>NZ_CP100472.1:0-2405000 GCF_030323185.1 Mesorhizobium sp. C399B
ACCGCGCTCTGGTGCGGCGCTTCCAGAAGATCGACGTCAACGAGCCGACCATCGAGGACGCCATCGAGATCATGAAGGGCCTCAAGCCCTATTATGAGGAATTCCACAAGGTGAAGTTCACCAACGAGGCGATCAAGGCTTCGGTGGAACTGTCGGCCCGCTACATCAACGACCGCAAGCTGCCGGACAAGGCGATCGACGTGATCGACGAGACCGGCGCCTCGCAGATGCTGGTGCCGGAAGCCAAGCGCAAGAAGACGATCGGCATCAAGGAGATCGAAGCCACGATCGCCACGATGGCCCGCATCCCGCCGAAGACGGTTTCGGCCGACGACGAGAAGGTGCTGCAAGGCCTCGACATCGAGCTGAAGCGCGTCGTCTATGGCCAGGACACCGCCATCACCGCGCTGACCTCGGCGATCAAGCTGGCGCGTGCCGGCCTGCGCGAACCGGAAAAGCCGATCGGCTCCTACCTGTTCTCAGGCCCGACCGGCGTCGGCAAGACCGAAGTCGCCAAGCAGTTGGCTGCCTCGCTCGGCGTCGAGCTGATCCGCTTCGACATGTCGGAATATATGGAACGCCACACCGTTTCGCGGCTGATCGGCGCGCCTCCCGGCTATGTCGGCTTCGACCAAGGCGGCTTGTTGACCGACGGCGTCGACCAGCATCCACACTGCGTGCTCTTGCTGGATGAAGTCGAGAAGGCGCATCCGGACCTGTTCAACATCCTGTTGCAGGTCATGGACCACGGCAAGCTGACCGACCACAACGGCAAGCAGATCGACTTCCGCAATGTCATCCTTATCATGACCACCAATGCGGGCGCATCCGATGCGCAGCGCGCGGCGATCGGTTTCGGATCGACCAAGCGCGAAGGCGACGATGTCGAGGCCATCAACCGGTTGTTCACGCCGGAGTTCCGCAACCGTCTCGATGCGATCATCCCGTTCGGCTCGCTGCCGGTGCCGGTCATCCATCAGGTGGTGCAGAAGTTCGTCATGCAGCTCGAGGCCCAGCTCTCCGAGCGGGGCGTCACCTTCGACCTGTCGCCGGACGCGATCGCCTGGCTGGCCGACAAGGGCTACGATGAACGCATGGGTGCGCGGCCGCTCGGCCGGGTCATCCAGGAGCACATCAAGAAGCCGTTGGCCGACGAGGTGCTGTTCGGCAAGCTCAAGAAGGGCGGCACGGTGCGCGTCACCGTCGAGAAGAAGGAAACCGGCGAAACCGGCCTGAAGCTCGAATCACTGGCCGACGAAGCCCCGGTGCAGCCGAAGCAGGAGCCGGAAGAGACGTCGAAAGCCCGCAAGGCGGTGGCCAAGAAGCCCGTCGCCAAGAAGGCGGTGGCGCAGAAGCCTCAGCCCAAGGGCAAGGACGAGCCTGAGCCCAAGGGCAAGGATGGCGGCAAGCGCAGCCTGGTGCCGCAACTGCCGCGCAAGAGCTGAAAGGTTCGCCTATGAAGGGCCCGGTGACGGGCCCTTTTTTCATTGGCTGGCCGGTTTGCCGACACAGCGCCCCTGCTTTTCAGGGCAGATGTTGTTAGGTCAGGCGGCGACGCCCTCGGGTGCAAACTTGCCCAGGAAGTACCCGCACGCCTTCCAGATGGCGATCGAAATCAGAACGCTCGCATAGCCATCCACGGCGCGGCAGCTGCTTCTACCAACGGCTCTGATGTCGCAACCGAATGTTCCACGATTTTGAAAACCCAAACGCATCCCGGTACGGCGCGCGTTATCACGGGTGGTTTGATATTTCCCTAACCGACGTAATGGATTGTGGCTGAGCTCATCGCCCTGAGGCGCGCGCCACCTCAACCGTTCAGCGCTGCTCGGATCCTGGCCGCGTTCTCAGTCAGCACTTCGGGCTTCTCCATCTGCCCCGTATGCGGCTTGAGCGCGATGCCTTCGAACCGCGGGATGACATGGACATGCAGGTGGTAGACGGTCTGGCCGGAGGCCGGTTCGTTGAACTGCAGGATCGTGACCCCGTCAGCGCCGAAAGCCTTTTTGACCGCCAGCGCCACCTTCTGGACCGTGGTGAACAGCCGGCCGAGCGTCGCCGGATCGGCATCGAGCAGATTGCGCGACGGTGCTTTGGGCACCACCAGCGTGTGACCGGGGCCTTGCGGCATCACATCCATGAAGGCGACCACGGCATCATCCTCGTAGACGCGGTGCGACGGGATTTCGCCGCGCAGGATCTTCGCGAAGATATTGCTGGGGTCGTAAGCCTCGGTCATGGCGGCGCTCCGGGAGTATGCTCCCGGTGTAGCGAAGCTGTCCCGGACCGGCAAGATGGTCCGGCGATATCGACAGGCGAGGGCAGGGCGGATCGCTATTCCTCAAGATCCTTGCGGAACGGCGTATGCTCTTCCAGAATTTCGCCCATCCGCTCGACCTCGCGCCGCTCACGCCGGAGATAATCGGCCACAGCATTGCGCAGGCCGGGATGTGCGATGTAGTGCGCCGAATGCATGGTCACGGGACGATAGCCGCGCGCCAGCTTGTGCTCACCCTGCGCGCCGGCCTCGACCACCTTCAGCTTGCGCTCGATGGCGAAGTCGATGGCCTGATGGTAGCAGACTTCGAAATGCAGGAACGGGTGGTCCTCGATGCAGCCCCAATTGCGGCCGTAGAGCGCATCGGAGCCGATGAAGTTGATGGCGCCGGCGACATAGCGGCCATTGCGCTTGGCCATTACCAACAGGATATCCTGGGACATGCGCTCGCCGATCAGCGAGAAGAACTTGCGGTTGAGATAAGGCCGGCCCCATTTGCGGCTGCCGGTGTCCATATAGAAGGCGAAGAAATCGTCCCAGGCCCCTTCGGTCAGGTCCTTGCCGGTCAGCCGGTCGATCGAGATATCGTTGGCGAGCGCCTCGCGCCGCTCCTTCTTCATCGCCTTGCGCTTGCGCGATGCCAGCGTAGCGAGGAAATCGTCATAGGTCGAAAAGCCTTCGTTGAAGAAGTGGAACTGCTGGTCGGTGCGGTGCAGGAAGCCGGCTGCTTCCAGCGTTGCAACGTCGCTTTCACTGGCGAAGGTGACATGCGCGGACGACACGCCGAGCTTTTCCGTCACCGCCTTCAGGCCCGCTGCGAGACCGGCCTTCACAATGGCGCTGTCCTCGCCCTTGCTGACCAGCAGGCGAGGGCCGGTGACCGGAGAGAACGGCACGGCGCATTGCAGTTTCGGATAGTAGTTGCCGCCGGCGCGTTCGAACGCATCGGACCAGCCGTGGTCGAAGACATATTCGCCCTGGCTGTGCGATTTGAGATAGCAGGGCACGGCGCCCAGCAATCTGCCTTGGGCATTTTCCAGTCTGAGATGATGACCTTGCCAGCCGGTACGCCGCACAGCGCAGCCGGAATCTTCAAGCGCGCTCAGAAAAGCATATGAAACGAGAGGGTTATAGCCATTTTCTGTGTCGCTGCGGGTTGTGCCGGTAAAGCCGTTCCACTCGTCGCAGGTGAAGGCATTGATGCCGGCGGCAACGCGGATGGAAAACTCCGCATTCGCCGTTTGCCCGTCACCTTCATCACCCTGATCCATGGGGCTTATTTAAGCTCTGTCGGGGCCGCTACAAGTCACGTTTCAGGCACTTCCATCAGGCGACATTGACCAGATCGGGTTCGAACCCTTCGAACGTCATCTGGTCGGCGTATTTGAAAGTGAGATCCACCGCCGGCTGGTCATGCACCGTCCAGGTGATGACAGGCATTTTAAGCCTTTCGCGCACGAAGCTGACGAACGGGTTCGGCAGATCGCCCGCGGCATAGGAGGTGAAGGCGAGGTCATGCGCCAGCATGGCGAAATGCGCCTCGATCAACTGGTTGTCCTGGCCATAGGCCGTGAGCCCGCCCGGAATTCCTGGCGCATCCCTGGGGAAATCGCGGACCAGCCAGTGGTCGAACGACATGATCGCCGCCTTGCCCTTGTAGCGCTCCAGCATCTTGCCGACGCTCGCCACCAGGCCCTCGTCGTAGCCGGGCACACCCTTCAATTCGACCACCAAAGGCACGCGGCCGTCGACCAGGTCGAGCACCTCCTGAAGTGTCGGCACATGGTCCTTGGTGCCGCCGATCCTGAGCGCCGCCAGTTCCGCTGCCGTGCGCTGCCAGACGAAGCCGTCCTGGCCGGTCAACCGCCTGAGATCGCCGTCATGAATGATGACGGGGACGCGGTCGGACGACAAATGCACGTCGCATTCGATCGCATAGCCGCGCTCGGCGGCAGCAGCGAAGGCCGACAGCGTGTTTTCCCAGCGCGTCTTGTTCATGTCGTGAAAGCCGCGATGCGCCACCGGGCGGGCGGTCAGCCAGGAAAGGTCGGTCATTGTCTTGGTCCTGCTCATGCGACCTCGAAGACGGCTTCGATTTCCACTGCGGCATTAAGCGGCAGACAGGCGGTGCCGACGGCGGAGCGGGCATGCTTGCCGCGCTCGCCAAGGGCCGCGACCAGGAAATCGGAGGCGCCATTGGCGACCAGATGCTGCTCGACGAAATCCGGCACTGATGCAACAAAGACGGTGATCTTGACCAGCCGCTGGATTTTTTCGAGATCGCCAAGTGCTGCTTTTGCCTGCGCCAAGATGTTGATTGCACAGTACTTTGCGCCTTCCTTGCCGGTTGCCGTGTCGACGTCGCGGCCGAGCAGGCCGCATGCCTGCAGCTTGCCGTCCTTGAGCGGCAACTGCCCGGCGGTGAACAAAAGATTGCCGGACCTGCAATAGGGCACATAGTTCGCGGCGGGCGCTGCGGCGGCAGGTATCGTCACGCCGAGATCGCTTAGCCGCTTTTCGATTGTTTCACTCATCGTATTTCCCTATTGCTTGGAGACGCCGCGCTGGCCGGGCCGAAATTGCTATTTTTGCCTCGCTTCCGCCACGACTTTTTTTAAGCTGGACCATCTTTACCTGCGGCCTGCCATCAGCTGCGACGATCGGAGCCCCTTATGCGCGCAACGCGCCTTGCCTTCCACGCCGTTCTCGTTCCGGTGCTGTTCTCGATGGCTCCAGCCTTTGCCGTGCCGGCGCTGCAGGCGCATCGCGCCGTCTACGATCTTACCCTCGACAAGGCGTCGGACCGCTCGGGCATCACCGGCATTTCCGGCCGCATGGTCTATGAGTTCAACGGCTCGCCCTGCGAGGGCTATACGGTAAAATTCCGTTTCGTCACCCAGATCGCCACCGGCGACAACACCAGGCTGACCGACCAGCAGACGACCACGTTCGAGGACGCCGAAGGCAAGACCTTCTCGTTCGTGACCAAATCCTTCGTCGACCAGAACCTCGACAAGGAGGTCAAGGGCACCGCCACGAAAGAGACCAAGGGCCTCAAGGTCGACATCGACAAGCCCGAGAAGAACAGCCTGGAACTCGCCGCCACTCAGTTCCCGACCCAGCATCTGGTCGAACTAATCGGCAAGGCCGAGAAGGGCGAGAATTTCTACGAAACCAGCCTGTTCGACGGTTCGGAGGATGCCAACAAGGTGATGACCACCACCGTCATCGTCGGCAAGAAGGCCGAGGGCGACAAGGCCGACCCCGAAGCGCCGGCGCTGGCCAAGCTTGCCGGCGACAAATACTGGCCGGTCGACATCGCCTATTTCGACGAGACCGACAAATCGGGCGAAGAGGTGCCGGAATACCGCATCAGCTTCAAGCTGCACGAGAACGGCATCACCCGCGACCTCACAATGGACTATGGCGAGTTCTCGATGACCGGAAAGCTGGTCAACCTGTCGCTGTTCGATCAGACCAAGCCTTGCCCGGTCTCGAAATAGCAACAATGCGGCGCTGGCCACGGCAGGCTTGATGGCAGTTCCCGATGGCGGTCTATGTCGATGCGGCGATCTGGAAATGGGCCGGCCATCGCTGGTGCCACCTGATGGCCGACGATACGGACGAACTGCATCGTTTCGCCGCCGAGCTTGGCGTCAAGCGTTCGTCCTACCAGGGGCCGCCCAGGACATCGGCGCCGCACTATGACATAACCGGCTTCGAGCGCGACCGGGCGGTGCGGCTCGGCGCCATCGAATGCAGCCGCGAGGAGATCGTTGCGATCTTCAGGCGCGTACGGGTACCCAACGGAAAGGGCCGATCGTGACGCTAACGGCATTCCTGGCTTATTGCCTTGCCATCACACTTGCCGCCGCCACGCCGGGACCGGCGATGTTCACGGTGATCACCAACGGCGTGGCACGCGGCTTCCTGCGTGCGTTCGTCGCCGGAATGGGCATTGCCGCCGGCGATGCCGTGCTGGTCACCCTGGCACTGCTCGGGCTGGTGGCGCTGGCCCAGACCTTCGAATGGGTGTTTCTCCTGTTGAAATACGCCGGTGCGGCCTACCTGATTTTCCTCGGCATCAAGATGTGGCGGGCCGCGGCCGCGCAATCGGCCGCGCAAGGAATCCCCCAAACCGGATTGTCGCGTTCGTTCCTGCTTGGCGCCTCCGTGGCGCTCGGCAACCCGAAGGCGATCCTGTTCCACGCCTCGATCATGCCGCTGATCCTCAACCTCGACACCATGACGTTTGCCGACGGCCTGCTGGTGGTGGCAGTCGTCGTCGGCGCCAATATTCTCACCATGGGCATCTACGCCGCGCTGGCGGGCAGGGCATCCGGCTGGTTCAGGACGCCCGAACGCATGCGGCTGATTAACCGGTTCGCCGGCAGCGCCATGATCGGCACCGGAGCGCTGATTGCCGCACGCTGAGCGATGAAGCACCTCACCGCTTGCGTTTGCAGCGCTTCCCCTCTATATGCGCGCTCATTCCACACACGGACTTTGGTGTCTGCCCGGGAGAAATCCGGCTGAAACCTCCGGTGGCGTTCGAGGACAAAGTCCAAAAATGCCTGTGTCCGTGGAGGCTAACCGGAAAAGGAACTAAGAATGGCACTGCCTGATTTCAGCATGCGCCAGCTTTTGGAAGCTGGCATTCACTTCGGCCACCAGACCCACCGCTGGAACCCGAAGATGGCGCCTTACATCTACGGGGCCCGCAACAACATCCACATCATCGACCTGTCGCAGACGGTGCCTTTGCTGCACCATGCTCTGAAGCAGGTTTCCGACACCGTTGCCAAGGGCGGCCGCGTGCTGTTCGTCGGCACCAAGCGCCAGGCGTCCGACATCGTCGCCGACGCCGCACAGCGTTCGGCCCAATACTATGTCAACTCGCGTTGGCTCGGCGGCATGCTGACCAACTGGAAGACGATCTCGAATTCGATCCAGCGCCTGCGCAAGCTCGACGAGATGCTGGCCGGCGAAGCCCAGGGCCTGACCAAGAAGGAACGCCTGAACCTCGACCGCGAGCGCGAGAAGCTCGACAAGGCGCTCGGCGGTATCAAGGACATGGGCTCGACGCCCGACCTGATGTTCGTCATCGACACCAACAAGGAAGCGATCGCCATTCTCGAGGCCAAGCGCCTCGGCATTCCGGTCGTTGCCATCATCGATTCGAACTGCGATCCGGACAAGATCGACTTCCCGATCCCCGGTAATGACGACGCGGCGCGCGCCATCCAGCTCTATTGCGACCTGATCGCCAAGGCTGCCATCGACGGCATCGCCCGCCAGCAGGGCGCGCTCGGCGTCGACATCGGCGCCTCGGTCGAAGCTCCGGTCGAACCGGCGCTTGATCCGGCTCCGGCCCCGGCTGCGGACGCTCCGGAAGCTTGACAATCGAAGGCCGGTCGCGGCCTTCATCATTCTCATATTTGGCACGCTAGACGGACGCATCACCGAGTACCGGTGGTGCGTCGGTGCATTTAAAACAAAGAGGCGACAATGAGCATTTCGGCTGCACAGGTCAAAGAACTCCGCGACTTGACCGGCGCGGGCATGATGGACTGCAAGGCGGCGTTGACCGAGACCAACGGCAACATCGAAGAGGCCGTCGACTGGCTGCGCAAGAAGGGCATTTCCAAGGCCGACAAGAAGGCTGGCCGTACTGCCGCCGAAGGCCTGATCGGCGTCGACTCCGGCGTCCGCGAGGCCGCCATCGTCGAGGTTAACTCCGAGACCGATTTCGTGGCCCGCAACGAGCAGTTCCAGGAGATCGTTCGCAATGTCGCCAAGGTCGCGCTTGCTTATGGCACGACGGAGGCTGTCTCTGCCGCAAAGTATCCGGGTTCCGACAAGTCGGTCACTGACACCATCAAGGACGCCGTTGGCACCATTGGCGAGAACATGAGCTTCCGCCGTTCGGCCAAGCTTGCCGTCCCGCATGGCGCGGTCGCAACCTACGTCCACAACGCGGTTGCCGATGGTCTTGGCAAGCTCGGCGTTCTGGTCGCGATCGAGACGACGGGCAATGAGCATGCCGCCAACGCCTTTGGCCGCCAGGTCGCCATGCATGTCGCCGCCACCAACCCGCTGGCGTTGACCGCCGAGCAGATCGATCCGGCAGCGGTCGAGCGCGAGAAGGCGATCTTCGCCGACCAGGCGCGCCAGTCCGGCAAGCCGGAAGCGATCATCGAAAAGATGGTCGAAGGCCGCCTGCGCAAGTTCTACGAGGAAGTCGTGCTCCTCAAGCAGGCCTTCGTGCTCAATCCCGACATCACTGTCGAGCAAGCGCTGAAGGATGCCGAGAAGGACATCGGCGCTCCGGCCAAGATCTCCGCCTATCTGCGCTTTGCGCTGGGCGAAGGCATCGAAAAGGAAGAGACCGATTTCGCGGCGGAAGTCGCGGCGGCGGTGAAGAAGTAGTTTAAAAATAGCCCCTGAAAAGGGGTTTCTCAGCTCAGGCAACTCGGCCGGGTGTCCGCAAGGATGCTCGGCCGATTTCTTGTGCGGTGTCGATGAAGGCCCTGAGCTTTGGCGCCATCGACGCCCTGCGCGGGAAGTAGAGGAAGAGGCCGGGCTCCTCGATCGCCGTTTGCGGCAGGATCTGAACGAGGCGGCCGGCGGCCAATTCCGCGCGCACCAGCGGCTCGAACACATAGATCAGCCCGACGCCGGCAAGCGCAAGGTCGATCGCGGCCAGCGAATCGGTGGCGATGACCGTACCCTTCGTCTCGGCCACGACATCCTTGCCGTCCTCGGTCAGGTCCCAGCGATAGAGTGCGCCGGAGCGCACAAGCCGGTAGCCGACGCAATTGTGGTCCGAAAGATCCGTCACACCGCGCGGACGGCCATGCCGGCCGACATAGGCGGGGGAGGCGACGATCACGGCGTTGAATGGCGGCGTCAGCCGGACCGTGACCATGTCCTGTGCGATCATCTCGCCCAGCCGGATGCCGGCATCAAAACCCTCGCCGACAACGTCCACCAGCCCCTGGTCGGTGAGCAATTCGATGGTCACATCAGGATAGCGTTCAGCCATCGCGGCGACCACGGGAGTGACGGCAAGTGGAACGGCGATGTTGGGAACGTTCAACCTGAGCAAGCCGGAGGGCCGGCCCTTGATGGCTCGGATGCGGTCCATCCGGTCGGCGATATCCTGGAGGGCAGGGGCTGCCGTGTCCACCAGCGCCTTGCCGGCTTCCGTCAGCGAGACGCTGCGCGTGGTGCGCGCAAACAGCGGCTGGCCGATCCGCTCCTCCACGAGGCGCACCGCATGGCTGACGGCGGATGGGGACATGCCCAGTTCGGCCGCAGCAAGCGCAAAGCCGCTGCGTCGGGCAACGGCGACGATGACAGGCAAATGACTGAGCAGATCCCGGTCCATTCATGCATGATATCGCATAGTCCTTGCGAACACTTCAATCTTCTCGATGCCGACAGGCTGACCCATATTGCCATCACCGATGCACAAAGGAGAAGAGAGATGGATGCCTTGAAACACGCTACCTTCGCCGCAGGCCTTGCCCTAGCGCCGGTCGATGCCGGCGGCGCCGAGCCGTCCGGTTGGCGCGCGCTCGCCGACGAACGCGCCGTCATCCGCATCGCCGATGCCATCGACCGTGCCGTCGATGCGCAGGACTGGAAGCTTGCCCGCTCCTATTTCGCCGACCGTGTCACCGTCGACTTCAGAAGCCTGTCAGGACAGCCTGCCGCCACCATCCCCTCCGACGATCTGATCGGTACCTGGGCCGGCAACCTCAGGGGCAGCAAGACCAGCCTGCATCTGCGCACCAATCATCAGGTGATCTTTGAGGCGGACGCGGCGACCGTCTCTTCGAACGGCTATGCCTGGAACCGGATGGAAGGCAATGGCGACCCGCTGTGGGAAGTCTGGGGCACCTACGAGCACCATCTGGTTCGCTCCGGGACCGGCTGGAAAGTCGACGGCTTCGTTTTCCGCGCCACGCATGAGCGCGGCAATCCCTGGGTCAAGATGACGCCTGGCCAGTGAGCCGGCGTCAAGAAATCAGGATAGGAAAAACACCATGACCATGAGCTATTACACACTGGGCAACAGCGGCCTGCGCGTCAGCCGGCTGGCACTGGGCACCATGACCTTTGGCACCGAATGGGGCTGGGGCGCGGACAGGGAAACCGCGCGCGCCATGGCCGACGCCTATGTCGAGGCCGGCGGCAATTTCTTCGACACCGCCGACCTCTACACCGGCGGCACAGCCGAAACCTGGCTCGGCGAATTCATCGCCGAGCGGGGCTTGCGCGACAGAGCGGTGATCGCCACGAAATTCACCTTCAACGCGGAGCCCGGCAATCCGAACGCCGGTGGCAATGGCCGCAAGAACATCTTGCGCGCCGTCGACGCCTCGCTGAAGCGGTTGGGCACTGACTATATCGACCTCTACCTCCTCCATGTCTGGGACGGGCTGACGCCGGCCGAGGAGGTCATGCGCACGATGGATGATCTCGCGCGTGCGGGCAAAATTCGCCATGTCGGCCTGTCCGATGTGCCGGCCTGGTATGCTGCCCGCGCGCAGACGATCGCCGAGTGGCGCGGCTACGAGCCGGTGTCGGCCCTGCAGCTTGAATATTCGCTGGCGGAGCGTTCGATCGAAAATGAGTTCGTGCCCTTCGGCACCCGCCATGGCGCAGGAATCATGGTGTGGAGCCCGCTGGCCAGCGGGCTGCTCAGCGGCAAGTACCGGCCGACGCAGGACGGCCATGTCGGCCGGCTCGACGGCTTTCGCAACACTACTCATCCGGGGTTCCAGAAGTTCACCGAGCGCAACTGGGCGATCGTGGCGGAACTCGAAAAAGTGGCCGCCGAACTCGGACACAGCATGGCGCAGGTCGCGCTCAACTGGGTGGCAACGCAACCGGGCATCGCCACCGTGATTCTTGGCGCCACCAAGCTGGCGCAGTTGCAGGACAATCTGGCGGCGTTGGATTTCACTTTACCCGCCGAGCTTCGCGCGCGGCTGGATACGGTCAGCAAGACACCGCCGCCATTCCCGTACGCCTATTTCGGTTCCGACATACAAGCCCGGGTTACCGGCGGCGCCGTGACCGGCGACAAGCCGTTGGGTTATGCGCCGCCGCTGCTGGTCGAGGGCGACGCCGTCAGCATCACCAGCAACTGACGGGCCGCGACGGGAAGGCGGAATTGGGCGAGGGGCGCCGCGTGACATCGCGGCGCCCTTCGTGTATCGGAACTCGGCATCGCGCCAGCGGCGGCGCCCGCGCGAGGGCGGCCTGCCCAGGCTGCCACACGCAACAATGACGAGGTCCAGATGACGGCAAAGCCCCTCTATCGACGTGTCCTGCTGAAAGCGTCGGGCGAAGCGTTGATGGGCGAGCAGCATTTCGGCATCGATGTCTCGGTGGTCGACCGAATCGCCGCCGACATCGCCGAAGCCCGCGCACTTGGCATCGAGGTCGGCGTCGTCATTGGCGGCGGCAATATCTTTCGCGGCGTGGCGGTGGCATCCAAGGGCGGCGACCGCGTCACCGGCGACCACATGGGCATGCTGGCCACCGTCATCAACTCGCTGGCGCTGCGCACCTCGCTGAACAAGATCGGCGTCGATGCCGTCGTGCTGTCGGCCATCGCCATGCCCGAACTTTGCGAGAGTTTTTCCCAGCGCCAGGCCACCGCCTATATGAACCAGGGCAAGGTCGTCATTTTCGCCGGCGGCACCGGCAATCCGTTCTTCACCACCGATTCGGCCGCGGCCTTGCGCGCCGCCGAGATCGGCGCCGACGCGTTGTTCAAGGGCACCCAGGTCGACGGCGTCTATTCGGCCGATCCCAAGAAGGATCCGAATGCGACCCGCTTCGAGCGCATCAGCCATGCCGAAGTCATCAACAAGGGCCTTTCGATCATGGATACCGCCGCAATTGCACTTGCGCGCGAAAACAACATCCCGATAATCGTCTATTCGATCCACGAAAAAGGTGGTTTCGGCGATATTCTGCGGGGCGGCGGCCGTTGCACGATCGTCGCCGACGAGTGACCCGGAGTATACTCTCCTAAAAAGGGGATCAGTTTTCGAAAGCGGTCCGAATATAGGCCCTAAGCACTGAACCCGGATCAAACGGGTCGAGGAGACTAAGATGAGTGGTGAGTTCGACGACCTCAAGCGGCGCATGGATGGCGCGATCGCCGCCTTCAAGCACGATCTGGCTTCGCTGCGCACCGGCCGTGCCTCCAGCAATCTGCTCGACGCCATCCAGGTCCAGGCCTACGGCACCACCATGCCCATCAACCAGGTGGCGAACGTGTCGGTGCCGGAGCCGCGCATGATCTCGGTTTCGGTATGGGACAAGTCGATGGTCGGCGCGGTCGACCGTGCCATCAGAGAATCCAATCTCGGCTTCAATCCGATCGTCGACGGCACCAGTCTCAGAATTCCGCTGCCCGAGCTCAACGAGCAGCGCCGCAAGGAACTGGTCAAGATTTCGCATGGCTACGCCGAGAACGCCCGCGTTGCGGTGCGCCATGTCCGTCGCGACGGCATGGACTTCTTGAAGAAGGCGGAAAAGGACGGCGACATCAGCGAGGACGATCAGCGCAAGCGCTCCGATCAGGTCCAGAAGCTGACCGACGAAACGATCAGCACCATCGATCACCTGCTTTCCGATAAGGAAGCTGAAATCATGCAGGTCTAGGGTCGGCCCACACCGGCCCGAAAGCGAGACAATGGCAACGCCCGCGCATGTCGCGATCATCATGGATGGAAACGGACGCTGGGCCAAGGCGCGCGGCATGCCGCGGCTTGCCGGCCATCGCGCCGGCGTCGAAGCGCTGCGCAAGACGGTGCGCGCCGCGCCCGGTCTCGGCATTTCCTTCCTGACCGTCTACGCCTTTTCGTCGGAAAACTGGTCGCGGCCCAAGGCCGAAGTCAGCGACCTGATGGGGCTTTTGAAGCTGTTCATCCGCCGCGATCTGGCCGAACTGCACCAGAACGGCGTGCGCGTCAGGATCATCGGTGACAGGGCGGGGCTGCAGCCGGACATCAGGGGCCTGCTCGAAGAGGCCGAATCGCTGACTGCGCGCAATGAATCGCTGACCTTGGTCATCGCCTTCAACTATGGCGGGCGCGACGAGATCGTGCGCACGGCACGCAAGCTCGCAGCCGCAGTGGCGCGCGGCGAGATCGACGCAGAGGCGATCACGGCAGACACTTTTGCCGGCGCCCTCGACACCGCAGGCATTCCCGATCCGGAGCTGGTCATCCGCACCAGTGGCGAGCTTCGGCTGTCGAACTTCCTTCTGTGGCAGGCAGCCTACAGCGAACTGGTTTTTCTGCCTTGCTACTGGCCTGACTTCAGCCGCGAACACCTGGCCGACGCATTGCGCGATTTTGCTGGCCGCGAGCGCCGTTTTGGCGGGCTTGCCGCTCAAGATGTCGCTGCCTCGTGATCGGCGGCGGGATGAACAATCTTCAGCTTCGCATCGTCTCGGCGCTGGTGCTGGCCGCAATAGCGCTTGGCCTGACCTGGTTGGGAGGGCTGTGGTTCCGCCTGCTTTGCGCCGGGATATCGGCGGTCATCTTCTATGAATGGGCGCGCATGTCGCGCCCCTTGGCCGGTGCGACCCTCGGCTTCATTCCCGAAGCGCTGCTTCTGGTTTTCGTCGTCGCCCTGGTTGCAGGCGTGCCGGCATCGTGGCTTCTGTCTCTTGTCCTGGCCATGGTTGTGGTCGCTGCTGTCGGCGCCCGTATGCGTGGAGCGGCGCAATGGGATGCAGCCGGTCTTGCCTACGCGGCTTTGTCCGGCTTATCGCTGGCGCTGCTGCGCGGCGGCGACCATCCCGGCCTGGTCGCAATCCTGTTTCTGTTCGCCGTGGTCTGGGCGACCGACATCTTCGCCTATTTCGTCGGCCGCTCCGTCGGTGGGCCCAAGCTCGCGCCATCTATATCCCCCGGCAAGACGCAGAGCGGCGCGCTTGGCGGCGCTGTCGGCGGCGTGGCCGCCGGCGTGCTTCTGGCTGCCGCCGCCGGGGCCGGCAATCTTGGCGTCCTCGCCTTGGTTGCGCTGGTGCTGTCGATTGTTGCCCAGGCTGGCGATCTCTTCGAATCCTGGGTCAAGCGCCGCCACGGCCGCAAGGATTCAAGCGCGTTGATACCCGGGCATGGCGGTGTCATGGACAGGGTGGACGGGCTTGTCGCGGCGGCTTTTGCCCTATACGTGATCGGCTGGATTTCGGCGGGCGCCGATCATCCGGCGCAGGGGCTGTTTCCGGCTTGAGTGATATTTCACGGCGAAGAAATGGCGCACGCCACGGATTCGCCTGGATTGATGTCACAGTCGCGGCGACACCTTTTGCCGCGGGTGAATTTGAGGGCATGACTTGAACGAAATTCTTCACGCGTTTTTCAGCACGGAAGGCTTTGTCCTCGGCACGCTGGTGCCGTTTCTGTTCGTGCTGACCGTGGTCGTCTTCATTCACGAAATGGGCCATTACCTGGTCGGCCGCTGGTGCGGCATTGGCGTGAAGGCCTTTTCGATCGGCTTCGGCCCCGAACTTCTCGGCTTCAACGACAGCCACGGCACGCGCTGGAAGCTCTGCGCCATACCGCTCGGCGGTTATGTCAAATTCGTCGGCGACATGAGCGCCACGTCGAGCCAGCCGAGTTCGGAAGATCTGGAAACGCTGACTGACGCTGAACGCAAGGTCGCCTTCCACACGCAACCCATCTGGAAACGCGCCGCCACGGTGGTGGCCGGACCGCTGTTCAACTTCCTTTTGACCATTGCCGTCTTTGCCGTGCTGTTTTCCCTCTACGGCCGCCCTGTGTTTGAGCCGATGGTGGCGGCGGTCACCGCCGGCAGTCCAGCCGCAAGGGCCGGCATTTTGCCAGGCGACCGATTCATCGCCGTCGACGGCAGCAAGGTCGAGACCTTCGCCGACGTCCAGCGCCTAGTTTCGGGCCGCGGCGGCGACGCCATCACCTTCACCATGTTGCGCGACGGCAAGGAGGTCACGGTCGTCGCGACGCCGGAGCCGATCGAGCAGCTGGACGCACTGGGCAACAAGGTCAAGGTGGCCGTCATCGGCGTCGTCAACAACAAGGATGTCGGCCAGCCCAGGCTGATCACCTACAGCCCTGTCGGAGCAGTCGGCGCCGCGGTCGAGGAGACGGGGCACGTCATTCAGCGCACCGGCCAGTTCCTGCAGCGATTCGTTGTCGGCCGCGAAGACAAATGCCAGCTGGGCGGCCCGATCAAGATCGCCAAGATGTCGGGGCAGGCGGCAAAGCTGGGCTTCCTATGGCTGGTGCAACTCGTCGCCGGCCTGTCGGTCGGGATCGGAATTCTGAACCTTTTGCCGATTCCCCCCCTCGACGGCGGCCATCTCCTGTTCTACGCACTCGAAGCCGTTTTCCGGCGTCCGGTATCGGAGCGGATGATGGAAATGGGATACCGGGCCGGCCTCTTTCTGGTGCTGGGATTTATGGGCTTCGTCTTCTGGAACGATCTGTTTGGGTGCTGAAATCATGAAGAAATTTGGCTTCAACACCGGCAATGTTGAGACGCCGTTTACCATGCACGGGGGTATGCGTGACGCGAAAGCCACGCATCAGGGTTAAGTAATTACAAATTAACCAGAAGCCTTGCGTGTAGGGAAAATCCGGTTAATACGGTAGGAGAAATTACCGCACGTCCGGTTTTCTCGCCGTGGGGACTTCGAGAAAAGGTACAAAAGCCCGATGAAGGCAGCATCCAAATTTTTGAGCGCCGCGTCCGCGGTGGCTATGTCCGCCGCTCTGGTTGTACCAGGTGCGCTCGCCGTGCAGTTCGTTGCCACATCTGCGGCGCAGGCAGCCGTTGTCTCGAGAGTCGAGGTCAGCGGCAACCAGCGTGTCGACGCCGACACCATCCGCAACTACATCACGATCAAGCCGGGCAAGGCGTTTTCCAGCGCCGATATCGACGATGCGGTCAAGGCGCTGTTCGGCACCGGGCTGTTCTCGGACGTGCAGATCAATCAGGTCGGTTCGACGCTGGTAGTCAAGGTTACCGAATACCAGGTCGTCAACCAGGTTCTGTTCCAGGGCAACAAGAAGCTCAAGGACAACGCGCTGGCAGTCGCCGTGCAGTTGAAGCCGCGCGGGACGTTTTCGCAGGCAACGCTGGACTCCGATGTCGAGGCGGTGAAGGCTGCCTACAGGCGAATTGGCCGCGATGACGCCGCTGTCACGACGCAGATCATGGATCTCGGCGACAACCGCGTGAACGTGGTCTTCAACATCAACGAAGGCGGCCGCACCAAGATCGCCGCTGTCAATTTCGTCGGCAACAGCGCCTATTCGAGCCGCCGCCTGTCTGACGTCATCGCCACCAAGCGCTCGAGCTTCCTGTCCTTCGTGCTGCGTGACGACGTCTATGACGAGGACAAGCTCCGCGCCGACCAGGAATCGCTGCGCCGCTTCTATTACAATCACGGCTATGCCGACTTCCAGGTGGTCTCAGCTGTCGGCGAGCTCGACGACACGACCAACCAGTACACCGTTACCATCACCGTCCAGGAAGGCGACCGCTATACGTTCGGCGACGTCAGCGTCGAGAGCACCATTCCCGAAGTCGACTCGAAGGCGCTGGAATCGGTGGTTCAGACCCACAAGGGCGACGTCTACAACGCCAAGGATGTCGAGGACACCATCATCGCGCTGACCGAAAAGGTCGCGGGTTCGGGCTATGCCTTCGCCCAGGTGACGCCGCGCGGCGATCGCAACTTCGAGAACCACACCATTTCGGTCGTCTATACGATCGACCAGGGCACCAAGGCCTATATCGAGCGCATCGAAATCCGCGGCAACGACCGCACACGCGACTATGTCATTCGTCGTGAATTCGATGTTAGCGAAGGCGACGCCTTCAACCAGGTCTTGATCCAGCGCGCGAAGAAGCGGCTGGAACGGCTGGATTATTTTGAGAAAGTCGACGTTTCCACCGTGCCGGGCTCGGAACCTGATCAGGTCGTGCTCGTGGTTGACGTGGTTGAGAAATCGACCGGCGAGTTCTCTGTCGGCGCAGGTTATTCGACCGGTGGCGACACTGCCGGTCCGTCCGTCGAAGGTTCGGTCGCGGAGCGCAACTTCCTCGGTCGTGGCCAGTACATCAAGGTTTCGGCGGGTGGCGGCAAGAATTCGCGCGACTACAGCCTGTCCTTCACCGAACCCTATTTCCTCGGGCGCCGTATCGCTGCCGGCTTCGACATCTTCCAGCAGACCCGGAATTACAGCAAATACGACAGCGAGACCCTGGGCGCGACAGTTCGGTTCGGTCTGCCGATCACCGACAACATCTCGACCCAGCTGGCGTACAATATCGCCCAGGAGAAATACAAGCTCGACGACGGTTGCGATGACACGCCTCACGATGGGATTCCTGACGCCGACTGCAAGATATCTCCGGCGATCGTCCAGGGAATTGACGAAAGCCCGTGGATCAAGTCGTCGGTCAGCCTTGGGCTGGTCTACAACACCATCGACGACATGAAGAGCCCGCATGAAGGCATCTACGCCACCACCACCGTGGAAGTGGCCGGCCTTGGTGGTGATGCCAAATTCGTCAAGGTTACCGGTCGTGGCACCGTCTACCAGACGCTGTCCGAACAGCTGGATCTGGTCGGCCTGATCTCGGGCGGTGCTGGCCATATTGCGGGCTATGGCGATAACGGCTTGCGTATCTTCGATCAGTTCCAGAGCAGCGACCGCATGATCCGCGGCTTCGAGTATGGTGGCATCGGTCCTGCGGATATTGCAACGGGTGACCACCTTGGCGGCACCACCTATTTCAATGCGTCGGCGGAAGCTCAGTTCCCGATACCGGTCATTCCGGAAAGCTTTGGTGTGCGCGGCGCCGTGTTTGCTGATGCCGCCACACTGTATGGCAGCAAGATTAACGTCGCCGGGGTTACTCAAGCTTCAACTGATCTAGAGTTGCGCGCTTCGGTTGGTGTCGGCTTGTTGTGGTCATCGCCTTTCGGCCCGATCCGCATTGACTACGCGATGCCCGTCAAGAAGGAAAAGACCGACGACGTGCAGGAATTCAACTTCGGCATGTCGAGCCGCTTCTGATCTTGCGGTAACGATGCTTCCGGGCCGTTGGGGTCCGGAAGAGAATTGATCCGACCTAGCTGGATATTGCTTCTGGAATGACCGATCCGGTGTTCTTCGCGCCATCACGCCGGTATACGGCCGGCGAAGTCGCGAATCTGACCGGCGCATCGCTCGTCGATTCCGATCTTGCCCACATATCGATCGATGCGTTGGCGCCAGCCAATGAAGGCGGCGAGGGTGCGCTCGTCTTCGTCGACGGCAAGCGCAATTTCGCGCTGATGCAGTCGCTGAAAGCGGCGGCCGTGTTTTGTCCCGCCGAGTTCGCGGGCAAGGCGCCGGCCGGCATCGCGGTTCTGGTTCATCCGCGCCCGCAGCAGGCCTTCGCCATGATCGGCCGGCTGCTGTTCCCGACGGCGGCTACGCCGGGACCGATGACCAGCGAAACCGGGGTCTCGCCGCAAGCTCATGTCGATGCCTCGGCGCATATCGAGGCCGGGGCGATCATCGAGGCCGGAGCGGTCATCGGCCCCCGCGCTTCCATCGGCAGCGGAACGGTCATTGCCCCCCACGCCGTTATCGGCCCCTCCTGCCAGATCGGCCGTGACGGCTACATTGGGCCGGGTGTCAGTGTTCAGTATGCGCTGATCGGCAACCGCGTCATCATTCATGGCGGCGCCAGGATAGGCCAGGACGGCTTCGGCTTTGTCGGCGGCGCCAAAGGCCCTGAGCGTGTGCCGCAGGTCGGCCGCGTCATCATCCAGGACGATGTCGAAATCGGCTCGAACACGACCGTCGATCGCGGCGCCATGTCGGATACGGTCATCGGTCAGGGCACCAAGATCGACAATCTGGTGCAGATCGCCCATAACGTTCGCATCGGCCGCAATTGCATTATTGCCGGGCTCTCTGGTATTTCCGGCTCCGTCACCGTCGGTGATGGTGTCACCATGGGCGGCGGCGTTGGCCTTGCCGATCATTTGACCATCGGATCAGGGGCCAAGCTTGCTGCAAGAAGCGGGTTCATGAGCAACGTGCCGGCGGGCGAGATCTGGGGAGGCTATCCGGCGCAGCCGATGGCGGAAGCCATGCGCGAGATCGCCATGCTGAGGAAGCTCGCCAGGACGCGCAAGCAGGGCGAAGGGGGAAGTAGCTGAGATGGTGCCGGCGACGCTCGAAGCGGTCGATATATTGGGGTTGATGAAGCTTTTGCCGCATCGCTATCCCTTCCTGATGATCGATCGCATCATCGAAATCGACGGCAATGATTCTGCCATCGGCATCAAGAACGTGACCATCAATGAGCCGCATTTCCAGGGCCATTTCCCGGATCAGCCGGTGATGCCGGGCGTGCTCATCGTCGAGGCCATGGCGCAGACCGCCGGCGCGATCTGCATCCGTAACCTCAACACGGAAAAGCCGTCGCTGGTCTATTTCCTGACCATCGATAATGCGAAATTCCGCAAACCGGTCGTGCCGGGCGACCAGTTGAAAATCCACGTCAAGAAAATCAAGATGCGCGGCAACCTGCTCAAATTCGCCTGCGAGGCCATGGTGGAGGGCACAAAGGCCGCCGAAGCCGAGATCTCGGCAATGATGGTTACCGGCTGACGGTTCGAAATGCTCATGAAAATACAGACTTCAATCCACCACTCGGCCGTCATCGAGGCCGGCGCGCAGATCGGCGAAGGCGCCGCAATAGGACCTTTCTGCTATGTCGGCGCTGACGCCGTGATCGGTGACCGCGTCGAACTGGTCAGCCATGTCTCGGTGCTGGGCGCGACAACCATTGGCGCCGCGACCAAGGTCTATCCAATGGCGACACTGGGCGGACCGCCGCAGAACACCAAGCACAAGGGCGGCCGCACCACTTTGGTCATCGGCCAGAACTGCACGATCCGCGAAGGCGTGACCATGCATCTCGGCACCGATTCCAGCCGCGGCGAGACGACCGTCGGCGACAACGGCAATTTCCTTGCCTATGCCCACATTGCCCATGATTGCGTCGTCGGTAAAAACGCCACCTTCGCCAATGGCGCGACCCTGGGCGGCCATTGCGAGGTCGGTGACAGCGTCTATATTGGCGGCCTCAGCGCCGTTCATCAGTTCGTGCGTGTTGGTGACAACGCCTTTCTCGGCGGCTGCTCGGCTTTTGTCGGCGATGTCATTCCCTACGCCATTGCAGTGGGCAATCGCGCCAGCCTGCGTGGACTCAACATCATCGGCCTGAAGCGCGCCGGGTTGCCGCGCGCCGAAATCTACCTGCTGCGCAAGGCTTACAAGACCATCTTCGACCGCTCCCGCACTGTCGGCGAGAACATCGAATTCGCCAAGGCCGAGTTTGCGTCGTCGCCGACGGCCATGAAAATCATCGATTTCATCACCAGTCGCGGCAAGCGGCATTTTGCCGTCCCGTCGCTTAAGGGTGGCGACGGCGACGATGCCGATGACGAAGGCTGAGGCCACTTCAACGGGCCTCGATCTTGCGCCGGACGCCAGGGTCGGCATCATTGCCGGCGGCGGTAGCTTGCCGGTCGAAGTTGCCGCCGGCCTGGCGGAGGCCGGACATCCGCCCGTCATCATCCTGGTCGAAGGTCAGGCCGACCGTCAGTCCGACCTCACAATCTATGAGCATGAAAGCCTTGCGCTGGAAGACATCGGCTCGCTGGTTGCGTTGCTGAGGCGCCGGCGAATCACCCATCTTGTGCTTGCCGGCGAGATCAGGCGCAGGCCGCGGTTGGTCGACATGCGTCCGAACCTTGGGCTACTGGCACTTATACCCTCGCTCGCCATGGCGCTTGCCCGCGGCGATGACGGGCTGTTGAAGATATTGACCCGGGGCCTGGAGGCACGGGGCGTCAAGGTTGTCGGTGCGCATGAAGTCGTGCCCCGGCTCGTCGCGGCCGAAGGGCCGCTGACCAAAGCAGTGCCGCGAAAGTCCGACTGGCGCGATATCGAGGCGGCACACGCGGCGGCAAAGGCCATCGGCGCGCTCGACATTGGTCAGGCGGCAATTGCCATCGGTGGCCGCACTGTTGCCCTGGAAGGCGTCGAGGGCACCCACGGACTGCTCGAGCGGACGCAGCAGTTGCGCGGCCATGGCAGGCTGGCCGGCAAGACGCGCGGTGTCCTGGTCAAATGCGCCAAGCCTGGCCAGGAATTGCGTGCCGATCTGCCATCTATTGGCCCCCAGACCGTCGAGGCGGCGCATGCCGCTGGGCTCGCCGGCATTGCCGTCGAAGCCGGCCGTTCGCTCATCCTCGAAGGCCCCGCCGTTCTCGCGCACGCCAATGCGCTCGGCCTGTTCGTGTTCGGCCTGCCGGCTGCGGAGTCTGTCCATGGCAGCTGAGAAGCCGCTGAAGATTGCCATCGTCGCCGGCGAAGAATCCGGCGACCTGCTGGGCGCCGACATCGTGCAGGCGCTGAAGCGCATGACCGGGCGCGAGGTGCAACTCGTCGGCACTGGCGGGCGGCATCTGCAGGCGCTCGGACTGGCGCCGCTGTTCGACGGCGCCGAGATCGCGCTGATGGGGCTCAGCGCGATCCTGCGTGACCTGCCGCGCCTGATGCGGCGGATCAGCCAGACGGCAAGTGCTGTCGCCGCCGAAAAACCCGACTGTCTGATCACCATCGACAGCCCCGATTTCTCGCTGCGCGTCGCCAAAAAGGTCCGCGCCACCGATCCGTCGATCCCGATCGTCCATTATGTCTGCCCGAGCGTCTGGGCGTGGCGGCCGGGTAGGGCGGCCGCGATGAAGCCCTATGTCGACCACATACTGTGCATCCTGCCTTTCGAGGTAAAGGAGCTCAGCCGTCTCGGCGGCCCGCCCGGCACTTACGTCGGACATCGCCTCACGCATGATCCAGGCGTGCTGGGCGCGGCCAGGGCGCAAGCCCAGCCACGCGATCTCTCGGCCGATCACGTCAAGACGCTGCTCGTCCTGCCAGGGTCGCGGCGCGGCGAGGTGAGCCGGCTTATCGGTCCGTTCGGCGAGACGGTGTCGGCGCTGCGCGCGCGTGGCCACCGGCTGCGGCTGTTGCTGCCGACGGTGCCGCATGTCGCCGAACTGGTCAAAACATCGGTGGCGCGCTGGGATCAGGAGCCGGAAGTCATCCTCGATCCCGAGCGCAAGTGGCAGGCCTTCGGCAAGGCCGATGCGGCGCTGATCGCGTCTGGAACGGTGTCACTGGAACTGGCGATGTCGGGTGTCCCGATGATCTCTTGCTACAAGTTCGATCCGATCATGCTGATGGCGCAGAGCCTGATCACGGTGTGGAGCGCTGCTTTGCCCAACCTTATTGCCGACCGGCCGGTCGTGCCGGAAAGCTACAACCAGTATGTGCGGCCGCACTATCTGGCGCGGCAGCTCGAGGCACTGTTCTCAGACACCGCCTACCGCGCCTGGCAAAAGGGTGGCTTTGCCGAGGTTGCCAGACGCATGGCCACGGACAGACCCTCCGGCGACATCGCCGCCGATGTCGTTCTTCGCCACATCGGGAGAGCGAGTAGGGCTTAGTGAATAGTGAATAGTGAATAGTGAAAAGTGAATAGTGAATAGTGAATAGTGAATAGGATTAACGCGCTCTCACCTATAATCAAGCTGCTACTTACTACCTGCTATTCACTACTTACCATTCACCATTCACCATTCACTCTCTTTCACCTTTTCGCAATCGGCACGTAGTCGCGTTCCGGCGCGCCGGTGTAGAGCTGGCGCGGGCGGCCGATCTTCTGGTGCGGGTCCTCGATCATTTCCTTCCACTGCGCGATCCAGCCGACGGTGCGCGCGACCGCGAACAGCACGGTGAACATGGTGGTGGGGAAGCCCAGCGCCTTCAGCGTGATGCCGGAATAGAAATCGACGTTCGGATAGAGCTTCTTTTCGATGAAGTAGGAATCGGTCAGCGCGATCTTTTCCAGCTCCATGGCGATGTCGAGCAGCGGATCGTCCTTGATGCCGAGTTCGCCGAGCACCTCATGCGCCGTCTTCTGCATGATTTTCGCACGAGGATCGTAGTTCTTGTAGACGCGATGGCCGAAGCCCATCAGCCGGAACGGATCGTTCTTGTCCTTGGCGCGGGCGATGAATTCCGGGATGTGGTCGACATGGCCGATTTCTCCCAGCATGTTGAGCGCCGCCTCATTGGCGCCGCCATGCGCCGGGCCCCACAGGCAGGCGATGCCGGCGGCGATGCAGGCGAACGGATTGGCGCCCGACGAGCCTGCAAGCCGCACGGTCGAGGTCGAGGCGTTCTGCTCGTGGTCGGCATGCAGGATGAAGATGCGCTCCATGGCGCGCGCCAGCACCGGATTGATCTTGTAGTCCTCGCACGGAACCGCAAAGCACATATGCAGGAAGTTGGCGGCGAAGTTCAGCTCGTTCTTCGGGTAAATGAAGGGCTGGCCGATATGGTATTTGTAGGCCATGGCCGCAATCGTCGGCATCTTGGCAATCAGCCGCATCGAGGCGACCATGCGCTGATACGGGTCCGAAATGTCGGTGGAGTCGTGATAGAAGGCCGACAGCGCGCCGACCACGCCGCACATCACAGCCATCGGATGCGCGTCGCGGCGGAAGCCGGTGAAGAAGCGCGACATCTGCTCGTGCACCATGGTGTGGCGCGTCACCCGGTAGTCGAAATCGTCCTTCTGCGCCTTGGTCGGCAGTTCGCCGTAGAGCAGGAGGTAGCAGACTTCGAGGAAGTCGCCATGCTCGGCCAGCTGGTCGATGGGATAGCCGCGGTGAAGCAGGATGCCGGCATCGCCGTCGATGAAGGTTATCGCCGACTCGCAGCTCGCCGTCGAAGTGAAGCCGGGATCGTAGGTGAAGGCGCCGGTGGTGTTGTAGAGCGCACCGATGTCGATGACGTCGGGCCCGACCGACCCGCTTCGCACCTTGAATTCATGCGTCTTGCCGGCCAGTTCGAGCGTGGCAGTCGACGGGTGCGTCGTCTTGCTGCCGGTTTCCAGTCTTGTCGCAGCTTCGCTCATTCTCAAACTCCTTCATGTTCCTCATGCCGGCAAGGCAATTCCTGCAAACGACACGTCGAAATCACCGGAATGCGCGAACTCGCCACCGCATTTTGGGAGGTGCGTGCCTGATTGGGCCAAGGCCTAATGTTGCACTGCGAAACCCGCCTTTCAATGCCAATCTTTTTGGGCCAGCTCGCTCCTAATCGATTTGATCCGCAATCCGCGCCAGGCTTTCCTCGCGGCCAAGCACGGCAAGCACGTCGAACACGCCGGGCGAGGTGCTACGGCCGGTAAGGGCCGCCCGGAGCGGTTGGGCCACGGCGCCGAGCTTGTGGCCGCCGGCCGCTGCGAACTCGCGCACCGCGGCTTCAGCCGCGGCAGCCGACCAATCGCCCGAAACAGTCTGCAAAGCGGCATGTGCGCCGCGCAGGATCGCGCGCGCGTCGGCACTGAGCAGTGCTGCCGCCTTCTCGTCGATCGGCAGCGGCCGCTCGACGAACAGGAAGGCCGCGCCATCGGCCAGTTCCACCAGCGTCTTGGCGCGCTCTTTCAGGCCCGGCAAGGCGGCCAGCAGCTGCGCCTTCCTGGCGTCGTCGAGACGGGCGGCGATAGCAGATCCGCCTTCGAGGTATGGCAGAGTGGCGACGAAAATGTCGAACAGCTCGGTATCGGCCATCTTGCGCATATGCGCGCCGTTGATTGACTCGAGCTTGGCGAAGTCGAAACGCGCCGCACCCTTGTTGACATCGCCGATGTCGAACCACGAAATCATGTCCTTGATCGACATGATCTCGTCGTCGCCATGGCTCCAGCCGAGCCGCGCCAGATAGTTGAGCAGTGCCTCGGGCAGATAGCCCATGGCGCGATAAGCCTCGACACCGAGTGCGCCGTGCCGCTTCGACAGCTTGGCGCCGTCGGCGCCGTGGATCAGCGGGATATGCGACATCGACGGGACGTCCCAGCCCATGGCGTTGTAGATCACCGTCTGGCGCGCGGCGTTGGTCAGATGGTCGTCGCCACGGATGATGTGGGTGACGCCCATGTCATGGTCGTCGACGACGACGGCATGCATGTAGGTCGGATTGCCGTCCGAGCGCAGAATGATGAAATCGTCGAGGTCCTTGTTGGGGAAGCGCACCTCGCCCTGCACACGGTCGTGCACCAC
Source organism: Mesorhizobium sp. C399B (assembly GCF_030323185.1). Classification (NCBI taxonomy): domain Bacteria; kingdom Pseudomonadati; phylum Pseudomonadota; class Alphaproteobacteria; order Hyphomicrobiales; family Phyllobacteriaceae; genus Mesorhizobium; species Mesorhizobium sp. C399B. The sequence continues at coordinate 25,503 of NZ_CP100472.1, forward strand.
GGTTTCGCCCTCGGTCGGCGCCTTGATGCGGATGGCGCCCTTGACGCCGGGAGGCGCCTCCGAGGGGGCACGATCGCGCCACGCGCCATTGTAGCGCGGCGGCAAGCCCTTGGCGCGTGCGGCCTCGCGCATCGCCTCGAGCTCGGCAGGGGTCTCGTAGCTGTAATAGGCCTTGCCCAGGCGCACCAGCTCCTCGGCCACCTCACGGTGGCGTGGCGCGCGCTCGAACTGCGATATGGCCTCACCGTCCCAGGAAAGGCCGAGCCAGGTCAGCCCATCCAGAATGGCCTGTGTCGCCGCCTCGTTGAAGCGTTCGCGGTCGGTGTCCTCGATGCGCAGCACCATCGTGCCGCCGGTGTGCTTGGCGTACAGCCAGTTGAACAGTGCGGTGCGCGCGCCGCCTATATGCAGATAGCCGGTGGGCGAGGGGGCAAAACGGGTGACGACCGTGTCGGACATGGAACTCTCGGGAACCTTGGAAAGCGGGGCGTGATCGCGCGGGCTTTCGCGCTTTGCGCGTTCATGTAGCATAGGAGGTCTGGGGCGCAAGGGGCAGACCCGATGGCTGGATGAGGCCGGGGCACGTCGCCAATTATCGGTTGCGTCAACGGGCGCCGGAGCCTTGTAGCACAAAATCTGTTCGCACCTCCGCGCAACCTCATTTGGCAGCAGCGTCAATGTCTGGGTTTCATTCGGCTGCAGCGTCCGTCACAGTGCCTGGAACATCGCTGCGACGGTGGTAGCCTCCTCTGACGAGCGGACATTTCTTCACGGATGCGGCACTGCCCGACTACAACGCCGCCGTGACAGCGTTGGCTTGGTCACGCATATTGACCTTTCTGCAATCATTATCGTGAACACCGCAACTGTGTGCAGTCCGGTCTCGCCACTAAGGAAGCATGATTGAAAGAAGGACTACCGATGACCAGAAACGCTGACCATACGGAGGGTGATCCGTTCTACCATGGCACCCGGGCGGATTTGAAACCCGGGGATCTGCTGAGCGTCGGCCACCCTTCCAATTTCAGAGGTAAACCACTGTCATGGATCTATTTCACCCAGACACTGGAAGCCGCCATCTGGGGAGCAGAGCTTGCAACGGGTGACGGTCGTCAAAGGATTTACATCGTAAAGCCGACGGGGTTTTTCATGGATGACCCTAACCTGACCGATAAAAAATTTCCCGGTAATCCGACGAAATCCTACCGCTCCCGTGATCCGTTACTCATCCTGGGGGAGCTCGCTGAATGGCAGGGTCATACACCCGAACAATTGAAGGCAATGCACGATGGGCTTGCTCGCCTGAGGGCGGAGGGCCGGGATATGATTGAGGATTGAGCGTCCTTGGCGAGTGATGGTCAATTCCGGCGCGGTGGACGCGACCGCACGGACTTTCGCGCTTTGCGCGTTCATGTAGCATAGGAGGTCTGGGGCGCAAGGGGCAGACCCGATGGCTGGACGTGGCCGGGGCACGAAGGAAGGCGAAGGCGCCGAGGCAAGCGTCAGCGAACGCTCGCTGTTTGCCGATAGTCCCTATGCCGAGCCGCTGCCCCTCGCGCTGCCTGAGCCGCATCCCGGCGTCGCGCCTGCGCTGCCCGGTCACGCCTTGCCGGCGCAAGTCACAGCGCCCGGATCTATCGCCCGCCTGCGCAGACGGCTTCACCGTCCGTCATGGCCCGCGCTCCGCCGCAGCCTTGCCGCGGCCGCCAACACGGAGCTCGACCGGGGCGTCGCCTTCCTGCTGGTGCCGGTTTTCCTGGCGGCCGGCGTCATCATTTATTTCTCGCTGGCCGGCGAGCCCGGCTTTGCGCAGCCAATCGCCATTGTGGTGCTGGCGACATGTTGCGCTGTCGCCACGCGACCTCGGCCGAGGACGCATCTGTTCTGCATGGCCGCGATGCTGTGCGCGCTCGGCGTCGTCGCCGCCAAGGTCGAGACCTGGCGCGCCGGAACGCAGATGCTCGGCTCCGAGATCCAGACACGGCTGACCGGCCGCGTCGTCAGTCTCGAACAGATGGAGAGCGGGCGCATCAGGCTGACGCTTGACGTGGTTTCGACCGCTTACCCCGAGTTGCGCTACGCCCCGAAGCGGGTCAGGCTCTCGGCGCGGACCGTTCCCGCCGATATGACCGCCGGCTCCCTGATCACCGGCTATGCCAGGCTGTTGCCGCCGACCGGTCCGGTGCGGCCGGAGAGCTACGATTTCTCCTTCGACAGCTATTTCACCGGTATCGGCGGCAGCGGCTTCTTTCTCGGCAATCCGAAAGCCATTGCTACGCAGGGACCGCCGCCGCTGGCCGCGCGGCTCTCCTCGGCAATCGAGAACGCGCGCGAAAACATTGCCGACCATATCAGGGGCAAGATCGGCGGCGCCGAAGGCGAGATTGCCGCGGCGTTGATTGTCGGCGTGCGCGCCGGCATCCCGGACGAGGTCAACGAAGCGATGCGGCGCACCGGCATCTACCACATCATCTCCATCTCCGGCCTGCACATGGCGCTGGTTGCCGGCACCATCATGGCGTTGCTGCGTGGCGCCTTTGCGCTGTTTCCCGATTTCTCTTCGCGCCGCCCAGTCAAGAAATATGCAGCAGTGGCAGCACTCGTCTCCATCGCCGCCTATCTCGTTATTTCAGGCGTCGTGGTTGCCGCCGAGCGCAGCTTCATCATGCTGGCGGTCATGCTTGTCGCCGTGCTGTTTGATCGCGCCGCACTCACCATGCGCAATCTGGCGATCTCCGCCATCGCCGTCATCCTGGTGTCGCCGCACGAGGTGGTCGGTCCCAGCTTCCAGATGTCGTTTGCCGCCACCGCCGCCCTTGTCGGCGCCTATGCCGGCTGGGCCGATTACCGCGCCGACAAGGTGAGAACGCCGCTGGCAAAGCGCTCCTTCGTCGGCTTCCTGTCGCGAAAATTCGCGCTGGCCATGGGCGGCCTCGCCATGACCTCGATCATCGCCGGCAGTGCAACCTTGCTGTTCGCCATCTGGCATTTTCAGCGTGTGTCGCCGCTCAGCCTGATCGCCAATCTGGCCGTGATGCCGATTGTTTCGTTGATCGTCATGCCCTTTGCCGTGCTCAGCGCACTGGCGATGCCGTTCGGCGCCGACGGGCCGTTCCTCTATGTGATGGGCAAGGGTCTGATGGCGATGATCGCTATATCGGCCTGGATTTCCGAGCGCTCGCCGGTCGACGCCGTCGGGCTGATCTCCATCCGCTCGGTGCTGTTGGTGGCGGTCGCCCTCGTCATCGCCACCATGGCCACCACCTGGCTCAGGCTGGCGGCCGTGCCTTTCGCGCTGGCCGGCCTGTTGACGGTGCCGCAGGTGCTTACGCCCGACGTGCTCATATCCGAGGACGCACATCTGGTGGCCATGCCGATAGGTGGCGGCGAACTCGCCCTCAACCGCGAACGCTCCAACGAATTCACCACGGACAATTGGAAACGGGCGCTGCGGGCCGAAACCATTATCCCGCCCGAGATTTTCGAGGCAACAGATACGCGGTTCGATCTCGATCCGCTCGATCTGCCGCCCGGGTCGCCCTTCTATTGCATGGGCGATCTCTGTATCGCCCGACACCCTTCCGGAGCCATTGTAGCCCTTGCCAAAGACCGCAAGACGGCGCGGCCGGCCTGTGCCTTCGCGAGCCTGATCGTCATCGATGACGCCACCGCCTACAATCCGTGCCGCGACCCGCTGGTGCTGGTCGTGACGAAGAAACAGCTGGCCCGCGACGGCAGCGCCGCCGTCTTCTTCGATCCGCAATCGGCAGCTGCAGCGCCAACCATCCGCTTCGCCGTCGACAAGCCGTATCGCCCCTGGCACGAGCAACGCCGCTTCTCCCGCGAAGCGCGCGGCCTGCCGCCTTACAACCAGCGTGAAAAGTACAAACCCAAGCCGGCTCAGTAGCGCCGGATCAATCCGACAAGCTTGCCCTGCACCTTCACCCTGTCCGGTCCAAAAATGCGGGTCTCGTAGGCCGGGTTGGCGGCTTCCAGGGCGATCGAGGCGCCCTTGCGGCGGAAGCGTTTCAGGGTCGCTTCCTCATCGTCGACCAACGCCACCACGATCTCGCCGGGGCTGGCTGTGTCGGCATTGCGGATGATGACCGTGTCGCCATCGAAAATGCCGGCCTCGATCATCGAATCGCCCTTGACCTCGAGCGCGTAGTGTTCACCGCCCATGATCATGTCGGGCGGCACCGAGATCGAATGGGTCTGATGCTGGATGGCGTCGATCGGCACACCGGCAGCAATGCGTCCCATCACCGGGATCGACACCGCCGAAACGGCGTCGTCATTGCCGGCCGACATCGAACGCGACGGCGAGCCCGGCTTGATCTGGCGGCCGATACCGCCTTGGCCCATCGCGCCTTGTCCTTGGCCGCCTTGCCCTTGGCCGGTTTGACCAAGACTGCCCTGAATGACGCTCGGCGAAAACTTCCTCGCCGCATTGAGGCCTGGTGCGATCGAGTCGGGCAGCCGCAGCACTTCCAGCGCGCGCGCCCGGTTCGGCAGCCGGCGAATGAAACCGCGCTCCTCAAGCGCCGTGATCAGGCGGTGGATGCCGGACTTGGAGGCGAGGTCAAGCGCTTCCTTCATCTCATCGAAGGACGGCGGGATTCCGCTCTCCTTCAGGCGTTCATGGATGAACATCAGAAGCTCATGTTGTTTGCGCGTCAGCATCGCGGCCCCCAGGGGTTCTGAAACCAGAATCAGAAAAAACAAACCCAGAACAAACACTATCTGTTCCAGTTGTGTTCCGCAACCTTTTAAAGTTTAATGAATGTGTTGACGTTTTGTTCAGCGTGACGTTCGGCACCGCCGAGCGGCGCTCGTAGTCGTTGGCCGGCAACGGGGTGAAACGAAGACAAAGTGCCCTGCGTCGTCGGCTACGATCGCCGCTTCCTTTTCGGACGGGGCTGCGCAGCATCCGCGCCGGGTTCACTCTGGGCATAGACCTGCAGCGTGTAGCCGATGTGAGCGGTCATCAGAGTTTTCGCACGTTCGACGTCGCGATCGAGGGCCGCTTCCATCAGGGCGGTATGGTGTTCGATCGCCACGGCGTCGCGCAGGGCCGCCACGGCCTTCCGGTGGCCATCCGTGCGGCCGGCGGCGGCGCGCAGCGTCGGGGCCAGACCCAGAAAGCGGTGATGGCGATGCAATTGGTCGGAAATCGTCGCATTGAAGCGCAGCAGCCAGCTGGATGTCGCGGCACTGAGCAGCGCCGCATGGAAGGCATCGTGTTTTTCGTACCACGCGTCGACCGCATCATCCGATGGATCGTCGAGAACAGACCCGCACCGTGAGAGACGATAGTGGGCGGCAACGACCGCGTCTTCCCACTCACGGTCGCCCTCCTCGATCGATTCCACCAGCAGGGGCAGTTCGACCACCAGCCGCGCACGCGCCAAATCCTCGAGCTCCGCCCGAGAGACGGGAGCGACCGCAAACCCGCGGTTGCTGATGGCGGTCACAAGCCGTTCCGCCTCCAGCCGCGACAGCGCCTCGCGCAACGGCGTCCAGCCGATGCCGTAGGTGTTGCGCAGCGTGCTCAGCTTCAACGGCGCGGCAGGCGCCAGCCGGGTCGCAAGAATATCGCGCCTGAGCAGGCGATAGGCCGCTTCCGTCTTCGAGGTCTGCTCGTCATCCAGCATCGTGATCCATCAGACATAAACGCTCGGCGGATCATTATATATCAAAGCCTTTCAATGGGTGAATTATATATAATGTTTGACAGTTCAAGGGCGACCACTCAAGATCGCCGGCATGTTTGGGCGGCAGGCTCCGCCGCGCGCGTTTGTCCATGGAGGGGCGCCGGATCATGAGCACGACACCCGATCTCGCTACAATCGAAGCAATGGATGCCGCCGATCCGCTGCGCTCCATGCGCGAACGCTTTGTCTTGCCGCAAGGCGTGATTTATCTCGACGGCAATTCCCTGGGCGCCGCGTCAGCGGTCGTCTTCAGCGAACTGCAGCAGGCCGCCACGCAGGAATGGGCGCACGATCTCATTCGCGCCTGGAACACCGCCGGCTGGTTCAACATGCCGGTGGAACTCGGAGATCAGCTCGGGCGACTGATCGGCGCGGCTGATGGGCAGACGGTGGTCTGCGACACAACCTCGATCAACATCTACAAGCTGCTGCACGCAGCGCTCGGCATGCGGCCGGATCGGTCGGTCATCGTTGCCGAGGGCGACAGTTTCCCGACCGACCTCTACATGGCCGAAGGCGTCGCCTCGACCCGGCCGGGAACGCGGCTGCGGCTGGAGGGCGTCGACGCGGCCGCAATCGAGGAGCTGATCGACGACAGCGTTGCCGTCATCCTGGTCAACCACGTCAACTACAAATCCGGCCAGTTGCGCGACATGGCGGCGCTGACGCGCAAGGCACATGACGCCGGCGCGCTGATCATCTGGGATCTCTGCCACACGGCCGGCGCCTTGCCGGTCGAACTTGACCGTGCCAATGCCGATTTCGCCGTCGGCTGCACCTACAAATACCTCAATGGCGGCCCGGGCTCGCCAGCCTTCATCTACGCGGCCGAGCGCCACCATGACGATGCCCACCAGCCGCTCAGCGGCTGGTGGGGCCATGCGCGGCCCTTTGCCTTCGAGCAGGGCTTTGCCGTCGGCAGCGGCATTCGCCGCTTCCTGTGCGGAACGCAGCCGGTGCTGTCGATGCGGGCGCTCAAGGGCGCGCTCGATATCTGGAACGACGTCGATATGGCGGCGGTGCGCAGAAAAAGCATCGCGCTGACCGACCTGTTTATCCAGCTCGTCGAAGCCAGATGCGGCGCCTACGGGCTTGAACTGGAAAGTCCTCGCGACGGCAGCCAGCGCGGCAGCCAGGTGTCGTTCCTCCATCCGCATGGCTATCAGGTGATGCGCGCGCTGATCGAGCGCGGCGTGATCGGCGATTTCCGGGCGCCGTCGACCATCCGTTTCGGCTTCACGCCGCTCTATGTCGGATATGGCGATGTCTGGCAGGCGGTCGAAGTCCTGGAGGATATTCTGCGCACCGGCGCCTGGCAGGACGCCCGCTTCGCGGTGAAGACCGCGGTCACCTGAGGAACTAGAGCAATTTCAGGAAAAGTGTGAAGCGGTTTTCCGTCCGCAATTGCGTCAAATCAAAGAGCTAGAGCATTTCGCCGTTTACGTTAAACGGTGAAATGCTCTAGAGCCGGGTGCGGACCGTCCAGAGCTCCGGAAACAGCACAACCTCCAGCATCTTCTTCAGATAGGAGGCGCCTGAGGTGCCGCCCGTGCCGCGCTTCAAGCCGATGATGCGCTCGACCGTGGTGACGTGGTTGAAGCGCCAGCGGCGGAAGTAATCCTCGAAGTCGACCAGCTTCTCGGCCAGTTCGTAGAGCATCCAGTAGCGCTGCGGGTCGCGGTAGACGGTTTGCCAGGCAGCCAGCACGTCTTCGTTCTCGACGCGCGTCTCGCGCCAGTCCGTGCGCCCGGCATCGGCGCCGATGTCGAAGCCATTGCGCGCCAAAAGCAGAAGCGCCTCGTCGTACAGCGACGGCGTGGCCAGGATCGCTTCCAGCCTGTCCGTAAGATCGGGCCGGTGCTTGTGCGGCCCGAGCATGGCTAGGTTGCGGTTGCCGGCCATGAACTCGATAGCGCGGTACTGCCACGACTGGAAGCCCGAGGATTGGCCGAGCGCGTCGCGAAACTCGGTGTATTCGCTTGGCGTCATCGTGCGCAGCACGTCCCAGGCATTGTTGAGCTGCTCGAAGATGCGCGCGACGCGAGACAGCATCTTGAAGCTCGGTTCGAGGCGGTCGGCGCGGATAGAGCGGATCGCGGCGCCGATCTCGTGCAAAGCGAGCTTCATCCACAATTCCGATGTCTGATGCTGGATGATGAACAGCATCTCGTCATGGGCCGAAGACAGCGGCGCCTGCGCATCGAGCACCTTGTCCAGCTGCAGATAGTCGCTGTAGGACATCCGCTCCTTGAACGACATCTGCGCGCCATCGGACGCCGGATCGTGCGGCTTAATCAATTGCTCTTCTCCGCGCGCAACCGGAAGCGCTGGATCTTGCCGGTCTGGGTTTTGGGCAAGGCGTCGATGAACTTCACCGAACGCGGATATTTGTAGGGCGCGATCGTTGCCTTGACGTGGTCCTGCAGGCGTTTGACGGTCAATGCGTCCGGCGAAACACCTTGCACAAGCACGATATGCGCCTCGACGATCTGGCCGCGTTCACCGTCCTCGGCGCCGGTCACCGCGCATTCGGCGACGTCGGGATGCGAGAGCAGCGCCGCTTCGACCTCGGGGCCGGCGATGTTGTAGCCGGCGCTGACGATCATGTCGTCGGAACGCGCGGCGAAGTGGAAGAAGCCATCCTCGTCCTGCGTGAACGTATCGCCGGTGAGATTCCAGCCATCGCGGACATAGTCCTTTTGCCTGGCATCGGCCATGTAGCGGCAGCCGGTCGGGCCGCGCACCGCCAGCCGGCCAGTAGAGCCGCGCGGCAGCTCCCGCATCTCGTCATCGACGATGCGTGCCTGATAGCCGCCGACGGGTTTGCCGGTGGAGGCCGGCTTCATGTCGTCGAAGCGGTTGGAGATGAAGATATGCAGCATCTCGGTGGCGCCGATCCCATCGAGGATCGGCTTGCCGGTCTTCTCAGTCCATTCCTCGAAGACAGGCGCCGGCAGCGTCTCGCCCGCCGAAACCGCGACGCGCAGCGAGGACAGGTCAGCGCCTTGATCCATGGCCTTGAGCATGGCCCGATAGGCGGTTGGAGCGGTGAAGGAAATGGTCGCTTTGTAGGTCTCGATGATGTGGATCATGTTGGGTGGCGTCGCCTGTTCCAGCAGCGTCGCCGCGGCGCCGAAACGCAGCGGGAAGATGGCGAGCCCGCCAAGACCGAAGGTAAAGGCAAGGGGCGGGGAGCCGACGAAGATGTCGTCGGGCGTCACCTCCAGGATTTCGCGGGCATAGGCGTCGGCGACGATCAGCAGGTCGCGGTGGAAATGCATCGTCGCCTTCGGCACGCCGGTGGTGCCGGAGGTGAAGCCGAGCAGGGCGACATCGTCGCGGCCGGTGTTGACGGCAGTGAAGGTGACCGGCTTGTCGAGGGCGGCGCGGTCGAGTTCCGCGTCATGGTTGGCCGTGCCGTCGAAGCCAATGACCTGCTTGAGATACGCACTGCCCTTGGCGCAGGCGGTCATCTCGTCCATCAGCCTTGTATCGCAAAGCGCAACCGTGATTTCCGCCTTGTCGACGATCTTGGCGAGTTCGCCGGCGCGCAGCATCGGCATGGTGTTGACGACCACCGCGCCAACCTTGGTGGCGGCCAGCCAACAGGCGACCATGGCCGGGTTGTTGGCCGAGCGGATCAGCACCCGGTTGCCCGGCTTGACGCCATAATTCTCGACCAGGGCATGGGCGAGCCTGTTGGTCCAGTCGGACAGTTCCTTGTAGGTGCGGCGGCGGCCATTGCCGATCAGCGCGGTGTGGTCGCCGAACCCTTTTTCGACCAGCCTGTCGGTCAATTCGACGCCGGCATTTATGTGGTCGGGATAGTCGAAGCCGTCGAGCAAAAACTCCGGCCATTGCTCCGGCGGCGGCAGGTTGTCGCGCGTGAATGTGTCGATATGCGCTGATGGCCCAAGCATTTTCGGCTGCCCCTGTCTGCCTCGCGCCCATGGCTGAACAAGGCGCAGGATCGCACCAGTCGAAATTTGTTTCAAGCCTAAAATGTTTTTAGGTCGCAGGATTGACGCCGCCCTGTTCGGCGGCCATTCCTGTCGACTGAACTGAAGCCATCCGGGAGGGATGCAGATGCTCCAACATCGTGTTGCCGATTGGGACAATGCCTACGCCAACGGCGACAACATTGCCGGCAGCAATCGCTGGCCGGCCGCGTGGGACACACCGGCACAGGCTTTTCGCGACACAATGTCGGCGTCCGGTCGGGCCAAGCTCGACATCGCCTATGGCGACAGCCCGCGCAACAGGCTCGATCTGTTCCTTCCCGATGTCATGCCCAAAGGGCTCGTCGTCTTCATCCATGGCGGTTACTGGAAGGCGTTCGACAACAAGCCATGGTCGCATCTGGCCAACGGCGCGGTTGCCAATGGCTTTGCCGTGGCAATGCCGACTTACACGCTTTGTCCCGACATACGCATTTCCGGCATCGTCAGGGAAATCGCGGCGGCGATCGGCAAGGCGGCGACGATGGTCGGCGGGCCGGTGATGCTGACCGGGCATTCCGCCGGCGGCCATCTCGCCTCCAGGATGGTGACGACAACGACACCCCTGGCCGCCGATGTGGCGGGCCGCGTTCGCAATGTCGTCTCGATCTCCGGCGTCCATGACCTGCGGCCAATCATGCGCACCGGGATGAATGGGACACTGGCCATCGATGAAGCGGAAGCACTGGCCGAAAGCCCGGCGCTGCTGCGCCCGATGGATGGCGCACGCATCACCTGCTGGGCCGGCGGCGGTGAGCGGGCGGAGTTCCTGCGCCAGAATGCGCTGCTTGCCAACATCTGGATCGGCCTCGGCGCCACGACCAGCACAGTGGTCGAGCCGGACCGGCATCATTTCAGCATCGTCGACGGGCTTGCCGATCCGACACATCCGCTGACGCGGACATTGCTGGCGGAGTAACAACCAGTCTTGTCTCTTGGAATTAACGGTTTGGATCCGCGACCTCAGCGCAACATCAGAATGCTGCAAGCAGCGCCTGCTTCTGCCGCCGGAGCGAAGGGCTCGCGCACGATCAGGCCGTTGGCGTCGGCCAGCATTCTCAGCATCGAGGAATCCTGGATGCCAAACGGCGTCGCCACCAATGCGCCGGCTTCTTCCCGGACCACGGCGCGCACATAGTCTTGCCTTAGATCATTGGCCGGCATCGAGGCGCCAAGCTGAGCCTGGCGGATGTCCTGCCGGTGGGGACGGCCGCCGAGCTGCGCCAATAGCGGCTTCAGGAACAATTGCGAGCAGACCAGGCTCGCCACCGGATTGCCGGGCAGGCCGATGCACCTGATATCGCCCAGCCGCCCGAACATCAGCGGCTTGCCCGGGCGCATGGCGAGCTTCCAGAAGTCGAGGTTCATGCCTTCGCCGGTCAGCACGTCATGAACGAGATCATGGTCGCCGACCGAGGCGCCGCCGAGCGTGACGATGACGTCGGCTTTCGCATCGACCGCCTTTTTCACCAGCGCCGCGATCGCTTCCTTGCGATCGGCCGCTATACCGAGATCGAGCGCGCGAGCGCCGACCGACTGCGCCACAGCAGCGACGCCATAGGCGTTGGACGAGATGATCTGGGCGGGGCCAGGTTCGCTGCCCGGTGGCAGCAATTCGTCGCCGGTGGCGATGATGGCGACCAGCGGCCGTTGCACCACGTTCAACCGGGGATGATTGGCCGACGCCGCCAGCGACAATGCAGCCGGATCGAGCACGCGGCCTTTCTCCAGCAGCACGTCGCCTTGGGCAAAATCCAGTCCAAGGCGGCGGATGTTACGGTTCTTCGCCGTCGGTTCGGTGACCTCGATCCGGCCACCGCCGAGATCGCGGACATTCTCCTGGATGACGATGGTGTCTGCGCCTTCCGGCAGCGGCGCGCCGGTGAAGATGCGCACAGCTTCCGCCTTACCTACAGCGCCGTCAAAGCCTCGCCCTGCAGGCGCCTTGCCGATCACCGAAAGCCTCGCCGGGAGGGTCGCCACATCCCGCGCCCGTGCGGCATAGCCGTCCATGGCAGATGCATTGAAAGGCGGCTGGGTACGCAGCGCCACGACCGGCTCCGCCAGCACCCGGCCGGCCGAATCCGCCAGCGCGACGCTTTCACCGGGCAACGCCACAGCGCCGTCGAGTAGGCGTTGAAGCGCCTCGGCGACCGGAACCAGCGCCATTTACGAACCCGCCTTGTAGTCGCCGGACTTGCCGCCGGTCTTCTCCACCAGCTTTATACCGGAAATCACCATGGCGCGGTCGACCGCCTTGGCCATGTCGTAAATGGTCAGGCACGCGACAGATGCCGCGGTCAGCGCCTCCATCTCGACCCCGGTCTTGCCGGTGACGCGGGCGAGCGCGGTGACCCTGAGGCCGGGCAGCGTGGTGTCCGGTTCGATGTCGACCGACACCTTGGTCAAAAGCAGCGGATGGCAGAGTGGGATCAGCTCATGCGTTTTCTTGGCAGCCATGATGCCGGCAATGCGCGCGGTACCCAGCACATCGCCCTTCTTGGCGTCGCCGTCGAGGATCATCTTCAGGGTTTCGGCCCGCATCGAGACAAAGCCCTCGGCGACCGCCGTGCGCGTCGTCTCCGCCTTCTCGCCGACATCGACCATGTTGGCCTCGCCCTTGGCGCCGAGATGGGTGAGGGCGGCTGCCATCCTCAGATGGCCTCTGCTTTCGCCTTGCCTGTCAAAAGCAGCCGCGTTGCCGCAGCGACATCCTCTTGCCGCATCAGGCTCTCGCCGACGAGGAAGGTGCTGATGCCGGTCTTTTGCATCCTGAAGCAATCGTCGTGGGTGAAAATTCCGCTCTCGCTGACCAGCAATCGGCCGCCCGGCACCATCGATGCCAGCCGTTCCGAGGTCTCGAGGCTGGTCTCGAATGTTCTGAGATTGCGGTTGTTGATGCCGATCAGCTGCGACGAGAGTTTTACCGCGCGCTGCGTCTCGGCCTCGTCATGCACCTCGATCAGCGCGTCCATGCCGAGTTCGAACGCGGTCGCTTCCAATTCGCTCGCCAAGGCATCATCGACGCTGGCCATGATGATCAGGATGGCATCGGCGCCCCATGCGCGAGCCTCGTAGACCTGGTAAGGGTCGAACAGGAAATCCTTGCGCAGCGCGGGCAGGGACACTGCCTTCCGTGCATTGGTGAGAAATTCCGGCGCGCCCTGGAAGGATGGCGCATCGGTCAGCACCGAAAGACAGGCGGCACCGCCTTTCTCATAGGCCTGCGCCAGTGCGGGCGGGTCGAAATCGGCACGGATCAAGCCTTTGGATGGGCTTGCCTTTTTGATCTCGGCGATCAGGCCGAAGCTGCCCGATCTGCGCTTCGCCTCAAGCGCCCTCCGAAAGCCACGCGGTGCGTCGGCATCCTTGGCTCGCGCCTTGATCTCGGCCAACGGTATCCGCGCCTTCGCCGCCGCGATCTCGTCGCGCTTGTAGGCCTCGATCTTGCGCAGAATGTCAGCCACGGCTCATCCGTTCGAAATCTCGACCAGCCTGTCGAGCACGCCCAGCGCCCGGCCGCTGTCGATGGCCTGTGTGGCCGCGGCCATGCCGTCGGCAAGCGTCGTCGCCTTGCCGGCCACCACCATGCCGGCGCCGGCGTTCATCAGCACCGTATCGCGATAGGCCCCGGCAGCACCTCTCAGCATGTCGCGCAACGCCGTGGCATTGTAGGCGGCGTCGCCGCCGCGCAACTCGTCCTTGGTGTGGCGCTGCAGGCCGACGGCTTCCGGGGTGAGCGTGAAATGGCGGATCTCGCCGCCGGCCAGTTCCGCCACCTGCGTTTCGCCGGTGGTGGTGATTTCGTCATAGCCATCCCCATGGACCACCCAGGCATGCTCGGTGCCCAACGCCTTCAATGTCTCGGCCACCGGCACGATCCATTCCGGCAGGAACACGCCGACCATCTGCCTGCTGACGCCAGCCGGATTGGACAGCGGTCCGAGCAGGTTGAAGATGGTACGCGTGCCGAGCTCGACGCGGGTCGGGCCGACATGCTTCATCGCAGGGTGGTGCGCCGGCGCGAACATGAAGCCGACGCCGGCCTCCTGGATGCAGCGGCCGATCACCTCTGGCAGGATATCGATCTTGACGCCGAGCGCGACCAGCACATCGGCAGCGCCCGTCAGCGACGACAGGCCGCGATTGCCGTGCTTGGCGACCGGCACGCCGCAGCCGGCAATGACGAAGGCCGAAGCGGTCGAGATGTTGACTGAATGCGAATTGTCGCCGCCCGTGCCGACAATGTCGATGGCGCCCTCAGGAGCTTCGACGCGCAGCATCTTGGCACGCATGGTGGCGACGGCGCCGGAAATCTCGCTCACGGTCTCCCCGCGCACGCGCAACGCCATCAGGAAGCCGCCGATCTGGCCCGGCGTCGCGTCGCCAGACATGATGATGTCGAAAGCTTCGCGCGCTTCCTCGAAGGTAAGCCCGGTTCCCGTGGCGACCTTGGCGATATGGGTCTTCAGGGCGCTCATTGGGCCAAGACGTTCATTGGGCTAAGGCCATTCATTGGGCGAGGGCTTGGGAAACGGCGGCCTGGTCGACGCTGACGGCGTACTGCGTCTGCAACTGCGCCACCAGCTGGTCGAGCAGATCGTCGGACATGCCTTGCGTGAAGGATTTTTGCGCATCGTCGGGTACCGAGCTGGCGTCGGCTCCGGCCGGCTCGAACACTTCGGCGACCTTGAACAGGATCTGGCCGTCGCCGGTGGGCGAGGGGATCAGCCCGGTGCCGCCTTCGCCGACCCCGAACATCGCAGCAGCACCCTCCTTGCCGAAATCGACATCGTCGGCCTCGCGCTTCACGCCGCGCTTGGTCTGCTTTTCAAGCTTCAGTTCGCCGGCGATGACGTCGAGTGTGGTGCCAGCCTTGAGGCGCTTGTCGAGTTCGTCTGCTTTCGCGGTCAGCCGCTTGGTCGTTTCCTCTGTCGTCCAGTCCGCCACCACGCGCTGGCGGACTTCGTCCAGCGTGCGGTCGCGAGCCGGCGTGATCGATGTCAGTTCATAGAACACGAAGCCGTTGTTAGGCGTGGTCAGGGCTTGATTCTCGGTGTTGGGCTCGGCCTCGAACACCGCCTTGATCAGGTCCGGCGATGCCGGCAGGTCCTTGATGATGGTGCCGTCCGGCTTGAGGCCGGTGCGGTCTATGGCCTCGACGGTGACGTCCTTGAGCTTCAGTTTGGCGGCGGCTTCGGCCAGCGTGCTGCCGGCGGCGCGGGTGTCTTCGTAGTTGTCGTGCACGTCGAGCAGGATGCGGCTTGCTTCGCCGAGCGCCAAATCCTTTCGGATCTGGTCTGACACTTCCGCCAGCGGCTTCACCGTTTCCGGTTTGATCTCGGTGACGCGCAAAAGCACCGGACCGAACGCGCCCTGGACGACCGGGCTGACTTCGTTGACGGCAAGCGCGAATGCGGCATCGGCGACCGCCTTGTCGGTGATCTTATCCTTGGAGAGCGTGCCGAGCAGCGTGTCGGCCGGGGTCTTGCCCTGCGCGGTGACGATCTTGTCGAAAGTGGCGCCCGTCTTCAGCGAATCGGATGCCGCCTTGGCGGCGTCCGCGGAAGGGAACACCAGCTGTTCGATGGTGCGCATTTCCGGCGTGGTGTAGCGGCCCTTGTTCTTGTTGTAGTCGTCGCTGACCTGCTGGTCCGTTACGGCGCTGACATCCATGATGTCTTCGGGCTCGAGCCGGACATAGGAGAATTTGCGGTATTCTGGCGCCGCGTAGGTTTTCTTGTTGGCCTCGAAATAAGCCTGAAGCACGCTGTCGGATGGCGCCTCGATGGGCTCCACCAACGCCTTTGGCAAGATCAGATAGTCGATGGTGCGGTCTTCGCCCCGATAGAGCGCAACTGCCTTGAAGAAGGTGTCCGGAGCCTTGAGGCCGTCCGAAACCGCTTCGACGATCTGCTGGCGCACCGCCACCTGAGCCCGGTTCTTCAGATAATCCTCCGGCCGCATTCCCAGTTCGCGCAGCCGGGATTCGAACAGCCGGCGGTCGAACTGGCCATTCGGGCCTTGGAAGGCGGGTTCCTGCCGCGTCAGTTCGGCCAGCCTGTCCTTGGAGAAGCCAAGCCCGAGCTTGCGCGCCTGTTCGTCAAGGACGGCGCCGGACACCAACTGAGCCAGCACCTGGTTGTCGATGCCATAGGCCTTGGCCTGGTCGCGGCTGATGCGCTGGCCGATCTGCTGCTGCAGCATGGCGATCTGGCGATCGTAGGCGAGGCGGTACTCGGTGATCGACACGGTGGTGCTGCCGGCGGTGATCACCGCATGATGGCCAGCCAGGAAGCCGCCCGTCATCCGCGTGGTGACGCCCCAGGCAAGGAAACTCAACACCAGCAGCGACAGCAGGGCTTTCGCGACCCAGGTCCCTGCCGCGCTTCTCAATATACCAAGCATTGTTACTTCCGATTTTTGCGCAGTTTTGCGTGCGCCCGAGTCTGAAACAAGCGCAATAGCGCCCTTCCGGCTCACTGTCGATTGCTTTGTGGCCTGATTTTGATAGGGAGGGCGAGACCCCAATGTCGCCCGGAGACCAGATCCCCATGACGCCAGGAATTCGACCGCTCGTTGCCGGCAACTGGAAAATGAACGGCACCAGCGCTTCGCTGAACGAGCTCAGGATGATCGGCAACGGCTTCATGAGCGGGCTCGACGCAGAGACCGAAGCATTGGTCTGCGTGCCGGCGACCTTACTGTCGCGCGCCGTCGAAATCCTGTCGCGCACGCCGGTGCGGGCCGGTGGCGAGGACTGCCACATCAAGGAAAGCGGCGCCTTCACCGGCTGCGTCTCAGCCGAGATGCTGAAGGATGCGGGCGCCAGCCACGTCATTGTCGGCCATTCCGAGTGCCGCGAACAGCGCAGCGAGGACGATGCCATCGTCCTCGCCAAGGCCTCGGCGGCGTGGCGGGCAGGGCTCGTCGCCATCATCTGCATCGGCGAGACCAAGGCCGAGCGCGAAGCGGGCACAGCACTCGACGTGTTATCGCGCCAGGTCGCCGGCTCGGTGCCACCGAGCGCAACGCCCGCCAACACCGTTATCGCCTACGAGCCGGTATGGGCTATCGGCACCGGCCTGACGCCGACCGCCGAAGACGTGGCGGAGGCGCACGCGCATATCCGCCAAAAACTGGCGGAAGCGCTCGGCGCAGCCGTGGCCGGCAAGATGCGCATCCTCTATGGCGGCTCGGTCAAGGCGTCCAACGCTGTCGAACTGCTAGGCGTCAAAAACGTCGATGGCGCGCTGGTTGGCGGCGCCAGCCTGAAGGCGTCCGACTTTCTCGCCATCGCCGAGGCATACCAGAATATCTCGTAGGCCCCGGAATTTCGTTGCCGACCAGTTCGGTCATAGACTTATGAACGCAGCAGTTCGGCGGAAATCGTTGCAAAGGGCGCATTGCTTCCCATATTCCGGCCACGGGCTTGGAAATGCCGTTAAAGCATTGTATGGAGCCGCCTCCAAATCACCGGCCCTGATCGCCAGGGAGCGGCAGGGCTTGCCAGGATAAAATATGGAAACCGTACTGATCGTCATCCACCTCATGGTCGTGCTCGCCCTTGTCGGCGTGGTGCTGCTGCAACGCTCCGAAGGCGGTGGTCTCGGCATTGGCGGCGGTTCCGGTTTCATGACCGCGCGTGGCGCCGCCAATGCGCTGACGCGGGCGACGGCGATCCTGGCCGCGGCCTTCTTCGTGACGTCGCTGACACTCTCGATCGTTGCCCGCTATGGCGAAAAACCGATCGACATTCTCGACCGCGTGCCGGCCGACAGCGGCAACGGCGTGCTCAATCAGTTGCCCGGCACGACGGCGCCGACGCCGCCTTCGGGCAACACCGCACCGGCCGCGCCCGCGGCCAACGGCGCCGCCACCACGCCGCCCGCCACCACGGCCCCGGCGACGGCTCCATCTCCGGCGACGCCACCTGCAACCGATTCGGCTACGCCGCCGGCTACCAATGGCGTTACCTTGCCGGTGACACCGCAGGTTCCGAACCAGTAGTCGGTAGCGTCAGATGCCGCGATCTGTTGTTGTTTCAACACAGTCGCGGCAAATGGCACACGATCACGAAGATTCGACCGCACCCCGTGCTTGAGGCCCGTACGCCACTTCGATTATAGATTGCCGGCGGCACTTTCTGCGCCCTTGGGGGGCGCCGGGCGACGCCGTGGGCAACAAGCATTGAACGATCGGATCTTCGCCATGCAGCTTCGCAGCTTCATTTTCATGGGGTTTTGTGCCGTATTCGGCATGAGCTCCGCGGTCTTCGCCGGCACTCCGGCAATGACCTCACCGCAGGCGGTTGGCAAAACCGCTGTCATCAACGTCGCCGCCAAGAGCGATGCGACGCAGCTGAAGCTTCTCAAGAAGAAGAAAAACCCGAGCCCGGATGATCTGGCTCAGATCAGCAAGCTCGAAGACAAGATCGCCGCCGACAGGGATCTCGCCCGCGTCAAGGCGCTCGAGGCCCGCAAGCTGGCGATGCGCGATGCGGCGAAAGCCAGGGCCGATGCCCAGCGCCAGGCGTTCCTGGCAAGCAAGGGCAAGCCGGTCGTGGTTGCCGACGCCAAGCCAGGCAAGAAGACCACCAAGATCATCGCTCCGGTTGACCCGATCGCGCCGATCGAGCCGATCGAATCGGCTGAACCGCTTCCGGCCGAAGCGATGAATATCGCGCTGACCGGCAACAATGGCGAATTGCGCAGCGAGGCCCCGGGCCAGAAGCCGACGAGCGGCGGGCTGTTCGCCGGCCTGTTCGGCGGCACGTCCTCTGCCTCGTCGATTGCCTATCTCCCCGAAACGCGCGCGCTCGACCAGGCTCTCGCCAAGCGGCAAGCCAAGAAGCAGTTCAAGGTGAAGCCGGAATTCGTGCCGCAGGACGTCGAATTCAGCGGCTATGAGCCGGGTACGATCGTCATCGATACCAGCGCGCGCCGCCTCTACCTCGTCGAATCGGCTTTCACCGCCCGCCGCTATGCGATCGCGGTCGGCCGCGAAGGCCTGCAGTTCAAGGGCAAGGTTGCCGTTGGCGACAAGCAGGAATGGCCGCGCTGGATCCCGACGCTCGACATGCAGAAGCGCGAACCCAAGCATTATGGCCAGTACAAGGACGGCATGCCCGGCGGCGGCCAGAACCCGCTCGGCGCCCGCGCCATCTATCTCTACGACGGCAAGAAGGACACGCATCTGCGCATCCACGGCACCATCGCGCCGCAGTCGATCGGAACCAGCGCTTCCAATGGCTGCTTCCGCATGATCAACGAGCACGTCATGGACCTCTACAGCCGCGTCAGGGTCGGCACCAAGGTCGTCATCATCTGACGCTTTCACAAACCTGCCGAAAGGGCCGGCTTTTGCCGGCCCTTTTGTTTTGACCAAAACACCAGTCTCGAACCTCGGGACTATCGCGCCTTCTCTGGAAAAAGCCTCAGCGGCGGTTTTTTCTCTGGCGGAATCAATTCGGCCGCGTTAAGCGATGACTCCCATGGCGCGATATGTATTCATCACAGGCGGCGTGGTTTCCTCACTTGGAAAAGGCATCGCTGCAGCGGCCCTTGGGGCTCTCTTGCAGGCGCGAGGCTATCGCGCACGCATCAAAAAGCTCGATCCCTATCTCAATGTCGATCCCGGAACGATGTCGCCTTACCAGCATGGCGAGGTTTTCGTCACCGATGACGGCGCCGAGACCGATCTCGATCTTGGCCATTACGAGCGCTTCACCGGCCGCTCGGCCAACCAGCAAGACAACATCACCACCGGCCGCATTTACAAGAACATCATCGAGCGCGAACGGCGCGGCGACTATCTCGGCGCCACCGTGCAGGTCATTCCGCATGTCACCGATGAGATCAAGAATTTCGTGCTCGACGGCAATGACGACTATGATTTCGTGCTGTGCGAGATCGGCGGTACGGTTGGCGATATCGAGGCGATGCCGTTTCTCGAGGCTATCCGCCAGCTCGGCAACGATCTGCCGCGCAACAACGCCGTCTATGTCCACCTGACCTTGATGCCTTACATCCCCACGGCCGGCGAGTTGAAGACCAAGCCGACCCAGCATTCGGTCAAGGAACTGCGCGGCATCGGCATCGCGCCCGATATCCTGCTGGTCCGCGCCGACCGCGCCATCCCCAAGGAAGAGCGCAGAAAACTGTCGCTGTTCTGCAATGTGCGCGAGAGCGCCGTCATCCAGGCGCTCGACGTGCCCCACATCTATGACGTGCCGATGGCTTACCACAAGGAAGGGCTCGATTCGGAAGTGCTGGCCGCCTTCGGTATCGATCCGGCGCCGAAGCCGCGCATGGAGCCCTGGCAGGCCGTGTCCAACCGCATCCACAATCCGGAAGGCGAGGTAACGATCGCCATTGTCGGCAAATACACCGGCCTCAAGGATGCCTACAAATCGCTGATCGAGGCTTTGTCGCATGGCGGCATGGCCAACCGCGTCAAGGTCAAGCTCGACTGGATCGAGAGCGAGATTTTCGAGAAGGAAGACCCGACGCCGTGGCTGGAAAAGGTGCATGGCATCCTGGTGCCCGGCGGCTTCGGCGAGCGCGGCTCGGAAGGCAAGATCCTGGCGGCGAAATTCGCCCGCGAGCGCAAGGTGCCGTATTTCGGCATCTGCTTCGGCATGCAGATGGCCTGCATCGAGGCAGCGCGCTCGCTGGCCGGCGTCGAACACGCCTCGTCGACCGAATTCGGTCCGACCGACGAGCCGGTCGTCGGCCTGATGACCGAATGGCTGAAAGGCAACATGCTGGAGAAGCGCCGCGAAACGGGCGATCTCGGCGGCACCATGCGGCTTGGCGCCTATCAGGCTGAACTCGCCAAGGGTTCGAAGATCGCCGACATCTATGGCGACACCCAGATTTCCGAGCGCCATCGCCACCGCTACGAGGTCAATATCGACTACAAGGAGCGGCTGGAAGATTGCGGCCTGGTGTTTGCCGGCATGTCGCCCGACGGTGTGCTGCCGGAAACCGTCGAATATCCCGACCATCCCTGGTTTATCGGCGTCCAGTATCACCCGGAGCTGAAGAGCCGGCCGCTGGAGCCGCATCCCCTGTTCGCCAGCTTCATCTCGGCCGCGGTGGACCAGTCGCGGCTGGTATAAGCAGGCCGCGTTGCCATGCAAACCTATGTTGCGCTGCTCTACAGCATTATCCTCGGCGAAGGCCGCCGGGTCGTCATGGCCGACCTCAAGGCGATGGCTGAACAGCTTGGGCTGAAGAACCCGCGCACCCTGGTGGCGACCGGCAATCTGGTCTTCGAGACACGGGCGACTGGTATCGCCAAGCTGGAACAGCAGTTGGAAACGGCCTTCGAAAAAACCTTCGGCCGCAATGTCGTCATCATCGTGCGCACTGCCGAGGATTGGCTGAAACTTGCCGCCGGCAACCCATTCCCGGCCGACTCTGCCGAGGCAGGCGATCAGGTGGCCGTGCGGGTGATGCGCGAGCCAGCGCCAGCGGATGGTGTGGCCGCGCTCCAGGCCTATGCCGCCGAGGACGAGAGGGTGGCTTCGGTCGACGGCGACATCTGGGTCGTCTTTTCGCGCCAGCGGCCAAGCTCGCGGCTGCTCGCTGCCATGAACCACAAGCGCATGGGCATCGGCACCGCACGCAACTGGAACACGGTGCGGAGGTTGGCTGAGATGGTGGAGTAGGGAGTAGGGAGTAGGGGTATTATTCCCTACTGACTACTGACTACTGACTACTGACTACTGACTACTCCCTATCCCTCAATTTCACGCCTTCGCCGTCCTGGCCCCTGCGCCAAGGGCGGCGGTGCGAAGGACGTAGTAGATGACCCCTGCAATGCCGACGCCGAAAAACCAGCCATAAACGCCCCACCATGCCGGCAGCAAATTGGTGAAGTTCGGCAGGACCGAGGAGAAGATGGCGCCGATGCCGGCTGCTATGAAGGCGTTGACGTGCCAGCCGCCCTGGAAGCGGAACTCGCCATCTTCGCGGTACAGTGCCTCGACGTCGACCTCGCCCTTCCGGATCAGATAGTAGTCGACCATCATCACCCCGAAGATCGGCCCCATCGTCGCGCCGATGACGTTGACGAAAGATGCGGCACTGCCTTCCCACGGCGCGAAGGGATAGAGCACCAGCGCGATAACAGCTGCGATATAGCCGCCCTTCTTGAAGTCGATCTGCCGGGGAAAGACATTGGAGAAGTCGAAGGCCGGCGAGACGAAGTTTGCCACCACATTGATGCCGAGCGTCGCCACGGCAAAAGTCAGGGCTGCAAGCGCTGCCAGGAACCAGCTGTCGAATTTCGCCGAGATCTGGTCGGGATGCAGAAGCACTTCGCCATACACGTCGAAGGCAGCGATGGTGGTCACGCCGGCGACCAGCGAGAACAGGATGAGATTGATCGGCAGGCCCCAGATGTTGCCCTTGCGCAGCGATGCCTTGTCTGGGGCATAGCGGGCGAAATCGCAGAAATTGAGATAGAGCGCTGAGAAATAGGTGACCCAGATCGCCGCCACCGCAAACAGCGACGTCCAGGAGCCAGGGGTTCCGGGTACGCCGGCATCCTTTGTCTTGTCGAGCAGCACATCCATCGGGATGTCGCTGGTGAAGGCAAATCTCCCGGATTTTACACAGAGATAGATCGCCAGGATCAACATCATCACCCACACCGCCGGTCCGGCCCAATCCTGGAAGCGGCGCACCGTTTCCATGCCGTTCTGGATGATCAGCAATTGCAGTGCCCAGATGACCACAAAACAGATCACTTCCAGACCCGTGTGGCCGAGGAAATGCGTGTTGGCGTTGAAATCGGCGAACCATTGCGAGCGGATCAGCAACGCCACGATCGCGCCCGATGCCGCCGCCGTCTGCGCGCCGTACCAGAAGCAGGCGACGATGGCGCGCACCAGGGCCGGAATGTTGGCGCCCCAGATGCCGAAGGAGGCGCGCGCCAGCACGGGGTAGGGCACGCCGGTCTTCACGCCGGCATAGCCGACCATGTTCATCAGCGCGTAGATGATCAGCGAACCGATGCCGATGGCGATGATGAAATTGACGAAGCCGCCGCAAAACAGGAACAGGCTTGCGGCGAGATAATAGCCCCAGAGGCTGTGGACGTCCGACGTCCAGACGTTGAAGATCGAGAACGGCCCCCAGTTTCGGACTTTGGCCGGAGCCAGATCCTCATTGTATAGATCAGGTGATGCGCCTTGTATGGTCACTGCGATGTCCTCCCCTTGATGCCGCACGCGCCCTCACGCGTCGACTGCGCAGGTTATGCCTGACGCAGGGGAACCGGCAAGCAATCCATTTGCCGGCTTTGGCCTTAAAGATATTCAATGAGAACAGCGCTTATCGATCGGCTTTTGGCGAAGGTCGGCGCAAACGCGGCGTATCTTGATTCGATCCGCAGGCGGCAGCGATCAGGACGCTTTGCGGTTGAGAGCCGGTGATGCGTCGAAATTGGCGGCAAGCCAAGCTATCGCGCAGGTGACATCATCGAGCCTGTATTGGGCCACGGTCGGCCCACGCGGCTTGACCCGGATCGAGATGCCGCCGGCCTCGTTGATCGCCTCGAAACCGTTTTCGTCGGCGGTGTCGTCGCCGAGAAAGACCGGCCGCCGTCCGGCAAAGGGCGGGATTGCCATGAAACGCCGCACGGCAGCGCCCTTGGCCGCTTCGAGCGGCATGAGTTCGACGCCGGCGTTGCCCGGGATAACCCGATAGCCCTTGGGAAGCTCGGTCAATGCCTGTTCGGCAAGATGCGTTGCCCTGGCCAGCAGATGCGGCGCCGCACGCGTATGGATGGCGAGGATCGGACCCTTGCGCTCGATATGAACAAGGCCGTCATCCAGTTCGGCCTCGATGGCGTCGGCAAGGGCAGCGATATCGGCGGGAGCATCGGCGGTAACGACCGGGCCGTCCGGCGTCAGCCGGTGTTCCAGCCCATAGAGACCGGCAACACGCAGCTTCAACGGATGAAACAGGCGGTCGGCGCCTTCGACCGAGCGGCCGGTGATAAAGGCGACAGCGCCGTCCAGCCGTTCATCGACGACGCCGAGGAGGTTGCGCAGTTCGTCGCTTACGGACACGGCGTCGGGGTGCGCCGCGTGCTCCAGCAACGTGCCGTCGATATCGAGGAAAAGCGCCCATTGTCCTTCCGGCAGGTCGGGTGCGGTTGGCAGGCCCGGTGCTTTTGACAGGCTATTCATGACGCCACCTTCCGCATGCGGTCGAACAGCGAGACGATGTTGGTGTCGGTGTTTGCGGGCCGCTCGGCGACACTTGTCGCTCTTTCGAGGTCGCCGCGTTTGCGCAGGCGCGCCGCATCGAGCAGCATGCTGCCGGCCCAGCGAAAGACATTGTTGTCGCGCACTATTTCGCGCATCGGGCGCATGCGCTCGCGTTGTTCGTCCGGTGACATGGTTAGCGCCTGCAGCAGCACCTGGCTCATCATCGCCGCGTCGTAAGGATTGACGATCAGTGCTTCCAGCAGTTCGCGCGACGCGCCGGCAAACGTGCTGAGCAACAGCACGCCCTGTTCGTCGTCACGCGCGGCGACGAATTCCTTGGCTACGAGGTTCATGCCGTCATGCAGGCTGGTGACCATGCAGATGTCGGCGGCGCGATAGATCTCATAGACCTGTTGCTGCGAATGGTGCTCAGCCACCATGACCACGGGCTTGTAGCCGTCATGACCGTAGCGCTGGTTGAGCTCGTTGGCATAACGCAGGCATTCATCGTGCAATTGCTGGTAGGCCGGCAACGTGCCGCGGCTTGGGGCAGCAATCTGCAGGAACACTACCTTGCCGATCCACTCGGGGTGGCGCGTAAACAATTCGTCCAGCGCATGGAAGCGGTCGAGGATGCCCTTGGTGTAGTCCAGGCGCTCGACGCCGACGCACAGCTTGACGTCCGCCGACAGGCCGAACCGCTCACGCAGGCGGGCGCGGCTTTCCTCGACCGGTGGCAGTTTCGCCAGGAGTTCGGCCGGCCATTCGATGGAGATGGGATAGGCGTGCACCAGGGTCGTCCGCCCGCCATACGAGATCGCGGCGTCGGCGCGCTCGATGCGGCTTTCCAGGAACCGGTCTACGCTTTCAGTGAAATTATTGGCATGAAACTGGGTGTGAAAGCCGATGATCGAGCTCCCGAGCAGTCCATCAAGAACGCGTTCGCGCCATGGGCAGATGCTGAACACTTCGGAGTTCGGCCACGGGATGTGCCAGAAGGTGATGATGATCGCCTCCGGCAGGCGCTCGCGGATCATGCGCGGCAGGAGCGCGAAATGGTAATCCTGAACCAGCACGATCGGCCGCTCATTGCGCGCCTCGGCAACCACCATATCGGCGAATTTGCGGTTGACGACCTCATAGGCCTCCCAGTCCGAGGCACGGAAGACCGGCCGGGTGAAGGCGATATGGCAGAGCGGCCAAAGCCCTTCATTGGCAAAGCCGAGATAGTAGCCCTGATATTCGTCGTCGCTCAGCCACACGCGGCGCAGCGTATAGGACGGATTGTCCGGCGGCACCTGAACCCGATCGTTGCTATCGACCGTCAGACGATCCGCCGTTCCGCCGCCATAGGCGATCCAGGTGCCGCTGCAGGCGCGGGTGATAGGCTCAAGCGCCGACACCAGGCCGCTGGCCGGCACCAGAAGCTCGACGCCGTCGTCCTTGATGTTGTGGATATAGGGTTCTCGGTTCGAGACGACGATGACCTGCGCGTCCGGCAGGTCGTCGGCAAGTATCTTGCGCAAGGTGTCGGGCGACCAGTTCACCAGCGCCGCGTCGGGAGATTGTCCGTTCTTCTCGAACTCCCGCAAGACCTTGCGCGTCGCTTCCGATGCGACGTCCTCGCCGGCAGTCGGTGCAACCGTCAAGCTATGGCTACGACGTTGCCTGGAGATCGATAACAGAACGGCTAGAATCGAAAGGCCAAGGCTTGCAAGGATCAAGACCCAGAGCAGGGCCATGCCATAATCAGTCATTCCAATTCCAACTCAATTTTGGCCGTCAGGGCCTTTTTCTTCATGGTTCGATTTGAGTGTTCGCAGCCGACGATCGCCCGTGAGAACCTGTGTTTTTCGCAACGCACAAACCCTGGGTTCGGTTCCCGTTGAAGGCCGTTCAGATCATGTCCGCACGATCAGCGGAACCAGCCCTTCATGGCGGTCGGCGAGAAAGGCGACGACGCGGTCGCCGACGCGCTGGAAGGTAAGATCGACCCTCTTTTCGCCGACACCCAGATGCCTGAGCGTCAGCGTATCGATGCCGATCGGCAAACGGGGTCGAGTGACGTGGATTTCGCCGTTCCAGCCGTCGATTTCCAGACCGAGGCACGCCTGCATCAGCATGAAGGCCGAGCCTGCGGACCACGCTTGCGGCAGGCAGGCGACGGGGTAGGCGATCGGCGCTTCGCCCGGCGAGCGGGTGAAACCGCAGAACAGTTCTGGCAGTCGCATGTTGAAATGCACTGCCGATTCGAACGTACCGCTCATCAGCCGCACCACGCTGTCACGCTCGCCGAACCGCGCCAGGCCGGCGCCGCACATCGCCGTGTCATGCGGCCAGATGGAACCATTGTGGTACGACATCGGGTTGAACAGCACAGCATCGTCGGAAAGCGTTCGCACCCCCCAGCCGGAGTGGAAGGAAGCCGAAAGCAACTGGTCGGCGACCATCTTAGCCCGCGCCGGTTCGGGCAGGCCGACATAGAGCAGGTGTCCGGCATTCGAGGTGCGCACCTTGCACGGCTCTCCGGCGCCGTCGATCGCCAGCGCATAGAACCCGAGATCGTCCAGCCAGAAATCACGCTCGACGGCGATCCGCATCTCTTCGGCGCGATTTTCCCAGTGCTCGGCCTGCGCGAACTCGCCCCGGCGGCGGGCGAGAGCGGCAAGGCCCCTGAAGGCGGCGAAGACATAACCCTGCACTTCGACCAGCGCGATCGGCCCCTTGGGGATGCGCCCGTCGGCGTGGAAGACGGAGTCGAAGCTGTCCTTCCAGCCCTGGTTCGCAAGGCCGGATTCGGCAGCGCGCTGATAGGTGACGAAGCCGGTTGCGCGGCTCGCCTCTTCCGTCCACTTGGCGGCGGCGCAGAGAGACGGCCACAGGCTGGCGATGAAGTCCATGTCGCCGGTGCGTTCGGCATAGGCGCAAGCGAGGTGGATGTAGAGCGGCGTGGTATCGACGCCGCCATAGTAGCGGCCGAAAGGCAGTTCCTGCAGCGCCACCATCTCGCCCTTGCGCGTCTCGTGCATGATCTTGCCGGGCTGCGAGTCGCTGAAAGGCGATGTCTCGGTCGCCTGGTGCTGGGCGAGGAAGGCAAGCACGCCGCGCGCCAGGCCGGGGTTGAGCCATAGCATCTGCAGCGCCGAGATGACGCCGTCACGGCCGAAGGCCGTCGAAAACCAGGGGATGCCGGCATAGGGGTAGGGGCCGGTCGACAACTCGGTGGTCAGCAAGGCGACATCCGCGCGGGCGCGTTCGACCCAATCGTTGAAGACGCGACCCGAACTGTGCACCGTCGCGCCATGGCGGCGCTTGGCCCGCATGCCGAAACGGGCGCGCGCCGCGGCCGCCCGGAAGCGGTCGCGGTCGGGCGTTTCGGTCAGTTCCGCGCCGACCTCGACGTAAAGCATCTTGCTGCTGCGCTTGGTCACTGCGATGAGGAAATCCGCGCGCTCGGCGCTCAACTGGTCTGGCGGCTGCGAGAACGAGATCGCCGACACCCGCGCCAGCCCGTCCAGTCCGTCATAGCGCAGCAGCACCGAGGCAGGCTCGATCTCCGCTGCATGCGCCATTCCGCGCTTCGGCCGGGTCGAACCGCGGACCTCGAACATGTCCCGGAAATCGGCGGCAAAATGCAGCGAGACGCGGATTGCCGAATGCTCCTGGCTGTAGTTGGAAAGGGTGATGCGCTCGAACAGCCGGTCCTGCCACAACAGCCTGACGCGCTCGATATGGATGGCGCCCTGCGGGATGTCGCGGCCACCGACGCTTTGCATCGGCAAATTGGTCATATTGCTGGTGAACAGCACATTGTCCTGGCTGAGGGAGGCGCCGAGCAGCGATGTCTGCCGGCCGCCGACGGTGAGCCTGAACTCCGACAGCACCCGGGTGTCGTCACGGAAGAAACCGTCGCCCGCACCCCTGATATCGCCGTAGGCATCGGCCACGGCAAAACAGTCACCCTGCTTGAGGGCAAACAGCCGGTGCGGCTCGCGCGGCGCGGTTTCGTCCAGGGAGGCAAGGGCAACGGCAGGGTCGAGCTTGCGCTCGTCAAGTTCGGTCATCAGTCACAAATCTCTGTTTCAGGCTCGGAACGTCCGCCGTCGTTCACGATGCTTTCGATTCAGCCGGGGCGCCGATGAAACGCGCATAGGCAGTGAGATAGTCGCGCGCCATCCTGTTGGCGGAGAACCGACTTTCGAAGACGGCGCGCACCTTTCGCCGGTCGAGCTGCAGCAAGGCCGGCACTGCGGCGACCGCGGCATCGAGAGAATCGACGACAAATCCGGTAACGCCATGGTCGATGACTTCCGGCAACGCACCGCAGTTCCAGCCGATGGTTGGCGTACCGCACGCCATCGCCTCGATCGCGGCAAGGCCGAACGGCTCGGGCCAGTCTATCGGAAACAGCAGACCAGCGGCATTGCCGAGGAATTCAGTCTTCTCACCCTCGGCGATCTCGCCGATATAGTCGATGCGGTCGCCATCGATCAATGGCTCGATCGTCTCATGGAAATAGGCGCGATCATCGTCGCCGATCTTTGCCGCCAGCTTGAGCTTCATGCCCGAGCGCAAGGCGATGTCGATGGCCCGGTCCGGCCGCTTGTCGCGCGAAAGCCGGCCGAGAAAGGCAAGGTATGGTTCGCCCGCCGCCGTCTCGAAGGTCGGCTGATAGAGACCCGTCGGCAGCCCGTGATGGATGGTGGCCAGCCAATTGGCATTCGCAAGCCCGGTCTTCTGGCTATGCGAGATCGAGATCAGCGGAAAGCGCGGAAAACGCTCATAGGCTGGCGCCAGATCGACATAATCGAGCCGGCCATGAGGCGTCGTCACCGTCTTGTCCGGCATGGTCTCGAAGAACGAGAAATGCAGGAAATGGCTGAGATGAAAATGAATGATATCAAAGTCGTGGGCTCGGTTCCTCACATCGGCAAGCATCGCAAGATGCGCCGCCGTGTCCGATTTCAGCGGGCGCGGATCGAGGCGTAGCGCGCGTTCGCGACCTGGTATCAGTCTGGCCGACGTCCGGCTGTCGCCGCTGGCGAACAGCGTCACCTCATGGCCGAGTTCGACCAGCCCTTCGGTCAGATAGGAAACGATGCGCTCGGTGCCGCCATAGAGAAGGGGTGGCACCGATTCGTGCAAAGGGGCGACATGGGCTATGCGCATGGTTTGAACGTGTCCCTCAAGGCAATCACGAGAGCGAAATGCATCAGCCGGCCTAACGTTCCGGACAAAAGCGGGCGTCGGCAACCCAAGCCCACCAGCGCAGATTTTTTTGCAATAAGCGGAACAAACGCGCCATCCGCGAATTTAGTAGGGTTGGTTCGCGCTGCGGCCGACCAGGGAGAGAACAAAATGGACCGCTTGCATTTCTTTACGCCCGTGCGCATTGCGCGCGGGCAGGGACACCCCGTCGAGGAAGTCGATAGCGTTGCCGAAGCGATGGTCTTTTTGCAGAAATGGCCATTGGGACGGCGTGGGCCTGTGTATCAGTGCGCCGTGAATTGCTGCTCCGCGGCCCTGTCGGGCAGAATGTCGGCCGAAGCAGCCAGGAAGGCGTTTACGGGCTTTGCCCGCATCACCCGGCTGCTCGATGATGACATGGCCCTGCCGATGGGCGGCGAAAGCATGGCGGAAGTCCACGCGCTGAGGCGCTAGGCGCCGGTCCAGCCATTTGGCTATTGAACACCCGGGCTTTGGCGGCGCGGGCATCATCTTTTTCGCACCGGAGTATTCCGGCGCGGCCCTTCACCTCATGGGCCACACTGTGCTTTCATGCGGCGTTTCGCATGACCGGTGGGTGACGACCATCGACGGGCGGTCCGAACGTGGAGGGGTAGACAATGCCGAAACTGATCCTGGGAACACTCGGCGCTATCGTCATCGCCCTCATCTGGGCGGTCTTTGCCAGTTTGATGGGCGCGCCATCGATCGTGATCACGGTCGGCGCGGTCGCCATTGGGGCCGGCGTCTACACCTACGTCGACCGACGCTCGACTTGACGCGTCCCCGGTCTGCCGCGCGCTCGACCAATTGCACGCCGGTGTTTGACGCGCGCGGCAGCCGCGGCGGGCATTCTTCAAAGATGAGCTTACTGGCCGCATAGAGAGCCAAGGCGCAGACAGGGCGCCACACGTCGGACCGGGCTCCGCGAGAACTTGGGAGAGATCGTCAAAGATCTTTCAATCCGGCCAATGTAGATCGAAACGGCGAATCTGTGGATTTCCGGTGGAACATCGTCGCCTTGAAACACTTCGGGCGTTGCACTGCCCCATCAGTGCACGTTCCCTTGTTCTGTTGGAACTGGCCGGCTGCCGAAAGGTGGCCGGCTTTTTTGTATATTAGCGGAACCTGAAATTACGGGGCTTGTTCTGGATGCGGCAGCGAGCCCCTCGCTGCTGGTCGAGGGCCGTAACCCTTGGCCGGGCCCGCATCGCTCCGCCAGTGGTGCGGGCCCACGGCCTCCGGTTTTTCCGGGCGTCTGGACTCGCCGATCCTTACCCTGGTCCGGCTAATGCATGTCACTCAAAAAATGGCTCGGTTGTGAGACAACGACATGCACACGCGGCGCGCTTTAGCACAATCATTCACAAAGCCGTGGGTTCAACTGTTGCTACCCTTCTTGGCTGGATTGTGCGAATGATGACTGTCCTTTTCACCACCACCCCCTGAAACTCGGCTTTTGGATCGACGGTCTTCATCCGCCGGGGGTTTGTTGACCTGCAGGGGTTTTCTGGCGTTCTCGTGCGATGCGCCTGGCCCGCCCTGCCGGATCGTGTTCGGGTGTTTCTTCGATGTGGACATGATCACCGATCCTGCTGACGGCCCTGATGAGTGGTGTTGACCTTGGTGTTGGCTTGCTGCCCTTGGCGCTCCGGATCCGGCGCTCCGTGAGTGCCGTGCTGGGCATCATCGTGGCTAATCTGTCGCCCTTCTCCTCGACCCTTCTGGCTCTGGTTCTCAGGCGGCACGGGCGGCATTTTGCTCGACATCTGCATCTCCTTGGTTGGTCTCGTGACTCCAAACCGTGATCGTGGGGGGAAGTTCCGTCTGCTTCGTCAGCACCTGTGATTTCGGTGCCGACGGAATCTGACTCCCAACGCGGATTTCAACGAACGGCAGGGCCTGCGTTGCTTGTCGAGGACAGGCAATCTCTGGGCAGGCCCGCGTCGCCCCGCCAGTGATGCGGGCCTGCAATATAAACCTCAAGACTGGGCTGCTATCGCAGTTTATTGCGAGCTTCCGGCGACTTGCGTAGCGGGCTTCAGTGGCTTTCAGGAGAGCAGCGTGTTGTATCCGGTCGATTTCGAGCGACCGAAATACAGTGCTTGACCACGTTGCTGACATGATCGGTGATGGTGTCGCGCCTGGATCGCGGCAGCAGCCTCAGGTCCGCTCTCCCTGCAGCTGATGGCAGCTAAAACGACGTCAAAAGACCTAAGCCTCTTTGATCGCCCTCGCTGCTCGCACGAGCGATGACCAGTCAGCTCCCATGGCTGCGACAAGGTCTCGAGCATCTTCGTCTGATATTCCGGTACGGTCTACGAGCTTCCGTGCCAGCAATTCGAATGCCAATTCTATGATCGTCATAGCTCAGCCCCTACGAGAGTGCCCGTGACGATAGCTTGCTAATGGGTCTTCCGCATTTGCACATGTTAAGCGACCATCACGAATGTCTCATGTACCGCAGAATGTCTGCAGGACGCGCTCATCCGGGCGTGGCGGCTCAGCAAAGCGTTCCATTCCCGGCTGCTCATCGAAGGGACGGCTGACGACCGCCAGAATCTCCTCGAACGGTCTGAAGTCGCCGCCCAACGCCGCCTGGATCATCGCCTCGATGCGATGATTGCGGGGGATGAATTTGGGATTGACCGATTGCATGGCAGAACAGCGCGTGGCCATGTCGCCCTCGCTTGCGATGCGCTGGCGCCACCGCGCCGACCAGGCATCGAATGCACCTGGATCCTTAAACAACTGCCGCGCCGTGCCTTGGCCGTCCGCAGCGTCGAGGTCATCGCCCAGGCGCCGGAAGCCGAGCGTAAAATCCGCTTCGCCGCGAGCCAGCACATCCAGAAAGTCGGCAGCGAGCTGCAAGTCGCCTTCCGCTTCGGTCAGCAGTCCGAGTTTTCTGCGGAAGCCGCGCTGCAACACAGCCTCATAGGAGGCCTGGAACGACCTCAGCACCTCTTCCGCTTCAGACACTGCTTCATTCTCGTCCGTGCTCATGAGCGGCAGCAGGGTCTCGGCAAAGCGCGCAAGGTTCCATGTGGCGACACGAGGCTGGTTGGCATAGGCATAGCGGCCGGCGCGGTCTATCGAACTGAACACCGCGCTGGGGTCATAGGCGTCCATAAAGGCGCATGGACCATAGTCGATCGTCTCGCCCGAGATCGACATATTGTCGGTGTTCATGACGCCATGGATGAAGCCGACCAGCATCCAGCGCGCCACCAGGTCCGCCTGTGCGGCGACAACGGCCTCCAGCAAAGCCCGGTACGGCCGTGCTTCCCCCGCGAGCTGTGGGAAGTGACGCTGAATGGCATAGTCGGCCAATATCTTGAGCGCCTCGGTGTCGTGGCGCGCGGCGAAATATTGGAACGTGCCGATCCTGATATGGCTTGCCGCCACCCGTGTCAGGACGGCGCCGGGCAGCCGGACCTCGCGATAGACCGGGTCGCCGGTGAGCACCGCCGCAAGGCTTCGCGTCGTCGGAATGCCGAGCGCCGCCATCGCTTCGCTGACGACATATTCGCGCAGGACAGGGCCGAGTGCGGCGCGGCCGTCACCGTTGCGCGAGAACCGCGTTGGTCCCGATCCCTTCAGCTGGATGTCACGGCGAATGCCGTTGACGTCCACCACTTCGCCAAGAAGCAGAGCGCGCCCGTCGCCGAGTTGAGGCACGAAGTTTCCGAACTGGTGGCCCGCATAGGCCAGAGCGATTGCCTGCAAGCCTTCCGGAAATTTGTTGCCGGCCAGCATCGCCACTCCATCCGGGCTGGTAAGCAGGTCGGCATCGAGCCCGAGTTCCTCGGCGAGGGGCCGGTTGAACCGGATCAGCCGCGGTTCGGACACCGGCTTCGGATCTGTTTGCGCGAAGAAGCGCTCCGGCAGTTGCCCATAGCTGTTGCTCAGGGCGGGAAGCCCCATCTGAATGACCGGGGGTTGTTCAGCAGTCGCAGGTGACGTCATGACAAGCTGTCTCTGAAGAGGGGTTCAACAGCTCCCTTCTCGAGGAGCCTGTGTTCATTTGTGCATATAGGGACGCAACGTCGTTGGTGCCATCCGGATCCATCAGGCCGGCACGGGATACAAGCTGGGAACCACCCGCCTCGATTATCGAGGTTCGGGCTGCCGTGGGACGCCGGGCCGTGGCGGAATCCAGAGCTGACCCCCGCATCGCCACTGTCTCCGAACTGAGCACCCGGCAATCTAGTCAGTGCGGGCGTGCAATGCCGGGGCGGCGTCTGCCTTGGTTGGCAGCGGCTCTCTCGGGGCCGCTCCCGGCGATGATTTCGAACCCGGTTCGACTCGCTCCTCGGCGATGAGCCGGGCGCCACGCTCATAGGTCAGGTAGCGCCAGAGCCACTGGATCGAGACCTGAACGCGGTGCTGAAAACCGACGAGCAGGTAGACATGGATGAGCGCCCAGGCAGACCAGGCGAACCAGCCTTTCAGTTTCAGCCTACCCGATTCGAACACGGCAGCGTGGCGGCCGACAATGGCCGTGTTGCCTCGATTGCTGAAGACAAAAGCGGGCAGCGTATCGCCAGCATCTATCCGGCGTGCCAGTGCCTTGCCGAGGTGCTCGCCCTGCTGCTTGGCGACCTGGGCAAGACCCGGCAATGGCTGGCCGTTCCCATCGAGGACCAGTGCGACGTCGCCAAGCGCGAAGACATCGGGATGGCCGACGACCTGCAGGTCGGATTCGACCTTCACCCGACCGCCGCGGTCGAGCCCGACACCAAGCTGGGCGACCAGCGGAGAAGCCGCCACCCCGGCGGCCCAGAGCGTCAAGGCCACCGGGATCACCTGGCCGCCGACGGTGATCTGATGCGCTTCGATCGCCTCGACCCGGTTGCCGAGCGCGACCTCGACGCCCAGGCTTTCAAGGCGCAGACGTGCATATCTGGAAAGCTCCGGGGCGAATCCGGCGAGCAGACGCTCGCCGGCTTCTACCAGTATGATCCTTGTCTTCTCGGGCCGGATGTTGCGGAAGTCGCGCGCCAGTGTGTGCCGGCTGAGTTCGGCGATCGAGCCCGCCAGTTCGACACCGGTCGGGCCGCCGCCGATAATGGCGATCGTCATCAGCCGGGATTGCTCGACTGGATCGGTGGTCCGTTCCGCGTGCTCGAACGATAGCAGCAGCCGTGACCGGATCGTGCGCGCGTCCTCGATGGTCTTCAAACCGGGACAGACCCGAGCCCAGCTCTCCTGGCCGAAATAGAATGGCTGCGAACCAGTGGCCAAGACCAGGATGTCGTAGGGGACCGTGGTCCCATCGGCCAGCACCAGTATCCTGGCCTCGGTGCCGATCTCGGTGACATCGCCGAAGAGGACCTGAACCGAGGGATAGCGGCCCAGGATCTTGCGGATGGGCTCGGCGATGTCAGGCGCCGACAAGGCGGCGGTTGCAACCTGATAGAGCAAGGGCTGGAACAGGTGGTGATTGTGGCGGTCGATGATCGTCACCCCGATTTCCGCCTTGCCGAGCGCCTTGGCAACCTCCAGACCGGCAAAGCCTCCGCCGACCACGACGATGCGCGGTGTCAGGCTCCGGCCGTGGCTGCTCTCGGTGGCGAATTGCATGCTTGATACTCCCCTATCCCTGTCCGGAAGTCATAGCCTGGCAGGAGTGCCTCGCTGCTGGCTGGAGCTACTGCTCACTCCGGCGGCATCGGTCCAGGCAAGGCATCCGGCAATGACAGGCGTCGTGCTGACCACAAGGGCGCCGCGCGCGTGAAGAGCTACCAACCCGCGCCATGAGACGCGGTCGACCGCCCAGATGGTGCCGCTGGCGTCGACCCATTTGAGATGGGCGTCGGCGACTTCAACGGCCCGCATCATCGCCGCCGGTTCCATCCCGGCCCGAAAGACGATGATGGAATTGGCGGCGCCGTTGAAGAACGGGCCGGCGCCGGCTGCCAGTCCCGCAAGCAGGACGATGCTGGTCAGCGCTGCCGAAGCACCGCGTGCCGGTCCGCCGCGGTTGGGCAGCACCAGCACCAACACAAGCGGCACGATGCCGAAGATGACCAGCCACGCAATATCCCAGGCGAGCGGCAAGTCGCTGTTCATCTTGATCCGGTGCAGACCCAGCAGCCAGTGAAACACGACGGCATCGACGACATGCCAGACGCCGAACCCGGCGAAGGCGAGCCGCAGGATCTCCGTGGTGGTCCCGGGCCGCGCGCCGGCCGCCCTCGCGGCCACCAGCAGCACCGTGCCGGCGACGGCGAGCACATACATGCAAAGATGGAAGAGGCCGTCGGCCATGATCTGGAAGCGCAGGTCGGAACCCACCGGATCGGCGACGCCCGAGAGAAGATGATGCCATTGCAGGATCTGATGCAGGACGATGCCGTCGAAGAAACCGCCGAGCGCGAAGCCGAGCAGCAGCCAGCCGGCTCGCGTTCTCGGGTCGAGTGTCGCGGTGATCGCGTCCATGTCAGGACCACCGGCTCCAGGCCGGGGCGTTCAGTTGCCTGCGCACCGACATGTCCGGCGGCATGGGGTCATGGAGACCATGACGCGCCTCGAGCCAGAAGGCGGATATCAGCCCACCAACCACCGTCGTCAGAACCAGTGTCGCAGCAATTATCGCCAGCATGGACGTCGATCCTCAGCCGCGCAGGGTCGGCCGCGCGGAACCTAACAGCGGCTTCCGTGGAATGTTCCTGGCTGTCGGTTCGGTGGAGGGAACAATCAAGTTCCAGCACGGTTCGATGCTGGCGACGGACGGCTCAAGCGGAGAAGGTCATGAACGAATATACGGCGGCAGATCCGGGCGGTCTCGACGGCCATCAGCCGAGCGGCATCACCCGATGGCTGTTTTCGACCAACCACAAGGACATCGGCACACTCTATCTGGTCTTCGCTTTCATCGCGGGGGTGATCGGCATGCTCTTGTCGGTGAGCATGCGAATCGAGCTGCAGCAACCCGGGATCCAGTTTTTCCCCGGACTGGCGTCGATGATCTACGGTTACCAGGGCGACGCGGCGATCGACGCCGGCAAGCAGCTTTACAACGTCTTCACCACGGCCCACGCGCTGATCATGATCTTCTACACTGTGATGCCCGCCCTGATCGGCGGCTTCGCCAACTGGATGGTTCCGATCATGATCGGCGCCCCCGACATGGCCTTCCCGCGCATGAACAACATCTCGTTCTGGCTGCTGCCGCCGGCATTGATGTTGCTTTTATTGTCGATCTTCATGCCCAGCGTCCCCGGCGGCTATGGCCCTGGGACCGGCTGGTTCCTGTACCCGCCGCTGTCGACCTCCGGCCATCCCGGTCCCGCCGTGGATCTGGTCATCCTGTCTCTGCACATTGCGGGCGCCTCCTCGATCCTGGGAGCCATCAACTTCATCACCACCATCTTCAACATGCGCGCGCCGGGGATAACCCTGCACAAGATGCCCCTGTTTGTGTGGTCGATCCTCATCACCGCCTTCCTGCTGCTGGCTCTGCCGGTGCTGGCCGGCGCCATCACCATGCTCCTGACCGATCGCAACTTCGGAACCACGTTCTTCGCGCCGGACGGCGGAGGCGACCCGCTGCTGTACCAGCATCTCTTCTGGTTCTTCGGCCACCCGGAAGTCTACATCATGATCCTGCCGGCGTTCGGCATCGTCAGCCAGGTGATCTCGACCTTCTCGCGAAAGCCGATCTTCGGGTATCTCGGGATGGTCTACGCGATCGTGGCGATCGGGGTGATCGGCTTCGTCGTCTGGGCCCACCATATGTACACCAGCGGGATAGGCCTCGACACGCAGCGCTACTTCACCTTCGCCACGATGGTGATCGCAGTGCCGACCGGGATAAAAGTGTTCTCCTGGATTGCAACCATGTGGGGCGGTTCGGTCAGCCTGCGGACGCCGATGCTCTGGGCCCTCGGCTTCATATTCCTGTTCACCGTAGGCGGGGTGACGGGCGTTCAACTCGCAAATGCCGGCCTCGACCGTGAACTGCACGACACATACTTCGTCGTCGCGCATTTCCACTACATACTTTCACTGGGAGCGATCTTCGGCATCTTCGCGGGCTGGTATTACTGGTTTCCGAAAATGACGGGATATCTCTACAATCCGCTTCTGGCTGGGGTCCATTTCTGGACGACCTTCGTCGGCGTGAACCTCGTCTTCTTCCCCCATCACTTCCTTGGATTGGCGGGCATGCCGCGTCGCTATGTCGACTATCCCGACGCATTCGCCGGCTGGAACATGGTGTCCTCGTATGGATCGTACCTGTCGGCCGCGAGTGTCGTGATTTTCCTCTTCGGCATCTTGGAAGCTTTCTACCGGCAAAGAGCCGCCGGCATGAACCCATGGGGGCCAGGAGCTACCACATTGGAGTGGGAGCTGACCTCTCCACCCCCTTTCCATCAATGGGACAGGCTGCCGCAAATCAGATGAGGCCGGGTTGTCGAACTCCTTTGCGCAAGCCAGCCCGGTTCGCCGCTGAGGCGAACTTCAGCCTGCCGGTGGCAGACGTTGGCTGCAGCTGAGAACCGGATCGCTATCTGAAGCTGATTAACAGCACAGCGAACAAGCTTGCGAGCGCGACTGCCCAGCAGAATAACCAATTGGCGATCAGAAGAAGCGATTTGAGCACGGTGGCATGGCAGTAATCTTCGATGATCGATTGCATTCCAAGCCGCATGTGAACGCAGCTTACGAGAATGAAGCCAATAAGGGCTGGCGCGACATAGATCGATCCTACGACGCTGAGGACGGCGTCTCGAGGCTCACCGACCAGCATTATAACGACCGCGACGATGTAAATGACAAGGATCAACAGGGCAGCAGATGTCAGCCGCTCCAGCATGAACGTTTCGGTTCCGTGTTTCGCCGATCCAAGGCCCCGCACTCGAGCTAGCGGAGTTCTGATTGAGGGTCTGTCAGCCATGGCGTTTCCCCAAAATTACTTGGTTGCCTTGCGCGCAACTCAAGCTGTTGCTGTTTCGATGCCCGGGCCGCCGGTGCCGACGGATAGTGGGCAAGCACGGTCTCCAGTCGAGCAAGGCGGGCTTTGTGGGCGTTCAGTTCGTATCCTGAACGCCATCCAATTTGCCTGGGTCTGCCATCTCTGCATAACTCGCTTTCAAGCAGCGAGATACGAAGGCGGACCGCGTCGATCTCCTTGACAAGCGCGGCCTTCACCGATTTTCGACTCTGCATGGCTGTAGTTCCGGTGCAAGGATGGTTCCAAACCTGACGCGTCTGGAAATGTTCCCGGGTGCCGAAGGCGTGCTGAAGATTAATGCCTCAGTGCTGCACCCGCACAATGGGTCGCCATGAGCAAAGCCGGGCACTAGCTCAACGGCCGCGGTGTGCCCGGCGAATGCTTGTGAAGAGGAGCGAATGCCTGGCCCGCCTCGTCCCGAGAGATAAGTAGCCCTCAGAACAGCGACCGTACGTGGCCGAGATGACCAGAGGGTGTTCTTGGGCCAACATATGTTAACGGCCACTTTTGTTTCTCTCTCCTGCAAAAATATTTGGGGCTGAAAGGCCGGGAACTAACCGATCCTCCGGATGTTGCGGAGTTAGTCAGGAGAAACGGACTATGTCGGACAAAGAAATTCATCGGGGCGCCTCGCGTTTTCGCCCTATCCGCGTCGTGGACGCCCGCGTGTTTCGCGGGCCGCACCTCTATAGCATGACGCCAATGGTCCAGATTCGGATCGACCTCGGAGCACTTGAGGCGTTCCCGACAGACAAACTGCCTGGGTTTTCCGAACAAATCGTCCGACTGTTGCCCGGCCTTGCGGGCCATGGCTGTAGCTATGGCGCCGCCGGCGGCTTCGTCCGCCGCATGCAGGAAGGAACCTGGCTCGGCCACGTCGTCGAGCATGTCGCCCTGGAACTGCAGAGCATGCTCGGTCACCGGGTGACACGAGGAAAGACACGGTCGGTCAAAGGCAGTCCCGGCACTTATAACGTCATGTTCGCCTACAAGGATGAGCTTGTCGGGCTGCTCGCCGGACGCGTCGCGCTCGAACTGGTGGACAGCCTGCTGCCGGCCAATCTGCATGGTGTCGAGGGGCTCGGCGACATTGCGGAAACGCAGGGGCCATTCGAGTTCGCAGCCAGGCTGCAGCAGCTCAAGCTTCTGGCCGCCGAGCGTGCCTTGGGGCCTACGACTGCTTCCTTGGTGCGCGAGGCCGAGAGGCGAGGCATTCCGGCGGCGCGGATCGACGACAGCAGCCTCGTGCTGTTTGGTCACGGAAAGCATCAGAAGCGCATCCGCGCCAGTTGCAGCGACCTCACTTCCGAGATTGCGACCGAGATCGCCTCGGATAAGGACCTGACCAAATTCCTGCTGCAACAGGCCGGCCTGCCGGTGCCACGCGGGGAGCTGGTGCGATCGGCGCAGGACGCAGTCGCGGCGGCAGCACGGCTGGGCTACCCCGTGGTCACCAAACCACTCGATGGCAATCATGGAAGCGGCGTCAACATCGGTTTGGCAACAGAAGACGAGGTCCGCTGGGGCTTCGAACAGGCGCGAGAATACAGCCGCAGCGTTATCGTCGAGCAGCATTTCGTCGGCTCGGACCACAGGATCCTGGTGATCGGTGGAAAGGTCGTGGCGCTTGCCGAGAGGGTTCCGGCCCATGTGGTCGGCGATGGCCGGAGTTCTGTCGCCGAGCTCGTCGAGGAGACGAACCGCGACCCACGAAGGGGAGAGGGCCATTCCTCGGTATTGACCCGCATCGAGATCGACGAATGTGTCGAGCATTTCCTGTCAAAATCGCAGCTCACCCTGGCGAGCGTTCCGGCGCCGGGTCAAATGGTGCTCTTGCGGCCCACCGCCAATCTCTCCACCGGTGGGACCGCGATCGACCGAACGGAAGAAATCCATCCCGAAAACGCGCTGATCGCCAGGCGGGCGGCACAGATCGTCGGTCTCGACATTGCCGGGATCGACTTCGTCTGTCCCGACATCTCATGGCCGGTGAGCGAAACCGGCGGCGGCATCATAGAGGTGAATGCCGGTCCCGGCTTTCGCATGCATCTCGAACCCTCGTCGGGGCGCGCCCGCAACGTCGCACGGCCCGTGCTCGATCTTCTCTTCAAAGGCGGCAAGGACGGCCGGATTCCGATCTTCGCGATCACCGGGACCAACGGCAAGTCGACCACTGCCAGAATGCTGGCGCACATCCTGCAGGCGAATGGCGCAACCGTCGGGCTCACCTCGACCACCGGCGTCTACCTGAACGGCGAACGAATCATCACAGGCGATTGCTCAGGCCCGCAGAGCGCCAGGATCGTGCTGCGCGAGCCGGGTGTCGATGTCGCGGTGCTGGAATGTGCGCGCGGCGGGATCCTGCGCGAAGGGCTTGCCTTCGATGCATGCGATGTTGGCGCGGTGCTGAACGTCCACGGCGACCATCTCGGGCTGAGGGGCATCGACACGATCGAGGACCTGGCGGAGGTGAAATCGGTCGTGGTCGAGTCCGTCCGCCGCGGCGGATGGAGCATTCTCAATGCCGACGACGTCCATACGTCCGCAATGTCGCGCGATGCCGGCGGCAGGACCTGCTACTTCTCGCTGGCGAGCAGGAGCGAGTGGCCCGGTTTCTTGCGCAGCCACCTGGCGGAAGGCGGCCGCGCCGTGACGCGGGAGCCCAGCAGCGACGGCTGGGACATTTTCATCCACGAGGATGGGGAATCGATGTTCCTGATGAGCGTCGACGAAATTCCCGCGACCTTCGAGGGTTCGGCCGAATTCAACGTTGCCAACAGCCTGGCAGCCGTCGCCATGGCGCATTGCCACGACGTTCCGGCGGCAACGATCCGGGCGGCGCTGGCCGAGTTTGGCACCTCGTTCGAGCAATCTCCCGGTCGCCTCAACGTCTTCGACGGGCATGGTTTCCGCACGATCGTCGACTATGCGCACAATCCGGAAGGGCTGAAGGCGCTCGGAAAGCTCGTTTCCCACATGAGGCGCGGCTATCAGCGCACGATCGGCCTGGTCGCCATACCGGGCGACCGCCGCGATTGCGATATCCGCGAGATGGGCGCGATCGCTTCGCGGATATTCGACGTCATCGTCTTCAAGGAGGATGAGCAGGAGCTGCGCGGCCGAGCCCCCGGAGCGATCGCCGGCTTGCTGCGGGAAGGTGCGTTGAACGCCGGCTGCGCCCCAGGCCGCATACACGCCGTCTGTCCCGAGAAGGAGGCCGTCGACGTGTGTCTCCGGCTTGCTCGGGAGAACGACCTTGTCGTGCTCACCGTCGACGACGTTGAAGCCGTGTGGCGGCAGGTAACCGGCTTCGGAGGCGCGACGCCTTCGAGGGGAGGGCCCGATCAGACCCATATTCGCCATCTGAGGGCTGGCTGATGTGGTCGCTGATCCTGCACGGCGGCGCCAAGGAGATCGATCCGCAAGAGGAGGAGGCGCATCGCAACGGATGCATCGAGGCGCTCGAGGCAGGTCGGGCCATCCTGGCCGGCGGCGGAACGGCGGTCGATGCCGTGGAAGCTGCCGGTCGCGTCCTCGAGGCGGACCCGACGTTCAATGCGGGATATGGAAGTGCCCTCAATTCGGACGGCGAGGTCGAGATGTGCGCTGGCCTGATGGAGGGCAGGGACTTCAATGTAGGTGCCGTCGCAGTGATCAAGGGCGTGCGCCATCCAATCAGTGTCGCGAAGGCCATGCTGCATGAGGAGCCGATCCTGCTGGCGTCGGAGGGGGCCCGGCGTTTCGCCGCCGACAAGCAGCTGGAGCTTTGCGATCCGGCGGATTTGATCACGCCGCAGCAGCGCGACGCCTCCAGCAAGTCTGAGGCGAAGGATACGATCGGTGTGGTTGCCCTGGATCAATACGGGGACATCGCCGTGGGCACTTCGACCGGCGGACTGGACGGCAGTGCTCCGGGTCGTGTGGGGGATTCTCCGCAACCCGGTTGCGGCTACTATGCCGACAACCAATTGGGAGGCGTCGCCTTCTCGGGAGACGGTGAGCATATTGCGCGAAAGGCTCTCGCGGCCCGTGTCATGCAGGCACTCTCGGCGCGGCAGGCATTGTCCTCGGGGCAGGCTGAAGGCGGCCTGGAGCAGGTGCTGAATCCCGCGCTCAAGGAAGTCGAGGCGATCGGCGGCGAAGCCGGAGCCATCGTGCTTACCGCGACCGGCGTGTCTGGATGGGCGCATAACAGCAGGGAGTTCGCAGTCGCATTCATGACCAGCGAGGACAACCACCCACACGTTTTCCTGCGCAAGAAAGACGTGGACAAATGACCGACAAGAAGAAAAAACGATCCTCGAACGGTAAAGCCGGAACGCTCGTCATCATCGGCGGCCACGAGGACCATGATGGCGATCGTGTCATCTTGAAGGAGGTGGCGAGCCTGGTTCCGAACGGCCGCCTGGTGCTTGCCACCATCGCGTCTCATGAGCCGGATGGCTATCTCGAGAAGTATCAGAGGTCCTTCGGTGAGCTGGGCATCAAGGATGTCATCGAACTCTACGTCAACGACCGCCTCGAGGCAGCTCATGAAAAGAAAATAAGTGCGCTTGCAGACGTGAGCGCGGTGTTCTTCTCCGGCGGCGACCAGCTCCGGATCACCAGCCAGATCGGCGACACGCCCATCGACGAGCGGGTGCACGAAATCTATGAAGCCGGAGGCGTCATTGCCGGCACCTCCGCGGGCGCGTCGGTGATGAGCGACACGATGATGGTGAGGGGGCCGAACGCAGCGTCCTTTCGGATCGGCCACATTCGGATGGCGCCGGGACTGGGCCTGCTGCCGAATGTCATTATCGACCAGCACTTTGCGGAACGGGGCCGCATTGGGCGGCTCATCGGGGCGGTGTCGCAGAACCCGCGCGTCCTCGGCATCGGCATCGATGAAGACACCGCGATCGTGGT
This sequence comes from Mesorhizobium sp. C399B, assembly GCF_030323185.1. Lineage (NCBI taxonomy): Bacteria > Pseudomonadati > Pseudomonadota > Alphaproteobacteria > Hyphomicrobiales > Phyllobacteriaceae > Mesorhizobium > Mesorhizobium sp. C399B. The sequence continues at coordinate 68,532 of NZ_CP100472.1, forward strand.
GAAGGGCGAGATGTTCAAGGTCATCGGCAGCGGCGCTGTCTATCTGGTCGATGCAGCCGGCGTGACGCATTCCAACATCGCGGAAGGTGAGCCTGATGCCGCCCTTTCCATCCATGATCTTAGGGTTCACGTGCTGAGCTCAGGCGACGGGTTCGATCTCGCGCTGCGACGGCCGGTGGGGATTCCTTAAGACTTCGCCGCACTCAAGTTGATGGTGTGGCGCGGTCCGCGTACCGGGCCCTCGAGCAGTGCCGATCCACGCGCGAAAACCGCTATCCGTGAGGCTGTTCTCCCATTTGAAGCCGCCACCAGGATGGTCGCATTGTTGCGAACACGGCAGGATCACAGACGGCCTCTCGTCGGCTCGAATCCCGCAAAGCTGAGACCTTCGCTCGCCCGGCGTTCTGCCGGGCTAACCCCGCCGGCGACTGGCCTGAATGGCAGCAAAGGTTACCGGACGAAACCCCCATGCGTCGACGCCGACATCATGCTGGCGCGTCATCGGCTTCAGACGACCGTGCGAATGACCGTGCAGGTTTACCGATCTCTTGCCGATCTGGTTCCAGGTGCGAAAAGGATAGTGGCAGAGAACCAGCAAGCTGCCCTCGACAGGAAGCTCCATGTAGTGGTGCACGCTCGCCCAGGCCGGGTCGCCAACGGTGGCAGCGCTGTCATTGTTGCCAATTATCAGGTGCTTGGACCCGTTAAGAGACGACAGCAGTGAAGACACGGTCTCGGCTGGACCCTTGGCGAAATCGCCGAGGTGCCAGACCTCGTCGTTCGGGCCAACGGTTTCGTTCCAAAACGCAACCAGCGCCTGGTCATGCTCTACCAACGAGGCGAAGGGACGCCGGTCGAGGCGCAGAATGCGCGGATCGTTGAAATGCGTATCGGAAGTGAAGAAGATCATGCGCCGCGGCCGGCTGCGACGCGCGATTGGCGATCGACTCTAACTGCCGGAGCGCTCTTCGGCTTCATCATCGATCCCGATCGGGGCTTCCCTGAGCATCTTGAGTGCCTCTTCCTTCGTAAGGCCGCACTTGCGCGCGAAGTAGAGCGCTTCGATCGCCTTTTCGCGATCCGCCGTGGATTTTGCGTGCTGTTTGGGCTTTTTGCCCATCGTTCTCTGCCACCTTCCGAGCCACCAAACCATCACAGTGCCGCGTTGTTCCCGTGCATCGGCTGACCTGCCGGACTGCGCGAATGCCGATGTCGCCGACACCCCGCGAGCCCCGGACAGCGCGTATATCAGCCGGCTCGCGACAACGGTGGAGCGACTCCAACCCCGACAGCGTGAATTCAAACGAAAGCCCGCGCCGTGGGAGGGGCCGGCGCGGGCGATCGGGCTACCGATCTTGCAGCGCGGGGGTCGACCGCTGCATGGCTCGAACTGTGCAAGCGGGCATTTGTTCCGGGCCGCATGCAAAGCATCGGCGTTTCATTGCATCCTGGGGGACACAACCAGCATTTCGCTTCAGTCCTCCGCCGATGTGGGAGGATGAATACCGCCTTGCGCTAATTCGTCCGCCCTGGACACGAAACCAACCGCGCATTGAGCGCGTAGCTTCGGCGATTTAAAACACCTACACTGGAATATTTCCGGGCGCATGGAACATCTCCGGTCGTTGATGTTTAGGCCGGAATGACGATGATCTCTGTTCTTACAATGATTTACTCTCTCGCCATCTTTATCGGCGCGAAGCGGCGCAACCTCTTGGTGAATGCGAAACTCGATAGAGCTTTGCGCAATATGGCTGGCGCAGAACTGAATCATCGTGGCCAGTAAACCGCAACAGCGCCGGTTCCAGTTCACAGCCAGTGTCCTCGCAGCCGCTACCTCGGTTCGGGTGGCAAGCGGCTCGGCAGGACTGCAAGGGCCGCCCCCTCTGGGCTGGCTGGTGCGTGGTCGATCCGATTTAGTCGATGGGGGCGGAGCACGCTGGCTCGAATTGGGGAGCCACGTCCACGATCCCCGCACCGGGGCACGCACCTTTAGGTCCGGCCCACGCGAGTGGCTTCGGAGGACCTATCCATGAACGATGATGATCCTATAAATTCGCTCGCCAATGCAATTCGTCATCGCAGCGCAATTTTGTTTGTGGGGGCGGGGGTATCGATCAGCGTCGGACTTCCGTCTTGGGAGAAGCTCATCGAGCGAATGGCAAAGGAGCTCGGCGTCGACGATGAATTTTCCACGCGACGCGATCGTTTTCAGACCTTGGCCGAATACTATCGGATCAAGCATGGCAGCATCGGACCACTTCGCAGTTGGATGGACAGAAACTGGTCTGTCGCCAAGGAACGGATCGAGAAATCGGAATTGCACCGTCTCATCGTGACGCTCGATTTTCCCGTGATCTATACGACGAACTATGACCGGAACCTGGAACTCGCTTTTGAAATCCACGGTCGAGAGTACGTGAAAGTGGCCAACGCACGGCACGTTGCGCAGGCCCGTCGAGGCGTAACGCACATCGTGAAATTTCACGGCGACTTTGACGAGGACTCTTCCCTTGTCCTCACCGAAACCGACTATCTTGACCGCCTGTCCTTCAATTCTCCCCTTGATGTCCGCTTTCGTTCCGATGCTCTCGGCAGCACGATCCTGTTCATTGGCTATAGCCTCTCCGATCCAAACATCAGGCTGCTGTTGCACCGGCTTTGGCAGACCTGGCACCGGTCTGGATATGAGAAAGATCGTCCCCCTTCGTTCATCTTCATGCCCAGCCGCAACCCTGTGGAGGAGGCCGTGCTTGGGCGCTGGGGTATTTCGGTGCTCGTTGGCGCAGGTAATGATCCTGAAGCCGGTCTGACGGACTTCCTCAGGCGTTTGGTGGAAGCGGTGGCGGTGACCTGAGGCGCGCTCTCTGGTGGACTGCAGTCGGGTTTTCCCAGGTGCGCGGTGACCGACGCACCAGACGGTAGCCGACAGGCGCCAGATCGGCGACTGTTGGAGCCACGACTTCCACAATCAATCCCGCCGCCTCATCTTGGCGTGAAGTCGATCTCCGGCGTCAATTGCCGGCAATATGCACAAACCAGGTCAATCGTCGTTTGCACATCATCCAGGCAAACAACTTCCGACGGGGTATGCATGTAACGCAAAGGCACGGAGAGCACCCCACTTGCGACGCCGCCTCGGTTCTGCTGCATGACACGCGCGTCGGTAGGGCTTGAGCTGCCCACCGCCTGAAGCTGATAAGGTAGGCCCTCTTTCTCGGCCACCGACTTCAGCAGATTGAACACCACCGGGTTGGTGTTCGCGCCTTGAGTGATTGCCGGCCCTTTCCCAAGGTCCAGTTTGCCCTGATCCTCGGCGCGAGCGCGCGGATAGTCCATTGCCACGCCCATATCGATTGCGAGGCCGGTTCGAGGTGCGATGTTGAACGCTGAGGTCATCGCGCCTCGGGAACCAATTTCCTCTTGAACCGTACCCAGGATATAGAGGCCCACGCCGGGGTGAACGCCTCCCTCCTCGGAGAGGCAGCGCAGGACCTCGGCGCCGATGAGGAGGCCAACCTTGTTGTCGAACGCTCGTCCGACAGCAAGGTTGCCCTGTAGCGCCGCAAACTCGCCGTGGATAGTGACCGCGCTGCCGACCTCTACGACCTTCAACGCTTCCTCTCGCGAACTCGCGCCGATATCGATCCATAGTTGCATCAGCGAGGGAGTTTGAGACGTGTCAGAGGCTTTGAACGTCTGGATTGCTTTGCGACCTACGACGCCAGGATCGGCTCCTTGCCGTGCACCCAGACACGCTGGCCGATTTCAGTGGCAACGTCCGTTCCACCTATGGTGCTGAAGAAAAGAAAGCCGTCATCGTCGATGTAATGGACGATGAAGCCGACCTCATCCATGTGCCCGGCATACATGAAGCGCACAGACGCCTCAGGATTGATGATCGCCGTGACATTGCCCATGACGTCCGTCGTCAACCTGTGGGCATACGGACGAACATACTTGCGGAAAAGCTCCGCTACGGGTTGCTCAAAGCCGCTCGGCGACGGGGTCGCCACAATTTCCTTCAAGAACTTGAGTGATTCATCGCGCATCAAGCTGACTTTCACGGTTCAAGGGGTGGAGGGCCATTCGAGCATGGTCATACTCGTCGGGCTTCGCGCCAATTTTGGCCTTCTTCGGTGCGATCGCCCGCGAATTGGTCAGCCCAAGGCAGGTTGTGGAGCCAGGCTTCGCGCCGGGGGGTCCAAAGCTCGTATGTCGGGAGAAGGTCGTTTGGCGCATCATCGAGAGTGCCGGTCATGATCTCGGCTTCGTCGTCGCGGAGATTCACCACGCGCGACCCGCATGCCGGACAAAAACCTCTGCCGTTGAACGCTGCAAGCTCGCCCTTGCACTGGTAAGCCGACCGCGGCCACACGGCAAAGGCACTGTAGGTGCTGCCGCTGGTTCGCTTGCAATCCTGGCAATGACACAAGCCAACGCGCAACGGCGCGCCGGTAACAACATACCTCACAGACCCGCAAAGACAGCCGCCGGTCCGTTCTATCTTGTCAACCTCGTCGTTCATGGTCGCCGCCGACATGAGTGAGGGGAAACGTGTTGGACTCCGCTCTGCCGTTTGCATCGAGGCATCAAGTTAATGGGCAATGTCTTCAACAAGGCCTAGCTCCAAAGCTCTTGCTGCCATCAGGTAGCAGCTGTTCAGGGCATGGTCGCGCAGCTCTTCCAGCGATGTTCGAGAACCTTGGACGAGATCGGCGAACCCTTCATTCTCGAGTCGCTCTGCTGTTTCCAACAGCGCAAGTTGTTCGCGAACGATCTGAAGACAGCTTCGAATTGGTCCATTCAGAACCAAGTCTTTCTCAAGCCTTCTTTCATGAATCAGCAGGACTGCTTGCGGGCAAAGGAACCTGCAGGCTTTCGGGAAAGCGGCAAGGACCGTTACCCCGGCAGAGTAAACCGTATTCTTGCCAATGATGTAGCCGTTGCGGCCTGAGTGTTTCAGAAAAAGTTTGAACTCTAGAGCTAGACGTCGCGCGCCGTCGGCGTCGCCTCCGGGCGTGTCGATTTCAACGTAGAGATCGTCTTCGCCGGAACGCACGGCTTTCAAATCGTCCAAGGCTTTGGTGACGACAGTGTCATCAATCAAGCCGTGTATACGCAAGTTTGGATCGAACAAAAGCCGGTGAAGGTCTGGAGCGGGCGGCGGGGAGACGGTGTGTTCGGCTGACTGGGGCAACAGGTCCATATAGGCATCCTCATTATGGGGTCGAACTTAGTTGGTACCTTTTTGTTCCCTTGAGGGAGTTCGAGCGGTGGTGATCACAGCCGCGTCTCTCAGCGGCTGTGGAGCTCCCTCTTTCATTGCAGATCCTTTTCGCACCAGGCCCGGTAGAGGCACCTCAGCCGCTAGGTTGGCTCCATGGGCATATCGGGCATTTGCCGGAGCTGACGCAGTCGCTTTGCTGATTTCTGCCACGTCCGGGACCAGTCCTGTGGACGGTTCAACTCGACGGCCTCAATGGTTCCCGGCTGCTGCCTTCCGGACCCCCGCGGTCGGGCTATTTTTCCTGGCCGTGCCATTTTTCCGGGGGGCTGAAACAAACAGCTTTGTTGGCAGTTCTAGCGTCCGGAGCACCGGCTCCGCGCGGCGCGGCCGAGCGGCCGGGGCTGTCCGGCAGGAGGTCCAGCAATGTCTCACGATATGCAAAGACGATTTGCAACGCGCTTGATCGCGGTTGCGCTGATGCTCTCGGCCAGTGGCGTGGCGCCTGTCCTGGCCCAGGATACCCCGACCGACTTCACAGCGATCATCCAGCAGAAATTGCCGGCCGTGGTCGCGATCACGACCCGGGAGGTTGTCCAGGACCAGACGACGGCGGGCGACTTTACAAGTCCGTTCGACGGCCAGGGCCTCGGACCCGTTCAGCCGCAGGTGAGGGAGGCGCTTGGCTCCGGATTTGTGATCAGTGCCGACGGCTACATCGTCACCAACAACCATGTCGTTGCCGATGCGACAGAGATCCATGTCGTATTTTCCGACAAGGAAACGGCGCCGGCGCAATTGGTCGGCCGTGACCCCGCCACCGATATAGCGGTGCTGAAGGTCGAGCCGCGGCCCAACATGACCACGACCAAATGGGGTGACTCGGATGCAATGCAGCCGGGCGCATGGACAATCGCGATCGGCAGTCCCTTCGGGCTCGGAGGGACTGTCACTGTCGGCGTTCTTTCGGCCCGCTCGCGAGACATTCAAGCCGGGCCGTACGACGATTTTCTCCAGACGGACGCGTCGATCAATCGAGGCAACTCGGGCGGTCCGCTGTTCAACGCACGTGGCGAGGTGATCGGCGTCAACACCGCCATCGTCTCACCGTCGGGCGGCAGCATCGGAATCGGGTTTGCGGTGCCATCCCGTACCGCCCAGAGCATCGCCGACCAGTTGATCCGAACCGGCCGGATCGAGCGCGGCTTCATCGGGGTCCGCCTGCAGGACATCACGCCGTCGCTGGCTGAGGCCCTCGGGATGAAGGATGACAAGGGCGCGCTGGTTGCTTCGGTTGAGCCCGGCAGCCCGGCGGAGAAGGCCGGCTTGAAGCCGGGTGACGTGATCACCCGGTTCAACGGCAAGGGCATTGAGGGTGTCCATGACCTCACGCTTGCGACGGCTAGCCAGAAGCCTGGCAGCAAGGCCACTCTGACACGGAGTAACGGCGGCAAGGACCAGGAGATCGCGCTTGTCATCGGTGAGCGCAAGGATGCGGAGGTGAAGACCGGCGCTGTTCCCGACAAGAAGTCGGCGGCCGAAGGCCTCGGCCTATCCCTCAGCCCGATTCCGGATCAGGCGCGTCAGCAGCTAGGCATCAAATCAGGAACGACCGGCGTCTTCGTCGTGGAAGTGGTTCCCGATGGCCTTGCCGCCCGGAGCGGATTGCAGCCGGGCGATGTCATCATATCGGCCAACGATCGCCGCGTGACGGAGCCTTCGGATATCGTCGAGGAGTGGGCGAACTCTCGCCGGCAGAGCAAGCCCATCCTGTTTCGGCTGGAAAGGCAGGGGCAGTCCGTGTTCGTGGCGGTCGCCGGGAAATGACCGTCTCCAGGACGGCCATGTGACTGCACCACGATCCGCTTGCGGATCCGCTCCAAAGGCGCCGGAGCCCAGGTGCAACGGGGAAGCATCGCCGCAGAAAGTTTGCGGGATGCGCTCATTGGCCAGGCGCGCAACGCGCACTTATTCTGCAGCCTCAGAGCTCTTTTGAGCTCGTCGTGCTCGAGTGTGCTCCCCATCCTCAGGCAGTTTCGCGCCTTGCCGTAAGCCGTGCCTGGAGAAGGACGACGACGAGCAAAAACAGCCCGCGGATCACCGACTGCCAGTAGGCTGACAGCGAAATCCAACCCATGCCGTTTTCGAAGTTCAGGACGTTGAAAAGGATCCCGAGCAACAGCACGCCGGCCAGCGTGGTCAACACCGAGCCCGAGCCGCCGGTCAGCAGCGTCCCGCCCACGACCACGGCTGCGATGGCAAACAGCTCCCAGCCGACGCCCTCGATCGGCTGGCCTGCGCCGAACTGAGAAGCGAGGACGACGCCGGCGAGCCCGGCCAGGCACCCGCTTGCGACATAGACGAGAAATTTGACGCGGTCAGTGCGCAGCCCCATCAGCCGCGAGGCATCCTCGCCACCGCCGATGGCCAGCACCGTCCGTCCCGTGCTGGTGTAGTTCAGGACCACTGAGCCGACGGCATAGGCAACCAGGGCGATGACTGCCGGAATCGGGAAAATCCAGAAATTCCCTTGGCCGATGGCGGTGAAACCCGAATCGTAAGACACCGAAACGGTCTGGTTGCCGGCCAGAAGCAGCGCCGAGCCGCTTGCGGCCAGCATGGTGGCAAGCGTGGCGATGAATGGCATCAGGTTGCCGCGTGTAACCAGGAGCGCGTTGATCAGCCCGGCTGCCAGGCCGGCGCCAACGCCCGCTGCAAGGCCTGCCACGATGCCGTGCGGGCTCGCCAGGGCTGACGCGACGCTGCCCAAGGCGGCGACGGAGCCGACGGACAGGTCTATGCCGCCGGTCATGATCACGAAGCACATGCCGAGCGCGACGAGCGCGAACATCGAGTTGTAGCGCAGAACGCTCATCACGTTGAAGAGGCCGAGGAAGCGGTCGTAGCGCAGGAATCCGAACAGGACGAGGGCTGCAAGCGCGATGACGACACCGTAAGTGCCGATGATGCGAACCAGTCTGGCGCTGTTCATGGATTACACCCGGTGTTGCTGCTGCAGCCAGACGGCGAATGCGATGATGCCGGCCTTGACGACGAGCGCAGCGGCGTCGGGTACGCCATTGGCGAGCAGCGTGTAGCGCACCAACTGGATGGTCAGTGCGCCCAGCAGGGTGCCGATGATTGTGGCCTTTCCGCCACTCAACAGCGTGCCGCCCACCGCGACCGCCGCGATGGCGTCGAGTTCCATGCCCAGCCCCACGAGATTGGCGTCGCTGGAGGAGTTGATCGCAATGACGACGAGACCGGCTAGCCCCGCGCACAGGCCGCTGATCGCATAGACAGCGAGCTTGATCCTCGATACGGCGATGCCGGCGAGTTCAGAGGCCTTTTCATTGCCGCCGACCGCCAGGATGCTTCGCCCGAACACCGTGCGGTGAAGGGCCCAAGCGGCCACCGCAACCAGCACGGCCATGATGATGACCTGCGCGGGAATGCCGAGCGGGCGGGCAAGTCCGATCCACTGGAATTGCGGCACGCGGAAGGTCTGCAGATTGCCGTTGGTCATGACCTGCGCGATCCCGCGCCCGGCGATGAACAGCACGAGCGTTGCAACAATAGGTTGGATGCGGAAACGCGAGACCAACCAGCCATTGAACAGCCCGAACAGGCCGGCGACGAGGATCGAGGCAATCATCGCGACGGCTACCGCCAGATAGATGTTTCCGACCGGGAAGATCGTGCCCATGAAGATCATCGGCGCCAATGCGCCGGAGATCGCCATCAGCGAACCAACCGACAGGTCGATGCCGCCGGTGGCGATCACCAGGGTCATCCCCACCGCGACGATCACAATCGTGCAGACCTGGGTTAGGTTGACGTTGAGTGTCTGCAGCGTCGCGAAATTGCGCGTATAGGCAAGGTTGAAGACCACCAGCAGCACAAGCGCGATCACCGTGCCGTAGCGCGCCAGGAAACCGAACACATCAAAGCGGCGGTTTCCAGCGTCGTTGGCTGCGGATGGTGTGGCCAGATCGCTCACGCTGCCTCCTTCGCCGCGCCGCCATGCGCCATCGCCGCGAGCACGTCCTCCTCGTCGGCTGCCTGGCCTTCCAGTTCGGCCACCCTCACTCCTTCGCGCAGCACGAATATGCGGTCGGCTCCTTCCATCACTTCCTCGAGTTCCGAGGAGATCATCAGCACGCCGAGCCCGTCATCGGCAAGCTTGCGGATGAGGCGCTGGATCTCGGCCTTGGCCCCGACATCGATGCCGCGCGTCGGCTCATCGAGAATGAGCAGCTTCGGGTTCATTGCCAGCCAGCGGGCAAGCAGCACCTTTTGCTGGTTGCCGCCCGACAACTCGCGGACCTTCTGGTTAGGCCCCGAGCATTTGATGTCGAGTTCACGAATGAAGCGCTCGACGATCTCCTTCTGCCGGGCCTCGTTCAGGATGCCATTGCGGCTGATTTTCGGCAGCAGTGCCAGTGTTATGTTCTCCGCGACGGTCATTTCCGGCACGATGCCCTCGGCCTTGCGGTCCTCAGTGCAGAAGCCCATCCCTGCGGCGATGGCATCAGCGGCACGTGCGGGATGGTAGGACGCGCCCTCCATCGTCATCTCGCCTGCGCTCCGGCGGTCGGCGCCGAATACGAGGCGGGCTGTTTCGGTGCGGCCGGCGCCGAGCAAGCCGGCAAAGCCGGCGATCTCGCCGCGGCGCAGGTCGAAGCTCACGTCACGGACCAACTGGCCGGCTGCCAGCCTTTGCGCGGTAAACAGCACATCACCGATCCTCGACCGATCGCGTTCGCCGAACGCGGTCGCGTGGCCTTCGACGGCTGCGACGTCGCGGCCGAGCATGGCCGCGACCAGCTCCAGCTTGCCGATGTCGCTCATCGCCGCGCTTCGCACCGTGCGGCCGTCACGCATGATCGTGACCCGGTCGCAGACCTCGTACAACTCGTCGAGCTTGTGGCTGACGAACAGAACGGAGACGCCGTCGGCCTTGAGCTGACGGATAACGCTGAACAAGACCGAGACTTCACGCTCGTCCAGCGAGGAGGTCGGCTCATCCATGATCACGAGGCGGGCGGAAAAGCCGATGGCGCGGGCGATCGCCACCATCTGCTGCGTGGCGGTGTTGAAATCGCTGAGCGGGCGGCGCACGTCGATGCCCATCGAGAAGCGGCTGAGCAGGCGCTCGGCTTCCGCATGCATCGCGCTCCAGTCGAGCAGGCCGCGGCGGCGCTTCTCGCGTCCAAGGCAGATGTTCTCGGTCACCGAGCGCAGCGGTACGAGATTGATCTCCTGGTAGATGGTGCTGATGCCGCTGACCTGCGCCTGATGCGGAGACCCAACTTCGAACGGCTTCCGTTCGAACAGCACCTGCCCCGCATCCCGGCGGTAATAGCCGGTGAGCACCTTGATAAGTGTCGATTTGCCCGCACCGTTCTGGCCGATGAGTGCGTGGATCTCGCCCGGAAGAACCTGGAGCGAGGCATCGGCCAGGGCAGGGATGCCGGCAAAACGCTTCTGGATGTCACGCATGTCCAGGAGCAGCGCGGCTTGGTCCGGCTGAGCGGTCATCGTCAAACTCCCAAACCCTACCCGCCGAAGCGGGTAGGGCAACTGGAAAGAAAGTGGATATCAGAACGCAATATCGAAGTCTTTCTTCGCGTTCGTGGCGTCGAAGAAGGCATCCTCGTTCTTGATGAACGGCGGGATCTTCTTGCCGGCCGCATAGTCGGCCATCGTAGCGAAGGCCTTCGGCCCGAACAGCGGACTACAAGCGCAGATAGCGCCGATCTTGCCGTCGATGATCGCCTGAACGCCTTCCTTCTCGCCGTCGATCGACAAGATCAGCACATCCTTGCCCGGGGTCTTGCCGGCGGCTTCCAGAGCGGCGATGGCGCCTAGCGCCATCTCATCATTATGCGCGTAGATGATATCCGCATCAGGGTGCGCCTGAAGCAGCGTCTCGGCGACCTGCCGGCCCTTGTCACGGGCGAAGTCGCCGGACTGCGACGCCAGGATGGTGAACTGCGAGTGCTTGGCGATGAAATCGTCGAAGCCTTTCTTGCGGTCGGTAGCGGCCGAGGCTCCGGTCGTGCCTTCCAGCTCGATGATCTTCGACTTGCCATTGGCGTTCTTGACCAGCCATTCGCCGACGCGGGTCGCCTCCTCGATGAAATCCGAACCGATGAAGCAGACATAATCCTCGCCCGGCTTGGCCATGGTGTGATCAACGTCGCGGTCGACCAGAAACACCGGTATGCCGGCATCGCGCGCGGCAAGAATGACCGGCACCAGGGGCTTGTCTTCGCGGGGCGGCAGGAAGATTGCGTCGACGCCCTGCGCGATCATCGAGTTCACGTCGGAGGCCTGCTTGGCCGACGAACCGGCGGCATCCGTGTAGACCAGCTGATGGCCAAGCTTGGCGGCTTCGTCCTGCATGCTCTTGGTCTCGGCAAGACGCCACGGATTGTTGCTTTCCGTCTGGGCGAAACCGACCTTGTACTTGTCCTTCTTGGCGAGCGGCGGGAGCGCCGCGAAGGCGCGTGAGCCGAGTGTCAGCGCGACCGCGCCGGCGGCGGAGCCAACCAATAGTTTTCGACGGGTAATGATCATGCTCTTTCCTCCTTTATTGTCGCTTTCAGCGACTGTGTAATTTCCTCACGATATCGGCCTTGACGGCTTTGGCGATGACGCCGTCGGCAAGCTGGATCAGGCTCTATGCCGCCTCCAAAATGAAGTCGGCGCAGCGGTCGCCCAGCATCATGGCGGGCGCCGCCGTATTGCCGGCATTGATGTTGGGGCAGGCCGACATGTCGGCAACCCGCAGATTGTCTATTCCGCGCACGCGCAGCGCCGCGTCCAGCACCGCCATCCGGTCGCTGTCCGAGCCCATCCGGCATGTCCCGGCCGGGTGGTAGTTGGTCTTCACAAAGCGCTTGCAATGCTTTGTCATGGCTTCGTCGCTGAGATCATCCTGGCTTGGCACGGCAATGGTCTTGACCCGATCGGCGAGCGGCTTGGTCAGAAAAGCCTGCAGGAAATAACGCTGGCCGGAGATCATTTCCCGCATGTCGTCGGGATGTTTAAGGAGGTTCGGCGAAACGATCGGCATGTCCTTCGGATCCGCCGAACGCAGCCTTACGAAACCGCGCGACTTTGGCTTCACCACCACTGTCGTCACGGTAAGCCCATAGGTGTTCTCGACCAAGGTCAGGATATCGCGGTCCAGATAGACGTGCGGCACGCAGAAGGCCTGGATCGTCGGTTCGCCCTCGGGATCGGCCGGATTGACGAAGGCTCCGGCCTCCACCCCCGCTGACAGGATCGTGCCGGTGCCGAAGAGCTTGAAATGCAGGCCGTTCCTGATCATCCTCCAGCCTTGGCCCTGCCTGAAATAGCCGTATGGGCCGTTTGCGGTGGCGATGATCGGCACCTCCGGATGGTCGATCAGGTTTTCGCCGACCCCGGGCAGGTCGGCGACGCAGGAAATGCCGTGCCCGGCAAGCGCCTCGGCGGGGCCGATGCCGGACAGCATGAGCAGTTTCGGCGAGACGAGGGCACCGGACGAGACGATCACGTCGGCATCCGCATGGACGGTATGCTCGGCGCCCGACGCATCCGAATAGACGACGCCGGTGACCCGACCGTTTTCGATCAGCAGCCGGCTGACTGTGCAATTGAGTTTCAGCGTCAGCTTGGGATCATTCGTCAGCGGCTCGATGAAGGCATAGGCGGCGCTGCTGCGCTTTCCCCGCCGGTTCATGAACTGGTAGAAGCCGACCCCGCGCTGCGACGGTCCGTTGAAGTCATGGTTGTACGGCAATCCAAGGCCTTGGACGGCCTGGACGAACCAACGGGAAACATCATCGATGTGGCCTGGATCCGAGACCAGCAGCGGACCTTCGCTGCCATGCAGTTCGCCGCCGAGGCGGTTGTTTCCCTCCATGCCGGTGAAATGCGGCAGCACCGCCTGCCAGTTCCAGCGCACGCCGGCATTGTTGCCGCGCAGCAGTTCGTCCCACTCCTCATAGTCGGCCGAGCGGCCTCGCATGTAGACCTGGGCGTTGACCGAGGTGCCGCCGCCCAGCACGTTGCCTTGCGAGATTTCATGGACGCGGCCGTCGAGATGGGCCTGCGGCTCGGTGCGGTGATAGCGCATGAATTTCGAGCCGTTGATCATCTTGAAGATGCCGGGCGGCATGTCGAGCAAGGGGTGATGATGGGAATGGCCGGCCTCCAGCAGCAGGGTTCGCCGTCCCGCTTTGACAAGCCTTGCCGTCGCGACGCAGCCGGCTGCTCCGCCGCCCACCACGATATGGTCGTAGGACTGCGTCATGCTTCCGGCGCCTCACGGCTTTCGAATGTACCGCGGACATACTCCCAGGCCGCCGAGAGGTGGTTGAGCAGCGCCCGCTCGGCGCCGTCAGGATCTCGCTCAATGATGGCCGTGCAGATTTCACGATGGCTGAGGAAATTCACGCGGTTGCGCTCGGGCGACCGCGGCATGCGCATCCAATGCGGCGACAGCCAGGCGGTAAATGCCTTGTGCACGACAGGCAGCACCGGGTTGCGCGCGATGTCATAGAGCGCTGCGTGGAACGCCACGTCCGTCGCATAGAATTTCTCGGAATCCGGGATGGCCGCCTCGTTCATCGCCAGCGCCGCCCTCAGGGCTGTGACGTCATCCTTGCGGGCATGGATGGCGGCGTTGCGCGCCAGCGACGCCTCGAGGAAGACGCGCATGTCGTAGAGGTTCTTCACGCCCGCCTGGTCGCTCAGCAGATGTCCTACAATGCCGTCGAGGGCGCCGAGCGCGGCATCCAGGCCAGGCCGGCGCGCCACGGGCCGGAACCGCGGACGCGCTTCCACCAGGCCGCGGCTGGCCAGGCGCGCAATCGCCTCACGCACAACGCCCCGGCCCACACCATACTCGATCATCAGTTCGCGCTCGGCCGGCAGGTAGCTGCCGTCGCCAAGCCTTCCGGACGTGATGTCGGCCTCTATGCCGGCCACCATCGCGTCGGCCGCGCGGGCGGCGAGAATAGCCGCGGGCATCTCAGGACGCTCTTCCGTATCCAGCAAGCCTTTTCCTCCCAGATGGTCCTGTTATTAGAAGGTAAATCGGACCAAAGCACAAGCGGATTGATGCTTTTGTAGGACCAAAAATGACGGATTGGCTTCAGAACCGCTGAAAGATCAGCCACATTGTTGCCAGTCAGCGCTGCCGGTGCAATTATGGTCCGATGAAAAAACGTGAATGGAGCGCAGCATGAGCCGCACCGAAATCAAGGAAGTCGAGACCCGGCTGTTTCGGGTCCCACTGCGTGAGGTGATGACCGATGCCAAGCACGGCGCGCACACGCATTTCGAGCTGGTCACCGTCACGCTGAGGCTTGCCGACGGCACCGAGGGCACAGGCTACACCTACACCGGCGGCAGGGGCGGCTATGCAATCAAGGCAATGATCGATCACGACCTCGCGCCGTTCCTCAAGGCACGCGACGCAACGCAAATCGACACGATCTACGACGGCATGCTCTGGCACATCCACTATGTCGGGCGCGGCGGCATCGCTTCTTTCGCGATCTCGGCGATCGACATCGCATTATGGGACCTCAAGGGCCGGCGTAGCGGCCTGCCGCTTTGGCAGATGGCGGGCGGGGCCGGGAAGAGCGCCAACGCCTATCGCGGCGGCATCGACCTAAACTTCACCCTCGATCAGCTTTTGGCTAGCATCGATTCCTATCTCAATGCCGGCTTCACCGGGGTGAAGATCAAGGTCGGCAAGGACGACCTTGCCGAGGATGTGGCCCGGGTGAAGGCAGTTCGCGAGCGCATCGGCCCTCATGTCACCTTTATGGTTGACGCCAACTACGCGCTGGACGTCCCGCGAGCGATCGAGGCAGCGAGAGCATTCGCCGCCTACGATCTGCTGTGGTTCGAGGAGCCCATCATACCCGACGACTATGAGGGTTACGCCAGCATTGCCAAGGCGACCGGAATGCCCCTGGCAATGGGAGAAAACCTGCATGTCATCGAGGAGTTCGAGCATGCCTTCGCTTGGTCGAATCTCAGCTACATCCAACCCGACGCCTCCAACTGCGGCGGGGTCACGGGCTGGCTGCGCGTGGCAGCGCTCTCACGCAAGGCTGGCATTCCGGTCTGCAGTCACGGGATGCAGGAACTTCATGTCAGCCTCGTTGCAGGTCAGACAAATGCCGGCTGGGTGGAGGCGCATAGTTTTGATGTTGACCATTATACCACTGAGCCGCTGAGGCTTCAGGATGGTTTGGCGATAGCACCCGACGAGCCTGGAGTGGGCGTTGTCTTCGACTGGCGGAAATTGGCGGATTTTCGCCAATAGCGCCCCCTGAACGGCGGCACGGCCGCATGCATTTTGTCCAGATCCTGCTTCCTCGTTCCGGCAACGCGGAGAGCGCTTCGCCGAGGAAGACTTCGACCGTCTGAAGAACGAACTCGCCGCCGCCGCAGCCAGCGGGCATACCACTTATCGGATGCCACACTTACATTTGTAATTGCAGCGACGCTTCACCGGCTTTAACTCACGCGATCATAGCAGCGACACGACAAATGCAGGCGGCCGCCCGAACACCGGCAGAAGCTGCAAGCATTGGGTGCGCCTGCAGGGAGGCGGCGATGGTTGCAACGCGTACGGACACTGCGCATGCGGTTATGGAGGACTTCATTCTATCGCGGCACCGCTCACTGGTCCGCGAAGTTGGATTTTACGAGGCTATGAGTCAAACCCGACAAGCGATCGCCGCATCGCGCGAGGTGCTGAGGCGCTTTCGCGAACGTCAGGGCGACGACACTGCTCGAGCAAAGAATGCAGACCGTGGTCCTGTCGCCGTGTCAGCCTTCGATGCCGACATCATACGCGCTGCATGCCGAGATCTGATCGCGGAGATGAACGTGCCCGAGTGTCAATGGCGCGAGCTGGCGCGAAGTCTGGTGCGCGAATTCGTGGCCTGCGAGCAGACCGAAGCCGGTTTGGTGGATTGGATCGTCCGCCGGCCAGCGATGACGGAGACGGACGAGGCCGGCTGACCGGAGCCAACTGGCGAGGCGGCGAATGAGCCAGAGTCGGTCGACCGCAATTAACGCGAGCAAACAGTCCTCCCGGCGACTTGTTGCGCGGGAACTGCGGTGATCCGAGGATCGGAAACTTTGGCGAGCGGCTTGGACACATCTGATCCTCCTCGTTTTTAGGCGTCCGGCCCCGTGTTCGTATTCGGAGACGAATGCGTCCAGCCGACTGTCTAAGGCAGACGGCGACGGCCATGTCGCGTTGCTCCCGGCCTTCGCACACAAAGAGCCCAAGCCGGATGCTAACTGGCTGCATTAGGCCAATGGGAACAATTTGCGCGGGCCGAGCTTGGGCTAGCGTCGTACAGAGGTGCAAGTATGCAAGATAATTTTGACCGAGCTTCATCCGTCGCCGAGGTTGCGGAATCATTCGTGAGATCCCGGAGGCCGTTCTCTGTCGTATCGACCCGGGATGCGGTCACGATTGTCAGGAAACAGGCAGCTTTTTGCGAGCATACGGATGGCGAGCTTGCGGAGTTGGTGGCGGCAATTGCGGTCAGGCATGGTCGATTGGTCGCGTTCGATCTTGATCTCGACGACACAGGCTTGGAGATCGGTCGCGCAGCATAGCCAACGCCTCACGCAATGAGATAGCCACCGTCAACCGGCAGAATTGCCCCAGTGATGAACCCCGCGAGCGGAGAACACAAGAACAAGGCGGGGCCGGTCAGGTCGCCCGGCGTACCCCAGCGACCCATCGGAGTGCGTTTCATCAATTCCGCGTTGCGAACTGGATCGGCCCGTGGCGCGGCGGTCATGGCGGTCTCGATCCAGCCAGGCGCCAATGCGTTTACGCGGATGCCATCCCCGGCATAGGCGATGGCGAGCGACTTGGTAAGTTGCACGATGGCGCCCTTGGATGCGGCGTAAGCCGGGGCATGAGCCGCGCCGAAAAACGCGAACATCGAGGCGATGTTGACGATGGCGCCCCCGTTCGAGAGTGCCCCTCGGAACGCGCTCGCACTCCGCATGGAGCCGGTGAGATTGATATCGACCACCGTTTCGAAACCCTGGACAGTGAATTCGGCGGCGCGCAGGTTTACCCCTGCGCAATTTACGAGCGCTGCAACGGATGTGAACTGACTGGAATATCCTTCGACCGCAGTCATGTCCCGGACGTCGAGTACTGAATACGAGACGGCGGTGCCGTATGCACGAGCGGCCGCTACCTCGGCGGCCGTGGCCCCCGTCGCGTGGACAATTGCCCCGGCCTCGGCGAACGCCATGGCGATGCCGTTTCCGATGCCTGTCGTGCCTCCGGTAATGACGACGGTCTTGCCCGCGAAGAAGGGAATGGCCCATATGGAATCGGTCACCAAGATCTCCTCGTTTCGCCTCTGTGGCGGAGCGCGAACTTACCGCAGCGGAAGACAAACGGGCGGATGTCTACCGCACGAATTGATCGACGAAATCGTCCCCGAGACCCACGCTCGCATAGTGATTTCTGCACATGTCGATCTTGGTGAAAACGTCCTCGAAACCAATCTGCTTGTTATCCTTGTCCAGGTAAACCATGCAGCCGGAAATGTTGAAGAAGGTGATCATCTCGGGCACGTCGCTTGGAACCGTGAGCGTGTGGATTTCACCGGGCGGCTCGAAAACGTAAGATCCCGTCTCTGCCACCCAGTCGTGTTCAAGATAGTGCCAACGCCCCTTGATCACATAGCCATGCACGGGGGCCGGATGCAGATGACGGCTTAATATCCCGGCCCGGCGTACGCGGAGCAGATTGCACCACTGCCCTTGCATTGTGTTGAGCATAAGTGGTCGGAACCACACGCCCTCCGCCTGTGGGACCCAGACACGCTCGTCTTCGGGGACGGCAGCGATCGCGATCTCTTTCGGTGCCAGGGGATGGGCGGAGCCGTTGAAGGATTGATACATAGGAACCTCTGTCGCCAATTCATTGGAGTCCATATCAGCGCGATCCTAACAACTGGGCCGAGTTCTGCCGAGGCGCAATCGGGCGCCCACGCATTGGGAAAGTTGTCGGCGCGCGCCCGCCCGCTGCCGCGACCGCAAGCGGGAAGGGTTTCGGGATGGTCCATTGGGCGTCGAAGACGATCAGTGGGTTCCTTCTTGCCTTATCATGCGGCTATCCGGGAGTGCACCGGGCTGGTCCAGGTCTGGAAGCCCCGGTTTCGGACTTCCAAGGCCAGCAAGGCGAGTTCGACCTCGTCCAATCGCGACGGGCGTGCATTTTCCGGCATGCCTTCGGCGGTGGCCAGGTCGATCAGGTACTCGTTCCAGGCCCAGTTCTTGAGCACAGCGCTTTTCTCGTCGGGTGCGAGCACCGGGTCATCCACAACCTCCATCGGAGAGGCGTAGAATGTCTCCGGCTCGGAAAGCGCCGTCTGTATGTGCGCTGCCTGTGCGCCGGCGCCATAGCCGTGGCTTGCCTGGAGCCAAGCCAACTGCAGCCGCTGCCAAACCAGGTCGGAAAAGGCCTGTTTCTCCTCCGATGCATGCTGGCGCGTGACCTTGGCCTGGGAAGCAGGAGGTGCAGCCTGCACGACATAGTTGAGGCCTTGACGCTCGGCATAACGGATCGCCGCTTCCAGCGTCGGAAAGTTCAGTTCAACCTGGGTCAGGGTGTCCCGGCCACCGGTATAGCCCATCAGCGGCTCGATGAACGGGGCTGTGCGGCGTTCGAAGACCAATCGCCAGGCCTTGCGGGGCTTTGCCGAGGTCATGGCCGGGCGGCATGGCTGGTAGATCCGCGCCGTTGCGCCGTCCGGAAACACTGACCGTCCCATTGACAAAGCCGGCCCGTCTAGACGAGGCCGATTGTCATTGTCCGGCCGGACGGACGTCTTGGTTAGGTTTCTGTTGTCGCTGCTTTGAACTGTCTCCATTGCCTGTCCTTCCCGTTATGAAGGGTCGCACGGGCAGCGGCCGTAAGGGCCGCCACCCATACTGCATCCGTCAGTTCTTCCCGTTGATTGCGATCCGCTTGGCCTTCGCCTGCGCCCGCTCGGTCTTGGGCAACGTCACGGTCAGCACCCCGTTCTTGAAGGCGGCGTTGACCTTGTCTTCTTCAACCTCGTAGCCGAGCGGAATGAGGCGCTCGAAGCGACCGTAGAAGCGCTCGGAGAACTGCCGGTCCTTGTCCTCGGTCTCGGAACGCTTCTCGCCTTTAAGCTTGAGCGCCCCATTTTCCAGCAGGACTTCTATGTCGCTCTCGTCCAGGCCAGGTATTTCCGCCGTGACGCGGACTTCCTTGTCCGTGTCGGAGATTTCGACACTCGGCCAACTGGCGGCGAAAGAGGGACCGAAGGCCGGCAGTCTGGCGCCAAAGCTGCGGAAGGCGTCATCGAACAGCCGGTTTACCTCCCGGTGGAGGGAGACGAAGGGGTCTCGATCTCCGTCGGGGAAGAGACTGGGCGCCGAGTTTCCGTTGCCCCGGCCCCAGGGGATCAAGTCACGTACGCTCATTGTCTTTCTCCTTTCGTAGGTCTCTGAGCCGGACGGGACGCCCGGCTCAAGCGAAAGCCTTCATGGTGGATTGTTCAGGCGGCCAGCTTGTCGGTCTCGATCTTGGGAGCCTCGATCTTCGGCATGGGAGCCCCGCTGGAGATTTCGATCTTGCGCGGTTTCATCTCCTCGGGAACCTCGCGCTTGAGATCGATGCTCAGCAGCCCGTTCTCAAGGCTGGCGCCCTCGACTTTGACATGATCGGCCAGTTCGAACCGACGCTCGAAAGCGCGCCCGTTGATGCCGCGGTAGAGATACTGGCCGTTCTCATCGCCGGATTGCGACCCGCTCAGAACCAGCATGTTGGGCTGGTGGGTGACGGTCAGCTGGTCCTGCGGGAAACCGGCGACCGCCATCGTTATGCGATACTGATCATCATCAACCTTGGCGATATCGTAGGGCGGCCAGTTGTCGAACGAGGCCACACGGCTCGCACTTTCAAGCATGTCGACCATGCGGTCGAAGCCGATGCTGGACCGGTATAGAGGGGTAAAATCGAGGTTTGTCTTCATAGCCACATCCTCCTTTGAGCAACATGGACAACAGAAGGCGCCCAAGAGCCTTGCCGCCTCCTGGTGTTGCCGGCCCCATTGGGCGGCCGGCGACCATCAATTTAGAATCGCGACTTGCACCTTCAAGAGCAAGAATAGGAAAATTTTCATCGGCAATCTGGGCGAACGCACCAATGCCACCCCTTCCGCCGGCGGGGTCACTCGCCGACGGGTCCATGGTGCAAGAACAACTACGTCGCCCTTAAATCCGATCGACGAATGGTACGAACGCGGCCACTGCCGCGCTGTCACTGCAGTCAGGACCGGCACGCTCATCCGATTGATCCAACTGTTGCAACGCATCCATGATCGTGTCGAAGCTGACCGGTTCACCCGCTCGCGGCAGCATGCGAAGCGCTGGCACGGATTCTACGGCGCAGGCATCCGATGCCCATGGCGAAAGAATGGCGCGCTTCTCCTGATCGTCCAGGGCAACATCGGCCAAAACGTCGTGGGGATGTTTGAAATGCCGCGCCGGATGCAGCAAGCGGTCCAGAAAACGTAAGGGCCCCACGGGTTCAATCGATGCAAAATAGCTCGAAATGGGTCCTTCCATGGATGGTCCTCCGCTTCAGACAATCTCATGCGAGTTTGGCGGCTCTCGCCAGCGGCTGTCGCGATCACGACCAGGCAGATCATCCAGGAACGACGCTCAACGACTTTCCCTAGGTGATGTCGATACCGAGACTCATCGTCCGGCACCTTGGGCGGCCCGGTCGCGACCAAAACGAATGAGCCGTTCGCGATCAAGGGCAGCTATGTTGCACTTCCCCGGATGTCTTTGGAGCATATCGAGGGCTGCGGCCTTGGAGCGGCGAGGGGACTTGCCTACATCGCACATGTCGTCGATATGAAGGTCGATGGGTTCGCCGAAAGTTTTCAGGCGCGCTATACGGACTTGGTCGGCGTCTCACCGCGATCGGCTTGGCGCTCGGTTTAGGTTGCCCAGCGCCTGGCGTCGTCTCGGCGCAGAAAGGTCTCGCTAACGTAGCGACCCTTGCGACGGACTTGGACACGCCATGAACCGGACGAGAGTTTTGTGTAGGTGGCCATTTTCTCGTGTGCGCTCCGTGTGCACTGAGAGATCGAAACGTGGCGAAAAGGGTCGTATTCTGGCGTAAATTCGCGTGCACTCGGGCTGCTCTAACGATTTGATGTTAAAGAAAAAATGCTGAAAAATCAAGATCATAGACTGGCTATTGCACCCATGATGGACTGGACCGACCGGCATTGCCGGTTCTTCCACCGCCAGTTGACGCGGCGTGCGCTGCTCTACACCGAAATGGTGGTGGCGGACGCCGTCATCCATGGTACGCGCGAGCGGCTGCTTGGTTTTGACGAGACCGAACATCCGGTGGCACTGCAACTCGGTGGCTCCGATGCGCAAAAGCTGGCTGAGGCGGCGCGCATCGGCGAGGGCTTCGGTTACGACGAGATCAATCTCAATGTCGGCTGTCCGTCCGACCGCGTCCAGTCCGGCACGTTCGGCGCCTGCCTGATGAAAGTGCCTGACCTCGTCGCCAATTGTGTGGCGGCGATGAAGGCGGCGGTGAAAATCCCGGTGACGGTCAAATGCCGCATCGGCGTCGACGAGCAGGATCCGGAGCCCGCGCTCGACGCGCTGGCCGACGGCGTTTTCGCGGCCGGCGCCGACGCGCTGTGGGTGCATGCGCGCAAGGCTTGGCTGGAGGGTCTGAGCCCGAAGGAAAATCGCGACATCCCGCCGCTCGACTATGACAGGGTCTATCGCCTCAAGGCTAGAAAATCGAACAAATTCATTGGCATCAATGGCGGCGTTCAATCGCTCGAAGAGGCGGCTCGCCACCTCGATCATGTCGATGGCGCCATGCTTGGCCGCGCCGCCTACCACACGCCAGGCATCCTGGCCGGCGTCGACGCGGCATTCTACGGCGACAAGGCCGTCGCCTACGATTTTGCCGCGCTGATCGACACGATGGCCGACTACGCCGCGCGGCATATCGAGCAGGGCGGGCGGCTCGGCCACGTCACCCGCCACATGGTCGGGCTGTTCCACGGCCTGCCGGGCGCGCGCCGCTTCCGGCAGATACTGTCCACCGACGCCACGAAACCCGGCGCCGGACCGGATGTGCTGAAGGCAGCGTTCGCTGCCGTCGATTTCGACCGTGTTGAAAAGGCCGCTTAAGCAGTTCAGTCGCGCAGAATCATCCGGTTGCCGCGCACGTCGAAACCCGACAGCGAACCGATGAAATTCATGCCGAGCAGGCTCTGGCTGAGCGCGCCGGGCGCGGCGACCATGACTTGCATGTTCCTGCGCACGATGCCGCCGATCGCCAGTTCGTCGGTGCGCACCGAAGCGGCGCGCGCCATGCCATTGGCGGTCGAGACCGGGACGGTGAAGCTCAGCGCTGCCGGATTGAAGCCGGCCGCCTGCGCGTCTTCGGCGGTGAGCACTGTACTGGTCGCGCCGGTATCGACGACGGTGCGGATCGGCGCGCCGTTGATCGTGATGCGGGCCTCGAAATGGCCGCTGTCGGCCTTGTCCAGGGTCACGGTGGCATGGCCGTCCTCGACGCCGAGCTCCAGCGGGCTGCCGGGAACGAGGCCCGCCGTCACCCGGCTGGCGAAATCCTGCAACTCGTAGCGGTACTGGTAGCCGGCGACGAGCGCCAGCACGATCAGGGCCCACGTGCCGAGATTGCGGGCCATGACGCCGAGCGGCCTGCCGGACCGGACAAGGCCGGCGCTGACGAGCAAGCCGATCGCCCCCAGCCAGACCAGACGGCTGAAATCGTAATTCTCGATGCCGAACGTGCTGCCGGCGTCGTTGTTGATCATCAGCAGCACCAGCCCGAGGCCGATTGCCGCCATCACGATCCAGAACAGTCGGTTCATTGGACCTGCCGCCTCAAGAGAGGACGTCGCGCTCGCGCGCCATGCGGCTGCGGCGTGTTTCCCGGCGCGGCCGGCGCTCGACCGTTTCCAATCGGGCCGGCAACTCGGCCATGACGCTGCGGCGTACCTCCGGCGTCATCCCCATCCAGGCGCCGATTTCATCGCGCGTGCGGCCACAGCCGAAGCAGAAGCCGGTTTTCATGTCGATCGAACAGACCAGGATGCACGGGGATTCGATGGCCGTCATGACTTTCTCTTGAAGGTTCCGTCCGGAATCCCTCGTTCCATCTCCACATGGTGCAACGGCAAAGCCAATGCAAGCCCTTCGGAATGCGGCGCGGGCAACCGCTTTCGCGCCAATGTCGAGGGGAGTTGTGCCGGCCGGGCAAGGCGGTTATGCCGCTGATCAACCACAGGGAATGATCAGGACCGACATGACCAGCGCGCTGCCCTTCGACGACTTTCGCAATCTGCTGGCGAGCCTGCCGCCTGCCGATACAGTCGCGGAAAACAGGGTGCGCACCCTGTTTTCCAAGGCCGACAAGCCGAAAGCCTCGCTTGGACGTATCGAGGACATCGCCGCCTGGCTTGCTGTCTGGAGCGGGCGCGCCCCGCCGGCGGTGAACCGGCCCCTAGTGGCGATCTTCGCCGGTAACCATGGCGTGACCCGCCACGGCATCTCGCCGCGCCCTGTCGCTGCGACCGCAAACGCCGTTGAGCTGTGCGCCGCCGGCGGTGCGGCAATCAACCAGATTTGCGTCGCCAACAATCTTGGCCTCAAGGTGTTCGATCTGGCGCTGCACATTGCGACCGCCGACATCACCGAGGACGCCGCCCTCGACGAACGCGGCTGCGCCGCCACCATGGCCTTCGGCATGGAAGCCATTGCCGGTGGCTCCGATCTGATTTGCCTCGGCGATCTCGGCGTCGGCAACTCCACCGTTGCGGCGGCCTTGTGCGCCGCCCTGTTCGGTGGCAGCGGCGCCGACTGGGTCGGCCCCGGCTCCGGTGCCGACGCGGCCATGCAGGCGCGCAAGGCTGATGTAGTCGATGCAGCCGTCGCCTTCCATGGTGCGGCTCTGAAGGACCCGTTGGAAGCACTGCGCCGGGTCGGTGGCCGCGAGTTTGCGGCCATTGCCGGCGCCATCCTCGCCGCCCGGATGCAAAAAATCCCGGTGCTGCTCGACGGCTTCGCCGCGACCGCTGCCGCTGCCGTGCTGCATGCCGCCAACCCGGGTGCGCTCGACCATTGCCTGCTGGCCAGCCAGTCGCCCGAACCCGGCCAAAGGCTTGCCGCCGAGCGGCTCGGCCTCAGGCCGCTGTTCGATCTCGGCATCAGCCACGGCGAAGGGGTAGGGGCCGCCCTTGCCGCCGGTCTGGTCAAGGCGGCGGCGCTTACCAGTTCGGGCATGGCGGCGGCGGTCAAAGCCTAGAACAAGCTGTCAACGTCGGCGGGCCGCCGCCACGGTCTTGGTTGGCAGCGCCGGCAGTTCCTCCATCACTCGGGCGAGCGGGAAGATGGCGATTGCCTCGGTGCCTTCGCGCAATTTCGACTGAAGTTCGAATTCGCCGCCATGCATGGCGAGCAGGCCCTGCACAATCGGCAGTCCGAGCCCGGTGCCCTGTTCGGCGCTCTTGATGGCGATCGAGCCCTGGCCGAAGGCGGACAGCACGATCGGGATTTCGTCTTCCGGTATGCCCGGCCCATTGTCCTTGACCGAAATGTACTGGCCGCCGCCCGCCGTCCAGCCGACGCGCACGCGAATTTCGCCGCCGGTGGCGGTGAATTTGATGGCGTTGGACAGGAGGTTGAGCGTGATCTGCCGCACCGCGCGCTCGTCGGCGAACAGCCGCGGCAGGGCACTTTCGAAATCCTGGACGATGCGGATGTCCTTGTTGCGCGCCTTCAATTCCATCATGTGGCAGCAATCTTCGGCGATGTTGAGCAGCATCACCGGCTCTTCGTTGAGCTGATAGCGGCCGGCCTCGATGCGCGACAGATCAAGGATTTCATTGATCAGGTCGAGCAGATGCTGGCCGGAATCGTGCACGTCGCGGGCGTAGTCGCGATAGGTGGGGTTGCTCATCGGCCCGAGCACCTCATTGGCCATCACCTCGGAAAACCCGAGAATGGCGTTGAGGGGTGTCCTCAGCTCATGGCTCATAGAAGCAAGGAAGCGCGACTTCGCCAGATTGGCGTCTTCGGCCCGCCGACGAGCTTCGTCCGACATTGATTTCGCTGTCTCCACCTCGGCGAGCAGCGCGTCCTTTTCGGAGCGGAAGGACAGAAGTATCAGCGACGAGCGGTTGAGATGGCGCGCGATATAGGCAAAGAACGGCAATGCCGCGA
This sequence comes from Mesorhizobium sp. C399B, assembly GCF_030323185.1. Taxonomy (NCBI): domain Bacteria; kingdom Pseudomonadati; phylum Pseudomonadota; class Alphaproteobacteria; order Hyphomicrobiales; family Phyllobacteriaceae; genus Mesorhizobium; species Mesorhizobium sp. C399B. The sequence continues at coordinate 94,084 of NZ_CP100472.1, forward strand.
CCAGCAGGGCGACCATGATCGTCCCGACCGGCACCCAAAATTTCGTTTCAGCATAGGCATAGACCGCCACCGGAACGACGAAGGTGGCAAGCAGAGAGCCGCGCAAGGACGACGCCATGATAGCGGTCGCCGCCATGGCCAGCAGCAGCACCACCGCCTTGGCGGCCTGGAACTGGTCGATCTGGCAGGTGGCGCAGCCGAGCCATGCGAACCACGCCCAGCCGAGGCCGCACAGCGAATGTCCGATCAGGAAATCCCTGCGGGTGTGAACAGGATTGAGCTCGGCGGCTTCGGTGCGGCCGACGCGGCGCGCCATGAAGGCGACGATCGAATAGCAGATCAGGGTGAACAGCGCCCAGACGCTGATCTGTTTGTCCACACCGGCCAGCAGCCCGGCCGCCGCGACCGCCAACACCAGCAGTGGGATGACGGCTGCGCCGCCCACCATGGTCCCGGCGTGCAGCTTCAGCAGCTCGCGGTCGAAGTCGAGATTGCCGACCTGCTGCGAAAGACGGTCGCGCGTCTTGCGCACCGCGCGCGCCACATCGCTGTTGCGGTGCGGTTTCCGGCGGTCCACAATGAATTTATCCGCTGTGTTCGAGCGTAGCAGAGGCATGGAAACTTCGATTTATGCGCGCAGCGATCTCAATTCGTTAAGCTACGTTCGAATGATTAAGAGACTGTTTGCCATATGAGCCGTTCGTGGTCGCCAAGGCCGCGCCGGCGATACTATCCGCCGCCGCCGCGAAGCCTGTGGCGCAAGCTGCTGGACTACGCGCTGACGGTCATTCTGCTCGGCCTGCTGATCCTGCTCGCCGCACGCCTCGACCGTTTCGAGACGCGCAAGGCGCAAGGGGCGGCGATCGTCAACGATGGCGATTCACTCACTCTTGGCACCGAACGTATCCGCATGCGCGGCATCGACGCTCCGGAATACCAGCAGATCTGCCGTAGGGATGGCGCGGACTATGCTTGCGGCAGGCTGGCGCGCCAGGCGCTGGTGCGGCTGATATCAGGCAATCCGGTGACCTGCAGCGGCTGGCAGCGCGACCGCTACGGCCGCCTGCTCGGCGATTGCAAGGCCGGTGGAAAGGATCTCAACCGGGCCCAGGTTGAGGCCGGCTGGGCAATTGCCTATGGCGATTTCGACACCGAGCAGGCCATTGCCCGCGCCGGCAAGGTTGGCATCTGGGCCGGCACGTTCGATCAGCCGCAAGACTGGCGCGAAAGCCACCACGGCGGCCCGCTCGAAAGAAAGCACGGCACCCTGGCTTCGGTCGGTGACGCCTTGCGAGAGATGTTTCGCTTCTGGTGACGAGCACTATAGTTGAAGGACCAGATCGGGAGGATAAGCATGAAACTGTTCGACGGCGGCCGCGCCCCCAATCCGCGGCGCGTGCGGGTTTTCCTCGCCGAAAAGGGCATCGCAGTGCCGCTGGTGCCGGTCGACATGGGTGCGATGGGGCACAAGCAGGAGCCGGTCAGGTCGCGCAACCCGCTGCAGCGGCTGCCGGTGCTCGAGCTCGACGACGGTACCATCCTCACCGAATCCGTCGCCATCTGCCGCTATTTCGAGGAACTGCATCCCGAACCGGCGCTGTTCGGGCAAGGCGCGCTCGGCAAGGCCAAGGTCGAGATGTGGCAAAGGCGCATGGAGTTCAATCTGCTCAGCTGCGTCGCCCAGGCTTTTCGCCACATCCATCCGGCGATGAAGGAATGGGAAATTCCGCAGATCCCCGAATGGGGCGAGGCCAACAAGGCGAAAGCGGTTGAATTCCTGAAACTGCTCGAGCCCGAACTGGCAAACCGCGAATTCGCCGCCGGCGACGCCTATTCGATCGCCGATATCACCGGCATGATCGCCATGGATTTCATGAAACCGGCGCGCATCAAAGTGCCGGACGAGTGCACCAACGTGCTGCGCTGGTACAGCGCCGTCTCCAGCCGTCCGAGCGCTTCCGCCTGATGGAGGCGGAACTCGAACGCTTGACGGCAAAGGTCCGCGCCTGCCGCATCTGCGTCGACACTCCGGTCGGCAGGCCACTGCCGCACGAGCCGCGCCCGGTGCTGCTGCCATCATCCAGCGCCCGCATCCTGCTCGCCGGCCAGGCGCCAGGCACAAAGGTGCATTTGTCGGGCATGCCGTTCACCGACGCCTCCGGCGACCGCTTGCGAAGCTGGCTGGGCGTGACAAGCGAGGAATTCTACGACACGGATAAATTCGCCATCGTGCCAATGGGGTTCTGCTTCCCCGGCCAGGACGCCAAGGGCGGCGACCTGCCGCCGCGCCGAGAATGCGCGCTGGCCTGGCGCGCGCCGCTGATGGCGCTGATGCCGCAGATCGACCTCGTTTTGACAATCGGCTCCTACGCGCAATCCTGGCATATGGGCGCCACGCGCCGGCCGTCGCTGACCGAAACCGTGAAGGACTGGCGCACCATCTGGGATGCGCCGGCCAGCCTGAAAGTGCTGCCGCTGCCACACCCGTCATGGCGCAACTCAGGATGGCTGAAGCAGAATCCATGGTTTGAAATGGATTTGCTGCCGTTTCTGAGATCGGAAATCCGCTATCGCATAGATTAGACTTTAAGCAAGATATCACTCGCTTTTGTGCCATCCGGCAGAATTTCTTTCTTGTGAAAGGTCGAAATAAGAGGGAGTATAGCCAATCTATTCCCAAAGCGCGTCGCGCTCGAGGGAACGCGGCCTGCACCAGGAGCACCTCAATGGATCGCCTCGACAGAAAAATTCTCCGCCTCCTGCAGGAGGACGCGACGCTCGCGGTTGCCGATGTCGCCAAGAAAGTCGGCCTGTCGACGACGCCGTGCTGGCGCCGCATCCAGAAGCTGGAGGAAGAGGGAGTCATCAAGCGGCGCGTCGCCATTCTCGACCACGAAAAGGTCAATGTGCGCGTCACCGTCTTCGTGTCGATCCGCACCAATTCGCACAGCCATGAATGGCTGCGGCGTTTCTCGGAAGTCATCCAGGAATTTCCCGAGGTGGTCGAATTCTACCGCATGAGCGGCGACGTCGATTATCTCTTGCGCGTCGTGGTGCCCGATATCGCCGCCTATGACGCCTTCTACAAGCGGCTGATCGCCAAGATCGAGATCCGCGACGTATCGTCGTCCTTCGCCATGGAGCAGATCAAGTACACGACCGAAATGCCGCTCGACTACATGCTGCTGGACAAGGAATCCGGCGCCAACGCGGCCTGAGCGCGGTTGTCCGTGACTGGGCGGTGACGCTGCACAAGCAGGCGCCGTTTAGTTCTTCTTTTTGTTGAGGAAACTCCAGGGCGAGTTGACCGGCAGCGTGATCGTGTCCGGCACCGTGTCGACTGCCACCACATCGGCTTTGCGTACGGTGTAGCCGGACTGGATGATGCTGACGCCGTCGAGAATGAACAACTGGCTCTTCTCCAAGCCGGGCCGCAAAGCGCCGGTCACGGCAACCGACTCATAGGACTGCGACATCTTGTAGGGACGGGCCGGCGTCACCAGCACGATCTGGTTGGGCGGCGGCGTCGGCATGTGGCTGCAAGCGCCTGTCCACGGCACCAGCAGGAATTGGTAGACGAGATCGCCATCACGGTCGACCGGCAATGCGTAGCCGGCTAATTGTACTATCTTGTCTTGCAGGTTGAGCGACAATGTCTCGCCACGATCGGGCAGTTTTGCCGCAATCATCGGCAGACCGGCATCTTCGGCCACCGCCTGCGTCGCAGGACGCAGATCTTTCCAGAAGATGCGCGCGGTTTGGCCTGAGGCGTTGGTAGCGGTGAACACCAACAACGCGGCTGCAAGCGCCAAGGTCGATTTGAGAGGACTGCTCATCGGCCGCTTCCTTTGTGCAGGAGTAAAGACGCCGCGGCCGATCGCGTCAACGCTCGAGCCGCATCACATGTCTGCGAGAGCCGGCCATGCCGACCTCATGGAACCCGCGAGCGATGAACATGTCGCGAAACCCCATGAAACGGTAGCTCGGCGATGCCTCGCCGACCGGGTAGGCCTCGATCACGCCGGCGCCCTTGGCAAAGGCGTGATCTATGGCAGCGTCAAGCAGCGCTGCCGCCAGCCCGCCGCCGCGCAGCGCCCTTGGCACATAGAAGCAGACGATCGACCAGATGCCGGTCTCGTCATCGTCCTGTTGCGACGTCAGCTTCCGATATGTCTGGCGCGGCGCGACCGAGCACCAGCCGACGGTCTTGCCGTCAATCTGGGCCAAGATTCCGACCGGCGTGCCGGCCTCGACAAGCGCCATCATGGCCCGTTTCAACTCGGCGTGCTGAACATGCTCGCGGCGGCCGGGCAGGGGCCGCCAGACCATGCACCAGCAATACTTCGGACCGCCTTGCGCTTCGAAGAGGCCTTCGAAATCGGCGCGCGTCTGCCGCGTCACCTCGGTGAACCGGACGTTGGCCAGGTCAGCCTTTTCTGGCGGCGATCCGCTCGATGATCTTGGCATTGGTGAGTTCCCGTACGGCGTCCTTGCCAATCCAGCGAGCCGTCTTGTCGGTCGACTGGGCCAGCCGTTCGGCCACGGCAAGGGCAGCACCGTGCATCTCCAACGATCGCTTGCCGATCGAACGAAGCGCCCAGTTTGCCGCCTTCTTCACGAAATTGCGGCTGTCGGCGGCATGCCCTTCGATGATCGGCAGGAAGCCGAGGAAAGTCGCCACCGGCTCCTGCTTCCGGTGCACGACGGACCACGCCATCATGGCAAAGGCCGTGCGTCGAACGAACTCGCGCTCGTCCGCCGCGAACTCTTCGATCAGCTCCTTCCAGGCGTCCGTGTCGACGAAGAGATCGGAGACGCCGTCGACGATATCCCAGGAATCGAAGGACGCGGCCCATTGTCGTGCATCCGCGGCTGAGAAGCGCTTCGGGTCGGCCGTGACGGAAGCGATGAACTGCGCCTCCATGATGCCGGTCTGCCAAAGCTCGAAAGCACGCTCGTGGTTGCGCTTGATCTTTTTGGCGATCTGCCGCTGCATGCCATGCGAGATGCCGAGCGCGCGCTCGATCTTGATGCCGTAGCGCAGCATACCGCGGCGATTGTCCTCCGAGCCGATCGAGCGCAAATGGGCGACGATCTCATCGGCGCTCGATTGGGGCGAAAGCTCGGCCATTGCGAACGCCTATTTTTCCAGGCGCGCCAGCAGGGACGAGGTGTCCCAGCGCTTGCCGCCCATCGCCTGCACATCCTTGTAGAACTGGTCGACAAGGGCGGTCACCGGCAGTCTCGCGCCATTGCGGTCGGCTTCATCGAGGCAGATGCCGAGATCCTTGCGCATCCAGTCGACGGCAAAGCCGAAATCATATTTACCGGCATTCATCGTCTTGTGGCGGTTCTCCATCTGCCAGGACCCGGCAGCGCCCTTGGAAATCACCTCGATGACCTTCTCGATGTCGAGCCCGGCCTTTTTGCCGAAATGGATGCCTTCGGCCAGTCCCTGAACCAGCCCGGCAATGGTAATCTGATTGATCATTTTCGCGAGCTGGCCGGCGCCCGACGGACCCATCAGCCCGACCATGCGGGCGAAGGCGTCGATGACCGGCCTGGCCTTGTCGAAGGCAGCCTGCTCGCCGCCGACCATCACCGTCAGCACGCCGTTCTCGGCGCCCGCCTGGCCGCCGGAAACCGGGGCGTCGAGGAAGGAAAAACCGGCCTTTTCGGCGGCGTCGGCCAGTTCGCGCGCCACTTCGGCCGAAGCCGTGGTGTTGTCGATGAAGACGGAGCCTTTTTTCATCGCGGCGAAGGCGCCATGGGCCCCGGTCGTCACCGAGCGCAGATCGTCGTCATTGCCGACGCAGGAGAAGACGAAGTCCTGGCCCTCTGCGGCCTCCGCCGGCGTCGCGGCAGACTTGCCGCCATGCTGGGCAACCCATTGCTCGGCTTTCGCCGCGGTGCGGTTGTAGACGGTGACGTCGTGGCCGCCTTTGTTCCTGAGGTGCCCGGCCATGGGATAGCCCATCACGCCAAGACCGAGAAATGCCACAGATGCCATGAGTTTGCCCTTCAGACGGAACGGAATTGTCTTGGAAAGCTCTAGGCTCTACGCGCCATTCGTCAAGACGCGCATGAGCCGATCGACTGGTACAGCCGACCGCTCAGCGGATCAGATGAATGGTGATCCGTCGCTCGATCCATTCGACGCCGTGGCGCAGGATCTCGACCATCACCAGATAGACGATGGCGACCCAGACATAGGCCTGGAAGTCGAAGGACTTGGCGTAGGCCAGCTTCGCGATGCCCATCAAATCATAGACGGTGATGATGGCAACGATGGCGGAAGCCTTGATCATCAAGACGAGTTCATTGCCGTAGGGCCGGAGCGCGACGATAAAGGCCTGCGGCAGGACGACCTTGCGCAGCGTCTGCAATTTGTGCAGGCCGAGCGAAGCAGCGCCCTCCCATTGGCCCCTCGGAACACTTTCTATGGCGCCGCGCAGGATTTCGGCCTGGTAGGCGGCGGTGTTGAGCGCGAAGGCGAACACACCGCAATTGAAGGCGTCGCGGAAGAACCACCACAGTCCGACGGATTCGAGCTGCACCCGGAATGAGCCCAGGCCGTAATAGACGAGATAGACCTGGACGAGCAGTGGCGTGCCGCGGAAGAAATAGACGTAGCAATAGGCCAGGACAGACAAATAGCGGTTCGTTGACATGCGGGCATAGGTGACGGGCAGCGAAAAAAGCGCGCCGAGCACCATCGAGATGGCCACCAACGCAAGCGTGGTTCCCAAGCCCTGCAGATAGGCAGGCGCGTATCTGGCGAAGAACTCGCCATTCCAGGCGTAAACCAGATAGACGGCGATGCCGATGCCGAACAGGATCCAGAAGCCGACCAGTGCATAGCCGACGACACGGGCCCGCGGCCAGCCCCGCGCCCGTGGTGGTGGCTTCTCGATGTCGACGGCGGCGCGCGTCACGACGCTCATCGTGCCTCCCTCCGCCCGAGCGAACGCAGGATGAAGCCGGTGGCGATCGACGACAGGATGGCAAGGATGAGAAACACCATCGCCGCGACACTGTAGAACAGGAAGGAATGTTTGGTGACACGGGCCGCCACGCCGGCGTTGCGCAAGGTTTCAGCCAGGTTGACGACCGACACCAGGGCCGTGTCCTTGAGCAGGCTCAGCCAGCAATTCTCAAGGCCGGGGAAGGCGATGCGCAGCAGCTGCGGCAGGATCACCTTGCGCATCGTCTGCCATTTCGACAGCCCGATCGCATAGCCGCCCTCGTACTGGCCCTTCGGAATGGCGCGAAAGGCCGACAGGAAGACTTCGCTGGAATACGACGAAAAGATCAGCGACAGCACGATCATGCCGGCGAGGAAGCTGTCGACATCGACCGTCGCTTCCGGCCTGAACAGACGGATGACATACTGCAAGAGGATCGGCATGCCGAAGAAGAACAGGAAAAGCGTCACCAGTTCCGGCAGTCCGCGAAACACCGTGGTGTAGATGTTGGCAGCCACGCGAAGCGACGGCTCTTCGGATTGTTTTGCCCAGGCGACGAAAAAGCCGATCGTCAGGCCGATCGGCAGTGTCGCCAGCGCGAGCGCAATCGTGACCAGTGCGCCATAGGCAATATCGTCAATCCAGCCATCGGGTCCCCAAGTGAGAAGTATCCATATGTTCTGGCTTGGCATTGACGGGTCTTGTCTCCACTTCTGTCAGGCCAAGGCGGCAGCAGGAAACTTCCCCTGCCGCCTTGTTTCAGACGATCAGGACTCGGCGCCGAAGACGTCGAACTTGAAGTACTTGTCGTTGATTGCCTTGTACTTTCCGTTGGCGCGGATTGCGTCGATGGCGCTGTTCAACTTGTTGACCAGATCCGTCTCGCCCTTGCGCACGGCGATGCCGGCGCCCGGTCCAAAGATATCGACCGGCTGCGGCGAAGGCTGGCCGAGAATCTTGCAGCAGGCGCCATCAGGCGAATCCAGGAACTGTTGCAACACGACGATATCGTCCTCGATCGCGTCGAGACGGCCATTGGCGAGATCGGCCTGCTCTTCGGGGCTGCTCGGATAGCCCTTGACCGTGCTGTCCGTATAGGTTTTCGAGGCATAATTGAAATGCGTCGTGGTGGTTGCGACGCCGATGGTCTTGCCGGCCAGGTCTTCCTTGGTCACGCCCTTGAGGGTCGAATCCTTGGGTACCGCGATCGCCGACGGCGTGTTGTAGTATTTGTGGGTGAAGTCGACCTTCTCGGCGCGCTCCGGCGTGATCGACATCGAGGCGACGATGGCGTCGAACTTGCCGGCCTGCAGGGCCGGAATGATGCCGTCCCAATCCTGGGCGACGAAGGTGCACTTGACCTTCATCTCGTCGCAGAGCGCCTTGGCGATGTCGATGTCGAAGCCCACGAGCTGGCCGTCGGAGGTCAGGTTGTTGAATGGGGGGTACGCGCCTTCGGTGCCGATTCTCAGGGTCGTTTCCTGAGCCTGGGCGACGCCGAGCGTCAGCAGCGCAGCCGATGCGGCGAGCGCGATACGCAGTGCAATACGCATGATAGTCCTCTCTTTATGGCTCCCGGCCGTCGTTCCGGAACGGCTCTGTGGGGCGGTGCTTTTGACCGCCCGCTGGCGCGATACTCCCACTGTTTTCGGGAGAAAAGCAACTGTAAAACCGTTGCTTGCGGGATTTGCGGGTCCAGCCAATGCCGACGCCGGGTTAATGCATGTCGCCCAAAAGTGCGCAGCGGTTTTGGGACGACGACATGCATAAATAAAACAACCTGAAGCGCGTCGCATGAGGCCGTTCAGGCGCGACGCGCTTAGACAATGCAACGGCTGAAGAGGGCGGCTGACCCGGGCGAGGGCAGGGGCCTCAAGGTTTGAGGCCGGTCATGCGCTCGATGAAGTCGGCTATCCCTTCCGTGTCGTCGAGATCGAACACAGGCAGGCTTTCGCCGGTAACCGCGAAGTCGGCGGCAATCGCCACGATATGTCCGTCGTTCGCCGACAGCGGCGAGCGGTCCTTGGCCTCCCGCCGCCGGGTCTCGATCTTTTTGTGCGCCTCGCGCTTGTAGCCTTCGACCAGCACGATGTCGCACGGGGCCAACCGCGACAGGACCGTCTCCAGCGTCGGCTCGTCCTCACCGCGCAATTCATGCATCAGCGCCCAGCGTTTGCCCGACACCACCGCGACTTCGGTGGCGCCCGCCTGGCGGTGACGAAAGCTGTCGGCGCCAGGCTTGTCGATGTCGAACTCATGATGGGCGTGTTTGACCGTCGACACTGTCCAGCCGCGCCGGACGAGCTCTGTGACCAGCTTCTCGGTCAGTGTGGTCTTGCCGGAATTCTTCCAGCCGGTGATGCCGAAGATGTTCATGGGCCGATGCTCTGCAACAGACGCTCGGCCACCGCAAGGTCGGGCGGTGTGTTGATGTTGAAGAACGGGTCGATCTCGTCACTGCCGTGGGTCAGCAACGGAAATGCCACTTTGACACAGTCGTGCCGCTCGATGAAGGCGGAGACGCGCCTGTTGTCCTCGATCAGGAAATGGCGCAAGGCCTCACGCAGCCCGAGCGGCCACAGCGCAAAGGTCGGATGCCGCCTGCCGCCGGAACTGGCAACAGCGATGGAGCCTGGTCGCTCGTCAACAGCCGCAGCCAGCCTCTCGACCAGATCCACCGGCAGAAACGGCGTGTCGCCGGCGGCCGTCGCCAATGCCGTGCAAGCGGTGTTCGCTGCCGCCCATTCGAGGCCGGTGAGGATTCCGGCAAGCGGTCCGGCATAGCCTTCGACCGCATCGGCGAGAACCGGAAGACCGGCCGCGGCGAAGCGCGCCGGGTCACCATTGGCGCTGAGCGCCAGCGATCCGACCTGCGGCGCCAGGCGGGCAACGACATGGTCGAGAAGCGGACGCCCGCCAAGCGCCAGCAAAGTCTTGTCGCCGCCGCCCATGCGCCGTGACAGGCCTCCGGCCAGGATAATTCCTGCAATGTCTTGGCTCATGGCCAACCTATATGCCGTCCGGCGCCATGTCGGGTCCAGCGCTTTCGGCCGCCGGCTTCTGCCGGCCGACGACCCGCTCGCGATAGAGCGCGTAGAGGCCGGAGCCGATGATGATTGCGGAGCCAACGATCATCGGCAGGTCGGGGACATCGCCGAAGATGATGAGGCCAAGCAGCATCGACCAAAAGAGGGCGGTGTAGCGGAATGGCGCAATGAAGGAGATGTCGCCGGCCCGCATTGCCATGATGATGAACTGGTAGCCGATCAGCACCAGCACCGCCGCCAATGCCAAAAGTGCCGTGCCTTTGCCGGACATCGGCGTCCAGCCGCCCATCGGCGACAGGAGCACGGCGCCAACGATGGTCATGGCGATTGCCGTTGCCGTCGACACCAGCAAGGTCGGGATAGCGCTCGGGATGCGCTTGGTGGCGAGGTCACGTACTGCGCAACAGGCGACGCTGACGAGTGCGTACAGCGAATAGACGCTGAAGCCTTCGAAGCCTGGCCGCACGATGATCAGCACGCCGCCGAAGCCGACCGCGATCGCCAGCCAGCGCCGCCAGCCGACCGCTTCGTTGAATACGAGTGCCGCCCCCATCGTCACCGCCAGCGGCAGCGCCTGCAGCACCGCCGAGACATTGGCGATCGGCAGATGCGCTAATGCCACAAGGAAGGCGACGGTGGCGCCGGCCTCGGCGACCACGCGAAGCGCCACCAGCGGCTGCAGCATCGACCTCGGTCGCGCGAGCGCGCCTTGCTGCCAGGCGAGCAGGCCGACGAGCAGCGACGCAAAGGCGCCGCGCACCAGCATCACCTGCGCCATGTTCATCGATTCCGACGAGAACTTGGTGATGGCGTCGTTGAGGGTGAAGCCGATCATGGCCACCATCATGCACAGCGCGCCGCGAATGTTTGGGGAAAGAGGCAAGGGCGTTACCGGTTTTGCAAGAGCAATTCCAGGAAAAGTGTGAAACGGTTTTCCGTCCGGAATTGCGTGAAAACAAAGAATAAAGCGGTTCGACGTTTCGGCGAAACGGTGAACCGCTCAAGCCTGTAGCAGCCGGCGGCAAGACAGCAACGTCAAAGAAATAGGCCACGGATTTTCACCCGTGACCCATAGAAATCCCTGAGAGGGCTGGCCGATGACCGGCAGGCTCATTTCGGCGTCAGCACCTCGGTGCCGCTGCCGTTCTTACCGGCGATGGTCCACAGGCCGTGCAGCGAGCCGTCATCTTCTACCTTGTAGACGACGAGACCGATTTCCTTGCCCATGACATAGCCGGCGGAGAAGGCATCGTCGTTGCGCATGCAGATGCCGTCCGACGATGATCCGCCCGTCTCCCAATGGATGGTGCAGGTGGTCTCGCTGGTCAGTGTGATGGTGGCTTCGCCGCCATATTTCGAGCCGTCGAAATTGGTGCCCGCAACGGTGTAGCTGCCACCGATGGACTGTGCTGCTGCCGGCGCGACGGCAAACCCAAGCATTGCAAGAGAAAGTAAGAATGTGCGCATGTCGTATTCCCCCAAACCGAGCGACGAGCCGCTATAGGCCGAAATTTAGGGCGGAACGCGATGGCGGTAAATCGGGTTTGCAGCGTCGAGAGCGATTTATTCCCAGTGTTGCTCAGCCCCATGCAGGCTGTCGCCGATAGCGCCGACCAGTGGGTCGTACTTGGCCTTGAGCGAGGCGGGATATTCGATCCAGACTGTATGGATTGCATCCTCTTTTTCGAAGACGATTCGGGTATAGAAGATCTTGTCGCCTTTGGTGCCTGAGACCACTGCCCAGTTCTTACCGGTTTTGCTGTAAGTGACCTTTTCCCCAGAGTCAGGGTCGGCTTTTTCCTTTTCAACCAGACTGTCGGGCGTATCTTCCGTCAGCTTGTATCCGCCGTAACAGGACAAGCTCGCACCATCGGGGCTAAGCCATTTTCGACCGTCGCCATTGAGGGACTCAGCCATCGGCTTGCTGAAAATCTGGCTCGGGAACGTGCACACCGTGCCATAGCGCGCATTGATGTAGGTGAACGGCTTTGCGAGCGCCACTGTGGTCGCCAATGATAGGGCCACGACCAGCGCTGACAGCCCGGTTTGGCAAACACGCTGCATGGAAATCCCCCTCGCTTCCAACGGAAGCATTCTGCACCAATCGCGGAGAAAATCAGCCGCCGGTGACGCTCATATGTCTCGACACCGACGGGCGGCTGGTGCGGCGGTCGATGATGAAATCATGGCCTTTCGGCTTGCGGCCGATCGCTTCGTCGATGGCAGCAGCGACCAGCTCGTTGCCTTCTGAGGCACGCAACGGCGCGCGCAGGTCGGCGGCATCCTCCTGACCCAGGCACATATAGAGCGTGCCGGTGCAGGTCAGCCGCACGCGGTTGCAGCTTTCGCAGAAATTATGCGTCATCGGCGTGATGAAGCCCAGCCTGCCGCCGGTCTCTGCGACATGGACGTAGCGGGCCGGACCGCCGGTCTTGTAGGGGATGTCGCTCAGCGTGAACTGGCGCTCGAGCGAAGCGCGCAGCAGCGATAGCGGCAGATACTGGTCGGTCCGGTCGGCGTCGATCTCGCCCATCGGCATGGTTTCGATGACGGTCAAGTCCATGCCGCGGCCATGCGCCCAGCGCATCATCTCCGGCAGCTCGACGTCGTTGAAGTCCTTCAGCGCAACGGCGTTGAGCTTCACCTTCAGCCCCGCCGCCTGCGCGGCATCGATGCCTTGCATGACCTTGCCGAGATGGCCCCAGCGGGTGATGGCGTGGAACTTGTCGGCATCGAGCGTATCCAGCGAGACATTGATGCGCTCGACACCGCAATCGGCAAGCTCGGCGGCAAAGCGCGACAGCTGCGAGCCATTGGTGGTCAGCGTCAACTCTTCCAGCGCGCCGCTCTTCAGGTGCCGCGACAGCTGGCGCACCAGATGCATGATGTTCTTGCGCACCAGCGGCTCGCCGCCGGTGAGGCGCAGTTTGCGCACGCCCTTTTCGATGAAGACGGTGCAGAGCCGGTCGAGTTCCTCGAGTGACAGCAGGTCCTTCTTGGGCAGGAACGCCATGTCCTCGGCCATGCAATAGGTGCAGCGGAAATCGCAGCGGTCGGTGACCGACACGCGCAAGTAGCTGATCGTGCGACCGAAGGGATCGATCATGTCCATGCGTTCAAGCGTTTCCAATGCTGCGAGTGGTGCCGTTATATACGGCTATGTGATACGATCCAACCCGCCATTCAAGATAGCCGCTCTCGATCTTTGGTGACATTCCCTGGCCGACATCCGGTGTCGGCCGGGTCCAAATGGCCTTTTCCGCTCGCGCGAAGCAGCGTAGGGAAGGGCGGATTGATGCGGGATGCAGAACAATGACGGCGCCGAAGGAACTCAGGGTCTCGAAGGACAGAAAACTGCTGTCCGTCACCTTTCCCGATCATCGGCCGTTCGAACTGCCGGCCGAACTGCTGCGCGTCGCTTCACCCTCGGCCGAGGTGCAGGGCCATTCGCCGGACCAGCGGGTGACGGTTCCCGGCAAGCGTAACGTTGCTATCCTGAAGATCGAGCCGGTCGGCAACTACGCCGTGCGCATCACCTTCGACGATTTCCACGACACCGGCATCTTCACCTGGAATTACCTGCACACGCTTGGCCACGAAAAGGACGCGCGCTGGAATGCCTATCTCGCCGAGCTCCAGGAGAAGGGACTGAGCCGCGACCGCTAGTTCGGCACTGTCGGCAAAACGTCATTGACTGGGGGTAACGCTGGCAACGGTTCGGAGACGGGAAAATGTCTGACATCACCACGGTCGAACAGCTCGAAGCCCTCTACGGCCTGCCCGGCGAAGCGTCGACGGTCAAGGAACTCGACCACGTCATTCCCGAATATGCCGCCTTCATCGAAGCCTCGCCTTTTGTCGCTTTGGCGACGAGCGGGCCGGAAGGGCTGGACTGTTCGCCGCGCGGCGATCTCGCCGGCTTTGTGCGCATGCATGACCCGAAAACGCTGATGATGCCGGACAGGCGCGGCAACAACCGCGCCGATTCGCTTAAGAACATCATCCGCGATCCTCGCGTCGGGCTGCTGTTTCTTGTGCCGGGTTCGGGCACGACGCTGCGCGTCAACGGCCGCGCCCGCATCACCACCGACGCCGCGCTTTGCGCCTCCTTCGCCGTCGAAGGCAAGCCGGCGCGCTCGGTCACCGTGGTCGATGTCGATTCGGTCTATTTCCAGTGCGCCCGCGCCATCGTTCGCTCGGAGCTGTGGAACCCGGCAAAGCACGTCGACCCGAAATCGCTGCCGACACCCGGAACAATCCTGGAAGTCACCAGCCGCAAGAATATCGATGCCGGTACTTACGACAAGGAATGGCCGGAGCGGGCGAAGAAGACGATGTGGTGAGGTGGGAGGCGCGTGGATCGAACGGCTCAGGTATCCTTCAGCACGTCATAGATCTTGCGCATCTGTTCGCCGATCATGTCGCACTGTTCCGCTGTCGACTGGCTCATCGCCTTTTCGATCAGCGCCATATGCACCTTCAGCGCTTTCATCAGGAGCTCCGTGCCGGCCTCGGTAAGCGTCAGCCGCAGCACGCGCTTGTCCTTCTCATCGCCTTCGCGGCGCAGCAGGCCGCGCGCCTCGAGCTGCGGCAACAGCATGGTGATGTTGGAGCGGCCGACCAGCAGTTTGCGGGCGAGATCGTGCTGCGACATGCCGGGATGGCGATAGAGGTTCATCAGCACGTCGAGCTGCGCCGGCTTGAGATCCAGCGGCGCCAGCTTTACCGCCAGCGTACGCTCCAGCACATGGCAGGCGCGCGCCACCGCGACCCAGTTGCGAAAGCGCGGGTTGTCCCAGGGCAGCTCTTGTTTAATGTTCATGTTTGAACTATTATGTTCATGCTTGAACGGAATGGATGGATCGCCACTATGGCATCATTTGGACTGAAGGTCATCCGGGGCGTGTTCCGCGCCGCCGAGCATGTGGCGCCCCGCCTGAGCGGGCGCGCCGCCTTCGAACTGTTCTGCCGCACGCCGAGCGTGAAGGCGCTCAGCGACGGCGAGCGGCGTGCGGTCGACCGCGCCGCCGGCTTCATGGCCGAGGCGCGCCATCATCGGCTGACGACCAAGGCCGGCTGCGTCATGGTGCACGAATTCCGGCCCGAGCCGGGCAGGGCGTCCGCCGGCACGGTGCTGGTGGTCCATGGCTGGCGTTCGCGCACGGAATATATGCGGGCGCTGATCGAAGGCTTTCGCGATGCGGGCTACCGGGTCGCCTCGCTCGACCTGCCGGGCCATGGCCAGTCGCTGGGCCGTCATCTCAATATGGTCAATGCGGTCGAGGCGGTCAGGGTCGCCGGCGAATGGTTCGGTCCGTTCAAGGCGATCGTCGGCCATTCCTTCGGTGGCGCCGTCGCCGCCAATGCCATTGCCGGTTCGATCAGGGGTATCCAGCCCGTCGCGGCCGAGCGGCTGGTGCTGGTCGCCGCGCCAAGTTCCCTGCCGGCGATCTTCGCCGACTTCAGCCGCATGCTCAACGTCGGCCCGCGTTCGCAAGTTTCCATGGCGGATCAGGTGAAAAGGTTGTCGGGCCGGCCGCTGCACGAATTCACCGGCGATCGCCAGCTGGCCGAAGCGCCGGTGCCGACTCTGGTCATCCACGCGCCGGACGACCGCGAAGTTCCGGCCGACCATGCCAGGCGCTACGCCGGCGCCGGCAGCCATGTGCGGCTGCACTGGGCCGATGGGCTCGGCCACCGTCGCATTCTCGCCGACAAAGGTGTCATCGAACGCGCTGTGACCTTTGTCAAAAACGAGCGCGAGCCGATACTGCATTGATTCAATCGGTGTATTGTCCGACACCGACAACGCCGGAGCGGTGAGCTAGCCCTTCTTCTTGCCGCCCGGCTCGACGGGCAATCCGGCCGCCTTCCAGGCGGTATAGCCGCCAAGGATGTGCTTGACCGGCGACAGCCCCATATCCTGCGCCGTCTTGGTGGCCAGCGCCGAGCGCCAGCCGCCCGCGCAAAAGAAGACAAAGCTCTTGCCCGAGGCGAAGAACGGCTTGTGGTAGGGGCTTTCGGGATCGATCCAGAATTCCAGCATGCCGCGAGTGACATGTTTGGCGCCGGGGATCTGGCCGTCCCGCTTGATCTCGCGTGGATCGCGCAGGTCGACGAAGATGGTGTCCTCGTCGTCGAGCAGCCCGGCCGCTTCCTCGGGCGAGACCACCTCGATCTCGGCATTGGCCTCGTCGAGCAACTCGCGATACCCTTTTTTCACGGATGATCCCTCCCGGCGCATTTCGCCGCCGACTGGATTTCCAGCACAAGCTCCGCGCTTTGTCACGCTGTTCCGACCAGCCCCTGCCACGCCGCCATCGCTCCGGCCACTGTGGCCATCAGCGCGTCGCACGAGGCGCCGTCGCGGGCCTGGATCGACATGCCGTGCTGGACCGTCGCATAGAAGGTCGCCGCCGCGTTGCTGTCGAAGCCCGCCGGCAATTCGCCTTCCGCCACACCGCGTTCCAGCCGTCTCAGCAAGAGGGTGTGGTTTTCGGCGCGGCGGCGGCGCAAATCATCGCAGATCGCGCCGCTGCTTGAATCCTTGTGCAGTGCGCCCAGCGCGATGAGACAGCCCTGCGGGCGGTCGTCCTGAGAGTACGCTTTTGCCGTCTGGCGCAGGAAATTCTCGATCGCCTGGCATGCCGTCGGCGCTTCGTCCAGCGCGCTCCAGATCTCGGTGCCTTCGTTGCGGGTGTAATACTCGGTCGCTTCCAGAAACAGCGCCTCCTTGCTGCCGAAGGCGGCATAGAGGCTGGGCGAGCTGATCCCCATCGCCGCGGTCAGGTCGGCGATCGAGGTGCCCTCATAGCCTTTGGCCCAGAACAGCTCCATCGCCTGCCGCAAGGCGGCGGTTCGATCGAAGGTGCGGGGACGGCCTCTTTCCGGCATGACGATCTTTTCTGTGTTGACCGATACATAATTCACTTGACGTCGCCAGGCAAGGTTGCCAGATTTATGTATCGATCGTTATATAAAAGGAGCATGACATGTCAGCGAATGGATTGAACGGCAAGGCAGCACTCGTCACCGGCGGCAGCCGCGGCATTGGTGCTGCGATTGCCAAGCGGCTCGCGGCCGATGGCGCCGACGTCGCCATCACCTATGTCAACAGTGCGGCGCCGGCCCAAGCTGTCGTCGCCGAGATTATAGCGGCAGGTGGTCGCGCGATCGCCATCCAAGCCGACAATCGCGACGCTGCCGCCGTCGAAAATTCGGTCACCGAGGCGGTGAATGCCTTCGGCCGGCTCGACATCCTGGTCAACAGCGCCGGCATCTGGCGCGCGGCGCCCATCGAACAGATGTCGCTGGCCGACTTTGACGAGACCATTGAGGTCAATCTGAGAGCGCCGTTCGTGGCCTCGAAGGCGGCAGCGGCTCACATGGGCGAGGGCGGCCGCATCATTTCGATCGGCAGCAATCTGGCCGAGCGCGTCACCGACACCAGCCTCAGCGCCTATTCGACCAGCAAGGCTGCGCTGGTCGGCCTGACCAAGGCGCTGGCGCGAGACCTCGGTCCGCGCGGCATTACCGCCAACGTCGTTCATCCCGGTTCGACCGACACCGACATGAACCCGGCCCAAGGCCCGCATGCCGAACACCAGCGGCGGAAGATGGCGACGCCCCGCTTCGGCAAGGCTGACGAGATCGCCGGCATGGTTGCCTGGCTCGCCGGTCCGGAAGGGCGCTTCGTCACCGGCGCCGCGCTCACCATCGACGGTGGCGCCAACGCCTGAAGCAGCAGCCGCTTTGACCGGTCTGGAGCGGCAACGCCGCTCCAGACGTCACGATGTTGTGAAACCGTTCTGCAACAGGCCTGCGGAAATTTATGGAAGCTTAACGAAATCGGTATGAATCGGTATGGTAGCGCCTTACATCCGCCATGCGGTTGGCAAGATCGTCTAGCGGCGCGGAACGGGAGCCGGCTTGCAGCCGGAGCGGGTGATTAATGAAATTCCTCGGAAATAAAGCCACCGTGATGCCGCTTGCAGTGGCGGCAGCACTGGCCTTCGGTGTGCCGCAGGCAAGCGCGCAAGGCCTGTTCGACATGCTGTTCGGCGGTGGCGTCAAGCACAGGCCGCAAGGCGAATTCCCGCCGCCGCCAAAGCGCAAGCCGAAGCCCGCCGTATCGGGCGGTGGCGGCACCAGAATCAGCAGCCCGTCCTACTACACCTACAAGGCCGACCGGCTGGTGCGCGTCGACTTTGCCGCATTGGTGGCAGCACCTCCCCAGGTGGCAACAGCTGAAGACGCCGCCTTTGTGCCGTCGGCAACCAGCACTGCCTTCCGTGAAGCCGTTGCAGGCCTCAGCGACTATGAACTCTATGCCGAGCCCGATATCGCCAAGGCACTGATTGCCTATTACTCTGCCAATCCTGATTTCATCTGGGTGAATGATGGCAATCCCAATGCCCGCGCCCAGGACGCGGTGAGGGTGCTTGGCGAGGCCGCGAGCTATGGCCTCGCATCGGCCGACTACACGGTCGAGGTGCCGGCAGCCAACGCATCGGCAGTCGATGCCGATGCCCATCTGAAGGAACTCGTGCGCTTCGAGATGGCGCTGTCGGCGCGCGTGCTGCGCTATGCCCGTGACGCCCAGAGCGGGCGCGTCGATCCCAATCGCATCACCGGCTACTATGAATTTCCGCCGAAGCCGGTCGACATGGAAGGCGCGCTCAAGACGCTGGCCCACACCCAGGAAGTGCGCACCTACCTCGAATCGCGGCACCCGCAGAACGCGGAATATCAGGCGCTGCGCGTCGAACTTGAATCGCTGCAGGCGAGCGCCGAAAACGAAATCGTCGTCGATCCCAAGCTGTTGCTGAAGCCCGGCGAGACCAGCGCCGAACTGCCGAAGCTGCTGACGCTGATCGCGCGCAATCTCGACGACGAGATGGGCGGCGCCTATGGCGAGATCTTGTCTCGTCTCGGCACCAGCGATGTCTATGTTCCCGAACTGGTTCCGATCATCAAGGCCGTGCAGGTGAAGGCCGGCATGAAGGGCGATGGGGTCATCGGCCCGCGCACCGTCGCCTCGCTCGCCGGCGCATCCAAGGCAGACAGGCTGCAGAAGGTGCAGGTTGCGCTGGAAGAGTTGCGCTGGCTGCCGTCCGATCTTGGTAGCCCGCGGGTCTTCATCAACCAGCCCGCCTTCACCGCCAGCTATATCGACAATGGCGAGGAGAAGCTGAAGACCCGCGTCGTCATAGGCCGGACCACCAACCAGACCGCCTTCTTCTTCAAGGAGATCAAGCAGGTCGATTTCCATCCCTATTGGGGCGTGCCGCAGTCGATCATCGTCAACGAGATGCTGCCAAGGCTGCGTAGCGATCCGGGCTATCTCGACCGTGCCGGCTACGAGGTGACCGATTCGCGCGGCAGGCGGGTTCCCTCGTCCTCGGTCAATTGGGGCGCCTACGGCGCCAACATTCCCTACAGCGTGCGCCAGCAGCCGAGCGAAGCCAATGCGCTGGGCGAACTGAAGATCCTGTTCCCCAACAAGCACGCCATCTACATGCACGACACGCCGCAAAAATCCTTCTTCCAGCGCGATATGCGGGCGCTCAGCCATGGCTGTATTCGCCTTCAGGACCCACGTGGGATGGCGGCGGCGGTGCTCGGCGTCTCGGTCGACGACATCGCCGAAAAGCTCAAGCACGGCCATGCCAGCGAAGACGTGACACGCACGATTCCCGTCTATGTCTCCTACTTCACTGCCTGGCCGGACCTGTCCGGCAAAGTCGAATATTTCAACGACGTCTACGACCGCGACACGCGGCTGATGCAGGCGCTGGACGCGACTGAAGCGGTGCGTTCGCCGACGAGCTGAACCAGCGGAGTTCCTCGTTCAACGAAACGAGGAACTCACTTTGTCTCTCTGGTTTTATTAGATTTTTGGCCGATAGACGGTCGCCCGTTTCCTGCGATCAGCGCTGGATGAGCGGACGCCGGAAGCCGGCGTCGCGGCCCGCGATCAGCCAATAGACCAGGCCGGCTACGAGGCCGGCGGCGGCGATGATGCCGATATCGGCCCAGCGTCCGGCATCCTCTTCCGCGGCCGGCCAGACCAGGAAGAAGCCGGCTGCAGCGGCAGCGGCGCCAAACAGCATGTGCACCAGGAAATTGCGCAGGGCAAAGAATTCGGCGAGCAGCGCGAAGATCAGCGTCTGCAGGCCGGTCAGCACGATCGTCAGGAAATAGACGACCATGCCGAGCGGCGGCCACAGCAGCACGACAATGGGCGAAAATTGCATGGCGCCGAAATAGTCCGGCGCGTTGGGCAATACGGCGAGTGCGCAATATATCGCCACGACCGCGAACAATCCGATCAGCACCGAAACGAAATAGCCGGCAAGCATCATCAGGATGCGCTTCAAAACATGCTTAACCATGGCCATGCACCCCCGTGCCCTGCAACTGTTACGCGCACTCAGCCATCAAAGGCGGATCGGCGCAAGAGTGCATCCAGCAGTGCTTTGCGGCAAATCTTCAGGCGCCGCCGCATAGATGTTGTGAATCCGGCAAAACCCATGTGCCTTTTATCGTGAGGTCGACGCCGTAATAGACCCGCCCGCGCTCGTCGCCCTGCGGACAATCCCTCGGGATCGATATCAGGCACATGACGACAGGATCGCCGGCTTTCGAACTGGCAAGGCCAGGCTCCCGCTCGTAGGAAACCCCGGCGCCGCCATTGCTGAACCGCGCCAGGCTGCCGGCTTCAGGGCCGGCGGTTTCCAGCGGGTCGTCGCCGAGCCGCGTCGTCAGCGCGGTGATGTGGGTCAAGGCGCATTGGCCGATCGACGAGGGCAGGGGCTGGTCGGGGCTGCCCGGATGGCGGGCCGCGGTGTCGAGCGCCTTCTTGCCGATCAGGGCGATGTTGTAATCCTGCACCCAGGACGGCGCATTGCCGTAGGTCTGCAGCGCATTGTTCTGGGCGCTGACGATGCAGGCGGCATCCTGCCCACAGGCGTTCCTGTCGGCGACAAGCGCACGGGCGATCTTGCGCTTGTCGCGGCCAAAGGCTGGCTCGAAACCCGTAAAGGCCTTGGCGACCAAGGCATCAATTGCCGACAGTTGCGGGTCGGCACAGATCGCCTTTTCCACCGGCAGGCTGGCTTTGCGGCAGTCGAAGGACGGCCCGTCGGCACGCGCTGGACCAAGGCAGACCGCCCCGCCAGCCAGTGCGACGACAAGCGCAAGCGAGTTGGCAATTCGATTGGAAGAAAGCATGGTCGCCCCGTTGTCCGACAACTGCCACCATCGTAGGCAAAAAACGTGGCGGACGGAATTGCCGAAGCGGTGCGGTATCGGCGCTATTTCGGTTCGGCGGTCACGGGATCGAAGGTGATTTCGACTTTCGCCTTGTCGGCGGTGTAATAGGTGACGGTGTACCCGTCCTTGTCCCAGTCGACCTCCTTAACATAGCGAAAGCCGTCGCGCTGCTCGACCTTGGCGATGATTGCCGACAGTTTCTGGGCATTCGTCGGCGGCAGTGGGCTGTCATCCGCGGCAAAGGCCGTCGAGCCGGCCAGAAGAACGACGACACCGGTCGCCAGAACAAGATTTCGCATGATTACCCTCATTTCACGTTGGTATGAACCGCACCGGAAACTCGCAGGCAGCACAGTTTGTTCCGAGAGCTGACATCGCGCAGCTTCCGTGAAGCCCTAGATCGCCGCGCTCAGAGCGACGGCACGCCAATATTTGCGCCAACCGCCGGCCAACCATGAGTGCTGCCACGGCCCGCGCTGGACAACCCGATGGTGGTAGAGCTTTGCCCAAGACCCTGCTAGACTTCTGGTCCTGGCGGGGTGGCATGGCGCGCCAACCCCGCCGGAATCTTCATCTCTCAGCGCGCGGCGAAGTGTTTCAGGAACGGGTCGTCGCCTGTGCTGGACCAGAACCAGAAAGGGAGCGGGGGCTCGAACATGGCTGTACGGAACTACACCCGTCAGCTGGCGACAATCATTTCTATCGATGCCGTCGGGTTCTCCCGGCTGATGGGCATCGACGACGAGTCTGCTGTCGCGGCATTCGAGGAACGGCGCGACATCATCGCCGACAGCTGTGGCACATTTGGCGGCCGCACGTTCGGCGACGCCGGCGACAGCATCATGGCCGAGTTCGGCAATCCGATCGAGGCGTTGCGCGCGGCCTTTGATTTCCAGGGCCGCATCGTCGCCCTCAACGCCGAGGTTGCCGACGACATGCGCATGCCGTTTCGGGCCGGCATCAACACCGGCGACGTCATCGTGCGTGGTGGACGCCTCTACGGCGACGACGTCAACATCGCCGCGAGAATCCAGGAATTCGCGCCGGGCGACGGTCTCGCCGTTTCGGAGACGACCTGGCACCATGTGAAGGACAAGACGGCGGCCGAATTCACCGATCTCGGCGAATTCATGCTGAAGAACATCGCCTTGCCGGTGCGCGTTCTGATCGCCGGCCGCAGTGGCAACGGATCCTCGCCGGCGGCGTCTTTCGCCGCCATTCCCCAGGCCAATGCGCAGCAGAAGCTGTCGTCCAAGGGGCCGCCGGCGATCGCCGTCCTGCCCTTCCACGCCGATGGCGGCGAGCATGACATCGGCTACATGGCCGACGGCATCGCCGAGGACATCATCTATGGTCTTTCCAACACCAGATGGCTCTCGGTCATCGCCAAGGGCTCCAGCTTCCAGTTCCGCGACGACACGCTGGGCACGCGGGTGATCGGCAACGCGCTCGGCGCGCGCTACATCGTCAGCGGCACGCTGATGCGCAATGGTGGCCAGATCCGCCTTAACACCTCGCTGGCCGACGCGTCCAACGGGCGGCTGGTGTGGTCGCAGCGCTTCGATCGCGATCTGGTCGACATCTTCAACCTGCGCGACCAGATCGGCGCTGAGATCGTTTCGATCCTCGACAAGGAGGTCGACCGGGCGGAACAGGCACGCACCTTCCAGGTTCCCTGGGAAAGCCTGGAGACCTGGCAACTGGTGCGACGGGGCCGCTGGCACATGAACCGGCGCACCCGCGGCGACACCGAAACCGCACTCGAGTTCTTCCAGAAGGCCTACCGCGAGGACGCCAACTCGAGCGCCGTGCTCAACGAACTGGCGTGGTGGTATTTCTGGCGGGCATGGCTGCGTTTCGGCGACAGCGACGATTTGAACAAGGTCGAGCAGTTTGCCCGCAAGGCGTTGCTGGTGGACAGCCTGGATGCGCGCCCGCACGCCCATCTCGGCGCCGTCGACATCATGCGCGGCGAACCGCGGTCGGCCGTCGACCATCTCGAGGAAGCGATCCACATCAATCCGAGCTTTGCCTTCGCGCGCTCGGCCATGGGCAGCGCCCAGCTGCTGCTCGGCAATGCCGCGACCGCGATACCGTTCTTTCTCGATACCGAGCGATTGAGCCCGTTCGACCTCTACCGCTTCCACAATCTGGGGGAACTGACGGCGGCCTATTGTTTGGTCGAGAACTGGCCGGCGGCGATCGCTGCCGCTGACCGCTCGCTCAACCTGTCTCCCGGCTATTTCTATTCCAGGTTCCTGAAGATCGGCGCGCTGATGCGAAGCGGCCGGCCGGAACAGGCGCGGCGCGAGATGACCATTTTCACAACCCGGCATCCCGATTTTTCAGAACAGCGTGTGCGCTGGATACCGTTCACCGACAAGGCCGCGAACGAGTTCCTCGTCGCCAATTTCCAACTGGCCAAATGAACATGGCGTCAGTGCTGGCTGGAACATGGACCAACTGTGAAAAGATTCACATACGTGCAACCGATGCAAACCTAGGCCTTGAACGGCCGGCATCGCAATAACGTGGATAGCCGGGGGGCTTGAACGCGCATGACCAAACTGAAGTATTTCGACGCTATTCGCGCGGCCCAGAAAAACCAGCGCCCGCTGTCGGAAATGCCGCCCTTCGATCTCGGCCGGATCCGCAAGACAGGGCTGATTGCGCGCATCGTCGGGTCTCTGGCCGAAGACCCCCGCTGGGCGCTTTCCTTGTTGCGGCGTTTCCGGCCGACCGGCAAGCTCTTCGGTGTTCTCGTGGTCACCAAGAACGCCGATGTCCGCGACATATTGGAGCGCGGCGACGAATTCCAGACCCCATACGGCCCGGAAATGACCGAGCTTGCCCGGGGATCCAACTTCATCCTCGGCATGCAGGACGGCGCCGACTACCGGCGCATGAAATCGTCGGTGCTGAGTGCATTCCCGCCGGCCGAGGTCGAAGCCGCCGTCAGGCCGATCGCAGCGCGTCATTCGCAAGAGATCATGACGCGCGCCAGCCCCGGCTTCGATGCGATCTCCAGGTTGATGAAGATCGTCCCGGTGCATATCTGTCGAGATTATTTCGGCGTCGAGATCGACGATGAATCCGAATTCGCCGACTGGGCGATCGCGCTGAGTGCGCTGTTCTTTTCGGACCCGACGGCGAGCCCCGTCATGCGCGAACTCGCAGTGGTGGCGGGCGACCGTCTTCTCAAAGTCATCGATCGCTCCATCCAGTCGGCTAGGGACCGGGGCTTGAAGGCCGAGCAACCGCTGGCGAGGCTGGTTGTCCAGATGGATCAGGGCCGCCTGTCGCGGGACGACCTCAATTCGATCATGCTGGGCATGATCGCCGGCTTCGTCCCGACCAATGTGCTGGCCGCCGGCAATTGCCTCGACGTGATCCTGTCGCGGCCCGACGCAAGGCAGGCTATCGATGCCGCATTGGCCGAAAACGATACCGCCAAGCTCGACAGGGCCGTCCTTGAAGCCATGCGCTTCAAGCCGATCTGGGTCGGCCCCTGGCGCTACACGGCCCGCGACGCGATCATCGGCAAGGGTACGCGCCGCGAGCGCCTGGTGAAGGCCGGCACGGTGGTGATGCCGGCGACGCTGTCGGCGATGTTCGATGCCGACGCCGTGCAGAACCCGGACCAGTTCGACACATCGCGCCCGCATCGCGACTACATGGTGTTCGGCCACGGCATTCATCAGTGCATCGGCGCCGAGATTGCCAGGATCCAGATCGGCGAAAGCCTGCGCGCCCTGTTCCAGAAGCAGGGCGTGCGCCGCATGCCCGGCAAGGCCGGGCGGATGACCCGCATCGGCGCCTATCCCGAAACCCTCAAGGTCGATTTCGAACGGGCAGAACTCTGCCGCACCGTAACGCAGTCTATGGTGACGGTGGTCTGCCCGGTCACCCGGTCCGCGTCGCTGGATGCTGTCCGCGACAAGGTTGCCAGCCTCGGCAACCCGGCCGTCGAAGATATCCGCACCGCGCTCGACATTGCCGGCACCGTCCACTTCACCAGCCTGACCGTGGTCGGCACCGGCGAGATCGGCGCTGATTCCGGTCAGGAAAAAGGAGCTCTGGTTCTCGAGATTTCCGGTGACGGCAGCATCGACGATGTCATCGATGCGGTCACGCACGCCATCGGGCACCGGCTACGGCCGATCTTCAAGGATGTCTGCGATCTGCGCGATGGCGGCGCATTGAACGATTTCCTGCGCAAGCACAATGTCGACATATCGCCGTCCTTCGGCAGCAATGCCGGACTGGTGTTTTCGGGCACGCCGGGGCACTCGGTCCAGCGTATCAAGGCCGAGCAGCAGCTTTTCGAAGCCGTGCGCGACATCGTCGAGCGGCCACGCAAAGGCGCCGGCAACGCTCCTGCCGTGCTCGCTGAAGTTCGCCAGCATGTCCAGTCATTAGAGACGTTTGCCTGGGCGTTCGAGCCGGCCGAGAGCCTGCTGGAAAAGCCGCCGGGTCATTGGGGCCGTGCTCTGATGACGACGTTGCTGGTACCACCGGTCTTCGTCACGGTGGCGATCATCTGGGCTGCTTGCTGGTACATGACCTACAGTGTGGTGTTCGGCAGATCTATCGACATCAGTTCCCAGGAAATCTCCTTCACCGCTATAGCCGTGGCAATCACCTCACTTCTGTTGTCCGGACTTGGAGTGTTGGTGGCAGCGGCGCTGCTGGCGTTTTCGTGCTTGCTGGCGCTGCGACGCCGCGAGGACAGGGATCGGCCGGAAAGCACATCGATCGGCATATCTGAATTGAACGCGATACTCGTCAAGGAGGGCCACGCGGCACAGAACCATCTGACTGCGATTTCGACGATGAAGGCCGGCATCCTGCGGCGGCTGGCGCTCAGGTTTTCTTTCTACCTGATCTCGATAGCTGCCCAGAAGGTATTCAAGCCAGGCTTCCTCAACACCATCAACACCATCCATTTCGCCCGCTGGATACTGCTGCCCGGCTCCAACCGATTGATGTTCTTCTCCAACTACGGCGGCAGCTGGGAAAGCTATCTTGAGGACTTCATCGCCAAGGCGTCCGCTGGCCTCACCGGCGTGTGGAGCAACACCGTGGGCTATCCACGCACACGATGGCTGTTCCTGGACGGCGCGCGCGACGGCGATCGTTTCAAGCGCTGGGCGCGGCGCCAGCAGGTGCCGACCCTGTTCTGGTACTCCGCCTATCCCCAAATCAACACAGAGCGCATCCGGATCAATTCCCGGGTCAGGCGCGGCATTGCTTCCGCCGTCGGCAACGAGGCGCGCGACTGGCTGAGCTTGTTCGGTTCGCTACGGCGCCCGGCGAGCGAAACGACCACCGTTCAAAAGACCACTTCGCTGCTGGCCAATATCAGCTCTGCCTTTCCGGCGCCTCTCGAACAGCAGCTGGAAACCGGCGAGATCCAGTCCATCTTCTTCGGCCCGCTCGGCCCGCTCGCTTATTCGCATATGCTTGCGATCCGGGTGCCGGACAAGTTGCCGGCGCCCAAGCGCAGAGCCTGGCTCGATTTCGTTGTCGAGCAGACGAGTTTCGGCGAAGGCAGGCCCGCCGGGCGAGCTATGATAGTCGCCTTTGGTCCCGGTGGCCTGCGGCAGTTTGGGCTCGACGAGGGTGTGGAGGGCGATCCACTGGAAACATTTCCGATCGCCTTTCGCCATGGCATGGGCAATCCCGAGCGTGGGCGCATACTGGACGACCGAGGCCGCGACGGCCCGGACGAATGGGAGTGGGGGTCGTTGGAGAACCCTGTGGACCTGGTCATCGTCTGCTATGCTGAAGACCCGGGACGGTTGAAGACCGAGATTGCCACCGTGAGACGAAAGACGACCGGTGCAGGCATGAAGGTCGTCGCCGAACTGCCGCTCGCCGTAAACCGGGGTCCGACCGACACGAAGACGAAATCGTCCGACGGGGCAAAGCGTGACGATCGGTCGGAACGTGGGCCAGCCTACGAGCATTTCGGTTTCGCGGACGGGATTTCGCAGCCGATTGTCCGGGGCACGACCCGCGCCAGCAGGGGCGCCGCGCCCATGCATCTGGTCGCGCCCGGCGAGTTCCTGTTCGGCTATCGTGATGAGCATGGGTTCTATCCAGCCTCGCCCTCGGTAAGCGCATCACGCGATCGGACCGGAATCCTTTCGCAGGTGCGCCGTAGCCGGCTGATTCCGGGCCTGCCGCCACCGCCGCGCGATTTCGGGCGCAACGGTTCATTCCTGGTTATTCGCCAGTTCGAGCAGCACGTCGACGTCTTCAACAACTACTGCAAAAAGGCTGCAGCCTTGGTCGCGAGCCAACTCGGCAACCAAGCCATCACGCAAGACTGGATTGCCGCCAAGATGCTCGGCCGCTGGCAGAACGGCAGCTCGCTGGTGCGCAACCCCGATCATCCGGGACGCGTCATCGACAACAACTTCGCCGCTGGCGCCGAGGATCCGCAAGGCCATCGCTGCCCGCTTGGTGCCCACATTCGCCGTTCCAACCCACGCGACTCGCTGGGTGAGGACCGCGATACGCAGATCAATATCGGCAAGCGCCATCGTATCCTGCGGGTCGGCCGTACCTATGAGAAGCAGGACGGCAAGAATGGCAAGGTCGAAAAAGGGCTGCTGTTCATGTGCCTCAACGCCGACATAGAGCGCCAGTACGAATTCATTCAGCAGACGTGGGTTTCGTCGGCCACGTTCCAGGGCCTCGTCGCTGAAAAGGACCCGACGATTGGTTCGCGCGGCGGTGATGGCAGGTTCACCATTCCGTCATGGGAAAAGGTCACGACGCTCCGTGACATGCCGCAATTCGTCACCACCAAGGGGGGTGGATACTTCTTCATGCCCAGCCGCTCGGCGCTGCGCTACCTGATTTCGCGGCTCTGATTCGGCGTCAGTCGTCGTCCTGCGACTCGGCGATATGGCGCAGTGCCCCGGTGTCCGTGATACGCAGCCCGCCGCGTTTGATGGCAATGAACGAGCGGTTGCGCCAGTCGTTGAGCGTCTTGTTGACGGACTCGCGCGTGGCGCCGAGGAACTCTCCGAGTTCCGATTGCGAGATCGGGATCCAGCCGGCGCTGTCGGCCATCACCTTGGCCAGGAAGACCAGGCGTTTGGCGAGCCTCGCCTCGATGCCGAAGAAGGCCTGGTCGCCGAGTTCGCCGCTGACCCAGCGCAGCCGGGCGCACAGAAGTTCGATCATCGCGCGTGCCAGCGGTGGATTTCTCTCAATGCGATCAAAGAGTTGTGTCCTGCTGAGCGAAACCAGCTCGCAAGCGGTCAGGCAGATGGCGGTGGCGGTGCGTGGCCGCCCGTCAAGCGCGCCGATCTCGCCGACGAGGCTGCGCGACAGCTCGATATTGGCCACCAGCTTCTGCCCGCCAGGCGAATAGATCGAGATTTCCACCGTGCCGCTCATCACCCCGTAGATCCGGTCGGCGGCGTCTTCCTGGACGAACAGATGCTGGCCGGCGGCGTAGCGCTCGGCCTTGCAGCCGCTGAACAGGATATCGAACAGCTTTGGATCGATGCGTGCCAGGCGCGGCAGATCGTTTCTGTCGTTTGGGCCGCCAAAAGCCATGTTCCAAATTCCCAATTGCCGCAATCGGCGAAGTTTAAGGGCCGAAGTCTAAGGCAAGAGTGCACCGCGTCAAAGGCCGGCGTTCATCCCTTGCGATTACGCCTTGTAAAGGCGTGGCGCAGTGGTCGCGCCCAGTGCCTGGCTCGTGCCGGGCGGAAAGCCGCCTGCACGCGCGGCGGGAGGAGCCGCGCGTGCAGGCGCCAACTGATAAAAATGGATAGGTGATAAAATTTCTGTAAAACCGAGCGGCCGCAATGGCCTTTCCGCCTGTTGCGATAGCTGGGCGCAAACAGCGTGAGCGTCTGTGACGGAGATCACATACGGCATCGCTGAAATAATGCGAGCGTCATACACCGCGCGAGCGACTGCGGCAAAGAGACATGCCGACGTTGCACTCCGGTCATCTTCGACGCGAGTTGATTTGTTTCCTTGCCTGCCAATCAGAATTGCACCAGTCTAAAATGGGGCAATACAGTCATTTACTTCGACAGAACCTTTGGGGGCGACTATGCCGGTCAGCAGAGAGCAGCGAATCCGTCAATATCTCGATCTCGTCACCGGGGGCGAGGAGACTGAATCGGTCCTCGGCAACGTGGAGACGATGGCAGGCGGCGCTCTGGAATCCCTTGCGCCTGCGGAAGCCGGCAAGACGGAGGCGGCGTTTGAATCGGCGCGCGCTGGCATGGAGAGCCTCGCGCGGGGCGCCGAAGTCGCGCCCGAGCAGCTTTCCGATCTGGAAGCCATAATCATCCCGGAGTTGCGGCCGGTCTATGACATCAAGGATGGCACCTTTACGACGCTGACTTTCGACGGCGCTCCGACACCTGGCCATTCGCTGTGGACGAAGCTTACCAGCGAGGCCGCATTGAAGCAGCGCATCGAAGCCGCCCTGCCGGCGATCGGGCGTATCGAACTGTTGTGGAACACCAATATCCCTTACGGCGGCACGGGCTTCGTCGTCGGCCGCAACCTGTTGATGACCAATCGTCATGTGGCGCAGATATTTGCGGACGGCCTTGGCGACCGCAATGTGCAATTCATCAACGGCCGCGCCGCCGGCATCGACTTCAAGCGCGATTCGGCGGCGGGAAACGTCTTCAAGATCCGCAATGTCCGGATGATCCATCCCTATTGGGACATGGCGATCCTCGAAGTCGAAGGCCTGCCCGACAACATCACGCCGCTGTCGCTCGCGGTCGCCGACGCGCGCGATATGCTGCGCCAGGAAGTCGTCGCCATCGGCTATCCCGCGTTCGACAATCGCAACGCGGTCGATGTCCAGAACGAGCTCATGCGCAATCGTTTCCAGGTCAAGCGCCTGCAACCGGGCATGCTGCAGGGCGGCTTCGATACGGAGAGTTTCGGCAAGATCGTCAGCGCGGCGACACATGATTGCTCGACCACTGGCGGCAACTCCGGCACCGCCATGATCAACCTCGCCACCGGCGAGGTCGTGGCGCTGCATTTCGCCGGCCGCTATCTCGAGCGTAACTACGCCGTGCCGACCGGCGCGCTGGCCAAGGACCAGCGTGTCGTCGACCTCGGCCTCAATTTCGCCGGCGCCGCCAGCGGCGGCCCCAACGATTGGGGCGCATGGTGGAACAAGGCGGACAGTGGGTCGCCGGCCGAGGGCGTAAACCTGGTTGAAGCCGGCGGCGTCAAGCAGATCCCGGGCGTCGCCACCCAGACGCCTTCATCGGCAGGCGTCGTCGTTTCGCCAGGCGGCAGCGTCACCTTCGAAGTGCCGTTGCGCATCACCGTCTCGCTCGGCGCAACGCCTGCCCATGAAGCGGTCACGGAATCGGTCGAGCTCGAAGCGGCCAAGTCGACCCCTCCAGGCGGCGCATTCGTTCCCAAAACGGTCGCGGACTATGCCGGCTATAAGGGCTACGACGAGAAATTTCTCTCTGGCGGCACTAAACTCGCGCCGGTCGTTGTGCCGATGCCTGAGGCCACCGACCTCTCCGTGCTGGCGCCGCTCAAGGCCGGCGGCACGCAACTCGACTACCAGAATTTTTCGCTCAAGATGCACGCCAAGCGGCGGCTTGCGCTGTTCACCGCCTCCAACGTAACCGAGGAGAGCAATCTGCGCGAGCCGGAAAAGGGCCGCAACTATTCGCGCGGCGGCCTGTTCAGCGAGCGCTGGTTCCCGGATCTGCGGCTCGACGACAAGTACCAGATCCCCGACGTCTTCTACACCCAGGATCAGGGCGCCTTCGACAAGGGTCATATCGTCAGGCGCGATGACGTAGCCTGGGGCAGCACCTTCGAGCTGCTGCTCAGGGGCAATGTCTGCTCCTTCCATGTCACCAACTGCTCGCCCCAGGTCGAAGGCTACAACCGCTCCGACAGCGGCGAGAAGAACTGGGGCGATCTTGAGAACCACGTCCTGTCGGAGGCGGCCAGCGAGCGGCTGTGCGTCTTCGCCGGGCCGGTCCTCGCCGAAGACGACCGGACCTTTGCCGGCAAGGGTCCCAAAGGCACCAGTCTCCGCGCGCCGGTGCCGCGCCGCTTCTGGAAGGTGGTGGTCGCCCGCGTCAGTGACGGCATCGCCAGCTACGGCTTCGTGCTCGAACAGGATCTGTCGGACACGGAACTGGAGTTCACGGTCTCCGAAGAATTCATCGGCGCCATGTACCCACTGACCGAAATCTCCGAAATGACCGGCATCACCTTCGACCAATCGTTGATCGACGCCGACCAGTACGAAACGGTTCGCGGCACCGAAATTGCGATGCGCGCGGGATCACGCAAGCGGAAGAAGAAGGCTTAGGGTCGGAGGGAATCCCATGACCGAATGGACGCAATCCGAACTGAACAGTCTCAACCGCATCCTCGCCAACCTTTACCCGATGATCGGCGACGGCGTGCGTGTTGCCAAAGGTGTCGGTCTTTCGACGGCCCAGATCGCCTTTGACAACAAGGCGATCAACAACTGGTTTGCGATTGTCCAGCGCGCAAAGCAGGAGACCAGGGCCGACGACCTCGTCGCCTTTGCACTCGATGAGAATCCCGGCGACCAGGCACTGCTGCAGGCAAAGCAGCACGCCCCGCCGCCGCCGGTCGAAGGCCCCGCGACCGCCAATTGGAGCGGCGCGACGGCGCCGGCCCAGCTCGAAAAAATCCTTGGCGACAAGAGCACGCTGGTGCCGATCAGCTATCTCGAACTCGGCCTTGTCAGGGCAAGATCGGTGGTGCGCATCAAGCGTGCGGATGGCAGCTCCGGCACCGGCTTCATGACCACCGGCGGGATACTGATCACCAACAACCATGTCTTGCCTGACGGCGCTTCATTGGCGGGCACGGTGGTCCAGTTCAACTATCAGCGCACCGTTGCCGGGCTCGA
Source organism: Mesorhizobium sp. C399B (assembly GCF_030323185.1). NCBI lineage: Bacteria > Pseudomonadati > Pseudomonadota > Alphaproteobacteria > Hyphomicrobiales > Phyllobacteriaceae > Mesorhizobium > Mesorhizobium sp. C399B. Next base: position 126,291 of record NZ_CP100472.1, read on the forward strand.
CGCGCCGCTCGACCAGTTCGACATCGACACCGCCGTGCCTCTTCGTACCTCCAAGGACAATGATTGGTCCGCCGTCCGCATCAAGGGCGATGCCTCCAAATGGGGCGAGTTGGAATTGAAACCCATGACCGTCAAGGCCGGCGATCATGTCAACATCATCCAGCATCCCGGCGGTGCGCAGAAACAGATTTCGTTCGTCGCCAATGTCGTGGCCTTCGTCGGCGGCGGCCGCGTCCAGTATCTGACCGACACACTGCCGGGTTCGTCGGGCTCGCCGGTCTTCGACACCGACTGGAACCTGATTGCGCTGCATCACAGCGGAGGCTGGCTCACCGAGCCCAACGCGCCTACCAAAAGCACATATTATCGCAACGAGGGCATTGCGATCGACACCATCATCCAGGACCTCGCGGCCAAGCCTGTGTAGATGGTGAGCTATGCAGACCGATGGCGCAGCTCGATGCGCGGCGATTTGGGACTACGGCATGTAAAATTTTTCGGATGTGACGGTTTATAACGCCAGACACCAAACACCAGGGAGTTCAGAGATCAGCGCCTATTTCGACCTCAGGCTTCAACTGGCTGATCTCTACCCATTGCCTCCCGATTGGTTGCAGGTAACCAAGGACGCTGGAATCGTCGCTGGCGCCATCAACCTCCAGGGGGCGGCGCTTACAGTCTGGTTCAACATCCTTGACTATGCGTTGACCAATAAACTGTCGCAGGCGCTTATGACTGCCGTCGTGGCGCAAAATCCGCAGTGCGCGGCCCGGTTCAAGGCCTATCTGGACGAACTCGCCGCGGGCCAGAAACCGACGGCCGAGTTGCCCGGCATGACGACCGACGATCGGGTCAACACCGCGCTCGCAGGCTTCAACGCCGTCAACCAGCAGTCCAAGGACATTCAGGCCACGCTTGCCGCCGACAACGGCCTCACCAATGTCACCAGCCAGATCGATGTCCTCAAGACCTACAAGGACCTGCATGACCATCTGCAGAGTTTTCAATACGGCATCGGCAGCTTCCAGAACCTGCTGGTCGCCGCCCGCGACATGGGGGCCGACCTGGAGCAGGTCCGCGTCATGCGCAATTTCCTCAAAATATTGAAGCTCTTCTGTGTCTCTATCGGAGAGTCGGTCATGGAACTGCCGGCGGGGCCGGCGCTTCACGATATCGAGCAGGCCTGGCTCGACGACCTCAAGGCGGCTGCGATCAAGTTGCAGGCTGCCATCGATAACAAGTCTCCGGACGCCTACGACGCGCTGTTTGACGTGCGCACCGTGCTGCGCGTCGTGCCGTCGCGGCTCAACCAGCAGATTTTCGTCACGGCAAAGAACCTGCCCTTCGGACTTTTGGCCACCGGTCTAGATACGATAGCCGGCAAACTTCCTGCAGAAGAGCCGTCCGTGCCCTTGATCAAGGCCGCGCATGACGCGATCATGGTGCTGTCCTCGACCATCTATGCGCGCGTCGTCGAGCACAAGCTATGGCAGGACATCGACAACAAGCTGGCCAGCCTTACCGACATGATCGAGCCGATAGAAGGGGGCGCTGCGGCGGACAAGTCGCTGCCGTTCCAGTTTTCGCCGCTGTGGCGAAACCTGGAAGTGAAGGTCAAGGTTCTTGCCGACCTCGACCCCACTGGAGCGTGGCGGGCGACGCTCGTCGACTACTCCACCGACGTCAACGACCAGCTATCGCGCGAGACCGTCGATACCGCCTTCATCCTTGCCTTCGAAGCCTATCGGGACGAGGCCCAGCAACGCTTCGTCCAGGTCGATCTGGCGCTGAAAACGGAATGCGCCTCGATCGTCCGCGTCAGCACGCCTTTGCACAAGATCATTGAGGACCTGGGGCCATGAGCGATGAACTTGCGACAGGCACGGAGACCGAAACTCCGGCCGATTTTATTTCGCTGAGCGACATCCGGATCGCACATCTCGAGCTGATGCGCATCGCCAGCAGCAATGAAGCCGTCGACCCATCGATGAGCCGCAGCGACAAGGCCGGCGCCGAGACGACGGAAGCCAGCATCGACAACACGGCCCCCGATGCGCAGGCCATCCGCGACTTCCTGGCCAAGGCACGGCGCGCCGGCAGCACCATCGCGCGGGAATCCGACCGGCGCGCGGCGCAGCGCATACTCGATTATTGGTCCGCCGAACTAGTCACGCGGCCGGGCATCACCTCAGCCGACGTCAGCCCGGTGCGGCTCGCGTCTTTCGCAGGTGGCGGTGGGCTCGAAACAACAGAGCCAATTGCCGTCGCGGTTGACTCCGAATCGGCATCGCGTGAAATCAACGATTCAGGAACGGTCGCCATCGCCGTTCCTGAATCAATGGCCGTCGCGACCAAAGACGGTGCCGAATCCGGCGACGGCTTCGCATCCGACGACGAACTGAGTTCGGACGAGCTGACCGAGCGCTTTCGCATTCGCGTGGCCGCCCAGGCGCGGCAATGGAAGAACACCGGCTATCCCGGCTATCTCCTGCGCGGCGAAGCGCTGAAGGAGGCGGCGGAGCTGCCGCAGGGGCCGGACATCGCCGAGTTCGTCGAGGCGAGCGCCAAGGCGGAGACCGACAGCCAGAAGCAGCGCGATCGCAGCAAGAATATATTGATCGCGCTGTTTGCCATCCTGGCCGCGATCCTTGGGGCAACCACCTATTTCGCCTACGTCCAGAGAAATGACGCTGTTGACGCGCGCAAGGATGCCGAGACGACGGCGAGTGAGGTCGCAAAGCTCAATGGAAAGCTTTCCACCGCCCTTGAAAAGACGGAAGACGCACGCCAGCGAGCCGAGGCTGCACTTGCCGTTGCCGAGAAGAAGGCGGAAGACGCCGCCAAGACGCTGGCCGAGCAGCAAGCCACGCAGGCCACTTTGCGATCCGCGATCTTGCTTGTGGTCGAACAGCTCAAACTCGGCAGCGTGTCCCTGGACAAGTTGGCGCCCGATTTGCGACAGGGGGTGCTGGTCGAGCTGGCCGGGCAGGTCAAAAGCGGCGAGGTCGCGCTCGACCAATTGCCGGCGCCGCTGCGCGCCGCGCTTGAACCGCTGCTTGGCAAAGACATAGACAAACAGCCTAACGTTCTTTCGGGATACAAGGTCGATTTCATAGGGGCCACGATCGGCTTGCCCAGGATAACCGACGACCTGGCCAACGACGCCGTGGCGCCGCCGCTTGATTACATCAACTACTCGCTGGTCATGGGCCGAACTCATCGCATGGCCATCTATTCGGCCGTCAACCTGGATCGGTCGCAGAGGTTGCCGCTGCAATTCACCGCCAGCAGACTGAAACCCGACAGCCGATTGTCGGTCGACTACCAGCCTCGTCCCAACTGGTACTTTCGCGCGGACCGGCCCTGGCTGGCGGCGCGATTTGCAAGTGCCAGCGACATCGCCTGGGGTCCGGAGTTCGCCGGCGATCCGGCAACGGCGGCGCTCAAGCTGGCGCAGTATGCCTCTTTCCTGCCAAACACGATGCCGCAGCCGCGTACTTTCTACGGCAGCCGATGGGTGCCGCTCGAAAACTGGGTTCGCTCGCAGCACAATCCGCTCGCCAATCGGGTGACCATCTTCAGTGGTCCTGTCTTCCGGCCCGCGGACCAGCCGGTCGACGGCGTGCCGGTCCCTTATGCCTATTGGAAGCTCGCGGTGTCCTCGGTGTCGGCGGCCGTGAAGGGAGAGGTGAGGGAGCCGGAATTTGAGGTCGATGCGTTCTTCATTCCAGCCGACGCTACGGGGGCGTTCAACGTCGAGCAGTATCGGCTCCCGGTTGCCGAGCTTGAAAGGCTCACGAGCCTCAATTTCGACCCTCTCATCGAATGGACGGATTCACTGAAGAACCGCGGCCCCAATGGAACCGCGGCTGACGAACTGGCGGCTCGCGTCAAGCTGCTCGACGGCGCAAATGATGCACTGCGCGGTGACCTGATTGCCGTCCTCGAAGACGCAGACCTTCCGGTGGTCGAACGGCAGAAGGTCGTCGCGGCTCTCGTCGAGATGGCCGGCCTGCAAAGCATAAGCGGGCTGACACCGGCGGGGCGCCGCAACGTGCTTGAGACCCTGCTTGGGGTACCGCCTGAATTGTGGGAACGCCCGGACTGGCTGGCTGTGTTTGCCGGCGCGCGCCGGGCGGTTGCCGATCTCGCCCTTTCGGCAGCCGACGGCCAGACTGTTGTCGGTGAGCAGGATCGCAACGCACTCAACACGCTGAAGGACCGGCTGCGTATCCAGCAGAGCCCACAGACGGTTTACGTCCAGTTCGCCGGCATGGCGCGCGAGGACGCCGGGGCGCTTTCCGCAAAAATGCGGGCCTTGGGCTGGGGCATTCCAAACCCTGGCGAAGAACGTGTCGCCGCTGCCGCCGGCAAGAACGAAGTTCGCTACAACCCCTACAACGACGCCGACCGTGGCGCCGCCGAACTGCTGGCCGCCGACCTCACGGTTGCCGCTGGCCGACTGGTGACAGCCCGTGCGGTGCCGATCATCAAGGCCAACACATTGGAGATATGGACCAGCATATAGAAACACTGAAGGCCCGAGCGGGGCGAAGACAAGGGCGCGTAAAAAAGCCGCGATGCGCCGCTCACTATCGTCGCGACAAATACGGGCTGTTCTCACTCCAGAGGTTTTTACATGCGCACGCGTCACGCCGTCATGCTTGCACTTTCCGCGCTTTGCATTCCAGCCGTCTCCATGCCGCTGCAGAAAGCCAACGCGCTGGAGCCTGAAAAATACACGGTCTATTGCGCCAACGATCACATCGAGGTTTCGTTCTGGGATCTCGAGCAGATGAAGGTGCGCAACGGCTCCGATGTCTGCCAGTTCCAGAGCTACACGAGCTACTCAAGCGCCTTGAACTTCGCGCAGAAGAATTTTGGTGGGGAAGGGGCGAGTTGCAGCTGCTAGGAGTGCTGGCTTGGAGTGCGCTGTTCAGGGAAAGAAAGATGGTGGGCGATGCAGGGATTGAACCTGCGACCCCACCCGTGTGAAGGGTGTGCTCTCCCGCTGAGCTAATCGCCCGCTCGTTGCCCGAAGGCCAAGCGAGCCGCGATATAAGGGAGGCAGGGTCGTGAAGTCAAGGAGATGCGCCGGCCTTCTGTGCCTGAAATAGCCGAGGACAGGCGCTGCCGCGGAATCCCCGTTTCGCTCAGCCGGCCGCCGCCGCAATCAGCCGTTCCGCCAGGTCGAGCGTCAGCGCGTCGAAATGCGAAATCACCGCCGACGGCTCGAATTCTCTGACATGGCGGTCGGTGTAGCCGAAATCGACGGCGACCACCGGAATGCCGGCGGCCTTGGCCGTGTCGATGTCGGTCTGCGAATCGCCGACCATCAGCGCATGGTGCGGGTCACCGCCGGCGAGCCTGATGGTTTCGGTGAGATGGCGCGGGTCGGGCTTGCGGAAGGCGAACGTGTCCTGGCCGGCGATCGCGGCGAAATGCTTTGTCAGGCCGAGCGCCTCGATCAGCGCTTTCGAATTCGCCTCATATTTGTTGGTGCAGATGGCAAGCAGATAGCCGGCCGCCTCGAAGCGGGCGATCGCCTCGACCACGCCGGGGTAGGGGCGCGACTTGCCGGGAATGTTGACCGTGTAGTGATCGAGGAACAGTTTCAGCAGCCGGTCGTGCTCGTCCACTGCCAACGACTTCTGCTGCGCGGTATGCGCGCGCTCGATCATCACGCGTCCGCCCTGGCCGACAAAACGCCGGAAGCCTGCCTCATCGACAGCGGCAAGCTCGCTGGCGGCAAGGCTGTGATTGAGGCTGTCGAGCAGGTCCGGCGCCGTGTCGATCAGCGTCCCATCGAGGTCGAACACGATGATCGGTTGGGTCATGGCCTATCCTGTGGCTGATGCATTGCAGGCAGGCGATAGCGGCTGCGCTTCTTTCAGGCAAGCCGGTGCGAGCCAAAGTCTTTGACCCTGCGGGCAAAAGTGCTAGGAGCGCGCATCCAGAAAAATCAGAACCAAGCCAAATCCCCGGGGCGAGCATGGATGCGAGGCAGTTGAAGGTCGAGGCCGCGCGGGCAGCCCTTGCCCATGTCAGCGACGGCATGCGGCTCGGCATCGGCACCGGGACGACGGCCGACGAATTCGTGCGGCTGCTGGCCGAAAAGATCGCCACCGGCTTGTCCGTCATCGGCGTGCCGACGTCGGAGCGCACTGCAGCCCTTTGCCGCGAACTTGGCGTGCCGCTGTCGACGCTTGAGGAAACGCCCGAGCTCGACCTTACCGTCGACGGCGCCGACGAGATCGACGCGGCGCTGACGCTGATCAAGGGCGGCGGCGGCGCGCTGCTGCGCGAGAAGATCGTCGCGGCGGCATCTCAGCGGATGATCGTCATTGCCGATCGCTCGAAGATGGTCGACACCCTTGGCCAGTTTCCCTTGCCGATCGAAGTCAACCGGTTCGGCCTGCGCGCCACCGAAATCGCGGTCGCGGCAGCGGCCAAAAGTCTCGGCCTTTCCGGCCCGGTTACATTGAGGATGACGGGGGGCCAGCCTTTTGTTACAGACGGCGGCCATTTTATCCTCGATGCATCTTTTGGCCGCATTCCGGATACAAGAGCGCTTTCGAATGCTCTCCATGCCATTCCTGGTGTGGTCGAGCATGGTCTTTTCATCGGGCTGGCGTCAGCGGCCATCATCGCCGGCGGCGACGGCATCCAAACCGTCCATGCCGCCCGAAAACCAGGGAGTTCTACCGATCATGATGTTGCATAACCGGGTTCGCAATCTTTGCGCCGTTCTGGCGGCTTCGGCCGTTTTCGCCTTCTCCTCCCCGGCGTTCTCGCAGGAGATCACGGAATCGCATCTGAAGGCGGCACGGGCGGCGGTCACGGCAATCCACGCGACCGACTCGTTCGACAACATCCTGCCGCAAGCGGCGGCCTCGCTCGAGCAGCAGCTTATCCAGAAGAACCCTGATATGCAGGAGCTGATCGGCAAGACCGTCGGCGAAAAGGCACTGGCGCTGGCCTCGCGCCGTGCCGATCTGGAGAAGGAAGCAGCGCTCGCCTATGCCAAGGTGTTCTCCGAGAAGGATCTCACCGACATCGCCGCCTTCTACAATTCCGATGCCGGCAAGAAGCTGCTCGACAACGGCCCCAACGTGACGCGCGAACTGGTCAAGGCCGCCGACATCTGGCAGAACGGCCTGGCGCGCGATCTCGCCCAGCAGGTCGGCGAAACGCTGGCAGCCGCCGCGAAGGCCGCTGCTCCGGCCGCGCCTGCGCCGGATAACGCAACTGCCCCCGCCGATGGCGCTGCACCTGCCGACGGCGATGCGCCCGCAGACGGTGACCAGCCGGAAGCGCCGAAGAACTAAGACGTCTGATTTCGCCACCGGCATCCTTGCCGCTGGACCAGAAAGCCCGGTGGAAACCGGGCTTTTCTTTTGGCTTCATGCGGCCTACCTGTCTCAAACATTTCTTGAGGCAAGGAACAGCAGCATGGGCGGTTACGACTACGATCTCTTCGTGATCGGCGGCGGCTCCGGCGGGGTGAGAGCGGCGCGCGTGGCGGCAGCGCTCGGCAAGCGTGTCGGCATCGCGGAGGAATACCGCTATGGCGGCACCTGCGTCATCCGTGGCTGCGTGCCGAAAAAACTCTATGTCTATGCCTCGCAATTTCCCGAGCATTTTGCCGACGCCGCCGGCTATGGCTGGACGGTGCCGGAGGCGAGCTTCGACTGGCCGACGCTGGTCGCCAACAAGGACCGCGAGATTGCCCGTCTGGAAGCGATCTACGAAAAGAACGTGAAAGGCGCCGGCGGCGAGACGTTCCACTCGCGCGCCATGCTGGTCGACCCGCATGTCGTGCATCTCCTGGGCGATGACCGCACCGTCACCGCCGACCAGATCCTGATCGCCACCGGCGGCCGGCCGGCGCCGCACCCGGCGCTGCCCGGTCACGAGCATTGCATCTTTTCCAATGAGGTTTTCGACCTCAAGCAACTGCCGAAGGCGATCATGATCGAGGGCGGAGGCTACATCGCCGTCGAATTCGCCAATATCTTCCATGGCTTGGGCGTCGACACCACGCTGGTCTATCGCGGCAAGGAGATACTGTCACGCTTCGACATGGACCTGCGGCACATGCTGCACGAAACCATGGAAAGGAAGGGGATCAAGATCCTCTGCCACGCCGTGTCGGAATGGGTCCGCAAACGGCCGGACGGCAGGCTGGATGCGTTGGTCACCGGCGGCAAGGTACTGACGATCGACCAGGTCATGCTCGCCATCGGCCGCCTCCCAAACACCGAGAATATGGGCCTGGAAGGCGTCGGTATCGAGCTCGGCATAACCGGCGCCATCGTTGTCGACCAGTATTCCCGCACCAACATCGACAACATCTGGGCGATCGGCGACGTCACCAACCGCGTGCAGTTGACGCCTGTGGCGATCCACGAAGCCATGTGCTTCATCGAGACCGCATTCAAGGGCAATCCGACCGCGCCCGACCACGACACCATTCCGACCGCCGTCTTCTCACAGCCGGAGATCGGCACCGTCGGGCTGTCCGAGGACGATGCCGTCAAGCGCTACTCCGATATCGAAATCTACCGCGCCACATTCCGGCCGATGCGGCACACGCTGTCGGGCCGCGACGAAAAGATGCTGACGAAGCTGGTGGTCGATGGCGCCACGCGAAAAGTGCTCGGCGCGCACATCCTCGGGCCGGACGCCGGCGAGATGGCGCAGTTGCTCGGCATTCCGCTGAAGGCCGGCGTCACCAAGGATGATTTCGACCGCACCATGGCCGTCCACCCGACGGCAGCGGAGGAACTGGTCACCATGTACAAGCCCACCTACCGCGTGAAGAACGGCGTGCGGGTCGATTGACGCCCGCGCGCTCGATCTTGAAGAACCCCCCATGGCAGCCGCTGTTGCCACCGCGATGGGAGGCCTGAAGCTTATTACAACAAAGTGCCGCGCAGGATGACCAGCGCCACCGAGAAATAGATCACCAGGCCGGTGACATCGACCAGCGTGGCGACGAACGGCGCCGAGGCGCTCGCCGGATCGAAGCCGATCCGTTTCAGCGCGAACGGCAGCATCGACCCCGACAGCGAGCCGAAGGTGACGATGCCGACGAGTGCTGCCCCCACGGTCGCCGCGATCAGCGGCCAATGCGGCCCATAATCGTAGAAGCCCATATATTGCCAGAGCGCGATGCGGCAGATGCCGACCACGCCAAGCATGGCGCCGAGCACGAAGCCGGTGGGCAATTCGCGCAACGCCACCCGCCACCAGTCGCGAAGGCCGATCTCGCGCAGCGCCAGCGCGCGAATGACGAGCGAGGTCGCCTGCGAACCGGAATTGCCGCCCGAGCTCATGATCAGCGGGATGAACAGGGTGAGCACGATCGCTTTTTGCAGTTCGCCTTCATAGCTTTGCATGGCATTGGCGGTCAGCATCTCCGAGATGAACAGCGCGCACAGCCAGCCGCCGCGCTTCTTGATCATCGCGAGAAAGCTCATCTTCATGTAGGGCTCGTCGAGCGCCTCCATGCCGCCGAAACGATGCGCGTCCTCGGTCGTCTCCTCGATCATGGTGTCGATGATGTCGTCGATGGTGACGATGCCGAGGATCTTGCCGTGGTCGACGACGGGAACCGCGAGCAGGTCATATTTGGAGATCGTCTGCGCCAGTGTCTCGCGATCGGTCAGCGGCGTCACCGTCACCGGGGCGCGATCCGGCGCCACCGACAGGATCGGATCGTCCGGCTCGCCGGTGATCAGCCGGCGCAGGCCGGTCGAGCGCACCAGCACATGCGTGTCTGGATCGACGATGTAGATGGCGTAGACGGTCTCCCGCGTCCGCTCCACCTTGCGGATGTAGTCGAGCGTGCGCCCGACGGACCAGTCCGACGGCACGCTGACGAATTCGGTCGTCATGATTGAGGCGGCGCTGCCTTCGGGATAGCCGAGAATGGAAAGCAGCGTTGCCCGCAGCGGCGGGACCAACCCGCCGAGCAGCTCGGAGCGCGTCGGCTCATCCAGCTCTCGCAGAATATCGGCGGCGCGGTCGACCGACATGGCGGTCAGCAGCTTGCACGCCTTGGCGCGCGGCAGCGCCTCGGCCAGATCGGAGGCGCCGTCGAGTTCAGGCTGGTCGAAGATCTCGACCAGCCGCTCGAACGGCATTTCGCAAAGCAGTTCTATCGCGGTATCGCGAGCTTCCCGGTTCAGGGCCTCGACGACATCGGCGACGTGATCATTGGCAAGGATACGCGCGATAGCGACGGCATCGTCGCCCGCTACGACGGGGGTAAATTCGTTCATGGCTCACTCCTTGCCGTCCGGCGGGACGTGAGCCGTTAGAGGTCACATCGAGGCGGACGGCGGTTGCGTTCGACTACTGTCGCCAGGCATGGCGCGGTGACCTTTCTGCTCGCGGGTTCGAGTTGGAATTCAGCGAGCGGGCGCAACATAGGAGCGCATCTTGGCGAGTCAATCGCGGGGGTGGCGGAAAACAGCCGGGAGCCGGCCCAATCGCGAGACTGTGATGATTATTGAAGGGGGAGGGAGCGAGTGCCCCGCCGCCAGTGGCGGAACGCGCTTCGGCGTGGCTGCTATTTCTGCTTCAGCCGGCGTGAAAAACGCATCCATTTGTCCTCGACCGGCCGCGGCTGCGTAAGGATGGTGGTGAGCTCGCGCGGAAGGTTCGGAACAAGCGGCCTCTTGGTGGCGACGCCGTCGGCGATCGCGACCACGCTATGGTAGAATTCCTCGCCCGAGGCCGAACGTGGCGGCACCGCCTCATGCATGATGCTGATCACCGTGACATCGGGACAGTTGTCCTTGATGGCCTGGTGGAAGGCGATCTTGCCATCCGGATCGAGCGCGCCGGTCGCTTCGTCGAGGAACAACAGTCCCGGTTGCTGCAGCACGATGCGGGCCACAACCAGCTTCTGCTTCTGGCCGCCGGACAGCAGCTGGTCCCAGATCTTTCCCTCGCGGCTTTCATCGGCCATGTGTTCGATGAAATCGCCAAGGCCGGCCTTGTGCAGGGCTGCCGCGACCTGCGCATCGCCATAGTCGTCCTCGGAGCCGGGCAGGCACACCAGCTGCTTCAGCGACACCAGCTGCAGCTTGACCTCCTGTGCGGCATAGAAGCTCCTCACACCGTCAGGGAAGACGATGGTGCCGCGGCCATAAGGCCACAAGCCGTTGATCGCCTTGATCAGCGAAGTCTTGCCGCAGCCGGATTCGCCCTTGAGGAATGCCCACTCGCCGCGCCGAAAGCGCAGATTGGCTGCGCTCAGGAACGGCGTGGCGTCTTCACCCTGATGCGCCAGTTCAAGCTTCTGGATGGTCAGGCCGAAGACCGGGTTCTGGCTGGCATAGTGGAAATCGGAACGGCCGGTCTGGCTGTAGAATTCCTGCGGCTGTTGGACGTTTTCAATGGCGTGCGCCAATTCAATGACGCGCTGGCTGTTGGCCCGCAAGGTGGCGAGACTCGGCATGACATGGATGAACCAGGAACATTTGCTGATCAGCGCGTTGACCTGCTCGGAACCGGTTATGTAGCCCTTGAGGTCGACGCCGTTGTGGATGAACGGCACCAGACCAGGTCCGTAGGCGACAACTTTGGCCCCGACGAAATTATAGACCGATTCGAATCCCGCATAGAGGGTGTTGACGATGTTGAGCTTCGACCAGGTGGTATCGATATCGAGATAGAGCCGTCCATGTATCGTCTTTTGCACGTCTTCGCCTTGCGACGCCGACACATGGAAACTGCGGCGCAACAAGGTGATCAGCTCGCTGCGATAGGTGCCTTCGGCCTTCTGCATCCTGACATTGAGCCACTCCAGCATTCCGCCGAGTTTGATCGCGATCCAGGTATTGACGGGCACATAGATGGCAACCGCCAGCAGAGCGAGGACGGCGCTGCCATAGCTGCCGAGGGCATCCAGGCCTTTTACCTCCACGGAATTCGCCAGCAAAGCGCCGCCGACAAAATAAAGTGAGGTGAAGACGCCGAAGACACCTTGGGCAAGCCCGATGGCGCCGCCCGCCATGTCTTTGATGGATTCCTGCACGCGCTGATCGATGTTGTCGGGCGCTGGCGCATCTGGCGAGCCATTCTGAGCGTGGTAGTGAGTATGGTTGGTATCAAGCAGCGCCGCATTGAAACGCGCGTTCAACCAGGCGCGCCATTTGCGATGCAATGTCGCCGATACAAATTTGCAGGCGCCTATGATTCCCATGTCCTTGAACACGACCAGCAGCACAAGCAGGCCGGCATTGGTAAGCACCGATTCAAGGGGCGTGGTATTCGCGGCGTCGTGAAAAAAAGCGATTGAGGCTGCCAGTTCGCCCGCCAACACGGTAAACCAGACGTCGGCCTTGCTCGACAGGGCTATGATGAGTGCGAGGACGACGGTGAGAGCCCAGGCCTCTCTCCACCGGTCCGAGAACCAGTAGGCCCGCATCAGTCCCCAGAAGGTCCGCATCGACGATACTGGCGTCAGGGGCGGCGGCCCGGCGGGGGCGTCGCGGTTCCAAAGTGCCGATATTGAACGTCGCGGTCTGTCGACCCGAATCACAATCCCGCCCAAACCTTTTTAGTTTTGTTACGGATAGTAACACCAATTGATCATTTTCTATGAATTTTATCCCGGCGAATGTGAGGCAGCCCACCCCCCGTTGCCATGAGGCAACAGTTGGTGCTGCAAGACCGCCGTCTTTGGGCCGAATTTGTCCTTTGTTTCAATGTGTTGCGAGAACGCTCAGATGTGCGAAAATATTCCCCGAGGGAAGGCTCATACACGCCTTTGTGACCAAAAGGCCTGCCCGTCGGCCGGTTTTCCCACCGCGCGCTAACCGGATCGCCCGAAAAATTGCCGTCCGTGATCGCCCCAGGCCGCCCGAATCATTTCACGGGCCATCATGGTTGGGCACGCAAGATCGTCGCTCCTGCACGGCGACTGCTCATGAGTTGGCCCACGCTTTTTAGCTGCAGCTCAACACCGTTTGACAATCAAGCGCACTGGAATGAACCTTGCCGGGCACTGTCGGCACCGATGCATGTCCGGTCCCCAACAAGGAAGCTCCCCAATGCTTGCACGCGCAGCCGTTCCCGCAATGGTGACGCTCTTTGCCTGGCTGCCTCTTGCGCATGCCGTCAGCCAGACCATTCCGGCAAGCGCCGAAGGGCAAATCGAGTTCAATGCTCCGTCCGGCAACATCGGCTGCATCTACACGCCGAAGGGCGGCACCAGCACCTACGAACCACAGGATGGCGGTCCGGAACTGAGCTGTTCGCGCGTCGAGCCCAGCTACGTCATCGTGATCCTTGGGCCGAACGGCCCGGCGACATTGATCAAGAATCCGGGAGAGCAGGGCTGCTGCAGCGATGTCGCGAAGCTGGCCTATGGCAACAGCTGGAGCAAAGGGCCGTTTACCTGCCAGTCGTCAACCAAGGGACTGACCTGCACGGGCAGCAACGGGCATGGCTTCTTCCTCAGCAAAGCCAAGGTGACGGTGAAATAACCCGAGCATGATCCCGAAAAGTGGTTGCCGGTTTTCTCGGACAAACGGGAAACCGTTTTGTCCAGAGATCATGCTCAAACAAGGAGATAGAGCCCATCCCGATTTCCATCGGGATGGAACAGGCTCTAGCCGGCCTTTTCCAGCTCGCCCTTGGCCTTTGCGGCCGCGACTTGGCGGATGGCATCAGTCAGCGTGTCGGCGTCCTGCGCGCCCATGACGGCGTATTTGCCTTCGAGCAGGAAGCACGGCACGCCAGTGATCCCCATCCGCGATGCCGTGGCGATTTCTGTGCGCACCTCCTCGAGGTCGGCATCGGTCGGCAACAGCGTTTCGACCACGGCAGCGTCCATGCCTGCCTCGCGGGCGGCATCGACCAGCACGGCGTGGTCGCCAATATTGCCGCCTTCCTCGAAATACAGCTGGAACAGCCGGCGCACGAGCCGGTTCTGCACGGCTTCACCGGCGGCACCGGCCCAGCGGATGACACGATGCGCGTCCAGCGTGTTGGCGGCCACCTTGATGGCGTCGAAAGCGAAATCGATGCCTTCGGCTTCGCCGAGCGGCTCTATGCGGGCATGCATCTGACGGATGCGCTCGTCGCTGCCGAATTTGGCCAGCATGTATTCGCGCCGGTCCTTGCCCTCGGATGGGATGGTCGGGTCGAGCTGGAACGGCCGCCAGCGCACATGAACCTGGACGTCGCCAGCAGCGGCGATCGCCTTGTCGAGCCGCCTCTGGCCGACGAAGCACCAGGGGCAGACGACGTCGGAGACCACGTCGATGGTAATGGAATTGTCATCGCTCATCTTGATCTCCTGCAGCCGAACGTTTCAGCGAGACCGATCTCGGCCACGCTCAGTTCGGCTTGCGCCACCAGGTCGGCCATTGATAACCGAATATGGGCGTCTTTTTGGGATGGTCCAGATAATTCCAGTAGGCGAGCCATTGCTGCGCGTTGTACTGCATCGGCACCATGTAGTTGCCGGAGATCAGCAATCGGTCGAGCACGCGCACGGCGGCGACATAGTCTTCCTTGGTCCGTGCTCTAAGCATCGCGTCGATCGCCGCGTCGACCGCTGGATCGGCGACGCCGGCCAGATTGAATGAACCTTCTCTTTTGGCCTCTGAAGAACCCCAGCGAAGGTTCTGCTCCATACCGGGAGACAGCGAGTTGCTGAACCCGCTCGACCCGACAAGAACCTCAAAGTCGAAACGCTGCTTGCGCGACTGGATCTGGTCGGCCTCGAGGCTGCGGATGGTCACCGCGATGCCGATCTTTTCCAGCGAGCGCTGATAGATGGCGGCAAAGCGTTCCTCGTCCTGCGACGCCGTCAGGATCTCGAAACCGAACGGGTTTCCCTTGGGATCCAGCAGGACGCCATCCCTAACGGCGTAGCCCTGGCTCTTCAGCAGGTCGAACGCCAGCTTCAGCACCTTGCGGTCCTGGCCGGTGCCGTCATTCACCGGCGGGCGCCAGCTGCCGTCCATGACATCGGCCGGCACGCGGCCGGGGTAGGGCGCCAGCAGCGCCTTTTCCCTGTCGCTAGCGGGATGGCCGAGCGCGGAAAGTTCGGAATTCTGCCAGTAGCTCATCGTGCGCGTGTACTTACCGCCGAACAGGTTCTTGTTGGCCCATTCGAAGTCGTAGAGCATGCCGAGCGCGCGCCGCACCTCCGGATTGGAAAACTTCTCCAGTCGCGTGTTGAACAGGAAGCCGGTCACCACGGGCGGTATGCCGGTGTCGAAGGTCTCGGCGATCACCTCGCCGCGATGAAAGGCGGGAAAATCGATATCGCGCTCGCGCTTGACCGGATCGCCCTCATCGTAAATGGCGCAGATGCCTTTCTTGAACGCTTCCGTCTTGGCGTTGGCGTTGAGGAAGTACTCGATGGTGATCTGGTCGTAATTGTCGAAGCCGCGCTTGGAAGGGATGTCCTTGCCCCAGTAATTTGGATTGCGCTTGAAGACGATGCGCTGTCCCGGCTGCACCTTGTCGATGGTATAGGGACCGCTGCCGATCACCGGCTTCAACGTCGTCTTGTCGAAGGTATCCTTGTTGAAGGCGTGCTTTGGGATGATCGGCGTTAGCGCGATGATCAAGGGGGTCTCGCGATTGGCCTTGTCGTTGAAGGTGAAGCGTACGCTGTGATCGCCGGTCTTTTCGAGCTTGGCGATCAGGCTCATGCGGTCCCTATAGGGCGGGCGGCCCTTGTCGGTGAAGACATCGTAGGTGAAAAGCACGTCATCCGGCGTCACCGGCTCGCCATCGGACCACTTTGCATTTGGGTTGAGATGGAACTCGATCCACTTGCGCTCGGGATCCATATCGGCCGTGTCTGCGAGCAGGCCATAGAGGCTGAAGGCCTCGTCGTAGTTGCGCATCATCAACGGCTCGAAGACGAGATTGCCGAAAATGAGGTCCTGCATGCCGCGCGCCGTGGTGCGCAGGCTCTTCAGGATGAACGGGTTCAGATTGTCGAAGCTGCCGACGACGCAGTAAGTGATGTTGCCGCCCTTGGGCGCATCGGGATTGACGTAGTCGAAATGCTGGTAGTCGGCTGGCAGCGCCGGCTCGCCCTGCATGGCGATGGCATGTTTCGGTTCCGACATCGCCACGCCGGGTGCAAAGGCGAAGAACGAAATTGCGGCGATCAGCCAAACAAGAATGCGGCCCATGACCGTCTCCTTACTGGGCGGCTTGATGATTCGGAGTGCACCCTAACATGGCGCCGCGGCGCTCCGGCCAGATACATCAACCCAAATCGCACGACCCAAATTGCGAGGCCAAGAATTGCAGGCGGCGGGCTGGATTCGGCTGCTCATGCAGTGTAACACGCGCTCCGAAGTCATTCTGTTGCCTCAATTCGGCAACAGGTAGCAGGACCACACGGCGCGAAGAAGCCGGTCCCGGGATCATTTGAGAGGAAATGCACGACATGACGAGCCTGAACAGCAACGCATACCGCCTTTCGGTCCTGGCCGCGGGCGTGGTCGGCTTTCTGGGCGCCGGACTTCCCACCGCTTCGGCACAGCAACAGATTCCGCAGGGTTGGTTCAAGGCCTGCACCAAGCAGGAAGATGTCGACATCTGCAATGTCCAGAACATCATCACTGCCGGCAACGGCCAGTTCGTCACCGGCGTCAGCCTGATCGAGTTGAAGGGCAAGGTAAACCGCAAGGTCTTCCAGGTCACGGTTCCCCCAGGTCGCCTGGTGCCCCCCGGCATCGCCCTGCAGATAGACGCCGGCAAGGCGACGAAGCTGGATTATGTCATTTGCTTCGCCGACCGTTGCGTTGCCGAAGTGCCGCTGACCGACGCGCTCGTCGCGTCCTTCAAGAAGGGACAGGCGATCACGCTGACCTCGATCAACTTCCAGAGTCAGCCAAATCCAATCAAGGTTGCCTTGACCGGCTTCAGCGGCGCCTTTGACGGCGCGCCGCTGCAGCAGTCGGACATCGAGGATCGGCAGAAAAAACTTCAGGATTTCGTCGTCAAGAACAACCAGGACTTCGCCAAGAAGCTCAAGGACGAGCAGGCCAAGGCCAAAGCCGCCAACTAATCGCCGGGACAGATACCGGAGCGACAAAAAGCGGGGTCATGCCCCGCTTTTTTGTTGTCGTCACGTCGATGCAAGGTGATGTCAGTGTCTCGACTGGCGTTTTGGCTCATAGCGTCCGTCGGGCCGCTTGTCGAACATCTCGCCGATCTGTGGATGCCGGACCGGTTCGCCCGATTGATCCTCGAGCAGGTTCTGCTCGGAGACATAGGCGATGTATTCGGTTTCCGAATTCTCGGCGAGCAGATGGTAGAACGGCTGGTCCTTGCGCGGCCGCACGTCGGCCGGGATGGCTTCGTACCATTCGTCGGTGTTGGCGAATTGCGGATCGACATCGAAAATGATGCCGCGGAACGGAAACAGCCGATGACGAACCACCTGTCCGATCGAAAATTTGGCCGTTTTCATCATACTCACCACTAAGCCTCTAGAGCGCCCGGCGTCCCCTCGAATGTGCGAAGAGCGCTCTAAGACTTTGAATTTACACACACCGTGGCCAAAAATCGAGCCCGACTTAGGTCTGGGATCAGGCTTTATTTGGCGCAGAAAGCGTGTCAGTTCAATGCCGAAGCGCTTGACGCCCGATGAAGCTACGGGCTAGCCCGGTCCCGGGGTTTCGGGCCAGGGCAAAAATGTCTGACATTGTCGGTCTTGTTATTCCGTTCTTCGGGCTGATTTTCATCGGCTTTCTGGTCGCGCGCATAACCAGGCAGCCGCTGGAAGCGCTTGGCTGGATGAACACCTTCATCGTCTATGTCGCGCTTCCTGCCCTGTTCTTCCAATTGCTGGCCCGCACGCCGTTCGAACAGTTGACCGAATGGCGCTTCATCTTCGGCTCGGTATTTTCCACCTACACGATCTTCTCGATCATGTTCGTATGGTCGGTGACGGCGTCGCGCGGCGAGATCGCCCAGTCGACGATCAAGGCGCTGGCCGCGGCCTACGGCAATATCGGCTATATGGGGCCGGGGCTGGCGCTGCTCGCCTTCGGCGAACAAGCGGCGGTCCCCGTTGCGCTGATCTTCTGCTTCGAAAATATCATGCATTTCGCCATCGCGCCGATGATGATGGCGCTGTCGGGCGACGACAAGACATCGCCGTGGCGGCTCATCCTCGGCGTAGTCAGGAAAATCGTCCTGCACCCGTTCATCATCGCGACCGCGCTTGGCGTCGGCGCCGCCTATCTCGGCTTTCACCCACCGCAGCCGGTCGATCGCCTGCTCGAATATCTGTCTCGGGCGGCCGCCCCTTGCGCCCTGTTTGCCATGGGCGTGACGCTTGCGCTCCGGCCCCTCAACCGCGTGCCGCATGAGTTGGCGTCGATCGCGGCGCTGAAGCTGATCCTGCATCCATCGCTCTGCTACGTCGTGCTGAGCTGGATCGGGAACTTTTCCGAAATCTGGGTTTTTTCAGCCGTGCTTTTGGCGGCATTACCGACCGCAACCAACGTCTTCGTCATCGCCCAGCAATATGGCGTCTGGGTGCAACGCGCGTCGGCCAGCGTGCTGATCACCACCTGCCTCTCGGTGCTGACGGTGACCGGGCTGCTCTACATGATCCGCCACGGCATCTTACCGCCGGACCTGTTTCCCTGAACCGCCGGTAAGCGCCGCAAAGCCGCTGCCCGGCCTCAAGCCTTCGCGCATGAAAAAGGCGCGCAGCGGCGCGAAACTGCCGAGCACATTGAGGCCGGCGCTGCGTGCCATCTGCGCCGGCAACATGTCCGACAGCAACGACATGTTAAGCAGGTTGACCGCGCCCGAACGCGCCAGAATGTCGGGACGGCGCCTGGAATCATAGGCGGCCAAAGCCCTTGCGGCGCCAGGGTCGCCGCGATTTTCGCGTGCGATTCCAATCAGATCCTCGACGTCCCTGATGCCGAGGTTTAGACCTTGGGCCCCGATCGGCGGGAACACATGTGCAGCCTCGCCGACCAGCGCCACACGGTTTTGCGCGAAGCGCCCCGGTGATGCCGCTGAAAGCGGGTAAATTTGTCGGCCGGGCTCGACCGACACCCGGCCCAGCATCGACTGCATCTGCTGCTCGACACGCTCGGAAAGCGTCGCGTCATCGAGTGCGGCGAGGTCCTTCGCCGCCTCCGGTTTCACCACCCAGACGAGGCTGGAGCGGTTGCCGGGCAGCGGCACCTGGGTGAACGGCCCGGTCTCTGTGTGGAACTCGGTCGAGGTGAAGCCGTGTTCGCTGCGATGGCCAAAATTCAGCACCAGCGCCGCTTGGCGGTAGGATCGCACCGAGGCCACTATGCCTGCCGCCTCGCGCGCCGGCGACAGGCGCCCATCGGCAGCGACCGCAAGCGCGGCCGAGACTTCGCGACCATCAGTCAAGACGGCATGCGCCTGATCGGCGTCCAGACGCCAACTCTCGATCATCGACGTCAGCCATTCGATGTCGGGATGGGCCGCGACGGACTTGGCCAGCGTCGGGTTCAGCGCACTGTTGGGCAGGTTGAGCCCGAACTGCTCCTCGCCGATCTCCATGGCGCGAAAAGTCACCACCGGGCTGCGGATCAGCCGGCTGGTCGCATCAACGATGCGCATGACCTTCAGCGGCGCGGCCTTCGGCGCAAGTTCGGCCAGCACGCCCAGCCGATCGAGAACCTTGAGAGCAGGGTTCATCAGCGCCGTGGTCCGGCCATCGGGCCCGCCTGCTTCGGGTCCGACCAGGGTTACCGGAAAGCCCGCCTCGGCGAAACCGAGCGCCGCGATCAGTCCGGCAGGGCCGCTGCCGGCTACCAGTATCCGTGCTGTCTCGCGATGATCCAAATTGGACTTCCAGTTTGCGATGCAGGTGTCTACCCATGGATATAGGTCAGACCATGCGGCTTGATCAACGCGGCGATTAGGCTCATTCGATTGCCATGACCGGCCAGCAGGACGATTTCAGCCATCTCGACCGCGCCGGCCGCGCCACGGCAAGCCTGGCCCGCAGCCCCCGCCTGACGGTCAACATCGCCATCGCCGGCGGCATTCTGCTCGCCTGGTTTATTCTTGGCGCCATGGCGATCCGCGGCGCCGAAGCCCGGCTCCCCGGCGTACCAGGCGATGTGGTCCTGCGATATCTGCCGCAACTGCCGCTGCCGGATGTCCTCGACCGCTTCTTCGGCATGTGCCTGACGCCCGCACCACTTGATGCCGGCGGCGCACCGGTTCTGGCGCTGATCGTGATGTGGTTTTTGATGGCCGTGGCGACGATGCTGCCGTCGGCGGCGCCGATGATCCGTACCTATTGTGAAATCGCCGACACCGCCCGCATCAAGGGCGAGCCGGTGGCCCATCCGCTGGTCCTGGCTGCCGGCTACCTCTCGACATGGCTTGTCGCCTCTATCGGCTTCGCGGTGCTGACGTTGCTCGTCCACGCATTTACGTCCTCCGCTCGATTGCTCGATCCGGTGAGCGGCCTTGCCGCGGCGGCCGCGCTGCTGGTTGCCGGCCTCTACCAGTTCAGCAGCCTCAAGCAGGCCTGCCTGACAAAATGCCGGAACCCGTTCTCGACACTGTTTTCCAACTGGAGCGCGGAGCCGGGTGGCATCTTCCGGCTAGGGCTGAAGCAGGGCCTGTGGTGCCTCGGCTGCTGCTGGGCGCTGATGCTGGTGATGTTTGCCGTCGGCGCGATGAACGTGTTCTGGATGGCGCTGATCGGCCTGTTCACCTTGATCGAAAAACAGACCACCGGCAGCCTTCCAACCCGAGTGGCCGGTGCGATACTGCTTGTCTGGGCAATCGCCCTGCTAGTAGTCTCGGCATGACGGGGGATAATTCCATGGCAGAGCAAGGCTGGGCAATGAAAGGAGAGCTCGTACTCTCCTGCAATTGCACGGTTTTTTGTCCTTGCGTGCTGTCGCTTGGCAGCCATCCGCCGACGGAGGGTTATTGTCAGACCTGGGCGGGCTTCCGCATCGAC
This sequence comes from Mesorhizobium sp. C399B, assembly GCF_030323185.1. Taxonomy (NCBI): domain Bacteria; kingdom Pseudomonadati; phylum Pseudomonadota; class Alphaproteobacteria; order Hyphomicrobiales; family Phyllobacteriaceae; genus Mesorhizobium; species Mesorhizobium sp. C399B. Next base: position 147,271 of record NZ_CP100472.1, read on the forward strand.
GCAGGCCATTTCGGCGAGGTCGACCTGTCCGGCCTCAATCTCGGTCTGGTCATGGAAATCCCCGGCTATATGAGCCGCGGCAACTGGACCGCAGGCCTGTTCATCGACAAGCGAGCCTCCGTCTATGCGGTGAAAGCGCTGACCAGGATCTTCACCGGGAAGGCCGGCGGAACCACCGCGCTGTTGTCGATCCTTGTCGGCAAGTTCCTCGGCGTCGAGCAGGTGCCGATCACCTACGAGACGCGTGACAAGACCCGTATTTTCCAGATACCGAAGATCATCGACGGGGCGGTCACACCGATTCCCGGCAAGGATCGCGAGAAGGATACCGTGATCGGCAACTCGGAATACTGGATCGCGCCGGAGATCATCGTGGCCAGGTCCGACAAAAGCAAGATGCGGGCGTTCGGCCACAACTGGAACTTTGCCGGCCGCTCGGCCGAAATCTGCAAACTGGATTGGCGGGGCCCGTGAGCAAGAACACAACGGCCAGAAACGCCGCCAAAAAGATCACCGACCGGATTCCGAGGCCGAAGAAAAAGGTCACCTGGCCGCAGGCGCGGGCATTCTCGGTGCATCTGTTGACCGCGTCTGGCTCGTTCCTGGCCTTCCTGTCTCTGGTGGCGGCAAGCGAGCAACGCTGGACGGCGATGTTCTGGTGGCTGGGGCTGGCGCTGTTCGTCGACGGCATAGACGGGCCGATCGCGCGCAAGCTTGAGGTCAAGGAGATCCTGCCGACCTGGTCGGGCGAACTCCTCGACAACATCATCGACTATGTCACCTATGTGCTGATCCCCGCCTTCGCGCTCTACCAGCGCGGCTTCATGGGCGAAGGGCTGTCTTTCCTGTCCGCGGCCATCATCGTGGTGTCCAGCGCCATCTATTATGCCGACACCGGAATGAAGACGAAGGAGAACTTCTTCAAAGGCTTTCCGGTGGTCTGGAACATGGTCGTGTTCACGCTGTTCGTCATCGAGCCGGGACAGTGGGTGTCCTTCGGCGTCGTCGTGGCGGCCGGCATCCTCACCTTCGTGCCGATCAACTTCATTCACCCCGTGCGGGTGGTGCGGCTGCGGCCAATTAATCTTGGCATGACGCTGCTCTGGTGTGCTTTCGGTGCGCTGGCGCTGGCGCAGGCGGCCCTTGCCGCCTTCTACGACCAGATCGGCGTTTTGGGCGAACAGGTCAGCGTCTTTACCAAGGTCGGCATCACCATCACCGGACTTTACCTCGCCTGCATCGGCGGTATCATGCAGTTCTTCCCCAAACTCGGCGCCAAGCCGGACACTAAGAAAGCCTGACCGCAGGAAAGCCCACAATGTCCAAAGCAGTCCGTATCCACGCCCATGGCGGTCCGGAAGTCCTGACCTATGAAGACGCCGATCCGGGACAACCCGGCGCCGGGCAGATCCTGGTCAGGCACACCGCGATCGGCCTCAATTTCATCGATGTCTATCACCGCATCGGCCTCTATCCGCCGCCCGGCGGCTTCCCGCTGATCCCGGGCGGCGAGGCGGCAGGTGTGGTTCTCGAGGTCGGTGCAGGCATCGACTGGCTGAAGCCGGGCGACCGCATCGCCTATGCCGTCAATGTCGGCGCCTATGCCGAACAGCGCGTCGTCGCCGCCGACCGCGTCGTCAAGGTGCCGGACGGCATCAGCGACGAACAGGCCGCCGGCATGATGCTTAAAGGCATGACGGCGGAGTATCTGTTGCGCCGGACCTTCAAGGTGAAGGCAGGCGACACCATCCTGTTTCATGCCGCCGCCGGCGGCGTCGGGCTGATCCTGGGACAATGGGCAAAACATCTCGGCGCCACCGTCATCGGCACGGCAAGCTCAACCGACAAGATCGAGCTCGCCAAGGCGCATGGCTTCAACCATGTCATCAACTACAAGGAGCAGGATTTCGTCGCCGGCGTCGCCGCCATCACCAGCGGCAAGAAATGTGACGTCGTCTACGATTCGGTCGGCAACGACACATTCCCGGCCTCGCTCGACTGTCTGAAGCCGCTCGGCATGTTCGTCTCTTTCGGTCAGTCCTCTGGACCGATCCCGCCATTTTCGATGTCGCTGCTGGCGCAGAAGGGCTCGCTGTTCGCTACCAGGCCGACGCTGTTCGTCTACAACGCCAAGCGTGAAGACCTCGAAATCTCCGCCGCGGCATTGTTCGATGTGGTGTTGAGCGGCGCGGTCGAGATCAAGATCAACCAGCGCTATGCGCTGAAGGACGCCGGCAAGGCGCAAGCCGATCTCGAAGGGCGCAAGACCACGGGTACGACAATACTGATCCCCTGATCTGCCTTGCTTTTCAGCGTTTTGCCGCGACGCCAGGCACTGTTTACCCGAAAAACCGGGCGATCGGTTTGTTGTGCGAAGCAGGTCAATCTTTACCCCTTGAGTTTCCGCTGAAATTCTTGAAGCTCTTTCAAGGCGGGTGCTGCTTTCGCACGAGAGCGGCCAGCGCATACCATGCTGGCGGGAACACAGAACATGTCCGGGAACCGGATGGGAGGCACTGTGAGTGCAGATCATGATGGAGCGAACCTGCTTGAGGTTCGTGGGCTGACCAAGATATTCGGCACGCTGACGGCGTGCGATCATATCGACCTCAACATCGCCAAGGGCGAGATCCACGCGCTGCTCGGCGAAAACGGCGCCGGCAAGTCGACGCTGGTCAAGATGCTGTTCGGTTCACTGGAGCCCAATTCCGGCGAGATATTCTGGAACGGCGAGCCGGTCCGCATCACCAGTCCGGGAATGGCGAAGAAGCTCGGCATCGGCATGGTGTTTCAGCACTTTTCGCTGTTCGAGGCGCTGACCGCGGCCGAGAATATCGCTCTGTCTCTGGATGACGGCTCACCGATCAGCTCGATCGCGGCCAAGGCGAGGGCGCTTTCCTTCAGCTATGGCCTGCCGCTCGATCCGGACTCGCTGGTCGGCGATCTCTCGGTCGGCGAACGCCAGCGCATCGAGATCATCCGCTGCCTGTTGCAGACGCCGCAGCTCATCATCCTCGACGAGCCGACCTCGGTGCTGACGCCGCAGGAAGCCGACAAGCTGTTCGAGACGCTGGAGCGCCTGCGCTCCGAGGGCAAATCCATCCTCTACATTTCGCACCGGCTGGAAGAGGTCAAACGCATTTGCGACCGCGCGACCGTGCTGCGTCACGGCAAGGTCGTCGGCCATTGCAATCCGCGCGAGGAAACGGCTTCGTCGCTGGCCCGCATGATGGTCGGCAACGAGGTGAAGGCCGTGGTGCGTGCGCCGGCCGAAGGCATCGAGACCGCGCAGCCGCTGCTCGAAATCCGCGCCCTCAGCCGCAAGCCGGCAACGCCGTTTTCGATTCCGCTGAAGAATATCAACCTCACTGTGCGCGCCGGCGAGGTGATCGGCATTGCCGGTGTCGCCGGCAACGGCCAGGGCGAGTTCTTCGAATCCGTCTCCGGCGAGGTGCTGCAGCAGGACGCCGCATCCGTGCGCATCCGCGGCAAGGATGCCGGCTCGCTCTCGATCACAGGCCGGCGGCTGATGGGCGCTGCCTTCGTGCCGGAAGAACGCCTCGGCCATGGCGCGGCGCCACGCATGAAGCTTTCGGAAAACCTGCTTCTGTCGCGGCACGCCACCGACGGCAAGGTTTTTGTCGGCGCCGGCGGCGCCGTCAAAAGCGGTGCGGTCTATGCCGCCGCCCAGCGCATCATCGTGGCGATGGATGTGCGCAAGAGCGCGCCCGATCCGGAAGCTGCGGCCCTTTCGGGCGGCAATTTGCAGAAATTCATCGTCGGTCGCGAACTCGACCGCAGCCCTGCCGTCATGGTCGTCAACCAGCCGACCTGGGGCGTCGACGCCGGTGCCGCCGCCCACATCCGCCAGGCGCTGATCGAACTGGCGCGCAGCGGCTCGGCAGTTCTGGTCATCAGCCAGGACCTCGATGAGCTGTTCGAGATTTCGGACGCGATCGCGGTCATGCACAATGGCGAATTGTCCAAACCGCTGCCGATCGCCGAGGCAACTTTCGAAAAGGTCGGTCTGTTGATGGGCGGCGCCGAGCCTGGCCACGCCGAACATGGTCTGGAGACGGCATGATGCGCCTCGAACTCGTCAAACGCCCGCAGCGCTCTATGCTCTTTTCGGCGCTGTCGCCCTTCATCGCCTTCGCCCTAACGATCATCGCCGGCGCGGTTCTGTTCGCGCTGCTCGGCGTCAACCCGCTGAGCGCATTTGAGATCTATTTCATCGAGCCGATCAGCCAGGTCTGGCAGCTGCATGAGCTGGCGATCAAGGCCGCGCCGTTGATCCTGATCGCGGTCGGCCTGTCGGTCTGTTACAAGGCCAACATCTGGAACATCGGCGCTGAGGGACAGTTCATCCTCGGCGGCATTTTCGGCTCGGCCATTCCGGTGCTGTTTCCCGGGTTCGAAGGCCCGCTGGTGCTGCCGCTGATGCTGTTGTTCGGCATGGTCGGCGGTGCCGCCTATGCAGCAATCCCGGCTCTCTTGAAGACGCGCTTCGGCACCAACGAAATCCTGACCAGCCTGATGCTGGTCTATGTCGCCCAGCTTTTCCTCGACTGGCTGGTGCGCGGCCCCTGGCGCGATCCACAGGGCCACGGTTTCCCGCAGACGATCCAGTTCAATGACTCGGCGGTCCTGCCGGAACTGATGCCGGATGCCGGCCGCGCCAATTGGGGTTTTGTCTTCGCGCTTGTTGCAGCCGTGCTGATCTGGGTGCTGATGAGCCGCCTGCTCAAGGGTTTTGAGGTCCGCGTGCTCGGCTCCAGCCCGAGGGCAGGGCGCTTCGCCGGTTTCGGCCTCAACCGCATGGTGTTCTTCGCCTTCCTGCTGTCAGGCGCGCTGGCTGGGCTTGCCGGCATTTCGGAAGTCTCCGGCGCCATCGGCCAGCTCCAGCCGGTGATCTCGCCCGGCTACGGCTTCACCGCCATTATTGTCGCGTTCCTCGGCCGGCTCAATCCGCTCGGCATTGTCGCCGCCGGCCTGGTGCTGGCGTTGACCTATCTCGGCGGCGAGGCGGTGCAGAGCGCGCTCGGCATTTCCGACAAAGTGGCACGCGTGTTCCAGGGCATGCTTTTGTTCTTCGTGCTCGGCTGCGACACGCTCATCCACTATCGCATCCGTCTGGTCGGCATGGCGCTGACGAAAAGCGCGGCGAAGCTTGAAGCCGCGCCGAAGTTGAAGGAAGCCCGCTGATGGACATCGCCGTCAACATCCTTTTGACCATCGCCACGGCGGCGACGCCGCTTTTAATAGCGGCCATCGGCGAACTGGTGGTCGAGCGCTCCGGCGTGCTCAACCTCGGCGTCGAAGGCATGATGATCATGGGCGCCGTCGGCGGCTTCGGAGCCGGCTATCTCACGGGATCGCCCTGGATGGGCCTGTTGGCGGCAATTGCCATGGGCGCGGTGTTCTCGCTGCTGTTTGCGGTGATGACGCTGTCGCTCGCCACCAATCAGGTGGCGACCGGCCTGTCGTTGACGCTGCTCGGCCTCGGCCTTTCCGGCATGATGGGGACCAGCTTCGTCGGCCAGCCCGGCGAGCGGCTGCCAAACCTCTACGTTCCGGTGCTCACCGACATTCCCGTGGTCGGCAGGCTGTTGTTCGGCCAGGACCCGATCTTCTACATCTCGATCGCGCTGACGGCGGCCGTCATGTGGTTCCTGTTCAAGACCCGCACCGGCCTCACTCTGCGCTCGATCGGCGACAGCCACACATCGGCGCATGCGCTCGGCATCAAGGTCATCCGCTACCGCTATCTCGCGGTCATCTTCGGCGGCGCCTGCGCCGGCCTTGCCGGCGGCCATCTGTCGCTGGTCTACACGCCGCAATGGGTGGAGAACATGAGCGCGGGCCGCGGCTGGATCGCGCTGGCGCTGGTCGTCTTCGCCTCCTGGCGGCCGTGGCGCGTGCTCGCCGGCGCCTACATCTTCGGCGCGGTGTGGATCGGCCAGCTTCATGCACAGGCATTTGGCATTCCGGTGCCTTCGCAGCTGCTTTCTTCTCTGCCCTATCTGGCAACCGTCGTGGTTCTCGTTCTAATCTCGCGCAACAAGCGTCTGACGATGATGAACACGCCGGCTTCCTTGGGGCAGCCATTCGTTCCGGATCGTTGACAACAAAAACAAACGGGAAGCTCCAAGGCTAAACTCAGAGAGGTAACACAATGAAAAAACTGCTTATTGCGTTGATGACCACGACCGCCGCCATGTCACTGGCGGCGTCCGCGCAGGCCGCCGACAAGTTGAAGGCATGCTGGGTCTACACCGGCCCGATCGGCGACTTCGGCTATTCCTACCAGCACGACCAGGGCCGCCTCGAGGTGGAAAAGGCGCTCGGCGACAAGGTCGAAACCGCCTATCTCGAGAACGTCTCGGAAGGTCCCGATGCCGACCGCGCTTTCGAGCGTCTGGCGCGCGAAGGCTGCAAGATCATCTTCGGCACCTCTTTCGGCTTCATGGACCCGGAAGTGAAGGTCGCCAAGAAGTTCCCCAAAGTGATGTTCGAGCACGCCACCGGCTACAAGACCGCTGACAATCTCGGCATCTACAATGCGCGCTTCTATGAAGGCCGCTATGTGCTCGGCCAGATCGCCGCCAAGGAATCGAAGGCAGGGGTCGCCGGCTATATCGTTTCCTTCCCGATCCCCGAAGTGGTGATGGGTATCAACTCCTTCATGCTCGGCGCGCAGTCGGTCAACCCGAACTTCAAGGCCAAGATCGTCTGGGTGAACTCCTGGTTCGATCCGGGCAAGGAAGCTGACGCGGCCAAGGCACTGTTCGATCAGGGCGCCGACATCATCGTTCAGCACACCGATTCCACCGCTGCCTTGCAGGTGGCGGAAGAGCGCAAGCTGCACGGCTTCGGCCAGTCCTCCGACATGATCAAGTTCGCGCCGAACGCGCAGCTGACCTCGCTGACGGACGAATGGGGGCCGTACTACATCAGCCGCGTTCAGGCAGCGCTCGACGGCACCTGGAAGCCGGACAATGTCTGGCTCGGCATCAAGGACGGCGCCGTCAAGCTGGCGCCCTTCACCAACATGCCGGACGATGTGAAGGCGATGGCCGAGGCAACCGCCAAGAAAATCGCAGATGGCTGGAACCCCTTCACCGGACCGGTCGCCAAGCAGGACGGCACGCCGTGGCTCAAGGACGGCGAAGTCGCCGACGACGGCACGCTGCTCGGCATGAACTTCTATGTGAAGGGCGTCGACGACAAGTTGCCGCAGTAAATATCGGAAACGCAAAGGAGAAGGGGCGCCGCGCGGCGCCCTTTTTCATTTCGCGGGCTGCACGCTTCGACTGCGAAACCGCGCCGAGGGCTGTGCCAAAAATCCGAGGGCGCCGGGAGGCGCCCTTTTTGGTAATTTTCTAAACCGCCGAGCCGTAAAGGTCGTAGGCGTCGGCGCGGTCGATCTTGACCGTGACGATGTCGCCTTGGCGCAGCGGGCGGCGCGACTGGATATGCACCGAACCGTCGATCTCGGGCGCGTCGTATTTTGTCCGGCCCTTGGCAGACGTGCCATGCGCCTCGTCGATCAGCACCGGCAGGCGCTTGCCGACCTTCTTGGCCAGCTGCGTCGCCGAGATCTTCTGCTGGCGCTGCATGAAGCGATGCCAGCGCGCTTCCTTGATCTCCTGCGGCACCTGTTCGAGGCCGAGATCGTTGGAGCGGGCGCCGCGGACCGGCTCGTATTTAAAGCAGCCGGCGCGATCGATCCTGGCCTCGTCCAGCCAGTCGAGCAGCATCTCGAAATCCTCGTCGGTCTCGCCGGGGAAACCGACGATGAAGGTCGAGCGTATCGCCAGATCCGGGCACACCTCGCGCCAGCCGCGAATGCGCTCCAGCGTCTTTTCGCCATGGGCTGGACGGCGCATGTTCTTCAGCACCTGCGGCGAGGCGTGCTGGAAGGGGATGTCCAGATAGGGAAGGATTTTTCCATCCGCCATTAGCGGGATGACATCGGCGACATGCGGGTAGGGGTAGACATAGTGCATGCGTACCCAGATGCCGAGCTTGCCCAGCTCCTCCGAAAGGTCGAGGAATTTCGCCCGCACTTCGCGGTCGCCGAACATCGACGTCTGGTACTTGATGTCGATGCCGTAGGCGCTGGTGTCCTGCGAGATGACCAGCAGTTCCTTGACGCCGGCCTTGGCCAGCTTCTCGGCCTCGCGCAGCACATCGGCCGCCGGGCGCGAGACGAGGTCGCCGCGCAGTGCCGGAATGATGCAGAAGGTGCAGCGGTTGTTGCAGCCTTCGGAAATCTTGAGATAGGCGTAGTGGCGCGGCGTCAGCTTGACGCCTTGCGGCGGCAGAAGGTCGATATAGGGATCGTGGCTGGGCGGCGCCGCCTCATGCACCGCGGCCATCACGCTCTCATAGGCCTGCGGGCCGGTGATGGCGAGGACGTTGGGGTGCTTCTCTCGTATGACGTCCGGCTCGGCGCCGAGGCAGCCGGTGACGATCACCCGGCCGTTTTCCGAAAGCGCCGAACCAATGGCGTTGAGCGATTCGTCGCGGGCCGAATCGAGAAAGCCGCAGGTGTTGACGACGACAAGGTCCGCGCCGTCATGCTTGCGCGCGATCTCATAGCCTTCGGCGCGCAGGCGCGTGATGATGCGCTCGGAATCCACAAGCGCCTTCGGGCATCCAAGGCTGACGAAACTGACGCGAGGCGCAGACATGAGAAACATTCCGGGTTTTTCGGGATCGGGGGCCAGTACCACACTTATTGCGGCATTGGTATGGGCAGCGGCTGCGGCGAACGCGACCACTGCCTCCGGCAGATACCCGTAATATACAGAAGCTGTAGGACCGGCAGAGTCAGCTCACCACAGGACTGACATGCGGCCAGACCTCGACAACGCCGCGATAGACCATATCGATCGCGACGTAGAGAATGATCAGCAGGCCGACATAAGCGATCCAGCGGTGGCGGTGCAGCAGCTTGGCAATGAAGCTCGCGGCCAAGCCCATCAAGGCGATCGACAGCACCAGGCCTATGACAAGCACCGGAAAATGATCGCGCGCCGCACCGGCGACCGCCAGCACATTGTCCAGCGACATCGAAACATCGGCGACGACGATCTGCAGGGCCGCCTGGCCGAGCGTCTTGCGCGGCGCCTTGCCACCTACCGTTCTGTCGCTGTTGAGGTCGGAATCGGAGAGCGCCTCGGTCGCCTCGAACTCGTCGGCATGCGACGTCCGCAGCTCGCGCCACATCTTCCAGCACACCCACAACAAAAGGATGCCGCCGGCCAGCAGCAGGCCGACAATGGCAAGAAGCTTGACGGTGACGGCGGCAAACAGGATGCGCAGCACAGTCGCCGCCAACACGCCGATCAGGATGGCTTTCTTGCGCTGCTCGACCGGCAGGCCGGCGGCGGCAAGGCCGATGACGATGGCATTGTCGCCGGCAAGCACCAGATCGATGGCGATGACCTGGAGGAGGGCCGTCATGCTTGCAGCGCTGAAAATGTCCATCGACCGGAGCCCCTTGCTGTATCGGCGTGTTCGTCGTCGGATATGCCGACGCCCTAACGTGTATGGTTCCCGCGCGTCAAGAGACTGCCGGCGCAATTCCAGGAAAAGTGCGTAGCGGTTTTCCGTCCGGAATCATGCAAAAACAAAGAGTTAGAGTGGGTCAGCTGCTCTGTAAAAAGCTGAACCGCTCTAACGGCCGACGCTGAAAGCCACGGGAATAGGGAAGGTCGTTCTGCCAGAGAGAATTCTGGTCGCAGCGAATTCAGTCGTAGAGATTGTACTTCGCCCAGTCGGCTTCCGGAATCTCGTCGCCGATGCGGTAACGGAACTGCAGGACCTCCATATGGTCAGGCGCCGTCTCGCATTTGAACTTCAGCCGGTACCACTGCCCCTTGCTGCGGAAGGCAGCGCCCGGGCTGCGGATGGCATCGGCCTTCATTTCCGGCGTCGCGAAGGCGTAGGCGACGACGCGGTCTGCCTTGTACTTGTGGTCGTCATGGCTGATGCGGTCGAGCACTTCGGCGTCGCATCTCTGCTCCAGCCGGGTCTCCGGGTCGAGTTTCAGCAGGCCGGCGCGCAGGGCGGCGTCCATCGCGTGGGCGGGCCAGGCCAGCGTCACCGAGGCCAGCGCCGCAAGGAATAGTTTTTTCATGGGCGGGAGAACGACCATAACTCGCGTGAAAAATCAACCGGAGTGCCATTTTGGGGCAGCCGGATATGCGCGGAAATCGCCGTTGGCCGGGCAGGGTGTTTTGACGCAGCCGCTTTGATACGTCGCCGGCGCCATTCTTATTTGTCCGGGCTGCCATGCACCGATTGCCTGTTTCGCCGTCTTTGCGCTTCTCGCGATCGCGGCACCCACCGCCACGGCCGCAAGGCGATATAGACAGCGAGGAAGGCTCTTTGTGCAAGGCCGGCCTCGCTGTGCCAGACCTCCCTTATCCCCGCCGCCCGCAAGGCCCTTCGTTGGGTGCTGTTGCGGTCCCAGCGCCGGCTGATGCTGCCCGCCCGGTAGTATTTGTGGCAGAGCACTTGCGGCACGCGGACAAAGCCGCCGAGCAGCGACAGATGCAGAAGCCAGGTCCAGTCGGCGCTGAATTCGCCTTGGCTGTTGGGCTTGATCCCGCCGCTACGGTGGAACGCCCAGGCCCTGAATATCCCACGATTGGGAACCCACCATCCATGCGGCTGGCGCGCCATCGCCCGGCCACGCGCAAAACCGTCCTGCAAGCCCTCCAGCAGGTCGAACTTCCACGTGGCACTTTCGCCGCTGACTTCGATCACTTCGACGTCGCTGAACGACAGTACGGCCGCGGGATTGGCATCGAGCGCCCGCACCAGCGCCTCGATATAGGTTGGATCGATGACGTCGTCATGGAAGGCAAAGAACATCAATTCGCCGCTGGCATTGGCCATCAGATCGTTGGAGTTCTTCAGCCATCCCAGGTTTTTGTCCCGGCGGAGGATACGGACATCGTCGCGGCCGCCGGCGAAGGCTGAAACGATCTCGAATGTCGCGTCGGTCGAATTGTCCTCCCCGACCAGGATCTCGATATTGTCCCAGGTCTGCGCGGCGAGGCTGTCCAGCGTACGCGAAATGAATGCCGCCGAATTGTAGCATGGCACCAGCGCCGTGACCTTCGGCCGCCAGCCGGATCGAAGCTGGACTTGTTTCTGCGCTACCTGCTTCGCGCCGCCCTGTTCTGTCTCACCCATTCACTCGATCCCGCAGATTTGCCGCGCCAGCCTGTCGGCAAGCCACGGCGCCGTCGAATATTTACCTGTGTCGACCGAGATGTAGTTGCCCAGGCGGTTGACCCCGAATTGGTCGCGGCGATGGATTGTGGCTTTCGGGTCGCTGAGCGAACCACGCCCTTGCGCAAACACGAAGCCGCCGCGTACCTCAAGCTCCTCGGCATCGTCGAACATGCTGGAAACACTGGGCACCAACCGGGCGAGCGTGGCGCGAACGTCGCCGATGAACCGCTGTCGTGCGTCGGCATCGAGCGCTTGCGGCGTTTCGATCGACAATTCGCCACTCTCCGCAAGCAACCCGCTCGGGTACCAGGAGAGATAGAAGTTGCGCCCGTCATAGTTTTTTATGTCGCCGAACGGGCCAAGGGCGACGACCGCGCATGGCACATTGACAGGCTGCCTGGTGCGGCCGAACAGGCAAAGCCTGTAGCGGTGCGACCATCCGGGAACCGGCTCGATGCCGGCCGTGCGGTCGACAGCCAGCCGCCCCTCCCAAAGGCAATTGACGACGATGTCGAACGCCTCACTTTTCTTGCCTGCGACCGCCACGCGCCATTTCCCGTCAATTCCGTCCACCGGCTGTGCCGACAGGACTTTGGACGTCATCCGCAAGCTGATGTTGGGTTCACCCCGAAGCACGGCGCAAAGCCGGTCGGCAACCCATCGCGTGTTGACGGATCGCTCCGGCACCTGGAAGCCCCCGACGATCTGGTCCGAGTTGGTGACATCGGCCAATTCAGTTTTGGAAAGCCGATTCGATCGCGCCGCCGATACGTCGGCAAGGTAGCTGGTGGCGTCAGCGTGGCTGCGCACCAATACATCCACACGTTCAAAGATCGCCCCCAGCGCCTCGGCAGCGACGATCGAGTTGCGATGGACCAGATAAAGGTCTTCCGAAAAGGTCGTGTGCGCTTCCAGATTGCTTCCGATCAGCTCGGAAACAAGCCTGCCGAAACACAGTCCTCCCGAAAGCAGATGCCGGGCGGTCAGCAGCGAGGGATCGTTCCCGTAGAGATAGCCGAGATGAATCTTGCCCTCGTTCCAACGGCTGGCGCAGGCCATCGGCTCGCTCTCCTTGTCGAAGAGGGACACCGCGTAGCCTCTGCGGGCCATCATGAGAGCGAGGCTGGCGCCCATGATGCCGGCGCCGAGAATAGCCATTCTGCCGCGAGGCGCTGTCATGTCCTGGCGCGCATCGCGGCCTCTCCTTTCCCGATGAGTGTCCTCAGGGGTTCGATACGTAGTTTTCAGGGTCGTATTCGGTATCGCAGAAAACCAGCAAAGACGGGTTCTCGCCTTCATAGGTCTGCAGCGCCCACACCGGGGCATCGACCAGTACCGCGCGGTTCGATGCGGTGAGCGTCAGCCGTTCGACCTGTTCCTGATAGCGAAATTCGATGCCGATCTCGCCCGACAGCTGCATCATCAATTGCCGGCCCGAGCCGTGTGCATGTCCGCCCCGCGACGTGCCGCGCGGCGCGGTGACGACGAACGCCCGCACGGCTTGGAAATTGTAACCGCTGAACTCGATAGCGGTCAGCATTCCCCTGGGATCGCAATGTAACGAAGTGGGGATCTCGGTGACCTTGCCGCCAAAGAACGTTCGATGCTGCATAACGTAAGCCCGCCATATGCCGGTCGAAATTTACCTCAGACTAGCGCTTATATCAAAAGACAGAGAATACAAGCACTTAGGAGGTGTTTTGGGACACAGCAGCGGATCGATGTCGAGCTCGGCCTCAGGCCGATACGGTGCCGACTACCGAAGGTCGCCGCGCCGTCACGACTTCTGAGTCGCGGCCGAAACCACGGCTTAAGACCTTGGTCCGAGCGGTCTAGGACCTTTGAGTTCGGAAGGCCGGCCGGTCCCAACGAGGGTGATCTACTTCAGCAATTTCAAAGAGTTATGCTGGTTGGCGTTTCGCCGGCCGGCCGCTTCGTTCTCGCAATGAAAGCACAGCTATATCCAAGTTTACCCTTTGTGTTAGCGATTCCTCATGTTGCCCGCTATAGCGGTTAGTGGCGGTGGCAATCTCGGAGGTAGTTATGACATCCCGAAAGACCCTTTTTGCTGCATTTGCGGTGTTCTCGCTTCTGGTGTCGCCGGCCCTGGCTGCTGCTGGTGGCAACGGCCATGGTAACGGCCATGGCAATGGTAACGGTAACGGCAATGGCAATGGCAATGGCGGAGGAAACGGTAATGCTGGCGGCAATGGCGGAGGCGGCGGTTCGCTCGGCAAGTCGGCATCCGCCAAGGGCCAGGTCGCCAAGGCCGCTACCGGTTCAGTGTCCAAGGAAAAGAATATCCATGCCAAGCTGGGCCGATTGAACTCACTGCAGCGCAACGCCAACGCCTTTATGCACTCCAAGAGCAAGAACTTCGCTGGCGTGCAGGCTTTTGTGACACAGTCGGCAATAGCCAAGAACGCTCAATCGGCGCTCGATGCCGCTAATCAGGCGGTTGCCGACGCCAAAGCGGCGCTCGACGCGCTGAATGCGAAAGCGGCTGACCCGAATACCCCGCCCGAAGATGTCCCGACGCAGGCCGACCTCGATGCAGCACAGGCAGCGCTCGATGACGCCACCCAGGATGCGGCCGCTGCTCAGACCGCCGCCACAGCTGCCGCTGCCAACGTCCCATCGATCGATGCAGCCCTTGCCCAAATGGCCAACAAGCCCGTTGACCCTGAGGTGACAGATTGGGCCAATAGCGTACTTGCCGACAAGATCGACCAAGTAGCCGCCAAGCTGGCGCCGGCCGCGCCTTAAGGCCCCATGCGGCGGCAGCGATCCAATCGACGATAAGCCGTCGGGTCCGCCCGGCGGCTGCACCTTTCTCGCCTATCTGCAGCGTTGGTCCCAATGCAGGTCCGAGATTCTGGTCATGGCTATTTTGCGAAATCTCCAGCCGGGCCGCCGTCCTCAAGGCTGAATTCATGCGTGCTTCGCGCATCTTCATCGACCACACGAAACCAATGCTCCTGAAGCGCTCTAGGCGACACCCTTTGGCCCGTGACCTTCTCTACCGCAGATAACGGATCATCGGCGCTCGTGGCCTGAGTTGAGACACACTCCTCTCCATGCCACTCTTCCACCTGGTACTCTGGCATGCCGGCCTACCTACCGCTCCCCAGAGCCTTCGCTTCCCGCTCCAGCGTCTCGCGTCGGTTGCCGTGCTTCGCGATCAATTCCTTGACCTGCTGCGGGGTGATGCCGGCCTTGGTGGCGAAATACTCGACTTCATAATCCTCATCGGCAGAGACGCGGTCCCGATCGCGGAAGTCCGTCTTCGTTTTGTCGTCGGCCATTTGCTTTGCTCCTGGTTGAATGATCAACCGCAACGTGCAGCCGCAGCCTTTTGTTGCAGCGGAGCCCGGATTTCCGAAACGGTCACATGGGAAAACGGCCCTCAGTCGCAGGAGGTGCTGGTGTTGCTGTAACTTTGAACGGAACGGTTCTTCTCCTTGACGGTTGTGACGTGAAGGAGATGCCTCATGTTTGAAAGTGTGATGTGGTTGATCGTCGTTGCTGGTGGGCCACTGTTGCTGGCCCTATTGATGGCATACGTTCTTATGACCCGACGCCACCGTGGTCCTGCAGAACGCATGGAAAGCGACCGCGCGACCAAACGGCTCTATCGCCAGGACGAACGTTGATCCTGAGGCTGGCGCAACGTTTGCGCTCACGCTGGCCCGCTGCCTCGCGGTGGCAGGCTTCTTCGTTTTAGGAAGTTAGGAATAACTTAGGAAAGATTTGGCCCTCTTTGAAAATACAGAGGCAATTCAGCACGGTAGCCAAATATCTGGCGGAGGGAGTGGGATTCGAACCCACGGTGGGCTTGCACCCACGCCGGTTTTCAAGACCGGTGCCTTAAACCGCTCGGCCATCCCTCCAAAGTGTTGATCCGACTACGTTATTCCCTGCGCCAAGAAATCTCCATTGTGCCTTTGCTACGCACTTTGCAACTATTCGGCTTTTCGCTGGCTGCTTATAGCCGCCTGCAATGCCACGTCAACTTGCTCCGCTGCATCGGCCTGCATCCCGGGCATCACATGCGAATACAAATCCAACGTGATCCCGATGCCGGAATGCCCGAGGCGTTCGCTCGCGATCTTTGGATGGACGCCTGCCGATAACAAGTGGGAGGCATGCGAGTGCCTTAAGTCGTGGAACCGGATTCGGGGTAGGGAGGTCTTGCCGAGAACGCGCACCCACTCATGTGTGAGGGAGCGAGGCTGTAGCGGCTGGCCATCGACCTGGGCGACAACGAAGCTGTCGGCATCCGGACGAATACCAAGGCGCAACTGTTCCTCAGCCTGCCGCGCGCGGTGCGCCTTTAGTTCAGCGACTGTGCTAGCAGATAGCGCCACCGTCCTGGCCCGCCCACTCTTCGGTTCCTTGTAGCGAACGCCGTCATTTGTCTGCTCGGCGCTTTCCTGGATCGACATCTGCCGGCTGTTGTCTCCAAGATCAAGGTGGCGCCAGCGTAGCGCAAGAATCTCACCACGGCGCAAGCCGCACGTCACAGCCAAGAGTATGGGAATAAACATGCGCGTCGGCCGGAGGGCGTCCAACATGCTGGCTGTCTGCACCACATCGTATGCCAGCATCTTCTTGCGTTCGACCTTCGGCGGCGTCGTCGCCGTGGCTGGATTGCGAGTAAGCCGCTCCCAGGTCACGGCTTGGCCCAGCGCCTTGACCAGAACTCTTCGGTAGTGGTGGACCGTGCGGGGGGACAACGGCGCAAGAGGCTTCGACGGCGCGCCATCTTTCTTCTTGCGGTGGTCGACGCGTGGCGCCGTCAGCGCCGTTGTAAAGGCCGCATCAATACGGTCCGTTCTCAGCTTAGAAAGGACCACATCGCCGATGAGCGGCGTCAGCCCCTTGCGGCATATCTCAGTGTAGCGTTCATGGGTTTTCGGTGCGACCGACGGCTTGATGAATAAGAGCCATTCTTCAAGAAACTGGGCCACGGTCTGCTTGGTCGGTTCGACATATTGGCCTTTGGTAATTTCGGATATGAGACGGGAGCATTCATTTTGAGCTTCGCGCTTGCCGCCGCTGAAGCTGTGCCACTTCCGTTTCTTTTTGCCCGTTTTCGGATCTCGCTCGCCGACATCCAAGATTATCGCCCATCGCCCCGGCGACCTTTCTCTGAGATGGCCCTTCACTGCTGTATCCCCTAAAAATTCTCTTCGCCGTTGGCCCGCCCATCGAACCAATCCGGCACTCGCAGTTTCGCCGCCACAAGTGCGGCATGCATCGCCTTGCTGGCTCCGAAATAGTTGGTCGCCTTTTCCTCATTCTGCATAGCGATGTATTGATCGATATCTGGCCAGAGGACATCGACGTTCTGCCGGATGGGCGTCTTGCAATCGTGATTGGTGAAGAACAACGCCCAATGTTCCTGTGCGAAGCGAAGGCGTCGTTCCTCCTCATCGGTTGGATACAATTCCGGTTGAGCCGCTAGTCGAAGGGCACGGATACCCTCAGAGACATCCCAAAGGTCTTGCCAAGTTGTCTCCGCAGGGGTCGCCGGATTGCCAGGAATCGGAGCGTTTGAGGCGGCTACGAAAATCGCGCGCTCTATCGTGCTCGTAATGGTCGCACCGGTGAGCCGTGATAGATAATCGACAACGAAGCGGGATTTTGGATCAAGTCGGATTGTGAGCGTTTCGCTCTTGCCGCCTCGCGGCGTCGCCGATTTCATCCCGTCCGCTCCCAATGTGATGCCAATTCCCTATAATGACACAAAAAACTTTGCAACACCTATTGACCTTTTTCGTCCCTTCCTATCACCGATTGCACTGCCAAATAATAACATTTCGAGGTGCAATCGTGAGATCGCCACAACCCAGGACTGTAAAGGAAGCCCTTGAGCATCCGACTTTGCCGTTGACGATCTTCGGCAAGATTTTCCTGGATCTGTCCCGCAACGGCTCTTACAGCGCCGCCGCGCGCGGTGACATTCAGGTTCTGACGATGGGCCGCCTGAAATTGGTTGCCGTCACCAAAGAGGCAAAGCGCCTGGGCCTGTTGGAAGGCGAGGGCGCGTAAATGGCTCGCGTCAATCCCGATCTGTACGATGACAGCAGCGCCAAATGCGCGTTCAACTACTTCGGGTTGAATGACGTGGACACCATCGCGGTACGCGAAGCCGCCACGCGTATCAAATTGCGGATGCGCCGCACTGTTGAAGACATCATCGGGATCGGGCTGGACCTGATCGATATCAAGGAACGCGTAGGTCACGGCCATTTTATGAAATGGATCAAGGCCGAGTTCAAAATGAGCGAACGCTCAGCCCAGAATTTTATGGGGGTAGCTGAGGTCTATGCGGACAAATACGCAAGCCTTGCGGATTTGAAGGTAACAGCCGAAGCCCTCTACCTCCTCGCGGCACCAAAGACGCCATCGGAGGTCAGGGACGAGATCGACCGCAGGATCGACGCCGGCGAGCTGGTGACCAAGGCAACCTACGATCAGGCGATGGCCGCGCATCGGGCCGCGATGAGGCAGGCGGATGATGACGCCATCGCCACCATGGAGCGCGAGGCCGAAATCGAACCCATGCAGGAGGTTGACGCGCCGGAGCTGCGACACCCTGGTCCAGACCCGGAACCGTCTACCGACAGCATTCACGGTGCCGTTCGCGAAATCAATGACCCCGCTGAAGTTCACGACCAGGAACCAAGTACCGACGAAATCGACAGCATTGCGTCATTGGTTGTGGCGATGAAAGCATTGCGGGACCTAGAGCACTCCACCTGTGAAGCCTTCTGGAAACAGCAGCGTGCTCAAGGCAAAGCGGACTCGATCCACAGGGTGTTTAAGAACGTGACGCCCAGGATCATGATGCTGTCCGAACTTTACTACTGCGATCAATGACGACTAAACGCGACCCGGAAACGGTGCCGGCGCAACGATGAATGATCTTGAGGACTAGTCAAAATGCATTTCCGCCCTCGCGACAGGTCCGCCTCGGCCGGCGACCAAGCCGAAGCCCAACGCGCTGAAGATAAGCCCAAGTGGCTTACAGGGAAACACCGTGAAATCGCGCCAGTGCCATCGATTCGGCTTGAATGGCCTAAAACAGCAGCTACACGTCAAGTAGCTTTCGAGTCATGGCTTTACGTGTCCAAGCAAGTAGCGGGCCTTCACAACGCCAGCTTTAAACTCATCAATCTCATGAAATTTGTAATCGTGTGGAAAAGTGGCACGACAACAGCAACCAATAAGCGGTTGGCGCGCCTTGCGGAGCGCTCCGTTGTGGTGATGGAGCGCCTTGTCAAGCAAGCCATAGCGATGGGCGTGCTCATATCGAAGCGGGGTCCACGCATCACAAGTAATGGTCATTCTCTCAGATCCCGAATCCTTCAGCTATCGTATCCAAAATCACTGCCTGACGGGATCGTCCTTCCAAGCACCGAGGGCCGCCCGACGAGAGAGTGAACCCTCCACGGTCCCCCCCAGGATAATATCGATGTTACCCCCCACGGCTCCCCCTACCGTGGAGGGACCTTTAAGTGCCAACGGAGCCAATATGCAGTTGAGCCTCTTCAGTCCAGGACCGGAAGCGAAGCCGATATGCAGCACCACATACTTCCCGCTGCACCGCCGCGCCGCGCTCGTGCGCGCCACGGCGTTGCGCTTGATATCGCCCGAAACTGGCACGCGGTTTTGGAAGAAGCACATCGCCAAAATGCGGGGGAAGCTACGGCACGATGGCCTGAAGCAACAGCAAATCAATGCCGAGATGAGAGCATACAAAAGCGCGGTGAATGCCTTTGTGCTCGGCTATAAAAAAATCCCTCAAATCGAGAATCAAAAGCGAAGTGCCACCATCCTACCTCTGTCGCGGCCGCGCAGCGAAGCGGAGCGATGCCCGGAGGGCAGTGCGGGAGCGAATGCGACCAAACCCGCGTCGCGGACAACGGTCGCGCAACATCTTCACTAGCGCCACTGTATCAACGAACCTTGCAGTTCACCGCCCCTCTTGCTATGTTACCAAAGCGAAAGCTTAGGAGCGAACCCCCTCAAAACATGGGACGCCCTAGATGCGCTCGATTTCCAAAACACCCAATGACGATGGGCAGCTTGAAGCCCTTCTTTCCTTGGCCAGGCTGTTGGCCAAAGGCGGTGGGCCGTCGATTTCACCATCCGACAACTATGACACCAGCCTTCTGGCAGACATAAGTCACGTGATGAAACAGCTGGTTGCTCAAGAAACAAGGTTGCTGAGTAATCGCGTGACGCTGTTGGAACTCGCCGCCGGGTCGCCAAAGGGTGCCAAGCCCGTAGGCAAAGCCCGCGCCAAGGCGGTGAAATTATGACTCCCGCCGAAGTGGTTAAGATCTGCCAGACTGCCTTCCGTCAGGCCGCCGATAGTGTCCTCGAGAGATACAAGGCCGCCTTGGCACAGCAGGGGCTAAGCGATAGCGAGAAGAGCAAACGCTTGGGCGCGTACAGCATCCAGATTGAAGCCTGGTTCAAGCGCTCAGTCGATGCGGTCAAACGGAAATTTCCGGTCCATTGAAATCAATCTTGTTGTTGGCCTGGCCACCCTCCTCTCAGGCCACTGGCCGCCGCGCTGTGACGCCAGCGCGGCGGCGCCACTAAAGGAGGTGGGGGGATCAAAATGTGGACAGCAGGCAACGCACGCCGAGCGCACGCCCGCCCACGCGCGCAATTATTCTGGCAGCGTTCGAACATTTGCTCGATGCATCGGCCCGATTTCTGCAATTGTTTTACGGATTGCTGCCCTGACACGAGTTCTCAGTCTTGGAGCCAATGTCTGCTATGATCAAAAATGTGGAAAGTATGAGGGCTTTGCCTTTCCCCAAGGCCCTTTCGAGGGCAGAAAAGAAATCGTTCCGTGAAGGGTTTGAGGCCTATTTCGGCACCGGGGAAAGCGTTTCGCAGCCTCAAATCGATAGCTTGATGGATCTGATCCGAGCGAAAGCGCGGCTTGAAGCGCTGCAGTCGATGCTGGATGCCGAACTCCAAGAAATGAAAAAGAGCGGCGTGACGTTCAGCATCGATTTGCTAGCGCTGATTAGGCAGACCGACTCGACTTCTCGGCTTACCGTGAAGCTTGCCGACCGGCTCAAAGCACAGCCCAAGGCGGTCAAGGCCTAATAGTCGCCACCTCCACACTGTCTTAATCCTACAGGTTGACACGATGAACTTCGACGAACAGGCATTTAATGCGCGCTTTCAGCAGCTGCTGGGCGAGCGTACAGGTGCGAAGAATATCGCCGTGGTCCAGGCAATCACTGATCAAGTTCGCAGAGAGTTTGGAATATGGACCGAACCAACTTTGGCCCGATGCAGTTCGTCGCAGCTTGCCGGCGTGTTGCTGAGTGAGTTGGCCAAGCTCGATGACGCGCAAGCCCGATGGGACCTGTTCCGGACGCACTGGTCAGGGTGTGATGACACATATGAGCTTCGTTTTGAATTCTTATCGGTGTTGCCTCGGTTGGTTGGCATGACACATGGTAATGATCAGGATTTCTTTGACGCCTTGCCTAGTGAGGTTCGTGTATATCGCGGATGTGCATCTGACCGAGTATATGGGCTGTCGTGGACTACAGACAAAGCGACGGCTGTACGGTTCGCCAGAGGTCGCCGCCTTTCATATAAATCGGGTCGGACGGTTGTGTCGACGGCCGTAAAGAAAACTGAGATATTGACCGTGTTTCAAGACCGAGAAGAGTACGAGGTCTTGCTCGATTTCACAGCGCTAGGGCCGACAAAAAAGGAGCGCTTCAGGTACTAACTGCGCAGGGGTGATCCGCTGTGGCTTACGCTCGGGAGCGCTTTGGGACGATGCCAATAGGGTTTTAACGTCGCGTTGCGCGGAACAGCCTTGCCCATTTTTCGAACTTTCTTGAATCAGTAGGGGAATTGCGCGAAGAGCTCGCCCATCATTTTCTCGCAAGCAGCCGGGTCAGTTGCAGCCTTGCATTCGACATTGCCCAGCGCTGTACGAGCATTTTGCCTCTTGAGCTTAGCGACTTCCTCAGCGGTCAAAGCTCTCTTTGCGCCGTTTTCCTCGATCGTACATTGGTCACCATAGCAAGTGGTCACTTGGGCCCAAGCCGACGACCCAAGCAAGACAAACAATGAAAGGAGCAACAATCTCATTCGTGACCATCCAAATCTATGAAGCGGCCGGCATCCCTGCCATCGTAGGGCAACAAGACAAAGAGGTACGTCAATGGACCACGATATCGAAGAGCTGTCGATGGAGCTGATCAATGACGCTGATTTGGAATGTATGGCGGCTCGTGCGCTTGAGCGAATGGAGCAGCTTTTTAGAGAAAGACCCGAAAGGGCCGGACGATACGCCGGACGCCTGTAAGTGCTCTGCCTTGTCCAAGGGGCGGCCCTGCATTCCTTGGATCGCAAGAATGGCATCAAGGATATCGACATCTTGGGGTTCTTCGAACAACAGCCTGGAGGCAATTTTCCTCACCGGTGGGTTGGGAATTTTGACTACGGCGTCTCCAAGTTTGGGCGCCACCCCAACGACCTAGGTTTCAAAGGCCGACGAATCGATGTTTTAGGCAGATCAATTGATCTAAAGGTTGGAACGGCTGTCGAGGCCATTCAACTGTACATTTTGACAGGTAGGGGCTCCGCACGACAATGGCGGCAGAAAGCTGGCGTTGCAATCTGGCCACCCAAGTTGCGCGGTGAGGTGTTATGGAAATCATCGTGAGGGCGGCGAGCGGCGGCAACTCCAATGCTTGAAACAATTTTTGGTGTGCCTGAGCCTAACCGCATGGAGTTTGTTCACTGTTGGCGAAAACCGGAGACAGAGCCATGAAACCCATTAGCGCGGCGATCGAATACGAGCAGCCAGAGATATACGCATCTTAGACCTTGGCCCGCTCAGAGTGCCTGAATTCCTGCGCAACTGAGGTAGAGCTATGTGCGGACGCTACACCAAATATCTGTCGTGGTCGGAAATCCACCGGCTCTACCGCCTGACTGCGCCGGCCGAGACCGGACGCAACGACGAACCCCGCTACAACATCGCGCCTACACAGGATGTGCCGTTCGTCACTGCCGGTGAGGATGGCAACCACCGGCTCCGCGAAGGGCGCTGGTGGCTGGTCCCCTTCTGGGCGAAGGAAATGCCCAAGGCGGCGATGTTCAATGCCAGGATTGAGGGCATCGATACGGCGCCCGCCTTCCGCGACGCATTCAAGTCAAAGCGATGTCTGATCCCGGCCGATGCCCAACGACCATCCCGGCCTGGTCGGGCCGATCAACCCGTTATGAGCGACGAACCAACACGGCTTGCCGAAGGCATGACAGCGGCCTCGCGCGATGGACGGCGGGTCGACAATCATGCGTGCGAGCACCCCGGCTGCGGTGAGGATGGAGGCTTCGGCTTCGCCCGACCGAGGCAGCTACCGCACTGGTTCTGCCTGAAGCACCGCGACGAGGGGGAGCGATACCTATAAGCGCATCAATATCGCTATTTCATACGGTGACCAAGCGTGGAATGTGGCCACTTCACCGCAGGCACATGTGAGCTTGCGCACGTAGAGTTGGTTCATTAGAGAGGTCTCAAAGACAAGGGACCAACACATGACCGACGAAGACAACCATGCTGTCGAACTGGCGGAACTTACAGCGGACGTCGTTTCCGCATACGTAGCCAAGAACCCACTACCGGTTGCCAACTTGCCCGACCTGATTGCATCTGTGCACGCTTCATTGTCAGGTTTGAGCAGCCAGATCGCACCGGCTGCGAAAGAGCTTGTGCCTGCAGCAAATCCGAAAAAGTCGGTGTTTCCGGATTATATCATCAGCCTGGAAGACGGCCGGAAATTCCAGTCTATGAAACGCCACCTTGGCCTACTTGGCATGACACCCGACGAATACCGTGAGAAGTGGGGCTTGTCTCGCGATTACCCCATGGTCGCGCCGAACTACGCCGCGAAGCGATCGGCCCTTGCGAAGGCGTCTGGTCTAGGTCGGAAGGCTGAGGTTAAGGCGCCGGCGAAACGGGCGAAGAAGGCGTAGTCCGAACCCCACCTGACGCGACGTCAAGAATCAGCTATCGATTGAGTTGCGGCGGACCTGATTTTACCGCCCGGCCGGCGCTGATCAGGCAATTCTCCCATTGCGGCGCCGGCCATCTTCCATAGCCGTGCGCGGATTGCCCGGCTGGAGTTGATGAACGCTGAGCCGACATACTGCCCGGTCTTCCGATCGGCCATTAGTGCAAAGGCCGGCTTGCCGGGTTCCCGCTCGACTCCGAGCAAGTCGTATTCTTCCACCATGTAGCTCTTGATCTTCAGCCAGGCTGTCGACCGGCCGCTGCGGTATTTGCTGTCACGTCGCTTCGATACCATGCCCTCAAGGCCGGCTTCATCGATCAGGTGGAATATGGCTTTAGCGTCTCCGGGCAGCGCCTGGCTGAATTGGATGCGGATGTCGGCAGGGATCATGCTTTCAAGGATCTCACGCCGTTCCTCCAGGGCCATGTCGCGCAGATCGTGGCCGTTTAGGTGAAGGAGATCAAAGGCAACGAAATAGAGGTCGTGCTGCCGCCGCGTGATCGCCTTGCGCAGTTCGCCGAAGTCCGACAGGCCGGCATCGTTCAACACGACGATCTCACCGTCCATGATTGCGCTCTCGGCGCCGAGCTCTGCGCTTGCCGCCACGATGTCGCGGTATTTGGTTGTCCAGTCGAGCCCGCGACGGGTGTAGATCCGCGTCCCGTCCTCGTCGATGATCAGCTGGGAACGGTAGCCGTCAAACTTCACCTCGTGAGTCCATCCATCGCCCTCGGGAGGCTTCTCACACCAAGGTCGGCATCAAAGGCTGAATGAACTTCAAACGCAATGCACTGACCCACACCCGGCGATTCAAGCCGCGAGCCCGAAATCGGTTCCGGAACATTTTAGCTCAAATGCATGTTTCAATGGTTATGAAGATCGAAGCCGACGAATGCCGGGCAGCGTTGACGCTCATCCGGCGCACAATCGAGGACCACTGCCCGCCCGGCGTGCTGCCCAGCGAGGAAGCGGTGAACGGTCTCTATGGGCCGGGGCTCATGGATGAGGCGGAAGCACTGGCGGCTGCAATCGTCGCAACAATTGACCAGAGCAATTGCGCGCGATGATGAAACCGCCGTCCCCTAGTAAATAAGGGCCGCCACTCGGTGCCCTTCTGGTTTGTTCAGTTTTAAATGGAGGGCGCCGGCCCCAGACCTTTTCCAGAAAGGCCATCAACCTGCGGGGTGATCTCGTCTACCCTCACCTTGTCGCCGATCTCTCTCGCCCAAGCCAGGGCCTTGGCCTTGTCTTTCGTGGTCAGCACAGTGCGCCAGTGCTCCGCTTCAACGACGCTCACAACGTAGGTTCTCACCGGCTCGTCGACCATGCTCCACCTTTGCTTAAGTTCATTAAGGTGTGGTGCCTTCATATTAGCATGAGCGTATATAACTTGGTAGTCGGCCGCATGTGCCTATTTCCCAGCCGGCCAAGCCCGGCGCGTTCTTGGTGGAGCCCGCTACGGTGCCGGGCCACTTAAAACGGCTACCGAACCACGTCGCTCGGAACTTCTGCTTGGAAGTTCCGTACCGCCAAGGCTTTGAACCTAGCGCCAATCTGCTCCGGCGATCCGCTGCGTGAATGCCCGCTCGAACAGCGCGAAGGCGAAGTTTTCAATATTTAGCGGAACCTAATGTGGCGTTCAAAGTTAGGGCGGCCGTTGCTGAGGATTCCGCCGTGAAAAATGAAATTGCCGAGGTTGCAAGATGGGCGGAGGCAAAACTAGTGGATTCCCTCTGCTTGCTACCGATACCGCAGAACCGCGCCGGCGCCAGGTGGCTCCAGATAATGACAACACGTTAGAGCCTAGATGCTTCTGGCCGATCGTTGAGATGCCCGAAACCGAGAACATGGTTGCACCTCGTCACCTTGGTGATCCGGCCATGATCATCATGTCGATTTATCTATCGTTTTGTCTCGTCGCGCAGGCCCTGCTGATCCTGCTGCTGCTTTTCCCAAGCCCCTAAGGCTTCTGGGCCGCTGGGGGGCTGCGGGCCACTTGCCGACGACCCAATCCACCAAGGCAGCCTCGATCCGCTCGCACCCGGTGAAATCGCGCACCAAGGCCTTAGCTAAATCGCGCCATTGACACGCAGGCTTACCCGTCTCCCTTACTAGGCCTCGGAATGCAGAGCGGATAACGTCGGCTTGGTACGCGGAGACGGGAACAGTAGTCGGGTCGGCATCTTCCCAACTTTGCGCCATGTCGCCGCGATGACGTTGACGAAGGCGCTTCAGCACTTCGCGTGAGGCTTGGATCGCCCTGCGCGATTGATCCATGTCCTGGCGAAACGTGGCGCGGTCCTCCATGGACTTCTGCCACTTCAGCAAGGTGGCCGTAGTCGCAGTAGCGGCTTGAGCGATTTCTATGGGCGTTGCAACCATCGCATCCTCCCAAAAAGGCAATGGTAAACGCCACATTAATGAGCCCGCCGAAGCCTCTCTGCAATGAAAAAGAATTGTAGATTTGTACCAGTTCCCCCACCTGCACGCCGCCCGGCCGGTTGCCTGAAAAAAAGTCATTAGTCGGTGGAACCATCGTCCCCAGGGCGCGTTCGCTTTTGCCCATGGAACAGTATCGGACTGGCGAGATCACGCCGCATCAAGAAATGTTGGCGCGTGCTATCGCCAGAGAAACCGGCATCACTCTTGATCAAGCGTGCCTTCTGATCAAACTTATCGGCACCGACCGAAACTCACTCTTGCGGCAAGCGTTGGCATTGCAAACGCGGCGTTGACTAGAGGTCCGCTGAAGCGCCTAGCTCTCCTAATCACTTCGGATAGGATCCTGGTAAAGCGAGATACGAAGCTCCGCCAAACGGTGAGTGTGGCTCGCAAAGAATTTGCGTCAGGCTTCGCGGAAGCTCTTGAAGAGATTGCCGAGCGCAAAGACCATTACCCCGCGCGGTTGGGCATGGCCGGTGCAGTTGGGGGTGCTTGTGGGGGCTTAACCGCACCGGCCACGGCGGGAAGATATGAGGCCCCCCGCGCTGGCCAAGATATAGGCATATTAGCAACCGAGCAAATTATCTCGCATTGCCACCTTGAAGGCTCAACCGCAAAGCCAACTTAATTCCGGGAATATGGGCGGAATTGGTGAACGCGATGTCGAACCCCGGTTGCAGTGAGCATCTTTGGGCTTTGGACCTTGCCGACCTGCGCAAGGAGTTTGGAAAGTTCGTTCAAGACCACGGGACAACGCCTCTTGAGTGGGACGAACACACCAAGCTGTTCCTTGAAGAACGAAGGGAACGCCGGCGGGAACCGGATTCTTCCCAGCCGTTGCGGATTGGCTAGGCTAGTCGTCGCGATCATCCGCCGCCCTTGCGTCCGCCGGCGGACGACAGAGACGTCGCATGCCTCACCAGCCCTGGAATAATCGGCCATCACCAGGCACTGAGGTTACCCAGCCGCAGGAGGGTCCTGAAGCCGCACAACTCTGTCGAGATGCAGGCGTATCCGCTGGCCCTCCGCAAAGGACAGCGCAAACGATTCCAGGACGAATGAGCGTGTAATTTCCTGGTCTTCCTCGGCCACACGAACGGACCATTCACCGAAAGCTTCGACCACTTCCACGCAAGGCGTGGCCTTGCGGATTGGCACCACGTTATCCATCACAGCCTCCCTACGAAAGGCTGATTGTAGGACCCAGGTAGTCGGGACTTCAATAACAAATGCTTGTTCGGAACCGGACGAGCCATCCAGGATGGGCAATACGAAGGCGGGCGAATGGCCAACTTGTCATGCCACCTCAGTCAGGCGAACCCTCCGGGGAACCTTCCGTGAGATAGCCTCTGCTTCAGGTCGTTGGCATTCAGGATGGCCGCCAGTTCTTCGGCATACTCCACGTCGGGAAGGTCGACAGATGGGTGGCCCGCTACAATAGCCGGCAGCCCGGTGAACACGTCGAACACCGTCCACGTCCCATCCGGTTCCCGCCTTACGCCGTACCGCAGAGTTGCCATGAGAGGATGCTAATGGAAGCCGCGAATATATGGTACAAAAAATGCGAGCGGGCCATCGGGCAACAGGCACGCCTTTCCGGAACTTTTGCCGCTGCGACGGGTTCGGTCGGGCATGACCAGAATAGCCGACCTGGGATGGCCCATCCCAGGCAAGCCACATGAGCCTGACTGGGAAGAGCATTCCATGTGTGCCCCATCTGCGGCCAGCAGGTTGACCGGCGCCACTTTCCGCCAGGTAAAGTGGCGCGAACAACCGGATCACGAGCCCTTGAAGTTAGGCCAATAAAAGGGGTAAAGCCTCACGCAAAACGAGCAGCGCATATCGAGCTGTGCCTAGGTCCTACCGGCGTTAGGCCCGACCCACTCACGCAGCTTCAACTTGATGTAGGGAATGAACTCCTGAGAGTCAGCCCCACTGTCTATCAATGCAGTCAAAGGATGCATCAAATCCTCAACTGCCTCGCTCTTTTTGTCGTCCGTTACGCCGGCGCGCGTAAGAACCTTGTGAACGTACAAATCCAGCAACTTATAATCTTCGTCTGGGATAGACGCCATATCGACCTCCATGCTTTTCGAACTCATGCTTACTATGTAGGGCGTTTGTGTAATCGTGCAATCAGGCGTTTTCGCTGGCGGCGCGTCGCCCACCATGGATGCTGCAAGTGCCTGGCCGGTTGCCATGGCCTGCTAACGAGCGCACAATGTTGCCGTCGCCCGAAACGCCCGCCGGCTATGGCCGGCGGGCGTGCGTTCCGCTTGGCCTCAGTAAACTGGAGGTGCAGAGCGGCTATTCGTGCGAGCTTACAGGGGACCAATTCCCAGATTGGCTCTTGCGACGAAGCCAACTGGTATTCGCAAGGTTGTTTTTGGGGACGGAAAGCTGGATCGCGACAAGGATGGGATTCCTTTTGTGAGTGGCTCGCCAACTCAGGCAACGCACCAATGGCAAAGCTAGCGCATCGCCATTGGCATTGGCCTTGCCGACCTCTATAACGCGATTTGAGCAGTAGCTCAGGGGCGTCAGAACCCTTCACGCAGCGGCGCAAGAGCAGCCGTCACCCGCTCTCTCCGACCTGGTCGGGGAGGCCGCGGCGCATGTCCAAGGCGAAAGCCTAAAGGCTGCGGCGCATCTCCTGCGTGAGATGTTCTGAACTCCCCGATCACGGTCAGGGGAGTGTTATGAAAAATCTCATTTTCGCATTAGTTGGCCTCGCGGCCGCAATTTTCGTCGGCGAGTTCATCTGGACATCGGCTTCAGGCGTCTACCAACGGTCGGTATCGGAAAAGCAGGCTAAGAAGGATGAGTTTGATCACATCGTCCTGGAACGGACGATCCTGCTCTGCAAACAGGCGGGATACGATCCGGCGGCGTCTTTCTGCGAAACTGCAAGGGCTACATGCCTCAAAGACGCGGCGCGGTTTCCCGATCTGTGCTAACATTTGTCTGTCACCTTCGACTGAAATTGCGGCTTCGATAAAGGTTGCGCCCACGCGGAGGCTAATCCATTCTCTTTTCGGGGTGAGGGGACGCGGATGAGGTGGTGGCATTTCGGGGCAATGGCGATAGGTGCGCTCACCCTTGGAGTTGGCGCAGCCGAAATGCAAACACTCATGAGTTCCGGCGCCGCTGATAAGCCAGCCCGAAATGACCAAGTATACGCTGTTTACTTCAAGTCCCTATTCGCCGAACCCGGAAAAGCACAGAGCGAGTTTCAAATACTTGCTAAAGAAAGCCCGCTTTTAACTTCTTATGGGATGGCGCTATTTGCTGGTGAAAGATGCGGCATTCCACAGCCTTCAGCCAATTTGATACGGGCGGCAGGCGGCGATGCCGCCTTCAAGACGGAAGCGGGCAAGAAGGTATTTGCGGTAGCCGGCGTGGTTGCGACTATGGAATTTCCAACGGCAGAGAATGAGGGCGTTTTCTGCGACGCTGCCCGAAAGCTAATTGAAGCGAGCGAGAAGGTTGCAGCGGCGCAGAAATGACTGCTGCCTAGCGCGCGCGCCGAAATTTTCTACTCCCTAGGAAACGGTCTTTGGCATCTGTGCGGAGCCGCCATCTTGCGGCCAACCATAATCAGGATACCCTATAGGCATGAACGTGAGGCAAGCGGGCGTTGAGGGAACGATTCTTTTTGGTGTGGGGTCTTACTCCGCCCAGGAAGCGGCCTTGCTCATCAAGACCTCAGCCAGGAATGTAAATCGCTGGTTAAAGGGGTACACATACCGCCGGAATAACGTTGTCCATGACATCGAACCGCTGTGGCAGTCTCAGGTTCCCAACGGCGACGACGACCATCTCGAAATCGGATTCCGAGATCTGATTGAGCTACGATTTGTGAAGGCCTTCACCGAGGCCGGCGTCGGTCTCCTCGCAATCCGGAATTGCATTGAATACGCCAAAGAATGCGTTGGCGATGACCGGCCTTTCTCGACGCGGAGGTTCCAGACCGATGGCCGAACGATTTTCTTGGAGAGCATCGAAAGGACCGGCAAGTCTGAGGTGCTCGACCTACGGAAGAAACAATACGTGTTTCGGCAGGTGATCGACCAGACGTTCAAGGATCTGGATATCGAGAAAGATGCCGTGGCGCGGTGGCGGCCTTATCGCGGCCGACCTTCAATTGTCATCGATCCGGAACGGTCTTTTGGCCAGCCTATCGCCGCGAAATCGGGAGTGCCTACCGTGGCGCTGGCAGATGCAGTAGAGGCCGAAGGATCGGTCGAACGCGTCGCCCGGCTATACGAGGTTTCGCCTGCAGTCGTCCGCGATGCGGTGAACTTCCAACATGACCTGAAAGCGGCGTGAAAGTTCTCATCGATGAGAACCTTTCGCCGGCGCTGGCCAAATCCCTAAATGCATTGTTCGTAGGACTGCATGATGTAATCCATGTGCGGGAGAAATACGGCCCCAGCGTCAAGGATATCGACTGGATTCAGTCCAGCAGCGCTGAGGGGCGATGGATAGTGATCTCGGGCGACAGGCGCATCACCAGAAACGCTCTCGAATACCATGCCTTCCGAAACTCTCGCCTTGTGGGGTTCTTCCTGTCGAAAGGCCTTTATAAGGCGCCGGTGACGAAGCAGATGGAGCGGCTTCTGGCGCTCTGGACTATTATCGAAAAGCAGGCGGAAATCGTGAAGGGCGGCGCGATCTTCGAGTTACAGATGAAGAGCAATCGGATCGCGCAGCTGAAGTAATTCCGCTTATTTCCTTTTGGGGAAGCCACATGCTCACCAAGTCGCACCTCCTCAAGCTTGATCCTGATACCCGTGCCTTTACGCTCGTCGGCGCTCAAGAGCATTGTCGGGCCGCTTCTGGACTATTACTGCGAGCACTACCGCGCGCCCGGCGAGAGAGCGCGGTTCATCCAGTGGAACGGGACAAGGCCCGGCACAGCCACGGGAGAAGGCTTCAGGCTAGAACCGGGCGGCCGCCTTCGCGGTGCTGCATGGAGTCGGCGATCACCTCGAAGACACTGCCGACCTCATCGGCGATCTCTTCGGCGGGGATGCCTTCCTTGTCGGCGGCCTTCATCGCCTGGTCTGCCATGTCGCTTATAGCCGCTGGATCGTCGGTCAAGGCGTTAGGCAGATGCTCTGCCATCCATTTTTCGAAGAAATCTATACCGCGCTTGCTCATGAGAGAATAAGCCAAGAGTATTTATTAGGTTCCGCGCTTGAAGATGCCGCAGCGGAAGAACGCTTGTTGTATCCACCGGGAACGAAGCGCGAAGTGCGCCGGGGCATCAGGTCTCTTCCCGGAAATCTTGCAGTGAGGCATGGCGCAAGTCTTCCTCGCCGCGTAGGTGCTTCACGCGCCCTATAAGGCCCGGCTTGACCCAAACCGTCGCCGGCCGCTTCATGCCCTTCGGCGGCGCCCCTGGATTGGCCTGGACGCGTTCCCATAGCCGTTCCCGCATCGCCCGATTGGCGTTGATGAAGGCGGCGCCGACATAGCGACCGGTTCCGCGTTCCGCCATCAGGGCGAAGGCGGCCTTGCCCTGTTCGCGTTCGACGCCGATGAGATCGAATTCATCAACGGCATAAGCCTTGATCTTCAGCCATCCCGTTGAATCACCGGATCGGTAAACGCTGTCCTTGCGCTTCGAGACCATGCCTTCGAGACCGGCATCATCGACTAGCTTGAAGATGGCCTTGGCGTCGCCGGGAAGGGCTTGGCTGAACTGGATCCTGCCGCCGGCCGGGATCATGGCTTCCAGGATCTCGCGGCGATCCTGGAGCGGCATATCTCTGAGATCCTGGCCATTGAGGTGCAGGAGATCGAAGGCGACGAAATAGAGATCATGTTGCCGCCGGGTGATCGCGCTCCGCAAGGCCCGGAAATCAGACAGGCCGGCCTCATTGGTGACGATGACCTCGCCATCGAGAATGGCGCTTTCGACCCTGAGACCTTCGGCGGCCTTGACCAGGTCGCGGTATTTCGATGTCCAATCAAGACCACGCCGCGTGAATATCCGAATGCCTCCCTCATCGATGATGATCTGGGAGCGGTAGCCGTCGAATTTTATTTCGTGAATCCAGGCGTCGCCCTCAGGCGGCTTTTCCATCAGGGTCGGCATGAGTGGCGGTATGAATTTGAGACGCATGCACTGACTCACGAAATCGCGATTCAAGCCAGAGGCTTAGGATCGGTTCCGCTTAGTTTAGCAAAAATGGATATAACAAGGATTATGGTACGTTTAAGGGACGTTAACCGCGAGAGGGGCTGAGTATGCCGAGGCGGCGTGACTGGATTTCCGATTTTCAGACCAACGTCTATGCGTTGCACAAATTTCCTACCGGCGACCGCTTGCCCCTGATCCAGATAAGACTCCTCTTTCGCGTTCTGGATATGGGTCCGGTCAGATATCAACGTAACCTGTATCGAATTTATCAAGCAGATACCCTGCGAGATTACCTCCAAGAATTGTCCGCAGCCGGGCATCGATGGTTATTCGAGGATGGTTCGCCGCACAGCCAGGATATCAGAAGAGACCCGAACACAGTTGCAGCTGAGCCATATTTCAAGGCTTGGGAACCGATTGGCCGGTATTAATGATCAGCCAGAAAATCGCAGTGCGGCCTGCTGATCAATAGAGAAGCCGTCACGGCGCCGCCGGAAGCCGCTGTAGAGATCATCGACCATGGCGGCCTCCGCTGGGTACAAGATATGCGCGTAGGATAGGCCCTGCATCATGGCCTTGAGCTCGCGATCATGTTGCGGGTTGTCGGCGAGGCATTTCTGAACGGCGGCCTCCAGGATCGTTGCCCAGTTCTGGACATCGATGGCGACGGCGCCGCTGGCCTCACGGCGAAGCCGCGCGAAGATGGTCCTGATATCGAGTTCCCGCATGGAATCCGAGTAGCTGAGACCGCGCCGGCCGGCATCCATCATGAACCGTTCGAAGTCGGCTTGCCCGTGGTCGCCTGTGATGGCGTCGATCATGTCGGGAACCTTCGACAGGATCATGCCGACGCCGCCAAGGATGACCGGCGAGAAAAACAGGAGATCGCTTAAAACCATTGTCATCTTCCTCCATAGGCCAGCATGTGTAGCCAGAACAATTCCGCAACAAACTGCTACGCATTTTGCAACTAAACTGCGTAGCACTCGAAGGTACGAGGCGGGATTGAAGGTATGGGCGCCGCCTCAACGCCTTGAAAAGACGGCACTTGGAAGGACGTAGTGGGATGGGAAGGGACGTGAATGACCGAATTTCAAGACCGGTGCCTTAAACCGCTCGGCCATCCCTCCAACGTGACTTTTCAATCATCTAGGAACATCAACCGACCCAGTGAACGACAGTTGGTATCGAATGATACCTATCCTTCCGGACCAGCTTGCGGTTCATCTAGAGCGTTGCCCATCGCCAAGTCAACCATCGGCGCTGCCATGGATAATAGGGGGTGGCGTTCGTTACCCGAACGGAGCTGCGAACCCGTTTTCGAAGGAGCCGGGATCTAATTGCGATCCTTGCTGCCGACCTGCACAAGTTGCAGAGGACCCAGCACGACAAGTGCGAGCAAGGTAGCCAAAGCCGCGATCTGCCAGAACCCGAGCCCAACCGCCAGGCCTATGGCGCCTGCCAGCCACATGCCCGCCCCAGTGGTAAGCCCTTGAACCTCGCCCTTGGAGAAGAAGATCAAGCCCGCGGCCAGAAATGCCACGCCGGCAGTCGTGGCTTCGATCAAGCGGATAGGATCAATGGCGATTTCCTGACCATCGAAGACGTGAAGATGAGTAATCTCGATCGTGAGGATGGCAATTAGAGCCGTCGCAACACAGACCAGGATGTGTGTCCTCAATCCGGCCGGTCGGTTACGCCATTCGCGTTCGATCCCAACGATGGAGCCAAGGACGGCCGCGAGCAAAAGCCTGGCTGAAATTACGGAAAAGGGCAGCCACGTCTGTTGCCCGAAACGTTCAATGAATTCATCCATGAGGCGCAGAACGTATCTCGGGTCGGTCGGTTCCAGGCAGCCGCGCTTCATGCCACAGGTTCACTTCCAGACTCCAAAGGACAGAGGTCTCGGATGCCTCCTCACA
This sequence comes from Mesorhizobium sp. C399B, assembly GCF_030323185.1. Lineage (NCBI taxonomy): Bacteria > Pseudomonadati > Pseudomonadota > Alphaproteobacteria > Hyphomicrobiales > Phyllobacteriaceae > Mesorhizobium > Mesorhizobium sp. C399B. The sequence goes on from NZ_CP100472.1 coordinate 181,110, forward strand.
GGCGCCCGGCCAGCCCGGGACCTGGCCGCCACATTCCTGCCCGGTTCCGGACACAATCGATTAATACGCTGATAAACAATTCCTGCGCACAAGGGATGGGGATTGGCGCGTCGCAGGCATTGCTCATCTGGCTCCGCCGAAATTCTAGAAGCGGCGCCTGTGTCGAGACGGTAGGGGACATCGGAAAACATGCAGACCACGACGCATCGGCGTCTTCGTCGCGCTCCTGCTTTGGTGTTGTGCGCTCTTTCGGCTGCGTTGCTGGCCGCGTGCGCGTCGCCGCAGTCCGAGCCGAAAGCCATGGTCTACAAGAAGCCTCGCTCGAAGGAATATTTTGCCGAGACCGAGTACGGCGTGAAGGCCAGCCCGCGCGTTCAGTACATGCGGCGCGGCGGCGGCCGCGACCAGTTGGGCAAGCCCTATCAGGTGCGCGGCAAGTGGTATTACCCCAAGGAAGACAAGCGCTACGCCAAGGTCGGTCTCGCCTCCTGGTATGGCGATGCCTTCCACGGTCGCCTCACAGCCAATGGCGAAGTCTACGACATGACCCATCTGACGGCGGCGCATCCGACCATGCCGCTGCCAAGCTACGCCCGTGTCACCAACACCGAGACCGGAAGCTCGGTCATCGTGCGCGTCAACGACCGCGGCCCCTATCACGAGGGACGCATCATCGATGTCTCGGAACGCGCCGCGCAAATGCTCGATTATGCCAAGGTCGGCACGGCCAGGGTCAAGGTGGAATATATTGGCCGCGCACCGCTCGACGGCGACGACGACCAATATCTGGTCGCCTCCTACCGCCCGGGCAACCGCCCGGACCCGTCCGATGGCTTGCCGACCGGCGTCATGGTGGCGATGAACGGACCTTCGCCGAGCCTATCTGTTGGCGCACCCCCTGCCGTAGTGCCGTTTCCTGGTCAGTTGACGAATTCCGACACACAGCCAGTGATGTCGATGCAGGCACCGGCCTCAAGCGATGTGACGCTGCCTGAATTCGGGCCGATCGTGCCTCAGCGCCCGGAATCGCCCTTTGCCGTGGCTTCGCTCTCCTATGCGGATGAGCGCGTACAGCGCGCCGACGTCTTTGCAGCGCTTGACGACCAGGGCATGTCGCCAGCCGACATCCTGCAATCGTGGAAGAAATCCAACCCGCAGGCATCGCCTGCCGTTTCCGACTATGTCGCCGCCGGATCCTTCGACGATGCCGCCGAGGCAAAGCGGGTGGCTGCGGCTCTCGAACCGTTCGGCAGGACCGAAATCCAGAGCACCGAACTCGACGGCAATGACTGGTACGCGGTCAATCTCTATCCGGATGGCCATGGCAATGTCGACGACCTCTTGCGCGCGGCATGGTCGCATGGCGCGCCGGACGCGCTGGCTGTGCGCAACTGACCAACAAAGGCACGCCGGTTTTGTCATTGCGCGGTTGATCCGCCGGGAAGAAGCCTGATAGCGTTGCGGCAAGTTTCTGCCGGCTAACAGTCGAGCCTCTTCATGCGATTTCGCCTTTTCCACCCTTTTGCCGGGCTTTTTGGCCTTGGCTTCTTGCTTGCCGCGCTGGTTCCGGCCAACGCGCAGCTTTTCGAGACCAAGGCGACGCAGGCTTTCATGATCGATGCCGAAACCGGCACGGTGCTGTTTTCCAAGGATGCCGACCAACCGATCCCGCCGGCCTCGATGGCCAAGCTGATGACGATGGAGATGGTCTTCAACGCCATCAAGTCGAAGCGCATGAGCCTCGACGACACCTTCGTGGTTTCGGAAAATGCCTGGCGCAAGGGCGGTGCGCCTTCGGGAACGTCGACCATGTTTGCCAAGCTCAAATCGGCGATCCGGGTCGAGGATCTGATCCAGGGGGTCACCATACAGGCCGCCAATGACGGCTGCATGGTGCTGGCCGAAGGCATGGCCGGTTCGGAAGAGAATTTCGCGGCGCAGATGAACGATCGCGCGCGCCAGATCGGGCTGCCGAAATCGACATTTGTCAATTCCACCGGCCTGCCGGCCGACGGCCAGCAGACGACAGTGCGCGAACTGGCGCAGCTTGGCCTGCATATATGGCGCGAATATCCGGATCTCTATCTCTATTACGGCCGGGCCGATTTCACCTGGAACAAGATCTCGCAAAAGAACCGCAACCCATTGCTGGCCATGGGCATCGGTGCCGATGGGCTGGCGGTCGGGTCGAGTGAGGCGGGCGGTTTCGGCATTGTCGGCTCGGTCAGCCATGACGGGACGCGGGTGATCGCGGCGATGAGCGGATTGGCCAACGACCGCGAGCGCGCCGAGGAAGCGCGCAAGCTGCTTGAATGGGGCGTCCGCTCCTTCGAGAAGACCGAGATTTTCGCCAGCAACGAAGTGGTCGGCGAGGCCCAGGTGTTCGGCGGCGCCAAATCCAGCGTAGCGCTGAAGGCAAAGGCGCCCATCGACGTCCTGCTGCCGATCGCCAACCGCGACAAGCTGACCGCCAGGATCGTCTATCAGGGGCCGGTATCGGCGCCGGTGGAGGAGGGACAGCCCGTCGGCGCGCTGCGCGTCTGGATCGGCGACACGCTGAGCCAGGAAACCCCGCTTTTCGCCGCCGAATCGGTTGGCGTCGGCACACTGCCGCAACGAGCGTTTGATGCCGCCAGGGAACTGGCCGTAGGCTGGCTGCGTTGAGTTCCTGCGGCGTGGACCTTTTCTCGGGCGCGGACTAAGACACCAGCGCAAAGCAGGACAAAGGCCTTTCGATTGGCAAGCGGATTTTTCATCACCTTCGAAGGCGGCGAGGGCGCCGGCAAGTCGACGCAGATCGAGCGGCTGGCCCAGAAGATGCGCGCCAAGAAATACGATGTCCTCCTCACCCGCGAACCCGGGGGGTCACCCGGCGCCGAGGCGGTCAGGCATGTGCTCCTGTCCGGCGCCGCCGAGCCGTTCGGGCCGAAGATGGAGGCGCTGCTGTTTGCCGCCGCGCGCTCCGACCATGTCGAGCAGGTCATCCGGCCGGCGGTGGAGCGCGGCTCCATCGTGCTTTGCGACCGTTTCCTGGATTCGTCGCGCGTCTATCAGGGCGTCACCGGCGACCTCGATCCGGCTTTCATGGAAGCTCTGGAGGAGGTCGCCATCCACGGCATGATGCCGGATATGACGCTCATCCTTGACATTGACCCTGCCGAGGGCTTGCGGCGCGCCGCCGCGCGGCGTGGCGCCGAGGACGGTCCGGACCGCTTCGAAAAGGAGACGCTGGATATCCACCAGCGCCGCCGCGACGCCTTCCTGGCGATCGCAGCCGCCGAGCCGGACCGCTGCATCGTGATCGACGCGTCGGCGCCTCCCGCTGCGGTGGAGGATGTCATCACCGCGGTGGTGTTCGCCGCACTTGAGGCGAGGGCGCCCGCGCGCAACCGACAGGCGGCGCCCGCATGATCTTCGAACGCATCGCTCCCGAGCAGCACGACACACTGGACGGTGTACCGGAGCCGTCCGAGACGCTGCGCCTGGTCGGCCATGAGCAGGCGGCCGCGATGCTCGCTGCCGCCTATCGCTCGGGAAAACTGCCGCATGCGTTGATCTTTGCCGGGCCGGTCGGCATCGGCAAGGCGACGCTTGCCTTTCACCTGGCGCACCATCTGTTGAAGCATCCGGCCTTCGACCAGGCGCCGGATGTGTTTGCCGTTCCCGATCCGGCCTCACCGCTGTTTCGCCAGATCGCCACCGGGGCGCATCCCGGCGTGCTGCACCTGACCCGGCCGCTGAACGACAAGACCAAGAGTTTCAAGACCGTCGTCACCGTCGACGAGATCCGCAAGGTCAACCGCTTCCTGTCGCTGACCTCGCATGACGGCAGCTACCGGGTGGTGATCGTCGATCCGGCCGACGACATGAACACCAACGCCGCCAATGCCTTGCTGAAGAACCTCGAGGAGCCGCCGAGCCGCACGCTGTTCATCCTCATCGTGCATGCGCCGGGCAGCCTTTTGCCGACCATCCGTTCGCGCTGCCAGATGGTGCGGCTGACGCCGCTCGATGCCGGCAGCCTGATGAGTGTTCTGGAGACCGTCGAGCCGCCGCCACCTTCCGATCCTGCTGCGCGCGCGGCACTAGCGGAACGGGCAGGGGGCAGCGCCCGCAATGCGATCCTTCTGACCCAATATGGCGGGCTGGAGATTGCCGGCACGCTCGACGCCCTGGTCACGTCGGGCAAGAGCGACATCGCCGGCGCCTATCGCCTTGCCGAGGCCGTCGCCGGCCGCGACCAGGCGATCCAGTTCGACATCTTCAACCGCCGCGCGCTCGATCTGCTCTCCACCGGCGCCAGTGAAGCCGCGCTGGCTGGGGATCTCGCGCGGGCGAAAACGCTGTCCGACACTTGGCACGAGGCGCTGAACGCCATATCTGAGACCGATACCTACAATCTTGACAAGAAGCAGCACGCCTTGACCATGATCGACCGCCTGAATTCCGCAATGCGAATGTGACCGGTTTCGGCATTGGGGCGGGATGGCAATCGCCGTCTCGATGCGATATCCACCGCTCACATTCATTCGGCCATTCATGACGGTTAATTCATGTCACGCGACACATTCTACATCACGACACCAATTTTCTATCCGAACGGCAAGCCGCATATCGGCCACGCCTATACGGTCATCGCGACCGACGCGCTGGCCCGCTTCCAGCGCCTGGACGGCAAGGACGTGCTCTTCCTCACCGGCACTGACGAACACGGCCTCAAGATGCAGCAGACGGCCGAGAAGGAAGGCATAACGCCACTCGCGCTTGCCGACCGCAACTCGGCGATCTTCCGTTCGATGACAGAGGTCCTGGGCGGCTCGAATGATGATTACATCCGCACGACGGAACCACGCCACTACGAGTCGTGCCAGGCGATCTGGAAGGCGATGGCGGCCAATGGCGACATCTATCTCGACCGCTACAGTGGCTGGTATTCGGTCCGCCAGGAAGCCTATTTCGAAGAGAGCGAAACCACGCTCGGCGACGACGGCGTGCGCCGCGAGCCGCTTGGCTCGCCGGTCGAATGGAATGAGGAGGAAAGCTACTTCTTCAGGCTTTCCGCCTATCAGGACAAATTGCTTGCGCTGTACGAAAGCCAGCCCGATTTCGTCGGTCCGGCCGAGCGCCGAAATGAGGTGATGAGCTTCGTCAGGTCCGGCCTCAAGGACATCTCGGTCTCGCGCACGACCTTCAATTGGGGCGTGCCGGTGCCCGGCGACGACAAGCATGTGATGTATGTCTGGGTCGATGCCTTGACCAACTACATCACCGCTGCCGGCTATCCCGACACCAAGGCCGAGCAATGGCGCTACTGGCCGGCCACGCACATCATCGGCAAGGACATCGTCCGCTTCCATGCTGTCTACTGGCCGGCTTTCCTGATGTCGGCCGGCATCGAACTGCCGAAGCGCGTCTTCGCGCATGGCTTCCTGTTCAACCGCGGCGAGAAAATGTCGAAGTCGGTCGGCAATGTCGTAGACCCCTTCACCATGGTCGAGCATTACGGCCTCGACCAAGTGCGCTATTTCTTCTTGCGTGAGGTGCCATTCGGCCAGGACGGCAGCTACAGCCATGACGCGATCGTCAACCGCACAAATGCCGATCTCGCCAACGGTCTCGGCAATCTGGCGCAGCGCTCGCTGTCGATGATCGCCAAGAACTGCGGCGGCGTGGTGCCGCATCGCGGCGAGCTGACCGAAGCCGACAGCGCGATCCTCGACCAGGCGGTGGAAGCGCTGGGTACCGCGCGCCAGGCGATGTCGGAACAGGGCATCCATCTCGCGTTGGCGGCGATCTTCGGCGTTGTGGCGGAAGCGGATCGCTACTTCGCCTCGCAGGCGCCCTGGGCGCTGAAGAAGACCGATCCGGCGCGCATGGAAACAGTGCTGTGGACGACCGCCGAACTGGTGCGGCGCGTGGCATTGCTGTGCCAGCCCTACATTCCGGGGTCGGCCGGCAAGCTGCTGGACCTGCTGGCGGTGCCGGCGGACAAGCGTGACTTCGCGCATGTCCATGCCGACTATGCGCTGGTGCCCGGCACGGCGCTGCCCGCGCCGGAGGGCGTGTTTCCGCGTTATGTCGAAAACCCTGAGGCGAGCGCCTGATGCTCGTCGACAGCCATTGCCATCTCGACTTTCCGGATTTCACCGAGGAGCGGGCGGCCATCGTCGCCCGCGCCAAGGCTGCCGGTATAGGTCACATGGTGACCATCTCGACACGCGTGAAGCGGTTTGCGCAAGTGCTTGAGATTGCCGAGAGTTTCGACGAAATCTATTGCTCGGTCGGCACTCATCCTCACAATGCCGGCGAAGAGCTGGATGTGACGGCTGAGGACCTTGTGCGCCTGTCCGCGCACCCGAAGGTGGTGGCGATCGGCGAGGCCGGGCTCGACTATTTTTACGACAAGGCGCCACGCGATGCGCAGGCGCAGGGCTTTCGCACTCACATAGCGGCCGCGCGCGAGACCGGCTTGCCGCTGGTGATCCATTCGCGCGATGCCGATGACGACATGGCTGCCATCCTCGAAGACGAAACAGGGAAGGGCGCCTTCCCCTTCATCCTGCATTGTTTTTCGTCGGGGCGACGGCTGGCAGAGGTCGGCGTGGCGCTTGGTGGCTATGTGTCCTTCTCGGGCATACTGACCTTCAAGAACTCCGCCGATTTACGCGCCATCGCAGCCGATGTGCCGCATGACCGGCTGCTGGTCGAGACCGACGCACCGTATCTGGCGCCGGTGCCGTTCCGCGGCAAACGCAACGAGCCGGCCTATATCGCGCATACAGCCAAGGTGCTGGCGGAGACGGTCGGCGTTGGCGAAGCCGAGATCGCGACGCTGACGACGGCGAACTTCTTCCGGCTGTTCGGCAAGATGCCGCGGCCCGCCGGGCTCTGACGCATGAGCGACCGGCTGCGCCTCACCATCCTCGGCTGCGGCTCGTCACCTGGCACGCCGCGCATCACCGGCGATTGGGGCAATTGCGACCCGGCCAATCCGAAAAACCGGCGTACACGCTCAGCCGCGCTCGTCGAGCGGATAGCAGCCAACGGCGCCAGAACCACGGTCGTCATCGACACCGGGCCTGATTTCCGTGAGCAGATGCTGATGGCGGCGGTCCGGCGCATCGACGCCGTCGTCTATACGCATCCGCACGCCGACCACATCCACGGCATCGACGATCTGCGCGGCTACGTGCTGGAGCAGCGCCATTTGATCGATGTCCATGCCGACCAGCCGACCATGCTCAGGCTGCGCGAAGCGTTCGGCTATTGCTTCGAGACGCCGTTTGGCAGTTCCTATCCGCCGATCGTCAGGCCGCACATCATCGATCACGCAAGGGCGGTGACGATCGAAGGCGAGGGCGGTGCCCTCACCCTCGAGCCGCTGCCGCAGATCCATGGCGACATCATTTCGCTCGGCTTCCGCATCGGCGGGCTGGCCTACTGCCCCGATATAAGCGACTTCCCGGATGCCACCGCCGAGCGGCTGCGCGCCCTGGAAATGCTGGTCATCGATGCCTTGCAGTACCATACCCATCCCAGTCATCTGTCGCTCGGTCAGGCGCTTGGCTGGATTGAAAAACTGGCGCCGAAACAGGCCGTGCTGACGCATATGCATGTGCCGCTCGACTATGCCACGGTGAAGGCCGAGGTGCCGGCCAACGTCACTCCGGCCTATGACGGCATGGTGATCGAAATTCCTTTATGAGACAGCATGATACGAGCAGATGTTTATAAGGACGTTCGGTTCTTCGGCGCGAAGATCAGCAGCGTTCCAATCCGCTCATAGCCCATGCGGGGATAAAGCAGCGCTCCGGCACGCGTCGCCAACAGCATCGAGCACCGCGACCCATGCGCTTTGTCGTCATGCAGCATTTTGGCCATCAGCGCCTGGCCGATGCCTCGACGCCGGTGCGAAGGCTCGACAAACATTGCCGAGCACCATGTGGCGCCGACGGCGTCTATGCTGCGCACACGCCCGACGATGGCGTCGCCATCGAGCGCCACATACTGGCGAAACGGCGCATCGTCGCCGAGTTGATCGTCTGGAAGTGGCCGCCTGCGTATGACCTTTCCCAGTTGTGCAGCGCGTTCAGCCGTCCTCACGCGTTCGATAGAGACGATTGCTGGCGGGTCTGGAATTTGGCGCAGCGACTGGATGAAAAAGCCTTCCGTCCGCAGCAGCCGGTAGCCGAGCGCCTTGTAGGCCGTTCGCGTTGGTTCGTCCGGGCCGTCATTCGCGATCACGACCGAAACGGCAAAGCCCGGCCGCGCATGCTGCCGCACGATGGCATCGGCTTCCTCGGCGGCGACGTCATGGACGATCCATTCTTCGCCACGGTAGTCGCGTGCATTCTTGCGCTCGGCATCGCGCATCAGCCACAAGGGTCCGACGCGGCTGGCTTCGTATGGAAAGGTGCGGCTCTTGTCGGTGCTGAAGCCGTGCACGAACACTTCGATCGCCGCTTCGATGTCACGCTTTCCTGTCGTCATCGACACAGCGTAGCGTTGGCCAACGGCTCATGCCAAGCCCTATGAAAGTCCGCGTCCTTTCCCAGCTGCAGCCTGATGCATAAGTTCCATAATCTATCTTATGCGACTTTCATATGTGGCTGCTGACTGAGATGCAGGCCGGCGGCTCTGATTGCTTGGCGGGAGGAACGTTGACGAAGCAGTGGCGAAATGAGTTGGCGTGGTCTTCATTTCTCAAGGGATGGCGCCTTTCGCAAAGGCCTCGACTTCCTGCTCGACGGGCTGGCACCAGGATAACGAACAGGAGCGTCATCCCGAGAAGCTTTCCAGGAGGCCGCTGAAGGCTGCTGCGATTGCAACAAGATGGAAGACGCCAAGGGCCAGCCATCTGGAGCCGCCGGCGCCCGCAACAAATGCCCCATAGGCAGGAAACTGCAGCGCAGCCAATCCGATGGAAAGGCCGGTGATCGTTGTGTTGGTCAACAGCGTTGCCAGCATGGGGACCGGATAGAGAAGTCGCGCCAGCCCATAGTCGCCATGCCCGGCTCCGGCCGAATAGAGCGCCAGGAAAAAGGCGACGGGCGTGATGCCGAGGCCGACAAGGAACCCTGCCCGCGAGGAGAATTTTGGCGACGTCATCTGGCCATGGCCATGGCAGCGGACGGGTCGCGGTCGTCAGGCGCGAGCTTGGACGAAGTGACAAGCAGCTTCTCCTGATCGGCCCGCGACTTCGGCTCGATCGCGATTTGCAGCAGAGGCCAGGGCGCGGCAGACTTTTCCATCATGACGCCATGGTTGCAGATCGATCCGATGACCGCAACGGAGGGGTCTACGCCCGGCCGGCCGCCCTGCCCGTCCCTTTCGCTTCCTGACTGTGGACGCGCGCCAGAAAATCGCGCACCAGCGGAAGCGCCTCATCGAAATGGGTTTCGAGCAACCAGTGGCCGGCGCCGCCGATGAGATGAAGTTCTGCTTCCGGCAAATCGCGCTGGTAGGCATGCGCCGATTGCGCCGGCATGTAACCATCCTCGGGACCCCAAACGATGAGCGTCGGAGGTTGGTGCTCGCGCAGAAAGCTCTGATAGCGGGGGAACCAGCCGAGGTTCGCCTCCAACTTCTCCATCAGGTTGACCGCGAGCCGCCGGCGGATCGGCGTGTCCATCAAAGGCCAGTGGAGTTTCCAAAGATCGGGAGGCACGCGCTCGGCTACAGCGTCATCCACCTCTCCGACAAACTCGTGCCGGAAGCCCTCCTCGCTTACCGCCTCTTCCAACGGCCGATGCTTTTCGGGCGTCTTCTCATTCCAATAGGCTTTTATCCCAGCGTATTTCGGCCCGAGAACGTCCTCGTAGATGTCACCGTTCTGGATAATGAGTGCGGCGATGCGCTCGGGATGTGCGATGGCGTGGCGCAGTCCGATCTGTGAGCCATAGTCGTGCAGCCAGAGAGCATAGCGCGACATGCCGAGCGCATCGGCGAAAGCTGTCAGAAACCCGGCATAGGCATCGAAGTCATAGTCAAAAACCGACATTTCGGGCGTGGCGCTGTAGCCAAAGCCGGGAAAGTCCGGCGCGAATGTATGCCAGCGATCGGCAAGTGCCGGCATCAACCTTCGGAATTGATAGGACGAGCACGGATAGCCGTGCGGCAGCAGGAGGACGGGAGCATCAGGCGGGCCGTCTTCGCGATAGAAGATGCTGTTTCCGTCAACGTCGATCCGGCGATGTTGCAATTCTACCTCCTTGCTCAAAGCTTGCCCGCCACTTTGTTTACGGCGCTCCGGCAAGAAGGTTCCCTTGAAGTCAGGGCGTGACGGCTTCCGGCTCTCCATTGCCCGACAGGATCTGCAGCGTTCCGCGCGTGGCGTTGCGGAACGCATCGTCGAAACTGACGCCACGTACCTGCCAGCGATACTCCTTATCCTTGAAGCTGAACCGCCAGTCGCCGACCCAGCCCAGCGCTTCCTGGCGCCATACCAAAGTGCCGGCAAGCAGGGCGTCCCCATCCAGCGTGTTGGCCACGTCGGCGAGCGCGACGTCGGACGGCCGAGGCAACTCCAGCGGCAAACCGGTCCGGTGCGCCGCGTCCGCCAGCGCAACGCGCATATCCGCCGCAAGCTCGCCGCCGCCATCGCGCACCAGCGTGAAGCCGTCGCCTTTCATCGGCCTTACATCCAGCAGTGCGACGATTTTTGGCCGCGGCACCGCCCACGGTTTGCGCCCGAGCGACGCCAGCAAGGCATCGATCTTGTCCGGGTCGAAATCGGCGGTGATGTAATGCGGCCGGTCGTGGGTGCCCTGCTCGTCATGCGGCGGGCGGTTGTTGAGCAGGTCGCGGTAGCCGACACCAATGACATAGTCGGTCGCGTGCCGGCTCATGTCCGCAACACGCGGGTCGCCGATCAGCCGCGGGTCGCCGGAAACCTTGACCAGCACCTCTTCAAGGCACGGCGCCAGGCCCCACGCCCGGTTCTCCTCGCCAGTGCCGCTGGTCACCGATTGCGCGCGGTAGAGGCTGGCGCGGTCGATGTCGGCGGCAGCGACCGGAAAGACAATCAGCATAGCCAGCACCGCTGTCACAAAGCCCAATTTCAAGCATCCAGGCATCCTCCGACCCTCCCGAACGGTCCGGAACATCCGGTGGAGCCATACTCCTGATCATCAGGGAATTTCAAGGTACCGCCCATCAAGGCGTATCGCCGACGATGCGCCGGTGTACGCCGTCCAGGCTCTCGGTGAGCGCCTCGAACACGTTTCGCGCCGTGAGTTCGCGAAGAACCTGTTCGTTGATGCCGCCGCGCGTCGCATAGTCCTGCGCCAGATGCATGAAGTCGGCATCCGGCGACATATCAGGAGCGCATCCCAAGGCTTTGAAAAGCGATGCGATGTAATCGCGCCCCTTTCCTTCCTCGACGCCATTCTTCTTGAGCCAGCTGTTGATCGTATCGAGATATCTGAAGTAGCTGGCATAGGTCGCGGTGACCACGCTCAGCGCATTGAATTCGGCTGGGTTCTCGACCTCGATCACTTTCCCCAGACTGCCGAACAAGGCAGCGACAGTGGCATCCGGCGGGCAGATGATCGTTGCCCCCAGCCGGTGGGCAATCATCGGCATGGGCAGCGCTTTCGTCACCTGGTGCGCGGGTGCGGTCAAGCCGGCAATCTCCTCGCGCGGCAGCGTGGCGATCAAGCTGATGAGGTGATGCTCGCGCCGAAACCGCAAACCCGGCAGGACGTCATGCGCAATTTGCGGCCGGACAGCCAGCATGACTAGTTCGCATTGATCGAGAACCGCCTGATTGTCATCAGCGATACGCACATCCGGATAACGGGCCGCCAGCTCTGCGGCGATCTCTTCATTGCGCGGCGACAGCAGCACGGAGACGGAGTTATCCGCGACGGATTTGAGCCCGCTGACAATGGCCGCTGTAAGGGCACCCGTGCCGATGAAGCCAAGTTTCATCGCGCCTATCTCTGGTTCATCGGTCACAGTGGCGCATGGTAGAGCCGTACCTGATAGCTCAGCACACGCTTTTCACCGGGCGCGATCAGCATCACGCCCGGCTTGGCCGCGAACTCGCCATCGAAATCGACGGGGCTGGCAAGCCCGTGCCAGGGTTCAATGCACAGGAACGGAGCGCCGCCCGGCTTCGACCAGATGCCCAATTCCCTAAAACCCTGCCACGACATCTCGATCGCCGCACCGTTCGCGGCGGCATAGCGCACGCTGGTGCTGGCCGGCCGGTGGAGGATCACGGCGTCTGCCTCGAACAGCTGTTCGGAAAGCGCCAGCGTTTTGCCTTCGATGGGCGTCGGCTGTGGTGCAGCCACCACCAGGCCATCCTTCAGCCGGCGGATCGGCGCCGGCTCGTCCTGGGCAAAGGTCAGGTGGTAGTCTGTCTTGGCGAGCCCCGGCTGCAATGGCCAATTGAAAGCCGGATGTGCACCGATGGAGGCTGGCAGCGTCTCGTCGCCGGTGTTGGCAATCTCGAAGCTCACACCAAGTTCGCGACGCTCGAGCGTGTAGGTGATGGCAAGGCGAAAGGCGAACGGATAGCGCGTGCGTGTATCGGCATCGTCGGTCAACACCAGCGTGCAGGATCGGGGGCTCGCGTCAGCCCACACAAATGGCTTGTCGCGGGCAAATCCGTGCTGCGTCAGGGGATAGACCTGGCCCCGATGGCGAAGCTGGTCGCCCTTCAGCCGGCCGACGATCGGAAACAGCACCGGCGAATGCCGCCGCCATTCCGGCCCGGCCTGCCACAAAAACTCCAGACCCTCGGCATTGCGCAAGGAGACGAGCTCGGCCCCCTGCCCGACAATGGTCGCCGAAATGCCGTCGCCGTGAAGCGTCACTTGTTCCATGCGTTCTCGCGGAAAGCTGCGTGCGAGCGGCAGGTTAGCAAAAGCCCGCATGGACTCAAGGGCGCAGCGACATCGCGCTGATAGAGGAGCGATGTCTCGACGGCAAAAACGACGGTGGCCGGAGATTCTCCTCCGGCCACTGCGAGATCGAGATTGTTGCCCTGCTACGGTTCGACTATTCGCGCTCGCCGGTGAAATTCAGCAACAGCTGGAAGATGTTGACGAAGTTCAGGTACAGCGACAGCGCGCCGAAGACGGCGAGCTTCTGCTGCGATTCCGCATCGAAATTCTCCGCATACTGTTCCTTGATCGTCTGCGTGTCCCAGGCGGTCAGGCCGACAAAGACGGCAATGCCGATCACCGAGATGGCGAACTGCAGCGCGGTCGAGCCAAGGAAGATGTTGACGACGCTGGCGATCACCACACCGATCAGGCCCATGATCAGGAAGGACGAGAACTGGGTCAGGTCGCGCTTGGTCGTGTAGCCGTAGAGGCTGGTGGCGCCGAACATCGTGGCGGTGATGAAGAAGGTGCGCGCGATGCTGGTGCCGGTGAAGACCAGGAACACCGAAGCCAGCGACAGGCCCATCACCGCGCAGAAGGCCCAGAACATCAACTGGGCGCTCGCCGCCGACATCGTCTGCATCTTGAACGAGAACAGCAACACGAAGGCGAGCGGCGCCAGCATCAGCACCCATTTCAGCGGGCTGGAAAAGATCGGCACGTAGAGGGCCGGCGTGGAAGCGACCACCATGGCGACGATGCCGGTGACGACGAGGCCGATGCCCATATAGTTATAGACGCGCAGCATGTGGCTGCGCAGGCCCTCGTCATAGACGGCGCCGGCGCGCGCGCCAGTGCCCATGCGGTATCCGAGGTCAGGGGTATTCATGCGGGTTCTCCTTATGTGGTCTCAGTAAAGTGTCCTGATCAGTAAAGTGTCTTGGCAAGCGTCTCGGCGGCGCGGTCGAGGTCGTGGACACCGCTGCGCGCGACGACCGCGTACGCGACCTCGCCGATCTGGAAATAGGCAGAGGAGATGTCGCCGGAGGGCGCGATGGCAGGCTTGACCACGTCGAAGGTTCCGGGCCGGATCGCAAACAGCGAGACCAGCCCCATATCCTTCGTCTCCAGCGCCACCTCGACGCTCGGCCCGAAGCGCGACGGATAGATCTGCACGTCGCGGACCTTCCAGTCCTTGGGCAGCGATGGCATGACGATTGCGGTGGCGGCGCGGATTTCGTCGCCATTGTAGTTGGGCGCCTCCAGCTGCGAGGGCATCGCCTCGCGCATGAGCGTCGTCTTGTGCGCCCGGATCGCTTCTTCGACATAGGCGGGCGGCGGCGGCGAAGCCACGACCTTGGTCACCAGCAGCGGCCCGAAGAGGCCGTTCGCCAGCCAGCCGGCAGCGACAAAGACGGCGACCGCGGCCGCCCGCTGCAGCACGGCGAAGACGCGGCGACTGGCCAGTCCCCTGCCCAGCCGGCGCGCGACTTCAGTCGTCGCCGGCCGCGCCATGCCTGTGGAAGCAGCCAGCGCCAGGCGCAGTTCGTCGCGCGTCCTCAAGTCGGACATCACCCGCGCCGCAGCCTCCGGACGAACCGAGAGGAACGCCTCGACCTCGATGCGGCGCGCGACATCCAGCTGGTCGTCGACATAAGAATCGAGATCGGTATCGGTCACCGGGTCCCGCAACAGGTCGGTCATGACGGGTCTCCCACGATCCTCAGATGGCTTTTGGCCGGCGAAGGTGCAGCGTTTTCCATCTCGCGCAGTGCTGCGCGCGCCCTGCCGATGCGCGACATCAGCGTGCCCAGCGGCACCCCGCTGGCGTCGGCGGCCTGCTGGTAGGAAAGGCCCTCGATGGCGACCAGATGCAGCGCCGAACGCTGCTCCTCCGGCAGACTGAAAAAGGCCTCGCGCACCTGCGCCAGTCGCACGGAATGTTCCTGAGGCGCCGGCGTGCTGGCATCGGTGAGATAGCCGGCCTGCTCGACACGCGCTGCTTCCGACCGGCGCGAGCGCATCTTGTCGATGAAAGCGTTGTGGACGATCGACAGCAACCATGCCCGCAGATTGCCGCCCGAGCGGAATGTGTCGCGCCGCTCGTAGGCGCGCACCAGCGCATCGTGCACCAGATCCTCGGCGTCAGTGCCGTCGCGCGTCAGCGAGCGTGCGTAGCGCCTGAGCGAACCCAGCTGTCCGACAATATCGAAGCGTGGCATCGACCGTTTCATGCCCCGTTTACGAAACAGGCGGGGATCTTAATCCATCGCCACCAAAACTTTTTTGCGTCGCCACAATAGGCATCATGCAATCAGAAGTCCGCTGCGCACTTACCCATCTCCCGTGCGGCAGATGTTTGCTTTATGGATGAAGTCTAGCCTTATCCGTCTGTCCCAGGAGCAAAAGATGGCCAATGGTAGTCGTGTAACGGGTTTTGCAGCGTTGCCGATCGTCGGCAGGGTGTTCATCATCTTTGGCATTGTCGGACTGATCGCTTCCGGCGTGCTGGCCATCGTCGAGATGTACGGCCCTCGTACCGCTTCGGCGACAGGCAGGATTGTCGCCGCCGAATACAATCCCCGCATCGAGTTCTCGACCGCCGACGGCACCGTCATCCGCTTCAACAATGCCGTCCACAGCTCGTTCTGGGGTGATGGCGACAGCGTCCCTGTCGCTTACGACCCAACCAATCCGCAAAATGCCTCCGTCGACAGCTTCGCCGGACGCTGGTTCCTTGCCGGGCTGGCCGGCATGCTCGGCGGTTTCTCCCTGCTGACCGGCATCGGTCTCGCCGTGATTGGACGGGTGCTTATCCGGCGGATTGGAATGAACCCGTCGCCATAGCCGCCGACCCCTGCCGTACAGACAAAGCTTGGCGTAACGGTCCAGTACGCTAGCGGACTGGCGCAGATGGAAGCACTGGCGAAACGCGGCCGCTTTGCGTATTACTCCGCCGCCATTGGAGCCGTATTGATGTTCGAGACCCTGCAACCTGCCCCGGCCGACAAGATCATCGCCTTGATCGGCCTCTATCGCGCCGATCCGCGCCCCGGCAAGATCGATCTCGGCGTCGGCGTCTACAAGGACCGCGACGGCAGGACGCCGGTCATGCGCGCCCTGCGCGAGGCCGAGAAGCGGTTGCTGCAGGACCAGGACACCAAGACCTATCTCGGCCTTGCCGGCGACACCGGCTTCAACACGGCGATGGTCAAGCTGGCCTTCGGCCCCGCTGCCGACATGACGCGCATCCGCGCCGCGCAAGCGCCTGGCGGTTCCGGCGCGCTGCGGCTGGTGGCGGAGCTGTTGAAGCGGACCCGCCCCGACGCAACCGTCTGGCTGTCGGACCCGACATGGCCGAACCACCCGCCGGTGATGCGCGGGGCCGGCCTCAAGGTGCGCGATTATCCCTATTTCGATGCCGTTTCCGGCGCGGTGCGCTTCCACGAGATGCTGGCAACGCTTGGCGCAGCCGAGCCCGGCGATATCGTGCTGCTGCATGGCTGCTGCCATAACCCGACCGGCGCCAATCTCGATATCGCGCAATGGGCCAGCGTCACCGATCTTGTCGTCGAGCGCGGGCTGTTGCCCTTTGTCGACATTGCCTATCAGGGCTTTGGCGAAGGCCTGGACGCCGATGCGGCCGGCTTGCGCCTTCTCGCGGGCAAGGTGCCTGAAATGGTCGTTGCCTCGAGCTGCTCGAAGAACTTTGCCGTCTACCGCGACCGCGTCGGCGCGGCGATGATCCTGGCGAAGGATAGCGCGCAAGCCGATGTCGCGATGAGCCAGATGCTGGCGGCGGCGCGCGCCATGTATTCGATGCCGCCGGACCACGGCGCCGCCGCCGTGCGCACGGTGCTGGAAGATGATGGCCTTCGCGCCGACTGGGAGGCGGAGCTGGAGGAGATGCGGCTGCGCATGCTGAGGCTGCGGGTCCAGTTCGCCGACGCGCTGCGCCGGCAGTCCAACTCCGACCGCTTCGACTTCATCGCCAGCCATCGCGGCATGTTTTCCAGGCTTGGCCTGACCGAGGCGCAAGTCGAGCGGCTGCGTGCCGAGTGTGGCGTCTACATGGTCGGCGACAGCCGCATCAACGTCGCCGGCCTGCCCGAGGACGGCATGGATGACCTCGCCAAGGCGGTTGTGTCGGTACTCGGCTGAAGCTCGCTGTGGACAATCTCCCCTCTCCGGCTGACGCCGTTGGCCGCACGACAGGCAGCGGGATAGCATTCGCCGCATGAAACCTTCGCGCGACATTTCCCGGCTGATCGAGATCATGGCGGCGCTCAGGGCGCCGAAGACCGGCTGTCCCTGGGACATCGAGCAGGATTTCTCGACCATCGCGCCCTATACGATCGAGGAAGCCTATGAGGTGGCGGACGCCATTGCGCGCGGCGATCTCGACGATCTGCGCGACGAACTCGGCGATCTCCTGCTGCAGGTCGTCTACCACGCGCAGATGGCTGAGGAAGCCGGCGATTTTGCCTTCGGTGATGTGGTCGAGGCCATCACCACCAAGATGATCCGGCGCCATCCGCATGTCTTCGGCGACGAGAAGGCGCGCAGCGCCGGCATGGCAAAGGGCATGTGGGAAAAGATCAAGGCTGAGGAAAAAGCCGAAAAGCGAAGTGCGCGCCTCGCCCGCGGCCTCGACCCCGAAGACCATGGCAAGGGTTTCCTGGACAGCGTGCCCGTCGCCCTGCCCGCTTTGACTCGTGCGCTGAAGCTGCAGGAAAAGGCAGCGCGTGTCGGTTTCGACTGGAGCGAGGCAGCACCCATCCTCGACAAGATCGAGGAAGAGATCGGCGAGCTGCGCGAGGCACTGGCTAAGGGCGAAACGGCTGAGATCAAGGACGAATTCGGCGACATGCTGTTTGCCGTCGTCAATCTGGGGCGTCACCTCAAGCTCGATTCGGAAGCGGCGCTTAGCGGCACCAACGAAAAGTTCCGCTCGCGCTTCCACTATGTCGAGCGCGCGATCGATGCATCGGGAAGCACGCTCGAAAAAGCCACGCTGGACGAGATGGAAGTGCTCTGGCAGCAGGCCAAGGGCGTGAAATAATCAGGCTTACTGCCTGTTTTTGCGGTGCAATCGGCTTTCGATCTCTTGCCGGGCGGTGTGCGTGGCCTTGAGTGCGATGGTCGCGCTGCCATCCTCATTGTCTACCCGCGAAACGACGTCGCCATTGCGGTATAGCCAGTCGACAAGGCCGAACTGCGGCGGTTCGATCGTCACCGTCAATTCCTCGAGTTCGCCCGACATCCTGGTCTCGATCAGCGCCTTCAGCGCATCGATGCCTTCGCCGGTGACCGCCGAGATGGCGATCGGCGGCGCCTTGTTGGCGTCAGTGCCGTCGGCGAGCAGGCGCTCCCGGTTGCCGTCGTCGAGAAGGTCGACCTTGTTCCACACCTCGATGACCCGGTTCGCATCGCCAGCGTCGACACCGAGATCGGCAAGGATGCGCTCGACGTCCTCGGCCTGGGCGGCCGTATCCGGATCTGAGATATCACGCAAATGGATGACCAGATCGGCCTCGACGACCTCTTCCAGCGTGGCGCGGAAGGCGGCGACCAGATGCGTCGGCAGGTCCGAAATGAAGCCGACTGTGTCCGACAGGATGATCGGCGTGCCGTGCGGCAGGCGCACGCGGCGCAGCGTCGGGTCGAGCGTTGCAAACAGCATGTCTTCGGCCAGCACGTCGGCCCCGGTCAGCCGGTTGAACAGCGTCGACTTTCCGGCATTGGTGTAGCCGACAATCGCCACCACCGGGAACGGCACCTTCTTGCGCTTGGCGCGGTGCAGGTCGCGGGTGCGGCGCACCGTTTCCAGCTCATGCTTGAGCTTGATGATTTTTTCCTGCAGCTGCCGCCGGTCCGACTCGATCTGGGTTTCGCCGGGGCCGCCGAGGAAGCCGGCTCCGCCGCGCTGGCGTTCAAGGTGGGTCCAGCTCCGCACCAGGCGGCCCTTCTGGTAGTTGAGATGGGCAAGTTCGACCTGCAGCGTGCCCTCCTTGGTCCGCGCGCGCTCGCCAAAAATCTCCAGGATCAATCCGGTGCGGTCGAGCACCTTGGCATTCATTTCTTTTTCGAGATTGCGCTGCTGCACCGGCGTCAGCGGATGGTCGACGATGACCACCTCCGCGTGACCCTCTTTGACGATCTCGGCGAATTCCGCGACCTTGCCGCTGCCGAGCAAGGTTGCCGGGCGTGGATCGTTGACGGTGACCACCGCCGTGTGGATCAGATCCAGGTTGATGGCGCGGGCAAGGCCGACCGCTTCGTCGTGGCGCGCATCCGCCGAACGCGTCAGCCGTGGACGGTTCGTTTCGTCATCGTTGCGCTGATGCCGGGTAAGCACCGGCACAATGACAACCGCCCGGGTCGGACCTGTGGCTTCCGTCCCGGAATTATGTGCTGGTTTCCCGCGGACGCCGCGGTCCGCGTCTTTTTCACGTGCCAATCAGGCGCCCTGGCTTTCCTCGCCATCGAACATCTGAACCGGCTGGCTCGGCATGATCGTGGAAATGGCATGCTTGTAGACGAGCTGGGAGTGGCCGTCACGGCGCAGCAGAACACAAAAATTGTCGAAGGAAGTGACCACGCCGGTCAGCTTGACGCCGTTGATGAGAAAGATGGTGAGTGGATTTTTGCTCTTGCGAACAGAATTCAGGAACAGGTCCTGAAGGTTTTGCGATCGTTCCGCCATTGTTCTTGTCTTTCGCCGATCCCCTTCGGTTTGCAGGCTAATGCGCCAAATTAGCGGGCACATGTCAAGCTTGCAAACACCCCCTTGCCGTCAGTAACGACAAGCAGAACGAGATATATTGATGTGCAGTCCGTCTGTGCGGTTATCAGGCTGGACTTTTTTCCGCAACGTCAAAAAAGGCTTGCCGCAATGAAAGTGTTATCGAACCGGGGTGCCCATTGGCGACCGCGGCACCGTCGATTGCCACGACCGGCATGGCGATTGTCGTTGCCGAACTGATGAAAGCTTCTCGCGCAGCCTTGGCTTCAGTGACTGAAAAACCGCGCTCCTCGATCGTCAACCCGAGCTTTGCCGCCACTTCGAACATGGTCGTGCGGGTGATGCCGCGCAGGATGCCATGCTCCGCCGGCCGGGTGACCAGAACGCCGTCCCTTGTAACGATCCAGGCGTTAGACGAGCCGCCCTCCTTGACGTTGCCATCGGTGTCGACGAACCAGGCTTCCTGGGCGCCGGCCTCCTTGGCTTTCTGCTTGGCCAGCACGTTGGGCAGCAGGCCGGTGCTCTTGATGTCGACCCGGTCCCAACGGTTTTCCGGCACGGTGATGACCTTGATGCCCGCCTCGGCTCGCTTGGCGGCCGCCGCCGGGTCGGCCTTTCTGGCCGTAATCACCAGCGATGACGGTGTATCGGCCGGGAAAACGAAGTCGCGGCTGGCAACACCGCGCGTAACCTGGACATAGACCAGGCCGTTGACGACGTGGTTGCGCCGGACGATTTCGCGCAGAAGAAGCGGCAGCACGCCCTTGGTGACCGGCCAGTCGATCGACAATTCGCTAAGCGAGCGGTTCAGCCGGGCAAGATGGCGCGGCATGTCGACGACAAAGCCCTGCGCCACCTCGCAGACCTCGTAGACGCCGTCGGCGAATTGATAGCCGCGATCCTCGATATGCACGGCAGCGTCGGCATGGGCGACATAGCGCCCGTTCACATAGGCAATGCGCGGCATGGGTCACCCCTCAGAACAGTCTCGCTATTTCTAGGCGATTCCGCCGCTGCCGTAACCGGCAATTGCACGGGCCACGGCCCGCTGGACCAACAACAATGGGGATCAGACCCCCAGCGACTTCAGTTTCCGGTGCAGCGCCGAGCGCTCCATGCCGATAAATTCCGCCGTCTTCGAGATGTTGCCGCCGAAACGGTTGATCTGGGCGATCAGATAGTCCTTCTCGAACTGTTCCCGCGCCTCGCGCAGCGGCAGCGCCATGATGTGCTGGTCGGACTGGTTCGGCGTGCGCGGCATGACATCGCCGATCTCCGACGGCAACAGGTCGGCGGTGATCGGCGCATCGATATCGTCGCCACGCGCCAGGATCATCAGCCGTTCGACATTGTTGCGCAGCTGGCGGACATTGCCCGGCCAGTTGTGCGCCTGCAGCACGGCAAGCGCATCGTCGCCGATGCGGCGCGGCTTGATACCGGCCTGGCGCGCGATCTGCTTCATGAAATTGTCGACGAGGTAGGGAATGTCCTCGCGTCGCTCGGCCAGTCCCGGCACCATGACCGGAACCACCGCCAGGCGGTGATAGAGGTCTTCGCGAAAACGGCCGTCGGCGATCATCGCCTCCAGGTTCTGCGAGGTCGAGGAGATGATGCGGACGTCGACCTTGACCCGCTTCGTGCCGCCGACCCGCTCGAACTGCTGTTCGACCAGCACGCGCAAAATCTTGTTCTGCGTCTCGCGCGGCATGTCGGCCACTTCGTCGATGTAGAGAATGCCGCGGTGCGCCTCTTCAAGCGCGCCGACCTTCCGCTCGGTGCCGTTCGATTCGGTGCCGAACAGCTCGATCTCCATGCGCTCGGGCGTGATGTTGGCCGCGCTCAGCGTCACGAACGGCGCGCCCTTGCGCGTCGACAGCGTGTGGATGGCGCGCGCGGCGAGCTCCTTGCCCGAACCGGACGGACCGATGATCATGACGCGGCTGTTGGTCGGCGCAACGCGCTCGAT
This sequence comes from Mesorhizobium sp. C399B, assembly GCF_030323185.1. Classification (NCBI taxonomy): domain Bacteria; kingdom Pseudomonadati; phylum Pseudomonadota; class Alphaproteobacteria; order Hyphomicrobiales; family Phyllobacteriaceae; genus Mesorhizobium; species Mesorhizobium sp. C399B. Next base: position 202,657 of record NZ_CP100472.1, read on the forward strand.
GGTCTGGCGCAGCTGGCTCATCGCCGACGACATGCCGATCAAGTCGAAAGTTTCGCCGCTGCGCTGCTTGAGGTCGGACACCTCGCGCCGTAATTTCGAGGTTTCGAGCGCCCGCTCGGCGATCAGGATCAGCCTGTCGGCCTTGAACGGCTTCTCGATGAAATCATAGGCGCCGCGGCGGATGGCCGACACCGCTGTCTCGATATTGCCGTGGCCGGAGATCATCACCACCGGCAGGCTCGGATGCATCGTCTTGATCTCGTCGAGCAGCGCCAGCCCGTCGAGGCGCGAGCCCTGCAACCAGATGTCGAGGAAAATCAGCCGCGGCGCCCGGTCGGCGATTGCCGCGAGCGCGCTGTCGGCATCGAATGCCGTGCGGGTTTCATGCCCTTCGTCGCTCAATATGCCCGCGACGAGTTCACGGATGTCTTCCTCGTCATCGACGATGAGAATATCAGACGCCATTACCGACCTTTTCAGTTTCTCGTTCGTGTTCCGTTTCGCCTTGACCGCGTGGCGGCGCTGGCGGCAGGATGATCGAGATCATCGCGCCGCGTCCACCGTGGAAATCCGCGGGCGCATCGTGCAATTCGAGCCGCCCGCCATGGTCCTCCACGATCTTCTTGACGATGGCGAGACCGAGCCCGGTGCCCTTCTCGCGCGTCGTCATGTAGGGCTCGAGCAGCCTTTGGCGATTCTCGCGCGGCAAGCCTTTGCCATTGTCGATGACGTCGATTCTGATCGCGCCATTCTGACGGGCAGCTTGAATCCGGATTATGCCGTGCGAACCGTCCTTTTGTTCCAGCCCGTCAATCGCCTCGGCCGCGTTCTTGATAACGTTGCCGAAAGCCTGCGCCATCAATCGGCTATCGAAAGTGCCCTTGAGCGGCTCGTTGCCGAACACGCGTTCGAAAGCAATGTCGGCGCGGCTGACTTCGACCAGGAACGACGCCTCGCGCAGCGATTCACGCAGATCGATGGCTTTCATCTCGGGCTTGGGCATGCGGGCGAAAGCCGAGAATTCGTCGACCATGCGGCCGATATCCTCGACCTGCCGGATGATCGTGTCGGTGCACTGGTCGAAGATCTCGCGGTCCTCGGTGATGACCTTGCCGAAGCGTCGCCTGATGCGCTCGGCCGAGAGCTGGATCGGCGTCAGCGGGTTCTTGATTTCATGTGCGATACGCCGCGCCACATCCGCCCAGGCCGACGAGCGCTGTGCCTGGACCAGATCGGTGATGTCGTCGACAGTCACGACGTAGGATTTCTCCTCCTCGCCGTCGTCGCCGGCCTCGATGGTGATCTGCACGTTGAAGGTACGCTCGGCGCCGGTGCGATAGAAGGTGACCTGCTCGCGATAGACCGGCTTGCCGGATTTGCGGCCGATCTCGAAGACACGGCCGACATGCGGCAGCACGGCGGACAGGTTCTGCCCCAGCGCCGCCGTGGCCGATATGGCCAGCATCGTTTCGGCCGATTTGTTGACGATGGAGACGATGCCGTAGGGATCGACGCCGATGACGCCGGCGGTGACGCCGGCCAGCACCGCTTCCGAGAAACGACGCCGTTCGTCGATCAAATCCTTGGCCGACAGGATCTCGTTGCGCTGCGATTTAAGCTCCAGCAGCATCTTGTTGAACGTATCGCCAAGCGAGGCGACATCGCCGTCGGAAGGCCGTACCGGCACGGCGACATCGAGATTGCCGGTCGCAACCTCGTCAGCCGCGCCGATGAGCTGACGGATGGGCCGCACCAGACGGTCGGCCACCGCTATGCCGGTCCAGATGGCCGACAGGATGATGATCAGCGTCAGTGACAGATAGGGCAGCGCGAACGCCACCTGCGACGTCCGCCTGTTGTCTTCCAGGCCGCGATATTCGGCGGTGTTGGACTGGACGATCGCCCTCGCCTTGATCACTTCGGGGTCGACCAGGCGATTGGTGTAGAGGTAGAGGCCTTCGATCTCCCGCAGCTTGATGATGGCGCCCATGATGTTGCGCGTCTTCGGCTCGATCAGCACCGGTTTGCCGTCGGCCGCGGCGCTGACCGCGCCCTCCGGCGGTGGCGGCATAGAGAAATCCGCATCGGTCTTCGCGCTCATGACAAAGGAGCCGTCTTCCCTGACCAGCGCCGCATGCACCAGGCTCCTGCCGACGGCCTCCTTGTTCATCAGGTCGAGAAAGCCGGTTCGATCGAGGCCGTAAAGCGTGCGCGACGCATCGAGATCGTAGGCCATCGACAGCGTCGTGCCCTGAAGATTGCGAGCGTTTTCCTGCACATAGGCGTCGGCGATCGACAGCGACGAGTTGACGATCGCCTTGGTGCGAATCTCGAACCAGCGGTCGAGGCCGATATCGAGCGTGATCGAGGCGATGATGGCCACCATGATGGCGGGGATGGCCGCGACCAGCGCAAACATCGTCACGATGCGCACATGCAGCCGCGACGCCGCCTTGCCGTGCCGGCGCGCCATGGTGATGCGATGCACCTCGCGGCCGACCAGAGCAATCAGCGCCAGCACAAATAAGGCATTGGCCGCAATCAGCGTCAGCGTTGTGTTTGCGTCTGGCGTGATCGGCGTGGCGCCGACAAGAATCGCAAACGAGATTGCCGCCGTAACCAGCGCGCCGGCAATTGCCACAACGCCGGGCAACGCAAGCAGCCGCCGTCCATCTCTCTGGCCGGGTCTGCTGAAAAGCGGTTCGTTTGATGTCAGAGCTTGCGAAGCCATGTCGCCGTCTAAGAGCCAGTGATTGCGTCGGATGTATGCAACGCATTGTGGCGATTATGCAACAAGTGTGGCCGTGACGGAAATCTTTCGGCCGCCGATCCCCTGAAAAGGGGATGACCTCGCGTCACTTCGGGCGCCAGGCGCTCATGATCTCGACGATTTGTAGACGTTGACGCCCAGCTCGCGAATCTTCTTGCGCAGTGTGTTGCGATTCAAGCCGAGCAATTCGGCCGCCTTGATCTGGTTGCCGCGCGTTGCCGTCATGGAAGCGAGCACCAGCGGATATTCGACCTCGGACAAGATGCGCTGATAGAGACCTGCCGGCGGCAACTCACCGGCGAAAGAGGCAAAATAGCGCTGCAGGAAGTGCTCCACCGCCTGCCCGATGGACAGATCGTCCGGGATCAAATTGCCGCCGCCGGGAACGACCGGTCTTTCGCCTGTCTTCAGCTCGGCTTCAATGATCTCGGCTGATATTTCGTCCTGCGAATAGAGCGCCGCAAGCCGGCGCACCAGGTTTTCCAGCTCGCGCACGTTTCCCGGCCACGGATAGCGCTTCATCAATTCGATGCCGCCGGTCGAAATGCGCTTGGTCTGCAAGCCTTCGCTGGCGCCGATCTTGAAGAAATGCCGCACCAGATCGGGAATGTCTTCCGATCTCTCACGCAAACCCGGCAGCCGAAGCGGCACGACATTCAGGCGATAGAACAGATCCTCGCGGAAAAGCCCCTGGTTGATCAGCGTGCGCAGATCCTTGTTGGTGGCGGCGACGATGCGCACATCGGTCTTGATCGGGGTGCGCCCGCCGACCGTGGTGTATTCGCCCTGCTGCAGCACGCGCAGCAGCCGCGTCTGCGCCTCCATCGGCATGTCGCCGATCTCGTCGAGGAACAGCGTGCCGCCCTCGGCCTGCTCGAAGCGGCCGGTCGAGCGGTTCTGTGCGCCGGTGAAGGCGCCCTTCTCGTGGCCGAACAGCTCCGATTCGATCAAATCGCGCGGGATCGCCGCCATGTTGATGGCGACGAACGGACCGCCGCGGCGACGGCCATATTCGTGCAACGCGCGCGCCACCAATTCCTTGCCGGTGCCGGACTCGCCCGAGATCATCACCGTCAGGTCGGTCTGCATCATGCGCGCCAGCATGCGGTAGATGTCCTGCATGGCGGCCGACCGGCCGACCAGCGGCATCGCGTCAGGCTGTTCTTCCGGTCGCGTATCGATCTTCGGTCGGCGCGGCTCTGACAGCGCCCGGTTGACGATGTTGAGCAGTTCGGTCAGGTCGAACGGCTTCGGCAGATACTCGTAAGCACCTGTTTCGGAAGCACGAATCGCCGTCATGAAAGTGTTTTGCGCGCTCATCACGATGACCGGCAGCTCGGGGCGCGCCTTTTTGATGCGCGGCAGCATGTCGAAGGCGTTCTCGTCCGGCATGACAACGTCGGTGATCACCAGATCGCCCTCGCCCGCCGCCACCCAGCGCCACAGCGTCGAGGCGTTGGAGGTCACGCGCACCTCATGGCCGACGCGCGACAGCGCCTGATTGAGCACGGTGCGGATGGCCGCATCGTCGTCGGCGACGAGAATATTGCCGCGAACCGTCATTTGCGGTCTCCTTCGCCTTCATCATCGGCAGTGTCGATGGGTGTTTCTTTCCAGGCCGGCATCAGGATTCGGAAGGTGGTGCCGCGCGGCGTCGAATCGCATTCGATGATGCCGCCATGCTCGCCGACGATTTTCGCCACCAGCGCCAGGCCGAGCCCCGACCCGTTCGGCTTGGTGGTGATGAACGGATCGAACAGGATCGGCAGAATGTCTTCCGAAACGCCGGACCCATTGTCGCGCACGCAGAATTCAAGCGGTAGCGACACGCGGTCCTGGGTTCCGGGAACGGAAACGCGGATGCCCGGCCTGAACGCGGTCGACAGCACGATCTCGCCCTGCGGGTCGCCGCCGATCGCCTCGGCAGCGTTCTTGACCAGGTTGAGAAACACCTGGATCAGTTGGTCGCGGTTGGCGAAAACCGGAGGCAATGATGGATCATAGTCCTCCAATATCCTGATTCTCTTGGCAAAACCGTTCTTCGCGATTGCCTTCACATGGTCCAGCACGACATGGATGTTGACAGGATAGCGGTCGATTGGTCGCTCGTCGGAAAACACTTCCATGCGGTCGACGAGGGAGACGATACGATCGGTCTCGTCGGTGATGAGGCGGGTCAGCGCGCGATCCTCGTCGGACGCCGAGAGTTCGAGCAGCTGTGCGGCGCCACGTATGCCGGACAGCGGGTTCTTGATCTCATGTGCCAGCATGGCGGCAAGGCCGGTGACCGAACGCGCGGCACCCCTGTGTGTCATCTGCCGGTCGATCTTGTCGGCCATCGAGCGTTCCTGGAACATCACCACGATCGAGCCTGGGAATTCCGGCACCGGCGCGACATAGAGATCGACGACCTTCTCGATGCCGAGACGCGGCGACGACACGTCGACACGGTATTCGTTGACCGGCGCACGGCGCTCGCGCACCTGGTCGACCAGTTGCAACAGCGGGCTGCCGAACGGGATCAGTTTGGACAGTGTGTTGCGTGCCAGCATGTTGGCGCTGGAGCGGAAGAAGTCTTCCGCGTCGGCATTGGCGTAGGTGATGAACCCATCGGGATCGACCATGATCACCGGACGGCGGATGGTGTTGAGCACGATATGGGCAGCATTTGCCATCTCGGTGCCCGGTGCAGCAGGCGCGTTCATGCAGCGCTCCGCATGGATGCGGCCTCGCCCCCGCCGGAAAACACCTCACGCAGCACGGCCATGACGCGGGCGGGCTCGAACGAGGTGAGGATGGCTTTGCGCCCTTCATTGGTGACGCCCACAGCGTGGCGATCGAGATACCAGCCGAGATGCTTGCGCGCCTGGCGCAAGCCGCTTTCGACGCCGTAAAGCGTCAGCATGTCCTCGTAGTGGGAAACGATGTAGTCGGCCATGGCTTGCGGGCTTTCCGGCACGCCGGAGAGCGCGTCGCCCGCAGCCGTCGCCGCAATGCGGCCCGCCGTCCATGGCGCGCCATAATGCGCGCGGCCGATCATCACCGCGTCGGCGCCCGACTGTTCAAGGATTTCGGCGGCCTCCGCGGGCGAGTACACATCGCCGTTGGCGACCACCGGGATCGAGACGGCGTCCTTGATGCGGGCGATGGCGCCCCAATCGGCCTTGCCTTGATAAAACTGGCAGCGCGTGCGCCCATGCACGGTCACCATTTTAACACCGGCCTCTTCGGCGCGGCGCGCCAAGACGGGTGCATTGAGCGCATTGTCGTCCCAGCCGAGCCGCATCTTGACCGTGACCGGCACCTGGACCGCGCCGATCACCGCTTCGATCAGCGACAGCGCGTGGTCGAGATCGCGCATCAGCGCCGAGCCGGCATAGCCGCCGGTCACCTTCTTGGCCGGGCAGCCCATATTGATGTCGATGATGTCGGCGCCCTCGCCGGCAGCGATGCGCGCGCCCTCGGCCATGTGCTCGGCCTCGCGGCCGGCAAGCTGGACCATATGGACGGGCAGCCCGGAATGACGGATGCGCAGGTCGCAGCCGGCCCTGCCCTTGGCAAGCTCGCCGCTCGCCACCATTTCCGACACGACCAGGCCCGCGCCATGCGCGTAGGCGCGCTGCCGGAACGGCTCGTCCGTTATTCCCGACATGGGCGCGAGGAAGACGCGGTTGCGGATCGTCACGCCGCCAATGTCGAGCGGCGAAGCCAATTTTGTCACTTCAGGCATGCACAAAAACCAAGCATATCGGATTGCTGCACATTCTCTAGCCATAAGAAAGGCATTGTGCAACGCGCAATGACGTCACATTGCGGCGCATTTGGGAAAATGCTGGCCTTCGCCATAAGCCGCGACTAAGCCTCTCGGCATGACAGACGCAAGCGAAAAACCGGCCGAGGCGACGACCGACAAGGTCGGCGTGGTCATCGTTGCAGCCGGCCGCGGCGCGCGCGCCGGACAGGCCGACGGGCCGAAGCAATATCAGCGCGTCGGTGGCCGTGCCGTCATCGCGCGCACGCTGGAGACGTTCCTGGCGCATCCCGAAATTGGTCCCGTCGTCGTCGCCATCCATGCCGATGACCGCGCGCTTTTCGACAAGGCAGCCGGCGTATATGCCGAGCGGGTTACCGCCGTGGTCGGTGGCGAGTCGCGCCAGGCCTCGGTCCGGCTCGGCCTGCTGGCGCTGAGGGAACGTACGCCCGGCCGTGTCCTTGTCCATGACGCGGTGCGGCCGTTTGTCGACACGGCCCTGATCGACCGTATCATCGCCGCCATTGGCGAGCGCCAGGGCGCGCTGCCCGCTTTGCCCGTCGCCGATACGCTGAAGCGCGAGTCGGCCACCGGCATGATCGAGGAGACGGTGCCAAGGGCCGGCCTTCATGCCGCGCAGACGCCGCAAGGCTTTCCGTTCTGGCCGTTGCTCGCCGCGCACGAAAAAGCCCATCATCTCGGCAAGACGGATTTCACCGACGATGCCGCGATCGCCGAATGGGCGCATATTCCGGTGAAAATCGTTCAGGGGTCGCCGGACAACGTCAAACTGACCTGGGCAAGGGATATTGCGATGGCGGATCAGCGGCTTACTGGCGAGCGTTTTCCAGACATTCGCACCGGCAATGGCTATGACGTGCACGCCTTCGAGGCAGGCGACCATGTCACTCTGTGCGGCGTCGCCATTCCGCACGGCAAGAAGCTTTCGGGACATTCGGATGCCGATGTCGGCCTGCACGCGCTGACCGATGCGCTGCTCGCCACTTGCGGCGCCGGCGACATCGGCACGCATTTCCCGCCTTCCGATCCGCAATGGAAGGGCGCGGCGTCGAAGATCTTCGTCGAGCATGCGGCCAGGTTGGTGCGCGAACGCGGCGGCCGCATCGCCAATGCCGACATCACGCTGATCTGCGAGGCGCCGCGCGTCGGCCCGCATCGCGGGGCGATGACCAATGCGCTGTCGGCGATGCTGGGCATTTCCAGCGATCGCATCTCGATCAAGGCGACGACGAACGAGAAACTCGGCTTTGTCGGCCGCGAGGAAGGCATCGCCGCCATCGCCACCGCCAGTGTCGTCTTCCCCGGGGAGGTTCCCGCATGAACAACAGCGATCTTGCCAACGCCCTGCTCCAGGTCTGCCAGCAACGCGGCATCATGCTGGCGACGGCCGAGAGCTGCACCGGCGGCATGATCATCTCGGCACTGACCGACATTGCCGGCTCGTCCGCTGTCGTCGATCGCGGCCTCATCACCTATTCCGATGAAGCAAAGATGGAGATGCTCGGCGTCTCGCCCGCCACACTCGAGGCGCATGGCGCCGTCTCGCGCGAAACGGTTCTGGAGATGGCGGAGGGCGCTCTGGCGCGCTCGCGCGCCGGGCTTGCGCTTGCCGTCACCGGCATTGCCGGCCCAGGCGGCGGCTCGCCGGAAAAACCGGTCGGCCTCGTCTGGTTCGGAGTTGCCCTAAGAGGTGGGCCGGTGGCTGCCGAGCTCAATATGTTTGCCGACAATGGCCGCGACTTCATCCGCCGCGAGACGGTCAAGCATGCGCTGGAGATCGGCCTGCGCGCGCTCGGCGACACTCATGAGATGGGCGTCGTTCCGTAGATGACGTCCGCACGTTTTTCGAAGGCTTCGGAAAACATGCGGAAGGCGCGATCGAACATGGTGCCCATCAACACGCCGAGGATACGGCTCTTGAACTCGTAGTCGATGAAGAAGCGAACGTTGCAGCCGCCGCCGTCGGCCGGCTCGAAGCGCCAGATATTGCTGAGATATTTGAACGGCCCATCGATGTATTTGACGTCGATTGTGTTCTCGTCCGGCTTCAGCAGCACCTGCGTCGTAAAGGTCTCGCGGATCGCCTTGTAGCCGATGCTCATATCGGCGAGGAGAATGGTGCGGCGATCACGCTCCTTGCGAGAGCGCACCGTCAGCGCCTCGCACAGCGGCAGAAATTCAGGATAGGTCTCGATATCGGCGACCAGCGCAAACATCTGCTCCGGCGTGTGGGCAACGCGGCGTGTGGCTTCGAATTTCGGCATTGAAGCAGGATTTAACTGGCTTTTTTGAGCTGCGCCTCACGCGCCGCCCGCAGCCTGGCGAAATCGTCACCGGCATGATGCGAGGAGCGCGTCAGCGGGCTCGACGCCACCAGCAGGAAACCCTTGGTCTTGCCGATCGTCGCGAAGGAGCTGAATTCCTCCGGCGTGACGAAGCGGATCACCGGGTGGTGCTTCTTCGACGGCTGCAGATACTGGCCAATGGTCATGAAGTCGACATTGGCCGAGCGCAGGTCATCCATCAGCTGCAGGATCTCGTTGCGCTCTTCGCCGAGGCCGACCATGATGCCGGACTTGGTGAAGATCGACGGATCGAGCTCCTTGACCCGCTGCAACAGCCGGATCGAGTGGAAATAGCGGGCACCCGGCCGCACCGTCAGGTAGTTCGACGGCACGGTTTCGAGATTGTGGTTGAAGACATCGGGCTTGGCCGCCACGACGATCTCCAGCGCGCCTTCCTTGCGCAGGAAATCGGGCGTCAGGATTTCGATCGTGGTCAGAGGTGTCGCTGCCCGGATCGCCCGGATAACCTCGGCGAAATGCTGCGCGCCGCCATCGGCGAGATCGTCGCGGTCGACCGAGGTGATGACGACATGGGTCAGCCCCATCTGCTTTACGGCATGCGCGACACGCGCCGGCTCATCGGCATCGAGCGCGGTCGGAATGCCGGTGGCAACATTGCAGAACGCGCAGGCGCGCGTGCAGATCTCGCCCATGATCATGAAGGTGGCGTGCTTCTTTTCCCAGCACTCGCCGATATTGGGGCAGCCGGCCTCTTCGCACACCGTGACCAGCTTGTGCGACTTCACGATCTCGCGGGTTTCGGCATAGCCCTTGGACATCGGCGCCTTGACGCGGATCCAGTCGGGTTTGCGCAGCACGTCCTGATCAGGCTTGTGCGCCTTCTCGGGGTGCCGCAGGCGCGGCGCGTTGGCGATCGTGTCGAGGACGGTGACCATCTCAAACCTGACTTGTTGGCGTCTGCCCGTCGGCATTCGCCCTTCTGACGTCATCTAGGACTTTTCGGTGCAAAGAAAAAGGCCGCGGCGGCGCATGCCGCCACAGCCTTTTTCGCATAGCGGTAGTCTAGCGGCGTATCAGCCGCCCGGCAAAGATCAGCAGGCAGGCGCCGATGAAGCCGGTGATCAGGTAGGCGAGCCAGCCGACACCGAAGGGTTCGATGTTGAGCGCCCTGAGAATTGCGTTCAGCACCACCGCGCCGACAATGCCCATAATGATGTTCATCAAGACGCCGGTATTGCTCTTCATGACCATCTCGGCCAGCCACCCGGCCAAACCGCCGATGATGATGGCCGCAATCCAGCCCACGCCATTCACGTCCATATGCCAACTCCTCCAGTGTCAGGTGAAAATGCATCCGGAAACGAACTGTCTTGCCGTAAGGTTCCTCCGGCGCATGCGTCTGAGTCTCGCGGCAGCAATTTATCACGCGTTGAGCGCACGGCCATAGGCATCAAGCACGCTTTCCTTCATCATCTCCGACAGCGTCGGATGCGGGAAGATGGTGTGCATCAGTTCTTCCTCGGTGGTCTCCAGGTTCATCGCCACGACAAAGCCCTGGATCAGCTCCGTCACCTCGGCGCCGACCATATGCGCGCCGAGCAGCTGGCCGGTCTTCTTGTCGAAGATGGTCTTGATGAAGCCCTGGTCCTCGCCAAGCGCGATCGCCTTGCCGTTGGCGCCGAACTGGAAGCGGCCGACACGAATGTCCTTGCCTTCGGCCTTGGCCTTGGCTTCGGTGAGCCCGACCGATGCGACCTGCGGGTTGCAATAGGTGCAGCCCGGGATCTTCAGCTTGTCTGTCGCATGCACGCCGGGGAAATTGGCGATCTTTTCGATACACACCACGCCTTCATGCTCGGCCTTGTGGGCAAGCATAGGCGGTCCGGCTACATCGCCGATAGCGTAGATGCCGGGAACGTTGGTCTTGCCATAGCCGTCAATGACGACGCAGCCGCGATCGGTCTTCACGCCGAGCGTCTCGAGGCCGAGATTATCGATGTTGCCCTGCACGCCGACGGCCGAGATCATGCGGCCGGCGGTGATCTTCTCGACCTTGCCGTCCTTCATCTCGACATGGGCGGTGATCGAGTTGGCACCCTTCTCGACCTTGGTCACCTTGGCCTCGAGGATGATTTTCATGCCCTGCTTCTCGAACTGCTTCTGCGCGAATTTCGAGACCTCGGCATCCTCGACCGGCATCACCGCCGGCAAAAGCTCGACCACCGTCACCTCGGCGCCCATGGTGCGATAGAAGGAGGCGAACTCGATGCCAATGGCGCCCGAACCCATGACCAGCAGCGATTTCGGCATCTCCTTCGGCACCATCGCTTCAAAATAGGTCCAGATCAGTTTGCCGTCCGGCTCGATGCCGGGCAGCGCGCGCGGCCGGGCGCCGGTGGCGAGAATGATGTGCTTGGCGGTGTAGGTCCCCTCGCCCTTGACGCCCTTGGGCACCGGCGGCTGCGGCTCCATCGGTTTCTTGGCCGTCTTGGAAACGACGATCTCACCGGGCTTGGAGAGCTTGGCCTCGCCCCAGATGACGTCGACCTTGTTCTTCTTCATCAGGAAGGCGACGCCGCCATTGAGCCTCAACGACACTTTGCGCGAGCGGTCGACGACAGCGGCCGTGTCGGCGCTGACCTTGCCGCCTTCGAGCTTCAGGCCGTAGTCCTTCAGATGATCGGAATAGTGCATGATCTCGGCCGAGCGCAGCAGCGCCTTGGTCGGGATGCAGCCCCAGTTGAGGCAGATTCCGCCGAGATGCTCGCGCTCGACGATCGCCGTCTTGAAGCCGAGCTGGGCGGAGCGCACCGCCGTGACATAGCCGCCGGGGCCTGAGCCGATGATTATGACGTCGTAGGATTCAGCCACGGGGTTTCTCCCTGATTTTCTCTAGAGTTCCAGCATCACACGCACCAATGGCGCCAATGCGTCACCTATATTGCGCGTGTTTTCGGCATCGAGATGGACCCCGTCGATCGGTGTGGTCTCGGCCACCGTGCCGGCATCGAAAAAGCCGCAGCCGGCCTCGTCGGCGAGCGCGGAATATTGCGGCGCCAGCCGCTTCGAGGCCTCGTCGCCGCCGGCAAACATTTCCTTGAATTCGGCATTGTCGGTGCGGCTGACCGCTGGTGGCGCGACGATCAGGATTTGCGGCGCGGCCCAGTCGAACGGATAATCGTGGCCGCGCACGATGTCGATCAGCCGCTGCACGCCCTGCTTGGCCGCGACCGGATTGCCGTGGATCCAGGGCTTCATGTCGTTGGCGCCGAGCATGATGATGATCAGGTCGAGCGGCGCATGGCTGGTCAGGATCGTCGGCAGCACCTTGGCGCCATTGCGGTCGGCACCAGCCAGGTGATCGTCGAAAGCCGTGGTGCGGCCGTTCAGACCTTCGGCAATGACTTCGATATCATCGTCGCCCAGCGCCGCCTTGAGCACGCTCGGCCAGCGATCTTCCAGCGCATGACGCCCGAGGCTCGCCGCGTCATAGCCCCAGGTCAGGGAATCGCCGTAGCAGAGGATCGTCTTCATGCACCCGCACCCGCCTCCGCCCTAAGCCCGCGCCGCACGCGCCATCCCACGAACAGCCACTGCACGATAACCGTGGCGATGCTTGGCAAAAACAGACCGGCGACAACGGGGAGATCGCCCGACCACTGGGCTTTGCCAGGCGGCTGCGAGAAGGTCCAGGCAATCAGCCCGATTCCGCCCAGCACGAACAACGAAACCCCAACAAGCCCCGTCAGGTTTATCGCCCTTTGCGGGTTTGGCACGAACTGCGCGATGAAAAACGCCACGGTCGCAACGATGGTGACCAGCGCCGAAACCATGAAGACCAGGATGTATTCGGAATTCGCATTGGTGACGATTGCCAGCCACAGCGCCACCAGCCCGCCGGCCAGGCCGGAAAGGATCAGGGCGAAAAGGCTGGTGACGAATTTCCGCACAGCCTTTTTCCTTCCTAGACCAGCATGCCCATCGGATTTTCGATCATGCGCTTGAAGGCGACCAGAAGTTCGGCGCCGAGCGCACCGTCGACGGCGCGGTGATCGGTCGACAGCGTCACCGACATGATATTGGCGATTCTGATCTCGCCATTCTTGACCACCGGCCGCTGCTCGCCGGCACCCACCGCCAGGATCGTCGCATGCGGCGGGTTGATGACGGCGGCAAAGTCCTTGATGCCGAACATGCCGAGATTGGAGACAGCCGTCGTGCCGCCCTGATATTCCTCAGGCTTCAGCTTGCGGCTGCGGGCACGGCTCGCCAGATCCTTCATCTCGTTGGAGATAGTGGACAGTGTCTTTTCGTCGGCGTGGCGGATGATCGGCGTGATCAGGCCGCCGGGGATCGACACGGCAACGCCGACATCGGCGTGCTTGTGCTTGACCATGGCGCTTTCGGTCCACGACGCATTGGCATCCGGCACCGCCATCAGCGCCATCGCCATCGCCTTGATCACCATGTCGTTGACCGACAGCTTGTAGACGGGCACTTCGCCCTTGTCGGTCTTCTTCATCGGAGCCGCCGCATTGATCTGTGTGCGCAGCGCCAGCAGCGCATCGAGCTCGCAGTCGAGCGTCAGGTAGAAATGCGGGATGGTTGTCTTGGCCTCGACCAGGCGGCGCGCAATGGTCTTGCGCATATTGTCGTGCGGGACGAGCTCATAGGACCCTTCGGCAAACAGCTTCAGCACCTGTTCGTCCGACATCGCCTTGGGTGCCGCAGCCGGAGCCGCAGGTGCCGGAGCGCCGGCAGGTGCGGCTTTCGCGGCCGGTGCAGCCTTGGCGCCACCGCCGGCAATCGCCGCCTCGACATCGGCCTTGACGACACGGCCATGCGGGCCGGTGCCACTCACAGCGGACACATCGACGCCGGCGTCCTTGGCTATGCGCCGCGCCAGCGGCGAGGCGAAAGTGCGCTCGCCTGACGATTGGCTGATCTCCCCCCTTGTGGGGGAGATGGCCGGCAGGCCAGAGGGGGGCGCGACAGACTGAGAGGTCGGCGGGACAGCGCCCCCCTCTGTCGACTTCGTCGACATCTCCCCCACGGGTGGGGAGATTGACGCCTTATCCTGCTTGGCATCGGCTTTCGCGGGCGCGGCATCGCCACCACCCTTTGCCGCCGCCCCTGCATCCTCGCCTTCGCCGGCGAGAATGGCGATCAGCGCATTGACCTTGACGCCTTCGGTGCCGGCCGGAACGACCAGCTTGGCGACCGTGCCCTCATCGACGGCCTCGACTTCCATCGTCGCCTTGTCGGTCTCGATCTCGGCGATCACGTCGCCCGGCGAAACCTTGTCGCCCTCCTTGACCAGCCACTTGGAAAGATTGCCCTCTTCCATCGTGGGCGAGAGTGCCGGCATGGTGATGTTGATTGGCATAGTTACTCTCCCTGCAAGCCAGCCGGGCTAACCACGGCAAGTTCTAGACGTTTGCCTTTGAATTCCTTGCCAATCGATCGGGCCAAGAAGAAATTCAAACAAAGGAATGATGCTACAAGCCCAAGGCATGCTCCCCCAACAGAGCTCAGTACCTGAATTGCCTCATGGCGAAGTCCAAAAAAACCGCCAATGAACCCAATGACGAACCCAACAATCGCGCCAGCAACAAATCCACAAGCGATACTAGACAGGAAGCTCCGCCAAAATAGAGACCAAGCTATTCTCCTCACATCTGCCATCGTCGCCATTTCTGCCTCCCCCGCAAGAAAGACCGTCAGCGATACGTGACGGCTTTGACCGCCTCTATGACCTCGCCGACATTGGGCAAAGCCAGCTTTTCGAGGTTCGCCGCATAAGGCATCGGCACGTCCTTGCCGGCGATGGTGATGACCGGCGCGTCGAGGAAATCGAAGGCGCGCTGCGAAACCTGGTTGGCGATGTGGTCGCCGACCGAGTTCTGCGGGAAACCTTCTTCCACCACGATCAGGCGGTTGGTCTTTTTCACGGAGGCAATGACGGTGTCGAGGTCGAGCGGGCGGATGGTCCGGAGATCGATGATCTCGGCATCGATGCCCATGCCGCGCAGTTCGGCTTCCGCCTTGATGGCATAGGTCATGCCGATGCCGAACGAGACGATGGTGACGTCCTTGCCCTGTTTGTGAATGCGCGCCTTGCCGATCGGCAGCACGAAATCATCGAGCTTCGGCACGTCGAAGGACTGGCCGTAGAGGATTTCGTTTTCAAGGAAGATGACCGGGTTCGGATCGCGGATCGCCGCCTTGAGCAGGCCCTTGGCGTCGGCAGCCGTGTACGGCATCACCACCTTCAGGCCGGGAATATGGCTGTACCAGGCGGCATAGCACTGCGAATGCTGGGCGCCGACGCGGGCGGCCGCACCGTTCGGTCCGCGGAACACGATCGGTGCGCCCATCTGGCCGCCCGACATATAGAGCGTCTTGGCCGCGGAGTTGATGATCTGGTCGATCGCCTGCATGGCGAAGTTGAAGGTCATGAACTCGACGATCGGCTTCAGGCCGGCCATCGCCGCACCGACGCCGACGCCGGCAAAGCCGTGCTCGGTGATCGGCGTGTCGACGACGCGGCGCGGCCCGAATTCCTGCAGCAGCCCTTGCGTGATCTTGTAGGCGCCCTGGTATTCCGCGACCTCCTCGCCCATGACGAAGACATCGCCGTCGCGGCGCATTTCCTCGGCCATGGCATCGCGCAAGGCCTCGCGCACCGTAGTCGAGATCATCTCGGTGCCGGCGGGAATATCCGGATCGGCGGCAGGTTTGGCTGCCGGAGCGGCGGGAACTGCCTTCGGAGCCTCGCCGGCATCCTGGGGAGCCGCCGCCTTTGAGCCTTCCTCGGCTGCATCGGTCCGCTGACCGCCAGCGGAAACGGCATCCTGGGTTGAGGCAGGCTTGCCGCTCTTTTCGACATCGCCTGCACTTTCGCCGTCCTGCAGCAACACGGCGATCACCGCATTGACCTTGACGCCTTCGGTGCCGGCGGGAACCACGATCTTGCCGATCGTGCCTTCATCGACGGCCTCGACTTCCATCGTCGCCTTGTCGGTTTCGATCTCGGCGATGACATCACCGGCGACGACCTTGTCGCCCTCGTTCTTCAACCACTTGGAAAGATTGCCCTCTTCCATGGTCGGCGAGAGAGCGGGCATGAGAATTTCGATCGGCATGTCCTTGCCCTCCCGTTACAATACGATGTCGGTCCAGAGCTCGGACGGATCCGGCTCTGCGTCGTGCTGGGCAAATTCGGCGGCGTCGGCGACGATGTCGCGGACTTCCTTGTCGATGTTCTTGAGCTCGTCCTCGGTCGCCCACTTCTTGGCCGTCAGCCGCGCCTTGACCTGCTCGATCGGATCATGATCCGAGCGCATCTTCTGCACTTCTTCCTTGGAGCGGTATTTCGCGGGATCCGACATCGAGTGACCGCGATAGCGATAGGTCTGCATCTCGAGGATGATCGGACCGTTGCCGGCACGGCACCATTCGGTCGCCTGATCGCCGGCGGATTTGACCGCACGCACATCCATGCCGTCGACCTGAATGCCGGGAATCTTGAACGAGGCGCCGCGATGCGAAAAATTGGTTTCGGCCGACGAGCGCGACACCGAAGTGCCCATGGCGTAGCGGTTGTTCTCGATGATGTAGATCACCGGCAGCTTCCACAGCGAGGCCATGTTGAAGCTTTCATAGACCTGGCCCTGGTTGGCAGCGCCATCGCCGAAATAGGTCAGCGACACATTGTTGTTGTCGCGGTAGCGGTTGGCGAAGGCGAGACCGGTGCCGAGCGAGACCTGCGCGCCGACAATGCCGTGGCCGCCGTAAAAATGCTTCTCCTTGGAGAACATGTGCATGGAGCCGCCCTTGCCCCTCGACAGGCCACCACGGCGTCCGGTCAGCTCTGCCATGACGCCGCGCGGGGAAAGTTCCATCGCCAGCATGTGGCCATGGTCGCGATAGGCGGTGATCATCTGGTCGCCGTTGATCAGCGACATCTTCATGCCGGTGACGACCGCTTCCTGGCCGATATAGAGGTGGCAGAAGCCGCCGATAAAGCCCATGCCGTAGAGCTGGCCGGCCTTTTCCTCGAAGCGGCGGATAAGCAGCATGTGCCGGTAGGCGGCAAGCTCCTCGTCCTTGGTGAAGTCAGCCGGCTTGGGGGCGGAAAGCCCCGTTGATTTGGCGGACGTCGATTTAACGGATTTGGCAGGCGCTTTTTTGGCGGCGGTGGCCATGCATCACTCCCTGTTGGCGTCTCTTTGCGGACACTAAAGCAGACCATGTCTGCTCCGGGGAGGATCAGCTCCTCCCCACCGATTGGAGGGAAGCTAACATGCGAGACCGCGTTTCGCCATGCAGAAAAATGCATGGCTGGCATGCGCCTAAACGCCCAGAATCATTAGAGATAACAGCGATTAACTGAAACTTGGTTATTTCGAATTGGCCGGCAGCATGACGGTGATTTCATCGGGCTGGGACAGATTGAGCGCCCGGCGTGCCTGCTCGTCGAGCATATCCTTTTCAAGCGTACCCTCATGCATCAGCTGGACACGCCGCTCCAGATCGACCCGGCGCGCCTTGATGGCATCGTACTTGGCCTGCAATTCGATGGTCTG
This sequence comes from Mesorhizobium sp. C399B, assembly GCF_030323185.1. NCBI lineage: Bacteria > Pseudomonadati > Pseudomonadota > Alphaproteobacteria > Hyphomicrobiales > Phyllobacteriaceae > Mesorhizobium > Mesorhizobium sp. C399B. Next base: position 220,093 of record NZ_CP100472.1, read on the forward strand.
CGCTTCGAGCTGATATTTGGAATTGATGCCGAACTCGCCATGATAGGCATGGAAGCCGAAATAGGCCAGGAACGCCACGCAAAGGGACGGGATGATCAGCCGGCCGGTGTTTCTCTGCTTGTGCTGGCGTGTCCACATGGTCGCAATCCTTTGACCGCCATTTGTCGCTCGATTGTGCTTAATGGACGGTTACGGACAGGTGCATTAGCCAGCGGCCGCAACGAAAAAGGGCGGGAAAATCCCGCCCTTCCATCGTTTTCGCCAGTTCGGCAGAATTTAGGCTTTGACCACCGACTTGCCAGCGTAGCGCGCCTGCTTGCCGAGCTCTTCCTCGATGCGGATCAGCTGGTTGTACTTGGCCATGCGATCCGAGCGCGACAGCGAACCGGTCTTGATCTGCCCGCAATTGGTGGCGACGGCGAGGTCGGCGATGGTCGAATCCTCGGTTTCGCCCGAACGGTGCGACATGACTGCGGTGTAGCCTGCCTTATGCGCGGTCTCGACAGCGTCGAGCGTTTCGGTAAGCGAGCCGATCTGGTTGACCTTGACCAGGATCGAATTGGCGACACCCATGCGGATGCCGTCGCGCAGCCGCGCCGTGTTGGTGACGAAGAGGTCGTCGCCAACCAGCTGCGTCTTGTTGCCGATCAGGTCGGTCAGGTACTTCCAGCCCTCCCAGTCGTCCTCGGCCAGGCCGTCCTCGATCGAGATGATCGGATAGTCGGCGGCAAGCTTGGCCAGGTACTTGGCCTGCGCCTTGGGATCGCGGGTCCTCTTCTCGCCCTCATAGACGTAATTGCCGTCCTTGAAGAATTCGGTCGCCGCACAGTCGAGACCAAGCGCGATCTCCTCGCCCGGCTTGAAGCCGGCCTTCTCGATCGATTCCATGATGAAATCGAGCGCCACCGGCGCACTCTTCAGATTGGGCGCGAAGCCGCCTTCGTCGCCGACATTGGTGTTGTGGCCGGCATCCTTGAGCTTCTTGCGCAGCGTGTGGAAGATTTCGGAGCCCCAGCGCACGCCTTCGCGCAGCGTCGGCGCGCCGACCGGCAGGATCATGAATTCCTGGAAATCGATCGGATTGTCGGCATGCGCGCCGCCGTTGATGATGTTCATCATGGGCACCGGCAGCAAATGCGCCTTGGTGCCGCCGACATAGCGGTAGAGCGGCAGGCCGGCGGCTTCCGCTGCTGCCTTGGCGACCGCCAGCGAAACGCCGAGAATGGCGTTGGCGCCGAGCCGGCTCTTGTTGGGCGTGCCGTCGAGCTCGATCATGGTCTGGTCGATGTGGATCTGGTTTTCGGCTTCCATGCCGCCGATCGCCTCGAACAGCTCGCCATTGACGGCCTCGACCGCCTTGAGCACGCCCTTGCCGAGATAGCGGGCGCCACCGTCGCGCAGTTCGACGGCCTCATGCGCGCCGGTCGACGCGCCCGACGGCACGGCGGCGCGGCCCATCGAGCCGTCTTCGAGAACGACGTCGACCTCGACGGTCGGATTTCCACGGCTGTCCAGGATTTCACGCCCGACAATGTCGATGATGGCGGTCATTGCGATGTCCCCGATTGATCGATTGAAAGCGTCGCGCCCCTCTTAGCCAAAGTGCCGCAAAAGGCAATCAGGAATGGCATGAAATAATAGTGACGATCGCCCCATGCGCTCAGGCCGTGGGGCATGGGCGACGCCATCTGAACGCAAACAGCCCGCCCAGACGTCATATGTCTGGCGCGGCATGGGGTGGGTGCCCCGCCCCTGCGGCAATGCCTTTGTCACGAAACCAGGCGGCACACAAACTCCACCCGATGCTTCAAAAGAGGCTACCGCCAACGTGACAAACTTCACAATGCAGAGAATTCGAAGATGTTAGGGTCACATCTACAACGCGAACTATTTGGCGACCACAGTGAAATCAACAAACTTGAACTCTTTGGGGAGGCGGCAATGGCAGCGATTTCAGGTACTGGCTGGGAACTTCTTATTAGTCGCCAAGTCGAGCATACGAGGGGCACCAGACGCAGGACAGTTGGTACCTATAAAGTCTTTCACAACGGCACGGCAGTAACGGGTCTATCGGGGTTCGTGTGTGAATCTCGCGGCCCAGGCGACAATTCCAAAGAAGACAATGGCAGGCGCATCGAGCCCGGCACCTATCCACTGGCGACGCAGGCCGGAGGCAAATATGTGACCATCGGCTACACTGGCGGCAAGACGCCACCCAAACCTGGACTCGAACTGCTGAAGACCAACAAGCGCACCGAAATCCTGATCCATCCGGGCGTCAATTTCCTGTCCAGCGTCGGATGCATCAACCCAACGAAGAAGGTGAGCGGTCCGCTTTCCGACATGGATTTCACGGAGAGCCGGACACGCGTAATCGCCCTCATTGACGATCTGAAAACCTTTGCCGGCGGTGGCTTCCCGAAAAGCAACGGCAAGCGAATTCCCAATGCTTCGGTGGTCGTCGAAGGCGAACCGGTGCTGTCGACCGAGAGTGTCGAGAGCGTGCTCGAAGCGGTTGCGGGCGATCCGAACAAGGGTTTGCCGGCAGCGGTCTTCCAGAAATTCGCGCCGAGACCGGCAAGCGGTTCCAAGCGAACAATCTATGACGGTTACATCGGCGCCTTTACCTCCGACAAGGGCCTCAAGACACTTGGCGATCATGGCGTGTGCAACAATTATGATCGGCTGATGCATTTCTTCGCTCAAGCGGCGATGGAAACCGGTGGCTTCACCCTCATTCGCGAATCCCTGACCTACACGACCGTGGCGGCAATCCGGAACGCATGGAGGTCGCGAGCCGCGGGCAAGACCGATCAGTGGATCGGGGACAACCTGCTGCGCAAGCCGCAAGCCCTGGGCGACTGGGCCTATGGCGGCCGCATGGGCAATGTGAAAGGAACGTTGGACGGCTTCAATTTTCGCGGCGGCGGCACGTTCCAGACCACCGGGCGCGACGCGTACACGGCCAAGGGCAAGCTCGCCAAGGTTGACCTCGCCAATCATCCTGAACTGATCGAGGATCCGCAGACTTCGCTGCTCGCAGCTTGCGCCGAATGGAAAGGGTCAGGCTGCAATGCCTTTGCCGATGCCGGCCTGATCAAAAAGATCTCGCGCGCGATCAACGTCGGCAACGCCAATTCCGCCACGCAGGCCAATGGCGAAGCGGATCGGATCGCCTGGCACGAAAAGGTTTTCAAGGCGGTGAAGAATGCCGGACTCCTCGGCTGAGCATGCCTCGGATCACGTTCGACAACACCACGTCATCATAATTCAGAGATAACAATCTCTGTGTCGACTAGGATGGTGATGCGCGGGGCGAAACAGGAGGAGTTTCGCCATGTCCGAGTTGAGCGGTATCGTGAGTTTGTTCCTGATCGCGGCGGCGTTCCTGACGTCCTGCGATACGCAGCAGCCGCCAAGGGCGGTGACGCAGCTGTCCACGTTTCATGCGGCAGAATAATTTAGAAACTGTCGGGTTGCACTGAAAAGGCCCCCGTTTCGGAATTCGGGGGCCTTTTCACGTCAGGCGTCAGCGCAGCTGATCAATGCCAATACGGCGTGACCTTGTAGTAATCATAGGAAGCATCACGCGCGGCCTCGCCATCGGCGCCGGCCAGTTCATTGATCGAATAGGCGGGTGCTGCCTTCAGCTGCTCCTTCGAGAACGGCACGACATAGCCGCCCTTGTCCTCGTCATAGTCGAGGCTCGCCCACGGAATGGCGTGATACTTCTCGCCAATGCCGAGAAATCCACCGAACCCGATCACCGCGAACATGATGCCGTTCGACGTCTTGTCGAGCATGATGTCCTCGATGCTGCCGATGCTCGTGCCTTCGGTGTTGTAGACCGACGTGCCGATGACGCGCGAAGCGGCGATGGCTTCGGTGTGGCCTGTCTGGGTGGTCATGGCTGCTGCTCCTCATGTCGTTGATCGATACTTTGACAATGAGGGGCGCGGGCGAAAGTTCCCGTTTTTTCGAGCGGCGGGCGGTTACTCCGCGAGGATGAACGTCACCTTCATGTTGACGCGATAGGCCGCGATCCTGCCGTCCTCGACGACGATCTTCTGGTCCTGGATCCAGGCGCCTTCGACGTTCTTCAGGGTCTTTGAGGCGCGCTCAATCCCCTTCTCGATGGCGTCCTGAAAGCTCTTTTTCGACGACGACGTGATTTCGGTGACGCGGGCGACGGACATGGCTTCCTCCTGCCAAGACGCTCATTTGCAGCAGCGAGCCTACAGCCGGCTTATGCCTTCCACAAGCAGGGCAGCGCGCGCGCCATAGCCGAAACCATCAGCCTCGGTTCAGGTCAGCAGCATTCTTGGCGATGCGGTCGAATGCCATCAGTCTTTCGAGCAGCGCCGGCATGTCCTTCAGCGGCAGCATGTTGGGCCCGTCGGAGGAGGTCGAATTGTCGGGATCCTGGTGGGTCTCTATGAACACGCCGGCGACGCCGACGGCAACGGCAGCCCGCGCCAGCGTCTCGACAAAGCGGCGCTCGCCACCGGAGGAACCGCCCTGCCCGCCCGGCTGCTGCACCGAATGGGTGGCGTCGAAAATCACCGGCGCGCCGATCTCGGCCATCACGGGCAAAGCCCGCATGTCCGACACCAGCGTGTTGTAGCCGAAGGAAGCGCCGCGCTCGGTGGTCAGCACATTGGGGTTGCCGGAGCCGGTGATCTTGGCCACCACGTTCTTCATGTCCCAGGGCGCCAGGAACTGCCCCTTCTTGACGTTGATCACCTTGCCGGTCTTGGCGGCGGCGACCAGCATGTCGGTCTGGCGCGACAGGAAGGCCGGAATCTGCAGCACATCGACATGGTGTGCGACGATCGCGCACTGCTCCTCGGTGTGGACATCGGTCAGAATGGGAACCGAAAATTCCTTGCGCAACTCGTCGAACACCGGAAGCGCCGCGTCCATGCCGGCGCCGCGCGTTGCCGACAGCGAGGTGCGGTTGGCCTTGTCGTAGCTGGTCTTGTAGACGAGGCCGATGCCGAGCTTGCCGGTCAGTTCCTTCAGCGCGCCGGCCATGTCGAAAGCGTGCTGGCGCGATTCGAACTGGCACGGGCCGGCGATCAACGCCAAGGGCCCGCTGTTGTCGAAGACGACGTTGCCGACGGTTACCGACGAATTCGGCGCCAGCGAATTGAGCCCTTGCGGCTTGCTCATGGGGTCTCCCGGAAGATGAAAGCCGCGCCCTGCCCGGATGCCGGCTGCACGACGATTTCGTTGCCCGCTATATCGTGCCCGACGGCGTTGTCTGCAAGCAGCCTGGCCGTGACACCGACGCTACCGACTGAAAAGACGATCGCGGCGAAGCGAAGGTCCGTCGGCGCACCGGCCGGAATGTCGAAGCGCGCGGTGAAAGCCGCAGGATCCAGAACGGTCAGACGCGCATTCGGCAGATCGAAGACCGCACCGCTCTGCTGCTCCGGGCCAACCACTGTCGAGATCAGGCTGATCTGTGTGGAAGGCGCGTCGCTGACCGCGACGATTTCGGCAATGCCGGTCACGCCATTGGCATGAGCCTGCAGCGCCGTACGGTCGATTTGAGGGGCGTTGATCCGCTCGCAAGCGAACAGAAAGGCGTCCGTCGTCTCGGCGCCGGCGGCGAAAGCCAGTTTGAACGAGGCCATGTCGCTCTTTCCGGCCGTGTCGGTGAAGGCGCGGGAAAAGCTCAGTACGTCTCCCGCCGACAGGCCGGCTTTGATAAAGCGCGCATGGTCCGCATCGGCATCGTCGGTGGCCAGCACCACGGCGGAAAAGCCCTCATCGCCCAGCCTGGCGCGATAGAGCCGGTCGCGCGCGACAAAGACATTGCCACCGGCAAATGCCTCGTCTGCAGCCTGTTCATTCCCGACCGCCAGCGGTTCGAGGTAGGTGCCGTCGGCGAAGAAGACGCAGCAATTTTCGGTGCCGAAAGGGTGGATGCCGGTTGGTGCGACGATGAAGCCAAGCGATGTCAGCCGCGCCCGCGCCACGGCGAGGCTCGCCGTCGGCAACACAAGATGGTCAAGCGGATGGATCGTGCTGGTCATGCCGGCGCGGTGTGCATCATTCCGGAAATCGGTTCAAGGCCTCTTGCCAGCCCGATCAGGCCATCGCCACGACATCGGCCGAATAGCGCAATTCGCGCAATGGTTTGACCCGACTGGTCGTCTCGGCATAGAGCGGGTGCGCCTTGTAGGCGGCAAGCGCGGCATCATCCTCGAACTCGGCATAGACGACCACGTCGATCGCATCCGACAGCGGATCGACCTTGGTGTTGAGCGTCACCTCGAAGAGGCTTGAATGCGGGATCTTGCCCAGCGCGAGCAAGCCCGTGCGCACGGCCTCGACATCGTCCTTGCGCCGCGCGCTGAAGAAAACGATATGCCGGATCACGCCTGCCTCCACGTTCGATTTGCGGCATGTTTTGTGTGAGCGGGACCGTCGCGTCAACCGCCACGATGTCGCGCCCGGCAATGCCGGCAGCGACTTTGCAGAGGCGCAAAAGCTAGGCTTTGCCGGTGACGTAGCGCACGACGCGCGACATCTCCCTGACCGTCGTGTCGAGATAGCGGCCCTGATTATAGAGGCCGTCCCAGATCAGGAAAAAGGCGATGGCGACGATGACGATGACATAACGCATGGCTGAAACTAACGTATGTGGCTGTTCGTAACCATAGCGATTTCACCGAGGGCCGCGCTCTCCCGCGGATTCTGGCCTCAGGCCGGCAAGCTGGGCCAGCGCCGCGCGAAGCTTGCCTCTTGAAGTTTCGGCCAATGCCATGGAAGATTGTGGCGAAAATTCACGCAGGCAGCGGCATTCGCGCCTGGCGAATGAAAAGTGGAGGATGTGGGGGCCGGCAGATCTTGCGCCGCCCCGCGGAAGTCCAGGGGGGTGTGAGATGGCTGTCAGGGAATACAAAGGCATCGGCGACGCCATCAGGCTGGACGAACTCAATTTCGCCGAGATCGTCAAGGGCCTGCCGGCCAAGGCGCGCATGGTGCTGTCGGCGGCGATGAAATTGCCGCGCGGTTCGCTGAAGGTGAGGATGCCGGATGGCCGGGCGGTGCTTGTCGGCGGCAACGGACCCGGGCCGGATGCCGAGCTGGTGTTGAAGAACTGGCGCCTGCCCGGCCGTGCCTTTTCCGGCGGCACCATCGGCGTTGCCGAATCCTACATGGACGGCGACTGGGAAAGCCCTGATGTAACCAGCTTCCTCGAACTGTTCGTCGTCAACTCGGCCGTTGGGGAACGCATTGCCGGCGGCGCCAACTGGCTCATCAACACGGTCCAGCGCATCCGCCACTGGTTCAACGAAAACACCCGCACCGGCTCGAAGCGCAACATCTCGGCGCATTACGATCTCGGCAACGCCTTCTACAAGCAATGGCTCGATCCCAGCATGACCTATTCGTCGGCGCTCTATGCGACCGGCGCCAACGACCTGGAAAGCGCTCAGGCCGCCAAATACCGCGCGCTGGCCAAGGATACCGGCATCGGCAAGAAGGACCATGTGCTCGAGATCGGCTGCGGCTGGGGCGGTTTTGCCGAATTTGCCGCGCGCGAGATCGGCTGCCGCGTCACCGGCCTGACCATCAGCCGCGAACAGCACGATTTCGCCAAGGCGCGCATCCAGAAGGCGGGACTGTCTGACAAGGTCGACATCAAGCTGCAGGATTACCGAGACGAAACGGGCACTTACGACCGCATCGCCTCGATCGAGATGTTCGAGGCGGTCGGCGAAAAATATTGGCCGGTATTTTTCGGCAAGATGAAGGCGTGCTTGAGGCCCGGCGGCACCGCCGGCCTGCAGATCATCACCATCAACGAGGCCGCCTACGACACCTATCGGGCGAGGCCGGATTTCATCCAGCGCTATGTCTTCCCAGGCGGCATGCTGCCGACGCCGTCGATCCTGAAGACGCTGGGCAGCGACCATGGCCTTGCCCATCTGCGCGAGCGCGTCTTTCCGGACGACTATGCCCGCACGCTTGCCGAATGGCGCAACCGCTTCTGGGCGTCGTGGGAAAAGATCGTCCCGCTCGGCTTCGACGACCGCTTCAAGAAGCTTTGGGAATTTTATCTCCACTATTGCGAAGCCGGCTTTAGAGCCAGCTACATCGACGTGCGCCAAGTGGTCTACAAAGCCTGATCCGAAGCGTGATTGAGCGGGCGTATGCCCGCTCGTTTTCCCTGTTAGCTGCACGTTGCCTCAAAGCAGGATGCGATACTTCGCAAACCCGGATTCGCCCTCGCCGGCCGGCTCGATCTTGAGCGATTTCACCCCAGATATGAAATCCTTCGCTTTGGGGCCGGTCTCGAACACGACGCTGGTGCCGGGCAGCGGCGTGAACGACCAATTGTCGTCGGCCGAGGGGTTGATCGTGCCTTCGCTGACGACGTAGCGCACGATCACGTCGCGGTTGGTGTCCGGCGCCTCGTAGATGATCTTCGAGGCATTGATGTCGGGGAAATTGCCGCCACCGCCGGCGCGGTAATTGTTGGTGGCGACGACGAATTTCGCTGCCGGATCAATCGGCTTGCCGTCGAAGCTGAGGCCGACGATGCGGTTCGAGCCGGCATTGGCGACGCCACCCTTGGCATCGTATTTCGGCAGCTGCGACAGGTCTATTCCGTAGCTGACGCCATCGATCACATCGAAATTGTAGGACGGGAATTCGGTGTCGATGAGCGCCTGGTCGGCTTTGCCCGGCTCGATCTTCCTGAAAATGCCGGCCGACATTTCCAGCCATTCCTTCACTTGCGCGCCGGTGATTTCGACGGCACGAACCGTGTTCGGATAGAGATAGAGGTCGGCGACGTTCTTGATGGCGATGTCGCCCACCGGCACGTCGGTATAGTAGTCGGCGCCGTTGCGCCCGCCGGCCTTGAAGGGCGCCGCCGCCGACAGCAGCGGCACGTCCTTCCACTGCGTGCTTTTTAATATGTCCTTGAGGTACCAGCTCTGCGCCTGGTTGACGATCTGCACCGACGGATCGTCGGCGACCAGCGCGAAATAGGAATAGAGCGGCGCCGAGGTCTTGCCGACCGGTCGGCGGACATAGGCAAGTGTCGCCTCATGGTCCGCCTTCAGCGCATCGACGACGCGCTGGTCGTCCGCCACCGTCGGCTTGTTTGCCTTGTCGACGCGCTCGTAGATCGGCCTTGCCTCAGATGTGGCCGAGGCTACGCGCCATTTCGATCCGTCCCGTTCCAGAAGCAGATCGATCAGTCCCATATGCGAGCCCCAGAAACCGCCCATCACGGCGGGCTTGCCCTGCAGCGTGCCTTTCTCGGTGTCGACGCCATCGAGCGCCTGAAAATCCTTCTTGCCGGGGAAGACCAAATGCTGATGGCCGGTGAACACCGCATCGATGCCTTCGACGCCGGCGACGAAGAAGGAGGCGTTCTCCATGCCGTCGCCCTGCTTGATATCGATGCCGGAATGCGAGAGCGCGATGACGATGTCGGCGCCCTCCTCCTTGATCTGCGGCACCCATGCCCTGGCCGCCTCGACGATGTCGCGCGTCCTGACATTGCCTTCCAGGTTCTTCAGGTCCCAGACCATGATCTGCGGCGGCACGAAGCCGATGATGCCGATCTTGATCGGCTGCTCGACGCCCGACCCGTCCTTGATCTTCTTGTCGAGGATGACATAGGGCTTGAGGTAGAGCTTGTCGTCGCGCGGGTTGGCGGCAAGCTCGGTGCCGCGGATCAGATTGGCGCAGACGAAGGGGAAATTGGCTCCGGCCAGCACCTTGTCGAGGAACGACAGGCCGTAATTGAACTCGTGATTGCCGAGCGTCGAGCATTCATAGCCCAGCAGGTTCATGCCCTTCATGATCGGATGCAGATCGCCTTCCTTGAGGCCCTTCTCATAGGCGATGTAATCGCCCATCGGATTGCCCTGCAAAAGATCGCCATTGTCGATCAGCATCGCATTGGTGGCTTCCTTGCGCACCGCCGCGATCAGTGAGGCCGTCCGCGACAGGCCCATCGTGTCGTTGGCTTTATCGGCGTAGTAGTCGTAAGGCAGCACATTCACATGGATGTCGGTGGTCTCCATGATCCTCAGATGCGCCTGGTTGGCCTGCGCGCGGGCGGAAAACGGATGCAGCATGATCAGCGCCCCGCTGGCGGCCGCACCGGCAAGAAAACTACGGCGGGAGACGGGGTTGAGCAAATGTGACATTGGTTTTCCTTCCCAGCGACGTGACAAGATCCCAGCCCCGGGCGGAAGCTTCGCGCCGAAAACCGGCCATGTCCATCGGGAAGTCAGTCGATCAGCAAAAGGTGACGGCTGGATGAATATCCTTGGCCGCGGTTGAGAACCTCAGCCCTTGTTATCATCGCCCTGGGTGATCAGTCGCGCGCTCCGCTGGCCGGTGAAATAGATCCATAGCCAGCTAAGCGACACCGACAGCCGGTTGCGGAAGCCGATCAGGAAGTAGATATGCGCCACGCCCCACAGCCACCAGGCAAGCCATCCCGTGAGCTTGATCCGGCCGAAATCGATCGCGGCTGCCCACTTGCCGATCGTCGCCAGGTCGCCGGCATGTTTGTAGCGGAAAGGGCGCGGCGCGCCATCGCCGGCCAGCCGCGCCCTGATCGTCGCGGCGACGTGCTTGCCCTCCTGCTTGGCGGAAGGCGCCACGCCTGGCACCGGCTTGCCGTCCGGCCGCAAGACATGCGCGGTGTCGCCGATGACGAAGATTTCAGGACTGTTCGGCACGGTCAGATCGGGCTCGACCATTACCCTGCCCGCCCGGTCCACCGGCGCTCCCAGCCACTCTCCAGCGGGCGAAGCCGCTACGCCGGCGGCCCACAGGATGGTTCGCGCCGGCAGATGCGTATCGCCAAAGACGACGCCTTCGGCATCGAGGCGCGTGACGGCGCGGCCAAGCTCGACCGTGACGCCCCGCCGCTCCAGCGCCTTGCGCGCATAGTCGGACAGCTTTGGCGCGAAATTGGCGAGGATCCTGTCTCCGGCCTCGACCAGCACCACACGCGCCTCACGCGTGTCGATGTTGCGGAATTCGCCGCGCAGCGTTTCGTGCGCGAGTTCGACAATGGTGCCGGCAAGCTCCACGCCGGTCGGGCCGCCGCCGACGATGACCAGTGTCAGCAGTGCCTGGCGCTTGGCCGGATCGGTCTCGCGCTCGGCCTGCTCGAAGGCGAGCAGGATGCGCCGGCGAATGGTGGTTGCGTCTTCAAGCGTCTTCAGCCCAGGCGCGAAAGGCTCCCATTCGTCGTGGCCGAAATAAGCATGACGCGCGCCGGTGGCGAGCACCAGCGTGTCGTAGGGAACAGAACTGCCGTCCTCAAGCAGCACGCGTTTGCCTGGACGGTCGACGCCGGTGACGTTGCCGAGCAGGGTCGTCACGTCCTCGCGCTTGCGCAGCAGATGACGGATCGGCCAGGCAACTTCCGAGGTCGCCAGCGAGGTGGTCGCCACCTGGTAGAGCAGCGGCTGGAAAAGGTGATGGTTGCGCTTGTCGATCATGGTGATGCGCACGGGTGCGCCGGCCAGCGCCCGGGTGAGTTCGAGACCGCCGAACCCTGCGCCGACGACAACGACATGATGGCTGGTTTCACTCATCGCATTCACCCCTGTTTGTCTCTCTTTATCTAGTGATTTTTGTGCACCGCAACAATGTCGCGGCGCGCTAGACTGCCGCGCGTAAGGCTGCCCAGGACTCGTCGCCGGATGTCGCGAATGCCTATGTCGGCAAGCCTGGACGGGTATAGCTTTGCAGGGGCTGGAACCACGGGAGTGAAGCATGGCCAACGACGATGACAAAGATCGCAAAGGGCGGGCGCAATATTCTTCTCCGCCTTGCTTCATGCACGAACTCGATCCGGAATTTCGCGCGCCATTGACCGACTGGACCGATGTGCGCCGTTGGCGCAAGGCCGAGCGCGAGCGTCTGATCGCGGCACGGTTGGCGGTTTCCGCCGATGCGCGGGTGGCGATGTCGCGGGCTATCGCCGAAGGGCTCGACGCGGCAATCGGCGACATTGCCGGCCGCATGGTCAGCCTCTATTGGCCGTTTCGCGGCGAGCCGGACCTGCGGCCGTGGATGGCGTCGATCAACCAGCGCGGCGGCCGCACGGCACTGCCAGTCGTCATCGAGAAGGGCCAGCCGCTGATCTTCCGCGCTTATGTACCCGGCGACCGGCTGGAAAAAGGCGTCTGGAACATCCCTATCCCCGCCGAAGGCGACCCGGTGCTGCCCGACATCGTCATCTCGCCGATCGTCGGCATCGACCCGCAAAACTACCGCCTGGGCTATGGCGGTGGCTTCTTCGACCGCACGCTGGCTGCCATGCCGTTCAAGCCATTGGTCATCGGCGTCGGCTACGAACTGCAGCGCATCCCCACCATCTACCCGCAGCCGCACGACATCCCGATGGACCAACTGGTGACCGAGGTATTAAAAGCCTAGCGTGATGAGATTCAGAGACCCTCCGTGTGATCGCACATATTCATAAATATCACGCTTAGAAAAGATCGCCGTTGGTGTCATTCCCAGGCAACTGAGGAATATCCGCCTTACCGGCATCTTTATACTCGGCCAACAAACGAATGCGGCGATACACACTGAACAGAATTTTCAGCAAGACAAGCGGATCTCCGGTGCGCGCGTGTAGCGCACCTGCAGACGGAAGCTCAATCAATCGGGCCATGTCATTGGCATTGTCGGCGATTATCTTCACCTCTTCAGCGGCTTTTCTAGTATCCACTTTATTTGATTTTACGCACAATTCCGTGCACTCCGCTACTCAGTTCCTAAGCCTCTCCGCTTCTTCTCCATCGCCGCGCGATCAACAATCGCGCAAGGCAAAGGACGAACTGATCTTCATCACGTGCGGCATAACAGACAGCCACTTCTTGTGGATGCGTTGATAGCCCACGAGGTGCTTCGCCGCGATGCGCAGGATGTAGTCGTATTCACCCGACATCAGGTGGCAGGACAGCACATTTGGGCAGCACTTTATCGCCGCATCGAGGCCGGTTGACCGCCGTGTAGCAACACAAATGTTACGTGACAAAAATCCGACGTGGTCGATAAATACTCTTTAAGGGAACCATGCTGCAGCGAACCGCTTCGACATGCGCTTCGGGCGGATCCAACAGTGTCGAGCCGCTCTTGAATTGGCTGCTTCGCAACGGGTGGCGAGATGATCGGACGAACCATAGCAATTACCCTCGCAATTGCGTTTTCCCTTTCGCCTTTGCATGCGCAACCACGGCATCGTTTGCCGAGCGGCTACAAATGGGGCCGCTGCCTGCTTGTTGTTGGCGGTCAGACCCGCATATCCGGAAGGTGCTCTTATCAACTCGAGCAGGGCGGCGATTTCAATATCCAGGGACCGAAGCAAGTTTTTGCAGGGATCGACTATCCTGATCCGCATAGTGGCGCTGGTGAAATGTCTAAAGATTACTGGGCGGATGTCTACAAGGACGGTGATGTCTGGGCGGGCTATGCAAACTCCGACATTCGCGCCACCCACGGTGATGAACGCTGGGAAGAACTTCGCCGCGAAGGCGCATGATATATCGGGAAGGACGTCCGAGTATGTTTGTGGCGTTAAGCCAGTTCCGGCTTCATTCCCATGGCGGTCCGATCGACGATCTCGCGCAGGGCAAAGGATGAGTTGATCTTGGTCACATGCGGCATCGCCGACAGCCACTCCTTGTGGATGCGCTCATAGTCGACCAGATCCTTGGCGGCGATGCGCAGGATATAGTCGTATTCGCCCGACATCAGGTGGCACGACAGCACATTGGGGCAGCGCTTGATCGCCGCCTCGAAATCCGACAGCGTCTTTTCGAACTGTCCCGACAGCGATATGTGCACGATCGCCGTCATCTGGTGGCCGAGCGCGGCATTCGAAAGCCGGGCGTGATAGCCGCGGATGGTGCCGGATTTCTCCAGATTGTCGAGCCGGCGCGAACAGGCCGACTGCGACAGGCCGACCCTTTCGGCGAGCGCCGCATTGGGTATGCGGCCATCCTTCTGCAGTGCCTCGAGAATGGCGATATCGATCCTGTCGAGCGGCATTTACAGTGATTCCTGCGAAAATTCTGCAATTTCGCGCAACGATTATCGAAACGCGTGACCCCGCGCAAGCGCATTCGCAAACACCTGCGCAACGATTCGTGGTTCACTCGGTTGATACAGGGAACGAGCCCGAAGGGCCGGATCAGGAGAAGACTATGCGCGTCGGTTGCCCCAAGGAAATCAAGAACCACGAATACCGCGTCGGCCTGACGCCGGGCTCTGTCCGCGAATATGTTGCGCATGGCCATGAAGTGCTGGTCGAAAGCGGCGCCGGCGCCGGCATCGGCGCCGATGACAATGCCTATCGCGCCGCCGGCGCCACCATCGCCAAGACCGCCGCCGACGTGTTCGCCAAGTCGGACATGATCGTCAAGGTCAAGGAGCCGCAGCCCAACGAATGGGCGCAGTTGCGCGACGGCCAGATCCTCTACACCTATCTGCACCTGGCCCCGGATCCGGAGCAGACCAAGGGCCTGCTCGCGTCCGGCGTCACCGCAATCGCCTATGAGACCGTAACCGACGACCGCGGCGGCCTGCCGCTCCTGGCGCCGATGTCGGAAGTTGCCGGCCGCCTGTCGATCCAGGCCGGCGCGACCGCGCTGCAGAAGGCCAATGGTGGCCGCGGCGTGCTGCTCGGCGGCGTGCCCGGCGTACTGCCCGGCAAGGTCACCGTGCTCGGCGGCGGCGTCGTCGGCCTGCATGCCGCCCGCATGGCCGTCGGCCTCGGCGCCGACGTCACCATCATCGACCGCTCGATCCCGCGCCTGCGCCAGCTGGACGACCTCTTTACCGGCCGCGTCCACACCCGCTACTCCACAGTCGAGGCGCTTGAGGAAGAATGCTTCTCGGCCGACATCGTCGTCGGCGCCGTGCTCATCCCGGGTGCTGCTGCACCCAAGCTGGTGACTCGCGAAATGCTGTCGGGCATGAAGAAGGGCTCGGTGCTGGTGGACGTCGCCATCGACCAGGGCGGCTGTTTCGAGACCTCGCACGCCACTACCCATGCCGAGCCGACCTATGAGGTCGACGGCGTGATCCACTACTGCGTCGCCAACATGCCGGGAGCCGTGCCGGTGACCTCGGCGCACGCGCTCAACAACGCGACGCTGCATTATGGCCTGCAGCTGGCCGACAAGGGCCTGAAGGCGCTGGTCGACGACCACCATTTGCGCAACGGCCTCAATGTCCACAGGGGCAAGATCACCAATCGCGCCGTCGCCGAAGCACTCGGCTATGAGCTGGTCGAACCGAAAGTGGTTCTGGCTGCCTGACCAGACGCCTTAATCGACTCAAGCAGTTCTGCCTCCCTCACCCGCCGGTTGCGCCGGCGGGTTTTTTATTGGCCGCGTGCTCACAAATTGCGGGCTCTAAGGCAACATCACGGCGAAACGGCCCGGCTTGGCGGTGCTTTTGCCTATCGATGTGGCATTTTTGTCATTCCAATATTAGCGAGCATCCTGTTAGAACACGGACGGGTTTGTTCTATGCTAAGGGGCTAAAATGTTCATTTCTGCTAAATCCGTTCTTCTCGGCGCCGTTTCGGCAATGGCTTTGATATCGGTAGCGCATGCCGCCGATGTTGTGCAGCCGGTGGAAGAACCTGCCGGCTTCAACTGGAGCGGCGCCTATGTCGGCATCGGCGGCGGCTTCGGCGCCACCGTGCACCGCATCAGCGTCGACCCGTTTCTCGACTTCAATGGCATCGGCGGCAACGGCGTGTTTGGCGAAATCACCGCCGGCTACGACTACATGGTCTCTGAACGCTTCCTGCTCGGCGGCTTCATCGACGCCAACATCGGGAATATCGGTCCGTCGATCAGCCTTCCGGGCGCTGATATCGACCTGACGAACGCTTATGGCTTCGACGTCGGCTTGCGCGCCGGCTATCTCCTGAACCCCGATACGCTCGGCTATGTGCTCGGCGGCTACACCTGGAACCATTTCAAGCTCGAGGGTTCGGGCTTTGCCGACGGTCTTGATTTCACGGAGAACCGTGGCGGCTATGTCGTCGGCGTTGGCATGGAAACCGTGCTGCGCGGCAACTGGACGATTAAGACCGAGTACCGCTACGCCAACTATGGCGACGACTCGGTGGCTGACCTCGGCATTATCGGCGGCCCGGGAACCTCTCTGGATGTCGAGCCGTCCAGCCACACCTTCCACATCGCGGCCAATTACCGCTTCGGCGCCCAGAATGGCGGCGGGGCCTCGTTTGCTGCTCCGACCTACAACTGGACCGGCTTCTATGTCGGCGGCGCGCTTGGCGCCGGCACCGTGGTGCATGACCTGACGCTCGCCAGCGCCCTCGAATTGGATGGCATCGGCGGCGAAGGCGTGTTCGGCGAGGCGAGCATCGGTTACGACCATGATTTCGGCGGCTGGGTCGCCGGCGTTCTGGTCGACGCCCGCTATTCCGGCATACGCTCGAAGCTGGACATTCCGGGTGGGTCGATCAAGGGCGATGCCGACTATGGCTTCGATGCCCTGGCCCGCATCGGCGCCAAGGTCAACGAATCGACGCTGGCCTATGTCCTCGGCGGTTACAGCTGGCAGCATTTCGACCTGCATGCCTCCTCGCCCGTTGGCGACATCGTCGACTGGGGATCGAGCGGCTTCTCGGTCGGTGGCGGCCTGGAAACGGCCGTTTCCAGCAACATGACGCTTGGTCTCGAATACCGCTATTCGCAGTATGAGAAAGAAGATTTCGGCTCGGGCGGCTTCCTCACCGACGAGCCTTCCTTCCAGACCGTTCGCGTCGGCGCGAAGTATAAATTCAACTAAACGCCGCACACACACACGGCGAAGGCCCGTCGGTCAATTCCGGCGGGCTTTTTCTTTGCGCAAAATTCCTGGCGCCGGAATTGAACAGGCTGGCGGACATCAAAAAAGCGGAGCCAAAGCCCCGCTTCCTCGGTCATCGAGATCCCCGCCGGTTCATCCGCGGTCGGCAATCCATCGACGCTGGTCTTTTACCGAGAGAATGCGACGGGAGTACGACAAGTCCCAACCGCCATCGGCGTGCGTCGCCATGCCGGCGAGGATCGCGATGCTGTGTGAAGTGCTTCACATCCGCAATTCGAAAAGCATGCGCAGACAGGGATGCCAACTTGACGGATCGAGCCGTCACACGGTTCCCAACTGCCCGCCAGACCACCGGCGGGCATCTTTTTGTCAGAAACGCTCGATGCGGCACTGATAACAATTGTTGCGCGCCGAGCGGACGTGGACATAGGCGATGTCAGCGCGCTCAAACAGCGTCTCTGCCCGCGCCGCAATGCCGCCAGTCGGAATGACGCCGCCGCTGCCATAGACGATGCGGTCATCCGCACCATAGCCGCGCACGATATAGTCGCTGCTCTCAAGCATCTCTGGAAGCGCTTCTGTCTCGGCTGCGCGTTCGCATTCCTGCGCATGCAGGAAGATCGGTCCTGTCTCGGCGTAAGGCTGCAACGCCGGAAACGGCCGATAGGCCATGATCAGATAGCCATCGCCTTCGGCGACGTTTCTCAGGCAATGCCGGCACGGCACCCCGTCGCCATCTGAAACCTTCCGCTCCGGCGTTTGCCCGTAGGCGTCCGGCCCGCCGCGCTGCAGCGCTCTCACATCTTCTGTCGGCAAGGCTTTGAACTGGACGGTCATGGCTAAATCTCCGGTGTGGTTGACCGGAAATTATGCCCCCGCCGAGGTGCTTCCCACCCGATTCCTGTCAACTGTCAGCAGCCCGGCCAGTCTCAGGCCGGACTGCTTCGGCATTGGGCAGGTCCCGCGCCGGCTCAGCGGATGAAATCGTCGAAGCGGCGCAGCATCACCCGGCGCCTGCGCCAGTTCTCGTCCTGGGTCCGCACGAGCAGGAATTCCTCGCCATGAACGGTCGGTTCGGCCTTCAGTCGGAGAAAGTCACGGCCGCATGACGCTGGCCGAGCGCTCGGCGAACGACAGCGGATGCACGGTCTCCTTCTTTTGCGCCACCGGCGCAAAACCGAGCTTCTGGTAGAGCGGCAAGGCAGCCGGATGGTCGAGCGTGCAGGTCTGCACCGTCACCCGTTTCGGCCCATACGACCATGCTGCGGCGATCGCCGCACCGAGGAACCAACGGCCAATGCCTTGCCCGGTCGCATGTTCCATCATGCCGAAATAAGCGAGTTCGACTTCCTCTGGCAAATGCGGCTTGAGGTCGAAGAACCCGGCCGGCGCGCCGTCGAGATAAAGCACCCTGATGTCGCGGTCCTCGCGGTGGATGCCGGCGGCAAGCTCGTCATCGTCCAGCCTCAGCACATTGACCCAGTGCCATTTGCGTCCGACCCGATCCATCAGATAGCGGTAGAAATGCAGCGGAATGTCCTTGGTCCTGAGCAGCGCGATCTGCCTGTTGTAGGGCAACGGCGGCGAATAGGCCGGCGGCACATGCATTTCCAGAAACGTGACCGTAACCTCGATGTCGTCCAGCGCGCCATTTTCCATCGCCATCATGCCTTGCCCGTCACCACGGGCGTGTCTGCCAGCCCGCCCCATTCCGTCCATGAGCCGTCGTAGAGCCGGTTGTCGGTGTGACTGAGCGTCTCCAGCGCCAGAGTGACGACAGCCGCCGTGATGCCGGAACCGCAAGAGGTGACGACCGGTTTCGACAGATCGATACCGGCATCCTCAACGGCCTTGCGCAACTGGTCCTTCGACAACAGCGCGCCATCCAGCGACAGCGCCGAATAAGGCAAATTGTGCGCGCCGGGCATGTGGCCGGAGCGAACACCCGCGCGGGGCTCTGGCTCGGCGCCGGTGAAGCGGCCCGCGCCTCGGGCGTCCGCAATCTGGCTCTCGCCAGTCTCGACGATGCGGCGCATGTCGGCAAGGCTGGCGACGCGAGCGGCATCGAAATCGGCATGAAACACATTCGGCGCGATCTTGGTCGGCTCCGCCGTCACCGGCCGGCCCGCCGCCTTCCAGCGGTCGAAGCCGCCGTCGAGCACATAGACCTGGAACACGCCCATGACGCGGAACATCCACCAGGCGCGCGGCGCCGAGAAGAAACCCGGACCGTCATAGACGACAATGGTGTCGTCGGCCGAAATTCCCATGGCGCCTACATATTGCGCCAAATGCTGTGGCGAGGGCAGCGTGTGCGGCAGCTTGGCATCAGGATCGGAGGCCGCATCATGATCGAAGAATCGCGCGCCCGGAATATGCGCAGCCTCATACTCGGCGCGCGCATCGCGCTTCTGCGCCGGCAGATACCAGGATGCATCGACGATCGTCAGGCCGGGCTCGCCAAGACGGCTCTGCAACCAGTCCGCATCGACGATGAAAGAGCTGTCATCGGCCATTGTTCTTCTCCTGCTCCGCCTTGGCGAAGCATTGCTTCCTGTTGACCATGATCTTCCCCGAAAACCGGCTTCCACTTTTCGGGATCATGGTTCGTTCAAGCCACCGGCATTGGTCCGAAGCGAATGCGAAAACGCCGGTTTTCGCGGCCCTTCTTCTCGATCTTGCCGATATGGATTTCACCGACTTCGCCGGTGCTTTTGACATGGGTGCCGCCGCAGGGCTGGCTGTCGATCGAAGCGTTGTCGCCGATGCAGACCAGGCGGATCTTGCCGGTGCCGGCGGGCGGCCGGACATTCTTGGATTTCACCAGGCCAGGATTGGCTGCCAGTTCCTCGTCGGTGATCAGCCTGATGAAGATCGGATGATCGGCTCGCACCAGCTCCATCAGCCCGGCGGTGACGTCTTCCCTGGTGAAGCCGGCATCGGGAGCGTCGAAGTCGACGCGGCTGTCATCTTCGGAAACCGCGGCACCGGTAATCGGAAACGGACAGACGACGGTGAGCAAATGGCAAGCTGCGTGCATGCGCATCAGGAGATGCCGCCGCTCCCAGTCGATGGCGAGTTTCACCTGCTCGCCGACCTCGGGTGCCGGCTGCTCCGGCGCCGGCACATGGATAATCTCGTCCTTGGTCTCGCCGGTGATGGTGGCGGCAATGGCGATGCGGCTGCCGTCGGCGCGCTCTAATGTTCCGGTATCGCCAGGCTGGCCGCCCGATGTGGCATAGAAGATGGTCCGGTCGAGAATGATGCCGCCGCGCTCGTTGATGGCGACAACAGTGGCGTCAGCCGCTCTGAGATAGGCGTCGTCGCGAAACAGCGCTTCTGTTCTGTGCGCCATCAGGCGACCTTCTCATACGGCACCGAAATTGTGCTGCGCTCATCCATCCAGCCCGGCACCGGCAGGTTCTTATCCCGCAGGAATTCCGGGTTGAACAGCTTCGACTGGTAGCGCGTGCCATAGTCGGCAAGGATGGTCACGATGGTGTGGCCGGGGCCAAGCTCGCGCGCCAGCCGTATCGCGCCGGCAATGTTGATGCCGGTCGAACCGCCGACGCACAGGCCTTCTTCCTGGATCAGGTCGAAGACGATCGGCAGCGCTTCCTCGTCCGGCACCTGGAACGAGAAGTCCGGCGTGAACCCATCGAGATTTGCCGTGATGCGCCCCTGCCCTATCCCTTCGGTGATCGAGCTGCCGTCGGACTTCAATTCGCCACTGGTGTAGAAGGAATAGAGCGCCGCACCCAGCGGATCGGCGAGTGCGATCTTGACGTTGCTGCTCCTGGCCTTCAGCCCGAAGGCGACGCCGGCCAGCGTTCCGCCCGAACCCACCGCCGAGACGAAACCGTCGACCTTGCCGCCGGTCTGCGTCCAGATTTCTTCCGCCGTGGTGCGGATATGGCCGTCGCGATTGGCAACGTTGTCGAACTGGTTGGCCCAGATCGCGCCGTTCGGCTCCGACCTCGCCATCTGCTCGGCCAACCGCCCCGACAGTTTCACGTAATTGTTGGGGTTCTTGTAAGGCACCGCCGGCACTTCGATCAACTCGGCGCCAAGCAGCTTGATCGTGTCCTTCTTTTCCTGGCTCTGGGTGTCGGGAATGACGATCACTGTGCGATAGCCCAGCGCCTTGGCGACCAGCGTCAGGCCGATGCCGGTATTGCCTGCCGTGCCCTCGACGATGACGCCGCCCGGCTTCAACAGCCCGCGCTGTTCGGCGTCGCGGATGATGAACAGGCCGGCGCGATCCTTGACCGACTGGCCGGGGTTCATGAACTCGGCCTTGCCCAGGATCTCGCAGCCGGTCTGCTCCGAGGCCTTGTTGAGGCGGATCAGGGGCGTGTTGCCGATCGCTTCGATCACAGAACGGGGCATCCGGGATTCCTTATGTAGCTGCGGCGAGACCCTAGAAACCCGAAGCGTGCGTTTCAAGGCAAGAATTCGCCTGGTCCAGTCGCATTTCGGGCACTGCAATCTCCCGCGGCCGGACATCGCGCGATGACGATCATTTCAACCAGTACGGAAAAGCGCTCTTTTCATTCGATTTTTTCACGGCTAGAGCACTAATGACAGATCGGCAGGGCGCAGAATGACACTTTACCGGGCCAACCCGAAGCACGGCGTCGCCTGGATAACCGGCGGCAGCAGCGGCATCGGCCGTGCGCTGGCAAAGGACCTCGCGGCAAAGGGCTTTGTCGTCGCGGTCACCGCACTCGACGGCGACCCACTCGACGCGCTCATCGTCGAGACGGCGCAGATGCCGGGACGTGTCGTGGCCTACCCTTGCGACGTCATCGATGAGCCGCGCATGGCAAGCACGGTGGCGGCGATTGAAAAGGAGCTCGGGCCGATCGTGCTCGCCGTCTTCAACGCCGGCAACTACATCGCCACGCCCGGCGAAGACCTCAGGGTCCGCGACTTTCGCCAGACCTTCGAGGTCAACTATTTCGGTATCATCAATGGCCTCGTCCCGCTCATGGAGCGCATGCGCATCCGTGCGCGCGGCCATATCGTGCTTGTCGGGTCGGTCACAGCCTATTTCGGCTGGCCGACCACCGCGGCCTATGGCGGCTCGAAGGCGGCGATCAACATCTTGGCCGAGTCGCTGAAATACGATTTCGACAAGATGAATGTCCGGATCCAGGTGATGAATCCGGGCTTCATCGACACCCCGCTGACGGAAAAGAACATGCTGCCGATGCCGGGGCTGATGCCGGTCAACCGCGCCTCGCGCCGCATGCTGCGCGGCATCGAGCATGGCGGCTTTGAGGTTACCTTCCCTCACCGGCTGAGCTGGGGGCTGAAGTTGCTGGCACTGCTGCCAAGGCCAGTCTGCCGGTGGTTCATCAGCACGGCGACCCGCTGGACAGGGCGGCCGCTGAATTTTGACCGCAAGCCGCCGAACGAATAGCTGTCCACAGCCCGGCTGTTGCCTGACTGCACCGGCCGCCATAGCTTTAGAATTGTCGTGGAGTCTGAGATGGGGCGGCGGATCGTGCTTGCGGTGCTGGGCGTCGTCATCATCCTTGTCCTGGCCTTCCTGCTTGGTCCGCGCGTTCCCGTCGACACCACGATCCATTTCGATGACAAAGTGATCGGCGACGACCCGCAAGCGTATGTCGCGCGCGAAGAGGCTGCCGTCCCCAATATCCGCGACGGGCTCGAGAAAGAAATCATCTGGGCCGATCCGATGATTCACGCCAGGACGCCATTGGCGATCGTCTATATCCATGGCTTTTCGGCATCGAAGGGCGAGGTTCGCCCGCTGGCCGACGAGGTCGCCGACCAACTCGACGCCAACCTTTTCTACACCCGCCTCACCGGTCATGGGCAGGACGGCGCTGCTATGGCGCAAGGCAGCGTCAATGCCTGGATCAACGACTATGAGGAGGCGCTCGCCATCGGCCGAGGTATCGGCGACAAGGTGATCGTCATCGGCACCTCGACCGGTGGATCGCTGGCGGCATGGGCGGCGACCGAGCCTGGCGCATCGGACGGCGTCGCTGCAATCGCATTCATCTCGCCGAATTTCGGCATCAGGGCTTCAGGCGCCGAGCTGCTGACCATGCCCTGGGGCAGGCAGATCGCCGAGTTCGTCGGCGGCAAGGAGCGCAGCTTTCCGACCCGCAACGCGCTGCACGAGAAACTCTGGACGCACACATATCCAATGGCGGCCGTGCTACCGATGGCGGCGCTGACCAACCTTGCCTACGCAGCGCCTGTGGAGAAGGCAACCATACCGGCGCTGTTCATCTTCTCGGATTCCGACAAGGTGGTGCGCCAGGATCGCACCCGCGAAATCGCCGGCCGCTGGGGCGCACCGCATGAACTGGTGCCCGTTGACGACAATGGCGATCCCGACGACCACGTCATTGCCGGCGACGCGCTGTCGCCCTCGACCACGGCATTCCTGGCGCAGCGGATCGTCGTGTGGGTGAAGGCAATTACCGGGCAGCCCTAAACGAAAAGGACGGCCGAAGCATTGCCCCGGCCGTCCTCATATTCAATCGTCAGCAATCAAGCCAGGCTCGACGAGCCTGACCGGTTCGTCTGATCAGGCAGCCCGCGCCGCGGGCCGCTTGCCGCCGAAGCGGCGCTTGTTGTTGCCCTTGAAGGCCTTGGCGCCTTCCGCCTTGCGCTCGCTTGCACCCGCAAAGGCCGGCTTGTCACCAAAACGCTTCTTGGCGAAGCCGTTGTTCTGGCCACCGGGCCGCCTGCCGTCGCGACGGCCATTGCGGTCGTTGCGATCGTTGGCGGGCTCGAAGCGCTCGTTCTTTTCGGCCGGATTGCGCACCGGATCCGGGCTGCCGAGATGGTCGGCAACGATCGGCAGCTTGCTGCGGATGATGCGCTCGACCTGACGCAGCTTGCTGTTTTCGGAAGGATCGCAAAGCGTGATGGCGATGCCGTCCATGCCGTTACGGCCGGTACGTCCGATGCGGTGGACATAGCTTTCGGCCTCATCCGGCAGGTCGAAATTCACCACATGGCTGATGCCGGGAACGTCGATGCCGCGCGCCGCGATGTCGGTAGCCACGAGAATGCGCACCGAGCCCTCGCGGAAATCGTTGAGCGCCTTCTGGCGGGCGTTCTGCGACTTGTTGCCGTGGATGACGGCGGCCTTGAAGCCGTCGCGCTCGAGGTCCTTGGTCACCCGGTCGGCGCCATGCTTGGTGCGCGAGAAGATGATGACGGACTTCATTGCCTCGTCGGCGAGCATCGTCGACAGCACCTGGCGCTTCTGCTTGGTGCGGGCAAAGACGACGCCCTGCACGATCTCGGCGGCCGCGGTGCTCTGCGGCGCGACTTCGACGCGGATCGGGTTCTTCAACAGGCCCTTCGCCAGCTCGGCGATTTCGTTGGGCATGGTGGCCGAGAACAGCACCGTCTGACGGTCGGGCGCGGTCGCCTTGGCGATCCGCTTGACGTCGTTGATGAAGCCCATGTCGAGCATGCGGTCACCCTCGTCCAGCACCAGCCATTTGGTGTCGGAGAGAATGAGGTCGCCCTCGCGCACCAGGTCGGTCAGGCGGCCGGGCGTGGCGATCAGGATGTCGACGCCGGGCGCAACCTTCTTCACCTGGCTGAAGCGCGAGACGCCGCCAAGCACGAGAGCGGTCGAGACATGCGCGCCCTTGGCGAGGATCTTGATGGTGTTCTCGATCTGGACGGCGAGTTCGCGCGTCGGCGCCAGGATCAGCGCACGAGTGGTCTTGGCTCGGCGCTTGGTGCCGAGCGCGATGATCTTCGACAGGATCGGCAGCGCGAAGGCAGCGGTCTTACCGGAGCCGGTCTGGGCGATGCCGAAGATATCACGGCCTTCCATCTGCGGCGGGATCGCCTGCGTCTGGATCGGCTTCGGCTCGGTGAAGCCGGCGCCATGCGTCGCCTTGAGCAGCGCGCCCGTGATCCCAAGAGCTGCGAAACCGGTGAGGTCCGCAGTGTTGCCGGTCGAGATCGCGTTACCGGCTGAGGTGTTTTCGTTGGTCAAAATAGTCTTCTTTCACGCGGTCTTGGCCGCAAACATCGATGGCGGCAGGGCGCAACCTGCCGTCGAAAAAATTGATATGAACGACAAGGCGGGCGGACGGTAACGTCCACTCGGCTGCGCTGTCGTGCCCGCAGGCGTCATGCCACGGGGCTCTTTCGCCACTTCGTGATGTATCGGAAAGAGGGGCCGATATACCGGAAAGAGGGAAAACAGACGCAACCAGTCTCATTTGTCGAGAAGGCCGGAATCTCCCGGCCCAAGCGCCTATGGGCTGCATATGGCTGAGTTCGCCCCGGAATGCAAGGGGCGACATGTTGCAGCGCAGCAAAATCAACTGCGAAAGCGGCGCTTGCGCACGCCTGCAGCCATCATTACCACAAAGGCAGCTGCCATTTCTGGGGACCGAGCGATGAAGGACGTGCTGAAGGAACTTGAGCGCCGCCGCGAGATCGCCCGCATGGGCGGCGGCCAGGCCCGCATCGACGCCCAGCACAAGAAGGGCAAGCTCACCGCGCGCGAACGCATCGAGGTCTTTCTCGACGAAGGCTCGTTCGAGGAGTTCGACATGTATGTCGAGCATCGCTCGACCGACTTCGGCATGGAGAAGACCAAGATCGCCGGCGATGGTGTCGTCACCGGCTGGGGCACCGTCAATGGCCGTCCGGTCTATCTCTTCGCCAAGGATTTTACCGTCTTCGGCGGCTCGCTGTCGGAGGCTCACGCCGAAAAGGTCATCAAGGTGCAGGAGATGGCGCTACGCAACCGCGCGCCGATCATCGGCATCTACGACGCCGGCGGCGCCCGCATCCAGGAAGGCGTGGCAGCGCTAGGCGGCTATGCCGAGATTTTTCAGCGCAACGTGCTCGCATCCGGCGTCATTCCTCAGATTTCCGTGATCATGGGCCCGTGCGCCGGCGGCGACGTCTATTCGCCTGCGATGACCGACTTCATCTTCATGGTGCGCGACACCTCTTACATGTTCGTCACCGGGCCGGATGTGGTGAAGACGGTCACCAACGAGACGGTGACGGCCGAGAGCCTTGGCGGCGCGTCCGTCCACACGACCAAATCGTCGATTGCCGACGGCGCCTACGACAATGACGTCGAGGCGCTGTTGCAGATGCGCCGGCTGGTAGACCTTTTGCCCGCGTCAAATACGTCGGAGCTTCCTGAGATCGAGTGCTACCAGTCGGTCACCGACCATGATCTGTCGCTCGACCGGCTGATCCCAGACAACGCCAACAAGCCTTACGACATCAAGGAGCTGATCCTCAAAGTTGCCGATGAAGGCGATTTCTTCGAGATCCAGCAGAACTTTGCCAAGAACATCGTCACCGGTTTCGGCCGCGTCGAGGGCCGCACCGTCGGCTTCGTCGCCAACCAGCCGATGGTGCTGGCCGGCGTGCTCGATTCCGACGCAAGCCGCAAGGCGGCGCGCTTCGTGCGCTTCTGCGACTGTTTTTCCATTCCCATCGTCACCTTCGTCGACGTCCCCGGCTTCCTGCCCGGCACCGCGCAGGAATATGGCGGCCTGATCAAGCATGGCGCGAAACTCCTGTTTGCCTACGCCGAGGCGACCGTGCCGAAAATCACCGTCATCACCCGCAAAGCCTATGGCGGCGCCTATGACGTGATGGCCTCAAAGCACCTGCGTGGCGACATGAACTATGCCTGGCCGACGGCGCAGATCGCGGTGATGGGGGCGAGAGGCGCGGTCGAGATCATCTACCGTAAGGATATCGGCGACGCCGAAAAGATCGCAGCCCACACAAAGGCTTACGAAGACCGCTTCCTGTCGCCCTTCGTCGCCGCCGAACGCGGCTATGTCGACGAGGTGATCATGCCGCATTCGACCCGCCGCCGCATCGCGCGGGCGCTGCGCATGCTGCGCAACAAGGACATGCAGAACCCTTGGAAGAAGCACGACAACATCCCGTTGTAACATCCAATGTCGCGACTGATCATCAGCGCCGGTCGGCGGTTTGGCTGGTTCACGGTCCTGTTTTTCGTTGTTCCCGCCCTCGTCATCTTCTGCGTCTGGATGTCCCTGCTCGACAACCATCCAATCTGGTTTATCGCCAGCGGCTTCGTCGCCATGCCGATCGCCACCACGGCCTTGGCATTTCTGTTCGGCACATTGTTTGCGGGCTTCCGACGCAGCAAGATCAAAGGCGTCAGTGAAGCAGAAGCGCCCGGCCTGTGGGCGCTGTGGCGGAGCGTCGCCGGACCGCGCCGTGCTGCGCGCACGGTTGTCATACTAGAGGGCAACCTGAACGCCAGCGTGCGCGAAGAGCGCACGCTTCTCGGCCTTCTCGGCAATCGGCTGTTTCTAACCATTGGCATCCCTCTCCTCGCAGTGACCGATGAAAGAGCGCTTGCCGCGATCCTTGCCCATGAGGACGCGCATGTGCGCAACAAGGATACCAATGGCAGCCTCAATCTCGCTGAGTTCGAAAACGGTTTCGGATTTGTCTTCGAGTATGCCCCGCCCGGAACCACGATCACAGGCAGCCTGCTCCACGCCGCTATCGGCTGGCTGTCGCAATCGTTCGAGCGGGAAGAAATCCGGCTTTCGCGCGAAGCGGAGATCAAGGCAGATCGATACGCGGCATCCTCCGGCGACGCCGAGCACGCCGCACGCGCGCTGTTGCTTCTTGCCACGGCAGACGTGCATTTCGCGGAGACGGTCTATGACCCTTTGCAGCATGAATTGCGAGGTGCTTTGCGTCCGCCGCGACCGCCGCTCGAGCGCATGCTGGAAGCTGCCGGCCAGCTGCGAGAACCCATTTGCCTCAATGTTTGCGCCCGCAAGGCGTGGGCAAGCCCGGATGACGCAAAGTCCACCCATCCATCATGGGCTCAACGGCTGGCGGCGCTTGGCTACACGGAGCCGCCCGACCTAGACCCGATCGCCGTGACCGCGCTCTCGACGCTGCTGAACTCGAGCGTAGCACAGCGCCATATTTCGGAATTCGACACCAAATGGACTGCGCGGATGGAAGACTATCTGCAGCGCTGAACTGGTGGTCGCCCAACTCCCAGGCTCACTCCTCTTCCGCCGCCCCGAACCCCGCATCCCTGGGGGCGCTGGTCGCGCTCGCCCAAGGCGTTGCGTGATTGTCGATGCGCATCTGGAAGATGAAATAGGTCGGCGAGCAGTAGCCGATGCCTTTCACCTTGGCGGCGCCCGGCGTGTCCGGCGGCAGCGACTGGCACATATAATCCTCGCGGCAGAAATGATCGGCCGAACATGCGGGACGGTTGCCGCGGTTGACCGCGCCGCCGAGGCACTGGTCGAAATTGTTGGTGGCGACGCAGGTGTCGAATTTCTTGCCGCCGACCATGCCGCAAATTTCCGATGGCATCGGCTTGCCCGTCTTGAAGGCGGCGAAGCTGCGGTCCTTGTCGTCGCAGCCGCGATAAGCGATGCCTGCCGGTACGCCGATTTTCGGTGGCCGGCAGGTGTAGGCGGTCCGCGAAAAGGTCGGCGCAAAAGCAGCGAACTGGCCGGTGATCTTGTAGCGGTCGTTGAACGGCTGAGACGGGTTGCTGGCGATCGACCCGGTCAGGCAGGGATGGCCCGAAAACATCTTTGGACTGTCCTTGGGCAACAGACATTGCGCCAGCGTGGTGCGCACGCCTGAGGCCGTCGCCAGCGGCGTGCAGACGGTGCCGCCACCGCATTGCCAGGTCGCGCCGAAGCGTTTTGCATCATCCGGCATCAGGCACGGCATCGCCATCTCGGCCGGGGCGTAGTCGACATCGCCGGCATCGGTCCATGTCGCCGGCGGCGCAAAGGACAGCGGCCGGTAGCGGTTCGGCTCCTTGCCTTCTTCGGTCGCGCGCAGCCAGGCCTCACGTCGCGCAATCTCGGCATGGAGATGCGGCGAGATGCCGACCTCGATCCGGTTGAGAGGCGACGTCGTTTTGTCGTCGAGGCCGATGAAGTGAAAGCCGGCCGTCGAGCCCGCCTGGTGGCAGCCCTGGCAGGCGCCATTGTCCAGCCGCTCGACCAGCGCCTCCGGTGTCCGCACCAGTTTTAGCGCCGCATAGTCCAGGCCGGCGAAATCCGCTGGCTGGAACAGCGGCGTGAACGGATGGTTGGCCTGTCTCGCGCTGCCGAAGGTCGACCACGAAATGATTTCCTTCGCCAGGAATTCGTCGGGGATTTCGTAGACGCCGAGATCGACCGCCGCGACATTGGCGATGACGTGGTCGGCGAGCCTTTTCTTGAGTGCGGCATCATCCGAGAGTCGCGCAACGTCAGGCGTATTTTCCAGCGGCTTCTCGCTGATGGCAGCGCCATCGATGCCGAAGATCCGCATCAGATAGGCCGCCTGCCCGCCAAACTCGGTCTCCTGTCCCGAGGGAAAACGCACCACCTGCGCATTGAGCTCAAGCTGTTTGAAGTTCAGTTCCTCCGGTGCCAGCGGCCCGCCGGCCAGCCAGCCGGCATCGACGTTTTCGTCGATCTGCGGTGTCCAGCGCCCGGCAACGCCGACGCAGCCGCCATCGGCGTCCGGCGCCGCGCTGTAGACGGCGTTGAAATTGAATGGCAGCCGCGAAGCGAGAAGTTTGCCGTTCTTGCGGAAACTGTAGGCCAGGCGATAGATGAAGCGCACCTCGCCACAGCTTTTGTCGCCAGCCAAAACATTGAAGTCACGCCGGTCGAGCCGGTTGACGACGCCGACCAGGCGGAAGCGCGCGGCCTCGGTCTTCAGCCAGCGCATATCCATGATGCGGCCGACATTGCCGTCGGTCACCTCGTAGAGCGTGCGCCCGCCGGCCTTTATCTCGGCCCGCAGCGTGGCAATATCGGCCGCCACCATGTCGACAACGGCACGATAGGCCGGCGCCTCACTGTAGAGCGTCTTCAGATCGTCCGGGCCGTCGACGGCGAAAATGCGGGCGAAGCCAAAACCCTTGGCATCGAGGGCGGCGAGCACCGCCGGATCGTCGACGATGGTCACGGGCTCTTGAGCACGCACGCCATGTGACGCGAACAGCGCGATGATGGCCGCAACGACGAACGCGAAATGCTTCATCTGATCGCCACCTTCTGCCGTGCATCGACCAGTTCACGCAGCACCGGCACCAGGGCCAGCGGCAGATCCTCCGCGATCAGCCCCGGACCGAAGCGGCTGCCGGCCTCGGCATGGATCCAGACAGCGGCGCAAGCTGCTTCGAAGGGCAACATGCCTTGCGCCAGCAGCGCGGCAATTATGCCGGCAAGCACGTCCCCTGACCCGGCGGTGGCCAGCCATGGCGCGCCATTGGCGTTGATCGCGGCGCGGCCGTCGGAAGCCGCGATGACGGTGTCGGCGCCCTTGTAGATGACAGTGGCGTTGGCGCGCGCCGCAGCCGCGCGAGCCTTGGCGAGCTTGGACAGACTTTTGTCGTCGGCGATGTCGGGAAACAGTCGGCCGAACTCGCCCTCATGCGGCGTCATGACCAATGCTGGCGCACCCGGCCTGCCGGCCGCCTCGAACAGCGTTGAGACCGCGTTGAGGAAAGACGTGATGCCGTCGGCATCGAGCACCAACCCTTCAACACCACCCTCTTGCCGTGTTCTGTCGAGCACGGCGAGGGCGAAATGGCGCGCCTTGTCACCAACACCAAAGCCCGGGCCGAGGACAAAGCTCGACGATCGGCGATCGCCGAGAAAGTCTTGCACGTCCTCGATAGCGTCGGCCTTGCGCAGCATGATCGCGGTCAGATGCGTGGCGTTCACCTGCATGGCATCGGCAGGAGACAGCACGGTCACTGCCCCTGCCCCGCTTCTTGCAGCGGCAAGTGCGGCCAACCGCGCCGCCCCCGTCGCCGACGATCCGCCGGAGAAGACGCCGACATGGCCGCGTTTGTATTTGTGTGCATCGACCGCCGGCACCGGCAACGCGTCGAGCCAGAACGTCGGCTTGTTTTCGAATGCGTGCGGCGCGACCTGGGCGATGATATCGTCGCCAATGCCGATATTGGCGACGACGATCTCGCCGCATCGGTCCCGGCCGGGCAACAGCAGATGCCCCGGTTTCTTGCGCGCGAAGGTGACGGTGATGTCGGCACGGAATGCCGTGCCGAGAATGTCGCCGCTGTCACCCGAGACGCCCGAAGGCAAATCGACGGCGACAACAGACAGGCGGGCAGCACTGTCGACCGCGCGTGCGGCATCGCCCGAAAGGTCCTTGGATAGGCCCGCGCCATAGAGAGCATCGACAATCAACGAGCCTGGCTCGGCGGCAAAAGCCGCTAGCGGCTTGCGCTCCAGCAGGCATTGGGCCGCGGCGATCGCGGCATCGCTGCCTGCCCTCGGTTCGCCTGACGCCCACAGCGCGACATCGACACCCGTCTCCGCCAACAGCCGCGCCACGACAAAGCCGTCGCCGCCATTATTGCCGGGGCCGCACAGCACATGCACCCTAGTGGCTGAAGGATAGCGCGCCAACACCACCGCCGCGACCGCTTCGCCGGCGCGCTTCATCAGGCCATAGCCGTCCAGTGGACCGGCCGCGATTGCCAACCGGTCGGCATCCGCCATCTCGGTCGGCGACAGCAGTTCCAATTTGGCGCCGGCTGGCAAACCCATCGCTGGTACGTCCTTCGGTTCATCCGCCTTGCGTGGCAGCGTCGGGAGCTCGGCCGGACACGAGGCCCGGATCGACCTTTGAGGCATAGATCGCCGATTCCATGACGATGGTGAGACCGAGCTTCGGGTGGAGCAAATCCTTGGCCTGACCGAGAATCAATGCCGCCACATTGGCGGTGATGGCCGGCCAATTGGTCACATCGGCCTCGCCATAGACAATTGTCGCATTCGGCAGACGGCCGGTCAGACACGTCACCGCCATTGGCCATGCAAATCCAAGCAATTTCCTGACCGGGAAATGCGGATGATGATTTTTGCCGACCGACGGCAGCCCCTCCAGTGGGCCGCCCAGCGTCTGCGAGACATGGGCGAACATGGCCTCCAGCGAAGGCATACCATTCGGCGGCAGGCCGTTGTTGATCGCCGTTCCGGCAGCGAGGTTCCAGAGCCGCTCCGGAGCCTTCTTGTTGTCGCGGGCAAAGAGCATCTCGTTCAGCGGCTCGCCGAACAGGAAACGCGACCCGTCCTTGGTCGTCACGATGTCTAGCTCGGGTGTGCGGCCGCTGAGCAGAGCGCACTGCGCGGCAAAGCCGGCAATCGCTCCCGCAACCGAAACGATGGTCTCGGCATGGATGCGTCCATTCACCGCCACAAGCTGCGGAAGATTATCGCGCAAATGTCCGAATGCAAAGTTGCAGGCGGCGCTGTCAGGTTTGTCGCGCCATGGAAAATCCACGGCCCGCGGTGGTCCGCCACCAGTCGAACCGCCACCGGAGCCGGCAGAGCCACGTGAAGACTGCCCGCGCCCAAATACACCCTTCATTCGTCCACCTTTCACTGCGTCGTTGACGCGGATATGCCCACACCGGGAATGATGGGTCAAATCTGCCAGGCCGCCCGACTGCACGGATCCGCGCGGGCCTGCAAAATGCGCAATCTGCCTAATTATCGTGCAGACGCCCGAAGCGGCAATGTGTAGGCTTCGGGCAGCTTTGCCGCAGCCGAAGCAGAGGATGACGCGAATGTGCATCCCGGCGCGGCGCGGCATTGGAATTGCGCGAAACCGCTTCGCGTGGGCTGAAATTGGCACAGTTCGTGCTTGATGGAGGCGCAAGCGGGGCGCACAACCCGTTTTTTTGGCAGTGGAGGCCACTTTTTACATGAAAAAGATCGAAGCGATCATCAAGCCGTTCAAGCTAGACGAAGTGAAGGAAGCGCTTCAGGAGGCCGGTCTGCAAGGCATAACCGTGACCGAGGCCAAGGGCTTTGGCCGCCAGAAAGGCCATACCGAACTCTATCGCGGCGCCGAATATGTCGTCGACTTCCTGCCCAAGGTGAAGATCGAAGTGGTGCTGGGCGACGACGCCGTCGAAGGCGCCATCGAAGCCATCCGCAAGGCGGCGCAGACCGGCCGCATCGGCGACGGCAAGATCTTCGTCTCCAACATCGAGGAGGTCGTTCGCATCCGCACCGGCGAAACGGGGATGGACGCCGTCTGAGCTTTCTGATTTCAGATTAACGTCTCCTCGAAACGTCATCCACACAGGGAAGAAACGACATGACGACAGCCAAAGACATCATGAAGCAGATCAAGGACAACGACGTGAAATTCGTCGACCTGCGCTTCACCGATCCGAAGGGCAAGCTGCAGCACGTCACGATGGATGTCATCGAGGTCGAGGAAGACATGTTCGCGGACGGCGTCATGTTCGACGGCTCCTCGATCGCCGGCTGGAAGGCGATCAACGAGTCCGACATGGTGCTGATGCCCGATGCGGACACCGTCCATATGGATCCGTTCTTCGCCCAGTCGACCATGGTCATCCTGTGCGACATTCTCGATCCGGTCTCCGGCGAATCCTACAACCGCGACCCGCGCGGCACCGCCAAGAAGGCCGAGGCCTACATGAAGGCCGAAGGCATCGGCGACACCATCTATGTCGGCCCCGAAGCCGAGTTCTTCGTCTTCGACGACGTCAAGTACAAGGCCGATCCCTACAACACCGGGTTCAAGCTGGACTCGACCGAACTGCCGTCCAACGACGACACCGACTACGAGACCGGCAATCTCGGCCACCGCCCGCGCGTCAAGGGCGGCTACTTCCCTGTGCCGCCGATCGACAGCGCGCAGGACATGCGCTCCGAAATGCTGACCGTGCTCGCCGAAATGGGCGTGCGCGTCGAAAAGCACCATCACGAGGTTGCCGCTGCCCAGCACGAGCTCGGCATCAAGTTCGACACGCTGGTCCGCAACGCCGACAAGATGCTGATCTACAAATATGTCGTGCACCAGGTCGCCAACGCCTATGGCAAGACGGCCACCTTCATGCCGAAGCCGATTTTCGGCGACAACGGCTCGGGCATGCACGTCCACCAGTCGATCTGGAAGAACGGCAAGCCGACCTTCGCCGGCAATGAATATGCCGGCCTGTCGGAGTCGTGCCTGTTCTACATCGGCGGCATCATCAAGCACGCCAAGGCGATCAACGCCTTCACCAACCCGCTGACCAACTCCTACAAGCGCCTTGTGCCTGGCTATGAAGCCCCGGTGCTGCTCGCCTACTCCGCGCGCAACCGTTCGGCCTCGTGCCGCATTCCGTTCGGCTCGTCCCCGAAAGCCAAGCGCGTCGAGGTCCGCTTCCCCGATCCGGGCGCGAACCCCTACCTCGCTTTCGCCGCCATGCTGATGGCCGGCCTCGACGGCATCAAGAACAAGATCCACCCGGGACAGCCGATGGACAAGGATCTTTACGATCTGCCGCCGAAGGAACTGAAGAAGATTCCGACCGTCTGCGGTTCGCTGCGCGAAGCGCTGCAAAGCTTGGACAAGGACCGCGGCTTCCTGAAAGCCGGCGGCGTCTTCGACGACGACCAGATCGACAGCTACATCGAGCTCAAGATGGCCGAAGTGATGCGCTTCGAAATGACCCCGCATCCGGTCGAATACGACATGTACTATTCGGTCTGAACGATAAGCCTCAGCGACAAGGAAAAACCCCGGCGTCAGTTCAGACGCCGGGGTTTTTGTTTGACCAATAGCAGACCGTAGACGTGGTAGCAGCAGGCTACGGCGCAGGCTTACGAAGCCTGCGCCGCTATAGATGCTTAGGCGGCCGCCGAAACCTGGGCGCTGGTCGAAACCTCCGCGATGGTCTTCAGGATCTGCGAAGCGATCTGATAGGGGTCGCCTTGCGAATTCGGGCGGCGGTCTTCCAGGTAGCCCTTGTAGTCATTGTTGACGAAGGAATGCGGCACGCGGATCGAGGCGCCTCGGTCGGCGATGCCGTAGCTGAAGCGGTTCCACGGAGCGGTCTCATGCTTGCCGGTCAGGCGCTTGTCGTTGTCCGGGCCGTAGACGGCGATGTGGTCCATCAGGTTCTTGTCGAATTGAGCCATCAGCGCTTCGAAATAGGCCTTGCCGCCGACTTCGCGCATATAGGCGGTCGAGAAGTTGGCGTGCATGCCCGAGCCGTTCCAGTCGGTGTCGCCGAGCGGCTTGCAGTGATACTCGATGTCGATCTCGTATTTTTCGGTCAGGCGCTGCAAGAGATAGCGGGCCATCCACATCTGGTCGGCGGCCTTCTTGGAGCCCTTGCCGAAAATCTGGAATTCCCACTGGCCCTTCGCCACTTCGGCGTTGATGCCTTCATGGTTGATGCCTGCTGCGAGGCAAAGGTCGAGATGCTCCTCGACGATCTGGCGCGCGATCGGGCCGACATTCGAATAGCCGACGCCGGTGTAGTACGGGCCCTGCGGCGCCGGATAGCCGCTCTCGGGGAAGCCGAGCGGACGGCCGTCCTTGTAGAAGAAATACTCCTGCTCGAAGCCGAACCAGGCGCCCTCGTCGTCGAGGATGGTGGCGCGCTTGTTGGACACATGCGGCGTCACGCCATCTGGCATCATCACTTCGCACATCACCAGCACGCCATTGCTGCGGGCCGGGTCCGGGAATACGGCGACCGGCTTCAGCACGCAGTCGGAGCTGTGGCCTTCGGCCTGCTGCGTCGAAGAACCGTCGAAGCCCCACAGCGGCAGCTGCTCGAGCGTCGGGAACTCGGCGAACTCCTTGATCTGGGTCTTGCCGCGAAGATTGGGGACCGGCGTGTAACCATCGAGCCAGATATACTCGAGCTTGTATTTCGTCATTCTAGAGCCTCTCGTTGCTTGATCACCGAACCTGGATGACGCCGGCGCGCCGAGCCATCCAGCAGCCCAGCTGCCGGTCGATAAAATGCAAACCGTGTGCCAGATCAGTTGGTCAGGGTGCGGCAAAAATGCCCTTTCATCCCGCCGGTGATGGCAAGCCGCCTAAGCGATGCGCCCGGATCAATCAAAGGCAGAATTTGCTTAAATAACAGGCAAATGCCGATCTTTCTTTAGGCATCTTGCCTAAAAGGATTGCAGGACCTACCTTGATGGAAAGATGAATCGAAGAGCCTCTCCAGAAGAAAGGAGACCGACCATGGAAATCACCTCAGCCCGTCCGTCGGCCAAAATCCTGATGTTCCCGGTGGCAGCGCGTGCGGGTGCCTCAAATTTAGGCGTAAAGGCCAAGTTTGCGGCAGAGCTTGCTTCGCTGCGCGATCACCCGCTTCACCATGGCGAGGCCTGGTATCATGAGGCCGCCATTGCGGAGGCCGAACAGCCTCGCAAGAGCTAGGCGTCTTCCGCGCTGATAGATCGAACAGGCCCACAAATCAAAAACCCGGCGCGATCGCTCGCGCCGGGTTTTTTGTTTGATACAGAGCCGTCGGCTACTGCTTGGTATGCAGGTCGGTGCCGAGCGTATCCCTGACGAAGATCATGCCGATGATCAGCGTCACCGCCGCGATCACCACCGGATACCAAAGACCATAGTAGATATCGCCCTTGTAGGCGCTGAACGCGAACACGATCGCGGGCAGCAGGCCGCCGAACCAGCCATTGCCGATGTGATAGGGCAGTGACATGCCGCTGTAGCGGATGCGTGTCGGGAACATCTCGACCAGGATCGCCGCGATCGGCCCGTAGACCATGGTCACGTAGAGGACCAGGATGAACAGGATGCCGATGACCTTGGCCCAGTTGACCTGTGCGGGGTCGGCAAACATCGCGAACGCGCCCGCTGCCGGAACGCTGTAGACGGTCACCTCGGTGGCGCCCGCGGCTTCGTCCTTGGTCAGCACCTTGTCCTTGATCGCCTGTTCGGTCGGGACCGCGGTCTTTTCGCCGGCGCGGATGGCTGCCGCGTCGAGCTTCAGTTCAGGATTGGCCGCGACAAAGGCGTCGAGCTTCTGGTCGGCAACCTTGGCGGCAGCACGCTTCAGCGGATAACCGCCACCCTGAAGCGCGAGGTTGATACCCTTCTTGAAGGCAGCGTCGCTGGCAGCCTTCTTGTCGCCCGCGGCCTTGGCATCATAAGACGCCACGGTTTCGCTGCCGATCATGACACTCGCCGGGGTCCCCGCCGCCGCCGTCGAGACGATGTCGTAAGGCACCGAGTTCTTGGCAAGGAAATCGGTCGCGATATCGCACGAACTGACCGGTACGCGCGTGCCGGTCGGATTGAACTGGAAGTTGCAGTCTCCCGGAGCCGCCGTCACTGTGGCGCGCGTGTTCTGCTGTGCTGTGGCGAGCGCCGGATTGGCGGCCCAGGTCAACGCCTTGAACAGCGGGAAGGTGGTGACGACCGCCAGCGCAAGGCCGGCCATGATGATCGGCTTGCGGCCGATCTTGTCGGACAGCCAGCCGAAGAAGACGAAGAAGCCCGTACCGAGTGCCAGCGCAATGGCAATCATGATGTTCACCGACTGCGCGTCGACCTTGAGCACATTGGCCAGGAAGAACAGTGCGTAGAACTGACCATTGTACCAGACCACGGCCTGACCGGCGGTGAGGCCGAACAGCGCCAGGATGGCGATCTTGGCGTTTTTCCACTGGCCGAAGGCTTCCGACAGCGGCGCCTTGGAACTCTTGCCCTCTTCCTTCATGCGCAGGAAGGTCGGCGATTCCGAAAGCGACAGCCGGATCCAGACCGAAATGCCGAGCAGGATGGCCGAGACCAGGAAAGGAATGCGCCATCCCCAGGCGTTGAAGGCGTCCTTGCTTACAGAATTCTGCACCAGCAGGATGACAATCAGCGACAGGAACAGGCCGAGCGTCGCCGTCGTCTGGATCCATGACGTGTAGAAGCCGCGCCGGTCATCCGGCGCATGTTCCGCGACATAGGTCGCGGCGCCGCCGTACTCGCCGCCAAGCGCCAGGCCCTGCAGCATGCGCAGCGCGATCAACAGGATCGGCGCCAGAATGCCCAGTGTCTCTGAACCCGGAAGCAGGCCGACAAGGAAAGTCGACAGACCCATGATCATGATGGTGACAAGGAATGTGTATTTGCGGCCGACGAGATCGCCGATGCGGCCGAACACCAGCGCGCCGAACGGGCGCACGATGAAGCCGGCGGCGAAGACCAGCAGCGTGAAGATGTAGCGGGTGCTTTCGGGAAACGAGTTGAAGAAGGTCAAGCCGATCGCGCCGGCCAACGCTCCGTAGAGATAGAAATCATACCATTCGAAAACCGCGCCCAGCGAGGAGGCGAAGATGACCTTCTTCTCCTCTCGTGTCATGCCGCGGCTGGCTCCGCCGGCGGTCGATGCCAATGCCATTGAACTGTCCTCCCGTGAATCGTCTGCCTTCGACGCTGGGCGTCATCGTCGGCGTTCCCTCTGAACGCGACTCGAACCAGCCATCGGCGTAAAAAATGACAGAAAGCGACCGCCGGAGGCAGACAGACCTTGGATTTATGACTTTGGTATTAGGTGCAGTGCGGCAAAAGGCCGAGGATCAGGTCTTCAGCGCGTCGAGCAGGCCGACGGCCGCCATCATGTCGCGTTTGCGGGCCGAGCGGCGTGCGACAGCCTCGGCGTCCTGGCCCCAGTGCTCGACCTGCCAGTCCTCGTCGACATGGCCGGCGGCCCAAGCCGCATCGCCATCGAGCGCACCGTAATCGACCGCCAGCGCCAGCAGCGCCGACCCGGTCAGCGAAGTCATGACATGGATTGCGGCCAGCCGCAGCGGCTCGGCACGCTGGGCAAGATGAGCGCCG
Source organism: Mesorhizobium sp. C399B (assembly GCF_030323185.1). NCBI lineage: Bacteria > Pseudomonadati > Pseudomonadota > Alphaproteobacteria > Hyphomicrobiales > Phyllobacteriaceae > Mesorhizobium > Mesorhizobium sp. C399B. The sequence goes on from NZ_CP100472.1 coordinate 258,622, forward strand.
AGCACTGCGATGCTCTCGCGCGGCTGTTCGACATGGATGATGCCCTCGGCGAGGTTGAACCGAGCCCCTAATGTCACCCTCGCCCAGTCGATCACCGGATCCCAATGCTGGTTCTGCCGCTCGACCAGCCCCTGCGGCGCGTCGGCGCGGTAGCAGGTCAGATCGGACGAGGCAAAGCGCAAGACGTCCTCCAGCACCGCCTGCGGGTCGCTGGCGACGCCGTCGATGGCGGTGTTGACCAGACGCAACACCGGCATCGTGACCGGGTCGATGGTCTCGCCCTGTGCAGCGAACTCATTGGCGACCAGGGCGGCGGCCTTCTCGGTCGGCAGCGCCAGCAGCGCCTTGCCCGGCGTGCGCACCGGCTTGCCGTCGAGATGGACGGCAAAACCGTCTTCCACAGCTGCGACCGACACGTCCTTGTAGAAGCGCTTCGGCAGGTGCGTCTTCATCTGGATCTGCGCGCGGCGCACCGGATCCGGATCGGACAGATGCTTTCCCGCTTCGAGGTCGTTGAGGATGTCACGCATGGTCGAACTTTCTATCCAGGTACCTGCTTGCGCGCCGGCCGGTTGACGATGATCAGGCCGACAGCGATCAGCCCAAGCGCCACAAAGATCCTGGTCGTCGGCGCCTCGCCCAGAATGATAGCGCCGCAGAGGACGCCGAACACCGGCGACAGGAAGGCGAAGCTCGACAGGCCCGATGCCGGATAGCGCCTGAGCAGCCAGAACCACAGCACATAGGTGAAGGCAACTATATAGAGCGACTGGAACAGCAGCGCCAATGTCGGCAAGGCACTGACCGCGCGGATCGGCGGGCCGGCGAAAGGCAGAACCAGGACACCGACAATGGCCGCACCGGCCAGCTGATAAAGCAGCAATTTCTCGGCACTGGTCTCGACCAGTTTCGAACGCTTGATGACGATACTGGTCGCCGCCCACAGGATACCGGAGCCGAGGCTGAGCAGATCGCCCATCAAGGTCACGTCGGTGCCGCCGGCAATCCCGTCGGAAAACACCGCCACCAGGCCGCAGAAGGCGAGAACGAGCCCGCCAAGCTTGCGCGCGTTGATACGCTCACCGAGCAGGAAATGGCCGCCGATCAGGACCCAGAACGGCATGGTGTTGACCAGCAGTGTGTTGCGAGCAACGGTCGTGTATTCCAGCCCGATATAGAGGCACAGGAACTCGACGCCGAACAGCACGCCGACAATGATGCCGGCGACAAGCGACCCGTCGGCCTTAAACAGCCTGATGCCGCGCAGCCAGCACCAGCCGAGCACACAGAGCCCGCCGATGATCGAGCGTGCGATCGAGACGAAAACCGGATCGAAGCCGGCATAGGAGATCTTGGCGGCGACGTAGTTCAGGCCCCAGGAAAAGGTCAGCCCGACCATGATGGAAGCAGCCGCCAGATCGACCGCATCGCGGCGATCCAATGCCGAGGCAACGGCCAATGTCAGTCCTCCGCGCTGGCGTCGTCGAAGCCGATCAGGTTCCAGCTCTGGCGCATATGCGGCGGCATCGGCGCGGTGACGTCGATGACGCCCTTGTCCGGGTGCGGAATGACGATGCGGCGCGCATGCAGATGCAGGCGGTTCTGAATGCCGCCCGGAAAGTCCCAGTTGGTGTCGGCCTCGAAATATTTGGGGTCGCCAAGGATCGGGCAGCCGATATAGGCGGCATGAACGCGCAGCTGGTGGGTGCGGCCAGTGTACGGCTCCATTTCCAGCCAGGTCATCGTCTGAGCCGCCTGCTCGATGATGCGGTAGTAGGACACGGCGTGGTCGGCGCCCTTTTCGCCATGGGCTGCCACGCGCACGCGGTCGCCGTCCTCGGTCGGTTCCTTGATCAGCCAGGTCGAGATCTTGTCCTCGCGCTTGGGCGGGACACCCTTGACCAGCGCCCAATAGGTCTTCTTGGTCTCACGCGCCCGGAATGACTCGGAAAGCTTCATCGCCGCAAGCCTGGTGCGAGCAACCACCAGCACGCCCGATGTGTCGCGGTCGAGCCGGTGCACCAGGCGCGGCTTCTCACCCTTCTGGCTGCGCCAGGCCTCCAGCATGTCGTCGACATTGCGGGTGACGCCCGAGCCGCCTTGCACCGCCAGGCCCGCCGGCTTGTTGAAGACGAAGACTTTTGGATCTTCGTGGATCAGCATCTTGGCCAGCACATCGGCGTCGCCCTGGTTGCGGATCGAGTAACCCGTAAGCGCACTCTCGCCCTTCTTGTCGACCTCGAGCGGCGGCACACGCACCACCTGACCGGGCTCGACACGGCTGTCGGCCTTGACCCGGCCGCCATCGACGCGGATCTGGCCCGAGCGCAGCAACTTCTGCAGATGGCCAAAGCCGAGGCCGGGGAAATGGGTCTTGAACCAGCGATCGAGCCGCATGCCCGCCTCGCCGGCCTCCACCGTGATCTGTTCTACGCCTGCCATGATTTTCGCTTTATCCGTTTCTAACGCGTGACCCCGAAAATCTACTCCGGCTTTCGGAAAGGATCATGCGCAAGATCAAAGTTTCTGCAGCGCGTCCAGGAGGATGCGCCGTGCTCTAGGCCGGGCAATAACACTATGAAACGGTTCTTGCGAGCCAAAGTCCCAGAAACAGGGCGATAATGGCGCCAACGACGCTGGCCAGCGCATATCCCAACGCCGGCAGCGTCGCTCCGCGCTCCCACAGGGTCGCGAAATCGAGCGAAAAGGCGGAGAAGGTGGTGAAGCCGCCAAGGATGCCCGTGGCGACGAACAGCCGGAGCTCATTGGAACCGCCGCGCCGCATCAGCGCGGCGACGAACAGCCCCATAACAAAGGAGCCGAGGATGTTGATCGCCATTGTCCCCCAGGGGTAGTTGGGGCCGACGACGCGCAAGGCGCCGATGGTGGTCAGGTGGCGGATGCCGGCGCCGATGCCGCCGCCGACCACAACAAGAAGCAGATTGAACATGCCCGTTTACTGCCCGGCCAAGGCAGTGCGGTCAATCCCTTCAGACCAACGCCTCAGGTCGTCTCGACCTTCTTTGCCTTGCTCGAGCCGATCATCTTCCAGTTCTTGTAGAACATGGAATTGATGCGCTCGACGGTGACCGAAACGATGGCCAGAAGTCCGGCGATGAAACCGGGGAACGGCGACGGGCGGATGATGTCCATGAACACGCAGTAGCGGCGCCCATCATACTCGTTGACCGAGCGGTGCAGCAGCGTGTCGTCGAAAATATAGAGCGGGTTGTCGTGCCAGTAATTCCTGGCGCCGTTGCATTCGACGAAAACCTCTGCCTTCACCGGCAAGAGATTGTAGAGGATGCGCAGGCTGAGCCGCAGCGGTCCGAAATGCCAGGAAGTCGATTCCTTGCCTCTGAAGACAGACACGGCAATGGTCTTGATGTATTTGAAATCCTTGTTGAATTCCGCGACATTGTCGATCCGGTGCTTGCCGTACCACTGATAGACATACATGCCGCGACGACCGGTGCCGAAATTGGCGTCGATATCGGCGATGATCTCGTCCTTGCGCGCCTTGAAGACGTCAAGAACCTCGTTGACCTCGCGCTGATAATCGGCGGGAAACTGCTCCAGCTTCCACACGCCCGGGTTCCTGTAGCAAACGAGGTCCACCAGCAGATTGAAGGGCGACAGCAGCCAGGTGAAGATGCCATTGCCGAGGAAATAGCCGCGCAACAGCGACAGATCCTTGTTGGCGTTGCGCAGCACATCGATCAGGCCGCAGACGATCCAGATCGTGGTCAGGATCGGAACGAAATAGAATCCGAGCGCGAGCAGCGGGACAGCAATCACAGCCTGGCGAAGCATTTTGCGAAGGGATTTTGTCATTTTCTGTTCGCGCGGCGCGCTGTCCCCGTTCCGAATTATCGCCCGTCCTGGCAGCCTCCCGGCCGAGTCATGCGACGTGATAGGGCTTTTTGTCATGCGGTACAATCACACTGCTGTGACTGGCGGGGACAGAATTTCAGTTCATCGCGGGCAGGCCGAGTTCGTCCCGTTTGTCCCGCGCACCTATTTTTCCCGCTCGCTGCGCAGCTTTGCCCAATAGTCCAGCCGTTTCTTGATATCGCGCTCGAAGCCGCGTTCGGGCGGATCGTAAAAGGTCTGCCGGCCCATCTTTTCGGGGAAATAGTCCTGGCCGGAAAAGGCATCGGGCTGGTCGTGATCGTAGCGGTAGCCGGCGCCGTAATCCTCCTCTTTCATCAGCTTGGTCGGCGCGTTGAGGATGTGCTTGGGCGGCAGCAGCGAACCGAACTCCTTCGCCGCCCGCGTGGCTGCCTTGAAGGCGGTATAGACGGCGTTGGATTTGGGCGCGGTGGCGAGATAGACGGTGGCCTCGGCGAAGGCCAGTTCGCCTTCGGGCGAGCCGAGGTAGTCGTATGCGTCCTTGGCGGCGTTGGCCACGACCAGCGCCTGCGGGTCGGCGAGCCCGATATCCTCCATCGCCATGCGCACCAGCCGGCGGCCGAGATAGAGCGGATCCTCGCCGGCGTCGAACATGCGGGCAAGATAATAAAGCGCCGCGTCCGGATCGGACCCGCGCACCGACTTGTGCAGCGCCGAGATCAGATTGTAGTGACCGTCCTGGCCCTTGTCATAGATCGGCGCGCGGCGCTGCACGATGCGCTGCAACCCTTCGGGATCAAAAACCTCGCCGGGTTTGGCGGCGCGCCAGACTTCCTCGGCCAGCGTCAGCGAGGCCCGGCCGTCGCCATCGCTCATGCGGATGAGCATCGCCCGCGCCTCGTCGTCGAGCGGCAGCGCCCTGCCCTCCGTCTCCTCCGCCCGCGTCATCAGTTTGGCGATGCTGTCCTCGCCCAGCGAGTGAAACACCAGCACCCGCGCTCGCGACAGAAGCGCGGCGTTCAGCTCGAACGATGGATTTTCGGTGGTGGCGCCGACCAGAACAACTGTTCCATCCTCCATGACCGGGAGGAAAGAGTCCTGCTGGGCACGGTTGAAGCGATGGATCTCGTCGACGAACAGCAGCGTCTGGCGGCCATTGGTGCGGCGCAGCTTCGCTGCTTCGAACACTTTCTTCAGGTCGGCGACGCCGGAAAACACCGCCGATATCTGCTCGAAAGCAAGACGGGTCTCGCCGGCCAGCAGCCGCGCAACGGTAGTCTTGCCGGTGCCGGGTGGCCCCCAGAAAATCATCGAGCCGAGCGAACCGGAGTTGATGAGCCGCGTCAGTGCGCCGTCGGGGCCGGTCAGATGCTCCTGGCCGACGACCTCGCCAAGGTTTTTCGGGCGCAGCCGATCGGCCAAAGGCCGGCCGGGCGGCGCTCTTTCCGGTTCATCGACGCTGAACAGATCGGCCATCTAGGTCTTCTGGTTGGAGCACGATCCTCAGAAATGGGAAGATCGCCTCAGTAACGCAACACCTGGCGCAGTATCTGCCCGCCGCGCTCGACGGTAAAGCGCCACCAGCGTGTATCCTGCTGGGCAAGCTGCGCCAGTGTCGCCGCCGTATCGACGGTGGTGCCGTTCACCTCGCGCACGATGTCGCCGGGCTGGAAGCCGAAATCGGCAGCCGGCGAATCGCGGTTGATGTCGACCACGGTGACGCCCTTGAGGTCGGTGCGCAGGCCAAGCCGCTGGGCGAGCCTGGGCGACAGTTCCGCGACCTTGGCGCCGGAGAATGGGCTGCGGCCATGCAGCGTCACTTCCGACGCCTTGGCGCCTTCCGGCGCGCGCTCCAGTGCGATCTCCATCGTCGCCTGCTGGCCCTTGCTCAGGATGGCGAAGGTCGCCTTGGTGCCGATCGACAGGGTCGCCATGCGGTAGTCCAGCGCCTCGATGCCTTCGACGGTCGTGCCATTGAGCTGCAGCACGACATCGCCGGGCTTCAGCCCTGCCTTGGCCGCCGGTCCGGCTTCCTCGACCGACGACACCAGCGCGCCGGTCGGCTTCTCCATGCCAAGCGATTCGGCGATCTGAGGTGTGACCGCTTCGAACTCGGCGCCTATATAGGGCCGCTCGAAGAAATCGAGCCCGGCCTTGGCCGCATCGGCGAAGGCACGCACCATGTTGGCCGGGATGGCAAAGCCGATGCCGATCGAGCCGCCGCTGCGGCTGTAGATGGCGGTGTTGATGCCGACCAGCTGGCCGCCCATGTTGATCAGCGCGCCGCCGGAATTGCCGGGATTGATGGCGGCGTCGGTCTGGATGAAATAGCCCGAATCCGAAACGCCGATATGGCTGCGGGCAAGCGCCGAAACGATGCCGCTGGTGGTGGTCTGGCCGACGCCGAACGGATTGCCGATGGCCAGCACCAGGTCGCCGACCTCGAGCGCGTCGGAATCGCCGATGGCGATCACCGGAAACGGCTTGTCGGAGGTGATCTTGAGCACGGCGAGGTCGAGCGTCTCGTCCTTGAGCATGACCTTCGAGGTGAATTCGCGCCCGTCGGCGGTCGCGACCTTGACCTCGTCGGCATCCTTGATCACGTGGAAATTGGTGACGACGACGCCGCTCGGGTCGACCAGCACACCCGAGCCGAGCGAGGATTGCGCGCGCGGCTGTGCGCGGCCGAAGAATTCCTCGAAGAAAGGATCGCCGTCGAAGGGCGACGTGACCTTGGCCGTCTGCGAAGCATAGACATTGACCACCGCCGGCGCCGTCTGCTTGACCAGGGGCGCAAACGACAGCTGTACCTCTTCGCGGCCGAACGGCACGCGCTTGTCGGGACCGGAGGTGCCGTTCTCGCCTTCGACGCCATGCAAGAGGTCGGTCAGCACATCGGAGAGCCCCGGATCGGCTGGCTTGGCGGCGTCCTCGGCCAGGGCGTCTTTCACGGCCGGTGCCGCGGCAAAGGCGGCCAGCGCGCAAAGGGCAACAAGAAACAGCCGTTTGAAGTGCATTCCGAATCCTCCAGGTCGGGCGCCATTGTCCCGACGATTGTGCAAAATGAAAGGCTAAGCCGCTGAAATCTGATTATTCTGGCCCGCAAAGCAGCTATAGGTCGGCTTGAAACTGAGAACCTTCGTCGACCTTCATGAAAAAACAACTCCTGTCATTCCGTGACTTTTTGAAGACCGGCACTTTTGGGCCCGTTTCCCCTTCTCTGAAAATGATCGACATCGCCGGTGTGCTGGGTCCGCCTGACGGCTGGGTCACGGAACCTGCAGGGACGATTCCGGTCTATTGGATTTTCGGAAAGCTCGAAATTTCCTTTGATGAAGAAGCACCTCATTGGATGAACTGGTTTCAGATCGAAGAAGCGGGCTATCTCGAAGGTGATTTTGAGGTTCTCACCGATCGCCTTGTGCTCTCATTGGATGGGTTCAGTGGAGAGACGAAGCCTTCGGAATTCCTGGCTGCCGGCCTTTGGGCTCCAGAAGAGGCAGCGGTTTTCTACGCCGCCTTGAGCGACGATATCTTGCTGAACATCTGCGCGGGTCCCATTCAGATTCATTTCCGAGTCGATACAGACTTCATCGAAGATGGGGACGCCCAAAAATACCTGGCCAATTCCACCGTGTCGCAAGTGGTCAGCGATATCGATTCCCGCGCCACCCTCGACAGTATCTATTCCTATCCCCAACCGGCGTTCGAAGAGATCCCCGGCGCCTTCAATTGGAATCTGCTTAGCGGTCGCGACTACCTGACGCTTGCTCGCTAAACGTAAGGCTCGCTAAACGTAGGACGCTGGTAACAAAAAGGGGCCCGAAGGCCCCTTTGAATTCATCCAGAAACCCCCAGCCTTATGCGGCCGCGGTTTCCTCATTGGTGCCTTCAGCTTCGAGGCGAGCGCGGTCGCCGGCGCCCTTGGCGTCGGTGTCACGGTCGACGAACTCGATGACCGCCATGGCGGCATTGTCGCCGTGGCGGAAGCCCGCCTTCATGATGCGCAGATAGCCGCCATTGCGGGTGGCGTAGCGCGGCGCGATCGTGTCGAACAGACGCTTGACGACGCCTTCATTGCCGATCTGGGCAATCACCTGGCGGCGCGCATGGAGGTCGCCGCGCTTGCCGAGCGTCACCAGCTTCTCGACGATCGGACGCAGATCCTTCGCCTTCGGCAGGGTGGTGACGATCTGTTCGTGCTCGAGCAGCGACACGGCGAGGTTGGCGAACATCGACTTGCGATGGCTAATGCTTCGGGCGAAGCGGCGGCCTTTAAAACCGTGGCGCATGGCTCTTTTCCTTCTTCAGTTGTTCAAGAGGCCGTGGCCTCTGATGGTTTTCCGCATGACCGTCGGATCGAGCGGCTCACGCCGCCGATCCTTGGAAATTCATGCTCAATATTGGTCTTCGTAACGCTTGGCGAGGTCTTCGATGTTTTCCGGCGGCCAGTCCGGCACTTCCATGCCGAGGTGCAGGCCCATCGCCGCGAGCACTTCCTTGATCTCGTTCAGCGACTTGCGGCCGAAGTTCGGGGTGCGCAGCATCTCGGCTTCGGTCTTCTGGATGAGATCGCCGATGTAGACGATGTTGTCGTTCTTCAGGCAGTTGGCCGAACGCACCGAAAGCTCGAGTTCGTCGACCTTCTTGAGCAGCGCCGGGTTGAAGGCGAGCTCTGTGACGGCTTCGGTGGCGACTTCCTTCTGCGGCTCGTCGAAATTGACGAACAGGCCAAGCTGGTCCTGCAGGATGCGGGCAGCGAATGCCACCGCGTCCTCGCCCGAGATCGAACCGTCGGTCTCGATGGTCATGGTCAGCTTGTCATAGTCGAGAACCTGGCCCTCGCGGGTATTTTCGACCTTGTAGGAGACCTTCTTGACCGGCGAATACAGGCTGTCGACCGGGATCAGGCCGATCGGCGCGTCTTCGGCGCGGTTGCGGTCGGCCGGCACGTAACCCTTGCCGGTGTCGACGGTGAATTCCATGCGGATTTCAGCGCCCTCGTCCAGCGTGCAGATGACGTGGTCCGGGTTGAGGATCTCGACGTCGCCAACCGTCTGGATGTCGCCAGCCAGAACCGCACCCGGGCCCTGCTTGCGAACGACCATGCGCTTGGGACCATCGCCTTCCATGCGGATGGCGATTTCCTTGATGTTGAGGACGATGTCGGTCACGTCCTCACGCACGCCGGCAATCGACGAGAATTCATGCAGAACGCCGTCGATCTGCACGGCGGTGACAGCCGCACCGCGCAGCGAAGACAAAAGCACGCGGCGCAGCGCGTTGCCGAGCGTCAGGCCGAAGCCGCGCTCGAGCGGCTCGGCGACCAGCGTGGTCAGCGTCTTCTTCTTCGACGAGAACTCGATCTTGTTCGGCTTGATCAGTTCCTGCCAATTTTTCTGGATCATGATGCTTTCCTTCCGTTGACCCGCCACCATCCAATCGTGGCGGGCGACCTGGAGTGCCGTGGAGGAGCGCCTTGAGGCGCTCGCGCGGCGTTCGGTAATGTCTTAGACGCGGCGCTTCTTGCGCGGGCGGCAGCCATTGTGCGGGATCGGCGTCACATCACGGATCGAGGTGATGGTGAAGCCGGCAGCCTGCAGGGCGCGAAGCGCCGATTCACGACCGGAGCCGGGTCCGCAGACCTCGACTTCGAGCATGCGCATGCCGTGTTCCTGGGCCTTCTTGGCGACGTCTTCGGCAGCCATCTGGGCGGCGAACGGGGTCGACTTGCGCGAACCCTTGAAGCCCTGGGCACCGGCCGACGACCAGGCAATGGAATTGCCCTGCGCGTCGGTGATGGTGATCATCGTGTTGTTGAAGGTCGAATTGACGTGGGCAACGCCCGACGAGATGTTCTTGCGTTCGCGACGGCGAACACGAGCGGCTTCCTTGGCCATGATAGTCCTTTCAGTTGATCTCTACACCGCCGTAATGCCAGCGGCTCCACCTTTGAAAGCGAGTAGTGAGCAGGGACTAGCGAATAGGGACCCCTACTCGCTAATGGCTACTCGCTATCGCTCACTTACTTCTTCTTGCCGGCGATCGACTTGGCCGGGCCCTTGCGGGTGCGTGCATTGGTGTGCGTGCGCTGACCGCGAACCGGCAGCGAACGGCGGTGACGCAGGCCGCGGTAGCAGCCGAGGTCCATGAGACGCTTGATGTTCATCGACACTTCGCGGCGCAGGTCGCCTTCGACCTGGTAGTCGCGGTCGATGGTCTCGCGGATCTGCAGCACTTCCGCGTCGGTCAGCTGGTTGACGCGGCGTTCGGCCGGGATGCCGACCTTGTCGACGATCTCCTGGGCGAACTTCTTGCCAATGCCGTGAATGTACTGAAGCGCAATGACGACGCGCTTGTTGGTCGGAATGTTGACGCCGGCTATACGAGCCATATTCTTCTCTTCTCCATGTGGGACCGGCCGGCCTTCAAAACAAGGCATGCGCGGCGCTGTTCAAATTACCCCGCGTCCGGTGGAGGCCGGCCCTTGCGGGAGTTCCCTAGTTTCAATGCGGCTGCCTTGCCCTTGCGGACAAGCAAGCCTCATGCCTGATAGGAAGACGGGCCGCCATAACCCAGCGAACCGTTCCAGTCAAGCGCAATCTTTACTTTACCGTAACGGTCTCCCGCGTCACCGCCGCGAGCAGCGCTTCAATCTCCGCCGTCACGGTGTCGACAGGAGCCATGCCGTCGACACTCCTAAGCGAGCGTTTGGCGTAATAATAGCCGATCAGCGGCGCCGTCTTCTTGTAATATTCCCGCAGGCGCTCTTCGAACACCACCGGATTGTCGTCCTTGCGCACCGGCTGTCCGGCGGCCTTGGCGTCGTCGGCGCGCTTGACGATGCGGCCGACCAACGCTTTGTCGTCGACGACGAACTCGATCACGGCATCGAGGCCAATGCCGCGCTCGGCGAGCATCGATTCAACCGCATCAGCCTGCACCAGCGTGCGCGGATATCCGTCGAGGATGAACCCGTTGGTGCAATCGGGCTGGTCGATGCGCTCGGCCACGATGGCGTTGACGATTGCGTCGGAAACCAGCTCGCCGGCATCCATCACCGCCTTGGCGCGCTTGCCGACTTCGGTACCGGCCTGCACGGCCGCCCGCAGCATGTCGCCCGTCGACAGCTGCGGTATGCCGTATTTTTCTACCAGTCTTTGTGCTTGCGTCCCCTTGCCCGCTCCTGGCGGCCCAAGCAATATCAATCTCATCTGGCCTTCTTCCCCCCGCGCAGCTTCGACTTCTTGATCAGGCCCTCATACTGGTGCGCGATCAGGTGACCCTGGATCTGCGCCACCGTATCGAGGGTTACACTGACCACGATCAGAAGCGATGTGCCACCGAGGTAGAATGGTACGCCAGTCGCCGAAATCAGGAACTCGGGCAGCAGGCACACCAGCACCAGATAGATGGCGCCGACGACGGTGATGCGCGTCAGGACATAGTCGATGTAATCGGCGGTGCGCTCACCCGGACGGTAGCCCGGAATGAAGCCGGAATGCTTCTTGAGCTGGTCGGCGGTGTCCTTCGGATTGAACACGATGGCCGTGTAGAAGAAGGCGAAGAACACGATCATTGCCGCATAGAACAGCATGTAGAGCGGCTGGCCGTGGCCGAGCGAAGCGAGCACGGTGCTTGCCCATGCCGGCAGGTTTGTCGTCTGCGAGAAGCCGGCGACCGTTGCCGGCAGCAAAAGCAGCGACGACGCGAAGATCGGCGGAATGACGCCCGACGTGTTGAGCTTCAGCGGCAGATGCGAGGTATCGCCCTGGAACATGCGGTTGCCGACCTGGCGCTTCGGATACTGGATCAGCAGGCGGCGCTGCGCGCGCTCGAAGAACACGATCAGCGCGATGACGATGATAGCCAGCACGATGATCGCGAGTATCAGCCCGGTCGATAGGGCGCCGGTGCGGCCGAGCTCCAGCGTGCCGGAGATGGCGCGCGGCAGGCCGGCGACGATGCCGGAAAAGATGATCAGCGAAATGCCGTTGCCGATGCCGCGGGCGGTGATCTGCTCGCCCAGCCACATCAGGAACATGGTTCCGCCAACCAGCGTGACGACGGTCGAGATGCGGAAGAACATGCCGGGATCATTGACGATGCCGTTGCCGCCTTCCAGGCCCACCGAAATGCCGTAGGCCTGCACCAGCGCCAGGAGTACCGTGCCGTAGCGCGTGTACTGGTTGATGACCTTGCGGCCCTGCTCGCCTTCCTTTTTCAGCGCTTCCAGCGACGGAATGACCGAGGTCATCAGCTGCATGATGATGGAGGCTGAGATGTAAGGCATGATGCCGAGCGCGAAGATCGCCATGCGCTGCACGGCGCCGCCGGCGAACATGTTGAACATGCCGAGCACGCCCTTGGCCTGCGAAGAGAAGGCCTGCGCGAATGCATCCGGATTGATGCCGGGCAGCGGGATATAGGTGCCGAGGCGATAGACGAGCAGCGCGCCGACGGTGAACCAGATTCGCTTCTTCAGGTCCTCCGCCTTGGCGAAAGCCGCAAAATTCAGATTCGAGGCTAGTTGTTCAGCAGCCGAAGCCATGCCTGATTCTCCGCTAGAGCATGATGCCGAAAAGTGTGAAGCGGTTTTCGGACAACGTCATGCGCTACTTCTTTGATTTGTATGTCACGCTCGATGCCCGCAGCTCAGGCGGCGCGTGGCACCGAAGCTCACGAAATAAGCTCCGGGCTCTAAACATGCAAGCGGCCGCGTTGACGCGGCCGCCTAATTGATCGGATCAAAGCGCAATCGTGAACAAAAACGGATACCGTTCCTGCCGACCGCGCTTCAAATTGCCGTTACTCCGCTGCCGCTTCCGGCAGCTTGACCGAACCGCCGGCCTTTTCGATCTTCTCGATCGCGGCCTTGGAGGCGCCGGCGACGTCGAAGGCAAGCTTTGCCTTGAGCTCGCCGTCCGAGAGGATGCGCACGCCGTCCTTGACGCGGCGGATGACGCCGGCGGCGACGAGTGCCTCGGCCGTCACGGTCGCCTTGGCGTCGAGCTTCTTGGCATCGAGCGCCGTCTGGATACGAGCCAGCGACACGACGACAAAGCTCTTGGCGAAGATGTTATTGAAGCCACGCTTCGGCAGGCGCCGATAGAGCGGCATCTGGCCGCCCTCGAAGCCGTTGATGGCAACGCCGGAGCGCGCCTTCTGGCCCTTGACGCCGCGACCGCCGGTCTTGCCCGAGCCGGAGCCGATGCCACGGCCGAGACGCTTCTTGGAGTGCGTCGCGCCGTCCTTGTCACGCAGATCGTTGAGTTTCATCTGGGTTCTCCTGCGCTTTTGCTCAGCCCTCGTCCACGACGCGGACGAGATGCTGGACGGCAGCGATCATGCCGCGCACCGAGGGAGTGTCCTCCAGCGTGCGCTGCTTGTGCATCTTGTTGAGGCCGAGGCCGACCAGCGTTGCGCGCTGTTCCTTCGGGCGGCGGATCGGCGAACCGATCTGCTCAACGGTGACGGTCTTGGTTGCTTTCTTGGCCATGGTCAAAATCCCTGGTCAGATCGACTATTCTTCAGCCGCAACGGCGGTGCCGCGGCGGGCCTGAAGGGTCGAATACTTGATGCCGCGCGCAGCAGCCACATCCTTGGGATGCATCTGGCTCTTCAGCGCGTCGAATGTGGCACGAACCATGTTGTAGGGGTTCGACGAACCCATCGACTTGGCGACCACGTCATGCATGCCGAGCGTCTCGAAGACAGCGCGCATCGGGCCGCCGGCGATGATGCCGGTACCCTGCTTGGCAGCGCGCAGCAGCACGCGTCCGGCGCCCCAGCGTCCTTCGACGTCGTGGTGCAGCGTGCGGCCCGAGCGCAGCGGCACGAAAATCATGTCGCGCTTGGCCGACTCAGTTGCCTTGCGGATCGCTTCCGGCACTTCGCGCGCCTTGCCGTGACCGAAGCCGACGCGGCCCTTCTGGTCGCCGACGACGACGAGTGCTGCAAAACCGAAGCGACGGCCGCCCTTGACGACCTTGGCGACGCGGTTGATGTGGACGAGCTTGTCCACCATCCCGTCATCGCGTTCTTCACGATCGCGGCCGCGGCCGCCATCCCTACGTTCCTGTGCCATATCCTGTTCCTTGTTTTTTTCCGGAAGCACGGTTGCTGATAAGATCCGGTGCGCCTCTTTGGGTCACCGGGGGCGAATTATTTTTCCTTGCATGATCTTGTCCGAAAAGTCTGCAACTTTTTGCTGCGCTGACCTTCGGTTCGGGATCAGGCAATTAGAAGCTCAGACCGCCTTCACGGGCAGCCTCGGCCAGCGCCTTGACGCGGCCGTGATAGATATAGGCGCCGCGGTCAAAGACGACTTCCTTGACGCCGGCCTTCGAAGCACGCTCGGCGATCAGCTTGCCAACAGCGGCTGCTGCCTCGGTGTCGGCGCCGGTCTTGAGCGAACCCTTGAGGTCCTTCTCGAGTGTCGATGCAGCCGCGATGGTATGGCCCTTGGCATCGTCGATGACCTGCACGTAGATGTTCTTCGACGTGCGGTGAACCGAGAGACGCGGACGTTCGCCGGCGACCTTCTTGATCTGGCGGCGGACGCGCTGCGCGCGGCGCTGGATGGATTCCTTGGTAGCCATGATAGTCTTCCTTGCCTTCAAAAAACGGGGGCCGCCATGTGCGGTAGGCGAAAGCGCCTCCCGCGACCGCTCCCCGCGGCGTTGCACTTCTTTGGCTTGGCCCTTTCCGAAAAGTCTGCAACTTTTCGGGGCCAGGCCTACTACTTCTTCTTGCCTTCCTTGCGGACGATCTTCTCGCCGGCATAGCGGACACCCTTGCCCTTGTAGGGCTCGGGACCGCGATACTCGCGGATCTCGGCTGCAACCTGGCCGACCTGCTGCTTGTCGATGCCGGTCACGGTGATTTCCGTCGGCTTCGGCACGGTGATCGTGATGCCGGCCGGCGTCTCGTAAACGACGTCGTGGCTGAAGCCAAGCGCCAGCTGCAGGTTCTTGCCCTGGAGTGCCGCGCGATAGCCGACGCCGGTGATCTCGAGCTTCTTCTCGAAACCGTCCTTGACGCCCTGCAGGATGTTGACGATCTGCGTGCGCGACATGCCCCACTTGGAGCGGGCGGTCTTGGTCTGGTCACGCGGCTGGACAGCGATTTCGCTGCCTTCCATCTTGACCAGCACTTCGTCGTTCACCACGAACTTCAGCTCGCCCTTGGGGCCCTTCGCCGTCACGGTCTGGCCGTTGACGGTCGCGGTCACGCCCTGCGGCAGCGAAACGGGTTTCTTTCCAATACGAGACATTTGGTTGTCCTCGTCACTTCTCTTGTTTCAGGTCTGCCGAATTAGAAAATCTGGCAGAGGATTTCGCCGCCGACATTCTGTTCGCGTGCTTCGTGATCGGCCATCACGCCCTTCGGCGTCGAAAGGATGGCGATGCCGAGGCCGTTGGCGACGTGCGGGATCGACTTGGCCGAAACGTAAACGCGGCGGCCAGGCTTCGAGACGCGGGCGATTTCGCGCACGACCGGAGCACCGTCGAAATACTTCAGCTCGATTTCGATTTCGGACTTGCCGTTGTCGAAGTCGGTCTGGCTGTAGTCGCGGATATAGCCTTCAGCCTTCAGCACGTCGAGGACGCGGGTACGCAGGCGCGACGCCGGCGTCGAAACGCTCGACTTCTTACGGCCATACGCGTTGCGGATGCGGGTCAGCATATCGCCGAGAGGATCGCTCAATGACATGTTATGTCCTCCTTACCAGCTCGACTTGACCAGGCCCGGGATCTGGCCGTTATTGCCGAGATCACGAAGCGCGATGCGCGATACTTTGAGCTTGCGATAATAGGCGCGCGGACGGCCGGTAACTTCGCAGCGGTTGCGGATGCGGATCTTGGCCGAGTTGCGCGGCAGGGCAGCAAGCTTCAGCTGAGCGCGGAAACGCTCTTCCATCGGCTTGGACTGGTCCATGATGATCGCCTTGAGCGCTGCGCGCTTGGGACCGTACTGGTCGGCAAGCTTGCGGCGCCTGTTGTTCTTCTCGACTGAGCTGGTCTTTGCCATTTCAGATTTTTCCTTTTCTCGCTGCCGTTACTGGCGGAAGGGGAAGTTGAAGGCCTTGAGCAATGCCCTGGCTTCGTCGTCCGTCTTCGCAGTCGTACAAACGATGACGTCCATGCCCCAGATCTGATCAACCTTGTCGTAGTTGATCTCCGGGAACACGATGTGTTCCTTGATGCCCATGGCGTAGTTGCCACGGCCATCGAAGCTCTTCGGATTCAGTCCGCGAAAGTCGCGGACGCGCGGCAGTGCGATGTTCACGAGACGGTCGAGGAACTCGTACATGCGTTCCTTGCGCAGCGTGACCTTGGCGCCGATCGGCATCTTCTCGCGGACCTTGAAGCCGGCGATCGAATTACGGGCGCGGGTGACGACGGCCTTCTGGCCGGCGATCATCGCCAGGTCTTCGGCCGCGATCGAAGGCTTCTTCGAATCCGCGGTCGCTTCGCCGACGCCCATGTTCAGCACGATCTTGTCGATGCGCGGAACCTGCATCTCGTTCTCGTAGCCGAACTGCTCCTGCAGCGCCTTGCGGATGGTCTCGTTGTAGACCTGCTTGAGGCGCGGCGTGTTCTGGGCCTTGGACTGTTTGCTTTCAGCCTTGGGCTTCGTGGTTTGAGCCTTAGCCATTGATGACTTCTCCCGAGCGCTTGGCGACGCGCACCTTCTTGCCGTCCTTCTGGAAGATGAAGCCGACGCGGGTCGGCCTGCCATCCTTGGGGTCGGCGAGCGCGATGTTCGACAGCTGGATCGGCGCTTCCTTGGTGATGATCCCGCCCTCTTGGGACTGGGACTGCTTCTGGTGACGACGGATCATGTTGACGCCGCGCACCAGCGCGGTGTCTTCCTTCGGCTGAACCGAGAGGACTTCGCCCGAACGGCCCTTGTCCTTGCCGGCCAGCACGACGACCTTGTCGCCTTTTCTAATCTTTTGCATTGGTCCGGCTCCTTACAGCACTTCAGGCGCGAGCGAGATGATCTTCATGTGGTTCTTGGCGCGGAGTTCGCGCGGAACCGGTCCGAAGATACGCGTGCCGATCGGCTCTTTCTTGTTGTCGACGAGAACGGCCGCGTTCTTGTCGAAACGGATCACGCTGCCGTCCGGGCGGCGGATGTCCTTGGCCGTGCGAACCACGACCGCCTTCATCACATCGCCCTTCTTAACGCGGCCGCGCGGAATGGCTTCCTTGATCGACACCACGATGATGTCGCCTACGGAAGCGTATTTCCGCTTCGAGCCGCCCAGCACCTTGATGCACATGACACGACGGGCGCCGGAATTATCCGCGACGTCGAGGTTTGTTTGCATCTGAATCATGACTGGCCGCCTTCTTCTCTTCTAACGGGACGGGCTCAAAGCCCCTCCCCGGTCTGTCCAAAATTCGGTTTGTTACGCCTGGTCCGAAGACACGACGATCCAGCGCTTGTCCTTGGAAATCGGCTTCGATTCCTGGATGAACACCTGATCGCCGACCTTGTGGGCGTTGTTCTCGTCGTGCGCCTTGTACTTCTTGGTCATGCGCACGGTCTTCTTCATCACGGGATGCGTGAAGCGCCGTTCGACCTTGACGACTACCGTCTTCTCGTTCTTGTCGCTGACGACAGTGCCCTGCAGAATGCGCTTTGGCATGATTTTCGTCCTTAAGCCTTCTTGGCCGCGGACTTTTCCGCAGCGATGGTCTTGATACGCGCAATGTCCTTGCGAACCTGCCGCACGCGCGCGGTCTTCTCGAGCTGGCCGGTGGCCTTCTGGAAGCGCAGGTTGAACTGCTCCTTCTTCAGGCTGGCCAGATCGTCGGTCAGCTGGTCCTGGGTCTTGGTCCGGATGTCTTCGGCTTTCATGATCAGCCCGTCCTTATTCTGCGATGCGCTGTACGAAGCGCGTCCTGACCGAGAGCTTGGCCGCGCCGAGACGCAGCGCCTCACGGGCGGTTTCTTCGTTGACGCCGTCGATCTCGAACATGATGCGGCCCGGCTTGACGCGCGCCGCCCAGTAATCGACAGCGCCCTTGCCCTTGCCCATGCGCACTTCAGTCGGCTTCGACGTCACCGGCACATCAGGGAAAATACGGATCCACACGCGGCCGGCACGCTTCATCTCACGAGTGATCGCGCGGCGGGCCGCCTCGATCTCACGCGCGGTGACGCGGTTCGGCTCAAGCGCCTTCAGCCCGAAACCACCGAAATCCAGGTTGGTGCCGCCCTTTGCGGTACCATGGATACGGCCCTTGAACTGCTTGCGGAACTTTGTGCGCTTTGGCTGCAGCATCGTTCTAACTCCAAATTCCTAAATAATCAGGCGTTTTCGCGACGACGACCGCGTTCGCGATCACCACCACCGCCATGCGCAGCATCACCCTCGGTCGCGCGACGCTCCGAAGCCATCGGATCGTGCTCGAGGATTTCGCCCTTGAACACCCAGACCTTGACGCCGCAGATGCCGTAAGCCGTATGCGCTTCGGCCGTGCCATAGTCGACATCGGCGCGCAGCGTATGCAGCGGCACGCGGCCTTCGCGGTACCATTCCATGCGCGCAATCTCTGCGCCGCCGAGACGGCCGGCGCAGTTGATGCGGATGCCTTCGGCGCCCAGGCGCATCGCCGACTGAACGGCGCGCTTCATGGCGCGGCGGAACGCGATACGACGCTCGAGCTGCTGGGCGATCGACTGGGCGACCAGGGTTGCGTCGATTTCCGGCTTGCGCACTTCAACGATGTTCAAGTGCGTCTCGGACTTCGTCATCTCCATCAGCTTCTTGCGAAGCTTTTCGATGTCGGCGCCCTTCTTGCCGATGATCAGGCCCGGGCGCGCCGCATGGATGGTGACGCGGCACTTCTTGTGCGGGCGCTCGATCACGACCTTGGAAATCGCAGCCTGCTTGAGTTCCTTTTCAAGATATTTGCGGATCTTGATGTCCTCATGCAGCAGCTTGCCGTACTCGCCGGTGTTCGCGAACCAGCGCGAATCCCAGGTGCGGTTGATGCCGAGGCGCAGACCGATCGGATTGACTTTCTGACCCATTATGCGGCCTCCCCTTTTTCTTCGACTTCACGAACGACGATCGTGAGGTGCGAGAACGGCTTTTCTATACGGCTGGCGCGACCGCGGCCACGAGCATGGAACCGCTTCATGACGATCGACTTGCCGACATAGGCTTCCGCCACGATCAGTGCATCGACGTCGAGGTCGTGGTTGTTTTCCGCGTTGGCGATCGCCGATTCCAGCGTCTTCTTGACCGTGCCGGAAATCCGCTTGGCCGAGAATTCGAGATCGGAAAGCGCTGTCGCGACCTTCTTGCCGCGGATCAGCGCGGCAACCAGGTTCAGCTTCTGCGGGCTGATACGGATCGTGCGCAGAACGGCGCGCGCTTCGTTGTCAGCAAGCCTGCGCGGAGCTTTGGCCTTGCCCATGATTATTTCCTCTTCGCCTTCTTATCCGCGCCGTGACCGTAATAGGTCCGGGTCGGAGCGAATTCACCGAACTTGTGACCGACCATGTCCTCGTTCACCGAGACGGGAACATGCTTCTGGCCGTTGTAGACACCGAAGGTGAAGCCGACGAACTGCGGCAGGATGGTGGAGCGACGGCTCCACATCTTGATCACCTCATTGCGACCACCTTCACGAACCTTGTCCACCTTCTTGAGAAGGTAGCCGTCGATGAAGGGGCCTTTCCAAATAGAACGAGTCACTTGGCGTTACCTCTTCTTAGCTCTTGCGCTGATGGCGCGAGCGCAGGATGAACTTGTCGGTCGCCTTGTTGGACCGCGTCTTCTTGCCCTTGGTCGGCTTTCCCCACGGGCTGACCGGATGACGGCCACCGGAGGTGCGGCCTTCACCACCGCCATGCGGATGGTCGACCGGGTTCATGGTCACGCCGCGATTGTGCGGGCGCTTGCCGCGCCAGACCGTGCGGCCGGCCTTGCCGTCGTTGATGTTGCCGTGGTCGGGGTTCGACACGGCGCCGACGGTGGCCATGCAGGAGCCGTGAACGACCCGCTGCTCGCCCGAGTTGAGGCGCAGGATCGCCATGCCCTGGTCGCGACCGACCAGCTGTCCGTAGCCACCTGCCGAGCGGGCAACCTGGGCGCCCTTGCCCGGCTTCAGCTCGATGTTATGGACGATCGTGCCGACCGGCATCGAGGCCAGCGGCATCGCATTGCCTGGCTTCACGTCGACCGATTCACCGGCCACGATCTTGTCGCCGGCGGCAAGGCGCTGCGGAGCGATGATGTAGGACAGCTCGCCATCGTCATACTTGATCAGCGCGATGAAGGCGGTGCGGTTCGGATCGTATTCAATGCGCTCGACCGTGCCGACGACGTCGAACTTGCGGCGCTTGAAGTCGATGATGCGGTACGAACGCTTATGACCGCCGCCGATGAAGCGGGCCGTGATGCGGCCGTGATTGTTGCGGCCGCCCGACTTGGTCAGGCCTTCGGTCAGTCCCTTGACGGGCTTGCCCTTGTAGAGGCCCGAGCGGTCGACGATGACCAACTGGCGGGTGCTCGGCGTTACCGGGTTGAATTTTTTAAGTGCCATGTTTGTTGTCCTCGCGGCCTAGCTCAGAGACCCGTCGCGACGTCGATCGACTGGCCGTCGGCCAGTGTCACAATCGCCTTCTTGACGTCGCTCTGGCGGCCGATCGTGCCGCGGAAGCGCTTGATCTTGCCCTTGCGGACAAGCGTGTTCACGGCCGTAACCTTGACGCCAAACAGCGCTTCGACAGCGGCCTTGATTTCCGGCTTCGACGCCTTCTTGGCGACGTTGAAAACAACCTGGTTGTTCTCGGAAGCCATGGTCGACTTTTCCGTGATCGCCGGCGAGACGATCACGTCGTAATGACGGAGGTCGGTCATTTAAAGCGCTCCTCGAGAGCCTCGACGGCGGCCTTCGAAAGGACCAGCGTGCCGCGGCGCAGAATGTCGTAGACGTTGATGCCCTGGATGGGCAGCACGTCGATGTTCGGGATGTTGGTCGCCGCCAGCTTGAAGTTCTGGTCAAGCTCGGCACCGCCGATCACCAAGGCGTTGGTCAGGCCCAGTGTCGCGAAATTCGCGATCAGCGCCTTCGTCTTGGCCTCGGTCAGCTTCAGCTCGTCGATGATGATGATCGACGCGCTCTTGGCCTTGGCCGAGAGAGCATGCCGCAAGCCCAGAGCGCGCACCTTCTTCGGCAGATCGTGCTCGTGGCTGCGAACGACCGGGCCGTGGGCCTTGCCGCCGCCGCGGAACTGCGGAGCGCGTGCCGAATGGTGACGGGCGCGGCCCGTACCCTTCTGCTTGTACATCTTGGCGCCGGTGCGCGCGATTTCGGCGCGGCCCTTGGCCTTGTGCGTGCCCTGCTGCCGTTTGGCCAGCTGCCAGCGCACGACGCGCTGCAGGATGTCCTCGCGCGGATCAAGGCCGAAAATCTCCTCGGAGAGTTTCACCTTGCCGGCGTCCTTGCCGCCAAGCGTTGTGATCTTGAGATCCATTATTCTGCTCCCTCTGCGGCCGGAGCCTCGTTCTTGGCGCCACTCTCGGCGGCAACGGCGCGGATCGCGGCAGGCTTCGGCGCGTTGGCCGGCAGTGCCACCTTGGCCGCATCGCGGACCAGGATCCAGGCGCCCTTCGATCCGGGAACCGCACCGCGGATCAGGATCAGGCCGCGGTCGGCGTCGGTCGAAACGATCTCGACATTCTGTGTGGTGACGCGGGTGTCGCCCATGTGGCCAGCCATATGCTTGCCCTTGAACACTTTGCCCGGGTCCTGACGCTGGCCGGTCGAACCGTGCGTACGGTGCGAAACCGAGTTACCGTGCGTCGCGCGGCCACCACCCATGTGATGGCGCTTGATGACGCCCTGGAAACCCTTGCCGATCGTCGTGCCCGTCACATCGACCTTCTGGCCGGCGACGAAGTGCTCGACGGTGATCTCGGCGCCGACATCGATCATGTTGTCGGCGGAGACGCGGAACTCGGCGACCTTCGCCTTCGGCTCGACGGAAGCGGTCGCGAAATGGCCGCGCATCGCCTTCGACGTATTCTTTACCTTAGCAAGGCCAACGCCGAGCTGGACGGCCGTATAGCCGTTCTTCTCCTGCGTGCGCTGAGCCACGACCTGGCAGTTCTCCATCTGGAGAACGGTGACGGGAACATGTTCCCCGGCATCATTATAGATGCGGGTCATTCCCACCTTCTTTGCAATCACACCTGAACGCATCGGTTCAATTCCTTTAGAGTTCCGGGCCAGGGGCACCGCCCCTTACCGCGCTCTCATTCCCTTAGAGCTTGATCTCGACGTCGACACCGGCGGCCAGATCGAGCTTCATCAAAGCATCGACCGTCTGCGGGGTCGGATCGACGATGTCGAGCAGACGCTTGTGCGTGCGCATCTCGAACTGCTCGCGGCTCTTCTTGTCGACGTGAGGCGACCGGTTGACCGTGAACTTTTCGATCCGCGTCGGCAGCGGAATAGGGCCGCGGACGTTTGCTCCGGTGCGCTTGGCCGTCGACACGATTTCTTTCGTCGAGGCGTCGAGCACGCGGTGATCAAACGCCTTCAGGCGGATGCGGATATTCTGTCCGTTCATGCGTCACTTCCTTGTTCTGGCGCGGCGCGGGCAAATCCTGCGCCCGCGACAGATCGGTTTAAGTCCAAATTACTCTTTGATGGTGACGACGATGCCGGCACCGACGGTGCGGCCGCCTTCACGGATGGCGAAGCGCAGCTTCTCTTCCATGGCGATCGGCACGATCAGCTCGACATCGACCGTGATGTTGTCGCCGGGCATAACCATCTCCGTGCCTTCCGGCAGCGACACGATGCCGGTCACGTCGGTCGTGCGGAAGTAGAACTGCGGACGGTAGTTGGTGAAGAACGGCGTGTGACGGCCACCTTCGTCCTTGGTCAGGATGTAGGCTTCGGCCACGAACTTCTTGTGCGGCTTCACCGTACCGGGCTTGGCCAGAACCTGGCCGCGCTCGACACCTTCACGATCAACGCCGCGCAGCAGCGCGCCGATGTTGTCGCCGGCCTGGCCCTGATCGAGCAGCTTGCGGAACATCTCGACGCCCGTGCAGGTCGTCTTGGTCGTCGGACGGATGCCGATGATTTCCAGTTCCTCGCCGACCTTGACGATGCCGCGCTCGACGCGGCCGGTCACGACCGTGCCACGGCCCGAGATCGAGAACACGTCTTCAATCGGCATCAGGAACGGCTTGTCCAGCGGACGAACCGGCGTCGGGATGTAGGCATCGACCGCAGCCATCAACTCGCGGATCGCGTCTTCGCCGATGGTCTTGTTGGAATCTTCCAGAGCAGCCAGAGCCGAACCCTTGACGATCGGAATGTCGTCGCCGGGGAACTCGTTCTTCGACAGAAGCTCGCGAACCTCGAGCTCGACCAGTTCGAGCAGCTCGGCGTCGTCGACCTGGTCGACCTTGTTCAGGAACACCACGATCGACGGCACGCCGACCTGACGGGCAAGCAGGATGTGCTCGCGGGTCTGCGGCATCGGGCCGTCGGCGGCCGACACGACCAGGATCGCGCCGTCCATCTGCGCAGCACCGGTGATCATGTTCTTCACATAGTCGGCGTGGCCGGGGCAGTCGACATGGGCGTAGTGGCGCGCTGCCGTCTCGTATTCGACGTGCGCCGTCGAAATCGTGATGCCGCGGGCCTTCTCTTCGGGCGCCGCATCGATCTGGTCGTAGCGCTTGTACTCGCCAAAATACTTCGTGATCGCCGCCGTCAGCGACGTCTTGCCATGATCGACGTGGCCAATCGTGCCAATGTTCACA
Source organism: Mesorhizobium sp. C399B (assembly GCF_030323185.1). Lineage (NCBI taxonomy): Bacteria > Pseudomonadati > Pseudomonadota > Alphaproteobacteria > Hyphomicrobiales > Phyllobacteriaceae > Mesorhizobium > Mesorhizobium sp. C399B. The sequence continues at coordinate 282,287 of NZ_CP100472.1, forward strand.
TGAGGCTTGTTACGCTCGAATTTACCTTTTGCCATGTGATGTCTCCAATCTGCTCGCCCGTACGGGCCTTGAATTAAGTTACCGATGCAACCCGCTGGGGTTACGCGTATTTCTTCTGGACTTCCTGGGCGACCGCGGTCGGCACAGGCTCATAGTGATCGAACTGCATCGTGTAGGCAGCGCGGCCCTGGCTCATCGAGCGCAGGTTGTCGACGTACTTGAACATGTTGGCCAGCGGCACCATCGCGTTGATGACGACAGCCACGCCACGCGCTTCCTGGCCCTGGATCTGGCCACGACGGCCGTTCAGGTCGCCGATGACGCTGCCGACATAGTCTTCCGGCGTCACGACTTCGACCTTCATGATCGGCTCGAGCAGTTGCACGCCAAGCTTGGGTGCGGCTTCACGGAAGCAGGCGCGGCCGGCGATTTCGAAGGCCAGAACGCTGGAGTCCACATCGTGGTAAGCGCCGTCGATAAGCGTCGCCTTGACGCCGATCATCGGGAAGCCCGCGAACGGACCCGACGACATGACGCTGTTGATGCCCTTTTCGACACCCGGGATGTATTCCTTGGGAACCGCACCGCCGACGATCTTGGTCTCGAACTCGAACTCCGAGCTTTCCGGGTTCGGTTCGAACACGATCTTGACGCGGGCGAACTGACCGGTACCGCCGGTCTGCTTCTTGTGGGTGTAGTCCTGCTCGTGCCTGCGGGTGATGGTCTCGCGGTAAGCCACCTGCGGCGCGCCGACATTGGCCTCGACCTTGAACTCGCGGCGCATGCGGTCGACGATGATGTCGAGGTGAAGCTCGCCCATGCCCGAAATGATGGTCTGGCCGCTTTCCTCGTCGGTCTTGACGCGGAAGGACGGATCCTCGGCGGCCAGGCGGTGAAGGGCGAGGCCCATCTTTTCCTGGTCGTTCTTGGTCTTCGGCTCGATGGCGATCTGGATGACCGGATCGGGGAATTCCATGCGCTCGAGGATGACCGGGTGCAGCGGATCGCTGAGCGTGTCGCCGGTGGTCGTGTCCTTGAGGCCAGCCAGAGCGACGATGTCGCCGGCAAAGGCTTCTTCGACGTCGGCGCGCGAATTCGCATGCATCTGCAGCATGCGGCCGATGCGCTCTTTCTTGCCCTTGACGGTGTTGTCGACCGAGATGCCCTTGGTCAGCTTGCCCGAATAGATGCGGGCAAAGGTCAGTGAGCCGACGAACGGGTCGTTCATGATCTTGAAGGCCAGCATCGACAGCGGCTCGTTGTCGTCGGCATGACGCTCGATCTCGGCGTCGGTCTTGGCGTCGACGCCCTTGATGGCGGGAACATCGGCCGGCGACGGCAGGTATTCGACGACTGCGTCGAGCAGCGGCTGCACGCCCTTGTTCTTGAAGGCCGAGCCACAGAACATCGGGTAGAACTTGACCGCGATGGTGCCCTTGCGGATCAGCGCGCGGATCTCGTCATTCGACGGCATCTTGCCTTCGAGGTAATTCTCGAGTGCCGTCTCGTCCATTTCGACAGCGGCTTCGATCATCTTCTCGCGGTATTCTTCGGCGCGAGCCTGCAGGTCGGCCGGGATCTCGACGACGTCCCAGGCAGCGCCCAGCGTCTCGTCGCGCCAGACCAGCGCGTTCATCTCGACGAGATCGACGACACCCTTGAACTCGGTCTCGGCGCCGATCGGCAGCTGCATGACGACGGCATGCGCACCAAGACGCGAGCCGATCATCTCGACCGAGCGGTAGAAGTCGGCGCCGATCTTGTCCATCTTGTTGCAGAAGATCATCCGCGGAACTTTATACTTGTCGGCCTGGCGCCAGACGGTTTCCGTCTGCGGCTCAACACCGGCATTGGCATCGAGCAGCGCAATGGCGCCGTCGAGCACGCGCAGCGAACGCTCGACTTCGATGGTGAAGTCGACGTGTCCGGGAGTGTCGATGATGTTGAAGCGGTACATCTTGCCGCTGCGACCCTTCCAGAAGGTCGTAGTGGCGGCGGACGTGATGGTGATGCCGCGCTCCTGCTCCTGCTCCATCCAATCCATGGTGGCAGCGCCGTCGTGGACTTCGCCGATCTTGTGCGACTTGCCCGTGTAATAGAGGACGCGCTCGGTGGTCGTCGTCTTGCCGGCGTCAATATGCGCCATGATACCGAAATTGCGGTAGTCTTCGATTTTGTATTCGCGGGCCATCTTGGATGCCTTCTCAGTCTCGTTCGCGCTTTACCAGCGGTAATGTGCGAAAGCGCGGTTGGCTTCAGCCATCTTGTGGGTGTCTTCACGCTTCTTCACGGCGGTGCCGCGGTTGTTAGCCGCGTCCATCAGCTCGCCGGAGAGGCGGTCGACCATGGTGGTCTCGTTGCGGTTGCGGGCCGCGGCGATCAGCCAGCGGATCGCCAGGGCCTGACGGCGCTCGGGGCGCACATCGACCGGAACCTGGTAGGTGGCGCCGCCGACGCGGCGCGACCGGACTTCCACATGCGGCGCGACATTGTCGAGCGCCTGATGGAAGACGGTGACCGGCTCCTGCTTGGTCTTCGACTGAACCTGGTCGAGCGCACCGTAGACGATGGTCTCGGCAACCGACTTCTTGCCGTCATACATGACGGCGTTCATGAACTTGGTGACGATCAGATCGCCGAACTTCGGGTCCGGATTGATCTCACGCTTTTCTGCACTGTGACGACGCGACATGGCTTTTGTCTCTCAATCTCGTAGCCCGACGCATTCAAGCAGCGCCAGGGCCGGAAAATCTTACTTCGGACGCTTGGCGCCGTACTTCGAACGGCGCTGCTTGCGGTTCTTCACGCCCTGCGTGTCGAGCACGCCGCGGATGATGTGGTAGCGCACGCCCGGAAGATCCTTGACGCGGCCGCCGCGGATCATGACCACGGAGTGTTCCTGAAGGTTGTGGCCTTCGCCGGGGATGTAGCCGATCACTTCAAAGCCGTTGGTCAGGCGGATCTTGGCCACCTTGCGCAGTGCCGAGTTCGGCTTCTTCGGCGTCGTTGTATAGACGCGCGTGCAGACGCCCCGCTTCTGCGGGTTCTGCTGCATGGCCGGGACCTTGTTGCGCTTCACCGGCGCAATGCGCGGCTTGCGGATCAGCTGGTTGACGGTAGGCATTAAACCCTCTTGTCTCTCAATTCCGTGTCTCGCCCGGTCAGGGCCGCTCAAAGCGCCAATTCCATACGCAAATTCGGGCCATAAACCGCACCTCGCGGTCCTGCCCGAACAAAATGCAGAGGAAGCGGGAACCGCTTCATGCGCGCCGGAAATGTCTTTTCGCTCGTAAAACGAACCCTGTTTGAGGCAAACTCCAAAGCGTGTCGCTTCGGAAGGGAGAGCCTCACATCGGTTCTGACTGGGCGGCTTCTACTCGCAAGACCGTGAACCGTCAACCCCGGCACGCCAAATATTGCGCGCTGACGACGGCTTGGCAGCCATGTGAAAGACGCATGTAATTTTCTTTCTTCATTTTGCAAGGCAGAGGAAGAAAGTGACCCGCGCAGACAAGAAAGTGACCGGCTTTTGGCTGTCATGCGCGGGTTCTTCATGGCAAAAGGCGCCATGGACAGCGCAAATCCCCTCGCCCGCACCCGTCTCAAAAGGAATCAGCCCGTGAACGACAATGAGGAGCGCCCGGTCACCATCATCACCGGCCGCGTCTGGAAAAAGAAGGGCGGCAAGCCGGAAGGCGTGCATGTGATGCTGGTCGCGCCCGACGACGATTCGGCCGTGCGCCGGGCGCTCGAATCGCTCGCCGCCGAAGGCTATGCCGAAGCTGAGCTCGACCAGATTGGCGATATGGAGGGCGTACCCGACGAGGAGCCGCATCTGTCGGCCTTCCAGGGCGCGCTCGAAGGCGAAGTGTCGATCGTTACGTTCGAGGTTCCGCTCTGAGCGTCGCCGGCTGCTTGCGCCTGTCACCGCGCCGGCTTGCCCGGCACCGGTTCTCTGCTAAGAACCGGGCGACTTAACCAGCCAAATTCGAATCCGCGGAGTTCCCATGCCCTCGAACAATGGTCCCATCAAGCTCGGCATCGTCGGCGTCGGCAAAATCGTGCGCGACCAGCATCTGCCGGCAGTGGCCAAGGATGCGGACTACCGCCTCATCGCCGCTGCCAGCCGGCACGGCAAGGTGGACGGCATCCCCAATTTTCCGACCATCGAGGCGATGCTCGACGCGGTGCCCGACCTCGAGGCCGTCTCGCTGTGCATGCCGCCGCAGTTCCGCTACGACGCGGCACGCACCGCGCTGATGGCGAAGAAGCATGTTTTCCTGGAGAAGCCGCCGGGCGCTACGGTCAGTGAGGTCGAGGACCTGAAGCAGCTGGCGGCAGCCAACGGCGTCTCACTGTTCGCCAGCTGGCATTCGCGCTACGCGCCGGCAGTGGAGGCCGCGCGCGCCTTCCTAGCGTCGGCCAAGGTCAACTCGGCTGCCATCGCCTGGAAGGAAGATGTCCGCCGCTGGCATCCGAACCAGGATTGGATCTGGGCGCCGGGCGGTTTCGGCGTCTTCGATCCCGGCATAAACGCACTGTCGATCGCAACCCACATCCTGCCGGCGATGTTCATCACCTCGGCCGTCCTCGACTTCCCGGAAAACCGCGCCTCGCCTGTGGCGGCCCACGTGATCTTCCGTACCTCGGATGGGTTGCCGGTGACCATGGAGCTCGACTGGCTGCAGACGGGACCACAGAGCTGGGACATCCTGGCCGACACCGACAAGGGCAAGATGGTGCTGTCCGGCGGCGGCACCAAGCTCGCCATCGACGGCAAGGTGGTTCACGACGAGCCGGAGGCCGAATATCCCCAGCTTTACCGGCGCTTCGCTGAAATCGTACGCGCCGGCGTCTCCGATGTCGATTTGGCACCCCTGCAGCACGTGGCCGACGCCTTCATGCTCGGCAAGCGCAATGTGGTGGGAGCGTTCTTCGATTGAACGATGAGTTCTGCCGGACCGCAGTCCGGACACTCACCATGCAGCCTTACTCGACGATCGCAATCGCAAACCCGTCATAGCCTTTGGCGCCGACGGTCTGGATGGCGGTGCCGTCCAGGCGCTTGTCGCCGCCGATGAAGGAAAACGCACCGCGTGCGCCTTCGACATAGGCATCACGGCCATCGTCGTTGAGCACGGTGCCGTCGCGGATGACGTTGTCGCAGATGATGACCGTCCCCGGCCGCGACAGGCGCATGGCCCATGACAGATAATTCGGGTTGTTCGGCTTGTCCGCGTCGATGAAGATCAGATCGAACGGACCGGCATTTTCGGCAGCCAGCGTCTCAAGCGACTGAAGCGCGGGGCCGATCCTGAGTTCGACCTTGTCCGACACCCCTGCCCGCTCAAGATTCGAGTGCGCGACTTTTGCATGATGCGGCTCGAGTTCGAGCGTCACGATCTTGCCGCCGACGGGCAATCCCCTTGCCATCCAGATGGTCGAGTAGCCGCCAAGCGTGCCGATCTCCAGCACCTTCCTGGCGCCGCTGATGCGGACCAGCAGCGACAGCAGCTTGCCCTGCGCCGGCGATACGTCGATGGCCGGCAGGCCCTGGTCGCGGTTGGCCGCAAGCACCGCTTCGAGGATGGGATCTGCTTCGAAGAGAGAGGAAACGATGTAGTCGTCGACGTCAGTCCAAACCTTCTTGCTCATGTTTTCCTCGATTCGATTAGGGGTCAAAACGCGAAAAGGGGCCGCTGGGGCCCCCTTCCTTCTTCTCGTCCTACCGCGCTTACTGCGCGGCGTTGACCATGTCGGTCAGCATCGGCTCGGCGACCTCGACACCGGAGGCCTTGCGGCGCTCGTCGATGATCAGTTCGTCGCGCGAGGTGGCGATGCGCCGGATCTGGCTCATCGTGCCGCCGGTACCGGCCGGGATCAGCCGGCCAACGATGACGTTTTCCTTCAGGCCCTGCAGCATGTCGGTCTTGCCGGCAACCGCAGCTTCGGTCAGCACCCTGGTCGTCTCCTGGAAGGAGGCGGCCGAGATGAAGGACGGCGTCTGCAGCGAGGCCTTGGTTATGCCCAGCAGCACTGGCTGGCCTTCGGCCGGCTTCTTGCCGTCCTCGACCAGGCGCTCGTTGACCTCTTCCAGTTCGATCACGTCGACGTGGTCGCCCGGAATGTAGGTCGAGTCGCCCTGCACCGTGATCTCGACCTTCTGCAGCATCTGGCGAACGATCACCTCGATATGCTTGTCGTTGATCGACACGCCCTGCAGACGGTAGACTTCCTGGATTTCGTTCACGAGGTAGGAAGCAAGTGCTTCCACGCCCTTGATCGCCAGGATGTCGTGCGGCGCCGGATTGCCGTCGAGGATGTAGTCGCCCTTCTCGATGACGTCGCCGTCCTGGAGATGGAACGGCTTGCCCTTCGGGATCAGGTATTCGACCGGCTCAAGCGTCGAGTCATGCGGCTCGATGATGATGCGGCGCTTGTTCTTGTAGTCGCGGCCGAAGCGGATCGTGCCATCGATCTCTGCGATGATGGCGTGATCCTTCGGACGACGTGCCTCGAACAGTTCGGCAACACGCGGCAGACCACCGGTGATATCCTTGGTCTTGGCGCTTTCCATCGGGATACGCGCCAAAACGTCGCCGGGACGAACCTGCGAACCCGGCTCGACCGAAAGAATGGCCTCGACCGAGAGCAGGAAGCGGGCGTCGCCGCCCTTCGACAGCTTGCCGACCTTGCCCTTGGGGTCAAGGATCGCGATCGCCGGCTTGAGGTCGTTGCCGCGTGGCGTCGAGCGCCAGTCGATGACCTCGCGCTTGGTGATGCCGGTCGATTCGTCGGCCGTTTCCTGAACTGAAATGCCGTCGACCAGATCCTCGTACGACACCTTGCCCTCGATTTCGGTGAGGACGGGGCGGGTATAGGGATCCCATTCGGCGATACGCTGGCCGCGCTTCACCTTGTCGCCATCGTCCACGAAGATGCGCGAACCATAGGTAAGGCGATGCGAGGCACGCTCCTTGCCGGCTTCGTCGAGGATCAGCACCGCCATGTTGCGGCCCATGACCATCTGCTGGCCGTCCGAGTTGCGCACCACGTTGCGGTTGCGGATCTCGACCTTGCCCTCATACGAGGCTTCAAGGAACGAGCTGTCCACCACCTGCGCCGTACCGCCCATGTGGAAGGTACGCATGGTGAGCTGGGTGCCCGGCTCGCCGATCGACTGCGCCGCGATGACGCCGACGGCTTCGCCCTGGTTGACCGGAGTGCCGCGGGCAAGATCGCGTCCGTAGCAGACCGCGCACACGCCGATCCTGACCTCGCAGGTCAGTGCCGAGCGAATGCGGACCGACTGCACGCCGGCTTTTTCGATCTTTTCCACGTCACGCTCGTCCATCAGGGTTCCGGCCTTGACCAGAACCTCACCCGAAACCGGGTGCGTGATGTCGTCGAGCGAGGTGCGGCCCAGCACGCGCTGGCCGACCGAAGCGACGACCTGACCGGCATCGACGATCGGCTGCATGGTGAGGCCCTTGTCGGTGCCGCAATCCACGGAGTTGACGATGCAGTCCTGCGCCACGTCGACCAGACGACGGGTGAGGTAACCCGAGTTCGCCGTCTTCAAGGCGGTGTCGGCCAGACCCTTGCGGGCGCCGTGGGTCGAGTTGAAGTACTCGAGCACGGTCAGGCCTTCCTTGAAGTTCGAGATGATCGGCGTCTCGATGATTTCACCCGAGGGCTTTGCCATCAGGCCGCGCATGCCGGCGAGCTGACGCATCTGGGTGGGCGAACCACGCGCACCCGAATGCGACATCATGTAGATCGAGTTCATCGGCTTTTGACGGCCACTGTCCTCGAACTCGACGGCCTTGATGCGGGCCATCATCTCGTCGGCGACCTTTTCCGAGCACTTGGCCCAGGCGTCGACGACCTTGTTGTACTTCTCGCCCTGAGTGATCAGGCCGTCATTGTACTGCTGCTCGTATTCCTTGGCCAAAGCTTCGGTGTCGGAAACCAGCTTGATCTTGGCGTCCGGGATCAGCATGTCGTCCTTGCCGAACGAAATGCCGGCGCGGCAGGCGTGGCTGAAGCCGAGGGCCATGATGCGGTCGCAGAAAATGACCGTCTCCTTCTGACCGCAGTGGCGGTAGACGGTGTCGATCATCTTGGAGATGTTCTTTTTGGTCATCTCCTGGTTGGCCGTCTCGTAAGGCACATTGACGTTCTTCGGCAGCAGCTCGCCGATGATCATGCGGCCAGGCGTGGTGTCGTAGATTTTCGACACGACCTTGCCTTCGGCGTCGACCGTGCGGAAACGACCCTTGATCTTGGAGTGCAGCGTCACCGCCTTGGTCTCGAGCGCGTGCTGGAGTTCGCCCATGTCGGCAAACACCATGCCTTCGCCCGGCTCGTTCTGATTGACGATCGAGAGATAGTAGAGACCCAGGACCATGTCCTGCGAAGGCACGATGATCGGCGCGCCGGAAGCCGGGTGCAGGATGTTGTTGGTCGACATCATCAGCACGCGGGCTTCAAGCTGCGCTTCCAGCGACAGCGGCACGTGAACGGCCATCTGGTCGCCGTCGAAGTCGGCGTTGAAGGCCGTGCAGACCAGCGGATGCAGCTGGATCGCCTTGCCTTCGATCAGGATCGGCTCGAACGCCTGGATGCCGAGGCGGTGCAGCGTCGGCGCACGGTTCAAGAGCACCGGATGCTCGCGGATGACCTCGTCGAGGATATCCCAGACTTCCGGACGCTCCTTCTCGACCAGCTTCTTGGCCTGCTTGACGGTCGAGGAGAACCCCTTGGCGTCGAGGCGGGCGTAGATGAACGGCTTGAACAGTTCGAGCGCCATCTTCTTCGGCAGGCCGCACTGGTGCAGCTTGAGCTCCGGACCGGTGACGATGACCGAACGGCCCGAATAGTCGACGCGCTTGCCGAGCAGGTTCTGGCGGAACCGGCCCTGCTTGCCCTTCAACATGTCCGACAGCGACTTCAGCGGACGCTTGTTGGCGCCGGTGATGACGCGGCCGCGACGGCCGTTGTCGAACAGCGCATCGACGGCTTCCTGCAGCATGCGCTTTTCATTGCGCACGATGATGCCGGGGGCGCGCAGCTCGATCAGCCGCTTCAGACGGTTGTTGCGGTTGATGACGCGGCGATAGAGATCGTTCAGGTCGGACGTCGCGAAACGTCCACCATCCAGAGGAACCAGCGGGCGCAGGTCCGGGGGGATCACCGGAACCACCTTCATGATCATCCATTCCGGACGGTTGCCGGACTCCATGAAGTTCTCGACGACCTTGAGCCGCTTCAGATACTTCTTCTGCTTCAGCTCGGACGTGGTCGAAGCCAGTTCCGAACGCAGGTCGCCGGCGATCTTCTCCAGGTCCATGCCGGCCAGAAGGTCATGAATGGCCTCGGCGCCGATCATGGCGGTGAACGAATCCTCGCCATACTCGTCGACGGCGATCATGTACTCTTCCTCGCTGAGCAGCTGGTGCTCCTTCAGCGCGGTGAGGCCAGGCTCGGTGACGATGTAGTTCTCGAAGTAGAGGACGCGCTCGATGTCCTTCAGGGTCATGTCGAGCAGCGTGCCGATGCGCGACGGCAGCGACTTCAGGAACCAGATGTGAGCGACAGGTGCCGCCAGCTCGATGTGGCCCATGCGCTCGCGGCGAACGCGCGACAGCGTGACTTCGACGCCGCACTTTTCGCAGATGACGCCCTTGTACTTCATGCGCTTGTACTTGCCGCACAGGCATTCATAGTCCTTGATCGGGCCAAAAATGCGCGCGCAGAACAGACCGTCACGCTCCGGCTTGAAGGTGCGGTAGTTGATGGTCTCCGGCTTCTTGATCTCGCCGAACGACCAGGACAGAATCTTCTCAGGGCTGGCGAGCGATATCCGGATGGAATCGAACACCTGCGCCGGCGCCTGCGGATTGAAGAGATTCATGACCTCTTGGTTCATGCCGTTCTCCTTTTCGGGGTCCTCGAAAACCCCTTGCATCTAACGCGGGCCAAATGCCCGCTGACTGGTCGGCCCACTGGCCGTAGAATTTGTTGCATCCGGTCGCGGCGTTCCGCGACCGGATGTCTTGCTTACTCGGCCGCGCCCCTATTCGGCAGCATCTGGCAGCCGGACAGGGTTGTCGTCGAGCTTGGTGTTCTCCAGCTCGACATTGAGGCCGAGAGACCGCATTTCCTTGACGAGCACGTTGAAGCTCTCGGGAATGCCGGCCTCGAACGTGTCGTCGCCGCGCACGATCGCCTCGTAGACCTTGGTGCGGCCGGCGACATCGTCCGACTTCACCGTCAGCATTTCCTGCAGCGTGTAGGCGGCGCCATAGGCTTCCAGCGCCCAGACCTCCATTTCGCCGAAGCGCTGGCCACCGAACTGCGCCTTGCCGCCCAGCGGCTGCTGGGTAACGAGCGAGTACGGACCGATCGAACGCGCGTGGATCTTGTCGTCCACCAGGTGGTGAAGCTTGAGCATATAGATATAGCCCATCGTCACCTTGCGATCGAACGGCTCGCCGGTGCGTCCGTCATAGAGCTGCGACTGACCGCTGGTGTGCAGGCCCGCCTGCTCCAGCATGATGTTGATGTCGACTTCATGCGCGCCGTCGAACACCGGTGTCGCGATAGAGACGCCGCGGCGCATCTGCTCGCTGAGGCGAACGATGCTCTCGTCGTCATATTCGCGGACCGGCTCGTTGCGGTCGTTGGCTGGGATGAAGCTCTCGAGCGTCTTGCGCAACGGCTTAATGTCTCCAGCCGTCTTGTACGCGTCGATCAGCTCGCCGATCTTCTTGCCCATGCCCGCGCATGCCCAGCCCAGATGCGTTTCCAGGATCTGGCCGACATTCATGCGGCTCGGCACACCCAGCGGGTTGAGCACGATATCGGCATGCGTGCCGTCCTCGAGGAAAGGCATGTCCTCGACCGGAACGATGCGCGACACGACACCCTTGTTGCCGTGACGTCCGGCCATCTTGTCGCCCGGCTGCATCTTGCGCTTCACGGCCACGAAGACCTTGACCATCTTCATGACGCCCGGAGGCATTTCGTCGCCGCGCTGGACCTTCTCGACCTTGTCCATGAAGCGCTGCTCGAGCGCCTTCTTGGAATCGTCGTACTGGCCACGCAGGGCTTCCAGTTCGCTCTGGAGCTTTTCGTTCTCCACCGCAAACTGCCACCACTGCGAACGCGGATACTCGTCAAGCGTGTCCTTCGACAGCTTCGAGCCCTTCTTGAAGCCCTTCGGCCCGGCAATCGCTTCCTTGCCGACGAGAACGTCGGAAAGGCGCGAATAGACGTTGCGGTCGAGGATCGCCTGCTCGTCGTCGCGGTCCTTGGCGAGGCGTTCGATCTCCTCGCGTTCGATCGCCATGGCGCGCTCGTCCTTCTCGACGCCGTGGCGGTTGAACACGCGCACTTCGACGACGGTGCCGAAGGTGCCCGGAGGCATGCGCATCGAGGTGTCGCGAACGTCCGACGCCTTTTCACCGAAGATGGCTCGCAGGAGCTTTTCTTCCGGCGTCATCGGGCTTTCGCCCTTCGGCGTGATCTTGCCGACCAGGATGTCGCCCGGCTGCACTTCCGCGCCGATATAGACGATGCCGGCTTCGTCGAGGTTCTTCAGCGCTTCTTCCGAAACGTTCGGAATGTCGCGTGTGATTTCCTCCGGTCCAAGCTTGGTGTCGCGGGCCATGACCTCGAATTCCTCGATGTGGATCGAGGTGAAGACGTCGTCGGCCACGATGCGCTCGGAGAGCAGGATCGAGTCCTCGTAGTTGTAGCCGTTCCACGGCATGAACGCGACCAGCACGTTGCGGCCGAGCGCCAGATCGCCGAGCTCGGTCGACGGACCGTCGGCGATGATGTCGCCCTTGTTGACGCGGTCGCCCATGCGCACCAGCGGACGCTGGTTGATGCAGGTGTTCTGGTTCGAACGCTGGAACTTCATCAGCCGGTAGATGTCGACGCCCGACTTGCCGGGATCGAGATCTTCCGTGGCGCGGATGACGATACGCGTCGCGTCCACCTGGTCGACGATGCCGCCGCGGCGGGCGCCGATGGCGGCGCCCGAGTCACGGGCAACGATCGGCTCCATGCCGGTGCCTACGAACGGCGCTTCGGCGCGCACCAGCGGCACGGCCTGACGCTGCATGTTGGAGCCCATCAGCGCGCGGTTGGCGTCATCGTTCTCGAGGAACGGGATCAGCGCCGCGGCCACTGACACCATCTGCTTGGGCGACACGTCCATCAGATCGACGTTTTCGCGCGGCGCCATCATCACTTCGCCGGCGCTGCGGCAAATGACGAATTCGTCGACGAAACCACCATTCTTGTCGAGCTCGGCATTGGCCTGCGCGACGTGGTGCTTGGACTCTTCCATAGCGGAGAGATAGACGACCTCATTGGTCAGCTTGCCGTTGACGATCTTGCGGTACGGGCTTTCGATGAAGCCGTACTTGTTGACGCGCGCGAAGGTCGCCAGCGAGTTGATCAGACCGATGTTCGGGCCTTCCGGCGTCTCGATCGGGCAGATGCGGCCGTAATGCGTCGGGTGCACGTCGCGCACTTCGAAGCCGGCGCGCTCGCGGGTCAGACCGCCCGGGCCAAGTGCCGACAGGCGGCGCTTGTGGGTGATCTCCGACAGCGGGTTGGTCTGATCCATGAACTGCGACAGCTGCGAGGAACCGAAGAACTCGCGCACGGCGGCAGCCGCCGGCTTGGCGTTGATCAGGTCCTGCGGCATCACCGTATCGATCTCGATCGAGGACATACGTTCCTTGATCGCGCGCTCCATGCGCAGCAGGCCGACGCGGTATTGGTTCTCCATCAGCTCGCCGACAGAACGCACGCGGCGGTTGCCGAGATTGTCGATGTCGTCGATCTCGCCCTTGCCGTCGCGCAGTTCGACCAGCGTCTTGACCACGGCCAGGATGTCATCCTTGCGCAGCACGCGCACGGTATCCTCAGCCTTGAGCTCGAGGCGCATGTTCATCTTGACGCGGCCGACGGCCGACAGGTCGTAGCGCTCCGAGTCGAAGAACAGCGAGTTGAACATGGCTTCGGCGGTTTCAAGCGTCGGCGGCTCGCCCGGGCGCATGACACGGTAGATGTCGAACAGTGCGTCCTGGCGGCTCTCGTTCTTGTCGACGTTGAGCGTATTGCGGATGTAGGCGCCGACATTGACGTGGTCGATGTCGAGAACCTTGATCTCGCTTTCGCCCGTGCCGAGCAGCACCTTCAGCGTCTTTTCGTCGATCTCGTCGCCGGCTTCGAGGAAAATCTCGCCGGTGCCGTAGTTGACGATGTCCTCGGCCAGGTAATTGCCGAGCAGATCCTCGTCGGTCGCCTTGATCGCCTTCAGACCCTTTTCGCCAAGCGCTCTTGCCTGGCGGGCGGTGATCTTCTTGCCGGCCTCGACGACAACTTCGCCGGTATCGGCATCGACGAGGTCGCCAACGGCCTTCAGGCCGCGGAAACGCTCGACGTTGAACGGGATGCGCCAGTGGTCACCGGCGCGCTTGTAGGTGATCTTGTTGTAGAAGGTCGACAGGATTTCTTCGCCGTCCATGCCGAGCGCCATCAAGAGCGACGTCACCGGAATCTTGCGGCGGCGGTCGATGCGGGCGTGCACGACGTCCTTGGAATCGAACTCGATGTCGAGCCACGAACCGCGATAGGGAATGACGCGCGCCGCAAACAAAAGCTTGCCCGAGGAGTGCGACTTGCCCTTGTCATGGTCGAAGAAGACGCCCGGCGAACGGTGCATCTGCGAGACGATGACGCGCTCCGTGCCATTGACGATGAAGGTGCCGTTGAGCGTCATGAGCGGCATGTCGCCCATATAGACGTCCTGCTCCTTGATGTCCTTGATCGACTTTGCGCCGGTATCCTCGTCGATATCGAACACGATGAGGCGCAGCGTCACCTTGAGTGGCGCGGCATAGGTCAGGTCGCGCTGACGGCATTCGTCAACGTCGAATTTCGGTCCTTCGAACTCATACTTCACGAACTCCAGCATCGAGGAGCCGGAGAAATCGGAGATCGGGAAAACCGACTTGAAAACGGCCTGCAGTCCCTCGTCCGGACGCCCACCCTTGGGCTCCGCCACCATCAGGAACTGGTCATAGGATGCTTTTTGAACCTCGATCAGGTTCGGCATCTCCGCAACTTCCGGAATCTTTCCGAAGAACTTGCGTACGCGTCTGCGGCCATTGAAAGTCTGGGTCTGGGCCATCGTCGCTCCTTAGCTATAAACTCGGGGCGAGCCTCGCCGCGGCTCACCTTGCATGCGCGGCCACCTCGGCGGCGGCCCCTGATCTGTTTCCCGCCGCTTGGCGGCGACGGCTAAAACGGGAGAAAACCCGTTTCCTGAAGGCCGGTTTCGGCCCTCAGGAAAGAGGTTCTCGTACATCTCGCGCTACGCATCCTCCCCTCTGATGAAGGGAGTGGCGGGCGGCGCGAGGCCGCCCGCCGCTTTTACGCTTACTTCAGGTCGACCTTGGCGCCGGCTGCTTCCAGCTGGGCCTTGAACTTCTCAGCGTCAGCCTTGGAAACGGCTTCCTTGACCGGCTTCGGAGCTGCTTCGACCAGATCCTTGGCTTCCTTGAGGCCCAGGCCGGTGATGGCGCGGACTTCCTTGATGACGTTGATCTTCTGAGCGCCTGCCTCGGTGAGGACGACGTCGAATTCCGTCTTTTCCTCAGCCGGAGCAGCAGCAGCGGCAGCGCCGCCGGCAGCGGCAACCGCCACCGGAGCAGCAGCCGAAACGCCCCACTTTTCTTCCAGAAGCTTCGACAGTTCGGCCGCCTCGAGGACGGTCAGCTTCGAAAGGTCGTCTACGATCTTTGCCAGATCAGCCATTGTTGTATTCCTTCATCAGGTTCGAACGTGTGTTTGTGATAGCGAGGAACGGCCTCATGCCGCCTCGTCCTTCCGGGCGTAAGCGCCGATGACGCGCGCGACCGAAGCCGCTGGCGCATTGACGATCTGGGCGATCCGGGTTGCCGGCGTGGCGATCATGCCAACCAGCCTGGCGCGCAGCTCATCGAGCGACGGAAGTGTGGCGAGTGCCTTCACACCGTCGGCGTTGAGCGAGGTGGTGCCCATTGCGCCGCCGAGAATGACCAACTTGTCATTTCCCTTGGCGAAATCGGACGCGACCTTCGGCGCCGCAATCGGATCCTCCGAATAAGCGATCAGCGTCTGTCCCTTGAACAGGTCGATGATCGATGCGGAGTCCGTGCCCTGAAGAGCGATTTTGGCGAGACGGTTCTTCGCGACTTTGACGGTGCCACCGGCAGCGCGCATTTTCGACCGAAGGTCGTTCATTTGCGCGACGGTGATACCGGCGTAGTGGGCCACGACGACTGAACCAGCGCCTGCAAAAGCACCATTCAGGCCCGTGACGAGTTCGCGTTTTTCCGCTCTGTCCACTGCCTATCTCCAGTTGACCCCTGCCCCGCTAGTGGGACAGGCGTCGGGTTGCCTTTTTGCCGGCCGGGCCATCCATTACAGATCTCCCGAACGACGCTCGAGGATCCTGCCCCCTTTCGCCACATCGACGGCAAGCCGGAGATGCGCAGACAAAAGGCAAACACGGTTCGAACCTTTCATTGGAGCTTGTCGCTCCGTTGTCCGGTTTTCACCCGTCTCATGCAGGCCCAATTCAATTAAGGCTTCTGGGCCGCCTGCAATCTCGGACAGGATGTCCGGAAGCCTCTCGACTTCCGGTACCGGGCCGCCGACAAGTCGGAGGCCCGGAATTCACTTGCGGATCAGCGCCTTGGCAGCCGATCCAGATGTTCGTATCAAGACGCTGCGAGCGTCGAGACGTCGAGCTTGAGGCCCGGGCCCATCGTCGAGGTGACCGACACCTTCTTGACGAAGTTGCCCTTGGCGCCAGCCGGCTTTGCCTTGGTCACGGCATCGGCGAAGGCGCGGACGTTTTCTTCCAGCGCCTTGACGTCGAACGAGACCTTGCCGACGCCGGCATGAACGATGCCGGCCTTCTCGACGCGGAACTCGACAGCGCCGCCCTTCGATGCCTTGACGGCGGCGGCGACGTCGGTGGTGACGGTGCCGACCTTCGGGTTCGGCATCATGCCGCGCGGGCCCAGCACCTTGCCCAGACGGCCGACCAGCGGCATCATGTCCGGCGTGGCGATGCAGCGATCGAAGTCGATCGTGCCCTTCTGGACGATGTCGACCAGATCCTCGGCACCGACGATGTCGGCGCCGGCGGCGCGAGCCTCATCGGCCTTGCCGCCACGTGCGAACACGGCGACGCGGACAGAGCGGCCGGTGCCGTTCGGCAGGTTGACCACGCCGCGGACCATCTGATCGGCATGGCGCGGGTCGACGCCGAGGTTCATCGCAACTTCGATGGTCTCGTCGAACTTCACCGTCGAACGGTCCTTGAGCAGCTTCAGCGCCTCACCAAGGGCATAGGCCTTGTTGGGGTCGATGCCGTCGCGGGACTTCGATACACGCTTTGCAATCTTCGCCATGATCTCAGCCCACCACTTCCAGACCCATCGAGCGGGCGGAGCCCTCGACCATGCGCATGGCCGCCTCGACGTCGTTTGCGTTCAGATCCTTCATCTTCTGTTCGGCGATGGCGCGCACCTTGTCGCGGCCGATCGTGCCGGCCTTGATCTTGCCCGGCTCTTTCGAACCTGACGTCAAGTTCGCCGCCTTTTTCAGGAAGTAGCTCACCGGCGGCGTCTTCATGACGAAGGTGAAGGACTTGTCCTGGTAATAGGTGATGACGACCGGGATCGGCGATCCCTTTTCCATTTCCTGGGTCTGCGCGTTGAACGCCTTGCAGAATTCCATGATGTTGATGCCGCGCTGACCAAGTGCCGGGCCGATCGGCGGAGACGGCGTAGCCGATCCCGCTTTGACCTGGAGCTTGAGCTGGCCTGCAATTTTCTTAGCCATCTCTTTCCTGCCTTTATCTCATGCCGGCCCCAGTATCGGGAACACCGGCGGTTGCAGTCTGGTGGTGCGGTCCGCGCGGCCGGCTAAAGCCGCATTCGCCTCCCACCCGTTCATGGCCGCGCGCTTTCCGCGCCGCCTCCCCTTGCCGGCGAACCGGCGCAGGGTTTTCGGATCAGCCCTTTTCGACCTGTCCGAATTCCAGATCGACCGGCACGGCGCGCCCGAAGATCGAAACTTCCACCTTGAGCCGCGCCCGCTCCTCGTCCACTTCCTGGACGAAACCGTTGAACGAGGCGAACGGACCATCCGAAACGCGGATCGCCTCGCCGATCTCGAAAGTGACCGAGGGCTTCGGCCGCTCGACGCCTTCCTGAACCTGGTTCAGGATGCGCTGCGCCTCGGCTTCGGTGATCGGCACCGGCTTGGAGTCACCGAGGAAGCCGGTGACCTTCGGCGTGTTCTTGACCAGCGAGAACACCGCATCGGTCAGATTGGCCTTGAGCAGCACATAGCCCGGAAAGAACTTGCGCTCGGCATCGACCTTGCGGCCGCGGCGGATTTCGACGACCTTCTCGGTCGGCACCACGATCTGCTCGATATCGGCGGACAGGCCCTTCTGCTTGGCCTTGTTCTCAATGTCCTCGGCGACCTTCTTTTCGAAGTTCGAATAGGCGTGGACGATGTACCAGCGCGCGGTCATTTCAAGACTTCTCCGTAATCGCCGGACTTAATGGCCGAGGCTCAGTAACCGCTCGATCGCGTAGCCCATGGCCACGTCGGCGGTGAAGAAAAAGATCATCGCGATGACCGCGAATACGAGCACCATCACCGTCGAGATCATCGTCTCCCGGCGCGACGGCCAAGTCACCTTGGCAGTTTCCGCGCGGACCTGCTGGAGAAAGACGAAAGGATTTGTGGTTTTCGAAGCCATATGCCGCTCTGTCTTCAAGACCCGTTGGCCGGGTCTCCTGGATGATCCCGCTGGCCGGGACGTGCCGCCTGGGTTCAAGTCGGCGCCGAATCAGCGCCATTTCGCCCATGCAAATCGGACGCGTAAAGCCGGCTTCCCAGCTCCACGCGTCGCGTGTCTGTTGTGTCTACATAAAACCGATTCTTGATCCACGCAAGTGGCAAGTGTCCGCTTTATGACCAAACGCCGCCTCGGAACCATCCAGTCGTCCCGTCCCGGCTATCGAGGCCTTATGCCTCAGTTCGCCCAATATGGCAAGCCACCTGCCCTTTTTCAATGCCGGACCCCAATTCCAGGAGGTGGATCCGGAAATCAGGCACGCGATTACAAGTTCGAGGAAATGGCGTTGCGGACGAACCTGCGACCTGCTGTTTTGGAAACCAAATGAAGCGCACGCAAGATTGGAATCCAGCTGCCCATGCCGAGGCAGCTGGATCAACCCAGGGTTAGTTAGGCACAGGCGAGTTCGACCCCGGCCACTGCGCCGATTCCGCATGGTGGGCGTGGGCGCGGCGCGATCACTGCCGGGCACGGGGGCGGGTCGTCGTCATCGTCGGGGCCGAAAGAACGGCCACGACGCCGCCAAGCTTTGAGACCGCTGCGGCGCGTGGAGGGTCGCCAAGGCAGCACCCGGCCTGAAGTCTCTTTCCCCAGCGTGGGTTTCTCATCCAGAGCCTTCAACGCCCTCAGAATCTGGTCGACAGGGATTACCGTGCCGTTGTCCAGGCGGCGCAAGGCAGGCTGGTTTTCCACCGCGCAGGCATCGGACGCCCACGAGGAAAGCAGTGCCCGCTTTTCTCCACGGCTGAGGCGTGGATGGTTGATGACGTCGTCTGGATTGTCGAGCAGGCACAAAGAAGTTTCAATTTTGCCCGAGCGTGCCGCAGAAAGTGTCGGTGTCTCGTAGAAGTTGTCCATCTCCATTCTCCGCAATCTGGGCCTCCCGGCCGAAGCCGGGAGGCGGACCGCAGGGATAACTGAATCGATACGATCAGGCCGCTTTGCGGGTGCGTTCCGTATCCTGGGCGATCTGCTTGCCCACCTGGGCGTCGCCGGCCCCGATGCTGATGCGGCGCGGCTTCAGCTCTTCGGGAATCTCACGGACGATGTCGATGGTCAGGAGACCGTTCTCAAGGTTTGCTGCCTTGATCTTCATGTGGTCGGCAAGCTTGAACGTCTGCCTGAAACTGCGGTAGGCGATGCCCTGGTGCAGCAGCTGGCGTCCGCTCTGGTCATCAGCCTTCTGGCCTGCCACGACCAGTTCGGGTCCATGCTGGGTCAGCTCAACCTCATCCTGGCTGAAGCCCGCGATGGCCATCGAGATACGGTAATCGTTCTCGTCGACCTTCTCGATGTTATAGGGTGGCCAGTCGGGCCGCGTACCATTGTCGGGCATGTCGAAAAGACGGTCAAAACCGACGGTGCTGCGATAGAGAGTATCAAAGGTTCTCATAGCCACATCCTCCTTGAAGCAACATGGGTACAAGGGCGCCGCCCAGCAGCGCCGCCTTTTGCCAAGCCAATCGGCCTCGGCGGGAAACGAATTAGGAAGGGCTGAAAACCGGTTCAAGAGCCCTGTTCAAAAAAATTCCAGTAGCCAGGCCAGCATCCCGCTTCCAATAATTCGCAGCCGCTGAAAAGCAGCTGGCGGCAGCAAAATAGGCCTATTCTGAATTGTGAACGCAAATGGCAATTGGCTCGCCAATGGCAGTTGAATCAAGGAAATCGGTTCGTGGAAATACGCCGACTTCGGCATTGCGCGTCAGCGCTCTCGCTCTGCGCATGCCTTCGGAACGTCGCTCGTCGAGTACGCGGCTTCAGCCCAACCAAACGAGGAGCCAAAACAAGGCGTTTCTAAAATGCCGGATTCCAACGAGGAAAATGGCACGGGCAGCAGGGCTCGAACCTACGACCTGCGGTTTTGGAGACCGCCGCTCTACCAACTGAGCTATGCCCGTACGCGCGTTTCAGCGCAGGCGCTTCCTAAAAGCTTCCGGGCGCGCTGTAAAGAGTTGTCTGACGCGCTTTCAGATCCTTTGCCGGAAATCCGAATAGGTGATGACCAGCCCGTCCCTGCCGATCTCGATTTTTCGCCTGCCTGAAGCCGCATGCCGGCGCTCAATCCCCGGCCGGCGGCTTGTACGGCCCGCCCGGTACGCCCCAGCCCCAGGCCGGCATCGGTTCGGTCTGCGGGTCGCAGGTCTCGCCGAGGGTGGAATTCATCTTGGCAAGCCGTGACCCCCATTCGACATAGCCCATGAAGGCGGAACGGAATTCGGGATCGTCCGGCAGCCCGACCGCATCGGCGGCATCGGCAAGCAAGCTGATCCAGCGGCGGCGCTGTTCCTCCGTCAGATGCTTGCCCAAGTGATGCATGACCATCTCGCGATGGCCGCCATGCTGTTCGCTGTAGGTCTTGGGTCCGCCAAAAACCTCGCCGATGAAGGCCGCGACATGCGCGGGATGATCCGGCGACATGTGTTTGAACACCGGGCCGACCACCGGGTCGCGCGACACCTTGTCGTAAAAGGTTTCCGTCAGCCGGTTGAGGGCTTCGATGCCGCCGGCCCATTCGTAGAGTGTCGGGATATCCTGGCTCATTCTCGATCCTCCCCCGGGCGACGCCTGCCACGACGATAGCGGAGAAATCGGGCATGGCTCAACCTGGCTCGATGGCCAGTTTCTGCGATGCCTACAGTTTGGCGGGCGACTCGGCCTTGGCTGTCGGCGGAAACAAACAGTTGTCGGGCTTGGGTGAGGTTTTGCAAATAGCGGGGCCAGTTAGCGCCTCCACCGACTCCGGCCCGGTTGTCAGCCCGACTTTGAGCATCATGTCGGGCTCGAGCTGACGCTCGACCGAGCCTATCGCGGCGAACAGAGCTGGGTCCATCTCCATCTCCTCCAGGTAGGCTTTAACCAACTGCGTCTGTCCCCTCGAGGACATGCTGAGCCTCGCCTTGGGATCGACCAGCCTTTTGGCGCCGGCGGCAAGCATGAGCGCGCAGGCCGAATCGCACTCCACTCCAAAATCGCTAATCAGCCCGACATAGGCACCGTTATCGGCCAAGCAGCCTGCCTCGGGCGGGTCGCAGCCGACGATAGTGGTGCGAGCGACGGCGACGTCGAGCTTCCGTTCATGGATAAGCCTTCCCGCGGCCAGAGCGCTGAACAGGCTGCCCCCCTGTGAGCTGATCACCACCGGCAGCCGCCGGTTGCCAAGGGTGTCGAGCAACTGGCGCAACTTTTGCGGGGTCTGAGGCGTCATCGCGCCTTCCGCCGAGATCCATTCCGGGCAATCGGGATTGCAGAGCGAGTCTCTGCCGCGAACGACAACGAAGCGCATATCTGGCGTCGAATTCCCTGGCGCTGCCTGCAACGGCTTGGGAGCTGGAGCCTTGGCCGCCTGAGAAAGTGGGGGGCCGGTCTTTGCCTTGATCGCAGCCACCACGGCCGGCTTGGCCACGGGCGTTTGTCCGCCGGCTGGCTTGTTTCCCGGTATTTCCCGGCAGTTCGGAGCCGGCGGGTCGAACATGCACAAACTTGCTCTGGTAAACAGGTCCAGAGTGTCCGTGCTGGTGGCCAGTTTCATCGTCAGCATATCGTGGAGGCCGATCTGCCTGATGTCGCTGGCCGGCGTCGCCTTCATCAAGTCCAGCACGCCCTGCCCGATACCCATCTCTCGGAGATAGGCCGAGATCTTTCTCGCGTACCCCTTGCTCATCTCATAGGTCTTGTAGCTTTCACCGGGAGTGACGGTTTGCGTGGTGACCCGATATTTTTTGCCCCGTTTGACGCGATAGGTGGTCCGGTAGTGCGTTGTGGAGGGGAACCAGGTGGTGGTGATCTGATGAACACCCAGATAGTTCCAGCCGCCGGCGACGCGCCGGACGCCTCCGGCAAACATTAGCGGACAGGCGGAATTGCAGCTGGCACCGTCAGACGCTCTGCCGAAAAAAGCCGTGCCCTTGCCGTAGTCGGCGCCACAACCCTCTGTCCCGGGCCAACAATCGGGAAACTCGGTCTTGCCGATGGCGATATCGAGCTTGTTTTTGCGGATTATCCGGCCAAGCTGGAGCGCGGCTTCGACATTGCCACCGAAGGAATTGACGATGATGGGCAGTTTGTGGCTGCCAAGCTTCTTCAAGGTGCGCTTGAGCAGGGCTGGCGTCCCGGCTGCGATGTCGCCTTCGGCGGAGATCCACTCCGGACAATTGGGCTCGCAGCCCGGTGCGTTGCTGCGCGCGACGACAAACTTCATCTCCGAGCGATCCTCGGACCATATCGTCGGATCATTCGTCGGATAGGGCACTCCCTGCAGAGGGAGCAATGTCTGCCATGTCCCGGGGGCGGCATCCTCGGCCTTCGCGGCGAAGGCAGCCATCGCCATCGCGGCCACCGTCGCCAGCCGAACCAGCCCGCGCCGCCACCTTGCAGCATTGTCTGAACGGTGTCCCCAAACCACGCCCGGCAAACCCCTCAATGCAATCCATAATAGTTGCGGCGACGGTGCTTGCAATAGCTTTGAACCAACCGTGCAATACTTGTGCCGCGCAACGCCGGAAACAAAAAGGCAGCCCCAAAGACCGCCCTCTCCTGGTCGATCCGGCTGACGCCGGCTCGACTATTTCTCGATGGTGATGACGACGCCGGCACGACGGTGCGGCCGCCTTCACGGAAGGCGAAGCAAGGCTTCTCTCCATGACGATAGGCGCGATCAGCCATTGGACGACGGCACCACGCGGCAATTCTCAGGTTTCGGCGCCGATCTGCAGATGCTGGAACCCGTCAGCGCATCCACCGACTGGCGCCCGGTCGTCAGGCCAACCTTCAGCATCATGTCGGGTTCGAGCTGGCGCTCGACCGAACTGCCCTGGAGCGCCCTGAACAAAGCGGGGCTGATCGCCATCTCGTCGAGGTAGGACTTGACCGCCTGCTTCTGCCCCATCAGATAGAGGCTGAGCCGCGCCTGGGTACCGACAAGCCGCCTGGCGCCACCGGCCAGCATGAGCGCGCAGGCCGAATCGCAGTCGCCGTCGCCATCGACGCTCAGCCCGGCATAGGCGCCTTCCCTGGCCAGGCAATTCCACTCTGCCGGGTCGCAGCCGACGAAATCGGTGCGGGCAACGGCAACGTCGAGCTTCTTTTCATGGATGATCCGGCCCGCCGCCAGGGCGCCGGAGAGGTCGCCGCCTCGCGAGCTGATCACCACCGGCAGCCGCCGGTTGCCAAGCGTGGCGAGCAATTGGCTGAGTTTCTGCGGCGTCTGGGGCGTAATCGCGCCTTGCGCTGCAATCCATTCCGGGCAGTCGGGATTGCAGAGCGGGTTGCTGCCGCGAACCACGACAAAGCGCATGCCGTCATCGTGCGGCGCGCTCTCCGGCTTCACCGGCAGCGGCGCAGCCTTTGCCACGTCCGGCAGGCCGCCGGCTGGCTTGTTCGCCGGTATTTCCCGGCAATTCGGAGCCGGAAGGTTCAGCCTGCACAGGCTTGCGCTGGTCAGCAAATCTGCAGCGTCGTCGCTGGTGACCAGCTTCATTGTCAGCATGTCGCTGAGGTCGATCTGCTGGATGTCGCTGGCCGGCGTGCTCTTCATCGTCTCGATGATGCTGAGGTCGACACCCATCTCCTTGAAATAGGCGGACAGCTTGCGCTCCACCCCCTTGCTCATCTCGTAGGTCTTGTAGCTGCCGGTGTTCTTGCGGCTGACGACCTTCTTGCTGATGACCCGCTTCTTGCCTTTCACGATCCGGTAGCGGACCTGATATTGCACGTTCATCTGCACGATCGTGGTCGTGATCTGGTGGACGCCGAGATAGGCCAGCGGCCCGACCAGGCGCCTGGTGCCGCCGGCCAGCATCATTGGACAAGCGGACGCGCAATAGCTGCCGAGCACATAGGGGCTGCCGATATAGTGCGCGCCTCTGGCGTCGTTCTCCTTGCAGTTTTTCATCCCCGGCTCGCAGCCGACGAACCAGGTCCTGCCGACCGCGATGTCGAGCTTGTTCTTGCGTATCATCCGGCCCATGGCGATGGCCGCATCGACATCGCCGCCCGGAGAGTTGATGACGATCGGCAATTTGCGGCCGCCGAGCGTTTTCAGGGCAGCCTTGAGCAGCGCCGGCGACTTGGCCGATATGGCACCCTCGGCCGATATCCATTCCGGACAGGTCGGCTCACAGCCCGCCGCGCCGCTGCGCACGACGACGAACCGCATCGGCGGATCCGGATCCGGCTCTGAATTTTTTGTCTCGGCCGCGAAGGCGGCGCTGCCCACGGCAAGCATCGACACCAGGCAGATCAGCCCCAGTGCCAACCATGGCCGACTATGCAAACGGTGCTGTGGAACCATCCGACCAAGCCCTCAACCCAATCTATACTGTAGAGGCTCACAGACTTGCAACAGAGATTGGGACCCCAAACAGGCACATCTGGCCAACGAAAAAGGGCGGCCCGAGGGCCGCCCCTATCCGTTTCGATCCGGCGATGCCGGGCTCGATTACTCTTTGATGGTGACGACGATGCCGGCACCGACGGTACGGCCGCCTTCACGGATGGCGAAGCGCAGCTTCTCTTCCATGGCGATCGGCACGATCAGCTCGACATCGACCGTGATGTTGTCGCCGGGCATAACCATTTCCGTGCCTTCCGGCAGCGACACGATGCCGGTCACGTCGGTCGTGCGGAAGTAGAACTGCGGACGGTAGTTGGTGAAGAACGGCGTGTGACGGCCACCTTCGTCCTTGGTCAGGATGTAGGCTTCGGCCACGAACTTCTTGTGCGGCTTCACCGTACCGGGTTTGGCCAGAACCTGGCCGCGCTCGACACCTTCACGATCAACGCCGCGCAGCAGCGCGCCGATGTTGTCGCCGGCCTGGCCCTGATCGAGCAGCTTGCGGAACATCTCGACGCCCGTGCAGGTCGTCTTGGTCGTCGGACGGATGCCGATGATTTCCAGTTCCTCGCCGACCTTGACGATGCCGCGCTCGACGCGGCCGGTCACGACCGTGCCACGGCCCGAGATCGAGAACACGTCTTCAATCGGCATCAGGAACGGCTTGTCCAGCGGACGAACCGGCGTCGGGATGTAGGCATCGACCGCAGCCATCAACTCGCGGATCGCGTCTTCGCCGATGGTCTTGTTGGAATCTTCCAGAGCAGCCAGAGCCGAACCCTTGACGATCGGAATGTCGTCGCCGGGGAACTCGTTCTTCGACAGAAGCTCGCGAACCTCGAGCTCGACCAGTTCGAGCAGCTCGGCGTCGTCGACCTGGTCGACCTTGTTCAGGAACACCACGATCGACGGCACGCCGACCTGACGGGCAAGCAGGATGTGCTCGCGGGTCTGCGGCATCGGGCCGTCGGCGGCCGACACGACCAGGATCGCGCCGTCCATCTGCGCGGCGCCGGTGATCATGTTCTTCACATAGTCGGCGTGGCCGGGGCAGTCGACATGGGCGTAGTGGCGCGCTGCCGTCTCGTATTCGACGTGCGCCGTCGAAATCGTGATGCCGCGGGCCTTCTCTTCGGGCGCCGCATCGATCTGGTCGTAGCGCTTGTATTCGCCAAAATACTTCGTGATCGCCGCCGTCAGCGACGTCTTGCCATGATCGACGTGGCCAATCGTGCCAATGTTCACATGAGGCTTGTTACGCTCGAATTTACCTTTTGCCATAGTCTCTTTCCTTGGACGGCCTTGACCTTCAGTTCAGTTGAATGCGGGGCGATTAGCGACTACGGCCGAAAAACACAAGTGCCTTGTGGCCGGGTGCGCTGTCCACTCGGTCTCAACCGATGATCCGATTGCGGGGATGTGGCGCTGATATAGGAACGCGCGAGCGGAAATGAAATGGGGGCTGCGGGCTCCAGCACCTGTTTGCTATTCCCGCCCATGTCCTGTCCCGCCCATGTCCTGGCCTTTGCCTGCCGGATGTGCAGCCGGCGCCTGGCCCATTGCCGCTACGGCGGCGGTCTGATTTGGTTGCCCCATGCAATTCATACCGACCTCCATACGCGGCCCGCTGTTCATGATCGTTTCGACGGGGTCGTACCTCGTCAACGACACGATGATGAAACTCGCGACCGCGGGCTTGCCGTCCTATGAAGTGCTGTTCCTGCGCGGGGTCGCGGCCACGCTATGGGGCATGCCGCTGCTGTTCCTGCTGGGCTATGGCAGGCAGATCCCTTTGATCTTCGACAAACGCGTGCTGCGCCGCAACCTGCTCGAGCTCGCGGCCATCCTCTGTTACGTCGTGGCGCTGGCCAACATGCAGATCGCCGATTCGACCGCGCTCGGGCAGATCACCCCGCTTTTGATGCTGGTCGGCTCCTCCATCCTGTTCGGCGAACGGATCGGCGGCGTGCGCATGGCGCTGATCGGGCTCGGTTTCGTCGGTGCGCTCATGGTGGCCCAGCCGACTATGCAGGGCATCTCGGTCTATGCGTTGCTGGCGCTCGGCAACGCAGCATTGGCGGCGGCGCGCGATCTTGCCGGCAGGCGGGTCGCGGCCGAGGTGCCGGGCATGATCGTCGCCATTTCCGCCGTCGTGGTGGTGCTGATCGGCGCGGGCGCCGCGCATCTCGTTTCCGAGCGCTGGGTGATGCCGGAAGCCCGGCACCTGCTGCTCATGGCCGGCGCCGGATTATTCCTGATCTTCGGCCATTTCTTCATCTTCATGGCCTATCGCGTCGGTCCGACCGGCGTCGTGGCGCCGTTCTACTACTGCTTCACCGTCTGGGCGGTCATCTCAGGCGTGCTGGTATTCGGGCAGTTCCCGAATGCCCTGGCGGTCTGCGGCATCCTGCTGGTGGTCGCGAGCGGGCTGACCATCGTCTCGCTTGATGAACGCAAACGCAGGCTGACCGTCGTCGCCTGACCTTTAAGTCAACGCGTCGAAGCAGGTTTGGCCGTCCTGCGGTCAGCCAGTCGGCAGACTGGTGCCTAAAGCGTTCGCTTGCCGGAGAACTGGTGATAGGCCCACAGCACGACGACCGCGCCGATAACGGCGACGATCAGGCTCCAGATGTTGAGGCCGGTCACGCCCGTGGCGCCAAAGGCGCTGAAGATCAGCCCTCCGACGATGGCGCCGACAATGCCGAGCACGATATCCATGATCAAGCCCTGGCCGGTCTTGTTGACGATCTTGCTGCCGATAAAGCCGGCGATGACGCCGAGGATGATCCAGCTGATAATGCCCATTTTTCCTCTCCATTCCCCGCCCGCCGATCATGGTCACATGATTGTCAAAAGCTCAAGCCAACTTGAAATTCCGCCCGCATGGTCCATTGTAGCCGGCGGGACGGGCTTGGTCGTTATGGAGGATTGACCTATGGGACTCTTTGACAACGCCGTACCCGGCGGCAACATCACCAAACCGCTGATGATCGCGCTCGGCGCGCTGCTGGTGGGAAAGATGCTGAGCGGCAGAAGCGCCGAACAGACGAGTGCCGAAGAGACGGGCGAGCCCGCCCAGCCTCAAACGCCAGCCCCCACCGGAACCACGGCCTCAGGCGACGGCGGCCTGCTTGGCGGACTGGGCGGACTGCTCGACAAGCTCAAGAATGCCGGCCAAGGCAATGTTGCTGACTCCTGGGTCGGCACCGGGCAGAACCAGCCGATCAACGCCAATGATCTCGGCAAGGCGATCGGCCCGCAGGTCATTCGAGAGATCGCTCAAAGGACCGGGCTGGACGAGCAGGAGTTGCTCAAGCAATTGTCCACAGCCCTGCCAGGCATTGTCGACAGACTGACGCCGAACGGACAGGTGCCGCAGCAACACCAGGTCGCGTCCGCCTTCAACAGCTAGACTTCTGCGCCTGCATCACGCGCAAACACGCCCGGCACCGCCTTGCGGCTGTCGGGCGTTGCTGCGACCAGCGCCGCGAACCGTCTGGCAGTCGACGCATCGACCGGCGTGTAGAGGGAAACCGAGAAATCACTGTCGCGGCCACCCGGCTGCAGCGTGGCGAAATCGAACGACATCGCGCCGGCGACAGGGTGCCGAATGGATTTCCGCCAGATCGGTGGCTCGGCGATGTCGCGGCTGTTCCAGCACGTGGCGAACGCTTCGCTTGCCGCTTCCAGTGACGAAACCAGCGCAGCCAGCACCGGATCGCGAGTCATGGCGACAGTGGCAAGCCGGAACTGCGCCGCCGCCGAGCGCGAAACCTCCGGCCAGTCGACAAAGCGCTGCCGCCATTCCAGGTCGAGAAACAGCCGGGCGAGCAGGCTGCCGGACCACTCATCATCCGTCTCGAAATCCCCGAGCAGCACCGCCGCCGGATGGTTACAGGCGACGACCTGCCAGTAGCGATTGACGACATATGCCGGGTGCGGCGCCAGCCCGTCGAGCAGGCTGAGCAACGGCGCGCTGGGCAGGCCTTGCGCGCCGAGCCGGTTTCGCCAATCGAGATCGGGCCGCGCCAATTGGAAGAGATAGGCCTGCTCCGACCGGCTCAGTCTCAGCACCCGCGCCAGCGAGCGAAGCACCTGCGGCGACGCGTTCACCTCCCGTCCCTGCTCGAGCCAGGTGTACCAGGTGGTGCTGATCCCCGCCTCGGCGGCGACCTCTTCGCGCCTGAGGCCCGGCGCCCGGCGGCGGCCATTGGCGCCATCGATCCGCGGCAAGCGGTCCCGCCGCTCGCGCAGGAAGCGGGCAAGCTCATCGTGCCGTGGGCCGTCGTATGGCATGCAGTCACCTCCGATACCAGTATAAGCTATAGTCTTGTACTACTTTAAAGGAAAGCTAGGTTGCGGGCGATCGAACATCAGCCCACGGGACTTCGACAATGAATGCGCTCAATGAAATCCGTCAGATCGACTACACCGTCATCTTCGCCCGCGACATGGCCGCCATGCGGCACTTCTACGGGGATGTGATGGAATTTGATCTGCAGCGCGAACTCGGCGACAGGTGGATCGAATATCGGGTCGGCCCGAACACGCTGGCCTTGACCAGCCTCGGCATGATGT
The DNA here is from genome assembly GCF_030323185.1 of Mesorhizobium sp. C399B. NCBI lineage: Bacteria > Pseudomonadati > Pseudomonadota > Alphaproteobacteria > Hyphomicrobiales > Phyllobacteriaceae > Mesorhizobium > Mesorhizobium sp. C399B. Next base: position 311,146 of record NZ_CP100472.1, read on the forward strand.
TCAACGACACGCCGCAGCAGCGGGATGCGCTGTCGCTTCAGCTGGCATTCCGGGTGGCGCCGGAGATGGTCGCTGCTTGCGCCGAGGCGCTTCAGGCCAAGGGCGTGCAGCCGGTCCTGCCGCTCACCGACCAGGAATGGGGCCACAGGACAGTGTTCTTCCGCGATCCGGACGGCAACGTTGTCGAGATATTCGCTGAGATCTGATGCGGAGTGGGGAGTTTGGAGCGGGTAGCGGGAATCGAACCCGCATATTCAGCTTGGAAGGCTGCTGCTCTACCACTGAGCTATACCCGCATCGTCCTCAAGGTTCGCGGGCTGGCAGTGGTGGAGAGGGTTGGATTCGAACCAACGTAAGCTAAGCTAACGGATTTACAGTCCGTCCCCTTTAACCACTCGGGCACCTCTCCAGCCTGCCGTCGAAGCCTTGCAACGAGGCATTCTCGCCGATCAGGTCGAAACCAGGGTTTTGTCCGAAATCAGCGAAGCGCCTTATGGCGGCAAGGCCAGTGGGTGTCAACCGCACCCCAAGGCAAAATGCGCTGATTTTGACAGCTCACCCGGCAAGCCGGCTTTCTGCCTGTATCCATGGCCCGGCGACGCGGCTATAGAAGCCGGCCATGAGCAATGACAACACGCCCAAGACCGCCAAAGACACCCACTACGCCAAGCTGCGCCGCGCCCATCGCGACGAGAAGGCCGGCGGCGCGCCTGCCTTCCGGCCGCGCCAGCCGGTGCCGCCGGGCGAGAACGCCGCCGACGGGCTGGTGCGGCTTTATGGCCTGCACACGGTGCGCGCCGCGCTCGACAATCCGCGCCGGCGGATCAGAAAGATGTTGGTGACGCGCAATGCCGCCGAGCGGCTGGCGATCGCCGACCTCGCCGCTTTGCCGTTCAAGGCCGAACTGGTCGAGCCGAAGGACATCGACAAGATCACCGGTTCGGACGCCGTCCACCAGGGCGTGCTGATCGAGGCCGAGCCGCTGAAGCCCAAGCGCCTTGACGCGCTCGGCGATACCAAACTGGTGCTGGTGCTCGACCAGGTCACCGACCCGCACAATGTCGGCGCCATCCTGCGCTCGGCGGTCGCCTTCGGCGCCGGTGCGCTGATCACCACGGCCCGCCACAGCCCGCAGGAATCCGGCGTGCTGGCCAAATCCGCCTCCGGCGCGCTGGAACATATCGACCAGATCGAGGTGAAGAACCTCGCCGACGCGCTGGAACAGCTGCACGAAGCCGGCTTCCAGACCATCGGCCTCGATTCGGACGGGCCGGCCGAACTCGAAACGGGTTTTTCAGGCGAGAAGATCGCGCTGGTGCTTGGCGCCGAAGGCAAGGGCCTGCGCCAGAAGACGCGCGAGACGGTGACCACGCTCGCCCGCCTTGACATGCCCGGCGCCATCCGCTCGCTCAACGTGTCGAATGCGGCGGCGGTGAGCCTTTATGCGGCACGGGCTTTCCTGAAACGCAGCTGAGCCGGAAGCGACAGCCTTCCAGCGAGAACGAAAACGGGCTCCGGTGACGGACGCAGGAACCCGTTCTTGTCAGGCAAGAGTTGGCGGCTCGGGAACGTTGCGCCGCTCTCCTGCCTATGCTGCTTTGCCCTTGGCTTCGGTTGCTTCGTCGCCGACCTCGAAATTGGCCATCCGCTCCAGCGCGCGAACCAGCGCCGAATGATCCTCCTTCGCCCCGCCATTGGCGGCGCAGGAATTGAACAGCTGCTGCGTGGTCGACGTATTGGGCAGCGAGACACCGAGTGCCTTGGCGCCTTCCAGCGCCAGGTTGAGATCCTTCTGGTGCAGTTCGATGCGGAAGCCCGGCGCGAAGGTGCGCTTTATCATGCGCTCGCCATGCACCTCGAGGATGCGCGATGCCGCCAGCCCGCCCATCAGCGCCTGCCGGACCTTGGCGGGGTCGGCGCCGGCTTTTGAGGCAAAGACCAGCGCCTCGGCGACCGCCTCGATGGTCAGGGCCACGACGATCTGGTTGGCAACCTTGGTGGTCTGGCCGACGCCGTTCGGGCCGACAAGCGTGATGTTCTTGCCCATCTTTTCGAACACGGGCTTGGCGCGCTCGAACGCCTTGTCCTCGCCGCCGACCATGATGGTCAGCGACGCCGCCTTTGCGCCGACCTCGCCGCCCGACACCGGCGCGTCAAGATAGTCGCAGCCGAGATCGTTGATTTTCTTGGCGAAAACCTTGGTCTCGATCGGCGAGATCGAGCTCATGTCGATGACCAGCTTGCCCTTGCTCAGGCCGGAAGCGACACCGTTCTCGCCGAACAGCACCTCGGCTACCTGCGGGGTGTCGGGAACCATGGTGATGATGATATCCGCGGCCTTCGCCACTGCCGCGTGGCCGGTGATGCTTCTCAAGCCCTTGGCGACGAGATCGGCCGGCGGCTTCGAGCGGTGGTCGCTGGCGACGACGGTGTAGCCGGCATCGAGCAGATGCCCCGCCATCGGCGCGCCCATGATGCCGAGGCCGATGAAGCCGATGGTTTCCATTGTTGTCTCCTTTGTTGAGGCTGAGTTCCTTCGCGCCCCCCTCTGGCCTGCCGGCCAATCTCCCCCACTTGTGGGGAGATTGGCAGTTTCGGCGCCTCGCTCACCCTGCAATGTTGGGGATTGGCGAAAGCCGGGATGACGTCCGATCTCCCCACCTGTGGGGGAGATTGGCCGGCAGGCCAGAGGGGGGCGCGAAGGAACGCGACTTCAATCGTAACAGCTAAGCCGCGGCACTCCCCTGCCCGTTAAGCTCCCGAAACCACCCCAGCCCAGCCTCCGTCCCCGCCTTCGGTTTGTATTCCGCTCCGACCCAGCCGGAATAGCCGATCCTGTCGATATGCTCGTAGAGGAAGGGATAATTGATCTCGCCCGTCCCCGGCTCGTGACGGCCGGGATTGTCCGCAAGCTGGATATGCGCGATGCGGCCGAGGTTTGCCTCGATGGTACGGGCGAGATCCCCCTCCATGATCTGCATGTGATAGATGTCGTATTGCAGATAGAGGTTCTTCGAGCCGACGCGGTCGATCAGCGCCAGCGCCTGGTTCGAATAGTTCAGGAAGAAGCCCGGGATGTCACGCGTGTTGATCGGCTCGATCAAAAGCCGGATGCCGGCCTGCTCCAGTTTCTCGGCCGCAAACGCGAGGTTCTCGGCTAAAGTATTTTCCAGCACCGAACGATCCACGCCCTGCGGCGCGATGCCGGCGAGGCAATTGACCTGCTCGCAGCCGAGCGCATGGGCATAGCTGATCGCCTTGGCGATGCCTTGCCGGAATTCCGGCGCGCGGTCGGGCAAAACCGCGATGCCGCGCTCGCCCTTGCCCCAGTCGCCGGCCGGGAGGTTGAACAGCACCTGTGTCAGGCCGTTCTTCTTCAGCCGGGCCGCGACCACGTCAGGCGTATGATCATAGGGGCCGATATATTCGACGCCCTTGAAGCCGGCGCGGGCTGCGGCATCGAAGCGATCGAGGAACTCATGCTCGCCAAAGAGCATCGACAGATTGGCTGAAAAACGCGGCACTCTTTTTCTCCTTCTTCTGCTTGGCCCTAGGCGTGTTGAGATTCAGGTCGGGCAGAGTCGAAAACGGTGACTTTCGAGAACCGGAGCGGAACGTACTTTCTGTACGTGAGCACCGGAAGCGCAGGAAGGCGCCGTTTGCAGGCCTGTCTCACCTGAATATCGGCGCGCCTAATCGAGCAACACAATCGCCGTCGGCGCATCCTCATGGCTTTCGGCAAGGTCCTCGAATTCGGTGATCTTGTCGATTTCCGTGCCCATGGAAATGTTGGTGACGCGCTCGAGGATGAATTCGAGCACCACCGGCACCTGGTATTCCTTCATCAGCCGCTGCGCTTCCTTGAACGCGCCGGCGAACTCTTCCGGTTTGCGCACCCGGACCGCCTTGCAGCCCATCGCTTCTGCGACCGCGACATGATCGACGCCGTAGCCGGCCTCCGGATCGTTGGCGCGGTTGACGTTCTCGAAGGCCAGGCTCACCTCGAAATCCATCGCAAAACCGCGCTGCGCCTGGCGGATCAGGCCGAGATAGGCATTGTTCACGACGACATGGATATACGGCAGTTTGTGCTGTGCGCCGGCCGCCAGTTCCTCGATCATGAACTGGAAGTCGTAGTCGCCCGACAGCGCCACGATGGTGCGATCCGGATCGGCGGCGCGCACGCCAAGCGCTGCCGGCAGCGTCCAGCCGAGCGGGCCGGCCTGGCCGCAATTGATCCAGTTGCGCGGCTTGTAGACATGCAGGAACTGCGCCCCGGCGATCTGCGAGAGGCCGATCGTGGTGACGTAGGTGGTGTCACGGCCGAACGACTTGTTCATCTCCTCATAGACGCGCTGCGGCTTCAGCGGCACCTGCTCGAAATGCGTCTTGCGCTTCATCGTCTTCTTGCGGGTCTGGCATTCCTTCGCCCAGCCCGACCAGTCGCGCAGCTTTCCTGCCGTCTTCCATTCGGTGGCGACGTCGAGCAGCATCTTTAGTGCCGCACCGGCGTCCGAGACGACGCCGAGATCCGGCGCGAACACCCGGCCGATCTGGGTCGGTTCGATGTCGACATGGATGAATTTCTTGCCCTTGGTGTAGACATCGACCGAACCGGTGTGGCGGTTGGCCCAGCGATTGCCGATGCCAAAGACGAAATCGGCTTCCAACATCGTCGCATTGCCGTAGCGATGCGAGGTCTGCAGCCCGCACATGCCGGCCATCAGCCGGTGGTCGTCGGGGATCGCGCCCCAGCCCATTAGCGTCGGGATGACCGGCACGCCCGTTATCTCGGCAAATTCGATCAACAGATCCGACGCATCGGCGTTGATGATGCCGCCGCCGGCGACGATCAGCGGCTTTTCCGCGGCATTGAGCATCGCCAAGGCCTTTTCGGCCTGGGCGCGCGACATTGCCGGCTTGAACGGGACCAGCGGTTCATAGGCATCGATATCGAATTCGATCTCGGCCAATTGCACGTCGACCGGCAGGTCGATGAGCACCGGGCCCGGTCGCGACGAGCGCATCAGGTGAAATGCCTTCTGCAGCGCCATCGGCACGAGATAGGGCTCCATGACCGTGACCGCCAATTTGGCGACGGGTGCGGCTATGGCGGCGATATCGACAGCCTGGAAATCCTCCTTGTTGAGCCGTGCCCGCGGCGCCTGACCAGTGATGCACAGGATCGGGATGGAGTCCGCCGCCGCCGAATAGAGCCCGGTGACCATGTCGGTGCCGGCCGGGCCCGACGTGCCGATGCACAGCCCGATATTGCCTGATTTAGCTCTCGTGTAGCCCTCGGCCATATGCGAGGCCGCCTCGACATGGCGCGCCAGGATGTGGCGGATCGAGCCCCTCGCCTTCAGCGCCGAATAGAACGGATTGATCGCCGCGCCCGGCACGCCGAAGCCGCAGGAAACGCCTTCCTTTTCGAGAACGAGAACCGCTGCATCTACAGCGCGCATCCTGGCCATGTCCAGCCTCCTCAAGATTGTTGGTTGGTTAACAATGCCAGTGTCGTTTTCATTTTTCAATTTTTTCAGAATAATTTTTCATTTCGAGAAAACCGCTTCTATACCCTGATTCCCCTGGCTTTTTCGTTTTTCATGAATCCGGCCATCAAAATCGATGAAAAAGTTTTTCATTGCGATTTCGGCGAAACCGGCGACAATGCCGCCATGGAAACCAGCGAAAAACGCCAGCGCGGCCGGCCGCGCGCTTTCAACGGTCCGTCCGAGGCCGGTTCTGTGCAGTCGCTGGACCGGGCCTTGCGCATCCTGGCCATCGTCGCTGAAGGCAGTGGCCTGTCGCTGAGCGAGATTTCGGCGCGTAGCGAGCTCGCGGCGTCCACCGCCTACCGCATGCTGACGACGCTGCAGAACCACGGCATGGTCGAGTTCGATACATCGGACCAGCTGTGGTCGATCGGCGTCGAGACCTACCGCATGGGTGCCGCCTTCCTGCGCCGCCGCAAGCTTGTCGACCGGGCCCGCGTGGTCATGCAGGAATTGATGGAGAAGACCGGTGAAACCGCCAATCTCGGCGTCGCCGAGGACGATTGCGTCGTTTTCGTCAGCCAGGTCGAGACCCATCAGGCGATCCGCGCCTTCTTCCGCCCGGGCACGCGCAGCTCCTTCCATGCCTCGGGCATCGGCAAGGCGGTGCTGGCGCAGCTCGAGCCGGAACGCGTCGCCGCCATTCTGCGCAAGTCGGGCCTGCAGCGCTTCACCGACAAGACGCTGTCCGACATTTCGGCGCTGGCCCATGACCTGGCTGTCATCAAGCACCGCGGCTGGTCGGTCGACGACGAGGAGCGGCATCCCGGCATGCGCTGCGTGGCCGCCGCCATTTTCAACGAGTTCGGCGAGCCGATCGGCGGTGTCTCGGTCTCCGGACCGACGGTGCGGGTGACGATGGAGCGGCTGGACGAGATCGGGCCGCTGGTGCGCGACGCCGCCGCTGAGGTGACGAGGATGATCGGCGGGTTCCGATTATAATGCGGAGAACGCTTCAGCTTTTGCTCGCCGCTTCACTGTGCGGATGCGTGGCGACGGCGCCCGAGCCCGCCCCTGTCTCCCAGCAAGTCAGCGAGATTCCGATCTCGCTCGCTTTGGAGGAGACAATCACGATCGGCATTCGCCAGCATTTGCAGGATCCTGTATCCGCCAAATTCGGGACGATGCGTGCCGGCGAGCGAACGCTCGACGGCCGCCGCGAAATCCTGGTCTGCGGCCATGTCGCTGCAAAGACGTCGTCCGGTGGTCATACAACAGACCAACCGTTCGCCGCCAAGATCTATCCGGATGAAGGAAGCAGCTTCGAACTCATCGCCATGGGCGATCAATCGCAGAATGCGAGTGTTGCCCGCATCTGCCGTGCAGCGGGATTGCCGATCTCCGAACCGTAGCCCGCACCGCGGCGCGCTCAAATCAGGAAGGAGGGGCTGCGTACAGCCGCTCCTTTCCGTGTGGGGGTGCCTCCTCCTAAAGGCGGCAATAGTGGCGGTAGCCGTCATAGCCGACATAGGTGTCGGAGTACGGATCGTAACTGGCGTAGCGGTTGGCGCAGCGGCGGACGTGCCAGGAGCCACCCTCGTCGTCGACATAGACGGTGCGGGGCTGCTGGTTGAGCAGGCTGCCGAGCACGAACCCGCCGACGCCGGCGGCGATGCCGATGCCGATTTCGCGGTTGTGGTGATGGCTGTGGGCGGCCGAGGGCTGGACGGTGCCGACCAGCGAGGTGGCGGCGACGGTGCTGGCGATGAGGGCAGAAGCGATTTTGCGCGTGAACATGACGATCTCCTTGTTTCGTTGCGAGAGGCGATCCATCCGCCTCTTGATCATCTGTCGTTTCGGCGCGGAAAAAGGTTCGAAAGAATTTGGGATTTTCTTGAAGGCTGGAAATCAGCCGATGGAAACCATGATCTGATCGATCGAGCGCTAAACGCAAAAAAGGGCGGCCGAAGCCACCCTTCCGCGAGGCAGGTCGTCTCGCTCAAAGGAAGATGATCACCTTCCCGTGGTGATGATGATGCTTGTGGTGATGGTGCTTGTGGTGATGGTTCCACCACCACCAGGGCTTGTCGTGATGCTTATGGTGATGGTGGTGATGATGGCCGTGAGCGGAGGACGACTGGACGGTACCGGCGAGCGCGCCGGTGGCGAGGAAGATGGCGACCAGGCCCGAAGTAAGAGTGCGCTTCAACATGATGATCTCCTTGATCGAGGCGACCATTCGCCTCTGGAGATCAGTCGCGGTGACGTGGTGAAAGGTTCGAGGTTTTAAGCGAGTACCGAGTAATCAATGGTCCGAAAGGCGTTTGCCCATTCACCATTCACCATTCATCCCATCCCAGTCACATGCCGCAGCCAAAACGCCATCGCGATAAAACCGACGATGGCGGCGATGCCGGTCCAGTCGACATTGGCGCTCTTCACGTCCCTGATGAGCTTTACCGCAAGCAGCCAGGCAATGACGACAAGCGGCAGGATGATGACAAGTCTGATCATGCGACACCCCGTTCGATGCGTTTGCACCTGAGAGATATGTAGGGATCGCATTGGCGGTTTTCAGCATGGCGGCCCGCCCACCTCGGCGGGGTCCATTAGCGATCGAAAACGGAGTTTTGTCTTTACTGGCGCACGAAATATGCTAACCGGAGCGCCGTGCCCTTGTAGCTCAGCTGGTAGAGCAGCGGTTTTGTAAACCGAAGGTCGGCGGTTCGATTCCGTCCGGGGGCACCAGCAAAATCAATAACTTAGGTGAATTCAGTGGTTCTCAAAGGACTAGGATTGCCGAGCCTGGGTAGTCGCAGGGGTAAAATGCGCCGCGGTTCGAGTCCCTCAGGCGGCACCATCTTCCGGCAATTTTCTGATATTGAAAAGCGCGGTATTGTGGCGCGAACGCCAGGGGCGCGGCGAACCGGCTAAACCCACATGCCAGCGGGTGGCTGGCATGTTCGGTCGCGTTGTCTTGTCTATGTTTCTGCTAGGCGCTCATAGGCGCTGTGGCGGTTCTCAGAACGTCCAAAGCGGCGCAAATGACATGGCCGCGCTTGAACAGCGGGTTTGGATTGTTGCCCCGCTTGATGGAAATCGCCCGTTCGTTGAAACTTAGCTCTAGGAGGTGCAGCACCGCCTCGACATGCTTCATGTCTTCGATGAGCTTTTCGCGTTGCGCCTGATCGGCCTGTAGCTTGCCGCCGATCTCGGCATGAAGCCGGACGAGCGCATAGAGTGCTGGTTTGTGATCCATGCCGGAAAAGATAGGCTCAGGCTGGATTCAAATCCCCTGGCGTTTGCGCCATAATACCGGAAAAGTGCGTATGCTGCGGTCACGTCAAAAGTGAGTCGCGCTGATGGTTGCCAAAGAAATTCAAGCTGTACTCGACCGGGAAAAGCCTTGGTTTGATTTGGCTCGAATGGTGCTGACCGCGCTAGGGTTTGCGATTGCGTGTTTTGTAGGAGTGAAATACGCAATCGAAAAACATACATCATGGTTTGATCTAATCGTGCGCCTTCTGCCGTTGGTTGCACCGGTCTGCTTTGCCCGTTTATATGCACAAGAACGGTAGTCACCGTGCATCGAATAGGTGACCTTCTGCTCCCGATTCTTGCCGGTTCAAGGCAGGAAATGCCCATGGCTCTTCAAATATTTTGGGTGGTGTCTTTGCTATTCATCGCGCTACCCGCAAACCGCATCATCTACTTAGCGGCGGCGGCGTTGAACCATCAATAAGCGGGTCCGCTCTTAACCGCTGCCGCGCAGCCGTGGAAGCCGCCGGATGTGGCCAATCCGTTGAGCATCCCGGAAGGGTGGCCCCGTTGCCATCCCGTCCACGCGCTTGCCGGATAGCGCGTGGGCTGTTCGTCCGGTGAATGCGCATGGTGATGACAACGGGCCGTCGCAGCCGCTGACGCTGCCCGATTGGCCTGACCCGACCAAGACGCCGCTGCCCTACCCCTGTGACCCCATGCCGACTTTCCCCTCCTAAGGTAGTAATTGCGTAGTGAACTTGGGACGTGGCCCGTTGCCGCCCTGTCACTCAGTCGCGTGGGCTAGCACCGTTTCCTTAGCGGGTGACGACGGACATAGACTATCATGGAACCCGCGAGGGACCCACTACCTCCGCATAGTATCCCCCCGATCGCGTTTCTTTGATATGATCCGCGCGGAGGATCTGAGGCGCGCGCGATGGAGGGTTGAAATGCCACATGTGAGGTCGACAGCGCTTGGCCAAATGAAATTTGAAAGCGGTATGGCGGGAAACGTGCTCCTCGCAGCACTATTCGCGCCATTTCTCTGCCTCGGAATCATGTTGCTGACCTTAATTGTCGGAGAAGGCGGCAAGGAGGGCTACCAAATTCTATGGTTGGCAATCGGTCTTACACTGGTTGGTGGCACGGGAATTTGGTGGTTTGGGCGAGCGTTGTTCGAAGAAAAAGACTGGGTGTTGTTAGACCCAGAAGGCTTCACCTATAAGGAAGGAAATAATAAATTTAGACACCTCTGGTCCGACTGTACGGGCGTGAAAATTAGCGGTAGTTCTTTGCATCAGTATGTCAAAGTATCGCTTGTACGGCCAACATCGGATGCACCGAACGGCGTTTTTGAATTTCCTCTGTTCTGCCAGCCAGCGTCTACAGTCCATTCTTTTATTACGAATTGCAAAGCGAGGACGGCTCCGCAAGCGAAGACGCCTCCGCCTGTCATATATCTTTAGCCACAGGATATGGGGACTGCTACGGAGGCTCTGTCGGCGACTGCGTGACTGAAGGCGCGCTCGAAATCGCAAGAAAAAGTCTGATCTACCCCTACTATACCCTTTGCCACGCCCGCCGTGCTGAAAGCATGAGCGATCTCTGAATTCACAGCCAATTCGTCGCTCGCCAATTGCACCAGCGTCTGTTTGGATATTTGCTGCCGTAGCCGCTTTGGAGAACTCGATTGTGCATCGATCAGATCTGCCTCTGGGCATATTAGCGAAGAATCGCCGGTAGCCGCACGAGAACCGTGGAATCGGAAACTGGGAGGAGCTGGTGACCGCAGACGAATTGATGAACCTGAGCCAAGCCTACCGGCTGATTTGCAAGGCGCTTAAAGACAAAGCGATAGCGGAGCGCCGGTTGCTATCAGCATTGGCCGAATCCAAAATCCGAGCAACCGCGGGTATATTAAGACCAAACTATGACGACGGCCGCGACGCGGACCGAGATGAAGACCTCGCTTTCCCGTCTCCAATGTACATCCATTGTCGCCGCTATTGGCTAGAGACCGCCCTTTCGGAGTGGGACATTCAACCTCGTGGCACCACCAAGAAGCGTGGCCAGGAGGGAAAGCGCCCCACCGTAAAGGTCCTCAGGATGGAAGACTTGATCGCCGAGGGTGAATGAGATCATGCGCATGGCCATCCATCCTAGAGCTTAACAGGTCGCCTCGCCCGAGCGGACGCACAGTCCTCGTTAAACGCTAGGAATCTATCTATCGGCTCAGCTTTTCGTCAAATCGGGCGACCTGCTTGCCACCCCTTGCCCGGGGCCCAAAACAACCAACATCAAGGTGAAACCCATGACACCCATCAACGAGTGGGCGGATGACGCACGCTACTTCGAAACGCGCTCATTCTCCCGAAACGAAGACCAGACACGCCTCGATCTCCTAATATCCTGCCCGAAATACGGGTTGCGGACGAAGGACCTTCAAAAGCTCCTTCGCTTCGGCCTCATCAGCCCGGAACCACAACCTTCGTTGGCCTCGTCCCTGCACATGCGGGAGCTACGCGCCGAGATTATTGGTGCCCTGCTTGATGCCGTTGAGGTCATCTCTGACAACGACCTCAACGTCGTGACGGTCATCAATCGACATTGGCACCTCGATCCAGCAGCCCTCGATAAGACCAGCGCTGCAGCAATCAAACGCGAGTTCCGAACCCATCTCCAAAGGGCTGGAATCCTGGCTCGCAAGGGACTTCTGGCCGGTTTTCTGCATGGTGAGTTCGAACCTACCAGCCGGACCTATCAGCTTCACTGGCACCTCGTAACGATACGGGAAAAGGCTCAGGCGATCCGACCTGCCCTTAGGGGGCGTTGGGGTTATGTGCGGACCTCTACCGGAGCGGCACCAATCAAAGCGCAACCAGTGAACGACCGGCACAAGCAGCTGTCCTACCTCTTCAAAGCCTTCTGGCCACAGAAAGTAGTCATTGAAATTAACGGTAAGAAAAAGAGGAGGCGGGTAGGAACCAGGATCGATCTCCCTTATCACAATCAGGTTCTCGCTTGGCTTTATAAACAAAAACTGGCGGACATCATGATCACAAACAAGTGTACATATCGATCAAGTCAATTCATCTCGCTACGTTAATGCTTGTATTTCTTGATTTTTAGAGTACGCCTTCAATTTGTACGAAAGTGAACAAAAGACACACACCCAATACAAAACTAAGAGCAATACCAATACAACACTACGTCACCAACGTGCGTCCAAAAACTCGTTGTCACGTCAGTACATGTCACATCCAAAAATGGTGGGACATGGTGGGACGGTGGGCGCGAAATCAACTCGAAAAGGAACGCAAAATGCAAACTGCACACTCTTCGCACTCCAGTGAGCCAAAGCCAGAGTTCAGGATATTGGATGCTCTAGTTGCCCAGACGGGCAGCCACTGGATCAAGTACGGCGTCGGAGACCGGTTTTGCTGGTTCTCGATTCCGGACCTCCAAAGGCACGAAAGCGACGTAATCGTGCGACTATCAGACGCCGGTATCCACCTGCTAAGTCCGGCAGCAAAGAGCAAACTGAAAACCGACATCGAGGCGCACACCCGCTACCGCCACGGACTAGTCGCCCTCCGTCCGGGCTGGATCGAAAACCACTTTGTCCTAGGTGATGGTACGGTTCTCTCGCCCCCTCGAACGTCGCATGAGGTGATTGTCGCGTTCGAACCGAGGTCGAAATTCAAGCCTAAAGGGAGCCTGGCGTCCTGGCAAAGAGAGATCGGTACCATCATTGCCAAACAGCCACTGCCACTCTTCGCACTTGGCGTAGCTTTTGCGGCCCCGCTACTGCGGTTCACGAAGCAACTAAACCCGCAAATCGAATTTGTCGGAGATCCCGAATGCGGAAAGTCATCGGCAGGATTTCTTGCCGCATCGGTATGGGCTGGGGACCCAACCAGTGAAGTTGGCGGCGGCGAGAGTTGGGATTTAACGCTCAACGGTCTCGATCAACATAAAGCCGATCATTCGGACAGTCTGCTGTTCCTGGATGAGGCCGCCCTTTTGGATTCAAGCACGACGGCTGGCAGGGGTGCGGTGAAGCAGGCCGTTTTCAAGGTCGCCAAAAAGGGTGGAAAGAAGCGCTACACCGATACGACAATCGCCCCTAACGTCAATGTTTCCCTCTTCTCCACCAGCAACATGCCTATCCTTGAGTTGCTGAAGCTGAAGGATCTGTCAGGAGGCGCGATAACCACGAGGATGATCACTATCCAAATAGCCAAGGGCAAGGGCCTGCTCGACTCTCTCCCTGACGGCTTCAAGGACATGACAGAGGCGATCAACAAGCTGCTTGATATAGTCAATCGCGAACATGGCACCGCAGGACAGACCTTTGCGCATAGGCTTGTGCTGGAAAGCGCCGCAGATGAGAAAGATTTGATCCAGCGGATCCGCAACCTTGTTAAGCGATTCCGCGCCCTAATGAGGTTGGAACAGCAGGCCAAGGGATCGGCTAGAGTCGAGGAGGTATTCGCGATCATTTATGCCGCGAGCTACCTAGCTCGGAAATGGGGAGTAATCCCTGAAAGCTGGAAAAGTGCGAAGGCTTCAACGTTGGTCGCTTATCGCCGGTACCTGCGCTCTTTTGGCTCGTCTCCGCCTAGTCCCGCTGCCGGCCCCTCTGCACACGAACTCGTGAAAGCATACGCAAAGCGTGAGCGAAAGAACCTGATCCGGGTTGAAGACATCGATCGGCCTCTCAACCCAAAGAAGTTCAAAGTTGCCGCAGGGTTCACTAGGGGAGAAAAAGGGCATCGGGAACTGTTGGTCCCAACTCTCAGGTTTCAACAGCAATTCCCGGGCTACCAGACCCTTCTAAAGGAGCTCAAAAAGATGGCCATGCGATCACGGAAGGGGGTCCGCAAAAGAAGTTGTCGCAGAAGGCGCCACGTCGAATTAGCGACGGCGGCCGCGTCTATCGCATTCGGATTGATTGAGACTAGTGGCGCTACCTTTTCGAAGCCTCGGGCATCAAGCTTCGGCTCCTAAAGTGCGGAGAGCGTTTTTACCGAACGAGACGCGCGATCTGAAAGCGCCCACCGTAAACATCATCAGCTTACAGATTGAGATCTGTGCGTTCGGATAGCGGTTTTGCGATCTCTGCCATGCGGCGCCTATTGATCCTCTCTAGGAATGTCTCCTCGCGAAGCTTGCCCATGTGCTTGTGGACGAACCTGAGAGCCGCGCCATTGCTGCCATAGACGTAGTCAGTGGCGTTGTTCGCGATGTACGTGTTCACCTTCGTTACGAAGGCCGACGGCTGCTTATCCACCAGTTGGCGCCTGAATTCTTCTGTCTTTGTGGCGATGAAAACCCGGTGCGGGCCAATGGGTAGGATTATGTGGGCCTTGGGGCCATTCATCCCGACCGATGCAATCAGGGGCCGGTCAGAGGCGAGAAACTCACGGGCACCATAGAAGTTGCTTACCGTCCACTGCAATTGACCTATGGCTCTGATAGCGGTCTCGACTTGCATCATGCCACTAAGTGCCGTCATGGCGGCCCTCTCGTGGAATGTCGGTCCGAGCAGCTCTAGGTAGTCCTCAGTCGTTTGCGGGTTGCCTTTCATACCGGACCTTTTGAATGCTGCCTGCAAACTTGGGAGATCCGAGAACCAGTCGTATTTCACGTAGTGTTTGAGCCGTCTGATGTCGACCGGCATGCGCATCATCAGAGAAAGCAGAAATTTTATCCATGCAATCGCTTCCTTGGGAGTTGCGTCGGTGCCGAACTTGCCGGTCATTAACCGCCGCATAGCGGCCGCAGCATCCGTGTCGACCGGTCGAGTGAACTCAGTCTCGAAGAGGTTTGCAAAGGGCTCAGGCAGCCCCTCCACTGCATAAAGGCGGTTGATGTAGCCAACTGCACTTGGATGCCGGCGCAAGGGTTTTATTCGCTCGTCGTTCGGGTTCGGTCGGCTGAACTGGACAATTCGCCCATCAGGACCAGCCCATTCCTTCAGGTAGAAGACCGGAAGGAAGTGGTGCTTGTTGGGCTCGTTCTGCTTGAACTCCTTTGTCATTTAGCGTGTATATCGCGCTAGACGCCGACCTTGATACGGCCACTGTTTACCGCGGCTTATCGGCCTGAGCCTACCGTTTGATCTGAGCGGCCATGCGTTTGACGAAAGCTCGGGTCTCCTCAGCCAGCTTTCGCATCCCGGTGCTGGCCTCCTCGTTCACCTCAATGGTTGTTTGGACGGCTTTCATTTCTTCGGCTGACTCTGCGGTCTTCAGCCGCAACAGATAGGCTTTCGCTTCCTGGAGGATGGCATAGGACTCCACGTGAATGATGGCCGCCTTATCTATGGTTGAAGCTACGTCGAGCATTTTTTCGCTCAGCTGCTCAATGTCCGCAAAGAACTGCCGTTCGCGGGCGCGACCGTGCAGCATTTGCGCCACCAGGTTGCCAAACGCCATCAGCACACCGATTGAGATGACGAAGCTGACGACCCGCAGCACTTTGACAGTGTAGCTCTGGCCCTCGGTGGTCGTCTGCGCCCACGTGACCATCGGACCGATAAAGGTCCATGCCCCGCCGAGAATAACCACCACGGTCCCGATCGCGGCAAGGCCGACGAGCAGCTTGGCTGCCCGCTTGCCGTAATATTCTTCGACCTTCCCCAGAAAGCCCAGGTCCACCATCCGAATCGCCCCCGTTAGAGCTACATTCAATATTTGGATACGCGACCCCCAATGTAAGGCTCTCGGCTCTCCAGAACGAAACAGGAACGTACGCCTATCCCGTTTGGAAGCGCACATGTTGTCGAATGACTGGGATGTGGCGCAATGCAGGCAATTTGTTGCCGTAAGCGGTCTGGCAGGGTCTGGGAGGTGAAGGTGCTATAGCTGCCCTTCGCTCGCGCACGGCGGCCTCGAGCAGCTGTGACAAATGCTGGACGCTGCCCACCAAATACGCTTCCCTCATGCCTGCCGCTCCTTGATCGGCAGCAGTCTTCTTCACCAAGATACTTCATCCTGCTGAAAAGACACCGCCGATGAGCATCGCTGGTCGTATGAACGCATACCCGATAGCATCCAAGGGGAAACAGGAGACGCATATTGGCTGATGACGCAGTTACGCCGCTCGACACCCTAATCGGAGTCATAGGCGTCCTGCTTCCCACTCGGGTTCGCAGTCCGGCGCGTCGCAGGACCATCGTCACCCACGAACGCGAAATGAGCGAAGCCGACTTGGGGACGGCAGTTGCCGCCCTCTCCAATCCCCGCGCAGATCAATTGGTCGACAGCGAGGTCGTCATTGCTCTGCTGCGCGCCATCGATGGTCTCAAGCGTGGCGACGTCAACGTTGACCCGTTGTTGGTAGATGTGGTTGTTCAGTCGAACGCCGCTGGGACAATCTAGTCCTGTCACTCGCCAACAAGGCTGTCAACTCGTACGACCGCGCGCGCATCTTCGCTGCATTCCCGCAGCTGCGAAGCGAGCCTGTCCTTATCTCGCAGACGATCGCGGCGCTCTCCGATCATCGCAACTATGCTATGCTCGACGAATTGCTGGCTGACCTTGCACCAGCCACTGTGGGTGAGGCACGCCTCTTAATCCACGCCTTGAACGAACGACATCGAAATAATGACGGAAGTGCAGACTCTCTGACTACGCCGCTGTTCGCGGCGATCGGCCGTGGCCTGGGCTGGACTCCTTGGGCTGTCTTGCAGACCCTGCTTCGAGCACGGCCCGGCTATGGGGATCCGCAGGCTACATTCGAGCGAACCGGCGATTGATCTAAAGAGTCTCAGATAGCAATCGATGCACGCCTCGAGTTGGCACACGCTATCGAGCCCCTAACCAAGGTCCGCGAAGTTGCGGCGATCCTCTTCCAACTACTCGGCACATCGGCTAGTTGGGGAGACGGAAGCCTTCTTTCACGGCCCGCCGAGGTTCGCGCCGCTTATGTGGATACGCTGCGCGTGGCGATCGCTGGTGATTTCGCGCTTCGTCAAGCCGTGATCGAAGCCTTGCTATGGTTGGCCGACGGCAGAACGGCCGATCTCGCCCAGTTCGCTGCCATTGCGATTGCGGAAGCCGACGATCATCTGTGGCTAATCGAGCTCGAAACCCACCCCCATTCGGACCGTCGGCTATGCAGCGCGCGCCATTCGGGCAGCCAAATTCGCTGTGCCGTTGACTGTCCGGGCACTCCCGGCCGGCGGCGGTCTCGCCCAGAGCCTTGCCGCGATTGAGGGTAGCGGCACAGCAACCGACGAGCCCGCTCGCACGTGGCTTGGCGACCGTGCAGTGGAACAACTCATCGAGCGAACCATAGCATCTGTCGAGACGCGCTTCGCTCGGGACTATGAAGCACATGGGGACGAGGGAGAGGATCGCATACTGTCCACTTTATTCACGACTCTGGCGTTGCGCTTCAGCGATCTCGATCATGCTCTTGAGGCACTTGCCCGCGCGGCATCCGCGCCCAACCGTGCTGCGGTCACCATGCGCTATCGCAATGTTGATCGCTCGGAGGAAGGCAAGGCGGGCATCAAGGGCGCCAAAAGCTTTTCCGCCGATCTTTGCCTGATTACTGATCCCATCCTCGACGGAACGTCTTTGGGTCGGCGTGTCACGCTTGTGCAGGCGAAACCGCTCTACCGCGACCATGCGGCCGCGACCCAACCCGCCTGGGACACCTCTTTTGCGATAAATCTGGATCGACGTCGTGCTTTACAGAAGCAGACGGCCTGGAGTGTCTATTTCTTCCATGGTCCGCCGCTTGGCGGGCGCGGTGTGCCAGTTATTCCAACCCAACTCGTTGCGGACCTCTCTGAGCATCAAGGTTCCGGAGCCCATCTTGCCCGGGCGACGGTGGCGACGGCGTCTCGGTCGCTGGCAGACTGGTTGACCTATGACGCGCTCGCGCTGCGCGTCGGCGATCCCTACGAAGAACTCATAGAAAAGGCCGAGGGCCGATCGGGGTCGCTCGCGCGTCCGCTGCTGGGCCATCCCAACCGTCGAGGTAGACGTCACGATCACCAAGCGTCACGAAGAGCGCTAAGGGCCGGACGCGGACTGTCAGCTTTTGCGGCCCATCCAGCTAAGGCGGCCGTTCCGCTGACATGAACGCCCCTTCTACGGTTCCCGGAAAGCCGGCGCCCATTTCAGCCCATTGGCGCCACATCTACCAAAGGAGGCCGTTTGTTGACCGGCCGCTCCTGCAGCAACGGTAGGAAAGATGACCGTCGACAATCACTGCGCCTGCACCCGCTACGCAGCATGAACCAGCGCGGTCTCTTCCTGATGATGATAACGTTTCGAGAAGAGATGCGTGTCGCGCGACCCCGAACGCGACAATTCGACGGTCAATAGGCTGTCGTCAGCAAATGCCGGGCTGAGCTCTAGCCGTAAATACTCGAAAAGCTGCCGGTCATGTACAGCCACGACGATCTGCCGGTGGTGTTCCTTCGATAATGTTCGCAGCAATGCGGCGAAATGTGCAATGTGGACGTCGTCCATCGACTGGATTGGATCGTCGAGGACCAGCCACGGCAACTGGGGTGCTACAGTTAAATGAAGCGCCAGAAATAGGGTGAGCGCGGCGGTGTTCAGGTTACCTGAACTCAACATCGCGCCAGGCGTACCTCCTGCCCCGCCACTGCGATGTCGCGTAATCAGGCGCGGTTTGAGTTGGTTCGTCGAGTGGGTCGGAATCTGGAAGGCCGGCACGAAAGGCTCGTTCGGAGCGAGCCGCACGAATAGATCCCGCCAGAGCCGATTGAGGCGATCATTAAACTCTCGCCTGATTATTGCAGCCCGGACGGATTCGACCCGCTCCCGAATCGTCTGGGCGTCCGTCCGGATCTTGGTCGCACGACGAAGGGACGCCACCTTTTGCGCAACCAGGCTTGTCTCTCGCGCAACGCGCTGGTCGAGTTCGTTTTTGCGGTCAAGGAGAAGCTTTGCCTGCTTCTCGCTGTCGACGAGTTTTCGCCGCGAATTCGATCGGTGGGTGACGCGTTCGATCCTCGCTGCGACTTCGGGTTCAAGGTTGACGAGCATGCCGTCACTCGCTTGGAGCTGACCCGGAGTGTCAAGACTCAAAGCACTGGCGATCTCGCCCAGTTGCTCCAGCGCGGTGGTGCGCGACGAACTTTGACTTTGCAGATTGCTAATTGCTCTGCGCGCGCCTGCCTCCTGCGCGGATATCCGCGCATAGGCTGCAATCGGCTCGGCCAGAGATGCGAGCTCCGAAACGACGGTTTCTAGTTCCGCTTCGCGCCGAGCAAGTGTTGAAAGTTGGCCCGCAGCGCCGAAGCGGGCATCAATCTCGGCCTGTTCACGTACGAGGCTTTCAATCAGTTCCTGCTGTGCCGACCGGTTGCGACTCAGACCAAGCAAGCGCTCAGCGGAGCCGCTCAGACGTGACACTTTGCGATGGACATGGTCGACGAGTGCGCCCTGTCTCGTTTCGGCAAAATTGCGGTCACAGACAGGGCAATAGTCATCGACGATAACGGCATTGATGTTCGACAAAATCTCCGCGAGGCGATCCGCATTGGAGCCAATCAACCCGATCTCGTCGTCTATCGTCTTGAGATTCTTGCGCTCCACATCGAGCTCGGACATCAAGGCGGCCCTGCGGTTTGTATCTGCCGACATCTTAGCGACGCGTTCGCGCGTCTGACGCAGATCTTCCGCCAGTCTTCCTGACGCCTCGACGTGCCACGACACGACGGACGCAGCAGAGGTTGAAATGTCGGGCAGGAGCTCGGCCACACGCTTCTCAAGGTCGGTGATTCTCGCTTGATATTCGGAGGTCCACTTCGCTAGAGCTTCGCCAGCGCCGCGATGTTCGGCTACGAGCGACGCTTCAGCTGCTGCGGCAGCGTTGTCGGAATCACTCGACAGACTCCGCCGAATGAATTCCAGATTTCTGCGATGCACGAACAATGTGCTGAGCTCGTCTTCATCACTCTTCGTATCTCGAGGATAGTCCAACGTCGGCAGCGACTTCTCATCGACCTTGCCATCCAGTTCTAATGCCGCCCAAGCCTCATTGACCGCCGCGAGCGCCGCCGTGAAATCGCGCTGGGCCAGCGCTCGCGACGATTGATAGTCTGCCAGCGAGCGTTCAAGACGCTGTTTTTCGCTTTCCGTGGGGGCGAAGAGCCTCGACGTTTTGCGCAGATTGCGCAGATCATCAACCGGCGCGAGCCCGGTTTCAATGGCGTCCAGGCGATCCAAACCAAGCAGCTCGGTGACGAAGCGCGCCAGTGGGGAATTCGGCGATGAATCCGATTCCTGGTAGATCTGGAGCAACTGCCCCAGCATGCTTTGCGGCAAATAGCAGCGTTCACTGAAGAAGGCAGCCAAGCTGGGCGATAGGACTGAGCGCTCCGTGATCCCTTCAGCATTGAATGATGCACTGAACTGGTTCGAACCGATCAGACCCGTTGTTGTCAGCGCGATATTGCCTGTGTCGGCATGCCGGTAGGTATCCGCATGTCGGTAAATGAGTTGCTTCGCGTAGGCTGGATCGGCGCGCTGTAGCGCGATCGCGCGCCCGGTCAACGCGATCTCGATCGCAGTCAAAAGGCTTGTTTTGCCGGCGCCGTTTTCGCCGTGGACGAGAACCATCTTGGCATCGAGTGGCGTCTGCACGCGCCCGCGAATGCTTCGGAAATTAGTGAGGTCGATTTCGTAAAGGAGCGGAAAGCCGGTCATGTTTCGTGGCCCTCAATGGCAAGGTCGAGTACCTTGCCTAGCGCCTTCTTGACCGCATCCTCTCCGCCCTTCGACGCTTCGGTCAATGCGTCGACTAGAGTTTGGTCAAGCTTGGGCGAGAGCGCGCCGCGCAGTTCGGCGACCGGATCACGGTTTTCTTTGCCCTCGGCTTCGTCGTCGGCAGCTATCGTCAGCGGCAACAGAAGCCGAATTTGGTCATCCAGAGCGAGGGCCGCGTCATCCGATTCCGGTTCCCCTTCAGTGTCGAAAGACGCGCTCTCAACATTTAGCACGCGGCAAGTCGGAGAAAGTGCATCTACAAGCTTCGGAAGTGCCGCCCCAACGAGGATTACCGTCAGAAGATACCGCGATCGCGTGACATCAAGTGCACGACTCAGCGCTTCGATCCTTTGCCGCACGGCCTTCGCGTCGCGATCGCCAAATTCACCGGAAGCCGTGTCAACGATCAGTACGAGGTCCAGTGCGCGCCCTCCACTACCGACTAGCGCAGCGGTGAACTCAAAGTCTACCGACGCCACGCGGAACGGTGTCTGCACCGGTCTATAGCCCGCCTTTTCGAGGCGTCGGACAACGCCCCCCGCGAGATGACCGATCGTCACAGGATAAACTCCGCGAAGAATGAATTGGCCAACTGTTCGATGTTGTTTTCGGAGGCCAGCAATGCGCCAATGCAAATGTGCTGCGTACCATTTGCCCCCGTTCGACCCGGGGCTCGACTCCGCGATCGGGGGCTGTCCACCTCGTCCTCACCGCCGTTCATCTGCTTCCACACATCATCTGCATGTATCACGATAGTGTTGTCGTTGGCGAACGCCCCCTTCTTTTCCATTGCTATGGCAATCCCCGCCGTTCGCGCAAAAAAGACCGATCGAGGCTCAGAGCCAGGCCGATTACCCGAAGCGACAATCGAACCCCCGGACAGTTCTAACCCGGCAGGGCTAGCGAGTTTCCATCGGCCGTCACTGCGACCGCGCTCGACCAGCGCCAGGGCAATGCCAAGTTCTCCTAGCCCGGTTGCCTGTGCGTTCTGGTCGTTCGGAATTGTATCGACCGATCCCATGGTAAGTATTTCATATCCGTCAGAGCGCTCGGGCAAGCGGCCAGTGCGAAATAGGCTCAGGACGCGTGACCACAACGCGATCGCTTGATCCACGAAAGCGGTGCGGTTTCCGACCGCCAACTCAGCCACGTGATTGCGAAGCCCGTCCAACGTCTCGGTGATCGCGGCGGCCTCTGCCGCGAGAGCGCCGCCGCCAATAGCCAATTGAACAAGCGCGTGGAACTTGCCACCCAGTGTCTTGAGCACGAGCGCAATAAGCACCTGCTCGCCCCACGCCTGTAAAAGCGCGCTGGTTTCGATCGCCTCGATGGCGTTGTTGTAGCTGTCACGGTAAACTGCCTGCAACATTTGCCGCTGGCCGTTCCCAATTTCATTTTCACAGAAAACATGCGCCTGAGGAGTCACGGGCCAAGGCCATGGATTTGCCTGTCGGGCGGCGACGAACGCCGCCTGAAGGTTGCCATCCTGCAACGACAGGCCCGTCATTAGCGCCCTGTGATTTGTCGCGAGTGAGATGACCTCACCGCGGATCGCCGCATAGAAGTTTGCGTAGGGCCACTCCGCAATCTGCTGCGTGCTGCCGACCAGGAATTTTCGATAGAGAGCGGGAACCTCGGTCGCGTGGACGACGCAACCATGAAATTTTATCAATCGCGCCTTGCCGGGAGCGTCGCGGAGATGGCTCGGATCGACAACAACCTGAAGGTTGCCGGCGAGCGTGCCACCGAGACGAACCACAGCTGCCTCGATAAACCCGTCCCAGTTCGCGGACGCAACCTCCCGTAAAGCACCCTCTAGGATCAGTATCGCGATGCCCAGATGTGCGGCCTGGGGAGGCTTGGGATTTGCGAACGCTGCGCGGACGTCAACGGCATCCCACAGCATGTAGTCGTTATCGGTGCCAGGAATCCTGATGTCGAGGAGTGCCGAATACCGATTCCACAGGCTGTCTATGATGCCTTCCTGGACGTTGCTGGGCCAAGTCTCGAATGGCTCTGGGAAATGGGGTTCGGCCGCGACAATGCTATAGCCGCCGAGAGTCAATGCGGTCCGAAAGGGTTGGAGGTAGACCGCTTGGGTGGCCGGGTCGACAGCCTTGACGCGAAGATGCTCCAGTGCTCGGGCGATGATGCCGCCGAGGCTCGGCGCCTCGCGGAAATGCCCGACCCCACCCAAAGCGCGAACTCCCCGAGCTGGAAGGCGTGGGCCATCGGCCCAAACCCTGCATCGAGTTGCCGCAGAACCTCGAGCACGGTCGCCTCATCCGCCGGCTTCGGCGCCGGTGCGATCGCAGCTATAGCCCCCAATTTCCTGTCCGCCTCCTGTTTCGATTCTTGCCGATCACGCGCTCAAATCCGCCACGACCGCCAACAATGCTCCGTCAAGCAATATCCGATACTATGCCGAACGTCGCCATTCAAACTATAATGTAAGATGCCGGAAACAGCGCCATCCGGTTTTCTTCGGACCATTTGTGACATAGCTCGCAGCCCAGCTTTTTGACGGCAGCTTTCACGACCAGAGAGCGCGACCGTTGAATGTCCGATATGAGGCGCGCAAAGCTGCCGTTCTCCGCCGGTGGTTCGGCCGGCAAAATTCCTGGAAACGTCCACCAGTGTGAAATGGGTATTTCACCCTAAGGGCCCTGCCGAAGTTTCATTCCTCTGTTAGATCGCGAAGCGCCGACCGAATGCGCGGCCGAAGTGCGTTTATAAAGGCGTTTGTCCGCTCCTGCAGCCAGTTGAGCGCGCGTTCGCGGTCTTCTGGGTTCTCGAGGTCCTGCACTGTGAAATCCTGGGCAATGACGGGCCTATCGGCTGCAAAATCGATCGTCACTCCTGGACCCAGCTCCTCAGCCAACTCTTTTGCCTGAGGGGCAAGCGCCCTCGACGCCCGCTCGCCCGCCGAGTTACGGTTGGACGAAAGGTCCAGACCAACGCGATTGGCGCGCATATCCCGGTAAACCGTCAACCAACTCGAGCCGCCGGGCGCCCCGAATTTGAAGACGATATGGCCGCCAAGCGCTGCTGGAGGGCGCATCTGATCTGGGTCGTCGAGATGTAGCCCCAACAGGAAGTCTTGCCAGAATCCCTGTCGGATGGCGTTGCGCCGCTCCCTCCCCGCTCTTCGCTCTGGCGTCTCGACTGAATCAACAGCTCCCTCTTCCTCGCCCTCAGACAGGACGAAGCCGTCCGGGAGCTCGATAACGGTCCTAACAATTGTCTGGGTCTTCGCAAGAACGCGCGGAACAATGATCCGCGCGCCGTCTGCCAGTTGATATATCGGCATCTCAACGAGACCTAATGTAAAATGAAGACCGGAATGGCCTTGCAGATATTCGGCGATCGTCTCCACTCCAACTCGAATACCGTCGCCCACAATAAGGAGCAGGAAGCGCCCTCGCCTCAGATTCAGAGTCAGCGCGTCATTGAAGGCAATCTCGTCCACATCATTCCCTGCCACTCGTACCAGATCTAAAAGGACATTTCCTTCCGCGCCGAGTCGGCGGCTAGCCTCGCGCTGCAGATCGGACGAGGTCCAAAGCGCTAATTCCTTCGCATAATCGAGAATCTGCCCAACCACTTCTCGCCTGCCTTCTGGATTGCGCCAAAGCTTGCATTCGGCGAGCACCGGCAACCCTGTAGGCGTGACCATAAAGTTGTCGATTGCGCCGGCCGGCGTCGAAAGCTCACGGCAAATCGGCACGGGGTTAGCGAACAGTGGATCTATCTCGGCGATGGGCAGACAAGATGGAAAGCGATGAATGAGGTCCTGGATCGCCGCTTCAGTCATACCATGCCCACCTCCACCAAGTTCAAGCAAGCTCGCAGCCGCTACCTTTCCCCCGTCACTAGAGATAAACAGTGGCGTTGAATGCTGCCTTGTCATGAGTCATTCCTTCTGGATCGAGCGATGGGTACTCCGAAGTTGTCCGGCGCACCGATCACCTTGCTAAACGACTGGTTGCTTCGTGTCCGCGTACTATTCAGTCGCGCGGATTGCGCCTATTTCCCCACCGGGATTTATGTTGGCTACGCAATGCCCGAGTAGCTCACCATTCGGCCGTCCTGGTCGAGGTCGATGAAAGCCCGCTTTCCGCGCCGGCCAACAGCCAAGAAGACAAGGCGGTCCGGGTGGCCCTCCAGAAACCTCAACATTTGGCCATTGGCATCATAGTGAGTGATGTCGTCTCCGTCGGTTTCCTGAAAGCCGTTCTCCTTCAAGAACCGATCGTTGAATTTGGCAACGGCGATCACTTTCAGCCGTTTGGGTCGCTGAACAACCCCAGCCACGAGACCAATCATTGCGATGATCGCGGTCACCACGAACCCGCCGACCAGCGCGAAACGAAGAGGACTGTGAGCATTGCCATCATTGAACATAACGAGGACACCGAACAACAAAAGAGTGGCGGCACAAAAGCCCGCTACGATCAAAAGGACACTTCCAAGAACGGTCAGGAAGATTGTTCCGAATATCCCTCGATCATGCCCTCGGACGAGTCCCCGCCCGCCGATGAACGGGCAAAACACCGCTGCCAAAAGGAGCGCGATCAATTCGACGTTCTTCTTTGTTTTCTTGTAAATGTCCCTGCCAAACGCGAATCCGAAACCCGCGACAGCAGTCCCACCAATCCCTGCCGCTACCAACGCCAGTCTTGAACGTCCGTTCGAACTCATGTGATCGCCTCTTTGCGTTTCACTAAGCTAGATGAGGTTCGGACCAAGGAGAACACGAACCACAGCGCGCCAGCGAGCCAACCTATTGCGGCAATCAAGATCGATACGACCAAGTAAACCAGTTCTCCCAGCTTGATCGCGCCTTTGCCCAACACTTTCAGGACCGCGGAGGTTTTCTCACCCATGCGCCTTGCCAAGGATCGGAATCGAGAGAGCTCCTTGGCATCGTCGGCATACTCGAGGGCTCGAAATGTCGCCTGTATACCTCCGGTCGACGCTATTTCCGTTGCGGAACTAGCAAGGAAACCCACCTCTCCCGAGAAGTCGCCCTTCGCGACGCGATGCCAGTCGATTTCGCTGAGGGCCTCGCGAGCGGCTGACGCCGATGGAACCTTGAGTGTGGGCAGGGATGTACGGGAAAGTCCTCGTTTCAACCCTTCCAGGTCAACGAGTCGAGCCGATATATCACCGAGCCGTTTGAGCAAGCCTCCCGAGAGCTTCCCGGCTTTGTTGGCGTTTTTCAGCAGCGAAAAGCCCATATCTATCGCTCCGGTACCCGGGACATTCGTCGCCAGACCAAGCAGGGAAAGGCCAAGCGTGAGCTTGTTATAGTCTTTCCCCTGGATCAGATGGTTGCCTTGAATGACTGCATCGCGGACATCGCCGACACCGACGTAATCGGCCGCCAGCACGCCTCCGATGGAAGCCGATGTCGTCACCTCCCCGGTAATTGCGCCTTCCAGGAAATCCTTGCTATTTCGCAGTCCGAATTCAAAGCGGCTTTCCTTGGTCCGCTCAACCAGATCCGCCGGCAATTCGCGTCTGTTGTCATGGGCGAGCACCACGAGGCTTTGGGCTTCAGAAATATCACCATCTTTGAGTGCTTGCTCGATGGATGCCTCATAGTCGTCAGTGGAAAGGCGACCCAGCCGATATTGGGAGATCGCGAACGGATCCCAAAAATTAACTGCAAGTTCCAGGGCGGCAAATTGGTTTGAGGAGAAGAAGGCAACAAGTGTTGCAATCAGCACTACCCCACCGATTGCCCGTCGACCCAGACAAACGATACGGAACATGCCCTTCGCCCCCGTGCCAGAGCTATCTTTTCGAACATCTCAACATCCCGTCGCGGAGACCGCTAGAACCCTCAGTGTGAAACTGGAATTCATACTTGGAACCCCCTCCACAGTGGCTGCTGATGTTCAAACTTGGTCTTTGGAGTTGGAACGTGCAGCTAAGAGTCAATCAGGCTCCCAATCCCATCTCCTCATGGGGCAGGCTCTCGATCATCAAAGGATCGAGTCCTTCAATGACCTGCAGATGCCGCCCAGCGATACCCTGAAGATCGCCATACATTCCTGCGGTCGCCTCGACCACGCCACGGATCTGTTGTTCACGCTTCGCCCACAACCTCGTCATGGTTTTGCGCTCCTTTTCGAGATCCTCTTGCATGTCGGTGACCTTCTCGACGATTGCTTCCACGCGATGCCGAAAACGCGGCCCGGTCAGATACCCATAAATCATCTCCATTTTGGTCTGCTGGCCTTCGCCGGCATGGCGCACGCCAAGCAAGGAAATGAGCGATTCACGCAGAGCTATGGCCACTGGAACCGCACATCGTGGTTCGGTCACCCAAACGCCATCGATAAGATCGAACGAATGATCCATCCCCTGCGGAAGGGCATGCGACACAATAAGAGCCACATCTGCCTTGGCGGCGCGCTGGTCGTCCCGCAGTTTTGCCAGCCAGTTTCCGCTCCAGTTCTTGGTACGCTTGATCTCCCACAAGATCGTGCCGGCCAGCTGTGACGTCGGTCCCATCACCCGGTGGATGATGTCGCCACCAAATTCGCCTTTTCCCACTGGTTCAATCTCATCACGTGGAAACTTTTGTCGCAGCAGCGCTTCAAACTCCAGTTCCTGGACTTCACCCTGCAGCTGTTGCGATCCCTGCTCGGCTCGCTGCTTCAAAAGCTCAATCTGCTTCTGCATTGAGCTGATTTGCTCCTCCTTCTCGCGGACCTTTAGATGAAGGCCATCCTCCGCCTCCTTCTTCGCTTTGTCGCGCACGCTGACTAGCGATTCTTGCACACGCTGTTCGACAGTTAGTTCCAGTTCGCGACGTGCGTCATCGAGCTCCCTTTGTTTGCGGAGCGTCTCTGCTTGGACCTTCTGCGCCTCCCCCAACTTTTCATCGCGCTCCTGGAGCAGTTTCTTCAGATCGCCAATTTCCTTTGCACGCTGCTCCAAATCCGACGAGACCTTAAGTGTGGCGCGCTTCGCCTCCTCCGCCCCAATCCGCTCGCATTCGGCAGCAAGCTTTGCTGCTACTTGTTCATCAACGGACTCCTTGGCCTTCGCGACGTCTTGCAGCTGTTGCCGGACGGCTTCTTCGCGCGCGCCGATCTCGGAATCCTTGTCCGCCAGCCGCACTTCGAATTCCCGCCGCGTGGCGTCGATCAGTGGAGCTGCCAGAGATTCTGTCAGCTTGATTTCCGTTTTGCATTTCGGACAACAGATCGTCGGTTCCATTTTTTCCTCCCTTTCCCCTTCGAGCATTTTCTACCGCTGCTTTCTCACGCTGCGGCTGAGCCTTGCTTTTTTAGAGACAACCGCAGGTGATAGTCAGACACCCGCTCCAGGAGGACAACATCGTTCGGCTCTGCCCTAGTGAGTCGAAAAAATTCGCCGACGAACGCCCGATCCCGAAAGAAGTGCCGGGGCTTACCAGCCCTGGTAGAAGGCACATCGGTTTCCGTTTTTAGAGATCCGTACTCAAGGAGCATCTTGCTCGGCGCCGGCTTGTCCTTGGTGCTGCCGCCGAACACGTCAGCAGGCAGCTGGTGAATGAAGCTGGTTATATAGAAGTGGTTGTTGGCAACAGTTTTCCCGAAATTCCCGTGGGTCAGCACACTCTCGTAAACCATAAACTCAATGCTCCTTGACACGCCCGCCGTCGAAACAGCCAGGGTGTACATCATTCCGATAGTCCGGCGACAAAACCTGTCACCAGCTACTGGTCACGCACGTTGCATGATTCGGAAGGATGGATCGCCAGATTATGGAAGCGACGGGAAATCCGATCGCCGATACTCCTGCACCATCTGACGCAGGGCTTGGGGAGCTATCACTTCGACCTTGTCGCCCCACATATAAAGATGCCAGCACATCTCGAGGTGCCCCGAAGCGGAGAAGCGCACTATGAGCGAGCCGTCAGGTTGGTCCTCCAGCACCTGATCCGGATGAAAAAGAAAGGTGCGGGCCTGTGGAGCGGCGTCTGAACTGAACCTCCAAACGACCTCGCCAAACTCGCTGTCATTCTGGAAGGCTCCGAATGCCTGGCGGGCGTGCCGATTGATATCGAAGCTAGGGTCGCGCTCGAAGATCTCTCCGGTCAATTCGGCCCTCTCGATCTTTTCAGCAAGATAATGCCGGAAGCTATCACCGGCATCCAATCTAGGCTTTGCCACGAGATAGCGTCTGATGCCGATCAACACACCGTACGGCTCGATAATGCGTTCGGTCGGCACGGCAGCGCTACGAGACTGATAGATGATCCGCAGTCGCTCCGAACCCTTCAAAGCCGTCGCTATGGTGGCGGCGATTTGAGGAGCCAGCCGCGAAACGGGCCCGGGACGGGCGGCCAGACCCTGCGCCTCAAGAAGAGCATCGTGATCTGTTTCCAGGCGAGCAATTCTGTTACGCGGTACCAGGGCAACGATCTTCTCCCTAAGTGACCGCAGCATGTCTGCCTCCACACCTTGGGCGCTGCGTTCTAGTGTCCCAATCGACATGTCCAGCGCAGCCAGTTCGTCTGGAGTGAGTGTGAGGAGATCGCGCAGGGCAGCCGTATCCAGGCGCCATCTCTTTCGGCCCTCGTCGTCGAAATGCGTTTCCGTATCCGGAAATCTAAGTTCGAGCGTATGGAGAATCCGTTGGGCCGTGCGTTTCGAAACGCCGAGACGGTCAATGACGTCGTCGGTGGTTACCCCCATACGACGCGCGGCTACAAAAGTCGCGAGATCGATGAGCTGCTGCGCTTTTTCGAAAGACATAGGCATTTACCGTTTCAGGTGACAGCTATTGTCATCTCCACTGCTTACGGCTTTATTATCATCGGTTGTGGGGAATCTGATATGAAGCTGGAAGGCAAGGACATCTTGCTATCCGCATCGGATTTGATGCGCTTCATGGGGTGCGTGCATGCCACGGCGATGGATCTGCGCAGTTTGCGGGGTGAGCGGCTTACGCCAGCTGAGGACACCGAAGATGCAAAGCTCCTTCAGCAATATGGCGATGCGCACGAAGCAAACTACCTGGCTAAGTTGCATGCCGAAGGTCGCCGCATAATCGAATTCAGCCGAGACGTAGATCTGAGCACCGCGGCGATTGCTACCAGAGAAGCACTCAGCGAAGGCGCGGACGTTCTTTTCCAAGGCGCCCTCCTCTCGGCACCGTGGGGTGGTTGGTCAGATTTCCTCATCAAGGTGGACAAGCCGTCAACTTTAGGTGCTTTCTCGTATGAGGTGGTCGATACCAAACTGAAGCGGAAGCCCGACCCGAAGCACATCCTGCAGCTGGTTCTCTATTCGGATTTGCTTGCCAAGATTCAGGGAGTCGATCCCGACCAAGCCCATATCGAGCTCGGCAACGGCGAGCGGTTTTCATTCCGGCTTCAAGAATATTCCGCCTATGCGCGTCAAGCGCGTAAGCGGCTAGAAGAGTTCGTGGCTGACCCGCGGGCGACATCTCCTGATCCGGTCAGGATGTGCCAGCTTTGTCGCTGGCGAGACAGCTGCAAGTGTTATTGGGAGGACACTGACAGTCTCACTCTCGTGGCCGGGATCGCAAAAGGCCAGCGAGACAAGCTGACCTCGGTTGGCATTTCGACCATGACGGCTCTTGGCCAACGCGATACCCCGGTACCGAGGCTCGCAGAGGCGACTCTTGCGAGGCTGACAACTCAGGCTCGGCTGCAGTCTGCCCGACGCGCCGGAGGCCCGCCAGCGTTCGAATTGAAGCCATTTGACCCAGCACGCGGACTTGCATTACTTCCTCGGCCGGACGAGGGAGACCTTTTTTACGACATCGAGGGCGATCCGTTCTACGAAGATGGCCTGGAATATCTGCACGGCGTCTGGTTCAATGGTGAAGGCGACGCCACTTTCCTAGATTTTTGGGCTCACGATCGTGTCCAGGAAAAAGAAGCGTTGCGCCATCTAATGGCGTTTTTTGAAGATCGGCTTCGCCGGTTCCCTGGCGCGCACATCTACCACTACGCTGCCTACGAGATCTCCGCGCTGCGGAGACTTACGAGCAGCCATGGGATCGGCGAAGCGCTGCTGGATCAGCTGTTGCGGCAAAACCGCTTCATCGACCTTTATGGGTTGTTTCCGGCGGTCTGACCGCTTCAGAACCGGCCTACTCTCTCAAGAACCTTGAAGTTTTCTACATGGAACAACGCACCGGCCAAGTGAAAACCGCCGGCGGCAGCGTTGTCGCTTATGAAAGATGGCGCGAAATAGGTGACCAGGCGATCCTTGATGAAATCCGAGACTACAATCGTATCGACTGTGTCTCGACGCAGTTGCTTCGCGACTGGCTGGTGTCCGAGGTTCGTCCAAACGACATGGAATGGCGGGCTTCTAACGAGGACGGAAGCGGCATCGATTTTGAGAGAGTTGATACCGAGCAAGTGGCCGGCGATCAACTGCGCGAAAGGCTGCAGCCAGTTCGTGATCGGCTGGGGGATCGGATGGCCGACTTGCTGCTTGACCTCGTCTATTTTCACCCAAGAGAGAAGAAGCCTGCATGGTGGTCGATCTTCGACAAGATCAGTGCCGAACCGGATGAACTCATCGACGATCTCGATTGCCTGGGCGCGTTGAGAGCCGTTTCGTCGAGCTCGAAGATGGGCAGTTATTGGCAGCGAACCTATGAGTTCCCTCAACAGGAGACAAAACTTGATATCGGCGATTGCAATGTCGAATTAGAGGGACTGCCAGCGTCGGTTAGGCTGGTTGAACTCGACCGAGTTCACAACACAGCCATCGTGGCATTTCCCAGGAGTCGGTTCGACGACGCACCGGCTTACACAGCGCTCATTCCGCCTGGACCGCTCGACACACGTCAGATCGAAGCTGCCATCCGACGAGTGGTGACATCCGTCATCCGTGACGATCGACATTTCCCGGCCATCCTCGACTTCCTTGAGCGCTCCAAACCTCACTTCACAAGTGACAATCGACAGCTCACAATTATCGATCCATCTCGAGAAATCGTTGCCGAAACGGTCGCAGCGTTGGGCGACCTCAATTCTTCAACCATCGCGATACAGGGCCCTCCGGGCACCGGTAAGACCTACGTCAGCTCCCGCACGATTATCGATCTCGTTAAGCGGGGAAAGCGCGTTGCAGTCGCTTCCAATAGTCACAAAGCGATCGACAACCTTCTCTGCGCTGTCATAGACCGAGCCAGCGACGCCGGGATCAACGTCACGGTTGCAAAGAAGGGTGGCGATGGCTTTGGCGATGAGTACCGGTCAATTTACGTGGCATCCAAAAACGATGACGACCAGCTGCTCTCTGCGTCGGTAGTAGGTGCAACGGCCTGGCTTTTTTCACGGCCAGAATTCGAACAGATGTTCGATTACCTGTTCGTCGACGAAGCCGGGCAGGTTTCGGTGGCGAACATCGTGGCGATGGGGACCTGCGCGAAGAACATCGTACTGGTTGGTGATCCGATGCAGCTGCCACAGCCGATCCAGGGTGCCCATCCCGGAGAAAGCGGACTTTCGTCTCTTGAATATCTGCTGGCCGGTCACAACACAGTTCCTACCGACATAGGCATTTTCCTACCCGTGTCGCGGCGCATGCACCCAAACGTCTGCCAATTCATATCCGACATCGTCTACGAGAGCCGCCTCGCCTCAGATGACAGCGCAGCAAAGCAGGCTCTTCTTCTTGATCCTGGCGATCGATCGTCAGGTGTCCATCTCATGCAAGTTCCACATGCGGGAAACAGACAGGTATCGGTCGAAGAAATTGCTGCGATCCGTAACGAAATTGATCGCTTGGTCGGAGCGAGGTTTCGCGACCGCGATGGCTTGGAGCGCAGCTTGACGCTGGACGACATCTTGATCGTGGCGCCCTACAACGCACAGGTCAATGCGCTGAAAAGGTCTCTGCCGACCGAAGCACGCATCGGAACGGTCGACAAATTCCAAGGACAGGAAGCACCGGTTTGCATGGTTTCGATGACGACCTCGTCGGCGGATGAAATACCTCGGGGTGTCGAGTTCCTGTTCAGCCTCAACCGGATCAATGTCGCCGTTTCGCGCGCGCAAGTGCTTGCGCTTGTTTTCGCTAGTCCGCGTCTCCTGGAGGTTCCCTGCAGCAACGTGCACGAGATGCGGCTCGTCAACACGGTCTGCGCCTTGCTTGAGTATGGCCTGAGGCAAGAAGGTCGAACAATGCCTCCCGTTTTACAGGTGCAGGCGGCATGACAGGAATTGGCATCCCACTCTCCTACCTTCCAGATGAGACAGGAAGGAGGAGAATTCGATGTTCACGCACCACGCAGAAGTCCGCTGTCAGCAGAGAGGGATCAAAACCGAAATTGTCGATGCCATCCTTGCCTACGGGCGTCGCAAGCGCCGTCACGGCGCAGACGTGTATTTCATGGACAGCAGAGGACGAGCTCGCGCGAGGGGAGAGTTGGGCCGCGAATACGCCTCTCTTTCGGACTATTTGGACAGCTATCTCGTGATGAGCGACGATGGAAAAATAATTACGGCGGCAAAACGGACGCGGCGACTAAAATTCTGATCGCGTAAACGACAACGAAAGCGTCTTCGGCAAAGAAGTGATAATATTGAATGCAGAATTCCCAACCCAAACTTCAGGGTGATCCCACTACCTTATTTTTTATTTATTTTTGAGTACCGCATCGTTGTCGCAATAGAATTTGTATAAGGCAGATGCGACTTCCAGAGCCTCCTTTATTTTTTGTCCGTCTAGCTGGGTAGAGGTCGGCCCGGGAGCGGAAATCGGCACCGTAATCACCTTGGTGGCGCCCAACATGACAACGGATGGTTTTCTCGACGTCGCTTGCACCAGGGAACCAAGATCCATGTCGTCACGGGGCATCGCCGAAGCTCCCGGCCAAAACGACAAATCAACCGTTCCCTTGGTAATCTTCCAATCTATCGTAATTTTCGGCGGCAGATCGGCTTTGAAAATAACCCAGGTCGATCCGGCCCCTTTTGAGCCCGGCGATTTCATAGCCAATTCTGGGTGCTCCTTGCGCGCGGTCTCATAGATGCGTTGCCAAAGTGTGGTCATGTCATCCGACCTTTGGCGATCGGTGGAGAAGTCAACCGCCGGCTGAATACGTACGTGAGTTACATACCCATCAGGCCCATTTTGGGGATTCGAGAGAAAACTTGGTTCAGCGAGCGCGTGACTGATACACCCAAGGTCCATCCGCCTCCGATCCCCATTGAAATCGATGAAGACTGGAATAGCGTCAGAGCCGAGGTGCCATGAGATGTTCAAAAGCATTTTCTCAAAGAACTGCTGGCGCTGCGGATCCGGCGCGGGGCTACCCGGAATACGAGAACGGCAAAGTGATGATTAACAGCTTGCGCTGGTTCGAGGACGTGCCGCGGGAGACCTGGGAATTCCATGTCGGCGGTTATCAGGTCTGCCAGAAATGGCTCAAGGACCGCGCCGCTAAGGGCGGCATGAACCCGTCTCCTGGTCGTTTACTGACCGACGAAGATATTCTGCACTACCGGCGCGTAGTTGTCGCGCTAACCGAAACCCGACGCCTGATGGGCGAGATCGACCATGTTATCGAACAGCACGGCGGCTGGCCCGACGCGTTTTATCTACCACCTCCACCTCCGCCTACTATTGAACAGATAATCCAAGCGGATGAGGGCCAGGACCTCGAATACAAGAGCACGCTGCAATTTGACCTCAAGGAAGGCACGAAAAGCAAGTTTGTGCGCAAAGCCACGCTGAAGACGATTGTTGCGTTTTTGAATTCGGGGAGTGGTTCTTTGGTCATCGGGGTTAGCGACGACAAAAAAGTCGTCGGCCTTGAACACGACCTTTCCACGATGTCGCCAGAACGGCAATCGAGGGAATGGTTTCAGCAAACGCTTGTCAACCTGATCAATGAGCAGATTGGGAGTGAATTCGCACCGTCGTATTCAATCCGTTTCGCCAGGCATGAGGGCAAGCTTGTTTGCATTGTAGATGTCAAGTACCGTGGACCCAAACCAGCGTACCTGAAAGACAATGAAGCTCGCGAGTTTTACGTGCGTACCAGCAATGTCACAAAGCAGCTGAAGGGTGACGAAATTGCGAACTACATTAATACGCATTGGAGATAGCACGCCGACAACAACGGCGTTGGCTGTCCCACACGTTGTGACAGCATGATGGATACATTGCAGTTTGAGATAGCCCGCTTCCTCGCCGGGAAGGCGATGAGACGCATATCTCTGACGTCAGAGCTCGGCGGTCGAGGGCAAGTTGATCATCAAAGTGGGCTTCTCGAAAAGCCCACTAACCCGGCGAGACCAAATTCAGAGCGCCTATCCGAAGGGGACATATGAGTGGGCGGTATTCCGCCCCTCGACCATCCCCGGCCAAGCGCCGTACGCGAACGCAAGCATCGCGATCGTCGGCGAAGACGCGATGAAAAAACGACTCGTGGACGAGAAAGCAGAAGTTCTTGGCGGCGAGTTCTTTCTTGCTGATGATTGGCTCGTGCACAGCACATGGAGTGCGGGCAAACATGCAGCCGAGGGCGCCAAGTTGGCAACGGAGTCCGCGACAGCGTCAGACGAGAAAGTTGGCAACAGAGATCAGGAAATCGATCGCCTCCTCAGTGTGATAAACGACACTTAGCCCCTACCTGAAAACTGGGCCGTTCGAAAGTGGAGTTTTCCGCGTTAATGTCCCTTGCCTGGGAGAAGCGGAAGGTCCCTCTGGCGGTTGGTCTCAGTATGAAAGTGACACACTCCGTTCGTTCCCGAAAACGGTCTCAGTGTGAAATTGGGTTTTCACACTGAACGTCCCTCCCCCCGCAGCACCTGTGGTCCCTTACGTCGGGCGAATCAGCTCGAATCACGCGCCCCTGCCCGCGTGATGACACCGTGTCGCCACCGCCATCTCCAAGGCGGCAACGAGTGAAAAGGCAGCAAGTGGCAGCGCCGTCTACAAACCAGCCCCAACAAGACCGCGTAGCAGCGCCGCTCCGAGCTCAACTCGATTACAAGCATCGAGGTTGACCCCTTCGCTTTCCACTTGAGGCACCAGCAACACACGGTCGGCGCCGACTCCATGCTGAGCGCAAATCTGGGAAAATGCCTCGACGTGTGACGTTAAGGGTGGAGGACGAAGAACCAAACCTTCGGCGACGCATCTAAGTTCGGTACCACTCTTACTCAGACGCATCCACCGTGACTCCGTTTCATGGCCGGTGAACCAAGGATCTTCGATGCTATTTTCTACTCCACTCTCGCGATAAATTGCATAGAGATATGGGTCACGGTACCAACTGTTCAGTTGGGTTTTGTTGAGCATACAGACGCTGTAACCAAGAAGACCGTTCGAGCCGACGTAGATTCCCGAGCGACTTTCGCGCATAGCTGGATACTTCACGAAGTACCACCGCCACCCCAAACCATTCGCGCCGGCCGCATCATCGAGCCAGTCCTGCTGAATCTTGCTCAGGTTGCTTCCCACATCAACTTCAGTGCTGGCGACAACGTCAAGCAAGTTCCCCAGAACGGCCCGAGTTGCGGAGAGGTTCAACCTGCTTGCCGCGGTCAATAATTCACGCCACGGAGCGAGATTTGAGCCGGAACCGAATTGAAACAGGCGGGTATTTATCTGTCGCGAGTAATCGCCAATCGCGAGCAGCGCGCCTGTGAGGGGAGGCATACATTCAGTTGAGGCAAACAGCTTGTGGAACGCACCGGCACGTCTGTCAAAGACCGCCTCGTCGAGCTCGAAAGCAGCAAGACATCCGCGAAGCAGCTGATGGTCCTCAAGATGGAACAAGTTTCGTTCGAGATTTGGACTTTTTGACAGCAGTTCCTGTTTTAGCTTCTCGTCCGCGACTTGCGCCTGGTTGAAAGCAGAGACGCCTTCCAAGGCGCCGTCAATCACAATGCACCGAACATCGGCCAGAAGCTCGGGCATTCTTTCCAATCGAAGCTCGTTGCTCGAAGCCTCCACCAAATTTCTAAGGACGCGTAGGCGCCGAGCGAAATCATGTGTCTTGTGAATTCTGTGGAGGAGAACGGCGTAAAGCAACATGGTCTGAGGCCAGCCGAACACGCGATTGCGACCGCGCGCTTGCCCGTAAGTTTGGCAACACGCCGAAAAGAGGTCGATGTCAGTACTGCCCTGCGGAGCGTATAACACGACCTTGCTCGGGCTGCTCGAGTCAGTTGGCGCCGGGGTTATGGAGAAAAGGCCAGCAAAAATCGACTGGATTTCCACGCCCACCCAAGTGTCGAGGGCTTGGAACAAAAACTCGAGATTGGCGGCGGCCTTCGAGTTGCGCCTTCCATAGACATCTTCGGCGAGTGATGCGCTGTCGCCCTTTGTGAAGCGCCCTTCTTGCCACTCGGATACTTCCGCTATGAAGTGAAAATACCGCAGAAAGCCATCGTCAATCGAAAAGTCGCGGCTCCGGTATCGCCAGAGTAGATCGGACCAAGCGCCGTCAATCTTGGACGCGAATTCTTCGACCCGATCAGGGCACGATGTTTCCAGTACTTTCTCGAACAACGCTTTGAAATTCTCGAAGGGCGTCAGCGGCTTCCCGCGAGAATTCATCTTAATGTAAAGATCGTCGCTCAAGCCTACCTGCTCGATCGGCAGCAAGTGAAAAGAGATTGCAGGTGCCTCACCATCGATGAGGCGCTCCCATGCCGCCAAGCAATCTTCATCTCGAAAACGCTCATGCATCGCATCCAGCATCACCAACATCGACTGGATGGTCGGGTCGTGACGCCAAGTGTGAAGGTACCAGAACTGATCAGCGATCCAGGCGGACAAAACCTCTACTGTTGCTGGAGGCTCGCTCTCTACAAGCCGCTCACAAAACAGGCGTGCGCTGGCTCGAGTGACATATGAAAAGTTCTTCCAACCCTGCTCCTGGTTCAGACGTTCCGCACGAAACGCCAGATACCAGTGCAGAAGAAATAATGTTGTGAGCCGCTGCTGCCCATCGAGCGGCCGAAGCGTCCCATTTTCCACATCGCCGTATACGAAATCGAGGCATACGCTCTCGCCACAGGTGACGGCCCGATACAGAACATCAAGAAAGCTCGTGCGTATTCGCTCGACCGCAGTTCCCGCGCGCCCCTGCGCATAGTCGCGTTGGATGAGCGGAATTTCGATAGACTCGACGGCGGGTGAATCCGGCACAATGCGGGTGAACAGCGAATTGTAAGAAGTTAGATAACTTCTCATGATTGCCGATCCTCCAATTTCAAATAGGGGAAAAGAATCCCTTGTTCGGGAGAAATCATTGCCCGGAGATAGCTCTCGCGATCTTGGACACTCCAAAAATGAATCTGTTGAGCGTCAGCATCCGTATAGTATTTTAGGAACACCTGTCGGGTGCAGAGGGGAATGTATGCGCCATTCCTGTCGAGATCCAGTATCTGCCGCCGTTTCACCTCGAACACCGAATTGCCAATAGCGCTGTTGTCGCCGCCCGACAGCAGTGCAAGATTGGTCACCGAATGAACCGAATGAACCGACGGCAGAGCGTTGGTATCAGAGGGCGTAAAAATTGCCGTTACGTCTCGAACCAGTTCTTGAAAGCTGTTGCGGTCGATCTGGTCGCCGGCGGCATCAATCCTGCCAATAATTGCTCTGCGTCGTTCCGGATCGACTGATGGTAGATCAGTGAGTGCGTCGCGGTGCAATCGCAGCCATTCCTTCCACTGCTCTGCCTTGGTAAGGCTCTCGGCATTCTGAGCGTGGATATGCTCCAGTGACCAAGCCGAATCCCGATGCTCTCGGAATGAATAGCGTTCAGTCGAATGCTTTAACCGGCGTACAGTTTCAACGTTCATCAAAAGCAGGAGGCGTGCGCATTTTTCCTTGTGTGTGTCCGTTTCGTAGCTCAGGGCCGTTACGTCAGATGGGCTGAGGTCGAGTGTATCGCGAATACGGCTGTCGAGGATCGCAACAAAGTTGCCCTTACTTTGGTTGACCGCGAGCGTTACAAGCTCTCCGAAAGATTGCCCAACAGCGACCAGGAAGCCAATTTTGTGGTAATAATTGCGGTCTTCAAACCATCCGAGAATCGTCGCGTGCAGGTCAACTACCTGGTTCCATACTGCCTGAGGCGAGGTCGCTTCGATTTTCTCCCGAAGGTTGTCGAATGTGTAAAAGCGCGGGCGCTTCGGCCCAAGAGCGCCACCAGCAAGTGTATCGAGTAGAAGGCTGATACGCGTTGGGTATTCGTCTTCATCGGCGTCGGTGATGAATGCCCATACATCTGGTTGGTGCAGATCGCGCTCTATGCTGTCCCATTGCGCCGCTAATTCACGGGTGCGATCTGCATGTCCTGGTCCACCGCGGCTGCGTGAGAGCAACAGCGCTTTGACCAGTTCAGCGTCAGTTAGCGGGATGCGACCGACGTTCAGACGTGTAAATAGACTCGTTGAGTCCAGATCCAATGGCGCATCATACCAGATTACGCGAACGCTCTCGAACAGATACCCGTAGAACTTGTTTGCAACGTGCTGGCGACGCGCACCGTGCGCATTGAACCATTCTCGAATGCACTGGAAGGCCGCATGAAGGTGGAAGAAATCGATATTGCTTTCGCTGCGAGCCTGATCCAACTCCTGCAAGTAGGTCTGGCTACCAGGCCGCGTTTCATATGCAATGGAGTACGCTGGTCCGGCATTCTGCAGGCCCTCGCGCTGCATAAAAAGGAAGATGAGATAGAGCGTCGTAAGCCGCTGCTGACCGTCGACAAGTTCCCATTCCTCGTTGCCGATCCGCTTCACCACAATGGGCTGCAGGTTGTACGCGGCGCCATTGCTTTCCCAGATATCGTTGAGGAGCCGCCCAACTTCCTGTTTCGCCCAGCGGTAGCCACGTTGGTACTTTGCAACAAGAAACTGCCCGCAGATATCGCCGACCAGCTTCAGCTCGAGAATAGCTCCATTCTTGGAGTGCGTTCCGCTTTCCTCGAAAGCTGTTCGCGATGTTTGCTTCGTTTCAAGTACGGCCATTCAGTCACTCTCCGTCCTCGATAAAAATCTAGCGATGGCAAATCTCAAGGTCGGGAAGGTCGGACTCCTGGGCGTCCACAATTCCCCGTTGCATATCTTGAAAACACGATTCATCGTGACGCGAACGGCGCTCGGCAAATGCCACCAATTCCGAGCGCAAGCGCCTCTACCGCGTCGATGCGGTCGCTGTCTGCCGATAAGATCAAGAGAGTTGATTGCTGCCCACTCATTGGTAGGTCGTGTGTGCTTGTCAGTCCAGTCCTTTAATTTCGAGTGGAAGAATTTGCAATCTGCGTCGGCAGCGTTCTCGTTTCGGACCCGACCAGATTCGTCGGCTATCCGTGTGACCGTACAGGAAGCGACGTTCGCAAGGATGGTGACGATGCTGCAACCCAAAGGAACCGACCCCTTCCGCCTGTCGAACCCGCAGATCTCTCCCTATGAGCATTGTCCGAAACGGCTCCGGGTCACGACCTATAAGCAAGAGCAGGCGACGTCCGACGACTAGGCACCAAACATAGTTTGCAGCGGGTGTTGTGATCGCCGAGCCGAGGATTGTAGGCGCTAAGGATGCCCAACTCTACCGTGCCCGACGCTTCCTTCTCGTATATGCGTCATAGAAGGATCGAAGCGTTGTCAGCGGCCATTTTGGTTGCCGCAAGCGCGCCAGGGGTGTTCAACGAGTGCACGCAGGGTCCGATATGTCTGGTCATCAATGCCGGTTGGTTCCCTGCTCCCCCAAGGCACAGCCCAGGCGCGGATGTGGCATGTCTGAGCCCAGCGGACGCACAACGAACGCGTGGCCAATCGTGGTGTCGTTGCGTGCAAAAAATGAAACAAAAAAGGCTGTCGCGACTATTGATAAAGTCGTCATAAAGATACGGTCGCGCGTGATCAGAACTTTATGGTCTTACTCTCAAGGGTACGGGAACCGAGAACCCCAAAGGCCGAGGATCCAACAGCGGGGGGTATTCGAAACAAGGTCACGATCGGTTGATCGTCAGCCTTGAACAGCGCTTCGAACGAAGGAAAATCATCGACTGCCCCAAAATAAGTGATTGTTCGAGCAGATACATCTATCTCGAATATCATGTTAAAGTCTAAGTTTGGTGCACCTGTAAAACAGGCGTCGCTAGCCTTGCCAATCATCGAAATGCGCAACTTTCCATCGTCGAGAGCGACCGGGCCAATTTCGCCAGCTGACGTATCCACAGTTTTCCTACATTCCTCGTCGCCGTCTTCACAATCGACCTCGACCGATTGCGACTCGATGAATTTCTTATCAATTAGGTTTCCGGCGTCGTCGTACTTTGCATAGGCCGCTACTCGAGAAGAGTCGTTGGGATTATTCGAAAACTCCCTCTGATCAGTGAGAAAACAGTCGCTGACCAGCGGCACTGGTCCTGGAATCATAGTAAGGTTCTCGTGATTTGGAACTAGCGTCACGTAGCCCGGATTTGTGTCATGCTTATTGGGGATAAAACCCCGCATCCAAACTTCAAACTGGCTGGCCTGTGCTCCCGTTGAACCGAGGAGAGTTGTGAGCACAATGACGAGAAGAGACTTCGCCTTCATTTGTTCCTTCTCCACTTTGGTGATCGTATATGTAACCTCGCAGGATTAGAGGCGTCAGCCGCCGCATCAAATCCCCCGTGCTTGTCGGCGAGTATGCAGGCGAGCGTTTGGACAAAAAGCTTGAACGCTACTCAGGCTTTGAAACATCCTTCATTGAGGTCAGCTTTCTGTCGCGAGAGCCGTCGCTATCCTGCCGCAACCCGCGCTTGAACGCGGCGATGCCGCCTCCCATGTCTCCCATCAGGGCTGAGATGCGCCCGCGCCCGAACAGGACGATGATCACGATCAGCACGATCGCCAAGTGCCAGACGCTCAACGCTCCCATCTCGACCCGATCCCTGTACCTTCGGCGGCATGCATAGATCGAATGGTGGCATGGAGCGCTGCCGTTTGGATCTCCAGCCGGTCAAATTCCGCGCCTGATGATACTTGTCTCATGAGATTATTCCAACCGCACGCAAGCAATAGCTTGACGAGCGCGCCTGTAGCGAACGCCAAGTCTCCCATTTCTCCTAAAATGCATGTATCTTTCGCCCAAATCAATAGACGCTATAAATATTTTTAACTCTGTGGATTGACGAAGACGGGGTTGACCGTAACAATCAACTCAGGTGGGAAGAATAAATTAGGTCGTCGACCAACAGGGGGAAGTCGTGACCAGTTCGCGCGAGCGCGGCGGGCCGTCGTTAGGGCGGAGCCTGCCTGTGGGATGGCAGGAAATCCTAAACCCAAAGTTGACGCGACGGGGTCTGCTTGGTGGACTCGTCGCATCGCCAGTGGCTTTGTTCGCCAAAACGGCCGTCGCTGAAGGCGTCCACGAAGCCACTTGGTATGATCTCGAGCTTGTTGTGGACCCGGACCAGAGCGCGGTCGCCGTCCAGGAGATCGAGGTCAAGCGCTTCCGGCAGGATGCGCCGCCACCGCCAAAAGATCAGGCGCCGAA
Source organism: Mesorhizobium sp. C399B (assembly GCF_030323185.1). NCBI lineage: Bacteria > Pseudomonadati > Pseudomonadota > Alphaproteobacteria > Hyphomicrobiales > Phyllobacteriaceae > Mesorhizobium > Mesorhizobium sp. C399B. The sequence continues at coordinate 353,164 of NZ_CP100472.1, forward strand.
AAAACCGACCTACTTCGAGGAACGCTGCCTGCGATGCGTGTGGAGCGTTCCAGCCGCGGCATTCGGGGAGGATGCGTATTTCGACATGGCGCGGCCCGATTTCCGGACCATCGACCATCAGGCCCAGGATACGCCGCTGGAGCGGGTGCTTCACGTCCGCAAGGTCACGTATGGGATGCGCTTCACCCGTCAGGACCCTGTGGACGGCAAGCTGCGTTCAGGACCTGATGGAAAGTATTACAAGCCCGGCTTCGTGTCGTTGCGCTTCACCAGGGCTGGCGCCGAGGCACGGTGGAAGATCGCTTACGAGACCGACCTCTGGCTCCGCTCGACGGGAAACACCGAGGCGGTAAAGAGCAGCCGCTCGGTTCCGTTCGAGACCTTCGTGGGGGAAACAGATGCTGCGCCCGACACGGTCTATGACAGCAACGGGAAGCTGGCAGCCGACGCCAAGCGGAAAAGGCCCTGCGAGTTCATCGATGCGGATCGCGTCGGCAAGACCCTGGAGTTGACGTTCGGAAACCTGCTCGGCGCCGTGCCCGCGAACGGCCAATTCGACGTGTCGCTCGACCGCAATCTCGTGTGGCATATCGAGGCCGCCAGCGCAGCCGTCCTGCTCGCTCATGACGGCCAGCTGCGGTCGACCAAGCTTGGTTTCGCCTGGCGCACTTCGGAAGAGGCGGAGTCGAAAACCGAGGCCGCCAGGCCGGGAGACAGTCCGCAGGGCGGAAAGAAACCTGTCGAGCCCCGCAAGCCTCGACGCGTGACCTATTTCTCCGGCGAGGCCGCCGCCAAATCGCTGACCGTCGTCGGCGAGGCAGGGTCCTATGTCTATGGGGCGAAGGACGGCCATGCGATTGTGGTCGTACCCGAGACAGGAAGCAAAATCGGGCTCGATGTCATTGTCGGCAGGGCCCCCCTCCTGCCCGATGCGCTCCAGACCGTGTGCGCGCTGAGCGTCACGCGCGCCGCCATCACTATCCGCGGGGCAGACAAAAAAACGATCGCGGGTGGCATTGCCGCCGGAGCCTTGACAATTACCGAGACAATCACGTCGGGCGCTCGTGGCGTCGCGGCCAAGGTGCGAAGCGTAGTGTGGGGCGAGGCTTTGGGTGCGGCGACGACCCTTGTCCCCGACGACAAGAGCGAAGATGCGCTGGGACGAATAGACACGCCGGTCGGCGCGTTGACGGTCGCCCGTCCGGTGCTCGACCTGGGGTTGGACAAAGACGAGCCTGCAAAGCCCGCGCCGCCGCCTGCAAACAACCCCACGGCCGGGGCCGCCGCGGCTGGCGACGCCACCGCCACCGCCAACCAGCCTGCCCCCAAGCCTGGCGAAAAGTGCGGCGCACCGGTGGAGGGAAAGCGCGCCAAACCGCAACAAGCCGAGGGCGGGGCGTTGGTCCGCTTTTTCCAGGTCGCCAATGGCGATCGTGCCGGGGCGCCGCGGGCTTCGATCTACGCTTTGGCAGACCGGGATCCGGGTCCGGGACGCGTCGCCATCATCCGGCGGGCACATATCGATCTATCCTTGCGTGGCGCGGCTACCTCTCTTCCCGACGCCAGCTTCAGCGCGCTCACCTTCCAGCCGACGGAAATTCGTCTGGTCTATGAGGATGGTGCTCCAATCAAGGAGCTGCCGGGCGGGGAGCATCCGCTCCCTCTTGCCTCGAGCTTTGTGTGGATTGGCGCAGCGACCCCGCCCGCGCTGCCGCTCGCCGTGCTCGATCTGTCGCGCGCCGCACTCACCTGCGCGCGCGACTATGACTTGATGAAGCTCAAGTTCCGCTTCAACGATCTGGCCCTGCACTACGGCCCCGAGCCGACCGTCCGTCCCGCGCGCGACGATGGCCGGCTGCGCGTGCGCGAAGATGGCGAGGTCCAGGACAGCCGCCCGCTTCTGGTCGCGGAGTTCGACCCCCAGCATGTTCTGGAAGAGGCGATCTTCCTGCCGGAGACGCCGGCTCTGCCCGACGTGGAACTGGAAAAGCTTGCGGACGGGACGCCGGGCAACCGTGAGGCGATCCTAGAGCATCTCGCCACGCTCAAGACGACCAGCGAGAAGGTCAAATTTCGCGAAGCAATCAGGGAGCAGAAGGTCAAGAAAGAGTCGGCTTCCGGAACTTCGAGCGGCCTATTCGCGCTGGTGGCAGCCGCCCTCAAGGCGAAGATCGACAATATGGTGGGGGATTCTCGGCCGCCTGACGATCAGGCGATTTACATCGGCCCCTTTGCGCTGGACGCGGACGCGATGGGTCTCGCCCGACTGGCGGTGGCCGAAAACGGCGAGCAAGGGGTCAGAGCCAGTCTCAACGAGGCGATCGGACGGGCAGAACAACTCGCGGCAGCCGGCGGTCCTCTTTCCGGCAAGCAACTGGAAACGCTGAATTCGGGCGGCGACGCACGCGCGGTGTTCGCAGTTGCGCTTCGCAACGAGGCGGTGCTGGAATCGCTGGAACCCTTCTACGGCGTCTTCCGCGCGTTCTGGCGCGAGGAATATGTCGATCCCTCTGAACTCGTGATGAAAGCCAAGAATAGCTCCTCGGCTCTACCCGAGGCGTGGATGCGGTCGGAATATCTCAACGCAAACAACCGTCCCACGGCGTATCCCGCGTCCGCCGCCAGTTTCAAGCCCTTGCTTGACGAGATCGAGGCGGCTTTCGTCCAGTGGGCTCTGGGCAAGGACCGCCCCACCGGCCTGATGGGCGCACGGCTTTCCGGCCGCAGCCGCCTCGCCTTCCGCATCAACGCCGAGACCCCGATTGGCGTCGGCGCGCGTGAAGCGGGAGCCTTGCCCGACAGCGGCGACGGCGTCTCGAAAACGGGGGCGGGCAATACAAGATTTCGGCCGATCCGCTTCACCTTCGAGGGACTCACGGACTGGGCGCGTTTCGAGCCCTCGGTGACGAAAAGGGCGCGAAAGCTGTTCCAGACACTGCCGTCGGGCGTGCTTCCCCGCCCGGGCAATCGGGCTGAGAATCCGAGCGATCAGGCGATGATGCGCTTCCAAGGCTTCACGGAAGGGACCGTCACCGGCGAGGCCCGCATGGCGGAGGTCCGCGCTTCGCTGAAGAGTGAGCGGATCGCGTCGCTGGAGACGGGCGAGGGCAAGCCCTGGCCGGGTGAGCCGCTTGATTTCGAGACCGCGATAGAGCTTCCGGCGCGTCTAATTCTCTCCACCGCGCAGGATGCGATCTGGCGTACCAACCGGCGCATGCCAAAAGAGCTTTTTGCTGCCTCGGAGGAAAAAGCCTGTCCCGTTCTGGTATCCGAGGATGCCGTTCCGACGCTCGAAAATGGCGGTGAGCCCGTCGCGGCTGAGGTCACCAACGTCACGCCCTACGATCTTTGGTCGGTGCGTCTGGAGACAGCGGGCCAGACACCCGGGCTGCGCGCCGTGGCCTCGCCCGATCTCAGGCCGACGGCGCTCACCGTGCGGACGCCGGGCGCAATTCGTGTTCCGGGCGAAGGCGCGCCGCCGCGCGGACCTTATGCGCCCTGGTTTATCGGTCCCGACCAGCTCGAAAACGAAACGCTGGAACAGGCTCCATCAAACATTGCCTCGCGGCTCGCCAAATGGCTCGCGGCGCGCGTCAGCCTTCGCGCCGGGTTGGGTAAGGACTATGAATACTTCCGCACGTCGCTCGACGCTTACGATCGGCATCAGCTTGTCCTTCTCACCTCGACCTACGGCCTGCCGGTCATCGGCAAGCGGCTTCCCGGCGCGACGGCGGATGCGGAACCCGGCGGCCTGATCGCCGAATCCGGCCAGATCGAGCCGGGTGAACGCTTCGCGCTTTTGGATGGCGATGACGATCAGGCGCTGCACAAGCCGGTGGCCCTGGATGTCAAGGCGCTGTCGCTGACAGCGCTGGGCGGCTCGTTCCTGCATGAGACCGCTTTCAAGCCCTCGGCCGGGGCGAGCGATCTTTACGGGCGCAAGCTCTTCGAAGGCTTCTCGATCGACACGCTGCAGCAGGACATCGTGCTCGGCCGCGATATCCGCACCGAGGTCGTCTATTCGGGTTATCTCCTGCCGCTCGGCCACAAGGCGTCCTTCGTCAAGCTGACTGAGCGCATCTTCCTGGACCTTGGAGTTCGCGGCATCAAGGCGATCCTGCGTCAGCGCATGTTCCTGCGCATGGCCGACCCCGAAAAGCTTTATGGCGCCATGGGGCAACCGCATGCCGGCCGCCAGTGGTGCGCCAGAAAGGTCCGGCTGACGACCGACAAGACGCCCGATATTCTCGACCCGACGTTTCCGCTCGACGGTCCATTGAGCGACGACCGTCCGTTCGGTCTGAACGGACGCGTCTTTCTCGACAAGGCCCCCGGTCTGGCATTCTGGCCGCGCACCGACGTGACTGATCAAGGCGTGTTCCGCTTTCCCGTCACTATCGACGGCGCTGCGACGCAGCTGCCGATGATGTTTCTCGACAACATCGCGGCAACCTCCGAAGAGTCCGTCCTCGCCGCCTGCAAACATTACAACGCCATCGTTGCCGAAACCACGGTCGGCGGGAAGCGGCCAGCTTACACGCGCACGATGCAGCTCGCCGGGCGCAAGATCGATTATGCTCCAAACAGCCAGGCGGGCGAAGGCCAGTTCGAGACCGACCTGCTCGTCGTTCGCGCCCAGGGTCGCGCGGTATCGCCCAACGTCTCGAGCTGGATCGGCGAACTGGAAGCTCTTGAAAATTTCAAGACGACGGGCGTTCTCGAGGGAGCGAGCCAGCCGCCTTTCTATCCGGCGATGGAGTCAGCCACCATCCGGCTCGGACGGGTCGAGCGGATGACCGGCGGCGCGTCGACACCGGTGACAGTGCACTATGACGGCCACTACGTCCTCTACGGTTTCAAGGGCGAGGAACCGCCACAAGGCTATCCCGAACCAACCGGTGTCAACGCCAATCCGCAGGAAATCTTCCTGGACCTAAGCGCTATTCGATCGCTCGACATGGGCGACAACGGCGACCGGTCAGGCGGCATCGCACGGCCGAATTCCTACATCGTCGCGATCAGCCGCAGCAAAGGCCCGATTGGCGGCGACGAAGGGACGTGGTGGAGCGCTGCGCCCGGCGATGCGCAGCAAGCACCAGCGGCTGACTATACCGGGGGTCGGCCGAGCGATGCCCGTCTCAAGGCTGCGATGGAGCTAGGCAAGCTCGTTTCGCTGGCCCCCTACTTCAACGACGCCATCCCTCGTCTCAAGCCACCGGTCCCGCCCACTAACGAGGCGAAATACGAGGACGACCAGGATCCGTATTCGGCTGTCGACCAGGTCGGCGAGGCGATCGAGCAAGTCAAATCGTTCTTCAGCATGGACGCGAGGCTTTTGGGCACTGTGCGGCTGAAGCACATCATGAAGCTGCTCGGGCTTTCGCTGGACGACATTCCGATCTTGCGGGAGGTGCGCGAATACGGCACGGCCGCGATGCGGGACCTCGATTCACTCAGCAACGACGTTCGCACCCGCGTTCTCTCTCCCTTGCGCGAGATCGTGACCATGCTGCGCCGCGAATGGCGCAAATTTGATGAGACGGTCACCGACGCGCAGGCACCCCTGAAAGATATCGGAAAGACGAATCCGCTCAGCCTCGCCGCCGTCTATCCGGAGGTCGAGACCGGGCTGAAGAAGGTAGAGACCTCGCTTGACGACGCGCTGGCGACCGAGGATGCGGCGGCGTTGGTTCCTAAGCTTGCCGCCGTCTACGCCGCCGCGAAGCAGCTTTTGCGAGGTCTCGCGGTCATCGCCGCCAATCCCATCGAACGCCTCGATGCGGCTATCACCGGCAATCTGAAAGAGAAAATCGATGCGCTGAGCAGACCGCTTGATGAGCTTACTTCGATCGTGAAGAGCTTCGAGACCCTGTTCAAGGGCCTCCTCGATCCAGACAAGAAGGAGGCCGCCAAGTTCGCCACGAAGTGGATTTTCGCCTGGTTCGAAGACGCCGCCCCGGGGGCAGTCGCGCCGGTCCAAGTACCGAAGCTCGTCGATTTGATGCCATTGGCGTCGCTTCCTCCCGCGCTTCCCGATCTCCTGAAATCTGTGCTGGTGATCGCGGGAACCGAGGCCAAGGAATTTGGCGTCGAAGTGGAGGGAATCGCCGGCGATCTGGCCAAAGGAATCCAGAACGCGGGCGAGGACGCACTGGCACCTACGCTTGAAGCGGCCCTTTTCGCGCTTTTCGAAGGCGATAACGCCGGGGAGGCGCTGAAGAAGGGTGGGGAAGCCTACCTCAAAGAGATTCGCGGAAAAATTGAAACGGCGATCGACGGCGCCAAAGACGCGCTGGAATTGGCCAGAAAGGATGCCGTGAATGGCGCGCCGGAAACGGTTCTTAAGGCCGTGGACGCTGCCGCCTTCGCGCTGACGGAAGCCCTCGACCAATATCAGGAGCAACTCGAGGACGACCTATGGAACGCTGCCATCAATCTCGCGGGCCGCTATCCAGATGAACTTCGAGCCGTCGTCACCGGGCTGGAAAAGGCCGACGCGGCGCTCCGCAACGGGAAAACTTTCGCGGAGGCACTGAAGGGCGGCGACCCGAAGGCCATTCTCACCGCATCCGCGGGCTTGGCCGAGGACGTGCTGGGCGTCGACGTCGCGTCCATACGCAACGACCTTGAGGCGCTCGAGAAAGGGCTAGTGTCGAGCTTCGTCACGCGGGTCGGCGAGGTCCTGCGGGAAAAGACCACGGACGCGACGCCTCCGCAGAAAGTTGCAAGCCCGTTCCGGTTCAATCCGCCGGCCGGCTCCGTGGCCATCCTCGCCAAGGAGATCGCTGCGGTAAAAAAGTTGCGGGCGGAGAATTATCTGGCTGAAAAGCCTTATCCTCTGCCGATCTACGACGATAAGAATTCGACGCTCGTCGTCGGGAGCAATGACCTTCTCGTGGCGGTGGGGAAATCGCTGCGAGCACTGGAAGGGTTCGTCGATCCGGCGAGGAACGAAATCGATCCTGAAGAGAGGACCGAGGCTGCGGAAGCTCGAACCAGGTCGGTCTTCGCCACGCTGCAAAATATCCTCAATGAACAGAAAACGAATGTCGACAAGGTCGCCGCGGCCACAGGAAAAGCCGACGCGGATCGCCTTCACCTTTTCATCAAGGACGCGTTGATCCAAGTGGAAGGCGCTCACTCTGATCGCCGCGACTGCCTGATCGCCGATCTCGAAGGCCTCTATGGCGACGTGCTGGACGTCGTCGTCGCAACGCGCGGGCTGGATGCGCTGCTCGACAATCCGCCGGACAAGGGCGTGGCCCTGGAGGTGGCGCTAGGCGACATCCTGCGCCGCTTGCGGCAGCTGGGCGAGACGATGGGCGTTCGCATCGAGACCATGGCGAAGCGCCTTGCGACCTTCGCGGAACGCAACAAGGAAATCCTTGTCACGGGCGCGTTGCTCGGCGGCGCGGCGACGGTCTTGAACGGCTACATCAAGGACTCGCTGTTCGACGATCTGGAGAAAGATGTCAGAACCGCGATCGAAGAAGCCGCAAAGGCCTTCGACACTGCGGAAGCGGGCCTGGTCGAGGACCTTAGGGTCGTCGTCGATTTCGCTCTCCTGCTGCTAGACGGCACGACGGCCGGCGGCGTCGCCGCGCTGAACATCTTGCTCCAAGGCCTGGATAGGATAACGGCCGCCGCGACGAGTCTAGGCTTTCAGATCGAGCCGGAGACCAAAGCTCTCAGGCAGGCGATTGTCGATCTTGGCGAACACATCAAGGGGTATGGCGGGCTTCGACTTCCGGAGAAAATCGAAGCTTCGGCGGGAAAGACGATCTTGGTCGCCCTCCTCGATGCCCCGCTCGGCAAGGGAAAGACGCCGCGCAACCTGTTCGCTTCCAACTCGGTCTCCGGCAGCTATCGGGATGTCGAGAGTAAGCTGCGCGATCTAGAGGCCGGCGCGCTGCGCGAATGGCGTAAGCTGCGCGACCGGCTCGCCGGCGCTCCCGATCGGTTACGCGAGCGCGCGGAAAAGGAACTCCTTGCCACCGGGGTCTTCAGCCCGCTCGCGTCGGTCTATGCGAAGCTGCTGGATCTGAGAAACAAGCTGCTCGTCGAACTTGGAAACATCCCGCTCTTGGGCGTCACCGCACAGAAGACGCTGCTCGTCGATCGCGCAGCCGTGCTGGATGCCACCGAGGGTGGACCAATCGATCCGGACATCGACCGCCTCGCTCAGGAGGCAGCCGTCGCGGACGATCTGGCCAAGCTTGCCGCAAGCGGCGGGGCGTTCGACGGCAATCTTCGCCGCCGGGCGGTCGCGCTGCTGAAGGGCTGGTCGGGCGCGGCGGCGCCGCTTGTCATCCTCAAACAGGCCGAAGACCTCGCCAAAAATCTGATGCGCGGCGATGTGCTGGCGGCGATCGATTTCGGCGCGTTTCGCGATCAGATCGAGGACGCCATCGCCAGCCTCATCCCGACGAAGGTCAATCTGAGCTATGATTTCGGCTCGATCGTCACCAAGGATGCTGGCTCCAAGGCCATTTTCCGGCCGCTCCCCGGCTCCCCCTTTGGCATCGCTCTGCGGGCGACGATCGATCTTCTCCAGAAAACATCCGAATTCGGCGCGACGGCGAGCATCGGGCCGTTCGAAATCTTCCTGATTGGGGGCATCGTCGACGCGCTGCGACTGAAGTTCGGCGGCGCGGCCTTCACCGTTTCCAGCAACAAGAGCGCGCGGTTCGACGTCGTCTACGAAGATTTCGTAATCGGCAAGGACCTCGAATTCGCACAGAAGCTGCAAAGCTTTCTCTCGCCCAAGGGCGGCGGCGCGTTCATACAGCCGATGACACGAGGGGCTGGGATCGAGGTCGGCTACGGCATCGATCTCGGTACGATCGGGGTCGGCGCCACCTCCTTCTTCAACGTGTCGCTGAACGTCTCGGCCGAGCTTCCGTTCGGTGACCAGGAATCGCTCTTTAAAGTCTCGCTCGGGCGGCGGCTTTCGCCCTTTACCATGGGCGTTTTTCCCTTTGTCGGATCGGGGTACTTCGCGATCTACGCCGCAGCGAACGGTATAAGAGGCTTCGAGGCCTCCTTCGAATATGGCGGAGGGGCGGCGATCGGCTACGGGCCGTTTGAGGCGAGCTGCCGCATCCAGGTCGGTGTGTTCGTCCGGATCATCAAGGCCGACGGCAAGAAGACCACGGAGGTCTACGGCACGTTCTTCGCCGGTGGCTCGGCCAGCCTGTGGATATTCCACTTCGCCACGTCGCTCTATGTCCGCCTCGGAACGGCCGAGGGCGGCGCGATGTACGGTGAGGCGATCTACTCCTTCTCATTCTCGCTGGGGATCGCCGACTATGATTATTCGATCACTGCCTACAAGAAGGAAAATGCGATCGGCAATTCGAAGACCGCGGCGCTCGATGGCGGGGGCGCCACGCGATTCGCCGCGATCGGAGGCATAGACCCAATCACCACCGGGTCCACCGAGAGCGTCAAAGCCGACCTCGTTAACGCGGCCAGCCAGTCGTCAAATGCCTGGCAAACCTACGCAACCTACTTCGACACCGCTCTGACCATGGAGTTCTTCCCGTGAGCGACTCCCTCGTCAAACCACTGTTCCGTGTCGTCGCCAACGGCTCCGATCCGTTGGGCACGAAGGTTTTTCTGACGCTGATCGCCACGCCGTTGCGGCCTGAGGCGACTGCGACGGCCTCCGGAGCATTCGAACTCGGCACGTGGCCGGGCAGGATGGCCGAGGCGCTGCGCACGGGAACAACTCCGTTCCCGAAACTCGCGCTCTGGTATCGCGAGATCGCAAAGGACGAGCCGCCACCGATCGGAGAAGCGAGCGGCTGGAAGCGCGTCGCCATCGAGCCGCGCTATGGCGGAGCGTACAAGGATGCGAAGGGATGGGCGCTCATCGACGGGCTCTGGAAGTCAGCCCTCGCAAGGACCACGCTCCCGAATGGCTGGGCTAGGCTCGCGCTGGACATCCATGACTCCGTGTACGGCGAAAAGCATGGTGGGAAGCCCGATCCGAAGTTTACCGGGTCACGTATCCTGGCCAAGGACGGTTCGATTACCGCTGAGCCGCCCCGATCGACCGACAAGCTCTCGGTCAACGCGATCGTCCCGGTGCGGCAAAGCGACCTGACGGTCGAGGAGGAGACGGTGCGCGCCGCGCGCGTGCTCACCAAGCAGTATGCCGGGCCATTCGCCGTTCTCGATGAGCGTGGAGCGGAGGAGACCGAGGTTGTCGACCCGCAAGCGCGGTTCGACGATGTAATCAACGCCACCGATAGTGAACGCGCCTACGCAGCCAAGACCTACGGGGACATTGCGGATGCGATCGCGGGCAGGCAGCCGGAGCCGGGGGATCCGCAAGTACCGAAGGCGCCGCGACCCGACATCGTTCCACCCTACGAACTCGTCGTCGCCCCGCCGGTGATCAACAAGCCTCCGAGCGAGGCCGAGAACGCGCATAATGTGCGCCGTGCGACCCAGGATTACGGCGCATGGCTCCAGCGTCGACTCGCGTACACTGGGAAAACGCAAAAAGCGGCGGATGGAAAAGAGGAGGTGACGAAGCCGGCCGTTCCGGACTTGCCGAAATACGATGACGCGCAGGAGGAGGCCTTCCAGACGATCCGCGGCGTGTTCTTCGCGCTTCAAGGCGATCCGATTCTGTCGCGCCTTTTCTGCCTTGCTCTCGATTTCGAGGCCGATGCGAAAGCGTTCCCAGTGGGTCACTATCATCTGGCCGTCGGTCTCGAGGGTGGGGCAGCGCCCGGGCCACAAGTGGCGACGGCGGCGGCAAAGACCGGGAAGGGCTTCTGGCCCCTTTCGGTGTTTGCCGCGCGGAACAAACATTCACCGGACAAGCGTCTTCCGCCGCTCGTCGAGCAGGAGGACGGTTTCTGGAAACACACCTCTCAGGAGAGCAGCGGGCCGCGCTTCGAACTTTCCTCGCTCGACGTACGCCGATCCGTCGCTTCGAAGACGTTAGGGCGGGACAGGGGCGAGGCGCATCAGACCGGCGGTTTCACGATTCTGGACCGTAGCCGGTCAGAGCAGATCGCGCGCGACATGGTGCTTGCCGAGATCAATCGGGGGAAGGTGAAGGCGGCCGTTCCCGTGTTGCATGCCGAGGAACTCACCATCGGACGACGCCTCGATGTCGGCGTGATGTCGAAGGACGGAAAAATCGCCTGGCGCAGCCTGATGCGCCGCTACATCGACTACAGATTCGGCAAGGACGACGCGGCGGTCGAGACCGTGCTGCGCGCTCTTGTCGAGGACAGGCTTGAAAGTAAGTCCAAGGGGATTCTTGAGGAGACATCGTTCCAGGTCGCCGCCCGGATCATGCCTAGGCCGAAGGCCACGGACGCCGAACCGCAGACTTACGAAGCGGTTGCCGAAGAAGCGATTTTCCTCTGGGATGGCACGCCGGTCAGCGTGCTGACCGATCGCGGCGGCGACGAGACCATGTCCAAGCCGAGCGGGCTTCCCTTTACCCGCACGCTCGATCTGCCGGGGGCCGACATTGCCGAGAAGGACTTCCGACCGCCTCCGCTTCGCTTCGGCGTTCCGTACGCCTTCCGATTCCGGTCGACCTTCCTGGGCGGCGGCTCACCGGAAGCCGAAACCGCGAGCGCCGCCGATACACTCATCCCTGCGCTGTCGGCCGCTTCAACGTCGCCGGTCGCCCGCCGCTTCCTCCGCCACGATTCGATCGCCAGTCCGATCCTCCTCCTGCCCCGTCACCTTGTTTCGAAACGCAATGGTGCGATGGGGTTCGAATCGCTCAACGAAGCTATCGTCCGGTCATGGAACAGCGAAAGCTCCAATCTGGGCGAACTTTACACAGCCGAAATTATCAAGCCGGCTTATGTCGGCGGGGTCGACCGCACCAAACTGGACGCGACAATCCGCGTCTTCGTCGCGCCCGAGGCGCCGATCGATCTGGTCACCCGGCACGGCAAGCTCGACAACCCACAAGCCGCAGATATCCGCAAGGGTGGTCTGCTCGATGTCGCCTACACCCCACGGGTCAACCATGGGAGACCCATCGACGAGCTCGATCCCAAACCCGTTCCCACCGGCTTTCCGGTCGCGGTGTCCACGAGACTCGACTCGCTGGACCCGGATGGTGTGATCTACCAACGCACAGTCATCAACGATGAAAACCAGCGCGGCGCGCCGGTCTTCGAACCGGGCGGCCTGAACACGACGACAAGGGACCAGGTCGGCTATCTTCCGGACCCGGCCGTCGAGACCTACTGCCTGCGTGCAAAGGTCCGGGACAGCGACATCTATCTCAATGATTATGTTTCGGTGAAACTGTACGACGGAACCACCTACCCGCACGCTCTGCCGCTCGTCGTAAAAGTCACGCGGCAAAAGTCTGTGCGCCCGGCGCCGCCATCCTCCATTGCGCACCTCTGTGTTCCCGCAAAGCGCGCTTGGCTCGACCAGGAAGGCAACGACACCGTTTCCAAGGGCATGAAGGCGGTGCGGGTCCAAATGGTCGAGTTCAGGCTGTATCAGGGCGAGGATTTCGCGCTTGAGGTGAGCTGCCTGCCCGCGCCGGACGAGCTCGCCAACCGCTTCTCCGCGCCCGAGACCATGGCGATGCAATTGCATCGGGCAAGCCAGGACCCCAAATCCAGGGCAGAACTGGTGAAGATGGGAGGAGACGATCTCGGCAAGGCTTGCCTGGAGGCGAAGCTCAAGGACTACGCGGGCGTTGGCGGCGGGCTCGCACCCGATAAAGACTATCGTGGTATAGTCGCCTCCGCGCTTCTCGAGGCCATGCAGACCAAATGGCCGATCGAAGAAATCGCGGCTATCGCCACGCTGCGCATCTGCCACGCCGTAAACAAGCCCTCGGCCAGCGCCATCGCCTGGCTCTCGACCGACGAAACGATGCGGACGATCCGGCCGCTTGAAGTGTCCGAGAACGCGATTCCGCAGGCTCCACTGGACAGCGCGGCGGATGCGACCGAACTCGGTCTCGATGGGGAGATCGAAGTCGATCTCGATCTAGTCGAATCATTCCAGATCGTCGCGACTGCGGTGGCGACCGCCGGTTTCCAGATCGACGCGCTCGACCGGGGGCGAAGCATGATCTCCAGGCGTTCCGGCCGCTGGCCGACCCGCAGCCGCGGCGATGGGTGCGAGGTTTACGAACGCCCCACCGACGTCGTTGGCTTCAAAGTCGATGCGAACGGTGCCGTGACCTTGCCGCGCGAGTCGGTCGCGCTTTTGACCGTAGCCAATCTGCCGTCCACCAAGGCGATCGGCCCTGATCTGCTGCGGTTCAAGGCCGTACCGACGCAAGGCAAGGCTCAAAAAGCGTTGCGCGTTCGGCCGAACACGGCCGAGTGGGAAAAGAGCGGATCGCTTGTCTTTACGCCAACTGCAGGCAGACGCACGAAGATCGCACTTTGGCCACTCTTCGCCGCCGCGATCGCCGACGCAAAGCTCGAACAGTGGATCGCGCTGCCCAAAAATGGTGTGGACCGGACGAACCGTGTCAGACTGCTGCAAATCCAGCGCCCGCACAAATTTGCCGACACCTTGGCGCGCAAACTGACGCTCGACCTCGTTCTGGTATCGCGCGGCGCGGCCGCTTTCGAGACGGAGCCGAGTTACGTGGGAGGCAAGGAACAAGCGCTATTCCGCCGCCAGCCGCTGAAGCGCGAGGAACAGGCGATGAAGGCGGCCTCGCAAATTGAAGTCTGGATGAACTCGACCAAAAGACCGGCAGCCCCGGACGTACGGCGGCCCGAACCGTCCTTCGTGTTCACCCGCGATTTGGGAAAGGTGGAAAACAGCGAGACAGTCACGCACACCCTGGAACGCCGCGCCAGAACGCGGCTTTATCTTGGCCGTGGCTGGTTTGATTCTGGTGAGGGCGAACGTCTCGGCATCGTTCTTTGGCCACCGGACTATGACAAGCTCGACTGGACTGTCCTTGAAAACAACACGGTACGCGTCAACGGCCGGAACCTGGATCTAAAGGAGTTCGACGACCGCGATCTGGGCGCCGGAGGCGCCTACGCCACCCGGTGGGGCGGAGACCCTATCCGCGAGGACGACTTCGCTCAGAAGGGCTATTTCATTCCTGGCGACGCGTTCGCCGACGTTGAGGAACTGCAACCAAACGACGGGAAAAAGTCGACTAAAGATGAGAAGACGTCGACTGGGCGGGCCGTGAGTGCCAATCCGCACGCGCCCATTTTCGTGACCAGCGCCTTGATGCCGATCCCAAAAGCGGCGTCGCCAAGACCCGCCGACCCGGCGGCGACGGCCGAGGTCGTCGATAATCCGGAATTCCTCCCCGTGTCTCTGATTGCCTATCAGCCCTGCTTCGACCTCGACCGGGAGGAATGGTACGTCGATGTCGACCTGAGGGCGAACCGCGCGTCCGAACCCTTCGTACGTTTCGGGCTTGTGCGGTATCAGGAGCACTCCATTTCCAAAACGCTGACGACGTCCGAGCCGGTTACCGTCCAGATTCAGCTTCTGCCGAGGCGCGAGGTCAAGGTTCTCGTCGAGGCTCTGCCGGTCGCGGACAGTGCGAAGACCCTGCCCGCCGCTGGAAAGCGGGTGACGGTGACGGTGAGCGGCCGCGCCTCGCGCGGCATCAAGGAATTCGCATTCAACAAACTGCCTATGCCGGATCCTGTGCCGAAAGACTGGGACCCTAAGACGCTCTTCGCGGGATTGCGCCTTCCGAAAATCCGGGCGAGCGTGTTTCACGAGAGTGGCGAAGGTAATGCCCTCGTCCGCGTCCCGGTCCCACTCGAAGGTTGGAAGGTGTCGCGCCCGGGAGACGATCTGCCGCTCGAAATGACCAAAGTGACGTGGGATAAAGACCCCGGCATGACGTGGACACAGTCCTTTGACCTGCCCGAAGCAGCGCAGCGCGGCTTTGGGCCGGGGCGGATGGTTGTCTACCTTGAGGAGTTCGATCTCCGGATGCCGGCGTCCTATCGCGAGGAGCCGGTGAAGATCGAAACCATGTTCAACCCGTCGACCTTCGTGGAATCCGGACCGCGTTTCAGCGCCCGCGTACCTTTCCTTGAGATAAAATAGAGATACGCAATTATGCAGATTGGGGGGTGAAGGTGAAAGCAAAACGTATTCTTTTGGTTGCCGCTTGTGCATCGTTATTGGCGATTGGAAAAAGTTATGCCGGCTTCACCTGCGGCGGCCCGCTGACAGACAGCCAGGTCGAAGGGTTCAAGACCTTTTTCGACCCGGACTTTAACCCCTCGCTGACACATACCGGCGGCGCTATAGCCCCAGAGAACATGTCAAAAGTTCTGTCTGCTGCGGCCCTGAAAAAAATCGAGGTGGCTGAACCTGTGGTCGCCGCCTCTACGAAACTGGACGATGCGGGTGCGAAAAACCTTCAAGGTTGGCTAAATGCGAATGCGGGTGAATCGATACCAGGATGGTTCAGCACAACATTGGGAATTGTTGCTCCCGCGGCTTGGATGGGCTTGGCGGCGGATGTTGCGATTCAGCTTATCAATTCAAGCGGTGACGCAGGGCGGATCAAGCTTGCAAACATTGCCGGTACGGTATCGAAAGGCGGCTTTGTGGGTGTATTGCATCGGGTTGCCAAAGACGCGCAGGGCAAGCGCTCTTACATCTGGAATTATGCATACACGGCCGAGCTGAACGGACAAAAAATTACGTTCTTGCTGGCCGTATGTTCCGCAGATGTAGTTGTGAAATAATTGTGCGTAGAAATTCATCTTCTATGGAGATCCACTGTGGATCGTGGCGTAGAAGGGTTCGCCAGAATTCGAATGATTGCCTTGTTTTGAGGCGATTCTGAAACGGGGGAATTGCGATGTTGAGAGCTATAGTCATGACGATCTTGCTTTTGCCAACCGCGACTTTCGCACAGGAGGAGGCCTGTCTATACAAGGATTCCGCTTATTCGGTTCGATTCATTGGGTGTTTCCTGCGCGTTACGTTGGAATGCATGGGCCACAACCAATGGGTTGAACGCGGATCGTGCGACAGCGACACCATCCCGGCCGGAGCACCGGCGCAAGGCCTTCCGGGCTCATTCGAGGGCCAGCTATGCAATGCAGGGGGCTATTATTCGCCAGAGGCTGAGGGCTGCATCGCCCGCACATATCAGCAGTGCCAGACCACCGGTCAATGGGCTCCGAGGCAACCGATCGAAGGGGCGGGCTGCCAGTAAATGGGAGGTAGATCGTCCATGTGGATATACAGCCAAGGCCTTGGCACTCTGTACAGAAAGAGATCGCCGATAGACCAACCGTCCGTGGAAGGACAAGGGTACGCCGGTTTCGGAAAGGGCGTGAACAACCCTGTAACCCAATGCTTGGAGGATTTCGGCCCCATTCCTCGAGGGC
The DNA here is from genome assembly GCF_030323185.1 of Mesorhizobium sp. C399B. Classification (NCBI taxonomy): domain Bacteria; kingdom Pseudomonadati; phylum Pseudomonadota; class Alphaproteobacteria; order Hyphomicrobiales; family Phyllobacteriaceae; genus Mesorhizobium; species Mesorhizobium sp. C399B. The sequence goes on from NZ_CP100472.1 coordinate 369,519, forward strand.
AGTATACAATTTCTGATCCGATTGCCAGTCCGACGCAATTTTCACTACCACTGATCCCGGCTATTGCAAATGATATGTGCAACCCACCGCGATCCAACTTTTTGATTCACGGCGATCGGAAACTACCAAGGCCCCCTGACACAGCATCTCAGGGTTGCATCATTCTTGCGCTCGATGTTCGAAAGAAGATTTGGGAGAGTGGGGACCGGGACCTCACCGTAGTGGAGTATGGTCCATAAAATTCGCCGGGCTGTATCGGATCAAGGCGAACGCTACCTCAAAAGGACCAGCAGGCTCGGGCATATGCGAAAGGCTGCCGAATCCGGCAGCGCTTTGGTCCCATGTGTTTTGAAGAATGGCCAGCTTGCAACGAATGTTGGGCGAAGGAATTGTTGGCCACGGTAGCATAGACGAGGTGCTTTTCAGACAAGCCGAAACCATCCCTGAAAGAGGTCTGCCTAAGGTGGTCGTCCAGCTCATCCAGCAGCAACGACATGTCAGTACTCGCCGGCCCGCATGATCGTCATCACCCGCGACGTGACGTTTCGGTCCGACGGGCCAGGGGAATGGTAGCGGCGGCTTAGATCGTAGTAGTCGATCTTCCAAATGATCTTCATCTCGCTGACCGTCATGACCGCGCAATCGTGCTCGCCATAGGGATCATTCTCGGAAGTGAAACCGTCGAACGCTGTAATGGCCGAGATGATGTCCCTGACCGTCGATGGACCAAGCGCAGATATCCCCGATGTGATAACGATGCTCCCACCGAGGCGATGAATCCTCAGGTCGTCGTTCAGTGATCTGGTCTTGATGACGGTCCCATCGAGCGCCCGGCTGATGTCATGGACCTCCCCGAAGAGCATGTCTGGCTTCTGGTTTGTCATGGTCTTTCCTTTCTTGGACACAGTTGATCCTTGCTGGCCGGCCCCATGGCCGGTCAGTTTCGCTTCCAAGTTCTTGTTTGGTATGGTTAGCCTGCGTCAGGTCGTTCAATTGGGCGCGAGTTTGTCAGCCGGAAATGCTCCCGCACGCCACCACCCTTGCTGACACGTTTTCCAGATCACGTAATCGACGGTCGAGACACTGTCTCCCGATTGTTTCGACAGTCGGCCGCATAACGCCTGGACCGTCTCACCCGATTGGCTCGCGACTCGTTCCAACCAAACATCAGGCTTTGCCACGTCGATGCCTAGGTTCTTTGCGAGGTGGTACTTCGTGATCCCGCCGATGTGAGGAATAGGTTCCACAGAAATCGATCACCTTCTCCGGCCCCTCTTCCCACGCCGACCTAAAACCCTCGAAAAACTCCGACCTGTTCGACATCACCAGGTTGATGGACTTGGTCTTTCCTGGATGACCGAAAGTGTCTCCTACCTCCCCCGTCCCCATCAGTGACGGCCTCATTCGCTCCCAAATATCCTTTGCTACCGTCCACCTCATCCCGCTGTTGAGGATGACGTACGAAACCCTCAGGGCAAAATCAGTTTCGTCCGTCGGCGGTGATTTTGTCTTGACCCTTTCCATCGCGTCCGGATCGAGTTTCGCGACCATTTCGCGGTAGGTGAGATACTCGTCCAGCGTCACCGAGGGGGTTCCGCTTTGGCAACCGCACTACCCTCATTGGCAGTGTCGGCTTCAGTGTGAAAGAGACATTTCACACTGATGGAACGATCAACCGAAATTCCACTAGATTCTACTATCAACGCCTCCTCCCCTCCGAATGAGAATGATCTCGTCCGGATCAATCTGGTAAGGAACTCTCGGATCGCGGAGCGAGCACCGCGCCCGCTGCAAAACTTTCATCGAGTCGGAGTCAAACAACCGGATCGTTCTCGCGGTCATTCGATAGGCAACCGTCCAATGATCGTGGCGACCAGAGAGACCGATGATGGCGACCTGATTGTCCCCCAGGCTCTTACCCAACGCGGCCCACAGATCGTCGAACCGACGGATTTTCGGCGTCAGTGTCGCTGCGCTGATAGGTGCATCGAGGCCCTCCCGCAGGTAGCCGCAGGCAGCCTCGACGAGGGCGTGGACAGTTGGAATTTCAATCCCCAGTCCAACCGTCTCGTGGGCCGTCACCCGGTTTGTCGTCAGGCTCTCTGACAGGACTTGGAAAAGGCCAACCGACTTCTCACGTCCCAACTCCGGGAACAAAAATCGGACAGCGTTCATCACGCAGTACACGCCACACAAGCTATCCAAATCACCTTGATTGAAAGGCGCCAGGATCTTCTCAGCGACCGGCATCCTCAAAATCCGCGCGCGCGAAATTGGTCTACGAACATCCCCCATATTCTCGGACATTTTCGATCTCAGATCATGGAAACGATACGGCGTTGGGCATCGGTGTCGCCGTCGATGTAGGTCTGTGTCATTGACAGCGAGCGATGACCGGCGAGAAGTTGGACGTCGCGAAGACATCCTCCCGCGCGATGCGCGGATCGTGCTGCCGTCGTTATGAATGTGCGACGTCCCGAGTGAGACGAACACCCTTCGAGGTTCAGTTCGCGATAGAGTTCGACAAACCAATTGACGATGCTGTTGGGCTTCATGGCGCCCCCGCGGCTTGAACGGATCACGGGGCCATCGCCGCCCTCGTCTCTTAAAAGAGACAGCGCACCCTTGAGGCTGGGATGCAGAGGAATTCGTCGTCCGGATTGACGTTTCGCGATACGGTCCTCGACCACGACGAGGTTCCCAATGCTCCCCCTGGGATCGAGGAGCATGGACCACTCCAACCCGGCAATTTCGCAGGCCCTCAATCCGGCTTTACAAGAGAGCAGGATGATCACCCTATCCCGCATCGGTTGCGATGATTTGCGCGTATGCGCCAGCATTTTGCGCAACATTGAATCGGAAACGACCTTGGCTTGACGACCAGACATTTGGGTTGCGCTCCAGAGATGGGATAATTCCAGATTATAGGCATTTAGTCCTATTTTCAAGCCGAAAAGCACCGGCGGAGCGCCTCTCGTAACATTGCGGCTAATTAAACGCCGCGCGATTATCGAGACCCGGAAAGGCCGCTAGGGGGCCGGTTGCGGAATGACCGATCCTAGGAGAATGAATGCACGAAGCGGCCCCTAGTCTAGGTGGCGCGGGTGTGGCGATAGATCCTGTTGAGCCTTCCCCGATGACCACGCCTCACTGTTCCACGCCGAGGCGTTTCTTTCGGCAAGAAGGTCAACAGTTTTTGCGAGCAGTGAACTCGAAACTGTGCTAGCAATCGCTCAGAGACACTACAAGGAGGGAGATAGTCAATGAAGATAAGGGCAGTAGTAATTGCTGGATTATCAACCCTGCTCTTAGCTGCGACCTCAGCATCTGCAGATGATAGTTTTACGGATATTGCGGGGGTAACAGGGTGCGGAATTTTGGCGACCTTGCTTCAGAATCCGCAGGCGCAGGTAGCCGCTGGTGGCGCGTGTGTTTATGGAACGAGTCTAGCAAGGAGTGCGGTAGGCAATCTCATAGATCAATATTTTGATAAAAAGGATCAGATTTTTGCCAACAAGTATTGCTTGACTATTGTTCGCGGAGATGGAACTAAGATTGAGCCCAAAGACAAAGCCAGTTGCTCTAAGTAATTCCACCATCCTCCATCGTTTCGGCCGCACCGGCAAGTGTCAGGAACCAGTGGGAGTTCAAACACTCTGTCCGGACGCGACCGTTGAACGTTTCTTTGTAGGCATTGTTGGTAAGCTTCCCTGCCGGCTGAAGTCGACCTCTTTTGAGGAGGCCCTCAGGTCGAGATCGCGGGAGATGATCTCTGAGCCTTGGCCGACGCGAGTCGTCTTCGGATAGCCGATCTCCGGGCAGACCTGTTCCAGGCGTCCGTGCCATGTCTTCGGCGCGGTAGCTGAACCGCGGATCAAGCACAGGCGCGTAGCGAGAGAACGTGTCGACGACTGTCAGCACAGGGATTTCCCTACGCGTGGCGAGCTGATCGTGAACGACGTCATCGCCCAAACGTCGTTCGGTCCGACCGCTTCATGGCAGGTTTCCCGCAGCTTCCCTTCACGCGGCGCTACGACGTCTTGGGACAGTACGGTAGCTTCTGGCGTGGCGGCGCCTGCACATCGATCTCGTCGCTGGCGCCCGCATTGGTCTGCCAGTGCATCACGACCGTCGCCCCTGGCAGGATGTCCTGCCGCTCGGCAACATAGTCACTGTTGCGGCTGACGCCGTCGAACACGCGTGCATTGCCGTCGTAGGACACGGCGACCGGCGTGGCTAGCCACGTCTGCCCGGCGGGATGACTGTGAAGCGTAGCGGTTATCCGCCACTTGCCGGGACAGGGATCGGCCACGCGGAGCCGAGTCGCCGCCTGTGCGCCGTTCTGCATCGCGGTCTCGCCAAACCAGGAAAAGCCGTTCACCTGGGCGGAGCGCCAGAGGGGTTTGTCGAGCTTGGCGCTCAACGCTCCTGTGTAAGGATCTATCGCGAAGTCGCTCGCGGTCATCCGAACTTTGACGCCGGACTCATGCTCGAGGGTAATTTCCATGAGGTCGGCGGATGACTGCCAGTGCAACCAGATTTCCATAAACCGGCTCGCGCCGCCCGAAGCCGACGAGCTTTCGAATGGCATCGAGGCAAAGATTAGAAAGAGGAAGAACGCCGCGCCGAAGCCGCCTGAAATTGTGTCGATGAAGCTCAAGGCAAGACTGCTCTCGGCCGGCCGCTGGCGTCGGCGCCTCATGGTGCGGCCTCGTCTGCGAAGGGGCGCAAAATCTCAGTTGTGGCGATGTTTAGCACCTGCGCCGAGGGGACAATGGTTAGGAGCGCGTCCATCTGGCGAAATGCTTCAGCATCGATAACGACGCGTCGCGGCCACACGCTGGCCCCAACTGTGAGCGTTATCCAGACCGGATGGGTGGGAATAACTTTGCTTTTGATGGGGGTGGTCGTGCGGGGCAACCCGTCTTGAAACACAATCAGGCGCCCGCACAGGCTCTCCCCTTTTGGCCCGACACTGGTAAGCGACCAGATTTCCGCCTTTTCCACTGTAATGGAGTTGATGGTCGGGCAACTTTCCGAAACCAGCTGCAGGGTGGCGGCGGAGGCGCCGGCGGTCTTTTCCCGGTCGAGTGCGCGGAGAATTCCGGCCCGTTGATCGAGGCCGGCCGAGGCTCGGCTCGGTTGTTCCGCCGGAACCAGCTTCACGAAAGTCACGAAAATCAGGAATAGCGAGATCGACCCGCCCAATACGCAGGTAAGGACATCGGTGAAGCTCAGGAAGAACGGATTGTCCGGCTGATCAAAGCTCACTCGCTCGGCCCTCCGCGCTTTGTATTAGGACTATCAGGGGAACCCCCCGAACGGCGGGGAGACCGCGCAGGGGGAACAACGGTTGGCGGCGTGACAGGCTGCACGGATGAGACGACAACCTTACCCTCTCTGAACAAGGTTAGGATCGTTCGTTCTTCAAAGCGCCCTTCAAGCGACGAGAGCAGCGAGATAAAGACGCCGATCAGCAGTGCAATCATCGTCGTCGCAAAGGCCAAGCCGAGGCTTCCCGAAAGGGTGGCGATCGCGTCGGCGCGATCGGCCTGGGTCGAGGCCCAAACAATGGCGTCAGCATTGGACAGCGACAGGAGGATGCCTCGCACTGTGCCGATGAAGCCGATGGCCGGAAGCGTCGCGATCGCGAAGCGGACCGGCCAACGGCCAGAGATCAGCTCGTCGGTTATAAGATCCTTCCAATAGGTGCGCACCGCCGGATCGGGATCCGTGGCTTTGGCCTTGAGCCAATTGGTGACAAAGGATTCCAAGTGTCGCTCGGAGCGCGTCGTCGCCCGCATATTGTCGCGGGCGAGCACGGCGCCGCGGGCCGTCGCGAGCGACGCAAGGCCGCGCAGCAGGATCAGAACAAAGGCGAAATAGCCCGTGATAATGAGACAGAGTTGCTCTGGCCCGGTCCAATAGGTCAGATCGGTCGACGCAATGCGCACGTTTGGATTGGATCCGACCCGTCCGAGCAGAAATGCCCCCAACTTCTGGAAGGCCTGCATGCGCCGAAACTCGTCATGCGCATCCAACTTCGAAACGGGGCACCGGTCCGCCTCAAGGAAGCGATACCCTTGCCGACCTTTATCGTCCACCGAATACTGCGCATGCGAGAGTCGGGTGAGTTCGGAAATGATTTCGACGTCGGAGATCGAACTGCTCGGAGCCAGGCGCAACCCCGCCATCAGGACGCCGATAAAATCACTCCAGTTTGGCCCGCCCGACAGAGCTCCCGAGGCGTCGGACATCGAGCCGGGATAGATGCCGGCTAGGAAATGCGCGATGCGATCCTTTTGAAAATCCGTGGCCGGATTTGTCGAGCTGTTCTGGCACATGGCCCAAGTCAGCCCCAGAACCAAATCGAGCGTGCGCGACTTTGTTGCAGGAGGTACGATTTTGCTGGGCAAACACTCGGCTTTGCCCTCGGCGTCGACCACGAGGACCGAGTCTTTCAAGAAACAGCTCACGGCAAGGGCCGGACGGTTCGTTCTCAACTTTTCGTCGAGCTCCACCGGAGTTTCGGCCTCTGTTGAGGCGATGACTTCAGCCTTGATCAGAAGCGCCCACAGCAGTTGCGGGCTAACTCTGCGATCGTCGGAGGTATTGCCACGGCAGGTTGCCGGATCGAGCCCCTCAGTCTCGGCGCAGAAGTCGGCGATCCCATCCACCGCCTCGATGGCGGCGATCAACCGTCCCTGATAAAGCCATTGCATGCTGGCATAGGTGACGACTCCCAACAGCAGCGAGACCAGGCAGACCAGCCACCACCCGCGTCTGGTCAGCGACAGCGTGCGCTCGAACAACAGCACGCGCATCAGTAGCATGGCCTCGAGGAAGCGGTGGTACGTCGAGCCCTCCGGCAACGCATCGAGCCGAGCGCCGGCCGTGTCCTCGGTTTCCGCTATCACTGTCATCGATCTCGTCCCATCAAACACATGCTGGCTGCTGCCGGACAATGATTAGTGGATGCACAGGCGGTCCCAGCTTCAGCAGATCGTCAGGGGCCGCCAGAATCGCATCCGCTGTCAGACCCTCGGCCGCTGCTCCGAGACCCGCCTTCAGAGCCGCGCCCAGTGCTTCGCTCGATTGGCAGATACGGCGCGTGGTGCGGTCGGTCGCGGAATAGTCGCCAGGCGGTCGCTCAGGCCCGGCCGGCTGTCTATAGAGATCGAGCAGGATGCGAACCTGGCCGGACCCGCTGCCCAAGACATAAAGCCGTATGTCGCTCTGCGGGGCGATTCCAATGAAGGTGTTCCATGTCGCGTCCGGCTCGGGCAGGAGACGAATCTCTGGCGCCAGGGCTTCGAGGAAAGCCGGCAAGGGATCCCCGTGCAGGTCCTCCGGTGCAACGACCAAAGCGCGACGCCCGACCGGCGATGCTGCAGGGTCGTCCCGCCAGAGCCAAAGTCTTTGAGGGCCGCCGGACGACAGAACGAGATCGGTCCCTGTTCGGCTGAAGTCGACCACCGGGTGCCGGCCGTCTTCGAACCAGAGCGAGATGATCTCCTGCTGGAAACCGGGCAGCGCCAGCCAGGGCGAGAGTGGATCGTCCCGGGTCAGCGTTGTGGTCAGGGTCTTGCCATCCGGGCCCTGCATTAGGACGCGGCTCCCGACCTCGACGCCGTCCCGATCAAATACCGGGAAAACCGTCACATCGATTGCACCGGCCGACAACGGCACCTGGAAAGACAGTTTCTGTTCGGGGAACGAAGCCTGGCCGGTCGTCAGCAGATGCCTCGCCCGGATGTCGAGCAGCGTGAATTCCTGACTTGCCGTTAGGAGTCCATCATTGACATCCGCGAGAGTGCCGAGGTCAAGAAGGCCGGAGCGTTCGCGACAGGCCCGATGGAAGAGCGGCTCGTTCTCGAGCCACTGAGGCGCCACCACGGGGGCCGTGCATTCGACCAGCCCGAGATAGCCCTCACCATTGTGGAGGAGCCGCACACGCAGGTCGTAAAGCTCACTGCCCTTCTGCCAGCACAGCACCGGCTTGTAGGAGGTCACGAACTTGTTCTTATCGCGGAGCGCCTCGCCGACCAGCGCCCACAGGCCGATCGACGGGACGTTGTCGATGCAATCCCCGTATTGCACGCTGATCTGACGGCCGACACCGACGCGGGGGAATTTCTCCCAGTTGAGTTCGTGCACAGGGTTTACTCCCTTGTCGCAGATCACCCGCGCCGCGGCCGCGTCAAAGGTCCAGTCGTGCCAGGTGACCTTCGAGGGGTCTGGATGGGTGTGACCACTGTAGAGGCGCGCCGCGGCATCGCGCTTTTCGTAGACCCAGAACTCGAACCGGTCACCGTCGTTCGCCGGCCAGGACGCGCCGGTGCCGAAGACTTTTTCGCAGTAGATCGCTTCGACACTGGCTTCGCCGAACCGCTCGTTCACCCCAGGGAACTGGGGTTCTGTCTTGGGGGCGGCGGCGCCGGGATCAGGCGCGGTGTTGGTGTAGGGCTTTGGCGCGGTGGAACCAGGGTCTGGAGCCTGGCTCGCGCCGTTGCCGCCGGGCTTCTGGCCGTTGGGATCATTGGGAGCGTTGGGTTTGGTGGTCGTGACCGAGCCGTTGCCGTGCATCAGGGACACGGTGATGTCCTTGAGCTTCAGCTTGAGCAGCGACTTGAGATCGATGTCGAGCAGGTTCTTGAGAATGTCCGAAAGGAGCCCAGGGGTCATGGTCTCGATCGATGGCGTAATGACGGTAACGCCAATGCCGATGAAGCGCAGCGACGCGATCACGGAGGCGAGACTCGCATCGAGAGTGGCGGAAGCGGGATGCCAACCGAACAGATCGAGGTCGACCCGTCCGCCGATCCGAGGATCGTTCAATTCGAAATCGGTCGTGCCGAGCAGGTTTGCGTCGCCGATGAGAAGATTCTGGCTGACCCGGACGCGGAGCATTTCCGGCGCAGGCAGGTCCTCGCAAGGCTTGCTGCAGGCAAGCATTTCGGTCTGCGAGAGCTTGACCCCAAGGATACCCATGACGGCGTCGGCCGAGGCGATGCCCTCCTTGCCAAGGAACTTGCCTGAGCCGTGTATGTCGAGCACCTCAGCCACAGCGGGAGACGTCCGCGCATCGAACGTGACGGAGGTCTGATCGAGGTCAATCGTTCCCGTGGCAAACATCAGGTCGAGCGAATTGAGCAGGATGAGCGCGGAACGCAGCGTAAAGCGCTTCGAACCCAATTCGCGAAGGTCGAGCTCGCCCTCGAGCTTGATGATGTATTTGAGCGCCGAGGCGAACGGCGCCACAGACGCCTCAAGGATCACGCCGTTTTGGCCGCCACCCTCGCCGGTATCGTAGATGACGGTAATGTCGGTGATCGCGAAATACACGAACTCGAGGTCGTAGCCGAGACGAAGCCTGATCTGGCCACCCAGTCGGATATCCTGATCGGTGATGATAATGCGCTTGATCTCGATCTTGAATCCAGGACTGGGGTCCATGGCGAAATTGGCGGTTATGCCGAAGACGAACCCGAAGCGACGGCCGTTGGCGTCGAGCCGTTCGAGGCGTGGTGCAGAGACCTGTACTTGATCGCCGCCGAAGGGCAGGAGGTCGCCTATGACACCTAGAATGGTATCTTGCAGCGATTGGCCGACGTCCATCGTGACCCGGGCGCTGCCGGGCAGACCCTTGAAGGGGATGCTCAATGTGGCGGTGGCCTTGATGCTCTGGATGTCGACCCGCCCCTTGAGCTCGATGCCTGCCTTAGGGCCGAACAGGGAGACCTTGGTACCTCCCGCGAGCAATTCGAAATCGCCAATACCTGGCATCGCCACCTTGCCGGTAAGCCGGCGGGCGACTTCATCGCTGACACGCGCCTCCAGAGCCGCTCCGACGGCGTCGGTGAGGATTTTCTCCGGGTCTTCAGTGCCGAGGGCTGAGATGTTGATGCGGCCGAGAGAAATGTCGCCAAGCCATGGCAAATCGCGGATGGTGACGGCCGCCGAGAAAGTCTCGCCGCTGAGCTGATAGTCCGTCACGTCCAACGATCCGCCCGGGGCAACCAGCGACCTGAGCCGACATTCAACGGCGCGACCCAGAAGCTGCGCTTCGCTTTCGAGCTTAGCGATTCCGGAAAGGTCGAGCTTGGCGGTGCCGGCGGCGAGGCGAATGATCGCTCCGGTGATAGTACCACTTGCCGGCCCCGCGAGGTCACCGCAATCCCGGTTATCGACGAGCAGAAGTTTCGGGTGCAACTCGGCAAGACCAGGGTTCAGCGCGTACTCCTCAGTCAGCTCATCGGCATTGTCGATCGCCAGTGTCAGCCCAAAGAGGCGGAGCGACTTGGCCTCAAGCAGCTGCACGACCCCGTCGAGGGTCTTTTCGACAGCGCAGTTGGCGACGTCGTTTGCAATCTGTTCGCCCGATGTGGTGATGCGGGTTACTACCCTGGCCGGATCGGCGGCGAACTCTCCGGCCGGCACGCGAACCACCACGGCGACTTTGCAGCTTCCGACAGAAAAATTGCCGGAGACGGCCAGCACCAACTGCGCATTGGTGTACTCGGGGTCAATGGAGATAGCGTCCAGCTTGTCCTTGAGGGCGTCCCTCAGTCCGCTGCGATCGAGCAAGCTGGTGACGAAGGCCTCGGCGCCCTTACCATCAAACGACAGCTGCCGAACTTCGAAGCCCTTGCCGGTGGCCAGCAACTCGGCTTTCGCGGACATCAGCCCGCCGTCATCGGCCCCGAAGCCAAGCCGGTAGCCGATGTTGGCCACCAACACCTGCCCGGGCCAATCCAACGACACTTTTGCGCCTTCAGGATCGGGCGCTAGCCACATTCCCTTTCCCTTCGAGCCGAAAGCCGGGAGGCGCAGCTGCTCAAAGCTCGCCCCGATATCGAATGCTTCGATCTTTTGGCGTACGGCCGTTTCCAGAGCGCCGCGGACATCGACGGCGACGCCCTGCTCAATGATAGGCAGAGTTAGGCCCGAGCCGCTCAGGCCTGCCACATCGAAGCCAAAGGACAGGGACAGTGTATTGAGGTCTTTCGAGCTTTCGAACCCAAGGCCATGCACGGCAAATATCGCTGGCAGACCAAGGCGATGGAGCGCGGCGTTTGCCTCCGAGCCATTGAGATCGGTGTCCTGCTCGCCCGCAAGTGCTGTCGTCTGCAAGCCGCCGTCAGCCGTTTTGGCCACGCGATGAATTTCGATGCCGAGAGGCACAAGTTCTTCGGAACCACCGCGGCACGGAGTGGCAGAGGTAAGTTCGCAGGCGGTCGCGCCATTGCCCGCAGGCATGCGGTAGTAGACCGAAACGTCGTGCAGCGGCAGCCCTGCGGCCGATGTGCCTGTTGGCGAGACCTTGAGCTCGATACCGGCTTCGGCAAGGGTGGACTCGAGCTTTAGGACGGTCTCGGCCACTGCCGCCGGTGCCAGCGAAATGATTTCCTCGGTGGTCGAGGTGGCGGTGCTGGCGACCGGGTCATCGGAGAGCCCCTGCAGTACGATCGGCGCATTCGGATCGTAGTAGGCATCAAGCTTGACGAGAATGGGCGTCAGCGCAGCCAGGCGCTGATCAATGGTGGCCGCAAGGCGAGACTTAGAAAGTTCGCTGTCGAGTTGCGCTAGGGCGGCATCGTCGACGCTAAACCCGCCGTCGCCTTCGGTTCCAACCTTGCCGGTGCTGGGGCCGAACAGCGCCCGCGGCGCCTCGAGATCCGCAGCGGTGATTCCCGCGCCGTAGTTCGCGAGGGCCCGCTCGGAAGCCGCATTGAGGGCGGAGAACATGGCCGACTTGCGGGCGTAAAGATTGGCGCCGATGCGGGCTTCTTCAACGACGGACTCGATGGGGGTGCTCTTCGCCAGCTCCGCGGTGAAGAAGGGACCCAACTGAGCAGCAAAGGCTTTGGCTGCGACACTCTCTTCGAACAGGAAAACCGCGTCGGAGCCGTCATTTTTTGTCGTATGGACAGAGGCCGCGAGCTCGGCCTTGCAGCCGTCGGCACTGGTGGCTTGGAGTGCGCATTGCAATGCGACGAAACGAGTATGAATGGCTGTGCAGGCGTTTGGCGCGAGGCTAGTCGGCGGACGCGCCGCCCCGTCGATGGCGCCGCCCTGAGGCAGCAATTCGAACGCGGCAATCGCGGCTGCCGGCCCGAACTTCGCGAGGAATGCACGGCGGGCTTCTGGCGACGCAAGACCTTGCGGTTGGGCGCGGTGTGCGAGAACATCGCCCGCCGAACAATCAAGCCAATCGTCAACCACTGCAATTGGCGAAAGGAACGCGGCGACACCCCGCTGCAGTAGGGCTGGCGCCGACTTACCCCCATCGGCAGCGAGCAGGATGTCAGGAGCCGCACGCAGGGCGCGGATACGATCATCAAGCGCTCGAGCCTCGGTGTTTGTGGGTCGCTGGCGCAGGGTCGGCCAGAGCGCGTCGAGATAGGGCTTGAGTTCCGTCGTTGGATCGACCCCGTGCAGGATCAACACATAGGCCGAGCCGATCGCTACCCGATACTTGAAGTTCGCGAAGTCTGGCTGAATGCCCGTGGCGTTGACCGCGGCATAAACGTCGCGGATTTGCTTGAGGTGCTCCCATTTCTTACCGTTGTCCGGCCGAAAGACACGTTCGACGTCGAGACCAGGGAGGATGCGGCTGTAGGCGGTCAACTGGCGTATGGTCTGTTGCCCTGGCCTCTTGTCACGCAAGTAACGCTCGATGGTCATCTGCTCGGCGACAACCATCCGCAGATCGAAAGCTGTCGCCTTGCCATATCCGGCCATGGCCGGATTGTTGGTGTCGAGCGGATCGAAGATGCGTCCAGGCCGGGCGAACAGCCGTCGCATGATGGTCCGGTTGAGCTCGAAGAGTGCGACGTTGATTTCGCGCAGTGCTGTGCGGGTCGAGGTTGAGGGCAGGTCAGGGGTTTCGGCGAGGTTGACAATCCCGAGGGCGCCCCCGACTCCGAACAAAGGTTTCCAAACAAGGTCGAGTACCTCGGCTGATTGGCGTTCAAGCAGGTCGACAAATGAAACGCCGAGCGGCCGGGTGACCAGGTACGCAGCCTTGAAGAATTTTGGCGCCTCGCCGCCGGGAAACGGGCTCACGCTCCCGTCCTCTGGCTTGCTGGTTCGGGCGAGGTAGTCGTCAAAAGCGCGGTATATCTGACTGCGACCAACGATGGTGTCGGGAAATCCGTCACTACCGCGCATCGCCTGTAGCATCTGACAGTCATAGATATCGATCATTACCGGATCGAACTGCAGGAAAGGCAGGAGGTCGGCCGCCACGTCGTTGTTCGCGATGTACTCGGGCAGGCCGGCATAGAGCCTGACGAACCCGAAGAAGCCGATGGATGCCCGCTGCTCCATATTGTTGCCTAGCGCTTGCCCCAACCGGTCGAGCAGTCCGCTATCGAGATCGGCCGGCGATAGGAACTTCCGGGTAGCACAACCTTCCAGTTGGCCGCCGGGACCACCGCTGTTGAGCTGCATCAGGCCGTAAAGCCAGGAAACCGGAGTAGCTCCAAACTGGTTCGGATCAGGAAACAGTTCGACGACATTGTCGGAAGCCACCTGCTGCTTGAAATTGGCAGCGCGCACCACATCAATGAGGGTAGTTACGCCGAATCGCGCATAGCCCGACAGCGTGCGGTTGCTCTTGTCAGCTTCGAGCCGATTCATGGCCGCTTGGATCGGGGCAATCTCTTCGGGCGCGACCGCAATCGAATATTGCAGTGCGTCCTCTGGGGTGCCGTCAGCGGGAAGCCCATTGGTTTTTTCCCAGCTTGCCTCGGCCTCGCCGCGCGCCGCTATCTTGGCGACGTTGGCTCCTCCACCGATCAGCAGGCGCCACAAGATCTGGTCCCTGTCGGCGGTCAGCGGCACGATGGTCAGGTAGCGGAAGCTGGTACGCTGCCGCTGGGTGTCGTCCCAATAAAGCTGGATCGAAAGATGTGACGACGACGCCTCAAGGACCAGCGTGCCGCCTTGGACTAGCGCGCCGGCGGGCGTTTCCGCCGAAGCCACGACGCCTCCAGCAAGCACCGGCGCAAGGCCGCCGAACATGAACAAGAGCGCCATGCCGACGGCGGCGCAAGCTCTGAGAAACATGCTATGATGCCGCATCGCCCTGTCCCCCAAAAAGCGATCTATTCAAAAGAGCGGCATCTGAACTTCGGTGTCAAGCCAATAAATTGCATTTCTACTGGATTCTTCAGCAATTGAGCGACTGGCAGCTTTCGGGGACAGAGAAGAGATAGTCGAGTGGCCGACTTGAGGCGCAAAGCTGCCGTTGATGTCGTGGTAGACGTAAGGGCTTCCAGTCAGGAGTTGCCCTATGGCGGGTGGGCGTTTCATGCTCATGATGTGGACAAAAGACCTTTCTTCGGGCCTTGCTCACGCCTGCCAATTCGCTACTGAGAAGGCCCAGCTTCCATAGACGCCGTTCGTTCTTCAGACGGGTGTTCAACGCGGTTGCACCTGCGCGAGGAGCGCCTCAACCACAGGGAGCATGTTTCTAACGATGATCGCATCCCCCGCTGCATTTGGGTGGTTCTTGTCCGCTTGCAGCAACTCCGAATGCCCAGTCACGCCCTCCTTGAAGTCAGCGTAGAGCAAGTCTCCGTGCTTGGTCGCCAGTTCGGAGAACATCTTTGAAAACTGCTCGGGATAGTCGGCCTCGTGCCCAGCGGAGAGTATAGACGAGCATTCGTCAAGTGCCGCAGTTCCAACCACAAGCACTGGAATGCGTTTCTGGGCGAGGATACTCAGAATCTGGTCGAGGTTCGCTCGCGTGTGATCCAGGTCGATACGAGCGCAATCGTTCTGACCCAATTCAACGATGACAACGTGGTTTGCAGGGCTCGCCTGAAGGTCAAGGCCGTCCTTGTATTCCGCCAGCCAAGTGAGACCCCGTTTGCTGGTCGCCAAGTACCCCACCTCGATAATTGTCACGGGATGCCCGGCAGCGTTCAGCCCAGCCTTTAGCTTGGTCGCAAAGCTCTCACTGGCAACTACTCCAGCGCTATTGATGTAGCTGTCGCCGAGGGTGACGATTGTCGGAGGTGCATCCTCGGCATCCACGTTGCCGGCTAACCCCAACGTCGCGGAAAGTGTGGCAAGGGCCACAAACGAAACGTCACGCACTTTTGTCATGGTCTACCTCCCAGCGGACAATTCGTGGCTATCCTTACCTAAGCCTCAGAGCCCGCGATGTATCGTAACAGCAAATTCTCACGACTGCATCGGCGAAGGAAGGTGGCCACGCCGCGCGGATGATATGCCCTCCGGATTTCCTGCTTAACTGATCGTCAGGTTGACGAGTTCCAGTTCGCTCACCCTGGGTCCAGGGGTAAAGTCAACCGCATCTCTACAGTTGTGCGTCGTTTCCCGTTTTCGGAGCCAGGGGCCTATTGCTGACTCAAACTCGTGGGCCCCACGACGAGGCTACTAAAGGCGGGAAACCTGAAGCCGGATTAGAGGTTGTGAAACCAGCTGTTCGCGAGATGGGTAACTTCCGGTCATCGCGGGGGCCTCCTCGGAGATCAGAGGGCAGCAGGCTCTATTTTATGGGGAGGGCCATCCCAATGAATAGCGATTCCTGGCCGCAAAATGCCGGACTTCTCGGCCTGCTACCGGCCCTATGGCTGCTGTTCCAGTTGCTAGTTTGTTGCTAGCGGCATAATCCGAAGAATGGCAGGCAGACGAACAAAGAGCAATAATGTTTTAAATTCAGTAAGTTATATGGTGGGCGATGACGGGCTCGAACCGCCGACATCTTCGGTGTAAACAACTGGCCTGCCGCTGAACGCCTTCCACGAATTCCCTGCTCTCAGGCTTAACGCGCAGGTCTGCGGCACTGGACATGGCCGGAAACTGATCGGGTACAGCTGCAGCGCTAGCCTTTGCCTTTAGAAGGACCACATGGAGATTAGGATCGACCTAGCATAGTCATTCGTAAGGTGAGCGATCAGATGCCCCGCACGAGGAAGCACCCGTCCGAAGAGGAACATACCCATCTTGCCATCAAAGTGGAGCACTGCGAGATGAACGTCGAAACTCGCATCGAACCCGGTATATATCAGCCTCAATATGCTTGGGATTTGGATGACGACTCCCCACTTTATCGGACTACAATCCAACTGACATTCGACGGCGTGGCGACATACCCAGAACGACGGGCGGGCCAAGCTTTTGAGGTGACCATATACGGTTCGAATTCGGACCTGCGGCGCAATGAGGCAACGGTCAAAAATGTACAGGCGCGAGGCGAGCGTGGCTCGCTTAAGTTTCGCTCATACCGCGGCAAGCAAATCCCTATCTACAATCCCCCTTCAGGCATGGGACTGATCGACAAGGTGCGCGGCGAACCATGCTGGACAGCGTGGCTTCCTGTTTCCCCGCGCTTTGCCAGTGACGCGCTTGCTTTGGTGAATAGCGGACGATCCCTGTTTTTAGGGATACACGAGAGACGGAGTAAACGCGCGCACTGGATCCAAGGATTAAGCATACAAACGACCGACCCGGCCGAAGAATAGCAAAAACACAAACTACCACTAGCGTCATCGTAGGGGTGCCATTCCAATTGCTCCGCCGTCTGGCGTGCCTACAGAAGCCCGAGAGTTGAGCACGCGCGCAAATCGGCAGACCTGTCGTCCTTAGGAGAAAATGCAGCCCATAAGACTTCCAGGTCTAGCCGGACTTTTTCAACATTGTTACGTTATTCGCGGTAATCGCTTGCACACGGTTCGTCCATTGTTCCAAAGCGTCGCGCTTTTCCTCTTGATATTCGTAGCGATTATAGATGGCGGCAACCCCGCTCACTTTGCCGGTTTTGTGGTTTAGGATTGCCTCGGTGACCTCCTGTTTGATTCCAAGCCTCGCGAGTTCCGTCGCGCAGGTACGGCGTAAATCGTGGAGATGCCATTCGGGCAAAGCCGGTTCGCCGCAATGCGTAGCCAGTGCCTTCTTGCCATTGCTAAAGCCGCTGAATGGCGTGGTAGCGGTTGTCGTGAAAACGTATTCCGAAGGCTTCCCGTCTGCATCTGCGATCCTTGGCAATGCCTCGATGATCGTCTTAGCCAGTGGTGCTATTGGTACGATTTGGGGGCGGGAATTTTTAGTTCGCGATGCTTCAAGCGTGATCGCGGTCAGATCGTCAGAAATTTCAGACCATTTGAGTTCGGCGATCTCGTCCCGGCGTTGGCCGGTCAACAACAGCAGTTGGGTTATGGGACCAAACGGATAACCGCATTTCTCTGCCGCCTTCCAAACAATCTTGATTTCGTCGTGTGTTAGCACGCGGTCGCGGCTGATCGGTTTGCCCGGAGCTGTGGCAAGCTCAATGATGTTGCGGCCGATCGCTCGCGCTACTGGCTTCCAACGGAAGAATGCAGAAAGAACCGCGAAGGCGTTACGGCGAGCACCCGGCGCTAGCTTGTCCAGGAGTTTTTCAATCTCGCGATAGTCAAGGGTCCTGATGTCGGTGACGTGGTTCCAGTGGGGCTTGATATTGGTCGCGATGATGCGCTCGTATTCATCAGCGGTCGAGGCTTTGACCGCCCTGCCCTTAAAGCCTTTGGTGCGAGCGGTCTTAACGAAATCATCGAACCAAGCGGCCAAGCCCGTCTTGTCAATCTTCTGTTGCCGGGGATCGTTGCCGCGCTTTGCGTCGTTGCGAACGCGTTCAGCGATGATGCGGGCTTGGGTGACATTCAACGCTTGCGTCGACGAAATGAGGGTTCCAATGCGGTCGTCGGCGCTGCCCACTTCGTCATAGCGTCCGATGGTCACTTTGGACGCCTTCCCGTCGATCTTCGTCCGCACTGCCCAGGACAAAGCGCCGCTCGGTTGCACCACCAGATAGAGCCCAGATTGGGTGCTGTCGGGTATCTCTTGCCGTGCCGTCGCTGGCTTCAAATTGTTGATGAACGCAGCGGCTTTTTTGAACTGCCCAGGGATCGGGCTTGGCATCGGTTTTGGCTCCGGGTAACACCAGGGGTAACCACGAGCATGTGATACTACGTTCGGCACCGTTATGCAAACCGATGCTCAGATGCAATCAACTATCTGAAATTTCGATGTTATACCATTTTGCACGTGAGGGACTGTTACCCCTTGGGGTGCCACGGCATAAAATTTGTAAACCGAAGGTCGGCGGTTCGATTCCGTCCGGGGGCACCACCCTTCGCTCTTCGAGCTTCGGGTGGCAGGCCACTCGAAGCTCGTTAGACGAAGGAGGACTGCCGACGGTTCTATTCGGCGGAGCTGGCAGCACGACATCAGGCCAACTCGCAGCCGTCGGACCTTCTAGGAAAATGTCGCAGCCTGTATGGCCGCCGTATCGCCGAACGTGTTTCTCACCCTGACCGACCTGTATACATAAGCGGCCCAGATCCCTGTGACTATGAAGGATGCCAAAGGTGTAACCAGAGCCCCTCCGGCAAGCAAACGGTTTACCGGGACACCAAGCACAGTCGATATCCAAACTGTGTCCAGTACGAATAAGAGAGGGATCGCGAACCACAGACATATGAACAGCTGCGGAAAGCGGTGGCTTCGCCGCAGCATCGAAACAAGCACGACCAGCTGAAGCACCAGAAATGCCAGATTGAGGGCTGCCTCGCCATAGATGGCCAAGGCCCCGTTGGGCACTGTAACAAGCTGTTGGTAGGTTTTGACCAGACTGGCCATATCGACAAGTGTGCGCAACGGCGAAAGGGACAGACTGATCGCCAGCAGGATCAGCCAGCCGCCGAACCCCACGAGGTCATCTGGGCTCTGTGAGGATTTGCGCGACGACCGGACGGCGAAGAAAACCGGCACGCCAATCAGCAACAGAAGTATCGCCCAATGCCACATTTACCCACCCTCGAATGCATCCCTGGGTTGTTTAGCTCGCACCTCTGGATTGTGCAAGCGTTTTTACAGAGATCAAGGCATCGTAGAGATTTTCGGGTTTAGGTTTGCAGAGGACGCTTTCGTCGCTCGCAATGGCCGCATCTCACCCCAAGTCAAAATGCCGCGGAAAGGCCTGGTGCAGCAGGAGCAGCATGGTCTTGCGCAGCACGTCGGTGTCGCGGCTGGACGGGTTGAGATGGTCCCAATACCAGGCGCCATGCACCAGATAGTTCAGGCTCTCCGACAGCGTGTCTATGTCGACGCCGGTGTAACCGCCGCTGCGTGAAATCTCGATCAGCAGCTCGCGCGCTTCGGCCGTGTAGGCGAGATCGCTCGGCAGGCCGATTTCATTGTAGATCTGCATGCTCTTGCGGTCGCTGGAAAACACGACGAAGACCGAGACCCATTTCGGATGCTGCCGGGCAAAGCGCTGCGCGCAATCGACCGCGCCCAACACCCGCTCGACCGGCGACAGGCCGGGCGCCCGCACCAGCGTCAGCCACAGCGCGTCATATTGGTCGCTGAGATATTGCAGGACGGCCCGGAACAGGTTCTCCTTGCTGCGAAAATGAAAGACCACCAGTGCGTTGGACGAGCCGACATGCTCGGCAATGCGCTGCATGGTGACGCTGGCCAGCCCCTCCTCCGCGATGAGCTCGATGGTGGCGTCGATGATGCGCTGGACGCTCGCTTCGCCGCGCTCGCGCCGGCGGTCCTTGGGCGCGGCGTCGTTCGCCGCACCCTTGGCCGCCTTGCTTTTTCCCGCATCCGGAGTGGCTATGCGTTGCGCCATTGTCGTCAGGCCTTTCCCCGGCGGCCGAAACATCCCGCCGCTGCCTTGGCATGCCGGCGCCCTGCGGACTCACAGCGCCGGGCGTGTCCCGGCATTCGTGTACCACTGACCACGAGCCGTCTCATAGGCCATACCCGCCCGGAACACGTCAGCGTCGCTATAGGTGCGGCCGACAATCTGGATGCCTGTCGGCACGCCGTTGGCGGCGCGGCCCGACGGGATCGACAGAACCGGGCAGCGGCTCAGCATGTTGAACGGCGTCGTCATCACCCAGCCCAGCGACGGGTTCACCTCTCGTCCATTGATCTCGACCTTGCCTTTGGTCTGATCGAATTCCGCCGGCACTGCGGGAAGCGCATTGGTCGGGCAGATCAGCACGTCGTATTTTTCCAGCAAAGGCCCCAGCGTCAGGTACATCCTGGCCGCCACATCGAGCGTCGCGACAAAATCCGTCGCCTTCGACTTCTGCCCGTCCTGCGCGAACTGCCTGGCATAGCTGGTCATGTCCTTGCCGTTCTTGGCGAGCAGCGGCGACAGCGAGGCGCCGAAGAGATGTTCGAGATAGGCCATGCCGGCCTTGAGCACCTCGTCGCCCCAGCCGAGGTCCACCTCCTCGACGGTGGCGCCGAGCGAGCGGAACACATCGCAGGCAGCGAGCGTGTTCTTGCGCACGTCCGCATCCACCTCGAAGGACCCGAGATCCATGGAGAATGCGATCTTCCAACCCTTGATCGGCTTGTAGTCGAGCGGCAGGCGCAGTTTCGGGCGCAGCGTGGCGATGTCGAGCGGGCTCGGCCCGGCCATGACGTTCTGCAGCAGGATCGCATCCCCGACGTTTCGGGCCAAGGGCCCGGTGTGGCAGTAAAAATCGAGATTGAACGGCGGCTCATCGGGATTGCGGCCGTAAGGCGGCTTGAAGCCGACCAGGCCGCAGGCCGAGGCAGGGATGCGGATTGAGCCCGCTATGTCCGAGCCGGTTGCGATCGACGACGTGCCGGAGGCCAGCGTTGCCGCCGAACCGCCCGACGAACCGCCTGGCGTGAAATCCGGGTTCCAGGGGTTGCGCGTGACGCCCCAGCGCTTCGACCAGGTATAACCGGCGCAGCTGAATTCGGGCGTCGCGGTGCGGGCGTGGACGATGCCGCCGGCCTTCATGACACGCTCGTTCATGGTCGAGGTATGGCCGCCAATGGCGTCCTTCGACAGCAGCGAGCCATGCGATGTCGGCTTGCCCTTGATGTAACTCTCATCCTTGATGCCGATCGGCAGGCCCTCGAGCGCGCCGGTTCTGGCGCCCTTGGTGTATTTCGCCTCGGCTTTTCCGGCGAGAGCCATCGCCTCGTCGAAATGCGTGAAGGTAAGGCAATTGATCGTCGCCTTGGTCGCCTCGGCGCGGCGGATGGTGGCCTGCATCAGTTCCACAGGCGACAGTTTCTTCGCCTTGAACAGCCGCAACGCCTCGCTGGCCGGCATGTAGCAAAGGTCGAGATCGGACATCGAAAATCTCCCGCGGCTGCTTTACGGCATCTGGCATTGGCGATGGCAGGGCCGCGATCCGCGGCCCGATGTTTGGTGGTCAGCTTCGGCTGGCGGGGCCGCTATTTCTGCAGATCGGTCCAGATCCTGGTGTAGAGCGCCTGGACGTCTGCGGGACAGGCCGGCATGAATTGGCCCTTGTCGGCAAATTCGGCCGGAACATCCACTTCGGGCGCCCCCTTCATATCGGCCGGCAGGAAGGGCTCGGAGCCCTTGATGCCGTTGGCGTAGTGCGCGAAGGCCGAGATCATCGCTGCATTCTTCGGGTCCATGATGAAATTCTGGAAGAGCTTGGCGTTCTCGACGTTCTTGGCATCCTTGAGCACCGCGACATTGTCCATCCAGATTGGAAAGCCCTCCTTGGGATAGCCGTAGACGATCTTGTCGTTCTCCAGCCGCTCGCGCAGCGATATGCCGTTCCAGTTGACGCCGGCGGCAATGTCGCCCCTGCCGAGACCGTCGACGGCAGCGTAATCGAGCGACAGCCATTTCGCTTTCGCCTCGATGAGCTTGTCATGCACCTTCTTCAAAAGCACCTTGTCGTCGGTGCAGTACTTGCCACCCTCATAGGCGATGGCGAGGAACATGATGTCTCCCATTTCGGGCACGACATTGATCTTACCCACGAGTTCCGGCGGCGGATCGAGGAAAATCGCCGAGGTGTTCGGATCGCCCGCATAGACCGATTTGTTGACCGAGATGCCGGTCGTGCCCCATTGCCACGGCACCGAATATTTGCGGCCGGGGTCGAACGGCACGTCGACCCATCTCGGATCCACGTTTCTAAAGTTCTCCATCGTGTTGGGATCGGTTTCCAAGAGCAGGCCTTCGCTGATCCAGATCGGAATCACGCTGGCCGATGGAACGACGATGTCATAGCCGGAAGCGCCCTGGCGGACCTTGGCCAGAGCCGTATCGTTGGAGTCGTAGTCGGTGACGGTAACCTTGACCTTGTAGGTTTCCTCGAACTTCTTGATCAGATCCGGGCTGGTGTAGTTGCCCCAATTGTAGATTTGGAGTTCGTCCTCGGCGCGGGCAATGCCGGTCATCGCCAGCAGCGACAGGCCGAGCGCCGTCGCGGTCGATTTCAACTGCATGCTTATGTCTCCCATTGTTGGGACCGGCGGGATTGCGCCTCGAGTCCCTAAGTTCCCTTCGTCCTGGTGATCATTCACCGGCGAATGCCGGCTGACCAACTTGTATGTCGGGCAACGGTATTAATTACTAAACATACAGTCAATATCTTTTAGCGACACAACTGCATCATCGGCACCGGCAGTGCGCCGGCGAAGCCGACATGATATGGTCAACGTTGGGCCATTGATGAATTGGGGCAAGCCGTGGCGTGAGCGCCGCAGCCTGCAGGGCTTGGATCACGGTCATGCGCCTTTTTCTGGCGGTCGTGCTGCTGATGACCATGGCGCTCTTCTCCGCTGCGCGCGGCGAAGAGCGGATAGCGCTGGTTGTCGCCAATCCGGCCTATGAGGGCTCACGGACAATCGCCAACGCCGACCTCAGTGCCGAACTCGTTGCAGCGACGCTTCGATCGCTTGGCTTCACCGTCCGGCAGGTGTCGGATGGCGACCGCGCCGATGTCGCGCGCGCCATGCATGAGTTCGCCCAATCCCTGGCCAATCCGGACTCCGTCGGCATCTTCTACTATGTCGGCCACACCGCGCAGGCCAATGACAGGAACTATTTGCTGACGCGCGGCACCCGGATCGATTCAAAGGAAACGGTCGACCAGACGGCATTGCCCCTCGATCTGTTCATGCAAGCGCTCGAGGCAACCCCGACATTGAAGGTGGTTCTGCTCGACAATCCCGGCGATGGCCACAACCCTACTTCCGGCGTGATGCAGGGTCTGGCGGCGGTCGATCCCCTCACCCACGCCATCGTCGCTCTGTCGGCCAAACCCGGAACCGCTGCACTGGACGAAGCCCGCCCCGTCACCGTATTTGCCGATGCGCTCACCGCTGCGCTGGTCAAGCGCGGCGCGGACATAGCCATCATCCTCGCCTTGGTCAGGCAAACCACTATCGACAAAACGTCAGGCGCCCAGTGGCCATGGATGGCATATGGCCGCTCGGCAGACGCTGCCTTTGTGCTGACGCCGGACCAGGTGGCCGGCGCGGCACCGGCGCTGCCGCTTGTGCCGGAACCGGCACCGCCGGCGATGGCGAGCGGCGGCTACATCTCCGGGAGTGGGGGTTGGGAGTCTGACGGCAGCGACTACGCCGATGACAGCGGTCAGGAGCCCTACCCCATGGACGTTGCACCGGGCTCCGGCAGTCCCGATGCCGCGATGGGCGACAGCGCGAAGGAGGCGGCGCTCTACGAGGAATACAAACGCCAGGAACAGCAGCGCCAGGAGGAGCAGGCTCGGCAACGATACGAAGAGGACAAGCAACGTCTGGAAGACGCGGCTGCGGCCGCTGCCCAGAACAATCTCGGCGGGACCTATCCGCAGGATGGCGAAGCCACCGGCACCGAACCGCCCCCTGATAAGGCAGGGATCCCCCCTGAGGACGGCATGACATCGGCCCCGCCACCCGCGACCGGCACCGAAAGTCCGCCGGAGGCGCAGGCGCCACCGAAACCAGCGCCGCCGCCCATCGACCAGGCGCAAAGCCCTCCTTCCGGCGGCGCCCTTCCACAACCCGAGACGGGCGCTGTCGAGGTGGTGCGCCATCCAACCATCGATGCGCCGGATGAGATTGTCGCCGGCGAGACGGTGACCGTTTCGATCGCTCTGACCGAGGAGCAATTGACGCCCGAAGTGAAGGTAAAGGCAGCGCCGGGCTCGTCGGCGACAGAAGATGGCGCCCTGGCCATGGCGATGCCGGCGGGAGCCGAGCAATGGCCGATCGACATCGATCTGTTCGCCTCCGGCTTCGATCTCACCGACGGCGGCAAATGGAGCCGGCAAACGACGCTCTACCGCCAGGGCGACAGCGACTTCGTCCGCTTCGACGTCAAGGCGCGGCCGACCGCCAACGACAGCAAGCCGTCCCAGTTCATCGCACGCATCTACAGCGCCGGGAGGTTCCTCGGATCGGCGTCGCGGTCCGTTGTCATCCGTCGCACGGCGCCTGTCGAGGCAGCCGCTCGGAGCGCCGCAGCCGAACGCTCCGCAGCACCTGCCATGCTGATGCTGGCCGCAGCGCCGCCGCAGCCGGCGGTAACTGGCAATGTGACGCTCGGCGGCGCAGCCGGCGATGACGTCCCCGATCTCGACGTGACCATCCTCTATGACGATCCGAGCGGGCTGGGTTCGGGGCAGATCATCATCCATTCGCCGCATCTGGCCGGTCCGGTGACCGATACGTTCTCGACGCCACCTGAGATGGCGGCATGGCTGGACTCCGAATACCGCCGCCTGCTGCAGCTCGGATTGAGCCTGCGCGGCGCCGTTTCGCTGCAGCAGCCTGCCGCAAGCAGCGATACGGGGGCGCAAAAGCGCTTTGTCACGCTCGCCGCCGAAGGTTTTGGCGATGCGCTCTACCGCGACTATGTGCCGAAACCGTTCAAGGACGTGTTCTGGTCGCTGCGCGGCAAAGGCGAACTCCATTCGATCCAGATCACCTCGAACAGCCCGACGCTGCCCTGGGAATTGATCCGCCCGCGCAGCGCCGACGGCGCCGTCGCCGACGGTTTTCTCGGCATGGGCTACCGGCTGGCGCGCTGGGCTCCGCGCAGCAGTGCCTCACAGGTCGACAACCCGCTCGACCGCATGACCTTCACCGGCGTCGCGGCTGTCGCGCCCTCCTATGTCGACAAACGCTCGCTGCGCTTCCAACAGGACGAGATCGCGGCGCTGAGCAAGCTTTACGGCTACCGCCGCTTCGATGGCGATTTCACCTCTTTCGAGAAACTGGTCGGTGAAGTCTCGACCGGTTTCATTCATTTCTCCGGTCATGGCGAGGTCAACCAGCCGAGCAGTGGCCGGCCGGTCTTTGCCATCGATCTCGTCGACCAGTCGCTCGACCCCGATACATGGGCCGCGCTGGTCGCGGCCGCGCATGGCAAGGGCAATCCGTTCTACTTTTTCAACGCCTGCGACACCGGCCGTTCGCAGATGCTCGGCGGCTTCGTGCAGGGCTGGGGTCCGGCGGTGCTGGCGGGCGGCGCTTCCGGCTTCATCGGCGGCATGTGGCCACTGACCGACCGCGCGGCAGCGGCCTTCTCGACCGATTTCTATGGCGGCATCAGCACGCGGATCAAGGACGGGCCGGTCTATCTGGCCGAGATCCTGCAGGATGTCCGCAGAGAATTCTACCGGACCGGCGATCCGACCTATCTCGCCTACACATTCTACGGCAACGCCAATCTGAGGATTGTCGGGCAGTAGGCGACGGATCGTCGTTGGCGGATTGGCTTCGCCTACAATGCGTTTTGCGGGCATGGCACGCCGGCGCCGCCGCAGCGTGAGGCCATCGGCCTGGAGCTCATGTCTTCGGACTGCCGCACAAGCTCCGCAAAGAGAAGGGCGAAACTTCCCATCACAAGGAAGACGATAATCAGGCGTGTCACCGGCAATAGACAGGTCTCGACTGGCTAGCCCCCCAGCCACCCATCCTCTGTCGGCTAACATGATCGATCAGGCTTTACGAGTGCTTAAGCTCGCACTTAACCATCACATTCGCCGTTCCGGCGACATGAAGCGCGAGCCGCCGATTTCGTTTCGCCGCGGCCGCAACTGGCCCGGACGATGCCTCCCTTTGCAGATGCGCTTGCCCATGCTACCCCACGCAACCGCCGCCGACCGCCATCGGCCGACCGCCATCGGAATGTCATGAGCAAAGCCAATCTCGCCTTCGTCTCCTCCGACACTGCCGATGCCAAGGCGGCGATGGAGAGCCTGTCGGCCCGCTATGGCCAGGCATCCTTCGACGACGCCCAGGTGGTGGTGGCGCTGGGTGGCGACGGCTTCCTGCTGCAGACCTTGCGCGACACGATGAGCACGGGAAAGAAGGTCTACGGCATGAACCGTGGCACCATCGGCTTCCTGATGAACGAGTACCGCGTCGGGGGCCTCACCGAGCGCATCGCGGCCGCCGTCGCCGAAACGATCCGCCCGCTGGAAATGCTGGCGTTGACGCATGAGGGCGAGACGGTTTCGGCACTCGCCATCAACGAGGTGGCGCTGTGGCGTCAGTCCTACCAGACGGCAAAGATCCGCATCACCGTCGACGAGCAGGTCCGCATCGAGGAACTGAACTGCGACGGCGTGATGATCGCGACGCCGGCCGGCTCCACCGCGTACAATCTTTCGGCGCACGGGCCGATCCTGCCGCTGGATGCGCCGTTGCTCGCGCTGACCCCGGTCAGCCCGTTCCGGCCGCGCCGTTGGCGGGGTGCCTTGTTGTCAAACAAGGCGACCGTACGCTTCGATATTCTGGAGTCGGAAAAGCGCCCGGTGAACACCGCCGCCGACCACACCGAGGTCAAGGCGGTGGCTTCCGTAACGGTCCGCGAATCGCCGACTGCGACGGCAACGCTGCTGTTTGATCCCAACCATTCGTGGAACGAACGCATTCTCGCCGAGCAGTTTCGCTATTGAGCCGGCGCAAAGAGTGACTACCTAATTAAGCATCGCGATTAAGCTTACGTTTTCACAATCGTGCCAATCCCGCCCGTTTCTGTTGACAAATCGCGGGCTTGCGCCTAATCGCAATACCAATCTTGCAGGCACGCTGTGCTTGCCGCGACGGATGCCGTTGCGCTTCCCCGAACCAGCCAAAGACAGCAACTCTTGTCCTCAGACACCACGACCGCTCTAGAAGCGTTGACCTTTTCAGACCTCGGCCTGTCGCCCAAGGTCCTTTCCGCAGTCACCGATGCGGGCTACACCGTGCCGACGCCGATCCAGGCTGGCGCCATCCCGCATGCCTTGCTCGGCAAGGATATTCTGGGCATAGCACAGACCGGCACCGGCAAGACGGCTTCCTTCGTGCTGCCGATGCTGACCCGCCTCGAAAAAGGCAGGGCCCGTGCCCGCATGCCGCGCACGCTGATCCTCGAGCCGACGCGCGAGCTCGCCGCGCAGGTCGAAGAGAATTTCATCAGATACGGCAAGAACCACAAGCTCAACATCGCGCTGCTGATCGGCGGCGTCTCCTTCGACGAGCAGGACAAGAAGCTGGAGCGCGGCGCCGACGTGCTGATCGCCACGCCCGGCCGTCTGCTCGATCACCGCGAGCGCGGCAAGCTGTTGCTCAACGGCGTCGAGATCCTCGTCATCGACGAGGCCGACCGCATGCTGGACATGGGCTTCATCCCCGACATCGAGCGCATCTGCGAGATGATCCCGTTCACCAGGCAGACGCTGTTCTTCTCAGCGACCATGCCGCCGGAGATCACCAAGCTCACCGAGAAGTTCCTGCATGCGCCGGTGCGCGTCGAGGTTTCCAAGGCGGCATCCGCTGCCACCAACATCATCCAGCGCCTGGTCAAGTCCGGCTCCAAGCCGTGGGACAAGCGCGAGACGCTTCGCAATCTGATAAAGGCCGAAGACGCCGAGCTGAAGAACGCTATCATTTTCTGCAACCGCAAGGTCGAGGTCGCGGAGCTGTTCCGCTCGCTGCTGAAGTATGATTTCGACGCCGGCGCCCTGCATGGCGACATGGACCAGCGCGCCCGCATGCAGATGCTGGCCAATTTCCGCGATGGCAAATTGCGCTATCTCGTGGCGTCCGACGTCGCCGCGCGCGGCCTCGACATTCCCGACGTCAGCCACGTCTTCAACTACGACGTGCCGATCCACGCCGAAGACTATGTCCACCGCATCGGCCGCACCGGCCGCGCCGGACGCTCGGGCAAATCCTTCACCATCGCCACCAAGTCCGACACCAAATACATCGACGCCATCGAGCGGCTGATCGGCAACAAGATCGAGTGGCATGACGGCGACCTGTCGACCGTGGTCGCCAGCGAAGGCGGCGAGGACGAAGCGCCCCGCCGTGGCCGTGGCGCTCCGCGCCGCGCCGGCCGCAAGGACGAGGACCGCAAGGCCCATGATCGCAAGGAGGGTGGCGAGCGCAAGCCGCGCGAACGCCATGCCAAGCGCAGCGACGACGCGCCAGCGGCAGATGCCGCGCGCGAGGAACAACCGGTGGTAGCCGAGGCCGCGGTCGCCGACATCGGCGAACGGCATCAGCGCAAGGAAGCGATTCGCTCCGAAAACAGCGACCGCAAGGTCTCCGATCGCAACAACGAGAACCGTGCCCCGGAACGCGGCGACACAAGGCCGCAGCGCGCCAGCGGCAACAGCCGCCCTGCCCGCGGCAACAACCGCGGTGAAGACAATGACGGCACCGTCGGCTTCGGCGACGACATGCCGGCCTTCATGAAGATCGTCGCCAAGGTCTGATCCCATGAGCCGCGGCGTCCCGAGGACGCGCGGCTTGCCTGGACGCGACGGGGATGTGAGATCTGGAGCCCGCTCCAGGATCGGCGCCATGCGCGGTAACTGCAAAACAGGCTCGATCTACCCGATCGCTTCCGGTCTGGAGGCTTAAATAGCCCGTCGATGCTACAGGCTTTTCAGTTCCAGGCGGGATGCCAATAAATCCAAAAATGCCCGAACCTTGGCCGAAGATGACCGGCCTTCCTGCCACAAGGCATGGATCGGCACCGGTGCCGGCTCGAATTCCGTCAAAACCAGTTCGACGAGACCGTCGTCGACCAAATGTCTTATCTGCCACAGAGGCGAGAAGCCCAAACCCAGTCCGTGGATTGCGGCGGCATAGACCGAGGTCATCAGATTGGAGCGAAAAGCGCCTGCGACCTTCACGGTCCGGGGTTTCCCGTCGATCTGAAACGTCCATTCACCTGGACACTCGTTAGCGGTTCTGATGATGCAACTGTGCTCACTCAGCTGGAAGGGATGGGCCGGCCGGCCACACCGCGCGAAATAGGAAGGCGCGCCGAACACAACGCGCCGCAACGCCCCCAAACGTTTGGCTTTCAAGTTGGAATCCGGCAAATCGCCGATGCGTATTGCCAGGTCGAGACCTTCGGCGCCAAGATCGGCAAATCCATCGGAAAGTTGAAGATCGACCTCGACCGGGGAAATGTCCGCATGTATTCGGCGATGACAGGCATCAGGACGTTCGGGCCAAACAGAACCGGCGCCCCGATGCGCAGGACGCCTGCCGGCTCCGATCGTTGATTGATCGCCTGAAGTCTTGCGTCGTTTATTTCGTCGACCGCGGGTTTGATCCGGTTGAAAAAGGCTGCTCCGACTTCACTCGGTGTCGAGCGACGCGTTGTCCTGTGGATCAGCTCGACGCCGACTGATTCCTCCAGTGCCGCCAGGGACCGGCTGACCGACTGCAGCGAGCGGTTCAGCCGATGTGCGGCAGTCGTCAGACTTCCATGCTCGACGATCGCGATGAAAGCCTCGAAATCGTCCATCCGGCTCATGTATTCTCCCGATCTTCGACATAATATATCGCAAAAACGGGTAATTGTAACGACAATTGCGACGTCGTACCTCTCTGCAAGTTGTCCCGCGAGGACAGGCTTGATGGAAGGGAATCGTCATGCAAGTAGCCAATCCAACTGTTCTGGTCGTTGGTGCCACAGGCCGAGTTGCGGGACTTGTGGCGCCTGAACTTGTCCGACGCAATGCCAATGTTCGAGCGCTCGTTCGCGACCCTGCGAATGCCGAAAAGGCCCGGAAGCTAGGGGCATCCGAGGTTGCGACAGGAGATTTGCGAAATCGTCAGAGCCTCGAAAGGGCGGTCGAGGGCGTCGACGGCGTCTTTCACATTGGGCCGGCTTTTGCTCCCGATGAAGCAGCCATGGGCGTTGCCATGGTTGAGGCCGCCACGCGAGCAGGAGTTCGAAAGTTCGTCTTCTCGTCGGTGATCCAGCCTACCAATACGCGACTGAAGAACCATGCCAGCAAGGTGCCTGTCGAGGCTGCTCTCTACTCGACGACGATGGAATATACGATTCTGCACCCTGCCAATTTCATGCAGAACCTCGCAGCGGCCTGGCCGTCCGTCGTTGAACATGGTGTTTTCTCGGAACCGTTTCCAAAGACGGCGAAGCTGGCCCGCGTCGACTACCGCGATGTCGCTGAGGTGGCGGCGATCGCCCTAACCGAAGCGCGATTGTCCTACGCGACCCTCGATCTGTGCGCTGACGGTATGCACAGCCGGGAAGACATCGTTGCGATGATGAGTGAGGAACTTGGCAGACCCATCTCTTCTGGTGAGCCGACATTTGGCGAGTGGGCGGCCGAGGCACGCCTTCCCTACAATGACCGCCAAATGCAGGTGCTGGCCAAAATATACGCCCACTATGCCCACTATGGCCTTGGCGGAAACAGTCTGACATTGCGCGCCGCCCTGGGCCGCGAACCGCGTTCGTTGCGCGGCTTTATTCGGAACCTGGCCCAGCAAATGGCGCAGGCCGCCTGACTGCGCTCAGCCGCGCATACTTTCACTTTTCGAGAAGGAGATGGGTGATGCGACCGTCATCCCACAAGGTTTTGAAATCGAGAAAGCTACCGGCCTCTTACAATGCGCTGGTGATGCCATTCGTTCTTTCCATCCTGATGTCGTGCATTGTTTCCGCGGTAGCGACGCTGATCAATGCGGGCTGGACAACCGGTTTCGTGGCGACCTGGCCGTATGCATGGGGAGCATCATGGCTAGTGGGCTTTCCAAGTCTGCTGCTGGTCTTGCCGATCGTGCGCCGTATCGTTGCGGCAATTGTCGATCAGCCGACCTCGTAGGCCTTGATTACAGGGTCCGACATGCCAAACAAAAAACGGCCCTTGCGGGCCGCTTTTACCTTCGACTGACGGCTCGCAGCGCCATTGTCGGCTTCCGCGACGACATCATGCGGGCAGCCTTCATGCGCGCCGGCCCTCATGCCGATCGTCGTCCGAGCCTGATCCCGAGCGCTCTCAAATGCAGCCGGCCAGCTTGCACCCTTGGCAAGCTTCTATCCTGGCCCGTCCGTCACATCGGGCCGGGCATCATCTTGGTCGGTTTTTCCAGCATCGGAAACTCTGCCTTGCTGCATTTCACGTTCGGGTTGGTCGGACTGAACATGCCGTTCGGATTGTCTCTGAACAGCCAGGCATGAAGGTCGTAGTGGACGAACTCCCTCGGAATGAGCGGATAGTGCCCTTCCATCGGTCCCATGAAGGTCTGGCCAAATAGTTTTGGAGGTTCCTTGGTGTCTGGCGTCAGGGGCACCAGCCATTCCACGCCAACCAATTTCAAGCCTTTCTTGGTCGGCTCGTAGATCAGCACATTGGGGCGCATCGGATCGAGTTTCTGACCGACACTCGGGACGTTGACGAAATGGATGCCCATAGCGCCCTTCGGATAGTCCATTGCGCCCTCGATCCTGTCCCCACTGTAATAGACGCACCCGACAGTCGACAGATAAAGGTCGCGGACGGCGACCGTGTAGTCTTCATATTTGGCGAGCGATTCCTTCAACGCTTCAATGTCGGCTTTGTTGGCGTCCTCGGATCGAGCCGTGGCCGCTGCGCACCAAGCGGAGACCAGACCTGTCAAAATGAGGACGCCGCAACGCCCAAGACGAGCTGTTCTTGTCATGCATTCCTCCCAGATTTCCTATCTGGCCGTGCAGGACCGGGGCCGACTAAGTGACTGCGCGGCCGTTTGTATCGCCCCATCCCCTCTGGAACCGCACCAATGCTAATCCCTTCCAAGGCCTCCGGAAAGGAATTATTAGAAATCTCTAATGCGTTAGACCTTTTGACGGACCACAGGAGCCCAAAAAGAAAGCGGCCCCTTGCGGGGGCCGCCTTCGCATTTCGATGCCGAACAATTCAGGTCAGCGGCGAAAGCTGGATCTCGACGCGCCGGTTCTGCGCACGGCCGGCCGCCGTTCCATTGGACGCGATCGGACGGGTCTTGCCGAAACCGGTGACGGCGAAGCGGCGCGAATCGACACCTTGGCCCGAGAGATAGTTGGCGACCGCCAATGCGCGGCGCTGCGACAGATCGAAATTGTGTTCGTCGCCACCGGTCGAATCGGTGTGGCCGAACACGTCCACCGTGGTCTGCTTGAACTTCTTCAGCACCAGCGCAACCGAGTTCAGCACCTGGTAGAAGCCAGGCTTCACCGCATCCTGGTCGACGTTGAAAGTGATGTCGGACGGCATGTTGAGGATGATCTGGTCGCCGGTGCGGGTGACGCTGACGCCGGTGCCTTCGAGTTGGCGGCGCAGTTCAGCCTCGTTCTGGTCCATGGTCGCGCCGATGGCGCCGCCGGCCAGCGCGCCGATACCGGCACCGATCAGCGCGTTGCGGCGGTCATTGCCGCCGGCAAGCAGGCCGAGGCCCGCACCCGCCAGGGCGCCAAGGCCGGCGCCGGCTGCGGTGTTCGAAACCTTCTGCTCGCCGGTGTACGGATCGGTCGTGGTGCAGGCACTCACCAGCACAGCCGTCGCAACGGCGACGAGCACAGTCTTTTTCATAGAATCGTCCCTCTCCAAAGCGCGGCCTTTGCGGCTCGCGCATATAAGCCCTTCTCCGGTCTTGTAACATGAAATGCGGCGAAAAACCGAGCGACGAAAGCGGCTTTTCCCCGCTCGCGCCACTCTTCCGCTTCGGTGGCTGGTGCTGGCCTACCAGAGGTTCTTGCCGTCAATGACGACCACCTCGACCTTATCGAGGTCGAAATCGTCGAACAGCCGCGAATTGACTGAGATCTTGGGATTGTCGAAGTCCGGTTTGCCGGTTGACCAGTCCGGCGTTTCGGTGAAGGTGCCGCAGCCGCAAATGGCGCAAAACCCGTGTTTGACGGTCTTCGATCCCCATTGATAGAAGGAAACGTTTTCCGGCGAGCTGGTGAGCTTGAATTGCGACGGAACGTAGTAAGCCCACAGCGAACCGCGCTTGGAGCAGAACGAGCAGGTGCATTGCGTTACCGTCTCGGGCGCCTGCGAGACCTCGAACGTCGTCGCCTTGCAATGACAGCTGGCCTTGATGGTCATGAAAAGCTTTCCTCTCCGTTGCTCGCCACCCATGCGGCAAGGCACCATAAAGGAAGGCTCCTGACAACTGTCTGTCAGCAGGCTCCGGTCGATCGAGCCGAGCGGCGCTCTGGCTGAAGCAGGCCCCGTCGCCACCTCCCAATCGTCGTCACCTGCCGATATAGGCGGCCAGTTCGTCCGGCGTCCCGTTTGGGAAAGCCTGTTTCAGAAAATCCAGGAACGCCGACACGCGCGCGCTGAGCAGCCGCCGCGACGGGTAGAGCGTCCATAGAGAGATCTCCGGGCCGTCGATATCCCCCCAATTCACCAGTGTGCCGTCAGCCAGGTCGTGGGCCACCAACGAAATGGGAAGCCGTCCTGCGCCGATGCCGGCTCGCACCGCATCCCGGACCATGATGAGCGTCGACAAGGCGAGGACCGGCTCGATTCTAAGTGTTGCCCGGCCACCTGGTGTCTTCACCTGCCATGTTTGCCGCTCGCCCGTCCCGCGCGCAACGCCAGGAGCGGCGAGCCCGTCGGCCGGGCGAGGAAGGTCCGGGCTCGCGACGACGACCAGGCGGTCGCGGAGAAACGCCCGTCCGACCAGGCTTTCATCGGGATCCGGATTGACCCGGATTACCAGATCGTAGCCTTCCTCGATCATGTCGACATGCCGGTCTTCGGTGGTCACTTCAAGCCTCACCTCAGGATACCTCAGGGCAAATCCCGCAGCGATCCTCCCCATTGCAGTCTGCGAAAAATGCAAAGGCGCGCTGATCCGCAATCTGCCCTTGGGTCTCTGACCGCCCGAGGCAATCGCCGATGCCGTCTCGTCCAGCTCGGCAAGCAACGCCCCCGTCCGCTCGAAGAGCGCCCGTCCTTCTTCGGTCAGCTTCAGGTTACGCGCACCCCGTTCGAACAGACGCAGATCGAGACTGCTTTCCAATTCGCCAACGCGCCGGGACAATGTTGCTTTGGGCCGGCCGGTGGACCTTGCCGCTTTGCCGAAGCCGCCATGGCGAGCCACGAGGTTAAAATCGGCAAGGGCTAAAAGATCCATGACTGTCCCACCAGTGAGACGACGTGTCTAAAATTGCCGTCTACTGGGCTCTTTGTGAGCCACACATATTGGGACTGTCAAGCAACCCAACAGGAGAAATTCCATGACCATTCTCGTTACCGGCGCCACCGGCAATATCGGCCGCCAAGTCGTCGAACAGCTCGCCAAGCGCGGCGCCGATGTGCGTGCTCTCGTGCGCGATCCGTCGAAAGCCAGTTTTCCGGCAGGCGTATCCGTCGTGCAAGGCGACTTTCTCGATGTCGATTCGCTGCGCAAAGCCATGTCTGGCGTTTCCACGCTGTTTCTCTTGAACGCCGTGGTGCCGGACGAATTCACCCAGGCTTTGATCGCCTTGAACGTCGCCCGATCGGCCGGCATCGAGCGGATCGTCTATCTCTCGGTGATCCACGCTGACGTCTATGTGAACGTGCCGCATTTCGCGGGCAAGTTCGGCGTCGAGCGAATGATCGAACACATGGACTTCAAAGCTACGATCTTGCGCCCGGCCTACTTCATCCAGAACGATCTGACGGTCGAAGACGTCATCACCGGCTACGGCACCTACCCAATGCCGATCGGCCCCAAGGGTCTCGCCATGATCGACGCCCGCGATATCGCTGAGATCGCCGCCCTTGAGCTGCTGCGTCGCGAACAGTCCAAGGAGCCGCTTGCGGTCGAGCGGATCAACCTCGTCGGTCCGCAGACACTGACCGGGACGGATATTGCCGCAATCTGGTCAGACGTACTCGCCCGCCCGATCAGCTACAGCGGCGACAATACGGAGGGTTTTGAGCAAAATCTCAAGCAGTTCCTGCCCGCCTGGATGGCCTACGACATGCGCCTGATGGGCGAGCGTTTCTTCACCGACGGGATGCTGCCCGAGGCCGGCGACGTCGAGCGCCTGACTGCACTTCTGGGTCGCCCACTGCGCCCGTATCGCGACTTCGCCTCGGCACTCGCTGCTTCCGTCTGACGCAAGCGCCTTCAGCACCACCAAGGCCGGCCTTCCGATGAGAACTGCCAACAGAACTCAGTAGGAACGCGGTGGCACGAACAGGCAGATCGTCTTGCCTGCGTCGAGGCCGGCCTGATGCGCGCACCAGTGGAAATCGCCGTCGGGTGAGTCCTTGACCCGCTTGTCGCTCATCGGAACGACCTCCCCCGTTCCGGCGATGACATAGCCCTCCGGCTTTTCCAGCACCTCGCCGGTATGGGTGGTGCGGCAGTCGTAGTTTGCGCAACAGGCGAAGGGATAACTCCAGCCTTGCGGCTTCGCCGCCGTGGGCTTGGCGTCATGGGCGAAGGCGGGTGCGGTCAGCACCGCCGCAAGCATCGCGATTGCAAAGATCGGGGTCACGAACAAGGAAAACAGGAGTCGGCCAGCCGGTTGAACGGCTCTGGCCGATCGGAGAGTGGCAGCAGACATGGAAGCGTTCCTTTCAAACGAGCATCAAGCGTTTCGCTTGCCCGTTCCCGGAACGTGTCTTCCCAGTGGCCGGATCGTCAGGTCGCAGATATGCCGCGTCCGGCCATAAATGCTTTTTCTCTTCCAGCCCTCGGATGCTGGGCTGATTCCTTGGCCGGCGCAAGAAGTTGCTGCGCGAGGCCGCACATCTACGCCGCTATCTGCAACCGCTGACGAGATCCAAGGCCAGGCTCAACTCCCGGCAGACGGGCAACGAAACAACGGGATTGGCCGTATGTGGTTCCAGCCTATACGTCGCCTGGACCGGCGATCACATGCCCTTCATATTGCGGCAAGTCGTCGGCGATGGTGAACCATGGCGCCTTGGAGCCGACGAAGATGTGCGCGGTCGGCCGGATCGTTGGATCGTCGACCAGCGTGCCCATGGCGACGTGGACATAGGCGCCTTCGCGGACCAGCGAATACAGCAACGAGCCGCACCGGCTGCAATGCGCATCGTGGCCGCTGTCATCGCCGAAATGGATGAGCCCGTGATGCCCTTCGGCAAGGGCGAATTTCTCGCGCTCGATGCCGGCGAAAGGCTTGAAAGCGGAACCTGTGGTGCGCCGACAGTTCGAACAATGGCAGTTGGCGGCATAGACGAACTCGTC
Source organism: Mesorhizobium sp. C399B (assembly GCF_030323185.1). NCBI lineage: Bacteria > Pseudomonadati > Pseudomonadota > Alphaproteobacteria > Hyphomicrobiales > Phyllobacteriaceae > Mesorhizobium > Mesorhizobium sp. C399B. The sequence goes on from NZ_CP100472.1 coordinate 405,816, forward strand.
CCTCACCTCATAATGAACCGCGCCGCAAAAGCATTTGCCGGTGAGCCTGCGAGTCATGGTTCCTCCTTCGCTCCCCGCCCAGGGATATGTCAGAACAAAGTCAGGCCGAGTCGAAAGTGGCGGAAGCGCAGGAATCAGCCATTCGGAGGCCGGCCTCACCTGAATAAGGACATAGCCTAGTCGAGGTCGGCCACGGCTTCACCGGCACCGCCCTCGATGCGCTGCGACAACGAGGCTTCCATGAAGTCGTCGAGGTCGCCATCGAGCACGCTCGACGGGCTGGTGCTCTCGACGCCGGTGCGCAGGTCCTTCACCAACTGGTAGGGCTGCAGCACATAGGAACGAATCTGGTGACCCCAGCCGATGTCGCTCTTCGACGCTTCTGTGGCATTGGCCACCGCTTCGCGCTTCTTCAGCTCTTCCTCGTAAAGGCGCGAGCGCAGCATTTCCCAGGCCTTCGCCTTGTTCTTGTGCTGCGAGCGTTCGGCCTGGCAGGCAACCGCGATGCCGGTGGCGATATGGGTGATGCGAACCGCCGAGTCCGTGGTGTTGACGTGCTGGCCGCCCGAACCGGATGAGCGGTAGGTGTCGATGCGTACATCGGATTCCGAGACGTCGATCTCGATCCTGTCATCGACGACCGGGTAGACCCAGACGCTGGAGAAGGACGTGTGGCGGCGCGCATTGCTGTCATAGGGTGAAATGCGGACCAGGCGATGAACGCCCGACTCGGTCTTCAGCCAGCCATAGGCATTGTGGCCCTTGATCAGGAGCGTGGCGGACTTGATGCCGGCCTCTTCGCCGTCATGGACTTCCAGCACTTCGACCTTGAAACGGCGACGCTCGGCCCAGCGCGTGTACATGCGCAGAAGCATCGAGGCCCAGTCCTGGCTCTCGGTGCCGCCGGCGCCGGCATGGACTTCGAGATAGGTGTCGTTGGCGTCGGCCTCGCCCGACAGCAGCGTCTCGACCTGGCGGGCCTTGGCCTCGCCCTGCATCGAGCGGAGGGCTGCTTCCGCCTCGGCGATCACGCTCTGGTCGCCCTCTTCCTCACCCAGTTCGATCAGGCCGATATTGTCTTCCAGCGCCTGAGTCAGGCTTTTGACGCCGGCGATCCCGTCTTCGAGGCCTTGGCGCTCGCGCATCAGCTTTTGCGCTTCCAGCGGATCATTCCAGAGGCTGGAATCCTCGGCGCGCACGTTCAGGTATTCAAGCCGCTTTATAGCCTGATCCCAGTCAAAGATGCCTCCTCAGCAGGGTGATCGCCTGCCTGATCTCGTCGACAATATTCTGCGTTTCCGCGCGCATGGCTGGTTGTTCTGTCCTGTTTTCGAAGTGGCGCTTGGGTCGGCGCGATACATAGGCACGGCATTGCTGCCTGTAAAGCGAAATGGGCCGGCTCAACAAGCCAGCCCATTCGACGTAAAAAATCAGGTCGTCAGTAGAGTCCGCCGCCGGGTGCCTGGATGGCTTCCGTTGCCTGCGGCGATAGCGGTCCGCCGGCGCCGTTGGACCCGTCGGCGCCCATGCCGATCACCCAATAGCTGTCGGCTGGGCCGGTGCCGGGCTTGAAGGCTTCGATGATGGTGCCGGGATCGCCCGACGCGGCACGCATGCCGGTCTTGCGGTTGATCGCGACCAGGTTCATGCCTTCCGGCACCTTGAAGTCGACATTCGGCGTGCCGTCCAGCGCAACGCGCATGAAGTCCTTGAAGATAGGTGCCGCCAGACCGCCGCCAGTGGCGCCATGGCCGAGACCGCGCGGCGTGTCGTAACCCATGTAGAGGCCGACGACGAGGTTCGGCGTATAGCCGATGAACCAGGCGTCCTTCTCGTCATTGGTCGTTCCGGTCTTGCCGGCGATGTGGCGGCCAAGCTCGGCGATGGTGGCGCCGGTACCGCGCTGGACGACGCCTTCCATCATCGAGGTGATCTGGTAGGCGGTCATCGGATCGAGCACCTGCTCGGAATTGTCGACCAGTTCCGGTTCGGGCTGGTTGTTCCATTCGGGCGCATTGCAACCTTCGCAGCCGCGCTCGTCCTGCTTGAACACGGTCTTGCCGTAGCGGTCCTGGATGCGGTCGATGAGCGAGGGTTTGATCGACTTGCCGCCATTGGCCATGATCGAATAGGCCGACACCATGCGCATCACCGTCGTCTCGCCGGAACCCAGCGCCATCGGCAGATACGGCGCCAGATGGTCGTAGACGCCGAAACGCTCGGCATATTCCACCACCAGCTTCATTCCCATGTCGTTGGCGAGCCGCACCGTCATCAAATTGCGCGACTTTTCGATACCGGAGCGCAAGGTCGCGGGGCCGGCCACCGTGCCGTCATAGTTCTTCGGCGTCCAGGTCGTGTTGCCGCTCTGGATGGTGATCGGTCCGTCCATGATAACCGAGGCCGGCGTATAGCCATTGTCGAGCGCGGCCGAATAGACGATCGGCTTGAAGGACGATCCCGGCTGGCGCATCGCCTGCGTGGCGCGGTTGAACTCCGACTGCGCATAGGAGAAGCCGCCGACCATGGCCAGCACGCGGCCGGTATGTGGATCCATGGCGATCAGGCCGCCCTCCACTTCCGGCACCTGGCGCAACGTGTAGGCGCCTTCCGACCCTTCGTTCTTCTGCACGAAGATGACGTCGCCGGGCTGCAGTACATCGGCCGGAGACTTGGCCTTGACCGTCTTGCCATCGACCACATGGCGCATGGCAAAGCTCATGTCTTCCTTGCTGACGGCGCCTTCGACGCGTTCCTTGACGATATCGCCCGAAATCTGCCGCGTCGGCTGCAGGCCGATGGAAAGGCCGGTCGCCGAGCTGTCGAGCACGACGGCAAGCGACCATTCCGGCACGTCTTCCAGCCCCTTGACGTTGCCCAGCGCCACGCCCCAGTCGCCGGAAGCATCGATATGCGTCACCGGTCCGCGATAGCCGCGCAGCGTGTCGTATTTGAGCAAGCCGTTCTGCATCGACTTGCGGGCGATGAGCTGGATCTTCGGATCGAGCGTCGTGCGCACCGAAAGGCCGCCCTCATAGAGCGCGTTCTCGCCATAGCGCGAGATGATCTGGCGGCGCACTTCCTCGGTGAAATATTCACCCGCAAACAGATAGGAGCCATTGCGACGCGGCGTCACGCCGAGCGGCTCGGCCTTGGCCTTGTCGCCTTCCTCGCGCGTCACGTACCCGTTCTCGACCATCTGGTCGATGACCCAGTTGCGGCGCTCGATGGCGCGGTCGGCATGCTTGAAGGGATGGTAGTTGTTGGGCCCCTTCGGCAGCGACGCCAGATAAGCGGCTTCCGCGACGGTGAGTTCGTTGACCGACTTGTCGAAATAGGTCAGTGCCGCGCCCGCAACGCCATAGGCGCCGAAACCGAAGAAGATTTCGTTGAGATAGAGCTCAAGGATGCGGTCCTTCGAATAAGCCTGCTCGATGCGGAAGGCCAGGATCATCTCCTTGATCTTGCGCTCGTAGGTCTGGTCCGAGGACAAGAGGAAGTTCTTCGCCACCTGCTGGGTGATGGTCGAGGCGCCGACCTGGCGCCTGCCCGACCCCAGATTCTGCAGGTTGACGTAGATGGCGCGGCCAAGCCCGGTGATGTCGATGCCGGGATGGTTGTAGAAATTCTTGTCCTCGGCCGACAGGAACGCCGCCTTGACCCGGTCCGGAACCGCCTGGATCGGCAGATAGAGCCGCCGTTCGCGCGCATATTCGGCCATCAGCGAGCCGTCGGAAGCATGGATGCGGGTCGTCACCGGCGGCTCGTACTTGGCCAGAACCTCGTAGTCGGGTAGGTCTTTCGACAGATGGCTGATGTATATCGCCACGCCCGCGGCGACGATAAGCGCCAGCGTCGTGCCGATACCAAAGAAATAGCCGATAAGACGAATCATGCCCGCTCCAGTCCGAGGTCCGGGAATTTCCTAGACGAAGCCGCCTTTCGCGCAAGCCTTCGCAACTGTCCCGATCCGTGATGGAAAACCCATGTCGCCACCATGTGGGCAAAATACGGCAGTGCCCGGTTTCGGCATCCCCCACCGGAAATAAAAGCGCCTGGTGTTGTCCCCGTGCAACGCTGCCTCCGGTCGTGGGCGGCGGCGACCATCTCAGCCTCCGGTTCCCGTTCCCATCTTGGCGGAGGCAAACAGGGCGACGGCGTTGGTGATGCTCTGCGCCGCCTTGCCGCGCCAGTCGGCGTCGAGCAGTTGCGCCTCATCCTTGGCGTTCGAGAGATAGCCGAGTTCCACCAGCACCGACGGCACATCGGGCGCTTTCAGCACTTTGAAGCCGGCCGAACGCTGCGGATTGTTGATCAGGCCGACGCTGGTGGACAACTGGCCGACCAGAGTGTGGGCAAAGCTCATCGAGAAATTATGCGTCTCGCGGCGGATCAGGTCGATCAGTATGTCGGTGACTTCCTTGTTGTCGTCCTTGATCACCATGCCGGCGAACTGGTCGGAGAGGTTTTCGCGGTCGGCAAGCGCCTGCGCTTCCGGGTCGGATGCCTTGTCGGAGACGGTATAGACGGTGGCGCCTCTGATACCCTTGACGCTGATCGTGTCGGCATGGATCGAGATCAAAAGGTCGGCCTCGTGCTGACGGGCGATGCGCACGCGGTCGTCGAGCCGCAGGAACTCGTCGGTATCGCGCGTCATGAACACGTCGTAGTTGGCGACGGCGGCGAGCTTGTCGCGCAATTCGGTGGCGAAGGCCAGCGTCACGTTCTTCTCGATGGTGCCGTTGAGGCCTTCGGCGCCACCGTCGATGCCGCCATGGCCGGGATCGATGACGATGGTGAAGCGATGCCCGGGATTGGAGATCGGCCCTGTGCCGACCCTGGAGCCCTTGTCGGTGGAGACGGTCGAGCCGGTGGTCAGCGCCTGGTTGGCAAGGGCTTCGTCGAACTCGCGGTCGGAGGCTGCCGACATGTCGATGGCGATGCGATAGCCTGCGCCGTCCTCGTTCTTGAGCACGTCGAGCTTGTCGACCGAGAACGGCCCCTTGCCGGTCAGGATCAGCCGCGATCCCTCGCCCTGATCGCCATAACGCACCGCCTTGACCAGGCCGCGGGCCTTGGCGTCCTTCGCGCCAATGGCGAATCGGGTGCGCGGCAGGTCCACGACCAGCCGGTTGGGGCCGCGCAGCAGGAACCATTTGATGTCGGGCTCGCGGTCGAAATCGATGACGATGCGCATCTTGGTTGCGTCGCCGGCCATCTTGTAGGCGGTGGCGCCGAGTGGCGCATCGGCGGCGCGTGAAACCGGCGCAAAAGCAAGGCAAAGCGCCAGCAGCAACAGCACACCGGCAGCGCGCAGGAAACGGCCTGCACGGCCATGGCCCTTGTCTGTGGTGCCCGCCAGTCCCATTTCTTGCAGTCGCTCCTGGTTTGGCGCCTTGCGCCCGCGTGGTTGGTCGAAATGCCGGTCAGGCCGCAGACTCGATTAACGATTGGTATCCAGAGAAGGTTAACCAAGCCTTTTCATTGAGGATTAAGGCCTGTGCTTCCGTTACGGCACTGCTTTTTGCCGGCATCCGAAATCGGGGTTGCCTTCCACCCCGTCAAATCATAAAAGCGATGGTGGATCACTGCAATCCTGGAACCGCTTCTCCCGCAGCTTCCTGCTACAGGTCAGATGAAAGGCGGCTCCTTTCGCTTCCCGCGAAAAGGCTTCAGGTGATCGCGACGAATTTCGCAGGTGTGCGCCCGTGGCGGGGGAATCGCCTGCGTGAGGAAAACGGCCGGGTTTGTTCCCGTGCCGGCTCTGTATGAGCAAACAAGCTGGTCCGGTTCGTCCGGGCTTTGGTTCAAAAGGTTCTGCTGGTGACGATGGCTTCAAGCGCAATCATGGAAAGGTCCGCATCAAACCGCGCCATTGTGGCTGCGGGCGGCACCGCCATGGCGCTCAAGCGGCGTCCGGCGGACATTCAGACATCCGGCACCCACATCCCAGACACGCAGCAGCGGGCTTTGCCTCGCAAGCTGCGGCTGACGGCTGCCGGGAGGAAACGAAATAATGCCCAACAAAATGCTGATAGACGCCTCCCACCCGGAGGAAACACGCGTTGTCGTTATCCGCGGTAACCGTATTGAAGAATTCGACTTTGAATCTCAGGACAAGAAGCAGCTCAAAGGAAACATCTATCTCGCCCGCGTAACGCGCGTCGAACCTTCCCTTCAGGCAGCCTTTGTCGAATATGGCGGCAACCGTCACGGTTTCCTCGCCTTCAGTGAAATTCACCCCGACTATTACCAGATCCCGGTCGCCGATCGTCAGGCTTTGCTGCGCGCTGAAGCGCAGGAAGCCGAGGACGAGGAGAACGAGGACAATGACGGCGACGACCGCCAGAGCCGCGATCGCGGCCGGCGCGGCCGCCGGCGCGGCGGCAAGGGTCGTGAGCGAGGCGAACACAAGCGCGACGCCGGCGCCGATGATGAGAACGGCGAACATGGCGATGCCGGCAGCGATGCCGTCTCCGAAGCGCCTGCTTCCGAGCATGCCGCGGCCGATACCGCCGGGCATGACGATCATGCCGGGCATGGCGACAGCGAAGCCTCCGACGCCGAGACATCCAGGAGCGAACCGTCGGAAGGCGGCCCGACATCGATCGCGGCAAGCGTCGAAGCGGATGTGATCTCCGAAGCTGTCCCTGCGGCGGAGCCGGGTGACGAAAGGTCGTCCAGCGAGGCAAGTGGCGAAGCCACCTCCGGGGACAATGACCGCGGCATGCTGGAAGAGGTGCAGTCCTCGCATCCGGACGACCACGAGATCGAATCCGTAGGCGCCGAGGATGCGCTGGAAGAGGTGCGCAGCCGCCGCAAGCCGGTGCGCCGCCAGTACAAGATTCAGGAAGTCATCAAGCGCCGGCAGATTCTGCTGGTGCAGGTGGTCAAGGAAGAGCGCGGCAACAAGGGCGCTGCACTCACCACCTATCTGTCGCTTGCCGGCCGCTATTCCGTGCTGATGCCCAACACCGCACGCGGCGGCGGCATTTCGCGCAAGATCACCAGTGCGGTCGACCGCAAGCGCCTCAAGGAGGTCGTTGCCGATCTCGAAGTGCCGCAGGGCATGGGCGTCATCCTGCGCACCGCCGGCGAAAGCCGCACCAAGGCGGAAATCAAGCGCGACTACGAATACCTGATGCGGCTTTGGGAAAACGTCCGCAATCTGACGCTGCAATCCACCGCCCCTGCCCTCGTCTATGAGGAAGGCAGCCTGATCAAGCGCTCGGTGCGCGACCTCTACAACAAGGATATTGACGAGATTCTTGTCTCCGGCGAGGAAGGCTACCGCGAGGCCAAGGATTTCATGCGCATGCTGATGCCGAGCCACGCCAAGGTGGTTCAGCCGTTCCGCGACACGACGCCGATCTTCGTGCGCAACGGCATCGAGGCGCAGCTCGACCGCATGCTGCAGCCGCAGGTGACGCTGAAGAGCGGCGGCTACATCATCATCAACCAGACCGAGGCGCTGGTCGCCATCGACGTCAATTCGGGCCGCTCCACCAAGGAGCACTCGATCGAGGACACCGCTCTCCACACCAACCTTGAAGCGGCGGAAGAAGTCGCCAGACAATTGAGGCTGCGCGATCTCGCCGGCCTGATCGTCATCGACTTCATCGACATGGAGGAGAACCGCAACAACCGCTCCGTCGAGAAGCGGCTGAAGGATCACCTCAAGAACGACCGAGCCCGCATCCAGGTCGGCCGCATCTCGCATTTCGGCCTGATGGAGATGTCTCGCCAGCGCATCCGCGCCAGCGTGCTGGAATCGACCATGAAGCCCTGCCCGCATTGCGGCGGCACCGGCCATGTGCGCTCCGATTCGTCGGTGGCGCTGATGGTGGTGAGGGCGATCGAGGAATTCCTGCTCAAGGATTCGCGCAGCCACATCACGGTGCGGACCCCGGCGGCGACCGCTCTCTATGTGCTCAACCACAAGCGCGGCACGCTGGTGGAACTCGAAAGCCGCTTTGGCTTGACCATCACCGTCGAGGCCGATGATACGGTCGGTGTGCAGCATTACGCGATCTTCCGCGGCGCCATTGCCGAAAAGCCGGAAGGCTTTGTCGAAGCGCGAACCTTCCCGGCCTATGTCGAGCCGGAAGAGCCCGAGGACGAGATCGTCATCGAGGAGGAAGACGACGAGGTTGTGGTACAGGCCGAGCAGCCGCGCCAGGCGCAGCCGCAGTCGCAGCAGCAGCAGCCGAGATCGGCTGAGGACGGCGAAGGCCGCGACCGCAAGCGTCGCAAGCGCCGCAGGCGGCGCGGCGGCAAGGATCGCGAACGCGAACATGGCGATCGCGAGCATGGCGCCGAAGGTGCTTCGGTATCTGCGGCAAGCGACGACTTTGCCGCTGAACCAGGCGATGACGATGCAACACAGCAAGACGAAGCCCAGGTTGGCGCCGTCGAAACGATGGAAGCATCAGATGACGCCCAGGGCAAGAAGCGCCGTCGCGGCAAGCGCGGCGGCAAGCGCAATCGTCGCGAAGACGGCACGGAGACCGAAGCCGGCGAAACCGCCTCGGTGGCCGAGGCCGCTGAAGTCGGAACGGCCGCAAGCGAGCCTGTAGCAGCCGTAGCGGTTGAAGAAGCAGCGGCTCCCGCCGCGGCGAACGACGACGCTCCAGCCGAAAAGCCGAAGAAGAAGCGCGCTTCAAGGGCAAAGAAGGCTGTGGTGGAAGTCGCCGATGAGACGGCGGCCGAGGCTGCACCGGAGGCTGCCGTCGAAGCAGCCGCCCCCGCTGCGGCCGATGCCGCCACGGAAACGACCGTCGACGACGAGCCCGCCAAGGCTCGCCCGTCACGGCGCAAAGCCGTGGCCGCGGATACCTCCGCGGTGCCGGTGGTTTCCTCCAGCGTTGCCGACGAGGCAAAGGCCGAGGAAAAGCCGAAGCGCGCCGGCTGGTGGCAGCGGAAGGGCTTTTTCTAAGCTATTCAGCCGATTAAGATAGGTTCCTGACAAAAATCCCGCGCCGTTCAAACCACGGCGCGGGATTTTTGCATGCGCGAATGACGGAAGGCGTCAGGGGGCGAAAATCGACCAGTTCATCATCCTGGCCAGTTTTTCCAAGGCGATCGACCCCAGCTTGGAATTGCCGTTGGCGTTCAAGCCCGGCGACCATACGGCGAGCGAAGCAACACCCGGCACGATCCCCAATATGCCGCCGCCGACGCCGCTTTTGCCGGGAATGCCGACACGGAAGGCGAAATCGCCGGAACCGTCATAGTGGCCACAGGTCAGCATCATGGCGCCGATGCGCCGCGCCCGCTCGGCAGACACCACGGAGTGCCCGGTTGCCGGGTTTCTGCCGCCATTGGCGAGGAAGCGGCCGGCCAGCGCCAATTGCCGGCAGCTCATGGCGATGGCGCAATGGTGGAAGTACACGCCCAGCGCCAGCTCCGGTGCATGGTTGAGATTGCCGAAGGATTTCATGTAGTTGGCAAGCGCGAAGTTGCGATAGCCGGTGGCGCGTTCGGAAGCCGCGACCTCGCGGTCGATGATGATCGCTTCGTCATCGGCAAGGAACTGGATGAAGCGCAGGATTTCGCCGATCGCCTCGCGCGGCTGGTGGCCGGCAAGCAGTATGTCGGAGACGACGATGGCGCCGGCATTGATGAACGGATTGCGCGGAATGCCGTTCTCATGCTCGAGCTGCACGATCGAGTTGAACGGATTGCCCGACGGCTCGCGTCCGACACGCTGCCACAGCGCGTCGCCGACATTGCCGAGCGCCAACGTAAGCGTAAACACCTTGGAGATGGACTGGATCGAAAACGCCTGGTCGGCGTCGCCGGCGACCAGCACGCGGCCGTCATTGGTCACGGCGGCAATGCCGAATTTGTTCGGATCGACCTTGCCGAGCTGCGGAATGTAGGTGGCGACCTCGCCGCGATCGGAGCGCTCGGCCATCTCGGCGGCGACGTCGGCCAGCGCTTGTTTAAGATCCGGCATGCTCGTCCCCGCTATTTCAGCCAGCGCTCGATGCGCGCCATCGCCTCGACCATGTCGTCATGGCTGCCGGCATAGGAAAAGCGCATCGTGCGGTGTCCTGCCAGCGGATCGAAATCGCGACCGGGCGTCGCCGCCACATGCGCTTCGGCCAGCATTTTGCGCGCAAAGGCCATGCTGTCATTGGTATGCCGGGTGACATCGCAGAAAGCGTAAAAGGCGCCGTCCATCGGCGCCGCCAAGGGAAATCCGAGTTCCGGCAGGCGCCGCATCAACAGCTCGCGGTTCCAGGCATAGCGCGCCTTCACCGCTTCCAGCTCTTGGGTCGCCTTGAAGGCCTCGATCGCGGCGATCTGCGACAGTTCCGGCGGCGAGATGTAGAGGCTCTGGGCGATGCGCTCGATCGGCCTCACCAGAGCTTCCGGCAGCACCATCCAGCCGATGCGCCATCCGGTCATGCAATAATATTTCGAGAAGGAATTGATCACCGTCACGCCTGAGCCATGGGCCAGCGCCGTGGTGTCGGGCGCGGCATAGGCCAGCCGGTGATAAATTTCGTCCGATATCACCGCGATGCCGAGTTCTTCGGCTGTCCTCACCAGTGCCGACAACTCGTCGACGGGAATGACCGCACCTGTCGGATTGGCCGGGCTGGCGAACAACACACCCTTCAGCGGTTTTTCCCGGTGCGCCGATTTCAAATGTTCGGCATGAAGATAGGCGTCGCTGCCGAGCTCGATCTCGACGATCTGGATACCGAGCGCGGCCATGATGTTGCGGTAGGCCGGATAGCCGGGTGCTGCGATGGCGACGCGGTCGCCGGGATCGAACATCGCCAGGAATGCCAGATTGAAGGCGGCCGACGATCCCGTGGTCACGGCGATCCGGTTCGGCGCGACATCGATCCCGTAATGGTCGCCACAATGCGTCGCGATCGCCTTACGCAGATCCGCCAGACCGAGCGTGTCGGTATAGCCGATGCGTCCGATCTTCAGCGCATTTGCGGCTGCTTCCCTCACGCCCACGGGCGCCGGATCGGATGGCTGGCCGACGGCCATGGACATGACAGGCACGCCCGTCGCCTTCAGCCGGTTGGCTTCGGCCAGAATGTCCATGGCGTGAAACGGCTCGACTTCACCGCGGCGCGACAGCGAAACTACCATTTGACCTCAATCTTTCCGTCCGGCCCGCCGCTCGAAGCCATCAACCGGCGGCAGCGCCGCACAAATGCCCGATTGATGTGAGGATCACAAGTTCGCCTAGTTTCGGTGCCGTGACTTTTCATCGTTCGCGCGCTCGTTTACCAGTGGACCTCATGCAGAGCCGACCCAAATCAACGATGTCCAAATCTTCCATCAGGAAGACAGCGCGCGGCTTTGCGACGCTTTTGCTTGCCGCCGCCGTCGCTGTAACCGGCTCCGTGACGGCCTTCGCGCAGGCGGTGCCGGTCGTGCGCGATGCCGAGATCGAGGCGCTGGTGCGCGACTATGCGCGGCCGATCTTCAAGGCGGCCGGTCTTGCCAATGACGGTGTCGATATCGTTCTGGTCAACGATCAGAGCTTCAACGCCTTCGTCACCGGGCGCCGGCTGTTCATCAACACCGGCGCGCTGATGCAGGCAGAAACGCCCAACGAGATCATCGGCGTCATCGCCCATGAGGCCGGCCACATCGCAGGCGGCCATCAGCAGAAATTACGCGACCAGCTCGAGCGCGCCAAGACCATGGCCATCATCGCCACGCTGCTTGGCGCCGGCGCCATCGTTGCCGGCGCCACCACCAACAGCCGCGGCCTTGCCGGCGCCGGCATGGGCGTGGCCGCGGGCGGCGGCGAGATGGCGCAGCGCAGCATTCTTGCCTACCAGCGCACCGAAGAGTCGACCGCCGACCGCTCTGCCATCACCTATCTCAATGCCACCGGCCAGTCCGGCATGGGCATGCTGAAGACCTTCGCCCGCTTCCAGACCGCGCTGTCGCTGTCCGGCACGCAGGTCGATCCCTACCGCATCAGCCACCCGATGCCGCAGGAGCGCATCGCCAATCTCGAAGTGCTGGTCAAGCAGAGCCCCAATGTCGACAAGGTCGATCCGCCGGCACTGCAGCAGCGGCACGACATGATGCGCATCAAGATCGCCGCCTATATGGGCGGCCAGGCCGCGGCCACGCGGCTGATCCGCAAGGCCCCGGGCAGCCTCGCCTCGCGCTATGGCGAAGCGCAGATGGCCTATCTCTACGGCAATCTGGGTGCGGCGCTGACCAAGGCCAATGCACTGATCAAGGAACAGCCGAAGAACCCCTACTTCCAGGAAATGCGCGGCGACATACTGATGAAGGCCAACAAGCCCAAGGACGCCGCGGACGCCTATGCCAAGGCGGTCAGCCTCGATCCGGTGAGGTCGGGCCTGTTGCCCGTTTCTCTCGGCCAGGCGCTGATGGCCATCGGCACGCCCGATTCGCTGAAGAAGGCGGTGGTGCAGATCAACAACGGCCTCGGGCGTGACAAGGAAAACACGGTCGGATACCGCTATCTCGCCCAGGCCTATGGCGAGCTTGGCAACATTCCGGCGGCGGAACTCGCCACCGCCGAGGGCCACTTTTATTCCGGCGATTACACGAATGCGAAAATTTTCGCCATGCGCGCGCAAAAGGACTTGAAGCGTGGCGAACCCGGCTGGATTCGGGCGCAGGACATCATAAACTACAACCCTTCAGGCAAACTCAAGAAATGAACCTTCCGGTCGCCCGCGGCGACTAGGATAGACCGGAACCGGTAAAGAGGATCAGACGATGAACAAGGCAATATTGCTCGGCACGACGGGAGTGGCGGCTGCTCTTGCCATGCTGGCTTTCGGGTTCGTCGCCGGCAGTCCGCAGGTGGCCAAGGCCGGCACGGCCCAGGCCGTGCAGACCGCCTCGGCCGACACCAAGATCGATCGCACCGAGGTCGAGGGCATTATCCGCGACTATCTCCTGAAGAACCCCGAAGTGCTGCTCGAAGTGCAGGAGGCGCTCGAGGCCAAGCAGAAGGAAGAGCAGCGCATCGCCAGCCTCGGCGTCATCGAGAAGGCCAAGTCCGAGATTTTCAACTCGACCTTCGACGGCGTCGTCGGCAATCCGGAGGGCAAGGTCACCATCGTCGAATTCTACGACTACAATTGCGGCTTCTGCAAACGCGCCATCGACGACATGCAGGCTCTGACAAAGGCCGATCCGGAGCTGCGCTTCGTGCTCAAGGAATTCCCGATCCTCGGGCCGGATTCGCAAAAGGCCAGCATCGTCTCGATGGCTTTCCACCTGATGCATCCGGAGAAATACGGCGAGTTCCACAACGCCCTGCTCGGCGGCCAGGGCCGCGCCACCGAGGCGGCGGCCATCAAGGTTGCGCTGTCGCTAGGCGCCGATGAGGCGAAATTGCGCGAGAAGATGAAGGATCCGACCATCACCGAGGCTTTCTCCAAGACCTTCGACCTCGCCAACAAGCTGGCCATCACCGGAACGCCTTCCTACGTGGTCGGCAATGAGGTGGTGTTCGGGGCGCTCGGCCAGGAAGTGCTGGCTGAAAAGATCGAGGCGGCGAAAGCCGCGCTCTGATCTTGCACGCGAGCCTATTTCTCACGGGCACATTTCCGCCTGTTGTGGACAGTGAAAGATCGCACTTGTGCTCTTTCCGCGGGCGGCTATGCCCATTATAGAAGGCCCTGCGCGCCGGCTTGAGGCCGGCGTCGGAAAAGGTCGGCATTTTTGAAAACGATTTTCGTCCTGAACGGCCCCAACCTGAACGCGCTCGGCAAGCGCGAGCCGGGCATCTATGGCGGCAAGACGCTTGCCGCGATCGCCGACGACTGCAAGCAGGCGGGCGCCGCGCTTGGCCTCGAGATTGATTTTCGCCAGTCGAACCATGAGGGCGACCTCGTCGACTGGATCCAGGAAGCCGGCGACAAGGCAGCCGGCATCGTCATCAATCCGGGTGCCTACAGCCACACCTCGATTGCCATTCACGACGCCATCCGCGCTGTCGCGCCGCTGCCCGTCGCCGAAGTTCACCTCTCCAACATCCACGCGCGGGAACCATTCCGCCACGTCTCCATGGTCGCGCCGGTCGCTGTCGGCATGATCTGCGGGTTCGGGCCGCTTGGCTACTCGCTGGCGCTGCAGGCGCTGGCGGCACGCCTATGACCGGCCCACAAACAGAAGGCTCGAAAATGTCGATAAAGAAGACCGGTGTTGACCAGCAACTGATCCGCGATCTCGCGGGCATACTGAACGACACCAATCTCACCGAGATCGAAGTCGAGCTCGGCGACCTGAAGGTGCGCGTGTCGCGCCAGGCGCCGGCCGTCCACGCCATCGCCGCCCCGCAGGCCGGTTATGCTCCGGCAGCGCAGCAGCCCGCGGCGGGCGCGGCTGCCGCACCAGCAGTGGCCGACCCGTCCAAGAACGCGGTCCCCTCGCCGATGGTCGGCACCGCTTATCTCGCGCCCTCGCCCGACGCCAAGGCCTTCATCGAAGTCGGCCAGAAGGTCAAGGAAGGCCAGACGCTGCTGATCATCGAAGCGATGAAGACGATGAACCAGATCCCTTCGCCGCGCGCCGGCACGGTGACGGCGATCCTGTTCGAGGACGGCCAGCCGGTCGAGTACGGCATGCCACTCGTCGTGATCGAATAGAGCGGGCCGGATGTTCCAGAAGATCCTCATCGCCAACCGCGGCGAAATCGCGCTTCGGGTGCTGCGCGCCTGCAAGGAACTCGGCATCCAGACCGTGGTCGTGCATTCGACCGCCGACGCTGACGCCATGCATGTCAGGCTCGCCGACGAAAGCGTGTGCATCGGTCCGCCGCCGTCGCGCGACAGCTACCTCAACATCCACCAGATCGTCGCAGCCTGCGAGATTACAGGCGCCGATGCCGTGCATCCGGGCTATGGCTTCCTGTCGGAAAACGCCAAGTTCGCCGACATTCTCGCCGCCCACAACATCACCTTCATCGGCCCATCGGGCGACCACATCCGCATCATGGGCGACAAGATCGAGGCCAAGCGCACCGCAAAGCGGCTCGGCATTCCGGTTGTGCCGGGCTCCGACGGCGCCGTCACCGACCAGAAGGAAGCCAGGCGCATTGCCGCCGAGATCGGCTATCCCGTGATCATCAAGGCTTCGGCAGGCGGTGGCGGGCGCGGTATGAAGGTCGCCCTTACCGAAGCCGATCTCGAGATCGCCTTGCAGACAGCCAGCACGGAGGCCGGCGCGGCCTTCGGCGACGATGCCGTCTACATCGAGAAATACTTGGAAAAGCCGCGCCACATCGAGGTCCAGGTATTCGGCGACGGCGCCGGCCGCGGCGTGCATTTCGGCGAGCGCGACTGTTCGCTGCAACGCCGCCACCAGAAAGTCTGGGAAGAGGCGCCCTCGCCGGCCCTCAACGCCGAGGAGCGCGCCCGCATCGGCAATATCTGTGCCAAGGCCATCGCCGACCTCGGCTACTCCGGCGCAGGCACCATCGAATTCCTGTACGAGAATGGCGAGTTCTACTTCATCGAGATGAACACGCGGCTGCAGGTCGAGCATCCGGTGACGGAGGCGATCACCGGCATCGATCTCGTCCACGAACAGATCCGCGTTGCCTCCGGCGGCGGGCTTTCGGTGCGCCAGGAGGACATCAAGTTCAACGGCCACGCCATAGAATGCCGCATCAATGCCGAGGACCCGCGCACCTTCACGCCTTCGCCCGGCACGATCACGCATTTCCACACGCCTGGCGGTCTCGGCATCCGCGTCGATTCCGGTGTCTATTCCGGCTACAAGATCCCGCCCTATTATGACAGCCTGATCGGCAAGCTGATCGTGCACGGCCGCAACCGCGTCGAATGCATGATGCGGCTGCGCCGGGCGCTCGACGAATTCGTCGTTGACGGCATCAAAACGACACTGCCGCTGTTTCGCGACCTGGTCGGCAATGCCGATATCGCCAATGGCGACTACGACATCCACTGGCTGGAAAAGTATCTGGCCAAAGAGGAATAGCGCCCGACTTGCCGCTATGATGCCGCGATGACCCGTCCTTACGCTCCCGGCTATCGCATTCCGACCGACCTGTTGCTCAAGGCCTATGCCTCGGGCGTCTTCCCGATGGCCGAGAGCGCTTCCGACCCGGAAGTGTTCTGGGTGCGGCCGGAGACGCGCGGCATCATACCGCTCGATGGCTTCCACACGCCGAAGAGCTTGCGGAAGACAATTCGCAAGCACCCGTTCGACATCCGCTTCGATTTCGATTTCGAGGCGACGATCGACGGCTGCGCCGAAAAGCGCGAGGAGCGCCGCTCGACCTGGATCAACGCGCCGATCCGCGAAGCCTATATCGAGCTGCACCGTCTGGGACACTGCCATTCGGTCGAGGCATGGCGCGAGGAACGGCTGGTCGGCGGCCTCTATGGCGTCTCGCTCGGTCGCGTGTTCTTCGGCGAAAGCATGTTCGCCCGGGAAACCGACGCGTCCAAGACCTGCCTGTATCATCTGGTCGAACGGCTGAAGGCGCGCGGCTTTGCCCTGCTCGACACGCAATTCACCACCGAGCATCTCAAACGCTTCGGCGCGGTCGACGTGCCGCGCGTCAAATACGAGAAGATGTTGGCCGACGCGCTGAAGGGCGAAGCCGTTTTTTATCCCTGACCGGAGACCGAGCGGCCGAGCCGGCTCGACAGGTGAAAGGGGTCAGCCCTTCGCGGTTTCCATCGGCGTCTGCGAATGGAACATCATCTTCCAGCCGTTGACACGGTGGACATAGCCAGTGCTGACCAGCGCCGCGTAGGGCTCGCCGTTTTCCCGTGTCGCATGAGCCTCATAGGTCAGCATGATAATGTCGCTGCCGGGCTCGATGATACCCTTGAGGTCGATCTGAAGGTCGCGCCAGCGGTTGGGCTTGGTCGCGGTCTTGGCCAGATCGGCATTGTCCATTGCCTGTGCCATCTCAGGAAATGCCACCAGGCATTCTGTGTCGACGTTGGCGGCGTAGTAAGCTTCGTCGCCCGTCCAGAACCCCTTTTCGAGTTCGAGCAGGTCGTCTTTGCTGGCCGTGATCCGTTTGCTGTCCGACATCAGAATATCCTCCAAGCGCGCAAATGCGCGGTCGTCCATGGCCCAACGCATGGTGGCCATGACGGTTCCGGAGGATCAGTTGGTGTTGGTAGCGTCAGGTTCCGTGGGGTCCGGCTGTTCGGCGGCCGGAGCAGCGGCGGGCTTTGGCTTGGACGTGTCGACCTTGGGCGTCTCGGCATTGGCCGCGTCGGGCGGCGGCACATCCGACTTCTGCTTGCAGCCCTTTAGCCAGACGTCATAGACGGCGTGCTCGACGGCGTTTAGGCCGGGGCTCTCGGCGAACATCCAGCCGGTGAAGATGCGGCGGATCTTGCGGTCGAGTGTGATTTCGTCGACTTCGACGAAGGAATCGGTCTTCGGCTCTTCATTCTCCGGCCGCGAATAGCAGATGCGCGGCGTCACCTGCAAAGCGCCGAACTGCACGGTTTCGTCGATGTAGACATCGAAGGTGATGATACGGCCGGTGATCTTGTCGATGCCGGCAAATTCGGCGACCGGATTGGTGATGCGATCGGAGATTGCGGGTGCTGCCGCAGGCGCCTGCGCCGCGGCAAACGCTGTCGGGAACATGGCGACAGCGCCAATTGCCGCCAGTCCGGCCATCGATGTCAGGCTGAAAATGTTCATGCGGAGATACCGGTGGTTTGGGCCCGGGTGATTCTGTCACGCCCAAGGCTATTCGCCGTTGTCATATCAGCAAGCAGCTAAACGCCAATTGTGGCGACAAAGGACCGGCCGGCGGTCAAGAACCAGGCGTCCACGCATCGTAGTCGCCCGTCACCTGCGGACGGTGCTGATTGGTGAGCACGGAACCCTTCGGGCGATAAGCCGCCGGTGTTCCCGTGAGGTTCGGCTCATGCGCCTTTTCCCATTCGCGCGGCCGATAGTCGTCGCTTGGCGGCGCCACATCGACGCGGTGATGCATCCAGCCGTGCCAGCCCGGAGGGATCGCCGACGCCTCCGAATAATTGGCGTAGATGATCCAGCGGCGGGTGCGGCCTTCCGAATCGACGCCGCCTTCGTAGTAGACATTGCCGGCCCCATCCTGGCCGACCTTGTTGCCGTGGCGCCAGGTGTGAAAACGGGTTCCCAGCGTCTGGCGGTTCCACCAGGTGAAAAACTGCAGAAGGAAAGTTTTCATTCAGATCCTCGCGGGCGCGCGGCGGTGGCTGTTCCCTGCTTATGGCGTCAGGCCTTGGCGAAGGCAAGGGTTTTGCGGCGCCTGCGGCACTGACGGCATGCCGAAACGCTCGGTCATTGGCCGATCCATTTCGCACCTGCGAACCGACGCTTGCCAAGCCGGCTGCGTCTTCCTAAAGCTCTCATCGCCCGGCGCTGCCGCATGACCCCGAAAATCGAAGTCGATTTTCGGGGTCATGCGCAACCAAAGTGATACAGCCTCCTTTGCGCGTCCACGGGACGCGCGGCGCTGTAGTCAACGCCGGCTGCGGGAGGTGAGGAATGGCCTTAGCTGTCGCCAGGATCAGTGCGGAGACAATACGCGCCCGCAAGGGCGGCGTGCCGGTCGTATGCCTTACCGCTTACACCTATCCCGTCGCCCGCCTGCTCGACGATCATGTCGACCTTCTCCTGGTCGGCGACAGCGTTGCCATGGTGCTGCATGGCCACAAGACCACGCTTGGCGCGTCGCTGGAAATGATGATCGTCCATGGCCAGGCCGTGATGCGCGGCTCGGCAAAGGCCTGCGTGGTGGTCGACATGCCGGCCGGCAGCTACGAGACTTCGGCCGCGCAAGCCCTTGCCTCGGCGCGCCGCATCTCTGAGGAAACCGGCTGCCAGGCGGTGAAGCTGGAAGGCGGCGTCGAAGTCGCCCTCCAGATCGCGGCAATCGTCGCGGCCGGCATTCCTGTGATGGGCCATATCGGCTTGCAGCCGCAATCGGTGGAAAAGGACGGTGGCTACAAGATCAAGGGCCGCACCCCGGAGAATGTGGCCGCGCTCATGCGCGACGCCGACGCGGTCGCAAAGGCCGGCGCGTTTTCGCTGGTCATCGAAGGCACGGTCGAGGCCGTTGCCACCGACCTCACCCGGCGGATTGCCATTCCCACCATCGGCATCGGCGCCAGCCGCGATTGCGACGGCCAGATCCTGGTCATCGACGACATGGTCGGCCTGACGGTCGACCGGGTGCCGAAATTCGTCAAGGAATACGCCGATTTGCGCAGCGTGGTCGCCAATGCCGCCGCGCGCTACGCGGCGGAGGTGCGCAGCCGCACCTTCCCCGGGCCGGGCCACGTCTTTTCAGCCGCGAGCGACAAGGACAAGGCATGAACCGGCCCCCCATCAGCCAGCCGCTCGTCGTCGACACCGTGCCCGGCCTTCGCGCGCAGATCCGCGAATGGCGGCGCGAAGGCCTGAGCGTCGCCATGGTGCCGACCATGGGCGCTTTGCATGACGGCCATATCTCGCTGGTCGGGGCCGCGCTCGCAACGGCCGATCGCTGCGTCGTCTCGATCTTTGTCAACCCGGCCCAGTTCGCCCCCACTGAAGATCTCGACAAGTATCCGCGTCAGCTGGCCCGCGATCTCGACCGGCTGACCGAGGCCGGCGCACAGCTTGCCTTCACGCCTACGGTTTCCGAGATGTATCCGGCAGGCTTTGCGACGAAGATTTCGGTCGGCGGCCCGTCTTCTGGCCTGGAATCGGATTTCAGGCCGACCTTCTTCGAGGGCGTCGCCACGGTCGTGGCCAAGCTCTTTCTGCAAGCCCTGCCCGACTACGCCATCTTCGGCGAAAAAGACTACCAGCAGCTTTGCGTCGTCCGAAAGCTCTGCCGCGATCTTGACCTTCCGGTGGAAATCGTCGGCGCGCCAACCGTGCGCGATGCGCATGGCCTGGCAATGTCGTCGCGCAACGCCTATCTCGACGCCGCCGAACTCGACGTCGCGCGACAGCTCAATGTCATCTTGCGCCAGACGGCGGCAGCGCTCGCGGCCGGCGCCGATGAAAACGGCGTGACCGGCAAAGCCACTGCCGCGCTTCTCGAGGCAGGCTTCGACAGCGTCGACTACGTCGCCGCGCGCAAGAGCCTGACGCTCACCTCGTGGCGGCGTGACGGCGATGGCCGCCTGCTTGCCGCGGCGTGGCTTGGCAGAACCAGGTTGATCGACAATGTGGAAGTTTCCTCATTTATTCCCTGAAAAATTGCAATTCCGTTCACTTTGATTTGTATCGCAGAGCGGCCCGAGTGCTCTTAGACAACGGCTCATCAGGCACGTTCTGGCCAGCCCGTAAGCGCTCACAATACACCGAACGCCGCTGTGAGACGTTTCACAGACGTAACCAAGCCGGCTATGTTGTGTGCGACCTCAGGCGGAGACAGTGTGTGACCTGCCACTACGCTGCAATCCTTACGAGGCTCTACGTGTCTGTCCAGGCCAACATATTCGGTCGCGCCCTGCCGCAGATCGTCGAAGCGATTTACGATTCGATTGCCGATGTCGGCCGTTGGCCATCGACGCTTGAATCAATCTGCAAATTGGCGCTCGGCCGGCTTGCCATGCTGGCGGTCGTCGATACGGCGAGAAACTCGGCCCGGTTTTCGACTTCCTGCGGCGATCCGGTCCTGCTTGAGCCGCTGCAGCGCGACTACGCCTGCGAGGTGCCCTTCTTCAAGGCGGTGCCGAAGATGGAAATCGACATACCGTTCACCGTCGATAGCGTCTACGCCCTGCAAGGCCCTGACGCCCGCCAGAACTGGCTCGAAAGCCGCATCGTGCGCGAGTGGGTGGAACCCAACCGTCTCGACGATTTCTTCTGGGTGGCGCTGATGAAGCAGCCGGCGCGCGCCGGCACGCTGATGGTGGTTACCGACAAGGACAGGCCCCAGATTTCAGCCAGGGATATCGACCTGATGTCCACGCTCGCCCCCCATGTCCGGCGTGCGGTGACCATCGGCGACCTGTTCGAGGCCGAGCGGCGCAAGGCCGACGTCTTTCGCTCGATCCTCGAGAGCCTCGACCATCCGGTGCTGATCGTCGCCGACGATATGCAGATCATTTTCGCCAATCGGGCAGCCGAAGCCCTGCTCACCGAAACCGCCTCAGTGTCCTCGGTGCGCGGCCAGCTGTCCTTCGCTTATGCTAACGCCAACACCGCCATCGGCCGCGCCGTCCAGCTCGGCACGCGCGACGAATTCGCGCTCGGACCGTCCGGCATCAACATTCCGCTGGTGAAGGCCATGTCTCCGGCGGTGGCGCATGTCATGCCTCTGGCGCGACGCGACATTTCGGCCCGCATATCGCCGCGCGCCGCCGCGGCCATTTTCATTGCCGCCGCCGGCGCCGCATCAGTGCCGGCGCTGGAAGCGATCGCTGCGCTGTTCGGACTGACCGCAGCGGAAAAGCGTGTCGCCGGCCATGTCGCCGCCGGGCTGACACGGCGTGAAATCGCGGCTGCCAGCGGCGTCTCGGACGGCACCGTCAAATCACAGCTGGCAACCATCTTCGACAAGACCGCCACCGGCGACCAGCGAGAGCTGGAACTCCTGATGCGCGAATTGACGCCGCCGCTGCGCTCGGCCTGAAGCCATACTCGGAGCCAATCGTCAAATTTTTCAACTATTTGCCGGTACGCAGGCGTAATCCACAATACCAAGCCGGCATCGTTGCAATTCGGCCAAAATCATGGTGCGGTTCTGCTCCGGTCCGGAGACGGTGCATCGTGCACGACCGGACGTGGAAACCATTTCCTGGGCGGTCCCCGAACTTGATACCGACACGAATTGAACGGCTGCTGCCTTACCTCTTCCTGCTGGCCCTGCTTTGCATCGCGCTCGCTTTCCGTCCGCTACTGCCGGTCGATGAGACGCGCTATCTCAGCGTCGCCTGGGAGATGTATCTCGGTGGACATGTCTTCGTACCGACGATGAACTTTGCGCCCTATCTGCAGAAGCCGCCGCTGTTGTTCTGGCTCATCGATCTCTCTTGGAACATCTTCGGTGTGAGCCGCGCGGCGGCGATGCTCGTCATCTTCGCCGCCTCGTCGCTGGTCATCTGGCTGACGACGCTTCTGGCCAAAACCCTGTTTCCCGAGCGCCCGGACATCGCCAGTCGCATCCCCTGGCTGGTGGCCGGCAGCACCGTCTTTGTCATCTATTCGACCCTGATCCTGTTCGACATGCTTTTGACGGCCTGTGTGGTCGCCGCACTGCTGGCGCTGCTGGCCTTCGCCAGGACCGGCAACCGGTGGCAGGCGGTGCTGGCGGGTCTGTTCATCGGGCTCGGCGTGCTGGCCAAAGGCCCGGTCGTGCTCATTCACATCGGCGCGCCCGTCCTGCTCTATCCCCTCTGGCGTGACCGGCGAGCCGGCCTTGCCCCTTTGCAGTTCTTTGCCGGAGCCGGCCTGGCAATTCTCGCCGCCCTTGTCCCGGTCGCCATATGGCTGGCGCCCGCGACCATCCTGACCAAGGGCAGTTTCGTCTACGACCTCGTCTGGAACCAGTCGGCAGGTCGGGTTACCGGAAGCCTGCACAATTCGCATGGCCGGCCGTTTTACTTTTACCTGATGCTGTTGCCGCTCATGTTCGTGCCCTGGGCCTTTGTCCCCCCGGTGTGGCGGCTGAAGCCGGCTGCCCGGATACGCAGCCTCATCGACACGAAATCCCCGGATCTGCGTGCCCTGCGCCTGCTGTCGTTCTCGTTCATTGCGGTGCTGCTGGTCTTCAGCGCCATATCCGGCAAGCAGCCGCACTATGTCGTGCCGGCACTACCGTTCGCGACCATTCTGCTGGGCTACTTCATGGCCGAGATTTCAGTAGCCAGGCTGAGGGCGACGGCCTTTGTCATGCTTGCCCTTTTCGCCATCGGCCACGCCGCCGCCTCGGCGACCGTGTTCAAACGCTACGATCTCACGCCGCTGGCGAGCTTCATCGACGAACGAAAGGACGCCGACTGGGCCGTCGCTTACGACTATCAGGGCGAGGTCGGTTTCCTTGGGCGAATAGAGAAGCCATTCGAGAACGCCGACAAGCCTGAGGAATGGCTCAAGTCTCATCCCGGCGGCTACGTCATCGAAAAGCAATCGAAAGATCCGGGCACATCCGAACAGATCGCCTTCCGGCAGCCGGTGGAACGCGGCTATCTGGTCGTTCTGAAGGGACAGCACTGAGCGTTTCGTCGGGCGCCTATCCCAGCGGTTTCTCGAAGATCAGCGCCGGCAACCCCGAACCGCCGCCGCAATCGGCGGTGCTGCCGACCGGCAAAAATCCCTTCGAACGGTAGAAGGCGATGGCCGGCACGTTGGCCTCTTCCACCTCGACGCGCAACCTGTTCGCCTCGGGAAAGCTGGCTTCGACCTCGTCCAGCAAGGCCTGGCCGATGCCTTGCCGCTGGCAGGCCGGCAGTACATAGAGCTGGTTCAGCAGCACGATCTTCGCATCCGTCGTTGCGGCGGCAAAAGCCATGCCGCCGATACGCTTGCCGTCATCGGCGACCAGGAATTCCGAGTTCGGCCTTGTCAGCCGCGCCTTGAGCGAGGCGATCGAATGCCAGTCGTCGATAATTTCGATCACCCGCTGGGCGCCATAGATCGCGTCGTAGGTTGCGTGCCAGGTTTCGACCAGCAGCGCGCGGACAGCGGCAAGGTCACGTTCGCTGGCGGTGCGGACGAACATTGTTCTATTCGATACCGAGCTTGGCCTTGACCAGATCGTTGACCGCCTGCGGGTTGGCCTTGCCGCCGGTGGCTTTCATCACCTGGCCGACGAACCAGCCGGCCATGGTCGGCTTGGCGCGAGCCTGCTCGACCTTGTCGGGGTTGGCGGCGATGACTTCGTCGACCGCCTTCTCGATGGCGCCGGTGTCCGTGACCTGCTTCATGCCGCGGCTTTCGACCAGCTGGCGCGGATCGCCGCCCTCGTTCCAAACGATCTCGAACAGATCCTTGGCGATCTTGCCGGAGATGGTGCCTTCCTTGATCAGGTCGATCACGGCACCGAGCTGCTCCGGTGTTACAGGAGCATTTTCAATGTCCTTGCCGGCCTTGTTAAGCTGGCCGAGCAGGTCATTGATGACCCAGTTGGCGGCAAGCTTGCCGTCGCGGCCCGAGGCCACCTGCTCGAAATAGTCGGCGATCGGCTTTTCCGACACCAGGATCGAGGCGTCGTAGATCGACAGGCCAAGTGAGGAGATCAGGCGCGCCTTCTTGTCGTCGGGCAGTTCCGGCAACTCCTTGGCCAGCGCGTCGACATAGGCCTGGTCGAACTCCAGCGGCAAAAGGTCGGGATCGGGGAAGTAGCGGTAGTCATGCGCCTCTTCCTTGCTGCGCATCGAGCGCGTCTCGCCTTTGACGGCGTCGAACAGCCTGGTTTCCTGGTCGATCTTGCCGCCATCCTCGAGGATGGCGATCTGGCGGCGCGCCTCGAACTCGATGGCCTGGCCGATGAAGCGGATCGAGTTGACGTTCTTGATCTCACAGCGCGTACCGAATTCGCCGCCGGGCCTGCGAACGGAGACGTTGACGTCGGCGCGCATCGAACCTTCGTCCATGTTGCCGTCGCAAGTGCCGAGATAGCGCACGATGGTGCGCAGCTTGGTGACATACGCCTTGGCCTCCTCGGCGGAGCGCATGTCGGGCTTGGAGACAATCTCCATCAGCGCCACGCCGGAGCGGTTGAGATCGACATAGGACATGGTGGGATGCTGATCGTGCATCGACTTGCCGGCGTCCTGCTCCAGGTGCAGGCGCTCGATGCCGATCTCGATGTCCTCGAACTCGCCCTGCCGGTCGGGACCGACCGAAATGACGATCGTGCCTTCGCCGACGATCGGCTGCTTGAACTGCGATATCTGGTAACCCTGCGGCAGGTCGGGATAGAAATAGTTTTTCCGGTCGAACACCGACTTGTGGTTGATCTGCGCCTTCAATCCGAGGCCGGTGCGGATCGCCTGCTTGACGCATTCCTCATTGATGACCGGCAGCATGCCGGGCATGGCCGCGTCGACGAGGCTGACATTGGCGTTGGGCGCCGCGCCGAAAGTCGTCGACGCCCCGGAAAACAGCTTTGCTTCCGAGGTCACCTGCGCATGAACCTCGAGGCCGATGATGATCTCCCAATCGCCGGTAGCGCCGGGAATAAAACGTTTGGCATCGGGCGTGCGGGTATCGATAAGGGTCATGGTGGCCTGCGCTTTTGGCTCGCGAAAACTGCGATTTTCGCGAATTTGGGTATCGGTCTTCGCTAGTGCAAACCGCTTCGCGAGACAAGCGCCCAAAGCAGCGCAGAGCAGCGGGCTGGTCTTTTCAGCCCCTTTCGGCCGCTCGGCAACCGATAGAATGAACGCCGCCGGCCGGTATTCGGTCGGCGGTTTCTTCGTCAGGTCAGGCCGTTGCGATATAGGCCCTGATTTCGTCGGCCTCGCGCTCGACATCCTCGATGCGGCGCTTGACCACGTCGCCGATCGACACGATGCCGTCGAGCAGCCCATCCTTTTCCACCGGCAGATGGCGGAAACGGCCTTTGGTCATGATCTCCATCACCTCGTTGACCGTGTGGTTCTCGTTGCAGATCTTCACTTTCGGCGTCATCGCCGAGCGTACCGTTATATCAAGTGCGGCAGCGCCTTCCCTGGCGACGACCCGCACGATGTCACGCTCGGAAAGGATGCCGACGATCTTGCGATCGCCATTGGTGATGACCAGTGCACCGATCTTGTGGTCGGCCAGGATTCGAATGGCTTCGCTGAGCTTTACATTCGGCCCGAGCGTGAACACGTCATGGCCTTTTCTCTCGAGAATTGCCTTAACCGTCATGGCGTCCTCCTCCTCCTGCTTGGCTAGCCAGCTCCCGCCCTGACCGGCTTCACATAAGAGTGAACATCGTGCGCCGTGATCGGTTGCTTTTCAAGTGTGCCAGTGGGGTGTGCCAGTGGGCTGCGCCAATAGAGTGCGCTAGTCGGGGGTGCGCTGGTCGTCGGGGATCTCCCATTCAGGCGCCCGCCAGCGCCGGTCGAACCAGCGCAACCCGAAGAAGCCTGCGACGAGGCCGCCAATGTGCGCTTCCCAGGCGATCTGGCCGGGCTCTCCGAGCCCGAGACCGTAAAGGCCGGTGGCGAGATTGATGACCATCCAGGCGCCGAGAAAATTGACGACGCCGCGCATGCGCAAAACGATTGCGATCGGCAGCACGGGACCGGCAAAGGCCGCCCTGCCGGAGGAGCGGTCGGTACGGAACCCGAAGCGAGCCGCCGCACCCATCATGCCCGATATCGCCCCGGAAGCGCCGACCAGCGGTGCTTCGCCGTATGGATGGACCGCCCAGAACAGCACCACCGCGGCCAGCCCGGTGGCGGCGAAAAACAAGGCGAACCAGAACCAGCCGAGACGGTTGGCCAGCGGCGACCCGAAGGCGGCCAGCGCAACCATGTTGATGGCAATGTGGGCAACGCCGCCATGCATGAAGGCATAGGTGAAAGGACGGGTGAAGAGGAACCAGTCGAAACCGTATTGGCCGGTATAGAGGACCGGAATGAAGGCGCCGTCGGTGAGCAATGTTATCTGCTGCTCTTCGGTCAGCACATATTGCTGCAGCAGGAAGATGGCAACGCAGATGCCGATCACCGCCAGCACCACCGGTGGCAGGTTGAACACCGGCTCGCGGCGCGGCGGCGGCGCCTCCGCGGTCTGTTCGGTCTCCAAGGGGCCGGCCGGTTCGCTCATATGCTCTGATCCAGGGATTTGCGTGTAGTCGCGAGCATCTAGGCCATGCCCGGACAAATCACAAACTACGAATCACAACCGCGAATCACCAGGGGCGCGAATCAAAAAGAAGCCGTCCAAGGTTTCCCTTGAACGGCTGGTCGAGCCCCCTGCTCCCCTAAACTATTGACCGAAGTGCTGTTGGTCGTCGCGAAACGACCGCTTCTGGAGTGGTTTTGGTGTGCCATGGCAAGCCTGCGCGCGCAACGTAAACCACTTGTTAACCTTAACGCCCCCGACCCGTGAACAAGTCTTAACGACGCTGGCACGCATCCTGCTCCGGAACGCATGTAGGTCATCGGAGGGCGCCCTTTCTGTTCACCGATGGGACCATCAGACGGCAGAATGCGCGGAGTTTCATAGCATGAACCAGAACGGATCAATCGCGCTGTTCCATTATTGGAATCGCCTGCGTCATGGACGTCCTGCCCCAAAGCGTTCGGAAGTCGAACCGGCCGATATCAAGGCGCTTTTGGCCGACACCTTCATCCTGGAAAGGGATACGCGCGGCGAAGCGGTGTTCCGGCTTGCCGGCACCAGGCTTTGCGCCGGCTACGGCCGCGAACTCAAGGGTTTTTCGTTCCCCTCGCTATGGCGCGAGAAGGACCAGCGGCTGGTGTCGCGCCTCATTCACGGCGTTTTCGAGCAGAAATCCGTGGTGCTGATCACTTATGAGGGGTTCAGCCGCAGCGGCCGGTCCAACCACTTCGAACTGCTTGCGCTGCCGCTCGACGGCGGCGTCGAGAACCCGCGCTGCCTCGGCGTCATCAGCGCCGTGGAAAAGCCGTTCTGGCTGGGCGCCGACCCGATCACCGACGCGCTGATCGACGCCATCCGCGTCATCGCTCCCGACAAGGAACCGATGTTCCTGAAAAACCGGCCGGAAATATCCGTTCCGTCGTTGGCTCCCGAACTCGAAGCGCCGGAGACCATCTCGGCGCTCGGTCGGTCGCGCCGTATCCGCCACCTCGTCGTGTTCGACGGCGGGCGCGAGCAATAGTCTCCAAGCCGGCGCTAATCTTAACTATCGGGGGCCCACTTTTCCCCTTTGTTAACCTGCTTGGCTGTAGTTTTTGCCGAGATTCCACGCACGACGCGGGAATGCCAACGGGGTGTAGGCAGTCATGAGGTCAGCGGCGGTCGAATACGCACCGTCCCGCGCCGAAAGGCGTAATTTTCAGCGCGTCCGGGTCAAGATCTACGGGCGCTTCATGCTGGAGGACCGCACCGAGCACCCCTGCCAGGTCGTCGATATGTCGCCGGGCAATGTCGCGTTGCGCACCGAGCGCGTCGGCATGCCGGGCGAAAAAATCATTGCCTATATCGATCATATCGGCCGCATCGAGGGCGTGGTGACGCGCACCTCGCAGGACGGCTTCGCCATGACCGTCATTGCTTCGGATCGCAAGAAGGACAAGCTTGCCGCGCAGTTGACCTGGCTCGCCAACAAGCATGAACTCGACCTGCCGGAAGACCGCCGCCACGAACGCGTGGCGCCGCGCAATCCGACAAGCGTGCTGCAGCTCACCGACGGGCGCCAGTATCAGTGCCGCATCATCGACCTGTCGCTGTCGGGCGCGGCGGTCGAGATCGACGTCAAGCCGGCGCTCGGCATCCAGGTGATGCTGGGCACCATGCGTGGCCAGGTGGTGCGTCATTTCGAGGATGGCGTCGCCATCGAATTCGCCGTCATCCAGCGCCCGGAAACGCTCGATTCCGAGTTCAACGCCCCGCGCGCCTGAACGATCGGCAACAGGCAGCAAAAACGAACCGGCCCTGCGCGGCCGGTTTTTTGTTGCCGGCGTTCCGCCTGCCTCTCCAGCTTGTAGCGGCACGCAGCAAATCCACGGCTCCACCCGGAAATCCGCGCCCCGACACCGCGGTTTTACGCCGAGACCTGAACGATTTTATTTTAAAATAGGTCAAATTTTACGCGTATTCTATTGAGCTTTTACTCAATGTCTACTTCGGGTTTTTGCGTCAAATAAATCCAGCGCTGTCATTGTCTCCTCAAACGGGGAGACTGACCAATGGCGAAGATTTGGGGCAAGCTGTTGCTCTTGGCAATGGCGATGCAGCTTTCCGCTTGGGGAACGGCGCAAGCAGCAGGACCGGCCTACATGCACACTGGCGGCCGCACGACACAGCCGGTCGGTCACTACGAATTCTGCCAGAAGCTGCCGCAGGAGTGCGCTCAGCGCACGCCGAAGCAGGCACCGGTCGAACTGACCCGCAAGCTGTGGGCGGCGATCGTCGACGTCAACAATTCGGTCAACACCCGGATCGTGCCGCGCACCGATATGGAAATGTGGGGTAAGGAAGAGGTCTGGTCCTATCCCGACAGCGGCTTCGGCGACTGCGAGGACTATGCGCTGGAGAAGCGCCGCGAATTGATGGCGCTCGGCGTTCCCGCCGGCAATCTCTTGATGACCGTGGCGCGCCAACAAAATGGCGACGGCCACGCGGTGCTGACCGTGCGCACCAGCCTCGGCGAGTTCATCCTCGACAATCTGGACTCCAAGGTGCTGTCCTGGACCGACACCGACTACACCTACCTGAAGCGCCAGTCCGACCAGAATTCCGGCGTGTGGGTGACGATCAATGACGGTCGCGCCGACGCGGTTGCCAGCGTCCGCTAGGACGCCATCACAGAGGTCAAGCACATCGAATAATGCGACGTGCCTAACGAGAAAGCCCGGTCGAGTCCCCACCCTCCCCGTCCCCAACGACCGGGTTTTAAGGAGCCGGCCCCGTCCCCGGGCCGGCTCCACCATTTCTGGAGGATGGCTAGAAGATCAGCCAAGCTCCCGAAGCTGGCATAGGCCAGCTATTGAGCTGCTAGGGGCTTGTCCACGAGTTTCTCAACCAGCCGCTTGAGTTCGGAAGGTGTAGTGTGGCCACCGACGATCTCGTGATAACTGATACCCGCTATTCGCAAGGCTTCCTTCTTAACCGCATCACGCGCCGCAGCCGAACCCTGATGATGCGCGTGACCTTGGTATTCCAAGGCATGTCGAGGCAAACAATTCTCGTCCACGAGGAGGAGGTCAACGCGTTTCGAGTTGATGCAGCTGTAGGCGTCCGCGTCCTTGCTGCGCAGGATCTCCCCCAAAGACACTTGTGCCATAACCTGCCATGCTGGATTACAGCCAATAACCATACGGTCGAGTTCCTTGAAGACGCGCGCTTCACTCTTGTTGAGAAGCGGTTGAACGGTGAAGTTCGCATCCATGACAATTCGCAACTGGTCAGCTGGATCAATTGGTTTCGTTGGCGCGGAAACAGGCTTCGTGGCGGTCCACAGGCCGCTAAGGATGTCACCACCACTGCGCTCTCTCGCCCACCGCCAGCGGTTTCTCTTCCTCCATGCCTGCTTTCGAATTCTTGACACGAAACGCTCTAGGGCCATGCCAGCGAAAACGCCCGCGAGGAAAATAGCGGTTGGCAGAAGAGGTTTCGCGATTAGCTCAACGTACTCCGGTGGCATGCAAGTAAGCTACCTCCACGACTAGATTATTCATTGACGGCCTAGTTCCAGTTGCAACAATAAGCGGCCAAGGGGCCAGCGATGTCAATTTTGGGTAGTGGGGTCAGTTTGAACTTGTCGCTGCGCTTTTTGCCGGGCACGGTTCTTTTGTAGGCCGCGATGTTGATTGCAATGGAAGCAAGCGGCTGCAAGGTTGCTGAGATCGTCAGAGCCGCCGTCCATTCGAGCTTTCTTGTGTTCAATGGTGAAACGGGTCGAGCCGCTCTTCGTGAACTGGCGCTTGCAATAGCAACATTTCCCGCCTTGGCTCTTAGCTAAATGTCGGCGCACCCAGGCACGATACTGAAGGTTTCTTAGATCCGTCATATCCCCCCGCAACAGGGAACTATGGCAGCGGCCAAACGTCAATCCGTCTCTTGTAAGGGACCGTGCACAGTCGACACCTCCCTATCGCCCCCGCCAAGCGCATCTAACGACCGCCTTTCCACGGGCAGGAGATCGAGGCACTATAGGCCGTTAGTTTCGCCTTCTGGATCGCGGCGATGTTGGAAATCCCCGAAGATCACTGCGAGCGCCATCGCCTGTTCGAGGCGATCGACGGTGCCTTCAAGACCGGCGATTTCGCGGGGCTCGGCGTGGCATTGCGGCACGCCCCGCTGGTTCGACGAGCACATGCCGTTCGAGATCGGCCTCGGGCACCCGCTGGAGTATGCGGTCTATTGAAGCCCCGTCGGGTTCATCTTGACCTTGCTCGATGCCGGCTCGAATCCGAATTATCCGGATCATGGCGGGTTTCCGGCAATCATTGCTGCTCTGTCCACCGACCGAACCGACAGACTGGAATCGCCCAGGTGCTGGTCAACGGTGGCGCCGACCCCGACATGCGGGGCGTGAACGACTGGACGCCGCTTCCCTATGCTGTGGCCATCCGCAGTGTCGATGCGATCCGCCTTATGAAGCGCCGTCCTCGAAGCCGGCATTGTCGGCTTCCTTGAGGGCTGTCGTATAGTCATCAATGCGGGTTTCGAGTGCCGGGTCGGCGCCCACCGCCAAAAGCTGCTGCGCGATGCGATGGCCGGGCGCAGCTCCGACGGACAGTGAGTTGGGCGCAATGAACCGTCGGGACAAGATTGGCCGGCTGGCCTTACGTCTCTTTCAGCCCCACCTTGAAGCGCTTGCCGTTGGCGACATAGTGCGCGGCCGAGGCGCGCAGCCTGGCGACCGCGGCGTCGTCCAGCGTCCTGATCACCCGCGCGGGCGAGCCGACGATCAGGCAATTGTCGGGGAACTCCTTGCCTTCGGTGACCAGCGCGCCGGCGCCGACCAGGCAATTCTTGCCGATCCTGGCGCCGTTGAGGACTATGACGCCCATGCCGATCAGGCTGTTGTCGCCGATCGTGCAGCCATGCAGCAAGGCGCGGTGGCCGATCGTGCAGCCCTGCCCGATCGTCAGGGAAAAACCGGGATCGGTGTGCATCACCGTGTGTTCCTGGACATTGCTGTCGGCGCCGATGACGATCGCCTCGTTGTCGCCGCGGATGACCACGCCAAACCAGAAGCCGGCATTGCGGCCGACGCTGATGTCGCCGATCAACGTAGCGTCCGGCGCGATCCAGTTGCTGTCGGCATCCTCGAAACGGGGCGCTTTTCCGTCGATTGCGTAGGTCGGCATTTGCAGTCTCCGATTCGTCGCAGGCCGGGACAAACCCTAGAACAATCCGAGGAAAACGCGTGCCGGTTTTCTCCCGCAATTGCCTCAAGGCAAATACCGCGCCAGCGATTCCACCAAAAGCTGAAGCGCACCAGGAGAGCTGATGCCCCAGGAGACAATGGCGATCAGCACGATGCCCAGCGCCAGCGCCCAGGCGATCACCGTGCAGCCGCAGGACACCAGCATCAGCGTGGAAATACGGCCTTCGCGCCGCGCATCGAGCGCATCGTTGGCGAGCATGAACGGACCGGCGCAAGCGGTCGCGGCCAGCGAGCGCAGGATGTACGCCGGCGACACATAAGGCTCGGCAAAGGCAAGCCGGCGGCCCGCCGCCAGTTCCATCACAGACCCGGTAAGCCCGCAGGCGGTGAGGCCGACGGCGAAAGCGAAGAGAACGGGCAGCAGCAGGCTCATCTTAACCTTCCGTTTACCATGAGATCGCACAGTCGCGTCCAGCGCAGCAAGAGCCGTGCCACGGCATGTGTGCCGCCCAAGGACAGACGGCGGCGACTATGGGGATTGCGATGAAGCAGGCAGCGACCGCCGAAGAATTCAACGTCGTCGATTCCGTGCTGATGAAGCGGGTGTTCTATGCCTTTGCCGCACTGGCGCTGCTGTCGCTGGCGATCAGCCTTGGCGGAAAATGGTTCGGCCGCTCGATCGCCATGGCCGGCTACACCGACGACACCACGGTCCACAGGGTGGTGATCGGCAACAATGTCATTGCCGTGCCGGCCAACGCCATCCGCTTCCTGCAGGCGCGGCGCGACGGCATCGCTTCGCGCCTAGACCTTTATCTGCGCTATCCCCAGATGGACGGCTACAGCGAAGCCGCACGCGAGGATTTCAACCACACGGGCACGGCCAAGAACATCATCTTCCTGTCGTTCGAACCGCAGATGATGTCGCGCGACATGAGCGGCCGTTTCGTGCCGATCTATAGCGCGCTCATAAGCCAGCCCGGCGCGCCCGGCCCCGGCGGCACGACGATTTACGGTTTTACGGAAAAATCAGGCTATCTCAACGAGGTGCTCGCGGTCGCCGGCCGGGCCGGCAAGGACCCGTTCGTCGCCCGCTGCCTGAGCGGACCGAGCGCCGAGGAATCGCTGGCGCCCTGCGAGCGGGACATCCAGGTCGGCGACAGCCTCAGCCTGACCTACCGCTTTCCCCGGGAGTTGCTGGGCAACTGGCCGGCGCTTGACGCCGCTATCGTCGCCGAGGCCACGCGCGTCCTGAAGACGGGGCGCTAGCCTGCCTCTGTTCGGGCGAAGCGAAGCGGCGCAGAAGTTTACGACCGTTGGCGGGACAGCACCCCCCTCTGTCCTGCCGGACATCTCCCCCGCAAGGGGGAGATTACGCCCCCATCACTGCTTTCGCCAATTATCGAGGTTGCAGAAGAAGAGCCGAGGAACTGCCGATCTCCCCCTTGCGGGGGAGATGTCCGGCAGGACAGAGGGGGGTGGGAAGGATCGCCGAGGCTTGCTCTTCATCTCCCCACTTCGTTGGAGATAGGCAACTCCGATCCCCAGTTCCGCGATCAGGCCAGATCGATGTCGAGGATCGCCATCGAGAAATTATAGTCGCCGTCGTCCTCGTCCTTGAAGACGATGCCGAGGAACTCGTCGCCGACATAGACCTCGGCCGAATCTTCCTTGCGCGGCCGCGCCTTCACCTCGAGTTTGGGATTCTGGAAGACGCGCTTGAAATAGGCGTCCAGCTTTCTGATTTCGTCCGGCTTCAAAAGTCTTCTCCGATCGTCGGGCTTGCTCGTTGGAACGCGCTTCTGGCACGTCGACAATGGCGATGTAAAGGCAAGCCGGCTGGATAGAACGCGAACCCTGGGGCCGGATGATTTCAGGTCGAATCCAAATCCGCCTCTAAATCAAGGAGGTAGAGCATGATGTCGTCCGAAAACCGCCTCACACTTTTCGGCATCATGCTTCAGAGGCAACGGCGCCGGCAACCGGACTTCAGTCCGGCGCGCCGGGTGTTGCAAATCAGATGTCGAAGCTGACGACCTGGTCCATCGATTGCGACGGCAAAAGCTGGTCCATCTGGCGCGAAGGCTGGTCGCAGCCGGTCTCGCCGACGACGCGGGCCGGTACGCCGGCAACCGTCTTGTTGTGCGGCACCGGCGACAGCACGACCGAGCCTGCCGCGATCTTCGAGCAATGGCCGATCTCGATATTGCCGAGAATCTTGGCGCCGGCGCCGATCAGCACGCCGTAACGGATCTTGGGGTGGCGGTCGCCGCCGGCCTTGCCCGTGCCGCCCAGCGTCACGCCGTGCAGGATCGACACATCGTCCTCTATCACCGCCGTCTCGCCCACGACAAGGCCGGTGGCGTGGTCGATGAAGATGCCCTTGCCGATGCGGGCGGCCGGGTTGATGTCTGTCTGGAACACCGAAGACGAGCGGCTCTGCAGATAGAGGGCGAAATCCTTGCGGCCCTGATTCCACAGCCAATGTGCCAGCCTGTGCGTCTGGATGGCATGGAAACCCTTGAAATAGAGCACCGGCATGATGAAGCGGTCGCAAGCCGGGTCGCGGTCGTAATAGGCCTGGATGTCGACACGCACGATCGACGACCATTCCTTGTCGTCGGCCAGCATCGACTTGAACGTCTGGCGGATGAGGTCGGAGCCGATGTCCTGATGCGCGAGCCGCTCGGCGAGCCGATGGATGACAGCTTCCTCCAGGCTCTCCTGGTTGAGGATGGTCGAATAGAGGAACGCCGCCAGAAGCGGGTCGCGGTTGACCGCTTCCATCGCCTCGTCGCGGACCGAACGCCAGATCGGATCGACCGGCTGGACCATTGTGGGGCGGGAAATGCTGATGCTGTTCATCGACGTCTTGTCCTGCGTCCTGGCCGCTTGCCTATTCTCCGGCGGCACATATAAGCCAGATCATAGCACGATTGAACTCAATTTTCCTTAGTGCTCGGTGAAATGGATTTGGTTCACGGAAATTCAAGCCGCCATGGAAAACGAACCCTTGATCGACGCTCCGCTGAAACGCGCGCTCTCCGCGCTCTATCAAGCTCCGGATCGCCACTATCACAACCTCGCCCATATCGAGGCGTTGCTGGCGCTGGCGGACGAATATCGAGCATCGCTGCATGATTCCGGCGCCGTCGAAGCCGCAATCTGGTTCCATGACGCCATCTATGACAGCCGCGCCAAGGACAACGAGGCCAGGAGTGCGGCACTTGCGCAGGACAAACTTGCCGCCCGCACCGATCCGGAGCGCCTCGGCCGCATAGCGGCGATGATCGTCGCCACCGCCACGCATGAACTGCCCAGCCTTCAACCACGGTGCCTTGCCGATGAGAACGCCCTCCGCGACGCAGCGCTTTTCCTCGACATGGACCTGGCGATCCTGGGTGCGTCAGCCGACGCTTTCGACGCCTATGAACAAGCGGTCCGCCGCGAATATGGCTGGGTCGAGGAGCCGATGTGGCGGGCCGGTCGCGGCGCGATTCTCAAGACTTTCCTCGCGCGCCAGCATATTTTTCACACGCAGGAATTCCGCCAGAGGTTCGAGCCCCAGGCCAGGCAAAACCTGGCGCGGTCTCTAGAAACGCTCAAATCCTAATCCGGAAATGTCTCCATGCGCTGCGCATAGGCTTTGAACCCGGCGCGCCTGTAGACCGATTGCGCAGCCGGATGGTCGTATGTGTCGGTATGAAGCCAGACCCCTTGCGGCGCGTGCGACCAGATGGCGCGAAGCGCCTGGTCGAGCAGGAACGGCCCAAGCCTGCGACCCTGGAAGACGGGGACCAGCCCGAAATGAACCAGCTCGACCTCAGGCTGGCCGACGCCGTTGAATTCGCACAGACCAGCCGCTTCGCCCTCGACGCGCAGCACATGGATATGTGTCGAGGGCAGCGCCAGCAGGCGCTCGAGCTCTTCCGCCGGCATGCGCAGCCGCTGGTCCCACTGCACCGGCTCGCCGACAGCGCGGTAGAGGCTGAGATAGGCGGCGCGGTCCAGCCTCTCACGCACAACCCTGGCACTTGCCGCCGGGTTGGCGCGCGCAGGCGCCAGATCGGCCTGGCGCATTTCCATATAGGTGACGAAAAGTTCAACCAAAGCGGCACCGCCTCCGGCTGCAAGCCAGACGAAGATCGATCACCTGAAGGCGCCAACGGATTTGGTCGCCGCCCAAACAAAGAACAGGCCGATCACCAACGACAGCCCGTTGAGGAGGATACCCATGATGCCGAGGACATGATTGTCGTTTGAACGTCCCAGTGCCATCAAGCCAAAAACCACGCCGGTGATGTGCGCCAGCGGCGCCGCAACGAGAAACACCACCAGAAAAACCCCGCCGAGGACGTTTTGAGCGGCCAGCGACGCCTCGCCTGGCATCAACGCCAGCGTGACCACCGCCGCAAAATCCATTGCGAACGCCAGCAGGGCCAGGATCACCGAGCGTTTGCCCAAGCTGCTCCGCCCCACCACGCCGGGCATTGCTATCGTGCTTCTTCCCCATCCGGCCATTACTCGTCCCCGATCAGGTGAAAGCGCCTATCGTCGATGCCATTGCCACAAGCAGCAGGAAGCCAACCGCCAGGGAGCCGCCGTTGAGCAGGATGCCGACGACCCCAAGCACGCGGCTATCGTTCGAACGCACCAGCGCCATCAGTCCGAAAATCAATCCGGCAATATGCGCCAACGGCCCTGCCAGCAGGAAAACCGCCATGAAGAAACCCGTGGCGATGTTCTGGGCACGCTCGGATGCGTGGGTCGGAAGCGCCACCATTGTGGTCAGCGCCATCACACCGGCACCGAAGGCGAGCAGCGCCAGGATGACGGAACGCTTGCCGAACTTGCTTGTCACGACGGCGCCCGGCAGAGCGTCGGCGCTTCTTCCCCATTGTGCCATTGTTTGCCACCCCTCGCCGGCCGCCCAATCCATATCGCCCGAAAATCGCTTACCGGTTAAAGCGGATTTTCGGCATAAAACTCCAAAACCCGCTGCTTGAAGGTCTTGTCGCCCACAGCCAGCATATGGTCGCGGCCGTCTATGTGAAATGACTTGGCGTTCGGCATCAGCGCGGCGAGCTCGTCGGGCGAGCCGCCGATATCGTCTGTCGTCCCGACCGCAATCAGCGTCGGTTGGGCGATGCGCGTCATGTCGTGTTCGCTGAGCAGTTCGCGCGACGTGGCGATGCAGGCAGCCAATGCCCGGCGGTCGCTGCGCGTCTGATCGGCAAAGGCGCGAAAGGAGCGACCGCGCGGATGGCTGGTGGCGGCCGGATCGTCGGCCAGCAGCGCCTCGGCGATCGGATCCCAGTCGCCGACGCCGTCGACCATGCCGATGCCGAGGCCGCCGAAGACCAGCGTCGCCACCTTGTCGGGATCGGACAGCGCCAGGAACGCCGCGATGCGCGCGCCCATCGAATAGCCCATGACATGCGCGCGGCCGATGCCGAGATGGTCGAGCAGGGCCGCCGCGTCCGAAGCCATTTTGGCCGGGGTGTAGTCGGCCTCGTCATAGCTTTTCGACGACGAGCCGTGGCCGCGATTGTCGAAGGCGATGGCGCGATAGCCGGCATCGTTCAGCGTCTTGAACCAGCCGGGCGATACCCAGTTGACATAGTGGCTGGAGGCAAAGCCGTGGATCATCAGCACCGGATCGCCCGCCCCCGACGCCGGCCGGCGGTCGAGGAAGGCGAAGTCGAACCCGTCATGGGAGAAGAATTGCATCGGGAGCGGCTCAGCCGGCGCCGGGCGTGGGCGCGTTGCCCTTGTCCGATGGCGGCATGCCGGGGCCGGACACCGTGCCGACGGCCGGATGGCGCAGCAGATCGCCATGGTCGATGCCGTTTTTGGCGGCGGTGCCGGCCTTGAGCTCCAGCACGAAGCGCACTGGCACACCCGGCGAGATGACTGCATCGGACAATGGAGTGCCGTGCTTGACCGCCCGGACCTTGCCGTCCTGTCCAACAAAGATCAGGTCGAGCGGCATCGGCGTGTTGTGCATCCAGAAGCCGACCTGCTTCTGCATCTCGAAGACGAACAGCATGCCATGATTGTCGGCCATATCCTGGCGATACATCAGGCCGGCCTCGCGTTCCGAGTCGGTGTCGGCGACTTCGATCGAAAAGGATTTATCGCCCCCTTTCGTCGCCACGACCAAGGGTGTCGGATCGACGGGAAGGATCATCGCCTGACCGCCGGCGATCGTCTGCTGGGATGCGGTCGGCTGCCCGGAATAGAAGTAAGCGCCTGCGGCTCCCGCAACGATGACGCAGAGCGCGCCCGCTGTCAGCCAGTTCCTGTACGCCATTGGAAATCCTCGACCAAAGACCATGATCCCTAAAAGTGGTCTCAGGTATTCGGATAAGATCGTGGTGAAACCAAGAAAAACGCCGTCCTGACTTCCTCAGGAAGGCTCGCGTCCTAATGCGCGACCGGCAAGGTGCCCATATCAGGGTGAATCTCGGCAGCCATGAGGCCCTTGTCACCGCGTCCGAAACGCACCAGCACGACCTGTCCGGGCCTGAGCTCGGTGATGCCATAGCGGCGTAGCGTCTCCATATGGACGAAGATATCCTCGGTGCCCTCGCCGCGCGTCAGAAAGCCGAAGCCCTTGGTGCGGTTGAACCACTTGACCAGCGCCCGCTCGAGCCCGCTTTCCGGCGTCACCGCCACATGGGTGCGCTGTTCCTGCATCTCGGCCGGATGGATCGCCGTAGTGGTGTCCATGGACAGCACCCGGAACGCCTGCAAACCACGGTCGCCGTGCTTGACAAGGCACACGACACGCGCGCCCTCCAATGCAGTCTGAAAACCGTCCTTTCGAAGGCAGGTGACATGGAGGAGGATGTCGCCCGAAGAACCGTCATCGGGAAGTATGAAACCGTAGCCCTTGGCCACGTCGAACCATTTGATGGCGCCGGCGATTTCGACAAGGTCGGCGCTATCGCCGCCACTGTCACTCTTCAGGGCGTCGTCAAGGTTCTCATCCCGCCTCGTGAAAGAGGCCTTATCCCCCATAAGAACGCCCCCTTTTTTTCAAGAAAACCGCAAGTGATTCTTGACATTAGATTAACACCGCCGCTTCCGGGGTGTGCAAGACCTGCCGTGCCTTTTTTCACGGTTGAATACAGGAATAGCTGACTTGTTGTTTGCCGGCGTCGCTGCCGACAGCAATGACGATCCATCAAGGCGGTCAACCGGTCGGCAATTTGCAAGGGATTTCGCCGAAATCGGCAACCACTTGTGTCCGTCGCTTTTGTCAGAGCAATCTGATTTTTCCAAAACCGGTGACCACTTTCAGTCGATGCTCGTTGCCCTTCGGCGGGGTGGACCTTATGTTGCCTCGCAACCCAAACATCCCCGAGGAAATCCCATGCGCTACCTCCACACAATGGTCCGTGTCGCCGACGTCGATGTCTCGCTCGATTTCTACTGCAACAAGCTCGGCCTTAAGGAAGTGCGCCGCTACGAAAACGAGCAGGGCCGCTTCACGCTGATCTTCCTCGCCGCCTCCGAGGATGTAGAAAGCGGCATCACTGAGAAGGCGCCGCTGATCGAACTGACCTACAATTGGGACCCGGAGGAGTATAAGGGCGGACGCAATTTCGGCCACCTCGCCTATGAGGTCGACGACATCTACGCCACCTGTCAGCATCTGATGGACAATGGCGTCATCATCAACCGGCCGCCGCGCGACGGCAACATGGCCTTCGTCAAGTCGCCGGACGGCATCTCCTTCGAACTGCTGCAGAAGGGCCCGGCCAAGCCCAAGGCTGAGCCGTGGGCATCGATGCCGAACACCGGCACCTGGTAGCGATCACGCCATCTTGAGCGAGGCGGCCGCGCCGACAAGCCGGCCGCCTTTGCCATTTCGAGCAACGGCACCTATTTACCTGCCTGTCGCGCCAGCCAAGCAAAGCCAGTGCCTCACCCAGGAGAATTCATTTATGCCGACCAGCCGTGCCGATGTCTCCACCGCGTATGCCAGCCGCTATTTGCAGCAGTTGTGCAAGCACTGGGCGCACAAATTTCCCGTCGAGTTCGATCTGAACCACGGCACCATCGATCTGTCGCTCGGCCGCACGGTTCTCGATGCCGATGCGGCAGCGCTGCATATCACGGTGTCGACGGATGAAAGCGGATCGCTGGAGCGCATGGAGAGCGTCGTTGCCGATCACATCAAGCGCTTTGCCTTCCGCGAGGAGCTGACTTTCGAGTGGAAGCAGGCACCGGCGGCATAGCGTTATTTTGCACCGGCTTTGCCGGCCATCTCCAGCAGCGCCAGCACCGACCGCCAGTTGCGCGCGGTGCCCGGCACTTTCAGCATGCGCGGGATCAGCCCGGCGAACACCGATTTGCCGAGCCCGTCCGGCGCCTTGAGGTAAAGCACGTCGCCCTTGACCTCAAAGCTTTCCGGGCCGGTGCATTTTTCGGCAAGCTTGGCGATCTCGTCCGCCGTCGGCTGGCGCTCCAGCGTGTAGGCGTGCAGCTTGGTCGGATCGCCGGCGACTTCCGGATACGGATTCTCCTTCACCAACCGTTCGAACCAGGAGAGATCGCGCACCATGATGCGCGAATGAAAGCCCCATTTCTTCTCGAAAGCGGCTTCGATCTGTTTCGTCAGCGTGGCGGCGTCGCCCTTCCTGGCCCGGAACACGACATTGCCGCTCTGTACATAGCTGGCGACGTCCGAGAAACCGAACTCTTCGAAAAACGCTCGCAACTCCGCCATCTTGACGATGCGGTTGCCGCCGACGTTGATGCCGGAAAACAGCGCGACGAAGACCACCCTTCGCTCTTCGAGCTTCGGGTGGCAGGCTGTACCGCTCATATGATGAACCCGGCCAGGGTCTCGTTGTCGGTGATGTCCTGATAGTGCACGCCCTCGGCCTCGAAATTTGCCCTCAGCAGATCGAAGTTACGCCGGTCCCTGGTTTCGATGCCGATTAGCACAGAGCCGAAATTGCGTGCCGATTTCTTCAGATATTCGAAGCGGGCGATATCATCGTCGGGACCGAGCAGTTCGAGGAAGTCGCGCAGCGCGCCCGGCCGCTGCGGAAAGCGGATGATGA
Organism: Mesorhizobium sp. C399B; assembly: GCF_030323185.1. Classification (NCBI taxonomy): domain Bacteria; kingdom Pseudomonadati; phylum Pseudomonadota; class Alphaproteobacteria; order Hyphomicrobiales; family Phyllobacteriaceae; genus Mesorhizobium; species Mesorhizobium sp. C399B. Next base: position 446,835 of record NZ_CP100472.1, read on the forward strand.
AGTATTTCTTCAGCCCCTCGAAGCGCAGCGCCCGCTCCTTCACGTCGGGCAGCCGCTCGAAATCGAAATTGCCGCCCGACACCACCGCGACGATGGTCTTGCCGCGGATTTCCTTGCGCGAAAAATCCTTCAACGCGTCGATCGCCAAGGCACCGGCCGGCTCCAGCACCACACCTTCGATGTTGAGCATCTCGATCATGGTGGCGCAGAGCCGGTTCTCAGGGATCAGCCGCACCGCCTGAGCGGCGAACTCCTTGAGGTGGCGCAACGGCTCGCGGCCGATCTCGGCCACCGCCGCGCCGTCGACGAAATTGTCGACATTGGCGAGCCGGACGCGCTTGCCGCTGGCGAGGCTCTGATGCAGGCTCGGCGCACCGGCCGGTTCGCAAAAGACGTAGCGCGCGTCACGTTGCTGATCGGCGAAATAGTGCGTCACCCCCGCGGCCAGGCCACCGCCGCCGACCGGCAGCATGATGATGTCGGGCATGCGCGCGCCTGGCATCTGGTCGGCGATCTCATAGGCGACCGTCGCCTGCCCCTCGATAATATCCTTGTGGTCGAAGGGCGGCACCATATGCGCGCCGGAACTTTCGGTGAATTCGAAGGCGGCGCGGTAGCAGTCGTCGAAGAAGTCGCCGACCAGCCTGATCTCGACGAAATCGCCGCCGAACAGCCGCGTCTTGTCGATCTTTTGCTGCGGCGTCGTCACCGGCATGAAGACCACGCCCTTCTTGCCGAAATGGCGGCAGACGAAGGCAAAGCCCTGCGCATGGTTGCCGGCCGAGGCGCAGACGAACAGCTCGGCCTCGTTGCCGGCGGCAAGCGCCTTGCGGAAAAAGTTGAAGGCGCCGCGGATCTTGTAGGAGCGCACCGGCGAAAGATCCTCGCGCTTCAACAGCACCCGAGCCCCCGTCTTCTTCGACAGATAGTCGTTTTCCTGCAGCGGCGTTTCGGGAAAGATCTCGCGGATCGCGGCTGCGGCGGTGGCGACACGGGAGGAGAAACTGTTCATGGCGCCGTCACCTCTGGATCGAATGGTTCGAAGGCGAAGCCTATTGCACAATTCGCCGTTTGCAGCCACCGATGCGGCGCGGCCGCTTTGACGCGCCAGCAGGAAATCCATTGGAGCCATCTTCATGCCTGTTTCGGCTGTCGCCCTGAAGACCGTAGACCTTCCTGAATTCGGCGAGCCAACAGTGATGCCGCTAGTTCAGCGGCGGACCTACGAAGCACGCATCGAGGCTCTGCTGGCGCGCGGCGCCAAGGCCGGGCTCGACGCCTTTGCCGTCTATGGCGACCGCGAGCACGCGGCCAATGTCGCCTATCTCAGTGGTTACGATCCGCGTTTCGAGGAGACGTTGCTGGTCATCGTCCCCGGCAGCCAGTCAAAGCTTCTCGTCGGCAATGAGGGCTGGGGCTATGCCGAAATCTGCGACGGGCCTTACGAGCGCGTCCTCTACCAGACCTTCTCGCTGCCGGCGCAGCCACGCGACCGCTCGGCCTCTCTATCCGACACGCTTGCCGCCTGCGGCCTGAAGGCCGGCCAGAAGATCGGCGCCATCGGCTGGAAGCCGTTCGGCCCCGGCGATGGCGGCTTTGGCGAGACGACGCTCGACCTGCCTTCCTTCATCGCCGATACGCTGCGCACACTGGCCGGCGATAGAGGCGCGGTGGTCAACGCCGCCAACCTGTTGATGAACCCATCCGACGGCCTACGCGCCATCAACGAGGCAGACCAATTGGCGTCCTTCGAATTCGCCGCGACCTTTTCCTCGCAGGGCCTGCGCAACGTGCTTGGGAATATTGAGCCCGGCATGAGCGAATTGCAGGCCGCGCGGCTGATGGGGATCAACGGCCTGCCCCTGTGCTGCCACCCGATACTGTCCGCCGGCAGGCGTGCGCCCTACGGCTTGCCTAGCCCGCGCCTCGACATCATCAAGCGCGGCGATCCCGTCACCATGGCCTATGGCATCCAGGGCTCGCTCAACGCCCGCGCCGGCTTCCTGGTCGAGAGCGCGGCCGAACTGCCGCGCGAGATAAGCGACTATGTCGAACAGCTGGTAGCGCCCTATTTCGCCGCCGTCGTCGACTGGTACGAGACCATCGGCATAGGCGTTGCCGGCGGAGCGCTTTGGAAAGCCGTGCATGACCGCATAGGCGACCCGTTCTTCGGCGTCTCGCTCAATCCCGGCCATCTCGTCCATATCGACGAATGGATGCATTCGCCGGTGTTTTCCGGCTCGGACATCAAGCTGCAATCGGGCATGGCGCTGCAGGTCGACATCATTCCGGCGACCGGAACCAGCTATTTCACCACCAACATCGAAGACGGTATCGCGCTTGCCGATGAGTCCCTGCGCGAGGAGATCGCGGCCCGCTATCCCGAGGCATGGCGCCGCATCGAGGCGCGCCGCGCCTTCATGGGCGATGTGCTCGGCATCAGGCTCAAGCCCGAGGTATTGCCCTTCTCCAACATCCCTGCGTTCCTGCCGCCATTCTGGCTTTCGCGCAACAGTGCGATGACCGTGGCTCGACGCTGACCACATTTCGGCTGGACACGACTTACTTCTGCCGCACTCTCACTGTCCGGGAGGTGCCGCGGGGGTATATGGGCCTTTTGGCCGGAGTGGAATTTTTGACGTGCGTTTGAAGACGATTTGCATTCTTGCACTTGCCCTGTTGATCGCCGGCTGCGGCGGCCGCAAAACCGAGGAACTGCTCGGCAGCGCCGTCATGTCCACGCCGGTGACCGAAATCTCAGGCAATCACTCGATCTTCATTGCCACCACACGCAAGAAATCCGACGATCCCAACAAAGTTTTCGACGGCGAACGCTCGGCGACGCTGAACTACGCCCGCGTCACGGTCACCGTTCCCGGCACCCACCAGACCGGCCAGATCGAGCGCCGCTCGCGCGGCAGGTCCAACGACCCGGCGAAGTACTTCATGGCCTCCGAGGTCGTCGGCTACGATGCGCAGCCGAAATTCTCCAGTGCGCTCAATGCCGACATCGCCGCGCGCGGCGGCCGCGTCATGGTCTTCGTGCATGGCTACAACACCGGCTTCGACGACGCGGTCTACCGCCTGACCCAGATCGTCCACGATTCCGGCTATCCCGGCACGCCGGTGCTGTTTTCCTGGGCATCCGGCGCCAGAACCACCGACTATGTCTATGACAAGGAAAGCGCCAGCGCCGCCCGCGATCAGCTGGAGGTGACATTGCGCATGCTGCAGCAGTCCGGCGCGCGGCGCATCGACATCGTCGCCCATTCGCTCGGAACCTGGGTGACCATGGAAACGCTGCGCCAGATGGCCATCACCGGCGACCGCGATCTCGGCGGCAAGCTCGGCGATGTCGTGCTGGCTTCGCCCGATATCGACGTCGACGTCTTCAAGAGCCAGATGCGCCGCTACGGCAAGCCGGACAAGCCGTTCATCCTGCTGCTCTCCGACGACGACCGGGCGCTGCGGCTCTCAGGCCTGATCGCAGGCTCGCGGCCGCGCGTCGGCGACTACAAGGATGCCGCCGACCTCGCCGCTTATGGCGTCACCGTGGTCGACCTTTCCAAGGTCAAGGGAGGCGACAGCTTCAACCACACCAAGTTCGCCGACAATCCCGAACTGGTGAAGATGATCGGCCAGCGGCTGCGCGAGGATGACGGCTTTGCAAGCGACCAGACGGTGACCGACCGCATCAGCGCGCTCGGACAATAAGGCTGTTGCCTTGCGGCGACCGTCGCCGCGTGAGGTCGCGAATGCCGCTCGGCCCGATCACTTTCAACTGGACCGGGCCGGTCTCTGCCTCTACGACATTGAAATCGGCGCCAATGCGCCAGCGGGAGCCCGCGTGAACGAGCGTTGGAAGACTGTCCTGGTCCTTGCGTTCGCGCTCGGTGCCGCCGGCTGCGCCGGCCCGAACACCCATGACCTGTTGAACGAGACGACGGTTTCGGTGCCTGCCTCCGACATCGCGGCCACCCACGAAATCTTCGTCGCCACCACCCGCAAGCAGGCGACCAAGGACCCACGCCAGGTGTTCGATGGCGATCGCTCGCTGACCACCAGCTACGCCCGCGTCGACGTCACCGTGCCGAAGGTCCACCAGGTCGGCGCCATCGAGCGCGCCAAGGGCTCGGCCAATTCGAACCCGGCCAAGCAATTCACCGCCACCGACGTCGTCCACTATGGCGACGCCTCGCAATTCGCCAAGGCCGTCGGCGCCAACATCACCATGAATGGCGACCGCGCGCTGGTCTTCGTCCACGGCTTCAACAACGGCTTCGACGATGGGGTCTACCGGCTGACGCAGATCGCCCACGACACCGAATATCCGGGTACGCCGATCTTGTTTTCGTGGGCTTCGAGCGGCAAGACCACGGGCTATATCTACGACAAGGACAGCGCCAACGCCGCGCGCGACGACCTCGAGGCGACGCTCAGGATGCTCGCCAAGACACGGGTCAAGAGCATCGACATCATCGCGCATTCGATGGGAACCTGGGTGACGATGGAAGCGCTGCGCCAGCTCGCCATCACCGGCGACCGCGATCTCGACGGCAAGCTCGGCCGTGTCGTCCTGGCATCGCCCGATATCGATGTCGACGTCTTCAAGAAGCAGATGATCCGCTACGGCAAGCCCGACAGGCCGTTCGTCATCCTGCTTTCCGCCGACGACCGTGCTCTGCGATTGTCCAGCCTGATATCCGGCGACAAGCCGCGCGTCGGCGACTACGGCAACGCCGCCGACATCGCCAGCTACGGCGTCGTCGTGGCCGACCTCAGCCAGATCAAGGGCGGCGACCGCCTGAACCACGCCAAATTCGCCGACAACCCGTTCCTGGTGCAATTGCTCGGTGACCGTCTGCGCGCTCCAGCCGGCCTGGCATCGGACGAACCCACGCAGGGCCAGATCGACAATCTCGGCCGAGGCCTCGGCAAGGCAGTCGGATCCGTCGCCGAGATCATCATCACCACGCCATTCAAGGTGCTGACCATCGCCACCGGCGGATGAGAGCCAAGCACCGGGGCTGATCTCAGATAAAAAGATCGACCTTCTGGAACGTCGTCACGTCGATCAGGCCGACATCGGAAATCCTGAGCTCCGGAATGACGACCAGCGCCAGCAGCGAGTGCTGCATGTAGGCGTTGTTGAGCGAGCAGCCCATCTTGCGCATTGCTTCGGTCAGTTTCTCGGCCTTGGCCGCCACGATTTCGGCGCGCTCGTCCGACATCAGCCCGGCGATCGGCATTTCGACCAGCGCAAGCTCCTTGCCCTTCGAAAACAGCACCACGCCGCCACCGACCTCGCCCAGCCGGTTGACGGCCAGCGCCATGTCTTCCTTGTTGGTGCCGACGCAGATGATGTGGTGGGCATCATGTGCGACGCTCGACGCCATGGCGCAGTCGCCCATATAGCCGAAGCCGGAGACGAAGGCATTGGTGACGCCTCCGGTGCCGCGGTGGCGCTCGACCAGCGCGATCTGGCAGATGTCGTTGCGGCGGTCCATGGCGACCAGCCCGTCCTCGACCGGCAGGTCGGCCTCCAGCGCCCGCGTCGGCGCCTGGTTTTCGATCACGCCGATGACCCGCACCCGCACCTCGTTGGCGCCCTTGGGCGCCGCAATGTCGAAGTCGCCTGGCTTCAGCTTCTTGCCGAGCTTGACGGTGTTCTTCGCCGATTTGGGGTAATCATAGGCCGGGATGTCGATCTCGAGCTTGCCGCCCTTGGCCAGCCTGATACCGCGGCCATAGACCTCGTCGATGGTCATGGCGGCAAGATCGGAGACGATCAGCAGATCGGCCAGCCGTCCCGGCGCGATCGAGCCGATCTCGCGCTCCAGCTTGAAATGCTGGGCGGTATTCAGCGTCGCCATCTGGATCGCCGTCACCGGCTTCAATCCCTGTTGGATGGCGTGGCGGACCACCCGGTCCATATGGCCTTCATGCACCAGCGTGCCGGAATGGCTGTCGTCGGTGCACAGGATGAAGTTGCGCGGGTCGAGACCGCTCTCGGTCACCGCCTTGATCTGCGAGGCAACATCGTACCAGGCCGAGCCCAGCCGCAGCATTGCCTTCATGCCCTGGCGCACACGGGCGATTGCGTCCTCGGCGCGCGTGCCTTCATGGTCGTCCTCCGGCCCGCCGGCGACATAGCCATGGAACGGCAGGCCGAGATCGCGCGACGCATAGTGGCCGCCGACCGTCTTGCCGGCCTTGATCGTTGCGGCGATCTCGCCCGACATGACCGGATCATTGGCGATGACGCCGGGAAAATTCATGACTTCGCCGAGCCCGATGATGTTTTCCCAGGTCATCGCTTCCGCGACATCGGCGACCGTCAGTTCGGCCCCGGCATGCTCCAGCCCCGGCGCGGACGGCACGCAGGATGGCATCTGGACGTGCACGTTGATCGGCATGGCGACGGCCTCGTCATGCATCAGCCGCACGCCGGGCAGACCCAGCACATTGGCGATCTCGTGCGGATCGATGAACATCGAGGTGGTGCCGTGCGGGATGACAGCGCGGCAGAACTCGGTCACCGTCACCATGCCGCTCTCGACATGCATGTGCGCGTCGCACAGGCCGGGCACGAGATAGCGGCCGCCGGCATCGACCACCTTGGTGCCCTGGCCGATGGCATGGCTGGCATTCGGCCCGCAATAGGCGAAGCGGCCGCCTGAGATTGCGATGTCGGTGCCGGCTATGATTTCGCCGGAATGCACGTTCACCCAGCGGCCGTTTCGGATGACGAGGTCGGCCGGCTTGCGCCCCGTTGCGACGTCGACCAGATGCGTCGCCATCTCGGTCCAGGGCTTGGGTTTCGTCGCCGACGGCTGCTTGGCCATGAAAGACTCCTGTTTGCCCGACTGTGCCAAGCCGGCAAGGTTTTGGCCAGCGATCACGGACGAAATCCGTCGATGAGAATTCGCCCGGGCGGATGCGCCGCACCTGCTCACCCCGAGGGCAGGCATCAGTGGTGCGGTCATTCAGTTTGGCTTGTGCCGCCACTTATGCTACCATTCTGGCTATGGTGCTGATTTGCACCGACGACCCGCCGCGAGGCGGGTTTTTGTTGTGATGAGCCCGAAACCTCCTGAGGTGAAGTCATGATCCGGTTCCTGAAAGCATTCGCCTTCGTCACCCTGTTCCTGATCTCGTCCGGCTTTGCATCCGCCGAGGAGCGTTGGCAGACCTTGCCGGAGCCGGCGGCGATGCCCAAACCGGATCAGAGCGGATATGCGCCGGTCAACGGCATTCAGATGTACTATGCCGTTTTCGGCGCCGGTGATCCGATTCTCCTGATTCATGGCGGCCTTGGCCATGGCGACATCTGGGCAAGCCAGGTGGCGACCATGTCCAAGACGCACAAGGTTATCATCGCCGACAGCCGCGGCCACGGCCGCTCTGCCCGCACCGAGCAGCCTTACGGCTATGACCTCATGGCGTCGGACTATCTTGCACTGCTCGACTATCTTAAGATCGACAAGACCGCTCTTGTCGGCTGGAGCGACGGCGGCATTATCGGCATCGACATCGCGCTGCATCATCCGGAGCGGCTGACACGGCTCTTTGCGCAGGCCGCCAACGTCACCACCGATGGCGTCGATCCGGGTGTGCTGACCAACAAGACCTTTGCCGCCTATATCGACCGCTCGGGCCGCGACTACAAGAAACTGTCGAAGACTCCCGACCAGTACGATGCCTTCGTGGCGCAGATCAGCCACATGTGGGAGTCGGAGCCGGCCTGGACCAAGGAACAGCTCGGCAAGATAACCACGCCGACCGCGATCGTTGCCGGCGACCATGACGAGGCGATCAAGCGCGAACACACCGAATACATGGCCTCCGTCATTCCGGGCGCCAAGCTCATCATCCTGCCCAACGCCAGTCATTTCGCCATGCTGCAGGCGCCGGACGAATATAGTCAGGCGGCGCTGGACTTCATTGACGCCAAATAGCGCCCCCAGCTAGAGCACCCAGCGCAGCACGGGTGCATTCCGATTGTTGAACAATGGGTTCCGTTTTGCGGCGAATAGGATTACCTTCCGACAAGGCGCCTTCTGAACCGCCTTTTCGGAGAACTCGATGCGCTGTCTGACGATTGCCAGTGCCGGATTTCTGATTGCTCTGGCCGCGCCGGCATTCGCCGCCGACCCGATGGCGGTGCCGATGACCGAACCAGGCTTCGACTGGACCGGCTACTATGCCGGCCTGCAGGCCGGCTACGGCTGGGGGCAGTCCGACATATCAGTGACGGAAGGCGCGCCGTTTTCCATCTCGCCCGACATTGACGGCGGTTTCGTCGGGGCCCATGTCGCCGGCCTGTGGCAGTTCGACCAGGCAGTGCTCGGCGCCGAGGCGGAGCTCAATTATTCCGCCGTCGACGGTACGGCCGTATCAGGCCTTGGAAGCACATTCCGCACGGACATCAAGTGGTTCGGATCTGTCGACGCCAAAGCGGGCTTCGCCATGGACCGCGTGCTGGTCTACGGCGTCGGCGGCGTCGCCTTTGCCGGCATCGAAACTTCGCAAGTCGCGGGCGCGTCGTTCGCCGGCACACGCACCAATGTCGGCTGGACCTTGGGTGCCGGCGTCGACTACGCGCTGACCGACAAATTCATCGTCGGCGCGCAATATCGCTATTACGATTTCGGCTCCGAGCACTATGACGTGGCGGAACCCTTCAACGATCGCGATCAGGATGTGAAGCTGAACGCGGTCGGTATCAATCTCAGCTACAAATTCTGAGCGTTCTCGGCGACTGAGATTTTCGCCACAACCAATTGTTTTGAAATCACGAACCACCTTTCATGAGTTCGACACTCGGCAAAAGATGGCTTGACGGGTTTTCGCTGGCGTCTGAAAAGGGCTGGCCTGCGGACGTGGCGGAATTGGTAGACGCAAGGGACTTAAAATCCCTCGATCTCTGATCGTACGGGTTCGATTCCCGTCGTCCGCACCAAATTGAAATGCTTAGGATTCGTTCTGTAAGAACTCACTGGCTACCATAGAAAAGGCTGACGCGGGTAGCCGTAGAGCCGGGATACAAGCCGGGAACTGCCATGCTGGAGTTTTGGTGTTCGGTATTGGCTGCCGTAAGAACAGTGACGGGGCTGACGGCGCAACTGCGCTTGAGCCAAATCCCGAACCTGTAGCCCCTTCGGTCGTAAGCTCGGCAGTTGGGGATCTACTGCATCCGAAAAACGACGGTATCCGTGTCGCTGGATTTGCATCGAATGCCGACCAAAACGCCGAGTTCATAGTCATCGACGTGCCACGGTCGGAACGTCGACCACATCGCAGCGATCAAAAGCAATATTACAAGCGTGCTGGTAGCTCTTCATACCTATGGAGCATGTCGACATCGAGGATGCCTTCCGAAGTACCGGAACTTACAATGAAGGCCGACATGAGAAATACCCGTCGTCCGGCCTTGACGGTCATTATGAGATCAGGATGTGGCCGCAGAACGGGAGCCGGCTGGGGCCGCAGCGGCCTCAACCCGGTGGGCATGCCCCGTCGCGATTTTAAGAAGAGTTGCAGCCGTTTCCTGTGGCGTCCAACCTTGCGCTTCTGACGCAGTCACCAAGGCCGCAAACGCGGCTTCTAATGCGACTTCACAGTTCACCTCACGGTCTGGGCTATCCTCTGGCAATATCGGGGGTTCGACGGATTGGGACATCGTGACTTCTTTCAAAGGGGAAAAACCCGCCGCCCCAGCCTTTTGCCACTCAAACATTTCAGCAAAGGATCATTCCAGCTATCAGCAGCGTGATTAGAACTGACAACGGCACGGCCAGAAGACCGACCAACTCAACATTTCTTGTGTTTTGTCGCTTGTCCATCTTCGTCGCCCGCATGTCGTTGGCTTTGGCATCTTGCCGTCAACGTGCAGCTGTTGGAACCAACCACAAGTGCCGCTGATCGGAGATTCAGTCGGTGCTGCATATTAGCAACACATTGTGGAACGATCGGGCGGCATCAGCCAATTGCTTTTGAATGCCCTTGCACTTGCTTCGTACGATTCCGTACAGTTTCCCCCATTGGGGGAGCTGCCGATGGACCATGACGAGGAAGGCTACAGCATTGACGCCTTCGATTTCGATGTGGTGTGCGAGACCTTCAGGAGATCCGTTCGGGAGCTGAACCTGGCTGAAGAGCATTGGGTAGACCACGCGAAGGCGCTCCTACGGGAATTCACCGACAGCGCACCTGACGACGACATGATTAGCCGGATCGTCGGGCGCTAGTGGCCTATACAGCCCTAGTTGGTTAGAATCGTACCCCGGTCCTGCCACGGAAACCTTTTCCAAGGTTTGCCGCGTCATAGAGGCATCACAGAAGCTCTCGGAACAGATTGCCCAGCGCGGAGGCCTATTAACGAAAAAGCTCGCCACCTTGAGGCAACGGGCATCGCAATGCCCTCAGAGAGCCCTGCCTGGACGTGTGGCGTCCTGTCCGGCCCTCGCCATTGATTTCGTCGGCAAGCTTGTCTTTGGCCTCGTGATAGGTCTTGAAGTTGGCATCGGGATCGCAATCGCCGGCTGCCAAGGATGCCGGGCCGCTGGCCGACCTATCAGTCAGGCGTCCGAAGCCAGAGCGTTATAAAGCAGCAAACACGCCAGGATAGAAACGGCGCTGCCTAGCAGCTGGTCTGCCGTCAGGCCGGAAAAATAGACAAGATGAAACGTCACCATCGCTCTACCAATCACGGTTCGGAACACTGCCGAATTAACCGTTAGCCGACGCTAATGTTCCGCTCTGGACTCACTACCGCTTTGGAAGAATCCTGCCGCAGCGATCAGCGCCCCGCCCGACCTTGATCTCAACGTCGGTGCCACAAGGCTTTCCTTCGTTCGCATGGTTCGCAGAGATTAGCACGATCGCATACTCTCATCTCATCCGGCGTCGTCTCCCTCACAAAGCAGCGCCGGTAAGGCTCGGCGACCTTCTTGTTTGTCCAGTGTGCCAAAGGAGGTCGCCGGGCCTGCCGTTGCTCATCTTTGCTGGTGGTTGCTCCTGATGGCTGCGCTTGACGCCGTCGCCCTACTGCTACCTGCGGGGTAAGGCCGGCGAGCCCTCTTGTCAGGCAGTCCGGCATGTAGGATTATAGTCCTCGTTGCGGCGACCCCTCAATGGAGAGCGCCAATGGCCAGAACCAAACCTTCGGAACAACTTTCCCGGGCTGAAATCGAGCGCTTCCTGGCGGCAGCCGAAGCGCTGCACAAGAGCATCGTCGGGCCGCTCCTGGCGTACTCGAGACCATCACCGGCCAGAAGGCGAAGTTCATCCAGTGGAACGGGACAGGACCGGCACAGCCCCGGGACAAGCCTCCGGGCTAAGTCTCCTCCCGGAAATCCAGCAGCTTGGCATGGCGAAGCTTCTCCTCGCCCTTCAGGAACCGCACGCGGCCGACCAGGCCGGGCTTTAGCCATTCGGCCTTGTCACTCTTGAGCCCTTTCGGCGCCGGCCCGCCAATCTTGCCTTGCACGCGGTCCCATAGGCGCTGGCGCTTGTCCGCCTTGAAGGTGACGAAGGCGCCGCCGGCATAGTGGCCTTTGTCGGCCATCAGCACCATGGCAGGCTTGCCGGCCTCGCGCTGCACGCCGATGATGTCCATCTCCTTTTCGGCATAGCACTTGATCTTGCGCCAGTTCGTCGTCGGACCCGACCGATACTTGCTGCCCTTCCGCTTTGAAACGATACCTTCAAGCCCAGCCTGGTCGACCAGATGAAAGACGGCGTCGCCAGTGCCCGGCATCGCTTCGCTGAACTGGATTCGGCCGCCGTCCGGGATCAACGCCCGGAGGATCTCGCGACGGTCTTCCACCGGCGTGTTCCGCAAGTCATGCCCGTTCAGATGCAAGAGGTCGAATGCTAGCAGATACAGATCGCGCGACGGCTTGCGGCTGGTCGCGGCTGATTGATGCGCATGGAAGTCGGATAGGCCAGCCTCATTGATCGTAATGGTCTCGCCGTCGATGATGAAGTCTTTCGCCTCGATCGCTTCCGCCTCACCGGCAAGTTGGATGTAGCGGCCCGTCCAATCATAACCGTTCTTGGTGATCAGCCGAATCCCGTCATCATCCTTGATGACCTGGGTGCGGTAGCCATCGAATTTGATCTCATGAATCCAATCATCGCCCATCGGCGGCGTGTCGACCAGTTCGGGTTCCATGGGCTTGATGAATTTCAGACGCATGCACTGACTCGCAGAACCACGACTTAAATTAGCTATCGCTAAATTAGTTCCGGAACATTTTAGACGAATTGGATGTTTGAAGGGCTATGAAGATCGAAGCCGACCAATGCCGGGCAGCGCTGACGCTCATCCGGCGCACGATGGAAGAGCACTGTCCTCCTGGCGTGCTGCCGAGCGAAGAGATGGTCAATGGGCTCTATGGTCCGGAACTGATCCATGAGGCGGAAGCCATTGCCGCCGGCATCGTCGCAACCATTGACCAGCTGCAATTGCCCGTGATGAAACCGCCGTCCCCTAGTATCAAATAGAGACCGACACAGGGAAGGTCGCTTGGCCGCGCGATCGTGGGCTCGCAACGACCGGCGAGGCGATGCCGGCCTCACCAAGGGTTACAGCCCCTCGACCAGCAGCGAAGGCGGCTCGCGGCAGTGCAACGCCCGAAGTGTTTCGAGACGACGATGTCCACCGAGCGTAGCCAGCGCGCGTTGTGCTGCACAAGGACCGAGGCAGCGGCGCGGCCGCCCGGGCTACTCCAAAGGCGGCTCTTCGCTCTGTGGAGCCAGAACGGTGATATCCATCCTGGCGATTGTCGATGCGGCGCGCCCCTGGGCGCCAGAATCCGTGTCGCCACTTTCTGCCGCCATTGCCTTGGCGCGATGTCCTACGCTGTCTGCGCTTTTGCCTGGCGCAAATCCTTCGCCCGGTTCTGTCTTTGCGGGTTTCGGTCGAGTTTCAGCTGCCTGCCGATGTTGGTTTCCAATCGCCGAGACCATTGATACCTCCCCTTGATGAGGCCGCGACTGTACCTGTCAAGGCTGTAGCGAGGCTGATCACTTAAGTGGTCGGGTTGCGCCCGCTCGTAGTGGCCCTCCGATTACTGGGCTCTCGATGCCTTGGCGCTCGCGGACGTCTGGTCGGGTGGGAAGTTCAAACTCAGCCGCCCTTTGCGGCACCGGCTTCGCCCGACAACTAGGAACGATTTCGGCCGCCATGTGTTACGCAATCATGAATCTCGCGGATCCCGGATCAACAATGGCAACCGATCTTTTCACGATGCAACTCGCTGATGCTCAGCAGCGCATCAAACAGACCGAGTTCGCGCTGGTACTCAGCGAGAAAATGGTGGCTGAGAACCTCGCTTTATCCAGCAGGATACGATCGGCGAGGCGGCGTGTCCTGAAGGCCGGAAGGCCTCTGGCGACAGTCGACTCAACAAGCTGAAAGAGTTCTTCAAATGATCTCGACCCAGTCCGGACGTGGGAGAGCTTGCCGGTAACCTTAGCGGTAATCGGCCGAGTCGCAGCAGGAAGCGCGCTGAAAACTTGCTCGATGAAGACTGCGGCGTCGCTATGAATCTCGCCTTGTGTTGCCGAATCCGATCTGCGCAAAGGCGCGTGGTCGAGACCAGGCAGCGGCTCACGAAGATTGATCCCAGCAGGGCAAATTGACCGCTACGGCTCAGTTGAGGCAGCACTTCGAAATCACGGCTATTGACCTGCTGAGCTATCAGTTTCCCTCGATCTCTAATCGTATGGATTCTCCGCACCACCCTTCGCTCTTCGAGCTTCGGGGTGGCAGGCCACCGAGTAGCCGTCAAACGTCGAGATAGCCGGCGGCGACCAGCGTTGCCTTATATCGCCGGGCAAATCGGCTGGGCAAACGACTGAGGTAAGCTGACGCGCCAATATCCCAATGCGCGCCCAGTTCGCGGTCGAAGGCAGCCGGGTCGAATTGCAGCAAGCCGCTGCGTGGGTAGACCGTGAATTCTCCGAAGATCGGCTCCCCCTCCTCCTCGTAGAAATCGACACGCACCATGTCGAACTCGCTGCCGAGCACCTCGGCTGCCTCGATCATCCGCGCCAGGCTCTTGGGAGGGGGAATTTCCAGGCTCGAGTCGATCGCGCCCTGGACGATGTTCAGCGGGCGCCAATCGCGATCCAGGTGGGCGGTATTCTTGACCGTGGAACGGAAGGCGACGACGACAATGTAGGCGACGTGGCCAGCCAGCACACAGAATTTGTAGTCGACCGGGTCATAATCCTGGTCCTTGCCGACAAGCGCTTCGACGAAAACCCGCCGCTCTATGTGCGCATAGCTGCGCTCCAGCTTGCGGGCGCCATAGGTTTGGCCAAGGTATTCCGTCATCTCGGCAATGATCGCCTCCCGGTCGGCGTTGGCCGGATCACGAACGATGACATTCATGGCGCAACCGTGGTTGCATTTGACGGCGTAGGGGATTTTCAGGTCATCGAAAGGGATCTGGCGCGGATCGTCGCCCTGCCACAGCACCTCCGGGATGGCGAGCCCGGGAAGCCGCTCCCTGACGATTTCCTTGGACTTGAGCTTGTCGAGAAGGCCGGTAAAGCGAGGATCGTCATCGAAAATCTTGCGCCAGTGGATCTTTTCCGTGAACGTCACCGGGGCTGCAAAATTCGGCAGATGCCGCATCCGCTCAAGGAAACGCTGGGTCAACCGGCGGTAGCGGACAAGCAGCGCGGCGTTCAGCAACAGGAGAGATGCCCGCGCGCTGTTTCGCTTCAGCCATGCCTTTGCGCCACGCGCCATTCCGGTGTCCTTGCAACCTGCGCAACTTCATCCGCGAAGTGGACGTGCCACCCTGCCCGCAGCAGTGAGGCACGTCGAGCTTCGCCGAGCTAGCCCTTCATCGGGTACAGTTTCAAATGCTGGATCAGGATGATCGTCTTGGCGTCGATGATGCGGCCGTCTGAAATGCCGGCCAGCGCTTCATCAAGAGGCATTTCCAGAACCTCGATGTCCTCGCCCTCGTCGGCCGCGCCGCCGCCGGTCGAGATGCGGTCGGCGGGTGAATAGCGCGCCACAAAGAACCACAGCCGTTCAGTGACGCTGCCTGGGCTCATATAGGGGGAAAACAGCCGCTCGATGTTCTGTAAGCGATAGCCGAGCTCTTCCTCGGCCTCCTTGAGGATGGCGGTTTCGGGATCGTTTTTGTCGAGCAGGCCGGCGCAGGCCTCGATCAGCGGTTCGCGGTGGCCGGTGACGTAGGCGGGGTAGCGGAACTGCCGCACCAGAAGCACCGTCTGACGCTCGGGATCGAAAGGCAGGATCACCGCGCCGTCGCCACGATCGTAGGTCTGGCGAATCTGCGTCTCCCACTGCCCGTCTCGCCGACGGTAATCGAGGACGGTCTTCTTCAGAACCGCCCAGTCGTCGGACAGGACTTCCTCCGAGCGGATGCGGATACGATCTTCCATGATGAGCTCCAAGCTGTCGGCGCCATGGCGTAACCGCGAACGGTTTTGCGCGCAACCGAAACGGCGAACCTTTCACCGCCTCGTGTCTGGTGCCGGCAACTGCCATCGCCTAAATAGCTGCAGTCCCTCTCCGGAGTTTTTTTGATGACCGCAGCGCTTTTCCAGCCGATCGCCCTCGATGGCCTGACCTTTCCGAATCGTATCGCGGTGGCGCCGATGTGCCAGTATTCCGCCGAAGACGGCTCGGCCAGCGACTGGCATCTCTATCACTGGATGAACCTGGCGATGTCGGGCGCCGGCATGGTCACCGTCGAGATGACCGACGTCGAACGGCGCGGCCGCATCACCCATGGCTGCCTCGGCCTCTATTCCGACGACAACGAGGCGGCCGCCCGGCGCACGCTGGATGCAGCGAGGCGCGTCGCCGCGCCGGAAACGAAATTCGGTATTCAGCTTGCCCATGCCGGCCGCAAGGCATCCAACCGAAAGCCCTGGGAAGGCGGCGGCCCATTGCAGCCGGGCGAGGATCCCTGGCAGACCGTCTCGGCCTCGGCCATCGCCTATGACACCGGCTGGAATGTGCCGCATGCGCTGGAGGAAGATGAAATCCTGCAGCTTGTCGAGCGCTTCACTCAAGCCGCGAGGCGGGCCGAGCGCGCCGGCTTCGACTTCCTCGAGCTGCACGCCGCGCACGGCTATCTGATCTTCCAGTTCCTGTCGCCGCTTTCCAACCAGCGCACCGACCGCTGGGGCGGCTCGCTGGAAAACCGCATGCGTTTCCTCATCGAGATCGCCAAATCGGTGAGGAAGGCAGTTCCAAACCTGATGCTTGGCGCCCGCCTGTCGGTGAAGGACTGGGTCGATGGCGGCTTCGAGGTCGACGAGGCGATCGAGGTGGCCAAAGCCTTGAAGGCGCTTGATGTTGCCTATATCTGCTGTTCGAGCGGCGGCAATTCGCCGTTGCAGAAGCTGCCGACCGGCGCCGGCTATCAGGTGCATCTGGCCGAAGCGGTGCGCAAGGGCGCCGGCATCCCGACACGGGCTGTCGGCCTGATCGACGATCCCGCGCAGGCAGAGGCGATCGTCGCCGACGGCCGCGCCGACATGGTCGCGCTGGCCCGCGCCTTCCTCGCCGATCCGCGCTGGGGCTGGCGCGCCGCCGCCACCTTCAGCGAGAAAATCCATCCCGCGCCACAGCTCGCCCGCTCGGTGACGACGATGCAGCATTGGACGAAGGGCTGAACAGGCAGCGCCGACGGATGCGCCAAACGCATCTGCTGGACAGATTGCCGCAGCTTCGCTTTAATCCGCCCGCTATAGTCCCTGGGGGCAGGCCGCCTTGGCGGCCGGGTTGGGAGCAAAGTCCATGGCATCAAGGGCAATCTATCCGGCGGCAGCCGCTCTGGTGGTCGCACTGTCGTTCGCCGCGTCGTCTCCGGTCGGCGCGCAATATTGCGAAGGCACGGTGCACGGCCTGTCCAGGCACTACGATCTGGATACCGGCAGCGGGTTTCTCGCCGTGCGCGCACGGCCGAACTCGTCGTCGCGCATGATCGGGCAATTGTTCAACGGCGACCACACGGAGATTTTCGACCGCCGGGGCAACTGGTACCAGGTCGAAATCGGCGGACGGACCGGCTGGGCCAACGCCCACTGGCTGCGCAACGACTGCGGTTACTGAGACCAACGATTGCGGTTGGTGAGACGTTTGGGCGCAGGCTGACGGCCACTTTTGCAACCATATTGGCTGCTTTGCGTTGCGGCCATCATGGATAACAAACCTTTTGAAACCCCGGTCGTGGTCGAACTCGGCCATGTCGGCAAATATCGCCAGATCCGCAGCACCCAGGAAGCGGCGGAGTGTCTGATGACGGTGTGGCCGCTCAATCGCGGCCCGCGCCATCGTGATGCTCTCGACACTTGCCTCAAAGTGCTGGAAGGTTATCGTTCGACGGCCGATGCACGCAGGGCCTTGATCGAAGCGGCCAAGGAATCGGAAGTGCTGGTTCCCGAAGACCGGCTGCCAGACGCCAAGTTGCATTGAAGCCCAAATTGCAATGAAAAACGGGCCGCATTGAGCGGACGGACGAACCGGAGGATTTCATGGCGAAGCTGACTTACAAGATCGTCGAGCATGACGGGGGCTGGGCCTACAAGGTCGGTTCGACATTCTCGGAGACATTCCCGACCCACCAGGATGCGCTGCGCGCCGCCGAGATCGCCTCGGCCGAACAGCAGATCGCCGGCGCCACGGACGGCATCCAGTATGAGGATGCCGAAGGCAAGTGGCACGACGAACTGGCCGACGGCCGCGACCGGCCGCAGACCGAAGTTTCCGACTGATCCTTGCCCCTCAGCTTTCGCTGCCGGCCGTGGATGCTCGCCTAAGCAATTCCCTTGGGAATTGCGTCAAAACAAACAGGCGGGACATCCTGCCGGTCAGTCGAAGCCGCGGCTTGATCACTTGCCGCAATATTGATCGTTCACGTTGGGCCTCACATTTCCGTAGGGTCCTGACGGGTCGGAGGCGCACGGCCCCGTAGCGCCATAACCTTGGCTGCCGTCGGCATTGATGCTGCCGGTGGTGCTCTGGTCGACGGTCGATGACTGCTCGTTGCCGAACGGCCACCAGCTGTGATCGTTGGAATACGTGCCGTCCGATGACTGCGCCATCGCCGGTGTGGCAAGACCGATCGTCAGCACGGATGCTGCAAAAACTTTCCTGTACATTGAATTACTCCGTATCTGCCGCCTTGGGTGCGACACGGGGTAAAACCGGATATCAGCCGAATGGTTCAGTGAAATTGTTGTGAGGCTGTGGTGAGGTCTTGGCCGGCGAATGTCCGCTCGGCAATGCGCTTGATGAAGGTGATGACGCGGTCCGGCTCGTCGAATTGCGGCATGTGGCCGAGGCCTTCGACCGTCTCGAAATCGAGCCCTTCGATCCTGTCCTTCATCGGCTCCCCATGTATGCGCATGGCGATGACGCGATCGGCTGTCCCGAAGAAAATGCCGGCCGGCATGGCGATCTCTTCATAGCGCTCTTCGATGCGGCCAAGATCCTGTTCGACCGCTACGAAATCGGTGGAGGTTGCATGGAAATGGCTTGGCCTCAGCCCGAGCCATCCGCCGCCATCGATCATGTAGTCGGCGGGAACGGCCTGCGGCGCGAAGATGAACTCCAGTGTCTGCCGCGCATATCTGAGGCTTGTCGGTATCGCGACGGTGTAGGCCATGATCCAGCGCCAAAGCCGCGAACGGATATAGAGCAGGCCCGCTTTCTCGCGGGCGCCGGCTTCCAGATGCGTCAGCGGCGCCAGCAAAGCGATGCCGGAAATCGCGCCGGGATGCTCCAAGGCCAGGGTCAGCGCGACGGCGCCCCCCAGCGAGTGCCCGACCACGAGCGGCCTTTCCAGCCCGAGTGTTTCGATGAAGCGCCTGATGATCTCGGCCTGTTCAGGCAGACGGCCGGTGGCTCCTCGCGCGCGAACAGAATAGCCCGATCCCGGCCGGTCGAGTGCAATGAGGCGGTAGCCAGGGCCAAAGCGCTCAAACAGCGTGTGGCGAAACTGGTGGAGCTGCGCGCCAAGTCCGTGAACGAACAGGATCGGCCGTCCCTCGCCCGTTTCGACATAATGGATGCGGCTGCCGTCGATCTCGACGAAGTTTCCGCTGGCCGGCACCAGCCTTTCGGCCTTGGCGGCAATCCAGATCGTAGCGGCCACCAGGCAGGCCACGATGACGAGAGCCAGCACGGACAGGCCGGCGACAAGCCAAAGCAGAATCGATACCAGCATGTTTCACCCGGGAAGCGGACCGGCGCGCACCATCACCCACTGACGAACGCTCGGCAAGGCAGATGGCGGCTTGTGTCGGCATTGCCGCCAGTTCGATGGCGCGCTATCTCAGGCGACCTTCTTTCTGCCTCAGGCGACCTTGTCTGCCAATGGGCCTGTTTGCCGGAGCCTTCCATGCCTGAAATCGTCACTGCCGCCATGCTTGTCATCGGCGACGAGATTCTGTCCGGCCGCACCAAGGATAAAAATATCGGCCACCTCGCCGACATCATGACGGCCATCGGCATCGACCTGAAGGAAGTGCGGATCGTTCCCGACGAGGAGGACGAGATTGTCGCTGCGGTGAATGCCGTGCGCGCCCGCTACACCTATGTCTTCACCACCGGCGGCATTGGCCCAACGCATGACGATATCACCGCCGATTCGATTTCCAAGGCTTTTGGGGTGCCGTGCGAATACGACGCCAAGGCCTATGCCATGCTGGGCGAGAGCTATGCCGCGCGCGGCATCGAATACACCGAGGCCCGCAAGCGCATGTCGCGCATGCCGCGCGGCGCCGACCATATCGACAATCCGGTCTCCGTCGCGCCCGGCTTTCGCATCGGCAACGTCCATGTCATGGCCGGCGTACCGGCGATTTTCCAGGCCATGCTCGACAATGTCGTGCCGACGCTGAAGGCCGGCACCAAGATGCTGTCGGCCACCGTCCATTGCCCGTTCGGCGAAGGCCTGATCGGTGGTCCCCTGGGCGATATCCAGAAGGCGCATCCCGACACCATCATCGGCTCGTATCCGAAATATGGCGACGGCAAGTTCTGGACGGAGCTGGTCGTCCGCGCCCGCAGCCAGGAGGCGCTGGATTCGGCACGCAAGGACGTCGAGGCGATGGTGGCCGGCTTCACCGCCGCCAATTGACCCTGGGTTCGCGGCCCATCGCCGGGCCGGAACCAAGCACCGCACTCCCACGTTTTCCCTCGGGCGCAGCACGCGCCGGCAGATTTGAGGGATTTCGCATGCGCTTCAAGACCATCGTCGCCATATTGCAGAACGAACAGGACGCCGAACGCGTGCTCGACTGCGCCATCCCGCTTGCCGACCGGTTCGAGAGCCATCTCATCGGCATCCATGCCGAAGCGCTGCCCGTTCCCTACACCTCGGCAACCGGCTTCCCCGACACCGAGTTCCTGCAGGTCTCCGCCGACATGAACCGCGAGCGCGCCGAGAAATTGCAGGCGCTTTTCGTTCGGCAGATCGAGAATTCCGGCCTTTCCTTCGAATGGCGCAGCCTCGAGAGCTTTTCCGGCGACAGCGCGCTGACGGGTATTTCCAGCGTGCGCGCCGCCGATCTGATTATTGCCGCGCAGCGCGAGACCGGAGGCGACCAGAGCGCCGATGTCGACACGCTGGTTTACGATGCCGGCCGGCCGGTGCTGGTGGTGCCGCATGAGGGGCCGTTGGTCACCACATTCAAACATGTGCTGCTGGCCTGGAACGGCAGCAAGGAGGCGGCGCGTGCCGCCTTCGACGCGCTGCCCTTCATCATCGAGGCCGAGAAAACCGACATTCTGGTCATCGATCCGCCGGATACGCTGGATGACAACCCGGAAGCCGCCGGCGCCGAGATCGCCGCGGCACTCTCCAGGCATGGCGCAACGGTCAGCGTGTCGGTGCAAAAATCGGGTAATGCTTCGGTCGATGACGTCATCCAGACCCGGATCGCCGAGACCGGAGCCGACCTTCTGGTGCTCGGCGCCTACAGCCATTCCTGGCTGCGTCAGCT
The DNA here is from genome assembly GCF_030323185.1 of Mesorhizobium sp. C399B. Taxonomy (NCBI): domain Bacteria; kingdom Pseudomonadati; phylum Pseudomonadota; class Alphaproteobacteria; order Hyphomicrobiales; family Phyllobacteriaceae; genus Mesorhizobium; species Mesorhizobium sp. C399B. The sequence goes on from NZ_CP100472.1 coordinate 467,847, forward strand.
TTTGTTCGGCGGCGTCACGCGCACCGTGTTGCGCAGCGTGCCGGTTGCGGCCTTTTTGTCGCGGTAACTCCACAGACTGGCCCCGCCCTTGCCAATGCCCTGACTTTCCAGTTAATTCCGCGCGCATTCCACAATGGTGCGCGCGGAGTGCAGAATGTCCCTTCCCGAAAAAGCCTTTCCGGTCTCCTGGGACCAGTTCCACCGCGATGCCCGGGCGCTCGCCTGGCGGCTTGCCGGCGCCAACAAGGGACAGTGGAAGGCCATCGTCTGCATCACCCGTGGCGGCCTGGTTCCCGCCGCCATCATCTCGCGCGAACTCGGAATACGCGTCATCGAGACGGTCTGCGTCGCCTCTTATCACGACTACACCAGCCAGGGGCAGTTGCAGGTGCTGAAGGAGATCACCCCGGCGCTGCTCGCCGATGATGGGGCGGGCGTGCTGATCATCGACGACCTCACCGACACCGGCAAGACGGCAGGCATCGTGCGCGCCATGATGCCCAAGGCGCATTTCGCCACCGTCTACGCCAAGCCGAAAGGCAGGCCGCTGGTCGACACCTTTATCACCGAAGTCAGTCAGGACACCTGGATCTACTTTCCCTGGGACATGGGTTTTACCTACCAGAAGCCGATCGCCGACGATCACGCAGGCTGATTCGCGCCAGCCCCATTTCTGCCCAGACGGCCAAACCCGCCCCGTTTGCTATGAAAACAGGCACTGGAAGGGACAATATTCTGTCGAATCGACAGCTGTTGGCGGAGTTTGACGGGTCGGTGTGAGGTTTTTTACTTTTAAGACTTACACTTGTCGGTAAGATTCATACGGCGGCTAACGATTCTGAGGGCTGGGGTAGCTTTCACTGATGCTGACGACACCGGCGACACACGACCATCTGGCTGAAAGGGTCCGCAAGCTCTTCGGCACTTCGCCTTGTCGCCTGCAGGTTGCCGCTTTGCCATGGCGCAATAACGAAGACGGCGTCGAGATCATGCTGATCACCAGCCGAGACACCGGGCGTTGGGTGCTGCCGAAGGGCTGGCCCGAGGCCAGGGAGCCGCTCTGCGAGGCAGCGGCGCGCGAGGCGGGCGAGGAAGCCGGATTGCGTGGCAAGATTTCGCTTTTCGAGGCCGGTCGTTACTTCTACGCCAAGGCCCTCGCGTCCGGCGAGGAAGTCCCTTGCGAAGTGCTGGTGTTTCCGCTGCAGGTCGAGCACGTTGCCGACCGCTGGAAGGAAAAGCGCGCGCGCACCCGCAAATGGGTCAATGGGGCCGAGGCCGTACGCATGGTCAACGAGCCGGACCTCTGCCAGATCATCGCCCATTTCTGCGCCGATCCCGACAAGTTCGTCGTTAGAGCCTAGCTCACAGCCACCGCTGCATAGTCCTGCGAGCCCGCACCGGTTCTTGCCCCGATTCCGGGCTCGGTGCTTCGCTCCGCGCGCCAGCAATCCGACACTATAAATCCCTCCCCTTCAGGCCAAGCTTAGCCACAGCTTGACATGCAGGCATTTACCTGCATATTGTGTCTTCAAGATGAGTGAGACCGATGGACGCCGACAAGGTTTTCAAAGCGCTGGGCGACCCGACCCGCAGAATGCTGCTCGATCTTCTGTGTGAGAAGAACGGCCAGACGCTCGGCGAGCTTTGCGAAAATCTCGACATGGCGAGGCAATCCGCCACGCAGCACATCGATCTGCTGGAAGCGGCCAATCTGATCAGCACGGTCAAGCGTGGCCGCGAGAAGCTGCATTTCATCAACCCCGTGCCGCTGCACGAAGTCTACGAGCGGTGGGTGCGAAAATTTGAACGGCAGCGGCTGAGCCTGCTGCACGACCTGAAACAAGAACTCGAAGGAGACGACCAATGACCCGGGAAACCACCAGTTTTGTCTACGTGACCTACATCAGATCGACGCCACAAAAGGTGTTCGAAGCCATCACCAGGCCCGATATCGCCAAGCGCTACTGGGGCCACGAAAACGTCTCCGACTGGAAGCCCGGCTCGAAATGGGAACACATCCGCGCCAATGACGAACGGACCGTCGAACTCGTTGGCAAGGTCGTCGAAATCTCGCCGCCGACACGCCTGGTCATGAGCTGGGCCAACGCCTCGCAGGCCGACGATCCCACCAAGCACAGCCGGGTGACGTTCGCCATCGAGGAATACGACACCATGGTCAAGCTGACCGTCAGCCATGACGAGCTCGAAGCCGGCAGCGGCATGGCCAAGGGCATCAGCCAGGGCTGGCCGGCCGTGCTGTCCAGCATGAAATCCTTCCTCGAAACCGGCACAGGCATCGACCTGTTCGCCAAGCCGAAATCGGCCTGAAGCAATCTGACAGCGGGAGAACGACAATGACCAGGCACTATACCGGCGGCTGCGCCTGCGGCGCGATCCGCTATGAGGCCAGCGGCGAGCCGATCTTTCAGAACCACTGCCAATGCCTCGATTGCCAAAAGCGCAGCGGTACTGGCCATTGTTCCTATGTGACCTTCGGCCGGCGCGCTGACGTAAAGATCACCGGCGAGCCGAGCACATGGCGGATGATCGCCGACAGCGGCAATGAAAAGGCCCAGGCCTTTTGCCCGACCTGCGGCACGCCGGTCTACGTAACGTTCGTCGCCATGCCGGAGGTGACGGCGATCCAGGCCACGAGCCTCGACGATCCCGGCCAGTTCGACCCGCAGGCGGTCACCTACACCGTGCGCGGCCACGCCTGGGACACGATCGACCCAGCGCTTCAGCCATTCGAGCGAATGCCTGGATGAACTAGGCAGAGCCCTATCCCTCGGATAGGGCTCTGCGTTCAGCTCAGATCACCAGGCCCTTGGTCAGTTCCAGCGCCTGCCGCTCGAACAGGCGGCGGTAGATGCCGCCCTTCAGCCGGATCAGCTCGTCATGCGAGCCTTCCTCGACGATCTTGCCACGGTCGAACACGAGCAGCCTGTCCAGCGCCCGCACCGTCGACAGACGGTGTGCGATGACCAGCGTCGTGCGGCCGACCATCAGCCGCTCCATCGCCTGCTGGATCAGCACTTCCGATTCCGAATCGAGGCTCGATGTCGCCTCGTCCAGGATCAGGATGCGCGCATCCGCCAGGAAGGCGCGTGCGATCGCCACGCGCTGGCGCTCGCCGCCCGACAGCTTCACGCCGCGTTCACCGACCAGCGTGCCGTAGCCCTTCGGCAGGCTGGTGATGAAGTCGTGCGCGCTGGCGAGCTTGGCGGCATGCTCGATCTCGGCCTGCGTGGCGTCCGGACGGGCATAGGCGATGTTTTCCGCCAGCGAGCGGTGGAACAGGATGGGCTCCTGCTGGACGATGGCAATCTGCGCGCGCAGCGACGCCTGTGCAACCTGGGAGATGTCTTGGCCATCGATCAGGATCCTGCCGCCGCTGACATCATAGAGACGCTGGATCAGCTTCACGAAGGTCGTCTTGCCCGAGCCGGAATGGCCGACCAGTCCGACCCGCTCGCCCGCCGTTATCTCCGCCGAAAAGTCGCGGTAGAGCGGCAAGCGATGGCTACCATAGTGGAAGGTGACGTTATCGAAGGCGATGTGGCCATGCGTGATCCGGATCGGCTTGGCGCCGGGCCGGTCCTCGACGCCGAGCGGTTGCGACTGGAAATCGACCAGTTCCTCCATGTCGTTGACCGAACGCTGCAAATTGCGGATATGCGTGCCGATGTCCCTGAGGTAGCCCTGCAGCACGAAGAACGAGGTCAGCACGAAGGCGACATCGCCCGCACTTGCCTGGCCCCAGGCCCACAGCATCAGCGACAGGCCGATTACTGCCGTCCGCAGCACCAGCAGCATGGCGCCTTGCGTCGTGCCGTTGATGGTGCCGCGCACCCAAGTGCGGCTGGTCCGCGCGCGCCATTTGGCGACGACCTTGGCAAGACGCGTTTCCTCGCGCGTCTCGGCGCCGAAACCCTTGACCACGGCATTGCAGCTCACCGCATCGGCAAGCGAGCCGCCAAGCCGCGTATCCCAGCTGTTGGCGAGCCGTGCCGCGGGCGCGACATAGCCGAGCGACAGCAGCGCCGTCACGGTGATGAACAGCAGCGAGCCGACTGCCACGACCAGCCCCATCAGCGGCCAGAACCAGCCGAGCAGCAACGTCGAGCCGACCAGCATGGCGACCGACGGCAGCAACGCAATCAGGATGGTGTCGTTGAGCAGGTCGAGAGCCCACATGCCGCGCGTAACCTTGCGCACCGTCGATCCGGCAAAGCTATTGGCGTGCCAGTCGGTTGAGAAGCGCTGCACGCGATAGAACGCGTCGGCGGCGATGTCGGCCATCATCTTCAGCGTCAGCTCGACAATACCCATGAAAGCCAGGTTGCGCAGCACCACGCCGGTCAGCGCCAAAGCGATGAGCGCGGAGAACGCCGCCATTGCCGCATTCCACGCGACATCGTCAGCCAACGCACTGCTGGCTACCGCGTCGACCAGCCGGCCGGAATAGAGCGGCGTCAAGACATCGGCCAGGGTCGACAGCAGGAAGCTGCCCATGATCAGCGAAAGCCGCCACGGCTGGCGCCGCCAGTGGCTGAGCGTGAAGCCAAGAACGCTGCGAAAGGCGCTTGCACGCAGATCGATTCGAAAACGAGGCATGATGTCCTCCGGGCGCAAAAATGCCCGGTCCCGGTAAGGTCGAAAAATTGAAAACCGCGCTGGGCAATTCGCCCTGATATGCGGAGGTTCGGCATAGGTGGCGGCGCGCCCTAGATATCGGGTGGCGACCGGCATCGGCAAAAGCCTGTACTCGACCCGGCATCGGCGCGAAGGACAAGCCTTCGCCGGACGCCAGGTGAGACCTAAGCTTCGCGGCCTCGCATTACCATGTGAAATACTGCCATTCGGACCTCCCGCAAGGCAATTGCGGAGCGGTCCTTATAGAGACGCCTCGGCGGATCGCCAAGAGCGAGCGAGCGGCAATGCGTATCTGGTCCAACCACTGAGGTTATTTTGCAACAACTGGCGGGCGAGCCCGCACGGCGCATCGCTCAATCAGGGTTGCGATCGAGGCGCATATAGCGGCCATCGGTCGATGCCTTGAAGCCCAGCTTCTCATAGACGCCATGCGCGTCGCTGGTCGACAGGCTCCAGTGCGAGACCGTGCTGAGCTCAGGGTGATCGATGAGCGCCCTCACCAGTTGCAAGCCAATGCCCCGGCCGCGCTGCTGCGGCCAGATGATGATGTCGGCGAGATAGGCAAACACCGTACGGTCGGTGATGGCCCGGCCAAAACCGACTTGATTCCCATCCAGATAGGCGCTGGCGCAAAGCGAGTTGGCAAAGGCGCGGCGATGAAACTCATCGCTGCGACCGTCGCCCCAATAGCTGGCCATCAACAGGTCGGAGGTCGCCCGGAAATCGATCCGTGACATGTCGAAGCTGATTTCACAGTCGGGCATGGTGCATCGCAAAGAATGGCGGGCGGCCGAATTCAGTCCGGCCGGTGATTTGGCTGCCCACGTGGCGCGTTTATGGCACCACGAGATAGGCCTTCTGGTCGGCGATCGCGATGGTCACGTCGGTGCCGGAATTGAACTCGACGAAATCGAGCTCCATCCCGTCGCTGAAGATGACGCCGCCCCTGCTCTGCCGCGAAGAAACCACCAGCGGCCGGTCGCGGGTGATGACGCCATGCACAAGCGACACGCCGGTCGTGTTGCTCGGAAACGGTTCGCGCACCGAAAAGAACAGCTGTTCGCCTTCGCGATCGTAGCCTTGCGGCGGCACGGTCGGCACGGAGTTGTCACCATAGGCCGCGGCCAGTCCCGCGGCGCCCGCCATCACCGAGCGCAGCCAGCCGGTGGAGCCGGCGCCCGTGGAGATGATAATGCCGCTCGACGACTGGCGCTCGGTCCTGCCGCCATAGGTCAACTCGTAGCGCGCCGAGACATGCGTCGAGGCGCCGACGTACAGATCGTTGAAGGCGATCAGCCGGCGTCCGTCATTGGAGCGCGCTTCGGCCATCACCACCGCCTGGCGCTTCGCCTTGCCGGCGATCGTCAGGCCGAGGACCTTTTCGGTATCGTCGGCATTCCACGGCAGCAACACGCCGTCGAAAAGCGCCGGGTTCGGGTTGATGCCGATCAGCGGCTGGTACGGGAGGTACTTCGCGGTGTTGGACACCAGCCCGTCCTGACCGAGCGCGATCACCGCGTCGGAGCCGAATTCGAACTGCGGTACCAGTTCGCGGTCGAGCCGCAACTGTTTGAGGCCTTGGGGAAGCGAACCCATCACCCGGTCGAGCGCCTGGTGATAGACGTCATGCGCCGCCTTGACCGGGTCGAAATTCATGCCGGCCTGCCGGAGATAAAAGCGCGCCTGTCCCTGCGTGTTGAAGCGCGTCGTCAGCTCCTCCAGCTCGGTCTTGCGGGTGACGACGATCACCCGGTCGATCGGCCTTCCGCTCTGGTCGCTTGCCACCCGTGCTTGCCTTTCAGGACCCGGCTTTCGGCGTGGAAAGCTGGCTGAGCGCGCTGGTGAGCATGTCAGGCGTGATCGACAGATTGCCGACCGAACCGCCCTTTTCCGCCCAGGCCTTGAAGGCCATCGCCGTCAGCACGTGGGCGGGCGCCGACGAATAGACGGTCAGTTCCAGCTGCTGCGCCTTGGCTTGCGCCTCGGCAAGCGTCAGCTTGTTGCGCGCTTCGGTGTCGACCAGCAGCTTGTTGCGTTCGGCAAGCTCGATTTCGGTCGCCAGTTCGCTCTGCTTGATCTCGCGCTCCTTCTCCACGCCCCAGGCACGGCGCCCATAGATCGCCGCATCGGCCTGGCGCTGCAGCGCCTCGCGATATTCGGTCTGGAGCGCCTTGCGGATCTCCGGCGTCGGCTGGACCGAGGTGATGTGGACCTCCTCGATCGACAGGCCGGCGGTTGCCGCAATCGGATCGTTGCGCAGGAGTTCGGCGAGATTGCCGCCGAGCTTGGTCACCTCGGCCAGCGCCTGTTCCAGCGTCATGCTCGAAACCACCGCGCGGGCGCGGCTCTGTATCGCAAGCACCAGGCGCTCGGCGATCTTCTCCCGGCCGTCGCCGACGACGTCGGCACGGCTGAGCTTGGCGCTGAAATCAAAACCTTCGGCTGCCTTGAGTGGATCGATGATGCGGTAGCTGACCGACCCCTGGATTGCCAGATCCTGGAAATTCGCCGTCGTCTCGGTGAAGATGAAAGGGTTGTCGAGCGACGTCACCGGCACCATGGCGATGGTGGTGCCGAACGTCCCGTACCAGAAGGAGATGCCGCGCCCCTGCTCACGGACCTTGCCGTTCTTGAAGCGCAGGATGTGATATTCAGGCGTTCCCTTGAAATAGCTGAAAAACATGAAAGCCCCAAGGTTCTCTAATTAAACGAAGTTCAGCCGCGATCCCTGAAACGGTTGGTGATGGGATAGCGGCGGTCGCGGCCAAAATTCTTCCGGGTGATCTTCACACCCGGCGCCGCTTGCCGGCGTTTGTACTCGGCAATGTAGAGCAAATGTTCGACGCGCGTCACCGTCGCCCGGTCGTGGCCGCGCGCGACGATGTCGTCGACGCCCATTTCGTTCTCGACCAGGCATTCCAGAATGTCGTCCAGCACCGGATAGGGCGGCAGCGAATCCTGGTCGGTCTGGTTCTCGCGCAATTCCGCCGACGGCGCCTTGTCGATGATATTCCTGGGGATCACCTCGCCTGAGGGACCGAGCGCGCCCGGCGGCACATGGCTGTTGCGCCAGCGCGACAGCGCATAGACCTGCATCTTGTAGAGGTCTTTTATCGGGTTGAAGCCGCCATTCATGTCGCCATAAAGCGTGGCGTAGCCCACCGACATCTCGCTCTTGTTGCCCGTGGTGACGACCATCGAGCCGAACTTGTTGGAAATCGCCATCAGGATCGTGCCGCGCGCGCGGCTCTGCAAATTTTCCTCGGTAATGCCTTCCTTGGTGCCCTCGAAAAGCTGCGTCAGCGTATGCAGAAAACCCTCGACCGGTTCGAAGATCGGCACGATGTCATAGCGGCAGCCAAGCGCACGGGCGCAATCCTCGGCATCCTTCAGCGAATCCTCCGAGGTATAGCGGTAGGGCATCATCACCGCCCGCAGCCGCTCCTCGCCAAGTGCGTCGACGGCAAGGGCCGCGCAGATCGCCGAATCGATGCCGCCGGAGAGACCCAGCACCACGTTCTTGAAGCCGTTCTTGTTGACGTAGTCGCGCAGGCCGAGCATGCAGGCGCGGTAGTCCGCCTCTTCGCGCTCGGGGATTTTCGACATCGGCCCTTCCGAGCAGACCCAGCCGTCGAACTCTTCTGCGTTTTGCGCGCCTGCGGCGACGCGGTTGCGCTTCCAGGTGGTGACGTCGACAGTTTCCTCGAACTGGCTCATCTGGAAGGCGAGCGTCTTGTCGGCGCCAATGGCAAAAGAGGCGCCGTCGAAGATCAGCTCATCCTGGCCGCCAATCTGATTGGCATAGATCATCGGCAAACCGGTCTCGATGACCTGGCGGATAACGACCTGATGGCGCACGTCCATCTTGGCGCGGTAGTAGGGCGAGCCGTTCGGCACTAGCAGGATTTCCGCGCCGCTCTCGGCCAGGGTTTCACAGATGCCAACGTCGCCCCAGATGTCCTCGCAGATCGGAATTCCGATGCGCACACCACGGAAGTTGACGGGTCCCTGAGCCTCGGGCCCGGCCTGGAAGACGCGCTTCTCGTCGAACTCGCCATAGTTTGGCAAATCGAGCTTGTAGCGCTCGGCGAGGATCTTGCCGCCATCGGCGACGATGATCGAATTGTGGGTGCCGCTCTTGCGCTTCAGCGGCGTGCCGATGATGACGCCCGGCCCGCCATCGGAGGTATCCGCGGCGAAATCCTGAGCGGCCTTCTCGCAAACCTTGAGGAAGGCCGGCTTCAGCACCAGATCCTCCGGCGGATAACCGGCAAGGAAAAGCTCGGTGTAGAGCACGATGTCGGCGCCCTGGCGGGCGGCATCCGCCCTCGCCTCGCGCGCCTTGGCAAGATTGCCGGCGACATCGCCGACCGTCGGGTTGAGCTGGGCAACGGCGATGCGCAGAATATCGGGTGCGGTCTTCTGGGTCATCTGTGCGGTTTAGCGCGGCAAATTTGCCCGAGCAATGGCGTTCGTTTGGACCAATTCGGTGATCAGTCGTCGCCCATATATTCGCGCAGCGATTGCGGCGAATGGTTCTCTCCCATCGACATCGCCAGAATGCGCGAAATGTGCCGGCGCGGCAGGCCGGTTTCCTGCGCCCATTTGTTGATCTGCGCCTGAATCCTGTCGAGATCCCTCTTCGACGTCGGACTTTCCGCGATGTCGAGGCCGGCGTCACGCAAAGCCGCGACCATATCGGCCGAGATGACGAAGGCGTCCCATTGCAGCCAGCGCAGGAAATACTGGCCGGTGTTGCCGCCAAGCCGGCTGCCATGCTTGCCGAGATACGCCATCAGCCCGACCTGGTCGTCGTCAGGCCACTCCGCGAGGAATTTGCCGAAACCGCCATGTTCCTTCGACACACGCTCAACGAAGGCGGCGTTGTCGCGGACGGATTTGATCTTCTGCGGGTTGCGCACAATGCGTTGATCAGCCGTCAGGTCGTGCCAGAAGTCATCAGGTTGAAACAACAGCCGTTTCGGGTCGAAATGGAGAAAGGCTTCCTCGAAGCCCGGCCATTTCTGTTCGATGACGCGCCAGACGAAGCCGGCGGCAAACACCCGCTCGGCCATCGTCGACAGGATGCGATCGTCCGTAATGTCGGCAACGGCAGCATTGTCAGGCGCCGGCCCGAGCAGCGAGGTCAGCACCGCGTCGCCGCCTTTGCGTTTTGCAGCACGGGCGCGAATCTTCGCGAAATCGGGCATCCTGCATCCTCGCGCCGCGCTTTTGACGAAACGCCATCTTCCTATATGCAAACGAGGCTGCCAAGCCGACGCTTTTCCTATGGAGACATCCATGCACAAAACCGTGCCAGAACTGGCCAACCGCTGGCTGAAGCGAACGCCGGAGGGCCTCAGCGAGCTCGAGCGGCGGGTGTTGCAGAGCACTGTCGACCGCAAGCCCATCTCGCAGGATATCAACGACAGCCTCACCGGCCTTCAGGGCGCCGGCGACCGGATCGCCGATGCCATTGCCCGCATCGGCGGCTCGTGGACGTTCATCCTGTCCTTCATTGCTTTCCTGGTGCTGTGGATCGGCGCCAATTGGTGGCTGCTCGGGCGAGACTCGTTCGACCCCTACCCCTTCATCTTCCTCAACCTGGTGCTGTCGATGATCGCCGCCCTGCAGGCGCCGGTGATCATGATGTCGCAGAACCGACAGGCCGCGCGCGACCGCATCGACGCCGCGCATGACTATGAGGTCAACCTCAAGGCCGAGATCGAGATCATGGCTCTGCATGAAAAGCTGGACGAACTGCGCCACAGCCAGATCATCGGCATGCGCGAGGACATCGCGCGCCTGGCCGAACAGGTGAACCGCATAGACGAAAAACTGTCGGGCCGGCAAACCTCTCAATGACCGGGATCGTCCATCACCTCATCGAGCAATATGGGTTGATCGCGGTTTTCCTGGGCTGTGTCGCCGAAGGCGAAAGTGCGGCCATCCTCGGCGGCTTCTTCGCCCATCAGCATGTCTTCATCCTCTGGAAGGCTTTCCTCGCGGCCGCCATTGGCGCCTTCGTCGGCGACACGTTTTTCTTCGTCCTCGGCCGCAGCTTTGCCGACCATCCCAGGGTGCTGAAACTGAAGGCGAGGCCCGGCTTCAACCACGCCTACCGTCTCGTCTCGTCCCATCCCAACATATTCGTCCTGTCCAACCGCTACATCTATGGCCTGCGCCTGGTCGGCGGCATCGCGGCCGGTTTCGCCAGCATTTCGGTAGCGCGCTTCGTTATCCTCAACGCGGTGTCGTCGCTGGTCTGGGCGGCTTTGTTCTGCGGCATCGGCTACGTCTTCGGCCTCGGCGCCGAGCAGATGATAGGCAAGGCACTGCTCCATCACGAACGGCTGCTGATCGCGCTTGCCATAGGTCTGGGTGTCGCCATCCTTGCCTGGCTCATCGCCCGCACCGTCGCCGGCAAGGAGCGCGCCAAGGACGCCCGCGACAGCGAAACCATATCGTAAGGTTCAGTCGTCGTCCTCGACCAGAGTCCGGTCGCCGCGATCGAGGATCAGCGGGATGATGAGATCTTCCTCGTCGGCCAGATGCCGCTTCAGCATGGCGATCAGCCGGCTGTTCTCGTCCGCATAGGCGTCGGCGGCGAAGCGTTGCCTGTCCTCGCTCTCCTCGAGCGTGCGGATGAAGGCGTTCGCCGTCTCGGCGTTGCGCTCCAACCCCTCATGAATGGTGTGATGGTCGGCATCGAGGATTTCGAAGCCGCGCTTCAGGCGCGGCTCCGCCTTGGCGAAAGCCGGGAAATATTGGTAGTCCTCGACATTGTGGTGGCCGTCGAGATTGCCGAGAAAGTGGTTCAGCCGCGGCGCGAACCAGCGCGCGAAATCCGGCGCCGTCAGCCTGCCTTCGCGATAGTCGCCAATGCCGTTGGTGAGCATGCCGCCCAGCTCTCGGAACATGTCGTGCCGCTGCAGCCACATGTTTGCCATGCCGTGGATGTTGGCGTGGCCCTGCCATGTCTCGCGCGGATATTTTTCCGCCAGCCAGCGCAGGTCTTCCGGCAGGCCGGCTCTTTCAAGCAGCAGAAAATTGGCTTCCACGACGTCAGTCTCCTTTGGTGACTAACATATGGGAGCGTTCAGATCAGATCGGTAGTCCCGTGATGCGCTCGATGAGGGCGATTCCCCAGACGCCGGCGACGATAACAACCGAAATCAGCACCGCCAGCGAGCCGCAGTCCTTGGCGAGCTGGATGTCGACGTTGAACTCGCGACTGAAGGCATCGCAGGCTGCCTCGATGCCGGTGTTCAGCACTTCGACCATGATGAGCAGCAGCACCGCGCCGATCAACAGCGCGTAGCCGCGCCACGAGACCGAGACGAACCAGCCGAGCGGCAGCGCCAGCACCAGCAGCATCAGTTCCTGCTGAAATGCCCTTTCGCTGGCGGCGAGCTTGCGAAAGGCTCGCACAGAATTGAAGTAAGCACCGATCAGCCGCTGCATGCCGCATCCCCTTCGAATCACCGGCAGGGGATATCGCAATGGCTGGATCAAGGGAATAAGGCAGCCGCCGCAAAATCACTCCTCCGCAACCTTGATCGTCGGCGTCGACTTCTCGAACTGCGGCAGTCCATCGTCGATCGTATAGTAATCGCCCTTGTCGCCGACAAAGATGTGGCATTGGCCTTCGAGCCCGGTCGGGTTGTCGAACGATCCGGCCAGAACTGAGACATACGCATTCTGACCCGGCTTCCAGAACAGCACCGAGCCGCAGATCTTGCAAAAGCCGCGCTTGGCAAAGGAAGACGATTCGTACCAGCTGATGTTGTCGGCGCCGGTTATCGTGATGTCGCCGTCGGCGACGTTGGTCGCGGCGTAAAAATGCCCGCTCTGCTTGCGGCACTGCGAACAGTGGCAATAAATGACGCCGCGCAACGGCCCTCGCGTCTGGAAACGCACGGCTCCACACAGGCAAGATCCGCTGTGGTTGTTGCTCATCCCTGCCTCCACCAGCCATCGTCCACGGCTTCGCCGCTGGCCGAGAGGATTTCAGTTTTGCCGCAGCCGGGCACCGGCAAATGCGACATGGGGTGGGCGTGTTCGGACCTGACCTCAGGATCTTTGCAAACCATTTCTGCAGCCTGCGGTAGAACGGACGCGTTACCTGGCGGCACATTAAGGAAACTTTAGCGCCGGCGCATCTATGGTCGTTGCCAAGCGAATGTCGCGATTGGGGACGTGTCTTTCGCAGGATGATCCGAAATACGGCTGGCACTCTCCGGTCGGCGGCATCTCGCACGGTCTGCGATGGTTCCCAGAGGCAGAGTGAACAGAACATGCAGCCGGCAGCCGTCCAGACCGACCGAAACAGCGACATTGCAACAGCCGTTGTGGCGACCATGCGTCAGCTCGGCGTGCTTGGCCTGCCGCGCAATTACGAAATCTTCTACGAAGCACTGAAAGGCACCAATCGCGAACTCGGCCTGGCCGTCGTCGCGCTGGGCAACCAGCCGACGCAGGACGATCTCGACCGCATCGGCCGCGCTTTCTTTGCCCAGCATCACGGTCCCGGCATTGTCGAGCAGGCGCGCGACGTGCTGGCCAGGGAACTCGAGGACATCGCCTTGCTGCTGCGCAGCGAACGTAGCCATATCGAGAAATACGGCAAGATCCTCGATGAGACATCGAGTGGCCTCGCCAACCGCAGCCTGCTTTCGCAGGATCTGCTGCAGAAGGTCGCCAGCGCCATGGCGGCGGCCACCAACTCGACCCTCGACCACGGCAAGCAGGTTGCAACCACGCTGAGCGACAAGACGGCGGAACTGGAGAGCGTCAAGTCGAAGCTTGAGGAGTACAAGCGGCTCGCCGACACCGACCCCTTGACGCATATCTGGAACCGCCGCGCCTTCGACAAGCAAATCACGGCGATTTACACCTCCAACAAGGGGATCCTGTTCAACGCCCTGATCCTTGCCGACATCGACCATTTCAAGGGTGTCAACGATCGCTACGGCCACCCGGTCGGCGACAAGATCATCCAGATCGTCGCTGAAATCTTCCAGACCAGCATCCGTGAAGACATGTTCGTTGCCCGCACCGGCGGCGAGGAATTCGCGCTGATCGTCGAGGGCGCCAGCGAGGATACCACTTACGAGATCGCCGAACGCATCCGCGTGCTGATCGAACAGACGCCGTTCACCAGCAGCCAGACCGGCGCCAATTACGGCACGGTGACCGTTTCCATGGGCATCTGCATGGCTTCCGAAGCGGAAAGCCCGGAGGATCTTTACACCAAGGCGGACCGGGCGCTCTACCGCTCCAAGGTTGGCGGGCGCAACCGCGTCACCCGGCACTCGACAATGGCCGGCCGCACCGGCAAGAACTGGCTGCTCTACAAGAAAGACTGACGCTTCGGCGTGCAGCCAATTCCCGGGCACAGGCAAATTTATCGGATCCCGCCTCTTTCCATATGAATTTCCGTGGACTATATTTTCCATGGAAAGAGAGAGGCCATGTCTGTTACACTACCCAATGCTGCCGCCCCTGATCTGACCGCGAAGGCGGCCGAAAACGCGGTTCTGACCAAGGCCACGCTGCGCGCCGCCGAACTCTTGGATATAACCGCCAGGGTGCTTGCGTCGATCATCGGCGTCTCGGAAGCCACGGTTTCACGCATGCGCAGGCAGGAATTCCTGCTGGAGCGCGGCACCAAGCCGTTCGAACTCGCGGTGCTGTTCGTGCGGCTGTTCCGTTCGCTCGATGCCATTGTCGGCGGTGACGAGACGATAGCCCGGGCATGGCTGAAGAACGCCAACACGGCTTTCGATGGCAGCCCGCTTGAAAAGATCCTCACTATTACCGGGCTTGTCGATGTCATTGCCTATCTGGACTCCCGACGCGCTCTCGTCTGAAGCCGTCCGGCTCGACGGCAAATACTGGCGCATGGTCGAGGCGCAGCACCGCGTCTCGACGCTGAAGATCGTCGACACGCTGGACGAACAGGCGCTGCTCGAGGATCTGATCGAGGAGACCAAGCCGCAAATCCCCATGGAATGCCGGCATCTCCACTATCTCCTGGCGACGCCCTTCCGCTACGGCTCGATCTATCCCTACGGCTCGCGCTTCCGCCGCGCTGGCCGCACCCTGGGTGTCTACTATGCCGCGGAGACGATCATGACGGCGGTCGCCGAAATGGCCTTCTACCGCTTGTTGTTCTTCGCCGATTCGCCCGACACGCCATGGCCGCACGACGCCGCCGAATACACCGCCTTCGCCGCCGCGATCCGTACCGACAAGGCCGTCGACCTGACGCGGCCGCCGCTCGACCGCGACCGGGCCCATTGGACGCATCCGACCGACTATGCCGCCAGCCAGGCGATTGCCGATGTCGCGCGTGAGGCTGGGCTGGAGGCGATCCGTTACCGTTCGGCGCGCGACCCGAAGGGCGTCAATGTGGCGCTGCTGACATGCCGCGGCTTTACCAAGGCCAAGCCGCTGGAGCCGCACACATGGCGCATCCGGCTGGGCTCCCTCGGCGTCCAGGCGATCTGCGAATTTCCGGAAAGGCGCATCGAGTTTTCCAGAACCGCCTTTGCCAACGATCCCCGGCTCAACGGATTGCGCTGGGAACGCGGGCGTTGATCAAACGAAAAAGCGCCGGATTTCTCTGGCGCTTATCATTTCAATTCTGAAAACGGGTTCAGCCGTTAGCCACCTGCTTGTGCTGCACCGGATGGCTCTTCTTCAAGAGATCCGACACCAGGAACGCCAGCTCGATCGCCTGGTCGGCGTTGAGGCGCGGGTCGCAATGGGTGTGATAGCGGTCCTGCAGCTCCTCGGCGGTGATGGCGCGGGCGCCGCCGGTGCATTCGGTGACGTTCTTGCCGGTCATCTCGACATGGATGCCGCCGGGGTGCGTGCCTTCGGCGCGATGCACCTCGAAGAAGGTCTGCACTTCCTTGAGGATGCGGTCGAACGGCCGCGTCTTGTAGCCGGCAGCCTCGATCGTATTGCCGTGCATCGGGTCGGACGACCACACGACGCTGCGACCTTCCTTCTGCACCGCGCGCACCAGCTTCGGCAGATGGTCGGCGACCTTGTCGGAGCCGAAGCGGGCGATCAGCGTCAGCCGGCCCGGCTCGTTCTCCGGATTGAGCAGATCGATGAGCTCCAGCAGGCCGTCAGTCGTCAGCGACGGGCCGCATTTGAGGCCGAGCGGGTTCTTGATGCCGCGGCAATATTCGACATGCGCATGGTCGGGCTGTCGGGTGCGGTCGCCGATCCAGATCATGTGGCCCGACGTTGCGTACCAGTCGCCGGAGGTCGAATCGACGCGGGTCAGCGCCTCTTCATAGCCGAGCAGCAGCGCCTCGTGACTGGTGTAAAAGTCGGTCTCGCGCAGCGCGTAGTTGGTCTCCGAGGTGATGCCGACGGCCTTCATGAAGTCCATCGTCTCGGTGATGCGGTTGGCGAGCATGCCATACTTCTCGCCTTGCGGGCTGTCGGAGACGAAACCCAGCATCCAGCTATGCACGTTCTCCAGGCTGGCATAGCCGCCCTGGGCGAAGGCGCGCAACAGGTTGAGCGTCGCCGCCGACTGGCGGTAAGCCATCTCCTGGCGGGCCGGGTCGGGAATACGCGACTTCGGGTCGAACTCGATGCCGTTGATGATGTCGCCGCGATAGCTCGGCAGCGTCACCTCGCCCTTGGTCTCATTGTCGGACGAGCGCGGCTTGGCGAACTGGCCGGCGACACGGCCGACCTTCACCACCGGCTGCGCGCCGGCAAAGGTCAGCACCACCGACATCTGCAGGAAGACGCGGAAGAAGTCGCGGATGTTGTCGGCGCCATGTTCGGCGAAACTCTCGGCGCAATCGCCGCCCTGCAGAAGGAATGCGTCGCCGGCAGCGACAGCCGCAAGCTGCTTCTTCAGCTTGCGCGCCTCACCGGCAAAAACCAGCGGCGGAAAGGTGGCGAGCTGGGCTTCCGTGTTCTTCAGCGCGGCGAGGTCCGGATAGGCAGGAACCTGCTTGATCGGCTTTGCTCTCCAAGAATTCGGCGACCATTTCGTCATCGCTGCACCCAAACGCTCTTTCCAGCAGGCTTTTGCCCGCCATTCCCGCCCCATATGGGGATGGCGGCTCCATACACGAAGCCGATTTTCTATTCTAGACCGGAATTCAAGCGCTGGCGAATGATGGGGAGCTCCATGCCGCGACCCACTTTGGCTTCTTATCTTCGCGACGGCTGTGCAATATCGCTTGGTGCCAGAATCGATCCTCACCGATCTAGTCGCGCCGGTCATCGTCCGCTGCGCAACAATTCTCCATGGAGTCCCTATGTCCGTGTCCGCCTACCTTGACCGCGTGCGCCGCGAGAAAGGCCTGTTTGCGATCGAAGAGGTGGTTGGCCTGTCCGAGCGCGGCAACGTGATCTACGACCCCTACTCCACGCTGATTTCCGCAGGCGCCGTCATCGGGCGAGGCAACGTCTTCTTCCCCGGCGTCTACCTGTTCTGCACCGACGGTGGCGCGCTGGAGATCGGCGACGCCAACATTTTCCACGCCAACACACTGTTCGAAGCATCCGCCGGCGCAATCCGCGTCGGCTCACGCAACCAGTTTGGCGAAGGCGGTTTTACTGCAAAGGCCAACAGGCCGGGAGCCTCGATCGTGATCGGCGATCGAGGCCGCTATCTCAACGGCGCGGCGGTCTTCGGCGAAACGGTGCTGGGTTCAGGCAGCCAGCTTCTCGGTGCAATCACAGTCGACAGTTGCCGGCTGGAACCGGGCGGCAGTTTTCGTGAGCCCGACCCCGACCGCCGGGCCGGATTGCTGAAAGGCGCCGGCGCCGCGCGCGGCTTCACCGTGCCTGCCGGGCACGTCATCGTCGGCGCCGGCACGTTCTCGGCATCCGACCTGCAGTTGCAGTCGAATTTCCATCCGAAAGTCTAGGCGGCCACCAGCCGCGCCAGCTGGGTCATGACGACAGCCGAGCCCGCCAGACGCTTCTCGGCTGTCGGCCAGTCGCGGATGAAGACCACGCTGTGGTCGGCCCTGATCTTGGCCAGCGAGCCCTGTTCGCCGATGTACTTGACCAGCCCGACCGGGTTGGAAAACTCGCGCTTGCGGAAATGGATGACGACGCCCTTGGGGCCGGCATCGAGCTTTTCGACATTGGCCCTGCGGCAGAGTGCCTTGATGAAGACGATCTTGAGCAGATGCTTCACTTCCTCCGGTAGCGGGCCGAAGCGGTCGATCAGCTCGGCGCCGAAAGCATCGATCTCCTCGGTGTTTTCGAGATCGCCAAGGCGGCGGTAGAGCGCCAGCCTGAGCTGAAGGTCCGGCACGTAGCTTTCCGGGATCATGACAGCCGTGCCGACAGCGATCTGCGGCGACCAGCCGCCGTCCTGGACCTCGCCGGAGTCCTTCACCTCGGCCACCGCCTCTTCCAGCATCTGCTGGTAAAGCTCGAAGCCGACCTCCTTGATGTGTCCGGATTGTTCTTCGCCGAGTAGATTGCCGGCGCCCCTGATGTCGAGGTCGTGGCTGGCGAGCTGGAACCCAGCGCCAAGCGTGTCCAGCGACTGCAGCACCTTCAGCCGGCGCTCGGCCGTGTCGGTGAGCTTGCGGTTGGCCGGCAGCGTGAACAACGCATATGCCCGCACCTTGGAACGGCCGACGCGGCCGCGCAGCTGGTAGAGCTGCGACAGGCCGAACATATCGGCGCGATGGATGATCAGCGTGTTGGCGGTCGGAATGTCGAGCCCGGATTCGACGATGGTGGTCGACAACAGCACGTCGTACTGGCCGTCATAGAAGGCGTTCATGATGTCGTCGAGTTCGCCCGGCGGCATCTGGCCATGGGCCACCGCCACCTTCAGCTCGGGGACGGATTCGCGCAGGAAATCATGGATTTCGGCGAGATCGCTGATGCGCGGAACGACATAGAAGGAATGGCCGCCGCGGTAGCGTTCGCGCAGCAGCGTCTCGCGGATGACCAGCGGGTCGAAAGGCGAGATGAAGGTGCGCACCGCCATGCGGTCGACCGGCGGCGTGGCGATCAGCGACAGTTCGCGCACGCCGGTCAAGGCAAGCTGCAGCGTGCGCGGGATCGGCGTCGCCGACAGCGTCAGCACGTGGACGTCGGTCTTGAGGTCCTTCAGCCGTTCCTTGTGCTTGACTCCAAAATGCTGCTCCTCGTCGATGATCAGCAGGCCGAGATTCTTGAACGAGATCGCCGACCCGAGCAGTGCATGGGTGCCGATGACGATGTCGACCTGCCCCTCGGCGATGGCTTTCTTGGTTTCCGCCAGTTCCTTGGCGCCGACCAGCCGCGAGGCCTGGCCGACGCGGATCGGCAGGCCGGAGAAGCGCTGCGAAAAAGTCTTGAAATGCTGGCGCGACAACAGCGTCGTCGGCACCACGACCGCGACCTGGAACCCTTCCATCGCCGCGATGAAGGCGGCGCGCAACGCCACTTCGGTCTTGCCGAAGCCGACATCGCCGCAGATCAGCCGGTCCATCGGCTTGCCGGCGCCGAGATCGTCCACGACGGCATCGATCGCGCCCTGCTGGTCGTCGGTCTCCTCATAGGGAAAGCGCGCCGAGAATTCGCCGTAAAGCCCTTCCGCCGGCACCATGGGCGGC
Source organism: Mesorhizobium sp. C399B (assembly GCF_030323185.1). Lineage (NCBI taxonomy): Bacteria > Pseudomonadati > Pseudomonadota > Alphaproteobacteria > Hyphomicrobiales > Phyllobacteriaceae > Mesorhizobium > Mesorhizobium sp. C399B. The sequence continues at coordinate 487,112 of NZ_CP100472.1, forward strand.
GCGGTACGCATCTGGCGCTCGGCGGCAATGCGGATCAACTGTCCGGCCATGTCGAGCAGGCGCTTCTTCAGCCGCGCCTTGCGCGACTGCCAGGCGCCGCCGCCGAGCTTGTCCAGCGTCGCCTCGGCTGTGTCAGAGCCGTAGCGCGACAGAAGCTCGATGTTTTCCACCGGCAGGAACAGCCGGTCGTCGCCGGCATAGTGGATTTCCAGGCAGTCATGCGGCGCGCCGACCGCCTCGATGGTGCGCAGGCCGATGAAGCGGCCAATGCCGTGATCGGCGTGGACGACGATGTCGCCGGCCGACAGCGACGAGGCCTCGGCGATGAAATCCGACGCGCGCTTCTTGCGCTTCGAGCGGCGGATCAGCCGGTCGCCCAGAATGTCCTGCTCGGCGACGACAACCAGCTGTTCGGTCTCGAAGCCGGATTCCAGCGGCAGCACGGCGAGTGCCGCCTGCCCCGGCTCGAGCTTTTCCGCCTCGGCCAGCGTCGCCACCGGCACGAGATTGCCGAGATGGTGCTCGGCCAGGATCTGGCCCAACCGGTCGAGCGAGCCTTCGGTCCAGCCGGCGACGATGACCCGGCGGCGCGCCGCGCGCTCGTCAGCGATGTGTTTTACGACGACATCGAAGACGTTGATGTTTGGGTCAGCCCGTTCCTCGGCAAAGCTGCGGCCATGGCGCGAGCCGCCATGGAAGACCTTCTTGGCCCCGACATCGGGCGCGTCGAAGGCGGTGAAGTCGATGGCTTCGCGCGGTCCGAGCGACGCTACGAGGTTTTCCGGTGAGAGATAGAGCAGGTCCGGCGCCACCGGCTTGTAGGGCACGGCGTCCTTCAACGCGGCGTCGGCCTGTTTGCGGCGCGCTTCGTAGTGGTCGAGGATCAGCGTGTGACGCTCAGCCAGCGCTTCGTGCGCCAGATGGTCGAAGATGACAGGCGCATCCGGCAGATAATCAAACACTGTCTCGAGCCGCTCGTAGAACAGCGGCAGCCAGTGCTCCATGCCGGCAAAGCGCCGCCCTTCGCTCACCGCCGCATAAAGGCCGTCGTCGCGCTGCGGCGCGCCAAAGCCTTCGATATAGGAGCGGCGGAAGCGGCTGATGGTTTCGGGGGTCAGCGCCACTTCACTCATCGCCTGCAGCGCCATCGACTTGCGCTGGCCGGTGGTGCGCTGCGTGGCGGCGTCGAAGACGCGGATCGATTCCAGCGTGTCGCCGAAGAAATCGAGCCGCAGTGCTTCCGTCCAGCCGGGTGCGTAGAGGTCGAGGATGCCGCCGCGCACGGCGAATTCGCCGATACCGCGCACCGTCGGCACCCGCTCGAAGCCGGAAATCTCCAGCCGGGACACCAGCGCGTTCATGTCGATCTGGTTGCCGGGCTTTGCGTGGAAAGTCTGCGCTTCGACCAGATCGGCCGGCGGAATGCGCTGCAGCAGCGCATTGGCAGTGGTCAGGATGACGGCGCGATGCGGCTTTTTCGCCAGCGCGATCATCGCCGTCAGCGCGTCGAGCCGCTTGGCGGCGGCATCGGAGCCGGGAGAAACGCGGTCATAGGGCAGGCAATCCCAGGCCGGCAACTCCAACACCGGCAGGCCGGGGGCGGCAAAGGTCAGCGCCTCGATGATCGACGGCAGGCGCTGGCCGTCGCGCGCCACGAACAGCACCGGTTTGTCAGGCGCAATCTCATGGATCGCCTGCACCAGAGCAAAAGCTTCGTAGCCATCGGCAACGCCATCGACGATGAACTGGCCGGCGCGGCCTTTCGGCAGACCGATTCTGGGAATGAGGCTCATGGTTGCACGTTTAAAATGTCATGGTCCGGCGCGATGCCAGGATCTTTTGCAGGACGGCACAGTCGATATTCCCGGGAACCGGGCGTTCGCCGGTGACCATGGGCAGGAATTCGGTGTCGGGGATGTCGAGGAGCCTTTCATATTGGTCGATTTCATCGCCGGTCAAGGCGCCGATCTCGTTGTCGGCAAACGTACCGAGGATAAGGTCCATCTCGCGCATCCCGCGATGCCAGGAGCGGAACAACAGCTTGCGGCGCCTGATATCCAGCCCCTCGCTCGATCGTTTCGTCCCGGTCATCGTGCCGCATCCTTGCTTGGTGCGGCGCATATAGCGTGGATAGAGGGCGGTGTCAGCCTTGCAACGCACGGGTGGGCGGCTAAACATCCCGGGTGTGAAGAACACTCCTGACAACGCTGGTGCCGGACACCGCCCGCACTTCACCCTCCCCTTTGTGGGGAGGGTCGGCGAGCACGCTTCGCAAAGCGAAGCGAGTGAGACGGGGTGGGGGTGCGGCGCTGACCTACCGACTTCCTCGAAAGTTAGCCGCGCACCTACCCCCATCCCGCTCCGCTTCGCGGATCGACCCTCCCCACAGGGGGGAGAGTGAAGCCATGCGCCCCTCCCTCCTCGACCCTCTCTTCGTCCCGATCACTTCGCTTGCCGGCGTCGGCCCCAAGGTTGGCGCTCTGATTGAGAAGGTGGTGGCGGCCGATCTCGGCGAACGGCCGGCGCGCGCCGGCGACCTGTTGTTCGTTCTGCCGCACACCGTCATAGACCGCCGCAATCGTCCCGGCATCGCGCTTGCGCCGGCCGGCGCCATCGTCACGCTCGACGTGCGCATCGACCGCCACCAGCCGCCGCCGCGGGGCAACCGGTCGGTGCCTTACCGCGTCTATGCCCATGACGACACCGGCGAGATCGGCCTGATCTTCTTCCACGCCCATGCCGCCTATCTCGAAAAGGCGATGCCGGTGGGCGAGCATGTCGTCGTCTCCGGCCGCATGGAGTGGTTCAACGGCCGCCCGACCATGGTCCATCCCGACCATATCGCCCTGGTGAGCGAGGCGGAAACACTGCCGCTGGTCGAACCGGTCTATCCGCTGACCGCCGGCCTGTCGGGCAAGGTGCTGCGCCGCGCCATCGGCCAGGCGCTCGGCCGGCTGCCGGAATTGCCGGAATGGCAGGACGGCGCCTTCATGCGCAAGCAGACTTTCCCCGCCTTCGCCGACGCGCTCGCTCGCATCCACTATCCCGCGGACCCGATCGATGTCGCCATCGAGGGGGTGGCATGGCGCCGCCTTGCCTATGACGAGCTTCTCGCCGGCCAGGTCTCGCTGGCGCTGGTGCGGGCAAAGGTGCGCCGGCTGTCGGGCCGGCCGCTCATCGGCGACGGCCGCATCGTCGAGAAACTGCGTGCGGCCCTGCCCTATTCATTGACCGGCAGCCAGGAATTCGCGCTCGCCGAAATCAATGCCGATCTCGCCGACCCCGAGCGCATGCTGCGCCTGCTGCAAGGCGATGTCGGCTCCGGCAAGACGGTGGTGGCGCTGCTCGCCATGGCGCGCGCCGTGGAGGCCGGCGGCCAGGCGGCCTTGATGGCGCCGACCGAAATCCTGGCGCGCCAGCATCTGGCGACAATCACGCCGCTGGCCGAACAGGCCGGCCTACGCGTCGCTATCCTGACCGGCCGCGAAAAGGGCCGCGAACGCACTGAAACGCTATCAGGTCTCGCCAGCGGCGAGATCGACATCGTCGTCGGCACCCATGCGCTGTTCCAGGAAACGGTGACCTATCACGACCTCGTCTTTGCCGTGGTCGACGAGCAACACCGCTTCGGCGTCCACCAGCGGCTTGCCATCACCGCCAAGGGCGACGCCCCCGACATGCTGGTGATGACGGCGACGCCGATCCCGCGCACTCTGGTGCTGACCGCCTTCGGCGACATGGACGTCTCCAAGCTGACGGAAAAACCGATCGGCCGCCAGCCGATCCGCACCGTCACGCTGCCGCTGGAACGGCTGGACGAACTGGTCGGTCGCATGCTGGACGCGGTTGCCGACGGCCAGAAGATCTACTGGATCTGCCCGCTGGTCGAGGAATCCGAAGAGATCAAGTTGATGTCGGCCGAGGACCGTTTTGCCTCGCTGCAGCCCTTGTTCGGCGATCGCATCGGCCTCGTCCACGGCCGCATGAAGGGCGCCGAAAAGGACGAGGCGATGCGCGCGTTCAAGGCCGGCGAAACCCGCATCCTGATCGCCACCACCGTCATCGAGGTCGGCGTCGACGTGCCGGACGCCACCATCATGGTCATCGAGCATGCCGAACGTTTTGGCCTGGCGCAACTGCACCAGTTGCGCGGCCGCGTCGGCCGCGGCGACAAGCCTTCTTCCTGCGTGCTGCTCTACAAGGACCCGCTCGGCGAAACGGCCAAGCGCCGGCTGTCGGTGATGCGCGAGACCGAGGACGGGTTCCTGATCGCCGAAGAGGATCTGAAGCTGCGCGGCGAAGGCGAATTGCTCGGCACCCGCCAGTCCGGCACGCCGGGCTTCCAGGTGGCGCGCATCGAGGTGCACGCCGACTTGCTCGAAGCAGCCCGCGACGATGCAAGGCTGATCCTGTCGCGTGATCCGGAACTACAGTCTGAGCGCGGCGAGGCGCTGCGGCTGCTGCTCTATTTGTTCGGCCGCGACGAGGCCGTGCGGCTCTTGCGTGCCGGCTGAGCCAAAGCGCCAAGCGGCGGGTTGGCGAGATCTCCGTCGATCGGCTGGCCGTTCATAGTCACCATTTTCGGCTTGACTTCGGGCGCCACCAGCCCGGCCGAGACGATCAGCCTGGCGCCGTCCTCGATCGTCATGTCGAGCAGCACGATGTCGGATTTCGGCACGTACATCAGGAAACCGGTGGTAGGGTTCGGCGTGCACGGCATGAACACGGCGATCATCGGGTCGCCTGCATGGTCGAGCTTCTGGTTGATCTCGGTTTCCTTTTCACTGGCGACGAACACCAGCGACCAGACGCCTTTTCGCGGATATTCGACCAGCCCGACCTGGCGGAACATATCGCCCTTGTTCGACAGCACCGTCTGGAATATCTGCTTCAGCGAACCGTAGATGCCGCGCACCAGCGGCATACGGCCAAGCAGCCGTTCGCCGAAATTGACGATCGCGCGGCCGACGATGTTGGCGGTCATGAAGCCGATCAGCGTGATCAGCACGAGCGCCACGATCAGGCCGAAGCCGGGCACCGGAAACGGCAAATAGGTGTCGGGGCTGTAGCGCGCCGGAATGTACGGCTTCACCCAGGAATCGACCCAGCCGACGAACGACCAGGCGATATAGGCGGTGATCGCCAGCGGCGCGCAGACGATAAAGCCTGTGAGGAAATAGTTCCTCAGCCGGGTCATGCCGGAAGTTCTGGGAGCATCGGACATGGTTCACCGGGGACGCGGGTTGCAGGGCCACACTAGTGAAGCGAACGGCGCTTTGGAACCGCGAAGTTTTTAAGACCGCCGATGAGCGCCGACTACTCCACGGTCACCGATTTCGCTAGATTGCGCGGCTGGTCGACGTCGGTGCCCATGAAGACGGCGGCGTAGTAGGCCAGCATCTGGATCGGCAGCGCGTAGATGATCGGCGAGATGATTTCCGGCACGTCTGGCAGGATGATCGTCTCCATCGTCTTGACGCTGACCTGCGCCGCGCCCTTGGCGTCGGTGATCAGGATGATCTTGCCGCCGCGCGCCGCCACTTCCTGCATGTTCGACACCGTCTTTTCGAAGATGCGGTCATGCGGCGCGATGACGATGACCGGCATGTTCTCGTCGATCAGCGCGATCGGCCCGTGTTTCAGTTCGCCCGCGGCATAGCCCTCGGCATGGATGTAAGAGATTTCCTTGAGTTTCAGCGCGCCTTCCATGGCCAGCGGGAAATTGGTGTCGCGGCCGAGATAGAGCACGTCCTTGTAGCGCGAGATTTCGCGCGCGATGCGCTCGATCTGCTCCTCGAGCTTGAGCACCTGGTTGGCATAGCGCGGCGCTTCCGAAAGCGCGCGCACCAGCGTCTTTTCCTCGTCCTTCGAGATCGTCCCGCGCGCCACGGCGGCGCGCACCGCAAGCGACGCCAGAACCGAAAGCTGGCAGGTGAAAGCCTTGGTCGAGGCGACGCCGATTTCCGGCCCGGCCAGCGTCGGCAGCACCACGTCGGATTCGCGCGCCATGGTCGATTCGCGCACATTGACGATGGCGCCGATCTTCATGCCCGCCTTGCGGCAATAGCGCAGCGAGGCCAGCGTGTCGGCGGTTTCGCCGGACTGCGAGATGAAGAAGGCAGCATCATCAGCCGATAACGGCATTTCGCGATAGCGGAATTCCGAGGCGACATCGATGTCGACCGGCAGCCGCGCATAGCGCTCGAACCAGTATTTGCTGATCAACCCCGCGAGATAGGCGGTGCCGCAGGCCGAGATCGCCAGCCGGCCGATCTTAGCGAAGTCGAACGGCAGTTCCAGCGGCTTCGACACGCCAGAGACGAAATCGACATAGTGCGCCAGCGTATGCGAGATCACTTCGGGCTGTTCATGGATTTCCTTTTCCATGAAATGGCGGCGGTTGCCCTTGTCGACCATGAAGCTGGTCGACAGTGATTGCTGGCGCTTGCGGGCAACCTCTTTGCCGTCGATGTCGAAGATGGTGACGCCATCGCGGCGCACCACCGCCCAGTCGCCGTCTTCGAGATAGGTGATGGAATTGGTGAACGGCGCCAGCGCGATGGCGTCGGAGCCCAGAAACATCTCGCCATCGCCATGGCCGACGGCCAGCGGCGGGCCATTGCGGGCGCCGACGATGAGATCCTCGTCGCCGGTGAACATGATGGCCAGAGCAAAGGCGCCTTCCAGCCGCTTCAGCGCCTGGTGCGCCGCCTCGATCGGCTTCAGCCCTTTGGCAAGCTGCCGCGCCACCAGATGCGCTACGACCTCGGTATCGGTCTGCGACGAGAAGGAATAGCCGTCGCGGATCAGCTCATCGCGCAACTCGGCGAAATTCTCGATGATGCCGTTGTGAACGATGGCGACGCCGTCGGAGAAATGCGGATGGGCGTTGGTCTCGTTGGGCACGCCATGTGTGGCCCAGCGCGTGTGGCCGATGCCGATCGTGCCATCGAGCGGCTCGTCCTTCAGCCGGCGTTCGAGGTTGATCAGCTTGCCTTCGGCGCGGCGGCGGCCAAGCCGGCCATGCTCGATCGTGGCGACACCGGCCGAGTCATAGCCGCGATATTCCAGCCGCTTCAAAGCATCGACGATGAGCGGCGCGACTTGGCTCTGGCCGACAATTCCGACGATACCGCACATGCGCCTGCCCCCGATTCACCTGGAAAACCAGTCCCGATGGAAAACCAGCGCTATCTAGGGATTGCCGGCCCGCCGCGAAAGTCACTTTGCGTTTCGTCTGCTGTAACGGAACGCTTCTCAACCCGATGCACCATGACACACCGCTCTTGCAATCCGGTTACCGCAATTCCTCGGTTGTTCAATTGCTTCGGCGGTTAATGGCCGGTGCCGGCCTTTTTCTTCGCCGCTGCGGCAGACGCGAAGCGCTCGCGCAATTCCTTGCCCTTGCCGGGAATGGTCTTCTGGCGGGCGCGGCCGAAGGCCAGCGCATCGTCCGGCACGCTTTCGGTTATGACGCTACCCGAGGCGATGTAGCCGCCCTTGCCGATCGTAACCGGCGCCACCAGCGACGAGTTCGAACCGATGAAGGCGCCCTCGCCGATGTCGGTGAAAAACTTCGAGTAGCCGTCATAGTTGCAGGTAATGGTGCCGGCGCCGATATTGGCCCCCGCGCCCACACGGGCATCGCCGATATAAGTCAGATGATTGACCTTGGCGCCCTCCTCGATGACCGCCTGCTTGACCTCGCAGAAATTGCCGACCTTGGCTTTCTCGCGGAGATCGGCGCCTGGCCTGAGCCGTGCGAACGGACCGACGTCGCAATTGGCAGCGACGGTCGCGCCTTCGATGTGGCTGAAGGCGTGGATCTTGGCGCCGCCGGCGATTTTCACGCCCGGGCCGAACCAGACATTGGGCTCGACGATGGTGTCGGCGCCGATTTCGGTATCGTGCGAGAAATACACGGTGTCCGGCGCAATCAGCGTTACGCCCGACAGCATCGCCTCGTCCCGACGACGCTGTTGCCAGATGCCTTCCGCCTGCGCCAGCTCGGCCCTGTTGTTGATGCCGAGCGCGCTCTCGAAGCTCGTTTCGGTGGCGACGACATCGAGCCCTTTCGCACTGGCGATCTCGACGATGTCGGTGAGATAGTACTCGCCCTTGGCGTTCTTGTTGCCAACCTGGTCGAGCAGGTCGAGCGCATGCTTGCCCGCCACCGCCATCATGCCGGCATTGCAGAAGCCGATCTTCTTTTCCTCGGCGGAGCAGTCCTTCTCCTCGCGGATGGCGGTGAGCTTGCCGCCCTTTTCGATCAGCCGGCCATAGCCGGCCGGGCTGGGCGGACGGAAACCGATCACTACGACGGCCGCGCCATCGGCAAGCTTTTGCCGCGCGGCCACTAGGGCTTCAGCATCGATCAGCGGCGTGTCGCCGAACATCACGAGAATATCGTCATAACCCTTTGATATCGCATCGCGCGCAGCCAGCACGGCATGCGCAGTGCCGAGCCGCTTCTCCTGCACGAAGGTCTCGGCCTTGGGCGCGAATTTCGCCGCCGCCTTGCGCATATCATCGGCGCCATGGCCGATCACCAGCGCCTGGCTGCGGGCGCCGGCGGCCTCGGCCGCTTTCACCACATGGGCGACCATCGGCAGTCCGGCGATCTGGTGCAGCACCTTCGGCATCGCGCTCTTCATGCGCGTGCCTTCACCGGCGGCGAGAATGACGGACAAGCAGGATCTCTGGCTCATGGAAGGACAACCGTATGAATGGGATCAGGAATCGCAGAGTGGTAGCATCTGGCGCCATGCTGCACCAATGGGGTTAAATTCCGGTGAGGTGATGAGGCAGTTCACTCTCGATTAGCGGATCTCTACCCCAGCCGGCCCAGCAGCGGAAAGGTCTCCAGCAGCCAGTAGGACACCGTCTGCACGCCGCCGGTGAGGAAGAACACGCCGGCGACGACCAGCAGCGCGCCGATCGCCTTTTCGACGCGGCCGAGATGGACGCGGAATTTGCCGAGGAAGCGCATGAAGGCGCCGGAGAACAGGGCAGCAATCAGGAACGGAATGCCGAGGCCAAGCGAATAGGCGGCAAGCAGAAGAGCGCCCTCGCCCACCGTCTCGCGGCCGCCGGCCAAGGTCAGGATCGGCCCCAGCACCGGGCCGATGCACGGCGTCCAGCCAAAGGCGAAGGCCAGCCCCATGACATAGGCGGCGACCATGCTGGCGGGCTTGCCCTGCGACTGGAAGCGCGCCTCGCGCGACAAAAGCGGGATGCGCAGGATGCCGAGGAAATTCAGCCCCATCAGGATGATCAGCACCCCGGCAGCCATCGCCAGCGGCTCCTGCCAGACGCGCAGCCAGTGGCCGATGGTCGAGGCGCCGGCGCCAAGCGCCACGAACACGGTGGAGAAACCGAGTACGAAGGCGAGCGAGGAATAGATGAGCGCGCCGCGGGCGCCGGCCTTGGCCGTGACGCCGGCATCGTCACCGCGAAAATCGTCGACCGACACGCCGGCCATGTAGCAGAGATAGGGAGGCACCAGCGGCAGCACGCAAGGCGACAGGAACGAGATCGCCCCCGCTCCGACCGCGCTGACATAGCCGACGTCCAATGGCATTCCAGAACTCCAGATTCCCTGGCGCCGATATAGCGGTGCAAACCCGTGTTCGCCAATCACCATCGTGTGGCATTTGGCTACAGATACGGTCCGGCGGACGAATTGTTGGCGGCCAATCCCAAGTTGACCAAGCCGGGGAAGAAATGTCCCTCGCCGAGCGTTCACAGAGCGAAGCCGCGATTTCTGCGCGCTTCGTCGGATCACCAGGGAGATTTCCATGAAAACGATCACCGTCGGCCTGGCCGCCCTTCTGCTCAGCACCGCCGCATCCTTCGCCGCCGAAGCGTGGAAGGAAGCCGAAGTCGGTGGCACCAAGATCTACACCGATGCCAATGGCATGACGCTCTATACCTATGACAAGGACGAGAAGGGCAAGACCAACTGCTACGACAAATGCGCCACCAACTGGCCGCCGCTGAAGGCCGAGGACGGCGCTAAGGCGGACGACGAATGGACCATCGTCGACCGCACCGACGGCACCAAGATGTGGGCCTATGACGGCAAGCCGGTCTACACCTTCATCAAGGACAAGAAGGCCGGTGACATCACGGGCGACGGCGTCGGCGAAGTCTGGCACATCGTCAAGGCCGACTGATCGTCCGAACCTCTATCCCGCACCCCATCGGCGGGACTCGGCTGGCCGCCGGCTCCAAGCGACCCGGCGACCAGTTCGGCATTTACGCGCAGCACGAACTGGTCGCGGCGCCTTTCCCGGTGGCTCGAAACACGAACCGTCCCAGACAAAAATTTTGTGATCTTCTCCATACACTCTAAGAGTGTATTGCGGCACACGCCTCCGCATTTTGGCCGCTTGCCCTTGACCGATCGCAAAAGCGCGGCCATGTGAGCGACCAATTGAATGCGTCACGCAGCGGAATTCTTCTGCCGCCCCACAGCTGATATGAGACCTCATGGACGTCGTCGTCGTCGAATCGCCGGCCAAGGCAAAGACAATCAACAAGTATCTCGGCAAGAACTTCAAGGTTCTGGCCTCGTTCGGCCATGTCCGCGATCTGCCGGCCAAGGATGGTTCGGTGCGTCCCGACGAGGATTTCGCCATGTCCTGGGCGGTCGACACCGCTTCCGGAAAGCGTCTCACCGACATCGCCAACGCGGTCAAGGATGCCGATGGCCTGATCCTCGCCACGGATCCGGATCGCGAGGGCGAAGCCATTTCCTGGCACGTGCTGGAGGTGCTCAAGCAGAAGCGCGTGTTGAAGGACAAGCCGGTCAGCCGCGTCGTCTTCAATGCCATAACCAAGTCGTCGGTGCTGGAAGCGATGGCCAATCCGCGCCAGATCGATGCACCATTGGTCGATGCCTATCTGGCTCGCCGCGCACTCGATTATCTCGTCGGCTTCACGCTGTCGCCGGTGCTGTGGCGCAAATTGCCGGGCGCCCGTTCGGCCGGCCGCGTCCAGTCGGTGGCGCTGCGCCTGGTCTGCGACCGCGAATCCGAAATCGAACGTTTCGTCCGCGAGGAATACTGGCAGATCGCTGCCCTCCTCGGCACGCCACGTAACGACAGCTTCGAGGCGCGGCTGACCGCGTTCGAGCGCAAGAAGCTGCAGAAGCTCGACATCGCCAGCAAGGCGCAGGCCGACGATATCAAGGGCATGCTCGAAGGCGCGACCTTCAAGGCTCTGTCGGTGGAAGCCAAGCCGACGCGGCGCAATCCTGGCCCGCCCTTCACCACTTCGACGCTGCAGCAGGCGGCATCGTCGGGCCTCGGCTTTTCGGCGACGCGCACCATGCAAGTGGCGCAGCGCCTCTATGAAGGCATGGAGATCGGCGGCGAGACCACCGGCCTGATCACCTATATGCGAACCGACGGCGTGCAGATGGCGCCGGAGGCGATCGACGCCGCCCGCGACACCATCGCCAAGGAATTCGGCCCAAGATACCTCCCGGAAAAGCCGCGCCAGTACACAGCCAAGGCCAAGAATGCCCAGGAAGCGCACGAGGCGGTCCGCCCGACCGATTTCATGCGCACGCCGGCTTCGGTCAGGCAGTATCTCGATTCCGACCAGCTGCGGCTTTACGAGCTGATCTGGAAGCGCGCCATCGCCAGCCAGATGCAGTCGGCCGAGATCGAGCGCACCACGGTCGAAATCGAGGCGGTCAATGGCGCCCGCACGGCGGAGCTTCGCGCCGTCGGTTCGGTCGTTCGCTTCGACGGCTTCATCGCCGCCTACACCGACCAGAAGGACGAGGACGCCGAAGACGAGGAAAACCGTCGCCTGCCCGAGATCCGTGCCGGCGAGCAGCTGGCCCGTCAGGCGATCAATGCCACCCAGCACACCACCGAGCCGCCGCCGCGCTATTCCGAGGCGTCGCTGATCAAGAAGCTGGAAGAGCTCGGCATCGGCCGTCCGTCGACCTACACCGCGATCCTGAAGACGTTGGAAGACCGTGACTACGTCAGCATCGACAAGCGCCGGCTGGTGCCGCAGGCCAAGGGCCGGCTGCTGTCGGCTTTCCTCGAAAGCTTCTTCGAGCGTTATGTCGAATATGACTTCACGGCCTCACTCGAGGAAAAGCTTGACGAGATTTCCGACGGCAAGCTCGCCTGGAAGGACGTGCTGCGCGACTTCTGGAAAGACTTTTCCGGCGCGGTCGCCGACATCAAGGAACTGCGCGTCACCGACGTGCTCGATGCGCTGAACGAGGAACTGGCGCCGCTGGTGTTCCCCGCGCGGGAGGATGGCTCGAATCCCCGCATCTGCCCGAAATGCGGCTCCGGCAATCTGTCGCTGAAACTCGGCAAGTTCGGCGCCTTCGTCGGCTGCTCCAACTATCCGGAATGTTCCTTTACCCGCCAGCTCGGCGACGCCGCCAACCCGAATGGCGAGAATGGCGGCGGCGAGGACGGCACCAAGGTGCTCGGCAAGGACCCCTACACGGCAGAGGAAATCACGCTGCGCTCAGGCCGCTTCGGTCCTTATATCCAGCGCGGCGACGGCAAGGAAGCCAAGCGCTCCAGCCTGCCCAAGGGCTGGACGCCCGACTCGATCGACCATGAAAAGGCCTTGGCGCTGCTGTCGCTGCCGCGCGATATCGGCAAGCACCCTGAATCCGGCAAGATGATCTCCGCCGGGCTTGGCCGCTATGGTCCATTCGTTTTGCATGATGGCATCTATGCCAATGTCGACAGCATAGAGGATGTGTTCTCGATCGGCCTCAACCGCGCTGTCACCGTGATCGCCGAGAAGCAGCTGAAGGGCAAGGGCGGCCGCAATGGCGGCACTGCGGCGGCGCTGAAGGAACTCGGCGACCATCCCGATGGCGGGGGCAAGATCGTCGTGCGCGATGGCAAATATGGGCCCTATGTCAACTACGGCAAGGTCAACGCGACACTGCCCAAGGGCAAGGATCCGCAGTCGGTGACCGTCGAGGACGCGCTGGCGCTGATCGCCGAGAAGGAAGCCAAGGGCGGCGGCAAGAAGCCGTTCCGCAAGGCGGCAGCCGCCAAGGCCCCCACAGCCAAGAAAACCACTGCCAAAACAACCACTGGCAAGAAAACCACAGCCAAGAAGTCGGCGACCAAGAAGCCGGCGGCGAAGAAAAAGGGATAGCAGCGTGGCGCGCAGGATCACCGGTAGAAGCCACGGCGATCCGCGCACCGCCGACACGAGGGCCAAGGTCAAGGACGACTACAGGCCCTCGCGTGACGAAATCCTGCGCTACATCGCCGAGAACCCCGACCGCGCGGGAAAACGCGACATCGCCAAGGCGTTTGCCTTGCGCGGCGACGACCGCATCTGGCTGAAGGACATTCTGCGCGACCTGCAGGACGAAGGCATCCTGACCAAGGAGCGCAAACGGCTGGCCCGTGTCGGCGCCTTGTCGCATGTCGCCGTACTCGACATTTTTGGCCGCGATGGCGACGGCATCCTGCTGGCGCATCCTGCCGAGCCCGTAGGCACCGGCGAACCGCCCGTCGTCTCGATCCGCGTCTCGCGCGGCGGCAATGGCCCGCAGCCGGGCATCGGCGACCGTGTGCTGGCCAAGACCTTCCCGACCGACGATGCGACCGGGCCCGCCTATACGGGCCGCGTAATGAAGATTTTCGAGAAGCGGACAGATGCCGTGCTGGGCGTCTTTCGTATCCTTCAGGACGGCACCTTCCGCATCGAGCCGGTGGAACGTCGCCAGCCCGAACTGATCGTCGACAAGGAATTCCAGAACGGCGCCAGGAACGGCGACCTTGTCGAGGTCGAGCCCGCGCGGGCCTCCCGGTATGGTTTGCCGCGCGCAAAAGTGGTGGCGGTGCTGGGCTCGCTGACCAGCGAAAAGGCGGTCTCGATGATCGCCATCCACGCGCACGACATTCCGCATATCTTCCCGGCCGACGTCATCGCCGAATCCGAGGCGGTAAAACCGGCGACGCTTGCTCACCGCGAGGACTGGCGCGACCTGCCGCTGGTGACCATCGACCCGGCCGACGCCAAGGACCATGACGACGCCGTCTTCGCCACGCCCGACCTCGACGAGAAGAACCCCGGCGGCGTGATCGCCACGGTGGCGATCGCCGATGTTGCAGCCTATGTCCGCTATGGCACCGCACTCGATCGCGAGGCGCTGAAACGCGGCAATTCTGTCTATTTCCCCGACCGCGTCGTGCCGATGCTGCCAGAGCGCATCTCCAACGACCTGTGCTCGCTGCGCGAAGGCCAGGACCGTCCCGCGCTTGCCGTGCGCATGATTTTTGCCGCCGATGGCCGCAAGCTGCGTCACACCTTCCACCGCGTCATGATGAAATCGACGGCAAAGCTCGCCTATCCGCAGGCCCAGGCCGCGATAGACGGCCTTCCTGACGACAAGACCGGCCCGATCCTCGATACGGTGCTGAAGCCGCTGTGGGACGCCTACGCCATCCTCAAGCGCGGCCGCGATGGCCGCCAGCCACTCGAGCTTGATCTGCCCGAGCGCAAGATCCTGCTCAAGCCGGACGGCACCGTCGACCGCGTCGTCGTCCCGGAGCGGCTCGACGCCCACAAGCTGATCGAAGAATTCATGATCCAGGCCAATGTCGCCGCCGCCGAAACGCTGGAAGCGAAGAAGCAGGCGCTGGTCTACCGCGTCCACGATGCGCCGTCGCTGGCCAAGCAGGAATCGCTGCGCGAGTTCCTGCAGACGCTCGGCCTGTCGCTGGCGCGTGGCGCGCAGATGCGGCCCGCCCAGTTCAACGGCATTCTCGAGCGCGTGCGTGGCGCCGACAATGAGGGGCTGGTCAACGAAGTGGTGCTGCGCTCGCAGAGTCAGGCCGAATATTCGCCCAAGAACATCGGCCATTTCGGCCTCAACCTGAAGCGCTACGCGCATTTCACCTCGCCGATCCGCCGCTATGCCGATCTGATCGTGCATCGCGGGCTGATTGCCGCACTTGGGCTCGGCCCTGGCGGGCTGACGCAGGACGAAGAGACGCGGCTGGAAGACGTCGCGGTGCTGATCTCCGGCACCGAGCGCCGCGCCATGGCGGCCGAGCGCGACACCGTCGACCGGCTGATCGCTGCCTACCTCGCCGAGCGCATCGACGACCGGTTCGACGCCCGCATTTCGGGCGTCACCAAATCGGGACTATTTGTCCAATTGCCGCAGTTTGGCGCAGATGGCTTCATCCCGGTGTCAAGTCTGGATGGCGATTACTATATATATGACGAAACCGCGCGATCGCTGTTCGGAGAACGCACCGGCAAGGGCTATCAGCTTGCCGACCGCGTCGAGGTTCGCCTGATCGAGGTGGCGCCTATGGCCGGCGCGATGCGTTTCGAGATGCTGACCGACCCGAAGCCCCTGCCCGGCTCCAAACGGTCGTTTCACAAGGCAAAAGGCCGCGCCCGCGCGTCGCAATCGCGCCCGGGGTCGCGCGGCAGGAGACGATAATGGCAAGCGAAATGGGAATCCAGAAGCAGGTTTTCGGCGGCGAACATCATTCGGGCCGAGTCGCCCGCCCGCTGTGGACGGCGATGAAGCGCGGCGCCCTTGGCCGCTGCCCGCATTGCGGCGAAGGCAGGTTGTTCGCCGGCTTCACCAAAAGTGTCGACAAATGCGCCGTGTGCGGTGAGGAGTTCCACCACCACCGCGCCGACGACCTGCCCGCTTATCTCGTCATCGTCATTGTCGGCCACATCGTTCTCGGCGCCTTCATGGGCGTTGAGGCGACCTCGACGCTCTCCATGTGGCAGCACATCGCCATTTGGGTGCCGTTGACCATCGTGCTGTCGGTCGCTCTGCTGCAACCGGTCAAGGGCGCCGTCATCGGACTGCAATGGGCGCTCTATATGCACGGCTTCGGCGGCGAAAAAGACGGCACCGAGCCGCATCCCGGAACCTAGTTTGCGTCAGGGCAATGTCGCCTGGCGCAACATGCCGACCGTGAAAGGCCACTTTCGTTTGCCAGAAGTTTCCGCTAGGTCCTGCGCATGGAAGGTATGACCAAGGCGGAAGTCAGCAGGATGGACCGTGGCGCAGCCGCCCACAGCGGCCTGCCCATACGCCCGCGCGATGCCGCCACCCTGATCCTGCTCGACCGCGAGGGCGACGAGATTCTGGTGCTGATGGGCCGGCGCCATGCAGGCCACGCCTTCATGCCCGGCAAGTTCGTCTTTCCCGGCGGCCGCACCGATTCGGCCGACAGCCGCATAGCCGTTGCCATCCCATTGCTCCCGGAGGAAGAAGCCAGGCTGACCGCCGGCGTCGGCCGCATCAGCCCGTCGCGGGCCCGTGCCATCGCGCTCTCGGCCATCCGCGAGACTTATGAGGAAGCCGGCCTGCTCATCGGCCGCAAAGGCTCGTTCGCAACCGACAAGCGCGACTGGCAGGGCTTTGTCGAGCACGGCGTCCAGCCTTCGCTGGCGCCGCTGCGCTTCATCGCCCGCGCCATCACCCCGCCCAATCGCGTGCGTCGTTTCGACACCCGCTTCTTCAGCGCCTGGCGCAGCGATGTCGCCGTGGAACTGCCGGGTGGCGGCCCGACCAATGAGCTGGAAGAACTGGTCTGGCTGCCGCTTGCCAAGGCCAGAGAGGCCGATATCCCCGACATCACCCGAACGATCTTGCAGGAGCTGGAGACGCGGCTTGCCGGCGATCCGCGCCTGCGACCCGGTGGGTCCGTGCCGTTCTACCGGCTTATCCGCAACCGCTTCGTTCGCGAAATTCTTTAGAGCAATTCCAGGAAAAGTGTGACGCGGTTTTCCGTCCGGAATTACGCAATATCAAACAGACAGAGTATTCAGGCATCACATGACGGTCGATACCCAGCAAGAGGGCGACGAGCGCGTACATTGGCTACCGATGATCGCCGCGATCTCGTCGATCAGCGTCGTCGGCATCGCCATAGGCCTCGGCATGCCGCTGCTCAGCGTTATTCTCGAGAGCCGCGGCCACTCGGCATCGATGATCGGCCTCAACACCGCGGTCGCCGGCCTTGCCTCGATCGCCGGCGCCCCGCTGGCCACGCCGCTGGCGATGCGCTTCGGCGTCGCCTGGACGATGATCGCCATGATCGCCGCCGGCGCGCTCGCCTTTGTCGGCTTCCACTTCGCGCCGGACTTCTGGATGTGGTTCCCACTACGCGTCGTGCTGCACATCGCGCTGACGGTGCTGTTCATCCTGTCGGAATTCTGGATCAGCACCTCGGCGCCGCCGCGCCGGCGCGGCCTGGTGCTCGGCATCTACGCCACAGTGCTGTCGCTCGGCTTCGCCGCCGGGCCATGGATCTTCGCCCATATCGGCAGCACCGGCTTCTTGCCGTTTGGCGTCATCATCGTCCTGGTCGCGCTGGCCGCAATCCCGGTGCTGGCCGCACGGAATGAAAGTCCCACAATCGTGGTTGACGGCGAAACCAGCAACTTCCTGCGCTACATCTGGCTGGTGCCGACAGCGACCGCCGCCGTGCTGGTGTTCGGCGCCGTCGAGACCGGCGGCTTTGCGCTGTTCCCCGTCTATGGCAACCGCATCGGCTATTCCGAGGCGGATGCAGCCCTCCTGCTCACCATGATCGGCCTCGGCAACGTGCTGTTGCAGATCCCTATCGGCATGATCAGCGACCGCGTCTCAGACCGCCGCTATCTGCTTTTGGCCTGTGCCACGGTCGGACTTGCCGGCACCATCTTCATGCCGTTCTTCGCCGGCAATTGGCACCTTATGGCGGCGCTTCTGTTTGTCTGGGGCGGCGTGGTGGCCGCCATGTACACGATCGGCCTTGCCCATCTGGGCTCGCAGCTCTCCGGCCATGAACTGGCCTCGGCCAATGCCGCCTTCGTGCTCTGCTACGGCGTCGGCATGGTGCTTGGCCCGCAGGCGATCGGCATCGGCATGGATGCCTTCGGGCCCTCCGGCTTCGGCTGGTCGCTCGGCCTGTTCTTTGCCGCCTATATCGCCTTGGTCAGCGCCAGGCTGGTCCGCAAGATCTGGTAGCCTGTCCGTCGCCAGCCTGCGCAATCCTGACGGGATGTCGCCGCTGCTGACAGAACCGTGTCAGGAGACCTCAGCTAAAAGGGTGTCCCAAAAAACCCGAGTTTGAGGATACGGTGATGATCGACAGCGGCTTTGAAACCACATCTCTGCGCATGACGCTTCTGCTGCTTGTCAGCTTCCAGGCCCCGGCAACCGATGTCGACCGCATCATGGACGCCGTGGTCGCGATCGCGCCGCTGGCAATGGGCAAATACGACCGCAACGCCTATCAAACGGCGCACGGCATCGAACGCTACCGACCGCTGGAAGGTGCAGCCGCCGGCGTCGAAACCGAACTGCGCCGCCGCCCCGGCACCGTCGAGGTCTCGTTCGAGTTGCCCGACGACCAGGTGCTCGCCGCACGCGTCGTCGAGGCGATTTTCCAGGCGCATTCCTACCAGGAGCCGGTGATCCGCATCCAGCCGATCCTCGCCAGCCGCTCCAAGGGCCTGGACGACCGCGCCAATCCGAATCGCTGGTGGAACACCACCGGGGACTGGAAAAAAGCGCTTCCAGTTAAGGAAGAAGCCTAGAAATCCGGCCCCGCTGAGGGCGAGCAACAGCGACCTTACCTTCTCTCCTTGTGGGGTGAGAAGCGGCCTCGTAGCGGACGAAAAGCCAATTGCTTGGTTTTCGAGATTCGAACGCCCTGAGCCTCAGCCTCCATCGAGCCGGTGATAAAACCGGACAACTCATGTGCTACCTAATCCGGACAACTCATGTGCTTACGACACGGCGGCCGCGCCGGGCTTGACTTTCCGGGCACGTTCTTTATGTGTCGCGCCAAGTTTCCCGCGTCCGGGTGTTTTCCCCCGCTCCAGCGGCCAAAACCCCACGAACATAACGGACTGATACAATGGCCAAAGCCGCAAACATCAAGATCAAGCTTCTGTCGACCGCCGACACCGGTTTCTTCTACGTGACCAGCAAGAACAGCCGTACCAAGACCGACAAGCTGTCGTTCCGCAAATACGACCCGGTCGCCAAGAAGCATGTCGAGTTCAAGGAAACCAAGATCAAGTAATCTGGTTTTCATACGCTCTGTCAAAAGCGCCGCCCCTTCGGGCGGCGTTTTTGATTCAAGGCCCCGAAAAGCCAGAACCCTCCGCTGTTTGGCGCGAAGTGCTCATCTCATTTTTTGGCAAAAAAGGGGGCCGGTCGGCGTATGGCAGCGGTACGAGGAGGCCACTATGTGCCAGCGCCGGCCGGCCGACCCCACGGACCCAGGAGATGCGGCGGACCTGAGCATCATGGGGTATTCGGCGAAGCGATGCGGCTGTCTACCCTCGTGCCCGCATCGCCCTTGTTCTTGCACCGCACATTTGCGCAACAATGTTTGAAAATCAATAGTTTCTTAACCAAGCCTGCCGAATCGCTTGGATTAAGGTAAATTCCTAACCCTGTCCGATTGACTGCATAATCGGTGGTCTAGCCTACGCTGCCTTGGCGACGACCCGGTTGCGGCCGCCACTTTTGGCTTCGTAGAGCGCCACGTCGGCACGTTTCATCAACGCCGCGACCGTGTCCGCGCCCTTCAGAACCGATGACACGCCGACGCTGACCGTGACTTCGATCGCCTTGCCTTCAGGGCCGATGGCAAACGGCAGCTGGGCGATTTCAGCGCGAATGCGCTCGGCAACTTTCTCCGCCACCGCGCCGTCCGTGTCCGGCATCACAACGACGAATTCCTCGCCGCCGAAGCGGCAGGCAAGGTCGATACCCCTGACGTTCTTGCGCAGCCGCCTTGCGAACTCGCGCAGCACATCGTCGCCGCCATCATGGCCATGCGAGTCATTGACGGTCTTGAAGCGGTCCAGATCGGTGATCATCACCGACAGAGGCCGCCGCCGCGCCACGGCGCGGTCGAACAGCGTCTGCAAATGGCTGTCGAGGTAGCGGCGGTTGTGCAGGCCGGTCAATGCGTCGGTCACCGCCATCTCGATGGTCTGGGTGACGCTGGCGCGCAGCTGGTCGTTGTAGCGCTTGCGGCGCACCTGCGTGCGCAGCCGCGCCGTCAGCTCCTGCTGGTCGATCGGCCGCATCAGATAGTCGTTGATGCCGAGCTCGAGCCCGCGAATGATGCGCCCCTCCTCGCCTCCATCGGCAATCAGGATGATCGGCAGGAAGCGGGTGCGGTCGAGCGAACGAAATTGCGAACACAACCGCAGCGGATCGAAATCGGCAAAACCGGTCGAGATCAGCACGCACTCATAGGGCGCCTCGGCGGCTTGGAAGAAGCCGGCATGCGGATCGGTCGCAATGTCGAGCTCGGCGCTGCCGCGCAGCATTTTCTGGATGCGCTCGAACGACGATTTGCGCTCGTCGATCAACAGCACCTTCGGCGTGGCGTCCTCCGACGCGAAGCTGCGGCTCAACAGCGCCTCGATGCCGATGTTGCGGGTGGTCGATGCGCGCAGCCGCAGCTCGTCGGTCAGCGACTTCAGCCTGACCAGGCTCTTCACCCGCGTCATCAGCTGCAGATCGTTGACCGGCTTGGTGAGAAAGTCGTCGGCGCCTGCCTCGAGGCCGCGCACCCGGTCGGCAACGTGGCCCAGCGCGGTCACCATGACCACCGGTATATGCGCGGTCGCCGGATCGCTTTTCAGCCGCTTGCAGACCTCGAACCCGTCCATGCCGGGCATCATCACGTCGAGCAGCACGACA
Organism: Mesorhizobium sp. C399B; assembly: GCF_030323185.1. Classification (NCBI taxonomy): domain Bacteria; kingdom Pseudomonadati; phylum Pseudomonadota; class Alphaproteobacteria; order Hyphomicrobiales; family Phyllobacteriaceae; genus Mesorhizobium; species Mesorhizobium sp. C399B. Next base: position 507,816 of record NZ_CP100472.1, read on the forward strand.
TCGACCTTGCCGTTTTCGCAGGTCTCGATCGCGTCCGGCCCGTTGAAGGCCGTCAACACCTCGAAATATTCGGCCAGCAGCCGAACCTCGAGAAGTTTGACATTGGCAGGGATGTCGTCGACGACGAGGATCCGCGCGGTCATGTCACAAGGCTCCGGCTGAAGGCATCAGGCATCACCGAGATAGGATTTGATGGTCTCGATGAAACGCGGCACCGAGATCGGCTTGGAGATGTAGGCCTCGCAACCGCCCTGGCGAATGCGTTCCTCGTCGCCCTTCATGGCGAAGGCGGTGACGGCGATGACCGGAATGGAATGGAGGTCGTCGTCCTCCTTCAGCCATTTCGTCACTTCCAGCCCCGACACTTCGGGCAGCTGGATGTCCATCAGGATCAGGTCGGGCCTGTGCTGGCGCGCCAGATCGAGCGCCTCGAGCCCGTTGCGCGTGCGCACCGTTTCATAACCGCTGGCTTCGATGAGGTCGCGAAAGAGCTTCATATTGAGCTCGTTGTCCTCGACGATCATGACCTTCTTAGGCATCGATTTCCCGTCCCGGCCAGGCTTCTGCCCGAAGCCCTGCCGCTATGCGCCCTTGTCGAAGCACACCAAACCCTCGCTCACTCTTAAGGCAATATGATTGACGAAATGGAAACCCGAAGCGGCAAAAGCCATTCGGATTCCACCTCGAAAACCACATTGGATCGGGGCTGTGGCTTGCCGCAGGCGACGCTTGCGATTACTGCGGAAAAGAGACTCATTTCCGCAACGAGAAAGTAGTGATGGCAAACGCAGCGTCAATGCGCGAGGAAGCGGAAACCATTGCCGTGAAGGCACTGGGCTTCGTCGCCGCCGACCCCGAACTCCTGCCGCGCTTCCTGGCCATCACCGGCATCGAGGCGTCCGCCATCCGCCGCGCCGCGGCCGAACCGGGATTCCTTGCCGGCGTGCTGCAGTTCATCCTCGCCCACGAGCCGACCTTGCTGCGCTTTGCCGAGGAAACCGGCACCCCGCCTGCCTCAGTCGGCAAGGCGTTGCGCGCGCTGCCTCTTGGCGGCGAGGACCATGAGCATTCGATATGAGCGACGATCCCGAGACGGCACGCCAGATCGCCGAACTTGCAGCCGACGACCGGCCTCTGCTGATCCTCGATGTCGACGATGTCGTGCTCGAATTCATCCGGCCGTTTCCGCATTTCCTGAAATCGCGCGGCTTCGGCCTGACGCTGGCCTCGTTCCGTCTCACCGGCAACATTGCCGAAACGGCGAGCGGCCGGCTGATCGAACAGCCGGAGGTGACGGCACTTCTCGGAGATTTCTTCGATACGCAGGCCGACTGGCAGAGCGTCACCGACGGTGCCGAACAAGCGCTTGCCAGCCTCGGCGACCGCGCCGAGATCGTCCTTTTGACCGCCATGCCGCATCGGCATCGCGCGGCGCGCCGCGCTCATCTCGATGCGCTCGGGCTGCCCTATCCGCTGTTGACCACCGAGATGGCCAAGGGACCGGCGGTGGCCAAGTTGCGTGGTAGCAAGGGCCGGCCGGTGGTCTTTGTCGACGACCAGCCCGCCAACCTCATCTCGGCACGCAACTCGGTTGCCGACGCCCATCTCTTCCACCTGATGGCCGACAATTCGCTGCGCGCCTTCCTGCCGCCGGTGCCGGACGACGTCATCTCCGTCGAGGACTGGCACGAGGCCGCGCCGAAGATCGCAAGCGCGCTCGGGCTCTGAGTTAGTCGCCTCTGAGTCCAGCGCTCAGGGCTTCGTTGCTGTCCCAGGGCTCGCATCCTGATCGGTGTTGTCTTCCACGACCGGATCAGGCCCCTTCAGCATGGCGCCGTTGACCGTCACCGACCCGTCGTGCCTGGCGTTGATCACCCATTCGATACGACCGCCCGGCAGCGTCTTGGCGAATCCCTTGATGGCCAGCGCGCCGGTAAAAGCCTGCGAGGCCTGCGGGTCCGTCTTCGCCGCCTCCTGCAGGCTTGCCACGATCTTGTCGTAGCCGGTCACGTCGATCGTCACGTTGGCATCGGGCTTCTTGTCGGGGAAGGTCATTTCGCCTTCCATGGCGACCTCAATGTCACCATTCTTGACCGTGCTGTGTCCAAGCACGAACTTTGGTGTCTTGGCCAAGAAATCGGCGGAAATCTCATCGCCGAAATCTGCCGGAAGCGGTGGATCCTTACTGAAATCGAGGGTTTCTATGGTTTTCCGAGCCATACTGTCGAGATCGATGTTGGCGCCGCCGAAATTCAGGTCGAGATCCGTCGGCAGCAACGCAACGGTCCAACTGGGCAGCATCTGCTGCGGTATTGTCAGGCCGGAAACCTTGAATGCGTAGCTGATCTTGCCGTCCTTGGTGATGCCGTCCATGCCGACAACGGTGTTCAGCTGCGCCGCGCCGAAATTGCCGGCATATGTTTCAATGGCAAGGTTTTTGAATGCGTAGGTCCCATCGATCCGTTCCCATAGCGGCAGCGCACCGAGCAGAAGCGTTTTGAACTCTGCTTGATCGGCCTTCAGCCGGGCCTCGTCCTCATGGGCGACGGCGAACGCCAAAAGATCCAGAAGCGGCTTGGTCTGAATGGCCTTAGCGGTCACGTTCACAGCGAGCTCCGGTGCCCGGAGCGCTGCGATTGACCGGTCATCGATTTTGACCGTTTCGACGAAGTCCGCCATCGCCTGTGTGAAATTAAGATCGACGCCGCCGTTAGCCGACTTGCTGGCGTCAAATTTGGAACAGCCCAGCCCCACGCTCAAATTGGTCAATTGACTGACTTGGCGCGACGTCATCGTCATGCCCGCAATCGAACTGGTGCCACTGGTAAATGCCGCCAGTTTCGGGTCATAGACGCCCGTGAACTTGCCATCCTTGACAACGATTTGCCCGGTGTTCAGGCCATTTGGGCCATTTACCTCGATGGACCCAGTCGTAGAGAAATCCGAGGCGACATCCCAGCCTCCGTCGCTGCGCGGTTTGACCCGCAGCGTGACGGGCGGGAAATCGAACCGCTTCAGATCCTGCTTCGGCATCTTCGCCACAAGCGCCTTCACATCGAAGGTGATCTTGTAGGCACCCTCCTCGGCTGAGATCTTCAAAATGCCTTCATTGAGCGCCTGTTTGCCGACATAGCGAGAGAGCTCATCGGAAAGTTGCTTGGCACCTTGGGCATCGACAGCCTGGCCAAAGGCAGGAGCGCTGAGGGCGAGAAGGAAAGCAAGCGGCAAGACACGGTTCACAAAATTCTCCATTTGACCAAAAAGGAACGCTTCGTTCGTCTGCTATGAAACCAACCTACAGTTTCCACAGGACATCAACAAACGCCGACGGGTAATTAGACTACAGCACAAGCCGCATCAGCGGCCGGCCGGCCTTGCGTTCGAGGAGCCGCTCGAAGCCGGCCTTTTCGAACACACGCGACGAGCCGACGAATAGCCCGATCGAACGCGAATCGCGCGACACGTCGATCGGACACGCCTCGACCAGCCGCGCCTTGTTCTGGCGGGCAAAAGCGATGCCGCCCTCGACTAGGCGGTGGCTGACGCCCCGGCCGCGCGCGCTGGCGCGGATGAAGAAGCAGGAGATGGCCCAGACGCCGGGATCTACGGCGTCGGTTGGATCGACCGGCGCCGAGCCCCTGCCCCGATTGTTCCATTCGGGCACGTCGGCGCGCGGGCCGATCTGCATCCAGCCGACCGCTATGCCGTCCTCGAAAGCCAAAAGCCCCGGCGGCGGCCCTGCCTCGATGCGCGCCTTGATATGATCCTTGTTGCGCTGTTTGTCGCTGGCCCGCCGGACCGCCGGCGCCATCCGGAAATGCGTGCACCAGCACCCGTAACAGGCGCCCTGCTTGCCGAAAAGATCCTCGAAATCCGCCCACAGGTCGGGCGCCAGCGGCGCTATGGTCGTGCTCATGAGTTATCTCCCGGCTAACCGCTTGTGGCGGCTTCCGTCCTGACGTACCATTGCATCTGTTCTCTTTATGTTCGCAGCGATGGCGGCCCCTGTCAACAATCCCGAGCACGGTTTTTGCCGCGACTGCCTGACCTTTCAGCGCAGCGATACCAGGCGCTGTGAGCGTTGCGGCAGCCCTCGACTCACCCGCCATCCCGAGCTCTACCAGCTGCATCTGGCGCATATCGATTGCGACGCCTTCTATGCGGCGATCGAAAAGCGCGACAATCCGGCGCTGAAGGACAAGCCGCTGATCATCGGCGGCGGCAAGCGCGGCGTCGTCTCCACCGCCTGCTACATCGCCCGCATCAAGGGGGTGCGCTCGGCAATGCCGATGTTCAAGGCGCTCGAAGCCTGTCCGGAAGCGGTTGTCATCCCGCCCAATATGGAGAAATACGTCCGCGTCGGCCGCGAGGTCCGCGCGCTGATGCAGGCGCTGACGCCGCTGGTCGAACCGCTCTCCATCGATGAGGCGTTTCTCGACCTTGCCGGCACCGAGCGCCTGCACGGCATGCCGCCGGCGGTGGTGCTGGCGCGCTTTGCGCAGACCGTCGAAAAGGAAATCGGCATCACCGTTTCGGCCGGCCTTTCCTACTGCAAGTTCCTGGCCAAGGCTGCCTCCGATTTCCGCAAGCCGCGCGGCTTTTCGGTGATCGGCGAAGCCGAGGCGCTGGGTTTCCTGGCCGAACAGCCGGTGACGCTGATCTGGGGCGTCGGCAAGGCTTTTGCCGCAACGCTCGAACGCGACGGCATCCGCAGCATCGCCCAATTGCAGCGCATGGAGCGCGCCGATCTGATGCGCCGCTATGGCGTGATGGGCACCCGGCTCTACCATCTCTCGCGCGGCCAGGACGACCGCCGTGTCGATCCCGACCAGGATGCGAAAAGTGTGTCGGCCGAAACCACTTTCGACACCGACATAGCTGAAATGGGCGAACTGGTTCCAGTGCTGAGGGGATTGTCGGAAAAGGTCTCGGCGCGGCTGAAGAAGTCAGGCATTGCCGGGCGCACCGTGGTGCTGAAGCTGAAGACGCAGGATTTCAAGCTGCGTACCCGCAACCGCCAGCTCGGCGACCCGACAAGGCTGGCCGACCGCATTTTCCAGACCGGGCTCGAGCTGTTGCGCAAGGAGGCGGACGGGACAAAGTACCGGCTGCTCGGCATCGGTGTCAGCGATCTCTCGGATGACGAGAAGGCCGATCCGCCCGATCTCGTCGACGTCGGCTCGCGCAAGCGCGCCATGGCCGAAAGCGCCATCGATACGCTGCGCGACAAGTTCGGCAAGAAGGCGGTGGAAACCGGCTACACCTTCGGCAAAGGCCGCAACGCCAATCCGCCAGAGCCGATCGAGGAGTGAGACGGCTTAGATACGCTTGAGATCGATGCGGCTGGTCACCACGTTCTTGCCGGTTTTCGGATCGACGTCGGTAACGGTCAACCGCATTCCGTCGCCGCTGGTTTTCTCGACCGTCAACCGCGCCTTGCGATCGCCATTGACCTCCGCCGCCCAGCGAATGCCGAGACTGATCGCGTTGCCGGAACGGCTGCCGGCGAGCTGTGCCGGCCCGGTGCGCGACCCGACATAGACGCCTGTATACTTCGCCCCGCGGGCCTTCAGATTGGCGCTGATGGCGCGCGTCACCACGACAAGACCACGGCAATTGCCGTCAAGCGACAATGAGCTCGAGGTCGCGTCGGAATTGAAGGTGCAGGACACATTCACCGTCGGTGCGTCGGTGGTGACCTTGACTGTCCCCTTGCCGGAGAAATTCCCTTGCAAGGAGCTGAGAAAATTCGCCTCGTCGGCATGGGCCGCGGCGCTTGCAGTTAGCAGGCAGCCGGCTAGCAGAAACCGCGCGAATGATTTCATCGGAATCTCTCCCCCGTTGATGTTGAAGAAACGATGCGTCCAGCAATTGGCCAATACCGGGAACCAACGCCTGCCGTTGCGTCAGGTTCCACTTCCAGCATGGCTGCAACGGGTCTGGCCCAGTCGAATGCGTCGCCTAACGGTTGCGATGGAAGTCCCGGCTTGCGACATAGCGCCTATGGCACCTTCCCCATCGATCCCCAAAGCCGCGTTCTGGATGGCGCTGTCGATCGCCTCGTTTCTGGCGATGTCAGTCGCCGGCCGCGCAACCACCGCCGAGCTCAACGTCTTCCAGGTGCTGGAACTGCGCTCGGTGATCGGCTTCTTCATCCTGTTGCCGCTGGTGATGATGAGCGGCGGATTCGCTGCAATGCGCACGCAGCGCCCGTTGGCCCATATCGCTCGCAATGTCATCCACTATACGGGCCAGGCCGCATGGCTCTATGCGCTGACGCTGATCCCGCTTGCGGTGCTCATATCGATCGAATTCACCACGCCGATCTGGACCGCGATCCTGGCGGTGGCGTTTCTTGGCGAAAGGCTCTCCCGCCCGAAAATTGCGGCGGTCGTGCTTGGCCTGATCGGCGTGGTGGTCATCGTTCGCCCCGGCGTCGGCTCCATGGATCCGGGTCACCTCGTCGTTCTCGGCGCGGCCGTGTGCTTTGGCGTATCGGTGGTGTTGGTCAAGTCGCTGACCCGCACGGACAGCGTCGTGCGCATCATCTTCTGGATGCTGATCATCCAGTCGGTGGTCGGCCTGATCCCGGCGCTTTACGAATGGCGCAACCCACCGCTCGAACTCTGGCCATGGATCCTGCTGATTGCCTTCACCGGCATGTCGTCGCATTTCTGCATGGCGCGCGCCCTCACCTATGCCGACGCTACGGTGATTTCACCGATGGATTTCCTGCGCGTGCCGCTGTCGGCGCTGATCGGCTGGCTGCTCTACAGCGAACAGATCGACATCTTTACAGCCGGCGGCGCCCTGCTGATCCTGATGGGCAACCTGCTCAACCTGCAGCGCAAGGCCCCAAAGCCGGCCGAGGTCGCGGCCTCGTAGCGGTCGGTCAATTCCCCTCATCTGGTATGTTGAGAAGATGCCCGCAGGCCTTGCAGTGCACGGCGTCCGGCTCGTGCCGTTGCAGTCCGCACTGCGGACAGGGAAAGAACACTTTGGCGGGTCGAAAAATCGCCGTCGCCAGTCTGACGAACAGCGAGATGCCGATGATCATGGTGGCGATCGCGGTCAGCTTGCCGGCGATCCCCGGCAGCACGATGTCGCCGAAACCGGTCGTCGTCACCGTGGCAACGGTGAAATACAGCGCATCAATGTAGTTTTCGAGGCCGGCGCCGGTGCGGAAGAAGAAGGTGTAGACGAAGCCGGTGATGACGAACAGGAACGTCAACAGGTTGATGACCGCGTGGCTCGCCTCGCGCCAGGGCCTTAAGCCACGCATTTCGAAATGCCGCCACAGCGACCCGCTGCGCGACAGCGACCATAGCCGCAGGATGCGCAGGAACGCCAGATTTGCCAGCGCCGTCGGCATCAGCAGCGTCAAAAGGATGAAGACATCGACCCAGGATGTCGGCTGTTTCATCAGCCGCAGCATGTCGTTGGAGGCTAACAGCCGGGCAATCAGGTCGGCGGCGACCAGCGCCGCGACGGTATAGTCGAGCCACAGGAATGACGGCTTGTCCTGGAGCACCGGCGTGGCAACGAAGAAGGCGATGATGGCGAGGTCGATGATGACCGCCACCAGTTGAAACCGGAACGCCGCCGGCGTGCGTCCGTGATAGAGCTTGCGCAGCCTGTCACGCAGCCGCGCCATCGCTGAGCTTTGCTGCAATCCGTCCTTCTCGGCTGCTTTCATCACCAAGTGCGTAACGGTCCCAGCCGGGGTCGTCTAGAGCATGATACCAAAAAGTGGGTGCCGGTTTGCGGAAAAGATCATGCTCCAACAAAGGGTTAGATCATGATGAGATTTCAACCAAATCTCATCATCATCTAGTGGCCCCGGTAATCGTCAGCCCTCCACCACCTTGCCGTCCGGCCCGACGAGGCGCCAGGCCGAGGCGGTGTCGTAGACGAACCGCTCCTCCGCAATCCGGTCACCACGCCAGCGCTGCAGGGCCACCTCTTCCAGCCGGCGCACGGTGCCGGCCTTGTCGACACGGTCGAAGGTCCAGCGGATGGCGACATTGTCGCCATCGACCAGGAATGTCTGGACAGGATGGGTGTGCATCTTCTCGATCCGGTCGAGTGCTGCCTGTTCATGCGCCATCAGTGTTTCCTTGCCCCGCCGCGGGACGCCAAGATTTTCCTGCATGGTGGCATCGTCATGGTAGAAGTCGGCGATCGCCTTGACATGGCTGCCTTCGACCACCGCCTTGAGGAAGGCTTCGACGCGTTCGCGGCTGGGCATGATTGTGCGTTCCTTTGAAGTTTCTGCTCTACGCATGTGGTTCAAAGGAAGGTCAGTTCAACCACGCCCCGCACGCTGGCCCTATCGGCTGCAATGTCAGGCCCAGAGCATCTTTAGGCCGTCATGCACTGGCCGACGTCGATGCGATTGCCGTGTATATCAGCGCAGCCTAGACGAGCTCGACTTCCACCACACCCGGCACCGCGCGCATCGCAGACGCGATCTGCGGCGAGATGCGGTAGCGATTGGGCAATTCGATCTCGATCTCACCTTGCCCGGCTTCCTTGATCAGCACGAAGCTGACCTGGCCCTCGCCCTTTACCGCCAGTTGGCCGGCCAGCATGCCGATCGGAGCCGCATCGCGCACGAAGATGCGCAGCGCCTTCTGGATACGGCTGGCCTCATCCTCCAGCGACTGCACCGTCTGGATGCGCAGATTGACCCCTTCGGGCCTATCCTCGGCCGAAACGGTGATCACCACCGAACGTCCGGGCTCGAGCAGATCGCGATACTGCGCCAACCCTTCCGAAAACAGCACGGCTTCATATTGGCCAGATGTGTCGGAAAAGGCGATGACGCCCATCTTATTGCCGGTTCGGGTCTTGCGCTCCTGCTTGGTGGTGACGGTGCCGGCGAGCCGGCCCGCGGCGGCACCGCGTTTGACCGCAGCCGAGAACTCGCCCCAGTTTTGCACGCGCATCTTCTGCAGGGCCGCCTTGTACTCGTCGAGCGGATGCGCCGAGAGATAGAAGCCGACGACCTGGAATTCACGGTGCAGCCGGTCGGCGGCAAGCCAAGGATCGGTCTGCGGCAAATTGAGCGCCTGCTGCTGCGCGCCGAGCGACGCGCCGAAAATGTCGTGCTGGCCCGAAATGGCATTCTGCTGCGCCAGCGAAGCCAGCCCCATCATCCGTTCGACGCCGGCCATCATCTGGGCGCGGTCGTGGCCGAAGCAGTCGAGCGCGCCGGCCATGATCAGGCTTTCGAAGACGCGCTTGCCGACGATCTTGGGATCGACCCTTTCACAGAAATCGGCGAGATTCTTGAACGGCTTTTCGCCGCGCATGGCGACGATGTGCTCGACCGCAGCGTCGCCGACGCCCTTGAGGGCCGCCAGCGAATAGTAAATGCGGTTCTCGCCGACCTCGAAATTGCGGAAGCTGGTCATCACTGACGGCGCCACCACCTCGATGCCGAGACGCAGCGCATCCTGGCGGAAATCGGCGAGTTTGTCGGTATTGCCCATGTCGAGCGTCATCGACGCCGCCAGGAACTCGACGGGGTAATGCGCCTTGAGATAGGCGGTCTGGTAGGACACGACGGCGTAGGCGGCCGCGTGCGATTTGTTGAAGCCGTAGTCGGCGAACTTGGCCAGAAGGTCGAAGATGAAGTCGGCCTGCGGCTTGCCGACGCCGCGTTCGACCGCACCGGTGACGAAACGCTCGCGCTGCTTGTCCATTTCGGCGCGGATCTTCTTGCCCATCGCGCGACGCAGCAGATCGGCTTCGCCGAGCGAATAGCCCGACAGTTCCTGCGCGATCTGCATCACCTGTTCCTGGTAGACGATGACGCCTTGCGTCTCCTTCACCAGATGGTCGATTTTGGGATGGATCGAGGCCATCTCCTCCTCGCCATGTTTTCTGGCATTGTAGGTCGGGATGTTCTCCATCGGGCCGGGACGGTAGAGCGCCACCAGCGCGATGATGTCCTCGATGCAGTCGGGCCGCATGCCGATCAGCGCCTTGCGCATGCCGGCACTTTCCACCTGGAACACACCGACCACTTCGCCGCGCGACAGCATGGCGTAGGTTTCAGGATCGTCGAGCGGGATCGTCGCCAGGTCGATCTCGATGCCGCGCCGGCGGATCAGCTTCACCGCCGTCTCCAGCACCGTCAGCGTCTTCAGGCCGAGGAAGTCGAATTTTACCAGCCCGGCCTGCTCGACATATTTCATGTTGAACTGGGTGACCGGCATGTCGGAGCGCGGATCGCGGTACATCGGCACCAGTTCCGACAAGGGCCGGTCGCCGATCACGATGCCGGCGGCGTGCGTCGAAGAGTGGCGGTAGAGCCCTTCCAGCTTTTGCGCCATATCGAGCAGCGTCTGCACGATCGGCTCCTTCTCGGCCTCCTCGGCAAAGCGCGGCTCGTTGGCGATGGCATCCGCCAGCTTGACCGGATTGGCCGGGTTCTGCGGCACCATCTTGGAGAGCTTGTCGACTTGGCCGTAAGGCATTTGCAGCACGCGGCCGACGTCGCGCAGCACCGCGCGCGCCTGCAGCGTACCGAAGGTGATGATCTGCCCAACCTGGTCGCGGCCATATTTCTGCTGGACGTAGCGGATGACCTCTTCGCGCCGGTCCTGGCAGAAGTCGATGTCGAAGTCGGGCATCGACACGCGGTCGGGGTTGAGGAAGCGCTCGAACAGCAGCGAGAAGCGCAGCGGATCGATGTCGGTGATGGTCGTGGAATAAGCGACCAGCGATCCGGCGCCCGAACCACGGCCCGGCCCGACCGGAATGCCTTGCGCCTTGGCCCATTTGATGAAGTCGGCGACGATCAGGAAATAGCCGGGAAACTTCATCTTCTCGATGATGGAGAGTTCGAAATCGAGCCGCTCGCGGTATTGTTCGACCGTGTAGCCGGAAGTGGGCCCATGCGCAGCCAGCCGCGCCTCCAGCCCCTCATGCGCCTGCCGGCGTAGCTCATCGGCCTCCGCTTTCAGCGCCACCTCATTGTCGGCGACATCGCCGCCGGTAAAGCGTGGCAGGATCGGATTGCGGGTCTTGGGATAGTAGGAACAGCGCAGCGCGATCTCGACGGTGTTGTCTATCGCTTCCGGCAGGTCGGCGAACAGCCGCGCCATATCCGCCTGGCTGCGCAGGAAATTGTCCGAAGTCAGCCGGCGACGGTTGTCGGCGGCAACCACCGAACCCTCGGCAATGGCGATCAGAGCATCATGCGCGTCATAGTCGTCGCGGGCGGCGAAGAACGCCTCATTCGTGGCGACCAGCGGCAGATCATGGATATAGGCAAGGTCGACCGATGATTTCTCGATAGCGCGGTCATAACCGGAAACACGGTCCAGCTCGACATAGAGCCGGTCGCCGAACAGCGCCTTGAGTGCCAGAAGCCGCGTCTCGGCAAGATCTCGGCGATCCTCCTTCAGCGCCCGGCCGATCGGGCCGCGCGGCCCGCCGCTGAGGCAGATCAGGCCATCGCTATGGCCTTCCAGCATTGCTGACGTCAGATGCACGGGCTCGCCCGGCGGCGTCTCCAGATAGACCTGGCTGACCAGCCTGACGAGGTTGCTGTAGCCGGCCTCGGTGGCGGCGAGCAGCACCACGGCGTGCATCTCCGGACCATGGCGGCGGCGGTCGCGCTGCGCGTCGCTGGTCTCGCCGGAAAAGGCGAGATCGATCTGGCAGCCGATAATCGGCTGGATGCCTTCCTTCACCGCCTTCTGGGCAAATTCCAGCGCGCCGAACAGATTGTTTGTGTCGGTGACTGCGATTGCCGGGCACTCGTCCTTGACTGCATGACCGACAACGGCGGCGACCTGCAAGGCGCCCTCGAGCAGCGAATACGCCGAATGCACGCGCAGATGGATGAACGGCCGCGCCGGCGCCTCCGGGCGCGCAGCGGCGAGCGCTGCTTCGCGCCTCAGGGGATCGCGTGGAAGTTTGTCATCCGCCATGATGTTTCAAATTGCTCGAAGGGCTTTGAGTCGATGGAGATGTATTGTCCCGGACCGGGCGATGCCAGTCCAGCACAAATGACCACCGACCACAGGCTTCCGTACCCAGCCGCACGGCTCAGAGATTGTTCGAAATTCGCTCTGGCGAGTCATATGATGGTGGTTTCGAGAATCGGAGCGCAGCGGCCATTGGTCCGTGAGCACGGGAAGCGCAGAAACCACCTTCAGATGGCCGCCGGAGTAGAATTTCCAAACAATCTCTAGGCGAACTCCATGATCACCGCATCGACAGCCAGGCTGTCACCCGGCTTGGCGTTGAGCTTCGACACGACAAGATCGCGGTCGGCGCGCAGCACGTTTTCCATCTTCATCGCCTCGACCACGGCCAGCGTCTCGCCGGCCTTGACCTCCTGCCCCTCGGCAACCGCGATCGACACGACCAGGCCCGGCATCGGGCAAAGCAGCATCTTGGACGTGTCCGGCGCCACCTTCTCCGGCATCAGCCTTTCCAGCTCCGCCGTGCGCGGCAGCATGGCGCGCGCCGTCACCGACATGCCTTTCCAGGCAATGCGCAGGCCGTTCGGCGCCGGCCTGATCTGCGCAGTGACCTTGCGGGCACCGACAGTGCCGCGCCAGATGAGGTCGCCCGGCCGCCAGTCGGACGCCACGGTCAGCGCTTTGCCGCCATCGACCGACAGATCGATTTCCATCGGAATGGAGATCATGCCCTCGATGATCGAAGCCTGGAGATAGTCGTCGCCGAGCTTCACCACCCAGTCGCGCTTGAGTGCGCCCGAATGCGGCGCCAGCCGCCCGTCCAGCCGGTCAAGCCGATCGCGGCGCAGAAGCTCGACCGCGGTGGCGATCGCCGCCAGCACTGCCTTTTCATCGCCATTGGGCACGATCGGCGCGAAGCCGTCAGGATATTCCTCGGCGATGAAGCCCGTCGATATCCGCCCCTCGCGCCAGCGCGGATGCTGCATCAGCGCCGCCAGGAACGGGATGTTGTGCTCGATGCCGTCGACGACGAAACTGTCCAGCGCTTCCGACATGGCATCGATGGCCTCGATACGCGTGGGCGCCCAGGTGCAGAGTTTTGCCACCATCGGATCATAGAACATCGAAATCTCGGAGCCTTCGGTGACGCCGGTGTCGTTGCGGATGAAGACATCGCCGAACTTGCCCTCCTCCGGCGGCCGGTAGCGCGTCAGCCGGCCGATCGAGGGCAGGAAATTGCGATAGGGATCCTCGGCATAGAGCCGGCTTTCCACCGCCCAGCCGTTCAGCTTGACGTCGCTCTGCTCGATCGCCAGCTTCTCGCCGGCGGCGACACGGATCATCTGCTCGACCAGGTCGATGCCGGTAACAAGCTCCGTCACCGGATGCTCGACCTGCAATCGTGTATTCATTTCAAGGAAATAGAAGTTCTTTTCAGCATCGACGATGAACTCGACGGTGCCGGCGCTCTGGTAGTCGACCGCCTTGGCCAGCGCCACGGCCTGCTCGCCCATGGCCTTGCGCGTCCTGGCATCGAGGAATGGCGACGGCGCCTCTTCCGCAACCTTCTGGTTCCGGCGCTGGATCGAGCATTCGCGCTCGCCGAGATAAAGCGCGGTGCCATGCGCGTCGGCCAGCACCTGGATTTCGATATGACGCGGATCGACGACGAACTTTTCGATGAAGACGCGGTCGTCGCCGAACGAGCTTTTCGCCTCCGAGCGCGCCCGGTCGAAGCCGTCGCGCACTTCCGACTGGCTCCAGGCAATGCGCATGCCTTTACCGCCGCCGCCGGCCGAGGCCTTGATCATCACGGGATAGCCGATCTCGCCGGCGATCTTTTCGGCATGGTCGGCATTTTCGATGACACCAAGCCAGCCGGGAACCGTCGACACCTCAGCGGCCTTGGCGAACTTCTTCGATTCGATCTTGTCGCCCATCGCCTTGATAGCCTTGGGTTTCGGACCGATGAAGACAATGCCCTCAGCCTCAAGCGCTTCGCAGAAGGCGGCCCGCTCCGACAGAAATCCGTAGCCGGGATGCACGGCCTGCGCGCCCGTCTCCTTGCAGGCGGCGATGATCTTTTCAGGCAGAAGATAGCTTTGCGCGGCAGGCGATGGGCCGATATGCACGGCTTCGTCGGCCATTTCGACGTGCACGGCGTCGCGATCGGCGTCGGAATAGACCGCTACGGTGGCAATCCCCATCCTGCGCGCCGTCTTGATGACGCGGCAAGCAATCTCGCCGCGATTGGCGATCAGGATTTTCGTGAACATCGAAGGCGTTTCCTCGGTCTTTCGTCCTTCTTATGGGCTTCGGCAGCCGGGCTCAAGCACCGCCGGCAGCGCACCCATCAAGACACTCCCTGCCCGCCAGGGCCGTGCCGAGGGGCGAAGGTTGGGCTCGCCGACGACTGGGCCAAGATTTGCGCCATATTTGGTCGCCAAATCGGGTTGAAACAGTATAAAAACCCTGAAAGCCTGAAGACCAATCGCCTTGGGAGGAATTGCCTGATGAAAACCCGCGCCGCTGTCGCTGTCGCCGCCGGAAAGCCGTTGGAAATCATGGAGGTCGACCTCGACGGACCGCGCGAAGGCGAGGTGCTGGTCGAGATCAAGGCGACCGGCATCTGCCACACCGACGAGTTCACCCTGTCGGGCGCCGATCCCGAAGGCCTGTTTCCGGCAATCCTCGGCCATGAAGGCGCTGGCGTTGTCGTCGATGTCGGCAAGGGCGTCACCTCGGTCAAGAAGGGCGACCACGTCATCCCGCTCTACACGCCGGAATGCCGGCAGTGCCCATCCTGCCTGTCGCGCAAGACCAATTTGTGCACCGCCATCCGCGCCACGCAGGGCCAAGGCTTGATGCCCGATGGCTCCTCGCGCTTCTCGATCGGCAAGGACAAGATCTTCCACTATATGGGCTGCTCGACCTTCTCCAATTTCACCGTTTTGCCCGAGATCGCCGTCGCCAAGGTCAACCCGGACGCGCCCTTCGACAAGATCTGCTACATTGGTTGCGGCGTCACCACCGGCATCGGCGCGGTCATCAACACCGCGAAGGTCGAGCAAGGCGCGACTGCTGTCGTCTTTGGTCTCGGTGGCATCGGCCTCAACGTCATCCAGGGCCTGAAGCTCGCCGGCGCTGACATGATCATCGGTGTCGACCTCAACAACGACAAGAAGGCATGGGGCGAGCGCTTCGGCATGACGCATTTCGTCAATCCGAAGGAGATCGACGGCGACATCGTTCCTCACCTCGTCAACTTGACCAAGCGCGGCGCCGACCAGATCGGCGGCGCCGACTACACATTCGACTGCACCGGCAACACCAAGGTGATGCGCCAGGCGCTGGAAGCCTCGCATCGCGGCTGGGGCAAGTCGGTCGTCATCGGCGTGGCCGGCGCCGGCCAGGAGATTTCGACCCGGCCGTTCCAGCTGGTCACCGGCCGCACCTGGATGGGCACCGCCTTCGGCGGCGCACGCGGCCGCACCGACGTGCCAAAAATCGTCGACTGGTACATGGACGGCAAGATACAGATCGACCCGATGATCACCCATTTGCTGAAGCTTGAGGACATCAACAAGGGCTTCGACCTCATGCATGAGGGCAAGTCGATCAGGAGCGTCGTCGTTTATTGAGGAGAAGAAGCCGCCGACCGAAGGGCCAGCGACTGAAGTTGCACGGGTTCAACAAGGGAGGAATAAAATGCCTGAAAAACTGCATCCCAAAATCGACAATGGCTTGCCAAAGGAGAGCGCAAGCTTTGCCGGCGGCACGCTTGTCTGCGCCTGCACCAGCAAGCCGGTGAAGGTGAAGGTCAAGGGCCAGATCGCGCACAACCATGCCTGCGGCTGCACCAAATGCTGGAAGCCTGACGGCGCGGTGTTCTCGGTCGTGGCGGTCGCCGGCACGGGCGACGTCACTGTCACCGAGAATGGCGACAAGCTGAAAGTGGTCGATCCCTCGGCACTCATCCAGCGTCACGCCTGCACCGGCTGCGGCGTCCACATGCACGGGCCGGTCGAGCGCGACCATCCGTTCAAGGGCCTGTCCTTCATCCATCCCGAACGCTTCGAGGAAGACGGCTGGTCGCCGCCAGGCTTCACCGCCTTCGTGTCGTCGATCATCGAATCCGGTGTTGCCCCCAAGCGCATGGACGGCATTCGCGGCCAGTTGAAGTCGATCGGGCTTGAACCCTATGACTGCCTCAACCCCGGCTTGATGGACTATATCGCCACCTGGACGGCGAAGAAGTCGGGCGCACTACCGGCCTGACAGTACGAGATTTCTGCCATGGGGCCGGGTAACATGCCGGCCCCATGTTCGTTTGGAGAGACAATGCCCGCACCCGCTATCTACGTAGACGCCGACGCCTGCCCGGTGAAAGCCGAGGTCGAGAAGGTCGCCGAGCGCCATGGCGTGGTCGTCACCTACGTCTCCAATGGCGGGCTGCGTCCGTCGCGCGATCCTATGATCCGCAACGTCGTCGTCTCTAAAAGCGCCGATGCCGCTGACGATTGGATCGTCGAGAACGCAAAACCCAACGACATCGTGATCACCGCCGACATCCCGCTTGCCGCTCGCACCGTGGCGCTCGGCGCGCATGTGCTTGGGCCAACCGGCCGGCCGTTCACGCCGGAGACCATCGGCATGGCGGTTGCAATGCGCGATTTGAAGCAGCATCTGCGCGAAACCGGCGAGAGCAAGGGCTACAATGCCAGCTTTGCGCCACAGCATCGCTCGCGTTTCCTGGGTGAGCTCGACCGTATCTTGCGGCGGGCTCTGAAATCCGTCACACCCGACCAGACGTGAAGCATCATCCGAGGTCGGGCTATGGCCGACACATCGCCGAATAACCCCTTGCAGCGGCACAAGCAGTTCTTTGTGTCGCTAGCCGTCGGTCTGGTCGTATTTGCCGCGGTATTGCCTTTGATTGGATCGCTCCCCGTCTCCACGCGGCTTGCTTATTCGATTTCGATTGCCGCCGATGCGTTCTTCGTCGTCTTCATCGCGCTCGTCATCGCCAAGATGCCGCTGCTGTCCGGCCGCTATCTCAGCAAGAACGCGCGCGAACTGGACCTCCCAGTGCTGGGCATCTTTGCCATCACGCTCGGCATCGTCGCCATGGCCATCGTCCTGCTGTTCCTTTTGATCAATCACAAGGATCGCGACCCCATCGAACTCGGCTTCGCCATGCTGTCGATCCCGCTTGGCTGGTTCACCATCCATGCCATGGCCGCCCTCCACTATGCGCATGTCTACTGGATGGACGGCGACGCGATCGATGCCGAAACCAAGAAGAAGATACCGGTCGGCGGCCTCGATTTTCCCGGCAGCAAACGGCCGGATGGTTGGGACTTTCTCTATTTCGCGACGGTGATCGGCATGACCGCGCAGACCGCCGACACGGCGATCACGACCTCGCATATGCGCCGCGTGGTGCTTGTCCATTCGATCCTGTCGTTCTTCTTCAACACCGTCATCGTCGCCGCCGTCGTCAATCTCGCGGTCAGCCTCGGCAATTGAGTATCCGTGCCCGCGATAAACCCGTGCCCGTAATAAAAACGTGATCGCATGAAACATCGCTTTCGATAGCGACGTATTGGGAGGACAAGGACGAGCGCGGCCGTCCCAGGATCGCGCAGCCGGAAGGCGAGGAAAAGATGGAAGCCATTGCCATGAGTCAGCCCGGCGCAGGCGCCAATGCCGCCGGACCGAAGGATACGACGCTGATCTACCGGCAATCGCGCTGGACCCGCCTGACGCACTGGCTGTGGGCGATCTCGCTGTTCTTCATGCTTTTGTCCGGCCTGCAGATCTTCAATGCCCGGCCGCAGCTCTACATCGGCAAGCAATCCGGCTTCGAGTACAACAACACCGTCTTTGCCATCGGCGCCGAAAACACCGCCACCGGCCCGCGCGGCTATACCGAAATCTTCGGCCATCGCTTCGACACCACAGGCGTGCTCGGCTGGTCTGGCCCGGCCGGGCAGCAAACGTCGCGTGCCTTCCCGTCCTGGGCGACAATCCCGTCCTATTACGATCTCGGCACCGCCCGCGTCGTGCATTTCTTCTTCGCCTGGATACTGACAACCACCTTGGTCGTCTGGCTGGTCGCCAGCCTGGTCAACGGCCATCTGCGCCGCGATCTGGCGCCGCGCCTTGACGATCTCAAGCGGCTGCCGCAGGACATCATCGAGCACGCCAAGCTCAGGTTCCACCACACACGCGAATACAACACGCTGCAGAAAATGGCCTATGGCGGCGTACTGTTCGTGCTGTTGCCACTCATTATCATCACCGGCCTTGCCATGTCGCCGAGCATGAACTCGGTGCTGCCCTGGCTCAACGAACTGCTCGGCGGAAGGCAGACGGCGCGCACCATCCATTTCACGGTGATGGTGCTGCTGGTCGGCTTTTTCATCGTCCATATGCTGATGATCCTCGCCGCCGGCCCGATCAACGAACTGCGCTCGATCATCACCGGCTGGTACCGCACCGATCCGCCAAGGCATGGCGACACCGAGAGGAGTGCGTGAGATGGCCAAATTCCAGATCAGCCGCCGAAAGTTCCTGACGGGCGCCGGCCTCGGCGTTTCCGGCATCATGTTGTCGGGCTGCGATGCCTTCGACAGCCAGCTCGGCATGGGCGATGGCCTGCGCAGTTTCCTCGAAAACGCCAATGGCCTGACCTACCGCGCGCAACGCTGGCTTGCCGGCCGCGATGCTCTGGCGCCGGAATTCACCGAGGCCGACATCCGCCAGCCGCAGCGGCCGAACGGCGTCACCGCGCCCGACGATGACACCTACAAGGGCCTGCTCGCCAACAATTTCGCCGACTGGCGGCTGGAGGTAACGGGCCTGGTCGAAAAGCCGCTGTCGCTCAGCCGCGAGCAGTTGGAGAACATGCCGAGCCGCACGCAGATCACCCGCCACGACTGTGTCGAAGGCTGGAGCTGCATCGCCAAATGGACCGGCACCCCGCTGTCGCTGGTGCTCGACCAGGCTGTGGTCAAGCCGCAGGCCCGCTATGTCATGTTCCACTGCCTCGATACGATCGATCGCAGCCTCTCCGGGGAAATCAAATATTACGGCACCATCGACCTGATCGATGCCCGCCACCCGCAGACGATCCTGGCCTACGGCCTCAACGGCAAGCCGCTGCCGGTCGAAAACGGCGCGCCGCTGCGCGTGCGCGTCGAACGACAGCTCGGCTACAAGATGCCGAAGTATCTCTACAAGATCGAGCTCGTCGACAGTTTTGCCAATATTGGCGGCGGCCGCGGCGGCTATTGGGAAGACAATGGCTATGACTGGTATGGCGGGATTTGATGGCCTCGCATTCTGACCGAGCACGATCTGACTCCGACCGAACCGAGCTTGCCTGAGGAAGCCGGTTTCGAGCGCGTGGCCGAACTTGGCGATTGGCCTGAAGACACTCCAATATCGTCCTCTGCAAAACGGTCGCAGAAAACGGCGCGGCTTAAGCAACCTTGTCGAGCAGTGGCTTGAGCGCCGGATGTATCTCCGGCGAGGCGAGTTTGATCAGCGTCAGCAGCGCGCGTTCATTGTCACGCAGCGGGCGGTCGGTGCCGATGCGATCGGCCAGCCATTTCGCCTCGCTGGCGTCGATCGTCTCGGCGCGGCGCGCGAGTGCCTCGGCGGCACGGTTCTTCGACTCCCATTCGGCCTCGATATCGCCGGGCGAACGATAGGCTTCCATGATGCCGGCCAGTCCGCCCGACACCATGCGGCTGAAGAAGCCACCAATTTCGGGCTCGGCCTGGTCCAAGAAACTGTCACGACGCAGCGCCACATCGCGCGTCGGCGCTTCGTAGCCGGCCGAACACATGACGAAATTGGCGAGCGCCTTGACGAACAGGTCGTTCCAGGACGGGTCGTTGTGGGCCGCTGCGGTCTGCTCGTTGATCTGGAACAGCACCTCGGCCTCAACCCGTGTGATGGCGATGTTGCCGTCGCCGCCATAGGCATGGAGAATGCGGCGCAACAGATCGACCTCTGCCTTGGCGACCAGCCCGGGAACCAGCGCGCCGCCGAGCATCAGTGGTCCCTTGCCGTCGACCACCGCGTTGGCGACCTGCTCGAGCGCATAGGCGGAGAGCCGGCCGGGCGATGATTTCGCCCTTTCCAGCACATGCACCAGCAGCTCCAGTTCGGTCACACTGTCGACCATTCCGTCGCGCGAGATGGTCTGGATCAGCCAACCGGCATTGTCTTCAGAGATATAGCCTGCCGGCTTTTCCTGGTGGACGATGTAGTCGGTAACGGCCTCGACGAAGAATTCAGGCCATTGCGGGCATTTGTCCGTCGCTGTCGCATCGAGCGCGAACAGTGCTTCAGCCTCGCCGCGCGTCACCACGCCGTCAGCGAACACTTCGCGACGCAGCATGACGACATCTTCCGCCGTGATGCGGTCCTTCGAGGCCAGCCCCGCCACCGGCGCGCTCCCGATCCGTTCGCCCATCTGTCAATCCCCATCCGCCGTGCCCAACGCAATTGCCGGCCAAACCGTCAGCCCAGAATATCGCCATTGTCTTGAAAAACCGGCAAACGGCGTGGTTAGCGAAGACTGTAAAGACGACGCGCTTTACGTGTCGCTGGCAGGTGACAAGGTGTCGCCGACAAGCTATGGATGGCGCGTCGAGGGCTTAAGTTTTGAGTCCTACCTGTTTGCGGGAGAGAGCAGCGCGAGCTGCCGCCGAAGGGGAAATCGCCCGAAATCTCTCAGGCAAAAGAACCGTAGACGGGAAAGACACTCTGGAAAGTCGGGGCTTGCCCCCGCGCCGAAGGTGTAAGCGTCGCCGACAGAGTTCCGGTTGCGCGAGTCTCTCAGGCTTCAGACAGAGGGGCACGGACTGGTCGCCAGCAGCGGCCGATTGCGTGCGACTCTGGAGATGACATGACGGGCGACGACACCAAACACCTTCCTCTCGAAGATCTGCACACCGCCGCCGGCGCACGCTTTGGCGCCTTTGCGGGCTGGTCTATGCCGCTGATCTATCCGGCCGGCGTGATGAAAGAGCACCTTCACACCCGCGAACATGCCGGCCTGTTCGACATTTCGCATATGAAGCTGTTCGCTGTCAGCGGACCGGGCGCTGCGGCACTGCTCAACCGCGCCAGTCCGCTCGATGCCGGCGCGCTTGAGATTTCACAGTCCAAATATACTTTCTTCCTCAACGAGGCCACCGGGATCATCGACGATCTGATCGTCACCCGGCTCGGCGCCGAGCGCTTCATGGTGGTCGCCAACGCCGGGAATGCGGTCGAGGACGAGAAGCATCTGCGTGCGCTGGCCGCGGACTTCGACGTCAAAGTCGATGCGCTCGACCGCGTCTTCCTGGCGATCCAGGGGCCGGAAGCCTGGGCTGCCTTGTCCCGCGCCGGCATCGAGACCGGCTCACTCTTGTTCATGCATGGCATCGAGCCTAAGCAAAACTGGTTCATGAGCCGCTCCGGCTACACCGGCGAGGACGGCTTCGAGATCGGCCTGCCGGAGGCGGATGCGCGCGCTCTGGTCACGAAACTGCTCGAGGACGAGCGTGTGTTGTGGATCGGCCTTGCTGCCCGCGACTCGCTGCGGTTGGAGGCCGGCCTGTGCCTGCACGGCCAGGACATCACGCCGGAGATCGATCCGGCGAGTGCCGGCCTGATGTGGGCGATCCCCAAAGATCTCCGCGCCGGCGGATCCTTCATCGGCGCCGATGCGCTGCGGTCCATCCTGGAGCGCGGGTCGTCGCAAAAGCGCGTCGGCCTGAAGCCGGACGGCCGCCAGCCGGTGCGCGCCGGCGCTGCTTTGTTCGATGCCGACGGCAATCCGGCCGGCCACGTGACATCAGGCGGCTTCGGCCCCTCGGCCGGCCATCCCGTCGCCATGGGCTATGTGTCAACGGCCTTGGCCAAGCCGGGCACGAAACTCTTCGCCGATGTTCGCGGGACGAAAATCTCGGTCGATATCAGTTCCTTGCCGTTCACTCCTCATCGCTACCGCAAAGGATAATTCCGATGGCAAAAACCTATTTCACACAAGATCACGAATGGCTGAGCGTCGAGGGAGGCATCGCCACCGTCGGGATAACCGACTATGCGCAGGAACAGCTTGGCGATCTCGTCTTCGTCGAGCTGCCTCAAATCGGCACGAAGCTCAGCAAGGGCGATACCGCCGTGGTCGTCGAATCCGTCAAGGCGGCCTCCGATGTTTATGCGCCGGTTGACGGCGAGATCACCGACGCCAACGGCGCGCTGTCCTCGGACCCGTCGCTGGTCAACTCCGCTGCGACCGGCGACGGCTGGCTGTGGAAGATGATGCTCGCCGACGAAGGCCAACTCGCAGGCCTCATGGATGAGGCCGCCTACAAAGCCCATATCGGTTGATATCAGGACCTATTGCCATGAGCGCAGCACTTACCCCCTTCTCGGCCCGCCACATCGGTCCTGATGTAAACGATGTCAGAGCCATGCTTGCCGTGATCGGCGTTCCCTCTGTCGAGACGCTGATCAGCCAGGCTGTGCCGCAGTCGATCCGCCTCGATCTGCCGCTGACCCTTCCCGCGCCGGCGAGCGAAGCCGAAGCGCTGGCCGAATTGTCGGCGATCATGGCAAAAAACAGGGTGCTGAAGAGCTTCATCGGCGCCGGCTATCACGGCGTCCATGTGCCGCCGGTCATTCAGCGCAACCTGTTCGAGAACCCGGCCTGGTACACCGCCTATACACCCTACCAGGCCGAGATCAGCCAGGGCCGCCTGGAAATGCTGTTCAACTTCCAGACCTTGGTTACCGAATTGACCGGCCTGCCGGTGGCTTCGGCCTCCCTGCTCGACGAAGCGACGGCGGTGGCCGAAGCGGTCGGCATCGCGCTGCGCCATCATCGCGACAAGCGCACCAAGGTGGCGCTGGCCGGCACGCCGCATCCGCAGACGCTGGACGTCGTGCGCACCCGCGCCGAGCCGCTCGGCATCGAAATCGATGGCGAGACCATCGACGACAACACCGCCGCCCTGCTGGTCTCCTGGCCGGACACGTTTGGCGTCTATGGCGACCACAAGGCGGCGATCGAGAAGGCTCGCGCCACCGGCGCCGTGGTCGTCTTCATCGCCGATCCGCTTGCGCTCACCCTGACCGAAGCGCCGGCCAGGCTTGGCGCCGACATCGCCGTCGGCCCGATGCAGCGCTTTGGCGTGCCGATGGGCTTTGGCGGCCCGCACGCCGCCTATTGCGCCGTCTCCGACAAGCTGACCCGGCTGATGCCCGGCCGCCTCGTCGGGCAGTCGATCGACAGCAAGGGCCGTCCCGGCTATCGCCTCGCCCTGCAGACGCGCGAACAGCATATCCGCCGCGACAAGGCGACCTCCAACATCTGCACCGCGCAGGCGCTGCTTGCCAACATGGCGACCGCCTACGCGATCTGGCACGGCCCCACTGGTTTGCAGGCGATCGCAGCCCGCATCCATGAGCTCGCCAACGGCCTCGCAGCAGGCCTGAAAACCGCTGGTGTTTCCGTGCTCGGCTCAAGCCGTTTCGACACGGTGACGGCCGAAGTGAAGGGCAAGGCAGCTTCGATCGCCGCTGCCGCTGAAAAAGGTGGCCGGCTGCTGCGCGTCATCGATGCCGACCGCATCAGCATCGCCTTCGACGAAACCTCGACCGAGGCGGATCTCGAGGCTATCGCCGCCCTGTTCGGCGCCAAGTCCGGCGCTACTGAGGCCGGCGCGATGCCCGGCAAGCCGCGCGGCAAGGAGTTTCTGACCCAGCCGGTTTTCCGCGAAAACCACTCCGAGACCGACATGATGCGCCTGCTGCGCAGGCTAGCCGACAAGGATTTGGCGCTCGACCGCACCATGATCCCGCTGGGCTCCTGCACCATGAAGCTCAACGCGGCGGCCGAAATGATGCCGGTCAGCTGGCCTGTTGTCGCCAACCTCCATCCCTTCGCGCCGGCCAGCCATTCGGCCGGCTATCGCGCCATGGTCGGCGAGCTGGAAGGCTGGCTGGCGGAGATCACCGGCTTCGACGCCGTCAGCCTGCAGCCCAATGCCGGCAGCCAAGGCGAATATGCCGGTCTGCTCGCCATCCGCGCCCATCATCGCGCGCGCGGTGAAGGCCATCGCACCATCTGCCTGATCCCCCAGTCCGCGCATGGCACCAATCCGGCGAGTGCGGCGATGGCCGGCATGAGCGTCGTCGTCGTGCGTTGCCTGGAGGACGGCAATATCGACATGGACGATATGCGGGCCAAGGCCAACGAGCATTCGACCAATCTCGCAGCTCTGATGTTCACCTATCCCTCGACGCACGGCGTCTACGAGGAAGGCGCGCGCCACCTGTGCGCTCTCATCCACGAACATGGCGGCCAGGTCTATTTCGACGGCGCCAACCTTAACGCGCTGGTCGCCCTGGCGCGGCCCGCCGACATCGGCGCCGATGTCTGCCACATGAACCTGCACAAGACCTTCTGCATCCCGCATGGCGGCGGCGGTCCGGGCGTCGGTCCGATCGGCGTCAGGGCGCATCTGAAACCCTATCTGCCGGGTCATGTCACGGAGGGCTCGGCGCATGCCGTGTCCGCTGCCCCGTTCGGCAGCGCTTCCATCCTGCCGATCACCTGGATGTACATCCGCATGATGGGGGCCGCCGGCCTGAAGCAGGCGACGGAGACGGCGATCATCTCGGCCAACTATGTGGCGACGCGGCTCGCGCCGCACTTCCCGCTTCTCTACAAGGGCAGGCACGATCGCATCGCGCATGAATGCATCCTCGACACGCGCGTGCTCAAGGAGAGCGCCGGCATCAGCGTCGACGATATCGCCAAGCGGCTGATCGACTACGGTTTTCACGCGCCGACCATGTCGTTCCCTGTCGCCGGCACGCTGATGGTCGAGCCGACCGAATCCGAGCCCAAGCGCGAGCTCGACCGGTTCTGCGAGGCGATGATCGCCATTGCCGGCGAGGCCGCGAAAGTGGCGAAGGGTGAATGGCCGCTCGAAGACAACCCGCTGGTCAATGCCCCGCACACGGCGGCCGAAACCCTTGCCGGCCAGTGGACCCACCCCTATTCGCGGCTGGAAGCGGCCTACCCCGCCGGCGATGTCGACACAGCGGCCAAATACTGGCCGCCGGTCTCGCGCATCGACAATGTCGCCGGCGACCGCAACCTCGTCTGCTCCTGCCCGCCGCTGTCGGAATATCTCGGCGCCGCCGAATAACACTCTGGCCTGTCAGGCTGAGCGCAGGGCCGGTCCGTCGGCTTTGCCGTTGAGGACAAGCACGCGATTTCGCCCGGCGTTCTTGGCCGCGTAGAGCGCCCGGTCGGCCTCGGCCAGCACTTCATCCAGGCTGCTGCCGTCTTCCTTGCCAAAGCCAATGCCGCCGCTGACGCTGCTGCGCAACGGCCCGCGCGGCGTCGGCACCACTTCCGTGCCGAAGGCGACGCCGATCCTGCTGGCGAGATCGTAGGCCTTGTCTTCGGTCATCCGAGACATGACCAACGCGAACTCCTCGCCGCCCAGCCGGAAGGCGTCGACGCCAACCCTGTCATACTTCTTGATGACTGCGGCGAAACGGCAGAGCACCCGGTCGCCGACGGGATGGCCATAGATGTCGTTGGTCCGCTTGAAGTGGTCGAGATCGAACATGGCGACCGACATGAATGAGCCGAAGACGCGCTCGCCATAAAGCGAGTTCAAAGCCCGCCGGTTCATGAGACCGGTCAACGGGTCGGTCAAGGTCTCGGCCTTCAGTTCTATCTGTGCCTGCAGATGATGCAGCGACAGCGTCAGCGCGCCGAGAGCCGTCATGCAGGCGACCGCCACGACCGAATTCAACCGCTCGGCCCAATTGTCGGGTGCGACGCCGAGCACCCACTGGCCCTTGACCAGAAGCACGGCGCCGCAGAGCCCGAAGGATACGCCGCAGACGCCGCTTAGCGCCGAAACGACCAGCAGAATGCCGCGATCCTGACCGCCCTTGATCCAGAACATCACCCCGATCGAGGCGAGCAGCACTGTTACCGTCGTATAGGTGAGGATGAAGCCGA
This sequence comes from Mesorhizobium sp. C399B, assembly GCF_030323185.1. Classification (NCBI taxonomy): domain Bacteria; kingdom Pseudomonadati; phylum Pseudomonadota; class Alphaproteobacteria; order Hyphomicrobiales; family Phyllobacteriaceae; genus Mesorhizobium; species Mesorhizobium sp. C399B. Next base: position 533,814 of record NZ_CP100472.1, read on the forward strand.
CACCATCGAAACCGAGATAGGTCACGCCGGCGCAGACAGCGATCGCGAACATGGCCGGCAGGACAGCGCGGCTGTAATTGCGCACACCGAGATATTGCATGGCCGAAAGTGAAAGCGCCAGGAAACCGAGGCTGAGCAGCGCCAACGCTGCCTGACAAAGCAACGGACTGGGCTCCCTCGTGTAGCGCCAGAAGACGATGACGTGGGCGACAAGGACGAGAATGCCGCACGCAACCGTCAGCACGAAGCGTGCACGCGGCGCCGTGAACCAGATCACAAACATGGTGACGCTCAGGCATGTGCCCGACAGCGCAGCCGCCAGCAATAGCGAACTGAAATCCAGCATGGATGAGCGGCAACCTTTGGGATCTTCGATTTGTGGCGCATCATAGGCATGCAACCGGCCGGAGATACCGTTTTCGGCCGGTTTTCAAAGCAACCTGCCGACAGGGTTTACAAAGCGTCGACTGCCGTCCCGCGAAGCTCGGCACGCGAGTGTCCCTAGTCTCAGCCCTTGTTGAGCAGCGCCAGATTGGCGTTCACCACGCTCGGGTCGGCCATGCCGGCCCTTGCTTCCATGAGCAGCGCTCTCGCCTTCTTCTTGTTGCCGCGCAGCAGCTGCGAATAGCCCATATTGTTGACAATCTGCGGCTTGCGCCCGGCAACTTTCAAAAGCTGGTCGTAGGCGCGGTCGGCGAAGTCGAAGCGGCCGAGTTCGTCATAGGAGGCGGCAAGCCCCATCCATCCCTCGGCACTGTCGGCCTTCAGTTCCACAGCCTTGCGGAAATGCTGTTCGGCAAGGCCGTAATTGGCCTCGCGGAACTGCGCCTTGCCTTGCGCAAGGTCGGAGGTGCTGACGTCTTTTGCCACCGGTTGGATCGATGTGGTCTTGGTTTTGTCGACGTTGTCGGTCGTGCAGCCGCCGACCATCAAGACCGCCGCTAGCGCGGCCATTGCCGTGAAACTTCTGTGACGCATGCCCCTGGCCCCAATCGCCCGATTTACCGGGTCGTTCTCTGAGGAAGCAGACTACAACAGGGCGATTAAACTTCAGTGCGGAAACGCGCCTAAAATTTGGTTTCGGGCACAGAAGCCATTAACCAACCGAAGCCTATTCCGGCTCCAGCGCCTTGAGCCCCGCCGGAAACTGATAGCGCCTGCCGTCGTAGCGCAGCCGGTAGGTTCGTTTCATGGACCTGCCGGGATGGGACTGGCACTCGCCATTCTTGTCGACAGACGGATTGTCGGTGTCCAACCGCTCGAACACTGTGATGTCGTGATAGCCGTGATGTCTCGCCGGGCTCATCGCCAGGCTGACCCGGTTGGATTGAAAGGATCCTGCGCAATTGGTGTCGCCTTCGCCGCCAAAGCCGGCCACGATGATGCCGTCGAGCACCAGGCGCAGAGCACCGCCGTCAAGGGCATAGAGCCGCAGGTCGGTTTCACTGAAAGGATTCGGCTGCGAATGGTTTGCCATGTCGATGCGCAGGCCGAAGGCGCCGACATCGGGCGCCAATCTGTAGCGCCCGGTATCGAAGTCGATCTCGCGGATGCCGACGGCATCATCGGTCATCAGCCCGGGCTGGAGCAGGCGCTGGCGCACTGCCGGGTCTTCCTGTCGACGACCAGAAGCTCGACATCGCCGACATGCCCGTCGTCGCTGGATTGGGAGCTGTCGATCAGCGGCACGGCGACCAACAACAGGTCGTCATGGGCGGGCCAGATCTTGCAGACCACGCCGAATGGCGCATCGCCATCCCAAAGCGTCTGGGCGATGCTGGTGTGAGGTTCGAGCGTGAAGGAGGCGCCATCGGCACTCTTTTGGGCTTTCGGATATGCCTGCTGCACCAGAGCGGCAGCGTCGCCGCAATCGTCGGCCGCGGCCGAGGCCGGCGACAGACTGGCCGCGGCGAGGCCGAGGAAGGCGGTGCACAAGACTATTCGCATGGACGGCTCACTCATTTTGCTTTTTGCGGATTTTGCCGAAGGAGAGCGGCCAAACCGGCCGGATATGACATCCAGGCGAAGCGTAGTTGAAGTGAGTAACCGTAGAAAGCCGCCGGGCGGCCACTTGGTATCTACTGCCTTGGTATCTACTGAACCGCCGTCATTTTGACGATGATCGGGATGACGGCGATCATCAGCACCACCGGCAGGATGCACACCACCACCGGCACCGACATCTTGGCCGGCAAGGCATGTGCCTTCTCCTCGGCCAGCGACATGCGCTTGTGGCGCATTTCGTCGGAGAACACGCGCAGCGCCCCGGCGAGGCTGGTGCCGAGTTCCTTCGACTGCTGCAAGAGCGTGGCGAAGGAGCGCACCTCGTCCAGGCTGAGGCGGTCGGCGAGCGCCTTCAATGCATCGTCGAGGCTGCGGCCGGCCCTGAGTTCCAGCGACACCAGCTGCAGGTTTTGGCTCAGCGACGGATAGGTCTTGGCCAGTTCCTTCGAGACCCGCTCGATGCCTGCCTCCATGCTCATGCCGGCATCGGAGCAGACGATCATCAAATCCATGAAGTCGGGAAAGCCGTTGCGGTATTCGCGCATCTTTTCCCGCACCTTCTGGCTGAGCACCAGGCCGGGCACGAAATAGCCGGCGGCTCCCGACAGGATGATGAAGGTCCAGCGGCTGGTCGCGGTGGAATCGGCGCTGCCCATCCAATGGTTGACCAGGAACGCGCCGATCGCTGCGCCCACCAGGCAGGCGAAGCGGATCAGGAAGAATGTGCCGACCGCGCGCGGCTCCATATAGCCCGCCTGGATCAGCTTCATACGCAGCCGGGCGACATTTTCCGGATCGCTCTTGGCGTAGAATTCCTGCGCCCGCTTCACCGCCTTCTCGCGCACGACGCTCTGGTTCTTCTTCGGCGCCACCTCGGCCTGTTGGGGAGTCTTGCTGTCGTCGATCTTGAGCCGGCGCTTGAGATCGTTGCGGTCGCCTTTGGCCACTACCAGCGGCCATGCCACCGCGCTGCCGCCCAATGCCAGCAGCATCGCGGCTACCGGCATCAGCGACGTCGGCGCCAGCGAGGCAAGAAACTGGATCAGCTGCTCCATCTCAGAACCGGAAGTTCGACATCTTGAACATGATGATGTTGCCCAGCATCAGCCATGTCACCGAACCGCCCAGCAGATACCAGGTCTTCGGCACATCCCAGACGCTTTGATAAAATTGCGGCATCATCACCATGATGGCGGCGAACAGCAGCGCCGGCACCGCCGTCAGGATATAGGCCGACATACGACCCTCGGTCGAAATGGCGCGCACCTTGCGGCGCAGCTTGCCGCGTTCGCGGATCGTCGTCGACAGCCCGTCGAGGATCTCGCGCAGATTGCCGCCCGAACTCGTCTGAATGGAAACCGCGGTGACGAACAGCGGCAGATCCTCCTGGCCGACGCGATCAAACAGTGAATTCAACGCCGAAACCAGGTCGGAACCATAAGTCACCTCGTCGGAGATAACGCCGAATTCGGTGCCGATCGGATCGGGCATCTCGCGCGACACCATCGAGATCGCCACCGGAACCGGATGCCCGGCCTTCAAGCCGCGCGTGATCAATTCCAGCGCCTCCGGCAACTGCACGCCGAAACGCTTCACCCGCCGGGCACGCTTGGAACGCAGCACAATTACCGGCAGCAGCGCTGTCAGCACCACAAACAGCAAAATGGCGAGCAACAGCGGCAGGCCGTACCAGAGCGCGACGAGCATCATCGCCAGCGCCACGCCCGTCGTCATCGTCAGGAATTTCGGCAAGGGCATCACCATGCCCGACTGCGTGCGCAGGGCGCGAAAACGGTCGGGCGAGAAGAATGACGTGCCGGAATCGAGGCCGCGTTCCTTGCGCAGCTGGATCAGCACCTGTTCCTGGCTGATCTTGTTTTCCTGCAGCTTCATGCGCCGGTTGATAGCCAGGCGCTTGTCGCTGCGGCCGGCATAGAGCAGATAGCAGCCTTCGGCGATCATGATGCCGGTCAGCGCTGCCGCGGCATAGACGACATAGATCGGGCTGAAATTCTCGAACACCCGGCTACTCCTGCGGCCGGCCGGGTTCGAAATATTTGCCGGGGAATTCAATGCCCATATTGCGCAGGTCCTCGAGGAAACGCGGGCGAATGCCGGTCGCCTCGTAGTGACCGAGGATCTTGCCGTCGGCTTCCATGCCGGTGCGCACGAAGCGGAATATCTCCTGCATCTGGATGACGTCGCCTTCCATGCCGGTCACCTCGGCGACGCTGGTCACCTTGCGCTTGCCGTCCGACAGTCGCGTCAGCTGGACGATAAGGTCGAGCGCGCTGGCGATCTGGCTGCGGATCGACTGCACCGTCATCGGCATGCCGGTCATGCCCAGCATCTGCTCGAGGCGCGAAATGGCGTCGCGCGGCGTGTTGGCGTGGATGGTCGCCATCGAGCCTTCATGGCCGGTGTTCATCGCCTGCAGCATGTCGAAGGCCTCCTCGCCGCGGCACTCGCCGAGGATGACGCGGTCAGGGCGCATGCGCAGCGCGTTCTTGACCAGGTCGCGCTGCTTCAGCTCGCCATGACCTTCGATGTTGGCGGGGCGCGTTTCCATGCGCGCGACATGCGGCTGCTGCAGCTGCAGTTCGGCCGCGTCCTCGATGGTGATCAACCGTTCGTCTTCCGGAATAAAGGCTGACAATGCGTTGAGCATCGTCGTCTTGCCGGTGCCGGTACCGCCCGAGATGATGGTCGTTTTGCGGGCGTGGACTGCAGCCGCCAGCACCTCGGCCATGTTCTGGGTGATGGCGCCGAACTCGACCAGCTTGTGCAGGCCGAGCTTGTTCTTTGAAAACTTGCGGATCGACACCAGCGGCCCGTCGACGGCGACCGGGCGAATGGCGGCGTTGAAGCGCGAGCCGTCGAGCATGCGGGCATCGACCATCGGCTGCGATTCGTCGACCCGGCGGCCGACGGCGGCGACGATCTTGTTGACGATGCGCAACAGGTGCGCCTCGTCCTTGAACGGGATATGGACCTGCTGCAGCTTGCCCCGTTTTTCGACGAAGCAGTTCTGGTGGCCGTTGATCAGGATGTCGTTGATGTCGGGGTCCTTGAGCAGCGGTTCCAGCGGGCCGAGGCCGACCATCTCATCGACGATGTCATCGACCAGCGCTTCAAGTTCGACGGTGTTGATCGCCATACGCTCCTGGCGGGTCTTTTCCGACACGAACTCCTGCACCTGCCGGCGCATCTCATCCTTGGGCAGGCGCTCCAGCGCGACCAGGTTGATTTCCTCGAGCAGCAGCCGGTGGATGCGCACGCGGGCATCGAGCACCTTGTTGGCGCTTTTTCCCGGTGTTGTCTCCGGCTTCGGCGGCAAGGCCTTGCGGTTCGTCGGGATGACCACGGCGTGATGCGCGACCGGCGCCGCCTCGGCCGGCTTCAGCGCGCGGACGTCACGGTTCTGCAGGGTCGAGAAGCGGCTGGTCATCCGGCTTTCCTCTTCAGGAGGCCCCTGCCGATGCCGAACAGCGAGCGCGATTTCTCCGGCGTCACCACGGCTTCTTCCGGCAGGATGATCCTCTTCAGATCGTTGACGACATTGGCGTTCGGGTCGATCTCATGCAGCGGCACGCCGCGGTCGACCGCTTCACGCACAAGCCGGTAATTGTTGGAGATGCCGCCGACGAAATGCTCGCCGAGGATTTCCTGGACATCCGCCTGCTTTATGCCGTTGTCGAACATCTTCTGCTCGAAACGGTTGACGATCACGTTCGGCTTCACTTCCTTGCCTGCCGTCTCGTAGACCGCCTGGATCAGCCGCTGCGTATGGCGCAGGCACGGCACCGTCATTTCGGCGACGATGTAAAGCTTGTTGGAGCCGAGCAGCACCGTTTCCGTCCACGGAAACCAGGTGCGCGGCATGTCGATGACGACGTTGTCGAAATAGGCCGAAACGAGATCGAGCATGCGCACCACGACATCGGTCTTGAACGAGCGCATTTCCGACGGATGCGTTGGCGCCGCCAGCACGCAGAGCCCGCTCGCATGCTTGGACAGCATCACATCCAGCAGCTGACGGTCGAGGCGCTCGGGCTGGTTCTCGATTTCGGTGATGTCGAAGCGCGGCTCGAGGTCGAGATATTCGGCGCAGGCGCCTTGCTGGAAATTGAGGTCGACCACGCAGGTCGACGCGCCGCGCGTCACCGAATGATGCAGCTGGAAGGCGGTCTGCAGCGCCAGCGTCGTGGTGCCGACGCCGCCGGCGGCCGGCATGAAGGTATAGATCTGCGACTCGGTGTTTTCCTCGCGCCCCGGCCCTTGCAGCGCGCGCACGACCGACCGCACCAGATCGGCGGTGGTGATCGGCTTGACCAGGAAATCGGCGACCTGGAGCTGCACCAGGATACGCACTGCGGCTGCGTTGAATTCCTGGGTGACGACGACCACCGGAACGCGGCCTTCAAGCCGGCGCATGATGCGCTGCAGCGACTCGATCTCTTCCAGCTTTGCCGCATCCATGTCGACGATGAGCGCGCCGAAATCGGCTTCCTGGACCTCGCCGCGCAGTTCGGTAATGTTCTTCTCGACGGTCGAAAGCTGGATCACCTCCGAGGCCGCGAACGCGGTGCGCGTATCCTGCGCAAAGGTCCGGTCGCTGGACACCAGCAGGATCTTCTTGGTCTTGATGCCGCTTGCCATTTTGTCAGCCTGTCAGGTCATTCCCGGTCAAATCACCGGGCAAATCAATCGGTTGTCGCTGTCGGTTGCACGGCCTTGGCAGCAGCAGCCTGGTCGGCGGCGTTGACTGCCGCCTCACTGCGCTGCGCCGGCACCAGCAGCCTGGTGTTCTGGACGCCGTATTTCCAGGGATCGACCATCTGCATGGCCGTATTGGCGGCCTGTGCGTTGCCGGCGGCAATCGTCGGTCCCTCGGAGCGGACATAGTCGTCGCTGGTGCAGCCGCCGGCGAGGCCGGCGATCAGCAGGGCGATGCATGATTCCACGCGCATGGCTTCAATCCTTCGGCAGGTCGAGGAAATGCCCGACGGTGGTGACCGCGGCCGGCTGTGCCGTACTGCCGCTGGCCATTGCCACTGCACGATTGGCTTCGGACGATTTCACTTCCTCGGTGTTGTTGAGGAAATAGTCGACATTGCTGGCCGGCTGCGTGCCGTCGGTCGGCTCGAGCAGCTTCTTCGACGGATCGACCGGCTTGACCAGATAGGGGGTGACGATGATCACCAGATCGGTCTCGCGCCGCTGATAGGATTTGGAGGAGAACAGCGAGCCGAGCACCGGCAGCTTGCCGAGGCCGGGGAGACGCGACGTGGTGATGTCGTTCTGTGACTGCAGCAGGCCGGCGATCATGAAGCTCTGGCCGTTCTTCAGGTCGACCGATGTTTTGGCGCGGCGCACGATAAAGCCCGGCACCGAGATATTGCCGATATTATAGGAGGCCGAAGCATCGATCGAGGACACTTCCGGCGCTATGTCGAGGCTCACCAGCCCGTCCTTGAGAACCGTCGGCGTGAAGTCGAGGCTGACGCCGTATTTCTTGTAGCTGACGGAAATCTTGCCATTGTCCTCGGAGACCGGGATCGGGAACTCGCCGCCGGCGAGGAAGCTTGCCGTCTGGCCCGAGCGGGCGATCAGGTTCGGCTCGGCCAGCCGCCTGGCAAGACCACGTTCCTCCAGCGCCTTGATGGCGACGTCGATCGACAGGCCGTTGGACAGCAGCCGGCCGATGATCTCGCCATTGCCGGCTCCCGGCACCGAGCCCGGCTCGATGGTGACGTCGCGCCCGCCAATGCCGTAAGCAAAATTGGCGCTGTATTTGGCGCCGAGATCCTGTCCGGCCTGGCGATTGATCTCGACGAAGCGGACGTTGAGCTGAACCTGCTGCGAGGACGAGATGTTGACCGAATTGATCACTTCTTCATTGCCGGAGAAGCGGCTGGCGATCTTGCTTGCCTTCTCGGCGGCGACCGCGTCATCGGCCTCGCCCGACAGCACGACGCGGCCATTGGCCGAGCCGACCTTGATCTTGGCGTCCGGCACGCTGGCGCGAATGGTGCTGGCCAGCTGGTCGGTGTCCAGCGTCACCTCGATGTCGACGGTGCCGACCAACTGCTTGTTCTCGTCGAACAGCGCGATGCCGGTGGTGCCGAGATTGTTGCCCAGCACATAGAAGGATTTGTCGGTCAGCGGATTGACGTTGGCGATCTCCGGATCGCCGATGACGATCTGGTAGAAGGCGGCATTGGTCATGACCGTCTTCGGCTTGCCCTTGGCTACCTTGATCGACGCATTCGTTGTCGACGAGACATGGACGATATCGTTGTCGGCCTTGGCTGGCGCACTGAGGCCGAGCATTGCGGCCGCGGCCAGGCAAGCCCCCACCGCAAGCGCCCGCATTGGGCGCAGCCCTTTCGTAGTTCGAAATGCATGAAGTCCCGACATCTGTCCCGTCCCTCGCCCGGTCCCCACCGGCAGTTATTGCTGGTCCCGCGCAGGAACCTGGTATTCTTCGACCTGCGTGCCGCGCGTCACGATGATCGTCTTGAATTTCGGCTTCTCAGGCTCCTTGGTCGCGGCAGTGAACAGCGCGCCGGCAGCGGCCTGGACGCCGGAGGCGACCGATCCGCCGAAGGACGAGATGGTGGTGACGCCGTCCTTGGCGGCCCCTCCGTCTGCGGCCGAGCGGAGCGACAGCGACAAGGTGCCGACGGTGCGGGCAAGCGCCACTTTCTGCGCGCCTTCGGTCGTCACCTCGATGGTGACGGAATTGGCGATTTGCGGTGTGGTCTGGCGCTCGTCGGCGCCCTGCCCCACGGTCAGCACCTTGGCGTCGGAGACGACGATCTCGGAGGTAACGGTCGATCCGGCAGCGCCCTGCGCGTTCTTGGCCACTTCCTGGATTTCGCCCGCATCGCGTGTCAGCACCACGTCGACCCGGTCGCCCGGCATGACGAAGCCGCCGACACCGGCGATCTCGTCGGTGCGGATTGTCACCGCCCGCATGCCGGGCGTCATCATGTTGGATAGCGTCGCGCGGCCGTTCGGCCCCGACAATTTGCTGATCAGCACCGGCTCGTTGATCTCGATCGGCGACAATACCACGCGGCTGCCTTCGGCGAGCAATGCATTGACTGTGGTGAATGCGCCCTGCGGCACCGAATCCTCGGACCATGGGATTTCGCTGAGCTGCGCCCGGTCAAGCTCCATGCCGTAACGCAGCGGCGCGTTGGCCACCACGATGGTCTTGAAGACGACCTTGGGGACGGCGGGCGCCGGGATCGACGCCGTTTTCTCTTCGGCATCGGCCTTGGCCTGGCTTTTCACCCAGAAATCCGCGGCAAAGATTGAAATCGCGCCGAAGACGGCAGCGATGCCAATCATCGTTATGGCCTTGCCCCTCACAACCAACCCCTGACATTCGTGGTCTTTTGTTTTGTTGAGGCGACGCTAGGCCGCTTTGTTAAAGATTCAGGAATCGCGCCCGCTCCGCACGGACCTATTTCCGCCGGCTTGGTTATCGAAAGGTTTTAGGATAAGAAGGGTTTAATCCCCGAACGTAACAGGAACTTCCGTCGCTTGGCGCCGAAAAGCGTGGCAGTATCGACGGGTGATTCGCGGCACCGGATTCTATGGCAGGCATGGACGACAACAACGATCTTTTCGGCAATCTGGAAAAGCAGCCCCAACCGGCTCGGACACCTTCGCGCCCGGCCGACCCGCTGGTGCAGGCCACGAAGCGTCCTGCCGCGACCAAGGACGGCAGCGAGGGCTATAGCGCCGCCGACATCGAGGTGCTGGAGGGGCTGGAGCCGGTGCGGCGCCGTCCCGGCATGTATATTGGCGGCACCGACGACAAGGCGATGCACCATCTGTTTGCCGAGGTCATCGATAATTCGATGGACGAGGCGGTCGCCGGCCATGCCACCTTCATCGATGTCGAGCTGTCGGCCGACGGATTTCTGACCGTTACCGACAATGGCCGCGGCATTCCGGTCGATCCGCATCCGAAATTCAAGAAACCGGCGCTCGAAGTCATCATGACGACGCTGCATTCGGGCGGCAAGTTCGATAGCAAGGTCTATGAGACCTCCGGCGGTCTGCACGGTGTCGGCGTCTCGGTCGTCAATGCGCTGTCGGACCATCTCGAAGTCGAGGTCGCGCGCGGTCGCCAGCTTTACCGCCAAAGGTTCTCGCGCGGCGTTCCGGTGAGCGGGCTGGAGCAGCTCGGCGAAGTGCACAACCGGCGCGGCACCAAAATCCGCTTCCATCCCGACGAGCAGATTTTCGGCAAGGGCGCCGCCTTCGAGCCGGCGCGGCTCTATCGCATGACCCGCTCGAAAGCCTATCTGTTCGGCGGCGTCGAGATCCGCTGGAGCTGCGACCCATCGCTGATCAAGGAAAAGGACCAGACGCCGGCCAAGGCGGAGTTCCATTTCCCCGGCGGCTTGAAGGACTATCTCAAGGCATCGCTCGGCGATGATTTCCAGGTGACCCGCGAAATCTTCGCCGGCAAGAGCGAGAAGCAGGGCGGCCACGGTTCGCTGGAATGGGCGGTGACCTGGTTCGGCGGTGACGGCTTCGTCAACTCCTACTGCAACACCATCCCGACCGGCGAAGGCGGCACGCATGAGGCCGGCTTTCGCAATGTGCTGACGCGCGGGCTTCGGGCCTATGCCGACCTGGTCGGCAACAAGCGCGCCTCGATCGTCACCTCCGAAGACGTGATGATCTCGGCGGCAGGCATGCTGTCGGTGTTTATTCGCGAGCCGGAATTCGTCGGCCAGACCAAGGACAGGCTGGCAACGATCGAAGCCATTCGCATTGTCGAGACCGCCATCCGCGATCCCTTCGACCACTGGCTGGCCGACAATCCGCAGGAAGCCTCCAAGCTGCTGGAATGGGTGATTGCGCGCGCCGACGAGCGGGTGCGCCGGCGCCAGGAAAAGGAAGTGTCGCGCAAGAGCGCGGTGCGCAAGCTGCGCCTTCCCGGCAAGCTCGCGGACTGCACGCAGAATGCCGCCGCGGGCGCCGAACTGTTCATCGTCGAAGGCGACTCGGCCGGCGGCTCGGCCAAGCAGGCGCGCGACCGCGCCAGCCAGGCGGTGCTGCCGCTGCGCGGAAAAATCCTCAACGTCGCCAGCGCCGGCAACGACAAGCTAGCCGCCAACCAGCAGATTTCGGACCTGATTCAGGCGCTCGGCTGCGGCACGCGCTCGAAATACCGCGACGAGGATTTGCGCTACGACCGCGTGATCATCATGACCGACGCCGACGTCGACGGCGCTCACATAGCCTCGCTGCTGATCACCTTCTTCTACCAGGAAATGCCGAACCTGGTGAATGGCGGCCATCTCTATCTGGCGGTGCCGCCGCTCTATTCGATCCGGCAAGGCGGCAAGGTTGCCTATGCCAGGGACGATGCGCACAAGGACGAGCTGTTGCGCACCGAATTCACCGGCCGCGCCAAGGTCGAGATCGGCCGCTTCAAGGGCCTGGGCGAGATGATGGCCGCGCAGCTCAAGGAAACCACCATGGACCCGAGGAAGCGCACGCTGCTCAGGGTCGATGTCATCGACGCCGTGGCCGCGACCAAGGATGCTGTCGACGCGCTGATGGGCACCAAGCCGGAAGCCCGCTTCCGCTTCATCCAGGAACGCGCCGAATTCGCCGCGACGGAAGTGCTGGATATCTGAGCGCCGGCCAACTCTTCGTTTTGACGCAGTTCCGGGCGGAAAACCGTTTCACACTTTTCCTGGAACTGCTCTAGCCTGCGCTTCCGATACGGAGACCAGCTTGTGATCTGGGCGCGGCTGAAGAGCTACTTCGAAACCAGTTTGGCGGGCCTGACGCAGCCGACGCGCTCGGATTGGATTTTCGCCCTGCGCACGGTTTCGGCGGGTCTGATCGCGCTTCTCGCTGCTTACGCGCTAAAACTCGACCACCCGCAATGGGCGATGATGACGGTCTTCATCGTCGCCCAGCCGGTCGCCGGCATGGTGCTGGCGAAAGGTTTTTACCGGCTGCTCGGCACGCTGGCCGGTGGACTTGCGACGATCGGCATCACCTCGGTTTTCGGCACCAATCCCTGGCTGCTGGTCACGGCGCTGTCCGTCTGGATTGGGCTGTGCACGCTGGTTTCGTCGCTGCTGCGCAATCCGGAAGCCTATGGCGCCGCACTTGCCGGCTATACCGCGATGATCATTGGGCTGCCGGCTTTCGGCCAGCCGCATGTGATCGTCGATCTCGCTGTCGCGCGCTGCGCCGAGATCGTGCTCGGCATCGTCTGCGCCGGCCTGACCAGCCGGCTGATCCTGCCCAAGCTGGCCGCTGACGCCATCATCTCCAGGCTGAAGCGCAGCATCCTCGACCTTGCAACCTATGCGGGCGGCGCTTTTTCCGGCGGCGACCCGGCGAGACTGGCCGGCCTGCACGGCAAGCTGATCACGGACGCCCAGATGCTGGCCGAGATGCGCACCTATGCCCGGCTCGAAGCCCCGAGCTTCGCCACCCGCGCCCATCCGGTCCGCCTCACCATCGGTCAGCTTCTGTCGGCGCTGTCGGCGGCACGCGCGCTGCATTCTCACGCCGCGCCGAAAAACGCAGCGCTCATTCCGGTGCGCTCGGAACTGCAGTCGCTGGTCAGCGAACTGGCAGCCACGCACGAGGCGCTGGAGGACACGTCGCCCTGGGTGACGCGGCTCGACGCGATTGCCGGCAAGGCCCGGCAAATGCCCGACGCCTCGACCGATCAGGACGACAGGGTCGGCACCATCACGCGCCTCACCATCGCCGCCGATTTCGCCGAAGCCTTCAAGCAGGTGCTGCGCGGCCTCGACGCCCTGCGCGCACCGGTGACGCGCCCGAGCCGGAGCAACAGGCAGCTGCCTGCGCTGGTGGTGCATCGCGATTATCCCGGGGCTTCGCGCAATGCCATACGCGCCGCCCTTGCCACGCTGGCGGTCGCCGCCTTCTGGCTGACGACGAAATGGTCCGACACGGCCGGCACCGTTATCCTCGTTGCGGTCGTCTCCAGTCTTTTCGCCGCGCGGCCTGACCCGGTGCGGGTGTCCTGGGGCTTCTTCAAGGGAACGCTGCTGGCTTTGCCCTTTGCCTTCCTTGTCGGCCAGGTCGCGCTGCCTGCCCTGCCCGGCTTCGGCTGGTTCACGCTGTTTGTCGTGCCGATCCTGGTACCGACGGCGCTGGGCATGGCCAATCCACGCACCGTCGGCGTGGCGACGGCGTTTGCAATCAATTTCCTCGCCTTCCTCAGCCCGCATCAGGCGATGACCTATGCCCCAGGCCCGTTCTTCGCCGGCTCGGCGTCGGTGCTGGTCGGCATCCTGCTGGCCATCGGCGTCTTCATCGTGGTGCTGCCGGTCGATCCATGGCGCGCGGCCAACCGCATCGTGCGCGCCATGCGCGAGGATCTGGCGCGGCTGTGTCTGCACGAGCGGGTACCGCGGCGTTCGGCCTTCGAGAGCCTGGCCTATGACCGCATCAACCAGCTGATGCCGCTCTTGCAGAATGCCGGCAGGAAAGGCGATGCGATCCTGGGCGGCGGGGTCGCCGCCGTTACCGTCGGCCTCGAAATCCTGCGCCTGCGCGCCGCGCAGCAGAGGCCGTCCACTCCTACCGACACCGCGCTCTCGATCGCCAATTTCCTGCGCGGCCTCGCGCGTGAACTGCTCTTTCGCGCAACCGGCGATCCACAGACAGCAACTGTCACTGTGGCCCGGCAATATGCAGCCAGCCTTTCAGAGCGCAGCGGCGGTGCGGATATGCTGCAGATCGCAGCCTCGCTGCGCATCATCGCCGCCGCGATCGAGGATTTCCCGGATTTCTTCACCAGGGACCGTGGCTAGGGCGTCAGGCCGCGGCTATCGCCAGCGCATGCCCGCGCGCGTTTTCCCGCAGCGCGTCGAGATGGATCGACTTGACCAGGCCGGCGAGATCGCCCTCAGTGGATTGACCTCCGAGTTCCTTCAGCATCAGCCAGCTGACTTCCTGCACGCCGGCGAGGCGCTTGCCGTTGGCGACTTCGCGCCAGATCTTGAGCGCGCGCAGGATGATGCCATGGGTGGAAGCGGCAAGGCCGGCGCTGCGGAACAGCGCCTGCAACGCAACGTCCTGGCCGCCGGCGAGCAAGGCCCGCACCCGCTGCTCCGACTGCTGGCTGAGCGCAACCAGGGCCGAGCCGAAAAAGTCGACCTTGCCGTGGGCAATGGCACGGATGATGAAACTTGCGGTCAGGTCGCCGCGCAGGCGCAGATGTTCGATAAGTGCCGCATGTTCCTCAGTGCGCGTGCCTTCGACCAGCCGCACCGAAGCCTTGACGCAAGCATCGCGCGTGACGCGCTCGGCTCTGGCCGCCCCCATCAGCGCCATCACCAGCGGCGAAGCCTTCAGCGTTTCGCCGAGCTTGACCAGCAGCATGTGCCGGCAGTCGGCCGGCAGCCGCACATCCGTGACCATTGCCTCGCGCAAATGAGCGATATGGCCATGCCGCTCGGCCATGCGGCGGAAGCTGAGCGACGCGATATCGGCGCCGTCATTGGCGAGCAGCGCCGCACACGCTTCCGGTTCGCCGATCTCGGCGATCGCCGCGGCAACCGCCATCGAAACGACCGGCCGGTCGGCGATCAGTTTTTGCGTCGCCTTGTGCCCGGCCGCGACGCGGTCGATCAGGTCGGCGTCCGTCAGCAGCGGGGAGCGCGCCAGCACCAGGGCTGCCACTTCCGGCTGATCGGAGGCAAGCGCGCTGATGATCTGCAGCGGCGCGTGATGGCTCATCGACAGCGCTTCGGCCATAGCCAGCCGCACCTTCGACGAGGCGTCGTCGAGCAGCAGCGTCAGCGCCGCTTCGGCCGCGCAACGGTCTTCGAAAGGCAGGTCGGAATTGACGTAGGCGCGGGCCAGCGCGCTCGCCGCCGCGGCGCGCTCCGAAACTCTCGCGGTGTAGATCCATTTGAGAAAATGCGAGACAACCATACTGCCTGCTACGCCCCTTGCCGGAAAGCTTCCGGCCCCAGGAATGACCCTAGGCAGAAATGGTTTACGAACGGTTCACCATGTTTATTAACTGGCTTGCGGGTGGCATGGGCAGCGCCTATCAACCGTCAGGCAGCGGAGGAGAAAAACGATGCCCGGGCTTTATCTCGAAGAGTTCGTCGTCGGACATGTCTTTCGGCACACGCTGCGCAAGACCGTCACCGAAAGCGATAACATGCTGTTCTCGGTGATGACGCTGAACCCGCAGCCGCTGCACATCGACTTCGACTTCGCCGCCAAGAGCGAATGGGGCAGACCGCTGGTCAATTCGCTGTTCACGCTCGGCCTGATGATCGGCATTTCCGTCAATGACATCACCGTCGGCACCACAATTGCCAATCTCGGCATGAAGGAGACGGTGTTTCCGCACCCGGTCTTCCACGGCGACACCATCCGTGTCGAAACGACGGTGCTCTCAGTCAGGGACTCGAAATCGAAGCCGGACCGCGGCATCGTCGAGTTCGAGCATCACGCCTACAATCAGAACGATGTGCTCGTTGCCAAATGCACGCGCCAGGCGATGATGATGAAAAAGGCGGCCTGATGCGCTCGCTGCTGTTTGTGCCCGGGGATTCCAAAAAGAAACTGGAGAAGGGTTTTGGCGCCGGCGCCGACGTGGTCATCGTCGACCTTGAGGATTCCGTGGCGCCACAAAACAAGCCGTCGGCACGCAACATCGCGGCACGCTTTATTGCCGGCAACAGGCAGCAGACAAGCTCCGCCATCTATATCAGAGTCAACGACCTATCGACCGGGTTGACCGACGATGATCTGGCCGCCCTGGTTCCGGTCAAACCCGACGGCATCATGCTGCCGAAGTCGAACAGCGGCCAGGATGTCCAGCAGCTATCCGTAAAGCTCCGCGTACATGAGGCCGAAAACGGATTGCCGGATGGCGCGATCAAGATCCTGCCGATCATTACCGAGACCGCTGCTGGGTTGCTGGCCGCCGCGACCTATGCCGGGGCAAGCGCCAGGCTTGCCGGCCTCACCTGGGGTGCCGAAGATCTGTCGGCGGCGATCGGCGCGCAGGCTGCGCGCGACGACAACGGCCGCTACACCGATGTCTTCCGCCTTGCCCGCACCATGACCATCCTTGCCGCCGGCGCAGCTGAAGTCGCGGCGATCGACACGGTTTTCCCCGCCTTTCGCGACATGGCCGCCTTCGAAGCCGAATGCACGGAGGCCGAGCGTGACGGCTTTACCGGCAAGATGGCGATCCATCCGGCGCAAGTGCCGGTCATCAACGCCGCCTTCACGCCATCGGCGGAGGCAGTGCAACGCTCGCAGGCCATCGTCGCGACCTTCGAGGCGGCCGGAAATCCCGGCGTGGTCGGCATTGACGGCAAGATGTATGACCGGCCGCATCTCAGGCTCGCCGAACGGCTTCTGGCTCGCGCCAAGGCAGTCGGGGTTTAGTCCCGCGCCAGCACGATGACCCGGTCCTCAGGCAGGTAGGCCAGCGCTTGCGACTTCAACGGGTTGACGGTGACGCCGCCCAGAGCCCGCTCATCACTCTGCGCAGCGCGAACGCGCCTGTGTCCGATGGCGATCTCGCCGCGCAGCCGCGCCGATTCCGCGATCGTCCAGAACGTCACCGGCTGGTCGATGGCGACATAGTGGCCGACCGGACGCATGTAGATTTCGGAGCCCTCCTCGTCGAGCAGGTCATCGAAGATCGCGGCGAGATTCTGGTTCTCCGATGCCTGCGCCAGCATCAGGCTGACCAGCCGGTTGCTGACGACGAAGTCATCGGCCTTGGTCACCGCCGCCAACTCGCGGTTGCGCACGTCGATCATTTCGCTGACAATCGAGATATGCGTGCCGGCATCGTCTGCGATTTTGCGCAAATGCAGCAGCGTCACCAGCGTGCGCGTATCGGCGGGCTGCGCTGCCATGGTCTCGCTGTAGCCGAGGACGAGCACGTGGTCGTAGGAAGGCACGTCCAGGCTTGCCAGTGCTGTGCTGCTCGACGTGTCGGTGATCCGGCAGGAAACCGACAGATTGTCGCCGACGACCGGCAGCCCGGCAACTTCCTGTTCGAGGCCTGGCGTATCGGCGGCGATGGTCAGGATCGAACCAGGCGCGACATAGCGCGACAGTTCATAGGTTATGATCGGACCGCGCCGGTTCCAGCCAAGGATCAGCGTGCGCTCCGGCTTCGCCTCAATGGGCTGATGGCGAAGAATCGCCGCGGTATCGATCTTGGCCGCCGCGCTTCCCAGCTTGATGGCGGCATCGTCCTCGGCAATGATGATGGCGCGCATGTCCTTGCCGATCACCAGCTCCGACGGTGGGTTGAGATTGACGCGCCCGGTTTGGTCGCAGAGCCCGATCAGCGCGCAATGCTCATACGCCATCACTGCCTCGCCGAAGGTCTTGCCGGTGAGATCAGGCTGCTCGGTCGTGTAGATTTCGCAGCCGTCGAAATCGAGCAGCTCCGAATAGACGCCGCTGAGACCCGACTGCCGGCTCGAATGCACGACGATGCGCGAGATCAGCTGGTCGGCCAGGACAAGCTGTACCTCGGCCCCGCCGACGACGCGGGCGACCTCGGCGTTCTTTCCGTCGCGGATCTCGGCGGCGATGTTATAGGGCGCCGTGCGCCGGTTCGGGTCGTTGGCCAGCGCCAGCACCGTCTTGATCACCTGCGAATCCGGGTCGTCGCCGTCCGGCGACAGCACGATGATCGAGCGCGAGGTCTGCGGGTTGATGATGGCCAGATCGTAGAGGTCGGTCGGGTCGCCGCTGCGGCAGATGATGCGTGTATTGCCCAGTCTGCCGACTTTGGCGGCGATCTCGTCCTCCATCGCCACCTTGTCCATATTGGCCATGACGACAATGCGCGGATGGCGGCGGCTGGCATTGGCAATGACGAGTTCGGAGATGACGTCGAAGATCGACGGCGACCAGTTGAGGATGATGGTGTGGTCGCTCTCCAGCACCCGCGAACGGCCCTTGCGCAATTCATCGAGCTTGCTGTCGACGCCGGCGCTGAGCACGCCGATGAGGGCCGACACGACGAAGATGCCGGCGAGCGTGACAAACAGCATGACGAGACGAAAGGCCCAGCCGGTGTCGCCGCCCATCGTGCCGGAATCGAGCGTGCGCATCAGCGATTCCCAGAATGCTTCGAAGAAGTTCAGCGGTTCGCCGCCCTCCGGCGCGATGCGGGTCACCGCAAGGAAAGCCGCGGCGGCGATGATGATCAGCAGCGAAGTGACGGCGAGCCAGCCGATCAGCGCGATCGGCCCGGCCGCCATGCTCTTGTCAAACCCATAGCGCAGCCGGGTTCGCAGCGAGTCTCGTTTCTTCATGTCGCCGGCGACCCCCAATATCCTATGATCGATGCGCCAACCCCACGCATCGCCAAGCCGCTGTCTTAGCCTGTGTTTAAATAAAGGGGAATCGCTTTCGGGTGTCAGCCGTTCCACGGCCCAGTATAATCGGCATAGAGCTTTGCCGGATCGGGCCGCGGCCGTTCCGGCGCCGGGCCCTGGTAGGAGCCGACATGGATGAAGCCGACGACGCGCTCCTGCGGCGCCAGCCCCAGGATCGCCCTGCCCTCCGCGACGTCGGAATACCAGTTGCTGATCATGTTGGTGCCATAGCCCAGCGCGTTGGCCGCGATCATCAGGTTCAGCGCCGCCATGCCGCCGGACAGGAACATTTCCCATTGCGGGATTTTTGGATTGTCCTTCGGAACCGACACCACGCCGATCACCAGCGGCGCGCGGGAAAACCGCGCAAGCTCCTGGTTGCGGCGGTTTTCCGGCAGCGGCCCTTCGCGCTGTTCGGCGAGCGCCGCCAGCTTCCTGCCGATCTCGACGCGCGCCTCGCCGCGATAAAGGATGAAGCGCCACGGCTCCAGTCGGCCGTGATCGGGCACACGGCTTGCAGCCGCGATCATGGTCGCGATATCGCCATCGCTGGGCGCCGGTTCCTTCAATTCAGGAATCGGTGCGGAGTTTCGGGTCAGCAGGAAGTCGATGATCGGCGACGCCATGGGGGCCAGGTCTCCTAAAGCACTCGATTTTGAGCTGAAGCGCGCCATTGCGGATCGGGGCGGCTCGGGCATTGGCGCGGGCGCGCCGGACGAAAGAACCTGTTGCCAAGGTGGTCGGACTCTTAAGCCTTGAAATTGCCACCGCCTTGGGCTTCAACGCAAGGCATGTTTGAGGGGACATCGCGCCTTTTCCTGATTTGGCTCGCCGTAGCGCTGTTTGCGCCGGCGTCAATGGCCATGGCGCAGAATGCCGACGGCATCGGCAATCTGAAACTTCCCGATATTTCGAGCTATGCGACGCCCAAGGGCGAGACGCCGCTGGCGCTCAGTGGCGGCGGCGCCATAACGCTGTCGGCGCAGTTGACCGACAAGGGCGCCGACATCACGCGCGGCATCGTCTGGCGCGTCTTCAAGCCCGAGGCCGCCGGCGACGGCAAGCTGCCGATGGTGGCTTCCGCGCATGGCGGCAGCGCTGTGTTCCAGCTCGAGCCCGGCAGCTATCTGGTCCACGCCTCCTACGGACGCGCCGGCGCCACCAAGCGCATCACCGTCGGCAAGGACGCCAGGCGCGAAAGCCTGGTGCTCGATGCCGGCGGCCTCAAGCTCGACGCGGTGCTGTCGGGCGGCGTGCGTATTCCGCCGAAAAAACTGCGCTTCTCCATTTATGAGGGCACCGCCGAGGCCAATGGCGACCGCGCTTTGATCATTCCCGATGTCGAGCCGAACAGCGTCGTGCGGCTCAACGCCGGCGTTTATCATGTCGTCTCCACCTATGGCGCGGTCAATGCCGTTATTCGCTCCGACATCCGTGTCGAAGCCGGCAAGCTGACCGAAGCCACCGTCGAGCATCGCGCGGCGGAGGAGACCATGAAGCTGGTGCGCGAGACCGGCGGCGAGGCCATCGCCGATACATCCTGGTCGCTGCTCAACGAATCCGGCGATCCGATCAAGGAGGCCGTCGGCGCCTTCGCCTCGATGGTGCTGGCCGAAGGCCAATACACCATCATCGCCAAGAACCGCGACCGCATCTACCAGAAGGATTTCACCGTGGTCGCTGGGCAGAACCAGGAGATCGAGGTGCTGGCCACCGAAGCCTCGGCCATCGATCCCGAGGAAGGCGCCGACTGACCGGCGCGCCCATTGGCCTCGGTTTGGCTCTCAGTTGAAGTGGTAGTTCAGGGCTACGTCAGGCGGCCTTGCGCAGGCGGCGCTGCAGGAAGTGGACCCGGCCGCGCGGCGCGTCGGGCGCCAGATCGAAGACGCCGCGATGAAGGCGATCAAGCAAGGTCTTGCGGTCGCGCAGCGGCTCCAGCTCATCCCAGCGCAGTACGTTGCCGACGCGAACGTCGATCGCTTTGCCGGACAGCCGCGCGAATTCGCGGATGAGCATTGAAAGGCGCAACGTCAGCGACGCCTTGCCGACGAATTTCGCCAGCCTTCCTTCGCGCTCCCCCATGTTCATCGGGCCGCTGACCAGATGGAACAGCCGGCCGTTCTGCCCGGAAAAATGCATCGGCACCACCGACGCCTTGGCGTCCTGCACGAGGCGCGCCGGAAACATCTTCCACGGCAGGTCGCGCGCCCGGCCAAAGCCTCTCGGCGCGGTGGCGACGCCGCCGGCCGGAAATACCACTATGGTGACGCCCTCTTTCAACAGCCGCACTGCCTCGTGGCGCACCGCCATGTTGTTCTTCACCGCGTCCTTGGTCTCGGAAAAGTCGATCGGCAGCGAGTACGGTTCCATTTCGCGGACCTTCAGCAGATCCTTGTGGATCATGACGCGGAACGGACGCCCGAGCTGCTCGACCAGCGACAGCACTGCAATGCCGTCGCCAATGCCGAACGGGTGGTTGGCTACGATCACCAGCGGCGTGTCGGGCAGCCCCGCCGGCGGCCACTGATCGGTGCTGCGCACCTTGACGTCGATCAGCTGCAGCATGCGGCTGAACACCCGCTCGCCGGTCGGCGCCACCTGGCGGCGCCAGAAATCATAGAGCGCGGCATACCGGTCGCGCCCCGACAGACCTTCAATGGAATGGATGAACCAGCGCGTCAGCGCCGGCTGGCTCGCATTGGCGTAGGAGAGTTCGGGAAACGGTCTTTCCCGTATCTTCAGCTTGAGCATGGGGGCTCGTTACAAGGTTGGCGTGACAGGCATGTGAAAATGGCGGTGGATCGCTCCACCGCCATTTCTCCGAAATATTGATTGCTCAGGCCGCGCTGCGCCTTCGGTCGGCCGAAACAGCCTCGTCGGAAAGCAGCTTCAGCGCGTCGGCCAGCTTGAGCGATTCCTGATCGCGCGAGCCGAGCCGGCGCATGTTGACGGTCTCCTCTTCCGCCTCGCGCTTGCCGCAGACGAGGATCACAGGAACCTTGGCCAGCGAATGCTCACGCACCTTGTAGTTGATCTTCTCGTTGCGCAGATCCGGTTCGGCCAAAAGTCCTGCCGCCTTCAACTGTGCGACAACCTTTCGCGCATAGTCGTCAGCATCCGAGGTGATCGTCGCCACAACCACCTGCAGCGGCGCGAACCACAGCGGGAAATGGCCGGAATAATGCTCGATCAGGATGCCGAGAAAGCGTTCCATCGAACCGCAGATGGCGCGATGCACCATCACCGGCTGCTTCTTTTCCGAATCCGAACCGATGTAGAAGGCGCCAAAGCGTTCCGGCAGATTGAAGTCGACCTGCGTGGTGCCGCACTGCCATTCGCGGCCGATGGCGTCCTTCAGCACATATTCGAATTTCGGCCCGTAGAAAGCGCCCTCGCCCGGATTGATCGAGGTCTTGATGCGGTTTCCCGAGCGCGTCCTGATTGTATCCAGCACGTTGCCCATGATCGCCTCGGCATGATCCCAGGCCTCGTCGGTGCCGACGCGCTTATCCGGCCGCGTCGACAGCTTCACGCTGACATCGTCGAAGCCGAAATCGGCGTAGGTCGACAGAATCAGATCGTTGATGCGCAGGCACTCCGCGGCCAGCTGCTCCTCGGTGCAGAAGATATGCGCATCGTCCTGCGTGAAGCCGCGCACGCGCATCAGCCCGTGCAAGGCGCCGGACGGTTCGTAACGATGCACATTGCCGAATTCCGCAAGCTTTACGGGCAGATCGCGATAGGATTTCAACCCATGCTTGAATATCTGCACGTGGCCCGGACAATTCATCGGCTTTAGCGCGAACACGCGGTCGTCGTCGGTGTCGTCGCCGGCCACCGTCACCTTGAACATGGCATCGCGATACCAGCCCCAGTGGCCCGACGTCTCCCACAGGCTCTTGTCGAGAACCTGCGGTGCGTTGACCTCCTGGTAGCCTTGCTCGTCGAGGCGGCGGCGCATGTAGTTGACCAGATTCTGGAACATCTTCCAGCCCTTGGCGTGCCAGAAGACGACGCCCGGCCCCTCTTCCTGGAAATGGAACAGGTCCATCTCGCGGCCGAGTTTGCGGTGGTCGCGCTTCTCTGCCTCTTCCAGCATCGTCTGGTAGGCATCGAGTTCAGCTTGCTCGGCCCAGGCCGTGCCGTAGATGCGGGTCAGCATCGGGTTGTTCGAATCGCCTCGCCAATAGGCGCCGGCCACCTTCATCAGCTTGAACGCGTTGCCGATCTGGCCGGTCGAGGCCATGTGTGGGCCGCGGCAGAGATCGAACCAGTCACCCTGGGAATAGATCTTGAGATCCTGGTCTTCGGGAATGGCGTCGATCAGCTCGAGCTTGTAGCGCTCGCCCTTCTCGGCAAAGACCTTTTTCGCCTTGTCGCGCGACCAGACTTCCTTGGTGAACGGCTTGTTACGCGCAATGATCTCGCGCATCTTCTTTTCGATCACCGGGAAATCGTCAGGCGTGAACGGCTCGTTGCGGGCGAAGTCGTAATAGAATCCGTTCTCGATCACCGGCCCGATGGTCACTTGCGTTCCCGGCCACAGTTCCTGCACGGCCTCCGCCAGCACGTGTGCTGCATCATGACGGATGAGCTCCAGCGCGCGCGGATCGCTGCGGGTGATGATCTCGACCTTGCCGGACTTGCCAAGCGGGTCGGAAAGATCGCGAACGGTGCCGTCGATGGCATAGGCGACAGCCTTCTTGGCCAGCGACTTCGAGATCGATTCGGCGAGGCCCGCACCGGTCATCGCCGCGTCATAGTCGCGGACGGAGCCATCGGGAAATGTCAGGGAAACGGAATTCAGCATCGGGTATCTCCTATCCAGTCCCGCAAACGAGCGCGGGTGGTCGTGGTGTGAAGCCGGAGGCATCCGGCAGCGGGCGGGTTTTAGAGGCCACGCGGCATCAGGTAAAGAGCCGTCGTTGGCGCAGCTGTCAGGAAATGGCGCGACAGATGTCGCAGGCCAGTCGCACAGGCTTGCGAATTTCCCCGACACGAGGTTAGAATCCCCGGCATGGAAGACGCAAAACCCAGCCGAACCGCCTTGGGCGTCGCGCGGATGCGGGCCCTCCACCAGTTCTCGCAGCAGGCGGCGCTGTTTCGCGACCCATATGCGAGTGCGATACTGGGCGATGCCGCACCGACGGTGCAGGAGCTCGAGCAGGAAGGTGAGCGCAGCCGGCGCATGCGCCTGTTCGTGGCAGCGCGCGCCCGCCTCGCCGAGGACTGGCTGGCTGCGGCGGTGCGCCGGGGCGTCCAGCAAGTGGTGGTGCTCGGCGCCGGCCTCGACACTTTCTCGCTGCGCAATCCGTACCCTGATGTCGCGGTGTTCGAAGTCGATCACCCGGCGACACAGGCCTGGAAACGGAAATGCATCGCCGATGCTGGTCTTGCCGAACCGCGGGCCACCATGTTCGTGCCGGTCAACTTCGAGCGCCAGCGCCCCGCGGATGAACTGGCATCGGCCGGTTTGCGGCAGACCGAGCCCAGTTTCTTCATCTGGCTGGGTGTCGTTCCGTATCTGAGCCAGGACGCAACCTTCAGCACCCTGTCTTGGATTGCCGGCACGCCCGGTTCGGAGGTCGTCTTCGACTACAGCGAGCCGGCCGAGAACCGCGATGCGGCTGGACAGGCTGCCCTCTCTTTCCATGCGGCGCGCGTCGCCGCTGCCGGAGAGCCCTGGATCAGCTTCTTCGTGCCCGCGGCACTGGCGCAATCGCTGCGCGAGCTCGGCTTCGATGAGATCGAAGATCTGGAAAGCAGCGACATCGCCGCCCGCTTCTCCAGGACGCCAAAGGCGGAGACAAGGAATTCCGGCGGCCACATCCTTCGTGCCCGCCGGAGCACTTGAAGCTAAAGCAAGTTCACTTCACCAGTTGCGGCAACTCCCTCAGTAACGCCGCGCGTGTCGCCGGGCCTTTCGGCATGTCGATCGGCTTGGTGTCGACGACCAGCCGGGCGAAGACGATCCGGCGGCCGCCCTTTTCGGCCCAGCCGACGAACCAGCCCAGCGCGCGCTTGTCCTTGCTGTTTCCCAGCCTGGTGCTGCCGGTCTTGCCCCGCATCGTCCAGCCGCCGGCCTGGAAAGTCGGCAGGATGGCTCGGGTCATCTCATGCGCCTTGGCAGAAACCGGCATCTTGCCGGCGAGCAGCTGGCGCAGGAAGGCTGTCTGTTCGACCGGCGATATCTCAAGCGAGGAATTTATCCAGGACTGCGTGAGCCCGTTGTCCTTGTCGGCATCGCCCGAGACATCCATGTTGCCGTAGCCGAATTTCGAGACGTAGAGGGCAAAGCTTTTTGCGCCGAGCCGGCGCACGATCTCGCGCGAATACCATACGATCGAGTCGCGCTCCCAGATCGTCGGGTCGACGGCCTTGTGGTCGCGCTTCACGGCGTTGAACTCAGGCTTGTAGTCCCAGCTCGGTGTATGCGCGTCGCTGAGGACACCGCTGTCGTAGCCGATCAGCGCCAGCGGCACCTTGAAGGTCGACGCCGGGCTGACGCGTTGGTCGCAGACGCCGCTTTGATAGAGCGTCTCGCCGCTCGCCGCGTCCTGGATAAGCGTGCAGGCGAAATCGCCAAGCGGCGCCGATTGCGCCCGCATCGGAAATCCCAGAAACCAGGCCAGCAGGAAGAGGACCGCGGCAATGATGAAGGGATGGGTTTCGATCCGACGCATGTGGGCTCTCCTGGGAATGAACAGGAGGCGCTTAGCGAAGTGTCTTGGCTCGATTTTGACTCAAATGCGCAGTCTTTGTGCAGCCCGTTGTTAACCTTACCGGATTGTAAAGAAATGCCGCGCTGGCCATCTGGATCAGGGACCAGCGCGCCCGCCGTCAGGCCTCGCCGCGCTTCCTGCCGATCTGCCAATAACGCCATGGCATGAACCAGACATAGCGCTGATCGAGTACCTCCGGCACGCGATCGATGCCATGCGAACCGAAAGGGCCGCAGCGCAGCACGCGGAACAGCCCCATGAAGCCGCCGGCCCACAGACCATGGCGGGCGATCGCCTCATGCGCGTATTCGGAACAGGTCGGCAGATGCCGGCAGGAATTGCCGACAAATCCGGACAGCGTCAGTTGATAGAGGCGCACCAGCGACGTGCCGAAAATGCGGCCGGGTGTTTTGCGCCAGGGACCGGGCCAGTTGCGCCCGCGCCGGGTCCGTCCGGCGGCATGCACATGCCGATGCTGGTCGCCCACCGCAGTCTCTTTCCGAACGCGACCCGAAACCGGCTTCCGGGTCAGCTTGCGTTTCCAAACCGATAGATGTGAGCTTCGGCCGGCAAACGCAATCCTCTTCACTCACTCGCCTCTTTGTCGGCTTCAGGGTCGCGAGCGGCGAAAGGGATGCCGCTCCGCTGGAGCCGCCCAGCGGGTGGCCGGCCTTTGCTCGGTGCGCTGCACATGATGCTGCCTGTCGCCACGCCATTGAAACGTCGCGATCCGCATCACATCGCCAAAGATTTCCAGAAACTGGATCATGTCCGTGTCTCCTCTAAGAGCGGATTAGACGCCCGCTGGCCTTCGCCTTCAAACGAGTATAATTTCCGGTTCGGATAACTTCGGGTTATGCGAATTGAAGCGTGGACGGTTGCCCCTGACGGCGTTGCGAAGTTTCGAGGCAGCCGGCCGGCAATTGAGCTTTAGCCGGGCCGCCGAGGAGCTGTTCGTCTCGCAGGCCGCCATCAGTCGGCAGATCCGCGAACTCGAGCAGTTCCTGCGCCAGCCCTTGTTCCACCGCCATCACCGCCGCGTCGAGTTGACCGAGGCCGGCCAGCGCCTGCTCGATCAGTTGGTCAGGAGTTTCGATGACATCGACAGGCTGGTTTCGGACCTGGTGGCTGCCCCGGCGCAGTCGGTGGTCCGCGTCAGTGTCGAGCCGTCGCTGGCCTCGGTATGGCTGTTGCCGCGGCTCAACCGCTTCAGCCAGTTGCGGCCCGATATCGACGTTTCCCTCGAAGTCGACCCAAGGCCGATCGAGTTCCGCAGCGATCAGCCCGAACTCGCCTTGCGCTTCAGCGCGCGCGCCACCTCATGGCCGCGCAGCGAGGCCGAATGGCTAGCCTCGACCGTCGATTCACCGGTCCTGTCGCCCACCTTGCTGGCATCGGGCCCTGCCCTCGAAAAGCCGCTCGACCTTGCCCGCTACACGCTGTTGCACGAGGAGAATCGTCAAGGCTGGGCGCGCTGGTTCGAGGCAGCCGGCGTCGCCGCCGACGCCATTCCGGCGCGCGGCCCTATGCTGGCGGATGTGTCGCTGTCGAAGCAGGCGGCCCTGCTCGGCCACGGCGTGGCACTGGGCGACCTGTTGCAGATCGGCGAGGAGATTGCATCCGGCGCGCTGATCAAGCCGTTCGACATTGATGTCGCATCCGGCGCCTACTGGCTGGTCGCCAAGAGTTTGAAGAACCTGCCGGAACCGGTCAAGGCGTTTGCCGACTGGGTGAGAAGCGAATTTGCCGAAAGCAGACGGGCGCAGACACTGCAGACCTAAGCCGGCGTAATCTTAGCGTTCGGCTTCTATTTCTGCTGCGGGGTGGATGACATGTCTCGGGCGTCGAAATTGACAGTGATCTCGCGCCAAGCCTGGTAGCTGTCGACATAAGCGGCAAGGCCAGTTAAGGGCGCACAACGGGCAATTGCCCGAACTGCGCTTTGATTGAACATCTTGCCCTGTGGCTCTGTCGCGGGGTTGAGTACCTTTGGCGGTCCCGCCAGCGAACCATCCCGGTTCAGGCTGATTTGGACGCGCGTGATCGTGATCACTGATCCGTCGCCGACTGTGATATTCCAGCAGCCAGCCAGCTTGTCAAAGAGATAGGTGGCGGCCTTCTGCTGCGAAGCGCTTTCTTCTCCGGCAGCATAGCCACTCGTCACCAGCGAAACCGCAACGCCCAAAGCCACCATCAACCAATGCAAGCACTTCCTCCGTCATGGCCTGCGCTAAGTCTGCGCTATGTCACACCGCTTCTTCCGCGCGCTTCTTCTCGATCTGGCCTATGGCATCGACGACCGCATCGAAGGTCAGCATGGTCGAGGCATGACGCGCCTTGTAGTCGCGCACCGGCTCCAGATATTTCAAATCGGCAAAGCGGCCTTGCGGCGGCGCGCCGTTTTCCTTCAGCATCTTCAGCATGGTCTCGCGCACCGCGCGCAATTCGTCGGCGCTAGCGCCGATGACATGTTGAGCCATGATCGAGGACGAGGCCTGGCCGAGCGCGCAGGCCTTCACGTCATGGGCGAAATCGGTGACGACGCCATTGTTCATCTTGAGGTCAACGGTCACAGTCGAGCCGCACAGTTTGGAATGCGCCTTGGCGCTCGCATCCGGATGATCGAGGCGGCCGATGCGCGCGATATTTCCGGCAAAACCCAGAATTTTCGCATTGTAGACGTCGTCAATCATATTTTTCCAATCCGTCGCCGCCAAGCGAACAGCGATTGCCGCTGTAGCGTCTTTCATTCGCTGCGCACGACCATATATAATGCTGGTAGTCGGGTATCGACAAGGCAACGCAAAGCCATCGTCCTTGCCCATTTCGTTCACGCCGCTTGCGGGCTGGAAACAGGGCGAGTTTTCAGCACTCGAAAGGTTGTGGTCCGTTCAACTCGTTCCTCCTGAGAGAGGAACTACGGGAGACGCCTTTATGGATGCCGTCATCAAGAAAATAATGCCCCCTTCCGACTATCTGGACAAGCCGGTCACCGACAGGCCGAGCGAAGCCGAGGTCGAGGCCGCCGTGCGCACGCTGTTGCGCTGGACCGGCGACAATCCGGACCGCGAGGGCCTGATCGACACGCCCAAGCGCGTCACCAAGGCCTTTCTCGAAATGTTCAACGGCTATGACATGTGCCCGGCCGAAGAACTCGGCCGCACCTTCGAGGAAGTCGCCGGCTATGACGATCTCGTCATCGTCAGGGACATCCAGTTCCACTCGCATTGCGAGCACCACATGGTGCCGATCATCGGCAAGGCGCATGTCGGCTACCTCCCGGATGGCAAGGTCGTCGGCCTGTCCAAGATCGCGCGCGTCGTCGATATCTTCGCCCATCGCCTGCAGACTCAGGAGGCCATGACCGCACAGATCGCCGGCGTCATCCAGGACGTGCTCAATCCGCGCGGTGTCGCCGTCATGATCGAGGCCGAGCATATGTGCATGGCCATGCGCGGCATCCGCAAGCAGGGCTCCACCACGCTGACCTCGACCTTCACCGGCGTGTTCAAGGACACGCCCGAGGAACAGGTCCGTTTCGTCACCATGGTGCGCGGCCTCGGGGCGTAAGCCCCTCGCCGGCATCGCTAGATCAAGGACCGGCGATGTCGGCACTAACATTTCCCAAGGCTCCATCAGACAAGAAGGCTCTCGAAGAAGGCGCGGTGTTTTCCCCGCGCTTCGATGCTGCCGGGCTGGTCACCGTCGTCGTCACCGACGCCGCTGACGGTATGCTGCTGATGGTCGCGCATATGAATGCCGAGGCGCTGGCGCTGACGCTCGAAACCGGCATCGCGCACTACTGGTCGCGCTCGCGCAGCACGCTGTGGAAGAAGGGCGAAACATCAGGCAATTTTCAGACCGTCGTCGAGATGCTCACGGATTGTGACCAGGACGCCATATGGTTGCGCGTCAAAGTGTTGGGCCACGACGCAACTTGTCACACCGGCCGGCGTTCATGTTTTTATCGGACGGTGGGGCTAATCGGCGGCAAGGCAACGCTTGCCGGCGATGGCAGCACGCCGCTGTTCGATGCGGAAAAAACGTATCGGAAGCCCGCGTGAACCATTCAACAGTCGCAAACCACTCATATTCACTATTCTCAAACGTCCTTCCTGTAGAACGGACGCGGGACAAGGGAGATCATGATGCTCGAGTGGGCGTCATTGCGTAGCAGACCGGACGTGCGGGAGGCCAATGGCCCCTCATCGTCCGGCGGCGTGCCTGACCCGCAACCCGCGGGCAAGACAGGCATTTCGCTCGCGCTGGGCGGCGGCTGCGCACGCGGCTGGGCGCACATTGGCGTGCTGCGCGCGCTCGACGAAGCCGGCATCGAAGTCTCAATGATCGCCGGCACCTCGATCGGCGCGCTGGTTGGCGGCTGCTATCTCGCCGGCAAGCTGGACGAACTCGAGGAGTTCGCCCGCAGCCTGACCAAGCGGCGCATCTTCGGCCTGCTCGATCTCAATCTGCGCGGCAGCGGCCTGTTCGGCGGCATGAAACTGGACGTCAGGCTGCGCGAGCACATGGCAGGCATCCGCTTCGAGGATCTGACGAAACCCTTCGTCGCCGTTGGCGCCGAAATTCGCACCGGCCATGAGATCTGGCTGTCCAGCGGTTCGCTGATCACCGCGATGCGGGCTTCCTATGCGCTGCCCGGCGTGTTCGAACCGGTGAATTGCAACGGCCGCATTCTGGTCGACGGCGCGCTGGTCAACCCGGTTCCGGTTTCGGTCTGCCGCGCCTACGAGCAGCCGCTGGTCGTCGCGGTCAACCTTCACTACGATCTGTTCGGCCGCGCCGCCGTCATCAAGCACAGCGCCGGCGAACTGCTCATCGAGAAGGACGCGCCCCGGCCAGGCCAGGCCAGCCCCGACCACCAGCCGCACCAGAGCCGTCTCGGCATCACCGGCGTCATGGTCGAAGCCTTCAACATCATCCAGGACCGGATTTCACGCGCGAGGCTGGCGGGCGATCCGCCCGACATGTCGCTGCAACCGAAACTCAGCCATATCGGCTTGACCGAATTCCACCGCGCGGATGAGGCGATCAGCGTCGGTTACCAGGCGACGATGGCGCAGATCAGCGAGTTGAAGCGGCTGCAGACGGTCCTCGCTTAAACCAATTAGGCAATGTCAGGCTTTGGCCGCATCGGTGATGCGGAACTGCACCGTGCGGTTGCCGTTCCAATAATTCCCCGACAGCGAGCCGGCTACATGGATCGTGTTGCCCCTGTTCTTGAACAGGAATTCGCCCAGCGCGGTATCGACGGATCGAAAGGCGATGCCCTGGATGCGGCCGCCGCTTTCCGACTGCAGATCGGCCCGGATGTGGTTGGTGCCGACGGCCCGCGCGTCGGCCAGCCGATGGCGCGGCAGCGCGAACACCGGCGCGACATGGCCGGCGCCGAAAGGCCCGGCCTTTTCCAGCGCATCGAGCAAAGCAATCGTCGCGCCCTCGGCGGCGAGCGCGCCGTCGACGGCCAGACTTTCTTCGTCCTGCAGCCGGAACACTTCGGCCGCCGCGCGCTCCTCGAAGAAAGCACGGAGTTCGCCGAGCTTGGCGCGTTCCACCGTGATGCCGGCGGCCATGCCGTGGCCGCCGCCCTTGACGATCAGCCCGGCATCGGCGGCTGCGCGCACCAGCCGTCCGAGATCGAAGCCCGACACCGAACGGCCAGAGCCGGTGCCGATGCCATTGGCGTTGAAGGCGATGGCGAAGGCCGGCCGCCGCGCATGGTCCTTCAGCCGCGAGGCGATCAAGCCGACAATGCCGGGATGCCAATTGGTGCTGGCGGTGACGATGATGGCCGGCCCGTTGCCGCCGGCAAGTTCGGCGTCAGCCTCGGCGCGCGCCGCTGCCAGCATCTCCAGCTCCATCTGCTGGCGTTCCTGGTTGAGCCGGTCGAGTGTCTCGGCAATGGTCCCGGCCTCAACCGGATCGTCGGTGGCGAGCAGCCGGCTGCCAAGTGCTGCATCGCCGATGCGGCCGCCGGCATTGATGCGCGGCCCAATCAGATAGGCGAGATGAAAGGTGCTTATCGGCTCACCGATGCGGGACACCCGCGCCAGTGCGGCGAGCCCCTCATTCTTCTGCTGCCGCGCCATCTGCAGTCCCTTGACGACGAAAGCGCGGTTCACGCCGATGAGCGGCACCACATCGCAAACCGTGGCCAGCGCCGCCAAGTCGAGCAACGACAACAGGTCCGGTGGCGCTGCGTCGGGCAATCGGCTGCGCAGGACCCTCGCCGTCTGCACCAGAGTGAGGAAGACGACACCGGCGGCGCACAGATGGCCTTGCCCGGAAAGGTCGTCCTCGCGATTGGGATTGACGACCGCGGTCGCCTCCGGCAGCGGGCCGCCGACCTGATGGTGGTCGAGCACCACCACATCGGCGCCTGCGGCCTTGACGGCATCGATGGAGACAGCGCTGTTGGTGCCGCAATCGACGGTGACGATCAGCGTCGCGCCGCGCGAGACCAGTTCGCGCATAGCCTCCGGATTGGGGCCGTAGCCCTCGAAGATGCGGTCGGGAATGTAGATCTCCGAAGGCACCGAGAAATGCGTCAGGAAGCGCTTGAGCAACGCCGAAGAGGCGGCGCCGTCGACATCGTAGTCGCCGAAGATTGCCACCTTCTCCTTGGCCATGACCGCTTCGGCGATGCGGGTCGCAGCCTTGCCCATGTCGGTCAGCGAAGCCGGATCCGGCAACAGATTGCGGATCGTCGGATCGAGGAAGCGCTCGGCCTGGTCCGCGGTGACGCCGCGCCCGGCGAGCACGCGAGCCACAATGTCGGGCACGCCGTGGCCCTGCGCTATGGCCAGCGCAGTCATGTCCTGCCGCTCGCTCAACCGGTGTTCCCAGGAAACACCGGTCGCCGACTGCCTGACGTCGAGGAAGAAGCGTTTGTCGCCCGTCATAGGAGGCGTAGTCTACAGATTGTCATTTCCGGCAATATGCGACGGCTAAACAGGAAAGTCTCAACTTTTCCACCTCCTGGTGACGCGCCTTGATCTCGCGGCTCACGCCTCCGCCAGAACCCGATGATGACTGGTGGGTTCGACCTGAAATCTCAATCCGGCTCCAAATCAAAGAGAGAGAGCATTATGGCGTCCGAAACCACTTTTCAGCAGCAGCATCAATCGGTTAAAGGAGAAAAATGACTTGGCCTAGCCCGCACGCTCGATGCGGATAACCTGCGGCTTGTCTGTGAGGTGGCCGTCCTTGGTGATGCCGTCGACAGCCTTGCGCACCGCTGCTTCCGTCGTCTCGTGGGTGACCAGGATCACCGTCTTTTGCGCGTCCGTCTCGCCGCTGACGGCATGCTGGACGATCGATTCCAGCGAAATGTCGTTGTCCGCCATGCGCTTGGCGATCGCGGCGAAGACGCCGATGCGGTCGTGCACGGTCAGCCGGATGAAATAGCCGCCGGCATGGCTGCGCATCTGCGCCTTCTTGTAGGGCCGCAGTTCCTTGGCCGGCAGGCCGAACACCGGACCGTGCTGGAAGCCCGGCCGGCTCTTGGCAATGTCGGCGATATCGCCGACCACGGCGGACGCGGTGGCGTTGCCGCCGGCGCCGGGGCCGGAGAGCAGCAGCTCGCCCAGAATGTCGGTTTCGATGGCCACCGCATTGGTCACGCCATGCACCTGTGCGATCACCGACGCGGTCGGCACCATGGTCGGGTGCACACGCTGTTCGATGCCGCTGTCGGTGCGCTGCGCGACGCCGAGCAATTTTATCCGGTAGCCAAGGTCGCCCGCGGCGCGGATATCGGCCTGGCTGATATTGGAAATGCCTTCCATGTAGATGTCGTTGGCGGCGATCCTGGTGCCGAAGGCCAGGCTGGTCAGGATCGACAATTTATGCGCCGTGTCATGGCCCTCGATATCGAAAGTCGGATCGGCTTCGGCGTAGCCCAGCCGTTGCGCGTCCTTCAGGCACTCGTCGAAGGAGATGCCCTCGGCCTCCATGCGGGTCAGGATGTAGTTGCAGGTGCCGTTGAGGATGCCGAAAACGCGGGTGACCGAATTGCCGGCCATCGCCTCGCGCATCGTCTTGATGACCGGGATGCCGCCGGCAACTGCCGCCTCGTAGTTGAGCAGCACGCCCCTCTTCTCGGCGATTTCGGCAAGCGCCACGCCGTGCTTGGCCAACAGCGCCTTGTTGGCGGTGACGACATGACGTCCGGCTTCAAGTGCTGCCTTGACCGACGCGCGCGCTGCCCCTTCGTCGCCGCCGATCAGTTCGACGAAGACGTCGATATCGGCGGCCTGCGCCATCTTGATCGGATCGTCGAACCATTTGGCGGCGCTGAGGTCGACGCCACGGTCGCGCTTGGGATCGCGCGCGGAAACGGTCGTGACGATGACATCGCGTCCGCACTGGCGCGTCAGCTCCGCTGCCTTGTCGCGCAGCACGCGCGCCACCGAGGCGCCGACCGTACCCAGACCCGCAATTCCAACACGCAACGCTTCAGCCATGCCCGGCGACGCCCCTCAAAAAATCTACTCGAATAAGATGTGCGGCGACTTTAGCGATGCGCGGCGAGCGGCACCACATTGTTCGGCTGCTTGGCGCTGGACGCCAGGAAGCGCTTGATGTTGCGCGCCGCCTGCCGGATCCGGTGCTCGTTCTCGACCAGCGCGATGCGGACGTGATCGTCGCCATGCTCGCCAAAGCCGATGCCCGGCGCCACCGCCACGTCGGCGTGCTCGATCAGGAGCTTGGAAAACTCAAGCGAGCCGAGATGCTTGAACGGCTCCGGGATCGGCGCCCAGGCGAACATCGAGGCAGCCGGTGCCGGAATGGTCCAGCCGGCGCGGCTGAAGGCATCGACCATGACGTCGCGGCGCTTCAAATAGACCTCGCGCACTTCGGCGATGTCGGCGCCGTCGCCATTCAGCGCATGCGCCGCCGCCACCTGGATCGGCGTGAAGGCGCCGTAGTCGAGATAGGACTTCACCCGCGTCAACGCCGAGATCAGCCGCTCATTGCCGACGGCAAAGCCCATGCGCCAGCCGGGCATGGAGAAGGTCTTCGACATCGAGGTGAACTCGACGCAGACATCGATGGCGCCCGGCACTTGCAGCACCGAAGGCGGCGGATTGCCGTCGAAATAGATCTCCGAATAGGCAAGGTCCGACAGGATGATGATGTCGTTCTTCTTGGCGAAGGCGACCACGTCCTTGTAGAAATCGAGCGAGGCGACCAGCGCCGTCGGGTTAGACGGATAGTTGAGGATCAATGCCAGTGGCTTCGGGATCGAATGACGGACACCGCGCTCGAGCGCCGGGATGAAGCCGTCATCCGGCTCGACCTGCAGCGAACGGATGACGCCGCCCGACATGATGAAGCCGAAAGCATGGATCGGATAGGTCGGGTTGGGGCACAGGATCACGTCGCCCGGCGCGGTGATCGCCTGCGCCATATTGGCGAAGCCTTCCTTCGAACCGAGCGTCGCCACCACCTGCGTGTCGGGATTGAGCTTCACGCCGAAACGGCGCTGATAATAGGCGGCCTGGGCGCGGCGCAGACCTGGGATGCCGCGCGAGGAGGAATAGCGATGCGTGCGCGGATCGCGCACCACTTCGCACAATTTGTCGACGATCGCCTTCGGAGTCGGCAGGTCGGGATTACCCATGCCAAGGTCGATAATGTCAGCGCCGCGCGAACGGGCGCTGGCCTTCAGCCGGTTGACCTGCTCGAACACGTAGGGCGGAAGCCGGCGGACCTTGTGAAATTCTTCCATGTCAGTTCCAGACGATTTAAGATTGGCTTCAGCACAGTTGGCTTGGCTAGGCGCCCTTGGCAAAGACCGCTTTCGGCGCGCGATATAGCCTTATTTGCAGGTAGGGTCGAGGGCGGGATCGCATTTGGCTTCGATCTGCTTCAGCGTGTCCTTGCCATGGTTCTTCGCCAGCGAATTCAGCGCCGCCGGGCTGGTGGACGGGGCACCGCCGCCGCCCTTGGCCACTTGCCCCTGCTGTTCGCCCTTCAACTGGGCAAGCTTGGCCTGCGTCTCCTCAGGGGTGAACTGCTTTGCCGCCACCTGCGGCGGGATGTTGAGATTGGGATAAGAGCCGGTGTCCTGCGCGCCCTGGGTCAGGCCGACATTCATCCCGTTGCCGGTGTTGGCGCTCGTGCAGCCACTTGCCGCCAGCAGCCCTGGCGCCAGACAGGCGATTGCAACCGCGACGCGGCAAAAGCGGCCTGCCCCCGAAAAAATGGTCTTGCCGGTGTTAATCGTCATATTGTTTTCCTGGCAGCCGGGGTACAGCGCATTGGACCCGGTCAGATGTCCCATGATAATATGTCAAGAAAACGCCTCGGGAGGAACCCCGCGAGCCATGTCCAAAACACCTGATTCGAGCAAAGCGGAAGATGATCAATCTTCGACCGTCGAGCAATATCTGGTGAAAGACCCGGAACGCTTCGCGTTGAACATGGCGCGCATGGTCGAGCAGGCCGGCAAAGCCGCCTCCGCCTGGGCCGAGCCGCGCGAAAAGGGCGAGGTGCGCGATCATGTCGCCGAACCCGTGGTCGACATGGTAAAAACCTTTTCCAAGCTCAGCGAATATTGGCTGGCCGATCCGCAACGCGCGCTGGAAGCGCAGACGCGGCTGTTCGCCGGCTACATGACGGTCTGGGGCAACGCCATCCAGAAGGTTAGCCCGAATGCCGAGGCGCCCGAAGATGCGGTCAAGCCCGAGCGCGGCGACAAGCGTTTTCAAGACCCCGAATGGGGTCGCAACGCTTTCTTCGATTTCCTCAAACAGGCCTATCTCGTCACCTCGCGCTGGGCGGCCGACCTGGTCGAGCACGCCGAAGGCCTCGACGATCACACCCGCCATAAGGCCAGCTTCTACGTCAAGCAGGTGTCCAATGCCATCTCGCCGTCGAACTTCATCCTGACCAATCCGGAGCTGTTTCGAGAAACCGTTGCCTCGAATGGCGAAAACCTGGTGCGCGGCATGAAGATGCTGGCCGAAGACATCGCCGCCGGCAAGGGCGACCTGAAGCTGAGACAAGCTGACTATTCGCCCTTCGAGATCGGCAAGAACGTCGCGACATCTCCCGGCAAGGTGGTCGGGCGCAGCGATGTCGCCGAAATCATCCAGTACGATCCGACGACGGAGACGGTGCTCAAGCGCCCGCTGCTGATCTGCCCGCCCTGGATCAACAAGTTCTACATCCTCGATCTCAACCCGCAAAAGTCCTTCATCCGCTGGGCGATCGAGCAAGGCCATACCGTGTTCGTCATCTCCTGGATCAATCCCGACGAGCGGCACGGTGCCAAGGGCTGGGAAGCTTACATACGGGAAGGCCTGCAATACGGCCTCGACACGATCGAGAAGGCGACCGGCGAGAAAGAGGTCAACGCCATCGGCTATTGCGTCGGCGGCACGCTGCTGGCGGCCGCACTCGCACTGCTGGCACAGGAAGGCGACAACCGCATCAAATCGGCGACCTTCTTCACCACGCAGGTCGACTTCACCCATGCCGGCGACCTGAAAGTCTTCGTCGACGAGGACCAGGTGGCAGCGGTCGAGAAATCGATGAACGAAAAGGGCTACCTCGACGGCACCAAGATGGCGACCGCCTTCAACATGCTGCGCTCGGGTGACCTGATCTGGCCTCATGTCATCAACAATTACATGCGCGGCAAGGATCCCCTTCCCTTCGACCTGCTCTACTGGAACGCCGATTCCACCCGCATGGCGGCCGCCAACCACTCCTTCTACCTGCGCAACTGTTATCTCGAGAACAATCTGACGCGTGGCGTGATGGAACTCGCCGGCCGCACTTTGTCGCTGGCCGACGTCACCATCCCGGTCTACAACCTGGCGTCGAAGGAAGATCACATCGCGCCGGCCCTTTCGGTGTTTCTTGGCTCGCAATATTTCGGCGGCGATGTCGAGTTTGTGATGGCTGGTTCCGGCCACATTGCCGGTGTCGTCAACCCGCCGGCAGCCAAGAAATACCAGTACTGGACCGGCGGCAAACCGACGGGCGATTTTGGCCAGTGGCTCGCCTCGGCGGTGGAGCATCCCGGCTCCTGGTGGACGCACTGGCAGCACTGGATCGAAACCCAGGACGACACCCTCGTTCCGGCCCGCAAACCGGGCAAGCATATGAAAACTCTGGGTGATGCCCCCGGCACCTATGTGAAGGTCCGCGTGTAACGGCCGGCACCTTTTGCAGGTGCCTGTGTGTAACGGAATGTAATGTCTGGTGAGTTGACGGGCCGGCAAAACGGGGCGAAATGGTGTCGTCAACCTTCAAGAAGCCTCAATTGGCCTCCAACGAGCAAATAATTCAGAGGCTTGCAGAATTGACACAAGTCTCGTTTCCGGTTTGGGAACACAAGGTTATTGGATGTGAACGTTTCGACGCCGCACCAATAGCAGGCCGACCGGACACCGAGGGGGAATTTAGTTTTGAAATCAGTAGGATCGCGTCTCGCGGGGAGAGAAGGTCGCACTATAGCGGCAGCGCTTTTCTCCGTGCTTCTGGCGTCCTGCACCTCCGCCAGCGACCCCACAATGTCCGTCGGCATGCCTGGCTACAACGCGACCGCTTCTGACATCGCCGCGGCTTCCGGCGCCAGCCCTGCGGCGCCGGGCGATTCGACCGTGCAGGTCACATCCACCGGGCCGCAGATGATGATGACGGCAGCGGGCGATGCGACACTGCCCGAGCAGGTCGCCTATGTGCCGGTGGCCAAGCCCGGCACCGGCTTCCCGGTCAATGTTCCCGCCGGCTCCGAAACCATTGTCGGCCAGACGCCGCAGTCGCTGCAGCAGTCAGCACAGACCGCGGCCGCAACGGACGCCGTGGCGCAGAAGATCGCCGCCGCCGATGCCG
This sequence comes from Mesorhizobium sp. C399B, assembly GCF_030323185.1. Lineage (NCBI taxonomy): Bacteria > Pseudomonadati > Pseudomonadota > Alphaproteobacteria > Hyphomicrobiales > Phyllobacteriaceae > Mesorhizobium > Mesorhizobium sp. C399B. The sequence continues at coordinate 571,813 of NZ_CP100472.1, forward strand.
GCGTGACCGCGCCGAAACCGACTGCCGCGGCACCCGCGCCCGGCGAGGTCTACGTGACCGCCGCGCCCCAGCAGATCGACACGCCGAAGAAGGGCTTCCTGGCCTCACTGTTCAGCACCACGCCAACCTCGGCGGCACCTGCTCCGCTGGTCAACTCGCGCTCGGGCGAACAGCCTGCGGTTGCTGCCCAGAAGGCCGCCCCGGCAAAGCCGATCATCACGTTGGCCTCAGCCAGTTCCGCCGACAAGCCCTTGCAGCTTGCCTCGCTTGGCAACGAGAGCAACCACATCACCGGCAGCGATGCCTTGCCCGGCGTGCGCCAGACGGCGCTGTTCGAGATCAAGCGCAAATCCGGCCTCGACGACGAAAGCGACGTCGACCTGAACGAGGACGAGGGTTCGGGCGGCGCCTATCAGGTGGCCTCCGCCGCCGGCCTCGCCCGGCTGGCGCCCAATGGCCTGTTGAAGCAAAACGAGAGCGTCGACGTCGCCTGCCTGAAGCCGTCGCTGGTGCGTGTGCTGAAGACCATCGAAGGCCATTACGGCCGCAAGATGATGGTCACATCAGGCTACCGCGACCCGGCCCGCAACCGCCGCGCCAACGGCGCCAAGAATTCGCTGCACATGTATTGCGCCGCCGCCGACATCCAGGTTCCCGGCGTCTCCAAATGGGAACTGGCGAGCTACATCCGAACCATGCCCGGCCGCGGTGGCGTCGGCACCTACTGCCATACCGAATCCGTTCACGTCGACGTCGGCCCCGAGCGCGACTGGAATTGGCGCTGCCGCCGGCGGGGGTAGCATCCCCATTTCGGCAAACGGGCCGAGGGGCTGTTAGCAGCCCGCCGTTTTTTCCGATTAGCTATCAGCGACGTTCGAGATTAGCCGAGGCACCCACGACTGCGCGGCGCGTTCATCCAAAGATGTGCAACGACGCGAGGCCAGAAACCTGCGCTGGCTCACCAAACTGGCTTTTCTTGCCCCTCTTGAAAAAAGTTTCCGCATCTGGCGGCTGATGGGTTGCCGGTTGGCAACAACGCAATTATAAGCCGCTTCGTCTGAGCGCGCCCATCGTCTAGCGGTTAGGACACCGCCCTTTCACGGCGGTAACAGGGGTTCGATTCCCCTTGGGCGTACCAGATCTTTTCAGGAAAACAGGAAGCCTCGCGGCAGCCGCCGAACGAGCAGCGGCTGGAAGGGTGGCGCGGCGCATCGGTTGAAACGGCGAACAGCGGCTGCCGTGCCGAGGTTTCCCTCGGCGCCGGCAATCTCCGGCCACTCACCCCTGGTCGTGCGCTACCTGCGGCCAGCGCTGTAACGCCGCGTGACCACCCTCGGTCAGCGCGTAGACGCCGCGCTCGGCCCTGGCGAACCAGCCATAGACATTGTCCAAGAGGATGCTGGGCGCGCGCGGCGAAATTGCTTTCAGATCGCGCGGGCGTTTCGGCCCGTCGGTCATGGCTGCGGCGCAGGCCAGCGCATCCTGCCGGTAGGCCGTCATGATCGGGGCTCGCGAGCCACCGCCGACCACCGGATCGCCGCGCCGGCGCCGGTGTTCCTCCATCAGCCGCGAGCGCCGCTTTGGATCGCGACGCGGCGGCAGAGCGGCCGGGCTGAGCAGCAATTCGACCTCCCCCTTGCCGCTGACAGCCAGAAGCCCGAAGCCGAGCCGCCGGCACAGCGCGCGAAAACGGCGGTCGTGCTCGCGGCCTTTGCCACGCGCCGACATGCGCGCGGCCAGCCACACTTCGTCGCATGCCGCGGCGCGATCGACACCTTGCAGCACCAGTTCGAGGTTGAACTGCAATTTCAGTTCGCAGATGACCAGCACAGGCGGCTCGCCGTCGCGCACCGCCACGATATCGCAGTGGCCGACTTCGCCCTTCACCGTGAATTCCAGGCTCTCGAGAAACCGCTTCACCGGGATGTAGAGAGACGTTTCCTGCATTGCGCAGGCATAGCCGATTCGGATCGGGTCGGCACAGGGATCGCCGAGAGGCCGACGCCTTGCGCTAAGCCGCCTTGAGACCCACTGTTTGCAAAGGCGGCCGTCAGGCAGGTCTCCGGCATGATAGTCCCGCCATAGCGTTCGACGATTTCCTTGGCGATGACCGACGTCGCCAGGGCCGAGCGCGACCAGTATTTCATCGCCTGTCTCGCGTTCAACAAGGCGCTCGCCGTGGCTGGGACGGCACAATCGACAGCGTAAGACCCGAGATACGTCGACGCCAAGACCGGTCCACGGTTGGCCACACAATGATGAGCGCGTGTGTTTTGAGGCTAGGGGCGGGTGCGCGTCCGGCGCTGCCCTGGTGCGGCATCGTCCGCCTTGAAATGCATCTCGTCCTGGACCGCGGCGAAAAACCGGCGGACATCGTTGGCCGCCGAAGCCGCATCGCAGCCGGCCGCGACCGCCTTGTCGAGGAGTTCGCGCGCCGTGGCCTTCCAGAACGACGTGGCCGTGTCGCCGTGCAGTCTGCCCAGCCTTGCGGCGACCTCGCGCACCAGCACGGTCTGCCGATCTAGCGGGAAGGTACGCACATTGGCTGAAGACATGTTCTGCACCATGAAACCGACGCAACGAATCAGACGCTGCTCTATGGCTCATGCCTAGCTGTGAAGTCGGAAACGGAACCTTAACGCCGCGGAGTCCGCGCCGATTGGAACGAGTCGGTTGGCCGGCTTCCAGGCCAAGCAGAACTCTAGACCCTCAGGCCCCTCGCCTCGCCGGCGCGCTTGGCCGTAACCATCATGTCCCTGGCCAGCAGGCCACTGACCCGGCAAAACGCCATGAAGGCGCGCCATGCGTCCTCAGTCCTGACCACATCCACCGTGGCCCCGAAACAGGCATTGAACGCCGCTTCATAGACCTTGCCCTGTCGCTTCTTTGGCCAGTCATGCAGGATATCCAGCGCCTGTTCGACGCTGTATATTTCCTCTACCGGCAGCCCGGGCGCGGGCGCGATGCGCACCGGCACCTCGAATTGCAATCTGTCCATTCTATATCTCCCGAACTGGCGTCGACCACAGCAACGCCGTTCGTCGTCAAAAGTTGCTTTGGCTGCTTTTGCGCGAAAATGTGTCGTCAGTGCGATCTCGGCATTCGGAGGAGATCGCGAACCTGGATGTCATCTGAGCGGCCGCGCAAGCCAGGAATATCGCCAGTATCAGTCCATTGCCGGCAGTTCTTCCTTGAACCTTGCGGCTTGCAGTGCCAAATCTGGGGAAATTTTCTAACGGGCTGATATGCGCCGCCCGCTTACAGGCAAACGGACACTATGGTCACCTATCTCGACGCCGCCACGGCACCCCTCAGGAACACCGGCCAGATCCGCCTCTACGGCGAAGAAGGATTTGCCGGCATGCGCAAGGCCTGCGATCTCACCGCGCGCTGCCTTGATGAACTGGTGCCGATGGTCCAGCCGGGTGTCACCACCGAGACCATCGACCGTTTCGTCTTCGAATTCGGCATGGACCAAGGCGCGCTACCGGCGACGCTCAACTACCGCGGCTACACCAAAGCGTCCTGCACCTCGATCAACCACGTCGTCTGCCACGGCATTCCAGACAACAAGCCGTTGAAGGATGGCGACATCGTCAACATCGACGTCACCTACATCCTCGACGGCTGGCACGGCGATTCCTCGCGCATGTATCCCGTCGGCACCATCAAGCGCGCCGCCGAACGCCTGCTCGAAGTAACCCACGAGTGCCTGATGCGCGGCATCGCGGCGGTCCGGCCCGGCGCCCGCACCGGCGCCATCGGCGCCGCCATCCAGACCTATGCCGAGGCCGAGCGCTGCTCGGTGGTGCGCGATTTCTGCGGCCACGGCGTTGGCCAGCTGTTCCACGACGCACCCAACATCCTGCACTATGGCACCGCCTCGGAAGGCGTCGAGATGCGGCCGGGCATGATCTTCACCATCGAGCCCATGATCAATCTTGGCCGGCCGCATGTGAAAGTGCTGTCGGACGGCTGGACGGCGGTGACGCGCGACCGCTCGCTGTCGGCGCAGTACGAACACACGATCGGCGTCACCGAAACTGGCTGCGAGATTTTCACCCTGTCGCCAAACAAGCTCGACCGCCCCGGCCTGCCGCCGGTCAGCTGAAAACAAGATCGCCTCAAGCCGCAGCTTTGAGGCGCCGTCGCCGAAAAAACTCGACCGCGCGCTGCTTACCGCTCTAATCTGCCGTCGAAGCCTTCGGGGAGTGTGGGGGGTCGATGGGGAAGAGTGGCGACGACGAACGGGGGTTCTTCTCCGAGCGGTGGCTTGAACCACCGGCGAAGGACAAGACGCCCAAGGACAAACTGACCGAGACGCCACACTATCACGGCCATCGCGACCGTTTGCGCGAGCGCTTCGTTGCCGGCGGCGCAGACGCCCTGCCCGACTACGAACTTCTCGAACTGCTGCTGTTTCGCCTGATCCCGCGCGTCGACACCAAGCCGATCGCCAAGGCGCTTTTGGCGCGCTTCGGCACTTTTGGCGAAGTGCTTGGCGCACCGGTGGCGCTGCTGCAGGAGGTGAAGGGCATCGGCCCCGCCGTGGCCGTCGACCTGAAGGTGATTGCCGCTGCCGCGCAGCGCATGGCGCGGACCGAGGTTCGCGACCGCGAGGTGCTGTCCAACTGGACGCAGCTTCTTGCGTACTGCCGCTCGGCGATGGCGTTCGAGAACCGCGAACATTTCCGCATCCTGTTCCTCGACAAGAAGAACGTGCTGATCGCCGACGAGGTACAGCAGGTCGGCACCGTGGACCACACGCCGGTCTATCCGCGCGAAGTGATCAAGCGCGCGCTCGAACTGTCGGCCAGCGCCGTCATCCTGGTGCATAATCACCCATCAGGCGATCCGACACCATCGCGTGCGGACATCGAAATGACCAAGCAGATCATCGACAGCGCCAAGCCGCTCGGCATCGCCGTCCACGACCACATCATCATCGGCAAGAAAGGCAATGCCTCGATGAAGGGCCTGCTGCTGATCTGAGCCCGACGCTCGCCGGCGCCGTCACCCAAACGCCACCGCTCGCGAGCCAATCAGCAACATTCCGCTTTGGCTCAAATGCCCACGGTTGCGGTGTAGAAGTGATATTGCGACGGAAGCGCCCGCTTCGGCGACAATGTGGTAGACCCGCGAATACGAAGCAGCCAGTTCCCGACAGCCATTGCAGGAGATCTATTCAATGACGCTCGAATGCATAAATCCAAATGACCTGCCGATTCCGGAAATGTACTCCCAGGTCGTCGTTGCGACAGGAAGCAAGCTGGTGTTCGTCTCGGGCCAGCAGCCAGAAGACATACACGGCAAGCTCGTTGGCCATGGTGATTTCGCAGTCCAGGCGCGCCTGGCGTTCGGGAATCTCGGCCGAGCGCTTGCTGCCGCCGGCGCTCGGCCCGAGCAAGTCTGCAAGATCACGATCTACATCGTCGATTACAAACGCGACGAACACGTGCCGATCATCGAAGCGGCCCAGATCGAGCTGTTCGGCGATCACAAGCCGGCAAACGTAGTGGTCGGGATAGCGGTGATGTCTCCCGGCTACCTGATAGAGATCGATGCGATCGCGGTCATCGAGCCGTAGGCCAAGCGAGGACGCGTCAAGTCGCCCAAACAAATCCCGGAACTCGCTGCGAGATTGCCACGACCTTGATCTCTCCATCCATCCACGATCACATCGTCATCGGCAGGAATTGCGATGTCTCGATGAAGAGCCTGCTGCTCACCTGATCAACGTCGGAAACAGGAAACACGCAATGCCCCAGCCCGGCGACGAACCATGGCCGTTCGACAAGCCACGCGCAGCCCTCCTGGTCATCGACATGCAAAGCGACTTCGTCGATGAGGGCGCCGTCATGGAAGTGGCCATGGCCCGCCATCGCATTCCGGCGATGCGGCAGGTGGTCGAGCTTTGCCGCGCGCAAGGCGTCCCGGTGATCTACACCCAGCATGTGCTCAGCGACCATTTCGATATCTCGCCGCTGGAAACCAGCTATCAGCCGAAGCTGAAAACCAAAGGCATGCGGGAAGGCAGCGCCGGCGCCGAAATCGTCGCCGCGCTTGCGCCCTTGCCTGGGGATGTCGTCATCAAAAAGCACCGCTACGATGCCTTCCACAACACGCAGCTCGAGACCGTGTTGCGCAACATCCGTGGCGCAGGCCGGGTCGACACGGTGATCATCATCGGCACCGTGACCAGCATCTGCTGCGAATCCACCGCGCGGAGCGCCTTCATGCGCGACTACAAGGTGGCTTTCATCAGCGACGCCAATGGCGGACTGGACGAGGCATCGCACAATGCAACCCTCGACATCATAGGCAAGGTGTTCGGGCGCGTGATGACGGTTGCCGAGCTTGGGAACCTGTTGCGGAGCTGAGCCCGCGCGTCAGCTGGCGTGCGTCTCAAGCTCCGGCGACGAGCCTGCCCTCAAGAAGGTCGCGCCGCTGCTGCAATTCGCCGGAGACGAATTTGGTGAAGGCGTGGACGCGCGCCGTGCGGCGCAAATCGTCGTGCACCAGCACCCACAGCGCCGAGCCGATCTCCTCGATCAGCCCTCCGACCCTTACAAGCCCGGGCAGGCTGTCGCCGAGATAACAGGGCAGCGCCGCAACCCCGATTCCGGCGCCCGCCGCATACGACATCGTCACCAGGGAATCGGCGCGCATGGCGATCTCGACATCGGGCAGCGACGACCGCATCCAGCGGGCGACGCCGGTGTTGGCTAGGCTGTCGTCGGGCGCGATCCAGCGCAGCGCACCCAATCTCGGCTCCGGGGGTAGCGTTTCGGCATAGGAACGTGTCGCGTAGGCGGCGAAGGCGACGCCCGAAATGCGCCGGCCGACCAGGATTTCCTGCGGTTGCGACACCGGCCTGATCGCCACGTCTGCATCCCTTTGCGTCAGGTTGGCGATGGAATTCTGCGTCATCGCCTCGACCCGTATGCCGGGATGGAGCTTATGAAACGCCGCCAGGATCGGCGGCAGCACCGACGCCATCAGCGTATCGGTGGTGGTGACCCGCAACCTGCCTTCGAACCTGAGATCCTGCCCCGACAGTTTGCGCGCCAGTTCATTGACCGTCTCGGCCATTGTGCGTGCCGCGCCCAGCAGTTCCTCGCCGCCCGCGGTGAGGGCATAACCAGTCGGCAACCGATCGAAAAGGCGGATGCCCAGCCGCGCCTCGAAGGCGTTGACGCGCCGCAGCACAGTCGTGTGGTTCACGCCCAGGATCCGAGCCGCCGCCGCCAGCGAAGCGCCATCGGCGACGGCCAGCACCATGCGCAGATCTTCCCAGTCGATATCGCGTGAGCTGTGCATTCTTGCAGAAAGATAAGAGAAAACGTTGCGCTCTGCGAGTCAAATGACGCTTCACTGTGCAAAAACGCAGAGCAAGCGGGCGAATCGGCATGTCGATCTGCGCATGCGCGCACGCCATATGGAGTCCGACGACGAAAGAACGGTCGCGGAGAAGAGCCATGACGCCGATAGAACTCTACACCTGCCAGACACCCAACGGGCACAAGGCCTCGATCATGCTGGAAGAGGTCGGCCTGCCCTACTCGGTCCGCTTGGTCGACATCGAAAGGGGCGACCAGACCAAGCCTGATTTCCTGGCGCTCAATCCCAACAACAAGATCCCGGTGATCGTCGACCGGGACGCCCGCCGCACGGTCTTCGAATCCGGCGCCATCCTGCACTACCTGGCGCGACGGTCGGGCAAGCTTCAGCCGGTGGGCGCGCAGGAAGCGGACGATACGCTGACCTGGACCTTGTTCCAGGCGGCCCATGTCGGCCCGACGCTTGGCCAATTGTGGAATTACAAAGTCTTCGCGCCGGAAAAAATCCCTTATGTGATCGAGCGTTTTGAGCGCGAAACCGGACGCGTCTTCCGAGTGCTCAATAGCCGGCTCAAGAACTATGAGCACATCGTCGGCAAAAGCTACGGCATCGCCGATGTGATGACATGGCCATGGATCAACGCGGCCGTCACCAGGCTCGGCCTCAGCCTCGATGACGCGCCAGACCTGGCGCGTTGGTATGCCGCCATAGGCCGACGCTCCGCAGTTGTCAGAGGCATTGCCGTTCCCGCCCTGCCCGAAGCATCGGCTGCCGCTTAGATCATGATGAGATTTGGTTGAAATCTCATCATGATCTAACCCTTTGTTGGAGCATGATCTTTTCCAAAAACCGGCACCCACTTTTTGGGATCATGCCCTAGCCGCCGCACCCCGCATTCAAGGAATACGATCGTGGAAATCCTCTTCGTCCCTCTGGCGCTTGTCGCCGGTGGCCTGCTTGCGGTGCAAGCCGGCGCCAATGCCCAACTTTCAAAGGCGGTCGGCTCACCCTTTGCCGCGACCACGCTTCAGCTCGCGGTCGGCGCCATCGTGCTGTTGTCGATCACGGCCCTCACCGGAACGACACCGGCTCTGCTTGCCGTTCGGCAAGCCGAATGGTGGCATGCGATCGGCGGCATGGCTTCGGCCTTCTACGTTGTTTCGACCATTCTTCTGTTCCCTCGCCTTGGCGCCGTCGTATCCGTCGGGCTCTTCATCGCTGGGCAGATGCTTGCATCCTTCGCCCTCGACACGTTCGGCTGGCTCGGGATCCCCGAAGCCGGACTGCGAGCCGGGCCTGCCTTCGGCATGCTCGTCTTGCTTGCCGGGGCTGCCCTCATCGTTCTGGGACAGAAGGGCGCGGCCGACAATACCGCATCCTCAAGACCAGGGTGGATCGGACTGGCGCTGCTGGCAGGCGCCGTGCTTCCGGTGCAAGGCGCTGTAAACGCCTTGCTTCGGCACGACCTTGGCGGCGCGCCGTTTGCGGTCGGCACCATCTCGTTCCTGGTGGCGATGCTGGCCATGGCCGCGGTGCTTCTGATCGCGCTTGCCCTGACGAAGACGCCCCGCCCTCGCCTCGCCGGCCTGTCGTCGATGCCCTGGTGGGGCTGGCTCGGAGGTTTTGCCGGCGCCACCTATGTCACGACCGTGTTCACCGCCATCCCCGTCATCGGAGCGGCAGCTGCCGTCAGCCTGACGGTGGCCGGCCAGCAGGTCGCCGGCATCTTCGTCGACACCTTCGGCTGGTTCCGCCTGCCGCAGCGGCTTGTCTCCGGCATGCGGCTCGCCGGCGTCGTGCTGCTTTTGGCCGGCTGCATCATCATCAAGGCGCTTTGATCCCGCTGGAACAAGGCAAGCCGAATCAAGCCAGCCCCTGCCCTCCCTGATTTGGGGGGTCAGGTGTCGCTCCGGCGTCACCAACGAAGCAAGGTCCGGGCGCCGCAGAAGCAATTTTTCGCTCCTTCCACAACCGGCTCTAGAATTTCGATCGCAAATCACGCATGATGCACTTGGTATTTTCCCGGGACGGCTTCGCGCCCCCTGAAATACCGGGAGGAACGGGACATGCCCATAGTGGTTGTACTCGTTTTGATCGTCGTGGGCTCGGTGTTGTTCCACTTCCTGAGCCCATGGTGGTGGACTCCGATTGCCTCGAATTGGGACTATATCGACAACACCATCATCATCACCTTTTGGATCACCGGCGTCGTCTTCGCCGCGGTCGTCCTATTCATGGCCTATTGCGTCTTCCGCTTCCGTCACCGCGAAGGCAACCAGGCGGCCTACGAACCGGAGAACAAGCGGCTCGAATGGTGGCTGACGATCGTCACCGGAGTGGGTGTTACCGCCATGCTGGTTCCCGGCCTGTTTGTCTGGAGCCGGTTCGTCAATGTTCCAAGCGACGCAACCGTGGTCGAAGTCGTCGGCCAGCAATGGCAGTGGAGTTTCCGCTTGCCCGGCAAGGACGGCAAACTCGGCACATCCGACACCCGCGACGTCACCGCTGAAAATCCGCTGGGCGTGATCGCCAAGGATCCCAGCGGCCAGGACGACGTCGTGGTCGAAGCGGCCGACCTGCATCTGCCGGTCGGCAAGCCGGTCAAGATGCTGCTGCGCTCGATCGATGTGTTGCACGATTTCTACGTTCCGGAATTCCGCGCCAAGATGGACATGATACCGGGCTCGGTCACCTATTTCTGGTTCACCCCCACCAAGACCGGGACCTTCCAGGTTCTGTGCGCCGAACTGTGCGGCCAGGGGCACCCGATGATGCATGGCATCGTCATGGTCGATACCGAGCAGGACTATGTGGCCTGGCTCGACCAGCAGCAGACGTTCGCGCAGTTGTCGGCGCCGCAGCAGACGAGCTCGGTGGAACAGGCGCCGGGCAACGCGACGGCGTCAGCTCTAGAAGTTGCGGCAAAACTCGAAACTGTCGGGTCCCGCTGAAGGGCACGGAGGTGCTCCGCCTATGGTCGATATCACGCCTGCAGATGCCGTCCCGCCCGCCGAAGTCGCGGAAATGGAGCTTTACCATCCGCACAGCTGGTGGACGAAGTATGTCTTCTCGCAGGACGCCAAGGTCATCGCCATCCAGTATTCGGCGACCGCAACGGCCATCGGCCTGGTCGCGCTGGTGCTGTCCTGGCTGATGCGGCTGCAGCTCGGCTTCCCCGGCACGTTCGATTTCATCACCCCCGAGGCCTACTACCAGTTCATCACCATGCACGGCATGATCATGGTGATCTACCTGCTCACGGCACTCTTCCTCGGCGGCTTCGGCAACTACCTGATCCCGCTGATGGTCGGCGCCCGCGACATGGTCTTTCCCTATGTCAACATGCTGAGCTACTGGATCTACCTCCTTGCCGTGCTGGTGCTGGTGTCGAGCTTCTTTGCGCCCGGCGGACCGACCGGCGCCGGGTGGACGCTCTATCCGCCGCAAGCCATCATGACCGGTACACCTGGCGGCCAGGAATGGGGCATCATCCTGATGCTCGTCTCGCTGATCCTGTTCATCATCGGCTTCACCATGGGCGGTCTGAACTATGTCGTGACAGTGCTGCAGGCCCGCACGCGCGGCATGACGATGATGCGCCTGCCGCTGACCGTCTGGGGCATCTTCACCGCCACCGTCATGGCGCTGCTCGCCTTTCCGGCGCTGTTCGTCGCCTGCGTGATGATGCTGCTTGACCGCGCGCTTGGAACCTCCTTTTTCATGCCCGCGGTCGTCGAGATGGGGGAACAGCTACAGCACAATGGCGGCAGCCCGATCCTGTTCCAGCATCTGTTCTGGTTCTTCGGCCACCCGGAAGTCTACATCGTGGCGCTGCCGGCCTTCGGCATCGTCTCCGATCTGATCAGCACGCATGCGCGCAAGAACATTTTTGGCTACCGGATGATGGTCTGGGCCATCGTTGGCATCGGCGCGCTGAGCTTCGTGGTCTGGGCGCACCACATGTATGTCAGCGGCATGCACCCCTATTTCGGCTTCTTCTTCGCCACCACGACACTGATCATCGCCATCCCGACGGCGATCAAGGTCTACAATTGGGTGCTGACGCTGTGGCGGGGCGACATCCATCTCACCATACCGATGCTGTTTGCCATGGCTTTCATCGTCACCTTCGTCAATGGCGGGTTGACCGGGCTGTTTCTCGGCAACGTCGTCGTCGACGTCCCGCTGTCGGACACGATGTTCGTCGTCGCTCACTTCCATATGGTCATGGGTGTTGCTCCGATCGTCGTCATCTTCGGCGCGATCTACCACTGGTACCCGAAGGTCACCGGCCGGATGCTGAACGAGACGCTCGGCCGGTTCCATTTCTGGGTCACATTTCTCGGCGCCTACCTGATCTTCTTTCCCATGCATTACATCGGCCTGATGGGCGTGCCGCGGCGCTATGCCGAACTGACCGACGTGACGGTCATGACGGAGTCGGCGCATCACCTGAACTCGTTCATCAGCATCATGGCGTTTATCGTCGGCTTCGCCCAGATCGTTTTCCTGTTCAATCTTATCTGGAGCATCCGCCATGGGCGCGAGGCCGGTGGCAATCCATGGCGAGCCACGACACTCGAATGGCAAACGCCGCAGACGCCACCGGCGCATGGCAATTTCGGCAAGGATCTGCCGATCGTCTATCGCTGGGCCTATGACTACAGCGTGCCGGGCGCCAAGGAGGACTTCATTCCGCAAAACATGCCGGGCACGTTCGGCCCCTCCAGGGAGCCGGCATGAGCGTCATCCTGGTCTTCCTTCTCGTGATCGCCGGCTTTGCCGGCTGGTGGCTCTCGCATCAGCGGCTGATGGCGAAACCATGGCTCGAGCAAGGTGTGGCAGGAGATTTTGTCGCCTTCGACCGATCGAGCCTGCCGACCGCCAAGATTGGCCTCGGTGTCTTCCTCGCCGTGGTCGGCTGCCTGTTTGCGCTGTTCACCAGCGCCTACTTCATGCGTATGGCGCTGTCGGACTGGCAGCCGCTGCCCATCCCACGCCTGCTCTGGCTCAACACCGGCATGCTGGTGCTGAGCAGCGTTGCGCTGCAATGCGCCTCGATCGCGGCGCGCAAGCGCCAGATGGACACGGTCAGGCTCGGCCTTGCCGCGGCTGGGCTCACCGCGATCGCCTTCCTCATCGGGCAGTTCATGGCATGGCGGGACCTGACCGCCGATGGCTATTTTCTGGCCTCCAATCCGGCCAACAGTTTTTTCTACCTGATAACCGGGATGCACGGCCTGCATATAGTGGGAGGGCTGGTGGGCCTGGGCAGGACAACCGCCGGCGCCTGGAACGGGGCACGGCCGGAACGGCTTTGCCTCAGCGTCGAATTATGCGCCATGTACTGGCATTTCCTGCTTTTCGTCTGGCTCGCCATCTTCGCTCTTTTAGCCGGCTGGGCCGCGACGTTCATCGATATTTGCCGGCAGTTGCTGACCTAGGAGGTCGAGGAGCATGGCAGAAACGACACTGACGCATACCGGCCAAACGGAGACGCGGCCCGCAGGCTGGCAAGGCATCGCCGCCGACTGGTCCTCGGATCAGCGCGCGTTCAAGAACGTGTCCTGGGGCAAGGCCATGATGTGGATCTTCCTGCTCAGCGACACCTTCATCTTCGGCTGCTTCCTGCTCTCCTACATGACCGCGCGCGTCTCCACACGTGTGCCGTGGCCCAATCCGAGCGAGGTCTTTGCGCTTCGCATCGGCGGTTCGGACATTCCACTGATCCTGATTGCCATCATGACCTTCGTGCTGATATCGAGCAGCGGAACGATGGCCATGGCGGTCAATTTCGGCTATCGCCGCGACCGCCGCAAAACCGCAATCCTCATGCTTCTGACGGCAGCGCTAGGAGCCACCTTCGTCGGCATGCAAGCCTTCGAATGGACCAAGTTGATCACCGAAGGGGTACGGCCGTGGGGCAATCCCTGGGGCGCGGCACAATTCGGCTCGACTTTCTTCATGATCACCGGCTTCCACGGCACGCATGTGACGATCGGGGTGATCTTCCTCATCATCGTGGCGCGAAAGGTCTGGCGTGGAGACTACGACGTCGGTCGTCCCGGCTTCTTCACCAGCCGCAGGGGTCGCTACGAGAACGTCGAAATCATGGGGCTCTACTGGCATTTCGTCGACCTGGTCTGGGTGTTCATTTTCGCATTCTTCTATCTTTGGTGAGAGGCTGACATGGCTGAAGCAACCGCAAACGGCCTAGGGCAACACGCGCTGCACTCTGATCATGCGCATGAAGGGCCATCGACCGGCGTCGCGGAGGTTCATCAGGAACATCCGATCAAGCTCTATCTGGTGGTCTGGGCATGGCTGTTCATCCTCAGCGCCTGCTCCTACATGGTCGATTATCTCGGCATCCACGGCTATCTCAGATGGTCTCTGATCCTGATCTTCATGATCCTCAAGGCCGGGCTGATCGTCGCCGTGTTCATGCACATGGCCTGGGAGCGGCTGGCCCTGACCTATGCGATCATCCTGCCGCCGCTTCTGATATTGGTGTTCGTGGCGATGATGCTCTTCGAAGCGGACTACACGCTTCTCACCCGGTTGTCCTTCTTCGGACCGGGGCCCTGACGCACAGCTTCATCTCCGGTCAAAGACCGGAGATGAAGCTTCCCATCAGCTGATCTGCAGGGTCAGAGGCCGACCCGCGTCGGGGACGATGGCGGCTCCACAACCTTGCGGTAGACATGCCAGGTGGCGTGACCCAGGATCGGCAGCACGACCGCCAGCCCGGCAAACACCGGCAGCGAGCCTATGATCAGGGCGACGGCGACAATCAGTCCCCAGACAGCCATGGGGATCGGGTTCGCCAGCACCGCTCGCACCGATGTGTGGATGGCTTCGTAGGCGCCGACGTCGCGGTCGAGCAGCAATGGGAAGGCGACAACCGTCGTGCACAACACCACCGCGGCGAAGACGAAGCCGATGGCGTGCCCCAGGACAATCAGAGACCAGCCGCGTCCGGTGGCAAATATTTCATTGATGAAGCCCGAAATCGATACAGGCGGAGCCGGGCCGAAGAGATATTCGTAGAACACCTGCGCCGCCAAAAGCCAGGCGATGAAGATTGCAACCAGCATGATCCCGACTGCGGCGATGGCTGGCAGGGCCGGAGAATTCCTGACCTCGAAAGCGTGCGTCCAGGAGGTGTCGAGCCCGGCTTCTCGTCTGCGGCTGATCTCATAGAGGCCGATCGCCGCGAATGGGCCTATCAGCGCAAAGCCGGACACCAGCGGAAACAACATCGGCAACGCATTGGCGCCCGAAGTCCAGGCAGCGAGCACCACGCCGACAAGCGGATAGACCAGGCAGAGAAAGACGATGTGCGACGGTTTGACCATAAAATCGTCAACACCGCGCTTGAGCGCATCGAAAAGATCGGAAACACTGATTTTTCGGATTTTGGTGTGTTCCAGCGTTTCGCTGGCGCCTGCAATCACGTGAAAACTTGTCATGCCCGTTCCTCCAGACCAGGTCCGGCAAGGTCGCGGTTTCACGGTGCTGCCGTTCTGCATGACTGGCCACGCGAACCGCGACCTGCACCGCAATCAATATACTCCATTGACTGGAGCTTGTCGCCCGTTCTTACAAAAGGCTCCCGGAAGGCGAGGTTTCCGAACACAGCGTCATGCCGTCACCCTCCGGCTGACATGAACGCGCGCATCGCGATGGTATCGGCAAGCAGCACCGCAAAGATCGCGAAAAGATAGAAGATCGAATAGGCAAACAGCGCCTTGGCCGGTTTCATCTCCTTGTCGAGGATGACCAGGACGTTCCAGGCATGCCAGATGAAACCCGCGCCCAACGCAGCCGAAACAATCCCATAGACCCCGCTCGTAAATCCGAACGCCCAGGGCAGCACTCCGATCGGTGCCAGGAGCAGTGAATAGGCGAAGATCTGCCTTCTGGTCGAGGCCTGGCCGGCCACGTTCGGCATCATCGGGATGCCGGCAGCGGCATAGTCGCCGGCCTTGAACAGTGCGAGCGCCCAGAAATGCGGCGGCGTCCACAGGAAAATGATCAGGAACAGGATGAGGCTTTCAATGCCGATGGCGCCGGTGGCCGCCGCCCAGCCGATCATCGGAGGAAGGGCACCCGCCGCGCCGCCGATGACGATGTTCTGCGGTGTCGAGCGCTTCAGCCACATCGTATAGATGACGACGTAGAAAAAGATGGTGAATGCCAGCAGTGACGCGGCAAGCCAGCCCACCAGCACGCCGAGCGTCATGACCGAAAGTGCGGAAAGCACCAGGCCGAAGCCGAGGGCTTCGCCGGCCGTGACGCGGCCCGACGGAACCGGCCGCTTTGACGTGCGCGACATCAGCGCGTCGATGTCGGCGTCGTACCACATGTTGAGCGCGCCGGCCGCTCCCGCTCCAACCGCAATCGCACCTATGGCGATCACGGCGATGACCGGGTTCATCGCGCCGGGCGCCACCATCAGACCGACGAAGGCGGTAAACACGGCAAGGGCCATGACCCGAGGCTTCAAGAGCGCAAAGAAATCACTGGCCGTCGCTTCCGAGAGGCGGACGCCGGTATCCTTGAGGCTTTCCTTGACCGACATTTGAGACGACCATCGATGGAAACCGGGCAGCCTAGAGCAATTCCAGGAAAGTGTATGGGGTTTTCCGCCCGGAATTGCGTAAGAACAAAGAGATCGAGCGGATCGCCGTTTCCGTGAAACGGTGAAACGCTCTGGCCGGCCGAAGAGCCAGGTTACGGGGAAAATTGCTTCAGATAGGCGATGACGTTGGCGACGTCCTCGTCCTTCTTGAGGCCGGGAAACGCCATCTTCGTCCCTTTGACCATTGCCTTGGGGTCGTGAAGATACGTCGTCAGTGTCGGCTCATCCCATTTGACGCCGGATGTGCCGGCCGCGATCATGGCTTCGGAATATTTAAAATCCGGATGCGTACCGGCCGTCCGGCCGATAACGCCATGCAACGAAGGGCCTATCTTGTTGGTGTCTTGGTCTGCGACGTGGCAGACCTTGCATTTGGTGAAGACCTTCTCGCCCGCCGCGGCGTCCTGTGCCCGCGATGGATTGGCGATGAAAGTTGCAACGGAAACGACGGCGAAAAACGCAACCAAGCGCATGGCATTCCTCCCTGATCGTCAAATTTTCCTCAGACGGTCTGCACATGCCGGTAGCACCAGCATGCGCCCTGCACGGCAGAATAGATTCTCCGCTCCTCCCCAGATGGAATTGCGCCACCTGTGTACCACAGAATCTGGCCGGTAGGTAGAACAGGTCGACCGTACAAAGGTTCAGGTGGGCTGCGGTGGCTCAAGGCACATCCGCCACAACGAAAAAGGCCGCCTCGAGGGCGGCCTTTTCTGATCTTGTCGTCAGACGCTTATTCGGCGTCCTTGGCGGCCTTCTTCTTCGGGGCTGCCTTCTTCTTCGGCTCTTCCGCGTCGTCGGCCTTTTCAGCCTTGTCGGCCTTCTTGGCAGCGGCCTTCTTCGCCGGCTTGGCCTTGGCGGTATCGCCCTCTTCGTCGTCAGCCATCAGCTCTTCCTTGCTGACCTTGACGTCGGTGACCGAGATCTGGCTGAGCAGATGGTCGACGACCTTCTCCTCGAACATCGGCGCGCGCAGCGTGTTCAGGGCTTCCGGATTGCTGCGATAGAACTCGAAGGCTTCCTGCTGCTGGTTGGCCGGGTAGCGGCGCACCTGCTCGAACAGGCCGCGCTGCAGTTCCTCGTCGGAAACGGTGACGCCGGCCTTCTCGCCGATCTCGGCCAAAACCAGGCCGAGACGCACGCGGCGCTCGGCAAGCCGCAGATATTCGGCGCGTGCCTCTTCTTCCGTCGTCTCCTCGTCGGCGAAGGTACGGCCGGCGGCTTCGAGATCGCGGTTGACCTGGGTCCAGATGTTGTTGAACTCGGCATCGACGAGCTTCGACGGCGCCTCGAACGAATAGGCCGCGTCAAGCTGGTCGAGCAGCTGGCGCTTGACCTTCTGGCGGGTCATCGAACCGAACTGGTTCTCGATCTGGCCGCGCACCACGTCGCGCAGGCGCTCCAGCGATTCCAGGCCGAGGTTCTTGGCCATCTCGTCGTTGATTTCCAGCGCGCCGGGCTTGGACACTTCCTTGACGGTGACGTCGAAGGTGGCTTCCTTGCCGGCCAGATGCGCTGCCTGGTAGTTTTCCGGGAAAGTGACCGTGACCTGCTTCTCGTCGCCGGCCTTGGCGCCGATCAGCTGGTCCTCGAAGCCCGGGATGAATTCCTTGGAACCCAGAACCAGCGGCTGGTCGGTGCCGGCGCCGCCGGAAAAGGCCTCGCCGTCGATCTTCCCGAGATAGTCGATCAAAACGCGGTCGCCTTCGGCGGCCTTGCCGGTCTTCGGCTCGAAGCTGCGCGCCGATTCGGCAACGCGCTGGACCTGCTCGTCGATCTCGCTGTCCGGCACTTCGAATACCTGGCGCGTCACCTTGATGTCGGAGAAATCCTTGATCTCGATCGCCGGGATGACCTCGTAGTTGAGGCGGAATTCGAAGTCGGCGCCGCCGGCCAGGATCTTCTCGGCCTCTTTCTCATCTTCCGTCATGATCACTTCAGGTTGCATGGCGGCCTTTTCGCCGCGCCCCGTGATGATCGAACGGGTCGAATCGTTGAGGATCTCATTGACCACTTCGGCCATGAACGACTTGCCGTAGACCTTGCGCAAATGCTGCACAGGCACCTTGCCGGGACGGAAGCCGTTGATGCGGACCTTGTTCCTGGCGTCGGACAGCCGCGCCATCAGCTTGGCTTCCATATCACCGGCCGGCACGGTGATCTTGATCTCGCGCTTGAGACCGGAGTTGAGCGTTTCGGTGACCTGCATCGTAAAACCTTTATCTTCACCAAAGAGGCTGCCACGGCGTCTTGCCGTTCACAGCCTGCCGGTACAATCTTGCCGGGAATGGCTTTTGGTACGGAACCTGGCGATTTGACCGAAATTACGGCTCAAATTGTTCCAAACTGCGTTCCAAGATGTGAATAAGTTCTTGTTTTTCCTACTTCTTATCACATTCTGCAGAAGCGGATCGGCGCGTCCCGTCACATTTGACACGCCTTTTGTCACAGGCGAGGCCAATTTTCAACCATCTTCGCGTTGCAGCGAATGACCGCCCCAACGGCAGACATTTTCGCCCCGACATTGACAGAATGATGGCTACATGGGATTGCCGACAAATGCGGATGTGGCGGAACTGGTAGACGCCCTGGATTTAGGTTCCAGTGCCGAAAGGCGTGGGGGTTCGAGTCCCTTCATCCGCACCACCCTTCGCTCTATCGAGCTTCGGGTGGCAGGCCACCCAGGAGCTTGATAAAGCGAAGGGTGTCCTCCGAAGCCGTGGCGTAGGAGGACTGGCGGCGACGGCCTACACTTCAAACACTTGACCGGTAAACCACTCCGCCAATTTCGCCAGCTCCGGCCCCAGCACCCGGTCGGCGTCGACCGGCGGCACGATCTTCCTGATATCCGCGACAAAATCCTGCAATGCCGGCGGCGCGGCGCGTTCAGTCACGTACAGGGCCTGCGAGGCGATCATCGCCAGCATCGCCATTGCCGCATCGAGGCAGCGGCCGGCCGTCGCTTCCTTGGTCCAGGCGAAGAATGCGGTGGTGGCGACGTCGTCCTGGCCGGCGCCGGCCGATTCGGTGCCCGGAATGAAGGTGCGCTGCGCCGCGAGTTTGGCCTGTTCGAGATAGCCGGTGATCGCCATCGGCACATAGCCGACATTGCCGTGCCCGTCGCTGTCGGCCCAATGCCGCCCGGTCATCAACAGGTCGGGCAGCAGCGACACCTTGCCGTTCAGCAGCTTTGAGGCGTGGCGGTCGCAGAGCAGGCAGAGATCGGCCCAGATCGCCGCCAGATCGTCGAGCGCCGGCGTCGCCATGGCATTGTGATAGCCGCCGGTCGAGATGCAGCGCCCCAGCGGGTGCGCCGCGTCGGGCGGGATATAGACCGGATTGTCCGAGATCGAGGCCAGCGATACGGTCGCCGCCTGCTCGGCGCCGGCCAGCGCCCGATGCGCATGGCCGAGCACACGCGGCACGATCCGGTAGCTGACCGGCGCCTGATAATTGCGCCGTCCATCCCCTGCGCCGACCAGAAACTGCCGCAACCCTTGCAAGGCGGCCGCTTCGTGTTCGTCGCCCCAGAGCCCGTCGAGCGCTGCATCATAATGCTCGAGCGGCGCACGAAACGCTTCGATCGACAGCGCGAACACCTTGTGCGCCATGGCGAGGCGACGACGCGCGGCAAGTGCTGCGTCCGCCACCAGTGCCGCCGCGCAGGGCGAGCCGTTGATCAGCGAACCGCGCTCCTTCACCTCAAGCTCAAGGCTGGCGGTAAGCGCAGCAAACAGCGGATAGAGCGCCAGGATCTCGCCGGCGCCACCCTGCCCTTGCGACGGCACCACCGGCATCGGGCCGCCGTCGAGCATCGCCGCGACCGCCCGTGCGATGCGCGGCGTGGTCGCGGCATTGCCTTCGATAAAGTTGGTCAGCCGCGCCAACACGATCGCCCTTACGACGCGCTCAGGCAATGGCTCACCGAACGATGTGGCGGCAGCAAAAGCCTTGATGCGCGCATGGCGGTCGCGCTCGTCAAGTTCGAGCTTGCGGCTTGCCAGCTCGCCCATCGCGGTGGTGACGCCGTAGATGACCGGCGGCGGATCGGACTCAATGAGTTTCAGGAACGACGCGCGGCATTCGGCAATGCGTTGCAAGGCCTTGTCGCCGATTTCGACCGTGTCGTTTCTCCAGGCGACGCGCAAAACGGCATCGAGATTGATATCTTCGCGCGTCGTCACCGTAATCGGCATTGTCTTCGCCCGTCTGGTTTGCATGAGGGCGAAGCGATCGATCGTTGCCGAAATCCATGCCCTGGGTAATGTCTTCTAGTAGAGCGGTTCCTCAAACAATGTCTTGTCGCCGTCCATCAGCGCCTTGATCTGTGCCTGGCCACTGGCGGCGAGCGCGATGCGCACGCCGAATGGCCGCACCCGCATGTCGTTCTGGATCGCCATGCCCTGGCCCTCAGGTAGGTAGAAGCGGTCGATGCCGTATTGCGGTGCGATCGTGGATTCAGGATCAAGCGTCCAGCCCGGCGCGACCTGGCCGACAATATCGGCTTCGTCGGCGGTCGCCGGCGTCGGAGCCTTGCCGAACCAGGCCGTGGTCGCATGCCAATAGCCGTCGGCACCCGGCTTCAGCCGGACCACGATCGGCGTGTTCTCGCTCACGAGCTGGCCGGCCGGGATGTTGGCGATCAGCTTCACCGGCAAGCGCGATATTTCATAGCCGAGGATAATATAGTCGCCGCGCAGCAGATCGCGCGGATCGACCGGCTCGACTTTCAGCAAGACCTCCTTGCCGTTGCGCAGGATCGCCGCGCGGCCGGCGATGATCCAGCTCAGGAAGCCGATCTGGACGAGCGCCAGGACCAGCGCCGAGATGACAAGTTTCTTTCCCGACATCATGCTGCCGCTCCTTCCGGGGCCTTCATGCGTTTTTCCACCCGGATGATGACGAGAGCCAGGGTGCCGAAAAGCACCGCGGCAGCCAGGAAGAAGCCGGCCGTGCCGAGCATCGTCTGCAAGGTCACGACGTAGATAATGGCAAGTTCGAAGGCAAAGCCGGCATAGGCAACCCAGCGCAGCCCCCTGCTCTCGCGCCCGCCCAGCATGATCGCCGCGGCAATGCCGGCCAGTGCGATGACCGACGCAATGGCAAAGCCGTTGCTGAAGGCGTTGTCATCGCCCAGTTCGATCTGCATCATCGCCAGCCCGGTGAGAAAGCCGATCAAGGCGTGCAAAGGCAGCCGCCCGCCGAGCTGCAAGGTCCGGTCGGCCGGCCCGGCGGCGAAGATCGAAACCGCAAACAGCAGCGCCGACACCACGACGAGAGGAATAGCCAGGGCGAGCGTGTTCTGGTCCAGGCCGCGCACCGCGATATAGAAAATGACCGAGAGAATGATCAGGTGGCGTGCCGGCTGGCTGCGCGTCCACAACGAGACGACAAAAAGCACCGGCGCCATGATAACGAAGAAATCCGGAAATACGGGGCGGTCATAAAAGTCGAATGCGCGCACGAACAGCCAGGCAACGGATATGCCGACGGCAGCGACCGTCAGCGGGTTCGAGCGCAACGCCACCGCGGCAAATGCCGTGCCGATGCCCCAGGTGACGATGGCCGAGGCTTCGTCACCCGTGAGATGGTACATCTGGCCGATCAGCGCGATCGATCCGCCGAAGGCCGCGGCGGCCACGATCCACAGCGCCTCGCCGATCGCCGCATGGTCGCGCATCTTCAACACCGCGCCGCCGACATAGCCGGCGAGAATGACGGCAAACAGTGCCGCAACCCGCACCAGCCGCGGGATGGCGTCCCAGTTGGCGGCGACGAAGAGCAGGATCGCGGCGCCGAACAGCAGCGCCGCCATCATGGCCAATATAGTGCCGAAGCTCAGCGATTTGCGCTCGTTTGAGTCGATGTCGCGCTTAAGCGCATCGGCCGTCTTCGCGTCGATCAGGCCAGCCTGCAGCCACCGCCCGATATCGGCCCTCGCCCGCGACGAATAGCTCGCCATGCCGCTTCTCCCCCAGATTGGTCTTTCTGACAGCCGATCCGCTCAAATCGTTGACGCAACGTCATTTTCCGATTCGGGTTTCTTCATGACGAAGCGTGAATGCGCGTTAATGTTGCATTGCACAATTTGCATTGCTGCCATGCGCCAACAGCACTTTTAAATCGATATAACCCAGCCTATTTACTGTTCGTACACAAACGGAATGATCCGAAGAAAGACGAAACGAGCACTACCATGAACCTGATCCGCAACTACCGCAACTGGCGCCGCTACCGGGACACCGTCTCCGAGCTGAGCCGCCTGTCGAACCGTGAACTGACCGACCTCGGCATCAGCCGCAGCGACATCCACTACGTCGCCCGCAAGGCGGTCTAATCCTCTTCGGATCGCAAATGGTCCGAACCAGTTTTGAAAAAGAGAACGACAATGAACCTGATCCGCAACTATCGTAACTGGCGCGTTTACCGCGACACCGTTACCGAGCTGGGTCGCCTTTCGAACCGTCAGCTCCATGATCTCGGCATCGTCCGCGACGAGATCAAGATCATCGCCCGCAGGGCGACGATCTAACCAGAATTTCGCCAGGGTCGACCTCCTCCCCGACCCTGACGGATACGGTCAGCCTTCACCTCCTCCCGAGGGTTGACCACCAAAACGGCGCCCGCCGCACCTCCTCCCGCGGCGGGCGCTGTTTCCAAAGCGAACGCAGTTCGTCTTTCCGAAGCGAACGCTAGTTCGTCTTCAAAGTGAACGCAGTTCGTCTTCCAGGGATTTCGCCTCCCTCGATCCGGCGAAAAGAATTTCGTCAAAGCCGACCTCCTCCCCGGCGATGGCGAATACGGCCGATCCCCACCTCCTCCCGAGGATCGGCCCCAAAAACGACACCCGCCGCACCTCCTCCCGCGGCGGGTGTTGTTGTTTTTGGGCAGGCTTTTCAATTGCGCATGCAGTCGATCGAGGCGCTTTACGCCGCCATCAGACCGTCGCTGCGGACATAAGAAAGTCGAGCTCCGTCGTTGCACGACAATGACCCACGCTCGCACCGGCCAATTGCAAACGGCGCGCCAAGCGATTATTCCGGCGCTCATGAGCAAAAATCCTATCCACATCGTCGGCGGCGGCCTCGCCGGCTCCGAAGCCGCATGGCAGGCAGCACAAGCCGGCGTTCCCGTCATTTTGCATGAGATGCGCCCGGTGCGCGGCACCGATGCGCACAAGACCGATGGGCTGGCCGAACTCGTCTGTTCCAATTCCTTCCGCTCCGACGATGCCGAGAACAATGCCGTCGGCCTGCTGCATGCCGAAATGCGACTGGCCGGCTCGCTGATCATGAGCGCCGGCGACGCCAACCAGGTGCCGGCCGGCGGCGCGCTGGCCGTCGATCGCGACGGCTTCTCCGACGCGGTGACGAAAAGGCTCGAAGCGCACCCGCTGATCACCATCGAGCGCGAGGAAGTGCCGGGCCTGCCGCCACCGGAATGGGACCAGGCGATCATCGCCACCGGCCCGCTGACCGCACCTTCGCTCGCCCAGTCGATCGCCGAGGCGACCGGCGCCGACGCACTGGCCTTCTTCGACGCGATTGCCCCGATCATCCATTTCGACACGATCGACATGGACACCTGCTGGTTCCAGTCGCGCTACGACAAGGTTGGGCCCGGCGGCACCGGCAAGGATTACATCAATTGCCCGATGGACAAGGACCAGTATCTCGCCTTCGTACAGGCGCTGGTCGACGGCCACAAGACCGAATTCAAGCAGTGGGAAGGCACGCCCTATTTCGACGGCTGCCTGCCGATCGAGATCATGGCCGAGCGCGGTGTCGAGACGCTTCGCTACGGACCGATGAAGCCGATGGGGCTGACCAATGAGCACAACCCGACGGTCAAAGCCTATGCCGTGGTGCAACTGCGTCAGGACAATGCGCTGGGCACGCTCTACAACATGGTCGGTTTCCAGACCAAGCTGAAGCATGCCGAGCAGGTGCGCGTGTTCCGCACCATTCCGGGCCTGGAAAACGCCGACTTCGCGCGCCTCGGCGGCCTGCACCGCAACACCTACATCAACTCGCCGACCTTGCTCGACGCTTCCCTGCAGCTGAAGTCGCGGCCCGGCCTGCGCTTTGCCGGCCAGATCACCGGCTGCGAGGGCTATGTCGAGAGCGCGGCGATCGGCCTGCTCGCCGGCCGCTTCGCCGCCGCCGAGCGTCTCGGCCACGCGCCGTCGCTGCCGCCGCTCACCACCGCCTTCGGCGCCCTGCTCAACCACATCACCGGCGGCCACATCGTCTCCGACGACGAGCCGGGCAAACGCTCGTTCCAGCCGATGAACGTCAATTTCGGCCTTTTCCCGCCGGTGGAAGCACCGAAGACCGAAGGCAAACGCCTGCGCGGCAAGGACAAGACGGTGGCCAAGCGCCACGCGATCACCTCACGCGCGCGGGCAGATTGTCGGGAGTGGCTAGGGCTGCCGGCGCAAACAGCGGAAGCTGCTGAATAGCCAAGTCTCAGAGTCCTAACGCGATTGACGTCTACGTTAACTCGCTGTCCATCCCCGCGTTGCGCGCCTGAGCAACAGCCAATGCCGACGCAGAGCCGAAAGCCGGGCTGCGCCGCCAAGCGGCGAGCGACGACCACTCGCCATCTTGCCGAGATAGGCGCTGGTCAGCGCCAGCGGCAGGAACGCCGGACGCAGCGTTTGCGGAAGTGCGGACGCCCCTTGCTCGAAAGCGCGGAGATGCTCCTGCGCCAATGCAATCATCGCAGCCACCGCGCGCTGAGCGCCGGGGCCGCCGTCGCCGCCGACGAACTCTTCCGGCGATGAGCCTACCGCGGCAAGGATATCCGCCGGCACGAAGCATTGCCCGCGCCGGCGATGCAGCGGCAACAGCAGCAACAGGCCGGTCATCGCCTGGGCGCAGCCGGCCCTGCCCGCCAGTTCGGCAAAGGGCGGCGCCTCATTGGGATCGAGCACCATCGCCGCCAGCTGGATCAGCGCCGCCGCCGTCTCGCCGCAATATCCCTCGAGGTCGGTGCGCGACGGCATCGGATCGTCATAGAGGTCGAAGATGCGCGCCTCGAGCATGTTGTCGAAGGCAGTTTTGGGCAGGCCATGGGCAGAAATCGTCGCCTTCAGCGCATCGGCGAGCGGGTTGCCTGTGGCTGCGGCTTCAGCAGCGATGACATCGCGCCACCATTGCAGCCTCACTTCGCCCGGCAATGCCTCGTGGATGCGGTCTCGGACAGACGCAATCTCGGCATTGAAGGCGTAAAGCGAAAACAGCGCCGCGCGCTTGTCGGCCGGTGCATAGAGTGCGCTGACATAGCGGTCATGGTCGCCGGCGCGCACCGTCTCCATGACGATGTCAGCTGTATCGGTCACGTCAGTCGACGGCGATCAGCGCCGCGGCCACGGCGCGGTCTTCGGCAAGCAGAACATTGTAGGTCCGCACCGCTGCCCCCGTCGACATCGGGTCGGAGCCAATGCCAGCCGCTTTCAGCGCCGCCCGAAGTGCTGTCGGCAAGGGCCGCAAATCCTTGCCTGTGCCGACCAGCAGGATCTCGACCTTGCCGGCCTCGGCCAGCAGCAGGTCGAAATCCGCCGCCGTCAGGGCCAGCGGATCGGCCGGCTCCCAGCCGTGGATGCCGGAGGGCAGGCACAGAAGCGAGCCGCGATGCGACATGTCGGCGAAGCGGAAGCCGCCATTGCCGTAGGCTTCGATCGGCGCCCGTCCGGGGAAATGCGCCTCGCGAATGACGATGCCTTTTGCCACCAGCGCGGCCGTCAGGTCGCCATGGCCTTGCCGCCACCAACCGGCTTCTCCTCATCGGCGCTCGCTCCCTGCGGCCTGAGCCTGAACAGGATCAGCAAGGGCGCTGCGATGAAGATCGACGAATAGGTGCCGAAGACGACGCCGAACAGCATCGCCATGGTGAACGAGCGGATCACCTCGCCGCCGAACAACACCAGCGCCAGCAGCGCCAGGATGGTCGTCACCGAAGTCAGCGTCGTTCTCGAAAGCGTCTCGTTGATGGCGTTGTTCAACAATTGCGGGAGCGGCATTCGCTTGTATTTTCGCAAATCTTCTCGAACACGGTCATAGACGACGATCGTGTCATTGAGCGAATAGCCGATAATGGTCAGGATCGCAGCCAGCGAAGACTGGTTGAATTCGAGCCCGGTGATGACGAAGAAGCCCAGCGTCATCACCACATCGTGCACCGTCGCCACGATCGCGCCGACCGCGAACTGCCATTCGAAGCGGAACCAGACATAGACCAGGATGCCGATCAGCGCGATGATCATGGCGATCGTGCCTTGCTTGGCCAGCTCGCCCGAAACCGTCGGGCCCACCACCTCGACGCGGCGGAAATCGTAATTGTCCTGCAGCTCGCCGCGCACCTTGTCGATGACGGTCTGCTCGGCGTTCTCACCGCCATCCTGGGTGCCAACGCGGATCAGCACGTCATTCGGCGCGCCGAATTGCTGGACCTGCACTTCACCGATATTGAGCTCCGACAGCCGGCTTCTGATATCGCCAATATCGGCGTCGCCTTGCTTGGACTGCACCTCGATGATCGAGCCGCCCTTGAAGTCGATGCCGTAGTTGATGTCGATGGTCAGGAATCCGATAACCGACGCGATCGACAGCAGGCTGGACAGTGCGAACGTCCAGCGGCGGATGCCCATGAACGGGATTTTCGTGCCGGCCGGAACGAAGGTCACCGGCGCACGCGGCAATTCCTTCGGACGCGCACGGCGCAGCCAGATCGACACCAGCAGACGGGTGAAGGTGAAGGCGGTGAACACCGTGGTCAAAATGCCGATGGCATAGGTGATGGCGAAGCCCTTGACCGGTCCGGTGCCGAGATAGAACAGCACGACCGTGGCAATCAGCGACGTCACGTTGGAATCCACGATGGTCGCCAACGCCTTGGTGAAGCCTGTGTCGATCGACTGGATGACCGAACGGCCGGCCCGTCGCTCCTCGCGGATACGCTCATAGATCAGCACGTTGGAATCGACCGCCATGCCGATGGTCAGCACGATACCGGCAATGCCGGGCAAGGTCAGTGTCGCGCCAAGCAGCGACAAGACCCCGACGATCATCGCCACGTGCACGGCGAGCGCAATGTTGGCGAGGAAGCCGAGAAGTCCGTAGGCGACGAACATGAAGGCGACGACGAGAATGGAGCCGATGATGCCGGCGACCTTGCCGGCATGGATCGAATCCTGGCCGAGGCCCGGGCCGACGGTGCGTTCTTCGATCACGGTCAGCTTTGCCGGCAGCGCGCCGGCGCGCAGCAGCACGGCGAGGTCGTTGGCGCTTTCGGCGGTGAAATTGCCTGAGATCTGGCCGCTGCCGCCGAGGATCGGTTCGCGGATCACCGGCGCCGAAATCACCTGATTGTCGAGGATGATGGCGAACGGCTTGCCGACATTCTGCTGCGTCGCCTGGCCGAATCGTGTCGCACCGCGCGAGTTGAAGACGAACGAAACCACCGGCTCGTTGTTTCGGGAATCATAGGTTGCCGTCGCCTTGGCAAGATCTTCACCGGACACGATGACGCGATTTTCCACCAGATACGGAACCGGCGGATCGTCCTGCGAATAAAGCACCGAGGAGCCTGCCGGCGGGCGGCCGTTCAGCGCATCCTGCACCGACATCGAGGTATCGACCATCTGGAAGGTCATCTTGGCGGTCTGGCCGATGATCTCCTTCAGCCTTTGCGGATCCTGCAGGCCCGGCACCTGGACGAGCACACGGTCGTCGCCCTGCCGCTGCACGATCGGCTCGGTGGTGCCGAGTTCGTTGACGCGACGCTCGACGACTTCGATCGACTGCGCCAATGCGGCTGAGGTGCGGTATTTGATGCCGGCGTCGGTGACGGTGAATTTGAGCAGCCCGGCTTCGGAATCATCCAGGGACATTTCCTGGATGGAGCCACCGGTGAACAGGCCGGCGGCGACCGGATCGGTCAGCGGCTTAAGCGCCGTCTTAGCGGCATCGATCTGGGTTGGATCGGTGATGCGCACCTGCACGGTCCTGCCGGTGCCGCCAAGGCCGGTATAGCCCACCTTGGCATCGCGCAGCAGCGTGCGGATCTCGTCGCGCGTCGTTTCCAGCTGCGCCTTGACGAGATCATTCTGGTCCATCTGCAAGAGGATGTGCGAACCGCCCTGCAGATCGAGACCAAGCGTCATCTGCCGCTTCGGCACCCAGTTGGGCAATTGCGCCAATGTGCTGGCCGGGAAGAGATTTGGCGCGGCAAGGATGAATGTGACGGCCACGGCGATCCAGATCAGGATCATCTTCAGGCGCGAAAAATACAGCATATGGCGTTGTCCGTCAGGGCGTACTGGCGGATCGTTCCGCCGACAATTCGGTTATTTCTTGGCGTTCTTATTTGCCACCGGCTCGCCCTTAACCCGCACTTCGCCGATTGTCGAGCGCGCTGAGGTCAATTTGGCGCTGCCGCCGGCAGCGGTTTCGGCGTCAATCGCCTCTGTCGGTTCCATTCTAATTCTGATCACCGCCGGGCGCTATCGTGCGCTACTCGACTATTTTCAATTGTGCAGGCATCGGTCCGGAACGCAAAAGCAAGGCCAGATCATCGGCGTTCTCCTTTGTAAGGTTGCCCGATATCTGGCCGCGGCCGTTAAGAATTGGCTCGCGGACGACTGGCACCGAAAGCACTTGGTTGTCGAGGATCATCGCAAATAGCTTGCCGACATTCTGCGAGGTCGCCTGCGCAACGCGTGCCGTTGCCCTGGAATCGAAGGTGAACGAAACCGCCGGCTCATTTGTGACGGAGTTGGGAGTCGCCTGAGCATTGACAATGTCGTCACTGGAAACGATCGTTCGGCTCTCAACCAGATAGGGAACCGGTGGATCGTCCTTCGAATAAACCACCACCGAGCCAGCGGGCGTCCGGCCATTGATCGCATCAGCGACCGGCATCGACTCATCAACCCACTGAAAAGTCAGCATTCCGGTTCGGGTGAGAATTCTCCTCAGCCTTTGCAAATCCGCAACGCCCGAGGTCCGGACCAGCATACCGTCTTCGCCCTCTGGCCGCACTACTGGGTCGGCTACACCAAGATCACGCAGGCGATTCTTAATGACCACGATCGACTGCGCAAGCGCGATCGACATCCGATACTTGATACCTGTGTCTGTTACCGTGAACTTGAGCAACGCTGCTCCGGTATCATCCAGGATCACTTCCTGGACCGGACCAGCGCTGCCAAGGACAGGATCAGTCACCGCCTCCAATGCCATCTTGGCCGCGCCGACCTGAGCGGCGTCGGTGATATGCACCTGAACGGCCCGACCCGACTTAGCAAGACCAGTATAGCCGATCCTTGCATCGCGCAGCAGCGTCCTGATTTCGTCACGCGTCGCCTCCAACCGGCGATCGATCACATCGGTCGCGTCCAATCGAAGCAGCACGTCCGCGCCGGCAGCGTGAAGACTGGGCGCGTCGACGAGCATTGTGGCCATAGCAAGCCAGATCAGGATCATTTTCAGGCGCGAAAAATGGACCATACGCCGTCTTTTGTCAGAGCTCTGCCCGCGGATCGCTCCGCTTGGGAAACTGGCTTACTTCTTGGCGTTCTGGTTGGCCACCGGCTCGCCCTTGACCCGAACATCGGCGATCGTCGAGCGCAGCGCCGTCACCTTGGTGCCGCCGCCAAGGTCGATCTCAAGCTCATTGTCGTCGATCACCTTGGTCACCTTGCCGACGAAGCCGCCGCCGGTGATGACCGTGTCGCCACGGCGCACGGCCGAGATCATCTCCTGGCGCTTCTTCAACTGGGCGCGCTGCGGCCGGATGATGAGGAAATACATGATCACGAAGATCAGAACGAACGGGAGTATCATGCCGATATCCCCGAACGGACCAAGCGGAGTTCCGGTAGCTTGGGCGTATGCCGGTGTGACGAACATCAAGAACTCCTGGTTACGAAGAAGGCCGTAGGGCGGCCTCGCCAAATTTGGCCGGAATATAGTGGGTAAAGTTACCAATGCAACTGCGCGGCCGGGCTTTCAGCTGCTTTTCCGGCCGGTTGACCCGTGTTAGAGCATGCTCCCGGAATACGGGCGTGGTTTTCGCAAAAGATCATGCCCAAACAAAAGCTTGGAACCAGTTTCTATCTCGCCCGGATCAAGACGATTTCGGCCCCTACGCACGTTCGTGCGGAAACATAAAAGACGAGACATGACCGACAGCACCATCGAGGCCCTGAACCAAAAGCTCGACCGCCTGATCGAGGCGGTCACCCGCCTCGCCCCGCCGCCGGTGCCGCAAACCGATCTTGCGGTTGCCGATTGCTTCGTCTGGCAGGCCGACCCCGGCTATCTCGAGCCGGTGCGCAAGGTCAACCGCGTCGACATCGGCCTGATCCGCGGCGTCGACCGCGTGCGCGACATTCTGGTCGAAAACACGGAACGCTTCGCCGCCGGCCATGCCGCCAACAATGTGTTGTTGTGGGGTGCGCGCGGCATGGGCAAATCCTCGCTGGTCAAGGCCGTGCATGCGCAGATCAACGCCCAGGCCAAATCCGACCTGCCGCTCAAGCTGATCGAGATCCATCGCGAGGATATCGACACGCTGCCCAGGCTGATGGGCCTGCTGAAGGCGGCGCCGTTTCGCTTCATCCTGTTTTGCGACGACCTCTCCTTCGACCATGACGACACCTCCTACAAGTCGCTGAAGGCAGCCCTTGAAGGCGGCGTCGAGGGCCGCCCGGCCAATGTCATCTTCTACGCCACGTCGAACCGCCGGCACCTGTTGCCGCGCGACATGATCGACAATGAGCGCTCGACCGCCATCAACCCGTCCGAGGCGGTCGAGGAAAAGGTTTCGCTGTCCGACCGTTTCGGCCTGTGGCTCGGCTTCCACAAATGTTCGCAGGACGAATATCTCGACATGGTCAACAGCTATGCCAGCCATCACGGGCTCACTATCGACCCGGAGCAGCTGCGCGCCGAGGCGCTGGAATGGGCAACGACGCGCGGCAGCCGCTCGGGCCGCGTCGCCTGGCAGTTCACCCAGGATCTGGCCGGCCGGCTCGGCAAGCCGCTGAACGACTGATTGATTTCAAAAAGCCCGCCCCTTGCGGAGCGGGCTGAGCCGGCGGGCCGGACTGGAGGTCAGACGGCCTGCAAAACGTTTATTGTTCTATTCGAGATAGCCAGAGGGGTCGACCGGGGCCGAGTTCTTGCGCACTTCGAAGTGCAGTTTCGGCGAGTCGGTGGTCCCGCTCATGCCCGACAGCGCGATTTCCTGGCCGCGCTTGACCTTCTGGCCGCGCTGCACCTCGATCGACCTGGCGTGACCATAGACGGTGACCAGCCCGTTTTCGTGGCGCACCAGAACCGTATTGCCGAATTCCTTGAGGCCGTCGCCGGCATAGATGACCACGCCGTTTTCGGCCGCCTTGACCGGCGTCCCCTCAGGCACGGCGATGTCGACACCATCCTTGCCGCCACCAAAATTGGAGATGACGCGGCCACGCACCGGCCAACGCATCTTGCCGATGCCGGTGGCATCGGGCGCAACAGCATCGTCGTCCTCGGCCTGCTGGATAACCTTGGCGTCCTTCTTCGGCGGCGTGTAGGTGGCGAGTGTCTCCGTCGGCTTTGCCGCCGGTTGGGTGGTCGCGGTCGTCACCGGATCAACTTTGGCCGGCTTGGCGCTGGCGACCGTTGCGGTGCCACCTGCCGGAACCTTCAGCGTCTGGCCGATCTTGAGCAGGCCGTCCTGCATGCCGTTCGCCTGCTTCAGCACCACGACGCCAACGCCGGTCTTCCTGGCGATGGAGGACATGGTGTCGCCTGACTGGACCGTGTAGGTGCCCGCGCCGGCCTTTGGCGCGGCCGAGGCCGTCTGCGCCGGCTTGTCGGTCTTCGGCTTGTTCGCTGCCGAAGCGTCAACCTGCGCGGCGGACTTGCCGTCCTTGAGTTTCGGCTGCTGCGGCAGCACGGCGACCTTTTCCGGCGCCGGCGCCTTGGGGCTGTTTGCCGGCTTGCCGTCGGCAAGTTTCGGCTCTGTCCCCTTGCTTGAATAGGCATAGGCCGGGATGACCAGTTTCTGACCGGTCTTCAGCCCCTTGGTGGCGCTCAAGCCGTTGACCTTCATGATCACGTCGGCGGGCACATGATAGCGATGAGCGATGCCGGAAATGGTCTCGCCGTCGCTGACCACGATCTCGGTCGCATGCGGCGTACCAGCCGCAACTGGTTTCGGATCGGAGTCACCGGCATTCTTGAACGGCCTCGCCGGCTGGACGGTGCCGGTAGTCGTTCTGTCGACATGCGGTGCCGGTGCAAGCGCCGGCGCGGAAGCGGTACGCATCGGAGCAGCTTTGGGCGCGCTCGGCGGCGGCAGCTGCTGGACGGTGACCGGCTCCAGGCTGGAGCGGCTGACCGACTGGTTATGGCTGCCATCGACAGGTGCCGCAGCGATCGGCTCGGCCGCCACATCGCCCGGATAGGGCTGAGCGGTGCTCTGCTTGTCGATGATGGCGCGCTGATTGTTGGTCGAGGAGGTGAAGACGTCGTCGACACCATTGAACCGCGAGACTTGGGAGCTACACCCCGCCGCCACTCCGGCTAGCATGAGGACAGCGCAGCCCCGCGACAGAGTACGCCCGTTTGCCTTCAAAACACTGAATTGCATCGCACTAACCCGCAGACCCGGTACACACTGGTCATGATTAAAGCGCGTTAATGTTACTGGCGGGTTAACCCCATAGAATCGGACGCAAATTTTCTTAAAACATTTTGTAAGGCGCCTTCACCAACGTCGTCATCCCTGGGCGAAGCAGGCGCGAAGCGCCGTCGCGGAGACCCTGGGATCCATTCCGTGACATTGGCCGAAGAATGCAGCAGAGCAGAATTCTGCGCCGTAGCTACGCCTTGATGGCGCGGCATGGATCCTCGGGTCTGCGCTGCGTCGCTACGCTCCTTGCTTCGCCCGTGGATGACGAAACGATCGGCTTCGGCTTACCTTCGAAGCGCGTGACAGGCAGAATTCAGATAACCGCCGCGACGCTGCGCAGGATCGGCTGCAGGCGCACGGTGCCGATATCCTCGCGCTCGAAGCGGCTGCCGACCTTGGTCAGCTTGGCCAGCACCTGCTCGCCCTCCTCCGGCCCGATCGGGGCAATGACGATGCCGCCGCTCGACAATTGGTCGAGCAGGAAGCGCGGCAGGCTGTCGAAAGCCGCCCAGGCTACGATGCGGTCGAACGGCGCTTCATTGGCAAGCCCGTTGGAACCGTCGGCCTGGCGCACGATGACATTGCCGATGCCGAGCGCCTCGAAGCGTTGCCTGGCCTGCTCGGCCAGCGTTTTGTAGCGGTCGACGCTGACGATGCGCGCCGCGAGCCGCGACATCACCGCTGCCGTGTAGCCCGAGCCGGTGCCGATCTCCAGCACCCGGTTGCCGGGCTCTATTGCCAGGGCCGCAATCACCGCCGCCTGCAGATCGGCGCCCTCGATCGCCTCGCCGCATTCGATCGGCAGCATGCCGTCCGACCAGGCGATGGAATGGAACTGGCCGTTGAGGAAGCCGCGCCGCGGCGTCGCCTCGAAGGCTGCGATCAGCGCCTTCGGCACCGCGCCTTGGCCGCGCAGGCGCAGCAGGAAAGCGGCAAAACCCTCGCGATCGTCGAGCGGCAAGTTCATGCCAGAACCTTCTTCATGCGAACACCTTATTCAGACAGCGCCTTGGTCAGTTGGTCACGGATTTCATGCGCGGTGAGGTCAAGCTGCAGCGGCGTCACAGACACGAGCCGGTTGCGCAGAGCATGGAGATCGGTGCCCTGCTTGCCCTCGACCGGCTCGCGGCCGAAGCGCAGCCAGTAATAAGGCAGGCCGCGCCCGTCGCGGCGCTCGTCGACCCAAAGGCTGTGCACCAGCTTGCCCTGCGACGTCACGACGGTGCCGGCAACCTCGTCAGGGAGGCAGTTGGGAAAGTTGACGTTGAGCAGCACGCCGTCCGGCAGCGGCATGGCGACGAGCTTTTTCAGCAACGCCGGCGCCAGCGCCTCGGTGGTCTCATAGGGAACGACGCGGTCCTCGCCGACATAGGAATAACCCTGGCTGAGTGCGATCGAGCGGATGCCGAGCAGCGCGCCTTCCATGGCGCCGGCGACGGTGCCGGAATAGGTGACGTCGTCAGCGATGTTGGCGCCGGAATTGACACCGGACAGGATCAGGTCCGGCGCGCCAGGCAGGATCTTCTTGACGCCCATGATGACGCAGTCGGTCGGCGTGCCGCGCACGGCGTAGTGTTTCTCGCCGATCTTGCGCAGCCGGAGCGGCTCCGAGATCGACAGCGAGTGCGCGTAGCCGGACTGGTCCTGCTCCGGCGCCACGACCCAGACATCGTCCGACAGCGTGCGGGCGATGCGTTCGAGCGACGCCAGGCCCTCGGCATGAATGCCGTCATCATTGGTCAGAAGGATGCGCATTACTTCGATTCGATCTTCGCCAGACCGCCCATATAAGGCCGCAGCACTTCAGGAATGGTTACGCTGCCATCCTCATTCTGGTAGTTTTCGATGACGGCAATCAGCGCACGGCCGACAGCGGTGCCCGAACCGTTCAGCGTGTGCACAAAGCGGTTGCCGTTGCCGTCCCTGTCCTTGTAGCGGGCATCCATGCGCCTGGCCTGGAAGTCGCCGCACACTGAACAGGACGAGATCTCGCGATAGGCGTTCTGTCCAGGCAGCCAGACCTCGATGTCGTAGGTCTTGCGCGCGCCAAACCCCATGTCGCCCGTGCACAGGACCATGGTGCGGAACGGCAGCTCCAGTCGCTTCAGCACCTCTTCGGCGCACTGCGTCATCCGCTCGTGCTCGGCGAGCGAAGACTCCTGGTCGGTGACCGAGACCAGCTCGACCTTGTAGAACTGGTGCTGGCGCAACATGCCGCGCGTGTCGCGGCCGGCGGAGCCCGCTTCCGAGCGGAAGCACGGCGTCAGCGCCGTATAGCGCAGCGGCAGCTTTTCATGGGCCGTGATTTCTTCGCGCACCAGGTTGGTGAGCGGGACCTCGGCGGTTGGAATCAACCCGAGCCGGCCATCGCCATGCTGCACGAAGAACAGGTCGTCCTCGAATTTCGGCAGCTGGTTGGTCCCGAAAAGCACTTCGTCGCGCACCATCAGTGGCGGGATGACTTCTTCATAGCCATGCTCGGTCGTGTGCAGATCGAGCATGAACTGGCCGATGGCGCGCTCCATCCGCGCCAGCCCGCTCTTCAGCACGGTGAAGCGTGATCCCGACAGCTTTGCCGCCCGCTCGAAATCCATCATGCCGAGCGCTTCGCCGATCTCGAAATGCTCCTTCACCCAGTTCGGCCGAGTCGGCACCTCGCCGACGATATGCTTGACGACATTGTCGTGCTCGTCCTTGCCGACCGGCACGTCGTCGAGCGGCACATTCGGCAGCACCGCCAGCGCATCGTTCAGCGTCTTGTCGAGCTCGCGCTCGCGCGCCTCGCCATTCTGGATGAAGGTCTTGATATCGCCGACTTCGGCCTTGAGCTTTTCGGCAAGTGCCGTGTCGCCCGAACGCATGGCGTTGCCGATCTCCTTCGAGGCGGCGTTGCGGCGTTCCTGCTTGGTCTGCAGCTCGGTGACGTGCTCGCGCCGCGCTTCGTCCTTCTTGATCAGCTCATCGACCGTGGACTGCGCCTCGTCAGCCGACCACGAGCGCTTGGCCAGCGCCTCGACAAGGGCCTTCGGGTTGTCGCGAATCCATTTGATATCAAGCATGGTTGGTTCGTCCTCAGAATAAGGCTGAGGGGGTAAACCGCATCCTTCATCGATGCAAGATGAGGGTCAGCGGCTGTCGCGTTTTTCCGCTAACGCGGATACCCGAACGCGACAGCCTATGAACGAGCCTGCTTTGAGGACGCGTCCGCCGCCTTTTCGGCCACGGCTTCGGCGGCTTCCTGCTTCTCGCGCGCCAGCTTCTGCTTGACCTGATCGCGCTCGATCAGCCGGGCCGCCCAGATCGACACCTCGTAGAGCAGGATGGTCGGGATGGCCAAACCGATCTGGCTCATCGGATCAGGCGGCGTCAGCACCGCCGCGACGACGAAGGCGATGACGATCGCCCATTTGCGCTTCTCGGCCAGCGCCTTCGACGACAGCATGCCGACGCGCGTCATCAGGCTGGTCACCACCGGCAGCTGGAACACCAGGCCGAAGGAGAAGATCAGCGTCATGATCAGGCTGAGATATTCCGACACTTTCGGCAGCAGCGAAATCTGCACCTGGTCGTCGGTGCCGGCCTGCTGCATGGCGAGGAAGAACCACATCACCATCGGCGTGAAGAAGAAATAGACCAGCGACGCTCCCATCAGGAACAGGATCGGCGATGCGATAAGGAACGGCAGGAACGCGTTGCGTTCGTTCTTGTAGAGGCCTGGCGCGATGAATTTGTAGATCTGCGTGGCGATCAGCGGAAAGGCGATGACCATGCCGCCGAACATGGCGAGCTTGACCTGGGTGAAGAAGAATTCCTGCGGCGCCGTATAGATCAGCTCGACCTTGTGCGGATCGAGCCCGGCCCACTGCGTGGCCCACTTGAACGGAACGACCAAAAGATTGAACAGCTTCTTGGCAAAGAAGAAGCAGACGAGGAAGGCGACGAAGAAACCGCCGATCGACCAGATCAGCCGCCGGCGCAGTTCGATCAGATGCTCCATCAGCGGAGCCGACGACTTCTCGATCTCGTCCTTTTCGCTGTCCGTAATGCTCACTTGGCGGCCCCCGCCGTCTTCTTGGACGCGGGCTTCGTGGCCGGCGCAGGCTTCGGCTCAGCCTTTGCGACTGCCTTCGGTGCAGCAGCGGGCTTGGTGGCGGCTTTTCCAGGCGCAGCCTTGGCGGGCGCCGCTGACGGCTTGGCCGCAACCTTCGCCGCAGGCGCCGGCTTTGCCGGTGCTGCCTTGGCTGCCGCTGTTTTGGTTGCCGGGGCCTTTGATATCGCAGCCCCCTTGGCGCGCGCGTTTCGTGGCGCTGCTGTTGCTGCAGCCGGTGTCACCACCGCCTCGTCGGTCATCGCCGGAAGGATCAGCGCCGCCGGCGCTGTTTCCGGT
Source organism: Mesorhizobium sp. C399B (assembly GCF_030323185.1). Lineage (NCBI taxonomy): Bacteria > Pseudomonadati > Pseudomonadota > Alphaproteobacteria > Hyphomicrobiales > Phyllobacteriaceae > Mesorhizobium > Mesorhizobium sp. C399B. The sequence goes on from NZ_CP100472.1 coordinate 608,874, forward strand.
CCGTTGACACCCGGCATCACCGTCGCGCCGTTCTTGAGCGGCTCGGCCGCCTGTGGTGTTTCTGCCGCGGGCGTTGCGGGATCGACGGCGGGCTTCGGCTTCATCACCGCATCGACGCCGGAGCGAACCTCTGCTGCCGCCTGTTCGAACGGATTGAGCTGCTTGCGGATCTCGGCCGCCGGATTGAGGCCGCGCAGCGTATCGACCGACTTCTTGACGTCGTCGAGCTCGGCTTCCTTCAGCGCCTCGTTGAACTGCTTCTGGAAGTCGGAGGCCATGGCACGCAGCTTCGCCGTCGTGCGGCCGAAGGTGCGCAGCATATTGGGCAAATCCTTGGGTCCGACGACCACGATCATGACGATCGCGATCACCAGCATTTCGGTCCAGCCGACTTCAAACATGGCAATCAGTTCCGACTAGTGCTTGTCGCCCAAAAGTGCGAAGCGGTTTGGGGCAACGACTTGCAAAAGCAACAAACCTTCGGCTCAGCTCTTGCTGGCCTTTTCCTTCACTGCCGAAACGGTCTCGTCCGGGCGGTGCTCGACGGTGCGCTTGTCTTCGGCGGTATCGTCGTCGGCCATGCCCTTCTTGAAGCTCTTGATGCCCTTGGCCATGTCGCCCATCAGCTCGGGTATCTTGCCGCGGCCGAACACCAGCAGCACGATCACCAGCACGATCATCCAGTGCCAAATCGAAAATGAACCCATTGTAACTCTCTCTCGAATGTTTTCCCTGGCGATGATCTATGCGTTTTCGCGTTGGGATTCAAACACAACAGCGACAAAGTTTATGAAGGCGCGGCTTATGTCACGCATTTTCGGCAAAGCTGCCCGCTACCAATCGGCGCATCTACCGCAGCAATGCAGCTTTTTGACAGCCGCTTGCGGTCAATCTTCCGTGACGCGCGGCGTCAGCAGGCCGAGTTCCTCGAGATCGATGTCGGTCAACGCATCCTCGTCCTCGGTCAGCGCGTCCGGATCGGCCGGCGGCAACGGGATGGCGAAATTCGACGGCATTCGGCCGGAAAGCAGCCCTGCCCCCTTCAGTTCGTCCATGCCGGGAAGATCGCGGATATCCTCCAGTGCGAAATGGTCGAGGAAAGTGTCTGTCGTGCCGTAGGTGACGGGACGGCCGGGCGTGCGGCGGCGGCCGCGCATGCGCACCCATTCCGTTTCGAGCAGCGTATCCAGCGTGCCCTTCGAGGTCTCGACGCCTCTGATGTCCTCGATCTCGGCGCGCGTCACCGGCTGGTGGTAGGCGATGATCGCCAGCACTTCGAGCGCCGCGCGCGACAGCTTGCGCTGCTGCACCGTGTCGCGGCTCATCAGGAAGGCGAGATCGCCGGCGGTACGGAAAGCCCAGGCATCGCCGACCCGGACCAGATTGACGCCGCGCCGCGCATAGATCTGCTGCAGCTCAGCCATGGCAGCGGCTATGCTGATGCCGTCGGGCAATCTGGCTGCGAGCTGCTTTTCGCTGACCGGCTCGGCGCTGGCGAACACAATCGCCTCGGCCATGCGTATGGCTTCGGCCATATGCAGCCGTTCGCCAGGATTCAGAAGCAGGGTATCAGTCGGATCCTGGGCGATAATGCCCTCCTCGGTCTCTTCTTCGACCTTGAACGGAATGACCGAAGCGTTGGCGCGTTCGCTCATGATGCCACCTCGACTGCCTTGATTGGTTGCGCGCGGCCGCGCAGATAGAGCGGCGCGAACACCTGGTCCTGTCGCATCTCGATGCTGCCTTCGCGCACCAGTTCCAGCGACGCCGCAAACGAGCTGGCAATCGCGGTACGCCGTTCGTCCGGGCTGGTCAGGTAATTGATCAGATAGCTGTCCAGCGCCGTCCAGTCGCGCAGCGAGCCGATCAGCCGGGTCAGGATATCGCGCGCATCCTTGAGCGACCACACGCCACGCCGGGCAATTGTCACATTGGTGATCGCCTGTTTCTGGCGCTGCTGCGCATAGGCGGTGAGCAAATCGTAGAGCGAGGCCGAATAGGCGTTACGCTTCTCGACGATGACCATCTCAGGCATGCCGCGTGCAAACACGTCGCGGCCGAGCCGGTTGCGGTTGACCAGCCTTGCCGAGGCGTCGCGCATGGCCTCCAGACGCTTCAGCCGGAACTGCAGCACCGCGGCCAGTTCCTCGCCGCTTTCGCCTTCCTCGCCGGGCTGCTTGGGGATGAGGAGCTTCGACTTGAGGAAGGCCAGCCACGCCGCCATCACCAGGTAGTCGGCGGCAAGCTCAAGCCTCAGCGCCCTCGCCGTCTCGACGAAGGTCAGATATTGCTCGACCAGCGCCAAGATGGAAATCCGCGACAGATCGACCTTTTGGTTGCGGGCGAGATGCAGCAAGAGGTCGAGCGGACCTTCGAACCCGGCGACGTCGACGACCAGCGACGGGTCGCCGGTGACCCGTGAATCGTCGTTCTCGGCCCACAGACGGTCCATCGGTGCGGCCTTCGCAGCCTTGCTGTCCAATGTCTCCGCCACTTGTTCCTTTACCTCTGGTTAGAGCATAATGCCGAAAAGTGTGAAGCGGTTTTCGGACGACATCATGCTCTCTCTATCTAATTTAGAGACGGATTCAGATTTCAGGTCGAACAGACCTGAAATCATCCGTCTCTAGGCCACCGCATCGAAATAGGTGGCAAACTCGGCGCGTATCTCGGTTTCGTCGGCCCGGTCGCGATCCCTTATATAGGTCAGCGCCCGGTTGGCGCGCTCCAGCGACGTCCCTTCAAGTCCCGTGGTTCGCGATGCGATGCCTGCCATCTCCTCGAAAACGCCATTGCAGTGAAGGACCAGATCGCAGCCCGCCGCAAGGATCGAGGCCGCCTTTGTCGGGAAATCCCCAGAAAGTGCCTTCATCGAGGTGTCGTCGCTCATCAACAGCCCGTCGAAGCCGATCTCGCGGCGGATGATCTCGTCGATGACCTTGCCTGAGGTGGTCGCTGGGTTGTTCGGATCGATGGCGCTGTAGACGACATGCGCCGTCATCGCCATCGGCAGATGGCTAAGCTCGCGGAAAGGGGCGAAATCATGCCGCTGCAGGTCGCTCAGCGAGGCGTCGACCACAGGCAGCTCGAAATGCGTGTCGGCGAAGGCGCGTCCATGGCCCGGAATATGCTTCATGACCGGCAACACGCCGCCGGACATCAGCCCTTCCGCGGCGGCGCGGCCAAGTTCGATGACCGGGCGCGGCTCCTTGCCATAGGCGCGCGCGCCGATGACGTCGCTGGCGCCCTCGATCGGCACGTCCAGCACCGGCAGGCAATCGGCCGAGATACCGAAGCGCAACAGGTCGAAGGCGTGCAGCCGCGCCATCAGCCAGGCAGCGCGGGTGCCGGCATCATGGTCCTTGCGCCACAATGCACCGAGCGCGCCGCCGGCGGGATAGTTCGGCGCCAGCGGCGGCCGCAGGCGCTGCACCCGGCCACCTTCCTGATCGATGAACACCAGCGCATCGGGGCGCCCGATACAGTCGCGCATTTCGGCGACCAGATCGCGGATCTGCTCCGTTTCGCCGATATTGCGCGCAAACAGGATGAAGCCCCACGGGCATTCATTGCGATAGAAACGGATTTCTTCGCGGGTCAGCGATTTCCCGGCACAGCCGAGGATCATGGATTTTGATTCGGTCATTCCACCAGTTTAGGGCTTCGCGCCGCCAAAGGGAATCTCCCCGGACGGCAAGCGCCTCAACCTCTCGCCCATCCACATGAAAAAGCCGGCGCGACCCTTGGGAACGCACCGGCTCTGATAATTGGATCCGGCCTTACCGAGACACGAAGCAGTTGCCGCCGGCAGCCTTGTAGCTGGTGCACAGATTGATCGCATCGTTGCGCGATTGCGCAGGCACCCGGACGCGGTAGAAGGTGCCCTTGCCGGCGATCTCCGCCTTGACGATGTTGGCGGTGCGACCGGCGAGCACATTTCCATAGCGGCGCTGCAGGTCGGCGTAGTTGGCCTGGGCGCTTTCGACCGTCGGCTGCGAAGCGATCTGCATCGACCACGAACCGCCCGATGTCGAAGCCGTCGCCGGAATGGAGGCAACCTGGTCGGGCTTGACCTCGCCGACCACGTCGACCGGCTGGTCAGACGGGCGCTGCGGCGCCACGGCAACCGTCTGCGGCGTGTTGGCGGACTGGGTCTCAGCCTTCGGCGCAGCCGCCGGCTTCACCGGCTTGACCGGCTTGGCGGTCTCGGCACTTGCCTGGTCGCTATTTGCCTGATCGGCAGGCGCCACGGTGCCGGTCTGCTCGGCATCGGCCGAAGGGGCGACGTGCTGCGGCGCCGGGTCAAGCGGCTCAGTCGCCGCAACCTGCGGCGCGGGCGGCGTCGAGTCCTCGCGTGCCACTAACGAGCCGTCGGGCTTGACCACCATGGTCCGCACCTTGCGCGGGGCAACGGCGACCGTATCGGGGTTCTTCTCGGCTTCCTGCAGCACCTGCGCAATGCGGTCCTCGGATTTTGGCGCCGGCGCGACAGCCGCGTCGGGGTTGCCGGCAGCGTCGGGGTTGACGGCAGCTTCGGGGTTGCCGGCAGCGTCCGGGCCTGGGGCAGTATCGTCGGGCGACAGATCGACGACGCGGCTTTCAGGCTCCTGCGCCTTCACATCGACCGGCTCTTCGGTGTTGGTGACCAGCTTCTCCTGAACCGGCTCGGCCGGCTTGGTGCCCTTGGCGACCGCATCATAAACCTTGTTGTCCTGGTTCGGCACCACGGCGCCGCCCGGATTTTCGGGCTTGACCTTGATCGGCCTGTTGTCGGCTTTGACAATGACCGGCGCATCGCTGCCGCCCTTGCCGCCGAACGACAAGGCGAAGGCGCCAAGGCCGCCGGCAATCGCAACCGCAGCAACGACCCCCGCGACCAGCAGGCCGCTCCTGCGCGGCCGTGCGGCTTCCTGCTCGGCGAGGCCCGGCACCGCCATTGCCTCGTCCAGATCCGGATCGTAGTCAAGTTCGTCGACCGCGAAATCGTCGGCCTGCGAAACCGGCTGGCTGCCGGGCAGATCGTCCATGTCGAAGCCGCCGGCGGCATCGGCGTGGTGAGCTTGCGTGGCTGCAAGCACTTCGGCTGGCCGCGCCGCATAGGCGCGCTGGTCGAGCTCGTGGCCCGAACTGAAGCCGGAACTGTAGGAATCGTCATCATAGCCGGCACTGCGTGCGGCAGTGGGCGGCGCCACTTCCACCGCGTTCATCTCGTTGAGCATGCCGGCGAATTCGGCGTCGATGTCGTCATAGGCGGCGGGCTCGTCTTGCTCGAAGCTGAGTTCTGGAATGTCGAGGTCGTCGGCAATCGCCACGACACGCTCCGGCACATCGACCGTCTCGACATCCGGCATCTCGTCATAGGCCTGAGGCGGCGCCTGGCGCGATGGCGTCGGCGCCACATAGGCAGCAGCGGCAACCGGCTGGTCGCGATAGCTTGGCGCTGCCGCTGGCGGCATGGACGGCTTTTCTGCAAAAGAAGCTTGCGGCTGCGCTGCAAAAGAAGGTTGCGGCTGCGCTGCAAAGGAAGGCTGGGCCGGGGTGGGAGTCACGCGGCTCCACGAACGCGCCGGCTCCGGCGGCGTCGAGCGCCAATCGCCAGCGACCGGTGCTGCCGTGTCCTTACCGAGATCGATGCCCTTGGCGAGCGCCGCATCGAAGGCATGATCATCGAACTCGATCTCGGGCTCATGGCCCTCGAGTTCGCCGGCAAGCAGATCGTCGAAATCGGAATCGTTCGCCTGGGCCTCCTGAGGAGCCGGCGCGTGTTCGTCCAGGTCCCAGTCGAGATTATCGACCGGAGTGACCGGCGTCGCGACGGACCGCTGCACCAGGGCAACCGGCTCATAAGTCCTGGTGGGCTCGATGGCGGCAGCCCTGGTGGGCTCGGTGACGACCGGAATCGGCGCGACTGGCGCCGGGCGTGGTGTGGTCATGGCGCCAAGCAGCGCGTTGAGTTCATCTTCCAACGTCCGTTCGTCAGCGACCGGAGCGGCCGGGGTCGCCATATTGGTAGGCGCCACATAGGCTGGTGCGACCGGAGCTAGCTGAACCGGAGCGGGTGCGGTCTCGGCCACCGGCTCGTGATCGGCAAGCGCATCATCGATGCTCAGATCGAAATCGTCGAATGCTTCGTGCGCAGTCTCATGAGAGGGGCTGGCCTCCACGGTCCAGGCCGGCGTCTCGTCCACTTCCGGCGCATCCATCTCAACCGGCGCGCTGACCTGCAGATCGCGCTCTTCCGGATCCTCGGCCTCAACAGGCTGAGCCTCGAAAGCCTGCGGCTCGAAATCCTCCGCCGCAAAATCCTGGGCTGCAAAATCCTGGGCCGCAAAGTCCATGTCGACATCGGCCATCGCGTCATCGAAATGACCCGCAAAATCCTCGTCGGCAACAGTGTGGTCGGCGACTCCGACGACCGGCGCCTCGGCTACTGGCGCGGCATACTGGTCCTGCGCCGGCGCAGGACCGTCCAGCGTCAGCTCGTCTTCCAGCGACATCGAGACGGCATTGTCGAAATCATCGTCGAACGCGACATCGTCGGCGGGCGCAGCAGCAACCTGGGCTACATCTGCGGCATGGGCGACGGTCGCATCGTCATCGAGCAGCAACCCCTGCTCGAGCGAAGCGGCAAGGTCGTCGTCCATCGGCAGGTCGTCTTCGAGCGGCGATACGTTTTCCAGCGAGCTGGCCACGGCATTGTCGAAATCATCGTCGAATGCAGCTTCGTCGAATGCGGGCTCGGCAAACGAAGGTTCGGCAAACGAGGGTTCAACGGGAGCAGCCGCAGCCTGCGGGGCAGCGCCGAAATCCAGATCGGCGGCATCGTCGAAGACGAAATCATATTCCAGCGAAGCAGCCAGCGCATCGTCCATCGCGGCATCGGTGGTTTCGAAAGCCGGCTCGCGAATCTCGGCAGCAGGTTCGTAGGGCTCAGCGGCAGGCTGGTGAACCTCGGGAGCTGGCTGGCTGGCCTCCATGGAACCGACTTCATCGCCGAATTCGCCCATCAACTCCTTCTCGAGGTCGATGTCGAAATCGCCCTCGTCCGCAGCCGTCTCGACGGCTGGCGCCTGCGGCTTGACCGGCTGGCGCGGATCGAAACCCATGATCCTGGTCAGTTCAGCGAACGGATCATCTTCGGCGATGTCGTTGTTGTCGGCTACTCTCAGCTGGGTTCTGTCTGCCATTATTGTTCCCGAACTCGCACTCATTCGGACGCCATGGACGTCGCGTAGGGTTGGCCCTTACCAGCGCAATGTGGGCAAATGGTGACAGGTGTTTTAGTTAAACCTAACGCATCTCAGTGGGCGCATCAGCCCCAATCAGCGTCAGGCCGGAGGTCAAAACATCCGAAACAGCCTGCACCAGCCCTAGTCTGGCATGAGTCAATTGTCGGTCGTTAACCTTAACAAAACGTAAGTCGGCATTCTCGGTGCCCCGATTCCAGTGTCCATGGAAGCTGGAAGCCAGATCGTAGAGGTAGAATGCCAGCCGGTGCGGCTCCAGCGCAAGGGCCGCAGATTCGACCAGCCGGGGATATTCAGCCAGCTTCCGGATCAGGCCGATCTCGCCCTCATCGGTGAGCGACGCCGAGGCCGCGGCCAGGCTGTTGCGGTCGAAATTGGCCTCGCCCAGTTGCTCGCTCGCCTGCCGGAACACCGAATGACAGCGCGCCGAAGCGTACTGCACGTAGAACACGGGATTGTCCTTGGACTGTTCGGTGACCTTGGCGAAATCGAAGTCGAGCGGCGCATCGCTCTTGCGGTAGAGCATCATGAAGCGGATCGCATCGCGGCCCACCTCCTCCACCGCTTCGCGCAAGGTCACGAAGTCGCCCGACCGCTTCGACATCCGAATCGGTTCGCCATCGCGAAACAGCTTCACCAGATTGCACAGCAGCACCGTGAGTTGCAGCTTCAGATCATCGCCTGCAATCGCCCGCGCCAGCGCTTCCAGCCGCTTGACGTAGCCGCCATGGTCGGCGCCCAGCACATAGATCAGGCCGACGAAACCGCGGTCGACCTTGTCCTTGAGATAGGCGACGTCGGCGGCGAAATAGGTGAACGAGCCGTCGGACTTGACCAGCGCCCGGTCCATGTCGTCGCCGACCGCCGTCGAGCGAAACAGCGTCTGCTCGCGGTCTTCCCAGTCGTCCGGCTTCTCGCCCTTGGGCGGCGGTAGCTTGCCCTTGTAGATATGGCCTTTCAGCGTCAGATCGTTGATCGCCGAGCGGATTTTTTTGGCATTGTCGGCATGCAGCGTGCGCTCGGAGAAGAAAACGTCGTGATGCACATTGAGCAACGCCAGATCCTCGCGGATCATCACCATCATGGCGTCGATCGTGCGGTCCTTGACGATTGCCAGCGACTCATCGTCGGGCATCTGCAAGAGCTTGCGGCCAAATTCGGCAGCCAGCGCCTGACCGACCGGCACAAGGTAATCGCCGGGATAGAGGCCGGCCGGTATCTCGCCAACGTCGTCGCCCAGCGCTTCGCGGTAGCGCAGGAAGGCCGAACGCCCGAGCACGTCGATCTGCGCGCCGGCGTCGTTGATGATGTATTCCTTGGTGACGTCATAGCCGGCGAAGGCCATCAGATTGGCGAGCGTGTCGCCGACAACCGCGCCCCGGCAATGGCCGACATGCATCGGCCCGGTCGGATTGGCCGAGACATATTCGACATTGGTCTTCTTGCCGCCACCAATGGTCGAGCGGCCGTAGTTTTGCCCCTCGCCGAGCACCGCGGTCAGATGTGCCTGCCAGAAAGCGTCCTTGAGCCGGAGATTGACGAAGCCGGGACCGGCGACGTCGGCTTCGGCAACATCGGCGTCGCTGCGCAGCACTTCCACCAGCCGCTCGGCCAGCGCCCGCGGGTTGTGCCCTGTCGGCTTGGCCAGTACCATCGCCGCATTGGTGGCGAGATCGCCATGGCTGGCGTCGCGCGGCGGCTCGACGGCGATGCGCGACAGGTCGGGCGAAACGCCATTACTGTCTTTCAAATCAAGCGCTTCGACGGCTTTTGTGATTCGCGCGCTGAAATCGGCGAAGATGTTCATGGGTCTTGCTCTGGCGGACTGTGCAGGGGAACCGGCTCATTGGCCGGCAAATCGCGCCCGCCCTAGCTTAAATCGGGCGTATGGTCAAACAGACGGCGGTGTTCCTTCAAGGCGTAGGTATCCGTCATCCCCGCCAGGAAATCGGCGACGCTGCGCGCCTTGATGCGGTCCTCCGCCCGGTCGAGCCCCTCCCGCCAGCCGTCCGGCATGGCGCGCGGATCGGCGAAATAGACATCGAACAGGTCGCGCACGATCTGCTCGGCCTCAGTGCGAACGCGCATCACCTCGTCATGCCGGTAGAGATGCTTGTAAAGAAAGGTCTTCAAATCCTTCTCGGTCGCCGCCATGTCTGCGGAAAAGGTCACCATCGTCTCGCCCGCCGCCCGCACCGCTTCGGCGCTGTCAGGCTTGATGCGCTCCAGATTGGCGGTGGTGGAAACAATGACGTCCTCGACCATCATCGTGATCTGCCGGCGCATCAGCTCATGGCCGGTGCGCACATCGTCCAGGCCCGGATAGCGCGCGCGCACGCTTGCCAGGATCGATCCCGGCAGCGCCACCGTTTCCAGCATGTCCAAGGTCAGGAAGCCGGAGCGCAGGCCGTCGTCGATGTCATGGGTGTTGTAGGCGATATCGTCGGCGATCGCAGCACATTGCGCCTCGATGCCGGCGAAATGGTCGAGTTCGAGGTTGTGCAACTCGGAATAGTCGCGGATCGCCTGCGGCACCGGGCCTTTGAGCCCTTTTCCCTTGGCGTCGGTCAGCGGGCCATTGTGCTTCACCAGGCCTTCCAGCGTTTCCCAGGTCAGGTTCAGCCCGTCGAACTCGGCATAACGCCGCTCCAGCCGCGTCACCACGCGCAGCGACTGCGCATTGTGGTCGAAGCCGCCCCATTGGGCCATCCGCTCGTTCAGCGCGTCCTCGCCGGTATGGCCGAACGGCGTGTGACCGAAATCGTGCACCAAGGCGACCGCCTCGGCCAGATCCTCGTCGCCGCGCAGCGCTCGCGCCAGAGCCCGCGCAATCTGCGCCACCTCGATCGAATGCGTCAGCCGGGTGCGATAGTGGTCGCCTTCATGGGCGACGAACACCTGCGTCTTGTGCTTCAGGCGGCGGAAGGCAGTCGAATGAATGATACGGTCGCGGTCGCGCTGGAATGGCGTGCGAGTCGGGCTCTCGACCTCGTCATAGAGCCGCCCGCGCGACCTGGCTGGGTCGCTGGCATAGGCCGCGCGCGGCCGATAGCCGAACCCAATGTCGCCAAGCTCATTTGTCATGGCTGATGCCGCCGCAGTTGACTTGCCCCTTCCCGCTTCATACCTATCATGTGAAACCGAAAGCAAGGTGACGCCCATGGGCGCTGATGCCAAGACTGCCATGAAAGTCGAGATGACCGAGTCCGCCGCCAGGCGGATCGCGAAAATCGTCTCGGGCGAGGTCGGCAAGACGGCGCTGCGCGTCTCCGTCGAAGGCGGCGGCTGCTCCGGCTTTTCCTACAAGTTCGACCTGGTCGATACGCGCAACGACGACGACGTCGCCATCGAAAAGGACGGCGCCACCGTGCTGATCGACGATTTGTCGCTGGTCTATATGGGCGGCTCGGTGATCGACTTCGTCGACGATCTGATGGGCCAATCGTTCCAGATCCGCAACCCCAATGCAGTCGCCTCCTGCGGCTGCGGCACCAGTTTCTCCATCTAGGCAGATGTCCGGCGTCGGCCCGGTCCGTCAGGTCGCACTGTCGGCCGGGCGCGATCTCGACGTGACGCTGGCCTTCTGGCGCGATGTGCTCGGCCTCAACGTTCACGCCCGCTACGATCCGCCGGGCATCGCCTTCATCATGGCCGGTGATATCAGGTTGCTGTTCACCGATGGCGTTCCGGCCGGCACCGTCTATCTCGATATAGCCGGGCTCGAAGCCTTCCACGCCGAGGCGAAAGCGTCCGGCGTTCCCTTCACCGCACCGCCGGCGCTCGTCCACAACGACACCGAAGGCACGTTCGGAACGGCAGGGGAAAGCGAGTGGATGGCCTTTCTAAAGGACCCGGCAGGCAATACGATCGGGCTTGTCGAACGTCTTTCGCCCGAACATCCCTGAGGCCGCCCATGAAAATCGTTACCTGGAACATAAACGGCATTCGCGCCCGCATAGGCAACCTCACCCACTGGCTGAGCGAAAGCCAGCCCGACATCGTCTGCCTGCAGGAGATCAAGTCGGTCGACGAGCAGTTCCCGCGCGCCGAGATCGAGGCGCTTGGCTACAACGTGGAAACCCATGGCCAGAAGGGCTTTAACGGCGTCGCCCTACTGTCGAAACTTCCGTTCGACGAGGTTATCAGAGGCCTGCCCGGTGATGACGCCGACGAGCAGGCGCGCTTCATCGAGGGCGTGTTCTCGACCGACCAGGGCGCGCTGCGCGTCGCCTCGCTCTATCTGCCCAACGGCAATCCCATCGATGACGAGAAGAAATTTCCTTACAAGCTGGCCTGGATGGAGCGGCTGCATCGCTGGGCCGAGCAGCGGCTGCTTCTGGAGGAGGCGCTGGTGCTGGCCGGCGACTACAATGTCATCCCCGAGCCGGTCGATGCGCGCTTCCCCGAGAACTGGCTTGGCGATGCGCTGTTCCAGCCGCAGACGCGGCAGGCCTTCCGGCGACTGAAGAATCTCGGCTTTACCGAGGCGGTGCGCGCCGTCACCGATGCGGCCGACGTCTACACCTTCTGGGATTACCAGGCCGGTGCCTGGCAGAAGAACAACGGCATCCGCATCGACCATCTGCTGTTGTCGCCCGAAGCCGCCAACCGCTTTTCCTCGGCCTCGATTGAAAAGCACGTGCGCGCCTGGGAAAAGCCTTCCGACCATGTGCCGGTGGCGATCGATCTGGCGCTGCTGCCGGCCTGATATCAGCCGAACCCTGATGTCGCCACAATCGCGCCTTTCAGTCAGAGGTCAGCATGGCGGCTGGGGTTCCATGGCACTACGATTCCTCCTTTGCCCGATCGGTCTGGCATTTGCCATGGCCTCTCCTGCAGCGGCACTTGCCGATCAGCAGTGCCTGGCCAATGGCAAGTCCTACCAGGTCGGCCAGGTCACCTGCCTTACGGTTTCAGACAAGAGCCATATGGCCCGCTGCGACCTGGTGCTCAACAACACCTCATGGACCAAGATCGGCGACAGCTGCCCCGACAGCACGATGAAGCCGCATCTGCACGTCACGCCGATCTCGATGCCGGTACACAGAGCGGCGCCGGCGGAACTCACCGAGAACTGATGGATGTGAGCTAATTTCCCCCTTGAGGGGGAGATGGCCGGCAAGCCAGAGGGGGCGCGAAGAAACGCGACCTTTCGGTCAAACAAGCTCACCCTCTCAGTCCAACCCGGGCAAACTTTAGTCAACTGAAATGCCAGCGGGACAGCGCCCCCCTCTGCCCTGCCGGGCATCTCCCCCCTTGAGGGGGAGATTGGCAATTTCACTAGTCGTCACCACCCTTGGTGAGAATATCGTCGGCAAGCGAAATCGCCGTGCGGCGGTCGGCTTCGCCGGCGGCGGCAAATGCCTCTTCCTGCATGCCGCGGATCCACGGCTGGTCGCTCGGCGAGGCGCGTTCGAGCGCGGCGGTCATCATGGCCAGACCGCGCACGATCTTGCCGCTCTGGAACAGAAGATTGCCAAGCGTCGCCTGGGCGCCGGCATGGCCTTTTTCGGCGGCGAGTTGGAACCAGCGGCCGGCCTGCTTGACGCTGGCCTTGACGCCGCCCTCGCCCTTCAAAAACATCTGGCCCATCTCGAACTGGGCGTTCGGGTTGCGGTAATTGGCGGCCGCGCGCATGTAATATTCCTGCGCCGCGACCTCGTTTTCCTCGACCGGGCTGCCGGGGATGCCTGTCCGGAGATAGTCGCCCAGCGCCACCAGCGCGTCGGAGACATAGCTTTCCTCCGGCGATCCCGGCTCGACATCCTGATCGACGATCTCGGAGAAGAATTTGAAGGCCGCATAGTCGTCGCGCGTCACGCCGTCGCCTTCGGCGTACATGCGCGCGAGCTTCCAGGTGGCGCCGATCTGGCCGTTCTCGGCGGCGTATTTATAGGCCTCGACCGCCTGTTCCTTATGACCGCTCTTGTAGGCGGAGAAGCCGAACTGGAACACGGCCCATGGGCTCGATTGCGGCTTCACGCCGGTCTTGTCGTCGAACACCTTGTCGTCGAAGGCCATGGCCTGGCCCACGGCGCCAAAGATCGCAACAGCGACCAGTGCCGGAAGGACAGACGACCTCAACAACTCAGATATCCGCATAGCAATGTGTTTCTTTGGCACCGCCCGGATGGGTGACCGCGCCGTCGCGGGCAGGCCCTACCGTCTGTGCGTATTTCCAGATCGCGCCCGACTGATAGTCGGTCGTGCGCGCCTTCCAGGCCTTCGCCCGCGTTGCCAGTTCGGCCTCGGACAAATCGACCGCGATCGTGCCTTTGGTTGCATCGATCGAGATCACATCGCCGTCTTTCAAGAGCCCGATCGGGCCGCCAACGGCAGCTTCGGGCCCGACATGGCCGATGCAGAAACCGCGCGTCGCGCCCGAAAAACGACCGTCGGTGATGAGGGCGACCTTGCCGCCCATGCCCTGGCCGTAGAGCGCCGCAGTCGTCGACAGCATCTCGCGCATGCCCGGGCCGCCGCGCGGACCTTCGTAACGGATGACGAGAACCTCGCCTTCCCGGTAGTTGCGGTGCGTGACCGCCTCGAAACATTCCTCTTCCGAATCGAAACAGCGTGCCGGACCTGAGAATTTCAGCTCCGTCATGCCCGCGACCTTCACGATCGCGCCTTCGGGGGCAAGGTTGCCCTTCAAGCCCACGACACCGCCGGTTTGGGTGATTGGACGGTTGGCGGGACGGACCACATCCTGGCTATCATTCCAGGCAACATGCTCCATGTTTTCGGCCAAAGTACGGCCAGTCACGGTCATGCAGTCGCCATGGAGATAGCCGTGGTCGAGCAGCGTCTTCATCAACAGCGGAATGCCGCCGGCCTCGAACATGTCCTTGGCGACATATTTGCCGCCCGGCTTGAGGTCGGCGATGTAGGGCGTCTTCTCGAAAATCGCGGCAACGTCGAACAGGTCGAACTTGATGCCTGCCTCATGCGCGATCGCCGGCAGGTGCAAAGCCGCATTGGTCGAGCCGCCGGTGGCCGAAACCACGGTCGCCGCATTCTCCAGCGCCTTCAGCGTGACGACGTCGCGCGGCCGGATGTTCTTGGCGATCAGCTCCATGATCTTTTCGCCGGAGGCGAAATTGAAGCGGTCGCGCATCTCGTAAGGCGCCGGCGCACCGCAGGAGTACGGCAGCGCCAGGCCGATCGCCTCGGCGACGGTGGCCATGGTGTTGGCTGTGAACTGGGCCCCGCAGGAGCCGGCGGACGGACACGCCGCCTGCTCGATCTCGAGCAGTTCGGCATCGCTGACCGTGCCGACCGAATGCTGGCCGACTGCTTCGAACACGTCCTGCACAGTGATCTGGCGGCCGCGATAGGAGCCCGGCAGGATCGAGCCGCCATAGATGAAGATCGACGGCACGTTGAGCCGCACCATGGCCATCATCATGCCGGGCAGCGACTTGTCGCAGCCGGCAAGGCCGACCAGCGCATCGTAGCAATGGCCCCGCATGGTGAGTTCGACCGAATCGGCAATGACATCGCGCGACACCAGCGACGACTTCATGCCCTGGTGCCCCATGGCGATGCCGTCGGTGACGGTGATGGTGCAGAATTCGCGCGGCGTGCCGTTGGCTGCGGCGACGCCCTTCTTGACCACTTGCGCCTGGCGCATCAGCGAGATGTTGCAAGGCGCCGCCTCGTTCCAGCAGGAGGCGACGCCGACCAGCGGCTGTGCGATCTCGGCGGCAGACAGGCCCATGGCATAGAGATACGAACGGTGCGGCGCACGCGCCGGACCGACGGTCACATGGCGGCTCGGCAGCTTGGCCTTGGAAATGACTCTGGCGTCCATACTCTTCCTTGCCGCGGGCGGTGCGGCCTGCCCCATCGCCGAGCCTTCTGGCGCGTGTCCCGAGACAAATTCGAGGTGCGCCGGGTTTATGGCGGGAAATGGGCAATTTGGTCTGGCGGAGTTGTAGCGCGGGGGTTGTTCAGAAACTGTTGCCAAAACGTCACAATCGCGAGAGGCGACGCCAGTGCGGCGTATCTGCAACGCTGGCGCGCCCGCCAGCGCAGGGCCAACTCTGTCCGAAAAACGTAAAAGGCCGGGCAACGCCCGGCCTTTTACCTGTATTTTCAGAAGCTTAGAACCTAATTTTAACACCGCCCGAAATAGCCGTGATCAGATCGTTGCCAAAGTCGTAGGTTGCGTCTGCACCAACGACTTTGCCGTTCTCGCCAATCATTATGCCGGAGTGACCGCTGGTCAGCACGCCGATTGCACCGCCCAACCGAACCTCGATGTTGGGCTGTGGCGTATAAGCGACGCCGCCACCCAGCGTCCAGGTATCGGACTGCGAACCATAGCCATGCGAGGTGCCGCGATCCCAGGAAATCTGGGCCGCACCGCTCCACTGATCGTTGAACTTGTGGCCGACGCCACCTGAAACGGTCCAGCCGTCGCGATACATCAGGTCAAGCGAGGTGACCTCTCCCGGACCATTGGTGTAGCAAAGTGACGATGGAGCAATCGTCGGGCAGATCGGAACGCTCTGCAGCACACGCCAGTTCACCCACTTGATCGAACCGAAGGCTAGCCATCCTGGAGCGATACCCGACTGCAATTTCAACTCCACGGTATCAGGCATGTACTGCGTTGAGCCGTAGATCGGGATAACGCCTTGGCCGACACTGGTGAGATCGAGTTCACCTGAGAGATTGTCGAGCTTGACTTTCGAATTGTAGACGAGGCTCGCGCGCAACGCGATGTCGGTGATTTCGTAGGCAACGCCGGCGCGCCAGCCCCAGCCGTTAGCCTCCAGATCGACACGACCTGTCAATACCGGGAAAACGCTTACCAAGCTTTCTTTGAAGCCCCCTATGTCCTGGTAAAACAACCCGCCGATAAAACGAAGCTGGCCCTTACCAGCATCAAATTTATATGAGCATGTACCGGCGTAGTTGTTGCTCTTGATATCGGTTTCCGTGTTGGAAAGCGCACCGTTCCATATACCAGGTGCTGTATGCGCACCCCAAGGCTGCGAATAGTCGACCATGCAGTCGACGCCCTGCACAACCTGAACCTTCATTCCTATGTGCGGTATCCAGTAACCCTCGGCTCCGTCGGCCGTCGTGCCAAGACCTAGGTTGGCGCCGTTCGGACCGGCCGCATTCTTGAACTTGCGATCCGGCATGACATAGGTCGCTTCAGCTTCCGTCGCAAACGGCGCTGGGTCGAAAAGCAGGTCGATGTCGTAGCCACCACGCTCCAGACCGCCGGCACGCGCCGGATGCATCGCGGAACCAATCAAAGCCAGCGAAAAACACCCCGCCCCCAGCAGTGTTTTCAAACGCAAATTGTTCATGGATGTCCTCCCCGAAATACAGTGCATCAAGCTAGAACCAATTCGGGTTAACGGTGCAACAATGAATTCACATAGCGTACATGTACACTCTTGCGGACCGCATTTCGAACACAGTGGCGGCTTGGCCGGTAGGTTCGAAAATGACCATTTGGGCGGCAGACTGGGGAACAAATCAGAAAAAACCGCTCAAAACGGCACCAAAACCGGCTATTTTGCCGGCATTCGGCCCCATTGTTACATTATGGCAACAATGGGGTCGAAACTTTCCGTTTACGTCAATATTAACGCAACGGAACGCCTATTTTTCGAGCAAAAGAACCTTCGCGAAGCGCTGCAAGCGTCTCGCGAATCCGGCGCTCAACCGGCGTCGCGCACCCTGGTCAGCGCCACCGAAAGCTTCTCCTGCTGATCACGGTATTCCGCGAGTTTTTCGCGCTCGGCTGCGACGATCTCTTCCGGCGCGCTGGCGACGAATCTCTCGTTGGACAGCTTCTTGTGCAACCGCGCGATCTCCTCGGTCACCTTGGCCAGTTCCTTCTGCAGCCGCGCCGCCTCGGCGGAGAGATCGATCAGGCTGCCGAGCGGCAGGCAGATCGTCGCCTCGTTGAGCACGATCTGGGCCGAGCCCTTGGGTGCGGCGTCCTGCAGCGAGATGTCGCCGGCCCGCGCCAGCCGCTGGATGGCGGAAGAATGGCGTTCCAGCCTCTGGTGGGTCTCGGCGCTGGCGCCGACCACCACCAGCGGCGCGATCGCCGCCGGCGGCACGTTCATTTCCGAGCGCACCGAGCGGATGCCGGAGACCAGATCGACCAGCCAATTGATGTCGGCGGCGGCGTCTGCGTCCTCGAAATCGGGTGATGGCCAGGCGGCGTGGCAAAGCAGCGTACCACGCGTCCTGCCCTCGCCTGCCGTCTGCGCCCACAATTCCTCGGTCATGAACGGCATCATCGGGTGCAGCAGCTTGTAGATCTCGTCGAGCACGAAAGCGACGCAGGCGCGGCTTTCGGCCTTGGCCGCTTCGTCGGAGCCCATGAAAACCGGCTTCAAGAGTTCCAGATACCAGTCGCAGAAGAGGTTCCAGACGAAACGGTAGGCAGCGCCCGCCGCTTCGTTGAAGCGGTAAGAGGTGATGCCCTCGGTGATCGCGTGCGACGCCCTGGTCAGCTCGGTCAGGATCCAGCGGTTGACCGGCAGCCTGGCGTCGTTCAGCCAGAAATCATCGTTGCGCGCGACCTCGTTCATCTCGGCAAAGCGTGTCGCGTTCCACAGCTTGGTGCCGAAATTGCGGTAGCCGGCGATGCGCGCCGGATCGAGTTTCACGTCGCGCCCCTGCGCCGCCATCACCGTCAGCGTGAAGCGCAGTGCATCGGCGCCAAACTCGTCGATTAGGTCGAGCGGATCGATGACGTTGCCTTTCGACTTCGACATCTTCTGCCCGTTCTTGTCGCGCACCAGCGCATGCACATAGACGGTGTGGAACGGCTCCTCGTGCATGAAATGCAGGCCCATCATCATCATCCGGGCGACCCAGAAGAAGATGATGTCGAAACCGGTCACCAGCACGTCGGTCTGGTAATAGGTCTTCAGCTCCGGCGTGTGATCCGGCCAGCCCAGTGTCGAGAACGGCCACAGTGCGGACGAGAACCAGGTGTCGAGCACATCCTCGTCGCGGCTCAGGATTTCGCCCGGCTTGAAGGTCTCGAGCTTGTCCTCGACCCAGGCCTTCCACGGGCCTTCCAGCGCCAGATAATATTCAATCGCGGCGCCCAGCGCCTCTTCCTCGGTCTTCTCGACGAAGACGCGGCCGTCCGGCCCGTACCAGGCCGGGATCTGATGACCCCACCACAGCTGGCGTGAAATACACCAGGGCTGGATGTTCTCCATCCAGTCGAAATAGGTCTTTTCCCAGTTCTTCGGCACGAAGTTGGTACGGCCTTCACGCACCGATGCGATCGCCGGCTTGGCGAGCTCGGCGGCGTTTGCATACCACTGCTCGGTCAGAAACGGCTCGATCGGCACGCCGCCGCGGTCGCCATGCGGCACGGCGTGGCGGTGCGGCTCGATCTTGTCGAGGAAGCCGCCGGTCTCCATCAGCTCGACGATTTTCTTGCGCGCGACGAAACGGTCGAGACCGTCGAGCTCGTCCCAGACGGCCTGACGCTCCGGCGTCACGTCGAGCCCGGCGAGAAAATCCTCATTATTCCTGAGCGTTATTGCCGCCTCGATGGTCAGGATGTTGATCGCCGGCAGCTTGTGGCGCTTGCCGACCTCGAAATCGTTGAAGTCGTGCGCCGGCGTGATCTTGACCGCGCCGGAACCCTTTTCCGGGTCGGAATACTCGTCAGCCACAACCGGGATTTTCCGGCCGACGATCGGCAGCACGACATTTTTCCCGACCAGATGCCGGTAGCGCTCGTCGTCCGGGTGCACGGCGACCGCCGTATCGCCAAGCATCGTCTCGGGCCGTGTCGTCGCCACGGTAATGAAGGTCGCCGAATTTTCCGGATCGAAAGTCTCGCCTTCGATTGGATAGCGGAAGTGCCAGAGATTGCCGTTGATCTCCTGGGGCTCGACCTCCAGGTCGGAGATCGCCGTCAACAGCTTCGGGTCCCAGTTCACAAGGCGCTTGTCCTTGTAGATCAGCCCTTCCTTGTAGAGGCTGACGAATACTTCGAGCACGGCCTTGGACAGGCCTTCATCCATGGTAAAACGTTCACGCGACCAGTCGGCCGAGGCGCCGAGCCGCTTCAGCTGGTTGAAGATGGCGCCGCCGGACTCGGCCTTCCACTCCCAGACCTTCTCGATGAACTGCTCGCGGGTGAGATCGCGGCGATGGATCTGTTTCTCCATCAGCTGGCGCTCGACCACCATCTGCGTGGCGATGCCGGCATGGTCCATGCCCGGCTGCCACAGCACGTTCTTGCCGCGCATGCGCTCAAAGCGCACGAGTATGTCCTGCAGCGTGTTGTTGAGTGCGTGGCCCATATGCAGCGAGCCGGTGACGTTGGGCGGCGGGATGACGATGGTAAAGGCCTCGGCCCCCTCTTCCGCACCTGCGCCGGCGCGAAATGCGTCCGCCTCTTCCCATATTTTGGCGATCTTGGGTTCGACGGTCTTGGCGTCGTAGGTCTTTTCAAGCATGGGAAAGTGGTCCGCGCGGTCGGGAGTTTTGCTGACCCGGTGTAAATCGGAAGGTTTTGGCCAAGTCAACCGCGAGGGCTGCCTCAGTCCTTCAACGCAAATAGGCGGGGCCCTGGTCATTTCAACGGGAAGGCCATGCCCGCACCTTCATCGTCAGCGATCCCGACGGGAAGCTGATCGCATTCGCGACATCAGCCGGACGCTGGCCTGCAGCGAGAAAGCGCCGCCCGAAGGCGGCGCTTTAATCCGGAACGGGCTGTGGTGATGCCTATTGCGCGCCGCGCGCGACGCGCTCGATTTCTTCGCGTACCAGGCGCTCGACCAGCGTCGGCAGGTTGTTGTCCAGCCAGTCCTGCAGCATCGGCCGCAGCATCTCCTCGGCCATCTCGTCGAAGGTCTTCTTGCTGCGGCTGGCGAAGGCGTCGGAGAGCTCGCCGAAGGCGGCTGCGACCTGCCGTCCCGTATGTTCCGAAACGATCGCCGGACGGGCCGGGGTTGTATCGGCCGGGCGCGCGTGCTCGCTGCGCGAAGGACGAGGCTCGAAAGCGGGCTCGGCAGCGAGATCGTCTTCGAAAGCCTCGACCTCCGCGATTGCTGCCTGCCGATTTTCAGTCTCTGGCTGCCTGATCTCCGGCTGCCTGATCTCGGGCCGCCGTACTGTGTCAGCCGGTTTTGCCTGATTGCCAACGGCCGCGATTTCGCGGCGCCAATCCGTGACGATCGAGTCGGTGGTTTCCGCCTTTGCCCGCACTGCAGCTTCTGCCCTGACGGCGGGAGCTGGCTCACTGGCTATCCTGGCGCTTACTTCCGCCAATGTCATCGGAGCATGCGCGGGTGGCGCGGCGGTCGTGGCATTTGCCGCAATGGCCGGCTTCACTGGCGACGGGTCGGAGCGCGGCTCCAGCCGCGCAACCACCGGCTCGGCCAGTTGGGCCTGCACCTCGGCCAGCGTCACCGGCTTCTTGCTTTCGGTCGAGCTGTGCAATTCGCTGCGGAAGGCCTCGACATCCGAAACAGGCCCGGCGGCCGGCACAAGGTCCTGTCGCAACTCATCGGCGTCGCCCTTGCGGCCGGTGTCGCTGTCTTCGATGATCCTCCTGATGGAAGCCAGTATTTCTTCCATGGAAGGTTCGCGCAGTGCGCTGCTTGCCGTCGCCATCGTCACATCCGCCGCCCCCGCGCATGATCCCGAAAATCGATCTTCGATTTTCGAAGAGGATCAGGCGCAAAATCAAAGTTCTACAGCCTCCTTTGCGCATCCATCGGACGCGTGGCGCTGTAGTGACCCGTTCCTGGATTCCTGTCCGGCAAAGCCGGATACGAATCATGGCGACAGCGTAGCCGACGGATCGCCATCCGAGAATCCCCAATCTCGGAAGACGCCGGATTTCAACAATTTAGGCTACAAAAGACAAACGCCGCGCATCCTTGGGGAAGCGCGGCGCTACGATACTTTCAATCTTGGCGGGATTTGAACCGCTCAGTCGCGATCAACGACCGTCCGGCGTACGCAGCCCGATCCATTTGTCCTTGACGGCTCTGTAGTGCTCTTCAGGCTTGTACTTCACCACATTCAACGCCAGGCGATCGGCCGACAGGCGGCCCATGGCCGACAGGATGGCGTAGCTCGCTACAACCACATCGCGCTCGGAGCTGGCGAGGTCGATCTTTGCCGAGATGACGGCGTTCTGGGCATTCAACACGTCGAGCGTGGTGCGCTGTCCGACATTGCGCTCCTCGATGACGCCGTTGAGCGCCAACTGTGCGGCCGCGATCACCTGCCGATTAGCGTCGACGCTTTCACGCGCTGCGATGTATTGCGTCCATGCCGAGGTCACGGCCTGGCGCACCGAGTCACGGCTGACATCCACCTCGATGCGAGCCTGGCTGAGGGATTCCTTCGACTGACGAACGAGTGCGGAGGTACGGCCGCCCGAATAGATCGGAACGGTCAGCGTCGCGCCGACGGTGGCGGCATTGGAATCGCCGTCCGAATCCCCCGCGCCAGGTACGGTATTTTGATAGACATGGGAAAGGCCGGCACTGGCAGTCAACTGCGGCAGCAACGCACCCTCCTGCGTCTTTACATCAAATCCGGCTGCATCGACGGAATGTAGGGCGGCCAGGATGGCCGGATGCTCGTTCGATGCAATGCCGATCGCCGCCTCGAGACTCCTCGGCAACAGCTTCGCCAACGGCGACGCGGCCTTGAGCTTGCCCGGCTCGTCGCCGACGATCTGATGATAGGTTGCCGCACTGGCCAGAGCCTGCGCACGGGCGGCACTCAACTGCGCCACCGCGGCCGAACGCGACGCGTCGGCCTGCGCCACATCGGTGCGCGTGCCCTCGCCGACCTCGAAGCGCGAGCGCGCCGCGCGCGCTTGCTCGGTCAGAAACTGCAGGTTCTGTTCGGTCAGCACCGCCACCTGGCGGTCGCGAATCACGTCCATATAGGCGCTCGCCGCGTTGAACAGCGTGTTCTCTTCGGTGTTGCGCAGGCCCTCGACCGAGGCCCTCACCTGTGCAGCGGCCGACGCGACCCTGTTCTTGGTCTGGAAGCCGTCGAACAGCGTCTGATCAATCCGAACGCCGAAGCTGCCGGTGGTCAATGCCAGGCTCGCGTTCCTGCCGTTTAGGTGCCTGGAGGTGTAATCGATATCAGCCGAACCAGTGATCACCGGGCGATAGCCCGACTTGGCGATCGCCACGCCCTCATCGGTGACGCGCACGCCGGCACGGGCCGAATTCAGCGAGGAATTGTTCTGGTAGGCCTTGGAAAGCGCGCCGAGAATGGTTTCCGCCGAGGCGGCTATCGGCGAAAGCGCTGTCGCGGAAATGAGGACAGTAACAAACAGACTCTTGGCTAAGGACGGCACTTTATATCCCTCATTCGTTTTGCACGGGAACCACGCCACGCCAGCCCATCCCTAGGGATCGGCCAGCGCCGCGTCGATGTATCGTTCCCCCGCTGACAGCCTCCCGAAACCCCGGTTAACCAATCAGCAACGATTGTTCAATCGCAAGCCAACATGACAGAGTCTTTGCTGCAAGGCAAAATCACTTAGAACTCGAAGGCATGAATGCGTTCAAATCCGGGTAGTGGCTTAATTGCCGCATTAAATGCCCGTCTTCCGGTTACAACCCCCCCTGCATTGAAAAAGAGCCGGGCTACGCCCGCATTGCCCTGCCCTTCCACAGCCACCAGACGGCCGCCTTCGGCAAGCTGGTCAAGCAGCGCCGCAGGCACTTTCTCGACGCTGCCGCCAATGAGAATCACATTGTAGGGCGCCTTGGCGGCATGACCTTGCGGCAGTGGGCCGGTGACCACGGTGACGTTATCGCAGCCCTGCGCCGAAAGCGCCGCTTTGCCTGCTTCCGCCAGTGTGGTATCGCTTTCCAGCGCCACGACGGATTTGGCCAGCCTGGACAGCAGCGCCGCGGAATAACCGGTGCCGCAGCCGACATCGAGCACCGAATCGCCGGCGTCGATCTCGGCCAACTGCAAAAGCTTGGCCAGTGGCGACGGCTCCATGAGGTAGCGCGCACCGCTGCCATCGGCGCCGTCGGAGATGCGGATATCCTCGTCGATATAGGCGAGAGCCTGTTGGCCGGCCCCGACAAAGGCCTCGCGCGGCACGGCAAGCATGGCATCGAGCAATGCTGCGTCGGTCACATCGGTGGTGCGGACCTGGCCGTCGACCATCTTGACGCGAAGTTCGGAGAAATCAGCGCTCATGTCCCAACCAATCCGTCAAAGCCAATGCGCTGAAATGCGCTTGTCGCGCCGACACTGCGGCGCATTCGACCGGAACTCAAGCCCCCGGCATGCGGGAGTTGAAGCGATTGGAGGCCTCGCCCGGAATCGAACCGGGGTGCAAGGATTTGCAGTCCTCTGCGTAACCACTCCGCCACGAGGCCTCATCGCTCCCGGCGAGCGAACTCAATATGGTGGCAGCGAAAGGTCGTCAAGCGTCCGCGCGGCATTCCGGCGCGCTTTCCTCATCAGCCGCCGCAACGGGGTTCCCGAGCGGTTTCAGCGCTTGGCGCACCGGCATATTGGCCGCTCCTCAAGCATGGCTGCGCGACCGGCGAAACTCGAACCCGCGGCTTTACGCAGCGGGTGCAAACTGGCTTCCACCGTAAACGCGCGGCTGACACCAGGGCTGCCGTTCTCAAGGAGATATTCGAGGGGAAGGTCTGCGAGGGGCTGGAAGCGAAGCGTCCGCTGAACCGGGACCGCGCGCCATCGCTTTCAATTTGGCCGGCGACGCCGTTCCCACCAGACGACGAACCGGCGCCGCAGGCGGCGCACCGCGGCAAATTCGTAGGAAAGCACCAAAAGGCCGAGCGGAATCATCCAGAAGCCGAGAATCGGCAGGAAACCGAGAAGGCCGAAAAACACCAGCACGATACCGATGGCGATCCTCAGCCCGCGCGAGCGCGGCATGGTGAACTCGCGCCCGAACACCGAGATTTTCCGCGCCGGTGCCTGGTTTTCGTCTGCTGCAGTCATGTCGAAAGTCGATCCGGTTGCCTTCGATAAAGCCATATGCGCTAAAGGCTGCAATCGCCTTTCAGGTTCCGCCGACCAAGGTCCGACGGCGCCCAAGACGGCTCATATGTGGTGTCATCCGGCGATTGCCAGAAACCATTGGGTGAAAATGCGCTAAAAAATGCGAAATGCTTCTTTGCAAAGCCGAAAAGGGTTTGCTATAGGCTGCGCCACTCACATGAGAGCCTCTATTCCCCGGTAGCTCAGTGGTAGAGCAACCGGCTGTTAACCGGTTGGTCGCTGGTTCGAATCCGGCCCGGGGAGCCACCGCCTTTTCTAAGCCGTGGTGCGATCTTGTACACTACAGCGCCATTGTCCGCGCACTTCGGTCCGCTTAGCTTCTGCCAGAACGGCTGGTAACAGCTACGAAGCCGATCGAGGCAGTTTGGTGGGCATCGCGCCCCTGCCCTCGCCCGAAGGCAGCCTGATAACGCCCGGTATCATCTATGAAAATACCAAATCGGGAGGACGTTGGTGCAAACCAAGAAGATCATCAATGACGGCAATCGGGCCGTCGACGAGATGCTGGAAGGCATCCTGGCTGCGCATCCCCGCCATCTCAAAGCCGTTGACGGAAGCCCGCGCTCGATCATCGCCCGCGATGGACCGCGCCAAGGCAAGGTAGGCCTCGTCATTGGTGGCGGCTCGGGCCACGAGCCGAGTTTTCTCGGCTTCGTCGGCAAGGGGCTGGCCGACGCGGCGGCGATCGGCAATGTCTTCGCCTCTCCGCCGCCCGACCCGATCCTCGAATGCGCCAAGGCGGCGAGCGGCGGCGCCGGTGTGCTGTTCATGTACGGCAACTATGCCGGCGACGTCATGAATTTCGACATGGCGGCCGAGATGGCCGCGATGGACGACATCGAGGTGCGCACGGTGCTGAGCACCGACGACGTCGCTTCCGCGCCCGTTGGCGACAGGCACAAGCGGCGCGGTGTCGCAGGGAACTTCTTCATCTTCAAGGCGGCAGGCGCCGCTTGCGACCGCATGTTGTCTTTCGATGAATGCCAACGCATTGCCGGGAAAGCCAACGACCACACCTTTACCATGGGCGTCGCATTGGCGCCCTGTTCGTTGCCGCAAACCCGCCGGCCGAATTTCGAAATCGGACCCGACGAGATGGAGATCGGCATGGGCATCCATGGCGAACCCGGCATCGCACGCGGAAAACTCAAAACGGCCGACGAGATCACTGACGAAATGCTGGACAGGATTCTCGCCGAGATGGCGCCGGCACGCGGCGAAAAGGTCGCCGTGCTGGTCAATTCGCTGGGTTCGACGCCGCTGATGGAACTCTACATCATGAACCGGCGCGTGAAGCAGAGGCTTGACGATATCGGTGTATCCATTCACGCAAGCTGGGTCGGCAATTACTGCACCTCGCTCGAAATGGCCGGCGCTTCGATTACGCTGCACCACCTCGACGACGAGTTGCAAACGATGCTCGACCACCCTTGCGACTGCGCCATGTTCCGCGCCGGGTAAACTTGGTGAACGGCAAGGAACAAGAGATGACGACAATCGACACCACCCGCCTTGCCGCGATGTTCGCGGCCATCGCCGACGCCATGTCAGCCGACCGGGATCGGTTGTGCGCGCTTGACGGGGTGATCGGCGATGCCGACCACGGCATTGCCATGGAGCTTGGATTTTCCGCGGCACGCGATGCGGTGGCCGCATTGGATACCGGCACCACCGATCCGACCATCTTGCTGAACACGGCGGCGAAGTCGTTCCTCAATGCCGTCGGCGCCTCCTCGGGCCCGCTCTATGCCACGGCATTCATGCGCGGCGCGGCCGCCGTCAAGGGCAAGGCGACGCTCGACGACGCCGACGCGGTCGCTATGTTCCAAGCGATGGCCAGAGGCATTCAGGATCGCGGCAAGGCCGAGCCTGGCGAAAAGACGATGATCGATGCGTGGGCGCCGGCCGCGAGGGCTGCGGGCGAGGCACTGGCCGCCGGCAAGGGGCTGGCCGGCAGCCTCGCGGCTGCAGCCGAGGCGGCAAAGGCCGGCGCGGAGGCGACCAAGGCGATGATCGCCACCAAGGGCCGGGCCTCCCGCCTCGGCGAACGCTCGCTTGGCCATATGGATCCAGGCGCGGCGTCCGCCGTAACCGTCATCGAGGCGATGCGGATCGCCTTGACCGGCTAGGTCGGGAGCGAATCCTCAGCGCTTCGCGTCGAGCCTGTCGACAGCCTGCACATTGGCGGCAGAGGGACCGTTCGGATCGAACTCCGAGGCCAGCCAGGCGTCGGCGATCGATTTGGCCAGTTCGGGGCCGATGACGCGCGCACCCATGGTGATGATCTGGGCATTGTTGGATTTCGCAGCGCGTTCCGCCGAATAGGTGTCGTGGGTTAGCGCGGCACGGATTCCGGGCACCTTGTTGGCCGAGATGCTGACGCCGATGCCGGTGCCGCAAAACAGGATGGCGCGGTCGTAATTGCCGTCGACAATTTCGTGGCCGACCGCAGCGGCAATATCGGCGTAGAATCCGGCCTGGCTGAGATCGACGACCTGCAGTTCTGGCTTGGTGGCGAGATGCTTGGCGATGACATCGAGCAGCGGCTTGCCGGCGCTGTCGGCTCCGAGTGCGATCTTCATGGCAATTAACTCCTTCGTTTTCGTGGTCAGCGCGCGATGGCGGCCGACGCCTTTTTGAGAATGTCGATATAGCCTTCCGCTTGCCATGCCGAGCGGCCGATGAACAGCCCATCGATATGCGGCTGGCCGATCAGTTCGGCCGCGTTGCCGGGATTGACGCTGCCGCCGTAGAGCACAAGCGGGGCGGTCGGCAACCGGGTTGCTGCGATCTGCTTGATCAGCGCCTGCTGCTTGTCGGCATAGTCGGCGCTGGCCGGGATGCCGTTTTCGCCGATCGCCCACACCGGTTCATAGGCAAACAGAATTTCCGCCGACAACTCATTGTTTGTGAGACCCTGCAGCGCGCCCAGAACCTGCGCGGTCAGGATTTCATCAGCGCGGCCGCCCTCGCGCTCGGCCAGCGTCTCGCCGACACAAATCAAGGGTACGAAGCCGTGCTTGACTGCCGCTGCGGTTTTCAGTCCTACGATCTTGTCCGTCTCGCCAAAATGCTCACGGCGCTCGCTATGGCCGAGTTCGATCAGGTCGAGCCCACAATCCCTCAGCATCACCGGCGAAATCTCGCCCGTCCAGGCACCGGCATCGGCCCAATGCATGTTCTGGGCGCCGACCTTGACGCGGGTGTTGGCGAGCGCCGCCTTGACCTGCCGCACCGCGGTGAAGGGGGGAATGACGAAAGGCTGTATCGCCGGATCGAAGCCCGGCACGAACGCCGCCAATGCCTCGGCGAACTGCAGCGCCTCCGCCAGCGTCTTGTTCATCTTCCAGCTCGTGCCGACCCAATATGGGGCCATTCTTCTCTCCTTCGATCCGAAATTCGAATGATGCGTGTTTCCGGGTCTGCGCCGGCCTTCGGGCCGGCGGTTTGCCTCAAGCGCGAGGCTTGAGACTTTCGCGGCCGCTGTCGATGTAAGGCGCCCAGAAATCCACCGACTCACGGATCATTGCAATAACCTGATGATCGACCGGTTCCCTCTCCCGGAAGGAAAGTTCAAGGCAGATTTCATTGTCGGTTCCGCCACCCGCCCGCACGGCGTCGAGCAGCTTCTGCGGGATGATGCGGCCATCCTTGTTGTAGGCGGCGGTGAACGGCCAGTGCCCGCCCTTGTTCATCGACGATTGCTTGATGTGGATGATCGGCGATTGCAACGGGAACGCTTTCGCCCAGGCATAGGGATCAGTGTCGTCAGGATTGGGCGAGGTCACGTCGCCATGGTCGATGTCGACCATCATCTGCATCGGGATCGGCAGCTTGGCCGCATCGATGGCGCCCTGCAATTCGACGCAGCTTTCGATGGTGTGGCCAAACTCGCGGCCGACCGACATCGGTTCCCAGAAAAGGTAGGTCAGGCCCGCCGCTTTGGCGTGCTCGGCCACTTCGCGCCAGCATTCGAGCGCGATGCCGAGAAGCGCCGCGCGCCGCTGCGGATCGTCAAAATCCTTGTAGGTGAATATGGCGAACTG
Source organism: Mesorhizobium sp. C399B (assembly GCF_030323185.1). Lineage (NCBI taxonomy): Bacteria > Pseudomonadati > Pseudomonadota > Alphaproteobacteria > Hyphomicrobiales > Phyllobacteriaceae > Mesorhizobium > Mesorhizobium sp. C399B. The sequence goes on from NZ_CP100472.1 coordinate 637,207, forward strand.
CGTGCCCATGCCCGACGCGCCGAGTTCGGCGGAGATGTCGGCGAAGGTCTTGAACCAATCGACATAATAGCGGCGCACATCCGCGTCCGGATGGCCGAAATGATTGAGCCGGCCATAGGGACCGGTCATACCCGAAGTGATCCGCACGCCGGTCCGCGCCAGGGCGCTGTTGAACAGGCGAACGAACTTGGCGATCGTTGCCGCCGGCCAGCCCGGATTGACGAATTCATGCGTCAGTTGCACGTCGCGGATGCCGATGCCATAGGCAATGGCGTCGATCAGATCGTCGGGATCGGCGAAGCGATTGACCAGCGGGTTGGTGTTCAGCGAAAGCGTGAAGGCCATCAGTTCACCGCCGCCATTGTCTTTGTGCACCAGTCTTCGAATGTTTTCCGCTCGGCCGCATTGATATGCAGCCCGTGTTTGGTCCGGCGTTCGAGAACGTCGGCGGCGGTCATCGCCCATTCGGTCTCGAACAGGAAGACAGCTTCGAGCTCATAGAAATCCGGGCCGAAACGACGGCCGAGATCGGCTTCGCCTTTTACGCCTTTCAGCAAGGCGCGCGTGCGCGTGCCGTAGCTGCGGGCATAGTGCTTCACCAGCGACGGGCTAAGCCACGAAAACTCGGCGTGCAGATCGCCCAGGAACTGCTCGAAATCCGCGTTGGGCAGGTCGCCTCCCGGCAGGGGAATTTTGGCTGTCCAGGCCTTCTTCATGGTCGGAAAGAAGGGCTGGATCTTTTCCAGCGCATGTTCGGACAGTTTGCGGAAGGTGGTGATCTTGCCGCCGAACACAGAAAGCAGCGGCGCGCCACCGTTCGGGGCGTCGAGTTCGAAGATGTAGTCGCGCGTCACCGCGCTCGGGTTGTCGGCATTGTCGTCATAGAGCGGCCGCACGCCCGAGAAACTGTAGACCACGTCTTGCGCGGTCAGCTGCCGCTTGAAGTAGCGATTGACCACCTTGATCAGATAATTGATCTCGCTTGCCTCGGCGGCCACTTCTTCGGGCCGACCTTCATAAGGAATGTCGGTGGTGCCGATCAGCGCCAGTTCGTTCTCATACGGGTTGACGAAGATCACCCGCTTGTCGTTGTTCTGGATGAGATAGGCCTGCCGTCCCTCCCAGAATTTCGGCACGACGATATGGCTTCCTTTCACCAAGCGAACGTTGCGGGTGGAATTCTGTCCAGCGACGCGGCTGACGATGTCATTCACCCATGGCCCGGCCGCGTTGACCAACCCGCGTGCGCGGGCCCTCGTCACAGCACCCGTGCGGCCATCCTGCATGTCGATCGACCACAGGCCGCCTTCGCGCCTGGCAGCAATACAGGCGGTGCGGGTGAAGACTTTTGCGCCGCGCTGACTGGCGTCGAGCGCATTGAGCAACACCAGCCTGGCGTCATCGACCCAGCAGTCCGAATATTCGAAGCCTCGTTTGAATTCATCCTTGATCGGCGCTCCTTCCGGCGCGGTTCTCAAATTCAGCGTCCTCGTTCCCGGCAGGCGCTTGCGGCCGCCAAGATGGTCGTAGAGAAACAGCCCGAGCCGGACCAGCCATGCCGGCCTGTCTTCGGGGCTGTGCGGCAGCACGAAGCGCATCGGCCAGATGATGTGCGGCGCCGCCTCAAGCAGCACCTCGCGCTCGATCAGCGCCTCGCGCACCAGCCGGAACTCGTAGTACTCGAGATAGCGCAGGCCCCCATGCACCAGCTTGCCGGAACGCGAGCTGGTGCCTTGCGCCAGATCGTCCTTCTCGCACAGGATGACCGACAGCCCGCGACCCGCGGCATCGCGCGCTATACCGGCGCCGTTGACGCCACCGCCGATCACGAAGAGATCGACAATATCCGTTGTATCGCTCAAGACTTAGCTCCTGTGCGGTGCGCCATCGATTTCCACACCGGATGCAGCGCCTGACGCGCCGCGACAAAGGACGGAAACAGCGCATCGTAGGTTTGCGAAAGCGCCTCGTCATAGGCGTCGCATTCGCCCAGCAGCGGCGTCACCCACTCGGCGCAGCAAACATCCATCGAGCGATAGACGCCAAGCCCGACCGCGGCCATCATCGCCGCACCCGCGGCGCCGGCTTCCTGGCGGCTGCTGGTCCTGACTTGCGCGCGGGTCGCCGCAGCGATGATACGGCGCAGCGACGGGCTGCGCGCGGCGCCGCCAGACAGGCGGATCTCGCTGGGCATGCTGCCCATCGCCTGGTAGCAATCGCGTGCCGCAAACGCCAATCCCTCGAGAACCGCGCGCGCCAGATCGCCAAAACCGTGCTTGACGGAAAGCCCGATGAAGCCGGCGCGCGCGTCTGGATCGACGAACGGTCCGCGTTCGCCGGCCAGCGAGATGTAGGGCTGATAGACCAGCGATCCGGGCTCCGATCCTTCGACCCAGGCATCGAGCGCTTTCAGCAATTCGTCGCGCGAAGGTTTTACACCGCTGGCGGTCAGCACGTCGCGCGCCAGTCCAAGCAGCCAGTCGATGTTGAGCGTCGCCGCCATATTGGATTGCAGTTGCGCATAGGCGCCGGGAACCGGCATGGCGATCGTGTAGCCTGATGCGTTGTCGTTGAGGATGACATCGTCGGCTGTGCGCGCCAGGCGCGTGTGGATGCCGGTCGAGCCGATGACCGTGCAGCCGACATTACCGCTTGGATCATAGAGGCCGGCGCCAAGCGCGGTGCTGACCATGTCAACGTAGCCCAGCACCACCGGCGTGCCCGCAAGCAGGCCGGTCTCGCCTGCTGCCGACACAGAAAGCGGATGATGATCGGTCGTGCCTTCGAGCATGGGCGGCAACAGGCGGCGGTGCGACGTCAGATCCAGAATGTCGAGCACCTCGTCGGAATAGCTGCGCGAGCGAAAATCGCCGAAGGTGAAGGTGCCTTCCGAAGGATCTGTGGCGCGCTCGCCGGTCATCTTGAAATAGAGCCAGTCCTTGCAGTGAAAGGCAGTGGCGGCGCGCTCCAGAATTTCCGGGCTGTTCCTCTTCAGCCAGCTGAGCTGAGCTCCCTGCTGGCAGGCGTTGAGCCCGGTGCCGGTGATCTCGAACCGCGTGCGATCCCGGGGATCGCCGCGCATCTCGTCCACCAGATGGCCGGCGCGGGCATCGAGCCAGAGCCACGCGCGCCCGACCGGCATGCCGTCGCGATCGATCAGCCAGGTGCCGTCGCCCTGCCCGGTGATCGCGACAGAAGCGGCTCGCCGCGCGAGGTCGGGAATTTTCGTCGCCAGATCGCGAACCGTCAGCGCCATGTCGCGCCAGGTTTGATCAAGGTCCTGCTCGGCGCCGCCGCCTTGCAGCGTGACGAAGCTGTTGCTCACCGACGCCATGGCAAGCTGCCGCCCCGACAGATCGAAAGCGACCGATTTGATCACGGACGTTCCCGCGTCGATCCCGATCAGCAGGTCTTTCATGCCGCAAGTTCCGGATGTTTATGAAGGCAATTCACAAGGAGCAGTCTTTGTTGTCTCGAACCCATGGAAGAGCCAGGGAGTGTCCGCGAAGGACACCCCCTGAGCAGGTTTTACTCCGACAGCACGAAGGGTGCGGTGTACTTGTCCACATTGTCCTTGGTGATGAGAAGGCAATCGAACAGCTGCTTCTCGCTGGTGGCGCCGGTAGCGCCCGACTTGATGAACGAGTCGGCCTGCTGCACAGCCTTGGCCGAGAAGATGGCCACCGGCTGAAGCACGGTGTACTGCAGTTCGCCGGACTTGATCGCCGCAACCGCATCCGGGGAGCCGTCAAAGCCGCCGACCTTGATGCCGGCGAGCTTGCCGGCTTCCTTCAGTGCCGCAACCGCACCAAGCGCCATTTCATCGTTGCCGCTGATCACGGCGATGATGTCGGGATTGGCCTGCAGCATGCTCTGCATCTTGTCGTGGCCCTGGGTGCGATCCCAGTTGGCGACCTGCGAAGCAGCCTTTTCGAGATCCGGATACTGGCTCAGCACGGTCGCGTAGCCGTTCGAGCGCGTGGCCGCGTTGTTGTCCGACGGGGCGCCGAGCAGTTCGACATATTTGCCCTTTTCACCGACCGCCTGCACCCACTGCTGGGCGCCGAGGGCTGCACCCTGCGCGTTGTTGGAGACGAGCTGTCCCTTGGCAAGGCCTTCCTGGTTGATCTCGGCATTGACGAGGAAAACCGGGATGTTGGCGGCAATCGCCTTCTTCACCGCGCCGACCGAACCATCGGCATTGGCCGGGTCGAGGATGATCGCCACCGACTTGTTGGTGATGGCGGTATCGATCAGATTGCTTTCCGTATTGGTATCCCCCTTATGGGCAGCGACATTCGCCGTATAGCCGAGCTTTTCGGCTTCGGCCTTGGCGACGTTGCCTTCGGTCAGCCAGTAGGGGTTGGCCGGATCGTTGACGATGATCGAGATCAGGCCAGCGGCCGATGCGGCTGCGCTAAACCCGACCATCATCGCGGCGGCAAGCAAACTTCTAAGCACGATTTTCATGTACATTCCTCCAATGATTTACGCGGTATTGCTGCCAGTCAGCTGGCAGTCTTCCCTTGGGCAGGATTGGCCGGTTCGGCCTTCCCCCGTTTCTGAGAAGTCGGTTGGCCGCCCGTCGAAGTTGGAAGCTTGCTACGGCGGCGATACTGAACGGCGTTGAGGAGCACGGCGAGCACGATGACCGCGCCGGTGAACACTGTCTGCCAGTAGGATGAGATGCCGATGATCACCAGACCGTCGGACAGGAAGCCGATGACGAAGGCCCCGAGCAGGGTGCCGCGAATATTGCCGCGGCCGCCGGTCAGTGCGGCGCCGCCGATGACGACGGCGGCGATGGCCGTCAATTCGTAGGTGGTGCCCGCGGTCGGCCCGGCCGAGGTCAACTGCGAGGACAGGATCAGGCCGGCAATGGCGGCACAGATGCCTGAAAGCACATATACCGAAATCTGCACGGTCTTGACCGGAACGCCGGAGAGTTCGGCGGCGCGCTCATTACCGCCCGAGGCGTAGAGCCAGCGCCCGAACGCGGTGCGGTTCAAGACGATGCTGCCGATCAGCGCGATGACCGCCAGCACCACCACGCCGGTCGGCACGCCGAACAGACGGTTGAAGCCAAGCGCGTCGAAACCGGTGTTGCCCAGCTCCGGCTTGCCGCCGAGATTGTTGTAGGTCAGGCCGCTGGTCATCAGCAGCGCCAAGCCGCGCGCCATGTACATGACGCCGAGCGTGGCGACGAAGGCCGGAACCTTGAACCGCGCGATCAGCACGCCGTTGATCAGCCCGACGGCCGCGCCCAGCATGCAGGCCAGCACCGCGACCACCCAGACGGGCGGATAGAGAACGACGCCCAGCCAGGTCAGCGTCACGCCCTGCATCAGAAACCCGGCGACGACGCCGGCAAGCCCGAGTGTCGAGCCGACCGACAGGTCGATGCCGCCATTGAGAATGACGAGCAGCATGCCGACGGCGAGAATCCCGAAGATGGCGACATGCGAGGCCATGGTCAGGAAATTCGCCACCGAGAGGTAGTAGGGCGACAGGATCGAGAAGACGACGATGATAACGATCAGGGCAAAGAAGGCCCGGCCTTCGAGCAGCAGCTTGGCCACGTCGAAGCCCTCGCCGCCCGCATTGGGGCTGGACTGTTTGCTGGCCTGGCTGACATCGCTCATGGGTCGGGGCTCCGAAATTCTATGGTCAGGCGACCACGGCTTCGCCGGAGGCGGCCATGATCTGCTCTTTGGTGGCGTTGGCGCCAAATTCGGCTGAAATCTTGCCGCGCCGCATCACGACGATGCGATGGGCGATGCTGAGGCACTCATTGACCTCCGAAGTCGAGAAGACGACCGCCAAGCCTTGCGCGGCGCGCTCGCTGAGCAAGCGAAAGACTTCGGCCTTGGCGCCGACATCGATGCCGCGGCTCGGCTCGTCGAGAAGGATGACCTTGGGATCTGTCGTCAGCATCTTGCCGATGACGACCTTCTGCTGGTTGCCGCCCGACAGCGATCCGATCATGGCGTTGCCGCCCGCGGTCTTGATGGTCACCTTGCGGATCGAATCATCGATCAGTGCGCGTTCCCTCGGCCGGGAGAGGAACAGGCCTTTCGCGAACGCCTCGATGCTGGCAAGCGACAGATTGCGGCCGACCGTCATGGTCTGAACCAGGCCGTCGCGCTGGCGATCCTCGGGCACCAGCACCAGACCTCTGGCGATACGCTGCGCAATGGTCAGCCCCGAGACGTCCTCGCCTTCGAGCAGCGCCCGCCCGCCCGCCATGGGCACACGGCCGGCGACGGCCTCCAGCAATTCCGTGCGGCCCGCGCCCATCAGCCCATAGATGCAGACGATCTCGCCCGCTTTGACATCCAGCGACAGATGATCGACCACATATCCTGAACCCGAAGCGTCGGTGACGCTGACATCCTCGATCGACAGCGCCACCGCGCCGAACTCGTGGCCGGTCGGCGGCGAGCCGAGATCGAAATTCTCGCCCACCATGTTGCGGACGATCCATTCGAGGTCGATGTCCTTGGCCTCGGCCGTCGCCGTGATCGCCCCGTCACGCAGCACGACGGCGTAGTCGGTGATCTGCAGCGCCTCTTCGAGGTGATGCGAGATGTAGACGATGGAGACGCCGCGGCTGGTCAGGTCGCGGATCACCTTGAACAGCACCTCCACCTCGGTCGCGCTCAGCGCGGAGGTCGGCTCGTCCATGATCAGGATGCGGGAATCGACCGACAGCGCGCGTGCGATCTCGACGATCTGTTGCTGCCCCAGGCGCAGGTCCTCGACCAGGGTCATCGGATCGATGTCTTCTTCGAGGTCGGCCATCAGCGCCCGCGCCTGGCGCGCCTCCTCGGCGAAGTCGAGGCCGGTTCTGGTGCGCAGTTCGCGGCCCATGAAGATGTTGTCGCGAACGCTCAGATTCGGCGCCAGGCTGAGCTCCTGGTGGATGATCGAAATGCCGCGATCGCGCGCGTCTGAAGACGAGGCAAAGCTGACGAGATTGCCGTCGAGCACGATGTCGCCGGATGTCGGCGTCACCACGCCGGACAGGATCTTCATCAGCGTCGATTTGCCGGCGCCATTCTCTCCGAACAGGGTGGTGACCTTGCCGCGATGGATGTCGAAGTTGACGCCCTTGAGCGCGTGAACGCCGCCATACGACATGACGACATTGCGCGCCGAAAGCACGGCATCGCCAGTCGCGGGTTCTGTGCCGGCAGCCATTGTCATTTGACGTCCAGCCTCACCGGTGTGACCAGCCAGCTCTTCGGATTGACCAGCTTGAAGACGCCGACCACCGCTATTGTCTTGCCGGTCAAGGCGCTGGTGTCGACTTTCGCCAGCACCTCCTTCTTCATCTCGTTGTTCAGCGCCGAGCCGGCGTCCTGATACTCGATCTGGTTGGTGAACTGACCAAAGGTGATCTTGCCGGTGGCGTCGCGAAGCTCGGTGCCGTTGATCGCCGGCCCAGTCTGTACGCGGACGGTCAACGTGTCCGGCAAACCGTCGACGGCGACCTTGTAGATGCCCGATTTTCCCTCGCCGACGACGCCGGTGAACTTGACCGAGATGACCGGTCCGACTCCCGCCGGCACGCCATATTCCTTTTCGGCCGTCGCCCTGTCCTTGGCGATCGCCGTCGCCACCGTCGCGGCGTCCGCGGCACGCGCTTCGACATCGGCTTGCACCTTGGGGAATTCAGATTTCCCGTAGTCGGCCGCCGAAAACACGGCGTTGCGAACATCGCCGGCAGAGCCGATCTTGATCACCTTGGTGTCGAGCGCCATGGCGCCGAGCAGAACCAGAGCCGCGGCGCCGGCAAGGACCCGGCGCAGGCCGGGCGAAGCTTGCCGGGCGGTGGCCTTCGCGCTCATGATGCAACCACCAGCGGTGCGGATTGTCCGTTGTCACGCATTCGAAGTTCCTCCGTTCACGCGGCGCTTCGCGGCCCCGGCTGCATCGTCGAGCTCGACCAGCGCGCGGGCCGTGCATTCGTCGGTGATCAGGCCGCTGAGATAACGGCTTTCGAGTACTGCCTTGATGGCGCGTACCTTCACCTTGCCGCCGGCGACGGCAACGATCCTGCGGCCCTTCAACTGGTCTCGCGGAAGCGCCAGGATTCTTTCCGACAGCGCTGTTTCGACCGGGCGCCCCTTGTCGTCGAAGAAATGCGCCAGCAACTCGCCAACGCCGCCGTCCCGTTTGACATCGTCGATTTCGGACGGCTCGATCATGCCTGTGGCAACCAGCGACGCCTCCCGCTCGGCCGTGCCTATTCCGACGAACATCAGGTCGGAGCGGCTAGCGAGAGCGAAGACATCGCTGATGCCGCGCTGACCAAGCAGCACCTCGCGGTCCTCGGCGGTGTTGGCGACAAAAGGCACCGGCATGACAAAGGCCTGCGCGCCGGTCCGCTCTGCCAGGCGATGCATGACGTCGTGCGGGTTGGCGGCGAATTTGCGCGTCACGCCGCCAAGCAGCGAGACGAAACGGATGTGAGCAGCAGTTGCGCGCGTCAGATATTCGACGCTGGCGGCAAGCGTGCGGCCATGGCCGACGCCGATCAGCATGTCTTCGCCGCGATCGATTTCGCGCTTCAGGAACTGGGCGCCGGCAATGCCCAGCCCCTTGAGCGGCAGTTCGTCCTGATCGAGATCGGGAACCACCTCGCAATAGTGGAGCCCATAGGCGGCGATCAGGCGCTGTTCCAGGTCGACGCATTCGGCGACGTCGCCGTCGATGAAGACCCTGACCAGACCTTCCTGGTTGGCCTTGGTGATCAGCCTATGCGCCTTGAGGCTGGTCAGGCCAAGCCGCTTGGCCACCTGGGCCTGGGTCAGACCACCGGCATAGTGCAGCCAGGCCGCGCGCGTGGCGAGGCTGGATTCATGGTCGCGGTTTGCGCTTCCGCCGGAATTCAAGCCATCCCCTCCCCAGGGTGATAATATTATCTTTGTGTGCAAAAATTTTCATACCTTTGCACCGCTGTCAATCCCTCCGCAGATGGTTGCCTCAGCCGACGTTCGGCAGCCAACGCGAGCCTATTAGAAGGTAAGCATACAATATGACCATACGGTAGTGTTAATTTAACGTCAATTTGTGTTACCGTATCCAGTGACGGCATGAGCCCGTAGGCGCCGGCAAATCCCAATCCGGGTGCAAAATGGGAAGGTTGATGCACAGGGCGCAACAAGGGCAAATCGATCGGATTGCCTCAGGAAAAGCTAGGCGTCGGCGATCAAGCGATCAGTCCAGCCGCATCAGGTTCCTGCCTTCGAGCTCGACAACAGCGGCTTCGACCTCCCGCGTGAGGCGCTCGGTGCTCCACCCCAACGCCCGCCCCGCGATCGCGGCAATCTCCTGCAGGTCGCGGCTCGTCAGCGAGCCGCCTATCGCCAACGTGCTGCGGCGCATAACGACATCGGCCAGATGTTCGACGAACTCGTTGCGCGCGATGTAGTCGATTTCCGCCTTGCCGTAGCCGCCGGAGTCCGGCAGGCAACCCTCATCATCCGACCCGTGCCTGGCGATCTCAACGGCTCTGGTCCCGTAGCGCGACAGCAATTGATCAAGGCGCCCTTCCCCGGCGCCCGTTGCCTGCTGTGCCTCAGCCAGCCAGTCCGCGCGCGCGGCGGCATTGGCCGGAAAATCCCGCCCACCGCCGATCGGCATCGACTGAGTCGACATCTTGCGGCTGCGCTGCAAGCGCTTGAGTACGGTATCAGTGACTTCCTCGGCAAAGCCGCGGAACGTCGTCCATTTGCCGCCGACCAGCGAAATGACTGCAAAGGGCCTGTTGCCGTCCGGCTCGGCAACGGGCGCCGAATGATCGCGGCTGATCAGTCCGGGCGTCGCTGCTTCAGACGTCGGCAGCGGCCGGATGCCGCTATAGGCGTAGACGATCTGGTCGCGCTCGAACGCCATGCCCGGCAGCAGCGTTCGCACGCTGTCGAGCAGATAGTCGACTTCTTCGGGTTCGCAGCGGACCGCGTCCGGATTGTCGGCCTTGATGTCGGTCGAGCCGACCAGCGCCAGGCCGAGATAGTCGTAGACCAGGCAGATGCGGCCGTCATCGGCCTCGAAATAGAGCATGCGCCCGGCGAGGCTTTTGACCAGTTCGTCATGCCTTAAAAGGATATGCGAGCCCTTGGTGCCGCCGATCATCTTCGATGGAGCACCAAGCAGCGCGTTGACGTCGTCGATCCACGGACCGGCGGCGTTCACCACCAGCTTCGGCCGCACCGAAAAGGCCGCGCCGTTTTCCGGCTGGAAGGTGAGCACGCCATTGGCTGAAGCCGCCAGTGTCGTGTAGTTGGCACCGGCAGACGCCGCGTGAGCCTGCAAGCCGTCGAGGATCAGTTCCAGCACCAGCCTTTCCGGGTGACTTATCTTGGCGTCGTAGTAGGTGCCGGTGGCGACGATCGCCGGATTGAGCGCCGGCATCTCAACAAGCGCCTGCCGCCGCCCGACCATGCGGTGGCGCGGCATGACCTGGTTTCGTGAACCGTAGAAATCGTAGATCATCAAGCCGATCTTGATCAGTATGGCGCCGCGGCTGCGCGGCGCGCTGGTCGAGCCGAACAGCGTTCGCAACGCCGCGAGCATGCCCTTGCTCCACGAGAAGATCGGGATGACGGTCGGCAGCGGGCTGACATAGTGCGGCGCGTTTTGAAGAAGCAGATTGCGTTCGAGCGTCGACTGCGCCACCAGCCCGAACTCGCCGGTCTCGAGATATTTCAAGCCGCCGTGGATGAGCCTCGACGGCGCGGCACTGGTGCCCGAGCCGAAATCCGCCTTTTCGACGATCAGGCAGCTGACACCTTGCGCGCACAGATCGCGAAACAGCCCAGCCCCGTTGATGCCGGCGCCAAGAATGACGACGTCGACTTCGCCGGTCCCGGCCATCGCGGCGAGACGCCCGGCGGGATTGTCCGCCGCTGCTCCATCTGTTGGGTTCATGGCGCCTTCGTCTTGACGATGCGCAGTTTCACCCCGGCTCGCTCGAGGCTCTGCGCCTGCGCATCGCCGAGGCCCTCGGTCACCAGCACGGCGTCGAAACTGGTCAAATCGTCGAAGACATGCAGCGCGATCCGGTCGAACTTTGCGTGGTCGACCAAAAGGACGCGCTTCACGGAGGCGGTCATCATCGCCTGCTTGACCCGCACGACATTCGGATCCTGGATGAAAGCAGTGGTTCCGGTGACGGCCGAAGCCGAACAGATCAGCACATTGGCGCGCAACTGCGCCACGGCGTTCTCGCAGACAATGCCGATATAGGCATTGTAAGTGGGATGATACTGGCCGCCGAGGCAGATGAAATCGATATCGTCCACATTGATCAATTGGCCCGCCGTCGAGACGCTGTTGGAAATGACGGTCAGCGGCTTGACGTCGAGCAGCAGCGTCGCGACCGCGTTTGCCGTCGATGAATCGTCCAGCATCACCACCTGGCCGGCCTCGATATAATCCAGTGCCGCCCGCGCCAGTGCATCCTTCTCGGCTCGATTGACGGTCACCCGGTAGCGGAAAGCGCTCTCGTAGAGGCCGGAAGGCTGGACCGTCACCGCACCGTGCAGCTTGCGCAGCACGCCCTGCTGCGCCAGCCGGTCGATATGCCGGTGGATGGTCATGCGCGACACGCCGAAATGCTCGACCAGATCATCGATGCGCACCTGGCCGAGCTTGATCACATAATCGGCGATCTCTTCGCGTCGTTCGTCGGCCTTGATCATGCGTTTACCCCCGCCAGCCTTTCGATATCAGGCCAATGCGACTTCAGCTGCTCGGCTATGCGGCAGTAGAGCGAAAACCGCTCATTGAACACAGCACTGGAGGCGGGCACGGTTTGGTACGTCCGCTCCGTCATGCCGACCTGCCTGGCGCCCTCTTGCGGCGTCTTGAACAAGCCGACCGCAGCACCTGCGCAAAGCGCGGCACCGAGGGCCGCGGTCTCATCCGTCGAGGTGACGGTGACCGGGGCGTTCAGCACGTCGGCAAACATCTGGACGAAAGCAGGATTGCGCGAACCGCCGCCGGTCAGGCGGATCTCGCTGACGGCAAAGCCGTCGCGCAAAGCCTCGACATGGGTGCGGTGATTGAAGGCGATGCCTTCCAGAACCGCCTTCAGCATGTCGCCGCGATTGTGCCAGCCATGCAGGCCGACAAAGCTGCCGCTGGCCAAATCGCCATAGGGAGAGCCGAACAGATAGGGATGAAACAGGATGGTCGAAGGCTTCTTCAACGCCGCGTCGATCTCTCCCGCCAGCGATTCGTGGAGCGAGCCGCCATCCGCGTTTGTCCTGTCTTGCTCCAAGCGACAGAAAGTGTCGAGAAACCAGTCGTAGTTCGCGGTCGAGGCCGGCGAGATCGACATGTTGTTCCAACGCCCCGCATCGATGGCGTTGCGGCAGAACCAACGTCGGTCGACGCGCGGTTGCGAAGAGACGACTTCGTTGATGGAATACGTGCCGGCGACGATGGCGAGCACGCCGTCTTCATGGCCGCCCATGCCAAGCGCCGAGGCGGCCACGTCGTGCAGGCCGCAGGCGACCGGTGTTCCCCTGCGAAGGCTGGTCCTTTCGGCGGCATCGGCTGTGACTTGACCGGCGATGTCAGCGGAATGCGCCACCGGCGGCAGCGCGTTGAACAGATCCTCCAACCCGAAGATGCGCAGCGCTTCAGGCGCATAGGCTTGCGTGCGAAAATCCGTGAATGAAGTGCTGGCCTCCGTGCGGTCGGTCCCGATCGTGCCGGTCAGGCAAAAGCGCAGCCAGTCCTTGCAGGCCAGCACATGGCCGATGCGGCCATAGCGATCAGGATCGTTCTGCTTAAGCCACGCCAGCAGCGCCGACGGCGCCGAAACATGCGGCGTCTGGCCTGTCGTCGCCAGTGCATCGGTGAAAACGGTACCGGCGGACCAGCTTTCGACAATGTCGCCGGCGCGGCTGTCGAGCGACAGGATGCCTGGTCCCAAAGGCTGACGATCATGATCGAGCAGATAGAGACCATCGCCATGCGCGGTCGCCGCCACCGCCTTGATGTCTTCCGCCGGCCTGCCGGAGAGCGCGATCGCCTCCTTGATGGCGTCGGCTGTTGCTTGCCACAGGCCTGACATGTCGCGCTCCACCCAGCGCGCGTGGGGCATCGATTGCGGCACCCGACGACGGGCCACGGACAATTGCGTGCCGTCGGCATCGAAGATGACCGCCTTGGTGACCGTGAGGCCGTTATCGATTCCGAGCAGGCTGGGCATGATCACCGCCTCTTTCAGCAACTGGCGATTGCTACAGGGCGATCCTGCAGTCTGATGCAAGGGCGAAACACATGGCGACAACCCCGATTGAGCAAGGGGGACAAACGGCAAAAGCACCTCGCCGCAACAAAGAACTCATATCTTTATGTGAATTTAACGTCAACATACGCGACAAAAAGGCTTCGGCGCCAGGGAGCCACGGATGGATCTCGCGGTTGCCAGGCGACGCGTAATCAGCTGCTAAGGCCGTCACGGATGGCGCTGAAATAGCGGTCGGTTCCAACCTGCCCGCCCTTGAGTGCCACCTCCAGCCCATCGATCGCCTTGACGCGCGAGTGAGCGACGCAAAGCGGCGAGCCCGGCGACGCCGGCAACGGCATCCGCACGGTCAGCGCATCGACACCCATCTGGCCGAGCGCGTGGCTCGACGTATCGCCGCCGGCAACGACCACGCGCTGCAACTTCTGCTCGATGGTCAGCGCGCGAAGCAGTTCGCCGAGGCCCCGCCCGAGCTTGTGGCGGGCGCCTTCCTGGCGGTCGATTTCGCCCCCCCTGTCGGCCGTGGGTCCAAGGGCCGTGTAGAGAACGACGCTGCGCCCGGCTTCCAGGCTGGCGCGACCGGCTAGCGCTGCGCGTGCGATCGCATCTCCGGAAGCTTCGGAGATCAGTTCGACGGGATCGACCTCGATGCCGTCGAAGCCGTCAGTCAAAGCGTGACGGATCTGTCGTTCGGTCGTCGACGAACAACTGCCCGAGACGACCGCGATCCGGTCGGCGGCACCCGGCGGCGAAAATTCTGGTTCAGCTCTGACTGTCCCGTTCGACACCCATTCGGCCAGCAGCGCATATTCGATCCCCGACGAGCCGACGACGAACGAACCGCCCGGCTTGCGGGCGCGCCATATCTCCTTGCCGGCAAGCGCCTGCGTCTCGAGGCTGTCGACATCGACAAGTACGATGTCGGTGCCCTTTGCGAGCAAGCGGTCGAAGGCTTCCGAGCGCGACGCCGACTGCAACGTCGCGAGATCGACCAGCCCCGATGTGAGCTCCGTCTGCCGCGACAGATGGATCAGCAGGTCGGATTCATCCATCGGCGTCGTCGGGTGGCGGCTCATCACCGGATGGCGGTCGATGCGGAAATACTTTTCACGATAGGCCGCGAACAAATGACCGAAGGCGGTGTAACGCTTGAGCTGCGGCGCCCCGACCAGCAGCGGCACGCTGTCCTGCGCGAAGACCGAGCGGCCGATCTCGATGGCGCGACCGATGCTGCCGATCGTCGGACTAGAATCGAAGGTCGAGCAGACCTTGTAGTGACAGATCGCGGCATTCAGCGTCTTCAGCCAAGCGAAGGCATCGCTCAGATGCGTGTCCATCCATTGTGGCGTCTCGCTGCGGCTGGTGCCGGCCAATCCAATGGCGCGGCAGTGGCTGAACTGCGCAAGCATGGCCGCGTCCGGCTGGCGCATAAATAGCACGGTCGGCACGCCGCCGAGTTCGAGCGCTTCCATGACGTCGGTCGAGCCGGTGAGGTCGTCGCCATAATAGCTGAGAAGCAGGTCTTGCATTGCTTCAGGCTGCTTTGCCGTCGCCGAATTTTTCGATCGACCGCGCCAGCTCCGGATGGCTCAAGGCGAAATCCGCCAGCGGAATGCCGTCGACCGCCGCCTGCCAGGCCTGCTGCACGGCACGCACCCCGGCGCCCGGTCCATCCGGATGGCTGACGATGCCGCCGCCGCACAGATAGAGCAGATCGACCGTCCGGCCGGTCCGTTCATAGGTCTCGGGCGCTTGCCCGCCCCATTGGCCGGAGCCCGCCACAGGCAAGGCGCAATCCTCAGGGGCAAAAATCGGCGTCGTCACCGCCTTGAAGGACTCGACGAAAGACGCGTCCGGCTCCCAGTATTTCGATTGGATGCCGTTGATCTGGAACTGGTCGACGCCGAGCAGCCGCCAGAACTGTTGCCAGACCTTGAAGTTCATACCGAGGCCGGGATGGCGGGTGAGGATGTCCCAGCCGTTGCGATGAGCGTGAAGCACCAGGCTGGAGCGTTTTCTCAAGAAGGCCAGGCCACCGAAACCGACGGAGTTGATGTTGACCACCGCGCAATTTCCGCCGGCCTTGGCCACCAGATCGTGATTGCGCATCATCTCGTCCGGGTCGGCATGCGAGATGCCGAAGGCGTACATCACCTTCTTGCCGGTCCTCTGCTCGTGGTCGAGGATCAGCGGCATGATTGCCTTTACCCGCTCCGCCAGCGGCGAATAGGCTGGGCTCATCAGCTTCTCATCGTCCTTGATGAAATCGACACCGGCGGCGATCAGCTCGCCCACCATCGCGGCGGTTTCGGGGGGCCGCAGCCCCAGCGCCGGCTTGACGATGGTGCCGATGATCGGCCGATCCGTGACACCTGTCAGCCTGCGGCTGCCGGCGACGCCGAATTGCGGACCTGGATGCGCGCCGCGGAATTGCTCCGGCAGCTTCATGTCGACAACGCGAATGCCGGTTAGGCCCTTGATCGAATAGGCGCCGCCGATGGCAATGGTCATCAGAGCCGACAGGTCGTGGCCGATGGCATCGAATGGAAAGGCGATGTCGACATCCGCGCGCTTGAACGGCCCGTTACCGGCCTCGGGAATGGAGGGGCGAAGTGCGTCCGGCAGGTGCCGAATGGCCAGGACACGCGCGGCCACCCGGGCTTTCAGTTCCTCGGTCTCGCCGGGCAGCGCGACGAAGGTTCCAGTCGACTGGTCGCTGGCGATCTTGGCTGCCAGCGTCTCGATGCTGCCTGATGTCTCGATGCGGTAGGTGAGCGTGATCATGATTCGTTGTCTGAGGCCGCAGGGGGTTCGAAAAGAGTTCCTTGATCGTCGGAATCTGGTATAATGAGTACATAAGCTTTGCAAGCAATATCCTGTCTGGCGGCTATGGGCGATCGGGGCGACGGCCATTCCGGGAACAGCTGCGGCAGTGCTAGATAGACACAGGTCAAGGGAGTGATTCGCGACGATGAACCGTTCGGAGCCGATCGTCCGGCGCAAACTTTCCGACGAAGTGTTTTTGCGGCTGAAGCGCCTGATCACCAGCGGAGAATTGACGCCGGGCGACGACATGCCGTCGGAGCGCGAGTTGATGGAGCGCTTCGAGGTCGGCCGTCCCGCGATCCGCGAGGCGATGCAGGCGCTGAGCAATATGGGCCTCGTCGCGATCTCGCATGGGGAACGCGCCAAGGTGCTGCAACTGACCGCGAAGTCGATCATCAAGCAGGTCGACGGCGCCGCCAAGATCATCCTGTCGTCCTCGAAGGACACGCTGGAACACCTGAAAACCGCGCGCATCTTCTTCGAGCGCGGCATGGTCAGGGAAGCCGCCGAAAACGCCACCGCCGAGGACGTTCAGCGGCTACGCGCCACAATTGCCGAACAGCGCGGTTTTCGCGGCGATTCCGAGGCCTTTATCTCCGCCGACATGAAGTTTCATACCCAAATCGCGGCGATCTCCGGCAACCCGATCTATGTCGCCGTGAGCGAAGCGATGCTCGGTTGGCTGAAGGAATATCACACCGAAATGCTGATCTGGACCGGCAAGGAACAGTTCACGCTGACCGAGCATGAAGAGATCATCGGCCGCATCGAGAAGAAGGATGCCGACGGCGCCGAGAAGGCGATGATCAAGCATCTCGAGCGCTCGCGCGCGCTTTATGTGATGAACTCCGGCAACTGATTCAGCCGATCCGCGTGATCGCGTAAGGGGTCATCACCAGTTGGCCTCGGCCAAACGCTGAGATGTCGACCGTCACGTCGTCCGCCGTCAGGTTCGCCAGCCACGCCACGGTCTTGCCCGAAGCGGAGCGGCCGGCCAGCGCCAGCACCTTCGTCTGATCGCTCGTCCTTGCCGCCACATACGCAAGGCCGGCCATTTCGCAAAGACCCTTGATGGCATCGAAGATCGGCCGGGGTGCGCCTTCGGCGACGGGTTCGCCGGACGCTGCGAGCACGCCGAACGGTCCGGCGAAGCCGGAGAGCGTGAGCAGTTCCAGCCCGGCCGACGCGACACGCGCGGCATAGCCGATCGCCCATGCGGCTGCGAAGAGGCCGGCATGGCGAGGGTCGCGATCGGCCATGGCGATGCGCTGTCCCTCGGGATTGGGTTTGGTCGCGCCCCCGTAGGGGTTCTGGCGCATGGCGATCGTCGACGGACCGATGCGGTAAGGCTTTGCCCCGAAGATTGCCCGCGCCGACGCGGTGATGAAGGGCAGCGCCTCCAGCGACTGCATGACGCTGAGATCGTCGGCGGCGTGCACGATCGGGCACGTGCAGTGAGTGATGAAATCGAGCAGGCCCGCCGGCACGCGCTTGCGGTTGAGCTCGGTGAAATAGCTGAACATGCCGCCGCCAAGCTTGATACCCGGAAAGGCGCGACGGGCAGCGGCATAGACATCTTCCAGCGGCGGACAGTCCGGCCACGCGCTGCCCGGCGGCGTCGACTGCCGGTCGACCGAAGGCGAGACGGCAATGGCCGAGAGTTTTAGTCCGGCCTGCCGCACCAGGTTCGCGACGGCTGAAAGTTCAGCGTCGAGATCGCCCGCGCAGGCAACGACGCATTCGAGTGTGGTGCCGACTGGATAGGCAGCAGTGAGCCTTGCATAAGACCGCAATGCTTCGAGACCGTGGCCGCGCGTCGGATCGTAGTGGAAGACAAGTTGCTGCGGGCCGAGCTCGGTCAATGTCGAAAGATTTGCGAGCGCTGCTTCGACCTCATCCGGGTAGATGATCACGCCGAGATCCGGCAGCCTCTGCCCGGTCTCGCCGAGTTCGACGCTGACCGGTTCGGCGGCAGATGCTGCGGCCGGCATTCCCCCCTCGCCGGTGATGCGCAGGCTGACCGTCTGGCTTACAGTTTGGCCGGCCGGCAGTACATAGGGCCAAGGCAGCGCGAGTGGCCGCACATAGGTCTTGTAGGACGCGTCCGACCAGTTACGCTGGTCCTCCATCTCGAAAGTGTCGCCCTCCATCCGGCATTCGGCAGTAATGCCCGACCGGACTTCATGGGTGATCGCGCGCAAATCCTTGAAAGGCTGCCAGGGATCGATCAACAGCGGCAGTTTCGTCGCCACCACGCTGCCGTCGGTATGCTCGACCGTGACCGGGCTGCCGGCGAGGCCGGCGATCGGATGCAGGACGCAAAAACCGCAGCGATTGGTCTCGAAATCGCTTTCAGGGACCGCGCTGACGTCGAACACTAGGTGACCGTTGGCGGAGCCCTTGATCGTAGCGCGAAAGTCGAGCCGGCTTCCGCCCGGTGCTAAGCAAGTTGCGGAGTAGCTGACGGAGAAGCTGTCGGCGTTCTGATCGACGGCAAGGTCCGTCAGCGCCGGTTCATAGGTGCCCCAGTCGCGGTCGCGCACGATGTAGGCGATGGCGCGCAGCACTTCGATGCCGCCGTAACGGATGGTGCGCAGGCTGCCGTTGACAAAGTCGGCGCTGAGCAAGCCCGCACTCAGCCTAACCGGCTCGGCCTCGACCACGCGTGTGCCGTATAGGAGGAAGGCGTCGGCTGTCATGTCAGCAAGCCATCCAGGTGGACAGGTTCGTGGCTCGCGGCGCCCAGATAGGCCGCCTCGACCAGCGCGAATGTCTTGAGATTGTCGGCGCCCGAGGTCGCCGGCTCGGTTCCCTTTGCCAGGCAGTCGACCCAGTGCTGCTGGATGGCGACGACGCTCTCCTGGATGTTGTGCCATGGGCGCGATGCCCAGGCGAGTACGGGCGGCGAAACGTCGGTGATCTTCGTGCCGCTCCTGCCGGTGACGGTGAGCCGATATCCCTGCGCCAAGCGGATCGTGCCGTCGCTGCCGTCGATCTCGATAAGCGTTTCGGGAAACGGCTCCACGGCAAGCTTCGTCGCGTAGCTGCAGTCGACGACTGAGGTGGCGCCGCTCTTGTGATCCATCAGCATCGTTACGACGTCCTCGCCGGCGATATCGGGGTTGATGCGCGCCGTTCGCGTCGTGATCGTCGATACGTCGCCGAGTAGAAAACGGGCGATGTCGAGGATGTGGATACCGAGGTCTTCGATGATGAAGCGCTTTCCCTTGGCGAGATAGGGCTGGCCGGAAAACACGTCATAGGCGGAGCGGAAGGAGATGCGCCCGAAGAACGGCGTGCCGATCTCGCCGCTGTCCAGCACGGCACGCACCGCCTGGATCGCCGACTGCCAGCGAAAATTCTCATGCACCATCAGCGGTACGCCGGCTTCCACGCAGGCCCTCACCATCGCCTTGGCGTCGGCAAGCGTCGGCGCGAACGGCTTTTGGCAAATCACCGGCACACGGTGCAGGGCCGCCATCTCGACCAGCGGACGATGGCTGGGAACGGTGGTGGCGATATCGACGAAGTCGAGGCTTTCGCTTGCAAACATCTCTGCCGCGTCGGTGTAGCGCTTCGCAATGCCGAACTGGTCGCCGATGATGCGCAGCCGCTCCGGGTCGCGGTCGCAAATGGCGACCATCGCGGCGCCTTCAATGTCGCGCCAGGCATGCATCTGGTTGATGGCAAAGAAGCCGCAGCCGATGAGCCCTCCCCGCAACTCCGCCATGCTCAGCCTGCCTTTGCCATCTGCATCAACGTCACCCGGCTCTGCAGCCGGCGCTGCGCTTGGTCGACGACGACGGCGACGATGATGACAAGGCCCTTGATCACCATCTGCCAGAAGGAACTCACGCCCATCATCACCAACCCGTCCGAAAGAATGCCGATGACGAAGGCGCCGACAATGGTGCCGCCGATCGTGCCGCGCCCACCTGACATCGAGGTGCCGCCGAGCACTGCCGCCGCAATGGCGTTGAGCTCGAAACTTTCGCCCGTCGCCGGATGCGAGGCCATCAGTTCGGACGAGATGATCAAACCGACGATCGCCGCGCAAAAGCCGGAGAACATGTAGACGAACATTTTCACCATGTTGACACGAACGCCCGAAATTCGCGACGCCCGTTCATTGCCGCCGACGGCGAAGATGTGGCGGCCGAGCGGCGTGTATTTGGCGAGATATGCCGCAACCAGCGCAACGACGATCAGGATCCAGATCGCCACCGGCAGGCCGAGCAGCCGCCCGGCGCCGAGGAAACCAAACCCGGTGGTGCCAAGCTCCGGCTTGCCGACGAGGTTGGGGAAGGTGCGGCCGTCCGACGACAGCAACGCCAGGCCGCGCGCGACATAGAGCACGCCGAGCGTGGCGATGAACGGCGCGACGTTCAGCCTGGTGATCAGCAGTCCGTTGACGGCGCCGATCAATATGCCGACCGCCAGCGTGATCAGCGCGATCTCGACGACGTTGAAATAGACGGTGTAGCCGAATTGCAGGTCGATGCCGTTGAGCACGAGGTAGCCGGCGACCATGCCGCACAGGCCGACGATCGAGCCGACTGAGAGATCGATGCCGCCGGTGATGATGACGAAGGTCATGCCCATGGCGAGGAAGGCGTTCAGCGCCACATGTTTCGACATCAGGATCAGATTGGCTGTCGACAGGAAATTCGGCGCCGCGATCGAGAAGAAGATCAAGACGGCGATCAGCGCGATGAAGGTCCTCGCCTTCATCAGCGTCAGCAGCAGCGAGCCGCTCGAAACGGAGGAGACAGCCGCCTTGGCCGGGATGTCAGTCATGGGTTCTCCGTATGCGGGGCCGGTCCGTGGCCAAGTGCCGAGGCGGCGACAAGGGCTGCCTCCGTCGCCTCGGCGCGATCGAACATGCCCGTCAGTTTTCCATTGCTCATCACCGCGATGCGATCGGACAGCGCCATCACCTCATCGAGATCCGAGGTGGCGAACAGAATGCCGAGCCCGTCTCGCGACAGTTTGCGCATGGTGCGGAAGACGTCGGCCTTGGCGCCGACATCGATGCCACGGCTCGGCTCGTCCATCAGCAGCACCTTCGGCCCGGTGAGCAGCGCCTTTCCGATCACCACCTTTTGCTGGTTGCCGCCCGACAGCGACGAGACCTCCTGCGCCGGGTCGGCGACCTTGATCGCCAGTTCCCGCACCATCTGCGTCACCGCCTGCTTCTCCTGGCCGCCACGAATGTGGAACATGCGCACGAACCGCGACAGGCTGGCCAGCGTCAGATTGCTGGCGACGGACAGGATCGACACCAGCCCTTCGCGTTGGCGGTCTTCGGGGATCAGCGCCAGCCCGCGCCGGATGCGCCGCGTCGTGTCGCGCTCCTTGACCTTTTTGCCGGCGATGAAGATCGCGCCGGTCGCCTGGCCATGGCGGCCCATGATGCAGTCGAACAGCTCGCTTCGCCCGGCGCCCATCAGGCCGTATATGCCGAGTATCTCGCCGGCGCGCAGCGACAGCGAGACATGATCGACCGCCAGCCCGCCGGTAGCCCGCGGCAGGCAGATGTCCTCGGCGCGGAATATCTCTTCGCCGGGAACATGGCCGTCGGCTTTGGCAAAATCCTTGGCGTCGGAGCCGATCATCTGCCGCACGATCCACCGGGTGTCGACGTTCTTCATCTCCTCCTGGCCGGTGATGTGCCCATCGCGCAGCACGGTGATGTAGTCGCCGATGCGGATCAGTTCTTCCAGCCGGTGCGAGATGTAGACGATCGCCACGCCGCGCGCCTTGAGGTCGGCGATCACCTTGAACAGGATCTCGACTTCCGCCGCACTGAGCGCCGAGGTCGGCTCGTCCATGATCAGGATGCGCGCATCGAGCGAAACCGCCTTGGCGATCTCGACCAGCTGCTGCTGGCCGATGCGCAGATCCTCGACCAGCATGTCGGGCCTTATCCCGGCCTGCAGGCGTTCGAGAAATTGCGCCGCGCGACGCTCCTGCTCCTTGCGGTCGATCTTGCGGAACCGGTTGGTGATCTCGCGCGTGGCGAAGATGTTCTCGGCGACGGTCATATTGCCAAACAGGTTCAGCTCCTGGAACACCATGCCGATGCCGCGGTTCACCGCGTCGCCCGATGACGAGAAGGAGACCTCCTCCCCTTCCAGGAGGATCCGGCCGAGCGTCGGCTGTTCGACGCCGGCGATGATCTTCATCAGCGTCGATTTGCCGGCGCCGTTTTCGCCGACCAGCACATTGACGGCGCCCTTGCGCACCTCGAAATTCGCGCGCTTGACCGCGACGGTGCCGGAATAGACCTTGCAGACGTCCTCCAGTTTCAGGATGACATCGTGAGCAACCGCAGCGCTCATGGCTTCGGCCCGATTTCTGCCTCCGCCGGCGTCACCAGCGGCAGGTCCTGGCCGTTTTCGAGCGTATAGGCGCCGAGGACCTTGGCGGTCCGGCCCTCCAAGGCGTCACGCGGCAGTTTGGCAAGCACGGCCTTGACGGCATAGGCGTTGAACGCCTTGCCGAACTGGGCGAAGTCGATCTGGTTGGTAAAATCGTTGAACTGGATGAAATCGAGGCTGTCGCGCAGCGCGGTTCCGCGCATCGCCGGTCCGATCTGTACCCGCGCATCGGCCTTGCCGTCGCCGTCGACATCGACATCCATGGTCGCTGCCCGCGACTGCGTGTTGGCGGCGATGATCTTGCCCTCGACGCGAACCGCGAAGGTCCATGGCGAATTCGCCTGCTTCTTCGGATTGCCATATTTGGCGCCGGCGGAAGCAGGATCGGTTTTCGCCAGAGCGTGGACTTCGGCAAACGGCCCGGCTTTCTGCTGGAGGTAAGGCACGACCTTCGCCGCCCATATCTCCTCGACCATCTTGTCCGGATTGAAGGCGGCGGCGCTGCCGCTGTCCCCCGAGGGCGTCGGCAGGATCTTGCAGGCGGTCAGGCTGATGCCGACTGCAACGACAAGGATCGGCCAGTTCGGCTTGTTGTTCAGCATGATGGTTTGTTGTTCAGCATGGTGGTCGGCACCCACGGAAAATGGCGACGAGGGACGACCCTTGGGTCGCCCCTCGCTATTCATGTCACGCCGGCTCAGTTGGTCAGCGCAAACGTTTCCAGCTTGGCAGCATTGTCACCATTGACCAAGACGCAGTCCATCAGCTGCTTTTCCTTGGCCGGCGACTTCTTGTTCTTGATGAAGTCGTTGGCCTGCTCGACCGCCATCTGCGCCTGCGCATAGGCCGGCTGCAGGACGGTTGCCTTGATGCCGCCCGCGGTGATGGAGTCGCGCACGTCGTTGGATCCGTCGAAGCCAACGACGATGACGTCCTTGCGGTTCGCCGCAACCAGCGCCGCATACGCGCCCATCGCCATGGTGTCGTTGCCGGAGATGACGCCCTTGATATCCGGGTTGGCCTGCAGGATCGATTCCATCTTGGAATAGGCTTCCGTCTGGCTCCAGTTGGCCGATTGCTGGGCGACCATCTTCAGATCCGGATAATCGTCGATGACGTCATGATAGCCCTTCGAGCGAATGCCGGCATTGGTGTCGGATTCCTTGCCGACCAGCTCGACGAAATTGCCCTTCTCGCCCATCAGCTTGACGAACTCCTGCGCGCCGAGCTGGGCGCCCTGGTAGTTGTTGGAGACGATCTGAGCCACGGCGACGCCGGTGGCGTTGATCTCGCGATCGATCAGGAACGACGGCACGCCCGCGTCCTTGGCCTTCTGCACGGCAGCGACAGTGGCGTCGGCGCCGGCATTGTCGAGGATGATCGCCTTGGCGCCGCGACCGATCGCGGTGTCGATCAATTCGGACTGCTTGTTGGCATCGTCGTCATGGACGAGCACAAGCGCTTCGTAGCCGAGTTCCTTGGCCTTGGCTTCGGCGCCGACGGCTTCCGCCTTGAAGAACGGATTGTCGTGCGAGGGCGTGATGATGGCAATGAGGTCGGCCGCATAGGCGGGTACCGCCGTGCCAAGCGCCAGCATGCCGGCGAACGCCGCAAGTGTCATTCTGCGTGTGAGTTTCATGATGTCCTCCCGTTTGAAAAATTGCCTTGATCAATCAAGGCCTCTGCATTCGAATTCGTCGCGCAGCGCGGGCCGCCGATCGGTTCGGGCTGAAATGCCGTTGCCGGCTTCCCAAACGATCGCTGCTCCCCCGCCGTCCCTCCACTCGCCCAGGCTTCGTACTTCCCGCGGACCCTTGCTCAAGCCATCAACAGCTAAGCCAACTGGTATGATGAGTCAATCATGAATTGAGGTGACGTGTGCCCACCGAGCAAAAACATCTGGGCGTCATGGCGGGTGTGTCGAGCCATCGAGGCGCTCCGGCAAGCCCCCCGACTCGGCCTGTCTCAGGTAATGCGCCGAATGCTCGCGGCGATCTCTTCCGGCTCGAACACCCGCTTCCAGTCGTCGCGCATCAGCACCGGCTTGCCGAATTCGATCGCCTTGTTGCAGGCATCCGAGAATACGCCCTTGGTCTCGCCGAAAATCACGGCGCCGAGCACGTTCATGTGGCCGAGCAGGAAATCGAGCGCCGCCTGTTGGTCGACGCCTCGCGCGACGACCTCGTCGACGGCTTCCTTCATGACGACAAGCAGTGACGCGCACACCGTCTCCGATAGACCGGGCTCCAGCAGCGCCATCTGTTCGACGGTGACACGGTGCGAGCGCATGACCGGCGCCCAGATGATTTTTGCGACCGCCTCGCCCTTGGCGTAGTCCGCTTCCGGCCCCTGCATCAGCGCGCTGACCATATGCTGCTTGGCCTTGACGCCGCCAAAATAATCCTTCTTGGCCGCCATGTCGGTCTCGTCGTTGAAGATCGGCGGATGACAGGGATGGGTGACGAAATAGGTCAGGTCCGGCCGGTTGGGCAGATGGCCGGCGAAGGGTGCGGCCGCGTCGAGCACTATCACCATCGTGCCAGGCGCGAGCTTGCTCTCGATATCAGCCGCCACCTTGCCGATATGCGTGTCGGGAACGGCCAGGATGACGATATCCGCCCCGTCCAGCGCCGCATCGGCACTGACCGCGTCGAAGCCCAGTCCGGTCTTCAGCCGATCGCGGCCGGCCTCGCTGACCTCGACATGGCGTACCGTGTAGGGCGATCCGCGAAAATTGGTCGACAGGCGGTAACCCATTTTGCCGCCGGCACCGAACAGCGCAATCGTCGTCATCTATCCCTACTCCCGCTTTGAACGACGGCCGCGCCGATCGTCATGTTATTAACTGGTATAATCACCTTACCACGAATTGAGGAGTTGAACAGGGCTTTGATGAGCGGCTATGCAGTCGCCGTTTGGCTTCCGTCCGCACGATTTCCGCGGTGGCGGCCGATAATTCAACCAAGCCAGAGCGCCGTTGCCTTTCCAGACAATCGATGCCCGCGCTAGAAGCCTCCAGGTCCATTTTCTCGGGGGCTCGGTTGCGAAGTGACGGTGGGGGCGTCACCAGCAAGGCGAAGCGCGTCCGCGCGGTCCGGTCGCGTTTTCGGGCCGTGAGTTCTCACGGCGATTTGGCGAAGGGGCTATAGAGAATTCGCGCTTCGCCGGGGTTCCGGCGAGCCAAATCACTTCTAGTCGATCATGCCGACAACTATTTACCGGTAGCTTCCCGGGTCCTTGGCTTTCTCCGCCCGACAGCTGTCCGTGCGTTGCGCCGCCGTGCGGTAAGCGCCTTCATAAAACCTGATGGCTCTCTTGAATTCGGGGGGATTGGGTATCAGGTGTTTATCTTGCACATCGTACAAGATGTATATCGCCGTTATTTTGGATTTTCCGTCTGGAGTCAGCTGCAGCGCCGGGCATCGCGTCGTAACGGCGATGACGTTAGCTGACCATGTTACGACCAATTTCAACTGGGCGTCGGACAGCCCGGCCAGATAGTTGATGTTTTTTTGATAGGCAGGGTCGATGTGTTGTCGATTATCTTTTGCAGACGCAGCTGAAGACAGGACACCTACCACGCCGAGTATAATCAATATGCATTTCAAAAGCTGCCTCCCCCAATGTTACGGCCATCTCGACCACGGCATTGTCCGTCCCCACAAAGCAGGTTGAAACAAGTCAATTTGAAAAGCAATTGGGGTTCGCGACCTTATACGGATCACCGCACCTTCAGAACCCGGTTGCTCGCGGACGCCCTTCTTCAACCAAGTGAAACCGGTAGCGGTCGCGCACGAACTCGTTGAAAAATTGCCCTTTCGAGAAGGCGGCCCGGAACGCCGCATAGGTCTCAGGCTCGACCTCTTCATAGTCGTAGCGGGCTCCGCTTGGAACGAACCAGACCGAGAGGATTTTCGTCGACGGGTCGTAATGGGTGTTGCGGATGGCAGTGGACGGCATGTCGAAAATCCTGCTTCGTCCCAAAATCTTGCTTCGCCCCAGATCCTGCTTCGAAAATGCGTAATGCCGCAACGATGCGGAGGTTCCGTCAGGGAGGCGCATCACAACGCCGAAAATCTTGCCCAGGCGGCGAGGCTTCCTATCTCTCCGTCAGATGGCACAGACGAAATCCAGCACAACAGCGTATGCCAGCCAGGGCGATCTCTTCGGCGCGGCCGACACGCTGCCGGAAGGATTTTCCTACCGGCCGGGCCTGATCACAACGGACGAAGAGGCGGAACTGGTCCGTCACCTCAATGAACTGTCCTTCAAGCCGTTCGATTTCCATGGCCATATTGCCAACCGGCAGGTCGCCGGCTTCGGCTGGCGCTATGACTACGACCGGCGCCAGGTCGTCGAAGCGCCGCCCATCCCGAAATTCCTGCTGCCGCTTCGCGACAAGGTCGCGGATTTTGCCGGCAGGCAGGCCACGGAATTCGCGCAAGTGCTCATCAACGAGTATCGGCCGGGCGCGGGCATAGGTTGGCATCGCGACAAGCCGCATTTCGATCTCGTCGCCGGCGTCTCCCTGCTGGCGCCCTGCAGCTTTCGGCTGCGCCGAAAAAACGGCTCGAAATGGGATCGCAAGACGATCGAGGTTCAGCCGAGATCTGTCTATCTCATTGACGGCCCGGCGCGCCACGAGTGGGAGCACAGCATTCCTCCGGTCGCCGGGCACCGCTATTCGATCACGCTGCGCACTCTGAAATAGGCCACACTCCAAGCCACGCAGCAGCCGCTCTGGAAGACCGAGCGCAGTTGTGCTTCGATCGCACATGAGCGTGGATCGCAGCAGAGTTTTGGTTACCCGCGCAGCGCTCTTCCTGTGGGCATGCCTGTCCTGCGTTCTGGCTCTGCAGTGGCTCGTCGACCTTGGCATGGTCGGCTTTCCCGACGGATACATAACGCCCTATGCCCGAGCAACGAGCACGCTGTTGCATGTCCTTGTCTGGGCATGCCTGGCTCAAAGTCTCTACTTCGCTTGCCGAGCCTTGTTTGGCAAACGCTTCGAGCCTGCTCCTCTCTTCCTGCAAATCCTGATCGCCGCCGCACTGACTGTCGTGCCGGCATTCATCGTAAAACACTGTCCGCGGTCTCAGGTATGCAGCAACATCTATGAAGCGCTCACCAATACGATGATGGACGACGGCACCGGCGGATGACGTTGTGTCTCCAGTAACTGACGAGAGTTAGAACTTTGGCGTCGCGCCGCGCGGTGGCGGTAAAACCTGGAGGAACCATGCGAAAGATTCTGGCATCGATGCTGCTGTTCGCGGCAGCGCTATCTGCAAACCCCGCTCGGGCGCTGGACAGTACCAGCCCGCCGGTTGTCGTCACACCGCTTGCCGATCGCAGCCAGACGGCGTCCGGCCAGCCGATCGTGCTGCCGCAGAAAAATGTCCAGGTGCTGGTTTCAACCTATGACATTGCGGTCGGCGCCACTCTGCCGGTGCACAAGCACCCGTTTGCCCGCTACGCCTATGTCGAGGCCGGGACACTCAAAGTGACGAATGTCGAGACCGGCAACAGCAACACCTACAAGACGGGCGATTTCATCATCGAGATGATCGGCCAAT
Organism: Mesorhizobium sp. C399B; assembly: GCF_030323185.1. Classification (NCBI taxonomy): domain Bacteria; kingdom Pseudomonadati; phylum Pseudomonadota; class Alphaproteobacteria; order Hyphomicrobiales; family Phyllobacteriaceae; genus Mesorhizobium; species Mesorhizobium sp. C399B. The sequence continues at coordinate 665,256 of NZ_CP100472.1, forward strand.
GGCACCAGGCCACCAACATCGGCGACGCCCCGGTCAAGCTGCTGGTCATCGACCAGGTCGAACAAGGCGCCAAGAACACGGTGCTGCAGAAACAATAGATCTCTCGCTACGGACCTAGGCAGGGTTGCCGGGCTGGCCCAAGCAGCGACTGGCTGTTCCGGCTTCCCCGCCAACCGAGCCGATGCTAGGGCTGGCCGTCATGCAATCATGAAGGATCGCCCCTTGGCCGGAAATGCTCGCCCCCTGATCGAAATCTGCGTCGAAGGCATCGATGGACTGCTGGCTGCGCAGGCCGCCGGCGCCGACCGGGTCGAGCTCTGCGCCAGCCTGGTCGAAGGCGGCATCACGCCCAGCCTCGGCACGGTGCGCGCCGCACTCGAGAGCGCGACCATTCCCTTCCATGTCATCGTGCGGCCGCGCGGCGGCGATTTCCTCTACAGCGAGGCCGAATACAGCTCGATGCTCGCCGATGTCGCAGCGCTTCGTGACCTCGGCGTCGCCGGCGTCGTTGTCGGTTGCCTCGATGCCGACGGCACCATCGATGAAACCCGCATGGGCGCGCTGGTCGATGCCGCCGGTCCGCTCGCCGTTACCTGCCACCGCGCCTTCGACATGACGCGCGACCCGGCCGAGGCGCTGGAAGCGCTAATCCGCTGCAAGGTCGGCCGCGTGCTGACCAGCGGCCAGAGGGACACCGCGGTGGAAGGCGCCGGCCTGTTGGCGGATCTCGTCCGCCAGGCCGACGGCCGCATCATCATCCTCGGCTGCGGCGCGCTGGACCCCGAAAACATCGCCGGGGTGCTGGCATCAACCGGGCTGACGGAACTGCATTTCGCCGCGCTCAAGGACGTACCGAGCGCCATGGCCTACCGCAACCCGCAAGTCGGCATGGGCGGCACCGATCTCGACCGCGAGTATCGCACCACAGTCACCGATGGGGCGCTGGTTGCCGCGACGATTGCGGCGGCCAGAGCATGATGAGCGAAGCCGTGAGTGGGCCGTCGCCGATCAGCCGTGTCTCGCCTCAGGACGAAGCGGCCATCCTCGCACTCAACAACGAGCACGCCGCCGAACTGTCATGGCTCGAGCCCGAACGGCTGTCCTTCCTTCTTGGCGAAGCGTTTTACGTCAGGCGCATCGGCGCGCTCGAAGCCTTCATCATGACCTTCGACCAGGATGCGCGCTACGACAGCCCGAATTTCCTCTGGTTCCGCGAGCGCTATCCACGCTTCGTCTATGTCGACCGCGTCGTCGTCGCGGCGCAAGCGCGCGGCCGCGGCCATGCCCGCCGGCTCTACGAGGATCTGTTCGGGGAAGTCGCATGCGCGGGCCACAGCATCGTCACGTGCGAGGTGAATGCCGAACCGCCCAATCCGGCTTCGGACGCCTTCCATGCCGCGCTTGGCTTCGCCGAGGTCGGCGACGCGGTGATCCATGGCGGCAAGAAGACCGTGCGCTACTACCTCAGGCAGATTGCGGGCTGACGCATCGCTGGCTGATGATCGGCAAGCAGATCGCCACGGCAGCATAAGATTAGGAGTCCGTAGCCCTCACCAATTCCGGTTCAGCCAGGCCCGCGCGGGCTTCTCGACCAGATAGTAGCTGCATAATGCACAGGCGAAGACAGCCGCCAGCATCGGGATCGGTGCACTGCCCTGCTCGGCGACGAATTTGTAGAAGGGCTGTTGCCAGAGATAGAGCGAGTACGACCATAGCCCGATCATCACCATCGGCCTGGATGAAAGCAGGCCGGTAAGATGCCAGTTGCTGGTGTCCAGCGTATTGACGGCAAGCGCCAGCAACGGCACCGCCAGTAGGTAATGGATCGGCGTCGGCACCGGATCGAGGAACAGCAATATAGCCGCCGCCGCCGACACGAGGCTGACATAGGGGCTCGTCAGGAATGCCGGCAGCCGGTCATCGTGCTTGAGCAGGCAGATCGATGCCGACAGCAGGATCGAGGCGATATGCACATCGGTGCGCCAATAGCTGTGCTCGTAATCCATGCCGAGTGCCCAGTACGAAATGGCGCCATTGGCCATCGCCAGCAGCGACAGCGTCACCAGCAGCCGAACGACATTACCCCGCCCGGTCACCACCACGCTGATCAGCGCCAGGATGATGTAGGCATGCTCTTCCACGCATAGCGACCAGATGTGGTCGAGCGCGCCGGCGCGGGTGATGAGAATTCCGGCATAGTTGTAGGTGAATGTCAGCGCCGTCAGCGCCGCCTTCCATTTGAAGCCGATAAAGGTGCCGGAGAGCCCGATCATGGCTGATGTCACGAACACCAGCAGCGCGGGATAGATGCGCGAAAAGCGGCGCTTGAAGAATTTTTTCAGCGGAAAGCGTTCGATGAACAGTATCTCGCCCATCAGCCGGCCTGAGAGCACGAAGAAGAACTCGACGCCGAGCACGCCGAGATTGATCCCGGGAACGGGGAAGAAATGGCCGATCAGCACCAGTGCGATCGAAAGCCCGCGCCAACCATCGAGATAGGCCAGTCTTGCTCTGGCTGCTTTGTCGGCTGTGGCCCGCGGCAGGGCAACAGACGCTGCGGAGATGTCGGCCATGCCGATCCTCTACGACGCAAGATCTTGGCGCAGCTCACACCGCCGCGCGCAGAATCCACCCCGTGTTCCGCCAAGCTATACATATTGCAGTGCAATATCAGATTGTGCAAGTGCGAGAATGGGGCTGGGCAGTCCCTTGGGAAGTATGCGCCTGTTCTTGCACGGGAATTTCCTGAAACAACGGATTTGCGCGTGGCAGCGAACCCGCAAGGACTGGGCAGTTACAGCCCGCCACAGACGAACAAAGGGGCCGCGATGGCCCCTTTCCTTGTCAGTAGCTTTATGATGTCAGGCGTTGGCTGCCGCCACCGCGCGCTTGGCCATCACGGCGATCAAATTGGCACGGTATTCGGCCGAAGCGTGGAGGTCGGTCATCAAATTCTTCGCCGGCACTTTCACGCCGTCGAGCGCCGATGCGGCAAAATTCTTCGCCAGTGCTGCTTCGATCTCCTTCGAGCGGAACACACCGTCATCGCCGGCGCCGGTAACGGCAACGCTGACCCCGTCCTTGCCCTTTGCCACGAACACGCCGACGATCGCATAGCGCGAGGCCGGGTTGCGGAATTTTTCGTAAGCAGCCTTGGCCGGCGCGGTAAAACTCACCGCGGTGATGATCTCGCCTTCTTTCAGCGCCGTTTCGAACAGGCCGGTGAAGAATTTCGCGGCTGAAATCTCGCGCTTGTTGGTGACGATGGTGGCGCCCAGCGCCAAGAGCGCCGCCGGATAATCGGCGGCTGGGTCGTTGTTGGCGACCGAGCCGCCGATCGTGCCCTTGTGGCGCACCGCCGGATCGCCAATCAGCGACGCAAGGTGGGCAAGCGCCGGACAGGCCTTCCGCAGCTTCTCGTCATTGGCGACGTCGTAATGGGTTGTGGCGGCGCCGATGGTGACGGTCTTGCCCGACACCTTGACGCCTTGCAGCTCCTTGATCCGCGACAGGTCGATCAGGTCGGACGGTGCGGCGAGCCGCGTCTTCATCGCCGGGATCAGCGTCATGCCGCCTGACAAAAGCCTGGCGTCGCCGCTCTTCACCAGCTTGGCGGCGTCGGCGACCGAGGCGGCGCGGTGGTAGTTGACTGCGTACATGGGATCCTCCCCTGAAGTGGTTAGGCAGTAGTGAGTAGTGAGTAGGGAATAGGGACGCTGTCATCTCCGGTAATGCCCATTCCCTACTCACTACTCCCTACTCACTCATTTCTTCGCCCTAATCGCCGCCCACACCGTTGACGGCGAGGCTGGCATGGCGATGTCCACAATCCCCAAAGCGTCGGTGATGGCGTTGATGACCGCCGGCGGCGAGCCGATGGCGCCGGCCTCGCCACAGCCCTTGATGCCGAGCGGATTGCTCGGACACGGCGTGTTCGAGGTCGACACCTTGAATGACGGCAGGTCGTCCGCGCGCGGCATGGTGTAGTCCATGTAGCTCGCCGTTAGCAGCTGCCCGCTATCGTCATAGTGCGCGCCTTCCAGCAGCGCCTGGCCGATGCCCTGGGCGATGCCGCCATGCACCTGACCCTCGACGATCATCGGGTTGATGATGTTGCCGAAATCGTCCGCCGCGACGAACTGGACGATCTCGGTCGTGCCGGTTTCCGGATCGATCTCGACCTCGCAGATGTAGCAGCCCGCCGGGAAAGTGAAGTTCGCCGGATCGTAGAAGGCTGTTTCCTTCAGTCCCGGCTCCATGCCTGCCGGCAGATTGTGAGCGGTGTAGGCGGCAAGCGCCACCTGGAACCAGGGCAGGCTCTTGTCGGTGCCGGCAACCTTGACCTCGCCATTCTCGATGACGATGTCGCCCTCGTCGGCCTCGAGCAGATGGGCGGCGATTTTCTTGGCCTTGGCCTCGACCTTGTCGAGCGCCTTGGCAATTGCCGACATGCCGACCGCGCCCGAGCGCGAGCCGTAGGTGCCCATGCCCATCTGCACCTTGTCGGTGTCGCCATGGACGATCGACACCGAGTCGAGCGGCACGCCGAAGCGCTGGGTGACCAGTTGCGCGAAGGTCGTCTCATGGCCCTGGCCGTGGCTGTGCGAGCCGGTCAGCACCTCGATCGTGCCGACGGCATTGACCCGCACCTCGGCCGATTCCCACAGACCGACGCCGGCGCCGAGCGAACCGACCGCCGCCGACGGCGCGATGCCGCAGGCCTCGATATAGCAGCTCATGCCGATGCCGCGCAGCCTGCCCTGGCTGGCGGCCGCCGCTTTGCGCTTGGCGAAGCCGGCATAGTCGGACGCCTGTGTCGCCGCATCGAGTGAAGCTCCATAGTCGCCGGCGTCATAGTTCATGATGACCGGCGTCTGATGCGGAAACTCGGTGATGAAATTGGCGCGCCGAAGCTCCGCCGGAGACACGCCGAGTTCGCGTGCGGCGGTCTCCATTGTGCGTTCGAGCAAATAGGTCGCTTCCGGCCGCCCTGCCCCACGATAGGCATCGACGGGTGCCGTGTTGGTGTAGACGGTGCGCACATTGGCGTGGATCGTCGGGATGTTGTACTGGCCCGACAGCAGCGTCGCGTAGAGATAGGTCGGCACGCAAGACGAGAACAGCGACATGTAGGCGCCGAGATTGGCGATGGTGTCGACTTTGAAGCCGGTGATCTTGTTGTTCTTGTCGAACGCCATTTCGACCGTCGAGACATGGTCGCGGCCATGTGCGTCGGTGAGAAAGCTTTCGGTACGGTCGGCAACCCATTTGACCGGCACGCCGGTCTTCTTCGACGCCCACAGGCAGACGATCTCTTCGGGATAGATGTAGATCTTCGAGCCGAAGCCGCCGCCGACATCGGGCGCAATGACGCGCAGCTTGTTTTCCGGCGCGACATTGTAGAAGGCGCTCATCACTAGCCGCGCGACATGCGGGTTCTGCGACGTCGTCCAGCAGGTAAAATGGTCCTCGGCCTTGTCGTAATGGCCAAGCGCAGCGCGCGGCTCCATGGCGTTGGGAACCAGCCGGTTGTTGACGATCTTCATGCGGGTGACATGGGCCGCCGCCTGGATCGCCGCGTCGGTCGCCTTGGCATCGCCGATCTCCCAGTCGAAGATAAGATTGTCCTCGGCTTCGGCATGGACCTGCGGCGCACCTTTTTGCAGCGCCTTAGTGGCATCGACCACCGCCTTCAATTCCTTGTAGGTGATCTCGACCGCTTCGGCCGCGTCGCGGGCCTGGCCCTTGGTTTCCGCCACCACGATGACGACCGCGTCGCCGACATAGCGCACCTTGTCGACGGCCAGCGGCGACCACGCGCCCATCTTCATCGGCGAGCCGTCCTTGGAATGGATCATCCAGCCGCAGATCAGGTTGCCGATGCCGTCGGCCTTGAGCTCCTTGCCGGTCAAGACGCCGATGACGCCGGGCATCGCCTGCGCTCGTCTGACGTCGATCTTCTTGATCTGAGCATGCGCGTGCGGGCTGCGCACGAAAGCGGCATGCTTCATGCCGGAAACCACCATGTCGTCGACATAGCGGCCGGCGCCGGTGATGAAGCGTTTGTCTTCCTTGCGCACGACCCGAGCGCCGATGCCTTCAATGCCCATAGGAATTCCTCCGGAATAGCGAATAGTGAGTGGCGAATAGTGATTAGTGAGTAGGGAATTGTGCTCGGAGCGGTTCGGCTAAACCGACTACTCGCTACTCCCTATTCGCTACTCGCTTCTTTCTTACGCTGCCTGTTTCGCCCTGCCCTTCGGCACCTTCGCCATAGTCTGCGATGCGGCGAGGATCGCCTTGACGATGTTGTGGTAGCCGGTGCAGCGGCAGATGTTGCCTTCGAGCTCGGCGCGCACCGTCGCCTCATCGAGGCCTTCGGGATGGCGCGCGACCATGTCGGTCGCGGTCATGATCATGCCCGGCGTGCAGAAGCCACATTGCAGCCCATGATGTTCCTTGAACGCGGCCTGCATCGGATGCAGGTCGCCGCCATTGGCAAGCCCTTCGATCGTCACCACGGTCGACCCGGAGGCCTGCACGGCCAGCATCGAACAGGACTTCACCGCCTTGCCGTCGACATGCACGACGCAGGCGCCGCATTGAGAGGTGTCACAACCGACATGCGTTCCGGTGAGACCAAGATTTTCGCGCAGGAAATGAACCAGAAGCGTTCGGTCCTCGGCAGCGCCGCTGATCCGTTTTCCGTTCACGACAAACGAAACGTCCGACATGCATCCTCCCTGGGTATGACCTTGGTAGTCATGCTGCCGATGCGGCTTTGGCGCTCGGCCATGCGCTATTGGTACACTGCACAAAGCGCAAAAAACACACGGCGCTCATTGTACTTTCGGTCATGGAGAAAACGAAAATCATGGGCCTGTCCGCCCCATTGCCAAAGAGCGAATAGGGGGCAACAATGCCCTCGACGCCAGCGCGCCGAGAGACATAAAACGGGCGCGCGCAGGAAGCGTCGGAGGATATCGGGAGGAAGCCTCTGGCCAGTTCACGGACGAGCTATGCATCCGGTCTGTCGGCGCTCACCACCGACGAGCCCGACGCCGATGCATTCGCCCTGGCGGTCGCCGTCGAGGCCGCAGCCATCGATGCCGGCTTTGCCCTGCTGTTCTTCTCCCAGAGCCTGTTTGACGCGAGCGTCCTTTCGCAAGGGCTGAAGACCCACGCGCCGACGCTGGCCTACGCCGCCTGCTCGACCGCCGGCGAGATTACCCCCCAGGGCCTGGAGGAAGGCCATGTGCTGGCGCTGCTCTTTCCCTCCGCGTCGTTTTCGGCGGTCAGCACCATGGTCGACAATCTCTCCTCGTCGGGCATGGACAGGATCACTGATGAAGTCGAGGCCCTGCGGCGCCTACTGCGCGGGCGCCTCGGCTGTTGCCATACCAAAAGCACCTTCGCGCTCTGCTTCATCGACGGCCTGTCCTTTGCCGAGGAAGCGGTGACCTCGGCCATCCATTGGGGGCTGGACGACATCCCGCTGCTCGGCGGTTCGGCGGGCGACGACCTCAAATTCGAAACCACCAGTCTGATTTCGAACGGCAAGGTGGCGTCAGACAGCGCCATCATCGTGTTGATTGCTACCGAAATTCCCTTCCACGTCTTCAAGACCGACAATTTCATCCCCACCGACGAAAAGCTGGTGGTGACGGCATCCGACCCGGACCACCGCACCGTGCGCGAGTTCAACGCCACCAATGCGGCCGAGGAATATGCAGCCTCGGTCGGCATCGTTGCGCAGAACCTGACGCCGCTGAGCTTCGCCTCTCACCCCGTTGTGGTGAAGGTGGGCGGCGAATACTACTGCCGCTCGATCCAGAAGATGCATCCCGACGGCTCGCTGTCGTTCTTCTGCGCCATCGACGACGGCGTCGTGCTGTCCATCGCCCAGCCCAAGGACATGGTGGAATCGACGCGCGCCGCACTGCGCGACGTCGAGGAGCGGCTCGGCGGCATCGACATGATCCTCGGCTTCGATTGCGTGCTGCGCCGGCTCGACGCCCGCAACCGCCAGGTGTTCCGCGACATTTCGGAGCTTTACCGGGTCAACAATGTCATCGGCTTCGGCACCTATGGCGAACAGTATCGTTCGATGCACCTCAACCAGACTTTCACCGGCATCGCCTTCGGCGAATGCCAGGCGGCGGAATAGCCCATGCCGCTCAGGGACATCGACGACGTCGACAGGCTGAAGAAGATCAACGCCGCTCTGGTCAGCCGCGTCGAGCGCTCGATGGACCAGCAGGGCAATGCCTTCTCGCTGTTCCAGACTGCAATTTCACTGGAAAACCGGGTGCGCATGCGCACCGAGGAACTGCACTCGACCTTGCGCCGGCTGGAACAGTCGAACATCGACCTCAGCGCCGCCAAGGAAAACGCCGAGCTGGCGAACCTGTCCAAGACCAGGTTCCTGGCCGCCGCCAGCCATGACGTGCTGCAGCCGCTGAACGCCGCCCACCTCTCGGTCTCGGCACTGGCCGAAGTGCAGACCAGCGACGAGGGCAAGAAACTCGTCCGTCAGGTCGAGCGCTCGCTGGAGACGATGGAAGACCTGTTGCGCACGCTGCTCGACATTTCCAAGCTCGACGCCGGCGTGGTCCAGCCCGACATTGGCGACGTCAATCTGGAGACGTTGTTTTCGTCGCTGCGCTCGGATTTCAAGCCGGTTGCCAAGCTGAAGGGGCTGACACTTAAATTCCGCCCGGTCAGCGCCGTGGTGCGTTCGGACCGCACGCTTTTGCGCCGCATCCTGCAGAACATCCTGTCCAATGCGCTGCGCTATACCCGCTCGGGCGGCGTGCTGGTCGGCACCAGGCATCGCGGCGACACCATCCGCATCGATGTCGCCGACACCGGCTGCGGCATTCCCGACGACCAGCGCGAGGCGGTGTTCGAGGAATTCCATCGCGGCTCCGCCATTCCGGCCGATACCGGAATTTCCGGCGGCGGGCTGGGGCTGGGCCTTGCCATCGTGCGGCGCATGGCCGCCGCGCTCGGCCACCCCGTGACGTTTTCGTCGAAAGTCGGGCGCGGCACCATCTTCCACATCGATGTGCCGGTCGGCATCGGCGCCAGCGCCGACGCCATCGCCAGCCTTGCCGAGATGGAGCGGCCGCGCGGCTACGGCCTGTTCGGCACCAAGGTGCTGCTGGTCGAAAACGACGCCGATGTGTTGCAGGCGATGACCTTCCTGCTCGAGCGCTGGCAGTGCCTGGTGCGTGCCGCGACCTCGACCGAGGATGCGCTCAGCCTGCTCGGCGACACCGACTGGGTGCCCGACATCGTCATTGCCGACCAGCATCTCGACGACGGCGACCTCGGCACCGCAACAATAGCCGAAGTGCGCGATTATCTCGGCCGCGCCGTGCCGGCGCTGATCGTCACCGCCGACGGATCGGAGGCCGTCGCCAAAGCAGCCCGCGCCGCCGGCATAGAGCTGATGCGCAAGCCGCTGAAACCAGCGCAACTGAGGGCGCTGCTGGCGCATCTGCTGGCTTAGCTCCTTCTCCCCGTCACTATACGGGGAGAAGGTGGCGGCAGCCGGATGAGGGGCAGCGCCGGCGTCAGAATACAGTTGTAAGGTAGTGCGCTGTCATGCCCAAAAATAATACGGATGCCGAGTTTTATGAAGCTCTTGGCCTCGCGATCTTCCAGTGGAGTCGCGTGGAGTCCGCATACTGCGATCTGTTCCAGAGGCTCATCCTTTGCGCAATCAGCGGAGGTGGGATCGGCAGTCCCACCGGCGAAGGATTTTTCATCCTCGGCAACGTGTTCAATGCCACAAGCAATTTCCGAGGGCGTCTCGATTTAATCGGGCATATGATCAAGCGGCTCGTGAAAGATGATGCTCTTTTGGCCGAATGGAACGCAATCAAAAACAAGGCCGGCACGCTATACGCTAGACGCAACATTCTTGCACACGGCGAGGCTTGGCACAGGGAGAATAGCGAAGCCGTCCAGTTCATCCGCTACTCGGTTTTTTCAACGAACGAGCAGGAGATGGACTATCAGCAAATTGTCCAAGCCACTCCCTCCTTTTACAAATACGCGGAAAGGGTGAAACAGCTAGCTATCGACGTGAACACTCATCTCGCCAAGCGAAAGTACCCCGCCGAGCATCCGGCGCACTAGGAAATTACCGCTGAACTTGGCCGAGCATCTGCTGGCCTGATAGCGCATCGCCGGAAACGGGTGGCGGGGCCTGACCCGATCTGCGAACCTCGACACTTGCCCCGCGTATTGAAAAGCAGGCAGGAAAGGGATTTCGTCGTGACGCCGAAAAACCAGAAAAGTAAAGCAGCCCAACCAGGCAGCACCGTACGCAACCCGTTTGGCGTCATGGACGTCCCAAACCCTGGCGATCAGGAGGTCATGGACTTCGCCTCCAGTGCAACGCTCTCCGGATCAGCGGATGACGAGAATGCCGAGGCCTGGGGCGGCAACGGTGGCTCAAACGATACAATCGAAGGCAACTGGTCCAGCCGCTGGAACGGCGGCGCCGATCCCACGATAGCCGGCGATGCAAAGGACAAATGGAAACAGGGGCAAGCCGAGGTGAGAACCGTGGGGGAGCGGGTCTATCTGCATTTCAATTGGGACAACGCGGCCCGCCACGGCCTCATCGACGCGCGGCGCGAAGGCAGCAGGATGGTCGGAAAGTACATCAATCTGAGCGATCCCTCAGTCACGCGGCCCTGGATCGGTCTGATTGTGAACGAAGAGAGGATCGACGGCCGCTGGCCGGCGGGACGCCTGGATTTTCGCCGATAGACAGGAATCTCAAAATCCGGCCTGATCGCGAAACAGCTCCGCATTGTCCAGCTTCGACACCTCGATCACCGCCTGCGTGCGGCTGTAGACATTGAGCTTGCGCAGGATCTCCGAGACATGCGCCTTTACCGTGGTCTCGCCGACCTGCAGCTCGTAGGCGATCTGCTTGTTGAGCAGGCCCTGGCGCAGCATCTGCAGCACCCGCAACTGCTGCGGCGTCAGTTTCGCCAGCCGCTGCACCATGTCGGCGCGGTCAGTGCTGTCGGCGTCCGGCGGCTGTCCCTCATAGTTTTCCGGCACGTAGATCGCGCCTTCCATCACCGAGCGTATGGCGGCGGCGAGATCGCTTTTGCGCGCCGATTTCGGGATGAAGCCGGCAGCGCCATAGGACAGCGCCTCCGAAATGATCTTCGGCTCCTCATAGCCCGAGACGACGACCACCGGCAGCCGCGGATGGCGGGTCCTGAGCTGCAGCAGGCCGTCGAAGCCATGGACATCGGGCATGTTGAGATCGAGCAGCGCCAGATCGAACGGTTTTATCCCACCCAGGAGATCGAGCGCTTCGGCGATCGAGCGCGCCTCCACCGTGTCGACTTCCGGGTACGCCATCTGCACGGCGCTGTGCAACGCCTCGCGAAACAGCGGATGGTCATCGATGATCAGAAACCGGGCGCGATCGTTGATTGCGGTCATGGTGTTCGTTTCAGTCCTCCCTGGGCAGGATACTCCCCGGACCATGGGCAGCTTATTGGCAAATAGTCTATCGCCATCTTAACCCCCGAAGGCGAAGCCGACTTTATCCGACAATCAAGGCGCAGCCGATGCTTTTGCGGACGCCGATGCCTTGCCCGGCGGTTCAAATCGGTCAAATGTGCCGGCAGCTGAAGCAGAAAGACCTGGCATGACAGACTTCGTCCTTCCCTTGCCCGCAACCTCGTCGGTCGCCATAGCAGGCTCGTCGGCTCGCTTTGCGGTGCGCCGCATCTTCTGCGTCGGCCGCAACTACGCCGCGCACGCCCGCGAACTCGGCAATGACGAACGCGACCCGCCCTTCTTCTTCACCAAGCCGGCCGATGCGGTGGTCGATAGCGGCACCACGGTCCCGTACCCGCCTTTGACCAAAAACCTGCACCATGAGATCGAGCTGGTGGCGGCGATCGGCAAGGCCGGCTTCCGCATCCCGCGCGCGCAAGCGCTCGACCATGTCTGGGGCTACGGCGCCGGTATCGACCTCACCCGCCGCGACCTGCAGGACGAGGCCAAGAAAGCGGCGCGGCCGTGGGACTGGTCGAAGGCCTTCGACCGCTCGGCGCCTTGCGGCCCGTTGGTATCAGCCGCCAAATCCGGCCACCCGCAAAAGGGCCGCATCTGGCTCGCCGTCGACGGCACGGTGAAACAGGAGGGCGACCTCGCCGAACTGATCTGGCCGATCGCCGATATCGTTTCGATCTGCAGCGGTGCGGTTGTACTACAACCGGGCGACCTGATCTTCACCGGCACGCCGGCCGGCGTCGGCGCGGTGGTGCCGGGCCAGACGATGACCGGCGGCGTCGACGGCATCGGCACCATCGAGATCACTGTCGGCCAAGATTCGATCGGCCAAAATTCCACCGACAAGCCGTGATCCAATGAGCGACCTCGTCCTCCACAACTACTACCGCTCTTCCACCTCCTATCGCGCACGCATTGCGCTGGAGATGAAGGGCCTGACCTACGATTACGTGCCGCATCATCTGCGTCATGGCGACCATCTGGAGCCGGCTTACCTGGCGGTCAATCCGCAGGGGCTGGTGCCGGCGCTGATCCTGGGCGACGGCACGCTTTTGACGCAGTCGCTGGCGATCATCGAATATCTCGACGAGACCCATCCCGAACCGCCGCTGTTGCCGAAGGACGCGCTCGGCCGGGCGCGCGTGCGAATGTTGGCGCAGATGATCGCCTGCGACATCCACCCGGTGAACAATCTGCGCGTGCTGACCTCGCTGCGCACTTTGTTCGGCGCCGGCGACCAGGATGTCATCCACTGGTTTCGCCACTGGGTGAACGAAGGGTTCCAGCCGCTTGAAAAGATTCTGGCTTCATCGGATGAGACCGGCACATTTTGCCATGGCGACGCACCGGGCCTCGCCGACATCTGCCTGGTCGCCCAGATCGCCAGCAACGCCCGCTTCGGCGTCGACCTGACACCCTACCCCGAGATCTCGCGCATCCACGCCGCCTGCATGGCGCTGCCGGCCTTTCAGAAGGCGGCGCCGGAGAATCAGATAGATGCCGAATAGGCTCACAATGCCGGAGCAGAGCACGGGGAGTTGCCGATGAAAGCCGTCGTCTTCGAAAAATTCGGTGAGACGCCGAGAATCCTGACCGTGCCGGATCCGAAACCGGCTGCCGACGGCGTCGTCATCAAGGTCGAGGCGACCGGGCTCTGCCGTAGCGACTGGCATGGCTGGATGGGTCATGATGACGGCATCACGCTGCCGCATGTGCCGGGCCATGAACTGGCCGGCATCGTCGTCGCCGTCGGCAAGCAGGTGACCCGCTGGAAGGCCGGCGAACGCGTCACCGTGCCGTTCTGCGTCGGCTGCGGCCGCTGCTTCGAATGCAATTCGGGCAATCATCAGGTCTGCGAACAACAAACGCAGCCGGGATTCACCGCCTGGGGATCGTTTGCCGAATATGTCGCCATCGAGCATGCCGACACCAATCTCGTGCGCCTGCCCGAGGAGATGGAGTTCGCCACCGCCGCCAGCCTCGGCTGCCGCTTCGTCACCTCGTTTCGCGCCATTGTCGACCAGGGCCGGGTGACGCCGGGGGAATGGGTGGCGGTGCATGGCTGCGGCGGCGTCGGCCTGTCGGCGATCATGATCGCCAGTTCCATGGGCGCCAATGTCATCGCCATCGACCTCACCGACGAGAAACTGGACTTCGCCAGAAAGATCGGCGCCGTGGCGACCATCAACGCCTCGACCACGCCGAACGTGGTCAAGGCGGTCAAGCAGATCACCAATGGCGGGGCGCATATGTCTATGGACGCGCTCGGCCACTCCACGACCTCGTTCAATTCGATCGCGAACCTGCGCCGGCGCGGCCGCCATGTGCAGGTCGGCCTGATGCTGGGCGAACACGCCCGCCCGCAAGTGCCCATGGACAAGGTGATCGCCTTCGAGCTGGAAATCCTCGGCAGCCACGGCATGCAGGCCTACCGCTACCCCGCAATGATGGAGATGATCCGCACCGGCAAGCTCAAGCCCGAACTGCTGGTCGGCAGAAAGATCAGCCTCGACGAGGCGCCTGCGGCGCTGATGGCAATGGGCGGGTTCGAGGGGATTGGCATTGGGGTGGTGACGAAGTTCTAGGGCGGAGTCGCCCTCCACCACCAAACCCCTAGCGTGCAAACTTCTTCGCCCCGAACACGCAAGCCACCACGCCGAGCGTGACGACCACCATCAGCGGGCTGACCTGCTCGTGCAGCAGCGACGCTGCCAGCGCGAGGCCGAAGAAGGGCTGCAGCAGTTGCAACTGCCCGACCGCGGCGATGCCGCCTTGCGCCAGGCCGCGATACCAGAACACGAAGCCGATCAGCATGCTGAACAGCGAGACATAGGCGAGACCGACCCAGGCGCCGGAGCCGACGCCGGCAAAGGATGGCGGCAGCGTCGCAAAGGTCAGCACAAGCATGATCGGCAGCGAGATCGCCAGCGCCCAGCAGATCACCTGCCAGCCGCCCAGCCTGCGCGACAATGCGGCCCCCTCGGCATAGCCCAATCCGCAGACGATGATTGCGGCCAGCATCAGGCCGTCGCCGACAGGTGAGGCCGTCACGCCTTGCATCAGGGCAAAACCGGCGACCAGCGCGCTGCCGATGCAGGAAAACAGCCAGAAGGCCGGGCGCGGACGCTCGCCACCGCGCAGCACGCCGAAGATCGCGGTGGCCAGCGGCAGCAGGCCGACGAAGATGATGGAATGGGCGGAGGTGACGTGCTTCAGCGCCAGCGCGGTGAGCAAGGGAAAGCCGACAACCACGCCAAGGGCGACGATCACCAGCGACAGAAAATCGCCGCGCTCCGGGCGTTTCTGCCGAAACAGCATCAGCATGGCGAGACCGAGAAGTCCGGCAATCGCGGCGCGGGCCGAAGTCAGGAATATCGGATCGAAATCGGCCACGGCCACGCGCGTTGCCGGCAGCGAGCCTGAGAAGATCAGCACGCCGATGAATCCGTTCATCCAGCCGCTCGCGGTTTTGTCCATTCCAGGCTCCATTGCTTTCGCCCTCTATCGGGCAAGTGCCTATGGTGCAGCCAGAGACAATGCAGTACAATTCCGCAAAACTGTAATGGCTATCAGAGCAATACAGATGACCGAATTCATTTTGGAAACCGGCAATGCGCACCCTCCTGTCGCGACCACGCTTGTGGAAACTGTCATGGCGACCATCCGCCAGCGGATATCGGCGCGCAGCCTGACGCCAGGCGCGCGGCTGCCTTCGATTCGCGCCTCCGCCAAGGCCATGCAGGTGTCCAAGTCGACCGTGGTCGAAGCCTATGAGCGGCTCGCCGCCGAAGGCGCGATACGCTCCCGGCCGGGCTCGGGCTTTTATGCCGCCGGATCGCTGGCGCCGTTGTCGCTGGCCGAGATCGGCCCGCGGCTCGACCGCGCCGTGGATCCGCTTTGGGTGTCGCGCCAATCGCTGGAAGCCGGCGACGAGATGCTGAAACCCGGCTGCGGCTGGATGCCTGCCTCGTGGATGCCGCAGTCCGCCTTGCGCCGGGCGCTGCGCACCGTGGCGCGCGCCGACGATGTCGACCTAGCCGATTACGGCACGCCGCTCGGCCTGCCGCCGCTCAGGCAATTGCTCGCGCGGCGCATGGCCGGCCACGGCATCGAGGTCTCGCCCGAACAGATCATGCTGACCGAATCGGGCACGCAGGCCATCGATCTTCTGTGCCGCTTCCTGATCGAACCCGGCGATACCGTGCTGGTCGACGACCCCTGCTATTTCAATTTCCACGCACTGCTGCGCGCCCACCGCGCCAAGGTCGTCAGCGTGCCCTACACGCCATCGGGGCCGGACATCGAGATGTTCGCGCAGGCGCTCGCCGAGCACAGGCCGCGCCTCTACATCACCAATTCCGCCATCCACAACCCGACCGGCGCGATCCTGTCGCCGGTCACTGCGCACCGGCTGCTGAAACTCGCCGACCAGTCGGACCTGACCATCGTCGAGGACGATATCTTCGCCGATTTCGAGCACAGCCCAGCGCCTCGGCTGGCGGCGTTCGACGGCCTCAACCGCGTCGTCCATATCGGCAGCTTCTCCAAGACGCTGTCGGCCTCGGTGCGCTGCGGCTTTATCGCCGCACCCCGCGACTGGATCGAACAGCTCACCGACCTCAAGATCGCCACCACCTTCGGCGGGGGCAGGCTGGCGGCCGAACTGGTGCTGACGCTGCTTAGGGATGGCAGCTACCGCAAGCACATGGAATTGCTGCGCGCGCGCCTTTCCCGCGCCATGGGCGAGACGAGCGCGCGCCTGAAGGCGATCGGCATCGCGCCCTGGATCGACCAGCCCGCCGGACTGTTCCTGTGGTGCGGCCTGCCCGATGGCGTGGACGCAGCCGAAATCGCCCGCCGCGCGCTGGCCGACAACATCGTATTGGCGCCCGGCAACGCATTCAGCCTGTCGGGAACCGCCAGCCGCTTCCTGCGCTTCAACGTTGCCCAGTGCCAGGACGAGCGGATTTTCAGGGTGCTCAAGGGGGCAATGGCGCGCTGAGGGCTCAGCGGGAGGCCGCGCAGACCTCCCGAACGCAATCTCGCAGCCAGCGTTGCGCCGGATCGGCATCGAGCCGTGGATGCCAGAGCATCGAGATGGTGACCTCCACCGTGGCGACCGGCAGCAGAAAGCTGACCATGCCGGCGCGTGCGCCTTGCGTGTGCCGTTCGGGCACGCTGGCAATAAGGTCCGAAGCGCGGGCCATGGAGAGTGCAGCCGAAAAGCCGGAGACCATGCACGCCACGGTTCGCTGCAGGCCGAGCAGCGCCAAAGTCTGATCGATCGGCCCTCTTTCCCGACCCCGCCGTGAAACGCTGATGTGGCGGCCGGCCGCGTAGCGTTCAGGCGTTACCGCGCCTTCACTCAAAGGGTGGCCGGCTCGCACAGCACCGACGAAGCGGTCGCGAAACAGCGCCTGTATCAGCACTTCAGGTCCGGCCTCGCCGGCAACGCCGATTTCGAGGTCAATGTCGGCGTCGCGCAATGAGGCGACGTCCTTGTCGGCTTTCGGCGCAAAGCGCAGCCGCGCGCCCGGCGCCTCGGCCTGGATGCGGGCGACAAGACGCGGCCCGAATTCCTCGACGAACCCTTCATTGGTGCGCAGCGTGAAGATCTGGTTCAGCTTTGCCAGATCGAGCAGCCTGGCGGGACGCAATAGCGTTTCCGCATCGTGGACGACACGGCCGGCCTGCTGCCGCAATGCCTCCGCGCGCGGCGTCGGGACCAGGCCGCGGCCGGCGCGGACCAGCAGCGGATCGCCGGTCGCTTCCCGCAGCCGCGCCAGCGTGCGGCTCATCGCCGAAGGGCTGAGCCGCAGCCGGGTTGCCGCGCGAGCCACGCTACCTTCGGTCAGCAGGACGTCGAGAGCGAACAGCAGATTGAGATCTGGCGATGCCATCGGCGGATTGTAGCACATGCCATGGCGTTTGGTGCACGAATAAGATGCAAATGATGCGCCTTCCGCCATTCCATCCTGACGACTAGATCTCCGACAGGTCCGGTTGCGGGACTGACAAGGAGGAAATCGCCATGGCAATTGCTGAGCAGAACGAGTGCGCATCGGCGCCGCACAACACCCGGTCCGCAGGCCTGGCCCACTCTCCTGTCTTGGCATTGGCCAGCCTGTCGCTCGCCACGCTGCTGTCGTCGCTTGGAACCAGCATTGCCAGCGTCGGACTGCCTTCCCTCATGCAGGCGTTCGGTGCGCCGTTCCAGTCCGTGCAATGGGTGGTTCTCGCCTATCTGCTCGCCATCACGGCCCTGATCGTCAGCGCCGGTCGGCTGGCCGATATGCTCGGCCGCCGGCCGTTGCTGCTCGGCGGCATCGCGCTGTTCACACTGGCTTCGGTGCTCTGCGGCCTGGCGCCGACGCTCTGGCTGCTGATTGCGGCGCGCGCCGTACAAGGACTGGGTGCCGCGCTGATGATGGCGTTGACGCTGGCCTTTGTCGCGGAGACCGTGACCAAGGAGAGAACCGGCAGCGCCATGGGCCTGCTCGGCGCCATGTCGGCGATCGGCACGACGCTCGGACCCTCGCTCGGCGGCTTGCTGATCGCCGGCTTCGGCTGGCGGGCGATCTTCCTCGTCAATGTGCCGCTCGGCCTCCTGACTTTTGCCCTCGCCTCGCTGGCCCTGCCTGCCCGCGACAAGACTGCGGAAGCAGCTCAAAACAGCTTCGATGCGATCGGGACGGTCTTGCTGGCCCTGACGCTGGCCGCCTATGCATTGGCCATGACGCTCGGCCGCGGCCATTTCGGCGCCCTCAACACCGGCCTGCTGGTTGCCGCCGGCATCGGCGTCGTTCTGTTCGGCGTCGCGCAGAAGAGGGCGAAGAATCCCTTGATCCGGCTTGCCCGGTTGTACGACATCCGGCTCAGCGCCAGCCTCGCCACGAACCTCGTTGTCGCCACAGTGATGATGGCGACCCTGGTGGTCGCTCCATTCTATCTGTCGCGAGCGCTGGGGCTCGATGCTGCGATGGTCGGCGTGGTCCTGTCGACAGGTCCGCTGGTCTCCGCGCTCTCGGCGCTCGTCGCCGGCCGCCTCACCGATCGCTTCGGCGCGCACAGGATGATGGTCGTCGGACTGTTCAGTCTTGCCGTCGGAACCTCATTGTTGTCGCTCGCCGCAACAAAACTCGGCATTGCCAGCTATATCGTGCCGATCGCCGTCACCTGCTTCGGGTACGCCCTGTTCCAGACATCTAACAATGCCGCCGTCATGAGCGGTGTCGCTGCCGGCGAGCGCGGCGTGGTGTCCGGCCTGCTCAATCTGTCGCGCAATCTCGGCCTGATCACCGGCGCATCGCTTATGGGCGCCATTTTTGCGGCTGCCTCGACGGGAGAACGGCAAAGCCAGGACATGCTGACCTCAGCGGCAGCCGCGCGCGGCATGCAGGTTACCTTTCAGACGGCAACGGTCCTGGCGGTGGCTGCGCTGTTGCTGGCACTGCTCTCGACCCGCGCCGGCGGCAGGCTGTCGGTGCGGCAACAGCCATCATGACCGAAGATAGGGAGCTTACGCTCCCGCCCGCTTGCGCCGCTCATAAAGCATGACCAGCGTTTCGGCGGTCAGCGCCGGCCTCTGTTCGCCCTCGATCTCGACCGTATTGGCGGCCTTCATCAGATACTGGCCCGGCCCCTTGTCCTCCACCGACAACAGCGTCGTGCGCAGCCGGATGCGTGCGCCGACCCTGACGGGCGCCAGGAACCGCACCTTGTCGAAGCCGTAATTGAAGGCGGCTTGCGTGTTTTCGGGTACGATGCCCATGCCCAGCGCCAGCGCGCCGATGATCGACAGCGTCAGATAGCCATGCGCGATCGTGGTGCGAAATGGGCTCTGCCGCTTCGCCCGCTCCGGATCGACGTGGATCCACTGATGGTCGCCTGTGCATTCGGCAAACTGGTTGATGCGGTTCTGGTCGACGGTCGTCCATTCCGACACGCCGAGCTCCTGCCCGGCCATCGCCCTTAACTGCTCGAAGGTCGGCGGCGTTTTCGGCCGTAGTTCCGTCATTCCTGCTTTCCCGGTGGCTCCCAGTGCCTCGGACCACGAACGGACGGCTCCTGTCAATTCGCCCGTTGCGATTCCGTTCCGCCATTTTCCGCCAAACAGCGTCCCTCGTCCATGCTCATGCGCCGCAACCGGCCCACTCCTCTCATGGTTGCGTTGAGAGTCACTTCTTGTCATAGCCCGAGCGGATTTCCTCCATCGCTTCCTTGATGCGGCTGCGCAGGATTTCGATCGATTCGGTGCCGGATTTCTTGACCAGCTCGGCCACTTCGCCGGCATTTTTCAGGGCGGCTTCGAAGGATTTCCTGGCGAACTCCGCCTGTTTTGTCATCAGTTCCTGGGGATTGCCCGGCGCCTTGTAGCTCTGCGCCATGTCGCTGACTTCACGCAGCGTGTCCTGCAGCATCTCGCGCTGTCTGGACAACAATGAGGTCGCGCCGGCAGCTCCCGCCCGCGCCGATCTTTCCAGGGCCTCGAGGTTCTTGCGATGATGCGCGAGGATCGCCTCGACATTCGGCACCTTCAGGTCACGGCCGAACCGGCTGAACATGTCAAGGAACGAATCGGAGTCGGGTTGTTTGGCCATTGCTCGTGCTCCCCAGTTGTCGCAAATGCTGAACCTCGAGCAATTCCAGGAAAAGTGTGAAACGGTTTTCCGTCAGGAATTGCGTCAAAACAAAGAGTTAGAGCAGGTCGCCGTTTCCTTGAAACGGTGAACTGTTCTGTTCTGGACAATAGCACTCGCGCGCCGTGTGTCCATTCGGACGCCCAAGCAATTCAGCGGCAAATGCAGCATCAGCCAGCGAGAAACAGCCTCTCCGCCGTGTAGAGCACGAGACCGGCCAGGCCGCCAATAATCATGCCATTGAAGCGGATATATTGCAGGTCCCTGCCGATGTTCATCTCGATCAGCCTCGTCAGCTGGGCAAGGTCCCAGCGCTTGACCTGATCGGCGATGAACGTCGACACACCGCTCTTCTGGCTCTCCACGAACGACGACAGCGCCACGACAAAGCCCTGGTTCATGTCGGCCCTGATCTGCGGATCGCCTGAGAGATGGCGGCCGACCTCGACGAACATGTTGGCGAGATGCGCGCGAACAATCGAATTCTCCGCCTTGGCGTCCTGTTCGATGAACACGCTGAGGCTCTGCCACATGTCGCCGGCGAGCGACTTCACTTCCGGCCGCGCCAGGAAATCGCGCTTCAGCTTCTCGGCCCGTTTGGCGTATTGCTTCGAGGTTCTGAGCCGCTCGATGAAGCTGTGCGCGAAACGGTCGAATTCGGCGCGCATCGGATGGTCGGGATCGGCCCGCACCTCGTCAAGCAGCGAACCGGCGGAAGCGACGATCTTTTTCAGCAGATAGGCGTCGGCTCTGAACAGGTTGAACAGCGACGGCAATTCCTCGCGGATTTTCTCGCGCATGGTCGCCAGCGCCTCTTCATCGTTCAGGAACCGGCCGATCACCCTGGTGAATTCGTCGAAGAGTTTCTGGTGGCGGCGGTCGTCGGTCAGTGCCGACAGCAATTCGGCCGCGAGCGGCGCCAGCGGCACCTTGTCGATCTGCTCGAGCATGCGGCTGGTGACGAAGCTCCGCAGGCCGGATTGCTCGATCGCCGCAAGCGTCTGCGGGACCAGCCGTACGACGAAGCGCGACAGGCCGGCAGAGCGTTCGGCGTCAGTCAGCCAGTCGGCGACGAGTGCTGCAAAATCGACCTCGGCCAGCTTTTCCCGCACCGGCCCGGGCGCCAGAAAATTGACCTCGATGAAGCGGCCCAGATTATCGGCGATGCGGTTCTGGTTCGCTGGGATGATGGCGGTGTGCGGGATCGGCAGGCCCAGCGGCCGCTTGAACAGCGCCACCACCGCGTACCAGTCGGCCAGGCCGCCAATGGTCGCCGCCTCGGCGAAGGCCGCCACGAAGCCCAGCCACGGATACTTGGCCTCGAACGATTTGGCCACGGCAAAAACCACGACGCAAAGCACCAGCGCAGCCGTGGCGAGGAACTTTGTCCGCCGCAACGCGAAAAGCTTGGCGCCCGTCTCGGCATCAAAACCGCCAGGCGCCAGGGACGAAGCCGATTGGGACATGATACGCCGCTCCTCATCGATCTCTTGGCTATCTGGCATGGGCTATTTAGGGGGTGTTTGGGCCCGTAGCATGATCGGATGGGCCGATTTCGTCCGGGAATTGCCGGTTTCGCACGCAAAGTTGACAAGAATGTTCATCTATCATGCAATCCCAGTCTGGAATTGTTCCAAGGTATAGGCCATATTCCGATCAGGCCAGTGTGGGCGAATCCGAAACTCCGGGTGAGAAAGCTGCACCAGCACAATCTAAAATCTGGTGCAGTTCCAGCGCGCCAGCACTCGGTGAGGAATGAAATGCGGCTGACGCGCCAGACCAACTACGCCATGCGCATCCTGATGTATTGCGCCGCCAACAACGATCGCCTGAGCCGCATCCCCGAGATTGCGGCCGCCTATTCGGTGTCGGAGCTTTTCCTGTTCAAGATCCTGCAGCCGCTGGTCGAGCATGGCCTGGTCGAGACAGTGCGCGGCAGGAATGGCGGCGTGAGGATCGGCCGCCCCGCCGAGCAGATCAGCCTGTTCGACGTCGTACGGGTGACCGAAGAGAGCTTCGCCATGGCCGAGTGCTTCGAAAACGACGCCGCCGAATGCCCGCTGGTCGACAGCTGCCAGCTGAATTCGGCGCTGCGCGAGGCGCTCAACGCCTTCTTTGCCGTGCTTTCCCGCTACACCATCGCCGATATGGTGGCGGCGCGCCCGAATGTGCGTCATTTGCTCGGCATCGACATGCTGGTCCAGCGAGCTCCGGCCGCCTGAGTTTTCTAGTGCATGTCGCTCAAAAGTGGCCCCGGTTTTGAGACAACGACATGCATAAAAACAAAGACCTAAAGCGCGTCGCCTGAGTCCGTTCAAACGCGACGCGCTTTTAGGCGGCTGACTGCGGCAAGACGAACGGCATGCTCGCCGCCGGCAACACACCGACCCTTAGCCGACAATCGAACACCTTTTCGATCAGATCGTCGCTCAGCACCTCCTGCGGTGAACCGTCGGCGGCGAGCCGGCCGCGATGCATCACGAAAATCCGGTCGGCATACATGGCCGTCAGATTGAGGTCGTGCAGGATGGCGATCACACCGCCGCCGCGCCGGGCGAAATCGCGGGCGATGTTCATGATGATCAGCTGGTGCTTGATATCGAGGCTGGAGACCGGCTCGTCGAGATAGAGATAGCGCGGCTTGCCGTCGAGCACCGGCGCCCAGACCTGGCACAGCACGCGCGCCAGTTGCACACGCTGTTGTTCGCCGCCCGAAAGCTCCTGATAGAAGCGGCCGGCAAAGCCGTCGAGGTCGACCCGCACCAGCGCCCGCTCGGGCAGACGATCATCTTCGCCCGGCAGAACGCCGGAACGGCCGCCGATAAGGCCGAGCCTGACCACTTCGTGCACGGTGAGGGGAAAGGACAGCGTCGCGGCCTGCGGCAGCACGGCACGCACAGTCGCGGCCTCCACCGGCTTCATCGCGGAGAGGTCGCGCCCGTTGACGGCCACTGTCCCCGCAAACGCCAGATCGCCCGACAACGCCTTCAAAAACGTCGTCTTGCCCGAGCCGTTGGGTCCGACGATTGCCGCAATTTCGCCCGGCCGCGCGACGAAATCGACATTGGCAACAATGCGCTTGCCGCCGATCGCCACCGAGACATCGCGTGCTTCGATCATGCCGCCTCACAAGTCGATTACGCCGCGCTTGCGCAGCAGGATCCAGAGGAAGAACGGCGCGCCGGCGATCGCCGTGACGATGCCGATTGGCAATTCGGCCGGCGCCACGATGACGCGGGCAACTGCGTCGGCAAGAAGCAGCATCGAGGCGCCGAGCAGCGCCGATGCGAGCAAAAGATAGCGATTGTCCGGACCGATCAGCAGCCGCAGCAGATGCGGCACGACGATGCCGACAAAACCGATGCCTCCGCTGACTGCGACAGAGGCGCCGACCGCTGCCGAGACGCCGACGATCGCGGTGTATTTCAGCCGCTGTACCGGGATGCCGAGATGTCCGGCCGTCGCCTCGCCGAGCGCCAGGGCGTTGAGGCCTTTGGCCAGGAACGGCATTGCCGCAAGCGCCAGGATGATGATCGGACCGACGGAAGCGATCTTCGGCCAGGTCGCGCCGCCCAGCGAGCCCAGTTGCCAGAAGGTCAGGTCGCGCAACTGCCGGTCGTCGGCCATGAAAATCAGGATACCGGTCAGCGCCATGGCAAGGGCTGCGAGCGCAATGCCGGCAAGCAGCATGGTAGCGACCGATGTGCGCCCCTGCCGCGTGGCGACGCGGTAGAGCACCAGCGTGACCGCAAGGCCGCCGCAGAAAGCGGCGAGCGGCAAGGCCAGCCCGCCGAGCGCCAGAGTGAGCGGCGCCAGCCACGTCGTGCCGAGCACGATGACGGCGACCGCGCCGAGGCTCGACCCGGCGGAAACGCCGATCAGGCCGGGATCGGCGAGCGGGTTGCGAAACAGGCCTTGCATGACCGCACCCGATACGGCCAGTGCCGCCCCGATGAGCACACCGAGCAGTACGCGCGGCATGCGGATATCGTAGACGATCAGCCGGTCGCGGGCACCAAGCGCGGCGTCGTCCGGCGTGGCGCCGGTCAGCCAGTCACGAATGACACCAACGGCCGATGCATCGGAAGCGCCCGACCTCAGCGACAGGAACATCGAAAGGGCAAGCGCCACACACAGGAGCACAATAACCAGGCGAGCGCGCCCGGAACGATCGCCCTCGGCCACCTTGCCCGCCGCGCCGGCGATCGACTGATCCACCATCGGCTCAGTCCGTGACCTGGCTGCCATAGAGCGAGGCGGCCAGATCGTGGATGGCATCGGCCGTGCGCGGCCCGAAGCCGAGGAGATAGCTGCCATCCATCAGGGTCAGCTTGCGGCCTTCGCCCGCCGGCGTCGAGGTGATCGACGGGATGGCGAACAGCTCGGCCTCCGCAATCGGCGGGCCGGCATTCTTCATGGCCAGGATCACGTCCGGCCTGGCAGTGACGATCGCCTCGTCGGACATCTGCTTGTAGCCGGAAAAACCTTCGACCGCATTGACGGCACCGGCGAGCTTGATGATGCCGTCACCGGCGGTGTCGGTGCCGGCGGCCAGGATCTTGCCGCCCTGGATCGACAGCACGAACAGGATGCGCTTGCGCTGCTTGATCGACGCCGTCTGCTTCTCGGCCGCCTTCAGCTTGGCGTCGGTCTCAGCCACCAGCGTCTCGGCCTTGGCGTCGACGCCAAGCGCCTTGCCGACGATGCGGATCTTTTCCAGGATGCCGTCATGGCTGTAATGCTCGGGCACGTCGATGAACGGAACGCTCGACTTTTTCAGCACATCGACCGCTTCCTTCGGCCCACTGCCATGCAGCGCCAGAATGCCCGAAGGATTGACCGACAACACGCCTTCCGGCGACAGCTGGCGCATATAGCCGACGTCGGGCAGCGCGACCGCGGCGGCGGGGTAGCGGCTGGTCGAATCGCGGGCGACGAGATGACCTTCCTCGCCAAGCGCGTAGACGATCTCGGTGATCGAACCGCCGATCGCCACGATCCGCGACGTGTCGGCCAACACGGCCACGTTCTCGCTGGCCGGCACTGGGGCGGCAATAAACAGCGACAGGCCCATGGCCGCGGCAAGCGTCCTGAACAGTGAAATCATCGTCGTTTCCTCAGGCTGCGGTCGGGCTTGGAATGCGCGGCAGGTTCTCGGCAAGGAACCGCCAGTCGTCGCGCTCGCCCTCGCCTTCACGGCGCTTGCCGAAGAACTGGATGATCATCTTGCCGTCGGCGCCATAGGCTTCGAGCGAGGTGACATGACCGTCCTTGGTCGGTTTGCGCACCGCCCACACCTCCTGGATGTGGTCGGTGCGCAGATGCAAATGGAAGGTCTCGTCCATGACGTTGATCCACGGCCCCATCGGCTTGATCGACTTGACCGGGCCGGAATGGATCTGGATGCAGCCTCGGTTTCCGACAAAACACATGATCGGCATGCCGTCGGCGGCGGCATGGTGGAACATGGCGCCGATGGCGTCATTGTCGAGCAGCCAGGCATAGTCCTGGCCGACCATGCGCATGGCCTGGCGGCGGCTGAGCTTCAGCGTTTTCAACATGCCAAAGAATTGGTGGACGTCGGTCAGCCGGCTCCAGCGGTCACGCAGATCGTCGGTGTCTGCGGCAACGCCCGACGTCTCCGCGTCGTCGTCGGCCAGGCCTGCGATAGACACGGTCGCCTCCTGGTTCGGCGATTCGAGTGCGGCCACGAGTTTCTGGTAGGCATAGAGATTGGACGCCGGCCGCAGATGCACCTTGTGCACCGCATCGCCGGCCGCGTCGAAGAATTGCAGGCTGCGGCGGATGTCGCCACCGTCGCGCTTTTCCACGGCAAAGCCATGCGCCCAGACTTTGGGAAAAATGCGCAGGTCGATGTTTTCGCCCAGTACCATGGCATTGTGCGCACCTGTGACAACCTTGTCGTAGACGCCGATCTTCTCGTGCACCGCGCTTTCGTTGCGGGTCAGTGCCATCACTTCGCCAACGGCATCGAGGCCGGTCAGCAGATCGTTGACCCTGGGCTCGACGCGCACGACACCGTCGCCGCAATGCTCGGCGACCAGTTCGGCTTCGGAAATACCGAGCTCGGCGGCAAGATCGCGCTCGCGCGCTTTCGGATTGTCTGCCCGCGCTCGCCGGATTTCATGCGGTGCGGGTTTTACGCGCTGGTCCATGTCCTGCTTACCTGTCCTGCCTGGCGTTTTGGCCTGCCTGGCTGTTTCATCACTTGTTGAGGATGAGCTTGCCCTGGCGGGTGATCTTCAACCGATAGAGCGCGCCATGGTGCTCGATGCCAATCTCGTGCTCGCCCTGGAACAGCGTGTTGGAGGACAGCGTCCGCACCGCCAGCGGCACCCGGTCGAAGCGGGTCGGCGTCTCCTCGGAACGGCGGACGCGGTAACGGAAGTCGTTGGGATTGTGGGTGTTCATCTCTTTCGATCCCTTTCCTGTGCCGGGCAACTGGCTAGGCGTTGCAAATGCCGATTCATTTCTTGACTTGAATCATCATGTTTATTAGTCAGTGCAATACCGGACTAAATGAGTCAATATTTAAGACGCCGGACGGAATGAAAAAAGCCAGCGAGCGCCAAGCCAGCCAGCGTCGAACCTGGAATTTGGAGCTGGGGCATGGGCTTGGGAAATTCTGGACGACTGGGTCTGGCGAGCACCGGTCCGGTGCATCGGTGTATGGCAAAGGTGGCCTTGCTTGCGGGGGCAGCGACGATCGCGCTGCTGACATCGCCGGTCAGCGCTCAGCAGGCCGCTCGGCTGGCCGCTGACCAGGCCGACCAGACCAGGAAAACCGAGGACACCAAGCCGGCGCCCGCCGGCGCGACCCTGCTGGACAAGATCCTCGTCATCAGCCGCACCGGCGAGACGGCAATCGAATCGCTGGCCTCGGCCAGCCATGTCGACCAGGAACAGCTCGACCGCCGCATGGCGACGACGCCGAACGAAATGCTGCTCGGTGTGCCTGGTGTCGCGGTGCAGGCCGATGCGCGACGCGTCAGCTCCAGCATCAACATCCGCGGCCTGCAGGATTTCGGTCGCGTCGCGGTCATCGTCGACGGTGCCAGGCAGAATTTCCAGCGCTCAGACCACGGCACGCAGTCGACCTTCTATGTCGATCCCGAGCTCATCAAATCCGTTGACGTCATTCGCGGACCGACCGCCAACACCTACGGCTCCGGCGCCATTGGCGGCGTCGTCTTCTTCGACACCAAGGATGCGGTGGATTTCCTCAGACCGGGCGAAACCTGGGCCGGCTCCGTCACCGGGCGCTATGAAAGCAACGGCAAGGGCTGGACCGCCAGCGCCAGCGGCGCCTACAAATTCAACGACGATTTGGATGTGCTGGGCAACATCGTCTACCGCGACTACGGCGACTACAAGAATGGCAGCGGCGACACCGTCGCCGGTACCGGTTTCGACGTGCTGAGCGGCCTGCTCAAGACCACAATCCGCCCGAGCGAGAACAGCGAATTGAAGCTCGGCTGGGTCGGCTCGAGCGACGGCTGGACGGAAACCAGCGGCGGCGTGCCGGCCAACGACGTCGACCTGAAGTCGAACACCTTCACCGCCCGCTACAACATCACTGACGACGCCAGGAGCTGGCTCGATCTCCACATCAACGCCTCCTACAACAAGACCAATCTCGACCTCGCCACGCTGGTCCCGCAGAACCGCTTCGATCCGTCGACCGGCCTTCCCGTGCTGCTGCCCGTCGGTTCGACCTCGACCTTCGACGTTGGCACGGCCGGCGTCGACATCTGGAACACGTCGCGCTTCGAAACAGCCGGTGTTGCGCACGAATTGACCTATGGCGGCGACTGGGTGGGTGACGATGTCGAGACCGGCGGCACCGCCGGCGGCGACAGCTTCTACACCCCATCGGGCAAGCGTAGTGTTTCGGGCGCCTACATCCAGGACAAGCTCACCTGGGACTGGCTCGAGGTCATTGCCGGGCTGCGTTACGACAATTACAGCCTGGAGGATTCCGACAATGGAACGTCAGGTGATCGTCTGTCGCCGCGCATCACCGTTGGTGTCACGCCCTTCGAAAGCGCCAGCCTGGCGGGCCTGCAGTTCTATGGCACCTACGCGGAAGGCTACCGCTCGCCGTCGCTGACCGAAACGCTGATCAGCGGCAACCATCCGGCGGGCGTCACCTTCCCGTTCCTGCCCAATCCGAACCTGCGGCCAGAAACCGGCAAGACCACCGAGTTCGGCGTCAACTACAAGCTGAACGACCTTGTCGAGGCAGGCGACGCGTTCCGGCTCAAGGCCGGCTACTTCCACAACGATGTCGACGACTACATCGAAGGCGTCACACTGTCGGCATTCGACCCGACCAGCGGCTGCCCGTTCGGCCCCGGCATCCCGATCTGCTTCCAGTACCAGAACGTCGCCCAGGCCAAGATAAACGGCTTCGAACTGGAAAGCGTCTACGATGCCGCCTGGGGTTATGCCGGGCTCTCCGCCTCGATCACCAACGGCCACACCATCTCCGATGAAGGTGAGCGCGCCGACCTTGCCACCATCCCGTCCTCGCAGGTCACCGGGCAGCTCGGCTTCCGCTTCCTTCAGGACAAGCTGACCGTCGGCGGCGAGGTGCAGTACAACGGCAAGCCGAAGGGCAACCCCGTAGCCAAGGATTATACTCTGGTCAACGCCTTCGCCAGTTACCAGGCCACCGACAATCTGAAGGTGGACTTCCGCGCCGACAATTTGTTCGACGTCAAATACACCAACCCGCTGAACGGCGGCACCACCGCCGTCATCTATGAACCCGGCATCACGCTGAAGCTGGCCGCAACCATGCGCTTTGGAGGCTGACACCCATGACAAGTTTGACGGCATCGCTTCGGCTCCTGACCTCGACGCTGGCGATGTCGCTTGGCTTGATGCCGGCGTGGGCTCAGTCCGCGCCGGCTCCGCAACTCAGCCTCGAGCTCAATGCCGCGCAGCCCTCCGAAAAGGGTTGCCGCCTGACCTTCGTCGTCAACAATGCGCTCGGCGCCGATCTTTCCAAGGCGGCATTCGAAATCGCGCTGTTCAACGAGGCCGGCATTGTCGACCGCCTGAGCGTGCTCGACTTCAAGGACCTGCCGGCCGGCAAGACCAAGGTGATCCGCTTCGACCTCGCCGGCACCGACTGCACCAAACTCAGCCGCGTGCTGATCAACAGCGCCACCGAATGCGCCGGCGTCGAACCGGGCGCCTGCATGCGCGGCCTGAAGACGCAGACCAAGACCGGTATCGCATTCGGCGTTTGAGGTGGGTCTGCATCCCGCCTTCCTGCAAGATATTCCGGCGCGGCCTGTCTCCGGCCCTCCGTCATGGCCGGCAACCGATCTTGATTTGACAATCCCGCCGCGCTCGCGGCAGGTCTCGCCGCGAACCATGCAGGACATCACCCCCCTCCCCGACGCCGGCAGCGAACCGGCGATAACTGTGGACGAGCTCGTACAGCCGGCGGCCGCGGACCGCAAATGGACTGTGGCGATCGTCGCGTCCTGCCTGCTCCATGCCGCTGCCGCAGCGGCGTTCATGGTCGCACCCGCCGGGACATTCGATACCGGGAAGGCAATACAGGCCGAAGGCGCCGATCGATCAGGCGCCGAGGTGGTCGGCAGCGCCTTGGACAGCCAGGCTCCCGACGCGGTCGATGTTACCCTGGTAACCGATCCGCAGCCGGCCAAGCCCGAGGCCGTTCGACCCGTGCCGCCGACCGAGGCGCCTCAACCGGTAAAGGAGCCGGCGGCGCCCAAGCCTGCGCCGGAAGCCGCCGAACAGGCGACCGCCGCGCCAGATACACTGACGGCCGCCATCCCGAATGATCAAACTGTCGCCCCAAGCGCTGAGACGTCGACTCCGCCAGGGGTTCAAACGCAAAGTTCAGAGGCACCGCCCGCCGACGAGCCCGCCGTTGATTTGCCTGCTGCCAAACCACCAGTCCCGAGCCCGCGGCCGACCCCTCCAGCCGGATCTGGAGATACCCGCGGTGCGGCAGATGGCGAAGAACGCGACGCACCGGCGGTTGCCAGCAAGGGTAAAAACCAGGACGCGGCTGGCAATGCGATGGAATCTCGTTACGGCGGTGAAATTCAAAAGAAGCTTGCCCGCGCTAACCGGCGCGTTTCGAAGGAAATTCAAGCCAAGGCTCGCAACAATGCCAGGGTCTATTTCGTCGTCATGGCCGACGGCAGCGTCAGCGACTTGCAGCTTGTCGAAAGTTCAGGGTCTGCCGAGCTAGACCAATTCGCTTTGAAACTGGTGCGCCAGCAAGCCCCGTTCCCGCCCATTCCACCCGAGACCGGATTATCAAGTTGGGTGTTCAGGGCGCGGATCGGTCCGTTTTAACCAGCTCGTAGAGCTTCGCCAAATCGTCCATCAATTCAAGAGGAAGCCCAATGTACATCGCCATGAACCGCTTCAAGGTCCAGAACGGCTCGGAGACCGCTTTCGAGGATGTCTGGAAGAACCGCGATTCGAGCCTCTCGGAGATGAAAGGCTTCAGGGAATTCCACTTGCTGCGCGGCCCGGTCAACGAGGCCGAGGGTTACACGCTGTTTGCCTCGCACACGGTGTGGGCAAGCCATGAGGATTTCGTCGCCTGGACCAAATCCGAGAATTTTCGCGCCGCCCACCGCAACACCGGCACCTCGAAGGTGCATTATCTCGGCCATCCGCAGTTCGAAGGCTTTTCGGTCGTCGAAGGGGCCTGATTGAGATTTCACCCGTCGACGAGATCTGACGACGGGCAGATGCCGTCATGTTCCGGTTGAATTCCGGCCGCCCAGTCGCCGAAGCCGCTGGGCAATGTGCAGGCGCAGCCGCCGCCAGGGCTGTCCGCGTGTCAGGTAGCGCGCCAACCGCGGATCACCGGCCAGCTCCGGGAATTGGCGCACATGCTGCGTCAGGAATGCAGCTATGAAATTGCGCCCGTTGAGATCGCTGAGCCAGGCAGAATTCGCCAGCAAATAGTCTGCGGCATCCGCCGCCAACACGCTCCTGTAGCTCCTGTATGCAGGCGTTTGCCGCACATTGCCGCCGGCAAAGGCAGTTCCGGTGGACAGGTTGGAGCCATGCAGGCGATAGAGCCCGAGACCTTCTGACAGGATGAGGCTGCCGCCGGCCTGGTGCGCGAGTGTCGCCGTCAGATAATCCGTCCCGACCTTGGCCTTGAACGGGAAGGACAATACCGGTTCCAGCGCGCCACGCCGGTACATGATCGCCGAGCATTGCGACCACAGCCAGCCCGTCACCGCAGGTGCGAAATAGGTTACCGGATGCTCCGATGCGTAGGCGATCCCGGGCGCCATGCCGGCAAGCCGGCCACCGGGCGCGATGGCGACGCCACTGCGATCCGCTCCGGACCGCGGTTTGCGCAAGGCAAGGAAGGTACCGCCCAGCAAGGTGCCGTCGCCATCGACAAGGAACACATCGGAACTCGACAGTGCGGCCGAATGCGTCGTGTTGAGGTTGGCGGACAGATGCGCGAGGAGAAAATCCGGCAGCCACACGTCATCGGCGTCGAGAAACGCGACGAAGGGCGCGTCGGTTGCGGCAAAGCCGTCGCGGAATCCCGCGGTCTGGCCGCCATTCTCCGTGCGCGCCAACAGGCGCAGGCGCGGGTCGTCTATATCCCTTAGAAGCTGTCGGACATGGTCGGCCGAGCCGTCCGTCGAGGCATCGTCGACGATGACGCATTCCCAATTCCGGTAGGTCTGCGCAAGCACCGAGCGGATCGCCTGTTCGACGTACGGCCGATAATTGAAGCAGGTGATGACCACCGCCACGCGCGGCAGCTCAAACGGTCGGGACGTGTCTTCCATCTGTTCGGCTGCCCCGCTCGAGTTGCTCTCTATCCCTTGCGCATACCCTTGCAACCCGACGCAGGCAAGCGAGCCGCGAAAAGCCCCCTAGGCCGCCGCGAGCAGGCTGGCATTGCCGCCGGCGGCCGTGGTGTCGACGCAGACAGCGCGTTCATGCGCATAGGCCGCCGGGTTGAGCACCTCGCTGACCAGCGGCACGATCGGCCCGCTGCGGTCGGCAATGACCTTGCGCACGATCCGCGCCGCCTCGGGCCTGCCCGAGAAGGCGACGACATGGACGCGCAGCGAACGCGCTTCGACTGGGTCTGGCCGACCGTCTATGGCCGCCAGCGGCAACCCCTTGCCGGTCAGCGCCGACAGTGCCGCCGGCGCGCTCGGCGCCACGGCCAGCACCGCATTGCCGGCGGCCAGCGCCTGGATCGTCTGGGCAAGCAGCGTGTCGGCGTCCGGACCGAGGCACAGCACCCGGCCACGCGGCGACAGCGACAGCGTGTTGGCCTCGCCGGTCGGTCCGGGCAGGTCGACCTGGCCGAAATCGATGGCGGCTGCAGCGCCGATCGCTGCAGCGCCCTTGCCGCGCAGATGCTTTCTCAAGATGGCGATGCGGTCCGGCCGCGTCGACCAGCCGCCAAGCGTCGGATCGGGCAGATTGTCGGCCAGTTCGGTCGCCGTCACCTTGTGGCCCTCGGCAATCTCCGTGCCCGCCTCCGGCCCCTTGCGGAACCGCCGGAGATAATGCGGCCCGCCGGCCTTCGGCCCGGTGCCCGAAAGCCCCTCGCCGCCAAAGGGCTGCGAGCCGACGACGGCGCCGATCTGGTTGCGGTTGACATAGATGTTGCCGGCATGGATGCCGTCGACGAAATGCTGGACGCGGCCTTCGATGCGGGTGTGCAGGCCGAAGGTCAGGCCATAGCCTTTGCGGTTGATGGCGGCGATGACGGCGTCGATCCCGTCGGCGTCGAAGCTGGCGACATGCAGCACCGGACCGAACACTTCGCGCTCCATCTCCTCGATGCCTTTGACCCGGAACACATGCGGCGCAACGAAGCGGCCATCTTTGGGTGCTTCGAGCTTGGCGATCAGCCGGCCCTGCAGCCCCATTTTGGTGCAATACTCGCGGATCGAGTTCTGCGCCTCGTCATCGATGACCGGCCCAACATCGGTCGAAATCTGCCAGGGATCGCCGATGGTGAGCGCTTCCATGGCGCCCTTCAGCATCTCCAGCATCTTCTTCTCGACATCCTTCTGCACGTAAAGCACGCGCAGCGCCGAGCAGCGCTGGCCCGCACTCTGGAAGGCGGACGCCAGGATGTCGCGCACCGCCTGTTCGGGCAGTGCTGTGGAATCGACAATCATGGCATTGAGACCGCCGGTCTCGGCGATCAGCATGGCGTCGGGCGCAGCTGTCTCGGCCAGTTGCTTCTCGATCAGCTTTGCAACCTCGGTCGAGCCGGTGAAGCAGACGCCGGCAATGCGCGGATCCGCGGTCAGCGGTCCGCCGACCGACGGGCCGTCGCCCGGCAGAAGCTGGATCACATCTTCCGGCACGCCGGCCTCGCGCAGCAGCTCGACGGCGCGGAAGGCGATCAGCGGCGTCTGTTCGGCTGGCTTGGCGATGACCGAATTGCCGGTGACGAGCGCTGCCGCGATCTGGCCGGTGAAGATGGCGAGCGGGAAATTCCACGGCGAAATGCACACGATCGCGCCGCGCGCCTCGGTGCCCGCTTCGTTGTTGGCCGCTTCGGCAGCGTAGTAACGCAGGAAGTCGACGGCTTCGCGCACTTCAGCCACGCCGTCGGCCAGCGACTTGCCGGCTTCCCTTGTAGCCAGCGCGAAAAACTCGACCGCATTGGCCTCATAGAGGTCGGCGGCGCGGTTGAGGATGGCGGCGCGCTCGGCGACGGGACGCTTCGCCCAGGCCGGCTGCGCTTCCACAGCAAAGCGCACCGCGGTCGCGACCTGCTTGGCAGCGGCTTCGGCGACCGTGCCGACGATCTCGGCAGGCTTTGCCGGATTGACCACCGGGCGCTGCTTGCCGTAGCCGGCGGCGCGCGTGATCGGCTTGGCATGCCAGCGCTCGGGCCCGGCAAAGGCCGCCTTGGCCTTGTCGATCGCCGCCAGCGTCACCGGATCGGTGATGTCGAACCCCTTCGAGTTGCGCCGACCAGCGCCGAAGATCGTCGCAGGACGAGCGATTGCCGGATTGGCGGCGGGGCCCTGGCTCTCGACCGTCTCGAGCGGATCGCGCGCAATATCCTCCGGCTCGACGTCCTCGTCGGTGAGCTGATGGACGAAGGAGGAGTTGGCGCCATTCTCCAGCAGGCGGCGAACCAGATAGGCCAAGAGGTCGGAGTGCGCGCCGACCGGCGCATAGATGCGGCAGCGCGTGCCTTCGGCCTGGCGCACCGTCTCATGCAGCGCCTCGCCCATGCCGTGCAGGCGCTGGAATTCGAAAGCGTCACGGTTGTCAGCCATCGACAGGACGGCAGCGACTGTATGGGCGTTGTGCGTGGCGAATTGCGGATAGATGCGGTCGGTCATCGACAGCAACTTCCTGGCGCAGGCCATGTAGGAAACATCGGTGTTGGCCTTGCGGGTGAAGACAGGGTAGCCGGAAAGCCCGAGCGTCTGTGCCCGCTTGATCTCGGTGTCCCAATAGGCGCCCTTGACCAGACGCACCATGATGTTGCGGTCGTACTTTTTCGCCAGCGCATAGAGCCAGTCGATGGTGAAGGCCGCGCGCGGGCCGTAGGCCTGGACGACGACGCCAAAGCCATTCCAGCCGGCAAGCTCCGGCTCGGACAACACACGCTCGATCACATCGAGCGACAGGTCGAGCCGGTCGGCCTCCTCGGCGTCGATGTTGAGGCCCATGCGCGAATGGCGTGCGGCCAGCGCCAGCGACAGCAGCCGCTCCGCCATCACCGGCAGCATCTTTTCCTTCTGTGCCTCTTCGTAGCGCGGATGCAGCGCCGACAGTTTGACCGAGATGCCGTGGTTCTGGCGGATATCGGGACCGTTGGAGCCTGAATCGAGCGAGGAGATCGCATCGGCATAGGCCTTGAGGTAGCGCAGCGCGTCGGCCTCGGTGCGGGCCGCCTCGCCCAGCATGTCGAAGGAATAGAGATAACCTTTCTGGATCATCGACTTGCCGCGCTTGACGGCTTCCGCAATGGTGCGGCCGAGCACGAACTGCTCGCCCATTTCGCGCATGGCGGCGGCGACCGCCTTGCGGATCACCGGTTCGCCCAGCCGGCGAACCATCGAGCGCAGCGTGCCTTCAATGCCGCCCTCGCCCTCGTCGAGCACACGGCCGGTCAGCATCAGCGCCCAGGTCGAGGCGTTGACGAAGATCGAGCTCGAACCGCCCGAATGCGCCGACCAGTCATGCGGTGCGATCTTGTCGGCGATCAGGTCGTCCATAGTCTCGGTGTCAGGCACGCGCAGCAGTGCCTCGGCCAGGCACATGAGCGCCACTCCTTCCTTGGTGGAGAGGCCGTAGGCGGAGAGAAAAACCTCCATCAGCCGCGGGTCGGACGAGCCGCGCACCGCGCGCACCAGATCCGCGGCACGGGCCGAGACGGCTTTGCGGTCATCGGCCGAAAGTTCTGTCGCGGCAGCCAGGCGCTTCACAGCCGCGTCTTCGTCGGGCAGGTAGTTGGCGCGGATCTGCTGGCGGATGGTGTCGAGCGGCATGGCGGTCCTGCGGAGCAAGCATCTGGGAGCGGGCCGGCGGTCGCCGGACCGAATGGCGCAAGCTAGCACAGAGCCGCATTTTCGGCCGGTCCAAAGAAATCGACATGCCAGGCCGAGCGGTCTATCATGCGGCTAAATTGTTATCAGATGGACTGTGATATCCGTGACAGGAGACCAATTGGACCGCATCGACAGAAACATCCTGTCGGCGCTGGCGCGCGACGGGCGGCTGTCCATGTCGGAACTGGCCGGCAAGGTCGGCCTGTCGAAGACGCCGGTGCAGGCGCGGGTGAAGCGCCTGGAGAAGGACGGCTATATCAGGGGCTATCAGGCGATCATCGATCGCGAGCGCATGGGCGAAGGTCATGTCGCCTTCGTCCAGGTCAAACTGTCGGACACACGCTCGGCCGCGCTCGATGCTTTCAATCGCGCGGTGCAGGCCGTGCCGGAGATCGAGCAGTGCCACATGATGGCGTCGAGCTTCGATTATCTTCTGAAGGTCCGCACCACGGACATCGCCGCCTATCGCCGTGTCCTCGGCGAGCGCATCTCGGCATTGCCGCATGTTGCGCAGACTTCAACCTTCGTGGCCATGGAGACGGTGAAGGATCGCTGACTCACTCCGACAGCGTCTTCAAAAACGCCACCAGCGCCGCGCGTTCGCGGTCCGACAGTTGCAGCGGGTGGACCTCGGAGGTGCCCTCGACGCTCGCCTTCGCCTTCGCATAGTGCGCCACCACCTCCTCCAGCGTGGAGAACTGTCCGGCATGCATATAGGGCGGCCGTGTCGCCGCGCCCCGCAGCGACGGCGTCTTGTAGGCGCGCATCAGTTCGGGTGCTGCCTTGACGATGAAGCGCAGCTCGCCGCAGGCGCCGGCGTCGCCATCGCGGAAGGCGCCGAAGCAGTTGAATGGGTCGGCCTGAACCTGGGCCACCGCATCGAAACGGCCGCGATCCAATGGCAAATCCCTGACCGGCGGCACGCCGGTGTTGTGGAAAGCGTTGTCGGTGAAGCGCGGGCCGTTATGGCAGGTGACGCAATTGGCCTTGCCGATGAACAGTTTCAGCCCGAGCATCTCCTCCGGCGAAAAGGCATCGTCGGCTTTCGGCTTGGCGCCTGACGCAAGATCGATGGCAAAGCGGTCAAAGCGCGTCTGTGCCGGTTCGACCGACCGTTCGAAGGCGGCGATCGCCTTGCCGATGTTGGAAAAGACGCGGTTGACGTCGTCCATTTCCGCCGCGGTCATTGCCTTCCATGCCGCCTGCTCGGCCTCGTTGCCGAGCGGGCTGGCGTTGGCCGGCACGGCGGAAAGATCCGGCAGTGGCCCGAAGATGCGCTCGTAGCGCGCACCAAAGCGCTTCTGGATGTAATGGGCGAAGGCGGCGCGGTTCCCCGCCTGCTCAAGCGGGTTTTCCAGCGGCGTCAGCGCCTGCGCCCACAGGCTGTCGCGCCGTCCATCCCAGAAGAACCACGGATTGCGGGCAATGCCGGCCAGCGGCATCGAGCGCCTGTTGGTTCGGCCGACGCCGACGGATTGCGGCAGGTCATCCTGGAACTGCCGGTCGATCTTGTGGCAGGTCGAGCAGGATACGTTCCCGTCACGGCTCATCCCCTGGTCGAAGAACAGAGTGGAGCCCAAGGCGGCGGCGGCCGGCACGTCGGCGAAGCGGTTGGTGGTGTCTGGTTTGAGCGCCGGCAAGGTGTTCAGCGCCAGCGAAGCGATGGTCTTCTTCTCGGCATCGGAAAAGTCCGGCTTGCCGCAGCCGGCAACGAGCAAAACCGCAGCCAAGGCCAGAAGGCGCAACAGGCGGTTCATCCGCTCACAGCACCACATTGAAGACGACCGTGTCGGAACCGGCCGCCGCCGAAATGGCGAAGCGCAACTGCCACACGCCGCTCATGGTGAATTTCAGCCCCTCGATCCGGTAGCGCCCCTCGCCAAGATAGTCGGTCGCCTGCGGACTGGTCGGCAAGCCGTGATTGTGCTGCGGCATGCCGCCGGACACCGAGATCGCCGCACCTTCCACGGAATCGCCGTTGACCGTCTTCAGGGTCAGCAACCAGGATTGCAGTTCGCCTTGCCGGATAACGCCGCGTTCCGGCTGAATGCTGGCGACAAACAAGCCGTTCGCCGTCTTCTTCGAGCGCGAAACATCGGGGCCCGGCGCCGACTGCGGCGCGGTCAGATAGACGATCGCCAATATGCCAGCCAGCAAGGCGGCCAGACCAACGCCCGCAAGAAGATAACGCCATATCGATGCCAAACCGGTTCCTCTTCTGGGCATAACGTCTCGGGAAGCAATTCGCGTCCCGCCGCTTCTGTGGGAAAACGCTTCTGGCGCAAAAAACCGCCGCCGCCAAGCATGGCGCTGCCGGCCGCAAAAAGCTACAGCAGCGAACTGATCCGGAGACAGATACATGGCAGCAGACGGCGTCGCTTCGATCGGTGAATGCATGCTCGAACTGTCCGGCCAGGCCGGGCCGAACTGGCGCATGGGCTTTGCCGGCGACACGTTCAACACGCTGTGGGCGCTGCATGCGCTGAGCGGCAAGCGGCCGGCGACCTATGTCTCGGCCTTCGGCGACGATCCCTTCTCGCAGGGCCAGATTTCGTTCTTCGCCGAAAACGGCATCGGCATCGGCGCCAGCCCGGTCATCCCAGGCGCGCGGCCCGGCCTCTACGCCATCACCTTGACCGGCGCCGAACGCGCCTTCACCTATTGGCGCAGCGACGCGGCGGCCAGGCGGCTTGCCTCGGACCCGGCCGCCTTGGCAAAAAGCCTTGAAAACCAGGCGCTTGTGTATTTTTCCGGAATCACTTTGGCAATTCTGGATGCCGCCGCGCGCAAGACGTTGCTGGCAGAAGTGGCCAAGGCGCGGGCCGCCGGTTCGCTCGTCGCCTTCGACCCCAACTACCGGCCGCGCCTGTGGCAGAGCCGCGAGGAGGCGCAAGCCGCGATACTCGACGCGCTTGCCGTCGCCGACATCGCGCTGCCGACCTTTCCCGACGAGCAGATGCTGTTT
This sequence comes from Mesorhizobium sp. C399B, assembly GCF_030323185.1. Lineage (NCBI taxonomy): Bacteria > Pseudomonadati > Pseudomonadota > Alphaproteobacteria > Hyphomicrobiales > Phyllobacteriaceae > Mesorhizobium > Mesorhizobium sp. C399B. Next base: position 704,012 of record NZ_CP100472.1, read on the forward strand.
GGCGACTCGGCACCGCAAGCGACCGCCGAACGGTTCGGAAAACTCGTCGGCGAAGTCGTCGTCAAGAATGGCGAGAAGCCCGCGCTGATCGCCACTGGCGGAGCCCTGCAGCCGGTTCCGGCCCAGCATGTCGCCACCCCGGTCGACACCACCGGCGCCGGCGATTCCTTCAATGGCGGCTATCTCGCCGCCCGGCTTGCCGGCCATGCCCCGGCGGATGCCGTGCAGCGCGCGCATCGCGTCGCCGCCGCTGTCGTGCAGGTGCGAGGCGCGCTGGCGCCGTTCGAGGTTCTAAGAACCGCTTTCGAGGGCTAGTCTAAGACCTTAGGGAAGCCTGAAACGATATTCCGTCACCTGATGATAGATCTGGCCCGGCCACAGCGTGGCCTGCGGGAAATAGGGCCGGTTCGGCGCGTCGGGCCAGGTCTGCGCTTCCAGGCAAAAGCCGGAAAACGCCTTGTAGCGCCGTCCGTCCAGGCCGCCCGAGGTCGGCGCGACATACTGGCCGGTGTAAAGCTGCAGGCCCGGCTCGGTGGTCCAGACTTCCATCTCGACGCCGGAATTGGCGCCTTGCGCCCACGCCACCTGGTGAAGCGGGCCCCGGGCTGACGCCAGGCAGAAATTGACGTCGTAGGGAAGCTGCTCGCCTTCCGTTTCCATCCGCAGCGGCCGCGCCTGGCGGAAGTCGAAGGGCGTGCCGTCGACAGGTTTGACGACGCCGGTCGGGATCATCTCGCCATCGACAGGCGTATAGGCGCCGGCGTTCAGCATCAGCCGGTGGTCGAGAATGTCGCCGGCGCCGCCATCGTCGAGATTGAAATAGGAATGCTGCGCCAGATTGCACAGCGTCGGCTCCTCGCAGGTGGCGGTCAGTTCCATCGAGAGCGTGCCGGGAATCTTCAGCCGGTAGGTGCAGGTGACGTCGAGCGCGCCGGGAAAGCCCATCGTGCCCTCAGGATCGTGCAGGGTCAGGGTGACAAAATCCCGGCCGTGCAGCGAAACCGTCCACGGCCGATGGAAGAAGCCCTCCGAGCCGCCATGCAGCGTGTGCTTGCCGAGGAAATTGCGCTCGGTCTGGTAGCGCTGGCCGGCAATGGTGAAGCGGCCGTCGCGGATGCGGTTGGCATAGCGGCCGACGACCGCGCCGAAGAAGGCCCGGTCAGTCTCGTAAGGCTCGAAGCGATCGTAGCCCAGCACCAGCGGCGCGTCGTGCCCGGCGAGCCGCAGATCCTGGATGATTGCGCCGAGCCCGATGATGTTGGCGCTGACGCCGCCGCCCCGGATGGTGAAACGGCGAACGGGTTCGCCTGCCTGCGTCGTGCCGAAGACTTCGCCGTCCTTCATCGCTATGTCCAAATGCTAATTCATCGATCTGTCGACTTAGAGCAATTCCAGGAAAAGTGTGAAACGGTTTTCCGTCCGGAATTGCAAAAAACAAAGAACTGGAGCGGTTCGGCGTTTCCGTGAAACGCTGAACCGCTCCAGTCCGGCTGAATGTCGTCTGGCAAGGGCAGGCGCGCGGCCTGCCCTGCCCGTGAATGATTTAGAGGCCGAGACCCCCGATGCAGACATATTTGGTGTCGAGATAATCCTCGATGCCCTGATGTCCGCCTTCCTTGCCGAGGCCCGATTCCTTGACGCCGCCGAACGGCGCTTCCGGCGTGGTGATCAGGCCTTCATTGACGCCGACCATGCCGTATTTCAGGCCTTCCATGACCCGGAAGGCGCGGCCGAGGTCGCCGGTGTAGAAATAGGCGGCCAGGCCGAACTCGGTGTCGTTGGCGAGCGCAATGGCTTCCTCCTCGGTCTCGAACTTGAACACCGGGGCGATCGGGCCAAAAATCTCTTCCTTCATGAAGCGCATGTCGGGCTTCGCATCGGCGATGACGGTCGGCTGGAAGAATGAGCCGCCAAGCGCGTGGCGCTTGCCGCCGGCAACGACCTTGCCGCCCTTCGACGTGGCGTCGGCGATGAATTCCTCGACCTTCTCGACCGCCTTCACGTCGATCAGCGGTCCCTGCTGCACGCCCTCTTCCAGGCCCGAGCCAACCTTCAGCGCATTGCTGGCAGCGGCCAGCTTCTCGACAAACTTGTCGTAGATGCCGGCCTGCACCAGGAAGCGGTTGGTGCACACGCAGGTCTGGCCTGAATTGCGGTATTTGGCGGTGATGGCGCCGGCGACGGCGCGATCGAGGTCGGCATCGTCGAAGACCAGGAACGGCGCATTGCCGCCGAGTTCCATCGAGACCTTCTTGACGGTGACGGACGACTTCTGAATCAGCAGCTTGCCGATCTCGGTCGAGCCGGTGAAGGTGATCTTCGACACCAGCGGATTGGCGCAGATCTCGTCGCCGATTTCGCCGGCAGCACCCGTCAGGATGTTGATGACGCCCTTGGGGAAGCCGACTTCCTCGGCGAGCGCGCCCCATGCAAGGCCGGAATACGGCGTCTGCGAGGCCGGCTTGACCACGGCGGTGCAGCCGGCGGCAAGCGCGGGGCCAAGCTTGCGGGCAAGCATCGAGGAGGGGAAATTCCACGGCGTGATGGCGGCAATGACGCCGACCGGCTCCTTGGTCACCAGGATGCGGCGATCGCCCCATGGCGATGGCACGACATCGCCATAGGTGCGGCGGCCTTCCTCGGCAAACCACATGATATAGGCGGCGGCCGAACCGATCTCGCCCTTGGATTCGGCGAGCGACTTGCCCTGCTCGATGGTGAGCAGTTCGGCCAGCACATCCTGATTGTCCATCATCGCGTCATGCAGCTTGCGCAACAGCTTCGAGCGCTCGAGCGCGGTCGTCTTGCGCCAGGTCTTGAAGGCTTCGCTTGCGGCTTCGATGGCGCGGCGGGTTTCCGCCTTGCCCGACTTCGGCACGGTGCCGATCTTGAGACCGGTGGCCGGGTTGTTGACGTCGACCGTCTGGCCGCTGTCGGCCTGCACCCATTCGCCGTTGATGAGATTGGCCTGGCGCATGAAATGGCTGGTTTTCTGCAGCATGGTCTAGCCTCCGTTCGGCGCACTGACGGGCCGGTTTCCTGGATCTCTTGAACGAGCGTGCACAATGGCGGCGGAGCCGACACGCTGAAGCCACTGCTCTTTACCTAGGGCAAGCCCGGCAAGCAATTGCAAGATGGCATATAGGCTTTGGGCCAGCCCAACGCCAGAGAAAATTCACATGTAAATTAGTTTGGGCCGCAGCCTTGTCAAAGACCAGCCTTGCCAAAGACCAGCCTTACAGAAGACCAAGCCTACCCAAAGACATGCACCACCACCGTCAGCCAAAAGGCGGTTGTAACAACCGCGCTTGCCGTGGCGATGGTCATCTGGTTCGACGCCAGCGCCTGGCCGGTGTTGAACTGCACGGCGATGAGATAGGAATTGATGCCGGACGGCAGCGCCGCCACCACGACCGCCACTTTGGCCGTCAAGGGCGGCAGGCCAAACAGCCAGACCAGGCCGAGCACCAGCGCCGGCATCAGGAACAGTTTCAGCGTCGACAGCGCCAGCGCCGGTCGGATGTTACCGGAAATGCCGAAACGGCGCAGGCTGAGCCCCATGGCGAACAGCGCCACCGGCCCGGCGGTGTTAGCCAGCGCATCGGCCAGTCGCATGGCAAGGTTCGGCAGCGGCGCGCCGGTGAGGCGCCATGCCAGCCCGGCCAGGATGCCGATGATCAACGGATTGGTGAACAGTCTTCTCAGAAAGCTCTGGATGATGCGCAGCGGGTGTACGGGCTCGCTGCCGCCGCGGCCAAATATCTCGAACATGATGATCGAAGCCATCATCATGGTCGGCAGATGCACGGAAACGAGCAGCGACAGCACTTCGAATCCGCTGGACCCGAATACGCCGAGAACGAAGGGAATGCCCAGCAACACCACATTCGAGAAGGATGACGACACTCCACCGACGATGCCGGTGCGCGCGTCCCGCCCGAAGATCCGTGTCGTCACCAGATGGCCGGCGGCCCATGTCATTGCAACCGCCGCGAAATAAGCACCCCACAGCGACCAGGGCGCCACGCCGTGGAAATCCGAATTCACCATCGTCCGAAACAGCAGCAGCGGCATCGCCACGTTGATGGCGAACTCGGCGATACCCTCGCCGCTCGCCGGCTTTAGATAGCCGGTGAGCCCGGCGAGATAGCCGAGCGCGACAAGGCTGAAGACGAAAAGAACGGTTTCCGTGAGCGGCGACATTTTTCAGGGATAGGCGAGCCCGGATTGCAGTGCAATCGCCCTGATCTTCAGAAATCGATCCTCGATCCGGCCGGCGCCTGAATTTGATCATGGTCGGGTGACAGCGCTATACAGGCTTGGGATCATTAGGGCGGACACAAAGAATGGTCGCGACGCCGAAACAGCGTCATTTCAGACGGGAGTGGCTGGTCAGACAGGGGTGGCTGGTCAGACAGGGGTGGCTGGCGGGTTTCGTCGTTATACTGCTTTGCCTTGGCGTATCTGAGGCCCAGGCCGCCGAGACCAAAAGTCTCAAGGGCGTGGCGCTGATCATCGGCCAGTCGAAATACGAACACATCGCAGCCCTTGCCAACCCGGCCAACGACGCCCGCGACATGGCCAAGATGCTGACCGACCTCGGCTTCGACGCCCGCAACGTCACCGATCGCGATGCCGCCAAGCTGAAGCGCGATCTCGATCGGTTTGTCGAGGACGCCGAAGGCGCCGACGTAGCCTTCATCTATTATTCCGGCCACGGCATCGAGGCCGGCGGCGAGAACTATCTGGTGCCGGTCGACGCCGACGTCTCGTCGTTGAAAAATGCTGGTGAGGCGCTGGTGCCGATTTCAGCCGTCATGGACGAGCTGAAAAAGACCATGCCGGTGACGATCGTGCTGCTTGACGCCTGCCGCACCAACCCGTTTCCGCCGGACGCGGTCGTGCGACGCGGGCCGACGGCTTCCGCCGAGCCCGTCGGCGCCGGCGGGCTGGAACCGGTGCGCGGCGCAAAAGCCCTCGCCGATGCCTCAGTGGATGATGCCAGCCTGGGAACCGTGGTCGGCTTCGCCGCCGAGCCGGGCCGACCGGCGCTCGATGGCGTCGCCGGCGAAAACAGCCCCTACGCCGCCGCCCTGCTGCGCCACCTCACCGCGATGAAAGGCACCGAGTTCGGCTCGGTCATGCGCATGGTAACCGAGGAGGTCTATCTCGACACCAAGGCAAAGCAGCGCCCCTGGGTCAGCGAGAGCCTGCGTCGCCTGCTCTATTTCGGCGTCGCGCCGCCCGAACCGACCGGCGACGACGGGCTGATCACCGGCGAGAGGCGGCAATTGCTGCTGACCATTTCCGACCTGCCCGATCCCAAACGGGCTCAGGTGGAGTTGGCTTCTCTCCAGGACGGCGTGCCCCTTGACGCGCTCTACGGCGTGCTCAAGGCGCTCGGCACGGAAAAGATCCCTGAGGATCCCAACGACCTGCAGAAGGTGCTGGACAGCCAGGCCGAGCGTCTGAAGAAGATGATGGCCGAGCGCGCCGCATTACGCACCGACGATCCCGAGATCAGTCGCCTGGTCGCATCCGCCGACAAGGCCATAGGCCAGGGCGCCATGGTGACGGCGCGCAAATTCCTCGACGACGCGGTCGGCCGGATCGAGGAAAACAGCGGTGCGGTGGATGAGGCCGAGGACCTGCTCCGGCAAAAGCGCATCGCCGACGCCGCCATCTATGCCAAACGCGCCGACGCCGCCGCGCTGGTCTTCGACTACAAATCCGCCGCCACCGACTACGCCAAGGCGTTTTCGCTGGTCGAGAAGTGGGACGAAAAGCTGCGCTGGAACTACAAGAACCAGGAGGCCGAGGCGCTGAACGCTTATGGCTACGCCACCGGCGACCTCGATGCACTACAACAGTCCATCGAGGCCTATCATGTCATCTTGAACTTCATTCCCAATGGCGAACAGAACCGCGATTGGGCAATCACTCGCAACAACATGGCGGTCGTGCTGCAAACCATCGGCGAACGCGAAACCGAGACCGCGCATCTGGAAGAGGCAGCGCAGATCTTCCGCGGTTCGCTTGCCGTTTTCGAGCGCGAGAAAGATGATCGCAACTGGGCCGCTGCGCAGAACAACCTGGCCAATGTGCTGCTGAAGATCGGGGAACGCGAAAGCGACCCCAAGCGCCTGAACGATGCGGTGGCGGCAATGCGCGCCACGCTGGAGAGGCGCCCGCGCGACAAGCTGCCTTTGGACTGGGCCTCTTCGCAGAACAATCTTGGCCTCGCCCTCTATGCGCTCTCCGAACGCGAACCCACCGGCGAGCATCTTAAGCAGGCCGAAGCCGCCTACCGGCTGGCGCTTGAGGAATACACGCGCGAAAAAGCGCCGGTAGAATGGGCGATGATCGAGAACAATCTCGGCAACACGCTGGTCACCCTTGGCATCCAGCTCAACGATAAGGCCAAGATCAATGAGGCGGCCAACGCTTTCCGCGCCGCGCTGGAAGTGCGAACCCGCGAAACCTTCCCGGTGTCCTGGGCGACCAGCCGCCTCAACCTGGGCAATGCGCTGAGCGGTATCGCCCGCTTCGATATGGGCACGGCTACGCTGGAAGAAGCTGCAGCTGCCTACAACGACGCTCTGACGGTGTTTACCCGCAAGCGCTTCCCGATGGACTGGGCGTCAGCCCAGAACAATCTTGGATCGATCTATCAGACCCTTGGTCAGCGCACCCGTGATGCGGCCAAGCTGGAACAGTCGGCGGCAGCCTTCCAGGCGGCACGGCAGGTCTATGTCAGGCGGAAGTTCCCGCAGGACTGGGCGATGAGCTACTACAATCTCGGCAACACGCTGCAGCTTCTCGGCGGCGTCACCGACAAGCCCGAGCATTACAGCGAGGCGGTCGACGCCTACGGCAATGCGTTGCGCGAGTACAAGCGCGAGACGAACCCGCGGCAATGGGCAATGGCCCAGGCCGGCCTGGGCTCGACGCTGCACTGGTTGAGCATGAGCAATGGCGATGCCAAGACGCTGCAGGATTCGATTGCGGCGCGGCGGGCAGCGCTCGAAATACTCACCATCGAGGCCGCGCCGGTCGACTGGGCCAACGCTCAAAATGGCATCGGTATGAGCCTGCTCAATCTCGGCAATCTCCAGCGGACCGACAAATATCTCAACGACGCCGAAGCGGCGTTCACGGCGGCGCTGAAGGTGTTTACGCGCGAAAGTCAGCCGCTGCAGTGGGCCTTCGAGCAGAACAATATCGGCGACGTCCACTGGAACCGCGCCAGCTATGGCGCGGGCAAGCCGGAATATCTCAAGGCGATCGAATTCTTCGAGAACGCCAAGCAGGGCTTCACCGAAGCCGGCTACACGATCCCTATCCCGCTCACCGATCAGAAGATCGAGCTGGCGAAGAAGCAAATGGCGAAAATGTGAAGCGAACCGAGGGTTCGCCTTTCGCTTGTCTTTGTGCCGGCTTTCCGATCCCTATATCAGAATGACCGGAGCGGCATCAGGCTCCCGGAAAAGGTTTCGATGATTCGATTTGTGCTGTCGCTGTTCCTGCTTGCTGTTCCCGCCGTCGCCCACGCGACCGACGCCGGCTGGGCGCTGCTGCGTGACGGCGGCCATGTCGTGCTGCTTCGCCACGCGCTGGTCACCGGCACCACCGACCCCGCCAATTTCGTCATCGACAACTGCGCCACCCAGGTCAACCTATCGGCGCGCGGCAAGCAGCAGGCGAGCAAGATCGGCGCCTTGTTCGGCGCCCGCGCCGCCCCCATCGAGCGGGTGCTGTCCAGCCGCTATTGCCGCTGCCTCGACACTGCCCGCATCGCCTTCGAGGCGGAGCCGGAGCTTTTTGCGCCGCTCGACCTCCTGAGGAGCGATCCGACCGAGAAGGCCGCGCAGCTCGACGCGGTGATGAAGGAAATCCGCGCCTACACCGGTTCCGACAATCTGGTCATGGTCACGCATCTCGAAAACATCGTCGCGCTGACCGGCGTCTCGCCGCGCGAGGGCGAAGCGGTGGTGGTCGAGCCGCAGGGCGATGGCTTGCGCGTGCTCGGCCGCGTCACGTTCTGAGAAAGCCAGTGGTCAAGCTCCGTGAAAACTGAGCTGACGTAACGTCAACTGGGAGGGCCGCCGGCTTGTCGGGCGGCCCTTCTTGTCTTTATGGGAAGGCCATCCCATCTGCGCCCGGCGCATCAGGCCTTTTCCTGCCGGGAAAAACCGATTAGACAGCGCCCAAACCAGATGCGGACAGATTCCGCCCGCAACCGAAGGAAGAGCCCTTGTCCACCACGTTCGACAAAGTCGCCAAGATCATTGCCGACACCAGCGAGATCGACATCGATACCATCACTCCCGAGAGCCACACGATCGACGATCTCGGCATCGACAGTCTCGATTTCCTCGATATCGTCTTTGCCATCGACAAGGAATTCGGCATCAAGGTGCCGCTGGAAAAGTGGACCCAGGAAGTCAATGACGGCAAGGCTTCGACCGACGATTACTTCGTCATGAAGAACCTGTGCGCCAAGATCGACGCGCTGGTCGCCGCCAAGACCGCCTGATATCGGCAAGCGCGCGGCCTTGACGGGCTGCGCCGCCTGACCCACAAAGCCGCTCATGAGCAGCCCTCGCGACGTCGTCATCACCGGTATCGGCCTTGTCTCCTCGCTGGGAGAGGGTCCGGATACCCACTGGCAGAAGCTGGCGCAGCCGGGCCTGGAGCCGGTGCTCGAAGCCGCGCGCTTTGGGCCCTACACCGTGCATCCCCTGCCGGAGATCGACTGGAACCTGCAGATCGCCAAGCGCGGCGACCAGCGGCAGATGGAAACCTGGCAGCGGCTGGGCACCTATGCCGCCGGCATGGCGCTGGACGACGCCGGCATCAAGGGCAATGACGAACTCTGCACGACCATGGACATGGTTGTCGCTGCCGGCGGCGGCGAGCGGGACGAGGCGGTCGATGCCGCCATCCTCGCCGCGTCCGAGAGCCGCAACGACCGCGACGTGCTGCTCAACGAGAAGCTGACCACCGAATTGCGGCCGACGCTTTTCCTGGCCCAGCTCTCCAATCTGCTCGCCGGCAACATCTCCATCGTCCACAAGGTGACGGGATCGTCGAGGACCTTCATGGGCGAGGAAGGTGCCGGCGTCGCCGCCGTCGAGACCGCCGCGGCGCGCATCCGCTCCGGACAGTCGACCCACATACTGGTAGGTGGCGCCTTCCAGACCGAACATTCCGACATGCTGCTCGGCTATGAATTGGCCGGCTATCTGCATCGCGGCCCATGGAAGCCGGTCTGGCAGAGACAGGGCGCCGAGGGCGGCGGCCTGGTCTCCGGCTCCGGCGGCGCGTTCCTGGTGCTGGAGCAGCGCGAACACGCGCAAAGCCGTGGGCGGAAAATCTATGCCGAGCTCGGACCGGTCGTCTCAGGCCGCGCCCGGCGCTCGCGCGGCGAGCTTGACGCCGAGATCGCGACACTGCTCAAACAGGCAACTCTCCCAAGCGGCAAGCTGCTTGCCCTGTCGGGCGCCTCCGGCGCGCATACCGCAACGTCAGCCGAAAAGTCAGCGCTGGATGCCAATCCGGCGATATCGGCGCGCGGCTTCGCCACGCTGACCGGGCATATGAAGGAAGCGCAGTTTCCATTCGCGGTCGCCCTCGCCGCCCTGGCCGTTGACCGCAAGGCCGCCTACCCAGTATTCGACGCCGCGGCCGAGAAGCCGTTCGAAGGCATTCCCGAAACCGTGCTCGCAACGGCGATCGGCTATCACCAATTCGAGGGCATGGCTCTGGTCAACGCTGCTGCTTGAAGCAGCGCTGCGCGATCATGCTGCAAAGTTAAGAGGTTCCGGATGGCCAATCTCAGAGATCACATGGGCAGGCCGATCGTCGCCGTCACCGGCATCGGTGTGGTAACGTCGCTCGGCATCGGCAAGGCCGATAACTGGGCGGCACTGACCTCCGGCAAATCGGGCATCCACCCGATCACCCGCTTTCCCGTCGACCACCTCAACACCCGCATCTCCGGCATGGTCGATTTCCTCGACTCAAGCTCGAAAGGCGCCAGCCTGCTGACCTACGAACTGGCCGAAACCGCCGCGAATGAGGCGGTGGCCGAATCCGGCCTCGATTCCTCTGATTTTGGCGGGCCTCTGTTCCTCGCCTCGCCGCCGGTCGAACTCGACTGGCACGACCGCTTCGCGCTCTACAATTCCGACGGCAAAGGCGCCGGCGCCGAAAGGCTGCTCAGGGTGGCGCGCGGGCTGAAGGAAACAGATACGTTCGCAAGCACGCAGTTCGGCGCGATCGCCGACCGGCTGGCCGACCGCTTTGGCACGCGCGGCCTGCCGATCACACTGTCGACGGCCTGCGCTTCGGGCGCCACCGCCATCCAGCTCGGCGTCGAAGCGATCCGCCGCGGCGAATGCGACCGGGCGCTGTCCATCGGCGCCGACGGTTCGGCAACCGCCGAGGCGCTGATCCGCTTTTCGTTGCTCTCGGCGCTGTCGACCCACAATGACATCCCTGAAAAGGCGTCAAAACCCTTCTCCAAGGACCGCGACGGCTTTGTGCTGGCCGAAGGCTCCGGCGCTCTGGTGCTGGAATCGCTTGAGGCAGCCCTTGCTCGGGGCGCCAGCGTTCTCGGCATCCTGCGCGGCTGCGGTGAAAAGGCCGACGATTTCCATCGCACCCGTTCCAAGCCCGACGGTTCGCCGGCGATCGCAGCAGTCCGCGCCGCCCTTGCCGATGCCGGCTTGAGCAAGGACGAGATCGACTACGTCAACGCTCACGGCACCTCGACACCGGAAAACGACAAGATGGAGCATCTGTCGCTGTCGACCGTGTTCGGCGATCGCATCGGCTCGATGCCGGTCTCGTCGAACAAGTCGATGATCGGCCACACGCTGTCGGCGGCGGGTGCTGTCGAAGCGGCGTTTTCGCTGATGACCATGCGCGAAAGCGTGATTCCGCCGACCATCAACTACGACAATCCCGACCCGGCAATCGTGCTCGACGTGGTGCCCAACAAGAAGCGCAATGCCGAAGTCGGCACCGTGCTCTCGAACTCGTTCGGCTTCGGCGGCCAGAACACTTGCCTTGTCATGGCGCGGGAACCGGTCTAAGCGACCTTTTTCAGCCAGACTGAACTGACAGGCCCCATGCGCGCACTGCAACTTATCGAGGACCGCCGTCTTGAAACGGTGGACCTGCCGCCCCCGCCGCCCCCCGCATTGGGCGAAGTCACGCTGCGCATCAAGGCGGTGGCGCTGAACCATATCGACGTCTGGGGCTGGCGTGGCATGGCCTTCGCCAAGCGTAAGCTGCCGCTGGTCGTCGGCGCCGAAGCCTCCGGCGAGGTCGAAGCTGTCGGCCCCGGCGTCTCCAGCCTGCTGCCCGGACAATTGGTATCGATCTATGGCGCGCGCACCTGCGGCCTTTGCCGCGCCTGCCGCGAAGGCCGCGACAATCTCTGCGAACATGTCTCGGGCGTCCACGGCTTCCATCTCGATGGCTTTGCCCAGGAGAAGATCAACCTGCCGGCGCGCCTGCTGGTCCCTGCTCCTCCCGGCGTGACCGATGTCGGCGCGGCTGTCGCCCCCGTCACCTTCGGCACCGTCGAGCACATGCTGTTCGACAATGCCAAGCTGCAGCCCGGCGAAACCATCCTCATCCATGCCGGCGGCTCCGGCATCGGCTCGGCGGCGATCCAGCTGGCCAGGCGCATGGGTTGCACCATCATCACCACGGTCGGCTCCAACGACAAGATCGACAAGGCCAAGGCGCTCGGCGCCGACCATGTCATCAACTACCGCGACGACCGTTTCGAAGGCGTCGTGCGCAAGCTCACCAGGAAGAAGGGCGTCGACGTCGTCTTCGAGCATGTCGGCGCCGACACCTTTGCCGCCTCGATGCTGTGCCTCAAGCGCGGCGGCCGCCTGGTCACCTGCGGCTCGACCTCCGGCGTGTCGACGCAGATCAATCTGATGCAGCTGTTCCAGCAGCAGCTGAAGCTGCTCGGGTCCTTCGGCTGCCGCATGGAGAACATGGCCAACGCCATGCAGAAGATGGCGGCGGGACAGGTAGCACCTGTCATCGACACCGAGGTCGGCTTCGACGGCATCGACGCCGCGTTGAAGCGCATGGAAGGCCGCGACGTGTTCGGCAAGATCATCCTGCGCGTTTCCTAGGACAATGGCCGGCAAGGTGTTCAAGAAAGCCCGCCGGGACTTCATGTTCCGCTATGGCCGAAGACTGCGCCAGATGGAGCACTGGCTGGTGGCGCGCGTGGCGATGACGATCATCTCGCTGCTGCGCCTCCTGCCCGCGGACAGGGCGCTCAATTTCGCCGACCGGGCGGCACGGCGCATCGGTCCGTGGGTCGGGCGCCACCGTGTCGCCATCAACAATCTGCGCCTTGCCTATCCCGAAAAGAGCGATGTCGAGATCGAGGCCATCGCCTCCGACATGTGGGGCAACATGGCCCGGCTCGCCGCCGAATACATCTTTCTTGACGCCCTCTTCGACTATGATCCGAACGCAGCGACGCCCGGCCGCGTCGAAGTCGGTGGCGCCGATCATTTCCATCAGATAGCTGGCGAGGACAAACCGCATATCCTGTTCACCGGCCATCTCGGCAATTTCGAACTGCTGCCGGTGGCTGCCGCGACGTTCGGCATGAAGATCACGGCGCTGTTTCGTCCGCCGAACAATCCTTACCTCGCCGATTATATCCATTCGACGCGGCGTTCGAGCATGGGCGCCTTGCTGCCGTCTTCGACCGGCGCCTCCTTCGCGCTGGCGTCGATTCTGGAGAAAGGCGGCAATATCGGCGTGCTGGTCGACCAGAAATTCTCTAGCGGACTGGAGACAATCTTCTTTAACCGCCCATGCCAGAGCAATCCGGTTCTGGGTATGCTCGCCCGTCACTATGATTGCGACGTCTATCCGGCGCGATGTGTGCGGCTGCCTGGCAACCGCTTCCGCCTCGAGATCGAGGACAAGCTGACCTTGCCGCGCAATGAAAGCGGCAGCGTCGATGTCGCGGCCACCACCCAACTGCTCGCCAACGTGGTCGAGCGCTGGGTGCGCGAGGATCCGGGACAGTGGATGTGGTTCCACAAAAGGTGGGAAATCTCAGGCCGGCGTCGCCGCCGGCGCGGACAGGCCAACGCCACCGGCCAGGGGCAGCGTCAATCTTAAGTCGTCCAAAGCCTCAGTTCGTCACAACGATCCGCGTATTGCCGAAGCCGACTTCGCGCACCATCGCATAGAACATCGCGGCATTGGCGGTGTGCAGCCGCACGCAGCCATGCGATGCGGGACGCCCTAGCTGCCTGACCGCGCCGGTGCCGTGGATGGCGTAGCCGCCATGGAAGAACACCGAGTAAGGCATTGGCGACATGTGGTATTTTTTCGAATACCACATCCGCGCCGTGCGCTGCGGCCGATAGGTGCCGCGCGGCGTGAAATAGCCGCTGCGCGCGGTCGACACGCTCCAGCGATAAAGCACCTGGCCGTATTGGCTGACGGTCATGGTCTGCGACGAGACGTCGATGCTGGCCACCAGCGAGGCAGCCCTGCTTTCGATGGACGTGCCGAACAGCATCGCAGCAAAAGCAGCTGCCATGAGAACGATTTTAGTCATGAGATCAAACCCCTTTGATGCCCCTTGCCTGCCCTGTCATCACGCGGTTTTTCATCTTTTTAACGACAGGTGAGTGATCTAGCACACACTCCTTGATAAATTCGCCAATCTAAAGCAGCGAATTTGAACGATTTTCCCGCCATAGTTGCCGCTGCGACACGAAGTTTCGGCGCCAGTGGCGCGATGCTTGCAAAACCACCCCCTTGCCTGCTCAAATCCGGGAATGAGCGAACGACTCTTCAAAGCGATAGACGCCCGTGTTGATGAATTGGTCGCACTGACCGCCGACCTGATCCGCTTCCCGACCATCAACCCGCCTGGCGAAGCCTATCGCCCCTGCGCCGAATATATCGGTGCGCGCCTAGGCAGGCTTGGCTTCGAAACCGAATTCATCCGCGCCGAAGGCACGCCCGGCGATACCGACCGCTATCCCCGCGTCAATGTCGTCGCCCGCTTCGACGGCCGCTCGCCTGGGGCCTGTGTCCATTTCAACTCGCACATCGATGTGGTCGAAGCCGGCGAAGGCTGGAGCGTCGATCCCTTTGCCGGGGTGGTGAAGGACGGCAAGGTCTACGGCCGCGGCGCCTGCGACATGAAAGGGGGCATGGCCGCCTCGATCATCGCGGCGGAAGCCTTCATGGAGGTTTTCCCCGACTTTCCCGGCGCCATCGAAATCTCCGGCACCGTCGATGAAGAGTCCGGCGGCTTCGGCGGCGTCGCCCATCTGGCCAGGCTCGGCTATTTCTCGAAACCCAAGGTCGACCACGTCATCATCCCGGAACCGCTGAACAAGGACCGCATCTGTCTTGGCCATCGTGGCGTCTGGTGGGCGGAAATCGAGACCAAGGGCGAGATCGCGCATGGCTCGATGCCGTTCCTCGGCGACAATGCGGTGCGCCATATGGGCGCCGTGCTGCAGGCCTTCGAGGATGAACTGTTTCCGGCGCTCGACCGCAAGGTGACGCGCATGCCTGTCGTGCCCGAAGGCGCAAAGCGCTCGACCATGAACATCAACTCGATCCATGGCGGCCAGACCGAGGATTTCCGCCCCGGCCTGCCCTCACCCAACGTGCCCGACGCCTGCCGGCTGACCATCGACCGCCGCTTCCTGCTCGAGGAGGACCTTGCCACGGTCAAGAGCGAGGTGACCGATATCCTCGACCGGCTGAAACGCGGGCGCAATAAGTTCGACTACGAGATTCGCGACCTGATGGAGGTGCTGCCGCTGATGACCGAGCGCGATGCGCCAGTGGTCAAGGCGGTGGCGCAAGGCATCATGGCGATCTTCGACCGCGAGCCGGATTATGTCATTTCACCAGGTACTTACGACCAGAAACACATCGCCCGCATCGGCCACATCTATGATTGCATCGCCTATGGCCCGGGCATTTTGGATCTCGCCCACCGGCCCGACGAATGGGTCGGTATCTCTGATATGGTGGAGTCGGCCAAGGTGATGGCGATCGGGCTGAATGTGCTGCTCAGGGGCACGGCCGCGGACTGAACCATCGGCTTCGCTGAAAAAACATTCCTCCCCGCGCCGCTGCGGAGCACGAAACGCAATTTACTCCACCTCGAAATCACGCTTCTATCGCATCAGGGTTCGAGCATTTGGGAGTTGCACGATGAAATTGTGGAAAACCATTCTTGCCGCCGCAGTGCTGGCACTGGCCGGCAGTCAGGCATTTGCCGCACGCACCGACCTGGTGATCGGCATTCCGCTCGAGCCGCCGCATCTCGATCCGACCGCCGGTGCTGCCGCGGCGATCGACGAAGTGCTCTACGCCAACGTCTTCGAGGGCCTGACCCGCATCGGCCCGAATGGCGAAGTGCTGCCCGACCTCGCCGAGAGCTGGGCCATTTCCGACGATGGCAAGGTCTACACCTTCAAGCTGCGCACCGGCGTCAAATTCCATGACGGCAGCGATTTCGACGCCGGCGACGTGAAGTTCTCGCTCGACCGCGCCCGCGCCGACAATTCCGTAAACGCGCAAAAGGCCCTGTTCGCCGCCATCGATACGGTCGAAGTCGTCGATCCGACGACGGTCAAGGTGACGCTGAAGAACCCGCAGGGGTCGTTCCTCTACAATATGGGCTGGGGCGACGCGGTGATCGTGGCGCCCGAGAGCGCAGACACCAACAAGGAAAAGCCCATCGGCACCGGCCCGTTCAAATTCCAGAGCTGGGCCAAGGGCTCGTCGATCACGCTGGTGAAATCGGACACTTACTGGGGCGCCCCGGTGTTCCTCGACAAGGCCGAGTTCCGCATCGTTCCCGACGCCGCTGCCGCCGTGCCGGCGCTGCTCTCCGGCGACATCCAGGCTTTCCCTTTCTTCGATCCCGACAGCGTCGCGCAGGTCAAGGACGATCCGCGCTTCAAGGTGGTGATCGGCTCGACTGAGGGCGAGACCATTCTGGCGATCAACAACAAGAAGCCGCCTTTCGACAAGCTCGAGGTGCGGCAGGCAATTGCCTTCGCGCTCGACCGCAAGGCGATCATCGACGGCGCCTCGGCCGGCCTCGGCGTGCCGATCGGCTCGCACATGTCGCCCGCCAGCAAGGCCTATGTCGACCTCACCGGCCTGTACCCGCACAATGTCGACAAGGCCAAGGAGCTGCTGAAGCAAGCCGGCTTCGAAAACGGAATCAAGGCCACGCTGAAACTGCCGCCGCCTTCCTATGCGCGGCTTGGCGGCGAGATCATCGCTTCGCAGCTGCGCGATGTCGGCATCGACCTGGAAATCATTCCGGTCGAATGGGCGCAGTGGCTGGACCAGGTGTTCACCAAGAAGGATTACGACCTGACCATCGTCTCCCACACCGAGCCCAACGACATCGATATCTACTCGCGCAAGGACTACTACTTCAACTACGACAACCCCGCCTTCGACAAGATCATCGCCGAGCTGAACCTCACCTCCGACGACGCCAAGCGCAACACGCTGCTCGGCGAAGCACAGAAGATCCTGGCCGACGACGCCGTGGTCGGCTTCCTATATGAACTGCCGAAGGTCGGCGTCTGGGACGCCAAGCTGCAGGGCCTGTGGGAGAATGCGCCGATCCAGGCGAATGATCTGACCAAGGTGAAGTGGACGGATTGAGGCGGCGGGCCAAAGGGCGGCGTTTGCGCTCCGTCACACCCCCCTCTGCCCTGCCGGGCATCTCCCCCGCAAGGGGGGAGATCGGGCTATCATCTCCGCTTTCGCCTATCGCGAACGTTGAACGCTGGTCGACGACACAGAAACTGCTGATCTCCCCCCTTGCGGGGGGTGAGGAGTGGTCCGCGCAGCGGACGGAAAGCCAACTGCTTGGCTTTCCGAACAACGAACGCCCGAAGCGACAGCGAAGGGCCGGGTCCGGCAGGACAGAGGGGGGTGGGCGGGAACTCGACTTTCAAGGCGCAGCCGCACCGGGCGCCCCTCCACCATGACCGCCTACCTCCTCAAACGCCTCGCCATCGCGATCGCAACCTTGATCCTGGCGTCGATGGTCGTCTTCGCCGTGCTCGAAATCCTGCCCGGCGACCCGGCGCGGCTGATGCTGGGCCTCAACGCCAGCGCCGATCAGGTCGAACTCCTGCGCAACCAGATGGGCCTCAACGCACCGCTTCTCCCGCGTTACCTCCACTGGGTCGGTGGCCTGCTCAGCCTCGATTTCGGCCGCTCCTACACTTATTCGGTGCCGGTCATCGACCTTGTCTGCGAGCGCATGGCGGTTTCCCTGCCGCTGGCGCTGATCGCGCTGGCGCTGTCGACCATCATTGCCATCCCGGTCGGGCTCTATTCCGCCAGCCGGCGCGGCCGGGCCGGTGACACGATCGCCATGGGCGCCGCCCAACTCGGCGTCGCCATCCCGAACTTCTGGTTCGCGCTGATGCTGATCTACCTATTTGCCGTCTGGCTGCGGCTGGTGCCGGCCGGCGGCTTTCCCGGCTGGAGCGCCGGCGCCTGGCCGGCGCTGAAATCGCTGCTGCTGCCGGCCGTAGCACTTGCGCTGCCGCAGGCCGCGATCCTGGCGCGCGTTGCCCGCTCCGCGCTGCTCGAGGTGCTGAACGAGGATTATATCCGCACCGCCCGCGCCAAGGGCCTGCCCTATCGTGCCGTACTATGGCGGCACGCGCTGCGCAACGCGATGATCCCGGTTCTGACCATTCTGGGGCTGCAATTCGCCTTCCTGCTCGCCGGCACCATCATCATCGAGAACGTCTTTTATCTCCCCGGCCTCGGACGGCTGGTGTTCCAGGCGATCACTCAGCGCGACCTGATCGTGGTGGAAAGCATCGTCATGCTGCTGGTCGTCGCCGTCATTGCCGTTAACCTCGTCGTCGACGTCTCCTACGCCATCGTCGATCCGCGCCTTCGAGGCCGGCAATGACGCTGCACATCGACATCCCGCAGGAGACGTTGGGCAGCATTCTGGCCAAGGCCTTCCGCAACCGCTCCTTCCTCATCGGCTTCGCCATCACGGTGCTGGTGGCTGCAATCGCGGTCATCTCCTACGTCTGGACGCCCTACGACGTGACCAAACTGGTGATCTCGGACAAGACGCTGGCGCCTTCTTCGGCGCACTGGTTCGGCACCGATCATTTCGGCCGCGACATCCTGTCGATGATCATGGTCGGCGCCCGCAACTCGATTGCCGTGGCGCTGGTCGCGGTCGGCATCGGCATGGGCGTCGGCGTGCCGCTCGGCGCCTTCGCCGCGGCGCGCGGCGGGTTTGTCGACGAGGCGCTGATGCGGCTGAACGACCTCGTCTTCGCCTTCCCGGCGCTGCTGTCGGCGATCATGATCACCGCCATCTTCGGACCGGGCGCAATCAACGCCATCATCGCCATCGGCATCTTCAACATCCCGGTGTTTGCGCGTGTCGCCCGCGCCGGCGCGCTGGCGATCTGGCCGCGCGAGTTCATCCTCGCCGCCCGCGCCGCCGGCAAGAGCAAGACGCAGATTACAATCGAGCACGTGCTGCCCAACATCGCCACGCTGCTTCTGGTGCAAGGCACCATCCAGTTCGCGCTCGGCATTTTGGCCGAAGCCGGTCTCTCCTATGTCGGCCTCGGCGCCCAGCCGCCAATGCCGAGCTGGGGCCGCATGCTGTTCGACGCCCAGACGCGCATGGTGGTGGCGCCGTGGATGGCCATCTTCCCCGGCATGGCCATTGTCGTCACCGTGCTTGGGCTCAATCTGCTCGGCGACGGCATCGCCGACATACTCGACCCGAAATCGCGGCGACAGCGATGAGCCTGCTGCAGATCGAGAACCTGTCGCTGGCGATCGGCGACACGTCGATCCTCAAAGGGGTCGACCTCTCCGTCGCGCCCGGCGAGGTGATGGGCCTGGTCGGCGAATCCGGCTCGGGCAAATCGATGACGGCGCTGACCATCATGCAGCTTCTGCCGCATGCTGCGCGCGCCACCGGCTGCGTGACCTTCGACGGCATCGACATCCTCGCGGCCAAAGAGGACCAGATGTGCGCGTTGCGCGGCGATGACATCGGCATGGTGTTCCAGGAGCCCATGACGGCGCTGAACCCGGTCAAGACCATCGGCGAGCAGGTCGCTGAAGGCATACGCTGGCACACCAGGGCAAGCCGCGCGGAAGCCGAAGACCGGGCGCGCAAAATGCTCGACCGCGTCGGCCTGCCCGAGGCCAAATTCCCGCTGTCGCGCTATCCGCACGAACTGTCGGGCGGCCAGCGCCAGCGCGTCGTCATCGCCATTGCCTGCGCACTGAAACCCAAGCTGCTCATCGCCGACGAGCCGACCACGGCGCTCGACGTGGTGCTGCAGGCGCAGATCCTCGACCTCTTGCGCGGCCTTGTCAGCGAAAACCGCATGGGCCTGCTTCTGATCTCGCACGATCTCGCCGTCGTAACCGAAATGGCCGACCACATCACCATCCTGCGTCATGGCGAGGTGATGGAAGCCGGCGACACCGCACGCACGCTGTCTGAACAGCTGCATCCCTATACGCGCCAGCTGGCGCTTGCCTCCATGCATGTGCCGGCCCGCGCCAAGGTTCACGCCAACGGATCGGCCAAGCCGCTGCTTGAGGTCGAAGGCGTGACCCGCGACTATCCCGGGCGGCGTACATCCCTGTTCAAACCCGCTCCCCCGATCCGCGCTGTCGACGACGTCTCCTTGTCGCTGGCGCCGGGCCAATCGGTGGCGCTGGTCGGCCGCTCCGGCTGCGGCAAGTCAACGCTTGCCCGCATGATCCTGGCGCTCGACAAATCGACCTCGGGAACGATCCGCTTTCGCGGCGAGACCATCACCGGCAAAAGCGAGGCGGAGCTCAAAGCCGCGCGGCGCGACATGCAGGTGGTGTTCCAGGATCCCTACGGCTCTTTCGACCCGCGCCAGAAGGTCGTAAAACTGGTCGCCGAGCCGCTGCATGTACTGGAGACGAAGCCGACACCGGCTGAGCGGCGCGAGATGGTGGCGCACGCACTGCACGAGGTCGGCCTCGGTACCAGCGACATGGACAAATATCCGCATGAGTTTTCCGGCGGCCAGCGCCAGCGCCTGTCGATCGCCCGCGCCATCATCACCAGGCCGAAGCTGGTCGTCGCCGACGAGCCGGTCTCGGCGCTGGACGTCTCGATCCGCGCCCAGATCCTCGATCTGTTCGCAGAGCTCAACCAGAAGCTCGGCATCGCCTATCTCTTCATCACCCACGATTTGACGGTCGCCCGCGCCATCACCGATGAGGTGCTGGTCATGCATGACGGCAGGATCGTCGAGCGCGGCAAGACCGGTGACGTGCTCGATCATCCGCAGTCGGAGGCGGCCAGGGCGCTGGTCGCGGCTGCGCCCGATCTGCATCGGGCGATCGCTCACCGTATGCAGGAACAGGGGTGAGCAGCAGAACGGCCGGCTACTCCTCCGGCTTCACCACATCGACCGGGCTGATGTCGAGCAAATCGAGCGTGCGGCGCAACAGCCGCACCTCGCTCTCGGCCAGTTTGGAATCGGCTTTGGCGATCTCCGCCATGTGGAGCGCCAGCAACTTGCACCGTTCGACATCGAGATCGCGGAACAGCGCAATGGCTTGCGAACCGTTTGTCTCGTAGCCGAAATCATTGAGATATTCGATGACCGCGTCGATGCTGGTTTCCGGGATGCCGAAGGCGTCCTTGCAGATGCGCCGGAAGGCGACCATCTCGCTCTCCGAAACCGAGCCGTCGGCCAGGATCATGCGAAACAACATCAAGAGTTCCGCCGACAGCACGGGGTCGTCGGCAACCTTGCGCACGCCGGGGTCACCATCGAAGATCGAGCGTATCTGGTCGAGCAATGCCATCGCCAACAGTGTCCCTTTCCCGAGCCCGCCCAGCGCACATGACCCAAAACTGCGCAGCGGTACTGAGATAATGACATGCACCACAGGAAATCCAAGCGCAACGCGCTTGGATGGACGTAGCGCGGAATCGGCCTTGCGCAAACCGGATGGCCATGAGAAGGCGCGGCACCACCTTTCCCGCCGGAATGTTCAGAAAATCCCGATGCTCGACCTCGCCACCCAGACCGTCATCATGCTTGCCTTCGCCGCTTTTGCAGCCGGCTTTGTCGATTCGATAGCCGGCGGCGGCGGGCTGATCACCATCCCGGCCCTGCTGCTTGCCGGCTTCCCGCCGGTCGCAGCACTTGGAACCAACAAGCTGCAGGGCATTTTCGGCACCGCTTCGGCGACCATCCACTACGCCATGAATGGCCATGTCGATCTGCGCCGACAGCTGCCATCGGCGCTTCTGGCCCTTGCCGGCAGTGCCGTCGGCGCCTTGCTGGCGGCATTCGTGCCGGGTGATCTCCTGCGGGCGCTGCTGCCGCTGCTTTTGATCGCCATCGCGATCTACTTCGCCGTGAAACCCAACATGAACGATGTCGACCGCGCCGAGCGCCTGTCGCCCTTCCTGTTCGGGCTAATCATCGCCCCTTTGGTCGGCTTCTATGACGGGCTGTTCGGCCCAGGAGCCGGCTCCTTCTACATGTTGGCCTTCGTCAGCCTCGCCGGCTTCGGCGTGCTCAAGGCGACGGCACACACCAAGCTGCTCAATTTCGCCTCCAACATCGGCGGCTTCATCGTCTTTGCTATCGCCGGCGTCGTCTACTGGAAGATCGGGCTGATGATGGGTATCGCCCAGTTCCTCGGCGCCCGGCTCGGCGCCAGTCTTGCCATCCGCGTCGGCGCAAGGCTGATCAAGCCGCTGCTGGTGATCATCTGCCTGGCGCTGGCGGCGAAGCTGCTGGCCGATCCGGCGAACCCATTGCGCCAGCTAGTTGGTGTATGAGCCGCACGCCTGATAGAGTGCCGTTGTACGAATCATGTTGGAGGGACCACACATGAATCTTAGTGCACCCACTCAGCTTGTTTTCATCATATCCCTTGTTATCGCCATCATCGGCGTGCTCGCCGCGCTTGGCGTCCTTGCGTTCATTCCTCTGGCTGCGGTGTGGATTGTCCTCATCGCATACATTGTGCTTGCCGCCGCCTGCCTGATGCGCGGCGCCTAGGCACCCGCGACTTCTGCAATTCGAAGCGCCCGGTCAAAAGCCGGGCGCTTTTGCTTTGCATGCATGGTCTGTTAGGCTCCGAGCGGAAGGATGACCATGAAGCAAAGCGGACGCGCAGACCCGAGGATGACGAAACGGTGGACGGCCCTACCTCGCTAACCCAAAAATCGCATCGCAATCGAGATGGCGCTCCAGTTCGGCTGCGATCTCGTCCAGAGCGTTTTCCACCTCCGCCCGATAGTCGACGCCGCCGCCTTTCACGCCGAGGCTCTCCAGGAATCTCGCCCGGAAAGCGTCGGCGGAAAACAGGCCGTGCAGATAGCTGCCAAAAACCTTGCCATCGGCGGAAATGGCACCGTCTTCGATGCCGTTGATCACAGCCGACGGCCGCGCCATGTCCGGCCCGGTGGTGCGGCCGAGATGAATTTCGTAGCCCTCGAGCGCCAGGCCGAACGGCACTGAGCGGGCGCTGACATTGCGCACCGTCTTTTCCGGCTCCATCACCGTCTCGATGTCGAGCAGGCCGAGTCCCTCGGCCTCGGTGACGCTGCCCTCGATGCGATCGGGATCGCGCACCAGGCGGCCGAGCATCTGGAAGCCGCCGCAAATGCCGACGATATGGCCGCCGCGTTTGCGGTGCGCGAGGAGATCGCGATCCCAGCCATTCTCGCGGAATTTCATGAGATCCCCGATCGTCGATTTGGAACCGGGAATGACCACCAGGCCGGCATCCTCCGGCAAGCGCTGCCCCGGCGGCACGAACACCACTTCGACCTGCGGCTCGGCCTTGAGCGGGTCGAGGTCGTCGAAATTGGCGATGCGGCCAAGCATCGGCACGGCGACCTTCAACGCCCGCTTCTCGCCCGATGCCAGGCGTTCGAGCACGACCGAATCCTCCGAAGGCAATCGCGCCGCCGCCTTCAGCCACGGCACGACGCCAAAGCAGCGCCAGCCGGTGAAGCTTTCGATCGACCGGATGCCGTCGTCGAACAGCGAGACATCGCCGCGGAACTTATTGATGAGGTAGCCGACGATCATGCGCCTGTCTTCCTCCGGCAGGATCAGATGCGTGCCGGCGACCGAAGCGATGACGCCACCGCGGTCGATGTCGCCGACCAGGATGACCGGCACGTCGGCGCGCGTGGCAAAGCCCATATTGGCGATGTCGCGGCTGCGCAGGTTGATTTCGGCCGGCGATCCGGCGCCCTCGACGACGACCAGATCGGCGCCCTCACCGACCTTCGTCCAGGACTCCAGCACGGCGTCCATCAGCCCCGCTTTCATTGTCTGGTAGTCGCGCGCTCGCGCCTCGCCGAACACCTTGCCCTGCACGATCACCTGCGAACCGATGTCGCTCTGGGGTTTGAGCAGCACCGGATTCATATGCACGGTCGGCTGAACACCACACGCCAGCGCTTGCAGCCATTGCCCACGGCCAATCTCGCCGCCGCCGGGGCGGTCGTCGCCCGGAATGTCGGCGACGGCGGCATTGTTCGACATGTTCTGCGGCTTGAACGGCCTGACTTTCAGCCCGCGATTCCTGGCCGCGCGGCAGAGCCCCGCCACCAGCACCGTCTTGCCGACATCCGAACCCGTGCCTTGCAGCATGATCGCCTTGGCCATGCTCAGCCCCTGCCCTGCGCGCCGGAAACGGTCGATTTCTGCCACAGCGGCCCGCCGCGCCAGATGTAGAGCGCCAGCAACGCTTCGCTGCCGGTGCGCATGGCATGGCTGACATTGGAGGCGTGATGGATAATTTCGCCCGCCTGGCGGGTGTGAAAGCCGCCGTCGCCCATGCGCCACTCGGTGCCGCCGGTCAGCGGAATGTAGATCTCCTCGGCAATGTGATGATGGTCGGGATAGGTGATGCCGGGCCCCAGGATCAGCAATCCGGCCGCGACCTCTTCGTTGGCGAAATGGCCGCGCGTGCCAAACACCTCCAGCCAGCCGTATTTCTGCAAGAACGCTTCACCAAAATCGGTCGCGTTGTAGGTTTGCCCCCAGCACAGATCGTCACGACGCTCCGCCAGCAGTTGCACCAGAGGCTGCGGGTCCGGCGGCACCAGTTCGACAATGCGGTCGAGCAGACCAAGGCAAGGCAGTGGATGCGCTTCGAGCACGCGCGCCCTCATATTCCAGCCGATCCGGGTCACGGCATCCCGCACCAGCGCGTTATCCACGCCCCGGAGATAGGCATGGAAGCGGTCGAGCAATTCGTCGAAATATGTCGGCACGCAATGCTCCGTTGATCCATTCATGCACAGCGGCTGCGCGGCGAGCCGGGTTGCGCGGCGGCATCATTGGTCTAGATTGAGCGGCGCGCAAAGCCAAAAACAACAGGCCAGCAAGCCAACCCCAGTTGGGGAAACACAGGGAGCACGCCATGGACGCCGCGGTCGATGCGAGCACCAGCCAGTTCGAACTCAATGAGGAGCAGCGCGCCATCCAGGAGATGGCGCAGGCCTTCGCCGCCGATCGCGTTGCGCCCAATGCGCTCGAATGGGACCGGGCAAGACACTTTCCCGCCGATGTAATCCGCGAGACCGGCCCGCTTGGCCTCGGCGGCATCTATGTCAGGGACGATGTCGGCGGCTCGGCGCTCGGCCGGCTCGACGCCGTGCTGATCTTCGAGGCGCTGTCGCACGCCGATCCGGCATTCTCCTCCTTCATCTCGATCCACAATATGGCGGCGTCGATGATCGACCGCTTCGGCGACGACGAGCAGCGCCAACGCTTCCTGCCGAAGCTGACCTCGATGGAATGGCTGGCGAGCTATTGCCTGACCGAGCCGGGTTCCGGCTCGGATGCCGCGGCGCTGAAGACGCGCGCGGTGAAGAGCGGCGACGACTATGTGCTTAACGGCGCCAAGCAGTTCATCTCCGGGGCCGGCGACAGCGACCTCTATGTCGTCATGGCGCGCACCGGCGCCGACGGGCCGAAGGGCATTTCCACCTTCGTCGTGCCGAAGGATGCGCCCGGCCTCTCCTTCGGCGCCGACGAGCACAAGATGGGCTGGCACATGCAGTCGACCCGCCAGGTGATCTTCGAGGACTGCAAGGTGCCGGCCGCAAACCTGCTGTCGGGCGAAGGCGCCGGTTTCGGCATCGCAATGGCCGGGCTTGATGGCGGCCGCCTCAACATCGCTGCCTGTTCGCTCGGCGGCGCGCAATCGGCGCTCGACAAGGCGCTGTCCTATACCGCCGAGCGCAAGGCTTTCGGCTGGAAGATCAACCAGTTCCAGGCGCTGCAGTTCAGGTTGGCCGACATGGAGACCGAACTGCAGGCGGCACGCATTTTCCTCTATGCTGCCGCCTCGAAGCTAGACCGCAAGGCGCCGGACGCCGGCAAATGGTCGGCCATGGCCAAGCGCTTCGTCACCGACATCGGCTTCAACGTCGCCAACGAGGCGCTGCAGCTGCATGGCGGCTACGGCTATCTCCATGATTACGGCATCGAAAAACTGGTGCGCGACCTGCGCGTCCACCAGATCCTCGAAGGCACCAACGAGATCATGCGCGTGATCATCGCGCGGGCGTTGATCGGACGCTGACGGCAACAATTCAGGAGAGATTGATGACCACCATCGCCTTCATTGGTCTCGGAAATATGGGCAACCCGATGGCTGCCAATCTCGTCAAGGCGGGGCACGCGGTGCACGGCTTTGACCTGATGCCGGAAAACCTCACCGTCGCCCGCGAGCATGGCGTCATTGTCATGGCGAATGCCGTGGCGGCGGTGAAGGACGCCGATGTCGTGATCACCATGCTTCCCGCCGGCAAGCACGTGCTCTCGGTCTACGAGGACATCGCACCCAAGGCCAAACCAGGCGCCCTGTTCATTGATTCCTCGACCATCGATGTCGAGTCGGCCCGCAAGGCGCATGCCGTAGCAAGGAAGCACGGGCTGCATTCGATCGACGCCCCCGTCTCCGGCGGCACCGGCGGTGCTGCTGCGGGAACGCTAACCTTCATGGCCGGCGGCGCCAAGGATGCCTTCGCCAAGGCCGAACCGGTCCTGAAGCCGATGGCAGGCCGCATCGTCCATTGCGGCGACGACGGCGCCGGTCAGGCAGCCAAAATCTGCAACAACATGATGCTCGGCATTTCGATGATCGGCGTCGCAGAGGCCTTCGTGCTGGCCGAAAAGCTCGGCCTCTCGCATCAGGCCCTGTTCGACGTTGCCTCGACCTCGTCGGGCCAGTGCTGGTCGCTGACCACCTATTGCCCGGTGCCGGGTCCCGTGCCGGCCTCACCCGCCAACCGCGACTACAAACCGGGCTTTGCCGCAGCACTCATGCTGAAGGACCTGAAACTGGCGCAGGAGGCGGCCCAAAGCGCCGGCGCGGTGACGCCAATGGGGGCCGAAGCGGCCCAGCTTTATGCGCTGTTCAACGCCCAGGGAAATGGCGGATCGGATTTTTCCGGCATCATAAATTTCCTTCGCGGCAGTTCTCTATAAGTTTCGAATTTGGCAGCGCTTTTCTCGATTTTTATTGCGCGGAAAAATTGCAAATTTAGATTTGCTTAAGCTCTCGATAACCCGGCGGTAACGATGTGCCTATATAACGGATGGCGAGGCGGACATATCGCATCCGCCCGGCGCTCCGGATCAGGTCTCGCGTACCGGAGCCCGTAAGTTTCGCAAGTGTGTTGTTGGCGAAATGCCATGCGTATCTGGCAAAGCCGCGTTCCGATGGAGCGCGGTTTTTGCGTTTTGCAGTCCTATACTGTTCGATCTGAATTATATTCCGATTGCAGCGTTCGGAATTGCCTGATGGTCTTCATTGACCAGCACGATCGGTGCGCTGACCCCTTCGACCCTGACGATAAGCAGGCGCACAGTCCGGGCGCCCTGATTGCAAGGCGTCCGGCTGTCGTTCCATCTACTTCTTGCGCAAATCCGCTTGCGCCAGATCCAGCGCTTTGGCGATGCGATCGCAAGCCATGTCGATCGTCGCGCGGGTCCAGATCAGCGGCGGCGACAGGATCATCGTGTCGCCGGTGGCGCGCAGCATCAGGCCTTGCGCGATGGCGTGGTCGCGGACGGTGACGGCGGCACTGCCCGCCGGCAGGAAGCGCTCCTTGGTCGCCTTGTCCTTGACGATCTCGACCGCTCCCATCAGCCCGATCGATCGCACCTCGCCGACCAGTTCGTGGCCGGCAATGCGCTCCTGCAGCGCCTGGGCGAAGTAAGGTCCAGTGTCGTTCCTGACCCTGTCGACTAGGCCTTCTCGCTCCATGATCTCGAGATTCTTCAGCGCCACCGCGCACGCCACCGGGTGACCCGAATAGGTATAGCCGTGGTAGAATTCGCCGCCCTTTTCGACCAGCGTCGCCGCGATACGGTCGCCGACCAGCAGCGCCGACAGCGGCTGATAGCCCGAGGTCAGTGCCTTGGCCGTGGTGATGGTGTCCGGCTCGATGCCGAAGGTCTGCGCCGCAAACCATTCGCCGGTGCGGCCATAGCCGGTGATGACCTCGTCCAGCATCAAAAGCACATCGTATTTGCGGCAGATTCGCTGCACTTCCGGCCAGTAGCTCATCGGCGGTATCTTCACCCCGCCCGCCCCCATCACCGGCTCGCCGATGAAGGCCGCGACCTTGTCGGCGCCGGCCTCCAGAATGGCATCCTCGACCGCCTTGGCGGCGCGCAGGCCGAAATCATGGTCGCTTTCGCCGGGCAGCCCCAACTCATAGGCATAGGGCATCATCACATGGACGATGTTGGGAACCGCCCCGCCGAGTTGCTTGTGCATCAAATCCATGCCGCCGAGCGACGTGCCGGCGACGGTCGAGCCGTGATAGGCCGACTTGCGCGAGATGATGCGGTTCTTCTCCGGTTTGCCTTCCAGCACCCAATAGTGGCGCACGAGCCGCAGCGCCGTGTCGTTGGCCTCCGAGCCGGAGGAGCCGTAGAAAACCTGGCTGATGCCCTTGGGCGCCAGCTCGGCCAGCTTCTTCGACAGCAGCACGGGCGTCGGCGTCGAGCATTTGAAGAAGGAATTATAGTAGGGCAATTCCTTCATCTGCGCGTAAGCGGCGTCGGCCAGCTCGTCGCGGCCATAGCCGACATTGACGCACCACAGCCCGGCCATGCCGTCGAGTATTTCGGTGCCGTCGGCATCGTAGATGAACGGGCCGTTGGCGTGGGTGATGATGCGCGAGCCGGTCTCGCGCAATTCCCTGTGGTCGGTGAAGGGATGCAGATGATGCGCGGCGTCAATCTGCTGAAGCTGCTTCAGCGAATAGTTCTGGTAAGTCATGGGTTTGCTCTTTCCTCTGGAATCAAACCGGCAAGCTGCCGGGGCGACTTCGTCAGAGGACGGCGGGCGGCGAATAGCCGATGCGGGCGCACAGCCTGAGCAGTTCGGCGCGCAGCGTGCGCGGCGACGGTGTCACCGCGACCCCGAAGGCGCCGGATGTGCTCATGTAGACCATGGCGGCAGTCTATGCCGCCCGAGGCCCGGAATTCAAGCGGTGCCGCTCAATACCCTTTGCAGGAACACGTATTTCATGGCGGTTTGCGCCGCTTGCGGCCGGCGGTCGCCGCGCCCGCCATGGCCGCCTTCCGTCTCCTCGAAGAACAACGTCTTGCCGTGACCTGCTTCCTGCAGCTTCGCCGCCATCTTGCGGGCATGGCCGGGATGGACGCGGTCGTCGGCGGTTGATGTCGTGAGCAGCACCGGGGGATAGACGGCATCGGCCGAGACATGATGGTACGGCGAATAGGCGGCGAGCCAGTTGGCCTCTTCCGGTTTTGCCGGATCGCCATATTCGCCGATCCACGAGGCGCCTGGCGGCAGTTCGGTGTAGCGCAGCATGTCGAGCAGCGGCACCTCGATGATGACGGCGCCGAACAGTTCGGGATGCTGCGTCAGGGAAACGCCGGTAAGCAGGCCGCCATTCGAGCCGCCCTGGATGCCGAGGGAAGCAGCCGTGGCTATGCCGCGCCTGACGACGTCCTGCGCCACCGCGGCGAAATCGTCGAAGGCAGTCTGGCGATTGCCCTTCAGCGCGGCCTGATGCCAGGCCGGCCCGAACTCGCCGCCACCGCGGATGCAGGCCTGCACATAGGCGTTGCCCTTTTCCAGCCACAGCCTGCCGCGCACGCCGGCATAGCCGGGCAGCAGCGGTATTTCGAAGCCGCCATAGCCGTAGAGCAGCGTCGGCACCGGACCCTTCTGGTCGCGCCGCCTGACGACGAAATACGGGACCATTGTGCCGTCCTTCGAGCGCGCCTCGAACTGTTCGGAGACCAGCGGCGCGGCGTCGAACCGAGCCGGCTGCGATTTCACGGTGGCCAGCGTCGCCCCGTTATCATCCGACCAGATGATCGAACTCGGCGTCAGGAAATCGGTGAAGGAGAAGGAGACGCTGGAACCGAAATGCTCGGCATGCGCGATGCCGACATTGCCGTTCTCGGGCAGCGCCACCGGCTTCAGCGACCAGCGGTCGCCGCTGCGCTCGGCGACAACGACCTTGCCGCGCACATTGTCCATCAGATTGATGAACAGCCGGTCCTGAGTGCGGGCAATGCCGGCGACCGAAACACGGTGCGCTGGCGCGAGCATGGTTTCAACAGGGCCCAGGTCGCCGGTGTCGATCCAGTGTTCGAAATCGAAGGAATAGAGGCCGTCCGGCAAGCACTCAGTGCCGCCCGGCGCCGTCCATGGGCTGCGCACCCCGAACACCAACCGGCCCTTGAACAGCGCGGTGTCGGTGACATCGTCGGGCAACGGGATGCGGCGGTTTTCGCCCGACGGCAGGCGCAGAAAACTGTGCGAGGAGAAGAAGGCGATCGTGCGGGCCAGAAACAAATACTGCCTGTCGCCATCATGCTCGACCCCCGCGCCGGCCGCGAGATCCTGCTTCTCGGCCTCGAAGATCGGCGTCGCCTCCTCCAACCGGGTGCCGCGCTTCCACAGCTTGACGACGCGCGGATAACCGGACTGGGTCTTGTCGTCTTCATTGAAGGCAGCCGAGACAATGACCGTGTCCTTGTCCAGCCAGGAAAAGCCGGATTTCGAGGCGGGAGCGCGGAAGCCGCCCTCGATGAATGATTTGGTCTCGATGTCGAATTCGCGCATCTCGCTGGCATCGCCGCCATCCGGCGACATCGCCACCAGGCAAAGGTTGAAATCGGGGTAAAGGCGGCTGGCGCCGCTGAACACCCACTTCACCCCCTCCTTGGCCGACAGCACGTCGAAGTCGATGATCGTCTCCCACACAGGCTTCTCGGTCTTGTAGGAAGCAACCGTCGTGCGGCGCCAGAGGCCGAGCACATTGGTCTTGTCCTGCCAGAAATTATAGACTTGGCCGTTGAGCGCGGCACCGGCCGCAATGTTGTCCTCGGCCGTCATCAGGTCGAGCGCCGTCTCGAAGGCCGCCTGGTAGGACGGATCGCCCTGTAGTTCGGCCACGGTGATCTCGTTCTGGCGATGCACCCAGTCGAGCGATTCCTTGCTGGTCCGGTCCTCCAGCCAGAGGAACTTGTCCTCCGCGGTGGCATCCGTCTGGCGTTTTGTCATCGATTGGGTCACGCATGGTCTCCAGGCTAGTGGCGGGCAGCCCTGCCTACATCGCGTTGCAAGCGGTTTTATTCAAGATGGTGACGTCAGGTCATCGGGGGAATGCGGCCTCAAACCATCCGCCGGCGCAGGACCGTGGCCACAGCCAGTGCCAGACAAATCGTGCCCAGCGTGATCGGCAGGCCGGAGGCGCCGATCACATCCATGACGCCACCCGCCAGCGGCGGCACCACGATGCCGCCGATGCCCCACATCAGGGAGAAGGCGGCATTGCCGGCGACCAGCGCCGAGCCGGTAAAGCGCTCGCCGAGCTCGATGATCGACATGGTGTAGATGCCATAGGAGACCGCGCCCCAGATAAAGACGCAAGGCCAGATCAACGGCGTCTCGATCAGCAGCGGCAGCAGCACGCAGCCCAGCACAGTCACCACGACGCAGACGAATCGCACCAGCCGCGCCGTCAGCCGTTCCGCCAGCAAGCCGAGCGGCACCTGCATGGCGATGTTGCCTGCGATCATCACCGACAGCAGCGCCGACATGCGCGCTTCCGCGATGCCATACTGCGTGCCGTAGACCGGCAGCAGCGCCAGCACGCCCTGTTCGAAACCGGCGGCAACGACCACCGCCGACAGCAGTAGCCATGCCAGTGGCACGAAGCCCATGACCGAAACCCGGCGCCCAGCTTCGTCGACCTTCGGCAGTCGCGGCAGCACCAGCGCGAGGCAGGCGCCGCAGAAGATGAAGGCGGCGATCCCCACCAGGAATGGCGGCCATCCCACGGTGCCGACAGCGAGCAGGCAGAGCGGCCCGGCAGCGAAGCCGGCCGAGATGATGGTTGAATAGACACCCATGACGCGACCGCGGCGCGATGGCGGCACCAGTGCAATGACCCAGATTTCGCTCAAGACATAGAGCGGGTTGGTCACCACCCCGATCAAGAAGCGCAGCGGAAACCACAGATAGACATTCTGGGTCCAGCCGATCAGCGCAAGCACAATAGCCGAAAGCGCCGCGCAGGTAAGCGCGGTGCGCCCTGCCCCGAACCGGCGCGCCAGTGCCGGGATCAGCGGCGACGAGACAATGAAGCCGATCGGCGTCATTGCCGCCGAGAGCCCGATAATGGCCGGCGAAACGCCTTGGCGTTGCAGAATGAAGCTCAGCAGCGGATAGGACAGGCCTTGCGCGATGGCGAACACCGAGACGGTCGCGATCACGCCGCTGATCGCCGCCCACTGCATCTTCTCGTTGTCAGCTTCCGCCAGGTTCATCATTGGCACCTAAACCAGGCTCAGGACTAGCTTTTCTGTCCGACGCGGGTAAGCCCCGCCCCGGTAAAAACCGTTTGCTCCAGACAAGGCCTGTCATGAGTTTGGGCCTGTCAGGAGTTTTTGGGCCTGTCAGGAGTTTGGCGCTTGAACGATCGGTAAAGCGCGAAGCTCACCAGCAGCGCGTCGAGTCCGGCGATCACCACCGGCAGGCCGAGCGGACCGATGACCTGCATCAGCGCACCGGCGCCGGGCGGGCCGACAATGCCGCCGGCGCCCCACATCAAGGCAAAGGCGGCGTTACCGGCGACCAGCACGGTTCCCTTGAAGCGGCTGCCGAGCTCCACCAGCGCCATGGTGTAGACGCCATAGCCGACCGCTCCCATGACGAGAAGGACGAGCCAGATCGCCGGCGTCGTGATCAACAACGGCAGCAAAACCGCGCAGGCCGTTGTCGCCAACGCACAGAAGATGATCATCGCCCGCCCGCCGAAACGCTCGGCAAGCAGGCCGAGCGGGATTTGCAGGAAGATGTTTCCCAGCGACAGTGCCATCACCAGGGCCGCCAGCGTCCTTTCGGGCAGGCCATAGGCAGCACCGAAGACCGGCATCAATGCGTAGGTGCCCTGCTGGACCGCCGCCGAAACCAGCACGGCAAACAACAGCGCCGGCGCCAGCCTGGCGAAACCGAAAAAGCCGCCGGGCAATTGGCCGTCATCCTCGAAGCCGGCGAGGCTTGAGGAAACAGCACGAAGGATCGCGGCGCACAGGATGAAGCCGGCCATGCCGACCAGGAAAGGAACCCAGCCCGATATCCCTACCGCGGTCAGGACCAAAGGCCCCACAGCATAGCCAGCGCCCAGCACGGTGTTGAATGCCCCCATCACCCTGCCGCGGCGCGACGGCGGCGCCAGCGACAGCGCCCATACTTCGCCCAGTATATAGAGCGGGTTGATGACGATACCGATGATGAAGCGGATGACGAACCAGCCCACCCAGTCCTGCAGGTAGCCGATGCCGAGGAAGCACAGCGCCCCAATCAATGAGCAACCCACAGCCAGGTTGCGCGCGCCGACCAGCCGAATGGCTGCCGGCACGAACGAGGCCGAAAGGATCAGGCCAAGCGGCATCATCGCTGCCGACAAGCCGATCAGCGCCGGCGACATGCCTTGCTTCTGCATCAGCAGCGTAAACAGCGGCGAGCTCAGCCCTTGCGCCGCACCGAACATCGCGAGGGCGGCAGTTACGCCGGCAAGCGCCGCCCATTGCGTCCCCGCTTCGCCATCGCTCGAACCGGTCGCAGCCATGATGCCTTCCACATGAATTGCCGGCCCATCCAGCGGCAAACCACTGAGCTAGCGGTTCGATTTAGGGAGAGGAAGGGCCGCGCCTGAAATCCCCTTGCGCCAAGAGCCGCAGTGGGCGCGTCCTGTCCGCTAATCCCCGGCAAGGTTGTCAGCTATCGGACTGCCGTTCGGGCATGTCGCTTCCCTCGTCCTAGTGGTCGCCGCCTCCGCAATGGTCGGACAGCCGCCGGTCCATTATGCCGCCCGCTACCAGCATCGTACGAGGACCATCATGACCGCCGCCCTGCATCCAGCCGAACCGCCTTTGGCAACCGACCGGGCCCGTCGCGGTGGCCGTGCGGGCAAGCGCGCCGGCGGCTCGGCCGCCTTCGAACAGCCGGCTTTTCGGCAACTGAGAAATCCGCTAACGCCGACCAAGCTGGTCTCTGACGACGAGCTGGAATCGATCCACCTCGCCTCGCTGCGCGTCTTGAGGGAAATAGGCGTCGACGTGCTGCATGACGAAGCGCGCCGCATGATGAAGGAAAACGGCGCCGATGTCCGCGAGGGCAGCGAGCGCGTGCGCTTCGACAGCGACATGATCCTCGATCTCATCTCCAACTGCCCGTCGGAATTCACGCTCCATGCCCGCAACCCGGCGCACAATGTGCGCTTCGGCGGCAACAATGTGATCCTGTCGATGATGGCGTCGGCACCGAACTGCTCCGACCTCGATCGCGGCCGCCGTCCGGGCAACCAGCAGGACTACCGCAACTTCCTGCGTCTGGCGCAGATGCACAACATCCTGAACTGCACCGGCGGTTATCCGGTCGAGCCGACCGACATCCATCCTTCCGTGCGCCACCTCGAATGCATCCGCGACCTCGCCACGCTGACCGACAAGGTGTTCCACATCTATTCGCTCGGCAAGGAGCGCAATGTCGACGGCATCGAGATCGCCAGGATCGCCCGCGGCATCAGCCATGAGCAGATGCTCGAAGAGCCGTCCGTCTTCACCATCATCAACACCAATTCGCCGCTGAAACTGGATGTGCCGATGATGGAAGGCATCATCCAGATGTCGAGCAAGGGTCAGGTCGTCGTCATCACGCCCTTCACCCTGTCCGGCGCGATGGCGCCGGTGACCATCGCCGGTGCGCTGGTGCAGCAAAATGCCGAGGCGCTGTCCGGCATCGCCTTCGCCCAGATGGTGAGAAAGGGCGCGCCGGTTGGCTATGGCGGCTTCACCTCGAATGTCGACATGAAGTCAGGCTCGCCGGCCTTCGGCACGCCTGAATATATGAAGGCGCAGCTTGTCGGCGGCCAGCTTGCCCGCCGTTACAAGATCCCCTACCGCACCTCCAATACCTGCGCCGCCAACACCGTCGACGCGCAGGCAGCCTATGAAAGTGTGTTCTCGCTGTGGGGCGCCATCCAGGGCGGCGGCAATCTGATGATGCACGGCGCCGGCTGGCTCGAAGGCGGCCTGCGCTGTTCCTACGAGAAGACCATCCTGGACATCGACCTGTTGCAGATGGTGGCCGAGTTCCTCACCCCGCTCGACCTGTCCGACGAAGCGC
The DNA here is from genome assembly GCF_030323185.1 of Mesorhizobium sp. C399B. Lineage (NCBI taxonomy): Bacteria > Pseudomonadati > Pseudomonadota > Alphaproteobacteria > Hyphomicrobiales > Phyllobacteriaceae > Mesorhizobium > Mesorhizobium sp. C399B. Next base: position 738,803 of record NZ_CP100472.1, read on the forward strand.
TCGGCTTCGACGCCATCCAGTCGGTCGGCCCCGGCGGCCATTTCTTCGGCACCCAGCACACGCAGGACCGCTACAAGACAGCCTTCTACTCGCCCATCCTCTCCGACTGGCGCAATTTCGAGACCTGGGCCGAAGCCGGATCGCCGACCGCGCTGGAAAAGGCCAACAAGGTCTGGAAGGAGCGGCTGGCATCCTACGAGGAACCCTACATGGACCTGGCGATTCGCGAAGAACTCAACGACTTCGTCGAAAAGCGCACGTCCGAAGGCGGCGCGCCGACCGATTTTTGATCAATGTTGTTGATGAACAGTCGACCCCCACTCCGTCGAGCTTCGCTCGACACCTCTCCCCCGATCGACGGGGGAGAGGAAAGGCGCGAGCCTATGCAAGGGCGCGAATTTATGCGGGCTGGCTCCCTTCCTCTCCCTCCGGAGGGGGGAGAGGTGGCGCCGCGAAGCGGCGACGGAGTGGGGGACGGCGCTCATGAAACCCGCAGTCGCCGCAAGATGGGCACCACCCAACGCGCGCGAACGCTGAGGCAAGGCGGCAATCAGGCGGAAGCATTGCTATGGCTTGAATTGAAGGCGCGCAAGCTTGGCGGCTATCGCTTCACCCGCCAGTTTTCCATCGGACCCTTTTTTGCAGACTTCGCCTGCCGCGAAAAATGGCTTGTCGTGGAAATCGACGGCCATCAACACGCCGGCAGCTCCTATGACCGTCGCCGTGACGATTTCATGCGCGCGCAAGGCCATTCGATCCTGCGTCTCTGGAACCATGACGTCCTGAACCATCGCACTTCCGTCTGCGAAACCATCCTTGCCGCGCTTGATGGCAGGTTGGCCGAGAACGTCGCTGCGGCCGATCTCCGCTTTGTTTTCACGCCACGCCCATTCGATTCAATCTCTTAAAAAACGGACCTATCTCTCATGAAATCTTACGTTAAAGCGGTTGTCATTGGCGGCGGCGTCGTTGGCTGCTCGGTGCTCTACCATCTGGCCAAGGCCGGCTGGACCGACATCATGCTGATCGAGCGTTCCGAGCTCACCTCCGGCTCGTCCTGGCACGCAGCCGGCGGCTTCCACACGCTGAACGGCGATCCCAACGTCGCCAAGCTGCAGGCCTATACGGTGCAGCTCTACAAGGAGATCGAGGAAATCTCCGGCCAGTCCTGCTCGCTGCATCTGACCGGCGGCGTGATGATGGCCGATACGCCCGAGCGCATGGATTTTCTGCGCCTGGCCCACGCCAAGGGCCGCTATCTCGGCATGGACACCGAACTGATCACGCCCTCCGAAGCCAAGGCGATGTTCCCGCTGATGGACGAGACCAATTTCGTCGGCGCCATGTGGGATCCGGTCGAAGGCCATCTCGATCCCTCCGGCACGACGATCGCCTACTCCAAGGCGGCCAAGAAGCTGGGCGCCGAGATCGTGCTGCGCAACCGCGTCGTCGAGCTGACGCAGGAAGTTGACGGCACCTGGAACGTCGTCACCGAACAGGGCACCGTCCACGCCGAGCACGTCGTCAACTGCGGCGGCCTGTGGGCGCGCGAGATCGGCCGCATGGTCGGCGTCGAACTGCCGGTGCTGGCCATGGAGCACATGTACCTGCTCACCGAGCCGATGCCCGAGGTCGAAGAGTTCAACAAATCGACCGGCCGCGAGATGATCGGCGTGCTCGACTTCAAGGGCGAGATCTACACCCGCCAGGAGCGCAACGGCATCCTGCTCGGCACCTATGAAAAGGCCTGCAAGCCATGGTCGCCGGTCAATACGCCGTGGGATTTCGGCCATGAACTGCTGCCGCCCGACCTCGACCGCATCGCCCCGTCGCTCGAGATCGGCTTCAAGCATTTCCCCGGCATCGAGAAAGCCGGCATCAAGCAGATCATCAACGGCCCCTTCACCTTCGCGCTTGACGGCAACCCGCTGGTCGGGCCGGTGCAGGGCCTGACCAATTTCTGGTGCGCCTGCGCCGTCATGGCCGGCTTCAGCCAGGGCGGCGGCGTCGGCCTCGCTTTGTCCAACTGGATGGTGCATGGCGATCCCGGCTTCGACGTCTGGGGCATGGATGTCGCCCGCTTCGGCGAGTGGGCCGGCCTGCGCTACACCAACGCAAAGGTGCGCGAAAACTATTCGCGCCGCTTCTCGATCCGCTTCCCCAATGAGGAGCTGCCGGCGGCGCGTCCCGCGCAGACGACGCCGCTCTATGACACGATGCTCGCCAACAACGCCGTCATGGGCGATAGCTGGGGCCTGGAGACCCCGCTGTGGTTCGCGCCGAAGGGCAAGGAGCCGAAGGACGTCGTCTCCTTCCACCGCTCCAACGATTTCGGCCCGATCGGCGAGGAAGTGCGCGCCACGCGCGAACGCGTCGGCGTCACCGAAATCGCCAACTTCGCCAAATACGAAGTGTCGGGACCTGCGGCTGAGGATTTCCTCAACCGGCTGATGACCAACCGCATGCCTAAGATCGGCCGTATCGTGCTGACGCCGATGATCAACGAATTCGGCAAGCTGATCGGCGACTTCACCATCGCCAAGGCAGGCGAAGACAGATTTATGATCTGGGGTTCGTCCGCCGCGCAGAAATACCACATGCGCTGGTTCGAAAAGCACCTGCCGAAGGATGGTTCGGTGCGCATCCACCGCTTCGATCAGACGCTCGTCGGCCTGTCGATCGCCGGGCCGAAATCGCGCGATCTCTTGCAGAAGCTGGTCGATGTCGACATCTCGACCAAGGCGTTTCGCTTCATGGATTTCCGCGAAATGGCGGTCGGGGGCGCGCCCTGCATGGTCAACCGCATCACCTATACCGGTGATCTCGGCTATGAAATCTGGATGGCGCCGGCCTATGAGCGCCTGGTCTACAAGGCGATCAAGGACGCCGGCGAGGAGTTCGGCCTCGTCGATTTCGGCATGCGCGCTTTGCTCTCCATGCGCCTGGAGAAGAACTTCCCGACCTGGTACCGCGAGCTGCGGCCGATCTACGGCCCGTTCGAAGGCGGGATGGACCGCTTCATCAAGCTGGAGAAGAACGACTTCATCGGCCGCGAGGCCGCCGCCAAGGAACAGGCGGAAGGACCGAAACTGCGCCGTGTCTCCTTCATCATCGATGCGGCCGACGCCGATGTCATGGGCGACGAGCCGATCTGGGCCAAGGTCGGCAAGGACTATGGCACGGTGGAAAAGCCGCATGGCTATGGCGCGCCGCGCTTCGACATGGCGGGCAAGGAAGTGCGTGGCTCGAAGGCTGCCGAAGGCGCTTCCGCCGTGCGCGGCATCGTCGACGGCGACTGGCGCGTGGTCGGCTGGGTCACCTCGGGCGGTTATGCGCACTATGTGCAGAAATCGATGGCGCAGGGCTATGTGCCGGCGGCACTCGCCGAGGACGAAAGTGCCGGACTGTTCGAGATCGAGATCCTCGGCCACCGGCGTCCGGCGCGTATCAATGTCGAGGCGCCCTTCGACCCCAGCGGCGAGAAGATGCGGACCTGAAAAGGCGACAGGGAGCGTGAGATCGTGTAAGGGGCCTTCGGCAGTTGGCCGCAGGCATTTCCCTCGATGAGAAGACGATCCCCTTGCAGTATCTAGAGAAATGGACGGACTGGCTCGGCGAAGGCAAGGTCGGTCCCTTCAACGCCGCACTGGTCTGCGTCGCGGTCTATTGCGTCGTCCAGATCGTGGTGATGGCGCTGCTGTCCCATGTCGTGGGAACCGGTGTCGGCGTCGACGATTCCGAACAGCTGATGTACATGCGCTACCTCTGGGCTGGCTATGGCGGCTCGCAGCCGCCGCTCTACACCTGGCTCGCCCGCCTCGTCGCCGCCGTGGTCGGAACGAACATCCTCGCGCTCAAGATCGTGAAGTACCTGCTGATCGGAGCGGCGCTGGCGTCGGTTTTCATCGCTGTCCGCCGCCTGGGCTATTCCAGCCGCGCTGGCGCCGCCGCATTGTTCGGCCTGCTGTTGTTTCCGCAGATGGTGTGGGAGATGCAGCACGCCCTCACCCACTCGATCGCCGCTTTCTGTTTTTCAGTGGTGCTGTTTCTTGCGCTCGTTGAACTGGTGCAGCGGCGTTCGCTGGCCACCTATGTGCTGTTTGGCGTGGCGATGGCCGCCGCCATCCTGTCGAAATACAACAACGCGATCTTTCTCGGCGCGCTGATGCTGTCCACCCTGTCGCTGCGCGAAACGCGCGGCGTCATCCTCAACCGCCGGTTTTCGATCAGCCTTGTCGTGGCGGTGCTGCTTTGCCTGCCGACGCTCTACTGGAACCTGACCTACACCGACCAGTTGCTGTCGCACAGCGGCGGCTTCGGCATGGGCAGAGGAGAAAGCGCCATACAAACCGCATTCTACGGAATGCGCGGACTGGGCAAGGCTATCCTGTATTTCGCCGTGTTACCGGCCGGCATATTCGTCGCGGCTTTGCTCATCGCATGGAAAAAGCCGGCGCCGGCTCTGCAACCGGCGCCATGGACCGAGAAACTGGTGTGGCGCACCATCGCTTTTGCCCTGGCGATGACCATCGTGCTCGTCCTGGCGAGCGGGACGACGCAATTTCGCGATCGCTGGATGCTTCCCATCCTTGTGTTGCTGCCGGTCGCGCTGGCCTTGCGGATGGATGCCAGAGGCGACAAGGGAAGGAAGGTGCAGGACGTCGTCGTCTTTGTCGGCGCAACGCTTGCCATCCTCGTGCTGCCGGTGACCTGGTACACGCACCTCAATGGCGGCGACAGCCGCGGCAGCATCGTGCGTGTCGACTACCAGTCGCTCTATGGCCAGCTGACGGCAAACGGTCCGGTTCGCACGTCGATATCGAGCTGGCACTGGGTGGGAAATCTGCGTCTTGTCGATCCCGATCTGGTCGTGCTCGACGACGAGATGCCGGACTTCGGCCATTTGCTGATCGAGCCGGCGGTGCTCGTGATGGCCAATGACAAGGAACCTCCCGAGGGCATCCTGCGGGCCTTGAGCGAGGCCGGCTATGTCGCTGACGGCTCGCCGCAGCAGTTGGTCGTTCCGATGCTGTTCGACAGCGAGCCGCCCACCCGCACGCTGACGGTCACGCGGCTGAAGAAAGCGGCCGCGGGCGCAGCGCCACAGTAAGTCGGCAGGGAGGCGTCGGGTGGAGAAACAAGGGTTCGGTCGTCATCGCAAGATCATGCCGTTCGAGCCCGGCTCCGTCGAAGCCTTGCGCGAAACATCGCGCCAGAAGGCGGCGTCGCTGAACCAGCATGTGCTGGGCTATGGCGCGCTGGCTGAAGCCGAATGGCAAGCGGCAGGCATCGCCGCGCCCGATCTTGCCGCGATGCGCAAATACCGGCTCGAGCGCCTCCGCGCCGAACTGAGGCGCCGAAACTACGCCGGCGCGCTGCTCTACGACCCCGTCAACATCCGCTACGCCACCGATTCGACCAACATGCAGCTGTGGGTCGCGCACAATCCGACCCGCCACTGCTTCGTCGCCACTGAGGGACCCGTGGTGCTGTTCGACTATTTCTCTTGCGAGCATCTGTCCGATCATTCCGGCGTCGTCGACGAGGTGCGGCCGGCAGTGTCGTGGATGTATCTCTATGGCGGCGAGCTGACCGAGCACAAAGTCCGCCGCTGGGCGGCCGGCATCGCCGATCTGGTCAAGGAGCATGGCGGCGGCAACAGCCGCATTGCGGTCGACCACATCAACCCGGAAGGCGTCGAGGAACTCGCCCGCCTCGGCATTTCGATCGGCAATGGCGAAGCGGTGATGGAAAATGCGCGGCTGATCAAATCGCCGGACGAGATCCTCGCCATGCGCCGCGCAATCGTCGCTTGCGAAGCGGCGATGGGTGAAATGGAGAAGGCGCTGACGCCGGGCATTTCCGAAAACGAATTGTGGGCCGAACTCCACCGCGGCAACATTGCGCGCGGCGGCGAATGGATCGAAACCCGGCTGCTTGCCTCGGGACCGCGCACCAATCCGTGGTTCCAGGAATGCTCATCGCGGGTGATCGAAGCAGGCGACCTCGTCGCCTTCGACACCGACCTGATCGGCCCCTACGGCTTCTGCGCCGATCTCTCCCGCACCTGGCTTTGCGGCGATGCGAGACCATCGAACGAGCAACGGGACCTCTTCCACATCGCCGCCGACCAGATCGCCCACAACACGCAATTGATGCAGCCCGGCATATCCTTCCGCGACCTGGTCGAACGCTCGGTGGTGCCGCCGGGAGATTGCTTCCCGGCGCGCTACGGCGTGCTCTATCACGGCGTCGGCCTCGCCGACGAGTATCCAACCCTGCCGCATGCAAGCGACTGGACGCCGGACACGCCCGACGGCGTGCTGGAGCCGGGAATGGTCCTGTGCGTGGAAAGCTATATCGGCCGTCTCGGCGGCCATGAGGGCGTCAAGATCGAGGAACAGATCCTGATCACCGAGACCGGTAACGAGCAGCTTTCAACCTACCCGTTGGATGCGAGGCTGCTCGGCTGATCCGGCAAGCGCCTCGCGCAGAGCCTTGAGCGTCTTTTCCGGCGTCGTCCTGGCGGTGATGTAGGGCAGGCCTTTGCGCCTTGCCGTCCAGCCGACCACCTTCACGGCGTTTGCCGCAGGTTCGAAACGCTGCGCCAGCGCCCAGCTCTCACAGTCGATGGCAGCTATATCCGCCTTGCCCTCGGCGACCGCGCCGATCGAGCCGCGATGGCCACCGCTTTCGCTGCGCGAGGAAAAGATATCCAGGCTTTCGCCGGCGGCCTGCAGGTCGCGCGCCAGTGCAATGATGCCCGACATCGAATCGAGGCTGTTGTAGGTAAAACGCTTGCCGCGCATCAGATCGAGCGGCAGCGAGGCTTTGCCATCCGCGGGCGAGCGAACCTCCGGTCCCTCGCCCGTCCGCATCACCAGCGCGCTCGAATAGAGTTCGCCTTCGCCGCCCTCGTAAGCGTCGTAGCTCGGCTGGCCGACCACCTGCACATGCTTGCTCAGGCCGAGTTCCATCGGCCCCCAGCAGGTCTGCGCGAACAGCAGCGCCGGATGCAGCCAAAGCTGGTGATGGTCGAGTTCGTCCGGCGGCAGTATCGCCGGATCGGGCGCGATCAGTCTGCCCTCGGCGTCGTGGATACCGCCCGGCACCGGCGGCAGGTCGCCATTGCGGCGCACGATTGTCTGCGGCCCATCGACGCCCTTGTGCCGAAAAGCATCGCGCAACGCTGCCCATTGCGCGTCGACCTCGCCGCGCACTTCGGGCCAGTCATACATCGGCAATGCCGCAACCAAATCACTCATGCCGACACTCAATCATCATGGCTCGGGAAAGGATCGCAAAAACGCGGCGTCCAATCAGAATTGGCCGACACGGGTTCGGGAAGTCCGGGGATTATTCCTTCGGCGGCTCGGCCGGAACCGGCGCGCTGCCAAGCCCGCTGATGCTGCGCGCCCTGATGCGCGGCTTGAACGCCCTGCCCGGCTCGGGCCGGCGGCGCAGCACCGGGTGCACGATCGGCTCCTTGGCCTTGAAGGCGTAGGCTTTGATCAGTGCGAAATAGTTCGGATAGGCGTAGCCATTGTTCATCCGCAGCCACTCGTCGCGGCGGTCGGCAAACAGTTTTGGCAGCCTGTACCAGGCAACGGTCGGGGTCTTGTGGTGAACGAAGTGCAGATTGTTGTTGAGGAACAGGAACGACAGCGGCGAGCGCTCGATGATCACCGTGCGTCCTTCAGGGTGCTCGGACCACTGATGTTCGGCGAAAGTCCGGACCGCGATCAGCGACTGGCCGAGCCAGACCGGCACCAGAATGTAGAGCCATACGGGAATGCCGAAGCCGAACTGCACGATCGGCACTACGATGGCGAGGCCGATCGCATGCAGCAGCCATGCCTTGCCGATCGCCTTGTCGCCGGCAATCACATGCCTGGCGTCGTCGACGAAGAAACCGATGCAGGACAGCCAAGGGCCGAGAAAGAAACGGCCGGCCATGGTGTTGTTTATCTTGAGCAGGAATTTCATCGTCGGCGGCAGATCATCATGCATCCACAGCGCCTGGTAATAGCTCTCGGGATCGTCGAGCGGATCGGTCAGGCGCTCGTCGGCGTGGTGGCGCAAATGAAGCGTCTTGAAGCGACGGAACGGCCAGACCAGGCCGATCGGCAGGAAGACGAAGGCTTCGTTGATGAGCGCGCTGCGCGTCGGATGGCCATGCAGCACTTCGTGCATGATCGATGACTGCAAGGCCAGGACGAAGCCGAGGAGAAGAAGTGCCGGGATCGGATAAGAGGGCCAGAGCAGGAGCCCGGCAGCGAGCCACATTCCGTAACAGAAGAAAGCGAGGACCACGGTCGGCCACTCGATGGCCGCTGCGTCGCGTCGCTTGATGCGCTTGCCTGTCATGCTATCGACCACTGCCCCTCAGTCGCCGGAATTGGTTCCTGACAGCATAGTGTCAGGAGAAGCGATTCCGCTCAACGAGACAAAGTGTACAAAATGTTGCGATTGCGCATTTTTGACCGCAGATGTTATACATTGTAAACAACCCTACGGATTCATTTACGCTGGAAGTGCTGATTCGACGGCTCGGGCGCAAATTTTTCCTAAGAGAGCGCGGAGAACGAACAGTGGACAAACGGGACCTTTCGGCAATCTTCCGGGAGCGCCTGAAGCTGCTCCTGACACGGTCCGATCTCAACCAGTCGGCCTTCGCGTCAGCAGTCGGCATCGACCGGTCGGCGCTGTCGCAACTGATGTCCGGCGCCTCGACGCGCCTGCCACGTGCCGAAACGCTGCTCAACATCGCCGCCGAATTCAAGATCTCGCTGGACTGGCTGCTCGGCCTCTCCCAGGACGAAGGCGTCACCGGCGAAATCCGCGAAAGCCTGGAGATCGAAGAGGCGCCCGACGGCTTCGACCGCACGCTGCTCGCCAAATGGTTCGCCGAGGCCGCAGGCACCAAGATCCGCTATGTGCCGGCCGGCATTCCCGATCTCCTGCGCACACGCCAGCTGGTCGACTACGAAGCCAACATCACCAACCGCAGCCGTCTGGCGCAGGCCAGCGAGACGCAGTACCGCATCGAGTACAACCGGCGCCCTGAGACCGATATGGAGGTCTGCATGCCGCGCCACACGCTGGAGATTTTCGCCCGCGGCCTGGGCGTCTGGGACCGCTTTCCCGAGGCTGACCGCCGGCAGCAGCTTGCCCATATGGCGACGCTGCTTGACGATCTCTACCCCACCTTCCGCCTGTTCCTCTATGACGGCCGCATGCGCTATTCGATCCCGCTGACAATCTTCGGTCCCTACCGCGCCGCCATCTATGTCGGCGACATGTATGTCGTGCTGAACGCCACCCAGCCGGTCCAAGCGCTGACCCAGCATTTCGACAATCTGATCCGGGCCGCCGACATCAACCCGCATGAGGCCGCCGCCTACGCGCGCAATCTGGCCGGCGCGTCATTTCCATCGGGTTCTGCCTGATCCCCAACGCCCCGGAAAGGTGCGCCGCGCGGCATTGCAGGTTGCAAACACATTGACTGGACATAAAGACTTCTTTATATCCTTATTCCATTCAAATATCTGAAAGTCGATCCGATGACCGCGAACAATCCCATCGATGCTCTGCTGGCCGAAAAGGGCGTGCTGCTCGCCGATGGCGCCACCGGCACCAATCTGTTCGCCATGGGTCTGGAGGCCGGCGAAGCGCCGGAGTTGCTGAACGAGACAGCGCCCGACACCATCACCAGCCTGCACCAGAATTTCGTCGACGCCGGCGCCGATATCATTCTCACCAACTCGTTCGGCGGCACGCGCCACCGGCTGAAGCTGCACCATGCGCAGGACCGCGTGCATGCGCTGAACAAGCGCGCCGCCGAGATTGCCCGCGCGGTCGCCGACAAGGCCGGCAGGAAAGTCATCGTCGCCGGCTCGGTCGGCCCGACCGGCGAGTTGCTGGTGCCGCTCGGCGCCATGACCTATGACGAAGCAGTCGAGGCTTTTGCCGAGCAGATCGAGGGTCTCAAGGAAGGCGGCGCCGAAGTCGCCTGGATCGAGACCATGTCTGCGCCGGACGAAATCCGCGCCGCGGCGGAGGCCGCCATCCGCGTCGGCCTGCCCTACACCTATACCGGTTCATTCGACACTGCCGGCCGCACCATGATGGGCCTGCTGCCCAGGGATATCCACGGCGTCGTCGACGGACTTTCAGAGACACCGCTCGGTGTCGGCGCCAATTGCGGCGTCGGCGCCTCCGACATCCTGGCCTCGCTGCTCGACATGACCGAGGCGAGGCCGGAAGCGACGGTGATCGTCAAGGGCAATTGCGGCATTCCCGAATTTCGTGGCACCGAAATCCATTATTCCGGCACGCCGGAGCTGATGGCCGACTATGTCCGGCTGGCTGTCGATGGCGGCGCGAAGATCATCGGCGGCTGCTGCGGCACCTCGTTCCAGCACCTTGCCGCCATGCGCAAGGCGCTTGACGCGCACACCAAATCCGAACGCCCGACCGTCGCGGCGATCGTCGAGCGCATCGGTCCGATGCGCAATAAGGTGGCGACGGAAAACACCGCCGAGACCAGCGAAGCCCGCCGCGAACGCCGCCGCAGCCGCGCCTGATATCGAACTTATTCGCTGTTTTCAGCGTAACGCGATAGCGCCGTCTTGAAATCCAGGGCGGTGCCGTTGGCGTTGCCACTCATCGTCACCAGGTCACCCGACGACTGCGGATTGCCGATCTGCTCCAGCATGACGCGAAAGCGGTCATTGGTCAGCGCCGACTTTGCGGTATTCCGGGCTGCGTCAACGTCATCCATGATGCGCCTGGATTCTGGCGACAGCGTTCCCGACGCCTGCGTGTGTCTCACCGCCGGCGTCGTGTTTCCAATGTTCATGATCTGCAATTCCCGGCTCCCCAAGCCCAGTCCCGACCCCATGCAATAATAGCAGGGCATTGCGATGACGTTCCGGAAAAGCCGCGCAATTTAACGATCAGGCGGATCGTCGGTGCGCTTCGGATCAATCGATCCGAAAAAAGGCCGGCAGGGTTTTCCCCGCCGGCCTGCCTCACCCGCCCGTAGCCGGTTCCCCGTATCAGAACGACCCCCGTCTGAAAGGAACCGACTGTATTGCCACTACCGGTTACCGCCGAGCGCCGAGGCAAGGCGCACAAGCGAAAGGAACTCGGACCTGTACCCAAACGGGTCGGCTCCTCGGGCGGCGGTGGCAATCTCCATGATCTTGTCGTAGCCGAACTTCGCGGTCGCATCCTCGTCGCGCAGCTTCTGGCCGAAGGCGGCGACAGCGATGGAGAAACGCTGGTCGGTGCTGGCCTGGTCGAAAGACTGGACCTCGTTGGCCGACGTCACCGGCGTGGTGATCAGCTTCGAGACGTCTTCGTTCGGCAGCTTGTAGCGGATCTTGACGAATGCATATTCGTCGGCATTGGCGACGCCGCCATTGTTGACCGTTGCCTGGCCGTAGCGCAGCGGATCCATCTGCTCGCCGCCACTGCCCTTCGGCGTGATCTCGTAGATGGCCGTCACCGAATGACCGGAGCCGATATCGCCGGCATCGACGCGGTCATTGTTGAAGTCCTCGCGGTTCAAGGCGCGGGTTTCATAGCCGATCAGCCGGTACTCCGAGACCTTGTCCGGATTGAACTCGACCTGGATCTTGACGTCCTTGGCGATGGTGAACAGCGTCGATGAGGCATCCTCGACCAGAACCTTCTCGGCCTCGGCCAGCGTGTCGATATAGGCGGCGGTGCCGTTGCCGTTCTGGGCGATGGTCTGCATCATCTGGTCGTTCAGATTGCCGCGTCCAAAGCCGAACACCGACAGGAAGACGCCGGTCTTGCGCTCCTGCTCGATCAGTCGCTTCAGATCGTCGTCATCGGTCTGGCCGACATTGAAGTCGCCGTCCGTGGCCAGCATCACACGGTTGATGCCGTCCTTGACGAAGGACTGCTGGGCAAGCTTGTAGGCTTCCTTGATACCCGCCTCGCCGGCCGTCGAGCCGCCCGGCTGCAGATTGTCGATGGCGTTGAGGATCTTGTCCTTCTCGGTGACCGTGGTCGGCATCAGCACGGTGCCGGCGTCACCGGCATAGGTGACGATCGAGATGGTGTCGTCCGCCTTGAGCTTGCTGACCAGCAGCCGGAAAGCCGACTTGAGCAGCGGCAGCTTGTCCGGCTCATCCATCGAACCCGAGACGTCGATCAGGAACACCAGATTGGCCTTGGGCTGCTCGACCGGCTTGATGTCGAAGCCCTTGATGGCGACGTGCATCAGCTTGGTGTGCCCGTTCCACGGCGTCGGCATGACGCTGACGGTCGAGTTGAACGGCGCCGAAGCCGAGTCCGGACCCTTCCAGTCATAGGGGAAGTAATTGACCATCTCCTCGACGCGGACCGTATCGGCCTGCGGCAGGTAGCCCTGCTTCAGCGAGCCGCGGACGAAGGAATAGGAAGCGGTGTCGACGTCGATCGAGAAGGTCGAGACCGGATCCTGAAGGGCTGCATGCACCGGATTGGTCTTGAAATCCTCGACGCGGTCGCGGTTTGGCTCCTGCGACGCAATCTGGTCGGCCGGCATCGTCGAAGGCTGTGCCAAGTACTTGGATTCGGTCGCGCCGGCCATGCGGTTGACCCGCGCGCCGCCGGCCGGGGCAGCGGTGCCGTCAAGCGAAAACTCGCGGCTCTCAACTGGCGCAGGCTCGGCCAACACGCCGCGCCCCAGCGCATCCTGCTGCGCCGGGGCGACAGCAACGGTCGATTCGGGCTTCGGCGGCGCGGGTGGCGTAAGCGGCGTAGTGGTGTCGCGGCTTCGCACATCGGCGTCGGCCTTCTTGTCGCCTTCAGGCGCCTGCTTTTCTTTTACCGGCGCGTTGATCGCCGGCTTGTCGGCCAGCGTTTCGGTGATCTTCTCGTCGCCGCCGAACGGCAACGGCTGTTCCCTCAGCATGTGGAAGGTGGCGTATCCGGCGATCGGCAGGGCGACGAGCCCGGCAATGGCTGGCGTGGCGATGAGTTTCTTTTGCATGATCTCGCTCCAGAGCTTTTGTGCTCGCTCTGTGAGACGAAGCCCGCCGACCGATCCTTGGGTGACGGCAGAAATATTTTCCTGATCATAGGCGCTCATGGCGGCTTCGAAGGCGCGTGCCTTCGCGCTTTCGCCCGGCGCCGGTACTGCTGCGTCGCGCAGCCTGTTGAGTTCGTTGTCGTCGACCATGGTCACACTTCCCCGGCTGAACGAATCAACGTCTTCAGCCGTTTCTTCGCTTCATGGATGTGCCAGGAAACCGTCGTCTCCGAGATTGCCATCGCCTCGGCGGCGGCCGCATGGCTCAAACCTTCGCCATAGACCAGAAGTACTGCATCGCGCTGCTTGTCCGGCAATTGCCGCACCGCTGCCCAGAGCGCCTCAGTGGGATCTTCAGGTTCGGCCGAGGCCTCTCCCGATATCATGCTGTAGGCGCCGAAAGCCTCGGTCTTGACGTTTTCGCGCGTGGTCTTGCGCATCATGTCGCGCGCCGCGTTCAACGTCACGGAATAGAGCCATGTCGTGAACGCGCCGCCGCCGCGGTAGTCGCGGATCGCCTTGCCGAGACGGACACAGACCTCCTGGGCGATGTCTTCGGCATCGGCCTTCTTTCCGCACCAGCGATAGGCGGCGCGATAGACGAAGTCGTAGTGCCGCTCCAGCAATTTGCCGAAGGCGCCCCTGTCTCCGCCCTTCGCCCGCCCGATCAATTCGGCGTCGGAGGCTTCGCTTTCATCCAGCATCATCGCCATCATTTGCCTGTTGGACGAAGGCTAATGGCCAATCCTTGGGGTTATGGAAAGATTTTTTTCCGAGGCGACGGATGCACGCGCAACAGGTGCGCTGAGATTCAGGTCAGGCCGAGCCGAAAACGATGGATTTCGAGAACCGGAGCGGAGCGTACTTTTGGTACGCGAGCACCGGAAGCACAGAAAGCCGTCGTTTGCAGGCCGGCCTCACCTGAATATCAGCACACCTGGCCCGAGGCCCAGCCGGACGACCAAGCCCACTGAAAATTATAGCCGCCCAGCCAGCCCGTGACATCGACGACTTCGCCGATGAAAAACAGCCCCGGCACGGATTTCGCCTGCATCGTCTTCTGATCGAGCCCGTTGGTATCGACACCGCCAAGCGTCACTTCCGCCGTGCGGTAACCCTCGGAGCCGGCCGGCTTGATGCGCCAGTCGTTGACGGCGGCTTCGACGGTTTTCATTTGCAGGTCTGTCAAATCAGCGAGATTGCCATCGATCCCACTGCGCTCGGCGACTGCTTGCGCAAGGCGCTTCGGCAAATGGTTTGCAAGCACCGTCTGCACCGCTTGCCTGCCGTTGACGAGCCGGGCGGCGCGCAGCAGTTCCGCCACATCCCTCCCCGGCAGCATGGCGATGCGGATCTCGTCGCCCTCGCGCCAATAGGACGAGATCTGCAGGATGGAAGGCCCGCTCAAGCCGCGATGCGTAAACAGCATCGCTTCTGAAAACCACGTCTTGCCGCAGGCGACTTCGGCATCGACGGCATTGCCGGCCAAGGGCGCCAGCCGCTCCAGCGTTCTTGCGTCGAAGGTAAGCGGCACCAGCGCCGGCCGTGTTTCCACCACCGCCAGGCCGAACTGCGCCGCAAGCTCGTAGCCGAAACCGGACGCGCCCATTTTGGGGATCGACTTGCCACCACAGGCAACGACCAGCGAATTGCAGGCGACGCTGCCAGTGGAGAGCGTCAGCACAAAACCGTCCGCGGCCTTGCTGACGTTCCTCACCTCGGTCGACAGCGCCAGCTCCACGCCGCCATCCTGCATTTCAGAGACCAGCATGTCGATGATCAGCCGCGCCGAGCCATCGCAAAACAGCTGTCCCAGCGTCTTCTCGTGATAGGCGACGCCGTGGCGTTCGACGAGCTCGATGAAATCGCGCTGCGTGTAGCGGCTCAGCGCCGAGATGCAGAAATGCGGATTGCCGGAGATGAAATTCTTCGGGCTCGCATGGATGTTGGTGAAATTGCAGCGGCCGCCGCCCGAGATGCGGATCTTCTCGCCGGGCTTTCCCGCGTGATCGAGCACCAGGACCGAGCGGCCGCGCTTGCCGGCCTCGATGGCGCACATCATTCCGGCCGCACCGGCGCCGATCACCACGACATCATAGGATTGCATCAGGCTGTTCGTTCCCGCTCGACTGGCGCTGTTTTAACAGGCCGCGCCAATCGTGCAGTCTCTACCCGTTCGTTGCGACTTCAGGCAACGCCTCGTTAGATCAGCGTCTCGGCGAACAGCGTCGTCAATCGCTTCCAATGACGTTCGGCGCCGGCCGCGTTGAACACGCTGTGATCCGACACGCACCAGCCATGCGCCATGCCGGCATAGTTTTCGATGACGTGGTCGACTTCCGCCACGCGCAGCGCCTCGGCCAGTCGCGCCGACTGCTCCGGCGGAAAGCTGCGGTCCACCGCAGACGTTCCGACATAGACCCGCGCCTTGATCATTGCAGCCTTGCGGTGCGGACTGTCGGCGGCATCGCTGGCCAGATTGCCGCCATGGAAGCTTGCCGCCGCCACGATGCGATCGGGATAGGTTGCAGCCGCATTCAAGGCCCGCGCCCCGCCCATGCAGTAACCGACGACACCGACCGGTCCGGTGACACCTTCAGCGGTAAGCGTGTCGAGGAACGCCCTGCTGTCGCGGATGGTCATGTCCTGTGTCGTGCCGTGGACCAACGCCGTCAGCGCGACCTTGGTCTCCTCGACGACGAAAGCGGTCTTGGGCTCGAACGGCCCGTAGGGTGCGTTGCGATAGAAAAGATCCGGCACCAGCACCGCACAGCCCTCGCCGGCCAGCCGCTCCGCCATTGCGTCGAGCGCCGGTCGCGGACCGAAGGCGTCCATATAGAGAATGACACCGGCCCTGGACGGGGAAGCGGTCGCCGAACGGAACAGCCCGGCTTTCGCTACGCCGTCCTCGGTTTTTATCTCAATGTCCTGCTTCGCCATGGCGCGCCCCGTTGATTGTCGTGCGATACATATAAGCAGGCATTGTCAGGGCAAGCCGTTCCCTGACAATCCCGTTCAACACTTTGTGCGGGCTTTCGACCCGGCTACAGGCCGGCAAACGCCGTCATGTGAAAGGCCTGAACCTCAGGCGGATAGCGATGGGCCGTGCCATACGGACAGGCGTTGCGGTCGAGGCAGCCGCCGCCGCGGCATGGTTCGCCCTTCGATCCCCGCACATGCGCCAGGCAAGCCTGATGAGCGAAACCATCCGCGGAATAGGCGTCAACCGGACAGGATTTCAGGCAAGGTTTTGCAACACAGGCGTCGCAAAGGTGAATCGCTTCGCGACGTTCAGGAAGCGCGATCTCATCCTCGAACAGCAACGCGCCGCGATAGGCATGCCAGAGCCCGTACTGCGGATGCATCAGGATGCCCAGCGGCGACGGTCTCAGCCTCTCCGCTCGCATCGCCCATTGCTGGAACGGCAGATAAGGTCTGTCCGAAGGCGAAACGGCGCGCGCGCCGAATTTCTCCGCCACCGCACCGATCACTGCGCGCGACCATGTGTCGAGCGGATTAGCAATGGTTTGCGGTTGCCGGTCGCGCCAGCGCAGGAAATGCGGCCAGGGTGCCGCTCCCGCCTGCCCCACCAACAGCACGGATTTGGCGGGGGCAACTGAAGGGCCATGCGGCGGCGTTTCGCTTGTTGCGAAATTGAAGCCGCCGCGCAGGATGAGGCCGTCGGCGGAAAGCGCGGCCGCTATCTCGTCAGCCCGGCGCCGCGCAATCATCCCTTCTTGTCCGGGTCGGAGAAAGCGCTCCGCCAGACTTCCTTGTGGATGATGTTGGCGACTTTAGCCCCGCCTGACTCGGGCTCCTTTCAGGTGAAGGCGTCAGCCATCGACGCCTTCTTCGTCGCGATGTAGTCCTTCAGCCCGTCGTCGATGCCCGGATCGAGATACGGCGCCTCATAGGTCTCCAGCCAGCGGCGGGCGAGTTCGTTGGCGCGCTGCGGCGCTGTCTTCTCGCCCTCGGCCAGCCACTGCTCGTAGGAATTGTTGTCGGCGATGCTGGAGCGGTAGAAGGCGGTCTGGAAATTGGCCTGGGTGTGGTCGCAGCCGAGATAGTGGCTGCCCGGGCCAACCTGGCGGATGGCGTCCATCGCCTGGCCGTTTTCCGAGAGGTCGACGCCTTCGGAAAACTTTTGCGTCATGCCGAGCTGGTCGATGTCCATCATGAATTTTTCGTAGCAGGACGCCAGTCCGCCTTCGAGCCAGCCTGCCGAATGCAGGACGAAATTGGTGCCGGCAAGAATGGTCGAGTTCAGCGTGTTGGCGCTCTCATAGGCGGCCTGCGCGTCCGGAACCTTGGAGGCGCAGAGCGATCCGCCGGTGCGGAACGGCAGGCCGAGCCGGCGGGCAAGCTGTGCGGCGCCGTAGGAAACCAGCGACGGCTCCGGTGTGCCGAAGGTCGGCGCACCAGACTGCATGGAGATCGACGAGGCGAAGGTGCCGAACAGTACCGGCGCGCCGGGGCGGATCAACTGCGTGAAAGAGGCACCGGCCAGCACCTCGGCCAGAACCTGTGTCAGCGTGCCGGCCACCGTGACCGGGCTCATCGCGCCGGCAAGGATGAACGGCGTGACGATGCAAGCCTGGTTGTGACGCGAATAAACCTTCAGCGCGCCCAGCATGGTTTCGTCGAACACCATCGGCGAATTGGCGTTGATCAGGCTGGTCAGCACGGTGTTGTTTTCGACGAAATCGTCGCCGAACACGATCTTGGCCATGGCGACGGTGTCTTCGGCCCGCTCTGGCGCCGTCACCGAACCCATGAACGGTTTGTCCGAATATTTGATGTGGCTGTAGATCATGTCGAGATGGCGTTTGTTGACCGGCACATCGACCGGCTCGCACACCGTGCCGCCCGAATGGTGGATCGACGGCGCCATATAGGCGAGCTTCACGAAATTCCGGAAATCCTCGATCGTCGCGTAGCGCCTGACACCGTCGAGATCGCGCACGAAGGGCGGACCATAGACCGGCGCGAAGACCGTGGCGTTGCCGCCGATCTGCACCGAACGTTCGGCGTTGCGCGCATGCTGGGTGTAGATGGGCGGCGCGGTCTTCAGCAGCGAGCGGCAGAGGCCCTTGGGAAAATGCACGCGCTCGCCCTTGACGTCGGCGCCCGCCTCTTTCCAAAGCTGCAGCGCCTCGGCGTCGTCGCGAAAGATGATGCCGATCTCTTCCAGCACCGTATCGGTGTTGTTTTCGATAATCGCCAGGCCTTCCTCGTTGAGGACCTCATAGATGTTGATCTTGCGCTTGATATAGGTGAGCTGGGTGCCCGGTCCGCCGCCCGAGCGCGCCGCCCGCCTTGCAGCCGCGCCGCCGCTGGCAGCACGTCCACGTCGCGCATTGGACGCTTCCTGGTCGACTGACGCGTTTTCACCCATGATCGTTTTTTCCCTAAAAACCGTTTGCGGCCGCGTATGGCGGCTTCTCGCCCGGATCGTAGTCATGCACCCTATTCGAAACGGCCCGCCAGCGCCAACGCCTGTCGCAAAATCGACAAGAATTCCAATAGATTTGCGGTCGCTTTCCTTTTGCGGGAAGTCGCAAATCAGCTATGGATACCTGCCCCCGCCGGGTTAGGTATTGACGCGATTATTTTAAGCCGCCGTGATCGCATCCCGTGCGGCAAGGAGCCCGAGAAAAATGGCCGACGACGAGATCATCCTCTCCGAGCTTTCCGACGACGAGTTGGTGCAGCAGATGCACGACGATCTCTATGACGGACTGAAGGAAGAGATCGAGGAAGGCACCAACATCCTGCTCGAGCGCGGCTGGGTGCCCTACAAGGTGCTGACCGAAGCTCTGGTCGAAGGCATGCGCATCGTCGGCGAGGACTTTCGCGACGGCATCCTGTTCGTTCCCGAGGTGCTGCTGTCGGCCAACGCCATGAAGGCCGGCATGTTCATCCTGCGCCCGCTGCTGGCCGCCACCGGCGCGCCGAAGCAGGGCAAGATGGTGATCGGCACCGTCAAGGGCGACATCCACGACATCGGCAAGAACCTCGTCGGCATGATGATGGAAGGTGCCGGCTTCGACGTCATCGATCTCGGCATCAACAATGCGGTGGAAAAATACCTCGACGCCATCGAGCAGCACCAGCCCGACATTATCGGCATGTCGGCGCTTTTGACCACGACCATGCCCTACATGAAGGTCGTCATCGACACGATGAAGGAAAAGGGCATCCGCGACGACTATGTCGTCCTGGTCGGCGGCGCGCCGCTAAACGAGGAATTCGGCAAGGCCGTCGGCGCCGATGCCTATTGCCGCGACGCGGCTGTGGCGGTCGAGACCGCCAAGGACTTCATGAAGCGCAAGCATAATATGCGCGCTTCAGCCTGATCTCTTCCGCAAGGCGTCTGGCCCACAATCGAAAGCCGCGCCTTGCAGCGCGGCTTTTTTGTTCCCAGCTATTGGAACGGATGGCTGCGTCAGGGTTTGGTGACGGTGTCGTCGACGGCTTTCGCGGTCGATTTGATATCCCGGCCGACACCACGGACGGTGTTGGCACAGGCCGTAAGCGCCAGGACGCAGGCAAGGATTGCAATCGGCGCAACGCGTAACAGTTTCATGGACGGTTTATCCCTCTCTCGATAGATTCGCCCCACAGCAACGAAGGCCGCTTCGACCGGGTTCCATGGCCAGAATGCAAAAAACGAAACCGAATCAAGACGACAGGCTGCTGGTCATCGCCTGTGGAATGATTGCGCGCGAAGTTTTGGCCGTCAAGGAGCAGCTCAAGCTCGACCATCTCGACCTGACCTGCCTGCCGGCGGAGTTCCATTTCTACCCCGACCGCATCGCACCGGCGATGGACAAGGCGATCGAAGAGGCCAAGGCGGAAGGCTATAGCAACATCTTCGTTGGCTATGCCGATTGCGGTACCGGCGGCATGCTCGACCGGGTCCTGGAGAAGCACGGCGTCGAGCGCATGGCCGGGCCGCACTGCTTTGCCTTCTACCAAGGCATGGACGCCTATGCGAAGGTCGCCGACGACGACATGATGTCGTTCTACATGACCGATTTCCTGTGCCGCCAGTTCGACGCCTTCTTCATGAAGCCGCTCGGCCTCGACAAGCACCCGGAGCTGATCAAGGACTATTTCGGCAACTACCAGAAGCTGATCTACATCGCCCAGACCGACGATCCGGAACTCGACAAGGTCGCCGAGCAGGCCGCGAAGATGCTTGGCCTCGCCTATGAGCGCCGCTCGACGGGCTATGGCGACCTGACGGCCGGGCTGGCGCAGGCCGCCGCCCACGCCTGAAGCGGTTCTTGAGCCGGGACGCTGTCGAGAACAGATGACAGGCCGCCGCGGATGGTTAAGTTGTGAGCAACAAGCAAACAGGCTGATTCAGCCATCCGAACACGGAACGTCCCGATGACCCCTCGCGTCCTGCTCTCCGCCCTTGGCCTCCTCTGCCTCGTCTTGCCCGCTCGCGCCGACGGCGAGGTGCAGAAGATCATCACGCCTGCCGACAAGGTGCGGCTCCACAAATATGGCGAGACCCGCAAGGCGGCGCTGGCCGAGGCAAAAGCGGGAGACCCGGCTGAGGTCAGCCAACTCGACGCGCTGCTGGCAAAGCCGATAGTGGCCTTTTCCGACAAGGACCTGAGCGGCAACTGGCAATGCCGAACCATCAAGGTGGGCCTGACCGGCCCGCTGGTCATCTATGGCTGGTTCAAGTGCAAGGTCACGGACGATGGCTCCGGCTGGCAGCTGGAAAAGGTCAGCGGCTCGCAACGCACTAAGGGCCGTTTCTTCGACGATAGCGAAAAACGCGCGATCTATCTCGGCTCCGGTTATGTCAATGACAACAAGCCAAAACCCTATGGCAGCGGCCCGGAAAGCGACCAGGTCGGCTATGCCTTCCGCACCAGCGCCAATGAATGGCGCATCGAATTCCCGGCGCCCTACTACGAATCGAAACTCGACATCATCGAGTTCAAGCGCTGATCCGTTGGTCTCTCGCTGGCCGGGCGGTCATCAAGATTTAACCTCGCCCGGCACAGAATTGAGCCGGGCAGCGCACGGCAAATGGTTGCGCGCCGGCAAGAAAGCGCGCCATGGCATCAGCGGTTGAAAAAAGTGCTGCGATCGTCATCGTCACCGAAGGCGGGCCGCACATCTGGGCCATCGTCAACGCCATCGCCGACCAGCTCGACCCTGTCAGCGTCATCCTCGAAAGCCCTGAATCCAAAAAACAATTGCTGCTCGGCCGGGCGCGCCGCCAGGGCTGGTTTTCGGCCATCGGTCAACTCGGCACGATGGTGTTGACGAGGCTCGGCAAGCGCTTCTTCGCTGGCCACGCAGAGCGGCTCATCGCCGATCAGAAGCTTGAGACCGAGCCGAAGCCGGGACAAAAGATCATCCACGTCTCCTCCGCCAACGCAGCCGATTGCCTGCAGGCGATCGCCGACATCCGCCCGGGCGTGGTGCTGCTCGCCGGCTGCCGGCTCTTGTCCCGGCAGACGCTGGCGCAAATGCCCTGCCCGGTGCTCAACTACCACGCCGGCATCGCGCCGAAATACCGCGGCATGAATGGCGGCTACTGGGCGCTGGCCTGCGGCGATCTCCAGAATTTCGGCACCACCGTGCATCTGGTCGACGCCGGCGTCGACACCGGCGGCGTGTTGAAACAGGCGCGCGGCAAGCCGGAGCCCGGCGACACTATTTCGAGCTATGCGTTGCGCCAGGCGGCGTTCTCGCGTGACATCTGCGTCGAGGCGGTCCGCGGGGCCTTGGACGGCAAGCTTGTCACGATCGACCCCGGCCTGCCGTCGAAACAATGGTACCACCCGACGATCTGGTTCCATCTCTGGACCGGTGTGCGCCGGGGTGTGTGGTAAGGCACTGTCAATCTGACGGCTTGTACGCTATTGTCATACAGAAAGCGAGTTTGCCGATGTCAAATATGGCCCCCCTCAGTGTCCGCGTCACCTCTGATGAACGTGACATTCTTGAAGCCGCCGCCAGTCAGGCAAACACCAATCTCAGCGACTTTATCAGGCGCAAGGCGGTCGAAGCCGCCGAAATGGAGGTACTGGACGGACGTATCGTGACGATTCCGGCCGCCGATTGGGAAAAGTTCGAGGCGTGGGCGAAGTCTCCCGCGAAAACCCGTCCTGGGCTGCGGAGGCTCGCTGCCTCACGACCTGTATGGCAGGACTAACGCCTCCCCGGCCTCTTGCGGCGGATGACGACAGAGAGGCCTTCGATTGCGGTCGCGAGTCGCTCAACAACTGGCTTCGCCGCCATGCCTGGCGCAATCAACAGGATGGGACCTCGCGCACCAGCATCATTTGTGATCTCGCGACCGGGGCTATCGCCGCCTATGTCACCTTAAGCACGGGTCAAATCGAGCGCGCCCATCTGCCAAAATCGGCGCAACGCAACCGCCCCGATCCCATTCCAGTTATCTTGCTCGGCCAGCTTGCCGTGGACCGGCGGTATCAAGGTCATGGCTGTGGACGTTCGCTTCTCCTTTTCGCCTTGAGAACAGCGGTGCGGTTCTCAAGGGAAATAGGCTGCTTCGGTGTCCTGACGCATCCGCTCGATGATGATGTAAGAGGCTTCTATCTCGCCTTCGACTTTGAAGATCTCCCATTCGACCCAAAACGCAGCATGATTGTTCGGATCGCGGATTTGAAACAAAACGGCTTCGAGGACGAATGACGACGCTGTTGGAAAAGCGGCGATGTTCACCCTGCCAGGCGGTTTGTACGCACCCTCTTACCCTCGCCTCAGGCCATCTCAGCCCGTAACAAAGTCAAAGATTCTTGCCTTTCTTTTTGCGACGTCCAATAGCGTCGCTTTTGAATGCGCGCGCGTCGTCCCATAACAAGCAGCCCCACTGCGCATCCGGCAATGCTCGCACCTGCTGGACAAAGTGGTGGAGCGTCGTTTCCCTCATGGACGCACGGCGCTCTACAGGGAGTGAGAGAATTCATGGCCGATCTGATCGTCGTCTATTGGCGCGACATCCCCGCCCAGGTCATCGTCAAGAAGGGCCGGCAGAACGCCAAGCGCGAACTGCCGCTGCGCTTCACCGAGGCGATCGATATGTGCGCCATGCGCACCGGCGCCGGCGGCACCGACGATTACCTCGCCGAATGGCGCAAGGCCGATCCGATCCCGGTCGGCGACGACCTCGAAGCCGAGGTCGAGAAGGCATTCAGCGACATCGACGCGAAATACGACCGCGAGCGGCTGGTCGCTCTGGTCAAGGCGGGCGGGAAAGAAAATGTCTGACACGACTCCCGGCAAAGGGGGCCCGGCGGTGACCCAGGCCACGCAGGTCAAGAAGGCAGCGCCGAAATCCGACTACAAGCCGGCCGACGTATCGCCGCAGCGGCGCGTGCAGCGCTCGTTTGCGATCAGGCTGTGGTCGATCCGCCATTCGCGATTGCTCGAATGGTTCTACTCCAGATTCGCAGACATGTTCCTGCTGCTCCATCCGCTGTGGAAAGGCCTTGGCTACGGCCGCGTCGAAGCGCCGATCAAGTTCGTTGAAAAACGCGTAAAAGGCTTCATGTTCGACTGCCGCATGTGCGGCCAGTGCATCCTGTCCTCGACCGGCATGTCGTGCCCGATGAACTGCCCCAAGCAGCTGCGCAACGGCCCTTGCGGCGGTGTGCGCGCCAACGGCAATTGC
Source organism: Mesorhizobium sp. C399B (assembly GCF_030323185.1). Classification (NCBI taxonomy): domain Bacteria; kingdom Pseudomonadati; phylum Pseudomonadota; class Alphaproteobacteria; order Hyphomicrobiales; family Phyllobacteriaceae; genus Mesorhizobium; species Mesorhizobium sp. C399B. The sequence continues at coordinate 762,520 of NZ_CP100472.1, forward strand.
GAGGTCGAGCCCGACATGCCTTGCGTATGGGTTAAGGCCTGGGAAGGCTCGCGGAACATGGAGCATGGCGACAGGATCCTGACCGTGCAGAAGCCGGTCGACCAGTCGCTGCGCGAAACCTCGGCCTGGCTGCGGGTGACGGCCCAGTCGGCAGCGGCCCGTGAAGCAGCGGCCAAAGCCAACACTGGAGCGGCCGCGTGATCGGCCGCCAGCGCGATGAAAACCCGGCCGGCATCCATCTGCCGCTCGATCCGCTGCCCGGCCACTCCTCGCGTGGCCGGCTGGAGCGTGTGCTGCGGCGCGGCGAATTCGCGGTCACCACCGAGCTCAACCCGCCCGACAGCGCCGATCCCGAAGACGTCTATAACCGCGCGAAAATCTTCGACGGCTGGGTCGACGCCATCAATGCCGTCGATGCCTCCGGCGCCAACTGCCACATGTCGTCGGTCGGCATCTGCGCGCTTTTGACCCGCATGGGTTACGCGCCGATCATGCAGATCGCCTGCCGCGACAGGAACCGCATCGCGATCCAGGGCGACGTGCTGGGCGGTGCCGCCATGGGCGTCGCCAACATGCTGTGCCTCACCGGCGACGGCGTCCAGGCCGGCGACCAGCCCGGCGCCAAGCCTGTCTTCGACCTCGATTCCATGTCGTTGCTCGAAACCTGCCGCATCATGCGCGACAACGGCAAGTTCCTGTCCGGCCGCAAGTTGACGACGCCGCCGCAAATTTTCCTCGGCGCCGCCGTCAACCCCTTCGCGCCACCCTTCGATTTCCGCCCGATCCATCTCGGCAAGAAGATCGCCGCCGGCGCGCAGTTCGTGCAGACGCAATACTGCTTCGACGTGCCGATGTTCAGAACCTTCATGCAGAGGGCGCGGGACTTGGGGCATACGGAAAAAGTTTTCATCCTGTGCGGCGTCGGCCCGCTGGCTTCGGCCAAGACGGCCAAATGGATCCGCTCCAACGTGCCGGGCATTCATATTCCCGACGCCATCATCAAGCGGCTGGAAGGTGCGCAGGACCAGAAGAAGGAAGGCAAGCAGCTCTGCACCGACATCATCAACGAGGTGAAGGAAATTCCTGGTGTCTCCGGCATCCATGTGATGGCCTACCGCCAGGAGGAATATGTCGCCGAGATCGTCGATGAATCGGGTGTGCTGAAAGGCCGCCAGCCATGGAAACGTGAGATCCGCCACGACGATCAGATGGTCGCCGACCGGCTCGAGAGCATACTGCACGACGACATTACCGAAACGCAGGTGGATATGGTGAAGACCGCGCACTGACAGCGCGGACGGCCAGCCATTCGCTTGAATGAAACCAGACAACGATATAAAGAAATCTTTATATCAGGCGGAGAGACTTCATGACCCGGACCATCGTCGCCTCGGCGACACGAGAGATCATCATCGGCTTCGACCAGCCTTTCTGCGTCATCGGCGAGCGCATCAACCCGACCGGCCGCAAGAAGCTGGCCGCCGAGATGATCGCCGGCAATTTCGAGACAGTCATCAAGGATGCGCTGGAACAGGCCGCCTGCGGCGCCACCATGCTCGACGTCAATGCCGGCGTCACCTCCGTTAATCCGAACGAAACCGAACCCGGCCTGCTCGTGCAGACGCTGGAGATCGTCCAGGGCCTTGTCGACCTGCCGTTGTCGATCGACTCGTCGGTGACCGCCGCCATCGAGGCAGCGCTCAAGGTCGCCAAGGGCCGGCCGCTGGTCAACTCCGTGACCGGCGAAGAGGAAAAGCTCGAAGCCATCCTGCCGCTGGTCAAGAAGTACAACGTTCCGGTCGTCGCCATCTCCAACGACGAGACCGGCATTTCGATGGATCCGGATGTGCGCTTCGCCGTCGCCAAGAAGATCGTGCAGCGCTGCGCCGATTTCGGCATTCCGGCGCATGACGTCGTCGTTGACCCGCTGGTGATGCCGATCGGCGCGCTCGGCGATGCCGGCCGCCAGGTCTTCGCGTTGCTGCGCCGTCTGCGCGAAGAGCTCAAGGTCAACACCACTTGCGGCCTGTCCAACATTTCGTTCGGCCTGCCGCACCGCCACGGCATCAACGCCGCCTTCATCCCGATGGTGATCGGCGCCGGCATGACTAGCGCTATCATGAACCCGGTTCGCCCGCAGGAAATGGAAGCCGTGCGCGGCGCCAATGTGCTCAACGGCACCGACGAGAACTGCACCAACTGGATCCGCACCTACAAGGATTACAAACCGGCCGAAGGCGGCCAGGCGGTCGCAGCGCCCACCGCCGTTAACGCTCCGGGCGAAGGCGGCGGCAATGGCGGTCGCCGGCGCGGCGGCCGTGAAGCCCGCATGGCCAGGGGATAAGCGCGCAATCGTGAACTCGCCTGCAAACATTACTGATCCGCTCGTGCTGTTCATGCCGTCAGGCAAGCGCGGGCGGTTTCCCGTCGGCACACCGGTGCTCGATGCCGCGCGTCAGCTCGGCGTCTATGTCGAGAGCGTCTGCGGTGGCCGCGCCACCTGCGGTCGCTGCCAGATCGAAGTGCAGGAAGGCAATTTCGCCAAGCACAAGATCGTCTCGTCCAACGACCACATCTCGCCCAAGGGCGCCAAGGAAGAGCGCTATGAGCGCGTCCGCGGCCTGCCCGAGCGGCGGCGCCTGTCCTGCTCGGCGCAGATTCTCGGCGACCTCGTCATCGACGTGCCGCAGGACACGGTCATCAACGCCCAGACCATCCGCAAGGATGCCGACACGCGCGTCATCGCCCGCGATTCGGCGATCCGCATGTGCTATGTCGAGATCGAAGAGCCCGACATGCACAAGCCGCTGGGCGATCTCGACCGCCTCAAGATCGCCTTGATGAAGGATTGGGGCTTTAAAAACCTCGAATTCGACTTCTACCTGATGCCGCAGGTGCAAGGCATACTGCGCAAGGGTAACTGGACCGCGACCGCGGCCATCCACAAGGATGCCGAAAGCGACATCGCCCGCGTCATAGCACTCTGGCCCGGCCTCAAGAACGAGGCCTATGGACTGGCCTGCGACATCGGCTCGACCACCATCGCCATGCATCTGGTGTCGTTGCTGTCGGGCCGCGTCGCCGCTTCGTCAGGCACCTCCAACCCGCAGATTCGCTTCGGCGAGGATCTGATGAGCCGCGTCTCCTATGTGATGATGAACCCGGACGGCCGCGAAGGCATGACGGTCGCCGTGCGCGAGGCGATCTCGGGCCTGGTCGACAAGGTCTGCGCGGAAGGCAATGTCCAGCGCAACGACATCCTGGATTCCGTCTTTGTCGGCAATCCGATCATGCACCATCTGTTCCTCGGCATCGATCCGACCGAACTCGGCGGCGCGCCCTTCGCGCTCGCCGTCTCGGGCGCGGTGCGCATCAAGGCCTCCGATATCGGCCTGAAGCTCAACCAGGGCGCCCGCCTCTATATGCTGCCCTGTATTGCCGGCCATGTCGGCGCCGATGCGGCGGCGGTGACGCTGTCGGAAGGCCCGCACCGCCAGGACGAGATGATGCTGATCGTCGACGTCGGCACCAATGCCGAGATCGTGCTTGGCAACCGCAAGCGGGTGGTCGCAGCCTCCTCGCCCACCGGCCCGGCCTTCGAGGGCGCCGAAATCTCCGGCGGCCAGCGCGCCGCCCCCGGCGCAATCGAGCGCGTGCGCATCGACCCCGATACGCTGGAGCCGAAATACCGCGTCATCGGCTCTGAACTCTGGTCCGACGACCCCGGCTTCCTGGATAGCGTGCAGGCGACCGGCGTCACCGGCATTTGCGGCTCCGGCATCATCGAGATCGTGGCCGAAATGTACCTCGCCGGCATCATCTCCGAGGATGGCGTCATCGACGGGTCGCTGGCCGAGCGGTCGCCGCGCGTCACGGTCAACGGCCGCACCTTCTCTTATGTCTTGAAGGAAGGCGAACCCAAGATCACCATCACGCAGACCGACGTGCGCGCCATCCAGCTTGCCAAGGCGGCGCTCTATGCCGGCACCAAGCTTCTGATGGAAAAGCAGAACACCGAACACGTCGACCGCATCCATTTCGCCGGCGCGTTCGGCTCGTTCATCGATCCGAAATACGCCATGGTGCTCGGCCTGATCCCGGATTGCGACCTCGACAAGGTCTCGGCCGTCGGCAACGCCGCCGGCGCCGGTGCGCGGATGGCGCTGCTCAATCGTGGCTATCGCCGCGAGATCGAGGACACGGTCAGCCACATCGAGAAGATCGAGACCGCTCTGGAGCCGAAATTCCAGGAGCATTTCGTCTACGCGATGGCGCTTCCCAACAAGGTCGATCCGTTCCCGAAACTGTCGGCGGCGGTGAAATTGCCGCCACGCAAGACCGTCAGCGAGGATGGCGTCGCCGGCGACGCCGCCCCGCGCCGGCGTTCGCGCGAAGGCCATGCCGCCAGGCGCAGCCGGGAATAAGCCGCCTTACGAAGGCCGCCAATTCGCCCAATTTCATTTGTATGCAAATGTTTCCAGATCGCACCGATCTGGAAACCGAAACGCTGTTTTGGCGCAATCCGTCCGATACAGACGTGAAGCATTTAACGGACATCGAATGGCGGACCGGACTATTCCGCCGCCACAACGCTCCAAAGGAGAATAGAGATGTTCGAGACCCTGGGCCGTTTTCGTGCGGCCATGAAGAATGCACAGGCCGTGCGCGCCATGAACAACCTGCCACCCGAAATCCAGAAGGACATCGGCTGGCCCGTGTCGCCGCGCATCGACGCCCAGACCAACCTGTCGCGTCTGATCCTGGGCTCGGGCCGCTGATGACCTTCGCCGACAAGTGCAAATTGCTGACCAAGCGCCGGGGCCGCCGCATGGTCCCGGCTGCGACCGACGTCAAGCTGCGCGCCGCGCTGCTGCCCCGGCGCTGAGCCGCGCTGCGCAAAACAGCGGACCTGGCTGATCAAACAACCGTGTTGGCTTGGGCCAGAATCTTGACATTTCGGCTGGAGGTACGATCTTCGAGACAGTGGGGGAATTCTCTTAGTCGGCTGCGGCCGAGCTTGTGTACGCGAATGCCCAGTTTCAAAAGCCACCTCGTTTCCTTCATCCTCCGGCACAGCCGCAAGAAGGCATTTGCCAGCCCGGAAAACCTGCAGCGCTGGATCGCATATGCCCGCAAGACCGAGGATCATCATCCCCCGGCATTGCTGCGGGAGCAGCTCGATATCACCGAGCGCAGCGTCGATGGCTTCCCTGTCTATGAAATCGCGCCGAAGGCCGGCGAACGCAGGCGCATCCTCTACATGCATGGCGGCGCCTATGTCTTCCAGATCACATCCTATCATTGGGGGTTGATCGCCGAGGTGGCCGAGCGCTTGGGTTTCGGCATCACCGTGCCGATCTATCCCATCGCGCCGGAGCATGATTTCCACGCCATGTTCGGCATGGTCGGCGACGTCTACCGGCAGATGCTGGATGAGACCGACGCTGAAGACATCGTCTTCATGGGCGATTCCGCGGGCGGCAACATGGCCGTCGTGCTGACCATGATGGCGGCTGAGGAAGGCCTGCCCTTGCCGTCGCGCCACGTGCTGATTTCACCCGGCCTCGACATGTCGCTGTCCAACCCCGAAGTGTTCGAGGCGGAACGCAACGATCCGTGGCTCGGCATTTCCGGCGGGCTGGAAGCGATCCGCATGTACAGTGCCGGCATCGATCGCAGGGACTGGCATATCAGTCCGCTCTATGGCGACCTCTCGGTGCTGCCGCAGACCCTGCTTCTGACCGGCTCGCACGACCTGCTCAGCCCCGACAATCTGATCTTCGCCAAAAAGGCACGCGCTGCCGGCGTCGATATCGACGTCGTCTATGAGGAAGGCATGTTCCACGTCTGGCCGCTGATCGAGATGCCGGAGGCGCGTCGCGCCAGGGACAGCATCGTCGCCTTCCTTGAAGGTGAGCCCACCAAGCGGCGCGCAACTGCGCGGCGCACGGCGCGACCCGCTCTCGCGGCGCGCCCCGCCCAAGCAGCGGAATAGCAGAGCAATTCCAGGAAAAGTGTAAAACGGTTTTCCCGGGAAAGCGTGTAGCGCTTTCCCTTGGGAATTGAGTCAAAACAAGGAGTTAGAGCGGCTCGCCGTTTCCGTGAAACGGTGAACCGCTCTAGAACTTGCCGGTTTCGCGGAAAAGCTCGAACGTCGCACGGATATGGTCGGCGACGGCCTTGACCGGCGCGCTGGCGTCCGGCGACACCACCATCGCCAGATTGTAGGTGCCGATATCGGGCATGCCGTCCTTCGGGCAAAGCTCGACCATGTCGTTGCCCAGGAACGACTTCGGCAACGGTGCAACCGCGAGATCCGACATGATGGCGGCGCGCTGGCCTGCCGTGTGGGCGCTCATATAGGCGATGCGGTAATTGCGGCCTTCACGGCTCAGCGCATCGAGCGCGCCGGCCCGCCAGGCGCAGCCCTCTTCCCACAGCGACACCGGCAAAGGCTCGCGCAGATGCGCGCTGCCGCCCTTGGCGCCGGCCCAGACGATCGGCTCGGTGAGCAGCACCTCGGCGCCGAGTGCGCTGGTCTTGTAGGAATTGGTCAGCAGCGTGATGTCGAGCGCCCGGTCGTCCATGCGGCGGCGCAGATTGCTGCTCTGGTCGATGGTGACGTCGACGGCAATCGACGGATGCGACTGCGCGAAACGCTTCAGCACATGCGGCAACACGCGCTCGCCATAGTCGTCCGGCGAGCCGAGCCGCACCACGCCGACGATCTCGGGGATGATGAACTTCGACACCACCTCGCGGTTGATCGACAACAGCCGGCGGGCATAACCGAGCAGCATCTCGCCATCCGTGGTCAGCGTCACCGAGCGCGCATCCCGCGCGAAAACAGACCGCCCGAGAATGTCCTCGAGCTTCTTGATCTGCATGGAGACCGCCGACGGCGTGCGGAACACCGCATTGGCCGCCGTGGTGAAACTGCCGGTCTCTGCAATGGCCACGAAGGTGCGCAAAACGTCGAGATCGAGCAGCGGCAGCGGATGATTGAGTGGGGCGTTCATCGGGATCGACCTTCAATTTTTCTGATGTGAAGCATCATTCCATTTCGTTTGATTGAACATCAGATTGGGAGGATAGTCAACTCCATCGAAGGCAGGACGTGCCATGGCTCCAACGCTCCTGACACGGAATTGCACTCGATGCGGAATATCCAGGCGACGGAACGCGTTCATGCGGGACGTGCCACAACCAAAGGAGAATGAAATGTCTATCCTGTCATCCATCGGTCGGCTTGCGACCGAATTGAGCGCGGCCCGCGCCCGCTTCCAGACCGAACGTGCGATCCGCTCGCTGCCGATCGAACTGCAGAAGGATATCGGCTGGCCTGAAGCTGCCGACACCAAGACCGGTGCACGCCACGGCGTCGGATCCTGGGCTGGAGCAAAGTAAACCATTGTGTACCTTGTGCTGAAGGCCTGCCGCGCAGACCAGCCCGGCAGGCCTTCTCTATTGGCCCTGCAGGCTTTCTCCAACTTATTTGCACTCAAATGATTTTCAGAGCCGTGTCGCCGCTGCATAGCGCATATGCGTCACTTGCATGGCGCCTCAATGTCGCCGGTAACACACTGTAAGTAATCGTAAATTTTGGGCACCATGCCCAATAATGTCGCAAACGATGTCGCATTTCTATTCAAGCGCTTCGCATTTGCGATTTAGTTTCTGCTCACGCAGGCCTATATCACCGTCAGCAAACGAGCTGCCCCACTCCATCAAGCGAAGGCGACCCGTCTGAGCAACCGATAGGAGATGATGATGAAGCTTTTTGCCCGCCTCTTTGCCCGCCGCGAAATGAACCTGACGACCGCTCTCGAGCGCCAGCGCCTTGCCAATACCATGCCCGGCCAGACCGGTGCCATGAATGCGGTGCGCCTCGGTTTCGTTGCCTGAGATAACGGCTAGCGCTCAGCGCTTCCCTGCCGCTGCCGATAGTCGATAACAGCGCCGCTTCGGCTTGACCGAAGCGGCGTTTCTCATTTTTGGCACCTATGCCGCCGCCACCATGCCCAATCCGTCGGCAGCCCGTGCCTGTCATCCCGGACGATTGCTCATTTGCGACCCATGTCGCAAATATAGTTTCCGCTTAGCCCCCTAGCCGATTGACAGGAATGGTTTTTCCTGATGTCGCTGTGCTGTTCGCGACATCCTGTTCGCGCCATGGCCGCGTGAGGTTCCCTTGAACGCCGTAAAGCATCCGATCAAGCGATCGTTTGTATTCTTCCTTGTCCCGGACTTCACCATGATCGCCTTTGCGACGGCGCTCGACCCGCTGCGCTCGGCCAACCGCATGCTCGGCTATGAGGCCTATCGCTGGCGCCTCGCCAGCATCGACGGCAAGCCGGTGCGCGCCTCCAACGGCGTCGAATGCGCCGTCAACACCTCGCTCGAGGAAGAGCGCAAGAAAATGGCCGGGCCGGATCGGCCGAACATGGCCATCGTCTGCAGCGGCATGAATGTCGAGCGCTACCAGAATAGGTCGGCCTTCGCCTGGCTGCGCGAGGAATACAACAGAGGCGTCGCCGTCGGCGGCCTGTGCACCGGCGCGCATATCCTTGCCGCCGCCGGCCTGCTCTCCAACAAGCGCTGCGCCATCCATTGGGAAAACCTGCCGGGCTTTTCCGAGGCCTTTCCCAAGGCCAACGTCTTTGCCGACCTCTTCGAGATCGACCAGAACATCTACACCTGCGCCGGCGGCACCGCCGCCCTCGACATGATGCTCAAGCTGATCGGCGACGATTTCGACGACAATCTGGTCAACCGCGTGTGCGAGCAGGTGCTGACCGACCGCGTGCGCAGCCCCACCGACCGCCAGCGCCTGCCGCTGCGCGCCCGCCTCGGCGTGCAGAATTCCAAGGTGCTGACCATCATCGAACTGATGGAAGGCAATCTCTCCGAACCGCTGTCGCTGATCGAGATCGCCGACCATGTCGACCTGTCGCGCCGCCAGATCGAGCGCCTGTTCCGCACCGAGATGGGCAGATCCCCTGCCCGCTACTACTTGGAAATCCGCCTCGACCGCGCCCGGCACCTGCTGATCCAGTCCTCGATGCCGGTGGTCGAGGTAGCGGTCGCCTGCGGCTTCGTCTCGGCGTCGCATTTCTCCAAATGCTACCGCGAACTCTATGCCCGCTCGCCGCAGCAGGAGCGCGTCGACCGCAAGCAATTGCTGGCGGCCTGATCCGAAAACGCACTCAGGCTTCGGCGGGCTGCGCCTGTACTGTGCGCATCGCCTCGACGCGGATATCCTCGGTCAGCCGCGCCTTGAGCGCCGAGAACTCCCGGCTGGTCTTCAGCGTATAGTGACGCGGATGCGGCAGGTCGATGGCGACATCCGACTTGATGCGGCCTGGCCGCGCGCTCATCACGATCACCCGCGAAGCCATGAAGATCGCCTCCTCGATGTCGTGGGTGACGAACAGCACTGTCTTCTTGCGCCGCTCCCAGATGCCGAGCAGCAGTTCCTGCATCAGTCCGCGCGTCTGGTTGTCGAGCGCACCGAACGGCTCGTCCAGCAACAGGATTTCGGGGTCGTTGGCCAGCGCCCGGGCGATCGCCGTGCGCTGCTGCATGCCGCCGGACAGCTGCTTTGGCCAATGGTTCTCGAAGCCCTTGAGCCCGACGAGGTCGACATAGGAAGCGACGATCCCGTCTCGCTCCTTTTCGGCCATGCCACGTTCGCGCAGTCCGAAGGCGATATTCTGCGCCACCGTTAGCCACGGAAACAGCGTGTAGGACTGGAACACCATGCCGCGATCCGGTCCCGGCCGCGTCACCGCCTTGCCGTCGAGCAGCACACGGCCTTCGCTCGGCGCTTCCAGGCCGGCAACGATCCTGAGCAGCGTCGACTTCCCGCAGCCGGACGGCCCCAGAATGGTGATGAAGTCGTTGGCCGCGACCGCAAGGTCGACCGGCATCAGCGCCTTGACCGGCTGCCCGCCGCGCACGCCGGCGAAGGTTCGCGAGACGCCTTCGATAAGCAACTTGCTCATGCCAGGCTCCAGGGAAAGAGCCAGCGATTGAACGCCTTGAAGGCGAAGTCGGACAACAGTCCGATCAGCCCGATGACGATGATGCCGAAGATGATCTGCCCTGTCGCCAGCCGCGACTGGCTGTTGATGATCATGTAGCCGATGCCTGAGGACGAACCGATCAGCTCGGCGACGATGACATAGGTCCAAGCCCAGCCGAGCACCAGCCGCAGCGTCTCGGCAATCTCGGGCGCATTGGCCGGCATGATGACCCGTTTGACGATGCCGCTGTTGGTCGAACCCAGCGTATAGGCCGCCTCGACCAGGTCGCGCCGCGTCGAGCCCACCTTGACCGCGACGATCAGGATGATCTGGAACACCGAGCCGACGAAGATGACCAGCAGCTTTTCCAGCTCGCCAATGCCGGCCCACAGGATGAGCAGCGGAATGAAGGCCGAAGCCGGGAGGTAGCGGGCGAAGGAGACGAACGGCTCCAGAAACGCCTCTATTGGTTTCCAGGCGCCCATGGCGATGCCGATCGGCACGGCGACGATCGACGCCAGCAGGAACCCGCCGAAGACCCGCCAGATGGTGATCAATATGTCGAGCCAGAAGCGGTCCTCGACCAGCAGCCGCCAACCATCCCGCAGCATCGACAGCGGGTCGGCGAGGAAGATGCGGTTGACGTGGCCGCCAAGCGTGATCCACGCCCAGAAGGCGACGAACAGCACGAAGAAGGAAATGCCAAGCACGGTTCGAATGCCCGGCGACACCGGATGCAAGGGGCGCATCTTCAGATCGTCCGCATCGTCAAATCATCACTTGTCCAGGAGAGAGCGGCGGCCCTAGGCGCCGCCGCACAATGGTCAAAGGCCGGACTATCAGTTCGCCACCGCGCTGGTGTCGGCCAGCGTGGCAACATCTGGCCCTTCCTTGATCAACCCCATCTGCAGCAGAAGCTCGCCGGCGGTCTTGGAAAAGTCCTGGAATTCCTTGGTGAAGAACTGCTTGTTCTCCGCCTTGTCGGCCCATTTCAGGTATTTCGCCGAATCCTCGAATTCTTTCGCAGACTGCTTCACGTCGGCGCCCATGATCTCGTAGGATCTCTGCGGATCGCTCTTGATCAGGTCGAGCGCTTCGAAATAACTGTCGGCCAGCGCCTTGGCGGCGTCGGGATTGGCGGTGAGGAATTCAGGCGTGCAGCCGACCGTGTCGAGCACCATCGGGTAGTCGAGCGTGGTCGCCAATATGTGGCCCTGATCGGACTTGTCGCGCACCGCCGAGATGAACGGCTCATAGGTGACCGCCGCATCGTTCTGGCCGGCCAGGAAGGCTTGCGCCGCCGCATCCGGTTCCAGGTTGACGACGGTCACATCCTTGGTCGACAGGCCGTTCTTGTTCAGCACCCAGGCCAGCATGAAATAGGGCGACGTGCCCGGCGCCGAGGACGCGACATTCTTGCCCTTGAGGTCGGCGACGGTCTTGATGTCGTTGCGCACGACAATGCCGTCGGCGCCATAGGATTTGTCGAGCTGGAAGATCTGCTTGGTGGTCACCCCTGAGGCGTTCCACACCAGCCAGGTCTCGACCGTGGTGGCGGCGCATTGCAGATCGCCGCTGGCGATGGCGAGCGGCCGGCTGGCCTGCGGCACTTTCTTCAGGGTCACGTCGAGGCCATGCTTCTCGAAGATGCCGGCCTGCTTGGCGAGCGTCAGCGGCGCAAAGCCGGTCCATCCGCTGATGCCGATGGTGACCGATGTGGCAGCCTCGGCCGGCACGGATATTGCAGCCGCAAGCGCCAATACCGCGGCAGCGACGATGGTCTTGTTCATGTCGGTTCCCCTTGTTTTTTTGGATGCCGAATTGTGTCACAGACGCCCATGGGCTTGTCAATGAAACCGGCCCTTCACGGCAGCGTGATGATTCGAACGCTAACGCGCATCGAACATCCAGCTGCGGTCGCGCCACATCTTTTCGCCGACCTGGCAGTCGGTCGGCCGGTCCTGCGCCAGCACCACCGGCGGATGCCCGGCCTCCTCGCGCGCCCGTTGCGGCGAAGCGGCGCCGGCCAGCTCCAGCACCAGCTTGCGGCGGATGGCTTCGGGAAACTGCGTCCAGTCATTGACCGGGATCATGAAGGATCCGGGACCGCCGATGACGCAGTCGCTGTAGTAGCGGTCGAGATTGTTGACGTCATAGGCGCCGCCGAACCCGCCGCGCGTCATCAGCGGCAGGCCGTTGATGATGATGCCTTGCTTGACCACCGCGTCGCGGGTGATGTCGACGGGCGCGCCCTGGTTGTTGGGCCCGTCGCCGGAAATATCGATGACGCGCTTTGTCCCCTGAAAACCGCTTTCGGCGAACAGATCGCTGCCGAATTCCAGCGCGCCGGAAATCGAGGTGCGCCGGGCGCTGGCCGGCGGATGGGCGGAAAGCTGCGCGGCCACCCGCTCGGCATCGGCCCGGCTGGCGATCACCGTCCACGGCACGACGACCTGCTGCGTGGTCGCTCCCGCCCATTCGACATAGGTGACGGCGACCTTGCCGTAGGCGCCATCGGCGATGGCCTGCAGAACATTGTCGTGCGTCAGCGCAGCAGCATAGCCGTGACGCTGGATTTCAAGTTCGCCCGGCGACATCGACAGCGACACGTCGACGGCCAGCACCAGCTCGACGTCGACCGGCTCGGCGGCTTGAACCGGCGGCACCAGCCAGAGCCCCAGCGCCAGCGCGGCGCTGCCTGAAAGGAAATGTCGTGCGCAAGAAAAAGCAGACATACCCGAAGGTAAGCGAAAACCGGCTGCTGACAAAGCAAAAAGCCCGGCGAGGTTGAACTGACCCCCGAAAGTTGGACACAACCTTCGGGGGTTTTGCATGTCCAAATACAGCGAGAGTTTCAAGCGCTCGGTTGTCGACATCTATTTAGGCGAGGATGAGGGCTACGCGAGCGCGGCGTCAATGCATGGCGTTGATGCGGCCACTGTTCGCAAGTGGGTTGCGTTGTACCAGGCCCATGGAGATGCCGGGCTATCTGCCAAGTACGATCGTTATGACGCGGCGTTCAGGCTGTCGGTGCTTGAGCGGATGTGGGAGGAAGGTCTGTCGTATCGGCAGACGGCTGCATTGTTCAATATCCGCAATGCCAGTTGCCTGACGGGCTGGGAGAAGCGCTATCATGCGGGCGGGATAGAGGCGCTCGGCCCACGTCCCAGAGGACGACCCATGTCAAAGCCGCCGTCCCCCGTAGTGCCTGTTGCAGCCAGTGACGAGGCCAAAAGCCGCGAAGAACTGCTGGCTGAGCTGAAGCATCTGCGGATGGAGAACGACTACCTAAAAAAACTGGAGGCCTTAACGCAGGGACATGCGCCCAAAAAGCGCAAGCCGTCCAGGCGTTAAGGCCGTTGCATTCGCTTGAGGGGCTGCTCGAGCTGGCGAAGCTTGCGCGCAGCACGTTCTATTACAGACAGAAAGCAGCGAAGCGCTCGGACCGCCATGCGGCGCTGAAGGCGGCGATCAAGGCCATCTTCGACAGCCACAAGGGTCGCTACGGCTATCGCCGGGTGACTGCGCAACTGCACCGGTTGGGCCGGCGCGTCAACCACAAGACCGTCCAGAGCCTGATGGCCGGGATGGGATTGAAGTCGCTGGTCAGGCCGAAGAAGTATCGCTCCTACAGGGGCGAGGCTGGGCGGACCGCTCCCGATCTGTTGCAGCGCAAGTTCGGCGCCGACCGGGCTAACCGCAAATGGGTGACCGACGTGACGGAGTTCAGCCTGGCCGGCGACAAGCTCTACCTGTCCCCAGTCATGGACCTCTACAATGGCGAGATCGTCGCGTTCGAGACGGCGCGGCGGCCACGCTTCAAACTGGTGGACAATATGCTGACCAAAGCCCTCGCCCGGCTTGGTGAGGACGAACGGCCGATCCTGCATTCCGATCAGGGATGGCAGTATCAAATGTCGGCATTCCAACGCAGGCTGGAAGCCAGAGGCCTTCAACAGAGCATGTCACGCAAAGGCAATTGCCTCGACAACGCCCCAATGGAGAGCTTCTTTGCCATCCTCAAATCCGAGCTCTTCCATCCCGGAACCTTCGACACCGTTCAAAGCCTGGACGACGCCATCACGGACTACATCGACTACTACAACCACCGCCGCATCAAACTGAAACTGAAAGGGCTGGCCCCTGTGCAATACAGGAACCAGCCCTTAAACCTACCAGCTCAATGAACCGTCCAACTTTATGGGGTCAGTTCAAGGTGCCGGGCTTTTCGATGTGTTGGTTGGAACCTATGACGCTCAACTCCTCGGCTTCAAATTCTCTGGATCGTAGAGCGGCTTGTAACCAACCGCCGCCACTTCTACCGGGTAGGTCTCGCCGAAATATTCGATGGCGAGCTTGCGGCCTTCCTGGGCATGGGCCCAGGGCAGATAGGCGAGGCCGATGTTCTTGCCGATGGTCGGGCCATAGGCCATCGACGTGGTGAAAGACCGGCGGCCGAGTTCGTCAACCAGCGTCTCGCCGGTCTTCGGATCCATCACCGGCATGGTGCCGACGGGATAGCGGGCAACGCCTTTCGCATCGACGTTCTCGGTCATCACCAGCGTGCACAGGATCGCCGGCTGGTGCTCGCGGGCGCGGTATTCGACATGTTTGGCCTTGCCGCAGAAATCGTTCTCCTTGACCTTCGGTCGGGCAAGGTCGGCCTCAAGCAGATTGTACTCGGTCAGAAGGTCGGCGTTCTGCAGGCGCAGGCTCTTTTCCATGCGCCGCGTGTTGGCATAGGTCTCGACGCCGAACGGCATCACGCCGGTCGAGCGCAGCGCGTCCCAAACGGCCAGGCCGTCCTCGTAGCGCATGTGCAGTTCCCAGCCCTGCTCGCCGACATAAGAGATGCGGAAGGCGGTGACGTCCTTGCCGCCGATCCTGACCGGCTTGATCGCCGCGAACGGGAAGTTCTCCAGCGAGAGACCATCCGGATTTTCGACCACTTTCTGCAGTGTCGCCCGCGCGTTCGGTCCCCAGATGCCGATGGTGACATATTTTTCCGTCACGTCGGTGATGGTGACGTCAAAGCCTTTGTCCTGCGCGGTGCGCTGCATGTAGCGGAAGTCGCGCGGGCCGGCGTCGGCGCCGTCGATCAGCCGGCAGCGGTCGGCCATGCGGATGACGGTGAAGTCGGCGCGCACCATGCCTTGCTCGTCGAGGAAGTGGGTGTAGATACCCTTGCCGATATTGTTGTCGCCACCGATCTTGGCCGCGCACAGCCACTCCAGCAGCGCGACATGATCCGGCCCTTCGATGTCGTACATCGAGAAATGCGAGAGGTTGACGATGCCGCAATCCTCGCTCATCGCCAGGTGCTCGGCATTGGACACCCGCCAGAAATGGCGATTGTCCCACTCGTTCTCACGTATGGGAACCCGGTTGCCATACTTCTCCAGCAGATGCTCGTTGGCGGCATAGCCATGCGCGCGCTCCCAACCGCCCAGCTCCATGAAGTAACCGCCAAGCTCCTTCTCGCGCTCCCAGAACGGCGAGCGGCGGATGTTGCGGCCTTTGGAGAACGGCTCGCGCGGATGCACCGCCGGATTGTAGACCTTCATCGCCGTCTCGGTGCAGCGATCCCAGATGAACTGCTCTTTCGTCTGGTGCGGATAGAAGCGCGCATAGTCGATGGCGTGATGGTCGATTTCCGTGCGGCCGTCCGTCATCCAGTCGGCGATCAGCTTGCCCATGCCGGGGCCGTCCTTGACCCAGATGGCGACGGCGTACCAGAGGCCCCTCACCTTCTGGCTCTCGCCCATGGACGGGCCGCCATCGGCGGTCACCTGCAACAGGCCGTTGAAGGAATGGCTTTCATTGTAGCCGAGTTCGCCCAGAATCGGCGTCAGTTCCATGGCGCGCTCCAGCGGCGCCAGGATCTGCTCCATGTCGAGATCGCGCTGCGACGGCGACAGCCGCGCCTGATCCTTTTCCAGCAAATCGCGCGGATGGCAAAGACGCGGATTGGTCTCTTCGTAGTAACCCCATTCGATCTGGCCGCCTTCGGCGGTCCTGGGGTCGCCGGTGTCGCGCATATAGGCCGAATTACCCTGGTCGCGCAACAGCGGCCAGCCGATCTCCTTGCCGGTGCCGGCGAATTGATTGTAAGGCCCGAAGAAGGTCAGCGGATGGTCGATCGGCATGACCGGCAGGTCTTCGCCGACCATCTCGGCGATCAGCCGGCCCCAGATGCCGGCGCAGACGATGACATAATCGGCCATGATCGTGCCGCGGTCGGTGACGACGCCCTTGATGCGGCCTTCCTCGACGATGAGAGATTTGGCGGGCGTGTTCGCGAAGGATTTGAGTTTCCCCGTAGCTTCCGCCTGGTCGACCAGCTTGCCGGCGACGGTCTGCGAGCGCGGGATGACCAGGCCGGCGTCCGGATCCCACAGGCCGCCCTGCACCATGGACTCTTCGATCAGCGGGAATTTTTCCTTGATCTCGGCCGGTTCGATCAGCCGGGCGCGGGTGCCGAAGGATTTGGCCGAGGCGATCTTGCGCTTGATCTCGTCCATGCGGCTGTCGTCGCCGACGCGCGCCACTTCGAGACCGCCGATGCGGGCGTAATGGCCCATCTTTTCGTAGAAATCGATCGAGTAGAGCGTCGTCCAGCACGACAGGAAATCATGGCTCGTGGTGTAGCAGAAGTCCGAGGCATGCGCGGTCGAGCCGATATCGGTCGGGATGCCCGACTTGTCGATGCCGACAATGTCGGTCCAGCCGCGCTCGATCAGATGATGCGCGATCGACGCGCCGACAATGCCACCCAGGCCGACGATGACGACCTTCGCCTGTTTCGGAAACTCTGCCATTGCCCGCGACTCCAAGGGGATAAAGCGGGCGCGTCCGCGCCCGTTCGAATGGCGCACAATATGCAGAGGACGTGGATGCAGCTACCGCCTGTTTGCGACACGTCGCGGATGCGACGCGACCCGGCGCGCCGGCGTGCCGCCAGTGGCGATCTATCTCAGGCGAAGGCCCAGATGTCCTCGGCCTGGAAGCCGACCTGATAGCCTGATGTCTTCAGCTTGACCACGACCTGGCCGATTTCGGCGGCCGGCAGCGCGCCGACCTCGACCTTGATCATGCCCGGACGATAGCGCTTGAGATCGAGCTGTTCGAAGACGATCCAGTCGGCGCCCTCGCAATCGACCAGGAAGGCGTCGATATGCGTGATGCCGTTGCGGTCGAGCAGCGTCTGCAGCGTTTCCGACGGCACCTCGATATCCCTCACGTGCGGCGCGAACTTGTTGAAATTGGCGTCGTCCTCGCCCCAGGCATTCTTGCCCGACATCAGATTGGTGTCGGTGACCGACGAGCAGCCGATGAACTCGATCGGCAGCGTGCCGGCCTCGAGTGCCGCGGCATCGAAAGTGTGGACGGTGATCGTGCCCTTGGTCTTCGTCACCGCGACCGGTTCGATGACGAAGCGTTCCGTGTCGGGATAGTTGGCCCGCAACCGCTTCTGATTGTACGGGATCGGCTCGACCAGCACGGCCCGCGCCCGCGGAATGCGGTGCAGCCACGGCGTGACGTCGTCGAACAGCGCGCCGTCGCAAGCGCCGACATTGACCATCTGGAAGGCTTGCCCACCGCCAAACCGCGCCTTCAGCGCCGCCTTGGCCAGGAATTTCGTGCCACGCAACGCCGGCCCCCGATCGAGCAGGCCGGCGGGCAGGCCGAGCGAAAGGGCGATGCGCGCCAGGCCGGAAATGGAACTCATGGCTTATCTCCAGGTATGGCCTGCAAGGCGATGGGCCGCCTTCCATTCAGGCTTGCCGACGCCCACAGCGCCATGATCGGGCCGACGAGCAAAAGGTAGGGCGGCAGAAGGTTCGGGAAGTAGATGCGGGTGTCGTGGATCGGAAAGACGGTGAATTTCGCCAGCACGCCAAGCACCAGTGCTGCAAGCAGGATGCCGGCGCGGCGATCGAGCCGGAAGCCGGCGCGGCTGAGCGCAAGCCACCCGGCCAGCGCCAGAACCCAGACCCCGACCCAACTGTTGAGGCTGGTGGCGCGAATGAAGGATGCGGCGAACGCCTTGACATAGGCGCCAACCGAGAACGGTGGCTCGAATCCATCCATATTGTAGTGCTGCTCGATGCTGGAGAACCACAGATGCGGCCACCAGCCGGGATGCTGCGCCCAATGCGAAATCGCGAAATAAGCGACGAAGGACGCGGCAAAGCCGGCCAGCGCGCCCCACGCCCGCTGCCGGAAGACCAGCAGCAGCACGGCGAAGATGGCCAGAAAAACAATATTGTCCGGCCGCGCCATGAAGGCCAGGAAAAGCAGGACAGCGGTCGCTGCCTCGCGGCCGCGCACATAGGCAAGCAGCCCGCCGAGGAACAGCGCCGAGCACAACAGATCCGGGGTCGAGGCGCGTGCCGCGTCGCCGAAATCGGCCATGATCAGCACCGCGCCGGCCACCGGCGCCAGCGCCAACGCGCCTTCGGTTCGCAGCCACAGCAGCGTGATCATCCCGAACAGCAGCACCGAGACCACCTGCAGCACCCGCATCGCCTCGACAGGCGACATCACCGAACTCATCGTCGAAAGAATCTCGGCGTAGAGGAACTTGATCCGGTACATGCCAAGCAGCGAGTGAAAGTCGGCGGCATTTTGCGCCATATGGCTGCGGAAACCGCCACCATCGTCGGTCAGCGTCTTGTAGTCGCCGGCCGACACGCCGGCCTGGACCGTGCTGTAGGCATAGTCATGCAATGCCTGCGCATCGGGATAAGCGCCCTCCTCGGCGATGGCGAGATAGGGCAGCATGTCCCAATTGGCGTCGGGCATCGTCAAGGCCATGAACGCCGTCAGCAGGATATAGAGCGAAAACGCGATCGCGCCGACCGGAGCCGCCCATCGCGCATAAGTCCCCTCGCCCCACGCGAGAGCGGCCGCAGTCAGCCGGTCGAGTGTGTTTTGCGGGGCGGGAGACTTGCTCAGCATTGTCGGACTCAGGACTTCGCTCAACGGACTTCTTTTAACGGACTTGGCTTTTGACGAAATCCTTGACGATTCCCACGATGCCGCGCGACAGCAGGCTGTCGAAAGCATCGACGAAACGGTCGACATGCTCGCGCTGGCAGATCAGCGGTGGCTCGAGACGGATGACGTTGCGGTTGTATTCGGTGAAGGCGACGAGCACGTCATAGTCGCGCAACAACAGCGCGCCGACGAAGCCCGACAGCGAGCCCTTCAGCTTGTCGTCGAGGACGCTGACGATCGGACGTAGCACCATCGGCAAGGTCTGCGAGAAGTCGTGGAACTCGAGCCCGATCATAAAGCCTTTGCCGCGCACGTCCTTGATGATCTTAGGGTACTTCTCCTTCAGCGCCTGCAGGCGCTGCAGCAGATAGTCGCCGGCAGTGGCGGCGTTGTCGATCAGCCCCTCATCATAGAGCACGTTGATGCCCTCGATCGCGGTGACGCAGGCCTCGCCCATGCCGCCAAAGGTGGCCATGGCATGGATCATCGCCGTCTTCGGCGTGCCATAGGCCTTCATATAGACCTCGCGCCGGGCGATCATCGCGCCGACCGCCGCCTTGCCGGCGCCGAGCGATTTCGCCAGCGCCGTCACATCGGGCACGACGCCATAATGCTCGAAGGCATAGAAGCGTCCCGAACGGCCATAGCCGCACTGCACTTCGTCCGCCACCCACAGCACGCCATACTGGTCGCAGAGCACGCGCAATTTCTGCCAGTATTTGGCCGGCGCCTGGATGATGCCGCCGCCGCCCTGGATTGTCTCAAGCACGATGACGCCGACCTCCGGGTCGGAGCGGAACAGCCGCTCGACCGCTTCGATATCGGCGAACGGAATGCGAACGGTGTTCTCAGCCATCTTGAAGTCCGCGCGGTAGAGCTGGCCATCGGTAATGCCGAGCACGCCCTTGGTCTTGCCGTGGAAGGAATTCTCGGCATAGACGATTTTTGGCCTCTTCGGCCCGGCGGCGCGCTCGGCGAGCTTCACCGCCGCTTCCATCGCTTCCGAACCCGACGAGCCCAGAAACACCATGTCGAGATCGCCGGGCGAGCATTTGGCGATGTTGTGCGCCAGCGCCGATGCATATTGCGACATGAAGGCGATGGCGATTTCCTGGCGCTTCTCCTCCTGGAATTTGCGCCGGGCCTCCAGGATGCGCGGATGGTTGTGGCCGAAGGCCAGCGAACCGAAGCCGCCGAAGAAGTCGAGAATCTTGCGGCCGTTCTGGTCGATGTAGAACATGCCTTCGGCACGCTCGATCTTGATCTTGTGGAAGCCGAGCAGCTTCATGAAATGCAGCTGGCCCGGATTGAGATGCGCCTTGAACAAGTCGGTCATGCGCGCAACATCCATCGCCTTCGCCTGCTCGACGCTGATCAGGTCGGGCTTGGCGATGGCGGTAGGCGACAACGCCGGCGCGCCGACCATGGTGCGCGCGTTCGTCTGCTCAGGCTTGGCCATGACGGTCATTTCGGAGTTCTCCTGGTCGTCCCACGGCGGGGACATGATTTGCGGTGACGGCAAGCCCGTCTTTCTTGGCGCGGTATTCGCTGTAGGCGGCGATCAGCATGTCCTCGTCGCGATATTGCGGCACCCAGCCGAGCTGGCGCTCGGCCTTGGATACGTCGAGCACGCACTCCTCATCGGCGATCAGATATTGTTCGGGATCCATGATCGGCATGTTCATGAGATCGAGCAGGTCGAGGGTGCGCTTGACCGCCCAGCCCGGCGTCGGGATCAGCAGCGATTTCGAGCCGGCATGCTTGATCAGGTCGCCCAGCAATTTCTTCACCGGCGGCGGATTGAGGGAGCCCAGATTATAGGCCTGGTTGGGCACGCCTGCCTTCCAGGCCGCGCGGGCAGCTTCCGCGCAATCGAACACCGAGATGAACTGATAGGGGTTCTTGCCCGAGCCGATCATCGGCACAGGAAAATTCCAGTCGATCAGTTTGAACAGCTTTTCCAGGATCCCGAGCCGGCCGGGACCGATGATCAGCCGCGGTCGAAAAAGCGAGATCGACATGCCGCGCTTGCGCCATTGCGCGGCGAGCTCCTCGGTCTTCTGCTTCGACCAGCCATATTCGCCGAGCGGCGCGACCGGGTGCTCCTCGGTCATCGGCTGGGTGACCGTGTGGCCGTAGATCATGTCCGTGGTGTAGTGGACGAGCTTGGACGCGCCGGCCTTGTCCATCGCCTGCATGATGTGTTCGGTGCCGTGGAGATTCACCGGAAAGAAGAAGTCGTGACGCTTGGCCCGCACCTGGATCGGCGACAGCATTTTGGCCGACAGGTTGTAGACCATGTCGTCGGCCTTCAATCCGATGTTGGCCACCGAGGCCGTATCCGTGACATCGCAGGTGACGAAGCGAACGTTGCGATAGTGCGCCAGGTCGCTCTTGACGATGTCGGCAACGACAACCTCTTCGCCATCGGCCACAAGCTTCGGGGCAAGATGACGGCCGACGAAGCCGTCGCCGCCGAAAATAACATGTCTCATCGAACGATCTCGCTGGTCTTGTTGGGGATGATGGAAGCGGTTTGGTCGTCATGCCCGCGCCCGCCCAAGTCTCGACCGCTTTGCGCGATCAGCACGGTGCCGACGCAGATGAAGGCGATGCCGGCAATGCGCCAGGCATTGAGGTCCTCGCGGAAGATGAAATAGGCGAAGATCGCAACCGCGACATAGGCAAGGCTGAGGAACGGATACGCAAAGCTGAGCTCGACCTTGGACAGCACATAGAGATGCGAAGCCATCGAGATGACGAAGGTGCACAGGCCGAGAAACACCCATGGGCTGAAAACGACCTGCAACAGCCTCAACAGCGGATTGGTGCCTTCGAACGAAATCGGCCCGAGTGACATCATGCCTTGCTTCAGCATCAGCTGCGCGGCGGCATTGGTCATGACCGTGAACAGAATGAAGACGATGTATTTCATATTTTGCACCCGCCACTCGCAACGGTCGTATTACGAACCTGCAAACATTTCATGAAGTCACGACAATGCTTTGAGTAAACCACGGAAATTACGATCTATTCACCATGACTTATTCGGATTGTACCTATTCAGCTGCCTCGACACGCCCTGGCCGGACGTTGAGCTTTTTCGCCGTCCGCAGCCAGAAACTGGACACGAACGCCGGGTCGCGCAGCGCTTCAAGCCGCTGCCAATTCGGGAAGGAGGCCGCGAAAGTATCAGCGCCCATGCGCGCATCCTTGTACGGGTTGACCGCGCCGCCGGCCGCGACCGTGATGCCGTCGAGTTCGCTGAGCAGGGCCAGCGTCCTGTCGCCGCGATTGGGGAAATCCAGCGTCAACGTGAAGCCTGGCCGCGGAAAAGACAGCAGCCCCGGCGAGCGGATCGAGCCGAAGCGCTTCAACACGGTGAGGAAAGAGCCCTGCCCGGCCCGTCGCGCCGCCTCGAGCAGCGCCGGCACGGTCTGGCGCGCGACATTTTCCGGCACCAAGCTCTGGTGCTGGTAGAGACCTTTCGGGCCATACAGCCGATTCCAGTCGCCGACACCATCAAGCGGAAAGAAAAAGCCCTGGTAGCCGGTTTGGCTCGGCCCCGGCGAGCGCCCCTTCTTCCACCGATAGGCGGCGTTGAAGGCGGTGAGGAACGGCCGGTTGAGCACATTGAACGGCGGCTGGAACGGCACTGAAAAACGGGAGCCGGCGCGAGACGCCGCATGCGAGCCATACTCGGCATGATTGCCTGTCAACAACAGGCCGCGCCCGCGGCCATGGCCGCCGGCAAGCTGGTCGATCCAGGCGACGGCATATTCATTGGCCTGGTCGGCGGCCTCGGCCAGTTCGAAGAATTCGCCGAGATCGGCAAACCGCGTTACCTTCTCGGCGATATCGAGCGAATGCACCCGCATCAGCCGGATCGAGGCCGACAGGATCAGGCCGGTCAGCCCCATGCCGCCGATCGTCGCCGCAAACAGCCTTGCATTGTCGGTTGCCGAGCAGGTGTAGGTCCGCCCGTCCGAGCGCAGCAGCGTGAACGACTCGACATGGCAGCCAAAGGTGCCGCGCCGGTGATGGTTCTTGCCATGGACGTCATTGGCGATCGCGCCGCCAAGGGTGACGAACTGGGTGCCTGGGACGACAGTCGGAAAGAAACCGTAAGGTGCAGTGTGCGCAATGATATCGGAGAGGAACACGCCGGCCTCCGCCTCGAGCAGGCCGGTCTCGGCATTGAAGGCGCCGATGCGGTTCAGCGGCCGCATGTCCACGACCGCACCTGGCCCGTTCTGGCAGGAATCACCGTAGGAGCGGCCATTGCCATAGGCGAGCAGAGCGTTCTTTGTCGCCTTGCCGCTTCGCATCAGCGCGATGGCATCGTCGGCCGCGATGGCTCGCTTTGCGGCCGGCGTGGCGAGGCCAAAACTCCGGTACCGTTCGCCGGCCATGCCCTACCAGCCTCCCGCGACCAGAAGGGCGGCGCCGATCACCACGACGATCTGGCTTCGCCAGTCGCGAATGATGAAGATGACCGGATCATCATTCATCTCGTTGCGGCGCGCCAGGATCCAGACCCGCATGGTCAAATACAGCACGATCGGCGCCAGCGGCCAGACCAGCCTGGGATGCGGATAGAGTTCGCGCACGGAGACGCTGTCCATGTAGAGCGCCAGCACCAGCGCCGAGGAGAAGGCCGACGCCATGCCCGCCTGGGCGACGATCTCCTGATCTTCGATGCGGTAGCCGCGACCGCTAATGCGCTCGCCCACCGGAATGGCTGTGGTGCGCAGTTCGACATAGCGCTTCACCAGCGCCAGCGACAGGAAGAAGAAAATCGAGAAGGCGAGCAGCCAGAACGAGACTTCGACCCCGGTCGCCGCAGCACCTGCCAGCACACGCACTGTGTAGAGCCCCGCCAGCGTCAGTACGTCGGCCAGGAGCATGCGCTTGAACGACAGCGAATAGGCTGTGGTCACCACCAGATAGCCGGCGAGCACGCCCAGGAACTCGATCGGCAACAGAAGCCCGGCGGCGATGCCGATCGTCAGCAGAGCGGCCATCGCGCCGAGACCGAACGGTATCGACAGCGCGCCGCTGGCGAAAGGCCGGTTGCGTTTGGTCGGGTGCTTGCGGTCAAGCGCAAGGTCGAAGAAATCGTTGAGGATGTAGATGGCGGAAGCCACGGCGCTGAAGGAGACGAACGCCAGCAGGCATTGCCAGATCATGTTGATGTTGAAGTATTCATGCGACAGCACCATCGGCACCGCTATCAGCGAATTCTTCAGCCACTGATGCACCCGCAGCATCTTGACGAATGTCTTCAATGTCCTTTTCGGCGCCGGCATCCTTTCGGCGCTATGCGCGGCCTGCCAGCGCCTCGCATGGCGGTCGGGCGCCACGACGATGGCGTTGCGTGCGGCTCCGAAAACCTTGAGGTCGAGCCGGCTGTTGCCGGCATAGTCGAAACCGCCGTCGCCATAGGCGGCGATGAGCGCGTCGCGCTTGCGGCCCGAGGTCATGTTGTGGGGACCGTCGGTCGCCAGCACATAGTCGAAGACGCCCAGATGCGCGGCGATCGCCTCGGCGAACTTGCGTGGCGTACCGGTCGCCAGCACGATCTTGCGTCCGTCGCTATGGTCGGCGCGCAGCCGCTGCAGCAGCGCTTCGCGATAGGGCAGCGAGGCCGGATCGATGTCGATGCGGTCTGCGATCGCTTGTTTCAGCCGCGCCGGGCCGGCGGCCAGCCAGAACGGAACCAGGAAAACATAGAGCGGATTCTTCTTGAGCAGGATGAACAGGCCTTCCCAAAGAAGATCGGTCGCAATCAGCGTGCCGTCGAGGTCGACCGCAAGCGGGATTGCGTTCTTGTCCGACCGCGCATCCATGTCCGTTCTGCCCTATTCATAACCGGTTGCGCCGTGTTTCGGCGTCTTCGCACCGGTATAGCGGCGGAACGGCGTATTGAACGTTAAAACGCACGGTTGCAGCCGGTAGGCGCCACGATATTTCCCGCGTCATTGTTAAGCAATCGCTACCGCGAACAATAAAAGGCCGGGCATTGCCCGGCCTCTACTACATCTGCCTGCCGACTTTACTTGATGCGGGCAACGCCACCCGAGATTTCGACCGTTTCCGAGCCGGTCAGGGCCTCGAGGTCACCATTGGGCAAGGTGACAAAACAGCCGTTCGGGCAGAATTCCACGGTTTCGCCAGCGGCCAGCGCCAACTCCGTCTTGCCGCCGCCTTCCGTCACGATCAGCGTACGGGTCTCAGCATCCTTGTTGACCGCGCTGGCGGCAAAGGCCGAGCCACTCGCTGCGGTAAGAGCGATGGCGACGACGAGCGACTTCCACATTTTGCAATATCGGTGTTTCCACACCGCCTCTGTTGCATTTCGCAAGGCATTCTCGCCTTTGCATGTGAGCTTATATGAGATGCAAGCTGAACCGCAACTGAATGCCGCATTCATGCCGCAATCGGTTTGGGAGGAGCTTGGGGCCTAGCTGGGATCGGGTTTGCGGGCCTTGCGACCAGTTTTGGCCAGCCGCTTCGCCTCGGTGGCGGCTCTGGCCTCCGCCTGCTCCTTCTCGGCGAACTCGACTTCGATCTTGTCGTCGTCGATCGGCCATGCGTCGGTCTGCTTGACCTTGACCTCGGCGCGCGGCGTCGAGGGGATTTCTATGTGCTCGGCGTCAAAAGCATCGAGAACGGCAAAGCGGATATCGTTCTGAACGATGGCGCCGTTCAGCACATCGGCCAGGAACACGCGGATCTCGAACTCGAGTGCTGCCGGCCCGAAATTGGTGAACAGCACGAAGGGTTCCGGGTTCTTCAGCACCAGCGCATGGCCGCGCGCAATCTCAAGCAGGACCGCGTGTACCCGCTTGACGTCGCTGCCATAGGCGACCCCGACCTTGATCTCCACACGTCCGAGCTTGTTGCGGTGCGTCCAGTTGCCGACGGCGTTGTTGATGAGGTTCGAATTGGGCAGGATCACCGATTGCCGCTGGAAGGTCTCGATTTCGGTGGCGCGCACGCTGATCTTCTTGACCGTGCCTGATGTGTCGCCGGCGACGATCCAGTCGCCGACCTTGAACGGCCGCTCGGCGAGAAGGATCAGGCCCGACACGAAGTTGGACACGACATTCTGCAGGCCAAAGCCGATACCCAGCGAGAGTGCGCCGGCAACGAGCGCCAAATTGGAAAGATCGATGCCCGCCGCCGAGATGCCGACCAGGCCGGCGAGCGCGACGCCGGCATAGCCGACCGCCAGCCGGATCGAGTTGCGCACGCCGGTATCGACCTTGCCGCGAGCCATAACCGAGCCGTCGAGCCAGCCCTGGAACCAGCGGGTCAGGAAATAGCCGATGATGAAGACGACGATGCCGGTGAGGATGCCGGTGACCGAAATCGTCACCGAACCGACGGTGACGCCTGTCGCCAATTTATAGCCCCAGGCCTGGATATCGCCGGGCTGGAAGCCCCACATCAACAGGATCAGCGGCAGGAACACCAGCACGATCATCAGGTTGATGGCGACGCTGACGACGAGGCCGAGTTGGTCGAGCGCGGTGTCCTCATAGCTGGAATTGGTCTTCAGCCAGCGCCCGATGGACGTGCCGGCGAAACCACCCTCCTCGCCGATCTCGCGCGCCGACAGGAAGCCGATATAGGCGGTGAGCAGGATGGTGCCAGTGACCACGACCTGCAACGAGACGAAGATGGCAAGACCGATATAGCCGAACAGCGCCGCCGCAATCGTGAACAGGCCGAGCGCGACACAGGTGTAGCGCAGCCAGGCCGGCCAGCGGCGCCAGCGCCCAGCGACGTCCTTGTAAGGCTTCAGCAGCGCCATCAGGATCAGGATGACCCCGACGATCACGGTGGCGACAAAACTCCTGGCCACCGTCAGCGACAGAGGCGAGCCCATCTTGTCGTTGACGATCGACAGGAAATTGTTGATGCCGATGACGACTGCCATGGCCGTCGTCAGCCGCACCAGCCAACGCGCCGGGCCGGTCTCGACCTGGATCAGACGCCAGTTCGGCATGCTGGGCGACAGAGCCGCATTGGTCAGGCGGTTGACACAGAACACTATGGCGATGACGGCTGCCAGAGCGTTGAGGAACACGCCTATGTCGCCGCGCAGCACATTGTAGTAGTTGTACAGGAACACCGTCGAGGCGAGGAAGGCGCTGACCGCCAGCGTCGGCAGCAAGGTCGACCAGAACGCCACCGACAGGCGACTGAGATACGTCGGATCTTCAACCGACGCGTCGGGCTCGAAGATGCGCCCAAACAGGCGGCGCCCACCGACCAGAAGCACCACGGCCAACGCAAGCGCCATGAGGGTCGCCGCGAGCATCGCCTGGAACTTGAACTTGAAGGCAAAGCTCAGCCACGACGACACCGCCCTGTAAAAATTGGCGTATTCGTCCCTTGCGTCGGAAAACACCTGCGGGCTCAGTGCATCGGACAGCACATAGCGCTTGGTTAGGCCGCTGCGAAACAGCTCGCTGCGCATATTACCGATCTTCTCGATCAGCGAATTGATGCGAATCGACAGGTTCTGCGCCCCGGCGATGACGGCGTTGATCTCCGCCTTTTCCGACGCCAGCGCCTGGCGCTCGCCGGTCACGATGTCCGGTTCAGGGGGCTGTCCGGCAGCCGGCGGGGCGCCAAGCTGCTCGAGCCTCGAATTGATCTCTCCCAGCCGCGAACGAAACGCCAGCGCGCTGTTCAGCGCACCGCGCGACAGCTCTTCCAGCTGCAGGCGGATCTCGACGAGGGTAGCGTCGTCGACGCCGTCCTCCTGGACTTTCTTCTCCAGAGCGTCGGTTTTCGTCGTCAAACCCTGCAGGATTTTCTGCTGGTCGGCGACCAGCCCGGCAGGCGCCTGGCCCAGCCCCTGCGCCATCGCGCCGAACGAATGCGGCGCCAAGGCAACGAGCGCGAGGACCAGGATCAGGCGAAAGAAGCGAAAAAACATAATGGTGGCGACTCGAAGCGCGGCAAAGGCCGCTTCTAAAGCGGACCTTGATAGAGACGCTCATCCCATGGGGCAAGTCGTGGCGAAGTCATGGCAGGTGTCGCCTTGCGGGAGTCGGCCAGTCGAAAAGCCATGGCGCAATCTTGGCTTTGCGCCCGCCGCCTGCTCTATAGTCTGCCGCATCGCACCCGAGCCGGATGGTTTCAGGTCTGTCCGACCTGAAACAATCCGGCTCTAGAAATCAAAGATATAGAGCATGATGTCGTCCGAAAACCGCTTCACACCTTTCGGCATCATGCTCTAGGGATGACATGAAGAATGGCGGAATATTCAGCCCTTTCGCTTCTCACGAACGCGCTCAAGGGAAACAAGGACTGGAAGCCGGCCTGGCGCAAGCCCGAGCCCAAGGCCTCCTATGATGTCATCATCATCGGTGGCGGCGGTCATGGCCTGTCGACGGCCTACTATCTGGCCAAGGAGCACGGCATCACCAATGTCGCGGTGCTGGAAAAGGGCTGGCTGGGTTCCGGCAATGTCGGCCGCAACACCACGGCGGTGCGCTCCAACTACCTTTTGCCGTCCAACACCCGCTTCTACGAACATTCGATGAAGATGTGGGAGAACCTGTCGCACGACCTCAACTACAACGTCATGTTCTCGCAGCGCGGCTGCCTGAACCTGGCTCACACGCCGGCCCAGTTCGACGACTTGGCCAGGCGCGGCAACGCCATGCGCCATCTCGGCGTCGATGCCGAGCTGATGAGCACCGCCGAGATCGCGCGCCTGGTCCCGGCGCTGGACATGTCGGCCTCCGCGCGCTTTCCCATCGTCGGCGGCCTGATGCAGCCACGCGCCGGCACCGCCCGGCACGATGCGGTTGCCTGGGGCTATGCGCGCGGCGCCGACCGACGCGGCGTCGACATCGTCGAGAATTGCGAGGTCACCGGCTTCCTGCGCGACGGCGACCGCATCACCGGCGTACAGACGACGCGCGGAGAGATCCGCGGCAAGAAAGTTGCCGTGGCCGTTGCCGGCAGCACCGGACGGGTGATGCAGCTTGCCGGCATCGACAGGATGCCGATCGAGAGCCATGTGCTGCAGGCCTTCGTCACCGAATCGCTGAAACCTTTCGTCGACACGGTGCTGACCTTCGGCATGGGTCATTTCTACATGTCGCAGTCCGACAAGGGCGGCCTCGTCTACGGCGGTGACATCGACGGCTACAACAGCTACGCTCAGCGCGGCAACCTGCCCATCGTCGATGAGGTGATGAGCGAGATGCTGGCGCTGTTTCCCGGCCTTGCGCGTGTACGCATGCTGCGCTCATGGGGCGGCGTCTGCGACATGTCGATGGACGGTTCGCCGATCATCACCACCGGCCCGCTGCCGGGCATGTATCTCAATTGCGGCTGGTGCTATGGCGGCTTCAAGGCGACGCCGGCCTCGGGCTGGTGCTTCGCATACACCATCGCCAAGGACGAACCGCACGCGTTCAACGCGCCGTTCACGCTCGACCGTTTTTATCGCGGCCTAGTGATTGACGACAAGGGCCAGGGCGCAACGCCCCGGCTGCATTAGGGTTCAAACAAATGCTTATCACTTGTCCCTATTGCGGCCCGCGCGACGTCATCGAGTTCACCTATCAGGGCGACGGCAACCGCGAGCGCCCGCAGCCCAACTCGCAGGACCTCGACGCCTGGAACGCCTATGTCTACGATCGGCTGAACCCGGCCGGCGACCACAATGAGATCTGGCAGCATTCGGGCGGCTGCCGCACCCATCTGAGGATGGTGCGCAACACGGTCACGCATGAGATTTCCAGCACCGGTTTCGCCCGCGGCGACCACAATGCCGCCGCCCGGCACAAAGCCGGAGGCAAGTCGTGAGCCCGCGCCGCACCGAGACCGGCGGCCGCGTCGACCGGCTGCGCACCATCCGCTTCACCTTCGACGGCACGCCCTACACCGGCCATGCCGGCGACACGCTGGCCTCGGCGCTGCTTGCTAACGGCGTCACGCTTTTCGGCCGCTCATTCAAATACCACCGCCCGCGCGGCCTGCTCTCGGCCGGCGTCGAGGAACCGAACGCGCTGGTGACGGTGCTGCGCGGCGAAGTGCGCGAGCCCAACATCGCCGCAACCATGGTCGAGATCTATGACGGGCTGGTCGCCGTCAGCCAGAACCGCTTTCCCTCGCTCGCCTGGGACATCAACGCCGTCAACCAGCTCGGCGGCAAGATCCTGGCCGCCGGCTTCTACTACAAGACCTTCATGGGCCCTGTCTTCGGCCCCTTGAAAGGCACCCGCTTCTGGATGTTCTGCGAGCATTTCATCCGCCGCGCCGCCGGCCTGGGCCGCGCCGGTATTGCCGCCGACACCTCGCGCTACGAGCGCATGAACGCGTTTTGCGACGTGCTGGTGGTCGGCTCCGGCCCGGCCGGCCTGTCAGCCGCCAAGGCCGCTGCCGACCAGGGCGCGCGCGTCATCCTGGCCGAACTCGAGCCGCGTTTCGGCGGCTCGGCCAACTGGTCCGGCGAGGCCATCGACGGCGCGCCGGCCGCCGACTGGGCGGCGCGCGCCGTCAGCCAGCTTGAGGGCCATGACACGGTCCGCCTGCTGCCGCGCACCACAGTGTGGGGCTATTATGACGGCAACACGCTGGCCGCACTCGAGCGCGTCACCGACCACAAGGAAACGCCCGGCAAGGGCGAGCCGCGCCATCGCTACTGGGCGATCCGCGCCAAGACGGTGGTGCTGGCCGCCGGCTCTTTCGAGCGGCCGCTTGTGTTCCCCGGCAATGACCGGCCGGGCGTCATGCTGGCGCATGCCGCCGAGCGCTATGCTAACGATTATGGCGTGCTGCCCGGCGACAGGATCGCGCTGTTCACCAACAATGACAGCGCCTATCGCTCGGCGCTGGCGCTGAGGAAGGCCGGGGCGGCTATTGTCGCCATCGTCGATGTGCGCCCCGAGCTTTCGGCTGAAATGCGCAGCCTCGCCACCGAGGCCGAAGCCGAAATCCTCTCCGGCCATGCCGTGGTCGCCACCGAAGGCGGCAAGGCGCTCTCCGGCCTCAAGGTGCAGCGCTTCGACATGACCTCGGGCGCGCTCAGCGGTGACGCCCGCAGCATCCACGCCGATAGCCTGCTGATGTCGGGCGGCTGGTCGCCGACCATCCACCTCGCCAGCCAGGCTGGCGCGAGAGCCGAGTGGAATCCTGCCCGCCAGGCCTTCCTGCCGCCGAAACCGACTCGGCAATGGATTGGCGCCGGCGCTTTCAACGGCAGCTTTTCGACCGTCGAAGCCATCACTGAGGGCCGTGCAGCCGGCCTGTCCGCCGCGGGCGGAGCGGCTGCGCCGGCAGCCTTGCCGGATGTCGAAGCAGCCCCGGGAAACCCAGATCCGGCGCCGGTGTTCGAGATCAAAGCCAAGGGAAAAAGCTTCGTCGACTTCCAGCATGACGTGACTGCCGAAGACGTGCGGCTGGCGCATCGCGAAGGTTTTCTCTCCGTCGAGCATCTGAAGCGCTACACCACGCTCGGCATGGCGACCGACCAGGGCAAGAACTCCAACGTCCCGGGGCTCGCCATCATGGCCGAGGCGCTGGGCAAACCGATCCCCGAAGTCGGCACGACGCGCTTCCGCCCACCCTATTCCGCGGTGTCGATCGGCTCGCTCGCCGCCGAGCGTTTCGGCGATTTGAAGCCCGAGCGGCTGACGCCGATGCATGATTGGCACCTCGCCAATGGTGCGACCCTATATTCGGCCGGCCTTTGGTTCCGACCGATGATCTACGGCCTTGCCGGCGAGACGGTCGAGCAGGCTTATGTCCGTGAAGCCAGGGCGACGCGCGAAAGCGCCGGCATCGTCGACGTCTCGACGCTGGGCAAGATCGCCGTTCAGGGGCCGGATGCGGGCGAATTCCTCGACCGCGTCTACACCAACATGTTTTCCACCCTCCCCGTCGGCAAGGCCCGCTACGGCCTGATGCTGCGCGAGGACGGGCTGGCCTTCGACGACGGCACCACATGGCGGCTTGGCGAACAGGATTTCCTGATGACGACCACCACGGCCAACGCCGGCAAGGTGATGCAGCATCTGGAATATTTCCTCGACGTCATCTGGCCGGAACTCAAAGTGCATGTCACCTCGGTAACCGACGAATGGGCGGGCGCGGCCATCGGCGGGCCGAAGGCGCGGGCCATCCTCGCCGCCTGTGTCACCGGCACCGCCGTCGACAACACAGCCCTGCCCTTCATGGGCATCGTGCGCGGCGAGATATCAGGCGTGCCGGTGATGATTTGCCGGCTGTCCTTCTCCGGAGAAATGGCCTTCGAGGTCTATTGCGGCGCCGGCTACGGCACCCATGTCTGGGAAGCCCTTATCGAAGCCGGCAAGCCGTTCGCCCTGGTCACCTACGGGCTGGAGGCGTTGGGCACGATGCGCATCGAAAAGGGCCATGTCACCGGCGCGGAGATCGACGGGCGCACCACGGCGCGCGACCTGCATCTCGACTGGATGCTGTCGAAGAAGAAGCCGTTCATCGGCTCGGCGATGATGGACCGCGAAGGCCTGATCGCGCCCGAGCGGCTGCAACTGGTCGGCCTGGTCTCGCTCGACAACCGGCCGTTCAATGGCGGCGCCCACCTCGTCGAGCAACTGGACGAAGCCAATCCGCACGATTCCATCGGCCACATCACCGCCTGCTGCTATTCGCCGGCGCTGGGCAAGCACATCGCGCTGGCCCTGGTCGAAGGCGGCAAGGCGCGCCATGGTACCCGGGCATTCGTCTCCGATCCGCTGCGCAAGCGGTTCGGGCCCGTCGAGATCGTCTCCAACCATTTCTACGACCCGGACGGGAGCCGCATGCATGGCTGAGCGCCAATCACCCGAACGCCAATCACCCGAGCGCCTCTCGCCGCTCGAGCCGGTGTTCCATCCGGGTTCGCACGGCAATTTCGAGCATGGCGTCGATGTCATCCTGACCGAGACCAGGCCGGGCTCGATCCTGCAGCTGGCCGCATGGCCGGGCGCGGAAAAGCAGCTGATCGAAGCGATCCGGAAGGTCACCGGCGTCGATTTGCCCGATGGCGCGGGCGGCGGTCTCGCCAAGGACGGCAAGGCCGTGTTCGGTTTCGCGCCTGGAAAATTCACCGTCGTCGACGATGCCGAGGGCCTGGCGGCGAGTTTTGCCGGGGACGTAACCCCGGTAATCGGCACGATCACCGACCTGTCGCATGGCCGCACCGCTATCCGCATCGCCGGCCCTAAGGCCGAATGGGTGCTGGCGAAATTCTTCGCCATCGACTTTGCGCTGCCCGCCTTCCCGATCGGCGCCGGCCGTTCGACCACCCATCACGACGTCTTTGCGCAGATCCAGCGCACCGGCGCCGACCAGTTCGACATCTATGTCTTCCGCTCCTTCGCCCGCTCGTTCTGGAAGGCGCTCTGCCATGCCAGCGAGGAAGTCGGCTACGAGGTGCAGTAGCCGTCCCGCCTTCCGCCACTGGCATCAAGGCCAGCCGGCTCTGCCGCTAGAGAATCCCGCGCTAGACGCCCATGATGGATAAACGTGGCCGCCCAACGGTCCAAAGGGGGTCTGAAAACCCCTTCTTTAGAGTCGGCATCCTCGTTTGGTTCGAACATCCCCATGACCGCATCACTATCCGCCGGCGCCACGGATCGCGCCGATGTGTCGGCCAGAGCCTTGCTCCTGCTGCCGCTGACGGTCGCCTGCGGCGTGTTCATGACCAGCCTCGACCAGAATGTCGTGGTCACCGCCCTGCCCGGCATCAGCGACAGCCTCGGCCGGCCGCCGAGCCAGCTCGGCCTGTTGATCACCGTCTATGTCGCCAGCCTGATCATCTCGATGCCGCTCGGCGGCTGGGCCGCCGACCGCTTCGGCTTGCGCAACGTTTACTGCTTCGCCTTGCTGGTGTTCGCCGCGTCATCGGCGCTGTGCGGATTGTCCAACGACATCTGGACGCTGGTCGGCGCCCGCGCGCTGCAAGGCTTCGGCGGCGCCTTGATCGGGACGCTCGGCCAGGTCGTCATCCTGTCGACCTTCCCGCGCAGCCGCACGCTGAAGATCAACATGTATATCTCACTGGCCGGCCAGTCCGGACCGCTGGTCGGCCCGCTCGTCGGCGGCGCGCTGACGACTTACATTTCATGGCGCTGGATCTTCTTCATCAACGTGCCGTTCGCGCTGGCGGCCGCCGTCCTTGCCGCCTCGCTGTTTCCGACGGTCACCAAGCCGGTGCGCACGCCGTTCGATTTTCCGGGCTTCCTGCTGGTCGGCGGCGGCATGGTCCTGCTGGTCTTCGGCATGGATTCGCTTGCGGCCAAAGACGCCGCCGGCAGCATGATCGCGGCCGAGCTGGCGCTGGCGATCGTCATCCTGACGCTTGCCTCCTTCTACTGCCTGCGCGCCCGCAACCCCTTGCTTGACCTGAAACTCCTGCGCATCCGCACCTTTCGCATCTCTTTCCTCACCGGTGGTGGGCTGGACACGATCGGCCTGAGCTCGGTCGTTTTCCTTTTGCCGCTGATGTTCCAGCTCGGCTTCGGCATGAGCGCGGTGCAGGCGGGATCGCTGACTTTCGTCGCCGCAATCGGCTCGCTGATCATGCGTGTCTTCATGCCGCGCCTGCTCAACCGTTTCGGCTTTCGCCGCGTGCTGGTCGTCAACACGCCGATCGTTGCTGCCATGGTAGCGGGCTTCGCCTTGATTGAGGCGACAACGCCGGTCTGGATCGTGCTCGTCTATATCTTTGCCTTCGGCGTTCTGCGCTCGGCGCAGTGGGCTTCGACCGGCAACCTCGCCTATTCCGACATCGCGCCCGACCAGCTCGCCCGCTTCAGCGCGCTCTACTACATACTGTGGCAGTTGGGGGTGGCGATCAGCGTCGGCCTGGCGGCGGCGCTGTTGTCGTTCCTGGCTGGCGGCAGGCCGGCGGTGACCAACGATTTCCGCATCCTGTTCGTGGTCGAGGGCGTCATCACGTTGTGCGCGCTGATCGCCTATCTCAGACTGACACCGCAGGACGGCGCCCATGTCAGCGGCCACGGCGCGCAGATGAACGTGGAATAAGGCCCCGGTAGCCGAGGCCTAGCCGCTGAATGTCACCCATTCTTCCAGCGGCACGCGGTCGGTGCGGAAGTCGTTTTCGGGTTTCGACGTATCCTCGAGGCCGAGCGCCATGCCGCAGACGACGATCTCCTCATCGGGGATGTTGAGCACCGGCCGGATCTGCCGGTGATAGGGCGCGAAGGCGGCCTGCGGGCAGGTGTGCAGGCCCCTGCCTCGCGCGGCCACCATGATGTTCTGCAGGAACATTCCGTAGTCGATCCACGAGCCCTGGTTCAGCCGCCGGTCTATGGTGAAGATCATGCCGACCGGCGCGTCGAAGAAGACGAAGTTGCGGTCGTGCTGGGCGCGCATCTTGTCGACCTCGCGGCGGCCGATGCCGAGTGCCCCATAGAGCCCGAAACCGTTGGCGCGGCGGCGGGTGAGATACGGCTCGAAGAACTGGGTGGGGTAATAGCGATACTCGTCCCAATCGGCCTTTTCGGCGCGGATACCGGAATTCAGGATGGCATCGGTGATCTGCTGCTTGACGTCGCCCTTGACGACATAGACCCGCCAGGGCTGCATATTGGTGCCCGAAGGCGCGCGCGCGGCGACGCCAAGAATGGCTCGGATCGTCTCGTCATCGACCATGTCGGGCAGGAAGGCGCGCACTGAACGGCGCGAGATGATCGCCTCATCGACAACAGCCGCGTTTTGCGCTGCCAGGCCATTTTTTTCCAGCATGGGCCGTCCCTTTGCGCACACTTCGAAAGCCGAACCGGCTAT
This sequence comes from Mesorhizobium sp. C399B, assembly GCF_030323185.1. Lineage (NCBI taxonomy): Bacteria > Pseudomonadati > Pseudomonadota > Alphaproteobacteria > Hyphomicrobiales > Phyllobacteriaceae > Mesorhizobium > Mesorhizobium sp. C399B. Next base: position 798,354 of record NZ_CP100472.1, read on the forward strand.
CGGAGAAGACCTTGCGCAGATTTCAATCCTTGGTCGCCGACCCGCATTCCCACACCCGCCGCTCGTGCCAGAGCCTTTGCATGAACCTCCAAAATCGCGCAAGCAAATCTTGTGTGCCCATGAAAATTAGCTTGATTTTTTCACGGACATGAGCTCTCATGAAATTCATTTCCGGATTTTCATCAAGTGAGCGTTTTGCCCCCAGCTATCCCCAAAACGTTGCAGGGACCTGACGAGCGCCTGCTGGCGAGCGACATCCGTGCGCTCCGCAAGGCGCGTGGGCTGACGCTGGCTGAGATCGCGCTGAAGCTTGGCCGCTCTGTCGGCTGGGTCAGCCAGGTCGAGCGCGGCCTGTCTATCCCTTCACTTGGCGACCTCAGGGCCTTCGCAGACCTGTTCGGCGTGCCGCTCAGCCTGTTCTTCAGCCACGACGTGCCGATCGAGAAGGAGCGCGGCGTCATCGTGCGCGCCGGCAGCCGGCGCACGCTTGGCACAAGCGAATCCGGCCTCGTGGAGGAGCTTCTGTCGCCCGATCTCGGCGGTACTTTCGAGATGGTGCGTTCGATCTTCGCGCCGGGCGCCGAGATGAAGAGCGAGCAGCTGCGGCCAACCGAGGAAGCCGGCTACATCGCCTCTGGCATTTTCGAGATCGAGATAGCCGGCGTCTGGCACCGGCTCGGCGAAGGCGATTCGTTCCGCTTCGAGCGCAAGCCATACCGCTGGCGCAATCCCGGCACCGAGCCGGCCGTGGTCATCTGGGTGGTTTCGCCGCCTGTTTATTGAACGAGGGATTTCTAATATGGCCGGTTTGCCGACCACGGCACGCGTGGTGATCATCGGAGGCGGTGTCGTCGGCACCTCCTCGCTCTACCACCTTTGCAAGGCGGGCTGGACCGATTGCGTGCTGCTTGAAAAGAACGAGCTGACATCGGGCTCAACCTGGCATGCCGCCGGCAACGTGCCGACCTTCTCGTCGTCCTGGTCGCTGATGAACATGCAGCGCTATTCGACCGAGCTTTATCGCGGTCTCGCCGACGCGGTCGACTATCCCATGAACTACCACGTTACCGGCTCGCTCCGCCTCGCCCACACCAAGGAGCGCATGCAGGAGTTCCAGCGCGCCAAGGGCATGGGCCGCTACCAGGGCATGGACATCGCCATTGTCGGCCCTGATGAGATCAAGCGCCGCTATCCCTTCATCGAGACGCATGGCCTCAAAGGTGCGCTCTACGATCCAAACGACGGCGACATCGACCCCGCGCAGCTGACGCAGGCACTGGCCAAGGGTGCGCGCGACATAGGCGCCAGGATCGTCCGCTTCTGTCCGGTGTCAGGTGTGCGCCGCGAGAACGACGAATGGGTTGTCGAGACGCCGCAAGGCGAGATCCGTTGCGAGATCGTCGTCAACGCCGCCGGCTACCGAGCCGCGGAAGTCGGCAAAATGTTCGGCCGCGACGTCCCGATGATGGTGATGAGCCATCAGTACATTTTGTTCGAGGAAATCCCCGAACTGGTGGCCTGGTCGAAGGAGCAGGGCAAGAAGCTGCCGCTGCTGCGCGACGTCGACACCTCCTACTATCTGCGCCAGGAAAAGAACGGCATGAATCTCGGTCCCTATGAGCGCAATTGCCGCGCGCATTGGGCAACCCACAACGACCCGATGCCGGAGGACTTTTCCTTCCAGCTCTTCCCCGACGATCTCGACCGTCTCGAGCACTACCTTGCCGATGCCGTAGCCCGCGTGCCGATTCTCGGCACTGCCGGCCTGTCCAAGGTGATCAACGGGCCGATCCCTTACGCGCCGGACGGCAATCCGCTGATCGGTCCGATGCCCGGCGTTCCCAACGCGTTCGAGGCCTGTGTCTTCACCTTCGGCATCGCCCAGGGCGGCGGCGCCGGCAAGGTGCTGGCCGAATGGGTGACGCAGGGCCAGACCGAATGGGACATGTGGTCTTGCGATCCGCGCCGTTTCACCAGCTTTGCGGCCGCCCCCGACTATAGCGTCGCCAAGGGCATGGAGATCTACGGCAACGAATACGCCATCCAGTTCCCGCGCCATGCCTGGCCGGCCGGGCGCGACCGCAAGCTGTCGCCGATCCACGATCGCATCAAGGCGCTCGGCGCCCAGTTCGACGCCTATAATGGCTGGGAGCGTGCCACCTGGTATGCGCAACCCGGTGACGACACGTCGGAAGAAGCAACACTCACCTTCCGCCGCGACGGGCCGTGGCAGCACCGCGTGCGCGAAGAATGCCTGGCGGTGCGCGACGCCGCCGGCTTTCTGGACCTGCCCGGCTTCTCGCGCTTCAACCTCGAAGGTCCTGGCGCAGCCGAATGGCTGGCGCTGCAGGTCACCGGCCTGGTGCCCAAGCCCGGCCGCATCGGCCTCGCCTATTTCGCCGACGACAAGGGCCGCATCGTCACCGAGATGTCGGTGGTGCGCCATGGCGAAGAGCAGATGACGCTGATCACCGCGGCGGTAGCGCAGTGGCACGATTTCGAATGGCTGAAGTCGCGCCTGCCGAAGGACGCAGCTTTCACCCTCACCGACAGGACCGAAGACTATTCGACGCAAATCCTCGCGGGCCCCAATTCGCGCAAGATCCTGGCCGAGGTCTGCGGCGCGGATCTCTCGCTGCCCTGGCTGACGCATCAGGAAACCACCATCGCCGGCCGCTGGGCGAAGCTGGTGCGGGTATCCTTCGCCGGCGAACTCGGCTGGGAAATCCACACCAAGGTGGGAGACACCGCCGCCATCTTCGACGCCATCTGGGCGGCGGGACAAAAACACGGTCTGAAACCGTTCGGCATGTATGCGCTGGATTCGCTGCGCCTCGAAAAGGGCTACCGGACCTGGAAGGGCGACCTGTCGACCGACTATACGGTCCTGCAGGGCGGGCTCGAGCGCTTCGTCAAATGGGACAAGCCCGACTTCCGCGGCAAGGCAGCCCTGCAGAACGAAAAGCAGCAAGGCGTGAAGAAGCGCTTCGTCACGCTGGTGGTCGAAAACCCCGGCGATTGCGACGCGCCGTCCGTGTCGACGCTCTGGCATGACGGCAAGATCGTCGGCGAGACGACGTCCGGCGGCTGGGGGCATCGCATCGACAAATCGATCGCGCTCGGCATGCTGCGCGCCGACCTGGCTGAACCCGATACCGCGATCGAGATTGAAATTTTTGGCGATCGTTTCAAGGCAGTCGTGCAGAAAGACGAGCCGCTGTGGGATCCGAAAAACGAAAGACTGAGAGCATGAAGAAAGTCATTCTCACCGATGGCGGCATGGGCCAGGAACTGGTCCGCCGCAGCAGCTCCGAGCCGACGCCGCTCTGGTCGGCCAGGGTGCTGATCGACGAGCCGGATCTGGTGCGTGACCTGCATGCCGAATTCATCCGGGCCGGCGCTCGCGTCATCACCATCAACACCTATTCGGCAACGCCGGAGCGGCTCGCGCGGGAAGGAGCAGAAGACCTCTTCAAGCCCTTGCAGAAGCGCGGCATCGAATTGGCAAGACAGGCACGCGACGAGGCAGGCGATGCAGCGATCGCCGGCTGCCTGTCACCGCTGTTCGGCAGCTATGCGCCGGCGCTGACCATATCGTTCCAGGAGACGCTGGACATCTATCGCCGCATCGTCGCCGAGCAGGCCGATGGCGTCGACCTGTTCCTGTGCGAGACCATGGCCTCAGCCGAGGAAGGCCGTGCGGCCGTTACCGCTGCGTCGGAAAGCGGCAAACCTGTCTGGGTATCTTGGACGCTCGCCGATCACGGCGCGGCGCGGCTGCGCAGCGGCGAAACAATAGCGGCAGCGGCGGACGCCCTCGACGGCCTGACGGTTGCAGCGCGCCTGGTGAATTGCTGCCGGCCAGAAACTATCGTCGCGGCACTGCCCGAATTGATTGCCCTCGGCGGCCCGGTCGGCGCCTATGCCAATGGCTTCACCTCTGTCGAAGCGCTCAAGCATGGCGGAACGGTCGAAGTGCTGCACGCACGCCACGACCTTGATCCGGATGCCTATGCCGACCAGGCGCTCGGCTGGGTCGCCGCTGGCGCCACCATCGTCGGCGGCTGCTGCGAAGTCGGCCCTGCCCACATCGCCGCGTTGCGCGATCAGCTCGAACAGGCCGGCCACGAAATCTCGGGAGTATCCTGATGCCCAGACCCTCATCGCGCATTTCCGGCATCGTGCCTTCGGGCAAAGATGGCTGGGAGGTCCACACCGAGGCATGGGCCCGCAAGGAGGCCGGCCAGGACATCATCATGCTGTCGGTCGGCGACCATGATTTCGATACGCCGAGCCAGACGATCGAAGCCTGCGTGACGGCGGTTCGCGGCAGCAACCATCACTACACCCCGCTGTCCGGCGTTCCGCGCCTGCGCAGGGCGATGGCGGCGGCCTCGACCGCTTGCACCGGGGTCGAGACGGCGCCTGACCAAGTCATCGCCACGCCGGGCGGTCAGGCCGCCCTTTACGCGGCGGTGCAGGCCGTTCTCGACCAGGGCGACCACGCCATCGTGGTGGCGCCCTACTACGCGACTTATCCCAACACCTTCAGCGCCGCCGGCGCCAGCTTCACCGTCGTCGAGACGCCGGCCGGAGACGGTTTCCAGCCGCACGCCGAGATGATCCGCGCGGCGCTCAAGCCCAACACGCGCGCCATTTTGATCAACACGCCGAACAACCCGACCGGCGCCGTCTATTCGCGTGAGCGTCTGGAAGAGCTGGCCGAGATCTGCCGCGAGCACGATCTCTGGCTGCTGTCGGACGAGGTCTACTGGACGCTCGGCGGCGGCGAGCACATCTCGCCGCGCGGCCTGCCCGGCATGGCCGAGCGCACGCTGGTCATCAATTCGATGTCCAAGAGCCACGGCATGACCGGCTGGCGCATGGGCTGGCTGACCGGCCCGACGCAGATGATCACGCTGTTGACCAATCTCAATCTGGTGACGACCTACGGCCTGCCGGCCTTCATCTCGATCGCCTGCGCCGAGGCGCTGGAGAACCGCTTTGGCGTCAAGGAGATCGCCGAACGCTATGCGGCGCGCCGCACCGTCCTGCTCGACGCCGTGCGCGGCATGAACAATGTCAGCGTGCACGGCTCCGAGGGCGGCATGTATGTCATGCTCGACATCTCCGCCGTCGAGCCCGACGACGAGAAATTCGCCTGGGCCTTTCTCGACCAGGAGAGTGTCGGCGTCATGCCGGGTTCCAGCTTCGGCAAGGCCGCTGCCGGCCACATCCGCATCAGCCTCTGCCAACCGGAACCGGTGCTTCAGGAAGCCGCAAAACGCCTGCGCCGCTTCGCATCCGGCTATCGCCGCGAGGCCGCATGACCAGAAGCATTCCCATCAAGGCCCGCGCGGTTATTATCGGCGGCGGTGTCTCCGGCTGTTCGGTCGCCTACCACCTGGCCAAGCTCGGCTGGACCGACATCGTGCTGCTGGAACGCAAGCAGCTGACCTCGGGAACGACCTGGCACGCCGCCGGCCTGATCGGCCAGCTGCGCGGCTCGCAGAACATGACGCGGCTGGCGAAATATTCGGCCGACCTCTACGTCAAGCTGGAGGCCGAGACCGAAGTCGGCACCGGCATGCGCCAGGTCGGCTCGATCACCGTGGCGCTGACCGAGGAGCGCAAGCACGAGATTTACCGTCAGGCCTCGCTCGCCCGCGCCTTCGATGTCGATGTGCGCGAGATTTCGCCTGGTGAAGTCAAGGAGATGTACCCGCATCTCAACGTGTCCGATGTGGTCGGCGCCGTGCATCTGCCGCTCGACGGCCAATGCGATCCGGCCAACATCGCCATGGCGCTGGCCAAGGGCGCCCGCCAGCGCGGCGCCACAGTCGTCGAGAATGTGAAGGTCACCAAGGTCCACACCAAGGCCGGTCGCGTTGCCGGCGTGTCGTGGGCGCAAGGCGACGACCAGGGCACGATCGAGGCCGACATCGTCGTCAACTGCGCCGGCATGTGGGCGCGCGAACTCGGCGCCCAGAACGGCGTCACCATCCCGCTGCATGCCTGCGAACATTTTTATCTCGTCACCGAGCCGATCCCCGGGCTCGGTCGTCTACCGGTGCTGCGCGTTCCCGATGAATGCGCCTACTACAAGGAAGACGCCGGCAAGATGATGCTCGGCGCCTTCGAGCCGGTGGCCAAGCCCTGGGGCATGGACGGCATAAGCGAGGATTTCTGCTTCGACCAGTTGCCGGAGGACATGGAGCATTTCGAGCCGATCCTCGAGATGGGCGTCAACCGCATGCCGATGCTGGCAACCGCCGGCATTCACACCTTCTTCAACGGCCCCGAAAGCTTTACCCCCGACGACCGCTACTATCTCGGCGAAGCGCCGGAGCTGTCGGGCTACTGGATGGCGACCGGCTACAACTCGATCGGCATCGTGTCGTCCGGCGGCGCCGGCATGGTGCTGGCGCAGTGGATCAATGACGGCGAAGCGCCCTTCGACCTCTGGGAAGTCGACATCCGCCGCGCCCAGCCATTCCAGAAGAACCGCCGCTATCTCAAGGAGCGGGTCTCCGAGACGCTCGGCCTGCTCTATGCCGACCATTTCCCCTACCGGCAGATGGCAACGTCCAGGAATGTCAGGCGATCGCCCCTGCATGAACACCTGAGGGCGCGCGGCGCGGTCTTCGGCGAAGTCGCCGGCTGGGAGCGCGCCAACTGGTTCGCCCGCGAAGGGCAAGAGCGCGAATACCGCTATTCCTGGAAGCGGCAGAACTGGTTCGACAACCAGCGCGAGGAACACCTGGCGGTCCGCAACAAGGTCGGCCTGTTCGACATGACCTCGTTCGGCAAGATCCGTGTCGAGGGCCGCGATGCCTGCGCGTTCCTGCAAAGGCTCTGCGCCAACGACATGGACGTGGCGCCGGGCAAGATCGTCTACACTCAGATGCTCAACCAGCGCGGCGGCATCGAGAGCGATCTTACCGTGTCGCGGCTGTCGGACACGGCCTATTTCCTCGTCGTACCGGGCGCGACGTTGCAACGCGATCTCGCCTGGCTGCGGCGGCATGTCGGCGAGGAATTCGTTGTCATCACCGATGTGACGGCGGCAGAAAGCGTGCTCTGCCTGATGGGTCCGGATGCGCGAAAGCTGATCCAGAAAGTCAGCCCTAACGATTTCTCCAACGAGAACAATCCGTTCGGCACCTTCCAGGAGATCGAGATCGGCATGGGCCTCGCCCGTGCCCACCGCGTCACCTATGTCGGCGAACTCGGCTGGGAACTTTATGTCTCGACCGACCAGGCGGCTCATGTCTTCGAGGCGATCGACGAGGCCGGCGGCGATGTCGGCCTGAAACTTTGCGGCCTGCATACGCTGGATTCCTGCCGCATCGAAAAGGCGTTTCGGCATTTCGGCCACGACATCACCGACGAGGACAATGTGCTGGAGGCCGGCCTCGGCTTTGCGGTCAAAACCGCCAAGGGCGAGTTCATCGGCCGCGATGCGGTGCTGAAGAAAAAAGAAGCCGGCCTGTCGCGCCGGCTGGTGCAGTTCCGGCTGAAGGACCCGCAGCCTCTGCTCTTCCACAACGAGGCGATCCTTCGCGACGGCAAGATCGTCGGCCCGATCACATCAGGCAACTACGGCCACCATCTCGGCGGCGCGATCGGGCTGGGCTATGTGCCCTGCCAGGGCGAGAGCGAGGCGGATCTGCTGGCCTCGTCCTACGAGATCGAGATCGCCGGCGAGCGCTTTCCGGCGGAAGCATCGCTGAAACCGATGTACGATCCCAAGGCGGAACGGACGAGGATGTAGCACCTTTTTACCCTCCCCTTGTGGGGAGGGTCGGCTCGCAGTCGGAGCGAAGCGGCTTTTGCTGCGCGACCCTCCCCACAAGGGGGAGGGTGAAGAAGCTCAAAACCGCTCCAGCTTCGCCAGCACCTTCACCAGAAACGCCGCCCTCGTCCTTGGCGTGGAGGCGTCCATCAGGTAGTGCGCCAGGAAAAACGTCCGGCAGCGGCGGGCGCACAGCGCGCGCATACCGCGCAGCAAGGTCTTGCGGCCGGGCTGGCCGACGACGACGCTCCACCAGGTCGGCGCGCCGCAGGTGGTGATGACGCCGACCCTGGTGACATGTGTCATCAGCGACGTGATGCGCCCCTTGCCCAGCTTGAAGGCGACACCGGTCGCCCAGACCCGATCGAGCCAGCCCTTCAGCATGGCCGGCAGCCCGTACCACCAGGTCGGATAGATGAACAGGATCGCCTCAGCCCAGGCGAGATGCTCGAAATGCGGTTTTAGGGCCGGATCCTCCGGCGCCCGCTCATTGTAGGCGCGCCGCTCCTCGCTACCCATCACCGGGTCGAATTTTTCGGCGTAGAGGTCGAGCAGCCGCACCTCCCAGCCGCGTGCCTTCAGCACATCGACTGCGGCATCTCTGATGGCGGCGCAAAAGCTTTCGGGCACCGGATGGCAATAGACCACCAGCACGCGCATCAGAATTCATCCATCCCGGCCGCGACCTTGGCCATGAAGGCCGCGCGGGTCTTCTCGGTCGACAGGTTCATCGAATAATGCGCGAGGTAGGACACCGAGGCGCCGGGCCTGATCGTCGCGCGCAGCATCCGCTTGACCAATTTGCGCGGCGGATCGCCCATCAGCATGGCGCGGAACCGGCTGCCGCCATAGGTGGTGACGGCGGTCAGCTTGCGGATGTTGTGGAGCGAAGGCCGCGCCTTGCCGTCGACCAATTTGAACGACACGCCGGGCAGAAACACGCGGTCGAAAAAGCCTTTCAGGATGGCCGGGAAGCCGTAGTTCCAGACGGGATATGACAGCACCAGCGCCTCAGCCCGCAGCAAACGCTCGACATGGGGCGCGGCCGGGTCCGCAGGGCTGCGTTGGTTGTGATAATCCAGCCTCTCCCCGCGCGTCAGCCTGGGGTCGAAATCCTCGGCATAGAGATCGCAATCGTCGACCTCATGGCCGGCCGCCGTCAGCCGCTCGACGATGGTGCGGTGCAGGCCTGCATTGAAGCTGATCTCCACCGGATGCGCGTAGAGGACGAGGACTTTCATGGGGAAATACTTGCGAGGTGGGCGCGAGGCACCCCCCTCTGCCCTGCCGGGCATCTCCCCCGCAAGGGGGGAGATCGGACTGCCGCATCGCTTTCACTAATTGTCAGCGTGTCAGATTGGCCGCGGCGTTCAGGCTGCCAATCTCCCCCCTTGCGGGGGAGATGTCCGGCAGGACAGAGGGGGGTGCTCAAGCTCAAACCTCTGCTCATTCTGCTTTCTGCAACCCCTTGAACAAAAAAGTCCGGCCCGAGCGATAGTCGTAATCCGGATTTTCCCAGGCGATCATCTTGCCGGGATTGAGCAGGCCTTGCGGATCGGTCTCGCGCTTGAAGGCGAGCTGGATTTCATCCGTCTGCTTCATGCCGCCCTCTTCCAGCGTGTAGCGGTGCGGGTTGAAGATCGGGCAGCCGTTCTCCTCATGCAGCCGGATGATTTCGTTGAGCCGGGCCTCGGTGGTGAATTTCACCAGCGGCAGGCCGAAGCAGGTGATGTTGCCGTCGAGGCGCACGAATTCGAGATGCGAAAAGACCTCGTTCGGAAACATCGCGTCCATCTTCTCCACCAGCGCCAGCTGGTTGGGAAACGGATAGAGCGATTGCAGATAGGTGATCGCGGGATCGACCCGCAGTGCCCTGAGCGTGGTGTGGTTCCACGCCAGCTCGAAGCCCGGCGGCAGGCCCTTTTTCTCTTCGTCCGTGGCCGTCGCGGCATTGAAGATGACCTCGCCGCCGGCGCGGCGGGTGAAGGCGAGGAACGCGTCTAGCCCATGCCGGGCAACCATGACGACGCAGATGCTTTGCCCGTCCCGGAAGAACTTCTGGTGGCGCTTGAAATAGAGCTGCGGCACGGGCGCGGCGATCGGCGTGATCAGCTTGGTCAGGATGCCGTCCTGGCGTGCCAGCGCGTTGCCGTAGCGGGCTGCCGGCATGAAAGCGTCGAAGCCGACGATCACGTCGATCCATTCATAGGCTGCAGTCAGCGGCATCTCGACCTCGGTGATGATGCCGTTGGTGCCATAGGCGTGGGTGACTTTGTGCAAATCCTCGCCGGTGAGTTCGAGCGCCTTCGGTTCGGTTTCCATGGTGACGACGCGCAGCCGCAGCACATTGCCGAAATCACGCAGACCGCCGAAATTGATCGAGCCAACGCCGCCCGAGCCGCCGGCGATGAAGCCGCCGATCGAGGCGGTGTTGTAGGTCGACGGCGACAGCCGCAGTTCCTGCCCGGAATGCGCGCGCGTCGCTCTGTCGATGTCGGCGAGGATCGCGCCCGGCCCGGTGACGACGCGGCCCGGCGCTATGGCCTTGATCTCGTTCATCTCGGCAAGGTTCAAAACCACGCCGCCCGATAGCGGCATCGCCTGGCCGTAATTGCCGGTGCCGCTGCCGCGCGGCGTCACCGGAACGCCATGACGGTGGCAAGCGGCGAGCACACGGATCAGTTCGGCCTCGGTCTTCGGTGTCACGATCAGGTCGCCGGTGACGTGGTCGAGCTGCTGCTTCAGCACCGGGCTGTACCAGTAGAAGTCGCGGCTCTTCTGCTGGACGATGGCCGGATTGTCGTCGAGCTTTATCCCGTCGAGATCGCGTTTGAGCGCCGAAACATCCATCATTCCACCATCAGTTCGTCGAGCTCGGCATAATCGGGCAATTGCCTGTCGATCGCTCGGCCGTCGCGCACGACGATGCGATCCGATTCGGGCCGCGACAGCAATTCCGTCCAGCTCCGCCCTTTGAAGACGATGAAATCGGCGCTGCCACCGGCTGTCAGTGTCCCGACACCGTCGAGCCGCATCACCTTGGCCGGCGTCGCCGCCACCGTCTGCGGCCAGTCGCCGACCGGATGGTCGAAATGCAGGATGCGCGTCGCCATGCGGTAGACCTCCAGCATGTCGAGATCGCCATAGGCATAGAACGGATCGCGGGTGTTGTCGGAGGCGACCGCGACCGGGATGCCCCTCGCCTTCATCTCATGCAGCAGGGTCACGCCGCGCCAGCGTGGCGTGGTCTGGTCGGCACGCCGGTCCTGCAGATAGAGATTGCACATTGGCAGCGACACCACCGCCAGCCGCGCCTTGGCCACCTTGTCGAGTGTATCGAGCACGTCGAGATCCGGCTGGCGCGCCAGCGAGCAGCAATGTCCCACCAGCATGTTGCCCTCAAAACCGTTCCACAGTGCCGCCTCGGCGATCTTCTTCAGCGATATCGCCGCGATGTCGTCGGTCTCGTCGGCGTGGAAATCGAGATCGAGCCCGTGCCTGTTCGCCTCGGCGAACACCTTGTCGAGAAGCTCTTCGAGATCCGGCACCATATAGGTGACGACGCCGAGCACGCCCTTGGCCGCAGCCACACGCTTGGCCAGCCTCTCGAACCACTTTCTGTCGCGCACGCCTTCGATGCCGAGCAGGCAGGCTGCCTGCAATTCGATGCGGCCGCGCCATTTCTCCCGCATCGCCTCGAACACCGGCCAGGAGATTTCCTCCTGTGGCGGCACGCTGTCGAGATGAGTGCGCAAGGCCTTGGTGCCGTGCGCGTAGGCCGAGCGCAAAGAGAAATCCATGCGCCGCGCCACGTCCTCGGCGCTCCAGCGCGCTGCACGGTCGGCGCCGGTGGCATTGAGCGCGCCCATGAAACTGCCGTCGGGATTGGGTTTGCGCGGCCAGATCTGGCCCTTGTCGATATGGGTGTGGCAGTCGACGAAGCACGGCAGGATGATGCGGCCGGCAAGGTCGATGGCGGTGGCTGGCGCTTTTGATTTCTTGTGCGCGGCGATGCTGGAGAGCTTACCGTCGGCGACGGCGATGTCGGCCAGCGCGAAACCGTCGATGTCGTAAGTGGGGGCAAGACCTGATGTCAGCGACCGGTGAAGGCGGACGTTGGTGAGATGGTACGAGCCAGAGGTCGGTATCAAGGACCGCCCCCCTCTGCCCTGCCGGGCATCTCCCCCTCAAGGGGGGAGATTGGCAGCTTTTCCGACAGCACCCGTCTTCCAACGTCGATAATTGGCGAAATCCCGGATGACGTCCAATCTCCCCCCTTGAGGGGGAGATGGCCGGCAGGCCAGAGGGGGGTGTTTCGCGCCAGCATCTCAATCACGTCACCCAACCCCCTACCGCTCCTGCTTCAGCGCGCTCTCGTGCCAGCGGCGCAGGATGAGATGCGACACCAGCGACAGCACCAGGAAGATCAATATGCCGGTGAGCGAGATCAGGATCAGCGCCGCGAACAGCCTTGGCGCGTTGAGGCGGTAGCCGGCCTCGATGATGCGCGACGCCAGCCCCGACGACTGCCCCTGCGCGCCGGCGACGAACTCGGCCACCACGGCGCCGATCAGCGACAGGCCGCCGGCTATCTTCAAGCCTCCTAGAAAATACGGCATGGCCGCCGGCAGTCTGAGATAGCGCAATTGCTGCCAGCGCGTCGCGCCGTTGAGCTTGAACATGTCGCGCAGATTGCGGTCGACCGAATTGAGGCCGAGCGTGGTGTTGGACAGGATCGGGAAGAACGCAACGATCCAGGCGCAAAGCAAAAGCTTCACCGTCTGGTTGTCCACATAGATGTTGATGAGCGGGAAGACCGCCACGATCGGCGTTACCTGCAGCACGATGGCGAAGGGAAAGAACGACATCTCCACCCATTTCGATTGCGCAAACAGCACCGCCAGTCCGACGCCGCCGACGACCGCGAGCAGCAGGCTGAGAAAGGTTATGCGCAACGTGACCAGCAGCGCGGAGAACAGGAGCCCCGCATCGCTATAGAGCGTCCACAGCACCACGCCGGGGCGCGGCAGGATATATTGCGGGATCGCGTTCCACACGCAAATGCGGTCCCACAGCCAGATCGCCAGGATCATGATCGCCAAAGGCAAGACCCACCGGCCGATCCGCTCCAGCCGCTCCTGGCGTACGCGGCCCGCCTCTTCCGCGTCGAGCGTTGCGGCATTCTGGTCAATGGCCGTCATGGTGCGGTCCGGCTGATGTGTTGATGGCGTTGACCAGGATGTCCGAGGCCTGGCGGCAGAGCGCGGCATAGTCGGGCGAAGTGCGGAAAACCTCGTCTCGCGGATAGGAGGCGTCGATGGCAAGCTCGGCATGGACGCGGCCCGGCCGCGCCGCCATGACGACGACGCGGTTGGACAGGAACACGCTTTCGAAGACGCTGTGGGTGACGAAGACGACGGTGAAGCGCTCGTCCTGCCACAGCTCCAGAAGGTCGTTGTTGAGCTTGAAGCGGGTGATCTCGTCGAGTGCGGCGAACGGCTCGTCCATCAGCAGAATGCGCGGCTTCGTCACCATCGCGCGTGCGATCGAGACGCGCATCTTCATCCCGCCGGAAAGCTCGCGCGGCACGGCGTTCTCGAAGCCGGTCAGGTGCACCCGCTCCAGCATCTCCGTCACCGCCGGCGCCGCCTTGGCGCGCGACACGCCTTTCAGCCTGAGCGGCAGCCAGACATTGTCGAATACATTGGCCCAGGGCAGCAGCGTCGGTTCCTGGAAGACGAAGCCGATATTGGCGCGGTCGATCGAACCGCCCCAGTCGAGCTGACCGGATGTCGGCGTCGACAGGCCCGCGATCAGCCTCAACGCCGTTGACTTGCCGCAGCCGGACGGCCCGAGAAGGCTGACAAAATCGCCCTCGCGGATGGCGAGATCGACGTCGCTCAATGCAGTCACGCCATTGGAAAACACCTTGCCGACATGGCGCAGCGTCAGCAGCATTGGGCCTTCACCCGATGCCCTCATGGGCGCCTGCGCCATCTTTTCCAGCTTCACGACTACTTCTTCAGCTCGATCCCGACACCTTTGTTGATGAAGGCCAGCGTGTAGGCCTTCTTGATATCGATGCCCTCGGGCGTGACCTTGGCCTTGACCATCTTGTCATAGAAGCTCTTGATCCGGTCTTCGTTCATGGCGCCGATGCCGAGCTTTTCGGTGTCGCCGGAATCGGCCAGGCCGAACTTCTTCATCTGCTCGATCGAGAAGGCAATCTGCTCGTCGCTCATGTCGGGGTTGTCTTTCTTGATCATCTCGTTGGCGGCCTTGTTGTCGCCGTAGAGGTAGTTGTACCAGCCCTTGGCCGAGCCATCGACGAAGCACTGGACCACCTCCGGCCGCTTGTCGATCGTGTCCTGCATCACCTCGATCGTCGTCGAATAGGTGTCCCAGCCATAGTCGGCGAGCAGGAACTGGTTGGGCACGAAGCCGCCTTCCTTCTTGACCGCAAAAGGCTCCGAGGTGACGTAACCCTGCTGGATCGACTTCTTGTTGGCCAGGAATGGAGCGGTGTTGTAGGTGTAGGGCACGCGCTTGGCGGCATCGAAACCGAGTTCGATGACCATCCACTGGAAGAAGGTCTGGACGCCCTCGTCGCCGAGAATGTACTGGTCGGCGTTCTTCAAATCCTCCCACTTGTCCAGCTCCTGCCCCGGGTGGGACATGATGACTTGAGGGTCCTTCTGGAAATCGGCGGCGACGACGCGCATCGGGATGCCCTGCTGGACGGCGTCGAAGGCCGACAGCAGATTGCCGCCCATGTAGAAATCGAGCTTGCCGGCCAGCAGCAGCGGCCGCCCGCTGACCTGCGGACCTCCCTGCGAAATCGTCACGTCGAGGCCACATGCAGCGTAGGTGCCGTCGGCGACGGCCTGGTAGTAGCCGCCATGCTCGGGCTCGGCCAGCCAGTTGGTGCCGAAGGTGACCTTCTCGTTTGCTGCCGCGCCGAACGTGCCGGCTCCAAGCAGCGCGACCGCAAGCGCTGAAATCTTCTGTTTTCCGTACATCGACACCACCCTTTGTTGGCTCCGGAGCGTCACGCGCCGGGCTCGACACCATTGATCCAAGAAGCAAGACACATGCCACCGCCCGGGCCGCCTGCTTGCGCGGCAGTCACTGCCAACACCAGACGGGTCATGCTGTGCGGGAGGCATCGTGCCTATTTTTTGGACGCCTGTCCACAATCGCCCTTGTGCCATGCACCACATCTTGAACGTACTATCGGTCACGTCTTAGGCTGGTCTCGCAGACAGGAGATTGCCATGTTCAGATACCTCGCGCCGAGGTCGATCAAGCCGCCTTTCGCCCGCTACAGCCACGGCGTCGAGGTGCCGCCAGGCAAGCGGCTGGTTCTGTGCTCCGGTCAGGTCGCCATCACGGCGGACGACCAGATCCCCGAGGATGCCGGCGCGCAGGCCGAGCTCTGCTTTCAAAACATAGCGGCGATTCTGGCTGAAGCCGGGCTGGGGCTAGGCGACATCGTGCGCATAAACGCCTACGTCACCGACCGCGCCTTTCTGCGGCCCTATATGGACGTCCGCGACCGCTTGTTTGCCAGCCCCGCGCCCGCCTCGACGCTGATGATCGTGTCAGGCTTTGCGCGGCCGGAGTTCAAGGTCGAGGTCGAGGCGATTGCGGCTGGGTGATCGACAGGCGACGTTTGTCGCGCTAGGTCTCCCTCACAGTCAAGAGGCATGACATGACCGTTGCAAACAGACGCGTTTGGTGGGGCGACTACCGGACCACCGAATACGCCGCGATCGATCCGGAGGCGACGATTGCCGTGCTGCCGGTGGCGGCGATCGAGCAGCACGGCCCGCATCTGCCTGTATCAACCGATACCTCGATCATGAACGGCATGCTGGAGACGGTCATCGCCCGCCTGCCCGGCGATCTCGACATCCGCATCCTGCCGGTCCAAACGGTCGGCAAGTCGAACGAGCATCTGCAGGCGCCGGGCACGCTCACCCTGCCGGCGGCCACCCTGGTCGGTGCCTGGACCGAGCTTGGCCTGTCCGTTGCCCGCGCAGGCGTAAGGAAACTGATCGTCGTCAACTCGCATGGCGGCAATGAAGAGATCATGGGCATCGTCACGCGCGAGCTGCGCGTGCGTGAGAGGATGCTGGCGGTGAAGACCAGCTGGCAGCGCTTCGGCCGCCCCGCCGGCATGTACACCGAGCTTGAGGACCGCCATGGCATCCATGGCGGCGACGTCGAGACCTCGCTGATGCTGCATTTTCGCCCGGAGTTAGTCGACATGGCCAAGGCCGACAATTTCGCCTCCAAGGTCGCCCGCGCCGAAACCGAATTTGCGCTGCTGCGCCACACCGGAACGCACGCTTTCGCCTGGATCGCTGGGGATCTCAACCCCAACGGCGTGGTCGGCGATGCCAGCATTGCCACGGCCGAGAAAGGCCGACTGACGGCGGAGCATCAGGCCGACGGCTTCATCACCCTGTTGAAGGATGTGCGCAAGGCGAAGCTTGCCGACTGGCTGGCATAGCGGGCCGCCTTAGCCGTCGATCTTCAACACGAAAGGCGTACCCTCAAAAGCATCGGCGCCCCGCCCGATCGCTTCGATCGCTTCGATCATGCGGCCTTGTCGTGAGAGCAGAGCATCCGCGACGGCGATCAACCGTGGATTGGGTGTCGCCGAGGGCGAAAGCTTCCGCAATGTCTGCGCAAGTTCGACTTCGTCGCGCTTCGGGGCGAGCGCCGCCGCAATGATATAGGCCGAGGCGGTCGAGCGGCTGATGCCGGCATAGCAATGGACGACCATGGGTTTGGCGCGGTCCCATTTCCGGGCGAAATCGAGCAGATTGCGCACATGGTCTTCGCCGGGCATGGTCATGCCGTCCTGCGCCACCGCGATGTCGTGCATGACCAGATGCAGGTGGTTTTCCCTCGCGATTGAGGCCGGCCGCGTCACCTCGGTGCCGGCAGCGAGCAGCGACAGCACGCGCTCGGCGCCGCTTTTGGCCACCGTCTCCTCAAGCTTTGCCAGCGAACAGATATGGATCATGGCGCGATCTCCTTCGACCCATCGTCGCGCCGTGCGTGCCAGTCGGCAAGCGCCGATTCGAGCCGCTGCCATTCCTCCTGACTTCCAGGCAGCCCCGCGCGGAGCACCTGGGGACGCTCGGAAAAATGCCTGAGCAATATGCCGCGCTCACCGAGCGTCGAAAACAGCCCCGGTGCATCGGCAAGCCGGAGATAGCGAAACAGCGTCGTGCCGCCGGCGACAGCAACGCCAAAGCGCGAAAGCAGCGCATCGAGCCGCGCCGCATCCTGCGCCAGCCGCCGCCGCATGCCGGCCTGCCAGCCGCTGTCGGCAAGCGCGCGGATGCCGTATTCGAGCGCTGGGCCGGCGACCGCCCAAGGGCCGAATTGCGTTTCAAGCCTTTCGACCGTCGCTGCATCGGAAAGTGCGAAGCCGAGCCGCAGGCCGGCGAGACCGAAGAACTTGCCAAACGAGCGCAGCACGACGATGCCGCCCCGCCCGACATCGCCGGCCAGGCTTTCCGCGTGCGGGCCGACATCCATGAAGGCTTCGTCGACGACCAGCAGACCGCCTATGGCGCGCAATGTCTCGGCAAGCCGAAGCAGCCTTTCCCGCGACACGACTCGCCCGTCGGGATTGTTGGGATTGACGACGATGGCAATTTCGGCTCCGGCAAGCGCCTCGAAATCGTCGACCTCCGCCACCGCATGGCCGGCAATCGCGGCGGCCCTGGCATGCTCGGCATAGGTCGGCCCGAGCACCAGCGCCTTGCCGGGGCTGACCAGCGAGGCGACGCGCGGCAGCAGGATCTGCGTGCCCGGGGCGACCGTCACATTCTCGGCCGAAGGCGCGCCATAGGCGCCGGCCGCGACCCTGGCCAGTTCACGCAGGCGCGCGGCCTCCGGCAATCGTGACAGGGCGGTGGCGGGCAGCTCGAAAAGCGGGTAGGAGTGCGGATTGATACCTGTCGAGAGATCGACGAAAGGTTGTGGCGCGTGAGGGAAGAGCGCCCTCGCCCGGCCAAGGGATCCACCGTGATCCACCACAGTAATCGCTCCATCAGAAAGCTTCATGTCGATCCTGATCGCTTTCCTGTCGCTGGCCATCGAACGCATCCTGGGTTACCCGGACTGGCTGTTCCGTGCCGTCGGCCATCCCGTCACCTGGTTCGGCAGGCTGATAGCCTTTCTCGACCTCAGGCTCAACCGCGACACTGATTCCGACGCGCTGCGTCGCCGCCGCGGCGTGCAGGCGCTGCTGGTGATCGTGCTGGTGCCGGCGGCAATCGCCTTCATCGTGCAAATCCTGCTCTGGCAGCTCTTTCCTGCCGGCATGATCATCACGGCAATCCTGGCCTCGTCGCTGCTGTCGCAAAAGAGCCTTACCGAACATGTCGAGGCGGTGGCCGATTCGCTGGATACCGGCGGGCTGGCGCTCGGCCGCATTGCGGTTGCGCGCATCGTCGGCCGCGATCCAGAGAAGCTCGACCATGCCGGCGTCAGCCGCGCCGCCATCGAAAGCCTGGCCGAGAATTTCTCCGACGGCATCGTTGCGCCCGCCTTCTGGACAGGTGTCTGCGGTCTGGCCGGCGGCGTCGCCTACAAGGCCGCCAACACCGCCGATTCGATGATCGGCCACCGCACCCCGCACCACGAGGCCTTCGGCCGCGCGGCGGCACTCTTCGACGACTGGATCAACCTGCCGGCGTCCCGGCTGACCGCGTTGCTGATCGTTGCCGCCGCCTTTCTCGTTGACGGCGCCGATCCCCGCAACGCCTGGCAAGCAGTGCGGCGCGACGCCAAAAAGCACCGCTCGCCCAATGCCGGCTGGCCGGAAGCGGCAATGGCCGGCGCACTCGGCCTGGCGCTCGCCGGCCCGCGCAGCTATGGCGGCGTCATCGTCGAGGACGCCTATATGGGCGAAGGCGGTAGGCGCGCGGCGGAAAGCCAGGACATCAGGCAGGCGCTGAAACTTTATCAGGTCGCCGACTATCTGCTGATTGGGCTGTTCGGGTTGCTGTCGGCGGTGCTTATCGCGGTAACGTCCTGAGAGCTTATCGTCGCCCTTCCTTTACCCTCCCCCTTGTGGGGAGGGTCGGCGCGAAGCCCCGGGGCGGGGGACTGCGCCCTACGAGGACCCCCACCCCGCTCCGCTTCGCGGATCGACCCTCCCCACAAGGGGGAGGGTACGAAATCCCTCAAAACTCAATCCCCTGCTGTGCCTTCACGCCGGCCGAAAAATGATGCTTGGTCACGCCCATCTCCGTCACCAGATCCGCCGCCTCGACCAGCGCCGGCTTGGCGTTGCGGCCGGTGACGACGACATGCAGACCTTCGCGCCGCGCTTTCAGCGCCGCCACCACTCGGTCGAGATCGAGATAGTCGTAGCGTAGCGCGATGTTCAGTTCGTCCAGCACGACGAGGCTGATCGAGGGATCGGCGATCAGTTCCAGCGCCTTGGCCCAGGCGGCTTCGGCCGCCGCAATGTCGCGCTTCAGATCCTGCGTCTCCCAGGTGAAACCCTCGCCCATCGTGTGCCAGACGACACGGTCGCCGAACGCCGCGAAGGCGTCCTTTTCGCCGGTGTGCCATTTGCCCTTGATGAACTGGACGACGCCGACGCGCTTGCCATAGCCGAGCATGCGCAGCGCCAGCCCGAAGGCGGCCGTGGTCTTGCCCTTGCCGGGTCCGGTGTTGACGATCAGCAGCCCCTTCTCGACCGTCTTTTCCGCGACCTCGGCGTCCTGCACCGCCTTGCGTTTGGCCATCTTGGCGCGGTGGCGTTCTTCGTCTTTTGCGTCGATATCGGTCATCATTTCACCTTGAGCGGCAGCCCCGCCACCATCAGTAGCACCGTATCGGCAACCGCCGCGACCTGCTGGTTGAGACGGCCGGCGGCATCACGAAACCGGCGTGCGAGCGCATTGTCGGGCACGATGCCTTGCCCGACTTCGTTCGAGACAACGAGCCAGGGCCCGCGCGGCCGCGACAGCATGTCGGCTAGCCGCCGGCATTCCGCCTCGAGATCATGGTCGGAAAGCATATGATTGGTCAGCCACAGCGTCAGGCAGTCGACAAGCACCGGCTGGTTGTCCGGCAAAGCTTCGAGCGCGCCTGCAAGATCAAGCGGGGCATCGATGGTCGCCCATCCCTCGCCGCGGCGCGAGCGGTGCTGCGCGATGCGCTCGCGCATTTCGCCGTCATAGGCTTGCGCGGTGGCGATATAAGCCCATGGCGGCAGCAACGCCGTCGCCAAAGTTTCGGCATGCGCGCTCTTGCCGGAGCGCGCACCGCCGATGATGAAGGTCAAACTGCGATCAGGCAAAGCTGTCGCGCAGGCTGGTCGCGGTGCCGGCGAAGCGCGAGTGCACTATGCCGACAACTGCGCCGAGCACCAGCCAGAACACCAGATTGGTCAGCGTCACCGCCACCACGAACTGATGATGCAGGCCCTCCGGGATCGGCGTTACGAAACTGTCAGGCTGCGGCGCGCCGACAATATGCGGGGCGACGATCAGGAGGACGGCGAGCACGGTCAGGGGCGCCGACGTGCGGAAGGTAATAAGGGCAAGGCCGATCGCGGTTGCCATCACCGTTGCCCACCACCAGATCTGGCGCTGTATGAGATCGGCCGCCGGCATTGCCGGCAGTTCCGGCGGCAGGCCGAGTCCCGGCGCCAGCGCGAACACGGCAAAGCCCGCCAGACCCCAGAACACGCCCTGGCGCCAGCTGCCGATGCCGCCGGCGAACTCGGAAACCGCCACCAGGACCAGCGCGAAGCCGATGCCGGTGACGATATTGGCGACGACACTGAAGGCGAAACGCTCGAAGCCGTCGGCCGGCGCCCAGCCTTCGTCCTCCGCCGGCGCGGCTGCTTCAGCCGGTGCTGCGCTGCTCACCGCATTTTCCGCCGGCGCGGCGGTGCTCATGGCATCGGGGTCCGCAGCGTTGGCGGCGGGCGCCGCGGCATGCTGATGCTCATGGCCGCCACCAGCCTTTTCGTAGACCTCCGCCTTGAGGATCAGCGGCACGGTGGCGTAGGCCTGCATGCAGGCGAGAGCGACACCGGCCACGAGCCCTGCGATCGCCGCGATGAACACGACGTTGCGAAACAGGTTCATGATGTCAGATCCTCGTCAGTGGCAGGGAAACGCCATCGAATGGCGATAGTCGTGCGCCGCATTGTGGACCGCATCGATGTGCGAGAAACCGACAACGCCGACGACGAAAATGCCCAGAAACGCGCTAAGCACGAGCTGCATGAAGCGCGACTGCGAGGAGACGGAAGCGCCGAGGGAGACGGAAGCGGTATTCATATCTTGTCCTTTCGCCCTCCACCCGAGGGCATCGAAGTCAGTTCCCTGTCGCCGGCAGGTCTCCTGGCTCGCGGATCAGCGCCCTTCCCCACCTTCCCGAAGAAAAAATCCCCAGTGGCTTGGAGAGGACTACCGCACACAGTTGCGGGGGCAGCCACGGCATTGGGCAACAAGTCAGCCCTCACCGCATTCCCTCTTGGTCCCTAACGGAACCGACGACATGCATGACTATAGGCTGAAACGGTCGCATCCGGCAAACCAAATTCCGCCGGCCAACAGCGCGAATGCGCCATGCGGCGTTACGGGTTCAACGCGGTGATCCGCTCGGCAACCAGCCGCTGCAGCCGCCACAGATGGCGATCGTGAATGCCGCGCTCTTCAAGGTTTTTCACCGTGTTGTAGAGATAGTCGGCGCCCGACCCCCAGTGCCCGCAGGACGTTGCCAGCCTTTCGACGACCTTGCCCTCGTCGAGCGGTCCGGAATAGGTCAGGCCGTTGCGGTTGATGACGAAGGCCAATGCCCTGAGCGGTCCGGCCTCGCTTGCAAGCTTGAGCATGCGCGGCCGGTAGCTTGTCGGCTTCAGCGTGACTTCGCGCCGGAAAAGCCGGCCCAACTGCTCGCGCCGGTTATTGCCGGTCAGCCGAAAGGCGACGCCCTTGCATTGTCCGCCACGGTCCAGCGCCATCATCAGGCCGGGGCTGTCCTTGGTGCCGCGCCAGCGCGTCATGTTCATGCAAAAGGACCGATGCCAGCCGCGCGCCAGCGCAACGCGGTCCTCGACATAATCTATTTCCGGTTTCCAGATCAGCGATCCATAGCCGAACAGCCATAGCGGTTCGCTGTCCGGGAGTTCGACCTGCAATTCATCCAGCAGCGCGTCATAGTCGGCTTCATCGAGATGCATCGCGTCCGGATCCGGCCCGGGGTCCCTGATCTCGCGCCAGCAGCGCGCGACCAGCTCCGGCGTAAGCGACATCTGTCGTGCGGCCACTTCCGAATCCCCCCAATTTCCGAATGTCCCGTGTCCACGACATGATTATGCGCCGCGCCTGCAACCGGCAATGCGGCACTCTGATTGACAAACGATTTGCCGGGGTGTCGGCTGACGCTTCATAGGAAGCCAGCCATGCATCCCAGCCCGAGCGAGCGCGACCCCTATAACGGCCTGAGCCGGGCCGAACCGACGCTACCGTCGTCGGCCTATTGGGATAGCGAGGCTTACCAGCGCGATCTCGACGCCATCTGGCACAAAAGCTGGCTGCTCGTCTGCCGCGAGGCCGACCTCGCCCAGCCGCTGGCGTTCCGGACATTCCGCGTCGGCACGCAGGAAATCGTCATTCTGCGGGACGAGACCGGCGAGTTGCGCGCCTTCCACAACACTTGCCGGCATCGCGGCTCGCAGCTTTGCCAGAAAAGCGAGGGCCGGCTGAAAGCGCGGCTCATCACGTGCCCCTACCACGCCTGGTCCTACTCGCTGCGCGGCGATCTCGTGCGCGTTCCCTCGAAATCGCTGCCAGATGGTTTCGACAAGGCAGATCATCCGCTCTACCGGGTGGCGCTGTCGGTGTGGCGCGGTTTTGTCTTTGTGAACCTTCAGCAGGCTGCGGCCGGCTCCGCCGGGACCTCCTTCGATCCCGCATCCGGCGACCTCGCCAACTGGCCGCTGGAAACGCTGGTATCAGGCCATGTCCTGCGCAAGGTGATGAACTGCAACTGGAAGATCTTCTGGGAAAACTTCAACGAGTGCCTGCATTGCCCGGGCGTCCACAAGGACCTGTCTCGGCTGGTGCCGATATACGGCCGCGGCCTGATGAGCCGGCACGACGACCCCGACTGGGTCCGCCATGCCGACAATGACGCGCCGGAGTTTTCGGGTGGCCTGCGCGCCGGCGCCGAGACCTGGTCGCGCGACGGACATGCCCATGGCCCGGTCTTACCGGGCCTGACGCCAGCCGAGCGTGCGGCCGGACAGACCTATGCCACCAGCCTGCCCTCGATGTTCATCGTCGGCCATGTCGATTATGTCAGGACGGTGCGACTGATGCCGCTCGGTCCCGAACAGACCGAACTCACCGCCGAATGGCTGTTCGCGCCCGAGGCGCTGGCTGAGACCGACATCGACAATGTCGTCGCCTTCGGCACCCAGGTGCTGGAGGAGGATGCCGCGATCTGCGAGATCAATCAGAAAGGCCTGCGCTCGATGCGCCACCAGGCCGGCGTGCTAATGCCGGAGGAGTACGATCTGCACCGCTTCCACAACTGGGTGCGCGAGCGGCATGCAGCGCTTGAGGCAACCGCCTGATCGGCGACTAAAGCGACTTCGGCAGATAGCGCCAGGTGATAAAGCCGCAAACCGCGGCCAGAATGCCCAGCGTCACGAACACCGAGCCGAGGCCGAAAAACGCCAGCACCACCGAATAGACCAGCGGCGGCGTCAGCTCGGAAAAGTCGAGATAGGTGCGGTAGACCGCGGCCATCTGCGCCCGCTCATAGGACCGCACCGAGCGCATGAAGGCGGTCGAGCCCAGTGCATCGAGCGCGATGGTGAAGAAGGCGCCGCAGAGCAGGAAAAAGCCCGTAAGCAGCGGCGCGGTAGTGCCGACCGCGCCCGCCGCAAGCAGCGTCGCCGACATCGCGAAATAGGCGAAGGTCATGGTGCGCCGGCCGCCGAAGCGTTTTCCCGCTTTGCCCCAGAAGATCGCCATGAACAACAGCGCATTGCCGGCCGAAACCAGCAGGCCGCCGGCAAGCTTGCCCTCGCCGGTAATCACCATGAACAGCGGCCCGTAGACGAAGAACGTCGTCCAGAAGCAGGAGCGGCCGAAGGCGATCAGCCAGGCCAGCCTGAGCCTGGGTTGTGCTACGAAGCGGCCGATATTGGCCAGCGGATTGGCCGGCCGTGTCTTGCCCGGCCGGATCGACCGGTTGTCGCCCAGCCTGTAGGTCCAGAACAGCGCCAGCAAGGCCAACGCAAACACCGCGACCGCGCCATGCGCGGCATAGATGCCGTAGCGTGTGTAGAGGAAGATGCCGAGTGTCGGCCCGCCGGTCCAGGCCAGCATCGACCACGCCATGCGCAGCGATTCGGCCTGCATGAAATCGGTCTTGCGGATGTTGTCCATGATGTAGAGGTTGAGCGTGATCGACAGGGCGCTCGCCCCCATGACGCGGCACAGCATGCCTGCCAGTTGCCCGGCAAGCGTGTGGGTGACGAAGAACAGCGAGCCTATCGCCAGCAGGCAGGCGCCGGCGGTATAGACCCAGCGCCGGGCAAACCTGCGGATCAAGATCGGCATGAACAAGGTCACCGACAGGCCGAGCAGCGCCACGATGGTGTAGAGGATCGAGACGATCTGCTCGTTGTGCAGAATCTCATAGGCCTGGATCGGGATGACGCTCGACACCGTGGCACGGGCGAAGGATTCGACCGCATAGAGCGAGGCAAAGGTGCGCGCATCCGCCGGACGCAGGGCCGGAAGCCAGATCGGATGGCGCACATGGGTGGACATTTGATCCCCAAATCAGACTCGCGGCGTCAAATCTGCGCTGGCGCTTCCTCCGTCGGTAACAGGAAACCGACCCCTTCCCGGCAAAAAGCGAATTCGGCCAAAGGCTTTCCGGCTCTGGCCTAAAGCGCCGCCCGATGCAGCCGCACGGCGCGACCCGGAGCGTAGAGGGCGGCCTTCTTTTGTCCGGTGCAACCGTGATAGTCGTCTTTGGGGCTGAATCAGATCGCGAGACCATGAGCATCCATACCGCACCCCCTGGAGATCAACTGAAGCGAGATCAACCGAAGCGCATCGTCGCCATCGATGTCGTACGCGGCATCGCGCTGATCGCCATGGCGAGCTACCACTTCACCTGGGATCTCGAAAATTTCCACTACACCGATCCCGGCCTCACCGCCGTCGGCTGGTGGAAGATCTATGCGCGCTGCATCGCCTCGGCCTTCCTGTTCCTGGTCGGCGTCAGCCTGTTTCTCGCGCATGGCAGGCAGATCCGCTGGACCGGCTTCTGGAAACGCTTTGCCATGGTCGCCGTCGCGGCAGCCGCTATATCGGCGGTCACGTACTTCATCACGCCGGACAGCTTCATCTTCTTCGGCATCCTGCACGAGATCGCGCTGGCCAGCCTGCTCGGCCTTTTGTTCTTGCGGCTGCCGTCCTTGCTGACGCTTTTCGTGGCAGCTTTGGTGATCGCAGTCCCCCTCTATCTCCGATCCGAAGCCTTCGATCATCCGGCGCTGTGGTGGGTCGGCCTGTCGGCGATCAACCCGCGCTCCAACGATTACGTGCCGCTGTTTCCCTGGTTCGGCGCCGTACTTCTCGGCATCGCCGCGGCAAAGTTTGCGTCCACCACCGGCCTGCTGGCGCGGCTGGCCACGCTGGGATCAGGAAGCTGGACCAGGCCGCTCACCTTCATCGGCCGCCACAGCCTGGCTTTCTACCTGATCCACCAGCCGCTGCTGTTCGGCTGCGTCTGGCTGTTCTCGCAGATTGCGCCGGCGCCCGTCGAAACAAGGGAAGTGATCTTCCTCAAGGAATGCCAGGTATCTTGCGAACAGCAGCGCGACACGGAGTTCTGCACCAGCTATTGTGTGTGCATGCTGGACACGCTGCAAAGCGAAGCGGCATTCGACCGGCTCTACAATGGTGACCAGACCCCGGAGTTCAAAGCGCATCTCGGTGAACTCGCCGGCATCTGCACCGCAAGGACGGAGGAGAGTCCGATGACGCAGGGAGGGCAACAATGACCGACAAGCTCACAAAACCCGGGCTGGCAAAACCCGATCTACCGAGACCACGGCTGATCCCATGGCCGCCGCTGATCTACATCGCCGCCATTGCCATCAGCATCGCGCTCGGCCTGTTCTATCCCCTGCCCTGGATCGGCGACCTCTTGGGCGACCTTTTGTTTGCCGCCGGCTTTGTGGTGCTGTTTGCCGTCGCAGCCCTCTGGTTCACCGCTATCCGCACCATGATCCGGGCCAAAACGACGATGAACCCCAATGGCTTGCCGGAGCATCTGGTGACGTCTGGCCCGTTCGGCGTCACGCGCAACCCGATGTATCTGGCCAACACGCTGCTTTTGATCGGCGTCGCCTTCGTCTCGGGGATCATATGGTTCCTGCCGCTGGCCCTGATCGCGGCTTTTGCAACGCAGAAGGTCGCCATCGAGAGCGAGGAGAAGGTGCTGTTCGCCAAATTCGGCAAGAAGTACCGCGACTATGCGAAGCGGGTCAGGCGCTGGATCTGAGGCGGCGTGTGGTCGCCGGCAGGGCCGCACACTTCAGCGATTAGCCGAAACGGCTGTCTCGTCGTCATCCACGGGCGAAGCAAGGAGCGCAGCGACGCAGCACAGACCCGAGGATCCATGCCGCGACTCCAGAGCGTTGCTATGGTCCAGAATTCGCTACCGCTGCACTCCACGACCGATGTCACGGAATGGATTCTAGAGTCTCCGCGACGGAGCTTCGCTCCTGCTTCGCCCTAGAATGACGAAGTGGGAAGGGCTCCGGCTAATCGCGAACGTTTGCGACGGGCGCGCAAACGCTCGGGGGTCCGCTCAGGTATTAACCCCCAGCTCCACCAGCCGCTCAACACATGACTC
Source organism: Mesorhizobium sp. C399B (assembly GCF_030323185.1). Classification (NCBI taxonomy): domain Bacteria; kingdom Pseudomonadati; phylum Pseudomonadota; class Alphaproteobacteria; order Hyphomicrobiales; family Phyllobacteriaceae; genus Mesorhizobium; species Mesorhizobium sp. C399B. Next base: position 825,088 of record NZ_CP100472.1, read on the forward strand.
CTCGGCCTGGTCGAGCTCCGCCAGCGTCTCCTCGAGATCCCGCCGCTTCTGGCGCAAATCCTCGCGCTTCTCCTCGATGCGCTTGATCATCAGCTTGAGTTGACCGACCTCGCCGGGCGGTTCCTTGTACATCTGGATGATTTCGCGGATTTCGTTGATCGAGAAGCCGAGCCGCTTTCCGCGCATGATCTGGCGGATCAGATGCCGGTCAGATGGGCGAAACAGCCTTGTGCGGCCCCGCCGGACCGGTTGCACCAGCCCCTCATCCTCGTAGAAGCGCAACGTCCGCGTCGACACGTCGAATTCGCGGGTCAGTTCGGTGATCGAATAATATTCCCGCATCTTTGCTCCAAATGTCGGAACATCGGAAAACGCCCGGTCGCCCGGGACTTCCAACGCATTCCGATCAACCCCGTTCCAAGCCGGACTCGGCATGAAACCCCGCGCAAGCCTCGCACCACATTTACGTAAAAGTCAATTGAACCCGCAACGCCTCTTTCTCAAGGGATAGCGAACCACCAGGTGGCCAGCCCGAGGAAGGCAAAGAAGCCAACGACGTCGGTGACGGTGGTGACGAAAACCGCCGACGCCACCGCCGGGTCGATCTTGAACCGGTCGAGCAATAGCGGGATCAGGATACCGGCAAGAGCTGCCACGAACATGTTGATGATCATGGCCGCCGCTATGATGCCGCCCAGATTGGGATCGCGGAACCAGACGGCCGCTACGATGCCGATCAGCACGGCGAAGATGATGCCGTTGATGGAACCCACGCCCATTTCGCGGCGGATGATGCGGCCGGCATTGTAGATGTCGAGATCCCTGGTCGCCAGCGCGCGCACGGTGACGGTCATGGTCTGCGAACCGGCATTGCCGCCCATGCCGGCCACGATCGGCATCAGCACGGCCAGCGCCACGATGTGCTCGATGGTGCGGTCGAACAGCCCGATCACCGATGCCGCCAGGAACGCCGTCAACAGGTTGACCAGCAGCCAGGGCACGCGCGAGCGCGAGGTCGAAAGAATGCTGTCGGACAACTCTTCGTCGCCGACGCCGCCCATGCGCAGCAGATCTTCCTCGGCCTCCTGCTGGATGACGTCGACGACGTCGTCGATGGTCAGCACGCCGACCAGCCGCTCGTTCTCGTCGACGACGGCGGCGGACAGAAGATCGTATTGCTCGAAGTCCCGCGCCGCCTCTTCCTGGTCCATGGTGGCCGGAATGGCGTGCCTCGTCTCGTGCATCACGTCTCCGACCTTGGTCGTGCGCTTGGTGCGCAGGATCTGGTCGAGGTCGATGGCGCCGAGCAACTTGAAGCTTGGATCGATGACGAAGATCTGGCTGAACCGCTCGGGCAGGTTCTTGTCTTCGCGCATGTAGTCGATGGTCTGGCCTATGGTCCAGAACGGCGGCACGGCGACGAACTCGGTCTGCATGCGGCGGCCGGCGGTCTCTTCCGGGTAGTCGAGCGAGCGGCGCAGCCTGATCCGCTCGGTGAACGGCAGCTGCGACAGGATCTCGTCCTGGTCTTCCTTTTCAAGATCTTCGAGAATGTAGACCGCGTCGTCGGAATCGAGGTCCTGCATGCCCTGGGCAATTTGCTCATTGGGCATATTGTCGACGATATCGCGGCGGATCGCCTCGTCGACCTCGGTCAGCGACGAGAAGTCGAAGTCGGCGCCGAGCAGTTCGACAAGGGCGCGACGCTGTTCGGGGTGCAGGGCCTCGAGCAGATCGCCAAGTTCCGACTGGTGCAGGTCGTCGACTTCGCGCTTCAGCGTCAGCGTATCGCGATCGGCGATCGCCGCCCCGATCTGGGCGAGGAATGATGACAGAACGGCGCCGTCCTCGCCATAGATGTCGGCGTGGGCATCGTCAGCGGCTTTGGCGCCGGTCGTGTGGTCGTCCTGGCGTTCCACCAGCGGCTCCCGCCATGGGAATTTCGGAAAAGGTGCCTGTCAGGTCTAGCGCGCAACGCACGGTAATATCAAACGAAATGCGCCCCGCCCTGCATATGGGCGAGAGCGATTTCATCAGGATATGACGCCGCCCAGGATTCAGGCGGCGCGACAGCGCATGTCGCTGGGGAAAGAGCACCCCAGCACGGTTGGGGCAGAATTGTCATGATGCAGGTTCAGGCAAAGGCCGGACCCGCCCAGGCGACAACCAGAACAGCCGGAAGCCCTTGAAGATCAGGTCGCAGACGCAGAAAGCAATCGAGGAACGGCGCGTGCGCGTGGTCGTGGCCGAACGCAATCCGCTCGTGATATCGGCGCTGCGCGACATGCTGGACTGCGACGGGCGCTTCGAGCTCCTGGCCTGCGTGCAAAGCGGCAGGCATTTTCTTGAGTTGGCAGCGGAAGGCGAATTCGACGTCGCAATCATCGGGTGGAAGCTTGCCGACATGGACGGCGCCGATGTGCTGGCCGAGGTTCACAGCCGCAAGCTCGGCGTGCGCATCGCGGTGTTTTCCAACGACCACGACATCGGCATCCTGAAGCAGTGCGTGCGCCTCGGCGCCCAGGGCTACTGCTTCCAGTTCGACGATCCAGCGATCATCTTCGAGACCATCCTGGCCGTCGCGCATGGACGCATCTGCATCCCCTACATCGACATCAATAAGGTCAACGACACGCCCTTGTCGCTGCTCACCGTGCGCGAGCGCGAACTGCTGGCCGTGCTGTCCGACGGCTGGACCAATTTGCAGATCGCGACGCGTACGGGGATTTCCGAGAACACGGTGAAGTATCACCTCAAGAATCTCTACGACAAGCTCGACGTCCGCAACCGGGCGATGGCCGTCGCGCTCTATGCGCGCGAGCGGCGTACCCAGAAGCAGCCGTTCGGGTAGGAAAGCGATGAGCCGCGGGTAGGTCACCCGGGTAGGCAACCCCCACCCGCGCGCGGCAAGATGTTACCTCTTGAGGTGTTGTTGCCATTAGCCGTCGAAACGAAACTCCCCATCACCGCTTTGCTGGATCAGGAGGAGTTCGCGACATGGCCGGTTTCACCCATCTTTTCATTCCCGGACCGACCAACATTCCCGAACAGGTCCGCCAGGCGATGAACCTGCCGATGGAGGACATGCGTGCAGCATCCTTCCCCGATCTCACGCTACCGCTGTTCGAAGACATCAAGACGGTGTTCAAGAACGAGACCGGCCGCGTCTTCATCTATCCCTCCTCCGGCACCGGCGCCTGGGAAGCGGCGATGACCAATGTGCTCAGCCCCGGTGACCGCGTGCTGATGTCGCGCTTCGGCCAGTTCTCGCATCTGTGGGTCGACATGGCCGAACGGCTCGGCTTCGAGGTCGATGTCATCGACTGCGAATGGGGAACCGGCGTGCCGCTCGAGCTCTATGCCGAGCGGCTCAGGGCCGACAAGGCGCACCGCATCAAGGCAGTCTTCTGCACCCAAAACGAGACCGCGACCGGCGTGACCAGCGACGTCGCCGGCTGCCGCGCCGCGCTCGATGACGCCAACCACCCTGCTTTGCTCTTCGTCGACGGCGTCTCGTCGATCGGCTCGATCGACTTTCGCCAGGAGGAATGGGGCGTCGATTGCGCGGTCAGCGGCTCGCAGAAGGGTTTCATGCTGCCCGCCGGCCTCGGTTTCCTCTCCGTCAGCAAGAAGGCGCTGGTGGCCTCGCGGAGCGCCACCCACCGCCGCTGTTTCTTCTCCTTCGAAGATATGATCCGCGCCAACGACGCCGGCTATTTCCCTTATACGCCGGCTACTCAGCTGCTGCGCGGCCTGCGCGCCTCGCTCGACCTGATCGCCGAGGAAGGGCTGGAAAACATCTTCGCCCGTCACCATCGCCTCGCCGAAGGCGTGCGCAAGGCGGTCGACGCCTGGGGCCTGAAGCTCTGCGCCAAGACGCCTAAATGGCACTCCGACACCGTCAGCGCCATCCTGGTGCCGGACGGCGTCGACAGCGGCGATGTGGTCAAGCGCGCCTACCAGAAATACCAGACCGCGCTCGGCGGCGGCCTCAACAAGGTGATCGGCAAGGTCTTCCGCATCGGCCATCTCGGCTGGCTGAACGAGGTGATGGTGCTGGCCTCGCTCTCGGCCGCCGAAATGGCGCTGCTCGACTGCGGCGTACGGCTGGCGCCCGGCTCCGGCGTCGGCGCCGCCATCCAGCACTTCCGCGCCTCGGCCGCCGTGCCGGTCGCCGAAGCCGCCTGAGGAGCCGACAATGAGCCACACCATCAACCACCTCAAGAAATTACGGCTGCAGCGCAGCGAGCTGGCGGTTCCAGGCTCCAGCCCGGAAATGATCGACAAGGCGGCCAACAGCGCCGCCGACTTCATCTTCCTCGACATCGAGGATGCGGTCGCCCCGCCCGACAAGGAACGCGCCCGCAAGAACATCATCCAGGCGCTCAACGACATCGACTGGCGCGCCAAGGGCAAGACCGTCTCGGTGCGCATCAACGGCCTCGACACGCACTACATGTACCGCGACGTGGTTGACGTCATGGAGCAGGCCGGTGACCGGCTGGACACCATTTTGGTGCCGAAGGTCGGCGTGCCGGCCGACCTCTACATGGTCGAGGCCATGGTCAACCAGATCGAGATGGCAAAGGGTTTCAGGACCCGCGTCGGCCTCGAAGCGCTGATCGAGACCGCGCTCGGCATGGCCAATGTCGAGGCGATTGCCGCGACACCCGGCCGGCTGGAAGCCATGCATTTCGGCGTCGCCGACTATGCGGCAAGCTGCAAGGCGCGCACGGTCAACATTGGCGGCCTCAACCCCGACTATCCCGGCGATCAGTGGCATTTCGCTCTGTCGCGCATGACCGTCGCCTGCCGCGCCTATGGCTTGCGCGCCATTGACGGGCCGTTCGGCGACTTCTCCGATCCGGAGGGCTACATCGCTGGCGCCAGGCGCGCGGCGGCGCTGGGCATCGAAGGCAAGTGGGCGATCCACCCCTCGCAGATCGCGCTTGCCAACGACGTCTTCTCTCCACCGGAAAAAGAGGTCACCCGCGCCCGGCGCATCCTCGAAGTGCTGAAGGAGGCGGAGGCGCAGGGCAAGGGAGCGGCCGCACTCGACGGCAAGATGATCGACGCAGCGTCGGAACGCATGGCGCGCAATGTTCTGGTGGTCAACGAGGCAATCGAACGGGCCAGCCAATTCTCTAGCGAGCCGCGCGTCGCCACGCATTGACTGTTCAGGGAGGACAAAATGGACATCCACGAATATCAGGCCAAGGAACTGCTGGCACGCCACGGCGTGCATGTGCCGCGCGGCGGGCTGGCCTACAGCCCCGAGCAGGCGACCTACAGGGCCCGCGAGATCGGCGGCGCCAAATGGGTGCTGAAGGCGCAGGTGCATTCCGGCGCCCGCGGCAAGGCCGGCGGCATCAAACTGTGCGCCAATGACGAGGAGATTTCCAGCGCGGCCGAGGGCATGCTCGGCCGCAAGCTGGTGACACAGCAGACCGACCCGCGCGGCAAGCTGATTTCGCGCCTGTATCTCGAGGAAGCCGTCGATATCGCGCAGGAGCTCTATGTCGGCTTCGTGCTCGACCGCAAGGAAGAGCGCGTCATGATCGTGGCGTCCGCTGCCGGCGGCATGGAGATCGAGGACATCGTCGAGAAGGCACCGAACTCCATCCTGCGCACATCGGTCGATCCCGGCGTCGGCATGCAGCGTTTCCAGGCGCGCGAGATCGCCTTCGGGCTCGGCCTCGACCACAATCTGATCGGCAAGGCGACCGAAACCATCTTCGCCTGCTATCAGGTGTTCCGCGACTACGACGCCTCGATGCTGGAGATCAATCCGCTGGTGGTGACCCGCGACGGCAATCTGATCGCGCTCGACGCCAAAATGTCGTTCGACGAGAACGCGTTGTTCCGCCGGCCGGAAATCTCCGAGCTGCGCGACAAAAGCCAGGAAGATCCGCGCGAAACTTTTGCCAGCGACCGTGGCCTCTCCTATGTCGGCCTCGACGGCAACATCGGCTGCATCATCAATGGCGCAGGGCTCGCCATGGCGACCATGGACATGATCAAGATCGCCGGCGGCGAACCGGCCAACTTCCTCGACATCGGTGGCGGCGCCTCGCCGGAGCGGGTGGCGAAATCCTTCCGCGCCGTGCTCGGCGACAAGAATGTCGAGACCATCCTGGTCAACATCTTCGCCGGCATCAACCGCTGCGACTGGGTCGCCGAAGGCATCATCAAGGCGATACGCGAGGTCGGCGTCAACGTGCCGCTGGTGGTCCGTCTCTCCGGCACCAAGGCCGAGGAAGGCCGCCGCATCCTGGCCGATTCCGGCGAGGCGGTAATCGTTGCCGACACGCTGGCCGAAGCCGCCGAAAAAGCCGTCGCTGCCTGGCGCGCGGCCACCAAGAAAAAAGCAGCCTGAGGGAGGTCGAGAAAATGGCAATCCTGCTCAACCGCAGCACCCGCGTCATCGTCCAGGGGTTCACCGGCAAGATCGGCAGCTTCCATGCCGACGACATGAAACGCTATGGCACCAAGCTGGTCGGCGGCGTCACCCCCGGCAAAGGCGGCCAGAAGCATCTCGGCCTGCCTGTCTTCAACACGGTCAAGGGCGCGGTGCGCGAGACCCGCGCCGAGGCCAGCATCGTCTTCGTGCCGCCGCCCTTTGCCGCCGATTCCATCATGGAAGCGGCCGACGCCGGCATAAAACTCTGCGTCTGCATCACCGACGGCATCCCGTCGCAGGACATGATGCAGGTCAAGCGCTACATGCTGCGCTACCGCTACGAGGACCGCATGCGGCTGATCGGCCCGAACTGCGCCGGCGTCATCACGCCCGGACAGGCGCTGATGGGCATCATGCGCGGCAGCATCTATCTGCCTGGCCGCGTCGGCATTGTCGGCCGCTCCGGAACCCTGGGCTACGAGGCGGCGTCGCAGATGAAGTCGCTCGGCATCGGCGTCTCGACCAGCGTCGGCATTGGCGGCGACCCGATCAACGGCTCGTCCTTCAAGGACATGCTGAAACTGTTCGAACAGGATGACGACACCGACGCGGTGGTGATGATCGGCGAGATCGGCGGACCGCAGGAAGCCGAAGCCGCGATCTGGGCGCGCGATAATATGCGCAAGCCCCTGATCGCCTACATCGCCGGCCTCTCCGCCCCCAAAGGCCGCCGCATGGGCCACGCCGGCGCCATCATCTCGGCCTTCGGCGAGTCGGCGCAGGAAAAGGTGGAGATCCTCAAGGACGCCGGGGTGATCATCGTGCCGACGCCGTCGTCGTTTGGTGAGGTGGTTGCAGAGACGCTGGCGGGGATGAAGAAGGCCGCCTGAACAGCGGCCTTCGCGTTCGACCGCGCCTCATGCCGCCTTGTCGGCTGCCGGCTTCGCGACCTTGGTGCGGGTGGCGCTGCGGCGGCCGTCGACGCTGACCGGAATGTCGCCGTCGACCGTGGCGCGACGCACCACCCGGTGCTGGTCGCCGTAATCGTTGACGGCGTAGTGCTGCGTCGCGCGGTTATCCCAGATCGCCACATCGCCGGCCTTCCAGCGCCAGCGCACGGTGTTCTCCGGCGCCGTGACATAGGACTGGAACACCTCGTAGAGCTTCGCCGAATCGCTTTTGGAAAGACCGATCAGCCGTTGCACGAAATTGCCGAGCAGCAGCGAGCGCTCGCCTGTTTCGGGATGGACGCGGACAACGGGATGCTCGGTCTCGTAGATCGTCGAGGTGAAGATTTCCTCGAAGTGCTTCTTTTCCGCGGCGCTCGCACGCGGCCGCACCGCGGCGTAATCGTAGGCGTTGCTGTGCACCGCCCAGAGATTGTCGGCCAGCAGCTTCAACGGCTCGGGCAGGTCCTGATAGGCGGCCGCGGTGTTCGACCAGATGGTGTCGCCGCCGGCCGGCGGTATGACGACGCCGCGAAGAACGGAGAATTTCGGATAGGCGTCGACGAAGGTGACATCGGTATGCCATTGGTCGGCGCGACCGCCGCCACGGCTGGAATCGAGTTCGAGAATGGACGCCGTTCCCTTGACGGGACCTTGGGTCGGATGCGGGACGAGGTCGCCGAGACGCTGGGCAAAGCGCTCCTGCTCGGCATCGTCGAGATGCGCCTGGTCGCGGAAGAACACCACCTTGTGCCGCAACAGGATCTGGTTGATCGCCGCGACCGTCTGCTGCGGCAGGTCGCCGGAGAGCCGAATGTTCCTGATCTCTGCGCCGACGCGTCCGGTAAGCGGGACAATATCGGCATCCGGGATGATCTGCTCTACGGGGGTAAGTCTGGTCATGGGAACCTCTTCCTCTAAAGCCGCGGGCTGGTGGCAATGCTCCGCCGTCTGCCGGCCGCATAGCGATCGGCGGAGCAACTCCCTCATCGGGAGCCGACTTGCTTGGCAACGAGAGCACTGATCTCAACTCAGGAGGCGAAGGCCGCCAAGGCTTGCGAGCAGTACCGAGATCCCATTCAAAGCGTAATTCTACAAATTCCATAGACATTTCTTTTCAAAGTTCGGCGGCCCTGAGAAAAATGCCTTCTGTCCAATTCGTTCGTGAGCGGCAGGCGGTGGAGCGCTGCGCGACGCGGCCCGCACCAGTAGTGACGCTGTCGTATCCCCTTCGATATTGGAGATGGCGGGTGAATTGCATGCCTGATATTGATGGCTTCCACGCATCACGCAGGCGCCGAGATGACAGACTCCGATAAGGCTGACGCTGTCGAGCAATTGCTCGATACGCCTGACCTCGCCACCGCGCTGGAAAGCGACCAGTTCAAGAAATTTCTCGACCAGATGCCGATCGCGATCGCCGTCTCGGAATTGATCGCGAAGGAACGTGTCGTCTACGCCAATCCCGAATTCGAGAAGCTCTCGGACCTCAAGGCGCCGAAGCTTGCGCGGGAAAACTGGGCGGCCCTTTCCGGCAGGGGGCTTCATCGGCAGAAGGACAGGCCGCTCGCCGAGGCTGTCGTTGAAGACACCGATTTCGTCGGCACGTTTCGCCTCGAGCGCGGCGAGGACAAGCCGGCAATCGTCGACGTTTATTCCAACGTTATCGAGGACGACAACGGCAAGCCCTGCTTCCGGCTGGTGGCGCTTGTCGACGTCACGGCACACGGTGAGACCGAGGACGCGCGACCCGCGGAGGAGCTCATCCGGGAGAAGGACACCCTGTTGCGCGAACTGCAGCATCGGGTGAAAAACAATCTGCAGATGATCACCGCTTTGATCCGGATGGAAACCCGCAACGCCACCGAACCGGACCAGAAGCGTTTCGAAAGGCTTGCCGGCCGGGTAGACGCATTGGCAATCCTCTACCAGACATTGTCGGCTGACCAGCAGAAGGATGAGGTGGATCTTGGCGTGTACCTTAGCCAGATCGCGTCCGCCGTCATGGCGTCGCACGCAGTCGAAGGTATCCGCCTCGACCTTAAGGTGGATACCTATCCGGTATCCATCAACGTTGCCATGCCGACAGGCCTGGTCGTCAATGAGTTGCTGACCAACGCTCTCAAACATGCATTCGTCGGGCGCGATGGCGGCACGATCACGCTGCACAGCGTCGTCAGCGGCGATGGTTGCCGGGTGACTGTCGCCGATGATGGGATCGGTCTGCCGACGGGTGAGACCTGGCCCAGGCCCGGCAAGCTCGGCTCCTTGATCGCGCGGTCGCTGACCGAAAATGCCAAGGCGCAATTCGACGTCAAGTCGAGTGCCGGCGAGGGAACCAGGGTCACCATCGTCTTCAAGCGATCGGCGGCGACGGACTGAGGCTATGCAACGGCGCGCCGGCAAATCCCGGCCGGACAGGTGCTTCGGGCGCTCGCGGGTGTGGCCTTAAGTCGCAAACGATTTGGCTGCAGAAGCGGGGCGCCGGGCTTCTTTGACGGTGCTATCAGCACCATATGTGGCACAGCCCTCCAAAACGAGAGAAGCTCGCTCCGACCGGTCGCATCGCGGCCGTCAGCCGGCAATGGCTATGAACCAGGAAACTGAAAACCATCATGCGTGAAAATATCAGACCAGCGTCGAGAGACGTCCCCCTCATTCAGCTAGGCCTGCACCAGTGCCGCTTCCCGGTGAGCGAAGACCGGTCGGTACCCGGTGGTTACCGGTTTTGTGCCGGGCCGACGTCGCCGGATCGCGTCTACTGCGATCACCACCACACCGTCGTGACGGCCGTTGACCCTCGTCGAGCCCGTCCGGGTCTCCATTTCCCGCAACGACGCGCCGCTTAGGTCAACCACATCCCCTGCCCCGCCACCGGCAAAGCCGGGGACTCAGGTGCAGGAGGCTGGCCGGTGCGAGCCAAGCGGCGTTCGCGTGCGGCTCTGCGACCTCTTGTTGCAACTCTGCTGCGGCCGGTTCAAGCGCCAAAGGCGATGATTTGGCGTCGACGGCCTGAGAAGCCGCAATGATTTCAATGGCCGAAAAATTATGGTGCGGTCGAGAAGACTCGAACTTCCACGGGTTGCCCCACAGCGACCTCAACGCTGCGCGTCTACCAATTCCGCCACGACCGCCCGTGGTAGGAGCCGGAACGAACCGGCTCGCGGCGTGTAGCAAATCGTTTCCTGCGAAACAAGGGCGCGGCGCGCAATAATCGCCGCGAATTGGCATATCGGCCTCTACAGCGCCGCGCGTCCTGTGGGACGCGCAAAGGACGCTGCAGCACTTTGATTTGGCGCATGATCCTTTCCGAAGATCGTTCCTATCTTCGGGGTCGTGCGCGAAGGCCGAAATGCGTGGCGAACTGGACGTTTCAGCCGGATACCGCCATATGAAGGGCAAATGCATTTGGCCCCAGAGCGCAAGGCGGTTTCGCCAAGCCGGCGTGCATCACGCGAAAAACGAAAAAGCCATGACCGAACGCAGCCAGATCGCCACGTCGTTCCTGCCCTTGCCGGGTTCGGCGCCGGTCGAATGGCGCATCGAGCCCGGCCTGACCGGCTACACCGATGCGCTGGCCCTGATGGAAGCGCGCGCCGAGGCGATCCGCGCGGGTGCAGCCGCCGAGATGGTCTGGCTGGTCGAGCATCCGCCGCTTTACACCGCCGGGACCAGCGCCCGCATCGAGGACCTGATCGACCCCGACCGTTTCCCGGTCTTTGCCGCCGGGCGCGGCGGCGAATACACCTATCACGGGCCGGGGCAGCGGGTTGCCTATGTCATGCTTGACCTGAAGCGCCGGCGTGAGGATGTGCGCGCCTTCGTCGCCGCGCTCGAGCAGTGGATCATCGGCACGCTTGCCGCCTTCAATGTACGCGGCGAACGCCGCGAGGACCGCGTCGGCGTCTGGGTGGTGCGGCCCGAGCGCCCGTCCCTGCCCGACGGCTCGCCGGCTGAAGACAAGATCGCGGCCATCGGCATCCGGCTGCGGCGCTGGGTGAGCTTTCATGGCATTGCCGTCAATGTCGAGCCGGATCTCAGCCATTTCAGCGGCATCGTGCCATGCGGCGTGCCGGATCACGGCGTCACCAGCCTCGTCGACCTCGGCCTGCCCGTAACCATGGCCGATTTCGACCTGGCGCTGAAATCCGCCTTCGAGGATGTTTTCGGGGCAGCGAAGTCAACTTCTACAGAACCGGCTCGCAAGGCCGGCTGAGTCTCGCCTCGACCAACGCTCAAAGCAACCGCGCCGAGGCCCACAACAGCCCGAAACCGTGAATGGCGAAGACGGCCAGCAGCGCGCCGGCCATGGCGAAACGATCGAAGATGCGGATCGGCTTCAATTCGTGGCGCGGTTTTACCCCGCTACCCACTGTCATCAGGCTGAGGATGGCAAAGACGGCGCCCGCCACCAGCAGAAAGCTTTGGGAAAAGCCGGCCAGCCAGCCAAGCCACAGCAAGGCCGAGAGCAGGGAAAACGAGGCGAGCGCCAGGGCGGCCGGCCCCGGGCAGATCTGGCGCAGCACCTGACCGCCGTCGAATTTCCAAACCGGCACCAGATTGGCGATGTTGAACAATGCGGCAAAGCCGGCAAGCGTCGCCAGAAGGGCCGCGGCAAGCCGATGTCCCTCGCCGGATGCGAGCCCGCTGGCGACGATCAGCAGCGGAACCAGGAACGCGGAAAAGCCGGCGCCCATCAGCGCCACGAAGGCGACCTCGAAGCGGCTGTCATAAGGCCGGCCACCAATGGCGAGGCCGCCGAGCAGCGGGATAAAGATCATCCGCGCCTTGCGATGACCGGTCAGCCGAAAGGCCGCCATGTGGCCGAGCTCATGCAGGGCGACCACCGAGGTCAGGATCGCGGCCAGCGCCAGGCCGCCGAGATTGAGCCCGAAGAACGGCCACAGGATGAAAGCCGAAAGAACGGCGAAACCGACCTGGCTCAGCGGATGCTCGAACCAACCGCCCTTGCGATATTGTCCGGTCCTCGCCCAGACCTCCAGCTTGCCGAGCTCGCGGCGCATGGCGAAGTAGCGGAACACCAAGAAGGCGACGCCGCGATAGCGATCGGTCTGGCTGAGCGTCACCCGCGTGCCGGCACCTTCCGAGGTGAGTTCAGTGGTCTCATAAAAATCCTTCCAGAACGACGCGTCGAGCGCGGTATCCTCGATGACCCGCATCGAAAAACGACTGCCTTCGACGACGTCCTCGAAGCGCGACCTTCGCTCGATCGGCTGGCCGTCCCGGCCCTCCCAGGACAGCAGGATGCGGGCCGTGCCCTGCCCGTCCAGCGGCTGGGCCGAGAGTATCTCGCCGGACCAGCCGGCATCGCTGCCGAGCGGCCACAGCGCCTGCCAGAGGCGCTGCCGGTCCATTGCGACCACGCGGCTGAGCCTCACCGTGCGCAAACCGAGCGGCGCAGTCATCAGAAGGAAAATCAGTCCGAGATTACCGGCCACCAGAAGGGCCGTCACGATCGGCGACACCTGAGGTTTTTGCTCCCTGTCTTGGCGGGGCAGCCTAGCGTCATGGCGGCAAGAAAGGCTTAACGGCACAGCGCCTTCCTGCCCGCCTAAAACAGTGCGGCGAACCGCAGTTGCATCACATGGCGCCGATCCAGACAGCCATGGAAACCAGAAACGCACTCATGCACACCAACGAAACGACGTCCTGAACAAGATCGCTCATAACTCTCTCCTGTTGTTGATATGTTCGTATTTTGTTCTAACTTTGTTCGAAAGTCAATGAGCGGAAAGCGGCAGGCCGATGAATCCTGACAGCCGGTTTGGGCAGGGTTAAGGAAAGGTTGACGGGGTGACGGCAGTGCTGACGCAGGGCGCATCGCATGCCTTTGCGATCGGGACACGCACCAATCACTTCGTGATCCTAGGGCGGAGCAAGGAGCGCAGCGACGCGGCGCAGACCCTAGGATGAGGAAGTTGGGGCCTACAACGGAACGACCTTGCCATCCGCCAACGTCATCCGGCGGTCCATGCGCGAGGCGAGTTCGTGATTGTGGGTCGCGATCAGCGCGGCAAGGCCGGACTGCTTGACCAGCGCGCCAAGCGCCTCGAAGACATAGGAGGCGGTGACCGGGTCGAGATTGCCGGTCGGCTCGTCGGCGAGCAGCAGCAAGGGCGCATTGGCGACCGCGCGGGCAATGGCGACGCGCTGCTGCTCGCCGCCGGACAGCTCCGACGGACGGTGCGACGCGCGCTTGCCGATCTGCATATAGTCGAGCAGCTGTGCTGCGCGCTCCGACGCCTCCTTGCGCGAAAGCCCTTTGATCAGCTGCGGCATCATGATGTTTTCCAGTGCCGAAAACTCCGGCAGCAGATGATGGAACTGATAGACGAAGCCGACATCGTTGCGGCGGATTGCCGTGCGTTCGTCGTCGGAGAGCCGTCCGCAGGCGCGGCCGGCCAGAATGACGTCACCGGCGTCGGGGCGCTCGAGCAGGCCCGCCGTATGGAGCAGCGTCGACTTGCCGGTGCCCGACGGCGCCACCAGCGCCACCATCTCGCCGCGCTTCAGCGAAAAGTCGGCGCCGTTCAAAATGGTGAGCTTGCGCGGCCCCTGGACATAGTGCCGCTCGACGCTCTTCAGCTCGATAATGATCTCGGACTTCATTCGTATCTCAAGGCCTCGACCGGATCGAGCCGTGCGGCGCGCCATGCCGGAAACACTGTTGCCAGGAAGGACAGGCCGAGCGCCATCAGGATGACATAGGTGGTCTCGCGCGGGTCCATCTTTGCCGGCAGCTGGCTGAGGAAATAGAGTTCCGGATTGAACAGCACCTTGCCGGTCATCCAGGAGAAGAACTGGCGGATCGATTCGATGTTGGTGCAGATGAGCACCCCGAGCAGCACGCCGGCGAGCGTGCCGGTTACGCCGATCGCAGCGCCCGTCATCAGGAAGATGCGCAGGATGGCGCCGCGCGAGGCGCCCATCGTGCGCAGGATGGCGATATCGTGGCCCTTGTCCTTCACCAGCATGATCAGGCCGGAGATGATGTTGAGCGCCGCCACCAGCACGATCAGCGTCAGGATCATGAACATGACGTTGCGCTCGACCTGCAGTGCTGAAAAGAACGTCTCGTTGCGCTGGCGCCAGTCGACCATGTCGATCGGCCGTTGCGCCGCCGCATCGACCAGCGGTTTCAGCGCGTCGACATTATCGGGATTGTCGACATAGATCTCGATCGTCTGCGCCCTGCCGTCCATGTTGAAATAGAGCTGCGCTTCGGAAAACGGCATGTAGACGATGGAGCTGTCATACTCCGACATGCCGACCTCGAAGATCGCCGCCACCTTGTAGCCCTTCAGTCGCGGCGTCGTGCCCATCGGCGTCACATCGCCATCCGGCGAGATCAGCGTAATGGTGTCGCCGAGCACAAGGCCGAGATTCTCCGCCATGCGCTTGCCGATGGCGACGCCCTCGCCGGAGTCGAAGCCCTCAAGCGTGCCTTGCTTGACGTTTTGGGCGACGATTGCGATCTTGCCGAGGTCTTCGGCCCTGATACCGCGCACCAGCGCGCCCATGCCGCCGCCGACATTGCCCTGCGCCAGCACCTGGCCGTCGATCAGCGGGATCGCGTATTTGACGCCGGCCACGCCGTTGATGCGGGCTGCGACCTGCGCATAATCCTCAAGCGGCGAATCCAGCGGCTGCACGATCAGATGGCCGTTGACGCCGAGGATGCGGGTCAGAAGTTCGGCTCGAAACCCGTTCATGACAGCCATGACGACGATCAGCGTGGCGACGCCCAGCATTATGCCAAGGAAGGAGATCGAGGCGATGACCGAGATCACCGTCTCCTTGCGGCGCGACCGCAAATAACGCCAGGCGACCATGCGTTCGAACATGGAGAACGGGCCGGCGACCGGAGACTTGGCGACCGGAGATTTGGCGACCGGAGACTTGCCAACCGGAGACTGGGCTACCGAAGACTTCGCTGCCGCGGCTTCGCTCATGCGGTTGCACCGAAGCGTTTCCTGGCCTCCGCGACCGGCAGCGTCTCGCGCTCGCCGGTCCGGCGGTTCTTGATCTCGATCTCGCCGGCGGCCACGCCGCGCGGCCCGACGATCACCTGCCAGGGCAGGCCGATCAGGTCGGCGGTGGCGAACTTGCCGCCCGGCCGCTGGTCGGTGTCGTCGTAAAGCACATCCTTGCCGGCGCCGGTGAAGGCGGCGTAGAGCTCGCCGCAGACGCGGTCGCACTCGGCGTCGCCGGCCTTCATGTTGATCAGGCCGATGTCGAACGGCGTCACCGCTTCCGGCCAGATGATGCCGTTATCGTCATGGCTGGCCTCGATGATCGCCGCCACCAGCCGCGACGGACCGATACCGTAGGAGCCGCCGGAAACGAAATGATCCTTGCCGTCGGGCCCGGTCACCTTGGCGCCCATGGGCTTGGAATATTTGTCGCCGAAATGGAAGATGTGGCCGACCTCGATGCCGCGTGCCGAGACCCGGTCGGCTTCGCCAAGCTTGTCCCAGGCCGCCTCGTCATGCATCTCGTCGGTGGCGGCGTAAGGCGTCGTCCACGTCTTGACGATGTCGGCGATCTCGCCGTCATTGCCGAAGTCGGTTTTCTCGCCGGGCACCTGCAGCGACAGATATTCGCGGTCGCAATAGACCTGGCTCTCGCCGGTGTCGGCCAGGATGATGAATTCATGGCTGAGATCGCCGCCGATCGGCCCGGTGTCGGCCCGCATCGGAATGGCCTGCAGCCCCATGCGCGTGAACGTCCTGAGATAGGATACGAACATGCGGTTATAGGCGGCCTTCGCGCCCTCGAAATCGAGGTCGAAGGAATAGGCATCCTTCATCAGGAATTCGCGCGAGCGCATAACGCCGAAGCGCGGCCGCACCTCGTCGCGGAACTTCCACTGGATGTGGTAGAGGTTTAGCGGCAAGTCCTTGTAGGACTTGACGTAGGCGCGCACGATCTCGGTGACCACTTCCTCATTGGTCGGACCGTAAAGCATGTCGCGGTCCTGCCGGTCCTTGATGCGCAGCATCTCCTTGCCGTAATCGTCATAGCGGCCGCTTTCGCGCCACAGATCGGCCGACTGGATGGTCGGCATCAGGATTTCCAGCGCGCCGGCGCGGTTCTGCTCCTCGCGGATGATGCGGCAGACCTTGTCGAGCACCAGCTTGCCCAGCGGCAGCCAGGAAAAGCTGCCCTGCCCCTGCTGGCGGATCATGCCGGCACGCAGCATCAGCCGGTGCGAGACGATCTCGGCCTCGCGCGGATTTTCTTTCAGGATGGGCAGGAAAAACTGCGACAAACGCATGGACAGGTCCGTGAGAGAGGAGGCTGCGCCGGAATCGGCGCGGCTGGCTTGCTTGCCCCGGCTTCATAGCTATTTCGTGACGGAATGGAAACCCGACCGGTCGCATCGGTCCGAAATCGCAAAAATCGATTCTTCTTCCAAAGACCTTCGCACCGAAAACGATAATGCTTCTGACGCAAAGTGATCGCCTGACTGCAAAGTCCTCACACACGCTTTGCGCGTCCGGGCGACGCGGCACACCTGACCAGATTAAGGCGGCAGCCCCGGTGTTGTTCGTTTCGCAAGCAAAGCCTGCCGCACTATTGTGCACTGCAGCACAGATTGCCCGATTGCGGGCAAAATTCTGCGTGACAATTTCATCAGGGTTAGGCTAGTGTGCCCCGATAACCGAGAGGGTGGAGAAAAATCTGCTCTCCTACGCGGTCAAAGTCTTGGGAGGATGCGATCTAGGCGCGGTTACCCGCTGCCGCCGGAAACCGGAAAACAGATCGGAACGCGTTTAAATTGCAAGGCCTTGTGCCTTGCATTTTTTTTGCCCGATCATCTGGTTAGATCAACCTGTTCCCAAATCACGTGAGCTTGCGTCAGCCTGACACCAAGGCGTGATTCTAATGCGGGTGGGCCATGCCTGGCCGCCTATTGCGCATCGCAGGCTGGCGAGACAAAATCTGAGTTTGGCGCTCCGAAACAGACACAAACATCCCAGCCGATCTGCCGGCGGGAAAGTGGTTAGTTAGCCGGTGCCTGGCTGGCTTCGGGGATGATGTGCGGGACTTCGTCGAGGCTGTAGCCCAGCCCGTGCGTCAGGCTATAGAAAACCCCCATGACGACAGCCGTGACGATGGTGGTGCGGATCACGGCGCGCAGCATATGCGGCCCGCGCGGCGCACTCGCAACCGTGCCCAGCGTCACGTCCTGGTCGTCATCCTGCGTCTTGACGCTGAACGGCAGCACGATGAACAGCATCAGCCACCAGGTGATGAAGAACAGCGCGGCAAACGAAATCCAGCTCATGCCTGCTCCAGTTCGACCAGCGTGCCGAAGAAATCCTTGGGATGCAGGAACAGCACCGGCTTGCCGTGGGCGCCGGTTTTGGGATTGCCGTCGCCCAGCACGCGGGCGCCGCTCGCTTTGAGGTGATCGCGCGCGGCAAGGATGTCGTCGACCTCGTAGCAGACATGATGCATGCCACCCGAGGGGTTCTTGTCCAGAAAGGCCGCGATCGGCGACCCCTCGCCCAGCGGCTCCAGGAGTTCGATCTTGGTGTTGCCGACATCGACGAACACCACGGTAACGCCATGCTCGGGCAGCGCTTGCGGCGCGGTGACCTTCGCGCCAAGCGTATCGCGATAGGCCGCAATCGCCGCGGCCAGGTCCGGCACGGCAAGCGCGACATGGTTCAGGCGTCCCAGCATGAAGTGCTCCACAAGTTAAGAGAGTAGGGAATGGGCAGCAGGCAGTAGTGATACATCTGCATTTGTCTCCACTGCCTACCGCCTACTGCCTATTCCCTCACCTCGTCACAAACACCGTCACCAGCGGCTTCTTGCCCCAGGCCTCGTTGGCGGCGCCGCGCACGGCGCGGCGCACCGCTTCCTGCACCAGATCGAGGTCCTTGCGGCGCTGGCGAGGGATCGAGTCGACCGCGCCGACGGCCGCGTCGAGCATCAGATCTTCCATGTTTTCGCCACGGGCATTGGCCTCGGCGACGCCGATGGCGACCAGATCGGGATCGCCGGCGAGCTCATATTTGTCGTCGAGCACGACATTGACCGCGACATGGCCGGCAAAGGATAGCTTGCGCCGGTCGCGTATGCCCATCGCCTGGTCGGTGCCGATCAGCCTGCCGTCCTTGTAGATGCGGCCGAACGGCACCTGGTCGATGATCGTGGCCGGACCCGGCGCCAGCCGCAGCATGTCGCCGTCGCGCACTTGCGCCACCTGGCCGATGCCCGACGTCGACATCAGCGACCCCTGCGCCACCAGATGCGCGGCTTCGCCGTGCACGGGAACGCCGATCTGCGGCCGCACCCATTCATACATCCTGCGCAATTCGCTGCGGCGGGGATGGCCGGAGACATGCACCAGCGCGTCGCCATCCTCGATGATCTTGATGCCGAGGTCGATGAGGCGGTTCTTGATCTCGAGGATCGCCTTCTCGTTGCCGGGAATGGTGCGTGAGGAAAACACCACCGTGTCGCCGGCGGTCAGCGACACCGACTTCATCTCGTCGCGCGACAGTTTTGCCAGCGCTGCCAGCGCCTCGCCCTGGCTGCCGGTGCAGATGATGACCAGGTTCTCGCGCGGGATGAAGCCGAAATCCTCCTCGGCGATGAACTCCGGCAGCCCGTCCATGTAGCCGAGCTCGCCGGCGACATCGATGACCCGCTTCAGCGAGCGGCCGAGCACCAGGCACTGGCGGCCGGCATCGCGCGCCGCCTTGGCGATCGAGACGATGCGTCCGACATTGGAGGAGAAGGTGGTGACGGCGACACGGCCGACAGCGCTCTGGATGACGCCCCTGAGGCCTTCGCCCACCGCCACTTCCGACGGCGATTCGCCTTCGCGCAGCGCATTGGTGGAATCGCAGATCAGCGCCAGCACACCCTTGTCGCCATAGGCGCGAAACCGCGCCTCGTCGGTTTTCGGACCGATCGTCGGTTCCGGATCGATCTTCCAGTCGCCGGTATGGATGACGGTGCCGGCCGGCGAGGTGATCGCCAGCGACATCGGCTCGGGGATCGAGTGCGCCACCGGAATGGCCTCGATCGAGAACGGGCCGACAGTGAATGTTTCGCCTGCCCGGTAGATCGTCACCGGAATTTTCTTCGGCGCGCCCTGCTCGCCCTGGCGCTTGGCGTCCAGCAGTCCGGCGCTGAACGGTGTCATCCACACCGGCGCCTTCAGCTTCGGCCAGATGTCGAGCAGCGCCCCGTAATGGTCTTCATGCGCGTGGGTGATGATGATGCCGCGCAGGCCGGCGAGGTTCTCCTCGATGAAGCGCGTATCGGGCAGGATCAGGTCGACGCCCGGGTGCGCTGCGTCGGGAAAGGTCACGCCGACATCGACGACGATCCACTCGCGCGCGCTAGGCGGCCCATAGCCGTAAAGGGCGAAGTTCATGCCGATCTCGCCGACGCCGCCGAGCGGCACGAAGACGAGTTCGGCGTTTTGCGCTTTCGCCATCAAATTTCCCTTCCCGGCCCTTGCGGCCAGCCCTAAATCTTTGCCGACGCGACGGCGCCGAAATGCACGTCGCCGGCGGCTACCGTCACGACCGACCCCTCATCATCGCGGATCACGAAACGGCAGTCCGCGTCAATGGTCTCGAAGGTACCGCGCACCACATTCCCGTCAATCCTGACAGCAACCTCGCCGCCAAGCCCCGCCGCGCGCGCCAGCCAGCGACGCCGGATGGCGTCGAGCCCGCGTCCGTCGTCCCACAGCCGGGCATTGTCGGTCCAGGCATCGGACAGCGCCAAGAACAGCGTTTCGGCGTCGCATGTCGCGCCCAGTGCCTGAAGCGATGTCGCCGGATACGGCAAATCCGGCGGATGCGCCACCACATTGACGCCGATGCCCACCGCCACCGCGAAACGACCGCCATCGAGAATGGCCGATTCCAGCAGGATGCCGGCCAGCTTGGCGCCGGAGGCCAGCACATCGTTCGGCCATTTCAGCTCGAAGCGGTTCTGCCCCTGGCTGGCGCCGTCGAGGCCGATGGCGAACCTGCCCTTCGGCACCACGGCGTCGAGCGCGTCGGCCAGCGACAGGCCGGCGACGAAGCCCAGCGTCGCGGCAAGGCGAAGTTCACCACCGGTGATGACGAGCAATGTCGCTGCCAGATTGCCTTCGGGTGAGACCCAGGCCCGGCCGCGGCGGCCGCGGCCGCTTTCCTGCTTCTTGGAAACGACCCATAATTTGCCGGGGTCGCCTGCCCTTGCGTGGTCCAGCGCCAGCGTGTTGGTGGAGCCGACACTGTCGTGGGCCTCGAGCCGGAACCCTTCCGTTTCAGAAGTTGGAGCCAGCCGAAATGCCATCCGGTCAGAAAAACGTCTTGGCGGCGGCTTCGGCGTAGGTCGCGATCGGACCGCCGATCAGCACATAGAACAGCACGAAAGCGCCACTGAGGCCGAGCACGAGGCGCAGCTCGACGGCCATCGGCACGAAGCCGCCGGCCGGTTCGTCGAACCACATGATCTTGATGATGCGCAGGTAGTAGAAGGCGCCCACGACGGAGGCCAGCACGCCGATGATCGCCAGCGCATAAAGGTTGGCGTTGATGGCGGCGAGGAAGACGTACCACTTCCCCCAGAAGCCGGCGAGCGGCGGGATGCCGGCCAGCGAGAACATCAGGATGGTCAGGATCGTCGCCATGATCGGGTTGGTCGAGGAGAGACCGGCGAGATCGCTGATCTGCTCGACATTGCCTTCCTTGCGCCGCATGGCGAGGATGAAGGCGAAGGTGCCGAGCGTCATCACCAGGTAGATCAGCATGTAGATGGCGACGCCGCGCACGCCGGCCTGGCTGTTGGCGGCAAGGCCGACCAGCGCATAGCCCATATGGCCGATCGAGGAGTACGCCATCAGCCGCTTGATGTTGGTCTGGCCTATTGCCGCAAAGGCGCCGAGCGCCATCGAGGCGATCGAGATGAAGACGACGATCTGCTGCCAGTCGGAAGCGATCGGCTTGAAGGCGCCCATGGTGACGCGCACGATCAACGCCATCGCCGCCATTTTGGGAGCTGCCGCCAGGAAGGCGGTGACCGGTGTCGGCGCACCCTCATAGACATCGGGCGTCCACATATGGAACGGCACCGCCGATATCTTGAAGGCAAGGCCGGCCAGCACGAAGACCAGGCCGACGACGAGGCCGAGCTGGCGCTCGCCGCTGCCGAGTGCCGAGGCGATTTCCTGGAAGCCGACATTGCCGGTGTAGCCGTAGACGAGGCTGATGCCGTAGAGCAGCATGCCCGACGACAGCGCGCCGAGCACGAAGTACTTCAGGCCGGCCTCGGTCGAACGCAGATTGTCGCGATTGATCGCCGCCAGCACGTAGATCGCCAGCGACTGCAGCTCGAGGCCGAGATAGAGCCCGATCATGCCGTTGGCCGAGATCATCAGCATCATGCCGAGCGTGCACAAAAGGATCAGCACTGGGTATTCGAACTTGTCGAAATGCTCCTGCTTGGCAAAGCGCATCGACATCACCAGCGTTACCGCCGAACCGATCAGTGACAACACCTTCATGAAGCGGGAGAAAGGATCCTGGATGAAGGCGTTGCCATAGGCGCTCCCCTGCCCCGTGGAGAAGACCAGCCATAGGCAGGCGATCACCAGCACGGCGACCGCAAGTCCGGTCACCAGATTGACTGCGTTGGCGCGCGAATAGGCGCCGACCATCAACAGCGCCAGCGCGCCGATGGCAAGGATCAGCTCCGGCGTCGAGAGCGAAAGGCTGGCGTAAAGGTCCGGCGTCATGGTTCGCAAAACCCTTGGTTAATTCGCCGCCGCGGTCTGCGCGGCGCCGATGGATGCGGTGACATTGGTGACGAGCGCCTTGACCGACTGGGCCGTGGCATCGAAGACGGGGGCGGGATAGACGCCGAAGAAGATGACCAGCACGACCAGCGGGTAGATGATCGCCTTCTCGCGCGTCGACAGGTCAAGCAGCCCCTTCAGGCTTTCCTTGGTCAGCGCGCCGAAGATCACCCGGCGGTAGAGCCAGAGCGCGTAGGCCGCCGACAGGATAACACCGGTGGCGGCGAAGAACGCCACCCAGGTGTTGACCCGGAACACGCCGAGCATGGTCAGGAACTCGCCGACAAAGCCTGACGTGCCGGGCAGGCCGACATTGGCCATGGTGAAGATCAGGAACACGGTGGCGTATTTCGGCATGTTGTTGACCAGCCCGCCATAGGCGTCGATCTCGCGCGTGTGCATGCGGTCGTAGATGACGCCGACGCACAGGAACAGCGCGCCGGAAACGAGGCCGTGGCTAAGCATCTGGAAGATCGCGCCCTGCACGCCTTCCTGGTTCATGGCGAAAATGCCCATGGTGACGAAGCCCATATGGGCGACGGAGGAATAGGCGATCAGCTTCTTCATGTCCTCCTGCATCAGCGCCACCAGCGAGGTGTAGATGATGGCGACTACGGAGAGCGTGAACACCAGCGGCGCGAACATTTCCGACGCCAGCGGGAACATCGGCAGCGAGAAGCGCAGGAAGCCGTACCCGCCCATTTTCAGCAGGATACCGGCCAGGATCACCGAGCCGGCCGTCGGCGCTTCGACGTGCGCGTCGGGCAGCCAGGTGTGCACCGGCCACATCGGCATCTTCACCGCGAAGGAAGCGAAGAAGGCCAGCCATAGCCATGTCTGCATGCTGGCCGGGAAGTTGTGGGTCAGAAGCGTCGGGATGTCGGTGGTGCCGGACTGGAAGAACATCGCCATGATGGCGAGCAGCATCAGCACCGAGCCGGCGAGCGTATAGAGGAAGAACTTGAACGAGGCGTAGACGCGGCGCTTGCCGCCCCAGACGCCGATGATGATGAACATCGGGATCAGGCCGGCCTCGAAGAAGACGTAGAACAGCACGATGTCGAGCGCGCAGAACACGCCGATCATCAGCGTTTCCAGCAACAGGAAGGCGATCATGTAGGCCTTGACGCGCTTGTCGATCGCTTCCCACGACGCCAGGATGCAGAGCGGCATCAGGAACGTCGTCAGGATGACGAACAGCATCGAAATGCCGTCGACGCCCATATGGTACGAGATGCCGGAATCCAGCCAGGCAAACTTCTCGACGAACTGGAAGCCGGCCTGCGAATTGTCGAAGCCGGTCCAGATGAACAGCGAGATGATGAAGGTGGCTGCCGTTGTCGTGAACGCGATGGCGCGGATGTTGCGACGCGCATTCGGGCTGTCATCCCTGATGAACAGGATCAGCAGCACACCCA
This sequence comes from Mesorhizobium sp. C399B, assembly GCF_030323185.1. Classification (NCBI taxonomy): domain Bacteria; kingdom Pseudomonadati; phylum Pseudomonadota; class Alphaproteobacteria; order Hyphomicrobiales; family Phyllobacteriaceae; genus Mesorhizobium; species Mesorhizobium sp. C399B. Next base: position 848,692 of record NZ_CP100472.1, read on the forward strand.
CCAGCGGCAGGAAGGTGACCAGCGAGAGGATTGGCCAGGCGGTCATCAGAGCATCATCCAGGTGACGAGTGCGGCCACGCCGATCAGCATGGCGAAGGCATAGTGATAGAGGTAGCCGGTCTGCAGCTTGACGACGCGGTTGGTGACGTCGACGACGCGCGCCGAAATGCCGTCCGGGCCGAGCCCGTCAATGATGGTGCCGTCGCCGGTCTTCCACAGGAAGTGGCCGAGGGCTTTTGCCGGCCGAACGAACAGGAAATCGTAGAGCTCGTCGAAATACCATTTGTTGAGCAGGAAGGCGTAGAGCAAGCGATGGTTGGCGGCGACACTCCGGGGCAGTTCCGGCGAGCGGATGTAGAACTTCCAGGCGACGACAAAGCCGATCACCATGGCGATGAAGGGCGACAGTTCCACCCACAGCGGCAATTCGTGGATCTCGTGCAGGATGTGGTTGTCCGGCAGCGTGAACAGCGACGCCTTCCAGAACTCGGCATAGCCTTCGCCGATGAAGGCGTTGTGGAAGATCACACCGGCAAACAGCGCGCCGGCCGCCAGGATGAACAGCGGCACCAGCATCACCGGTGGCGATTCATGGACATGGTGCATGACATCATGGCTCGCCCGCGGCTTGCCGTGGAAGGTCATGAAGATCAGCCGCCAGGAATAGAAGGAGGTGAAGCAGGCGGCGATGACCAGCAGGATGAAGGCCAGGCCGGCGACCGAATTGTGGCCGGCAAAGGCGCTCTCGATGATGGCGTCCTTGGAGAAGAAGCCGGCGGTGCCGATGACGGTCACCGGAATACCGACGCCGGTCAGCGCCAGCGTGCCGATCACCATCATCCAGTAGGTCTTCGGAATGAGCTTCCGCAGGCCACCCATCTTGCGCATGTCCTGCTCGTCGGAGACGGCATGGATGACCGAGCCGGAGCCGAGGAACAGCAGCGCCTTGAAGAAGGCATGCGTGAACAAATGGAAGATGGCAGCGCCATAGGCGCCGACGCCGAGCGCGACGAACATGTAGCCGAGCTGCGAGCAGGTCGAATAGGCGATGACGCGCTTGATGTCGTTCTGGACCAAGCCGACGGTCGCCGCGAAGAAAGCGGTAAAGGCGCCGATGAAGGTGACGACCGTCAGCGCCGAATGCGACAGTTCGAACAGCGGCGACAGGCGCGCCAGCATGAACACCCCCGCGGTCACCATGGTCGCGGCATGGATGAGCGCCGAGACCGGCGTCGGGCCTTCCATGGCGTCGGGCAGCCAGGTGTGCAGCGGCACCTGCGCCGACTTGCCCATGGCGCCCATGAACAGCAGCAGGCAGACGATCGTCATGGCCGCCTGCTTGTCCAGCGCGTAGCCGAGGAAGGTGAGCACGGCAGCGCCTTGCGGCGCGCCTTCAGCCGGAATGAAAGTCGCCGCATTGGCGAAGATGGTGCCGAGATTGACCGAGCCGAACAGAACGAAGACGCCGAAAATGCCGAGCGCGAAGCCGAAATCGCCGACGCGGTTGACGACGAAGGCCTTGATGGCAGCGGCATTGGCCGACGGCTTCTTGTACCAGAAGCCGATCAGCAAATAGGAGGCGAGACCCACGCCTTCCCAACCGAAGAACATCTGCACGAGATTGTCCGCCGTCACCAGCATCAGCATGGCGAAGGTGAACAGCGACAGATAGGCAAAGAAGCGCGGCCGGTTCGGATCGTGGTGCATGTAGCCGATCGAATAGATATGGACCAGCGCCGACACGGTGTTGACCACCACCAGCATGACCACGGTCAGCGTGTCGATCCTCAGCGCCCAACTCGCGTCCAGGCCGCCCGACTGGATCCAGCGCAGCACCGGCACGGTGAACACCTCGCCTTCGCCGAAGCCGACGGAGAAGAAGGCAACCCAGGACAGCACGGCCGAAATCACCAGGAAGCCGGAGGTGATGTATTCCGATGCCTTGGCGCCCAGCGAATTGCCGAACAGGCCGACGATCAGGAAGCCGAGCAGCGGAAGGAAGACGATCGCTTGATACATGTTAGCCCCGTCAACCCTTCATCTGGTTCACGTCTTCGACCGCGATCGAGCCGCGGTTGCGGAAGAAGACGACGAGAATGGCAAGTCCGATGGCGGCTTCAGCGGCTGCGACCGTCAGCACGAACAGCGCGAACACCTGGCCGACGAGATCGCCCAATGCCGCCGAGAAGGCAACGAAATTGATGTTGACCGCCAAAAGAATCAGCTCGATCGACATCAGGATGACGATGATGTTCCTGCGGTTCAGGAAGATGCCGAACACGCCCAGCGTGAACAGGATCGCCGATACGGTCAGGTAATGTGCGATGCCGACGACCATGGCCAGATCAAACCTTTCCCGGCATTTGTTGAATCATTGAACGCGCGGATACGATGGCGTCCAAAAGGCTGTCTATGGCAGAAGGCTCGAAGATAACTGTTGCATCATTCCGGCCTGCCCCCTGAACGTATGTGAAATCTTCGCTCTTGATGTTCAGCGTAAGATTCCCGTCGCGATTCCAGACGAATACCCAGGCCTTCTCAGTCGAATCAACCCGCCAAGAGGCAACCTGCTCTCCCCAGTATTTTTTCTTCAAACGACCGAACATCGTCAGAGCCCCTCGCCCGACTTGACCTTGCGGATTTCCATGCCTGTCGCCGGCGTGCGGCCGACCTGGGCTGCGATCGACTGCCGCTTGATCCCTTCCTTGTGGCGCAGCGTCAGCACGATGGCGCCGATCATGGCGACCAGCAGGATGAGGCCCGAAATCTGGAAGTAGTAGAGGTAGTCGGTATAAAGGATGTCGCCGAGTGCTGCGGTGTTTGTCCGCGCGGCAAGATCCGGGATGGGTTTGGAGACCGTCGAGGCCAGTTGCGGCGCGAAGGTGTAGCCGCCGAGCACCACGATCAGCTCGGCCGCCAGGATCAGCCCGACCAGCGCGCCGATCGGCGCATATTGCAGGGCGCCTTCCTTCATCTCGGCGAAGTCGACATCGAGCATCATGACGACGAACAGGAACAGCACCATGACCGCGCCGACATAGACGACAAGCAGGATCATCGCCAGGAACTCGGCGCCGGTCAGCATGAACAGGCCGGCGGCGTTGAAGAAGGTCAGGATCAGGAACAGCACGGAATGCACGGGGTTGCGCGACGAAATGACCATGAAGGCCGACGCCACCGCGACAAAGGCGAAGAGGTAGAAAAAGGCCGCCTCTAGTCCACTCAGCATTGGGGATCCCCCGGGTTCCTGTCCAAACAGGACATCCGTCCTGTTTGATTTCTGCGACCGCCTCCGGCCGGCAAGTTGCGTTGTCCTTAGACGAGGCCCCTCGCCCCGTCCATGCGTCAAATGTCAGCGGTAGGGCGAGTCCAGCGAGATGTTGCGCGCCAGTTCGCGCTCCCAGCGGTCGCCATTCGCCAGCAGCCTGTCCTTGTCGTAGTAAAGCTCTTCGCGCGTCTCCGTCGCGAACTCGAAATTCGGCCCCTCGACGATAGCGTCGACCGGGCAGGCTTCCTGGCAGAAGCCGCAATAGATGCACTTCACCATGTCTATGTCGTAGCGCACGGTGCGGCGCGTGCCGTCATTGCGGCGCGGGCCGGCCTCGATGGTGATCGCCTGCGCCGGACAGATCGCTTCGCACAATTTGCAGGCGATGCAGCGTTCCTCGCCATTGGGATAGCGGCGCAGCGCGTGCTCGCCACGGAAGCGCGGGCTGGTCGGCCCTTTCTCGTGCGGATAGTTGATCGTCTCCTTCGGCGCGAAGAACTGGCGCATCGACAGGAAGAAGGCGCTGACGAAATCCTGCAGCAGCAGCGATTTTGCGGCCTGGCCAAAAGCGGACATCACGCAAACCCCGTGATTTTGAGGAAGGCCGCGGTGGCAACGACCATGAACAGGGAGATCGGCAGGAACACTTTCCAGCCCAGCCGCATCAGCTGGTCGTATCGGTAGCGCGGCACGAAGGCCTTCACCATGGAGAACATGAAGAACATCAGGCAGATCTTGAGCACGAACCAGATCACGCCGGGCACCCAGGTGAAGGGGGCGAAGTCGAAGGGCGGCAGCCAGCCGCCGAGGAACAGGATGGTGGCCAGCGCGCACATCATCACCACGGCGACATATTCGCCGAGGAAGAACAACAGGAACGGCGTCGAGGAGTATTCGACCATATGGCCGGCGACGAGTTCCGACTCGGCTTCCACCAGGTCGAAGGGCGGGCGGTTGGTCTCGGCCAGCGCCGAGATGAAGAAAATGACGAACATCGGGAACAGCGCCAGCCAGTGCCAGTCGAGGAAGCTGTTGGGCAGGCCAAGCTTGGTGCCCAGCCCATCCTGCTGCGACAGCACGATGTCCGACAGGTTGAGCGAGCCGACGCAGAGCAGCACGGTGACGATGACGAAGCCGATCGAGACTTCGTAGGACACCATCTGCGCCGCCGAGCGCAGCGCGCCGAGGAACGGGTATTTCGAGTTGGACGCCCAGCCGCCCATGATCACGCCGTAGACCTCGAGCGAGGAGATGGCGAAGACGTAGAGGATGCCGACATTGACGTTGGCGATCCCCCAGCCCGCATTGACGGGAATGACCGCCCAGGCCGAGATTGCCAGCACGGCCGACACCAGCGGCGCCAGCAGGAACACGCCCTTGTTGGCGCCGGACGGAATGACCGGTTCCTTGAAGACGAATTTCAGCAGATCGGCGAAAGCCTGCAGCGTGCCCCACGGGCCGACGACGTTCGGGCCGCGGCGCAATTGCACCGCCGCCCAGATCTTGCGGTCGGCGTAAAGCAGGTAGGCAACCCCGATCAGCAAAACGACGATCAGCACGACCGACTTTAAAAGGATGATCAGCGTCGGCACCACATAGAAGGAGAAGAAAGTGTCCATGTCTACTCTGCCGCCTGCCTGAAGCCGTTTTTCGCCAGCGCCGAGCATTCCGCCATGACGGCGGAGGCCCGCGCGATCGGGTTCGTCAGATAGAAATCCGTGACCGGCGAGGTGAAAGTGCCCTTGTTCAGCCGCCCGCCGAGCTTCGCCACCCTGGCGATGTCGTCGGGGTTGCCTGAGACAACATGATCGATGCGGGCGAGATGCGGGTATTCGCCATAGAGTTTGGCGCGCAACTGCTGCAGCGAATCGAAGGGTAGTTTCTTGCCCAGCACATCGGACAATGCCCTCAGGATCGCCCAGTCCTCGCGCGCATCGCCCGGCGCGAAGCCGGCGCGGTTGGTCTGCTGCACGCGTCCCTCGGTGTTGACATAGGTGCCGGACTTTTCGGTGTAGGCGGCTCCCGGCAGGATGACATTGGCGCGGTGCGCACCGGCGTCGCCATGCGTTCCGACATAGACAACGAAGGCGCCGCCGGTCTTGGACATGTCGATCTCGTCGGCGCCGAGCAGGAACAGAACCTCGCTCTCCCCCAGCATGCCGGCAACGTTCTTGCCGCCCTTGCCAGGCACGAAGCCGACATCGAGACCGCCGACGCGCGCGGCCGCAGTGTGCAGCACGGCAAAGCCGTTCCAGTCGGCGCGGGCAGCGTTCACGGCCGTGGCGAGTTTCGCCGCTTGGCCGAGCACCGCCGCGCCGTCGGCACGCGATAGTGCGCCCTGGCCGACGATGATCAGCGGATGCGTCGCCTTCTTCAGCACCTGGAAGAACTTGCCGTTGCCATCGGCCAAGTCTTTCAGCGACTCCGGACCGGCGCCGAGCTGTTCATAGTCGTAACGCGTGTCGCCGACCTCGCCGATGACGCCGACCGGCAGATTGCCGATCCGCCAGCGCTTGCGGATGCGGGCATTGAGCACCGAGGCCTCGAAGCGCGGATTGCCGCCGATGATCAGCACCGCGTCGGCCTGCTCGATGCCCTCGATGGTGGGGTTGAAGATGTAGCTGGCGCGGCCGAGCGCGGGATCGAGTGCGGCGCCGTCCTGGCGGCAATCGGTGTTCTTCGAGCCCAACGCAGCCATAAGCTGCTTAAGCGCGTAGATTTCCTCTACGGCGGCAAGATCGCCCGCAATCGCGCCGATTTTCTCGGGCGCCGCATTCGACACCGCATCCCTGATCGCAACGAACGCTTCGGCCCAGCTGGCCGGCGCCAGCTTTCCGTCCTTGCGGACATAGGGGCGGTCGAGGCGCTGCGTGCGCAATCCGTCCCAGATGAAGCGGGTCTTGTCGGAAATCCACTCCTCGTTCACCGCTTCATTGACGCGCGGCAGGATGCGCATCACCTCGCGGCCACGGCTGTCGACGCGGATTGCCGAGCCGACGGCGTCCATGACGTCGATGGATTCTGTCTTGGTCAGCTCCCACGGCCGCGCCTGGAAGGCGAACGGCTTCGACGTCAGCGCGCCGACCGGGCAGAGGTCGATGACATTGCCCTGCAGCTCCGAGGTCATGGCGCTTTCGAGATAGGTGGTGATCTCGGCATCCTCGCCGCGGCCGATCAGGCCAAGCTCGGAAATGCCCGCAACTTCCGTGGTGAAGCGAACGCAGCGCGTGCAGTGGATGCAGCGGTTCATAACCGTCTTGACCAGTGGGCCGATATACTTGTCTTCGACCGCGCGCTTGTTCTCGTGATAGCGCGAGGAATCGACGCCGAAGGCCATCGCCTGGTCCTGCAGGTCGCATTCGCCGCCCTGGTCGCAGATCGGGCAATCCAGCGGATGGTTGATCAAAAGGAATTCCATCACGCCTTCGCGGGCCTTCTTGACCATCGGCGTGTTGGTGAAGATTTCAGGCGCCTCGCCATTCGGACCCGGACGCAGGTCGCGCACATTCATGGCGCAGGAGGCCTGCGGCTTCGGCGGCCCGCCCTTCACCTCGATCAGGCACATGCGGCAATTGCCGGCGATCGACAGCCGCTCATGGAAGCAGAAGCGCGGCACTTCCGCGCCGGCGTCCTCGGCCGCCTGCAGCAGCGTGTAGTGGTCGGGTACAGTGATCTCTTTCCCGTCGACCTTGAGCTTTGCCATCAATTGCCCCCGGCGGTCTGCGCCGTCTCATATGCCTGAAACAGATCGCTCAGCCTGATGCCATTGATCATCATGCCGGCGACTTCAGCGTTTTCTATCTTCAAATTGCTCATATTCACATTGCTGAAAAACGCGTCCGAGAGGTTCGCGTCGTCCACAACGGCCGCCGACAGGTCGACGTTGTGAAACTGCGTGTTCGACAAGTTCACATCGTCAAATCTGGAGTTGCTGACGATGGCATTGCGCACATCGAGAACATCGCTCCTGTCGTGGATCTCCATGCCTGCCACCCCTACTTCTTCGCCTTGGCGGCCAGCGTCAGCGCCGCGGCCTGGCGGGTCCACTCGTCGCGGCCGATTCGGCCGGTGAGCGACAGGTAGTCCTCGACCCAGGCGATCTCTTCCGGCGTCCACGCCGCGATCTGGGCAAAGGTCCAGATGCCGAGGCCGTTCAGCACTTTTTCCAGCTTCGGTCCAACGCCGGTGATCGCCTTGAGATCCGACGGCTTGGCCGGACGAGCCACGGCCTTGGGCTGTCTGAAATCCTCCGGCATCAATCCGATCGTCGCGCCTTCGGCGACGGCATCGGTCTTCTCCGGCTCGGCATCGACGGTGCGAGCGGCAATATCGGTCACATCCTGGGCAAAACTCTGCGCCTCGGCGATCAGGGTTCTGGTCGCCGCGCGCGCCTTGGTGGCCGGCGCGGTCTCGGAGAACTCTTGGGTGCGCTGCTCGAAATCGTCGATGATCGGCTGGAAAATCCGCTGCGATGCCTCGGCAGCACCCGACAAGGCGCCTAGCCACACGCCAAAGGCATGGTTGGCAAGGCCGAAGCCCAGCGCCGACATGGCGGCGGCACCCGCGACAGGATGCGCGAGAAGGTTGACGGCGCTGGCCATCTCCTTCGGCATCATCCTTGTCAAATCCTGGTTCATCTTCTCAAGCTGGTCCAAATTGGGCATCAAAGGGTTCGAATAGGGCGCCATAGACATCTCCTGGTCGTTTCTTCGTCAGCCCCGCCCCTATATTTCCGTCCGGGGCTTGCGCCCGATTTCAATCTACTCAGCAGCCACCATCACCGGTTCGGCCCGGTGCGCGTTGCGCGAAAACTCGTCGATGCGCCGCTCCACCTCGCCGCGGAAATGCCGCATCAGGCCCTGGATCGGCCATGCCGCGGCATCGCCCAGCGCGCAGATCGTATGACCCTCCACCTGTTTGGTGACGTCGAGCAGCATGTCGATCTCGCGCTTCTGCGCCTCGCCGCGCACCAGCCGCTCCATCACCCGCCACATCCAGCCGGTGCCTTCGCGGCATGGCGTGCACTGGCCGCAGCTCTCATGCTTGTAGAAATAGGAAAGCCTGGCGATCGCCTTCACGATATCGGTCGATTTGTCCATGACGATGACAGCCGCCGTGCCAAGGCCGGATTTCAGGTCGCGCAAAGCATCGAAATCCATCGGCGCATCGATGATCTGCTCGGCCGGCACCAGCGGCACCGAAGCGCCGCCCGGAATGACCGCCAGGAGATTGTCCCAGCCGCCGCGAATGCCGCCGCAATGGGTTTCGATCAGCTCGCGGAACGGGATCGACATCGCCTCTTCGACGGTGCACGGATTGTTGACGTGACCCGAGATGCAAAACAGCTTGGTGCCGACATTGTTGGGCCGGCCAAAGGACGAGAACCAGGCGGCGCCACGGCGCAAAATGGTCGGCGCGACCGCGATTGACTCGACATTGTTCACGGTAGTCGGACAACCGTACAAGCCGACATTGGCTGGGAATGGCGGCTTCAGCCGGGGCTGGCCCTTCTTGCCTTCGAGGCTTTCGAGAAGTGCTGTTTCCTCGCCACATATATAGGCGCCGGCGCCGTGATGCATGTAGATGTCGAAATCGTATCCGGACGTGTTGTTCTTGCCGATCAGCCTGGCCTCGTAGGCCTCGTCGATGGCGCGCTGCAGCGCCTCGCGCTCGCGGATGAACTCGCCGCGCACATAGATGTAGGCGGCGACCGCGCCCATGGCGAAGCCGGCGATGAACGAGCCCTCGACCAGCGTGTGCGGATCGTTGCGCAGGATATCGCGGTCCTTGCACGTGCCCGGCTCGGATTCGTCGGCGTTGACAACGAGATAGCTCGGCCTTCCGTCGCTCTGCTTGGGCATGAACGACCATTTCAGCCCGGTCGGGAAACCGGCGCCGCCACGGCCGCGCAGGCCTGACGCCTTCATCTCGTTTACGATCCACTCTCGCCCCTTGGCGATGATGCCGGGCGTGTTGTCCCAGGCGCCGCGCGCCATCGCGCCGGCCAGCGACTTATCGAACAGGCCGTAGATGTTGTTGAAGATGCGGTCTTTGTCAGCCAGCATGACTTACCTCTTTCCCCGCAAGACGATCGAGAACCACACCAGCACGCCCATGCCGGTCGCGGCCATCGATTCCAGGGTATCCGAAAACGGCAATTCGACGAGGCGCCGAAGCCCCTCCAGAAGGATGTTGGCAGCAGCGATGCAGACAACGCCGATGACAATGCTGCGCAGCGTCAGCAAAGATCCGGTGCTTTGCGCTTCAGCCATCAACGTGGCTCCTTGCCGAAGACGCGGATGTATTCGGCGACGCCGCCCTTGGCGAGCGCCTTGGCCTGCTTGCCCCAGTCGTCGCGCTCGATGCGGCCCTGGAAAGCGAGATATCCATCCACCCAGTCGCGCTCGGCCTTATTCCAGGATGCGACCTGTGTGAAGGTGAAGATGCCAAGCGAATGAAGGATGCCCTCGATCTTCGGGCCAATGCCCGAGATCAGCTTGAGATCGTCGACCGCAGCCGGCCTGTCGATTCCGGCCGGACGGTTCTTGTCCTCGAGCGACGGCTTTGCGGGCCTGGCTGCCGGCGCCTTGACGGCCGGGGCCACCGCGGCCTTGACCGCTGGCGCCTTGAATTCCGGCGCAGTGAAGGCAGTTGCCGGCGTGGCGGTGGTCTTCGGGCCATTACGCTGCTTGGCGACCTTCTCGACTTCAGGCGCCGCGGCGTTGGCGTTGGCGGCCGAATGCAGGGGCGCCGGGACGCTCGCCGCTTTTTCCGCCGCCGGTGCAACCTTGGCCCTGGAGGGCGACTTCAACGCCGAGCTGGTTTCCGGCGCATCGGTTTTCGGTTTGCCGGCGTTGGATGGCGCGACCGGGGCGGGCGCTGCAGGAGCGGCAGGAGCCGGAACAGGCGCCGCAATGATTGCGTCGGGCGCCGCGTGGGCAGCCTTGCTCGCGGCCTTGGCTTCCTTGTCGCGCGTTGCTTTGAGGATCGCCTTTTCGCTCTTCAGCGTCGTCAGGCCAGGCGCCGGCTCCGAGCCGGTTCTGCCGTTTTGCGGTCCCGTGGGAACCGAGGCGCCCTTGCCCGCATCGTAAAGATCGATGATTTCGGCCAGCCGCTCGGGCGTCAGATCCTCGAACGTATCCTTGAAGACCATCACCATCGGCGCGTTGACGCAGGCGCCGAGGCATTCGACTTCCTCCCACGACAGCGTGCCCTTCTCGTTGGTGTGGAACTGGTCGTGATGGATTTTCGAGCGGCACACATCCATCAGCGCTTCCGAGCCGCGCAGCATGCAGGGCGTGGTGCCGCAGACCTGGATATGCGCGCGCGTGCCGACCGGATTGAGCTGGTACTGCGTGTAGAAGGTCGCGACTTCGAGGCCGCGAATGCGCGGCATGCCGAGCATGTCCGAAATCGTCTCGATCGCCGCCTTGGTGACCCAGCCTTCCTGCTCCTGCGCAATCATCAGCAAGGGAATGATCGCCGACTGCTCCCGGCCCTTCGGATATTTCTTGATCCATTGCTTCGCAACCGCCGCATTCGCCCGGTTGAAGGCGAAGGTGGCTGGCTGGACGCTTGCTTCTGCGAGACGGCGGACTGACATTTAGCGATCGACCTCACCAAACACGATGTCGAGGGAACCCAGGACGGCAGTGACGTCGGCCAGCATGTGGCCACGGCAGAGGAAATCCATGGCTTGCAGATGCGCGAAGCCGGGCGCGCGCAGCTTGCAGCGGTAGGGCTTGTTGGTGCCGTCGGAGACGAGATAGACGCCGAACTCGCCCTTCGGCGCCTCGACCGCGGCATAGACCTCGCCGGCCGGCACGCGGTAACCCTCAGTATAGAGCTTGAAATGATGGATCAGCGCTTCCATCGAGCGCTTCATCGCCTGGCGCTTGGGCGGCACCACCTTGCCGTCGAGGTTCGACACCGGCCCGGTGCTCTCCTTGCCGAGCAGAAGGTCGACGCACTGACGCATGATCTTGGCTGACTGACGCATTTCTTCCATGCGCACGAGATAACGGTCGTAGCAGTCGCCGTTCTTGCCGATCGGGATGTCGAAATCCATCTCGGAATAGCATTCATAGGGCTGCGACTTGCGCAAATCCCAGGCAGCACCCGAGCCGCGCACCATGACGCCGGAAAAACCCCAGGCCCAGGCGTCGGCCAGCGACACGATACCGATATCGACATTGCGCTGCTTGAAGATGCGGTTGCCGGTAAGCAGCTTGTCGAGGTCGTCAAGCGACTTCAGGAACGGGTCGATCCACTTGCCGATGTCCTCGACCAGCTTCGCCGGCAGATCCTGGTGCACACCGCCCGGACGGAAATAGGCCGCATGCATGCGCGAACCGGAAGCGCGCTCATAAAACACCATCAGCTTTTCGCGTTCGACGAAACCCCACAGCGGCGGCGTCAGCGCGCCGATATCCAGCGCCTGCGTCGTCACATTGAGGATGTGCGACATGATGCGGCTGAGCTCGGAATAGAGCACGCGGATCAACTGGCCGCGCTTCGGCACTTCGATGCCGAGCAACCGCTCGGTGGCGAGCGCGAAGGCATGCTCCTGGTTCATCGGTGCGCAATAGTCGAGCCGGTCGAGATAGGGCACGGCCTGCAGATAGGTCTTGTGCTCGATCAGCTTTTCGGTGCCGCGATGCAGCAAGCCGATATGCGGATCGACGCGGTCGACCACCTCGCCGTCAAGCTCCAGCACAAGACGCAAAACACCGTGTGCCGCAGGGTGCTGCGGTCCGAAGTTGATGTTGAAGTTGCGGACGGAGTGCTCGGTCATGCTAGATTCCAAGCCTTTCCTTGGCTGACGGCGTCAGTTCCATGAAGCGGACCGTCTGCGGCCCGGCCACATATTCTTTTGCTCTCTGCTCGCATTGCTCAATGGTCTCGTTGGAAGGCTGGAGATCGGCCAGCTCTCCAGCATCGCGCAAGGCGTTCAAAATCTGGTCCAATTCAATCTGCATCGCAGGCTTGATACGAAATATCGTCGGGCAGTTCTTCACCGTGTCGTTCGCCACGACAGCTCGCGCCGCCGAATAGCAATCCACTCCAGCTACTTTGCAGTCTTTCGCAAAAGCATTCTGCAAGCCGGCACAGCAAAACAGGCTTAGTAGCGCTACGCGGATCATCGCCACGCCGCCGCCCCTACTGTTTCGCCTTCTCATCGCCCGGCAGGACGTAGTCCGTCCCTTCCCATGGCGAGAGAAAATCGAAGTTCCTGAATTCCTGCTTCAATTCCACCGGCTCGTAGATCACGCGCTTGGCTTCGTCGTCGTAGCGCACCTCGACGAAACCGGTCAGCGGGAAGTCCTTGCGCAGGGGATGGCCCTCGAAACCGTAGTCCGTGAGGATGCGGCGCAGGTCCGGATGGCCGGAGAACAGCACGCCATAGAGATCGTAGGCCTCGCGCTCATACCAGTCGGCGCCGGGATAGACAGCGGTGAGCGACGGCACCAGCGTCTCTTCGTCGGCCTGCACCTTGATGCGGATGCGCAAATTCTGCTTCGGCGAAAGCAAATGATAGACGACATCGAAACGCTTGACGCGCGACGGGTAGTCGGCGCCGCAGATATCGATGATCGAAATGAACTGGCAGCCCGAATCGTCACGCAGGAAGCTTGTCACCTCGATCAGATTGTCTGTAGCAACCGAGATCGTCAGTTCGCCATAGGCAAGCACCGCATCGGTGACGCGGCCCGGCAGCTTTTCGCCGAGATAGGTCGACAGTTCGCTCAGGGATGCGGCCATGGGTCTACCGTTCGATCGTGCCGGTGCGGCGGATCTTCTTCTGCAGGAGAAGAATGCCGTAGAGCAGCGCTTCGGCGCTCGGCGGGCAGCCGGGCACATAGATGTCGACCGGCACGATGCGGTCGCAGCCGCGCACCACCGAATAGGAATAGTGATAATAGCCGCCGCCATTGGCGCAGGAGCCCATCGAGATGACGTAGCGCGGCTCCGGCATCTGGTCGTAGACCTTGCGCAAAGCGGGGGCCATCTTGTTGGTCAGCGTTCCCGCCACGATCATTATGTCCGACTGGCGCGGCGACGCGCGAGGAGCCACGCCAAACCGCTCCGAATCATAGCGCGGCATCGAGGTGTGGATCATCTCGACGGCACAGCAGGCGAGACCGAAGGTCATGAACATCAGCGAGCCGCTGCGTGCCCAGGTGATCAGCGCCTCGGTCGAGGTGACCAGAAAACCCTTGTCGGCCAGTTCATTGTTGATCTCGAGGAAGAACGGATCGTCGGAACCGACCGGACGTCCGGTATTGGGGTCGATCAGGCCTTTGGGCTTCGGCGCGACGAGCGTTCCGGAACTGTCGTTCAATCCCATTCCAGCGCTCCTTTTTTCCACTCATAGGCAAAGCCGATGGTCAGCACCGCCAAAAACACCATCATCGACCAGAAACCGAGCATGCCGATCTTCGAGAACGACACCGCCCACGGAAACAGGAAGGCCACTTCCAGATCGAAGATGATGAACAGGATCGACACCAGGTAGAAGCGGATGTCGAATTTCATCCGGGCATCGTCGAACGAGTTGAACCCGCACTCGTAGGCGGAAAGCTTCTCCGGATCGGGATTGCGATAAGCCACCAGAAACGGCGCGATGATAAGCGCCAGGCCTACAACCGCGGCCACGGCGATGAAGAGGACGATGGGCAGGTATGAACTGAGGAGTACGTTCATGCTCGGCTTTCCGTTGGCGGCCAATCCACTTTGATTACAGCAACCAACCCTAATGCGGAAGCGCGACAGTTTAACCGCTGAACCGTTTTAGGTGCCTTTGCTGCAACGCGGCGAGGGTTAGCGCACGGCTTTCAGCGAAGCAAGTCAAACCTTGTTCAAAAGACAGTGCTGGACGGCAGGCCGGGAAAAACTGGTCCGATCTCCTCCTGTTTGATTTCCTTCATCTTTCACTCCACTTTTGTCTCCTGACACATCTCCCGCCATTTGCCTGCTAGCATCACCGGAATCGCCGGCTAAAGTCGGGAAAATGGTTCGAGGCAAGACACTTTGACGAAGGACAAAATCTCACTCCCGACGGCCAGGCGCATCGCGCTCGCCGCGCAAGGATTTCTCGATCCGCGCCCGGGCGGCACGCCCGATCGCCGCCACCTCGCCCGCGTGCTGTCGCGCACCGGCTTGCTGCAGATCGATTCCGTCAGCGCCGTGGTGCGCGCCCACTATATGCCGCTCTATTCGCGCCTCGGCCCCTACCCGCTGGCTTTGCTCGACAACGCCGCAGTCACCCGCAAGCGCACCGTATTCGAGTACTGGGCGCATGAGGCCTCTTTCCTGCCGGTCGAGACATACCCGTTGATGCGCTGGCGCATGCAGCGCGCTGAAAGCGGCGACGAAATGTATCTGGGCCTCGCCAAATGGGGCCGCGAGCACGCCGCCTATATCGAAGAGATCTACCGCGCGGTCGCCGAGCGCGGCCCGATTGCCGCTTCGGCACTGGAGGGACAGAAAGGTTCGGGCGGCTGGTGGGGCTGGAGCCACGCCAAGCACGCCTTCGAATGGCTCTTCTGGGCCGGACGCATCACCACGGCGCACCGCCGTGGCTTCGAGCGCTTCTACGACCTGCCCGAGCGCGTGCTGCCGCAGGCGATCCTCGACCTGCCGGTGCCGGCGGCCGAGGACGCGCACCGCGAATTGCTGCGCATTTCCGCCCGCGCCCACGGCATCGCGACGTCGGGTGACCTGCGCGACTATTTCCGCCTGTCGCCGGCCGATATGAAGGGCCGGCTGGAGGAACTGGTCGAGTTGGGCGAACTGCTGCCGGTGCGCGTCGAAGGCTGGGACAAACAGGCTTACCTCCACAAGGACGCCCGCCTGCCGCGCAAGATCGAGGCGCGTGCGCTGCTGGCGCCGTTCGACCCGGTCGTCTTCGAACGGTCGCGCTCGGAGCGCCTGTTCGATTTCCACTACCGCATCGAGATCTACACCCCGGCCGAAAAGCGCCAATACGGCTATTACGTCCTGCCCTTCCTGCTCGGCGACCGCATCGTGGGGCGCGTCGACCTCAGGGCCGACCGCCCGGCCAGCGTGCTTCGCGTCCACGCCGCGTACGCCGAGCCCGGCGCACCGCCGGAGACAGCTGCCCAGCTGCTCGAGGAATTGAAGCAGATGCAGGGCTGGCTTGGCCTTGAGCGCATCGAAGTGACGCCGGCCGGCAATTTGGGGAAGCCTTTGGCCGACATTGCCATGTCGTAGCCGTGCGTTGACACCGCTGCCTGCAAAAGCCTAAATCCGCTCCAGACGGTCCCCTGCCCGCAACGGCAAGGGCCAAGAGGGAATGCGGTGCGGGACGAAAAAATCCCAAATCCGCGGCTGTCCCCGCAACTGTAAGCGAAGAGCCAAGGCCGAAAGCCACTGGGTAACACCGGGAAGGCGGCTAACCAAGGCGATGACCCGCGAGCCAGGAGACCTGCCGTCTGAGACAAAGTATCCGATCGCCTGGCGGGTTTCCGGGCAAGGAGCACGGTTTTTGGACCAGAACAGCAGTTTTTCGGCTGGCACAACGGACATTGCGTCCGGCGACAACGACGCCCTGACCGGCGTGACCGTCATCGTCTGCGCCTCCTGCCGCGATGAGACCGGTTCCGACGCCCATCCGCGCGCCGGCGAATTGCTGGCTGAGGACACAGGCCGCGCCGCTGCCGGCGATATCCGGGTCCGCACCGCCGAATGTCTCGGCAATTGCAAGCGCCGCCTCAGCGCCGCGATCCTGCGCGATGGCTGCTGGAGCTATGTCTTCGGCGATCTGACCGCAACCAGCGGCGCCGACCTCGTTACCGGCGCAAAGCTCTTCGCGACTTCGGCCGACGGCCTCATCCCGTGGCGCGGCCGGCCCGATAGCCTCAAGCGCGGCCTCGTTGCCCGCATCCCACCCCTCGACATGCTGAAGGACTGACGATGAACGCTTCAAACCCGGCCGCCAACCTCTCCCGTGTTCCCTGCACTGTCGTTACAGGCTTCCTCGGCGCCGGCAAGACGACGCTGGTCCGCCATCTCCTGGAAAATGCCGGCGGCAAGCGCATCGCCATCATCGTCAACGAGTTCGGCGACATCGGCATCGACGGGGAAATCCTGAAAGGCTGCGGCATCGACACCTGCCCCGAGGAAAACATCGTCGAACTGGCCAATGGCTGCATCTGCTGTACAGTCGCCGACGATTTCGTGCCCGCCCTCGACAAGATCCTCGCGCTGACACCGAAGGTTGACCACATCCTGATCGAGACCTCGGGCCTGGCTCTGCCCAAGCCGCTGGTCCAGGCGTTCCAGTGGCCGAGCGTGAAGAGCCGGGTAACCGTCGACGGTGTCATCGCCGTGGTAGACGGCCCGGCGCTGGCCGAAGGCCGCGTCGCCAACGACATGGACGCTTTGCAGGCACAGCGCGCTCAGGACGAGACGCTCGACCATGACGATCCTGTCGAAGAAGTGTTCGAGGACCAGATCGCCTGCGCCGATTTGATCATCCTGTCGAAGAGCGATCTGATGGACGCCCCCGGTTCGGCCCGCGCCAACGCCATCATCAATGAACATTCCGCCCGCGCGGTAAAAATCGTGCCGACTGCGCATGGCAAGGTCGACCCGTCGGTGCTGCTTGGCCTCGGTCTCGCCGTCGAAGACGACATCGAGAACCGCAAGTCGCATCACGACGGCGCTTTCGATCATGAGCATGACGATTTCGACACCTTCATCGTCGACATCCCCTCGATCGCCAATCCCGACGACCTGGCCAAGCGCGTCGCCACCGCCGCCGAACAGGAAAACGTGTTGCGTGTAAAGGGCTTCGTCGATGTCGGCGGCAAGCCGATGCGGCTTTTGCTGCAGGCCGTCGGCCCGCGCGTCAATCATTACTATGACCGCGCCTGGGCGGCTGAGGACGACCGCCGCTCGCGTCTTGTCGTCATTGGCCTGAAAGGACTGAACCGCCCGGCGATCGAGCGTATACTCGCCGGCTGATCCAAACCACGAGCCGAAATGCATATACTCACCACCACATCCGCCTCGCTCGACGATCTCGCCGAGCCCGTCGATCTCGGGCAGACGCCGGCGGATATCGTGGCGCTGTCCTTCACCGACAGCGACCTCGCCGGCCTCGCGGCGGCGTGGAAGGCCGATGCCGCCCGCCTGCCGTCGATGCGGCTGGCGGCGCTGCGCGACCTGCGCCATCCCATGTCCGTGGACCTCTGGATCGACAGCGTCGCCCGCCACGCCAAGGTGATTTTGGTGCGCATCCTCGGCGGCTACGACTGGTGGCGCTATGGCTGCGACCAGCTTGCCGCGACTGCCCGTGCGAACGGCATCAAGCTGGCGCTGCTGCCGGGCGAGAGCCACGACGAGGATCTCAGGCTGATCGAAGCCTCGACGCTGCCGCGCGAGGATCTGGACGTCCTGCTTGGTTATTTCCGCGAGGGCGGACCGGAGAATATGGCAGCACTGATGCAGCGGCTGGCGGGGTTGGCTGGGCAGGATGCGGCGGCGGCTGAGCCGGTCAGCGTGCCGAAAGCTGGTTACTACGAGCCTGGCCGCGGCGTCGTAGGCAAGTTGGATTTTGCCGATGTCGGCGTTCCTTCACACCCCCCTCTGTCCTGCCGGACATCTCCCCCGCAAGGGGGGAGATCAGCCGGCGCGGACCTCGGCACTTTTTCTGCCCAGCCGATAATAGATTCCTCTGCAACATCCCCGATTGGCGAAAGCGTCGATGAGAGCACAATCTCCCCCCTTGCGGGGGAGATGTCCGGCAGGACAGAGGGGGGTGGGCGGGAACTCGGCGCAGACAACATCAACTCTCCCATTATCCCCATCCTCTTCTACCGCTCGATGCTGCTGGCCGCCGATGTCGCGCCAATCGATGCCCTCTTTGATGCACTCCGCCAGCGCGGCATGAGACCGGTCCCGATCTTCGTCTCCAGCCTCAAAGACCCGACCTCCCTGGCCTTCGTCGAAACCGCACTGGCCTCGCTCAACCCCGCCGCCATCATCACCGCAACCGCCTTCGCCTCCGGCGCCGAACCCGGCGTCCAAACCCTGTTCGACCGCGCCGGCGTGCCGGTCTTCCAGGTCATCGTCGCCACCACCCGCCGCGACGTCTGGGACAACAACCAGCGCGGCCTGGCGCCCGCCGACCTCGCCATGCATGTCGTGCTGCCCGAACTCGACGGCCGTATCCTTGCCGGCGCGATTTCCTTCAAGGGCGAGAGCGAGACCGACCCGGCGCTCGGCCACCGCGCTTTCGCCAACCGCCCGGAACCGGATCGCGTGGCGCAAGTGGCGGACAGGCTAGCGGCGTTCACACGGTTGCAGCAGACGCCCCGCGCGACGCGTAAGTTGGCGATCCTCATTCCGGACTATCCGAGCGCGCCCGGCCGCACTGGCTATGCAGTGGGCCTGGATGTGCCGTCCAGCGTGCTGGCCATGCTGCATGACCTGAAGGAGCAGGGCTATCGCGTTGACGGGATTCCAGAAACGCCGCGTGCGCTGCTGGATACGTTGGGGCGGAGCGATGGTGGGCTGGGGCTGGATGAGTATCTGGACTTCTCAAAGGATTTGCCGGCTGAGGCACTGGCTGCAGTCGAGGCGGCATGGGGCGCTCCTTCACCCTCCCCCTTGTGGGGAGGGTCGGTTCGCGACATTCGCGAAGCGGATAGCGCGAAACGGGGTGGGGGTAGCGGTGCACCACCCCCACCCGGCGCTGCGGGCCACCCTCCCCACAAGGGGGAGGGTAAGAGCGGCTTCCCCTTCCGCGCCGCCACCTTCGGCAACATCACTGTCGCTCTCGCCCCCGACCGTGGCCGCTCGGCCGACCGCCGCGCCGATTACCACGACCCGACGCTCCCTCCCCGCCACAACCTCATCGCCTTCGGCCTGTGGCTGCGCAAATCGCTCCGCATCCATGCTCTCATCCATGTCGGCGCTCATGGCACGCTGGAATGGCTGCCCGGCAAGACGGTAGCGCTCTCACAAAACTGCTTCCCCGAGATCGTCACCGGCTCGTTGCCCGTCATTTACCCCTTCATCGTCTCCAATCCCGGCGAAGCGGCGCAGGCGAAGCGGCGTATCGCCGCCGTCACGCTTGGCCATCTGCCGCCGCCGTTGACCGGTGCCGGCCTCGACGAAGGGCAGCACAAGCTCGAACGCCTCGTCGACGAATACGCCCAGGCCGACGGCCTCGACCGCCGCCGCCGCGATCGTCTGGCCAAGCTGATCGTCGACACGGCGCAAAAGACCGGCTTCGCCTCCGAAGCCGGCGTCGCCGGAACCGATGCGCCCGACGAGGCGCTGCGCCGCATCGACGCCTGGCTCTGCGACCTCAAGGATTTCGCCATCAAGGACGGCCTGCACATCTATGGCCGCGCTCCCGACGACGAGCCCGACGCCATGCGCGTGCAAAGCGCGGAGGCCGAGAAAGCAGCACTTCTTGCCGCGCTCGACGGCCGTCACATCAAGGCGGGTCCGGCGGGCGCACCGGCGCGTGGCCGCTCCGACGTGCTGCCCACCGGCCGCAACCTGTTCACCTCCGACCCGCGCACCATGCCGACGCCGACCGCCTACGATCTGGGAAAGGCGGCGGCAGAAGAAGTCGTGCGCGGCTATATGCAGTCGCATGGCGACTGGCCGCGCTCGCTGGTCATCGACCTCTGGGGCTCGGCCTCGCTGCGCACTGGCGGCGAGGAGATCGCGCAAGGCCTGGCGCTGATGGGCTGCCGGCCGCAATGGGACAGTGCCACCGGCCGCATCACCGGCATCGAAGTGCTGCCGCCGGCCACGCTCGGTCGCCCGCGCGTCGATGTCACCTGGCGGATTTC
Organism: Mesorhizobium sp. C399B; assembly: GCF_030323185.1. Classification (NCBI taxonomy): domain Bacteria; kingdom Pseudomonadati; phylum Pseudomonadota; class Alphaproteobacteria; order Hyphomicrobiales; family Phyllobacteriaceae; genus Mesorhizobium; species Mesorhizobium sp. C399B. The sequence continues at coordinate 868,795 of NZ_CP100472.1, forward strand.
GGGTCTGTTCCGCGACATGTTCCCGACCCAGATCGCGCTGATCGACGCCGCCGCCAACGCCGTAGCCGCGCGCGACGAGGACGATTCGGAAAACCCGCTCGCCGCCAGAACCCGCGCCGATGGCAAGATCGGCCCGCGCATCTTCGGCACCTCGCCCGGCACCTATGGCGCCGGCGTCGAGGACCTGCTGTCCAGCGGCGACTGGGTCGGGCGCGAAGAAATCGGCCGCGCCTATCTCGATGCGACATCGCATGCCTATGGCGGCGCCGAGGGCGAAGGCATTGCCTCCCCCGGCGCTTTCGAGACCCGCATCGCCGAGGCCGATCTGCTCGTCCACACCGGCGACGATCCCGGCCGCGATATTCTCGAGGGCTCCGCCGATGTCGCCTTCATCGGCGGCTTTTCGGCCGCCCTTGCGGCATTGGGCCGAAATGCCGACGTCATCGTGCTCGACACCACCGACCCGCAAAAGCCGAAGCCGCGCTCGGTCGGCGAGGCTGTGTCGCGGGTTGTGCGGGCGCGAGCCGTCAATGCGCGTTTCATCGCCGGCCAGATGCGGCACGGCCCGCGCGGCGCATCGGAATTCGCCGAGACGGTCGATCGCCTCATCGGCTTTGCCGAAACCACGCACGCCATTTCGGGCGCGTTGATCGAGGCCGTGCATGACGCCTATGTCGGCGATCCCGATGTCCGCGCCTTCATCCTGCGTGAAAATCCGGCCGCTGCCAAAGTCATCGCCGAGCGCTTCCTGTCGGCGCGCCGGCGCGGTCTCTGGCATCCCTTGCGCAACGCGATCGACGACGATCTCGCGGCGTTGATCGCCGAGGCCGAGGCGCTCGGAGTCGCGGCATGAACGCCTTTTCAAGGCGCGGCGCCTGCCCGGCTCTGTCAGCGCCGATGCAGACCGGCGATGGCCTGCTGGTGCGGCTTAATCCTGTAGCTGGAGGTCTTTCGCCCAAGCTTTTGATCGGACTCGCCGAATCCGCCCTGCGGCACGGCAACGGCATCATGGAAGTGACCGCACGAGGCAGCCTGCAGATACGCGGCCTGACAGCGGAAAGTGCTGGGCTGCTGGCGGCGGAGGTGGATGCGCTGGGCATCGCCGTGCGCACCGGCGTGCCGGTCGAGACCGGGCCGCTGGCCGGCATCGATCCGCGGGAGATTGCCGATCCGCGAGCTTTGGCTGAGCGGGTCAGGGCTGCGGTCGAGGAAGCTGGGCTGACGCCAAGGCTCGGGCCGAAGGTTTCGGTGGTTGTCGACGGCGGCGGGCAGTTGACGATGGATGGGGTGACGGCCGATGTCAGGCTGAAGGCGGTGCGGGTGGGCGCAGGAACTCAGTGGCTGGTGTCTGTCGCGGGTGATGGACAGAATGCGAAGCCGCTCGCGACGGTCGACGCGGATGCCGCACGCGACATTGCCGTTGCAGTGCTTCGGATGGTTGCCGAAAAGGGCCGTGAGGCGCATGCAAGGGATCTGTCGGAGAGGCAATTGGCCTCTCTCGCAAGCTGGCACTCCGTCGCGCCCCCCTCTGTCCTGCCGGACATCTCCCCCTCAAGGGGGGAGATTGCGCCGTCACGGGCGATTTCGCCGATTTTCAGCGTCGAAGGTGGAGAGCCGGCGGCGACCCTGCTGATCTCCCCCCTTGAGGGGGAGATGTCCGGCAGGACAGAGGGGGGCGCCGTAGAGCGCTCTCGCTCGCCGGTTGGCATCTTCGACTTGAACAGCGGCCACGCCCTCGGCATCGGCCTGCCCTTCGGCAGCATGCCAGCGCAAAACCTTATCGACCTTGCCAGCCGAGCGTCGAACCTCGGCACCGCCGAAATCCGCCTCGCCCCCGGCCGCGCCTTGCTGTTCCTCGGCCAACCGTCGTCCGCAAACCACCCCCTGCGAGCCACCGCCGCCGCCCTCGGCTTCGTCACCATCGCCGCCGACCCGCGCACCCGCATCGCCGCCTGCCCCGGCACTCCTGCCTGCGCATCCGGACAAATCGCCACGCGCGACATCGCCGAGACAATCGCCGCCGAAAACGCTGATATCCTCGACTTCACACTGCACATTTCCGGCTGCGCCAAGGGCTGCGCTCACCCCGGCTCTGCCGCGCTAACAATCGTCGGCGGCGAAAACGGAGCCGGACTTGTCGTGAACGCGACGGCAAAGGCCCTTCCTGCGGGCTACAGGCCGGGCTATGACGCCGCACGCGGCGTCAGTCGCGTCGCGGCGATGGTCCGCAGCGCACGATTTCAGGGCGAAACCGCCGCCGCTTGCCTGACAAGGCTCGGGCCGGCGGCAATCGCCGAAAGCTACCGACAGGAATAAGCATGGCCGCCTACGACTACATCCATGACGGCAACGCCATCTATGAGCGCTCTTTCGCCATCATCCGCGCCGAGGCCGATTTGTCCCGCTTTTCCGAGGCCGAGGCCGACGTTGCCATCCGCATGATCCATGCCTGCGGCCAGGTCGAAGCATCAAGTCATTTTGTTTTCTCCAGCGATTTCGTCGCCGCCGCCCGCAGCGCCTTGGCGGCCGGCGCGCCGATCTTCTGCGATGCCGAAATGGTCTCGCATGGCGTCACCCGCGCCAGGCTGCCGGCCGGCAATGAGGTGATCTGCACCTTGCGCGACCCGCGCACGCACGACATCGCCAAGCAGATCGGCAACACCCGCTCGGCCGCCGCGATCGACCTCTGGGGCGAATGCATGGCCGGTTCGGTCGTGGCCATCGGCAATGCGCCGACAGCGCTCTTCTATCTCCTGGAAAAATTGCGCGACGGCGCGCCGAAGCCGGCAGCCATCATCGGCATGCCGGTCGGCTTCGTCGGTGCCGCCGAATCCAAGGATGCGCTGGCCGAAAACTCCTATGGAGTGCCCTACGCCATCGTGCGCGGCAGGCTTGGCGGCAGCGCCATGACCGCAGCCGCGCTCAATTCGCTGGCGAGGCCCGGCCTGTGAACGCAGCTGTCAAAGAAGATCTGGCAAAAGGCCGCCTCGTCGGCGTCGGCACGGGGCCTGGCGACCCCGAGCTGCTGACGCTGAAGGCCGCGCGCATCCTGGCCGAGGCCGACGTCGTCGCCTACTTCGCCAAGCGCGGCAACAACAGCAACGCGCGCGCCATCGTCGAGGCGCGTTTCCGGCCGGATATGCTGGAACTGCCGCTTCTCTATCCCGTCACCACCGAGATCGACAAGGATCACGACGACTACCGTTCGCAGATCACCGATTTCTACGAGCAGTCGGCCGAGAAGGTCGCCGAACACCTCGAAGCCGGCCGCATGGTCGCCGTGCTCTCCGAAGGCGACCCGCTGTTCTACGGCTCCTACATGCACCTGCATGTCCGCCTCGCCCATCGCTTCCGAACCGAAGTCATCCCCGGCGTCACCGCCATGTCGGGCTGCTGGTCGCAGACCGGCGTGCCGATCGTCCAGGGCGACGATGTCCTGACGGTTTTGCCCGGCACGATGAGCGAGTTCGAGCTGACACGCCGTCTCGCCGACACGGATGCCGCCGTCATCATGAAGGTCGGCCGCAACCTGCCCAAGATCAGGCGGGCGCTGGAAGCCACCGGCAAACTGACCCGCGCCGTCTATGTCGAGCGCGGCACCATGGCCGGCAGCGTTTCGTTGAAGCTCGCCGACAAGCCGGACGACAAGGCCCCCTATTTCGCCATCGTGCTGGTTGCCGGCTGGTCCGGCCGGCCTGGCGTCATGGGAGCCAAGCCATGAGCGGCCGCCTCACCGTCATCGGCCTTGGGCCCGGCAATGCCGACCAGGTGACGCCGCAAGCCAGCCGCGCCGTCGCCGGGGCAAAGTTCTTCTATGGCTACAAGCCGTATCTCGACCGGCTGGAGCTGCGCCCGGACCAGACCCGCGTCGCCTCGGATAATCGCGAGGAACTCGCCCGCTCCAAGGACGCGCTGGTCAAGGCCGCCGAGGGCCATGACGTCGCCGTCGTTTCCGGCGGCGATCCCGGCGTCTTTGCCATGGCCGCCGCGGTCTGTGAGGCGATCGAGGCCGGTCCGGCCGAGTGGCGCGCGGTCGATGTCGCCGTCGTGCCGGGCATCACTGCGATGCTGGCGGTTGCCGCCCGCATCGGCGCCCCGCTCGGCCATGATTTCTGCGCCATCTCGCTGTCCGACAATCTGAAGCCGTGGGAGCTGATCGAACTGCGCCTGCTCGCTGCCGCCGGCGCCGGCTTCGTCATCGCGCTCTACAATCCGATCAGCAAGGCGCGCCCTTGGCAGCTCGGCCGTGCCTTCGAATGCCTGCGCGCCATCCTGCCCGGCACCACGCCGGTCATCTTCGGCCGCGCCGCCGGCCGCCCGGACGAGCGCATCGAGGTGTTTCTGCTGGCCGATGTCGAGGCGGAAAAGGCCGACATGGCGACCTGCATCATCATCGGCTCGCCGGAGACAAGGATCATCAAGCGCGGTGACAAACCGGCGCTGGTCTACACACCGCGTTCCGCGACGGGGTCGAGACCATGATCGATCATCGCGGCCAATGCTTCGACAGTTTCGGCCGACGGCACCTCCGGCAGGATGGGCCTGCGCACCATCACCACCTCGATACCGAGCGCCCGCGCCGCGGCGATCTTGCCGTAGGTGGCCTCGCCGCCGCTGTTCTTGGACACGACAACATCGATGCGGTGCTCCTCGAGCAGTGCGTGTTCATCCGGCTCGCGGAACGGCCCGCGCCCCAGCAGGTAAGCCGCATCCGGCACCGCCAGTTTCGGCTCGACCGGATCGACGCTGCGGATGAGGTAGTGATGCTGCGGCGCCGCCTCGAAAGCCGCGACCTCTTGGCGACCAAGCGCCAGGAAGATACGGCGCGGCGCCGGTCCAAGCGCATGCACCGCATCGCCTGTCGTATCGGCCTGCGTCCAGCGGTCGCCATCGACAGGCTCCCAGCCAGGGCGGCGCAAAGCAAGGATCGGCACGCCGGTCATTTGCGCGGCTTGCGCCGCATTGGCGGAAATTCGCGCGGCATAGGGATGCGTGGCGTCGATCAGCAGATCGGTTCGCGTCTCCCTGAGATAGGCGGCCAACCCTTCATTGCCGCCAAATCCGCCGCTGCGCACCGGCACGCCTTGCGCCACCGGGCTTTCGGTGCGGCCGGCCAGCGACAGGGTGACAAGGAAATCTTCCACCAGTTTTTCGGCCAATTGGCGCGCTTCTGTCGTGCCGCCAAGGATCAGAATCTTCTTCATGAGCACCATGTTGAACAGCGTCGGCGCTGCCCCTCACCCCTACCCTCTCCCCGTGAAGAACGGGGAGAGGGAGGCGTCAGCGCCGGAGCTTCTCCCTTCTCCCCGTCACTACACGGGGAGAAGGTGCCGGAAGGCGGATGAGGGGCGGCGCGACATGTCAAAAAAACAGCCCACGCCAAAATGGCTTACAATCGTCGGCATCGGCGAGGACGGTTTAGCGGGTCTCGGCGACGAGGCCAAGCGGCTGATCGCCGAGGCCGAATTCGTCTTCGGCGGCAAGCGGCATCTGGCGCTGGTGGCTTCGCTCATTAAGGGCGAGGCGCGCGCCTGGCCGGTTCCCTTCGATTCCGGCATGGCAGACGTGCTGGCGCTGGCCGGCCGGCAGGTCTGCGTGCTCGCCTCCGGCGATCCGTTCTTCCATGGTGTCGGCGCTACGCTTGCCCGCAAGGTGAAGCCTGGGCAAATGCATGTCATCCCCGCGCCGTCAGCGACTTCGCTGGCCGCCGCACGGCTCGGCTGGGCGTTGCAGGACATCGAGACCGTCTCGCTGCATGGCCGCCCACTCGACCTGATCCGGCCGCTGCTGCAGCCCAGGGCGCGCATCCTGGCGCTGACATCGGACGGCGACGCACCAGCGACAATAGCGCGCCTGCTCGTAGAGCTCGACTTCGGCGGTTCGCGGCTGACCGTTCTGGAAGCGCTGGGCGGACCGAACGAGAATCTTCGCTCGGCACGTGCCGACGCTTTCGATCTCAGAGACATCAATCCGCTCAACGTGCTGGCGCTTGAGCTTGAATCGACACAAGAGGCCCGCATCCTGCCGCTGACCGTTGGCCGCGCCGACCATCTGTTCGAGCACGACGGCCAGATCACCAAGCACGACATCCGCGCCATCACGCTTGCGGCGCTGGCGCCGAGGCGTGGCGAATTGCTGTGGGACATCGGCGCCGGTTCCGGCTCCATCGGCATCGAATGGATGCTCGCTCACCCCTCGATGCGCGCCATCGCCATCGAGGCCAACAGCGACCGCGCCGCCCGCATCGTCCGCAACGCCGCGCATTGCGGCGTGCCCGGTCTTGTCGTGGTGGAAGGGTCGGCGCCCAAGGCGCTTGCCGGGTTGGCCATACCGGACGCGATCTTCATTGGCGGTGGTGGTAGCGATACCGGCGTGCTGAACGCCGCCATCAAGGCGCTGCCATCCCGTGGCCGTCTCGTTGCCAATGCGGTGACGCTGGAGATGGAGGCGCTGCTTCTCGCGGAGCACATCAAGCGCGGCGGCGACCTTACCCGCATCACCATTTCCCGCGCTTCTCCTGTCGGTTCGATGCAGGCCTGGCGCCCGGCCATGCCGGTCACCCAGTGGAGCTGGGTGAAGCCATGATGGTGGCGGGCATCGGCAGCCGGAAGGGCGTGAGCATCGAAGACGTGCTCGCGGCGATCGAAACCGCCCTCGAAGCGCACGGGCTGGCGATAACGGCGCTGTCGGCCTTGGCGACCGCCGCGCTCAAGAAAGACGAAGAAGCGATCTCTGCCGCTGGCCGCACGCTCAACCTTCCCGTCATCATCGTTGATGACGCAGCACTTCAGGCCGTCTCGTCGGAGGCACTCAGCAAATCCGATCTCTCGCAAGACCTCGCCGGCACACCCTCCGTCTCAGAAGCCTCCGCCCTTGCCGTTGCCGGCCCCGGTGCAAAGCTGCTTGGTCCACGCACCGTGCTCGGCCCGGTCACCTGCGCCATCGCCATCAGCGGAGACGCGCCATGACCGTGCATTTCATCGGCGCCGGTCCCGGTGCCGCCGACCTCATGACACTGCGCGGCGCCAAGCTGCTGGCAAGCTGCCCGGTCTGTCTGCATGCCGGCTCGATCGTCGCGCCGGAATTGCTGCAACACTGCGCACCGGGGACCAAACTGATCGATACGGCGCCGATGTCACTCGACGAAATCGAGGTCGAATATGTGACAGCCCACCAGGCCGGCCACGATGTCGCCCGCCTGCATTCCGGCGACCTCTCGGTGTGGAGCGCCGTGGCCGAGCAGATCCGCCGGCTGGAAAAGCATGGTATCCCCTATACGCTGACGCCGGGCGTTCCCTCCTTCGCCGCCGCTGCCGCCGCGCTTCGCCGCGAACTGACCATTCCCGAGGTGGCGCAAAGCCTGGTGCTGACCCGTGTCTCCGGCCGCGCGTCCAAAATGCCGCCCGGCGAAACGCTGGCCGGGTTCGGTCGCACCGGTGCGACGCTCGCCATTCATCTCGCCATCCACGCCATCGACCGAGTCGTCGCCGAATTGTCGCCGCATTATGGCGGCGATTGCCCGGTGGCGATCGTCTTTCGCGCTTCATGGCCGGACGAGCGCGTGCTGACCGGCACGCTCGCCACGATCGAGGCACTGCTCGCCGCCGACCCGATGGAGCGCACGGCGATCATCTTCGTCGGCCGCTCGCTGGCAGCGGAAGGTTTTGGCGAGAGTTCATTGTACGACGCCCACTATCAGCGGCGTTTCCGGGGACGGGACGGATTGTGAGCGGTAAAAGCGAAAACACCACGCTCGAACAGGCGCTTGCACGGCTGAACTTCAAGCCCCGTGCGCTTGAGCCGGGCCATGTCTGGCTGGCCGGCGCCGGCCCCGGCGATCCCGGCTGCCTGACGCTGGAAGTGCTGGCGGCTTTAGCCGAGGCAGATGCGCTGGTCTACGACGCGCTGGTCTCGCCCGACGTCGTCGCTGTCGCGGAAAAGGCCGAACTGTTCTTTGCGGGAAAGCGCGGCGGCAAGCCGTCGATGAAGCAGGACGACATCACCGCTCTGCTGGTGCGGCTGGCGCGCGATGGCCGCCGCGTCATCCGGCTGAAGGGTGGCGATCCCTATATTTTCGGCCGTGGCGGCGAAGAGGCGCTGGCGCTGGCGCGCGAAAAAATCCCGTTCCGCGTCCTGCCCGGCCTGACATCGGGGCTGAGCGCGCTGGCCGCCACCGGCATTCCCGCAACCATGCGCGGCATCAACAAGGCGATCATCCTGGCGACAGGTCATGCCGCCGGCACAGATGACGATCTCGACTGGGGCGCGATCGCCCGCACCGGCCAGCCGGTGGTCATCTATATGGGCATGGCCAATCTGCCTGTTATCGCCGCGTCGCTGCTCGAAGGCGGGCTGGCGCCGTCGACGCCGGCGGCTGTCATCGTTTCGGCGACGACACCGCAGGAGCGGACCGTCGTCGCGACACTCGCCACCATTTCCGAAGCGGCCGCCGCGGCGGAATTGGCCTCGCCGGCCCTCATTGTCGTCGGCGGCATCGTCGCCATGCGCGCAGCACTGGCGGGTAACGCATGACCCGCGCCATCATCATCGGCGCGCCGCGTTCCGGCTCCGGCAAGACCAGCGTCACCATCGGCATTTTGCGCGCGCTCGCCCGGCGCGGCATCAAGGTGCGCGGCGCCAAGTCCGGCCCCGACTATATCGATCCGGGTTTTCATACCGCCGCCACTGGCCTGTCCGGCGTCAACCTGGACAGCTGGGCGATGTCGCCTGACCTGCTCAACGCGTTGGCCGGCAATGCCACCGAGGACGCCGATTTTATCTTCCTCGAAAGCGCCATGGGCCTGTTCGACGGCATCCCGGCCGGACAAGGCCGCTCCGGCTCGGCCGCCGATCTGGCGCGGCTCTACCACCTGCCGGTGCTTTTGGTGCTCGACGTCTCGGGACAGTCGACGACGGCGGCCGCCGTCGCGAAGGGTTTTGCCACCTACGACCCAGATGTGCGCATGGCCGGAATCGTGCTCAACCGTCTCGGCAGCGAGCGCCACCGCAAGCTGTGCAGCGAGGCGATCGAAACGCTCGGCCTGCCGGTCGTCGGCGCCATCCTGCGCGATCCCACGCTCAATTTGTTGGAGCGCCATCTCGGCCTCGTCCAGGCCGGCGAATATGCCGACCTGATGACGCATCTCGACCGCCTCGCCGACATGGTCGAGAAATCCCTCGATCTTGACGCCATCATGGCGCTGGCCGCGCCGTTTTCGCCGGCATCAGGCAGTTTCGAACATGCCTTGCAGCCGCCCGGCCAACGAATCGCGCTCGCCGAAGACGCCGCCTTCACCTTCCTCTATCCGCACGTCGCCGGCCACTGGCGTCAGGCCGGCGCCGAGATCGTTCCGTTCTCGCCGCTCGCCGACGAAGCACCGGCGCAGAATTGCGATGTCTGCTGGCTGCCCGGCGGCTATCCCGAGCTTCACGCCGGCAGCCTCGCCGCGGCAACCAATTTTCGAGCTGGCATGGCCAGGTTTGCCGAGACCAAGCCGATCCATGGTGAGTGCGGTGGCTTCATGGTGCTGGGCGAAGCGCTGGAGGACGCGGCCCGCGAGACGCACGCCATGCTTGGCCTGCTCGGCCATTCCACCAGCTTTGCCAAGCGCAAGATGAACCTCGGCTACCGCGAGGCACGCCTGCGCGCCGCCTGTCCGCTGGGGCCGCAAGGCGCGCTGATCCGCGGCCATGAATTCCACTATGCGCAGATGATCGCCACCGGCAATGACGAGCCGCTGGCCGACCTAGCCGATGGCCAGGGCAATCCGCTCGGCGCCTCCGGCTATCGCCGCGGCCTTGTCAGCGGCACCTTCTTCCACGCCATTGCGAGGAGTGCATGACCGCCGTGCCCTCACCCCGGCAAGCGCTCGACGACGTCGCGCTTTGCCTCGTCTTCTTCACCCGGCTGCCGCTGCCGGTCTTCGACTTTCGTGGCCGCAGCCTGGCCGATGCGATCTGGGCGGCGCCTGCCGCCGGCCTCGCGGTCGCTTTGGTCGGCGCCGTCGTCTACGCCATCGGGGTAAAGCTCGGTCTCGCCGCTGGGCCGGCGGCCGCACTTGCGCTTGCAGCAACCCTGCTCGCCACCGGCTGCCTGCATGAGGATGGGCTGTCGGATGTCGCAGATGGCTTTGGCGGCGGCAAGACGCGCGATAAAAAACTCGAGATCATGCGCGACAGCCGTATCGGCGCCTATGGAGCTTCGGCGCTTGGCCTGTCGATGCTCATTCGCTGGAGCGCGCTGTCGCAACTGGCGAATCCGACAAGCGTGCTCTTCGCGCTGATCGCCGCCCACGCCGCATCGCGCGGCCTGCTCGGCGCGTTCATGCATCTGGCGCCGGCGGCGCGCAGTGACGGCCTGTCTGCCGGCGCCGGGACCGTCTCGGCCCAGACAGCTGTTCTCGGCGCCGTGCTCGGCGCCATCCCGCTTCTGACCCTGGGGCTCGGCGGCGCCTTTGCCGCACTGATCCTGCTCGCTCTCGTGTTCAGCGCCTTGCGCGCGCTCTGCCTCAACCAGATTGGCGGCCACACCGGCGACACGATCGGCGCCCTGCAGCAGCTGGGCGAGATCACTGTCCTGCTCGTCGCTTCCGTTTCCCTGTCCTGATTCTTCCCCGGAGATTCCTTCCCCATGCCATTCAAATCATTCGACGAACTGCGCGCCGCCTGTCTCGATCTGCCTGCCGGCAGCGATACCGCCGCCAACGCCGTCGCCCGCCGCCAGGACACGCTGACCAAGCCGCAAGGCAGCCTGGGCCGGCTGGAAACTCTCGCCGCCTGGCTGGCGCGCTGGCAGGGTCGCGACATGCCGAAACTCGACCGCGTCAAAGTCTTCGTGTTCGCCGGCAACCACGGTGTGACGGCGCAAGGCGTGTCGGCCTTCCCGTCGGAAGTGACGCTGCAGATGGTGGCGAATTTTGCCGGCGGCGGCGCCGCCATCAACCAGCTTGCCCGCATCGCCGGCGCGGAACTCGACGTCATCCCGCTCGATCTCGATCATCCGACAGGCGACTTCACTGACGTGCCGGCAATGGACGAAAAAACCTACCTCGCCGCCGTCTCGGCTGGCTATGACGCGGTGACGAACGACCTCGACCTCGTCTGTTTCGGCGAGATGGGCATCGGCAACACCACGCCGGCGGCCGCCATTTCGACCGCCCTGTTCGGCGGTGGCGCTGAAAAATGGACCGGGCGCGGCACCGGCGTCGACGATGCCGGCCTGAAGCGCAAGGTCACCGCCATAGAATCCGGCCTCAAGCGCCATGCCGACGCGCTGTCCGACCCGCTGAAGATCGCCGCCGCCCTTGGCGGCCGCGAACTCGCCGCCATCTTCGGCGCCACGCTCGCCGCCCGCCGCAAGAACGTCCCGGTGCTGCTCGACGGCTTCGTCTGCACGGCAGCGGCAGCGCCCCTGGCGCGACTGCACCCGTCTGGCCTCGCCCACACCATCGCCGCCCATGTCTCGGCCGAATCCGGCCACCGCCGCCTGCTCGAAGCGCTCGGCCTGCCGCCGCTGCTCGACCTCGGCATGCGGCTGGGCGAAGGCTCCGGCGCCTGCCTCGCCGTCAACATCGTCCGCTCGGCACTGGAATGCCATGCGAGGATGGCGAGTTTTGCCGAGGCTGGCGTGTCAGAGAAGTAGCTAGAGCGATTTGACGGGAGGGCGCCGGCCCGAACCTTCACTGACCATCGTCGGGCCGATCACTGGCATTCCGGGCTGGTGGCTCGAACAGCACGGCCGCTGAAAGATTCCGCACCTGGGGGTTGGCCCGCTGCTTCTGTGGTGGGCTCTTTTTACTGGCACTATTCGCCGCCGTTGCCGACAAAATGTGATTGACGTAACGGTGACCAGGCGCAATCATTGCGGATTGTGCAGGGTGAGGGCGTTTTCAATGAAACTCGTTGTCTTTGGCGTAGCAATAGTATTGGCCGCTACCGGAGCAGCTGTTGCGAAAGAGAAGAAAAAGGTGGCCACCGCTCAGGCTACAACCTCGTGTTCTACAGCTCATAAGAAGGCTGGCAGCAAGCCGACCGCGAAACCGGATTGCAAATCGACAGGCACCGTGGTTGCGCGACCGTCAAATAGGGCCGAAAACTTCCTGGATCATTATAATCCGCGCTTAGGGTATGACACCAGTCCGTGGTTTCAAACTGGCTTTAATTGATGGCGGCTTCGGCTTCCGGGCTTTTCTTAATCCAGCGCGGCCTTCACTCCTTCGCCAAATAGCGCACCGGCTTACCGGCCGCCGAGTTTAAGGCAAACCTGCCCCATGATTGAGGCATGTCGAGGCGCGTCAACGCGTCCGGCATTCCAAGGTCTTCCACCAACTCTTCTAGAAATTTGGTGGGTGCGCACAGGATTGAACTGTGGACCCGCTGATTAAGAGTCAGCTGCTCTACCAACTGAGCTACGCACCCACTCGACCGGTAAAAACCGGCGTTGGCGGGCATATAGCCGCCGATACCGGTCCTGTCCAGCCCTGCCGGAATCATTTCCCGACAAATCGCTGAACTGCCGCAGGCGGTCACACGAACAGCTTTCCTTCCGCCACCTTGACGGCATGGCCGCCGATGCGCGCGGACGCCAATTTTCCGCCTTCGACAGTGAGTTCCAAGCGGATACGTGACGGGCGGCCCATCTCCAGCCCCTGCTCGATCCACAGCTGCGAAATGCAGTCGGTGGGCGCATCGAAATGCATGATGGCGCCGGCAAAGGCCGCCGCCGCCGACCCGGTCGCCGGGTCCTCATAGGAGGGAGTACCCGGCACGATCATGCGGACATGGAAGGCGCTGTCATGGTTCACCGTCTGGCGGCAATAGACGTACGGGCTGGCGAAGGCCCATTCGCTCTTGCGCGGCGCCAGTTCCGACCAGGCCTGGTTGTCGAGCTTGATCCGGCCGGCAGCCTCCAGATTGGAGACCGGAATGCTGACGTAAGGCACGCCTGCCGACCAGAACGACACCAGGTGATTCTCGAAGCCGATCTCGTGCGGCGCCAGCCCGAGGGCGGCGCCGATCGCCTCCGGGTCGGCATCGAGCTTCAGCGGCTCCGGCAGCTTCGCCAGGTCGAACTCGGCAAAGGTGGCGCCATCGTGCCGGCTGACGGCGCAGCGCACCGGGCCGATATTCTCCTCCAGCACGAAGATGCCGGCTTCGCCCTCGCCTGTCAGTTCGGCCAGCGCGATCGCGGCGCCAACTGTCGGATGTCCGGCGAACGGCATCTCATAGTCGGGCGTGAAAATGCGGATGCGGTTGCGATGTTTTGGATTGTCCGGCGGCAGCACGAAGACCGATTCGGACAGGTTGAACTCGCGCGCAATGGCCTGCATGGCGGCTGTATCCAGCCCTTGGCTGTCGAGCACGACAGCCAGCGGATTGCCGGCCAGCCGCTCCGTCGTAAACACATCGTAGAGCAAGTAATTGCGGGTCTGCATCTTGAAAAACCTTCCGCCTCAATCCGAACATGGCCGAAATTTAATTTGATATTCGAACCACCAAGCCTGATCTGTGCACAACTAGGGACATTACGCTTTCATAGGGGTCCGGCGTGGACCAGCTTGTCAATCTGCCAAAGACGGAATCGGATTCCGCCATCGAGGCGGCGCTCGGGCTTGATCAGAGCGGCGTGCGCAAGACGCGCCGCCGGGGCTGGCTTTACGCGCTGCTGGCGCTGATCGCACTTGCCGCCGGGTTGGCTGGCTACCAGTGGTTTGCCGGCTCCCCGGCCAAGATCGACTACACCACCACGCCGGCTACCATTGCCGACCTCACCGTCGCGGTTTCGGCGACCGGCACGCTGCAGCCCCTCACCCAGGTCGACATTTCAAGCGAGCTGTCCGGCATCATCCGCTCGGTCTCGGCCGAAGAGAACCAGCAGGTCAAGAAGGGCGACGTGCTGGCGACGCTCGACACGGTGAAACTCGAGGTCCAGATCGAACGCGCCGAAGCCTCGGCCAAGGCCGCTGCCGCCAATGTCGAGGACGCCACGGTAACCCTGAAGGAGAACGAAAGCGCCCTCACCCGCGCGGCCGAACTGACCAGGCGTGGCATGGCGACCGATCAGTCGCTCGAGGCGGCGACTGCCACGCGCGACCGCTCCAAGGCGGCGCTCGATAGTGCGCAGGCCAATCTCGCCATCGCCCAGGCCGATCTCAGGGCGCAGCAGACCGACCTTGCCAAGAGCACCATCTATGCGCCGATTGACGGCATCGTCTTGACGCGTTCCGTCGACCCCGGCCAGACGGTCGCCTCCTCGCTGCAGGCGCCGGTTCTGTTCATCATCGCCGCCGATTTGAGGAACATGGAATTGGTGGCGGCGGTCGACGAGGCCGATATCGGCGCGGTCAAACCAGGCCAGCATGCACGCTTCACCGTCGATGCCTTTCCGGAGCGGCCGTTCGACGCCGAGATCCGCGACATCTCCTACGCCTCGGTCACCACCGACGGCGTCGTCACCTACAATGCACGGTTGGAAGTCGACAATAACGAGCTTTTGCTGCGGCCCGGCATGACCGCCACGGTTTCGGTCGTCACCAGGCAGGCCAAGAGCGTGCTCACCGTGCCGTCCACCGCTTTCCGCTACCGCCCGGCGCAGCAGGCCGCGCGCGCGTGGAGCCTCAGCGATCTGTTCACCGGCCGCATGGGCCGTGGCGGCAACCGCCGCCAGCCGGTGAAGGCGCCCACCGACGGCTCACGCACGCTCTATGTGCTGGAGAACGGCCGGCCGCATCCGGTCAACGTCAAGATCGGCTCCACCGACGGCGAACTGACCGAGATCACCTCCGGGCTGGACGAAGGTGCAGAGGTTATCACGGCCTCGCAGCTGCGGAGCTGACGCCATGGCCGCGGGCCTCATCGGTTTCGACACGGTCTGGAAGAGCTATGGCCAGGGCGAAGCCAAGGTCCATGCGCTGGCCGGCGTCGACCTCGCCATCCAGCGTGGCGAATTCGTCGCCATCATGGGCCCGTCCGGTTCGGGCAAATCGACCGCGATGAACATCATCGGTTGCCTCGACACGCCGACGGCCGGAACCTACTCCTTCATGGGCATCGATGCTGGCCGGCTCGACCGCAACCGCCGGGCGCTGCTGCGCAATCTCTATATCGGCTTCGTCTTCCAGGGCTACAATCTGTTGCCGCGCACCACGGCGGCGGAAAATGTCGAGCTGCCGCTGATCTATCGCGGCGCGCCGGCCCGCGAGCGCCGCGATCTTGCCATGCAGGCGCTGGCGGAGGTCGGCCTGGTCGGGCGCGAACATCACACGCCGGCCGAACTCTCCGGCGGCCAGCAGCAGCGCGTGGCGATCGCGCGCGCCATCGTCACCAGGCCGACGCTGCTCGTCGCCGACGAGCCGACCGGCAATCTCGACACCGCCCGCACGCATGAGATCATGGAGTTGTTGACGCGGCTGAACCGGGAGCTCGGCTTGACCATCGCCATGGTCACCCACGAGGCCGATGTCGCCGATTATGCCGAGCGCACCATCCGCTTCCTCGACGGCCACGTCGCGTCCGACACGGTCAAGTCGGAGTTGGCGTCATGATCTGGGAAACCGTCCGCCTCTCTCTGCGCTCCATCCGCCGCAATGTGCTGCGCTCGTTCCTGACGCTGCTCGGCATCGTCATCGGTGTCGCCGCCGTCATCGCCATGCTGACCATCGGTTCGGGCACCACGGCCAAGGTCAAGTCGGACATCGCCAAGCTCGGCTCGAACCTGCTCGTCGTCCGTTCCGGCCGCCCGGCAGGCACCGGCGGACCAGGCGGGCTCGACCAGGCGGTACGGCCTCTGGCCGACAAGGATGTAGCCGCCCTCGTAGCCCACCTGACCGGAGCGCGCGCCATTGCGCCGGCGTCGCAGAAACAAGTCCGCGTCATTTTCGGCACCGAGAGCCTGACCTCGGGCGTCACCGGCACCGACAGCGCCTATCTCGACGCCCGCGACTGGAAGCTGGTGTCGGGCCGCCCGTTCTCTGATTCGGAAACACGCTCCGGCACCGGCGTCTGCCTGATCGGCGAAACGGTGCGCCAGCAATTCTTCGGCGCCGGCGAACCCGAGGGCGAGATCATCCGCGTCAACCGCACCTCGTGCAAGATCATCGGCCTGCTCGAACCCAAGGGCTATACCGGCTTCGGCCAGGACCAGGACAATGTCGTCTTGATGCCGCTTGCCGCCTATCAGCGCCGCATCGCCGGCAACCGCGACATCGACAACATCTACGTCGCCGCCGACGACCGCACCCCGACCACCGAATTGCAGCCGCGAGTCGAGGACATTTTGCGCGACACCCGCCGCATCACGCCGGACCGCGAAGACGATTTCTCGATCCGCGACATGACCCAGATCGCCGACGCCATGGCCAGCGCCACCACCACCATGACCGGCATGCTGGGCGCCGTCGCGGGCGTCAGCCTGCTGGTCGGCGGCATCGGGATCATGAACATCATGCTGGTCTCGGTCACTGAGCGCACCCGCGAGATCGGCATCAGGCTCGCCATCGGCGCGCATGAAAAGCACATCCTCATCCAGTTCCTGGTCGAGGCGACGGTGCTGTCGCTGCTCGGCGGCATTATCGGCATCCTGATCGGCCTGGCGCTGGCCGGCCTCGCCTCGGCAACGCTGGCCATACCGTTTGCGCCGAGCCCGGCGGTCATCTTGCTCGCCGTCGGTTTTTCGGCGCTGATCGGCATGGTGTTCGGCTTCTTCCCGGCGCTCCGCGGCGCCAGGCTCGACCCGATCGACGCGCTGCGCCACGAATAAGCGCCAGATCAGCTCCACCGCAACCAACCGCTATCCACAAGGATGGGTGCTTGTCGACATCGGCAATACTTGTTGTCGTCCGGTCTGCGATGCTAATTTTAGAGCAAAGCATCTGGTCAAGGAGTGGCAATGAGCAAGAAGGCGCGGCTGATTCTGACGATGGTGATCATCGAAGGCGCCCTTGCGGGACTTTGGTGGTATCTCGCCCGCTACGGCATGGCCAATCCCGATCGTGCCACCGCCGATTTTCAGGCAGTCGTCGGCCAGACGATGGGCATGGTCATGGGTGGATTGCTGGGCATCGGCGTCATCCTGTTCCTCGTCGCCGCCCGCAACGACCGCAAGGCGGCGCAGAACAATCCGCGCCGTTAGCCCCCGCCACCGCCAAAATGCCACTCGACCAGCGGCTTCATATGCGGTGCCAGCCCTTCCGGCAGGTCGGCGGCGTGGCGGATGATCACCGGCCCCTCGATCTCCGGCTCGGTCTCGGTCGCGACGAAGGCGCCGATGCGCCGCGCAATCTCGTCGGCCGGCGCATCGACGTGGTAGCGGCGGAAGAGGACCGTGCCGGTCGAAGTCGACAGCGCATGGTAGCGCTTGCCGCGCGCAGCGCCTGTCAGGTCAAGCCCGGTCTCCTCGCGCACTTCACGGATCATGTTGAAATCGACATCGACGCGGCCATCGCGAAAATCGATCGGCTCGAACGAGCCGGCAGCGAAGTAGACACTGCCGGCCGGGACCGTGTGCGCGCCCATGCGGATCGCCACCAGGGCGTTGTCGCCGGCGACCAGCATGGCGTGGCCATAGGCATGCTCGGCGCCCGTCCCCTGCCGGTTCTTTCGCCACAGCAGGAAGGTCGAGTACTTCACCGCGTGACAACGCCCGACGATCCGGTTGTCGCGCCAGGCGAGCGCCGAGAGCAGCACCACCGTGCCGTCGAACAGCGCCGGATTGGCCGTAACCTCACGCCGCCAGTTGTCAGTTATCGCCTGCGCGTTGTCGCGCTCGAACGGATGCGGGCCGGGGTCGAGCCGGACGTCGATTTCGTCGACGGGCAGGATGACGTTGCGCGGCAGGTCGAAGCTCACCGCGCTCAAGCCATGTCCAGGCTAATTGCGACGGGACAATGGTCCGACGCCTTCGGCCGGTCCCAGCCGGCGCGCGGAAAGCGCTCCACCGCCTGTCCGGCCGGAAAGATGGTGCGCCAGGGCTGGCCGTTGCGGATGATGTCGGGAGCCGCCGTCGCATTCTTCGCCGCCAGCCCTTTCGACAGCAGGATGTAGTCGAGCTGGCACAGATGCCGCTCTTTCGGCCCGCGCGTGTGGTAGAAACTCCAGCGGTCCATCTCCGGCCGCCGCTCGACGACATTCTCGCAAAAGCCGCCGGCGGTGAGCACATCGATACAGGACTGGCTCTCGTCGATCACCTGGAAGCGGTAGCCGTCGACGGCGTCGCCCTCGATCTTCACCCGCTGGCGGTAGTCGTTCATGTCGCCGCAGATCGCCCAGTTTTTATCGGCTGCGTGCTCTTTGCCGAAGCGCTCCTCGATGATGCGGCGCACGGCTTGCGCCTCGGCGATGCGCACCGGCATCGTCGCCTCGCGTCCGTCGAGCCCGTTGCGCGGCGAGCCCATCGATTTGAAATGGACGAGGTAAAGCGTCAGCGGCACGCCGCCGACCTTGATGTCGACCTCCAGGCAATCGC
This sequence comes from Mesorhizobium sp. C399B, assembly GCF_030323185.1. Classification (NCBI taxonomy): domain Bacteria; kingdom Pseudomonadati; phylum Pseudomonadota; class Alphaproteobacteria; order Hyphomicrobiales; family Phyllobacteriaceae; genus Mesorhizobium; species Mesorhizobium sp. C399B. Next base: position 887,255 of record NZ_CP100472.1, read on the forward strand.
GCCGGAAGATGCGTTCATTGGCCAGGTTGCCGAGCGCCTCGAGTTCAGGCGTGTGCAATCCGAACTGCTCGAACGTGACATAGGCATGGCTGGTCATGCGCACGAATTCGATCGGCTGACCTTGCGCTGTCTCGTTGCGCATCATCAGGGCAACGTCGATGCCGCGCGAATCATTGCCGGCGGTGGTGTATTTCTGCCGGTAACCCTCGCCCACCATCTTGAAGAGATAGCCATACTCGAACGCCTTCAGCGCCTCGATGTTGTCAACCTCCTGCATGCAGATGATGTCGGCGCGGGTGGCGGCGATGGCGAGCGCGGTCAACTGGCGCGTATCGTCGGACTGTGCGATGGCGCGCGCCTGCTCCAGCATCCGGTATTCGGCTTCGCTCTGGATGTCGAAAAGCGCCAGCGTGCGGTCTTCGTTGAGCTGGTTGCGGAAGCCCGAGAAATCGAACCTGTTCATCAGGTTTTCGACATTGAAAGTGGCGAGGCGCAGCGACATGGGCTGACCTTTGCCTGCAAGCGCCCATGAAAACAAGGGCTGCTCGTCATGGCTGATGGAACCTTTCCGTTCATCCTCCGTTCAGACGCCAAGGTCCATCAATAGGCCACTTCCCTGGGGTATCCGGGCGTGGGGCCTGTATCACTTGGAGAGTGCAATGAGCTCGCTCTTTTCGTCCACAGTCAAATCCGGGCTGTTAGCGCTCGGTCTTTTCTCGGGTCTCACGGCGCCATCCGCCGCGGGCCCGATCCTGCAGCCGGACTTGTCGGTGCCGGCAAGCACCGCATTGTCTGACATCACACCGGTTCGCGACAGCTGGGCGGGCGGCAATGACCGCCGCTCCTTCAACGATTGGCAGTGGCGCCGCCACGACGGCCGTCGCTTTGCCCGGTCAGGCAACTGGAACAACGGCAACTGGAATGGCGGCAACTGGAACGGCGGCGACAACTGGCGCTGGCGCCATCACCGCCACCATCGCGGCCGTGATTTTGACACCGGCGCCGCAGCAGTTCTCGGCCTCGGCCTGGGTCTCGGCCTCGGCAGCATCTACAACAACGGCTACTACAACAACGGCTATTACAATGACGGCTATTACGTGCAGCCGGCGCCCCGCCGCTATTACCGCACGCAGCGTCTGTCCAGCGCCCATGTCCAGTGGTGCTACGACCGCTATCGGTCCTACCGGGCCTGGGACAACACGTTCCAGCCCTATGGTGGCCCGCGCCAGCAATGCTGGTCGCCCTACAGCTGAACTATAAACGACAATACACGACGGCGCCGCCCCATCGCGGCGCCGTTTTCATTTGGGAAAGACGGCTGGTCTCGGTCACCGCTAACCATATGTTTATCGGCTCAGCCTATCCGTGATATCGTGCCCCATCTGACGATCGCGCCGATCCGGTCGCGAAGGACGTGCCGTCATGGCCGACAACGAATTGCGAAACAAACACCGGCAGCGCGTGCTGAAAGGCGCGACGATTCTGACCGGCCTCACCAATTCCGAGGTCAAGTGCACGGTGCGCAACATGCATGCCGGCGGCGCCGAGCTGAAAGTGTCTATAGACGCGCGCGTGCCGGACGAGTTCCTGCTCTATGTGCCGGTCGACGGCATCGGCTACAAGGCCATCGTGCGCTGGCGCCGCGACGACCGCATCGGCGTCGAGTTCACCGGCACCGAGCCGAAGCCGCATTGGCACTATGGCTGAGCGTCCTGATCGATAAACCGGCATGAAAGAGCCGGCGGATCGCTCCGCCGGCTCTTTGCTCCCAATCCCGACGACTGCGGGTTAGTTCTTGGCCTTGTCGACCAGCTTGTTCTTGGAAATCCAGGGCATCATGGCGCGCAGCTTGGCGCCGACTTCCTCGATCTGGTGGCTGTCATTGTTGCGGCGGATGCCCTTGAAGCGCGACATGCCGGCGCGGTATTCCTGCATCCACTCCGAGGTGAATTTTCCGGTCTGGATGTCCTTCAGCACGCGCTTCATCTCGGCCTTGGTCTCGGCGGTGATAATGCGCGGGCCAGAGACATATTCGCCCCATTCGGCCGTGTTCGAGATCGAGTAGTTCATGTTGGCGATGCCCCCTTCATAGATCAGGTCGACGATCAGCTTGACCTCGTGCAGGCACTCGAAATAGGCCATTTCGGGCGCATAGCCGGCTTCCACCAGCGTCTCAAAACCGGCGCGGATCAGTTCGACCAGGCCGCCGCAGAGCACGACCTGCTCGCCGAACAGATCGGTCTCGCATTCCTCGCGGAAATTGGTCTCGATGATGCCCGAACGGCCGCCGCCGACGCCGCAGGCGTAGGACAGAGCGAGATCGAGCGCGTTGCCGGAAGCATCCTGGTTGACGGCGACCAGGCACGGCACGCCGCCGCCCTTCTGGTATTCGCCGCGCACCGTGTGGCCGGGGCCTTTCGGCGCGATCATGACGACATCGACGGTCGACTTCGGCTCGATCAGGCCGAAATGCACATTGAGGCCGTGTGCGAAGGCGATCGCGGCGCCGTCACGAATGTTCGGCGCGATTTCGTTTTTGTAGATGTCGGCCTGCAGCTCGTCAGGCGTCGCCATCATCATCAAATCGGCCCATTTGGCAGCGTCCGCCACGCTCATCACCTTGAGCCCGTCGGCCTCGACCTTCTTGGCGGTCGCCGATCCAGCCTTGAGCCCGATGGCGATTTCCTTGGCGCCCGAATCCTTGAGGTTGAGCGCGTGCGCCCGGCCCTGGCTGCCATAGCCGATTATGGCGACCTTCTTGCCCTTGATCAGATTGAGATCGGCGTCGCGATCGTAATAGACACGCATCTTTTGCTTCCTTCCCGTAGAGATTAGAGGCCTTGCGGCCCGGTTTTTGCTCCATAAAGAGCGAGAAACTGCTGCGTTGCCCGGACGGCATCGCCGCCGATCGCCGCTTCAGTCAATTCCAGCCTGTCGCCGAGCAGGAGACGGATCTGCACGTCGCGGGCGACCAGCCCGAAAAAGGTCCGGAACGCCATTTCGGCATCCGTAAAGTCGAGCAGCCCGGCATGCTTGCCGGCAAGCAGCACCGGCTTCAGGCGTCTGGCCAGCGCGAAACGGCCATTCTCCAGCACGATGGCGCCGAGATCGTCCTTTCCGGATCCGGCATGGCCGACCGCGACGCGGTTCAGCGCGATCGAGGTATCGCTCGAAATCACCTTTAGCCAGTCCGAGGCGAAGCCTTCCAGGCTTGCCGTCAGCGAGGCAAGATCGAGCCGCTCACCGTCGACCGGCACCACGCGCACTTTCGATGCCTGCCACTGCACGGTCGCCGTCAGCAGTCCGTCGCGGTCGCCGAACCATTTGTAGAGCGTTTCCTTGGAGCAGCTGGCGCGGCGCGCCACCGCCGTCATGGTCAGATTGTCGCCCTCCTCGACCAGCAGCCGCAAAGCCGCGTCCAGGACGACCTTTTGCCGCTCTGTCAGCACTTCGCTGGTATCGATCTCGGCCCTTGCCTGCAACAATTTCCTGCCCATTCGATGAGGTCGCCGGGCCGCCTCAAACTGCGTACCGTACGTTACGGTTCGGCATATTGCGCAATCCTATGCTCGACGCAAGGGGTCAGGTAGAAAAATCGTCGACGTGAGAGCCGCCGAGCAACCACGAGATTCTGACGGATCAATCATCGGCGGGCGGATGGCGCAGCTCTCCAAGCAGGCTCGCCAGTATCTTCAGCTCCTCCGCGGAGAGTTTTGCGCCGACCAATTCCGCAATCGACCGTCCATAGACAGCCCACATCCGTCGCCTGGTCTCACGGCCCTTGGCCGAGATGCGGATGGTTTGGCCGCGGCCGTCGTCGGCAACCCTGAGTTTCTCGACCAGTCCTTCGGCCTCGAGCCGCGCCAGAAGCCGCGAGATATTATACTGCGCAAACAGAGTGCGCTCGGTCAGCTGAAATGGCCGCAGCCCGCCCTCACCCGCCTCGGCGAGTTCATGCAGCACGTCATACCAGTCGAGCGGCGGCAAGCCGCTAGTCTTCAAAGCCTCTTCCGCCTTTTCGATGAGCTGGCGCGAAACCCGCATCAGGCGGGCCCAGGCCTTGACGGCTTCGGGCGAAGGCGTGGTTGTTTTGGCCATGACCCATTCTAGGCGATAGATGCAGTTGCATCAAGCTTGACGGTCAATGCACTTGCATCTATATGCATGCAACTGCATCGATCCGGGAAAGATCCATGAAACACGAAATTTGCAAAGTCGCCGACGTCCCACAGACGGGCAGCCTGATCGCGCCATTCTTCGGCCGCGAGGTCCATATTTGGCGCAGCGGTGAGCGCATCCGCGCCGCCGCCAATGTCTGCCTGCATTTCGGCGGGCCGCTCGACTGCAGGGACGGCAAGCTGGTCTGCCAATGGCACGGCGCCGCCTTCGACATGACATCAGGCGACCGGATCGAAGGTCCGGCGCCAAAAGCGTCGCGACTGATGTTCCTGTCGACGCGCGTCGAGGACGGCGCGTTGAACTATGTCTGGGGAGAGTGACATGCCTGAGAAGAATGAAATGACTGAGAAGAATGAAATGACTGGCAAGCTCATTCTCGTCAGCCATCATCTATGCCCCTATGTGCAGCGCGCGGCGATCTCGCTGGCCGAGAAGGGCGTACCGTTCGAGCGTGTCACCATCGACCTCGCCAACAGGCCGGACTGGTTCAAGGCGATTTCGCCGCTGGGCAAGGTGCCGCTGCTGATCGTCCACGCAAATGGCGAGGAGACGGTGATCTTCGAATCTGCCGTTATTCTCGAATTCCTCGAGGAGACGCAAGCCAATCCTCTGCATCCGTCCGACGCCTACGCCCGTGCCCGGCATCGCGCCTGGATCGAGTTCGGCTCAGCGACATTGAACGCCATCGGCCGGTTCTACTCGGCATCGACGGAGGCCGCCTTCCTGGCAGAGTCCACGGCACTTTCGGCCATGTTCGATCGTCTGGAGGACGAACTGGCCGACCAGACCGGACCGTGGTTCAACGGCGAGCGCTTTTGCCTCGTCGACGCCGTCTACGGCCCGGTCTTCCGCTATCTCGACGCCTTCGACGGGATCGGCAATTTCGGCATTCTGGACGGCAAGCCATTGGTCCAGGCCTGGCGCAAGGCGTTAAGCGAACGCGCCTCGATCAAGGGTGCCGTGGCGCCGGACTATCCGCAGCGGCTGCGTCTATTCCTGCGTGCGAGAAATTCGTTTCTCTCGACCCTGATCCCGCCGGATGATCTGGCCAGTGCACCTCCTCTAGCCCGATCCGCCTGAACGGATCGATCAGCGTGCCGGCCACCATCGAGGCAAGCACGCTTGGCACTGGCGGCACCTTTGCGATGGTCGCCACCAGCCTGTCGCGGAAGAAGGGCAGCATCGTGCCGTCCGACTGGTAGAACGGCGTCAACGCCAGCGACAGCAGTTGGAAGATCCGGACGTGCCATCGCCGCGCCCGGGCGTAGCTTTCCAGCGCTGCCTCGACGTTGCCCGTCTGTGCCAAGGCATGGCTGAGCGCTGCCGCGTCGAGCAGCGCCATGTTGGCGCCTTGCCCGAGCTGCGGGCTGGTCGAATGCGCGGCGTCGCCGATCACCGCCAGCCGGCGGCCGGCCGGCAGCTTCATCGTGTGATGGCCGTAGCGCGCCAGCGACAGCTGGTCGAAGCTGTCGATCTGGCTGGTGAACGCCTCGCACTGTGGCCACAGCGAGACCAGTCTCGCCTTCCAGGCGTCGAGCCCTGCCGCGCGCACGTTTTCGGCATCCGCCGGCTTCAGGCTCCAGAAGAACGCCGCCATCTTTTCCCCGCCCGGTTCCGGTCGGCCGATCGGCAGGACGCCGATCATCACGCTGGCCTTGTCGTAGCGCTGCAGCAGCGCATTTTCGTCGAAGCCTTGGCGCCAGCCGAGCGAGGCCCAGAACGCGCCGTAAGTGAGCTGCCGCGGCTGGGCCGGATCGTTGAGGCACCGGCGCAGCTTCGAACGCGAGCCGCTGGCGTCGACCACGAGGTCGAACGGCCCTGCCCTGCGGCCCCCCACCGTTCGGCTCTTGTCGAAGATCAGGATCGCCCGCTCACCGACGTCCAGCGTCTCGATCTCGACACCGGTTTCCATGGCGATGCCTTGGCGCTGCGCGGCGCGGAACAACACGTTGAACAGCGCCGCCCGGTGCACCGCCAGCCCGAAGCGGCCGCCAGGCTGCGCGTCGTAGCGCACGGCGAGCACGGTGCGGCCGGTCGAGGCATCGGCGCCATGCAGACGCTCGATGCGGCTGCCGAGCGCCAGAATGTCGTCGAGCAGGCCGAGATCGGCAACCACGCTCAGCCCGGTCGGCTGCAGGATCAGTCCGGAGCCGACGGGCTTGGGCTCCTCGAAACGTTCGAAGATGGTGACGTTATGGCCCGCACGCTTGAGAAAGAGCGCGGTGGCGAGCCCTGCCGGGCCGGCGCCCGCAATCGCGATGTCTAGAGATTTTTCCATTGCCCGCCCAACCACTGGCGGGACAATCCTTCAGCGCCATTGTCAAATCAAGCCGCTGCTGCATGGACCAAAATATCAGCCACCGGCGTCGAAGGCAGCGCGCGCCTTGCGCACCGCACCATGGTTGAGTTCGGCCCACAGGATCAATTGATGCAAGGCGCCGAACATCGAACGGCCGAGATCGGTCAGGCTGTATTCGACGCTTGGCGGCTTGGTCGGGAACACTTCGCGATGAACAAAGCCGTCGCGCTGCAGATCGTGGAGCGTCTGGGTGAGCATGCGCTGCGAGATGTCGGGCACCAGGCGCCGCAACTCGCCGAAACGATAGGGCTGCTCGGCGAGCGCCGCCATCAGCAGCGAACTCCATTTGCCGTTCACGCCCTGCATCACGTCGCGAACCGGGCAATCGGCAATGTTTGCGCCATCGCTGGTGGCTTTGAATATATTGAGCTTGGTTCTCAGATTGACGACCTTGCCGTCCATGGCTGCTGGTTCCCTGGCGGTGCCTACCTCCCTAAAAACTGCCTTCTTTACGGTGGCCGGTCAATTCTTATTTTAGTGCTGGTCTCTTTTTGAGACTGTCAGAAGCACCCGCCACCCGGCGCAATTTCAGGATCCCCCATGACCGCAACCCTTCTCGTCACCGGCGCTTCCGGCCAGCTTGGCCGCGGCGTCATCAACCACCTGCTGGACACATTAAAGGTCCCCGCAAACCGCATCATCGCCGCCACCCGTACACCCGCCAACCTTGCCGATCTGGCGGCGCGCGGCGTCCTCGTCAGAGCCGCTGACTTCAACGACCCGCAATCGCTTGCCGAGGCCTTCGCGGGAGCCGACCGGGCACTCGTCATCTCGACCAACGAACTCGAGGTACAGGGGAAGCGGCGCGAGCAGCAGCTTGCGGCGGTGACGGCGGCCAAACAGGCTGGCGTCGGCCACCTGCTGTACACCTCGATGCCCAACCCCGAGCCTGGTTCGCCGGTTGTTTTCGCGCCCGACCACTACGACACCGAACAGGCGGTCAAGGCGAGCGGCATCCCCTACACGATCTTCCGCAATGGCTGGTATAACGAGAACCTGTTCATGGCGTTGCCGCAGGTTCTGGCATCGGGTCAGTGGTACACCTCCGCCGGCGACGGCGCCATTTCCTACGGCACGCGTGACGATTTCGCGGCGGCGATCGCAGCGGGGCTCGCCTCGGACAGCAGCGAAAGCGAGACTTACACGCTGACCGGCCCCAGTGCGTATACGGCTGCCGAAGTGGCGGCGTTGGTCACCGAGGTCACCAGCAAGCCGATCAAGGTCATCCAGCTTTCCGACGAAGCCCTGACCGAGGGAATGAAGTCGGCCGGCCTGCCTGAACCCTTCGCAAAGGTGCTGGTGTCGTTCGACGCTGCCGCCCGCGCAGGTGACCTCGGCATGGTGACCGACGCGGTCGAAAAACTCTCCGGCCGAAAGTCGGTGCCGCTGAAGCAGTTTCTGGAGACGAACAAGGCTGCACTGGCCGGCTGAAAGCTGCCGTTGCGGGACGCCGAGCCCTTACGATTCGGCCTCCTGCACAATTACTTACGTCGCTTGACCAGTCCCAGCCGGATCAGGCTTTCGCCCGTGGCAATCAAAGCATCTTCGCGCGAGCGTGGCGCCCAGCCGAGCACGCGCACCGCCTTGGCGTTGGTGGCGTTCTTGATCTTGCCCAGTTCCGTTGCGAGTTGTGCCGCTTCCGGATTGAACAGCCCGATGATGCGCACCAGCCAATCGGGAAACTCCCGCGTCGAGACGCGCGACGCCGCCGGCCCGAGCCGCGTCTTCAGGGTCTGCGCGATCTCGCGCACCGTCATGAAATCGCCGGCGACAGCGAGGAACCGTTCGCCCTTGGCGGCGGGGTGGGTCATGGCGCGAACATGCAGATCCGCCACGTCGCGCGCGTCGACGACGCCGAAGGACAGGCGCGGCAGCCCAGGCACGGCGCCGTTCAGCATGCGCTGGACAAATTCGGTCGAGGTCGAATGGTCCGCGCCGAGCACCGGTCCAAAGATGCCAACGGGATTGACGACCGCAAGCTCCAGCGCGCCGCCCTGCTCGGCGACGAAATCCCAGGCCGCGCGCTCGGCGAGCGTCTTGGACTTCACATAGGCGCTGACCTTGCCTGCCGGATCGGTCCAGTTTTCCTCGTTGAAAGGCTGCCCATCCGCGCGCATCTTGCCATAGCCGACGGCCGCGAAGGATGAGGTGAGCACGACGCGCCTGACCCCGGTATCCCGCGCCGCCCGCAGCACGCGCAACGCGCCCTCGCGCGCCGGAAGGATCAGGTCATCCTCATGCGTGGGCGCGCCGGGCGGAAAAGGTGATGCGACATGCAGCACGTAATCGCAGCCGGCCACCGCCGCCGGCCAGCCTGCGTCGACCATCAGATCGGCATGGGCGAATGAAAGGGCGTCACCGGGCTCCGTGCCACCTGCCTTGAGCATGGCGAGCACATCGGCTTCGCGCCTCGCCGATCGCACGGAGGTGCGGACGCGGTAGCCGGCCTTCAACAGTTCGAGGATGCAGTGAGCGCCGAGGAAGCCGGACCCGCCGGTGACCAGCACCAATTCGCCGCTCATATTAGCCTCCTCGACGATTTATCCGTTCGAGACCCTCAGATCGCCACCTGCGTGCCGATCTCGACCACACGTCCGGTCGGGATCTGGAAATACTCCGTCGCATCGGCCGCCGAGCGGGCGAGCCCGATGAACAGCTTGTCCTGCCACACCGGCATGCCGGAATTGGGCGATGCTTTGAGCGAGCGCCGCGACAGGAAGAACGACGTCGTCATGATGTCGAACTTCCAGCCCTGCTTGCGGCAGATCGCCAGCGCGCGCGGAATGTTGGGCTGCTCCATATAGCCGAAGGTCAGCGTCACCCGCATGAACAACTCGTTGACTGTCTCCATCTTGACCCGCTCGCTGTCGGGCACCAGCGGCTGCGGTGCGGTGACCACCGACAGAATGACGTTCTGCTCGTGCAGCACCTTGTAGTGCTTCAGGCTGTGCATCAGCGCTGTCGGCGCGCTTTGCGGATCGCTGGTCAGGAACACGGCGGTGCCGGACACCAGCTGCGGCTTCTTCTTCAGCAGATTGCCGGCGAGGAAATCGAGCGGGATTTCGTTGCGCCGGGTCTTGTCGAACAGATAGCGGCTGCCGCGCACCCAGGTCCACATCGCCAGAACGATGGTGAAGGCCACCGCAAGCGACGCCCAGCCGCCCTCGAACACCTTCACGATGTTGGAGGCAAAGAAGCCGATGTCGATGAACGCGAACACCGCCGTCATCGCCACCGCCACCCACAGGCGCCATTTCCAGATGCGCGTCATGACGACGAACAGCAGCACCGTCGTCACCAGCATGTTGCCGGTCACCGAGATGCCATAGGCGGAGGCCAGCTTGCTCGATTCGCCGAAACCGACGACCAGCAACATCACCGCCAACGCCAGCAAAACATTGACGCGCGGCATGTAGATCTGGCCCGACTGCCGTTCCGACGTGTGCAGGATTTCGAGGCGCGGCAGCATATTGAGCTGCACCGCCTGCCGGGTCAGCGAGAAGGCGCCGGAGATGACCGCCTGGCTGGCGATAACCGTCGCCGCGGTTGCCAATACCACCATCGGGATCAGCGTCCAGCCTTCGTTCATCTCGAAGAATGGATGGCCGACGTGACCGTTCTTCGCCAGCACGAAAGCGCCCTGCCCGGCATAGTTTAGCAGCAGGCAGGGAAACACGATCGCCAGCCAGGCGAGCACGATGGGCTTGCGGCCGAAATGGCCGAGATCGGCATAAAGCGCTTCGGCACCGGTGACGGCGAGGAAGATGGCGCCGACGGTGACGAAGGCGACATCGGGCGAATTGATCAGGAAGGCGACGATGTAGTGCGGGCTGATCGCCCACAGGATTTCGGGATCGGCGATGATGTGGTTCAAGCCCGAAAGACCGATAGCCAGGAACCAGACCGCCGTGATCGGCCCGAAGATCAGCGCCACACCGCCGGTCCCGAAGCGCTGCACCGAAAACAGGATCGCCAGGATGACCAGCGTCAGCGGCACGACGTAGGGCTGGAAGGTCGGGGTAACGACATTCATGCCTTCAACCGCCGAAAGCACCGAGATTGCCGGCGTGATGACGGCGTCACCGAAGAACAATGACGCGCCGACAATACCGATGGCCAGGATGATCGCCGAGCGGGTCGGGAAACTGCCGCGCGCCAGCGCCATCAGCGACAGCACGCCGCCCTCGCCTCGGTTGTCGGCTCTGAGCACGAACATGATGTATTTGATGGTGACGATAATCGTCAACGACCAGATGATCAGCGACAGCACGCCCAGAATATCGCCGCGCTCGGCGATTTCGCCGCCGGAGGACGCAACAAGCGCTTCCCGGAAGGCGTAGATCGGGCTGGTGCCGATGTCGCCATAGACCACACCGAGCGCGCCCAGCATCAGAACTTTGGTGCTGTGCTGTTCGATTTCGGGATGGCTCGATTGTTCGACGGGTTCTGCCTCAATACCAGCATTGGTAAGGGCCATGGACGACACTCCGATAAGCGCGCGGTGCTCTACGCTTGCTGCGATGCAATATCAAGTGCCGTGACGGTAGGGCTACCATGTTCCCAGTGCAGGGCTTGCCCCGCAATGACCGGTGCGTGGCGTCAAAGGCTGCCGGAAACCTTAGATCGCCACCTGCGTGCCGATCTCGACCACACGTCCGGTCGGGATCTGGAAATACTCCGTCGCATCGGCCGCCGAGCGGGCGAGCCCGATGAACAGCTTGTCCTGCCACACCGGCATGCCGGAATTGGGCGATGCCTTGAGCGAGCGCCGCGACAGGAAGAACGAAGTCGTCATGATGTCGAACTTCCAGCCCTGCTTGCGGCAGATCGCCAGCGCGCGCGGAATGTTGGGCTGCTCCATATAGCCGAAGGTCAGCGTCACCCGCATGAACAACTCGTTGACTGTCTCCATCTTGACCCGTTCGCTGTCGGGCACCAGCGGCTGCGGTGCGGTGACCACCGACAGAATGACGTTCTGCTCGTGCAGCACCTTGTAGTGCTTCAGGCTGTGCATCAGCGCTGTCGGCGCGCTTTGCGGATCGCTGGTCAGGAACACGGCGGTGCCGGACACCAGCTGCGGCTTCTTCTTCAACAGATTGCCGGCGAGGAAATCGAGCGGGATTTCGTTGCGCCGGGTCTTGTCGAACAGATAGCGGCTGCCGCGTATCCAGGTGGTCATGATCAGCCCCATGAGGCAGGCAACGGATATTGACACCCATCCGCCTTCCACGATCTTGACGACATTCGCCAGGAAGAAACCCATGTCGATGGTGCCGAACAGCAGCGCCAATGCGAGGGCGAGCCCAAGCTGCCATTTCCACAAATTGCGCATGACAACGAACAGCAGAATGGTTGTCATCAGCATCTCGCCGGTTACCGAAATTCCGTAAGCGGAAGCCAGCGAACTCGAGCTGCCGAAGCCGACAACCAGCAGCATCACTCCCACGGCTATGAGCAGGTTGACGCGCGGCATATAAATCTGGCCGCTCTGCATTTCGGACGTGTGCTGCACCTCGATGCGGGGCAGCAGGTTGAGTTGCACTGCCTGACGTGCCAGCGAAAAAGCACCCGAGATCACCGCCTGACTGGCGATCACGGTGGCGGCCGTTGCCAAGCCGACCATTGGCATCAGCGCCCAATCCGGCAACATCTCGAAGAATGGATTGGTCGGCCTGCCGCCATTCGCCAATACAAAGGCGCCCTGGCCGAAGTAGTTGAGCAGCAGGCAAGGAAACACCACGGAAAACCACGCGAGCACGATCGGCTTGCGCCCGAAATGTCCAAGGTCGACATAAAGCGCCTCGGCCCCCGTTACCGCCAGGAACACTGCACCAACGGTCACGAAAGCGGCGGTCGGCGTGCCGGCTAAGTAGGCGATCGCATAATACGGGTTGATCGCCAACAGCACCGAAGGATCATCCGTCAGGTGGTAGAGCCCGGAAACGCCGATGGCCAGGAACCATAGCGCCGTCACCGGCCCGAATACTGCCGCCACCTTCCCCGTGCCGAAGCGCTGCACGGAGAACAGAAATGCCAGGATGACCAAGGTGATCGGAACGACATAGGCCTCCAGCGTCGGTGTCACCACTTCCAGGCCCTCAACTGCCGACAGCACGGAAATGGCCGGAGTTATGATAGCGTCTCCGAAAAAAAGCGACGCCCCGCAAAGTCCGATGCCGAGGATAAGCTTGGCGCCTTTTGGATAGGCGCTGCGCGCCAGCGCCATCAGGGACAGCGTGCCGCCCTCGCCCTTGTTGTCGGCGCGAAGCACGAAAGCGACGTATTTTATGGTGACGATAATCGTCAGCGCCCAGACGATCAGCGACAGCACGCCCAGGACATCTATACGCGTGTCGGTACCAGGCGAAGCGTGAAGCGCCTCGCGGAAGGCATAGATCGGGCTGGTGCCGATATCGCCATAGACGACGCCAAGCGCGCCCAGCATCAGAACTTTGGTGCTGTGCTGTTCAGTTTGGGAGTGGTTCGGTTGTTCGACGGGTTCAGCCTCGCTACCGATGCTGGAAAGAGCCATCGACTACTCCCCGATCACCGCGCGGTGCGCCTTGCTTGCTGTCATGCGATATCACCTTCGACACGAGCCTACCACCGCTACCAACCGCAAGCCTTCAGAAACCGCCCCACCGTGCCGGCCATGCCATACTCCAACGCATCGGCTGTCAACCCGTGTCCGATAGACACTTCGGCCAATGCCGGAATGCGCTTTGCCAATGCCGGAAGGTTGTTCACCACCAGATCGTGCCCGGCATTGACCTGGAGCCCGGCGGCGAGTGCGGCATCCGCGGTTTTTCCCAATCTTTCCAGCTCCTTCCGCGCCTTGGCGGAATCGGAATGATAGCTGCCGTAGGGCCCGGTATAGAGCTCGATGCGGTCGGCGCCGGTGTCGCGCGCGGCATTGACGCCGGTGGGATCCGGATCGGAAAACAGCGACACGCGGAAGCCCCCTTTTTTCAGACGCTTGACGATCGGGATAAGGAACGCCGCCTCGGCGGCAAAGTTCCAGCCATGGTCCGATGTCGCCTGCGCCGGATCGTCGGGCACCAGCGTCACCTGCTCCGGCTGGTGTCTTTCCACAAGCGCCAGAAAATCCTCGGTCGGGTAGCCCTCGATGTTGAATTCCGCCTTGGGAAACTCGTCGTCGATCAGCGCCCGGATCTCCGGCAGGTCGGAATGCCTGGTGTGGCGCTCGTCGGGCCGCGGATGAACCGTCAGCCCGTGCGCGCCGGCCGCCAGCGCCAGGCGGCCGAGCCCGGTGACGCTCGGCCACGGCAGGTCGCGGCGGTTGCGCAGCATGGCGATGGCGTTGAGATTGACCGAGAGTTTCGCGGGCATGGCGTGAGGTCCGGCTGTTTGTGCAGCGCATCTATACTGCCTTTGATGGGAACAGACAGGGGCTTTCGGGTGTTCCAGTGATGACATCTGCTCGCAAGGGGGAACCCAGCCAATGAATTTTCTCCAATCCGTGCCCGCGATCCGCCGCCTCGAAACCGACCGTGAGGACCTTTTCGCCATCGACGTCGTCGGCCATGTATCGGCAGCCGACGGCGAAAATCTGTTCGGATTGCTGGAGGCTGCCTACGCGCTGCACCCGAGGATCGACGTCTTGGTGCGGCTGGTCGACCATGAGGGCGTCGACTGGATCGATATGGACGACGAGACGCTGAAACAAGGTACGGTTCATGCGCTAGAGCATATCGCCCGGTGCGCGACGATCGGTGAGCCGGACTGGATAGCGGATGCGCGGAACTTCCTTCCGGCTTCGCCACCCATCGAGTTCAGGCACTTCGCGGCCGAGGACGAAGCGGATGCCTGGCAATGGCTGGGTGCGACGCCACTCAGCCCTGCTGCGCCGGCTGCTACCTGACGCCGGCTATCTAACGCCAGCTATCCAACGCCAGTTATCTAACAATCGTCAGCCGCTCTGCCGCCCGCGTGATGGCGGTATAAAGCCAGCGCTGGCGGGTTTCCTTGAACGCCCAGCTCTCGTCGAACAGCACGACGTCGTTCCACTGCGAACCCTGCGCCTTGTGCACGGTCAGCGCGTAGCCATAGTCGAAATCGTCAAAGCGCTTCTTCTGCTGCCAGGGGATATCGGCGTCCGGATCCTCGAAAGCCGACTTGAGCAGCTTGATCTTGGCGACGCCGCGGTCGGGATCGTCCTCCTCGGGCGAGACCAGAAGGTTGATACCCGGCTTCACCGTCTCGCGCGACGAGGTCATCACCTTCCACAGCGAACCGTTGAGCAGGCCCTTGGCGGGGTCGTTGCGCAGGCAGACCAGCTTGTCGCCGGCCTGCGGATAATCGGCATTGAAACCCTTCAGCTCGCGCAGGCGCTGATTGTAGCGGCGGCGTGTGCGGTTGGTGCCGACCAACACCTGGTCCGCCTTCAGCACCAGCTCCTGGGTGACGTCCTCCTTGCCGATGACCTGCGCGGTGCCGTAGTCGCCACGCATGAACTCGCGGCCCTCGCGCACGTCGAGCGCCAGCTGGATGATCGGATTGTCGCGCGCCTGGCGGTGGATTTCGGTCAAGAGCACATCCGGCTCATGCTCGGTGAAAAAGCCGCCGCCCGAGATCGGCGGCAGCTGCGCCGGATCGCCAAGCACCAGGATCGGCGTGCCAAAACTCAGAAGGTCGCGGCCAAGCTGCTCGTCGACCATCGAGCATTCGTCGATGACCACCAGCTTCGCCCGTGAAATAGGGCTTTGGCGATTGAGCGAGAAGGTCGGCGACATCGAGGTCTTGCCGGTCACCTCGTCCGACACCGATTCCTCGCCCTTCGGCCGGTAGATCAACGAATGGATGGTGCGGGCATTGACCGCGCCCTTGGAACGCAGCACCTGCGCCGCCTTGCCGGTGAAGGCGGCGAACTGCACCTGCCCGTCGACATGCTCGGCAAAATAGCGCGCCAGCGTGGTCTTGCCGGTGCCGGCATAGCCGAACAGCCGGAAGACCTGTGGCCGGCCCTCTTTCAGCCAGCGCGCCACCGCCTTCAACGCCTCATCCTGTTGGGGAGAGAATTCCATCGATTCGACAGACCGGATTCGCGAGAGAAAGACAAGCTTGGTGCCAACCACCGCTTAAAACGATGGGATTGCCTCACCTTCAACGGGACAAACTAGCAGGCGCAAATGCGAACGTAAAGTGAACATGCAAGCGGATAACGAACGATTTGAATTCAGGCATTTGAACCTAGATCGGGCAATGCCACTATCACGGACATGATCGAGATGCAGATCGGCGCAGACACCTATAAGCGAGGATATTGATGAGGTCGTTCGCAGACAGGCTGATCGGAAAGTCGATAAAGAAGATCGAAACGGCGAACCTGGTTATGGCATCGTTGTCTCCTTGTCGGATGACGCAGGGTTCGCGATATATACCGAGGTCACGGCCTGTCTGAGTGACGAAAATGCCAGAACCATAGAACGTGTTACCATCAGCGACGAGCAAGTGATCCTCCACTTGGGTGACAACGACTTCGTCGCCATTTCCAAAAACCGTGGCCGCTTCGCCGTCGTTGAGGCGTTTGTCTATGGGGACGACGAAGGCATGGTCGTCGAAAATTAGTTGCATCGGCCGCCAGATTTCAAACACCAACCACAGGCGGACTATATGTTCGCGCCGCCGCCGCTACCTCTGGTCGGCCCGGGATCGTTCTCCAACAAAATCGGCTTGCCGTGCGGGGTTGCATGCGCGGCGCGTTCCCAGGCGGCGGCGAGCGTGTCGACATCGTTTTTGCCGGCGACGCCCTTGGCCGCCAGCAGCGTTTCCAGCGCTGCCAGCCAGTGCTCGTAATAGTCGTGGCCGTCGCTTGCGGCGCCCGGCTTCTTCACTTGCGCCGACAGCGCATCGGCCCATTCGCTCCACGAAAACAAGCCCTTGTCATGCAGCGCCACCGTCATGGCGAAGGCTTCGGCCTGCCAGGGTTCGGCGAATACCGGTTCGTCCAGACCCGCCGGCAATGCACCTTCAGGCCGGCTCAAGATAGCTCTCCCAGGCATCGATCGAGACGGTCAGCGTCGAGTCGGCGCCCTCGCCCCAGATTTCCAAGCCATCGAAGACCACGGTATAGACCCATTGCGGGTTTTCACCGTTGTCATGCGCGTTGCTGTCGGGGAACACAAAACCGTCACGCACGGCCTCGATAACTCCGTGCTTGCCGCGCGCATAACGCGGTAGCCTTGTGTGGCCGGTGGGATTGAAATTCCTTGTCCGCACCGGGTCGCCGGCCTTGAAGCGCGGCGCCGTCTCGACCGGCCGGTCGCAGGGACTGCCCTTGGCCAGTACCGCCGGCACGTTTTCGGCCTTCAACACCCTTTTGGGCGTCGCCGCCGGATCGACCGCCTTACCCTCCGTCAGATCGCGCTCGCTGACGAAGCCATGGCGCTTCAGCAGCACCTCGAGCGCTTTGATCCAGATCTGGTAGTAGCTCGAGGAATAATAGACGGCCGGATGCAGCGATTCCCTGGCGTGCCGGCTCTCGTCGATGTTCCACGCGCCCATGGCGCCGGCAGTCAGCGTGACGCCGAGCGCCCGCCTCTCCCAATCCGCATGAAAATACGGTTCGTCCTTTTCGGGCGCGACCGGCCCGAAACCCATCTGCCCACCGAGATCCTGCGGCCCGTTCATGCCGGTACCTTCTTTGTCCCGGGTTCTTTGGCCACCGCCGTGCCGATCATCGCATCGCGGCTGACCAGTTCGGCGAGTTGGTCCTCACTCCAGCCTTCGGTACCGTCAGGCCGCATCGGCACCACGAGATAGCGCAGTTCGGCAGTCGAATCCCAGACGCGGATGTTTTTCTCCGCCGGCAAGGTCAGCCCGAACTCCTCCAGCACGCCGCGCGGATCGATCACGGCGCGCGAGCGATAGGGCGGCGCCTTGTACCAGACCGGCGGCAGGCCGAGCACCGACCACGGATAGCAGGAGCACAGCGTGCAGACGACGAGGTTGTGCGTCTCGTCCGTGTTGAACACCGCCTGCATGTGCTCGCCCTGGCGGCCGGTGTAGCCCAGCGAGGTGATCGCCGCAGTCGCGTCGCGCTTCAGCCACTCGGCAAAGGCCGGATCGCTCCAGGCTTTCGCCACCACCCTGGCGCCGTTGCGCGGTCCGATCTTGGTCTCATAGGTGTCGACGATGACGTCGATTGCGGCCGGATCGATCAGGCCTTTTTCGGTGAGGATGGTCTCCAGCGCGCGCACGCGCGCCGCAAACGGGTCGAGCTCATTGTCGTGGTCATGATCATGGGACATGATCTCAGATTAGGATCGGCGGCCCATGGCCGCAAGCATGACAGCTTGGGCCACGGGCTATCCCCTATTCGGCGGCGGCCTTCTGGGGTTCGATGAGCCGGTCCTCGGGGCCGAACAGCGACGCCTGCTCGCCGCTCTCGACCGCATGCAGCGCCGGCCTGTTCTTTTTCCAAGAGAAGAAGCTCACCAGCCAGCCGGAGAAATTCTCGAAATAGACATAGATGACAGGGGTGACGAACAGCGTCAGCGCCTGCGACGCCAGGAGACCGCCAACCACCGCGACACCGAGCGGCTGGCGCAGCTCAGCACTGGCGCCGGTGCCGAGCGCGATCGGGAACGTGCCCATCAGCGCCGCCAACGTCGTCATCATGATCGGCCTGAAACGCATCAGGCACGCCTTGTGTATGGACTCCTTGGCCGACATGCCTTCTCGTCGCAGCTCCAGCGCGACGTCGACCATCATGATGCCGTTCTTCTTGACGATGCCGATCAGCATCAGGATGCCGATCACCGCGATCACCGACAGGTCCATGCCGGCAAAGCGCAGCGCGACCACGGCGCCCAGCACCGCCGAAGGCAGGCCGGTCAGAATGGTCAGCGGATGGATGAAGCTCTCATAGAGGATGCCGAGTACGATATAAATGGTCAGAATGGCGCCGCCGATCAGCAGGCCCTGATTGGCCAGCGAGTCCTGGAAGGTCTTGGCGGTGCCGGCAAAGCTGGTCGAAATCGCCGGCGGCATGCCGATCTGCTCCTTCAGCGCGGCGATGCGGGCCGTGCTGTCGCCCAGCGCCACGCCTTGCGGCAGGTTGTAGGAGATGGTCACCGCGGGCAGCTGGCCGAGCTGGTTGACCGTCAGCGCGCCGGCGGTGCGGTCGACGCGGGCAAAGGCGCCGAGCGGCACCAGGCTGCCGCTTGCCGTCCTGACCTGGATGGCCAGCATGCGCTCGGGCGACCATTCGATGTTGGGATCGAGCTCCATGATGACTTCGTAGCTGTCGGCCGAGCCGAAGATCGTCGAGACCTGCTCCGTGCCGAAGCCGCCATAGAGACTGGAGCGCAGCGTGTCGGTGTCGATGCCGAGCGACGCCGCCTTGTCGCGATCGACCACCAGCGTCGCCTGCAATGAATTGTTCTGCAGATCGCTGGTGACGTCGGTGAAATTCGCATGATCGGCCGCCATCGCATCGTTGAGCTTTTGCGCCCATGTGTCGGTCAGGCCGGTATCGAGGCCCTGAACGACGAGCTGGTAGGCGCTGGCGGAAGAACGCGCGCCAAGCCGCAGGTTCTGCACCGGCTGCATATAGGCATCGATCCCCGGCACGACGGCCAGCTGCCGCCGCAGATCCGACAGCACCTTATCGATGTCGGGGCGCTGGCTCTTGTCCTTCAGCTGCACATAGAGCTGGCCCTGGTTCAGCGCATTGTTGCCGCCGCCGGCTGACCAGGCCACATGCGAGACATAGGGCGAACGCGAGAAGACACTTGCCGCCTGGTTCTGCAGCTTGACCATGGCGTCGTAGGAGATGTCCTGCCTGGCGATCGTCGTCACCGAGATCTGGCCGATATCCTCTTGCGGGAAAAAGCCTTTCGGCGAGACCTCGATCAGCCAGACCGACCCTGCCGCCGTGCCGACGAAGACGAGGAACACCAGAAAAGTGTGGCGCAGGCAGAAGGTCAAAAGCCGGTCATAGCCGCGGGTGACGATATCGTGCTTGTGGCCGGGGGCATGCTTGTCGCGATCGGCCTTGGTCACCGACAGCAAGCGCGAACACAGCATCGGCGTCAGTGTCAGCGACACGAACATCGAAGCCAGGATGGCGACCGTCACCACGACGGCGAATTCGTTGAAGATGCGGCCTATGACGCCGCCCATCAAAAGCACGGGGATGAACACCGCCACCAGCGAGATCGAGATCGAGATGATGGTGAAGCCGATCTCGCGCGCGCCTTTCAGCGAGGCATCGAAGGCCGAGAGACCGTCCTCCTCCATGTGGCGAAAGATGTTTTCCAGCATGACGATGGCGTCGTCGACGACGAGGCCGACTGCGAGCGTCAGGCCCATCAGCGAGATGTTGTCGATGGAAAAGCCGAACAGGAACATGGCGCCGAGCGTCGCGATCAGCGAAATCGGCACCGCCACGGCCGGAATGATGGTTGCGGTCACCCGGCGCAGGAAGACGAAGATCACCATCACCACCAAAGCGATGGTCAGAAGCAGCGTGAACTGGACGTCGTCGACGGCCTGGCGGATCGAGGTCGAACGGTCGTTGAGCAGCTTGATGTCGGCGGCGGCCGGCATTTGGTCCTTGAACGACGGCAGCATCGCCTTGACCTTGTCGACGACGTCGACCGTGTTGGCGTCGGGCTGGCGCTGCACCGCCAGGATGATGGCGCGCGTGCCGTCATACCAGCTTGCAGTCGTCGTGGTCTCGACCGAGTCGATGACGCGCGTCACCTCGCCCAGCCGCACCGGATGGCCGTTCTTGGTGGCGATGATGAGGTTGGAGAACCCGGCGGCATCGGTGAGCTGCGTATTGGCCGTGATGGTCAGCTGCTGCTTGTCGTTCTGCAAGACGCCGAGCGGCGTGTTGGAGTTGGCCGACGCGATTGCCGTCTGCAGCTGGTCGATCGAAATGCCGCGCGCCGCCAGCGCCGTCGGGTCGATCTGCACGCGCACCGCATATTTCTGCTGGCCGAAGATCGACACCTGCGCCACGCCGTCGATGGTCGACAGCGAGGGCGAGATGACGTTTTCGGCGAAGGCGTCGAGGTCGGTGAGCGGAACCGTGTCGCTGACCAGCGACATCAGAAGGATCGGCGCGTCGGCCGGATTGACCTTGCGATAGCTCGGCGGCGCTGTCATCTCGGGCGGCAGTTGCCGCTGCGTGCGTGCGATCGCCGCCTGCACGTCGGCGGCCGCCGCGTCGATATCCCGGTTGAGCACGAACTGGATGGCAATGGACGTGCGTCCCAGCGAATTGCTGGTCGAGATGGAATCGATGCCGGCAATGGTGGCGAACTGCTTGATCAGCGGCGTCGCCACCGAAGTGGCCATGGTTTCGGGTGACGCGCCGGCCAGGTTGGCCGAGACATTGACGACCGGGAATTCGGCGCTCGGCAGCGCCGCCACCGGCAGGAACTTGTAGGCAAACAGCCCGCCCAGCACGAGGGCGAACGACATCAGCAGCGTCGCGACGGGCCTTCTTATGCAGAATTCTGAGATCATTGGGCAGCTCCGCCGGCTTTGTCGGCTTCCGCCACCTTAGGCGCTGCCTGACGGCCGGCAGTTGCCTTGCCTTCATGCACGCTGGCGCCGTCCTTCAGCCTGGTTTGGCCCTCGACGACAACCTTCTCGCCCGACTTGACGCCCTCGCTGATGGCGCTGTTTTCGCCTTCGGTCAGCGCCACCTGCACCGGCCGCATCTCGACCGTGTTGTCCGGCTTGACGGCATAGACGAACGGCCCCTTCTGGCTGGGCTGGATCGCGACCGTCGGGATGGATGTCATCTGCGGCATGATGCCGGCGTCGAGCACGACATTCACATACTGGCCGGGCCACAGTGAAAGATCGGCATTGGGAATGCTCGCCCGTGTCGCGATCGTACCGGACGCGGTGTCGACGCTGGAATCGACGAAGTCGAGCGTGCCCTTGCCGATCGGCATCGGATCGCCATCCTTGGTCAGCGTCACCGCGCCTTGCTGCGGGTTGGCCAGCGCCTTGTGCAGCAGCGCCAGGTTGCTCTCCGGCAGGTTGAAGTTGACTTGCAGCGGATCCATCTCGGTGATCGTCACCAGCGGCGTGGCCGTGCTCGAGTTGCCGTTGCTCAAGGTAACCAGGTCACCGACCGAAACGTTGACCGCGCCCAGCCGGCCGGCAATCGGCGCCTTGATGCTGGCAAAGCCGAGCTGGACATTGTCGGCGTCGATCGTCGCCTTGTCGGCATCGACCGTCGCCGCGGCAGCCTTTTGCGCCGCCACCGCCTGGTCGTAGGTCTGCTGCGTGCCGGCCTGCTTGGCGACGAGATCCTTGGCGCGCTGGAGGTCGGAGCCCGAACTGGTTAGCAGCGCCTGGTCCTTGGCGAGCGTCGCCTGATCCTTGGCAAGCTGCGCCTTGAGCGCCCTGTCGTCGAGCGAGAACAGCAGGTCGCCGGCCTTCACCATCTGGCCGTCCTTGACGTCGATCGATACGATCTGGCTGGACACGCGGGCGTTGATGTTGACCACGGCCGGCGAAGACACGAAGCCGATGGCGTAACGGCGGATCGGAAAATCGGCCATTGTCGCGGTGGCCGAGACGATCGAGGCCGAACGGGCGGCATTACCGCCGGCGCCGGATTTGCCCCCAGCCTTGTCGGCCGAAGCCTTGTCCGATCCAGCCGGCTTGTCCGTTGCTGCCGCCTGCCTGGCGCCCGGCAGCATCTGCCGCAGACTGCTCATTGCCGCCGGCGAAAAATAGACCCATGCCGCGGCGACACAGGCCGCTGCCACCACCACCGCCAGAACGACTTTTCCGCGCATCGACTGAAAGCCCTATGATCCGACACGCCGAACCCGGTGGTCTCATTCTACCCAATCACGGCGTCTTGCCGCGATCTCGCCGAAGTAGATAGGACGCACATTTGTCGGAAAAGGGCCAAAACACGGCATTACGAAGATTTAATGTGCACTGCACAATGACTATGCAGCCGGCTCAGCAGTCGGAAAACCAGCCAGGATGCGGTTGAGATCTCAGGCGGGATGCGTCTACTTCAGCATCGGCCAGAGCGTCGCCCCCAAGAGCACACCCATGGCGATGTTGAACCATTTCAGCCTCACCGGATCCGACAGGAACCCGCGCAGCGCCGTGCCGAAACCGGCCCACACCGAGACGCTCGGCAGGTTGACGACGGTGAAGGCGATCGCGATCAGCGCCACCGACAGGAACGGGTGGT
Organism: Mesorhizobium sp. C399B; assembly: GCF_030323185.1. Classification (NCBI taxonomy): domain Bacteria; kingdom Pseudomonadati; phylum Pseudomonadota; class Alphaproteobacteria; order Hyphomicrobiales; family Phyllobacteriaceae; genus Mesorhizobium; species Mesorhizobium sp. C399B. The sequence goes on from NZ_CP100472.1 coordinate 909,997, forward strand.
CCGGATTGGAGTAGACGGCCATGGCGGTGATCGCCATCACCCAGGCTTTCGCATTGACCCACTGGAATGCGGCTGCCTCGATGAACCGCATCGGCCGTGCCTCCGTCTCACCCTTGCTGGACAGCGAGCGCGACATGGCGATCTTCCAGGCGAGATAGAGCAGATAGGCAGCGCCGGCGATCTTCAATCCGGTGTGCAAGGCCGGAAACGCCGTAAGCACCGCGCCCAGGCCAAAGCCGACAGCAAGCAACAGCACCAGGAAACCCATGCTGATGCCCAGCATATGCGGAATGGTTCTGACCAGGCCGAAATTCACGCCCGACGCCAAGAGCATGAGGTTGTTCGGCCCCGGCGTGATCGAGGTCACGAAGGCGTAGACCAAAAGGGCAAGGAAAGCGTCGAGGGTCATGACGGCTCACAAAGGTCAGCAATACTGACTTAAATCGACAGGGCGCTGGACGCAACCTCATTCCATTGGTCCAAAGCGCCCCGCCGCGCGCATGAAGGCCTACATCCCCTGCGGGCCGCGGTTCATCGCCGCCACGCCGGTGCGGCAGATCTCGACCAGGCCGAGCGGCTTCATGATGGCGATGAACTGGTCGAGCTTCGAACCCTTGCCGGTAATCTCGAAGATGAAGTGCTCGGTGTTGGCGTCGATGACCGAAGCGCGAAAAGCGTCCGCCAGACGCAGCGCCTCGACGCGGGCTTCGCCGGTGCCGGCGACCTTGACCAGCGCCAACTCGCGTTCCAGCGGCCGCTCCTGGCCGAACTCGTGCGAGCGCACGGTGAGATCGACGACGCGATGCACCGGTACGATGCGTTCGAGCTGGTGCTTGATCTGCTCCAGCACATGCGGCGTGCCGCGCGTCACGATGGTGATGCGCGACAGGTGCTTCTCGTGTTCGGTCTCGGAGACGGTGAGGCTCTCGATGTTATAACCGCGGCCGGAAAACAGGCCGATGACCCGGGCAAGCACACCGGGCTCATTGTCGACCAGCACGGAGAGCGTGTGGTTCTCCGGCTTTTCCGTTTCCTTGGCGATGAAATAGGCGGAGCCGGTCGGTTGAAGCTGTGCGTTCATGACATGAATCTCGATTTCAGACTTTGAGCTAATTCTCTGTTTGCGCACGGCTTCTCGCGACAGCCCTGCCCCGGCTTGGACCTAGACCAGTTCCCTGCCCTTGGCGTCGATGGCGTTGGCCACGGCTTCGTCGGTCGCCTCGTCGGGCAGGAGCATTTCATTATGCGCCTTGCCCGACGGGATCATCGGGAAGCAGTTGGCGAGCGTCGCCACCCGGCAATCGAACAGCACCGGCTTCTTCACCGCGATCATCTCCTTGATCGCATCGTCCAGCTCGTCCGGCTTCTCGCAGCGAATGCCATGGCCGCCATATGCGTCGGCCAGCTTGACGAAGTCGGGCATCGCTTCGGTGTAGGAATGCGACAGACGGTTGCCGTGCAGCAGCTGCTGCCACTGGCGCACCATGCCCATATACTGGTTGTTGAGGATGAAGATCTTGATCGGCGCATTGTGCTGCACCGCCGCGCTCATCTCCTGCATCGTCATCTGCACCGAGGCATCGCCTGCGATGTCGATGACCAGCGCATCCGGGTGCGCGATCTGCACGCCGAGCGCAGCCGGCAGACCGTAGCCCATCGTGCCCAACCCGCCCGACGTCATCCAGCGGTTCGGCTTCTCGAAATGATAGTGCTGCGCCGCCCACATCTGGTGCTGGCCGACCTCGGTGGTGATGTAGGTGTCCATGTCCTTGGTCAGTTCGTAGAGCCGCTGGATGGCATATTGCGGCATGATCACATCGTGGTTCATCTTGAACGCGAGCGAGTCACGCGCGCGCCATTTGGCGATCTGCTCCCACCAGGGATGGAGCGCCTTCTTGTCGGCCTTGGCGCTCGCCCGCCACAGCCGCACCATGTCCTCCAGCACCCGGCCGACATCGCCGATGATGGGCACTTCCGTGTGCACGTTCTTGTTGATCGACGATGGATCGATGTCGATGTGGATCTTCTTCGAGTTGGGCGAGAAGGCGGTCAGCCGTCCGGTGATGCGGTCGTCGAAGCGCGCGCCGATGCAGATCATCACGTCGCAATCATGCATCGCCATATTGGCTTCATAAGTGCCGTGCATGCCCAGCATGCCCATCCAGTTCTTGCCCGATGCCGGATACGCGCCGAGGCCCATCAGCGTCGAGGTGATCGGGAAGCCGGTGAGGTCGACCAGTTCGCGCAGAAGATGGCTGGCCTCCGGACCGGAGTTGATGACGCCGCCGCCCGAATAGATGATCGGCTTCTTGGCGCTGGCCATCAGTTCGACGGCGGCCTTGATCTTTTCCAGGTCGCCCTGGACCTTCGGCTGGTAGCTGGTGCGCGGCGCCGCCTGCGGCGGCACATAGATGCCTTTGGCGAACTGCACATCCTTCGGAATGTCGACCACCACCGGGCCGGGGCGGCCGGTCGTCGCGACATGGAAGGCCTCATGGATGGTGGCGGCCAATTCGTTGACGTCCTTCACCAGCCAGTTGTGCTTGGTGCAGGGGCGCGTGATGCCGACCGTGTCGCACTCCTGGAACGCGTCGGAGCCGATCAGCGAAGTCGGCACCTGCCCGGTCAGGCAGACCAGCGGGATCGAATCCATCAGCGCATCCTGCAGCGGCGTCACCGCATTGGTGGCGCCCGGGCCGGAGGTCACCAGCATGACGCCGGCCTTGCCGGTCGAGCGGGCATAGCCTTCGGCCGCATGCCCTGCGCCTTGCTCGTGGCGGACGAGGATGTGCTCGACCTCGTCCTGCTGGAAGATTTCGTCATAGATCGGAAGCACCGCGCCGCCGGGATAGCCGAAGACATGCTTGACGCCATTGTCCTTCAGCGCCTGCACCACCATTTCGGCGCCAGTCATTTCCCTGTTTGGCATTTCGCGCCGTTCGTTCTGTCCGTTGCTCATCGGTCTGGTCCCGTACTTCTAGCCATGAGGCGATTGCTGGTCGTTTAGTCGTGTTTCGGGCAATAAAAAAGGCCCCCGATGGGAGCCTGTGTGTTGCGCATGGGAGGTTTTCGCCCGGCGGTTACACCGCCTTGCCCACGCGCTTTCCTACGAGAATGAGTGCCTTTTTCATCGTGGCGGACACTACGAGGGTGAAAGGCAAGGTGTCAACGGGAAAAACGCGCGATGCGAAAGACAAAGCAAGTGGCCCGCCGCCTCTGGTCGGCGGGCCACCGCGGCGCATACGATACCCCTCAATCGCACCGCGCCGGGAACAAGAGCCACTGCCGTGTCACGTCAGGATCAGCACGATCTTGTACGTATCCGGGTCGACGATGACGATGCGCCCGTCGGCCAGCACGAAGTACTCATAGGATTCGTAAGCCGGGACGATCTTGACAATGCGCGCCGGCAGACGGTGCAGGCGCACTTTGTGCCGCGGCACCTCGATGCCGACCGAAATGTCGAAGTCGACGTTCTTCACCGGCTCAACCCTGGTCTCGTGGATGATCTGCGTGACCTGCGTCTTCTGCTCGACTGTCACGTTGTTGATCGAGGCCGTATTGCCCTGGTCGGTCTGGACGTTTGTGTTGCCCTGAGCGTTCTGCTCGGTGGTGGTCCCGGCCTTGCCCTGGGCCTGCTGGTCCGTGCTGGTGCCGGTCTGGCCCTGAGCGTTCTGCTCGGTGCTGGTCCCGGCTTTGCCCTGAGCCTGCTTCTCGGTGCTGGTGCCGGTCTGGCCCTGAGCGTTCTGCTCGGTGCTGGGCCCGGCCTTGCCTTGGGCCTGTTCATCCGTCTTGAGCTTGGCCTTGCCCTGAGCCTGCTTCTCGGTGCTGGTGCCGGTCTGGCCCTGAGCATTCTGCTCGGTGCTGGTCCCGGCCTTGCCCTGGGCCTGTTCATCCGTCTTGAGCTTGGCCTTGCCCTGAGCCTGCTGATCGGTCGTGGCGCCGGCCTGACCCTGAGCATTCTGCTCGGTACTGGTCCCGGCCTTGCCCTGTGCCTGTTCATCCGTCTTGAGCTTGGCTTTGCCCTGAGCCTGCTGATCGGTCGTGGCGCCAGCCTGGCCCTGTGCATTCTGATCGGTCTGTGACTTCATCTTGCCTTGCGCCTGTTCGCCGGCCTTGCCGCCCTTCTGGCAATCGGCCGCGCCAGCGGCGCAGTTGTCGCCGCCGCTCGGCTGCACAGCCTGGGTCTGGGCGATCGCGGCGCCGCACCCGACGCCAAGCGCAATCATGCTCGTGATCAACACATGTTTCATCTGCTTTCTCCTTAAAGAGTCGGTCCCTCAGCCTAGCCAACTCTGTCAAAAATACTTTGTTCCGCATTTTGCGAATAAAATCGGGCTTCTAAGAAGACCAATAAATGTAGGCAGTAGTTTTGCCAACAATCAGCTACAAATTGCATCAAAAAATTAATGCAACGCAAGATTTTTGCTTTTTTCTGAGCTTGTGATCCCATAGCGATGACACCAGCCTCACAAGCTTAGAAGTACTCCCGTCGTCATGACCAGGATGGCTACCCCGAAAACAGGCAAGAGCAACCATCGTGCCTGATGGACGCTGTTGTCCATTAACGCCTCCCACAAGTGCTGATCTCAACGATGCCGAGAACCCTGTGTTCCGCCCTGAGGAGGCTCTAGGACCTCTACAGCCTGGCACCAGACTTTGGTCCCTCTCCCTATAGTCCATTGGCCCGATGACGCCCGGACCGAAGCCCCACGCGGGAACGCAGCCGCGAAAAGCCCGTTCGGCTTGCGGTGTGCATCAACCTCACCAACAACCACCGTATCGGAATCGAGCTCGCGCAAGATGCATGAGCGTTGATGAAGGAGAGAATCATGACGACCATGTACCAGTCGACCGCAATTGCCGGATTCTTGCTGCTCGCGAGCGCGGGCGTAGTTGCCGCTCAAGACGTCATCATCGCGCCGGAGCAGGAAACGGTTGTGCGCGAATACGTGAAAAAGCAGCCCCTTGCGTCGGTGAAGATTCCAGGTGTCGAATTGAACGTGGGGACCGCCATTCCCGACACGGTGGAACTGCATGAAGTGCCGAGCGTCAAGTATCGCTACGTTGTGGTCGACGGGCGAACCGTGCTGGTCGACCCCGGCACGCGGAAGATCGTCAAGATTATACAGTAACGCTGATCCCACCGCCGTTCCCCGCGGGTGGCGGTGGGATCATGCCCTGAAATTGCGGTTTCCCCGGCAATTCAACCTAGCGCTTGCTCGCACCATCGACCGTTCTAGATGTAGGATGGCTTAGGCATTTTGGCGCGGCCAAAGTCGCGGGGTCGGTTGAGACGTGCGCTACATTGATAGTCTCTATCAAAACTGGAACAGGCTATCGTTGGCTTGGCAGTTCATCATAGTCGGAAGCATTGGGCTGCTGTCGCTGATGCTGGTCGTCGGCCTATGGGTCACCTCGCAAATACGAGATGGAGTGATCCGCAACTCTGCAAGCACGACCGCGCTTTACGTCGACAGTGTCATCGCGCCAATCCTGCCGGATATGCGCAAAAGCCAGCAGCTCAGCGACACCGTTAAACGGGCGCTCGATGAAACCCTGGACCAGGGTGCTCTCGGCAAAAAACTGGCGTCGTTCGTGCTTTGGCGGCGTGATGGCAAGGTGCTGTACGCCAAAGACGCGGCTCTTATCGGCCAGACCTTCGAGCCAAATGCGAACTTGCTGCATGCGTTCGGTGGAAACGTGGTGGCGCAATTCAATGATCTGGACGAAAATGAAAGGAAGGAACGGAAGAGCCCCACCGCCTCGCTGCTCGAGATCTACAATCCGGTTCGAGAGCCGTGGTCGGGCGATGTTGTGGCCGTTTCCGAGTTCTACGAGATAGCCGACGATCTTCAGGGCACTTTAAACTCGGCACTATGGTCGAGCTGGCTGCTCGTGGCTGGCGCGACCGCGGTCGCCTTGGCGATGCTCTCGGGAATCGTGCTTCGCGGCAGCAGCACTATCGAAACGCAGCGTTCAGCGCTTGAGACACAAGTGGCCGAACTTCAGTTGCTTTTGGAGCAGAATTCCGCTTTGCGGGAGCGCGTCCAGCAGGCGTCGCGCCGCGCAACGGCAATCAACGAGCGTTACTTGCGTCGCATCGGGTCTGATTTGCATGACGGTCCAGCTCAGCTGGTCGCACTGGCTGCGCTGCGCATGGACAGCCCTCTGCTGCTCGATCCCGCCGCATCCCCAAGCCACCGGAAGACCGAGATCGCCGATATCCATCATACGTTGGACGAGGCGATGCGGGAGATCCGCGCCATCTGCACCGGCCTCGTGCTGCCACAGATCGAAGCTTCGACAGTCGCGGAGATATTGCGGCTTGCAGTTGCCGAACATGAACGCCGGACGGCCTCCTCCGTATCGCTTTCACTGCCATCTCGCCTGCCCGACCTGGGGACGTCCGAGAAAATAAGCATCTTTCGCTTCGCGCAGGAGGGGCTGAACAATGCCTGGCGACACGGTCTGGGCAAGGGGCAGGCTGTCAAGGCGAGAGTGACGCAGGGCAAGCTCCTCATTCAAGTGCTTGATCACGGCCCTGGATTCCAGTCGGGATCGTGTGAAGGACTTGGACTCGCCGGTATGAGGGAACGTATCGAAAGTATCGGAGGTCACTTCGAGACCTTTTCGAGCCCCAGGGGGACCCGGCTGACCATAACGCTCAACATCGAGGACCAGAAATGACCGCTCCCATAAGGATTGCCATTGTTGATGATCATCCGCTGTTTCGCGAGGGTGTGGCTCGCAGCCTCGCCGAAATCGGCGGCTTCGAAGTCGTTGGTGCGGGCGAAACCGCGACGGATGCCGAACAGCTTGCGGCCTTGGCAAATCCCGACATATTGCTGCTAGACATCAGTTTGCCGGGAGGGGGTCTGGCGGCAGCGGAAAATATTCTTGCAACTCAGCCTGACTGCAAGATCGTCATGCTCACCGTCTCGGAGGCGAACGCCGATTTGGCAACGGCGCTCAGGCTGGGCGTACGCGGATATGTGCTGAAAGGGATTGGGGCGGCATCGCTGGCCGAGGTGCTGACTTATATAGCCGCAGGAAAAAAATATGTTTCGCCGACCCTGTCAGCGCAGCTTTTGAATGAACTGATCCGGCCGGAAAAGCGCACAACCGATCTCGTTGCCAATCTCTCGGGACGCGAGCTTGGGATAATCTCCTTGGTAGGCGAAGGACTGAGCAATAAAGAAGTCGCCAAACGTCTCAACCTGCAGGAGAAAACGGTAAAACACCACATGACTCGGATATTTCAAAAGCTAAAGGTGCGAAACCGCACCGAAGCAGCCATTCTTATGCACGCGCCCAAAACGGGTCTTGTATAGGGAGATCGGGGCTTGTCTGAAGGTCGGATGCTGGTTGGCGAACCAACAGTTACAGCCCTTTCAGACGAGCAATGTCGGAGGCCCTTACGGCGCGTTCGACAATTGTCCTTCCAAGCGGATCCTTCATAGTGAAGCGGCCGGCCTCGATGCTTTCGCTGAATCCATCGCGATGCACGACCTGGATTTTGGCGCCCTGTACCGTCACCGTGTCGCCAGCGGCATTGACTTGGCTACTGGGAGCTTGGCTACCGGCGGCGTTGTCGCCGGCACCATTTTTTCCCTTTCCGTTGGCGTTGCCATTCCCGGCGTTGCCGCCTGAGCCATTACCGTTACCACTACCGTTGCCACCACCGTTACCATTGCCATTGTTTCCGCTCTTGGCGCTGGCAGCGGCGAATTCGATCTTGTAACCGTCGACATGGCTCAACCGCAGACCAAGCACCGGCATCGTCACCGCAACCGCCGCGAATACGCGCAAGCTAAAGTACGCCCGGCGACGCACGGATGAAAACAGGGGCTGCCTTTCTCCATTCATGCCACCATCACATCATGATGTGTCACGGTATTCAAGAATGAACAGCCCAAAATTGCGGCTCACAAACGCTGAGGAAACTCTCCTTTCGTGCTTGCAGCTCGATTCTCAGACCTTCGTCTGAGTCAAATATACACCGAAGTCTGACCTACTGATCTTGGGCCGCGCCGACGGATGTCGCAATAAAATCCGCGGTGACAAGGCTCGTCACCGGTAGGGATCGGCAGCGAGGCGCGAGCGCCTGCGCACGCAGACGCTCGCGGCAAGTCTGCGGCGGCATACGGTTAGCGCATGTTTGCCGTCGAAACGGTGCATATGCCGTTCCTTCCCCGGATTGCGATCAGGCGCGATTGGCGAAGTCGCGGACAACCCGCTGCAGCAGCGGCATGTAGTCGCGAAATGCCCGGGTCTTCATGTTGGCGATCTTGCCGGCCTCGTCCCAGATGCGAACCCGCACCGCTTCCTCGTGGAACGGGTTCTTGCGGAACTCGGCCACCTCTTCGGCATTCATCGGCCCGCCTTGCAGCGACAGCGTGTGGACCGAGGCCTGCGACAGCCTGCCGAAATAGGTGGGGTCGGTAGCGCAGAGGTAGCGCTTGGCCGCGACATGCAGCCTGACGCATTCGACGATCACCGGTGGAAAGAACGGCGCCAGCACCTCGCCGCCGGCTTCGTCATGATGCTTGTCCTCGACATCGTCGGGCGAATAGGTGCCGAACTCGCTGGTGTAGTGGCCGATATCGTGCAGCAGTGCTGCCGCCACCAGCACATCGGGCGCGCCGTCCTTTTCGGCGAACCAGGCGCCCTGCAACATGTGCTCCGACATGGTGACGGGTTCGCCGAGATAGGATTCAGCCCCTCGGCGTTCGAAAATATCGGCGATGAATTCGACGATGTTGCTCGCGTTCAAATCCTGGCTGCTCATTCCGCTGCTTCCTTGAATTCGTGTTCGATCGCCGACAGCGTCGACAAAAGGCCATCCTTGTCGGCGTAGCAGCCCTGCAGCCAGCGCTTGCCGGCGCCGGAGAACTGCTTGCGGGCATGCATGACGCGGGTGTTGTCGACGATGAAGGCCTGGCCCGCCTCGAGCTTGAAGGTCACTTCGAAGGACGGATCCTCGATCAGTTCGGCAAACCGGCGATAGGCGGCGTAGTAGGCCTCCATCTCCGCGAACGGCACATCGACGGTCGGCGCCAGCGAGCGGTTGTTGAAGCGGATGGCGATGAGTTCGCCATCCGGCCCGAGCTCGATCATCGGCCGCTTGGCCTGCAATCGCACGCCCGACGAGCCGGCATATTCGAAGCGCGCCGGGTATGAACTCAACAGCCGGAAGCCTTCGGGGTTTTCGGCCTGCAGCGCGGCCGCCACGGCAAAACCATCGACGACGCTGGATTCGCCGCCCTCGACCGTGTTTTCGATACACGACAGGATCTGCAAGGTCGGCACCGGATCACGATAGGGGTTGTCGGTATGCGCCTGCAGGCCAAGATTGGTGTAGGCCAGATTGGTTGGATTGACCTCGGCGCGCACCTCGAACCAGCGGCCGTAATTGGTCTCCCTGATATAGCCGAACAGATCGGACACTTTGCACAGCGCCCCGGATTCGGCCGGCAGATCGTCCATCACCGCGAAGCCGTAGGTCTTCACCGCCGACAGCCATTGCCGCAAGACGGCGCGGTCGCGGCTGGCCGCGACATAGCCGGCGCGCGGCACCGAATTCTGCATAGAGGCCCTGGTCCATCGCACGGTGCCCTCGCCTGTCCAGCCGGGCTGTCGGGCGGCATCGCGGTCATAGGCATTGGCGCTCAGCCATGCCGCAGGAAAGCGCACCGTCTTTCCCTCCGGTTCGAAACTGACTTCAAGCGCATCGCCCTTGATCGCGGCTGCGCCGATCCATGTCTGCATGGGAATGTCGAGAATGGTGATCAGCCGCTGGCCGTTGCCGGCGCTACGCGTCTTGTCGTCGAGCGCATTGTCGCGCAACCACATGGCGTGAAAGCGAGTGCGCGCGCCGTCCTTCCACCCGAGGTCGATCGTTCTTCCTTCGTCGCCGATCAGCACCTGGCTAAGCATGGGGATCCGTTCCTGTCCGCAGCGCCCCGCAGCCAACTCCGCAGGGTTTCCGGTTGCATCGTGATGATGTCGAAGGCATAACTCAAATTATCATTTTGCAGCCAGAGGCCCTAAACGGTTTATGACTGAAACAACCCTGCCCTTGCCCCCGCTTGACTGGCTGCGGAGTTTCGAGGCCGCCGCGCGGCTGTCGAATTTCACCGCCGCCGCGGCCGAGCTTGGCCTGACCCAGGCTGCGGTCAGCCAGCACATCCGTTCTCTCGAAGAGCGGTTGAAGCAGCCGCTGTTCATCCGCCTGGCGCGCGGCGTCGAATTGACGCCGGAGGGTGCCGCCTACCTGCCGCATCTGCAATCGGCCTTCGCCGTGATCGCCAACAGCACGCGCGAGCTGTTTGAACCCAAGACCGTCCAGAGCGTGACGATCCGCTCGCCGATTTCCTTCGCCGTGCTGATGATCGCGCCGAAGCTGCCGCAAATGGCCAAGGACCTGCCCTTCGTCCAGCTGCAGATCGAGACCATCCACACACCGGCCGATTACGGCGAGCGCTTTGTGGGTCTCGACATCCGTTTCGGCATTGGCTCCGGCTCCTTTGCCGGACGGCAGGCCGACCGCCTGACCCGCGAAACCTTGACGCCGATGGCATCGCCACATCTCGCCAACGTCAAGGATTGGACGGGATTGCCGAGACTTACAGTGGTCGGCGCACGGGAAATGTGGGGCGAATGGTTCGCCGTCGCCCGGATGAAGCCGGCGCTCGGGCCGACGCACAAATTCGACAGTTTCGTTACCGCACTGGAGGCGGCGAAGCACGGCGCCGGCATGGTGCTGGGATCGCGACCGTTGGCCGACGCGGCACTGCGCGAAGGATCTCTCGTCACCCTGTCCGGCTTTACGCTGTCGAGCGGTGCCGGCCACTATCTGACCGCACCTTCGGGCGCGCATCTGAGCCCGGCCGAGGAAGCGGTCCGCCGCTGGTTCGTGACGGTCTTCGGCGTCCCGATTTCCCGATAAGCCCCTGAATACGCGGCAAACTATTGGACGACGTGACGCGGCGCATAATTTGCCGCGATACTGCGCCAGGCCGGACGTCAAGCTTCGGCAGGGTTCCGTTCGCTACGGGCGGCCAGGAAAAATCGCGGAGGAAATTCAATGCTCGACAAGGCCCCCAACAAGAAGCTTTCCGACCTGCTCGATCGCTTCGGCGCGGCACTCACCGCCGGCGACATCAACAAGGCGGTCGCCTGCTTCCAGGAGGATTGTTACTGGCGCGATCTCGTCACCTTCACCTGGAACATCAAGACGATGGAAGGCCGCGATCAGGTGCGCGACATGCTGGTCAGCCAGTTGGCCAGGACCAAACCGTCGAACTGGGCGATCGCCAGGGGCGAGGATGCCACGGAAAGCGACGGCGTGCTCGACGGCTGGATCAGTTTCGAAACGTCTGTCGCGCGCGGCTTCGGCCACATCCGGCTGAAGGACGGCAAGATCTGGACGCTGCTCACCACTATGGTCGAGCTCAAGGGCCATGAGGAGCCGGCCGGTTTCGACCGCCCGCTCGGCGCCAAGCACGGCCATGGCAAGAACCGCCCGACCTGGAAGGAGGAGCGCGAGAAGGAAGCCGCCGAACTCGGCTTCAAGACGCAGCCCTATACGCTCATCATTGGCGGCGGCCAGGGCGGCATCGCGCTCGGCGCCCGGCTGCGGCAACTCGGCGTGCCCACCATCATCGTCGAGAAGAACGAGCGTGCCGGCGACAGCTGGCGCAAGCGCTACAAGTCGCTGTGCCTGCACGACCCGGTCTGGTACGACCATCTGCCCTATATCGACTTCCCCAAGAACTGGCCGGTCTTCGCGCCCAAGGACAAGATCGGCGACTGGCTGGAAATGTACGCCAAGGTGATGGAGCTGAATTACTGGTCATCGACCGAGGCCAAGAGCGCCGTTTATGACGACAAGAAAAAGGAATGGACCGTTGTCGTGCGCCGCGACGGCAAGGACATCACGCTGAAGCCGAAACAATTGGTGCTGGCCACGGGGCAATCCGGCAAGGCCAACATGCCGAACTTCAAGGGCATGGACACATTCAAGGGCGACCAGCATCACTCCTCGAAGCATCCGGGACCCGATGCCTATGTCGGCAGACAAGCTGCCGTCATCGGCTCGAACAACTCCGCCCACGACATTGCAGCAGCCCTTTGGGAGGCCGGCGCCGACGTCACCATGGTGCAGCGCTCGACCACGCACATCGTCAAGTCGGACACGCTGATGGAGATCGGCCTGGGCTCACTCTATTCGGAAAAGGCGGTTGCGAGCGGCATGACCACAGCCAAGGCCGACCTCGTCTTCGCCTCCCTGCCCTACAAGATCCTGCACGAATTCCAGATTCCGGCCTATGCCGAGATGAAGAAGCGCGACGCCAACTTCTACAAAGGCCTGGAGAAGGCCGGCTTCATGCTCGACTGGGGCGACGACGGCTCCGGCCTTTTCATGAAATATCTGCGGCGCGGCTCGGGCTATTACATCGATGTCGGCGCCTCCGACCTGATCATCGACGGGTCGATCAAGCTGAAAAGCGGTGTCGACGTGAAGGAGATCAAGGAGCATTCGGTCCTGCTCAGCGATGGATCGGAACTGCCGGCCGATCTCATCGTCTACGCCACCGGCTACGGTTCGATGAATGGCTGGGCGGCCGATTTGATCTCACGGGAGGTCGCCGACAAGGTCGGCAAATGCTGGGGCCTCGGCTCCAACACCACGAAGGACCCAGGCCCCTGGGAAGGCGAGCTGCGCAACATGTGGAAGCCGACGCAGCAGGAGGCGCTGTGGTTCCATGGCGGCAATTTGCACCAGTCGCGCCATTACTCCCAGTTCCTGGCGCTGCAGCTGAAGGCGCGCATGGAAGGCATCGCCACGCCGGTCTACGCGCTGCAAGAGGTTCACCACAAGGGTTAGGCAGCGCCGCCGATGCGCTTCCAGTAGATGAGCGTGCCGGTCAGCCCGCCATGCGGTTTCAGGGCAAAGTCCGGTATTTCGCCAGTGAGCGTGAAGCCGAGTTTTTCGTAAAGGCCGGAAGCGCCCTCCTCGGTTGCGGTGTCCAGCACCAGAAGCGTGCGGCCTTTCTCGACGGCGAGCGTTTCGGCCGCCCGCATCAGCCGGCTCGCTATGCCCTTGCCGCGGTGTTCGACGCGGGTCATGAGCTTGGCGATCTCGGCCCGGTGCGGCTGATTGACCGGAAAGTCGAGCAGCAAGGTGACGGTGCCGACCAACGCGTCGCCATACCAAGCGCCCAGCACCGCTCTTTCGCCTCTCTCTGCTGCCATCAACGAGTTGCTCCAGAAAGTTTCCGCCGCTTGCCTGGATAAGGGATGCATGAAGCTGACGGAGCCGCCGGCCGCGACCGTCTCGATCAGGAGGTCGGCCAGCATGTCGCGTGTTCCCGCAGTCAGCGACCTGATTTCGATGGGACTCACCTGCACTTTCCCTTGCTAATCCAGACGCGCGACGCGGCGCCGCTTTCGTCTCGCCTTGATCGCGGCGATGCGATCGGTGTCTTTCGGCTGCAGATGCAGCCCGCGTTCGAGGATTTCGAGCGTGTATTCCTCATACGTCAGGCCAAGCCGCTCGGCCTTTTCCATGCGCATCAGCATCACGTCACGGCTTGGCGCCTTCCACGCCTTGGCATGCGCTGCCTGCCAGGCCAGGAAGATGTAGGGATCGCCCTTGCCCCATGGCGGGCCCTTGTAATCATCGAGCGGCGGTCCGCCATTGTCGGAGCGCTTGGGACGTCTTGCCACGATTTCAGCCCCTGACCAGCGCAACCAGATAGTCGGCCGGCTGCGGTCCGACGGCATGGAACGTGCAGTCCGACGGCGCGCCGAGCGCCAGGCAGTCGCCGGGCTCGAGACTATGCACCATATCACCCTCGGTGAACTCAAGTCGCCCGGAGATCAGCCACATCTGCTGCTTGATGAAGGCATAGGACGCCGCCGGGAAACTCACACTGGCGCCAGCCGGCAACTGCACCCGGATCAATTCGAGCGGCGTGTCGGAAACCGGCGACAGATGCCGACGGACATAGCCCGTACCGGGGTCGCGCCAAACCGGCTGCTCACTCTCGCGCAGCAGGCCGCCACCTTGCTGCTCGGCGCGTGCTATCAGCGTCGACAGCGTCATGCCGAAAGCAGCGGCGATGCGCACCAGCAGCGCGGCCGTCGGGCTGGTCATGCCGCGCTCGATAGTGCTGAGCATGGCTTTGGAGACGCCGGAGCGGTTCGCCAGGTCGGCCAACGACCAGTCCCGCAAGGCTCTTTCGGCGTGGATTCGTCTGCCTATCGTGGCCGACATGTCATTCGCTATATCAGTCATTCGTCCAATATATCGAATATTTGGATTCGGAAAAGAGGCCGGCCGGTTGAATTTTCGCTGACGGGTTAACCCCTGCTACACCATCCCGCATCACGCCACCTTAACCCCGTCTGTGTAGGATCGACGCTCCACGAGAATGGGGATCGGATCGTATGTTTGTCGAGCGCGAAGCCTCCGTCGGCGAACCGACCTCGCAGGAGCGCCGCCGCGCAGAGCAGAGCGACAAGCGCATTCTCGGCAACGTCGTGCAGTGCGACGGTGCGCGCGCCACCATCAGCGCCTATGCCGACGACATCGAAGGCGCGGTCACCGGCCTGTGGACCGTCGGCAAGATGATCTCCATCAATCTCGGGACATCGCGCACCGTTGGTCTGGTCTACGAAATCGGCAAGTCGGATCGCGCCTGGAGCAATGAGGGACAAAATCCCATCGAGGTCAGCGTCGAGCTGATCGGCGAAGTGCGCGACGGCGCCGAACCGGGGGCCAAACCGGTGTTCGACCGCGGCATCACCACCTATCCTCATATCGGCGCCATAGCGCACCGCATCCGTACCCGTGATCTGCAGGCGGTCTACGATCTCGCCGGGCGTCATTCGATCACCATCGGTACGCTGTCGCAGGATGAGTCGATCGACGCCAACATCGCCATCGACGACACGCTGGCGCGCCATTTTGCCGTTGTCGGCACAACCGGCGTCGGCAAATCCACCGCCATCTCGCTGCTGCTGCGCAAATCGATCGCCGCCCGGCCCGATCTGCGCATCCTCATCCTCGATCCGCACAATGAATTCGCGGCGTCCCTGCCTGAGTTCTGCGTCCGGGTCGATTCCAAGACGCTTGACCTGCCGTTCTGGATGTTCAGGCTCGAAGAATTCGCCGAAGTCCTGTTTCGCGGCCGAGAGGTCGTGCCGGAAGAAGTCGATGTCCTGCGCGACCTGATCCCCGCCGCCAAGAACCTCTATCGCAATCCCAATTCAGGCTCCTATGTGCGCCGCGGCAGCGATGCGCTGACCGCCGACACACCGGTGCCCTACCGAATGGTCGATCTCATCAAGCAGATCGACGAGCGCATGGGCCTCTTGGAAAGCAAGAACGACCGCCCGACGCTGAAATCGCTGAAGACGCGCATCGAGTCCGCCGCGTCCGACCCGCGCTATCGCTTCATGTTCAATTCGCGGCTGATCGAGGACACGATCCACGAGACGATCGGCAATATTTTCCGTGTGCCGCATCATGGCCGCCCGGTGACCTGCTTCGAGATGGCCGGCATGCCGTCCGAAGTGGTCAACTCCGTCTGTTCGGTGCTGGCTCGGCTCGCCTTCGACCTTGCGCTGTGGAGCGAGGGCCGGCTGAAGCTGTTGCTGCTGTGCGAGGAAGCACACCGCTATATGCCGGCCGATCCACGCCTTGGCTTCGCCCCGACAAGGCATGCACTGTCGCGCATCGCCAAGGAAGGCCGCAAATATGGCTGCTATCTCGGCGTCGTCACCCAGCGCCCGGGTGAACTCGATCCGACCATCCTGTCGCAATGCTCGACCTTCTTCGCCATGCGGCTGGCCAATGAGCAGGACCAGGCGATCATCCGCTCGGCGATCGCCGATTCCTCCGCCTCGACGCTGGCCTTTCTGTCCTCCATGGGCCAGCGCGAAGCCATCGCCTTCGGTGAAGGCGTGGCGACGACCATGCGGCTGAAGTTCGAAAAACTGGCGGAGAACCTTATCCCCGGCACCGCCAAGCGAGAGCAGGACGAGTTCTCGCAGGACGGCAACGACGTCGATCTCGCCGCCATCGTCGAGCGGCTGCGCAACGTCCCGAAACCGCAGCAGCAGATGGCCTTCGCCGAAGCAGTGGATTCCGGCCGCCAGGCCGGCGATCCCGATTACCGCAAGCCGGCGACCGCCCAGCGCGTCCAGCCGGACGACGATTTCGACCTGCGCTACGGCCTCAAGCCCACAACCTTCGGCATGCGCCCGCAGAACGATTGACCTTCAGCGTAGCGACTTGCCGGCCAATTGAGAAGCCGCCGGAGCGCCAGGGCTCGGCTTCGTTGGCCGCTTGGGTAAAATCCCGAAAGGGAATTCATCAGGCCGGATTGAATGGCGTGGCTTTCGAGAAGCCGGAGCGGAGCGGACATTTAGTCCGTGAGCACCGGAAGTCGAGAAAGCCACGTCAGGCAACCGGCCTCATGAATTCTTCTTCGGGATTTTAGGCGCAGACGCGGTTGCGGCCTTGCCTCTTCGCCTCGTAGAGCTGGCGGTCGGCGCGGCGGTAGAATTCCTCGGCGGTTTCCTTCCGATCCCAGACGGCTAGTCCGACGCTGGTGGTGATCTTGAGGCGGACATTGCCCGACAGCACCGACATGTTGGCAATCGCTTTGCGGATGCGTTCGGCGAACTTCCCCAACAACTCCGCATCCATGTTGGGCGTGACGACGGCGAACTCCTCGCCCCCAAGCCGCGCCACCACATCGTGGTAGCGCGTCATGCCTTTGAGGCAATTGGCGACTGCCCTAAGCACCTCGTCGCCGACATCGTGGCCATGCGTATCGTTGACCTGCTTGAAATGATCGAGGTCGAGGATCATCAGCCCGACGGGCTTTTCGATGCGGCGGAATTCCTCGAGATATTCCTTCAGCGCATCATCGAAGTAGCGCCGGTTCTGCATGCCGGTAAGGCCGTCGGTCAATGCCGCATGCTGCAGCGTTTCCGAGCGGGCGCTGAGCGAAACCGTCATGGCGCGCAGCTTGCCCTCTTCCGTGGCCTGCCTACGGATCAGCGGGTAGATGAAGAACACGCCGAAGAACAGCGCTGTCGCCAGCAGCACCCCGGTGACAAACAGCAGCGTGTTGAGATAGGCGATCCTCTCGACCCGGGAAGTCGTATCGTGACCGACCGCGATGAACTGCAATTGACCATAGGCATAAAGCGTCACCAGGCCTGCGGCCAGGATCACGAAAATAAAGACGAAAAATGCGGATTCCGCCTTGTGGAAACGCATCTGCTTCCCGTTGCAAAGTACCCGCCGGATCTATGGCATGCCGGCGCCTTACGGACGGTTAATCCAGACAACCGGAGCGGGAATGTTCATTCCTACTTCTGTTTCTTTAATTGTATTGGCAGCACGAAAATCAAATCGCGGTTTGCAAGCGGCCGCCGGGCTGCAATCTCAGCCATTCCGGTCCCAGCTGATGGCGAAACCACGTCGTTTGCCGTTTGGCATATTGCCGCGTCGCTGCCTTGCAGCGCTCGATGGCCTGAGGAAAGCTGATGTCACCCGCCATGGCGGCCGAAAGTTCGCGAACGCCGATCGCCTTCATCGCCGGCAGGTCGGGATCGAGGCCAAGCGCCGCAAGCCGTTTGACCTCATCGAGCGCGCCGAGATCGAGCATGCGGTCGAACCTTGTTTCGATCCGCTCGACAAGGGCGGCGCGGTCCGGCTCGATAACGAAGAACCGAGCGCTGTCGCGGTCGATCAGCGGCCGGCCGCGCGCTGCCTGCCATTCTAGGATGGAGCGGCCGGATGCGTCGAGCACCTCCAGCGCCCGCACGATGCGCTGGCCGTCGGTCGGCTTCAGCTGCATGGCGACTGCCGAATCCTCATGCATCAGGATGCGGTGCAGCTTGGCTGCGCCTTGCTCCTTTAACCCGTAGCGCCAGCGGTCGCGTACCTGCTGCGGAATGTCGGGCATTTCCGAAATGCCCTCGGCAAGTGCGCGAAAATAGAGCCCGGTGCCGCCGACGAAAATCACCGGACGTTCAAAGCCGGCGTCATCGGGCTGTCGGGCGAGCGTGCCGTCATCGATCAGCTTCATCACGTCGCGCAGCCAGGCGCCGGTGGAATAGGCGGTGGAGGGATGCACGTGGCCATAGAGATAGTGCGGCGCGCGGGCGAGGTCGGCAGCGCTCGGCCGCGCCGTCAGCACGTCGAGCACCGAATAGCCCTGCATGGAATCGGTGTTGACGATGACGCCGCCCTTGCGCTCGGCGAGATCGAGCGCCAGCGCCGACTTGCCGCTGGCGGTCGGCCCGGCTATCAGGATCGCGTCCTTCACGCGGCCCTCGCCCGCCTGCCCGCCCTCGCCTAGCTGCTTGGAAGCCTCGATGCCGCTCATTGCCACGCTTGTGTCCCACCCCGTCCGCCGCGCGATGTCGGCCTCGCTTGCGAATATGGCCTCACGGTCGGTCGGCGCAAGCGCTGTTCGCTGGCTGGGCGAAGGCGTCGCCTGCGATCTGGTGTTGCCCGAGGGGGCAGAAGCCGCTGAGGCAAGTGCGGCCTTGCGCACAGCACTTGGTTCAGAGCCGGTCGACGTGATCGTTCAGCAGGCCGAAAGCCGCCGCAAGACAATCCTGCTTGCCGATATGGATTCAACCATGATCGACCAGGAATGCATCGACGAACTCGCCGACGAGATCGGCGTCAAGGACCGCGTTGCCGCCATCACGGCACGCTCGATGAACGGCGAGATCGCTTTCGAGCCGGCGCTGCGTGAACGCGTGGCGCTGCTGAAAGGCCTCGATGCCGCCGTCGTCGACCGCATCATCGCGAACCGCCTGACGCTGGCGTCGGGCGGCCGCGCCCTGGTGCGGACGATGCGCGCCAATGGCGCCTGGACGGCGCTTGTCTCCGGCGGCTTCGACGTCTTCACCAGCCGTGTCGCCGCCATGCTCGGCTTCGAGGAAAACCGTGCCAACCGCCTGATCGAGGAGAACGGGCGCTTTGCCGGCCTGGTCGCCGAGCCGATCCTCGGCCGCGCCGCCAAGGCCGATGCGCTGAACGATATCTCGGCCCGCCTCGGCCTGACGCCATTCGATGCGATTGCGGTCGGCGACGGCGCCAACGACCTCGACATGATCCGCCTGGCCGGCACCGGTGTCGCGCTCCACGCCAAGCCGGCCGTTGCTGGCGAAGCCAAGGTCCGCATCGACCATGGCGATCTCACCGCGCTGCTTTATCTCCAGGGCTACCGCCAGGAAGAGTTCGCCCAATGAAACCGATGCGCACCGAGCGCCTCATCCTGCGCAACTGGGAAGACCGCGATCGCGAACTCTTCCACCGCATCAATTCGGACGAGCGGGTGATGGAATTCTTTCCGTTCCGCCGCGACCGCGCCGAGACGGATGCCAAGATGGACGAGTTTCGGGGCTGGATCGCCGAGGACGGCTTTGGTTTTGCCGCCGCCGAGATCGCCGCGACTGGGGAATGCATCGGCTTCGTCGGCCTCTTAAAGACCGATCACGTGCCGTCCCTGCCCTCCGATACGATCGAGATCGGCTGGCGGTTGGCGCCCGAGTTCTGGGGCAAGGGCTACGTCACCGAGGCAGCCGAAGCCTGGCTCGCCTTTGGCTTCGAAACGCTTGACCGCGACGAGATCGTCTCCTTCGCCGTCGCGGCCAACCGCCGCTCGACGGCCGTCATGGAGCGTCTTGGCATGAGCCCTGACCCGGCTCGCGATTTCGACCACCCATCCATCCCTGACAGCCACCCGCACCTCAAGCGGCATGTCCTCTACAAACTGTCGCGCACGGACTGGCAGGCACGAAAAAGGGCGGCTCGCTAGCCGCCCTTTCCCTGAAGACAATCGGTTATAGGGCTTTCCGGACTCAATCCATCCGGATCGTCACGAAGCGCAACTCGCCTGTCTTGGACGCCAGCATCAAGAGCGCATTCTTGCGGCCCTGCTCCTTCAGCGCGCCGATCCGGTCCATCACGTCCTTCGGGGTCGCGACCGATTCCTGGGCGATTTCGGTGATCACCTCGCCGGCCTGGATGCCGCGCTCGGCGGCGGCCGAATCCTTGGTGACGTCGGTGATGACGACGCCGGAGACGTCGGCCGCGATGCCGAATTTTTTCCGTGTGTCGTCATTGAGCTCGCCGACGGTCATGCCGAGCACCGAGGCCGTGGAGACCGCGGGCGCCTTGTCGCCGCCCTTGTCCTCATCGGTAGTGCCGTCCTCACCGGCGGCGACCTTCTCGCCGTCCTCAAGCCGGCCGAGCGTCACCTTCACCGTCTGCTCGACGCCCTTGCGCACGATGATCACGTCGACCGCCTTGCCAACCGGGCTTTCCGCCACGACGCGCGGCAGGTCGCGCATTTCATGGATGTCCTTGCCGTCGAACTTGATGATGACGTCGCCGGCGAGAATTGTGCCATTGTCGACCGGTCCGCCCTTGATGACGCCGGCCACCAGCGCGCCCTTGGCGGTGGCCATGCCGAGGCTCTCGGCGATGTCGTCGGTCACCGGCTGGATGCGCACGCCGAGCCAGCCGCGACGGGTCTCGCCGAACTGGCGCAGCTGGTCCACGACGCCCGAGGCAAGCTGCGAGGGGATGGAGAAGCCGATGCCGATCGAGCCGCCCGACGGCGAGATGATCGCCGTGTTGATGCCGATAACCTCGCCCAGGCTGTTGAACAGCGGCCCGCCGGAATTGCCGCGGTTGATGGCGGCGTCGGTCTGGATGAAGTCGTCATAGGGGCCGGAATTGATGTCGCGGTTGCGGGCCGAGACGATGCCGACCGTCACCGTGCCGCCAAGGCCGAACGGATTGCCGATCGCCATCACCCAGTCGCCGACGCGCATCTTGTTGGAATCGCCGAATTTCACCGCCGTCAGCTTGTGGCCCTTCGGGTCGACCTTGAGCACCGCCACGTCGGTCTTGGTGTCGGTGCCGACCAGCGTCGCCTTCAGCGTCACGCCGTCGGAGAAATTCACCTCGATGTCGTCTGCATCGGCGATGACGTGGTTGTTGGTGACGACAATGCCTTGCTCGGCGTCGACCACGAAGCCGGAGCCCAGCGACTGTACCTTTTGCGCGCCGCCATCCTTGTCGCCGCCACGGTTCTTGAAGAAGTCGTCGAAGAAATCCTGGAACGGCGAACCCTCGGGCAGCTGCGGCATCGGCACCGCGCCCGGACCTTCCGTGCCCTTCACGGTCTGCGAGGTCGAGATGTTGACCACCGCACCGAGCAGGCCTTCGGCGAGGTCGGCAACCGAAGCCGGTCCGTCCGCGGCCATCGTCGGCGTCACGAAAGCTGGAACGGCAAGCGCGCCGACCAGAAGTGCCGCAGCACCTGCGATGAACGTCCGCCGCGCCGCGCGCAGAAGGGTGTTGGATGTCATCGAAAGCCTCCCGGATTGCTGAAAAGAAAAGCGCTTCGGCAAAACGCCGCGTCGCGTCATGTTGGCAAGAAATACGGCACGTTTGCGGCTATGGCCACATCAGGAGGATAAATCCTCCGTTACACCTTAGAATGGTTCGCCGTTTCGCGGAAACGGCGAACCGTTCGATCCCTTTGCTTTTACGCAATTCCCGGACGGAAAACCGCTCACACTTTCCTGGAATTGCAGATCAGCGGTCCTCAGCCACGCACCAACCAGACGATGCCGACGCCGATGGCGATCGCCACCAGCCCGACGATGCGCAGCGCAATTTCCGGCGTCGACAGCACTTCGCCGGCAAGACGTTTGGCAAGGCCGGGAAAGCCGCCATAGACCAGACCCTCTACGACGAGGACCAGGCCTATGGCCGCAAGGAAATCCTGCACCGCCCTACTGGGCGGGTGCAGGTTGTGCAGCCGGCGCGGCAGGTGCCGTCGCCGGCGCGGCAGGTGCCGTCGCCGGAGCCGCAGGCGCCGCCAGCTTCGCGTCCGTCCCGTCCGGATTGCGGAAGAAGCGGAAGAACTCCGAGTTCGGCGACAGCACCATCGTCGTCCCGGAGTTGTCCAGCGCCGTGCCATAGGCATTCATCGACCGGTAGAAGTCGAAGAACGCCGGATCGCGTTTGTAGGCGTCGGCAAAGGTCGCGCTGCGCTGGGCTTCACCTTCACCACGCAGGATTTCCGATTCCTTGCGCGCTTCGGCGACGATTTCCACCACTTCGCGGTCGGCGCGGGCGGTGATGCGCTGCGCGGCCTCCTTGCCGCGTGCTCTCAGCCGTTCGGCCTCGGCCAAACGTTCGGCCTTCATGCGGTCGAAGGTCTGCTGCGAAACCTCAGCCGTCAGATCGGTTCGGCGGATGCGCACATCCTCGATCTGCAGGCCGAGCGAGGTAGCGTCGGGCCGCAGCTGATCGCGCACTTCACGCATCATCACGGCCCGCTCTTCCGAGAGCGCCGCCTCGAAGTCGCGCAGACCGTAGACACGGCGCAGCGCCGCATCGAGACGCGTCCTCAGTCGTGCTTCGGCCAGTGTGATCTGACCGGACACGGCTGAGCGGAACACCCGCGGATCCGAGATGCGGTACGCGATGAAAGCGTCGACCTCGTAGAACTTGCCGCCCGAAACCTGGACGCGGATGTTATCGAGATCGAAGCGCAGCACCCTGTTTTCGATCAACTGCACGCTGTCGGCGTCGAAGAAGGCGAAAGGCGCCTTGAAATAGATGCCGGGTTCATTCTTGACGTCGACGATCTCGCCGAACCGCAGCACGAGCGCCTGCTGGCGCGCGTTGACCACGAAGACCGAGGAGTAGAGCAGGAACAGAAGCACGGCCGCGATGACCGCGATGATGGGAAGACGATTGGCCATCACTGGGCTCCTCCCGTGGTCGCAGGCGCCGGCGCCTTCGGCTGCAGTGCCGGCAGCGGCAGATAGGGAACGACCCCTTGCCCATTGCCCTGTTCGACGATGACCTTGTTGGAATCCTTCAGCACCTTCTCCATCGTTTCCAGATAAAGCCGCCGGCGCGTAACATCGGGCGCCTTGGCGTATTCGTCATAGACCGAGATGAAGCGCTGCGCCTCACCTTCGGCTTCCTGGACGACACGGTTCTTGTAGGCTGCCGCGTCCTCGCGGATCTGCGCCGCGGCGCCACGCGCCTGGCCAAGCTTCTGGTTGGAATACTGGTTGGCCTGCTCGACGAACTTGTCTTCGTCCTGCTCGGCGCGCTGCACTTCGTCGAACGCGTCGGCCACTTCACGCGGCGGCGCCGCGTCCTCGATCGAAACCGCGTTGACATTCAGGCCGGCCTTGTAGCCGTCCAGCGTCGTCTGGATGATTTCACGCACCGACGCGGCGATGCCCTGACGGTCGTCGCGGAAGATGTCCTGCGCCGGTCGCCGGCCGACGGCTTCACGCATGGCGCTTTCAGCGACCTGCTGCAGCATGCCTTCGGGATCGGAGACGTCGAACAGATAGGCCCGCGGATCGGAGACCTGGTAGGCCACCGAGAACTGGACGTTGACGATATTCTGGTCGCCGGTAAGCATCAGCCCCGACGAGTTGCCGCTCGTCGCGCCGCCACCACCGATATCGACGAGTTGTTCGGCGATGTTGGCCGTCTCGACGGTTTCGACCGGCCACCAATGGAAATGCAGACCCGGCTGCGACAGCTCCGCCTTCGGCTTGCCGAAGCGCAGCTCGACCGCAACCTCGTCCGGCTGCACGGTGTAGACCGCCTTGAACGCCCACAGCACGATCAGAGCCGCTGCGATCAGCGCAAAGACGGCCGGGCTGGCGCCGCCGCCACCGGGCAGCGCGCGCCGCAGCCGGTCCTGGCCGCGGCGGATGATGTCTTCGAGATCGGGAGGTGACCCCGGCGGGCCGCTAGGCCCCTTCGGTCCCTGCCCCCAGGGTCCCTGATTGTTGCCGCCGCCGCCCCATGGGCCGCCGCCGCCGCTCTTGTCGTTCCAGGGCATGAATGTCCTTTCGCTTGGGATTCCCTCAGCGCCGACGTTGCGGCGCAAAATCCAGTTGTTCTTCTATAGGGACGCAGCGATGCGCTTTCAACGCGATCCGCTGCCGAGCATGTCCGTTTTGGACGTTCGCGACCCTTTTATCGTCTCAATGCACGCCGCGGCGTCGCTCGTAAACCGAATAGCGCGTCGCATGGCTGTCCTTTTCACCGGCCGGAACGTCCTGAGCGCTGACAAGGCGCCACAAATCCGGATCGATGTCGGGAAAATGCGCGTCGCCATCGACCGCCGCCAGCACATGGGTGACGTGCAGCCGGTCTGCCAGCGGCAGCGCCTGCGCATAGATCTCGCCGCCGCCGATGATGCAGATTTCGTCGACGCCGGCCATGCAACGCCCGCGCACCGTGGCCAGCTGGATCGCTGCCTCCAGCGAGTGCGCCACCTCTATGCCCTCGGCGCGCCAGGCCTTGTCGCGGGTCACCACGATGTTCAATCGGCCCGGCAGCGGCCGGCCGATGCCTTCATAAGTCTTGCGGCCCATGATGACGGGCTTGCCCATCGTATCGGCCTTGAAGCGCTTGAGATCGGTGGACAGCCGCCACGGTAAGCCGCCGTCGCGCCCGATGACGCCGTTCTGCGCAATGGCGACATAGATCGCGACGTCCATCAGTTGGCTCCCCGGGCGCCGTCATCCGACGGCTCCAAAAGCAATATGTCGATGTTGTGCTCGGGATAGAGATCCTGCGCCGCCGTCTCGAAGGTCGTCGGCCCGACCTTCTTGACATTGTCGCCGCAAAACGAGATCAGCGCTTTCGGATTGCCCTTGTCGACGGTTAGCTTGAACTTGCCGATGCTGCCATTGGCCCAGTTGCCGCCGGTGGTCAGGATATAGGCTATGCGGTTCTCGTAAAAATGCGGATAACCGTCGGCCTTGGCGGCCTGCCGCACCGCATTCTCGAAGCTGTCGTCCATGCAGTAGCGGGTCTTGTAGGTCGTATACTGGCTGCCCTCGGAGAACTTGCCGTCATAGAAGAAACTCACCGATGACGTGCCGCCGACGCTCGGTTTGTAGCGGTGCGAGACGTGGACATCCTTGTTGGCCGGAAAGGTCGCGCGCCACCAATAGGTCGAGCGCAACTGCCACCACGGCGTATAGACCTTTTTCGCCTCGGTACCGTCGCTGCCCGTATCCTCGATGATGATGCCGCGGTTTTCCCAATCCTCGGCGACCGTTTTCGGCAGATTCGCCAGGGCCGCCTTGGCCGCATCGCCGAACGGATTGAACGGCACGTTCTGCGCCTTCAGATCGGCGCCGATATCGATGCCGACAGCGAACACTTTCTGCTCGAGCTGCGGCTTTGCCGGCGCTCCGTCGATCGTCACCTCGAAGCCAAGGAAATTGTCGCTCTGGTTTTCCGGGATGGCCGGCATTTCCTCCGGATTGCCTTCGATGTCCGGCAGCGGAAAAGCGACGATGGCATTTACATCCTTGTCCGTGTTGTTGTGGAAGACGTAGTCGACCGTGACCTTTTCCGGCGAGATATAGAGGTCTTCGCTTTGCATCGACACCGCGTCGCTACGCGACAGGATCAGGCCACCTGTGCCGAGTTCGGCGGTCGTATCATTGGCCAGCGCGGGCGCTGCTGAAAGCGCCAGCGCTACGGTCAGAACATATTGCAACATCGAAGCCCCTCGCCAAGAATGCCGCGACCCTAGCCGTTTCAGTGTGGCGTTTCAAAGCCTTCCGTCTCCCAACAGGACGCCACAGTGTCTGGACACGCCAATCGGCGGTCTGGACTAACAGGTTTCGATCGGGCAGGAGTTCGCGTCATGCGCAAGCTTCTCGTCATCGGCATCGGCGCCGGCAATCCCGATCATATGACCGTGCAGGCGATTGATGGCCTGAACCGGGCGGACGTCCTGTTTATTCCCGACAAAGGGGCGAAGAAGAACGACCTTGCCGAATTGCGCCGCCAGATCTGCGACCGTTTCGTCAGCAATCCGAAATCGCGCCGCGTCGAGTTCGACGTGCCGGTGCGCGCCGAGCCGGCGCCTTCCTATCGCTCGACCGTCGATGACTGGCACGAGGCCATCGCCCAGATCTATGAGAGCCTGGTCCGCGACGAACTTGCCGAGGACGGCTGCGGCGCCTTCCTGATCTGGGGCGACCCCTCGCTCTATGACGGCGCGCTGCGCATCCTCGCGCGCGTACGACTGAGGGGCAATGTCGCATTCGAACTGGAGGTCATTCCCGGCATCACCGCCGTCCAGGCGCTAGCCGCCGGCCACAAGATGGCGCTGAACCGCATCGGCGACCCCGTGCTGATCACCACCGGCCGCCGCCTCGCCGAACAAGGCATGCCGCACAATGCCGGCAGCGCCGTGGTCATGCTCGACGGCAAATGCGCCTTCAACACGCTGGCAGACAAGGATCTGATCATCCATTGGGGCGCCTATCTCGGCACACCGGACGAGATCATCGTTTCCGGTCGCCTGGGTGATGTCGGCGAGGAGATTGAGAGGACGAGAGAAGAAGCCCGGAAAAGAAAGGGCTGGATCATGGACACCTATCTGCTGCGTAAAGCAGGAGAGCCCGAGGAATAGCGCGCTCAAAGGTCGAGTTCCTTCGCGCCCCCCTCTGTCCTGCCGGACATCTCCCCCTCTAGTGGGGAGATTGGCCGTCACGGAGGATTTCGCCAATCGCCTAACAGATTAGCGCCCGTCTACGGGCTAGCTGATCTCCCCCTGCGGGGGAGATGTCCGGCAGGGACAGAGGGGGGTGTGACGGATCGCAAGCTTCAACCCTCACCCAGCATCAATCTCCGCCTGCAAGGCGTCCATATGCGTGGCCGCCGCTGCCGCCGCAGCGCGCTCGATAGCGCGAAAACGGCTGACAACTGCAAGGCCAACTGAGGTCAGCTGTGCGCCGCCGCCCTTTTTGCCGCCGGTCTGCGCCGCGACCAGTGGCTTGCCGAACACACGGTTCATATCTTCCACCAGATCCCAGGCGTGCTTGTAGGACATCTCCATGCCGCGTGCCGCAGCCGAGATCGAGCCGAAAGTGGCGATCTGCTCCAGCAATTCGATCTTGCCCGGACCTATGCGCCCGTCCGGATCGAGATTTATCCGCAGGCTCAGCGACGGCATCTCTTGTCCTCCACAGTCACACTAGCCCCTCTCGACCCATAGCGCTATTCCAAAACGATATAGCGGCTATCAGCCATCCGCTTCGGCCGGCAGCCCGGCGCCGGTGTTGGCACGGTCGAAACTGACCGTCTTGATCACCGCGAACACCTTGCCGCCGAGATGAAGTTTCAGCACCTGCCTGGATTGTTCGGTAATGCGGGCAAGCACGGTTGCGCCATTGCAGTCGATGCCGATTTCGACCGTCGGACCCTCGCCCGGACCGATTGCGACGATGGTGCCCGGCAGGATGTTGAGCGCACTGAGACCTTTCGGCAGTTCGGTGGCGATCATCACGTCGCGGGCGCGGATGCGGATGCGCACAGGCGCGCCGACCGAGACCGCCAGAAGCGGCACCCGGATTTCGCCCGCCGCCGAGCCGAGCACGGTCATCCCGAAGATCTCATCATGGCGCAGCACCTTGGTGTCGAGCACCGCGCCGCCCTCGCCGCGTTCCTCCGCCGTCAGCAATTCGAGCCGTTGCATGATCGCGCCGGTCGGGCCTGAGGCAGCGACCTTGCCTTGCGCCATCACCACCACGTCGCTGGCCAGCCGCGCCACCTCGGCGACGGAGTGGCTGACATATACGATGGGCAGCTTGGTCTCGTCGCGCAGCCGCTCGATATAGGGCAGGATCTCGGCTTTGCGCGCATCGTCGAGCGAGGCCAGCGGCTCGTCCATCAACAGCAGTTTCGGGCTGGCAAGCAGCGCCCGGCCGATCGCCACGCGCTGCTTCTCGCCGCCCGAGAGCTTTGCCGGTCGCCGGTCGAGCAGAGGACCGATGCCGAGCAGTTCGACGACCGCGTCGATATCCGCATAGCGCTCCGCCGGTGGCGTGAACCAGCGGCCATAGCGCAGATTGCCGGCCACGCTCATATGCGGAAACAGCCGCGCGTCCTGGAACACCATGCCGATCCGGCGCTTGTGCTTCGGCACGAAAATGCCGGCATCGGTGTCGACCAGCACACAGCCGTCGACCGCGATACGGCCCTTGGTCGGCCGGATCAGGCCGGCGATCACGTTGATCAGCGTCGTCTTGCCGGAGCCCGATGGCCCGAACAGCGCCGTCAGCCGCCCGGCGCTTTCGAAACGCGCGTCGACGGCGAAACCGCCGAGCCGATGGCTGATGTCCACCAGCACGCTCATTCGATGTCCATCCGCCGGCCGACGCGCCGCGCCAGCACTTCCGAGGCGACCAATGCGGCCATCGAGATGACGATGGAGATCAGCGTCAGCCTGAGCGCCCCGTCATCGCCGCCAGGCACCTGCGTGAAGGTGTAGATCGCCGAAGGCAGCGTCTGCGTCTCGTTGGGAATGTTGGAGACGAAGGTGATGGTGGCGCCGAACTCGCCCATCGCCTTGGCGAAGGACAGGATCGAGCCGGCGATCAGCCCGGGCAGGATCAGCGGCAGCGTGATGGTGGCGAAGACCCAAATCGGGTTGGCGCCGAGCGTTCCCGCCGCTGCCTCCATTTTGCGGTCGACCGCCTCGATCGACAGCCGGATCGCCCGCACCATCAGGGGAAAGCCCATGATACCGCAGGCCAGTGCGGCGCCGGTCCAGCGAAACGAGAAGACGATGCCGAAATGCTCGGCCAGGAACGCTCCCGCCGGCCCGCGCCGGCCGAAGGTAAGCAGCAAGAGATAACCTGTCACCACCGGCGGCAGGATCAACGGCAGGTGAACCACACCGTTGAGCAGCGTCTTGCCCCAGAATTTTCCGCGGGCCAGCAAAAGCGCCATCAAGATGCCCGGCGGCAGGCTGAACAGCATCGCCACCGTCGCCACCTTGATCGACAGCCGGACCGCATTCCATTCGTCGGGAGTGAGGTCCAGCAGCCAGTTCATGCGTCAGCCGCTACCTTAATTGCTCGGCGTGAGCACGGTGAAACCCTGATCCCTAAACAGCTCCACCGCCTTGGCGGACTGCAGGCACTTCAGGAAAGCCGGGGTATCCTTGTCCTTCGAATCGGTGGTCTGGGCAACCGGATAGATGATCGGCGGGTGCGAATCCTCCGGGAAGGTGCCGACCACCTTGACTCCCTTGTCGGCATGCGCGTCGGTGGCATAGACGATGCCGAGCGCGGCCTCGCCCGTTGAAACCAGCTTCAGCGCGGCGCGCACATTCTCGGCCTGCGCCACCTTGCCTTCGACCGACGACCAGACGCCGAGCGATTCAAGTGCCGCCTTGCCGTATTTGCCGGCCGGCACCGCCTTGACGTCGCCCATGGCGAGCTTGCCGTCGCCGATCAGCTTGGCGAGGTCGAAGCCTTTCTCGATCCTGGTTTCGACCTTGGAATCCTTCGGCGCCACCAGCACGATGTGGTTGCCGAGCAGTTTCACCTCGGTGTCCGGCTTGGTCAGTTTCTTGTCGGAGAGATATTTCATCCAGTCGAGGTCGGCCGAGATGAACACATCGGCGGGCGCCCCGCTTTCGATCTGCTTGGCCAGCGCCGAGCTCGCGGCGTAGGAGACGGTCGCCGCTTCACCGACATCGGCTTCGCAGGCCTTGGTGACGGCGTCGAGCCCGTCCTTGAGGCTGGCTGCGGCAAACACGATCACCTTGTCTCCCGCGTGAGCCGCCGGCATCACGGCCATCAGAGCTACGGCAAAGCCGCCAATCGCGATCGCCCTCAAACCAAAACCTTTGTGCCCCAACATGAAAACTCTCCCTGGGCTTGAAATCTGCTGGCTCGACTCCTGCCGACCGATATATCTGGATGAATATAACAAGGGAAGGCCGCCTCCTGCGAAAGCGTATGTTCGGCATGATTGTTGTGGTTTGGACGTGCACCGAAATCCCGGAAAGGAACTCCGATGAAGATCAGCGCCCGCAACATCCTCAAGGGAACGATCGTCGAGATCGCCAAAGCACCTCGCCTGTCCGCGGTGATGTCGGCGGCTCAGTCGTCACCGCTTCGATCACCAACGAGGCCGTTGCCGATCTCGAGCTCGAAAAAGGCAAGCAGGCCTATGCCGTGATCAAGGCATCGGGCGTCATGCTCGGCATTGATTGAAGGTGGGCGGATCAGACCGCGATCGGCGCCTTGATCGAAGCGTCGGCAAAATAGTTTTCCAGCCGGAAATCCTCGAAGCGGAAGGCGAACAGGTCCTTCACTTCCGGATTGATCCACAGCGTCGGCAGCGCCTTGGGCGTGCGACGCAATTGCTCGCGCGCCTGCTCGAAATGGTTGGAATAGAGATGCGCATCGCCCAGCGTATGGACGAACTCGCCGGGCTTCAGCCCGGTCACCTGCGCCACCATCAGGGTCAGCAGCGCGTAGGAAGCGATGTTGAAGGGTACGCCGAGAAAAATGTCGGCCGAGCGCTGGTAGAGCTGGCAGGACAGCTTGCCCTCCGAGACGTAGAACTGGAACAGGCAGTGGCACGGTGGCAGCGCCATCGCCTCCACTTCGGCCGGGTTCCACGCCGAAACGATCAGCCGGCGTGAATTCGGATTTCTGCGTATCTCCTTCAGAACATTGGCAATCTGGTCGATCGACCCGCCATGGCCATCCGGCCAGGAGCGCCACTGCTTGCCATAGACCGGGCCGAGATCGCCATTCTCGTCGGCCCATTCGTCCCAGATCGAAACGCCATGATCTCTAAGGTATTTGATGTTGGTGTCGCCGGCCAGGAACCACAGGAGTTCATGGATGATCGACTTCAGATGCAGCTTCTTGGTGGTGGTGACGGGAAAGCCGCGCGACAGGTCGAAGCGCATCTGGTACCCGAACACCCCACGCGTGCCGGTGCCCGTGCGGTCGCCACGGTCGGCGCCATTGTCCAGCACATGCTGCAAAAGGTCGAGATACTGGCGCATCGGCTTCGCCTCGATTCGGGATTGCCGGCATCATAACCGACTGGCCGCGGGCCGAACACAGCAAAACCGCGCAAAGCCCTTGCGCACAACCACACTTTTCCGAAGTTAGTGCCGCCCCTCATGCCCTGCCGGGCATTTCTCCCCGTATAGTGACGGGGAGAAAAGGCTGGTTTTGACGCCGTCGCTTTTTCCTGCGACGCTGGCGACTAGCGAAATCGCCAATGGCTGCGTCCTTCTCCCCGTTCACGGGGAGAAGATGGCGGCAGCCAGATGAGGGGCAGCGCTGACGCCCAGTGAACTGGAATTCAAACCCGACGCGACGGACCCCTCTCGCGCCAGTCTTCGCAAACTGGCGTACGATCGTTAGAGCGAGCCGAGCTTGCCCAGATCCTTGGCGACCAGATAGTAGAAAGTCACGCGGCTCTTGGAGCTGTCGGCGGCCAACGCCTTGCAGGTCTTCTCGATCGCCGAGTCGGCTTTCGCCCCGTCGGTCACGCCGAGTTTCTTGGCAACCCAGTTGGTCTTGACGCGCTCCAATTCCTTGGGGTCGGTGCAGGATACCAGCGAGGAATCGCGGTTGCGCAGCGCGATGCCCAGATGTTTCACAATCTTGGCAACCACATCGGCATTTGCGGCGGCGTCGTATTTCTTCACGTCTGCGAGATAATCGGCCATCAAATTTCCCCATGTCGGCGCCACGGGATCCGATCGATGAGGGCTGTGGCGCGCTGCCGCAACTTGTGCGCTATGTCGATGCTCCTCACCATCGCAAAGCTTCGGTTGAGACCGCGCGCGAGTCAACCCTCGGCGCCGCAGTTTGGTGCGGCCAAGAAGTGCCATTGCGGCCTTTCATTTTGTGCGCCGCCCCCCTATATTCGTTTTGTCGGCTTGACCGACTATGGCGATAAATGGGCGATGTAATAAGCCGTTCGGACCCGGGGGCGGTACCCGGCGCCTCCACCAAGAACCGCTCTGTGATCAGAGCGGCTGTTGCTGGGGGCGAAATAGGATCGACGAAGGTGTAAAGATCGTACTTTTGCCCGGCATGGTACCACCGTCATCGGGCTAAACCTGTAGTTGCAAATGACAACTATGCGGAAGCACGTCTCGCCGCGTAAGCGGTGCGATAGCTTCAAATCAAGCCCTAGAGGTTCGCACTTCTAGGCGGGGTTCGGAGGTACCTGGCAACAGAAACCTCCACTTCTCCCCTCCTCGATATCGTACGCTCAATGCCGGCTGCCGCTGGCCGGATTTCGCATGACGATGGGCCGCGAAGCCTACACCAAATTGAGCCATGAGCTGGTGCAATTTGCCGCCGGCGTCGGTCGAAGGCCGTGGTTCTGGCCGGGGCCGGATTACCCCAGACGTGAAAAAGGCCGGGATGACCCGGCCTTTCCGGTCGATTGCGGTCAGCTTACTCGGCCGGCGCTTCAACGGCTTCGCGCGAGCGGCCAAGCGTCAGTTTGGCCAGCGTGAACGAGATCACCGCGCAGAGCGTGATGCCGGCCACCATGGGCAGCGGGGTGCCGTCGAAGAAGATGCCGGCGACGCCCATCGCCAGCGCACCGATGGCGAAGTGCAGCGTGCCCATCAGCGCCGAGGCCGTGCCGGCGATCTCGCCATGCTCTTCCATGGCCAGCACCGACGTCGTCGGGATGACCAGGCCAAGGAAGCCGTAGCCGACGAACAGCAGTGCCGCCATAACATCGAGCCGGTCGACGCCGGTCGCCATGACTGCGAACAGCACAACCATCGTCGTGGCATAGCCGGTTACCGCCACCCAGACGACGCGCTTCAGCCCGAAGCGCTCCGACAGCATCCCCGTCAGTTGCGACATGCCGATGAAGGCCACCGCATTGATCGAGAAGAACACGCTGTAGACGGAAGGCGACAGCCCGTAATGGTCGATCAGGATGAAGGACGAACTCGAGAGGTAGACGAAGAAGCTGGCGATGCCGAAGCCGGCGATCGCCACCAGGCCGAGGAAATTGCGGTCACCCATGAGGAAGCGATAGCCGGCGAGTGCGGTTCCGAAGGAGGAACCGACGCGTTCTTCCGCCGGCCGCGTCTCCTTCAGCGAGGTCGCCAGCAGAATGGTGGCCAGCAGGGCCGCGCCCGTCACCGTCCAGAATACGGCGCGCCAGCCGAAATTCTCGATGATCTGGCTGCCGGTCAGCGGCGCCAGGATCGGCGACACCGAAAACACCAGCATCAGCAGCGACATCAGCTTGGCGGCTTCGGTGCCGGTGTGCAGGTCGCGCACGATGGCGCGCGGCACCGCCATGCCGGCGCTGGCGCCCAGTCCCTGCAGAAAGCGGAAGGCGATCAGCCATTCGATGGTCGGGCTCATGGCCGAACCGATACCGCCGACCATGAACAGCGCAAGGCCGCCGTAAAGCGGCAGCTTGCGGCCGACCATGTCGGAGATCGGTCCGACGACGATCTGGCCGAAGCCCATCGACAGGAAGAAGATCAAAAGGCTCATCTGAACGGCGGCGGTGCCGGCATGCAGATCCTCGCCGATCGAAGGCAACGCCGGCAGATACATGTCGATGGCGAAGGGGCCGATAGCGGACAACAGGCCGAGCACGACCGCGATGCGGAGGAATTTGGGACTCATGATAAAGGCTTCTTTCAAGTCTGGTTGGCGCCGCCAACGCGACGACTAACCCTAGGACGTTCCATCCCGTTGAAATCCGACGGCTCAGAGCGAGATTATTCGTCTCTACGGAGCGAATTCCCATTTATTGTGTCCACAAATTTAGACAGCCTTGTCTAATTCGTCAATCACCTCTATATAGATTTCTATGAAGCTTGCCGTTTCTCCTGACATTTTCCCGCCACGCGGCCACGAGGCCAAGCGTATGTCGATCATCGATGCGGCGGCTTCGGTCTTCTGCCGGGAAGGCTTTGCCGGCGCCAATATCGACCTGATCGCGGTGGAGGCCGGCGTGTCGCGCCAGACCATCTACAATCACCACCGCGACAAGGAAAAGCTCTTCATGGCTGTGGTGCGCGATCTGACGGAGCGCTGCAATGCCGGCATCTTCGCCACCTTCGCCTCTTTCCCAGACCAGCCGAAGGATCTGGAAGCGGACCTGATCGGCTTTGCCGTGCGCATGAATCAGAACTGCATCTGCAACCGCGACGGACGCTTCCTGCGCAAGCTGATCCAGACCGAAGGCGAGCGCTATCCCGAGCTCTTCGCAGAATGGCGCGACCAAGGGCCGGGCCGGACCTGGCCCGCACTTGCCGCCCGTTTTGCCCGCCTCGCCCATGCCGGCCATCTCGCGGTCGACGATCCCGATGTCGCCGCACGCCAGTTCCTGGCGCTAGCCAACGCCGAACTGCAGACCACCTTCATGCTAGGCAGCATGCCGTCGGAAGACGAAGTGTTGCAATCCGCCACCCACGGCGTGCGCACATTCCTGCGCGCCTTCGGCAAGCGCAGATCAGCGGCAGCGGTGGAAAAACAGCTGGCCAGCGCCTGAACGCCAAAGCAGGCGATCAAATCGTCCGTTACGGGCTTCGCTTCGGCGCATCAGCGATCTATATCCGGTTTACGCCGCGCTCAAGCTTGATTACAGCTATGCGGACGATTCAACGGAACCCGACCAGCACATGGCCGACGACCACATCCGCTACGACATTCTGGCCCAGGAGGCATTGCGCGGCGTCATGCGCAAGGTCCTGGCCGAAGTCGCGCGCACCGGCCT
This sequence comes from Mesorhizobium sp. C399B, assembly GCF_030323185.1. Taxonomy (NCBI): domain Bacteria; kingdom Pseudomonadati; phylum Pseudomonadota; class Alphaproteobacteria; order Hyphomicrobiales; family Phyllobacteriaceae; genus Mesorhizobium; species Mesorhizobium sp. C399B. The sequence continues at coordinate 944,654 of NZ_CP100472.1, forward strand.
TCCCGGCAATCATCATTTCTTCATCACATTCCTGACCGGCGCGCCGGGCGTGCGGGTGTCCTCCAGGCTGCGCGAGCGCTATCCCGAACAGATGACCATCGTCATCCAGTTCCAGTATTGGGACCTCAAGGTGACCGATACCGGCTTCGAGGTCGGGCTGTCCTTCTCCGACGTGCCGGAGAAGCTGGAAATTCCGTTCTCGGCCGTACGCGGCTTCTACGACCCATCGGTCAATTTCGAACTCGAATTCGACGTCAAGACCGACGTCCCGGCGGAAGACGATGCAGCCGCCCAGCCGGCTGCCGAGCCTTTGGCTATCGTCTCCGAGAAAAAGCCGAAGGCCGAGAAGAAGGCAGCTGCCACTGAGGCGGAGAAAAAGCCCGCCGTGGCCGATGCCGCCGCCGGCAAGGGCGCCGACGTCGTGTCGCTCGACGCCTTCCGCAAGAAGTAGCGGGACGGTCGGCGCGACATGGGCGAAATCGTCAACCTTCGCCAGGTCCGCAAGCAGAAGGCGCGCACCGAAAAGGAAAAGCTCGCCGGCGAGAACCGCGCTCTGCACGGCCGTTCCAAAGCCGAAAGAACTCGTGACCGTCTGACATCGGACAAGGCCGAAAAATTCGTCGCCGGCCACCGCCGCGAACGCCCGGAAGACCAGGGCGATTGATGGACCGCCTGCGGTGAGCCCGGTCGAAAAACGCTCCGTGACCATCCGCGGCCATCGCACCAGCTATTCCCTCGAAAAACCCTTTTATGACGATCTCGTCACTATTGCCGCCGCGCGCAAGCTGACCCTTGCTGCCCTGGTCGCGGAGATCGACGAGACAAGACCGCGCGATGCCAATCTGTCCTCGGCGCTCAGGCTCCACGTGCTGGACTGGGCCAAGCGCGACGCCGTCTGAATGGTTCTTAATTGCCCAGCGACTTCAGCAGATTGTCGACGGAGAACGGATTTGTCCTGGGCTTCGGCGGCGCCGGGGCCGAACCGTCACTGACACCGGGAAGTGAGCGGTCGACCTTCGGCGCCTGCTCCTGAGCCTTGCGCTCGGCCTCCAGCCTGGCTTTTTCCTGCGAAGCGATCCGAGCCTGTTCGGCCTTCTTCCGTTCGTCCTCGGCCTTGGCGGCGTCTTCGGCAGCCTGCTCTTCCGCCTGGGCTTTCGCGTCCGCATCTGCCTTGGCCTTTGCGTCAGCCTCTGCCTGCGCTTTCGCATCGGCATCGGCCTTTGCTTCGGCATCCGCCTTGGCCTTGGCATCCGCTTCGGCCTGTGCCTTCGCATCGGCCTGTGCCTTCGCCTTGGCGTCGGCCTCGGCTTTGAGCCGTGCCGCTTCCTCCTGCTTGCGCAATTCCTCGGCGGCGTTGTCGCGCTCGGTCTGCAGGGCGGCGTAGTAGCGCACCTCGCGCCGCAGCCGCTGCTTCTCGAGCAGTGCGGCCTGCATAGCCTCGACCCGCTGCTGCTCCTTTTCCAGCGCGCGCTGGGTCAAAAATTGCGCCAGCGGCTCGCTGTCGAACTGCTTCTTCAGCGCCCCGAACGGCCCATCGACGCTGAAATTGACCGTCGGATCGGAGCCGATCAGCGCCTCGTCGCCAGGCTTGTAGGTGACAGCGCCCTTGGTGGCGACGGTGCCGGTGTTGAGGTCGGCCGTGATGTCGGCAGACAGCGTCGCCGCCTGGTTTTCGAATTTGATCGGTGGTGCCCGCAACGTGCCGCCGGCGACCGTGAAGGCGATGTCGGCATCGCCGGCAGCAAAGCTGCCGTCGCCAGCGATCTCAGGTGCAAAGCCCGCAGTCTTGGCCACGTCGATGTCGCGCCCGATCGCATCGGCCTTGGCAATCAACGCGCCGAAGGCATCGGGATTGACGCCGGCAATGGTGAGGCCTTTCAGCGCCGCCGTGCCCGAGCCGGAGAGTGCGGCAATCATCGCGTCGACCGATTTGCCGCTGGTCGACAGCCCTGTCGAGAAGTCGCCGCTGCCACTCAAGCCGGCAGCCGGCAGCACCGTCGCCAGGTCGGCGCCGGCAAGCCTCATCTGGCCGGAGAACAGCCCCGTGCCGTCCGTGTTCTTCAACTCGAACAATCCGGTGAGCGCGCCGCCGAGCAGTTTTGCCTTCAGGTCCGAAACGCGGATGCCTTCCTGGTCCAGTTTCAACGACAGCGACGCGTCATAGGCTGTCGCCAGCGGTCCGGCGGCAAGCGTCGCCGTCGCCAGGTCGAGATCGGCGCTGAACGGCAGGCTGGATTTCTGGCTGAATGGCGCCGTCGGCCAGTTCGCGTTGCTGCTGAGGAACGACTGGTCACCGAACAGCGCAACCGCAATCGGGTCGAGGTCCAGTTCGTCGAGCGCCAGCGCACCGGCAAAATGCGGCAGCCCCTGCTTCGCATCGATGTTGACGTCGCCCGAAATCTCCGACTCGTTGATGGATCCGCTGAGGCCGCTCAACACCAGCAGGCCGTTGCCGAAATCGGCATCCGCGCTGAGCGAGGTCGAGGTGCCCGTTCCCATACCCGGCAGGCCGGCGCCGGTCGTCATCAGCCAGGGCTCGATGTCGGAAGCGTCGAGGCCGATCTTGCCCTTGGCGGTGGCGCCTTGCGGCGTCTGAGCGACGGTGCCGTCGAACGTCGCCTTGAAGTCATCGGCGGCGAAATTGAAGCTCGTCGCCAGGCCGCCGCCGAGCGTGCCTTTGGCCGAAATATCGGTGCTTGCCTGGCCGAGCATGCCGAGCGGCAGCGCCGGCAGGCCGTAGAGCGCCAGCAGCACGGTGGCGTCGGGATTTTTGGCGTTGAAGGTCAGCGTCACCGGCGCGTCGAGCAACTGGCCGACGGCACCCTTGCCCGACAGCGACGCCGAAAAGGCCGAACCGCCGGCCTTGCCTTGTCCGCTCACCGCCAGCCCGGTCGTGCCGTCGCCATTGTCGGCGGCGCTCGCCACCAGATCGACGCGCGCGTCCTGGAACAGTTCAGGATAGGCGGCCGTGCGGCCAGCCAGTCCCTTCAGCATCAGATTGTCGGGATAGTGTTGCGCGGCAATGTCGATCAGCGGCTTCAGATCGACGGCGACCACCGAGGCATCGAGCTTGCCGGTCGGGCTTGCCGGAAAATCCTTGATCCGGCCGGTGGCGCTGATCGAGGCGCCGGCAAGGCCGCCAATCGACAGCCGGTCGATTTCGAGCAGCCCGTCGCGGAGCCGGAGCGCGGTATCGACCGTGTCGGCGGTGAGCCCGCCGGCATTGACCGGCCCTGCCTTGATCTGAAAATCGAGGTCACGGTCGGAAAAGCGGTTGGCGCCCTTGTCGCTGACGAAGATCGAGGCGAAGGCCGTCAGCCCGTCGACATCGAGTTCGCCGCCCTCGAGCCGCATCAGCACCGAGGACTTGGCGTCGTCGGGCTGGTTGGAATCGATGCGGCCGGTGAACTTCGACTTGCCGAGGATCAGTTCGAGATCGCTGAACGCCTGGCGCTTCTCCGACAGGTCCACCTTGGCCTTGAAGCCGGCGGCCGGCAGCCGGCGGATCGCCTCGTCGACATCTTTCGACAACCAGGCAGCAAAGCCGGAAGGCTGCGCCACCGCCAGCAGCATGGAGCCGCTGAAACGGAAATGATCTTCGACGCTGAGCATGCCGCTGGCTTCCAGCGTCGTGCGCCCGGGCAAGGTCGCGGCCAGCGATTTCACCGACCAGCCGCCCTCGACCGGCTCGGCCGAGAGATGCACGTCGCGCACCGTGGTGTCGCCAGCCACCACCGCCGGCAGCTTGACCTCGACAGTGCCGGGGATGCTCGGCTTCGGCAGGACGAGCAGCGCCTGCTCGATTCCGGCAATGCGCTGGTCCAGCGTCAGGCCGGCGCCCTTCTCAGCGCCCACCGCCTCGTCCAGTTGCACCTGCGCGCCATTGGCCTCGATGGCGAAGTTCGGCCTAAGGCCGAGATCGACCGAAGCCTTGCCGTCGGCTGTGTAGGGATTGTCGAGCGGCCCGGTCTCGAAGCGGAATTCGTCGACGCCAAGCTTCTGGTGGTCGAGCGAGAACTTGCCGTTCAGCCTGAACCCCGGATCGGGTTTGCCGGCTCTGATTTTGACGCTCTCGCCATCGCCGCCGCGCAGTTCGGCGCTGTTTTTGTCGTTGCCGGAAATCTTGAACTGGCCGGAATAGACGGCAGCCCCATTGACGATGCCGGCATTGCCGTCGGTTTCGATGACCAGTGGATAGGCATCGGGATCGACCTTGAGCCTCAGCCGCATCTGGCCGCTGCCTTCGGCCTTGCCGGTCGAAGCCGCAACCGTCGAACGCAGTCCGTCGAGCAGCAACGTTCCGTCCATGCGCCACGGCCCGGCCAGCGACTTGGCAGAGATGGTCGAATTGATCTCGGAAATCAGATGGCTGCGCCCGCCTGCGGCATGGCGGAGCGCAATTTCTCCCTCCGTCACCGTGAGCTTCTCGATCGAGATCTGGTTGAGATCGAAGGGCGAGGACGGCCGTATCGCCCAGTCGACCGTGCCGTTATCGGCGATGTCGATCGTCGCCTTCGGATGCACCAGCCGCATGTCGAAAATCAGCACTTCGCCGCGCAGGAACGGCGCCAGTTCCGCGTCCATCGAAAAGGTCTCGACGGTCATTGCCGGCTGGCCGCCGGGGCCGCCGGCGACCGTGACGTTTGAGAAGGTCACCGAGGGGAACGGCAACAGGCGCGCCGTGGCGTCGCCTTGCACCGTCACCTTGCGGCCGAGAATGGCGCTCGCCTCGCGCTCGAATTGGGCGCGGTACCCGGTCCAGTCGACAAAATACGGCACCACCAGCGCCGCAACCAGCACCAGCACAAACAAGCCACCGAAGATCACGAACAGGCGTGCGAGCATCAGCTCCGAACGGGTTGATTGAAAGTCAGCCGCACTCTACCCGCATCAGCGTGTCGATAAAGAGGCAATTCATCCAGAGTTGCTTGATCTCTGATGTATCTGGAAGAGCAGAGATTTTTGGACGCCTTTGACCGCGGTCCGGCCTGTGCGCAAGAGACTATCCTGCCATGGCCCGTCGGCGATATTCGTTCAGCAGCACCACCATCTCCTCGGGCGACAATGTCCAGCCCTGCGGTAATGCGGCTTCGGCGCCGAGGCTTTTGGTCACGCTGCCCATGACGGAGCTTTTCTTGACCCCCGGTGCGAAATTGTACCCGATCATATCGCCTATCCTGCGCCGGCGATGGACGACGAAGAAGCTTTCGATATTCTTCCAGGGGACCAGGTTGGGCGATCGAACAAGGCCTCCGCCGAGACTGAAACCTTGTCCGTTCAGCACCAGAATCTGCGGCCGCACAAGCTGCCAGGCAAACACCAACGCGACCAGCCCGAAAAAGGCCACGCACCACCAAAGGCCGGCGGTGTCGCCGTCCTCGGAGACATAAATCAGGAAAGCGCAGGCCAGGACAAAGAAGAGGCTGGCCGACAGCAGTAACAGTGTCTTGCCAAGCGATGCCCTTATAATCAGGGTATCCATTGCCGCTCCTCACATTTCGGCTATGCAGGTAATATCTTGCCCGGGTTCATGATGTCTTGCGGGTCGAGCGCTTTTTTTATGGAGCGCATGATGTCGACACCATGGCCGAGCTCATGGCGCAGGAAGCCGATCTTGCCCTGGCCGATGCCGTGTTCGCCGGTGCAGGTGCCGTCCATGGCGATCGCCCGCACGTTCAGCCGCGAGACGAATTTCTCCGCCAGCGCGATCTCTTTGGGGTCGTTGACGTCCATCAGCACCAGCACATGGAAATTGCCGTCGCCGGCATGGCCGACGATCGGCGCAACCAGGCCCATCTCGGCAATGTCGGCCTCGGTTTCGGCAACGCATTCGGCCAGCCGCGAGATCGGCACGCAGACATCGGTCGAAAGGCCCTTGGCGCCCGGCCGTAGCGTCAGCGACGCCCAATAAGCATCGTGCCTGGCTTTCCAGAGTTTCGTGCGCTCCTCGGCGACGCTGGTCCAAAGGAATGGCCCGCCGCCATTGTCTTCAGCAATGGCACCGAAGGTCTCGGCCTGTTCGGCGACGCCGGCATCGCTGCCGTGGAACTCGACGAACAGGCACGGGCTCTCGGGATAATCGAGCTTCGAGTAATTCTTCATCGCCCGCATCTGCAGTCCATTGACCAGTTCGATCCGCGCCACCGGAATGCCCATCTGGATGGTCGCGATGACCGCGTTGCAGGCCGCCTCGAGGTTTGGAAACGGGCAGACGCCGCCGGAGATCGCCTGCGGAATGCCTTGCAGCTTCAAGGTCAGCGAGGTGATGATGCCGAGCGTGCCTTCCGAGCCGACCAGAAGCCGCGTCAGATCGTAGCCGGCCGAACTCTTTTTCGCCCGCTTGCCGGTCGTCACCGTCTCGCCATCGGCCATGACGGCCGTCAGCGACAGCACGTTTTCACGCATCGTGCCGTAGCGCACCGCATTGGTGCCGGAGGCCCGCGTTGCCGCCATGCCGCCGAGCGAAGCATTGGCGCCGGGATCGATGGGGAAGAACAGGCCGGTATCGCGCAGGTGCCGATTCAAATCCTCGCGCGTTACGCCAGGCTCGACCGTGCAGTCGAGATCCTCGGGGTTGACCGACAGGATGCGGTTCATGCGCGAGGTGTCGACCGAGATGCCGCCACCCGGCGCGTTGGTGTGGCCCTCCAGCGAGGAACCGACGCCGAAGGCGATGACCGGCACGCGGTGCGCGGCGCAGGCACGTACGATCTCTTGCACCTCTTCTGTCGTCTCCGGGAGCGCGACACCGTCAGGCGCCTGCGTCGGAATATAGGTGGTGGTGTGCGCATGCTGCGAGCGGATCGCCGCGCCGGTCTGGAAGCGTTCGCCGAACTGCTGCTTGAGGATGCCGAGCACCGCCGCAATGCCTTCCTCGTTGCGTTCGACCGGATTGAGGTCGCTCAGAGCCATGAATTCCTCCGCGAATGGACCAGCGTCCATGCTTGTTATGCGATTATGGATGCACATGACGCAATTCCAGGAAAAGTGTGAAGCGGTTTTCCGTCCGGGATTGCGTCAAAACAAAAACTAAAGCGGTTCACCGTTTCCGCGAGACGGTGAACCGCTCTAGTCTCAGCGGCCACGCCCTGTCCAGCACCTGAACTCGGTCCAGCACCAGAACAAGGAAGTTTCCATGCCCATCCCTGCCCCCTTCGTTTCCAAACCGATGGACATCGAGAAGGACTGGATCGACTACAACGGCCATCTCAACATGGCCTATTACAACGTGTTGTTCGACCGCTGCTCGGATGAGGCGTTCGAGGCGATGGGCATGGGGCTGGACTATGTCAAAGAGCGGCGCCTGACCATCTACACGGCCGAAGTCCATGTTTGCTATGTCCAGGAACTGCACCTCGAACACAAGGTCGTCGTATCCTTCCAGCTGATCGATCACGACGACAAGCGGCTGCGGGCCTACCAGGAAATCCGCCATGTCGATGGCTGGCTCGCCGCCACTTCCGAAACCCTGTCGCTGCATGTCGACATGTCCGGGCCGAAAGTCGCGCCCTTCCCCGCCGACGTGCAGGCCAAGGTGGAAGCGATGCGCGCCGCCCACTCTGCACTGCCGATGCCCGAACGCGCCGGCCGTTCGATCGGTATTCGCCGCAGGACCGCTTGAAGCGCTGCTGCGCCCGCGTTAACCTTACCAAGGTTTTAACGTGAACAAGCCATTTGAGCCATTGAACGACTCAGCGGACCGTTTGAGAACGGTGCCATGCGAGTTGCGATGCGGGCGGCGGGCAACAGGCGGTTCGAGGAACGTGCATGAAAACCGACATCAAGGTCGAGGTGGACAGGCTGGCTGCCGATCCGCGCATCACCGACTATGATTTCTGGCGCTCGTTGAAGAACGTCAACAACGAGATCTTCCACATCGCCAACAACAACGAGCCAATCCCCTTCGACATGATCCGCTGGCGCGCCATCCTGAAGCAGGCGCGCATGAAGCGTGGCCACGCCTGACGTTTCCCCTGCCCTGAGAAGCCGACACTGGCGAGCGCCGCCACGGACAATTGCGATCTGATCATTTCTATAGGTCGGCGCCAGCCCTGCTTTCAGCGAATCGGCTACATCCGACAACCTTCAAACCCATTTATTTCAATCCGTTGTGGAACCGGCGATTCGGTTCCGCAAATGGCTGCCTGCGACAAGAAGATCAAGATTGAACCAATTCCACGTCTAAGCCGTTGTGACCCCTGAAAAACGGCTTGGAGTGAAAGCATGGACTGGAAAAGGACCAGGGAACCGGCCGACGCATGGCACATGACGGACAATCTGCATGCCGAGCACGGCAAGGGCGATCCGTTCGCGGCCGCCATCCGCGCCACCCGCATGTCGATGGTCATCACCGATCCCCGTCAGGCGGACAATCCGATCGTCTTTGCCAATGACGCGTTCCTGCGCCTGACCGGCTACGAGCGCGACGAGGTCATGGGCAAGAACTGCCGCTTCCTGCAGGGGCCAGAGACAGACAAGGCAGCTGTGGCTAGCGTGCGCGACGCGATAGCAGCGGGAACCGATATCGCCATCGATCTGTTGAACTACCGCAAGGACGGCTCGACGTTCTGGAATGCGCTCTACATCAGCCCGGTTTCCAACGACAAAGGCGAACTCCTGTTCTTCTTTGCCTCACAGCTCGACGTCTCGGATCGCAAGCGCTCGGAGGATCGCATCACCGCCGACAAGAACCGTTTTGAAAAGGCTGTCAAGGAACGCACACGCGAGCTTGAGGCCGCCCTTGAGGCGCAGACCACGCTGCTGCACGAGGTCGACCATCGGGTGAAAAACAACCTGCAGATGATCTCCTCGCTGATCATCATGCAAAGCCGGGCAATCAAGGATGAAGCGACGAAGCGATCCCTGACCACCATGCTGGAGCGCATCGAGGCGCTGAGCACTGTGCATCGCCGTCTCTACCAGTCAAAGGATGTCAGCCGCTTCGATGTCTCGGATTTCGCCAGGGATCTGGTCACCGACCTGCTGACCGCATCGGGGCGCGCCGAGATCAAGCCGACGCTGGACCTCGAACCCATCGTCATTCCGGCCGAAAAAGCCACGCCTGTTGCCTTGATGGTCAATGAGCTTGTCACCAACGCGCTGAAGCATGCCTTCAAGGAAAAGCCGGACGGCACCACCGCGGGGCGCATCGGCATCAAGATGAGCCAGCCCGACGGCCACTTCAACATCGAGGTTTCCGATGACGGCGTCGGCATGGCCGAGGCCAGTGGCGATGCTTCTTTCGGCATGCGGCTGATCAAGTCGCTTGCCCGTCAGTTGCATGCCGACATCGAATGGCGCGACGCCGGCCCGGGCACAAAGGTCGTCATCTCGATGCCGAACGAACCGCAGCAGAAAGGGAAGCTGTCATGAACGAACCGCTCAAGGTCCTGATCGTCGAGGATGAGGCGTTGCTGGCGATGGAACTGGAAAGCCTCGTCGAGGAAGCCGGCCACAGCGTTGTGGGTTGGGCGACATCGTTGGCCGAAGCAAGAGGTATGATTGATACCGCCGATGCCGATATTGCCTTTGTCGATATCCACCTCGCCGACGGACCAACCGGGGTCGAGGTTGCCGAGCATATCCGCGAGGGTAACCGTTCCATGGTGGTGTTCATGACCGCCAATCCAAAACGCATCCCCGACCATTTCGCCGGCGCGATCGGCGTCATCGCCAAGCCCTACACGATGAACGGACTGGTGTCGGCGTTGCGCTATCTGCAGGAGGGCGTGCGGCGCCCGCCCCCGGTCTCGGTGCTGCCGGCCGGTTTTACGCTGTCGCCGGCCTATGAAAGCGTATGGGCGTCGTCGGCGGCCTGAAGCTTACGCCAGCTTCTCCTTGAGGAAAGCGATCGTCCGTCCCCAGGCGAGATCGGCTGCCTTCTTGTCATAGCGCGCGGCCGAGGTGTCGTTGTTGAAGGCATGGTTGACGCCGTCATAGACATAGACGGTGTATTCGACATGGGCGGCGTCGAGCGCCTTCTTGTAGGCATCGATGCCGGCGTCGATGCGCTCGTCCAGCCCGGCATAGTGCAGCAACAGCGCCGCCTTGATCTTCGCCACATCCTCGGCCTTCGGCTGCATGCCGTAATAGGCGACGCCGGCGGCGAGATCGGGCGCGTTGACCGCCAGATTGTTGACCGTGCCGCCGCCCCAGCAGAAGCCGACAGCACCGACCTTGCCGTTGCCGTCCTTCTCGCCCTTGAGATAGGCGATGGTCGCCACACCATCGGCGGTGACATGGCTGGCGTCGAGCTTGGTGAACATGTCGCGCGCCTTGTCCTCGTCGGCGGGCGTGCCGCCGAGCGGCGACAGGAAATCCGGGGCCAGCGCCACGAACCCCTCCAGCGCAACGCGCCGCGCCACATCCTTGATATGCGGGTTGAGCCCCCTGTTCTCATGCACCACGATGACGGTGCCGAGCTTGCCGGACTGGTCCGCCGGCCTGACAAGATAGCCCTTCATCTCACCGCTGCTGCCGGAATAGGTGATATCTTCAGCCTTCACGCGCGGATCGTTGTCGGCGACGATTGCCGCCTGCGCCGAATTCGCCGCAAGCAGCGGCGCGATCGCGGCCGCCGCCGCGCCCGATCCGGCAAGCCTGGTCAGCTGTTCCATGAATCGGCGGCGGTCGAGCGTCAGATGCGTGTATTCGTCATAGGCATCGATCATCGCCTGGGTGATGGCAGGTTTGGCAGGTTTGACGGCTTCGGCGGTGGGTTTCGTCATGGCGTGCTCCTCGTTAGGAGATGATCTCACGGTCACTCCGGGATGACCTCATGGTCACTCCGGGATGACCTCGCGGTCACTCCGGGATGACTCGCGGATCAAGATAGGGTGCAAGCTCGCACGGTCCAGTCTCGGATGGGTGACGCTTGCGCCATCGAACGATGCGGCGGCCCCGCGGAACGCGCCCATCACATTTTGGTCATTTCAGAGAATGTCGATGGTGCCGCCACAATATGGAAGGAAGCTGATGATGGTCTCGCTCGTAGCGGCGAGCCCGGCGAGAAGGAACAACGCCATGACCTTGTCTACTCCGATCCTTGCAAGCGCGCTCGTGCTTGCTGTTGCTGCCTTGCTGGCAATGCGCTCCGCTGCTGCCGCAGCCGCCGCTCGGATGGTGAATGTCCGCGTCGACCGGCGTCGGCCGTCACCACGCTGATCCAGCAGGCCGAAACAGGGCCGCAGCTAACCAATGAAGTACTGGGCTCCGTGCCCAGCCTCAAAGGCCATCTCTTACGCAAGCTGACCAAGGCTGCTGCTGCCCCTCATCGCCCTGCCGGGCACTTCTCCCCGTATAGTGACGGGGAGAAGGATGCCGTCATCGAATTTCGCCAATCGCCAGCGTTGCAGGAAAGGGCGCCAACGCTGAAGCTGCCCCTTCTCCCCGTCACTATACGGGGAGAAGATGCCGGCAGGCAGATGAGGGGCGGCGCGACATTGCCAGAATATCTGCCGGGCCGATCACCTACCTAAGTCGCATCGCTGCTACTTCGGCAGCGTATAGGCCATCACATAGTCGCCCGGCTTGGTGCCGACCGAGCCGTGGCCGCCGGCGACGATGACCAAGAACTGGCGGCCGTCGGCGACGGTGTAGGTCATCGGCGTCGACTGCCCACCGGCCGGCAGCCTGGCCTGCCAGAGCTGCTTGCCCGATGTCAGGTCATAGGCGCGCAGATAGTCGTCGACCGCCGCGCCCAGGAAGACGACGCCGCCGGCGGTGATCATCGGCCCGCCAATGCCGGGAACACCGACCTTCAGCGGCAAGGGCAACGGCGTCATGTCATAGACGGTGCCGTTGCGGTGCTTGTAGGCGATCTTGCCGGTTCTGAGGTCCGCTCCCGCCACATAGCCCCATGGCGGCGCCTGGCAGGGCACGCCGAGCGGCGACAGGAACGGCCCCATCACCACCGCATAGGGTGCGCCCTCATTGCGGTTCAGCCCCTGCTCGCTGCCGCGCCCCTCATCCGGCGGCGGCACCTGGTCGCGCGGAATGAGCTGCGATTTGAACGCCAGATAGGTCGGCATGCCGAACATCACCTGCCGCACCGGATCGACGGCGACGCCGCCCCAGTTGAATGTGCCGAAATTACCGGGATAGACCAGCGACCCCTGCACCGATGGCGGGGTGTAGCGGCCCTCGTAGCGCAGGCCCTGGAATTCGATCCGGCAGGCCAGCTGGTCGAACATGGTGATGCCCCACATGTCGGCGCCGGTCAGCGGCCTCGGATTGAAGGAGAGATCCGAGACCGGCTGCGTCGGCGACGTGTGATCGCCCTCGACAGCGCCGCCCGGCGCCGGCACTTCCTTGATCGGGATGATCGGCTCGCCGCTGCGCCGGTCGAGCACGTAGAGGTCGCCCTGCTTGGTCGGTCCAACCAGGCCCGGAACGACGCCGGCAGCGGTGGTGATGTCGACCAGGGTCGGCTGTGCCGGCACATCCATGTCCCAGAGGTCGTGATGCACGGTCTGCCGCACCCAGCGCACTTGTCCGGTGGCCAGATCGAGCGCGGTGATCGAGGAGGAAAACTTCTCGACATTGGCGCTGCGGCCCATCCCGAGCTGGTCCGGCGTCTGGTTGCCGAGCGGCACATAGAGCAGGCCGAGCTTCTCGTCGGCGCTTGCCGTCGACCACATGTTGGGCGAGTTGTGGGTGTAGGTCTGGCCTGCCGCCAGCGGCGTTGTCTGGTCCGGATTGCCGGAATCCCAGTTCCACACCAGGGCGCCGGTGTCGACGTCGAAGGCCCGGATGACGCCGGACGGCTCTTGCGTCGAATAATTGTCGTTGACCGCGCCGCCGATGATGATCTTGCCGCCCGCAATCAGCGGCGCCGAGGTCGAGTAATAATAGCCCGACTTCGGATACGGCATGTTGGTCAACAAATTGAGCGTGCCGGCTTCGGCGAAGGACGGGCAGACCTGGCCGTTGGCGGCGTCGAGCGCGATCAGCCGCGCATCCGAGGTCGGCAGATAGACGCGCGTCGCGCAAGGCTGGCCGGCGGCGATCTTGGCATCGGCATAATAGGACACGCCGCGGCAGGTCTGGTGCTGGCGGTCCTTGTCGAGCTTGATCTTGGGATCGAAACGCCATTTCTCCTTGCCGGTGGCGGCATCGATGGCGATGGCGAAATTGTGCGGCGTGCAGATATAGAGCGCATCGCCCACCTTCAGCGGCGTCACCTGGTAGGTGGTTTCGCCGACATCGTCCGGCCCTTTCACGTCGCCGGTCTGGTAGATCCAGGCCGGCTGCAATTTGGCGACATTGTCGGGCGTGATCTGGTCGAGCGGCGAATAGCGCTGGCCAAATTGCGTGCGGCCATAGAAGTGCCATTCACCCGGAGGCACGTTGCCGCCGAGATCGGCAGTCGGCGTCACCTTGTCGGCGCTGAGGTCGCCGGCGATGTCCTTGGGATCGGCCGTCATCGAATAACCGGCGACGGCGAGCGAAGCGAGCACGGCCAGAATGAGCGGCGCTCGCGCGTCGGGGCCGGTCAGGCCCCGCCTTGCCCAAGGCGTCAGCAGCCACAGCGCCAGAAGCACGATGATGCCGCCGCGCGGTCCGAGTTCCCACCAGTCGAAGCCGATTTCCCACACCGCCCAGGCCAGCGTGCCGAGCACGATCGCCGCGTAGAGCCAGAGCGCCGTCGATTTGCGCCGGAAGAGCAGCCATGCGGCGATGAGGAAGGCGAGACCGGTGACGACATAGTACCAGCTGCCGCCCAGCATCGCGAGCCAGACGCCGCCGCCGCCAAGTGCGAGGCCGATGAGGAACAGGATGAGGGAGGTGATGACGACAGCCAAGACGATACTCCTTCGACTGATGCGCATTCCGCGACGCGGCCATGGGCAAAGGTATGCCAATCCTGCCCCCGGCGGTACAACCTTCTCCCGGCCGCCGTGCCTGTCAAGCCGCCGGGGAGCGATCCATGGCGAAACCAAACGGCCATGCCGCAGGCTCCGTTGCGTAACAGGGCGTTTTTCGAGGCCACACGCCCAGGTGGCAATCCCGCCTTGCCGGCATCCGGGTTTTCCAGCAGTCTGCTTTGGACCAACCATCAGGAGCAACCAGAGTGACGTCATTCGCCTCGCCTCTGACGCGCGTAGTCCTTGTCCTCTGTAGCTTCGTCGCGCTCACGGCCGGCACGGTGGCCGCGCCGGCACAGACGCTTAGCGAGATCAACAAGGCAAACGGCTTTCACGAGATGCTGATGGGCATCGGTCCCGGCATCGCCGCAGCCACGAAATCCATACCCGAACCGTTACCGGCAAATTTCCAGGACGCCTTGTCGGTCGCGCTGGAAGGCGCCTTCGACGCAGTCAAAATGGAGACTGCCATCGAATCGCGGATGGCGGACAGGCTGTCGGCCACCGATCTGTCCGACCTCGCAGCGTTTTACGCTTCCCCGTTGGGCAAGCACGTCACCGCTTTGGAAATCCAGTCGTCTGGCCCGGAAGGCAGGCAAAGCAAGAAGACAGAGGGCAAGCAAATCCTCGCCGAGCTTCCGACCAAGGATCCAGCCCGGCTCGAATTGTACCGCAAGATCATCGACGATATCAGCGCTGTCGACACCGGCGAGGCGATAGCGCTGAACATGAGCTACGCGATGGTTACGGGGATGCTGGGCGCAGCCGGAAAGCCTCTGTCGGACGAACAGATCATGGTGCTGGTGCGTCAGCAATCCGTGAAAATTCGCCAGAACATCGAACAGAATGCCATGCAGGGTAGCGCTTATACGTACCGGGATCTCTCGCTCGGCGATCTCAGACTGTACTCGACATTCCTGGCGTCACCCGCGGGCAGCCGCTATTACGACCAGATGCTGACGGCCTTTGGCATGGTGATGACAGAGGAAGCGCGCTCGTTCGGACATCGATTGTTCGTCGCGCTCGGTTACCGAAAGGCCTGAGCCGCAGTATCGGGCACTTTAGCAGAACAAAACGTAGACACTTCTGGTCTTTCGCTCCCGAATCACTACATTCGGGGGAGATGTCCGGCTTTGCGGAAGACATGCCCTTTTTCGACGAACCCAATGCGCGGCCCGCGGCCCCGTCGGGCATAGCCGCGCGCGCCATGGCGGCCCGCAGCGGACCCAACAGCGCGCCCGATTATCTCAACGGCCTCAACCCCGAGCAGCGGCTGGCGGTGGAAACCACCGAAGGCCCGGTCCTGGTGCTGGCCGGCGCCGGCACCGGCAAGACCCGCGTGCTGACCACCCGCATCGCCCATATCCTGGCCACCGGCAGGGCTTTCCCCTCGCAGATCCTGGCGGTGACCTTCACCAACAAGGCCGCGCGCGAGATGAAGCAGCGCATCGGCCATCTCGTCGGCGAAGCCGTCGAGGGCATGCCGTGGCTCGGCACCTTCCACTCCATCGGCGTCAAGCTCTTGCGCCGCCACGCTGAGCTGGCCGGGCTCAAATCCGATTTCACCATCCTCGACACCGACGATGTCGTACGGCTGATCAAGCAGCTGATCCAGGCCGAAGGCCTCGACGACAAGCGCTGGCCGGCCAAGCAGTTCGCGCAGATGGTCGACGGCTGGAAGAACAAGGGCCAAGGCCCCGCCGACATTGCCGAGGGCGATGCCCGCAGCTTCGCCAACGGCAAGGGCCGGGAACTCTACAAGGCCTATCAGGAGCGGCTGAAGACCCTGAACGCCTGCGACTTCGGCGATCTGCTCTGCCACCCTATCCGCATCTTCCGCGCCAATCCGGACGTGCTGAAGGACTACCACAAGCGCTTCAAATACATCCTCGTCGACGAGTACCAGGACACCAACACCGCGCAATACATGTGGCTGCGGCTCCTGGCGCAAAGACCTACCTCCCCCTCGATGGGGGAGGTCGCGCCGCGTAGCGGCGCGGGTGGGGGTGGCAGCGCCGGCGCCAGTCACCCCTCCCCGCCGCTTCGCGGCGACCCTCCCCATCCAGGCGAGGGTAAAGCGCGCTCGGCCAAAGGCCGCATGCCCGACCGGGCGTCCGAGCCGTTGCGAGGGCCCGCGCCGGCAGGCGCGGAACGGCCCGTGAGCGAAAACAAAGTCAACATCTGCTGCGTCGGCGACGACGACCAATCGATCTATGGCTGGCGTGGCGCCGAGGTCGACAACATCCTGCGCTTCGACAAGGATTTTCCCGGCGCCACCATCATCCGGTTGGAGCGCAACTATCGCTCGACCGCGCACATCCTCGGCACCGCCTCGCACCTCATCGCCCACAATGAGGGTCGCTTCGGCAAGACGCTGTTCACCGAGAAGGTCGCCGAGGACGACGAGAAGGTGCATGTCCACGCCGCGTGGGATTCCGAAGAGGAAGCGCGCGCCGTCGGCGAAACCATCGAGACCTACCAGCGTGCCAAGCACAAGCTGAACGACATGGCCATCCTGGTCCGCGCGTCCTTCCAGATGCGCGAATTCGAAGATCGCTTCGTCACGCTCGGCCTCAACTACCGCGTCATCGGCGGTCCGCGCTTCTATGAGCGCATGGAAATCCGCGATGCGCTGGCCTTCTTCCGCGTCGTCGCCCAAGGCGCCGACGACCTCGCCTTCGAACGCATCGTCAATGTGCCCAAGCGCGGCCTCGGCGAAGCCACCATCCGGCAGATCCACGACACGTCGCGTGCGCTGCGCATCCCGATGCTGGAGGCCGCCGCCAAGCTGGCCGAAAGCGACGAATTGAAGCCCAAGCCCCGCGCGGCCTTGCGCGAAGTGGCGGCCAATTTCGAACGCTGGCAGAAAGCGCTGGAAACCACGCCGCACACCGAACTCGCCGAGACCATTCTGGAGGAGAGCGGCTACACCGACATGTGGAAGAACGACCGTTCGGTCGAGGCGCCGGGCCGGCTGGAAAACCTGAAAGAGCTGATCCGCTCCATGGAGGAGTATGAATCGCTGCGCTCCTTCCTCGAACATGTCGCCCTGGTCATGGACGCCGAGCAGAACGCCGAGCTTGACGCCGTCAACATCATGACGCTGCATTCGGCCAAGGGCCTCGAATTCGAGACCGTGTTCCTCCCCGGCTGGGAGGAAGGCCTGTTCCCGCACCAGCGCGCGCTGGACGAAGGCGGCCGCTCCGGCCTGGAGGAAGAGCGCCGTCTCGCCTATGTCGGCCTGACCCGGGCCAAGAAGAACCTGCATCTGTGGTTCGTCTCCAACCGCCGCATCCACGGCCTGTGGCAGTCGACCATCCCGTCGCGCTTTCTGGACGAACTGCCGGAAGCCCATGTCGAGGTCGCCGAAAGCGGCAACTCCTATGGCGGCTACGGCAATTCCTATGGCGGCGGTTCGTTCGCGTCGGGCCGTGGCGGCCAGGGCGCAGGGCGGAAGAACCCCTACGGCGCCTCGCGCTTCGACAATGTCGGCGCGGAAAAATCCGGCGCCTTCTCCAACACCTATGCGACGCCCGGCTGGCAGCGCGCGCAGGCCAACCGCACCGAGGCGACCGACCGCAACTGGGGCTCGCGCTCCGGCCACCAGGTCGAGCGCATCGGCTATGGCGAGACCGACTCCGGCTACGGCGCCGGCCGAACCAGCGTCAAAGGCCGCACCATTGACGGCGAACTGGTCGCCAAATCCGTCGCCGACACGCCGTCGCCCTTCAGCGTCGGCGACCGCGTCTTCCACCAGAAATTCGGCAACGGCAACATCTCCAACATCGAAGGCAACAAGCTGACCATCGACTTCGACAAGGCCGGCCAGAAACGCGTGCTGGACGGGTTTGTGGCGGCGGTGTGAGCGCCCGCTTGTCCTGTTGTCCTACAAGCGACCACATTGTTGTAGTCTGGCGGAGCCCTCCCCGCCTCGTCATCCACGGGCGGAGCAAGGAGCGTAGCGACGCAGCGTAGACCCGAGGATCCATCCCGCGTCTTCAACGCGTTGCCACGGTGCGGAATCCTGCGCAGCTGCACGCCAAGGTCGCGGAATGGATTCCAGGGTCTACGCGACGGAGCTTCGCTCCTGCTCCGCCTTAGAATGACGAAGCGACGGGCGTCTGCCCAGTCGTCGGGGCATGCGGTCCGCAACATGAGCGTCCCCGTCAATTTAGCCCGCCCCTCACCTGTACCGCGCCTGGTTCCACTTGTGCCCCAGCAGCGACAGGATGATGATCAGCCCGTTGAAGAACTGGACGTAGAAGCCGCTCAGGCCCGCCGCCACGACGCCGGTCTGGATGAACGACACGGTGACCGCGCCGATCGCTCCACCGGCAACCGTACCGATGCCGCCCCAGGTCGGCGTGCCGCCGACGAACACCGAAGCCAGCACCGGCAAGAGATAGCCGTCGCCCGCGGTCGGCCACCAGGTGAAGTTGATCATCACCGAAAACGTGCCGGCGATCGCGGCCCCGATGCCGGTGAAGATGAACACTTTCACCCGCACACGCTTGACGTCGATGCCCATTTGCTGGGCGCTGTCGGGGTTGTCGCCGACGACCCTCACCTGCGCGCCGAAGCGGTGCCGGTTGTAGAGCATTGCCGAAAAAATGACGAAGGCGAGTGCCCATAAGACCTGTACCGGAAAACCCCACACCTGACCGGAGAAGATGGTGTACGCCCAGCTGTCGCTGAGACCGGTCAATGCGGTCGATCTGCCCTCGTTGATGATCTGGATCAGTCCCCGCAGCAGGAAATTCATGCCGAGCGTGGCGATCAGCGACGACAGCCCGCCATAAACGACCAGGGATCCGACGAGAAAGCCGAGCAGCGTGCCGGTGAGAATCGCCGCTGCGATGCCGAGAAACGGATCGTAGCCGGCCTGCACCACCAGCGCGAACACCCAGGAGGCAAAGCCCATGGTTGCGGGAAACGACAGGTCGATCTCGCCGCAGGTGACGACGAAGACCAGCGGCACCACCACGAACAGGGCAACCGGCAGCGTGGTCAGCACGGATCTGTAGAGATACCAGGTGGTGAACACGGTCGGGTTGGCGATCAGGAACGCCGCCATCATGATGATGAACACGGCGAGCGTGCCGAGCGCTGCGCGGTTGTCGATGACGAAACCGCGCAGCCAATGGTCGGACGGGTGCTTCCACTCAGGCCGGGCTGCCTTGCCGCCGAGCGGGCTCTGCAGATCGGGTTCCATGGTCTTGCTCATCGTGCTGCCCTCTCCGCGTCGCCGGCCTCGTGCAGCCCCGGCAATCCGCCGGGATGCGCAACGTCTTCCATGAAGTTGATCAGCTCTTCGGCCGACTTGACCTCGGTGCGATCGGCGGTCAGCGCCACCTTGCCGCGGTCAATCACAACGAAGCGGTCGGCGATGTCGAAGACGTGATGGATGTTGTGGCCGATGAACAGGATCGAGCGCCCGCTCGCCCGCACCTGGCGCACGAAATGGAAGACCTTGGCGGTCTCGGTCAGCGACAGCGCCGTCGTCGGCTCGTCGAGGATGATCAGCTCCGCCTGCTTGTAGATGGCCCGCGCGATCGCCACGCCCTGGCGTTCGCCGCCGGAGAGCTGGCCGACGATCGAATGCGGCGTGAACACCTTCGAGGTAAAGCCGATCTCGCGCATCAGCCGGCTCGCCTCCTCTATCTCTTTATTGACCTTCAGAAAGCCCATGAAGCCGGTGAGTTCGCGGCCCATGAAGATGTTGCGCACGATGGTCTGCTGCACAGCCAGCGCCCGGTCCTGGAAAACCGTCTCGATGCCGGCGTCGCGCGAGCGTGCCGCACTCCAGCCGGTCACCGGCTTGCCGCGCACCAGGATCTCGCCGCTGGTCGGCTTGACGACGCCGGACAGGATCTTGATCAGCGTCGATTTGCCGGCGCCATTGTCACCGATCAGGCCAACCACCTCGCCGCGGTCGACCGAGAGATTGACCCCGCCCAGCGCATAGACCTGGCCATAGGATTTGCTGATGTCGCGCAGTTCGATGATGCGTTCGGCCATGGCGATCCTCGCTCCTGTGGTATCATCCGGCCTGGTGCCGGCGGTCCTGCCGGCCGGGCTTGCGCCCAGCCGGCAGTTTGGGAGGTCAGCGCAGCGCCTGCTTGGCGAGCTCGGCGACGATCTCGTAATTCTGCGGCGTGACGAAGCCCGCCCCGGTGTCGACATTCATCGGCGCCAGGCCCAGCACCACCTGCTGGCAAAGGCTGAGGATCGGCAGATAGCCTTGCAGAAACGGCTGCTGATCAGCCGTCAGCTGCACCCAGCCGCCCTTGAACGCCTCGACGATCTGCGGGCTGGTATCGAAGCCGAAGTTGAAGATGTCGCCGGGCTTGCGTCCTGCCGCCTGCATGTAGGTGGCGACGTTGCCCAGCATCTGGCCGCCGGGATAGCCGACCGCCTTGACGTCGGGATTGTTGAGCAGGGCCGCGGTGATCACCGGTATCGCCAGATTGGGGTCGGACGCCCATTCGCCGCTCGGCGGCGACGACAGCTGGATGACCTCGACGCCGGCTTCCTTGAGTGCTGCCACCGTGCCGCGCTCGCGCGCGCCGCGGGCCTCGTTCTCGAACGGGCCGATCATGATCGCCTTGTCGCCGGACTTGAGATTGCCGAGCTTGAACGCTTCGACGCCGAGCGCGCGGCCCTGCTGCTCCTGCTGGGCGCCGACATAGCCGCCGCCGAACGCGTCCACCACCTTCGGCACCGGCACGTTCTGGTACATCATCTTGATGCCGTCCTCATGCGCCTGTTCGGCCAGCGGCATGATCGCGGCGTCGCCCGGATGGCCCATCATGGCAATGCCGTTTGGCTTCACGGCGACGGCCTCACGCAATTGCTGCACCATCTTCTCGACGTCCCACTGCGAGAAGATGTAGTCGACCTTCGGCCCGAGATCGGACGCCGCCTGCTTGGCGCCATTGTAGACGATGGTGCCGAAAGCGTCGCCCTCGGCGCCGCCGACGAAAAAGCGGATGTGGACATCCTTGCACCACTGGGCGTCGAGCGCCTGCGCCGGCAGAGTGGAGATGGCAGCGCACAGCGCCGTGGCGGCGGCCACGACGGTCGAGCGCAGAAGTGTCGTTCTCATTGCGATGCTCATGCACGTTCCTCCCTTTTGTCCTCGGTGAGCCGAGGGGTTCGTCGTTCGCTTTTCGGCAGTGCTTGTCGGCAGTGCTTGGCAATCTGTCAGGCCGGCTCCTCCCACCGGCCCTCGGTCACGCTGGGTTCGGCAGGTAGGTCGCTCCTCCCCGGCATTGCTTGAGGTATTCCAGCCCGCGCACCTGGCCTGTGATTTCGAGGTCGCCGCGATAGACCGGGTCGTGCCAGCCCTCGATGTCGATGGCGCCCTTGTAACCGGCCAGCCGCAATTCGCTGATCACCCGCGTCCAGTCGCTGTCGCCAAACCCGGGCGTGCGCATCTGCACGAAGGGCAGCTTGCCGAACACGCCGTGCTCGCGGATCACATCCCAGCGCACCGTCGCGTCCTTGCCGTGGACATGGAAAATGCGCGGCGCCCATTTGCGGATCTGCGGCATCGGGTCGATGAGGTAGACAAGCTGGTGGCAGGGCTCCCATTCGAGGCCGAGATTGTCGTCGGGCAATTCGTTGAACATCAACTCCCAGGCATCGGGATTGTGGGCGATGTTCCAGTCGCCGGCCGCCCAGTTGCCATCCATGGCGCAATTTTCGAAGGCAATGCGCACGCCCTTGTCGGCGGCGCGCTTGGCCAGTGGTCCCCAGACCTCACGGAAGCGCGGCAGGCTGTCGGTCAGCTTCTTGCCGCGAAGGCGGCCGGTGAAGCCGCTGACCGTCGAGGCGCCGAACAGATGCGCGTTGTCGATGACGGTTTCCCAGGCCGCGAGCACGCCGCGATCGACCTCGCCATCCTCCAGCGGATTGCCGAACACGCCGATCGACGACACGGCGACATCGGCATCGCCGATCGCCTCGCGAATCTCACCGGCGAGCCGCCGCAAATCCTTGCCGCCCAGCGTCTGCCAGAAGAAGGGCTGGATGCTCTCGAAACCGAGCGGCAGAATCTCTTTGATGTAGGCGGCGGGGTCTTCGAGATTGGCCCGCACCATGGTGCCGATCCGGATGTCGAGAAGCGGGTTTGGCATCATGATGCTTCCTGTGTGATTGCGACGCGCCGTCCGGTCTCGGCGCTTTCGATGGCGCCGAAAACCATGGCCAGGCTTTTAATGTTGTCGCTGCCACGGGTTTCCGGCTCGCTACCGGTCTCGATGGCGTGGATGAAATCCTTGATGACGCCGAGATGACCGCCGATGCGGTCGGCGGGATCTAGCGGCGGCACGATGATGGGCTGGGTCAGGTCGAAAAGGCCGTCGCGGACCGACAACACAACCTCGGCCTTCAGCCCGTCCTCGCCGTCCCAGAGCAGGCTGCCGTGCTCGGCGACGATGCGCCATGTGCTCTCCCAACTGGTGCGGAAGCCCGCCGCGCACCAGGAGCCTGCATAGGTGAAGCGCTTGCCGCCACCGAGATCGAAGATTGCGCTGGCCGACGATCCCTGCCGGTACCAGGAATTGGCCGGCTCCCATTCCTGGCAAAAAACACCGGCGGGATCGCCTGCGACCATGTAGCGGGCGGCGTCGAATGTGTGGATCGCCATGTCGAGCAAGAGCACATGCGCCATCTCCTCGCGAAAGCCGCCGAAATGCGGCGCGACGAAGAAGTCGGCATGGATGCTGGTTGGCTTGCCGATGGCGCCGGAGTCGAGAAAGCGCCTGATGCGCCGGACATTGGCGACGTAGCGGCGGTTCTGCACGACCGCATGGACGCGCCCCGCGTTACGCGCCGCATCGACGATGGCGCGCGCATTTTCCGGAGTATCGGCCAGCGGCTTTTCCGTCAGCAGATGGCAATTATGGGCAAAGGCGGCAAAGGCGACATCACGCCGGGCGGCTGGAACCACGACATCGAACACCGCGTCGGGCCTGGTCTGGTCGAGCACCGCGTCGAGGCTGGTGCCGATGACCGCGCCGTCGAGCCCGTATTCGTGCGCCCTCGCCTTCGCCCGTTCGGCGTCGAGATCGACAAGGCCGACAATGGCCAGCCCGTCGATCTGCCTCGCGGCATCGAGCCAGGCCTTGCTCATCGCACCACAGCCGACGAGGACGGCATTCATCATCCGGCATTCCTCCCGTCCGGTCCCTCCAGACCGAATGTCACGGCATTTCCGGCATCACCGTAAACGTTTCTCCGTAAACGTTTACGAGAACACACCCGATGGCGTAGAATGTCAATCGGCTGTCAGCGAAAATCATCCCGAAGCCTTGGCCTGGGCGGCAGCCGGTGCTAGCCAAGACAGGGGGAGAACTGTCCTTGGCGTCCAGCATCCATGACCTCGCGCGTCACCTGAACATTTCGATCGGCACCGTGTCGCGGGCGTTGAACGGCCGCGCCGACGTCAATGCCGACACCCGCCAGCGCGTGCTCGCCGCCGCCAAGCAATTGAACTATTCGCCCAACCAGTCCGGCCGCAGCCTGCGGCAAGGCACCACCCATTCGATCGCCTTCATGCTGCAGCCGCATCCGGGCGACCAGCAATATGGCGAACCGTTCTTCATCCCGTTCCTGATCGGTCTGCAGGGCCGGCTGGCCGAGGATGACCTGGATCTGATGGTCGTCATGGGCGAGCCCGGCCAATATCAGCAGGAGAGGCTGCGCCGCGTGGTTGAGACGCGCCGGGCCGACGCGGTCGTGTTGGCCAATACACGGCGGGAAGACGATCGGATCGACTATCTCAGCAAGGCCGGCTTTCCCTTCGCCACGCTTGGCCGAAGTCAATCCGGCGACGACACCTATCCTTCGCTCGATATAGATTTCGAGAGGGCGGGTGATGAAGCCGTCGACCGGCTGGTCGCGCGCGGCCACCGCCGCATTGCCGCCATCCGCCCTTCGCTTGATCTCAACTTCGGCTACCTTTTCCTCGACGGCTACCGCAAGGGGCTGGAGCGGCATGGCATCGAAGTCGACCCCGGCCTGATCGCCGACGGCTTCATCAACGAGGCAGGCGGCTACCAGGTGACGCCGCGCGTGATGCTCTCCAAGGACCGGCCCACAGCCATCATCTTCAACAATGACGCAATGGCGCTCGGCGGCTGCAAGGCACTGGCCGAGATGGGCATCAGGCCCGGCCACGACATCGCGGTGATCGTCATCGTCGACACGCCGCTCTGCCGCTACTTTTCACCGGCGCTGACCGCCTTCCGTCCGTCGCTGGAGCCGATGGGCCGGCGGCTGGCCGAAATGCTGCTGGCCTCGCTTCCGGCCTTTGCCGGCCCGGAAGGCCCGCGCATCATCC
This sequence comes from Mesorhizobium sp. C399B, assembly GCF_030323185.1. Lineage (NCBI taxonomy): Bacteria > Pseudomonadati > Pseudomonadota > Alphaproteobacteria > Hyphomicrobiales > Phyllobacteriaceae > Mesorhizobium > Mesorhizobium sp. C399B. Next base: position 968,864 of record NZ_CP100472.1, read on the forward strand.
GCGAAGTCTGGCCGCTGGAGCTGATCGCGCGCGACAGCGATTGATAGTGCGTCTCTCCCTTCTCCCACAAGGGAGAAGGAAGAGGCCCGGTCTGTCACGCAAGTATCATGTTCGCGTCCTAGACCGCTTTGCGAGAGGGCGACATCGTCGATGCGATGCGGTGGCCCCTTTGCGCCGCTCAAGGCTTGTCACAAAGAGGATCTCCATGAAAATCTCGCACCGAACCGTGTCGCTCGGCGCCGCGCTGGCGCTGTTTACCGCCCTGACCCCTGCCCTTGCCGACAGCACAGCCACCGTTGGTGGCTTCGTCAACAAGGGCCTGGTCGGCGTCGGCCGCATCCCGGCCGATCAGAAGGACAAGTTCGGCGAGACCTTCGGCTCCGGCTCCGGCATGTCCATCGACGCCGCAAGCTGGACCCGTGGCGCGGACGGCTACAAGGGCTCGCTCTGGTTGCTGCCGGACCGTGGCTACAATGTCGTCGGCACCACCGATTACCGGCCGCGCCTCAACACTATTCGCATCGAGTTCACGCCGGTAGCACTAGGCGCCACGCCCACCTCCGGCCAGGAACAGACAGGCGTCAAGGCGACGCTTGCCGATTCCCTGCTCCTCACCGACGACAAGGGCGCTGACGCCACCGGCCTCGATCCGCTCAACGGCGTGCGCGCGGCCAATGGCGACCTGCCGATCCTGCCCGAGGCCAATGGCAGGCTGGCGCTCGACAATGAGGCGATCGCGCGGCTGCCCGACGGCACCATGTTCATCTCTGACGAATACGGCCCCAACATCTACCGCTTCTCGGCCGACGGCCATCTGTTGTCGGCAACGCAGCCGCCCGCCGCTTTGGTGCCGATGCGCAAGGGCGCGCCGAACTTCGCCTCCGACAATCCGGGCCCCGGTGCAGCCGAACCCGATCCGAAGGATCCCGAAACCGGCCGCCAGAACAATCAAGGCCTCGAAGGCATGGCGCTGACGCCGGACGGCAAGTCGCTGATCACTGTGCTGCAGTCGGCGCCCCGCCAGGATGGCGGCGATTCGCCCGCGACGCGCCAGAACACCCGCGCGCTGGTCTACGACGCCTCCGACCCGGCCCATCTCAAGCTGGTGCATGAATATGCCGTGCCGCTGCCGGTGTTCAAGGACGCCAAGGACAAGACCAAGGTCGCCGCGCAGAGCGAAATCGTGGCGCTGTCCGACAAGACCTTCCTGATGCTGGCGCGCGACAGCGGAAACGGCCAGGGGGTGAAGGGCGATACTTCGCTGCTGCGCCAGATTTTCGTCGTCGACGTCTCTGGCGCCACCGACATTGCCGGCGGCGCCTTCGATGCCGCCGACAAGCCGCTGGCGCCCAAGGGCGTGCTCGACCCCTCGGTGACCCCGGCCAAGCTGACGCCGTTCATTGACATCAACGACAACAAGGAACTCGGCCGCTTCGGCCTGCATGACGGCAAGCCGAACGACAAGAACAATCTCTCGGAGAAGTGGGAAGCAATGTCTGTGGTCAGCCTGCTCGATCCGGCGCTGCCCGACGACTATTTCCTGTTCGTCGGCAACGATAACGACTTTCTCACCCAAGACGGTTTTCAGGTCGGCGCGCCCTACAAGGCCGAAGACGGCGCCGATGTCGATACCATGTTCCTGGTCTATCAGGTCACGCTTCCGGGCCTCGCCAAGAAGTAGCCGTATACGGAGAGGCGGACGCGCCCGGCGCGTCCGCCTCTAACCGTTTGTCGGTGATCAGCGATGCCGTGAAGGCACCTATTTCAAAACCTCCGCATCCCTTGGCACGCCGGCATCGATCGCCTCGGCGGTCCGGCTCGACACGGCCATGATCTTGCCCGCGGCCGACAGGTTCGGGCGCACATAGACCTGGGCTACGCCGTTGACCCGGCTGTAGAGGTCGATGATGTCCTGGTTCATGAAGCGCACGCAGCCCGACGACGCGTTCTTGCCGATGGAATCCCATTCCGGCGTGCCGTGCAGCCGGTACATCGTGTCCTTGCCGTCGCGGAACAGATAGAGCGCGCGCGCGCCGAGCGGACTCTGCGGTCCGGGCGGCATGCCGTCCTTGTATTTCGCCAGTTCCGGCCGGCGCTGGATCATTTCCGGCGGCGGCGTCCACACCGGCCATTTCTTGCGCGCCTGGATCACGGCGCTGCCGGTCCAGCCAAACCCGGCCTTGCCGAGGCTGACGCCATAGCGCATTGCCTTGCCGCCGTCGCGCACCAGATAGAGAAAATGCTCGGATGTATCGACGACGATCGTGCCGGGTTTTTCGCCGGTCGGATCGTCCACGATCTGGCGCACGAACTTCGGATCGAGCTTGGCCACGGGGATTGCCGGCAATGAAAAGCCCTCATCGACGCGCGCCGAATACATGGTGGCGGCATCGCCCAGAGCCGGTTCAGGCGCCGGGGCGGGCGTTGGCGGCACCACGACATCGGTCGTGGTGCAGGCTGAAAGCGCCATGGAAGCGGCACCCAAAGCGGATATTCCAAGAAACGCGCGCCGGTTCAGGCGCTCGGAAAAAAGCGGATTGTCGGACATGATCCCCCAGCCTATTCATCATATCCAACAGGATATGCGACCCCACGCGGCGACGACCCATATCCCATTCCGAATGTTTTGAGAACTGATTAGCGTGAAGCCGCCAAGTGGCATGTTCCAATGCCGCATCGACCTTGTCCGTTAAATCGGCGATCATTGCCGGGCGGACTTTGAGATGAACCTTCGCCGAACAGCCCATGGATGAAAAAATACCACCGCGCCGGCGCACCGGCGACCTGACCAGCGGCCCGATTCCGCGCACGCTGCTTTTGTTCGCTCTGCCGGTGCTCGGCTCCAATGTGCTGCAGTCGCTCAACGGTTCGATCAACGCCGTCTGGGTCGGCCGCTTCCTCGGTGAATCGGCGCTGACCGCCACCTCCAACGCCAATCTGGTTCTGTTCCTGATTCTTGGCACCGTATTCGGCATCGGCATGGCCGCCACCATCCTGGTGGCGCAATCGGTCGGCGCCCGCGACCTGCCCGAGGCGCGGCGCATCGTCGGCACCAGCGCCAGCTTCTTCTTCCTCGTCTCGGCTATCTTCGCCGTCTGCGGCTGGATCTGGGTCGACGCCATCCTCAACACACTGGGCACCCCGCCCGATGCGCTGCCGCTGGCGCGCTCCTATCTGCGTATCATCTTCGTCGCCGTGCCGATGATGAACCTTCTGTCCTTCGTCATGACGGTGCTGCGCGGTGCGGGTGATTCGCGCACGCCATTCTTCTTCATGGCGCTCGCGGTCGTGCTCGACATCATCCTCAATCCGCTGCTCATTCGCGGCATCGGCCCCTTCCCCGAACTCGGCATCGCCGGCTCCGCCACCTCGACGCTGATCGGCCAGACGGTGAGCGTGATCGCCATCCTCGTCGTGCTTTATGCCAGAAAGCATCCGCTGCGGCTCGCCGGCGCCAACCTCGCTCTGCTGCGGCCGGATCCGGCGCTGCTCAGGATCGTCGTCTTCAAGGGCGTGCCCATGGGCCTGCAGATGATCGTCATTTCGGCGGCGGCGCTGACCGTGATGGGCATCGTCAACTCCTACGGCTCGCAGGTCGCCGCCGCCTACGGCATCGCGGCGCAGCTGTGGACCTATATCCAGATGCCTGCACTGGCGATCGGAGCCGCAGTCTCGTCGATGGCGGCCCAGAATGTCGGAGCCGGGCGCTGGGACCGCATCGGTCGCATAGCGGCGTCCGGCGTCGGCTTCAACCTGGTGCTCACCGGCGCCCTGGTGGCGCTGCTGTTCTTCTTCGACAGGCCGGTGCTCGGCCTGTTCCTTAGCGGCGACAGCACCGCAATCGACATTGCAGCCCACATCAACAAGGTGGCGTCCTGGTCGTTCATCCTGTTCGGCGTCACCATCGTGCTGTTCGCCACCGTGCGCGCCACGGGTGCGGTGATGCCACCACTGATCATCCTGGTGATCTCGGTGCTGGTCGTGCGCACCGGCTTTGCCTATTTCATGCGCGGCGTGATCGGCGAGGAGGCGCTGTGGTGGAGCTTTCCGGCGGGATCGATCACCTCGCTGGTGCTGGCCGCCGCCTATTATCGCTTCGGCCGCTGGCGCACCATGCACATGATCGAGGACCGGCCGGCCGCCGGCGAGCCGCCCGACACCGGCCTCGGCATCCCGCGCGGACGGGCAAACATGGCGCCCGAGACGCCAAACGGGTGAGGCTCAGCGCGCGTATTTGACGCCGAACCCCAGCGCTACGACAGAGAACAGCGTGATCATGCCGGCGAAGGCCAGGCTTGCCGTCGTCGGAGTGGCCCAACTCGACAGCAGCCCAATGCCGATCACCGGCAGCGCATTGCCGCAGAAGCAGCAGATGAAGAACGCCGACACCAATTCGGCGCGACGCTCGGCAGGTGCGATCTGGTTCACCACCTGCAGGCCGCCGCGATAGCCGAGCGCCGCCGCCACGCCGCACACAGCGGTGGCGGCAACCATCAGGGACATCGACGCGAAAAACTGAGCAGCAACCATCAGCCCTACGGCCGGGATCATCAGCGCCAGCGCGGCCAGCATGCCGGCGCCGCTGGACAGTCGGGTCGTGGCCAGAATGGTCGCGGCCGCAACGATCGACAGTTCAAAGAACAGCGCGCCGGCCTCGGCATGGTTGGCCACATGCAGTTGCTGCGCCAGGATGCTCGGCGCCAGGGCTGCATAGAAGCCGACCAGCGCCATGGCGCCGAAACCGGTGACCGCCGGCGCCACGAAGGCAGCGCGGATATCGCTCGGCACCGATAGCCGTGGCCGCAACGAAACGTCGGTCAGCCTGCCCGGCTGGGACACGGTTTCGCGGGTACGCCAGATCAGCAGCGTCACTACCACCAGCAAGGCAAGATAGACCGCAAACGTTAGTCTCAACGGCCAGGGCGCATATTCGGCGAGCAGGCCCGATGCCAGCGCGCCGAGGCCAAGGCCAACGAAGTTGGTGCTGGTGGCGATGATTGCCGCGCGCGATTTGTCCTTACCCTCGATCAACTCGGCAAGCCAGGCCGTGCCGGTTCCCGCGCCGACGCCGATGCCAAGGCCGCTCAATATGCGGGCGACATCGAGCCATGCGACATTCTCGGCCAGCAGGAACACCACCGCGCTGACCACCGCTATGGCCATCGACGCCAGCGCCGCAGGACGGCGACCAATGCCGTCGGACAAGCGCCCGAACATCAGCAATGCGCCGAGATTGCCGACGACATAGACGGCGTAGACCAGCGTCAGCGTGATCTGCGAGAAACCGAAGGCCTGCTTGTAGATGACGTAAAGCGGCGTCAGCACCGTGCTGCCGGCGAACAGCGCGGCGATCATGGCGGCAACCGCGGCCATCGCGGGCCGGCCATCGAGTCCGTTGTCGCGCGTCGTGGTCTCGGCATAGCTGGTCATGGCAACCTCCGGCCAATCGCCCAACGCCCAATTGCGCCCCAACGTCCATGTAAGGATGGCCGTTCCACGCGCCGAACTTCATCCTGACAACCTTGTCAGGATGGTCTTGCCCGAAGTCCTCGCTTAACGTCTTTCCATCGAGAGGGAGAATCCATGGGAAAAGGTAGAGTCGAGGCATTCACCGATGGGGTGGTCGCCATCATCATCACCATCATGGTGCTGGAGCTGAAAGTGCCGCATGGCGAGGATTTTTCAGCGCTTCTGCCGCTGTGGCCGATCTTTTTCAGCTATGTCTTGTCGTTCATCAATGTCGGCATCTACTGGAACAATCTGCACAACATGTTCCACACCGTCCAAAGGGTCGACGGCCGCGTGCTGTGGGCCAACCTCAACCTTCTGTTCTGGTTGTCGCTGATGCCGGCAACGACGGCCTTCATGGGCGAGAACCATTTCGCGCCGGTCCCCGTCGCCGTCTATGGCATCGACCTGGTGCTGTGCGCGGTCGCCTACACCTTTCTCGCCACCAAGCTGCACCATTTGCACGGCAACGACACCGCCTTCGCCAAGGCGCTGGGCAATGACCGCAAGGGCAAGATCTCGGTGGCCCTCTACGCCGCAGCCGTCCCGCTTGCCTTCGTCAACCAATGGATCGGCGTTGCGATCTTTGTGCTGGTGGCCGCCGTCTGGTTCGTGCCGGACACGCGTTTTTCGCGGGTGCTGGAAAAGTAGCGTAGGACGTCTCTACTTGCGCATCGCCTTCAGCTTTTCGGCAACCGACGCCGCAAGGTCGGCATAGCGCTCCTCCAGCCGCTCGGCCGCCTTGATGATCGAAAAATCATGGCCGAATTTTTCCAGCGCCATGCGCAATTTCTCGACGAACTCGGCCTGTTTTTCGAGTGCCGAAAACAAGGTCTTCACCTGCGCTTCGCTTATGTCCGGATTGGCAAGCATCTGCGGCACCTCGCGGCCCATCTGGTCGCCGGTGGCGGTCTGCTCCTTCAGGATCGCAACCCAGTCGGTCAATCGGCAATCTCCCTGTTCGGCCGCAGCATGCACAGCCGCCGTTGATGCGGTCAACCCGAACACGCGGGACGGCCTTGCACGATGCGCGTCCCGCGCTAAGTTCGGCGCCACCCGAACCCTAGGAAAAAGATCATGACCTCCGACGCCGAAATCCAATCCGCTTTGCCCGCCCTCAGCCGAGGCAACGTCGCCGTCATCACCGGGGGCGCCAGCGGCATCGGGCTTGCCGCTGCCAAAAGGCTGGCGGCTATGGGCATGAGACTGGTGCTGGCCGACATTGGCGGCGCGCGCCTCGATGCGGCCCGCCAGGCAGTCGCCGCGATCACCGGCGAGAATGCCGTGCTTGCCGTCGCCACCGACGTGTCGAAGGCCGACGAACTCGGCCGGCTGGCGGAAAAGACGCATGCCGCTTTCGGCGCCGTATCGCTGCTGATGAACAATGCCGGCGTCGGCAACAATCCGGGAAAACCGTGGGAGAACGGCGACGCCTGGAAGCGGCTGATCGACATCAATTTCTGGGGCGTCGTACATGGCGTCGAGGCCTTTGCGCCGGCCATGCTGGCCTCCGGAGAGCCGGGCCTGATCATCAACACCGGCTCCAAGCAAGGCATCACCACGCCACCCGGCAATCTCGCCTACAACGTATCCAAATCGGCATTGAAGACGTTCACCGAAGGCCTGGCGCACGCATTGCGCAACGAGCCGGGCGCGAAGGTCGCGGCGCATCTTCTCATTCCCGGCTTCACCTTCACCGGCCTCACCGAAGGAGCGGTCGAAAAACCGGCTGGCGCCTGGACCGGCGAGCAGGTGGTCGACTTCATGCTGGCTTCGCTGGCGCGTGGGGACTTCTACATCCTGTGCCCCGACAATGAGGTGATGCGGCCGACCGATGAAAAGCGCATGGCCTGGGCGATCGGCGACATCATCGAGAACCGGCCTGCTCTCTCGCGCTGGCACCCCGACCATAAGGACGCTTTCGCGGCCTTTATGGGAAACTGATCGTCGAACTCAGCCAAAGCCGAGACTCAGGCGGGCGCGCGTTTTTTCGCGGTGCGCTTTTGCGAGACGGCCTTCTTGGCCGCGAGTTCGGCGAGCTCGTGGTCATGGCGTTTTGCCGCCCGCTCGCATTTGTCTCTGATCTCCTCGACCTCGGATTCGGTCAGGTGCTCGATGCCGATGAAATGATTGTGGCCCTCGCTGACGCGGATCAGTTCGTCGAGCTTGGCCTGAACCGCGGCACCGTCGCGGTTCTGGGTGTTCTGGATCAGGAACACCATCAGGAAGGTGATGATCGTCGTTCCCGTGTTGATGACGAGCTGCCACGTATCGGAGAAGCCGAAGAATGGCCCGCTTACCGCCCAGACGATAACGATGGCGCAACAGGCGATGAAAGTCGGCGGCAGGCCCGCCAAGTGCGAAACGGTGTTGGCGATTCTGGTAAACAGCTTTTCGATCATTCACATCCTCAACCGTTCAAAGCGCGACGAGCTGACCAAGGCCGCATTCATCGCTCCAACAATAAACAACCGGCAGCCGCTTCCGGTTCCCTGTCGCAGAGGGCATCGCTGATGCAATTGTATGCACGCCAAAGGCGCAGCGCCGTGAAAAGCCGCCTTATCGGTTTGTTGCCATTAGTCACCATGCAGGCCAAAAAACCTGTTCCGTCCGCTTCACGCGGATTTGTCTCCAAGCCCCTTCCGCTGCGCCACCCCCGCATGGCGGAAGGGGTTCGTTGCGTTGCCGCAGACCGGCGGAACTCTTCCCGACACGTGCCGTTCAGAATTTTGGCGCCAGGATTTCGGCCAGCCAGTCGATGAAACCGCGCACGCGCGGCGAGCTCTCAGGAATGCTCTTGCTCCCAGCGATCGAGGAAATCCTCAATCGGCAAAGCCTGCATGTCGGGAACCGCTTTGGCGAGTTTCTCCGGCGGCCAGTCCCACCAGGCAAGGCTTTCGATCCGCGCCGCGATCTCGGAGGGAAAGCGCATGCGCAACGGCTTCGCCGGTACGCCGGCGACGATTGCGTAGGCCGGTACATTCCGCGTCACCACCGCATTGGCGCCGACGATGGCGCCATTGCCGATGCTGATGCCGGGCATGATGACGGCGCCATGGCCGATCCAGACATCGTTGCCGATGCTGACCGCCTTGGCCTGCCGCCGCGCGCGGAACGCCACGTCGACGCCAAGCCAGCGGAAATACTCGTTCGGCCGGTAGCTGAGCTTGTGCTGCGTGATCCGCTCGATCGGATGCTCCAACGCATTGATGCGGCTGTTGGCGGCGATCGAGCAGAATTTTCCGATCGTCGTGTAGATCGCCTCGGCGTGGCGCTCGAAATAGGAGAAATCGCCGACATTGACCTCGCGCAGCACCACCCGTTCGCCGATCGAGGCATAGCGGCCAAGCTTGCACGCTTTCAGCTCCGCGGTCGGATGGATGCGCGGCTCCGGATCTTTCAGGACGAGGTTTTCGGTACGGTCCATGCGGCGGATTTACCCCCGCGCAATTGCAGAAGCAATTGTCGCGTCGCGATCGGACCCGCAGGCGGGTGGATCGTGCGTCGGCTCCGACCGGCTATTTCGGCTTGCCGCCGGTCCACACCACGTTCTGGCCGAACAGCGGCACGGTCGTCACCGACATTTTCGCCGAGCCGTCCTGTACCTGGCGCGAATGCGAGAGATAGATCAGCGTCTCGTTCTTCTTGTCGTAGATGCGGTTCACCACCTGCTTCTTCCAGATCAGGCTGATGCCTTGCTTGAATACCTCTTCGCCGCCCTCGCTCATGTCGATGTCGCCGATGGTTATCGGTCCGGTCTGGCGGCAGGAGATCGAGGAATCCGATGGATCCTCGAACCAGTTGCCCTTGTGCAAGCGGTCGATGACGCTGCGGTCGAAATAGGAGACATGGCAGGTCACGCCGTCGATCTTGGGGTCCTTGATCGCCTCGACGATGATGTCGTTGCCGACCCAATCGACGCCGACCTTGCCGACCTCCTCTGCCGCGGCGGCACCGGCGCCAAGGGCAATGCATGCGGCCAGCGCGCCGCCGATCAGTTTCTGCCCAATCCGTCTCTGCCCAGTCCGTCTTTGCAAGGGAGCCTCCTCAGGTTCGGTTTGCCGGTCTCAGGTGGGATAAGGGCCAGCTGTTTGCAAGGTAGCGTCCAGCCCGGTTGCGGCAACGCGGCATCTTTGCCTTGCTCCCTGCGACCGGCTAAGACTGCTCGCCAACAGGAGCGCCGATCCGGCGCTCGATTTCTGCGACGGACACTTCCTGATGATGCGTTCAATTCTGGTCGGCATTCTGGTTCTGATGGCGGCGGGCATCGGCTGGCTCACCTTTGACTTCTATCGCGGCCATTATGGTGGCGAGCCGTATGGTGCGCCATTCACGCTGGTCGACCAGAAAGGCGCGCCAATCACCGAAGCCGCCTTCAGGGGAAAACCCAGCATCGTCTTCTTCGGCTTCACCCATTGCCCGGAAGTCTGCCCGACCACTTTGTTCGAAATGGCCGGCTGGCTGAAGGCGCTGGGCGACGACGGCAAGAACCTCAACGCCTACTTCGTTACCGTCGATCCAGAGCGCGACACGCCGCCGGTGATGAACACTTACGTCAGCAATTTCTCCGACCGCATCGTCGGCATATCGGGCGATCCCGACAAGGTGCACGCCATGGCGAAGTCCTTCAACATCTACTGGAAGAAGGTCGACACCGGCGACGGCGATTACACGATGGACCACACCGCCTCCGCGCTGCTGCTCAACGCCAAGGGCGAGTTTTCGGGCACCATAGCCTATGGCGAAAGCGCCGATACCGCGATCGCCAAGCTGAAGCGGCTGGCGGCAGGCTAGGCATGATCCCGAAACGTGGATTCCGGTTTTCTCGGACAGAAAAGTGTTGTCCAGAGATCATGCTCAAACAAGAGACCAACTGATGGGTCAGACCAGGCTCCACTTCATCGCTGGGAAGATCGAGGCCGACCGCATCTTTGCCGCGCTCGAACCGGCTTTCGAGGATGAAGGCCTGCCGATCGCCGTGCTCGAAGTCGATGAAGACCGCGACATCTATGAGGTTTCGCTCTACACCGACGGCAATGTCGACGCGGTTGAGGCGCGGCTAAGGGACAGCCTTGCCGGACTGTCCCTGTCGAAGCCGATCGAGCGCGAGGTTCTGCCCGATATCGACTGGGTGGCGCGCTCGCTGGAGGGACTGAAACCGGTGCGCGCCGGACGTTTCTTCGTCCATGGCGCGCATGACCGCCGGAAGCGCCACAGCGGCGAACTCGCCATCGAGATCGAGGCCGGCCTTGCCTTCGGCACCGGCCATCACGGCACCACTGCCGGCTGTCTCGAAATGCTGGAACGGGTCGTGCGCCGCGAACGTCCCAGGAATGCCCTCGACCTCGGCACCGGCAGCGCGGTGCTGGCGATCGCCGTCGCCAAGCTGGCGCATATTCCGGTGCTGGCGACCGACATCGATCCGATCGCCCTCAGGGTCGCCGCCGCCAACGCCCGCCTCAACCACGTCAAGGCGCTGGTTGAAACGGCGACGGCGCCCGGCTTCCACCACCCGATCTTCGGCAAGCGCGCGCCTTTCGACCTCATCGTCGCCAACATATTGGCGCGGCCGCTGATGCGGCTGGCGCCTGAGATGGCCAGGCACATCAGCCTCGGCGGCTCGATCGTGTTGTCCGGCATCCTCGAGCGCCAATGCAATGCGGTGATCTCGGCCTATGTCGGCCAGAATTTCCGGCATGTCAGGACCTTGCATCGCGAAGGCTGGGTGACGATCCACCTGAAGCACTGAGACGCAACGCGCTTTGGACCAATCCGAGCCTGTTGCGATTGGCGAAAATCGATTCCGGTTTTCCGGGTCATGCGCTACGGTCGCGCCCGATACAGGAGGCATACCATGTTCCAGACCTTCGATTCCGCAGGCGACCCCAGCGTCGGCAAGCCGCGCGTGACGTTGCTGCGGCGATGGCTGGCGGATAATGGCCTCGACGGTTTCCTGGTGCCGCGCGCCGACGAGCACCAGGGCGAGTATGTCGCCGATCGCTCGGCGCGGCTGAAATGGTTGACCGGATTCAGCGGCTCGGCCGGCGTAGCACTTGTGCAGCGTGACCGCGCCTTCATGTTCGTCGATGGCCGCTATACCTTGCAAGTGCGCCACGAGGTCGATCTCGACATTTTTGCAATCGAGAGTCTCGTCGACAACCCGCCGGCCTCCTGGATCAAGGACAATCTCGGCAAGGGCGCCAGGCTTGGCTTCGACCCCTGGCTGCACACGATCGCTGAGGTCAAGGCGCTGAAAACCTCGGCCGAGCAATCCGGCGCGACGATGGTGCCGCTCGACAGGAACCCGATCGACATCATCTGGAAGGATCAGCCGGCACCACCAGCAGCGCCGGTCGAAATCCACCCGATCGGCTTTGCCGGGGAACTGGCGAAGGACAAGCTGGCGCGGCTGGCGGCGGCAATCGGCAAGGAGGGCGCGACGCACGCCGTGCTCACCGACCCCTCCTCGATCGCCTGGGCCTTCAACATCCGTGGCGGCGACGTGCCGCACACGCCGCTGGCGCTCGGCTTTGCGATCCTTGCAGCAGATGGCAAGCACCAGCTGTTCATGGACCAGCGCAAGTTTTCGCGCACGGTTGCCGCCTATCTCACCCAACTCGCCGATCTGCACGAGCCCGGCGAATTCGAGGCGGCGGTCGCAGCCCTTGCCAAGGGCGGCGCCAAGATCGCGCTCGATCCGGTGCTGGCGGCGGAAAAGCTGAGAATGCTGGTCGAGGACAATGGCGGCACATTTGTTTCAGCGGCCGATCCCGCCCGCATTCCGCGCGCCACCAAAAACCCAGCGGAAATCGCCGGCAGCCGCGCCGCGCACCGCCGAGACGGGGCGGCGGTGGCGAAACTGCTGTGCTGGCTGGAACGGCAGAAGCCGGGCACGCTCGACGAAATAACCGTTGTCACCAAGTTGGAGGAAACGCGCCGGCAGACCGGCGAGGAAACGCAGATGCCGCTGCGCGACGTCTCCTTCGACACCATTTCCGGCAGCGGTCCGAACGGCGCCATCATGCACTACCGCGTGTCGCGCGCCACCAACCGCGAGCTGGCAAAGGGCGAGCTGTTCCTGCTCGATTCCGGCGCCCAGTATCAGGACGGCACCACCGACATCACCCGCACGGTGCCGATCGGCCAGCCGACCGAGGAGATGCGCGAGCGCTTTACGCTGGTGCTGAAGGGCATGATCGGCATTTCCACGCTGCGCTTTCCCACCGGCACGCGCGGCTCGGAAATCGACGCAGTGGCGCGCATGGCGCTGTGGAAGCATGGCTGCGACTTTGCCCACGGCACCGGCCACGGCGTCGGCTCGTATCTGGCCGTGCATGAAGGGCCGCAGCGCATCGCCCGCACCGGCACCGAAAAGCTGCTGGCCGGCATGATGCTCTCCAACGAGCCCGGCTATTACAAGGAAGGCTCCTACGGCATCCGCATCGAGAACCTGATCCTGGTGACGCCGGCCGAACAAGTTGAAGGCGGCGACATCGCCATGCACGGTTTCGAGACGCTGACACTGGCGCCGATCGATATCAGGCTGATCCGCACCGACCTGCTGACGCGCGAGGAGTTGCACTGGCTGGATACTTACCATGCCTGGGTGCTGGCCGAGATCGGCCCGATGCTCGACGGCGAGACGCTGGCTTGGCTGGAGAAAGCGACAGCGCCGCTGCCGCACGACGCCAAGATCTGAAATGAGCTTCTTTCTCCCCGTCACTATACGGGGAGGTGAGGAGCGGTCCGCGAAGCGGACGAAAAGCCAATTGCTTGGCTTTTCGAGTGACGAACGCCCGCCAGGGCAATGAGCGGCGGCGCCGACAGTTCGAAACTGTTCCGCGCGCAGGCGCCCTATGCCACAAACTGCCGCGCTAGGATCAGCACCACCGCCCCGGCCAGAAACATCGCCATCAGGCCGCCGCGCAGCGAGACCACAGCGGCGACGACCAGCGCCGCCCATTCCGCCGGTCCGGCGCTAAGTGCGGCGGGCGCCACCAGCGTCGTCAACACTGCGGCCGGCACGGCATTCAAACCCGCCTCGACGCGTGGATGGATGTGGTCGAAGCGCGAGATCACCAGATGGCCGCCGACGCGGGTGAGATAGGTCGCGATCGCGCCGGCAATGATGATCCACAAGGTCGCGCTCATCGTTTTGCCTCCACACCGCTATGGTGCGGCGGCAGGATGACGGCCAGAAGCACGCCTGCAACGGCGCCGATGGAGACGTGCCATGGCGATCCCACAGTTTTGTAGGCAATGATCGACGCCGCGGCGCTGGCGATCACCACCGGCAGCCACAGTGGCCGGTTGCGAAAGCCCATGACCAGCCCGAGGAAATAGATCGGCAGCAGGAAGTCGATGCCGAGCGCATGCGTGTCCGGGATCAGCTTGCCGAACACCGCGCCCAGCGCGCTTTCGATCCCCCAGAACACATAGACCGGCAGGCCAAGCCCCATGTACCAGGCAAAGCCAACGGTCTCGCCGGCTTCGGCCTTACGCTCGGCCACCGCGAATTGCGGATCGGTGAGCACGAAATAGCCCAGCGCTTGGCTGATAACCGGCCAGTGCGCGATTCGCCGGCCGATGCTGGCGGAGTAAAGCACGTGACGGAAGTTTACGGCGAAGATCGACAGCACGATCAGCCATGGCGCGACATGCTGGCCGAACAATTCGATGCCGACCATCTGGCTGGCGCCGCCGAAGATCAGCGCGCTCATCAAGAAAGCTTCGAGAACGGAAAAGCCGTTGTCGACGGCGATGGCGCCGAACAGCAGCCCAAATGGCGCCGCGGCGACAACCACCGGCATCGACAGCCGCACGCCGTCCCAGAAGTCGCTGGCCACGGAATTTTCGCTTAAGGTCTCTGCCGACATGTCACATTCCCATCTCGCGCTGCTATGTAGGAGCCGGCGTTTGAAAAGTCAGACGAATTCGCTTGAGCCAACAAATCAGCGAAACTGATGTTGTAAAAACAAATGAGGGGGTTCGGATGATCGCTTATGATTTCACCGGCAGGCACGCGGTCGTCACCGGCGCCGGTGGCGGCATGGGCGAGGCGATCTCGCTGGCGCTGCTCGATGCCGGCGCCTCGGTCACCGCCATCGACGTCAAGCCGCGTCCGGCGTCGCTTGCCGCCTATGACGACCGGCTCACCTTTGCCCAGGGCGACCTCACCGACGCCGCCTTTGTCGAGCAGACCATCAATGCCGCGGGCCGCGAGCGCGGCGGCATCGATTATCTCGCCAATGTCGCAGGCGTGCTCTGGTTCGGTCGCGACAAATCGGCCCTCGAGATGGACCTCGATGTCTGGGATCAGGTCTTCAACATCAATCTGAAATCCTTCGTCCACACCGCGCGGGCGGTCGTTCCGCATATGCGGGCCGGCGGACGCGGCGGCGCCATGGTGCATTTTTCCACCATCCAGTGGTATCGCGGCGACCCGACCCCGCAGGATGCCTACCAGGCCTCCAAGGCCGGCGTCTGTGCGCTGTCGAAGTCGCTCGCCATGCAGTTGGCGGGCGATGGCATCCGCTCCAATTCGATCTGCCCGGGCATGGCGTTGACGCCGTTGCAGGCGCGCTGGGATACCGAGGAGAAACGCGCGGCCGTTGCCAATTATGCGCCGCTCGGCCGCATCGGCACGCCGCAGGACATGGCCAATGCCACGCTCTTCCTGCTTTCCGATGCGGCAAGCTACATCACCGGCATCGAACTGGCAGTCGACGGCGGTCTTTTGATGCGGATGTAGCCGTGCAGCGCGCGGGGCTGATTTAGCTCCGCGGTGCCGTGCCCTGGATCGCCCTGCCCCAGTCGAGCAGCGGCTTGGCGCGCAAGGCGAAATCGACAAGCTCGTCGACCAGCGTCGGCGCGTGAATTCCAGCCGGATCGATCATGTGCTGGACATAGAAGTGCCGGTTGCGGATGGCGTCGACAAGATCGGGTTCGTTGACCTGCTCGAAGCCGCGCGGCGTGCGCTTCATGCGGCCCTTGGTTTCGAGTTCGAAGCCGTTTTTCCTAAGGGTTGAAAGCAGTTTTCGGAAGTCGGCCGGCCGGGCGATGATCGCCTTGCGCATCGCCAGCAGCAGGGACGGCTCCGGATTCCACCAGGCGACATCGGCAAAGCAGCGGTCGATCCCGACATAGACGAAGAACACGCCCTGCTCCATCTTGGTGCCATCCGGTGACAGCATGGCCGACAAATGCTGGTTGTAGGGCCGTTTGTCCTTGGCGAAGCGCACGTCGCGGTTGATGCGAAACAGCGATTTCTTGCGGTCTCCGCGCAAGCCCAGACCCGCCGCCGCGAAGCGCTCGGTCAGCGTCTCGACCAGATCGCAGAACGGCTCATGCAACTCGCTGTCGTAAAGCGCGCGGTTTTCCTGGAACCATTCGCGGCTCTGGTGGAAGTCGAGCGCCTTGAGGAACGGGATGGCTTTTTGCCCGAACCCTTTGAACGAACCGGCCATCACGCCTTGCCGACCCTTTGCAGCCAGGTGTCCTCGTCGATGACTTCGACGCCGAGTTCGCTGGCCTGCTTCAGTTTGGAGCCGGCGCCCGGCCCGGCCACCAGCAGATCGGTCTTCGCCGACACCGAACCCGCCACCTTGGCGCCGAGCCGTTCGGCCATCGCCTTGGCTTCGGAGCGTGTCATCTTTTCCAGCGTGCCGGTGAAGACGATGGTCTTGCCGGCAACCTCGCTGTCGGTCGACACGGTGACGACATACGGCTTCGGCTTGACCTGTTCGAGCAGTCTGTCGAGCACGTCGTCATTGCGTTCATTGCCGAAGAAATCGCGCAACGCATCGATCACTGTATCGCCAATGCCGTTGATGGAGGGGAAGACGCTGTGCGGATCCTCAGCCGCCGCCGTTTCCTTGCCGACGCGGATCAGCTCCTCGATGGTCGAAAACGTCCGGGCAAGCACGGCCGCCGTCGTTTCGCCGATATGGCGGATGCCGAGTGCGAAGATGAAGCGGTCGAGCTCCGGCTGGCGGCGCGAATCGATGGCCGCGAACAGCTTGTCGAGACCTTCATAATTGCGGTCCTCGACACCGCGCACATTCTTGCGCGCCTTGCCCGATGCCGCCTCGCGCAGCCGCGCCTGCTCCTCGCGCCGCTCGGCCAGCGCCCTGGTGACGGCCGGGCGGCGATCCCTCAGGGTAAAGATATCGGCGGCGGTCTTGACCAGTCCCGAATTGAAGAACAGGTCGATATTCTCGGCGCCCAGCCCCTCGATGTCGAGCGCGCCGCGCGACACGAAATGACGCAGCCGTTCCACGGCCTGGGCGGCGCAGATCAGCTCGCCGGTGCAGCGCCGGCGCGAATCCTCCTTGCCGGTCTTTTCGTTGATTTCGCGCGTCGCCGGCGAGCCGCAGACCGGACAAATGTGCGGGAATTCGTAAGGCACCGCATCAGCCGGCCGCTTGTCGACGACCACGCTGACGATCTGCGGAATGACATCGCCCGCCCGTTGTATGACAACCGTGTCACCGATGCGGACATCGATGCCGTCGCGAATCGGCAGGCCGTTGCTGTCAAAGCCCTTGATGTAGTCCTCATTGTGCAGCGTGACGTTTTCGACCACCACGCCGCCGACCGTGACCGGCGCCAGCCGCGCCACCGGCGCCAGCGTACCGGTACGGCCGACCTGGATGTCGATCTTCTGCACCGTCGTCATCGCCTGTTCGGCCGGGAATTTATGCGCAACCGCCCAGCGCGGCTCGCCGGTGACAAAGCCCCAGCGACGCTGCAATTCCAGCTGGTCGACCTTGTAGACGACACCGTCGATGTCGTAGCCGAGCGACGAACGCAGCTCCTCGATCTTGTGGTAGTGCGCGATCAGCTCCTCGACAGACTTCGCCCGCACCATCAGCGGGCTGACCTTGAACCCCCATTCGGCGAATTTCTGCACCGAATCGTATTGGGTCGGCGCCGGATCCGCTGTCGTGTAGCCCCAGGCATAGGCAAAAAATTTAAGATTGCGGCTGGCGGTGACGGACGCATCCTTCTGTCGCAAGGAGCCCGCTGCCGTATTGCGCGGGTTGACATAGTCCTGGCCGCCCACCGCCGCCGAGCGGGCCTTCAGTGCCTCGAATTCCGCATAGGTCATGTAGACTTCGCCGCGGATCTCGATGGTCTCGGGCCAGCCCGATCCTTTGAGCTTGGCGGGGATGTCGGCGACGGTCCTGAGATTGGCGGTGATGTCCTCGCCGACAGCGCCGTCGCCGCGCGTAGCACCCTGCACGAACACGCCGCGTTCATAGCGCAGCGACGCCGACAGTCCGTCGATCTTCGGCTCGGCCGTAAACGCGATGTCGAGATCCTTGTCGCGGTCGAAGAAGCGCCGGCCACGCTCGATGAAATCGGTGACGTCCTCGTCTGTGTAGGCCTTGGCGAGGCTGAGCATCGGCACCGCATGGCGCACCTTGGCAAAGCCTTCCGCCGGCGCGGCGCCGACCCGCAGCGAGGGCGAATCCTCGCGTACCAGACCGGGAAACCGCTCCTCGATGGCAAGGTTGCGCCGCCGCAGCGCGTCATATTCCGCGTCCGTAATCGTCGGCGCGTCCTCGGCATGATAGCGCCTGTCATGACCGGCGATCTCCTCGGCCAGCCGCTGGAGCTCATCCGCGGCTTCGCTTTCGCTCAACGATTCGACTGGCTTTTCAGACATGCAGCGGTCCCTGGACAGTGGCGCGACACCATAAATCAGGATTTCGGAAAAAGCATTCCTGAACAGCGGGATGGAGCCATATCCTGACTCAGTCCGAAAGCCTTGCGACGACTACGCTGCAGCAATATTCTCGCGTAGCAGCCGTTCGGCGGCTGCGCGCGCCTCTTCGGTGATGGTGGCGCCGGCCAGCATGCGCGCGATCTCTTCCTGGCGCGCCGCCCGGTCCATTTCGGCGATGCCGGTGGCGACCTTGTCCGAGCCGCCGGATTTGGAGATCAGGAAATGCGTTGCCGCGCGTGCCGCCACTTGCGGAGCATGCGTGACCGACAGCACCTGCACGCGCTTCGACAGCCTGGCCAGCCTTTGGCCGATCGCATCGGCCACGGCGCCGCCGACGCCGGTGTCGATCTCGTCGAAGACCAATGTCGGCGCCGAGCCACGGTCGGCCAGCGCCACCTTGAGCGCCAGCAGGAAGCGCGACAGCTCGCCGCCGGAGGCGACCTTCATCATCGGCCCAGGCCTGGTGCCGGGATTGGTGCGCACCCAGAACTCGACCTGGTCGATGCCTTCTTCCATGCGGTTCTCGCCATCGCTGGCCAGTTCGACGATGAACTCGGCCCGTTCCAGCTTCAGCGCTGGCAGCTCGGCCATGACAGCCTTGGTCAGCCCGACCGCCGCGGCATGGCGAAGCGAGGACAGCTGGGCTGCGGAGATATCGTAGGCCTCGCGCGCCGCCGCGGCCTGCTTTTCCAGGACATGCAGGCGCCCCTCGCCGGCATCGAGATCGGCAAGGTCGGCCAACATGGTGTCGCGCAGTTGCGCCAGATCGTCGACAGCGACACTGTGCTTGCGTGAGGCCGCACGCAGCGAAAACAGCCGCTCCTCCGCCTTCTCCAGCCGCTGCGGGTCGTATTCGGTAGCGCGCAGTGCCGCCTCGACGCCCGATTGCGCTGCATCCAGCGACAGCATCGCCTCATCCAGCGACTTCACCACATCCTCGAGCAGGCCCGGCGCTTCGCTGGCCTTGCGCTGCAGGCGCCGGAGCAAACTGGCCAGTTGCGGCAGTGGCGAGGACGGGCCTGACAGCACATCCTGCGCATCGTGTATTTCCGAGGCGATCTTTTCGGCCCGCATCATCGTGGCGCGCAATTCGGCCAGTTGCGTCTCTTCGCCGGGCTGCGGATCGAGCTTTGCCAGTTCCGCCACCGAGGCCCTGAGATAATCGGCCTCGCGCGCCGCCGCCTCGACCTTGGCGCGGTGCCTGACGAACTCCTGCTCGGCGCCACGCCAGTAGCGCCACGCCTCGCCGGTCGCGCGGGCAGCGCCCAGATGGCCGCCAAAACTGTCCAGCAATTCGCGATGGGCGCCGGGATCGACCAGAGCCCGCTCGTCATGCTGGCCGTGGATCTCGACCAGCGCGTGGCCGATGTCGCGCATCAGGGTGACGCTGGACGGCTGGTCGTTGACGAAGACACGGGTGCGGCCATCCGCGGTCTGCAGCCGGCGCAGGATGATGTCGCCGTCATCCTCGATGGCGTTTTCGGCCAGCAGCGCGCGCACCGGGTGGTTGCGCGGCACATCGAAGACGGCAATGACCTGGCCCTGTGCCGCGCCGTGGCGCACCAGCGAGGCGTCGCCGCGCGCGCCAAGCGCCAGCGACAGCGCGTCGAGAAGGATGGATTTGCCGGCGCCGGTTTCACCGGTCAGCACGGAAAGGCCGGGCTGGAAGTCGATATCCAGCTTCTCGATCAGGACGATATCGCGGATCGACAGTCTGGAAAGCATCAGAACCCGGACCTCAAGCAATTCCGGGAAAAGTGCGTAGCGGTTTTCCGTCCGGAATTGCGTAGAACAAAAAGTTAGGACGGTTCAGCGCCTCAATCAAACCACTGAACCGCTGTGAAGCGGCATGCGACCGATGGAGTCGCAGCGCCGCACTATCTTTTTGTTTGAGCGTCGGATCAATCCGAAAAGCGCGTTCCGCCTCAGTCGATGCTCGGGCGTCAGGCGCCGGTGATCAGCTTGCCGGCCTTGGATATCCACGATCCGGCATTCTCGCGCGGCTCAAGCCCGTTGCTCTGCAACAGCTTGTAGGTATCCTTGTACCATTGGCTGTCGGGATAATTGGTGCCGAGCACAGCAGCGGCGGTTTGCGCTTCCGAGGTCAAGCCCATGGCGTAATAGCTTTCGGCCAGACGCGCCAGCGCCTCTTCGACATGGCGGGTGTTGGAATAGTTCTCGACAACGTTGCGGAAGCGCTTGACGGCAGCAATGTATTCGCGCCGCTCGAGATAATAGCGGCCGATCTGCATCTCTTTGCCGGCCAGCTGGTCGTTGGCGAAACGGATCTTTTCCTTGGCGTCGTCGACATATTCCGACGTCGGCCAGCGCGTCACCAGATCCTGCATCGTCTGCACGGTCTGGCGTGCTTCCTTCTGATCCTGGGTGACGTCCTTGATCTGCTTGTAGTAGCTCAGCCCGATAATATACTGGGCGTAAGCCGCGTCGTCGGTCGACGGATAGAGCGTGAGATAGCGCTTGGCCGAGCCGATCGCTTCGTCATAACGGCCGGCGCGATAGTCGGCGAAGGCGCCCATCACCATCGATTTGCGGGCGAATTCCGAATAGGGGTGCTGGCGGTCGACGGCGTCGAACTTCTTGCTCGCCTCATCCAGGCGGCCGGCATTGAGATTGGCAAGGCCTTGATTGTAAAGGACGTCGGCCGGTTCGGTCTGGTCGACATAGGTCGACAGGTCGACGTCTTTCTCGGACGACATGCAGGCCGAGAGGAAGAGCGATGGCACAACCACCGAAAGCGCCAGGAAAACAGCCCGATACGGCGCTTTCGATTGACCAACTCGCTTGAAGAACATGATTGGATTGCGCCCTTTCGGCGTTAGTTCAATGCCTTTCGCATGGCGTTCCCTCAAAACTGATCCCCACTTTTGAGCGACATGCGCCTAACAGACGGCAGCAGCCATAAACCATAACTGCCTTGCCCAGCAACGCTATGTCTAGCCAATCGCACATTTTTGTGGCGGCTTGGTGTTGCCCCGAATGCTACGCACTTTCACTGGCCGGTGATGCTTTCGTGCAACACCGGCCAGCGTTCAGAGAGCCAGAAAATCGTTAAGAATCAGATCACCCAGGGCGCAAAGACAGGGCCGGTGACGGCGCTCATCTCGGCGGTGCGGCCGCGCTCGCGGCGCGTGGTCTCGACGACCTCGAAGGCCGAACGGTCGGACAGAAGCCGCCGCAAAGCAGCCGCATTCATCCGGTGACCGCCGCGATAGGAGCGGAAGCAACCGATGAAACGGGCGCCGGCCAGCGCCAGATCGCCCATCGCGTCCATCGTCTTGTGGCGAGCGAACTCATTGGGGTAGCGCAGGCCGCCCATGTTGATCACCCGGTTGTCGTCGCCGATCACCAGCGAGTTCTCCAGCGAGGAGCCCAGCGCATAGCCGGCCGCCCACAGCCGCTCGACATCCTTCATGAAGCCGAAGGTGCGGGCGCGCGCGATATCCTGGCGAAAGATGTCGGGGTTGATGTCGGAGGCGAATAGCTGGCGGCCGATCGCCGGGCTTTCGAAATCGATCTCGACCTCGAAGCGCGTGCCGCTATAGGGCCTGAACTCGGCCCAGGACGCGCCATTCTCGATGCGGACGGGCTTGACCACCCTGATGTAGCGGCGCTTGACCGCCAGCGTCTCGATGCCGGCTTGGTCGATGGCTTCCACGAACGCCACCGCACTGCCATCGAGGATCGGAACCTCATGACCGTCGATCTCGATGACGATGTTGTCGATGCCGAGCCCGAAAAGCGTCGCCATCAGATGTTCGACGGTGGCGATATGCTCGCCTGCCGGATCGCCGAGCATGGTGCAGAGATCGGTCGCGCCGACTTCAGCAACCAGCGCGCGGAACTCGCGGCTCTCGCTTCCGTTCGAAAGGTGGAAGAGCACGCCGGTGTCGGCGTCCGCAGGGAGGAAATTGACGGTGACCGGTTTGCCGCTGTGAACGCCGGTACCGGTCAGCGTTGCACGCGATTTCAGTGTCGTCTGATAGTCTTGCAAGACAAACCCCATAGCCCAAACGCCTAAGTCCGCTTTAACCCAAAAGGCGCGGCTCTTTTTTGTCGGCAGGCAGGGCCACTTCCCCGAATCCCAGCACACCGAAAGTGCTGCGGCAAAGATAATGGTCTGTCAGGGAGACTCCAAATCACGGTTTCTTACTCTGTGTAACCGCGACAGACCTTGAGCGTCACATCGTAACGCCTTGTTATTAAACCACTTTAAACGTTAACAGGCAGACAATCTCTCGTCTGCCTGTTAACAAGTGTTACATACCGTTAACGGCTCAGTTGGCCTGGCGGCGCAGGAAAGCCGGTATCTCCAGCTGGTCGTCTTCCTGGGTCGACCTGGTCTGCGGCGTCAACCGGCCCTGATCGTCGAGCTGACCGCGGCGCGGCGCGTAAAGCTGCGGATCCTGGCTGGCAAGGCGGCGCATTTCCGGCGCCGCCTGGCGCAGTTTCGGTTCGCGCGGCTGTGCCGGCTGCAACCGGGCCGGCTCTTCTTCGCGGCGCGTCAGCCCGTTGGTCAGCCGCTTGAGCAGCCCCATCGGCCCGCTGTTTTCATGGTCGGCCGGACGGCCCTTGGCTTCCACCTCGGCCCGCACCACAGGCGGAAAATCCTCCACCCGCGGCATGCGCTGCGGTGCGGCAGCCACCGGCTGCGGCATTTCCCGCATCGGCGCCGGTTGCATCACCTGCTGCACGACAGGCTGCGGCTGGGCAGGCGGGGCCTGGAAGATCTTGCTCTGCGGGCGGAAATCTTCCGCCTGGGCCATCGGCGTCGGACGAGCCATTGCCGCCGCATTGGCCTCGGCAAGTTGGATCGCCTCGGCCACCGGATCGGCCGCGCGCTGCTCATAGGTCTGCTGCTGGACCGGTGCCGGACGGCCTTCCGCCCCCGGAGCCGCTGGGCGGCTGACCGGCTTCTGCTGCGGCGGCACGGCCCGGATCGAGATCGGCGCCGCGGCAATTTCAGCTGCCGATTTGTCGATGCCGGTGGCGACCACCGAGACGCGGATGACGCCTTCGAGTTCCTCGTCGAAGGTGGCGCCGAGGATGATGTTGGCGTCCTGATCGACTTCCTCGCGGATGCGGGTCGCGGCCTCGTCGACTTCGAACAGGGTTAGGTCGCGGCCGCCGGTGATCGAGATCAGCAGGCCCTTGGCGCCCCTCATCGAGGTCTCATCGAGCAACGGATTGGCGATCGCCGCCTCGGCGGCGGCCATCGCGCGGCCCTCGCCCGAAGCTTCGCCGGTGCCCATCATCGCCTTGCCCATTTCGCGCATCACCGAACGCACGTCGGCGAAGTCGAGATTGATCAGACCTTCCTTGACCATCAGGTCGGTGATGCAGGCAACACCGGAGTAGAGCACCTGGTCGGCCATGGCGAAGGCGTCGGCAAAGGTGGTCTTGTCATTGGCCAGCCGGAACAGGTTCTGGTTGGGGATGACGATCAGGGTATCGACACATTTCTGCAGCTCCTCGATGCCGAGATCCGCCGTCTTCATGCGGCGCTGGCCTTCGAAATGGAACGGCTTGGTGACGACGCCGACGGTGAGGATACCCCGTTCGCGCGCCGCGCGGGCAACCACGGGAGCCGCACCGGTTCCGGTGCCGCCACCCATACCGGCGGTGACGAAGCACATATGGGTGTTGGAGAGATGATCGATGATCTCATCGATGCACTCTTCCGCCGCCGCACGGCCCACTTCAGGCTGCGAGCCGGCGCCGAGCCCCTCGGTGACATGCGCGCCGAGCTGGATCAGCCGCTCGGCCTTCGACATGGTCAGCGCCTGTGCATCGGTGTTGGCCACGACGAACTCGACACCGCGCAAGCCCGCGGTGATCATGTTGTTGACGGCATTGCCGCCGCCGCCGCCGACACCGAATACGGTGATCCGCGGCTTGAGCTCGGTGATGTCCGGCTTTTGCAGATTGATCGTCATTGTCTCCGTCCTTTGCCTTTCCCGCCGCTTCGCCGCCGCGGCCGCCTATGGGGCTGTCCCCGTCAATTAGAAACTGTCTCTCAACCACTGACTCATGCGATGCAGTTTTCCGCCCGTCCCGGTCATCCTGAGACCGGAAATTCCTTTCGCCGGATGGCTCTCGAAGCTCGCCATCTGCGGATAGATCAGCAGCCCGACCGCCGTCGAGAAAGCCGGCCCCTTGGCAGCTTCCGGCAGGCCCGCCACGCCGAGCGGGCGTCCGATGCGCACATTGCGTCCCAGAATGCGGCGCGCCGCCTCGGGGAGACCCGCAAGCTGGCTGGCGCCGCCGGTCAGCACGACGCGTTTTCCCACGGCATTGCCGTAGCCCGACTTGTTCAGCCGGTCGCGCAACAGTTCCAGCGTCTCGTCGATGCGGGCGCGGATGACGCGCGTCATCACCGAGCGCGGGATCTGCAGCGGCATCTCGCCGTCTTCGCCGATCGGCTGGATCGAGACCAGGTCGCGATCGTCGGCACTGCCAGGCAGCGCCGAACCATGCATCACCTTCAGCCGCTCCGCGGCGTCGAGCGAGGTCGACAGGCCCTTGGCCATATCGAGCGTCACATGATTGCCGCCGATGGCAATGGCATCGGCGTGGACGAATTTGCCTTCCGAAAACACCGAGATGGTCGTCGTGCCGCCGCCCATGTCGATGCAGGCCGCACCCATTTCCAGTTCGTCGTCGACCAGGGCCGCAAGCCCGCTGGCATAGGGCGTCGCCACCATGCGCTCGACCGAAAGATGCGAGCGGTTGATGCAGAGCTCCAGATTGCGCAGCGGCGCGGCATCGCCCGTCAGCACATGCATATCGACGCCGAGCTGGTCGCCGACCATGCCGCGCGGATCGCGCACGCCGCGCTCGGCGTCCAGCGAAAAGCCGACGGGCAGCGAATGGATCACGTCGCGTTCGGCCTTGAGCGCCTGCTTGGCGCCGGCGGCAAGCACGCGCTTGATGTCGGCTTCGTCGGCCTGATGGCCACCGAGATTGATGGTGGCCGAATAGGTTTCGCTCTTCAGCCGGCCGGCCGTCATGTTGACGATCAGCGAATCCACGGTCAGTCCCGCCATGCGTTCGGCTGCGTCGACGGACAGGCGAATGGCGTGCTCCGCGCGGTCGAGATCGACGACCACGCCCGACTTCACGCCGTGCGATTTCTGGTGGCCGATGCCGATCACCTGGATGCGGTGCGAGCGGCCGCGCAACAGCTTGCCGTCCTCGCGCGGCTTCAGTTTCGCCACCACGCAGCAAACCTTGCTTGAGCCGACATCCAGCACGGTGAGCGTGCCGGAACGCCGCGAAGAGGCATCGCTGTTGCCGCCAAGCCAGCTCATATCTTCGTCCCCGACTTGCGCTTCAGATTTTGCGGCTTTTCATTGAGCGCGGCCTGGCGCTGCGTCGCCGCTTCCGGCGTCAGCTGCACCACCAGGCGATCGGAGATGCGCATGTCGACGGCGGCGATGTCCCGCGTCAGAAGCCCGTTGTCGTGGTCCATCCGAACCAGATCGGCGATCGCCTGGTCCTCGCCATCCTCGGGCAGCTTGATCGTGATGCCGTTTTCCAGCTTAAGGTCCCAGCGCCGTTCGCCGATGCGGATATAGCCTTTGACCCGAGCCGCGAGCTCGGGAAATTTGTTGATCTTGGCCACGAAGTCGGGGGCCTTGGCCGGCGCGCCGGTGCCGATGATCAGCGGCAGCAGCGCCTGCTTGCCGCCGGAGAACGGCGCGATCACCGCGCCGGAGCGTTCGATGACCGAAAGCTCCGCGCCCTGCTGCCAGAGCGCGAAGGGCTCGCGCTCCTCGACACGCACTTCCAGCGTATGTGGATAGACCTTGCGCACCGCCGCCACTTCGACCCAGGGCAAGGTATCAATACGTTCACGCGCGGCCTCGGCATCGAAGCCGATCAGTGACGTCCAGCCGTCGAGCTCGAGCCGGTCCAGTATGTCGATCTCCGAAGTCTGGCGGTTGCCGACCACCTTGATCTGGTCGACGGCAAAGCCGGTCCGGGCGGTGATGCTCTGGACGATGTCGTCGGCATGACCGCCGAGAATGGCGCCATAGAGGCTGCTTGATGCAATGAGCGAAGCCGACAGGATGGCCGCGGAAAAGCGCGGCGCGACGAAGTCGCCGCCGCCCAGGCGCGCCAGCACGCGCACCGGCCGGCGCAGCACGCGCGGCAGCACGAAATGGTCGAACGACAACGGCATGCCGAACAGCGCCGGCCCGGCGCCGCCCCTGCCCTTGTCCTGCCCCCATTTCAACGCAGACACGAAGCGTCCTCCACCATCCAACTCAACAATTCGCCAAACGAGTGCCCGGCCTGGGCGGCGATTTCAGGCACCAAAGACGTCGGCGTCATGCCCGGCTGAGTGTTGATCTCGAGCCAGACAATCTCGCCGTTTTCGGAGTGACGGTCGTCATAGCGGAAGTCCGATCGGGAAACGCCCCGGCAGCCGATAGCCAGATGTGCCTTGAGCGCCAGTGTCTGTATTTTTTGGTAAATATTTGATGAAATTTTAGCAGGGATTTCGTGTTTTGATCCGCCGGCGACGTATTTTGAATCATAGTCGTAGAAGGAATGGCCGGTCGGAATGATCTCGCAGACGCCGAGCGCCACGTCGCCCATGACGGCGCAGGTCAGCTCGCGCCCATGGATGTAGCGCTCGACCATGACGGTCTCGCCATATTTCCATTCGGACGAGCCGATGACCTGCGGCGGATGCGACTGCCCTTCATGCACGATGACGACGCCGAAGCTTGAGCCTTCATTGACCGGCTTGACCACGTAGGGCGGCTTCATCGGATGCTTGTTCTGGATGGCAAAGCGGCTGGCAACCTTCGATTCCGCCACCGCGATGCCGGCAGCCTTGGCGACCTTCTTGGCTTGCTCCTTGTTCATGGCGAGCGCCGAGGCGAGCACGCCCGAATGGGTGTAGGGAATGGCCAGATATTCGAGGATGCCCTGGATGGTGCCGTCTTCACCGAACGGGCCGTGCAGTGCGTTGAAGACGACATCGGGCTTGAGTTCGGTGAGCACGGCGCCGACATCGCGCGCAACATCGACGCGGGTAACCTGGTAGCCTTCATTCTCAAGCGCATCCGCACACGCCTTTCCCGAAGACAGAGACACGGGCCGCTCGGACGAGAATCCGCCCAGGAGGACAGCCACATGCTTGTTCTTCATATCCCGTCATCCCTCTCACGGCGGGCCCGCAACCACGCATTCAGCGACCAGATTGAGTCCGAGTCTCCCGGCAGGTTGCCCCCCCAGACGGAAAACGCGGTCGACGCGTCGAACGACTCAAATCAGGAAACGCTTTAAGGCAGAGAATCAGAGAGTTGATTCGCTGGCAAGTGCTTATGATTCCGACAGATTCACTTTCCGCGAAAACGGCCGGAAAAAGCGTGTTGTGAGTCTTTGGAGCAACGGTGGCGCTGTTGTTTCAGACCTTTGAAGTTCAAGCATCACATGAACTTCAGCTTGCGCTAAAGAAGCTGTCCGAGGAATTCCTGCACGGCATGGCCGGGGCGGAAATTGCCGAGGCGCTTGATTTCCCACTGCAGGCGGATGCCCGATTTTTCAAGCACGCGAGCGCGCACCGTCTCGCCGAGATATTCGAGATCGTAACCGGTCGCTGTTCCGGTGTTGATCATGAAGTTGCAGTGCATCGGCGACATCTGCGCGCCGCCGATCATCAAACCGCGGCAGCCCGCCTTGTCGATTTCCTTCCAGGCCGAGGTGCCTTCCGGATTCTTGAAGGTTGAGCCGCCGGTCTTCTCGCGGATCGGCTGCACCGTCTCGCGATGCGTCTGGACGGCGTCCATGGCCGCCTTGATCGCCTCTGGGTCTTCCAGAACACCTTCGAAAACGGCGGAGGTGAAGATCAGCCCGGCAGGTGCGGCCGAGTGACGATAGGCATAGCCCATGTCTTCATTGCTGAGTGTGTGGAGATTGCCCTTGCGGTCGAGCGCCCGCACCTCGACGACACGTTCCCGCGTCTCGACGCCATTGGCGCCGGCATTCATCCTCAGCGCCCCGCCGATGGCGCCGGGAATGCCGTGATAGAAATGAAAGCCGCCAATGCCGGCCTCATAAGCGACGGCCGCGACGCGCTTGTCGGGCGTCGCAGCACCGGCCTTGATGACGGTCGGCGAAACCACCTCGGCCTCGCCAAAGCCCTTGGCCGAAAGCCGGATGACGAAACCTGGAATGCCGCCGTCGCGCACCAGGAGGTTGGAGCCGACACCGACGATGGTGAGCGGGATGTCCTCCGGCACGGCGCGCAGGAAGGCAGCCAGATCCTCCTCGTCGGCCGGCTGGAACAGGGCGTCCGCCAGACCGCCGGCGCGGAACCAGGTGATCTTGTCCATCTCGGCATTGGGCGTGATGCGGCCGCGCAGGCCGGCAAGCCGGTCGCCAAGTTTGTCGAGCAGGTCCTGGCCGCGCATCATGAGACGGTACCGCCGAGTTCCCCAGGCAGCGCATAGGCCCATTGGGTGATGTTGCCGGCGCCCAGGAAGATGACGAAGTCGCCCGGTTTCGCCAACGCGCGGATGACGGGCGAAATCGCGGCAGGGGTTTCGACGTAGCGCGCATCGCGATGGCCCCCGGAGCGGATGCGCGACACCAGCGCCTCCGAGGTCACGCCGTCGATCGGCTCCTCGCCCGCCGCATAGACCGGCGCCACCATCACCGTGTCGGCATCGTTGAAACAGACCGAAAACTCGTCGAACAGATCGTGCAGCCGGGTGAAGCGGTGCGGCTGCGCAATGGCGATGACGCGGCCCTTGGTGGCGCTGCGCGCCGCTTTCAACACCGCCGTGATCTCGACCGGGTGGTGGCCGTAATCGTCGAAGATGTCGACGCCGTTCCACGAGCCGGTGTGGGTGAAGCGCCGCTTGACGCCGGCAAAGGACGACAGCCCCTTCTTGATCGCTTCGGCCGACAGGCCGAGTTCATGCGCGACCGCAATTGCGGCGGTGGCGTTGGAGACGTTGTGGCGGCCGGGCATCGGCAGCCGCAGATCCGATATCGTCGTCTGGCCGCCGGTCTTGCGGTCGCGGATCACCACGTCGAATGCCGAGACGGCACCGGCCATGCGGTGGTTGGTGAAACGCACATCGGCCTGCGCGTTCTCGCCATAGGTGATGACGCGGCGGTCCTCGATGCGGCTGACCAGCGCCTGTACTTCCGGATGGTCGGTGCACATCACGCCAAAACCGTAGAACGGCACGTTCTCGACGAATTGCCGGAAGGCCTCGCGCACCTTGTCGAAACTGCCATAATGGTCCAGATGCTCGGGATCGATGTTGGTGACGACGGCGATCTCGGCCGGCAGCTTGAGGAAGGTGCCGTCGCTTTCGTCGGCTTCGACCACCATCCACTCGCCATCGCCCATACGGGCATTGGTGCCATAGGCATTGATGATGCCGCCATTGATCACCGTCGGGTCGAGCCCGCCGGCATCGAGCAGCGTCGCCACCATCGACGTGGTTGTGGTCTTGCCATGCGTGCCACCGATCGCGACCGCCTGGCGGAAGCGCATCAGTTCGGCCAGCATCTCGGCCCGGCGGACAATTGGGAGCAACTTCTCCCGCGCGGCCTTCAGCTCGGGATTGGATTTCTTGATCGCGGTGGAGACGACCACCACTTCGGCCGCGCCGATATTCTCGGCCTTGTGGCCGACAAAGCATTCGATGCCCTTGTCGCGCAGCCGCTGGACATTGGCGCTGTCGGCCTGGTCCGAACCCTGCACCTTGTAGCCGAGATTGTGCAGAACCTCGGCGATGCCGCTCATGCCGATCCCGCCAATGCCGATGAAATGCACAAGGCCGATGGTCTGCGGCATCTTCATCAATGCGTCCCTTTCCTGAAATCCGAAACGGTTTTTCTGGACGCAATAGCCTCTGTGAGATCAGCGAGCAACCGTGCCGCGTTCGGCCGGCCAGCCGACTTCGCTCCGGCAGCCATGGCCGTCAGCCGCTCGGGAGTGTCCATCAGCCCGCCAATGAGAGCCGCGATGCGCTCCGGCGACAGTGACGATTGCGGATGCACCTCGCCGCCGCCCGCCGCGGCAAGGGCGGCTGCGTTCGCCGCCTGATCGTGATCCAGCGCATAGGGATAAGGCACCAGCAGCGCCGGCCGGCCGATGACGGCGATCTCCGAAACCGTCGAGGCGCCGGAGCGCGAGATCACCAGATGCGCCGCGCCCATGCGCTGTGCCATATCGGTGAAGAAGGGCGAGACCTCGACATGGACGCCGAGTGCCGCATAGCCAGCCTTCACCCGCGCCACGTCGTCGGCGCGGGCCTGCTGGGTGATCACCAGCCGCTTGCGCTGCGCCTCCGGCAGAAGTGCGATCGCCGCCGGCATGGCATCGGAAAAGAACTGCGCGCCCTGGCTGCCGCCGAACACCAGGAGCCTGAACGGATCCGCCCCTTGGGATGCCTTATAGGGCGTCTTTGCCGCCTCCAGGATTGGCGGCCTGACCGGATTGCCGGTCGTCACCGTCTTGGCGCCTGTGGCGCTTTCATCTTGCGGCAGGAAGCCGCCGGCAATGGCATCGACGCGCCCGGACAGCGCCCGGTTGGCGCGGCCCATCACCGCGTTCTGCTCATGGATCAGCGTCGGCAGCTTGCGCCGCGTCGCGGCATAGAGCGGTGGCAAGGTCGGATAACCGCCAAAGCCGACGACCGCATCAGGCTTGATCCTGGCGATGACGGCGGAGGCCTGGCGCACGCCGCGCCAGATCTTCCAGAACGCGCCAAGCAGCGCGACAGGGTTTTTCGAGCCCATCGTCGCCGACTGGATCGGATGGATGGCGGCGGCCGGGAAATGGCCGGCAAAGCGCTCGGCGCGGTCGTCCGTCGCCAGATGCACGCTCCAGCCGCGCTCGATCAGCTCATGCGCCAGCGCCTCGGCCGGAAACAAATGTCCGCCTGTTCCGCCCGCCGCGAGAAGGATGACACCCCGCGCCATATCACTCCGCCGGCAGGGCGCGCTGCGACAGGGCAAAGCCCATCTGCTTGCGCTTTTCCGGTCGCTTGCGGGTCAGCGCCAGCACCATGCCCATCGAGATGGCAATGGCGATCTGCGAGGAGCCGCCATAGGAGATGAAAGGCAGCGTCATGCCCTTGGCCGGCATCAGTTGCAGGTTGACGCACATGTTGATGACCGACTGCAGGCCGAACACGGTGACGAGACCGCCGACGGCGTAGCGGGTGAAATCATCATGTTCCTTCAGCGCCGTGCTGAGGCCGCGCAGCACGATGAAGGCGAAGATCGACATGATGAAGAAGCACATGATCAGCCCGAACTCTTCGCCGGCGACCGAAAAGACGAAGTCGGCATGCGCGTCGGGAATGACCCGCTTGACCGTGCCCTCGCCCGGCCCGACGCCGAACCAGTGGCCGTTGATCAGCGCCTCGCGGCCCATGTCGACCTGGAACGTGTCGCCTTCGCCGGTCAGGAATTTGTCGATGCGGGCGGCGACGTGCGGGAACACCGTATAAGCGGCAAACAGGCCGCCGGCGCCGGTGGCGCCAAGCGCGATGATCCATAGCCAGGGCAGGCCGGCCATGAAGAACATGACGCCCCAGGTGCCGGTCACCAGCATGGTCTGGCCGAGATCGGGCTGCGCCACCAGAAGCGAGATGACCAGGATCAGCAGCAGCATGGCAAACAAATTGCCCGGAATGTCGGGCTGGCGCTTGTGTTCGGCGAACAGCCAGGCGCAGACGATGACGAAAGCGGGTTTCAGGAATTCCGACGGCTGGATCGACATGCCGACAAACGACACCCAGCGCCGCGCGCCTTTCACCTCGACGCCGATATAGAGCACGGCCACCATCAGCACCAGCATGATGCCCAGGATGATCAGCGCCATGCGCCGGATCTGCCGCGATTCCAGGAAGGACACTGCCAGCATCACGCCGAGCGCCGGCACGGTGAAGATGATCTGCCTGGTGGCAAAGTGGAAACTGTCGAGGCCGATGCGTTCGGCCACCGCCGGGCTTGCCGCAAAGGACAAGACGATGCCAAGCCCCATCAGCGACAGGAACGCCGCCAGGAACCAGCGATCGATCGTCCACCACCAGGTTGCAACCGGGCTTTTGTCGAGACGGCTTTGCATTATCGTGCCCCTCCGATGGGTTTCACGCCCTCGATAGCATTCGCAGCTTGCCTGAAGGCTTCGCCGCGAACTTCGAAATTCTTGAACTGGTCGAAACTGGCGCAGGCCGGCGACAGCAGCACCACCGCCTCGCCGCTGTCATCCTTGGCCGCGTCTTTCGCGGCATGGTCGACCGCGGCGGCCAGCGTGCCCGAGATTTCATAGGGCACGGCTTCGCCGAGCGTCGCCGAGAACGCGGGCGCCGCCTCGCCGATCAGATAGGCCTTGGCGATGCGTGGGAAGAAACCGCGCAGCGGCTCGATGCCGCCTTCCTTGGGCAGTCCGCCGGCGATCCAGTAGATGCGCGGGAAGCTCGACAGCGCGGGTGCCGCCGCATCGGCATTGGTCGCCTTGGAATCGTTGACAAACAGCACGTGGTCCTTGCGTCCGACCTGCTCCATGCGATGCGCGAGGCCTGGAAAGCTCTCCAGTCCCGCCTGGATCTCGCCCAGGCTCAAGCCGACCCTGAGGCAGGCGGCAACAGCGGCAAGCGCGTTCTGCGCATTGTGCTGGCCGCGCAACGAACCGATGCCTTCGAGGAAGGCGACGCGGCTGTAGCGGCCATGGACGGCTTCCATCAGATCGGAACCGTCTGCGAAATAACCGTCGGTCAGCGGCAGCCGCTTGGAGATGCGGATCACCTCCCGGCCCGCCCTCTCCAGCCGGTCAGCGATCTGCGCGCACCAGGAATCGTCAACGCCGACGATCGCCGTCTCGCTGCCGGCAACCAGCCGCTCCTTGATCGAAGCGTAATGCTGCATGGTGCCGTGGCGGTCGAGATGGTCGGGCGTCAGGTTGAGCAGGATGCCGGCCGTCGGGTTGATCGAGGGCGCGAGATCGATCTGGTAGGACGAACACTCGACGACATAGTCCCGGTCAGCCTGCGGTGGATCGAGCGTCATGATGGCCCGGCCGATATTGCCGCCCATCTGCGTGTCGCGCCCTGCCGATTTGAGGATATGCGCGGTCAGCGCCGTGGTCGTCGACTTGCCGTTGGTGCCGGTGATAGCGATGAACGGCGCATCAGGCGCGCGCGCAATCCGCTCGCGGCAGAACAATTCGATATCGCCGATCACCTCGACGCCGGAGCCACGCGCCAACTCCACCGTCCAGTGCGGCTTGGGATGCGTCAGCGGTACGCCGGGTGAGAGCACGAAGGCCGAGAATTTCGACCAGTCGGCGCCGCGCAGATCGGCGGTCGCAATGCCTTGGTCAGCAGCCTTGGCGACGCTATCGGGATTGTCGTCCCAGGCGAGCACGTCGGCGCCGCCCTCGATCAGCGCGCGCGCCGTGGCGATCCCCGAGCCACCGAGCCCGAAGAGCGAAACGCGTTTGCCCGAAAAGGATGCGGCGGGGATCAAGCGGGTTCCTATCTCAGCTTGAGGGTCGACAGGCCGACCAGCGCCAGGATGACGGCGATGATCCAGAAGCGGATCACCACCTGGCTTTCGGTCCAGCCGAGCTTTTCGAAATGATGATGGATCGGCGCCATCAGGAACACGCGCTTGCCGGTCATCTTGAAGTAGCCGACCTGAATGATGACCGACAGGATTTCCACGACAAACAATCCGCCGACGATGACCAGCACGATCTCGTGCTTGGTGGCGACCGCGACCGTACCGATCAGGCCACCCATGGCCAGCGAACCGGTGTCGCCCATGAAGATCGCCGCCGGCGGCGCGTTGAACCAGAGGAAGCCGAGGCCGGCGCCGATGACGGCGCCGAGCACGACGGCCAGTTCGCCGGTGCCGGGCACGAAATGGATCTGCAGGTATTCGGCGAACACCGCGTTGCCGGAGAGGTAGGCGATGACGCCAAAGGATGCCGCCGCGATCATGATCGGCACGATCGCCAGCCCGTCGAGGCCATCGGTCAAATTCACCGCATTGCCGGCGCCGACAATGACGAAGCAGGAGAACGGCACGAAGAACCAGCCGAGATTGATGATGAATTCCTTGGCGAAGGGGAAAGTCAGCGACGATGAGAACGGCGCCTGGCCATTATGCATGATCGCCCAGGCGGCGATGCCGGCGATGACGAATTCCAACGCCAGCCGCGCCTTGCCGGAAAAGCCGAGATGCGACTGCTTGGTTACCTTGAGATAGTCGTCGTAAAAGCCGATCGAACCGAAGCCCAGCGTCACCAAGAGCACCACCCAGACATAGATCGAGGAGAGGTTCGCCCATAGAAGCGACGAGCCGACGATGCCGCACAGGATCATCAGCCCGCCCATGGTCGGCGTGCCGGCCTTCTTGAAATGCGTCTGCGGGCCATCGGCACGGATCGGCTGGCCCTTGCCTTGCCGCAGCCTCAGCGAATTGATGATGGTCGGCCCGAAGATGAAGACGATCAACGCCGAGGTGATCAGCGCACCGCCGGTGCGGAAGGTAATGTAGCGGAAGACATTGAAGACCGAGACCATGTCCGCAAAATCGACGAGCAATGTAAACATGCGATTCCGTCCCCCGGACTAGTTCTGTTTCGTGCCTGCGGCTTCCGCCGGATATTTGCCGAGCAAGGCCTCGACCAGCTTTGAAAAGCCGATGCCTTTCGACGATTTGATCATCACAACGTCGC
Organism: Mesorhizobium sp. C399B; assembly: GCF_030323185.1. Taxonomy (NCBI): domain Bacteria; kingdom Pseudomonadati; phylum Pseudomonadota; class Alphaproteobacteria; order Hyphomicrobiales; family Phyllobacteriaceae; genus Mesorhizobium; species Mesorhizobium sp. C399B. The sequence goes on from NZ_CP100472.1 coordinate 1,003,846, forward strand.
CGGCCTTCAGCGTCGACAACAACAGCGGCTTCAATTCCTCGGCGCCGGCGCGGTATTCCGTTTTGATCTCGTCGGGCAGGATGTCTGCCAGCGCCCGCATTTCCGGGCCGCCGAGAAAGACCGTGTGCGTGCCGGTCCCGACGATCAATTCGGCCAGGGCTGCATGCAGCTTGGCCGAATGGTCGCCGAGCTCGAGCATGTCGCCGAGCACGGCGATGCGCCGGCTCTCGCCCGTGACAGGCGTCGCGTTGAGCAGCGCCATGGCAGCAGCCATCGAGGCCGGATTGGCGTTGTAGCTCTCGTCGATCAGTGTGATCGGTCCCTTGGGATGGCGCAGCACATGGCGCTTGCCACGGCCACGCTCCGCAGAGAGATCGGCCAGCGCTTCCGCCACCTTTGCGATGTCAGCTTCAACGAGATGCGCCGCGCCAAGAACGGCGAGCACATTCTGCACCATGTGGCGGCCAGGCGCGCCGATCCGGGCAACGACATCCTGACCGCCGATCCTGGCGGTGATATCGGAATGACCGGCATGCAGCTCGCATTTGGTCAGCTTGTAGGTCGACCGTGCATTCTCGCCGAAGCCAAAGACATGTTCGACGCCGGCGGCCCGCGCCATCTTGTCGAGCAGCTTCCAGCGCGCATCGTCGCGGTTGAGCAAGGCCGCACCGCCGGGCTCGATGCCTTCAAAAATCTCGGCCTTGGCCTTGGCGATCTCGTCGAGATTTCTAAAGAAGCCGAGATGCGCGGCGGCGATCATCGTGACGATGGCCACATGTGGCCGGACCATCTTGACCAACGGCCGGATCTCGCCGGGATGGTTCATGCCGATCTCGAACACCGCATAGTCGCAATCGCCGGGCATGCGCGCCAGCGTCAGCGGCACGCCCCAATGATTGTTGAAGGACTGCGCCGAAGCATGCACCGTGCCGACGGCCGACAGCACATGACGCAGCGCCTCCTTGGTGGTGGTCTTGCCGGCCGATCCGGTCACCGCGATGATTTTTGCGCTGGAACGGGCGCGGGCGGCAACACCGAGTTTCTCCAGTGCTGCCAGCACATCCTGCACGACGATCATCGGCGCCGTCAGCCGCCCAAGCGACGGCAATTTGCCCTCGGCGACGACCAGAACGCCGGCGCCGGCCTTGATCGCCGCGGTCGCGAAGTCATGGCCGTCCATCGCCTCGCCCTTGATGGCGAAGAAGGCGTCGCCCGGCTGCAGGCTGCGGCTGTCGATCGAGATCCCCGAAATTCCCTCCGGCATCGGCCCGAGCGGCCGACCGCCCATGGCGTCGACCAGCGCCTCGGAAGTCCAGAGCACGCTCATGCGGCCCGCTCCCGCAGCGCCGACCGGACTTCTTCGTGGTCGGAGAACGGAAAAGTCTCGGCGCCGATGGTCTGGCCCTCTTCATGGCCCTTGCCGGCAACGATCAGCGTATCGCCCGCTTTGAGCATGGCGACCGCTTCGTGGATCGCCTTGCGGCGGTCGCCGATTTCAATCGCGCGGGGCGCGGCTGCCAGGATCGCGGCACGGATCGTTTCCGGCACTTCCGAGCGCGGATTGTCGTCGGTGACGATGACGACGTCGGCCAGCCGCGTGGCGATTTCGCCCATGATCGGCCGCTTGCCCCGGTCGCGGTCGCCGCCGCAGCCGAACACGACGATGACGCGACCGGTGGTGAACGGGCGCACGGCGGCCAGCACATTTTCCAGCGCATCCGGCTTGTGGGCATAGTCGACATAGACGGGCGCGCCATTGGCGGTGGCGCCGACAAGGTCGAGCCGTCCCGGTGCCCCCTGAAGTTTCTCCAACGCCATCAAAGCTTTGGCGACCGGCGTTCCGGTGGAAATGGCCAGCCCGGCCGAAACCAGGGCATTGGCGATCTGGAAGTCGCCGGCGAGCGGCAGGTCGATCTCGTAGAGCACGCCGTCAGCTTCGACCTCGGCGCGCTGGCGGTGGCGCTCGTGCTCGACCCGCTTCAGGCGCAGGAAATCGCCATGGCGGCCGACAGTCAGCACATTGAGCCCCGCGGCCTGCGCAGCCTGGATGGTCGGCGCCGACCACGGATCGTCGGCAAAGATGACCGCCGGCGCGCCTTTCGGCAGCAGCGTGTCGAACAGGCGCAATTTGGCGCGATGGTAGTCCTCGACCGTCGGATGATAGTCCATATGGTCGCGGCCGAGATTGGTGAAACCGCCCGCGGCGAGCTTGACGCCATCGAGACGGCGCTGGTCGAGACCATGGCTGGAAGCCTCCATCGAGGCGTGTGTGACGCCGGCCTCCGCCAATTCCTTGAGCAACTGGTGCAAAGCCACTGGATCGGGTGTGGTCAACGAACCGTAATCGTTGCGGCCCGGCGCCACCACGCCGGTGGTGCCAATGGACGCGGCGGCAAAGCCGGCCTGCTCCCAGATCTGCCTGGTGAAGGCGGCGACCGAGGTCTTGCCTGCGGTGCCGGTAACCGCGACCATGGTCTCCGGCTGGCTGTCGAAGAAACGTGCCGCGCTCAGCGCCAGCGCCAGGCGTGGGTCGTCGACGCTGAGCACCGGGACGGAAAGACCGGAAATGGCGCCGGCCTTGCCCACGACAACCGCCGCTGCGCCGCGCTTTGCCGCATCGGCGGCATAGGCCGAACCATCCGCCTTGCTGCCGGCGAGCGCGAAAAAGACCACGCCGGTCTTGACCGTGCGGGAATCCGACGAAATCCCGGTTACCTCCACATCGCGGGAAGATGTTCCCTCGACAGGCAGGATACCGGCTAAATCTCTCAGGTGCATCGAACCCCGTTTATCTCAACAAAATGGCGCGCAGTTGCCGGCGCGCCCTAAGAATCACTGATAGGAAACCAGCGTTGCGCCATTTTCATGGCTGAAATCTGGCTTCACGCCAAGCATGGCGGCTGCCCGCCTGATGATGTTTCCGGCCATGACACCCGCATTGTTGGCGGCGACGTCGGTCATCCCGGGCTTTTCCGGGTGCGGAGCGTCAGCGATCGTAAACACCAGATATTGCGGATCATCCATCGGGAAGGCAGCGACGAAGGTGTTGAAATTCAGTTCCTTCGAGTAGCGGCCATTGATCACCTTCTCGGCGGTTCCGGTCTTGCCGCCAACGCGGTAGCCGGGGGCCCTGGCGTTTCTGGCCGAGCCCTTCTCGGCATTGAGCGTATAGAGGTAGCGCATGCCCTCCACAGTCTTTTCGCTGACCACTCTCTTGGCCACCGCCATGGCATCCTGCTCGCTGCGGACCAGGAAAGTCGGCGGGATCAGGTAGCCCTGCATCAGCGCCGCGCAGCCGACGGCCGCCTGCAGCGGCGTCGTCGACACGCCATGGCCGAAGGCGATGGTGAAGGAGTTGACCTGCTTCCAGACCTTCGGTTCGGTCGGGCGGGCGACTTCAGGCAGTTCGGTCTGCATCCTGTCCAGAAGGCCAAGGCGATGCAGGAATTCGCGGTGCCCCTCGATGCCGACCATTTCGGCCTCACGGGCCGATCCGATATTGGAGGAGTAAAGGAACACCTCCGGCAATGACAGCACGCGGTTCTTGCCGTGGAAATCGTGGATGGCCTGATGGCCGACCCGGATTGGGTGCGAGGCGTCGAAACGGCTGTTCATATTCGCTTTGCCGGAATCGAGCGCCATGGCCGAGGTGAAGCTCTTGAAGGTCGATCCCATCTCGTAGAGGCCGGCCGACATGCGGTTCAGCCGATCCTTGTCCTGCGCATTGAAGGGATTGTTCGGATCGAAATCCGGCACCGAGGCCATCGCCACCACTTCGCCGGTCTTGATGTTGAGCACGACGGCGCCGGCGCCCATGGCGCGATAGCGCTCGAGGCCGGCGGCAATCTCGTCGCGCACCACATGCTGGACGCGCAGGTCGATCGACAGCTGAACCGGCTTCAGATCCTTGGCGATCGCCAAGCCTGAGGCCTGCAGGTCGCTCAGGCCCTGCTCGTCAATGTACTTCTCCATGCCGGAGATGCCCTGATTGTCGATGTTGGTGAGGCCGACAATGTAGGACGAGGTCACGCCGGCAGGATAGAAGCGGCGCTTTTCGGTGCGAAAGCCGATGCCGGGAATGCCGAGCTGCATGATGTCGGCCTGCTGCTTGGGCGTCAGCTGCCGCTGCAGCCAGACGAAGCCGGCGCCGCTCTTCAGCTTGTGATAGGTCTGCTCGGGGTCGATATCTGGCAGAATGGTCGACAGCTTTTCGATCGCCTCGTCAGCATCGACGATGCGGCGCGGCTCGGCAAACAGCGATGCCGTCTTGATGTCGGTCGCCAGCACCTCGCCGTTGCGGTCGATGATGTCGGGACGCGACGCCGTCACCCGGCTTTGCGGCCCATTCGACATGTCGGGGGACTGGAAACCGAGATAGACCAGCCGCCCGGCGATGGTCGAATAGATGCCGAAGAACACCGCCATCGTCATCACGATGCGGGTCTTGGCCTTGCCGCCGGTCGCCTTGCGCGCGCCTTCGACCACGATGGAGCCGTCCTCGCCGGTCCGTGCGCGGCGCTTCAGCAATTTGCCGACCGACGGAAGTTTGGCGCGCATTGGAAATCCAGCGATCATTGGACGATGGCTCCGGTGACCACGGGATCCTTGCCGGCTGGTCCTTTGCCGGAATTGTCGGCCATGCCGCCAAGCCGTTGCGACGACAGGTCCTCGATGTTGAGCGGTTTTGCCGGCAGGTCGTCGAGCCCGACGATCTGCCGCGCATTGACCGGCTCGAGTGCGAGCTGCGATTTGTAGATTTCAGCCAGCTTCTGCAGGCGCGACGGCTGGGTCAGCAGGCTCCAGTCGGCCTTGAGCAGGTCGATCGTGTCCTCCTCATAGCGGATCTGCGCCTCGATCTTCTGCACCGAAGCCAGCTGTTCCTCGGCCTCGCGCTTGGCCTTGTAGGTCAGGGCCGCGGCCGAGACCATGACGGCGATCAGGACTATGTCGCTGGTTCGAAACACGTATTCACCTCTCTCGCGGCGCCTGGATGCCGGGAAGCTTTGGAAGGCCGAAAATGGTGAGATCACCGGCGCGCGCCGGCGCCTCGGTGCGGATGGCGGTACGCAGCCTAGCCGAGCGCGCCCGCGGATTGGCAGCGACCTCGGCATCACCTGCCGTCACGCCGCCACCAGCCTTGCGGAAGGTCGCAGTGCGCGCGTGCGCCTCGGGCAAATGACGTGAGCCGGTGGCGACGTCGGCGCGGTCGGCGATGAAGCGCTTGACGATGCGGTCTTCCAGCGAATGGAACGTCACCACCGCAAGCCGCCCGCCGGGCTTCAATACCCGCTCGGACGCCATTAGGGCTTTGGCCAATTCGCCCAGCTCGTCATTGACGAAAATGCGCAGCGCCTGGAAGACGCGGGTGGCCGGATGAATCTTGTCCTTCGGCGCGCGGCCGATATGCGTTTCGATGGCGTCGGCGAGATCGAGCGTGCGCTCGAACGGACGTTTTTCGCGGCGTGACTCGATCATGCGGGCAATGCGCCCGGCATTCCGCTCTTCGCCGAGGAAGCCGAAGATGCGGGCAAGGTCGCCTATCTTGAACGAATTGACGACGTCGGCAGCACTCAAACCCGCCTGCGCCATGCGCATGTCGAGCGGCCCGTCCGTGCGGAACGAAAAGCCGCGCTCGGGCTGGTCGACCTGCATGGAGGAAATGCCGATGTCGAGGACAACGCCGTCGGCGCTTTCGACCTGTTCGTCCAGCGTCGAGAACGGCGCCTGCACCAGCCTCAGCCTGCCGCCGGATTGCTGTTCCAGGCCGCGCCCGGCGGCAATCGCATCGGGATCGCGATCGATCGCCACCACCGAGGCGCCGCTCGCCAGGATCGCCTTGGTGTAGCCGCCGGCGCCAAACGTGCCGTCGACGATCACATCGCCGGCTTTGGGTGAGAGCGCCTCCAGCACTTCGGCGAGGAGGACCGGAATGTGGCGGACCGGTCCGCCAACGGCGCTAAGATCATCGCCGTGATCCGCCATCATTCCGGCCGCTCCCCAGCCTTGGCCTCGTGAGCCTTCGTCCCCTGCCGAAGCTGCAAAAGCCGAGCGCGCGCCTGCGCCCCATAGGCGGCCAGCCGTCCAGGCTCCCAAACTTGAAAGAAATTGCCACGGCCGACAAAGGCCACTTCGCTCGTGATGCCCGTATGCTCGCGAATGAAATCGCTCATCGTGATGCGGCCATCCTGATCGAGCTTCAGGAACGTCCCGTCGCCATGGCAGAAGAACGACATATCGTCCGCCGTCTGCAAAAAAGGGTCTTCCAGCGCGATGCGCTGCTCGTAGCGGTCGAGCAGATCGAGCCCGCCGACATCCATCGCAGGCACGTCCAGGCCGCGCAGCGCATAGAGTTCCGAATAGCCGCGCTTCTGCACGACCGCGCGGAAATGCGCCGGAACGGAGACCCGCCCCTTCGCATCGATCCTGTTCACCGCGCTTGACAGAAACCGGTCCATGACACGCTGCAGCCGCTTCCGCCGCCGCACCCCTCTCCATGTTTTCGTCCGCGCCGAAGCGCGTCCCCTGCCGAAAATCCGCTTCGCTCCCAGCGGCAAAACGCCGCAAACGCACAGCCGCCGCGGCTGCCCGATTGGCGTACGCTTTACCCTGACGCGGAACGAAGAATTTGGTATCGAAATGGGATATCATGGGGCACTATGGGCGTCAACGGGAACAGGCTTCACAAACGCGCGCGCCACAACCGGTGAGAGCAGCTCTGACAACACTCCCGTCTTTATCTCCCATTAAGCCTAACGAACCGTTTAGAGCGGGCTGGCCCAAGCGGAAGCGGCTTGCCGCGCATCACTGCCGCGAATAGCGTCGTCAGTCTTTTCGCTGAGCAACAAGGTCAGAAATCCATGTCCGAAACAGCCAGGTCCCGCGCGGCCTCCCTTGCCCATCTGCGTCGCGACGGACTTGTCAAAGGCGACCCCATCCCATTGCCGCTGACCATGGCCGCTATTTTCCACAACCCGGGCGACGGCGCCGGCTACAGTCAGTACGGCCGTTACAGCAACGCCACCTGGGATGCGGTCGAGCACATGCTGGCGCATCTGGAAGACGCGCCATGCGTCGGCTTCCCCTCAGGAATGGCGGCAATCTCGGCGGTGTTTTTCGGCCTGTTGAAATCCGGCGACCGCGTGCTTTTGCCTTCGGACGGCTACCATGCCACACGCGCGCTGGCCGAACGTTTCCTCAAGCCCTTCGGCGTCGCCTATGATCTGCGGCCGACAGCTACATTCCTCGACGGCGGCTTCGACGGCTACCGCCTTGTCTACGTTGAAACCCCGTCAAATCCGCGATTGGACATTTGCGACATCACAGCCGTCACCGAGGCCGCGCACCAAGCGGGCGCGATCGTCGTCGTCGACAACACCACGATGACGCCGTTCGGCCAGCGTCCGCTCGATCTCGGCGCCGACATCATCGTTGCTGCCGACACCAAGGCGGCCAACGGGCATTCCGACGTGCTGTTCGGCCATGTCGCCAGCCGCAATCCAGATATCATCGCGGCCGTCACCGGCTGGCGCGAGACCGCGGGCGGCATTCCCGGCCCGTTCGAGGCTTGGCTGGTGCATCGCGGCCTGGAGACGCTGGACGTACGCTTCGACCGCATGTGTTCTTCTGCCGAGGTGATCGTGAAGCGCCTGAAAGACCATCGCGCCGTTAGCGGCTTGCGCTACCCCGGGCTGGAGGGCGACCCGTCGCACAACCTCGCCCGGGCGCAGATGGAGCGCTTCGGCTTCCTCGTGTCCTTCGAACTCCTCTCCCAGGAAAAGGCCGAGGATTTCATCAACAACTGCACGCTGATGCAGGCGGCAACGTCGTTCGGGGGTGTCCACACCTCCGCCGAGCGGCGGGCCAAGCGAGGAGATTCGGTTCCGCCCGGCTTCGTGCGCCTGTCGGTGGGCTGCGAGCCGGTGGAAGAACTCTGGCAGGCGATCGAGGCATCGCTGGACAAGATCGGCGTCTGAACTGGTGGATTAGGTCACCAAGTCGTCGGCGCCAATATCGCGCCTGCCGTGCAAAACGCGGACGATCTCGATCGCGTCTTCGCCCATGCGATACAGAGTGACATATTCGCCGACGATCAGATGACGAATGCCGGGCGCGATATCATCGCGCGGCGCACCTGAGAACGGGTGCAAGGTGAGCAGTGTCTAGCGCCTCTCCAAAGCGTCCACAAGGCGCATGGCTCCCTTTGGGCTATGTTCCGCAATGTAGTCACCGATGCCTTCGACATCTGATATCGCCTGAGGAAGCAGCCGATATTTCACTCTTCCGAGCCTGCAGCTTCCGACATCCTCTGATATTTGGCTCGCAGCCGGTCCATGAAGGGCTGGCCGTCCACCGCCGGTCCGCTGTCGATCCCCTCCTGAATCAGCCTGCGCAATTCCTCGACCGTGTAGCCGAGAAGATCGCGGCGGTCTTTCCATTGCCGCAGCGCATCACGGATGACTTCGCTGGCCGAGGCATATTCGCCGGCGGCCACGACATCGTCGACCGCCGCCGCCAGTTCCGGCGAAAGCGTGATGCTGCGTTTGTCGACGTGACCTATGATGCGCTCCTGATCAAACCATGACAATCATGGTACGATTAAATCGTACCAGCTTCAAGGATGCGTTTGTCTCGACCCCAGCATGCGTACTTGATTCAATCGCTCAAGCACCTGAATCGCCAGCTGCGCCCGAAGGCGCAGACTGCTGATCCAAAGGATTAATCGCGATATGGGGGAGAAATTGCCAGCTGGCCTGTAAGCCGGGTTTTGTATGGCCCTCGCCCCTTTCGGGGCGAGAACGTGGCGGCCATTCATCTTGGGCGCATGTTGCCATGCGCCTCACGCAACCTACCCGGACGGTGAGCCGGAAACAGCCCTCGAAGGTTTCCCCTCGCACCGTCCCTATTCGGTCTTGCTCCCGGTGGGGTTTACCGTGCCGCTCCTGTTGCCAGTCGCGCGGTGGGCTCTTACCCCACCCTTTCACCCTTGCCCCGATAAATCGTGGCGGTTTGCTTTCTGTGGCACTTTCCCTGGGGTCGCCCCCGCCGGCCATTAACCGGCACCGTGTTTCCATGGAGCCCGGACTTTCCTCACCCGCAGCCTTTCGGCTTTGCGGGTGCGGCCGCCCGGCCAGCTGGCAGAGCGTATAAAGGGGTTCACGTTCCAAAACGCAAATGAAAAAGCAGACTTATGCCGGCGATCCCAATGCCGCCAACTGCACCTTGACCTTGCCGCAATAGGCCGCCGACACCGGGTTCATCCTCGTCGCGGCATGGCCGGCATTGTATTTCAGGATCGTGCCGCAGGTGGTGCCGCCGCCGAGATTGCGCGCCATGGCAAGGTACTTCATGCCGTATTTGATGTTGGTGTCGGGATCGAACAGACCCTTGGCCGAGCCGCTATACCCCATCATCCGCGCCGTTGCCGGCTTGATCTGCATCAGGCCGATTTCACCCGCGCTGCCGACGATGTTCGGCCGGTAGTTGCTCTCGATCTTAATGACCGCCTGGGCCAGCGACACCGGCACGCCTTCGGCCGCAGCATAGCGGGCAATGATTGCCGAATACTGGCCGCCAAGCGCGGCTGCCGCAGTCGACTCCGCAGCGGTGCTTGGGCGGATCGATGCGGTCGTCGTCAGGTCGACGCTCTTCCTGTTGCGCTTAAAATGCCTCTTGGCCGTGGCTTTTCTGGCCTTCACCACGGCTGCTTTGCGCACTTTCGCGGTGGTTGCCCTTTTTGCTTTCGGGTTTGCCTTCGTCATGGTGGCCTTGGCGGGTGCGGCGATGAAGCCCTGGTCTGCCCTCTGGCTCACTGGTGCGGCATCGGCCGTGCTGAAGGCAAAAGTCATTACTCCGGCAGCAATAGCTGCCGTTACAACGGTCAATTTCTGCATGTGGTCCTGTTCTGTTTGGCCGCGCGAAGATCTTCACGCAGCAACGCCTAATCAATATCGGAGCATCCGGGGGGCTGGAGGTCCGATAACTTGCACGAACTGCCTTTGAGGGCGGAATTTGTGTCGAACAAGGCGAGGCAATTCACTTTCAGTGACAGGCTGTAACTTGGATATCAGGAAAAGATTATTTAGACGCAACTGACCTAAGGGAAGTCAGCAGGCTTTGCAGCGTGCTAGACGTAGAGCCGTCGGCGACGCCATCCACCAGGCGTGGTCGGAAATGCCGCTGAAAAGCTTCGACGACGATTTCGGTCTGGCGGTCGAAGACACCTGATATCTCGACGCCATAGCCATAGAGCGCCAGCATCGACTGCAGTGCCTCGACCTCGGCGCCGGTATCGCCGGCTTTCAGCACCGCGCCGCGCCGGACCGGCGCCGCAGGCACGAGATGGCCGACCCCGGCCGCAAACAGCGCCTTCCAGGGGAATTTCTCGCCCGGGTCGATCTTGCGCCCCGGCGCGATGTCGGAATGGGCAAGCACCCTTTGCGCCGTAATGGAATGGCGTTCGATGACACCAAGGCAAAGACCGATCACCGCTTCCACCTGCCGCTTGGGAAAGGCCGAATAGCCGAGCGAATGGCCGGGATTGACGATTTCGATGCCGACCGAACAGGAGTTGATGTCGCGACGACCGAACCAGGAACTTGCACCGGCGTGCCAGGCGCGGTCGCTTTCGCGCACCATCTGGATGATGCGACCGTTCTCATGGACGAGGTAGTGGGACGAGACTTCGCTTGCGGGGTCGCACAGCCAGGCTTCCGCGGCAGCACCCGTCGCCATGCCGGTATAGTGCAGCACGATCATGTCGGGCCTGAGCGTTTCGCGCCGCGGGCCGAAATTCGGCGATACCCTGACCTCCGCGCTTGGCTCGTCGGGCGAGAAGCCGGTCATGCGTGCCTGAGGCCCCGCTCGATCATTTCATAGGCCGCGTTGATCGCCGCGACTCTGGTCGTTGCAATCTTGATGAATTCCTGCGGCAGGCCGCGCGCGATCAGCCGGTCCGGATGATTGTCGGAGACCAGCTTGCGGTACCGCTTCCTGACCTCCTCGAACGGCTTGCCGCGCTCAATGCCGAGCACGATATAGGGATCGCCGGCCCCGAGATTGACGTGCCTGGCCATAATGGCCTCGTAGTGCACCTCGTCGATGCGGAAAATCTCGGCAATACGGTGCAGGAAAATCCCTTCGCGCTCATGCACCAGCCCGTCCGCCTTGGCGATATGGAACAGACCGTCGAGTATGTCTTCCAGCATGACGCAGTTCGAATGGCCCGAGCCGCACATCTGCGCCATACTCTCGGCATAGGTCTCGAACCCGGCGACGTCGCGCTTGGCCAGATCGTAAAGCCGCGCCACATTGCGGGTCTGTTCTCGCGGCACCTCGAATATTTCCTGGAACGCGCGAACCTCGTCCTGGGTGACGATGCCATCGGCCTTGGCCATCTTGGCTGACAGCGCAATCATCGCCACAGAGAAGGCGACACGCCGGCGCAGATCAGCGTCACCGGAGAAAACCGTGCGCACGGCCTCGACCACATCGGCTACGCCGGACGTGGCTGAAGATGAAACGCGGGTGATGAAGTCGCCGAGGCGATCCCAAATCGACATGAGCGCTTATTAGGGCCGCCGGCCATTGCTATCAAGCCAAGACAGCGCCGCAGAGTGGATCGATTTACGCGAGCAACCGACGCGCCAGATCCCAAACCGTAGGAAAGAGCCGGTTCAAGGCCCTTGAGCCCCCGAATCCCCTAAACGCAGGAAGGCCGGCGCGAAGCCGGCCTCCTCTCTCGTCACGTCAAAGTGACCGAGACTGCTGCTACTGCGCGGGGGCAGGAGCAGGTGTTGCCGGAGCCGGTTCTGCAGGCTTCGGTGCATCCGGCGTCGCCGGCTTCATGGGCTCGGCGGCTGGCGGATTGGTGCTCTGGGTGGTGGTGTTATCCGTACCGCTGTCGCTGCAGGCGGCAACGCCGAACAGGGCCAGGGCGGAAACGGAAGCAAGAATCAGCTTTTTCATGACATCTCTCCTTCAACACACGCTCACGTTGCGGTGAACGGTCGAAGGCAAAATGCATCAAACGGTCATGAGTTTCGTAACGTTGCGTTTCCTGATGTAACATCCGCGCACTACCGATTGCGGGCCGGGCGATGCCGAACTAACAGTCTGGACCCAAATGCAATGCCGGAGTTCTGCGTGGACAAGAAATGGGATTTTTGGATCGACCGCGGCGGCACCTTCACCGACGTGATCGGACGTGATCCGCAAGGCGGTTTGCATCCCAGGAAATTCCTGTCGGAAAATCCCGAAGCCTATCCCGATGCGGCCCTAGCCGGCATCCGCGAGCTTTTGGGGCTGAAATCCGGCACCGCTATTCCTCCGGGCCTGGTCGGTGACGTCAAGATGGGTACCACCGTTGCCACGAATGCGCTGCTGGAGCGCAAGGGCGACCGTGTGCTTTTGCTCATCACCAAGGGCTTTCGCGATGCGCTGAAGATCGCCTATCAGGCCCGGCCGGACATCTTCGCCAAGGAGATCATCCTTCCGGAACAGCTCTACGAGCGGGTCATCGAGATCGACGAACGCGTGCGCGCCAATGGCGAGGTCGAGCGCCTGCTCGACATCGCCGCCTGCCGCCCCGCCATCGAACAGGCGAAGGCTGACGGCATCGATGCGGTGGCCATCGTCTTCATGCATGCCTGGAAATATCCCGACCACGAGAAGGCGGTGGCGAAAGTCTGCCGCAAGATCGGGTTCAGCCAAGTCTCGGTCAGCCATGAAGTCTCGCCACTGATCAAACTGGTCGGCCGCGGCGACACCACCGTGGTCGATGCCTATCTGTCGCCGATCCTGTCGCGCTATGTGCAAAGGGTGGCGGGAGAACTGGGCGCGACGCCAATCTCCCCACTTGTGGGGGGTGAGGAGCGGTCGGCCAAAGGCCGAGAAAAAGCCGACGATTTGGCTTTTTCAGCGACGAATGCCCGGAGCCATAGCGAAGGGCAGTCCGCAAAGCGGCCAGAGGGGGTCCGCTCGGAAGGCACCGCCAATGCGCTGAGCCCGGTCGATCCAACCCCACCCGGCGGCTCCGCCGCCACCCTCCCCTCGAGGGGCAGGGAAAACCCTCGCCTGATGTTCATGATGTCGTCGGGCGGGCTCACCGCCGCCGACATGTTCCAGGGCAAGGACGCGCTGCTGTCCGGCCCGGCTGGCGGTGTCGTCGGCATGGTCGAAACGGCGAAACTCGCCGGTTTCGAGAAAGTCATCGGCTTCGACATGGGCGGCACCTCGACCGACGTCGCCCATTATGACGGCGAGTATGAGCGCGCCTTCGACACCGAGGTTGCCGGCGTGCGCATCCGTGCGCCGATGATGCGCATCCATACCGTCGCTGCCGGCGGCGGCTCGATCCTGCATTACGAAGCCGGCCGCTTCCGCGCCGGGCCGGATTCCGCCGGCGCCAATCCCGGCCCCGCCGCCTACCGGCGCGGCGGCCCGCTTGCCGTCACCGACGCCAATGTCATGCTGGGCAAGCTGCAGCCCGATTTCTTCCCGGCGATTTTCGGACCCGGCCAGGACCAGCCGCTGGACGTCGCCGCCGTGCGTAAAAAATTCGCTGCGCTCGCCGCCGAAATCGGCGATGGCCGCACGCCGGAAGCCGTCGCCGAAGGCTTCGTTACCATCGCGGTGGAAAACATGGCCAATGCCATCAAGAAGATCTCCGTGCAGCGCGGCTACGACGTCACTGAATATCTCTTGAACTGTTTTGGCGGCGCCGGCGGCCAGCATGCCTGCCTGGTTGCCGACGCGCTCGGCATGGAGGCGGTACTGATCCACCCCTTCTCCGGTCTGCTCTCAGCCTATGGTATCGGCCTGTCGTCGGTTTTCGCGTCGCGGCAGCAGGCGCTGCTGAAGCCGCTTGCCGAAGAATCCAGGACCGAGATCGGCAGCCTCATCGGCACGTTGAAAAAAGCCGTCATCGCCGAATTGGCAGCGCAAGGCATCGCCGAGGACAAGATTGCGGCAAAGCCGGTGCTGCATATCCGCTATGACGGCACCGACACCACGCTGCCGGTGAATTTCGAACAGGGCTCGATCTTCCAGGCCAGGCGCGATTTCGAAGTGGCCCACAAGGCGCAGTTCGGGTTCGTCTATGATGACAAGCCGATGCTCGTCGAGACCGTTGGCGTGGAAGGCGCCGAGATCGTCGAGACCACGGCCGAAGCCGTTGCGCCCGCCGAACCGGCAAGGGTTGAAACCGGTGCGTCCGGAACGCGGCGCATCTATACCGAGGGACGCTGGCATGAAGCCGGCATCCATCGCCGCGAAAACCTGCGCCCATCCAATCTGGTCCCAGGCCCCGCTTTGATCATCGAGCCGAACCAGACCATCGTCGTCGAGCCGGGCTGGCAGGCCGAAATCACCAACCTCAATCACGTCGTCATCCGCCGCACGGAACGGAAAGTTCGCACGGCTGCCCTCGGTACCGAAGCCGATCCGGTGATGCTGGAGGTCTTCAACAACCTCTTCATGTCGATCGCCGAGCAGATGGGCGTCACGCTGCAGAACACCGCCTATTCCGTCAACATCAAGGAAAGGCTGGACTTTTCCTGCGCCGTCTTCGACCGCCACGGCGCGCTGGTCGCCAACGCGCCGCACATGCCGGTGCATCTCGGCTCAATGGATCGCTCAGTCGAAACCATCATCCGGCTGAACTCCGGCGACATCCACCCCGGCGACGTCTTTGCGCTGAACGCACCTTACAATGGCGGCACGCATCTGCCCGACATCACCGTGGTGACGCCGGTCTTTTCCCTCCCCCTCGAGGGGAGGGTGGCCGCGCAGCGGCCGGGTGGGGTCCTCTCAGAAGGCACCGCAAGGGCGTCGAGCACTGCCGCAGCGACCCCCTCCGGCGGCTCCGCCGCCACCTCCCCTTCAAGGGGGGAGGAAATCCTGTTCTGGGCGGCCTCACGCGGCCATCATGCCGACATTGGCGGCACGGCACCTGGCTCGATGACACCACTTGCCACCACGGTCGACGAGGAAGGCGTGCTGTTCGACAATTTCCGCGTCGTCGATCGCGGAAAATTCCGCGAGGCGGAGCTGCAAACGCTGCTCACCGACCACCCCTACCCCGCCCGCAACCCGCACCAGAACATCGCCGACCTAAAGGCGCAGATCGCCGCGAATGAAAAGGGCGTGGCGGAATTGCGCAAGATGGTCACCCATTTCGGCCTCGACGTCGTCGAAGCCTATATGGGTCATGTCCAGGACAATGCCGCCGAAAGCGTGCGCCGCGTGCTGGAAAGGCTGCCTGACAGCTCGCAGTATGAATACCCGACCGACACCGGCCAGGTGATCAAGGTGAAGATCACGGTCGACCGGCAAAAGAGCGAAGCGACCGTCGACTTCACCGGCACCTCGCCTGTCATGAAGAACAATTTCAACGCGCCCGAGCCCGTCGCCCGCGCCGCCGTGCTCTATGCCTTCCGCGTCATGGTCGAGGACATGATCCCGATGAATGCCGGGTGCCTCAGGCCCATCAACATCATCATCCCCGACGGCTCGATGCTGAAGCCGGCCTACCCCGCCGCCGTCGTCGCCGGCAATGTCGAGACCTCGCAGCATGTCACCAACGCGCTGTTCGGAGCCATGGGCGCCATGGCCAATGCGCAAGGCACGATGAACAACCTGACCTTCGGCAACAAGCAGTACCAGTATTACGAGACCATCTGCTCCGGTTCGCCGGCAGGCCGGATGAACTCCGGCCGTGGCTTTGCCGGCACATCGGGGGTTCACACCCACATGACCAATTCGCGACTCACTGACCCTGAGGTGCTGGAACTGCGCTTTCCCGTGCTGCTGGAGGATTTCCACATCCGCCAAGGGTCCGGCGGCAAAGGCAAATGGAGCGCCGGCGACGGCACGAAGCGCACCATCCGCTTCCTCGAAAAGATGGAATGCGCCATCCTGTCATCGCACCGCAACCGGCCGCCGCAAGGCCTCGACGGCGGCGGTGACGGCGAGGTCGGCTCGACCAAGGTCCGCCGCCAGGACGGCAGCGTCGAGACGCTGAAGGCCTGCGACCAGACCGTGCTCGACGCCGGCGACGCCGTTATCCTGACGACGCCGACACCGGGGGGATTTGACAAGGCCTGAACTCGCGTCAACAGGCTGTCACCCGCTTGTCATGCCCCTGAGTTACCCGCTTGCGGCAAAGCAAATGGGGAATCACTTTGCCATGACGGACGTCTCCTCGGATCTCGTTTTTCGCCGCGGCAAGGAAGTTGGAAAGGCCGTCTACCAGAACCGCCCGCTGTCGCAGGCCGGCCTTTCCGAACGACTGTTTGCGCTGCTGTTTTCCGGCCTCGTCTATCCGCAGATCTGGGAAGACCCTGAAGTCGACATGGAGGCCATGCAGCTTGGCCAGGGCCACCGCGTCGTCACCATCGCCTCCGGCGGCTGCAATATCCTGGCCTACCTCACCCGCTCGCCTGAACGAGTCGAAGCGGTCGATCTCAACGCCGCCCACATCGCCTTGAACCGGATGAAGCTGGAGGCGGTGCGCCACCTGCCTTCGCAGGGCGATCTGTTCCGCTTCTTCGGCGCCGCCGACACCAGCCACAATTCGGAGGCCTATGACCGCTTCATCGCGCCGCATCTCGATCCGGTCAGCCGCCACTATTGGGAGCACCGCAACTGGCGCGGCCGCCGGCGCATCACCGTCTTCGACCGCAATTTCTACCAGACCGGCCTGCTCGGCCTGTTCATCGCCATGGGCCATCGCACCGCCAAATTCTTCGGTGTCGACCCCGCAGGGATCATGGCGTCGAAGTGCATCGCCGACCAGCGCCGCTTCTTCAACGAAGAGCTGGCGCCGGTCTTCGACAAGAAGCTGTTGCGCTGGGCTACCTCGCGCAAGGCTTCGCTGTTCGGCCTCGGCATTCCGCCGGCGCAGTACGATTCGCTGATCACCTCGGGCGATGGTTCGATGGCCAGCGTGCTGAAGGCCCGGCTGGAAAAGCTCGCTTGCGATTTTCCGCTGAAGAACAACTACTTCGCTTGGCAAGCCTTCGCCCGTCGCTATCCCAATCCGGGTGAGGCCGCCCTGCCCGCCTATCTAGAAGAGGCCAACTACAAGGCGATCCGCAACAATGTCGATCGCGTCGGCATCCACCACGCCAATCTGATCGAATTTCTGGCCGGCAAGGACGCAAGCACCGTCGATCGTTTCGTCCTGCTCGACGCGCAGGACTGGATGACGAACGACCAGCTCAATGCCCTTTGGTCGGAGATCACCCGCACCGCCTCGGTCGGCGCCCGAGTCATCTTCCGTACCGCCGCCGAGCCCAGCCTGCTGCCGGGCCGCGTCTCGATCTCGCTGCTCGACCAGTGGACCTACGAGGACGAGGCCTCGCGCGACTGTTCGGCCCGCGACCGCTCGGCCATCTATGGCGGCTTCCACCTCTATGTGAAGCGCGCGGCATGAGCGCGAGCGAGCTGCCGGCCGACCATGCCGAACTGATGGACGGCGTCTATCGCTGGCAACGCCATATCTACGACCTGACCCGCAAATACTATCTGCTTGGCCGCGACCAGATGATAGCCGGGCTGGATGTGCCGGCGAATGGCAGAGTGCTCGAACTTGGCTGCGGCACCGGCCGCAACATCGCGCTTGCCGCCCGCCGCTATCCCGACGCCCGCCTCTACGGCCTCGACATCTCGGCCGAGATGCTGGAGACGGCGAGCAAGGCGATCGGCCGCGACGGCCTGTCCGGCCGCGCCGTGCTGGCGCGCGGCGACGCCACCGATTTCGACGCCAAGACGCTGTTCGGCGTCGAGCGCTTCGACCGCATCTTCGTGTCCTATTCGCTGTCGATGATCCCCGGTTGGGAAAAGACGGTTTCGGCAGCCCTTGCGGCACTCGCGCCCGGCGGCTCGCTGCATGTCGTCGATTTCGGCCAGCAGGAAGGCTTGCCCAACTGGTTCCGGACATTGCTGCGCGGCTGGCTCAAGAAATTCCATGTCACCCCACGTGAATCATTGCGCGAAGTCTTGGAATCGGAATCTCGGCGAACCGGCGCAAGCTTCTGTTTCCGCGCGCTTTATCGCGGCTATGCCTGGCTGGCGGTCGTCAAGATCGCGCACTCTTACCTCCCCCTCGATGGGGGAGGTCGCGCTGAAGGCGCGGGTAGGGGTGAAGTGCCAGGCACCCCGCCCGGCGCTACGCCCCCGCCCTCCCCATCAAGGGGAGGGTAAAGGGAGCTAGCGCAGTGCCTTCATCAGCGCGCCGACCATCACCTGCGGCCGGTAGCCGAGCTTGGCCGGCGTCAACCCCAGCCGCACCACCACCAGTTGCTCCGACGGGATGATGGCGACCGTCTGGCCGTCATGGCCCTCCATCCAGTAGGTATCGTTGGGCAGGCCGGCGGCGACGCCGGCGCCGGGATTTCCTTCGTCCCCCGGGGCTTCGATCCAAAGTTGCCCCTTGCCGTAGACTTTCGAGGCCGGTGCCGGTTCGCGCATCCAGTCGACGAAACCGGCCGGCAGGATCTGGTTGCCGTTCCAGACGCCGCCCTGCAGCAGGAATTGGCCGAACCGCGCCCAGTCATGCCCCGTGGCATAGAGGTAGGATGAGCCGACAAAGGTACCCTCCTCGTCGGTTTCGAGCACCGCGCTTTGCATGCCGAGCGGCCCGAACAGCGCTGCCCTTGGCCACATCAGCGCCTTGTCCTTGTCGCCGATAGCATCCTGCCACAGCCGCGACAGCATCACCGCCGTGCCGCTCGAATAGGAAAAGACCTTGCCGACGTCGCCGGTCAGCGGCTTGGCCTCGGCGAAGCCCGCCATATCCGGTTCGAGGTAGAGCATGCGCGTCACATCGGCAACGTCGCCATAATCCTCGTTGAACTCGAGTCCGCTCGACATCGCCATCATATCGGCAAGGCTGATGGCGGCGCGGCCGTCCGCCTTCCATGAGCCGAACAGGCCCTGATTGGTCACCGCCATCTTGCCGTCCTTGACCAGCGTGCCGACGAGCGCGGCGTTGACTGTCTTGGTCATCGACCAGCCCAGCAGCGGCGTTTTCGCCGAAAAGCCGTCGCCATAACGCTCCGCAACAATGCGGCCATTTTTGACCACCACCACGGCGCGCATGCCGATGCCGGTCATCGCCGCACCGTCGAGGATCTTGTTGATTTCGGGATTTTGCGAGGCATCGACTCGATCTCCCTCGGGCCACAGATCGCCCTTGGTGGCCGCCGACGCCTCGGCAGGGATTGACGTGCGCCGTGCCTTGCCGACGTCGCCATCAGGAACCGAGGCGCAACCCAGGCCGGCGCGCGCAACGGCAACGCTCTTGCCGAGGAAGCCAAGCAGCCCGGCCGAGACGGTCCCCCTGTTCTTGTCGACCGACACCTTCATCAGCCTGAGAAGCGGATGGCCGGGCGCCTGCACGTCGATGGCAAGCACCTCATTGGGATCACGGCCGGCGATAAAAACATTCGAGCAGACAATCTTGGCGGAATAGCCGGAACCGACGCGGATCAGTTCGGGCGGCGCGACGTAGAGCCAGGTAAACAGGGCGGCTATGGCCAACACGACCAGGCCGAGCAGCCATTTGATGATCTTCACGGCGATCCGCATCTTTCCGTCCCTGCTTTTCCGCTGCCCGTGGCTTGCGGCCCGATTTATGTCATCGATTTGCCGCCATTGCTTCCGCAAAATCGGTGTTCTTGTCGAGCGCCGTCAACCTGTTATCAACCATGATCGGCGATCACTGGTGCATGTCGCCCAAAAGTGCGCAGCGGTTTTGGAACAACGACATGCACGAAAATAGCGTATCAGGCGATGCTGTGGGGCGATCGCCTGAGGGGCACCTGCAACGACAACCCAACAGCGACCGGCTGATTCCGGCTCGGGAAATGCGATGCGCCGTTTCGCGGCCCTCATCACGTTGACGCTGCTGGCCGCCTGCTCGACCGCCGGCGATCTCGTGCCCTCGATGTCGCCATCCAGCAGCCCGACGGTTGCCGTGCGTGCACCGCGTTTCGAAGACTCCAAGCCGCATGAATGGGATAGCGGCGCGCCTTGGAACTATGCCGTTCACGGCACCGACGTCTCCAAATACCAGACCTCGGTCGACTGGCCGACGGCCAAGGCCAGCGGCATCTCCTTCGCCTTCATCAAGGCGACCGAGGGCGGCGACCGTTTCGACGAGTATTTCAACGAGCATTGGTCGCGCACCAAGGCCAATGGCATTCCGCGCGCGGCCTACCATTTCTTCTATTTCTGCACGCCTGCCGCCACCCAGGCGCGCTGGTTCATCCAGAACGTGCCCGTCGACCGCTCGGCCATGCCGCCGGTGCTCGACATGGAGTGGAACCCGCAATCGCCGACCTGCCGGCTGCGCCCGGATTCAGCGACGGTGCGGGCCGAAATGACCACCTTTCTCGAGATGATCGAGTGGCACTATGGCAAGAAGCCGATCATCTACACCTCGGTCGACTTCTTCGACGATAACGACCTTGCGACCTTCCGCGGCTATCCCTACTGGCTGCGCTCGGTGGCCGGCCACCCCCGCCAGAAGTACGGCAGCCACCCTTTCACCTTCTGGCAATACACCGGAACCGGTATCGTGCCCGGCATGAACGGCAAGTCCGATATCAACGTCTTCAACGGCACTGAGGCAGCCTGGAAAAAGTGGCTGCGGCAGAACACCCGTTGACACCGGCTCTGCCGCCTGCTTTTCGACGTCCCATGCGCACCTACCTGCAGCCACTGGGATATTTACGCCGGAAACAGTCGAAGAGCCGCCTGCGCTCCGGGCTGCTCGCGGCCCTGCTGCTCGGCGCTACGGCGATGCCGGCGGCGGCGCAGGAATGCGGCGGCGACTTCGAAACCTGGAAGCAAGGCGTGGCGGCGGAAGCCAAGGCAGCCGGTGTCGGCGCTGTCGGCCTTAACGCGCTGGAGGCCGCCACCATCGACGACAAGGTGCTCGCGCGTGACCGCGCCCAGGGCGTCTTCGCCCAGACCTTCATTCAGTTCTCCAACCGCATGATCTCGGCCTACCGGCTGAAGCAGGGCGCGGCCAATCTGAAGAAATACGCCGAAATCTTTGCGCGCGCCGACCAGCAGTTCGGTGTCCAGGCGCCGATCATCACCGCCTTCTGGGGGCTGGAGACCGATTTCGGCGCCGTACAGGGCGATTTCCACACGCTGAGCGCCTTGGTGACGCTGTCGCATGACTGCCGCCGCCCGCAGCTGTTTCGGCCGCAACTGCTGCCGCTGTTGACGCTGATCGATCGCGGCGTCGTTCCGGCCGACGTCACCGGCGCCTGGGCCGGCGAGATCGGCCAGACCCAGATCCTGCCTTCCGATTATCTCGCGCGCGGAGTCGACGGCGACGGCGACGGCATCGTCGACCTCAGGCGCAGCGTACCCGACGTGATCATGACCACGGCCAACAAGGTGCTGTCGCGCGGCTGGAAACGCGACCAGCCCTGGATCGAGGAAGTGCGCGTGCCCGAGGACATGCCCTGGGAGCAGACCGGCCGCACCAACAAGTTGCCGCTGTCGCAATGGGCCGCCTGGGGCGTCACCAATCCCGATGGCACGCCGCTGATCGACAATGGCCTGAAGGCCGGCCTGGCGCTGCCGATGGGCCGCAAAGGTCCGGCCTTCCTCGCCTACGACAATTTCGACGTCTATCTCGAATGGAACCAGTCCTTCACCTACGCGCTAACCGCCGCCAACTTCGCCAGCCGGCTGGCCGGGGCACAGCAGTTCGACCCGCGCAATCCCGAAACCGGGCTCAATGGCGACCAGATGAAGGAATTGCAGACCAAGCTCGAAGCCAGGGGCTATGACGTCGGCACCGTCGACGGCATTCTGGGCACCAACACCCGCGAAGCCATCCGCAAGGAACAGATGCGGCTCGGCATGCCGGTAGACGGCTGGCCGACGCCGGAGCTTTTGGGGAAACTGTGAGTAGAATCTGTCCAAGCTGGGTTCCTTATTCCCTACTCCTTGCCCGGACGAAGTCGATAAATGCCCGCAAAGCCGGGGGGACGTGCCTCGAACTCGGGTGATACAGGAAGAAGCCTGGAAAGCTGGGCGACCAGGGCTCTAGAAATCTCATCAGCCTGCCCGCATCGATCCAGGACTGGACCTGATAGTCGATCATGTAGGCAACGCCTGCTCCACCCAGTGCCGCGTTCAGCATCAGCTCGGTGTCGTTGACAGTCAGGCTGCCCTCGACGGCGATTTCCAGAGACCGTTTGCCGCGCGCGAACTCCCATCGATAGAGGTTGCCGCCACCAGGCCACTGGAATTTTATGCATTGGTGCTGATGCAACTCCTGCGGATGGCGCGGTATGGCCCGGTTTTCGAGATAGACGGGAGCGGCCACCGCCGCCATCTGCAAATCCCCGCTCAGTTTCACTGCCACCATGTCCTTCTCCAGCCGCTCGCCAAGCCTGATTCCGGCATCGAACCGTCCTCGAACAATGTCGGTCAGCGTATCGTCGACGATGACGGTCAGCGCGATATCAGGATAGGCGCGTTGGAAGTCGCCAAGGATCGGGCCGATGAACCGCACCGCGGCAACACGCGGCACGTTTATTCGTAGCGAACCCGCCGGTCGATCACGCGCGGCATGAATGTCCGCTACGGCGCCCTCTAGCTCTTCGAACGCAACGGCAAGGCGCGCAAACAGCGTCTCGCCGACACCAGTGGGTGAAACACTACGCGTCGTGCGATTCAGCAACCTGACGCCGATGCGAGCCTCCAGTTGCCGGATCGACTGGCTGAGCGCCGGCGGGGAAACACGCAGCCGGGCGGCGGCGCGGACGAAACTACGCTCTTCCACGATTGCGGCGAATGCCTTGAGCTCGGCGAATTCAGAACCGCGCATTGTGTATTCCTAGATTAACACGCTAGTCAGATAATAGGCCATTATCTGATCAGTTGCATGGCCCTATTTCTCGACTAGCGGACCCGTCGGATGAAACCGGCACTGGCCTGAATGATTGAAGGAAACGTATCATGCCCAAGTCCTTGCAAGGCAAAACCGCACTCGTCACCGGCAGTTCGCGCGGCATTGGGCGAGTCATCGCCGAAGGCCTCGCCTCCAAGGGCGCTGCCGTCGTCGTCAACTATGTCGGCAACCACGAAGCCGCTGACGAGGTCGTGGCCGCCATCGCCGGCAAGGGAGGAAAGGCGATCGCCGTCCAGGCCGACATATCAAGCGTCTCGGATATTCATCGCCTGTTTGACGAGGCTGAGAGTGAGTTCGGCGCGATCGACATCGTGGTTGCCAATGTCGGCGTCGCCGTCATCAAGCCTCTGACCGAGGCAACCGAAGCCGATTTCGACCATGTCTTCGGCACCAATGCCAAGGGCACGTTCTTCGTGCTTCAGGAAGCAGCGCGCCGTGTGCGAAACGGCGGCCGCATCATCGCGGTCTCCACCGGCGGCACCAAGATGTTCTTCACGCAAACGGCGCTCTATCTCGGCAGCAAGGGCGCCGTCGAACAATTCGTTCGTGTGCTCTCGCGTGAACTCGGACCGCGCGGCATCACCGTGAATGCGCTGTCGCCTGGCTTCACCGACACGGACCTGCTTCCCGAGCGCGATCGCGCCGTGGCGGCCGGCATGTCTCCATTTGGCAGGATCGGCGCGCCCCGCGACGTTGCCGATGTCGCGGTCTTCCTGGCCAGCGACGAGGCCCGCTGGCTGACCGGCGAGAATATCCAGGCCGGTGGCGGGGTCGCTTAGTCCGCCATCGTCTCCAGGCTGGCGAATCCCTGCGGCGCATCGCCTTCGTCAAACGGTGTCGTCACCTCGACAAATGTGTCGGGATAAAAACCGTTGAAGCGGGTTCTCAGCGACAGCGAATAGGCGCCGATATGGCCGATCTCGATCCAGTCGCCGGTGTCGACGGTTTCCGGCAGCCAGAACGGCCGCGACAGGATGTCGACGGAATCGCAGGTCGCGCCGCAGACCTTGAACGGCACGATGTTCTTCTCCTCGCCATTGCGCGAACGGATCGCCGGATCGGGGATGAAGCGGGCCGGCAGTGTGATCTTGCCGGTCCAAGAATCCGACAGCGACGCCCAGATGCCGTCATTGATGTAGAGCCGCTTGCCCTTGCGCAGCAGCACCCGCACGATCAGCGACAGGCAGCGCGCCACGATCACCCGGCCGGGCTCGGCCACCAACGGGATCTGGTCGAACTGGTATTCCCTCAGGTCGCCCGACAGCCGCGACATGATCTGGCCGAGCGACGGCATCTCGAGCTGCTTGCGATTGGGGTCATGGCCGTACTCGGCGGGAAAGCCGCCGCCGACATCGAGCCCCGCAATGTCGAAGGTCAGCCGGTTGCGCACCCAATCGGCGGAGGCCAGCGCCCGTTCATAGGTGTCGGGATCCTCGATCTGGCTGCCGACATGGAAGCACAGGCCGACCTTGTAGCCGGTGCGGTTGAGCCGCTCGGCGAGTTCCACCGCATAGGCCGGCCCGGCGCCGAATTTCTTCGACAGTTCATAGGCCGCCGAACCCTTGGTCTGGATTCGCACGAACACGCTGATGGAGCCCGGATCGATGTCAAGCGCCCGCACCACCCGCGTCAGCTTGGTGATCTCGTCCTCATGGTCGAGCGAAATGACCCGGATGGCGTATTTTTCCAGCGCAAGCTTGATGTCCGACTGCGCCTTGACCGGATGCATGTAGAGCATCTCGGCGTCGGGTGAGACGGCGCGCACTGCGGCGAACTCGCCGGGCGAGGCCACATCGAAGGCGGTGACGCCGGCTTCGACCAGCGCCTTCAGCACGATCTGCTCGCCATTGGTCTTGACTGCGTAGGCGGTCTTGCCGGGAAACATGCCCATGAACTGTTTGGCATCCGCCTTCAGCACCTGCGGGCGAAAGCAGTAGACCGGATCGTCCGGCCGAAGCGCCAGCGCCGCCTCGCGGGCATTCTCGAATCGCTGCATGGACGAATCCCCTGACTTCTCGGCTGCGCACAATTAATCCAAGCTAGCGGCCAAAGAAAACAATTCTGTGTCTGGCGGGCACTGACCCAGCGGCGCACCCTCCTGGCAGCACTGTTGCCAGCAATCAGGTTTCGGGTGGCTCTTGTCGCCGGACCCGATATGCCTTCTGCCTGAGTGGCTGGCATTGATGCCGCGGGGAAGGACGTTCACGATGGCAATAGCCACGACAGCCGTGCAGCGCGGACCGATGACGCTGAGGGACTGGGGACAGCTTCTGCTGCTCGGCGCCATCTGGGGCGGCTCGTTCTTCTTTGCCCGCATCGCCGTTGCCGAAATGCACCCGCTGGTGCTGGTGCTGTTTCGCGTTGCCATCGCGGCCATCGCACTTCAGCTCTATCTCGGCATTCGCGGTCCGTCCTTCCGCCTCGCCTTCCCGCATGCCGGCCTGTTTTTCCTTTTGGCGCTCGCCAACAATGTCGTCCCGTTCTCGCTGATCTTTGCCGGCCAGACCGCGCTTGGCGCCGGCGTCGCCTCGGTGCTCAATGCGACGACGCCGTTCTGGACGCTGATCCTCGCCAACGCGCTGACAGCGGACGAAAAGCTCTCCTGGAACAAGCTTGCCGGCATCGGGCTCGGCATCGCCGGCACCGCTGTCATGATCGGCCCCGGCCTGCTGGCCGGGCTCGGCGGCCCGGTCTGGGCGAAATTCGCGCTGATCGGCGCCTCGCTGTCATACGCCGTCGCGCTGATGATTGCCCGCCGCTTCAAGGGCGTGCCCTCGCCGGTCATCGCCACCGGACAATTGACGGCGTCGACCATCATCATGATCCCGGTGGTGCTGCTCACCTATGGCCCGGCCGGCCTGTTCTCGGCCTCGCCGCCGGTCTGGACGGCGGTGCTGGCGCTGGCGCTGCTCTCCACCGCCTTCGCCTACATCCTCTATTTCAACCTCGTCGCCTCGGCCGGCGCCACCAACGCCTCGCTGGTCACCCTCATCGTCCCGGCCAGCGCCATCCTGCTCGGCCTCCTGTTCCTCGGCGAGCGGCTCGCTCTGTTCGAGTTCTGCGGTATGGCACTGATCGCGCTTGGCCTGGTGACGATCGACGGGCGGTTGTTTGGTCGGCGCTAATGCCTGTCGACCAAAAGTGCGCAGCGGTTTTGGAACAACGACGCGCTTTAGGTCTGGTAGCGCTGCCATGCCTCGCTTTCGCCACGGCCGCGTCACAATTTATTCACAGGCTGCCAGCGGCTTTTGCCGAAGAGTTTCAAGGCTTAACGACAGGTGGCAGGTCGCAAATTCCACAATCGCGTCGCATTGCAGCATATTTTCCGCTTGCCTGTGGCACAAATGCCCCTAGACTCCACCCATAGCTCTTGAAGAGGAGACTATGACATGGGACTTACGAGGCCAATCAACGCATTGATGATCTGTGCTGCATTTGCCTTCATTGGCGCCCTTATCATAGGTGTTCTTCCGTAACCGCCGGAGCGGAAGAACAGCAGCAATAGCCCACAAATTCGAAAGGCCGGGTGTTTCGCCCGGCCTTTTGCATTTCAGATTTCATACCACGATGAAGCTCAGGCGGCGGCGGATCCAGCTGCCTCTGTTTCATGGGAGCGGATGCCGATCATATGGCAGATGGCAAACACCAGGTCGGCCCGGTTCATGGTGTAGAAATGGAAGTCGCTGACGCCGCGCTCGACGAGATCGAGCACCTGCTCGGCCGCCACGGCAGACGCCACGAGCGCATGCGTCTGCGGATCGTTGTGCAGCCCTTCGAAACGCTCGGCCAGCCATGCCGGCACCAGCGCGCCGCAGCGCGCCGAGAAATTGGCGACCTGGGTGAAATTGTGCACCGGCAGGATGCCAGGCACGATCGGGATGTAGATGCCGGCACGGCGCGCCTTCTCGACATAACGCTCGTAGAGATCGTTGTCGAAGAAGAACTGGGTGATCGCCCGCGTCGCGCCATTATCCGCCTTGCGCTTCAGCATGTCGAAGTCGGTGGCGAAGTCGGGGCTTTCCGGGTGCTTTTCGGGATAGGCCGAGACCGAGATGTCGAAATCGCCGGCGTCCTTCAGCGCTCCGACAAGTTCGGCGCCATTGGCATAGCCATCGGGATGCGGCCGGTAGGCCGTACCGACACCCGCCGCCGGATCGCCGCGCAACGCAACGAAGCGCTTCACGCCCATGTCGGCGAATTCGCGGACGACGGCGTCGACCTCATGGCGGGCGGCGTCGACGCAGGTCATGTGCGCCGCCGGCGTCAGCGTCGTCTCGTTCAGGATGCGCTTGATCGTGCGGGCCGTGCGCTCACGCGTCGAACCGCCGGCGCCATAGGTCACCGAGACGAATCTCGGCTTCAGCGGCTCCAGCCTGGTGACGGTGTCCCAGAGCCTGGCTTCCATCTCGTCGGTCTTCGGCGGGAAGAACTCGAAGGAGACGCGGACCTTGTCGCCAATGTCGGGACGGCGGGAAAAGCGGAACTGGTTCATCAGGCGATTTCCCCCATAGGGTACGCTTTGGTGGGTTGGGTGTCATTTGAAGGCTCGGCCATCAGCATGCGGCGGTCGCGGCCGAGCCACAGCTTGACGGTGAGCCTGGCTTCGTTGCCGCCGCGCGGCTCGAATTCCTGGGCATCCTCGAGATCGAGCCCGGCATCGGCAAACCATTCGGAGATCTGGCGGTCGGAAAAGCCCAGCCTGACATGCGCATGCTGGTCGCGCAGGAATTCCAGTGCATGCGGCGCGAAATCGACGATCACCAGCCGGCCCGACGGGCGCAGCAGCCTTGCCGCCTCGCGGATGGCGCGGGCGGGATCGTCCAGATAGTGCAGCACCTGATGGATGGTGACGAGGTCGAAGGCGTCGCGCTCGACCGGCGGCGCGAAAATGTCGCCTTGGCGGACCTGGGCATTGGCGATGCCTGCCTTGTCGAGATTGGCCCGCGCCACCGTCAGCATTTCGCGCGACATGTCGATGCCGACACCGCGCCGGTAGAGCGGCGAAAATATCTCCAGCAGCCGCCCGGTACCGGTGCCGAGGTCTAGCATCGACTGGAATGGCCGCTTGCCGACCAGCTTGAGGAGTGCGGCTTCCACCGCGCGGTCCGGCACATGCAGCGAGCGGATGTGATCCCAGCTGGCGGCGTTCTCGGAGAAATACTCGGCGGCACGGTCCTGGCGCTTGCGCTTGACCGATGCCAACCGCTCGAGATCGCGCTCGACCTGTGGATCGGCGCCGCGAATGCCAGAGACCAGCCCCATGACGAAGTCGCGCGCGGAATCCGTATCCGACAGCCGGAAGAAGGCCCACGAGCCCTCCTGGTAGCGGCCGATCAACCCGGCCTCCAGCAGCAGCTTCAAATGCCGCGACACCCGCGGTTGCGACTGGCTGAGGATCTCGGTGAGGTCGGACACGGTGAGATCGCCGCGCGACAGCAGCGCCAGGATGCGGAGCCGGCTCGATTCGGCCGCAGCCTTCAACGTATCAACCATCGTATCGAGCGAAACATGCATCGGCGCGTTCTCGTTGAAAAAGATATAAACATATGTTTATGTCAGCTTTGACGACATGGCAAGGCCTATGTCGCTTCCTGACAAGAAAATGCCGCACACATGATCCCCGCCTGAGAGAACCGCTTTTCCCTGACGATCGGCTGGAAACTTGTGCTAGGGCGAAAGCCATGTTCGAGAAGCGCGACGGCGAAAAGCTCCTGCAGACTGACCCGGCTGACATGCCGGCGGATGGCCATATCGTGTTCATCGGCCGCATCGCCTCGCCATGGACATCCAGGCAAACCTGCCCAAAGAACATGCGCGCGGCGCGCGAGGCCGGACAGGCGGCCACGGTTCTCATCGACCCTGCCTATCGCGACGGCCTGCTTGCGCTGGAGCGGGCCAGCCACATCGTCATCCTGTCCTGGCTGCATCACGCGCCGCGGGCACTGATTGTCCAGAGACCCCGCCATGCGGCTGAGCCGAAAGGCGTTTTCTCGCTGCGCTCCCCTGCCCGGCCGAACCCAGTCGGGCTGCATATCGCCGGCCTGATCGCCGTCGACATCGACCACGGCCGCATCGCCATCGACGCCATCGATGTGCTCGAGGGCACCCCGGTGATCGACATCAAGCCCTATTTCGCCTCGACCGACGCCTTTCCCGAGGCGACCATTGCCGGGCGTGACGAAAAATGAGCGCGCCCACCGGCCGCCGCCGCGCCATCGCCAAGGCGCTGACCGCACTGCTGCCCCTGGCGCCCTATGCCGATATGGAGAAAATCCGCACCGAGGCCGGCGCCGTGCACATGAAGACGCTGCCGCCGGGCATCGCGGTCTGGCTGGCGACGATCGCCCATATCAGGCACGGCCATACCGACTATGAAAAGCTGCTGGCCGAGGGCTATGACCGCGACTCGGCGCGGTTCTTCGTCATCGAGCAAACAAACATGGTGCTGACCCGTTGGCGCGCCACGCGCCTGCTCGATGCAGAGGACGAAGAGGAATAACTTCAGCTACCGTCGCTTCAATACGGCAACCGCATTGTAGGGCTGGCCGTCGGCCTGGCCAACCCAGGTCCAGGACAGGTTCCCTTTGAAAAATCGGACGGTGATGCCGCCACCGTCGATGCACTTGTCCTGGCCGTAGCTGATGTTTTCCCGGTATTCCGCCGAACTGTCGTCGCGAGAAATCTGGGTCAACGATCCGCCGCAGCCGAGCGACGGATAGTCGATCGACGCGGCGCCATCGCCGATTGTCATTGCGATCGCCCAATCGGCGCCGGCAGCCCCGGCCGGACTTTGATGACCGCTGCCGGTCCAGACGCCGTTGAGCCCCGCCGCGTTGACCACGCAAGGCACGTTCTGAAAGATCGGCGTCAGCTCGCTGCCCATCTTCTCGCAACGATAGGTCTGGCCGTTCTGGCACAGCGCCTCGCCCTCGCGAGCGCATTGCGCGAAGGCATGGCCAGTGACGAAGACGAGGAAAATTGCAAAGCTGATGGTCCGAAAAGATCTGCCCATTTTGCCCCTCCCGGCCGGATATTTTCAAGCCGGACCATAGGGCATATCGAATGTGCTACCTAGGACAAACAGCGATGGTTGGGTGGCCCTATGCCGCCTGCAGGGGACCACTAGCTTGAATCTGCCGCATCAAGCCGAAGGGACCAATCGCCATGAACCGAAGCGCAGCAGCCGGTAGCATTGTGCCATTGCCGGCTTTGTCGGATCGCCATATCGATCCGCATTCCTATCCCGACGGCATCGCCTTTCTCGATGGTCAGTATCTGCCGATGTCGCAAGCCAAGATCTCGGTGCTGGATTGGGGCTTTCTGCATTCCGACGCCACCTACGACACCGTGCATGTCTGGGACGGGAGCTTCTTCCGACTCGACCTGCATCTCGACCGCTTCTTCGCCGGCTTGCAAAAACTGCGCATGACGATCCCGTCCGACCGCGATGGTGTGGCCGAGATTCTGCACAATTGCGTGGCGCTGTCGGGCCATCGCGCCGCCTATGTCGAAATGCTGTGCACACGCGGCGCCTCGCCGACCTTCAGCCGCGATCCGCGCCAGGCGGTCAACCGCTTCATGGCCTTCGCAGTTCCCTTCGGCTCGGTCGCCAATGCCGAGCAGTTGCGGCGCGGCCTGCATGTCGCCATTAGCGACAAGGTGCGCATTCCGCCGGTCTCGATCGATCCGGCGATCAAGAACTACCACTGGCTCGACCTCGTGCGCGGCCTCTACGACGCTTATGACCGTGGGGCCGAAACCGCATTGATTCTCGACTTCAACGGCAATGTCGCCGAAGGCCCCGGCTTCAACGTGTTCTGCGTCAAGGACGGCAGGCTGTCGACGCCAGCCGCCGGCGTGCTGCCCGGCATCACCAGGCGCACCGTCTTCGACCTCTGCGCCGAGGCAGCGCTTCCCACCACGGCCGTCGACGTCAGCGTTGCCGCGCTGAAGGCTGCCGACGAAGTCTTCATCACTTCCACCGCCGGCGGCATCATGCCGGTGACAGTGATCGACGGCGCTGCTGTCGCCGACGGCAAGATAGGCGGGATCACAAAGCGCTTGATGGCGCTCTACTGGCAAAAGCATGACGACCCGGCCTGGTCGAGCCCGGTGCGCTATCCCTGACCGGCGAAGGTCCTGCTCCACACGATGACGTGACCAAAAAGATTCCCCCTCGCCTCTGGAAAATCGCTCGACGCACCGTATATCGCGGAAGCGGAGAAGCCTCCGCTTCCCAGTTCACGGCCCGCATGGGCAAGGATTCCACGTCATGACAAGCAAGGTTTGGTTCATCACCGGATCGTCGAAAGGCTTTGGCCGAGTCTGGGCCGAGGCCGCACTCGCTCGCGGCGACCGTGTCGCCGCAACCGCGCGCGATGCCGGCACGCTCGCCGATCTCGTCGCGAAATACGGCGATAATGTCGCCGCGATCAAGCTCGACGTCACCGACAAGAAGGCTGTCGAAGCGGCCATCGCCGAGGCGCACAAGCGCTTTGGCCGGCTCGACGTCGTCATCAACAATGCCGGCTATGGCCATTTCGGCGCCATCGAGGAAGTCAGCGAACAGGAAGCCCGCGACCAGATCGAAACCAATGTGTTCGGCGCGCTCTGGGTCACCCAGGCGGCTTTGCCGATCATGCGGGCGCAGGGCTCCGGCCACATCATCCAGATCTCGTCGATCGGCGGCGTCAACGCCTTTGCGTCGCTCGGCCTTTACCATGCCTCGAAATGGGCGCTCGAAGCCTTCAGCCAGTCGCTCAGCATCGAGGTCGCCGAATTCGGCATCCATGTGACGCTTGTCGAACCGGGCGGCTTCTCCACCGATTGGTCCGGCGCCTCGGCCAAGGTCTCCAAAGCGATCGAGGCTTACGCGCCGGCCCGCGCCAAGATGGCGGAACGCCGCGCCAACTCGGTCGCCGGCGACCCCGAGGCCACCGGACCGGCGATGCTTGAAATCGTCGACGCGGCCGAGCCGCCGCTGCGCGTCTTCTTCGGCGATGGCGGCCTGCCGATGATCAAGCAGGAATACGCCAACCGCATCGCGCTGTGGGAAAAGTGGGACCACGTTTCCGTCGAGGCGCAGGGCGCCAAGAAGAACCGCAAGGCGGCCTGAGCGCGTCTTGAAATCCGGCTGCGTCGCCCCGGCGGCGCAGCCCGTGCCCTAGCCCGGTACTAGGATCGATAAATCCACTGCTCGGGCACGCGCACCGAGATCTCTTCCCCTGTTGTCATACGACCCGGTTTCTCGACCCAGGCAACGAGGCCGCGCAGCCGTTTCGCCGCCTTCGGGAAGGCCAGCGCGCCGGCCTCCCGATCGGCCATCCCGGCGTTTTCGGCGATCGAACGTCCAGCAAGCCGGCAAGGCCCGTTCTGCGCATCGACCTTGATCGTCACGCCACCTCTAAAGAACAGCAGCGTGCCTGACGGCAGCATCGAGAGATGCGGCACGCCTTCGATCAGCAGATTGGCGCCGATCCATTCCGGCTTGACCTCGGCCAGCCCCATCCGCTCGGCAACGACGGCGAGTTCATCCGCTGCTACGATTGATATCTGCCGCTCGTTGCGGATTTCGGTGCCGCGCGGATACCAGGGTTCGCGACCGCCGGAACGACGGGTGGCGCCGGCGTGGAAGTCGCCGTCGATGCCTTCGAAACCGAGTTGCAATCCTTCCACTGGGCGCGTCTGGAAGTGATTCGACGGTGCGGCGTAGAGCGCCGTCACCCTGGCTACGAGTTTTCGCGCTGAAATGATCTCGATCGGAGCCTCAGGGAAAAGATCCAGCATGGCTTACTCCTTGTGCAAGGTCGCATTAGCGATAGCCATGAGCCCGGTCCAGTCCAAAGCAATGATGATCCGATCAAGCGGGCTGATGGCAGCCGATCACGATCTTCTTACCGCGGATCGCATATCCTATCGTACTGCGCCGCATTGCCGCCGTGCTGCACCGGCCTCATGGTGAGACAAGTCTGCGGAGGTTTCCATGCGTCCCGGGACTGCAATCGCGCTGCTTTGGCTGATCTGGGTCGTGTCCTGGTTTCTAGCCGCCTTCTGGGCCGACCCGGCGAAAAAGCGTGCCGGCATCCAGGAGGAGCTTCGCTATCGCGCTTTGTGGTTGATCGGCGCGGTGCTGCTGTTCATTCCCGCGCATGGCTATGCCGGCCGGCTGCGATTCTGGTTTCCGACCCTTGCCGAAGCGTGGATCTGCGCAGGGCTTGTTGCCGTTGGCCTGTTGTTCGCCTGGTGGGCGCGGTTGCATCTCGGCCGTCTCTGGTCGGCTTCGGTGACGGCCAAGGCCGAGCACCGTGTCGTCGACACCGGTCCCTACAGAATGGTCCGCCACCCGATCTATACCGGACTGCTTCTGGCGATGCTTGCCACAATGGCGGCCAAAGGCACGGTCTGGGGAATCGCCGGCGCGATTCTTCTCACCATCGGCATCGTCATGAAGGCAAGGCTGGAGGAACGCTTTCTGCGCGGAGAACTCGGCAACGCCTATGACGATTATGCCCGCAGCGTACCGATGCTGGTGCCGTTCATGCCGGCCTGATTACAGCATCTGCAAAAGCGCGCCGCCGATCGAATAGCCGGCGCCGAAGGCGCACAGCACGCCGAAATCGCCGGGCTTCATGTCGGCGTGGTTTTCCGACAGCGCGATGATGGCGCCGGCGCCGGCGGTGTTGCCGAGCCGCTCCAGCACCATCGGCGCGCGGTCGTGGTCGACCTCGTGGCCGAAGGCCAGTTTCAGGATCATGGCGTTCATGCGCGCATTGGCCTGATGCAGCCAGAAGCGCCTGATGGCTTGCGGCGTCAGCCCGTGCTCGGCGAGGAATTCGACAATGAATTTGTGGCCGGCGACGGTGACTTCCTTGAACACCTTGTTGCCGACCTGCTTGATCAGATTGCCTTCGAGGTTGATCATGTAAGGATCGTCCTGGGCGGTGCGGGTGTGATAGCCCAGATTGGTGCGGATATTGTTCGACATCTGCGTCCAGGTGCGCGTGTCCAGCACCTCGAAGCGCCCCGGCCGCTTCTCGCCCCTGGCCAGCCCCTCGACCACCATCGCCACCGACGCATCGCCGAAGATGAAATGCGTCTGCCGGTCGCGGAAATTGAGATGGCCGGTGATGATCTCCGGCGTGACCACCAGCACGCGTTTGTGCGCGCCCGCCCGCACCAGATTGGCCGCAATGTGCAAGGCGGCCGCGGCCGATGAACAACCAAGCCCCATATCGAAGCCGGCGCCCTTGGTGCCCAGCGCCTCCTGCATTTCGATGGCGATCGCCGGATAGGGCCGCTGCTGGTGCGAGGCCGAGCAGATCACCAGGTCGATGTCGGACGGCTTCAGGCCGGCATGGTCGAGCGCCTTCCTGGCTGCGGCGACGCCGAACTCGGCCTGCAGCGACAGCGCATCGTCGGGCCGCGCCGGAATGCGCGGCGCCATGCGGGTCGGATCGAGAATGCCTTCGCGCTCGATCACATGCCGGGTCTGGACGCCCGAGGCATGGACGATGAAGGCGCTGTCGGATTTCTGCAGCAGCGTCTCATCCGTGCCTTGCCGGCGTGCATTCTCGGTGTCGACCCAGGCATTGAAGCTGGCGACCAGTTCTTCATTGGTGATCTTGGCTTCAGGGATTTCAACGCCAATGCCGCTGATGATGACGCGATGCATATCCAGTCCGTCCATGCGCAGGCGTTGTCGTTCTCATGTGAACGACGAAGGGGCGCGACACAACACTTTTCTCACCCCACCGGTTTACGCCGGCTTAAACCATAGGCTGTGGCCGGATGTCATCGGGAGTGCTAGCCGGCCCGCTTGGCGACGATGAAGATACGCGGAAAGCGCAGCAGCACCTTGCCGTTTGCGGTCTTCGGATAGGCCGCGGTGATCTTGGCCGTGTAGCTGTCGAGGAAGGTCTTGCGCTCGCCGGCGTCCAGCGGATCGAGGAAAGGCTTCAGCCCCGTCGACTTCACCCATTCGACGACCGCCTCGGCGTCGGTCAGCGGATGATTGTAGGCTGTATGCCAGATATCCACCCGGTCGGAGAGCGGCGACAAGAGATCATAATAGAACGACACCGCCGGCAGCGGTCCGCGCGCAGCACCTGCCATCTTGGCGGCGAACGGCATTTCGGCGGCCGTCTCGCGCATCACCTGATGCGACGGCTCAAGCAGATTGTCGGGCATCTGGACGGCGAGCGCGCCACCGGGGGCGAGAAAGCCCATCAGCCGCTGGAACTCTACCGGGTGGGTGGGCAGCCACTGGAATACCGCGTTGGCGAAGATGACGTTGACCGGCTCGGCCGGTCGCCATGTCGAGGCATCGGCGAGGTCGAAATTGACGCTGGGCAGGCGCGCCTTCGCCTTCTCGATCATGTCGGGAGAGGTGTCGAAGCCGCTGATATCAGCATCCGGCCAGCGCTCGACCAGCAGCTCGGTCGAATTACCCGGGCCGCAGCCGATGTCGACCACCCGGCGCGGGAAATCCACCGGCACCTGCGCAACAAGATCGCGCGCGGGCCGCGTGCGCTCATCCTCGAATTTCAGATATTGGGCGGCTGACCAGTCGGTCATTCAAGCTTTCCTCGTATCGGTTGAGAAATTCGTCGCCCCGGTTGCTCCCTTACCGCGTCAACCTCTTGTACGTCATCCTGTGCGGGTTGACGGCTTCGGGGCCGAGACGACGGATCTTGTCCTGCTCGTAGTCCTCGAAATTGCCCTCGAACCATTCGACATGGCTGTCGCCCTCGAAGGCGAGGATGTGGGTGGCCAGGCGGTCGAGGAACATACGATCGTGCGAGATGATGACCGCGCAGCCACCAAAATTTTCCAGCGCGTCTTCGAGCGCCGCCAGCGTTTCGGTGTCGAGATCGTTGGTCGGTTCGTCGAGCAGCAGCACATTGCCGCCGGTCTTCAGCATTTTTGCCAGATGCACGCGGTTGCGCTGGCCGCCGGAGAGGTTGCCGACCTTCTGCTGCTGGTCGCCGCCACGGAAGTTGAACGATGCGCAATAGGCGCGGGTGTTGGCCTCGAACTTGCCGAGCTTGACCACTTCGGCGCCGCCCGAGATTTCTTCCCAGACGGTCTTTGACGGATCGAGCGCATCGCGGCTCTGATCGACATAGCCGAGCTTCACCGTTTCGCCGATGCGGACAGAGCCGGCATCCGGCGTTTCCTGGCCGGTGATCATGCGGAACAGCGTCGTCTTGCCGGCGCCGTTCGGGCCGATGACACCGACGATGCCGCCCGGCGGCAGCTTGAATTCCAGGCCTTCGATCAAAAGCGTGTCGCCAAAGCCCTTCGACAGGCCTTCCGCCTCGATCACCACATTGCCGAGCCGCTCGCCATGCGGAATGACGATCTGCGTATCGCTCGGCCGCCGCTTGTCGGCTGCATCCAGCAGGTCCTGGAACGCCTGGATACGCGCCTTGGACTTGGTCTGGCGGGCTTTCGGGCTGGACTGGATCCACTCGCGTTCGCGACCGATGGCGCGCTGGCGGGCGTCGTCCTCGCGACCTTCCTGCTTGAGGCGCTTGGCCTTGGCTTCGAGGTACTTGGTGTAGTTGCCCTCATAGGGAATGCCGCGGCCGCGATCGAGCTCGAGAATCCATCCGGTGACATTGTCGAGGAAATAGCGATCGTGGGTGATGATCATCACCGCGCCGGGATAGGCGCGCAGGTGTTTTTCCAGCCACGCCGTGGTCTCGGCGTCGAGATGGTTGGTCGGTTCATCGAGCAGCAAGAGGTCGGGCTGACGCAGCAGCAGCTGGCAGAGCGCGACGCGGCGGCGCTCACCGCCCGAAAGCTTGGTGACCTCGGAATCCTTGGGCGGGCAGCCCAGCGCTTCCATCGCCATCTCGACCTGCTGTTCGAGATCCCACAGGTTCAACCGGTCCATCTCGTCCTGGAGCTTGGCCGACTCGTCAGCCGTCTCGTCGGAGTAGTTCATCATCAATTCGTTGTAGCGCTCGATGATGGCGGTCTTGGCGGCGACACCTTCCATGATGTTCTCGAACACCGTCTTGTTGGCATCGAGCGCCGGCTCCTGCGCGAGATAGCCGACGGTGGCGCCTTCGGCGAGCCACGCTTCGCCGTTCCACTCCTTGTCGAGCCCGGCCATGATCTTGAGGATCGTCGACTTGCCCGAGCCGTTGGGGCCGAGGATGCCGATCTTGGCGTCGGGATAGAAGGAGAGATGGACATTCTCAAGCACCTTCTTGGTGCCATAGGCCTTGTTGAGGCCGGCCATGTGATAGATGAACTGGCGTGCCACGCGCGCTTTCCTTGATGATTGACCGAAATGTCGGATTGAATGGAGGTTGGCCGCTATGTAGGCGATGCCGGGCCGAACGGCAATCGCTTTTGCCATTTCAAGCCGGGTGTACACCGCACGTTAAGTTTTCCGCCGGTTGTAGGGAGCGTTGAAATCCCCGGTTAACCCTTCAGCGTCAAAACAGGATCGATCGCTGGCCTGTCGCGATCGAAAGTAAAGATCGGACCGAAGGTAGTGCTGAACAGTTTCCTGCTCCTTGCCGAAGCGGTCGTCTACTTCAGCGTCATGGTCACGCTGTTCCGCTTCAGGGATCGCATCGGCCTCGGCGTCTTCGTCTGCGCGCTGGGCGCCATGCATTTCCTCGAAACCTATCTCGCCAGCGTCTTCTATGTCGCCCTGCCCTTCGGCATGGTCTCGCCAGGCTCGGCGGTGCTGTTTTCCGGCAAGCTGGTGATGCTGCTTCTCCTCTACATGAAGGAAGATGCGGCCACGGTGCGCCAGCCGATCTATGGCCTTTTGCTCGGCAACGCCTTGATGATCGGGCTGGTCCTGATCCTGCGCCTGCACGATATTTCAGCCCTTTCCGACGGCAAGCTTCCCGATATCGGTTTCATCGACCAGTTGGGCTGGCTGATGGTGTGGGGCACGACGCTGCTCTTCATCGACGCCATCCTGATCATCCTGCTTTACGAAAAGCTCGGGCGTTATCTGCGCAAGGCGCCGTTCTCCCGCATCCTGATTTGCGTCGCCTGCGTGCTCACCTTCGACCAGGCCGGATTTTTCACCGCCCTGCATTTCGTCGCAGGCGCACCGATTGCGGTCTTCTTCGGCGGCTGGTTGGCCAAGATGGGTGCCGCTTTTGCCTACAGCGCCATGCTTGTCGCCTACCTCAGATGGTTCGAAACGCGTCAGGTCGTGGCACCCCGCGGGCTGTCCGACGTCTTCGACACGTTGACCTATCGCGAGCGCTACGAAGCCCTGGTCGAACATGTCGGCCGCGACGGCCTCACCGGCCTGTTGCACAGGGGACGCTTTGACAGCGACGGCGAACGTCTGGTTGCCGTCAGCCTGCGCACGGCCCAACCGCTCAGCCTGCTGATCGTCGACGTCGACCATTTCAAGTCGATCAACGATCGCTTCGGCCATGCCGAGGGCGACAGGGTGCTGAGATCGATCGCCCAGGTGCTGACCCAGGCGGCCGGCGCACACGATCAGGTTTTCAGGATCGGCGGCGAGGAGTTCGCCATCCTTTGCTCGCAGCCGCATGCGGTCGCCAGGTTGCTCGGAGAAAACCTCCGCCAGGCCGTCAAAGCGTGCGTAAACCGGTTCGACATCAGCGTCAGCGCCGGCATCGCCACTGTCGATGAGACCGTAGGCTCGCTTGCCGATCTCTTCGCCCTTGCCGACGAGCGTCTCTACAGGGCCAAGTCCACCGGGCGTGACCGCGTCGTCGGCGAAGCGCATGACGATGCCGAAGACCTAACTGCGTGGACATTGCCCACGCGTGGCGTCAGCGGATAAGGCTGTCAGCTCCGCTTGCGCTGCTGCAACGCGCCGACCGCAACTGAAACGGCTATCAGCGCGATGGCCAGCCATTTCAGCACGGTGATGATCGGACTGGCATCGATGTCATAAGCGATGAACAACAGAATGCCGGGCACCAGCAGGCCGCACATGACCAGCATGATGCGGTTGATCTGCCAAGACACTTTTGCTGCCAGCGCTTCGTCACCGGCTTCGCCGACAAGACCGGCGCGCATCTCCCGAGAGATGGCCAACGCGCTCGACAGGCGCATGGAGATCGGCAAGCCGAGCCCGATTATGAGGAAGGCACACGCCGCCAGCAGAGCCGAGAATTTGAGCGCGCTGGTGTCGGCCGGCACCGGAAACAAAAGTGTCGCCAGCGGCAGGAAGACACAGACGATGCCGAGCGCGGCAATGGCGATGAAGATCGCGGCATTGACCCAAGTGAACAGCTGGTAGCGGCTTGCCCCGATCGGCGCGGCAAGCACGCGCATGCGCGCCCACTCGGCATCGGTATAGGAAAAGCCCGGCCATTCCATGCGGCCGTCTTTAATGGCGGTCATCCCCCTGGCCCAGAAAGCCAGCCGCGCCAGCGCGCCTGATGTCATGCCACTCATCGCCACCCCCGCCGAATGAAACACATCCAGACCATATCACCGCGTCACTGCCAAGCGACAGACGGATATCCTACTGGAACCCGGCCGCATCGACCGAGCCCTTCGGACAGCCCGCCTTGGTCGTCGGCGCCGAGGCGAGCATGAGAGTGCCCAGCGAACTGTCGGGGCCGATCGGGCCGGTCAGGCCGAGCGTCAGCTCGCCGATCAGCCGCCTGCCGCTCGACGGATCGACCAGGCAGGAGACACGCACCCGCGCGCCCGACCCGGCGCCGAAGGCGCTGTCGAAGGCGCTGCGGATCTGGTCCGAAGTCAGCTGCTTGCCGACATTCCTGGTGAAGAGCTCGCGCACCGGCGAGGCATTCACCGCCCGCATCAGGTTCAGCGCCTCGGCAAAATACTCCTGCTGGCTCTTGCCGTAGCAGGTGCCGTGCTTGATCCATTCATGCCGTTCGAGCTTGGAGGCGGTGCCCGGCATAACCTGGTCGAGCTCGGCGCGCGTAGCGGCATCGAGATCGACCGGCGGCAGGTCTGCCCAATGGGCCGGATTGTCATTGGCCTTGTCGCTCGCCGGCACCTGGCAATAGAAATTGCCGTTCGGCTGCGGCCAGAGCCCATGCAATGTGAAATGCGACGCGTCGAAGCCGCCCGCCGTCTGCGCCTGGCATTCGGGCTTGCTCGACTTGGTTTCGCAGAAGGCCGGCTGCCAGCTCAGCGCGAAAACATATTCGGGTTTTCCTGAAGCCGGCGCCGCAGGCTTGCCCTGATCGGCGGGCGCGGCCGGCTGGGCGGCTGCGCTGCCGCCGGTGACATGACCGCAGCTGATCTTGACCCAGCGACGCTCAGGATCGGCGCCCGGCACGCGGATGAGGTAATGCGTCGGCGCATCCTTGTTGCCGGCCAGGAGGTCGTAGCTCTGTCCAGCCGTTGTCGCGATATTGCCGGGGTTCTTGCCGCTCTTGATTGCCTGCGTTGCTGGACAGGCAGCATCGGCCACGAAGGAGCCGCTCATCTTCACATCGGCGCGCGCTAGGCCGACACCGGCCAGCGCCACCAACACCGCACCCCATATCGCCGATATCCGCATTCCAGCACTCCTAGCGTTTCATAGCGCAAGCTAGAAACGTGTGACATGTCAGAATTACGATTTCTTTCGTCCGCCGCAAAAAACAATCGCTCGGTCGATCAGACCCCGCCCTCCTCGACCCGCTTCGTCAACATACGCAGCAGATCAAGCGCGGTCTCAAGCACGCGAGGCTCGATGCCCTCGCTGATGCGGTTGGCCCAGACATGCTGGCGCGTGCCGATATCCCTGATCGCGGCCCGGCCCGCATCGGTCATCGCCAGGAGCTTGGCGCGGCGGTGCGCCGGGTTGTCCGCATAGGCGGCGAGCCCTTCGGCGGCCAGAATGTCGGCAAGGCGCTGCACGCTCTGGCGGGCAAGCCCCATGTGGCGGGCAATGTCGGCAACCGATTTCGGCTCCTTCAGCACCGCGCCCAGAACCTGCCAGCGCGCCGCCGTCAACCCGGCAGGCTCCGCCAGCCGGTCGGCCGCGTCGAGAAACCCGCCATTCAGCCGGAACACGGCAAGCACCAGTTCGGTGAGCACATCTCCGGCTTCGGTCCTGCTTGTCATTTCTGGCCGGCCTCGATGGTGGAAACGAAAGTGTTGACGGCTTCAGCCACCGCCTCCGGCTTGTCAAGCATCACCCAATGGCCGGAACCGGCGACGGTTCTGTGGCCAATTCCGCTGCGCAGCCGAAACAGGGCCGCCGCATTGTCATTGGCCTCCGTGGCCAGCACGAAGATCGGCCCGTGATAGGCGTCGAGCGTCGGTTCGGGATTCCATTCCGCCAGCGCCTTGCCGACGCCTGCCCGAGCCGCCGGATCGACCACCGCCGCATCGGCGATGACCTGTTTGCGGACATCTGGGTTGGAGCCGGCGATCGAGGTGTAATAAGCGCTCAGGACATCGCCGCCGTTTGGCCCCGCCAGATCGCGCACGAACCCGTCGCGAATCTCTTTGGGCAGGGCGCGCGGATCGGTCGCCGGATCGACCAGCAGGATGCCGGCAACACGGTCGGCATGGCCGGCGGCATAGGCGAGCGCGGCCCCACTGCCGCCGCTATGTGCAACGAGGACAAACCGCTTCAGGCCGAACGCATCGGCCACCGCACCAATATCGTCGGCACGGCCGTCATAGCCGTAGTCGGCATCAGCTGCAGGCGCCGATGCGCCATGGCCGCGAAAATCGAAGGCGACCGCCTCACGGCCACCTGCGGTGAGCTGCATCACCCGGTTCCACTGTGTGGCGCGGCTGCAGTCGCCATGCGCGAACAGGATCGGCAGGCCGTCGCCGGATTTGATGTCGTAGCCGGCAAGCTGGCCCTGCGGGCCGGCAATGGTTGAGGTCTTCATGGTCATCTCCCTGGTCTGGCTGGAAGCAATGCCGGGCAGGAGCATTGCGGATGAAAGGCTCGCCAGCAGAAACGCGCGGCGCGAAACGGTCGAAACGGTTTTCATACTCATGTTCCCGATGTAATTTGACAGTATGCTGTCATATAACCAAATTGACAGCAAGCTGTCAATAGTGACCCCGGCTGATTTCGACCTCCCCTTGACGTCGGTCCCGCCGTCGCCCAACAGTCGCCGAGGAGCGAGACATGGCATTTGACAAGCAGACGACGCTGGCCTCTCCGACCGGGGCCACGCTCAACCTCTATGTGAAGCACGCGGGGGGCTCTCCACGCGCGGTAGTCCAGGTCAATCACGGCCTGGCCGAACATGCGGCGCGCTATGCCCGCTTCGCCGATTACCTCAGCACCCGCGGCTTTCATGTCTACGTCCACGACCATCGCGGCCATGGCG
This sequence comes from Mesorhizobium sp. C399B, assembly GCF_030323185.1. Classification (NCBI taxonomy): domain Bacteria; kingdom Pseudomonadati; phylum Pseudomonadota; class Alphaproteobacteria; order Hyphomicrobiales; family Phyllobacteriaceae; genus Mesorhizobium; species Mesorhizobium sp. C399B. The sequence continues at coordinate 1,046,062 of NZ_CP100472.1, forward strand.
CGACCAAGGCGCCCGATGCCCCGCTCGGCAGGTTCGCCGGCACAGGCGGCCCGGCCAAGGTGATCGCCGATGTCGATGCCGTCCACGATTTGATCGCAAGGGAGCAGCCCGGCCTGCCGGTCATCCTGTTCGGCCATTCGATGGGTGCGTCGGTGGCGCTCAACTACCTGCTGGCGCACTCGCCGCGCGTCCACGCCGCGGCGATCTGGAACGGCAATTTCTCACAAGGCTTGCTCGGCCGGCTTGCGCTCGCCATCCTCGCTTATGAGCGCTTCAGGCTCGGCTCCGATGTCCCCTCACGCGTCTTGCCCAAACTGACCTTCCAGGCCTGGGGCAAGGCGGTGCCCAACCACAAGACGCCGTTCGACTGGCTGTCGCGCGACGAGGCTGAAGTGGCCAAGTACATTGCCGACCCGCTGTGCGGCTGGGATGCCTCGATCTCGATGTGGCGCGATGTCGTGGAGATGGCGCAGAAAGGCGGCAAGGATGCGGGCTTTGCCGGCATCAGGCGCGACCTGCCCGTCAGCATCGTCGGCGGCGAGAAGGATCCGGCCTCCGACTATGGCAAGGGCATCGACCATCTCGCCAAGCGCATGCGTGCGATGGGCTTTTCGAATCTGGTTTCAAAGGTTTACGCCGACACCCGCCACGAAAGCTTGAACGAGGTGAACCGCGATGTCGTCATGGACGATTTCGCTGCCTGGGCCGATAGCGTGCTCAAACGCTGACATCGCTGGCCCACCGCAAGGCCCGTGACAGCGGCATCCCGGGTTGATAGAGGCTGCGGTTCCGACCCGTTTTTGGTGATTTATGGCTGAACCTCCGCTGAAAGGCGTCCGCGTCGTCGAACTCGCCCGCATCCTGGCCGGCCCCTGGGCAGGACAATTGCTGGCCGATCTCGGCGCCGATGTCATCAAGGTCGAGAGCCCCGATGGCGGCGACGATACCCGCAAATGGGGTCCTCCCTTCGTCATGAGCCATGATGGCGAGAACCTGTCGGCCGCCTATTACCACTCCTGCAATCGCGGCAAGCGCTCCATCGCCGTCGATTTCTCGACGCCCGAAGGGGCCGAGACGGTGCGCCGGCTGGTTGCCACGGCCGACATTCTGATCGAGAACTTCAAGCTCGGCGGCCTCAAGAAATACGGGCTCGATTACGAGAGCCTGAAGGCGATCAATCCAAAGCTCGTCTACTGCTCGATCACCGGCTTCGGCCAGGATGGGCCTTACGCACCCCGCGCCGGCTATGATTTCATCATCCAGGCCATGGCCGGCATGATGTCGATCACCGGCGAGGTCGGGCGCGAGCCGCAAAAAGCCGGCGTCGCCATATCGGACATCTTCACCGGCCTCTATTCGGTGATCGCCATCCAGGCAGCGCTTCGCCATGCCGAAAAGACCGGCCAGGGACAGCATATCGACATGGCGCTGTTCGACACGCAGATTTCCGCACTCGGCAACCAGAACCTCAACTATCTCGTCTCCGGCAAGGCGCCGGTGCAGATGGGCAATGCGCATATGAACATTGCGCCCTATGAGGTTGTCCCGGTCAGGGACGGCCATATCATCCTGGCGGTCGGCAATGACGGCCAGTTCGCCAAATTCTGCGCCGCCGTCGGACTCGACCATCTCTCAGCGAATCCCGATTTCGCCACCAATCCGGCCCGCGTCGCCAACCGGGTGAAATTGCGCGAGCACATGATCGAGACGCTGAAGAACTGGGACCGAGACCCGTTGCTGGCCAAGCTCGAAGCGGCAAGCGTGCCGGCGAGCCCGATCAACAATATCGGCCAGATGTTTGCCGACCCGCAGACGATCGCACGCGGCATGCGCCTCGACCTCGACGATGGCCATGGCAATCGTCTGCCCTCGGTGCGCGCGCCGATGGTGATGTCCGGCACACCGCTGGTCTATGAACGCCCTTCGCCACGCCTTGGCGAACATACCGAAGAAATTCTTGCCGAACTGGAGAAGTCTGGACGATGAAGACCGGTGGACAACTGATTGTCGACGCACTCGAGGCGAACGGCACCGACCGCATCTTCTGCGTGCCCGGCGAATCCTATCTCGCGGTGCTCGACGCATTGCATGACTCGCCCATCCGCACCATTGTCTGCCGACAGGAAGGCGGCGCCGCCATGATGGCCGACTGCCAGGGGCGGCTGACCGGCCAGCCCGGCATCTGCTTCGTCACCCGCGGCCCCGGCGCCACCAATGCGTCGGCCGGCATTCACATTGCCATGCAGGATTCGATACCCGTCATCCTGTTCATCGGCCAGGTCGCCAGCCACGCCAAGGAGCGCGAGGCTTTCCAGGAGGTCAACTACAAGCGCTTCTTCGGCGACATCGCCAAATGGGTGGTGGAGATCGACGATGCCGCGCGCATCCCCGAACTCGTCACCCGCGCCTTTGCTGTCGCGACATCGGGCCGCCCCGGCCCCGTCGTCGTCTCGCTGCCGGAGGACATGCTGACCAGTCTTGTCGACGCGCCCGCGGCCTTGCCGCACACGCCGGTCGAAACCCGGCCCGGCGAAGCCGAACTCGATGCTTTGGAAAAGCTTCTGGCCAAAGCCAAGCGTCCCTTCGTCATCCTCGGCGGCACACGCTGGGACGAGGAAGCGGTGGCACGTATGCGCACCATTGCCGAGGCCTGGTCGCTGCCGGTCGGCTGCTCCTTCCGCCGCCAGATGCTGTTCGACCATCTGCACCCGAACTATGCCGGCGATGTCGGCATCGGCATCAACCCGACGCTGGCCACCGCCATCAAGCAGGCCGACCTGGTGCTGCTGATCGGCGGCCGCATGGGCGAGATGCCGTCCTCCGACTACACGTTGCTGAAAAGCCCCTATCCCGACCAGACGCTGGTCCATGTCCATGCCGATGCCGGCGAACTCGGCCGTGTCTACCGGCCGACCCTGGCGATCAACGCTGCGCCGTCAGCCTTCGTCGAAGCCTTCGCCAAGCGCAAGCCAGCCTCCGCGCCAGCCTGGGCGGATGAGACAGCGAAAGCACACGCTGCCTACCTCGACTGGTCGACGCCTCCTGAGACCGGCCCCGGCACGGTCCAGATGGGACCGATCATGAATTACCTGGAAAAGGTTCTGCCCGACGACGCCATTTTCACCAACGGCGCCGGCAATTACGCCACCTGGCTGCACCGCTTCCACCGCTTTCGCCGCTTCGCCACGCAGGGCGCGCCGACCTCCGGTTCGATGGGTTACGGCACCCCGGCTGCGGTCGCCGCCAAGGCGCTCCATCCCGACCGCACCGTGATCGCCTTTGCCGGCGACGGCTGCTTCCTGATGAACGGACAGGAATTCGCTACCGCCGTGCAATACGACCTGCCGATCATCGTAATCGTCGTGAACAACGGCATCTACGGCACCATCCGCATGCACCAGGAGCGCGACTATCCCGGCCGTGTCGTCGCCACCGATCTGAAGAACCCTGACTTTGCCGCTCTTGCCCGCGCCTATGGCGGCCACGGCGAGACGGTCGAGAACACGGCAGATTTTGCCCCTGCCTTCGAGCGTGCCCGCGCCAGCGGCAAGCCGGCGATCGTCGAAATCAGGCTCGATCCCGAGGCGATCACGCCGACGCGGACGATGACGCAGATCCGCGACAAGAGCTGAGAAGTTAGCAGCGAAAGCCGAGTTCCGTCACACCCCCCTCTGTCCTGCCGGACATCTCCCCCTCAAGGGGGGAGATTGGATGTCATGTCGCCCTTCGCCAATCTGCAGCGTTGCAGACAGGGCGCTATGGTCAGAGCTGCTGATCTCCCCCCTTGAGGGGGAGATGTCCGGCAGGACAGAGGGGGGTGCTGTCCCGCCGACGCTGCCAGGACGATCGCCCCTTTCCTGATATCTACAAGCGAGCTATCAGACCGCTGCCAGCGCCTGCGTCAGGTCGGCGATAAGATCGTCCGGATGCTCGACGCCGATCGACAGCCTGACCGTGGTCTCCAGCACGCCAATGCGCTGGCGCACGTCGAAGGGAATGCCGGAGTGCGTCATCGCCGCCGGGTGGCTGGCGAGTGACTCCGTGCCGCCGAGGCTCACCGCCAGCTTGAATATTTGCAGCCCGTTGAGAAATGCGAAGGCCGCCTTCTCTCCGCCTTTGATATCGAAAGAAAATGTCGACCCGGCGCCGCTGCATTGCGCCTTGTAGGCCCGTCCCGCTGCCGTATCCTCGCCCAGGAACGGCAGGTAATGCACCTTCTCGACCTTGGCGTGATCGCGCAGGAATTCGGCCACGAGCCGCGCATTGTCGTTGGCGCGCTCCATGCGGATGGACAGCGTCTCCAGCGAGCGGCCGAGCATCCAGCAGGAATGCGGGTCGAGTTGCGTGCCGATGGCGCCGCGCAGCGCCTTGATCGGCTTGGTCACCGCCTTGCTGCCCATCGCCGCACCGGCGATCAGGTCGGAATGGCCGCCGACATATTTGGTCAGCGAATAGACGGAGACATCGGCGCCATGTTCGATCGGCCGCTGGAACACCGGGCCGAGCAGCGTGTTGTCGCAGACGATGATCGGCGTCGAGCCTTGGCTTGCGCCGATCTCGTCGGCAATCTTCCGGATCAGTGCGATGTCGACCAGGCTGTTGGTCGGATTTGACGGCGTCTCGATGAGAATGACCGAGACACGCCCCTTCGCCACCGCTGCATCAGCAGCGGCCCGCACCGCCTTCTCGTCGACGCCGTCGGCGAAGCCGACAGCGCCGATGCCGAAGCCGGACAGCGTGCGCGTCAAAAGCGTCTCAGTGCCGCCGTAAAGCGGCTGCGAATGCAAGATGACATCGCCCGGACGGGCATAGGCGAGCAGCGTGGTGGCGATCGCCGACATGCCGGACGAGAACAGGATGCAGGCGTCCGTTCCCTCATAGACCGCCAGCCGGTCCTCGACGATCTCGGAGTTGGGATGATTGAAGCGCGAATAGACCAGGCCGGACGCCGTGCCGCTCGGCGGCTCCTTGCGGCCGGATGTGTAGTCGAAGAAATCGCGCCCCTCCTCCGCCGATTTGAACACGAAGGTCGAGGTCAGGAACACCGGCGGCTTGACGGCGCCTTCCGACAGTTGCGGATCGAAGCCATAGCTCAACATCAACGTTTCCGGATGGAGCTTGTGGTTGCCGATGTGGGTTTTCGACGGGCGCGGCGCGGTCATGGCTTTTCCTGCGTTCTAGAGGAGTCTCGTCCAGCAATTTATGCGATCCCGGTCCACCAGTCCTTGCTATTTTCGGCCTCGCATGGCTGCATCCCGGCAACAAATTGCCGAGCGAGAGCAAAAGTGCAGCAGAAGATAGCCGACGATTTCGACCGCAAGATCCTGCGCGAGCTGCAGGCCGACGCCCGCATCACCAACAATGAGCTTGCGGAGCGCATCGGCCTGTCGCCGTCGCCATGTTTGAGGAGGGTACGCCGGCTGGAGGAGGCCGGCATTATCCGGGGCTATACCACGCTGGTCGACCCGGCCGCCTTCGGCTGGAACATGGTCGCCATCGCCACCGTTCGGCTCAGCCGCCAGAACGAGGACGAGATCGTCATGTTCGAGGACGCCATCCGCGGGTGGGAGGAGGTGCTGGAATGCCACCTCGTCACCGGGTCGCGCGACTATGTGCTGAAGGTGGTGACCGGCAGCCTCGAACAGTACGAGCGCTTCATCAAGGAAAAGATCGCGCGGCTGAAATGCGTCGCTTCGATCGAGACCAGCTTCGTCATGAACACCATAAAGGAACGGCGCCTCTGACATTTGGTCAAAGGCGCCGCTCTCGAGGTCGAAATTGCCTGGCCAGGCTTATTTGATCGCCTTGTCGGTGATGGCCGTGGTGTAGGCGCCGGTCGGCGCCTTGGTGATGATCTTCTGGTCGAGCAGCGCCTTGGCGGTGCGCTCGTAGGTCGCCGGGTCGAGCTTGCCGTCGGCATTGTCGATCAGCTTGGCGACTTCGCTCATCATCCGCTTCTGGTGGTTTTCGTCCTGGCCACCGCCGTCCATGACAATGCCCGCGGCCTCGTCATTGTTGTCGATGGCATATTTCCAGCCCTTCATCGAGGCGCGCACGAAACGCACCATCTTGTCTTCGAAAGCCGGATCCTTGAGCTTGTCTTCCGAGGCATAGAGCCCGTCCTCAAGCAGGTCGTTGCCCATCGCCGAGTAGTTGAACACGGTGAGCTGGTCCGGCTTGTAGCCGGCATCGATCAGCTGCCAGTACTCGTTGTAGGTCATGACCGAAATGCAATCCGCCTGCTTCTGGATCAGCGGCTGCACGTCGAAGCTCTGCTTCAAAACCGTGACGCCGTCCGGGCCGCCTTCGGTCTTCAGGCCGAGCTTGTTCATCCAGGCGTAGAATGGATATTCGTTACCGAAGAACCAGACGCCCAGCGTGTGACCCTTGAAATCGGCTTCGGTCTTGATCGGGCCGTCCTTCGGGCAGACCAGCTCCATACCGGCCTTCTTGAACGGCTGGGCGATGTTGACCAGCGGCACGCCCTTTTCGCGCGCGGCGAGCGCCCCGCCCATCCAGTCGACGATGACGTCGGCGCCACCGCCGGCGATCACCTGCTCGGGTGCGATATCGGGACCGCCCGGCTTGATGTCGACGTCGAGGCCTTCGGCTTCATAAAAACCCTTGGCCTTGGCGACATAGTAGCCGGCAAACTGCGCCTGCGTGACCCATTTCAGCTGCAAGGTCACCTTGTCGGCGGCCATTGCCTGGAACGCGCCCAGCGACATCGCGCCGGCCAGCATCGGAATGATCAGTCTTTTCATGTTTTTACCCTCTGAAGTTAACACCCGAACCCACCGCCCTATCCACCACGGACAGAGGGATGCCAAAACGTGACGGCTCTCTCGACGAGAGCGACCACGCCATAAAAGACCGAACCCGCCAGTGCTGCAACTGCGATTTCGGCCCAGACCATATCGATGTTCATCCGCCCGACCTCGGTCGAGATGCGAAAGCCCATGCCGACCACAGGCGTGCCGAAGAACTCGGCGACGATGGCGCCGATCAGCGCCAGCGTCGAGTTGATCTTCAGCGCGTTGAAGATGAAGGGCGCTGCCGCCGGCAGCCGGAGCTTCAAGAGTGTTGGCCAGTAGCCCGACGCATAGGTGCGCATCAAATCGCGCTCCATATGGCCGGAGGCGGCAAGACCGGCAACCGTGTTCACCAGCATCGGGAAGAAGGTCATGATGATGACGACCGCGGCCTTGGACGGCCAGTCGAAGCCGAACCACATCACCATGATCGGCGCCACACCGATGATCGGCAGCGCCGAGACCATATTGCCGATCGGCAGCAGACCGCGGCGCAGGAACGGCACGCGGTCGGCCGCAATCGCCACCAGGAAGCCGGCGCCGCTGCCGATGACATAACCGAAGATCACCGCCTTGAAGATGGTCTGCCTGATATCGGCGCCGAGCACCGGCAGGGAACTGGCGATGCGCACACCGATGGCGCTCGGCGGCGGCAAAAGGATGAAGGGAATGCCGGCGCCACGCGTCACCGCTTCCCATATGATCAGGATCCAGGCGCCGAAGATCGCCGGGATGATGAGGCGCAGCGCCATCCGCGCCCCTTTTGCCATCGGGCGAAGCCCCGACAGCACCGCCACACAGCGCCAGGCCAGCAGCCAGGCAGCGGCGAGCAGCAGGAAATAAGGCGCCAATGCCGTGCCTTCGAAACCTGTAATGCCCGAGATCAGCATCCAGGCGACGAGATGAGCGCCGATGAACAGCACCGCAGCCTCGGCCAGCGGCGAAATTCTGATCATCGAGATCAGCCCTGCCAGCACGGCCAGGCCGATCATCGGGGTCTTTATCCCGAAATAGGGGTAGTCGAAGCTTGCTGTCGGGTCTGCAAGGGCGGCCGCTTCCGGCTTCGACATCGCACCGAGCGCGACGGCGACGAGGCACAGCGCAATGGCCAGCACGGCTTGCCAGGAGGGCTTCAGCCAGTTCATGCCGGCCTCCCGCCCATCGCGCGGTCAACGAGGCGCCCGGCTATGCCGACCACCATGACCAGAAGGGCCGCCACCACCGAGCCCGCCACAAGGGCGGACCAGATGTCGATGGACTGGCTGTAATAGGCGCCTGCCAAAAGCTTGGCGCCGATGCCGGCGACAGCACCGGTCGGCAGTTCGCCGACAATGGCGCCGACCAGGCTCGCCGCCACCGCCACCTTCATCGAGGTGAACAGGAACGGCACCGAGGCCGGCACCCGCAGCTTCCAGAAGGTCTGCGAGACACTGGCATTGTAGGTGTGCATCAGGTCGAGATGCATGAGTTCGGGCGAGCGCAGGCCCTTCACCATGCCAACCGTCACCGGGAAGAACGACAGGTAGGTCGAGATCATCGCCTTTGGGATCAGACCGCTGATGCCGATCGCCCCCAGCACGACGATGATCATCGGCGCCACCGCCAGAATGGGAATCGTCTGGGAGGCGATGATCCACGGCATCAGGCTGCGGTCGAGCGTCGCCACATGCACGATGCCAACCGCGATGACGATGCCGAGCGCCGTGCCGAAGGCAAAGCCGAGCAACGTCGACGACAGGGTCACCCAGGCATTGTAGACGAGGCTTCGGCTCGATGTGATGGGCCGCAGGAAGGTGTTCTCGAAGAAGTTCACCGCCACCTGATGCGGCGCCGGCAGCGTCGGCTTGGGCTGCGACAGCGTCTTGCCGATGAATTCGACGGTGTCGTGGGTTTCCCCGGCGCGCCGGTCGAGGTCGCGCTGGAAGGGCGCGTTTAGGATGACGGCGAAGACATACCAGAGCACCACCACGCCCAGGAGGATGGAGGTCACGGGGATGAATTTTTCGCGGAAGGTGTCCATCAGGCGCGCTCCCCTTCTCCTCTCCCCGCCGGGAAGAGGGTGGCCGGAGCGAAGCGGAGGCCGACCACCTCCGCGTTCGTCATCCTAGGGCGGAGCGACACGAAGCGTCGTGCAGACCCTAGGATCCATTCCGTGACGTTGGCCGAGGGGTATAAGCGGTTGAGAATGTTCGCCTTCGCGGGCGCAGCGGCGTGTGCACCGTTTTGCACCGTTGCGGACCGTATAGGTAACGGTATGGATCCTAGGGTCTGCCCCGCGTCGCTTCGCTCCTTGCTTCGCCCTAGGATGACGAAGGCGTGGCGGCGACGTCCGCACTCATTCGCTACCCCCTCAATCATCATAGCTGTGCCCTGCCCTCAAGCCATCGCGTACCCTGGCCGCGATCGCCAAAAATTCCGGCGTCTCGCGGATATCCAGTGGCCGCTCTTTTGGCAGCGTCGATTCGATGATGTCGGTAACCCGACCTGGGCGCGGCGACATGACGACGATGCGCGTCGACAGATACACCGCCTCGGGGATGGAATGGGTGACGAAGCAGATCGTCTTGTTGGTGCGCGCCCACAATTCCAGAAGCTGTTCATTGAGATGGTCGCGCACGATCTCGTCCAGCGCGCCGAAGGGCTCGTCCATCAGCAACAGGTCGGCGTCGAAGGCGAGCGCGCGGGCGATCGAAGCGCGCTGCTGCATGCCGCCGGAAAGCTGCCAAGGGTATTTCTTCTCGAAGCCGGAGAGGTTGACGAGCTCCATCGTGCGCTTGATGCGCTCGGCCTGCTCCGCTCTCGAAAGGCCGATGATCTCCAGCGGCAGCGCCACGTTACGCTCGATCGTGCGCCACGGGAAAAGGGCTGCCGCCTGGAAGACGTAGCCATAAGCGCGTTTCTCGCGCGCCTGTTCCGGCGTCATGCCGTTGACCGAGATCATGCCCGATGTCGGTTTTTCCAGATCGGCGATGACGCGCAGCAAGGTGGTCTTGCCGCAGCCCGATGGGCCGATGAAGGAGACGAACTCGCCCTTGCCGATGGTCAGGTCGACATTGGAGAGCGCCTCTACCGGACCGTCATTGGTCTGAAAGGTAAGGCCAAGTCTGCTTGCCGAGACGACGGCTGGCGATTGTCCCGTCATCGCTTGCTGCCTGCCTCTCGCAGCCGCCCAGGATGAAATGCCGTTGCATTCGCGTTGATGTTGCTTTCCACTCGTCCAATCCCACCCACTCGACGCCCGGAGCCTTGCCGATGTCGCCCAAACCCACTTGTCACCTTATCCGTCCTGAAAGCACTTATGAAGGCAAGCAGGGATTGACCTATTTTGCCGGCATTGCAGCCGAGACGGTCGGCTCGTCCGGCATCTGCATGCATCTGCTCACCCTGCCGCCCGGCGCCCGCGCCAAGGCGCATCTGCATGAAAGCCATGAGACGGCGATCTATGTGCTCTCGGGCGAGGTCCACACATGGTATGGCGACAGGCTCGAGAACCACATCGTCGTCAAGGCCGGCGACCTCTTCTACATCCCGGCCGGCGTACCGCATCTGCCGGCCAATATGAGCAACGCCCCGTCCTCGGCCGTCATCGCCCGCACCGATCCCAATGAACAGGAAAGCGTCGTCCTGTTGCCGGAGCTGGATGCGCTGGTGGCCTGACGCTGACGGGACTGCCGTCATTTGCACCGCGCCACTTCGCCCATGACATTGCCGTCCTCGTCGGCGACCGTCAGCTTCTTGGCGTTCTTGGCGCTGCGCTTGATGGTGAATTTGGTCGGCTCCTGTCCGTCTTCACCTTCGGCCTCGCATGTCGCCGTCACCACCAGCGAACCATCAGCCTGCGCTTGCTTCTCCGTGAAGGTGCAGGCGCTGGCGGCGGTGACCAATGCCTCGTCGGTCAAAAGCAGCATCCGATCGGCGGCGACTTCCTGGCCGTTGCGGTTGATGCAGCCATATTTGTCCCCATAGGGTTTCGTCAGGTCGATGCCTGCCGCAAGGGCCTGACCCGCAGCCAGAACGACTACCATCGCAACAGACGGCCCCAAACCGCGCGCGCTCATTCCCCCAGCTCCAACGTCACGAACACGGTTGCAACGGCCCCATTTCTTCAAGACCGGGAATGGTCACGAAGAACCCACCCTCGCCCTTGTTGGTGACCACAACGGTTTCAGCCGTCGTCCCCGCCTCGCCTTCGGCGGAACAGGTCGCATCAAGTGATTGCGTGCCCGGCGCCCACGTCAATTGCTGCGCGAACCGGCAGCCGCTGCCATAGGTCTCGATGCCCTCGGCGGTCAGCACGATATAATCGTCGCGGCCCTGAAAGCCGGCCTTTGCAAAGACACAACCGGCATCGTTGCCCCAGAAGCCCACCAGCCTCTCGGCCCCTGTTGCCGGACCAGCGACCACCATCGCCACGACCAGTGAAATGAGCGCCCCCGGGCTCCGCAACGTCAAACGCCTGTCGCCGGAATGCCGGTGCGTTCGACCTTGCGCGGCGCGGTGATGTCCTTCCAGGTCGATAGAGCCCGGTTGACCGCCGCGTTCGGCTCGCGGGCGACGAATTCGCCATGGCCGGGCTTGGCCTTGACCTCCGCTTCCTCGACCGACAATTCGCCGCGCGAAAAGACGAAGCGCGGCAGGCCGGTCACCTCAAAACCTTCGAAGACGTTGTAGTCGATCACCGATTGCTGCTTCTTCGAGGTGATGGTCTTCTTGGCGCTGGGGTCCCACACCACGATGTCGGCGTCCGCGCCTTCGACGATGGCGCCCTTCCTAGGATACATGTTGAGGATCTTGGCGATGTTGGTCGAAGTCACCGCGACGAACTCGTTCATCGTCAGCCGCCCGGTGTTGACGCCCGTCGTCCACAGCACGGGCAAGCGGTCTTCAAGCCCGCCAGTGCCGTTCGGGATCTTGGTGAAATCGCCGACGCCGTTGCGCTTCTGCTTGGTGGTGAAGGCGCAGTGGTCGGTCGCCACCACCTGCAGCGATCCCGCCTGCAGGCCGGCCCACAGCGAATCCTGGTGCAGCTTGTTGCGGAAGGGCGGACTCATGACGCGGCGCGCCGCATGGTCCCAATCCTTGTCGAAATACTCGCTTTCATCCAGCGTCAGATGCTGGATCAGCGGCTCGCCGAAAACCCGAATGCCCTTCTGGCGGGCGCGGCGGATGGCTTCGTGGCTCTGCTCGCAGGACACATGCACGACATAGAGCGGCACACCGGCCATGTCGGCGATCATGATGGCGCGGTTGGTCGCCTCGCCTTCCACTTCCGGCGGCCGCGAATAGGCGTGTCCCTCGGGACCATTATTGCCGGCAGCGAGCAGCTTTTGCGACAGCGCCGCAACCACGTCGCCATTCTCGGCATGAACGAGCGGCAGCGCGCCGAGATCGGCGCAGCGCTGGAACGACGCGTACATCTCGTCGTCGTCCACCATCAGCGCGCCCTTGTAGGCCATGAAATGCTTGAACGAGGTAATGCCTCTGTCGACGACGGTGGCCATCTCGTCGAACACCTGCTTGCCCCACCAGGTGATCGCCATGTGGAAGGAGTAGTCGCAGGCAGCCTTCGAGGTCTTGTTGTCCCACATCTGCAACGCTTCCAGCAGCGATTGCTGCGGCGCCGGCAGGCAGAAATCGACCACCATCGTGGTGCCACCGGAAAGGGCCGCACGCGTCCCGGACTCGAAATCGTCGGCCGAATAGGTGCCCATGAACGGCATTTCGAGATGGGTGTGCGGATCGATGCCGCCCGGCATGACGTAACAGCCGCTGGCGTCGAACTCATGGTCGCCATGCAGGTTCGAGCCAATGGCGACGATCTTGCCGTGCTGCATCAGCACATCGGCCTTCCAGGTGCGGTCGGCGGTGACGATGGTGCCGTTTCGGATGACTTTGGTCATTGTCGTGTTCCCTTGTTCTCTTCGCGCTTCTTGTGAGCGTCGTTTTGAATACAGATCTTAGTTCACGCCACGATCCCCGCTGTCTCTACCACCGCATGGAACAGCACGTCGGCGCCGGCGCCGGCCCATTCCTTGGTGATTTCCTCAGCCTCGTTGTGTGACAACCCGTCAACGCAGGGGCACATCACCATGGCGGTCGGCGCAACGCGGTTGATCCAGCAGGCGTCGTGGCCGGCGCCGGAGACGATGTTGCGGTGGGAATAGCCGAGCCGATCGGCGGCGTCGCGGATCGCCTTGACGCAGCCGGCATCGAAGGTGACCGGATCGAAAGCGCCGACCTGCTCGACCTTGTACTGGATGTCGAGCGCCTCACAGATTGTGTCGATGCCTTCGCGTATGCGCCCATCCATCGCGTCCAGCACTTCCTTCTCGGGCGAGCGGATGTCGATAGTGAAGACGGTGCGCCCGGCGATGATGTTGCGCGAGTTCGGAAACACCTCCATGTGGCCGACCGCGCCGACGGCGTCGGGCTGGTAGTCCATGGCGATCTCGTGCACCAGTTCGATGACCCGAGCCATGCCGAGCCCGGCATTACGGCGCTTGGGCATCGGGGTCGAGCCGGTATGCGCCTCCTTGCCGGTCAGCGTTACCTGCAGCCATTTCAGGCCCTGGCCGTGGGTGACGACGCCAATGTCGATGCCTTCGTCCTCGAGGATCGGCCCCTGCTCAATATGCAGTTCGAAGAAGGCGTGGATCTTGCGATCACCGACTTTCTCGGTGCCTTTCCAGCCGATGCGCTCCAGCTCCTCGCCAAATTTCCTGCCCTGTTTATCAGTGTGCTGATACACGTCCGCCTGATCGAGCACACCGGCGAACACGCCGGACGCCATCATAGCCGGGGCAAAGCGCGAGCCTTCCTCATTGGTCCAGTTGGTAACGACGATTGGATGCCTGGTCTGGATGCCGAGATCGTTAAGCGAGCGAATAATCTCCAGCCCGCCGAGCACGCCGAGCACGCCGTCATATTTGCCGCCGGTCGGCTGCGTGTCGAGATGGCTGCCGACATAAACCGGCGGCAGGCTGGGATCAGCGCCTTCCCGGCGGGCAAACATGGTGCCCATTTCGTCGAGCCCCATTTCGAGCCCGGCCGCCTCGCACCAGCGCTTGAACAGATGCCGTCCCTCGCCGTCCTCGTCGGTCACGGTCTGGCGATTGTTGCCGCCGGCAATACCGGGGCCGATCTTCGCCATCTCCATGATGGAATCCCACAAACGATCTGAATTGATTCGCAGATTCTCGCCTGGGGCGGCCATTCAAAGTCCTCTCATTTCATATAACCAGCCGGGCGGCGGTTCCCGCCGCCGCCCGACTGGCTGGATAGATTAGTCGATCGCCCTCAGCACTTCTCTGACATGGTCGATCAATTCGTTGATCTGGCCCTTGGTGATGATCAGTGGCGGCGACAGCGCGATGATGTCGCCGGTGGTGCGGATCAGCGCGCCGCGCTCGAACGCCTTGACGAAGGCCGAGAAGGCCCGCTTGGTCGGGCTGCCGGCGATCGGCGCCAGTTCGATCGCGCCGATCAGGCCGATATTCCGGATGTCGATGACATGCGGCTCGCCCTTCAGCGAATGCAGCGCATCTTCCCAGTAAGGCGCCAGTTCCTCGCCGCGGGTGAGCAGGCCCTCTTCCTTGTAGGTGTCGAGCGTGCCGAGTGCCGCGGCGCACGCAATCGGATTGCCCGAATAGGTGTAGCCGTGGAAGAACTCGATCATGTGCTCGGGGCCGGTCATGAAGGCGTCGTGGATTTCCTTCTTCACGAACACCGCGCCCATCGGGATGACGCCGTTGGAGACGCCCTTGGCGGTGGTCATGATGTCGGGCGTGACGCCGAAATAATCCGCTGCGAACGGCGCGCCGAGACGGCCGAAACCGGTGATGACCTCGTCGAAGATCAGCAAAATGCCGTGCTTGGTGCAGATCTCGCGCAGTTTCTGCAGATAGCCCTTCGGCGGCAGGATGACGCCGGTGGAGCCGGCGACCGGTTCGACGATGACGGCGGCGATGGTCGAGGCGTCATGCAGGGCAACGATGCGCTCCAGCTCGTTGGCGAGTTCCGCGCCATATTCCGGCACGCCCTTGGAGAAGGCGTTCTTTTCCGGCAGATGCGTGTGCGGCATGTGGTCGACGCCGCCGAGCAGCGTGCCGAACATCTTGCGGTTGGTGACGATGCCGCCGACCGAGATGCCGCCGAAATTGACGCCGTGATAGCCGCGTTCGCGGCCGATCAGGCGGGTGCGCGCGCCCTCGCCCTTCACACGGTGATAGGCGATCGCCATCTTCAGCGCGGTTTCCACCGATTCCGAACCGGAATTGGTGAAGAAGACATGGTCCATGCCCTTGGGCGCGAGGTCGACCAGACGGTTGGCCAGTTCGAACACGATCGGGTGACCCATCTGGAAGGCCGGCGCATAGTCGAGTTCGGCGGCCTGATGCTGGATCGCCTCGGTGATCTTGGGACGGCAATGGCCGGCATTGACGCACCAGAGGCCGGCGGTGCCGTCGAGCACCTTGCGGCCGTCGCTGGTGGTGTAGTGCATGTCCTTGGCGGACACGAACATGCGCGGCGCCTGTTTGAACTGCCGGTTTGCCGTGAACGGCATCCAGAATGCGCTGAGATCGTTCGGCGTGACTTTCAGCCGGTTGGACATGACCAAGACTTCCCCTTGTAACCTGTTTCGGTGCGGCTAACGCTTGGTCTTTCCAAAGCTTGGTCTTTGCTGCGTTTTCATGCTACGCAAATTTTTGACCGATTGGACAAACGTTAGCACCGCCCTGTCGGCGGTCAAGGGATTACTAGCGGAAATGCGGCCTGCGAAGTGCGCTCCACGGGTAAGAGAAAAACTGGTCCAGAGAATTGGTCCAGATGACCCGCTCGGCCAAGGCTTGCAGGGGTGAGCGGCGCCATGGAAGGCTCAGCCCCTCGCCGCACCCGCATCCAGCAGGAAAAGCGCGAACTGATCCTGGAGGCAGCCCTCGAAGTCTTCTCCGCCAACGGCTTTCGCGGTTCGACCATCGACCAGATCGCCGAGGCCGCCGGGATGTCGAAGCCGAACCTGCTCTACTATTTCCGCCGCAAGGAAGACATCCACGAAACGCTGATGGAGCGGCTGCTGGCGACGTGGCTGGCGCCGCTACGTGAACTCGACGACATCGGCGACCCCCTGACCGAGCTCAGGAGCTACATCCGGCGCAAGCTCGAAATGGCGCGTGATTTTCCCAGGGAAAGCCGGCTGTTCGCCAACGAGATCCTGCAAGGCGCGCCGCGCATCATGCCGCTGCTGGCGGGTGAGCTGAAAACGCTGGTCGACGAGAAGGCCAACGTCATCAAGGGCTGGATGCGCGCGGGAAAAATCGCCCGCACCGATCCCTGGCACCTGATCTTTTCGATCTGGGCGACGACGCAGCACTATGCCGATTTCGATGTCCAGGTCCGTGCCGTGCTCGGCGCCGATCGCGGCGGCGACGGCCGCTTCGAGGATGCGGCGCGGTTTCTGGAGCAGTTGTTCATTGATGGGCTGAAGCCGAAGGGCTGACCTTGGGCGTCAGGCGCTGCGGCGCTCCGCCGGCATCGCCTCAAGCAAATTCTGCAGCTTCTCGATCGAATTCTGTTCGGCCAGCGGCGTGTAGACGATCAGCTTCATGTCCGAGCCGTCGTCGATCGACAGGCTCATATGCTCGAACGTCATGGCGCCGGCGCTCGGATGTCGGACATGTTTCACCCCCGACAATCGGCGTGCCACGTCGCGTTGCGGCCACCAGTCGCGAAACTCCGGACTTGAGCGCGTCATAAGCACGATCAGCCGCTCGAAATCCGCATCGCCCACATAGCGGGCGCTTTCCGCCCGGAACGAGGCCAGCACGGTGCGCGCCAATTGCTCCCAGTCAACCAGCAGGCGCCGGTGATGCGGATTGGTGAACACCATGTGGACGATGTTGCGGGCGTCGCCCTCTAGCAGGCCATAATCACCGAACACCGCTACCGCCGCCGGATTCCAGGCCAGCACATCCCAGCGCCGCCCGACGACATAGGCCGGCTGCAGCACCAGGCTCTCCAGCATATGCATTAGCGGGCCATCGACCTTTTCCGGCGCAGCCACGCGGTTCTCCGGTTGCTGGCGGCCTGCCAGGATGAACAGATGCCGCCTTTCAACGGCGTCGAGGCGCAGCGCTTCGCTGAGCGCCGCTAGCACCTCCACCGAGGGTCTGACCTCGCGCCCCTGCTCTAGCCATGTGTACCAGGTGGTGCCGACGCCGGCGATCATCGCCACTTCCTCGCGACGCAAGCCTGGCGTGCGTCTCCGCAGGCCGGTCGCGATGCCGGTGGCGGACGGCGTCAATCTTTCGCGGCGCGAGCGCAGGAAGGCGCCAAGCTCGCGCCGGCGGCTGTCTTCAGCGGAGTGCGTGGGGGCATCCATGAGAGCTATTATAGCAGTATTGATACCAGGATAAAGTTTGAACTGTTTGGGCTGAGTCAGGCGCCCCATCTTCCATCCAGAGAGATGGAGGCTCTGAATATGGATCTGAAAGACAAGACAATCCTCATCACCGGTTCGACCGACGGCGTCGGCCGTGTCGTCGCGCAAAGGCTGGGCGCCGGCGGCGCGCGCGTGCTGGTGCATGGCCGTGACGCGGCTCGCGGCAAGGCAACCGTCGCAGAAATCGAATCCGCCGGCGGCAAGGCCGAGTTCCTCGCCGCCAACCTCGCCTCGCTAGCCGAGGTCCGCCGCCTTGCCGAGGCCGTACGCGCAAAAACCGACCGGCTCGACATCCTCATCAACAATGCCGGCATCGGCACGGCCGGCGCCAAGCGACAGCTCAGCGCCGACGGCTTCGAACTGCGCTTTGCGGTCAACTATCTCCCCGGTTTCCTGCTGACCTCGGAACTGCTGCCGCTGCTCAAGGCGAGTTCGCCGGCGCGCATCATCAACGTCGCTTCGGCCGGCCAGCAGGCGATCGATTTCGGCGATGTCATGCTGACACGTTCCTATGACGGCGTGCGCGCCTATTGCCAGAGCAAGCTGGCGCAGATCCTGTTCACCATCGACCTGGCCGGAGAGTTGAAAGGCAGCGGCGTCACCGTCAACGCTCTGCATCCAGCGAGCTACATGAACACCACCATGGTCCGCCAAGCCGGCGTGACGCCATGGAGCTCGGTCGAGACCGGCGCCGACGCCATTCTCAACCTCGCGACATCGCCCGCCCTGGAGGGCCGCAGTGGCCTCTATTTCGATGGCCTAAAGGAATCCCGCGCCGAAGCACAAGCCTATGACGCCAAGGCCAGACAGCAATTGCGAACCCTGAGCCTCGACTTCGTCGGCCAAGTCTCCGCAAAATCGAAGGAACAGCATTCATGACCGGCAAGATCGAACACACGGTCGTCATCGGCGGCTCATCCGGCATCGGCCTCGCAACGGCGCGAAAACTGCTGGGCCCAGGCATGAAGGTGACCATCACCGGACGAAGCCAGGACAAGCTCACCAGCGCCTGGAAGAGCCTCGGCGGCGCCGCCGAAAAAGCTGCCTTCGATGCTTCGAAGCCGGATGAAGTCCGCCATTTCTTTGGGGAACTCGGACCGTTCGATCACCTCGTGCTGGCTGCCAGCGGCGGCAAGGGACTTGGGCCGTTCGAAACCCTCGATCTCTCAGACATCGCCGGCGGCGTCGACGAGAAAGTCAGGCCGCAGCTGTCCTGCCTGCAGGCTGCCTTGCCGACGCTCAACAGATCGGGATCGGTCACTTTCATCTCGGCGGTGTCGGCACAATTGTCGGCGCCCGGCGTGGCTGGCATTGCCGCCGTCAACGGCATGCTGTTGACGGTGGTGCCGATCCTGGCGGTCGAACTGAAGCCGCTGCGCGTCAATGTCGTGGCGCCCGGCGTCATCGACACGCCGTGGTGGGATTTCCTGGCCGAAGACCAGCGGCAGGCGGTGTTCAGCGAATATGCCGGCAAAACCCCGGTGGGCAGGATCGGCCGCGCCGAAGACGTCGCCGGCGCAATCGCCTTTCTAGTCTCCAACGGCTTCATGACCGGCCAGGTGCTGACCTGCGACGGCGGCCTGCGCTACGCGGCGTGACCTTACAGCGACTGCGCGATCAGCGTGAGAAGGCCTCCGGCCAGTGCGACGTTGCCTACGAAACCGTTGATGCGCGACGCCCGGTCCGGGCCCTGATGGTCCCAGAAATTGTGGAACATCGGCGTGGCGACGATGAGAAACAGCAGCAGCACGGCGCAGGCGGTCGCAGTCCACAGGCCGGCCATCAACAGCGCGCCGGCAATGGTCTGCAGGACGATGCCGGCCCACAACGCCAATCTCGCCTGCGGCACGCCGCGCGCGGCCATCAGCCCGGTCAGGAACGCCTCGTTTTGAACATTGCGCAGTCCCGCGACAACGAAGGCGCCGCCAAGCAACAGGCGGCCGAGAAACAACAGGGTCGAAGGCAAATCGACAGGCATGAAATCTTCCCCGTACTTAAGCATGAAACAGGTGGAGCGCCGCCCTTTCCACGGCGCTCCATGACTAACCGGACGGTCAGGCTGCTTTGGCAGCCGGCATCGGGTGAATGGCGTGGAACGGGATGCAGAGCCGGTTCCAGGTGTTGATCATGCCGATCGCGACCGACAGCTTGACCAGTTCCTCTTCCGAGAAGTGCTCTAGCGTGCGGGCATAGAGTTCGTCCGAAACGCCATTGTTGGCGATCAGGGTCGTTGCCTCGGTCCAGGCAAGCGCCGCGCGTTCGCGCTCGGAAAACAGCGGCGATTCCTGCCAGGCCGAAACCAGATAGAGCCGTGTCTCGGTTTCGCCGTCGCGCCTTGCCTCGCGGCTGTGCATCTCGACGCAGTAGGAGCAGCCATTGATCTGCGAGGCGCGGAGCTTGATCAAATGCAGCAGGCTCACTTCAAGCCTGCATTCGTCGACCGCCTTGTTAAGCGCCGACACGGCTTTCATGATCTCAGGCGCCTTTGCGAAGAATTGCAGTCTCTGTTTCATCGTCTTTCCTTTCACATCTGTTTGGCGGGGGATTAGATCTGTTTGGTCGAAGCGGGTTTCTGCGGCCGCTGATGGCGCGCGACAAAGGCACAGCTGGCGGCAAACGATCGCGGATCGCCTTCGGCCTTGTAATCAGCCACGATGTCGGACAACCGGGTTTCCGCGAGGGCCGCGCGATAGGCGCGCTCGGCCTTCAGCATCGCGGCATTGATGCCGCACGGCTTCACATAGGCCGAAGCATCGATCTTGACCGGGCCGCGCTGGCGGATCTCGCCGCAGCGGAAGGCCGGCTCGCGACCCTCGACCGCAAGCACGATATCGAGCAGCGTGATGCGCTCGGCCGGACGCGCCAGCCGGTAGCCGCCCGCCGGTCCCGGCACCGATTCCAGGATGCGCGCAGCAGTCAGCTGGTTCAGATGTTTCAGCAGATAGCTCGGCGACAGGCCGAAGGACTCTGCCAAAGCAGCACCCGGCATCGTGCTGTTGCCCTCCACGCTGGCCAGTGTGGCCGCGCAATGGATGGCCGCTTCTACACCTTCGCCCAGCTTCATGATGTTGCGCTCCTATTCATGGATATCTTATATCGTGGATAAATTTTATCTGCAATAAGAAAATGAAAAACGGCGCTCGAAAGCGCCGCTTTTTCTTCGACCCGTTCCCTACTCCGCAGCCACCTTGGCCATCGGGTTGTTCGGGTGTGTCGTCCAATTGGCATAGACCGGCGACACCGGCTTGCCGGTGCGCTGGTCCATCACGCCGGCGGCCAGCGGCTCCATGGTGATGCAGTTCTCGACCGGGCAGACATTGACGCACAGATTGCAGCCGACGCATTCGGCCTCGATCACCTCGAAATGCCTGACGCCGTCGACCATGTTGGTGATTGCCTGGTGCGAAGTGTCCTCGCAGGCGATGTGGCAGCGGCCGCATTTGATGCAGGCGTCCTGGTCGATATGCGCCTTGGCGATGTAGTTGAGGTTGAGATACTGCCAGTCGGTGACGTTGGGCGTGGCGCGGCCGACAATGTCGTTGAGCGAGGCGTGGCCTTTCTCGTCCATCCAGTTTTCGAGACCGGCGATCATCTCCTGCACGATCTTGAAGCCGTAAGTCATCGCCGCCGTGCACACCTGCACATTGCCGGCGCCGAGCGCCATGAATTCGGCCGCATCGCGCCAGGTGGTGATGCCGCCAATGCCGGAGATCGGCAGGCCGCGCGTTTCCGGATCGCGGGCGATCTCGGCCACCATGTTCATGGCGATTGGCTTCACCGCCGGGCCGCAATAGCCGCCATGCGAGCCCTTGCCGTCGATGGTCGGCTGCGGCGCGAAACTGTCGAGGTCGACGCCGGTGATCGAGTTGATTGTGTTGATCAGCGACACCGCGTCGGTTCC
Source organism: Mesorhizobium sp. C399B (assembly GCF_030323185.1). Classification (NCBI taxonomy): domain Bacteria; kingdom Pseudomonadati; phylum Pseudomonadota; class Alphaproteobacteria; order Hyphomicrobiales; family Phyllobacteriaceae; genus Mesorhizobium; species Mesorhizobium sp. C399B. Next base: position 1,067,213 of record NZ_CP100472.1, read on the forward strand.
GCCGGAGAGTGCGGCGCGCGCCGGCTTGCGCACATCGGTGATATTCGGCGTCAGCTTGGTGATGACAGGCATGCGGGTGTTGGCCTTGCACCAGCGCACTACCATTTCGATGTATTCAGGCACCTGGCCGACAGCCGCGCCCATGCCGCGTTCCGACATGCCGTGCGGGCAGCCGAAATTGAGCTCGATGCCGTCGGCTTCGGTCTCCTCGACCACCGGCAGGATCGCCTTCCAGCTTTCCTCGACGCATGGCACCATCAGTGAGACGACGATGGCGCGGTCGGGCCAATCCTTCTTGACCTGCTTGATCTCGCGCAGATTGACCTGCAAATCGCGGTCGGTGATCAGCTCGATATTGTTGAGGCCGAGCAGGCGCCGGTCCGCCCCCCAGATCGCGCCATAACGCGGGCCGTTGACGTTGACCACCGGCGGACCTTCTTCGCCCAGCGTCTTCCACACGACGCCGCCCCAGCCCGCCTTGAAGGCGCGGATGACATTGTAGGCCTTGTCGGTCGGCGGCGCCGAAGCCAGCCAGAACGGATTGGGCGATTTGATGCCGACGAAATTGTTGCGGATGTCTGCCATGACAGGTCCCTTTCAACCGAGACGAAGGAGCATTTCCACGGGTGCGAGAATGCCGCCTTTAAGCGCGGGGGTGAGATTGGCGATCTTGGTGCCGGCGTTCTCGCCCATGATAAGATTAACGCCAGGCGGCGGCTTTTTTCCTTCCGCCTGCGCCGCAGCCATGCGCGCCCGTATCGTGTCGAAAAATTCGATGGCGAAGGCGCCACGAGGGCGCTCGGCGGTTACAGAGAACCCCGCGGCGGCGGCAGCCGAACGATAGTCGTCGGGCGTGGCAACGAAGGACATGCTCTCGTCGGATGCCCATGGCAGCGGATAGGTCAGCGCACCTGCCTTGAGCCGCATCACATCGTAGACGGCAAAGACGCCGCCCGGCTTGAGCACACGCGCCGCCTCGCTCATCAGCTTTTTCTTGTCGGGAAGATTCATGCCGACATGCAGGATCATGGCCGTATCAAAGCTTTTGTTGCTGAACGGCATGTCCAGCGCGCTGCCCTGCACGAACCGGACTTTGTCGGCCATTCCCACCCGCTTCGACAGGCTGGTCGCGATGTCGACATAGCTTTGCGTCAGATCAATGCCGGTGACATCGGCGCCGGCATTGTTGGCGGCGAAGCGGGCTGGACCACCCACGCCGGAACCAATGTCGAGCAGCCTGGCCCCCGGCTTCAAACCCATCTGGCCGATGAGTTCCCTGGTGGCGGCGATACCGCCAATGTGGAACTCGTCGACCGCTTCGAGATCGCCAGCGCGTAGATGGGCAATTTCCACGCCGGTATCGGCGAGCACGGCAAGAATGTGCTGCTCAAGATCCGAGACGTCGTAGTGACGCGCGATGCCTGATTCCACTGAGGCCATGATCTCTATCCCTGTGCCAGACTCCGGTTGATGCTCTCCGCCGCATCGCGGCCTTGCGCGACGGCCGATACCGTCAAATCGTCGCCGCCAAAAATGCAGTCGCCGCCGGCCCAGACATTGGCGAGCGAGGTGCGCCCTTCTGCGTCGACCTTGATGCGGCCGGCTTCGAGTTCGATCGCAGCACCGCTGCCGTTAAGTGCCGCCGGCACAAAGCTCTGGCCGATCGCCTTGAACACCTGGTCGGCGGCCAGCGTCAGCCGCTCGCCGGTGCCGACAAGCGTGTCGCCGTTCATCGCTGTGTATTCGAGCTCGATGCCCGACACTTTGCCACCTTCGACAATGACCCGCTTCGGCTGCAGCCAGTGGCGGATGGTGACGCCGTTGGCGGCTGCCAGATCCTGCTCGAACTCGGAAGCGTTCATGTGTTCCTGGCCGCGCCGGTAGCAGATCGTCACCTCCTCGGCGCCGAGCAGCTTCGACTGGACGGCGGCGTCGATCGCCGTCATGCCGCCGCCGATGACGACGACGCGCCTGCCGATTGGCAGGCTCGCGAGATCGCTGGCCTGGCGCAGTTCGGCGATGAATTCGACTGCATTGACGACGCCACCGGCCTCCTCGCCATCGGCGCGCAGCGCATTGACGCCGCCAAGCCCCATGCCGAGGAAGACGGCATCGTAATTCCGGATCAGGTCCGACAGCCGGTAGTCGCGGCCGAGCGCCCTGCCGTTCTGGATATCGATGCCGCCGATCCCCGCGACATAGTCGACCTCGGCCTGGGCGAAGTTATCGATGCTTTTGTAGGCGGCGATGCCGTATTCGTTGAGGCCGCCGGCCTTCGGTCGGGCTTCCAGTATGGTGACCTCGTGGCCATGGCGGGCGAGCCGGTGCGCCGCGGCGAGGCCGGCCGGACCGGCGCCGACCACGGCGACCGACTTGCCGGTCGATTCAGCGCGCGAATAAAACTGCTTGTGCTCGGCCATGGCGACATCGGTGGCGTAGCGCTGCAGGCGGCCGATCTGCACCGGCTTGCCTTCCGCCACCTCGCGCACGCAGACCTCTTCGCACAGCGTCTCGGTCGGGCAGACGCGGGCGCACATGCCACCTAGTATGTTCTGGTCGAAAATCGTCTTGGCCGAACCGATCGGGTTGCCGGTCGAGATCTGGCGGATGAACAGCGGAATGTCGATCGAGGTCGGGCACGCATTCATGCACGGCGCATCGTAGCAGAAATAGCAGCGGTCGGATTCGACCAGCGCTTCGTGGTGATCGAGCGGCGGATGCAGATCGGAAAAATTCTCGGCGTACTGGTCGGCGGCAAGCCGGCCGCCGGCAATGCCGTCCTTGAACTGGCCTTCTGGCATCGTCAGTTCCCCTGTTTTCGTTTTGGGGAAGGCTAGCACGTTTTATTTTTTTATCAATTGGTCAATTTTCGACCCAAGCCGCTGAAAAGACTAGCTGATAATATGATTTAGTTGCTCATGTTATGAGTGACGGTTGCGTCCTCAAAGAGGGGAGCGCGACAAGCTCCAAGTCGCGGCAAGCTGTTCCAGGCCAGCGCGGAATGATAGGGCGCTTGAGCACGATGCGCGGCTTTCATTCAACGGAGAAGACGATGACCGATGATAGGGAGACGGCTCACCGGTGGGAGCCCGTGGGAGATTTACCTCTGGCTGCCTGTCAGGTGTGGCGTCTAAAATCCGACAATAACTTTAACTTTGAGCTGACCGTCGAAGGCGACTTCGGGACATCGGAACGAACTCTCAAGATCGATTTTCAAGGGGTAGTAGCCCTGGCTGCCCATGATGACATGCTGGGACTGACCAAAATCCGTGCGGACACCTCGATCCCATTGATTGGATCTGGCAGGCAAGCCTCCTACAGGTGGCCGATCCTGCGAGTGGAGAACTCGCATTGGTTGCGATCGACACTTGGCCCGACAGTAGACTGTACGCATTTTCTGCTGCTCAGTCTCGAATGCACGGTTGAGGTCATTGCTCGTGAAGCCACTCCTTCTTGGATCTGATCACCCGAGGAGCGAAACGCCTTGAAACCGCATACGCTCCGGCACAGGCCAAGATTGGTGGCTGTTCGCTACGAAGGTGCCAGCTGTAGGCTAGCATCTGAGGGGCCGCCATGAATCGACCTGATCTCGTCGGCAACCAGTTGCTGCAGCCGCCACAGATTGCGGTCGCGGATGCCGAATTCCTCGAGGTGGCTGACGGTGTTGTAGAGATATTCCGCGCCCGAGCCGACATGGCCGCAGGCTCTGGCAAGCACCCCCGCCACCGTGTCCAGCGGCTGCCCGAGCGAGGTTCCCCTGCCCGTCACCCCGACCCAGAAGCCGAGCGCCCGTATCCGGCCCTGCTGGGTGCGCACGGGAACCCACCGGACCGAGCTGACACTCTCATGATCGTCGATCTCGCGCCGCAGCAGTCTTTCGATCTGCTGCGGCTTGTCGCCGTCGGGCAGACGGTAGATGACGCCGTCGCATCGGCCGCCGCGTTCGAGCGCCATCATCAGCCCCGGCTGCGCGACGCTGCCGCGCCAGCGCACCATGTCGAGGCAGAAGGAGCGATGCCAGCCAAACGCAGTGGCGCGCTGCCGTTCGACGGACTCGAAAGCCGGCTTCCAGATCAACGAGCCATAGGCGAACACCCATAGCGGCCCCGCATCCGCTTCGTTGGAGAGCCGCGCGGCAAGAGCACGGAAATCCTCGTCGTTCAGCTGCGTCCAGCTGCCGTCGGGTCCAGGATCGACCTCTTCGCGATGGCACAGTGAAACAAGCTCAGGCGTGAGCGACATAAGGCGCATGAAACGACAACCCCTCGTTTGCCCAAGGAAAGTCGAAAACCGCCGCATGTGCAAGGCGTCGAGCGGGACGAAGTGCGGAACGATGTGTCAACGCAGCCGTTGAACTTTCTCCGCTTCGCTGTCGGATTCGCGTCGCTGAAAACGTCCTTTGATGGATCGGACGACGATCTATGCATGAAGGTGAGGAGACCGAGAAATGCCAAAATCCCCGATGCCCTTCTTCTGGTACGAACTGATGACATTGGTCGAAAACGCTCACCCGACCTAATCAATCTTGTCGTCTAGTCCCACTCCCATCCCTTCCCGTTCCCCCATCTCTTGAAACCCTTTCCCTTGTGATCCAACACCTTTCGAAACAAACCGCCCTCGGGCGGCTCGTTTGGTCCATAGATATCGCGCAGCAGTTGTCTCGCCTCCCCGTTGTCAACATCGCCGTCAGTAAGCGGAATCAGAGTGAGTTTTCGATCCTTAGTCGGCACAACGTGCATGATTCTAGCGGGCACCGTCATGAGCGATCGAAAATCTTTTCTGGGGCCTCTCTCAGATTGAACCATATCCTTTATGAATTTTGCATATTGCCAGACGATGATGTCAGCTGCCTGGATCATGCCAGACGCTCGCTTGTCCATAAATGAAAATGAAGTCCGCGGACGGTGGATCTTCCTATCATTGAAATACTCGCAAGCAGTGTTCCCGTTCTTGTGTCCACTTTCATAAAAAAGAGATACTTCGCAATCTCTAAAATATATATTTGCAATATCATATATTGTATCAGATACGTTCCCTACAAGATAGGTATATGGGTCAATATATTTTCCATCTTTGTTATACCCATCATATCTGCCCAATGGGGTGGAACAGATAATCGAAAAGGCGACGTGTCGATTAATTAGGTCCATCAGTTCGGTTTGAAGCTGTATTCTGCGCTCTTTTGGCATTCCTTTGAAGACGCCGCTTGGAGGCTCAGGAGCGCATTCCACCATATGGAAGTAGGGAAGATCGCCATACTTTCTAAGACGGCTGCCCATGCCGTCTCTACGAAACGCGCATCTTCGGGTCTAACAACATACCCGCCGACAATCTGGATCGGAAACCCTCCATCATCCCCCGACTCGTCTATGTAAGCCTCTAGACGCACGAATGCAAAATCCTAGGAACAGCTGATTTTCAAATACTTTCGAATAAGCGTCTATCATCCTACCACCTGCCAATGGATGCTCAAAGTACGGTATTCCACCTTAGCCCAAACTCTGAGCCCGTAACACTAATACGGCGCGCGCCCGCGCTATCCGTACAACGCACAACAATTACTTCCAAAAATCTGTAAAGAGCCGCGGCGAAGTGCGGAACGATGTATCAACGCGGCCGTTGGATTTTCTCAAGCCCGCTGTCGGATTCGCGCTGCCGAGATCGTCCTTTGATGGATCGGACAACGATCGATGCATGAAGGTGAGGAGACTAAAAATGCCGAAATCCCCAATGCCCTTCTTCTGGTACGAGTTGATGACCAGCGACCTCGATGCGGCGCAAGCGTTCTACACCACCGTGGTCGGCTGGCGGGCTGAGCCCTTCGACAAGGCGCCCGGCATGCCGCGCTATATCGTGGTGAACTCCGCCGAGCGTGGCGTCGGCGGGCTGATGACCCTGCCCGAGGAAGCAGCCAGGACGGGTCTGAAGCCGGCCTGGTTCGGCTATATCCACACCAGCGATACCGATGCCTCGACCGAGGCACTGAAAGCCGCCGGCGGGGCTGTTCACCGCGAACCCGACGACATTCCCGGCGTCGGCCGCTTCTCCGTCGTCGCCGACCCGCAAGGCGCCGCCTTCATGTTCCTGCAGCCCAATGGTCCCGACCAGCCCGTCCTTCCGGCAACGACGCCGGGCCATGTCGGCTGGCACGAGCTTTATGCGTCCGACCGCCAGAAGGCCTTCGATTTCTACTCAAGCCAGTTCGGCTGGACTGATGCCGGTAGCATGGACGTCGGCGAGATGGGCATCTATCAGACCTTCTCGGCCGGCCCTGAATCCGGCGGCGGCATCATGAACAAGCCGCAACAGCTGCCGGTGCCGGTCTGGCTGTTCTACTTCAATGTCGACGCCATCGACGCAGCCGCCAAACGCGTCACCGACAATGGCGGCAAGATTGTCATGGGTCCGATGCCGGTGCCGACCGGCCAATGGATTGCCCAGTTCACCGATCCGCAAGGCGCCTATTTCGCGCTGATCGCGCCGGGCCGCTGACCCCCTCCGGTACTCGCCTGCACGGAAACTGCTCTCATCGCACTGCCGGTGCGATGAGAGGCGCGTCCGGGCGCGGTCACTCCGGCGCCAGCACCGCGACTTTGAGGTTCTCTTTCCTGGCGCCGCTGAGCTGGATCGTGGCTGCGCCAGGCGTCAGCTTGAAGCGCACGCTCTTGCGGATGCCGGGGCAGGTCTTCACGCCGCTGAAACCCGCTGATTTCACGGCTTGGCCATCCTGAATGACGTCGACCCAGGCCTCGTCGGACAGGCTGATCTGGAGCTCTCCTTCCGCTGGCACGGCCACGTTTGCCGTCGCGCCGAACGTGCCGGCTGCCGGCGCGCGTTGCGGTGAGACCGTGAAGCTGACCGCATCGACGGGCTCCAGCGCCATATCCGCGGCTTCGCCGAAAGCAAGAGAGGCACCGGACTGCGCGGCGGGCGCTGCCGGAAACAGTTCCTGCTCGCGTGTCACCGGCCATTTGAAGGCATCGCAGCCAGCATCAGCGGCCATGGCGAAACTGGTGCTTGCGAGGATTGCGAACAGGCTGATGGCGGCTTTTTTCATGGCGAAGGAACCCGTCTGGTTTGGAGTGTCTACTCGCAGATATACAACCTTAACGAGATCTATGCAACCATAACGAGAGCAAATTTCGAAGTCAGACTGGAAATAATTGCAATCACCGATTGTTGATGACAGGCCATGGGAAGTGAATGGTCCAGCGCCGGGTGATGATTTATGGCCGGGCCACATGGTTGGAAAAATGGAGTTTAGATGAAGCTTTTTGACGGTCTCGCCAGATTTCAGCCGCAGGCACTCGGCGTCCTGCGCATCATGACGGCCCTGCAGTTCCTCGAGCATGGCTCGCAGAAACTGTTCAATTTTCCGGTCAGCGCCGAGCCTCACGCTCTTAGCGGCCTGACGGCGACGGCAGGCATCCTGGAGTTCGCCGGTGGCATCCTGCTGGCGCTCGGTCTGTTCACCCGCCCGGTCGCGTTCCTTCTGGCCGGCGAGATGGCCATCGCCTATTTCATGGCGCACTATCCGCGCGACTTCTTCCCGGTCAACAACGGCGGCGATGCGGCGATCTCCTTCTGCTTCATCTTCCTCTATCTGGTGTTTGCCGGCGCCGGCGCTTTCGCGCTCGACAACCGCCGCAGCACCTGACGCGCCTAATGCATGTCGCCCAAAAGTGCGCAGCGGTTTTGGGATAACGACTTGCACCAAGAATCTGAAGCGCCTCGGCGAAGCCGAAGCGCTTCAGGCGCGCATTCGCTCGAAGTTCGCGTCAAAGAGCGGCGCTGCCTGAACGCGCGCCGCGTGGCGCTTGCCCAAAAGTTCGATTTCGAAGCCGTCGCTCTTGTCTGCGATCTCCTTCGGCACATAGCCGATGGCGACGGATTTCTTCGAGTGATGCGCATAGCCGCCCGACGTTACCCAGCCGCGCACCGCGCCATCGTACCAGATCGGCTCGTCGCCGATGACATCGGCATCGTCGGCATCGAGGATAAATGTGCGCAGCCTGAGCTTGCCGCCCTGCTTGCGCTCGGCAAGAGCGCCGGTTTTACCGATGAAATCGGCATCCTTGCCATAGGCGACGAAACGGTCGAGCCCGGCCTCCAGCGGCCCGTAGATCGGCCGGTATTCGCGCGCCCATGAGCCGTAGTTTTTCTCCAGCCGCAGCCCATTAAGCGCGCGCGAGCCGAACAGGCCGAGGCCGAATTCCTCGCCTGCCGCCATCAACGCCTGGAAGGCAGCGCGCTGATATTCCGGCGCCACCCAGATCTCGTAGCCGAGATCGCCGGTGTAGCTGACGCGGCCGACCAGGCACGGCGCCGTGCCGATGTCCATTTTCGCGACCGCCATGAAGGGGAATGCGGTGTTGGCGACATCCGCGCGGCTGACCTTCGCCAGCACCTCCCTCGCCTTGGGTCCGGCGATCGCCAGACCGGTCAGTTTCTGCCCCAGCGCCTCCATGCGCACTGAGCTATCCGCAGGTAAATGCGCCTCGAACCAGCGCATATGATACTGCTCGGCGATACCGGAGCCGGCGATGAACCACTCGGTCCCGTTGGAATTGGGGGCACCGATATTGGCCAGCGTGAAATCGCCGATGAGCTTGCCGTCATCCTTCAGCATCGGCGCCAGCGTCATGCGGCCTGGCTTGGGCAACTTGCAGGCGAAGATCCGGTCGAGCCAAGCGGCCGCCCCTTCTCCCGTCACCTTGTATTTGGCGAAGTTCGAAATCTCCGCCAGGCCGACGCTCTCACGAACCGTCGCGACCTCATTGGCGACATGGGAAAAATCGCTGGACCGCCGCCACGAGAACTCGTCCTTGACACCCTCGGGCGCAAACCAGAGCGGCACTTCCAGCCCATAGGACACGCCCCATTGCGCGCCCTTGGCCGACAGCAAATCGTAGATCGGCGTCGTCTTCAGCTGCCGCCCGGCGGGCAGCTCCTCATTGGGGAAACGGATCGAGAAGCGGCGCGAGTAGTTCTCGCGCACCTTGGCGTTGGTGTAGGCCATCGTCGCCCAGTCGCCGTAGCGCGCGACATCCATCGCCCAGATGTCGGCGCCGGGATCGCCCTCGATCATCCAGTTGGACAGCGCCAGGCCGACGCCGCCGCCTTGTGAAAAGCCCGCCATGACGCCGCAGGCGACCCAGAAGCCGGGAAGGCCACGCACCGGCCCAACCAGCGGATTGCCGTCCGGCGCGAAGGTGAAGGGCCCGTTGATGATCTGCTTGATGCCGGTCCTCTCGAAGGCCGGGAAATGCCTGAAGCCGACTTCGAGCGACGGCGCGATGCGGTCGATGTCCGGCTCCAGCAATTCATGGCCGAAATTCCACGGCGTCTGGAATTCGGACCAGACCTTATTGGCCTTCTCGTACGTGCCCATCAGCATGCCGCCGCGCTCCTGGCGCAGGTACAGCTCACCATCGAAATCGACGGCATGGATGATCTCGGTCCCGGTCTTGGCGTTCCACGCCGCCACCTCGGGCATATCCTCGGTGATCAGGTACATGTGCTCCATTGCCAGCACCGGCAGCTCCAGCCCGACCATGCGGCCGACCTCGCGCGCCCATAACCCGCCGGCATTGACGACATGCTCGGCCACCACTTCGCCCTTGTTGGTGACGACGCGCCACATGCCGTCGGGCCGGCGCACAATGTCCTCGACCTTGGTGAAGCGCTCGACCTCGGCGCCCAGTTTCCGCGCGGCCTTGGCATAGGCATGGGTCACGCCGGAGGGATCGAGATGGCCGTCCTCCTTGTTGCGGACGGCGCCGACGAATTGTTTCGGGTCGAGCAGCGGCATCAGCTCGGCCGCTTCATTGGCCGATATCTCCTCGAGGTCGATGCCGAGGTAACGCCCCTTGGCGACGACGCCGCGCAGCCAGTCGAGCCGCGCCTCGGTTGCCGCCAGAAGCACGCCGCCGGTCAGATGTACGCCGGTCGCCTGTCCCGACAGCTCCTCGATCTCCTTGTAGAGCGAGATCGTGTATTTCTGCAGCTTGGCGACGTTGGGGTCGCCATTGATCGTGTGCATGCCGCCGGCCGCATGCCAGGTCGAGCCGGAGGTCAGCTCGTCGCGCTCCAAAAGCACGACATCGGTCCAGCCATGACGCGCCAGATGGAACAGCACGGAGCACCCGACGACGCCACCGCCAATGACCACGACCTTTGCATGCGATTTCATGAGTTTTGCTCTGTTATCAATGAGTTGAGGAGATAAGGTGAATCAGAAAGGCAGCGCCGCGCGCCGACGCTGAAAAAGTCACGGCTCGCCCTGCCCGATCGCTTCCTTGCGCCTGGCCACATACGCCTCCAGCGCCTCGCGCACGGCGATATCCATCACCGGCTCGACATAGTCTTCCAGCGCCTTCTTCCACAGCCGGGTCGCGCGCGCCGTCGTGTCGAGGCCGCCGGCCTCCTGCCATGCCTCGTAATTCTGCCAGTTGGACAGTATCGGCTGGTAGAAGGCGGTGGCATAGCGTTCCAGCGTGTGCGGTTCGCCGAAGAAATGGCCGCCGGTCGGCACCGCGCCCAGCGCCTCGACCGCAAGCTCCGCCTCGTCGACGACGATCGGGCGCAAGAACTCCATCATGTGCTGGATCATCTCGACATCAATGATGAGCTTTTCGAACGATGCCGTCAGCCCGCCCTCCTGCCAGCCGGCGGCATGATAGACGAGGTTGCCGTGGCCGAGCACAGCGCCCCACAGCGCCATCAGCGTCTCGTAGGCGCCTTGCGCGTCCGCCACATTCGATGCCGACCCCGGTGTCGTGCGGTAGGGCAGATTGTAGCGCCGCGCCAATTGCCCCGAGGCGATGTTGGCCTTCGTGTTCTCCGGCGTTCCGAAGGCCGGCGCGCCCGACTTCATGTCGACGTTGGAGGTGAAGGCGCCGTACATCACTGGCGCGCCGGGGCGCACCAGTTGCGTCAGCACCACGCCGAACAGCGCCTCGGCATTCTGCTGCGCCAGGGCGCCGGCGAGCGTCACCGGGCTCATCGCGCCCATCAGCGTGAACGGCGTCACCGCCACCGACTGGCCGAACTCAGCCATGGTCATCAGTCCTTCGGCCATCATCTCGTCGAAACGCCGCGGCGAGTTGACCGAGATGATGGTGGCAATGCCGGGATCATCGCGCATCTCGTCCAGCGTCAGCCCGCGCGCGATTGCCATCATCTCGATGCCGTCCAGCGCCCGGCCTCGTCCGATCGCCGAGACATGGAAGGATTTGTCGGTCAGCGTCAGATTGGTGAAATAGGTATCCATGTGCCTGGTGTTCGCCGGCAGTTCCACCGGCGCGCAGACCTGGTTGCCGAGCATGTGGATGCAGTTGAAATGCTGAGCCAGCCGGGTGAGATCGGCATAGTCGTGCAAGTTTCCAGCGCGCCGGCCGCGCTCCATGTCGTGCACATTGGGCGGCCCGGCGACGAGGGTGAAATTGATCGTGTTGCCGCCGAGATGAATGGTGTTGGCGGGGTTGCGCGGCGTCAGCCGGTAGCTGGACTGCGTGGTCTTCAGCGCCTCGGCGACAAGGCCCCGGTCGATGCGGACGTTCGCCGTTGCATGGTCGACCTTTGCGCCCGCCTTCTCGAACAGCGCCAGCGCCCGCTGAGACATCACCTCGATGCCGAAATTTTCCAGAATATGCATCGACGCCTGGTGGATCGTTTCGACCTGGTCGACTGAGAGCATCGCCATCGGCGGATAGGGATTGGTCACCCGCCGCAGTGGAAGTTGCGGGATGGCGGCAGGCCCCCGGTTGCTGGTTCGCTCCGCGCCGCGCTTGCGTCTTGGTTCATTCATGCCTGGCATCAGAGCGCCGGCATCCGGACATCGCTGTCAGAAATCCGCCCTTCGCGGACGTGATTTTAGCCAAGGCGGCATTTTTGAATTCTGACGGAGATAAAGGCGACGCGAAAGGTCGGAATAATGATACAGGCCCCCTGAGCGCAGCGGGCCGGCAAGCCGTTAAGAAACGCCGAAAGATTCCCTTTATGATTTCGGCCTATTCGTTTTCCAATGCGTAGTTCGAGTTTGAGTAAAATTGTAGCGGTTGGCGTGCTGCTGGCTTTGCCGGCCTGCGCGACGCCGCCCAACCATATCAACAATGTCTGCGCCGTCTTCGACCAGAACGACGGCTGGTTCGACAACTGGCAGTCGGCCGCCGAGCGCGCCTCGCAGAAATACGGCGTCCCCGTCCCTGTGCTGATGGCGACGGTGCGCAAGGAATCCGGTTTCAAGAGCAATGCCAAGCCGCCGCGTACCAAACTGCTCGGCTTCATTCCGTGGAAACATGTCTCGTCAGCCACCGGTTTCTCGCAGGCGCTCGACGGCACATGGTCGCAATATCAGAGCGAAACCGGCAGTTGGGCGGCGAGGCGGACCAAGTTTGCCGATGCCGTCGATTTCGTCGGCTGGTATCATTCCAAGACATCAGACACGTTCGGCGTCGCCCGCAACGACACCTACAATCTCTATCTCGCCTACTATCTTGGCTGGACCGCCTACGGCCGCGGTAACCGTGGCGATGCCGGCGTGCAGGGCTATGCCAGGGCGACCGAAAAGATGGCCCGCGACTATGCCGAACAGCTGCAGCAATGCGGCAGCTGACGTTGCCAAGCGGTCTTGCAGCCACGCAGTTTGCGATCGAAGCGGAACTCAGCAATTCATTCGCTTGGGATCAGGTGGAGGATCGACCTCCCTCCCTTTACCGCTGCCGTCGACAGCTTTCGGTCAAACGTCGCCAATTGGCCGTCACGCGCCTTGGCGAGTCCCAACAGATAGCTATCCGTTACCTGTGCCGGGGTGAGGATCCTGGCTGCATCGATGTCGTTGGAACCGACAAGGCTGATCTCGTCAGGCCAGAACTGATGTCCTGAAAGGGCATGCAGCTTGCCGACAACCTGCGCCACCACGGCGGGCGAACCCGGAGAATTGGGGTATTTCGGGTTGCTTACAATCCTGATGACGCCATTCTCGGTAATGGGACATGTTGCCCATGATAAATGCCCGGAGGATTGGAACCACCGATGGGCATCTTCATGCGCGACGTGAGCCGGATCGATCAACGCAATCAACACATTGACGTCGAGCAGGAAGGTCACGGCAATTCGTCGCGAAGCGCATTGACCATTTCGAGATCGACCATCGGGCCGTCGGGCCGCGATGCAAGCAAGGGGATGCCGTTGCGTTCACCGCCGGTCGGGGGCCTGCGCAGTGAGCGGCGAGCCAGATCGGAAATGACGTCGCCAACGCTGCGATCCTGCTGTCGCGCCATGGCCTTGGCCGCAAGTAGGACATCGTCATCGATTGCAAGTGTGGTTCTCACAATATGCTCCCTATGGCGCATCAAACATCACGCATCACATAAAGCAATGGACAGCAATATTCAAGCGAACGTAGCTGTCGTTCCTTGAGCTATGGCGACGCTGCGGCAATGCGCCAACGAGCGGCATTGCCTCTATGGCTGGTCAGCTCGGCTTCTTGCCATGCGGGCGCTTCGGCGGTTCGCCGGCGAAACCGGGGCCGATCCCATCCGGTGCGTCTTCCGGCACGCCCTCATGCGCTGCGTGTTCCCTGTCGAACTTGATCACCGGCTCCATCGTCGCCAGCACATCGTCCGACAGCCAGCACAGGCTCATATGGCCATCGCCGAGATGCTTCACCGGCGGCACCTTGGTCTCGCACAGATTGTCCGGCACCAGCCTCTTGTAGCCGCAGCGCGTCTGGAACGGGCAGCCGCTCGGCGGGTTCATCGCCGACGGGATATCGCCTTCGAGCACGATGTGCCGTTTGACCACGCTGGTGTCGGCGATCGGGATCGCCGACAGCAGCGCCTCTGTGTAGGGGTGATAGGGTGGCGCGAAGATCTGGTCGGTCGTGCCCTGCTCGACGATGTAGCCGAGATACATGACGACGACGCGGTCGGCGATGTAGCGCACGACGGACAGATCGTGGCTGATGAACAGCATCGTCGTCTTGTTCTTGCGCTGGATGTCCATCAGCAGCTCGGTCACCGCCGCCTGCACCGAGACGTCGAGTGCCGACACCGGCTCGTCGGCCACCACCACCTTGGCATCGCCGGCAAAGGCACGCGCCACGCCGATGCGCTGCTTCTGGCCGCCTGAGAGCTGACGCGGCTTGCGCGTCTCGAAGGCCCGCGGCAGCTTCACCAGGTCGAGCAGCTCCAGCATGCGCTTGCGCCGCTCGGCGACATTGTTGCCGACTTTGAATTTTTCCAGCGTGCGGATGATCTGCGAACCGACGGAGTGGCTGGGATTGAGTGTATCGAACGGGTTCTGGAACACCATCTGGATCGACGACACCGTTTCGACGCTGCGCTTCTCGATGCCGGTCGACTGGATCTCCTTGTTGCCCAGCGTCACTGTGCCGGCACTTGCCGTCTCCAGCCCCAGCAGGACCTTGGCCAGTGTCGACTTTCCGCAGCCGGACTCGCCGACGATGGCGACGGTCTCGGATTCGCGCGCCATGAACGAGATCGTCTCATTGGCCTTGACCACGCGGCCTTCGCTGGAGCCGAACACTTCGCTGCCGCCGACCTTGTAGTATTTTCTCAAATCCTCGATCTTGAGCACCGGCGCGCCGGGCACGACCTTCTCATTGACCTTCTTGGCGCCGGGAGGCAGCGCTTCCCAGTCGATCTCGTTGAAGCGCACGCAGCGCGAGAAATGCCCTTCGTGACCGGCGACCTCGATCATCGGGATTTCGGCGGCATTGCAGACGCCCTCAACGAAATGGTGGCAGCGCGGGCCGAAATTGCAGCCCTTGGGCCGCTCATGCGGCAGCGGCAACTGGCCGGGGATAGAGATCAGCGGCCGCGAATTCTTGTCGGCGCCCGGCAGCGGAATCGAGCGGAACAGCCCTTGCGTATAGGGATGGCGCATCCGGTCGAACACGTCCTTGATCTTGCCGGTCTCGACCGCTTCGCCCGAATACATCACCGTGATGCGGTCGCAGGTCTCGAGGATGAGGCCCAGATTGTGCGACACGAAGATCATCGACGTGCCGAACTTCTCGCCCAGCCCCTTGACCAGTTCGACGATGCCGGCCTCCACCGTCACGTCGAGCGCCGTCGTCGGTTCATCGAGCAGAAGCAGCGCCGGCTTCGACAGCAGCGCCATGGCAATGACGATGCGCTGCTGCTGGCCGCCGGACAGCTGGTGCGGATAGGAACGCATCATGCGTTCGGGATCGGGCAATCTCACCGAGCGCACCATTTCGAGCGCCCTTTTGTAAGCCTCTTCCTTCGACACCTTGTCGTGGATCAGCGGCACTTCCATCAATTGCTGGCCGACCTTCATCGCCGGATTGAGGCTCGCCATCGGCTCCTGGTAGATCATGGCGATCTTGTTGCCGCGGATGGAGCGCAACTCCTCGTCGGACAGCTCGCCCATGTCCTTGCCCTGGAACTTGATCTTGCCGCCGACGATCTTTCCGATGTTGGAGAGGTCGCGCATGATGCCGAGCGACACGGTCGACTTGCCGCAGCCGGACTCGCCGACGATGCCCATGGCTTCGCCCGGCATCACCGTGCAGGAAAAGTCCATGACGGCGGGGATCTCGCCCTTGCGGGTGAAGAAGGAGATCGACAGGTTCTCGATCTCGATGATCGGCGCAGCGCTTGGCCCAAGGGTCGGGTTGCCGGGATTTCGAACTGCCTCATTCATGGGTCGCTCCAATCCTATTTTCATGCTCGCGGGCCGAAACCCGCAGATCAGTCTTTCATCGATTGTTCGCGCAGCGAGTCGGCAAGCAGGTTCAAGCCCAGCACGAACGACATCAGCGCGATCGTCGGCGGCAGCGCCGGGTGGATGAAGGAGCGCAGCAGGCGGCTGGCGTCCTTGATTGCGGTGCCCCAGTCCGGGCTCTCCGGCGCCAGGCCCAGCCCGAAATAGCCGAGCGTGCCGAGCAGGATCGTGGTGTAGCCGATGCGCAGGCAGGCATCGACGATCAGCGGCCCGCGCGCATTGGGCAGGATCTCCCACAGCATGATGTACCAGGGCGATTCACCGCGCGTCTGCGCCGCCGCCACATAGTCGCGCGTCTTGATGTCCATCACCAGGCCGCGCACGATGCGGAATACGCCGGGGCTGGAGGCGAACACCACCGCCACGAAGATGTTGAGCTGGTTGGGATCGATGTGGATGATCTTGAACGGATCGGCGTCGAACACCAGGCCGGCATAGACCCAGCCGCCGATGATCAGCGTCAGCCCGAGCAATATATAGAGGCGGTCCGGCCGGTTCTTGTAGCGGGTCCAGAACAGCACCGAAAAGAAGATGATCGGGAACAGGAAGAACAGCCCGGCCATGGCGTATGGGATCGGCGTATCCATGATGCCCGGCGTCACCAGCAGGTAGAACAGCAGGATCACCGGGAAGGCCAGCACCAGATTGGCCAGGAAGGACAGCACGGTGTCGATCCGGCCGCCATAGTAGCCGGCGGGCAGACCGAGCGTAATGCCGACCATCAGCGCGAAACCGGTCGCAGCCGGTGCGATGATCAGCACGATCTGGCTGCCATAGACCATGCGCGAAAAGACATCGCGGGCGAGCTTGTCGCCGCCGAAATAGTAGATGAGTTTCGATACCGGCTCGAGCGCGCCCGGCAGCGCATCCTTCATGATCGGCACCTGGGCGAGCGGATCGAAGGGCGCGACGGTCGACGCGAAGATTGCCGTGAACAGCCAGAACAGGCAGATGCCGACACCCACTATGCCGACGCCGCTATCGAACAGCTGGCCGTAGAGGCCGAGCCTTTTCTTGTAGGCGAAGCTCGCTCCCATCACCAGGGCAAGCCCTAACCAGACCGGCCAGAAACGCCCAATCACGCCGAGCACGACATTGAAGGCACCGATATATTCGACCTGCATCTGCCCCAGCCCCCTATTGAACTCTGATACGCGGATTGAGGAACGCGTAGCCGACATCCGAGATGAGCTGCGTGATCAGCACGATGAACACCGAGACCAGTGAACAGCCAAGCAGCAGATCGATGTCGTTGTTGCCGGCGGCTTCGACCAGCGTGTAGCCAAAGCCCTGGTAGCGGAACATCACCTCGACGATGACGACGCCGGTAAGCAGCCAGGGAAATTGCAGCATGATGACGGTGAACGGCGCGATCAGCGCATTACGCAGCGCGTGCTTGACGACGACGCTGCCGAAGGAAAGCCCCTTCAGCCGGGCGGTGCGGATATATTGCTGCGTCATCACCTCGACCATCGAGGCGCGCGTCATGCGGGCGATGTAGCCGATGCCGTAGATCGCCAGCGTCATCACCGGCAGGGTGAAATTGTAGAAGGTGATGCCCTGGCTTGCCGAGGCGGCCGAACCGTTCAGCCAGCCGAGCCAGGAGGCGAAGATGACGGTGAAGATGACGCCGGACACATATTCGGGCGTCGCCGTCGACGCGATCGAGGCGACGGACAGCGTTCGGTCCGTTCGCGAGCCCTCGCGCATGCCGGCCAGGATGCCGATCAGCAGCGAAATCGGTACCATCACCAACAGCACGCAGAGCATCAGAATGCCGGTGGCGGCGAGTGCGGGGAAGAGCTTTGACGCAACGGAGGTTTTGAACTTCGTCGAGCAGCCGAAATCACCTTCCAGGATGCCGGAGAATTTCGGCTCCAGCGGATCGTTGCAGAAGGAGAAACGCTGCGTCGGCTTGCCGGTCGCCGGATCGGTCACCGGTTGCTTCGGGACGACGCCCAGCCATTGCCCGTAGCGCACGAAGAAGTTCTGCCGGTAGCCATGGTTGACCAGCCAGCTTTCGAGCTGTTCGGCCGATGTGTGCATTTCGGTCTGGCTGATCGCCAGCTTCTTCAAATTCGGCTCGAGGTTGATCAGGAAGAAGACGATCATCGTCAGGCACAGCATCGTCAATGCCATGGTGCCGAGACGCCGGATTACGAAAGAAAGCATGGCGGTCCCCTGCCGGTCTGGTTGGGGTTGGAGCCAGTTCGAAAAACCAGCTTTGCCGTTGCCGGCAGAGTTGGCCGTCAAATCGGCACTCGGATGCAATCAACCCAGTTTTATTGAACGGTCTTTCAGGAGAGTCCGCAACTTTTTGCTGCGGCGGCTTCCGGTTCTGGACCAAGCGAGGCGTGACGGGAAGGAGCGAAGCGCCCCTTCCCTGACGTTCCGATCACGCCTGGTCGAGCCAGACCTTGCCGTAGTCGCGCTCGAAGGTCGGATGCATCTTGTAATTCTGCACCGCCTTGACCGAGTGGCTGTAGAGCTTGCGCCAGTATGGCTGGATCATGATGCCGGAATCCTGCAGGATCTGCTCGATGTCCTTCATCATCTCCTTGCGCTTGGCCGCATCGGCAACGGCCAATGCTGCATTGAGCTTGGCATCCCATTCGGGGTTGGAATAGGCCGACTCGTTCCACGCCTCGCCGGTGCGGTAGCCGATCGCCAGAACCTGAACGCCGAGCGGGCGCATGTTCCAGTTGGTCATCGACAGCGGATACTTGGTCCAGTCGTTCCAGAACGTCGAGCCCGGCAGCACCGTGCGCTTTACCTTGAGGCCGGCGTCGCGCATCTGCGCGGCGATGGCGTCGCCGGTATTCTTGTGCCAGTCTTCGTCGACCGTGATCAGCTCATGCTCGAAGTCGGCCTGGCCGGCTTCCGCCATCAGCGCCTTGGCCTTGGCCGGATCGCGAGCGACTTTGGGCAGCTCGTAATATTCCGGGTGGATTTGGCAGACATGGTGGTTTTCAGCCACCGTGCCGGCATTTCCGTAGCCAAGCTGCAGGACGACATTGTTGTCGACCGCGAGTTGCAGCGCGTTGCGTACCTTCTGGTCGCCGTAAGGCTTGTTGTTGATGTTGGTGCGGCACACGATGGTCGACGCGGTGACGATTTCGGACTTGACCAGGTCCAGTCCGTCGAGGATTGACACATAGTCGGCCGAGGTCTCGAAATTGGTATGGACTTCGCCGGCCTCGAAGGCACTGACCATGGCTGCCGGATCGGTGCCGTAGTCGACGAATTCGATGCCGTCGAGGAACACCTCGCCGTCCCACCACTTGTTGTCCTCGCGGCGCTTGTAGACCACCTTCTGGCCGACATCGTAGGAGACGAGCTCGAACGGGCCGGTACCGATCGGGCAGGCTTTGAAGTCGCCGCCCTTCTCGTCGAAGCTCTTGTGCACGATGAGGCCGGGATAGTCGCACATGTTCGGAATGAGCGCGATGTCAGCCTTGCCGAGCTTCAGCTTGACGGTGTGGTCGTCAACCTTGGTCACGGCGCTTTCGTCGAGCTTGTCGTCCTTGACCAGCGTGCCGAGACGGCCAGGCATGGAATTGCCCTCGGCCTTCTTGTCGGCCCAGCGCTTGAGGTTGAAGATGACGTCATCGGCGGTGAAGGCATCGCCATTCGACCAGGTCACACCCTTGCGCACATGCAGCGTGTACTCGGTGGCGTCGTCGTTGACCTCCCAGCTCTCCAGAAGGTACGGGCGGAACGTGTATTCGCTGGTGTACTTGACCAGCGGCTCAAGCGCCTGACGCTCGGCATTGGCGATTTCCGACCAGTCGGCCTTGCGCGGATCCTTGGGATCCTTGACCCATTGCGCGACTTTAAGGATGCCGCCCTTCTTGCCCTGCACCTCTTCGGCCCTGGCTTGGGTCGGCACGGCTACGCCGAGCATGCCGTAGGCCATCGCGGTCGACGCGCCGAACACGCTCGCCATGGCGAGGAACTCGCGGCGATCGACTTTGCCTGCCTTGGCTTCTTCGGCCATGGCCAGGATGTGATCGGGAACGCGATCGCCATTACTCTTGTAATTTGTCATACCTTAACTCCCATTGTTGGCTTTCCGCCTTTTAACATTCCGCATCCCTGCCGTGATGTCAAAGACGGCATGGCTACGGAACCTGTTAGGGAATGTGCAACTTTGAAAAGGGAGCGGTTCGCGTGATAACGACAGACTTGGCGCAAAAGTGCTAGCGCGCCCAGATTCCGCCGGAATCTGCTTAGGCGAGTAAATTGATACATTTTGGGCGGGTTGAGACAGCGCCAGTTCCGGCGGCGGTAAGGGCCAGGAACTCAATATTCCTTTTCGTAGAATATGCCGCCCTTGGCCTCGCCGCCATCGTTGGCCTCGCCGCGCAGCTTGACGCCGCGTCCGACATTGAGGTCGATCGTCGCCTTGCCCGATCCTGGCCTGTCGCCTTTCTGGATCGTCACATAGGTGCGGTCATTGAGATACTTGCCCGCAGACACGGCCGTCCCGCCCTGGTCATCGGTGGTCACATCCAGGTCGTCGACGCCGATTGCACTGCGCAGGTTTTCGAGCAGCGAGGTCGAGCCGCCGACGCCGGCCAGTTGGCCGGCGGCCTCGGCCAGCTGCGCGATCTGCAGCGGCGACAGGTTCGACATAGAGCGGCCGAAAATCAGCTGCGCCAGCACCTCGTCCTCGGGCAGCGCCGGCACCGATGAGAAGTCGAATTTCGGATTGGTCGCTTCGCCCGAGACGACGATGGTGACGGTGGCGCTGGTCGTGGTCGATGTCGCGGTCAAGTTGAGGTAGGGCACCAGCGAGCCCGAAAAGCCGACCGTGCCTTCGGTAAAGGTCAGCCGCTTGCCGAGGATCGACAGCCGCCCACGCTGCAAGGTGAAGGTGCCGACCGCCTGCGGCGAAGCCGCCGGGCCGGTCAGCCTCAGCGAACCGCCGAACTCGGCATCGACGCCCCTGCCCTGGATGAAGATCTGGTTCGGCGCATTGACCGTGACGTCGAGGACAAGCCCACTGCCGCCACCCCCGCTGGCCGCCGCCGGTCGCAAGGCCTTGTCCTGCGCCCGCACGGAGGCGGGCGCGTTCTTGTGCTTGACACCGAGTGCTGCCAGCGAGCCCGGCAGCTTATCGGGAACGGTGATGACGGTCTTGGCCAGGTTGACGGTGCCCGAAATCACCGGCGCCGAGGTGAGCGGCCCCTTTATGGTCAGGTCGCCGCCGAGATTGGCTGTCACCACCCTGCCGTCGGTATAGCGGCCGTCGACCAGCTTGATCGACAGATCGGCTGGGAAACCTTGCGCCGGATTGATGCCGAGTGTGCCGGAGGCCGACAGGCTGCCGCGTGTCGACAGCGTGCCGGTCAGCCGGTTGATCCGGGCAACGCCGTTGCCGATCGAAATGTCGGCGGCAATGTCATTGACGGCAAGGCCGGAGCGCGCGTCGACCAGGCGGGCGCCCGACGTGCTGACCGTGCCGCCGATCACCGGCGACGCCGCCGGGCCGCGCATCTGGATATTGACGTTGGCGGTGCCGCTGAGCGACAGCCCTTGCGCCGCAAGCTTGGCGGCCAGGAAGGAAAATGGCACCTTGCCGTTGAAGTCGAGCACCAGCGCTGGTGTGCCGGCCGTCGTCACCGTACCGCCGCCCTTGAGGCCAAGCCCGGCGCCGTCGCTGATGTCGGCGTTGAAGGTGAGCTTCTTGCCGGCAAATGTTCCCGACGAAGAGATATTCATGCCGCCAAGACCGGCGCTGCGCGTCTGCGAGGTCTGCACCCCACCAGCATCGATATCGAAGGCGACAGTCGGATTGCCCGGCGCGCCGGTTACCTTGACTGTTCCCGAAATCGAACCGGCGGCCTGGAGGCCCGGCGAAAAACTGTTGGCGAGTGAGGCCGGCACCTTCGACAGCGCGGCGCTGATGTCGAGTGCCTGCCCGACCTTGCCGGTCACCGTCGCCGTGCCGCCACCGAGATTGAGCACCAGCTTGTCCAGCGTCGTGGTGCCGTTCGCGATGCTGACGGTCGAGGCCTGGGCGATGGCCGCCTTGATGCCCTGCACCGTGGCCTGGCCGGAAGCGAGTTCGATGGTGGTGGTGCCGCCAGCCACCTTTACCCTGCCCGCGGCCTTCGCCGGAATGCCCTTGACGGTGGCGCCGCCGGAAAACCCGGTCCAGTCGCCGTCGCGCTTCAAATCGACATCGATGCCGCTGATGGCGGTGCCGCCGGAAATGACGCTGTCGGCGCGAATTTTGCCCGAGATGACCGGCGCGGCGAGATAGTTGGCGACCAGCGCATCGATCGACACCGTATTCGCCTGCAGGTCGCCGCGCGTAATCGAAGCGGTCGCAGCCTTGACGGCGACGTTCGGGCCATCCGCGGTCTTGGAGAATGCAATAGTGCCGCGCACGTCGCCTTCGGCCTTTTCCAGCGCCAGCGCCGCCAGCGGCCCGATATCCGGCAGGTCGAGCGCGATGGTGCCGACCGGCACGAAAGCCTCGTCGAGGGCGAGGTCGCCGGAAATCCTGTTCTTGCCGAGTGACAGCAGCAGGCCGTTGATGGCGCTCTTGCCGTCGGCCGTGGCCAGCACCGCGCTGCCTTGAAGCGCCTGCCCCGCGACATTGCCGGTCAGTTGCACATTGGCTGCCGGGTTCGCGGCATCGGCCTTGCCGGTCGCAATCAGCTTAAGTCCGGTGATTTCGCGTTCCGCCACCAGCAGGCGGTCGCTGTTGACGGTCAGCGACAGGTCCGGCGCCAGGCTGGGCCCCTGCGCGTTGAGTGCAAAGCTGATCGCGCCTTTGGCATCTTTCGACAACAGCGAGATGTCGGCCAGTGCACCCTTGATATCTGCGCTAAGCTTGTTGTCGGCGAGGCTGGCCTGACCGTCCGCGGTCAGTGCGCCCGACGCCAGCGTGACCGGATTGGCGCTGACATTGCCATTGGCATCCCGCTTCAGCGTGGCGCTGAGCTGCGTGCGCTCTGCCAGCACGCTGCGCGCCGCCGCCGGCAACGCCGCCGACAGCACGTCGGCGTTGAGGTTGAGGTCGATTGCTCCATCGGCAAAGCCGACACGGCCATTGAAGGCGCTGCCCAGCGCATCGCCCTGCACCGAGCCGCTGTCGATGGTGATCGCATCGGCCGCCAGGCTGCCCGCGACCTTGGCGGTGACTTTGCCGGCGATCAGCGGTGCGATGGTCGGATTGTCCAGACCTATCTTGTCCGCCGTCACCGTGCCCGAGATCGAACCGGTGCGGCTTCTCACATCGAACGCGTCGGAATGCAGCGCCAGCGCGATGCCTTCGACCTTGGTGAAATTCGTCGCCACCGACGGCAACACCGCCGAGATATCGAGCTTGGCTTGCGCAGCCTGCCCCGCCGCCTTCACAGACAGCGCCTGCAATTCGAGCTTGATCGGGCCTTCCACGTTGCCGAACGCCAGCGGCAGGCTCGGACCGGAAGAGGTCAGGTCGAGCGCGAAATCGCTGGCGCCGTTCGGGTTGAGGGTGCCGGCTGCCTTGCCGGAGATTTTTTGGCCCGACAGCGTCGCCTGATCCAGCACGATGCCGCCGGCCGTCGAATAGCTGCCGGCCGCATCGACATCGAGCGGTCCGAGCCCGGCCTGACGGGTCTGGCTGGTCTCGGCGCCGGCCAGTTTTGCATTAAAGCGAATGTCGGGATTTGCTGACGGCCCGGTGATTTGCGCCGTGCCGTCGAGCGTGCCCGCGGCATCGAGGCCGGGCGAAAAGCCATTGGCAAGCGCAGCCGGCAGCGCCGAGAAGGTCGCCGCCAGATCGAGCGTCTGGCCCGCCGTGCCCGACAGCGTCACCGAGCCGCCGCCGAGATCGACTACCAGTCTTTGAATGTTGGTTATGCCATCGGCAATGGTCAGGCTCGACGGCTCGGCGATCGCCACCTTGATGCCGCGCACCGTCGCCTCGCCGGACGCGATCTCGACGCTGGTCGTGCCGCCGGCAATCTTCGCCCGCCCGGCAGCTGTCGCCGGAATGCCTGATATGGTTGCGCCGCCGGTGAAATTCGTCCAGTCGCCGTCACGCTTGAGGTCGACGCCGATGCCACCGACGACGGTCGTTCCCGAGGTCACGCTCTCGGCCTTGATCGTGCCGGAGATCGCAGGCCTGTTGAGATAGTTGGCGATCAGTGCGCTGACGGTGACTGCCTTGGCTGCCACATCACCGCGCGCGATCGACACGCTGGCTGCATTGATGGTGACAGTGGGAGCCTCGCCGTCTTTGGCGAACACCACGGTGCCGCCGATATCGCCGGCCGCCGTCTGCCCGGCCAGCGACGCCAGCGGCGCGATATCGGGCGCGGAGATCGTCAGCGTCCCCAGCGGCAGGAATTTTTCATCGAGCGTGAGGTCGCCCGACACCTTGTTGTCGCCCAGCGCTACGCTGAGCCCCTTGATGGAGCGCTTGCCATCGCTCGTCACCAGCGCCGCCTTGATGGCGAGCGGCTGTTCGTCGACCGCGCCGGTCAGCGAGACATCTGCGGCCGGGCTCACAATGTCGGCCTTGCCCGATGCGGTCAGCTTGATGTCCTTGACCGTGCGGCCGGAGGCCGTCAGGCTGGCACTGTCGGCCGAAACCGAGAAATCCGGTGCGTTGCGCGCGCCGCTTGCCGTCAGCGCGAAATCGACCCCGCCGGCGACCGGCACGCCGACCAGCGAAGACAGCACCGAGACGTCGCCGAGCTTGCCCTTGATGTCGGCCTGGATATCGCTGCCTTGCGCGCTGGCGGTGCCGCTGGCGCTCAGCGAACCGGAAGTGAGTTCGATCGTGTTGGCGGCGAAAGAGCCCTGCGGATCGCGCGTCGCGGTCGCCGAGAATTTGACCCGTTCGCCAAGCAGCGAACTGATCTGCGGCGGCAGCGCCGTCGACACAGCATCCGCATTCATCTTCAGCGTCATGGCGAGATCGGCCAGCGTCACCTTGGCCGTCAGCCCGGCATTGAGAGCATCGCTGCGCAGCGTGCCTTCGTCGAGGGAAATCTCGTCCCTGCTGATCGAACCGGCAAGAGAGGCCGTCAGCTTGCCGGTGATCAGCGGCGCCAGCGTCGCCACGTCGGTCTTCAGCCCGGCCGCCGCCAGCGACACGCTGACCGGGCCGCTGCGGTTCTCGATGTCGAAACCGTCGGAATGGATCCGCGCATCGAGATTGTTCACCTGAGAACCGCCCGCAACCACCGAGACGAGTGAAGCGCTGGCGTCGATCATCGGCACCTTGCCGTCACCGAAGGCGCGCGCGGTCACATTGTTGATGGCCACCATGATCGGCTGCGCCGGGGTACCGGCATTGACCGTGACCGGCTTGGCTTTGGCCACGAGTTCGACCGAAAGGTCGCTGGCGCCCTTGGGGTCGACCATGCCGGCAGCGGTCCCATGAACTGCGTCGCTCTCGATCGCAGCGCGCTCGATGTCGACGCCGCCAGCCGCGGTCGCGGTGCCGGCTAGGTCGAAACTGGTCTTGCCGGCAAACAGCGACTTGAACCGTTCCGGCAGGAAGCCTTCGAACGAACCGTCGCCCTTGGCCTCGATCCGGTTGCCCTTGTCGGTCAGCTGGTGCCGGCCGGTGAGCTGGGTAACGATCTGACCGTCGACCATAAAGGTGCCGATGCCGCTCCAGTTGGCCAGCGGCCCGGTGCCCGAGACGACGATGTTGACCGGCGGCGCACCGGGTAGCTTGAGCAGGTTGGCGATGATGCCGCCGGCCGGCTCGGAAGCCTTGAGATCGAGGTCGAGCTTGTTTTCATCCGGCGCGAAGTGGATGTTGGCGTCGACATTGCCTTGCTTGCCGTCATGGCGGGTAACGTTGAGCACCGTCTGGATCGCCAGCGGCGACGCATCGACCTTGGCCGATCCCTTGGCCGCAAGTTCGGCAATGCCGCTGCCGGCAAGTTGCTGGCCGAGCGCGATCTCCGGCAAATCGATCGCTCTGATATCAAGCGAAACCGGCAGGCCGGTCGACCCGCTCTTGCTCGGCTCGGTGCTCGCCACAGGCAGCCGTGCCAGTTCTATCCGTTCGGCCGCTATGCGGTCGGCGCTGAAATTCTTCGACAGCAGCGCCAGCGGCGACCAGTCGACGGCCACCTTGCGGGCCACCAGCCAAGCGCCCTCGCGGTCTTCCAGCACGACATGGTCGACCGTCAGCGCGCCGGACCAGATACCGTTAATGCCGCTGACCGTGACTTTGCTGTCCCCTGACGACGCCATGTCAGAGATGATGCCGGCGAGATTTTCGCGGCCGCGCTCGGTCTTGGTCAGCACGACCAGCGCGCCGATGCCCGCCGCCGCCACGATCAGCAGCGTGTAGAAAAACAGGCGAAGGATGCGTTTCAAAATCTTCATCGTCAGAACGCCTGTCCGATCCCGGCATAGATGCCGAAACGCGGGTCGCCACGGTCGCGGTTGAGCGGCACGGCGGCGTCGATGCGCAGCGGCCCGAACGGCGTGATGTAGCGCAGGCCAACGCCCGCGCCGACCTTCACGTCGGAAAAGTCCGGCGTCGCTGTGGTCGAGACAGTGCCGGCGTCGACGAACGGCACGATGCCGATCGTGTCGGTCAGCGCAATGCGCATTTCGACCGATGTTTCGAAGAAGGAAAGCCCGCCGATCGGCTGATTGTCGATGTCCTTCGGTCCGATGCCCTGATAGGCATAGCCCCGCACCGAGCCGCCACCGCCGGAATAGAAGCGCCTGTCGGCTGGAACGTTCTGAAGGCCGGTGCCGACGATCGAACCCAGCGCGACGCGTTCGGCAAGCACGAATTTCGAGGCCGTGTCGAGCGATTGATAGGCCGACCCCTCGCCCCTGAGCTTGAGGAAGGCGGCGCCGCTCAGAATGTCGTAGCTTGGTTCGGCATAGGCCAGAACCCTGAAGCCGCTGGTCGGATTGAGCCGGTTGTCCCTGTTGTCGTAGACATATTGCAGCGGAATGCTGGCGATCAGGTATTTGTGCTTGCCGAAAGCGTCGGTGATCCTGGAGTAGTCGAGCGCGATTTCAGCCGACACCGTCTGCTTCTTGTCGATCTCATAGGACAGGCCGGTGCTGCCCTTGACCGAAAAATGGTCGTAGGCGTCGGGATGTTCGAGTACGGTCTTGACGCTGGCGATGAATTTCGAGGCCGGCCCGACCACCCCCGGCTTCTCGAACATGATGCCGGCATTGTAGTTGAGCTCGCTGAGATCGTTGCTGCCGATGCCGCTGATCTTGCCCTCGATGCGCAGCTTTTCGGCCCGGCCGAACAGATTTCGGTGGCCCCAATAGCCTTCCAGTCCTAGCCCTTCGGTGTTGGAGAAAGTGCCGCCGACGCCGAAATAGCGTGGTTTGCGCTCGCTGACCTGAACGCCGATCGGAATGTTGCCGTCGGCGTCAAGACTGTCGGCTTCCTTCAGCGTCACGCTGTTGAACACTTCGAGCCTCAGCAGCCGGTCGCGGGCATCGTCGATCTCGTCAGGCGAATATTGCCGGCCGCGTTTCAGCCCGGTCATATATTCGGTGAACTCGCGATCGACCTTCTCGGTGCCATCGACGGTGGTGTCGCCATAACCGGCAACCGGCCCGGCGGCCACCGTCAGCGTCACGTCTAGCGTCGAGGTGGTGTGCTCGGCCACGACCTGCCTGTCGGTGATCCGGGCCAGCGGCCGGCCCTCCTGCTTCAGCGCCCGCACGATCAGCGCCTCGGCCTTGAGCACGGCGCCCGAGCCGGCATCGCCGCCGGCTATCAGGCCGAAATCGGCGCTCGCCAGCCCGGCGGCATCGCCCTCCAGCCGAATATTGCCGAGCGTGAATTTGGGCCCGCTCGAGATGCTGATCACCACCGGGATCGGCTGCGGACCCGTAAATTCGGCATCGGGCGGCAAATCGTCGAGCACCTTGCCCTGGATGGTGATGGTGACGACGCCTTCATAACGGGCGTCGGCATAAAGCGCGGCGACCAGCTGTTCGCGGTCGCTACGCGCCTTTGCCAAAAGGCCGAGCGAGCCGGAAACCGGGCGGTCCTCGTCGGATTTCAGCGACGAGGCGTTTTCGAGCTTCTTGACCAAGTC
Source organism: Mesorhizobium sp. C399B (assembly GCF_030323185.1). Taxonomy (NCBI): domain Bacteria; kingdom Pseudomonadati; phylum Pseudomonadota; class Alphaproteobacteria; order Hyphomicrobiales; family Phyllobacteriaceae; genus Mesorhizobium; species Mesorhizobium sp. C399B. Next base: position 1,095,037 of record NZ_CP100472.1, read on the forward strand.
CTTGTCGGCATCGGGCGCTTCGATGGTCACCGCATAGCGCAGCGGGTCGACGATATCGGCGTCCTCGTCATTCGAAGAGCCCCACAATTTGATGCCGAAGAGCTCGAAGGCGGCCGCCGACCCCGATTCGGCAACGAGCACGCTCGAGCACGCCAACGCCACAATCAGCGCGCGCGAAAGCGTGCGCCGTGGCGCACTTACCTTCGACATCTGCGCTTCATACGCCGGCATCAGGACAACCTAGGTTACAAAACTAAAATTGGAATGAAGTTTTGAAGCGCTCGTAAAGGGGCCACAATCCAATTGTCTGAAATAGGCAGGGCTTGGAATTCACACCTTCTGCGTTTTCGCAAGAAAGCGTGATCCCTTTCCCGTGGATGAACTATCGGCATACCGGTCATTGGCCGGTTTGGGAACCGTTGGCGGGCGGAAACCTGCCCGTCCTCGTGTTGACAAGCTTGACTGAAGCTTGAACATGCCGCGGACGTAGCAGTGTCTGGAGGGTGTTATGGCGATGCGCGCGGCGGCTCGTGGTCTGTCGATCTTGATTCTTCTCATTTTCGCCTGGGGGTCTGTAGCGCAAGCGGCCGAAGCCCGCCGGGTGGTGACCTCAAATAATTCCGACTATTTCGGCTTCGATCTCAGATCGGACCAGAATGTCAGCCTCGATCAGTGCAAGACGACATGCCTCGGCGACCCCGCCTGCCGCGCCTTTACTTACAACAACAAGGCCAAATGGTGCTTCCTAAAATCCGACTATAACCAGTTGAAACCCTTCAGCGGCGCGGTCGCGGGCAAGGTCGTCAATGTCGATGGCGACCCCGATATCGGCGCCCCGCCGGAACTCGCCTTCTTCCCCAACTGGATGGCCGACCAGGCCCAGCAATACCGCAACAAGCTGACCGATCCGGCCTATGACAAGCCGACCGACGGGCTGGAATCACTCCGCGCCGCCGCCGAACAGGCTGCACTGACCGGCGACCATGGCCAGGCCATGAACAAATACGAGGCCGCGGTCTCGGTCCTGCCTGACGACGGCCAGCTTTGGCTCGGTCTGGCGCGTGAAACGCTTGCCATACAGCCGGCCAGCGGCACCTCCGAATCCTACAATCTGCCGGTCAAAGGCACCTCCGCCGCCATCAACGCCTACAAATTGCTGCGCACCACCAAGACCCGCGCCGAAGTGCTGGCGCTGCTCGGCAACGGCCTCGACCGCCGCGATCTCTACCGTCCAGCCCTGCAGGCTTATGAAGCCAGCCTCGCGCTGGTCAGTTCGCCGGCGGTCAAGGCCGAATATGAGGATCTCAAGGCCCGCAAGGGCTTCCGCGTCATCGATCACTCGATCGACGCCGACACCAGCGCGCCGCGCATTTGCGCGCAGTTTTCCGAGGAGCTGGTCAAGACCGGCGTCGACTACGCCCAGTTCGTCACCGTCGACAACCAGCCGCCCAAGGGCGTCGAGGCCAAGGACAAGCAGATCTGCGTCGAAGGCCTGGAGCACGGCCAGCATTACGAAGTGACCTTCCGCGCCGGCCTGCCGGCCGCCATTGGCGAGGTCACCGCCGCTCCGGTCGTGCTGTCGATCTATGTGCAGGACCGCGCGCCGTCCGCCCGCTTCACCGGCGACAGCTTCGTGCTGCCCGCCGGCGCCCGCCGCGGCATCCCGGTCGTCACCGTCAACATGAATGCCGCGCAGATGAAGCTCTACCGCATCGGCGATCGTTCGCTGGCGCAGCTTCTGTCCGGCTATCAGTTCCTGAAGCAGCTCGACGGCTATGATATCTCCAGCATTTCCGACCAGATGGGTGAGCCGGTCTGGCAGGGGCAGCTCGATATCGCCAACGACCTCAACAAGGACGTCACGACTTCGTTCCCGGTCGACGAAGCCTTGCCGCAGCGCAAGCCCGGCGTCTACGTGCTGACCGCGCAAGCGGTAAATGAAAATGACGAGGACAATTACAATTCGCTTGCCACGCAGTGGTTCGTCGTCTCGGACATCGGCCTGTCGACCTATACCGGCCAGGATGGCCTCAATGTCTTTGCCCGCTCGCTCGGAACCGCCAAGCCGATCGCCGGCGCCGAACTGACGCTGCTGGCCAGGAACAATGAAATCCTCGGCACAGCCACGTCGGACGCCGAAGGCCATGCTGTCTTCAACCCCGGCCTGACGCGCGGCGACGGCGGCATGGTGCCGGCCGTTCTGATGGCCAAGCAGGGCGACAACGATTTCGTCTTCCTCGACATGGGCCGCGCCGGCTTCGATCTGTCCGATCGCGGCGTCGCCGGACGCGCCGCACCGGGCGCGCTCGATGTCTATGCCTGGACCGAACGCGGCATCTACCGCGCCGGCGAGGATGTGCATGTCGCAGCCCTTGCCCGCGACGGCGCCTCCAAAGCGGTGGAAAACCTGCCGCTGACCTTCATCTTCACCCGTCCCGACGGCGTCGAGAACCGCCGCATCGTTGCCGATGGCGTCTCGGCCGGCGGCTATGCCGTCGACCTGCCGCTGGAAGCCAACGCCATGCGCGGCACCTGGACGGTGTCGATCTATACCGATCCCAAGCAGGCGGCCGTTTCCAGCCAGATGTTCCTGGTCGAAGACTTCGTGCCGGATCGCATCGAGTTCGACATGAAGTCCGACAAGCAGGAGATCGCACAGGGCGAAACCGCCAACATCGACATTGACGGGCGCTTCCTCTATGGCGCGCCGGCCGCCGGCCTCGCGCTCGAAGGCGAGCTGACGCTGTCGACGGCGCGCGACTGGGACCGTTTCGCCGGCTATTCGTTCGGCCTTGCCGACGAGCAGTCGGCCGAGCCTTCGGTCACCCCGTTCACCGGTCTGCCGGTGGTCGGCGACGACGGCAAGGCGACCTTCCCGGTCACGGTCGACCAGTTGCCCGCGACCACCAAGCTGGTCGACGCCAAGGTCACGGTTCGCATGCGTGAAACCGGCGGCCGCGCCATCGAACGCTCGCTCAACATCGGCATCCGCCCGCAAGGCCACATGATCGGCATTCGTCCGGATTTCGCCGACAATGAGGTGCCGCAGGGCGGCACCGCCAAGTTCAGCCTCATCGCGGTCGACCCCGACGGCAAGCGCGAGACGCTGAAGGGCGCGCAGTGGTCGCTGGTCAAGGTCGAACGCAATTACCAGTGGTACCGCAACAACAACTCGTGGAACTACGAACCGGTCACCTTCACCAAGTCGATCGCCAACGGCCAGGTCGATCTCAGCGCCGATGCCGAGGCGACCGTGACGATGCCGGTCGACTGGGGCCAGTACCGGCTCGAGATCGAGACTGCCGATCCCGAGGGCCCGGCGACCAGCTATGAGTTCGACGCCGGCTGGTATGTCTCCTCGACCTCCACCGAAACGCCTGATGGGCTCGAGATCGCTCTCGACAAGGACAGCTATGCCGTCGGCGACGTGGCCAAGCTGAAAGTGTCGCCGCATTTTGCCGGCGAACTGCTGGTCACCATTGGCGCCGACAAGCTGCTCAAGACCGTCACGGCAACCATGCCGGCCGGCGGCAGCACGGTCGACATCCCGGTCGGTGACGACTGGGGCGCCGGCGCCTACATCACCGCAACCCTGTTCCGGCCCGGCGATGCGCAGGAAACCCGCATGCCGGCGCGCGCCATCGGCGTAAAATGGCTGACGGTCGACCCAGGCTCGAAAAAGCTCGCCGTCACCCTGACGCCGCCGGACAAGACGATGCCGCGCCAGCAGCTGTCGATCCCGGTTTCGGTCGCCGGCGTAGCGCCGGGCAGCAATGCCTATGTCACGGTCGCTGCCGTCGATGTCGGCATTTTGAACCTCACCAACTACAAGGCGCCGGATCCGGAGGGCTGGTATTTCGGCCAGCGCATGCTCGGGCTCGAAGTCCGCGACATCTATGGCCGTCTCATCGACGGCTCCCTCGGCACCACCGGCAAGCTCAGGACCGGCGGCGACGGCGCCTCAATGCAGCCGCAAGGCAGTCCGCCGACCGAAAAGCTGGTCGCCTTCTTCTCCGGCCCGGTCCAGCTCGACGCCGACGGCAAGGCGAGGATCGACTTCGACATCCCGCAGTTCAACGGCACCGTGCGCGTCATGGCCGTCGCCTGGACCAAGGAGGCCGTCGGCCATGCCACGACCGATGTCATCGTGCGCGATCCGGTGGTGATCACTGCCGGCCTGCCCCGCTTCCTGGCGCCTGGAGATGCAGCTATCATGCGGCTCGACGTCGCCGACACCGACGGTCCGGAGGGCGACTATGCCCTGTCGATCGCCACGACCGGCGACCTCTCGACCGGCGACAAGCCCTTGCCCGAAAAGCTGACGCTGGCCAAGGGCAAGCGCCAGACGCTGACCGTGCCGCTGATTGCACAGACGGCGGGCAATGCCTCGATCACCATCAAGCTCGCCCATGGCGACGGCACCGCCGTCGAGCAGACGCTGTATGTTCCGGTGCGTCCGGCGCAATTGCCGGTCACCACCCGTCTGGTCGTCGACCTCAAGGGCAATGGCGGCTCGCTGCGCGTCGACAAGGAGCTGCTCGCGGCAAGCCTGCTCGACGGCGCCTCGATCAGCGTCGGCGTTTCGCAGGCTGCGGCCTTCGACGTGCCGTCACTGCTGATGACGCTCGACCGCTACCCCTATGGTTGCGCCGAGCAGACCACCAGCCGCGCCATGCCGCTTCTCTACGTCAACGATCTGGCGTCCGGCGTTGGCATGCAAAGCGATCCCGAACTGCACGGCCGCGTGCAGGCCGCCATCTACAAGGTGCTGAGCTACCAGGCTTCGGCCGGCAGCTTCGGCCTGTGGGGTCCGGGCTCCGGCGATCTGTGGCTCGACTCTTACGTCACCGACTTCCTGTCCCGGGCGCGCGAGCAGAACTACGACGTGCCGGCCCTGGCGATGAGCCAGGCGCTGAGCAATCTGCAAAACTCGGTCGGTTACGACCAGGACGTCCAGGATCGCGGCAGCGAAATCGCCTACGCGCTCTATGTTCTGGCCCGCAACAAGAAGGCCTCGGTCGGCGATCTGCGCTACTACGCCGACACCAAGCTCGAAGCCTTCTCGAGCCCGATGGCCGTCGCCCAGTTGGCGGCGAGCCTGGCGCTCTACGGCGACGCGCAGCGTTCGGAAGCAACCTTCCAGACGGCGCTGCAGCTGGCCAAGTCGACCACCGAATACGACTACTACCGGTCCGACTATGGCTCGCGGCTGCGTGATGGCGCCGCGATCCTGGCGCTCGCCGCCGAATCGAAGCCGGTGCCGACCATCGTGCCGGAGCTGATCCGGCTGGTGGCAAGGGAACGCGCCGATGCCCGCTGGACCAGCACGCAGGACGAGTCCTGGATGCTTCTGGCGGCCCGCGCGCTGAAGTCGGGCAACGACTCGATCACGCTCTCGGTCAACGGCGCGCCGCATGCAGGTGGATATTCCAACCACCTCAGCGGCACCGACATTGCCGACAGCCCGCTGACCATCGCCAACACCGGCGCCACGCCGCTGCAGGCGGTCGTCACCACGGTCGCCTCGCCGGTAGAGCCCTTGCCGGCCGGCGGCGACGGCTTCACCATCGACCGCACCTACTACAAGCTCGATGGCACCGAAGCCAACGTCACCGAGGCGACGCAGAACGAACGCTACGTGGTCGTGCTCAAGGTTTACGAGCAGAACCGCTGGCCTTCGCGCCTGCTGATCACCGACCTGTTGCCGGCCGGCTTCGAGATCGACAATCCGGGCCTTGTCTCCAGCGCCCAATTGTCGAACTTCACCTGGCTGGCGCAAACGGACGCAGCCCATCTCGAATTCCGCGACGACCGTTTCGTCGCGGCATTCAATCCCAATGACGGCGATGGCGACCGCAACATCATGCTGGCCTACGTCGTGCGTGCGGTAACGCCGGGCACCTATGCCCATCCGGCAGCCACGGTGGAGGACATGTACCGGCCGCAATATTCGGCCCGCACCGCCACCGGCATGATGGAGATCAAGGCGCCGTAAGGCGCCTTGACGAAGATGAACACGCCGATGTCCGCGACCATCTCCTTCTCCCCGCTATGCGGAGAGAAGGAGCCGGCAGGCGGATGAAGGGCACCACCATGCTCTCCAGAAAATTTCTCCGTCGAACAGGCATCGCCGCCGCCTCCCTCGTCGGCTTTGCGGCGATCGCTGCCGCTTCTCTCTGGGAACTCGACCGCGCTTTTCCGCCGCCGCTGCCCGGAAGGCTCACCGTCTCCACCGAGGTCCAGGACCGCGACGGCCAGCTGTTGCGCGCCTTCGCCACGCCGGACGGTTACTGGCGGCTCGACACTCATCTCGACCAGGTCGACAAGCAGTTCGTCGACATGCTGGTCACCTATGAAGACAAGCGCTTTTGGGACCATGATGGCGTCGATGTGCTGGCGCTGGCGCGCGCCGCCGGCCAGTTCGCCACCAGCGGCCATATCGTCTCCGGCGGCTCGACCCTGTCGATGCAGCTTGCCCGGCTGATCGAGCCACGCGAAAACCGCAGCCTCGGCTCGAAGATCAAGCAGATGCTGCGTGCCATCCAGATCGAGCGGCGGCTGTCTAAGCAGGAGATCCTCGAACGCTATTTGACGCTGGCGCCTTATGGCGGCAATCTCGAAGGCGTGCGCGCCGCGTCACTCGCCTATTTCGGCAAGGAGCCGAAGCGGCTGACGGTCTCGGAAGCCGCCCTGCTGGTTGCGCTGCCGCAATTGCCGGAAAAGCGCCGGCCCGACCGCAATCTCACCATCGCTCATGCAGCCCGCGACCGCGTGCTGACCCGCATGGTATCAGCTGACCTGCTTGGCGAGCGCGAGGCCGCGCGCGCAGCGCTCGATGATGTCTCGGGCTTGCGCCGCAAACTGCCGGCACTGGCGCCACATGCCGCCTATGCCATGCTGCCCAAGGCCGTACCCGGCAAGCCATTGCAGCTGACGATCCGCAAAAGCGTCCAGCAAGGGCTGGAACAGGTGGCGCGAGATGCCGCGATCAAGCTTGGGCCGCGCCTGTCGGTCGCCATGGTGATGGCGGACGCGCGCACCGGCGACATTCTTGGCGAAGTCGGCTCGGCCGATTTCTTCGATGCCAGCCGCTCCGGCTGGATCGACATGACCAGGATCGTGCGTTCGCCCGGTTCGACGCTGAAGCCGTTCATCTATGGCCTCGCCTTCGAGCAAGGGCTGGTGGCGCAGGAAATGCTGATCGAGGACAGTCCGGTCGATTTCGGCGGCTACCGGCCAAAGAATTTCGACATGGGCTATCAGGGGGATGTCTCGATCCGCCAGGCGCTGCAGCTGTCGCTCAACGTTCCGGCGATCCGCGTGCTCGACTCGGTCGGCCCGGCACGGCTGATGGCGCGCTTCCGCCAGGCCGGCGTCAGCCCGGTGCTACCGGTCAACGAGGCGCCGGGCCTCGCCATCGGCCTCGGAGGCGTCGGCGTAACGCTGCGCGATCTCGTCCAGCTCTATACCGGCCTCGCCAATGGCGGCAAGGCAAACACGCTGCATGACGGCACCGAGCCGGCCAATGCCGAGCGCACCACCGCCACGATCCTCGACGCCCAGGCGAACTGGCAGATCACCGACATATTGTCGGGCGTAAAGCCGCCCGAGGGCGCCTTGCAGCGCGGCATCGCCTACAAGACTGGGACGTCCTACGGCTACCGCGACGCCTGGTCGGTCGGCTTCGACGGCCGCTACGTGCTGGGTGTGTGGGTCGGCCGCGCCGATGCCGGTGCGGTGCCCGGCCTGTCCGGCTATGTCTCGGCCGCCCCCATCCTGTTCGAGGGCTTCGTCCGCTCCGGCCTCACCGCCGTCCCGTTGCCCAGCCAGCCGGCCGGTGTCCTCAAGGCCAGGCGCGAAGACCTGCCGGTGACATTGGGGCGCTTCGGCGCCGGCGCCGACGGACTGGTGCAGGCAGGCCCGACGGAACCGGCGCCAACGATCATTTTCCCGCCCAACGGCGCCCGCGTCGATCTCGCCACCAATTCCGCCGAGGCCTCGCCGCTGGTGCTGAAACTGCAAGGCGGCCGCGCGCCGTTCCGCTGGCTGGCCAATGGCAAGCCGCTCGTCGGCATCGACCGCCGCCGCACCGCGACCTGGCTGCCCGACGGCGCCGGCTATTCGACGCTCACCGTCATCGACGCCGTGGGACGCGCGGCAAGCGTGAAGGTGTTCGTTGAATAGATGGCGCCAAGCGATTCAGGGGATTGGGCTTCTTCGCCCGAGGCCCGGCGCGAGGCACCCCCCTCTGGCCTGCCGGCCATCTCCCCCGCAAGGAGGGAGATTGGCAGCTTCGGCGCCGCGCTCATTCAGCAACGTTGAAAATTGGCGAAAGCCGCAGCGACATCTGATCTTCCCCCTTGCGGGGGAGATGGCCGGCAGGCCAGAGGGGGGTGTGCCGAAGCGCTTGCATCGAGGATTGGCCTTAGCCCTATCCATGTTCGTTTCGACTTGCTCCCCCGCCGACGCCGATCCCCTGCCCGCCGGCTTCGTCCGCTTGGCCGATGTCGATCCCTCGATCCGCCAGGACATCCGCTATGCCGGCCTGGAAAATTTCCTGCATCGCAAGGCCGATGGCTACGACGCCCCAATCTGCATACTCACGAAGCAAGCTGCGCAAGCGCTGTCCGGTGTGCAGAAAGCGCTCGCCGCCGATGGCCTGACGCTGGTCGTCTTCGACTGCTACCGCCCGGCCCGCGCCGTTGCCGACATGGGCAAATGGACCAGAGAGGGCGGCCCGCCCGATCCGCAATGGTACCCTCAGGTGCAGCGCGGCGACCTCATCGCCAAGGGCTATATCGGCGAATTGTCAACCCATTCGCGCGGCTCGACCGTCGATGTAGCCATCGCCCGCAGCGACGGCAAGAACAAGTCATCCGCCGCTTGCGGCGCGGCCGGCGCCGGCACGCTCGGTTTCGGCACCAGCTTCGACTGTTTCGACCCGGCAAGCGAAACCGCCCATCGCCCATTGGCGGCAGAAGCGGCGGCAAACCGCAAAAGGCTGCTCGACGCCATGCGCGCCGGCGGCTTCAAGAATTATGCGCGCGAGTGGTGGCACTACACGCTTCGGGATGAGCCGTATCCAAAGCTGCGCTTCGATTTTCCCATCACTGCGGGCTGAACCGCCCGGTGCTACACCGAGCCTTCCCTCGCTCGGCCTTGCTTCTGCGCTGTCAGCTCCTAGATAGCGTCAAACCGGCCGGATTCGGGTTAGACCAATATGAGGAAAATATTTCCTTCCGAAACCCAATATCGGCGAAAATTTCCTTCGGGGGGACAAAAAATGCAACGTTGAATGCATCTAATTTCTATCAATTCGATAGAGTTCAGCCGTCATCAACGGAGGCGGAAATGACCAAACCTCATTTCAAGAAACTGCTCGGCGCACTGGTCGCCACATCGATCCAGTTCGGCACGCTCGGTTTCGCGTTTGCCGATACGACCATTCTGAACGTGTCCTACGACCCGACACGCGAACTCTACAAGGCCTATGACGAAGCCTTCGTCGCACACTGGAAGGCCGAGACCGGCGAGACGGTCACGATCCAGCAATCGCATGGCGGATCGGGCGCCCAGGCCCGCGCCGTGATCGACGGCCTCGATGCCGATGTGGTCACGCTGGCGCTTGAGGGCGACATCAACGCCATCGTCACCAAATCGAAGAAGATCAATCCGGACTGGCGCAAGAAATTCGAGAACAATTCGGCGCCGTACACCTCGACCATCATCTTCCTGGTCCGCAAGGGCAACCCCAAGGGCATCCACGACTGGAGCGATCTGGTCAAGGACGGCGTCCAGGTGATCACGCCGAACCCCAAGACCTCCGGCGGTGCGCGCTGGAACTACCTTGCCGCCTGGGCCTATGCCAACGCCAATGATGGCGGCGACGAAGCCAAGAACAAGGAATTCGTCGGCAAGCTCTACGCCAATGCTCCGGTGCTCGACACAGGTGCGCGCGGCTCGACGGTCACCTTCGCGCAAAAGGGCATCGGCGACGTGCTGATCGGCTGGGAAAACGACGCCTATCTGGCGCTCAATGAATTCGGAGCCGACAATTTCGAGATCGTCTATCCCCCGACCTCGATCTTGGCCGAGCCGCCGGTGGCGATCGTCGACGCCAATGTCGATGCCAAGGGCACCCGCAAGGTCGCCGAAGCCTATCTCGGCTGGCTCTATTCCAAGGAAGCCCAGACGATCATCGCCAAGAACCACTATCGTCCGGCCAAGCCCGAGCTGGTGGATGCGGCTGACATTCCGAAGACGCCCGAAATCAAGCTGATCTCCATCGACGATCCGCTTTTTGGCGGCTGGAAGAAGGCACAGCCTTATCATTTCGGCGACGGTGGTATATTCGACCAGATCTACAAGCCGGCCCAGTAGGATTTAGATCAGGACGACATGACCATAGCACCCGCCAAGGCGGGGTGGCGATTCAGACAGCCGAGTGTCATTCCGGGTTTCGGATTGACGCTCGGCTTCTCGCTTGCCTACCTCACGCTCATCATCCTCATCCCCCTGTCGGGCCTGATCTGGCGCTCGGCAGCCCTCGGCTGGACCGATTTCTGGGCGATCGCCACCGACCGCCGGACCACCAACGCACTCGAAATCAGCTTCGGCACAGCCTTCATCGCAGCCGCCGTCAACGTCGTCTTCGGCACGCTCGTCGCCTGGGTGCTGGTGCGCTACCGCTTCCCCGGCCGCCGCGTCGTCGACGCCATGGTCGACCTGCCCTTCGCGCTGCCGACGGCAGTGGCCGGTATCGCGCTGACTACTCTTTATGCGCCCAATGGCTGGATCGGCCATCTCCTGGCGCCGCTCGGCATCAAGGTCGCCTACACGCCGCTCGGCATCGTCGTGGCGCTTGTCTTCATCGGCCTGCCGTTTGTCGTGCGCACGGTGCAGCCGATCATGGAGGAGATCGACAAGGAAGTGGAGGAAGCCGCCGCGACGCTCGGCGCCAACCGCTTCCAGATCATCACCCGCATCCTGTTTCCGGGCTTGGCGCCGGCCATCATCACCGGCTTTTCGCTCGCCTTCGCGCGCGGGGTCGGCGAATACGGCTCGGTCATATTCATCGCCGGCAACCTTCCCTACAAGTCGGAGATCGCACCGCTTCTGATCGTCATCCGGCTCGAGGAGTACAATTATCCGGCGGCCACCGCGATCGCGGCGATCATGCTTTTGCTGTCGTTCGTGATGCTGCTGGTCATCAACCTGGCGCAGTCATGGAGTCGCAAGCGCTATGGCTGACCCCGAGATCAAATCCTACGAACCGCATCACGAGAGCCGGTCGGCGGCGGTGACCGAAAGCCGGCCGGTGCGGCTGCTGCTGATGGCGGTGGCCTTCGCCTTCCTCGCCATCTTCCTGCTGCTGCCGCTGATCATCGTCTTCCACGAGGCGCTGGCGAAAGGCATTGGCGCCTACACGGAATCGCTCTCCAATCCCGATACGCGCTCGGCGATCCGGCTGACGCTGCTGGTGGCGGTGATCGCCGTGCCGCTTAACGTCGTCTTCGGCATTTCGGCTGCCTGGGCGATCGCCAAGTTCGAGTTCAAGGGCAAGGCTTTTCTGACCACGCTGATCGACCTGCCCTTCTCGGTCTCGCCGGTCATTTCCGGCCTGGTCTATGTGCTTTTGTTTGGCGCTCAGGGACTGTTCGGTGAATGGCTGAAGGCGCACGGCATCCAGATCTTGTTCGCCGTGCCCGGCATCGTGCTCGCGACCATCTTCGTCACCTTCCCCTTCGTTGCCCGCGAACTGATCCCGCTGATGCAGGAACAGGGCAACGGCGACGAGGAAGCCGCGCTCTCTCTCGGCGCCAATGGCTGGCAGACCTTCTGGTACGTGACGCTGCCCAACGTCAAATGGGGATTGCTCTACGGCGTGCTTCTGTGCAACGCCCGCTCGATGGGCGAATTCGGCGCGGTCTCGGTCGTGTCGGGCCACATACGCGGGCTGACCAACACCATGCCGTTGCATGTCGAAATCCTCTACAACGAGTACAACGCCGTCGGCGCTTTTGCCGTCGCTTCGCTGCTTGCCGGCCTGGCGCTGGTCACGCTGGTCTTGAAAACACTTCTAGAGATGCGCTACGGCGCCGAGATCGCCGCGACGCGCGGGCACTGACTAAATGCATGTCGCCCAAGACTGGGAACCGTTTTTGGGACAACGACATGCACCAAATTACTGAGGGATCTACATGGAAGTTCGCGTTGCCAACGTACGCAAGGAGTTTGACCGGTTTCCGGCCCTCCATGACGTATCGCTTGACATCAAGTCGGGTGAGTTGATCGCGCTGCTTGGGCCATCCGGCTCCGGCAAGACGACGCTGCTGAGGCTTATCGCCGGCCTGGAGCGGCCGACGCGCGGAAAGATCTTCTTCGGCGACGAGGACGCCTCGCACCGCTCGATCCAGGAGCGCAATGTCGGCTTCGTCTTCCAGCACTATGCGCTCTTCCGGCACATGACGGTCGCCGACAATATCGGCTTCGGCCTCAAGGTGCGGCATGGACCGTCGCGGCCGCCGGCACAGGAGATCCGCCGCCGCGCCTCCGAACTGCTCGACCTCGTCCAGCTTTCCGGCCTGGAAAAGCGCTATCCGGCGCAACTTTCGGGTGGCCAGCGCCAGCGTGTGGCGCTGGCGCGCGCCATGGCCATCGAGCCCAAGGTGCTGTTGCTCGACGAGCCGTTCGGCGCCCTCGACGCGCAGGTGCGCCGGGAACTCCGCCGCTGGCTGCGCGAAATCCATGACCGCACCGGCCACACCACCGTCTTTGTCACCCACGACCAGGAAGAGGCGCTCGAGCTTGCCGACCGCGTCGTGGTGATGAGCCAGGGCCGCATCGAGCAGGTCGGCTCCGCCGACGAGATCTACGACACGCCGAACTCGCCCTTCGTCTACTCCTTCATCGGTGAATCGAGCATGCTGCCGGTCAAGGTTGAGAATGGCGAGATCTGGCTCGCCGACCGTCCGATCGGCGTGTCGGCGCCGCACGCACCCGAGGGCGATGCGACGCTGTACTTCCGCCCGCACGATATCGAACTGCTCGACGGCTGCAGCGGCTGCATCGCCGGCACGGTCGCCGCCAGCCGCCGCGTCGCCGGCACAAGACGCGTCGAACTGGAAATCGGCGGCGAGCGCCAGCGCGTCGAGATCGAACTGCCTGTGGACCATCCTGCGGCGCAGAAGAGCCGGGTGGCGTTCAGGCCAAGGCGCTGGAAGCTTTTCCCGGCGACCTGAGCCGGCGCTACTCCAGCCAGTTCTCGACCTTCAGGCCCTTGATCCGGCTGAACTCACCGGTGTTGGCCGTAACCAGCGTCGTCCCCAGCGCGCAGGCGTGGGCAGCAATGAAAAGGTCATTGTGGCCGATGACCTGGCTCCTTGCTTCCAGTTCGGCACGAAGTGCGCCGTATTCGGCATCCACCGGCACGTCGAGCGGCAGCACAGGTAACTCGGCGAGCAATTGCTCGACCTTGGCTAGCAGCTTGGCCGATCCCTTGCGGGCGCAGCCATAACGCAACTCCGAGGCGACAACGATGCTGGTGCAGAGGGCACCGTCTCCCGCGCAAACCGCCGTACTGGCAGCCTTGCCAGCAGGGTTTCGGATCATGTCGCTGAGAATGTTGGTGTCCAGCATGAACCGCATCAGAAGATATCCTCGGGTCCCACGGGCGCATCATGGATCTCGGGAAAGTCGTCTTCAGGACCAAGCGGCGGCTCTTTCGCCCATTGGGCAAGCAGCGCGACAAGTCCCGGTTTACGGACCGGCTCGATGATCAGCCGGTCGCCATCGCGGCTGATCAGGACCTTTTCCCCAGGCAGCTCGAACTCGACAGGAATGCGAACCGCCTGACTGCGGTTGTTGCGAAACAACTTCGCCTCCCTGGGCGGTGGTATTGAGTGACGGTGCTGCGGCATGGCAGCCTCCCCTGTCTGTTCCACTTGTATATGCCATTTGTATATGCCACTCGGCTTCGAATTGCAAACCCACAGAAAACCCCAACGCACCGGCATTTCGGCTGGAATGAATTTTCGCCGATAACCTGCTTCAGCGATTTCTTTTTCGCTGCAACGCCATACGTCTGCCCCGTGTGCCTCGCAGTACACCCTCCGGCCCGGCTATGTTCTGGCAACGCATTGCACATCGGAGCTTGTTTTCATGAAGCGTTTTTTGCTCAGCGTCGCCACCGTCGCCGGCCTGATCCTCGCCTCTTCGCAGGCCTGGTCGGCCGACAAATTGCTCAACGCTTCCTATGATGTCGGCCGCGAATTGTTCGCCCAGGTGAACAAGGCTTTCGTCGCCGGCCATCCGGGCGTCACCGTCGACCAGTCGCATGCCGGCACCTCGGCGCAGGCGCGCGCCATTGCCGAAGGCCTCGGCGCCGATGTCGTCACCTTCAACCAGGTCACCGACATCGACTTTCTGGTCAAGAAAGGCCTCGTCTCCGCCGACTGGCAGAAGGATTTCCCCGACAACGCCTCGCCCTTCTATTCGCTCCCATCCTTTCTCGTCCGCGCGGGCAACCCCAAGCGCATCAAGGACTGGAACGACCTCGTGCGCGACGACGTGCAGGTGATCTTCCCCAACCCCAAGACCTCGGGCAATGCGCGCTACACCTATCTGGCCGCAACCGCCTACGCCAAGGAAGCCTTCAAGGGCGACGACGCCAAGGTGAAGGAGTTCGTCACCAAGCTGTTCAACAACGTGCCGATCTTCGACACCGGCGGGCGCGCCGCCACCACCACCTTCGTGCAGCGCGAGATCGGCGACGTGCTGATCACCTTCGAGTCGGAAACGCGCGGCATCCGCAAGGAGTATGGCAACGACAAGTTCGAACAGGTCACGCCAGCGGTCAGCCTGCTCGCCGAATTCCCGGTGGCGATCGTCGACAAGGTCGCCGACGAGCACGGCAGCCGTGACCTCGCCAAGACCTATCTCGACTTCCTCTACACGCCCGAGGGCCAGACCATCGCGGCTGAAAATGGCCTGCGCGCCCGCAACGCTGAAGTCGCGGCAAAATACAAGGCCGACTTCCCCGATGTCCGCCTGCTGACTGTGGAAGACGTCTTCGGCGGCTGGGACAAGGTACAGAAGGAGCACTTCGCCGCCGGCGGTCTGCTCGACCAGACCTATGGCAGCCGCTGATATCAGCAGCGTTCGACCTCACCTCACAAGAAAGCCGGCGCTTTGCCGCCTTTTTCGTTTTCGCGCGCCGACAAACGGCTTCAGGCGGAATCTGTCGCGATCGGTGAAAAACGTTACAAAGAATCAACGCCTTTGTGCCCAACGTGCAATCGGGCGGCTTGTTCTACGCGAAACCGGGTTGTTCAGGCGAAACGTCATGATTTGCACACAAACAACCGCCAGATGCGGGTGGTTGGGGTTTTCATGAACTGAAGCGGGCATGCTTACCAAAAAAGGCAAATACGGCCTCAAGGCCCTCGTGCATCTTTCCGGCCTGCCGGTCGGCCAGCTTGCATTCGTCAACGACATCGCGATCGCCAACAACATCCCGAAGAAATTCCTGGATGCCATTCTGGGCGAGCTGCGCAATGCCGGTTTCGTCCTCAGTCGCAAGGGCAAGGAAGGCGGTTATCGCCTCGCCCGGCCGGCTTCCGAAATCAAGATCGGCCACGTCGTGCGCGTGCTGGACGGCCCGCTCGCTCCCATACCCTGCGCCAGCCGCACGCAATACCAGCGCTGCGAGGATTGCGACGAGGCGACCTGCCAAGTCCGGCACATGATGCTGGAAGTGCGCCAGGCGATCGCCGAAGTGCTGGACAATCGCAGCCTCGCCGCCATGCGCGACGCCGACAATGATGATTTTCCGGTCGAGCTGACATCGCAGATCTAAATTAGAGCATGGTCCCGAAAAGTGCGAACCGGTTTTCGGACAAGATCATGCTGAAATGAGAGTCCTCAGACCAGGCCGAGCTTGCCGGCCAGGCCGACGCGCTGGATTTTGCCGGTGGGACCCTTGGGTATCTCCTGGAGAAACAGGATGTGGCGCGGCACCTTGAACTCGACGATCCGGCTGCGCGCGAAATCACGAATCTGCTCGGCATCGGCGGTGGCGCCCTCGGCCAGCACGATGGCCGCACCCACCTCTTCGCCGAGCATGGCGTGCGGCACGGCGAAGGTCACCGCCTGCGCCACCAGCGGATGATCGAGCAGGACATTGTCGACTTCGAGCGGCGAGATCTTTTCGCCGCCGCGATTGATGATCTCCTTCAGCCGCCCGGTGATCTTCAGATCGCCATCCTCGTCGATCAGGCCCTGGTCGCCGGTGCGGAACCAGCCATCGCTGAAGGCAGCTTCATTGGCCACCGGATTGTTGAGATAGCCATCATGGATGTTGGCGCCGCGCACCGCGATCTCGCCCTTTTCACCCGCCGGAAGGATCGTCCCCTTGTCGTCCAGGATCGTCACCTGCGGACCCGCAGGCAGGCCGACCGAGCCTGGCTTGCGGCGCGCAGGCGGCAGGTCATTGGATGTCATCTGGTGCGCCGCCTCGGTCATGCCATAGGCCTCGACCACCGGACAGCCGAAGACGCGCTCGAGGTCGCGGAACACGGTGTCGGGAAGCGCTGCCGAAGACGAGCGGATGAAGCGCAGCCGCGCAGCAGCAATGGTTTCGCCATTGCGGGCGGCGCGCGCTAGGATCGCCTGATGCATGGTCGGCACCGCGCTGTACCAGCTCGGCCTGAAGTCGCCCAGCCAGCCGTAGAATTTGAGCGGGTTGAAGCCCGGCGTGCAGACAACAGCGCCGCCGACTGCCAGCTGTGCGCTGAGCGCCGCCATCAGCCCGTGAATGTGGAACAGCGGCATCACGTTGAGACAGATATCGTCTGCCGAAAGCGCCAGGGTGCGGGCGATGTTGGCCATTGATGCCTGCAGATTGCGCTGCCGCAAGCCGACGATCTTCGGCCGCGCCGTGGTTCCCGATGTGTGCAGGACAAGCGCGAAATCGTCCGGCCCGTTGAGCTGCATATCGTCGAGGCGAGCCTCACTGGCAGCCTCCACCTCGGCGTCGCCCGCCAGCAGAAACTCGCCGGCCTTGGCGCCGTCAGTCACGACGACGTCGAGCACCGCAATGCCGTGCCCCTTTGCGGCGTTGCGCGCGGCATCGCCCATGCCTTGTCCGCACAGCAGCAGCTTCACATCGAGATCGCCGAGATAGAAGCGGAATTCGTCTTCGCCGTAAGCCGGATTGAGCGGCGCCGCCGTCGCCAACGCCGAGACCGCCAGGAAACAGGCCGCCATTTCCGGGCCGTTGGGCAAGACGATGCCGACGGCCGTGCCGCGGGCAACGCCACGCCTGGCGAGATCGCCGCAGAGCTTGTCGACAAGATTGGCGAGGCCGGCAAAGCTCAGGGATGGCCGGTCCGGCGCCATCAGCGCCACCGCAGCCGGCCGCCAGGGCGCCAGTTGGGGAAGTGCTACCGATAGGGCCTGTTTCAAGTTCGAACCCTGAATGGCGTTCACCATGGCCTTGCCGGCGCCGATTGCGCGCCCGTGGCAGACGCAGTAAAGCGATTTCCGGACGCACGCAAGAACAGGTGGACACCGATCGGATGAGGCTGCCGTGGTTGGGAAAATCCCGGAAAGCCGACCGGACACCATCTTCCGCCGTCATTTATCATACGGAAATCATCGCCGACATCCTGGTGCCCGAACGCGCCGAGAATGTTCGCTTCTTCAGCCGCAAGCAGGTCCGCGCCGGCAAGTTGCGCACCTTCAACAACAGGGATCTCCGCGAGCTGCTGCTGGCCGCCTTTTATCTCGGGGTCGCGGCATTGCTACCGGTCAATTGGTGGGCCGCGATCTGCAGCCGCGTATCGGGGCTGCGCCTCAAGCGCCATATCCGCAAGGATTTCGTGCGCTACGCCGCCGCGACGCGCGCCGTGCTCGGCAATGGCATCGATGCGCAAAGGCAGTTCAGGGCCTTGCTCTGCGCCAACCACCGCCGGCGTTTGCTGCTTGCCGCGCATCTCATCGGCCGCCGCTGGTCACCTGATATCCGGCTGGAGGGCCTGGAAGGCCTGCAAGCGGCGCTGAAGCGCGGCCACGGCGCTATCATCTGGTGCGATCAGTTCACGACCCAGACCATCATCGGCAAACGCGCTCTCCATGAAGCCGGCATCGAGACACACCAGCTCAGCGTCAGGGCTCACGGCATATCCGATTCGACCTTCGGCTTGCGCTTCCTGAACCCGCCGATGGTTCGGGTCGAGAACCGTTTCCTGAAAAGCCGGATCGTGTTCGACCGCAGCGACGCCTACCAGGTCACCGGCCGGATCCAGAAGATCCTTGGCAGCAACGGCGTGGTGTTGGTGACCAACACGGTGCATGCCGGCTCGACATTCACCGAAGTCGGCCTTGGCGAGAGCGGCTGGACCCACCTGGCTTCGGCGCCGACGAATTTCGCTGCCAGAGGCAAGGCGGCGCTGTTTTCCATGTCGACCTTCGAGACCGATCCGTTCCGCCAATACCGCGCCGTCCTAAGTCCCGAACTGGTGCCGGCCCCGGCAGAGGCCGGCGAGCGCGCGGCCAGAGCCGGCGCCAAGAACATGGCGCTGCAGGCCGAGTACATATTGCTCAAGCGCGACCGCTTGCTGGAGGCGCTGAAACTCTATCCCGAGCAAATGATGGTCTGGTCCGGCGCCGACCGGTTCACCGAACGGCCGGAAACCGCCTTGCCCGACGAGGGTGGTTCATGATTTTGCGCCGGCCAGCAGGCTGGCAACGGCGGTGACGATCTCAGCCACTGGAAGTGTGGCGTCGGCCGTCAGCGCCCGCTCGTCGGCGCCAGGCGGCTCAAGGATGGCGAACTGGCTTTCGACCAGGCTTGCCGGCATGAAATGGCCCTTGCGGTTGGCGACACGCTGCTTGGCGGTTGCGGGATCGATCTTCAGATAGATGAAATCGATATCCCGGCGGAAGCCACGCAGACGATCGCGGTAGCTGCGCTTCAGCGCCGAGCAGGCGGCAACCACGCTTTGGCCGCTGCCGGTCAGGTCGGCGATCCGCTCGCCGATGGCATCGAGCCAGCCCTCACGCAGTTGATCTGTGAGCGGCTCGCCGCTCGCCATGCGGGCGACGTTTTCGGGTGGGTGCAGCCTGTCGCCTTCGACAAAGACGGCCCCTTCCTCTGCTGCCAATGCTTTGCCGACAGCCGATTTTCCGCAGCCGGCGACGCCCATCACCACAATGGCCCGAGGCACTGAGCCGGTAGCGCCCATTGGCGCCTTTGCGGTCTTTTCGTCCACGGTCAGCGGCTTGCCGGCGCGCGGCCGTAGAGCAGGAGCATGGCAACGATGACCAGGCCATAGACGATCTGCCGCCCCGCCTCCGGCATCTGCATGACCGAAAGGATGGACTGCAGGAGCGTGATCAGGATGACACCGGCGACGGTGCCGAGATAGGAGCCGCGGCCACCCAGGATCGAGGTGCCGCCCAGAACCACGGCGGCGATCGACGGCAGGAGATAGGCATCGCCCATCGATTGCGCCGCCTTGGAGGCATAGCCGGCGAGAAGCACTCCGCCAAAGGCGGACAGCCCGCCTGAGATAGCGAAGGCGATCATCACCACGCGCCTTGTATCGATGCCGGAGAGATAGGCGGCACGCTCGCGGTTGCCGATGCCGTAGACGGTGCGGCCGAAGCTGGTGCGGGACAGCACAAACACCATCGCAGCGCCAATCAGCGCCCAGATGATGACGGCGTTAGGCACGCCAGGAATGGTAAAACCTGTCGCAAGATAGCGCATGGCGCCGGTGGCCGAATCCTGTGGCGAGTAGCCGCCGGTATAAACGACCATGAGCCCTTGCGCGACAGCGTTGGTGGCGAGCGTGATGATCATCGAGGGTATGCGCAGATAGGCGACGCCAAAGCCGTTGACGATGCCGATCAGCACCCCGCAAAAGATGCCGAACGGGATGGCCAGCGCCACACCGATCGGGCCATAGGCGGCAGCCGCACACGCCATCATCGCGCCCGCCGCCACCGCCCACGGCACCGACAGGTCGATTTGGCCTAGCAGGATGACCAGCATCATGCCTGTGGCGATGACGCCGAGGAACGAGGCCACCTTGAGCTGCTGCAAGAGATATTCAGGCGACAGAAAGCTCCTGGAATAGAGGCTGCCTAGGAACAGCAACAGCACGATGCAGGCGAAGGCCGTCAGCACCGCCGGATCGGCGCGGCGGATGAATTTCGGCACGCGGCCGGCGATACCGCCCAATGTCGTTTCGCTCACAGGAACCACTCCAGCCGGTTGCGGACCCGAAACAGCGCAAACGCGCCAAGGCTGACCGCGACCAGCAGGATCACGCCCTGGAACAGCGGCTGCCATAGCGGGTCGAAATCGAACACGAACAACAGGTCACCGATGGTGCGGAAGGCCAGCGCGCCGAAGATGGCGCCGATGGCGCTGCCTTTCCCGCCGAACAGCGAGACGCCGCCCAGCACCACCGCGGCGATCGAAAACAGCGTATAGGCGTTGCCGCTGGCATAGGCTGCATCGCCGGTATAGGTGAAGAAGGTCAGGAACAGTCCGCCGATCGCGGCCAACAGGCCTGCGAGCGCGTAGGCAGCGAACTTGCCGCGCCTTATCGGCACACCGGACATGTAGGCCGCCGTCTCCGAGGATCCGGCCGCATAGGCCGCGCGCCCGAGCACCGAGCGGCTGAACGGTACCCAGACCACGAGCACGACGGCGAGCAGCACGACCAGGCTCGCCGGCACCACGCCCAACAGGCGTCCGGTCAGCGCGTCGGCGAGACCTTCGTTGACCGAACCGCCGGGAAACGGCCTGAGCAGCAGCGCGATGCCGAAATAGACCGCACCCGTGGCGATCGTGGCGACGATCGGCTGCAGGCGGCCGTAGATGACGATGGCGCCGTTGATCGCTCCGCACAGGAGCCCGGTGCCGAGCACGGCGATGACGCCGAAAGCGGTCTCGAGGCCGGTGCCGATGACCAGCCAGGAGGCGAGGCAATTGGTCAGCGTGAAGATCATGCCGACGGAGAGGTCGATGCCGGCGGTGATCACGACCAGTGTCTGCGCCATGGCGACGAAGGCGAGCAGCACGCCCTTGTTGGACGCCGTCTGCACGACATTGGCGGTGAAGCCCGCCGGATGGTTCGAGGTGTAGATGACGAACATGACAATGAATATGCCGAGTGCCATCAGTGTTCCGCGCTGCTCGGCCAGCCAGTAGCGCCACTCTTTCACGCGTCCGCTCCCTGTCTTGCGCCGGCATCGTCTCTTCCGCCGGCGTCATCGCCGTGGATGTTCAGCGCGCTTGCAATCAGCGCCCGCTCGGTGATCTCGGCTCCGACCAGCTCGCGCTTGACCGCGCCGTCATAGAGCACCAGCACGCGGTCGCAGCAGCCGATCAGTTCGTCATAGTCGGTTGAATAGAACAGGATCGCCGCCCCCGCATCCGCCAGCTTGCGCATCAGTTGATAGAGTTCCTGCTTGGTGCCGACATCGATGCCGCGCGTCGGATCGTTGAGCAGGATGATGCGCGGCTGGCGCATCAGCCATTTGGCGATGACCACCTTCTGCTGGTTGCCCCCCGACAGCGCACCGACCGGAATGTCGAGGCCGGCCGTCTTGATCGCCAGCAGCCCGACCATGTCGTCGATCAGCCGCTGTTCGGCGGCGCGGTCGATGATGCCGGCCTTGGACAGCCGGTCTAGGGCGGCAAAGGAGAGGTTCTCGCGCACCGTCATCGGCAGCATCAGGCCTTCGGTCTTGCGGTCCTCCGGGATCAGCGCCATGCCGATGCGGTCGTCGCGCGCCGCTTGCGGGCTGGCGATCGAAACCGGCTTGCCGTCGATAAGGATATGGCCGCCGAGGCCGCGCAGCACACCGAAAAAGGCAAGCAGCAATTCGCGCTGGCCCTGGCCGTCCAGGCCGCCAAGGCCGACGACCTCGCCTGCCCCGACGGTCAGCGAGACATTGTCCAGCCGGTCCGTCCAGGACAGCTTGCGCGCCTCCAGCACAGGAACGGCGGCGGCGGCAGCGTGCGCGGGTTTCGGCGGGAAAATATGGCTGTATTCGCGCCCGATCATCAGTTCGACGACTTCGTTGTCGCTCTTTGTGCCTGCCTTGTAGCTGGCGACATTGCGGCCGTTGCGAAACACCGTGCAGTGGTCGGCAAGCTCGGCGATCTCGTTCATGCGGTGCGAAATGTAAAGCAGCGCCAGCCCTTCCGAGCGCAGTCGCTTGAGCACGCTGAATATTCTGGCAACGTCCGTCGCGGTCAGCGCCGAGGTCGCCTCGTCGAGGATCAGGATGCGCGGCTTCCTGGCCAATGCCTTGGCGATCTCGACCATCTGTCTTCTTGAAAGCGGAAGATCCTTGACCAGCGCCAATGGATGGATGTCGGCCGCACCTGCGCGTGCCAGCGCATCCTCGGCAATGCGGCGCTGCGCCTTGCGGTCGATCATGCCGAAACGCTTCGGCGGATCGGAGATGACGATGTTGTCGGCAACGCTGAGTTCGGGAACCAGCGACAGCTCCTGGAAGATGCAGACGATGCCGGCCTTGTTTGCAGCAGCAGGCGAAGCGAACGTCACCTCGCTGCCGTTCAGCATCATGCGGCCTTCGTCGGGCGCGACGACGCCCGCCATGACCTTGATCAGCGTCGATTTGCCGGCGCCGTTTTCGCCGAGAATGGCGTGGATGCTACCGGACGAGACCGAAAGCTCGGCCTTTTCCAGCGCCCGCACACCACCATAGCGCTTGGATATGCCTTCCATCCGGAAGAGCGGAACCGCACCGTCCATCGGCCCTCCCGAGGCAGTTTGACTTCAAGGGATATCGAGTGGCCGGCGCCGCGGAGAGCCCGCGGCGCCGGATATGCCGCCTATTGGTCAGCCCCTATTGGTCAGCTTTGGTCTGACCCATGATTTCCTGCGCGGTGAAATTGATGCCGCAGGTCGGGAAGGAATTGCCGACGAAGAAATTGTCGGACTGGTCGGGGAAGAAATCCTGACCGGCCTTGAAGTTCGGATCCTCGACGATCGCCAGTGGCAGTTTCACTGCTTGCGGAACGACGTTGCCTTCGAGCGCGGCAATCGCCGTCTTGATGGCAACCGCGACCTGCGCCGGACCGGTGCCGGCCGATGAGCATTTCAGCCCGTCGCCGGCATGTGCCGCGCAGAACTTGCGGAAACCGTTCTCGGTCTCCCCGCCGAACGGCACGAAAGCATGCTTGGCATCGATCATCGCCTGCACGATGCCGGTGTCGCCGCCTTGCCCGGTGATACCGTCGAACGGACCGTTGGTGGCAATGGCGTCGGCCGTGGCTTTCTGCGCCACGCCGTCGTCCCATTTGCCGACCACCTCGGTGACGTCCCATTTCTTGCCCGAGGCATCGAGCGCTTCATGGATGCCGTTGTGACGGTCGGTGTCGACGGAAGTTCCGGCAACGCCGCGCACTTCGAGCACCTTGCCGCCATTCGGCACATGGCCGACCAGCCATTTGCCCCACAATTCGCCAAGGCCCTTCTGGTCGACATTGACGTTGATGGCGTCCTTGGTGTCGAGAATATTGTCGAAGGCGACGAGGATGACGCCAGCTTCCTTGGCGCGCTTGATGACCGGCCCGAAAGCGGTCGGGTTCTGGGCGTTGACGACGATCGCGTCATAGCCGGAATCGATGAAGTTGTTGATCGCCGAAATCTGGGCCGGCACGTCCTCGCCGGTCGAGACGACCTTGAATTCCTTCAGTTTCGCGGCGACCTCCGGCTGGGCCGCATAGGCCTTGGCGGTCTGCACCATCTGGATGCGCCAGGTGTTGGCGATATAGCCATTGGCGAGCGCGATGCGGTATGGGCCGTCTTTCTTGGGGAACTTGAAGAACTGCGTATCGGCCGCCCAGGGCGCAAAGCAATCCGGCTCAGCCGACGGTCCCTTGACGACTTCCGGGTCGGCCATGGCCGACGAACTCAGCATGACGAATGCAGTGGCGGCAACGATGCCACCAACAAGTGACTTGATCATAGATATTCCTCCCAGTTGTAGTTTTATTTGCTGCTGCTTGTTTATTTGATGCGGTTTGTCGTGGTGTGTTTTCCACGCCTGCCGAAGGCCCTCCAGCCTGGCCGGCGCCACGTCTCAAGGGCCGAAGCCGGCCCGATCCCCTCCCCCTCGCCGCTTCACAGGCGAGAAACGAAACTAGCATATTATACATAATAAACAAGCATGAGCTGTTGCTTATGTATAATAAACAGGGGCGGCCTTTCATCAAAACGTCTGCCCGGCGAAAATGGTAGCGCTACCATGACGTTGTGTAAAGCACCATTTGCTGAGGCCGCCAAAGCCTGTTCAGCGTGCGGTGCTCTCGCGGGGCTTGAGTTCGAAACCGAGATCGACGACCCGCTGCTCAGGCCTTCGTCCTGCGATCGCCGCCAGCGCCATGGCGACAGACCGACGGCCGATTTCATAGCGAGGGGTGCGGATACTGGTGAGCGGCGGGAACGCCGCCTGCATCATTTCGAGGTCGTTGAAGCCGACAATGCCGATTGTTTTCGGCACGTTGAGCGCGGCGCTATGGCATTCGAACAAAACGCCGAGCGCGATGTCGTCATTGTTGCAGAAGACGCCGTCGAGCGCCGGCATCTTGGCCAGCGCATCGCGAAGCAGCTCGCGGCCGAGCGTCACGCTGGACAGTAGCGGAGTGGTGGTGACGAGCCGCGGGTCGAACAGGCCGGCCTTCTCCATTGCCGCGCGATAGCCGGCAAGCCGCCGCTGCGAGCGCGGGTCCATGCGTGCGCCGATGAAGCCGATCCGCCGGCAGCCCGCCTCGATCAGATGCTCGGTCGCGGTGCGGCCGCCGTCGAAATGCGAGAAGCCGACCAGCATGTCGACCGGATCGGGCCCGGTCTCCATCACCTGCACCACCGGGCAGCCCGCGCTCTCCAGCAGCTTTCGCGAGGTCGGCGTCTGGTCGATGCCGGCCACGATCAGCGCCGCCGGGCGCTGCGGTGCGAACACCTGCAGCAGGCGCTCCTCCTCGAGGCCGGAATAATGGGTGTTGCCGAGCTGGACGCGGAACGGGCCGTCCGACAGGCTGTCATAGATGCCGCGCACCACTTCTGCGAAGACGTTGTTGGTCAGCGACGGCACCAGCACGCCGAACACATCGGCGCGCGCCGAGGCCAGTGCCCGTGCATTGGGATCCGGGACATAACCGAGTTCGTCGACGGCGGCCTGGATCTGGCGCCGCAGATCCTGGCTGACGCGTTCCGGTTCGCGCAGCGCCCGCGACACGGTAATGGCGCCGACGCCGGCCTTGCGCGCCACATCTGATAGGGTCGGGCGGCCGCCCCCGCGACGCGAGCGCGGCTTGGTCATGGACATCCTCCACGTGCCGGGCCCCGGCCGCTGCGCCCTTGCGAAACCATGTTCAGCTTTTCCACTGCCACCATGCCAACCGGCTGCTGCCGCACCCACTCGCCTGCTGGCGTCGCGCAGCCAATCGCCCTTGTCAAGCAACAGGGCAATCCTGCCTTCCTAAGCCATCAGGGCAGCACTGCGTTTTGCTTTCCACAGCAGCAGCCCGATGGCCACTATGTTCAGCAAGTTCCACGCGATCCCGTTGAGGAACGCGGCGGCGTAAGAGCCGGTCAGGTCGTAGATCCAGCCCGACATCCAGCCACCGATCGCCATGCCGAAGATGGTCGCCATCATGACGATGCCGATACGCTGGCCGGCCTCCCTGGCGGGCAGGTATTCGCGCACGATGATGGCATAGCAAGGCACGATGCCGCCTTGCGACAGGCCGAACACCAGCGACACGACATAGAGCGAGGCAAGCCCGTCGAACGGGATGTAAAACAAAAGCGACAGGCATTGCAGCACGGAACCGATAAGCAGGGTTTTCACGCCGCCGATGCGGTCGGCGACAAAGCCGGAGGCGAGCCGGCTGACGACGCCCGCCGCCATCATGATCGACAGCATGTCGGCGCCATGCGCAATGCCGTAGCCAAGATCCATGCAATAGGCGACGATGTGCACCTGCGGCATCGACATCGCCACGCAGCAGCCGAGACCGGCAACGATCAGCAGCACCTGTAACGCCGCCGGCGACAGCGAAATCGACTGCACTGGCCGGCTTCCGGGCGAACCGGCGGCAGCCGCCGCCGGAGCAGCGCGCCGCAACAACAGCACCAGTGGCACCATGGTGACCAGGCAGAAGACACCGATGCCGGCATAGGTGAAGCGCCAGCCTTCCGCCTTGATCAGTGTCGGCATGATGGTTGGCCAGAGCGCTCCGGCGAGATAGTTGCCAGCCGCCGCAGCTGTGACGGCGACGCCGCGCCGACGGTTGAACCAGTGCGAGATGTCGGCGATCAGCGGCCCGAAGATCACCGATGTGCCGACACCAATCAGCACGCCCTGGGCAAGGGTGAATTGCAGGATAGAGGTCGACAGCGCGGCGAGCAGCAGGCCGGCGGCGAGAGCCACCGAGGATAGCAGTGCCGGGATCCAATACCCCATGCGATCGACCGCGCGGCCAACCAGCACATTGCCGGCGGCGAAGCCGACCATGGTTGCGGTGTAGGGCATCGATGCCGCGGCGCGGTCAACGCCGAACTCGGCCTGCACGGCCGGCAGCACGACGACGACGGCCCACATGCCGACCGCACCGATCGTCGCCAGCAGCATGGAGATGGCAAGCCGCATCCAGGCGTAGCTGCTGTCGATGCCGGGGCTATCCGCCTGATTGGCGACGATCGGGGTCAAGGCGTTTCCTGTCTACGGTCCTGGGAAGTCGACCGTTGTGTCGCCACTATCGGCGCATTCACCGCGACGGGCAGCGCCACAGGGCCATGATCCGTGGCTCCAGCGGCCCGGCGGCTTTCTCGGGAACCGGCGGCGGCCTGCTCGAGTTTTTGCGACAGGAAGGAGTTTGTCATGACCGCGAAAAAGAAATGGTCGGCCGAGGTGACCGAGCACAGCGATGCGATGGACCTCGAGGACCACATCTTCGAAGCCGACGACGCCAGGAAGATCGCGGCCTCGCTCAAGCGCTCGGCCGAGCACAGCGACCGCCGCAAGGCCGAGCCGTTTCAGTCGGCCATGTCGATGCTGAATTTCTACATCAACCGCGCCGGCAAGAACCTGCCGCAGGCGCGCCGGAAAGTGCTCGAGGACGCCAAGGACGAACTGCGCGCGGCCTTCGGAAGGCCGCAGCAGGATTAATGCATGTCGCTAAAAAGTGGCGCCGGTTTTGAGACAACGACATGCAAAGACCTAAGCGCGTCGACTTAGTCCGTTCAAACGGGACGCGCTTTAGCGCTCCCGATTGGCTCTGCCAAATTCACCTCAACTGGACCTAGTGACAGGTCCTCTTTCCCCTCAGTTTGCCGGCCTCGGCTTTGTGTTTCCCCGAGCCCTTTGAAGTAGCGGCATGACGGTCAAGATCGGCATCAATCCCATCACCTGGAGCAATGACGATGTTCCCGCACTCGGCGGCGATACGCCGCTCGCGACATGCCTGTCGGAAACCAGGCAGGCCGGCTATCGCGGCACCGAACTCGGCGGCAAATTCCCCAGGCGAAGCGACGAGCTTGGACCGATCCTGTCTTCTTACGGACTGGAACTCGTCTCCGGCTGGTATGACGGCCGCATTCTGGACCGCACGGTCGACGAGGAATTCGCCGCCCTCACCTCGCATCTGACCCTGCTGCGCGACCTCGGCGCCAAGGTCGTCGTCTATGCCGACACCTCGCGCGGCCGTCATGACGGCATTTTCGCGCCGATCTCACAGCGTCCGCGCCTCGCTGACGGCGAATGGACCGCCTATGGCGAGAAGCTGACCGAACTCGCCGACCGCATGGCTGCCTTCGGCGTCGGCATGGCTTTCCATCACCATATGGGCACGATCGTCGAGAGCGATGACGAGGTCGACAGGCTGATGGCCGCAACCGGCAAGAGCGTCGGCCTGCTGTTCGATACCGGCCATTGTCTGTTCTC
Organism: Mesorhizobium sp. C399B; assembly: GCF_030323185.1. Taxonomy (NCBI): domain Bacteria; kingdom Pseudomonadati; phylum Pseudomonadota; class Alphaproteobacteria; order Hyphomicrobiales; family Phyllobacteriaceae; genus Mesorhizobium; species Mesorhizobium sp. C399B. The sequence goes on from NZ_CP100472.1 coordinate 1,123,033, forward strand.
AGGCGGCGACCCGGCCTCCCTCCTGAACCGGCATCTCGACCGCATCGTGCATTTCCATTGCAAGGACGTCCGCGCGGCCGTGCTGGAGAAGGCACGGCGCGAGGACATGAGTTTCATGGCGGCAGTGATGGAAGGAATCTTCACCGTGCCCGGCGATGGCTCCGTCGATTTCCTGTCGCTGCTGCAGCCTCTGGCCAGCCATGGCTTCGAAGGCTGGATCGTCGTCGAGGCCGAGCAGGATCCGGCCAAGGCACACCCCTTGACCTATGCCACGAAAGGTTACGCTTCGCTTCTCAAAACGGCCTGCGCGGCCGGGTTCGACGTGGCAATACGAGACATGGCCTAACCACCGCCGGGGGGCTGGTGGTTGGGCCGGTTGGGCGCGCGCCTCGGTAGGGGTAGCGACGCGAAAGCGCCCGGCGATCCGCGCCGCCGCCCTCCCTTGGCGGCGCGGATCGCACAGTTCTTGGCATCGAAATTTTTGCCCGCGAGTTGCCGGCCCGGCGTTTCCAGCTTGAGGCTGGCGACGAGGCATGCCTTGATGCAGATGGAGGAGCGACATGGCATTCGAGGCGGCACTCGGCATGGAACGGCTTTGCACCATCCGTGAGATCGCCGAGAAGGCGGAACTCGGCGCGGCAACCGTTCACCGCGCGCTGAAGAACAGCCGCGAGGTTCATCCCGAAACCAGACGGCTGGTGCTGGAGACTGTCTGCCTGCTTAACGAAGAGAAGATCGCCCGCGCCGCCAGGTTGGTCGGAGACTAGCTTGGCCGACCATATGCGCCTTTCCCTCGACATCATGTCGGTCGACCGCGGCTCGGACGAACCGATGCACCGGCAGATCTACGGCGCCTTGCGGCGCTTCATCCTCGACGGCCAGATCCAGCAGAACACGCTGCTTCCTTCGACACGCTCGCTGGCCGAGGATCTCAAGGTCGGCCGCAACACGGTGATCGCCGCCTACGACCAGCTGCTCGCCGAAGGGTTTATAGAGGCGCGCGCCGGGTCCGGCACCTGGGTGGCGCCGATCCAGCAGAAACGCCCGCCGGCCGCGCTGCGCGCCGGCCTCGCCGCCCCGCAAAAACTCTCGCGGCGCGGTCAGACCATCGTCAACGGCCCGCAGCCGCCACGCAATGCCGGCGTCATCAACTTCCATCCGGGCGTGCCGGAATCGGCATCCTTTCCCTTCACCATCTGGTCGAGCCTTCTGGTGCGCAATGCGCGCAGCCGCGATGAGAATTTGCTCGGCTATATCTCCTTTGCCGGCCATCCCGGCCTGCGCCAGGCCATCGCCTCGACCATAAGCCTGTCGCGCGGCATCAATTGCACCGCCGACCAGGTCATCATCGTCACCGGCGCGCAGGCAGCACTCGACCTCGCTTCGCGCGTGCTGATGGACGAAGGCGACCATGTCTGGATGGAGGAGCCCGGCTATCTCGGCGCCAAGAGCGCCTTTCTCGCCAGCGGCGCGCAGCTTGCGCCCTTGAAGGTCGATCGCCTTGGATGGCATCTCGCAGACCCAGAGCTGCCGCCGCCGCGCCTGATCTATGTGACGCCATCCTGCCAGTGGCCGTTCGGCACCATCATGCGCATCGAGGAACGACTGCAGCTGCTTGACATCGCGGAACGCCACGGCGCCTGGATCGTCGAGGACGATTATGACGGCGAATATCGTTATCGCGGCCGGCCGGTGCCGGCGCTGCGCGGCCTCGATCATGCCGACCGCGTCGTCTATATCGGTTCCTTCGGCAAGACGCTGATCCCGGCGCTGCGCATAGGCTATCTCATCGTGCCGCGCGAACTGTCCGTGCCCTTCGACCGTGCCGTGTCGATCACCGGCCAGTTCGCGCCGCTGATCCTGCAGGCGACGGTCAACGACTTCATCACGCAAGGCTATTTCGCCACGCATCTGAAACGCATGCGCCGCCTCTATGCGCGCCGGCAAGCCAATTTCGTCAAGCTGTGCCAGGAGCATCTGGCCGAATGGCTGACGGTGACCGAGAACGATTCCGGCATGCAGCTGCTGGCCAGTTTTGTCCGACCCTACAAGGACAGTGACGTCGTCGCCGCCGCCGTCAAGGAGGGCCTCGACGTGCAGGGCATCTCGATCAACTACCATTCGAGCGAGCCGGAACACGGCCTGCTGCTCGGCTATGCCGCGATGGACGAACGCCAGATCCTGCGCGCGGTGCTGGCGTTGCGCGCTGCCTTCATGCGGCTGGACCGGCAATAGGCCGATCCAGCGCTGAGCGCTTCAATTCACACTATCGAATTTCTGCAGATCGACGGGCGCTGCCTTGCGCACCTCGACGTCGTCCAGCGAGGCATTCTCCAGCGCCACACGGGCCGCCGCATCGATGTTATGGATCATGTCGTCGATGTCGGCGTCGCCATGCGCCGGATTCATCGCGATCATCACCGTGCGGTTGAGGATGTCGAGAGAACCCCTGCCCAGATCGTCGGCATAGGTCAGCCGCAGGCCCTTGTTTTCCGGCAGCGTGTACGGATTGAGCGCCGGATGATGCGCGCCCTCATGCATCAGCACCTGGTCCCACTGAGTGAAATTGTGGCGGCCGGTCTTGCCGGCAATGACGCTCGGAATGGTCTTCGAAAAAGTCTGCGCCGCCTGTTCGCTGGGCAGCAGATACATCACCTGCGCCGCGCAATCGTCGTCGGGGCTGTTCATCGGCGACGGCGTCAGGCCGAGATTGCCGAGATGGCGCGTGCCGGCCAGCACCTTCTTCTTCTCCGCCCGCATCGCCTCGATGATGCCGTCGAGACGGTCGAGCTGGACATTGAGCATTGCACCCATCAATTCCGAGGCGCGCGCGCCGATGCCGGCGAACGGCTTGATGCTGTCGCTGCGGCCCTGCCAGTAGAAATGGCAGGGGTCGATGGCGCAGCGCGCGCGCTCGGCCACTTTCAGGTCGCTGGTGGCGATGCCGCCGCCCTCGCCGGAGGTCATGTTCTTGAAGTAGTTGAAGGAGTAGGCCCCGGCATGGCCGATCGAGCCGAGCTTCTTGCCCTCATAGCCGCCGCCAATGCCCTGGCAGACATCTTCCAGCACGAGCAGACCGCGTTTTTTAGCGATATCCATGATCGCGTTCATGTTGCAGGCCGCACCCCACATATGCACCGGGATGACCGCCTTGGTGCGCGGGCCGATGGCATCGCGCAGAGCGGCCGGGTCAATGGTCAGGCTCTCGTCGATATCGACAATGACCGGAATGGCGCCGACCGACAGCACTGCCGTTGCGGTCGCCATATAGGTGTGCGCCGGCACCAGCACCTCATCGCCCGGGCCGATGCCGAGGCCGATCAGGCCGGCGGCGAGCCCATAGGTGCCGCTGGCGGCCAGCGCAAAATGCTCGACGCCGAGATGCCTGGCATAGCGGGCCTCGAAGCGGTTGCACTCGCTGTTCTCGCCATAGCGAAACAGCGCACCCGAGCGGATCACCCTGGCAATGGCTTCGATCTCTTCTTCGCCGGCAGTGTACATGGCAAGTCTCCACATCGCTGATGGTATGAAAGCAGTACGCCTGCGGCCGCTGTTTGAAAGAACCACTCCGCTGCGATCTGACCAAGCCATCCCGGTTGCTTGATGGCCGGGTTTGACGCCGAATGTGGGCATATCGAATGAAATCGACATTCCAGAATGCAGGCCCGCGGAAAAATCGTACCCATCCGAATTCGTCGAAGTGGCCCTGTCGGAAAGCCGGCATTGGGCGTTCCATCGCGTCCAGTTGGGCAAACGGTCGGTTCCATGCAGCACGGGACACACTTTGGAAGACCCTCGAAACCGGCGTGCCGGCAAGATGGTGGCCGGCAAGATGGTGGCCGGCAAGACGGTGGCCGTCCATGACGCGACAGCTCGTCCTGCATGAAGACGATGTCGGCATGTGCCATGGCGCCAACAGCGCCTTCCTCGAACTGACCGCACTGGGCGCCTGCAGCTCCGGCGCCGTGATGGTGCCGTGTCCATGGTTCCCTGAGATGGCCGAAGCGGCAGCCGCCGATCCGCGGCTCGATCTCGGCGTCCACCTGACGCTGAACAGCGAAAAGCAGCACTACAAATGGCGGCCGCTGACGTCGCCGTCGCGCGCGGCCGGCCTGACGGACGAGTTCGGCTATTTCTGGCCCGATGTCGCGACCACCCGCCGCAAGGCAGCACCGCAAGCGGTGGAAACCGAGCTTCGCGCCCAGATCGACACCGCCTACTGCGCCGGCATCGACGTCACTCATCTTGACGCCCATATGGGGGCAGCGCTGTCGCCCGAGTTTTGCGACGTCTACATCAAGCTCGGCCTGGAATATCGCTTGCCGGTGCTGTTGACCAAAACGCTGTCGGCCTATTCGCCCAACGACAATCTGGTTGGCGTCACCGAAGCGGCGTTCCAGCGCGGCGTCACTGAAGCCCGGGCCAAGGGCTTTGTCATCTTCGACGCCGCCATTCAGACGACCTGGGGCCGTCCACGCTCCAAGCCGATAAAGCCCGCCTACAAGGCATTGGTCGAAGGGGTGCGCGAAGGCCTGACCTTCTTTTGCCTGCACTTCAACGCGCCGGGCGAGTTGGAACTCATCGAGCCTCGCTCCGCCTATATCCGCACCGAGGAATATGAACTCTTCCGCGACCAGGCTTTCCGCGACTGGCTCGGCGCGCAGGACATCGACATCATCGGCATGAAGCCGCTGCGCGAGGAGCTTCGTGCACGGCTCGGGGCATCGACACCGGCAAAGGCCCGCAAAGCGGCCACCCGGGCAGCACCGTAAGCCGATCCATCGGCCAATGGCGCAAAGAGGGAATTGGAACTGCAACGACAATGGGAGAATGACATGAAGACTGTTCTGAAACTGGCGCTCGGCGCGCTTGTCTCGATGAGTATGCTGGCGGGCGTCGTGCAGGCCGCGGGCCTGAAGAACCCGAAGGATGTCCGCATCACCTTCGTGGTGCATGGCTCGGCCTCCGATCCCTACTGGTCGGTGGTCAAGCGCGGCGTCGACGATGCGGCGGCGCTCACCGGCGCCAAGGTCGAATATTATGCGCCGCAAGTGTTCGACGTCGTCGAGCAGGCCCGCCTGCTCGACGCGGCCATCGCCACCAATCCAGACGGCATCGCCGTCTCCATTGCCGACGCCAATGCACTTGGTAAATCGGTCAAGGCCGGACTTGCCGCCAACATTCCGATGGTCGTGCTGGATTCCGGCGAGAAGGAAGGCGCCGAACTCGGCACCTCTCTCTATGTCGGCACAGTCTCCGAATATGATTCCGGCAAGAAGGCCGGCGAGCGGCTGGCCAAGGAAGGCACGCTCAAGGTCGTCTGCATCAACCACGAGGTCGGCAATGTCAGCCTCGACCAGCGCTGCCAGGGGTTGAATGACGGGCTGAAGCCGTCAGGCGGCGGCACCGAGGTGCTTACCGTGTCGCCCGATCCGGCCGACATCCAGCGCCGCACCGAGGCCTACCTGTCGGCGCATCCCGACACCCAGGCCGTCTTCGCGCTGGGCGCCACCGCCGCCAATCCGCTGATCCCGTTCTTCCGGCAGAAGGAGTTGTTCGGCAAGATCAAGCTCTACACCTTCGACATCAGCCCCGAAGTCCTGGATTCCGTCGTCGCCGGCGAAATGGGCTTCGGCATGGACGCCCAGCAATATCTGATGGGATACCTGCCGGTGATCTATCTGGTCGAGCATGCCACACATGGCTTCTGGCCGCAGAACAACGCCTACACCGGCCCGCTGTTCATCGACTCGCCCGACAAGGCCAAGGCGATCCTGGCGCTCGCCAAGGACGGCATCCGCTAAGGCAAGACCAAAACGGATCGGGGAGCCGCCATGCGCTCCCCGTCTCTGGTCGAGATTGCGAAGTGAGCGATTGGGGAGCCTAATGGCTGTTGTGGAAGACAAGGCGATACCTCCAGAAGCGCCGGCCCCCGGGGTACTGGGCAAGGACCGTTTCGGCATGACGTCGAAACGGGCGGCCGGCGCTGACGAGCGGCTGGCCAGCACCGGCCGGCTGACGCAATGGCTGCGTCGGCCCGAAGCCGGTGCCGCCGGCGGCCTCATCGCCACCATCATCATCTTCGCCCTGCTGCCGGGTGCGTCGAACCTCTATTCGCTGCAGGGGTCGATGACCTTCCTGACGCTGGCAGCCGAACTCGGCATCATCGCCACGGCCGCAGCCCTTCTCATCATCGCCGGCGAGTTCGATCTCTCGGTCGGCTCGATGGTCGGCTTCGCCGGCGTCGTCATCGGACTGACGGTGAAATATTGGGACCTGCCGCTGTGGGGCGGCATCGCCTGCGCCTTCGCTGTCGCCATCCTCACCGGCTACGTCAACGGCCTGATCGTTGTGAAGACCCGCCTGCCCTCCTTCATCGTGACGCTGGCGTCGCTCTACATCCTGCGCGGCCTGTCGATCGGCATCACCCGCGCCGTCACCGGCCGCACGCAGATCCCCTACATCCTCGACGGCGCGCCGGACCCGGCAACCGCGGGCCTGTTCAACGGCCATCTCCTGACCGGCTTCTTCCAATGGATGGGCACGCAAGGCTGGATCGCCACCCGCACCGACGGCATTCCCTTCGTCGTCGGCATTCCGATGTCGATCGTCTGGTGGCTCGGACTGACAGCGCTTGCCGGCTATGTCTTGACCCAGACCAAATACGGCAACTGGATCTTCGCCACCGGCGGCGACCTCAATGCCGCCCGCAATGTCGGCGTGCCGGTCGACCGTGTGAAGATCGCGCTGTTCATCTACACCGCCTGTGCGGCGACCTTGCTTGCCACCATCCAGGTGATGGAGGCCGGCTCCGCCGACACCACGCGCGGCCTGCTCAAGGAATTCGAGGCGATCATCGCCGCGGTCATCGGCGGCGTGCTGCTGACCGGCGGCTACGGCACCGTCTATGGCGTGCTGTTCGGCGCGCTGATCTTCGGCCTTGTGCAGATGGGCATCTTCTACACCGGCATCGACACCGACTGGTTCAAGGTCTTCCTCGGCATCGTCATTTTGATGGCCGTGCTGGTCAACAACTACATCCGCCTCAAGGCGCTCGGACGCGGAGGCGGCAAATGACCTACCCAAACCCATCCCCGGCCATCCAGCCAGCCATGGAATTACGTGGTGTGTCGGTCAATTTCGGCTCGGTGCGCGCGCTGCAGGATATCGACATCAAGGTCTATCCCGGCGAGGTGCACTGCCTGCTCGGCGACAATGGCGCCGGCAAGTCGACACTGATCAAGGTTCTGTCGGGCGTGCACCGGCCGACCAAGGGCGAGATTTTCGTCGACAGCAAGCCCGTCAGCTTCCGCAGCCCGCGCGACGCGCAGGACCTCGGCGTCGCGACGGTCTTCCAGGACCTCGGCATGATCTCGCTGATGTCGATCACGCGCAACTTCTTCCTCGGCCGCGAGCCGACCAGAAGCCGCCTGCCCTTCTCGCGCTTCGACAAGGAGCGCGCCAACACAATTGCCCGCCAGGCGATGGCCGATATCGGCATCGACGTGCGCGACCCGACACAGGCAGTCGGCACGCTGTCGGGCGGCGAGCGCCAGTCGGTGGCCATCGCGCGCGCAGTCCACTTCGGCGCCAAGGTGCTGATCCTCGACGAGCCGACCTCGGCGCTCGGCGTGCATCAGGCGGCCATGGTGCTGAAATTCATCATCGAGGCGCGCATGCGCGGGCTGGCGGTGATCTTCATCAGCCACAACATCCACCACGCCTACCCTGTCGGTGACACTTTCACGCTGCTCAACCGCGGCCGCAATCGCGGCACATACGCAAAGTCCGAGATCTCGCGCGACGAGGTGATTTCCATCATGTCGGGCGGCGAGGATCTGAAGGCGGTGGAAGCTGAGATTGCCGGGCTGTTGGCGCAGATCGGCAATCGGCCGGCCGCCGCACCCTGAGCCTGGAACACTTTGCAGAGAGTTTTAGCAGCATGAGCAGGATACGGGTTGGCGTTATCGGCGCCGGCATGATCTCGCAGATCATGCATATTCCGAATCTGTTGCGGCTCGGCGACCTGTTCGAACTGGTCGGCGTCGCCGATCCGTCGAAAACCTCGCGTGAGTTCGTCACAGATATCCACGGCATCGCCAATTTCGAAACGCCGGAGCAACTGTTCGGCCAGAAGCTCGACGCCGTCGTCATCGGCTCGCCCGACCCGCTTCATTACGAGCAGGTACTAGCCGCCCTTGGGTGCGGCCTGCATGTCTTCTGCGAAAAGCCGCTCTGCTATTCCCCGGCGGAAATCGCCGAGATCATCGCCGCGCGCGACAAGGCCGGCAAGGTTATGCAGGTCGGCTATATGAAACGCTTCGATCCGAGCTACCGGCTGGCGCTGGCCTCGCTGCCCGGCACGGCAAAGACGTTGCGGTCCGTCTCGGTCGAGGTCAACGATCCCGATGCCTGGCCGTTCATCGCCCACCAGCGCTACAAGCGAGGCAACGACATTCCCGAGGAGCTGATTGCCGCCGCGCAAAGCAAGCAGAAACAACAGGTCGAGCGCGCCATCGGCCAGCCCATGACCGATCTGGCTTTCCGTGGGTTTACCGGCGCTTACAGCTCCGCCTTGATTCACGATGTGAATGCCGTGCACGGCCTGCTCGACGCGCTCAGCGTGCCGGAGGGCGAGGTTGTCGGCGCGCAGATCTTCGCCAATGGCGATGGCGGCCAGGGCGCGGTAAAACTGCTCGACGGCCAGGCGCTGTGGACGATGACGCATCTCACCGTGCCGAAGCTCGCCGACTACAAGGAACGCATCACGCTGTTCTTCGACGATGCCAGCCTTGAGCTCGAATTCCCCTCGCCCTGGCTCAACCATCATCCGACCCGGCTGACTGTGAAGACCTCGGACGGCCACACACTGTCGACGAAGGATCTGCGTGCCGGCTACGGCGAAGCCTTCGTCGAGGAACTGCGCGGCTTCTGGGGTGCGATCGTCAATGGCGACGAGGTGGTCAACCGCCCCGAGCACGCCGCCCGCGACCAGGCGCTGCTGGTCGCGCTGACCAGGCAGCACCTGGCCACTTCGCAGGCCGGCTGAGCGCTCGCAGGATGTGTTGAGATTCAGGTCAGGCCGCGCCGAAAACGTTGGATTTCGAGAACCGGAGCGGAGCGTACTTAAGTACGTGAAGCGCGAAAGCCGGCGTTTGCAGGCCGGCCTCACCTGAATATCAGCATATCCTACCGGGTGTTGATGACGCCGTCGGTATTGGCGAGCAGCTTGCGCACCGCGTTGCGGGCCGCCTCCGGCCGCTGCAGGCGGATGGCCTTCTCGATCGCCTCGTGCAGTTGCTGTGCATGCTGCAGATCGTCGAGTTCGCGCGTCGTATAGGTGAACAGATGATCGAAGGCGGATTCGATCAGCACGCCGAGCGGCACCAGCAGATCGTTGCCGGAGGCGCGCAGGATGGCCAGATGGAAACGCGTATCGGCGCGCGTGCGCTCCTGCAGGCTCGGCGCCTCGCCCATCTCGCGGCAGGCCTGGCTGATCTCGGCCATCTGCTCCTCGGTGCGTCGCATGGCTGCGAAGGCAGTCGCTTCCGGCTCGATGATGTGGCGGAATTCCTGCACCGTCTTCAGGAACACCTCACGGTCGGGCGCGGTCGCGTACCAGGCGAGCACATCGCGATCGAGCAGGTTCCAGCGCTCCCTGGGCTCCACCCAACTGCCGATCTTGGGGCGCGACGCCAAAAGGCTTTTGGCCATCAGCATCTTGATCGCTTCGCGCACCGCAGAGCGACTGACGTTGAAGGTTTCGGACCATTTGGCTTCATTGGGCAGGATGGTGCCTGGCGGATAGTCGCCGCGCACGATCCGAAGCCCGATTTCGCTGGCCAGCGAGGCATGCACGCTGGTGCCGGGCATCCGGGTGGCGTCAGCCCGGCGAAGGGTCGCCGGGCGCTCGCCGGATGCCGCCTTTTCAGGCTTCTTTCCCTTATTCGGCTTTCCGTCCCTCATGCGTCCACAAAGTCCGGATTTCGAAAGCTGTCAAGCAAAGGACGGGACGTTGACGGCAAAGCCTGCGGCTGTGCACAGATCAGGTCGCAACCTTGCCCCCGGCCGTCCTATTTGACGTATTTGCGCCAGCTGTGCTCGGGACGGAAGCCGAGCATGTCCCTGGCCTTGCGGTTCGAGAGCAGCGTTTCATATTCGCCGAGATCCGCCTTGACCGGCACGTCGGGGTAAAACCGCTTCAAAAGTTCGGCCGTCGGCAGGTCGGACGAGGTGTCGTCATTGGCGGCGTTGAACACCTGGAAGCCGAGCCCGTCCGTTTCAACGGCGCGCAGCGTGATCTGGCCGAGATCGCGCGCGTCGACATAGCTCCAGGCGATGCGCTTGCGAAAGCCCGGATCGGCAAACCACTTCGGAAACAGCGAATATTCGTGCGGTTCGATGACGTTGCCGATGCGCAAGGCATAGATATCGGTGCCGTTGCGCTGCGCAAAGGCGCGCGCCGTGTGCTCGTTGACGACCTTGGACAGAGCATAGCTGTCCATCGGATCGACGTCGTATTCTTCGTCGAGTGGGAAATATTTGGGATCGCGCGGCTCGTTGGCGAACACCACGCCGTAGGTGGTCTCGCTGGACGCGATCACCACCTTCGGGATGCCGAGCTTCACCGCCGCCTCGATGACGTTGTAGGTGCCCATCGCATTGATGCGGAACGCCTCATTGTCGGTCGTGATCATGATGCGCGGTATGGCGGCGAAATGCACCACGGCATCGACCGGCTGCGGGCGCAGCGACGGATCGAATTCATGCAGGCCCATATAGCTCGACAGCGCGTTGAACACCTGGCCGCTGTCGGTGATGTCGGTGATCAGCGTGCGCACCTTGGGATTGTCGAGCGGCCTGGTGTCGATGTTGAGCACCTGGCAGCCCTGTTCGACCAGATATTGCACGACATGGCGACCGGCCTTGCCGCTGCCGCCGGTGAACATGATCCGCTTCGTCATTTTCGTCTCCAATGCCTAGGATTTCCGTGTATTGTCAGACAATATGGCATTCCGCAACCACCCTCGCCCGCCACACGGCGGCGCCCACTATCAATCATCGCAACAGGACTTCAAGACATGACCACGACCGCCGCGAGCGAAAAGATCGGCTTTATCGGCCTTGGCCTGATGGGGCACGGCATTGCCAAGAACATCGTCGACAAGGGCTATGGCCTGACCTTCCTCGGCCGCAAGAACCGCAAGCCGGCGGAGGACCTGATTGGCCGGGGCGCCAAGGAGGCGGCGACTTCGCGCGACGTGGCGGCGGCGTCCGACATCGTCTTCATCTGCGTCACCGGCTCGCGCGAAGTGGAAGCCATCATCCGCGGCCCCGGCGGCCTCAAGGAGGGCTTGAAGAAGGGTTCGGTCGTCGTCGACTGCTCGACCGCCGATCCGGTCTCGACGGTGGCGCTGGCGGCGGAACTGAAGGAGATCGGCGTCGACTTCGTCGATGCACCGCTCAGCCGCACCCCGAAGGAAGCCTGGGAAGGCACGCTCGACGCCATGGTCGGCGCGCCCGACGCGCTGTTTGCCCGTGTGAAGCCGGTCATCGAAACCTGGGCCGGCCGCATCGTTCATATTGGCGATACAGGTGACGGCCACCGCATGAAGCTGCTCAACAACTTCATCTCGCTGGGCTATGCCGCGATCTATTCCGAGGCGCTGGCGCTGGCCGAAAAGGTCGGCATCTCGCCACCGCGTTTCGACAGCGTCATCCGCAACGGCCGCATGGATTGCGGCTTCTACCAGACCTTCATGCGCTGGACGCTGGAGGGCGACCGCGACGCACATAAATTCACCATCGCCAACGCCTTCAAGGACCTGACCTATCTGGAATCGATGGCGGGCGCGGCCGGCATCGCCAACCCGCTCGGCAACGCCACCAAGAACTCCTTCGCCGGTGCCCATGCCACTGGCCCGGCCGAGCAATTCGTGCCGATGCTGGCGACATATATCGGCAAGGTCAACGGCGTCGACCTGATGCCCAGCAAGGATGGCAAGAAGCAGACGATTTGAGGTGGCGAAAAGCCTGTGTCAGCGCCTCGACCGGCCGATAACATCGTCGGTGTTGGCGAGCAGTTTGTGCACCGCATTGCGCGCGGCCGCAGGACGCTGCAGGCGGATGTTCTTCTCGATCGCCTCATGCAGCGCCTGCGCCCGCCGCTGATCGCTGGTCTCGCGTGTGACGAAGACAAAGAGATGATCGAGCGCCGACTCGATCAGAACGCCAAGCGGCACCAGCAGATCGTTGCCCGAGGCGCGCAGTATGGCGAGGTGAAAACGCGTATCGGCGCGGATACGCTCCTGCAGGTTCAGAGCCTCGCCCATCTCACGACAGGCCTGGCTGATCTCGTCCATCTGCTCGTCGCTGCGCCGCGTGGCGGCAAAGGCCGACGCTTCCGGCTCGATGATGTGACGGAACTCCTGCACCGTGCGCAGGAAGGCCTCCCGGTCCGGCCCGGTCGCGTACCAGGCCAGCACATCGCGGTCGAGCAGGTTCCAGCGTTCCCTGGGCTCGACCCAGCTGCCGATCTTGGGCCGTGAAGCCAGCAGGCTTTTGGCCATCAGCATCTTGATGGCTTCGCGCACCGCCGAACGACTGACATCGAAGGTCTCGGCCCATTTGGCCTCGTTGGGCAGAATGGTGCCGGGCGGATAGTCGCCACGCACGATTCTGAGGCCGATCTCGCCGGCCAGCGAGACATGGACGCTCGCTCCCGGAAAATGCGCGGCACCGGCCCTGCGCATGACAGCCGGACCGCGGCTGGCTTGTGCCTTGGCCCGCTCGGCTCGCTTCTTTGATTTCTCGTCCGGCATTCACGTTCCAATGCGTCGGCCGTCTGCGTCCGGACTGGTCCGAACCTGCACGGCGCGCCGATCTCGTTGCCGAAAATCCAAACTACAAGCGCGTCAAAGCCGGAGCCTGCTGCCCCAACCGTTGCGTCCGTTCGGGAAGAGACGGGGCGCCCGTCAAAGGGCGCCCCGAAATCGAGAACCTACTTCTGGATGCAGGTGTCGACCGTGTCCTTGGTGCATTCGTCGAGGCCGGTGAACACCGGATCGGCGACGGCCTTGCCTTCGACCAGATCGATCATCACCGATGGTGCCTTGTAGCCCATTTCGAACGGCCGCTGACCGACCAGAGCGGTCACAAGGCCGTCACGGGCGATCGCCACTTCATCGCCGATCGTGTCGGCGGCGCCGATGACGAAGTCGTTGCTGGCGATGCGGTCCTTGAGCGGCCCGAACAAGTCACGATAGGGCTGCGGTGCGCCAAACAGCGGCCAGCCGCCCATGATGCCGAAGGCGTCGAGCTTGGGGTTGGCGGCGAGGATGTCGGTCATCGCCTGCACGCCCTTGGCGCCGTCGTCATTGGTGAACACCGGGCAACCGGCAACTTCGGTCCAGCCGCCTTCGCCGGCAAGTGCCGCCAGGCCTTCCTTGCCCGACAGCGCGTCACGCATGCCCTGCGCCCGGCGCAGGATGTTGTCGGCCGCGGGATTGCCTTCGATGGTACAGATCGTGCCGCCGTTCGGCTTGCCCTTCTTGATGTACTCGCCGATCTTGTGACCCATCAAATAATTGTCGGTGCCGAGATAGGTCTTGCGCAGCGCGGCATCTTCCTTGCTGAGATCGGCGTCGAGCGTCATGATCGGGATCGTCGGATTGGCGGTCTTGATCGTCTGCGCGATCAGCGGCGCGTTGGATGGCGAAATCGCCATTGCCACCGTGTCGGCCTTGCTCAGCATGTCCTGAACGATCTGCGCCTCGCCGGCCTCGTCGGAGGTCGATGCCGGGCCGGTGTAGAAGCATTCATATTCCGAGCTGGCATTTTCCTTGTTCCATTTCTCGCAGCCCTGGTGGATGGCTTCGAAGAATGGATTGTCGAGACCCTTCACCACGATGACGAGCTGTTTCTTGGCCAAAGCCGGCCCGGCGCCCAGCGCCATGGCGGCGACGGCGGCGAGCAAAAGTGTTTTCCTCATGTCAGTCCTCCCTTGAAACAGACGGACACGGCGTGCCCGCCACACAGATCGACCGGATGCTTAATGACCGAGGTTCGTTTCACGAGCACTCGTGTCGCCAAGACAGATCGATAAGCATTTCCAGATGCGGCATTGGCCGGCTCAACACATGGGTGGCGCCGCAACCTCGACCGATAAACCTCCGCCGATTCCGCCCGGCTAACCGCCAGCGGCATCGGCATAATCTCCTCCGACGCTTAGCTAATATCGGCTTGCGGCCAACGTCAATGCTATTTGTCCTACAAAACGGATTTTTGGATAACCAAGGCTTCAATTCGTCCGACAATTGATTGACGAGCGCCGGCTTTTGCGTAAAAGAACGCTGACGCTGTTTCCGGGAGGAGATGGGGAGAGCGGGGCCAAAGCAGCGCCGGCATTCACGCCGGGAACAGCAGCGGGTCGCAAACACGGGGAGGCAAAGACTGGTGGCGGTTCTCGAACTCACCAACATCTCGAGGCATTTCGGCGCCATCCAGGCGGTCAACGACGTATCGCTGTCGATCGAGCCCGGACAGGTGGTCGGCCTCATGGGCGACAACGGCGCCGGCAAGTCGACGCTGGTCAAGATGATCGCCGGCAATTTCCGCCCCAGCCATGGCGTCATGCGCATGGACGGCAAGGAGTTGATCCTGCACAAGCCGGCCGAAGCTCGCCAGCACGGCATCGAGATCGTCCACCAGGACCTGGCGCTGTGCAACAATCTGACCGCTGCCGCCAATGTCTATCTCGGCCGTGAATTGCGCCGCGGCGTCGGCCCTTTACGCATCCTCGACTATGCCGCCATGTACAAGCGCGCCGGCCAGCTCTTCGCCGAGTTGAAGTCCGAGACCCGTCCGCGCGACCTCGTCAAGCAGATGTCGGGCGGCCAGCGCCAGGCAGTAGCGATTGCCCGCACCATGCTGTCGCAGGCCAAGATCGTGTTGATGGACGAACCGACGGCCGCGATCTCGGTGCGCCAGGTCGCCGAAGTGCTGAACCTGATCCGCCATTTGCGCGACCAGGGCATCGCAGTGGTGCTGATCAGCCACCGCATGCCTGACGTGTTCACCGTCGCCGACCGCGTCATCGTCATGCGGCGCGGCCGCAAGGTCGCCGACAAGACGATTGCGTCAAGTTCGCCCGAGGAAGTCACCGGGCTGATCACCGGCGCCATCGAACAGGTTTGATCTCAGCGAATTTCACCACGCACAGCACATGAAGGTCGACGATGGCACTGACAATTGACCAGCCGATCGAACAAAAGCAGCAATCCTTGCCGGCAAGACTGTTTGCCAGCCAGACCTTCTGGGTGGTGATCGCGGTCATCCTGGCCTGCCTGTTCCTGTCTTTTGCCACCGACGCCTTCGCCACGTCGAAGAACCTTTATAACATCACTCGCAACATCACCTTCGTCGCCATCATCGCGCTCGGCATGACCTTCGTCATCATCACAGGTGGCATCGACCTGTCGGTCGGTTCGGTGCTCTGCCTGTCGTCGATGGTGCTGGCCGTCACCATGCATGCCGGCTACTCCATAGAAGTCGGCATCCTCGCCTCGATCGCCACCGCGCTCGCCATAGGCGCCTTCAACGGCATCATGATCGCCTATCTCGGCTTTCCACCCTTCGTGGTGACGCTCGGCATGCTGTCGATTGCCCGCAGCCTGGCCATGGTCGCCTCCAACAACACCGTCGTCTTCCAGTTCGGCCCGGATCACGACAAGCTTCTGGCGCTGGGCGGCGGCGCGTGGGTGTTCGGCATCGCCAATCCGGTCCTCTACATGATCCTTCTGGCGCTGATCACCGGATTCACGCTGCGCTGGACCAAGTTTGGCCGCCACATCTTCGCCATTGGCGGCAATGAGCACGCGGCGACGCTGACCGGCGTTCCCGTCAAGCAGATCAAGGTCGCCGTCTATATGATCTCGGCGCTGGCGGCGGGAATTGCCGGCATCATCCAGACCGGATGGCTGGGTGCCGTCACCACCAATCTCGGAACCGGCATGGAACTGCAGGTCATCGCCGCCACCGTGATCGGCGGCGCCAATCTCGCCGGCGGCGTCGGCACCGCTTTCGGCGCCATTGTCGGTGCCGCGCTCATCGAAGTGATCCGCAACAGCCTTGGTCTGCTCGGCATCAATGCTTTCTGGCAAGGCGTGTTCATCGGCGGCGCCATCCTGCTCGCGGTGCTGTTCGACCGGATCCGCAACTTCAGGCGCAATGACTGAATGTTTTTGGACTGAATCTTCCGGCTGGAAACCGTTGCTTTGACATCGAAATCCCTGTTCGACCTCAACGGGCGGTTGGCGCTGATCACCGGCTCCGGCCAAGGCATCGGCCTGGCGCTGGCGCGCGGCCTTGCCGAGCATGGCGCAAGTGTCGTGCTCAACGGCCGCGATGCCGGCAAGGTTGCCGGGGCCGTCGCCGGCTTGCGCGACGCCGGCTTCAAAGCGCACCCCTCGACCTTCGACGTGACTGATTTTCGCGCGGTCGATGCCGATGTCGCCCGCATCGAGGCCGAGATCGGCGCCATCGACATCCTGATCAACAATGCCGGCGTGCAGTTTCGCGCCCCGCTCGAGGACTTTCCCGAGGAGCAGTGGGAGCGGCTGTTCAAGACCAATGTCTCCGGCGCCTTCCATGCCGGCAAGGCGGTCGCCCGCAACATGATCGCGCGCGGCAAGGGCAAGATCATCAACATCGGCTCGGTGCAGAGCGAACTCGCCCGGCCCAACATCGCGCCCTATACGGCCACCAAGGGCGCAATCCGCAATTTGACACGCGGCATGTGCACCGACTGGGCGAAATACGGCTTGCAGATCAATGCCATCGCCCCCGGCTATTTCCGCACCGAGATGAACCAGGCGCTGGTCGACAACCAGGAATTCTCCGCCTGGCTGGAAAAGCGCACGCCGGCCGGCCGCTGGGGGTATGTCGACGAACTGATCGGCGCCGCCGTGTTCCTCGCCTCCGACGCCTCGTCCTTCGTCAACGGCCATACGCTCTATGTCGACGGCGGCATGACGGCTTCGGTTTGACGGGAAACCCTATCGCTCAGTCTGAAAATCCACCACTACGGCCGGCAGCACACAGCGGCTTTCGCCCCGCGCCTTGACGCGAGCCCGAACTCAGCCGCACAATCCCGTCGCAGGCGAAGGGAGGCCAGTCGTCTGCGGGAGGTATAACCCATGACGGACGCGATCAGGCTCTATTGGGGCCGGTTCGGACATGTTTCTGTCCTGAATGTCGCCAGCGACTTCGTCACCCATGCGCATGTCGAGGCCCACATCATCATCTGGCTGGAAGGCACGGCCGGCGAGATGACCGTCGGCCGCGAGACGGTGCCGCTGGGTCCCGGCACCGCCGCCGGCATCAATTCCTACCAGCCGCACAGCCACATTCTGTCGCAGAACGGCAGGCCCGGCCTGTTCCTCGCCTTCTACATCGATCCGGATTGGGCGCGCCGGCGCCGCGACCTGCCTTCGTCGGCGCCGTTGTTTGCACAGGCTGCAATCACCCTCGAACCCTGGCTGCACCAGGCCGCCGCCAACCTGCTCGACCATTTGAGCGATAATGAAAGCATCGACGACGTCGCCAATTACGAGATCGAGCGCTTCATCGATAGCGTGCTCGACGCCGCCGACGCCTCGGCGCCGCAGGAGGCGCGCATCCGGGTCAACACAATGCAGGACTTTCGCGTCCGCAAGGCAATCCAGCTGATGAAGGCCAATGTCTGCGAACGCATCTCGTTCGACGACGTCGCCCGCAGTGTCGGTCTGTCGCGGCCGCACTTCTTTGCTTTATTCAAGGAACAGACCAATCTGACGCCCAATGTCTACTGGAACACGCTGCGCATGGAGGAAGCCGTGCGGCAGCTGCAGTGGTCGCAGGAACCGCTGATCTCGGTCGCCTGCAATCTCGGCTTCACCACCCAGGGCAATTTCTCGCGCTTCTTCCGCGACCATGTCGGCGTGCCGCCGACGCTTTACCGCGAAGCGGCGCGTGCCATGGCCTGAACGGGCCGTTCGTTTTTCAGACTCCTTGATAGGGCCGCAAGACCCATTGATAAGCGCAGCACCGCCCGCCGCCCTACCCTGCTGCGTATCGAATTCGTAGGGGAATGATCATATGGCTGAAGTCACCGTCTCCAGCGTCATCGACGCGCCGGTCGAAAAGGTCTGGGCGCGCATACGCGACTTCAACGGCCTGCCGGGCTGGCATCCGCGCATGGTCAAGAGCCATATCGAAGACGGCAAGAGCGCCGAAACCATCGGCTGCGTGCGTAATTTCGAGCTCGCCAGCGGCGCGCGTATCCGCGAAAAACTGCTCGACTTCTCCGACGCGAATTTCCGCGTCAGCTACTCCATCCTGGAGACGCCGCAGCCGTTGACCAATCACAAAGCGACGCTGCAATTGCGCCGCGTTACCGACGGCGACCGCACCTATGCCGAATGGACAGCAACTTTCGACGCGGCGCCCGAAGAGGCCGACAAGATCGCCGCCGGCATGGCCGCCAATGTCTTCCAGGGTGGCTTCAATGCGTTGAAGAGCCATTTTTCTGGCCAGAGCTGAACCAGGGGAGACTGCCATGGCGCTTGCCCTCCAGACCTTTTCGGCCGTCAGGGATGCCAACGCGGCGCTGAAGGCGCCCGGCACCCGCTATCTCGGCGGCGGCACGCTGGTCGTGCGTGCCGCCAATGAAGGCGATGTCTCCGTCACCGGCCTCGTCCGCTCGACCGATCCGACCCTTTCCGAGATTACCGTTGCCGGCGGCAAGGTCCGCATAGGCGCCTCGGTGACGATGGCGGCTATCGCCCGCCATCCGGAGCTTGCGGCGCTGTCCAAGGCCGCACGCGCCGTCGGCGGCCCGGCGATCCGCAATATGGCGACTGTCGGCGGCAATCTGTTCGCACCCGCGCCCTACGGTGATTTCGCTGTCGCCCTGCTGGCGTTGGATGCGACGGTCGGCACCGATGATGGGGAATTGCCTGTCGAGGATTTTCTGGCCAGGCGGGACGGCAGCCGCGCCATCGTCACGTCAGTCGCCTTCGCGCTGCCGAAGGCCGAGAATTTCCGCTTTCTGAAAGTGTCGCGGGTCAAGCCGAAGGGCGTCTCCGTGCTCAGCATCGCCGCCGTTCTCGAACAGGCCGGCGACGGCACTGTCTCCTCGGCGCGGATCGCGCTCGGCTGCATGGCAGACCGGCCGATGCGCGCCCGCGCTGCGGAAAAGGCACTGATCGGCAGCAGGCTTGACCAGGACGGCGTCGCAGCGGCGCTGGCTGCAGCCGGTGAAGGCACTTCGCCAATCACCGACCCGATCGCCAGCGCCTGGTATCGCGCCGAGATTCTGCCGGTCCATCTCGGCCGGCTGCTGCTTACTTAACCACCGCTTGGGGGGCGCGCGTCTGTCCGATCAATCGGGCAGGCGCGCTGGGAGGAAAACATGGCAAAGGTTCCGGTTCAGTTCACGCTCAACGGCTCGGAGAACGCCGAATTTGTCGACAGCGGCACGACGCTGCTGCACGCGCTGCGCGACAAGATCGGCGACACCTCGCCCAAGGGCGGCTGCCACCAGGGCACCTGCGGCGCCTGTTCGGTCATCATCGACGGCGAACTCCGGCTCTCTTGCCTGACCCTGGCCGAGACCTGCAGCGGCGCCGACATCCGCACCACATCGGGCCTCGCTGAGGCCGGCATCCTGCATCCGCTGCAGCGTGCCTTCCTCGATGCCTTCGCCACGCAATGCGGCTTCTGCACGCCGGGCATGATCATGGCCGCCAAGGTGCTGCTTGACCACACGCCCAATCCGAACCGCGAGGATGTGGTCGAGGCGCTGTCCGGCAACATCTGCCGATGCACCGGCTACGAGCCGATCATCCAGGCGGTGCTGACCGCGGCCCGAGCCAATTCGCAGAACGCGCCCTAAGGACCAAAAGAATGGAACTGCGCAAAAACTATTTCGCCGATCAGCGCAAGGACGGCCTGCACGAGATCGGCCATGGGCGGCCGCGGCTGGATTCGCCGGGTCATGTGACGGGCAAGACCGCCTATTTCGCCGACCGCAACGTCCCGAATATGCTTCACCTGAAAATGGTGCGCAGTCCGCACCACCATGCCCGCATCCGTTCGATCGACACTTCCGAAGCGGAGAAGCATCCCGGCGTGGTGAAAATCCTCACCGCCAAGGATGTGCCGCACAATGTCTACACCATCCTGATCCTGATCCAGGTCGGACCGGAAGACGAGACGGTGCTGGCCGACGGCAAGGTACGCTGGAAGGGCGAGGCGGTTGTGGCGGTGCTGGCCGAGACCGAGCGCGCGGCTCAGGAAGCGGCAGCCAAGGTCAAGGTCGATTATGAGGTGCTGCCGGCCGTCTTCGACATGGAAGAAGCGCTGAAGCCCGGCGCGCCTTTGGTCAACGAATATCACGGCCAGAATTATTACCTCTACGACAGCGGCGAATGCCGCAAGGTGCGCTTTGGCGATGTCGAGGCGGGCTTCGCCGGCGCCGACCACATCCTGGAACAGAGTTATCAATCCTCGCCGATCGAGCATGCGCCGACCGAGACCACGGGTTGCGTCGTGGTGCCGGAAGGCAATGACCGCTTCACCTGCTACACCAACACCCAGGCGATGTTCTTCACCCTCGACAACGCGTCGATCATCCTGCAGATGCCCGGCTCAAAACTGCATTTCGTCGGCGGCACTGTCGGCGGCGGCTTTGGCGGCAAGGTCGACGTCATCGTCGAGCCGATCGCCATTCTTGGCGCCAAGCTCACAGGACGTCCCGTCTCCTTCATCTACAGCCGCGAGGAGGAGATGCAGATCTCCTCACCCCGCGCCGCCGAAAAGATAATCATCAAGGACGGCGTGATGAACGATGGCCGCATCGTGGCTCGCAAGGTCACCGGCTACACCGATGCCGGCGCCTATTCGCGCCACTCGCCTTACGGGGCGCAGAAGGGTGCCGCGCACTATCCCGGCCCCTACACCATCCCCAATGTCTGGATCGACACCTACTGCGTTTACACCAACCGTACGCCCTCCTCCGCCATGCGCGGCTTCGGCGTCACCATCGGCGACTTTGCGCTGGAGGTGCAGATGGACAAGCTGGCGCGGCTGATCGGCATGGACCCGCTCGAATTCCGCTTCATCAACGCCTATCGCGATGGCGACATGAAGGCGCATCGCCAGCCGACCGAAGGAGCGGCGCTGATCGAGTGTATGCAGGAGGCGTCGCGCGCCGCCAACTGGCCTGTGGCGGAGAAGTATATGGCGATGTCCTCCTACAAGAAGGGAGCTTGAGATGGCGCTAAGGCGCGGACGCGGCGTCGCCGCGATCAACTATCCGACGGGCATGAACCTTGGCGGCGACCCGACGCAGGCGCTGGTGCATTCGACGCCGACCGGCAATTTCATGGTGACGCTTTCCAGCGTCGATCTCGGTCAGGGCTTGAAGCAGATCATGGCGCAGATCTGCGCCGAGACCATCGGCGTGCCGACGGACCGGGTTACCATCGACACCGCCGACACCGACACCGGTCCGCACTGCATGGGCACCTTCGCCTCGCGCGGCACCCACCGCGCCGGCAACGCCGTCATCCAGGCGGCCAAGGAAGCGCGCCAGGTGATGCTGGAAGTGGCGGCGGAAGAGCTGGAGGTGAACGCCTCCGATCTCGAAACTGATGGCGAGGGCAACATTCTGGTCAAGGGCGCGCCGCAAAAGTCGATCTCGATCTTCGATGTCGCGCTGTCGGCTCATTTCAAGCGTGGCCGCTCGATCTCAGGCCGCGGCATGTTCCTGATCCCGCGCTCCTATCCGGAGAAAGAGACCGGCGCGATGAAGCCGTCGACCTGCTACGCCCATGCCTGCACGGTGGCCGAAGTCGAGGTCGATGACGAGACGGGCGAGGTTACGGTGCTGACCGTGAAGAACGTCTTTGAGATCGGCCGCGCGCTGAACCCGAAAATGGTCGAGCAGCAACTGGTCGGCGGTTCCTGGATGGGCATCAGCCACGCGCTCTACGAAACGACCGAGCCCTATTATCCCAACCGCGACCATGGCGGCACCGACTTCAACCAGTATCTGATGCCGGGACCGGGCGATCTCGCCCAAACCGAGATCATCGTGCTGGAGCGGCCGTCGGCGGATGGTCCTTACGGTGCCAAAGGACCAGGCGAAATGTGCGCGAACCCGCAGATCCCCGCGGTTGCCAATGCCGTCTTCGACGCCGTCGGCGTGCGCATCGACACGCTGCCGATCACACCGGAGCGCATATTGCGCGCGCTGAAGGCGCAAGCGGCGAACTGAGGACGACATGCAGGAGCCGAATGCCGAGACTGTCGCGACCTCGCCGGAGGCGGTGGCACGCCACCTCGCTGGATCGCGCTACCTCGCCGACGACAGCCTGGCCACCGCCATCTTCCTGGCCATACGGCTCGGCAAGCCGCTGCTGCTGGAAGGCGCGCCCGGCGTTGGCAAGACCGAAGCTGCGAAGGCGATCGCGCAACTGCTTGGCCGCGATCTGGTGCGGCTGCAATGCTATGAAGGCATCGACGCAGCACACGCGCTCTACGAATGGAACTACCAGCGCCAGCTGCTCGCCATCCGCCATGCCGGCGAGCATGAGATCGACATCTATGACGACCGCTTTCTGATCGCGCGGCCATTGCTGCAGGTGCTGCGGGCGCCGGAGCAGCGCGTGCTGCTGGTCGACGAGATCGACCGCTCCGACCACGAATTCGAAGCGCTGCTTCTCGAATTCCTCTCCGACTTCCAGATCAGCATCCCTGAGCGCGGCACGATCCGCGCCGAGGCGCAGCCGATCGTCATCCTGACCTCGAACCGAACCCGCGAACTGGCGGAGGCGCTGCGTCGGCGTTGCGTCTATCACTGGATCGGCTATCCCGACGCCGAGCGCGAAGCCGCCATCATCATGCTGCGCGCCGGCGATGTCGCCGAGACCACCGCGCGCGCCGTGGCGAATGCCGTGCAGTCGATCCGCGCGCGGCCACTGGCCAAGCCGCCCGGCATCTCCGAGGCCGTCGAATGGGCCAACGCCGCCACCATACTGGAGAAAGGCGGCAGCCCATGGCCGCAAGCCTTCCGCCGCGCCATCGGCGTGCTGATCAAGGACGAGGAGGATTTGTCCGCGATCGCGCCGGAGCTTGGTGCCATCGTCGAGGAGGCGCTGGGGTGACGTGTGAGGTCAACAGCTCGTTCACAGCGAGGTGGCCTCACCTGGGCACTCTGCAACGCTGGCGGGACAGCGCCCCCCTCTGTCCTGCCGGACATCTCCCCCACAAGGGGGGAGATCAGCCGTCATCCTGGCTTTCGCCAATCTCCAGCGGCGCAGAAAGAACCGAAGCGCCAAAGCTGCTGATCTCCCCCCTTGTGGGGGAGATGTCCGGCAGGACAGAGGGGGGCGCGAAGGAATGATGCGTCAGGGAACCCTTCCTCTCGCCTCCGCGCCCTTCCTCGACTTCGCCCGGCTGCTGCGCCGCCACGCCTTTGCCGTCGCCCCCGAGCAGGTCTGCAGCTTCATGCAGGCCATAACCCTGCTCGGCCCGCGCTCCATGGCCGACATCCGCGAGGCGGCGCTCGCAACGCTTGCCCCCCCGCCCGATCGCCGCGGCGAATTCGAGGCGCATTTTCGCAATCACTTCCATGGCGATGGCCAACCCTCGATCGAAGGCGAGGAAGACGAGGAAACCCGCATCAAAGACGATCACGGCACGCGCCAGGAGGAGAAACAGACGACGCGCCAGGAGAAAGGCGGCGAGCTGTCGTCGGGCCTGGAGCAACTGAGCACGCGCGATTTTCAGCGCGACGATGACAGGCTGACCGCCTTTCGCCGCAAGCTGTCGGCTGCCCTCCCCGCGCGCCGCTCATTCCGCACCGTGCGCACCCATTCGCGCGGCAAGCTCGACCTGCGCCGCTCGCTCAGGGAAATCGTCAGCGCCGATGGCGATATCCCCTCGCCGCAGCTCCGCCGCCGCCAGACGGTGCCGCGCAAACTGCTGATCCTCATCGACGTCTCCGGCTCGATGAAGCTGCACACATCGGATTATCTCAAATTGGCGCACGCCGCCGTACAAGGTGCTGACCGTGCCGAAATCTTCACCTTCGGCACGCAGCTCACCCGAATCACGTCCGCACTGCGTATCCGCGATCGCGACCAGGCTCTCGCCCGAGCGGCGGCACTCGTAGACGACTGGGACGGCGGCACGCGCATGGGACCGACCCTGCTCGCCTTCCTCTCGGTGCCGCGGTTCTCGGCCTTCACGCGCGGTGCCGCTGTGATCATCCTGTCGGACGCGCTGGAGCGCGGCGACCATGCCGATCTCGAGACCGCGATACGCCGCCTGAGCGCCCGCGCCTTTCGCCTGTCGCTGGCCACACCGCTGGCCGGTGACCCGCGTTTCCTTCCCGCCACGGCAGCACTCCGCGCCATCCTGCCTGATCTCGACGATCTCATCGACGGCTCGTCGCCCGGGAGCCTCACCGATTTCATCCTGTCGCTCGCCCGCCCTGCCCCGGCGGCGTCGGCAATCTGGAAAAGGGTATCGTGATGCAGAAAGCCATCGACGCGCATTTCCACATCTGGCGCCAGCAGGATCAGCCCTGGCTGGTCGGCCCGATGGTGCCGCGCATTTTTGGCCCCTACGAGCCGATTCGCCGCGACTATCCGATCGAGGAATTTCTCGCCGATCAGCAAGGCGCAGGTGTCGAGAAGGCCGTCTATGTCCAGACCAACTGGGCCAAGGAGGATTTCGAAAAAGAAGTCGCCTTCCTGCAGAAGACTGCCGACGAGACCGGCTGGCCGCACGCTATCGTCGGCTATACCGATATGACTGTCGACGATGTCCGGCCCCAGATCGATCGATTGAAAAAGTACCCGCTGCTGCGCGGCGTGCGCATGCAGCTGCATTGGCACGAGACGCCGGCCTTCCGCTTCGCTGCCTCGGCCGATCAGGTCATCGACCCCAAGGTGCGGGCCAATGTCGCGCGGCTTAAAGACTATGGCCTGTCCTTCGACCTGCAGCTTTTCCCTGCCCAGATGAAGGACGGGCTGACGCTGGTCGGCGAGAACCCGCAGATCAACTTCATCCTCACCCATGCCGGCATGCTGACCGGCATGGAGCCGGAAACCACCGAGGCCTGGAAAGCCGGCCTGAGTACTCTATCAACAGCGCCGAACTTCTACGCCAAGCTGTCGGGCCTCGGCACCTTCGCCCACCGCAACGATCCGGCGTTGATTGCCTACATCGTCGACAATGCGATCGACATTCTGGGCGCTGACCACCTGATGTTCGGCTCCAACTTCCCGATAGAGAAGCTCTGGACCAGCCACGCCGAACTGATCAAGGCGCATCGTGCAGCCGTGGCGAAGCACGGTCCGGTGGCGGAAGCGGATATCTTTTGGAATACAGCAGAGAAGGTTTACAGACCGGCATAGCGCACGCTTTCCCTTCTCCCACAGGGGAGAAGCGAAAGCCGCCCCTCACTTCACTTCAAACTCAGGATCGACCGGAATCTGCATCGCAGTCACCAGATGGTTGGTCTGCCCGGCCAGCCCGATGATCGACGCCAGCTCGCCATGCTGCGCATCGGTCAAGCCTTTGGCGCGGGCAGCTGCCGTATGCGAATGGACGCAATAGGAACAGCCATTGGCGGTCGACACAGCGATGTAGATCATCTCCTTGGTCAGCGGATCGATGGCGCTTTCCGTAGCCATCACCACTTTCACCTGGTCCCATGTCCGTTTCAGCAAGGCCGGATCGTTGGCCAGCCCGCGCCAGAAATTGTTGACGAAGTCCGACTTGCGCGTCGCGCGGATGTCGTCGAACACAGCCTTCGCAACCGGGATTTTTTCGACCTCGGCATCGCTGAGGAGTTTTGTGGCGGCCATGGCGTTTCCTTTCGTTGAATCGGTGGATCAGGTGGTTGAATCAGGTTTCGAGCAAGGGCGGCTAACCGGCTATTCCGATTCAGTTTTTGATGCTGACAGAACCATGGCGATTGGCCGAAGCATCTCAGCTTCGTCATTCACGGGCGAAGCAGGCGCGAAGCGCCGTCGCGGAGACCCGAGGATGACGAAGGCGCTGAGGCCTTCGCCAATTGGTGACGTATGCGCACCGTCAAACACCGACCGGCAACCTAGTGCACTGCCGCATACATGATCTTCTCCTCCGTCGCCTCCGCCGGCGAGAACTCCTCCACGATGCGCCCCTGTCGGCACACCAGAATCCGATCCGACAGGTTCATGATTTCCGGCAGGTAGGACGAGATCACCACCACCGCCAGCCCCTCATCGGCCAGCCGGTTGATGATCTGGTGGATCTCGGCGATGGCGCCGACATCGACGCCGCGCGTCGGCTCGTCGAAGATGACGATGCGCGGCTGCTGCACCAGCCCCTTGCCGATCACCACCTTCTGCTGGTTGCCACCGGAAAGCTCGACCACGCGGGCGTTGTCGTTTATCGCCTTGATGTTCAGCGTCTTCGTCCATTCTGCGGAAAGCGTGCGCATCTCCTGCTGGTTGATCACCCAGGCCTTTTCGCGGCCCGCCGCCAGGAGCCCGCCGAACAAATTCTCGGCAATGCCCATCGTCTCGAAAATGCCCTCGCTTTTGCGGTCCTCGGAGACGTAGACGATGCCGTCGGCGACCGCTTCGCTCGGCACGAGATAGCGTACCGGCCGGTCGTCCAGCTCGATGGCGCCGCCGCGCAGGAAATCGCGCTTGTAGATGCCCGACACGATCTTGAAGGTCTCGGTGCGGCCCGAGCCGATCAGCCCGAACACGCCGGTGATCTGTCCCTGAAAGATCGAGAAGGAGGTGTTGCGCACGACATTGCTCATCGAAATGTCCTGCACCGACAGCACCTTCTTGCCGGCCTTGCGCAGCTTCGCCTCGTCGCGCTGGCGGTAGATCTGTCCCGACAAAGTGCGCCCTACCATGGCGGCGACGATCTTGTCGCGATCGAAGGCCGATGTGTCGTCGGTTATGACCAACTCGCCATCGCGCAGGATTGTGATGCGGTCGGCGATCATTAGCGCCTCTTCCAATGCATGGCTGATGAAGACGATCGAGACGCCGTTCGCCTTCAGCCGCCGGATCAGTGCGAAAAAGTGCCGCTTCTCCTCCGGCGTCAGCGTCGCCGTCGGCTCGTCGAAGATGATAATCTCGGCATTGTGGTGAACGGCGCGCGCGATCTCGACCATCTGACGCTTGGCCGCGCCGAGCGTTGCCACCATGGCGTTCGGGTCGACCGGGAAGTTCAGCGATTGCAAAAACTGTTGCGCCGAAATGTAGGTGCCGCGCAGCCGGTTGAGAAACTTTTCGGTGCCGAGATAGAGGTTCTGCGCCACTGTCATCGACGGCACCAGGCTGGTCTCCTGGAACACCATGGCGATGCCGGCCTCGAGCGCCGCATGCGGCGAGGCGTAGGCGATCTCGCGGCCTTTGTGGAACATCTTGCCGGAAGTGGCGTCGACGACGCCGGCAATGATCTTGGTCAGTGTCGATTTTCCGGCGCCATTCTCGCCGAGCAGCGCGTGGATTTCGCCCTTGCGCAGTTCGAAGCTGACTTGTCTGACCGCGGGCACGCCGCGATAGTTCTTGGTGACATTTTCCAGGCGCACGATCGGTTCCATCAGAGACCTCCTGCGTCGATGGCCAGCACGCAATCGCCGCCCCTGGAGGCGATGAACAGGCGGCCGTCCGTTTCCGCCACGCTGCAGATGCCATGGCGCGTGCCGTCGGCGCGGCTGTGCAGGCTGAATTGCGGCTGCATGTTCTGATCGAGCCTTACCACCAGCCCATAGGAGCGGCTCGGCGACCAGGGCTTGTGGATGCCCATGGTGCGGATGCCGCCGCATTGCAGCGGTTCGAGGAAGCTGCGATTGGAGGCCAAAGCCGGCGCGATCCAGTAGGCCGGCGCCACCTGGTCTAGCATGTCGCGCCGATAGTGGGTTTCCTGGAGAACGAATTCGATCAGCCGGTTGCGTGGCGCGAACAGAGCCAGCCACGCGCCGCCATCGCCGGCCGGCGCGAGGCGCGCGGGATAGCCGGGCAGATGCGTCAGCACGGTCGAGCGGCTACCGGTCGCACCATCGAAGCGAACGAGCTGATGGCGCCAGCTTTCGCTGACCAGCACATCCCGGCCAATGGGATGCAGCCCATAGGGAAAGGCGATATCGCCGGCCACTTTGCGGAACTCGGCGGCGGCCGCGTCCCGCCTCCAAAGCGAACCGGACGCGCCCTTCTTCATCAGGTCGGCGGCCCATTGCGACGGCGTGTGCTCAGCCGAGCCATTGGCCAGCCACAACGTGCCGTCGTCTGCATAGGCAAGCGCGGTGATGCAGCTGACGCCGGCCGGCAGCGAAACCTCCTTGCCGGCAACCAGCAGCTTGCCGCTTTCCAACCCCACCGTCAGTTCGCCCGACAGTGATAGAGCCAGCGCCGTGATGGGGGAAAGAAAGGTCCCGACAACCTTCGGCTCCACCCCTGCGGCAAGCGAATATACCGCATTGCCGCTGGAAACGAGCAGCCGGCCATCGGCAACCAGAAGATTGTCGGGTTCGATCAGTCCGGCAAAAACCGGCGCACCATCGAGCCGCGTGTTGGGGCGGAAGGCGCCGTCGAGCGGCGGGATGGTGACGGCCTTGCCGCGAAACATGTCCAAGATGGGATCGAGGATCATGGCTGCGTTCCCCAATAAGAAGCGGAGCTGGTCCAGGTCGGGTCCGCGCCCGCAATCTTGTAGCGGCCGATGCGGTTGTTGAGGATGCCGCCGACGAACAGGAAACCCTTGTGCTCGCGCATCGAGGTGACCATCGGATGCGCGCCGCCGGTGAGGTCGCCCATCGCCTCGATAATGCCGCCCTTGTCGTTGAATTTCACCACGCCGCCGGTGTTGATGTTGGGGAACAGCCACTCGTCCTGCGGCAGCCGGCGCGTCATGCGCTTGCGCATATCGGGATGGCGCAGCGACAGGTCGAAGCTCGGCGTGCGCATGCCGAGCCATGCCATCCAGTAATTGCCGTCGGAGGCGCGGTTGATGTTGTCGGGATAACCCGGCATGTCGCGGATGACGCATTCGGCGGCGCCCGCCTTCGGCCCTTCCAGCCAGTAGCGATGCACGCGGCAGGCCCAGCTCTCAGCGAAGAACAGCGACTTCCCGTCATGCGCCATGCACACACCATTGGTGTAGCGGTAGCCGTCGAGCAGCGTTTTCGTCGAACCGTCCTTCGGGTCATAGACCAGCAGCCGGCCGGTGGCGCGGTTCTCGATCGAGTCAAGCGCCCAATCGTGGGCGTCATAGCGCTTGGTGGAGTCAGTGAAATAGATGCGCCCGTCCGGCGCGATGTCGCAATCATTGGGGTCGCGCAGCCGCGCATCGTCTACGATCGAGGTCCAGGAGCGCGACGTCTCGGCCGACAAGCGCCTCACTTCCCGATCCGGTGAGACGGAATAGAGCCCCATGGCGCCGACGCAGCTGATCAGATTGCCCGATTTGTCGAAGGCCAAGCCTAGCGGAAAACCACCGATATGGGCAAACACCTCCGACTTCACATAATCCGGTGCGAAAAAGCGGACGATCTCGCCATGGCGCGTGCCGCAATAGAGATGGTCGTCGCGGTCGAGGATGACGTCTTCCGGCCCTTCCAACTCGCCGAGCCCGATATGGTCGGCCGCCGACAGCCGGTTGTCGAGCGCGTAGGGCGTGCCTGAGCCCGGCACCGCAGACTGTGTCTCGCCCATCTTGAGATAGACCGGCGCGACATAGACTTCGTTGAGCACCTTATGGCGGTTCTTCAGCCAGCGGATGTCGATCGTCACCGCCACCGCCAGCATGATGCCCAGCACCATCTGGTTGGTGCCGGTGCCATAGCCCAGCCGGATCAGCCCGTTGGTCATGGTCAGCACGATGATGGCGCCCATCAGCCCCTTGATGACCGAGCCGCGGCCACCACCCAGGCTGACCCCGCCGACCACCGCCGCCGTCAGCGCCATGATCTCAAGGTTGAGGCCGGTGCCCGGCCCTGCCCCACTCAGGCGGCAAGCGATCAGGAAGCCGCCGATCGAGGCGCAGAAGCCGGAAAAGACATAGGTCATGAACACGGTGCGACGCACGCGAATGCCGGCATTGTGCGCCGAGCGCCTGGATCCGCCGACCGCCAGCACATGCCAGCCCGGCCGGGAGCGCGTCAGCGCGATATGGGTGACGATGGCAAGAATGATCGCCAGCCACACCGAGACCGAAAGCCCCCAGAAGGTGCTGTCGCCGATGAAGTCGAGCACATCGGATGTCGCCTGGGAAAGCTGCACGTCTGCGGCATAGGTGGTGACGAGAATATCGAACAGCGCCCGGCCAAAAATGAAGGTGACCAGCGTAGTCAGAAAGGCGCGCAGCCTGAGATAGCCGACGAGGTAGCCGTTGACGGCGCCGAAGATGAGCCCGGTGGCAAGCGATGCCGCCAGCGCCAGCCAGATAGACTGTTCGAGGATGAAGAAGACATAGACGGCGGAGAAGCAGGACAGCGCGAAGATCGAACCGACGGACAGATCGATGCCGCCGCCCAGCATCACCACCGTCATGCCGGTGACCACCATCGAGAACTCGCCGAGCTGGCGGGTCGATTCCTGTAGCGAGGTCAGCTTGAAGAAGCCGGGAATGATCGAGCCGAACACGCTGAGCGTCGCCACCAGCGCCAGGAACGGAATGGCGTTGTCGGTCCAGCGTTTTGTCAGGATTTCGCCGACCAGATGGTCGGGCACGAGATTGTAGCGCCAGGACTGGAGGCGTTCGCGAAAGGACATCGGCGGCTGCTATTCCATGAGGGAACGAGGTGACCGGATTGTCCAGCCACCTCGTTTATTTCAGTCGAAAAAGCGCGGCTTACTTCGCCGCCGCTTCGGCCTGCAGTGCCTTCAGGTCCCAGCAGCTGTCGGGCTTGAGGTCGGCCTTGGTCGTAGCCTTCTCCAGTGTGTAGATGTAGGTGTGCGACGTGCCGGCCGGCTGGCCGCTCTGCAGCAGGAACTTGATGATAGCGTTCATGTCGCCGGACTGGCGAGCCAGATCGGTCATCACCACGGCGCCGTAAGTTCCGTCCTGCAATTTGTCGCAATCGGCCGCCTTCTCGCCGCCGCCGGTGGTGACCAAAAAGACCTTGCCGTCGAGCTTGGCGTCGCGGATGGCGGCGGATGCGCCGGTGGCGTCACCATCCCAGAAGTCGATGATCGAGCAGATGTCGGGGTTCTGCTGCAGCATTGTCGTCGTCACGTTGCGCGACGTCGTCGGATCCCAGTTGGAGTCGGGCTTGGCCACGACTTTGAAGTCGGGGTGCTTCTCCAGCACCTTCATGATGCCGGCATACTGGTAGAGACTGGACGAGTTGGCCTGATCACCCTGCACAAGGCCGATCTTCTTCGACGAGTTCTCGCCGCAGCCCTTGATCGCCGCTTCGGCTTCGAGCTGGCCAAGCCGGTCCCAGTCGCTGCCGACAAAGGCGTCGGCCGGGAAGTTGGCGGGGTTGTCGACCAGTATGACGTAGGTGCCGGCGGCCTGTGCCTTCTTCATCAGCTTGGAATAGGAGTTGAGGTCCGGCGCATGGATGATCAGCACGTCCGGCCTTGTGTCGGACGAGATCGCGTCGGTGATCGCCTGTGCGCCGGCATCGACGACCCAGTTCGGATCGCGTGTTTCGAAGGTGCCGCCCCAGGCCTCGACTTCCGTCTTCAGATAGTGCGACCAGCCCTGCGCAAGGTCGAAGCCCATCGCCAGCGGCACCAGCATGACGCGCTTGCCCTTGAGCGCCTGCGCGTATGCGGCCGGGCCCGGATCGTCGGCGGCGAAGGTCGGCGCGACGAAGGCGGTAGCGGCAAGCGCCGTGGCGGCCGCCATCAGTGTTCTGATCAGTTTCATGTCACATCCTCTGTTTTTCACTTATTGCCGGCCGGTCCGCATGACCCGTCGGGTACCCCTTAGATGTCGCCCTGCTGCGCGGTCTGTTCGTCGCGCGGATTGATGATGCCGTCGACGATGATGGCTCCGAGCAGGATCGCCGCCTTGATCAGGTTTTGATAGAGCAGCGGAATGTCGATGATGGTCATCGCGTTCGACAGGATGCCGATAAGTGCAGCGCCCACCAGCACATTGCGCACTCCGCCCCGCCCGCCGGAAAGGCCGATGCCGCCGATCACCGCCACCAGCACGATGTCATAGAGCAGCGTCGAGTTGACGACGCGGGTGTTGATCGAGTGCAGGCTCGACGCCGTCAGCAGGCCGGCGATCAGCGCGACGAAGGCCGAAACCACATAACGCAGCACCAGCATTGGCCGCACCGGAATGCCGATGTTGCGCGCGGCGACCGGATTGTCGCCGGCGAAATAGATGTAGCGGCCCCATTTGGTGTAGCGCAGGAACAGGAAGAACAGGAAGGCGAGCCCGGCGAAGACGAACACTTCGATCGGAATGTC
Organism: Mesorhizobium sp. C399B; assembly: GCF_030323185.1. Classification (NCBI taxonomy): domain Bacteria; kingdom Pseudomonadati; phylum Pseudomonadota; class Alphaproteobacteria; order Hyphomicrobiales; family Phyllobacteriaceae; genus Mesorhizobium; species Mesorhizobium sp. C399B. The sequence goes on from NZ_CP100472.1 coordinate 1,155,525, forward strand.
GAGGAAACGCAGGCCGCCGAGCAACTCCACCCAATGGCCCTGAGGCACCGGCACCGCATCCTGTGTGATCAGTTGCGAGCGGACATAGCCGAAGACGAAGGAGCCGGTCGCCAGCGTCACGAAGATCGCCGGCACGTCGGCATAGGCGACGAGAAAACCGTTGAGCAGGCCGATGGCGAGCACGCCTGCCAGCACATAGGCGAAGGCGAGCCCATCAGGCGTTCCGGCGTTGAGCAATTGTAGATACCAGGCGACCGACATCGCCATGATCGCCACCGCCGACAGGTCGATGCCCCTGCCGATTATGACGACCGCCATGCCGAGCGCCAAAATGCCCAGCACCGACACCGAGCGGACGATGGCAACGAGATTGTTGGCAGCGATGAAACCAGGCAGCCCAATGGCAGCGGCGACGAACAGCACCACGGCGATGGCAAAGACAATGCCTTCCTGATTCAGGCTCCTGACATTTGGCCAGCCAATCGTGTTCATGTCTGCATTCGCCCCGATGGCAGCTCTGCCACCCCTTCCGAAGAAAGCTAATCGGCTCGGCGCCGCTTCGTCAAATGAATCCGCGCTCGGAACGCCCGTTGGCAGTGATAATCTTCCAGTGGACGCACCGATTGCTAGAACTGGCGCAATCCTAGGAAAAGGCTGCGCTTTTGGCATTTGGTTGCGCCATTGCGCGTATGCGCGAAGGTGCCGTTCTGAGGCGAAAGCACGAGGCGGAATTAATTGCCGCCTGAGCGGCGAAAATCGCGAATTCAGGTCCTGGTCATGTGGCCTGAAACTTCGGCGCCTGCACCGGGCGGCAGCACGAGGAACCGCAACGCCGCCACCAGCCCGATGGCGCCGATGATCAGGAAGGCGATGCGAAAATCGACGAGGTCGAGCGCCGGCCGGTCCCTGACGATCTGCGACAGGTTGAGAATGGCAGCCGCCACCGCCACGCCGAACAGCATCGATATCTGCTGCAGCATGGACGACAAAGTCGCCGCCGAGCTGCGCTGCGCGGCATCGATGTCGGCGAAGGCCAGAGTATTCAGCGCCGTGAACTGCATCGAACGCGTCAGGCCGGCGATCAGCATCAGCATCACTACCAGCGCCTGCGGCGTTTCGGGCGAGATCGCCGCGCAGGCCATGATCGAGGCCGAGGCGATCAGGCCGTTGACGACCATGACCGTGCGAAAACCAAAGCGCCGCAGCGTCGGCGTCGTCACCGTCTTCATGCCGAGATTGCCGAGGAAATAGGCCAGGATCATCAAGCCGGCATCGACCGGCGAAAGGCCAAAGCCGACCTGAAACAGCAGCGGCAAAAGGAACGGCGTGGCGTTGATCGCCACGCGAAAAATGGTGCCGGCGGCAAGCGTCGAGATGGCGAAGGTCTGCACCCTGAACGCGCTGAGATCGAGCAGCGGATGCGGCGCGCGCCGGAGATGCCGCACCGCCAGCCAGCCGATGACGATGCCGGCGGCAATCAGCAGCACGGCGGGCAAAGCGCCGTCTTCCGGATGTGCGATGCGCTCAAGGCCGTAGAGCAGCAGCGCGAGCCCCAGCGACGTGAGGAAAAACCCCGGCCAATCCAGCGGCTTGGGATCGGCCGCGCGGTCGCCCGGAATGAAGCGCGCGACCAGCGCCAGCCCGACCAGCCCAAGCGGGATGTTGATGAAGAAATTCCAGTGCCAGGAGAGATAGGTTGTGATGAAGCCGCCAAGCACCGGCCCGACCACGGGCGCAAACAACGCCGGCCAGGTGATCAGCGCCGTGGCGTTGAGCAGCTCCGACTTCGACGCATTGCGCAGCACCAGAATGCGCCCGACCGGCGTCATCAGCGCGCTGCCCAGGCCTTGCACGACACGGGCGGCAACGAACTGAGGCAGATTTTGCGAGAAGCCGCAGGCCAGCGAGGCCAGCGTGAACAGCACGATCGCCAGCAGGAAGATGTTGCGCGCGCCGAAGCGGTCGGCAAGCCAGCCCGACAGCGGCACGAACACCGCCATGGTCAGCATGTAGGCGGTGATGCCGATGCTCATCGCCACCGCCGTCACGCCGAAGGATTGTCCCATCTGTGGCAGCGAGGTCGAGATGATCGTCGAATCCAGCAGCTGCATGAAAAACGCGATGGCAACGATCAACGCCACGCGCCGCGCATTGCTGGCGGTTGCGGCGGAGGCCTCGGTGTCGGGAACGGCAGTCATGGCGAACCGCGTTGAACAGCATATGGCTGGCCCCGTCCAGAGCTTATCCAACAAACTTCCGTGTCGGCTCGCAGCCTGTTATGGATGGGCGGGCGGCCAAGGACATTGCATGAAGCCTATCTATATCGACTACCTCAATGCCCTAGATATCGAAGCCCTGGAGATGACCGACGGCGAAATCATTGCCGCTGTCGAAGCCGGGCTTATCGCGCAAGGCAATGGCCAGACGGTGATCGAGCCGCGCGTCCATCTTGAACCCGACCCTTCCTTCCATGGCCATTTCAACGTTCTGCGCGGCTACGTTGCGCCGCTCGATACGGCGGGCGTGAAAATCGTCGGCGACTATGTCGACAATTATCTGCACGGGCTCCCTTCAGAATTTGGCATTCTAAACCTGTTCGATCCGCGCACCGGCACGCCGCGCGCCATTCTCGACGCCACCGTCATCACCGACATGCGCACCGGCGCCGTCACCGCTATCGGCGCCAAACATCTGGCGCGCAAGAACTCCAAGGTGCTGGCCCATATCGGCGCACGTGGCACCGCCTATTGGAATGTCCGCCTGCTCGACCATCTCTTCGACTTCGACGAGATCCGCGTTCATTCGCGCCGCCCGAAAAGCCGCGACGGCTTCGCCGCCAAACTCTCCGCCGATCTCGGCAAGACCGTCACGGCGGTCGCCGACTGGGAGAGCTGCGTCAAGGGCGCCGACATCGTCGTCGAGGCCTCGCGGCTGCCGGAGCCGCAGCCGCTGCTCAAGACCGAATGGATCAAGCCCGGTGCGCTGGTCGTGCCCTATGGTACGATGAGCGCGGTGGAGCTGTCATTGACCGACATCATGCAGAAAATGGTCGTCGACGACTGGGGCCAGTGCAAAGGCGGCAAGTTCGGCTCGCTGCGCGCCCATGTCGAGACCGGGCGGCTGAGCGAAGCGACGCTGCACGCCGAGCTCGGCCAGATCGCTGCCGGTCTCAAGCCGGGACGCCAGAGCGACGACGAGACGATCCTGTTCTGGCATCGCGGCCTGTCGCTGTCCGACATTGCGCTGGGCAAGGCGATGCTGGCCAAGGCTGCTGATAAAGGCATCGGCCAGAGGCTGCGCTTCGCATGAGCGCGCTCGTCCTCACCGGCGCCGGCGTCAGCGTCGAGGATGTCGCGGCGGTCGCCCGCGCCGGCCGCAAGGTGGAGGTTGAGCCTGCTGTCATCGAGAGGCTCAACAAAGCGCGCAAAGTGCTCGACCAGGTGGCCGCGTCCGGTCAGCAGATTTACGGCCTCAACACCGGGCTCGGTGCCAATCTCGGCACGTCGGTCGAAGGCGATGCCAGTGCCTTCCAGCGCCAGTTGCTGGAAGGGCGCAGCGGCGCTGTCGGCGAACCGTTGCCCCAAGAGGCGGTGCGGGCGACCATGCTTGCGCGTGCCGCGATGTTCTCCGTTGGCGGTTCCGGCATTTCGCCGGCGGCTTTCACCGCCCTTGTCGATGCGCTCAATGCCGGCGTGCATCCGGTAATGCCGCAGCTGGGCTCGATCGGCGCCGGCGATCTCGTGCTGATGACGGCGCTCGCCCGTCTGCTGACCGGCGACGGCGAAGCTGACTATCAGGGTCGGCGCATGCCGGCGGCCAAGGCGTTGATGATGGCGCGGTTGGCTCCGATCAGCCTGGCGCCGAAAGACGGCCTGTCGCTGATCAACGCCTCGGCGGTTTCAACCGGCAGCGGTGCGCTGGCGCTGGCCGACGCGCTGGCTGCCTTTGTGCAACAGCAGCAGGCGGGAGCGCTGACCATGGAAGGGTTTGGCGCCAACCGCACCATCCTCGATCCGCGCCTGCATCTGCCGCGGCCGGCAGCCTGCCAGCAGCTGGCGGCCAGGGGCCTGCGCGACCTGCTTGCCCGCGACGAAGAGCCGGCGCCGACCACCTTGCAGGACCCGTTGTCGATCCGCTGCATGCCGTCGATCCATGGTGCATTGATCCAGGCGATCGATCAGGCGCGGCTGGCGCTGGAGATCGAACTCAATGCCGCCGCCGACAATCCGCTGGTGCTGGGCGATGACGGGCTGGTTCTGTCGACCGGCAATTTCCACACCGCATCGCTGGCGCTGGCCTTCGAGACGCTCGGCCTGGCGATCGCACAATGCGCCGCCGCAAGTGCTGCCCGCCTGATCCAGCTGACCGGCTCCGGCCGCAACGGCCTGCCAAAATATTTGTCACCGGTCGGCGGCGCCTCGGCCGGTTTCGTGCCGCTGCAAAAGACGGCAACGGCAATCCTGGCCGGCATCCGCCACAAGGCCAATCCGGTGATGCTGGATTTCCTTCCCGTGTCCGAAGGCGTCGAGGACCATGCGACGCAGACCCCTCTGGCGGTGTCGAAATGCGCCGAAATGATCGCGCTATGGCGCCGGCTGATCGCCTTCGAACTGATGGCCGCCGCGCAAGCCGTGGACCTGCGCGACGGTCTCAAGCTGGCGCCCGGCACAGCAGCGGTCCATACCGCGGTGCGCGCGCATGTAGCGATGCTGAGAGAGGACCGGCCGCTGGGAACGGATGCCGAGGTGCTCCACGCAATGCTCGCCGACGGAACATGGCAAGGCGCTGCGACGACCGGCAAAGAGGCCGAGTGATCAGCCCTTTGCGTCCACCCGTTTCATGAACAGGCTGAGCTCGGCCGGATCCATGCGCACGACATGCCTGTCTTCCGGATAGGCGCCGCTATCGACGTCGGCAACGTACTCGGAAAACGCCGCGACGCGTTCCGCCTGCAGACGATCGTACTCGGCGGCGAAGTTGCGGTAGACCTTGGAATGGCGCGGCATGTGGCCCCGGTTCTGGCCAAGAATATCGTCGGCAAACAGATATTGCGCGTCGCAGCCGGTGCCCGCACCCATCGACAGCATGATCAGCGAGGTCCGTTCCGAGATCGCCTTCGCCACCTCGATCGGCACCACTTCGATCTCGGCGCCGAGAGCTCCAACGGCCTCATACTGCTTGACCGCCTCAAAAATCTGCATGGCGGTGTCGGCGGTCTTGCCGACGGCCTTGAAGCCGCCGGTCCAGGTGGCGCGGGACGGAATGAGGCCGACATGGCCGATGACGGGGATCGCGTCGTCGGCGAGCCGCTTCACGGTGGCGAAACCGGCGCTGCAATAAACGGCGTCGGCGCCGGCCTTGTAGAGCCGGAACGCCCAGCGCAGGAAATCGTCCGCCGTGCCGATCTCATAAAAATTCTCGCCCGGCATGGTGAACAGGCTGGGCGCCGCATCGCGATACTCAGGGTTGAGCACCAGCTCGGGCGGCACCGAGACGATATCGACCCCTGCCCGCTCGGCAGCCTCGGCCTCGTCCATGGTCAGGACGCGCAGCATGGTCAGCTGGCGCTTGCCCTTCATGGCGCGCAGATCGGCGACGGTCGGTCTCTTTCGGCTCATCGGGATGTCCCTGTTGGCTGGTTGCTTTTCCCGGTCACCTTACCGGCCCCGTAACAGGCCGGATAGAAGGCGGGTGGTTTATTCGCTACTCGGCCGCCGCCGACATATCGAGCTCGTGAAATTCACCGCGATAGGGCCGCGCCGTCGGCGGCAATTCGCGCTTGAGGAAATAATCCTCGTACCGCAGCTGCTTCAGCAGCACCGGCCAGACCTCGCGATAGGCATGCCACATGGACGGGTTCGCCGCCGGCAGGTCGTGCTTGACCAGCTCGTGCAGCCTCGGCAGCGCATGGTAGGGCACCATCGGAAACATGTGATGCTCGACGTGGTAATTCATGTTCCAGTAGATGAAGCGGCTGACCGGGTTCATGTAGACGGTGCGCGTGTTCAGCCGGTGGTCGACGACATTGTCGGCCAACCCGATATGCTGCAGCAGGCCGGTCAGAACCATGTGCCAGCTGCCATAAAAACGCGGCAGGCCGATCAGCACCAGCGGCAGCCATGAACCCAGCGCGATCGCGAGGGCGATCGTCGCAACGTACACGGCGACATGCCAGCGCGCCGCCGTGATGGCCTTGCCCTGTTCGGTCTCAGGAATGTAGCTCTTTTCGTCGTCCGACAGCTTGCCCAACGCCTGGCGCGCCAGGATCGGCAGCGAATAACGGAAATCGAGAATGCCGGTGAAGGCAAGCGCCGCCTTGACCAGATTTGGCGGCCGCATTACCGCGATCTCGGCGTCACGGCCGACGATGATCGTGTCGGTGTGATGCCGCGCATGGCTCCAGCGCCATTGCACCGGATTGCGCACCACCATGAAGCTGGCGATTTCGTAGATCGCATCGTTCATCCAGCGTGTGCGGAAGGCGGTGCCATGGCCGCATTCGTGCCAGCGCGAATCGCTCGACGATCCATAGAGCACGCCATAGACGAGCAGGAACGGCACCACCCACCACGTGCCCCAGAACCACACGATGCCGGCGGCCGAGCCCAGGATGGCTGCGATCCAGATCACCGTATCGCGGATCGCCGGCCCGTCGGAGCGCTGCATCATTTCCTTCATTGCCTTGCGCGGCACGTCGGTGTGATACCACTCGGCCGAGGCCAGCCCGGTCTCGATCGCCCGGCGGGTGCTTTCGCCGACCAGGCCGTAATCGCGCTTTGTCTTGGCCGCCGTCGCCATCACCGTCTCGCCTACCTCAAAGCCCGTTGGCGCGGAACTTCCCGTCGAGAAATGTTTTCGCCCGCGGCACGTCGTCCTCGGTCAGATGCTCGATGATAACAGGGATGTTCGGGTGCTTCTCACTGAGCCGCTGCAGATAGAGATCGTAATTCAGCGATCCCAGCCCGGGCGCCGGCAGCTCGATCTCGCCGACGCCGCGGAAGGTCAGCCCCTCATGCGCGTCCGCGTCGCCGATATCGGCATGCTTCTCGGTCTTGTCGCTGCCTGAGCGCTTGACGTCCTTGGCGTGCGCGATGCGGATCTTGTCGGCCAGCGTGTCGAACACCTGGTTCAGCACCTGGTCCATGCGGTCGATATTGTGCGCCTCGAAATAATTGGTCGGATCCATCAGCAGGCCGAGGCCCGGATGGTCGACCTGCGCGAACATTTTGACCGTCTCCTCGACCGAACCGACGACATTGTTGACATAGGTTTCGAGCAGGAACACCGCGCCATGGTCGTAAGCCGTCTGGGCAAGATCCGAGATCACCTTGCGGCATTCCTCGAAGCCTTCCTCGGTCTTGTTTTTGGGATGATGCACCCAGTCGGATTCGGTGTTGTAGGTGCCGGTCTCCGAGATCACGTAGGGCGAGCCGAAGTCGCGCGCATTGCGGATGATTTCCTTGAGATAGCCGACGCGCTTCTCGCGCTCGGATTTGTCGGGATGGATGATGTTGGTGTAGCCCGAGATGCAGCAGACCGGCAGATTGTGGTCGCGAAACGTGTCGCGCACTGTCCTCGCCTTGTCCCCGGTGATCTGCCCGGCCGTGAGATCGACATCCCTGAAATGCATGTCGAGCTGCACTGTGTTGAAGCCGAGTGCACGGATGCGGCGGGCGGCCTCCGCGAGCTCATAGGGGAAATAGCCGGTGAAGATACCTGCCTGCATCATGATGTGAACTCCTCCCGGTAAGCGATTCAGCCGCCACACTATTCGGCGGCATGTTCAGTCGATCGATATCTCGGACAGTTTGACGGTGCGGCCTTGCGCCATCGAGCGGTAGCCCGCCTCGACCAGTGCCATTGTCTTGACGTTATCGGCGACGGAGAGCGCCGGCGGCGCGCCTGTCTTCACCGCATGCTGCAATTGCTCCATCACGCCGATGAAGGCATGCGGGAACCACATCGTGTCCCAGCTCGGGCTGACCCATTCGCCGCCGGTCGTCTTGGTCGACGCATAGGTCAGCGTCGAGGCCACGCCTTTCGGCCAGCCGATCGTGCCTTTGGCGACACCCTTGGTGCCGTCGACGCGCCAGTTGATGTGCTGGTCGTCCTCATAGCCCTCCTGGCGCGGTCCGGACCAGACATCCTCCAGCGACACGGCGAGCACGCCGGAGGGAAAGCGCAGCGTCGAGACGGTGATGCCGTCTGAATGGTCGAATGTCGTGCGCGGATCCTTGCGCGTCAGCGTGGTGATTTCCGAGGGATCGCCGAACAGGAAGCGCAGCACGTCCAGATGATGCACGCTCATATTGGCGAGCGTCAGCCGGTCGTAGTCCTGAAGGAAAGTCTGCCAGTGCGGGATCGCATGCATGTCGATCTGCGCAAAGACGATGTCGCCCAGCGCGCCGCTGTCGATGATCTGCTTCAGGACGCGCATCGACTGGTCGTAGCGCATGTTCTGGTTGACCGAGAGGATCTTGCCTGACTTGGCTGCCTCGTCGCGCAGCTTCACGGCTTCATCGACCGACAGCGCCAGTGGCTTCTGCACCAGGATCGCCTTGATGTGAGGCTGCTTCAGCGCATGGCGGATCAGCGCCGGCTGCTGGTCGGGTGGAAAGGCAAGGTCGACGATCTCGACCTCAGAATCCTCGATCAGCTGTTCCGGCGTGTCGTGGACGGTCGGAATGCTCCAGCGTGCAGCTACCTTCTCGGCGCTGGCCTTGGTGCGCGAAGCGATGGCGACGACTGGGAAACCGGCCTGCGCATAGGCGGCAAGATGGCATTCGGCCATGATCATGCCGGCGCCGATGCAACCGATCCGGTATTCGCTGGTGCGAACCCTCACATCCGGCTCGAAACCCTGGCCTGCCATCCGTTCCTCCCTTGGACGACAGGATATAACGCCATGGCCGGCCCATCAGCCAAGGTCCGCTCCATCAATTCCCATCAGAACCATGCCGGGGTGACGGTGCGAACTAGTTTGCGGCAATCAGCACGGTGCTTTCCGGCGACCAGCTGAGCATTACATCCTGGCCTTCCGCCAGCCGGTCATTGCCGGTGTTCTGGACGATCACCTTCAGCATCTGGCCGGCGCGCTCGACGAAATAGGTGCTGTTGTTGCCGGCGAAGATGCGCTTGGAGACTTGCCCCTTCAGCGTGTTGGCATTGCCGCTCGATGCCCCGGCATCGGTGGCGATGCGAATGCGTTCGGGACGCACCGCGCAGCTGGCCTTCGTACCGGCGGCAAGCCGATCACCCACCCCGGCGGCAATCGCCGTGCCGTCCGGCAGGCGGATGCCGTTGCCGGTCGCATCGCCGCGAAAAATGTTGGCGTCACCGAGGAAGGTGGCGGCGAACTCGCTCTTCGGCCGGTCGTAGATCTCCTCCGGCGGCCCTTCCTGCACGAGCCTGCCGTCCCGCAAGATTCCGATGCGGTCGCTCATCGTCAGCGCCTCTTCCTGGTCGTGGGTGACGAAGATGGTGGTGATGCCGATCTCGCGCTGGATGCGCTTCAGCTCGATCTGCATGTCGACGCGCAGCGCCTTGTCGAGCGCGCCGAGCGGCTCGTCGAGCAGCAGCACGCGCGGCTTGGTGACAATGGCGCGCGCCAGCGCCACACGCTGGCGTTGGCCGCCGGAGAGCTGGTGCGGCCGGCGCTCGCCGAGCTTCCCGAGTTGGACGAGATCGAGCGCGCGCTGCACTTCGGTGGCGATCGTCGCTTTCGTTTCGCCGCGCACCGACAGGCCGAAGGCGACATTGTCGGCAACGCTCATATTGGGAAACAGCGCATAGTTCTGGAACACCATGCCGATGCGCCGCTTTTCGACCGGCACGCGTTCCACACTCTCGCCGCCAATGGCAATGCGGCCAGTATCGGGAAAGTCGAAGCCGGCGATCTGGCGAAGCAGCGTGGTCTTGCCGCTGCCCGATGGGCCGAGCAACGCATAAAAGCCGCCATCGGCGAAATCGATGGAGACGTCGTCCAGCGCCTTGTGCGCGCCAAAACTGCGCGAGACGTTCGATACCTGCACGCCGGCCATTATTTCTCTCCGCCGAATTTGAAGAAGCGCGCCGTGAGCAGCATCAGCGCCATCGACACGACGATGATGATGGTCGAGACCGCGTTGATCTCGGGCGTGAACCCCTTGCGGATCGCGGCGTAGATTTCGACCGGCAGCGTCGTCTGCCCCGGCGTCGCCAGGAAGTAGGAGACGACGAACTGGTCGAACGACACGGCAAAGGCGAACAAGCCGCCGGCAATGACGCCGGGCATGATCCACGGCAGCGTCACACGCCTCGTCACTTGCCACTGGTTGGCGCCGAGCGAGCGCGCCGCCTCTTCCAGCTCCGGTGCAAAAGTCTGCAGCCGGGCCGAGACGACGACGATGACATAGGGCAGCGCCAGCGCCACATGGCCGAGCAGGATGGCGAACAGGCCGCGGCCAATGCCGACGCCGAAGAAGAAGATCAGCATCGCCGTGCCGGTGATCAGCCACGGAATGGCGATTGGCGGAAACAGCAGCGCCTGCAGCACTTTCTTGCCGCGGAAATCATAGCGGAACAGCGCTAGCGAAGCGGCCGAGCCAAGCACCACTGAGATGAGCGTGGTGATGACCGCGATCTCGAGGCTGTTCCAGGTGGCCGCGATCAGCTGGTCGTTCTGCCAGAGCGAGGCATACCATTCCGTCGTCCATTCGAACGGCAATTGGTAGAAGGGCGAGACGTTGAACGACATCAGCGCCATGATGATGATCGGCAGATAGAGGAAGGCGAGCAGCAGGAAGATGTAAAACCGGCCCAGCCCTTGGAGGATGCGGGTGGTCTTCATCACGCGGCCCTCTTCAGCACCGGCGAGGCAACTGCGAGGATGACCAGCACGACGGCGAGCAGGATGAACGACAATGCCGCACCAAGCGGCCAGTTGAACACGGCGACGAACTGGTCTTCGATCACCGTGCCGTAGAACGTGCCGGTGCGACCGCCGAGAATGCGCGGCTCCATGAACGAGCCGACGACCGGCACGAAGATCAGTGCCGCACCTGCCACCAGGCCGGGCATAGACATCGGGATGATCACCCGCTTCAGCACCTGCAGCCGCGAGGCGCCGAGCGAGCGCCCGGCCTCGATCAGCGAGTCGTCGATTGCCTGCAGCGTGAGATAGCAGGTCAGCACCATATAGGGCACGTAGGAGTGCACCAGGCCGATGATGATTGCGGGGTAGGAATACATCAGGTCGATGTTGATCTTGAACGGCAGCACGGCGTTGAGCGCCGTGTCGAGGATGCCGCCCTCGCGCAGCACCATCGCCCAGGAGAAGATGCGCACCAGCCCGTTCGACCAGAACGGCAAGATGACCAGCAGGAAGATCGCCTCGCGGCTGCGCCCCTTCAGCACCTTGGCCAGCACATAGGCGGCGGGGTAGCCGATGACGACGCACCACAAAGTCACTTCGAGGCCGAGCCGCAGCGAAGCCAGCAGCAGCGTCAGGTACAGGCTCTGCGAGAAGAAGGCGGCGTAATTGCCAAGGGTGAACGCCCACGGCTTTCCCGACAGCGGCAGGTCGGTCATGAAGGAGAAGAATACCATGGCCGAGAGCGGCAGGAAGATCGCCACCGTCAGCCAGAGATAGGCCGGCGCCAGCAGCGGCAGGGCCGATCTCAGCCCGCTGCGCGACGCGACCGCACCCTGTACTGCCATGATACCCTCCTCCCCAGGATTGAAGGGCCAGCCGGCGCCAACCGCCGGCTGGTCCGGACGTGAGCGTTACTTCACGTCGACTTTGAGCTGCTGCCACAGCGCCAGATAGGCCTCGCGCTGCGCGTCGGTGATCGGCGCCTGGAACTGGATGCGCTTGGCCACCTCGGGATCGCCCATCACCTTGCGGTTGAAGGAGTCTTCAGGCAGCGCTTCCACCGCCTTGGTGTTGGCCGACACCGGCGCGCCGACCTTGGTGACCCATTCGACATAGAATTTCGGATCGATCATCCAGTTGATGAAGGCCTGCGCACCCTCGACATTCTTCGAGCCCACGGGAATAGAGAACGCGTCGAGCCAGGCGACGGCGCCTTCCTGCGGAACGACCAGCGAGACCGGCAGCTTGAAATGCGTCTTGGCGCGGTCGGCCGAGCCGCTCCAATAGGTGCCGATGTCGATCTGGTTGGAGGCGACCATCTGGTTCCAGTCGTTCTCCGAGCTCCAGAACGTCTTGATCTGCGGCATCAGCGAGGTCAGCTTCGCCTTGACCGCTTCCATATCCTTGATGTCGTTGATATTCTGACCGGTGGCGATGGCGCCGAACTGCACCGCTTCGACAGCGTCGTCGCGAATGACGACCCGGCCCTTATGCGCTGGGCCCCACATTTCGGCGATCGAGGTCGGCGGCTTGTCGAAGGACTTTTCGTTGATTGCCAGCGCCGTCAAGCCCCACACCCACGGCACGCCATAGACCTTGCCGTCATGGTCGAGCATCGGCGATTGCGCCTTGTCCTTGCTGATGTCGGCATAGTTCGGCAGCTTGGAGGTATCGATCGGCTGGATCAGCTTTTCCGCCATCGCCTGATCGTTGAAGGCGGCGTTGATCATGACCACGTCATAGAGGCCCGGATTGGTGCGGATCTTGGTCAGCATTTCCTGTTCGGAATTGAAGAAGTCGTTGACGACCTTGTTGCCGGTCGCCTTTTCGAAGGCTTCGATCGCCCACGGCTCGTCGGCGCCGTAGCCCTTCCAGTTGAGCACATGCACTTCGGCGGCACTGGCGGCCAGCGTGAGCGCGGAGGTGATGACGGCGGTCGCCGTCAGCAGGGCAGTCAGTCTTGGCATGCGCATGTTCGTTCCTCTCTTGTTTGCCCGCTTGGCGGGTCAGGCTGTCTGATGGGCCTTCTGGTTCTGGCCCGGCTCGCCCGTGGCGGCCTGGCTCAGGAAAGTCTGGATCTCGCTGTCGGTCGGCGCCGATGAGCCGCCATGGCGGGTGACGGAAAGTGCTGCCGCCGCATTGGCATAGCGCGCCGCCTCGAAGGGATGCACGCCGCGCGAGAGTGCACTGACGAAACCGCCGATATGGGTGTCGCCGGCGCCATTGGTGTCGATGGCATCGACCTTGAAGCCGGCAATGGTCTGCGTCTCGCCATTGACCAACCTCACGAAACAGCCCTTGGCGCCGGCGCGGATAACGACGCCTTCGGCCTTTGGGCAGTGGTCGGCGAGCAGCCGGGCGGCGAGTGCCTCGACATCGCCTTGCCCAGCGATCTCGACCGCTTCCGTCATGTTGCAGCTCAGCCATGTCGTACGGGCAAGCACCCGCGACAGGATGGGACGTGGGATATCCGCGATGACCGGCGTTGGATCGAAAACGAAGGGAATGTTTTCTGGCAGCGCCTCGATCCAGTCGGTCAGCGCGTCGCGGCTGCCGGAATAGCTCAGCGTATAGCCCGACGTGAACACCCAATCATCAGGCGCGACCACCACGGGCCTCATCATCTCGAGGCTGAGAATGCTCTCCGCACCGGGCCACGACACGAAGGTGCGCTCGGCATCCCCGGAGATCATGGCGACGCAATTGCCGCTGTCCATGACCGGCGATGGCGACGTCAGCGTTATGATGCCTTCGGCCGCAAACGCGGCGCGCAAAAAATCGCCATTCGGTCCGCTGCCGAGCTGGCCGCCGAACACCACCGTCATGCCGGTGCGGCTGGCCGCGACCATCATGTTGAAGCCGCCGCCGGCGACCTGCGCAAAGCTCGACGCGGTCTTCTCGCAGCCCGGCGCCGGCAAGGCGTCGATGCGGTAGACATAGTCGACGACGGCGCTGCCGATATGGACCAGACGCCCACTCATGCCGCGGCATCCTTGCTGGCCTTTGCCGTGCGCGCCGCGACGAGGTCTTCGGCAAGCGAGCGCACCTCCCCCATATCTATGCCGACGAGCCCGGCAATGTGTTGTTGCGGCAGTTGCGAAAAGCCGACGCAGGCGCCGGCCATGCCTGAGGCAATCGCGCCGATCGTGTCGGTGTCGCCGCCGAGATTGGCGCTGATGATTGCCGCTTGCCAGGGATCGCCCTGCGCGACTTCAAGCACGGCGAAAGCTGCCGGCACGGACTCCTGGCTGGCCACACCGGTGCCGACGAGATCGGTGATGAGCCCGATCGCATCCCGCATGGTCTTGCCGCGCACGAGCTCCTGCGCCCAGGCGATACGCGCGGCGATATCGCCACCAGTCACCCAATGTCCGAGCCTGGCGCCTCGCCGCGCGGCTGCTACCGCGCTGTCGGAAGCGGCACGCCAGTCGCCGCCGGCGATGCCACGGCTGACGGCGGCGGCGACGGCGGCAGCCGAAGCGATGGCGATCGAGGTGTTGTGCGTCGCACGGCAGGTCTCCGCCACCTTGGCGATAAAAGCATCGAACGGTTCCAGCGGCATCATGATGCCGACCGGCGCGATGCGCATGGCCGCGCCATTGGTGTCGCCCCGGATTCCCGCCTCTTCCGCCGGCACGCCGTCATTGATGGCGTCGATGGCGCGCTTGGTCGATGGTCCCAGCAGGTCATAGCTGCCGCGCGCCTTGACCTCGCGCTCCCAGTCGAGCAGTGCGTTCACCCAGCGCGCATGATCGAAGCGGTCGCCGGACTGAACCAGGATGCGGCCGAGCAGCAACGCCTGTTCGGTATCGTCGGTGATGGTGCCGGCAACGAGCCCCTTCGACACCGGATGATCGGCAAGCGGCGCCACGAAATCCTCGACATGGCCGTATAGCTCGGCGATCCGCGCCGGCGACAGAAGCTGCGTCGGCATGCCGAGCGCATCACCGAGCGCCCCACCGACAAGCGCGCCCATGGCGCGATCGAGCGTGTCGTCGGTTCTGTCCGGCATCGCTCAAAACCTCATATGCAGCGCGAAATGCGCCGGGTTGAGCAGGCTGGTTACATATTCGATCGGCCGGTCGTCGGCCGCACGCGTCAGCCGGCGTCCGCGCAGGAACGGCGTGCCTTGCGGGCAGCCGAGAATGGCGGCGTCTTCGGCATTGAGCATCTCGATGCCGACCCATTCCTCGCCATGGTCTGGGATGAGGCCGGCGCCGCGCAGCGTCTGGTGCAGCGAGCCTTCGCGCAGGCCGCGCAGCGGCACGTCCTCCAGTTCGGGCGACAGCGGCAGGCGGCTGCGTTCGATGGAGATCGCATGGCCGTCGCTGGCATTGGTGCGCACCCGGTCGACGGCGATGAAGAACGGGCTTTCGATGCCAAGCAGCGCGGCAAGATCGGCATCCTCGATCACTTCAAGCCGCAGCGTCCGCGTCTCGGCATTGGCGCCGGCATTGGCCAGCGCCCGCGACCAGCCGATGGCGTCGTCGACCGGCTTGCCGTCGAAGGTGACGAAGGAGCCGATGCCGACTTTGGTGGTGATCAGCCCCCGGCTGGACAGCTCCTCGAGGCCCTTGCGGACCGTGTTGCGGCTGACGGAAAAGCGCTGGACGAGTTCGTTCTCGCTTTGCAGGCGGTCGCCGAAGCCAAGCACGCCGGAGCGGATCTCATGTTCGAGAACGGTGGCGATCTGCTCGGGCTTGCCCGTGCCGGGAGACAGTTGAACCGCGCGCCGCTTCATATGGGTACCTGTTCAATAAACCTGTATAGTCCTGTTCGATATTGGAGTTGAAGGGCGACGTCAACGATATATTTGGATTCACGCATATGCGTTGTGCTCAGGTGCCCCGGGCATCGTTTGTTCGCATGGCGACGCTAACCGCGCAGGGCGTCCCGTCTCCGAGACAGAGCGGGGGCAGCGCTTCCCTCAGGCGATTAGCCTTGCGCTCACACGAAGAAAAATTCCTCAATCCGTTGCTTGGCCGTCCGCAGCGCTGGCAGGATATCCCGCTCCATCGCATCGACGGAGAACCGCGCCGACTGCGTCGAGACGTTGATCGCCGCCACGGTCTTGCCGGCGCGGTCATAGATCGGCACCGCTATCGAGCGCAGGCCAAGTTCCAGCTCTTCATCGACGACGGCAAAGCCATCCGCCCTCGCCGCGTCGATGGCCTTGGCCAGCGCGGCGCGGCTGGTGATCGTCTTCGGCGTGCGCCGTTCGATCCTCGCCTCTGCAAGCAAGGCCTTCAGCTCATCCGCGCCCAGCCCCGCAAGCAGGACGCGCCCCATCGAGGTGCAATGCGCCGGCAGCCTGGTGCCGACATCGAGCGAAACGCTGAGGATGCGGCGGCCAGGAATGCGCGCGACATAGACGACTTCCTCGCCCGACAGCACCGCCGCGTTACAGGCCTCGTCGAATTGGCCCGCGACGTCGCGCATGATGGATGCCGCGAATGTCCACAGCGAGGCGCCGCCGAGCCAAGAGCGCACGATGGCGAGCAGGCGCGGCGAGAGCGAAAACTGCCGGCCGGATTGCGTGGCATAGCCGGTGGCGGTCAGCGTCAGCAGGAAGCGACGCGCGCCGGCGCGGGTCAGCCCCGCCTCCTCCGCCATTTCGGTCAGCGTCATCCCGGCCGGATGCCGGGCCAGTATCTCCATGACTGCAAGGCCGCGCTCCAGCGAGCCGACATGGTCGCGCGTCTTTGCCTTGTCCTCCATGCGGCCTCCGCAAGACAATGCGCCGCCTTGACTCGTCTCGGCGGCGCGATGTAAAAATATCTCATACAAAACAAATGTTCGCAATACGAACTTTTTGAACTTCGGAGTTCTTGGCGATGGTCAATTTCCTGCCGCTCAAACAGGCCGTGGCTGAGAACCTGCATGATGGCGATACGGTCGCCTTCGAAGGCTTCACGCATCTGATCCCGACGGCGGCGGCGCATGAGGCCATCCGCCAGGGCTTTCGCGACCTGACGCTCATCCGCATGACCCCCGACCTGATCTACGACCAGATGATCGGCATGGGCATGGCCAAGAAGATCATCTTCTCCTATGTCGGCAATCCCGGCGTCGGCCTGCTGCGCCGCGCCCGCGACGCCATCGAGAACGGCTTCCCCCGGTCGATCGAGATCGAGGAGCACAGCCATGCCGGCATGGCCAACGCCTACGAGGCGGGAGCTGCCGGCCTGCCTTGCGCGGTGTTCCGCGGCTATCGCGGCGCCGGGCTGGCGGCAGTCAATCCCAACATCCGCTCGGTCACCTGCCCGTTCACCGGCGAGGTGCTTGCCGCCGTTCCTTCCATCCGACCGGACGTGACCTTCATCCACGCTCAGAAGGCCGACAAAAAAGGCAATGTTCTGGTCGAAGGCATTATCGGCATCCAGAAGGAAGCGGTGCTCGCGGCCAAGCGCGCCGTGGTGACGGTAGAGGAAGTCGTCGACAATTTCGACGACCTGCATCCCAATCTCACCGTGCTGCCGCGCTGGACCATCGCTGCGATCTCGGTGGTATCAGGCGGTTCGCATCCCTCGTACACGCACGGCTATTATGCGCGCGACAATGCCGCCTATCTCGAATGGGACGACATCGCCGCTGACCGTGAAAAATTCAAGGCCTGGATGCAGGCCAATGTCCTCGAACGCACGGCGGACGATTTCGCTGGCCGCGTAAAGCATCTGAGGAGCGCGGGATGAGCGGCTTTGCTCCCAATGAGATGATGACGGTTGCCGCCAGCCGAGCCCTGAAAAACGACGATGTCTGCTTCGTCGGCATCGGTGCGCCGTCGGCCGCCTGCAATGTCGCGCGGCTGACGCATGCGCCCGACATCACGCTGATTTATGAAAGCGGCACCATCGGCACCGCGCCCGATGTTTTGCCGCTGTCGATCGGTGACGGCGAACTTTGCGACACCGCCGTCACGACCGTCTCGGTGCCGGAGATGTTCCGCTACTGGCTGCAGGGCGGGCGCATCTCCATCGGCTTTCTTGGCGCGGCGCAGCTCGACAAGTTCGGCAACATCAACACCACTATCATCGGCGACTATGCGCATCCCAAGACCCGCCTGCCCGGCGGCGGCGGCGCGCCGGAGATCGCCACCTCGTCGAAGGTGATCTACATCACCATGGCGCAGTCCAAGCGCGGCATGGTCGAGAAGATCGACTTCTTCACCTCCTTCGGCCATGGCGATGGCGGCGACCATCGCCAGCGCCTCGGCATCGAGACATCAGGGCCGACGCTGCTGATCACCGACCTTGCCATCTGGAAGCCAGATCCGGTGAGCAAGGAATTCACCGTGGTGTCGTTGCATCCCGGCGCAACGCGGCAGCAGGTGCAGGACAGCTGTGGCTGGATCGTAAAGTTCGCCGAGGCGCTTGACGAAACGCCGGCGCCGACGGAACTCGAGCTGACGACATTGCGCGACCTGCAGGCCCGCACCAAGGCGGCGCATGAGGGAAGCGGAAAAGAAAAGGCCGCATGACATGACCGAGGCATTCATCTGCGATTACATCCGCACCCCGATCGGCCGTTTCGGCGGCTCGCTGTCGTCGGTGCGGGCCGACGATCTTGGCGCCATCCCGCTGAAGGCGCTGGTCGAGCGCAATGCCGGCATCAACTGGCAGGCTGTCGACGACGTCGTCTATGGCTGCGCCAATCAGGCCGGCGAGGACAACCGCAATGTAGCCCGCATGTCGCTGCTCTTGGCCGGGTTGCCCAAGGAAGTTTCGGGCGCGACCGTCAATCGCCTCTGCGGTTCCGGCATGGATGCGCTCACCATTGCCGCCCGCGCCATCAAGGCGGGCGAAGCCGAGTTGATGATCGCCGGCGGCGTCGAATCGATGAGCCGCGCGCCCTTCGTCATGCCCAAGGCCGAGACCGCCTTTTCACGCCATGCCGAGATCCATGACACCACGATTGGCTGGCGCTTCATCAACCCGCTGATGAAGAAACAATATGGCGTCGATTCCATGCCGGAGACCGGCGAGAACGTCGCCGAGGACTTCCAGGTGTCGCGCGCCGACCAGGATGCGTTTGCCGTGCGCAGCCAGGACAAGGCCGTCGCGGCACAGGCCAATGGCCGGCTGGCGAAGGAGATCACCCCGGTGACGATCCCGCAGAAAAAGGGCGATGCGATTATCGTATCGAAGGATGAGCATCCCCGCGCCGGCACCACGGTCGAGTCGCTGGCCAAATTGCCGACGCCGTTCCGGCAAGGTGGCACGGTCACCGCCGGCAACGCATCGGGCGTCAACGATGGCGCGGCGGCGCTGATCATCGCCTCCGAAGCGGCTGTGCAAAAACACGGCCTGACGCCGATCGCCCGCATCCTCGGCGGCGCTGCCGCCGGCGTGGCGCCACGCATCATGGGCATCGGCCCTGCCCCGGCGACACAAAAGCTCTGCGCCCGCCTCGGCCTGACACCGCACCAATTCGATGTCATCGAACTCAACGAAGCCTTCGCCTCCCAAGGGATCGCCGTGCTCCGTCAACTCGGCATCTCCGAGAATGCGGAGCACGTCAATCCGAATGGCGGCGCCATCGCGCTTGGTCATCCCTTGGGCATGTCGGGCGCGCGTATCACTGGCACCGCGGCACTGGAACTGCGCGAGCGCAGCGCCCGCTATGCGCTGGCCACCATGTGCATCGGCGTCGGCCAGGGCATCGCGGTGGCGCTCGAACGGGTTTGAGTTTGCACCGCCCTTAATAGGGCAAACCGACATAGTTTTCAGCCAGCGCGGTCGACGCCGCTTGCGAATGCACGAGATAGTCGAGCTCGGCTTCCTGGATGCGTTGGCCGAACTCGCCCGTATCAGGAAAGCGGTGCAACATCGTCGTCATCCACCAGGAGAAGCGTACCGCCTTCCAGACCCGCGCCAGCGCCTTGGCCGAATAGGCGTCAAGCCCGGCCTGCGATTTGTCCACATAGAATTCGCGAAGTCCGGCAAAGAGATAGCGCACGTCGCTGGCAGCGAGGTTGAGCCCTTTGGCGCCGGTCGGGGGCACGATATGGGCGGCGTCGCCGACCAGGAACAGCCGGCCGAAGCGCATCGGCTCGGCAACGAAGGAGCGCAGCGGCGCGATCGACTTTTCGAAGGACGGCCCGGTAACAACGGCGGCGGCAGTCTGCTCGGGCAGGCGACGGCGCAACTCATCCCAGAAGCGGTCGTCGCTCCAGGCCTCGACGCTCTCATCAACCGGAACCTGCACATAGTAGCGGCTGCGATGCGTCGACCGCATCGAGCACAGCGCAAAGCCCCGCTCATGGTTGGCGTAGACCAGTTCGTGATCGGCCGGCGGCACTTCGGCCAGCACGCCGAGCCAGCCGAAGGGATAGGTTCGCTCGAAGGTTTTCAGCGCCCGCCCAGGCGCCGATTTGCGGCTAGCGCCGTGATAGCCGTCGCAGCCGGCGATGAAGTCGCAGTCGATGCAATGGCTGACGCCGTCCTTGTCGTAGGTGACGTAGGGCGCTTCGCCATCGAAACCATGCAGCGCGACGTTGGCCGCCTCATAGACGGTGGTCAGCCCGGCCGCCTCGCGCTTGTCCATCAGATCGTGCGTCACCTCGGTCTGACCATAGACGGTGACATGCTTGCCGCCGGTCAGTGCCGTGAGGTCGAGCCGGTGCAGGCCGCCGCCGAACGCAAGCGAGATGCCGGCATGCAGCAGGCCCTCGGCATGCAGCCTTACAGCTGCGCCCGCCTGTTCGAGCAACTCGACGGTGCCTTGTTCGAGCACCCCTGCCCGCACCCGGCCAAGCACATGCTGCCGGCTCGAACGTTCGAGGATCACCGTCTCGACGCCAATGGTGCCGAGAAGCTGGCCAAGCAGCAGCCCGGACGGTCCGGAGCCGACAATGACGATCTTTGTGCGCATCAGTGTCCCAGGCTTTCGATCTGTCCGGCGAGTTCGGCGGCGAGCCGTAGCGCAGCCGCGGTCGCTATCGCCATTTGCGGCAAGAGCAGCCATTCCAGCGTCCAGGCAGCACCGGAGCGCTCCTGCTCATGCACCAGCGCCTGGTGCATGCCGGAAAGCTGGATGGCGTTGAAGCGCGCCAGCGTCACCAGCACTTCCGCCTTCACCGGGTTCTGCTTGTGCGGCATGGCCGACGAGCCGCCGCCGCCGAACAGCTTGATGTCGGTTCCACCTTGCGCCATCAACGCAACGTCCTGGCCGAATTTGCCGAGGCTGCCGGTGACAAGCGATAGCAGCCCGGCGAATTCGGCCAGCGCATCGCGCTGGCTGTGCCATTGCGGCGCATCGCCAAGGCCGAGTTTTGCGGCAAGGGCTGCGCGCACCGCAGGCCCCTTGTCGCCGAGCTTCTCCAGCGTGCCCGCAGCGCCGCCGAACTGCACCACGAGCAGGCGCCCGGATTGTTCCGACAGCCTCTGCTGATGCCTTTGCAGCGGCGTGCGCCACACCGCCACGCGGTCCGACGCCTGAATTGGGATCGCCGGCTGCATGCGCGTAATCGCTGTCAATGCACGGCTGCCAAAACGTTCTTCCAGCCCCACCAGCCGCAAAATGTTTTCAGTCAGCAGCAGGTCGAGATGTTCAATGAGCCGGCGCAGCCGAAGAACCAGGCCAGTGTCGATGACGTCCTGGCTGGTTGCGCCGAAATGCACGCCGGCGTCGTGCGGCGCGCCGACCGCTGCCTTCAACTGGCGCACCAGTTCGGGCACGATCACGCCATCTTTGGCCACACCGGCCCGCAGCCGCACGGTATCCGGCTTGTATGACAACAGGACAGGTACAATCGCCGCGGCGGCATCCGTGCCGATGATCCCGCTTTCGGCTTCCGCTTGCGCCAGCGCGCGCTCGAAATCGAGCATGGCGGCGATTTCCGCATCCACCGAAAAATGCCGAGCCGCCTCCTCGTCGCCGAGCAGGCCGGAAAGCAGCGGATGGTCGAAGGGCGATACGGTCATGTGCTGGTTTCCTCCGTCAGCTGTCGAAGAAGACCGTTTCCTTCTCCCCCTGGAGATGGACGTCGAAAATATAGTCGTCGCCTTGCCGCTCGGCGATCAGCGTCGGCACGCGCACCTTGTGCTCGATGCGGGCCAGGATCGGATCCTCGGCATTGGCCTTGGCCTCGTCGGAGAAATAGAGCCGCGTGTGGAGGCCGATATTGATGCCGCGGGCGACGATCCACAGGCTGATATGCGGCGCCATCAGCCGGCCGTCGCCATACGGCACGCGTCCCGGCTTGATCGTCTGAAAACTGCACAGGCCGGTTTCCATGTCGGTCGGCTGACGGCCCCAGCCCTGAAAATCCGGATCGGCATCGCCGCGCAATTCGGCCGGCGAATTGTAGAAGCCATTGGCATCCGCTTGCCAGATCTCGATCAACGCATCCCTGAGCGGCGTGCCGTTGCCGTCGAGCACGCGAATGCGCAAACCGATGCGGTCGCCCTTGGCGTTGTCGTTGAGCATCGTGGCGCCCAGGTCTGTCGGGTAGACGCCGCCGATACCGCCGAAATTCGGCGTCAGCCCGATATGCACGTAGGGCCCGGCGGTCTGCGATGGGCTCTCCTTCAGCCGGCTGAGCGACTGCGCCATCAATTGCCCTCCGGACGGTTTTCGAACAGCGAGGCACGGCGTCCGCGCAACACGATGTCGAACTTGTAGGCGCGCGCGTCGAACGGGATCGTCGCCTGCATGTCGAGCGCGGCGACCAGCGTCTCAATCGCCGCCTTGTCGCGGATACCGCGCACGATCGGGCATCGCCAGATCAGCGGGTCGCCCTCGAAATACATCTGGGTGATCAGCCGCTGTGCGAAGCCGTGGCCGAACACCGAGAAATGGACGTGCGACGGCCGCCAGTCATTGGGCCCGTTCGGCCAGGGATAGGGACCTGGCTTCACCGTGCGAAAGGCATAACCGCCATCGGCATCGGTGATGGTGCGGCCGCAGCCGCCGAAATTCGGATCGAGCGGCGCGAGATAGCCGTCCTTCTTGTGGCGGTAGCGGCCGCCTGAATTGGCCTGCCAGAATTCGAGCAGCGCGCCTGAGACGCCCTGGCCGCGCTCGTCGAGCACGCGGCCATAGACGATGATACGCTCGCCGATGGCGCTCTCTCCGGGCTTTGCGAAATTGTGGATCAGGTCATTGTCGAGTTCGCCCAGCATGGCGTGGCCGAACACCGGACCGGTGATTTCCGAAGCCGTGTTGTCGAAGGCCAGCAGCGCCTTTTGCGGCGAGCGCAGCACTGACGTCTTGTAGTCGGGCGTCAGCGCCGGCGGATGCCAGCCGCGGTCGCGCTGGAAGAAGGCGCCGCTCTCGGGCCTGCGGTTCGAGCCGGCATCAGCTGGCATGGCCAGCCCTGCTTCCGTCCATTTCCGAAAACACCTCCTTGGCGATCCTGAAGGCGCGGTTGGCGGCCGGCACGCCGGCATAGATCGCGACATGCAGGAACGCTTCGCAGATATCGTCGCGCGACGCACCGGTGTTGGCGGTGGCGCGCACATGCATGGCGACCTCTTCATCATGGCCAAGGGCGGCCAGCAGTGCCAGCGTCACGATCGAGCGTTCGCGCCTGCTGAAGCCCGGACGCGCCCACACAGTGCCCCAGGCTGCCTCGGTGATCAGCTCCTGGAACGGCCGGTCGAAATCGGTGACGGCATCCTCGCTGCGATCGACATGAGGGTCGCCGAGCACCGAGCGCCTGACGGTCAGCCCGGTTCGGTATCTGGTTTCGTTTTTGGGCAGTTCATCCATGGGTCTGCTTTCTCAGGGGAAGCGCCGCGACGAAATCGCGGATCAGGGTGGTCAGCGCCTCGGGCTGTTCGACGCAAGGGATGTGCGCGGCGTCACGAATGATTTCGAAATGTGCGCCTGGGATCAGATCGGCCAGCCAGCGGACGAGATCCGGCGGCGTCGAGCCGTCCTGGTCGCCAACGACGCAAAGCGTGGGCACCGCGATCGCCTGCGCGGCCTCGGTGAAATCGGCATCGCGCACCGCGGCGCAGGTGCCGATATAGCCGGCGACGGCTTGCCGGGTCATCATGTTCCAGTAGCCGTCGAGCTCGGCGACACGGTCCGCGTGGAAGGCAGGCGTAAACCACATTTTGAGCACGGCATCGGCGATGGCCTGGATGCCTTTGCTTTCGACCGTTTCGATGCGGGTGTTCCAGCTGTCGGCCGTGCCGATCTTGTGGGCGGTGTCGCACAGGATGAGGCCGTCGACGATTTCGGGGCGCCGGGCATAAAACCCTTGCGCAATCAGGCCGCCCACCGACAGGCCGCACAGCACCGCATTGTTCAGTTCGAAATGATCGATCAGGCCCGACAGATCATCGACATGCTCGTCGATCGAGCTGACGCCACCAATGTCGGACAGGCCATGGCCGCGCTTGTCGTAGACCAACACAGGCATTTCGCCACCCAGTTCGGACAACACCTCGTCCCAGATGCGGAAGTCGGTGCCCAGCGAATTGATGAACACGATCGGCCGCGCATTTCCCTTCGCCTTGATATGGCGATGGTGCAGCGTGATGCCGCCAATGTTGACGAATGGCACGATTTCGATCCTCCGTGTTCACATTGCACAAGGCATTTGGTTTGGTAAAATGATATTTTACGCCGTTTCATTAACTGCTAGGTTATGAGAACATGTCCGAAAGCCGCATAAGGTTCCGTCACCTGCAGGCATTCCTTGAGGTAGCGCGGCAAGGCAGCGTGGCGAGGGCGGCCGACTTTCTCCATGTCAGCCCACCGGCCGTGACCAAGACGTTGCGCGAATTGGAGGAGGCGCTTGGCATCGCTGTCGTCGAACGCGACGGCCGCGGCATCAGGGTGACGCGGCTTGGCGAAATCTTTCTCGGCCATGCCGGCACGGCGATCACGGCACTGAAGCGCGGCGTCGATTCCGTCCGCCAGGACGGCGCCATCAACCGGCATCCGATCCGCATCGGCGCGCTCCCGACAGTGTCGGCCAAGGTGATGCCACGCGCCATAAGCCTGTTCCTGAGTGAAAATACCGGTGCTGCGATCAAGATCGTCACCGGCGAGAACGCGGTCCTGCTGGAACAGTTGCGCGTCGGTGCGCTCGATCTCGTCGTCGGCCGGCTTGCGGCGCCGGAAAACATGACCGGCTTCTTCTTCGAGCATCTCTATTCCGAACCGGTGCTGTTCGTGGTGAGGGCCGGCCATCCGCTGCTGCAGCCGGGCCAGGACATCTTCGCCCGGCTCGATGAATTCCCGGTGCTGATGCCGACGCGGGAGTCGGTCATCCGCCCGTTCGTCGACCGCCTGTTCATCACCAACGGCATGACGGCGCCTGCGACCGAGATCGAGACCGTCTCGGATTCCTTCGGCCGTGCCTTCCTGCGCCAAAGCAATGCGGTCTGGATCATATCGACAGGCGTCGTCGCCAACGAACTCTCCAGCGGCGCCTTCGTCGCCTTGCCCGTCAACACCGAGGAAACCAAAGGGCCCGTCGGCCTGACGATGCGGACCGACACTGCGCCTTCGCCGGCCTTCACCATCCTGCTGCAGACCATTCGCGAGGCGGCCAGCCAGAACGCCTGAGCACCTTTCGCCAATCTGGCGCAGAGCGGGCCTTCAGCCGTATTTCCATAACCTGTTGGTTAACGAAACACCGCAAAATATCATTTTACCAAACCAAACACCTAGGGCACTGTGACGATGGGAGGATCGAAATCGTGCCGTTATCGGCATTGGCGGCGTTCCGCTGCCGCCTCAAGGCATGCCGGGGCGATCTCCGATCTTAAGAACGGGCGGCATCGATTTTGAGCAGGCCGGCGGTGACCTCCAGGTGCCGTCAGGAAAGGGAGGAATACCAGCATGACCTCAAGCAAATCCGGCGTCTCGCGGCGCCAGTTCATCGCCACATCGCTCGCCGGCGGCGCGGCACTTGCGCTCAGCCGCGGCCAGGCATTCGCGCAGGCCGCCGACACGCTGAAGGTCGGCTTTGTCAGCCCGCGCACCGGGCCGCTCGCCGGCTTCGGCCAGACCGACGGCTATGTGCTCGATCTCGCCCGCAAGGCGCTCGCCAACGGCCTCGACATCGGCGGCAAGAAATACAGTGTCGAGATCATCGACCAGGACACGCAATCCGACCCGTCGCGCGCCGGCCAGCTCGCCAAGGACCTCATCAACAACCAGGCCGTCGACCTGATGCTGGCGGTGTCGACGCCGGAGGTGATCAACCCGGTCGCCGACGCCTGCGAAGCCGCCGGCGTGCCTTGCCTCTCCACCGTCATGCCGTGGGAGGCCTGGTATTTCGGCCGCGGCGCCAAGCCCGGCGAACCCTCGCCGTTCAAATGGACCTATCATTTCGGCTTCGGCGTCGACGAGTTCTTCCGGACCTACATCTCGCAATGGAGCCTGATCGAGACCAACAAGAAGGTCGGCGTCATGTATCCCAACGACGCCGACGGCAATGCCATCCGCACCCATCTGGCGCCGTTGCTGGCAAAGCAGGGTTTCACCATCGTCGATCCCGGCGCCTACGAGACCGGCACCACCGACTATTCCTCGCAGATCGCGCTGTTCAAGCAGGAAGGCGTCGAGATCTTCAACTCCTTCCCGATCCCGCCGGACTTCGCCGCCTTCTGGCGTCAGGCTGCACAGCAAGGCCTGATCAAGCAGATCAAGATCTGCCAGGTCGCCAAGACCGGATTGTTCCCGTCCGACATCGAGGCGCTGGGCGATCTCGGCAACAAGATTTCGAGCGCCGCTTACTGGCACAAGGCCTTTCCCTACAAGTCGCCGCTGACCGGCGTTTCGGGGACCGAACTGGCCGACGGTTATGAGGCCGCCAGCGGCAAGCAGTGGACGCAGCAGCTCGGCGCCTCGATGTCGCTGCTCGACGCCGGCTTCGAGGCGCTGAAGGCAAGCACCGACGCCAAGGACAAGGCGGCCGTCGCCAAGGCGCTGAGCACGCTCAACACCGAGACCATGATCGGCAAGGTCGACTTCACCAGCGGCCCGGTCGCCAATGTCTCTCCCGGCCCGATCATCGGCACCCAATGGGTGGCGGCCAAGGAAGGCGGCAAATTCCCGCTCGACTACGTCGTGACCGAGAACGCCACCGACCCGAAGGTTCCGGTCGAGGCCAAGCTCCAGCCGTATAACAGCTGACGGTCGGTTACGGGGATCGCATCGTGAACGGTTCAGCAAACGCCGCGATCCTCCGCGCTGCCGGCATCCAGAAACGCTTCGGCGCGCTGGTGGTGCTCGACGATGTCGACTTCGCCATGAATGCCGATGAGGCCGTCGGCATCGTCGGTCCGAACGGCGCCGGCAAGACGACGCTGCTCAGCATCTTATCAGGCGCCTTCCCGCCGAGCGCCGGCACGGTCGCCTTCAAGGGTGGCGATGTGACCGCGATGCCGGCTACAGCGCGCTGTCGTCTCGGCCTGGTGCGCACGCACCAGGTGCCCAAGCCGTTCAGCGGCATGACCACGTTCGAGAACGTTTTTGTTGCCGCGTCGCATGGCGCCGGTCTCGCCCGCGACGAGGCCTATGAAGAGGCGCTGGAGTCGCTGAAACTGTGCGGCATGATGGGCGTGGCCAACCGGCGCGCCGAAACGCTCGGCCTGCTCGACCGCAAGCGGCTGGAACTTGCCCGCGCGCTCGCGGCAAGGCCTACGCTGCTTCTGCTCGACGAGATCGGCGGCGGACTGACCGATGGCGAGGCGAGCGAACTTGTCGATACCATCAAGGAATTGCGCCGCCGCAAGATCGGCATCGTCTGGATCGAGCACATCGTCCACATCCTGCTGCAGGTGGCCGAGCGGCTGATCTGCATGGACGCCGGCAAGATCATCGCCGATGGCGAGCCGCAAGCGGTGATGGCCGACCCCGAAGTCGTGCGGGCCTATCTCGGCGGAGGCCCGAAATGAGCCTGCTCGCAATCGAGAATCTGGTCGTCCGCCACGGCCTGTTGCAGGCGGTGCGCGGCGTGAACTTCTCGATCGAGCGCGGCGAAACGCTGGCGCTGGTCGGCGCCAACGGCGCCGGCAAGACGACCCTGCTGCGGGCGATCGCCGGCGCGCACCAGCCGACGGCCGGCCGCGTGCTGCTGAATCGTGCCGATATCACCGGCGTTCCCTCGCACAAGCGCGTCGGCATGGGCGTCGCGCTGGTGCCGGAAGGGCGAAAACTGTTCGTGCAGATGACGGTCGAGGAGAACCTCCTGCTTGGCAAGACCGCCGGCCGTCCCGGCGACTGGAGCGTGGAACGAGTGCTCGACACGTTCCCCAATCTGAAGCCGCGCCGCCATGCCAAGACCGGGCATCTCTCCGGTGGCGAGCAGCAGGCCACCGCCATCGGCCGCGCTTTGATGAGCAATCCCGAACTGCTGCTGCTCGACGAGGTCTCGCTCGGCCTGTCGCCGCTGGTGGTCGATCGCGTATACGCTTCGCTGCAAGGCCTGATCAGCTCCGGCACGACGATAATCCTGGTCGAACAGGACCTCAATCGCGCGCTCTCGGTCTCGGACAAGGTCATCTGCATGCTCGAAGGACGCGTCGCGCTGGAAGGCCCGAGCAAGGGCATGTCCCGCGATGAAGTGACGAAAGCCTATTTTGGTCTGCACAGAAAAAGCGCCGGGAGTGTGCCGGCATGAGCAACCAGATCGTCCAGGGCATCCTGCTCGGCGGCTACTACGCGCTGATCGCCTGCGGCCTCTCCTTCATGTTTTCGGTGATGCGCATAATCAACCTCGCGCATGGCAGCCTGGCCGTGTTTTCCGCCTACGCGCTGTGGTGGCTCGCCTCGCAATTCCATATCTCGCCCTTCGTCGGCCTGCTCATCGTGCTGCCGCTGATGGCGGCCATCGGCTGGGCGCTGCAGCGCTTCCTGCTCGAGCGCAGCGCCCGCGGCGGCGCGCTCCTGCCGATCCTGACCACGTTCGGCCTCGCCATCGTCATCGACAATGCGCTGTTCGAGCAGTTCGGCGCCGACACACGTTCGCTGGCGCCCTATATCGGCAGCCTCTCCTACGATTCCTGGGAATGGCCGGGCAGCATCTATGTCGGCAAGCTTGCCGTGATCATGTTCGCCGCCGCCGTCATATTGCTTGGCGGACTGCAGCTGTTCCTCACCCGCACCAGGCTTGGCCGCTCGATCCGCGCCACGTCGGAAGATCCCGACACGGCCGGTCTCGTCGGCGTCGATGCGCGCCGCGCCAATGCCCTCGCCGCCGCCATCGCCATGGTCACCGTTGGGCTGGCCGGCGCCTTCCTCGCCATGCGCGCCACCTTCGATCCCTATACCGGCGCACCTCAATTGCTGTTCGCTTTCGAGGCGGCGGTGATCGGCGGCGCCGGTTCGCTATGGGGCACGCTGGTCGGCGGCATCGTTCTGGCGCTCGCCCAGACGCTCGGCGCGCAGATCCATCCGCAAGGTTTTCTGATCGGCGGCCATGTCGCCTTCCTGATCGTGCTGTTCATCCGGCTCTCCACCTCCGGCCTTGGCCTGCGCGGCCTGCTGCGCCTGCCCGCGAGGAAAGCATCATGAGCGCGGTTTTAAACGACCCCGTCATCGAGCGCGGCACCTCCGCCTCGCGCATCTCGGCGATTGCGGTCGTCGTCATCATCGCGCTGCTTGGCATCGCGCCGCACTTCCTGTCGGCCGGCGCCGTCGACCGCCTTACCGCCTTGTTCATCTATGTGATCCTGGCAGCGATGTGGAACGCGCTGGCCGGCTTCGGCGGGCTGGTTTCGGTTGGACAGCAAGTGTTCTTCGGCCTCGGCGCCTATTTCGCCATCCGTCTGGCCGATGCCGGCCTCAACCCGTTCGCCTCGCTGTTCGTTTCGGCGATCATCGTCGGCGCGATCTCCTGGCCAATGTCGCTGTTCATGCTGAAGCTTAAGAACGGCGAGTTCGCCATCGGCATGTGGGTGATCGCGGCGCTCACCCATCTGCTGGTCAATCTCGACCGGCTGGTGCAAGGCGAGACCGGGACGTCGCTGATCTCGCTCAACATCTATGACGCCGGTTCCAGGCGGGCGACGATCTACTGGCTGGCGTTGGCCGCGATGACGGCGCTCCTTGCCATCCTGTTTAGCCTGCTGCGTGGCAGCACGGGTGCGGCCATCCGCGCCATCAGGGACAATGAGGAGGCCGCGGCATCGGTCGGCGTGCGCGTCACCGGAACCAAGCGGCTGCTCTTCGTGCTCGCCGCCTTCGGTATCGGCATGGCCGGCGCGCTGTGGTTGGCCACGTCGATCACCTTCCAGCCGAAAACCTACTTCAACGTCCAGTGGACCGCCTACATGATCTTCATGGTGCTGGTCGGCGGCATCGGCACCTTCGAGGGCGCCATTCTGGGTGCGCTGCTGTTCTTCCTCATCGAGACCTGGTTCGGCGGCGCCGGCGTCTGGTATCTGATCGGCCTCGGCGCCACGGCGGTGCTGTTCTCGCTCTTCCTGCCGCGCGGCCTGTGGGGAACGCTGGAGGAGCGCTTCGGCCTGCGCCTGCTGCCGGTCGGCTATCGCGTCAGGCTCCCGCCAAACGCCGCAGATGGCGACGCGGCGCCCTCGCCGCAACAGGCCGCAACGCATCCAGAAAAGGCGTGACCATGCTGTTCGGCAAGACCATCCTCATCACCGGTGTCGCCTCTGGTATCGGCGCTCGCACGGCCGAACTTGCCGGCCAACTGGGCGCTGACGTGATCGGCGTCGACGTGCGTGAACCGGCAGCATCGGCCGGCAGTTTCGTCAAGGCTGACATCTCATCCAAGGCCGGCGTCGACGATCTCCTCGGGCGCCTGCCGCAGCGCATCGATGCGCTCTGCAATGTCGCCGGCCTCCCCGGCAACACCGGTGCGGTGTCGACACTGGCGGTCAATTTCTACGGCCTGCGCGCGCTCTCGGAAGGCCTCGCACCAAGACTTCGTGAAGGCGGCGCCGTGGTCAACGTCGCCTCGATCGCCGGCTATGGCTGGCGCGCCAATCTCAACCGCGCGGCATCGATGGTCGGCATCGAAGGCTTTCCCGATGTGGCGAAGATGATCGCCGACCATCAGGTGAAGAACGAGGAAGGCTATCCCGTTTCCAAGGAGCTGCTGCTGTTGTGGACGCAGCGCGCCGCACATCAGGATCTGTTCAGGAGCCGCGGCATCCGCGTCAATGCAGTGAGCCCCGGCCCGGTCGAGACGCCGATCCTCAAACAGTTCCGCAATGTGCTGGGTGACGCCCGCGTGGACAGCGACATCGCCAGGGTCGGGCGCGCCGGAACCTCGGGCGATATCGCGCCTGTCGTGCTGTTCCTGTGTTCGGACGGCGCACGCTGGGTCAACGGCGCCAATGTGCCTGTTGACGGTGGGCTTGAAGCATCGATCAATGCCGAGGTGCTCGGCTTCTAGACCATGATCCCGAAAAGTGGGAGCCGGTGTTCGGATCAGATCGTGGTCGATAATTGATAGAAAAGACGCTCCACGGCGAGCGAGGGAGAGAACAATGGACATCGGACTTCTGATCGACGGCGACAAAAGGGATGCCTCCGGCTCAGCCTCTTACGAGCGCATGGACCCGTTCACCGGCAAGCTGGCGACCCGCGCTGCCGCAGCCAGCATCGCCGACGCCAATGCCGCGGTCGAAGCCGCTGCTGCCGCTTTCAAGACGTGGTCGAAGACCGGTCCGGGCGAGCGCCGCGCTTTGCTGTCCAAGGCGGCCGATGTCATGGACTCCAAGGTCGGCGAATTCACCAAGTTGATGATGGAAGAAACCGGCGCGACCGGCCCCTGGGCTGGCTTCAACGTCATGCTCGCCGCCAAAATGCTGCGCGAGGCAGCCGCCATGACGACGCAGATTTCGGGCGAGGTCATTCCCTCCGACAAGCCCGGCACGCTGGCCATGGCGATCCGCCAGCCGGCCGGCGTCTGCCTCGGCATCGCGCCGTGGAATGCACCGGTCATCCTCGGAACCCGTGCCATCGCCATGCCGATCGCCTGCGGCAACACGGTTGTGCTGAAAGCTTCGGAAATGTGCCCAGGCACACACCGGCTGATCGGCCAGGTGCTGGTCGAGGCCGGCCTGCCCAAGGGCGTCATCAATGTCGTCACCAATGACCCCAAGGACGCAGCGGCAATCGTCGAAACACTGGTCGCGCACCCTGCAGTCAGGCGTGTCAACTTCACCGGCTCGACCAAGGTCGGCAGGATCATTGCCGAACTCGCCGGCCGTCACTTGAAGCCGGCGCTGCTCGAACTCGGCGGCAAGGCGCCGCTGGTCGTGCTCGACGATGCCGACATCGACGCCGCGGTCAATGCCGCGACCTTCGGCGCCTACATGCATCAGGGCCAGATCTGCATGTCGACCGAGCGTCTGGTCGTCGATGAAAAGGTCGCCGACGAATTCGTCGCCAAGCTCGCCGCCCGCGCCGCGCAGCTGCCTGCCGGCGACCCGCGCGGCCATGTCGTGCTCGGTTCGCTGATCAGCGACCAAGCCGCCGACAAGATGGAAGAACTGGTTGCCGACGCCGTCGCCAAGGGCGCCAGGCTTGTGGCCGGCGGCAAGCGCACCGGAACCGTGGTCGAGGCGACATTGCTCGACCACGTGACGCCGGCGATGCGCGTCTATTCGGAAGAATCCTTCGGCCCGGTCAAGCCGGTGATCCGCGTAAAGGGCGAGGACGAAGCGGTACGTGTCGCCAACGATACCGAATACGGCCTGTCTTCAGCCGTGTTCAGCCGCGACATCCGCCGTGCCATGGCGGTTGCCGCGCGCATCGAAGCCGGTATCTGCCACATCAACGGCCCGACCGTCGGCGACGAGGTGCAAATGCCCTTCGGCGGCGTCAAGGGTTCAGGCTACGGCCGCTTCGGCGGCAAGGCCTCGATTGCCGAGTTCACCGACCTGCGCTGGCTAACCATCGAGGATCCGGGGCAGCACTATCCGTTTTGACTCCACCTTCTCTCACAGGGGAGAAGGAAAGGAGCCCTCAGGGCCGTTGCCTGGCGAGCCAACGGATTCCCGCATCAAAACCCGGCAAGGCTCGAGCCACGCGATCGGCGGCCCCTCCCGGAGTTGTAAATCGTTTAATCGTGGGTATTTTACCCCTCAAGCACATGCCGCCGGAAGGCGGCAAGCGGTTTTGGGGACTACCACAAGTGCAAAGCAAGAATACGCGATACGCATCGCGCCGGGGAGGAGTCGTTATGCCAAACAAAGCCCTGCCGCTGGTCATCAGCGCGCCGGAACCACGCACGCTCGACCTGATCTTCACCCCACCGCAGCTGGCGCGCCTCAAGGCGCATTACCGCGTCGTCGAGACGACGGCCGAGGGCGTGGCGAACTTGCCCGCCGACGTGCTGGCCGAAGCCCGCTATATTATCGGCCAGCCGCCGATCTCGCCCGAGACCTTGGACCAGATGCAGGCGCTGCGTTGCGTCTTCAATGTCGAGACCAACCTCATCAACAACATGCCCTATGAGACGCTGTTTGCGCGCGGCATCCATGTCGTCACCACCGGCCTCGTCTTCGCCGAGCCGGTGGCCGAGCTTGGCCTCGCCATGGCGCTCAACCTCGCCCGCAACATCGTCGATGCTGACCTCGCCTTCCGCAAAGGCGAGGAGCTGTGGGGCGGTGACGGCAATTTGACGGCGCGGCTTCTGTCCGGCGCCGATGTCGGCATCATCGGCTTCGGCGATCTCGGCCGTGCGCTGAACCGGCTGCTGTCGGGTTTTCGCACCCGCACCAAGGTCTTCGACCCTTGGCTGCCGCCGTCGATCCTGATCGACAATGGGGTCAAGCCGGCCTCGCTGGACGAGGTGCTGACATCAAGCGATTTCGTCTTCGTCGTCGCTTCGGTGACCTCGGAGAACCAGGGTTTCCTCGGCGCTGAGGCCTTTGCAAGTATGCGCAAGGGCGCCGCCTTCATCCTGCTCAGCCGCGCCGGCGTCGTCGACTTCCCTGCCCTGATGGCGGCGGTGAAAAGCGGCCACATCGTCGCCGCCAGCGATGTCTTCCCAGAAGAACCGCTAGCGCAGGACCATCCGGTCCGCACGATCCCCGGCTTCCTGCGCTCCGCCCACCGCGCCGGTGCGCTTGACATCGCCTTCAAGCGCATGGGCGACATGGTTCTGGAAGACATGGACCTGATCGACCGCGGCCTGCCGCCTCTGCGCTCCAAGCGCGCCGAGCGCGAGACGGTGTCAAGGATGCGTTCGAAGCCGGCGCACAGGAACTAGTTGTCGCGAGAAATCCGCCTGAGATGGATTTCGCAGTTGGCCAAAACCCCTTTGTCATCGCCGCTCAGGATGACCGGGAACCTTTGACTGGTATTGGCGTTTTTCAGCCCGGATCGCTCCCATTCGATCCAGACCCTACTATCGATACCCCGCCAGGCCTAGCCGGCGGGGTATTGATTTTGAAGCCAATCGGGTTGTGGGAGGCTTGGCCTACTCCAAGGAGGCTCGTCACGATTCGCGTCGCTGGCGGGCCTTTTTATTCACTCCCGAGCAAAGCCGGAGGCGGCCTGCCCGCCTCGCTCTATCCGGCAGCAACGCCAGCTGGCGAGCGATTGGCCAGCACCAGCCCGACCTCGCCGACAACCTGCTCGACGCGCTTCAGGATGGGTTCGGCCCGCAGCACGCCGTCGGAAAAGTCCTTGTCCGTGGCATAGACCCCTGTCGGCAACGTCAGCGCCTCGAAGAAGCCGAACAACGGCCGCAACTGGTGCTCGACGATCAACGCGTGGCGATCATTGCCGCCGGTGGCAAGCAGCACCACCGGCTTGCCGCGCAAGGCGGCGGGATCGAACAGATCGAAGAAGTGCTTGAACAGGCCGGTGTAGCTGCCCTTGTAGGTCGGTGACCCCACCACCAGCACATCGGCATTGACGACGCTGTCGAAGACTGCCCGGGCCTGGCCGTCGAGATCGCGCGCCCATTTGGCAGCGCCGAGCGACGGGCCGAGGTCTTCGATGTCATAGGTGCTCGCCGACAGGCCATGCTGGCGCGCAATATCCCTGACAACCTGGTCGACAAAACCACGCGTCTTGGACGGCCTGGTGAAATTGCCGGAAAACCCGACGACGGTTGGATTGGGCATATTTCTCTCACCTCTCGCGGCGGGGTTTCATACCGCATATTTACAGGCTTGCGCCTGCCGCAAGAAGCAAGGATAGGCCCTCCAGCGCCATTGCCGGGGATTTTTTTTCCGTTTGCCCGCTCGTCTCAGGCCGCGAGAAGCCGGCCATAGGATTCCAGATAGAAGCCGGTTGACCTGGCGCAGGTCCGCACCGCCTCCCTGGCGGCAACCGTTTCCTGCCACCGCAGCAGGCGCTCGCATTCGGTCGGCATGACGAAGCCCAGATATTTCTCAAGCACGCACAGCTGTTCGAACCAGGGATAGAAGGCGATGTCGGCGGCGCTGAATTCCGAGCCTAGCAAAAACCGTTCGTCCGCCCCTCGCCTCGCAAAGGCATGCTGTTCCACAAAGCGCAGGGCGTCGGCAAGCTGGGCCTTGATCCGCTCATGAACCATAGCGTCGGAACTGTGCATCATGGTTGCCGTCCTGGCGTAAAGCTGCGTGTCGGCGAAACTGATCCAGATGCGCGCCTCAGCGCGGGCATGAGCATCCCTGGGGAAAATCGGCCGTTCGGGGAATGCATCATCGAGATATTCGCAGATGATCGCCGACTCCCTGACATATTGCCCCTGATGGCGCAGCAGCGGCACCTTTCCCGTCGGCGTGAGTTTCAGGAACCACGCCGGCTTGTTGCGCAGATCGATTTCGATTTCCGTCGCCTGCAGGCCTTTCTCGGCAAGGGCGAGCCTGACACGGTGCGCATAGGGACAAAGCTGCGCGACAAAAAGCTCGATTGGCGGCATGAATAACTCCTGAGTTTCGTTATCGCCGACAAGCGGCCTGTCGGGCATAGCTAGGTCCAATAAGGCCGGCGCGCTATTCGACAGCGTCTGGATTGATTTATCGATCGTCTGTTTCTGGAGCGAAGCGTGGATCTCCTGGCTACCCTCATGCGCGAATTGCACTTCGCAGCCGCCGGGTACCGGCGCCTCGAACTGGCCGCTCCCTGGGCGATCTCGTTCAGCCAGGCTGGGCTTCGCGGCATTCACGTCGTCATCAAGGGGCGATGCGAGGCGGTGTTCGGTGAGGAAGATGTCGAGCCTCTCGATGCCGGCGACCTGATCATTGCACCGCGCGCCGATCCGCATGTGCTGCGGTCGCCCGGCGCGCTCAAAAGCGCGAACGTCTCCGCCGCCGAACTGGCGACCCAAACCGCAGCCGGGCGTATTCGCAGCGGCGGCGAAGGCGAAAAGACCGTCATCCTGTGCGGCGCCTTCACCTTTCGCGACGCCGACCATCCGGCACTTGCCGGCCTGCCGCGCATCGTTCACATCCGGGGATCGAATGGCCGTCTGCCCAAATGGCTGCGTGGCTATGTCGAGGCCTTGCTGGTGGAAGCGACCGACGAAGGTCCCGGCAGCGACGTGGTCATGGCTCGCCTGTCTGGGGCCATCGTCACGCGCGCCTTGCGCTCCGGTCTGGAAAGCATGGACAATCCAGGTTGGCTGAGGGGATTGCAGGACCCCGCGATCGCCAGAGCGCTCGCCACCCTGCATGAAGCCTATGGCCACGACTGGACGATCGAGACCCTGGCACGCGCGGTCGGGCTCTCCAGGGCAACCTTTGCCGCCCGCTTTCGCGATCTCGTCGGCGAAGCGCCCATGGCCTATCTCTTCGGCTGCCGCATGCGGCAGGCCAGCCGGCTGCTGCACGAGGGCAAGAGCCTGGGCCAAGTCGCCGAGGCGGTCGGCTACAGCTCGGAAGCCGCCTTCTCCACCGCCTTCAGGCGCCACGCCGGCGTCTCGCCCGGCCAATTCAGGAAACGGAAGGATCTGTAAGGCAGAGCGATATTGGCGGCGGCCGGGCCTCGCGGTAGGACTTTGCCAGCACTATGTCTGATCATATCCCGACGCGGTTCGCCGCCGCTTTGCCCAGGAGATGCTTCGTGCCCAAAGGTTCTGACCTGCTTGTTGCCGCCCTCGAGAATGAGGGCGTCGATCGCATCTTCGGCATTCCCGGCGAAGAAAACCTGGACGTCGTCGAATCCATCCGCAAATCCTCGATCCAGCTCATCCTCACCCGTCATGAGCAGGCGGCGGCGTTCATGGCCGCCACCCATGGCAGGCTCACCGGCAAGCCGGGCGTCTGCATCACCACGCTCGGGCCCGGCGCCCTGAACCTGACGACGGGTGCCGCCTATGCGCTGCTGGGCGCCATGCCGATGATCATGATCACCGGGCAGAAGGGCATCCGGTCGTCGCGCCAGGCCCGCTTCCAGATCGTCGACATCGTCGCCGCGATGAAGCCGCTGACCAAGCTGTCACGCCAGATCATCTCGGCGAAGACCATTCCCGCCGTGGTGCGCGAAGCGTTTCGGATTGCCGAAGAGGAGCGTCCGGGACCGGTGCATCTGGAACTGCCCGAAGACATCGCGGCCGAGGAGTGCGACGATGTCGCGCTGATCCCGCCGCATCCGGTCGAGCTTCCGCTGGCCAGCCCGCTTGCGCTCGACCGCGCCGCCGAGATGATCATCAAGGCGCAGCGTCCTCTGGCGATGCTGGGCGCCGCCGCATCGCGGCCGCGCTCGACGTCCGACCTCGCCCAGTTCGTGATCAGGACCGGCATTCCCTATTTCACCACGCAGATGGGCAAGGGCACGGTGCCCGGCGGCACCGAACTCTACATGGGCACCGCCGCGCTCTCCGAGCGCGACTATGTCCATGAGGCCATCGAACAGGCCGACCTCATCATCACCATCGGCCACGACACGATCGAGAAGCCGCCCTTCATTATGGGCGACAAGGGACCGAAGGTGATCCATGTCGGTTACCAGCCGGCCAATGTCGAGCAGGTCTATTTCCCGCAGACCGAAGTGGTCGGCGACATCGGCGCTTCGCTCAGGCTGCTTGCCGACCGGATCGAGGGCAAGATCCCCAACGCGCAGGCGCTACTGCCGCTGCGCGAAGGGATTTTGAGCCGCATTGCCACCCGCGCCACCGAAGACCGTTTCACGCCGCAGCGCTTGGTGCACGATGTGCGCGCGGTGATGCCGGCCGATGGCATCCTGGCGCTCGACAACGGCATGTACAAGATCTGGTTTGCGCGCAATTACCGCACGCGCGTCGCCAACACTTTGCTGCTCGACAACGCCCTGGCCACGATGGGCGCCGGCCTGCCCTCGGCGATGACGGCCGCGATGCTCTATCCCGGCCGCCGCGTCATGGCGATCTGCGGCGATGGCGGCTTCATGATGAACAGCCAGGAACTGGAAACCGCCGTCAGGCTGAAACTTAACCTCGTCGTGCTGATCATCGAGGACAATGCTTTCGGCATGATCCGCTGGAAGCAGGCGGTCGACCAGTTCCCCGATTTCGGCATGACCTTCGGCAATCCCGATTTCGTCCGCTATGCCGAGGCCTATGGCGCCAAGGGAACCAGGGTCGGCGCCGTCTCAGAAATACAATCGACGCTTGAACAGGCTTTTGCCGGCGGTGGCGTCCATCTCGTCGTCGTTCCGATCGACTATTCGGAGAACGAGCGCGTGCTGGTCGAGGAACTGCGCCACCGGTTGCCGGCGCCACCGGAGGCCTGACGGTGGAGTAGATACCGCCGCAGCAGCGCTCAGGCGGCCCGGACCTTGGCGCTCCCACGCGCCCAGGCCGGCAGCCAGTCGCCATGTGTCGCCAGCAACTCATCGACCAGCGCCCAGATCTGGTCGAGATCGAGTTCGGCCGCCGTATGCGGGTCCATCATCGCCGCGTGGTAGATGTGCTCGCGGTTTTCGGTCATCAACGCCTGCACCGTCAGTTCCTGCACATTGATGTTGGTGCGTATCAACGCGGTGAGTTGCGGCGGCAGCTCGCCAATATAGGTCGGCTGGATGCCGGAGGCGTCCACCAGGCACGGCACCTCGGCGGCGCAATTGTCCGGCAGCGAGGTGATGCAGCCATTGTTGCGGACATTGCCGTAGATCACCGACGGCTCGCCGGTCCACACCGAATTCATGATCGAGGACGCGTATTCCTTCGACTGCTCGACCTCGATGCGGTCGGCCGAGCGATAGGCCTCTGCCTGGCCCTTCCAGCGCTCGATCTGTTCGATGCAGCGCTTGGGGTATTCGTCGAGCGGAATGCCGAACTTCTCGATCAGGTCGGGGCGGCCTTCCTTGATGAAATAGGGCGTGTATTCGGCGAAATGCTCGGAGCTTTCGGTGACGAAATAGCCGAGCCGCGTCAGCATCTCGTAGCGCACCTTGTTGGGGCAGCGTGGGTTCCAGCCCGGCTTCGGCGCCCTGCCCTCGCGATAGGCGCCGACGAGGTCCGGATAGAGATTGCGGTAAGAGCCATCCGGCTGCCGGTGCTCGAACTTCAGGTAGAAGGCCATGTGGTTGATGCCGGCCGAGCGGTAGCGTATCTCGTCGTAGGGAATGTCGAGATCGTGCGCCAGTTCCATCGCCGTGCCCTGCACCGAATGGCAGAGGCCGACCTGTTTGATGTCAGGAAATTTCTCTGAAATCGCCCAGGTGTTGATCGCCATCGGGTTGACGTATTGCAGCATGATCGCGTCGGGGCAGACGGCCAGCATGTCCTCGCAGATCTTCCACAGATGCGGCACGGTCCGGAGGCCGCGCATGATGCCGCCGACGCCGAGCGTGTCGGCAATGGTCTGGCGCAGGCCGTATTTCTTCGGCACCTCGAAATCGGTGACGGTGCAGGGCTCGTAACCGCCGATCTGGAAGGCGACGACGACGAAGTCGGCACCGGCGAGCGCCTTGCGTTGGTCG
Source organism: Mesorhizobium sp. C399B (assembly GCF_030323185.1). NCBI lineage: Bacteria > Pseudomonadati > Pseudomonadota > Alphaproteobacteria > Hyphomicrobiales > Phyllobacteriaceae > Mesorhizobium > Mesorhizobium sp. C399B. The sequence continues at coordinate 1,195,156 of NZ_CP100472.1, forward strand.
GAATAGGTCTCGGCCTTCGCCTTCACGCCCAGCGTCGCGATCAGCTTGTTGACGACGATGGCGCTCTCTTCCAGCCGCTGCGGATTGATGTCCATCAGCGCGATCGTCGCGCCTGACAGCGATGGCCGCTGCAGCACGTCGCCGACAATGTTCTTCATGAAGACGGTCGAACCCGCGCCAATGAAGGTGATCCTGGGATGTCTTGCCACTATTAAACCTCCGGCACTTTGCTACGCCACGTCGAAGGCGGCCCTGACGAGCCGTTCGGTGTAGGCGGTCTTGGGATGGGTGAGGACCTCGTCGACGGGTCCCTGTTCGACGATCTTGCCGTTCTGCATGACGATGACGCGATGGCAGAGCGCGCGCACCACCTTGAGGTCGTGCGAAATGAAGAGATAGCTAAGGCCGCGTTCGTCCTGCAGCTTGCGCAACAAGTCGATGATCTGCGCCTGCACCGAAAGGTCGAGCGCCGATGTCGGTTCATCGAGCAGAATGAATTCGGGCTCCAGCGCGATGGCTCGGGCAATGGCGATGCGCTGCCGCTGGCCGCCGGAAAATTCGTGCGGGAACCGCGACAGGATATCGCCGGGCATGCCGGCGCTGACCAGGGCGTCGCGAACCCGACCGACCCGCTCGCGCCGTGTCGCGCCGATCCTGTTGACGACCAGCCCTTCCTCGATGATCTGGCCGATCGTCATACGCGGGTTGAGCGACGAGAACGGATCCTGAAAAACGACCTGCATGCGCGAGCGCAGCGGCCGCATCCCGGCGCGCGACAGGCCGTGGATCGGCTGGCCGTCGAAGCTGACCTCGCCGCGCTTGGCCTCGGTGAGCCTGAGCAAGGCGAGACCGAAGGTGGTCTTGCCGGAGCCGGATTCGCCGACCAGCCCCAGTGTCTCGTGGCGGCAAAGCTTCAGGCCGAGATCGTCGACGGCGACCAGCTCGCGCCAGTCCGGCTTCAGGAAGCTGCCATGGCGTAGCATGAAGCAGACGCGCATATCGCGGGCCTCGAGGATGGTGCCGCTGTTTTCCGGCAGCGGCTGCGGCTTGCCGTGCGGCTCTGAAGCGAGCAGCCGCTTGGTATAGGCATGCTGCGGGTCGGCGAACAGCCGCTCGGTGACGTTGTGCTCGCACATCTCGCCATGCTGCATGACATAGACATAGTCGGAGAATTTTCGCACCACGGTGAGGTCGTGGGTGATCAGGATGACCGCCATCCTGAGTTCTTTTTGCAGATTGCGGATCAAATTGAGGATCTGTGCTTGCACCGTGACGTCGAGCGCTGTCGTTGGCTCGTCGGCGATCAGCACATCAGGGTCGTTGGCGAGCGCCATGGCGATCATCACGCGCTGGCGCTGCCCGCCCGACATCTGGTGCGGATACTGTTTGATGCGCGCTTCCGGCTCGGGGATCTGGACATGCCGCAAAAGCTCGAGCGCCCGCGCCCAGGCTTGCTTGCGGCTGACCTTTCGATGCACTCTGATCGCCTCGACGATCTGACTGCCGACCGTATAGATCGGGTTGAGCGAGCTCATCGGCTCCTGGAAGATCATCGAGATGCGATTGCCGCGCAACTTGCGCCGGGCGCTCTCGGGGAATTTCAGTATGTCCTGCCCGCAATAGTGGATGGTGGATTTCGGCGACACGGTGGCCCGCTTTGACAAGAGCCCCATGACAGCGCGCGCCGTCACCGACTTGCCGGAACCGGACTCGCCGACGATGGCGATCGTCTCCCCGCGATAGAGCTGGAACGAGACATCCTTCACCGCGTCGACGACGCCGTGCTCGACCTTGAAGGCGACCTCGATGTTGCGGGCATCGATGATGGGTTGGTCGTGGCGGCCGGCATGGTCGAACCGGACGGCTGGTGCGAAGGTGGCTGCGAGCGCTACGGTCATCCCGGCCACCTCAATAGGGATCGACGGCATCGCGCAGGCCGTCGCCCAGCGCGTTGAAGGCAAAGACGGTGATCAGCACGAAGCCGACCGGCGACAGGATCCACGGATAGGTGCCGATGACCGAATAGGTAGCCGTGTCCTGCAGCATCAGCCCCCATGAGATCAGCGGCGGTTTCACGGCGAAGCCGAGGAAGCCGAGAAAGGCTTCGAGCAGTACCACCGTCGGGATCGCGATCGTCACGGCGACGATGACGTGGCTCATCACATTGGGAAAAATGTGCTGCATGATGATACGCATGTCGGTGGCGCCAACCGCCATAGCAGCGCGCACATAGTCGATCCGCGCCAGCGCCAGCGTCTTGCCGCGCACCTCGCGCGACATCTGCGCCCAGCCCAGCGCCGACATGACGATGATGACGAAGGCGAGGAAGACGTTGGTCGGCGCGGTCACCGGGATCAGCGTCGTCAGCGCAAGATAAAGCGGCAATTGCGGGAAAGCGAGCACCAACTCGACGAAGCGCTGCATCCAGACGTCGAAGCGGCCGCCGAAATAGCCCGAGACCATGCCGACCGTGGTGCCGATAACGGTGATGATGAACACCACCGTCAGCGCAATCATCAGCGAGACGCGCGAGCCCTGGATGGCGCGCGACAGCACATCCCGGCCGAATTTGTCGGTGCCGAGAAAATGCACCGGCTGGCCGTCGGCCGAAGCGAAGAAATGCCGGTTCGCGGGGATCAGTCCAAGCAGCCGGTAGTCGGCGCCCTTGACGAAGAAGCCGAGCAGGCGCGGATGCTCGTAATCCGGCCCGACGACCGGCTGGAAGGTGACCGGGTCGAGGTCTGCAGAATCCGCCAGCGCATAGACCCGCGGCTGGAGCACGAAATTCCCGTCTCTGTCGTGAAAACTCATCACTTGCGGCGGGGCGAAAGCGACATCGGTCGCCTTGGGGTCCATCGGCGCGAAGAAATCGGCGAACAGCGCCATCAGCACCAGAAGCACCACCAGGATCAGCCCGGCCATGCCGGTCCAGGAGCGCCTCAGCCGGCGCCAGACCAGCGCCATATAGCTCTCATTGCCGCGCGGGGTCGCAATCGCGGTTGCTTCAGCCGGTGGCGGCGGCGGGGATGGGTCGCGCGCCAGCATCTAGCTCTCCCTGAACTGGCGCACGCGCGGATCGAGCAGCGCGAGCAGCATGTCGGCGATGATGTTGCCGACGATCAGCGTTGCCGACAGCACCATCATGAAGGTCGCCGTGACATAGACGTCGCCGACCGCCATCGAGCCGACAATGGCCGGCCCGACCGTCGGCAGCGCAAAGATGATCGCCGTCTCGATCTCGCCGGTCAGCATGTAGGGCAGCACCACGCCCTGATACATGATGAGCGGGTGCAGCGCGTTGGGCACGGCATGGCGCATGACGACGGCGCTGCCGGTCAGGCCCTTGGCCTTGGCCGTCTCGACATATTGCGCGTTCAGCGTATCGAGCAGATTGCCGCGCATGACGCGCATATTGTAGGCGAGCCCGCCGAAGGTGGCGATCGCCACCACCGGCCAGACATGCTTGACGAGGTCGGCGAATTTCGCCCACGACCACGGCGCGCCGCCATATTGCGGCGAGAAGAAGCTGCCGATCTCCGACACGTTGAACTGGAAGACCAGGAGATAGACGATGATCAGCGCCATCAGGAAGCGCGGCACCGTCATGCCGAGGAAGGAGATTGCCGACAGCGCCGAGTCAATCCAGGTGTATTGCCTGGTCGCCGCCCAGATGCCGAAGGTGATGCCGAGCACCGAGGCCAGCAGATGGCAGACCAGCGCCAGCAGCAGCGTGCGCGGCAGCCGCTCGCCGACCACTGCGGCGACCGGCTTGTTGTAGTAGAGGCTGTAGCCGAAATCGCCGCGGGTGATGATGCCGGCGACCCAGTTCAGGTACTGGACGGGCAGCGGTTTATCGAGGCCGTGCTCGACCCTATAGGCTTGCGCCTGCGCGTCGGCTTCGGCAAAAGACGCCCCGCCCTGGTTGATGAGCTGGGAGCGGATATAGTCGGCATAGTCGCCCGGCGGCGCCTGGATGATGGCAAAGGTGACCAGGCTCAGGATGACCATGACCGGGACCGCCGATGCTATGCGCATGGCCAGGAATCGCAGCATCGGACCGTTTCTCCTCCTTTGATCTAATCTGTTGCCGCTGACCTTACTCCGTCCCGGCCGCGCGCGCAGCGCGGCCGGGCGTCAGCCAGGGGAGGAAACTCAGTTCGTCGGACCCTTGTCGCCGGGCTTGCCGGGAAGCTGGTCGGGAAAGAGTTCGTATTTTTGCTGCTTGTCGGCGGCGACGAAGACGCGTTCGCGCACGATCGAATCCTCGGCCCAGTTGAACATGAAGATCGGCGTTCCCTGCGGGATGTTGGAGAAGCGCTTGTTGATGATCAGGGCGCCGGGATATTCGGTCAGTCCGATATTGTAGACATGCTCCGTCGAGATCTTCTGGAACGTCTTCATCAGGCTGGCGCGCTCGTCATTGTCTGACGAGGAGACGAACTTGTTGACGATGTCGACAAGCTCCTTTTCGAACGGCATCAGGTCGACCACGCCGCTTTCGGGCGCGCGGTGATCCCAGCTGGTCTTGGGTCCGACGGGCGCGAGTTGCACGGTATTCTGCACGACGGAAGTCAGCTCCTGCTCGTTGCGCCTGATCAGCCAGTCGAAGCGGCCGGAATATTGCGAGGCATCACGCTGGGTGCCGTTGAGGCCGTTGAGCACGACCCTGATGCCAAGCTTTTCCATCTGGCCGACGACGCCTTCGGCGAGGCTCTTGTCAGTGCCGTAGTCATTGTTGACCAGCATCACGATCTCGACATTCTTGCCGCCGGCGGTCCCGGCCGGGAAGTTCACGAAGCCGTCGCCATCCGTATCCTTGAGACCAGCCTTGGCCAGTTCCGCCTTGGCGCCCTCGATGTCGAAGGGATAGTAGACGGTCGAGTTGCGGTCATAGAAGCTGGTGCCCGAGGAAAAGCCACCGGGGTAGATGGCGGTGAACGGCCCCTTGACCAGCGAGTCGCCGAGCGCCTTGCGGTCGAGCGCCATGGTGATGCCCTTGCGGAAGTCCTCATTGCGATTGAGCTCGCGGATCGCCTGGCCGCGTTCGTCGGGATTGCCCCAGCCATTGGCGGAAAAGTTCATGCGCAGATTGTAGCCGATCAGGCGCGGGCCAAAGGCGAGCCGGGCCGGCGCGTCCTTGTCCGCCGCTCGCTTCAGCGAAGCGACGAAATTCTCCGGCTGCTCGAGGTTGGAGAAGTCGGCGGCCCCTGCCACCGCCTGCACGTCGCGGTCGGCCCAGGTCGACAGCTTGTAGTGCAGTTCGTTGAGATAGGGCAGCTGGTTGCCCTTCTCGTCGACCTTCCAGTAGTAGGGATTGCGGCGCAAGACGATGATGTCGTCAGGCCTATACTCCACCGGCACCCAGGCGCCCATCACCGGAATGTTCATATATTCCGGCGGGAACGCGTTCTTGAACTGCTCGTAGGTATTCTTCGAGTACTTCGGATGCTGCGGCTTGAGGATATGCGCTGGGCCGGGGCAGAAGGTGCCATAGGCCATGGCGTAGAGGTACTGTTTGGGGAAAGCGTCCTTGAAGGTCCACTCGACGGTGTAATCGTCGACCTTCTTCAGCGTCGTGCCGACACCGAAGGTTTCCGCTGTGGCGCCGTTCAACGGCGAGACATTGGGGTCGACGACCTCATCGTCCCAGTAGAACATGACATCGTCGGCATTGAAGGCAACGCCGTCAGACCATTTGGCGCCTTCGACCAGGTGCATGGTCAGCGTGTGGCCATCCTTCGACCAGTCCCAGCTCCTGGCGAGGTTGGGCAGCGGCTCGGTGTCCTTGGCCTCGACCTGGAACAAAGGCGCGGTGCGCGTCAGGCATTCCGAAAGGCCGATGTCGATTCCGCCCCATCCTTGGGTCTGGCCGGCGCCATAATTCCAGCCTTCCGGCCGGCCGCCAATGACGTGGCGCATGGTGTCGCCATAAACGCCGATGCCGTCCGGCATGTTGCCGGTCTTGAACACCAGCGGCTCCTTCGGCAGGCGATCCTTGACCGGCGGCAGCTTGCCAGTCTTGACGTATTTCTCGGTGACCCACTCGGGCTCGTGATATTCGGGCAGCGCCTTGAACTCCAGGATGGAATCGCGGGCGACGTATTTGATCTTGCCCTCGGCGGGAAACGCCGCCGGCGCCGGCGGCGTGGTCGGCTCGGACGCGTATGCACTGCCAAGCGCCGATGCCGAGACGCTCAGCGCCAGCCCGGCGAGAATGCCAATTCTTCGCCCGGCGAGAATGCCAATTCTTCGCCCGGCGAGAATGCCAATTCCACGAAAGTTCCTCATTGTGTTCCTCCCAGATGTTTCGACGTCTGCTGCTGCCCGCATCTATTCATGACGGCTGATTGGCGAACCGGCCTCCCGCTGTCCGCCTGCCAGCATTCTCAGCCGGCCTGTTTCAGAGCCGTTTTTTCGGCGCGCAGTTCCTCGATCGAGCGCACTTTGCGCCGCGCCGCACCCGCCCAGTCGCGGGTTTTCACCATCGATTTCGAAAGCCGCTCCTTGGCGGCCGGCACGGCATCGGCGTATTGCGGCAGCCAACGCGCCTGGGCGACGACCATCTCGTCGACCATCTGCCAGACCTCTTCCGGCGTCGACACCGCACCCACCAGCGGATCGTGCAGCACCGCGAGCTTGAGCAGGTCAATGTCGCCCGTAACAGCCGCATGCACCGACATGCGCTGAACGTTGATCGAAGCCATGCAGGTGGCCGCGCAGGCTTCCGGCAGCGTGATGCCTGACGCCATGTTGATGCCGAAGCGATCGACGAAACCGGGTGATTCGATGATCGCGTCCTGCGGCAGATTGGTGATGATGCCGGTGTTCTTGACGTTGAAGTGGCCGCGATAGACGCGGTTCGTCTCCAGCGCTTCGAGAATATGGCTGGCATGCTCGTTCGAGCGCTTCGATATGTCGAGCGGCTTCGACGCCGCTTCGAGGAATTGCGGATATTCCGTCTCGAACCAGTTGCGGGTTTCCGTGGAGTAGCGAAGATAGCCGCCGGTCTCGCCATGGATCCAGTCGGACATGTCGATCCAGCGGGTGATTTCGTCCGGCCGCTTGCGATACCAGGGCAGATATTCGGAGAGATGACCGTTGCTTTCGGTGGAGTAGACGCCGAAGCGCTTCAGCACGTCGATGCGCAGCTTTTCCTGCTGCGAATAGACCGGATGCGCCTCGAAGGCAGCCACCAGTTCGTCCTTGCCGATCTTGCGGCCGTTGAGCCGCAAATCGATGAACCAGGTCTGGTGGTTGATACCGGAGCAGACATAATCGAGTTCGCTGTGCGACTTGGCGCCGAGCACTTCGGCGATCTGTTCGGCGCCGTGCTGGACACCGTGGCAGAGGCCGACCGTATCGACCTTGCCATATTCGATCGCCGCCCAGGTGTTCATCGCCATCGGGTTGGCATAGTTGAGGAATTTGGCGCCTGGCTCGGCGACCTCCAATATATCCTCGCAGAAGTCGAGGATGACCGGGATGTTGCGCTGGCCGTAGAGGATGCCCCCGGCGCAAATCGTGTCACCGACGCACTGGTCGATGCCGTATTTCAAGGGAATGCGGATATCGTCGGCATAGGCTTCGAGCCCGCCCACCCGCACGCAGCTGATGACGTAGCGCGCGCCTTCCAGCGCCTTGCGGCGGTCGGTCGTCGCCGTCACCCTGGTCGGCAGCTTGTTGGCCTCGACGATGCGGTCGAGGATCGCCTTGATCATTTGCAGATTGTGTTCGCTGAGATCGGTCAGCGCGAATTCGATGTCGCTGAATTCCGGGACGCACAAAATATCGGTGAACAGCTTCTTGGTGAAGCCGACGCTGCCGGCGCCGATAATAGCGATTTTGAAACTCATCACCTCACCTCGATGCATTCGAAATGCCGGGTAAGGAGCAACAGGAAAGGGAATGGCGGCTCGCCTCGGCGCGCATGCCATTCGAGCCGGAATTCCGGCTCGTTCTCCTCCCCGCCCGCTCCTCGACCGCGGGTCTTTCGCGTTCTCAGGATTTGGATTATGCCGTTATTCCAGGGCGCGGCCAGAGAACGATTATGCTTTCGAGGGTAATTTTGTGCTGCATGATCTGATCGCCAACGGACAGTTGATGCGCACCATCTCGCTGCCGCGCGGCCGCCAGCGCCTGCATGCCATGCCAACCAGCACCGGCTATGAAGTACGCGAGGGCGTGACCTATGACTGGGATGGGCGCAAGCGCGGCCAGACACCGTTCACCGTGCTGCAGCACACGATCAGCGGCACCGGCCAGCTGCGCTACGAGAACCGCAACTACCGCCTGCAGGCCAACGACACGCTGCTGGTGCTGGTGCCACACAACCATCGCTACTGGCTGGAGAAGGGCGACCGCTGGGAATATTTCTGGATCTCGATGAATGGCGAGGAGGCGCTGCGCGTCCACAAATCCATACTCAGCGTCTCCGGCCCGGTGTTTCGGCTGCAGCCGGAGACGATCGATCATCTCGCCGATTGCAGCCTGCGCCTGATCAAGGGTGGCGCTTCGCCTGGCGCTGCTTCGGCAATCGCCTATGAGGCGGCGATGGCGCTTTACGACGATGTCTTCGGCTCGCACGCCTTCACTGAGAAACAGAGCGTCATGCAGCCGGTCATCGATCATATCAACGCCAATCTCGACAAGCCCTTGCCCGTGGCCGAGCTCGTCCAGATCAGCGGCCTCAGCCGCGCCCATTTCTCGCGCTGCTTCGCCGAGAGCGAAGGCGTTCCGCCGGCCGAGTTCGTGCTGCAGCAGCGGCTGCAGCGGGCGGCGAAGCTGCTAACCAAAGCCGATTTCCTGCCAGTCAAGGAGGTCGCCATCCTGTGCGGCTTCGAGGACGCCAACTATTTCTCGAAAGTCTTCCGCCGGCTCTACGGCATCAACCCGACGCAGTTCCGCACCACCGGCATGTATGCCAGCCTGGGCAGCCTTCGATAGGATTACCCGATGCGGTTGCCGCTTGCGGGATCGAACAGATGCAGGGCCGCCGGATCGGCAGACAGTCTTACCGTGTCGCCCGGCCGGATAGTGCTGCGTCCCATGACGAAGACACAAACCAGCTGATTGGCGAGCCGGACATAGAACTGCGTCGACAGGCCGAGCGGCTCGACCACCTCGACCTCTGCCATGAGCCCTCCGTCGTCGGCGAGCTGGATGTGCTCCGGCCGTAACCCGACGGTGAGCTTGTCACCATCCGTGAGCGGCAATCCATCCGGCAATCTCAGCTTCTGGCTGTCGGCCAGCACCGCATCCACCTTGCCGCCCTTGGCGACTGTCGCCGGAAAGAAATTCATGCCGGGCGAGCCGATGAAGCCGGCCACGAAAGTATTGAGCGGCCGATCGTAGAGTTCCAGGGGATGCCCGACCTGCTGCACATAGCCGTCATGCATGACGACGATGCGGTCGGCCATAGTCATGGCTTCGATCTGGTCGTGGGTGACATAGACCGATGTGGTCTTGAGCTGCTGGTGCAGGGCCTTGATCTCGGCGCGCATATGCACGCGCAATTTGGCGTCGAGATTGCTGAGCGGTTCGTCGAACAGGAACACTTTGGGGTCGCGCACGATGGCGCGGCCCATGGCCACGCGCTGGCGTTGGCCGCCGGACAGTTGCCTGGGCAGACGTCCGAGGAAACTGTCGAGGCCGAGGCGCTTGGCCGCCGCCCCTACCCTGCCGTCGATCGTCGTCTTCTCCGCCTTCTTCAAAAGCAGGCTGAAGCCCATATTCGACGACACGTCCATGTGCGGATAGAGCGCGTAGGACTGGAACACCATGGCAATATCGCGGTCCTTCGGCGCGACATCGTTGACCAGCCGATCGCCGATATGGATCTCGCCGCCCGACACCTCCTCCAGCCCGGCAATCATGCGCAAAAGGGTCGACTTGCCACAGCCGGACGGGCCGACCAGCACGACGAACTCGCCATCGGCGATCTCGAGGTCGACGCCGTGCAGGATGCGCAGCGAACCGTAGTCCTTCTCGACGTTTTGCAGCGTGACGGAAGCCATCGATTATCCTTTGACCGCGCCGGCGGTGAGGCCGGTGACGAGATAGCGTTGCAGGAAGGCGAAGAAGATACAGACCGGGATCAGCGCCAGGATCGACGCCGCCATCATCTGCCCCCAGTCGACGGCGAACTTGCCGATATAGGTGAGCAGGCCGACGGCAAACGTCTTCTGGTCGTCGCTGGAAATGAGCATCAGCGCGAACAGCAATTCGCTCCAGGCGGCGGTGAAGACGAAGCCAAGCGTGGCGCCCATGCCGGGCAAGGTCAGCGGCACGATCACCTTGCGCATCGCCTGCGCCCGCGTGCAGCCGTCGATCATCGCCGCTTCCTCCAGATCCTTCGGAATGCCGTCGAAGAAGGACTGCATCAGGAAGGTGGCGAAGGCGGTGTTGAAGGCCGTGTAGATGATGATCAGACCGACCAGGCTGTTGGTCAGGCCAAGCTCGCCCATGACGCGGTAGATCGGCGGAATGACCATCACCAGCGGAAAGGTTTGCGTGAGCAAAAGCATGATCGCCAGGGTCGCCTTGCCGCGAAAGGTGAAGCGCGACATGGCGTAGCCGGCGAGGGTGGCGATGACCGTGACGAGCGCCGCGGTCGACACCGAGACGATGACGCTGTTGAGGAAATAGCGGGGGAAGTCAGAGGCTTCCAGGACAGTGATGAAGTTGCGGAAGGTCGTCTGCGACGGCCACAGCGTGATGCCCTCGGAATAGAGCAGCCGCTCCGGCGTCACCGAAATCTTCAGCGTCCAGAAGATCGGGAACAGGGCGAAGATCATATAGGCGGCAATCGCCGCGTAGAGGCCGACGCCGCTGAAGATGCGCGAGGAGGTAGAGCGTCCGGCAATCATCAGACGTGCCTCACCAGCAACCGGCGGATGGCGATCAGCGCGATCGCATAGGCGATGAGCAGTACCAGTAGCAGCACCGCCACCGCGGAGGCATAGCCCTTGTCCAGCGACTTGAAGGCGCTGACATAGATGTAGACCGGCACCGTGCTGGTCGAGCCTGCCGGCCCGCCCTCGGTCATGACAAAGATCAGATCGGCGAAGGTGGCGATCCAGATCGTACGCAGCATGACGGTGATGACGATGGTCGGCGCCAGGAACGGCAGCGTCACCTTGGTGAAGCGCTGCCAAGGCGAAGCGCCGTCGATTGCGGCCGCCTCATGCAGTTCCGACGGGATCGACTTCAGCGACGCCAGCAGCGTGATGGCGAAGAACGGAATGCCGAACCAGATGTTGGCGATGATCGGCCCCCACATGGCGGTGGCCGGATCGGACAGCACATTGGTCGGCTCGGCCTTCAGCCCGAGCGCAAACAGCCAGTGCGGCAGCGGGCCGATGATCGGGTTGAACAGCCATGCCCAGGTCAGGCCCGACAGGAAGGATGGCACCGCCCAGGGCAGGAACACCACCGCCTGCACGAACTTGCGCCCGACAAACGGTTTGTCGAGCAGCAACGCCAGACCCAGGCCGAGGAAGAACTGGAAGAACAGGCTGGCGACGGTCCACCAGAGCGTGTTGACCAGCGCCTGCCCCAGCACCTGGTCGGTCAGCATCGCCTGATATTGGCCAAGGCCGACATATTCGGATTTGAAGGCGGAGAACTTCCGGAACGAATAGCTGATGCCGATGATCAGCGGCACCAGCAGCACCACGACCAGCAGAACGATCGCCGGGCTGAGATAAAGCCAGGGCTCGATGGCCGCATGCGTCAGCCGCTTCTTTCGCGGCCGGCCTGCGGATCGTATTTCGGACACGGCATAGGTCATTAGCGCTCAACAGTCATGGGTGGGTGCCGACAGCGGCAACAGCACCCTTCTCCCCGTTCACGGGGAGAAGATGCCGGCAGGCAGATGAGGGGCGGCGCCAGCCTTGGGGTGCTCGCGCTGCCCCTCATCCGGGCCTGTCTGTGCATGTCGTTGTCCCAAAACCGCTACGCACTTTTGGGCGACATGCATTCGGGCCACCTTCTCCCCGTAAACGGGAGAAGGAAGAAGAACTACTTCTTGTTCTTGGCCAGCCAGTCCTGCTGCTCCTTGGTCAGGAACGCGGCCCATTGATCGGCGACGTCCTTGGCCGACTTCTGGCCGAGCAGCACTTCCTGGAAATTCTTGATCGCCACCTGGTCGACGAAATTGCCGAGGTTCTCCAGATGTGTCGGCGGCGTCACCATTTCATATTTGGAAGTGTCGCTGAGTTCGGTGAACCAGCCTTTGAACTGCTCGGTCTTGAAGTGGGCATCCTGGTCGGCGCCATTGTGGATCGGCACGACGCCGACTTCCTTGGCCCATTCGAGATTGTCCTTGGGCGACAACAGCGTCGCCATCAGCTTCCAGGCATCGTCCTTGTGCTGCGAATTGGCGAACATCGCCCAGCCGGCATAGCCCAGCGTCGGATAGGATTTGCCGCTTGGCCCCACAGGCAGCGGCGCCACGGCAAAATCGTCGGCACTCATCTTGTCGGCAATGCCGATCAGCGCATCCGGATCCTGGTTGAGCATGGCGCAGGTGCCGGAATAGAAGCCGGTGACGGTCTCGTTAAAGCCCCAGCTCACCGCATCCTTGGGCGCCAGCCCGTCCTTGTACATGTCGGCCAGCATCTGCAGGCCCTTGACCGAGCCCTCCTCGTTGATGGTCGAGGTGCCGTCCTCGTTGAAGTAGCCGCCCTTGCCAGCGGCGATGTTCATGAACATGTGCATGCCGTTGAAGGCGCCCGGCCCACCGCGCAAGCAATAGCCGTACTTGCCTGGAATGGCGGAGATCTTCTTGGAGTCGGCGATGAAGTCGTCGAGCGTCGCCGGCGGGCCGTCGAGACCGGCCTCCTTGAACAGCTTCTTGTTCCAGAACAGCGCATTCACATAGTAGCCGTACGGGATCATGAACTGGGTGTTGTTGACGGTCGAGCCGAATTGCTTGGCGCGGTCGCCCAGCGTCTTGGCGTCGTCCCATTTGGCCATGTAAGGGCCGAGATCCTCGAGCTGGCCGTTGGTGGCGTACAGGCCCATCCAGCGCTCCGGCATCTCGACGATGTCGGGCGTATCGCCGGCCTGCACCATGGTGAGGAATTTCTCGAAGGCCTGCCCCCAGGGCAGCGAGACCACCTCGACCTTGACGCCGGCATTGGCGGCCTCGAACTCGGCGATCTGCTTCTTCAGGAATTCGGTGCGCTGCGGGCTGGTGATGACCTCGACCAGCTTGAGGGTGGTGTCGGCCAATGCGCCGCTGGCGGACATCGCCAGGCCGGCAGCGGTGGCAAGCATGATGCTCAGTCGTTTCATGTTCAGAACTCCCATTTTGAACCCAGTCATTTTTTTGCTTTGTCGAAGGCCTGGCCGATGTCGGCCCAGAGGTCTTCGACGCTTTCCAATCCGACATTGAAGCGGATGGTTCGGGGGCTGACGCCGAAGCGCGCCATCGAATTGAGACCCGGTGTCTGCTCGAGCGAGGCCTTTGCCGGCACGACGAGGCTTTCATGACCGCCCCAGCTGACGCCGATGCGGAAAAATTTCAGCGCATCGACGAAAGCGGGAATGTCGACATCCTCCGTCACCTCGAAGGAGAACAGCCCGGCATAGCCGGCAAGCGTCTTCTTGCCGGGATGGTTGGAATAGGCGGGATGATTGACCCGCTCGACCTTGTCATGCGCCTTCAAGCGCTCGGCGATGATGAGCCCGCTCTTCATGTGATGCGGCAGTCTCAGCGGCAGCGTGCGCAGGCCGCGCAACAGCAGCCAGCCCTCGAAGGGCGACAGCTTTGCGCCAAGCTGCGAGTAGGTCTGGTCGTTGATGTGCTTGATATGGGCGGCCGAGCCCGCCACCACACCGGCGACGGTATCGCTGTGGCCGCCGAGATATTTCGAGGCCGAGTGCAGCACCAGATCGACGCCGTGCAGAATCGGCTTCTGGAACACCGGCGTCGCCCAGGAATTGTCGATTGTGGTGACGATGCCCTGCTCTTTCGCCAGCCGCGTCAGATGTTCGAGATCCTGCAGCTCGAACATCATCGAGGTCGGGCTTTCCAGGTAGAGCAGTTTCGCACCGGGAAGTGCCGCGGCCACCGCATCCGGATCGGAGCCGTCGACATAGTCGACCTTGATATGCAGGCGCGGAAACAGCCGCTCGAACAGTCGGTAGGCGTCGCCATAGCAATTGCGCACCGCAAGGATGCGTTCGCCTGCGCCGACGAAAGCCAGCAACGTCGCGCTGATCGCAGCCATGCCGCTCGAAAAACCACGCGCGGCTTCAGCACCTTCAAGCGCTGCGACGCGCGACTCGAATTCCATCACCGTCGGATTGTCGCCGCGCGAATAGATCGGCTGTTTCCTGCGCCCGGCAAAGGTGTCGGCCATGTCGGCATAGCTGGCGAAGGTGAACAGCGAGGTCTGGTAGATCGGCGGCACCACCGCATTGCCGGGGAACGGGTCGTCATGCGCCAGAAGCGTCGCCGCCTCGGCGAGATAGTCGCTGCCGGAAATGCCGGGGTCGAAGCTGTGCTCGTTCATGTGCGGACCGAAAGTTTGAGGTTGGCGGCGCCGCGCTTCAAATCGTCCTCGACCGTGGCGATCAGCTTCAGCGCTTCGGCCCGGGCGCCTTCCGGATCGTGCGCGGCGATGCAGTCGAACATGGTGCGGTGGTAGGGAAAGCTTGCGTGGCCGAAATCGCGCACGCCGAGCGGATGTTCCCAGAAGCGGTGGAACAGTTCGTGCATGGCGGCGATAATCTGCTCGAACAGCGGATTGCCGCAGGCGCGGTAGATCGCCTGATGGAATTCCCAGTCCTCTTCCGACGACATGCCGGCGCGGCTGAGAAACTCTTCCTCCATGATGTCGAGCTTGCGCTCGATCTCGGCGAGGTCGTCCTTGTCGGCACGAATGGCGCAAAGGGCGGCGGCTTCCGCTTCCAGCGCGCGGCGGATTTCCAGCGTGCGCATCAGGCCGGTGAAATCATTGCCGCCGGCAAGCGTCAGCGGCATGTGCAGCATGTCGAGCGAGACGGCGGCCTTGAGATAGGTGCCCGAGCCCTGCCGGCGCTCGACCAGGCCAAGCCCTTCCCAGCGCGTCAGCGCCTCGCGCACCGTGTTGCGGCTGACCTTCAGACGCTCAGCGAGGATGCGTTCGGTCGGCAGCCTCTCACCGGGTTCCAGCTTCTCGCGCATGACGAAGCCGGCCAACGCCTTCAGCACCGCGTCGTCGCGGGCCGTCGTCTGGATCGGCGGAAGGCTGAATTCGGTCACCGGGGCTCTTACCGAAGTGGTTCAATGGTCCAACCAATTTCTGCACAGACGAAGGGACCTGTCAACAGTGGAAACGCAGCAAGGCCGAAGGGCCAGGGGATGCACCTTCGGCCTTGCTGCTTCAGCCGTGGATGCGCGCTGGCGCAGCGGCGGCGCGAGCCTCGCGCCAGCGAGCGAAGATTGCCTCGCGAACCCGCCTCGAACCAGAGAGGCGCTTTTTTGCCTGCGCCAGCACCGCAGGCGACGCCTCGGCGGGCGTGCCGGACCGAAAGGGAGGAGCCGTGGCGTATTCGAGCGAGAGCTGCACGATCTCGGCCTCCTCCTGTCCAAGCAGCCTCGCAACCAGCGCCAGGCCGAAGTCGATCCCCGAAGTGACGCCGCCGGCGGTGATGAGCTTGCCGTCTTCGACGATACGCTCGTCGACCGGGATCGCTCCGAACTCCTCAAGGAAATCATGCGCATACCAGTGCGTGGTCGCGCGCTTGCCCCTCAGCAGTCCGGCCGCCCCAAGCACCAGGGCACCGCTGCAAACGGAGGTGATGTAGCGCACCTGCCCCGCGCGCTCCCACACGAAATCGAGGACTGTCTGGTCCTCCAGCAGCGCGTTGACCCCGCCCCCGCCAGGAATGCACAGCACGTCGAGGGGCCGGCAATCGTCAAAGGTCGCGGTTGGCGTCAGCGAGAGGCGCGTCGATGACGTCACCGGGTTGCGATCCTTCCAGATCAGTTCCACCTCGGCATCCTTGGCCGATGCCAGGACTTCGTATGGGCCGGTGAGGTCGAGTTGTTGGACGTCGGGGAATACGAGGATGCCGAAACGAAGGGGCATGGAAATCTCCGTGGGTTCACTTCCGGCAATCTACGGCATCATGGTTTGGCACGATTGCCATTCATCCCTCGCTTCGGGCCAAACCAATGCGCCGTATCGAAGTACTTGCCTATCCCGACATCCAGCTCCTCGACGTCAGCGGACCGCTGCAGGTCTTTGCCAGCGCCAATGATTTCAAAAGGCAGGCCGGCGAACCGGCTCCTTACGAGGTCGTGGTCGTCGCCGCCTCACCGCGCATCCGGACATCGGCCGGTCTCGTGCTGGAGGCAGCAGTGCTGCCGACCCACGGAGGTAAGATCGACACGCTGCTTGTCCCCGGAGGATGGGGCGTCAACGCGGCCTGCGACGATCCCGTGCTGGTCCAGTGGATCGCCGGTCGCTCGCGCGATGCCACCCGAACCGCTTCCGTCTGCAGCGGCGCCATGCTGCTGGCGACGGCTGGCCTGCTCGACGGCCGCCGCGCGGTGACCCATTGGGGACGCTGCGCGGAGTTCGCCCGGCGCTTTCCCGCGGTCCGGCTCGAACCCGATCCGATCTTCATCCGCGACGGCAATGTCTGGACATCCGCCGGCGTAACGGCGGGGATCGATCTCGCCCTCTCCCTCGTCGAGGCCGACCTTGGCCGGCACACGGCGCTCGGCGTGGCGCGCGAGTTGGTGGTCTTCCTGAAACGTCCCGGTGGCCAGGCGCAATTCAGCCAGACCCTCAAGCTGCAGCAAGGCGACGGGCGCTTCGACCGGCTGCATGGCTGGATCCTCGAAAATCTGGCCGGTGACCTGTCGCTCACGCAGTTGGCCGACCACGCCAATATGAGCCCGCGCAGCTTCTCGCGGCGCTATCGCGAGGCCACCGGCCGGACACCTGCCCGCGCGATCGAGGAGATCCGGATCGAGGCGGCGCGGCGGATGCTGGAGCGTGGCCAGCCCGTCAACCAGACGGCCCGCCGCTGCGGTTTCGGCTCGGAAGAAACCATGCGGCGCGGCTTTCTGCGCGTGCTGGGCACCAATCCGCGCGCCTATCGCGAGCGTTTCTGATCGCGACTGCTTGCTCCATTAGGCCGGCGGTCGATGCGGTAGAAATAGAGCCTCTCTAGCGTTCAGGCGGGATGCTGTAGCTGGCTGAGCCCGCCATCGACGACGAGGGTCGCCGCGTTCATGAACGGGCACTCCTCAGAAATCATGAACACAGCGGCCAGCGCGATCTCGCGCGCCGAGGCGATGCGGCCGCCGGGATGCAGCGCCAGCGTCCTGGCGCGCGCCGCAACCGGATCGGCAAAACTGTTCCAATAGTCGGTCGCCTTCTGCGTCTCGACATAACCGGGCGCCAGCGCGTTCACGCGCACGCCCTGCCCGGCATATTCCAGCGCCAGCGATTTGGTCAGCCCAAGCAGCGCGTGCTTGGCCACGGGATAAGGGAAGGTATGAGGGATGATGGTGAAGCTGTGCGTCGAGGCGATGTTGAGGATCGCGCCACCACCATTTGCGATCATTCCTGGCAGCACCGCCTTGCTGCAATTCCAGGCGCCCTTGACGTTGACGTCGAAATTGCGGTTCCACTCCTCCTCGGTCGCCTCGAGCGGCGTCGAGAACACATTCATCCCCGCATTGTTGATCAGCGCGTTGATCGGCCCGATCGCGTCGGTCGCCCGGCTGACGGCAGCGGCAATCGCGGCCCCGTCGCTGATGTCGGCTGCGGTATGTCCGACATGGCCCTGCGGTGCGGCAAGGCCGGCGACCGTTTTGTCCAGCAGCGCGCCGTCGCGATCGACCAGGAACAGTTTTGCCCCTTCGGCCAGGCAGGCCCCGGCGATGGCAAGCCCGATGCCTTGCGCGGCGCCGGTGAGGAAGATGCGTTTGCCGGACAGGCGCTCAGCCATGGCTGTCACTCCACTGCAAGATGGTCAGCGCCGGCCCAGTGCCGACGAACGCAGATTGTCGAGCAAAACGGCAAGCAGCAGGATCACGCCGCGCACAATGTACTGGTAGAAGGCTGGGATGTTGAGCAGGTTCATGGCGTTTTCGGCAATGCCCATGATCAGCACGCCGACGATGACGCCCGACATGGTGGCGCGGCCGCCGGCAAGCGAGACGCCGCCGAGCACGCAGGCCGAGATGACCGAGAGTTCAAGCCCGACCGCCGCATTGGGCTGGCCCGACGTGATGCGCGAGGCCAAAAGGATGCCGGCGATGCCACAGACCACGCCTTGCAGAGCAAAGATCCAGATGCGCGTCCAGTCGACATTGACGCCGGCCAGGCGCGAGGCCTCCGGGTTGCCGCCGATGGCCAGCGTGTTCTTGCCGAAGACGGTACGATTGAGGACAAAACCGAAGATGCAGAACAGCACGGCCAGGACCCAGACCGGCGTCGGAATGCCGAACAGCTTGGATAGCGCCAGCTGGTAGAAATCCGGGCTGTTGATGCCGACGGCGCGGCCATCGGATGCGATCAGCGCAAGGCCGCGCACGATCTGCATGGTGGCAAGCGTCGTGATCAGCGCGTTGATGCGGAATTTGGCGATGACGACGCCATTGATGAAGCCGACGAAGGCGCCGCAGGCGATTGCCGCGAGAAGCCCGAGCAGGATCGAACCGGTATAGTTCGACGCCATTACCGCGACCATGCCGGCAAAGGCGACGATGGAGCCGACCGA
The DNA here is from genome assembly GCF_030323185.1 of Mesorhizobium sp. C399B. NCBI lineage: Bacteria > Pseudomonadati > Pseudomonadota > Alphaproteobacteria > Hyphomicrobiales > Phyllobacteriaceae > Mesorhizobium > Mesorhizobium sp. C399B. The sequence goes on from NZ_CP100472.1 coordinate 1,213,885, forward strand.
GAGGTCGAAGTCACGCGCGGCAAGGCAGAACATCATCGTACAGGCGACAATGCCGACGGTGACCACCGACTGCAGCAGGCCGAGCATGTTGCGGTCGGTGAGGAAGTTCGGCACCAGCAGCGACACCAGCACGAAGGCGACGATGAAGATGACGACGAGGCCCTGTTCGCCGAGCAGGATCTTCTTCAACTGATCGGTCATGGTAAAGATCCTCAGGATGCGATCGCGTCGGGGGTTTTCTGATCGGGAAGAGCAGCGGCCAGGATCGCTTTTTCGGCGAACTGGTCGCGGGCGAGTTCGGCGCTGATGCGCCCGCCGCACATCACCAGGATGCGGTCGCAAATGCCCATCGCTTCCGGCAGTTCGGACGAGACGACGACGATCGCCATGCCGTCTTCGGCAAGCTGGTAGAGCAACTCGTAGATTTCCGCTTTGGCGCCAACATCGATACCGCGTGTCGGCTCGTCGACGATAAGCACGCGCACGCCCTGCTCTGACAGCCAGCGGCCGAGAATGACCTTCTGCTGGTTGCCACCGGAGAGGTTGATGATGTCCTGCTTGCGCGACGGCGTGCGCACCTTGAGCTTCTTGATGAAGGTCTCGGCGGTGGCGATCTCGCTGGCGCGGTTCAGGATCCCGAAGCGCGTGTGATGACGCCGCGACGAGATGTTGATGTTCTCCTCGATCGAGCGGCCCTGGATGATGCCGTCATGCTTGCGGTCTTCCGAGCACAAAACGATGCCGGCGCGGATCGCGTCATGGGGATCGGTGGCATGAACGACCTTGCCGTCGACGCTGATGGTGCCGCCTGAGCGCCGGTCGGCGCCGAAGACCAGCCGCATCAGTTCCGAGCGCCCCGCGCCGATCAGGCCGAAGAAGCCGACGATCTCGCCGGCCCTTGCCTCGAAGCTGGCAGGCGTCGTCAGTTTTACTCCGGAAACAGCGTCGACCTTCAGCCGGACATCGCCGGCCGGGCGTGGGCGAAACCCCCAGATATCGGAGATTTCGCGGCCGACCATTTCGGCGACGACCTGGTCGCGTGTGACGTTTTTCAGCGACGCATGGTGCGCCGCGAGCTTGCCGTCGCGCAGCACGGTCAGGCTGTCGCAGAGGCGGAACACTTCGTCCAGCCGGTGCGAGACATAGATGATGACCTTGCCCTCGCCGCGCAGGCGGTCGATCAGCGCAAACAGGATTTCGCTTTCGCGCGACGACAATGACGAGGTCGGCTCGTCCAGAGCGATGACGCGCGCGTCGAGCATGATCGCCTTGGCGATCTCGACCATCTGGCGCTCGCCGATCGACAGCGTCTTGACCTTGCGGCTGATATCGATGTCGATGCCGGCTGATTTCAGCTTGGCGCCAACATCGTCCAGCATCCTGGCACGGGCGATGATGCCGGCGTTGGCGGGGAAGCGGCCGAGGCTGAGGTTTTCGGCAACAGTGAGCTCGGGAACCAGCTGCAGTTCCTGGTGGATGACGATGACGCCATTGTCGAAGGCATCTCGCGTCGTTGCATAGGCTTGCATCTTGCCGTCGATGAGGATCTCGCCGTCATCGGCATGCTGGTCGCCGGACAGGATCTTGATCAGCGTGGATTTGCCGGCGCCGTTCTCGCCCATCAGGCCGTGCACGGCGCCCTTGTCGACGCCGAACGAGACGTCCGACAGCGCCTTGACGCCCGGATAGGTCTTGGTGATTTCCGAGAAGTCGAGAAAGGACATGGGGCGCCTATCCTTTTGCCATGCCAAACAGGCGGCGACTGTGAGCCGCCGCCTGTTTGTACAGGGAGGATTATTCGATGCCGAGACCCTTGCGGACCGTCTGGTAGTCGTCGCGCTTGGCCAGCGCACCGGCGGTCAGGATGAGCTTCTCGGGTTCCTTGTTGTTGGCGACCCAGTCATACATGTTGAGCGCAGTCTCGTAGCCGTGACGCTTCGGCGAGATGATCACCGTGCCGACGAAGCCGGTGGCGGTCGGCTTCTTGAACTCGTTGATCGCCGAATCCGCACCGCCGATGCCGACGCCGATCACGTTTTCGGCCGGGATGCCGACGCTTTCGGAAGCGCGCACGGCGCCGAGCACGGCTTCGTCGTTGAGGCCGAAGGAGACCCACTTCTTGATGTCGGCATGGGCATTGAGCACCACCGTCGCCGCATTCAGTGCAGCCTCGGTGTCGGTCTTGGCCTGAGGCGCGTCGAAGATGTTCTCGGCCTTGAAGCCGTTGGCCTTGAGCACCGAGATGGCGCCTTCGACCCGGTCGACGGCGGTCGGCAACTGATCATAGGAGACGCGGATGGCGCCAACCTCGTCGGCCTTCCAGCCGCGCGCCTTCATTTCGTCGACGATCGCCTGGCCGACGGCCTCGCCGATCTTGGTCGCCGAAATGCCCATATGCGGCACGTCTTCCAGCGCCTTGCCGTCTGCGCCGACCAGACGGTCGTCAACGGTCATCAGCTTGAGATTGTTTGCGGCGGCCTTGGCGACGATGCCGGGGCCGAGTTTCACATCAGGTGTGCAGACGATGAAGCCTTGCGCGCCCTGCGCGCCGAGATTGTCGATCGCCGACATCAGCTTCTCACCGTCCTCGGCGCCGATCTTGACCAGGGTAAAACCCTTCTCCTTGGCGGCCTGGTCGGCGAACTTCCATTCGTCCTGGAACCACGGCTCCTCGGGCTGTTTGACGATAAAACCTATCTTGGTGTCCTGAGCATATGCAGCGATGGTCGTGACGGACAGCACGGCAAGGGCGCCCGCGACGAGCGCGGTCTTCAGAAGTCGCATGATTACCTCCCAGCGGTGGCCGGGCGCTCAGCCCGGATGCAGAGTCTCTAATTCTTTTTATCATACTCGTCAATTGATCTGGTATGATAATTGAGCTACATGCTCTGACCAGGGATCGCTGGCGCAAATCATCCGCATCCGGTAAGGCCGGGGACGCGAGATCAGTGGTTTCGCCGCCTTGGAGGAGGGCTGAGGTGACCGAAACTTCGAAGAAGGCATCAGGCGACACCCGCCGCCCGCGCGTCATGCCCGATGTGACCAAGGCGCTTGCCTCAGACATCTTTTCCGGACGCTATCCCGCCGGCTCGTCTCTGCCGACCGAAAACGAGCTCGGCGTCGAATATGGCGTCAGCCGCACCGTCATCCGCGAGGCGCTGAAGGTGCTGGCCGCCAAGGGGCTGGTGCTGTCGCGGCCGCGCATCGGCACGGTTGTATGTGAACAGGACAACTGGAACATCATCGACCCGCAGGTGCTGGCCTGGCACGCGCCGCATGCGCTGGACGACAAATTGTTCGACGCCATCCTCGAGACGCGCCGCGCCATCGAACCTCTGGTAGCTGAACTGGCGGCGACTCGTGCGACGCTGCAGGAGATCGCCGATCTCGAAGCCGCCTGGCGCGGCATGGCCAATGCCGGCGAGGATCTCGCCGCCTTCTCGCGCTCGGACATCACCTTCCACCAGATCGTCTATGCCGCGAGCCACAACCCGATCTTCCGCCAGATCGGCAATCTGATCGACACCGGGCTGAAATTCTCGCTTGAAGCAACGGCGACCATTTCGCTCGCTCGGCGCATGGAAGCAGTGGCGGCGCACCGCGAGGTGGTGGAGGCACTGCGCATGCGCGATGCCGCGGCGGCGCGTGCGGCGGCAGGCCGGATCCTCGACCTTGCGGCGCGCGACCTGGTCAGCGCCAAGAAACTCAAGAACAACTGAGACCAGCATGAAAATCATCTCGCTCACCCCCTACATCGTCCCGCCGCGCTGGCTGTTCCTGAAGATCGAGACTGATGCCGGCGTTACCGGCTGGGGCGAGCCTGTGGTCGAAGGCCGTGCGCTGACGGTCGAGGCAGCGGTCAAGGAACTTGGCGATTATCTGATCGGCAAGGACCCGCGCCTGATCGAGGACCATTGGACGGTGATGCATCGCGGCGGCTTCTACCGCGGCGGGCCGATCCTGATGAGCGCCATTGCCGGAATCGACCAGGCGCTGTGGGACATCAAGGGCAAGGCGCTCGGCGTGCCCGTGCATGAACTGCTCGGCGGCAAGTTGCGCGACAGCATCAAGGTCTATTCCTGGATCGGCGGCGACCGGCCGGCGGAAGTGGCCGCGGGCGCCAGGGAAGTGGTGGCGCGCGGCTTCCAGGCGCTGAAGATGAATGGCACCGAGGAACTGCAGATCGTCGACAGCCATGACAGAATAGATGCGGCTGTCGAACGAGTCGCCATGGTGCGCGAGGCCGTCGGGTCCAACATTGGCATCGCCGTCGATTTCCACGGCCGCGTCCACCGGCCGATGGCGCGCATGCTGGTCAAGGAGTTGGAACCCTTCCGGCTAATGTTCATCGAGGAGCCGGTGCTCAGCGAAAATCGCGAGGCGCTGAAGGAGATCGCAGCGCTGGGCTCGACGCCGATCGCGCTCGGCGAGCGGCTTTACAGCCGCTGGGATTTCAAGTCGGTGTTCGAACAAGGCGCCGTCGACATCATCCAACCCGACCTGTCGCATGCCGGGGGCATCACCGAATGCCGCAAGATCGCGGCGATGGCCGAGGCCTATGACATTGCGGTGGCGCCACACTGCCCGCTCGGGCCGATCGCGCTTGCCGCCTGCCTGCAGCTCGATGCCGTCAGCTACAACTGCTTCATCCAGGAACAGAGCCTCGGCATCCACTACAACGCCGCAAACGATTTGCTCGATTATGCCGCCAACAAGGACGTCTTTCGCTACGAGGATGGCTATGTCGCAATCCCCGATGGTCCCGGCCTCGGCGTCGAAATCGACGAGGACTACGTCAAGGAAAGGGCCAAGGAAGGCCACCGCTGGCGCAACCCGGTCTGGCGTCACAAGGACGGCTCCTTCGCCGAGTGGTAGCCCGGCCGACCTTGCGGCCAGGCCTTCAGGACCTCAAGCTCAATTTCGCGGTGGCGCCAGCGTAACGCAGGCCTCTGATGGGCCGCAGCGCCGAGCACCAGCGCATGGGAACCGTCGGCGCCGGCAAGCCGCAACTGCTGACCGCCTGGGTTGCGGCAAGCGATCGAAAGCGGTCGCTATCCTGGGACATGGCGGATGTCCTGTTCTCATCGACCTTTTCTTGGCCCGCCAGCCGCGTCACCTGCCCGCGGCGTGCCGGCCTGCGTTCCTGCCGGAGAAGATGCAGCTGCCGAGAAATGTCCCTTCCAGCGCATTGTAGCCGTGATAGCCGCCGCCACCGCCGCCGGCCACCTCGCCTGCCGCATAGAGCCCGGCAATGGGCGCGCCATTGCCATCGAGAACCTGCGAATTGAGATTGGTGTGCAGGCCGCCAAGCGTTTTGCGCGTCAGGATTTTGAGGCGCACCGCGATCAGCGGCCCGTGCCTGGGATCGAGTATCTTGTGCGGCTTGGTCACCCGGAAGATCTTGTCGCCGATGTAGTTGCGGGCGCCGCGGATGGCTGTGACCTGCGCATCCTTGGTATAGGCATGGTCGACCTCTCGATCGCGCGCCACGATCTGGGCGTTGAGCCCGTCGTAGTCGAGCAGATTGTCGCCTGACAGCGCGTTCATCCCGGCGACCAAGTCGGCCAGGTTGTCGCGGACGACGAAGTCCTCGCCCTTTTCCAGGAACGCTGCCACCGATGGTGGCGCCTTGCCGCCGCGCCGGTTCTTCAGCACGGCCCGCCAATCCTTGGCCGTAAAGTCTAGGTTTTGCTCCGAACCCGACAGCACGAACTCCTTCGAAGCGATCGTCTTGCTCAGCACGAACCAGGAATAATCGTGTCCCGTCGACAGGATACGCTTCAAGGTGCCGAGCGAATCGAAGCTCGGGAAGAACGGCGCCTCCATGCGTTGTCCCAGAGCATCGAACCATAGCGGCGACGGCGCCGACAGGATGCGAATGCCGTGGTTCGGCCAGATCGGATCCCAGTTCTTGATCCCCTCGACATAGTGCCACATGCGGTCGGCGTTGATGACGGCCCCGCCGGCGTCCTGGGTGATCGCCATCATGCGGCCGTCGACATGGTGCGGCACGCCGGCAACCATACGCTTCGGCGCTGGCCCCAGCCGCCCGACCGGCCAGACCTTGCGAACCAACTCATGATTGCCGCCGATGCCGCCGGAGGTGACGATCACGACACCGGCCGAAAGGTCGAAATCGCCGACGGCCGTGCGGCTCGACTGCTTGCCGCGCTCGACATCGGATGCCTCCAGAATTTCGCCCGCGACGCCGGTGACCGCGCCGTTGGTCTTGATCAGCCGGCTGACCTGATGACGGAATTTCAAAGTGATCAGCCCTTTGGCGACGTGCTCGCGCACGCGCCTTTCGAACGGCGCGACCACGCCCGGCCCAGTGCCCCATGTCAGGTGGAAGCGCGGCACTGAATTGCCGTGGCCATTGGCCAGCGCGCCGCCGCGCTCGGCCCAGCCGACCACCGGCCACCAGCGCATGCCCATGGCGTAGAGCCACGGCCGCATCTCGCCGGCGGCGAAATCGACATAGGCTTCCGCCACTTTCCTTGGCCAATGGTCCTCGGGCCGGTCGAACTGGGCAGAGCCCAGCCAATCCTGCCAGGCGAGGTCGCGGCTGTCCTTGATGCGCAGGCGGCGTTGCTCGGGCGTGTTGACCAAAAACAGGCCGCCGAGCGACCAGAATGCCTGGCCGCCGAGAAAACCGCCACCCTCTTGCTCGACGATGATCACGCGTTTGCCGGCATCGCCGAGTTCCGCGGCTGCGGCCAGGCCGGCCAGCCCGCCGCCAACGATGATTGCATCCGCGTCAGCCATTGTCGTAGCTCCTGTGCCGGCTTTTGTTTTTGAGATCGGATGCTCGTTGCTAGCCGCGCAGCGCGTTCCAGATGATGCGCGGCAGCTTCATGAGGCTCGGCCGGTAGTTGAACTCGGTGATCAGGCGGCCGACCATGTGTGCCCTTTTGTGGGTCAGGAACCAGGCCGGCTTCGGCATGATGCGGAACGGCGCTTCGAGCACGCTGCGTTCCGGTCTGTCGAACAAATAGGTGTTGTGGACGACGCCGATGCCGCTCTGCACGTCGTCGAGCGTGTGGCCAGGGAAAGCACCCCAGGTCGGGCGCAGCAGCGCGAACAGAACGCCGCTCCAGGAATTGATGCCGATGCCGCCATAGCGCAGTTCGGCAATGATTTCCTCGAAGCGCTGCCGGCCGATCTCGGCGATCGTCCTGGGATGGATGAGGATGTTGGCGGCAAGCGTGCCGTGCAGCTTTTCATTGGCGTAGGCGACAGCGGCGCGCAGATAGGATTCCGCATTGCCCGCCGGCAGCCGCATGACGCTGAGCGCCGGCGCGAACACCTCGGCATTTTCGAGATAGGTATCCGTGCCCGGCCGGAACGGCACCACCACGCAGGCCAGCCCGCCGGGCCGCTCGTATTTCTGTACGCTGTCGGCATGCGCCTCGAAGGCGGCGAGGCGCTCGGTCGCGCCGGGATAATAGGCCGGGCGCGACGGGGCTTTCTGCATCACCTTTTCGAGGGCCGCCAGAAGCGCGTCGGATTTGTCCCAGCCTTCGGGCAACACGAGCATTTGGCAGGCGATACAGTTGAAACCGGAATTGTTGAGCTTCTGTGTGGCGATCAGTTCGGCATGGTAGGCGATGTCGGCATTCGACCATGGGCCGGGCACCACGATGGTCGGCGCCACGCCGCCAAGCTCAGAGGTGATACGCCGGCTGTTGCGCGGCTTGCCCGCCGCCTTGTTCTTGCGGCCCTCCTCGCCGGGACCCCAGACGATCGCGTCATGCGAGGCGGCGGCACCGGTGATGTGGATGTCGTCAACGAGATCGTGGTTGCACAGATACGCACCGACATCGGTGCCGCCGCGCACGATGCGCAGCGCGCCGAATTCGATCAGCGGCCGCAGCGCCGGCCGCAGGAAATCAACGAGGTAATCATTGACCGGGTTCATCTTGAGCAGGACGACCTGATGTTCGACGAGCAGCTTGTGCAGGCAGTCGAGCGGCGCGATCGAGGCGACGTTGCCGGCGCCGAGCACGAGGCCGATCTTGCCCTTGCGGCTGGTGCGCGGCGCGTCATAGGCCGAGGCGGTGTTTGCGGCGAGGTTCGCCTTGGTCACGCCGGGCTGCATCCAGATCTCGGCCTTCAGCCCGGTGAACAGCACCTTGTCCCAGAGCGAATTCGGAACCACCGTCACAGCCACCTGTCCGTTGGGCAAGGTGCGAACCGGCAGACTGTCAAGGAACTTCTTGCCCTCCATCAGGCTCAGCGTGTGGATGAACTGGTTGCAGCCATCCATCAGCGCCGCCGGGCCAGCCAGCCATTCCTCACCTTCCAGCGGCGAGCCGGTCGGGATGCCCTTCTTGCGCGTCGCGGTTTTGACCCACGCCTCGGCGACCTCGCGGATGTGATCCTTGACCTGCCGCAGCCAGGCGATCCGCTCGCCATTCGAGGTCTGCGCCCAGTCGTCCTTCCTGGCGTCGAGATCGGTGAGCGCGAGGTCGAGTTCGGCTGCCCATTCAGGCTGCACGGGCTGAGTTTTGACTGCCTTGGCGACCATCCTATCCTCCTCCACTTCGGTCTCTTGGTTTGACGCAATTCCTGTGGGAAAACCGCTTCACACTTTTCCTGGAATTGCTCTACGAAAACGGCAGTGCGGCCCATTGCTCGACGAATTTCCCGCCGGAATAGACCTGGATCGAACCGAACTGTTGTAGCACGAATTCGCTCTGCGTCGGACGCAGGAAGGCGTAGTCGTCAGGCCCGACATTGACGTTGTCGGGCAGCGCCATGAATTGCTGATTGGTCGAAAAGCCGAACGTCTTGTCGGTCTTCATCCCTGTGGGGTGGACGGGCTTGGCCATCCATTTGCCGCCGTAGAGAAAACAGCCGCGGCGCGGCAACAGTCCAAGCTTCTGCAGCAGCCATGAACGCTCATCGAGGCCCGGCACCTGGACATCGACCACCTTCAGGATCGGTGTCGCGATGAAAGCGGCAGGCTGCAATTGGTTGAGGCTCGGCACGTCGAAATCGGTCGGCAGCATGAAAGCCGATCCGATGGACAATTCATTGGCGCCGACCCAGCTGTCATAGAGCAATGCGGTGCTGCTGCCGCCAAGATTGAGGATCTTGCGCTGGTCGGCGGCAAGGCAAGCGACATACTGGCGAAACAGGCTGATCGCCTTGACGCGCGCCTTGGCCGGTCCTCCCAGCAGTTTGGGGATATGGCCGATATGCGCCTCGTAGGCCATGACGCCTTCGCATTTCAGCCGCGGGTAATTCGCCAACGCGGAAACTGCCCGGGCCAGTGAGTCGGGATCGCTGATACCGCCGCGATGAAGGCCGACATCGACCTCGAAGCAGACGCGCAGCTCGCGGTCGAGCTCGGCGGCAAGCGCGCCATAGGCGGCCAACCGCTCCTCGGTGTCGATCAGCCAGACGATCCGCGACGTAGCTTTGCCGAGCCCGGCGAGAATGCCCTTGGTCAGCGCGTGCCTGGCGCCGGCAACCGGCATCGGCTTGCCCAACAGGAGATCGACTTGGGGAAACATTTTCAGCATCTCGGCGCTGATCGGCAGATGAAAGGTCATCAGCCTGTCGGTCGCAAACGCCGCGCGGATATAGTCGATCAGCGGCAGGCATGGCAGCGACTTGTCGACGAGGCGCAGATCGAGGCCCGTGGCGAACTTCGCCTTGATCGCAGCGATGTTGTGATCGAGCCGGTCGAGATCGAGCACCAGGCAAGGCTGAAAGATCCCGGCTGCCCTGAGCGCGCCCGACATTTCCGCGAAATAGGTGTCGGTCAGGCTCATGCCGCGACGCCGAGCAGCCTGGCAATATAGGGCGACACGAAGCGGTTGTCCGGGTCCATCTCGCGGCGGACCGCCATCGCATCGTTCCAGCGCGGATAGAGCGCGCTCAATTCCCTTGATGTCAGGCTGTGCATCTTGCCCCAATGCGGGCGGCCGCCGCGCTTCCTGAAGATCGGCTCGGCGGCGTTGAAGAACGCCATCGGATCGCGCTCGATGCCGTGATGGATGGCGATGGAACAGGTCGGGCGCTTGTAGAAGGGGCTGAGCCAGACATTGTCGGGCGCGACGACGCGCACCTCCATCGGAAAATAGACCTCTGGAAACCGCGTCTCGAGCAGCGCAATGATTTCGCTGAGTGCGGCCGCCCCTTCCTCGAACGGCAGGTGGTATTCCATTTCGTTGAACTTGACGTTGCGCTCGGAGGTGAAGACCTTCAGCCACTCCTCGATATAATCCTCGGCCGGCACCTTGGCGAAGGCCGAGCCGATGAGACGGCGGCGCAGCCAAGGGAGCCAGCTGAGATAGTCGCGCAGTTTTCTCAGCGTCGTCACCGCATCGTCGTCTTCCGTCGGCGGACGCACCGTCGCCGGCGCCTCGGTGATGTCGCTGGCAATCAGCAGCGCCTGGCCCGAAAACGGCACGTAGTAGAACTCGGCCGAACGATGCGCCGTCATGGTGCTTTCGAATTGCGCAAGCACATCGGCGATCGGCGCCGTCCAGCGGCGGTGCCGCATCCGGTAGCTCGCCACGTTGCGGATCGTCACTTCGGTGACGGCGCCGAAAGCGCCGAGCGAAGCGCCCATGGCTTCGATCATGTCGGGGCTCTTGGCACGGTCGAACTCTTTCAGCGCGCCACGCCCGTCGACGATCTGCATCGCCTCGAGCTGGGTGTGGTACGCGCCAAGCGTGATGCCCGAGCCGTGCGTGGCGGTGCCGAGCGCCCCGCCGAACGCCTGCTTGTCGATGTCGCCCATGTTCGGCAGCGCCTGGCCGACGCCGTGCAACAGCTTTGCCAGCGCGCCGATCTTGGTGCCGGCGCCGACCCGCGCCGTCAGTTTTTCGGGATCGTGCGACCTCAGGCCCTCGAAGCGGTCGAGCGACAGGATGGTGCCGTCATTCTTGACCAGCGGCGTAAAGGAATGGCCCGTGCCGACAAATCGAACTGGTCCCGGCGAGTTGCGAATGGCACCACTCAGCTCATCGAGACTCAGCGGTTCGGCAGAAGCCTGCGGCGTGGCCGTGACATAGCCCGACCAATTGCTCCACTGGCTGATAGCCTCTCCCACGATCCCTCCCTGGGGCGCCGGCTTTGCCGGTCTTTCTCCTAGCGCTAGATAATATGATACATAGTCAGCTTTTCCGGATATGATGCATTGTCAGCTTTCTGTCAACCTGGCAATCGGAGGTGTCTTGCGTCCGCGCCGGCCGCACTATCTACAGCGACGCACGCTGAGCCGGCGTCGGCATTGAACGCAGTTCGTTGCCCCTTCAAGCCAGCCCAAACGTTTCCACGGCCCGCATGATGCCGCGCAATTCGGCCAAGCCCTTCAGGCGGCCGATCAGCGAGTAGCCGGGATTGATCCTTGTCTTGCCGATATCGTCGGCGAGCAGGTGGCCATGGTCCGGCCGCATCGGGATTTGCCAGTCGGCGCGGCCCTCCTTGCGGCGGCGCGCCTCCTCCTGCATCAGCGCCAGGATGACATGCGCCATGTCGGTGCCGCCTTCGAGATGCTCGGCCTCGTAGAACGAGCCGTCATCCTCGATGGTGATGTTGCGCAGATGGGCGAAGTGGATGCGGTCGGCGAATTCCTTGACCATGGCGACGATGTCGTTGTCGGCGCGCGTGCCGTAGGACCCGGTGCAGAACGTCAGCCCATTGGCCTGGCTGTCGACGCCATTGAGAATGAAACGCGCATCCTCGGCGGTCGAAACGACGCGCGGCAGGCCGTAGAGCGAAAACGGCGGATCGTCGGGGTGGATACACATGCGCACCCCCTCCTCTTCCGCCACCGGAATGATCTCGCGCAGGAACCACGCGAGGTTGCCGCGCAACTCCTTCGGCCCGATTCCGTCATAGTCCGCAAGCGCCTCGCGAAAACTGTCGCGGTCATACTTGCGCTCTGTAGCCGGCAGGCCGGCGATCAGATTGCGCTCGATCTGGTCCATCTTCTCTGGCGACAATTCCTTCAGCCGCGCTTCCGCTTGCGCAATACGCGCCGGCGTATAGCTGTCAGCACCGTTCTTGCGCTTCAGCACGAACAGATCGTAGGCGGCGAAATCAACGGCATCAAAACGCAGGGCGTAGCCTGTCGTCGGCAGACGGTAGGCTAGATCGGTGCGGGTCCAGTCCACCACCGGCATGAAATTGTAGCAGATCGTGGCGATGCCGGCCTTGGCCAGCGCGCGGATCGAATCGCGGTAATAGCCGGCATAGCGCTCGCGTTCCTGCGCGCCGATCTTGAAGGAATTGTGGACCGGAATGCTCTCGACGACCGACCAGGTCAGTCCTGCTTCCTGGATAATGCGCTTGCGCTCCAGCACTTCGGCCTCAGGCCACGCCCGGCCGTCATAGATATGGTGGAGCGCCGAGACCACGCCGGTGGCGCCCGCCTGCTTGATATGATCGAGCGTCACCGGATCATCGGGCCCATACCAGCGCCAGCATTGTTCCATTTTCGGCTTTCCTTCTGCGAGAGGTTGGCAACTTATTGTTGGACCGCGATGGGAGTCGATAGAAAATGGAGGAGTTTTTAGAAATGATGGATTTCGACGGCAAGGTCGCCCTGGTGACCGGGACGACCGGAATCGGCCTGGCAACCGCCACACGCCTTGCGGCCGGTGGCGCCGCAATCATCGCCTGCGGCATCGACCGCGCCGCCAACGCGGCGATGAAAGCGCAACTAGAAAGTGCTGGTGCCGCGGTGCTGGTCATCGACACCGATGTGTCCGTCTCCGATCAGGTGCGCGACGCGGTCGCGGCTGGCGTCGCGAAGTTCGGCGGCCTGGATGTCATCGTCAATTCAGCCGCCGTCCATCCCTATGGCACGGCGACGACCACCGACTGGGAAAGCTGGAACCGAACGATGACGGTCAATGTCGGCTCGATCTACCTGACCGCGCATTTCGGCATTCCGGAAATGATCAAGCGCGGAGGCGGCGCCATCGTCAACGTCGCCTCGGTGCAGGGCTTTGCCTGCCAGCAGAACGTCGCCGCCTATGCCACGACCAAGGGCGCCATCCACACGCTGACGCGCTCGCTGGCGCTCGACTACGCGGCATCAGGCATCCGCGTCAATTCGGTCAGCCCGGGCTCGATCCGCACGCCGATCCTGGAGAAGGCTGCGCGCGGTGACGGCGGCAGCGATGCCGATGTCGAAGAGGCCTACAAGCGCTTCGGCGCGGCGCATCCGCTCGGCCGCATCGGCGAACCGGAGGAAGTGGCGGAACTCATCGCCTTCCTTTGCTCGTCGAAGGCCGGCTTCTGCACCGGCGCGGACTACAGGATTGATGGCGGACTGACCGCCGGCATCGGCGTCAGATAGAGCACTGATCGTGCTCTGCACGCTTGCCGGCGATCTCGAGCGCTATGTACCGCCTCTATAGCTTCCACGTCCGCCTGGCATTGCCCGAAAGCAGCTTCGCCCGTTCGTCGGGACTGGCTCCCGCGATCAGCGCATGCGTCGCTGTCACCCAGGTCGCAAGGCCACCGCCAAGCGTGCACACCGGCCAGTCGCTGCCCCACACGACGCGGTCCCAGCCGAAGCAGCCGATCGTGTGCTCGACATAGGGGCGCAAGGTCTCGACGGTCCATGAGCCGGCATCGGCATAGGCGACGACACCGGAGATCTTGCCGATGACATTGGGACGCCGCGCGATCTCGGTCATATGCTCGCGCCACGGATGTTCCGCACTGGCCTTGATGTCGGGCACGCCGCAATGGTCGAGCACGAACTGCACATCCGGCGCCAGATCGGCGAGCGCAACCGCCCTTGGAATCTGATGCGGCAGGACGACGAGGTCGAAGGTCAGGCCGGTGCCGGCAAGCCGCTTGATGTTTTCGCGAAACAGCGCGCTGTCCGAAAGCTCGTCCGGCATGACATGCAGCACGCGGCGGAACCCCTTGACGAAGGGATCGGCCTGCTGGCGCCCGAGATAGGCGGCGAAGCCGGCCTCCTCCGGGCGGCAGGAGGCGATCGCCCCGCGCAACAGACTGCCCTTCTCCAGCGACTGCGCCTTCACATGGCTGGTCTCGGCCTGGATGTCGGCTTCATCGACGTCGACCTCCATATGCAGCGCGGCCTCGATACCGGCGCGGCGGGCCTGGATCGCATATTCTGCGTGCGGGAAATCGCGGTTGAGCGCCGGCTCGCGGCTGAGCCAGGGATAGCGCAGCGCCGACAGGTCGATCAGGTGCAGATGAGTGTCGATGATCATGGCTGTCCTCCTCGGTGATTTCAGATCATCGCCAAATGCCTAAACCCAGCGCATGACACAAGCTTTGGCTCAGGCCCGCTTCGGGATCTCTTTGTCCTCGAGCAGCAGCGTCAGCCCCATGGCGACGAAATAGAGCGCCGCCACCCAGATGAACATCACGTTGAAGCCACTGGAGTAATGGTCGAGCACCACTTCGCGGATCGCGCCCGGCAGGCTCGATGCGAGGTGCGGCGTCAACCCGTTCAGGCCACCCGGCAGCAGGGCGGCGGCGTCTGCAGGAAGCTCGGCTGTCTGCCGGTTCAGCGCCCAGATCATCACCGCGCCGTTCAGCGCCAGACCCAGCGATGCTCCGAGCGTCCGCGCCTGGGTGATCAGCGACGTCACCGCGCCGATATCCTGCAGCGGTGCCGCCGCCTGGATCGCCACGATCAGCACCTGGAACTGCAGGCCCATGCTGATGCCGAACACAGCCATCATCGTTGCCAGCACCCAGATCGGCGTGTGCTGGTTGGTGAGGACAAAGCCCAGCATCAGAAACCCGCCAATAGCCATGGCGACCACCGGCATCCATTTGTAGCGTCCGGTTGCGGCAATTACCCGCCCGGCGACGATCGAGATGACCATCGATGTCAGCGACGCCGGCAGGAACAGGAAGCCGACTTCGGCCGGGCTGAGACCCGTCAGCGTCTGCATGTAGAGGGCGAAATAGAAGAACATGCCCAGCGTCACCGTTCCGGCGACCAGCGACACGCCCGAGACGATGCTGACCGTCGAATTGCCGAACAGCCGCAACGGCACGATCGGCTCTTCGGCCCGGCGCTCCACCATGATGAACAAGGTGATGGCGACCAGCGCGAGGAGTGGCAATACGAAGGTGAGCAGGTCCGGCCCGCTGGGGTCGAGCACGTGATAGCCCCAATAAACGACCGCCGTTGTGCCGATGGCGAGCAGCGCGCCGCCGAGATAGTCGATGCGGTGCCGTTTTTCGTTGAACCGGCTGCGCATGGCGAAGGCCAGCACCGCCAGCACGATGATGCCTATCGGCAGATTGACCAGGAACACCCAGCGCCAGCCGAACAGGCTGGTGATGTAGCCGCCGGCCAACGGGCCGAGCACTGATGACAGCGCGAACACCGCCGAACTGTAGCCCTGATATTTCGCGCGGTCGCGCGGCGAAAACAGTTCGCCGATCATGGCGAAGGCCGAGACCATCAGGCCGCCGCCGCCGATGCCTTGCAGCACGCGCGCGGCGATGAGGCTCTCCATCGACCATGCCATGCCGCAGACCAGCGAGCCCAGCAGGAACAGGCCGATCGCCGTCAGCACGACATTCTTGCGGCCATACATGTCGCCGAGCTTGCCGTAGAATGGCGAGACCGCGGCGGTCGAGAGCAGGTAGGCGGCACCGACCCAGCCGAACAAATGCAGATTGCCGAGTTCGCCGGCAATGGTGGGCAAGGCGGTGACGACGATCTGCATGTCGATGGTTGCCATGAACATGGCGATCAGCGCGCCGAAATAGACGATCAAGGTCGTAAGGTCGGGCCTGACTTGGGCCTCCACGGGCGCTGTGTCCGGCAGCGTCTGCTCGACAGTCATCGGTGTCTCCGTAGCTTGGGGCGCGATTTATGTGCCCACAGCCGAGAGGTGTCAAATAGGCGAAAACGCCATGCCTGGAGGCATTCCGTCCGGCTAACGGGAAGAGCCTTAGCGGACGTGCAGCCGTGGATGATGGTCGTCGCGACCAGTTCCGCGGGGTCGTGTGCAATCGGGTCGACGATGCTGTCGATGAAGGCAGTGTGATCGAGCGCCAGCGTCGTCAGATTGTGGCTCTCCACCGTGAACACCTGGCCTCGGTGCGCATGGTCACCGACATCTCGGGCAACACTGTCGAAGGCAATAGCTACGCCATATACGGCGAAAGCCTCAACACCGGCTTCCATACCCAAAAGGGCTATATCGGCGAGCGCTTCGATGCCGAGACCGGGCTGCTGTATCTCAATGCCAGGTACATGGATCCGGTGCTTGGACGGTTCATCTCGCCGGATGACTGGGATCCGACTAAGGAAGGCGTTGGCACCAACAGATATGCTTACGCATGCAATGATCCGATCAATAGGGGGGACAATAATGGCCACATAGCACCCCTCATTTGGGCTGCTGCGATCCTCGGTGCATATTTCATGAGTGTCGAGCCTGCAAATGCTCCTGCACCAACGGATACGGCTAAAAGTGTCAGCGGTGGCCAATTGATAGCAAACATGGCAATGGGAGCTGCCACACCACTACTTGCGGCAAAAGCACCATTTTTGACAATGTCAGCGGCGGCAAGGTGGCCACGTGCTTTCCGAATTGGCTGCCGCTGAAACAGGCCTTTTTGCACCAGGAGCAGCCACGGTTGCTGGAGTAGGAGCAACAGCCGCTGCAACAAGTGTTGCTTCGCTTCGAGGGGGGGTTACTCACGAAGCCGAACGGCTAGCGCAGTTAGGTCTTACCAAGAACAATGCCGGTTGGAGGCCAAACCAAGCTGATTTCGACAGCGCGGCGTTCAAAGTCATTGTGGGAGACGCAAAGTTTAGCCGGGGCGGATTGCCAAAGGGAACGATCTTTGACGGCATGAAGGTTGGAAATTTCGAGATCAAGGGAGGGCTTAGCATGCTGGATTCGACCTACCAACTTAGGCTCCAAACGTATCGATCGCTGAAAACGAACATGCCTCTTACGATCGAGACGACGCGGCCCATCAACCCTACCTTCCAGAACTGGCTAAACCGGTGGGGTGTTTTGGTTCCGAGACAGAAGTGATAGGCATGCGAAGGGATGGGCTGTGGAATTTATGATGACGAAGTGGCATGTTGCGAGGGGCGCGCGCGCCGATGCCGAAATAAATAATAAAATCTTTCTGATCAAAAACGTCTCTGAAATGAGGGCAACTTATCAGGTCAGACTTCTCCTTTATCGAGCTGTGCAGGAAGGTACGCGGTTGGTTTTAGACCTTCCAAAAGAATGCAAGTTGAGCGCCAATTTGAAGGCCTTGGCTAAAGAGCATCGCCGTAATTTTGAAATCACGAGAACCTGATGGGACTATATCTAGCTGTCTTTGATGGCGATGAGGAGCTGGATGGGGTTGAGGTAGGCTCGTATGCTGACTTCGAAACGTTCCGCTCTAAGGTTGCGACGCACGTAGAACAGGGCGTCGCAGGATCGCGGTGTCCAACACTGATGGTTCATTCTGACAGTGACGGACAATGGTCGCCCGAAGAGGCAGCTCTATTGCAAGCGGAGCTATTGTTGATCACCGATAGCTTCTTGAAGCTGCCCCCTGAGCCTCTTGGGGATGGTTGGAAACCAGAAGTAGCCCAGATGTTTGGGCTTCGGCCGAACAGCCTTTATGACTGTTTTTTTGATGTAGACGGCGAGCCTCTCTTGGACCGTCTGATTGGCTTGGCTCAACTGAGTACGCAGCGGAATCTTCCGATTTTGTTCCAATGAGGATGAGAGCCCGGATGACGACTTCAACCTTAACTGGCGAGGCACCCCGGTCCGCCGCAGGCAGACCGATCTGGCTTTCAGCCGTAACTTGAAGCCACCGCTTTTCAGGCGGTGGAGCATTAACTCGATCCCGCTGGTGCTCAATGCGCTGACCGACGCGCTCTCGGTTCTGCAGGAGAAACCCAACCCCCGGTCGCACCCACCCCCCACCACCAACCCTGTGGATAGACTCCAAATCCCCCCATCAATCCAAGCACTCAACCTCAGGACGTCCTAAACTAAGGCCCTTGGGGAATCGGGTGTATGTCAATCGGGTCAAGCAATCGCGTCGTATTGTGCCTGTTGCTTGCACTTGCCGGCTGCAATTCCACGCCGGGCAAGGACTTTTTCACCGAGACTATCGACAGCCTGCACGCCAAGAACTCGCCCTTGCGGGCGGGATACACCGGACCATCCACCGTCACCTCGGCCGCGAGCGCCGGGCAGCGCTTCAACGGCGCGCAGTATCAGGGGTCCGGCCAGTTCGTCTCGTCCAGCGCCCCCGTCACCCAGGTAACGACTGACGGCTCGGGCCAGTTCGAGCTCAACCTGGTCAGTGCGCCGATCGCCGATGCGGCCAAGGCGGTGCTGGGTGACGCGCTGCACCTCAACTACATCGTCGACCCGCGCGTGCAGGGCACGGTGACGCTGCAGACCTCGCAGCCGGTGTCGAAGGATGCACTGGTCGACATACTGGAATCAGCACTTGCGGTGAATGGCGCGGGCATCACCAAGCGCGCCGGCACCTACCAGGTCGTGCCGCTGTCCGAGATCATGTCCAACACACCGCCGGTCAGCGTGCCCTCGGTGTCGCCTTCGGGGCCCGGCGTCAAGGTGCAGGTGCTGCAGCTGCAATATATCGCCGCCGACGAGATGAAGACCATTCTCGAGCCGATCACCCGCCAGGGCTCGGTGCTGCGGGTCGATTCCACCCGCAACCTGATCACCGTCGCCGGCAATGACAGCGACCTCAATGCCATCCGCGAGGCGGTGTCGGTGTTCGATGTCGACTGGATGCGCGGCATGTCGGTGGCGCTGCATCCGCTGAAGACCTCGAAGCCGGAAGCCGTCGCCGCGGAACTCGATTCCATCTTCGGCACCAAGGACGGGCCGGGCGCCAAGCTCATCCAGTTCATCCCCAACGACCGGCTGAATTCGGTGCTGGTGATCACCTCGCGCCCGGCCTATCTCGCGCGCGCCGCCAGCTGGATCAACAAGCTCGACAGGCTGGCGGAGTCCAACGAGGACCAGCTCTTCGTCTACCAGATACAGAACCGCCCGGCCAAGGAACTGGCCGCTGTGCTGAGCTCGGTTCTCGGCACCTCGGTCAAGACCGAGGGCGGCGCGGACGGCTCGAACGTGTCGCCCGACCAGACGCCGATCGCCATGCAGTCGGACGGCATTACCCCGGTGCCGTTGACCGGGCCGTCGCCTTCGATGCCGCAGCAGGACGGACAGCCGCCCGCCCACGCCACCGTCGTCGCCGACATCGAAAACAACGCGCTGCTGATCCAGACCACGGCGCGCGACTATGAGCGCATCGAGCAGATCCTGACCAAGGTCGACATCTTGCCGACGCAGGTCATGCTGGAAGCGGTCATTGCCGAAGTCACGCTCAACGACGAGCTGAAATACGGCCTGCGCTGGTTCTTCGAGAATGGCGGCACGAAGGTATCGGTGACCGACGTGGCCAAGGCGGCTGCCGCCGCCACTTTGCCGGGTTTCAACTGGAGTTATGCCACCGACAACATACAGGTGACGCTGAATGCGCTGTCCTCGATCACCGATGTCAACGTCATTTCGGCGCCGACCATCATGGCGCTGAACAACCAGAAGGCGATCTTGCAGGTCGGCGACCAGGTGCCGATCCTGACCCAGCAATCGCAGGATACCGGCAGCGGCACGGCGCCGATCATCAACTCGGTGCAGATGAAGGACACCGGCGTCATCCTGACGGTGACGCCGCGCATCAACAATGCGGGCCGGGTGATGCTCGACATTCAGCAGGAGGTCAGCAACGTTGCCGAGACGAAGAGCTCCGGCATCGATTCACCGACCATACAGCAGCGCAAGATCCAGACCCGCGTGCTGGTCAATGACGGCGAAAGCCTGGCGCTGGGCGGCCTCATCCAGCAGAACAACAGTGTCGGCCGCACGCAGGTGCCAATTCTCGGCGACATCCCCATTATCGGCAACGCGTTCAAACAGAAAAACGACAAGATTGTGCGTACCGAACTGATCATCTTCATCCGGCCGCATGTCGTGCGCGACATCAACGAGGCCCGCGAAGTGACCGACGAATTCCGCGGCAAGATTAGCCTGCAGACGCCGATCCAGAAACGCCGCGGCGGCACCAAGCTGCAGCAGGATTTGAAGAGGCTGGCCTATTGATCGCGGCTGCGCACCCATCGCTCCTGCTGGCTGCCACGTTCGCCCTGGCGGCAATTCTCGCCGCCATTTCGATCGCCGATTTCCGCCGCCAGATCATCCCGGACGGGTTGAACCTGGCGCTGGCCGCCGTCGGCCTAGGCTATCAGGTGGCGGCAGCCGGGGCGGACGGCCTGCCGTTGCATCTCCTGTTTGCCGCAGCGACCTTCGCCGCCGCCTGGCTGCTGCGGCGCGGGCACTTCCTGATGACCGGCCGGATCGGGCTTGGCCTCGGCGACGTCAAGATGCTGGCCGCCGCCGCATGCTGGATCGACCCGTTGCTTCTGCCGGTGTTGCTGTTCATCGCCAGCGCCACCGCGCTGCTGTTCGTTGGTGGCCAGGTGGTAGCGAGCGGTCCGGCAGCCGCGCGGGCCCGCATTGCCTTCGGCCCGTTTATCACCATCGGCCTCGGCGCCAGCTGGGTGCTGGAACAATTCGCCGGTTTGAACATGGGACTGCTCTGATGATCATGCTGCGCTTTAAGCAAGCTTCCGAAAAATCCGGCCGCGACACCAGCGAAAGCGGGTTCACGCTGGTCGAGCTTCTGGTCGTTCTCGCCATCATTGCCTTGATCGCGACGCTCGCCGCGCCTCAGGTGTTGCGCTATCTCGGCTCGGCGCGGACCAACGCCGCCAAGGCGCAGATCCGCAACATCGAAAGCGCGCTCGAACTCTATTATGTCGACAACGCGAAATACCCGACCGACGAAGAAGGGCTCGCCGCCCTGGTCACACAGCCGGCCAGCGAAGCGCGCTGGAACGGCCCCTATCTCAAGGGCGGCCTGAAGGATCCCTGGGGCAAGCCCTATTCCTACGAGGTGAAGGCCGATGCGAGCGGCGTCGTCATCCGCACGCTTGGCAAGGACGGCAAGCCCGACGGCACCGGCGAGGACCAGGACATCACCAACTGATGCCCGCCAACTGAAGCGAGACGGGACGCGTTATGGGTCAGGCTCTTCAGCTCACCGGCGGCGGCACGGCGGTTGCCAGATCGAGGCGGGCAAAGCCCGTCGACGAGTAGGTCGCGCCGTCCCTCGCCACCGAGATGGTGAACCGCACGGCAGCAGGCAGACGCCGTGGAGCGGACCAGCTCGCCGACCATGACGGGACTTTGGCCGAGGCGTCGAGATATTCGAACCTTACCGCGCTGACGCCGGCGATCAGCAGCACCGGTTGGCCTCCAGTCGATTTGGCGGCATCGCTGCCGCGTCGGATTTTCTGCACGATGGTCAGGTCACTTCCAAGCGAAACGGCGACCTCGCGCAAGGCTGAGGATTTGAAGCCGATGGCCTGAACGGCGTTGAACTCGATGCGCGCGCCGGTGCCGCTGAGATAAAGCACCATGTCGGGCGTCGACTGCGACAACGGCAGCGGCTCGGCGCTGCCGATCGCCGTTTCGAGAAACCGCGCCGCGGCATCGACCTCCATCTGCATCTCGGTCGTCTTCTGGATCCGCATCATGGTCCGCGCCTGTCCGAGAAAGACGATCATCAGCGCGGAGATCACGCCGATCATCGCCAGTCCGACCAGCACGTCGATCAGCGCGAAGCCTTCGACCGATGCCGATGATTTGGGGCGCCGGTCGGTCCCGAATATTTGCTTGAGAACACGCTGCCCGGATGGCCGGCCCCCACGACGCGCATGGGCTTGGACCAGCCGCCGGATCATTGCCGATCCTTCGCGGGCACGAAGGTCAGGAACGGCTGGCCGGCGCCGTTACTCCTGCCAATGACGACGGCAACCATCTTCGTCTTCGACACCACGATCGGGCGCGTCTGCAACTGCCAGCCGGATCGCCTGCTGTCCGTTCCGGCCTCGTACTCCGACAGCATGATGCGCGCGGCCCTCGCCGCTTCGATCTGCGCCTTGGCGATGGCGATGCTGCGGCTGGCCAGCACGATCGACTGGCTGGCAATGCCGAGCACCAGCGCCAGGATCGTCATGGCGACGATCATTTCCAGGATCGAAAACCCGTCTTCGGACGAAGGCTCTGTCACGGCAATGCCCGCCATGTCGGAAGCCCGGTCAGCCAGTTGACCGCAATCCGCGCGGTCCGCGCCTTTTGCTGCAGCGAAATATCCATGCCCGACGCGCTGCCGTCGGGCAGGAAGGTCAGCACCGTTTGCCGTCCGGCGACGACGGTCTCCTGGCCGGTAACGACCGTCAGTTTGACGTCATCCGGCAGAGCGAAAACATCGCGCTCGCCAAAGCGAATGGTGCGGGCGCCGAGATCGACGAGGACCTCTCTCGGCCGCGCGGTGGCAATGGCCGAGGTGCGCGACAGGCGCAGCCGCATGGTGATCTCGCCGGCCAGCGTCTCCAGGCTCTTGCTGCGGTAGTGGCTGACCAGCCCGGGTGCGGCGATGGCCGCCACGAGCGCCATGATCGCCAGCACCACCAGCATTTCGACCAGGGTGAATCCGGCCTCCGCCTGCTGGCTGGCTTTCGCGGCGGCGGCGGTCATTGCAGCGCCAGATCGTTGATCGAGAGGATCGTGGTCATCACCGAAATGACCAGGCTGCCGACGAGGAAGCCAAGCGAAATCGTCAGCGCCGGCGTCAGCAGCTTCAGCACCGTGTCGATCCGCCGCGTCAGCGTCAGCTGCAGCATTTTGGCGGCGCGATCCAGCACCACCGGCAGCGCGTTCGCCTCTTCGCCCAGCGACACCAGCGACATCGTCGCATGATCGAAAATCCCCGCCTTGACGACCGCGCCATGCAGGCGCGCGCCGTTGGCGACATTGTCCTCGATCGAGGCAAAGCTTGCCGCGAGCGAGCTTTGCCTCGACACATTGGCGGCGAGCCCAAGCGCCTCGGTCATCGCCACGCCATTGCCGAGCAGCAAGGCCAGCGTTTCAAGGTAGCGCGCGATGACGGCATCCCTGACCAGCGCGCCGATCAGCGGTATCTTCAACACCGCGTGCGAGAACTGTTTTCTGGCGCCGGCAGAGCGAGACAGCACGAGATAGGACAAAAGGCCGAGCACTGCCGCCAGCGGGAAGACGAAGGGGTAGTCGCGGAACACCGTGCCGAAGACCGACAGCATCTTCATGGTGAACGGCTTGGGCGCGGATGAGCCCTCGAAGATCGGCTCCAGCGCCGGCACCAGCACGGTCGCCAGAATGACCAGCGCCCCGCTCATCACCAAAAGCAGGAAGGCCGGATAGGCCAGCGCCTCGCCGATTGCCGCACGGCGCTTGGCGGTTGCCTCGAACGTGTCGGCCAGCCGCTGGCAGATATAGGCCATCTTGCCGCTGCGCTCACCGCTGGCGAGAAGTGCCGCGACATCGGAGGTGATGCCCGGCAGGGCGGCAAAGGCCTCGGCGATCGGCCGCCCGCCCGTGGTGAGATCGAGCACCGATTGCAGCTGCTGGCGCCGTTGGCGGTTCGCCTCGCCGACGATGACCGCGCCGAGGGCGCGGTCGACGGTGAAGCCGGCGTTGAGCAGCACCGACAGCTCGGAAAACAGCCGGCTGAGATCGACCTTCCGGGTAAAGGTCAGCGCGCTTCGCCCCGGCAGGCGCAACTGCGGTCTGTCGCTGCTTACCGGGGCGAGGTGATAGGAACGGCGCCCTTGCTGCGCCAGCTTGCGGGCGGCCTCCTGCTTGGTCGAGGCATCGAGGACGCCGCTCTCCGTGCTGCCGTCGACGAGATAGGCGCGATAGGCAAAGGCCGGCATCAGCCATCCCCCGCGAGATCGATGACGCGGCGGACCTCGTCCATCGTGGTAACCCCGGAGCGGGCAAGCGCTGTGGCATGGACCGACATCGGCACCAGATCGTCTTGCGCGGCTATGCGGCCGATCTCCATTTCGCCGGCGCCCTGGTCGATCAGTTCTGCAATGCGCGGCGAAACCTGCAGCATTTCGTAGGTCACCGTGCGCCCGCTATAGCCCGAGCCATTGCAGGTGCGGCAGGGCGACCCGGCCTGCTCGACGCCGTGGCAGGCCGGACAGACACGGCGCAGCAGCCGCTGCGCGATGACGCCGCGGATCGTCGCGCCGAGCAGATAGCCGTCGATGCCCATGTCGCGCAGCCGCGTCAGCGCGCCGGCCGCGCTGTTGGTGTGCAGCGTCGAGAACACCAGATGGCCGGTCAGCGCCGCCTGCACCGCGACCTGTGCCGTCTCGCGGTCGCGGATTTCGCCGAGCAGGATGATGTCGGGGTCCTGGCGCAGGATCGACCGCAGGGCTGCGGCAAAGTCGAGGTCGATCGCCGGATTGACCTGCAGCTGGGTGATCCCGGCCATGCGGTATTCCACCGGATCCTCGACGGTGAAAATCTTGACGTCGGGCCGCGACCGTTCGGCAAGGATCGAATAGAGCGTCGTCGTCTTGCCGCTGCCGGTCGGCCCGGTGACCAGCACGATGCCGTTGGCCGATTGCGACATGGAGCGGATCTTGGCTTGCGCGGCGCTGTCGAAGCCGAGCTTCTCCAGCTTCAGCTCGACCCCGGCGCGGTCGAGAATGCGCAGCACGATGGCTTCGCCATGGATGGACGGGATGACCGAGACGCGCAGGTCGATATCCCTGCCGCGCACGGCGATGCGCATGCGCCCGTCCTGCGGCAGGCGGCGCTCGGCAATGTTGAGCCGCGACAGGATTTTGATCCGCGTTGAGATGCCCGACAGCATCGCAATCGAGGCGGTGTCGACGGTGGACAGCATGCCGTCATGGCGGAAGCGGATGCGGACGTGATCCTCGAGCGGCTCGATGTGAATGTCGGTGGCCCTGGCATCGACCGCCTTGTGGATGGTCTCGGCGACGAAGCGCACGATGGGCGCCTCGCGGGCGAAATCCTTCAGCCGCTCGAGATCATCAGGACCGAAATCCATGATCTCGCCGGTAGCACCGCCATTGGAGACGGACGCCAGCGCCGATTGCTCGATGCGGTCGATGCACTCGGCAATCGCGCGCCTCGGCAGAATGCGCAGCGAAAGCGTCCGCTCATAGTGGAAGGCAAGCGCGTCGATGGTGGCCGACGAGAACGGATCGGCGACGGCAACGACCAGCCGCTCGGCGTCCATCTGCAGCGGCAGGATGGCGTTTTCCTTGAGATAGGCGAGCGGCACCCCGGCCAGCATTTCGGCGCTGACCTGGTTGGGGACCTCCCCCGGCGTCGGCGCTTCGAGATAGCGGCTGAGGCTGTTAGCAAGCTCCTGCTCGCCGATCAGCCCGAGTTCGGTCATCACCGTATCGAAGGGATGCCCGGATGTTCGCGACGCGCCGAGGGCGCGCTGGGCGGCATGCGCGGTCAGCACTTTCTCGCCTTCGAGAAAGGTGAGAAACGCCTCGATCCCCTTGGCCTGGACGGCAGCGTTCATGCGCCCCACCTCGCCAGCAATTGCGCGGCCTCAGTGCCGAACAGCATCTCGCAGCCTACGGTGACCGCGGCTGCCGGCTGTGCTGCGGCATCGCCGGCCGGGCTGCGCGAGACGCGCGAGAATGGCAAAGGGCCGGATTGGGATTTTTCGACGATGAAGCCGGCCTCGCCCGTAATGCCGGAACCGTCCCGCCTGACAACGATGTCAACCGTGTAGGCCGATACATCGGTCGCACCCGCAACGACCGATGCGTTGGGGCCGCCGACGAGAACAGCGCGCAGCCGGCGCGGCGCCCGATCGGAGCTGACCGTGCCGCGCTTGGAGTTGACGGTGAAAATCCCCTGCAGGTTGCTGAGCGGGATCCGCGCCAGTGCCGTAAACTCCTGCAACTCGGACACGGATTCGAACGGCGCCTGCTTGTCCTCGGACGGCCCGACCGGGCTTCTGGCCTGGGGCAGGCCGGCGAACAATTTGGCGCTGTCGCGAAACCGCATCGCGGCCTTTGCCAGTTCGTCCGCCATCTGCTGGTCGAAACCGAGCGCAGCAAAGCCCAGCCCCAGCAGGCGGTCATCGGCGGCATTGAGATCGATCAGCCCGCCATGATCCTGGACGCGGAGGACAAAGCTGTATTGTCCCGACCGGCACGCGGCCGGCGTGGAATCCAGCGGCAGCTTTTCCGTAGGCTGGTCGCTGGTCAATTCGCTCGCAACCACATTGCCCAGCCCCTCGGCAAGCAGCGACAGGTGCTCCTGCTCCAGCTCGTTATTGGCAATCATCAGCCGCGTCCTGGCGGTGACGGCGAAGGGAACGACGATGGCCGAGACGATCAGCGTGAACACCAGCACCGCGACCAGCGAAAAGCCGGCGCTGGTGCTATCTGCGTCTATGGCTGGGAGAGCTTTGCGTTTTAAGAATACCCCTACCCTTGGCCCCTTCCCGCAAGGGGAAGCAGGGCAATCGCATATGGCGTTCCCCCACTCCGTCTCGGCTTCGCCGAGCCACCTCTCCCCCACATTTGTGGGGGAAGAGGAAATGCCAATCGCCGACATCGCTGCTTTGAAAGGCTTGGGTTTCCTCTCCCCCATGGCCATGGGGGAGAGGTGGCCGCGCAGCGGACGGAGTGGGGGACTGGCACCACCAAATGCGATTGCCCTGCCTTTACTCTCGGCAAACATGCGCGCGCTCATAGTTCCGGCTCAGGTGGCGGCGGTGGCGGGGCTGGCGCTGGCGGCGGCGCCGGTAGCGGGTTCTGCCATGGCGGATGCAGCGGGATGCGCGTCACCTTGCCGTCGCGCTCCAGCACGGCCTGGTCCTTGTCGATCGCCGACACCGTCCAGCCATCGACGGTCTCGCCGCTGGCATACCAGAGCGCTTCATCCTTGCCCGCGACGCGCAGCAGGGCTTTTCCCGCTCCGCCCTGAATGCTGATGCCCAGCAGCGATGGCGCGGCCACCGGTGCAACTTCCACTGGCGCCGGCGCCTGTTCGACGGGTGCCACGGCAACCTCCACCGGCAGCGGTGCTGGCGGCGGCGGCACGATTTTCCGCCGCATCGGCGTGAACAGCGGCCGCTGGAACGTCTCGCTGAAATCGCCGGCCTCGGGAAACTGCAGCGTTCCCGCGGCGGAAGCCGGGCCGCCATCATGCCCCTTGCCGGAGGCGATCGGCGTGGTGTCGATCGGTGTGTTGTAGAGCGCGACATTGATGAGGGCGAGAACCGCGATACCTCCAGCAATCGCCAGGCCCGCAAACTTCCCACTCATGGCTTGACCCCGCCGGGTAGGCCCTGCGTCTGCAGCGGGCCGTAAAACAGGATCTCGGCGGACAGCTCGGGGTCGCCCATCCGTCCGGCGGCAGGGCTGACATCGGTGGTGCGCAGCGTCGCCTCGCGGATGAACAGCACCGGCAGCGAGGTTTCGAGGGCGAGCACGGCGTTGTGGATGCCTTCCAGCGGCCCCGACAGATTGACCCGCAGCCCGATGAAATCGACGCCGCCTTCACTCAGCACCGGGGCGTTGCCGGCCGACAGCACGCTGACGCCATTGGCGGCAGCGATGGCGTTCAGCCGCTTCTGCAGCGCACCGCGAATGATCGCCTCGCTCTCGCCGGTGAGGAATTCGGGATTGGCCGCTTCCACCGGGCCGGTGTCGCCGTCGAGGCGCTTGGCCAGCGCCGCCACGTTTTGCAGCTGGCCGAGCAGCGCGCGCTTGTCCTCGATCCCGGCCCGCGCCGAGGCGACGCTGTCCAACGCCGCGAACACCAGCCAGGCACAGAGACACGCCGCAACCGCTGCCAGCGCCAGCGCGATCAGGCGGCGCAGCGGCGGGCTGGTGTTGAGGATGGCGGAGAGCATCGTCAGAGCGCTCCGATCTTGGCCGAAATGGTGAAATGTTCGCCGTCCTGTCCGGGCACCTTAACCACGGGCGAGGCGAATTCGGGCGCCGAAAACAGCGGCGAGGCATCGATCGGCTGGATCAGTTCGGCCGCCGAGGTGGCAAAGCCGGTGATGGTCAGATCGTCGCCCTTGGCCGAGAGATCGGTGAGCCAGGCCGTGTCGGGAAGCAGATGCGTGAGTTCGGCCCAGACCCGCACCAGCGACGCCGTCGTCTTCTTCTCCTGGCGGATTTTCTCGACCCGCTCGATGCCGGCCTGGCGCTTCTGCAGCGACGCGCGTGCCGTCTTGGCCAACACCTGCGCATCCGCAATCTGCGCGTCCAGTTCGCCATCGGCCTGCCAGATCAGCCAATGCGCGTGGACGAAGGTGATCAGCAGCGCTGCCGCCAGCGCCGAACAGGCGGCGATCCAGGTGCTGCGCTTGCGCCGGTCGCGCGCCGTCGGCGGCCAGATGGCGGCCAGGCTGAGCGGATCGGCGCGCAGCGTCTCTCCGGGCTGCGCCAGCGACAGGCTGCGCACCGAACCGCCGGCGCGGCGCACCGCATCCAGCACCGCGGCAAGCGTCTTGCCCTTGACGACGTGGTAGGTGCTGTCTTGCCTGGCAGGCCTAGCCCCGGCATCCCTGGCAAACACGACATGCACCTGCGCCGGATCGAGCGGCGTCGCGGCCAGAAGGTCGAGCTCGGCCATGTCGCGCGCCTGCCGGACCGGCAGAAGCCGCGGCGCCAGCTGCCGGGTCAGGAACAGCCCCGGCTGGATCACGACATCGAAGCGCGGCCGCCTGACCCGGCCCCCGCCCTGCAGCAGCGCCAGGATCTCATCCGAAGAGGCGGTCAGCGCCAGCGGGATCGACTGAAACTCCGGCGCCCCGGCCTCGCGCACACGAATGCCGTCATCCGCCAGGCTGACGATCCAGTCGCCGCTAGAAGCTTGCTTTTTTCTAGGCGAAAGCCGCGCCCCTCGCAGCTCCTCGAGCCACCAGTCCCGGAAATCCAGACATTGCGCACTCAATGCCGCCACGCCCCACCCTGCCCCGGTTGATTCTAAGCCGAGGGTTTTCGCACTGAGATTACAGGGGCTGGTGTGACGGGGATATCAGCGAGATTGCGGAGGGCTGATTAGCCACAGCTTTTGTTGGCTTGGTGTGAACGCCGCAGGCAATCAGGGTCGGCCGGAGTCAGGATCAGATGCACATGGTTAGGCATCAGGCACCATGCCCAGATACCGACATCGGCAAGCCGGCAATGCGCCGCCCGTAGGTTCTTGTAGAGCGCATAATCTTTCGCCGTGAAAAACACCTTGGCGCACCCGTTGCCACGCTGGGTGACGTGATGCGGCAGACGACTATACGGGCAAGACGGGACATGGGGTTGACCTGAGCACAGGTGTTATCGGGTAGGCAACAAAAAGTGCACTGTCACCGTAATCCTGTCACCGTAGTTCCCGGTAATTCCTAGAGTGCGCTGTCAGCGTAATTCGCCACCTCCCTAAACAATGGTGAGCAGGGAACAGTTTACCCCCGCAGGTGAGCCATTGCTTTTATCTTTCGGTTCTTAAAACCTCATGCCGAGCGAGATACCAGCGAACGGGTTCCGTCTGGTATCCCATATCGAAAACCTGCTGCATCCGCTCCATGCAGCCCGTCTCGTCGCCCGAAACTCGGCGCAACGCGCCATCGTGGAACAGTGCAACTCCGAGCGCTAACTTGATTGAACGATTGCTATCAGCAGCCCGAAAGGCCGCAGCCAGGTTTCGCTCCTTCGTCGCACCTTCCAGCGCATCCTCGAAGGCGATCTCTCCCAGCATTTGTTTCACGGTCTGAACCGGGTAGCGGAACAGCGTCGGGCGCTTGTTGTATTTAACGTTCAGCTTGCGTAGGTATTCAAACGCGTAGTCGCGGGTGGCATCGTCACCCGTCGTCAGGGCCATGTAGTGCAGGACAAGTCCGAAGGTCGCACCACCAGCCAGGTCGGGCGCCATGCCTATTGATCGATCCACAATGCCAGCACACAGCTCACGAGTGAGCTCGATCGCCCGAGCGCGATCATCAAGACACCAATAAGCTGCGCTTATTTGTAGTTGTTGCCCTGGAGCATCCGGAGTGTTCTTCTTCTGATAGGAATCTACTTGGTATAGAAGAGGAAGCGCTGCTGTATAATCTCCTGTCCCGCAATAGGATTTTGCCAATCCATCGATCCACCCGATATCACTCGGCTCTGCAACGATTATCTCTCTAAATGCTCTGACCGCTTCGTCAAAGCGACCCGCTAAAAGGAGATCAAGTGCTGACATTAGAAATCAAACCCTCCTCGGATATTCCCGTTAGCATCATAGGTTACCGCGCGGACGGAAGACGGGTTGTAGCCCCAACGCCCCACCTGGCTGCTGAAGGCTCGCAGCCCGCTAGCGGTATTCGGCTTAATCTCGATATGCTCAAAGCCAAGCTGCTTCGCGTAGCTGGGATCAACCGACAAATCCACACCTTTCAGACCAGGAGCAGTTCGATCAATGATACCTGTCACACCCTGAGCTTCTAGTTTCCCACGCAGCATCGCTCCAACAGCGATGTGCGCCTCATCGCCAAACGGTGTTGTCCCAAACTTGAGGCCCACTGATGGAGTATAGCTCCCGATAATTGCTCCTCCTTCCCTAATCGCCAGTTTACCACCAAATACCTCGGCGCCGAGTAGTGCGCCTGCTCTGATAGGCGCACCACCCGGTATTGCCGCAAACACCTCGTCACGAGTTTCCACCTTTCCTGAAGCGCTCAATTCAGCCTGGCGCTGCACCTCATCAGCAACCCTAGGATTCAAACGTTCGTACGGATCTTTGTGGAGATCGAAGAAACCACCACGGTGCATTCTTATGGCTTCGGCACGCTTCTCAAGTGCCCTCTGCTCTGCTCTGTCCTTTGCGGCTTTGTCAGATGACGGTGTCGCGGCAACATGGCCGTTGTTGTCTGCCTTATTCACCGGATCATTCTGAGCATACGCATATCGATTGGTGCCAACACCCTCTTTCGTCGGATCCCAATCATCGGGTGAGATGAAACGCCCGAGCACCGGATCCATGTAGCGTGCGTTGAGATAGAGCAGCCCGGTCTCGGGATCGAAGCGCTCGCCGATATAGCTCTTCTGCGTCTGGAAGCCGGTGTTGAGACGCTCGCCATAGGTGGCGTAGTTGGTGGCCTCGGCGATATTGCCTGAGGCATCGGTAACCATGCGCACCGAGGCCAGGTGGTCGCGGTGCAGGAAGGCCTTTGTCGTGCCGGTCACCTTGATGTCGGGATGCGGATATCTGGTGTATATCTCTGCGCCCGGCGTCGCCGGATTGATCTCGACCGAAGCGTCGGGATAGAGCGTGGTGGCGAAGGCCGAGGCCTTCTTCACCCGCGCACCGTCGGGACCGTAGCTGAGGTTGACGGTGTTGGCGGCCAGCGTGACGGTCTTCAGCCGGTTGGCTTCGTCCCAGGTCAGCGTACGACTGCCATCGGAGGTCAGATTGCCATTGGCGTCATAGGTCATGGCATTGGCGCCGACCGTGACCGGCGCATGCGGACGAGCCGCGCTCGCCGAGGGATAGACATAGGTGCCGGCCACACGCGAGCGTGAGGTCAGATTGTCGTTGGTGGCATAGACGAATTGCTCGCTGAGCACGGCGTTGCCCAGGTTGGTGCTCCAGATCAGCCGGTCGGCATTGTCGTAGCCATAATTCCAGCTGTCGGAGGGTGTCCGCCCCGTGATGGTGGTGATGCGGCCGAGTGCGTCGCGCGCATACTGATCGTCGAGCAGGACGGTGGCGCCCTTGGACGTGGTGACGCGCGTCAGCCAGCGGCGGGTCGGCGAATAGGTGAAGGCAGTCTTCACGCCATTCGCGTAGGTGATCTCCCTGGTCTGCCCATCGGCCTCATAGAGCGTCGAGGTGATGAAGCCCGGGGCGGAGACGAGCCTGTTGCCGGCGCTGTATTGCAGGCGGTGGTCCCAGTCGCCGAACCACAGCTCGCCCGGCTTGTAATTCTTCAGGATGGTCTGGCCGGACCCGTCGTGGATATCGACCGTGGTGTGCATCAGGCCGGCAATGGTCGTGTCGTGCCAGCCGAGCTTGCCAAACCCGTCATAACTGTAGCTGTGCGTCGTTGTCGCGTTGGTCGAGGTGGTGAGCTGGCCGATATTGTACCAATAGCTTGGAGCCGCCTGGTCATAGGTGTTCTGGGTGAGCACAACTGGGCTGCCACCCGGCGCCGTTGCCGTCTTCAGCGTCAGCCGGTCCATCTGGTCGTAGCTGAGCGTCGTGACCGTGCCCCTGGCATCGGTCTGGCTGACCAGCCGGTTGGCGGCATCGTAGGTGTAGGACCATGTGCCGAGATCGGGATCGGACGCCGTCAGCCGATTGCCGACCATGTCGTAGGTGTAGGTCCAGTTTGAGCCGCCGGGATCGGTGACGCCGATCAGGCGGCCGAGCACGTCGTAGGTGCGAGTTTCCGCAAGCTGAAGTCCCGCGAAGTCGCGAGCCACGCCCGCGACATCGCCGCGGGTCGACCAAGCTGTCTTGGTCTGATGACCAAGCTCGTCGGTCGTCGTCACGGCGTTCAGCCGCGGCGTCGTGGTCGCGGCGGTGGCTAGTTCGTTGAGGTAGCTGCGCTGGCTTGTGTCAGGATTGACGGTCTTCACCGGCCGGTCGGCCCAGTCGTAGCTGTTGGTGGTCCATTGCGCGGTCTCGCCGACAAAGCGCGGGAAGGCGGTGCGCAGGACATTGCCGCGCAGATCGTAGTCGGTCTCGGCAATGCGTTTGGCGCCCGCCGCCGTCTCTCCGGGGGTTTCGACACGATAGACCCGGCCGAGCCCGTCATAGTAGGAGCGGGTGAAGTCTTCGCCGGCGCCATTGGGCAACGGCGTGTATTTGACCAGCGCCTGGGTCGCCGGATTGCCCTCGTTCTCGAAGCGCGCCTTGGCATAGGCGCCGGTGACGCTCTGCGAGACCTGGTAGAGGCGACAGAACGGATCATAGGTGAAGGTTTTGACCAGGCCGTTGAAGTCGGTCTTCGTCGCCAGCAGGCCGCAGGTGGTATTGTAGGTGGCCGTCGAGACAAAGCGCGTGTCGGCTGTTTGCCCGCCCGTCGCAAAATACTTCGGCGCGCGTTCCGTTACCGGATAGAGGTGATAGGTCGCGTCGTAGTCCCACTCGGTCTTGTGGCCGAGACTGTCGGCGGCAGAGACCTTGTTGCCATAGGTATCATACGCAAAATACTGGCTGACGGTCTTGCCCGTAGTGACATCGCTGAAGGTCTGTACCCACGTCAGGTTACCTTTGGTCGGCACCGCCCAGACATCGGTGCTGCCATCATAGTAATTGTGCTTGTAGCTGACATAGGGGTCGGTGCTGGTCAGCCCGGCATGCGTGCGCTCGGCAATCAAGGCCGAGACGATATAAGCGCTGGTGTTGGGCGAAAAGAAACGCTCCGTCCAGGTCTCGTCGCCGCTGACATCGGTGCGACCATAGTCCTTCATGCTGATGATGTTGTTGTAAGCATCAAACCAGCGCTGGACCCGCAAGGTGCGGCTGATGTTCTCGGTCAGCGTCGTATCGGTCGCCGTGTTTTGCACCGTATAGGGTTTTGCCGCCGTGTTGACGACGTACGTCTCGGCCACCTGTTTGTGCACGGTGCCGGCACCATCCTTCCACACCGTCAGCGACGGCAGGCCGTAGCTCGCCAGATCCTGCCGGTAGGTGGTCTCGATCTTCGACGGCGCCGTCTCGCCATTGGCAAGCGGTTTTGTCTCGACGATCGACGCAAAGCCCAGGAACTTGCGCGCCGCCGGATCGTATTTGCCGCCGGCATAGGCGTACATGCTCACCGCCGTCTGGCCCCGGCCATCGCTGACCGACAGCTTCGTCACCGCGTGCACGACCTGCGGCAGGTAATTGTTCGCCCAGGTCGAGGAAGGCGAATACTCGACCGCAACCGTGCCGCCGAGCTCCGTCACAATCTGCTTCAACAGGTTCGGATTGCCGGTGCCGGCATTCGAGATGAACATGCTGCTGTAGTTGGTGAAGTCCGGCAGGCCGTCGCCGTTGAAATCGCCGATGACCGTACCTGCTTTCGCTGTCGCAGGCAGCGTGAACTGTACCGGCGTCATCGCCGTCGAAGACGGGCGAAGCGAGAAAATCCTGACCGTGTCGACCCTCCACTGCTGCGGGAGGTTCAGCGCGCCGTCTATGGTGATGACATCCGTGCGCCCGTCATTGTCGAAGTCACGCAGGATGGCAGATGTTCCCGACATCGAGGAAATCGAGTAACTCTTGAAGCCGACGCCCGTCGATAGCCAGACCGCGACGCCGCTACCGCCGAAGCGGAAAACATCCGTTGCCCCGTCGCCATTGAGATCGGCAAACACACACATGCCGGAGGTTTGAGATTCCTGTGCCGGGCAGCTGATACTGAAGGATGGTCCGCTTTTCTGCCAGACGCCGCTCGAAAGCGTTCCCTTCCGTGCCGTTCCGCCGCTACCCCAAAAGAATGGCTGCTGTTTGCCGTTGCCCAGGAAGTCGCCGACACCGATTACTGTTCTGGGTTCACCGCCACCGACGTGATTGGCGGTGTCAATGCCATCGCCATCACCGTCTGCGATGACTGAGGGACGGGGTGAAGATCCGGACGGAATATCCGGGAGTCCATCGCAAACGGCCTGATAGCCTGCTGGAGGAGATGGATCGCAATTCGCCTTTGTCAACGCAAGCAGAGTATCTGTGATTCCAATCGACTGGGTGCGCGACGTGGTTACATGGCCAGTGGCTCCATTCATCGTGCTAGTCGTTATCGAAAAGCCAAAATCTTCCGTCGATTTTGTCGCAATAAAGCGACCGGGCTGAGCAAAGATGCCGACGTCATCGTCAGGACTATTCGTGATTGAATGTGCGGCTATCGTCAATGAATTCGAGCCGGCAGGAGCACCGGTAGGGCCAAAACGGTATGTGTTTTCGTAAAATGTTTTGGTTGTCGTAGTGTCGCCCTCATGTCCTCCCGAATGTCTGGTCGTCGTCTGATCAGATTCTCCGAATACTTCGTCGCGGCCATCGAAGTTCAAGTCTCCAACGCTTTGCGGATGTGATCCGGGTAATGTCTGAGATCCGTAAATTGGCGCATTGATCGTTGAATAAACGCCATCAGTGTTCTGATAAACCATTTGGCCGAGCGACTTCGACGATCCGCCAGAGATCGTGCCGTCGGGTACAACGGTCGCATCGGTGCCGTAACGGGTGACGGCGGTGAGCCGTGAGGTGTTGGAAAACGGCGCCTGGTCGTAGGTCAGCTTGTAGGCACTGCGCAGCACGTTGCTGGTCCAGACACTGATCGACTTGATGCGTAGGGTCGTCTCGGAGATGTCGCGCCCATTGCCCATCAGGATCGTATCGGGCCGCGTCTCGTAATGAAACCCGATCACCGTTCCATTGTAGGTGATCGTAGTGGGATAACAGACCGGGCTGGCACAGGCATAACTGTAGGCAACGCTGTTGCCGTTGGTGTCGGTGACCGAGGTCAGCAGCCAGCGATAGCTCATCGCCAGGTCATAGGCCGGCGTGCCGGCGGTCGGCGTCAGATTGGCAACCGCCGCCACCGAGCGGAACGTCGAGACGGTCCCGTCACGATCCGTCACCTTCCACTCGTTTGTGGTGCTGTTCAGCGCAATGCGCCGATAGCTCTCATTCTCCGTCGCATGCGTGCCACCTGTGGCGCAGGACGGCGAAATCATGCCGGCAACGCAGGCCACCATCGCCCGGCCGTCAAGCAGATAGATGTCGTTGGCGTCGAAGGCCGGCATGCCGTAACCGGGCGTTGCGCGTTCGATCACGTCGAAGCCGTCGAGGCCCCAGGCATAGCCCAACCAGCCCTGGTAGAGGTCACCGATCTTGGTCTTGCGTGAAGAGTTGTAGTTGAGCGCAATCTGCGGCTCGATGCCGTGGAAGTCCGGAACATCGATGCCGATGCCATAACCCAGATTACCGTTGCCGCCAGCCTTGGGCAGGTCCACCTTCGGCGTACCGATCGCCTCGGGATCGCCGCTGTCGGTTGCCGTGGCTGCCTCAGTAGCCGCCACGGCCGCTGCCGGCTCCTCCGGCGCTGCTTCCGTATCGGTCTCCTTGGCCGCCTTGCCTTTTGTATCGGTCGGCTTCGTATCGGCAGCCTTGGTGTCGCTCGCCTCGCCGTCGGTTGCCTTGGCATCCGCCGGCTTGGCGCCAACCTTGGCCGCCGCATCAGGGCTGCCCGTCGCCGCGTCACCTGTCGCGCCTGTCGCCGGGGCGGGCTTGGCGGAGCCGCCGCCCAGCGCGGCGCCGCCATTGCCGAAACCGCTGCTGGCTGGCGCCCCGGGCGAGGCGCTCTGCGCAAAGGCCTCTATTCCTGCGCCACCTCTAATATAAGAAAGTGAAGATATATCCGCGCCGAAGACGCCAGCGGCAAACATAGCCGCGCCAAAAAGCAACCGCTTCATTGAATCCCCCTAGCCAGTTGCTTGACGCTACTCCTGCTTGACTTGGTTTATACGACGGCGACCCGTCACAACCCAGATATCCACAGCTTTATTTTGCACGCATGGGTTGCGCATGGAGCCCCATGCGCCCCTGCCAGCGGAGCGACCGCATAACGGCGCTCCCCTCAGTGTCTTGACGTTGCCTAGCCAGGGCGGCCGCCCGCATACGTCGTAAGTGTGCCTGCTCACCGTCAAGCTCTGCAGGGTCTCCCCGTCCCTCAGACCGTCTTATTCGCCCCTATATTCGCCGCCTGCTTCGCTCCCATCCCAAGCAGCAAATTGTCGTCGGAGAGTTCGTCTCCGCGCGCCTGCCGGAACAGGTTCAGCATGTCGGGCACGTCGAGGCTCTTGCGCTGGTCGCCGGCAATGTCGAACACGATGGTGCCTTCGTGCAGCATGACGGTGCGGGTGCCGTGATCGAGCGCGTCGCGCATCGAATGGGTGACCATCAGCGCCGTCAGTTTCTGCTCCTCGACGATCTTGCGTGTGAGGTCGAGCACGAAGGCCGCCGTGCGCGGATCAAGCGCTGCGGTGTGCTCGTCCAGCAGCAGGATCTTCATGCCGGTCAGCGTCGCTGACCGCCTGGCGCTGGCCGCCGGGCTTCGACGATGACGCTCAGGATGACGCTCAGGCCGCATTGGATCTTCTATTGGTCGAAGAAACCGGCGTCCTCTTCCGCCAGGTATTTCTTCGCGCCTTCGGCATCGATGTCGACG
Source organism: Mesorhizobium sp. C399B (assembly GCF_030323185.1). Lineage (NCBI taxonomy): Bacteria > Pseudomonadati > Pseudomonadota > Alphaproteobacteria > Hyphomicrobiales > Phyllobacteriaceae > Mesorhizobium > Mesorhizobium sp. C399B. Next base: position 1,251,013 of record NZ_CP100472.1, read on the forward strand.
CCCAGGCCCGGAGCTTCGAGCAGGTCGATCATCGAGTCTTTCACGATCTGCCCCTTGGGCAGGCCGATGACGATGTCCTCCCACCAGGGATCGGAGGCGCTGGGATATTCGAAGGCGATGTAGTTGGCCGGCAGCGTGGCGCAGACATTGATCAGCGCGCCTAGGCCCAGCAGACCGTTCGCCGTGCCGTGCGGCGCCATCATGATCGAGTGCATATAGGCGTGCTCGGCCACCCATTTGAGCTCGGCGATGCCGCCGATGTCGGCGGGATCCGGACCGATGACGCGAACCGCCTGCGTCTCGATCAGTTCCTTGAAGTTATGGCGCAGGTAGATCTGCTCGCCCGTGTGGATGGGGGTGGACGTCGATGTGGTGAGTTCGCGGTAGGCTTGCGGGTTGACCCACGGCACATAGTCGCCGGTCAACATGTCCTCCAGCCACATCAGATTGTATTTTTCGACGGCCCGCGCGAAGCGGATGGCGTCGGGCAGGAACGAGCCGGGGCCGCAATCCAGCGCCAGCGAGACCTTGTCGCCGAGCACCTCCTTCATGGCGATGACGCATTCGATCATATGCGCCATGCCGCGCTCGCTGATCTGCCCCTGGTCCATCGCGCCGTGATAGGTCGGCGGCTGACGCACGCCGTAGTGGAAATCGGGGACGCTGGTCTTCATGTTGGAATGAAAGCTGATGCCTTGCTTGACCATGAAGAAGTTTTCCGGCCGCTCCATCATCCATTTGACGTCGGCCGCGTAATCCTCCGGCCTGTCGCCGGTGCGCTTCTTGCGGATGGAACCGTTATAGACCCGCACCTTGTCGCGCACCTTGCCGCCGAGCAGCTTGTAGACCGGAACGCCTGCCGCCTTGCCGGCGATGTCCCACAGAGCATGCTCGATAGCGCTGACGGCGGCGCCGTAGGGCTTGAACGAGCCGCGCTGGCGGATTTTCAACATCACGCGTTCGACATCGGTCGGGTCCTCGCCGATCAGCGCGTCGCGGAAATGCAGCACCCAGGGCTTGAGATAAGACTTGGTGTACTCAACCTCGCCGAGGCCATGGAGGCCTTCGTCGGTGACGATGCGCACGATGGGATGCTTGCCGATGACGGCGCACCTGAGATCGGTGATCTTCATGATGTCCTCTATTTCACCGACGAGAAGGCGGTTGGCGCGAGAAACTGGCTGGAAATATTGGCCAGGATCGGGCCATCGCGCTCGGACTCGTCGCGGGCCTCGAGCCATGCCGGATCGGTGGTGAAGGCCTTCCATTTCACTTCGCGCTCGGCAAGGGATTCCCAGGCGATGAAATAGGTCAGTCGATTGCTGCTTTCGCCGACCACCGTGGTGAAGAACCCGGCCTGGCGAATGCCATGTCTATCCCACAGCGCCAAGGTATGGTCGTTGAAACGCTTGAGCAGCGCCGGCAGTTGGCCCGGCACGCAGTCGTAAATGCGAAGTTCGTAGATCATGGTCCATCCTTCTGTTCACCTCTCCCTCCGAGGAAAGAAGTGTAGAGTCAGCTCCAGGTGCGGTCCCAGGAATATTCGTCGTCCCAGTGATCGGTCGGTTGCCAGATGCCGGTGACGCCGGGCTGCAGGTGCTGGCTGATCACTTCGTCGACGACGTCGTCGATGCCCAGGCCCGGCTTGTCGGGTACGGTGATGAAGCCGTCCTTGACCAGCGGCTTGGGCAGGCCAGTGACGATATCGTCCCACCAGTCGACCTCGACGCTGTGGTATTCGAGCGCCATGAAGTTTTCCGTGGCTACAGCGACATGCGCGGCGGCCATTGCCGCGATCGGGCTTTCCGCCATGTGAATGGCCATGGCAACGCCATGCTCCTGCGCCGCGTCGCCGATCTTCTTGGTCTCGAGAATGCCGCCGGTGGTCAGCAGATCCGGATGGATGACCGAGATGCCGGCGTTGAGCAGTGGCTCGAAGCCTTCCTTGAGGTAGATGTCCTCACCCGTGCAGATCGGCACCGAGGTCGCCTGCTGCAGCTGCCGATACTGCTCGGTGTACTGCCAGGGGATCACGTCCTCGAGCCAGGCCGGCGCGTATTTCTCGATCCGCCGGGCCAGACGGATGCCGTCCTGCAGCGAGATGTGGCCGACATGGTCGATGGCGAGCGGGACCTCGTAGCCGATCACCTCGCGGACCTCGTGAATATATTGATCGAGCAGGTCGAGGCCCTTTTCGGTGAAATGGAGGCCGGTGAAGGGATGCGGCACGTTCTGCGCATCATAGGCGGCGTTGCGCGCCCGGCGCTCGTCCAGCGTGCGTGCCGGGCCGCGAGCGGCATGGCTGCGGAAACCGTCGAGCACGCCGGCCGGCGCCACCACTGCGCCCGATATGTGCGCGATCTGCGCCAGACCGAGATCCATCTTGAGGAAGGTGAAGCCAAGATCCATCCGCGCCTTGAGCCGCTTGCCGGTCTCGGTGCCGCTGGGCTTGTCCGCGTCGGTGTCGCAATAGACCCGCACCTTGTCGCGGAACCGTCCGCCAAGCATCTGGTAGACCGGCACGCCGTAGGCCTTGCCAGCGAGATCCCACAGCGCGATCTCGACTGCCGAGACACCACCACCTTGCCGTCCATGGCCGCCAAATTGCTTGATGCGGCGGAACAGCCGGTCGACGTCGCAAGGGTTCTCGCCCAGCAACCGGCTCTTGAGCATCAGCGCATAGGTCGCGCTGGCGCCGTCGCGCACTTCGCCCAGGCCGACAATGCCCTGGTTGGTGTAGATCTTGACCAGCGCCGAGGTGAACGGTGCGCCGACGATTTCGGCGACGCGCAGGTCGGTGATGCGCAGGTCGCTCGGCCTGGAGTTCGTATTTACCCGATTGAGCGCCTCGCCGGCGCTACCCGTCTTTGCCATGGCTTATCCTCGTTCTGACTGGTGGCGCCCCGCACGCCCGGCCGGCATGAGCGTTGCTAGCCAAGCTCTATCTCGTGGGCCTGCAGGTAGTCGCGGTTCATCTCGACGCCCAGACCCGGCTTCGACGTCAGCTTGAGGCTGCCGTTCGAAACGTCGAGCGGTCTGTCGATGAGGTGATTGTATTTATCAAGGTTCCACTCGGACGTTTCGAGCTTGTAGAAGTTGGGAACCGTCATCATCACCTGCGCTCCCGCAACCACGTTGATCGGTCCGGCGGCGTCATGGGGCGAGACCGGGATGTAATAGGCTTCGCACAGGGCGGAAATCTTCTTCAGTTCGGTAATGCCGCCGGTCCAGGTGACGTCCGGCATGATGTAGTCGGCAAGCCTGTTCTCGAGCACCGGCACGAAATCCCACTTGGTGTGGCCGCGCTCGCCCCACGAGATAGGGGCGCTGACCTTCTCGCGCACTTGCTTCAGGGCATTGAGGCTCTCGGGCGGGCAAGGCTCCTCGAACCAGTCGATCTGGCCGGCTTCCTCGAGGCTTCGGCAGAGGCGAATGGCGGTGGGGACGTCGAAGCGGCCATGCGCGTCGATGAGAATGTCGACATCGGGCCCCGCCGTTTCACGGATCAAAGCCGTTAGTTCGGCAGCCTCGCGCTCGTCCTTGCGGGTCATGCCGCCATCGAGGTAGCCGTCCCGCTGTTCGCGCGCCAAGCCATCGGCGATGCGGCCCTGGTGGGGGAAAGGATCGAACTTCAGCCCGGTGTGTCCGGATTCGACGATGTCTCGAATTTCGCGGACCACAGCCTCCTTGCTGTTAAACTTGGCCTGGTTGGGATGGGTATAGAGCGCGATTTCATCGCGCACCGGTCCGCCCAGCAGCTCGTAGATCGGCTTGCCTAGAACTTTGCCGCGAATGTCCCAGAGCGCTATGTCGATAGCGCTCACGCATTCGACTGCTGCGCCGCGGCTGCCCATATAGGTGAAGCTGCGGAAAATCTTGTGCCAGAGATGCTCGATGCGCGCCGGATCCTCACCTGTGACGGCAACACCGATCTGCCGCAGGATCGTGCACAGCGCGCGGTTGGCGAGCCTTGTGGTGGTGGTGATTTCCCCCCAGCCACTCACCCCTTCGTCGGTCGTCACCTCGACGAACAGGAACTCCCCCCAATAGGAAGCATCGGACTTGATCAGCCACGGCCGAACGCTCGTGATTTTCATCTCTCAACTACCTCTGTCTGATGGCCGGACCAATGATTTTCTGGGCTGGAAGTTCTATCCGGCCCGAGCGGCGTTGCGCGCACGCATCTGTTCGAGAACGTGCCGGCCGGAACCCTCGACATGGCGGGCAATGAGTTCGGCCGCCTCGTCGGCATTTCCGGCTTTGATATGCGCGATGAGCTCGCGGTGTTCACGCATGATGGCGGCCCGCCGCGCGAGCGTGAAATTGAAACGCCGGCTCACGGCTCGCAGCACTTCGCGATGCTTCCACCAAAGCTCGGCGGCATGGCGGTTGTAGTGGCGCTGGTACATTACGGTGTGGAAGGCGGTATCCAGTTCACTGTGCCGCAATGTGTCGGTGAAGTTGTTCTCTTCGATCAGAGCCTGGATGCGTTCGAGTTCGGCGATGTCCTCGCCGGTCGCCATGTTCACGAACCATCGCGTCAGGGCCGGCTCGATCAGGACTCCGATCTCGTAGATATCCCGGACAAAATCCTGGTCTATGGGCCGGACGCGCGCGCCACGGTTGGCGACAAAGGTGACGAAGCCCTCCCCTCGCAACAGCTGCAGCGCCTCGCGTACGGGGTTGGTCGAGGTGCCGTGACGCCGGGCGAGATCGGTAACCACAAGTCGTTCGTTGGCGGCGAGCCGTCCCTCGATGATGTCTTCCCGGATCAGTTCATAAAGCGAGGCGCCCTCGCTGGACGCCCCGATGGGATCAATCCCCACGGGTGGCTCTGCTTTGAAATCGCTTGTTTCGGCCAAAGCCGGCTCCCCCGATTAGTACATCACATGCTCGATATCATACACGGGTTTTGCAAACAATGTACGATCGGGTGCGTTGACAGGCAATCCACGATCTGAAAACGTACCAGATGATCGAAGGGATACATTGAGCAGAAGGACGCATCCCGCACGGTCGAACGAGCCCCTTGGCGCACAGCGGCATGGGAGAATCTGGGAGGATACTATGACGAGGATTACACTCGGCGGTGCCGTCCTGCGCGGCACTGTCGCCACTGCTTTGATGGCGTCGCTCATGTCGGGATCGGCGCTGGGTTCGCCGCCAGTCGATTTGAGCAAGTGGTCGCCGGAATATGTGCGCTCCATCGCCGGCACACAGGATTTCGACACGGCCGCCGATTGCGGCAAGGTCACTCCGCTCGACTACAAGGGGCGACTGACGTTCTGGTATCAGGGCGTGTTCGAGGGCGACCCCGACCTGCTGCGTCAGTACTACAAGGATTTCTTCGAGACCTTCCGCAAGACCTATCCGAACATCCAGCTCGAGGATCAGGCCCTCACCTACAACGACCTTCTCGACAAGTTCCGCACGGCGCTGCTGGGCAATGCCGCGCCGATGGCGGTCCGCCTGCAAATCCTGGGTGGAACCGAGTTCGCCTCGAAGGGTTATCTGCAGCCGCTCAAGCCGGAAGATGTGGGCTATCCCACGGAGGATTTCTGGCCCGGCGCCATGAAGGCGGTAACCTGGGATGGCGTGACCTACGGCATTCCCACCAACAATGAGACGATGGCGTTCATCTGGAACGCCGACATCTTCAAGCGTGCGGGCCTCGATCCGGACAAGGCTCCGGCGACCTGGGACGACGTCGTCAAATATTCCAAGCAGATCCATGACAAGCTCGGCATAGCCGGCTACGGCCTCGTGGCGCGCAAGAACGCCGGCAACACGCCGTACCGCTTCATGCCGCAACTATGGGCCTATGGCGGCGGTGTCTTCGACGAAGCCTCCGCGAACCCGACCTATAAGGAGGTCGAGCTCAATAGCCCGCAGAGCAAGGCGGCGTTGCAAGCCTCCTACGACATGTATGTTCGCGACAAGTCGGTTCCGGTCTCGGCCCTCACCAACCAGCAGGCCGATAACCAGCCCCTGTTCGTCGCCGGCCAACTCGGCATGATGGTCTCGCACCCGTCCGACTATAACGTCATGCTCGACCTGCAGAAGAAGGCAACGGGCGCCGACAAGGAGAAGGCGCAGACCGTCATCGACAACATGCGCTATGGCCTGATTCCGACCGGCCCCGACGGCAAGCGCGCCGTCGTGTTTGGCGGCTCGAACATTCACATCCTGAAGCCCGAATATGTCGAGGGCGGCAAGGTGGACGAGCCGGCTGCAAAGGCCATCATCTGCATGTGGACGAGCCCTGAATGGTCGCTGAAGATGGCGTATGCCGGCTCGAACCCGGGCAACCTCAACGGCTTCAAGACCAAATGGATGAAGGAACGTCTGGACAACATCAAGTTCCTCGATGTCACCACCTCGATGTTGCCATACGGCATTCCGTTCCCGGCGCTGCCGCAGTCGCCCGAGATCATGAATATCATCGTCCCGGACATGCTGCAGAACGCCCTGACCGGAGCGATGACCGTCGACCAGGCTGCCGACGATGCGGCCGAGAAGGTGAAAAACCTGATGGACGGACTCTAGTCCGGGCCTGACCTGCGATCCGACCGGCTGTGCCGACAGTGCGTGCAGCCGGTTTGCTCCTAACAACAAGGGCACGCCATCGTGACGATCGTGACCGGCAAGGCCGAGGCTCGCCGAAGATTGCAACCCGGTAGCTCCGGCGTGCTGCGGAATATCTGGGAGCATCGCGCCGACTACGCTTACGTGCTTCCAGCGATCGCCGTGATGCTCATCGTCATCGCCTATCCGATCTACTACACGGTCGAGCTGTCGTTCTTTAAGACGCCGCCTGGCCTGCAGCTCCGCGACAAGACCTTTATCGGATTGGACAACTACACGGCCATCGTCACCAGTCAGGTGTTCTGGAAAGTCACCTTGAACACCCTGATCTGGACGATCGCATCTACCTTCGTTGCCTTTGCCTTGGGATTTGCCGCCGCGCTGGCCCTCCACCGCGAGTTTATCGGCCGGGGTGTCCTGCGCGCTATCCTGATCATTCCCTGGGTCATCAGCGCGGTTGCCGCCTCCTATATCTGGAAGTGGATCTACCATTCGGACTTCGGCATCATCGGCGCGGTGCTGGTCGGCCTCGGATTGGCTGACCGGCCGCCGAACTTCATCGACAACGTCAGCACGGTGCTGCCCTCCTTGATCGTCGTCAATATCTGGCGCGAGTTTCCGTTTGCCATGATCATGATGATGGCCGGTTTGCAGACGGTCCCCGACCAGTTGTTGCGCGCCGCGGAAGTCGACGGGGCCAATGCATGGCAGCGTTTCTGGCACGTCACCTTCCCGCATCTGCGCAACGTCTCGACGGTGACGATCCTGCTGCTCGCAGTGGCCAATTTCAATTCCTTCATCATCCCGTGGATCATGACCGGTGGCGGGCCGTCGAACGCTTCGCACATCTGGATCACCCACATTTATGAGCTCGCCTTCGGCCGGCAGCGATGGGGCGTCGCATCGGCCTATTCGGTACTCCTGTTCCTCATGCTGATGGTGCTGGGCTACTTCTACGTCCGTGCGCTGGCCGGCAACGAGCGCAAAGAGGGGAGCGCATGAGCACGATCGTCGAGACAGTCCCTCGACGTCCGGCCCGGCGCCGCATGCGCATCGACGGATGGCGTTGGGCCGGGCGCATCTTCCTCGTGTTCATGCTGCTTTACACCGCGTTGCCGATGATCTGGATGCTGATCACCTCGATCAAGTCCGGCTTCGCGGCGATGCAGTTCCCACCGCAATGGTGGCCGGAAGAGCCTACCCTGGCCAGCTACCAAAAGCTGCTCGATCCGCAAAACAGCGTCGGCCAGGACTTCCTGCGTTTTTTCTGGAACAGCCTCTACGTGTCGACCGTCACCACAATCCTTTCGGTGATCGTGGCCGTTCCTGCGGCCTACGCCTTTTCGCGCTTTCGTTTCCCCGGTCGAAACTTCCTGTTCTTCACCGTGCTTTTGCGCAACATGTTCCCGGCGGTGATCTTTCTCGTGCCGCTCTTCATCCTGATGCGCGCGATCGGGCTGGTGAACACGCATGGCTCGCTCATTCTCACCTATCTCACCTTCGGCCTGCCGCTGGCGATCTGGCTGCTCAAGGGCTTTTACGACAACATTCCGGTGCAGCTCGAGCAGGCGGCGCGGATCGATGGGGCGACCCGGTTCCAGGCCTTCATCCTGATCGTGATGCCTCTCTCGACGCCCGGAATCATCGCCACAGCTATCTATTCCTTCATTGGCGCCTGGAACGAGTACATCTATGCCTACACCTTCCTTTCCAAGAACGAGCAGTTGACCCTGCCGGTCGGCATACAACGTTTCTTCTCGGAGAATACGACGGACTTTCCGGGCCTGATGGCGGCCAGCTTCATGATGAGCGTGCCCGTCGTGGTGCTGTTCCTCCTCCTGCAACGATACTTCGTACGCGCCCTTACAGAAGGCGCGGTCAAACACTAGAGCCGGATGATTTCAGGTCTGTTCGACCTGAAATCATCCGGCTCTAAATCAAAGAGATAGAGCATGATGTCGTCCGAAAACCGCTTCACACTTTTCGGCATCATGCCGTAGGGAGTTGCCGATGGCCCACGTGGTCCTGAGAGATCTCGTCAAGACCTATGGCGGCTTCAAAGCTGTCAACGACGTTTCGCTGACGGTCAATGACGGCGAGTTCGTTGCGCTCGTCGGCCCTTCGGGCTGCGGCAAGACAACCACGCTCAATCTTGTCGCGGGATTGATCCCGGTCACATCGGGTGACATCGTCATCGGCGACCGCGTGGTCAACGACCTCGACCCCAAGGACCGGGACATCGCGATGGTGTTCCAGAACTACGCGCTCTACCCGCAGAAATCGGTCTACAAGAACCTGGCGTTCCCGCTGCAGATGCGCAAGCTGCCCAGGGACGAGATCGACAGGAAGGTCAAGGAAGCGGCGCGCGTGCTCGACATGACGCACCTGCTCGAGCGCAAGCCGCGCGAACTTTCAGGCGGGCAGCAGCAACGTGTCGCCTTGGGGCGCGCCCTCGTCCGCGACCCTGCCGTTTTCCTCATGGACGAGCCGCTCTCCAACCTCGACGCCAAACTGCGCGTCCAGATGCGCTCGGAGATCAAGCGCTTCCACCAGGACCTCAAGGCGACCATCATCTATGTCACGCACGACCAGCTCGAAGCCGTGACCATGGCCGACAAGATGGCGGTGATGAACGGCGGCTACCTGTTGCAATACGATTCTCCGGCGCAGGTCTTTGCCCATCCGGTGAACATGTTCGTCGCCAGCTTCATCGGCAGCCCGGCGATGAGCCTTGTTCCACTGGAGGCATCGACAGCAAACGGCAACACTGCGTTGACCGGCGCGGAGGGCTGGAGCCTTGAGCTCTCGCCCCTCAACGCCCGGAAGGTTGCGGGGGCAACGTCGAGGAAAGTCGTGCTCGGCGCACGTCACTCGACCATCAGGCTCCACAAGAGCGCGGCGCCAGGCAGCGTCCCGGCCAAGGCCTATACAGTGGAGCCGACCGGAGACGTCACCTTCGTGCAGGCGTTGCTGTCAGGCGCCATCGTCAACATCAGCGTGTCCCCCAACATCTCCGTCGCACCTGACGAGCAGATCTGGCTCGAGTTCGACCAGGAGCGGCTGCATCTGTTCGATGGCGAAACTGAACTGGCCCTCAAGGCCGGCTGAGACAAGACGGGGTTCATTGGGAACGTTGGGGATGACTGAAAAGCTTAAGATCACCGCGATCAAACCCTATCCTGTATGGGTTGGAACGCGTAATCAGATGCTCGTCAAGATCGAGACCGACCAAGGCGTCTTCGGCTGGGGCGAGAGCGGCTTGAGCGGGCGCGAAAAGGCCGTTGCCGGCGCGGTCGAGCATTATCGCGAGTTTCTCATCGGCCGCGACCCGATGCAGATCGGGCGGATCTGGCAGGAGGCATATCGCAGCCAGTACTTCGAAGGCGGGCGCGTTCTGCAGGCGGCGATTTCCGCCATCGACGTCGCCCTGCACGACATCAAGGGCAAGGCGCTGGGGGTGCCTGTCTACGAACTGCTGGGCGGCAAGCAGCGCGACCGCATCCCCACCTTCGCCTCGACCGGAGACGAGACCGAGGGCGACGTCGCCATCGAACGAGCCCGGGAGCTGCGCGCACGGGGGTGGCAGGCGATCCGCTTCTTCCCCGTAGGGCAAAGCAGCAGGGACATCTTCGAACCCCGAGAGTCGATCGGCGCTACCGCGAGCATGCTGAACAAGGCGCGCGAGGCGCTGGGCGACGACGTCGTCCTCGGCATCGACTATCATCATCGGCTGTCGGTGGCAGAGGCGGCGAGCTTCTGCAACAAGCTCGGCCGCGGCGTGCTTGATTTTCTCGAGGAGCCGATCCGCGACGAGACACCTGAAGCCTACGAATCCCTGCGCAGGATGACCGACATTCCCTTTGCCATCGGCGAGGAATTTGCCAGCAAGTGGCAGTTCCTGCCCTACATCGAGCGCGGCATCCATCAGTTCAACCGTCTCGATGTCTGCAATGTCGGCGGGCTCACCGAGGCGATGAAAGTCGCCGGCTGGAGCGAGGCGCACTATGTCGACCTGATGCCGCACAATCCGCTTGGTCCGGTGTGCACGGCCGCGACCCTGCATCTCGCCGCCGCCGTACCCAACTTCGCGTGGCTCGAGACCAGGGAACCCGAGACGAAGCTGGGCTTCGACAATTCCGACTTCTTCCCCGTGCAGCCACGGCTCGACGGTCCCGACTATCCGGTCAGCGACCTGCCGGGCCTCGGCGTCGAGGTCAACGAAGCGGCGGTCCAGGCGGAGGCTTTCCGTTTCTGGGAAGCGCCTCACCTCAGGCGCCGGGACGGGTCTGTTACGAACTGGTAGTTCCATCTCAACCGGAGTCCACGATGACGCATATCCCTGACATCACGCGACCGCCCAAAGACCTCATTGACGCCCTGAGGGAAATCGGCGCCGCGACGGTCGCCGGCACGCTTGGCCATATGGGTTTCCGCAATCCTCACATGGTCGGTCCGGTGGCGCAGAACCATGGGAAGTCGATCGTCGGGCCGGCGCTGACGCTGCAGTTCCTGCCGCAGCGGCCGGACCTCTTCAGCGAGGGAGAATACGCCGACCCGGAAACGCAACTGCACCGGCACGTGCTCTATCACGCGCAGGAAGGCGATGTGGTCGTCGTCGACGCGCGCGGTGACATGAGCTCGGGCGTCTTCGGCGATATGATGTCGACCTATTTCAAGGGCAGAGGCGGCGCGGGCATCGTCATCGACGGCTGCATGCGCGACCGGCCGAATGTGGAAAAGCTCGATCTGCCGCTATGGCTGCGCGGCTGGACGCCCAACTACCATGTGCAAACCAGCATCTATCCGAACGCAGTCAACGTTCCGATCGCCTGCGGCGGTGTCACGGTGATCCCCGGCGACATCATAGTGGCGGACGACGACGGGGCGGTTGTGCTTCCCGTCGCAATGGCCGCAAAGGTGATCGAAGAATCCCAGAAGCATCACGATTGGGAAGAGTTCTCGCGAGAGAAGCTGATGCAGGGCGCACCGCTGCAGCGCTACTATCCGCTGCATGACGATGCCCGCGGCGAATATGAGGAGTGGCGCAAGGCCAACCGCCCGGCGGATTGAGATGCAACCACGCGGCACCCAATCACAGCGCCTTGGTGCTACATAAACCAGGCGCCCAGCGCGTGGGCATGATAACGCGCAGGCTATCCCCCCGAATGCTGCCGGCGAAGTTCCTGTTCAAGCTGAGCGCTTTCGGCTGGCGAGGCGGCAGACCCGACACGAGAGTCGAAGGACAACACTCGCGTCGCGTCGGTGTCGACCTCACACCGGAAGCTCACATGGTACCATCCGATCGTTGCGCGAAAGGCCGCATCCGGATCTATAACAATATTGCCCGACTTCAGCGGTCTCATTGGTAGCCACTCGGGAGAAAACTCGGCGCCCTTCAGCTCCTCGGCCAACACGTTGGCGCAAAGTGTGGCAACGCGCTCACCGCGAGACATGCCGTCGGTCGCGGTGGTGCCGAATGCATTGCCGGTAGCGCCGTGCGAGAAGAGCTCGCGGACGCCCGGAAGGCCCGAGTAAGCCCCGGCTGAGGCCACCTCCGTGGAGCTAGGCTTCCTGGCGCCTCCGCCTCCAGGCTTCGAGACCTTTGCAGGGCTGCGCTTCGGCGCGTTTTCGGGCCTGGCCTTCGGCGCCTGGGCCGATGCAGGAAGCTCGATCTCACCATCATCGCCGGGGGCAGCCAACGGCGTCGCGGCTGCCTGCTTGTCAGCATCTTGCGGCTCTTGTTTGTCTGCTCCCTGCTTGCTCGCGTCCTCGGTTGCCTGCTTCTCCTGGGTCGGCTCGGAGGCTGCGGTTGCCGGCTTCTCCTCGGTCTTGGTCGTACCCGCCGGCTCCCCGGAGTCTGGCGACGCGGCGGGTTTGCTCTCGACGTCCTTCGGCTCACCTGGCGGCTTCGTATCCTTGTCCTTGACCGGTGTCGGCGAATTATCCTGCGCGCTGGCTCCATCCAGGGATTTCCTGGGGCCGGTATCCTTGTCGCCGAACTGGAATACAGGTTTCAGCACCTCGAGCGCCGGCGGCTTTTCCGCTACAGGCTTTTCTACTTTCGGTTCCGGTTGCTTTTGCGCTTCAGGTGGTTCGGGCGGCGGCACGAGCGCGACGTTCACCGGTTGCTCCTCCTGCGGCTGCTCGGGAGGAATGGGCAGGCCGTAGACCAGGAACGCAGTGATAAGCGCGTGCAGGACCAGCGATGCGGGCAAGGCCCACAGCAAAGTCCGCCGCCGCTCGGATGTCTCGGTCTTCATCCCTTTCGATGTGGAGCGAAACTGCGGCCGCATCAAGCATGGCCACTGCATTGGCACAATTCAGCCGCAGCTCAGCAGTGAGGAGACGACGCCTGATTGCTTCTCGCCGCCGGCTCCATTCTCTGCATGCCCGCCTCCAATCTCAGCGACGCAGGCTGGCGTCGCGGGCACGCTCGCGGATCTCTTCGCGAGAAAGGCCCGCATCCGCCAATATGCTGTCCGGAAGCCGCCTCAAGCTCGCAAGCGTCTGGCGATAGGCAAGCCAGCGGGCGAAACGGTGTCGAAGTTCATGCAACATGATCGTCTCCTTGAGAGCGAAATACCTCACGCTCTTGAGTTGGTCGAAAACGCAAAGCAATCGCGCAAAGCGTATGCACGATCAAAGGATTGGACTGACTTCCTGGCCAACCGAGGTGCCTGTCATTGTCCCACCAGGGCAGGAATTTCCAGCGCCTCCAACGGCTGCATACTTGCGCATGATGTCCGCTTCGCGCTACAGCCACGGTCGCAAGGAGTTTTTCATTTCTGCAAAATGGATATTGGCTGGGACGATCTGCGGTTGTTTCTCGACGTTGCGCGGCTGGGTGGCCTGAGCGCGGCGACGGCAACCACGCGCCTCAGCGCAGCCACACTCGGACGACGCGTCACCGCGCTCGAAAAGCAGATCGGCGAAGCGCTGTTCGTACGTCAGCAGACCGGCTACCGACTAACCCCGGTCGGTGAAGAACTGCTGCGGCGCGCCGAAGACGTCGAAGCAGCAATGCAGTCGCTAACCCGCTGGCGCGAGGGAAACCTGCCCGACCGCATTGTCCGCGTCTCGGCCGGGCCATGGACCTCGGCCTTCGTTTCGGCCCATATCGGCGAAATCTGGACCGTCGATGACGGCATCAGGGTGGAACTCGTCACCACCACCGACCGGGTCGACATCGGTCGCCGCGCCGCCGATATCGGCATCCGCAGCGAGCGCCCGACCGAACAGTGGCTGGCCGGCCGTCAGAGCGGCAAGGTCGCGTATGCCATCTATTCCGGACGCCACCTGATCAACGGCATCGCCGCCGGGTTGTTCGTCGGCGTCACCGGCGAAGGGGCAAACATTGCCTCGGCGCGCTGGCTGCAAGCCCATCACGGCGACCGCATCGCCGTGCGCGGCAACAACACCCATTCAGTGCGCGAATTGGTGGCCGCAGGCGCCGGCCTTTCGATCTTTCCGTGCTTCGTCGGTGACAGCGATCCGCGGCTGGTTCGCGTCGCTCAGCCTATCCCCGAACTCGAAACCGACCAGTGGATCGTCACCCATCATGAGGAACGCCACTCCCCGCCAGTACGAAAGATTGCCGACCGGATTGCCGCTCTGATGCGGGCCCATCAGCCGTTGTTTCGCGGCAAGATGCCGATCCGCTAAGCGTCAGGCGTCGATCGGCCGCCAGATTCTCAAGGTTCTCGCGCTTGAGGCGGGCGCGTGAAGCTTGAAGGGGTTGGATCCCGGATTGTGGATTTTCGCTGGCCAGAAGCCGAGCGAATTCCGGAACATTGGACTAGACCCATTCAAAAGGTCGGCTCATTCAGGCGTATATGATACAAGTCCCACATCTTGTCTTGCCGCAAAGTTCACCCTCTGATTCCCTGTGCCAAGGCGATAGAACCTGATTCTTGCACCTGGCGTGTTCAAGCGGCGCGTTCCGGGACCTTTTGTCGATCAATTCCAAGGAGACAAGACGATGAGCACCGCGGCAAGGCCCGTCATCTCGGAAATGCGGCCGAAGATAACCGTCATTGGTGTGGGCGGTGGCGGCGGCAACGCGGTCAACAACATGATTGCCGAAAATCTGCAGGGTGCGGAGTTCATCGTCGCCAATACCGATGCCCAGGCACTGACCATGTCGAAAGCATCGCGGCTGATCCAGCTGGGCGCCCATGTCACGGAAGGCTTGGGCGCCGGGTCCCTGCCCGCGGTCGGCCGCGCGGCAGCCGAGGAATCGATCGACGAGATCAGGGACCACCTTGCGGGAACCCATATGTGCTTCGTGACCGCCGGCATGGGAGGCGGAACTGGAACCGGTGCCGCGCCCGTCATAGCGAACGCTGCACGGGCAGCCGGCATCCTGACCGTGGCCGTCGTCACCAAGCCGTTCACCTTCGAAGGGAAGCGCCGCATGCAAGCCGCCGAAGAGGGCATCGAGCAGCTTCGCGAATGCGCCGATACCGTGATCGTTATTCCGAACCAGAACCTCTTCAGGATCGCCGACGCAAAGACGACTTTCGCGGACGCCTTCGCCATGGCTGATCGCGTCCTTTATTCCGGCGTCGGCTGCATAACCGATCTCATCGTCAAGGAGGGGCTGATCAATCTCGACTTCGCTGACGTGAAGTCGGTGATGCGCGACATGGGCCGCGCAATGATGGGTACCGGGGAAGCCACGGGCGAGGACCGCGCCAGGAAGGCCGCCGAAGCGGCGATAGCCAACCCGCTTCTCGACGAAGCCTCGATGATCGGCGCCAAGGGCGTCCTGGTCTCGATCTCGGGCGGCATGGACATGACGCTGTTCGAAGTCGATGAGGCCGCCACCCGCATCCGCGAGGAGGTCGACGCCGACGCCGACATCATCGTCGGCGCCATATTCGACCGGGCACTCGCCGGAAAATTCAGGGTCTCAGTCGTCGCGACAGGATTGCGGCAGGGCCTGGAGATACCGCAGTAGGCAGGATCCGGGCTGCTGATTTATGACTCTGGTGGACGTGGTCATGGGCTTCGCCACCGAAAAGTCGGCCCGCAAGCCGCACCATTGAACTTGCCGGTGAATTCGCGTTGCCGGCCTAGAGACCGAATTTGTTTCGAGGCAGCTGCCACGAATGCGCGAACTCGCGTCAGCGCCGCCGCGGAACCGCTCCAACTGCAACCGCGCCGCGAATGCGCTTCGACCACGATCCCCAACAGGAGGCCATACAGATTGACCACGGCAGACATTTCGCCTGCGATATGGCCAGCATCTGCTGACCACATGATCGGCCCTTTCTGATCGGTGATGCGGGCTCGCTGGATATGGCACAATAAACCGGCATGGGTCAGGCGTCGGGAGCATCCAGTGGCGGCCAGCCTCGCAAGCACTATATCGAAGAAAAACTCAGGTCGACCCGACAGGAGCATACTCCATGGCTGACACGCCGATACCCGATGCTTCGTTTCTCGCGGCCCTGACGACAGAGCATTTCGTGCAGCAGACAGCGATCAGCACGTCCATAAGTGAAATGGCGTCGCGAACGACCATCTACATTATGTCTCTGTCGAGCGCTCTGGTGGCAACGGGCTTTGTTACGCAGTCCTCCGAGTTCTTCCTGCCGTTTGTCGCGGTTGTGCTGCCATCGGTCTTTTTACTGGGTGCCTTTACCGTCTTGAGGTTGGTCGACATCGCCGCTGAGAACATGCAGGCCCATATCGGCATTGCCCGGATCAGAGCCTACTATCGAACTTTGGGCGACGAGGCTGCCTTCCAGTTTTCCAAGGAATTCGGTCGCTGGCCCGAAAATGACGCCGAACCTTCTCTTCGTACTGGGCCTCTCCTGGCGTACCTGACCACTGCAGCGACTATGATCGCATTCATAAATGCCATCGTCGCTGCGGCCGGCGTTACTCTGCTTGCGTTTCGTGTCGGTGCAGAACTATTGCTCGCGCTGTGTCTTGGTGCCGGAACAGCAATCGGCTTGATGACGATTTTCTATTTATACCAGCGCCTTCGGACGAAAGGCATGGTCCGCATTGCCAAACCCTATGGTTCTGAAAAGAGCGTGCTTTGAGCGGGTAACGAATGTGGTGTTTGTCTGAACGCCACCGGCATGGCAATTCCGGTCTCATTGACGACCAATGCTCCACGCTCCTCGCAGGCTGTTCGCAATGGCGAGCCCTTTCGGGATCGAGATATTTGCGCAAACTTTTTTGCCCGGCATGCGTTGTTCGTTCTCCGAGCACAGGAGAAAGCCATGCAGACTAAGTCGCAGACTTCAGCTGAAGCCGCCAAGCAACGCCATATCCAGCGTGGTATCGACGCCAAAGACGAGACGAAGAGCAATGGCAAAATGCAACAAGCGATGCAAGCCGGCGCCCGCAAATATCCCGAGCCGCCTTTTCCCGAGCAGCATCAACCCAAACCGGGGCATGAATGGGCGATCGAGCCCGCTCCGCTCTACGATGCGCCTTACTACCTCGGATCGAAAAAACTCGACGACAAGGTAGCGCTTATCACGGGTGGTGATTCCGGCATCGGCCGTTCGGTGGCAGTCTTGTTCGCCCGCGAGGGCGCCGACATTGCGATCGTATACTTGAGTGAAGACAGGGACGCCGAAGCGACCAAAAACGCCGTCGAAAAGGAAGGCCGGCGTTGCATACTGATAAAAGCCGATGTCAGTGAACGCGAGCATTGCCGCAACGCCGTGGCGCTGACGGTCGAAAAATTCGGCAGGATCGACGTGCTGGTCAACAACGCCGCTTTCCAAATCCATTCCAGTGACTTCAACGACCTGACCGAGGAACATTTCGACACGACGCTGAAGACCAATCTTTACGGCTATTTTCATATGGCGCAGGAGAGCGTGCCGCACATGGAGCCGGGCTCCGCGATCATCAATACCGGTTCGGTGACCGGCATCGACGGTTCCAAGCAACTGGTTGACTATTCGATGACCAAGGGCGGCATTCATGCCTTCACGCGAGCGCTTTCGGGCAATCTGGTCGGCAAGGGCATCCGGGTAAACGCGGTCGCGCCAGGTCCGGTGTGGACGCCGCTCAACCCTTCGGACAAGGAAGCCGACGACGTCTCGAAATTCGGCGCGGATACGCCGATGAAACGGCCAGCGCAACCGGAAGAACTTGCCCCGGCTTACGTGTTCCTCGCCTCGTCGCATTGCTCGAGTTACATCACGGGAGAGATCCTGCCGGTGGTCGGTGGCTACTGAGGTCGCGGAACGTATTTCATTGCGTTGGCTACCGAGTAGACGGCGCGCTGGCACGCGACGACGTCGTCTCCAGGGAGACGCTTGCCGCGCTCGATCGCTTCAAGAAAAGCGTGATCGGTGCCGTGCGCCGCCGCTTCACGGCACCCGCCACGGCCCGTGTTGGTCGAAATCCTCGCCCGCGTTTCAGTTTTCTGAATTTCCACTTGGAACTCTCCCGCCGGCATCCCGTTCAAACATCATTGAGCCGGGAGAACGACCATGCCACGAGGCGACAAATCGAAATACAGCGACAAACAGGAACGCAAAGCCGACCACATTGCCGAAGGCTATGAAAAGCGCGGTGTTTCCGAGAAGGAATCCGAGCGCCGGGCATGGGCGACCGTCAACAAGGACGATGGCGGCGGCAAGAAAGGAGGCGGCTCGGGTCGTGGTAAACACACCGGACACCCCGCGGCCCACAAGGGTGGGAAAAGCGGCGGCAAGGCATCGGCTTCACGGTCAGCCGCAAGCCGATCGGAATCGGCAAAGAAGGCAGCGGCAACCCGCAAGCGGAATGCCGAGCACCATGCCCATTAACTGCTCCGCAACAGATTCGGAACGCCATGAAACCCAAGCTCGCTAATCAGGTCAGCGGGCAAAGAATTTTCGTCGTGGTGCTCGACCTCGGCGAAGAAGCCTTCGCCGCGCTGACAGCCTTCGCAACCGACCAAAACCTCGGCAGTGCCTCTTTGACTGCGATCGGAGCGTTCGGCGCCGCCTTGATCGATCTTGATGCGTGAGGTTGGCAAGCGCCTGCCCGGTTCCTTGGCCATCCATGGCGGATGTCTCTGTGGCAGGATCCGATTCAGCGTCGGGATCGAACCGAGGATTCACTACTGCCACTGCGATATGTGCAGACGAGCGACCGGCAGCGCGTTTGCAGTTCTTGCCTGGATGCCCTGCCAAAGCCTGACCTGGAATTCCGGAAAGCCAACATATCGAAGGTCTTCGCCGATTGCGCAAAGAGGCTTCTGCCCAGAATGCGGGTCGCCGCTCAGCCTTTGCTACGACGCATCGCCAACCGAGATCGCGCTGCACGTCGGTACTTTCGATGATCCGGCTCACCGGGAGCCTCGGTACAACTACGGTTCAGCGCAGCGCCTTGGTTGGGTGTGCTGCGGAATAGACCTACCGGACCGCGACACCGAGGAACGCTGGTAGCGCCGCCTGTTGCGAATGACCAAGATTGCCGATCAGGAATGCGGCCCTTTGCGACGTGGCCAGACCGTTGACAACCCCTAAGCGCTAGCCGGTTTTGATCCTTTGGGGGGCCGCATTCTCTATCGCGAGGAAAATCGCTTCGAACAGATCCTCGTCCCGGAAGGGCTTGCCGAGCAAGGGCACGTCGGCTGGCCGATCGGCAATCTCCCGGGCATCGGCATAGCCCGTGATCATGACCGCTGGCCAGTCCGAGCGCAAATTGCGCGCGAAGCGGATCACGTCGACGCCGGATACGAGTGGCATGGCGAAATCGGTGATAATGACGTCGAACTCGTCGGGAGTGCGCTCCATCATGGCCAGCGCCTCCGCCCCTCCTCCCGCGCAGGTCACCTCGAAACCACGCTGGCGAAGGGACTCGGCGGTCAATTGCCGCAAAACATGGCTGTCGTCGATCAGGAGGATTGATGGGTGCTCCATCCCGGCATCGGCGAACGCTCGTTCAATGTCGGGTTCCACCACAGGATCGACCGGCTGTTCGGTCGATCGTGGCAGCCAGAGTTGCATGGTAGTTCCGCGGTTGACGACGCTTTCTATGCGAAGTGTCCCACCTGACTGCTTCATGAAGCCGTAGACCGTGCTGAGGCCGAGGCCCGTTCCCTTACCGACCGGCTTGGTGGTGAAGAACGGTTCGACGACCTTGGCGACAAGATCGGGGGGTATGCCGGATCCGGTGTCCTTGACGGCGATCATGACATAGTCGCCCGGCGGAATATCCTCTGTTGGCGTCCCGATCGATCGATTCTGCGCATGCACGGTTATTGTCCCGCCAGAGGGCATGGCGTCACGCGCGTTGAAAACCAGATTCATCAAGGCCAATTCAAGTTGGCCTGCATCGACATGCACCGGCCAGATCGTGTCATCGATCTGCCAGTCGAAACGGATCAACCCCCCCAGCACGGGCGCCACCAATCCGTTCATCGTGTCGCCCAGCGCAGCAAGGCGCACCGCTTCCGGCTTCAGGGTCTGGCGCCGCGAGAATGCCAGCATTCGCGCGACAAGGTCAGCGCCTTGTTTTGCAGAACGCCGCGTCAGGTCGAGTACCTGTTGCGCCTGATCATCCAACGTAGCCCGGCGTTCAAGCAGCCCTAACCCACTGAGAATTGCGGCGAGCAGGTTGTTGAAATCATGCGCCAGGCCGCCGGTTAGCTTGCCGATAGCGTCGATGCGCTGGGATTGAAGCAGCTGATCCTCAAGACCGCGCCGCTCCGTGATGTCAAGCAATGTGCCGATAATTTCCGGTTCACGGCCATCTGACCCGTCCGACATCACGCCCTGGTCGAGAAAAATGCGATACTCGCCATTGGCGCAATGCCAGCGGAACTCGCACGTATAGGAGCCGGTGGTTTTGGCCGCCAGCAGCGCTTGCTTCAATCGCGGCAGGTCGTCGGGATGAACGCGGTTGAGACCGAACTCCGGATCCGATGTCAGGTATTCAGGCGCAAAGCCGGTCAAGCGCTCGACGCCCTCCGTAACAAAGCGCGCCGCGAAGGGTGGCTCGGCTGCCCGAGCATGAAAGCAGACCGGCAACGAATTCAGGATGGCATCCTGCCGTTGCTCGGCGCTGCGCAGCGCGCGTTCGGCCTGAAGCTTGTCCTTGTGCGCCTGCAACGCCTGCGCCAATAGTCCCTGCTCGACCTCCGCCTTGCGCTGGATCTCGAGCGTCTTCTCGTGGAGTTCGACGAAAACCGCGACTTTCGAACGCAGCATGATCGGATCGAATGGCTTGAACACATAGTCGACCGCGCCGGCATCATAGCCGCGCAGCATATGCGCATCCTCCTTGTTGATGGCGGTCAAGAAGATGATTGGGGTGCGCTTGGATTGCTCGCGCTGGCGGATAAGTGCGGCCGTTTCATACCCGTCCAACCCTGGCATGAGGACATCCAGGAGAATGACGGCGAACTCCTCTTTCAGCAAAAAGCGCAGAGCCTCTTCGCCCGATTGGGCGCAGATGACCTCTCCGATAGTCGCGAGCACTTCGCTGATCGCCAGCAGATTGCGCTCATCGTCGTCCACCGCCAGGATACGGGCTCTTGCCGGCCCTTCGGCAAGAGCTGCCACCTCAAGTTTCCTTACCCTGTTTCTTGCCAGCTTTTGCATCGAACGGCCGTCAGTTCGCTGCCAGGAGAATTTTTTCCGGGCTCTCGACACGGGATCGGGCACGTCCGATCCAGACACGAAGCAGCGCCAGCAGGAGATCCAGATCGACGGGTTTGGCGATGTAGTCGGAAGCCCCGGCATCCAGACATTTTTGCCGATCCCCCTTCATCGCCTTTGCGGTGACGGAAATCAGCGGGATATGAGCAATCGCCGGTGTGCCGCGAATCCGCCGCATCGTCTCGTAGCCGTCCATCTCCGGCATCATGATATCGATCAATGCCACGTCGACATCGGGCGCCTGTTCAAGAAGCGCGATGCCATCACGGCCCCGCTCGGCATGCAGAACCTGTATGTCATAGGTCTCCAGAACACTCGTGAGCGAATAAATGTTACGAATGTCGTCGTCGACGATGAGAACTTTCGCCCCGGCGAGATCGGACTTGCCGTTATGTTCAGTTCCTGCCCAGGCCTCTTGACGACCTTCTCCCGGCAGCGTTGCCGAAATATGCAGCGCCAATTGAGCGAAGTTCTCCGCCCGCGGTGCTTCCGCCAAGGCCGGGTTCAATGCCAGTACCTGTTCAAGCGCGTCCGGGTGAGGCGTAAAGAACAGCAGCTGCGGCAAGGCTTCGCCGAATTGGCCGGTGATCTCGTCCAGCGCCTTTGCGTTGTCCTTGGCGGAGCGTCCAAAGCCGAGCACGACGGCATCATAGGAGGCGAGGCCAACGTCTTCTGCATTTGCCGCAACACGACCGATCGCGGTGACCGACGTTACGCCGTCGCGGATTGCCTCGACCAGCGCCAGACGCCGCTCCGGGTCAGGGTCCACGACCAGAACGCGGCGCTGAACGCGGAGCTTCTTCGAGTGGATATCCTGAAACACCTTCATCAGCTCGTCCGAGGAAACGGGCTTGGTGGAAATGCTGGACGCCCCCTTGCGTGCGAGACTGTCGATGTCTTCGGCACCCGAGATGACATGGATGGGAATTCCCCTCGTCTTCTGGTCATGCCGCAGCAGATCGAAAAGCACCCAGCCATCGATATCCGAAAGTCCGAGATCAAGTGTGATTGCGTCGGGAACGAGCTTGCGGGCCAATGCCAGCGTGCCGGAACCTGCAGTCGACAGAACGCCTTTCAGCCCGGCCGACCGGGCGAGGCCAAGCAGCAACCCGCCAAAGGTCGGATCGTCTTCGACGATCAACACGATCCGATCGGTGGGTAGGATTGAATCGCGGTCGTCGATCAGCTCTGCCGAGGGCGGACTGCTGAGCAGAGCTGTCGCAGCAACTGCCTCCGCCGCCGGAGCCAAGGTCGACTGTACTGTCGTCACGCGGGGGCCGTCGAACGGGATGATGAGGGTAAATGTCGACCCCTTACCCGGCGTGCTTTCGACCCGCAATTCGCCGCCAAGCAAGCGAGCGATCTCGCGGCTGATCGAGAGCCCAAGGCCGGTGCCGCCATACTTGCGGCTGGTGGTGCCGTCGGCCTGCTGGAAGGCCTCGAAAATCAGCTTCTGTTTGTCTTCTGGAATGCCAATGCCGGTGTCGGTGACGGCGATCGCGAGAGCCTTCACCGGCTGCGTCGCGCCATTGCGGCGGCCGGCCTTTTCAACCCGGAAGTTCAGGCTGACCTCGCCTTCCGAGGTGAATTTGAATGCGTTGGAAAGCAGGTTGAGGACAATCTGCTGCAAGCGTTTCTCATCTGTGCGGACCGTGTCGGGAAGCGCCGGATCGACCTTGATGGTGAAGCCAAGTCCCTTGTCGGCTGCCAGCTGACGAAAAGTTCGTTCCATATGCTGGCGAAGATGCGTCACCGGCATATCGTTGATGTCGATGGAAACAGTGCCCGACTCGATCTTCGACAGATCGAGGATATCGTTGATGAGGCTGAGAAGATCGGTTCCTGCCGAATTGATGGTGCGGGCGAACTCTACCTGTTTTTCGTTGAGGTTGCCGTGCTGATTGGTCGCCAGCAGGTTTGACAAAATGAGCAGCGAATTGAGCGGCGTGCGCAGTTCGTGGCTCATATTGGCCAGGAATTCGGATTTGTATTTCGACGTGAGCGCCAGTTGCTCGGCTTTTTCCTCCAGCGCGCGTCGCGCCATCTCGATTTCGAGATTCTTGTTTTCGACCTGCTTCTTTTCGTTCTCGAGCAGCTGCGCCTTTTCCTGCAGCTCCTCGTTCGTCGCATGCAGCTCTTCCTGCTTTTTTGTCAGCTCGGTTTGACGCGCTTGCAATTCCGACGTCAGCAGTTGCGACTGCTTGAGCAGGCCCTCCGTGCGCATCGTCGCAGCGATTGTGTTGAGAACAATGCCGACGGATTCCATGAGCTGGTTGAGGAACGACTGGTGTGTGTCACGAAACTCGCCGAACGAGGCGAGCTCGATGACGGCTTTGACTTCATCCTCGAACAGAGCAGGCAGGATGATGACATTGGCTGGCGAGGCGCTGCCAAGACCAGATGTGACCCGAAGGAATTCTGGCGGCACATTGTCCAGCATGATGGCGCGCTTGTCGGCGGCACTTTGCCCAACCAGGCCCTCTCGCAGATCAAGCCGCTGCTTGATGGCAGCTTTGCTCTCGGCGCCATAGGAAGCCGCCAGCTCAAGATAGGATTCCTCCTCGTCGCGATTGGTGACGTAGAACACCCCATACTGGGCGTTCACCAGAGGAGCGAGTTCGGACATGATGAGCCGCGAGACGGTGGCAAGGTCGCGCTCGCCTTGCAGCATGCGCGAAAACCGGGCGAGATTGGTCTTCAACCAGTCCTGCTCGGCATTCTTCAGCGTCTGATCCTTCAGATTGCGGATCATTTCGTTGATGTTGTCTTTCAGCGCGGCGACCTCGCCGGAGGCTTCGACGCTGATCGAACGGGTAAGATCGCCCTTGGTCACCGCCGTCGAAACCTCGGCGATGGCACGCACCTGGGTGGTCAGATTGGCAGCGAGTTGATTGACATTGTCGGTGAGGTCGCGCCAGAGGCCGGCGGCACCTGGCACACGCGCCTGACCACCGAGCTTGCCCTCGATGCCCACCTCACGGGCGACGTTGGTCACCTGGTCGGCAAAGGTGGCAAGCGTCTCGATCATGCCGTTGATGGTGTCGGCCAGCAGGGCGATCTCTCCCTTCGCGTCGACCGTCAGTTTGCGCCTGAGATTGCCTTGCGCGACCGCCGTCACGACATCGGCGATGCCGCGCACCTGATTGGTCAAGTTCGTCGCCATCAGGTTGACGTTGTCGGTCAGGTCCTTCCAGGTACCGGCAACACCTTCGACGCGCGCCTGGCCACCAAGCTTGCCCTCGGTGCCAACCTCACGCGCGACTCGGGTGACCTCGCCGGCGAAGGAGTTCAACTGGTCCACCATGGTGTTGATGGTCGACTTGAGCTCCAGGATTTCGCCCTTCACATCGACGGTGATCTTCTTCGACAGGTCGCCGCGCGCCACGGCGGTCGTGACTTCGGCGATGTTGCGCACCTGGCCGGTCAGATTCTCGGCCATCGAGTTCACATTGTCTGTGAGATCCTTCCACGTGCCGGCAACGCCGCGCACCTGCGCCTGGCCTCCCAACTTGCCTTCCGTGCCGACCTCGCGTGCCACGCGCGTGACTTCCGAAGCGAAGGAATTAAGCTGGTCCACCATTGTGTTGATGGTGTCCTTCAGCTCCAGGATCTCGCCGCGGACATCGACGGTGATCTTCTTCGAAAGGTCCCCGAGCGCCACGGCGGTGGTTACCTCGGCGATGTTGCGCACCTGGCCGGTCAGGTTGGCCGCCATGGCGTTGACGTTTTCGGTCAGATCCTTCCACGTGCCGCCGATGCCGCGCACCTGGGCCTGGCCGCCGAGCTTGCCATCGGAGCCGACCTCGCGCGCCACACGTGTCACTTCCGAAGCGAAGGAATTGAGCTGGTCGACCATCGTGTTGATGACGTCCTTGATCTGCAAGATCTCGCCCAGCGCGTCGACGGTGATCTTCTGGGTCAAGTCGCCGGTCGCAATGGCCGTTGCCACCTTCGACACGTCACGCAACTGCACCGTCAAATTGCCGGCCATGGCGTTGACGTTGTCGGTCAGATCCTTCCAGGTGCCACCGACGCCTTCGACATGCGCCTGGCCACCAAGCTTGCCTTCCGATCCCACTTCGCGGGCCACACGCGTGACCTCAGAGGCGAAGGAGTTCAGTTGGTCGACCATCGTGTTGACGGTGTCCTTGAGCTCCAGGATCTCGCCTTTGACGTCGACGGTGATCTTCTTCGACAGGTCGCCGCGCGCCACGGCGGTGGTGACTTCTGCGATGTTTCGAACCTGGCCAGTCAGGTTGGCGGCCATGAGATTGACGTTGTCGGTCAAATCCTTCCATGTGCCGCCGACGCCCCTCACCTCTGCCTGGCCGCCCAGCTTGCCTTCGGTGCCGACCTCGCGTGCCACGCGCGTCACTTCCGAGGCAAAGGAGTTCAGTTGGTCGACCATCGTGTTGATGGTGTCCTTGAGTTCCAGGATTTCGCCTTGCACGGCGACCGTGATCTTCTTGGACAGATCGCCCGACGCGACCGCCGTGGTCACCTCGGCGATATTGCGCACCTGACCGGTCAGGTTCTCGGCCATCGAGTTGACGTTGTCGGTGAGGTCCTTCCAGGTGCCGGCGACGCCGCGCACCTGCGCCTGGCCGCCAAGCTTGCCTTCGGTGCCAACCTCGCGTGCCACGCGCGTGACCTCGCCCGCGAATGAATTCAGCTGGTCCACCATCGTGTTTATCGTGGATTTCAGCTCGAGAATCTCGCCCTTCACGTCCACCGTAATTTTCTTCGACAGGTCGCCCAAAGCCACCGCGGTCGTCACTTCGGCGATGTTGCGCACCTGGCCAGTCAGGTTCTCGGCCATGGAATTCACATTGTCGGTCAGATCCTTCCACGTACCACCAACACCCTCAACGCGCGCCTGGCCGCCAAGCTTGCCTTCAGTGCCGACCTCGCGCGCCACGCGCGTGACTTCCGAAGCGAAGGAATTGAGCTGGTCCACCATCGTGTTGATGGTGTTCTTCAGTTCTAGGATTTCGCCCTTGACATCGACTGTGATCTTCTTCGACAGGTCGCCCGACGCGACCGCGGTCGTAACCTCCGCGATGTTGCGCACTTGCCCGGTCAGGTTCGTGGCCATCGCGTTGACGTTGTCGGTCAGATCTTTCCACGTGCCGGCGACGCCCTTGACCCGGGCCTGGCCGCCGAGCTTGCCTTCCGTACCGACCTCGCGCGCCACGCGCGTCACCTCGGAGGCGAAGGAGGCCAACTGGCCGACCATGGTGTTGACGATCTTGCCGATGCGCAGGAATTCGCCACGCAGCGGTCGGCCATCAATTTCGACCATCATGGTCTGCGACAGGTCGCCCTTGGCGACGGCGCCGATAACGCGCGCAACCTCAGCCGTTGGCTGAACCATGTCTTCTATGAGATCATTGACTGAACGGACACTGGATTCCCAACTGCCGGTGGCATTGCGAACCCGGCCGCGCTCGCCTATCCGCCCTTCCTTGCCGACGACCCGGCTCAAGCGCTCGAACTCGCGCGTCACTTGGTCGTTGAGGTCAGCGATCTCATTGAAAGTCTCAGCTATCTCGGAATCGAGGCCTTCATAAACATTGTCGATGCGGACGGAGAAATCGCCGCGCCGGAAGGCTTTCAGAGAATTCAGGATGCTTCGACGGTCCAATTGCTTCTTGGATGCCTGCACGGTCACAGCGCCACTCCCAGCCCTATGGATTTATACGGATAAAGTTGCCCCCGCGGCCAATGGTGGATCGCGCCGCAAGACCCCAAACGCGGCATCTTCAATTTTGTTCCATCGTGCCGTGAATTCCAGGCCGACGGTTGCGCCTTGGTTTGAACGCCGGATTTTCATGATGCGGTTGTGGATTTATCCTGCTTCAGCCGACCACGACACGTCATAGCCGTTTGCCATTGCCAGAGAGGCATGAATTGCGTTGCGCAACTCGGAAGGCGAGGCAGCCACCCGGTGGTCGAAACTCACGGCAATTTTCTTGCCGGACATGGCATGGACCATAAGCCCGACAATTCCTCGTCGTCGCAGCGACACTCAGGAAACCTTGCGCGGATTTCATCGACCGCAAACGCCGTCGAGATAATGTCGTCAGCGCGATAGCCAGAGATCACCGCGTAGACTGCGCTATAGGTTTCAAGGTCAATGACTTCGGTTTTCAGCACATCATCCTCCCTGCGGAAGGCCGACGGCAGAGGCGCCGGATGTCTCGCAAAGATTGCTAGATGCCGGCATCTAGTCTTCGGCGCTGTATCCTGTTCATTCTATGACGGTTGGCCGCGCTGTCGATAGCTCTGCAAGGCTTTGTACGCTTCCAGACACTGATTCACGCGAGCGACCAGATCAGGCAATCGTGCCGTTCTTATACGTTTTCCGGTTCACTGTAGTGCCGTCCGCCAACTGAAACAGTCCACCCGACCAGAATGACGATTGTCGGCCCTTTCACTTGAAGCCCCCAGATCAGCGAGTGAGTTGTGGCCAACACTCCAACACCTCCGCCATGCTGGCCGCCTCAATCTGCTCACTGAAGCGGGAATGGTAGACTTCCATCAGTGCGTCATGGGTCTGGTCGGCAGAGCTGCAGATGGCATCGGTGACGAGAATGACGCGAAAGCCACGATCGATGGCGCCAAGCACGGTCGCGAGAACGCAAACGTCGGTTTCGCCACCGGTGATCACGAGCGCACGCACGCCGGAGCCACTCAGCAGCGCGTCGAGCCGCCCCTCGGTCCAGGGCGAATAGACGTGTTTGTCGACCACCGTCGCCGGCGGTACAAATCGTGCAAGTTGAGGCATCAGCTCGATCAGGCGCGGATCGATGTTGGAAAGGGTTACCTCCGCCCACCGACGATAGTAGTTTGCCCACATTCCCGGCGCCTCGCCCGGGCGGGCGGCAGGAATGAAGCGCGTGAACAGGGTACGGCTAGCATGTCTGGCGACCAGTTCTTCGATCGCCGGGACCACCTTTTCAGCCCACGGCACGGGCCAAGGTCCACCCGGCGCAAACAGGCGCTGCATGTCGACGCACAGATGCAGGCCATCGTCGCCTATTGGTCCGTGAATCAATCCTTGGGCGGCCACTGGTGGATTCCGTCGGGTTTGGGTTACTGGCCTGCCTGCCGCGCTGCATCGGCCTCAGCCACATCAACAGTGTAAAGCAATTCACCGTTTTCGTTGGATACCCTCACAAGCCAGCCGGACAGAGCGTCCGTGCCAGGCTGCAGGTCGGCGAGAAGATCGATTGCGCAGCGGATAGCTTCGGACCGGGCCGCCTCAAGGCTCGCCATCCTCGACGGCGGTATGCGTCGGCTGGTTTCGCCATCGCGATACTCAAAGACATATACGTCGCCGGCGCCGTCGCTTGCAGAGGTTATCTCGACCTGGTCGAAATTGCCGTTGCTGCTCGCGTCATATTCATTGGCTGCGAGATCAAAGGTCGCTGTCTGGACCAGGATTGCCTTTGCGCGGGCAAGCACGTCATCTTCAGCTTGTATCCCGACGTTTGCCATGTCCACCGTAACGCAGTCGCCGCCCTCGCCGCAAAATATCACCCGGCGAACCGACTGCCCGTCTGGCGCCCTGGCATTCACCACTTCGGTCCGAACGACTTGCATGACACTCTCCTGCCTGTGTCTGACAATGTTCATGGTGCGGTTCGGTTCCTGCGGATGCAGGGCGTCGGCCCGGCTGTCGAGACTGACAGGACTTCCCCACCGGACATTCACGGTGCACCGAGCCCCCGCCGCAGGAACAATTCGAACGGAAACGCGTTGCCCTAGCTGGAAACGGGATAAGCGCAAAATGGCCGCGCCACGTGCTGCCTGGAAGGGCTTCTTGAAGGTTGGTTCGGTTACTTGCGGCGTGAAGATTGTCGGCGCAACCAGCGAAGCATCCAAGATCCATTTCAAGATTTTGAACCGCAAGGACGGTCTGCCGGTCAGGAGCGTCTACGCCGACGAGGAGACCGGAAAGCTGGTGGATGCAGCGGATCAGGTGAAGGGTTTCGAGATCGAAAAGGACGAATTTCTCCAGATCGAACCTGACGACATAAAGGCGTTGAAGCTGACGTCGAAGCACACGCTCGAAGTCGGCGAATTCGTATCGATTGACGATATCGATACGCGCTATCTCGAGAAGCCCTACTATCTGATCCCGGCCGACGGCGCCGCAATCGAAGCATACGGAGTGATCCGCGATGCCATGAAGAACAAGGGCGTGGCCGCTCGATCCTGCGTGGTGCTCTACCAGCGCGGCCGCGAAGTGCTGATTCAGCCCTATGGCAAGGGGATGGTGATGACCGAGCTTCGCAACCACAACGAAATGGTTTCGGAAAGCACTGTGTTCGATGGATTGGCCAAGCAGAAATACGACCCCGATCTGCTCGAAATCGCCGGCATGCTTATTGACAAAAAAGTGACGACCTTCGATCCCTCGAAATTTGAAGACACCTATGAAGACGCGCTGATCGCCATGATCGATGCAAAGCGCAAAGGCAAGAAGCTGCCGAAGCCCGCACCAAGGCCACAGGAGAATGTCATCAACCTCGCTGAGGTGCTGAAGAAGAGCCTCAAACAGGAAGGGCTGGCGAGATCCACAAAGAGAGCCTCACCGAAACGCAAGACAGCATAGTTGATAACTGCCTAGCCAGAAGGTCCGCACAGCAGCCCCAGCCGCCCCTAAATCGCTCGGAACAATTCTCGCGGTTGCCCGTTGGCCACCAAGGACGATGCCGTATGCCGAGATCAAGAACGTCGACAGGGCAGTCCTCAAAGAGTCAGAGGCAGCGGATGCCAACATTGCGCTCAAAGGAGCCGGAACGCAGGACTCTGATCGGGCGCCGACAAGCCCCAGGACCGCTGGCCATCGGTAAAAATACATGGGGTGTGAAAAGACCCTTTCGCCTCCAGACGCGGCGACGCGCGACCTGTGGCGGGCCGAACCCCACGCCCAAGCGAAACCCGGAGAATAGATGTGCCCCCCAAACCAGAGCCAACCGAAGAGCCGCCAGTGGATGCGCCGACGTGGACGCCGGACATACGCGAGCCTGAGCCGGATCTTCTTCCCGACGAAGTGCCAGTTCCTAATCCGGACGAGAACCGTGATCCGCCAAAGCGAGGCGTGGTGACAGACTGAACAACGGGTTTGGTCCGGCATCCTCCTGCAAAGGCGTTTATCTCGCCGCCGGGTTCAAGATCGCCAGTGAAATGCGACTGGATTTGGCTACGCCGAATGCTTGACGGATTTGGTCTCCATAGTGTGGACCTGCCGACGCTTCGCCAAGCCTCATTTTCCAAGTATCTGTTCGAACGTGCATTGCTTCGGGCTTTTGTCAGGACGCCATCGCAGAAATTTGGTGCCATGACGGAAACGATCCCCGGTGACATGATCGAACCGCACCTCCGCCACCAGTTCGGGCCGCAATGGCTCCCATTGTCCGCTTCTTTCCGTGCTCCACCGACTGGGACCGCCCGGCGCTTTTCCCGTGAAGCCAGGAGCCGATCGCAAAGCTTCAAGTTGTCGCGTAAGCTTGGCCCTGTCCTCCCGGGCGATCGTCGAAGTGAACCCGACATGGTCGAGTTGCCCCTGGTCATTGTACAGACCGAGCAACAGGGAGCCAACTTCACGCGACTTCGCCAGGTAGCGGAACCCTCCGACGACACAATCGGCCGTGCGCAGGCGCTTGACTTTGACCATGGCGCGCTCGCCGGGCCGATATTCGTCATCGAGAAGCTTGGCAACGACCCCGTCGGTCGAACCTTGTCCGGATTGGCCAAGCCATCTGCCTGCCGCCGCCAAATCAAGCGTTGCCCGAGACAGTTCGAGATCCTTTCGCCCGGCCGACTTTACGAACAGTTCGAGTGCAGCGCGCCGAACCGAGAGCGGCTGTTGCATCAAGGCGCCCTCGGAGGTCGCCAACATGTCAAAGAGGATCAGCTTTGCCGGCGTCGCGACCGACAGTTTCCGGATCCTGCTTTCCGCCGGATGCAGCCGCATCTGCAAGGCGTCGAAAGAAAGAGAGCCTGCAATTTCGATGACGATCTCACCATCGACCACGAACTCTTTTGTTTTCAGTTCATGCAACATCGCGACGACTTCCGGGAAATACCGCCCTAACGGCTTGCCGGATTTTGCACGCAACTCCACGGCCGCGCCGGCTTTAAAGGCCAGGCAGCGGAACCCGTCCCATTTGGGTTCGTATTGCCACCGGCCAGCATCGGCCGGCAACGTGTCGGCAGCCTTTGCTTCCATCGGCGCCGTGCTCAACGCAACGCCGAAAGACGATTTTACACTCGTCGGCAGATCGCGAGAGATGGCAGATTCGCCCGTCATGAAAGTTCCGTGGACAACGATGGAGATCGACTCAACGCAGCATTGGTGCCGGCTTTGGAAAAAATCATGCTCCAACAGCGTTAGGTCATGATGAGATTTCAACCAATCTCATCATGACCTGGGACGGTCTACTCGGCAGCCTGCATGTTGATCTTGCTTTCCGCCATTTCGGTGAGCTTGCGATCGGTCGCCTGCTCTTCTTTCAGGTTCTTGGCCAATACGTTGGCGCAGTCACTGCGGCCAAGCTGCTTGGCCCAGGCGATGAGCGTGCCATATCTGGTCATCTCATAGTGTTCGACCGCCTGCGCCGACGCTATCAGCGCCGCGTCTAGAACCTCCTTGTCGTCGACGTCGCCGCTCACATCGTCGGCTTCCTCCAGAATGCCGTCTATCGCCGGGCAGTTGACCTCCTTGGCCTTGACGCCATGCAATTCGAACACCTGTTCGACGCGCTCGATATGGCCTTTGGTCTGCTCGAGGTGTTTTTCGAATCCGGCCTTCAATTGCGGATCGGTTGCCTTGCCGATCATCTTCGGCAGCGCTTTCTCGATCTGCTTTTCGGCGTAATAGATGTCGCGCAGCGTGTGCACGAAGAGATCGTCGAGTGTCTTGATGTCCTTCGAAAAGAAGCCCATGGCCTTACCTTTCATTGTGCAGAAGTTCGGGTCCGGCGGCGGCTCGCCCGCCACCCGCGGAGGCCGGGAACTCGTCCCGGCTTGCTGGTCAACGCACCGGTGCCGGAGGAGTTCCTGATTCCGAGCCGGCCGTTACTCCTTTTCGGGACGCTGCGGTCCATCTCCGGAGGAGCTTTGACCCGAACACACGTTCCATGGTCCAGGCGAGGACCCTCAGGCGCACGCCGGCGCGGAAAAACTGACGGCCAGGAGAGCCGAAACGTGCTGTGCGCCGCAAGCTCTCGCAGGCGATGGCTGCCTCGGCAGATGCAATGCCAGCGCCGGGCGCGCACTATTGTCGGGAGAACTCCTGGTCAAGTATGCGAAGGCCCTCTTCATATTTGGCCGCCGACGCTCCGACCTGCCTCGACTGCCAGATGTTGTCCTCCAGATCGGCGCGTTTTACGGGGAGCGCCACTGGGTTCGACGCAGCCCGCCGGACAAAGGCGAAATACTCCTCATCCGGCCTGCGCGACATGGCATCGACCGCCGCGGTAATTGTCGGTCCGAAGCCTGCTTCTTCGAGCTTGGCGCGGGTCCAGCCCTCGCCTTTCTCCAGAACGTCATGAAGGTAGGCAACAGTCTTCTGATCGATTGTCTCGACAGCGTCGACGACACGGCGGCAATGCTCGATGTAGGGCCGCCCGGTCTTATCGCGCTGCGACGCGTGAACCTCCTCCGCAATCTTTGCCGCCTGGTAGAAAATGCTCATCGCGCCTGTCGTTACCGTGATTGACTCTGCCTGATGAAACCTATTCGACGATATGTGGCGTGTGTCGCTTGTCCTCGGCAGGGTCGACATCGATACGGGCCTTTTCCGGATCGAAAGCGCCGTGACCTGCAATAGCCAGAGCAGCCGCATCGGGCGTTTCGTAGGCCCACATGAAATCATCGGAAGAACTGCCGACGGCGTGGACACGCCAGTAGCTTGCGGTGCCTTTGAGCGGGCACCGGGTGGTGGTGTCGGTCTTTTCGAAAAGATCGAAATAGATGTCCTCGAAGGGGATATAGAAAACGGGCTCGTGCCCGTCTTCACGCAGGACCTTCGCCCGCTCCGTAGCTGCGACGATGGCGTCGGAAAACCGCACCGTCACCGTGCCGGAAAACGGTTCTATGGCCAATCGGCCAAGGTTTTGCTGTGAAGTTGCGCCTGAAGTTTGCATCTGAATTTCTCCCTGGCGATTACCGCAAGATGCCTGGAGACGAAATGCGCGGCGGCGCTTCAGGTTCCGGCATGTCCGATGAAGCTGAATGGCAGCCGGCCTTAAAGCGCCTACCGCCCGCCGTATCCAGCAGTACTCGTCAGTAAGGCGCGGTAAAATGCTCGTCCAACCCATTCGAAGACTTTGGAAGGACGACACGGTCGTCGCTTCCGTGGAGCGTCAGGGCTGGCACCGAAATGATCTTCGCCGCCACTTGCCGGCGGGCGAGTTCGTGGCTGGAGATGCTCCAGCTGTTTGGCCGTCGTCAGCTGCCGCCTCATGTACGGGCTCCGGGGCGGCCTCAGTTGCTGCCAAGTGGGCCGCAAGGTCCCTATAGACCTTGCCCCTGCCGCCATCGTGTTTAGCGATCAGGCCAAGTAGGTCATGACGGCTTAGCTTTGCAATCTTCATTAGGAATTCGAATTCGTGCTTCGGAATCGAGGCTGCTAGGCGATCGAGTTTGGCCCGCCGGGTCTCTTTGGACACATGTGCTCCTATGTATCCAGGCAGCATGCGAGGCACGTATTCGGAGGCCCGCCATTGTCTTGATGGCGGGCCTTCGGGCGGCCGAAGCCGCTAGGTCCATCGGCTACTTGTTGCAATTTTGCACGGTCGAGGTCGTTGCGCCACTTGCAGTGTTGTTATCGATGTCATTGCCTGCGGCGTCCTTGCAACGGTCGGTCATGCCGTTCGATTTTGTAGTCGAGTTTGTGGAATTCGGATCGGTTGGCACGGCCGCATTCCCGCTGCCAGTGCCATTGCCAGCGGCGCCGCCGCTGCCAACAGTTCCAGTACCAGTTCCATTACCCGTGCCAGCCGTTCCGCCAGCACCCGTTCCATTTGTCTGCGCCAAGGCGGAACCGGCCAAGGCAATAGTTAGCACCGACGCGGCTAGAATTTTCTTCAACATTGGAGTCTCCGTGTTTGAATCGCCGAATTGCGATCGCTTTCCCAACGACAGGTTTTTCTCATTGTTCCCGGCGTAATGGATTGTGATCCGCAGCAGCCTTCGTCGAGGTGGATACTCTTGCCGGCGAACGAATTGTGATGAGACCTGACAAGGCAGGATGGGCTTTGTTCAACACCAAAGCGATATGTTGGGCGCGGCTGCATGCATCCGACGCGGATCGCGATGCGGAATGTGGGCAAGACGGGTTACAACAGAAGCGGCGATCAGAGCTGAGACCGAACCGGGCGCCTTGATGTTAATCTGACGGTTGAATCTCAAGACCATTCCGACGCAGGAGCAGAAGGCATGCCGGCTCAACTCGAAGGATTTACAATCGCTCTGGCTCACAACGGGGATGCACGAACGCAGGCGGCCGCTGCGCTCTACCGACAAAATATCGAACAAACCGGAATCGATGACCGGGCAGTGATCGGCGCGGAGCTTACCGACCCCTCGGGAAAGATCTGGGGTGGAATTTGGGGCAGAACGGAACTGGGGCTCCTGTTTCTCGACATGTTCTTCTTGCCTGAAAAATTGCGTGGCCGATCCTATGGATCACAGCTTCTTATGGCGATTGAGGAGGAAGCCATTAGGCGCGGATGCAAGAGAGCCGTCGTCGAGACGAGCAGTTTCCAGGCGCCTCAATTTTACCGGCTTCATGGGTTTGAGGAATTCGGCAAAGTCGAATTCGTTATTCCAGGACAGGCCCGCATCTTCCTTCGCAAGAACCTGCAGTAATCTTTGCGGAGGCGCCATCTGCGCGAACGGCTGTTCGCCGGCAAAATGCCGGCGCCTTAGCCCTCCCGAGCCGTAGCCATCTACTCCCGAAGGTCCTTTTGCCCTTTCCATCCAGGAAGCTCGGTCATCGGGCATAGCAGCCGCGGTCGCGCCGGATCGGAGATATCGAGTTTATCCCAGGGAATGCGGTACAGGCCGTCGCGGCGGCGCAGCCGAAGCAGGTCGAGCATCGCGATGCCGATGGTCGAGGCCGACAGACGCTCGAACGCGGCGTAGATGCCAACGTGGAATTCAGTAACGACGAGCTCGTCGCCACGCTGTTCGGCGAGAATCTCTTCGATGTGACCGATGCTCTTTCCACGCTGCGAGAGCACGCGTCGCCCGGCAAGATGTTCGAGGTTGACTGTCCTCATCATCACGCTCCTGGGATGCGCCCGATGACATGATCGCGCAACCAGTCCTGCCAGGCGAAAATCGACGTCTCGCCCACCTCGATGTCACATTCGATGTCGAGCCCGTTGTCCTGCACCTTTTTCCACGCAATCCTGTGTGGCTCGGCGTGGCGTTTGCCACCCACCCTCGTCGCCAGTTGCGCCATCCATTCCCCGGGCCGCGCGCCAAGGCGGCGCGCCAAAGTGATGGAGCCGAGTTCTATCGCGACAATCCTTGGTGGTTTGCCCCGCCGCAACTCGGCCACCACTCCGTCGACCTTGCCGATCTTGACCCGCCGGCGGTCGAACACCTGCTTGTCCAGGAGATCACGCATCAATTCCATCATGTGCCTCCGAATATCTGCAGCGGAATCGTCACCACGGCGAGCACGAAGGCAAGCGCGATAATGAAGACAACGGCGGCATTCGAAATGATGCCGTTGCGATGTTCGCCGACATATCGTTCGTCATTCAGCAGGAAGAGAAATGGAACTACCGTCAGCGGAAGGCTCGCCGCCGTTACCGCCATGGAAAAGATGGTCAGCCTCAGTGGGTCGAGGCCAAGCATGATCGGAATGGCGGCCAAAAACAATGATGCCGTATAGACGGCACTGAAGCCCGGATCATCGCGCGGCTTGCGATCCTCACCCCACGTCCAGCCAAAGCCCTGTGCCACCAGATATGCCTGTTGCAACCCGACTTCGAGTGCGGCGCCGAAACAGGCAATGGCGAGCGAGGCAACGAATAGAACGAACCCCCAGAAGCCGAATATAGGGATCAGCATCAACGGCAGTTGGTGATAGTCGTCCACCTGGTCGATGCCGCGCGTCGCGAGAACGAGAGCAGCGACGATCAACACGCCGATCGAAATGGTCCCACCGAAGGTCATGCCCAGCCCGGCGATGGCACGATTGGCCCCAAGGTGGCTTTCATCCCATTTGTCCTCGATAGCTCCCGAGGAATAGAACATGAAAAGATAAGGCGATATCGACGCGCCGAGAATGCTGGCCGCCATGAACCAGTAATTGATGGCATCGTGAGCCGGCAGCGAAGGCACGGCGCTGCCAGCGACCGCTGTCCAGTCGGGCTTTAACATCACCGCACCAACCACGAAGCACAGCGTCACGAGGCCGAGGACCGAAACGCCTTTCTCGATAAAGCCAAACGTGCCTTTCCACAGCAGCAGCCATGCCAGCAACGCCACCGGCAGTGCCCACCACTGGAAGCCTATGCCGGTGGCAAGTTCGAGTGCGATGGCCACACCGCCGATCTCAGCGGACAGCACCATGAAATTGACGAGAAGGACGACGAGCAACGGCCATAGGAAGACGTTGAACCCAAATCTTTCACGAATGCCCTCTGAGATCGTGTGATGGCTCATCGCGGCGAACCGACCGGCCATTTCAACCAAAAAGATGATGCATATGGTGCCGAGAACTATGGCCCAGATCAGCTGGAATCCGAAGGCGGCACCCGCCTGCGCCGCCGTAGCCATCGACCCGACTTCGAGGAAACCTCCGACACTGGTGACGACGCCAAGCGATATTTCCAGAAGCTTCTTCACGGTTTTGGTCCGAAAGCGCTGGTGTAAGCGGCGGCGAGCGAGCGCATGGCCGCCCGAAGATCCTGTTGTGCGCTTTTCACCTCAGTGCGATTGTTCACCCGCAATCCCGCCTCGGCATGCGCCACCGCCACCGACAAACTGTTGACTGCTGCCGTCAGTCCTGCTCGCCCGGCTGGTTCAGCGGTCTCGGCCGATCGAATTTGCGCCTCGACATCGGCCAGCGTTTTTCCGACCGAGTGCAGTGCGGCCGTGGCATAGGCGGACGGTGCCGCTCCCTCCACCCAGGCATCCAGCACCATCGATACGGTCTGTGCCGCGGAGGCCGCTGTTCGTGATTGCTGCGCCACCTGATTGGAAGACGAGCATCCGGCCAACCCGGCTAGCATCAGAAGCAAGCACAGCCAGCCAACCGGAAAATGACGGTCGTTATGGGGTACAGCGCGCGTTGGATGCGCCACGCGGATTTCCTCCCCGGCCCGAACCAACTGCGTCCGGCATCAATGATCTAGAGCGCTCGGAGAGCTCGTCAAACGAAACCGACGACGAGCCTGTGAGGTCGGCTAGTCCAACGTAACAAAACGCTCCATCCCGGACAGCCGTTAAAAGAGGGGGGCCCGCGCTTCTCTTTGGCGCGGAGAAGCGCGGGCAGATCGGGCTGAGGGGATGACCCGATCGCGCAGCATCAACATGGGAGGGCAACAACGCTGCACGGTTCGAACTTCCAACCGGGCCACTTGTTCCAACTTCAACTGATCCGTTCTGAGTACTCAATCCATGCGTTTGGGGGGCCTTTTTGAAGGTAGGCCATGGCGAGTTCTCATGGCGTAGAACGGTTTTTGTCGCAACGGCCCATCCATGAATGCGCGCGACGACCGCGATGACGACCGTCGCCTGACCGTCATGACAGCGCACGATCAATCCAGCCCAAACGCCGCGGAACAATTGTGCCCACTCGTGGTTCCGATGGCACGAAGATGGAGGATCTGATGACGGACGCCAAACTCGCTGTGGTGACCGGCGCCTCGAGTGGCATCGGAAGGGAACTCGCAAAGCTGTGCGCTAAAGACGGCTACGACCTGATCATCGCCGCCGACGAGCCGGCTATCCGGCAGGCGGCAGAGGCACTTGAGACCCACAATGTAACGGTCGAAGCCATTGAGGCCGATCTGGCGACCGTCGAGGGCGCCGATCGGTTGATCTCCCAAATCGGCGATCGCGATATCGACCTGTTGTTTCTCAATGCGGGACGCGGGCTCGGCAACGGCTTCGTCGACCAGGACTGGCGAAAAGTCCGCCGGATCATCGACACCAATGTCACCGGAACGGTCTATCTGGCGCATGAGCTCGGCGCCAAGATGGCCCGGCGAGGCCGCGGGCGCATCCTGTTCACCGGATCGATCGCCGGCTTCATGCCCGGCACATTCCAGGCCGTCTACAACGGCACGAAGGCGTTCATCGATTCCTTCTCGATCGCGCTCCGCCATGAGCTGAAAGATAGCGGCGTGACGGTCACCGTGCTGATGCCCGGCCCCACGCAGACGCGATTCTTCGAGCGCGCTGAAATGATGGATACCAAGGTCGGCTCCGATGAAAAGGACAATCCGGCCGATGTCGCCAAAACGGGTTACGAGGCGATGATGGCCGGTGATGAACAGGTCGTCAGCGGTTGGAAAAACAAGCTGCAGGTCGCCGCCGCGCATGTCACGCCGGCAGCCACTTTGGCCGAACAGCACCGTAGGATGGCCGAGCCGGGGTCGGCGTCCAGCGACTGAGCTGATATTTCGCGTCATCAAACGGGCTGGCATTCGCAGAGACCGCATGTGCTGCGGGAGGCAATCTATCGCTGCCGCAAGGCGGCACCATCTCGGTTCCCGGCGTCTGTGTTGGCCTGGTCGATCACATCCCGTTTGGCGGCGATGAATGGGGGACCGGCTTTCCGGATGGGCCAGACGCATACGCAACGCTACCTGGAACCTTTATTGGCGATGGTCCAGAACGACGAAATCGATCCCTCTTTCTGATTACCCACCGGCCGATCTGGAAGCAGGGCCGGTCTGTACAAGACGTTCCGCTACAATCAGGAGGTTGTGTCAAAGTGGTGATGCGGCCTCACGGCCGAGACGGGCAAGGCGAGCGACACCTCACTGCAATCACAAGGGAACATTCGCGTCGACGGCCGGTTAGGTGCCACTTCCGTAACGGTCACCTGCCGTCAAAGCGAGCCCATGATGAACCACGACCAGCATGACAATGTACCAGACGCAGCGCGTAGACTTGTCGCTGGAAGCATGGCGGGAGGAATTCTCGCCGCTTATGCTTCCACGGCGTCAGCCGATACGGGAACAGTGCCTGCTAAAGCAGGCCCTGCGAGCCCGATGCTCAAACAGAATCCGGTGACGCAATATCCCCAGCCGCCGTTCAAGCCACAGGAACAGAAGTGGCCGGGTTTGGCCAGCAAGATGGTGCCGCGCCCGGATCACGGCGAAACGACCTACAAGGGACCAGGCAGGCTTGCCGGTCGCAAAGCGCTGATAACCGGCGGCGATTCCGGAACCTGTCGTGCGGCGGCGATTGCATTCGCGCGCGAGCGTGCGGACGTTGCTTTCGGCTACCTCCCCGAAGAACAGGAAGACGCCGACGAACTGGTGGACCTAATAAAAGCGGCAGGTCAAAAGGCTTGCCGGCGATATCCGCAATGAGGCCTTTTGCAGAAAGCTGGTCGATGAAGCAGCAACGCCCCTCGGCGGTCTCGACATCCTGGTCAGCAACGCTGCCCGCCTCACTAGAGTCCACGGTCCTCAAAAAGGGCCGCCAGGCCCACCGCTCCTTAGGCGTGGTGGGCTTTCAGTCTGTCTACAGGAGGAACCAATGGCTGGCGATGATATAGAAAGAAGGCGACTGCAGATGTTGATCGAACAATATCTGGAGACCCGTAAGCGACGGCACGATTTCGTGTCGATCGCGAATGCCGAACTCGCGATCAAGGCTGTCATGCCGCATTGCCCGGTGTCGAGCGCAGCGTTGGCAGAGATGATTGCCGCTGGCGCCGTCACTTACGGCCTTGGCGTCCTATTCGACGCGAGGAAAACCGAGGGCGAACTGCCCGTTGTTTGATAAGCTCACACGGCTGACCAATCGTCGCGAACTTTCGCCCAGCGCTGGAGTACGCCAGACCGCGAGCATGCCAATCGTGCCGGCCGGATCGCAGGCACTTGCCGGCGACGCCGGCTCGGGCCTGGACCCGAATGTCGTCGCATCTCTGGTGAAAAACCAGTGTCTTTGTGCAGTTATCGGGCTTCTCGTTGGGTTGGCACCGTTCCGCTGTCCTGGTGTCTTGCCAAAGCTGTCGGTTGAACACCGAGCATATTTCGCACGGCCTCGACCAGCGCGGCAGCCCACACGGGTTTTGACAGCATCTTGTGATGACGCAAATCTTGCGGGATGTCGGATGCCGTGTACCCACTGACGAAAACAAACGGAATTCCGCGTTGCGCTAGAAGAGGGACAAGGGCAGCGCTGGTCTCGCCGCCGAGACCAATGTCCAGGACCGCAGCAGATATGACTTCACTCTCGATCAGCTTTTTCGCGCGAGCAACGGACGGCACTGGCCCGGCGATGGCGAAGCCGGCCTCTTCCAGGATTGCGCGGTGCTCCTCCGCGACCAGCCATTCATCTTCGACGACAAGGATACGAGATGCAGTCACGTTTCGCTCTCCCGATGATCAAACGGAAACTCAATCCGCAAGCTCAAACCATCGGAACCGAAAGATGTTTCAAAATTTCCGCCAAGCCGATACTCAATTTCGCCCTTCACCAGCGAAAGACCAAATCCCGTCTTCTCAGGCGGACTGACAGCGGGACCGCCGCTTTCTAACCATTCGAGCTGAAAACCGTGATCCGACGCCGACCAAGTCACGGACACCACGCCGTTTGGCACGGACAAGGCGCCATATTTTCCAGCATTCGTGGCAAGTTCATGGATCACCATGCCAAGCGACAGGCCCTGCTGAGGCTTGAGCCGAATGTCCTCGCCTGTGGTGTTGATGCGTTCCAGCCCGAACGGCTCGACTTCCTGCCGCACGATTTCCTCGACCGAGACCTCTTTCCAGCTTTCGCGCGAGAGCACTCCGTAGGCCCGCGCCATGGCGCGCAGGCGACCGATGAGCGCTTCGGCGAAAGCCTCCGAAGAGGGAGCATTTTTCAGGGTCTGACTGGCAATGCTGACCGTAACAGCCAGCATGTTCTTGACCCGATGGTTGAGTTCCGAGATCAATACCCGCTGGTGGGCTTCGGCTTCAGCCATGGTCGTCACATCGACAAAGGTCACCACCACGCCCTGGATTTTCCGCGCGCTGTCGCGGTAGGGGATCAGCCGCACGAGATAGTGGATGCCGTTGCTATCGCGCGGCAGCTGGTGCTCGATCATCTCGCCGGCCCTGAAAACCTGGGCAATATGGTCGCGCAGGTGCGGATAATCGAGCCGGCTGGCAAGATCGGTCAGCGGTCTTCCGATGTCGGTCGGCAGCAAGTTGAAGAACGAAGACGCCGCCGGCGTGAAGCTGCGGATAACCAGCTTGGTATCGAGAAAAACAGTCGCGATCTGTGTGCTCTCGAACAGGTTCTTCAGATCGCTGTTGGCACGATCGAGATCCTCGATCTTGGAAACCAGTTCGGCATTGATGGTGTTCAATTCCTCATTGAGGGACTGCATTTCTTCCTTGGAGGCCTCGAGCTCCTCATTGGAGGACTGGGCTTCTTCGTTGACCGAGACGAGTTCCTCATTGGAAGATTTCAACTCCTCCAACGCGGTCTCATATTCTTCGATCGTCGATTGCAGGCGCTCGCGCGTATCGCGGAGCTCGCGTTCGAAATCAGCAATCCCAGATGCCACCGGCTGTCGAACCTTTAGAGCCTCCAGCCGCGGCTGCGGCTGGCCCACCGGCTCGAACAGGACGAGAAACAGCGGCTCGCCGCTGCCGCGATCAGTCAAGGGCTCGATCGTCAATGTGACGAATTGGACACGATCTTCATCTTCTTCAATGGCTATCGCTTCGCGCACAACCGTGCGCCGGCCCTCGGCGGCTTCCCGCAAAGCGCCGCGCAATTCCAGACGCAGGCCGCTGCGTGCCATTGTGAGCAATTGTCTGCTCGGCACCCCTTGCGGCGGCTCGAGATATTTGCCGGTTCGGACCGAGTAATAGACGACATCTCCATCACCATTGACGACGACGTGAGCCGGAGCGAAGCGTTCGAGAACCTGCGCTTCAACGGTTTGCCTTAGGGAATAAGACAAGCCGCGGCGGGCATGTGTGTCATTGGCGCTGGAAAAGTTGGTTGCAGGCGCAGCATTCAACAAGATCGGCAGCCGCGGCGGCGCCGAATGTTCTCGTGCCTTGAAGATCCGTTGTTTCTTGTCGACCGGTGCAAACAGGTCGGCATGCTGGCTTATGCTTTCGGAGGTGCCAAGGAACAGATAGCCGCCGGGCTTCAGCGAATAGTGGAAGGTCGGAATAACCTGCTTTTGCACATCGGGGCCGAAATAGATCAGGAGGTTCCGGCACGACACCATGTCCATGCGCGAGAAGGGTGGATCGCGGATGACGCTGTGCGCCGAGAAGATGCAGAGATCACGTACGCTCTTGCTCAAGATGAAACTTGTGCCGTCATTGCTGAAGAAGCGTTCGCGACGTCCAGGCGAAACGCCCGCAAGCAATGACTCCGGATAGCGCGCCGAACGTGCGATGCCCAGCGCCGCGTCATCGATGTCCGTGGCGAAAATCTGGATGCGCGGCACAGCCGAAAGTGTATCCATATGCTCGCGCATCAGCATTCCGATCGAGAAGACTTCCTCGCCGGTTGCGCAGCCGGGCACCCAGACGCGGATCGTATCGTTGGCGTCCTTGCCTTCGAAAAGTTTGGGGATGACGGTTTCTTCCAGGGTCTTGAAAGCGTCCGTGTCGCGGAAGAAATTTGTCACGTTGATCAGCAGGTCGCGAAACAGCGACCGCACTTCCTCCGCATTTGAACGAAGCAACTCTATATAGGCATCGATCGCGGTGTTCTGCGTTATTTGCATGCGTCGCCTGACGCGACGCAAGAACGTCTTGGCCTTGTAGCCCGAGAAATCATGTCCCGAATGGCTGCGCAGGATCGCGTAGATTTCCTCCTGGCCCTTGCGGAGTTTCAAAGCACTGGCCTTGCCATCGTCAGCTTCAAGCTCGTCGAGCAGTTCAAAGCTATGGGCAAATTCCATGAGTTTCGCACCCATCTCATCGGCCGGGATGGCGATATCGATCAGACCGGAACTGATCGCGCTGCGCGGCATGTCGGGATTGCTCGGACCCGACTCGTCGGAGAGTTGCGCCAGCGTCAGGCCGCCATGCTCCTTGATTGCCTTGATGCCCAACGTACCGTCGGAATCGCCGCCCGACAGGACGACGCCGACGGCGTATTCGCCCTGATCCTCGGCCAGCGCGCTGAAAAAGATATCGATGGGCTTGCGCTCCCTGGACACCGAATTCGGTTGGCGCAGCTTTAGGCTGGAATTTTCGATGGTGAGGATCGCGTTGTGCGGCATCACGTAGACGGTGTCAGGATGGATATCCATTGCATCTTCAGCGACACGAACCGGAATTCCGGTGTAAAGCGCAATCACTTCGTGCAGCAGACTTTCCCGTTCCGGGCTGAGATGCGTGACGATCACGAACGCCATCCCGCTCGAAGACGGCATCCCGCGAAAAAATCCCTCCATGGCGGCAATGCCGCCCGCAGAGGCGCCAATACCGACTATGGGGAACCTCGGCAGCTTTTGCATCAATTGTCCTGCTTCAGTGAAATGCAACGCGGCAGCGCTGATTTCGATCCAATGTGTAAACCGTTCCTGGTCGAATTCCCATCCCGCACCGCCGATAGCCACGGAACCGATGGACGCGACCGCCGTTTAAAGCCCGGAGGGCTGCTATGTTATTAGGCATGCGAATTCTGCTCGTCGAGGACGAATTCTTGCTGGCAAGCGAACTTGCCTCTTATTTCAGCGATTGTGGGGCGACCGTTTTGGGGCCGGTGTCGTCAGTCAGCCGGGCTCGACGATATATCGATTCGGCGGATGGGGCGGTGCTGGACATCGACCTCAACGGTGAGACTGTTTTTCCCCTCGCCGACGAGCTGACGGACAGAGGCATCCCGTTCGTATTCTTCTCCGGAAACGATCAGATCACCCTGCCGGAGCGGTTCCGATACACCCAAAACCTCTCCAAGCCGGCCGGGTTCAGGACGGTTGCCGGGATCCTCGCCGCGCAATCAACAGCGCTTGGTGAAGACAATGTTTTCCGCGCTCTTCCAAAACTGAGGCTGTCCGCGCGGCTGCTGCTGGGCGACCCACAGGCGGCCGATCGCCTCGTCGAACGGACATTGAAGGCGGCGCTGGAGGAGCGGTTGTCGACGCGGCATGACCTTCCCTTGAGCGAATGGCTCAACACGCTCATGGAGGAGGTGCTCCGCAACGACAGGTCTGGCATCATGAATTAAGATTGTCCGATAG
The DNA here is from genome assembly GCF_030323185.1 of Mesorhizobium sp. C399B. Taxonomy (NCBI): domain Bacteria; kingdom Pseudomonadati; phylum Pseudomonadota; class Alphaproteobacteria; order Hyphomicrobiales; family Phyllobacteriaceae; genus Mesorhizobium; species Mesorhizobium sp. C399B. The sequence goes on from NZ_CP100472.1 coordinate 1,295,641, forward strand.
TTTGCCGCAGGCCGCCCTGTCGACCGCCCCCGCTACGGTACCCGTCCCCAAGAGCGCTTCGCTTCGTCTTGCAAATACGGCCGCATTCCTGCTAGAAATCCTCGTGGCCAAACCTCCGCAAACCAAACCTGACTCATTCCGCGATCCTGTTGAGGGCGACGCACTCGCAGCGCTGCTCGACGAAATCGCGGAAGAGGAAACACCTGAACGGCTGTTGAAGCTCGCCCTTGAGCTGCAGCAGCAACTGCTGTTGTCAAAGCAGCTGAAAAATCCCAACTGAACGGCCTGCAGCTAGGCATCTTGATGTGCCTCGAGTTCCACGATGGCGTCATCGCCTCGTTCGCCAGACCGATGCTGCTGCGGTAATCTTTCAGCGCTCGATGTGGGCGAAAGCCCAGTCTCAATAGCTCAGCCGTTCTGCCCCCAGAAAGCCCTGATCCCATCATGGCGCCGATGAGACGACCTGGAAATGAGAGCCGACTTGGGTCGCAGCCCGAGGTCGATCACTGCTGCCCTGGCATCTCGGTATTTTCTTGCGGGCTCTTTTTGACGCCGGCCGCGGGTGATGTCTCGGCGGGGGCATTGCCGCCTTGGTTCTGTTCCGGGGTGCGCTTTACTGGCGATGTCTGCCACGATCCGCCTGAAAGGGGTATGAACACAAAGAAGGCTAGCAGGGCGACGAAGATCACAGCCGCAATGACGACGCCCCACCCGAGTACATTTCGGGTGCCACGCTGTTCTTCCTTCCGGGACACATGCTCCGTCATCACTGGACTCCTTTGTGTCATTCGACGAGGTACAAATTTATCGTGCAGATCGACCGCACGGTCTGCTCTTCCCCGACGCGTGCCGCCGGCACAGCCGAAGAAGCTGAAGCTAATCTTCTCCAGCTTTTCGGCTGCCTGGTTTGGCGGCCCGCTTTGGGGCTTTCGGCACTGCCGGTTTCCGCTCGGGTGCAGGCGGATTGATCGCCTCGTGCGCCAAACGGGCTTTGCGCAATCGCGCCGTTTTCTCTTCCCGCGCCTTGCGCTCGGCTTCCATTACGCCTTGTGCGTAGAGGGTGGCTCGTGCGTCTCTGTCGTTTGCGGATCCACTGGCCGCCATAGTCAGCCCTCCGCCTTGTAATTTCTTGCTTCCTTCTTGGCGCCGTCTTTGCCGTGCTCGGCTGCAAGCTCTTTGGCCTGCCCGGGTGACACGTCGGTGGCTTCGGCCAACTTGATTGCCTCTTGTTCAGAGAGATCTCTGTCCTTTCGCGTGGGGTTCTTTGTCATCGCAGATCTCCTATCAGAGCCCAAACGACCGGACCGGCGGTGTGTTCCCTGGAGCCTTCGATAGTCCACCGATTGAGGCGGGCTATCGCGCTTCCGTCAATGAGCGAAAAGTTTTGATGCGGACGACAAGATACATGATCAGCTTCAAGGCCTTTCGAACTGCTCCGGCCAGCCGGGTTATGGCCGGGCTATGGCCGCGTGGGACGCGTGACACACGGACGGATTCAGGCATCGATGCCAGGCGCTAGTTCTCGCCCGCGAGCGTGGCGAGAAATGACCGCCGCCATTCTGCTGCGTCATTGCGCGTGATGCGCTTGAGCAGTGCACTATGCCTTGCAATTCTTTCCTCAAGCGGCATCGCGAGCGCTTTTGCGATCGCATCGGCAACCTCGTCGACCGCATACGGGTTCACGATCAAGGATTCGGCAAGTTCTTCGGCCGCACCCGCAAAACGCGACAATACCAGCACTCCGGGATCGGCTTCGTCCTGCGCGGCTATGTATTCCTTGGCGACGAGGTTCATTCCGTCACGCAGGGGCGTGACCAATCCGACCTGGCTAGCGCGCAACAGGCCAGCAAGCCGAGAGCGTGATACGGCACGGTGGATGTAGCGGATCGGGGTCCAAGCCAAATCCGCGTATCTTCCGTTGACCGCGCCGGCGGTTGCCTCAAGCTGGGCCCGGATGTCGGCATAGGCGCTGACCTCCTCGCGCGTCGGCGACGCAATCTGCAAATATGTTGCCGCCCGCTCGTGTTCCGGATGCCTTTCCAAAAGACGCGCGAAAGCCTGCATGCGGCCGGGGAGACCCTTGGAGTAGTCCAGCCGATCGACGCCGATGATTTGCTTGAGGCCCAGAATCTGGCGGCGCATGGAATCAATCTGCACATCCTCCGCCGCCTCATTGGCCATGCGTGCGATTGAATCGACGTCGATGCCTATCGGAAAACACCTCGATAACACCGTGCGGCCGTTCATCTCAGCCGAACCATTGATATCAAAAGTAGTGGAGTTGGCCGCCTGCACTGAGCGCCGGAAATTCCCCACGTCCGTTTCGGTCTGGAACCCCACGACGTCATATTGAAGCAGGTCATCGATGAGTTCTTCATGGTCGGGCGTGGCTTCAAACAGGTCGGGCGGCGGGAACGGTATGTGAAGAAAAAACCCGATCCGATTCCGGACTCCCAGCCGCCGCAACTGGGCGGCCAAGGGGATAAGGTGGTAGTCGTGAACCCACACCAGGTCGTCGTTGCCCGACAGCAGTCCTGCGAGCGCCTTCGCGAACCGCGCATTGATCTGCCGGTAGGCGTGTAGAAACTCTGCCCGGTGGTTCACCAGGTCGAGTCGGTAATGAAAAAGCGGCCACAGCGTGCTGTTGGCATAGCCATTGTAATAGAGCGAATACTCCTCATAGGGCAGGGTAAGCGCAGCCGTCTCGATCTTTCCCACCCGTTCCAAGCGGATCAGCGGTTCGTCGCTCGCGGCGTAGTCCTGATACTCGGCGCTTGCTCCTAGCCACAGGCCTCCACGCTCGGCCAACGCATCCCCGATGCCTACAGCAAGTCCGCCGGCTTGCGACAGATCGCGAATGCTCCCCAGCCTATTCGAGACGACAACCAGACGACGCGGGATGGCGCGATCGCCAGTTAGCTCAGCCTCCCCACCTAAGGCGTCGCGCTCAAGGGGATCACCAACCGTTTGCGAGGCCTCGTTGAAAATTTCATCCGGTCGCTGCAACAAGAGCAAATCCTGAGCGTGAAGATCGCTTGGGGAACGGTCCGCGCGTGCGATTGTTCCCGACGTAAGTGTCCAGCCGGACTCGCTGGATCACATTCTCGGCCCGCTCGGCGCCTTTTTCAGCGGCTCTCGCAGGATCGTCGTCGGACGCACCGGTGATGAGACCCCGATCCAGCACGCCGAGCAGCCGCTTTGGCGACGGCCGGACTTACCGCTTTGGTATTCATGCTGCCGGATCCCCTGCCCTGTCATATCAACTCCCCACCTTGGCAAAAGCCCCAACTGACCAAACGGTCAGTCCACCTCGATTACCTTGCGCGTCGGCTTTCGTTGGCGGGGCGGCTGCTTTGCGGCTACGGGCGCCGGCGGGGTCTGCGCTATCGATGCCTCCAACAACTGTCGCTGTTCTCTAAGCCGCGCCGTCTTGGCTTCCCTGGCATGCCGCTCCGCTTCCAACAGCAACTTGGCTTCTCGATCCGCCCTCTCGATCTTTTCTCTGTCGATGCGTCGTGTTTTCAAGGTCGCCTCCTTTGGTCAGACGGCGAACAAAGTGCGGACCTGAAAAAATGTTCCCAACAAACTAAGGCCTGATCTGCCTCAAATGATATTGACGAGCAACGTGCAAGTTGCGCGCATCTGCGGCTCTGTGACGTCCAAAGGAACTGCTTGCCGTTCGCGGCGTTACGCCACCAAGCTGGCCGGAAGACTACCATGGACGACAAACCACGAACGACGATCAGAAAACCGGCCCGGATTGATCGAGGGCATTGCTTTTGCGGAGCCATCACAGCTGAATTCAGTGGCGATCCCTTTTGGATTTGTTTCGACCACGACGATGACTGCCGACGAGCGATCGGCAGCCCACTGACGATCTGGATTGGCTATCGTCCAGATCAGGTCCATTGGCTCGGCCCAAAACCAAAAACATTCTCGAAAACCAGGGGCGTCGTGCGCTCCTTCTGTTCGGAATGTGGCACCTCGATTGGGTACACCGATGAAGGCTTGCCAAACGAGTTCTACATCTCGATCGGATTCATGGACGCGCCCGAGAAGTTCCATCCCCAAGCTCAAGCCTATTGGGAAATGCGGCTGCCGTTTATCAGGATGGATGACGGTTTGCCTCGCGTCGAGGGCTACACCCGGGCGCGCGACCCCACCCAGGGCAATCCCAGAGACCGGTGAGGCAGGAGGCTGGATCCGGGCGTCAGCGCCAGGGCTGGCGGATCCTGAACGGCGGCCGAACCATTGGAATGAGAGAAATGTCCAAACGGACAAATGCCCGAAACCAATTTCACCGGGGTGGGTTGAAGATGGACATGCGGGACTTGTTTTCACAGTCTGACGACAAAGAAGCGGATGTTTGAAGGATTCAAGCTAGAGACCGTGGATCTGCCCGAGTCCTCACTGAGAGTCAGGTATGGAGGTTCAGGCCCGCCGCTTCTTTTGCTGCATGGCCATCCTCGGACGCACGTTACCTGGCACCGGGTAGCCCCACTTCTCGCCGCCGACCACACAGTTGTCTGCCCCGATCTGAGGGGCTTTGGCCGGTCCTCGGTACCGGCGGACGCCGTAGACCATGCTGGATCCTCCAAGCGTGCCAAGGCCAGGGACTGCATCGCTCTCATGCGACATCTCGGCTTTGGCCGGTTTGCGATCGCAGGCCATGACCGCGGCAGCTACACAGCGTTCCGAGCAGCGATGGATCACCCGTCAGCGATCAGCCATCTGATCGTCATGGATAGCGTCCCTATCCTGGAAGCCCTCGAACGCTGCGACGCCCGCTTTGCGAAGCTCTGGTGGCACTGGTTCTTTTTTGCACAGCCGGACAAGCCCGAACGCGCAATCATGGCCGATCCTGACGCGTGGTATGGCGGCTCAGCCGAGTCCATGGGGGCTGAGGCCTATGTCGACTACAAGGACGCAATCCACGATCCGAATGTTGTTCACGGCATGCTTGAAGACTATCGGGCAGGTCTGGCCATCGATCAATTGCACGATATCGATGACAGGAAAGCTGGTCGCCGGGTCGCGTGCCCGACCTTGGCGCTCTGGTCCGCCCGCGATGACCTTGAGGCACTCTACGGCAACGTGCTCGATGTTTGGCGACCCTGGACCACCGAACTGAAGGGCCAACCGATCGAAAGCGGACATCATATGGCCGAAGAAGCAGCCGAGGCGGTAGCCGCAGCTGTCATGGCGTTCTTGCGCGAACCGACGTCGTCATGCGGCGAGCTTTGCTGAACCAATCCGTTTGATGGCACTGCTGATCGACCGTTCGCCATCATCGTAGTCAGCCCAGGCGATGGTCTTTTTGAGGTGGCCCGGAACCGTGCGAACGGTGTATTTTTTCGGATCGAGATCCGCCTTCACCTGACTCCAGGTCAGCGGCATGGATACAGTCGCGCCTTCCCTGGCGCGAGGGGAGAGAGGGGCGACGGCTGTCGCCATGCGATCATTCCTGAGATAGTCGAGAAAAATCCGGGATGTCCGCAGCTTCTTGGCCATGTTGACGAGGTAGAGATCGGGGCTGTCTGCCGCCATCTGCATGCAGACGGCCTTTGCGAAGGCCTTGGCCTCGGCCCATGTCGTCTTGCTGCGTTGGGCCGTCAATGGCGTCACGACATGCAAGCCTTTGCCGCCCGTGGTTTTGCAGAAGCTCGCCAAGCCCAGATCTTCGAGACGATCGCGCATTTCCTTGGCTGCCGCGACCACCTTCGCAAAAGGGACTTCCGGACCGGGGTCAAGGTCGAAGACAAGTCGGCCAGGTATTTCGGGATGACCCGGCTGGCAATTCCAGGGGTGAAGCTCAAGGCCGCCTATCTGGGCGATCGCGGCCAGACCCTCGACGCGGTCGATTTGCAGATACGGTTTGTGATCGCCGAAGACTTTTACCAGTTCCAGCAGATTGGATGTGCCTGGCATTGCGTGGCGCTGGAAAAACTGCTCGCCGGCGTAGCCATCCGGCGCGCGCACGAGTGAACAGGGACGACCTTTGATATGTCTGATCATCCAGGGGCCAACGGTCTCGAAATATTCTGCAAGATCGAGCTTGTCGACGGGCTGACCGTCGCCGGCATTCGGCCAAAGCGGCTTGTCCGGCTTGGAAATGATGACGCCCATGACAACCGGGCTTTTTCCTGTCTTGCCAGTCACCTTGGCAGGGTCGGCAATCGGCGTCTCTTGAGGATCAGCTGGACGCTCGGCCTCGACGTCTTTTGCGGGCTTGTCTTCACGCAGGCCTTTGAAGGCGGCCTGCCGGATATTGCCACCCCCGGTCCAGCCGGCGAACTCGATTTCCGCGACCAATTCCGGCTTCGTCCAGAAGACGGTTGAATTCCTTTTCGGTGCGCCATCGCCGGTAAACGGCGACGTCGCGGCTTTCATCTCCTGCAGCCTGGGCATCAGCTGCTTGACCTTTGCCTCGCTGAATCCGGTCCCCACACGGCCGATATAGGCGAAATGTTCACCGCGATTGACGCCGACGAGCAATGACCGGAATTTGCCGTTGGTCGTCGACCAGCCGCCGATGACCACCTCATGCCCGGCGCGGCATTTCGATTTGGCCCAGGTGTCGGTCCTCCCCGAAACATAGGTTGCATCGGCCCTCTTGGAGACAATCCCCTCAAGCGAAAGGCGACAGGCAGAACGCAGCACCGCGTCGCCGCCATTGCTGAAGTGCTCGACATAGCGGATGAGATTTTGCGCGCCGCGATCGACTTCGCCGAGCATCTCGCTCAGACGTTCCTTCCGTTGTGAGAGAGGCATCTTTCGCAGATCGACGCCATTTGCGAAGAGCAGGTCAAAAGCAAAGTAGATCAGGTCTTTCGTCCGGCGCTCCGACAGCGCCGCCTGCAGTGCGGCAAAATCGGGCGCGCCATTCTCGCCAAGCGCTACGATCTCGCCGTCGATGATGACGTTGGGGAGGCTGGCGGCCTCCTTTGCGATGGCGCCAAATTTCTCCGTCCAGTCAAGACCCTTGCGGGTCTTAAGGGCGATGTCCTTGTCTTCCACGCGCAACTGGACGCGATAACCGTCAAACTTGATTTCGTGAACCCAGTTCGTCCCGGCCGGCGGCCGGGAAAGCGTTGCGCAAAGCTGTGGTGGGATGAAGTCGGGCATCTTCGCCGCTGAGGCACCAGCGGCTCGCTTCGGCCGCGGAGCAGGCTTTGCCGACTTGGCGGCGCGCTTGTCGGCATGGCCGCGCTTGCTGTCCCAAACGGCATCCGCATCGGCCGACGATGAACCTTTGATCATGAACGGCTTCGGACCTGCCCCCTTTCCCGCTGCAATCCTTTCCATGCTCCGACCGGAGGCGACGGATCGGTTTTGAGCCAGCACCGCATCGCCATTGCCCTCTGTCGCGTATTTGTCGCGGTGTTTGATCAGCAGCCAGTTGGTCCGCTTCCCGCCATTGCGGTCATGCTTCATGCGCACGAGGACGAAGCTTCCATGCAGGCGCTTGCCCTGCAGCGTGAATTTCAGGTCGCCTTTTTCCAACGCCTTTTCGGGAGACATGGCGCCTTCCGGTTCCCAATATCCGCGATCCCACAACTGCACCGTGCCGCCACCATATTGTCCTTTGGGAATTGTGCCTTCGAAGTCGCCGTACTCCAGCGGGTGGTCCTCAACCTCCACGGCAAGTCGTTTGTCGTGAGGATCCAGTGATGGACCTTTGGTCACAGCCCATGATTTGAAGACCCCGCCAAGCTCGAGGCGAAGATCATAGTGCAGCCGCGTGGCCGCGTGTTTTTGGATGACAAACCGAAGTCGATTCGAACCCGCAATCGAGCTTTCGCCGCTGGGCTCTTTCGTCTTCGCGAAATCCCTTTTGGCCCGGTAGGTTGAAAGCTCGCCCGTTTTCATGGAAGTGCCCCGACTAATGAGTGGGTGAGATTTGGTTCGGTTCATAGCCGAGACGACGCCGATGCTGCTTTCCGCTTCAGAGTGGCATCGGCGTCAAATGAGGCCTTCACGGAGACTACAGGTGTCGTCACCGCTGACGTTAAGGTTCCTTGGTTTGCCCAACCATTTTTGCAAGCTCTGAAAATGGTGGGATGTCCAGTTCGCCTTGCGCGTTGTTTGCGATCTGCAGAAGCCGGATCGGGAAGCAGATCGCGTCACGGTTGGCCGGTGACATGTCTTCGTAGGTCCGCTCGTCACCTGTCATGGACGCCTCTGCCTTTCGCAGGGCGGTATCGATCTCGTCAATTGACAGCAGACCTTTGTGAACGAGCAGGTTGTTGATTGACGCGACCGCCATCATCAACCCTTCAAGCTGAAGATTGGCAACGTTCATGGCTTGACCGTGTTTCCGCCGCCCGGCCTCGCCGGGGCGTTCTGGCCATCGGATTGGTGCGTCTTGTCATCCACCTCATTGACTGGCCGCGTCAGACCGACCCCACTCTTGGGTTTCTTGTTGCCGGCCGCATCCTGAGAGAACGCATCCGAAGGATCAGGACCTGTTCTAGCCGGGTACTTCGTTGCGCCGGTCTCGCGACGGTTTTCATTATCAGGCATTTTTGATCACTCCAATCGGATGACCGATAACCATTACGAGCCCGGCGAGTTCCGGCGCCGCATGGAACATTTCTGGCCGTTCGTGCAGAGACAAGCGGGCGTGTCTCTGCAATCGCGCCTCGCGCACTGGCGGCAGGTCTCGCTTTCGTTGCCGACAGCACTAGGTTGCTCGTTGAGGTAAAAGGAATTCCCCATGCGGGTGGCACGCGAAGCCTGGGTTCTTGGCAAGGAGAGCATCCTCGGATTCATCAACGACAATGCCCTCAGCCACGGTGCGGCGATGGCGTTCTATGCCGTTACGTCCCTGGCCCCGATCTTGTTGATCGTTGTTGCGATTGCTGGACTTGTCTTTGGGCATGAAGCAGCTCAACTCGCTCTGTCGGCCGAAATCGCAGGCGTGATGGGATCGCAAACCGGCGACCTTCTGCGCAGCACCATCGAAAGCGCTTCTCACAGAACCGCCGGCACTCTTGCCACCTTGGTGGGCATCGTCACCCTCTTCGTGACAGCCTCCGGGGTGTTTGGCGAAATGCAGCTTTCGCTCAACACAATCTGGAAGATTGACCCACCACCCATGTCTGTGTCGCGATTGGTGCGGGCGCGGGCGGCCAGCCTGGGTCTGGTTGCAGCGTTGGGATTTCTACTGCTTGTGTCGTTGGCGGCGAGTGCCGCCATTTCCGCGCTTGGCGCTGTCATCAACGCCCATCTGCCGTTCGGCACGATCATTCTCGCGTCGATAAACGGCATTGTATCATTCGTGCTGATTTCCGCTCTGTTTGCCGCGATCTTCAAGATCCTGCCGGACCGGTCGCTCGCTTGGCGCGATGTCGCAATTGGCGCGGCAGTGACCGCTTTGCTCTTCACCATCGGCAAGTCGCTGATTGGCTGGTATATCGGAACCAGCGCGATTGCATCCTCCTATGGCGCGGCGGGTGCACTGCTGGTCGTGCTGCTTTGGGTTTACTATTCGTCTGAGATCTTCCTGCTCGGCGCCGAGTTCACGCGGGCCTATTCCGTCCGTCTCGGCAGTCGGTCCGACCTTCAACCGATAGTGGAGGCAGAGAGCCCGTCGATCCAACGCGAGGTGCAGGCCTGGATTGTGATCACGGGTTTGCTGACCTTCGTGGCGACACGGGTCTGGCCATCGCGGCGATCTTAGCTGCTTCCCACCAATTCTGTTTCTTTGGAACGCAACCCGGACACCGGAATTGCATAGGAACAGGAGGTTGCCCATGCCAAAATTTCGCTTTGAGACGACAGTATCCGGCCAGACTACCGCTCTCGAGGAAGAGCTAGCGAGTGCGGAGATGGCCAGTCCGAGAGCAATAGAGATGGCGCGCGTAGCGGTGGCGGCGGAACCTGGGTCAGGAACCAAGCAATCGGGATCGACTATCAAGGTCTACGATGAAGCCGGATATCTGGTCGCCACAGTCAATTTTTCCGACGTGTTGCCGAGTGATCCGGACGCCGGACAGCATGGGACTGGCGACGCGGTTGTCGAAGAACCGGGTGTGATGCGGTCTGGCTGACCCGTGGTAGATAGGGTTTCACGTTTCGCTCACGCGATCCCCGGCAGGGCAATTTGCTGAGATCGCGAGGTCCTCGGCCATCGTCGGATGCTAGAGCTGAGATTCGATCGGGAGGTGACGGACGAAGACCGCCAGGATACGGCGAAAAAATCCGGCTTCTGGTTCATGCGTATAGTCCTGAATCTTGCCTTCGCCGCATCCATGCCAATGCAGAACATTGTGCTTCAGTTCGAGCCGATAGCTTGTTTCCGGAGATATTTCCGATTGGAATCGATGCCGCAGCTCGGCGACCAATTTCGGATCCTCAAACAGCACGCCCATTTCCGAGTTCAAGGACACTGACCGTGGATCGAAATTGAAGGAACCGACGAAGCCGATCTTGTCGTCGACGGTGAAAGCTTTCGTATGCAGACTGGCGCCCTTCGAGCCAAACACCGAGATTGCGGAGCGCCGGTTGAACGGCTGAAGCTCGAAAATATTGACGCCATTCCTCAGCAGCCGCTTCCGATAGTTTGCGTAAGCGCCATGGACTGCTGCGACGTCCGTGGCGGCCAGGGAATTGGTCAGAACCGAAACGTCAACACCGGCGCCGACAAGGTCCAGCAAGATCGCTGTGCCCCTTTTGCCGGGGATGAAATAGGGCGACACAATTTCCAGACACCCGCGCGTGGATTGGATGATCGGACGCAGCTCTTTCATAAGCCAGCTGCGACGTCTCCAACCACGAACCTTCTCCGGCGGATCGGAAATGACCCGCACGCCATCCACCCAATGAACGTCGTTGCTGGCCGCAATAAACTCCGTGATCGAGCCCCGGTTGCCGATGCCGTTCAGGAGTTTGGGATCGGGGCCGGTATCGCTTCCTTCAAGCCATTTGGCATGCTCATGCTCAGCCACTGATCCCAAGGTTTTGATTGGCTTGGCTTCATTGCAAGCCCAGAAGGCATCGAATATCGCCGCGGTTTGCCGTACCGCAGGCCCCAGGAGCAGCAGATCGAGGTCCCGGAAATTGGTTTCTGCCGCATCGAAATAGGCATCGCCAACATTCCGACCGCCGACAATGGCAAATTTGTCGTCAACGATCCAAGCCTTGTTGTGCATCCGTCGCGTCAATGCAAAGAGCCGCAACAGCACTTCCACACCACGCATGATCCGACCGCGCCTGATACCGCTCGGATTGAACAACTTCAATTCGACGTTTGGATGGTTGTTCAGCGCCAGATATGCCGCATCACTTTTACGCGGATTGACGTCGTCAAGGAGCATGCGCACCCGAACACCGCGCTCAGCAGCTCGAAAAACCTCGCGAAGCAGCAAGCGGCCGGTGTGATCATCATGCCAAAGGTAGTACATCAGGTCGAGGCTGCGCTCAGCGCTCCTTGCGGCCAGCACGCGCACAGCGAAAGCGTCATAATTGTCCGAGACAAGCAGCAAGCCGCTCTTGCCGGCCTTGATGTTGCCGTCTGCGGATCGCGAAAGTGATACGTCCATGAAAATTGCCACCTTTGGACGGCGCTCGCGCCATCCCGCTCAAATCATAGCTAGAACCATTCTGAGGTATTCTGGTTGCATACGCAGCCGTCCAATCACCCAATTCCTGGATGCAAGCGGGGCCCAGCAATCAAGCGGCTGCAGAGCGGTAAGGAGGCTTGAGAGGCGTTGCCCCGACTGCTCTGCTGCCGCCGCGGAACTTGCTTCTCCTGTAGTGCCAGCCCCTCACACCGTGAACTGTTGGCGAGAGCCCGATGGCGTGCGCCCCGCCGCGGCTCTTCGACGAGAATGACGTGGTCGTTGTTCTCACTGAAGCGCAGGGCCCCTTAAATTTAGATATCTCCATTATGCCGGAACCGGGTTCGGGTTTCCGAGTTAAGAAAATGCTCGCGACGGGCAATTTTCAACAGAGGAGACGGCACAATGCCCACTGCCAAGAAAGCCAATGGCAACAACAAGGACCTGGAGGACCTTTTCCTCGATGGCCTCAAAGACATCTACTATGCCGAGAAGAAAATTCTGAAAGCCTTGCCGAAGATGGCCAAAGGCGCATCCGAAGAGCAAGTTTCGGCAGCATTCGAGAAGCACCTCGCTGAAACCGAGGGGCAGGTCGAACGTCTGGAGGAGGTCTTCGAGATTCTCGGCGCGGCCGCGCGCGGCAAAACCTGCCCGGCGATCGACGGCATCCTGGAGGAAGGATCTGAAATCCTTCAGGAGTACAAGGGTTCGACTTCGCTCGACGCAGGGCTCGTCGGTGCCGCGCAAGCCGTGGAGCACTACGAGATTGCCAGGTATGGAACCCTGATCGCCTGGGCTACGACCCTCGGCAAGGATGACGTGGTTGCGCTCCTCAATGCGACACTTGAGGAGGAGAAGGCCACCGACGAGGCGTTGACTGCCCTCGGTGAAGCCGGCGTCAACGAACGAGCGGCAGAACGGAAAGCGGCTTGATTGATCGCCTACCCAACCGCCTCGGCGACCAATGTGCCGAGGCGGTCCCGGAGATGAAGGACATGATCACGCATATCTACAAAGGACTGGAAAGTTTCCTGCTTGAGTGTTCGGCCGCGCTGGTCAGGCGCCGCGCGCTTGGCGGTTCGCGCAGCGATCCTCGGCAGCTGCGAGAAGAGCGCAGACATGAGTTCAGGGCCCGCAAAGTCGCCGAATGAGCGCCAAGATGGAGAGTCGGATGGGCTTCTTTGGAAAATATTTCTCAGGACTGTTGAGCAAGAAATCGACTGACGGCAAGGGGAGCGGCGATATGCGGAAAGCTACCGGCGCGGGTCCGGCGATTGCTGCCCATTCCAAAGATGCAAAGACATCCGCGGCTTCCGGTCAAAGCACCAATGCTTCGAGCAAAAATGCAGATGGACGATGACAAAAGGCAAGATTTGGCTACCGACCCTATGTCGCATCGAAGCGGCGCGAAGACGTTAAATCGTCGAGATGACCCGCATCGCAACCTTCAACGTCAATGGCGTCAACGGCCGACTGCCAGTGCTTCTCAAGTGGCTTGGCGAAACCGGCTATGACATCGTCTGCCTTCAAGAACTGAAGACCTCTGACGAAAAATTTCCCGTCGATGCGATTAGAAACGCCGGCTATGGCGCAATCTGGCACGGACAGAAGTCCTACAATGGCGTGGCAATCCTCGCTCGCGGGATTGAGCCGCTGGAACGTCGTCGAGGTCTGCCGGGCGATCCCGACGATTCGCACAGCCGCTACATCGAGGCAGATGTGAATGGGCTTGTTGTCGGCTGCCTGTATTTGCCCAATGGCAATCCAGCGCCGGGGCCGAAGTTCGACTACAAACTTCGCTGGTTCCGACGTTTGATCACCTATGGCCAGGTGCTGCTCGGCGATAGCTCACCGACCATCCTGTGCGGCGACTATAACGTCGTTCCAGGCCCGATCGACGCGGCGGTGCCGGGGCGCTGGGTTGGCGATGCCGTTTACTTCCCCGAGAGCCGGAGCGCGTACGCCGAAATGCTTGCTCAGGGCTGGTTCGATGCGGTTCGTCGCATTCATCCAGAAAAAGGAATTTACACCTATTGGAACTTCTCCTACCGCGGCGGGTACGATCGGAGTTCCGGGCTCCGGATGGACCATCTCTTGCTGAGTTCATCCCTATTGGATCGCCTGAAGAATGCCGGAGTAGATGCCGAAACGCGTGCATGGGACAAGCCGAGCGATCATGCGCCAGCCTGGATAGAACTTGATTGAGCTTCCTCGGCAAGGAGCCTGAAGACCTAGCGGCGCTCCTTCGTGATTACATTTGGCCGCGCATGTCTATCGTCAACAATGAGGACTGCCGGCGCCAAGCGATTCAAAGGACGCAATGATGACAAACACTCAAAAGGAAGCTGAACTGATTGCGCGCCTTGCACGCCAGCATGGCGTCACTGACGGCGCTGTCATGGCTGTCCTTGAGGCGTTGCGGCGTGGTGGTGGAACCATGGCCCAGTTCAGCCACGTCGACTTCGGAGGAATGTCACAATGGTCCTCCGGCATGACGATGGTCGGCGGCATGTTCAATGACAGCCTCAAGGCGAAGCTCAACGCTATCGCAGCGGAGCTCTCGGCCTACCTGCGCGATCATCCCGCCAAGCCAAAACGCGCCGACACGAATGTGAGCTATCGTTCTGCAGCTATGGCCCACGCCGGCTCATGGTGGCCTGAGGAGCTTGGGAGCCCGTCTGCCGCTGGTTCTCAAAACAATATGCGCTACGCAGCGTTTCCTGAGCAAAGCCGCCTGGTCATCGACGATCATGGAAAGATGGAGATTTATGACACAGGCGACCATCGCATATCCGGTGTTTCGCAGAGCCAGAGCACGGACTCCACCCTGACCTTTGTCAGCCAGCACGGCGTGGTCCGCGTATCTGATCTCAAGCGCGTATCTGCGACGTAGGTCAGGGCCGCTTCCATGCAGACAGTCACGCTCATCGGCTATCTCGCGACCGTCTGCTCGATGAGCAGTTTCACCCCGCAAGCCTGGAAAATCATCAGGACACGAGAGACAAGCGGCATCTCCGCACCGATGTATGCCATCACTGTGTTGGGCTTCGCCTTGTGGCTGGCCTTCGGCATCATGAAGGCAGAGTGGCCGATCATAATCACGAATGGCGTCTGTCTCCTGCTGTCAGCCTTCATTCTCACAATGACAGTCCTGCCGCAGGCTGAGAAAGACGCAGTTGCCAAGGCTTTCGACCCCGACGACTAAATTAGCGCTTCCAACTTTTCAGCAGCGGACCTTGGCTGCCATATGCAGGATCCTTGCGCGGACGCCCCACCTTGGGGATGGTTGCGAGCGCATCGCTATGCTGATCCTTGCTCCTACATTCGTCATAAGTCCCAAACGGAGGATACGCGCCGACAACCAAAAAATCATCGGATGCCGAGAGGCATTGGTGCCCGGTGCCTGCCGGGAGGACCGCTACGTCGCCAGCCTTCAGCGACAGCGTTCGTCCTTTCTTGCCGCCAAACCGGACTTCAGCATTTCCGCGCGCAATTCCCAGAACCTCGTGTATTTGCGAATGATAATGAACGTAATCATAGATGCCGTTTCGCCAGCTATCGCCCCATCCGTTTGCATCGAAAAGCACCTCCATGACGGCTGCTGGATCAAGTCCTTCGGGCAATTCGACGGCGCCGCGATAAACGACGAGCGGCCATGCTGGATGATTGGGTACAAGTCCATCATCCTTGAACCAGAACTCATTCGACTTTCGCTGCCTCACAAATCCGGCGACAGCTTGCTTGCGCGGTCTTGCGAAACCGGTGACGTTCTCGATCACTTTCTTGCTGGTTTCCAAAATGCTCATCGACGCTGCCTCTAAAGCAGAGGTTAGTTTAGCCGCTCGCTCAGAGCTCGACCTTTGCGTTGTCGCCCACATTCGGCTTGGCGCCGGTAACGGCCGCAAACACCATCGTTGCGGTAGCCATGATTAGCCCCGGGCTGTCCCACAATTCGCCTTCGTCGGGTTTGACCGTTATCAGACGAATCTCGGGATCATCGGCATTATCCCACCAGGCTGCGTCAGTTTTCTCCCAGAGTTCGGTGATCTTTTCCCTATCATTTGTCACTGTGGCCGGGCCTGACATCGTGACGTATTTGTAGTGGCTGTTGTCACTCCAGGCCAATGTGACCTTTGGATAGGTCGACAGTTGCTCGCTCTTGGCGCTGTCGTCATTGACGAGGAAGTATATGGCGTTTTCTTCACGGACCACACGCGCAGACAGCGGACGGGCTCGATTGTACTCGCCGTCCCAGGTCACAAACATGCAGACGTCGATGTCCTCGGCGAGTTCCCAGATGCGGTCTGTCGCCTCGGCGGGCGTGAGGTCCGTCTGCTGCTCTCGGCGGTTAGCCATAAGCGTCCTCCTGCGGGTGAATATCCTCGCTTACAACTCACGTCCCGCCACGACGTTCCAACTCACTGGGTCCTTCGGCCTTGCTAAAGCGGTGGAACTTTCGAAATTGCCGGGAGTTTGGATGGCAGACCGCGAGGCCATGATGGCGGACAAGACGCTTCGAACATCAAAACGGACACCCGAGCAAGACGCAAAGGGTCAGTCGGAAAAGGACCACAAGGGCGGCGGAAACGATGGCGTCGCCAGCGCCGATCCGCGGGTGATCTCCGGCAAAAAAGACGGCGACGCGACATTCCCTGTCAAGGGACCGAAGAAATAGCTATGAGCTCATTGGCAGGGCATCTGGCGGTGTCATCAATGCCACTGAGAAAATTGACGAACGGCTCAAGTCATTTCGCTAAAAGCGACAGAGTTAAGGCCGGCCTTCCCGACTTGCCGCCCGCCAAGTGCGATCGCGGCAATCGTCGATCCGCATCGGCCATGTCGTGTCTCCTACTGCGTCGCGATGACACTTTGCTACCGTCACCGACGCGGATCACCTTCAACCCTCCGGAGTTGCATGACGCGCATCGGCCTCAAGGCGCTAATGGCAGCCTGGAAATCAAGCGACCTTTGAAAAGAGAGCGACGTCGCATCTGGCTAAACCATAGCGCCATCGGTGATCGGTTGTGGCAACCCGGCTCTGGTAGAACAGTGAAAGCTGACTGCCATCGATCATCACCGTCGAGTGGCCGTTCTCGCCCGGTTGACCTGGCTCCAACACCGGGCCGATCGAAACGTAAGGCCCGCTGACCTCGTCGGCGATGGCAAAAAACACCCGTTGCCGGTTTCCCCGAAGGCCATTCGGAAGAAAGCAGGTGGCGTTGAGAAGCACCCGGCCGTCCGGCAGCTCGATCAGTTGCGCGCCCTCAATGCCCCATTCGTAGTCGGGATCATCTCTGGTGTTATGGTGGGGAACATCGTTGTGGTCGAGGATTTTGCCGATCCGCTTCCATGGACCGAACCACGAGTCGGACTGGCTACGTGCCAGATAGATGTCGGGCTGAGGCACCCTGGTGAATTTTGGCATAGCCGAATAAACCAGGTAGCGCCCACCGCCAATGACTGCTGGATGCGGATCGTAAATGCCGTCCTCTTCCGTGTCCGGGATGGCCAGAATGGCCGGACTGAGGACTACCCAATGGAACCCGTCGTTGGAAACCGCATGCTCGCAACGGCCACCCGACTTCATGAATTCCGTCTGAATGAACATGTGGAAGACGCCGCACTCGTGGGTCACACCGGGAGCCGCAACACCAGTGCCGTTGATTGGAAGTTCGATCGGATCATGCTCGGCCCACGGCCCATAAAGATCGGGCGCCGTGGCATGCAAGATTCTCCACGTCTCGGTGGTGACCGTGCCGCTTGACCCGAAGACGTGCCAGACACGGCCATCGAAGACAGGACACGGGTCCTTGAGATCATCCACGCTTTGCGGATGAAACAGTGGAAAAACGTTGGTTTCAAAGTTGATGTTCATGTCAGCCCCGGAATTCGCCTCGGCAGTCGGAGACGCGCAGAGATACAGGCGAATCATTGATGTTAGGCACATTCTATAGCCAACGAGTTGAACGCAAATACGGCAATGCCGCTGTCCACCAGCATTCGTCGTTCAACCACGCTTTCAGTGGCGGCCGGGTTCCGACAGCCGCCCTCGCCTCCGCAACCAGATCCCGCTTCGTGCGTGGACCAAGCGGGCGACCGGGCCTTCTTCATTTCAGTTGGAACAACTCACCTGATCGAAAGTTAGGAGCTGGAACTAAGTAGTTCTCTCCATTCGCGATTAACAAATGTTAATCGTAACATAAATAGTGTCACAGAGGGAGTATGTCAATGGAAGCGGCCTTTGGCGGGGTAACCGGCAGTCAATATGTTCGTCGCGAAAATATACTGGTTTGCTTCTCCCACTTACGATGGAATTTTGTTCACCAGCGTCCGCAGCATCTCCTCACTCTCGCATCCGCTCAGCAGCGAGTGGTCTATTTTGAAGAACCCGTTTTCGAAGAATTGCCGCAGCCGCTGATGCGGACGAGCGTGGCATCGGAAAACATTCTGATTGTCACACCAGTGCTGCCGCTTGGCACGTCGGCCGCGAAAGCAGATGCCGTCCAGCGGAGATTTGTGCAGCAGACCATCGCTTCTATGCCGCATAGCCGGCTGATCGCCTGGTACTACACCCCAATGGCTCTCCGCTTTACGGAATTCCTCGACCCGGACATATGCGTCTATGACTGCATGGACGAACTCTCTGCGTTCAGGAATGCGCCCCCCGAGCTGGGCCAGATGGAAAAGGCGCTTCTGCGCCGCGCGGATCTGGTTTTCACCGGTGGTCTAAGCTTGTTCGAGACCAAGCGTCACCTCCATCCCGCCATCTTTCCATTTCCGAGCAGCATCGATGTGAGGCACTTTCACACCGCAAGACAGCCAGGAAGGGACCCAGCCGACCAGGCGGGCATTCCTTCCCCGAGGGTTGGATATTTCGGCGTCATCGACGAGCGGCTGGACGTCGATCTCGTGGCGCTAGCGGCAAAGACAATGCCGGACGTGCATTTCGTCATGCTCGGTCCGGTTGTCAAGATCGACCCTGCAAGCCTGCCGCAAGCCGAAAACCTTCATTGGCTTGGGCCGAAAGCCTACTGCGATCTGCCCGACTATTTGCGCCATTGGGACGCCGGATGGATGCCGTTTGCCCTCAACGAGGCGACGCGTTTCATCAGCCCGACCAAGACGCCGGAATTTCTCGCGGCGGGTCTGCCGGTGATCTCGACGGCAATCGTCGACGTGGTTCGCAGTTACGGTGCTGCCGGGCTGGTGGAAATCGCCGACTGTGACGATCTGGAAATCAAGCTGCGCTCCGTTCTTTCGCGACCGCGTCAGATGCTCCTGCAGCAAGTCGATGCCTACCTTGCGGACATGTCCTGGGAACGGACATGGAATGCCATGGCAGCTCACATTGAGCGCGCCTACCAACGCAAGAAGGTCGTGCCCCTTCGCAGGAGTGCATAGCCATGTTCGATTGGCTAATCGTCGGCGCGGGTTTCGCCGGCAGTGTGCTTGCCGAAAGGATAGCGTCGCAGCGTCAAGAAAGCGTTTTGCTGATCGACCGCCGCAGCCATGTGGGAGGCAACGCCTACGACTGCTACAATGAAGCCGGCATCCTCATCCATCGCTACGGCCCGCACATCTTCCACACCAACAGCCAAACGATCGTGGACCACCTTTCGCAGTTCACGCAATGGCGGCCGTACGAGCACAGGGTGTTGGCGGCCGTGGACGGGCAACTGGTTCCCATCCCGATCAATCTCGACACCATCAACCGGCTTTACGGGCTAGACCTGACCTCGGCACAGCTGGAGGATTTCTTCGCGTCGCGACGCGAAACGGTGGAGGATGTCCGAACGGCTGAGGACGTCGTCGTCAGCACCGTGGGGCGCGAGCTCTATGAAAAATTCTTCCGCGGCTACACAAGAAAGCAATGGGGCGTCGATCCCAGTCAGCTGAGCAAATCCGTCACGGCACGAGTGCCGACCAGGACCAACCGTGACGACCGCTATTTCAGCGACAGCTTCCAGAAAATGCCGGCCGGCGGCTACACGCGGATGTTCGAACGCATGCTCGATCATCCGAACATCAAGATCATGCTGCAGACCGACTTCCGTGAAATTCGTGAGAAGATACCGTTCAGGCGCATGGTTTATACCGGCCCGATCGATGAATATTTCGGCTGGCAGCTCGGGCACCTTCCGTACCGTTCGCTTCGTTTCGAGCACGTTACACTGGATTGCGAGCAATTTCAGCCGGTTGCCGTGGTCAATTATCCCCAGACGGAAGAT
Organism: Mesorhizobium sp. C399B; assembly: GCF_030323185.1. Classification (NCBI taxonomy): domain Bacteria; kingdom Pseudomonadati; phylum Pseudomonadota; class Alphaproteobacteria; order Hyphomicrobiales; family Phyllobacteriaceae; genus Mesorhizobium; species Mesorhizobium sp. C399B. Next base: position 1,315,430 of record NZ_CP100472.1, read on the forward strand.
TACACGCGCATTACCGAGTACAAACATCTGACCGGCCAGCAGAGTTCGCGGACCAGCCTGACCTACGAATACCCCACGGACATCGGGGACCCGTACTATCCCGTGCCCCGGCCCGAAAACGAAGTGCTCTATAAGCGCTATGAAGCGCTCGCGGCAAGCTGCCCAGACGTGTGGTTTGTCGGTCGGCTTGCAACTTACCGCTATTACAACATGGACCAGGTAGTCGGACAGGCTCTGGCCACTTTCGCGCGCATCCAAAAAAGCCTCCCGGCCTGGGCACGCACGGACGAGCCGTTGTTGGCCGAGCCGAGAAGATAGTTTCTTCCAAGACGGAAGATCGGGCGGGTATCAGAAGGAGAAACTCGATGGATACAAACTTCAACTCGGAAAGCCGTGAGATATTTATCGTCGGCTTGCGCAACGCGCACGCCATGGAAAATCAAGCGCTGTCGATCATGAAGCCTCAGGTCGAGCGTATAGAGAACTATCCGGAGGTGGCCGATCGCTTGCGCCGGCACATTCAGGAAACCGAAGGCCAGATCACGAGACTCGAGTCCGTCCTGGAGGGCCTTGGTGAGGAGCACTCCACCCTCAAGGACACTGCCTTGTCGATGGTTGGCAGCGTGGCCGCCATTGGACATTCGATGGCCGGCGACGAGATCATCAAGAACAGCCTGGCGAATTTCGCATTCGAGAACTACGAGATCGCTGCCTACAATTCGCTGCTGGTACTGGCCGACGCCGGGGGCTTCCAGGATGCTGAAAGGGCCCTCAAGCAGAACCTGAACGAAGAGGAAGCCATGGCCAACTGGCTCAAGGAAAATCTGAGCGACGTTACCATGCGATATGCCAGGCTGCGCGAGGCTGGGGCGACTGCAAAAAGCTGATGCACCGCACCGGCGCGGGCGGCGTTTCGAAACAGACGCTCGCCCGCCCCTCCCTCGTTTTAGGCCTCTTCAAGGCGTCGTGTCCGCCACGAGAAGAGCTTGCTGACGGGCCAGTTCATCTGCTGTGGGTTTGCGCAGGTGTCGCCTGCCATCAGCCTGGATGACGGAAAACAAACCGACCTCGGCATGTCGCGAATTGTCCCAGCCCGGGTAGGCCGTTATCGGGTACAGGCAAATACCCTCGATCGGCGCTCCGAGACTGATTGCGGAACGCACCTCGTCGCAGACATAATGGAGCCAAGCCGGCCCGCCGGATCCCTCGGAGCCGGTCTCCGCAATGAACATCGGCTTGCCGTATCGATGAGCAACTTCTAGCAACATTTCCGACAGGGCGCGGTACTCGTGGTGTCCCATCGGAATCGTCGGCCCGTTTACGTACCATTGATTGTGCGGGTAAAAATTCAAGCCCACGACATCGACAACATCTTCGCTCCCGCCCAACTCAGGTTCGACGCGGCCCAGCAACATGTCGTAAGCTTCGAACTGCCCCTGTCGGGCGTTTTCGGCCCGGCGCCGTTCGCTGCGGGTCCGGTCACGAGGGGCGATATGGATAAGCGGCTCGGCCCAGACAAATCTGCAGGCGGGATCGATCTCCCGCATTGCACGAACACCCGCGATGGCGGCCTTCACGAGGTGCCGCTTGAACCATCCACGTTTGTTCGGCCCCACGCGCGGGAAATAGCCGACCTCAACAGCCCATGCGAAAAAGGAGATTTCGTTGATGGGACACAACAGAGGCGATGTTCCGGTGATCGAACGGTGTACCTTGACGGCTTCTGCCGCGAACGAGGCATAGGCGTCGATGAAATGCGGCGAGCCCTGATCGACATGGTCCGGAGATCCGTAGTGAAAGATGTCCCAGATTACCTGAACACCTGCCGATCGGGCTGCCTCGACCATTGGCGCCCAACTTGACCAGTCATAGGTTCCGGGAGCGGTTTCGATCAAATGCCAACGCAGGCCGTCGCGGATGGTGCGAAGGCCGAGTTCGGCGCAGCCGCGGTAGTCGCCCAGGGCATGCAAATTATGCGAGGTCGCACGAATAAGATCGAGGCGAACGCCGTCCTTGCGCCGGTGCGAGGAGCATTCAAAGCCTGCCATGAAAAAACTGGCGAAGCGCGAAGCTTCCGGAACCGAGGCCTCCGTCTGGCGTCCCACTTCGCTCATTTTTCGAAGTCTCCTTTGGGCAATCGGCTTCGAACTCGGCCGCCTTGTCCGGACCGGGAACCGCGTTGGCGAAATGCCGAATTCAGTCGGGCGCGCCCCATGTTCGTTGCTCAGTCCAGCTCGTCCTTGCGTGGCCGGGTAGTGCCGAACCCATTGGTAGAGCCTTTGTTCCGGTGGTGAACTGTCCGGGAGCCGCGTGGCAAATGAGGAACAAGGAGGCCCGTCCCAAGTTCGGGGCGATGTACCGCCGCCATCATCCACTCGAGCGGCTGCTCGGCAACAACAGAGGCATGGGATCACATGACCGTTCAGATTCGACTTTCCGAGATCGACCACGCCAGGCGCGAGGATCGTGGCGACGGCGCTTGGAGCATCGCACCGGACCTGGGTTACTTGCGGCTAGCAATCGTGAATGTCGTGTTCTTCGGCGCACCGGGCAGCGGAGATCGGAACTGGGTGTTGATCGATACCGGGTTGCCGACGTCTCGCAGCAGCATTCTAGCGGTCGCGGAAAAGCGGTTCGGCGTCAACGCACGGCCGGCTGCAATCATCCTGACCCATGGCCATTTCGACCATGTGGGAACGGTTCTAGAACTCGCAAATGGCTGGGACGTGCCTGTCTTCGCTCATCCACTCGAGCACCCCTATTTGGACGGCACCACATCCTATCCGCCACCGGATCCCTGGGTTGGGGGTGGACTGATGGCGCTGCTTTCACCGCTTTTTCCACGCGGGCCAATCGATCTTGGCAGCCGTTTGCAACCCTTGCCCGCCGATGGATCGATCCCCGGAATGCCCGGATGGCAATGGCTGCACACACCCGGACATGCCCCTGGGCATATCTCGCTCTGGCGCGAGCAAGACCGCTCGCTCATCGTAGGAGACGCTTTCATCACCACCGGTCAGGAGTCGGTCTATGAAGTCGCCATTCAGGATCTCGAGATGCACGGTCCGCCGCGCTATTTCACGCCAGACTGGGATGCAGCGGAAAGGTCCGTGAAGCATCTGGCTGCCTTGGGCCCCCAGATGGTCATCAGTGGGCACGGCGCGGCTGCTGCGGGAGTGGGCATGCGTCAGGCTCTCGACAACCTGGCTGAGCGGTTCAGGGTATTCGCCGTCCCGCCGAAATTGAAATTCGTGCGCGAGCCAGCGTCGCCGATAGCTAGGCCAATCGAGCCGCCATCGTTCTGAAATTATGGTCGGATTGGCCAACGCGGGACCATCGGACAGAGTAACTCGGTCCAGCGGAACAAACCCGGCCGGCGACAGTTGGGGCACTCGCTCAGGGGGCGACACCCTGCGAAGTGCCGCGAGGTTCCGCGCCATGGGGAGGCTCAGATGGAAACCCGATGAACGCATGCTTCTAACGCGCGTTCCCGCAAAGAGAGATTGCAGAACCGGTGTTGTTGCCATCCAGCCCTAAGTTGACACGCCAACTGCTCTGGATCCTCGGAGGCGCATTCTTGCCCGGTTGCGCGGGGGGAGTGCTCGATCCCCAAGGACCAATTGGCGTCGGCAATCGCACGATTCTTTTGAACTCGCTGGCGGTGATGCTGGTGATCGTTGTTCCCACGCTTGTTGCGCTTCTGGCATTCGCCTGGAAGTTCCGCGCCTCGAACAGCAACGCCCGCTATAACCCGGAGTTCACCTATTCGGGACGCGTGGAGTTGATCGTCTGGTCGATCCCGACGCTCACCATCCTGTTCATTGGCGGGCTGATCTACTACGGATCGTATCAGCTCGATCCACGCAAACCGATCCCTTCTAGCCAGCCGCCGCTCGACATTCAGGTGGTGGCGCTCGACTGGAAATGGCTGTTCCTCTATCCCGAGCAGGGCGTGGGTGCTGTCAATCAACTGGTTATCCCCGCCGGTGTTCCAGTGCGTTTCAAGTTGACCTCGGCCAGCGTGATGAACACGTTCTTCGTGCCCCAGCTTGGCAGCATGGTCTACGTCATGAACGGCATGCAGACCGAATTGCATCTGCAGGCCGACCGCGAGGGCAGCTTTTTCGGCCAGTCGGCGCACTTCAGCGGCGACGGCTTCTCGGATATGAATTTCAGTGTGAGCGCGGTTTCAGCCGATGCCTTCACCCGCTGGGCGTCATCGCTGCGTGGCGGGGGCGGCGTGCTGAATGCCAATGCCTATCGCGAACTCGCCCGGCAAAGTACAAATGTGGCGCCGGCTTCCTTCGGTCATGTCCAGCCTGGGCTGTTCGAAGCGGTCGTTCAGCAGACGCTCCCACCGGGTCCGGGGCCTGCTGAGAGCGCAGCCAGCGGCGAGCCACAGGTGAGCCCAAGGGCATTCCCCGCGGCGGCGGCAACGATGACCCATCATCCACAAGGGGCAGAATGACGATGCTGGGCAAGCTCGACTGGTCGGCCGTTCCTTTCGATCAACCCATCCCCCTCGGCGCAGCCCTTGGCGTCTTTCTGGCAGCAGCCGCCGTGCTTGGCTGGATAACGGTGAAGGGCTACTGGCCATATCTGTGGAGCGAGTGGATAAGCTCGGTCGACCACAAGCGCATCGGCGTGATGTACATTGTGCTGGCGATGCTCATGCTTCTTCGTGGTTTTATCGATGCTATCATGATGCGCACACAACAGGTGCTGGCGATTCACGGGCCGGGCTACCTCCCGCCGGAGCATTACGACCAGATCTTTTCCGCGCACGGCACGATCATGATCTTCTTCGCCGCGATGCCGTTCATGATCGGCCTGATGAATTTCGTCGTGCCGCTGCAGCTTGGCGTACGCGATGTCGCTTTCCCGACGCTCAATTCCGTCAGCTTCTGGCTGACGGCTTCCGGAGCCCTGCTGGTCAACATCTCGCTTGTGGTCGGCGAGTTCGCGCGCACCGGCTGGCTGCCCTATGCCCCTTTGTCGGAAACCACCTACTCGCCGGGCGTCGGTGTCGATTATTATCTGTGGGCGATCCAGATCTCCGGCGTCGGCACGCTGCTCACCGGTGTCAACCTGGTGACGACTATCCTCAAGATGCGGGCGCCGGGAATGGGCTATCTGCGAATGCCGATGTTCTGCTGGACCTCGCTCGCGTCCAACCTGCTCATTGTCGCAGCCTTCCCGATCCTTACCGCCACGCTCGCAATGCTGACGCTGGACCGGTATCTCGGCTTCCACTTCTTCACCAACGAAGCCGGTGGAAATCAGATGATGTTCGTCAACCTGATCTGGGCGTGGGGCCATCCCGAAGTATACATCCTGGTGCTTCCCGCCTTCGGAATCTTCTCCGAGATTTTCTCGACTTTTTCATCGAAACCGCTGTTCGGATACCGTTCGATGGTCGCGGCCACGATGTTCATCTGCATCGTCTCGTTCATGGTCTGGTTGCATCACTTCTTCACCATGGGTGCCGGAGCGGACGTTAATGCCGCCTTCGGCATCGCCACGTCGGTCATTGCCGTGGGAACCGGTGTGAAAATCTACAACTGGCTCTTCACCATGTATGGCGGGCGCGTTCGTTTCGACACGCCGATGCTTTGGGCACTGGCTTTCGTGACCACCTTCACCGTCGGCGGCATGACTGGCGTCCTGCTTGCCGTCCCGCCGGCCGACTTCGTGCTACACAATTCCCTTTTCCTCGTCGCGCATTTCCATAACGTCATCATCTCCGGCGTGTTGTTTGGAGCATTCGCCGGCTTCACCTACTGGTTCCCCAAGGCGTTCGGCTTCCGTTTGCACGAAGGCTGGGGAAAGGCGGCATTTTGGGTCACCTTGGCCGGCTACATGCTGGTCTTCGTACCGCTCTATATTGTCGGTCTGCTCGGCATGACGCGGCGCCTGCAACATATCGATATGGACCTTTGGGCACCGTGGCTGGTGGTGGCCGCTTTCGGCGTGGTGGTGATGATCGCTGGCGCGGCGCTGCAGATCACACAGCTTTTCGTTTCGGTCCGGCATCGCGACAAGTTTCGCGACGAAACCGGCGACCCGTGGGACGGGCGTTCGCTGGAGTGGTCGACATCTTCTCCTCCTCCTGTCTTCAATTATGCACGGCTGCCTCACGTGGAAGACGAAGAGCCCTACTGGAGCATCAAGCAACGAGGGATCGAACAGAGCTCGGACGAGGAAAAGGCATATGAGCCGATCGAGATGCCTCGCAACAGCCCGACTGGCTTCGTCACCGCCTTCTTCAGCACACTGATCGGCTTCGCGCTGATCTGGCATATATGGTGGCTGGCGATCGTCGGCTTCATCGGCGCCTACGCAACCTTCGTCGTATTCGCCTGGCGCGATCATGGAGACTACGAGATCCCTGTCGACGAGGTCGCCCGCATCGATCATGACCACAAGGCAGCCCAGTTTGCCTGGCTGCGCGGGTGGGAGCGCCCGGCATGAGCGATCACGCATTCTCCGGCGACATCAGCGCCGGCACCCAGGCACGGGACCCGTATCGGCTTAATCACACCGGTCGGCATGCGGTGCGCTCTGCGACGGGCCACGGAGAAGGCGGCCCGGCCTCAAAGTTCGTCACGGTGACCTACGGCTTCTGGATCTTTCTCCTGTCCGACATCATCATGTTCTCGGCATTTTTCGCCACCTACGCCGTGCTCGCCAAGGCAACCGCCGGCGGACCGACAGGCAAGGATCTGTTCGAACCGACACGGGTTGCGGTCCAGACGGGCCTTCTGCTCACTTCGAGCTTCATCGGCGGCGTGGCAACACTCGCCACCCGTCGCAGATCAATGGCTGCCACGCAGTTCTGGCTTCTCGTCACGGGGTTGCTCGGGGCAGCGTTCCTGTTCCTGGAACTACAGGAGTTCGCGGCAATGATCGGCGAGCAGGCAGGCCCCTCGCGCAGCGCATTTCTTTCTGCCTTCTTTGCGCTCGTTGGCTGCCACGGTGCCCACGTCGGTCTCGGCCTGCTCTGGCTGGGAACGATGATGGCGCAGCTGTGGGTCAAGGGCTTTCGGCCCGACATCTTGCGGCGGCTCCACTGCTTCGGGCTCTTCTGGCACGCCCTCGACATCATCTGGGTTGCCATCTTCACCCTGGTCTATCTGCTGGGAGCATCGTCATGACCGAGTTCGAGAGCAAGACCGGCGAGTTGCAGGACCGCCGCGATTCAGCGCCGGGCGAGGAACACATAAGCGAGCACGAAACGGCTGGGGGCCTCTCGGGCTATGTGCTCGGCTTCGGCCTGGCTATCCTGCTCACGATCGCGTCATTCCTGGCGGCGCGAACCGACCTGATTTACCAGCCCGCGGTCATCTCGGCCCTGGTGGTGCTCGCCGTTGCGCAGATGGGCGTGCATCTTGTCTTCTTTCTGCACCTGACCACCGGGCCGGACAACACCAACAACATCCTGGCGCTGGCCTTCGGCGTGCTGATCGTCGCGCTGGTGGTTCTGGGCTCTATCTGGATCATGGCCCATCTGAATGAAAACATGGCTGCCATGACACCCCATCAAGCCGGAACCATGCCTTGAACGCTCCCCGCGAACGCACGGCCGCCCGCAGCGCCATTCGCACGGATGGCCCCAGGAGACAAAAGGCTCGTCAGATCTCGTGCTTTGGCTGGGCTGCGCGTAGGGCATCAAGCGCTAAGCGAACCGCATCGATGCCTGAGACGCTGGGCTGGATAGGCCTGAAAATCAGGCGGCCGTTCCGGTAGTCCAGGCCCAACGCCTTGCTGTTCCGCCATTGGGACGCCGACGGCTTGTTCCGAGGGGTGATCGCGATGGCCTCGGGACCGACATCGACTTTGCCGACGCCCAATTCCGACGCTGCTATTCGCAACCTGGTAAATTCCAGCAAAAGGGCTACTTCGCCAGGCATGTCTCCAAAGCGGTCCTCGAGCTCTTCGCTGAATGTATCGAGGTCCGGCTCCGAACGGATGCGGGAGAGCCGCGCATAGAGGCCAACGCGCACCGTAGGCTCGTCGACATAGCTCTCGGGAAAAGCCCCCTTTCCCGAGCCATTGATCTCGGCAAGTTGCTTGCTGAAGTTGGCCCCTCCGCCAGCCGCCGAGACCGCCCGCTCCAGCAAGTGCTCGTACAAGCCCACTCCGATCAGCTTCATATGCCCGGCCTGGTCTTCGCCGAAAAGATCTCCGGCGCCACGCAGGTCGAGGTCTCTTTGACTGATTGCCAGGCCGGAGCCGAGCCGATCGAGCGCAAGCATCGTCGAAAGCCGGGCCCTGGTGCCGTCGGCCAGTTCAACGCCAGGCTGGGTCAGAAGAAACGCAACGGCCTGCACCGCCCCCCTTCCGACCCGGCCCCGCAACTGGTGCAACTGCGCCAGACCGAACCGGTCGGGGCGCCAAACGATGATGGTGTTGGCCCGCGGCACATCGAGGCCGCTCTCGATGATGTCGGTGCTCAACAAAATGTCGCCATCACCGTCGGCGAATCCGACCATGACTTCGTCCAGCTGTCTCCCCTTCATTTCACCATGCGCCGTCTTGACCCCGAGTTCCGGCACCAGTCTGTTCAGCTGGTCACAGGCCGGGGCAATATCCTCGATCCGCGGGACCACGAAGAAGCTCTGTCCACCCCGGTGAAATTCACGCAGGAGGGCCGCGCGCACCGATGCTGGATCGAACGCTGCCAAGATCGTGCGAACGGGACGTCGTTTGGCGGGCGGAGAGTTTAGAACGCTGACGTCCTGGATGCCCGACAACGCCGATTGCAGCGTCCGGGGTATCGGTGTGGCGCTCATGCTCAGCGTATGGAGGCGAGGCGTCATGGTCCGCAGGGCCCGCTTCAACTTGACCCCGAACCGGTGCTCCTCGTCGATCACCAGCAGTCCAAGATTGGCGAAGGTGACGCTCCTGGACGCCAGGGCCTGAGTACCCACAACGACCGCAACCTGGCCGCTCCGCAGACCCTCTTTTGCCGCTCTCGCCTCCGCTGCCCCGACCATCCTAGAAAGGTGGGCGACCTGCAGGCCGGTTCCTGCGAAGCGGCGGCTGAACGTCTCATAGTGCTGTCGTGCCAACACCGTTGTCGGCGCTATGATAGCAACCTGTTTCCCGCAGAAAGCCGCGGCGGCGCAAGCACGCAGGGCGACCTCTGTCTTGCCGAAGCCGACATCGCCGCAGACGAGCCGGTTCATTGTTCTTCCCGACGAAAGATCATCGAGCACAGCGCGGATGGCGGCCGCTTGGTCGGGCGTCTCCGTATAGGGAAATCTCGCCGCAAAACGGGCCAAGTCCGTGCGGGAGGGCTTTATGATCTCGGCAGGCTGGCTGGACCTGATTTTGGCAAGACTCAAGAGGCGTTTGGCCAGCCTGTCGATCTCGCGCAACGCAGCTTCGCGTCGCTTCGGCCAGCCCTCGCCTTTGAGGCGATCAAGCGACACTGCCTCCGGTTCCGAGCCGTAGCGCCATATTCGTCCAAAGTCGTCGACCGGAACCAGCAAGGAAGCCCCGCCATGATATTCCAGTCTGACGACATCCTGTTGCTGGCCAGCCAACTCGACCTGTTCGACCGCGGCGAGCACGCCCAGGCCATGGTCTTCATGGACGACGACATCGCCAATGCGCAACTCGGGTTCGAGCATGCCCGTGGTCGCGCTCCCGCTCGCCTTTAACGCGGGCCCAAACAGGTCGGATGCGGCCACCACGGCGATATTGGATTGCGCGTCGACAAACCCTTCGTCGAGGACGAATTCAGCCTTGAGAACAGAGCCCCTCGCGGCCGAAAGGATTTGCGGCAAGTCGGCCGCTTCCTCTGCCCGCCGGCCTAGTCTCCTATCGAGCAGGCGATCTGCTCGCTGCAGTTCAGAGGCATCGCCGGTGAACACTACTCTGACTCCGGCACTCGTCTGCCCTCTGATGAATTCCGCGAAATCATGCCCGGGTCGGGCTTGGCGGAAGAATTTGGGAACTCCCACGGCAGAAACGGCTAGTCTCACGCAGCAGCGGTTAAGCAGAGCAGCGTCCCACTCTTCACGGGATAGGTAAAATCGTCCCGGCAAAGGTTTTTTCGTTCCGGCTGCCTCCTGCCTGGCACGACGTGCATCCTCGACCAGATCCAGAATTCTGCCGAGCGGCTGCCCGTCGGTCCCTTCAAGGAAGGAGATCGAAGCGCTGGATGCCGCATCGAAGACGGATGGCATAGCGCCATACGATGCGACCAGGCGCTCCTCCATCGACGTCGTGCGCATCGCTGTCAACTCAGGATGCTCACCAGCTTTAAAGATCAGCTCGGATGCCGGTCCGACCGTAATCGAGTCTCGAACCTGATCGCTGAGCTGACTGAGCGGGTCGTAGGTCTTGAGCTGCCGGATGCAGGCATCGGGATCAACGATGACGCGAACGGGGCCATCCGCGCCAGCAGGGAAAATATCGATGAGATCGCCCCGAAAGGCTATCTCACCCGGTTCGTCGACCCTCTCGTCGACGACATAGCCAATGGCTTCGGACCAGGTTCTAAAATCGTCACGGTCGAGCTTTTGTCCCACCTCCAGAATTGTGAAACCGCCAGCGATGACCGGAGCAGGCGGCACCCGCTGCAGAATGGCTTCGAGCGACATTACAGCGATGCGCGGGCGATCCGGCTTCGTTGCGATCTCACGCAACGCACGAAGCCTTCGCCCCATATTGGCGCGTGTGGGCCACACCCTGTCGTAAGGCAGGCAATCCCAGGACGGCAGCAAGATTATATCCGCGTCAGGCAGGAACTGACGCAAGGCGCCGGCGATCTCCTCGGCACTGCGTTCCGAGGGAGCTATATGGATGATGTGCTTGTCCCGACTGGTCTCCAGGCCACGGGCCAGCGCTACCGCGATTGCTGAGGATGGCGGTCCGCCGTGCTCTATCGCAGACCCGCTGTCATCCGTGTGATCGATTTGTTCGACATCCGTCCGCGAAATATGCCTGTTCACTGAAATCTCACCTTGCCACTGAGACAACGTCAGCGGAGCCACCCCGTTCCTGGCGGCGCATCAAAGAGGTCCAGGACGGGCTGCGGGTGCAGCCCTTGAATGGGCGGAGCGACAGGGTCAAAGCTGCGCCGTGATCGGCGAACTCCTGGGGCTGGCTGCCCAGCGGGAAAATTTCTAACCGAGCCTATGTCATAGGTTAATGCATTGCTGCCTTGCTCACCTATGGCTGTCCTAAAAAACTGGTGCTTCGATCATTCCGGGATCTTCAACCACGCTCGACGCTGGCAAAACGCTCCAGGCATGGGACCATGCCGCACGGCGGCGCCTTCTGCCGCCGCGCATATGTCCCCATGCCAGTCGGAACTTTTGGCGCGGATAATAGTTCGATCACCAACATCAGCCAGGTAGTCAATTTGTTCCCCACCTCATCCTCGGATGTACTCATTCGCAAGCTTCAGACCATCTCGGATCTTCGAGAGGCCGACATCGGCGTTCTGAAAGGCATTCCGATCCAGGAGAAGGAATATTTGGCCAACCACGATCTGGTGCGTGAGGGCGACCGTCCTGTTTACTCGTTTGTCGTTCTTGATGGCTTGGTCGGTTCCACCAAACATACGGGCGAAGGAAAGCGACAAATCACATCATTCTTCGTCGCCGGCGACATTCCTGATCTGCATGGGCTGCATCTGTCGGTCATGGATTGTAACTTCTCGACCCTTACGCCGGCGCGAATAGGTTTCATGCGGCATGACACCCTGCGTGCCGTTTGCGACCAGCACCCTCGCATCGCCACCGCTTTTTGGCGGTCGACGTTGATAGATGCCGCGATTTATAGGGAGTGGGTCATCAATGTGGGAAGACGCGAGGCATACACCCGCATGGCTCACATCCTGTGCGAACTGATTTTTCGCTTGCGCTCCATGGGGCGCATTGAGGATCACGTGGCGGATATCCCCATTACACAGGCGGCCCTTGGCGATGCGCTGGGTTTGTCCACGGTCCACGTCAACCGGATGCTCCAGGAACTACGACGCAGAGGCCTCATTGCCACCTCGGGATCAAAAGTTCACGCACTGGACTGGGCTGGCCTCACTCACGCAGGAGATTTCGACACGACCTACCTGCACCAAAGGAACCCCGCAGATTAGCAGTGACGGAAGCTCTCCGATGGCACGATTTTTCTTCGACAGCGGCGATGGCGATCTCATCTTCGAGGACGAAATAGGTGTCGAATGCGCTGGCCTCGAAGAGGTCCGCCGCGCGGGATTCGAGGGCCTTGTCGACCTCACGAGAGAGTCACTGAAGAGCGTCGACGGGCAGCAATTGTTTATCGAAGTGCGTGATGAAAACGGCGCCAAGATTTTGCGGCTGAGCCTCTCGCTTCGGGTAAAATCGAACGTATAAATTTGCACTCTACGCGCAGCGTTAGGCGAGCGGACTGGGACTGCAAACATCCACTGGCATGTCGTGTCTCAAAACCAGGCCACTTTTGAGCGACATGCATTAACCCATAGATTGTGCCTCGATTTGTGTACAGGACAGGGAACCATCAAAGAGCCGCCGAGTTCGTCCAACGGACAAGCCCGGAATCTAACATGGAAGAAATCGGCAAGGCACAACAAAAGGTCATAGCCCGCCTCATACGGGAGTGGATTTCATCGGACGCCAATCGTCGCCAGCTTCGCCAGTTGCTGGATCTGCCGACAGACGCGGACATGCCCAGCGAGCATCGGTCATTGCTTGACGAACTCGACCGAAAGCTCAACCAATGAGCGCCCCTGCTTTCGGGAGGGCTCCCGAGTGGATGCGAGCCGGTGGCGAGGGGAAAGGAGCTGAGGTCGACATCTGGTTGAGGCCGCCGACATTTGACCCAAGCAGACGCGAACGCTTTACGCCGGACGGCGCCGATTGGCCGAAGAAGAATGTTCGGTGGTGTTCGCGGAGCCGCGGTCCGATTCCTAAAGGTGAGTTTCTGCACCTTGCTGCGCGTTTAAAAGTTGAGAAACGGCAGTTATGATCTGCGGCAGAAAAAAGGGCTTGGTGATCATTATGCTGTTGGGCACGCCTTCCGCTCCCCAGTGTACCGCGCTGTCGCCACTGATATAGACAACCGGGATGGTCGAGTTGGACCTTCGCAAGTGCCGAGCGACCTCCCACCCCGACTGTCCTGCTCCCAGACGGATGTCCGTGAGCACGGCCTTGAACTTGGTCGGATCGGGGTCGAAAGCCGCCAGCGCCTCGGCGGCACTCCGAGTGCCGACCACCTGGAAGCCGGCCTCCTCCAAAGCTGACTCGAGGTCGAGCAGGATCATTGTCTCATCTTCGACGATCAGAACAGCACCTTCGCTCATCCGGAATCTCCCCAAGCCGCCCGCTAATACGATTTCGGCGTCAACTTGGTTCCATCTGACGCGCAGCAGCCTGTTGGTTATCGAAGCTCTACGCTGCCTCGGTTGCGCGGCGGACTTGTGACGTCGGGAAGCCGCCGTGGAGAACGCCGACGCCGGCTTAGCTGCGTCCACAGCCTTGGACAACGAGGCTGATTACAGGCTGTAGCCGACGCTGAACCGTTGCCGACGAGGTCGCTTTGATCAAGCGTTCTCCTGATCTCCAGAAGCTTGCTGGATCTGCGTCATCACCTTTTGGGGATCGACATTCTTGGCGAGTTCCGGCAGCTCTTTGTCGGCCGGGGTCGAGATATTCAGACGCGCCGTCAAGGCAGCCACCATCTCGATCAGCCGCGTGGTTTCATGTTCGTTTAGAAGGCTGATCTGCAAATCCAGTTCGGCTCGGCGCTCGCTGTGGGCGGCCATTCTGTTCTGATTGATCAGCACAAAGGTAGACAGGAAGATTGCCTCAACCGAGGCGACCATGGCCAGGATCACGAAAGTCGGGTCCCAGGCTGGGACGGCTGGTATCTCGCCAAGGTTTGCGAGGACCCAGACGACAAGAATTGCAAGGTGCAGATAGACGAAAGTCATGCTTCCCGCGAAGCGCGAAACAGCGCCGGCGACCCACGCTTGAACGCCTTGGTGCTCTTCTTGCTGCCGCCTGTGCTCGACCAGCGCCTGTATGTTCTGGTGGAGCACCGACTGCATGTCGGCTGGACGTTGGTCGCTCATTTGAAAGCCCCGTTGGAGATCATTCCGTGCAAGCGGCGTCGCTTATCGCCGGTGGCTCCCGCGAGGCCGGATCTACCTTGAACTCGTCGGCACGCGACTTGGGTCGCTGCCGACGGCCCGCTTGGAACAAGGCGTGCCGCCCTGCAATAGTGTGCACCATGCCGACCACTGCTTGCGGGGCGCTCTGATGAACCATATGGCCGGCGCCCGGAACCACCTCGAGGAGAGACCCACCGACTTCCGCGTGCAAGCGTCGTGCATCGCGTTGCGCGTCGAACAAACGATCCCCGGATCCCGCCATGATGCCGGTGGGCACGGCAATGTCCCTATAGTTGGCTTTTCCCAACAGGGACGCGGCCAGCATCGATGCTGTCTCCAGAGAAACCGCCCGCAGTTGGGAAGGGCGGCTGGCGACATCTTTGGCAAGTGCGGCGAACTCGCCGGCGACGACGGCGGGTTTAAAGATCTTCTCCATTGCCCAATGCCAAGCAAGCCTTACAAGCGGCGGCAGCAAGGTGTGACGAAACGCGGTGCCGATCACAGGCAGTGCAGGGAGTGCGGCCAGTGCAAGATCCAGCCGCGGTGGCGGATAGTAGTAACCCGAGACCAGCACGATGCCGGCGACCGATGGAGAATGCCTGCGCGCCAATTCGAGGGCGATCCAAGCTCCCCAGGAATGTCCAAGCACGAGGTATTTCTCTATACCCAGCCCGCAGGCGGCGGCATGTATAAGGTCGGCTTGGTCGCGAGCGGACCAACGCCGGCCGCGCGGCCGTGAGCTTCGCCCAAAACCGGGACGATCAAATGCAAGCACCCGATAGGTCTTTGCCGCCTCATCGAAGATGCCGCTCGACTTGAAATCCTCCGCCATGGATCCATTGCCATGCAGGAGAAGCAGCGGCATGCCGGTTCCGGCTTCGATAAAATGCAGGCGCAGACCATCGATCTCCATCACACGTCCGCATGCCCGGCCGGCAATCGCACGTTTGGCGCGGATGGCGTTGTATGCCGCCAGCGCCGCCAATGAGGCCGCGAGCAACCCGGTCGCGAGTTTCGGTCCATCTCTGTCGAACGCCATGCCGTGCCTGTTGGAAACCATCTGCCGAACCCAACTCTCGGGGCGAAAGCTTGTTCCGCCAGACAAGACAACGCTGTACAACCGGCTCAAGCGGCTAAAGTAGGCCTTCTCCATGGAGTTGGGACCGTTAAGCCTGGGCAGCGCTGCTGCCTCCCAGTTACCAATCACCCTGCCAACGTGCGCGCACGGCAATCATCAGCATGGCCGCTTCCGTCATCCCGGTCTGGAAAAGTCTGACCAGCTCTCTCGCGATGGATTCTGCCGCGGTAGTGTCCGACGAAATCTCAAATTCCTCACACAGCGCGTCGAAAACCGACCGAAGCGTTTTCAGATCGTCTGGATAGAGAGCGTCCGTATTCGTAAGAATGGGTCGGTCAAGCATCAAACGTCTCCAAACGAGTGAAGTGCGGTTCGGGCACCCAGCCAGCGGGAGCTCGTCAAGTGCCCGCTGGTTTCCCCTTTATCCGCCACAGCGCGCCAAGCTGTCATTAACCTATGACCGGTGCGGCGTGTTCGGCTGACCGGCCCCCCAAAGAAACTGCCGTCCTGCGGGGAACTCTTGGCCGCAGACTGCATTTAAGTCCGGGCAAAACGGGGGCGAAATGGGGGCCACTTCAAGCAATCCGCGATCTGAACTGCAGCGCTTCGAGCTTTTGGCAGCGTTGGGCGACCGTATCCGCGAGATTACGGATCCCGCAGAACTGGCCTACGCAGCCGCGGAACTGCTGGGGAACCATTTTGGCATCAGCCGAGCCGGATACGGCACGATCGATCTAGAGAAAGAAACGATCACCATTGACAGGGACTGGAACGCGCCAGGCATCAAAAGCCTGGCTGGGACGCTGAATTTCAGGAACTACGGCTCGTATATCGAGGATTTGAAGCGAGGCGAAACCGTTGTCTTTGAAAACGCCGAGACAGATCCGCGAACCAGCAGCCATGCGGAGGCACTCAAAGCCATCAGCGCCCAATCCGTCATCAACATGCCGGTTACCGAGCATGGCGGGCTGGTGGCGCTGTTATACCTGAACCACTCCGCGCCCAGACGCTGGGCGACGGAGGAAGTAGCCCTCATTTCGGCAGTCGCGGACCGGACGCGTACGGCGATAGAACGCCTTCGCGCCGAACTGGCCCTGCGTGAGAACGCCGAACGCCTTGCTTTTCTCGACCGCCTCGGCAGGGAGATAGCCCTCGCGGCCGACGCCGATGCTGTCATGCAGATCACCACTCGGCTCCTCGGCGAACATCTTGGCGTCTCGATTTGCGCCTATGCCGACATGGAGCAGGACCAAGACCATTTCACCATCCGCGGCGATTGGAGCGCACCTGGCTCGCCCAGCATCAGGGGATATTACAGTCTTGCCGATTTCGGTCGCCTGGCTGTCACCAACCTCAGCGCCAACAAGCCGCTTATCATCAACAACAACCTTGAGGAAATTGCTCCCGAGGAAGCGAAGACCTTTCAGGATATCGGGATAACGGCAACCATCTGTATGCCTTTGGTCAAACAAGGCCGACTGACTGCCCTGATGGCCATCCACGACAAGCAGCGCCGCGTCTGGTCGCAACGCGAACTGTCCTTGCTGACCGAGGTGACGGAGCGGTCCTGGGCTCACATCGAGCGCGTTCGCTCGGAACAGGCGGCACGGGCCAGCGAGGAGAGGCTGAGGCTTGCCACCGACGCGGCCGCTATTGGCACCTGGGATTACGATCCCATCAGCGGAGTGCTGCGCTGGGACGACCGGTGCAAAGCCCTTTTTGGTTTGCCGCCGGACGCGGAGGTGACATATGAAAGCGCCTTCCTGGCGGGCCTCCACCCGGAAGATCGCGCACGGGCCGACGAGGCCGTACGCCAGTCGCTCGCGCCGGGCACCCCCTCCCGCTACGACATCGAATACCGGACGATCGGCCTTCGGGATGGCAAGGAGCGCTGGATTGCCGCAACCGGGGAAGCGCTTTTCCAGTCCGGCCGTGCGATCCGCTTCATCGGCACCGTGGTTGATGTCACCGCGCGAAAGCGGGTGGAGCATCAGCTTCAGTTGATGAACGCTACTGCGGCAGCCGTGGCGGCCGAGCTTGACGTGGAGCGAATTGTCCAGACGGTAACCGATGCCGGCGTCGTGCTGTCGGGCGCACAATTCGGAGCTTTCTTCTACAATGTGATCGACGACAAGGGCGACAGCTATGTGCTCTACGCCCTGTCGGGGGCACCTCGTTCTGCTTTCGAAAACTTTCCGATGCCGCGCAACACCGCGGTGTTCGAGCCCACTTTCCGCGGAACAAGCGTGGTGCGTTCCGACGATATCCTCACCGATCCGCGCTACGGCAAGAACTGGCCCCGCAAGGGAATGCCGGAGGGCCATCTGCCGGTGCGTTCCTATCTCGCCGTGCCGGTCGTCTCGCGTTCGGGCGAGGTGCTGGGTGGCCTCTTCCTTGGCCATCCAGAAATCGGCGTCTTCGCCGAACAGCAAGAGGCGGCCTTGCTGGGGCTTGCGGGCCATGCCGCGACGGCAATCGACAACTCCCGACTGTTCAAGGCGCTGCAGACACTCAACGGCACGCTCGAACAGCGTGTCAAAGATGAAGTAGCGGAACGCGCCAGAGCAGAAGAGCACCTGCGCCAAGCCCAGAAGATGGAAGCTGTCGGACAGCTCACCGGTGGCATCGCGCACGACTTCAACAATATGCTGGCCGTCATCATCGGCGGCCTGAACCTTGTGCAGCGCAAGCTCAGAAACGGCGATACCAACGTCCACCAATTCGTAACCGGCGCGATCGATGGAGCACAACGTGCCGCAGAACTTACCAGGCGACTGCTCGCCTTTTCCCGCCAGCAACCACTGGCGCCGAAGCGGCTGAATCCAAATCGCCTCGTCTCCGGTATGAGCGAATTGCTGAACCGGACGCTTGGCGAGACCATTCAGATCGAGACCGTGCTCGCTGCGGGCCTATGGCATGTCGAGGCCGACGCAGGGCAATTGGAAAGCGCGCTGCTCAACCTTTGCGTCAACGCAAGGGATGCCATGCCTGCCGGCGGCAAGCTGACGATCGAGACATCAAACGCCCACGTCGACGATCGCTATGCCAGGGAGAACGCGATCCCCTCCGGCCAGTATGTGATGATAGCGGTCACCGATACAGGAACGGGCATGACTGCTGATGTTGTCGCAAGAGCTTTCGATCCGTTCTTCACCACCAAGGGGGTCGGCAAAGGCACCGGGCTGGGACTCAGCCAAGTCTATGGGTTTGTTCGCCAGTCCGGCGGCAGTGTGAAGATCTATTCCGAGCAGGGCATCGGAACCACCTTGAAAATATATTTGCCGCGCTCGCACCATGGCGTGCTCGACAGCCAAATCGACGTCGTGGCAGGCGAGCACCCCGGCTGTGCAGACGAGATCATCATGGTTGTCGAGGATGAAGATCGCGTCCGGCTGATGGCCGCGGAAGCGCTGCGGGAACTGGGCTACTCCGTGCTGGAAATGCAAGGTCCACGCGAAGCGCTGGTGGCCGTCGAAAGGGGGCAAGTGCCGTCGCTTCTGTTCACCGACGTGGTGATGCCGGAGATGTCGGGCCGGGAGCTGGTGGATCAGGTCAAGACAATGCACCCGTCGCTAAAAGTGCTCTACACCACCGGCTACACACGAAATGCGATTGTCCACAACGGCACGCTCGATTTCGGAACCGAACTTTTGACCAAGCCCTACACGATCGACGAATTGGCAGAGAAAGTCCGGAAGGTGCTGGATCGAAAGTGAACGGGCAACAGCCCGCGACGCTCGCCCCGTGACCGAACACGCCGTTTGCCGCGTGGGTGTGCAGCGAAAAGGGCCGGACACCGACATCATATTGACATGGCCCGGCTTCACTTTTCCGAGCCAGTATCCCTCCAGATTTTGTCGACCTCTTGCCCATCCGCCGCCTTGCTCATTGCCGTGATGGCGCAGCACGATCGAAATCTCGTTGCCGCCGGTCGCCAGTCGGAAAATCCCGGCGACAAATAAATGCCGCCTCTGGCTCCCTGCGATGCTCAACACTGAAGCTGCCGTAAAAATGCTCGCTGGCCGATGGCCGGATGGAACAATCAACTTGCCGGGATGTTCGGATGATCTAACCGGAGAGATGTCCATGTTCATGCACAACAAGCGCCTGCAATACACCGTTCGCGTCTCGGAGCCGAATCCTCGCCTGGCCTGCATGATCATGGAACAGTTCGGCGGCGCCGATGGCGAGCTTGCAGCGGCCATGCGCTATTTCACGCAAGGGCTTGGCGAGGACGATCTTGGCCGTCGCGACATGTTGCTCGATATTGCGACCGAAGAACTCAGCCATCTCGAAGTGGTGGGATCAATCGTCACCATGCTCAACAAGGGGCTCAAGGCACAGCTGGCCGAGGGCCAAATGAAGGAAGCGGACCTTTACCTGATGATCGGCGCCAGCGGCACAACAGCCAAGGAATCAATTCTGTTCGGCGGCGCTCCCGCGCTGTGCGACTCAGCCGGCGTTCCCTGGACCGCGGCCTATGTCGACTCGCGCGGTGAACCTACGGTGGATTTGCGGTCGAATATCGCCGCCGAAGCCCGCGCCAAGATCGTTTACGAACGCCTCATCAACATCACCGACGACCCGGGAATCAAGGACGCGCTCGGCTTCCTGATGACCCGCGAGATCGCGCACCAGAAGTCGTTCGAGAAAGCACTCTACGCGATCGAAAACAATTTCCCTTCCGGCAAGCTCCCAGGCGTAGAGAAGTACGCCAGCATGTATGTCAACACCTCTCAAGGCGACGGCGATGTCGCTGGCCCATGGAATTCCGGCGAAGAGTGGGATCGGATCGATGACCTTGAAGAGGTGATGCCCGTCGACGGCGGAGACGGCCTGGCAACTGTCAAGCTGGGGGCCAAAGACCTGAAGGTGGTGGCCAGGATGGCCGACCGTACGCTTTCCGATCCGGCTTCCGATCCGACAACAGGCGCTGATCTAGGAGCGGGCCCGGGAGCTGGCCGTACCAAGAACGCCGATTTCGGCGGCGCGGCAAGCATTCAGGAGGCCCCGGCCGTGGCAGAGGCTGCTGTCAAACGCGCACGTAGGCGTTAGTACAGAGCCGACATCATTGCGGGCATCTATGTTCCGCGATGCGGCCGGAAGCTAACACCGACGAAGGCAGGGCATCCGACCAGCAACGGACTGGCCGGAGCGCTCGCATCGACATCTGTGCTGAATGTGGGTGAAGCAACCATGGCCACCGCCGCACCACGATCAGATTCGGAGCGTGCGGGCCAGCCGGATAAGGTCCGTCCCGACGGTTGCGAGAACCGGTGCATCGTGACAATCGGAGCATCGGCCGGCGGCGTCGACGCGCTGAAGAGACTTGTCCGCGATCTTTCGCCGGACATCCCGGCGGCTCTCCTCGTCGTACAGCACGTTGGTCCCACGAGTTACCTCGGCGACATTCTCGGTCGCGCTGCCAACATGCCCGTTGCAAATGCCTCCAGCGGCATGAAGGTTAAAAACGGGCACATCTTCGTTGCACCGCCCGGAGCTCACCTTCTGTTACATGACGATCATATGCTGCTGCGGCGCGGGCCGCGCGAGAACCTGGCGCGCCCCGCCATCGACCCCCTGTTTCGATCGGCGGCCTGCAGCTTTGGCGGCAGCGTGATCGGCGTCGTGCTCACAGGCAGCCTCTCCGACGGCACCGCCGGCCTGCACGCAGTCAAGATGTGCGGAGGCGTCAGCGTAGTCCAGGACCCCGGCGACGCTGCGGTACCCGACATGCCGCTGAGCGCCTTGCAGAATGTGGAAATCGACCATTGCGTCCCTCTGTCCGAAATGGCTGGCCTGTTGCACAGGCTTGCTTCCGAAATCGCAGGACCGACACCAGAAATCCCGTCCGGCATCCGCCTTGAGGCAGCGATTGCAGCTCAGGAGCACAGCACAATGGAACTGACCGAAGGCCAGCTTGGCGCCCCCTCGACATTTGTCTGCCCCGAATGTCATGGCCCCCTATGGGAGATAGAAGACGGGCCGATTACCCGTTACCGCTGCCACACCGGACATGCGTTCGGGGCAGACGTTTTGATGCAGGCCCAGGCTGACGATGCGGAACAGGCGCTTTGGAGCCTTCTAAGAGCGCACCAGCAGCGGGCTGAGTTGGCGAAACGTACGGCAAAACGCGAAGCCGCGCGGGAAAGACACAGCCTGGCCAGCCAAATGGCTGCGCGGGCCGCGGAATACGAAGCCGACGCGAAACTTATTGAAGAGATCATCCATCGTCGAACGCCGTGACAAGGCAACAGCGTTTGTCAGGGCGGGTGCGTCTGCGCCATCCCGATCGCATTTTCCTGGATCAGCCGCGTTGCCTCACCGCTTGGCCTGTGGCCACGGGTATCCAGGTCCCATGCTTTGATTGAACACCTGCACCCAAATCCAACTGCACGAATTTTATGCAAAGCAGGAACATAGAAGCATTACGCGAGTTAGGCACTGACCCATTGGACGTATCCTCGCATTCTGCGGTCTGCCTGGGTGGTCCTTGTTTTGTAAACGAATGCCAGGACAATGTATCGCTCGCAGCTTTTCGTACCTCTTTTTGGCCTGCTGTTGCTGATGGGTGGCCTGTTCCACGGGCACGAGGCCATGGCGCAGGAACCCTGTCCGGCCGATCACGATAAGCTGCTTGCAGCCCTCAAAGCCAACGTGAAGGCAAGCGGCGGACCAGCCAATGGCGGCTTTGAAACCAACGAATGGGCAGCCATCGTTGCCCGTGACGGCACTGTCTGCGCGATTGCGTTCAGCGGCCCCACCCCCGACTCGCAATGGCCGGGAAGTCGGCTCATAGCAGCGGAGAAAGCCAACACGGCCAACGGTCTCAGCCTGGCTCAGATGGCCCTCTCGACGGCCAATCTCTATGCGGGGGTGCAGCCCGGCGGACCGCTATTTGGCCTGCAGGAGACCAATCCCGTCAACCAGGCCGCGGCCTATACGGGCGATCCCAAAACGTTCGGAAGCGCCGGCGACCCGCTCGTCGGCAAGCCGATCGGAGGCGTCGTGGTGTTTGGCGGCGGGCTTGCCCTCTACGACGGCAAGAGCATTGTCGGCGGCCTCGGCGTTTCAGGCGATTCCTCATGCGCCGATCACAATGTCGCCTGGCGTATCCGCGCGGCGCTCGGCTTCGACAAGGTCCCGGCAGGCGTCAATCCAAATCGCAAGGATGCCATTGTCTACGATCTGGACCCCGGCGGCAAAAGCGCTTCGGGCTGGGGCCATCCGCTTTGTGCCGGAACGGAGGCCGACATCGCGGCCGAACTCGGCGCCGGCGTGGGAGGCTCGATCAATAAATGAAAGCTATGCCGCAGTTGGCATTAACGCGCGTTGACGTAGAACGACGTACCCGCAAATTGGCAGCCGGGAATTCCTTTGGCGCTATCCTTCTGGTGACGCTGCTCGCCTGCGTGCTGCTTCTGGGCGCTGCGTCCGAGCCTCCTAAAACACCAGCGATCGTACCGCCAGCCGCAGCCTCGCCACCCGATGACGGCCAATGGACGATGCCGGCCAAGAACTACGCGTCGACGCGCTTCAGCGAACTCTCCGAGATCAATGAAGGCAACGTCAAGAACCTGCAGGTCGCGTTCACGTTCTCGACAGGCGTGAACAAGGGCCAGGAAGCAGCGCCGCTGGTCGTCGGCAACACCATGTATATCGTGACGCCCTTTCCCAACTTCGTCTATGCGCTCGATCTCTCCAAGCCCGGCGCCCCGATGAAGTGGAAGTACGAACCCAATCCCGAGCCGGCGGCACAGGGAGTGGCCTGCTGCGACGTCGTCAACCGCGGGGTGGCATTCGCCGACGGGCGCATTTTTTTCAATACGCTGGACGGCCACACGATTGCCCTTGATGCGAACACGGGCAAGCCGATCTGGAACACTCATGTCGGCAACATCAACATCGGCGAGACCATCACCATGGCGCCGCTTGTGGTGAAGGGCAAAGTGCTGGTCGGCAATTCCGGAGGCGAGATGGGCGTTCGCGGCTGGGTAAAGGCGCTCGACGCCGGCGACGGTCATGTCGTCTGGATCGCCTATAGCACCGGGCCGGACAAGGACGTGCTGATCGGATCGGACTTCAAGCCGCACTACGACATGGACAAAGGCAAGGATCTTGGCGTCACGACGTGGCCGCCGGAAGCCTGGAAGATCGGCGGCGGCAACATGTGGGGCTGGATTTCCTATGATCCCGATCTGAACCTGATTTTCCACGGCACCGGCAATCCCGGACCATGGAATCCGGATTTGCGGCCGGGCGACAACAAGTGGACGTCTGGCATTTTCGCGCGCGATCCAGACACCGGCGCGGCGAAATGGTTCTATCAGTGGAGCCCGCACGACCTCCACGACTATGACGGCATCAACGAGCAGATCCTGCTCGACATGACCTGGCAGGGCAAGCCGCGCAAGGTGCTGATCCGGCCGGAGCGCAACGGCTATCTCTACATCCTCGACCGGACAACCGGCGAGGTGCTGTCGGCAAAACCCTTTGGTCCCGTAAACTCCAGCAAAGGTGTGGACCTGAAAACCGGTCGACTGATCGTAAATCCGGACAAGAAGACCGGCACCGGCAAGGTCGTTCGCGATATCTGTCCGACGGCGTCTGGCCTCAAGGACTGGCAGCCTTCCGCGTTCTCGCCGAAGACCGGCCTGCTCTACATCCCGCACAACAATCTGTGCATGGATGAAGAAGGCGTCGAGGTGAACTACATCGCCGGCACGCCCTATGTGGGCATGAACGTCCGCATGATACCAGGGCCCGGCGGTAATCGCGGCGCCTTCACCGCCTGGGACATCGCCGCGGAGAAACCCGCCTGGAGCCTCAAGGAGAATTTCCCGGTATGGAGCGGCGCGGTGGTGACCGCCGGCGACGTTGTCTTCTATGGCACGATGGAAGGCTGGTTCAAGGCGGTCAGCGCCAAGACCGGAGACCTGCTTTGGCAGTTCAAGACCTCGTCCGGGATCATCGGCCAGCCTATCACCTATCGCGGTCCCGACGGGCACCAATATGTCGCCATCCTCTCAGGCGTCGGCGGCTGGGCCGGCGCAATTGTATCGGGCGATCTTGATCCGCGTGACGCCACCGCCGCGCTCGGTTTCGTCAATGCCATGAAGGATCTGAAGAACGCGACAACCTCGGGAGGCACGCTTTATGTGTTCCGGCTGCCTTGATGAATTGTACTTGACCGTAGGTCCGGCGCGAAAGGCGTGTCAACGACTGGCGATCGGCATGGCCGCCATCGCCTTCGTGTTCTTGACGGCCACAGCCGACGCACGTGAGTTGAGGGTCTGCGCCGATCCGAACAACATGCCGTTCTCCAACGCGGCCGGTCAGGGCTTCGAGAACAGGATCGCCGAAATCGTTGCGTCCGATCTCGGCGCGAAGCTGACCTATACCTGGTGGGCGCAGCGCCGCGGCTTCATCCGCAACACGCTGAAGGCGGGCCTGTGCGATCTCGTGCCGGGCACGCCGAGCAACCTCGAAATGCTGCGCACCACCACGCCCTACTACCGATCGTCCTATGTCTTCGTCACCCGCAGGGACGGCCCCGACGTAGCATCGTTCAATGATCCGCGGCTGCGCGACATGCGGATCGGTGTTCAGCTCATCGGCGACGATGGCGCCAATTCGCCTCCGGTCCAGGCGCTTGGCCGCCGCGGTATCGTCGGGCACCTCGTTGGCTATCCGGTCTATGGCGATTATTCCGCCCCCAACCCGCCGGCGCGCATCGTCGAAGCGGTGGCGAGTGGCGAGATCGACCTTGCCGTGGTCTGGGGCCCCCTCGCCGGCTACTTCGCCGCAAGGCAGAAGGTGCCGCTCCGCATCACGCCGGTTGCGCCCCGCATCGATGGACCGCAACTGCCGATGATCTATGACATCTCGATGGGCGTCCGCCGCGAAGACGATGCGCTGCGCGGCGATGTCAATGGCGCCCTGTCCAGGCACAAGGTCGAGATAGATGCCTTGCTGTCACAGTATGGCGTGCCGCGCCTCGATGCCTCGGGGAGCCCGGTGCGATGAGAGCCGTTGTGGCCATGCTCCTGTTTCCAGTCCTGGCGCTCGCTGCCTGCCAGCGCGAGGAACGTGACACGCGCCCGCAATCGGCGCTCGGATCGGGCGAGCAGCCGACGCCTGTGACCACGCTGGAGCCCGGCGGACAGCGCCCCCCCGCCAGCGATAACAAGGCGGCGAGCTTCGAGGCCAACGCCTTCCATATGAGCGAAGGGAAACGGCTTTTCGGCTGGTTCAACTGTTCGGGATGCCACGCCAATGGCGGCGGCGGCATGGGGCCGGCCCTGATGGACCAGAAGTGGCTCTATGGCAGCTCGATCGAAAGCATCCATGCCACGATCCGCGACGGTCGGCCAAACGGCATGCCGAGCTTCCGCGACAAGATTCCCGACGACCAGATCTGGGAGCTTGCGGCTTTCGTGCGCTCGCTGAGCGGCAACGCGCCGTCTTCCGCCGCGCCGCAACGCAATGACGACATGATGGCGCATCCTTCGGAAAACCGCATGCCGGACGCGGCCACGCTGGGGAAGTCGCCGTGAAACGTCTCGTCTCGATGGCGTTCGCCACCGCCGGCGCTCTGTTGCTCCAGGGATGCGCGGGCTGGCAATCCGCCCTCGACCCGAAAGGTCCCGCGGCGAGCGAACTGGCATGGCTGATCTGGTTCTTCACCGCGCTCTGCGCCGTGGTGTGGGTGCTGGTGATGATCGCCCTCGTCGTGCCCTTGATGATGCGGTCGCGCGCGCAGGCGGAGCCGCTCGCGATCGAGGCCGGCGCCGACGACCGGAAGCTGCGCGCGGTGATGACCGCCGTCGGATTGACCGCCATTGTCCTGATCGGACTGACCTTGCTGAGCTTCTTCGCCAACAGGACGCTCGCCGCGATCGGCTCGGATGCCGCGCTGACCATTCGGGTCACCGGCCATCAATGGTGGTGGGAGGTGCGCTATGAGGATGCCACGCCAAGCCGCATCCTGACCACGGCGAACGAGATTCATATTCCCGCCGGGGAACCGGTGCGGCTTCTTCTGACCTCGACCGACGTCATCCATTCCTTCTGGATTCCGAGCCTTTCGGGCAAGCTCGACCTCATTCCCGGCCACATGAACGTGCTCGACCTCAAGGCCGACAAGCCTGGTGTTTACCGAGGTCAATGCGCCGAGTTCTGCGGGGCGCAGCACGCAAACATGGGTACCTTCATCATCGCCGAGCCGCGTGCGAAGTTCGACGCTTGGTGGAACGACCAGTTGCAGCCGGCAGCTACTCCGACGGGGGACGAGGCCAAGGCCGGCCAGGATCTGTTTCTGAAGCGCCCTTGCGTGGTGTGTCACAGAATAGGCGGCACGCCTGCCGGAGGAACGGTCGCCCCCGACCTCACCCATATAGCCAGCCGGCAGACGCTTGCCGCCGGGACATTGACGATGAGCCGCGGCAATCTCGCCGCCTGGATAGCCGACCCACAGGGCATCAAGCCCGGATCCCACATGCCGGTGGTGGAGCTCAGCGGCGACGAGCTCAACGCCATGGTCGCCTATCTCGAGGCGCTTAAATGAGCAGCGCGGACCTCACAAGCGAACGCGACCTGCCGCCGGTGCGTG
Source organism: Mesorhizobium sp. C399B (assembly GCF_030323185.1). Taxonomy (NCBI): domain Bacteria; kingdom Pseudomonadati; phylum Pseudomonadota; class Alphaproteobacteria; order Hyphomicrobiales; family Phyllobacteriaceae; genus Mesorhizobium; species Mesorhizobium sp. C399B. Next base: position 1,342,241 of record NZ_CP100472.1, read on the forward strand.
AAACCTCTACCGCGGGCGACGTCGCACCCGAGCATGACGGACCGCGCGACACCGGCATGGACGATGCCAGCCTGGATCGCTGGCTGGCGCGGACATGGCGCACGCCCCCCGGCATCATCGGCGCGCTGTCGAGCGTCGACCACAAGGTCGTCGCACGGCGCTATCTGATCACCGCCTTCGTGTTTCTGTGCCTGGGCGGGCTCAACGCTGTCGCCATGCGCATCCAGCTCTCAGGGCCGCAGCGCGGTCTGATCGGCCCGGACCTCTACAACCAGCTGTTCACGATGCATGGTGTGACCATGATGTTCCTGTTCGCCGTGCCCATCGTGCAGGCGACAGGCATCTATCTCGTCCCGCTGATGGTCGGCAGCCGCAACATCGCCTTTCCCCGCCTGAATGCGTTCAGCTACTGGATCTATGTTTCGGGCGGCATATTCGCCTGGGTGTCTTTCGCGCTCAACATGGCGCCCGACGTCGGCTGGTTTGCTTATGTGCCGCTGTCAGGCCCCGAATTCGCGCCGGGCAAGCGGGCCGATGTCTGGGCCCAGATGATCACTTATACAGAAGTATCCTCACTGGCCGTCGCGGTGGCAACCATCGTCACCGTGTTCAAGCAGCGAGCCCCCGGCATGTCGCTGGACAGGATTCCGCTCTACGTCTGGGCAATGCTGGTTACCTCCTTCGTCGTCGTCTTCGCCATGCCCGCGGTGATGATCACCTCGACCTTCCTGATCCTCGACCGGCTGGTCGGCACACATATCTTCAACCCGGCCGAGGGCGGCGACGCACTGCTCTTCCAGCATCTGTTCTGGTTCTTTGGCCATCCCGAGGTCTACATCATCTTCCTGCCGGCGACGGGCATGGTCTCCGCGATCATCCCGGTCTTCGCCCGGCGTCCCGTGTTCGGGCATCTCGGGCTGGTCTTGTCGCTGATCGCCGTCGGTTTCCTTTCGTTCGGCCTCTGGGTCCATCACATGTTCGCGACGGGGCTACCCAAGCTCGGCGCCAGCTTCTTCACCGCGTCGAGCATGCTGATCGCCATCCCCAATGGCATTCAGATCTTCTGCTGGCTGGCGACCTTGTGGGACGGCAGGCCGGTGATGCGCACGCCGCTGCTGTTCGTGTTCGGCTTCTTTTTCATCTTCGTCATCGGCGGCCTCACCGGCGTCATGCTCGCTTCGGTGCCGCTGGACCTCCAGGTGCACGACACCTATTTCGTCGTCGCCCATTTCCATTACGTGCTGATCGGCGGTTCGGTCTTCCCGCTGCTGGGCGCGGCCTATTTCTGGTTCCCCAAGATCAGCGGCCGCATGATGAGCGAGCGTCTCGGGCGCTGGCATTTCTGGCTGGCTTTCATCGGCTTCAACGCGGCTTTTTTCCCAATGCATCTCGTCGGGCTCTGGGGCATGCCACGCAGGGTCTACACCTATCCGGCCGAGCTTGGCTGGGGCAACATCAACCTGTTCATCAGCGCCGGCGCGGTGCTCTTTTTCCTCAGCTTCGTACTGTTCACGTTCAATCTTATACACGGCGCGTTGAAGGGCGCACTGGCCGGAAACAATCCCTGGGATGCCGGTACGCTCGAATGGGCGACGTCTTCGCCGCCGCCAAGCTATAATTTCGCGCGGATACCGATTGTCACACATGTCGAGCCGCTCTGGGCCGAACGCGAGGCGCTGCCTGTGGCGACCGGTCTCCGCGTCGATGTCCGTGAGCTGTTGATCTCAACCGTGGCGGAAGCCCATCCCGACATTCGCGAGAAATCGGCGACACCGTCGATCTGGCCGCTGCTGGCGGCAATCGCCGTCGGCGGTACGTTTGTCTATTCGATCTTCACGCCCTGGGCGATCGTCTGGGGCGCTGCGCCGATTGCCATCACCTTGATCGGCTGGTTCTGGCCCAAGGACGACCCGGAGGATGAGGGATGAGTGAGCGTCCCAACTTGGATCTTTCCGCCCTCCCGACCTTTGGACATGGCCCCCGCAGTCCGACCTGGTGGGGAACGCTCGGCTTCATGGCACTGGAGGGGATGGGCTTCGCGCTGGCCGCGGGCGCTTATCTCTATCTCGCGACCTTGTGGCCCAACTGGCGTCTAAGCGCCCCGCACCCCAACCATTGGCCCGGAACGATCGTCACCATCCTGTTCATTATCAGCGTGGTGCCGAATCACATCCTCCACGGCCATGCCAAGCAATGCGCGATCGTGCCGGTGCGGATCGGGCTGGTGGTGATGTCGCTGCTCGGTCTGGCCCCGCTTGTCGTGCGCTGGTTCGAATTCCCGGCGCTGAACATCTACTGGGACACGAACGCCTATGGTTCGATGCTCTGGGTGCTGCTCGGGCTGCACACCACACACCTGATCACCGATGTCGGCGACACCATCGTTTTGACGGTGCTGATGTTCACACGCCATGGCTATAGCGGCCGGCGCTTCGGCGATGTCGGCGACAATGTCTTCTATTGGGATTTCGTGGTGCTGACCTGGATCCCGATCTATCTGCTCATCTACTGGATGCCGAGGCTAGGCTGATGCGTGCGTTGAAAATGGGAACGTCCTGGGCTGGTCTTCTGTCGGGGCCGATGGCTTGGGCAATCTCGACGCAGCTGAACTACGCACTCGTACCATGGCAGTGTAACCGCCAGGTGCCGGTGGTGCTTCCCGTGGCACTGGTGCTCGCCGTGCTTTCGCTGCTCGGCGGTGCCTTGTCATGGCGGGCGAAGCGGCAGGGCGGCGCCGCCTTCAAGCCTGAGCGCACGCGCAGCACCGAGCAGTTCGTCGCCGATCTCGGCATGCTTGCGGCATTGCTGTTTGCCCTCGTCATCATCATGCAAGGCAGCGCGGCTCTCATTCTCGACGAGTGCCTGCGATGAGCTTCGACGCGTTCTTCTCGACCTCGATCTGCTACGGCGCCGGCGCGCCCGAGGCCGGATGGACGCTCGCATTTCCCATCACGTTTCCGCTGGCCGCGATTGCCTTCCTTTATGCCATCGGAGCGACTCGGTTGTGGCGCCGCAGCAGCCGAGGCCGTCCCGAGCGGATGCGGCAGGCGTTGTTGTTCGCCGCCGGTTGGGGCGTGCTGACGGCAGCACTGGTCAGCCCCATCCATGCGCTCGGCGAGCGGGTGTTTGCCGCCCATATGATCGAGCATGAACTGCTGATGGCGGTGGCGGCGCCTCTCCTTGTCGCCGCGTGCCCAGGCGCAGTCCTGCTCTGGTCCTTGCCGGCCTCACTTCGCCGCGGAACGGGCAAGCTCACGCGCGCAAAGACGCTGCAATCGGTTTGGGCCCTGGTGATCCGCCCCCTCAACGCGACGATCATTCACGGCGTCGCCATCTGGATCTGGCACATTCCGGCGTTGTTCCAGGCAGCGCTCCAGCAGGGCTTTCTCCATTATGCCCAGCATGCGAGCTTCCTCGGCACAGCCTTGCTGTTCTGGTGGGCGCTCCTACCGCGCCCCGGTCGACAGCAAACCTATGGCAACTCCGTCATGCATCTTTTCTTCACCTCGCTTCATACCGGCCTGCTCGGTGTCCTGCTGCTGATGTCGCCCAAACTCTGGTATCCGGAGAATGGCGCCGGCGCGGCATTGTGGGGAATGACCGCGATCGAGGACCAGCAACTTGCCGGATTGGTAATGTGGGTTCCGGCCGGCTTGATCTATGGCGGCGCCGCCCTGCTGCTCGCCGGCCTGTGGATAAGCAGCAGCGCAACCAGGGAGGCAACACATGCGCTCCGACCTGGGTAGGCTGATCGGGGGCGCCCTTGCCGCAATCCTGCTGCTGACCGCGGCTGTAGCAGCGGCGACCTTGTGGTCCGACCGGCGCGACCGTGTCCGGCACGAGTCGGATGCGGCGACCGGGGGCGTAGGCGCTCGCGCCATTCCGATCATGAGGGCGAATGGCTGCTCCGGCTGCCATACGATACCCGGCGTGCCGGGTGCGCAAGGCCAGGTCGGACCCCGCCTGGACGGTGGCCTTGCCGACAGGGTCTTTATCGGTGGCCTGCTGGCAAACAATCCGGAGAACATGATCCGCTGGATACGCTCGGCGAGGGAAGTCAATCCGCACACGGCCATGCCGTCGACGAGGATCACCGAGCAACAGGCGCGGGACATCGCCGCTTATCTCTATGCTTTGAGGTAAATCAGCCCTCGCCGCCGCGCCGGGACCACAAGCCCCGGCCGGGGTCATAGCCGATGACCGCCGCGAGGAAGAAGGCGATGAGGCAGCCAAGGACCACAATCGCCGCGACAGGATCGAACCGCAGATAGAGCGCGAAGCGTATCAGCTCGACCGCCGAGCTGAACGGGTTCCAGGCGGCGATTGTTGCCAGCACCGGTCCCGCCTCGGCAAGCCGCCACAGCGGATAGAGCGCCGTCGAGGCAAAGAACACCGGAAAGATGACGAAATTCATGACACCGGCAAAGTTCTCCATCTGTGTCGAAACCGAGGAGACAAGCAGTCCGAACGCGCCAAGCATGAGGCCCGCCAGCACGAGCGCCGGAAATACCGCGACGTAGCCGAGAACGGGCGGCCGCACATCCCAGAAACGCGCGATCAACAGAAACAAGTAGACCAGCGGCACGCCAACGATCACGCTGGCCAGCAGGCGCGCCGCAAGCAGGTACCAGCGCGGCAATGGTGCGGTCAGCAACAGGCGCATGCTGCCCATCTCGCGATCGTAGACCATGGCCAGCGAACTCGCCATGGCATGGAAGAGCAGCATCATGGCCGCTAGCCCAGGCACCACATATACGTCATAGAGAACATAGGTCTGGTAGGGTGGCGTTATCGACAGACCGAGAACGGAGCGGAAGCCAGCGGCAAAGATTGCCAGCCAGACCAGCGGCCGTACCATCGCCGAGAGCAGCCGGCCGCGTTGCCGCAACGTGCGCAGCATCTCCCTGCGCAGGATGCCGTTGAGCGCGCGCACCGCGTGAGACGTTTTCATTCGGACTCCGTCAGCGACGCGAAGGCCTCGCCCGTGCTCGCTACACCGAGATCGGTAGCCAGGCGATCGGCGCGGCCGGCCCACCGCATTGTGCCTCGATGCAGCACCACCACATCGTCATCCGCCGTTAGTTCTTCCAGAAAATGTGTTGCCCACAGGACGGCAATGCCGCGCTGGCGGCAAAGCTCCCGCACGTGCCGCTCGAGCGCGTGGCGGCCCGGCACGTCGAGCCCGGTGGTCGGCTCGTCCAGCAGCAAAAGGCGTGGGCTATGCATCAGAGCGCGTGCTATCTCGACACGGCGACGCTGCCCCCCGGAAAGCGCTCGGGCAGGATCGTCGATCCTGTCCAGCACATCCAGCCGGCCGAGTTCGTGAATGGAGCGCTCCTTGCTCAAGGCCTGGCTAAGGCCATGCAAGGCCGCGTGGTAACGCAGGTTCTCGCCGGCTGTCAGATCGAGATCGAGGGTCGGCAACTGGAAGACGACGCCCATCTGCGCCAACGCGGCGGACGGGTTGACATCCATCGCCTGGTCGAAGACATGCACCGAGCCGGAGCGGGCGTGATAAAGACCGGTGATCAGCGAGAACAGCGTCGTCTTGCCGGCGCCGTTGCGGCCTAGCAAGATGCACATCCTGCCTTGGGCCACAGAGAAGGAGACGCCGTCGAGAACCCGCCGGCTTCCGAAACTATGGCCCAGATTCTCGACCGACAAGGCGTTCATGGCCCGATCACGAGGCCCCACGGTCCCCACCCCACCGGCAGCGATTTCACCACCTCCTGGTTTTCCAGATCGATAAACGAAATATCGCCGGAATTCCCGTTTGCGCTGACCAGGCGCTTCTGGTCGCCGGAGAGCGCAACGTGCCAGGGTCGTTGACCAACAAGGTAGAGCCGACGGACCGTCAGCGTTTTAACATCGACTTCCGCAATCCTGTTAGCGGGGCCGAGCGCCACATAGACGGTCGTGCCATCGCGGGACGTCGCCATACCGACCGCCTGCACACCCTCGCGTCGTATACCCGGCACCTCGAACTCGACTTTGCCGGTCTGCGCGCGCGTTGCCGTGTCGAAGACGGTGACGGTGCCCCGGATCTCCGAGGACACCCAGAATTGCTTACCGTCCGGCGAGAATAAAGCCGCGCGCGGCCGGGTATCGACCAGCAGATTGTCGACGAGTTCAAGCGTGCCTGCGTCGATCAGATGCACCATGCTGGTGGTCTCCGAAGTGCAGGCGACATAGCGGCCGTCGGCGCTGGCCGCCATTCCTTCCGGTTCGACGCCGACATCCACGGTGCCGATGACCTTGGCCGCGGCGATGTCCACCACCGACACCAGATTGTCATTCTCGTTGGCGACGAACAGCCGCTTGCCATCGGGATGGACTGCGAAGAATTCCGGATCGGCTCCCGAAGGCAGTTCCCCGACGACCCGCCGCTTCGCGACGTCGACCACGTCGATGCGGTTGTCGTCGCCTTCCGCGACGAAAAGCATCTTGTTGTCGATCGACAGCGCCAGCCCGCGCGGACGGCGGCCGACATCGATCGTCGCCAGCAAAGTCATTGTCACGCCGTCGACGACCGCGACGGTATTATCCTGCTCATTGGAAACGTAGATGGTCTCGGCGGCGGCGGGAGCAGCAAGAGCGAACGCCGCCAACAACAGCGTCATCAGAACTTGCATGTGCTCTCCTCCAGGTCGATGCCCAGCGTGTCGAGCGGCGTGCGCTGATGCAGGAAACCCGGTTGCGGTGAGCTGGAAATCAAGAGGCGAGGCCCGGCGATCAAAATGGGCTGGCGCATCTGTCCGTCCCAAGGACGGAAACTAAGCCCCTGCCCCTTGAAGCCAGCGAGAAGAAACGCGTCGCCGCGTATATATCTGCCGATTGCCGCGGGATCGAGACTGTGCAGGCGCGTCGCCGCTTCGCCGATACTGCGCACAGCGAGCCAGGCCGCGTAGTCGCTGGGCAACATCCAGCGCCCTGCCTGCCTGTGGAAACGGTCCTGCAGTTGCGTGGCGCCCCATTCCTCGCTGACAGCGCTCCAGCCTATGGCGACAAGCCCTTGCGTGCCGGCGACGATTCTCGGCAGCGCAGTGCGGCCCTCCAGATAGGCGCCGAATTCATCCGCCTCGTCGGCGACCACGAGCACATCATAGTCGCTGACCTGCGTGACCGCCGGTATTTCGGTCTGCAGCGTGACATGCCCTGTATCGGCACGTCCGTTGGCGGGCCTGAATGTCCACGGCTGGTCGATCGTGATCTCGGCTCCGAAGCGAGCCGCCGCCCGTCGAAAGGCCGCAGCCATCGCCTGATCCTGCGAATGCGGCCCCACAAGCAGGAACCAACGCTGCCAGCGCTTCCAGGCGAGATATTGCGCCAGCCCGTCGGCGAGCATGGCGCGGCTCGGGATCGTGTGCAGCACGTTCCGACGGCAGTCCTGCTGGCGAAGCTCGTCGTCCGGCGCCCGGCTGTTGAACAACGTCATCTGCTCGGCACCGGGCGCGGCACTGGCCTGTAGAAGCTGACGGGCGTCGAGATCGGCGATGACAAAGGCGATGCCGGCATCGGCGAATTGTCTTACCGCGTCGTCCGGCGTTTCGGTTGGTTTCAATATCCTTTCCTCCAGCCGAAATTTCTGCCCAAGAAACCGGCCGGTGCTTTCGTCGTCGGCAATGCCGAGCCGTGCGCCTTGCAGGCCGTCGTCGGTGACGGTTTCATCAAGGGGTCCAAGGGGCAGAGCCGGTTTGCGCTCCTGGCCGATATACCCGATCACCATCGTCTGTTGCTCGGTGACGCCAGGGCCGGTGATCAGCAAAAGAAAGAGAAGGCCCAGCAACAGTCTCATTGTGTCGCCCCCAGCCCAAAGCGCGACGATCCCGCTTCATCGCCACGAGAGATTGCGACATCGCGCACGATGCGCGCCGGCGATCCCTCCAGAACAATAACCCGATCACCCAGCGACGAGGCATATGCGAGATCATGCGTAACCAGCAGCGTGGTAGTCCGCCGACTGGCGAAACAATCCTGCAGCAGGCAGCGCATGGCTTGCGCGGTCGCCTCGTCGAGTGAAGCGAATGGCTCGTCGAGGAGGAGTAGCGCAGGCTCCATGGCGAGCGCCCGGGCAAGCGCTACGCGCCGCGCCATACCGCCCGAGAGTCGCTGCGGATAGCTCTTCTCATTGCCTTTCAGACCGACAGCGGCAAGCCACCGGGCCGCATCGGGCGCGCGATCCGGGATGGCCAGCTCTACATTGCGCAAGGCGGTGAGCCAGGGCAGCAGCCTCGGTGTCTGGAACAGCATGCCTATCGGAAGCGGTCGTCCGCTCACGCTGCCGCGAAATTCGCGGTCGACGCCCGAAACGATCGACAGCAGCGTCGACTTGCCGACACCGGAAGGGCCGGTCAGGACGCAGACCTGTCCGTCGGCTATATCAAGCGACAGCGCGCGAAAGATCGTCCGGCGCTGGCCGTCGTCACCGGGGAAAGTCTTGTCCTCGATCCTGATCCTCAGCATCAGCGTCGCCAGGCGAACAGACGACGTTCCAACGGCACAAGCAGTCCATACTCTATGGCAAGCATCACAACGCCGAAGCTGATCGCATAGGCAAGGATGTGGGTGACGTCGAAGTTCTGAAAATAGACCTGTAGCTGGAACCCGACGCCGTTGGAGCGGCCGAGCAGTTCGGCGAGCAACACGATCTTCCACGTCAATGCCAGCCCGCTGCGCAGGGTGACGAGAAAGAACGGCGCCAATTGCGGCAGCACGACATGCCGCAGCTTTGCAGCACGCCCGAAGCGATAGAGCTCAGCCATTTCGGCAAAGTCCTTGTCCAGCCGGCTGGCGCCTTCACGAATAGTCACCACGACATTGGGGATCTTGTTGAGCGCGACCGCAAGGACAAGCGCAGTCTCGGCAAGACCAAGCCAGATATAAATTACAATGACCGTGATCAGCGCCGGCATGTTGAGGAGTAACACGATCCAAGGCCTCATCCATATGTCGGCTCTGTGCGAGCGGCCTGCCGCGTAGCCAAGGGCCGCGCCGATGACGATTGCCGACCCGAGGCTTGCCACGACGCGCGCAAGCGAGATGCCCAAATGGTATGGCAGCTCGCCCCGAACCACTTCGTGCAGGAGAACCGAAACAACCTGGACCGGACCAGGAAACAGGCGATCGGCGGCGATCGATGATGCAATCTGCCAGACGAGCACCATGGTCAGCAATGCCGCAGTCGATTGCCAACGCTGCATTGTGATGGGGAACGCTGGGACATCGGTCATTGGCGCGAGCTCAAGCCGGTATGGCCCGGAAGACACCAGGATCGAGGCTCGTCGCCTTGCCGACCAGATCCTCGCCGCCCAATTCGGCCAGGATTGCAAACAACCGGGCCGCGCCATCACGTTCGTCTTTGCCGAACCGACGAGGGATTCCGGCACGATAGGCGGCGCGTAGCGCCGCCTGGAGGTGAGGATCGTCCGTGCCCAATTGAGGCGCGAGCACCCGCCATTCGTCGTCCGAAGACTCGAGCAGCGACTTCGCTGCCGCAGTGGCGCTCGTGAATCGCTCGAGGGCGATCGGGTTGGCCCGCGCCCAGCTTTCATGGAAGACGTAGCCGAGCATCGGCAAGTCCACGGAAACGCCAAGCCCCTGCAGGATTTGAGCGACACTGAGCAGAGGCCTTGCCCCCTCTGACTCGAGACGGGCGGCGAAATTCCAGAACGTCAGCAGTGCATCCAGTCGCCCCGCCAGAAATTCCTGCTCCAACAAGGGCGGCGCGCCGAACACTGGCTCCACCTCTTCAGCAAGATCGCGCTTCACCTGACGGAGGCCGAGCGCGCGCAACAGGATCCAGCTTTTGTCCAGCGGACCACCTGCGATCCCCAGCCTTTTGCCCTTGAGGTCCGCAAGAGTTCGAATGGGCGAGCCTTGCGGCAGTTCCAGCGCGCCGACGGCACGAGAATAGGGATAGAAGACCAGATCGGCGCCTTCGCTGCGCTGGCGCATGACCCAAACCCAATCCGAAACGATGACGTCGACGCTGCCCGCCAGCAATGCGGTCTTACCGGCTTCGGTACCGGCAAGCCGCTGAGCCTCGATTGATACGCCGTGCACGGTGTCCAACGCATGTCGCCGCATGACGTCAACTTCCCACGCGGCGGTGCCAAATCCCAGCACGCCAAATCGCACGAGCGGCGATGGCTGTGGCGCGGCTTCTGCGGGAGCACCCAATAGCCAGCAACAAATACCCGCAAGAGCGGCCCGCCGTGAGATGTGACCCTGATCATGCCGGGTCAGCCATTCGCCTGGAAGGGTAGCAGTCAGCACGGGCGCACCGGGTGTGAAGGAACTTTCCTAACGCCGTGGCGGCAGGAATGTTCCTCGATGGTGCATGGAACCAACGGGAAAGCACCTAAGGTCCGTTTTTCAGCTCGTATGGCAGTCCGGGGTCTTGTTCAGGCGAACAGAAGAAGGTGTCAGGGGCTACGGTCCGCTCTTGGCATCATCGACCTCCAACGCGTCCATTACAGGTGCCCGATCGCTCTTTTCGGAGCTCGGGCTCTGCACCCCGGACCCGGCGTTCTTGATCGCTTGCACGATAGCATCTTCGATGTTTCCGAGTTCGTCCTCCCTTACTTCACGCCCATAACCAGCCACCTCGGCATCTTGCTCGAATTGCTGAGCGAGCACCGCGACGCTGACTTCCTCTCGACCAGGAAGTGTGCCGACATTCTCCTGTAGCCAGTTTTGAAAAAACTCTCTGGTCGCGCTCATCTCAGACCACCCTTTCGCCAAACTAAGCGCGACGGTGAGCCGAAGTTCCATGATGCGTTCACTTTCCCAGTGGCGCTGTACTCGCAGCGTTGGGAGCCACGAGGTTTTTGCAGGCTTGATGAGGCAGTGGCCTTTCTCTTCACGACTGGTTGGAGTTCACTCTTATTGCGCAGTGTGCATCCTGATTGCGTCCATTTCGACCCTGTGGAACAAGCTCGTTGAGTTGAAGTTAGGCCCGATGCCAAGCTTTTCGGGCGAACCAAGCTTTTCGGGCGCACAAGTTTTTGACGTTGCCATCGTCGGCGGCGGCCCCGCGGGGCTCGCTGCAGCCATGTATTTAGCCAGGTTTCTGCGTTCGGTGATCTTGCTCGACGCGGGGCATGCGCGTGCCAAGCTCATCCCAAAATCCCGTAACTGTCCCGGCTTCCCCGACGGCATCAGCGGGGAAGAACTGCTCGGCCGCCTACGAGCCCAGGCACAGCTATACGGCGCGAGCCTTGTCCATGGTTGCGTAGGCCACGCCGAAAAACGCGAGGGGTTTTTTGTTCTGACGACCACCTGCGGGATTGTCCAAGCAAGGCGCGTGATTCTGGCAACGGGCATTGTGGACAAGGCACCTCCCATCGAAAGACTGGAGGAGGCGATCGCAACCGGCATTGTCAGACTGTGCCCGGTTTGCGATGCATATGAGGCCCGGGGTAGCCGCATCGGCGTTGTTGGTCCGGAGCATCTCGCCGTCAGGGAGGCTCTGTTCCTGAAGGGATATGGCAGTCAGGTCGCCTTGCTCGCCAATAACCAGGATGATGTTTCCGAAGCTGCCCGCGGCGCCGCCTTGGCAGGCGGAGTTGAAATCTGGGACGCTGTCGATGACCTGATCCCTCGACGAACCGGGTTCGATGTCGTCATGGCCGAGGGCGCCCCGATGCGCAACATCGATGTGGTGTACCCTTCAATGGGCAGCGACGTACGCTCCGAACTCGCGGTTGCTCTGGGGGCTAACTGTGACGCAGAAGGCTATGTCCTGGTCAACCGACACCTTGAGACTTCAACGCCAGGACTCTATGCCATTGGCGACGTGGCCGAGGGGCTCAATCAAATTGCTGTTGCGTTCGGAGACGCCGCCAAGGCTGCAACTCACATTCATAACGACCTCCGCGATTGCGCCGAGCCGGCGACGAACTTCCGGCGAAGTTGACCTGCAGATGCGAACGCACCGTACCGGCTCACCTTTGGCTGCGTTGATGCCCGGAACCTGTTCCACCCGGCGTGAGACTACCGGCTTCGGCTTTGCTAGAGTTCTCCCAGGCGCAGCCGCTGGGTTGATGGACGGGCACGCGCTGGCGAACGGCTGGAGGAAGGAATGAAAATTCTCGTCACCGGCGCGTCAGGTCTGATTGGAGCCGCGCTTTGCGCGCGCCTGGCCGGCGAGAGTCATGAAGTGGTTCGCGTGCTTCACCACGCAGACACTGGCGTCCACCCGGAGATCCAAACCGTTTCCCTGGATATGGCGCGGGCCTTGCGACCTCAGGACTGGACCCCCTATCTCGCCGGTGTGGACGCCGTCGTAAACTGTGCCGGCGTCCTGCAGGATAGTGCCCGGGAAAACACCCGGCATGTCCATTCTACCGGCGCCTCGGCTCTCTTCACCGCGTGTGAGCACGCAGGTGTGAATAAGGTGATCCACTTTTCTGCCATCGGGGTCGATCGCCAGCAGCCGTCCGCCTTTTCCGCCAGCAAGGTCGCCGGCGATGAAGCACTGATGGCACGTAGCCTTGACTGGGTCATCCTGCGCCCCTCCGTAGTGCTGGGAAGGCCGGCCTTCGGCGCAAGTGCACTTTTTCGCGGCCTCGCGGCGTTGCCGCTCTTGCCGTTGATGCCCGACACGGGCCGTCTCCAAGTCGTCCAACTCGATGACGTCATCTCCACCGTCCTGTTCTTCCTCAAACCCGGTAGCCCATCGCACCTCACGCTGGACCTCGCTGGGCCAGAGGCACTTCCGATGAGCGAGGTCGTGGGTCGCTATCGCCGCTGGTTCGGATGGAGCAGTGCTCGGGAGTTCATCTTGCCCAATTGGGCCGCAGCTATCTTGTACAGGTTCGGGGATGCCGCGGCTCAGCTGGGCTGGCGCCCGCCGATGCGCAGCAATGCAGCAAAAGAGATTGCCCGTGGCGCTGTCGGCGATCCCCAGCCGTGGATGACGGCGACCGGCATTCAACCATCAAGTCTTACATCTGCACTGCGTTTAAATCCTGCGACGGTGCAGGAGCGATGGTTCGCCGGTCTTTACTTTGTCAAGCCGGCGCTCTTTGTCATCTTGCCGCTCTTCTGGATCATGACCGGCATCATTTCCCTCACCGCCGGCTGGCGCAGCGGAGTTGACTTGCTGATTGGCACTGCCGCCGGCCCCTTGGCCGAACCGGCGGTAGTCGCCGGCGCGCTGGCTGACATCGCAGTCGGGGCGCTTATCGCCTGGCGCCCAACCAGCCGGCTTGGTCTTTTCGGCGCAATCGCGGTATCGCTTTTCTATGCGATCGCTGGGAGCATTCTGCGGCCGGATCTTTGGCTTGAGCCACTCGGGCCGTTGATCAAAATCCTCCCGATCCTCGTTCTGCATTTTGCAGCGCTGGCCATTCTGGAGGAACGCTGATGATTTACTTCGTGCTTAAATACCTGCACGTGATCGGCGCTGCTGTGCTGCTCGGAACTGGTGCCGGCATTGCTTTTTTCATGCTTTTGGCACACCGGACCGGGAATGCCGCGACGATCGCAGCCGTCGCCCGCATTGTCGTGCTGGCTGATTTCCTGTTCACGGCTACGGCCGTTGTCGCACAACCTTTGACCGGACTGGGCCTCGCTAGGGTTGCGGGGTATTCGCTGTCCGAAGGATGGATCGTTCTCTCGATCCTGCTCTACATCTTAACGGGCCTGTTCTGGCTGCCTGTCGTGTGGATGCAGATCGAGATGCGAAATCTAGCCACACAGGCCGCACTCTCCAACCAACCTCCTCCCGAGCGCTACCATCAGCTGTTCAGACGCTGGTTTGTCTTCGGTTTCCCAGCTTTCGGCGCCGTGCTCGCCATTTTCTGGCTGATGATTGCGCGCCCGGCAATCGAGTGGTCATCGTTGTAGCTGCGATCGGCAAGCACTGCGCCGTGAATTCATCCGTCGCGCCTAGCTGGCTCGTGCCGGCGCGATGCACTGCGGTCGGGAACCACGGTCACTGCCGCGAGTTCTTTCGCATGGCCAATCATCCCGTCACCGGCGTGCTTACCTCAATCGGCACATTAACCTCCCGCCCCGCGGCATTCCTGATCCTGTTGGTCTACGCAATCCTTTGGATGATCTTCGAGCGTCAGACCCTGGACTGGCATGGAGCGGCTACCTTGTTTACGTGGGCCATGACGCTGTTCATCCAGCGTGCCGAGCACCGCGACACTCAGGCCATTCACGCCAAACTGGATGAGATCCTGCGATCAGACCACAATGCTTCGAACATCACACGGATCGACGATGAAGAGCCCGAGGAAATCGAGAAACACCGCCACCGCAAGCAGCAGGACGACTGATGAGCGGCGTTTTGGTTTCACGGCAGGACGAGTAGCGGGTTTCCAGCTTTTGACGCCTATCCAGCCCCGCCGCCTCCTGCGCTCAGGCCCAGGCCTTCGATCCTTGCTGCGCCTGTGGTTCAGCGACCGAAGGATCGGAGCCCTCTATTGTTCCACTGATCCAGAAAAATTTGCCCGAGAACCAGGTCAGGCAAATCGGCCGGCTCGAAGTGCGTCATTCGCCTTTCTGGTTGCGCTCGACGAACTTGTTGAAACGGCTGGTTTGTCCGTCACCAGTCTTGGACTGGTAAAGAAAGGCCAGATCGTTCTCGTCGAATATGCGGAAGAACTCGTCCCATTCGACCGGCTCGAATGCTTCCTCGGGTTTGCCGAAGTCGATCCGCAGGATGCCGCCCGCGCCTTTGGTGCGAACCACTGCCGGCCGTCCATCCCGCTCCTCGGCCCATTTGCGGATTTCGTCGTGATTGGTGGTCGTTTGCGACTGGGACATTGAAATCTCCTTTGATCATCGGCGTTGCCAACATCGGGCATCGTCGGGGCTGCCGGCGTCCTAACAGCACAAGGGCGGCAATGTTCCGGCACGGCGCGGCGAGCGCGATGTGGCTGCTTCCGAACGAAGCCGGCCAAAGGAACTTTGTTGAAGCCAAGGGAACAAACCTTTTGCCGAAAAGTTCGGGTCGCCAAGATTACCTGTCTGAGGAGTGGTCGTGGAACGGATATTGGTTACAGGGGGCTGCGGCTTCATTGGCCGGCATGTCGCCCAGGAACTCATCGAGCAGGATTATTCGGTTCGCATTTTGGATGTGCTGCTGGAGCAGGTGCACGCAGGCGAAACAGTCGCCCTTCCCGCCGGGGCCGAGCTGATCAAGGGCGACATTCGGGACCGGGAGGCGGTCGCCAAGGCGCTGGAAGGCGTTGACGCGGTCATTCATCTGGCCGCGGAAGTCGGCGTCGGACAGTCGATGTACGAGATCGCGCGCTATGTCGGCACAAACGATCTCGGCACCGCGACGCTGCTTGAGGCGCTGATCAAACACCCGGTCGAGCGCATTGTCGTCGCCTCATCGATGAGTGTCTATGGCGAGGGCCTCTATGCTACATCGGACGGCCGGCGCATCGACAATGCCCGGCGCAAGGCGAGCGACATCAAAAACGGGCAGTGGAATCCGCTGTCGCCGGAAGGCGAGCCCCTCTCCCCCCTGCCGACGGACGAGGAAAAGCCGGTCGACCTCGCCTCTATCTATGCGCTGACGAAATACGCCCAGGAACGCGCCGTGCTGATCTTCGGCGAAGCCTATGGCATCGATGCGGTCGCGCTGCGCCTGTTCAACGTCTTCGGCGCCGGCCAGGCGTTATCGAACCCCTATACCGGCGTGTTGGCCAATTTTGCTTCGCGTCTCGCCAACGGCCAACGTCCAATGATCTTCGAGGATGGCGAACAGAAACGCGATTTCGTCCATGTGGATGACGTCGCCCGCGCCTTTCGTCTTGCGCTGCAGCAACGCCAGGCAAGGGGTCACGTCATCAACATCGGCAGCGGCCGAGCCTATGCTATCAGCGACGTCGCGCGGGTACTTGCCGAGGCCATGGGAACGCCGGACCGCTCGCCAGAGTTGCTCGGCAAGGCGCGCTCCGGGGATATCCGCAACTGCTTCGCCGATATTTCCAAGGCCCGTGAGCTGCTCGGTTTCGAGCCGAGGCAACAACTGGAGAATTCGCTCGCCGATTTCGTTTCCTGGGTGCGCAACTCGTCCGCCATCGACCGCGGCACCGACATGAAACGCGAGCTTGAAGAACGTGGGCTGGTGTCATGAATACGCGCAATCGACGCGACGCGCCCGTCGCCATTGTCGGCGGCAGCGGCTTCATAGGATCGAACCTGGCCGACAGCCTGTTGTCGGATGGCGAGCCGGTGCTGGTGATCGACAATCTCAGCCGCCCCGGCGTCGAACAGAACCTTGAATGGCTGGCGCAGAAACACGGAAGCCGCCTCATGGTCGAAACGATTGACGTGCGCGACGCCAACGCGCTTGCGCCCGTTCTGAAGAGTTCCAAGGCGATCTTCCACCTGGCCGCGCAAACCGCCGTCACAACGAGCCTGGTCCAACCGGACGAGGATTTCGACATCAACCTTCGAGGAACGTTCAATGTCCTCGAAGCGGCGCGGCTGAGCAGTGAGTTTGTTCCGGTGGTCTTCGCCAGCACCAACAAGGTCTATGGCAGTCTGCCCGACGTCGCGGTGCGCGAGGACGGCGATCGTTACCTGCCTTGCGACGGCATCATCCAAGCGAATGGCATCGACGAGACCCACGGCCTGGATTTCTGCACGCCCTATGGTTGTTCCAAAGGCGCGGCGGACCAATATGTGCTCGACTATGCCAAATCCTACGGCATGCCGACGGCGGTGCTGCGGATGAGCTGCATTTACGGGCCGCGCCAGTTCGGAACCGAGGATCAAGGCTGGGTCGCGCACTTCCTGCTAAGTGCGCTGACGGGACGTCCAATCACCATTTACGGCGACGGCAGACAAGTGCGCGATATACTGCATGTCTCCGATGCGGTCGCCGCCTACAGGGCCACGCTCGATCGTATCGAGACGACCAAAGGCCAGGCATTCAATCTTGGCGGCGGCCCCGATAATGCGATCAGCCTGCGCATGCTGTTGAGCGAGATCCGTAGCTTGACCGGCCATGAGCTTTCGATCCGCCATGATGGCGAACGCACCGGCGATCAGCCCTTCTTCGTCGCCGACACCCGCAAGATCAAAGCGATGCTTGGCTGGAAAGCTCGTGTTTCATGGCGCGAAGGCATTCGCGATCTCGCAGACTGGCTGCAAAAACACCGGCTCCAGCCTCGCCCCGAAGTCGTGAGGTACGTCGCATGAAAATCGCCCTGGTAAACCCGTTCTGGACCTATGACGACAGCATTTATTTCGGCTGCCGCCAACCACATCTCCCGCTGGAACTCGGCTATTCGAAATCCCTGCTCGAAACAGCCGGCCATGAGGTGCTGATGCTGGATGGGCAATTGCAGGAGCTCGAAAACTCGGACCTCTCCGAGCGTGTGGCTGATTTCGCGCCGGCAATGACGGTCGTCAGTACCGCCCCGACTTATCTGTTCTGGCGCTGCGCACCACCCGAGTTGCGCGTGCCGGCCGATTTCCTCAACCGTCTCGCCGGGCGCGGTGGACGCACAGTCGCGGTCGGGCCGCATGGCTCGGCTACGCCCGCGCCAACCTTGCGCAAGCTTGGCGTCGACATTGTTGTGCGCGGCGAATGCGAGGAGATCGTCGCGGAACTTGCCCGGCGCGACGACTGGAGCGCGGTCCCCTCGACCGCTTACCTGCGCGACGCCAAGGTGGTTTTGAACGGCGGCGTCCACGCCAGCTCGTTTGTCGATCATCCGCCACTCCAATGGCCATCAGACTGGATTGCAGCCCATTCGCACCACCATCACAGGTTCGATGACAAGCAGGTTGGGTTCGGCGCGGAGGTCGAAGCATCGCGCGGCTGTCCCTACAATTGCAGCTTCTGCGCCAAGATCGATTTCCGCGATTCCTATCGCCGTCGAAACCACGAGGCGGTCATAGCGGAACTCGATGGGCTGATTGCCCAGGGCGTCGGCTACATTTATTTCATCGATGAAATCTTCCTGCCGCAAAAAGCGCTGTTGGAAGCGTTGATCGATCGCGACGTGAAGTTCGGTGTGCAGACCCGCATCGACCTTTGGAAACCCGAGCTGCTGGAACTGCTTGGTGCGGCCGGCTGCGTCTCCATCGAGGCCGGTCTCGAAAGCCTGACCGTGGAAGGTCGTGCGATGCTGGCAAAGCGCTGCCGGCTGGGTACCGAGGAACTCGCCGCGCTGCTCGTCAATGCCAGGCGTCACGTTCCGTTCGTACAGGCCAATCTGATCGGCGTCGTCGAGGATGACCCTGCCCTTGTCGACTACTGGCGAACGCACCTCATCGACAACGGCGTGTGGGCCAATGAACCCGTACCGCTTTATCCATATCCGAGTTCGCCAAGCTATCGCGAGCTTTGGGGCGAACCCGACGACCTCGCCTGGGAGCGCGCCCATGATCACTATCTCGCATCATTCCAGAAGTTCAGCGATATCCAGGAAAGGCGCCCGCGTCCGCTGGCGGAACTGGAGGCGACATGTTGCGGACACTGACGCCGCGCTCGCGGCGCATCCTGATGACGGTCGATGCCGTGGGCGGCGTGTGGCGCTATGCGCTCGACCTGGCCAGGGAACTTGTCAACGGCGGCGATAGCGTAGTGCTTGCCGGTCTCGGTCCGCCACCGTCCAGGCAGCAGGCCGACGAGGCGGAGGCTTTCGCGAAGCTGATCTGGCTGAACACGCCGCCGGATTGGATGACCCGCAACGGCGGTGATCTCGACGCGCTGCCGCGGGAGTTGCATGCGCCCATGCGCGACCACGCCATCGACCTTGTCCATTTCAACGCGCCTTCGCAGGCGGCGGGATTCGACGCGCCATGCCCGGTCGTGGTGGTCTCCCATTCCTGCGTGACGACTTGGTTCCATGCGGTCAGAGGACAGGCGGCGGATGGGGCATGGGCCTGGCAGAAGGAGCGCAACAGACGCGGCATGGATCGGGCCGACGCGGTCATCGCGCCGAGCCGCAGCCATGCCGACATGCTAGAGACCTGCTACGGCCCGATCGCGCGCTTGAGTGTGGTCACAAATGGTGCCCGTCCTCTGCCGAAGGCCGAAAAGCATCAACCGCTCGTCTTCGCCGCTGCCCGCTGGTGGGACGAGGGCAAAAATGCGGCGGTGGTCGACCAGGCGGCGTCCCTGACGCGATGGCCTCTGTTTGCCGCCGGTTCGACGAACGGCCCAAACGGCGAGCATGTCAGCTTCAGCCATGCTGTTCCTCTGGGAGCAGTGCCGTCCGATGAGGTGCGTTCGTTGATGGCTCGCGCGGGTATTTTCGTATCGCCATCGCTCTACGAGCCATTCGGCCTGGCCGCGCTGGAAGCCGCCATGTCGGCTACGCCCCTGGTGCTTTCCGATATCGCCACCTATCGCGAACTATGGGACGGGGCCGCGATATTCTTTGACGCGCGCGATCCGCACGATCTCGCTGCCTGCCTCAACCGTCTCTCCAGCGATGCCGAGCTCCGGCGAGAGCTTGGCCAGGCAGCCATCCGACGCAGCCGCAGGTTTAGGCTGACAAAGCAGACAGCGGCTATGCGCGGCGTCTACGACAAAGCGGCCTTAGCGATGGCGGAGCGCTGATCATGCGCTTTGTGTTTTACACCCACTCGGTCGTTTCCGACTGGAACCATGGCAATGCCCATTTCCTGCGCGGCGTCATGCGAGAGCTGGTCCAGCGCCGGCATCAGGCGATCGCGCTGGAGCCGGCGAATGGCTGGAGCCGGTCGAATCTGCTGGCTGAGAAGGGGTCGTTCGCCATCGAACGCTTCCGCAAGGATTTTCCCGAACTGATGCCGGTGACCTACGATGCCGGATTTGATCACGAAGCCTGGATTGCCGAGGCCGACGTTGTGATCGTTCATGAGTGGACGGATCCGGAGCTTGTCGCACGTATTGGCCGTGCCCGGGCCGCCGGCGGCAACTTCATCCTTCTTTTTCACGACACCCACCACCGGGCCGTGTCTGCGACCGAGGCACTCTCGGCGCTCCGGCTGGAGCACTATGACGGCGTTCTCGCCTTTGGCGAAACCTTGCGCGAGAGCTATCTGCGCGCCGGCTGGGGCAAGCGCGTCTTCACTTGGCATGAAGCGGCGGACGATCGCCTGTTCAAGCCGCACCCGGAGATCCACCCCACATCCGATCTGGTCTGGATCGGCAACTGGGGCGATGATGAGCGGACCGCCGAACTCAAGGAGTTTCTGATCGAGCCGGTGCACGATCTCGGCCTTGATGCCGCTGTTCACGGCGTACGCTACCCCAAGACCGCACTTGCGGATCTGGCCACCGCAGGACTGCGCTATGAGGGGTGGATCGCCAATGCCGACGTGCCGAAGGCCTTCGCCGCGCATCGTGTCACCGTTCACATCCCACGGCGCCCCTATCGCGAGAGGTTGCCCGGAATCCCGACGATCCGCATGTTCGAGGCACTCGCCTGCGGCATTCCGCTGATTTCAGCGCCCTGGTCCGATGTCGAGCAGCTTTTCAGGCCCGGTGTCGACTTCCTGTTTGCCGAGAATGGCTCGCAAATGCGGCAACAGCTTCGGACGGTGTTGTCCGACGAGGACTTTGCGGCCTCCCTGGTGACCTCGGGTCTCGAGACCATCCGCTCGCGGCACACCTGCCGCCACCGCGTCGACGAGTTGCTCGGCGTGCTCACGCAATGCGCGAACCGACACACCGCCGTCCCGACAGCCGCAAAGGAAGCCGTCGCATGAAGATCGCATTCTATGGATCGAGCCTTTTGTCGTCCTACTGGAACGGTGCCGCGACGTACTATCGCGGTTTGCTCAAGGCACTTTCGCAATTGGGTTACGAGATCACGTTCTACGAACCCGATGTCTACGACCGGCAGAAGAACCGCGACATCGAAGCTCCCGACTGGTGCACTGTCGTCGTTTATGAGGCGACCCAGCATGCGCTGATGCAGGTCGCGGCACGTGCCGCCGGCGCCGACATCGTCGTCAAGGCGAGTGGCGTCGGTTTCGAAGACGAGGCGCTGCTTCGCGCCGTTCTCGACCACGCCCGCAGCGACGCGCTTGTCGTATTCTGGGACGTGGATGCGCCAGCCACGCTTGCCCAGTTGCGCGACGAGCCGGACCACCCGCTCCATCGTGCACTGCAGGAGATCGACCTCGTGCTGACCTATGGTGGCGGCGATCCCGTTGTCTGGGCCTATCGTGCCATGGGCGCCAAGGAGTGCGTGCCCATCTACAATGCGCTCGATCCCGAAACGCACCATCCGGTCGCCAGCAAAGCGCGTTTTGCCTGCGACCTGGCGTTCCTCGGAAACCGGCTGCCGGACCGTGAAGCGCGTGTCGAATCGTTTTTCCTCGATCCCGCCAGCCAGCTGCCGAAACAGCGTTTCCTGCTCGGAGGCTCGGGTTGGGGCGACAAGCCGCTCCCCACCAATGTAGGCTGGCTCGGCCATGTCGGCACCCGCGATCACAACGCCTTCAATGTCACCCCAAAAGCCGTGTTGAACATCAGCCGCGATAGCATGGCCGCCAACGGTTTTTCACCGGCCACGCGAGTGTTCGAGGCGGCTGGCGCCGGCGCCTGTCTCATCACGGATGCATGGCTGGGCGTGGAACTGTTCCTGAAACCAGGCGAGGAGATCCTGGTCGCGCGTGACGGCGGCGATGTCGCCGAAATAATGCGCTCGCTGACCCCCGGTCGGGCCAAGGCAATCGGCCAAGCCGCACTTCACCGCGTGCTGGCGGACCATACCTACGCGCTTCGGGCGGATGTGGCGGATGCCGTCTTCAAACGTCATTTCGAGCACGGGGCCGTGGAGGCAGCGGAATGACCAAGAAACTGGACATCGTCTTTCTCGGCCTGTCGCTGTCCTCATCGTGGGGAAACGGTCACGCCACGACTTTCCGGGGTCTTTTGAAAGGCTTGCACGGACTCGGTCACCGGGTGACTTTTCTGGAGCGCAACGTGCCGTGGTACGCCAATCACCGCGATCTGCGCGATCCGGAGTTCTGCGCCTTGCGCTACTACGAAACCACTGCGGAGCTGCAACGCGACTACGCACAGTGCCTGGAGCAGGCCGACATCATCGTCATCGGATCCTTTGTTCCAGAAGGACGCCAGGTCATCGACATCGTCGCCTCGCTTTGCAAGGGGCAGCTCTGCTTTTACGACATCGACACCCCGGTGACCCTGGCCAAGCTTTCAGCCGACGATTGCGATTATCTGAGTTCGCGGCAAATTCCGTATTTCGATGTCTATTTCTCCTTCACTGGCGGCCCAACGCTCAACCATCTGGCGCAAGACTTCGGCGCGCGCCATGCCGAACCTCTCTATTGTTCGGTCGATCCGGAACGGCATCACCCGACAGGAGATCCGATCCGCTGGGATCTCGGCTATCTCGGCACCTACAGCATGGACCGGCAGACAATGCTGAACGCTCTGCTGCTCGAGCCCGCACGGCATATGCCGAACCTCCGTTTCGTCGTGGCCGGCTCCCAATATCCATCCGACATCATCTGGCCGGACAATGTCGAACGCATCGAACATTTGCCGCCAGCCGATCACGCCGCGTTCTATAGCCGTCAGCGCTACACGCTGAATGTCACACGCAGTTCCATGATCACCGCAGGATGGTCGCCCAGCGTGCGCCTGTTCGAAGCGGCGGCTTGCGGCACGCCCATCGTCAGCGACCGCTGGCCAGGGCTCGACAGCTTCTTTCCCGCGTCGGCGATCCACACCGCCGCGGAGACGGACGATGTCATCGATATCCTCGTTGGCGAGTCCGAGCGCGCACGCCTGGCCATGGCCGGCCGGGCTCGCAAACTCGTCCTCGCTTCCCACACCGGCGCGGCCAGGGCTCGCGAATTCGTGGCGGCGCTGACCCAACCAAGGGCGACGGCCCTCGATCTCGACATTGGAAGTGCAGCATGAACGGCAGACAGGAGAAAACAGCGATGCGACAGACAAGAAAGGCGCACAGGGCAAAGACGGTGCTTGTTGCCGGCGGCGCGGGTTTCCTCGGTTCGCATCTTTGCGAAGTATTGCTCCGCAACGGCTGGCGCGTGATCTGCGTCGACAATTTTCTGACCGGGCGCATGGAAAACATCATCTCGATCATGGACCGGCCGGGTTTCCGGTTGATCGAGCAGGACATCTGCCGGCCACTGGATCTCGGCGAGCCCGTGGATCACATCTTCAACCTGGCCTGCGCCGCCTCACCGCCGCGTTATCAGGCGGACCCGATACACACCACGCGTACCTGCGTGATCGGAACCCTCAACCTGCTCGAACTCGCTGTCCGCAATGACGCGCGACTGCTGCAGGCCTCGACGAGCGAAGTGTATGGCGATCCGGAACAACACCCGCAAAGGGAGGATTACGTAGGTCATGTGAACTGCACCGGCCCACGCGCCTGCTACGACGAGGGAAAGCGCACCGCCGAAACGCTTTGCTTCGACTATCTAAGGGCCGGCAAGGCCGACGTCCGCGTCGCGCGCATCTTCAACACCTACGGTCCGAGAATGGATCCGGCCGACGGTCGCATCGTCTCGAATTTGATCATGCAGGCGCTCGAGAAGCGTCCGCTGACGATATTCGGCGACGGCCAGCAGACGCGATCCTTCTGCTATGTCTCCGACTTGATTGATGGATTGATGCGCCTGATGAACATCGACCCCAATCCGGGCAAGCCGGTCAATCTGGGCAATCCCGGAGAATTCACCATCGTGCGACTGGCGGCATTGGTGAAGGCGATGACCGGCACCAAGTCGGATCTGAAATTTCTGCCCCTGCCGCAAGACGATCCTCGGCGCAGGCAGCCTGATATTTCGCGTGCGAAAACGCTGCTCGGCTGGTCGCCGAGAGTGCCGCTCAACGAAGGGCTCAAGCTGACGATCGATTATTTCGCGGCGCTCGAAGGCACCGGCATCGGCGATCAGATGACAGGCCTTGCCAAAAGGAGACCCGCAGGCGGGCTGCAGAACCTTCCTGCATGACGCGGGCCGCGGCCGGACCTGCCCGGAGATCGTGCGGAACATCCATCCAACCTTGTAGTTTGGCGGGAGGGACCCGATACGGAGGATCATCCTCATGCAACCCAAGCGACCCGCGAAGGATGTCGACAAGATTGCCGAACGCGAGGCGGCTGCCTATCTCCGGCGCTCCTCGATCACCTATCTCGAGTGCTGCGTCAGCCTGATGATGACGCATCTGCAGCGCGAGGAAGTGGCCGCTATTCTCGAGCAGGAAGCAGACATGCTACGAAGGCTGGATTGATCGAAACGCTACACCTGAGATTCGTCCAGGAACCGTATCAGCCCCGCCCTGTATCGGTCTCCGGTCGCGGCCAGCCTTGCTTTTTCCTGGCCATTTTCGGATTGCGCAGCCGTGCTCCAGAGCCCGATTTGGAACGCCAAATAGCAGGGTTCGAAAAAATCGATGTGGCCATTGTCAATATCGAGCCCCATCCCCTCGACCAATGTCGTCACATCGCTGTCGGATAGTCCATATTCGACACGGGCGCCGGCAATGTCCCACTCTATCGGCTGGCAGCCAATCAAATCGTGTGCCCGGCAATGGTCGACGGCATCTGTCTTGAGCACCGTGCCGTCGGCACAAACGAGAAACTCCCACGCGTGAAGCTTTCCGTCGATTTCCACCCGCTGCAGAACATGCGCAGGGGTTTTTTTCGAGAGCCAACGGCGCAACGTCGCCGCTCGGTTCTCGCCCAGGGCTTCAGATGTATTGGAAACAGCCATTTCCGCGAGTGCGAGCAATGATGCACCCGGTTCGCAGGTTCGGAGATTGAGCGCCCGCCAGGTTAGATAGCGCGCCAACTCCGCGACCAGCCTTCCTCTTGGCAGCGGCGCCTGGTCCATCGTGGTGCCGTCAATCCACCGTTCGACCAGAAAGCCGTGGCAAAGCCCGACCACTTGCGATCCGAACCCGGCTTTCCCCAACATTTCCGCGGCTCGTCTCTTACGCCGTCCGGTTTCGCCGAGGCCGGCGAATTTGACGAGCCAGCGACCACACCCCGCGGACGCCAGGAATTTACGCCGCTCGATGCCGCGCGGGCTCGGCGGCCAATGCTTTTCGTCGACGTAGTGGACGCTCCTCCATTCGCCACCAGACAGTTCGGTCAGGCGTAATTCGGGGCTGCCGACCGCCTCGGCCACCCATTCGCTAAGCGTGGGAATGTTCGAGCTTTCGGGGAAGGTGCATTCGAGCGCCGTCGCCACATGTTTCGGACAGCGCGACCATGTCTCCCTGGCCTCCCGTGACGCTTCGATGCCCGGGTTGCCAGGATGGCTGGGAAACAGGTGAATGCGGTCCATACCAATACCCAGTTCCCGCAGCCACGCGACGACGGCGTGCATCGAACTGCCGGACAGACCGGGACCTTCGTCTACAACGGCGAAGCGTGCCGATGGATTGTTCTTCCAGGAAGCGATCGAGCGCGGATCGGCATTGATGTGCCTGCGGAAAGGATGGCCGACCGGACGAACGCTGAACGGCGCCGGCGCGCCAATCGCGGCAGCCACTATGGCGGCAAGCCCCAGGCCGATGCTGCGGATGCCGATCACGCATGTGTTCGCATCGAGACCTGACTCCTGCGCCGCTCCCAAATAGCTTTCGGGATAAAGCGCGTAATGCGCGTAACCCTCGGCAGAACCGGTCAGAACCTCAGCCTCGCAATCCAACCCGTCCAGCAGTTGGAGAAGTCCTGGGTCGATGCCACCGCCCACGGCGAAACCGCTTCGCCACGACTTCGCCACCTCGGCCGCAAGACCAACCAGCAATCTCGCGCCTTGCTGTTGCCGCGGCGAAAAGATGTCGATGCCGCTGGTCTCGAAATCGACATCGGCAAGCGCCCGAACCAGTTCCGATACGCTGATGAATAGTCCGACCAACGCGGCATGGCGTCGGAGGCCACGAGCCATGCGGTCCAGACTTTGAGCAATCTCGCTGGCAGCTTCGCGAAGCCGTTCTGCGCTCTGCCTCCGCTTCTGGTCGCCGTAAACGATCATCGATCGGTTTTCCAATGCTTTGCCTTGCGGCAACGCAGCGAGCGCTGCTTCGATCCATGCTGTCTTGCGCAATTTTTCGGCAGGCCAAGGAACATTCCGGCACGCTGGTGGTTCGGCGGCAGGAACTTACCTTTGAACAGCATAGGGCGGCAGTTTCGTGGGATCGAAAAAGGTTCGTGTCGGTATCGTCGGGGTCGGCAATTGCGCATCCTCCCTGGTGCAGGGCCTCTCCTATTATCGTCACGCAAAAAGCAACGAACCAATCCCAGGGCTGATGCATGCCGACCTCGGCGGCTACCATGTCGACGACGTCGAGATTGTCTGCGCGTTCGACGTCGCCAGGAGCAAGGTTGGCCTCGACGTCGCTGAAGCAATCTACGCCGCCCCCAACAACACGTTCCGCTTTGCCGATGCGGCGGCAAACGGCGTTCGCGTCGAGCGCGGACCGACACTTGACGGCATCGGAAAATACTTGCGCGACGAAATCGAGGAGGCGCCGGAGCCGGTTGCCGACGTCAGCGAAATCCTGCGCAACAGCGGCGCCGACGTGCTGGTCTCTTACCTGCCGGTGGGCTCCGAGGAGGCGACGCGCTTCTACGCCGAATGCGCGCTCGAGGCCGGCTGCGCCTTCGTCAACTGCATACCCGTTTTCATCGCCTCACGTCCGGAATGGCGCCGGCGCTTCGAGCAGCGAGGGCTGCCGCTGGTCGGCGATGATATCAAGAGCCAGGTCGGGGCGACCATCGTTCACCGCCTGCTGGCCAATCTCTTCCGCGAGCGCGGCGTGCGCATCGATCGCACTTATCAGCTGAATTTCGGCGGCAACACCGACTTCCTCAACATGCTGGAACGCGAGCGGCTGGAATCAAAGAAGATTTCCAAGACCCAGTCCGTGGCCAGCCAGTTCGATGTTCCCCTGGAGCCGGGCAATATTCATGTCGGACCCAGCGACCACGTACCGTGGCTGACCGATCGCAAATGGGCCTATATCCGGGTGGAAGGGACGACCTTCGGCGGCGTGCCGCTCAACGCCGAACTCAAGCTGGAAGTCTGGGATTCTCCAAATTCAGCCGGCGTGGTGATCGATGCGATACGCTGCGCCAAGCTTGCGCTCGATCGTGGCATAGCGGGAGCACTGACCGGCCCCTGCAGCTATTTCATGAAGTCGCCTCCCGAACAGTTCACCGACGCCGAAGCGCGGCAGCGCACGCTCGCTTTCATCGCCGGCAAGGACGAGCCTTTGCTGGATGCCGCGGAATGACGACAACGTTCTTTTTGATCCGTCATGCAGCGCACGACAATGTCGGCTCCTATCTTGCAGGACGGATGGACGGCGTTTGCCTTGGCGAGGCTGGGAAGGCGCAGGCCGCGCATCTTGGTGGCCGCATGGCCCGGGAGCCGATTGAAGCCATCTTGTGCAGCCCGCGTGAGCGTACGCAAGAGACGGCCGTGCCGATCGCGCTTGCCTGCGGCGTCGGCGAAATCGCGATCTGCGCCGAACTCGACGAGATCGATTTCGGCGATTGGTCGGGAAAGACTTTCGACGAGTTGAATGGCGATGCCGGTTGGCGGGCGTGGAACGACCAGCGGCAGGAGGCCAGGACACCGAGCGGCGAGACCATGCTGGATGTCCAGGAGCGGATCGTCGCACTGATGAACGCAGTGCGCGAGCGGCATCCGAATCAGTGTGTCGCCCTGGTCAGCCACGCCGACGTCATCAAGGCCGCCGTCTGCAAGGTGCTTGGCTTGCCGGTCGGCGACTGCTTCCGCTTCGACATCGATCCAGCCTCGATCACGACGATCGTGTCGGGTGACTGGGGCTCCAAGCTCCTGCGAATGAACGAAGCTGCCTGACGAGGACTTTCCGGATGCAGATGGTCATTTTCGGTCTCACCGTTACATCATCATGGGGCAACGGCCATGCCACGCTCTGGCGGGGACTGATCCGCGCCCTGGGTCGGCTGGGATGGTCCATCACCTTCTTCGAACGCGATACCCCCTACTATGCCGGGACGCGTGATCTCGATCGGCTCGATGGCGGCAACGTCGTCATTTATCCGGACTGGGAAGACATCCGTCGCGTTGCGGAGCGGGCAATGAAGCAAGCGGATGTCGTCGTCGTCACTTCCTACTGTGCCGACGCCGTGGAGGCCTCGCGGTTGGCGCAGCAGACAGGTCGCGGATTGCGTGTCTTCTACGATCTCGACACTCCGGTCACGCTTGCCCGCATCGAGCAAGGCGAGCGTCCGCCCTATTTCGGACCTGAGGGTCTTGCCGATTTCGACCTCGTTTTGAGTTACACCGGCGGCTCGGCGATCGAGGCGCTTAAGTCGGTTTTAGGCGCGCGTCACGTGGTACCTCTCTATGGGCATGTCGATCCCGACCAACACCGGCCGGCAGAGAAGCGGGCCGAATTCGCCGGTGATCTGTCCTATCTCGGAACTTACGCGGCGGATCGCCAGGCCGGCGTCGAAAAGCTGCTGGTCCGCCCGGCCGCGCGCCTGCCTGACCACCGCTTCATCATTGGCGGCGCGCAATATCCGCAGGAATTCCCATGGAGCGACAACATCTTCTTTGTCAGGCATCTTCCGCCAGCCGACCATCCGGCTTTCTTCTCATCATCTCGCCTGACACTGAACGTCACCCGGGAGGCGATGGCGCAAAAGGGCTGGTGCCCGTCGGGACGGCTCTTCGAAGCGGCCGCGTGTGGGGCTGCCATCGTCACCGATGCATGGCCGGGCCTAGCCGAATTTTTCGAACCCGGCCGCGAAATATTGTTGGCGCATGACACCGATGATGTGGTCGCCGCATTGCAATTGCCGGAGTGCGAGCTCGACGGCATTCGAAGGCGTGCCCGCGACCGGGTCTTGGGCGAACACACTTCCGCACGGCGCGCGGCGGAACTGGATCGCATCCTGAACGATGCCTTTCAAAGATCTCCCGGCGAACCGATGAGGGAAGCGGTCTGATGTTGGGCATCGTACCC
The DNA here is from genome assembly GCF_030323185.1 of Mesorhizobium sp. C399B. Lineage (NCBI taxonomy): Bacteria > Pseudomonadati > Pseudomonadota > Alphaproteobacteria > Hyphomicrobiales > Phyllobacteriaceae > Mesorhizobium > Mesorhizobium sp. C399B. Next base: position 1,371,192 of record NZ_CP100472.1, read on the forward strand.
GCTGCCGGGCGCGGCAGCCGCATTCAGCCGCTCGGCTTCTCGAAAGAGCTGCTGCCGGTCGGTAGCCGGATCGATGGACAGACCGAGCGTCCCTGCGCCGTGAGCGAGTATCTGGTACGGCGCATGGTGCAGGCCGGCGTCGACAAGATTTGCTTCATCATCGGATCGGGCAAATCCGACATCCTTGAATACTACGCCGCCGGCTACGGTGACGCGGCGGCTCTCTTCGTGGTGCAGCCGAACCCCGTCGGTCTGTGCGATGCGATCTTCCGGGCGGCGCCCCTCGTCGCGCCCGACGAGGTCGTCCTGGTCGGCCTTCCCGATACGATCTGGTTTCCCGAGGACGGTTTCCGCCATTTGCCCGACGATCAGCTCTCATTTCTGCTTTTCCCGGTGGATCAGCCGGAATTCTTCGACGCCGTCGTCATCGACGTCCACGAGCGCGTGATCGAAATCCAGGTCAAGCGGCAGGATGCCGCCACGAACTGGGTTTGGGGTGCGTTCAAGATGCCGGGCCATATCCTGCATCAGCTTGCGGGACTCTGGCGTGAGCGGGAGCGCAGTGACGAATATATCGGCACTTTGGTCAACGCCTATATTGCGGCCGGCGGTACAGCTTTTGGTGTCAGGGCTGGGTCGGACTATGTCGATGTCGGCACTTTCAACGGCTATCGAACAGCTCTGCGGTTGCTTGAAGACGACGCCTCATCCGCGCAGCGCCGGCCCACCATGATCATGCCCGGCGCGCAGTCGCATGTACCCGTCGTTCCTGGCGAAGGAGCCTGAGCCATGCTGCATTCCCATGCCGAAATCCGCCGCCGCATCGATGCGCTCGGCCCATGGTTCCACAACATGGAACTTGCCGGCGTCCAAACCGCTCCCAACCATTTTCTGGGCAACTACCCGCTGATCAAATGGCGCAAATTTGCCAATGCCATTCCCGCTGATCTGACGGGCAAGGCGGTACTCGATATCGGCTGCAATGCAGGATTTTACTCCATCGAGATGAAACGGCGAGGTGCTGACCGTGTCCTCGGCATCGATTTCGATGACGCCTATCTGGCCCAAGCTCGCTTTGCCGCCGAGGTTGCCGATTGCGAGATCGAATTCCAGAAGCTTTCGGTCTACGACGTCGGCTCGCTGCGCGAGACGTTCGATGTCGTGCTGTTCATGGGGGTGCTTTACCATTTGCGCCACCCCTTGCTCGCGCTCGACCTGATCCGCGAACATGTCGCCCGTGACCTGATGATCTTCCAGTCCATGCAGCGCGGCAGCGCGGATCTGCCCGAGTTGGAAGAAAACTATCATTTCTGGACGCATGACCTGTTCGACCAGCCGCAGTTTCCCAAGCTGCATTTCATCGAGCACCGCTATGCCGACGATCCCACCAACTGGTGGATTCCAAACCGCGCCTGCACCGAAGCGATGCTGCGCAGCGCCGGTTTCGAGATCGTTCTGCACCCCGAGCAGGAGGTCTATTTCTGCCGCGCAGCCGGGGACCCGGCCGGCGGCGGCGCCATCTACCCCTCGAAAGGACAGCTCCATGATTGAAGCCGCCATGATCTGGAACGAGCCCAACAACAAATCGCATTGGGACCCAGAGCTCGATCCCGATTGGAGCCGCTTTGCCAGGATGGCGATCTTGTCGGCTGACGCAATCGCGTCGGAGAACCCGTCTTTGACGAAAGTACTCGGTGGCATCTCGCCGATAGATCCGGGCTTTATCACCCGCATGAAGGAATTCGGCGTGCTGGACCATGTCGATGCCGTCGCCGTGCACGGCTTTCCGCTCGACTGGAACCTGTGGCAGATCCACGAATGGCCACAGAAGATCGGCGAGATCGCGACCGTCACCAACCTTCCCATCTGGGTCAGCGAAGTCGGCGTATCGACCTTCGGCGCGGAAGAAATCCAGGTCTGGGGGCTCAAGCGCACCGCCGAGTTGCTGATCGGCAACGCACCACGCATCCAGTGGTACAGCCTCTACGATCTTCCGCGCGAATGGGAAGCAACGACGCGGCATCGCGAGGCGGAGGGCTCTTCTTACTATCGACATTTCCACATGGGGCTGCTGCGCCAGGACGGTACGCCAAAACCTGCGCTGGAGGAGTTCCTGCGCTACACGCCCGCAATGGGGCTGGTGCAGTGGTTTCATTTCGAGGACCCCCGGCTGGACGATGCCGTCGCCTGGATGAAGCGGCTGGGCGTCACCAATATGCGAACGGGGCTTTCCTGGGCAGACAGCTTCCGGCCGAACGCGCTGGACTGGTTCGACCGGCAGATGGAGGCACTCGCCGATTTCGACGTGACGGTCACCTTTTGCTTTACACCGCAGCATCGGGGAATGATGCCCCACCACACCAGCCCGCCACTGGCGCCGGAGGAGTTCGCGGAATTCTGCGCAACCATGATCCGCCGCTATGCGCCCGGCATGACGTCCGCTTCGCTCCCGACGCGGCGGGCCTCGGCAGCGTGAAAGTGTCATGCTGCCATGCATCAGACGCCTGACACATTGGACGAATTAGCGGCATCACCGACAGGTGGTGCGGCATACGGGACCGAGGCGCAACCAGCCGCGGCGCTCACTGTCCTCAATGTCGCCTACCCTCTCGCGCCCGTCGGACCCGATGCTGTCGGCGGTGCCGAACAGGTTCTGTCGATGCTCGATCGGGCACTGGTTCGCGCCGGCCACCGCTCTATCGTCATTGGCTGCCACGGCTCCAGCGCGAGCGGTACCCTTGTGGAAATACCGGCTGAAGACGGCGTGCTCGACGAGGCGGCGAAGAGCCGCGCGCAGCAGGCTCATCGCAAAGCGATCGCCGCTGCCCGCGCCCGATGGCCGGTCGATGTGGTCCATCTGCACGGCATCGATTTCGATGCCTATCTGCCCGACGATGGCCCGACCCTGGTGAGCCTCCACCTGCCCTTGGACTGGTATCCGGCCGAGGCTCTGCGACCGACGCGCGACGACCTGTGGCTCCATGCGGTCTCGTCCACCCAGCAGCAAACGGCGCCACCAGGGGCCAGACTGGTGGCGCCGATTCCCAACGGCGTTGACATCGAATCATTGAACCTGGTGCAGCCGAAGCGAGACTTTGCCCTGGTTCTCAGCCGGGTCTGCCCGGAAAAGGGCATTCACCTGGCCCTGGACGCGGCCAAACAGGCGGGCGTGCCCCTGGTCATCGGCGGCAAGGTCTATCCCTACGAAACACATACGCGCTACTTTCGCGACGAGGTCCAATCCCGTCTTGATGCTCGCCGCCGCTTCCTGGGCCCGCTCGGTTTTAACGCCAAGAGGCGCTTTCTCAACGCAGCCCGCTGTCTGGTCATTCCAAGCCTCGCCGCCGAGACAAGCTCGCTTGTCGCCATGGAGGCCCTCGCCTGCGGTACCCCGGTGGTCGCATTCCCGAATGGTGCGCTTGCGGATGTCATCGAGCACGGCAGGACGGGCTTTCTCGTCAACACAGTCGACGAGATGGCCCAAGCCATTCTTGCGGCGCCCAGCCTGGACGCCGAGGCGTGCCGGGTTGAAGCGCGGCGGCGGTTTTCGCTGGAACGGATGATCTCGTCGTATATGGCTGCCTATCAGGCCCTGGCACAACTTGGCACCGATCGCAGGCGCTTCGCTGCGGCACCGTGAGAAAAGCAGTGTTGCGCAGCGAAATCATCGATGACCCCGTAAAATTCGATGCCTTGACACCGCACTGGTGGAAACTGTGGGAGCAGAGTTCCTCTGCGACGCCGTTCCAATCCCCCGCCTGGCTGGTGCCATGGTGGCGCGCATTCGCACCCGGTGAACTGGCGACAGTCGCGGTCTGGCGTGGCGGCGATCTGGTCGGGCTGGCGCCACTCTATCTCGAGCATGGAACGGCCGGTTCGAAGCTGCTTCCGGTCGGCATTTCGCTCAGTGATTATCTGGACATCCTGGCTGTCCAGGATATCGAGGCGGCGGTTGTCGCCACCATTGCCGAAACGATCTGCTCGGTCGGGTGGTCACAATGGATCTTGTCTGATCTGCCGCAAAACAGTGCCGGTCTTACGATCGCGCATCCCGGTTTAACGGTCGAGAGGCCGGCAATTCATGCAGCCTGCCCCGTGCTTGCTGTTGCCGGCGACGAAACGTTGGCCGGCTGCGTTCCCGCTCGGCGCAGGCGCCAGTTGCGCCGGGCGCGTCAAGCGGCGTCCAGACGCGGCCGGCTCGCGTTGGCGTCAGCCCGGGGCGATCAGAACTTCCTGAACCAATTGATCCGCCTGCACCATGCACGCTGGGTTGGACATGGAGGTGGTGTATTGGCCGACCCCGCCGTGCAGCACTTCCATGGGCTTTCACTTCCCTTGCTCGATGCTCACGGTCTGGTCCGATGCTGGTTGCTCGCGATCGATGGCACGACTGTCGCCGCCTATTACGGATTTCACCACCGCGGCCGCGCCTATGCCTATCTCGGCGGCCTCGATCCTGCTTATGCCGAGGAGAGCCCAGGTGCGATCCTGATCGGCCACGCGATCGCGGAGTCGATCCGCGAGGATGCGCGCGAGTTCGACTTCCTGCGCGGCCAGGAAGCCTACAAATATGGCTGGGGCGCCGTCGACAGGTGGACGATGCGGAGGATCTGGACGCGGAGTTGATGTCATGAGTGTGCACGCGCAGCGCCGGACATCGGTCAGACGGGCGGTCGAAGGTTGTGTGGCCGATGGTGCCTGCGCCGAAGCTGTTCTCGTCAGGCTGGCGCTTCACCTGCCGCCCACAATTGAAGCGGCGGAATTGGCGGAGGTCGTGCTGAAAGTCCGTCCGGCGAATACCGGCGATGCTGAAAGACTGCGAAAGGTCGCTGGACTGCTGCGCCACAAACCGGGCGTCCTTGCCACTTTGCGAGCGACAGGCGGCGCCGTTCGGCATGAACGCGGTAACGGCGAGACGGATATCGCCGTGGTCAGGAGGCTGGCCTCGAGTTTTGATGCCGCGGCAGCAATTTCGACCGCGGCAAGTGTCCAGTTAGGATCCCTTGGCGATGACGAGCGGCTGACAGCCATGACCGACGAAATCGTTGAATGGCTCGAGGCGCGAGAATTCACCGGAATTCAACGAGACATTCTCGACATCGGTTGCGGCATCGGACGTTTCGAGCGCGCGCTGTTCAATTCCTTCAAGCGGATGGTCGGCATCGACATATCTTCGCGGATGATCTCTATCGCCTCCGAGCAATGCGCAGCGCTCGGCAATGTCGAACTGCGCCAAACCTCCGGTCTCGATCTGGCCGACTTCGACGACGACAGTTTCGATTGCGTGTTGGCGGTCGACAGCTTTCCCTACCTGGTCCTGGCCGGCATGGCTGAGCGGCTTTTCGATGAAATTGCGCGCGTTCTCAAACGGCCGGGCCGGCTCGCATTGCTGAACTATTCTTATCGCGGATCGCTTTCTTTGGACCGGGCCGACATCGGCCGTCTTGCGCAAGCTCACCAATTGCGGGTCGTCATCGACGGCGAGAAGCCGTTTCGGTCATGGGATGGCGACGCCTTCCTGCTTGCTGGGTGAGACGGAACATTACAGCGCGATGCCGGTTCGGGCGTCGGCACCGATCGGTGTCCTGGATTCGAAGGAGGAGATCATGGCATCCGGCGGCAAAAAGCATTTCGGCCAAGGCAGCCAAGGCAAAGGTGCCGGCGCCGGCGCAATGACCACCTTGGACAAGGACAAGATCGAAGAAAACGCGGTTTTGTCCAACCGCGACAGGAAGCAACATAGCCGAGAGCGCGGGCTGGACGGCAATCGAATCAAGTCCGATCAATTTCAGGATCACGCCGCAAACCGGTTGCTGAAGGACTGACGCCACCGCGCCGCGTCTTGCCGCGGCACGGAGGAAAAACTGTGCAAGGGCCGCCGGTGAGCCTCTCGGCGGTCGACAACGCCTTGTAGTGCCGAGCGCTCATCATCAGACTTGGATCTAGGGATGCTATCAAGAGAACGTGATGTCTCATTCGAGCGACGATACCACGGATCTGCTTGTCGAGATGGCAGTGGATCGGGAGATTGCTTCCCTGCTGGCCGCCATAGAGCAGGAAAAGATACCGGACCGCCTGTCCAAGCTGGCGATCGAATTGCAAAACGCTCTCGTCGAGAAGCGTCGGCGAGACGTGAAGAGCTGATTATCTGCGGCTGTCGACCTCTATATCGAGCTGACCATCCGACAGCTGATTTCGCCTTTCTATCAATGTCTGCAACGAGCTCTCCCCGAGTAGCTCAAGGATGTTGGCGCGGGCACGGTTCAGCCGGCTCTTGACCGTCCCTACCGCGCAGCCGCAGATTTCGGCGGTTTCCTCGTAGCCCACTCCTAAAACGCCAATCAGCATCAGCACCTCGCGCTGATGTTCGGGCAGCTTTTGGATGGCGCCGTGAACTTCCTTGCTCTGAACGGTCCATTCCTGGGTAGCTTCCGAAATCGGTCTCGAAGACGCGCAGTCGAGAAGGCCTGGCGCTTCCCGTGCAGCGATCTTGATCCGGGTGTAATAGGTGTTGCGCATGATGGTGAAGAGCCACGACTTCATGCGTGTACCGGGTTCGAACTTGTCGATGTTGGCGAGCCCTTTGGTCAACGTTTCCTGCACCAGATCGTCGGCATCGTCTGGAACGCGGCAGAAGGTGCGCGCGAAAGCCCGCAGGGCAGGTATCAGATCAACGATGGAAACGTCATTGGTTTGTTGGTCGGCCAAGAGATAGCCTCCGGATGACAATGGTCCAGCTCCCAGAAGAAAGAGTGAATGAACGAAGCCAGAGCTAAATGCATGGAAGTTTGGTTCGTTCCCGCCGTTGGAAACAACTCTTCGAAAATTCCACCGGGCGCGAACACGCCGACTACGGTCTTCCCCCAAACACGCCCACTTCAAAGGAACGAAACACCATGCCGAGCTTCATTCCCGGGAAGCCTCGCCGGTGCGTTTGGCTGTGCAGGGTATGGACCGAGTCGCGCGGCTGGTAACGCGCAAACCACTGCCTAGCGAACCACGTGGCGAACTCGGCTACCATTGATACATAGCGTCCAGCAATCGGTCGTAGTTGCCGGGAGGCCGGCCAACGAACATGCTCGTCCAGCACTTGCTCTATTCTGCCCTCCGATCGGGCTAAGCCACTGAAACACCGGGCTGATTCACCCTTGACGACGTCGCCGAACGGCGTGCTTTCGCGTACAATCTGCAGTTGCTCTCCGAAGCTGGCTGTTGCGGTGCTGTGCAACTCGCTTTGGCGAAGATCACGGATGACGATCAGCGCTTGAGTGAGCGCCCAAACCGGTCCTCGATCCGCGACTGCAGGAACTCGACGAGAGCAGCCAATAGATCATCGAGGCGGTGATGAGCATCTCGATGTGGCGGAACTCGGTCTGGCCCTGCGTGCGTGCGAGATACATGATCTCCCAGACCCCGACCACCGAGACCAGCGAAGAATCCTTCAGCATCGCAATGAACTGGTTGCCGGTTGGCGGCACGATGACCCGCATCGCCTGCGGCAGGATCACCAGGAACATCGTCTGGTTAGCGCTAAGGCCGAGTGCCGTAGCACCCTCGGTCTGGCCGCGCGAGATGCTTTCGATGCCGGCGCGGAAGATCTCGGTCATGTACGCGCCGTAGCAGAGCGACAGCGCCATGATGCCGGCCGGCACGGCGCCGATCACGTAGCCAATCTGCGGCAGGCCGAGATAGATGATGTAGATCTGCATCAACAACGGCAAGCCACGAAACAGAGAGGTATAGAAGGTCGCCAAGCCATAGACCACGCCGTTGCGGGAAAGTTTGGCGATGGCGCCAACGAAGGCGATGAGGGTGGCGATGGCGATCGAAATGGCCGAAATGTAGAGGGTCGTCACCACACCCTTCGAGACAAGGAAGCCGATCTTCTTGGCGATGAACGCGAAGGACAGGTCGAAGGAATAGAAAAACAACATTAGCAACACGAACAGCTCTATCCAGACTGCCACAATCTGCTGTTTGCGGCTGAGATACCGCAGCGCGTTCCAGTTCGCCACCAAGATCAATGCGATCAGCACCGCCGAGACCGCCCGCCCGACGTCCGGGTTGGCGGCGAGCCACTCGACGGACCACGGAACGAGCTTGCCGAGCCAACTGGCTTTGATGCCGAGCCCATACAGGCCGGCGGCGATGGCGGCGAGCACGAAGAACACGCCAACGCGGCGCGCCGCGTCCGGGTGGTTGAGCAATAGTCGGCCGATCACGTCTTCGATCTCCCTGCGGTCAGCGGGCCCGCTCGCGCCACCAATCCTGCGCCTGCAGCTTCCAGTAGGTGAGTTGCGCAACCGCAAGTCCAGCCGGGCCGCCCGCCCAGGCAAGGCCGAAGGGTGTGAACAGCCGGTAGCGGTCCGATTGTCCCAGCATGGCTTCGGCGATCAACTTGCCGGCGATCGCCGTGGTGTTGATGCCATGGCCACCAAAAGCCGTGAGGTACCAGACGCCCGGCTGCAACGGGCCTATCTGGGGCATCATGTGCCGGGCATAAGACATGAGCCCGGACCAGGCGAGTTCGGTCTTGAGGTGTTCGAGCTGCGGATAAGTAGTGACCATCTCACGGCGCAATTGCCTCGCCAACACGCCCGATGAGGCTGCCCGGGTGGTGATGCGCCCTCCCCAGAGCAGCCGCCTGCCGCCTTCGACAACACGGTAATAATCGCCTGCGCGACGGTTATCGCCGACGGCGTCGGTCGTCGTAATCGCCTTGGCGATGAGGTCAGGCGCCTCCTCGCTCACCATAACGTAAGTGGCGATAGGCAGGAATGCCCGCTGCAGCCGGCCGACCAGTGGGCCCGTATATCCGCCGGTGGCAACTACGGCCTGGCGGGCGCGCACTTCGCCGCTGTCGGTGCGCAAGACCTTTTCGGCGCCGTCAAGGTTGGCTTCAACGGCAGCCGTTCTCTCGTATATCCTGCCGCCCAGCCGCTCGATCTCGCTCGCAACGGCGCGCAGATAGTTAAGCGGATGCATGTGGAAGGCGCTGGGATCGCGCAGGCCTTGGTGGTAGCGATCGGAATGCAGCACTGCTCGCACCTGGTCGCGATCGAGATAGTCGAGCCGGTAGTCGAAATCCCGCGCCAGTTGCTCGGCATATGCCTTGAGCGCGGTGCCGCCATCGTGGCGAAGCACGCTCAATATACCGGAGCGCGGCTCTGCCGCCTTGATGTCGAGATCGCGGATCGTCTGCCGCACGAAGTCGACGCCTTCGATGGACAGGCGGTGCAGTTTTTGTGCCGCGTCGACGCCGGCCATCGCGGCGATGTTGTCGGTGCCGGTGGCGAAACCGGGATTGACGAAGCCGCCATTGCGACCGGAGGCGCCGAAGCCTATCCGCTGCGCCTCAAGCACGACGACCTGCTGGCCGGCGCGAGCCAGCTGCAACGCCGTCGTCAGGCCGGCCAGTCCGCCGCCGACAACGACTGTCTCGCACTCGGAAACGCCGCTCAGCGGCGGTCTGATGGTGTTGTCGGCAAGCGTGCGTCGGTAATAGGTGTCAGGACATGTCATGATCAATATGATGAGGTGGCGGCACTAGAGCATTTTGCAGGCAGGCGGAGCGCCCGGTGTCGTGGAAATGCGGCTGAAACAAAACAGATGGAGCGGGATGTTCAATTGAATGCATCCCGCTCAAGCTTTATCCACGACGCTCCTCAGTCGGCGCTGTAATCCTTGCCGTACCACTTGGTGGTCAGTTTCGCGAGGGTACCGTCCTTCTTCATCTCGTCGAGAATGCCGCCGATCTTGGCATTCCACTCGGCATCACCTTTTTCCGCGATCACCACCAGTGGCTCACGGAAGGCATAGCCGCCTTCCAGGACACGCAACGGGTAGCCGTTCTTTATCGCGTTCTGAGCCGTCTGTTCTGGTGCGATGACCGCGTTGAGGCGCACGCCGTCGCCGAGCCTCAAATCGTCGAACGGCAGCATTGAGTCGGCGAAAGTCCTGATCTCACCGGGCTCCAGCTTGTATTCGATGGGCGGCAGGCCGGGAGCATCGATCTCGAGTTGTCTACGGATGAAATCCTCCGACGTGGTGGCGGTCTCGACGCCGATGATCTTGCCGTTCAGGTCGGCGACCGATTTGGCCGGGCTGTCCTTGTGAACCACGTAAACGTAGGGGCTATAATAATAGATGCCTTCGAAATCGATCACCTTGGCCCGCGCTTTGGTCGGCGTCACCGAGCCGACACCCAGATCGTAGCGTCCCTGCCAATGGCCGCCCGTCATCGTCGCCCAGTCCGGCGTGTCGAAACTGACCTCCACACCGAGGCGCCGTGCGATCTCCTTCGAGACGTCGATATCGAAGCCGACCAACTGATTGCTGTCGTCGAGGAAACTCTGCGGCGGCCAACCGCTGTTTGTGGCGACCACCATTGCCTTCTTCGAGGTAACCCGGTCGATGGTTTCACCCGCCGACGCCGCAGACGCGAACGCGAGCGTGGTAGTGGCCAAGGCCAGCCACGCGATCAATTTCCTCACTTGAACCTCCCTCTTCATCGTCATTCAGACATATGCTTCCCAGAGCGCGCTCCCGTAGAGAACAGCAATTCAGAGCGCGGCATGAGATCGATCTCATATCAGCACACATATCGACGAGGGGATCAAGTCCTTTTTCAAGTAGCCAGTTGTCCTCCGGGGGCGCAAAGCATCGGCACCCGTACGGTGCGGCGGAACCCGCGTTTGATGTGACGCGCGTGACTTTCAAGACAGAGGAAACGAAGATCTACTTCAACCTATCACATCAGATGGGCGGCACAGGATGGCTTGCTGTCTACGAGTTTCCGATGTTCCGGTTAAGCATGGGTGCGCGGCACACCGGCAGCAGCACCAGCAGGATGATGGCGGAGTCGACCCAGAGGACCCTGTTCACGCCCATCGTGTCGACGATCTGACTGGTCGCTAGGGTACCCACGGAGATGGCAAAATTGAAAGTGAAGCAGTAGATGGCCGTCGCGGTCTCCGCGCTTTCTGGTGCTGCACTCAGCACCCACGTCTGCAGCGTGATGGGCGCCGCGCCATACGCGAAGCCCCACACCAGCAGCAGGATGGTTCCTGTGAGCGGCGTGACCCCGAGTAACGGGAAGAGAGCCAGCGTGGCGCCGAGCCCAATGACGACGCAGGCCAATGTGCGACCGACGGATTTGGCGGCCCAGACGCCTGCGACGGCGTTGCCAATCATTCCGAGAATGCCATACCCCAACAGTAGCCAGCCTATGCTCCCTGCAGTGACGCCCGAGACCTCCAGCAACACCGGGCTCACGAAGGTGTAGGCACCGTAGTGAGCAGCCACCAGCAGTGCCGTCGCAACCACGCCCGCCAGAAGGGCGGGATTGCGCAATTGCGCACGCAGGGCTTTCACCTCCACAGGCTCCGCCGCCTCCAGCTTCGGAAGCACAAGCAGGGCGGCGAGCAATATGGCAAAGCTCAGGCCGGCGAGAGACCAGAACGCGCCGCGCCAGCCGACTAGATCACCGATGATCGTGCCGGCCGGCACGCCCAGCACCGCAGCGGCACTTACACCGCCGAAGACAATAGTCATGGCGCGCGGCACGGACGGTCCAGGAACAAGGCGTACTGCGATGCTCCCGGCTATCGCCCAAAAGCCACCGATGGTGATCCCGACGAGCAGCCTGGACGCGAGCAGAACGGGAAAGTTCGTTGCGAGCGCTGAAATCACGCTCGCCGCAGCCATTGCCGCGAGCAGGCCCGCCATCAGAATACGCCGGTCGAGCCTCCCCACTGCCAACGGCAAACCGATAGAAGCGAACGCCGCAATTACGCCGGGTATCGTCACCGTGAGACCGCCACTCCCAATAGAGACATTCAACTCGGAAGAAATTGCCGGAATCAGCCCCACAGGGAGTTGCTCCGCAGTGATCATCGAAAAAATACCCAGCGATACGGTGAGCACGGAGAGCCACATGCGAACAGTGGCTCCCTGTTTCTCCTGAAGGGCTGCTTTGGTCAGAGACATGATCACCTCCAGCCCGCGAGAAGGCACTCGACGCCGACGTTTCGGGCAAACGTTAGAGAGACGGATCGGGCAATTGATCCCCGCCTGGCTTCAGATAATCTGTCCACTGCGGATTGATAATCGGGGAAAATATGGATGGTGAATTCACGAAACGTGAATGAAACAGGTGATTGCAGTTGGACCGGCTGACCAGCATGACCGTGTTTGCCAACGTCGTCAGTGAAGGCAGCTTCGCTGGAGGGGCCAAGCGGATGCGACTATCGCCAGCGGCCGTGAGCAAACATGTCCAGATGCTGGAAGAGTGGCTTGGCGCACGCCTTCTCAACCGGACGACCCGGCGCATAAGCCTGACAGAGCTCGGCGCCTCCGTCTACGAGCGCAGTCTGCGCATAATCGAGGATGTCGAGGAAGTTCGTACGAGCGCGGCCGAGAGCAAGACACGTCCCACCGGCTCACTGCGTGTCAGCGCGCCGATCTCCTTCGGCGCGATGCACCTTGGGAGAGTCGTTGCAGAATATCTCGCGGTCTACCCGGAGGTGTCGGTTGAGTTGGTGTTGGACGACCGTGTGGTTGACATCGTGGAAGAGGGCCTGGATGTCGCGGTACGCATCGCTCCACTCACGGTTTCCAATCTGGTTGCTCGCCGAATCGCGCCTTCACGCGAGGTGGTCTGCGCTTCGCGCGATTATCTGGACAGACGCGGGCGTCCCACAAAGCCGTCGGATCTCCACGACCATGATTGTCTGGACTACGCGTTGCGCGCCAGCCGCGGAAAATGGCGGTTCGACGGACCAAAGGGGGAAGTGGCGGTAAAAATCACTGCACGGATGACGGCAACGAACGGGCAGCTCCTGCGCGATGCGGCGCTGGGTGGAGCAGGCATAGTACTTTGCCCCACTTTCCTTGTTGGAGAAGCCATTCGTTCGGGCCAACTGGAGACAGTGATGCCCCAGTTCAAGCCGGTAAGCCGGTCGATCTACGCGATGTACCCGTCAAGCAGGCATCTTTCCGCCAAAGTTCAAAGCTTCGTAACGCTTCTCGCCGCCCACTTTGGTGAGAACCCACCTTGGGACAACTTTGGACCATGACGACTGGAATGTTGAGCCCAGAGGCCGCGCGCACTTGCACGGCCTTACTGTGCATGGGACCAGCACCCAGGGCCAAGGGGCGGTGCATATCGAGCCGTCCAGCACCTTTTCGAGACTGAAGCATCCGCTATTTGCCGACGGTCAGTCGCTGAGGCTCAATCCACCGCCCATCCTAAGCGCCGCCAAAGCGCAAGTTGTAGCATCTGCGGTGTCTCTGGTTCTCTGCGGCCACCGGCGGAACGGGTTGTAAGCAAGCGCGTTCCTCCAGCGTCAAGCTTGGAGAACATACATGGATGACGAGCTGCGCCTGAAGTTACAAGAGCTGAGCCAAAGCATGCAAACGCGAGCGGCCGAACTTTCGACGCTCGGCGGCAGCGCAGACATAAGTACGGTGATGTCGGGGATCGCCGTCGCTCTGGAGGCGCTACTGGTGATTGCCGAAGAGATGAAAACGCCACGTTCCGGCCCTTCGGTCCTGCCCGACGCTACATGAACATCTCCGATCGTTTGGGAGAGGCTCCAGAGCGAGAGCGCCTACCGCCCACCAGCAAATCGCTCGCCGAAGAACTGGCTTTAATCCACATTCCGGGTTGGAGAGTGGAGAGCGCAATCGACTCGGTGGAGTACTCCAGGTGGGGTGAGCGTCGGCAGAAATGGATTTTGCACTCGACGATGCCTTTTGGGTAATCGAGGACGGCCTTAGGACGGAGGACCACGATGGCTTGGATGGCCGCAATTTGCCCGATTACAGATGAGCAGGCGCTCGTTAATTCGGAGACAGTTGGTGATATCCGGGAGTTTCGCTGTCCGAGTTGCGGCGACTTCAAAATCACGAACTCGGCCACCGCGATGTTCAAAGGCCTATCGGCAGAACAGAAGTTGGAGCGCTTCGAATACGCTAGAGCAATCGCGGGCGACAACGCGATCACAGTGACGACGGAACATGGATCTATCGATACCGAAGATCAATAGAATACCCGCCCGACAAGCCGGTTCCCAGCGCATCTCCTCACTTGCTGCCCTGAGACCATTTGACTGCCGGTCCAGGTAGTGGGCAGTTTGAAGGTAGAAGCTCACGTCAACATGGCCAGACCATTTTTACACTGCCGATCTGCGCGGCCAGCAACGCCTCTCGTGAGGGGCAAGTCACGGGCATCGAACGTCTCGGACCGGTCGGCAGCGTAAGGCAGGTTGCCTAGGATCCTCCTACCGGCGAATGGAACCAGATCTGCCACAGCGCGTCATAGAAGCAGATCAGGTGCGATTTAACGTAAGGAGTGACATCGATGATCAGGCTCCTTCTCCTCCTCGCCATTGCACTCGCCTTCGCATGCGGCGGGACGGAGGCGGCCAAGCTGGACCTAGCCGCGGTAAATCAGGCGCAATTCTCCGCCGGCGATCCGAAAGGGCTCGATCCTGCCGTGCTGAAGGCGCAAATTTTTTTGGATCGTGCGCGCTTCTCACCGGGGCTCATCGACGGCCGCCTTGGAGAGAACTTCGCCAAGGCGGTCAAGGCCTTCCAGGCGTCGAACGGACTGGCCCCAGATGGCAAGCTCACCCAGGCGACTTGGGACAAGCTGATGGCAACCTCCACCAGCCCAGCTCTGATCACCTATGAACTGACCCGCAAAGATGTACGCGGCCCCTTCACCAAACGCATTCCGGGGCGCATGGAGAGGATGGCTCGCCTGAGAAGGCTTGGCTATCACGACTCGATCGAGAAGCTGGCGGAGCGCTTCCATGTGAGCGAACCATTGCTCAGGAGGCTAAACCCAGGCACCGGATTCAGGAAAGCTGGAACCACGCTGCTGGTACCAGATGTTGGCCGGGGTGAACCTCCCGCCACCATTGCCGGCGTCGAAGTCGACAAAGGCGCTCATCAGGTGCGCGTGCTCGACCCCTCCAATAAAGCGTTTGCCGTCTACCCTGCCTCGATCGGGAGCGACGAGAAGCCGGCACCAAGTGGGCAGGCAGAGATCCAAAGGGTGGTGCACAACCCGACCTATCACTACGATCCCGATTTTGCATTCAAGGGAGTCAAAACCAAGCGGCCCTTCACCATTGCTGCCGGCCCTAACAATCCCGTGGGATCAATCTGGATCGACCTCTCCATCGAAAGCTACGGCATTCACGGCACGCCCGAACCCGGCAAGATCGGGAAGACCTTCTCTCACGGCTGCATCAGGCTAACGAACTGGGATGCCGAGGACCTCGCCTCAATGGTGCACAAACATATGAAGGTGACTTTCAAGGACGAGTGACGCAAGCCGTCGCATCCCTCGATGGTCGCCGAAACAAGATGTCCGTCTGTGCCCGTGACAATTGCATCTTGCGATCCGCTGGATCCGATCAGCGGATGCTCCGGGTTCGGGGTGTCAGGTCAAGCGGCGCCATTTGCACGGATGGCGGCGAACCAACCACCATGGCGGGGGCGCCAGATTGCTCACCACGTTGGCTCTCTACTTCGCGGCTCATACCTTGTTGAGCAGCTTGCATCTCCGGAACGGTGAAAACCGGCACCTCGCCCTTGAAACCCTGGAGCTCAAAGGCGCCCGCCTGGACGACCGGCATCGATGCTGCTGCCGCAAAGCCGGGTCCAAGCACCAGGGGGATGCCCAGCTTCTTGGTCGTCGATTCGAGCCGTGCCGCGCGGTTCACGGGGGAGCCGATCGCGGTGTAATCGAAGCGCCGTTCGGAGCCGAAATTGCCTACCGAGCAGATGCCGGTCTCGATGGCGACGCCGATTTCGATGGAGCGATGGCCATCCGCGGTGAAGGCGGCGTCTTCGCGCCTCACCCGCTCGATAAGGGCCAGGCCCGCGTCGAGCGCACGCTCACGATGATCGGGTTGATCTAGCGGTGCGTTCCAGAAGGCCAGCACCGCATCGCCCATGAACTTGTCGATGGTGCCGTCGCGCTTGAGGATCTCATCGGTCGCAATGCCGAGGAAATGGTTGACCACCTTGGCGATCTCTTGGGTGTCGAGCTGTTCGCTCATGGTCGTGAAGCCACGTATGTCGCTGATCAAAATTGTGATCTCGCGCTTCTCGCCGGACAGGATTGCCTCGGTGTCCGAGCTTGCGAGGCGCTGCACCACGGAGGGCGACAGATATTGGGAGAACTGTCGCGTCAGGGTGGACCGGCGCTGCTCGCTGCGCCTGTAGAGGACATAGCCTTCGAAGCCCGCAACCATGATGGTTGCAAGCGCCGGCTGCAGCGGGTCATAGAGTGCACCCTGCAGGCTGTACTCGAGAGCGCCGAACACGAACGGCGTGACGGCCAGCAGCGCCAGGGAGATGGCGCCAAGCACGACACGCCCGGCGAGCACTCCGGAAACCCCGATGAAAACGAGGGCACTGAGGAGAAACCAGAGCCGCTCGAGCATACGCGCGTGCGCTGGCTCTGCCAGGAAGCGCCCGGCAAGCATCTGGCCGATCGCATCGGCGTGGATCTCCGCTCCTGGTCGCGCTGGACTCGTCGGCGTGGGCAGGTACTGCGTCAGGCCCACAGCCGACAGGTCGACAATGGCGATGGCGTCCCGCAGCCGCGGATCGCCATGGCCCGAAAGGATAGTGCTGGCAGACAGGCGAGGCGTGTCCGTGGCGGTTTCCCAGAGGCGGATGCTCCCCTCCGGCTCGAGCGGCACAATGGCGCCTGCCATCCTGAGTGCGTCGAACCCGGCTGCATTCATCCGGGCTGTGTAACCGTCCTGTCCAGCGTAAAGGCGCAGGAGCTCGAGTGCGAAAGACGGCCACAGCTGCGCGCGTTGAGGGGTATTGCGAAGCCAGAGCAGCGGCACATGGCGCAGTACGCCGTCGGGATCGGGCAAGGTGCGAATCACGCCGAGGCCTGCGGCGGCGTTCGAGAATTCGGCAAGCGACCCGGTAAGACCGGTGAAGCCGGGAAGTGTATCGGGTACTTGCCCGACGATCGACCAGCCGGCTTTGGGTTCTGCTTCTGAAACCGTCGCTTCATTGCCCAGGCTGACGGCAAGCGCCGTTCGATTTTTGGACAGCGCCGCTGCCAGGCGCTTGTCTCCGGCCATGCCCTCAGGCGAGGTGTCAGCCTCGGGGAGTACCAGCGCAAGCCCGACCACCGCCGCACCGGACTGCGTGATGCCATTGACCAGATCGGCCAAGAGGCCACGGTTCCAGGGCCATCGCCCATGTGCCTTGAGGCTGGCGTCGTCTATCGAGACGATCACGACAGGATTGCTCGTCGCCTGACGTGGGGCGAGAAACTGATAGAAGTCGTACGTCCGCTCACGCAGGCGCGACAACGGCCCGTCAAAAGCCAAATGGCAAGCGAGCAGCAGGAGCACGACCACAAGGCCGGATATTTTGCGTCTGCCGGCTTGCCGCCAATCAGCCCAGCGCCTACCGACCGAGTGGCTCATCTCGTGCAGTCAGGCCTAATCGCAGTTGTAGTAGTAGCAGCAACCCTCACCCTCACACTCGCCCCGCCGCCCCCCGCTGCCCGCAGGTGGCGTTGGGCTGTCAGGGAATTCCATGACCACTCCTGGCAGTGCGCCGTCCCTGGACCCGCAGACTTTGAGCGAGGAGCCTAGAGCCGACGCACAAATTGCGCTTACGTCCAACCCAGGACCCGGTGCGCCCGGCAGGCCGGTTCCCGCTATCCGGTCGATACTGTCCAAGATCGGGAAGGCGTCGATGCCGCCGTAGCCGGCCAGAAGCTTGCCATCGTCCGACGTGCAGGCGTAGCCCGGGTTCGTGATGACCAGCCGTTTGCCATTGATCGTGCAGGTCATGCGGCCGGCGCGCAATATGCCGACGGTCTGGCCGGCTGCCACCAGCACTTCGATGATGCCGCCTCTCGCTCCGAGCACCATGTGCGGCGTCGCAACCTGCATGACGCCCCCTTTCGAAACCTGGCCGCCATAAAAACGGGCCAGGCCGCTGTTCATCCCGATGTCGATCTTTCCCGACCCGGAGCCCGGATTGTAGACGAACTCATCGATCGTCAGGCTGGTGTTTGGACCAATTTTGGCGCTCGATTCATCCCGGAACACCAGCATTCCGAGACCGGTGGGATTGCTGCGCAACTGGTCGCCGAGTTCGACGCCGGCGCCAACGTTCATCGTCCCGCCGTTATTGCGGACGATGATGGTCTGGTAGGCCGTCATCGACCCGACCGTCTCAGCAGCGGATGGTGCCGCGAAGGCGAGGCAGGCGATAAAAATGACGATCTGATGATACCTCATCGCGGCCTCTTTCAATTGAGCGTCAACGTATAGCTCATGAGCATTTCGAACGATTTTCGGTCGCGGTTGGCGAGGGCGAAGTTGGTTTTGCGGTAGGCGAGATCGACGCTGATCTTCTGCGCTTCCGTCAGCTGAAAATCGCTTTCCGAGGCAATGCGCCAGAAGTCGCTCTTGATATTTGTGCCGATGCCGACGGACAGATCGGGAGTGTCGCTGTGGCCGGCCGATAAGGCGATCTGGTGCGACCATGCGAAAAAATCCGGTACGTTCATCAACAGGCCACCATAGCGGACCTCGCCCGTATAGCTGCGGCTGATTTCGCCCGATCCGGAAGCGAAGTCATTCGAGCCGACAAAGCGCAAGCCGAGCGCCTGGCCATTGCGGAAGCGGTAGCTGCCGCCTGCCTCATAGAAGACCCTGCTATCCGCGAAAATGCCTTGCGAGGCGCTTAGATCGATGTAGCCGCCACCGGCGAAGAGCGTCGTCTCGACCGTCGGGCGAACGACGAAACGTCCACTGAGGCCGATACCGGTTTCGTAAATGTCGCTGTCGAAACGATCCGTAACGGTGAACGCGGAAAGCAGCAGGCGCAGCGAATCGATCCCGCTGTTGGGCAGTCCCTTGTCCCAGGTTATCGCTGCGTTGCCGTGGATAAAAGTCTTCTCGCCACCCGGAACCGACAGGTCTTCCGTGAAAAGGCGCTCAGTCGCGGTCAACGACCCCGAAAGAACGAGCGCGTCGGCACTTGGCGTGCCGAGGTCCCACCGCACAAAACCTTCCGCCTGCCCGTAAGGCGAGACGAAGCTGTCGTCGTCCTGCGCCCCGCCTGGCTCAAAATCGGTGAATGCGCTGAATACGCCGCCGGTCAGGGCGAGTTCCCAGGTGACGCCACGCAACGCGCGCTCGATGCGGGCGAGCAGGCGAACAGCTTCCTGTTGCTCACTTGCGGTCAGACCCCCGACTTCGATGCCGTACTGCACCTGCCGCCGGGCCAATTCATAGGACCCGACATGGTAATACAACCGGCTGGCCGCAAGCCGGGCGCGCGCATCGCGGGGGTACTGGATCAGATACTGCTCGATCGAGGAGATCGCCTGATCGTATTGCCCAGCGTTGACCGCAACCGTGACGAATTGGGCGAGCGTTCCATTGTCGGCCGGACTGGCGATGCGGGCCGCAAACGCATCGTCATAGGCCCCAAAAAGACCTTGTGCGCCGGCCGGCAACACGCCGGCACAAAGCAGCGCTGCGGCGAAGCCGAAGATCGTTCGAAACGAAGATTGCATGCCGAGAACCCACCCCAAACCCGACTAGTGCGAGGGATTTAGCACGACTGCAAGAAAAAGGCGACTGAACGGTCGCCGGACTTATGCGAGTCCTCAGCAGCTGTTGCAGCTGCGCAACAAGATATCGGGTTTATTCCTATTTCGGCTGCGCTGATTGTCAAAAACTCTTCTCAACATTGCTGCACGTGATTGAAGTATTTGGCCCAAGGCTTAACAAAATCAAATCTCATCAGTAGTGGATCGCACAGCCGACAAGATTAATATTGGGTGGGCGATCCTGCGTATCTGGTCACCAGGCTTCAAGGTCACCCACGGCTTCTCCAAAGGCCTTCCGTCGCGTTTCGCAAGGGACGGAGAGCTGCCGGAGGTGCTTCTCACGAGGCGTGTGCGATTCGGCCCGGGTCTTGCAATTTCTTTGAACGCGAGGTCAGCTCATTGCCTCAACGCCCAGGGACGCGTCACCGCACGCAGCTTGCTACAGCACGAGCATGGTGGCCAGCCCCAGCATCAGGCCCATGCCTACAATATCGGTCACGGTGGTGAGGAAGATCGCCGAGGCGACCGCCGGATCGGCGCCTACCCGGCGCAGGCCCAACGGGATCAGCACGCCGGAGATGCCGGACATGAGGCACGATCCGGACATGGCAAGCAGGATCACAAGTGCCAGCATCGGCGCCTGCGCCGCCGACGCCGGTTGCCTCGAGGCATAGAACCACATCGCCGCAGCCGCAACAACGCCGACGAGCACGCCGTTGGCGGCCGCGAGCGCGCCCTCTCTCATCACCAAGTGCAGCTTCGGTCGTTTGTCCACATCCCCCAGGGCAAGGCCACGCAGGGTCATAGCCAGTGCCTGGCAGCCGGTGTTTCCGCTCTGCCCGGCCAAGACCGGGAGAAACGCCGCCAGAGCAACGATCTTCTCGATCGTGCCTGTGAACGAACTGACCACGAATGCGGCCATGAAGGCCGTCAGGAGATTCAACTGCAGCCACGGATGACGCTTCAGGAAGGCTGAAAACAGCGGCGTAAAAGAGCGCTCCTCCTTCTGGAGGCCTACCATCTGGCCAGACTGGGCGGAAATCTCGATGATTTGCTGCTCGAACAATCGCCAGCCGCGAACCTGCCCGAGCAGCCGGTTCTCCGCATCCACCACCGGATAGACAGGATAGTGACGCCGTACCGCCGCCTTGCATGCGTTACTCAAAGAGAGACCGACATCAAGAGCGAACGGCCTGGGCAGCATGATGTGATCGACAATCGCGTCGGGTTCGCTCAGCATCAGATCGCGCAGGACCGCTAGGCCAACCAGTCTATTGCCCTCGTCCGTGACGTAGAGATAAGTGAGCTCGGTCGGCACCTGGGCGCCTCTGACAGCTTCCACCGCGGCAGCAACCGTCGTCCCGACAGGAACGCTGGCGGGGATCGGGTCCATCACGTCGACGAGCGACTCGGGGATCGCGAAACCCATCTCACCGTCATGAGAGCTGATGGGCCGCATATGCAGTGGCAAATGCTCGGCCACCTTACGGGCGTGCCCGTCCGGCAACAGCTTTAGTGTGTCGCGGATGAACTCGGGAGACTCTCTAGCGAGCAATTCAGCTGCGTCATCAGGTGCTCGAGCACGCAGCGTGCGCACCAACTTCTGAACGCCGGTCTCTTCGTTCATTTGCTATGGCCCCCCAATTGGAAAGTGAAAAAGTTGTGAAGTATCGGATCGCACCGGGGCGGAAATACGACAGCTTCTTCCGGCCCCAGCAGTCCGCTTTGTGGTTGTCGCAAGCGCCGCCTGCACACTCCTAGCTTGAGAAGGCAAAGCAGACGTCTACATTTTGGGCGTGCCTTCGGTCAGGTCAGCATGGGAGTGTCCGCGCTACTTCCCTCGCTTTTCAATCTTTAGATTTGGGAGGTCGGGTCGCTTGGATACCACACCGGCCTCCTACAAGGCTGTGTATCCAACCTTTTTGAGGAGCTTCTCTGTTTTGGCGCGCTCCTTGTCCAGAGCGGTATCACCTTTGACCTTGGGCATCCGTCCTCCATTTGGTCGTTGTCGTTCGCCGGTAAATGAGATTGCCGGAAATGTCCCGCAGTGTCGTGCTTTGACCCGCGGCCGAGGACTGAATTGAGGCGCTTTGCCGCCCGGCAGCCTTTGGGCGGGAAGCGGACGGGCGGGCTATTCCTGCTGGAATTGACAGGGCCAATCTTCTGGCCTCGTCATGCCAGAAGGCAACTCGGTCCGGGCGTCTCCACAAGCCATGTTGAGCTGCCACTGGGACAGACCCGCCGAATTGGATAGATCGAGGCCCTCGATACGGGTCAGAAAGAAAAAAGCGCCGTCAAAGTCTATCGGTGCGGTGAACTTCGCTCCTCGGAAATCCGCCCGCGCGAGATTGGCAAACGAAAAGTGGCTGCCGCTGATATCGGCGTCATGGAACTGTGCACGCCCCAATTCCGCCTTTGTGAAATCAACATTGACCAGATTGGCGTTCTGGAAATTCGAGCGCTGCACTTCCGCGCCCGTAAACACAGCGCCCTGCGCGTCCATCTGGCTGAAGTCGGTCCTGTACGCCTCGATTTTGTCGAACCGGGCGCCTTTGGCGGTCGAGCCGGCCAGGGAAGCGCGCACAAGCGTTGCCTTCTCAAAATTTGCCGCAAGGAGATTGCTGTTCCTGAGGTCGGTCGAAGTGAAATCAACACCGAACAGGTTTGCCCCGCTCAGGTCCTGTCCTTCCAGGATGAGAAGCTTTTTGTCACACTCCTGCCAATTGACGCCAGGCGTCGCGGCTGCGTAGCAATCTTGAGCGGCGGTGGCGTTTTGCCAAGCCAATACAGTGCAAACCGCCAGAACCAAGCCGGATCCGCCGTAAGCTCTGGTTCGTCTCAAAGTCATTGTTGCTGGACCCCTCTGCTACTCGTCGACAATCAGCCTTACCACATCTGCTGACACTCGAGCCACGGTAACGACCGCCGTCACAGTTGCGCATCAACGATCCGCCGATAGCCAGCGGCAGCTTGCGAAATTATCGAGAGGTGGGGAAAAGCTTTGACGGTAGAGTGCTTTTTCGCGGATGCGATCACAAAACAAAGAGTTCGGCGTAAGCCGTGAGTTATTGGTGGGCCCGGAGGGCAAACGGAAATTGTTGATTTTGCTGGATTTTGGTGGGCCAAAATCTGAAAGGTCCCGTATCATCCCGTATGCTCCCGCGACCCCAAACTGCCGACCATAGCTGACCTCGTTTTGCAAACGTTGGGAGACAGGGTCCAGAACGGCGGAAATGGGGACGGTTGCAGATCGGCAGCTGTGGCAACAGCGCGCGACCAGCTGACGGTCTAGCGCCTCGATATGGCCGATGAGACTTGGGAAGTAACAAACAAGCGGCAGCTTGCAGGCAGTTGTGATCGGTGGAATGGATTTACGAGTCGAGGCGCCGGACCAGGACCGGCTCACTTGCCTCGAAGTTCAGCCTGTTGGAATGGCGCGGAGGAACGAGTAGTGGTATCTAACGAGCCGGCGGCCCTCGATGTTTGACCGCGCTCGTCCTGCAACTCTCGTATGTCGTCCCGCAAAGTGGTGGCGCAACCGACCACTTCGTTCCGCATTGTTTAAACAGCGTATGACTCAATTCCAGTCAGATTTTTTTCTGAGCTGCGAAAAGGCGGACACTAACCGTCAAAAAAATTGCGCTTTTGATTTTAACGGAAAATCGCCGCAAGAACTATTTTGAGGTTTCACCAGCTATCGGGATCAATCGAGGGATTTTTGGACCTTGCGGCATTCGATGGCCTACCGAACCGCCTCAAAAAGTACCGTCACCTCTTGGTTGACCCAGTCGTTGATCGGCCGTCATACGAGCCCCTATTCTGGCACGCTGGCCAGTGAAGCAGTCGTCGGCGTTTATTCGCCGGCTCAGGGATTTATGCCCACGCTTCAGGTCGAAGAAAGGCCGGGGTGTCCGTTCCAGGCTCTTGGCAAACGGGCTAAGATTATCCTGCCGATTGTAGCCGCCAACCAAGATGTTGTCGGTCACCTCGCTGAAAAAGTACACCCAGAAATAGTCAAGCCATCAGGAGAAAATAGGTCATAAGGGGGCCTTGCGGTCCTCCTTCCCGGAGCGGTTTCGCTTGCCTGTTCAAACTCGGAAGGCTGTTACCCAAAAACCGCAGTGGGTATTTTATGTGCCATTTTTGCGACATTCTATGGAATTTTGCTTGAATTTAGCGTTTTAGCGGTCACTAAATCAATAAATGCTCCCATATTTTGCAAATTTGTGAACAATCACGGTTGAGTTGTAACGCCTGGCAATAATGGCGCAGGGGAACGTTGGGGTGGGGTGAAATGAATACGACATCTATGTCGGCGATAGGCAAGCGCCTCGGCCTGCTGACGACGGTCGCCATATTGAGTTGTGGGAATGCTCACGCGCTCACTCTCCAGGAGGCGATGGCGGTTGCGGTGGAGTCCAACCCCGAAATTGGCCAGGCGATCGAAAACCGCGAAGCAATCGAATTCGAGCTACGCCAAGCGAAGGGACTTTATCTTCCCAGCGTCGATGTCGAGGCGTCGGCGGGGGTTCGTCGTCTCGACAATTCCTCCCGGCGTTCGCTGTCCATAGAGGATGACGCGCTCTATCCGGCGGAAGCCGACGTCGTTGTCACGCAGACGCTTTATGACAGCGGCGCAAGGCGGGCGGAACTGAACCGTCAGGCGTCGCGGGTCGACGGCGCATCGTTCCGGGTGCTGGAACGGTCTGAATTCATTGGACTGTCTGTCGTCCAGGACTATCTCGAATACATGCTGCAGGCTTCGATCGTTTCGGAAGCGAAGAAGAATCTGGGCTTTCACCAGGCAATCCTCGGCGACATCCGGCAAGGTATTGCAGGCGGCGCGTTGAACGAGGCTGATCGCCAGCAGGCCGAGGAGCGGCTGTTCGCTGCCAAGGCACGTATGCAGGAGGCGACCGAAGAACTGGAGGCTTCCAAGATACGGTTCTTCAAGACGGTCGGTAAGCCGCTGACCAACGCGTCAAGGCCAGGCGATGTCTCGAGCGCGCTGCCAAGGTCGCTCGACGACGCGCTAGGGCTGGCGCGACAGAACAATCCGCGCGTCCACATGGCCAACAGCGATATCGACGCCGCCGCCTCCCTGGTGGATGCGGCGCGGGCGAAATTCGGGCCCTCCGTCATCGCCGAAGGCCGCGCCCGCGGCGGCTATGACATCGACGGCGACGATGGCGACGCTAGCGACCTGCAGGCGCGGCTGGTGCTGCGCTGGAACCTCTATCGCGGCGGCATCGACAAAGCCAACGAGCAAGAGCAGGTCCGCCGCACCAGCGAGCAGCGCCTTGTGCTGCACCAGGTTCTGCGCGAGATCGAGGAAGCCGTCCGTACGTCATGGGATCGCCGCTTCCGGCAGGCCGATCTGGCAAAGACATTGAAGCTTCAGGCTGCCGCCAACGAAAGGCTGGTGGCGTCCTATCGCGAGCAGTTCAAGGTCGGACAGCGCTCGCTGCTCGACGTGCTCGACGCGCAGAACACGCGGTTCAACACAGCTACGCTTGCCGACACCGCATCCTACGCGTCGCTTTTCGCGCAGTACCGGCTGCTGGCGGCAACCGGGCAGTTGCTGAAGACCATGAATCTTCAGCCGGCAAAACAGGCCACCGCCTATGCCAAGGCCGAGTTCAATGCGCCTGAAACGGCCGACACCGAAACCTATGCGCGCACGCCGTCGGAGCAGACGAACGATCTGCCTTTCGACATCCTCGCACCGGTAAGAAAGAAGTAGGAAGGTCAAGGACGAACGATAGTCCTGCGGGCCAATCGTGAACCCACAACCCAAAATCCTCTCCCCAAAAGAGGCGTTCAAGGCCTGCTTCTCCGCTGTTGCCGGCTACCTCGGCAGGCCGAGTTCCGAGACCGTGCTGTTTGCCGGCGTGCCGCTGTCAGACACCCGCATCGATATCGACGCCATCCGGCATCTTGCCGAACGCATCGGTCTTGAAATCACGGAATTCAGCCATCGCGACTTTCTTCGCGGACGCATCGACCTTCCCGCCATTCTGTTTCGCGTCAGCCAGTTGCCTGTAGCGCTGCTTGCCCAGACCGAGGACGGTGGATTTACGACCGCTCCCCAGGAAGACGGCCGCACGACAATCAGCAAATCCGAGTTTTCCGGAAGTTATATCAGTGGCGGCGTTTCGTTCTCGATAACCTATGCCAACGCGGTCGAGGCGATGAGCGTCGGTTCGGCGGCCAAGATCGAGCGGCGACATTGGCTGACCGGCACAATGGGGCCGTTCTGGCGCACCTATTCCAAGGTCATCCTGTCGGCAGTATTCATCAATTTGCTGGCTCTTGCCTCACCGATCTTCACCATGAACGTCTACGACAGGATCTTGCCGAACAAGGCGATATCGACGCTCTGGGTCCTGTCGATCGGAATCGGCGCAGTCATTCTGTTCGACCTGCTCTTGAAGACCGCCAGAGCGTCACTGATCGACTATGCCGGGCGCAAGGCCGATCTTCGCATCTCCTATATGCTTTTCGAGAAGGTGCTGAATTCGTCCTTGTCCGCAAGGCCCGGCTCAACCGGCGAATATGCAAATCGGGTGACCCAGTACGAGTTCGTGCGTGAGTTTTTCACGTCGAACACCATCAGCGTCTTCATCGACACAGCCTTCGTCTTCGTCTTTCTTCTTGTCATCTATGCGATAGGCGGTTGGCTGGTCGTCATACCGGCCATTGCCTTTGTGGCCTCGGTGATCGTCGGGCTGATCACGCAACGGCGCATCGGCAAACGCGTTGCCGCTTCCATGAACGAGGCTTCGCAGCGCCAGGCCCTGCTGGTGGAATCCATCTCCACGCTGGAAACGATCAAATCGCTGCGCGCAGAGGCTTACCTTCTGCGAAAATGGGCGGAGCATTCCAAGAACGCATCCAACACGTCCGAGAAGATCAAACAGCTTTCGGCTGCCGCCGGCAACATAACCCAAGCCATCCAGCAGATGGTCACCGTCGCTTTGATCGTGGCCGGCGCCTATGCCTTTTCGGAAGGGCATGTCTCGACCGGCGCCATCATCGGCACCGTCATGCTGGCAGGCCGGGCGGTGGCCCCGCTTGGGCAGATTGCGATCACCTTGTCCAGACTTCGCCAGGCGATGCTGTCCCTGCGAATGGTGAATTCGATCATGGCGCAGCCTGAGGATCGGCCGGACACGGTTGGTTTCGTCAACCGCCCCATTCGCAACGGTGCAATGGCATTCAGGAATGTCGGCTTTGTCTACCCGGGTTCCGAAAACGAAGTGCTGACCGGCCTGAATTTCTCGGTGAAGCCCGGTGAGCGGATTGGCATCATCGGCCGCATAGGCTCGGGAAAGACGACCATGGGGAGGCTGATCGGCAGGCTTTTCCTGCCGACCTCCGGCGAGCTGCTGCTGGACGGGATCGACATCCGCCAATACCACCCATCTGAGGTTCGCGCCGCGGTCGGGATCGTCGCGCAAGCCAACGATCTATTTTCCGGCACCATCAAGGAAAATCTCCTGATGGCGTGCCCGGAGGCGACCGATGAGCAGATCGTCGAGGCGGCCAAGGCTGCCGGCGTCGACGACTTCGTCTCCCGCCATCCGCGAGGCTACGACATGAATGTCGGCGAGCGCGGCACCAATCTCTCGGGCGGTCAGAGGCAGACAATGGCAATTGCCCGCCTGTTGCTGACCAAACCGAAAATCGTGTTCCTGGACGAGCCGTCCGGCTCGATGGATCTGGCTTCCGAGCGCCAGCTGATCAAGCAGCTCAAAGTGGCTTTCGATCGCAACACGACCCTGATCGTATCGACGCACCGCTTCAGCATGCTCGAGCTGGCCGACCGCCTGATCGTCATCGAGCAGGGCAAGATCGTTGCCGATGGACCGAAAGACCAAGTGATACAAGCGCTGCAGAAAACAAGCGCCTGACGAACAGAATTATGCGTGAACACAGCACGTTGGGACGTGGTAAATGCTAGCCAGGGAAGACCGTCCGCCGCTTTTTGCGTCGGCTTCGATATTCATTATCGGGGCGCTTTTTGCGAGTTCGGTAGCCTGGGCATCCTTCGCCGAGGTCGATGAAATCGCACGCGGCGACGGCAAGATCATACCGGCGTCGAAGACCCAGATCATCCAGGCCAGCGAGCCGGGCGTGGTTCAGGAAATCGCCGTGACGATCGGTCAGGTCGTCAAGAAGAATGACCTCATCATTCGTCTCGACAACACCTTCAACACTTCCAGCCTTGGCGAGCAGCAGGCCAAGGCGCGGGCGCTGCAGACGCGCATTGCACGGCTCCAATTCGAACAGACCGGCAGCCTCGAGGGCGCGTTTCCCTGTCCGTCAGAGATCCAGAAGGTGGCGCCGGAAATCTGTGACAACGAGCAGAAGCTGCTAATCGCGCGGCGCGATAACTTCGAAGTCAAACTGTCGGTTCTAAAGTCGCGGCTCGATCAGCGTGAGAAGGAACTCGACGAAGCCAACGCCAATGCCGATCGCCTCACCAAGAACCTGGCCGTCAGCGACCAGGAGGCGAAGCTGGTCGAAGCGATGGTCAAGAAAGGCCTGATGGCGCGAACCGAGCAGCTCCGCGTCGAGCGCGAGCAGACCGAGCTCAATGGTCAGCTGACGCTTGCCGGAGAGACCATCAAGAAAGCCAGGTCTGCCATCACGGAAGCCAAGCTTCAGGTCGACGAACTTGGCCTCCAGCTGCAACAGGAAGCGCTCAGCGATCTGACGCAGGCGCTGGCCGATCTCTCGGTGGTGGACGAGACGATACGCGGTGCCACCGACAAGGTGGCGCGTACCGATATCCGTTCGCCTGTCGATGGTATCGTCAACACGCTTGACATCAACACGGTCGGCGCCTTCGTCCAGCCCGGCGCGGTCGTCGCGGGTATCGTGCCGACGTCCGAGACCCTGCTGGTCGAAGCCCGGGTCTCACCGCGGGACGTCGCCTTCATCCGGCCGGGCCAGGATGCCCTGATCAAGGTGACCGCCTATGACTTCTCGATTTTCGGCGGCATCGAAGGCAAGGTGTCGAACATCACTGCCGACAGCCTGGTCGACCAGAAGACCGGCGAACCCTATTATCAGGTCCGTGTCGCCACCGACAAATCGACGCTGACACGCGACGGCAAGACCTATTCGATCATCCCCGGCATGATCTGTTCGGTCGACATCAAGACCGGACGCAAAACGATTCTCACCTACCTTATGAAGCCGATCAACAAGGCGCGAGAGGAGGCAATGAGTGAGCGATAGCGCGGTCTCCCTTCCTGCCGATCGCGACCGGCTGCTGCCACCGCTGGCGGCAGAGGATTTCGGACTGGAGTTCCGGGTTGTGGCGCGTGGCGGCATGCGCCGCGGCATTCGTCTGGAACGGGCGTTCTGGACATCGCTGAAGCAGATGGCGGAAAGCCGCAAATGCACGATCGGCACACTGATCGAGGAAATTGCAGAGAGCCACGCCAACGCCGGAAACCTGACATCGGCAATTCGCGTAGCCTGCATGCGTGGATTGGCCGACCAAAACCTCACCTTGCAGAGGCTCGCGTCGATCAAGACCATCAGCGCCATTCTCGTGGCCTGTCCCTCGCCGGCCTTTGCCCTGGCATCGTCGAAGAAGATCCTGACCTTCAATGCGCCGTTCCAGCAACTGGTGCGGCGGCAATTGCCGGTGGCGCCGAACGAGGACGCGCGCCAGGATCTCAAGCTGGCGCTGGACCTCAATGTCGCCGACATATTCGCCAGGCTCGACGCCAATGGCGAGACGCCGGTCGCGACCGGTTTCGTCATAGGCGCCGGCGACCGCCGCTACCGCGGTCAACTGAGCGCGGTGCGGGCGCCGGTGGTCGAGCCGGAACTGCTGATGGCGTTCGTCTTCGGCGGCTAGAGCAATTCCGGGAAAGTGTGAGCGGTTTTCGTGGAAAATTGCGTCAAACAAGAGATAGAGCGCTCAAGACTCTCTGATGGGAGCTTACGGCTGCACACCTTCACCAGGCGCGACCGTCGAAAGGCCGCCCTTGATATCGGCTATTTGAGCAGAACCGGTCTTCGCGCCATGGATCCACGCGCGATCGGTGCTGAACGAATACAGCGGCACGTAGGTCGGCAGGTCTGTGTCGCGGGAAACTACATTGCTCAAACTGTCGAGAATGAAGACGCCGCTGCCGGTGCTGACCGACAGCACGGCGTGAAAGAAACCGCGCTTGCGGTCCTGCAAGACAACCAGCGACATGCTCTGAGCCGGGATGCCTGCATGCAGCAGCGCGGCCATCTTGAGGATGGCGAAATCCTCGCAATCGCCGGCCCGCCGCTCGAGGATTTCCGAGGGCTTGGCCCAGTAGTCGAGCTTGCCGTAAACCACGCTGTCCTTCTTGTAGGCGATGGCGCGATTTATACTTGAGTTGACGAAGGACAGCTTGTCGATGAAGCGCTTGTCCCGGGCCGCCTCGACGATCCCGGCAAAGGTGCTGTTCTTGCGCTCGCATGCACTGCCCGCGGTGCAGTCGACAATTGCCTTGTAGACAGGCGCCCAGCGCGCCGACACCGGGAAATTGCGCATCGACAGGGCAACCGAGCCGAACACGCCGGGAATGATCGCCGCCGTCTGGATCGGGTCGATCCCGGCGGCGGGCGGCGCGATCGAAGGGCCGCGCTTTTCATAAACGGCAACAGGACCATAGCTGCCGAAAATCATACCGATCCTGTAGGCCGAAACGGGCTGCCAGGGTTGCGGTCGAGCCAGCGAAACGCCGCCGAGACTTGGCGGGGTTTCGACCCTCGCCAGCATTGCTGCGACAGCGCGGTTATCCTCGGCAACGGCGCTTGCGGAGGATGGCTGCGGCAGGCTTGCAATGCCCATTGCCAGCAGGAGCAGCTTGAGCCCGGTTATCCCCGGGGCAGATTTTTCTTTTTTCATAACGCCCACCTCTTGACTGTGGACGGTACCAATCTTGTCTCAAATTACTGGAAAGGAAGGTGGATAAGTTTCCTTCAATCGGGAATACCCATTTTGTGTAAAATTTTATTCAAATTTATACTTCTGTTTACCAATCCAGCTCAGCCGGCGGATATCAAACGAGGCGCGGCGCGGCCAATGCATATCAGATTATATCTTCCGCGTTTACCACGCGTAAAAAATGCCGAGACTGGCATATCAGAATATATGAAAGCGGTTGCCGGATAGTTGCAAAGCAGAGGCCGTCACTGTCTCTTTCCGGGAAATACCGGAGGGGTTTGGTTATGGCGAACAGTAACGAATTGGACACCGTCTCGAATTCTTGGGACGAGCACTCTTCACATGAACATGGCGGCTCGCCATCGCAGGCAGGCATCCAGGTAGCGCAGGCCGCTCAGGCGGCGCCTGCCGAGCCGGTGCCGGTCGATGTCGGCAGTGGCGCACCCGCTCAGCCGGCAGCACCCGCGGAGGCGAAGGCCCCGGCGACAGCTGCGCCCCACGAATACGTGGCCGACGCCAGCAACGTCGTAAAGCTTCCGGCCAACGTCTCGATCGACAACATCAAGGTCGACGGCCACAACCTCGTGCTCGAACAGGCTGATGGCTCGGTGATCGTGATCAAGGATGGCGCGCTCAACGTGCCGACCTTCATCATCGGTGACGTCGAGGTGCCGCGCGTTGCCTTGCTGGCGGCGCTTGAAGCAAGCCATGTCGATGTGGCCTTCGGTGCCGATGGCTCGATATCGGCCGGCCCGGGCGGCGCCCCAGGCAGTGCCGGCGGCGACTTCACCATTCCCCCAGGCGGTATCGGCGACGGCTTCGATCTTTCCGCATTGTTGCCGCCGACGGACCTGCAATTTGGACGGCTGGAGCCGCGTGAGCTGACGATCGGGGTCAGGGAAGAAGATACGACGCCGACAATCGACATTGGCTCCGGATTTGTCGTCAACGAGGCCGCGCTTTCCGACGGGACGGATCCGGCCAGCACCGCCGAGCAGGTTTCAGGGACCTTCAACATCGTCTCGGGTGATGGCATCGGGACGCTTGTCATTGACGGTGTGGACGTGACCAACGGCGGCAGCGTTGCCGGGCAATACGGCACGCTCGTGGTCACCGGCAATCCGACGAACGGCTATAGCTGGGTTTATACCCTTGCCGACAACACTCTTGATCATCACGACAACCCATCGACTGGAACGACCGAGGGGGTTTCCGACAGCTTTGCCGTCGTGGTTACAGACACAGATAATGATCCTGCCACCGCGACCCTCAATATCGGTGTGCTGGATGACGGCCCAACGCTTTCGGTCCAGGCAACCGCGCAAGCGGCACAGTTGCTTTCAGTCGAACTCGACGAGACGGTCGGCGGCGACCGCTACAATAGCGGCGAGACTGAAGATGCCGGCGGCAACGCCAACACCGATGACGGGGTTGGCCTGGCCCAGGTGACGACCGGCCTGGCGGGTGGCCTTTCTTCGCTATTCGCCGTTGGCGGCGTCTACGGTGCAGACGGACCGGGCAGCACGACCGGGCAGTTGGCATTCACCGGCATTCCAGTCGGTGGCCTTGCCACGAATCTCACTGCCACCGAAGGCGGCGCCGTTACGCTCTTCCTCGAAGGAGGAGTGATTGTCGGCCGCGACACGCAGGGTGATCAGGTCCTGACCATTGCGATCACCGGCGCGCCCGGCGCAGAGCAGTTGCAGACCACGCTCTACGAAGCGCTCAACCATGGCGCCGACGGCAACAAGTTCGATTCCGAACTCAATCTGTCGCTGACCAATGGCGGCCAGGTTCAGCTGCAATATGAGGTAACGCGCCAGGACGGCGACGGCGACACCATTACCGAGAAGGCGACCGTCGACCTGATCAACGGCCAAGGCTCCGCATTCTCCTTCGACGATGACGGGCCAAGCCTTACGGTTGGCGCCCACGATGGAGCCGCTGGCCTGCTTTCCGTCGAACTCGACGAGACGGTTGGCGCGGATCGCTACAATGGCGCTATCGGCGAGACCGAAGATGCCGGCGGCAACGCCAACACGGATGATGCCGGTCCGGGCTTGGCGCAGGTCAACACCGCGGTAGCAGGCGGACTGACCAATCTGTTCACTGTCGGCGGCAGCTATGGTTCGGACGGTCCTGGTACCGTTACCGGGAATCTGAGCTTTACCGGCATTCCGGCCGGTGGCCTTGCCACGAATCTCACCGCCACCGACGGCGGCGCCGTCACGCTCTTCCTCGAAGGAGGAGTGATCGTCGGCCGCGACACGCATGGCGATCAGGTTCTGACCATCGCGATCACCGGGGCGCCTGGCGCCGAGCAGCTGCAGACCACGCTCTATGAGGCACTTAACCATGGCGCCGACGGCAACAAGTTCGATTCCGAACTCAATCTGTCGCTGACCAATGGCGGCCAGGTTCAGCTGCAATATGAGGTAACGCGCCAGGATGGCGACGGCGACACCATCACAGAGAAGGCGACCGTCGACCTGATCAACGGCCAAGGCTCCGCATTCTCCTTCGACGATGACGGGCCGAAGGTTACTGGCACCGCCCAGGTCACCGCGAATGTCGACGAAGACGGTCTGCACAACAGCCAGTCCACCGGAAATGCCGACAATCTTCAGCCTGGCGAAGTGACCGGAACAAACTCCGCTGTTGCCATCGGTGCTGCCGGCGCATTGAATGCAATCGTCGACTTCGGCTCTGACGGCCCGAATGCGAGCTCGGCCTTCGGCCTT
This sequence comes from Mesorhizobium sp. C399B, assembly GCF_030323185.1. Lineage (NCBI taxonomy): Bacteria > Pseudomonadati > Pseudomonadota > Alphaproteobacteria > Hyphomicrobiales > Phyllobacteriaceae > Mesorhizobium > Mesorhizobium sp. C399B. The sequence goes on from NZ_CP100472.1 coordinate 1,404,496, forward strand.
GTCACCCAAACCACCCCATCGGATTCGGGATTTGATTCGAAAGGCGGCAACGTCCTCATCGTCTCCGACGGCACGACCCTGACCGGCTATGTCGATGTAGGCGCCGGCGCCGGCTATCAGGCGGGCACGGATCGTCCTGTTTTCACCCTGACCGTCGGTGCGGACGGCTCCTATGTCTTCACCCTGATCGATCAGATCGATCATCCGACTCTGGATACGCTCCCGGGCGACAACACCGAAAATACGCTTGCCAATGGCGGTATCGATCTTTCGGCCTTCGTCATCGCCATGGACGGTGACGGCGATACCATCGGACTGGCGGCTGGTACATTCAAGGTCCAGGTGCTCGACGACGTTCCGCAGATCGTCGCGCGGGATGCCGGCACGACGACCACAACCACGACCGAAACGATCGTCTACACGCTGCAGGCCGGCAACACCGATGTTCGCGGCATGGATGGCGCCGGCAATCACGACATCAAGCTCAGCGGCATCGACATCAACGAAGGCGACAATTCCGTCAACACCACCGGCACCAAGATCGGCGTCGGCGACGGCCAGATCATCGACGGATACGAAACCCATCCGCATTTGACCGGCCCCGAAATCGTGACGATGGACTTCGTCAATGATCTTGTGATCACACCCAACGGTCCGAATCCGCCAAGCGTCAGCGACAGCGGCTCGTACGATGTCGCCTCGGTCAAGTTCACGATCGATGTTGCGGAAGCCCAGGGTGTCGAAGCCGCCGTGATGTTCATCGGCGCCAAGGACGGTGGCACATTCGAACCGTTCACCGTGAACATTAACGGTGTGCTGACCGCCGGCACGGCTGTCTTCGAAGGCGGCGTGCAGGTGGGCTATGCCTTCGCCGGCGTGCCCGATGGTGCGACTGTCGAGGTCATCGGCAGCACCCCGTTCGACCAGCTCAATGTGGGCAACTACGACAGTTTCAAATTCGATTCCGACAATAACGGGACAACGGATACCACCTTGACCGGCGGCAACCCGTTCAAGATCTTCGGCATCGAAGCCAAGGTCACGACGGTCACCACGCAAACCGAAGTCTTCCGGGTCAGCCACGACGAGTCAGCCGGCGTCAACAACGCCGCCGACCCCAATTCCGCGGATGACACCGCGCTCCCCCCGCCCGCGCTGGTAACGGAGCCAGACGCGCTCGGCTACGCAAAGTCATCAGCCAGTGCGCTCGGCCTGTTCAATGCCTCGGTTGGCGCCGATGACGATGCGACATTCTCGTTTGCGGTTACCGATGCGAACGGCAACCCGCTGGCAAATGTCGATTCGGGCCTGAAGACACTCGACGGCTCGGCGATCATGCTCTCGACGAATTCGGACGGCGTTCTGGTTGGTTCTGCCAACGGCGTCGACGTGTTCAAGGTCTATGTCGACCCGACCGGAGCGGTGTGGATCGGGCAATATCAACCGATCGCCCACAATGTCGACGGGTCAAGCGCGGCAGCCTTTGACGACATCGCGACCGTCGCCACCGACCTGCACGTCAAGGCCACGATCACCGATTTCGATGGCGACACGAGCACCGCCGTATCCCATGTCTCCTTGAGCATCGAATTCCAGGATGACGGTCCGGTTGCGGTCAACGATCAGGACTCGGTCACCGAAGATGGGCCGCTGACTGCAGATGGCAATGTGATCACGGGGGTCGGCGGCGCCGACGCCAACGCAACCGACGGCCACGCGGATCACCTCGGCACTGACGGCCTGGGCTCGATCACCTGGGACGGTGCCGTTGCCAATCATGTAGCAGGAACCTACGGCGAGCTGACGGTGGGCGCCGACGGCAGCTACACATACGTGCTCTACACCCAGGCCCAGAACCCGGCCGGGTATGCCGCGGTACAGGCGCTGGATGCCGGCCAGACCGTGGCCGAGAGCTTCGACTATGCTGTGGCGGATGGCGACGGCGATACCGCTCTGGCGTCCCTGACCATCACCATCAACGGCACCAACGACGTGCCGCAGATCGTCGTCGACCAGGGCAACCCGGCCGGCGCGCACGACCTGGTCTATGAAGCCGGCCTTGCGGCGGGCTCGGCGGCCGGCAACGGCAGCACGGTGGCGACCGGCACCTTCACGGTATCGGACCCCGACGGCCTCGACGACGTCCAGAGCGTCACCATCGGCAGCACCACGGTTGCCATCGGCAGCCTCAACGGTTCGACCTTCCCGGGCGACCACGGCACGCTGCTGATCACCGGCTACAACGCGGTAACCGGCGTAGCGACCTACCAGTACACGCTGACCAGCCCGACCACGGATGGTCCCGGCATCGAGAGCGACACCTTCTCGCTCACCGTCTCGGACGGAACCTCGTCGTCAGCTCCGGCGGCAATCGTCATCGACATCGTCGACGACGTGCCGACCGCACACGCCGATACCGACAGTGTTGCGTCCAACCAGTTCACCGCCGAGACCGGCAATGTGCTGAGCGCGGTTGGCACCACCTCGCCGGTCACCGGCATCGACGTCAAGGGCGCCGATGGCGCTGCCGTGGTCGGCGTTGCCGCCGGCAACACCAATCTCGATGTCGACAATGCCGCAACGCTCGGCACCCAGGTCCAGGGCAGCTACGGCAAGCTGACGCTCAACGCCGACGGCTCCTACTCCTATGTTCGCGATGCCGGCACGCAGGGCGGCGTCAGCGATGTCTTCACCTACACCATCAAGGACGGCGACGGCGACACCTCGCACACCACGCTGACCATCGCCATCGGCGATTCAACCCCGACCGACGCCATTCCGGCTGCCGGCGGCGCCACCACCACCGTCTATGAGGCCAGCCTGCCGGCACGCGCCGGCGAACCGGCCGGCTCCAACGAGCCTGCAACCACCGAGACCACTTCGGGCACCATCGGCTTCACCTCGCCCGACGGCCTGACCACCGTCTCGCTGGGTGGCCATGTGCTGACCGGCTCGGCCCAGACTTTTGCCGACGGCACCACAGGATCGCTGACGGCCAGCTATGTCTACAATGCAACCACCGGCATCGGCACCATCAGCTACGCCTATACGCTGATCGACAACACGCTGACCGATCCGTCGAGCACCAGCTTCGCGGTCGTCGTCACCGACGCCGACGGCGACAGCGCTCCAGCCGGCAATCTCGTCATCACCATCGTCGACGACGTGCCGACCGCACACGCCGATACCGACAGTGTTGCGTCCAACCAGTTCACCGCCGAGACCGGCAATGTGCTGAGCGCGGTTGGCACCACCTCGCCGGTCACCGGCATCGACGTCAAGGGCGCCGATGGCGCTGCCGTGGTCGGCGTTGCCGCCGGCAACACCAATCTCGATGTCGACAATGCCGCAACGCTCGGCACCCAGGTCCAGGGCAGCTACGGCAAGCTGACGCTCAACGCCGACGGCTCCTACTCCTATGTTCGCGATGCCGGCACGCAGGGCGGCGTCAGCGATGTCTTCACCTACACCATCAAGGACGGCGACGGCGACACCTCGCACACCACGCTGACCATCGCCATCGGCGATTCAACCCCGACCGACGCCATTCCGGCTGCCGGCGGCGCCACCACCACCGTCTATGAGGCCAGCCTGCCGGCACGCGCCGGCGAACCGGCCGGCTCCAACGAGCCTGCAACCACCGAGACCACTTCGGGCACCATCGGCTTCACCTCGCCCGACGGCCTGACCACCGTCTCGCTGGGTGGCCATGTGCTGACCGGCTCGGCCCAGACTTTTGCCGACGGCACCACAGGATCGCTGACGGCCAGCTATGTCTACAATGCAACCACCGGCATCGGCACCATCAGCTACGCCTATACGCTGATCGACAACACGCTGACCGATCCGTCGAGCACCAGCTTCGCGGTCGTCGTCACCGACGCCGACGGCGACAGCGCTCCAGCCGGCAATCTCGTCATCACCATCGTCGACGACGTGCCGACCGCACACGCCGATACCGACAGTGTTGCGTCCAACCAGTTCACCGCCGAGACCGGCAATGTGCTGAGCGCGGTTGGCACCACCTCGCCGGTCACCGGCATCGACGTCAAGGGCGCCGATGGCGCTGCCGTGGTCGGCGTTGCCGCCGGCAACACCAATCTCGATGTCGACAATGCCGCAACGCTCGGCACCCAGGTCCAGGGCAGCTACGGCAAGCTGACGCTCAACGCCGACGGCTCCTACTCCTATGTTCGCGATGCCGGCACGCAGGGCGGCGTCAGCGATGTCTTCACCTACACCATCAAGGACGGCGACGGCGACACCTCGCACACCACGCTGACCATCGCCATCGGCGATTCAACCCCGACCGACGCCATTCCGGCTGCCGGCGGCGCCACCACCACCGTCTATGAGGCCAGCCTGCCGGCACGCGCCGGCGAACCGGCCGGCTCCAACGAGCCTGCAACCACCGAGACCACTTCGGGCACCATCGGCTTCACCTCGCCCGACGGCCTGACCACCGTCTCGCTGGGTGGCCATGTGCTGACCGGCTCGGCCCAGACTTTTGCCGACGGCACCACAGGATCGCTGACGGCCAGCTATGTCTACAATGCAACCACCGGCATCGGCACCATCAGCTACGCCTATACGCTGATCGACAACACGCTGACCGATCCGTCGAGCACCAGCTTCGCGGTCGTCGTCACCGACGCCGACGGCGACAGCGCTCCAGCCGGCAATCTCGTCATCACCATCGTCGACGACGTGCCGACCGCACACGCCGATACCGACAGTGTTGCGTCCAACCAGTTCACCGCCGAGACCGGCAATGTGCTGAGCGCGGTTGGCACCACCTCGCCGGTCACCGGCATCGACGTCAAGGGCGCCGATGGCGCTGCCGTGGTCGGCGTTGCCGCCGGCAACACCAATCTCGATGTCGACAATGCCGCAACGCTCGGCACCCAGGTCCAGGGCAGCTACGGCAAGCTGACGCTCAACGCCGACGGCTCCTACTCCTATGTTCGCGATGCCGGCACGCAGGGCGGCGTCAGCGATGTCTTCACCTACACCATCAAGGACGGCGACGGCGACACCTCGCACACCACGCTGACCATCGCCATCGGCGATTCAACCCCGACCGACGCCATTCCGGCTGCCGGCGGCGCCACCACCACCGTCTATGAGGCCAGCCTGCCGGCACGCGCCGGCGAACCGGCCGGCTCCAACGAGCCTGCAACCACCGAGACCACTTCGGGCACCATCGGCTTCACCTCGCCCGACGGCCTGACCACCGTCTCGCTGGGTGGCCATGTGCTGACCGGCTCGGCCCAGACTTTTGCCGACGGCACCACAGGATCGCTGACGGCCAGCTATGTCTACAATGCAACCACCGGCATCGGCACCATCAGCTACGCCTATACGCTGATCGACAACACGCTGACCGATCCGTCGAGCACCAGCTTCGCGGTCGTCGTCACCGACGCCGACGGCGACAGCGCTCCAGCCGGCAATCTCGTCATCACCATCGTCGACGACGTGCCGACCGCACACGCCGATACCGACAGTGTTGCGTCCAACCAGTTCACCGCCGAGACCGGCAATGTGCTGAGCGCGGTTGGCACCACCTCGCCGGTCACCGGCATCGACGTCAAGGGCGCCGATGGCGCTGCCGTGGTCGGCGTTGCCGCCGGCAACACCAATCTCGATGTCGACAATGCCGCAACGCTCGGCACCCAGGTCCAGGGCAGCTACGGCAAGCTGACGCTCAACGCCGACGGCTCCTACTCCTATGTTCGCGATGCCGGCACGCAGGGCGGCGTCAGCGATGTCTTCACCTACACCATCAAGGACGGCGACGGCGACACCTCGCACACCACGCTGACCATCGCCATCGGCGATTCAACCCCGACCGACGCCATTCCGGCTGCCGGCGGCGCCACCACCACCGTCTATGAGGCCAGCCTGCCGGCACGCGCCGGCGAACCGGCCGGCTCCAACGAGCCTGCAACCACCGAGACCACTTCGGGCACCATCGGCTTCACCTCGCCCGACGGCCTGACCACCGTCTCGCTGGGTGGCCATGTGCTGACCGGCTCGGCCCAGACTTTTGCCGACGGCACCACAGGATCGCTGACGGCCAGCTATGTCTACAATGCAACCACCGGCATCGGCACCATCAGCTACGCCTATACGCTGATCGACAACACGCTGACCGATCCGTCGAGCACCAGCTTCGCGGTCGTCGTCACCGACGCCGACGGCGACAGCGCTCCAGCCGGCAATCTCGTCATCACCATCGTCGACGACGTGCCGACCGCACACGCCGATACCGACAGTGTTGCGTCCAACCAGTTCACCGCCGAGACCGGCAATGTGCTGAGCGCGGTTGGCACCACCTCGCCGGTCACCGGCATCGACGTCAAGGGCGCCGATGGCGCTGCCGTGGTCGGCGTTGCCGCCGGCAACACCAATCTCGATGTCGACAATGCCGCAACGCTCGGCACCCAGGTCCAGGGCAGCTACGGCAAGCTGACGCTCAACGCCGACGGCTCCTACTCCTATGTTCGCGATGCCGGCACGCAGGGCGGCGTCAGCGATGTCTTCACCTACACCATCAAGGACGGCGACGGCGACACCTCGCACACCACGCTGACCATCGCCATCGGCGATTCAACCCCGACCGACGCCATTCCGGCTGCCGGCGGCGCCACCACCACCGTCTATGAGGCCAGCCTGCCGGCACGCGCCGGCGAACCGGCCGGCTCCAACGAGCCTGCAACCACCGAGACCACTTCGGGCACCATCGGCTTCACCTCGCCCGACGGCCTGACCACCGTCTCGCTGGGTGGCCATGTGCTGACCGGCTCGGCCCAGACTTTTGCCGACGGCACCACAGGATCGCTGACGGCCAGCTATGTCTACAATGCAACCACCGGCATCGGCACCATCAGCTACGCCTATACGCTGATCGACAACACGCTGACCGATCCGTCGAGCACCAGCTTCGCGGTCGTCGTCACCGACGCCGACGGCGACAGCGCTCCAGCCGGCAATCTCGTCATCACCATCGTCGACGACGTGCCGACCGCACACGCCGATACCGACAGTGTTGCGTCCAACCAGTTCACCGCCGAGACCGGCAATGTGCTGAGCGCGGTTGGCACCACCTCGCCGGTCACCGGCATCGACGTCAAGGGCGCCGATGGCGCTGCCGTGGTCGGCGTTGCCGCCGGCAACACCAATCTCGATGTCGACAATGCCGCAACGCTCGGCACCCAGGTCCAGGGCAGCTACGGCAAGCTGACGCTCAACGCCGACGGCTCCTACTCCTATGTTCGCGATGCCGGCACGCAGGGCGGCGTCAGCGATGTCTTCACCTACACCATCAAGGACGGCGACGGCGACACCTCGCACACCACGCTGACCATCGCCATCGGCGATTCAACCCCGACCGACGCCATTCCGGCTGCCGGCGGCGCCACCACCACCGTCTATGAAGCCAGCCTGCCGGCACGCGCCGGCGAACCGGCCGGCTCCAACGAGCCTGCAACCACCGAGACCACTTCGGGCACCATCGGCTTCACCTCGCCCGACGGCCTGACCACCGTCTCGCTGGGTGGCCATGTGCTGACCGGCTCGGCCCAGACTTTTGCCGACGGCACCACAGGATCGCTGACGGCCAGCTATGTCTACAATGCAACCACCGGCATCGGCACCATCAGCTACGCCTATACGCTGATCGACAACACGCTGACCGATCCGTCGAGCACCAGCTTCGCGGTCGTCGTCACCGACGCCGACGGCGACAGCGCTCCAGCCGGCAATCTCGTCATCACCATCGTCGACGACGTGCCGACCGCACACGCCGATACCGACAGTGTTGCGTCCAACCAGTTCACCGCCGAGACCGGCAATGTGCTGAGCGCGGTTGGCACCACCTCGCCGGTCACCGGCATCGACGTCAAGGGCGCCGATGGCGCTGCCGTGGTCGGCGTTGCCGCCGGCAACACCAATCTCGATGTCGACAATGCCGCAACGCTCGGCACCCAGGTCCAGGGCAGCTACGGCAAGCTGACGCTCAACGCCGACGGCTCCTACTCCTATGTTCGCGATGCCGGCACGCAGGGCGGCGTCAGCGATGTCTTCACCTACACCATCAAGGACGGCGACGGCGACACCTCGCACACCACGCTGACCATCGCCATCGGCGATTCAACCCCGACCGACGCCATTCCGGCTGCCGGCGGCGCCACCACCACCGTCTATGAGGCCAGCCTGCCGGCACGCGCCGGCGAACCGGCCGGCTCCAACGAGCCTGCAACCACCGAGACCACTTCGGGCACCATCGGCTTCACCTCGCCCGACGGCCTGACCACCGTCTCGCTGGGTGGCCATGTGCTGACCGGCTCGGCCCAGACTTTTGCCGACGGCACCACAGGATCGCTGACGGCCAGCTATGTCTACAATGCAACCACCGGCATCGGCACCATCAGCTACGCCTATACGCTGATCGACAACACGCTGACCGATCCGTCGAGCACCAGCTTCGCGGTCGTCGTCACCGACGCCGACGGCGACAGCGCTCCAGCCGGCAATCTCGTCATCACCATCGTCGACGACGTGCCGACCGCACACGCCGATACCGACAGTGTTGCGTCCAACCAGTTCACCGCCGAGACCGGCAATGTGCTGAGCGCGGTTGGCACCACCTCGCCGGTCACCGGCATCGACGTCAAGGGCGCCGATGGCGCTGCCGTGGTCGGCGTTGCCGCCGGCAACACCAATCTCGATGTCGACAATGCCGCAACGCTCGGCACCCAGGTCCAGGGCAGCTACGGCAAGCTGACGCTCAACGCCGACGGCTCCTACTCCTATGTTCGCGATGCCGGCACGCAGGGCGGCGTCAGCGATGTCTTCACCTACACCATCAAGGACGGCGACGGCGACACCTCGCACACCACGCTGACCATCGCCATCGGCGATTCAACCCCGACCGACGCCATTCCGGCTGCCGGCGGCGCCACCACCACCGTCTATGAGGCCAGCCTGCCGGCACGCGCCGGCGAACCGGCCGGCTCCAACGAGCCTGCAACCACCGAGACCACTTCGGGCACCATCGGCTTCACCTCGCCCGACGGCCTGACCACCGTCTCGCTGGGTGGCCATGTGCTGACCGGCTCGGCCCAGACTTTTGCCGACGGCACCACAGGATCGCTGACGGCCAGCTATGTCTACAATGCAACCACCGGCATCGGCACCATCAGCTACGCCTATACGCTGATCGACAACACGCTGACCGATCCGTCGAGCACCAGCTTCGCGGTCGTCGTCACCGACGCCGACGGCGACAGCGCTCCAGCCGGCAATCTCGTCATCACCATCGTCGACGACGTGCCGACCGCACACGCCGATACCGACAGTGTTGCGTCCAACCAGTTCACCGCCGAGACCGGCAATGTGCTGAGCGCGGTTGGCACCACCTCGCCGGTCACCGGCATCGACGTCAAGGGCGCCGATGGCGCTGCCGTGGTCGGCGTTGCCGCCGGCAACACCAATCTCGATGTCGACAATGCCGCAACGCTCGGCACCCAGGTCCAGGGCAGCTACGGCAAGCTGACGCTCAACGCCGACGGCTCCTACTCCTATGTTCGCGATGCCGGCACGCAGGGCGGCGTCAGCGATGTCTTCACCTACACCATCAAGGACGGCGACGGCGACACCTCGCACACCACGCTGACCATCGCCATCGGCGATTCAACCCCGACCGACGCCATTCCGGCTGCCGGCGGCGCCACCACCACCGTCTATGAGGCCAGCCTGCCGGCACGCGCCGGCGAACCGGCCGGCTCCAACGAGCCTGCAACCACCGAGACCACTTCGGGCACCATCGGCTTCACCTCGCCCGACGGCCTGACCACCGTCTCGCTGGGTGGCCATGTGCTGACCGGCTCGGCCCAGACTTTTGCCGACGGCACCACAGGATCGCTGACGGCCAGCTATGTCTACAATGCAACCACCGGCATCGGCACCATCAGCTACGCCTATACGCTGATCGACAACACGCTGACCGATCCGTCGAGCACCAGCTTCGCGGTCGTCGTCACCGACGCCGACGGCGACAGCGCTCCAGCCGGCAATCTCGTCATCACCATCGTCGACGACGTGCCGACCGCACACGCCGATACCGACAGTGTTGCGTCCAACCAGTTCACCGCCGAGACCGGCAATGTGCTGAGCGCGGTTGGCACCACCTCGCCGGTCACCGGCATCGACGTCAAGGGCGCCGATGGCGCTGCCGTGGTCGGCGTTGCCGCCGGCAACACCAATCTCGATGTCGACAATGCCGCAACGCTCGGCACCCAGGTCCAGGGCAGCTACGGCAAGCTGACGCTCAACGCCGACGGCTCCTACTCCTATGTTCGCGATGCCGGCACGCAGGGCGGCGTCAGCGATGTCTTCACCTACACCATCAAGGACGGCGACGGCGACACCTCGCACACCACGCTGACCATCGCCATCGGCGATTCAACCCCGACCGACGCCATTCCGGCTGCCGGCGGCGCCACCACCACCGTCTATGAAGCCAGCCTGCCGGCACGCGCCGGCGAACCGGCCGGCTCCAACGAGCCTGCAACCACCGAGACCACTTCGGGCACCATCGGCTTCACCTCGCCCGACGGCCTGACCACCGTCTCGCTGGGTGGCCATGTGCTGACCGGCTCGGCCCAGACTTTTGCCGACGGCACCACAGGATCGCTGACGGCCAGCTATGTCTACAATGCAACCACCGGCATCGGCACCATCAGCTACGCCTATACGCTGATCGACAACACGCTGACCGATCCGTCGAGCACCAGCTTCGCGGTCGTCGTCACCGACGCCGACGGCGACAGCGCTCCAGCCGGCAATCTCGTCATCACCATCGTCGACGACGTGCCGACCGCACACGCCGATACCGACAGTGTTGCGTCCAACCAGTTCACCGCCGAGACCGGCAATGTGCTGAGCGCGGTTGGCACCACCTCGCCGGTCACCGGCATCGACGTCAAGGGCGCCGATGGCGCTGCCGTGGTCGGCGTTGCCGCCGGCAACACCAATCTCGATGTCGACAATGCCGCAACGCTCGGCACCCAGGTCCAGGGCAGCTACGGCAAGCTGACGCTCAACGCCGACGGCTCCTACTCCTATGTTCGCGATGCCGGCACGCAGGGCGGCGTCAGCGATGTCTTCACCTACACCATCAAGGACGGCGACGGCGACACCTCGCACACCACGCTGACCATCGCCATCGGCGATTCAACCCCGACCGACGCCATTCCGGCTGCCGGCGGCGCCACCACCACCGTCTATGAGGCCAGCCTGCCGGCACGCGCCGGCGAACCGGCCGGCTCCAACGAGCCTGCAACCACCGAGACCACTTCGGGCACCATCGGCTTCACCTCGCCCGACGGCCTGACCACCGTCTCGCTGGGTGGCCATGTGCTGACCGGCTCGGCCCAGACTTTTGCCGACGGCACCACAGGATCGCTGACGGCCAGCTATGTCTACAATGCAACCACCGGCATCGGCACCATCAGCTACGCCTATACGCTGATCGACAACACGCTGACCGATCCGTCGAGCACCAGCTTCGCGGTCGTCGTCACCGACGCCGACGGCGACAGCGCTCCAGCCGGCAATCTCGTCATCACCATCGTCGACGACGTGCCGACCGCGACGAATGACACCTGGGGGCCAACGATCACCGGTGCGACGGTCCTCACCGGCCTCCTGACCAACGACAAATTCGGCGCCGACGGCGTCGACACCGACAACAATCCGGTCAGCGGCCAGGTGACCGCCACCAACGGTGCTCACGGCACCGTCACCTACAACAACGATGGAACGTTCACCTACACGCCGACGGGCATCTATGTCGGCTCGGACTCTTTCACCTACACGATCAAGGACGGTGACGGCGACACTTCGACGGCCACGGTGACCCTGAATGTGCAGACCAACACCGTTCCATCGGGTGGCGGGACTGCATCGTTGACATTGAACGAAGCCGCGCTCGACACCACGCTCGATGCTTCGGCGCCTGCGGATCTCCAAGCCGGGGCCGTGACCGGCACCAACCCAGGCAGCCGCGGCGAGACGGCGCAAGCAATCAGCGGCATCACCTTCACCACGACCGGCGAAGCCATTAATGTTGCATTCGCCAACCCGACCGGCGATCCAAACTGGGTGGCGCCGACTGTTTCTGGCCTAGCCTCTGGATACACAATCAGCTGGGCGCTCGTCGGCAACCAACTCGTCGGCAGTCTGATACAAACGGCCGGCAGCGTGAACCTCGGCGCATTCGTCTATCTGGCGCTGTCAAACACAAGCGCCGGCGCCAACAGTTCGTTGACACCCGTCGTTACCGCGACACTGACCGACCAGCTCCAGCATCTTGCCGGCTCGGGCAACGTCACCATCAACGGGCTTCAGGTGGTGGCAACCGACACCAGCGGTGATCATGTTTCCGGATCGGTCAATCTGACGGTCCTGGACGACGTTCCGCTGCCATTCAAGCCGGATGGCATCTTCGTGGAAAACACCACGCATACGGTGCTGACGGAGAGCATCAATTTTGCCGCGAGCGCCGGTGCTGACGGCGTTGGCAATGTCGTGTTCAACGTGACCGAAGGCGCGGCCGTCACATCAGGCAGCACAAACATATTCCTGAATGGCGAGCAGGTCTTCTTCCACGTCGTCGATACGCATACTGTGGAGGGACGGACCTCGGCCGCGAACGGCAGCGACCTCGCTTTCACGGCGACCCTGAACCCGGCGACAGATACTTGGACATACACCCAGGCCGCGACGATGTTTGCCGGCAACCAGTTCAATACGGCGAACTTCTCGCCAAGCGGTGGCAACAACCAAGCGATTGTCCTGGACTCCATCGGCTCAACCAGCGACCTGCTCGCAACCGCCAACAGCCCCAATTCCGTGAACACCAGCACGGGCAGTTGGGGCGTCGATGGCGGAAACAGCATCAGCCCTGGTGAGAAGATCCGCTTCGATTTCGTCAGCAATGCAACCACCGACGGCACCATCGCCGGAACCCCCGCGGGCATCGGGGCGGGAACCCACTATACGGATCACTACGAGGTGGCTAGCTATACACAGGGGATTGGCAATGTCTCGGGACCTGGCCTGGTTTCTATAACGATCCGCCCGGTCAACGCCGACTATGATAACACCTACATAGGTGATGTTACCGGCGAAAGCACGGCCCTCGGCGCCTTGGTCACTGTCGTCAACGGCTCCGGCGGAGCTACTCCGACCGCAACGAACAATGGGGACGGAACGTGGACGATCACCGGTCTCGCGCAAGGCGACACCTTTACCGTGGTTGCAAATTCGGACCCGTTCAGCGCAATCGAAATTTCGGCCAATGTAGGCTCGAATGACTTCAAGCTGGGCCCGGTCACCTACACGACCGCCAACGCCGTCACACCGTTCGACATCTCGATCCCGGTCACGGCGACCGACGGTGACGGCGACCCAATTGCCGGGTCAGTGACGGCACACCTTTCGCCCGATCTCAGCACCTGGCAAGGAACTTCGGGCGTGGACACTCACACCACGACCGCGACAGAAACCACGCTGCTCGGCGAGGACGGTAACGACACCCTCAATGGACTCAATCTCCAGGCTGATATCCTCTCCGGCGGACGCGGCGATGATACCTTGTCGGGCAACTCCGGTAACGACACGCTTTACGGCGGCTCGGGAGCGGACATATTGTTCGGCGGCGACGGCAACGACCTGCTGATCGGCGGTTCCGGTCAGGACACGCTCACCGGTGGTATAGGCGTCGATACGTTCAAGCTCGAGCACCTCGACATCAAAGATCTTATCGCTGACTACAGCGGTGTCGGCGGCCATGGCGACATCATCGACCTTACCTCACTGTTCGATACAGCCGCCGGAGGGGCCAATGTCGGCGACTTCGTGAACTACAATGCGGGAACGAACACTCTCAGCGTCGACGCCGACGGTTTGGCCAACGGCGCCAATTTCGTGGACGTGGCCACCTTGACGAACGCACCCGTCGCCAACACGATCACCCTGCTCTACGATGACGGAGTGACGCAGCATACGACAACGGCAAACGTGGTCTAGGAGCATGGTGCGGGGCCACGCGACTATGCTATGTATTAGAGATTAGGAATACAGAGGGGATCTCATCATGAAACGTTCCGTAAGACTGTTGGTTTCCGCTGCGACGCTGTTTCTGGCAGTCGGATCGACGGGCTATGCCGCCGACATCATCGACGGGCCGGTGGCCGACCATTGCCGGACCGTCGGCACATCGAACCTGGTGTTGAACGACAACATCGTCGATCTCAAGGTCCAGGTGGTCAAGCTGATGGACGAGTCGGTGGCCGTCGCCAACAGCTCGGAATGGATCAATTCGTCCCGCCCCGCCTTCGTCTGGGCGTCGGAAGCCAAGGTCGCCTGCGGCATGGCCTATGGCTACCTCAAGACGAACTACAAGGACGAGGACACGCTCAACAAGTGCGAGTGCTTCCACGACCGCATGGTCGAGTACATGAACTGACCGAAAGGGATCAAGTCGCGCCGACAGGCTGACGATGATCGCCCGTGGAAGATTGTCGAGAGCGATTGCCGGAGCGATCGCACTGGCCGTTTTTGCCCCTGAAGCCCGTGCCAACTGGCTGGAACGACCTGCCCTCGAGCAGCAAGCTCCGTCCGGCTTGACGCGGCCGGTTCGCTGCGATTTCGCTCCGGAATGGACGCGCGAGACATTCAAGGCGTTCGCGACGTGCCAGGCATCGCTCTACGGCCTGGAGCCGGTGCTGGCGCACGCGGTGATGGAGATCGAAAGCGGATTCGATCCCGATGTGCACGGCGCCGATGGTGAAGTCGGGTTGATGCAAGTGATGCCGGCGACGGCGCGAATGCTTGGCTTTCGCGGTTCGCTCGACGAACTCGCGGTCCCTGCGACCAACATCGCGCTCGGCGTCAGATATCTGGCGCAGGCAAACAGCCTTGCCGAAGGCGATCTTTGCACGACCGTCATGAAATATCGCGCCGGGCACGGTGAAACCCGGTTCTCCGAACTTTCGGTCCGCTACTGCCGGCATGCGCGCGCAATCCTGGCGAGAGAAGGTTTTGCGGTGGCCGGGCCATTGCCGGTGGCGACGTTCGGATTCTCCGCATTCCCGACAGCAGGAGACGATGGTGCCCCTGCCCCGGCGAGGCGGATTTGTGTGCGCCGGCTGTTCGTGCCGGGCCCGCGATACATGAAATGCACGGACTATCGAAGCGCCGGGCAAGCCAGAATGATCAAGGCGCTCCGGGCAAGACTTTTCGACGGCTGAGCCATAATCCAGCAATTGCAAAGACGGCGAGGCAAGTCTGCCGTAAGATGAACGGATGAGACCGGGACAAATACCCGGCGGGATATGAGGGAGGCATCATGGATTCTGGCCGGCAGCGACACGGTTCGTGGACGTGGGCGATCGTCTTTGCGTTAGCGGGCATAGTGTCGGGCTGCCAGTCGAAAGGCAGCGTCTCGGACGCGCTCGACCAGGCGGCGATCGCCGCACCCGGAGCGCCGGCCGCCGGCACCGCTGCCAGCCCGGCCCAAGCCACGCGATCGCTCGGCACCGGGTCGACGAAGGTCACGATGCTGCTGCCTTTGTCGGCCCCGGGAGTCGCCGGCGAAAACGGCCGGAAGATGCTCGATGCGACCAAGCTGGCGATGGCCGACCTTGGAAATGTCCTGCTCACGGTCACGGTCGAGGACACCAAGGGCGACAGCGCGCACGCCAGCGAATTGGCTGTGAAGGCGATCACCACTGGAACCAAGATCGTCATCGGCCCGGTCGAACTCGCGGCCGCGCAGCACATAGCCAAGCTCTCGGGATCGAAGCGACCGCCGGTGCTGGCGCTGGCCGACAATTTCGCCGGCGGCCCGGGCGTCTATGCGGTGCGCCTCAACGAGGCCGACAGCGCGGCCGCGGGCGCAGCCGGCCTGGCGGCCAAAGGCAGCAAGAAGTTCGTGTTGCTCGTCGCGGCAGGAGCGAATGCCGGCGCGGTTGAAACGCGGGTCGCCAACAGCCTCAGCATCTATGGCGCGACGCTCGCCGTCACCATTCCGTATCCGGCCGGCGATGGCGGCACCAAAGTGGTCAATGATATGGGCTCGCTGGTCGAGGCTCCCGATGCCATCATCATCGCCAGCGGCGACGACAATCCGGCGCAGATCCTTGCGGCGCTCAAAACGAAAGGCATTCCTGGAAAAGCAGTCGCCGTCATTGGAACCAACCGCTGGCTGGAACATCCGATGGAGCCGCTGTTTGAGAGCTCCTACATCGCCACGCTCGACCCAACCGAAACCGGCCCGATCGCCGACCGCTTCAAGACGACCTACAATTATCCAGCCGACGCCAATGTCGCCTACGCCTATGATATGGTCGCCCTGACAGCAGGAATTGCAAGTTCGGCCGGGCCTGACGGCTTCAGCAAGCAGGTGCTCGAAAATCGGAGCGGATTTCGCGGATCGACCGGCCTGTTCCGGTTTCGGGCGGATGGCTCCAGTGAGCGATCCATGCCCTTCTACCAGGTTCGAAAAGGTGCACTCAAGCTGGTCGCCAAATCGACATCGGGGTATTGAGGGGCAAGGAACCTTGCTTGAGTTGATGGGCTGGCTGAGGCACAATCGCTTGATATTGCTCGGAAGCCTGCTGCTCCTGTCCGGGGTCTTGTTGATAATCCGGGCCGCCGATCTGCTTCCCATCGATCGGCCGATACCAGCGCCGCGTCAATCCATCGACGATAGCCAGCCAATGCGACCAGTTGCGACCGTCGCCAATACGCCATGGCGAGGACGGGCACGCAAGATTGCTCAGGACCTTATCGCGCCGCCACAGCTTGATTCGGCGCAAATCGAACGGGTCGAGCCGCGCCCGCCGCTCAGCGACCTTGGTCTGGCCGCGCCTGCAGGGATGCGGATGCCAAAGGATTGGCCAGGGGTCTTGCTTTACCAACCGGTTGCCACCTCGTCGGCAACCTTCGAATCCATGGGGCGCAAGGTAGTCATCAGCGGGATCCAAGGCATTGACCTGGATGAGACCTGTTCCTTTCGTGGCATCGCCTGGCCTTGCGGCCAGCGTGCGCGCGCGACGTTCAATTCCTGGCTGCGCGGCCGGGCGCTGAAATGCGTCGTGCCGCCGGAAATCGATCGTTTTGCCATTGCGGCACCGTGCAGCTTGGGCAAGCAGGATGTCGGCGCGTGGCTTGTTTCCAATGGCTGGGCGACGGCCTTGGCGAGTGGCATCTATGGCAAGGCGGAGGCAGTGGCCAGAGACGCGCAGATGGGGATATTCGGCCCGCCGCAATAGCCGATAATTCGGTGTCGTTGCTTTTGCCGCCGTAGCCTTGCTTTTGAAGGGCTGATTTCGGGCCGATGGTAGGTGATTGCGCCATTACTAAAATTGTATGTTTCCTCGAAACTGAAAGTGCAGCACCTTGGCCTTATGACAGCCGATCAGGCGGGAGATTGGCTAATGATGACACCAATGGCGAATAGCTCGCCCCGGCAATGGAAAGATATCGCATGGCTGACTGCCCTGGGATCGGCGGGAATTCTGCTCCTCTCGGTTGGCCTAAATTATCTGCTTCTGTTCTCGGAAGCCTTGACGCCCTTCGGCCGCAGCATGGTCACAGCGATCCTCTTGCCGGTCATCGTCGGTGGCCCACTTTTCCTGTTCATTGGACTGCAGCGGACCGAGCTCGTCCGTTATCGAAGAGAACTCAACAAGTCGGCGACCTTTGACAGCCTGACAGGCTGCCTCAACCGGACAGTCTTCACGTCGATGGTCGAAAGGAGAGCAACCAGGCCGGAATCGTCTGGTCCAAGATCTGGCGCCTTCCTGGTCATTCATCCCGAACACATCAGGTCCATCAATCTGCGCTTCGGCCTTGGCTGGGGTGACGAAGCCTTGCGGCTCATAGCCTCGACCATCCAGTCATCGGTACGCAAGGAAGATCTGGTGGGCCGGATCGGAACCTCCATGTTCGGGGTCTTTCTGCCCGGTGCGACAGAAGACGACGCCAGGGAGATCGGCGACCGTATCCGGGCGCGCGTGGCCCAAGCCTATTTCGCGCCAAAAGGAACCGCGGACACGCTGACCATCAGCGTCGGCGGCGTGGTGTTTGAAAACGAGTTGGAATTCGAGGACATGTTCCGATCGGCGGAATCGCTGTTATCCGGCGTCGAACGCCAGCCCGGATTTCAATTGTCGCACCTCCACAACTAGCTGAAACAAGTCGTTGCCGGAGGAACACCGCCGCAAATGTCTTGCCGCACGGCTGCGGCAGCGATCATCTTGGCCCTTGTTGCCAAACCGGACGATTGACCCATGGGCGGTTTCAACCCGTGGGAGGTCTGGTTCCTGACGGTGCTGACGGCATCGCCGCGCATCGCTGGCAGTATTTGCCGGACCGACCAAGTTCTGGTTGCCGCTGGTTGCAGCAACCTTGATCGCCTTGATGGCCGGCTATCGGACCATGCTGCTGCCGCCGAACTCCTGACAGGTCGAGACACCCGCCGCGCGAGTAGCATCAGGTTCGGCGCTCAGGGTACGAGCGACAAAGCTTGAGGCACACAGATGCTGGACCCCCACGGCTCTCTCTTCATCGGTGGGGATCACAAGCGCGTCGACGTCGGAACCAGCAAGGCTGATGACCTCGTCGCCTCGCCCATTCAGCTTGTGGTCGATATTAACCGCAAGCCAGCCGGCCACAGCCCCGGCCCTCTCTCACAGTTCGAAGGCGCTTTCGATTTCGCCGTTGATTTGGTCGGCAGGGATGCCAGGCTTCTCGGCCGCTGTCGTCAATTGGCTGCTAAGTCGCTGGCGGCGATCGGATCGCCCCGCGTCACAATCGCGGCGCGGAGGGGTTTTATTAGCTCCCCCTCATCTTGACGCCGGCGCCGGCTGCTCCAAAGTCTTGGGCATCGCTCGGGGAAGTATCAAAGTTGGCGACGAGGTCGCAGTCACGGCGATTGTGCGCGGCCGGGTGACGCCCGATCGCATGAGCGTGACGATCCCCTCCTACGACTTCCCGCATTCTGTTGTCGATTCGACTTGGAAGACTGTGATTGGCCAGCATATGGAATTGATCGGCCCTGTCACACGCATCGACGGGGACAAGGTAACCGTCAGCCTCCGGCCATTGGTGACTGTCGAGGCCGAGCACGTGCGCCTTGTCGAAAGACATGTGGCACTTCCACGCGGGCGAAAAAAGTCGCTGGTTGACAAGGCTTAAACTTCGTTGCCGACCCCAGGAACAGCCCACTGAAACTTTCTCCTTCACATCGGCTCTGGTCGCCTCCCGCTAGCTGCCGGCGCGTTGCGATATCGGCACAGTAGACGGGTTGGCATTTTCCGAACTTTCCGCCATGTCGTCGCGATGACGTTGGCGAAGGCGCTTCAGCAGATCGCGTGTGGCTTGAATCGCCCTGCGCGATTGATCCATGTTCTGGCGAAACGTGGCGCGTTCCTCCATGGACTTCTGCCACTTCAGCAAGGTGGCCGTAGTCGCAGTAGCGGCTTGAGCGATTTCTATGGGCGTTGCAACCATCGCATTCTCCCTAAAAAGGCAATGGTAAACGCAATCTTTATAGGCCCAACGAAACCCTTCTCCAATTAAAAACGACCATACGGCATACGGCAAAATGGCTATTCGTCGGGGCGCTCGACGGCAGCTTCGTCGACCTCGGCCTCCATCTCGTCGTTGACGGTCTTGGTCTTGCCAAAACGGTCCATCGCCACACCGTCAAAGCCCTGCAGCCACGCGTTGGCATGTTCCTGCCAGTAAGCTGGCACCTCACGCTCCTTGCCATCCTTGCGCGCTTGGGCGCCGTACATCCAGGCGTAGGTGGCGCGTTCCTGATCTTTCTTAGGCATGGCCATTTGCATCATCCTCCCGGAAATCCAGCAGCCTTGCGTGCCGCAGCTTCTCTTCGCCTTTGAGGGTCTCGACCCAGCCAACCAGTCCGGGCTTCAGCCACTCGGCCTTTTCCTTTTTATGTCCCTTCGGGACCGGGCCGCCAACCTTGCCCTGGACACGATCCCAAAGCGCTTGCCGCTCATCGGCATTGAAGTTGACGAGTGCGCCGCCTTTGTAGAGGCCCTTTTCAGCCATGATCACCTGGGTAGCTTTGCCGCGCTCGCGCTGTGCACCGTGATTTGCATTTCCTTTTCCTCAAAGCACTTGATCTTGCGCCAAGCGCTCGTTTGCCGCTGCGATATGGACTGCCCTTGAGCTTCGAGACCATGCCTTCTAGCCCGTCTCGTTGACCAGGTGGCAAACGGCGTCACCAGTGCGGCATCGCTCCGCTGAATTGAATGCGCCCGCCGGCAGGGATCATTTCGTGCAGAATCTCGCCGCGATCTTCGGTCGGCATCCCGCGCAGGTCATGATGCTTGGAACCCTGCCGGTTGCTGACCGTTCTCCGTCAATGGAAGCCCCGAACCAACAGAGCCAAACGATCCTCGTGGTTGACGGCGACGTCATCGCCCGATGCGTCATCGCGGACTATCTCCGCCACTGTGGCTACAGGGTGATTGAGGCCCATTTCGCACGTGAGGCGCAGCAAGCGTTGAACTATGCGGAGTTCGGTGTGGACACCGTCTTGTGTGACGTTGACCTGCCGGGCAACATGAACGGGTTCCAACTGTCGAAGTGGGTTCGCGAGAACAAGCCCGAGGTCAAAATAGTGCTTTCTGCCGCAGTAGAACGAACTGCGATCGCGGCGGGCGACCTTTGTCAGCAAGGCCCGCACCTTGCGAAGCCGTATGAGCCGGCCAACGTAGTGGACCATATCAGGCGACTGCAGCGTGTTTGGAGCTTACGATCCAGGAACCCTGGTGCAAAGCGCAATTGATCTCTGTCCAGACGCCGAGAGGCTCGTCTGCATACCAATGGTGATTTAGCCCTGCGAACTGGACGCCGCTCAAAGGAAGAACGGCGTATAAGCCGCAGTCCTGCGTGCGGCCGCAACAGTGGACGGTTGTCGCGCGCAGGACGGAGGAAATTCGCCCTCCTGCCGCGGGCGGTGAACGGGATACCGTAGGAGCGTCAGCATAGCGCGGGCCACAGGACGAGACGCGGCACCGACTGTCCCGTCCGGAAGTCCGGATGTTTTGGCGAGGCCGACCGGCTGAGATCGTGCGCATTTTTGTTCTCGACGGTACGGCCGCTGATCGGCGATGATGCGAGGACCGAGTTGCCCGGAAGAAATCGATCTGGTCTTGCACCTTTTTTGCTTCCTCATTCGCGGGGCAGCTTGTGATTTTCCAGCCTGACAGACCCTCCCCTGTCTATAAGAAATTTCCCGACGCATGAGCGCACGTCCAACACAGTGCGGGCTCCAATGCTCACCGGCTGCGCGAGAATGGTAACCACCTACCTTGGGGGAGCGCCACGTGCGTATTCAACGATGCAGGCGCTGCCAACCTCGGCATCCCCGGGAATAGCAGGCTTATAAATGAATATATCGTTGATCAACGCTATCGGCGCAGCCGCCGGGAGATGGACAGACCGCGTTCCAGCTAGGGGGATCGATGTTCCAGGCTAAAGGCATTGGCATGCCCGAATTAGAAAAAAGACCTGAATCCCGTAAAGCAGCAACAAAATGCCGAAAGCTATCCAGAAGCCGGGTCGCGTAAGCAATGCCAGATCTTTTCTTAGCTGCTCCATTCAAATCAACTAACACGGCCAAGCGTCGTTCCCGTCCGCTGGGGACAAATTTCAACTAAGCTAATAGGCTTCGTCGCATAATGGCCGCGCCACTGCGGATCGAGACACCTCAGCGCCCCGCATGAGCACGCGCAACTCGATCGGAGGCGCAAGGAGAAAGTTCGGAACGGTTCCAAGAACCCCAAGCAAATTGAGCGCCGCAGCGGACGATAAGGTTCACGGATATCCCGGCGAACATCCGCACAGCAATGGTCAAATCAGCGGCAGAAGGGCGCCCGAAGGCTGCCGGCGGCTCCTGTCGTCGGAACGAAAAAAGAGAAGAAGCAGAACTTTCGTGTGCGATCGCGCACATCAGATCACGTCTGCGCTTCAGTTCGCTTGAGAAAACCGCATCTCTTCGTCACCGCCTCATCGAGAGTCACCGCTGCGGCATCCTGAATACAGGTCGGCGATCCGAAGAGCATGCATTGCGCAAGATTTTCCAGATGAACTGATGCCGAGACCGGCCCAAGCGTCCACCCTAGCCTCCAGCCGGTCATTGCATGAGACTTCGACAGGCTGTTCACAATTATCGTCCGCTCTCTCATTCCGGGAATGCTATTGAGAGGAACTCGCCGTCGAACACTGTGCTGCGGTAAACCTCATCGCTGATGATCCATAGATTGTGCCGCTCGGCAAATGTGGCAATGATCCTCCTTGCCGAATACATATCCGCCGGGATTGTTTGGGGAATTCAGCAAGATCGCCCGCGTTCGATCTCCTACCGCTGAACGGAGAATATCCTCGGATGCCTTCCGCCGCGCATTTTGCAGCGATAGTTTGACGGGTCGGACCACTGCTCCATCGGCGCGTATTGCCGCTTCGTATGGAGATACCAAGGCTCGAGGCAAAGCACCTCGTCGCCAGCTCCGGCAACGGAAGCTTAGTGTGATTGAGCGGCCAGGCGGCCGGTCCCCAATTCGTTCGAATGATGCGCTTGCCTCGCCAATGTCGCATGGTGAGTCAGCCGGCAAACCAAAACACTCAACCGCCGGTTAGGCCCGGCCGCCTGATGCGCCCCACAAGAGGCTGTGCCGGGCCGTTCGTCGGGGCTTCTGCACCTGAGCGTTAATGTGCCCAGGCAACACACCATTGACGCCAAGACGATGGCAAGAAGGGGAGCCGCGCAGTCCTCAAGAATAAGTCAGCAGGCACCTAGACCGATGTAGGGCCTTCCAATCGCAGCTCTCGGCTCCTCGCGGCGCCGGCGCCCTGGCATCGTTTGATTGAACGAAGACGCTGAGTTGAGCTCTCGATACAAAAGCATCTCAGTCCTCGTGCCTCAATGGTTCCGGGCATGCGGCTGCAGGGGATGAAGTCATGAAGTTCAGGGATTTGATCAGACGCGCCGAGGACAATGTGGAGAGGTCGTTCGACGATCTCGAAGCTGACTTGGCTAACGCTGTCGACCAGTGCCTCGATTTGGAGGATGTCGCCGACGTGCCAAACATGGCAGGCGACAACAACGAACAGGATGACAGCGTACGGAGTGAGGGCGGTGCCGGCGACGACGATGATAGCTCGCCGATACCAGCACATCGGCTGACCTCACACACGCAGAGCCGAATTGCTGCCGTGAGCTCGTTTAACGGCTTGTTCCACGATGCCAAGCTCCATTTCGAGGAGATCAACGCAAAAATCTCCGAAATTACAAGCACATGTCAACTGACGTTCGAGTTTTTTCACATCCTTCACGCGGACATTCTCCGTGCCAACGAGCTGGAGTTGGCGAATCAAAATCTGATCGCAGATCAAAGGAGCTTGTCGGAAACACTCAATGACCTGAACAGACGGTACTGTGAGCGTCAGGGCACGGTCGAGACATTGCAGCAGCGCCAGGCAAGCCTTGTTCAGGAGTGCGAAGTGCTCCGTGGCGCATTGGCCGCGGCAAGGCTGGAGCTGGTCGAAGCGGCGAACACCACCACAAAGAACGAAGCGGAATTTGGCGACCTCACGAACATGCTTGCCGCCGCAAATGTCGAGGCCGACAGGCGCTCCCGAGAGAACAAACAGCTGCGTGAAAAGAATGTGAGCCTGTCTATTGACCTGGAAAAGGCCATGAAGCGGGAGGAAGAGGCACGGCATAGGCTGGATGCCTTCTCCACGATCCATGCCAACGAAGCTGCGCGAAATTCCGAAATGCTGAGTGCGCTCGGCAAGAGCGAAAAAGAGGCAATCAAGTTGCACACCTCACTCGAGGTTGCGCAGGCGAAGCTATGGGAGGTGACCGAAGCAGCCAGGATTATGCAGGCGGACATGGATGGCGAGCTTAAACGCTGCCAGGCTGAGAACCGAGGATTGCGCTCAGAAATTCAAAGTCTCCAATCGCGCTTCGAACTCGCCTCAATCGCAAACAACGAGGCCGCGGCCGAGATCGCCAGGCTCCAGCTACAATGGAGCGACGCCCTGGCGGAAAAACAGGTGACCGACGAAAGGTTGGCCGCACTCACCGAGGAGGCCGAAACCAACAAGGTGAACCTTTCCAAGATCGCCGCAGATTTTGCACAGCTGTCCATGCAGCAGGCGTCCGATCAGATTGAACTCGATGTGAGACGGCAGGAATGCGAGGACTTGCGGGTCGAAATTGCCTCGGTCAATGCTCGGGTCAGGGAATTGCTGCCCTACAAGAGGTCGCATGGAAGCGCGAACGCCTTGCCGCATACATCTGACGTGGCAAATGTAGCGGTGACTGCAGACCGAACGGTGCATGCCGCGCGCCGTGGCCGCCGCAGGGCCCTCGCTGCGTTGTAGGAGCAAAGAACCTCTCCTCCCGAGGCAGTCACTCCTGTCGATGACAATGTCCCAGACGAGCCTCGCGCGTCGGCCGCCGGCGTCACCCCTGTCGGCCTCACGTCGCCTACCCCAATATGTCAGCATGCACGCCTGCAGTGTGCCTGCGATCGACCGCTGACAGCCGCCATGTCACTGCCGGAAAGCCCTCGACATCTGGTCGGTAAGCGGCTTCAGCAGATAAGACCAGACGCTGTGTTCGTCCGTACTTATGTGAACCTCCGCTGGCATACCGGGTTTGAGCACTTTGGCATCGGTCAGACAGGTGGACTTGTCTTCGACATTGATGCGCGCCGAGAAATAAGAAAGCTGGCGCTGTTGATCTTTTATCAGGTCCGCCGAGATGCGCTTGACAGACCCTTGGCAGGCAGGCGTGGTGCCGGCGTCGAAAGCCGGAAACCGGATCGAGACCCGCTGACCTGGACGAACGTCATCTATGCGCGACGGCGCAATCAGCGCGTCGACCACAAGGTTGCCGGTGTCAGGGACGATCATCATCAGAACTTCGCCCGCGGCAATCACGCCGCCGATCGTGTGAATGGAAGATTCCTGTACCGTTCCCGATTGCGGAGCGCGGATGGTGGTTTTGGCCAGTTCGTCCTGTGCCACAACCTTGCGCTCGCTGAGTTCGGTTTGCTTGGCTTCCGTTTCACGAAGTTCGCTCGTTACGTCACTACGCCTTTGTTCATCGAGCTGAAGAATCTGCAATTCGGTCTCGCTGATCCGGGCCTGCGCCTCGGCAACTGCCGCCGCGAGGCGCCCTGATTCTCCGTGCGCCCGGGTGGCATCCAGTCTGATGTTGCTAAGTCGCTCTTTGGACACCAGTTTCTTTGTAAAAAGCGCCTGTACATCGACAAGATCGCCATCCAGCAGGACCACGGATTGTTCTTCCGCGGTCTGTTGCGCCTTGAGGCCCTCAACTTGGCGTTCGAGTTGCTTTGAGCGGCTTTGCAATTGTGCCTTCTGCCCGTTGAGGGCCGTAGCGCGGCTGTCGAACAGCGTGCGCTCGCCGTTCACCAGCGCAGCCAGCTCCGGCTCGCCCATTCGCGCTTGAAGGCTGAACGGAAGCTGCATCTCCGACAGGCCTTGCCGCTCTGCCTCCAGCCGCACAAGCCGAACCGTTGCCCGATCAAGATCCTTGCTAATTATCAGCAGATTGGCCCGTGTCAGTGTGTCGTCCAACCGTGCCATCACATCGCCGGCCCGTACATGATCCCCGTCTTGCGCGAAGATGCCACCTATCGTGCCGCCCGTCAGATGCTGCACCTTCTTTATGTTGCTCTCGACCACCACGGTCGCCGGCGCAATTACCGCGCCAGCAATCTTGGTCAGACCGAGCCAGAGCCCGCCGCCGGCAAGCAACATAACCGTGACCGCCGCACCCAGGATCAGGTTGGCCCCGATTCCATCGCGCGTGCCCGAAATCGCGTTGCGCCGGCTCCCATTGCCGATCGGGGCCGATGGAGCCATCGTCGCCTCAGACAAAAAAATATCCCTCATGCGTGACCGCTCACCCCTTTGTGCATCGCGACGGCCGCTGCCGGGCGTTCAACCGGCGCAGCAAAGGGGCGGATGACGTTGGCCAGGACCTCCTCGCGTGAGCCGAAGGCGTGAAGCATCCCATTGGACATTACGAGTACCCTGTCGATGTTGGTAAGGGCAGAAGGACGGTGCGCAACTACGATGACGATGCCTCCACGTCTGCGCACTGCCAGGATCGCGCCGGCCAAGGCGGTATCGCCATCGACGTCCAGATTTGAATTCGGCTCGTCCAGAACGACGAGAAACGGATCGCCGTAAAGTGCCCTGGCAAGCCCTACGAGTTGCCGCTGTCCAGCCGACAACGCTGTTCCTCCCTCGCCCATGCGAGTTTGAAAACCGTTCGGCAATCGCATTATCATTTTGTCGACGCCCGCTGCCTTGGCAGCTGCCAGCACGCCCTTGGCGTCGCCCTTCCCGCCAAATCGCGAAATGTTATCGGCAACCGTTCCATCAAACAGTTCGACGTCCTGGGGCAGGTAGCCAATATGTGCTCCAAGGTGTTCTTGGTCCCATTGGTCAAGCGAGGCGTCGTCCAGCCTCACCGTGCCGCGAAGTGGCTGCCAGACGCCCACCAGCGCGCGCACAAGCGTGCTTTTGCCAGAGCCGCTCGGGCCGACAACGGCCATTCCCGTCCCTGCAGCCAGGCGGAAGTTGACATTGGCTACCGTCGGTTTTTGCTGGCCCGGTGGCGCTATGGTCAGGTCCTCGACCGCAAGCTCCGCTTGGGGGCGCGGAAGTTCCATATGTTCGTCCCGGTCAGGAAAAGCGGCCAGCGCCGTTGCCAGTTGCGAATAGCTTTGCCGGAACGCGGCGAAGCCTCGCCAGTTCGCGATAGCGGCGTCAACAGGAGCCAATGAGCGACCCAGCAAGATGGAGGATGCGATGATCACACCTGGCGAGGCTTCGCCTCCTATCACCAGGTAGGCACCCAGTCCAAGAACGCAGGACTGCAAGGCCAAACGCAGTGCCCTAGAGAGTGCCCCGGTGGCGCCGACGACGTCGGAAAGCCTCTCTTGGTGCCGCAGATATGCGTTATTGATCTCGCCCCAGCGGTGGGCAAGCCGTGCGGAAAGGCCCATCGCGCGTACGACTTCCGCGTTGCGGCGTCCGGATTCGGCGAGATTGCGTTGCGACACCAGCGTCTCGGACGCGCGTGTCACCGATGTGCGGCCAAGAACTTCCGCCATGACCGTGAGCAGCACGACAATGATCGCACCGCTTGTGGACAACAGACCGAGCGCAGGATGCAGGAAATAGATGATCAGCAGGTAAAATGGAATCCACGGAGCGTCGAATATAACAGTCGGCCCCATTCCGGAAAGGAAGCCGCGTAACTGATCGAGATCACGGAGGGGCTGTATCCGGTTCGCATCCTGCCCGCCAATGAGCGGCAAGGACAGCGAGAGGCCGAACACCCTCTGCTTCAAATTCCTATGGACACGATTGCCCACTCGAACCAGCAGGCGCAGCCGCACGAAATCCAGCAGCCCGTAGACAGCGTAAAGACCCAGCATTCCGATGGTGAACCCGACAAGCGTCGGAACGCTCTGCGAAGGTAAAACGCGATCGTAAATTTGCAGCATATAGACCGAGCCGGTCAGGGCGAGAAGGTTTATGACTGCCGAGAAGATGCCGACGCCTACCAGGCCAGGCACGGTCCCAAGCATTGCGCCTCGCAGATCCGACGAACTCCTTCCACCAGGGTTCATAGGCTTCGACCTCCCGTGAGTGATCGTTGCGCAAGCTCACTGGCCCCACTGGGCACCGACAATCTCTTGCTGTTCAGGAGCGTATCCCCTTAGCCTTCTAATATTACGCCCCACTAACATGCTTGGACTTTAGTCAAAATGTAGCAAAATCGTGGCGCTGCCCTCAGAAACCCGGAACCCACATGTCAAATCGGGGGAAAACTGCCGTTCCATGGTATTTGGGCGGGGCTTCATGCCGGGCGGAGCGGCCCAAGAAAACCACCCCCTGCCCTTTTTCGGGACATTTTCGCGCTTTAGCGCTTCCTCGCAACAACCAGGAAGTGTTGCGCCAGCTGGCCAGGAACGCAAAGCCTTCTGCAGGCCTTCTCGACAGGCTGCATCATCATTTCACAGAACCCTGGCAACAGGTTTCCCGGCCGAGGCAGGTAACCGTACGGTATCGTCTGCTCGACGGTGAATCCCGAGGCAGTCAGGAGGGCCTTGAACCTCGCCGCGCTCAGCGTGTGGCGAATTGTGCGTCCAGACACTCGATTGAGCAGCCGGCACGCCAGGCCGACGGGCGACGTCGCATTCATGTGAACGTTGCACACAAGCCGCCCGCCATCTTTCAGGTGCTCATTGATCGCTTTCAGTGCATGCCATTTCAGTTCATCCTCTGCGTTCAGGAAAAAACGAAATGCGGTTACCACATCGAACGTCATACCCAAATTCTCCCTTGTCAGGTCGACGTGACGCAAACTCACATTGGGCGGTACTTGAGCGCTGTCGAGCATAGTTCTGGAAACGTCGGCGCCAACCACCTCGCTGAAGAGGCCGGCGGCTACCTCGGCGATGCGGCCTGTTCCGCATGCGAAATCGAGGCAGTTTCGGCTAGCTCCGCTCAAGGGGCGAAGAACGTCGAGGATCAGCGGCTTTTCGATGTTCTCCCAAAGCGCGCCATAATAGCCGGACCTGTGTGTTTTGTTGTAGTGTTGGCCGTAGCCGGGCGCGCAATGGCTGGTCCTGTAGCCGTCCGACACGAAGCCGCCCTGCGCATTGCTCTCCTTGCTAGACGTAAATTCCTGCCAATTTCCGGACTCACCGGCGCGCGACCTGGACCGCACAATTCGCGCTGACGGCATATGGAAAGCATAACTTGACGACTGCGTCACCTGATCCGCGTTCGTTGAGGGTGTCAGGGTCGCTCCCTGGTTGAAAATGCGCCTCACCTTGGATCTCCGTTCAGTTGGGTTCGCCCCCCGATAGAACAGTAAGCTCCGCACGGACTGCGGCTGACGCCCTATTGGACCGCCACACTTTGCAGTTCACTGCTGAATCTGGCTTCGACAGTATCCCCCGGCAGCACAATCGCATCTTCGTCAACCAACAGCTTGCGCCATTCATTGCCGATCTTGCGTACGATGGTCACCTGGGCCCGTACCGTTTCGCCGGCAATCGGCAATGGCTGTGTGGATGCTCCGGTCGGCTGCAGCTTCTCGCTGGCGGCATGGAGCCTGGCGGTGACATCCGCCAGCCGGGCGTTGGTGTCCTTCAGATCCGTCAGCAGGCCAATCCTCCTTTGATTGTCGTTGCGTTCGTGCTGTCTGACAAAGTCCTCCTGCTGGCGCCGCGCCCTCATCAGTTCGACCGAGGTTTGAAGCGCGCCGCTTGAAGATAAAAGCAACGCGCGCCTGACATCCGCGAGCCGGGTGTTGGTCAGATTGCCTGCATCGAATGCCTTCGTCACTCGCGCCAAATCTTGCTCATCCGCCTTCACGCTCTCGCCCTCGACTCGTTCGCGTTTCTGCAAAACGCCAATTTGCTCGGCAGCGTCCGTCCGGCCCTTCTCCAGAAAATCCTGCTCTTGCCGGAAATCACTCAGCGCAACCTTCAGCGCCTCTGCTTCAGCCTGTGCCATCGCGGCTACAACGCTCGGCGAAAGAGGTGATCCCTGTGGTGTCTTCTTGTCGAAATCCGCCTGGCCCTGAAGCTCGGCGCGAATGCGGGCGGCGTGAAGGTATTCTTTCGTGTAATCTCCCCAGAGCATTTCGTAGTCGCGCTTGAGATCAACCGGATCAGGCCCGGCCTGGCCTGCCCGTGATCGCAAAAGACTGAAGCCGCCGGAGACGGCCAGCGCCTGCCGTACAGTCATGAGCGGACGGTAGGCCTGTTGTCCCGGGGTGAGCACATCGCCCGTTACATAGATCGGGCGATAGTCCGCTATGATCGCTGTGACATCGTCGGGCTCGACAGTAACTGTCTGCTCCCGCCCATCAGTCAGACGCACGTGAAAAATCTTGCTTGGCAAGACCTCTTGCATGCGCCTTTGCAGTTGGGACGCCGTCAGGCCTGCGACCATGATCATTCCAGCCTCCGGAAGGGCGATATTGCCATCCATCTGGACTACGGCGCGCTGCGTCCGATCAGGGATCGGCGCTATTCCTATCTCGACCGTATCGCCAGGTGAGAGTTGATAGGGCTCGACCTCGCCTGCGCAAGCCATCGAGGTTAGCGACATCATCACGACTGCGCCAAGAACGTATCGTCTACTGAAGGTCATTTGCGACAATCTCCTTCCGGTCAAACACCGGCTTCAAAGGCCATTCAACACGACTAACGAAATCGTATACCGGGCCACCGGGCACGCCCCAGTTGCTGGACCAGACCACCTGGGAGCCGTCCGGAGAGGGAGAGGCATGCGTCTCGCTCCAGTAGTCGAAGGGCGCGTTGTGCGTGTCTGCGACACGGCGGACCTCTCCACTGCCGTCTAGACGCAGAGCAATGACTTGCTGAGCGTAAGGCGCCCAATCCGGGTGCTGCGATAGTTCGGCTGGCGTGCCGCCATAACTCAGAAACACCCAGCCGGGCCTGCCGAGCGACCTGAGTG
This sequence comes from Mesorhizobium sp. C399B, assembly GCF_030323185.1. NCBI lineage: Bacteria > Pseudomonadati > Pseudomonadota > Alphaproteobacteria > Hyphomicrobiales > Phyllobacteriaceae > Mesorhizobium > Mesorhizobium sp. C399B. The sequence continues at coordinate 1,435,150 of NZ_CP100472.1, forward strand.
ACGCATGCATGGCCTCGCCATATTTCATCAGCGAGGTAGCCTTGCCATCAGCCAAGCGGCGCTTGATCACCTGATATTTGTCAGGATCCGATTTGCTGATCCCGACATAGATTTCGCTTCCGTCGGAATCGACCGTCATGTCGCCATGGCCCGGTCGATGGTGCTCCATCCACTTCTGGCGCAATATGCCGTCGATGGAGAAGACGAAACTCGCTTCGATTCCGTCCGGTAATTGCTGGGAACACACTATGTTGATTCCGAGTGGTGAGATCGAGCAGGAGCCGGTCGTTCCCGGGAATTCGGCAAGATCGATATCCGGGAATTTCCGCCGTTGCTTGAGATCGTAGCCAAAAACCACCGCTCGGCCGTCATTGTTCGTTGCACGCACCGCAATCCGGCTGCCGTCGCGGCTCGGATTGCCTTTGTTGGGTCCAAATTTGAGGTTGGAGTACGCTCCGGAGGCGAACACGACGTCCTCATGATCGGTACGTGGGGCCCATGTCGCAATCTGCCGGCCCCCGACGCAGATCATCAACTCGGGATCAGTGGGATGCCATTCGCATTCGGTCGCGCGGTTGCGGTGGAACAAAGGCAAGTAGGTTTGTCCGTCGAGAAAGCACAGGCCACCGCAGCCATTGGCGATCAGGAGCAGGCTCTGGTCGGCATTCCAAGCCTGTGCGCTTGAGTAACGGTGGGTGCAGTACTTCTTCCCGCATACACCCGCCCGGCCGAGAACGCCCGGTCTGGTGATCCGTGCGAAAACCATGCCAGACCAAGGATCCCTTGTTTGGCGCACATAGCCCGGCAGGTTGTTCACGACCGCTGTGGCCGCCACCTCCGCTGCCTTGCTTTGACGGCCGCCGGCAACGTAGATGTTGGGAGATATGGCACCGGCAGCCAGCAACAGCGCCAACGCATGACGGCCGCCCAGGGTCATGTCATGTAACCCACTTCGCGCCGTACCCGGCCTTCACTAAGGCGCTCGCGCCACCACGTGATTGTTCGCTCCAGCCCATCGCGCAGGCTGGTCTGTGTCCGCCATCCAGTCTCACGTTCAAAGCGCGAGGAATCGGCGAGCAAGGCGCGAACTTCGGAATTTTGCGGCCTCAGGCGCCTTTCATCACGACGGACCGGCTTTTTGCAATCGGTCAACTCAAGAACAATGGCCAATACGTCCGAGACGGTCGCGGCGCGTTGGCTGCCAGCGTTGTAGGCGTGGCCGAACTCGAGTTGGGCGAGACCTGCGGTCAGGAACGCTGTCGCGGTATCTTCGACATAGGTCAGGTCGCGGATCGGACTGGTATCGCCGACCATGATTGCAGGACATTTCGGGTCGAGGACCTGCCGGATAATGGTCGGCACGATGGCGCGTTCACTCTGGCGCGGGCCATACGTGTTGAAGGGTCGCATGATGACCACAGGGACATCGAACGACCTGGCGTAGGACTCCGCCATCATGTCAGCGCCGATTTTGGATGCCGAATAAGGTGACTGTCCCTGCAGGGGGTGTGTTTCGCCGATCGGCATGGTTTGGGCAGTTCCATAGACCTCGCTCGTCGAGGTATGGATCACCCGCTCCGTCTCCCACAGGCGCGCCGCTTCGAGGACATTCACCGTGCCTAAGATGTTGGTTTCCACATAGGACTGGGCAGCGGCGTAGGAGTATGGAATCGCAATAAGCGCCGCCAGATGAAAAACCGCGGCTTGGCCGCGCATGATCCGGTTAAGGAACGCACTGTCGCGGACGTCACCACGGACGAGCCTCAACTGGCTGCGGATGGTGTCCGGCAGATCGTCTAGCCATCCATGGCTGTCGAAGGAATTGTAAAGGGCAAGGGCTGTGACATCTGCCCCGTTGCGAACAAGCGCCTCCGTGACATGCGAACCGATGAATCCGTCCGCGCCGGTCACCAGGACTTTCTTTCCATTGTAGCTCATCACTGCGCATTCCCTTGGCTGTTTGGAACGCTTCCCTTGGATATTCAAACGTCGATCGGCGGTACCGGAACCCAACCGACCACTGCCAGCACTCCCCGCACCATCCACGCGAGGTCGGAGACGATGGTGCGTCGCGGATAATATGAGAGGTCCAGTGTTGCCTTGGCGGGGAACATGACCTCCCGGTAGAACACGATCGGATCTACGGATTGGGGGAAGTAATGCGCTTCGTGCCGAAAAACGACCTGGGCTGGTCCCAGCAGGCCTGGCTTGTATTGCAGCACGGCCCTAAGCTCGCCCCGGAAACAATCGGCGAAAGCCAGGCTCTCGGGCCGTGGGCCGACGATCGCCATTTCGCCTTTGAGGACATTCCACAGCTGCGGTAATTCGTCCAGCTTCGTCGCTGCGAGAAAGCGGCCAACGGTGGTCATGCGTGTATCGCCCACGACCGTCAGCGCAAGGCCTTGAGAGCCGCAGTTCACACCGAATTTGCGAAATTTGTACATGCGGAAGGTTCGGCCGCCGGCCCCGATGCGGGTCTGAGCGAACAAGATCGAGCCACCGCCCTCGAGCAGAAGCGCTCCGGCGATCAGCAGCATCAATGGCGCCAATGCGACGGTAGCGATGCCCGCCACCGCAAGATCGATTGCGCGTCTCGCAAAGCCGTGATCAGGATTTGGAACGAACATCCGGTGAAAGGCAGGGTCTAACGCATTCATGCAGCAGTTCCTCTTTGGGCGCCTGCTTTGAGCGCGCCTGTTTTGAGCGCGGCTGCCAGGGCAGCCACGACTGATTCGGCGGCGGCGGAAGTGATCTGGGGGTGCAGCGGAATTGTGAGCTCTCGCTCAGCGAAATCCTCTGTTCGGGGCAAACTCACGCCGGGAAGGCGCTCGCGGTAGAACGTCATTTGGTGCACCGGCGGGTAGTGGATGGTGGTCTGTATGCCCTGTGTCCGCAGCTCGTCGATGACATCCTGCCGGCTCGCGTAGCGCGGCAGGACGATCGGCATGATGTGGTAAGCCGACGTCCGGGGTTCGCTAAATGGAATGACAATGGCTGGGCAACGGTCCGCGATCAGGCGTCGGTACAAGACAGCTATGATACGCCTGATTTCGTTCCACTCTTGCAGGTTCTGCAACTGAACCAGCCCTATTGCCGCTCGCATCTCGTCCATTCGGTAGTTGAACCCGAGCATCGTGACATCATATTGCGGCGTACGACTGTTCAGCCGCTGATGCGTCCCCGTGGTCATTCCGTGCCCGCGGGCCAGGCGAACCCTGTCGAGCAGATCGGGGTCACGTGCAATCACGGCGCCCCCTTCGGCCGTTGTCATGTTCTTGTTGCCATAGAAGCTGAACGCGGCCGCGGCGCCGAAGGTCCCGACTTCCCTAAGCCCGGGCGCGTGCGCAGCGTCCTCGATGATATGCAGCCCGCGAAGCCGGGCGAACCGCTGCCATTGTTCCCGATCGGGGAGATACCCGGCGAAGTGAACGAGAATGACCGCTTTCGTGCGCGTCGTGCACCGCGCTTCGGCTTCCGCAACCGAGATCAACGGCACGTCGACGGACTCGATATCGACGAAGACCGGCGTCGCCCCTACATACAGCACCGCATTCGCCGTCGCCACGAACGTCAGCGAAGGAACCAGTACTTCGTCGCCAGGGCCGATGCCCAAAGCATGGAGGAGAAGATGGAGCGCTGCGGTGCAGGAACCAACCGCAACGCAATCTCGCGCGCCATGCATGCTGGCAAAGGCCTGTTCGAACTCTCGTACCCTGTCCCCCATCGTAAGCCAGCCGCTATCAATCACCTGCGACAGGGCTGCCTTCTCTGGCACGCCTAGGATCGGGGCGCTCACCAAGAGCATCTTGACCTCCTGAAAGCCTTGTTAGTGGCTAGACCTCTGCATCAGACTTTCATGCGGCTGCAGCGGCAGCCGCGACCTCGATTGAGGACGACTGATCTTCCCAGGCAATTGCCTGTGCATTCTGGAAGTCATCGACACGACCGATGTCGAGCCAAAGACCGTCATGCTTGTAAACATGCACGGTCGTGCCGCCCTGCATCATCTGCAGCATCAGGTCATCGAACCCAAATGGGATCCCGGACGGAATGAACCGCAGGACATCTGGGTTCATGCAGTAAATCCCCATGCTGACGAGATGGGAAAGCGTCGGCTTTTCCCGGAAGAGCTGGACGGTATTGTCGATCTCGTCGATGACCCCGAAGTCCATCTTGATATGACGGCACGCCGTGGCGATCGTAACGGGATCCCTATGCAAGCGGTGCGCGGCTACAAACCGGCTCAGGCTTAGATCTGTGAGGACATCGCCGTTCAGAACGACAAATGTTTCGTTCAGTTCATCCCTAATCAGAGAGAGAGGTCCGACGGTGCCGAGTGGCTCCATTTCCTGGGTATATTTGATCTTCAAGTTCCATTGCGATCCGTCGCCGCAGACGCTACGGATCAAATGTCCTAGATACCCTGTCGTAATATATACCTCTTCAATGCCGTTGCGCCGCAGCCACTTCAAAAGCAACTCAAGAACAGGCCGGGCCCCTATCGGCATTAATGGTTTCGGCAGGACCGATGTAAACGGTCGAAGGCGCGTACCCATCCCACCACATTGAATCACCGCTTTCATTCGATCCTCCTGATCTGCAGTTGGCTTTGTTCGGGATCGGTGTTCCATTGTCCGGCCAGGGCACACCCTCAAATCCGGCCAAACCTCGGCGGCAATCCGAACATCATATGCGAAAAGGTATGTGACAGCCGGGGCGGCTGTCGTCGTGCATTCGAATGGTAGGGATTCAAAACGTTCAAGGTATTAGATGGCCACGAGATCAACAGCCGATAGAAGCGCGATTGGGCACTGATCATGACGCCGATAAAAACGAAAGCAGTTGCTTTCAAGAAAGCTGCGATCCGCCAGGGCCGGACCGGCCTACAGGTCCGGCGACAGCGGGTGGCGACATAACAGACGCCACATGATTACGATGGTCCTGAACAGCTGGCTTGGACCCAGAGATGGGAAACCGGCATCGTTTTGCGGACAGGCACCGCACGCCAGGGTTAAAAATCTATGGATGAGCTTCGCAATTTAGTATTATATTAGACGTTCTGGATGTGCGTGGATGGGACGCTGCGGACATCACTGTGATGCGTTGACCAGTGGATGGCCGCCATTTTAGGACCACCACGGATTGTCGATCATAGGCGAATGGGAGGTTCCAGCGGGTTTTCTCGTCGGGAACCGAGTAACGCGTTGGGGTAGTTGCATGGCTCGGATCGTCATTGCCGACGATCACGGCTTATATCGGCGTGGTCTCCGGCTGGCACTCATGGCTGGAATTCCAAGCGCCGAAATATTCGAAGCTTCGTGTTTCGATGCCGCGGTCAATCTTTTAGAGGAGCAGGCGTCCATCGATCTTGCGATCCTCGATCTGAACATGCCTGGGCTGTTCCATCAGGAAGTGCTCAGCGACTTTATGGCTGCCTATCCTGACACTCGCTTTGCGATCGTTTCCGGGGATGATTCCCGCTCGGAGATACTGACCGCGCTTTCGATCGGACTTCACGGGTATATCGTCAAATCGCAGAGCGACGAAGAAGTCGTGCTGGCTGTAAACGAAATCCTCGCTGGCCGGATCTATGTGCCATCTCTGCTATCTCGAACGTCTGCCGACCAGAGATCGCATGCCCCCCCACCTCCGGTTCAAAATCCCAGCCGCCGGCACGAGGGCTCGGGCGACGTCGCTAGGCTGACGTCTAGACAGAAGGACGTCCTCAAGCTGATGGCAGAGGGGTACTCGAATAAGGAGATTGCCCGTAATCTGGACATTGCCGAGGCGACAACGAAAATCCATGCCGCAGCCGTGCTGCGTGAGCTTGGGGTTAGAAACCGTACCGAAGCAGCTGTGTTGCTCCAAAGCTGGCTGACGAGACAGGCGAGTTGACGTATGCCCCTCGAACCGGCCCGAGTTTGCTTGCAGGAAATCGCAGCAAAGGGCCCATACCATCGGTTAATTGGCCAATTCGGCTTCGACTTGGAGGGGCTCTATTGCAATCCAAATTCCTCAATTTCTTTGCGCGATACACGCAGCGAATATCGAAGGCCATCTTCGGTTATTTCCATATTCGGGGAATGCCCGACAAGCGGCGTGCTGTCCACACCGATTATCAGTGACCCGAACCCGCGGCGTACGACTTTTGAACTCTTCCGTCGGCCCGATTCCACCCAATCGAACACGAGGTCGTCACCTTCGTCCTCGGATGCAAATCGCCACTTAACTTCGACCTTGCCATTCGGGTCACCCAGCGCACCATGTTTCACCGAGTTTGTCGTCAACTCGTGAAGGATCATCGCCAAGCCCTCGGCGGCGCCGCTTGGCACAGTGAGGGAAGGTCCACTGATCGTAATGTCGCGTGTCTCCTTGAAGGGCTGCAATTCCCGGTCCACGAGTTCATGGAGCATCCCTGACAGGTTGGCATGACGAGAAAGGATGCGATGGGTCGCCTCCAGTGTTCGAATCCAATCGATCAACATCTCCTTGTATTTGGCAACATCATTGTCAGGAATATCGATCATGTTGACCAGAGCTCTAATCACTGGAAACACATTGCTGAACCGATGGCGCTCTTCGCGCATTATGCGCTCGCGTCTCTTTACGGCGGCGCGAAGCAAAGTTGTTTGTCGACGTTCGGTCAGATCCGCCGCCACCCCGATGCGCATTTTGCGGTCGCCGTGCTCTTCCTGCCGTCCACGCAATGCAATCCAGCGTGTGTGACCATCCACTTGCCGGACGCGAATCTCGACGTCAAAGTTCAATGCCGATGAAGGCTTTGCCGAGGCGGACAACTTCGGCCAGTCGACGGGATGGATTACGGCCGAGAGTTCTTCCAAGCGGCGGACTGGGGCCGGAGGCAGACCAAGGATGTCCCAGAACTTGCCGGAGCCGGCGACTGTCCCATCCTCAATGTCTATTTGCCATGTGCCCAGGCGCCCGGCAGATACGGCGAGATCGAGCCATTCCTTCTGAGCCCGAAGGGCCTCGCGTGCCGCTTGTCGCTCGGAAATATCGTCAATCACCGCGAATACGCTCTCATTTGGCGCCTCTTCCGGCCGCGACGAAGACAGGGCCAGGTGAGCCCAGAATGCCGTGCCATCCTTGCGCAAAACGCGGATATCCGTAGCAGACGCGGTCCCATTGCCCAAATCTTCCAAAAGTTTCCGCACAGTACCTCGATCGTCGGGGACAATGAGTTCCTCCAGCTTGAGTTGGGCAAGTTCCTTGTGCGCGTAGCCGGTCATCTCCAAAAGCCGTCTATTCGACTGCAGCAGTTCGCCATGGCGATTGGTATTAGCAAAGCCCAAGGCGGCAGCGTCGATGGCACCGAGCCTCGCTTCTGCCACCCTGAGCGCACCATGCAGATCTTGTCGCAGGCGGTGGAACACAGCTGCGATCAGGCTACCCGAACCCAGAAGGAAGACGGCCCCGGTCCAGTCTCCACTAGTGAGGTGACCGTCCAACAGGTGTCGCATCCACAAGCCGGCGACCGCCATCAGAAGCGTTGCTGCGATGGCAACAAAACGGCCCTCAAGATACACGATGACAACGGTTATGGGGATAAACGCAACAAGCGGCAACGGCTGGCCGCCATATACCGTACTTATCGCCTCGAATGCTATCGATGCTGCAAACACCAAAAGCGAAGCTAGATGAGCCCACGTAGTGCTCGACACATTCGATTTGAGCCAGCGCAGGTCCGAACCCATGCGCAAAGACTACAACTTTCGGTCTAGTCCGTCGAGACTAGGCCGAAGGGGTGGCACCTAATCCCAATGCCCGATTGCCATGACTTTGCCGGCGAATAAAATCAATAAAATCATGGTGTCAGGAGCGCTCTTCAGAAAGATATATCCAAGAGACGCTGCGGAAAAACCATTCGCAGATTTCTCGCAGTATGTGGAAATTCAAGTTGAAGCAGCAACTTCATCAGATTTGATTTGCGTCAGTAGCAATGGGTTGGGTGGAAGCGATGACACTGATTGAAACGCGAAACGATGCGCTTGCAGGCAGGCAATACATTGTATTGAACGATACCCGCCACGAAAGGCCGATAAGCCTTGTGGACCGGCCGGACGCAAGGGTCGGCGGATCTCGACGACGCAGCCTGGAATCCATCACCGGCATGCTTGATCGTATGGGTTGCGGCTATCTCGTCCTGGACCGAGACAAGAAAGTAATAGAATGGAACGCTGCCGCTCGGGACACCCTCGCACGCCAGGGCGAAGCAACTGATACAGCCGTCGAGCTTGCTGCCGGGTTGAGGCGGCTGGTCGCGAATGTTCCGGTCCACCTCCAGCCGGGCTCACTCTCATGGGTAGTGATCCACAGCAGAGGCGACAGGCCGGTGACCATGAACGAGACGGGCGTCGTTACACCGGACGGGACAACCGTCGTCGCATTGCTGGACCGGGATAACAAATCGGCGGCCAACCCTCGCACGTTGCAAAGGATGTTCGGTTTGACCAGCGCGGAAACGCAGTTGGCGCTACGCCTGGCCCATGGCGACGCGCCCTTGGAGATCGCCCGTAGCTGGCATCTCAGTCGCACGACTATTCGCTCTCAGCTCGCCTCGCTGTTCGCCAAGACCGACACGAGGCGTCAGGCGGAACTAGTGGCTCTTTTGGGGCGCATTTCGGTTTTGCCATGAGAAATCGACTGCTGTCTGCATCCGCTTTGATTCAGACAGCGGCGGCCCGCATTGAGCGCGCTGTCGCGTAGATCACAAGGCCGGCGGCGCCATTTCCGATCGTTCAAGCGCTGCCGAGATAGCGCGGAACGCGGAACCTGGAAACGGGAGTGACTTGCCATGGCCGAAGCAGATTCGAAGGTCAACAAGCTGGCGGATATCGTTCACGGGCTGCAGGATGGTGCTGCGTCGACCCTTACGCACACGGGGCCGATCATCGTCACGGGCGCCGCTGGGTTCATCGGATTTCATGTTGCGTTACGCCTTTTGCGGCTCGGCGCCGAGGTCATCGGCGTCGACAACTTCACGCCTTACTACGACCTGAAGCTGAAGGAGGCGCGATTTACACGGCTCTGCGCCGAGCCGAGGTTCACGCCGATGCGCTTCGACCTGGCGGACCGGTCGCTGGTGAAAGCGCTGTTCTGCGAATTCCAGCCATCGCACTTCGTGCATCTGGCCGCCCAGGCCGGGGTACGTCATTCGCTCGTGGACCCGCATGCCTATGTGGAGTCAAACATAGTCGCGTTTCTCAACGTTCTGGAGGGCTGCCGACACGCCGGCGTCAGCCATCTCGTTTATGCCTCGTCGAGCTCCGTATATGGTGCCAATCGACGCATACCCTTTTCCGAGCATCATGGTGCCAATCATCCGGTGAGCTTCTACGCCGCCACCAAGGCCGCCAACGAGTGCATGGCGCATTCCTACAGCCATCTGTTCGGCTTGCCCGCAACCGGACTGCGCTTCTTCACCGTCTATGGTCCCTGGGGCAGGCCCGACATGGCTGTCTATACTTTCACCCATGCCATCGCCGAGGGCCGAACGATCGAAATCGCCAATGCCGGGCGCGTATGGCGGGATTTCACCTATATCGACGACATCGTAGAGGGGGTTGTTCGCGTGCTCGCCAAACCACCGTGTCAGGATCCCGATTGGGACGGTCGCGCTGCCGATCCTGCCACCAGCTCGGCGCCGTATCGGCTCTACAATATCGGCAATGATCGGCCTGAAGAAATCAACCATCTGATCGCGCTCATCGAGACGGCCCTTGGCCGCCGCGCCCTTCGCGTCAACGTACCTTTACCACCAGGTGACGTCCTGGAAACCCGCGCCGATGTCAGGGACCTCCGCCGCGCCGTTGGCTTCGCACCGGCGACAACACTGGAGGACGGCGTGCAACGTTTCGTGGAATGGTATCGGGAATTCCATGCATGCCCCGTCGGACAGGTGCGACCAGCCGGCCTTACGGCAACGGCATAGTGAGCACAACAGCGGCATTTCCTTGGTGTGGCAGGGTCGCGGCTCGCCTTCAATCTGTCTTGGGATACGCCGGCAATGGAAGGGACCCAAGCTGCCGCCCTGTGCTGTGCCCGACCCCCAAAAGGCGCCGCGCATAGCGGGTGAGCGGCTTCTCGAACAGACGGTGGGTGATAAATGCCACGCCCAGGGTTATCGCCAAGGCCGAACCGATGAAAGCCCACGGGCCGAGCACAAAGATCAAGCCTGTACGCCAGAAAATTATGCGCATGGCGCGGATCACGAATGGATGCATGAGGTAAAGAGCGTATGACGCATCGCCAACGCCAGCGGCCCACCTCGCCGCCAGGCTGTCATGCCTCAGTTTACCCGGCTCTGCCAGGGCAGCACTCCAAACAATTAGAGACGCCGGAATGCCATACACGACAGGGCGACCAAGGCCGGCCGAGATATCGGGAAACGCCGCCGCAAGCATCAGGGCACCCAGTCCCGTTGCGGCGACACAGGCCCTGATTGGGCCGGAAGGCCGCAGGCCCGAGGCGCACATGACCCCGATCATCGCGCCGAAAGCGAATTCGAGGATGATCGGATTGGTCCAGAAACCCCAAGGCTCTGGCAAAGGAGCCGCAAGAGCGCCCAAGAGCACCATCCCAACCAGGATCGTGAGCAGGACCGTAACTGCCCACCGCATGGGCAGCACGATCGTCGCCGTGAACAGCACGTAAAACAGCATCTCATAATTGAGCGTCCAACCCAACTCGTAGACCGGCTGAACGACGCCGTCAGGGCGACTGGCCGGAACGAATAAGTAGGATTCGACTACAAACCTGAAATCGACGTAGCTCTGGTTGAGAAGATTTGGGGCGGCCACCGCTACCGCAATGTAGAGCGAGGTGAGCGCCCAATATAGCGGGACAATTCGCGCGATCCGGCGGGAAATGAAGAGACGCGCGCCCCCGGGCTTTGCGAACAGCTGTCGCGACGTATGCACCATGATAAGGCCGGAAATCACGAAGAAAATATCGACTCCAGCGCTCCATGGTATCGGATTCCAGCTCTGAAAGGTGCGGCCGGCCTGTAATTCCAGGGTGGCCGCATCATGCTGGGCGTGTCGCAGCGCGACCGAACTAGCCGCGAGGGCGCGCAGGACCTGGACCTGGGTGAGGGTTTCGCGTTGGCTGCGCTCGACAGGCGTCGATCTCTCCGAGCGACGGCGCACTGCAGGCGCCGAGGCGCTCGCCATTCGGGCTTGTTCCATGGATGCTCCGCAGATTGTGAGCACACCGTGGTGCACCTCCGAAACTGATGCATCCTTCAAATGACGGACACCGCCCGCAAAGTATCAGCTGCCCGCGGGGAGCGGGTGTCCGGAACAGGTATACGCCGAAGCGTCTGCGCAGCCCTATGGCCTTTGTGCGATCCGGGCTTCGTGACTTCCTGCCCGAACGACGGCGATCACCGTAGCGAAAACAGTGGTCTCATTTGCTCGCCCTCAAGAACCAATGCCATTGACGGGCATCGACCGCGCTCGGCCTCATCGACAGCAAGGCAAAAACCAAGCCTGGCATGATTTTCAGTCGCTTGCGGATATAAACGGCCATGGCAATGCTCCAGATGCTCAGTGCAAGTGCCACACCCACCGCAGCGCCAAGCAGGCCGTACACCGCAACTCCGGCTGCACAGGCAATTATATTGGCCACAGCACCCGCTACCATCGTCGTTGCCGCAGCCCATTCATTTCCAGTCATGGTCAGGAGATTCTGTTGGGGCCCGCACAGCGCGACAAAGACATATCCCAAAATCAGAACCCGTGCGATCGGCGCTCCCGCGCTATAACCCTCACCGAAATAGCTCAAGAACGGCTCGACTATCACCATCATTGGGACGGCCACCAGGATGGCACCGCCAGCAGAAAGCAGGGTTGCGCGCGCGAACAGCTGTTGTAGGCCTCTGCGATCGCCTCTGACGTAGAGATCGGCTGCTGTTGGCGAAAACATGGTTGCCACGGCGATACGGGACAGGCCCACGAGCATCGCGACATTCAAGGCCAGCGCGAAAATACCCGCTTCAGCAATATGGCTTGTCCAGCCCAAAACCAGGACTCCTGCCCGACTGACGAAAACATCGAGCCCAGTGATGAGCATGAGCGGGGGGACGGCAAGCCACCATTCCCTCGAGGCATAACTTGGCTTGGCGTGTCCCAGGCCGGGTGGTTCAAACCTCCTAGCGATGATGAACACCAGCGCCGCTGTGAAAGCGGAACTCACAAGCACCGCCAGCGTCACCGAGGGCGCATCCACTGTTCGAAATCCCGACAATGCCAGGAGCGCTACCAACACGAGCAGGAGCCCGTCTCGCATGATGCGCTCCGGCAACAACGCCGAGACAACGCCGCCGAAAGCACGCACAAGCGTGGCTCCGAGAGCATAGGCCGTAACCAAGGGCACAGCCATCATGCCGAGCACGATGCTTGTCTCAAGCCCTCTTTCCGTTGGATCTGAAAGGAACAGGACGGACGCAGCGCCGATCATCCCGAACAAGGTTGCCGCTATCAGCGATCTCTGCAGCGCAAATCTTATCACCCCGCGGGCCAGATCAAGCCTGCCACTGGCCCTATAGGCCGGGAGGAAACGCAACAATGATACATTAAAACCAAGCGTTGCCAGATAGGCGAGCACTGACGTCCAAGCCTGAACGTAGGAATAGATGCCGTAGTTGTGAGGTCCGATAAGGCGTGCAATTGCCAACTGGGCAAGACTGGTCAAACCAGCGCCACCAATATAGATCAGCAAGGCGAATATGCTTGCCCAAGCGAGCCGCGAGCCCATGTCCTTGTTGCGCGGCGGTGCGGTTGCTGAACCAGTTACATCTGCGCGATGAGCCGGCAACTCAATTTGCTTTTCGCCGACCGCCCTATCGAAGCGCGACAATGCAGAAAGTATTTGTCTCTCAATCCGACAAATACTTTTAAAGGTCGATGGACCATCGGTGTTTTCGACGGAGATGATTTCCCGGCCAGATGTTGTCAGGAGGTCATGCATCGCTTCAAAAACGGCGAACGAGCGCATGTTCACGTTCAAGTCGGCCTCGAAAATCCGTTCCGCCGGCGGCTCAAGCTCCATCCGCCGACGAAGGCGACTTTCCACGACCGCAGCTGGCACCAAGAGCCTGACGGTGAGATCGGCCGCCGGTGCGAGGCTGAGCGCCTTTTCCAGCGTTCTGGGGTTGGTGCTCCCATTGAACATCGCAAGCGAACCAATCGCTTGAACATATCCTTGATCGAAAATCGTAATTTCGGGCGATTGCTCCGCAGACTTCCAGCAACGCGAAAGGTGCAGGATGTATCGCCAGATTCGCGCGCGCCATATTCGGTTTTTTGGCGGTATCATCCTCACCATTGCAAAGGAATTGGAAATATCATCGGCTCGCCCTGCCGAAAAAAGCAATATTCTGGCTGTTGAAAATATCGCCGATACGATCCGTGATATGAACAGAAAGACTCCGAGATCATATTTGGCGGCCCTGGTGCTTGGCTTGTAGCTGAGGGCGACCTTGGCGTGATAGCCTTTCCCGCGCAGCTGCTGCGCAAGCGCATGTGCGAAGGTTGTTTTGCCGGATCCTGGAGGTCCGAAAAATTCAATGATCATCGTGTAGCTGGCTCGATTTAGGGGCGCGATCGCTCCCTGGAGATTCTGTTGAAGATCGCAGACGCATCTTCAAACCCTCTCCAACAGAAGATCGGCGTTGTCTCCGAGCCTGGAGCCGGCTAGCCTCTTCAGGTTCACCCGGGTGAGCACACTCCCTACTGGAACGGTGGCGGATCCGCCGGCCCCTATTGCATCCAGAGCACCACGGGCAATGCTGCGCCTCGTCCTTGCCCAGCGAACGGCAAAAAGCACCGAATCGGCCCAGCGCTTAAGCAGCCTGGTTTCAGGCCCCCCGAGGCCCAGGGGACCGTTCATGATGACCACGTCGTAGGCCGAACGCAGCTCCTCGGTGAACTGGCATTTGTCGACGGTGGACAGAAGCGTCAGGAGATCATCGGAAGGTGCTGGAGCGGCCATGAGGTCGATACCGATTTCCGGCATCCTCGTGATTGCATCCTTCAGCACGCAACGTTCATTCACATAGTCGCCGAAGGAGTTCCGGGCCTTGTCGGTGCTGAATTCACCACGAAACCCGTTCGTGAGCCGTACATCCTTGCGATCGAGATCGAGGAAAAGCACTCTTCCTCCCAGCCGCGTTGCCGCCAGCGCCAGGCTCCATGCCAACTCGGTCTTGGCATCGTCCTGGATGCTGGACGTCACGAGAATGATATGCGGCGGCTGCCCCTTCCCCTGAGTTGGCGCCGCAGTGACGAGCAGCGAAGTCACGGCGCGGCTGAACGGCAAGTTCTGCTGGCTCAGAACCAGATGCCGTAGCTTTCTGGCGTTAAGTCCCGCAACCCTGGGAAGCAGTCCTACGCACGGGACCCCAAGCTCGGCCTCGGCTTCGGCTTCACTGCGCAAGGTTTGGTTGAAACCGTTGCGGACCAGGACAATGACCGCCCCCATGAGACCAAAGACGACCATGCCGGGGGGAATCAGGAAAATTGGCGACAATGTCATGGGGGTCGACGGCGGCCAGGCGGTCGAAAGGACCGCTACGCCTGGGGAAGGAGCGGCGATGCGACGTGTCAAGTCCTGCTGCCGGCTCAGGAGTTCGTTGTAATGCTGCGTCACGATGGCTACCCGAGGCTCAAGGGAACGCAGCCCCGAAAGTTGGCTCGCCGTGTCGGCCACGGCCGCGTCGAGCATCGCTTTGCGACTTTCAAGAGCCGTAGCCTGGGACCGGTAGACATTTGCCTCGGCAGCGATTCGGGCAACGCTTTGCTCCATTTCGCGGGCGATCGCGTTGCGCAGATCGCCGTCGGCACCCGACTGGCGTGTCACCAGGTCCGTCAACACGGGCGACCCGATTTCTTCAGCGATGGCCGTGACCGGGGCGCCCGCCTTGCGCAGGTCCTCAATACGGCGAAGGCGCGCTTCCGACGCGGAAAGACTGGCTTTCGATAGGAATATCTGCCGGCCGAGTTCCGCTGTCTCACTGGCTGCGTTGTTGGCCGCAGTCTGATCGACGGCGCCATGCGTGAGCCGGTATGTCTCCAGCCGATCTGTCGCTTCGACAAGATCCCTTTGTACTTGCGGAAGGCTGGCGACTATCGAATCCAGATGAACCTGATCCGATGCCCGGCTTTTTTGTACCAGATCTTGAATGTAGACCTGGGCAAACGTGTTCGCGACAAGTGCCGCACGCGCCGGAGTTGGATCGGTGAAGCCGATGGTGATGACGCGCGATCGCAGCTCTTGTCCGACCCTCATTCCGTTGCGTAGCGCCTTCAACTCGGGCGCGTCCGCTGCGTCCGGATTTTCCGCCACTGTTTTATCCTGTCTCCAGGCCCTGTTCAGGAGGTCGATGAGGAACGAGCCAGCCGCGGGCGGGACGGCATTGACGACGCTCTTTCCGGTACCGTCGACTGGTTGGGCTTTGCGCAGTGCTGCCAGGACCCGACGCAGGTGGCCTTGCGAGGAGAGCATCGTCAGATGATCATCGATGTTCGATTCCAGCGAGTCCTGGGCGGATGCCACGCCGCCCGAAGCACTGCTGCTCGGGGCATCGATAATGACCTGGGTCGTTGCCTCGAACAGCACCGGGCGGGTGAAGCCTGCCAGTCCGGCCAGGATGCCGCCCAGAAGGGCCATGGCAAGCAAGAACCATTTTCGCGTCGTCAGGATGATGACGAGCTGGTGTAAGGGTGACGATTGCGTTGGCTCGCGTGGCGGCCGCATCAAGCGCAGATTGGTTTCAAGTGTCCCAACTTCCATCTGCTTGGCGCGCGGACGCCGGGCGCGGTTGGCTATGGAACCTTCCATCTCAATCCCCTGTCAGTTCGATATGGTAAGAAGGGTGCGTGGCGACCGTCGATGGCCGCATGGCTTCGTTGCGCCACGCCTGAAACATGAGCACCGGCCACAGGTCGCGGAAATTATCTTGGCTTCCATGCAGATGATTGCGCCAGCATGCGTCGACCTTCTCACGGTCGATGATCCCGTCCCCGGAGCGGCCGATCGTGGCAATGATATCGGTTGCCCAGCCGCGCAAGGGCCCTTTCAACCAAGTCCCGACCGGAACGTCGAAACCTTGCTTGGGCCGGTCGACCAGTCGGCGTGGTACATAACGATCAAGCAGTCGGCGAAGCAACCATTTGCCCTTCCCGTTTCGGACTTTGGCACGGGCTGGCAAGCGCCAGGCGAATTCAACGACGCGATGGTCCAGGATCGGGCATCGCCCCTCGAGGCTGTTGGCCATGGTGGCTCGATCGAGCTTCACCAAAATGTCGCCCGGTAGATAGCCTGTCATGTCGGCGAATAGGAGACGCGAGAGCAGGCCGTCGAGCTTTGTCGTGTCGGTAGCTGCTGTCGACGGCTTGCGATGAACAAGGTCGTTGGCTGAAGATTTTGTCAGTTGCAGAAGGAGTTCGTCCTCATCTCGCGCCGCGAGCAGGCGGGCAAGGCGAGCCAGGCGGTCACCGCGCAAGCCATGCCGCATATTCGCCGAAAGCGGCAGATTGCCGAAGATATCTTTCTGAGAGGCTTGGGCCAGCAACCCAGCCCCCGATGCCAACAGCCGGCGAAATGACAATGGCAGCTCATGCTGCTTTGTGAGGCGGGTTGCCAGGAAGTGTCGAGAATAGCCTGCGAAGCACTCGTCGCCGCCATCGCCTGAAAGCGCCACGGTTACGTGTTGCCGCGCGAGGCGCGACACCAGCAGCGTCGGTATCTGCGATTCATCGGCAAACGGCTCGTCCCAAATCCGGGGCAGCTCCGGAATGACCTCAAGCGCGGCAGCCGGCGAGAGATGAAGTTCCGTATGATCGGTGCCCAGATGCCGAGCAACCGCGGCCGCATGGGGAGCTTCATCAAACCCACCTTCCCCGAACGCTATGGTGAACGTCCGAACGGGGTTTCGGGACTGTGCCTGCATCAGGGCGACGACAGTCGAGCTGTCGATCCCGCCCGACAGAAAGGCGCCCAGCGGCACATCTGCAATCATTCGTTCCTTGACGGCCAGGCGGAGCAGGCTGTCGAGCTCGGTTGCGAGGTCCTCGTCGCTGGCAGCTATCGGATCGCGCTGTCCCTTGCAGGCGACATCGGCCAGCGACCACCAAGGGTGAATGCGATGCGCAAGCGAACCGGTGCCTCGGGCGTTGGCGAATTGCGCCGCAGTGACCGACAGGACTGATCCAGGTGGCAGCTTGAACACGCCTTGCCAAATGCAACGGTCATCCGGCACCCAGCCTTTGGAAACCATTGTCGTCGCCGCATCGACATCGAGTTCCGGGGTGAAGCCTGGGAAGCGAGTGATCGCCTTCAACTCCGAGGCGAAGACGAGCGCATCACGTGTCAGGGCGACATAAAGTGGCTTCTTCCCCATTCGGTCGCGGGCAAGCTGAAGCGTTCGGTTCTTCAGGTCCCACAGCCCAAAAGCAAACATGCCAGCGAAGCGCGCGAGGGCTGCATCAAGGCCCCAGCTTTCGATCGCGCACAGCATGACCTCCGTGTCACTGGCGCCGCGGAAATGATGGCCCGCCCCTTCCAGTTCACGGCGCAGATCGCGAAAATTGTATATCTCGCCATTGAAGGTGATGACATACCGACCGCTCGCGGAGAGCATTGGCTGGCGACCCGCTTCGGACAGGTCGACGATCGCCAGTCGCCGGTGGCCGAAGGCTACCCCCCCTTCACGGCTCACCCAGAAGGCCTCACCGTCAGGTCCGCGATGACGAAGCGCCGTCGCCATCGGTCCGATGGCCCTGAGCGCACTTGCGTTGGCTGCATCGGGCGCCAACAAAATTCCGGCGATCCCACACATTCTAGCATCTCCTCTGGCGAACAATCGCAGGGATCGCTTCCGGCGTCCCAGCGGCAAGGCAGAGGGTCAGACAGAACCACACGATCGGATGGCGGATGACCAAATGCGGAGCACTGAAAACGGCGATCGATGCCACGAGCGCCACCAGAGCGTCCAGCTTCGCCCGCCAGGCGGACAACGCAGCCGAGCCGAAGATCCACATCAGGGCTAGAACTGAAATCAGGCCGCCCTGAGTGTAGAGATCCAGGATGGTGCTGTGCGCCTCGAAGGGCCGCGGCAAAAACTGTTGATTGACCACGGGCGGACTATCTAGGTGCGGGCCCGGACCCAGTCCAAGCGATCCCGATCGTGCCCCCTTCTCCAAGGCTGCATTCCAGAGGTAGAGGCGAAGCGCCGCGGTTTGGGCAGTCGCTTCCCCGCCCTTGTCTTTGGTCAGGCTCTTGGCGAAGTCTTCGGCGCTGGAGGCCTCGCTGAGGGCATAGGGCGCTATAGACAGGGCCAGCGGCAGGAAGCCAACGGCCATCAAGACGGCAAGCTGCCTTGAAAGGCTCGCCTTATTGCCGTCGCTCGTCAGCCAGGCCCGGACCCGCAGCCCGAGAAGGATCAGACAAGCCAGGACCGTGGTATAAAGGTAGGTATCGCTTTTTGTCAGCCTTCCGACGTAAACGGTGAATATGAGGCTGCATAGGGCAAGGCATCTTCCCCATTTATTGCTGGTGGTTGTGGCAAGATGCAAGGCCAGTGGACCGAGCAGGGCGCAGTAGAGCGCAAGCTGGTTCGGATTGTCGGACCATCCGCAGAAGCGGTCCCAGTACCAGGGCTCGACCCCAGCCTGATGGAGCCAGCCGAAGCCAAGCCCTACCTGAATGATGAAGCCCGCATTCGCGATAGCAACCATCCACCAGGCGATACGACGCAAACGGAAAGACGCGTTGGGCTCCGCAGCGGCCAGACAGGTGACGCACGCCAACAGCACATAGGCCAGCGTGTCGTGCAACAACGGATCCAGGAACAACGTGGTTGTCAGAAAACCGATGATGTAACCCACGCCCATGGCAAGCGCCAGGATCAGCCAGAAAAGCCCAAGCTTGGCCAGGGCCGGCGTAACCTCCAGTTGGCCGCCAGCAAGGATTCGCGTCATCGACAGCATTATCCAGAGCGTGAGGCACAGTTCGCTGTAGCCGAAGGGCAGCCCTGGGATGCTGAGTTGCGCCGCGTAGGACATCGCGACGCCGAAGGCCAGAAGCGCATCACGCATCATTGCCGCGCCTCACCCAGTCGATGGGGGCTTGGCACCGCCTCTTCCCTCGGATTCGCCTGCGCAGCTTGAACAAGCCTGCTGCGATATCTGCCACCCAGGATTGTCTTGTACAGGTCGCAATACTGGTCGATCACCCACGACAGCGAGAACCGCTCCCGCACGAATCCGACGGAACGGCTGCCCATCGTCTTGCCACGGGCGGGGTCGGAAAGAAGATCGACTATCCGGGAGGCCAAGCCATCCGCATCGCGCGGCGCCACGAGATAGCCGTTCCAGCCATCCTCAACCACATCGTTGCAGCCCGGCATATTCGAGGCGACGATCGGCAATCCGGACAATCCCGCCTCCAGCAGGACACGCGGAATTCCCTCGCGATATTGCGTCGGAAACGCAAAGATATCCGCCATGCCAAGGAGGGCTGGAATGTCGCGCCTTGGCCCCAATGCGACAACGTGGGGAACATGGCGCTCGATATCGGCTCTGCTGACGGCAAACGGACCTTCGGAGTCTTGCGGGCCGACAAGTACGAAACGCGCGTTGGGCCTCTCGCGGATAACGCGAGGAACCGCCTCGATGAGGGTTGGAATCCCCTTCTGCCGCGTGAGCCGACCGACAAATATTATGACCTGGGCCGATTGTAGGCCAAGTTCCTCGCGCATCGTGGCAGCCGAAGGACCACGATACCTTGCCATCGAGAATGCATCGGGGTCGATGCCAGAACTCCGGATCAGTCGCCCTTTGCCGCGAGCCACCAGCCGATAGCGCTCGAAGAAGGCCTGATCATCACTATTCTGGAAGACGGTCATGGCTGTCCAACGAGACGCCACCCCCTGAAGGCCGCAAAAGAAAGGACGCAATGCCAGGGCCCGCGGCTCCCGCGACGAGAATGTCCAACCAAGCCCGTTGATGGTGCGAACGACGGGAACGTGCCCGCGCACCGCCAGTGGAGTTAGGATATTGGGCTTGGTGTCGAAACTTTGAATGATGTCCGGACGCAGTTCGGACATCAGTTCACGGATCGCGCTTACAGCACCCCATTCTGCACCGCCGCTGCCAAAGCGGTCGAACCCAAATCGGCGATGGGCAATGCCATGGGGTGAGAAGGCGGCTCCGAGATCACTCGAAACGGCAGTGACTTGAAAACCCCTTTCGCGAAGCGCCAAAAGAAACGGGATTCTTAGTCTATGATCCTCGCCTCCAACGCAAACCAGATGCGGACTCATCCTGTCGCTCCTGGATGCGATACCAATCGCGTAAAACAGCTGATCCTATCCGCGGTTTCCATGGCCGGTTTCATCGCCCCTGAACACACAACAGCCAGTCCCACGCTAGGAGGAGGCTTTCGTGCTGTCCTCGTCTGTTTGCATGAAGCAAGCTGATCAACGATGCGGCAATGCAGCCACAATCGCTGTCGCCTCGGTCAGTGCGTTGGATCATCCGGTCTGACCGTGCAACGACGACACGTTCGCGTACGACACGGCGGGCCGGATATTTAGAAAAAGAGGGCTGTGTTCGAAGGTCCGCGCGCTCGCGTTCAAAGCAATCTCCGCCCGCCTTCTCACGCCGGATCAACATCGCGCCCAGATGGTGTGATAACTCGCACCGGCAGTTCTCCCGACCGCTTCGTCTGGAAACAGGCTTTCACCCGGTCTCTGGATATGGTCGGACCCACCAGCCGCATCTTCCCGCGGCTAGGCGACCGCGTTGAGGAGCATCGAGCGGCTGCAATGGGAGGCTTCGCGAGGACGCGGTTCCTTTGCGGTCTGAGCTCGAATAAATCCTGCGGAAGCGCGCATTTGGGCGGTGGCTCGCGCAACCGAAGCGCGCATTGGCCGATTGCCGCCACTGCAAATGCGCAAGCGCTCCGGCAGACTTCGCTGCAATGCTTTCGTTGCAGGCTTGAGCGCCCGACATACTTGGATCATCTACAAACCTCTGACGCAAGCGTAGCATCGAGGCTGTTGTGTTTTCCGGACCATGATCAAAGATTCTATCAAAGGACGCCGGTATTTGATTTGTCGCTAATGGATCCTTTCCCTAGGCAGGTGTGGGGCGCCTACCGAATCGGACGAAGGGTATGTCAATGACAACACTCCATTACGCCTCGGGCGGGTCGGCCTCCGAGGTCGCGAAAGCCGGATTCAATCTTGTTGATGTATCTTCCTTGGACCAGCTCAACGCCTTGCCGGCCGGCCAGAAAGGCCTAGTGTGGCTCAATGAAGCAGATGGTGCAACCTCCTCCTTTATCCAGAAGGTCACGCCCTTCATCGGCAATCCGAAAGTGTTTGGCTTCTTCCTCGTCGATGAGCCGGACCCGACCGGCAAATGGGGAACTTATGCCACCGCCGCTGATCTGAAGGCGGAGTCAGACTGGATCCACAGCCACCTGCCCGGCGCCAAGACCTTCATAACAATGATGAACATGGGGTCTTCCGCTAACCCCGACTTTTCAAACACCTTCAATCCTGCCAACACGCATATCGACTATTACGGCTTGGATCCCTACCCGGTACGGACCGGAACAAGCACGATTGACTACAACATGATCGACAGGACTGTGGCGGCGGCCGTCGCCTCGGGCATCCCGCTCAGTCAGGTCGTTCCCGTGTATCAGACCTTCGGCGGCGGCGACTGGACGACCGACACGGGCGGTCGCTATGTCCTGCCCAGCGTTGCTCAGGAAAAGACCATGTTGGACCACTGGGCCAAGGTAGCGCCTTCGCCGGCCTTCGACTATGCCTATGCTTGGGGTTCTCAACAGGGCGACACGGCGCTTGAGAGCTCGCCGACGCTGCAGGCTCTGTTCCTTCAACACAACCAGGGCACCGCAAGCGGTCCTTCGGCCAGCGAACCGACCCCGCCGCCTACCAGCACAGCGCCTCCGCCCACAAGTATCCCTCCGACCAGCACCGGCGATCACATTTTCTACGGCACGGGTAGCGCGGATGTGCTTCGCGGCACCGCTGGCGCGGACACGATGATGGGCCGCGGCTACAACGACACCTACTATGTCAACAACGCCGGCGACAAGGTGGTGGAACTGCGGCACAGCGGCAACGATAGCGTGCTGGCATCGGTCAGCTACGCGCTGTCGGCCGGCTCGCAGGTCGAGCATCTTGCGACCACCAGCAAATTGGGAACTGCCGCCATCAAGCTCACGGGAAACGAATTCGCCCAAACCATTGATGGCAATTCCGGGAGCAACACTATCAACGGCGGTGGCGGGAGAGACGTTCTGACGGGACATGGCGGCAACGACGTCTTTGTCTTCGATTCGGCTCTCAAGGTCGGCAATATCGACAAGGTCACCGATTTCAAAGTGGGCCACGACAAGATCCAACTCGACCACACTGTGTTTGCCGGCCTGCATACCGGCGCCCTTCCCTCTTCGGCGTTCTACGCCGGCAGGGCCGCGCACGACAGCGGCGATCACATCGTCTATAACAGCACGACCGGCGCGCTTTCCTTTGACAGCGACGGCTCGGGCGGCGCACATCAGATCCAATTTGCCACTCTATCGCCACATCTGGCTCTGACGGCGTCCTCGTT
The DNA here is from genome assembly GCF_030323185.1 of Mesorhizobium sp. C399B. Lineage (NCBI taxonomy): Bacteria > Pseudomonadati > Pseudomonadota > Alphaproteobacteria > Hyphomicrobiales > Phyllobacteriaceae > Mesorhizobium > Mesorhizobium sp. C399B. The sequence goes on from NZ_CP100472.1 coordinate 1,457,820, forward strand.
CATCGTGACGTGACCGTGGGAACGTCAGCCTGAGCAAGATGGTCTGACGTTCTTGAATATGGCTGACGGAACCAAGAAGCCCCGCCGAGCTTGTACTTGGTATGAGCGCGCGCGGCATCGAATTCCTGCAGAAATGGGTAGAGGATAAGATCCCACTCTACACCAAGGCCGATCCGGCTCTTGCGGCGAAACTTGCGGACCAAGCAACGGCGGATGCCATCAGAGCGGGAATCCGCCCCGAGGAAATCTCTGAGGAAGTCGGAAGCATGTTGACGACCATGCTCGAAGTGCTCGATCAGCACGATTCGACATGATTGCGCGCTTGGCGGCAGATGCTGCCGGCTTGGCGCCAAATGCATAAATGTGTCATGGATCATAGGTCATGGGCCAGCCTGGGGGTAGCATGACCAACATGCTCTCCCAGAACGCGCGCGACGACCCCGTCCAAGTCGTGAGGTTCAGCACCATTGACTTGTATCAACGGCCATCGGTCCTGGCGCAGGCACTCGCCGACCTCTCTTGAGATTTCGGCCTGCCTTAATCCTTTGTCCACGCCAAGTTCGAACAGCATAACCTCGAGCAGCGGTTGCTGCGCATGCCTATCCACAAGACGGCGGCGTAACGTTTCCTGCGGCGCGTCAAGTTGCACAACGAGATCCGGCCGCGGCAGGAACGCCAGGCACTTGCGGACCGCGTCGAGGCTTGGGGTTCTAGCCAGCACACCCAGCGCACACAAAGCCTGAATCATGCCCTCTTCGAAGATGAAGCATCCGGGCGACTCCCGCGCTTGGAGCCAGGACTGGCACAGTTGGGCGATGTCGACCTTCATGCGCCATGACCACACGCGGCTTCGAAGAGGGATCGATGCCAGAAGCCGGGCCGCGACACTGTCCTTTGGCAAGGTCGACAGCAAGATAGGACCGGATGTGGCAATCTTCTTGCCAATTCGCCCTATGCCGTGGCGGATTTCCGGAGCGTCATCCTGAGCCGATCCATGTTCAATCAGGCGATACCCATTTACTGTCTTCACATTGATGCCGTGTCTCGCCAGCCCTTGGCAGAGGCCGCGAAGCAGCGTGGTTTTACCCGCGCCAGGCGGCCCAAACAACTCGATGATCATATGCTCAAGCGTCTCCGAAACGAGCAGTCATTCCCCTACGGATCAAGCTTAGCCGGATTTCCGATCACACCAACGTTCATTTGAATGATTGTTCCAGTCAGTGAATCTGGGCACCGAGCCCGGATTCTAGCGGAGATGCCGATCGCTCCGTTTGCCTGGGCAAGCCGTCTTGCGCTCGACGGAGCTTGCAAGGAAAAACGACCGGTGCTGGACACAGATGGCAAAACTTCTGAAGGACGCTCGGGAAGCGCTGGCTAGGCAAGATCGAGGCATCATCCGAATGATTGATGAAAAGATCTCCGCGGCGAGCGATGTTCGACCGTCAGCTTGGCGGGGCCCTGAATGTCCTCAGTGTGTTTGCATTCGGAAGTGGCAAATCAAAACCTACAGGTGGATCTGCGACCCACCCGAAAGTGGTCAGTCGTTCCCGAATATGATCTTGACCAAGGGGGGCCAGTCTGGCGCCGTTACCGACAGATGGGTGCCAAATTTGCGGACACTCCAATCTTCGACCACCTTGGAGATGTCGTCAGGCGGTATCCTGACAAGCTCGCAATCAGCGACGGCGCGAACCGCCTGACTTTTTCTGAGCTTTTCCGGGCGGTCGAGACGCTGGCAACTCATATCGCTGCCGTCGTCCCCGAAGGGCAGGCCATCGGCATCCTGCAAGCAAACTCCGCTTGGTATCCTGTGGCGATGTTGGCGACCATGGCGGCGGGACGGCCTTCGGTTCCGCTCAACACAAGAGATCCCGCCTCTCGCATTTTCGATATAGTCAGTGCCGCGGGGCTCGGCGCGATTATAGGCGCCGAAAATGTTCGCCCGGTCGAATTGGCCCAGGAGATCGTCTGGATCGATATTGCCGCCGCCGTGGCGCCCAACGATCAACACCCAGAACAGCAGCATAAGCCCCCTATCGTTTCGGTCGATGCGCCTGCATTGGTGCTTTACACTTCAGGTAGCACCGGGCGCCCCAAGGGAATCGTCAACAGCCAACGCAGCCTGCTATGGCGGGTCCGGCAATATGTCGATGCGTGCCATATCAGTGCGGATGACGTTTTCCTGCCGCTGACCGGGCCAGCCACGATCGCCGGTTGCCGGGAAATCTTTGCGGCGCTGCTGACGGGCGCCACATTGCATCTTCTCGAGGTGGAGGCTGTTGGCCTGCGCGCTACGCGCGCTCGATTGCAGTCCGAAGGTGTGACGATCGCCTATCTTGTGCCGGCACTGCTTCGAGCCCTCCTGGCTGAGGCGCCCGCCGACGCTTCCTGGCCGCTCAGAGTGGCCCGGATCGGTGGGGAGAAAGTGTCATGGACGGACATCGCTTTGCTGCGCAAAGCCGTTTCGGACCAGTGCCTGATCCAGATCGGCTACTCATCGACTGAAACCATCGGTTCGCAATGGTTCTTGCCGCCTGACTGGCCCGAGCAAGACGCGTCGGTTCCCGTCGGCAGGCTGCTCCCTGGTATGACATTCGCTATCGTCGACGAAGCGGAGCGCAATGTAGGGCCAGGCGAAAGTGGAGAGCTTCTGATCAAAAGCCGCTATGTCCTGCTTGGTCATTGGGAGAACGGTGTGGTCGTTCCCGCGCAGCCGGACCCCGACGATCCCGAGGCTCGGCTTTTTTCGACCGGGGACCTCGTTCGGCTCGACGATGATGGCATCTTGAGGATCGTCGGCCGCAAAGGGCGCCAGATCAAGATCAATGGTCGACGCATCGAGCCCGCCGAACTCGAACGGGTCTTGCGTTGCGCGCCTTCGGTGGCGGATGCCGTGGTGATGGTAACGGCCGCGCAGGAACTCATCGCCTTCGCGGTTCCCCAGCGCTTCGCAGGCGGCGCTTTTGCAGACGACCTTCGCCAGCTCCTCAGAATGACCTTGCCGGCACCATTGCGTCCCTTGCGATTGCACACCGTTGACGCAATCCCACGCCTGTCGGGAGGTAAGGTCGATTTGGCAACACTGGCCGAGATAGATCGTTCGCACGGAAGGAGGGCGCGAGCCGCCCGGTCGTCCACTCTCGATGCTCCGCCCGCCGGAGGAGCAAAGGACACGCGTCAAATAGTGCAGCACGCGTGGACGCAGGTTCTCAACACAGGCACTGCCACGGGAAACTGGGATGATGCTGGAGGAGATTCGCTGCAGCTGCTGCACTGCGTCATGGCGATCGAAAACGCCATCGGGCAAGAGCTGGGCCTCGAAGCATTCACCGTCGGCATGAGCTTGGACGAGATGGTTGAGGCGGTCGTCTCTGCACGGTCGGGCGAAGGGCGCGAAAAGAAGCACCACCCCCCGGTTCTTTTCCTGTTTCCAGGGTCCGTTGGCTATGGTCCGAGCCTCGCTGCGTTCGCAGCCGCCATGGGGAAAGTCGCCCGTGTAAACCCGATCCGATATCCGAGCCTTGCGGCGATACTGGACGGACACAACACCCTCAGCGCCATGGCTGGCGCCGCACTCGAGCAGATAAGCCGCATCCAACCTGCGGGCCCCGTGCGACTTCTCGGCCATTCTCTGGGTGGCGCGGTTGCATTCGAGGTTGCCGCACGGCTCATGAAGGCCGGGCGAACGGTGCGGTTCCTGGGCATCCTCGACACGAGCCTTCTGGACGAGCCGAGCAACCATTGGGAGACTCTTACCCGTACGTTCTATCGTATTCGCACCAACCGCATATCCGCGCACCGGATGGCTTGCAGAGCCCTTGCGAAGATCACCGTCGCCGTGGGCGGCGAAGCGCGTCTGGCCAGGATTCTGGACAGATTTGCCAATGGAGAGTTCAACCCGACGATCTTCAGGACCAAACTGGAACTGCAGGAGGTTTTAAGGGCGAAGTCATTCTTCCAGTGGCTTGAGGCACCGAAACCGGCTCTGCCCCTCTCCGGTACCTTGTTCCGATGTCGCAGGGAGGGAATGCCGCGGGCCTTGGGCTGGGACAGCGTCTTGGCACACCTGGACGTCATTTCGATCACGGGCAGCCACATCGACCTTGTCGTCGAACCAAACCTTGCCACCAACCGTCCGCTTATCGAGACGGCCATCGTGCAGACCTATTCCCCCGCCGAATCTCGCAAAAGGGAGGACTTGTCATCGACATAATTCCGGAATTCAGCAAGGACATGCTGACGCTCGATGCCCGCGCGGAGGTCGATCGCATCGTTGACACCTTGCGCACTCAGGTTCTCGGCACCCTGCATCGTCGCGGCGTGGTTGTCGGTCTTTCCGGCGGTATCGACAGCTCCGTCGTCGCGACCTTGTGCATGCGCGCGTTCGGGAAAGACAAGGTCCTGGGACTGTTCATGCCGGAGCGGGATTCTTCCGGCGACTCCCTGAGACTTGGCCGCCGCGTCGCGGCACAGCTTGGCATTGAAAGCGTCCTTGAGGACATAGCACCGGCACTGGAGGCCATTGGGGCCTACCGCCGGCAGATCGATGCGATCCAGACCGTCGTTCCCGACTATGGGGAAGGGTGGAAATGCAAGCTGGTGATCGCGTCGGTTCTGGAGAGCAGCGGGCTCAATATAACCCGCCTCACGGTCCAGGATCCGCAGGGTAAAGTAGATACCGTGCGTCTGCCGCCAGCTGCCTATCTGCAGATCGTTGCTGCGACAAACTACAAGCAGCGCCTGCGCAAGATGACGGAATACTATCACGCCGACCGCCTCAAATACGCGGTTGTCGGCACTCCAAATCGCCTCGAGTACGACCAGGGCTTTTTCGTCAAGCAGGGCGACGGAGCCGCCGACGTGATGCCGATCGTTCACCTTTACAAAACCCAGGTTTATCAACTCGCGGAATATCTCGAGGTGGATGATGAAATCCGGCAGCGGCCACCGACCACCGACACCTTTTCCATGACCCAAAGCCAGGAAGAATTCTATTTCGCGCTGCCCTATCACCTGATGGATCTATGCCTCTACGGCCTGAACCACGGGGTCGCCAGCAATGAGCTCGCGGCGGTTGCTGGCCTCACCGAGCCCCAGCTTCAGAAAGTGTTCAAGGACATCGAAGCGAAACGAAGGGCGGCCCACTATCTTCACGCGCGGCCTTTGCTGTCCGCGGAAGGCGGAGATTGACCGAGCATGTGCGGCATCGGTGGAATCGTGGCGCTGAATGCCACAGCGGCTTCTCCTTCGCGGCAGGCGCTGATGCAGATGATGGGCGCGCTGGCGCATCGCGGGCCCGACGGGCGCGGTCTCTACCGGGACAGACGCGCGGGGCTGGCGCATGTGCGCCTGTCCATCATCGATCTTTCCGGTGGCCAGCAGCCGATGGCGGATACAGGCGATACGACGTGGATCGTGTTCAACGGCGAGATATTCAACTACGTCGAATTGCGTGAAAAACTCACGGCGCTCGGCCACCGCTTCCGAACCCGCAGCGACACGGAGGTCGCGCTGCACGCCTATCGTGAGTGGGGAGAAACGGCCTTCGAGCGGATGAACGGCCAATGGGCAATTGCAATCTGGGATTCAGTGGCCAATCGTCTCGTATTGTCGCGCGACCGCTTCGGCATTTGCCCGCTGTATTTCAGCGAGCATGCGCACCGGCTTTATTTCGCCAGCGAAGTGAAAGCCATTTTCGCGGCCGATCGAACCATCCCTCGCGCCTTTGATCCCGCCGGCATCGATCAGACGTTCACGCTCTGGACGGTCGTTCCGCCGCAAGGAGTTTTCCACGGAATCAACGAACTCGAGCCGGGTCGTGTCCGCATCTATCAGGATGGCACCTTTCGTGAGCGGATTTTTTGGCAGCCTTCCTATCCCGACAATTTCGGATCGCGGCAGGGCGAGTTCCCCGGGTCCTCCAACGACGCGGTGGACGGCGTGTCTAGCGCTCTTGAGGCCGCGACGGCGCTCAGAATGGTGCGGGCCGACGTGCCTGTCGGGTGCTACCTCTCCGGAGGGCTGGACAGTTCGCTTGTGGCCGCGCTCGCGAGGCGCTTCGCGGGCGATCGCTTCCAAACCTTCTCCTTGCGTTTTGCCGACGCCGAATATGACGAGACCCGCTTCCAGCGAATGGTTGCCGAGACGATCGGCAGTGAGCACCATGAAGTGGTCGTTTCGCGCAGAGATATCGCCGGAATCTTTCCGGAGGTAATCCAACACACCGAACGCCCGATACTGAGGACTGCCCCGGCGCCGCTCTTCCTGCTCTCGCGCCTGGTGCGCGAGCGTGGCATCAAGGTCGTGCTGACCGGCGAAGGCGCTGACGAAATGTTCGCCGGCTACGACCTGTTCCGCGAAGGCAAGGTCCGCCGCTTCTGGGGGCGCCACCCGACATCGACACGCCGCTCTCGGCTCCTGGAACGCCTTTACCCCTATCTCACCCGCTCGCCGGTGCAACAGCAGGCGATGGCGCGTCAGTTCTTCGGGCGAAATATTCAGGCTTACGACGCGCCGGGCTTTGCTCATGAAACGCGCTGGCAAACCACCAGGGCCATCAAGCGCTTGTTTACGACCGACATGCGCGCTCAAACGCAGGGCCGCGACGCCGTGTCCGAGTTGCTCGCCCGTCTGCCCGCGCAGTTTGCCCGTTGGGGCCCTCTTGCGCAGGACCAGTATCTCGAGGTCCAAACACTGATGTCGGGCTATCTGCTCTCCTCGCAAGGCGACAGGATGCTGATGGCTCACTCCGTCGAGGGCCGCTTCCCGTTCCTGGACGATGAACTTGTGAGGCTCGCGAATTCGCTGCCGCCCTCCTTCAAACTCCGCGGCCTCGATGAGAAGCACGTGCTGAAGCGCATGGCGGCACCCATCCTGCCCTCCGAGATCGTAGCCCGCAAGAAGCAGCCCTTCCGCGCGCCCAACGCGCTTTGCTTCGTCGGCGCAGACGCTCCGGATTACGCTCGCGAGGCGGTTTCGCAGGCGGCCCTGCGCGAGGCGAATGTCTTCGATCCAAAGGCGGTCACGCACCTGCTTGCCAAATGCCAGGCCAGAACTGGCGATGGCGACCTGTCCAATGCCGACAACATGGCGCTGGTCGGCGTGTTGTCGACCCAACTTCTTCATCAGCAGTTCGTCGCGGGTTGTCCCAGTGCAACGCTCGAATGCACGCTCAGCGTCGACGTCGACTGCGAACATCGGGAAGAGCGCCTGTATGTTGCATGATGCCGTACCACTGCTGCATGACTACCTCGCCCATTCCGCCGTCCGACACGGAAGTAAGGTGGCGCTGGTGTGCAACAAGCAGCGTGTCACTTACCTCGAACTCGAAACGCGAGCCAACGCGATCGCCCGGGACCTGGCCGCATGCGGAGTCGTTCGCGGTGATCGCGTGATGATCTTCGCCGACAACACCGTCGAGACGGTGGTTAGCTTCTGGGCGGTGCTAAAGGCGAATGCGGTGGTGTGCATCGTCAACCCGCTCACCAAGAGCGACAAGCTCCATTATCTGCTCAACGACTGCCGGCCGACGGCGCTCATCACGGACGGCCATCTGCACGCGATCTTCCGCGAACCGGCGCGCGGCTGCCCGTCACTTCTGCGGGTGATCGTATCGGGACCGATCGACGATGTCGAACTCGCCCAGCTGCCGTTTGCCGTGCGCTGGGACGCCGCCCTCGCCAATGGCGCGGATACGCCGCCGGCACGGCAGTGCATCGATGTTGATCTGGCAGCCATCATCTACACGTCCGGGTCGACGGGCGAACCCAAGGGCGTGATGCTGACGCACAGAAACATGATGACCGCGTGCGCGTCTATCGCTTCCTACCTGGCGATTGCCGAGGACGAGGTGATCCTCAATGTCCTACCCCTCGCCTTCGACTATGGACTGTACCAGATGATCATGGCTTTTCGTACCGGCGCCCGGCTGGTGCTCGAACGCTCGTTCGCTTTCCCGGCACAGATCCTCGGGTTGATCAGGCAGGAGGGGGTTACGGGCTTTCCCGGCGTGCCCACAATCTTTGCCGCACTCTCCGAACTCAGGTCCCTCAAAGACCAGGATTTCTCGAGCATCCGCTACGTCACAAACACTGCGGCAGCCCTACCCCTCAAGCATATTTTCATGCTTCGCGAGCTGTTTTCGGGTGCACGCATCTATTCGATGTACGGTCTCACCGAATGCAAACGTTGCACCTATTTGCCGCCAGAGGACCTCGAGCGAAAGCCATTGAGCGTAGGGATCGCAATCCCGAATACGGAGATGTGGATCGTTGACGAGCATGACAGGCGGATAGGCCCCGGCGTTGTCGGCCAACTCGTCATTCGCGGCGCAACGGTGATGAACGGGTATTGGGGCAAGCCCGAGGCAACGGCCAGGAGACTCAAACCCGGCCCGCTGCCAGGCGAGCAAGTCCTATACACCGGCGACTACTGCCGGATGGATACGGAGGGTTACCTCTACTTCGTTGGCCGTGGGGATGAGATCATAAAGTCGCGAGGCGAGAAGGTGGCGCCAAGGGAAGTGGAAAACGTACTCATGGACATTCCAGGAGTCCGGGAAGCGGCCGTCATCGGTGTTCCCGACGAGCTCCTCGGGCAAGCGGTGAAAGCCTTTGTGGTGATGGAGCATGGAAGAGCCATTGGCGAAAGGGAACTGCAGAAGGAGTGCCAGAAGCGTCTGGAAAACTTCATGGTTCCGAAATCCATCGTCGTTGTGGCGAACCTGCCGATGACGGACACGGGAAAACTCAAGAAAACGGCGCTGTCATGATGCGGGGCCAGAACCAAGTCGCGTTAATGCTGTCGTTAGGGAGGACGAATTCATGTTGACCATCAAGGAACGCACCGGAATCTACAGCGAGCAGATTCGTAGTTTCTTGGTTTCAAATTTCTACGTCAGCGACGTCAAGGCATTGCTGGATGACGCATCCTTGCTCGATCAAGGCATTGTCGACTCGACGGGTGTGCTTGAGATTATCGGCTTCATCGAGGAGACCTTTGGCATTACCGTCGAGGATAGCGAACTTCTGCCTGAAAACCTCGATTCCATCCAGGGGATCGAGCAATACATCATCCGCAAAATGAACTGATGGGTAAGCGTTACGCCCAGAGCAGCCCGTATTTGGTCTGACTGTCGCAGGATTCATGCCTGCGACTTGACTTGCCCCAGAACCACCCGGCCCTCGCCCGCTTCGTTCGAGACCGAACGGATGTTCTCGAATGCCTTGCTGCGTTCCAGCAGACCCGCTACCTGTCGGTCTTGGCCAAGCCCGACCTCGAAGAGCAGGATGCCGCCACGCCGCAGGTATCGCGGTGCGTCTTTCAGTACGCGCATATGAATGCTCAGGCCGTAAGGGCCGGCTGCGAACGCCTCGCGCGGCTCAAGCTCGATCAGATGGGCGCGGTCGCCCTCGAGCCGCTTTTCAGAAATGTAAGGCGGATTGCAGACGATTACGTCGATAGTTCCGTCTAGCCCAAGGCCGATGAGAGAGTCGAACAAGTCGCCCTGAAGCACCGAAAGACGCTCAGCCATGCCGTGATGTGAGGTGTTGCGGCGTGCCGTTTCGACGCATTCATCGGTGAGATCGCTTGCCCAGACAAGGGCGCTGGGCACATGGTAGGCGATCGCGCACGCCAGATTCCCAGTGCCGCAGCACATATCAACTATGCGCGGAGCCGGCAGGTTCATCTGATGCAACACACCAAGCGCGGTCTTGCCGAGCAACTCGGTCTCAGGTCTGGGGACGAGCGCACCGGGCGAAACCAGCAGTTCAAGTCCCATGAACATGGCGCGGCCGGCGCCATAGGCATCAGCTACACTGAACTCTTTGCTCATGGCCGACCCCATCGCTTGATCTCCCCAGTATAGATCTGCGGCGCTCATGCGCCAGCCAAACCTGCTCCGAAATCATGAATTCTCAAGCCTTTCCTTCGAAAAACTGCAGGCACAAACTCGGTGCATCGCACTTCTGACGCTCATTGACCGATTGCAATCTCAGGTCGCCCAAGATGGAGAGAGAGGTGCTGCTCATGCTTTGAAGAGCCAATGGCGCGGTACGGCGGCTTTTAGATTTTGTGGATCGTGGAGAGGGGTAAACGCCTATCCAACTCTGATGGAGCGGAGGCGCGGACCGCAGTTCCATTGACGCGCTAATCTTCGGCTCCGGTAATTCAGCAAGTGGTCGGTGGAAGCGCCTCCGCTCCAGCATCAGCCTCACCTTGCTGCATGGAGAGGTTACCTATAGGTTTGCGGACATGTCGAAACAACTGTCCGAAGGTCTCGGATCGACATCTCATTTCCGGTCAATCGCAGAGAGGGGCCGTGAGCGAAAGCGTGAGTGTTCTGATTGTTGAGGATCAATGGCTAGTCGCGCAGGACACTGCCGCGCGGCTGCGTCGCGCCGGTTATCAGGTGGTCGGACCTGTGCCGTCGGTATCCGCCGCTCTGCGTCTTGTCGAATCGGACAAGATTGACGTGGCGTTGCTAGACATCCAGCTGAACGGTGAAACGGGTCTACCGGTGGCGAGGATATTGCAGGCGCGAGGCATCCCCTTTGCCTTCTTGTCGGGATTTGGCCCCGCCGACGTTCCCGCGGCTTTCCGCGACTGCAGATTCCTGCCGAAGCCGGCAACCGATGCTGTCATCCTTGCTGCTGTCAGCGAGTTGGCGTCCCTGCGCACAGCTTCGCGCTGACATTCGCTCCGCCGCATTATTACCGGAGTTGCGCCCTGGCGACCTGGTAGGCCGGACGAGGTCAGTCTCACAAAGGGCAACATTGGCGCTTTGGCCATGAGGACGGCGGACTACGACCGGCGAGGACGGAAATTCAGCGTTCAAAAAGCATCCGCCGGGGTTCCACTTCTCGGCCTGTTGGCGGCGATTTGGACTTAGGTCCGATCCCGGTCGCCAGAGGTCGGATTGCGGAACATCTGCCAAGGACCCACGTTCGGGGTTTGAGCACGGAGGTGCCGGCCGATCTCGAAGCGCAAGTTTCACGGGCAACTGTTGGGGAGTGTCGTAGTGCCGATTTCAAACGATATGGGGGACGAGTACCTGGAACTGGAATGTCCAAACTGTTCTCATGTCATCATAAAAAAGGGATCGTGGTTGAAGGTGATATCCAACTTCAACTGCACCCAATGCCATGCAAAAATCAGAATTGGTTATATGACCAAGCTCGCGCTTTTCGAGAAAAAAAGGCAAAGCATGAACCCGGCTGCGCAGTGAGCGTCCTGGCGGCCCGACAGTCGTTTGGGGTGGTGCGTTGAACCGTCGGGCCTGACCGGCCCGATGGCGGGGGAGCCAGGCCGGCTGGGTGAATCGTATACATTAGATCATGCTTATCAAGCCCAAATACGCGGCGCGACATCGCCTGGTGGGCAACGGTGACCCGCGCCCGTATACGCGCTAGCAGGAACGCCGGCGGTCAACATGCCACTCATTCGTAAAGAGTGCGAACAGCTTCATCAAATAGCTCCACCTCGGCTTCAACCTTTTCAGCCGCTTTATCGACCTTCTCGAAACGCTTCAGCATTCGGTTGTGGAGCATGGACAAGCGTGCGGCATGGTAGACCACACTGCGCTTGTAACCTTCAGAGTCGAGTGGTTCGAACAACATTGTCATGGCAGCAATCCTCAATGTTTTCCGTCCTGCAATCCTTCCCTAGTAAATCGCCAGTTAACTCTTTCGTTCCGCTGGTGATGCGAAGGCGCCCGAATGAATAACTCGTTGCGCTGTCTCCAGACTGCACGAGCGTGCTTCGTCTGTCTGAGGTTGGGCCCCAAGGCTTGCGCTTGCCTCGCCTGTTCGGCTCATGCTGCGTCAGTCACGACATCGACGGCCAGCTTCAATTCAATCGCTTTGGGCGTGAGTTGAATACCGGCGCTGCCAAGAATTGCCGAATGATCATCCTGCTGTGGTGGGACCGCCGAACCCGTCAGGAGCGACGAACCGAGCCGGCTTGGATAGTCGCCCCGCCGCAAGGACGCGAGCGGATCGAAGATCACGTCGGCAGGTGCTCTGCCCTCTCTGGGAAGCCGGCGCCGCGCGCACTTACTGAAAAAAACCAAACAGAATAAGAGCGAGAAAGGCAAACAGCAGCGCTGCAGCCGCTAGCAACACACCTTTGTTGGAGCCCCGCCGAGGTTGAGGGTCAGGCACGAGTTTTTTCCGGTTTGGGAGTTCATTCATTGGACATTAATTTGCGGCTGCAAATTAGGTTCCGCTCATGCTTGAATGCCTACAATGCCGCCCCACAGCGCCCTACAGGCGCACGACCTTCGCTAGCCCTAGGCGTATCCGCTGGCCTTCTGCAAAGGACAACGCGAACGATTCCTGATTGAATGACCTGGCAATTTCCTGATCTTTCTCAACCACGCGGACGAACATTCGCCGCAGGTTTCTGTCACTTCGACGCAAGGCACGGCCTTGCGGAATGGAACCACGTTATCCATCACAGCCGACCTACGAGCAATGGCAACATCGGTCTTATAAGGCCACCGAATTCGGGATTTCAATAAAAAAGTCGGTACGTGATCATGTAATTTACGGGATCAAGTAATTAGTGAGCAGCGGATCGCATTTGAAGTCCGCTAAGATCACCTATGTGCTCACCGAAGCATTGGGGCTCGGCCGACACGGTGATTTTGAACGCCTACGGCAATTCCTTCTCGGAGAGGTCGCTGACCGGCATGATGGCGCACTGAACCAAGATGGCGGGCATGGGGCCCGGCTGCACGCTGCATGGACTTCGGAAGACGCTGGGGAAGTACCTGGCCAAGGAGGGCGCGACCTCGAAACAATCGGCAGGCATTCTCGGCCACGACGACCTGGACCACGTAGAGCTTTACAGCAAGGACGGAGCAGGAGCGGCTCGCCGTGGATGGCATGGCGAAGCTTCTGAAGCGGTTTGTCTAACCGACTGTCTAACCAGGTTGTCTACCCTCGACGCAAAGCTTTGTGCACCAAGGCGACTGGTGGGCCCGGAGAAACCCACATTATCGCAATTTAGTTTCGCGATTTCCTGTAGTTAATATCTCGCCGTAGCGCTTGATACCAACAATAACACCAACATTCTAAACCGCTGTTTTACACCACGACCAAGCGAACTACCCGGCCGCGAGCAGTCAAATCGTGCACGCCGGCGATGCGGGTCGTCGACCTGAGCCTGAGCGACGAGCTTTCGTCATGGGTTTCTCTCACGAGAAAGCCCGAGTACCGGGATGCAAGCCTCAAGCGACTTGTGGCGAAAAGTGGCGCGCCCGAAGAGACGCAACGCCCCGTCGCCTTAACGGTTGATTTCGTTGGCTTATTTTTATCAAAGGTAGCACGTCTGTAGCATAGATCAGTGACAAAAACCGATTTTGACCGGATTGGGCCCGGATAGTGCAAATCGAGCTTTGCCGATGCTGATTTGGGGCCGAGAGCTGAACGTCCACTGTTAGCTGGCGGCAGATCGAAGCTGCCCTCCTGCGGGGATCCAATCACGGATGCGTTTGTCCCCACCGGCATCAATTGTAATGCAACCTTTGTTCTAGAACAGGAGAAAGCGGTTCTGTTTCGGATGGCATGCCAATGATGTTGCGGAAAGCATATTATTGGACCAGGTTTGGAGCAGCTATCGCAAAGGGTGCAGCCTTCCAATCGGCCCGGGAAGCCTCTGCTAACCCCTGAGTATGATCTGAGGAGGTTTCTGCAATGGACACAACGGTTGAGAGCGACTGTAACGCCATACGGGCTCTGATCTCGCGCCAGTTTGCAAGCATGAGTTGGAAGGCGGCGGGCGAGCCCGACTGGGAGAAATTCCGATCCGATTTTTTTCCGGATGCGCAAATGTTTCCTTCATCGCGGCCGGCCCGGCCCCAATCCATCCCCGCGTTCATCAAGCGAATGAGTTCTCTCGCAGGAAGCGACCTGTTGTCGCTTGATGAAAGGGTTCTCGGCAGCAAGATACAGGTGTTTGGCAATGTAGCAGTGGCAGTTATCGCCTGTGAGAATGTCGAAAACGAGATCAACTTGGAGCGAGTGGTTGAAATGATGCTTTTGGTGAAGGATCAGGGCAACTGGAAGATTGCGGCGCAGGCTTGGGACAAGGCAGGGGAGGACACGAGCCTGCCCACAGATATCTTGGATTAATGAGCCGATAGCCGCCAGCCGGGTGACGCGCCATTATTTTCCTGCTGCGTCCGGTAAACCCGCTCTGGTCATCAAGTAGTCGTGGAATTGGTGTGGACCCATCATTACAGGCTCCAGACGCTCGATCGAAAACCCCTGGGAACGGTAGAAATCGATCGCGGATTGGTTCTTTTCAGCGACAAAGAGCGCTTGCGGATACCCTACGCCGAAGTAGTTGCGAACTGTCTCGATCAGGAGTTTGCCCAATCCCAGCCCTCGGGTTTCAGGCAGCAGATACAGCTTCTTGATCCACAGGGTTCCGCCTTGGACATACGCGGAGGCATAACCTGCATCCTTCCCGTCTGTCGTAATAATCCAATAGCTTTGCCGTCGCTCGTGCATGTCCGCGTAGAGACTGGGCATGGAATAGATATCGGCTACGATGCCCGCCGCCAGGTCTGCGCCGATCAGGGGTGTATAGTGGGCCTGCCAGATGACCAGGGCAAGGTCCCGGACCCGATGGAGATCGGTCGGGGCAACCAGTAAAATGTCAATGACCATCTAGACGCCTCCCAAAAGCGACACAAAGCAGAAGTTACTGTTTGAAACAGAATTGGCAAATTCCGTATGGGCCTGCCCCCTAATTCGGAGAGGAACCTTAACCCGGAACCACGCCGATCGAAAGAATTCTCACTGTTGGGTAGCCGGGCCGACGCCCTCCTGAGCTCAGCTGTGTAGACGCGGCGGCTGACAGGCGAGCCGGTCCGCCTTTGGCTGGTTCATCCTTGACCGTTTCTTGCTACGATGCGAAGAAACCGCTCACCCTTAAGAATGGCCGATCTCTACAAACGGGAAAGAGAACGACGACGGCCCGATATCGCTCTCGGCCACGGATTTGGGGACACTCTGCCGGGTGTTTACGTCGGCCTGAAAAGCCGAAACGCCAACAGGAATTGGGCCGGCATCCTCTCCACCCTTCCGCCATGTCGTCGCGATAACGTTGACGAAGGCGCTTCAGCAGTTCGCGATGCCGCAATCTTCCGCCAGTTTACCGATTCACCACGCGCCCCCTACCGTTTCGGTCCGCAGCGAGATTAGCGCAGACCAACGGAGTGCCTTTGCGTCCGCCCCCCACCTACAGTCCGCCTACAGGGTTCCGGGCCGACAATACGGGCCACCCGATCTTCTGTGTTGTTCTGTCATCGCAATGAAGGACGACATCTTCGAGCACCCGTAGCACACCTGTCGCATGGAAAAAGCTGTAGGCGTTTATAGGTGCCCGGGGAATCCGCCGTTTGTTTGCGTTGTGGAGCGGGACAAAGCAAGTTACCTCACTCAGGCTGACTACCGTGAGGCGGGGCACAAGCCCGACTTCCACGCGTTGCCGTGGGAAGCTGAATACAGGGCTGCCAAACAAAGGAAGACCTGTTCTATCGCTGTATCTCGCCCTTAGCAGCGTGACATGGTCAGTTTGCCAGGTGGTCGTTGCGACGGACGATCGCATTGAGGACCGCTTCGTAGGCGCTGCCGCTATCTTCCTCGATCTCTGTGGTTTTGATGCCGAGCGCTTTAGCATCGGCGAAAAGCTCTTGGGTCAGCTCGGCAACGGAGATTATACCGGAACCGACGGTATTGGGGACCTTGTTCGAAATCCACTTCTGCAGAAAGTTTGCGCCGCGCGTGCTCATGAGCAGATAAGCGCGCTGCGTTTATTAGGTTCCGGTCATCTAAGCTCTTACGCGATCACACCATAACCACCTCATGACAAATCAGCGATGTGTGTGGCGCGGCGGGCCTGTTCCGCTTGTGGCCGGCGCCTACCCACCCGGGTTCCCCAACCATGGCGTCGGCCATTTTCGTTCTCCCAGCGATTGTAGGAATTGCTATCGCCTATGTGTTGGCCTTGGTTGGCGCGATCGGGTTAGATCGCCTCCTTCTTTGGTTTTAGCGGATTACCAGCATATGTCGGCAATGCAGGAGATCGGCAATTTCTTGTTCAAGCACATCCATCGGCCATCACCGTCGCGGCTCTGAGGTTACCCAGCCGCAGGAGGGTCCTAAAGCCGCACAACCTTGTCGAGATGCAGGCGTATCCGCTGGCCTTCCGCGAAGGACAGCGCGAACGATTCCAGGCCGAATGATCGTGTAATTTCCTGGTCAGTTTCAATGATGCGGACCACCCATTCGCCACTGGCTCCGACCACTTCTAGGCAAGGCGCGTCCTTGCACATTGGCACCACGTTGCCCGTCACGTCCACCCTACGAAAAGCAATGGTAAGTCGACTTAAGACCGTCATAGTCGGTAGATCAATAACAGTTGCTTGTTCGGACCGGACGAACCATCCTGGATGGGCAATACGACGGGGCTAATGCCACTTCAGTCAGGCGAACCCTCCGGGGAACCTACCGTGAGATAGCCTCTGCTTCAGGTCGTCGGCATTCAGGATGGCGGCCAGCTCTTCGGCATACTCCATGTCGGGAAGGTCGACAGATGCGTGGCCCGCTACAATAGCCGGGAGCCCGGTGAACACGTCGAACACCGTCCACGTCCGATCCGGTTCTCGCCTTATATCGTACCGCAGAGTTGTCATGAGGAGATCATATAGTCACCCCTTAGGGGTTGGGAATATTTGGTCCACGGAGGCTCGCGATGCGGAGCGCTGATTTTGCCGCTTTGAAGATTGCCGATCTCGTCGACCGAGATCAATCTGAGATCGAACTCTATGGATGGAAGCGGCGAACGCCGTAGCGCACTGCGCTTTGGAGGCTCATTTCGACGGTCGACCAGATGACTACCGCTTTTGGTGCGATTTCTTTCACCAACTGAGCAGACTGACGGAACTTTGCGCAGCATCGTGTTCGGTCGAGCATGACTAGAATAGCCGACCTTGGACCGCCTATCCCCGGCAAGCCACACCAACCGCAGGACGGGGACGATCGATCTCACGCATGCCCGATCTGCGGTCAGCAGGTCGAAACGCGATTTCCGCCAGGTGATGTGGCACGAGCAACCAGATCACGATCCGCTTGAACTGGATCAGTGAGGCAGGAAGAACTTGGCAGCCTTCAGGGCCACGTCACACTAGGAAGGAAAGCGCGGGCCGGACCCTTTGCCGCCGGTCGGCAGTGGTAAGGCATCCTCACCGAGCGCTGCGGTGGACCAACTTATCCATTTACGCGTTGTTCCTAAAGCAAATGAAAAGCCCGCCGACGAGGCCAGCGGGCTTGTGTTGCAGGGCACTCGTTGGGTCATAGGGGCTCAGGCGGCAAGACAATAACACTAGGTAACCCTCCCGCCGTCACCGCGCTGAGACGCCCACGTTTGGTCAGTACCGGCTTCCTGTATTCTTTCTTCACTGCAGTCCCTCTCTAGTGTGAATTCGGCAAAACGCCTTGGGCCTAAAGGTTCTCACTCATCGGTGCAGGTTGATAGCGTGCACACAGCCGTTACGGCCGAGAGCTTCTCGCGCTTCTTCAATTCAGGCTTCTGATAAGGCTTCTTCAGGCAGGATCCCCACGTTTGTCCCTCAACGCGAAAATGCAGTGAGGCCGCCACGATTGTCAACCAGAGGCGCCGAGGTCGCGATAACTCACGTTTAGGTGTTGCTCTTGCGCAATACCTAAAGCGGCAAACGAAAGAAGTCGCTCGGTTTTCAATAGCTAGGCGCTCTTGCCCATGGAACAAACAGACTCAGCGCGAGTTTGAATGCGACGATGAGCAAAGATTACCCAATAGAATCATCACTTTGTATCGAAATGGCACGGTCGCTCCGATCATGTCTGGCGGAAGAGCGAGCGCTCATGCATCATTTCCGGGAGGAACTCACCTCGGTACGGAGCGACAGCGTTTACTCCCGCCAGGAACGCATCAGATCCGCACAGCAAAAAGCCCCTGCCGTGGGGCTAGGGCTTGATGGGATGGCCCGCGCCTGCTTCCGAGGCTGCGCGGGCCGACCATGACGAGTGAGGGACGCATCTTGGTCACCGGCACGGACCGCTGAAGAACGAGCCGATTGTGGCCAAACAGCCTCAGAGCGGGAATGTTCCCGCCTGACGCAAAAACACCCGTGGCTCAGCCGGCGGGCTCTGTTGCAGGCACTGTGCACGGGCGCGGCGTCTGCCGTCAATGCAGTTTGCCGACTAGCCGAGCGTATTCGGCTTCAGCCCTGCCATATGACCCATCAGCCAGCGCAATTAGACGCGCGCGATCAAGAATGACTACCTCTCCTCGCATTGAGCGTATCAGACCTTGGCCCTCCAAGGTTTGCAGCGCTATGGTGACGCCGGGCCGCCTGACACCGAGCATAACTGACAAGAACTCGTGCGTAATCGCAAAGCTGTTCCCGTCGACGCGATCATCGCACATCACCAGCCATCTTGAGAGCCTGTCGACGATGTTCATCCGGGCATTGCTGAGCGCGGTGAAGCTTGCCTGGAGGTGAAAGTAGTGAACGTAGCGGAGCAGAAAACTTCGCAGGGTTGGGCTTGTCAAAAGCGCCTTGCTGAAGAGGCCCGCGTCTATACCAAAGGCTCGGGCTTCTAATTGCACGTAACAATCGTGCGTTGATCGGTCATCGCCCATGACGAGCGCTGAGCCGGTCATGCCCTCACAACCAATGATTCCGATCTCAGCTTCGATACCAGGCCGCAGCTCGCCCACCACTGACCCGAGACCGCTCTCGAAGAAGTACACGGTGCTGATTGGTGACCCCGCCACTTCGAGATGCGTCTTCAGCCCAAGGGAGACGCTTTCGAAATGAGGTTGCAGCAATGCCAAGTCTGCCGAGCACATTCGAAGCAGCAGCGAATTGCGATAGATCGAATTTTGGCCGGTGTCGCGTTGCGCGGCAGTGTGAGTTTGTGAACTGGAGGCTGTCATAGCTCCCTCTCCCTATTGGGGGCGGAAGCATGTTGATCGCTCACAGCCGACGGACGCCCTTGGAGTTGCCGTCGATGGCACACTCTATGCCTGCGGACCGCGGATGTCCCATTCTTAATTGCATTGATCGGCCCGAGCCAACCTTTGGCGCGCCCGCGCTAAGACGGCGTTCAGATGCTCCAGGAATTCGTCATCACTTTTCGTTGACAAACCGCATTGTCGAACGCGAGTGACAATGCGCTCCTGGAGTGAAACCGCTGTCTCATAGTGGTCCACGATCAGCTGATATGAAGCGTTCACTGGGTCGGATTCAAAGAGCTGAGCCATTGTGGCAATGTAGTTCCAAGATGATGAGAGTCGATGCGGCCGCTGCTTTGCGTAACAATCGTACAATGTGCTCAAGAATGTGCGGTTACCGGATCTAGACGGCCTATCCGGAGGTGGTGTGGAATTCTGCTGACTCAGCAGCACGGATAGAACTCGTGATCCGCCACGCAGCTCGCGCCAGATAGACGAATAGGGCGTAACTAGCGACGCGAGCGCCGCCGCTGCGATGCAGTGAGCCCAATGCGCCGATGCCCATCAACTTCCACCGGGTCACCTCGGCAGTGGCCGCCTCACCCCGGTCATGTCTTCTCTGAGGGATTTCACCGCGTCTTCAGCCTTGGCAAAACGCTGCACCAGCTTGTCGGTCTTGGCGTACATCTTCGATCGGCTGGCGGCTGGGCGCTGCTCGGATTGCTCGTAAGAGAGCGCGGCTCAAGCATCGCTGTCGTTTAATGTCGCGCCGGATCTCGGTTGCGTCTCGCTGAACGCCCTCCATGGACGCCCTTCATCGTTGGGCCACCAGGGTCTTTCTTGTTGTCTGAATAGCCGCCTTCGCGCGTGAGCACCTTGGCAGGCGCTTTCTTTTCGCGCGAAATTGCCACCGTTTTAAAGCGGGAGGGTCGGGATGCAGGTTTTCGATGAGATCGAGGCGCTGCTGGATGCGGGTGAAGCCTCGACGGCACTTAAGGAAGTGCGGGCGCTGGTGCATCAATTTGGGCGCGGGTCCAGTGTCTTGGCGGGCGCGATCGACGACCTCATTATCGACCTGTCGACGCTATCGTTCGTCGCCGATGCATACGGAGACCGTATCGCAGAGGCGGCGAGCATGCTGGCTCGAAAAAGACTATTGAAGATCAAGTTGCTCGCACCTCGTCAGAACGTGGAAGCGGTCAGCTAGAGATTGGTGGTCGCTACCAGAAACGTGTCGACCTGCTCGGTGCTCCGAGCGCATCGAAACCGCTCGCCATCATCGGTTCCGTACGGACGAAAGAGCCTCCTGACCTTGCAACCAGATGAAGGTTGGACTTGCGGCAGAAGACCAGCCGCAAGCAGTTGGAGCTTGAATTTCCGACACTCTCAGGAATCGTTGCCGGGATCGCACTCCATTGGTCGTCGGCCCAGATCTGGCGCACGTCGCTTAAGGTGCCGCTCGAATATGGCCAGCTTCTCTTCGTAGCCGATCCGCACTCTGGACCTGCAGCTACCGCAGTTGAAACCGGCAATCGTTTTCAGCCAGGATCCCCTTCTCACCATAGGGCACGAACAGGAGGGGCATTTGAATTCTATAGGTACGTCGCGCAGTTCATTTGATAGAGGCACTGTGCATGTTCTCCTCAGCGGCACGGCCACTGCAACAAAGTAGAAGGAGAAATGTTTCCGGCGTCGGCCATTTGCGCGAAATAATCGGACCTAAGTCTAAATGGTGAGCGGCCCTGAAAACTATGGCCTTGCGATCGGCCTTTGCGTCGGAATTGAATGGCAATAGCGAGGGTGATCGAAGGCGGCCCCGGCGTGAGGCTGGCAAGTGGGCCAACACGGCGGCGGTAAGGCGGAGCCTGTGGCGATCAAATAACCGGTTCGCCTAGAATCTCCTTCACCCAGCTGATAGTTCTCAGCCCGTATGCCATGCCGGCGCAGTCGGCAAACCAGTCGAAGACACTCATGTCACGCTCTGTGACGCATTGAAGGATTTCGATCGCTGCGCCCGTTAAAGCAAGTAAAACCGCCAGCCGGACCACCTGTTGGGGCCAGCCGAGGCTACCCAAAGCCGACAAGGTGGCGAACGCGGCGGCGTGGTTGAGCTTGTCGTGATGAGACGTAAAGGCCAATCCGAGGGCGTGCAGCAAGTGGTCTGGCAATAGCGCGAGCAGCAGGACGACCGCCAACGTGGAGAGAAAGGCAGCCCTTGCCATGCTCTGAAAAAAGCTGCACTGCGGCAATCTATTCGTAGCACTCCCGGTTCCTAGTTCTCGCTTCCCATACTGGTGCACGAGGCAGGGCTCCAACCTGGATCTGAGCTACGAGCGCGAACATGCCTAACAGGCCTACTAATGTCACCAGTAAGTCCCACAAAACAGCCTATGTCACTCTGGATGGTTCCATAGGGCGCTGCGAATGTCGCCCTCCATTGTGATGAGGCCGAGGGTTTCCTGCCGAAAGGCGCGGCGGAATAGACGGGCCGTTGGTACGGCTTGCGCCCAGGTGCGATGCGTATCATGCCGGGCACGGCTGGGCGGGAGCGGACTCCGTCCAGCCTTGGCCCACCCTGATGTTGGGCAGCCCGGCCGACGCCCTTCTGAATTCAATTTCGTCGGCGTCGCGGCTAACAGACGAAACCGTTGCTAGCCTGGTTCATCCCTGCCTTGGTGATCTCGCCTTTACAAATTCCAATCCTGGACGCTAACGCAGCAGCGGCCACTCGCTGCTGTCCAATCAACAAGCTCCAAACATCAGGTTGCGCTTATATACAAAAAAGCCGGCCACCTTTCGGCAGCCGGCCAGTGCAAACAAGGAAGGGAACGTTGCACTGATGGGGCAGTGCACCGTCCGAAGCGTTTCCAGGCGACAATGTTCCGCCGATGAGAGAACAATGAAGGCTTCACCGCCAGCGCACAATCCCCTTAGCCGCGCTGTGTTGCCGTCGCCTAGTGTCTAAAGGCCTTTAACCAGCCACGGATCGGTGTCGTATCCAAGGCGCGGCTTTTCCGGCGTTCCACCGGCCGGCAATTTGGCGGTTCCGGTCGGCCTGCAGTCCAGCTCGAGCACCTGCTTCTTGGCCGAGTGCTTCGTAGAGCAAAGGTCCGTGGCGTCACTCACCACCACCTTCTTCTCCTTGGCAACAGCGACACCAGTCCCAGCGATCACGATCGCCGCGCAAAACACAGCTACTCTCATCATACTCCCCACCGTTGCGCCTCCCCAAAAGGCTGAGCATGACGTTACGGCACTTTTAAATTAGCGCAAGCGAATATTAGCTTGCCTAGTCCCCTTCACATCGGCTCTGGTCGCCTCCCCAACCGTGCGGCACGGTGGATAAAGACAATCTAGCTGCCTCGTTGTCTACACGCGGAAAGCCTGCTCATAAGCACTTGCTGATAAGTGTAGCCTGCTATTATCTGCTCCAGAATGGATACCGATACGACCGCTATTCCGGCTGTCAGCAACGACCGAGACACTTCTGCTGCTCGCGAAAACGTCGAAGCGGGGCGTTGTAGTGAAACTGCCTCTTCTGGTCGGACAGCGCTTCGAGCTGGCTACTTTGATTTGCCTGCTGGGGCTTTCGCTGCAGAAGGGAAGGCATAACTGCAGCACTGCTGGCCTCTCCCCCACATGAAGGCTTGCGCGCATCGCTAGGCCACGGTGCCGGTAAAGTTGTACTCGACCGGCAAGGGAGTTGGTTACTCGTACTCCGAACGCTTGCATTCGATCAAAGCAGCCGCAACGCAAGGCCCTCGTTGTTGAACAGAACGAGGCGGTTGAAACAGTGAACTCGCTTCAAAACCACAGGGCGCTGACTCGTTTCGGAAGTAGGGAGCTTGCGACACACCCTCAACTCGACTTGATTTCTGGCGGCCTTTGGCGCGAGGCGTCGTCAGAAGTAACCGCGAAAGCAACAAAGGAAACGGACCCAACTGGTCCGAAAAACCGTTTGCCTGTTGTCAGCAAGGATCGGTCCCTCCATGCTCTGACCGCTGCAAACACTGGCGTGGAGAAGCCTCGATGTCACAGACCGATGAAAGTCTTATTACCGCTACCATCGAAGGTTACGTTTTGGCCATGTCCACCGGTGCCGAAGAAGGGCTGGGGGCAGCCTTCCACCCACGCGCATCAAACATCGGTAACTTCCAGGGCGCGGTCGAATGGCTGAGTGTCGATGCCCTATGTCGGCGAGGTGATGGGTGCGGGCTTGCCGCCGAACACCAGCCCCAACTGGACAGTCGCATCGCTCGACATTACGGGCGATGCAGCCACTGTGAAGGTTGAGGACGAATTTGGAACCACAAGGTTCACCGACTATCTTTCCCTGCTCAAGATCGCAGGAGAGTGGAAGATCGTTAGCAAACTCTACCACCTTCACCATTAGGACCGTCCAGATCACAGGCCAAATACCGCAAACTGGCGACCTTCAACCTGTCGTAGGTCTCCCAGCGCCTTTAGAGCTTGAGCTCACTCCTTAGCGCGTCGATTCGCTTCGAGGCCTCGGCTTTGCTTAGATCTTCAGCGTAGCTTCTGTCGTCGCCCGCCTGCTCACATAATGTTTTCAAGTAGGAAGCTTGCGACGGAGTCATTGGCTCGTCACCAGTCGTCCATTCGTCAGGATCCTTGCTGATAGTTTCGCTTTTGGCTCGGGGTGAAGTTTGCATGACGCTCTCCGTGTTGGGAACGGCACAACGTATTTGATCTGCTTTTGTTCCACATGCTTGAAGTGTGTGAAATTGCGAGGGCATAGGTGTTCACGACTGCAAGTTACCCGTGCTGGAAGAATCCGACGAGATTGCTTAGCTTCCGCTCGCGGTCGCCAACGATGAACCCGACGCCAACTCTGCGCGAGACATCGAAAGATCCTCCGCGCCCGCAATTTACCCCAACGGTGAGGAGACAATCCCCATGAAAGCAATCGTAGCGACGGACCAGACTGCAGGAACGGCCGGGATGAAGTTGGTGGAGCTGCCCGAGCCTCAGGCGGCAATTAACGACGTGGTCGTACAGGTTCATGCGGCAGGATTCGTCAACACCGAACTGGAGTGGCCCTCGACGTGGGCCGATCGAGCCTTCCGTGACCGGACCTCTTCGATCCTGGGCCACGAACTGGCTGGTGTGGTCACTGCGCTCGGCTACGGCACCACAGGGCTTTCTATCGGTCAGCGGGTGTTCGGCCTCGCGGACTGGCATCGCGACGGCACCCTCGCCGAGTATGTTGCCATGGAGGCCCGTAACCTCGCGCCGCTGCCCGGCGATGTCGACTTTACGGTGGGCGCTAGCCTGCCGATCTCCGGCCTAACCGCATGGCAGGGGCTGTTTCAGCATGGCCGCATCAAGGCCGGGCAGAGCGTTCTCGCGCATGGCGCTGCCGGTGCCGTCGGTTCGATGGTGGCGCAGCTTGCCAGGGAGGCTGGAGCCTATGTGATCGGCACCGGGCGGGCCGCCGACCGCCAGAAAGCGCTCGACTTCGGTGCAAATGAATTCCTCGACCTCGCAAAAGACACGCTTGAAGATGTAGGCGGCGTCGATCTGGTGTTCGATGTCATCGGCGGCGATTTCCAGAAGCGATCCGCAACGCTCGTCCGGGCCGGAGGTATCCTTGTCACAGTCGTTGGACCAACGGACATTCGACCTGCCGATGGCCTGACCGTTGACTTCGTCGTCGAGGCTGATCGCCCCCAGCTTTCTGAGATAGTGCAGCGGATCCGCGATGGACGACTGCGGACGAACATTGGCAAGGTTTCGAGCTTGGATGATGCCATCGGCACCTTCAACTCAACCGACCGACGTGCAGGAAAGACGGTTGTCCGCGTTCGTCCGTGAGAATTTGGGGCGGAGGCGGGTCCTCTCTCCTTATGGCCGCGTCGGCAGCTGACACGGTGAGGTGCAAAACAGCGCCTTTCGCGGGATGTAGTCATTGTAGCCGGGCGAGGAATTGGGGTCGTCCATCGTAACCCGATGAGCTGGTTTGCCAAACAGAGGAGGTCGAATCCTTCACGTGTTGAAAGGCCGCGATGGGGGCTCTGCAAGAGTGATACGATTGCCGTCAGGGTCTGCGATCTGGGCAATCTTTCCGTAATCACCCTCCGATTCACGTGTGAGCATTACGCCACTTTCTTCAAGCGACCTCCGGGCTTTGTCCATTTTGGGGACCACAATAGTCAGTCTGCCGGACCCAGCATTTTCCTTATCATGGAAGATTTGCAAGTTCGCGCCTGCGACGTTGCGCCATTGGATCAACCCGTCCATGGGACGATCATCAGGCCTCCGCTCGAAAAGCCGGGTATAGAACTCCTCCGCTTTCTCCATCCTTGCCGTGGCGAGCACGGCGTAAACTCCTTGGGTTTGCATTCACATCCTTCGTGCAAATTGGCTCCGCCAATAAATGGGCAAGGGTGGATTCCGTTCCGAAATGCGGTGTTTGCGGGAACCTGCTTTGTACGTTTCCGGCTCTTGCCTTTTTCGGAAAGTGACCCACAGAATAGCTGATTGAGGTTCTATCTCTCTGGGAGGATGGGATGGACATTCAAGCACCTGTTCGGCCTACGCAGCAAACGGCCAAGGAGCTGGTCCGCGAGGTCCTGTTGGGTTCTCAACCGGGCAACACAATTTCCGTCAAGGCGACCATTGCAGCGGTGCGCGAGCGCGGCCATGATCTTCGTGAGACTGACTGCCAGTTGGTCGAAATGATCGTTCGTGCAGCCTCAGCTTGGGGACTGTTCATCGCCTTTGACGTTCGAGAGGCGTGATGCCCCACCGTTGGTTCAACCCTCCAGTTTATGTGAAGACCGAGCGCCCGGGACTTCGCCTTGGCGTCAACCGGGTTGATGCCGCCGCCGAGGAGCTCCTAAAGTGGTCCAATCGTGGCCCCAAGTGGAGGCTGGCGGCCGAGGCTTGCCTATCTGCGATGGATGGCAAAATGCCGGGTAACGATTTCCGGCTGCTGTTCGAAGCCGCAGCAGATGAAGAGGAGATGCTACTGCCGGATTAAAATCGCTATACGGCGAGACCATTCGGGTCTGTTCGCGTTGGCGGTGCGCAAATTCACCAGCGCAACGGATATCTTTGCCGTCCGTCTCCGTCAAATTTCAAAGTGAGACACCACCGAGCGACGACCTAGATGGACAGCTGTTCGCCCGTGGGCGTAGGATAGGGCCGGGGGCGACCGATGGAGGTCACATGGTTGATGAAGAGCATCGCCGCGAACGAAGGCAGCGGGGTGCTGAAAGGCGCCTCAATCATCGGCGGAATCACAAACTCCGAGATCAGTTGCACCATTCGGAACCAAAACAGTGGCGGAGCTGAACTCAAAGTCCCGGTGGAATCGCGTGTCCCCGAGCGGTTCGTGCTTTACGTGCCGACCGACGGCGTTGCCTACCAAGCAGTTCTGCGGTGGCGCAGGAACGACCTAATCGGGGTTCAATTTATAGGAACGTGCCAAAGCCGCGTCTCCACTATGGCTAAGCCTATGCCCGGGATGCACAGACTCGGGAATTTGGACATTCTCCGGCGCTCCACACGTGTTCCATGGCAGTCATACTTTAGAGGTTACCCCCCGGCGAACCTTCGCTTCAGGTCGACATGGTCAGAAGGCTGAAGATCACGGGAATATTCCTCGTCCAGATAGTTAGCCAGACGCTCACGCGCCTGCGGGGGTACCCAGTGAAGACGTCAAACACCGTCCAGCTTTCGGCGGGTTCCTTCCTCAGGTCGTAGCTTTGGGAAGCCATGCCGTCCACTAGGTAAGTCTGCGGTCCAGTTCTCAAGCAGTGATCGACATTCCTGTTGGAATGCGGGTTCTACAGCAGATTCGGTTTCAAGGATCGCGAGGGGTTGGCTCAATGCATCATGAGCGACCCAGCATTCTCAGAAACCGGCACCCGTCTGCGCAGCCTTATGATGCAGATAGGTAGAGTCAAAATCTGCGGCGCGAACGAGCCCTGCCCAGTCGGGCGCATGAAAACGCGAGCCAAGGGTAGATATCAGACCGTCGCGTCGAAGGTCCTGAAGCACTCGGTTCACGTGCACAGAGGAGAGGCCTAGTGCGTCGCCAAGTGCAGCCTGCGTTATGGGGAGATAGGCCACATGATCTTCAATGCGACCGACCGAGCGAAGGCGGACAATAAGTTCGCAAAGAATGTGAGCCATACGAGAGTAGGCGTCGCGCCTTCCGACGTTGGTGACCCACTCTCGATAGATCGCCGCATCGATCACAGTGGAGCGCCAAAACACTCTCGTTATCGAAGAGTGCTGTTTGCAAATGGCGCGAAGATCGTCGTGCCGCATGAAGCCCACTCGAGAGGGCATGAGAGGGGTGAAAGTGCAATCCATGACCGACAAATGCAAACCATGCAGGTCGGGAATGTCGCCCGGAACAAAAAAGGAGGAGATCTGACGCTTGCCCTCCCCGGTTAGTTTGGTCGACCCTATCAAGCCCTCAAGAACGACGAAGGAAAGGTTCGGCTTCTCGCCCTCCCGCAAAATGTCTTCATTGGCCTGGTATTTCTTCTCCTGAATCGAGATGTTCCCCAAGATCGCAATGTCTGATTCTGCGAGTTCCGAGATGGCTTGGAGCTTGCGGATCAAGATGTTGAAAGACGGACCATGTGCCATCAAAAACCTGTTCGGGTTTGCTCCCAACTTTTAGTTGGCGCTAATGTTCCCGCTGCCCAGAGGAGACGACGGCCAATGGTCGGTGCGTCGACTATGCAGGCGGGGCTGGGGTTCAGCTGTCCTCAATCCTTTTGCACGCGAAAGTAGCACGCGTGCGGATCAGTAGCAGTAAAATCAACGCTTTAAGCGATTTCAAGCACTTGCTTGAAGAGTGGCGCGCCCGAAGAGACGCAGCGCGCCTTCGCCTAAGCGCTGATTTTATTGGTCTATTTCTTTAAAAAAGTAGCACGCCTGTAGCATAAATCAGTGACAAAAGCCCGTACTAGGCACGCTTGGATAATTAGTCCGCGGCGAGCGCGATGGAATGCTCGCCGCGTTGCGCACCGAAGGACAGCGGTTCTGCTCTTTTCCGGACGAGCCATTCATCCGGGATACGTCGGTTTTGTTCACGCGCACGGCCGACATCGGGAAGCTCGCTGTGCGCAGACCGATCCCCGGCGTCTCCGACCTATCATGTCGGCCGACCTATGGAACTTCTTGTGCGAGCATAGCCCGAAACCTTCCAGGCGATCTCCCGAAAATATCTACCGAACGGCGCTCGTCCAGATTTCCGGCATGACCCGCTCAGCATCTTAGCGGAGACCGAGGCCTGGCTCGAGTAGAAGGTATACGTCCTTCTAGGGCTTAACCGTAAACGACATGCGGCTTACTCTGACCCACTTCGATGATGTAGCCGTCTGGATCGCGAATGTAACAGCGAGTTTCGCCGTACTTTTCCATCGGTTCCGTGATGAACTCAGCGCCCCGACCTTGCCAACGTCGATAGCAGTAATGAATATCAGCAACGCGGATGTTCATGAAGCTGCTGAGTGAATCGGGATCTGGGGGAACGCCGAGCGTCACCGACGGTTTGTCAGGTGTGGGGCCGCCGCCGATGTTGACGATGAGCCAGGTATTGGCGATGCGGATATATCCCGGCGCGCCGCTGCTATCGCCCAGGCTAAGAATGCGTCCTCCGAAGACCATCTCATAGAATCGAGCTGAGCGTTCGATGTCGGCGACGGTCAGAAAATGCGCGACGGTGAAGCCATGCTGCGGGGGCATTGCATAGATTTCATCCTCAACTCGTACTTCCGTCATCCGCGACTCCTATTTCGAGGTCTTCGCGATCCGCCATGGCCCGCGAGAACAGATTTCAATAGCGCTCCGCCGACACGGGTTTTAGTTGGCCTTTTGTATGATCCGTCTCTTAGCCGACGCCGGCGACGTACACGGCATTCCACCTCCACGGCGTCACACAGCATGGCTGCTTACGTCGAAAACGAAACTATCCCACCTGAACCCCCAGCATGTTTTTCAGGAAAGGCTATCAGGGCTCAAACGCCCTTCGCGGCCAGCAACTTGCGGTATTCCGCGACGGGCATCCCGCCCCAACCCCAATTCTCCATCTCCACTTCCTCAAACACTACCCAGGTCCAGTCCAGCGGCTTCCCGAGGACGTCGAGCAGCACCTCGCTCACGCCCTTGTAGATGGCTGCTTTCTGCTCCACAGTTACATGATCCACACCAGGCTCGATGCCTTCGCGGGTGAGCTGGACGGTGACAATAGGCATAAGAACCTCCCTTGACTGATGGCTCAGTGGCCAGCGCTCTGGCCGCCGTCGACATGAAGCGTTTCTCCGGTCACGAAAGCGGCATCCTCCAGGTAGAGGACCGCTCCGACGATATCGGAAATCTCACCCAGCCGACCCAGTGGATGCAAGGCCGCCAGCCTCTCGTACGTCTCTGGCGCATGCATCGGCGTCCTGATGACGCCCGGAGACACGGCGTTCACCCGGATTCCGCTGCGGGCATATTCGATCGCCAAACTACGGGTCGCGGCGTCAGCTCCGCCCTTGGTCAGCGAAGCAAGCACCGATGGCACCTTCGAACTGGCCTGCTTCACCAAGCTGGTTGTGATGTTGACGACATGGCCGCCCGCTTGACGTTCCATTGCGGCGATCGCGGCCTGGGTGGCGAAAAAGAAACCGGTCAGATTGGTAGCAACGGCGCGGGCATAATCCTCCGCGGTGTAATGCGTGAAACTGCTGGCAAGGAAAACTCCGGCGTTGTTTATCAGCGTGTCGACCCGCCCGAAACGCTGCAGTGTTTCCTCGATCACCCTCGGTCCCGTCGCCGGGTTGCCGATGTCACCCGAGATCGTGAGCAAGTCCGAGCTATCGGAAGATTTGATAGATCGAGAGGTAGCGACAACGCGGTAATTTCGGCCGAGATACGCCTCAACCAACGCCGCGCCAATGCCCTGCGACCCGCCGGTGATGACAACGACTTTACGACCAGTTTCCATGACAGACCTCGGCGATACTGACCACTAACAACCAGACTGCGTCCCGTCATTTTCCAGGTAACACGTATCTGCAGTATGGCCCGGCAACCATCGTCCAATGGTATCGCATATACTTAGGTATCGGGGTTTATACAGCGACCTACCCGCTTTGCGGGCGGGTGGCGTCTCCACAGCGCCGGGCATTTTTGACTGGGACGAGCACTGCTCGCCAATACTCCGATGCCCATCCACAGGGGGGTGTGTCCGTCTTAAGTATTGCCGACACCTTGGCCCAATAGAATGTTTCGGCGCGGTCTGCTGTCATTTTCCGAAACATCGCGAACGGTGCTTCCGAGGTGCGGCGATGTTAGCGGAGGATCTGGTCATGCTAACAGGACGTGCGAATCCATCATCGGCATCGTGCCAGCCGCTGGCGTGGCATCTTGTCGAAGAGATTAGCCATCGGGTAATCAACGAATATGGCGAAGCGATAGCGATTCTGTCGCTGGCCTCGTCCAGCGGAGAGGCTACGCTGGCGTTAAGGCGCGCAGCGGATCGTCTGCGGGCGATGGCAGAGGCGCATCAATCGCTTCTCGTGCCCATCACTGAGGGATACATCGACCTCGGTGATCATGTTGGGAAGCTGTGTCACAGCCTTTCACGTGCCTCCCTTGGCGAGCGGAGCATTCAGCTGACTGTTGCAACGGACGAAATCCGGCTTGACGCCGCGCGGTGCTGGCCGGTCGGTCTGATCGTCTCCGAGTTGGTCCGGAACGCAGCACGGCACGGCCTAGGGGATAGCCCTGGTTCAATCCGTGTCTCACTGAACAGGAGTGGCAACAGTGTCTGTTGTGTTGTCTGCGACGACGGATGCGCGGCCTATCATCGGCCAGAAGAAAGAGGGCGGTGGTTGATACACGCGCTGACGGCGGAAATTGGGGGCTCGGTGCAATGGAAATTCACCCCGCGTGGATCGATCGTGGGTGTGCGTTTCCCTCTGATAGCGCCCTAGCTTCTGCACCCGAGACTGCTATCGCGCGGTCTGGGTCCCCTATCGGAGTCAAGCAGAGGGCGAGCCGGTTTCACGCGGCAGAGTCGATACGGATCCATGCTACCCGACCGGCGGAACGGAGTGCGCGATCCTTGCCGGTGCTTTTTTCGGGCGTGCAGGATCTCATCCGCCACCTTGCCCACGTTCCGCTCACGCGCGGCAAACCTCGTAGAGAAACCAGCTGCGCCGTTCGCTTTCGTCGATCCATCCTTCGATCAGGCTCGCGGTGGCAATGTCCGAATAGCTATCGCACAGCTCATGGACACGACGCAGCTCCGCCACCAACTGCTTGTTGTCGCCATGAAGCTCTGAGAGCATGTCCTGGGGATCAACATAGTCGGCGTTGTTGTCGAGGATCCGTTGGCGTCCCGCGATATCGGAGATCGAACGGATCGTGGTTCCGCCGATCTTACGCGCACGCTCCGCGATCGCGTCGGTCATCGCGAAAATCTGGTCGCCATGCTCGTCGAGCAAGAGATGATAGTCCCGGAAATTCGGACCACTCATGTGCCAGTGGAAATTCTTGGTCTTAAGATACAAGGCGAACACGTCAGCAAGCAGACCGGCCAGGCCGGCAGCGATGTCGCGGGTTGCCTCGGAACCAAGGTCTGTCGGAGTGCGAAGGAAGCGATCCGAACCGGCTGTCTTGCTCAACTGTTGCGTCATTTTTCAACTTCCCTCTATAGGCCGCGCACCGGCGCCGTTTCGACAAACCACATAGGAAATGCCGTGTTCTGATCCAATCAGACGAAGGTGTCGGACGATCGTAGGGACGCTACGCATCGTACTTTGGGCTTCAAGCGTGAATTGGCGCAAGGAGGATTTGGCCGCCTTCACCGTCAAACCCCGTAAAAAACTACCGTATTTGGTTAAGCTCAAGCTGCTTGCCGACACCTAGGTGCTATGGACGGTGTCGGACAGTACCGGCATCGTGTACGCGTCGTTAAACCGATGTCCAAATGACGAAGACCTGTCGCCGATACCGCTTGGGCCAAGCACGACGCGTCGTAGCATCGCGTCGCTCGATGAAGTCCTCGTCGTCATGATGGAAACTGGGGTTGGGCCCGTTCCCGGCCTCTCTGCGGCGAGTGTATTCGCGGTCCGTTTGAGCGGCGGATGCCTTCAGGTATCTCCATCTGGTTTCAGCAACGCTTCTGAACGCAAGGACCTCGTGCATGGCTGATCAACCGGACAAGTCCGCCACCGCTCAGCCGGTAACCGTCGATGCCAGCAGCCTGCGCGATCAGGTGGCGACGATCAAACGGGCGCTGATAGGCTCACCGGTGTTCAAGTGGCTGGTCTGGACGTCGGTCGGCATCATGGCGGTCATCGTCGCCACGTCGATCGGCCAGGTTCTGCTCAACCGCTGGAACCAGCCTTTCTACGATGCGCTGGCGCGTCGCGACATGGCGGCCTTCCTGCATCAGCTGATGATCTTTGCCGTGATTGCCGGCACGCTGCTCCTGCTCAACATCGCTCAGACCTGGCTCAACCAGATGATCCGGCTGAAGCTGCGCGAGGCGCTGACGCTCGACCTGATCGACCAATGGATGCGGCCGGCGCGGGCCTTCCGGCTCGCCAATGCCGGCGCCATCGGCGTCAATCCCGACCAGCGCATGCAGCAGGATGCCGCGCATCTGTCCGATCTGTCGACGGACCTCGGCGTCGGCCTGCTGCAATCCTTCATCCTGCTGGTGTCGTTCGTCGGCGTGCTTTGGCAACTCTCGTCGGGCTTCGTCTTCCACATCAACGGCTGGTCGCTGGCGATACCGGGCTACATGGTCTGGGCCGCGTTCCTCTATGCCGGCATCGCCTCCTGGCTGAGCTGGCTGGTCGGGCGGCCGCTGATCCGCCTCAACAGCGACCGCTACACCCGCGAGGCCGAACTGCGCTCCTCGATGGTGCGCGTCAACGAGAATGTCGACGCCATCGCGCTCTATCACGGCGAAGCCGATGCCAAGAGACGGCTCGAAATCGACCTTGGCACGGTGCTGGGCGCGATGCGAAACATCTACAAAGCGCAGATCAACCTTTCCTGGGTGACCGATACCTATGGCTGGATCACCGTGGTGGCGCCGATCCTTGTGGCATCGCCGGTCTATTTTTCAGGCGATATCAGCTTTGGCGGGTTGATGATGGCGGTCGGCGCCTTCAACCAGGTGCACTCGTCGCTGCGCTGGTTCATCAACAATATCGGCGGCATCGCCGACTGGCGCGCCACGCTGATGCGCGTTGCCGACTTCCGCATTGCGCTCGATGAAACCGATGTGCTGCACGACAAGGAAAAGCGCATCGAATTCGGCGATAACGCCAATGGCAGCCTGACCTTCGAGAAGCTCCAAGTGGCCTCGCCGGAGGGCTGCACCAAACTTTCAGACAGCCATGTCGAGATCCATCCCGGTGAGCGCGTCATGATCACCGGCGACCCAGGCGCCGGCAAGACATTGTTCTTCCGCGCCATTGCCGGCCTTTGGCCCTGGGGCAGCGGGAAAATCGGCCTGCCGGCTGGAGAAACTCTCATCTTCGTGCCGCGTGTTCCGTATTTGCCGGCCGGCACGTTGCGAGAGGTGCTCAATCACGCGAATGGGCATGCGCCCGCCAGCGATGCCGACATTTCGGCCGTGCTGACCGAGGTTGGTCTTGAACGGCTGTCATCGTCACTCGACCGCGTGGGACGCTGGGACCATGAGTTGGCCGATGACGAACAGCGCCTGCTGGGCGTGACCAGGCTCGCGTTGCGGCAGCCGAAGTGGGTGATCATCGACGAAGCGATGGATGCGTTCGACGGACCCTCGCTGAGGCGCGTGCTGACGATGCTGGAAAAGCATCTGAAGGGAGCCGCGATCATCAATATCGGGCGCGGCCAGCATCACAACCGGTTCTTTCCGCGTGGCCTGACAATCGTCAACGACACCGGTGCCAAGCCGCTGAAACCTGTTCGTGTCAGGGCCGGCGCCATTGATCCGGAGCCGGCTGCCGTCCGCCGCGAGCAATAGATCGATATTCAGATCGCATCGGGTGGTACCATCGCCTGTCCGGTTGGACAGCGTCCCTCACGTCCATATTTTGCGCGATGACTACGCAGTTCACTTGATGCAGCGCTTATCCTGCAGGGGACCTGCAGATCAGAGGTTCGCAGCGCGATTGAGGGTCGTGCCCGTTTGATCACCGAGCGATGGGCCCGCCCTGCCAGACCGACACCATGGTCTTGGCGACACGTTCGTCCAATCGCGGGCCAGCACCCAATGCATCATCTTCGAGGCACCGAGCAGGTAAACATCCAAGGAGCTTCCAGTGGACACCACGACAACCACCCCGCAGATTCGCCTGACACGCCGGACGCCCACCTATTGGCGAGTCACATTCGACAATGCCCCGCTCAACGTCATGGGTCCACAGATGGTGAAAGAGTTCACCCATCTGATTGACGCCATTGAGGCTGACGAAGATCTTCGGGTGGTGGTGTTCGACAGTAGCGTCGAGGGATACTTCCTCAACCATTCAGACTTCAAGGCGCGGATCGAGGATATGCTCGCGCTGCCGCCGGGACCGACGGGCCTGCCGCCCTGGCCGGATTTTCTTGTGCGGCTGACGCGCGCGCCGGTGGCCTCGATCGCCCTCATCCGGGGCCGCGCTACGGGCAACGGGAGCGAAATCACCCTTTCCTGCGATATGGCTTTCGCCAGTAAGGAAAAGGCCATCATTTCACAGTGGGAGGTTGGCGTGGGTATGGTCGCCGGCGGCGGACCGATGGCTCGCCTGCCTCACCTGATCGGTCGCAATCGCGCCATGGAGGTTCTGTTGACCTCCGAGGACATCCGTGGAGAACAGGCTGAGGCGTATGGCTACGTGAACAAAGCCCTGCCGGACGCAGAGCTCGACGCGTACGTTGATGCGCTCGCCACTCGGATTTCGAGGTTCGACAAATGGGCCATCGGGCAAACCAAGCGTTTGGTCAATACCAGTCTTCCGTCGGATGTAGAGCTGGGCGCAGGATGGGAAGCCTGCATAGCTTCGCTAAGCCGACCCGCCGCTCAGGAAGGCATCAAGTCGCTGACCGCCAAGGGCTTCCAGTCGCCGGGAGATGTCGAGAATCGGCTGGCTTTTCACCTGGGCGAGCTGCCTCAGCGATAGACCGCAGTCGATGCGACGGCGTCCCCTCAACGATAAGGATCATTCCATGGATCTGCTCACGAAAGCGAAGTCGGTTGCCGAACGTGTGGAGGCAGAAGCGACAAAGGTCAACGTCCCTGTCGCCGTATGTATTATCGATGTTCACGGCAATCTGGTTCTCCAACACCGGATGAACGGCGCGCCTGTCTTCGCGCTCGAGATTTCCGAGCGCAAGGCGTATACTTCGGCACTGGTACGCCTTCGCACGGCGGACATCCTGCCGCTCGTACAGCCGGGCCAATCGCTATACGCGTTGCCCACAGTCGGCGGGGGGCGCTTTTGCCCTATGGGTGGAGGTGTTCCGCTGCTCGACGAGCATGGAAATGTGTATGCAGGTGTCGGCGTTAGCGGCGGCACTGCAGAAGAGGATGTTTGGATTGTGGAAGCTAGTGTCCGCTAACTGCGCTTCGGCCAAATTCGCCAGAACCCTCGGCTAGGGGCGACGGGATCACCTTGGAGCCCAACCGAACATCGGTGTGGGGGGAGAGCAGTAGCCGAGATTTCCATAGCGGTCCTGCGTCCTGTCACAAAATATTGGTCGGAGCGGTCTTGTGGCTAACGTCATGATCGACAAGCGCACCAGGCCATGCACTTTGACCGAGGTACACAGCGTCTCTCGGACACGTACGACGGCGAGTTCATGGGTTGCTCGCCAGCAGTCTGCTGCGGAAGATTTGCTGAACCTTGCTTTGAGAAACATCCCCGGGGCACGATTGTTATCGACCGGCGGGCCGTCCACTACATATGCCTTTTTGAATATGATGATTGCCGGGAACATGGCGTTTTCGACGACGCGGCCCAGCTTACAAAGGCGTAGAACAAGGCGGGCTGCGGACGCCTTTTCCGCTCCGCCGTTGGGTGGCTAGCAGACCGAGTTGCTATAAGTCGAGGCAATCACGACGCTGGCTCAGGCTGCGGCGATAAATAGCGGTTTTGTTGAGCTTGTTGCTCGGCGCAGGCATTCTGCTGCAACCAAAAAGCATTTTCGTTGCCGAGTTCACCAAGTCGCCTTCGAAGTTCTACGGAGAATTAGCTCGGACGGCGGCAACGCCGGACTGTCCTCAGTTCAACAGGTCAGGCTGACGCCGCTCGTTTCAATGAACTAGCATCGGCAGAGGCTCGAGCATCTCGCCATCGCTCCGGTAGCTCAGCAGATCGAGGATTTGCGCCTGGATCGTGCGTCGAGCATAACGGCTCGCTCATCAGGGACAAGCAAAGACAACTTCACAAGCGCAATGGGTATCATAACGCGCTGACGCATATATCGCCTGCTATCTGGTGCATATAGCTGTCGACGCGGGATCAGCGTCGGAAGTCTGGTACATGTTGCAACATACCAGACGCCCGCTTGCGCGCCTCGCGGCGGCCGACCGGATCGTGCAGCGCGACCATCTCTCGGCGAAGGTTGGCAGCCGGGTGCCCCTGGTCCTTGGCTCCCGGAAGATCACGGCGATCAAGGCTGCACATCCTGCTGGAACTGCTTTTCGCTGGAAGTAGCCTCCCTTCAGCGAGATGCAGGATGCTGTACTTGCCCGTCCGGAAGTGACGGCAATAATGAGCCTGTCATGGCTAAAATTATTGTCCTAACAACCAGCCATATAATCAGCAGGTTTGCGGCCGTAAAAATGGGAACAGCCAAAATGCCAGCCAAACCAGCGTCGCCACGAACGGCCAATTTTTCAATCGTTGTCGCCAACGCCGTGGCGCCGAAGCTGACGCTCCATAGACCGGCGGAAAAGCGGTCCATGATCCGTGGAAGCAAGCCGGCAAGAAGAATGGCCTGCAGGATTGCGTAACCGATGAGACAGTGAACAAAGACATCTCCGGATGTAGCCGACGAGTTGACATAAGCTAGCGAACAAACCGCTGGAGGGGCGAGCTGTACGCCAAGGGTCGGCCTAATGTGATGTCCGAGCGGTTCGCCAAAATAGAGACGACGGAACAAGACGGAATCGATTGTAAGCCACGAGAAGAGCCCAGCGCCTAAAGCCAGTTGGGCCCACTCAAATTGCCCAAATGCCGACAGGCCAATGCTAAGGACGAACGACGCTGCGGCTACAGGCAGATATAAGGCGGGTGTCGCGTCCGATAGAGCAATTGCGTGTTTCCAGATCTTTTGCGAGTGCCAAAACCCAAATCCAATCGCGAGCACTCCACCGATGCATATCAGAATGGTGGCTACCGTCGCGTCGAACGGCAACACGCTTACCGCAGTTAGCATCATCCCGACACCCACCAGACCAGGGAAGCAACTCTGAACAGGATCCGCGAGCTCAGCTCGTACGGCCAATGGGGCCAACCACAACTTCAAAGCGTAAAGCGTCAAAAGAGCTGTCCATATGCACATGGCCAATACCACGGACGCCACAGCAATTCCTTTGGGGACCGCCCACACTTGATGCGCGACCTGCCACATTATGGAGAACGAACTTGTCCCGAGGCCGATAGAAAAAAACGAGGCGGGAAACCGAGCTATTGGAGATCGCTCCGTCGGGAGATGAATCAAGGCCTGGTGCTCTAGCGCCACCTTTCCCTTGGAATGCGGTCCAGTCACTTTCGCAACGCCTTCCGATTCGAACCACTCTTTAATATTGCATCCTCACGAGCCTGCCCCAAAATCGCAGAGCCATCCAATCAAAGGACATGGGCAGCTGAATGCACACCCTACGCCTTAGGTCGCTAACGCATCGCCGGCAATTTCAGCGTCACGACTGTGCCTGACCCGAGGATGCTTGCTAGATCGATGCTTCCACCCGAATCTTCAACGAAACGTTTGACCATCGGCAATCCAACTCCACCCAACCCCTCGCCTTTGGTCGTGAAGAAGAGATCAAATGCTCGCACCATCGTCTCGCTCGTCATCCCAATTCCTCGGTCTTCAACCCGAACATTCACCTCCCTGGGATTTCCCGACACCATGGCGTGAACTGATATCAAGCCGCCGTCGGGCATCGCATCGCGCGCATTGAGCAGAAGATTCAGGACGGCATTTTGCAGCCCGGCTCGATCGCACCTTACCAAAGGAAGGTCGGGGTCGATGCAAACCTCCACACGGAGGTTTTCATCCCACGCGCTACGTACAAGAGCTTCGACGTCGGCCAAGCAGATGCCCACATTCGCATGGGATACTACCTCTTCAATCTCTCTAGCTGTCCTAATGGTCTGCCTGACGAGACAACCCGCCTTTTCGAGAGCGGTCTTGGCGCCAGCAATCACCATCCCTGCGCCTGGAGCCGTTGCGATGTTAGGGTCTCTGCCCAGGTGGTTTAACGCGGATGACGCGACTTGAATGAGATTACCGAGGTCATGGACGACGCCGGCGGTGGACATCTGCAGGGCCAGGCGCCCTTGCGGAATGTTCCGATGCCCTTCAAATATACTATTATCTACTTGCAGGCTCGACATCCGACTTCTCCGCTTGTTCGATTCAACATTCGCTTACGTTCAGAAACCAAGCATAATCACTGCGTATCGTGATCGAGGACAAACCAACTGAATCCCAGGAGCGCTCTCCTCGCCGTTTGTTTCACACAGCTCCCGCATACAATCCCGCGCCAGCAGCCAGACAGATGATGACATCGTTACGTCAGTGGAGGATTGATGGAACCGGTTGAGAACTCGAGATGACAGTCCCTTGCGTCGTCCGATCTCGATACCTGTACATATGCCAATCAAAAGCGTTCAACTAATAGATTACTGACAGCGGTCAAAGTCCGGATATATTGAACGATGGTATTCCCGATACTTTGGTGTCGATCGATTCGGTGGCCCGACGTGCTAGTTTGCATTGGTGGGCGCTGACGCTAAGTATCCCCCGATCAGGGCTTACCCGAGCGCAACTGGCTGGTGGTGGCTGGCAGAAAGGACGCAGGGATGGCTCGCTTGCTGTCGGTCAATGTGGGTTTGCCGCGTGGCGTTCCTTGGAGCGGAAGGACAGTTGATACTGCAGTCTGGAAAACATCCGTTCAGGGCCCACGCCAGGTACGACGGCTCAACGTCGATGGCGACAAGCAGGGAGACATGGTGGGGCACGGCGGCGAACAGCGGGCCGTTTTGGTCTACCAATCCGAATCCTATCAGTATTGGCAACGCGAGCTGGGCCGCAATAATTTTTCCTACGGACAGTTTGGCGAGAACTTCACAGTCGATGGCCTGCCGGACCATGATGTGTGCATTGGCGATCGCTACCGGATTGGGAGCGCCTTGTTCGAAGTGACCCAACCGCGCGTCACTTGCTACCGGAT
This sequence comes from Mesorhizobium sp. C399B, assembly GCF_030323185.1. NCBI lineage: Bacteria > Pseudomonadati > Pseudomonadota > Alphaproteobacteria > Hyphomicrobiales > Phyllobacteriaceae > Mesorhizobium > Mesorhizobium sp. C399B. The sequence goes on from NZ_CP100472.1 coordinate 1,497,250, forward strand.
CGGTATTCGCATGAATGAGCCGCGTATGGCTGCGCTGCTGGTTGCGCGAGCCAGGCCCGGCTTCTATCTGCGCGTCCTGGAAGAAGGCCAGGTCGAGGCTGGAGACGAGATCGTCCAGGTCGCGAGCGGCCCTGAGCAAATGACCGTGTCGGAGGTCAATGCCTTGCTATATTTGCCCAGTCACCCTCGCAGCCAAATCGAGCGAGCATTGCGCATCCCCGCGCTAAGCGAAGGCTGGCAGGGATCCTTCCGGGCATTGCTCGCACAAAGCAAGGACCGTGATGCCACGAGACGCAATGCCGGGCTTGATCCCATGTCGGAATCACCTCCTGCGTGGACGGGATTTCGCCCGCTGCGCGTGATGCACAAGATCCGCGAGAGCATCAGTGTGATGTCACTGGTCTTAGAGCCCGTTGATGGACCTCGCCTCGCAGCGGCGCTTCCTGGGCAGTTTGTCGTACTGCGCCTGCAAATGACGCCCGACGCCCCGGCCATTATGCGCAGTTATTCTTTGTCGGGTGAACCCGGTGAGCCCTACTACCGAATAAGCGTAAAGCGGGAAATACAAGGTGTGGCGAGTGCCTACATTGATGACCGGGTTGAAGTCGGAGACGTGCTGGAGATCAGCGCACCACGCGGCAGCTTCACTCTACGCCCAGGCAACGGTCCAATCGTGCTTCTAAGTGCCGGGGTGGGTTCGACGCCCGTGATTGCGATGCTCCATGCGTTGGCGGCAACGGGTTCGACAAGGGAAGTCTGGTGGCTCCACGGAGCTCGATGTGGCCACGAACATGCTTTTGCCCAAGAGGTTCGAGACTTGCTGAAAGACCTGCCCCGCAGCCACAGCCATGTAAGCTACAGCGCGCCTGATCGCGAGGACAGGCAAGGTTCGGATTTTGATTCCGCCGGACACTTGAACATCGAGGTGCTTCAACAACTCGATGTTCCGCGCCATGGCACCTTCTATCTCTGCGGGCCATCTGCGTTTATGGGCGACCTCGGCGCAGCGCTTGCAGACTGGGGTGTCGCCGCAGATGCAATCCATACGGAGCTGTTCGGCCCGCGTCCTTCGAGTACACCAGGTATTACTACATCCCCAGGGCGGCCGCCCCATCCACCTGCGGAATCCGCCGGCACGGGCCCTCTAGTTTCGTTCGCACGCAGTGGCTTGAGCGTCCATTGGGGGTCAGGATTCAAGAGTCTGCTTGAACTTGCTGAAGCGTGCGACGTCCCCACGCGATGGTCGTGCCGCACGGGGGTTTGTCACATTTGTCAGACCGGGCTCGTGGCTGGAACAGTCGCTTTTCAGCCTGATCCAATTGAGCCGCCGACAAGCAGCACCACCTTGATCTGCTGTTCCCAGCCTACTGGGGACGTCGTCCTTGATCTCTAAGGTAGTCAGACAGGACTTGTCGGACCGTCATGTGCCCGCACTGACCTGGATTACTGCATCGGCGAAAGCCCGCGGCGCTTCCTGCGGTAAATTGTGCCCTACGCCGCCCGTGATCAGGCGGTGAGAGTACCTTCCTGAGAACATCTTCGCGTAGGCGCTGGCTTCAGGGTGAGGCGCGCCATTAGCGTCGCCCTCCAGCGTGATTGTAGGAACGGTGATGACGGGCGCCTGCGCAAGCCGCTTCTCCAGGTTATCATATTGAGGTTCGCCCTCGGCGAGGCCTAGACGCCAACGGTAATTATGTATCACAATCGCCACATGATCGGGATTGTCAAAGGCGACCGCGCTACGGTCGAAAGTCGCATCGTCGAAATCCCATCGCGGCGAGGCGAGACGCCAGATCAGCTTTGCGAAATCGCGGGTGAATTTCCGATAGCCAGCCTGCCCGCGATCGGTCGCAAAGTAGTACTGATACCACCATTGCAATTCCGCGCTCGGTGGCAACGGCTGCCTCCCGGCCTGTTGACTGCCGATCAGATAGCCGCTCACCGAGACCATAGCCTTGCACCGTTCCGGCCATAGGGCTGCCATTATATTTGCCGTTCGGGCGCCCCAGTCACAGCCGGCAATAGTTGCCCGTTCAATACCGAGCGCATCCATCAGTGCAACGACGTCCAGGGCAACTGCCGACTGCTGACCGTTGCGCATCGTACTGTCCGAAAGGAACCGCGTTGTGCCGTATCCGCGCAGATACGGAACGATCACGCGATACCCCTCGGCAGCCAACAAAGGCGCCACACCGGCATAAGTCTGGATGTCGTATGGCCAGCCATGGAGGAGGACCACCGGCGCGCCGGTTCGCGATCCCATATCCGCGTATCCCATGTTAAGCATTCCGGCGTCGATCTGCCTCAAAGAATCCAGCAACTGTTGTGTCGCTTTGGTCGCGAGACCCTTGCTTGTGTGATCGACAGAGGATCTCGCCGCGGCGGGACTACCTGTCCCGAGCTCTAACGCAGTCATAGCCGCAACAGCCGTCCCGAGTAGGCGACGGCGATTGTGGTCAATTTGTTGGGGCACGTCATTCATTGTTAGCCTCCTTCAGGGAAATGATCCGTGTCTTCTTGCCCCCTGCAACTCAAACGCGCGGCCGGGTGGAGGGGCGACCCGGCCGCGCTACTGGGCGAAGGCGATGGGGGGAGGATCGCCTCTTTCGCCTCAGATTGATCGGCGTAACGATCTGAACGCCTCTCTGAGCTCGGCAGTGAAGACGTAAGGCTGCTCCCACGCCGCGAAATGGCCCCCTCTGTCCACTTCATTCCAATAAATGAGGTTGCGGAAGCTTCTCTCGCCCCAACTCCGTGGTGCGCGGTAGATCTCGGCCGGATACACGGTGACCGCCACAGGGACCTTTGGGATGTCAAACGCGTCAAACGGGCCACCGCCTGCTTGCGAGCTTTCCCAATACGTTCGCGATGATGAAGCTCCCGAGTTGGTAAACCAATAGAAAGAGATGGCATCCAGCATCTCGTTGTGGGTGAAGATCCGTTCTGGCTCTCCGTCGCTATCCGTCCACTCAGAGAACTTGTCGTAAAAGTAAGCTGCCATTGCGACGGGAGAATCGGAGAGGGCATAGCCGATGGTTTGGGGGCTCTGATTCATTATCGCCGCGTAGCCAAAGCCATCGCGATAGAAGTGCAGCAGCCGATCGTAGGCGTTCTTCTCCCGATCCGATAATTCGGCCGGCGCCGGGTCGAAATTGCGGAGATGCCGAAGAATGCCCGGCGGTACAGTACTTGGCATATTAACGTGAATACCGAGAAGACCTTTCGGAGCCTGAACAGCCAACAACTGCGAGACAATCGCACCCCAATCGCCTCCCTGCGACACGTACTCGGTGTATTCCAGCCGGAGCATCAACTCATGAAACGCGGCAGCCGTCCGCGCCGGAGCCCAACCAGTGGCAGTTGGCTTACCCGAGAAGCCGTACCCCGGCATGGTTGGAAGAACGAGGTGAAAAGCATCTTCGATCCTCCCCCCGTGCGCAGTAGGATTAGTCAGCGGACCGATGACCTTCAAGAGCTCTATAATCGAGCCAGGCCAGCCGTGCGTCATAAGCAGGGGTAGTGCCCCGTCATGCTGTGAGCGAATGTGCGCAAATTGGATATCCACTCCGTCCACGCTGGTGATGAATTGCGGCAACTTGTTCAGTTTTGCCTCCACCCTGCGCCAGTCATAACGGCTGCCCCAATACTCAACGAGGGCCTGAAGCTTCGCCAGTTGGACGCCCTGCGAACGATCATCGACGGTCTCCCGTTCCGGCCACCTTACGGCTTTGATACGCCTGCGAAGATCTGCAAGCGCCCATGTCGGAACGTGGATATTGAACGGACGGATGGATTCTTCGCTAGCAGCTGCCCGCAACACTCTTGGCGCCAGATTGACAGCTCCAACCGCAGCGACCGCAACAACGACATCGCGACGAGTTGGTGATAACGACGTCGCTGACATTAAATCCTCCTGGTTCACGTCTATCCACACAATAATTACAAGGTCTTTATCCAAGGTGCAAAAATCTATAGAACGATGGTATCGGCGATACTTTCGCTGGTTGGATCAAGCGCCAAATACGCGCTGTCACGTCATCCAGAATCGTCAGGTACTGCGTGGTTAGAAAGCGCACCTGCTGGACATCGGCCGAAATCCTCCAATGGCCGTCAAGCCGTTGTCGAACAATCCTCGGGCTGGGTGTGCTTGTCGACGAATTTTGCGTTGTGCTTCACCTGCTCGAACAACGCCGCGCACCGCACTAATTACTACCCTGATACCCACGAACTTCGACGATTCCCACAACACAAACTCGTCCGATGCACCGTGGGCGTTATCCTTCTTGCGCCGGCGTGTACGAGTATGGCAGCACTCAGGCCGGCAGCGGTTTGCCGGTCTGCTCCGCTACAATGTACTCGGCGTACCAATCGGGCCAGCTGTCGTCCCTCTGTCCGCCCCTCCGCTTCTCATGCTCCCCATGGGCTTCTGCCGCGCGTCGGAGCGCAGCTGCAAGCTTGGCTGGCGAGGCAAACGTCGTGTCGCCATCGACGCGTCCCGGGAGTCTTGTGGTGATTTCCTGTAACAGCCACCCATTGCCGTCGGGATCCTTGAACGAAGTAAAGGAGTTGTAGGTTCGCCGCTCAGGATCCCTCCCTTTGATCGTCGGCTGTCCAGGCCCTGTACGATATGACACTTCGCTCGCATCGACCCCGCGAGCCGCGAGTTCGGCGTGCGCCGCTTCGATATCGGAGACGACGAGATAGAGCCCCTGTACGGAACCGGGCACGGCGGACGTGAGGCCGATACCGAAGTGGATCGAACTTGGCGAGCCGGGAGGCGTGAACTGGACAACCCGAAATGCGTCACCGACGGCAATGTCGGCATCGAGCCTCCAACCCAGGTCGCCGTAAAACCGCTTAGCCCGGTCGACATCCGAAACAGGAATGACAACGACCTCAAGCTTCATATCGACCGCCGGCAATTCCTGGCGCTTCTTGACTGCATCGGTGCGCTCTACATCATCGCTCATATCAAGCTCCATCGGTTCGGCGGCAACACTCCCCCCAGTGCCAACACGAGAGCAGAGCAACGCGACCCCATCAATTACCCGATGGTATCGGTGGTTGGCGTTCCACTGTACACAATGACTGGATCGAGCAGCCACCTCGCCACGGCCCTCGCCCGCTCGCTGAGAATCGTCTTGGATCCACGCCTTCAGCGTTCCGGGAGGGGCGCCGACGATCCCCACCGTCGCCAACGCCGCCAGGAACTCGCGCTCTGCAGGCAACAATGATCTCCTTGGCATAAGCTTCGGCCTCATTTGCTCCCGATGGAAAATCAAGGACCTATCTCCGGACACGTGCGCCACCTACTGAATGCAATTATCGTGCAAACCGAAATTGTGGGCCGCTTAAAGTATGGGATCCATGACGCTTTGGTATCAGGTGGAGCATTTGGCATCGCGCCAAGGACTACCTGCACACGGCGGGAAGCCATCGGAGAGCTGAGCAACAAGCCCCGATCGCACCGAATTCCTTCCTTGGCGTCCGACAGACGCACTTCAGGTCAGCATTTCTCGACGATCAATGCCAAAGTATCGGCGATACCATCGAACAATAGATTCGCGACGGTCTACAGGTACACTTCAATTCGTCCCGTTATAGCGTGGTCGGGAGAAGTATTGGTAGTTTATCGTGGCGATTGTCAGCTCGGCGGTTGCTCAGTGAGGAAAAGGAATACGTCATGGACGTTAGAGCTAAATGTCTCGTCACCGCATTTGCACTCTCAGTAATCGGGGGAAGCGCGTTTGCCGGCGCACTTGATGTCATCGACCCGATCAACCAGCTGTCGTTTAGCCATACCAGTTCCATTAAGAGGCAGACCCATACGGATCCGGTTATGAGGAGCAGGTTTAGGGCAGCCCTTGGAACCCTCCCAATGGGCAAGCGCAAGGCGATGATAAGAGAATGTCAGGACGCGGGGATGACCAAACCTTACGCGGAATTCTGTGCTGATCTGAATGCTCTTGGCCAGGGGCATTGAAGCTGTTCCGATCGAACAGGGGATCACCTATCCGTCAGTATTGTTCGAGGTGCCAGGTGATTCGGTCTATCGCTATCGGTTCGGGTGATTGCCGGGTCATGAGGTGTGCATTCTAAGAATCGCAGTCAGGGCGTTACTTTAACGCCAGGTTATTGGTGCTATCTACGATCATCAAATGATGTTCAGACTTATCGACAAACCGTTAATGTTAAATACTATTCGATGATAGGAGATTGTTATGCTTCTATACCGCTTCGCTATCTCGAGGGCAGCAGCAAGCGCCGGTTGTCTTATTCTCACTATTGGCTTCGGTTTGGCGCCAATCGGCGGTGCCCGCGCGGACACGTTGCCCGGACAGGCTGGTGCCCCTTACCAGAGTATGCCGTCGTTGGCGCCGATAGGCGCGCGCGTCGATCAGTACCTTCCGATTCCCAAGGAGGACGTAACCCCCGCCATCGACTGGAAGAAGGGATACCGGAGCCAAAAGCTGGGTCGCGGCCTCTACATGGTCACCGACAACGGGTACCAGTCGATGTTCCTGGTGTATGAAAAAGGTGTGGTTGTGATCGACGCCCCTCCGGGGTACTCGGCTCACATACGCCAGGCAATCGCTGAGGTGACGGATCGGCCTATCACATATCTCGTCTACAGCCATGCGCACGTGGATCATATTGGCGGCGCGAACGACCTCGGCGGCCGTCCAATTATCATCGCCCAGGAAGAAACCTTGAGGCTGCTCGATCGGGCCAAAGATCCCAGGCGCCCCCTACCGAGCGTCACATTCAAGGACCATTACACCTTGAACGTCGGTAGTCAGGTTCTTGAACTGACCTATCCCGGCAGCAGTCCACATGAGCCGGGCAACATCTTCATCTATGCTCCAGAACAGAAGGTCCTGATGGTGGTGGACGTGATCTTTCCTGGCTGGATGCCTTGGCGTCGCTTCGCACTTGCCAAGGACATCCCCGGCTACTTCGACCAAGTGGCCTATATCGATACATTGCCGTTCGAAACGCTTGTTGGGGGTCATGTCAATCGCGTAGGCACGCATTCCGACGTCCGTACTCAGCTCGAATTCATGAATGACCTGAAGGCCGCCGCAGCTGCTGCGCTGAAGTCAACGCCGCCCGGCGAAGAAATGGAAGCAGAAGACACGGCCAACCTCTGGGCTGTCTATGACAATTATATCGACCGCGTCGTCGTGCAATGCGTCAATGCGGTCACGCCCAAGTGGCAGTCCCGACTGGCCGGGTATGACGTGTTCATCTGGGACCAGTGCTACGCGATGGAGCAGAGCCTTCGTATCGATTGAAGGCCTACAATCCGAGGGTTTCAGACTGGGTTGTCCCTCTGGGCGATCTCGTCGAGGGGCGGTGCGGGGGCGTTCAATGGGTTTGCCGGACTAGCAGCCAATACGGCGACTGATCCGCGATCCGGCCACACCGAGCCAACTCGCAAGTTGACTAGCCACATGTTGGAGATTGGATCGTTGAAATGCTCCGAGCTGAAGGCTTTGAAGGACCCGCGCAACCGCCGTTTGAGAGTGATGACCAATCGCAACCAGCGGCATCTCCCGCAATCGGTTCTGTGGCTTCGTCTGCATCAACGCGAGCACCAATAGGTCAGGCTCGGAAGGTAGCTATCGTGGTGGTGGCGACTGTAACGATTTCGCTCTCGGGAGCCTGGGCCTGGCAATGGTATTTTCACGGCCGTTTCGAGGAGACCACGGACAACGCTTATCTGCGCGGCGATATAACGAGCATCGCGCCCAAGCTCTCCGGCTATGTGGTGGAAGTCCCGGTTGGAGACAACGCCAACGTTCGCAAGGGGAGTTTGCTGTTTCGCATCGACGATAGTGACTACCGGGCGAAACTCGACCAAGCCATTGCCACCCTGTCCACGCGACAAGCCGATATCGCAAACATTGGAGCAACGCAGAATCTGCAAGATGCCTTGATAGAACAAGCGGCGGCACAGGAGCGGTCGGTCTCAGCGGATCTGCTGTTTGCAAGAGCCAATCTTGACCGCTACACCGCTCTCCAGAAGAGCGGAACAGCCAGCGAACAAAAACTCCAGGATGCACAGACCGGGTTCACAAAAGCCGAGGCTGCGGATAAAGCCGCGGCGGCCAATACTCTGGCGCAAAGGCTCAAGCTTGGCGTGCTAAGTGCCCAACTCGCCGGCGCCCAAGCAGCGATGGCTCAGGCGAAAGCGTCAGTCAGCCTGGCCAGGATGGATCTTGCCAATACCCTCATACAGTCGCCAATCGACGGTGTCGTAGGCAACCGGCAAGTTCGCGTCGGGCGGTACGTCACTCCCGGCACCCCGGGTATGGACATCGTTCCGGTACAAGATGTGTGGGTCGTGGCCAATTTCAAGGAAACCCAGCTAAATCGAATGGAAATCGGGCAATCAGTTCGGGTGATGATTGACGAGTACCCTGGTGTTCAGATTGATGGTGTCGTTGACAGCTTTGCCCCGGGTAGCGGGGCTGCCTTCAGCGTGCTGCCACCGGACAATGCGACTGGTAACTTCATCCGCGTCGTTCAGCGCGTTCCAGTCAAGATAAGACTTACACACAATCCGTTGCCAGGCCGGCTGCTTCCCGGACTTTCAGCCCGCATTGCTGTCCGGGTGAGCCGAGAGACCGATCCCGCAACCACCTCTTCGAACCCGGTTGGCGAGCTTGCCGGAAATCGGCCTGGTGCGGCGAAATGAGCCGTCAGATCGGACCGCGACACTCAGTGGCGAAGCCCGAAGCGCTGGGCGACGTGTTGGTCTTGATCGGAGTTGTACTGACCGCCGTCATGGATTCGATCGCCAGCACGGCGCTCTCTATCGGGCGCCTGGATATGCTGGGCGACATACATGCCACGAGCGACGAATTCGCGACTTTAGACATCGCATTTCTCGCGGCCAAAATGACCGGCTTCTTGGTCGCGCCGCTGTTTGTTGCAGCGCTGAAGCCTACACCCTGTTTGCGCGCCGGCGCGGTCGCGCTTCTCCTGGCGTCTGCTGCAATGATCACTTCCGCCGATATTGCCTGGATTGACTTCTGCCGCATCGTTCAGGGTCTTGCCGGCGCGACTGTGCTCGTGGCAGGCCAGACGCTGCTGTTCTTGCGTTTCTCAAGCCCTCAGCAACCGGTAGTGCAAGCTGTTTTAGCCCTGGGCTCGGTGATGGCCCCGACGACCGTGACGCCAGCCCTGCAAGGCTGGCTTGTCGACCACCGGTCATGGGACTGGATATTCCTGAGCAACGTGCCGGTGGGCATTGTCGCCCTGGTCATGCTGGCGGCGGACCGGAGGCAAGCGTTCCGCGACAAGATCCGCCTCCCCTATCCCCAGGTCGTGCTGGTTGGAATCGCCGCTGCATCTTTGACGTATGTGTCGCAGCAAGGCAGCAGGTTCAATTGGTTCGATGACGGGCCCATCACTCTTTTCGCCCTGAGCGGCTTGCTGGCGGTCATCCTCCTGCCGCTGTGGGAACTTGGATTTGCATCGGACCGTTCGATCCTCCCCACGTCGCCTTTGGGTGATCCCGACTTTCGCTTCGCATTTGTCGTCAGTCTGGTAGCCGGATTCGCGTTGTCCGGCAGCGCCTTTCTCATCCCGGCCTTTGCCCTAAACGTTCTCAGTTTCACGGCTACGGATGCTGGAACACTCCTTTTGCCGAGTGGAGTAATCTTGGGGTGCACCCTGCTGCTGGCGGGGGTCGGGGTACAGAAAAGCAGAATAAATCCGCTTGCTTTGGCTCCTGTCGGTGTCGTGTGTTTCGCCTCGTCAATGTGGTTCCTGTCGGGTTCGACAAGCGACAGCGGAACTGTGGATCTGGAGTTTCCACTGCTCCTGCGCGGCTTTGGGCTGGGTCTCCTGTTCATCAGCCTGACGCTGTCTGCCTTCATGCGGCTTCCCGTCAAGGCCTTGCCATTCGGGATCGGTCTTTTCGGTCTTGGTAAACAGATTGGTGGTCTGACCGGTACTTCTCTGCTGCAAACTTATCTCGATCGACAACTTACTTATAACAGGACCATCCTGGCGTCCCACTTGGCCGTTGGCGATGTCTCGCTCGAGGAGCGTCTGAAAGCGGTGGCAGGCCAACTTGCGGGCAGGGGCCTCGACAGTGTTGTCTCTGGTAGGGCCGCGCTATCGCTTCTGCGGCAGGCTGTCGACAGGCAGGCGATCGCCATTTCCTTCAATGAGGCCTTCTTCGCGCTTGTGCTGTTGTTCTTGATCGCGGGGCCTTGCCTAGTCGTCTGCAAGAGGGTTCTTGGCCGTCGATCCTCGGGCGAATAAGTTTACCGAGGATCTAGGCTGCTATTGTCGGAAACGCCGGGGGAAACATCTGTACTCAACAGATGACGAAACATAGTCGACCTAACTCAGGACTCGTCCTGGGGCGTTCCCATCGCCGCCTGTGCCTCTTGAGCATTGGCTGGGCCTCGGAGAATCTTGGCAGCGAATGCGGCAATAATCGCGCCTACGACCGGTCCCACGACGTAGACCCACCACGTTGACAGATCGCCTCGCGCCAGGTCGGGTCCGAAAGCACGGGCAGGGTTCATCGCTGCTCCTTCGTAGGGGCCCCCCAGGGTCCCCAGCGACATCACGTAGGCACCCACGGCGATAGGGATAAACTGGCCATTGAGCTTCGGGCCGTTTGCCATCGAGATCACCATCAAAACCATGCCAAATGTCAGGATGGCCTCGAAGAACACTGCTTGGATGAGTTGCTCAGGTTGCGGAATCGTGGCCGCGAGATTGCCTTCGATACCGAAGAACGAACGGGCAAGAAGTGATCCCGCCGCCGCGGCAATCAACTGCACAATGACGTAGGCCATGCACATCGGCCAACCCATATCGCCGCGCAAGGCAAACGCAAATGTCATGGCAGGATTGAAGTGCGAACTAATGTCGCCGAGAAAATAGATCGCCGCGACCAGCCACAATGCAGAAATCGCCGACAGGATGAACGCAGCGATGATGGGCTCAACCTTTATCCCGCCGTGCAAAACCAGAATGGCTGCACCGGCTGATAATACGAAAGTCAATCCTGCAGTGCCGATAAACTCTGACAATAGGCGCCTGAACCGATGTCGGGGACTTTTCCAGTTTGCGTTGAAACGAGACTCGCCGATCTGCAGTGCGAGAGCGGCCTCGCCGAAGCCAACAGGATGGGTGCTCATGGATATCCTCCTGGGAATAGCTAGTTGAAGGTGATGACCGCCTTGCCCAGGACGGCAGCAGCGGCCGCCGGCTTGGACGAGCTAACGCTCACCTAGGCGGATGTTGCGACGTACGGTCTCACCATCTTTTCTGGTTTAACCACGCGGTCGAACACTGCTTCGGAAACGAGGCCCAGCTTCAGAGCAGCTGCTTTCAGCGTGAGATCGTTGTCCATCGCATAGTGCGCAATCTTCGAAGCTTTATCATAACCAACGACAGGCGAGAGTGCGGTGACGAGCATCAGCGAATCGCGGACATCCCGGGCAATCTTCTTCGTGTTGGGCTTCGTACCCTCGATCAGGAACCGACGAAAGTTCGTGCAGCTGTCGGTGATGATCGTGATCGAGTGGGTGATGTTGTGGATGATCAGGGGCTTGTAGACGTTCATCTCAAGATATCCGCCGGCCCCGCCGAACCCCACTGCAACATCATTGGCCATCACTTGCACGGCAGCCATGGTTAGCGCTTCGGCCTGGGTGGGATTCACCTTGCCGGGCATAATGGAGGAACCCGGCTCGTTCTCCGGTATTATCAGTTCGGCGAAGCCTGTTCGGGGTCCGCACGACATGAGACGAATGTCGTTGCCAATCTTGTAAAGTGAAGTTGCCAGAGTGCGCATCGTGCCAGAAAACTGTACCAAGGCGTCGTGTGCGCCCTGGACGGCAAACTTGTTGGGCGCGGTTACAAATGGGAGCTGGGTCAGCCTCGCGATTTCGGCCGCGGCTGCTTCTGCGAAACCTGGTGCGGAATTGATCCCGGTGCCAACCGCCGTCCCGCCGAGGGCGAGACGATAGACGCCGCCTAATGAACTCTCGAGCCGATCAAGGTTGTCGGTCAGCATTTCAGCATATCCAGACCATTCCTGGCCCAAAGTCAGCGGCGTTGCATCCTGCATATGAGTACGGCCGATCTTGATGATGTCGTTCCACTCCTCGGACTTGGACCGGATGGCTTCCTCGAGCTGCTTGACCGCCGGAATCAGGCGCCGTTTAGCGTTGGTTGACGTCGCGATGTTCATCGCGGAAGGAAATGAATCGTTTGACGATTGCGCCATATTAACATGGTCGTTTGGATGAACTGGCGTCTTACTCCCAAGGACGGTCCCGGTCAGCTGACAGCACCGGTTGGAAATCACCTCATTAACGTTCATGTTGAACTGAGTACCGCTGCCCGTCATCCACACGTGGAGCGGAAACATGTCCTGATGCTGCCCCGCCAATATCTCGTCACATGCCTGCACAATCAGTCGATGGACTTGAGCATCGAGCCGTCCGCCTGCCTGATTGGCGTTGGCAGCGCCTTTCTTGAGCACCGCATAAGCTGTGATCATTTCCCGCGGAATCAAATCTCTCCCGATGGAAAAATGATCGAGAGACCTCTGCGTCTGAGCCCCCCACAGCTTGCGGGCTGGGACGTTCACCACACCCAGACTGTCGGTCTCCTTGCGCATGCGAGTCACGGTCCGTCCTCTTCACAACCCTTGATATTGCTCGTTGATTCGAGTCTCCGTAGACCGCTACCGATACTTGGCTGTATATTCGTTTAGGTTTCTCTCTACCTTTCCGGGCCGCTGTAGTCCTTCGTTGACGAGTACCTTTAGACGCGCCTGGGCCGCAGGCCGTTGTACGGAAGTGATGAACGCATCCCACCCCGGCTGCATCTCAGAGTCCGGTGGCAGGCTAGCTTGGTTGATCAAGGTCTTAGCGTCAGCGATCGCCTGCCCGTCGAACGACGCAATTCGCGTCGCCAAGGCGTCGACAAAACTGTCCAATTGTGAATCGGGCAGCGCCCGATTCACATAACCGTAGCGCTCGGCTAATTCGCCATCAAAGCCCTCGGCACCGATCAACATCTCGATAGCGCGGCCGCGGCCGACCAGCCGAGGCAGCCGCGCCATAGGGCCGCCCCCAGGGACGAAGCCGGCGCCAACTTCAAACTGCGACACAACCGCTTTCTCTCGACTGGCAAACCGCATATCCGCGGCGAGCGCAAGCTCACTGCCTATACCACTCGCCCGCCCACGAATTGAAACGATCGTCGCAGCCTTCAGCCGACTGATGCGTACCATGACATCAGGCACGGGATGCATACCTGTTGGCCCCGGCTCCATGCCTGTGGAATCCTTGAGGGGACCTAACAGGTCGTAGTGGGCGATGAAATAACCAGGGACCGCGCTGTCAAACACTACTACCTTGACCCTCCCATCAGCTTCGATCTGCCCAACAATTTTTGCAAGCTCGCGGACCTCGGACGGGCCAATGATATTGAGTGGAGGATTATTGAAAGTGACTTCCCAGTAGGCCTCGCTCTTGCGTGTCAGGCGGATCTTTTCGGTCGTTTTGCTCAGTGTCGCTGCAAGCGGCGCGCTAGCAACACTGGGCAACGTTGTTTCCTGTCCGAAAACGTTCGGAGGCCCCTGCAGGAATGCGACAACGGCCAACAATACTGACTTTTTGACCTTGGAATACATCATAGCCAATTTACCTCGCTAAATGTCAAAATCCGCCACATACAACATGATCACATCGCGGCACCAAGGGTTCAGTTAAGCCACTTCACGCGCACAACTCACCCATCACTGCCTCTTATCAGCAACAGAAGCTCTACTGTCCCTTTTATATATAAAATCTACTTCAGACACCACAATAATGTACGAATGTCGGGGCTGAGACGATAGCACCATGGTATCGTCAATACCTTGGGATTGATGGAGCCTCCCACCGCGCGATGGCGTTTGAATCGGTACCCAGTCGCGGAGAAAAGCGACTACTCAGCGGTGGCGAGTCGGGCTGCCATGTTCACCAGCTCGGCCAGCGAGCGGGCCTGCATTTTTCGCATAGCCTGGCCACGATGTGCCTTGACTGTGATTTCGCTGATGCCAAGCTCAAAGCCGACCTGCTTGTTCAAGAGACCAGAGACGACCAGCGTCATAACCTCTTGCTCGCGACGGCTGAGCGATCCGTGGCGATGCCTGAGAGCTTGCAAATCGGCGTCCAGAGCGAGAGCGGTCTTGCTCCTTTGGAGTGCCAGCTTGATTGCACCCAATAGTTCCTCTTCGTCGAATGGTTTGGTTAGAAACTCGACAGCCCCGGCCTTCATCGCCTTGACTGTCATCGGTACGTCCCCGTAGCCGGTTATGAAGATGATGGGCATAGGGGTACGCTCGTTAGCCATCAGACTCTGCAGGTCGAGCCCACTCAGATCCGGTAGATTGACGTCCAAGATGAGGCAGCTCGAAACCAGGGCAACCTGGGGTCGATCGAGGAATTCTTTTGCTGAACCGAACGCCTCCGGCTGCCAACCTGACGAGCAGATTAGCAACTCTAATGATTCACGCACCGAAATGTCGTCGTCTACAATGAACACCACGGATGCTTCGTCCGACATCGCGACACTGCCTAGTTCAGCCGCTACACCCGTGTACATGGCAATTATCCTCCTAAGCCGGCATTAACAATCCATCACTTTCAAGGCTTACAAACCGCCAGATGGAGAGCCTCCTGAAGGGCCCTATCGCTGAACGGCTTAAACAAGCACTCGACCGCACCCTGTTCGATGAGACGAAGCCGCATGGCACTGGTCCGCTGCGCGGTAATGTAGACGATCGGAATCTCTTGCCCGCGACGCGCTAGTTCCTGTTGCAGTTCGGGGCCTGTCATGACGGGCATGGTGACATCGAGAACCAGGCACTTGGCTTCATGAATGCTGTCAGACGCCAGAAACTCCGTTGCCGAAGCGAATGTGTCCACCCTGAAGCCCAACTCCTTGAGCAAATCTGGTAAGGACTCGCGCACAGACGTGTCGTCGTCAACCACTGACACCAGTGCATCCGCAGGCTTCATCTCGCTCCCGCCGATCTTCGAACACCACCGACCGCGGACGCCGTACCAACACTCACATCCTGCAAAGACAATCGCTCCCTGGAGTATTCGGGCACGGAGAACGTGAACGTCACTCCCGGGCCATCATTTGCTGCTGCCCATAGACGCCCGCAGTGACTCTCGATGATGGAACGGCTAACGGACAATCCCATCCCCATGCCTTCATTCTTGGTGGTGTAGAAGGGTTCAAAGAGCCGCTCCGCACCATCTGGGCCGAAACCTGTGCCGGAATCCCGTACAGACAGGCGCACATGGTCATTTCCATCCGCCTCGGTCTTTACTATCAACTGCCTTGGGCGATCATCTACCCCGCTCATGGCGTCCACCGCGTTTCGCATCAGGTTCATGATCACCTGCTGAAGCTGGACACGGTCGCCCGCAACGAGCGGCAGACCCTCAGCCAATTGGGGCTGAAGAACCACGCGACTGCTCTGAACGTCGCCCGACGACAAAGCGATCACCTCCCTTGCCGCCTCGTTCAAATCCACCGACTGAAGGGTAGGTGCTCGCTTGCTGAAGAGGGCGCGTAATCGCGTTATCACATCTGCGGCTAGATTGCCGTCGCGGATGGTTCGGCGGGCGGTTTCGCGTGCGCCGTCAATGTTTGGAGGATCGGCCGCCAACATGCGCAGGCAGGTGCTCGCGTTCGTAATGATCCCCGATAAAGGTTGACTGACTTCATGGGCAATCGAGGCTGTTAATACTCCGAGGCTCGAAACCCTGGTTACATGTGCGAGTTCAGACCGGGCTCTGCCAAGTGCTTGTTCAGCCTGTCGCCGCCCCGTCACGTCCTGCACTGCGGTGAGGCATTCCATGCGATCATCCTGATGGCGAATGACCTTGCCAAACGTGCGTAGAAATTTGACCCTGCTATCCGGCATCCGCAGCCGGATCTCATAGCCGAGATAACTCTGCCCGGCTCGAACCCGAGTCATCTGGGCGGACAGCGACTGGAGGTCATCCGCGTGGATTCGCTCACGGAGCCGTTCAAGCGTCACGGGGGAGTTCGGATCGAGTTCGAAGATATGATAGAGTTCCTCGGAAAAGGCGATCTCGTCAGTGTCCAAGCGCCAGGAGAACGCGCCCGTGGAACTTAAGCGTTGTGCTTCCGAAAGCAACGTTTCGCTCCGCCTGAGCGCTGCCTCGATAAGGGAACGTTCGATTGCAATGCTGGCGATTTGTGTGGCGTGCGCGATGAGATCCTGATGGTGCGGCGAAGGGCTCGCAGGCTTCCGTTGGACGATGCAAAAGGTGGCAAGCACCCGCCCCTCTCTGGAACAAATCGGAGTGCTCCACACCGACCTATATCCGTGCTTCAGAACATGTAGCCGCACAGGCGACGTATACCAACGGGGATCAGATTCCATGTCCACTGCGACCACCTGCGTTTTTTGATAGGCCGCTATGCCACATGGCAACAGGTCGCCGTCGACGGGCATGCCGGCAATCGGCGCGCTGTAGTCGGGAGGCAAGGAAGGAGCCACGGCATATTCGAATGTCGAGCTGCTCCAATTTATCAGGTGGACGTCGCAGAAGCAGTCGGGGGCGGCGTCTTCGACAAAAACGCACAACGCGCTGAGAACATCCCGAAGCAAATTGCCCGACGCGATCATCTTCAGCAAATGCTTCTCGCTGGCGAGAAAAGCTTCCGCCCGTTTCCGACCCTCAATATCGTGACTGATACCGTACCATCGGATCACCCGACCCGCTTTGTCGTGGACCGGCACGCGACGGGCAATGTGCCAGCGATATGTCCCGTCACTCGCACGAACGCGGTACTCATGCTCGAACGTTTCTCCGGTCGCGACACATGCGCGCCATTTGCTCTCTTCGAGCTCGATGTCATCTGGGTGGATTGCGCCCCTACAGCCACCATTCGTCACATCCTCAGCACACAGTCCAGTGAACTCGCGCCCCCGCTTTTTGATAGAAATTCGCGAGCCGTCGGGGTAATAAGCCGCAACCAGCGCCGGTATCCCGTCGATCGTTCGTTGTAGCTCGCCCTCAGCTTCGAGGGCCTTGTCCTCAGCCTGCTTCAGATCATCGATGTCAATGTTCAACCCATACCATTTGACGATGTTGCCCGACTCATCCCGCAACGGGTTAGCGCGGATAAGAAACCATCGATAAGTTCCATCAAATCGGCGCAATCTGGCTTCGGTTTCTCCGGCTTCGCCCGACACTATGATTGTCTGCCATAGGGTGAGCAGCCCATCCTGGTCGTCAGTATGGACCACAGTCGTCCAGCCCCACCCCCTCGCCTGCTCGCCGGAGAGGCCGGTGTACTCTAGATAATGCTGGCTTAGAAACTCAGTGAGGCCGTCTGGGCGAGCTGACCATGCCATCGCAGGAATGGTATCGATGATGAGTTTGAAATCGTGCTGGCTTGTCACGAGGGATTCATCGCTTTTTGCACAGTGCTTCTTCTGTTCTGCCGCGCTCACGCCAAAAACCTCATCGCCGTTGAAGAAAGAACAGCCATGACCCACGTCGCCGAGTTCAGATCCAGCGAAGGGAGCGGATGCGGCAGTTTCTTCATGACCGTTGCCGCCTACCAGAACAGGCCTACGTCCTGACACACCATGCCCCCGGGACAACACTAACGTCTATTATGCGTAGGTGTCGGTTTTGGGACGAGATCGAATGCGCGATGGGAAAAAGGAGTGCAACGCTGCAAGACAATGATCTGCGATCGACGGTTCGTCCATGTCTCTAGTAACGCGACTTTATCGTCCTCCATTCCTGCACGCTCGCGCGCCAGGGATCGAAACCACCGTCAGGCCATCACCTTTTTGCTCCAACTCGGCTAATCCTGGATCGACCTAGACGGACGTGTGTAGCGGCGGTTGTCAAACGTCACTCGGCAATAGGCAGTGACGAGTGGGTGAGTCGAAGTGCAGCATTTTCGTTTTCGTATTCATCCAAACCTCCTGCGGTGACACAGTGAAAACGCAAGGATTTGGGGCGGCTCCGGGCGGTCGCGATGATATCGGCTAGACCTGGTCTGGGGTCTTGTCATCCAATGGTATTGTCAATACTATCGTATAGATGGATTTAGCGGTTTTCCTGCTATTGTATACTACTTGCTGTTTGCGTTAGCGACTTGACATTTATCAGTCGGAATCAGTGGTGCTATTATGCGATCCGATATTGTTCCCGGCTCTATTTTTCCGAATTATGAACTCTCAGATCACACTGCCGCGCGGCGAACGCTTTCCGAGTTGCAGGGACGGGATCCGTTGGTCCTCGTTCTCGGTAGGGGCGGGTATTGTCCCAAGGACCGCCGGCAGGCTGAAGGGCTAGTCCAGCTTCATCGAGAAATGGACGTGGGTTATTGCCGGCTTGTCACCATTACGACGGACAATCTTCTGGAGACGAGCGAATATCGTACTGGCGTGGGCGCCCATTGGCCTTTTCTCTCGGACCCGCGGCGCGTTGTGCAGAAGGACCTCGACATCGCGGAGTACACGGATCCGACGCACAACCCCATGATCCCTCACGTTATCGTCATGGAGCCGGGTCTTGTCGTCTACAAGGTCTACAATGGGTATTGGTTTTTCGGGCGACCCACGGTGGAGGAACTGCGGCAGGACATGCGAGCGGTGACTATGAAATGCCGGCCGGACTGGGACATCAACAGGCCGGAACTCAGGGCTGCGTGGCAGACTGGTCGTAAGGAGCTTTTCTATCCTTACGGAAAGACGCGCGTTCAAACATTTCGCGAACAGGAATGAATTCGAAAATTTGTGGGTGCGCGCTGTCCGTGCTGGCAAGGTGACGAGCTTTAGTCGCCGTGTGGGGTTTTGGCCTGAGGATGTTAAGAAGATTTAGCATGGAAGACTTGAGATACGAGCGGCTCTGGATCCCCACTGGGGTGCGATCGCTCGCTGTTTTTCGAGCGCGGTCACGCCTATTTCTATCTCGCCTACCGCATCTCGACATGCTGAATGTCTCGAGCTAGATCCCTGAGATCGGACCGGGCATGCCGAGTCGAAAGCTCGAGCCGCTCGAAGGCACTGCGATCATGCGGCTCAATCGCGGTATCGAGCGGTTCAGCGACCTGGCATGAGGACCGGGAAGGCTCGCCCAGGCGTTGCCGATCAATCATTCGCTCGACGGGCTCGATCTTTATAGCGAACGGCCGCTATGGCTCGTACGCGATGACCCACGGATCCGGCGATATCGGGCAGAGCATCAGGAATAAGAGACCGCCCCCTCCTGCTTTGGCCGCCATACAACACTTCAGTGTCACGCGCCGACTAGGATCAGTCATCGCGAAGCTCACGAATGAAGCGCAGGACGATCCCCGCCATTCTCTGCGTCAACGGACTTCGGGAGGGGTGTGTGCGACGAGTAGAGCACGGTCCGAGGGCGACGCCCCCACCATCCTGAACTAGTAGCTAGTGGAGAACAGCGTTGAGCGCATCAAGCAGCGCAGTATCAGTGAACGGTTTTAAGAGACATTCAATTGTCCCGCTCTGACGCAGACGCTGACAGACCCGATCATCTCCATGTGCTGTAATAAAGACGATCGGAATCTGCCGACCTTGGAGAGCCAGCTGGCGTTGGAGCTCGATGCCGGACATACCAGGCATTGCGATGTCAAGGACCAAGCACTTGGCTTGATTGACCCGTTTGGAAGCCAGGAATTCCTCTGCCGAGGAGAATGCTTCGGCTTCATGGCCAAAGATACCGATTAGATCCGGCAGAGACTCGCGAACAGACTCATCGTCGTCAACAACTGCGATGTATGCCCGTGTTATCATCATGTATGTCCAGTACTTTCCGCCAAACTCGACGGGACATTCCTAGACCTGTTGAATGATGTTTGCGCAATCAGAGAAGGAACTGAGAAGTTGAACGTAGCGCCAAGGCCGTCGTTACGCTCAGCCCAAACACGGCCCTGATGATTCTCGACTATAGTTTTGCTAACGGACAAACCGATGCCCATACCGTCGCTTTTGGTCGTATAGAACGGGCCGAAGAGCTTCTCGACCAGAGCAGGATCGAAACCGCCGCCGGCGTCCTTGACCGAAACCCTAACATGGCCCGTTCGTTCTAGCTCAGTCGAGACGAACAATTCTCTCGGCCGATCCATCACTTCATCCATTGCTTCAGCGCCGTTCAGTATGAAGTTGAGAATTACCTGCTGCAGCTGAACGCGGTCACCTATTACGTGTGGTAGATTTTGGGCAAAATTGACTCGAAGGCTCACATTGCGTTTGTGTAATTCGTTCGATGACAATGCAACTACCTCTTGTGCGGCGGCATTCAGGTCCACGACCTCAGAGGTGGTGATTCTTTTGGTGAAGAGGGCGCGTAGCCGAGAAATTACCTCCGATGCGCGCTGAGCATCTCTGATTGTTCTCTTTGCAGTTTCACGAGCTCCGTCGATGTTCGGCGGTTCGGCAGTCAGCATGCGCAGGGCCGTACCGGCATTCGTCATGATGCCGGCCAAAGGCTGATTTAGCTCGTGGGCAATCGATGCTGTAAGCTGACTCATGGTCATCACGCGCGTTATGTAAGCGAGCGCCGCCTGGGTCTCGCGTAGTTCGTCTTGCGCCTCTTTCCATTCATGCATGTCGACACATACGCCGTACCACTTGAGGATTCGCCCGTCTTCATCACGCAGCGGTAGGCCTGTGGTTAGACACCAGCGAAACGAACGGTCGGCAGCGTGAATGAGGCGCGCTTCCACCTGATAAGGCCTGCCGGTCACGACACTCGTGGACCACGCGCGCGCAGCTTGAGCGAGATCATCCGGATGAACGAGACTTTTCCAACCGTCGCCCGTGATTTTCCCGGCAGTGAATCCGGCATAGTCAAGCAAACGCGTGTTGCAGTAGTCGATCGCCCCGTCAGGTTTGGCGCTCCAGAGCATCTGAGGAATGGTCTCCGTGAGATGACGCAGATTCCATTCGCTGGCGCGCAACCTCTCCTCCGCACGCTTCAATTCCTCGATATCTATCGTAACTCCGAACCATTTGACGGCACCAGTCTCATCACGAAGCGGATTTGCCCGAAACAAAAACCAACGGTATTCCCCGTCGAAACGACGGAAGCGGGCTTGTACTTCACCAGCACGTCCCGAAACTAACAAGTCCTTCCAGACACCGGCGCTTGCCTGACGATCGTCCGGATGAACCACGGCTGACCAGGGCCAATCCTGCATCTGGTCTCGCCCAATTCCGAGATATTCAAGATAGCCACTGTTGAGAAAATCGGTGCTACCATCGGCGCCAGCCGACCAAACATAGACCGGAATCGTATCGATAATTTGTGCGAGGGTTCGCTCGCTTGCTGCAATAGCTGATTCGGCCTCCTTTCGATCATGGATATCGATACAACTACCATACCATCGCAGAATTTGACCGAAGTCGTCATGGAGCGGCAACGCATCGGTCAAAACCCAGCGATAACTGCGGTCGGCAGCATGGAACGTCCGCACTTCGACCTGATAGGGAGTCCCATTCTCAATGGAAGCAAGCCAGACTTTCCTGGCCCGCTCGACATCGTCCGCGTGCAGCATTTTGATCCAACCACCGCCGATGATTTCACCAACCGAGAACCCCGTGTAATCCAACAAGCGCGCATTGCAGTAGTCAATGGATCCATCGGGTGTAGCGCTCCACAGCATCTGAGGGATGGTTTCAGTTAACTGACGAAGATTCCACTCACCAGTACGCAGCGCCTCCTCGGCTTTTTTGCGATCTTCGATGTCGATGTTGACACCAAACCATTTGACGACTCCGCCGGCCTCGTCGTGCAGAGGATTTGTACGAAACAGAAACCAGCGGTACTCGCCGTCGAAGCGCTTGAGCCGAGCCTCCGCTTCGCCTGCCTGACGTGAAGCCAACATCGCATGCCAACTCGCAATCAATCCCTCTAGATCCTCCGGATGAACTGCGTTCACCCAACCGGCCCCAAGCGCCTCGTCGACCGTAAGCCCGACGTAGTCGAGGTAGTGCTGGTTGAAGAACTCGGCCGAGCCATCGATCCGGGCGGACCACGCTAGACCCGGAATCGTGTTTACGAACTGCGCAAGATTACGCTCGTTTGCAGCGATCGCTTGCTCTGCATGGGCAGAGCGTTTCTCTTCGTCGAGTTGCAAAGCCGCCTGCAAGCCGATCGTCGCCTGAGCGGCCGCGACACTCAGGAGAACTGTTTCGGTCTCGCGCGGGAAATCCTCCCGCCGCGAACCTGTCACCAGCAGCCCGAACTCTCCAAGCGCGCCTAGGCGCACAGGCAGGATCGTAAGAACACTGCCGCCAACCGTAAGTCGTTGCGCCCATTCTGTCGCCTCGGCGGTCGTCAAGGGCCCCAGCATCGCCCCGAAATCCTCCGATGTGGCCACGCTTCGCGCCCATTGTGACAGTCGCGTTACCTGCCGTCGCGTATTGTCGTTGGCATCCTTGAAGTGCAAATGGGCGAAGTCGAGGTCCAGCATGCCGAGAACCAAGTCGAGTAGTTGACCGGCCATCAATGGCTCGCGGCCACCCCATGTGCTGGGCAGCGCCATAACGCTACCCAGGTCGCTGAGACAGCGCTGAAGTCGGTTATTCTCGGCGAGGAGAACGTCGATTTGCATCATCAGCTTGCAGTTCGTTGCGAGAGCGCTTTGTCGGCACGGCGTTGAAGCAGTCTTTGAAGAAACTCTTGCGTGGTGGGTACGAAAGAATTTTTCTCGAGGATACCGAACTGACTGATGCCTGGGTCCAAGCCGGTAGTTCTGCGAAACTTCAACTCGTCAATGCGCTGCACTGTGATCGATCCCGTCGCTACCCCATTGGTTAGCATTGTGACGATGGCGACGTCGACCCGCCATCTGAACTACTCGATCGCCGCGGTCGAAGCATTTTATTAATGACATAAAACGCGATATCCTTGGTCCTCACTATTGAAGGAATACATAACGGCACGCGCTCGATCCAGCTGAGCGCCCTCAACCAGCACAGGCTGACCTGACGTGGCCACTTAACTGCCCAGCGCAGGACTTTCGTGTAACGCTGCTCCCTCCCATTCCGAAAATCCATAGCACCTTGGTATCGGTCTGAGTCTTTCTCGCCGGTCGCTGGGCAAAGATTCGCTCGTAAAAGGATACAGAATATCGCGCGTGCACGCTCTTCTTCCGAGACTAGAAAATGGTTCAATCTTGGAAATCGTAATTCGAAAGTCAGGTCCCTTGGATCACTCTTCCTCCCTTCTTCTGGGAGATGATTTCGTTCAGACGCAGCATTTCTGCTGGTACTAGCAAGCGCCCTCGGGGACTGGCTGCCTGCCACGGGAACCTTGCTGTACGCATTGCTCGGCATGCTCCCTGTCGACTTCGTCTACGTGCTTCTCAATGGTGGCAGCGGCGCATTTGCGCCGTGGCCACCCTCGCACAATCGCTCGGAGAGACCCTTCAGCCGGGCGAGGTTGGTACGTCGTTGTCGGGGCGCTCGGAGGCTTGTCTCGCAGTGGCCGGCTGCCGGACGTACGGCTCTGGCGACGCCGAGTGTCGCCCGTGACAATGCCAATGGGGCTACCGGGATGATATTGGGATTATCGTTGTCGGATCACAAAAACCGGGGTTTTCCGACGCACCGATCAGCTGCTGTCGCAGCAAGTAGGGCGGCGTCGGGCTCTCCATTGGCCGCTCGATCGATGAGCACCACAAAGGACAGATCTGGGAGAGCGCATACCGGCCCGGGAGCGAGCGTTCCGTTCGCCATCCCTTACATCTCGGAACAAATCGCGGGCCTGAAACCGTGCATACGGAAAACGCGGCGCCCAGTCCGATGACCAACCGTCCGCTCGTGACGATCATCGATGATGACGTCCTGAAGCAGAGCCGGCCGCTCCGCCTGCGGGGACGGCCGGACTCTGCGCTCACCACGCCCACTTGGGAGGCGTGCAGGTCTGCACTGGCGGGGATCAGGCGCTACGTATCGACCTGAACGCAGCCCGGAGCTCGTTGGCGAAAACCTGCGGCTGTTCCCAGGCCGCGAAATGGCCGCCTTTCGGGAGACGGTTGTAATAGATCAGCTTTGGATAAGCCTTCTCAGTCCAGCTGCGCGGCGCTGTGTAGATCTCGTCCGGGAATGCACTCACCGCAGTGGGGAGCGGCACACCTTTCGGCGCAAAGAAAGCTAGCTTGCTTTCCCAGTAGAGGCGCGCCGAAGAGACCGCAGTGTTGGTGAGCCAGTAGAGCGCGATGTTGTCAACGACGTCTTCCTTGGACAGACCCTCGGACTTTCCGTCGAAGACTCGGGCGATCAGGTCGTAGCTGCGTGCATCGTGGTCGAGCATCCAGGCCGCGAGCCCGATGGGTGAATCCGCCAGCGCGTACAGCGTCTGCGGTCGGTTTGCCATCTCTTGGGCGTAGGCCAACCCATGCTTCCAAAAGAAGTCGAGTTGATCCCAGGCATAACGTTCGTCGGTCGATAGACCGGAGGGCGCAGGGCCGCCCGCCGCGAGCGCACTCGAGACCTCATCCGGCAACGTGGCCGGCATGTTCGTATGAATGCCGATCAGACCCGGCGGACTCTGCAGCGCCATCTGCTCGGTGACGGCATTTCCCCAATCGCCGCCCTGCGCCACGTATCGCGTGTACCCTAACCGCGTCATCAGTTCGCCCCAGGCTCGCGCGATCCGGATTGGATCCCAGCCAGCTGCCGTCGGCTTCCCTGAGAAGCCGTGTCCCGGCAGCGAGGGGATGACAAGGTCAAAGGCGTCTGCAGCGCCGCCCCCATGGGCCGTCGGATCGGTCAAGGGACCGATGATCTTCAACTGCTCGATGATCGAGCCCGGCCATCCATGGGTGACGATGGCCGGTAGCGCGTTCGCATGCTTCGAGCGAATGTGGATGAAATGGATATCCAGCCCGTCGATCTCGGTAACGAACTGCGGCAAGCCGTTCAGGTACGCCTCGCATTTGCGCCAGTCGTATTCGGTCTGCCAATAATGCGCGAGCGCCTTCATCGTCGCGAGCCTAACACCTTGGGCGGTGTCATTCACCGTCTCGCGCTCAGGCCACCGCGTAGCTTTGAGGCGGTGCTTGAGGTCGACGAGATCAGCGTCCTCAACGTGGACGCGGAACGGGCGAATGGTCTCAGACCCGCCACTCTTCATTGCTCCCGCGACACCCGGCAAGGTAATCATCGCAATAGCCCCTGCGGCGGATGCCGCGAGAACTTCCCGGCGGGTGGACATTGAAGATAATGATGACATCTGTACCTCCTCATAACTTGACTAAAGCTGCTCGCCTCGAGACAGCACGAATCAATGAGGCCAGTAAGTACCGGTCACTTCTATTGAACGTTGGTATCGCCGATACCTTGGTATGCTCCAAGTGCATCTCGCGGCAACGCCGAGGCTCCGCCACTCGAGCTCAGGGCTGTTGCGGAGGCGCTTGCGGCAGACAGCGCGAAGGATTGGGCATTTCATCGTCGGCACAAAGGTATCGGCGATACTTGGGTCCAATTGATTTAGCGGGGCAGCGCGGGTCTCATACCCGCGAATCGATAATGGCCAGCGACTTCGATTTTCCGAAATGGATTCGGAATGAGAAAACGAAATCAGAGCCGCGGCGCTGATTCGTCCTGCCGTCCGCATTGACTGAGGCGCAAGATGTCACCGACACAGCAACGCCAGAGAGCCGTTAGCCATGGACCGCCGGCCCAATGGCCGCCGTAAGATCCACAGTATGTTGGCCGGGGCGGATTGAAACAGGCGACCCTAGCTATCAGCTCCGCCCGCCTGGCCAAGGGCTGGAGGCAGGAATGTCGGAGGCGATCTCAAATGCATCGGGAAGGGAGAAGAAGATGGCTGAATATCATACCAAACCGAACGGACCGGATCTGGTCAACGGCATCGCTTTATCTGACCTTCCCGATGGCGGAAAGCTCGTCGGTCATTCTGGCGGTGAACAGGTGTTGTTGGTACGCCGCGGGACTGAAGTTTTCGCCATCGGGGCGACATGCACCCACTACGGCGGGCCACTCGTTGATGGTCTTTTGGTTGAGAGCACGGTTCGGTGCCCATGGCATCACGCGTGCTTCGATTTGCGCACGGGCGAAGCATTGCGCGCGCCTGCCTTAAAACCACTCGCTTGCTGGTCGGTGGAGCTGCGCGATGATCGGATATTCGTGAGAGAAAAGCGAAAACGGACGGAACCAAAGCAGCGCGTAGGAGGGTCCAGCCATCCTCCCGGGAAGATCGTCATTGTCGGCGGCGGCGCGGCAGGCTTCGCAGCAGCCGAAAAACTGCGGCGCGAAAACTATCAAGGCAGCATCGTCATGCTCAGCAACGACGACGCGCCGCCGGTTGATCGGCCTATTCTTTCCAAAGACTATTTGGCTGGCAATGCGCCGGAGGATTGGGTTCCGCTTCGCCGGGAAAGCTTCTACGCAAAGAACGATATCGATCTGCGTCTCAATGCGGACGTCGCCAGCATCGATGCACGTTCCCATGAGGTTGTACTCGCGGACGGGACCCGGACACCCTACGACAGGCTACTGCTTGCGACCGGAGCCGAGCCAGTTCGCTTGGACATACCCGGCGCCGACCAGCCACACGTTCACACGCTGCGCTCGTTCGCGGATTGCAAGGCCATCATCGAGCACGCCTCGACCGCGCGCCGCGCCATCGTGCTCGGCGCCAGTTTCATTGGACTGGAAGTGGCCGCGGCCCTGCGCTCGCGTGGTATCGAAATTCACGTCGTGGCGCCGGATAAACGTCCTATGGAGCGGGTTCTTGGTTCGCAAATGGGCGACTTCATCCGCGCCCTCCACGAGGAGAACGGTGTCGTATTCCATCTCGAGGACATCGCGAGCAGCATCGATGGCAAGAAGCTGACTCTCAGGAGCGGAAATATGCTTGAGGCGGATTTCGTTGTCGCCGGTATCGGGGTGCGACCGCGGGTTAGGCTGGCCGAAAAGGCTGGACTCAACATAGATCGCGGTGTCGCAGTCAATGCCCTTCTGGAGACGAGCGCGCCTGGGATCTTCGCGGCAGGCGACATTGCGCGGTGGCCCGATCCAAATAGTGGCGAAAAGATTCGTGTCGAGCATTGGGTGGTTGCAGAGAGACAAGGGCAAACTGCAGCACTCAATATGCTCGGCCACAGCGAGAAATTCGTCGCACTGCCGTTCTTTTGGAGCCAGCATTACAACATACCGATCAACTACGTTGGTCATGCCGAGCGATGGGACGAGATCAAGGTTGATGGAGACATTGGTGCAAAAGACTGCCTGCTGCGCTTCAAGCGCGCAGGGCTTACGCTGGCCGTTGCTTCGATCTTCCGTGACATCGAGAGCTTGGAAGCTGAGGTGGAAATGGAGCGGCAAACAAGTGTTGGTAAGTCGTAGGGCTTGGGGACGAGCCACAGCGCTCCCGGTGGCCAAAAAGATCAGAGATGAGGGGCCGAGCGTTGGCGGTACAAATCCATGAAGGACGGTAGTCTGTTGACTTACCCACGTAGTCCGACGGTGAAGCGTTTTTTCGCTGATCCGCACGCAAGGATTTCTTTGGAGGGCAGATAGCTCCGGTTCTGCATATCTCCTCAATACCGTCAGTCCCGAGCCGGCAGTTGCACATTTGAATGCAAGGCAGGTCACGTATTTCAATATTGAGACCAGCCACGGAAGGGCGATGGCGGTTCGAGTCCGATCTGATTCGCCCTATTCAAGCTGAACACACCTACACCAAGGTGTCGACGACACCTTAGTGCGATAGATTTGGCGACACTGAGCGGCTCTGGTGGCGGAGTAGTTAACAGAAAGGTTGAATCATGCGCAGTTTCGTCAATATCGGTGCGATAGTCGGGGCATTTAGTCTGGCCGGCGCCACCGTCGCCCTCGGCGACGAGCCAAAGCCCACAATCGTCCTGGTCCACGGCGCATTCGCGGAGTCTGCCAGCTGGAACGGCGTGATCGCGGATCTGATCCATGACGGATTCACTGTGATCGCGGCGGCCAACCCTTTGCGAAGCGTCTCTGGTGACGCGGCTTATGTCGCAAGCGTCATTGGTTCAGTAAAGGGACCGGTCGTTCTTGTCGGCCATTCTTACGCTGGGGCGGTGATCTCCGCCATGGCGGGCCAGTTATCTAATGTGCGGGCGCTCGTCTATGTTGCTGCCTTCGAGCCCGAGATTGGTGAGAGCAGCCTCGAACTAACTGGTAAATTTCCGGGAAGCACACTCGGGTCCACGCTTGCGCCTCCAGTCAATCTGCCGAACGGTGACCAGGACCTGTACATACAGCAAGACAAATTCCATGCCCAGTTCGCCGCAGACCTCCCCGAGGCGGACGCGCGGCTGATGAGTGCGGCGCAGCGTCCAGTGAATCAGGCCGCCCTGGCCGAACGGGCAGTTCGTGCGGCCTGGAAAACCATTCCGTCCTGGTCGATTTACGGCGGTTCAGACCGCAACATCCCGCCGGCCGCTATGGCTTTCATGGCTGAACGTGCCCATGCGCGGAAGACAGTGGTCGTCCCAGGCGCTTCCCATTTGGTTATGGTCTCCCACCCTCGGGAGGTGGCTGCTCTGATCGAGGATGCGGCGAACGCAAAATGATAATGCGTCACAAGCGCAGATCCAAGTCCGATGAACCTACATTGCAGCATTTGCAACACTGAATAGAGTCGCGACCCTGGTTGATATGGGAGCCGTCAATTCGTCCGGTGGACGCGGTCCTGACGCTTCTCCGTACCGTCATGAGTTCGCTTCGCAGTGCGATCCGATCGGCCAAGAACCAACCGATGCTCACGCTGGGCAACGAATGCCTTTCTCGTTGCCCCACGACGATCATGAAGCCCCTCAGGTCGGGTGTCTTGAGCGAAATATCGGCCCGAAGACGCCGGCTAAATGCATCTGCGTACCTTCGGCGATTAGACCCGAGACTCCGCCTCTTGACGCCCCATTCGCAGTACTTTAATACGTATTAATAGGTTGTTGTTACGTATAAGGGACGATTTTGATTGCGCACTGGTCGGGCCACACAGAAAGACGTTGCGCGGCTGGCGGGCGTATCGCAGGCGAGCGTGTCGATGGTGATGAGCGGTGGCGGGTCTCCGGCGATTTCGTCGGAGACCTGGGAGCGGATCACCAAGGCGGCGGCGGAGCTTGGCTATACGCCGAACCGGTTCGCGCAGGCGCTCAAGACCAACCGCACCATGACCATCGCCTGCGTCGTGCCCGACATCACCAACCCTTTCTATCCGGCGCTGATGCGCGGCATCCAGTCGGTGGCCGAAAACCTCAGCTATGACGTGATCGCGGTCAGCACCGACGGCTCGGCCGAGCGCGAGCGGCATTTTCTCGACTGGTCCCGTCAGGGGCGGGTCGACGGTGTGATCGGCGTGTTCTTCACCTTGCGCGCCGGCGACTTCAAACCGCTGCTCGATGCCGGCGTGCCGGTGGTGCGTATCGAGTCCAGCAAGAAGCGCGGCGGCGACATCGCCATCGACGACATTTTTGTCGACAGCTACGCCGCCGCCTTCTCGGTAACGCAGTTTCTCATCGGCCGCGGCCACAGGCGCATCGCCATGGTCGCCGGCCGCGGTGGCCCCCAGGGCGTGCGGGTCGAAGGCTATCGCACCGCGCTGACCGAGGCCGGCGGCACGCCCTACATCCTCGTCGACGAGGAATTCAGCGAGACCGGCGGCGCCCGTGCCGCCGAGGCGGTGCTGGCCAGCGGCTATGCGCCGACGGCGATCTTTGCCGCCAACGATTTGATGGCCATCGGCGTCATGCAGGCGCTGCGCGATCGCGGCATCGCCATTCCCGGCGACATTGCGGTTGCCGGCTTCGACGACATTTCGGCGGCGCGGCTGGTCACACCATCGCTGACCACGGTCGCGCAATTCCAGGGCGACATGGGGGTCAAGGCTGCACAGATCCTGATGGAGCGCCTGCGCGGCGCCTCACCGGGCGCGGGGACCGCGCTCGAAATGCCCTACAGCCTGATCGAACGCGGTTCGACCTGACTGCCATAAGAAACGATATCGGAGGAGAACATCATGCAACGCCGTACATTGGTCAAGACCGGCCTCGGGCTTGTCGCCCTGCCGCTGCTGCCGCGCCTTTCCTTTGCCGACGACAAGAAGCCGGTCGGCTTCTGGTACGAATCCGCCTCACCGGAAAACCAGGACAACCTCAAGACCATTCTGATCGACCCGTTCAATGCGGCGCATCCGGAGGATGATCTGTCGATCGACTTCCGCGGCTCCGACCTCGACAAGCAATTGCGCATCGCCATGCTGTCGGGCAATGGCCCGGACGTCGTCTTCACCGCCGGCCCGAGCTATGTCGCGTCGATGGCGCAGGCCGGGCAGTTGCTGCCGCTCGACGACTACGCGGCAAAGCTCGGCTGGAACGACCGGCTGCTGCCGCTGTTCACGGAACTCGGCAAGTACGAGGGCAAGCTCTATGCGCTGGCCAAGACCTACGAGACGCTCGGTCTGTTCTACAACAAGACACTGTTCGACAAGAGCAGCTGGAAGGCGCCGACCACCATCGCCGAGCTCGAGGCGCTGGCCGACGAGATGAAGGCCAAGGGCCTGGTGCCGTTCGGCGCCGGCAATGCCGACTGGCGGCCGGCCAACGAGCACCATGTCTCGATCGTGCTCAATTCGGTGGCTGGTCCCGACAATGTCTACAAGGCGCTGACGGGCGCCATTCCATGGACCGATCCGTCCATCCAGGCGGCCATCGATAAGCTCGATGAGTGGTGGCAGAAGGGCTATTTCGGCCCCAACTATTTCTCGCTGACGCTGGAGCAGGCCTTTGCCCAGGTGGCAACCGGCCAGGCCGGCATGGCGCCGAGCGGAACCTGGAGCTTTACCAACGTCCCGACCTATTTCCCGCCCAACAATGCCGAACCGGCTTTCGTCGGTTTCCCGAGCACGAGCGGCCCGCCGGTCTATGCGCTCGGCATCGGCTCGACGCTCTCGGTCAACGCGAAATCCGAAAATCCGGACGGCGCGGCGGCGGTGCTCGACTATATCTTCAGCGACACATTCTACGGCGCCATGAACTCGGCCTGGCAGGGCGAGTGGAACCTGCCTTTGAAGGATCTGTCAGGGGTAAAACTCTCCGACAAGGTGCTGCCGCTCTACACCGAGTCGATGAAGAACCTGTCGACCGCCGTCGGCGCCGGCCAATATGGCTACACGACATGGACCTTCCTGCCGCCCGCCACCGACACCTATCTGGTCAGCGGCATGGAGGAAGTCTGGCTGAAGAAGATCTCGTCGAAGGACTACCTCAAGAAGCTCGACGAAACGTTTCAGCAGGAAAAGACGGCCGGCAAGGTGCCGGCGGCACCGAAGCGGGCTTGAGGCACCGCAAAACCCAACCGAACCAGCGACGGAGCGGCGCCTGACCGGCGCTAAATCAATAGAGCATGATGTCGTCCGAAAACCGCTTCACACTTTTCGGCATCATGCTCCAAAACCCAGGGCAATTGTCCATGCACCGGCTCTATCTCGTCCCGACGCTGATCATCAATTTCGTCATCGTGCTGGTTCCGGCACTGCTGACGGTTGTCCTGGCATTCTGCAACTGGGACGGTATTTCGACGCCGACTTTCTCCGGGCTGGACAATTTCCGGGCGCTGCTCGCCGATGGCGTGTTCTGGTCGGCGCTGACCAACAACATCATCTGGACCGGCATCTTCCTCGTGGTGCCGATCGCCATGGGGCTGCTGGCGGCGTCGATGCTCTTGATCGTGCGGCGCGGCAGCAATTTCTTCCAGGTCGTCTACTTCCTGCCGGTCGTCATCGCCACGGTCATCACCGCGCGCGTCTGGCAAGGCATGATCTACAGCCCGGTCACCGGCGTGTTCGGCATGCTGCAGCGCATGGGCCTGCCGGTCGCCAATCCGCTGGCGCAGCCATCGACCGCGCTGTTCGGCGTGGCGACCGTCGACCTATGGCACTGGTGGGGCTTTCTGTGCGTCATCTTCTTCGCCGCCCTTCGGCAGGTGCCTCAGGAGCAGATCGAAGCGGCGCGCATCGAGGGCGCCAGCTACGGCCAAATGATGCGCTATGTGCTTTTGCCGGGGATCCGGCCGACCATCATGCTGATGCTGATCATGACGGTGATCTGGAGCTTTCTCGCCTTCGACTTCGTCTACATCCTGACCCAGGGCGGCCCGGCGTTTTCAAGCGAGGTGCTGTCGACGCTCGCCTATCGCCACGCTTTCTACGACCTCAATGTCGGCCAGGCAGCGGCGGCGGCCCTGGTGATCAGCCTGTTCGGCCTCGTAGGCACCTTCTTCTATGTCCGGCTGCAGACGCAGGAGGGCGAGCAATGAGAATGGTCGAAAGCCGGACGACGCTCACCATCTCCTACATCGTGCTGGGCATCGGCGCCTTCATCGCGCTGTTTCCGATCGCGCTTCTGGTGCTCAACGCGCTGAAGCCGGCGGCGCAGATCGTGCAGAACC
Organism: Mesorhizobium sp. C399B; assembly: GCF_030323185.1. Taxonomy (NCBI): domain Bacteria; kingdom Pseudomonadati; phylum Pseudomonadota; class Alphaproteobacteria; order Hyphomicrobiales; family Phyllobacteriaceae; genus Mesorhizobium; species Mesorhizobium sp. C399B. Next base: position 1,529,768 of record NZ_CP100472.1, read on the forward strand.
CGCTGTCACTGCCCAACCCGATCCGCTGGGAGAATTTCACCAACGCCTGGGCGCACGCCAAGTTCTCGAAAACCTTCATCAATTCGCTGCTGTTGTCGGGCACCACGATCATTCTCGTCTGCACGACATGCTCGCTGTCGGCCTATGTGCTGGCGCGCAAGAAAGTCGCCTCGTGGAAGATCTGGACGTTCTACCTGCTGGCGACCACCACGGCGCCGATCCAGCTCTACATTTTCCCGCTCTATTTCGGCTTCGCCAAGCTCGGCCTGGTCAACAATGTCTTCGGCGTCGCGTTGATCTACACCGCGCTCTACAGCCCGTTCGCGGTGATGCTGCTGAGGACCTATTTCATCGCCGTGCCGAAGGAGCTCGAGGAAGCCGCGCTGATCGACGGCGCCACCCATTGGCAGGTGTTTTCCAAGGTCATGCTGCCGATCGTGTCACCCGGGATTCTGACAGTCGCGCTGATCATCGGGCTCAATTCCTGGAACGAATTCGTGATCGCGACGACCTTCCTGCAGAAGGCCGACAAGGTCACTGCCGTCATCGGCTTCTACCTGCTCAGCGGGCAATACAGTTCCGACTGGGGTGAGATCATGGCCGCCGCGCTGATCATCGTGGTGCCGGTGGTGGTGCTGTTTGTCGCCATGCAGAAGCGGTTCATCGAAGGCATGGCGGGCGGCTCGGTCAAGGGCTGAAACCCGGGCTGAAATATTTCGAGTATCTGGAGCAGAACATGCAGTTACCCAATGACTATCTGGAACGGGTCTATGCCGGCGTGCTTGGTAAGCTGGTGGGGGTTTATCTCGGCCGGCCGTTCGAGGGCTGGACTTACCAGAAGATCATGAAAGAGCTCGGGCCGATCGACTATTACGTGCATGAGCGGCTGAACCAGCCGCTGGTGGTGACGGATGACGATGTCGCCGGCACCTTCACCTTCATCCGCGCGCTTGAGGATTACGGCATTTCGCCGGATTTGCCGGCCGAGGCCATCGGCAAGGCGTGGCTGAACTACATCGTCGAGGAACGCTCGATCCTGTGGTGGGGCGGCTCGGGCAATTCGACCGAGCATACCGCCTGGCTCAACCTCAAGAAGGGGATTCCTGCCCCACATTCCGGGTCGATCGCGACCAATGGTGCGACCGTGGCCGAGCAGATCGGCGCGCAGATCTTCATCGATGGCTGGGCGATGGTGGCGCCGGGGCAGCCGCTTCTGGCGGCAAAACTTGCCGAACAGGCCGGCAAGGTCTCGCATGACGGTGAATCCGTCTATGCGGCGATGCTGTGGGCAGCGATGGAGGCGGAAGCCTTCGTGTCCAGCGACATCGACCATCTCATCGACACCGGCCTGTCGGTGATCCCGCGCGACAGCCTGATCGCCAAGCTCATCGCCGATATCAGAGGCTGGGTGAAACAGCATCCCGACTGGCACGACACGCGTCAGAAGATCGAGGACAAATACGGCTACGACAAATATCCCGGCAATTGCCATGTCGTGCCTAACCACGCGCTGATGGTGATGGCTGTACTTTATGCGCCTGACGATTTCCAGAAGGCGCAGATGATCGTCAACACGTCCGGCTGGGACACCGACTGCAACGCCGGCAATGTCGGCTGCCTGCTCGCGCTGATGCTGGGCCTCGATGGCGTCGAGGCAGGTCCGGACTGGCGCGGGCCGATCGCCGACCGGCTGCTGATCTCGTCGGCCGATGGCGGCAATTCGATCAACGACGCGGTGCGGACGGCATACTACATCGCCAATCTCGGCATGACGCTTGCCGGCGGCAATCCGCTCGATGCGCCCAAGGGCGGCGCGCAGTTCCATTTCTCGCTGTCCGGCAGCCAGCAAGGGTTCCGCCCGGTTGAAGGCCATGGCGCAGCGATCGGCGTTCGCGTCGGCAATGTCGAATTCGAGAACGCGCGTGCACTGACCATAAACTATGGGGCGCTGGCGCCAGGGCTGAGCGCCGCGGTGACGACGCCGACCTTCTCGCCGCGCGAGGTGCTGTCGATGCGCACCTACGATCTGATGGCGACGCCGCTAGTCTATCCCGGGCAAGTGGTCAAGGCGCGCGTCGTCGCCGATCGCCACAACCAGGGCGCGGTGTCGGTGCGGCTGCGCATCCGTGCCTATGATGGCGAGGATCGTCTGCGCGATTTCGATGGCGATGCGGTCATCTTGAAGGCGGGCGAAGACCGTGTCCTGTCATGGCGCCTGCCGGATCTGGACGGCCAGCCGATCGCCGAGATCGGCATCGTACTCACCAGCGGGGGCAAGCGTGCGGATGGCCGTGTGCTGCTTGACTATCTCCGCTGGGACGGGGCGCCGGAACTCACGCTGCACCGTCCCGCCGGCGAATGCGATTTCTGGCGCATGGCCTGGGTGAATGGCGTCAGCTTCTTTTCCAAACGCTATCCTCCGAGCTTCCGCATTTCGCAAAGCCGCGACGAAGGCATCGTGATTCACGGGACGCGGCAATGGACCGACTATACAGTCTTCGGCGACATCGTCATTCACCTCGGCAATTATGGTGGCGTCTGCGCGCGCGTTCAGGGCCTGCGGCGTTACTACGCCGTGCGCGCCACTCGCGACGGAAAGCTGCAAATCGTGCGCACACGGGACGCCGACACCGCCGTTCTGGCGGAGACGGCATACGATCTCGTTTTCGAAAAGGCGATCCCGGTGACGCTGACCGTAAAGGGCAGCCACATCAAAGCGCTGTTCGATGGTGTGGCGATCGAGGCGGTCGACACCAGCGCCGAGGCATTGCCCGATGGCGGCATCGGACTGCTCATCGCCGAAGGTGCGCTCTCCACCGACGAACTACATGTGAGCGGCGCCTGAACGTGCTGCACCTACGATCATAGGGAAGATCTGAATGGCTTCAGTCGAAATCAACAACGTGCTGAAATCCTACGCCGGGCACGCCGTGCTGCACGGCGTCTCGGTCAAGATCCCGGACGGTCAGTTCGTCGTACTGGTCGGACCCTCGGGCTGCGGCAAGTCCACGCTGCTGCGCATGATCGCCGGACTGGAGGATATTTCGGGCGGCACGATCAGCATCGGCGACAAGGTCGTCAACGACCTGCCGCCAAAGAAGCGCGACATCTCCATGGTGTTCCAGAACTATGCGCTCTACCCGCATATGACGGTCGCCGAGAACATGGCGTTCTCGATGACGCTGGCCAAAGCGCCGAAGGCGGAAAAAAACGAGCGGGTGGCCAAGGCGGCGGAAATCCTTGGCCTGACCCAGCTGCTCGATCGCTATCCGCGCCAGCTGTCAGGCGGCCAGCGCCAGCGCGTCGCCATGGGCCGCTCCATCGTGCGCAACCCGCAGGTGTTCCTGTTCGACGAGCCGCTATCGAACCTGGATGCCAAATTGCGCGTGGCCATGCGCGCCGAGATCAAGGCGCTGCATCAACGCCTGCGCACCACCACGGTCTACGTCACGCACGACCAGGTCGAAGCTATGACCATGGCCGACCAGATCGTCGTGTTGAATGACGGGAGGGTGGAGCAGATCGGCAGCCCGCTCGAGCTTTACGATCATCCGGCCAATCTGTTCGTCGCGACCTTCATCGGCTCGCCGTCGATGAACATCATAGATGGCGTCGTGACGCGAAACAACGGCGCGCCGGCGGTGCGAACCAACGACGGCACGCTTTTGCCGGTCGCGCCGGGCTTCAGCGCGGCGGAGGGGAAGCAGGTGCGTTACGGCTTAAGGCCCGAACATCTCAGGATCCCTCTCTCGGGCAAGGGTATTGCCGCATCGATTGACGTGGTCGAGCCAACAGGCTCCGAAACACAGGTTCATTTGAGGATCGCCGGCACGCCGGCGGTCGCCGTGTTTCGTGAGAGAATCAGTGCCCGCCCCGGCGAGATTCTCTTTGTAGAGCCTGACATCGCCAAGGTGAGCCTGTTCGACGCCGAGACCAGTCAAGCTTTGCATCGACGATAACGGGGTCTCGCCTGGCCGGATGCATTGTCTCGAATCGAAAGAGCGTGTCGCGATTGATCGGCCTCACATCACGCAGTTTTGTAGACGTCTGCATTTCTGCTGGCTCGACATGTGCCAGATATACGGCGAGCCTCTCAGAGTGTCGAAAATTCTGGGCGTCTTCCTTCAAAGCCGCGCCTTGAGTTTCGAGTTAGCCATTTCGCCATGTGCCGCTTTGGCCAGTTGTGTGGCGCCGTCCTTCCTGTCGAAGCCTCATCGTCAAGCGACAGCTCGAGAGCGAGTTGCTCGATACCGAGCTGCGGGATCAGAGCGGTCAGCTTGATCAATGCGACGGACTCCTGACAGGTGGAACTCCAGGACGAAAGGCTGTCTATGTAAAGTGGCGTTTGTCCTGCAAGGCTGGGATCGGGCTGCGGCTCATTCGCAGCAAACCAATAAAGATGGACGCTCCGGCAGATTGACAGTAGGGTCGTGCTCGACTCCGGGTTTCGCGGGCCAATCTCTTTCTGTGACAAGGGCTCATTCTCCTAGCAATAAGAAGCTTGATGGCCGAGGATTCCGAGTACGCCTTGGAGGTGCTTCGCGAAGGGGCGGAGTTCACGCTCTACCGCGGCAAAGAGGTCGGCAACCAGACACCGATTCTAGCGGTGTCGGTCGCTGGTGAGCAGCCGTCACTTCAGAGTATTCGGCGGCTCGAACACGAATACGCGCTGGCGAGCGGACTTGATGCAGCATGGGCCGCCCGGCCCCTCGCCATTGCTCGCCACCAAGGACGAATGCTCCTCATCCTTGAGGATTCAGGCGGTGAACCCCTGGACCAAGCAATAGAGGAGCACAAAGGACTCCCCATCGATTTATCCCACTTGCTGCGTATTGCCATTGGTTTGGCAGTGGCGCTTGGTCAAGTCCACAAGCAAGGGCTCATCCATAAGGACATCAAGCCGGCGAACGCACTTGTAGACGACCGCGGTCGCGTTTGGCTTACAGGCTTTGGGGTTGCGTCTCGGCTTCCGCGGGAGCGTCAGCAGCCTGAAGCGCCCCAATTCATCGCCGGATCGCTTCCGTACATGGCTCCTGAACAGACGGGGCGTATGAACCGTTCTATCGATTCCCGGAGCGATCTCTATTCTCTCGGGGTCACGCTGTACGAAATCTTGACCAGCCGGCTCCCATTCACCGCTTCTGATCCGATGGAATGGGTGCACTGCCATATTGCGAGGCGTGCTGTCTCGCCCACTGAAAGTATAAGCGAAATTCCTCAGGTACTCTCGTCAATCGTGATGAAGCTTCTCCTGAAGACGGCCGAGGAACGCTATCAGACCGCGGGGGGGGTCGAGGCCGACCTGCGTCGGTGCCTAATGGAATGGCAGCTACATGGTCGCATCGAACCATTCCCACTAGCCGCCCACGACACATCGGGCCAGTTGATGATCCCGGAGCAGCTCTATGGGCGCGAAAGCGAGATCGAATCTCTGCTCGCGTCGTTCGATCGGGTAGTGGTCGAAGGCACCTCCGAACTCGTATTGATATCCGGCTATTCCGGTGTCGGCAAATCCTCAGTGGTGAACGAGTTACATAAGGTCATCGTCCCGTCGCGGGGACTTTTCGCTGCAGGCAAGTTCGACCAGTACAAGCGCGATAGCCCATACGCAACTCTGGCACAGGCCTTCCAGACCCTGGTCCGTCAGATTCTCGTTGAGAGCGAAGGGGAAGTGGATCGCTGGCGGCGTATCTTGTCAGAGGCGGTCGGTGTGGACGGACAGCTGATCGTCAACCTCGTTCCCGAACTGGAGTTCATCATCGGGAAACAACCGTCCGTTTCCGACCTGCCGTCCCAAGAGGCGCAAAACCGATTTAAGGCTGTGTTCCGTCGCTTCCTTGGCGCGTTTGCGACGCCGGAGCACCCGCTCGCGCTGTTCCTGGATGATCTGCAATGGCTGGACGCAGCCACACTCGACCTTATCGGGCACCTGATCACGCATTCGGAGGTGCGCAACCTTCTGCTGGTTGGCGCCTATCGAGACGACGAGGTCGGGCCCGCTCACCTGCTTTTGCATATGCTGGATACGATCAAAAAAACTGATGCGAGGGTGGGTGAGATAAAGCTGGGTCCCCTCGGGTCCGACGAGATCAGCCAGTTTACCGCGAGTGCAATCCGCTGTGATATCGAGCGTGCGCGGCCTTTGTCGGAGCTGGTTCAGGAGAAAACCGGGGGAAATCCATTCTTTGCAATCCAGTTTTTGACGGAATTGGCCGACGAGGGATTGCTCACATTTGATCCTGTTGCGCGAGCTTGGCATTGGGAAATCGATCTCATACACGCCAAGGGCTATACCGATAATGTGGTGGATCTCATGGTGGAGAAGCTGAAGCGACTTTCTCCCCTGACCCAAGACGTGTTGAAACAGCTCGCCTGTCTTGGCCACGCCACCGACGTCGCCATCCTGACTCTGGTTCAGAAAGAGACAGAGGAAGCAATGCACGAGACGCTCCGGGAAGCTGTTTATGCAGGTCTCATCGATCAGCAGGATGGCGCGTACAGGTTTCTGCATGATCGAATTCAACAGGCGGTTTATTCGCTTATCCCCGACGGACATCGAGTTGACGCCCACCTGCTCGTCGGCCGCACGCTTCTGGCGAACATGACGGATGACCAGCTCGCCGAGCACCTATTCGATGTCGCCGGCCAGCTCAATCGGGGCGCTGGACAACTGATTAAACCGCAGGAGAAATCCCAGTTAGCGACGCTCAACCTGCGCGCAGGGAGAAAGGCCAAAGCGTCCGCTGCCTATGTGTCCGCATCCGTGTATCTAGCGGCCGGCATGACCATGCTCGACAAAACAAGCTGGAACAAACAATACGAACTGACATTCGGCCTCTGGTTAGAACGTGCGGAATGCGAATTCTTGAGCGGCAACTTCGAAGAAGCTGAGCAATTGATAATTGATTTGCTGCAACGCGCGGCGTCGAAAGTCGACCTGGCGACCACCTATCGTCTGAAAGTCCTGCTCCACACTCTGAAATCGGAAAATGCCCAAGCCGTCGACAGCGCACTCTCGTGCCTGCGCCTGTTCGGCATTGACATCTCGGCGCACCCGACTGAGGCGCAAGTCCAGGCGGAATACGAAACGGTCTGGCAAACTCTTGGCGGACAGCCGATCGAAAACTTGATTGATCTGCCAATGATGACGGATCCAGAAATGCTGGCCGCGATGGATGTGCTGTCAGTGCTCCTCTCCCCTGCTAACCATACCGACTTCAATTTGTGGTCGTTGCTCGCGTGCCGGATAGCGAAGATGACAATGCAGCACGGAACCTGCGGCGCATCGGCCCATGGCTATGCCGATCTCGGCCAAATCCTGGGACCAGTATTTGGCCGTTACGGCGACGGCTATCGATTCGCTGAGCTCGCCTGCGAGCTTGTCAATAAGCAAGGTTTCGTCGCCTACCGGGGGAAGGCCTACCATGCGAAAGGCGTTGTCGCCGTCTGGACACAACCGATCGCAACCTCGATAAATTTTCTTGAGACGGCCTTTCGTATAGCAAACGACACCGGTGATCTGACTGTCGCCTGCTACTGCATGGACAAGTCGATAACGAATTTTCTGACGCGGAACGACCCGCTCGACGCAGTGTGGCGGGAGTCGGAAAGGGCCCTGGATTTTGTCCGGAAAGCTCGGTTCCATGACGTCGCTACCGTGATCGAGGCCCAGCAACGCTTCGTAGCGACCATGCAGGGCCGGTCCTTAACTTTCTCTACCTTCAGCGATGCGCAATTTGACGAAGCGGATTTCGAGGCGCAGATCATGGCTGACGGGACGGCCACGGCGACCTGCCTGTACTGGATCTTGAAGTTACAAGCCCGGTTCTTGTCGGGCGACTACGTCGAGGCGCTCGCATCGGCCGAGACAGCGAAAGAATTGCTTTGGGCTGCACCGGTTCATTTCCAGAAGCTCGACTATGTTTACTATACCGCGCTGACCGTGACTGCTCTCTATGAGAGCGCTTCGGTCGGCGAGAAGGGAGCTTGGCATGATCTCCTGGCGCTGCACCTGGAGCAACTCAGAGAGTGGGCTGCAAATTACCCACCGACCTTCGGCGACAAGCACGCACTTGTTTCCGCGGAGCTCGCCCGTATCGAAGGACGGGATGCTGAAGCCATGCGGCTCTACGAGGAGGCAATTTCCTCTGCTCGCGATCAAGGGTTCGTGCAGAACGAAGGCCTTGCCTATGAGTTGGCCGCGAGGTTTTACAATGCGCGCGGCTCAAAGATTTCCGCCATTGCCCATTTAGGTCATGCTCGGCGATGTTATGTCCGCTGGGGCGCCGACGGCAAGGCGCGGCAGCTAGACCGGCTTTATCCGCACCTGACCGCTCCGGAAGTGCAAGGTCGTGACGCGGGCATTGGCTCCCGGGTTCAACATCTCGACGCAGAGAGTGTCATAGCAGCCTCTCAGGCTTTGTCTGGAGAGATCGAGCTGCCCAAGTTAATCAAGCGGCTGATGAGGACCTTGATCGAGAACGCGGGCGCGGATCGCGGCCTTTTGATCCTGCCGTCAGGGGGTGAATATCTGATCCATGCGGAAGCGCGGGCGGCCGGAAATCAGATCGAAGTCACATTAAATCAAGAGCCGATCACGTCAATCACGTGTCCAGAATCCCTTGTGCGCTACGTCATCCGCACACGGGAAAGCGTCATTCTCGATGATGCCTCCAAACCTAACCTGTTCTCCGTGGACGGGTATCTGCACCATCAACTATCAAAGTCAATCCTGTGCGTACCGCTGATCAAACAGGGAGAGTTGACAGGAATTGTCCTCCTGGAAAACGCGCTGACCTCACACGCGTTCACGCCGGGACGAATCGGGGTCCTGGAACTGCTTGCGGCGCAAGCAGCGATCTCGCTTGAAAACACACGCTTGTATAGCGATCTCCAAGAGCGGGAGGCAAAGGTTCGGCGTCTTGTCGACTCCAATATCATCGGAATATGTATTTTCGATCTCGACGGTCGCATCATGGAAGCCAACGAGGCCTTTCTCCAAATCGTGGGATATAGCCGCGGCGATGTTGCTTCGGGCTCGTTGCGTTGGACCTCCTTGACACCCGCCGAATGGAGCTGGGCGGACGAACGAGCATTCGCGGACATGGCTTCTACTGGAACCTGCAGACCGTACGAGAAGGATCTTCTTCGGAAAGACGACAATCTCGTGCCCGTGCTTGTGGGTGGGGCGACCTTCGACGAACTCGGACATCAGGGCGTCGCATTCGTTGTAGATCTGACGGAGCGAAAACGCGCCGAGGCCGAGCTGGTGCACGCGAACCGCGTAGCGACAATGGGCCAACTCGCAGCCTCCATTGTTCACGAAGTCAATCAACCTATAGCTGCCACGCTGACGAATGCTGGAACCGCGATGCGCTTTCTCGCTCGTCAGCCGCCAGATTTGGATGGGGCCAAGCACGCCATCGATCGCATTATGAGAGACGGTAAGAGGACCGCTGATATTGTAAGCCGTATTCGTGACTTCTCCAAAAATGCCCCTGCCCGGAAGGAAAATTTGGAAATCAACGAAACAATTTTGGAAATTTCGGCACTAGCCCGTATCCCAATGTCAGAGAGAGGCGTCGTGGCGAAGATGCAACTGGCAGAGGGGTTGCCGCGCATTTTGGGGGACAGAGTCCAATTACAACAGGTGATCCTGAATTTGATCATGAACGCCATCGAAGCCATGAGCGAGGTTGGGCAGGTACTGCGCGAATTGTCGATCAGCACCAGCAAGGTTGACTCAGACGGCGTCCTTGTCGCGGTCAGCGATACGGGTCCGGGTCTATCTCAGGCCAATCCTGAGAGTATTTTCGAGGCGTTTTACACGACCAAGTCCAGTGGGTTGGGGATGGGATTGCCGATCTGCCGCACGATCGTGGAAGCGCATGGCGGCAGGCTATGGGCAACTCCGAACAAACCTCATGGCGCCGTGTTTAACGTTATGCTGCCAATTGAAAAATCGCCGTAGCGCATTTGTTGCCGTCATATCGAACGCTCGGCAGGAGTCTATGGGCCAAACTGCTAGAAGAAGCAAAATCCGCCAGGTTGTTGGTGACATCATTATGAAATGCGTCCTTTCCCCGCACGCACGACGCATCTAGCATCGTGAGTGCGTCCTCATGGAAGATCGGGAATCGTATTTTTGGTTACTGCCTGGCATGACTTCTCTCCTCAACAGGCACGACAAAATGGAAGATTACTCCTCGAGTTTGGACCATAGTTGCCCATAGTTTTCCACCATGCGCCTCAATAATTGAGCGGCAAATCGAGAGCCCCATGCCGAGCCCGTCAGCCTTGGTCGTATAGAACGCTCCAAAAATGCGTTCGAGGTTTGCGGGATCGATGCCTGGTCCCGAGTCTTGCACCGATACATGGACTTCACCGGAGCCCGTGACCGCAGAGCTCACTCGGATTTCTCCTGCAGTGTCGCCGGTCCCCTTGATGGCATCAAGAGCGTTCATAATGAGGTTGAGAACGACCTGCTGCAGCTGGACTCGATCGCCCAAGATCAGCGGCAGCCTCTCGTTGAGCCGCATTTCGATTGAAACGCCACTTTTGATGGCTTCGCCATGTGTAAGGCTGATGGTCTCAAGGATGACTTCGTTTATATCCAAAATCGATTTTAGCGAGGGTGCCTTTTTAACAAGTGTACGGATCCGACTGAACACCTGCCCAGCGCGGGTGCCATCGCGGACAACTCGTGCGATCGCTTTTTGAGCTTCAGGAACGTTTGGCGCTTCGCCCAGCCATAGTAACGCCGTCTCCGCGCTGACAACCACACCTGAGATAGGTTGGCTCAGTTCGTGGGCGATCGAGGCCGCCAGATGTCCCATTGTGGTTACACGGTTTACGTGTGCGAGCGCCAGCTTGGTTTCGTGATATCGACGTTCACTTTCGCGCGCTTTTTCCTCGGCTAGTTGCCGATCCGTCAGATCGACGACGAATGCAACGCCCTCGGTTGACCGCATGTCGAAGAGTGCCGCACCGATCAAGACAGGAACGCGGGTGCCATCTTTTTTGACGTAGGCTCCCTCGAATGACGTCGCGGCGCCAGTAGCGCGCATTTCGTCCATAATGCGATCATCTTGCGGATCCCATTCATCGGGCATCAGGCTCTTCCAGCGCAGTGAGCCAGACTCGAGATCCTCACGTCGATATCCGATGATCCGCAAGAACGCATCATTCGCATCGGTGATTCTACCATTAAGATCCCAAGTGAATATCCCGATGATGTTGGCGTTGAACAGCCGCTGAACACGCGCCTCGCGTTCTTGCAGATCGCTGTAGAGACGCGTGTTCTCCAAAGAAATCGCCGCCTGGGTTCCCAAGAGTTCCAGGAGTGTTATGCGATCGGACGTGAAGGCGTGCGATGCCAAGGTGTTCTCAAGGTAAAGCATTCCGCCCAGAACCCCCTGACGAACCAGCGGAAGGCAGAGAACCGATCGCGGGTTGCGAAAAGTCATATATGGGTCGACTGAAAAGAGATGCTGCTTGGTTGCGTCATCGAGAATTACCGCTTCTTGCGTCCTCATGACGTAGCGAAGGATGGTTTCGGGAGCCACCAGTTCTGTGGAGTGGCCATATTGCAGGACGATGCCGTCGCCGACTATTCGAGCTTCAGCTTCGACCACGTAATCGTCCTGACGCGGTAGGATAAGCAGTCCTCGGTCAGCGCCCGCACTCTGCAAGGCGATCGTCATCAACTGCTCGACGAGTCGTGGCAACAGAATTTCGCTTGATAGAGCCTGAGAAGCCTTCAGAACGGCGGCGAGATCGAGGTGTTTGGCAGGCGTCGCCCCGTCGCTGCTTCCGACGTATCGGTTGACGATATTTAATCTGAGATGGTCAGCCTCTAACTGTCTTACCTTGCCCAGTGCGCCCCATCTCAAATAGCCGTCGCGGGCTTTTGAAAGATACATTTCTGCGATGTCTTCAAACCCCCTGGCGGAGTAAAACCGCGCGGCTGTCTCATAGGCGATCGCTTCATTGTGGAAAAACCCATTGACACGGGCGGAGCGAATTGCCTGTTCATACAGCTGCTCCGCCTCTAGATAGCGGCCTTCGAGCCGCGCTAACTCTGCACCAACCAGCGCAGCTCTGTTTTCAAAATTCTCTGGACAATTCTCAGCCCACAGCTCGAGCTGTCTGTGATGCGCCACGAGTGTCCGACAGTGGTCCTCGAGCGCACCTGGCCTCTTGGAGAAGTGCGATGTTGGATCGGCGGATTTCGCCAGGACTGGATTGCAGAAAGCAGCAAGAGAAAGCGCCGCGTAGAAATGATATTCCGCTGTCTCAAACATCGCAGCGGATGTCCAAAGCAACTCACGGGCTCTTGCCGCGCAGGCTAATGCAGTAGAATATTCCCCGGCAAAGAAGCGGACCTGAAGCTTCCTAATCCAATACCAACATTCGGGTTGTTTAGTTGCAGAGTTGGCCGCGTAGCGCCGTTCGAGCTCAAACTCGCTCACCTGCCCATCATCGAAACTGCCAAATTTGTAAGTCAGTCCCCGCAAACATCGTATAACACCCATTTGCGCCTTCATGAGATCGATTATGTGGTCGTATTTCGCTCGCACGGCGAGCTCCAAACCTCGCTCCGCCTGACGCTGTGTCTCTTCAAGCGGATCACCCGCCGCTAAGAAATTCGTGTTAAGGTTATCGAAACTATACACGGTGAACGTGAGGTCGCCAGCCTCCTTCGCCGTTTCAAATGCCCGCCAAATAAGCGCTCGACTAACGCTGACATGTCGGGTCCACGTTAATGAAAACTGCGCAAACCAGAGATAGGCACGGGCGCGAAATCGCTCCAGGCCCGGCCTGTCCACCAATTCATAACCGAGATGACCGAACGCGAACCCAGCTTTGTAATCGCCGAACTGGGGCCCGGCTATTTTGCCGAAAAAGACGTAGGCAACACAGGAGCCGTCGCCGTGCCCTTCGTCCAGGCTCAGATTAATTGCGCGGCAGATGGCAAGCGAAAGCAGATTTGCATCGGTGAAAAGCGCCGACGGAAAGATCCTCGTGAGCACGTCTAGTGTGCCGAGGGAAACAGCGTCTTTCATCAACGGCAAATCGACCAGTTCTTGAACCGTCCGATCGCCGATCCGCTTCCAAATCTTGCCGTATTCGCGCTTCACCTGAGTTCGCGTCGGATGCGGTGACCAGTTCACTCCCAAGTGACCCAGATACTCGATGCAGATGTCAACGGCTTTGTCGCATTGATCGAGGGTCGTATACAAATCAATGCGCAGGCAAGCGACAGTCGCTCTCTCAAGCGTACTTCCTGCTCGGACAGAGAGCGTAGTGAGGCGTTCTTCGGCAGCCCATTTCTGACCGATAAGAAAATCGCATTCAGCCTGATAGAACTCAAGGGCAAACGCGAGTTCATGGCGATCTACCCAAGCTTGGGCTCCCAAAAGTGATGCGCCGGTAGCGAAATAATTGAGTGCTGGAAGAAAGGCGGCCGACGCCCTAGCTCGCCTGCCTGCAATCAGGTTGAACTCGGCGAGTTGTTCCTGCTCTTCCTTCAAGAAGATAAGTGCAGTGCCGCGGTTGAGCTGATTGACGATATCGAAAATCAACTCATCTCGCATTGAAGAGGGCGTGTTCAAGACCAGCACTCTACCGATGTGGAGATGCATCTCGATCCGTTTGTCGTGCGGGATCAGCGAATAGGCAGCTTCGTGTATTCGGTCATGAATAAATCTGTAGCTATCGTCACTCTTCTCGATGAAATTCCGCCGAACGGCATCCCAAAGCGCTGCATGGACGTGATCCTCCGACCTCGAGAGGACCGTCGCAAGCATCGCGGTGGAAGCGGCGGTCCCAAGACAAGCCAATTGGAGCAGTGCAGATTGCGTAACTGTTGACAGCTGGGCAAGCTTGCCCACCATCAGTTCAACCACATTTTCGGTGTATAATTTGCTTCGAATGCCTTCAGGATCCCAAGTCCAAGCTCCTATTGTCCGATCGAATTCAACTACGCCTTCATCGACAAGGGCAGACAGGAACTGCATTACAAAAAAAGGATTACCAGCGGTCTTTTCAAAAAGAATTCTAGCTAGAGCGACAGCGCGAGCCCGAACGCAATGAAACGCGTCCATCACCAGCTCTTCAAGATGTTTTCGGCTGAGAGGCGTCAGCTTAGTCTTTTCGACTTTCAGGCCCGTGCTTTGAATGGCCTCCAACTTGCGGGGGAGCGGGTGATCCAAATCGACTTCGTTGTCCCGGTAAGCGCCGATCACCAGCAGGTAGCGAAGCTCAGAACGGGTCATCAGATCTTCGAGGAGGTCGAGCGATGCCGCATCGACCCAATGCAAATCATCTAGGAACAGTACCAGCGGATGCTCTTCCGTTGCGAACACGCCGACAAAGCCTCGGAAGGCTATTTGGAAAGCCTGCTGCGCCTGCTGCAGCGGAAGATCCGGAGCAGGCGGTTGCTCCCCGATAACCAGCTTCAGTTCGGGCATGAGTTCGACTAGATGCTGTCCTTGTGACCCTACGGCCTCGCGCAATGCCCTGCGCCAGCCTGCCAGTTCCGAGTCGCCCTTGCCTAAGAAGCTGCGGATCAATCGCTGAAATGCCTGAGCGACCGTTGCGTACGGAATATCGCGCTTTTCCTGTTCGAACTTGCCGGAAGCAAAGAGGCCGCGAGACGATAATATGGCCTTATTCATCTCGTTCACGACGGAGGATTTTCCGATCCCGGAATACCCAGAGATAATCACCAGTTCCGTTGCCCCAGTCGTCGCGACGCGACCATAGGCATTTAGCAGGGACGCAATTTGGATATCTCTTCCGTAGAGCTTCTCTGGCATCATTAGTCGATCAGGCGTGTCACGGGCGCCTATGGTAAATGGGACGATCTTCCCTGCCGCTTGCCACTGCGACAGGCAACGTTGGAGATCATGCTCGACGCCAGTGGCGGTCTGGTAGCGTTCGTCGGCTGTCTTCGCGAGCAGTTTTGTGACTATATCGGAGATCGGGCCTGGTATATTCGCCACTCTTTCACACAGCGGCGCCGGAGTCCTGGCAATGTGGCAATGAATCAGTTCGAGGGGGTCGGACGTGGTGAATGGCAACACGCCCGCCAACATTTCGTAGAACACCACTCCGAGCGAGTAGAGATCGCTACGCGAGTCGATCGAGCGGTTCATTCGTCCGGTTTGCTCAGGTGCCATGTACGCAAGCGTTCCTGCGATGAACTCTGGTGGGCTAAGTGCCTGACGCTCACGCGGCAGTCGGGAGGCATGGCCAAACCCCGTCAGACACACTCGCTCAGATATCTGGTTCACCAGAATATGTATCGGCTTCAGATCCTTATGGACCAAGCCTCGTTGATGTGCATGGCTTAGGGCCGCTGCAGTGCTTATACCCAGTCGAAGGAACTGAGGTATCGACATCGGTTTACCGATATGGCGGTCAAGTGTTTCGCCACCGGGATCTTCCAATATCAGTATCGTTCTATCGCGGTCTGGAACGAGCTCTATGGGACGGGCAGACCAAGCACTGTCGAGATGGTCCTTGAGTTCGAACTCATGCGCGATCTGAGCGATGCTCGTCGGACGTGGGTGCACTGTGGTCAACCTGAGCGCAAGCACATTGCGCGGCGGCTGATCACCATAAGCCATTAGCTCTCGATGGAGCGCGCGCTCGCCGTCCTTCCACAGAACTTCAGGACCACTTTCGCGCGCAAAAAGCGAGATCTGCGGCTCCATCCATCACGCTCCACGGTTTTTCCAATTGGATATTGCGGAGGAGCGTTTCACAAAGAAACCGTGCTGACTAGGCTCCACTCGCCACCGGGCGACTGTTCGGCGACTGGCAGGCGAGCCTAGTTTGTCCAAATGCGGTAAAATGAAAAAAGGACACCAATCCCCGTGGCCGCTTCTTGGTACACGGCAAGGGAACTTCAGCGAGTTCTGGCGAACAATATGCCAATGTCATTGCGCGAGCGGTTGATCCTCACCTGGCTCCCTTCTCCGTCGCTAGACAGTGCCCTCTGATTTGCAAAAAAATGGGGTTTGGTACATTTACTACGAATGCCGAAAATACGCGGCTCGCCGCGATGAGCGGGTCGGCGCGCCAGAAGAGCGTAAGGGATGCACCAGAGGGAAAGATCATGTTCAACAAGGTTGCAATGATAGCCATCGCACTTGCGTGCGTCTCCAGCGTCGAAGGCGTCGCCATCGCCAAGCCAAACTTCATAATGGTGACCCATTCCCCGCCGTCCGATACGTATTGGTCGGGCGTTATCAAAGGCCTAGAGCAGGCAGGCAACGACCTTGGCGTGAATGTGCAGTATCGCGGCATCGAAAACAATCTAAACGACCCGAACCAGCAGCGCCGGAATCTTGAAGCCGCCATAGCCGCAAAACCTGACGGTATTATCGTGTCCGATCCAACGCCCGCTTCATTAAACGAGAGTATCAAGAAAGCGTCGGAAGCCGGCATTCCAGTAATTATCGTTAATCAGGGAGGCGACCAGGTGGCCGATGTCGGCGCGCTTGCGTTCGTTGGCGATGACCCGGGTAGACAGGGCGCGGTGGGCGCAGCGCAGTTCAATGCTCTCGGCTCGAAACACGCGCTGATTATCACCGCCCCTATTGGCGCATTGCCCTTCCTTGATGCGCGTACCAACGGGTTCAAGGCGGCATTTGCTGGAACTTCAGCTTTGGCCGAGATCCCGCTCACCGATTTCAACAATTCAAACCGGATCAAGACGATTACCGAATCGCAACTGCAAAAAGACCCCTCGATAGACGCCGTATTCTCTATCGGTGGATGTTGCATCGCGGCAATGACCCAGGTCCGCACCGACATAGGTGAGCGCGGAAAGGCGATGCATTGGGGCACGATCGATCTAACAGCAGGCGCCGTTTCGTCCCTCAAGGCGCACCAACTAGATTTCGCCCTTGATGCGCAACAGTACGCTCAAGGCTACTATCCGGTGATAATGCTGGCGCTGTATATTCGCCAAGCCATTCAACCAGCCGAGCCAGTGCTCGTGACCGGGCCCGTCGTTATCACTCCGAACAACGTCAACAGACTTGAGGCTTCCGCTCGCTAGGAGTAACCAGAATCCAGGGCTGGAGGCGCTGCATGTCGTTTGATACTAAGGCGCCACCATGGGAATCCTGAGCGCCAAGCGCATTGCTTCAGTGTTGGCCCGTCCAGAATTGACCGCCGTCGCCGGGACGGTAATCGTTTTTGTCTTCTTTGCCGTTTTCACAGGCGAGGCAGGGTTTCTGACACTGCCGATGACACGCAACTATCTGGAGGTCGCGGCGGAAATCGGCATTATTGCCGCACCGGTCACGCTCCTGATGGTAGCGGGCGAGTTCGACCTCTCTGTTGGATCTATGGTGGCGGCAGCCGAGTCGATTTTAGGCTACCTTTTAGTTGAATGTGGGTGGCCACTTTCAGCAGCTTTGGCCGTCACCATCTCGGCGGCAGCAGTTGTCGGAATAATCAACGGCCTCCTTGTCGTGACAACCAGGTTGCCCTCTTTCATAATAACGTTGGCGATGCTGTTCATTCTGCGCGGTGCTGCACAAGGCGGCTTACGGATGTTGATTGGCACAAGCACGGTGGATGGCGTTCGAGACGTGACGGCCGGGGACGCGTCGGCGGCATTGTTTGCATCCTCGATCGGTCCGTTTTCCATTTCGCTGTGCTGGTGGGTTCTCATAACAATCTTAGCGGCGTGGGTCCTGGAAAAGACCGCTTTCGGCAATTGGATCTATGCCACCGGCGGAGATTCGCGGACCGCTGTGCGGCTGGGTATCCCGGTCAAAAAGGTCAAAATCCTACTCTATGTGACGGTGGCGGTTTCAGCATCGTTAGTTGCCGCACTGGATATCTTTGCCATAAACCAAAGCAATGCCAACGCAGCGGTCGGGCGCGAATTCGAGGTGGTCACGGCTGCGGTCATCGGCGGTGCGCTCCTGACCGGCGGCTACGGGTCGCCAATCGGATCCCTTTTCGGAGCCCTGCTCTTTGGCATGGTCGACCAAGGCTTCTTCTTCACGCCGCTTCCCGATGTCTGGTTCATGACATTTCTTGGTCTCATGCTTCTGATAGCGGTGCTTATCAATAACTACACTCGATTAAAGGCGATGAAACCGGAGGGTGCGGCTCATAAAAGATGACCCTTACCTTGAGGCTGTCTGCGTCTCGAAATCGTACCAGAATGTTGCAGCGTTGGTTGACGTGAGCCTCTCCGTCCGGCCGGGGGAAGTGGTTTGCCTGCTAGGTGACAACGGAGCCGGCAAGTCTACGCTGATTGAAATCCTATGTGGCGTGGCAAAGCCCGACAACGGGACTGTACGCGTATCAGGGGTTGGAGTGCGTCTGGGGTCGCCGAGCGACGCTCTAGACATGGGCATTGCAACAGTCTTCCAAGACCTTGCCTTGGTGTCGATCATGTCCGTGTATCGCAATTTCTTTCTCGGGCGAGAGCCACGGATTGGCTGGGGACCGTTCCAGCGATTTGATTCCCGCAGCGCTATCGCGATGACCGAGGAAGCGCTGCGTGATCTAGGCGTCAGCTCGGCCGCCGTGCGTAGGTCGATCAACACCCTCTCGGGCGGTCAACGTCAGTGCGTCGCGATCGCTCGAGCCGTACATTTTGGCGCTCGCATTCTCATTCTCGATGAACCGACGTCGGCTCTTGGAGTGAATCAGGCCGAGATCGTCCTAGGCTACATACAGAAGGCGAAGGAGGCGGGAATCGGCGTGATCTTGGTTACGCATAACGCTCAGCACGCGTACTCGATCGGAGATACGTTCGTAGTGCTGTTTCTCGGGCGCCAACTCGGAACGTTCAAGAGGTCTGACCTTACGGAAAACCAGCTGATGAGGCTGATGGCGGGCAAAATTGATGAAGCAAACGGCGCATTGGAGCGGAACGCTGGTTGAAGACCCAGCGATCGCAGTCATCAGGCTACCTTCCAAAGTCATTTTTGCCGACGAAGCCTTCTAAGCACAAGATAGCATCCCTCACTGTTGCTGAGACCCCAAGCTACGGCATCATCCCTTGGGAGCTAGAGAAGCCGAACGGACACACATTACCAATTCTTCGATGCTGAAGGGCTTACAAAGGTAACCAATGATACCCTCGGCCGAAGCGCGCACATCGACCTCGTCATTGGGGTATGCCGAAATCAGAATCGTCGGAATACTATGACCTAGATCCCGTAATCGACGGTGCAGCTCGAAGCCATTCATATCCGGCATTTGCACGTCGGACACGATGCAAGCGCTATCCAGGACCTCAGGGGAGGCTAGAAACTCGGGGCCAGATGCGAATGTCGCGACCCGGAAACCCATCCAAAGAATTAGGCCCGCAACGGACTCGCGGATCGACTCGTCATCATCAATGATCGAGATTAGGACCTTTTGGCCAGTGGCCCGACCTGTGTCCGTCTCATGCGGTGTGGCCATCTACCACCTCCGAAGACAGTTACGCTCTGCTGACATTCCCGCCACCAGACTGACGCTCGCGGCCGTGCTCACCATGTCCGTAACCGAACGAACTTTCATTCTTGCATCACTCTCCCATGAGGTGCTTCCATCTCAATCCGCCTATGCCGCGTCTCGCACCGGTTCGACTCGCAAGCCTTGAGTGACCAAAACCATGACCTCTCGCAGGCGGCTGGTTAGCAATCCCGTAGTGCTCCGTCTGCCGCCCTGTCGTCCCGAACTTTCTACTACCGGTTAAAGATACGTGGACGAGAATCTGAACAGGGACGGCGGATCCTGTCTCATTGCCTCAGCAGCCATCGGAAAAGTCGCCGCTGGCGCAATGGATATGGTTAGCATGTCGAGCCGATCAATCGCAATCTGCTGCTGAGCGTAGATACGGTTCAGGTTTGTGACCAAGAGCGGCTTCGAAGGCAGTGGCACACAACCAAATTACGCCAGCTTATAGGATGCGAAGGTGGCGCTATGGCAGGCCGTGATCATGGCTTGACCCTTCCTATGCAGCGCCACGAGAAAGTCCAGGATGGACCGTGCGGCGTTCACCTCACGTCCGATGGACCATCTTTCGAGCGGAACCTAACGGCTTGGAGTTGACGCGCTCCGCAGGAAGCCGAAGCTGAGACTGGAGAAAGTGGTTTCGAAGTCCGTTTCGGCCCAACTCGGCTGAGACCGCGTCCAAATCACATTCAGCAGCCATGAACCGTCAATCGGCAATGTGAAGGTCGCTCTGCCCGCCTGATCGGTAAGGCGAGATTCCAAGGGCGCGGCGTCGTCCTCCAAATGGGTCAACTTGACCAACGCTCCGGCCAACGGCCGGCCCAAATATAAAACCCGCACGGGAAACTCCGCGGATCGTGGGAGTGCATAAGGGCTGCGGTCCGGTACGATCTCCAGTGGTAAACCCAGGGGGCGAGTTATCTGCCCTTGAGGACCTGTGCCAACGGGGCCGACCTGCATTATCGATTTCGCACATCGGCTGTAATTTTCTGATCCATCGCGGTCCATGCGACCAAGACGGGTCCGCAAATCGAGCGCCGGGGTCAGTCCTTCGGCCTCGAGATAGTCGTTGAATCGGATTGACGGCAAATGTGTTTGAGCGAGGCTGTCCGTCTGAAGAACAATCACGTTCAACCCGGGTTTCTGAAGGGCGAAACTGCCATCTTCCGCACTGCCTCCCAAATTTAGCCCTGCCTTCAAATCTGTTCTCGCACCGTCGGGTCCCACCGCTTCGAAACGGACTATGCGGCGCAGCGGGATTGGCGATCGCTGGCGAGATGGCCCATGCCCTACCTGAAGAGTCATCCCAACGACGACGGCGGGTGAAATCCAGTATGAACTTGGCGCAATCCAGAAATCATGGGCGCCTGCGGGAAACGCACTGCAAGCAAACAGAACAGAAAGTGCGAGCCATCCGCGCGAGCGCAAAATCCGACTAAATTGGCTTCGCCCATCTCTTGTCATGACAGTTCCTATTCGAGGTGGTCAGGAAGATATCCGGGGGTGACATGAAGGAATGGCAGTGTTCCGGCAAGCACAGCGATCGCGATGAGCCAACTCGATGCCACCTTGATAGCGATCGATGCATTTAACGCGATCAACCCGGCTGCTGGGACGATCACTGTAACCGCAAGCAGCGCCCAGAAGGCGTCGGAGGGCACGCCGGAGAACGCTACCACCATGTGAGCCCAAACGCCTGCATTGACTGCAAGTGCAACGCTGCCTGATAGGCCGAGCCCGCGAGGCAGGTGAACAGCCGCGGCGGTGATAGCGGTGCTTATCCAGCATCCGAGAAATGCCATCTCGAGCCAGTCAGGCGGCAAATTCACCCGCAAAACTGAGGCAAGTATGCCGACGAGTGCGACCAAGCTCCACAATCGCGCGCGAAGCGGAGCAAAAGCGAGCGCGAGACCTAATGCCGCAAACAACAGCGCCGGTGGAAGTACCCCTCCCCTCACGGCCGTGTCGCCGCATATAGGAACCAGAGTCCGCTTGCTGTGATGAAGCCACCGGTCAGGCGGGTCGCCACTGCGCCCCAACGATAGCCGTTGAGGGCGCCAATCCCGATACCGAATACGTGTAACAAGCCGGTGGAGAGCACGAAGCCTGTGCTATATGCCACGGGGTCGGCCGCCGAGGGCAGTTCCTCCCCATGGGCATAGCCATGGAAGATTGCGAAAACACCGACGATAAGGGCGGCACACCAGATTGGAGCGGCCGCAGCGAAGGCGATGCAGCCGCCCAGCACCAGAACTGAAAGCGCGATGCCAACCTCGACGGCCGGCAGGCGCAAGCCGACCATTCCCAGCAGAGCGCCGCCTGCCATGACCGTCGGAAAAATTACCGGAAGCAAATAGATGAGCGGGCGTCCCAAATAGGCTCCCCATAGACCCACCGAAACCATGGCCAACATGTGATCTGCGCCGCTGAGCGGATGCAAGAACCCTGACGCGAACCCGCCAGGAAGACCGGTTCCCATGTGGGCCTGCGCCGAACTCGATGCGAAGATCAGCACGATTCCAACCAAGATCTTCATGGTCGATCTGCGACACGGAGCACCGCGGCGCATTTTAATGATCCACCCCTTTCGGATCGGGCGGCGCAAGGAACGGAAAGTCTGTTGCAGAAGGTCGATGCTCATCGCCAAGCAGACCGTCCCAAGCGATTTCGTTTGTGGTTCCTTGGACTAACAGAGATCGCCACATATTCGGTGTGTCGTAAACTGGGCTGCGGCCCCCGCAATCGGCGCGGTAGGCAGTCCGGCCGGCCAATGCTGCCAGTTCAACCGCCAGGAACTGCTTGCACTCACGGACCGCGCTGTTGACCCAGAGCCGGTCGTCAGCGAACATTTTAGCAAGCGCGCGATAGCGTGCCGGAGAAGCAGGCATCTTTTCCGCAAGCAGCTGATTGCCGCATTCTCCGTCAAGACTGTCCTGGAATGCCAACGAACCTTCGATCCGCGTCTCAAAGGTACCACCTCCTTTCACGCCGACCTCGTTGAACTTCTCACGTTCATCACCACTCGCATCGTCAGTCGAAAACGGAGAAACGCCCAGCAAAGTATTTCCAACAAACGGCCGGCCCATCCGATCGAGTAGTCGCTTCGAGGTGGCGGCGGAACCCCAGACCGCCAATATCGACCCCCCTGCCGAGATGGCGTCCAGGTCCACGGAGACAACGATCGCGGACGCCGTCCAATTGCCAAGGAGATTGGTTGCAGGACCGCCATCCGTGTGCCGCCATTGATCGGCAACCGCCTTCGTGGCTTTAGCGTCTAGTTGAGGACATCCGGCAGCATCGGGGGGGGCGCTTCCACCTTTCATGGCAGCAAGCCCCACGCCGTAGGCGCTAATTGAACCTTTGACATTGTTGTAAAAGGGATCGTCGCGCAGTCCCGCGAACAGCTGGAACCTGCCATTGCGGCTCCGTAGACCACCTATGTTGCTGGCATCCCCGTCCACCCGATCCGAGTTGCCAAGCTTGCAACTCGCTAATTTAGGCGTTGGGAAACGGCAGGTGATGGTCGTGGAAGCTGTCGTATGACCAAAGGTCTTCCCGCTATCGATATGCAGCACATATTGCAAACGGTCGGAAAGGCTGTGTCCGACCACTGTCATGACGAGATTCAACCGGCGACCATCAGGCGCTGTCCATGCGTACACGTCAGCAATATCCGCTTGGGGATTCGCGGTCATGGCGGGGGAATCGAAGTGATCAGAGCTCCACGCGGGCTCGATACCGCCGATACACAACGCTAGCATCGTCGCGGCGACAACCGCTCTCTGGGTCACATCCAATCGTTCATGCGGCATCGCGCGTACTCCCGTTTCCCGGCGTTTCAACAAAAGGCTCCGCTTCGCTACAGAATTGAGCCGAGATGAGGACACATCTATTGAACGAACGTATCGGCAATACCATTGAGCAATGGGTGGCTCGACGTAGACACAGGATGTCAATGGGCGGACATCCGCGCGATTGGATTACGACCTCAATGATTTGTGCTTTGACGAACTTGTCAGGCTCAGGCGGCCGAGCGCATTGCCCGATCTGCCGGCAAGACGGGCGTATCAAGCGAAGCCAGCAGCAAGCCAAGTTGTGGCGTTAGAGACAATCTGGAACACCGACCGCAGCAAAAGCAGCCAAAACGATACTGCCCTTTGTGCTCGCGGTGAATGCGCGCCGCAGGCCCAGCACGTGGCCGATCAACAATTCCTGTCGCCACCGAAAGAAGCAGGAGCAAGGCAGGTGACACTGAACGTGCAACTGGCGACCGGGCTTAGCCTTCGCCGCAATTCGGTTTCAACGCTTTGCCTATACGTGTCTGCCGTTCAACGTCAGCTGCTTGAAGTGATCATAGGTGTCAGCGATCTGCCGGCGGTGGGACAGCCATGCCGCCGTCTTTTATTGCACCGATACCAATGATGGATACTCTCCGGTCGCGTTGCCCGCTACACCGGTTTCGGCGAGCGTAGGGATATCTTTGAATGGCCATGGTCCCCGAAACCATATTGGATCCGCACCGCGACGGGGGTAGCGTGCTGAGAGCCTGCAAAATTGCTGAGAGATGGCGGTCATGGCAGGCTGATAATGCTCAATGTCTCCGAATTTCGCGAAGGAACACCACTATGTGTGAACGTGTGGCTGGTCGGCGCAAAGAATAGTAACCCAGCCTCGGAAGTGAATTCTGCTTGCTTCTGAGAGTGCAGCTGACGACACCAAGACGGGCAGAACAGGAAAGGGCATCGATGAGCGAAAAACTTCTCCACCCAGTAAAATTAAAAAGGGCATATGAGAGCCGTGACGTCAGCGACGGTACGCGGGTGTTGGTGGATAGGCTTTGGCCGAGAGGGGTGAAGAAGACGGACGCGGGCATTGATTTTTGGATGAAAGAAATCGCGCCGAGCACCCAGCTTCGGAAATGGTTTGGACACGACCCAGCACGCTGGGAGGAATTCCGCATGCGATATGTTGCGGAGATCAACGAGCATCGCGGTGAGCTCGACCGACTGCGCGATATGATACGGCAGGGAGCTATCACGCTCGTCTACTCGGCTCATGATGAAGCCCACAACGATGCCGTTGTCCTCAGAGATATTCTGCTGAAAGATTGGTAATCATGTCATATCGCTTTGCACGGACTACAATTACAACGGAAGCACCAAACTCGGCCGCTCATCGAAGCTGAAGTCGCATGTCCATCAAGTCTGAGGAACAGTTTCAGCCTCGTGAAGCAATCGCTCAAACCTAACAATCGTCTGGCGAATCAAATCGTGGGCAAGGTTGCTTTCGCCAAGACGCATAGCCGCCTCGCATTCATTGAGCATGGCGACAGCTTTCTGAATTTCGATCTTTAGATCATCAGTTTTTTCACTCATAGCCAGTCATAGCCCCACGGGCGCAACGCGGCAAATAATTACGCGCGCCGATCTACAATTCATGCTCCGACGCGGCGCTCGTAATTAGAAAAACCGACGGTATCGAACTCGTTCCGAGAGTGGAGGATTCGCTGTCCGTCATTGCGGTCGAGATGGACATGTCGAAGTTTGACCTTGTCAAAACCATCATCGGTGACTGGCTAATTGCCAACGCCTATCTGCCGGTGCCCCTTAATGGCCAAGGGATGAAGCGATGTCGTTGTGGCTCGCATGGAGGAGGTTGCACGGATGAGGGCGTTCTAATAGACAGACCCCACAAACGGGGACTTATGATGGACGAACACAACCACGACGTTCACCTGGCCGAGCTAACCGCTGATGTAGTCTCTGCTTACGTGGCCAATAACCCGGTTCCCGTGGGCGCCCTACCTGACCTCATAGCCTCTGTGCACGCGTCATTGTCTGGCATCCGCCAGCCAGTCGCAGCCGATCGAGCAGAGCTGATCCCTGCGGTCAATCCAAATCGGTCGATATTCCCCGACTACCTCGTAAGCCTAGAAGACGGGAAGAAATTCAAATCCCTGAAGCGACACTTGGCGACGTCACACAATCTTACGCCTGACGAGTATCGCACCAAATGGGGTTTGCCGCGCGACTACCCTATGGTGGCGCCGAACTACGCTGCCGATCGGTCCGCAATGGCAAAGTCAATTGGTCTAGGTCGAAAGACTACGCCAGCAAAGGCACCGGTTAAGCACAAAGCGAAGGAACGCGCCTGACTACCTAACACGAAAGCCGCCGTCCCATTCGCGAGACGGCGGACCTTCCCGTGCCCTACCCCGATATGTGTCTTGCAATTACGGAGCCAACAATAGTGCCCCATTCTGAGACGCTGACGTCGACGGCAATAATCGGTGCGTCGGGCTGCTGCCGCCCGGGCGGCTGCGACACCGGCAATTTTTTGTCTCGCGGAAATCGTCAAGTACGCGCTTGCGGGGCCGCGCTACCAGCTGCTCCAAGGATTGCACAAGCAAGGTAAGATCAGGGTCATTCGGAAACAGCCCAAAATCGTCGAGCGTCCCCTCGCGGGACGTCCATGCGCGTCACTGGCCGGATCGCCGGAATAGTCCGCTAGCCGGAATTTGGTCGCCCATCAGCGCGGGGCGAGTGCGGCAAGTGTCAAAGACATAATTAGGGCGATGCCGAGATCGCAACTGCGGCGATTAGTGGCAATGGACGCGTGTGCAAATCGAAACTCACCGCCGGGCCAGCCTATGCAGCTTGCTCCGCAAGCGTTGCAGGACCGGTATCGCGTTTCCCATTGATCAGGTTGAGAAGATGAGCTGCGGCGCGTGCGTCACAGAGTGCCCTGTGATGTCCTTTGAGGTCGATGTCGTACACGTCGCAGAGATTGGCAAGACTGTAGGATTTATGACCTGGGAATTGCTTGCGCATGGTCGCGCACGTGCAGAGTTTGGGAAACCGGAAGCGACGCTCGAGCCGTTCATATTCGCCGGAGAGAAAGCCGTAATCGAAGTTGACATTGTGGGCGACGAAGATGCCGTCGCCCATGAATTGCATGAAGCTGTCCGCGATCTCCGCGAAAAGTGGAGCGTCTCTTACCATAGCGTTTGTAATGCCGGTGAGCCGTGTGATGGCCGCCGGGATCGACCGCTGCGGGTTGATCAGCGACGTCCATTCATCGACAATTTCATGATTGCGGATTTTTACGGCACCGATCTCGGTAACACGGTCGCCATTCGACCAGCTTCCAGTCGTTTCGATGTCGACAACGACATATTCTTGATCAGGATCGAAGCGAAAATCGACACGTACGATTTCAGCCTTGATACCTGCGCTGGACAACTGACGCAGGCGCGTGAGTTGATTGCGGCGTACAGCGTCTCCTTCCGCCTTGACTTCAAGAAAAGCGACCTCGCCATTGAACTCGATCATCAAGTCTGGAAATCCGTCGCGCATAGCGCGAAAGTCTTCGCTCATGAGCCGAAGGATGGTGCTCACCCCGCCGGGATGAGCGGCAAGCAAGGGTCGTATCGCATCCATGTCGATATGATCCCAGGCAAAGAGCCCGTTCGGTGTCCCCCACTTTCCTGCGATGGTGCGCAAAATTAGGGCGAGCACGGACTGCGACGACACGGCAGACAGCTTCGCGTCAATATCGCGCGCGAACAGACGCGCGAAGCTCTTGTCTTTCAAGCAATGCGGCACCCAGTCGAAGCTCGAATGGAGCTGGCCAGACTCGAACAGCTCTTCCCAGAACAGCAAAGCGAACAGGCAGTGCCAGAGCTTATTCTCTGCATAGAAGACCGTGCGGCCCTGCCTTCGCATGACGCCCGCTACGCCAGCCTCAGGATTTCCGCGCCAGCTGTCGTCGACTGTGACGGTATGGCCGGCCCGCAGCAGTTCGGTGCAAAGCCCTGTTCTCCGACCGTTGAACTTGCGGGCATAAAAATCATTTGCAAAGACGAATTCATCATCGCTCGCCGGATCGTCAATCATCCTGCGAAGAAGCTCTTCCGACCCTTTTTTATCTCCCGTTGAGTAGAGCAAACGCGTCAGGCGCTCATTACAAACAAAGGATGAACCGGCACGATACAGTTGTATCGCAATTCCCTTCTCGCCGTCTTTTTCAAAAAACTGTCCTGCCTTGTGCGCCGCTCGGCTTTTCAATTCCTCGGCGTAGTCGGTTGTGCATTCGGGACCATCGAGAATTTCAGAAATAGAGGCGCGAAAGGTAACCTCGGATTTGATCTCAAATCGATCAAGTAGCCGGCTGTAGTGGAAGCTTGCATGAGCCTCTTCAGCGTCGGTGAAGCGGGCACTCAGGTTTGCATTTTTGTTGGTGCGCAGGATGCCGAGGTCGCGCAGGGCGAAGTTCTTCAAATCTCGCTCGGTCTTCCCGAAATACAGGTACAGCAGGAATTCGACCGGGGCCGTGTCGCCGAGCGCGATGAAATCATCGCCTCCGCAATGGTGATAGGCTGTCTCAAATGAGACGTTCGCCAGATAATATTCGACCACCTTTCCCTTCGCCCAGGACGTTCGCAGATCGGTGAGGCCGGCGTCCTTCCCAGCCTTCGTGAGCGCTTCTTTCGCATGGCAGACGATGAAGGATGCATAGTCGCTGTGCGCGAGTGACCGCACATATCCAAGGGCCCGGAGCACTGCCACGGCGCGGCCAGGGTTCGATATCTCGGCGTAACGAAAAGCCGACTGTCGAAAGATGCTTCCGCGCCGATTTATCATGCGGATCAGAAGGCACTGCGCATCCTTCGAAATTGTCGCAAAAGTCGCGATAAACGCGCGGTGTCGATCCGTCAGCACCGCACCATAGGTATCGCTGACGATGTCGAGCATTTCGGTGAAATGATCATGATAATAATAGACCGGCAACACAGGCAGCTTCATTCAGGTTCATATCCGCTACGCAGTTCGACGCATGCCATTCCTGAGAAGGCTTGAGCGATCGCTCTTCACGGAAGCAGTTAATAGCGTCGAGAAAATTGGCACGTTCTACATTTGTTCCAATCCTGAGAAGATGTCAACGTGGACCTCAATCCGATTGTTTCCTCATGCGTCGCTCAAACGAATCGTCACCTTCGGCTCCGGTCGGAAGCACATAGCTGGTGACATGTTTTTCGTGCCATCAGGTGCGATACACTCGATCGCCAACACGGCATGACAGCGCCGCGGATTTCGTCCTCGGTTTCTCACGAGAAGCCCGAGTACTTCGGGATGCACGCCTCAAGCGATTCGTGGCAAAAGCTACCAACTACCATGCAGCTGGCCATTTCGATCAAAACTTACATAGTCACGGAAGTGATGCGTTCATTGGCGCTGTTTATTAGAGGTACAGCGCCCACCTGGTTTACTGGGGAGGGATATCAACAATCTGGCACGGGTCGAGCACGATAGACATCACGCGATTCGGGAGATCCAAGTTATATTCTCCCAGCTCACCAGAGATGACAATTCCCGGTCGAATAGCCGAGACCAGCCGCAGCCGCGCGATGCTCTCTGCGTCATCTTTGGACACACGACAGAAGAATCCCTTTCCTGGCGTAAGAGCAGGTCCAACCTCGGCAGCGAGTTGGATGAGCCAAGATGATGGCTCCTCCGTGTAATCAGCAACAAAGGCCGTCATTTGAGCGACCCCTCGCTGCCGCAGCTTCGCTTCGGCTTCTCCAGCATTCAATGGGTTGGATAGGAGCACTAGGTGTTCTGCAAAGAGCTCCCGCATATCGTTATACGGCGGCAACTTTTGAGCAGCCGACCCTCCGTCCGCGTTCGACGAACTTGCGTCGGCTTGTGATACGGCGCCTATGGCTTCGCTTTTTTCGGCTTCTGCCACTTGCACACGAGATGAAATGCTCACCGGATCGAGCGTGACAATCAAATCATTGCCCGCAAGCTCTGGCGACTTTGCGACGAAATTGGCATACGGCGCGCAATTTAATACCGCACGTACGGCTGAGGCAGGCAAAGCCTCGTCCGCCCTGGTTGACGCCGATCCCGCGGTGATTTCAGTTGGCTTTCCATCAAGCTCTCCCGTCGGCAGCAAGCGCATGCGGACGGATGCCTGTCGTTTCGCATTCGCCGGAAAAGCCCAGCAATTAACGATGCTGGAACCGAGGTCGTCCAAGACCTGTCTATCGATCTCGGCTTTGGGTTTGGATGGCTGGTTACCAACCCTTGCCGCAGACGCAGACGGGGGCTGCGCACTTGTTAGAAAGGCAAGCTGAGGAGGGATGGTTTCTGGCGAAGCCATGAAGGAGACGCCCAGCGAGATAAGCCAGATCCAGATGTATTTTTGCGCCGACCTGTTTGTCACCGCTGCGCGCCTGAGGAAGTAGATGAGAGGCGTCAGGAGAACGAAGCCAACCATCATTGTGTCAGACTTAGCCAACCCGGTCTTGACCAGTTCACCACGGTCGCGAAGGGCAAGGACGAGAGTGGCCAGAGTCGCTCCGACATAGACGGCTGCCAAGGCCCCATCAGCGAGATTGCGGGTTGCGAACCAAGCCGCTAGTACGAGCACCGTGATGAGCAGAGGGGAGCCAGCAAGCAGATATGCGTAAATTTCCGAAGACTCCGGATGCACAAACTTAGCAGTCTGGCGCCCGATCATCGGAGCTAGCTGCGGAGGTTCTACAAGCTGCGGCAGAGGTGGCGCCGACAGATCATCCCTGAAAAGGCGCGTTTGATTGGCGACTTTCCATTCCGTACCAAACTCCGCCGTCCAGACGCGAGTTTCCGGATCCACTTCGCCAGCAGCGATGATGCTTGCCAACTCGGACTCGTCTACCGGCCCGATGGATTTTCCGTCCCGCTCGTAAAACCAAAGCGACATGTTAGTTCTCCGTGAAATCAAGGATGTTGCGCAGCTGTGCCGTGATGGAGCGCGCCGAGACTTGGAATTGCCGGCGGACGGTCGGTTCCGTAGAGCGGGAATGTCGAGTATACTCCGTGGTGGAATACTCGACAAGGCGCTGCTCTCTCGTTCATGACAATACGAGAGGTGCTGGCCTTCAACTTGAAGGCACTGAGAGGCGAGCTAGGGCTTTCGCAGGAGGAGCTTGCTCATAGGGCGGAACTCGACAGAACCTATGTGAGCTCGTTGGAGAGGAACGTCTACAGCGCTTCAATCGACGTGGTTGATCGACTGGCCAATGCGTTAAACGTGGACGCTTCGGACCTTTTGAAACGACCGAAGACAAAGAAATGATGTCCTAGCCACTGAGTGCTGCGCGTCGTTTTGATTCATGGCGGCCCACGCAAAAAATGGCGTCGTGCGGGACGATGTGCTGTCGTCCTTTGGGCCTTGGCCGCTCGTGGGCCATGCGGCAGGCATCGAGCGAGATCCGCGCATAGCCGCTACTATCGAAGAGGATGAGAGAGCGATGGCTGACACGGCGGACGACCGTCCAGTGGTTGAGCGAGCCGAAGACTGACAACACTACGGCCTGACCCGGTTGTCCAACCCAATCGCCGATACGACGCAAGAGCTTTTCAAAACATGGCCGTTCGTCTCGAGCCAGCATAGGTTTTGCTCGGATGGTCAAGTCGTGTTCGGTCGCCATATGCGAGATCGCGACCTTCAGCAAATATTTTAGAGGCCGTGTATCGATACCGTTCGAAGCGGCGTGAGCCGCCCCTACAGACCGATCAACCGATTCCAGCAGTGCGACAAAAAGATCTTGCCAGTCGCGTTGGCGCAGAAGATTCGCTTGAACGCCAAGCGCCAGTCGAACCGCGTTTACGACAGCGTAAACCCCACAGAGGCCATCGAGCTCGCCCTGGCGAAAGGGCAGCGGTGCGTGATGTGACATCAGGCCTCCTCCCTCCCAGGCTTCGCGGGTCGGAGGGGAAGTCGACTACAGTGGTGTCCGAGCGGGCACCAATGGATTTCGCAGGGGAGAGTGTCACGAATGTTGTTCCCATTGCAGACGGACAGTTCGTCCGCGGCGCAGAAACGCCAGACCGCATGCTGCAGCGCTCGTGGCGAGATGGAGAGGGTCGGCTTGCCAGCCATTTTTGCTGCGAGGTCGCGCAAGATAAACTCACAGCCGACAGCGCTGTAGCAGAGTTGCCCATAGAGATGGTCAGCTTGATAGGCAGCATGGATGCCAGTCCGGTGAAGAAAGTTATGCACCAGCGAGTCGACGACGACGACTGATGCGCCGACGGCGTGCCATCGTTGGCGATCGGGACCAGCGTTGAGGAGGATTTGCGAGAGCATCATGCCGGCAAGCTTGCGTGAGACGCCAACGACTTGCGTGAAAGCCGCCAGAAGCTCTTCGCGTCCGGCGGAGACCGGGTCTTCGCTGGTGCTGGTCACATCAAGCAATCGGTCGATGAAGGCAACCAGATCGCCACGGCAGACGTCGCGGATGAACAGATAGAGTGAGAAAGCTTGCTCGTTAAGAACACCCTTCCTCAATGCAAGCTTCGGCACAGGGCACGTGGCCAGGCTGTCGGGATTAGCGCAGGTCTGAATTGCCTTGCGATAACGGCAACCGCGATAGCTATCAAAGTCAGCCAGTTTCGGGCAGAGTTCCTGCTCGCTGGAAAGCCATTCTCTGCTGAGCGCATTGGTGACGCCGTACCATTCGGCGTTGCCGTGCTTTTCGATATAAGCGCGGGCGTGTGAGTCACGAATCCCCTGGTAGCTAAAACCGTCAATCAGTGATCGGTACAGCCAGGAAGTATCGGAATTGGCAATTGCCTCTGACGCATCTGAGGATTGGCCGAGCGCCAATGGATCAATGCCATGATGTTCTGACTGGGCTGGCAGAGTGACCAGCGCTGCCATCATCGCTCGGGCGTCATCAATTGTTTTCACCATCGTCATGTGCCTCTCAATATTCATCGGCGCGCATGACGGTCATGACGCGAGAGGTGACGTTTCGGTCGGAGGCATCGGGTGAAAGAAACTGCCGTTTGAGGTCATAATAGTCGATTTTCCAAATGATTTTGACGCCGTCGACGGTCATGACAGCACAGTCATGCTCGCCGTTGGGGTCGTTCTCCGGTGTGAAAGCATCGAAGGCGGCGATTGCGGCGATGGTCTTCGTTACGGCCGATGCGCCAAGGCCGGCGATACCAGCGGTAATGACAATTGTTCCACCAAGGCGTCGGATCCTAAGGTCGTCGTTGAGTTGACGGATTTTGACTAGGTTTTCATCGAGCATTCCCCGGATCATTTCGATATCAGCCGGTGACATTCCGTTGTCTTTCTTGGTCATGAGTTTTTCCTTTCTTGAGCACGAGCGAAGGCGGCACGGCAGCGATTGCTGCCGAGGCGAAGGTGATTGGATGGTCAGTGGGGGTTAGAGGAGACGCATCAGCTTGCGTTGGGCGGTAGCGTCGCCGTCGATGTAGGATTGGGTGGTATTCAGCGACTTGTGCCCGGCCAGCTGCTGAACGTCGCGCAGCGAACCACCGGCTTTGTGGATCATGCGAGCGGCGTGGGTGATGAAGGTTCGGCGGCCCGAATGTGATGAGCAGCCTTCGAGGTTCAAGTTGCCGTAGACGCGAGCAAACCAGTTGACGATGGTTTTTGCGCTCATTCGGTCTCTGCGTTCCGACACGATGACTGGCCCGGTCAGGTCGGCACCGCGAACGAGTTGCTTGAGCGCCTGGCTGATCTCAGGATGCATCGGAATGCGTCGACCGCTTCCTTTCTTCGCCGCCCACCCAGGCAACTCGATCAATGGCGCGATTTTGCCATTCGCTGTCGATACCATCGACCAATCGAGGGCAGCGATTTCGCAGGCTCGAAGGCCAGCACGAAAACTCAAAAGTACGATTACACGATTTCTCAGCGGCAGTCGGCTTCGCTTGCTCCAAGTCAGAAGCGCGCGCAGTTCCGACGGCCGCAGCAACTTTGCTGGCTGACCTCGCATGTTGAATTCCTTGTGTGTTTGGTGGCGGTTAAAACGGCCGGCTATCTTCGACAAAGCTCAACCAGTTGACACAATCACAATGACACATTTACGAGTTAAATGCAACTTGAGATTGCACAATCACCTTTTGGCGGAATAAATGTGCCTTCGGCGGGCGCGTTCCCGCCGAAGGCAACCGAGGTTCAAGCGCTCGGTGCAGCAAGCGCTACGCGGCGCCGCGATGTACTAAACGACGGCAGGTTCGGCCAATCACGCCACGACAACGTTAAGCGGTCGCTGGAGGGATCGGCGGCAAGGACAACGGCCTCCCACCAGCCGTCCTCGCGGCCGACCGTGGCAAGCACAGTCGAGCCAACGACAATACTAGACCAAAGATCCAGCTGTTGCGCCGGTGCCGTGACGGGAGGCTGGTCGGCGACGCTGCCGGCATCG
Source organism: Mesorhizobium sp. C399B (assembly GCF_030323185.1). Lineage (NCBI taxonomy): Bacteria > Pseudomonadati > Pseudomonadota > Alphaproteobacteria > Hyphomicrobiales > Phyllobacteriaceae > Mesorhizobium > Mesorhizobium sp. C399B. Next base: position 1,563,483 of record NZ_CP100472.1, read on the forward strand.
GCTGGTCGCAGCTCGTGCTCGGTGCCGATCAAAGCCGCGAACTTTTCGTAGACATCGTGTTTTACAAACGCACAGACGACCTTGCCGGCCGGCGACACTCGACCGACCGGTATCTCTTTTGCCAGGACGGCAAGCTCGTCGGTCGACGGGACCACTACGGCGACACGCTGCGCGTGTGCGACAGTAAGAGCTGCGCCAATCGCATCCCCCGCGAACGTGCACGCACGCGGTCTGCCTTCAACGCTACCGTCAAGAATAACGGCAAATTTCTCCATCTCAATCTCCATTGCTGTTTATTTAGTCACGATAGAACATAACATGAACAAACGGCAAAGTCAAATGTAGATGTAAATATAACTGAATATAGGAATAGAGCAATCCGCCGCAACGGTTCCCTAGAGAGGCTAAGCGGTGAATTAAAAACCTGATACTGTCTACTCTGAGCCGAGCGCAAGCTTCCGACGATTTACGAAACGGAAAGGGGCACTGAAGGCGCCCTTTTCACATGCTCGGGCTTGCGATCGAAGATAGTGATTGAAGTAGGGCGCAACTCATCCGAGCAGCAGGGAGATAAGGTAGGCGCAACCAGTGGCGTTTCGTTCTGCGCTGCGGCTTGCGAATTTGAGAGTACTGTGCAGCAATTTCTACGTAGGTCAGCGTTTCGGCAGTTGGCAACACGGACCGACTTGTCAACGCGGGTCCCAACCAACGGCCCGATGCCACTTCACCCGAAGGCTTACAGTACGAGAGATGCAACGATGGGCAAGAGATCGCGAATTTAGAGACTGATCGCGCCGCCAGGCATATCTCATCTCGTCGTCAGCTCTTAGGCCGGAAGGGGACTGTCTGCTTATGGGGCGAAATCGCAAATAAGCAGTCCTCCCCACCAACGCGTCATAGCAGAGCCATCAATCGACGAAGCGAAACGACCGGTCTCATCTCGCCGCGCGGAAAATGCCTCATGCAGCATCCTCTCCTTACGGATTTGGGGTTGAAGTTTACCGCTTTCCGCCGGCCATCTTCGTGGAGGAAGTTAATCGCCGCAGGCTGAGCATCGCCGCGGCACCGATCAACGGTCCCGGAACCGAAAGCAGGAATGCCCAACGCCAGCCGCCAAGCAAGGCCGCCACGTGAGGGATCAATCCGATGACCAGCACTGTAAGCGCAAAGCCGAGCCCGAGTTGGACTGACAGCGCTGTGCCGACAAAGCGCCTGTCGCCAAGCTCCGTCACCGCCGCGGAGAACTGCGCAGAATCACCGATGACTGAGATGCCCCAGACGACGGCGATCAAGACGAACAGCCAGAGCGGACCGTGGAAGACAAAGCCGATAGCCAGCGCGCAGAGAGCAGACACAATCATCATTCCTGCCGTGGTCAGGCTGCGATCGAAGCGGTCAGACAACACGCCGCCAAGCAGGCAGCCGGCGACTCCCGCAGCGATCGCGCAGAACGTCAGCAGTGACGCAAAAGCCGGCGACGGTTGACCCTGCTCTTCGAGCGCGGCCCTGGCATAGGTGAGCAGCCATGTCCACATGGCATAGAGTTCCCACATGTGGCCGAGATAGCCGATATTGACCAGGAGCAAGGGCCTGTCCCTGAAGATTGCGCCGATCTGGCGCGGATCGAACATCGCCTTGCCGAATGCATGCGGTCCTTCGCTGGCGAAGAACCAGAAAAGCGCAGATCCGATGAGTGTCGCGGCGCTTGCGGCAAGCACCACTGATCGCCAGTCGAACGAACCGGTGAGTGCCCGAAACAGATGTGGCAGTGCCGAGCCCAGTGTCAGCGCACCGATCGTGGCGCCGAGTGCGATGCCCCTTTCTCGTATGAACCAGGTCGAGACCAGCTTCAGCGCCGGAGGATAGACACCGGCCAACGCAACGCCAGTGACGATCCGGGCAGCGACGATGCCTACAGGGCCGGGCTGCAGAAGCAGACAAGCATTGGCGGCAGCGGCAAGCAGTGAAGAAACCGCCATCAGGCGGTTCAGTCTGACGACATCAGGCAGATTGACGAGGCTCGAGATAAGCGCGCCTGCAACGAAACCGATCTGCACGCCATTGGTCAGCCAGGCTTCGATGGCGCCCGAGAGATGCCACGCCGCCCTCAGCTCGGGCGTAATCGCGGCCGCTGAAAACCAGGTGGTCAGCGACAGGACCACTGCGAGGCAAAGTAGGCCAAGAACCCTCCAGCGATGGATATCCTCGACAATGATGGCCTTGGGCGCGCTATCTGGACCCAGCTGGCACACCATGGCAACCACTCAGCCGCGTGCCAGCGGCACGGTGAACACCGTCGCAGTGCCCGTCAGGCAGACTTCACCAGCCTCATTGCGTACTGAGGTCTCGATCTTGCAGATCGGCTTGTCGGGACGCACCTCCTTGATCTCGACGCGGCCGGTGATCATCTCGTCGATGCCGACCGCCTTCACGAATTTCCAGGCGACCTCGAGGAAGACGGTACCAGGGCCAGGAAGGTCCTCGGCCACAACTGCATTGAGGATGCCGGAGGTGACGCCGCCCTGGACGATCAGCTTGCCGAAGACAGATGCCTCGGCGAGCGCCTTGTCGTAGTGCAGCGGGTTACGGTCGCCCGTCATTTCGGTGAAAGCATGGATGTCTTCCAGGCGTGTGCGTCGCGAGCGTTCGGCAAAATCGCCCACTTGTGGCCGACCCTTGACGATGCCAATCCATCCGTCCTTCGTCTGTGCACTCATCGATGTATCTCCAATCCGATTGATTTTCGTGGATCAGCCCGGCTGCGTCAGACATCCAGGCATGGTTCACCTAAGCAGAACGAAGGGCTTCGGCGCGCTGCTGCCACCAAGGCCGTGGGAAACGGCGGGCTTGCATGTCCCGTTCTACGATGCCCTCAAATTCGGCTTTCATGACGCTGCTGAACTGCCGGTGCCTGGTCTCGATGTCGCCGAGCGTCCAGTCGAACGAGGCTATCGTGTCGGTGGCGTCGAGTATTTGCTCAGCGATGAAATCCCGTTCGCGTTGATAGGATGCGAAAGCTTGAGCCGATCCATCGAGGATCGTCCGCGCCAGACTTTCGCTGTCACGCAGGGCATCGGAAATGCCATGCGAGGTGATTGGGTCTCGGAAGAACCCGGCATCACCGACAAGTGCCCAGCCCGGACCATACGCTTGGCGTAGAAATCCCGGCACACCGCGGAACACACGTATACCGCCGTCGATCGCACCGTCGACATGAGCCCTCTCGGCCTGCGCGCCCAAGTCAGGAGAAAGCGAGCGCAGGACAGCCAGGCGCGCGTCTTCGTGGCTGCCCCGGAAGCGTTCGTCGAAATGTTCTGTCGGTACGGAGGCCACAATACAGGCAAGGCCGTCATTTGTCGGGATGAACGAGCCGCTTACGCCCTCGCGAAAATACCAGCGGTAGCTGCTCTCCGGCTCGATAGGGACGTAGGCGTAGAGGTGGGCGGCCGAAACTTGGCCACGCCGCAGTGTCTGCGCTCCACAGCGTTTCGCCACAAGCGATCCAATCCCATCCGCCCCAATGACTATGTCGGCTGTGACGGTAAGATGCGTTCCGTCCGAAGTGAGCATCTTGACGCCACGCACCCTGGCATCGGCTCCACTGACAAGATCTCCAACGACCGTGTCATGCAACACCTCGGCGCCGGCCTCGCGGGCTGCATCGACCAGCGTCCTGTCCAACAGCGTGCGCCTGGGGGCAATCAGGCCGGGCAGTTGCGGGCTGGCGCGCAGAGGTATGGTGATTTCCTGATCGCCATAGTGGAACGCGGTCGCCGTTATGAGGGGCGTGCCGGCGTCGAGCAGCCTCTTCAGCAGGCCCCAGCGCGACAGCTGGAGAACCGCCGGGCGCATCAGCGCATGCGTCGAAAGCGTGTCCGATCCATAGGCCCTCCTGTCGACTGCAAGGACTCGCATCCCGGCTCGCGCAAGCAGCATGGCAGTCGAGGCACCCGCACAGCGAGCGCCGACGATGATGGCGTCGTAATGGGAACAGCCTGGTTTGGTGCGCATTTGATGTCCTTACGCGGTGAGAGTTTCGGTGCCTATCGCTCGCTCGTCCGCGACGCCGCCGATGTGATGGGATGACGTCCGCGCAGCACGGCATTCGGCTAAGGAATGTTTGAGGCATCCTCCGTCGCTGCTCTAGATCGCCACTGAGCGGAGACGCGACTTTATTTGGCTCGTTGGCCTGTCGAGGTAATCAGCGATATGGGTGCTGAGCTCGCGCACATCGTCTTCAGCGCCGTGGATGAAGCTCGATTTCCGGCGACGCAAGTAAGGCAGCCCCAACACATACACACCGGGAACGTCAGCAACACCGCGACTATGCTTGAGGTCGCCCTTGCGATCTAAGATCGGTAAGTCCAGCCATGAAAAATCCGGCCGAAAACCGGTAGCCCATAGCACCGTGCGAATGTCTTCCCCGAGCTTGAGTTCCAGCTGTGATGTCTCGCCGACTCGGGTAGGAACGAAGCGTTCGGCGGGACCGACGCCGGACGGTGCATTCGCCTCTGCCCATTCGTCAATCGATGCGAGCAGCCGGTTCATCTTCAGGTCGGCAAGCGCGCAGACGTTGCGAAGCGATCCGGAAAACTGGGCTGTTGCGTCGCGAATGCCCATCAGGCGTCCGACGATCTTAACGCCTTGCCCCCGCAGGACATTGAGGTCGAGCGTGGCGCGGTCTGACGTGCCGACAAGCTGCGGCGACGGGACTCGTCGGGCGCGGTCGGGGTCGTCAGCGTCTTCGATGCGCTGGTCGAGCACGCCCGTCGCAAGCATCCACCATTGGATATCGCGACCTCGATATACGCGCGGCAGCCGAACGTGTTCGCCCACAGCGAGTGTGACGGGCCGGCCACTGAGCTGGATCTCCTGCGCCAATTGCAGGCCTGTCGCGGATGCTCCTACAACCAGCACGCCGCCAGGGGCAAGTTGCCCCGGATTGCGATAGGAGTGAGCCGATATCTGTTCCACGGTTGCCGGCATGGAATCGGCCAGTCGCGGTATGACCGGCTTGTTGAAGGCACCAGTGGCGAGCACCACGGCTCGGCACAGCCAGTCCCCATTTTGGGTTTCCACCCGAAAGCCGTGGCTAATCTGCGCAACTCTGTTGACTGTGGTGTGCGTCAGAACCGGTGCTGAGGTGTATGTGGCGTAATCGGAAATGAAATCGGCGATCTGGTCGGCGCTCATATAGCCATCCGAGTCGTCGCCCCGGTATGGGTAGTCAGGGAGCCGCGCCATCCAGTTGGGCGTGAACAGGCGCAGCGAATCCCAGCGCTCCGTGCGCCAGCTATTCGCCACCTCGCCTCGCTCGAGAACCACATGCGTGAGCGAGTGCTGGCCCAGCAGATAGCTCATCGCGAGGCCCGAGTGACCGGCGCCGATGACGACGACGTCAACGGCGCCGGCGATCCCGCGTGATGCGCTTTCGCTCATCAGGACTTGCTCGAGGTGACCGTTACATCGGTCGGGTTGGCGATCACGTCAAAGACGGCTGAGCGCTTCTGCGACTGCGCGACAAGGGCGGCTATATCGTCCGCGCTGGCGTCCGCGTCGATGTCGTAGTGCACCTTGATGCCGTCGAAGCCGTTGCGCACGTCCGGATCGATGCCGAGGATGCCCTGGATATTCATGCCGGCTTCGAGCGTTGCCTTGACGGAGTGGAGCTGGATGTTGCGGTTTTGCGCGACAGCCGCGATGCCTGCGGTCAGGCAGCCTGCCAGCCCGACCAGCACAAACTCGACCGGTGTCGCACCCTTGTCCTCGGATGCGAAGATTTCCGGGTGATCGGACTCGAACTTGTAGGTCTGGCGATGCTTCTGTTCTGCGCCCAGGCCGAAGAAGCCGTCGACTGTAGCTCGGTTGTGGGTCCCCTTGACCCACTCACTCGTCGCGCGCCATTTGAAGCGGGCGGCTTCGGGGGCATCCTTCAGCGCGTCACGGGCGCCAAGCAAGGCCGCGACGTTGACACCATTGGTGGCGATTTCGGTATGTTTGGTCATAGGTCTTACTCCTGTTGATGATTGAGGGTCCAACTTTTCAGCGGACGCATTGTCTTTCCACGGACGTGTTGTACGCAGCATGGGAGTGGGCGTGGGATCGTCTGGCTTCGCTCAGAGAACCTGGCCTCAGTTGTTGGATGAGAGCCTTTTCAGGCGCGGCGTAACGGGCCAGCCAATGTCCTTTTGAATTTCCATCGGCAGCCTGTTCAGAACGCGTTCGGACTTTCGTGCTTCACGGGCGTTTTTGATGGCCGCCCCGTAGCGCGCGATCGTTTCAAACACTGACATTTTCTTCTCCTGTAGAGCTTTCGGTGTCCCGCTATGCCAATGCACCCGCTCGACGGTCTGTTAAATGCGCCACATTTGTATCTGCAATGTTCCACCAAAAGTGTGGTTTTGTAACAGAGATTGCACAGTCCAAAAACATTTATGCTGTCAGAGGATCGATCGCAGGTGTCGATCGATGCGGTAGTCTCGCAGCCAGCCAACGGCTAAAGAGCGAGGGCAGGGTCGAAGATTGAACCTCTCGCTCAATATTCTCGTAGCTCATCCGTTGACGCGTTAGGCATAGCAAAAGTCTCAAATCGCCGCGCTCAATGACGAAGGCAAAACCATTTCGGTCGTCCTCGTCGACAACAAGGTGACGGGCGCCATTTCGATGCGTGATGAACCGCGCCCGGACGCCTTGGCTGGTCTCAAGGCGCTGATGAACTCCGGCATCAAGACCGTCATGCTGACCGGCGACAACAAGCGCACGGCTGCCGCGATCGGCAAACAGCTCGGCATCGAGTTCCGCGCCGAGCTGCTGCCAGAAGACAAGCAGCGTATTCTTGGAGAGCTGAAGGGACAGGGGCTCATCGTGACAAAGGTCGGAGATGGCATCAACGACGCGCCAGCGCTTTGCGGCGGCCGACGTGGGTATTGCTATGGGCGGCGGCACTGACGTGGCTCTCGAAACCGCTGATGCGGCTGTGCTGCATGGCCGTGTCCGCGACGTCGCCGCCATGATTGCGCTGTCGAAGGCCACCACGGCCAACATCAAACAGAACATCACCATGGCCCTTGGAAGGCGGTGTTCCTGGTCACCACAGTTATCGGCCTTGTGGCCGGCGATCATGGCCGATACCGGCGCGACCGTTCTGGTGACCGCCAATGCCATGCACCTCCTGCGCTGGAAAGGGGCGGCGTGACGAACAAGCGGTCCTTTGTGCTAGACTTGAAGCATGGCTGAATCGCACTCCCATTCGCATCTCTGGCCCGGTGTCCCCCTGGCGCTAGGCTCCGCCGCCCTGTTCGGAGCGGTTTCGCCATTCTCCAAGCTTATCCTTGACTCAGTGAGCCCGCTGATGCTCGCGGGCTTGCTCTACCTCGGCGCCGGACTAGGGCTGGCGTTGTTCTGGCTGTACCGCCGTTCGACCGGCGGGGATCAAACAGAAGCTTCGCTGCACAGGGCCGATATTTCGTGGCTGGCAGCAGCGATAGCCATGGGCGGCATCGTTGGACCGGTCCTGCTTATGTCCGGGTTAGCTCTGACCACGGCGTCGAGCGCAGCATTGCTGCTGAATGTTGAAGGCTTGGCCACCATGGCGATTGCTTGGCTAGTCTTTCATGAGAATGTCGATCGTCGGCTGCTGCTCGGCGCGGGCGCCATCCTCGCCGGTGCCATTGTGCTGTCGTGGGCGGGGCAAGGGATTGCGGTCAATGCGGGTGCACTCCTGGTCGTCGGCGCCTGCCTCGCTTGGGGTATAGACAACAACCTGACCCGCAAAATCTCGGCGGCCGACCCGGTGACCATCGCCATGCTCAAGGGCTTGGTGGCCGGCACTGTCAACATTGGCTTGGCAGTGGTGTCCGGCGCCGTGTTTCCGCATGCCGCGTCCTTGGGAGCGGCGGCCGTCGTGGGCTTTCTTGGCGTCGGCATCAGCCTGGTGATGTTCATCCTGGCCTTGCGCCATCTCGGTACGGCACGCACGGGGGCGTACTACTCGCTGGCGCCCTTTATAGGGGCCTTCCTGGCCATTGTGCTGGTCGGTGAGCCCCTAACCTTGCGGCTGCTTGTAGCGGGTGCCCTGATGGCTTACGGCCTTTATCTTCATCTCGCTGAAAGACACGCGCACGAGCATGACCACGAAGCGCTGGAGCACGAGCACAGCCATGTTCATGACGAACATCATCAACATACCCATGACGGGCCGGTGACGGAGCCGCATTCGCATTGGCACCGCCATAAGCCTATGAGGCATTCTCATGTGCACTATCCAGACCTTCATCATCAACATCGGCACTGATCTCCGACGAGTGCCGCGATCAATATGATGTCCAAAGACCAGGCGGGCACCAGTCGTCCATCTCGGCTATTTCCGCAACAGTTGGTGGTCCGGCGAAATGGCTCGATGAGGCAGCCTCTGCCGACGTGGGGGCGCTCTGCCAATTCCTGCCCGGACCGGCCTCCAGCCATGGCCGGACCGCCGCACAGCGGTGTAGACGATGTCTGCTTTCAGGCAGTGACCGCGGAATGCTGAATGGCCGACAATGGGCGCACTGCTGCCGCTAGCACTCCCAAAAGCGAACTTTCGATTTCTGGTCCATGACATCCACATGTCCACATCCGCCATACAGATCCGGGGCCAGCCAGGTCAGGATGCCTGTTCTGTTCGGAAAGCTGTGAGGATTTCTATTGTGCGGATAACGCAACTCGCCACGCCCCTGAGCAGTCCTGCTGCGTCAATGCCGCGGCACAAACAGAATACCGTGTCGGGTTTGTGCGGAGCCCTCTACGCTGCACCTGGTACTTGTGGTATAGGAATGACACTTTCTTTTTCACGGAGATTCCGATGAGACAGATCGAAAGCCGCCTCAGTCCGCCAATGCGGCAGGCTATTCCGATAATTCGACGCGTTTTCAAGCAATATGCGCCGAGGCGCGTCGAGCTTGAATTCACTGCAGGACAAGAGTGGTATAATCACTCTCGTTGGTCCCTGCATCATTCCGGTAACGCAGTTGATATCAGGACGAAAAAACTGTCTGATCTTGGGGTCGGCATGTTTTCAACTCTCATGGGATACTTTTTGCAGAAGGAACTTGACTCTAACTTTGGAAGCGCAAAGTATTTAGTTCTGGTGAACGACCTAGGGCCTATGTTTCCACATATTCATGTTCAGTATAATCCCGGAGCGAGGATGAGCACTCCCGGAGATGACGACGGAAAGCGACGGAGACAACGACGTCCAATAGTGTGAAGGTGCCGAACGCTAACAAACGTCCCATCACAAACGTCTTTTTGGCTCGATGACGCGCCAATATTTCGCGGTCGGATCCGCAGAGCATCCTTAGCCACGCCTTCTCGATTCTTAATGAGAACCTCCCCGTCGATTTTATCTCGGGCTGTAAAAGCGCACCGCCGTGGCCATCATGCCGCATCGATTATCCGAGCGATCGCTTCGGCGCCGTTCTGCCACCCATCCGATCGTAGCCGGGCGCACGCGCTGACAACACGCTCGCGCCATGCCTTATCGAAGATCAGATTGAGTTTGCTCCGCAACTGCGAGGCGTCGGGCTCGACTGCGAGGCTTGCTCCGCAACCGTTTTCCTCAGCCCATCTGCTACGAACCGACTGCCGGTCCATATCCGGAGCATCATTGGGAACAAAGATGCTCGGAACCGTGCCAAGGATATGTTCGTGGAAGATGTTATAACCGCAACGCGTCACGGCTGCGTCCCAAGCGGCGCTGTAGCGGAAGGCGCCGTCGACGCGGATTATCCGATGACGGTCACTAGACGTTACGGTGCCGATGGTCTTCTGCATCGGCTCCAACTCGACCACACAAGTGTTTGGCCTGCCCAGCAGATCTTGCAGAACGCGCTCGCGCATCCTGACGTAGGTATCGATTCTGGTCGACACTAGATCGACCATGATGAGCGTCCGGTCACGAGGCAAGGCAAGCGCATCGCGGGCTTGTTCTCGCGAGAGTCTCTCATTAGGGTTGATCACTAATACGGGCGGCACCCGCTCAACGGAGGCCCGGTCGCTCACGGTCGGTCCCTCATCGAGCGCTTCGGCCAGATCGCCCGGCTCGATGATGGTGCTGAAATGAATGCCGGCGCCAATATAGGAGCGATGTATCTCAGGCCACATTGCACGCCGAATCCATAAGGATTTCAATGGCTTTCGTGCGCGCAATACATCGATAACCCCGTCGAAGACGAAGTTGACGTCATAGACAAGGGTGTCGGCACCACTCATGTTCAAAGCAAGCTCGATCTCGCGCGCTAGATTTGCGTGCCATTCCGGCTCCGGCTCACCGGTGGCGTCATGATGCGGGACAAACTGGAACGGAAAGCCGTTTGCAGCAATCATCCGTGCCGCATAGGACATAGTCAGGAAGAAGGCGCTACGCTGAGAGAGGCGGGAGGCGATGGCCAATTGGCGGCTAATATGGCCGCGGCCAACGCCGTTCGCAGAGACAAAGAGTGCAGCGGGTCGACGATCACGTGACGGAAGCTGCGGCCGTTCTGAAATGCCGCCAACCGGGGCAACAGTCCTTGGCGCTCTCACTCCGCTCTTCTCTATGAAGAAGACCGCATTGTTGTTGTAGCCGCGCCATTGGTTTTCCGGCACTGCTATTTCGCGTAGTCGTTCTGGCGGAACCATCAAACTGGCATCATACGCTTCCGGCACTTTCACGACTGCCGCAATCGTTGAACTCAGGTCCTCGGTTCCGAAAACGCGGTAGTGATCGGTCTGGCCGAAGTTCTTCAGACGGTCGCTCTCACTGTCGGAGAACGATTCTCTGAAGCCGCCGCTCATAAACGGGACAGTGAAGGCGTGCACACCCCCCTGCGCCACGAGCAGGTCGAGTTGCCGCAATATGGTCTTGTAGTCACATGCAATGTGCTCCAACACATGATTATGTATCACGATGTCGAACGATTGCTCCGAAAACTCAGCAAGCCCGTCGCATAGATCAACTCGCGCTACGGAAAGGCCGGGATATTTGGCCGGATCAATATCGCAGGCGAAGTAGCCATCGCCAAAGCGCGCGCACAGAGCGCGCGCCAGCCCAAGCTCTGGCGCGATATGGAGAACACGGCGGGCTCCGTTCAGATACGACCGGGATCGGAGCAACTCATAGAGGAGCCGGTGGCGTTCAAGGGAATGGCAACCGTCGCATTGGGCTCTCGGTCGCACGAAAATGCTCGCCGGGTTCGGTGCCATGTCGACAAATCGGGAGCATCCGCAAATGTTGCAAGTCGGTACCCGCCCGCCCCTCCAGCTTCCAGCATCGGGTCGCGGTGACATCGATACTCAATCCTCTTTCGTAATATCCCAGTCGGTGCGAACCAGCCTGGCGTGGTCTTCGATATAACTCGCGATGTCCTCGGAGCCATTCGTCCATTCGATCGCCGTGCAGCGGTCAATGATGTTTGCTTGCTCGGCGGGATCGAGCAGGCGGTCGACAAGCGCCTTGCTGTGAGCCAAGTCGAAATTCCGTCTCAAAACCAACCCTCGTCCAGTCAGTTCGGCCCAACGGGCGCGAGCGAGTTGGCGGTCCATCTCCTCCGCTTCGTTCGGCACGAACAGTGTTGGTATCGCTCCCAGCACTTGCTCATGAAACGCGTTGTAGCCCGCAGCACTCACGGCTGCGTCGAAAGCCAAACTGTATCGAAAGCTTGGAAACAGCGACAGGCGCTTCAACCGTGGATGGTCAGGCACGCCCCGAGGATCGACAATGTCTAGTGGAGAGCGGATGTCGAGCACCATGGTGTCTGTCCGCCGGAGCAGCGCGTCGACGACGGTCCTATGCACACTGGACATGTCGTAATTGGCACCAGAGCCAAGTTGGATGGCAACCACCTTTAGGCTGTCGGCCAGATCGAGCGCTTTTCGGGCCACCTCGCGCGGCAGGCGTTCCGAAGGCGCGACGTGCAGAACCGGCGGAACTAGGAACACTTCTCCACGACACGCTGCGGTCGGGCCGGTGTCAAAGTCCTCGGCTAGTTCACCGGGCTCGATAACGGCATCGAATTTCGATGCCAGCTCAAGAAACGGCCGATGGACTTCCCGCCACATCGGGCGCCTGACCCAGATCGAAAACATATTTCGATGAGTGGCTACGGCGCGCACCACTCCGTCGAACACCGCGGTCGCGTCGTAAGCGAATATGGCAGGCTTTAAATGAGAGATTAGGTCGAATAGCTCTTCCGAAAGAACGCGGTTCCAGTCACCGACGTCGGCACCGATATGCCGATGATATGGGAAGAAGTGTGCAGGATAACCTTCCTCAATCACCGCCCTTATGGAATAGGACATTGTCGCGAAGTGCGCCTGCAGGGTAGGTGGTAAGTGGCGCGCTATAGCGAGTTGCTGTGCCAGATGCCCGATGCCAATGCCATTTGAGGACATAAACAGCACATTGCGATCAGGCAAGGGTTGCAACGACGAGAATACCGAGCACGCAGCAGCAACGCTAGGCGTCACCCTAAACGACCGCAGTCGCTCGACGTAGCGCTCGGCCATGTGGCGCATTTCTACATGCGCGCGAGCACGGGCTCCCTGCTCTGCATAGGCGACAGGGTCGTCGACGAAACGCTTGATCACGCGTTCCACTTGTGCCGGCGCGGAGTAAACCGCCGCACCGGCGAATAGATCTTCGAAATGGGGAGGCAGTATAACAACAAGACCGATCGCCATTGCTTCCAGAACGGTGCGCCCGAATGCCTCTGACCAGTCGTCACTATGGTAGTAGACATAAAAATCGAGTGAGCGAAGGAAATCTGAGGTGCCATCCCACGAAAATGGCAAGAGCTCCCAATTCGAAGGTAGGTCGCCATATAGCTTCTGCAAATAGTCGCCCGCGCCCAATACCCGGACACGGTACTTCGACCCGTCAGACGGATAGGCCAACAAGGCGGTCTGCCTTGTGTTAGGCCATTTGAGCGCATCGGGGCGCGAATGCCGACCGATCACGACCGGGGTCGAAACGTTCCGAGGGGGGCGTTGTTGCCAGTCGTCCAGGTCGAGGAGATTCTCCCAATCGGCTTCGGTAGCGTTGGCGTGCGGCGGCAGAGTTCGTGGCAGGCTGTTCCGGACGACGGAACTGACCGGCGCCAGGTGGATTTCCGACCCAAATGCATCGAAGCAATTCCTGACAATCCGGGGAAGATCGTACTGGACGGCATATTTCCGATCATAGCAAGGATGGTGCAATACCACCACGACACGGTCCGACCGGATTCGGATGGGGCGTGTCGGCCTATTCTCCATGATCGTGGGGTGATGAATTATAACAAGGGTTGCTGAGATTCTCACGTCGGGGTCGAGCCTTTCGGCAAGCCCGCTGTCGAGGATGGCGCGGATATGCGGGTGAACAGGAAAGGGAAGCCCCAGAAGCGGCCCCTTCACCATCAAAAGCCCAATACGAAGGCCCATGCGTGCCGCACACTTCATTTCAAGCGCGATTGCCGTCGAGGTTCCTCCCTCGAAACGAACGTCAGCAACGAAAACAATGTCGAAGTGTGTCACGTCCCCCGCACCGGCGTTTGATCAACGGATGACAATGCCGCGGCCAAAAATCCGTCGATGTTCTGTCCGTAGGCGATAATGTGGATAGGTCGCCATTTGGCTACCAGCAGCGCCCAGCGTTCGGTGAGGTACTCCGGCCAAGGCATTACCGCAGCATGGAGACGCTGCTCCAGCAGCGGCGGAAAATATTCGAAGATTGCCCCATTGCTTCGAAAGATGCCGAATTCCGACGAGTCGGTAAGAAAGACCAGGCGATGCTTGGGTTCGAACTTGCGCGAGGTAGTCTGGATAATCTCATCGAGAAGATCCGATTTCACTCCAAGAACCGTCACCATTACGAGTGGTTTGGCAGCTACGCTCCGGTAGATGTGCATATCGTCTTCGTCGGAAGGAATCTGCTTATCGTTGCGGCGCTTAGCGAACGGTATAAGCGATCGAAGCCTCATATTTCACCTGCCTCTCTACGCGTTTCAGTGAAAAGGCCGATTCATGGACTTTTATTCAGCCGGCGTTCCTCGGCAAGGTCAATGGCCACAAATCAATACTGGGCGGTGGCATTCTGTCTGCAATGCTGCCTTGGGTTGTCGGAGCCGAGACCGCTACACACAAACGTTGCGCTGACCCTGTCATCTCGGTCTCGAGTCGCAGGCATGTAAATCCCGAATTGTCACCCTCCCCCGGCGGCGATGCCACCGGATCGACAATCCAGGCAACGTCGCCGCTATCGACGATCTCTGCAGCAAGAGTTTGCCCTCCGATGGTGAGCGTTGCCGCCCTTTGCCGCCAGAAAATTTCTGCTTGGGTGAAGGCGCGCCAGTTGATCCGGATGGGTTCCAGCGTGTCGTGCTTGCGCGTGATCTCATCAACTATCCAGACGTATTCGCCATCGATCACAATGCCGCGACGGTGACGCACTGGGGAACTTTCGTCTTCAATCTCAAAGGCGGCCGCAACGAAGTCCACTTGATCGGAGGTCCCCAACCATCGCGCATGCGCCCCCAGCGACTGAGATCTACCATTGAACGTGATCGTGCTATGGCCAGCCGTCCCAAGTCGAAAATAACTGAACCGGGCGTCAAGGTCGAAATACCCGGGAAGCGCGTAGTCGTCACGTCCAAGTTCGCTTATGAAACGGATTTTGCCAACCTCAAAGACGAACGATCCCAAATCAAGATGTGCGTGGTTGATATCGTTGCGCCCGCCTTTGAACCCGATATAGGCCTCAGAGGTTCCGATGGACTTCCGCAAGATACAGATTCCCGCCCCCTGAAAGGCGGTGACCGGTTTCTGAACGAATAAACTCGACTCCTGTTCTTCGGAGAGCCACAAGAGGTCGAACGGATGAAGATTGCCAGGCGAAGTCCGTTGCCATAGAGCCGCCTCCGGCTGGCCGCTATGACTGGCAAGCCAACCAAGGATCGGCGAACGGCCGGGATGCGGGACCGTATCGCCGAAATCGAAGCATGCACCTGAGGGGGCAGTGGTTTCCCGGTTGAAGAGCCAACTCGCAGCAAGGCCCGCAGGGTCGGGGATTATAAAGCCCCTTTCACTAAGCGCGGCCAGTGCCACGACGGCGTATCGTGCAGAATGCTCCCAGTAACCCGGGCCTTCGGCATAACCACCATCGAACTCAAAAGAGGACAGGCCATGGGCGAGTGCGGCTGTCGCGCGCGCAATGACTTCCCCCGCTAGTTCTGCATGACGCGCACCAACTGCCAATGCTGCAACGATAAGGCCGCTACAGCAAACGACATTCCAATTGTGTGCCGCTGTCGTCCAGTGCGCTGCGGCGCGCAACTGATCGAGGCCCGG
The DNA here is from genome assembly GCF_030323185.1 of Mesorhizobium sp. C399B. Lineage (NCBI taxonomy): Bacteria > Pseudomonadati > Pseudomonadota > Alphaproteobacteria > Hyphomicrobiales > Phyllobacteriaceae > Mesorhizobium > Mesorhizobium sp. C399B. The sequence continues at coordinate 1,578,822 of NZ_CP100472.1, forward strand.
CCGCAAAGCTCTCTCGGCGAGAGAGTCTTCTAAAAACACGCGTTCCGTATGTGACGTCGCCGGACCGAACCATTCCAAGCCAAGGGCAAATCCGCATGCCATTTCGGCAACGTCGAGAAAATGGGACGGATTCCAGCTATCGAAAGCTGTAGCGTTCTCAAGTTCAGAAACGCCTCGACGGCGATAGCGATTGTTTCCCGTCAATATCGACGCCATTCCCAAGACGGCGACCCGATCGTACAACCTACGCGCCGTCGGCAGAATTACGCTCCGCCCCGGCTCGCGTTCCAACAGAAGGGGCGGCAAGTCCATCAAGCAGTCGGCATCAGAAAGGACACTATCCGCAACCCTCCGCGCGAAGGGGTCCGAATCGACTGATCTTCTAATCCTTGCAACACCATGTCGTGTGACAAAAAGCGGCGCATTCATTTTGCCTCAATTCGAAGCAAACAACCTCAGTGGTTCGAAGGTCGAAAATTGCGTTCCCGATCGACGGGTTTGGGAGGCGCCATCTCGCGGAAGATCACTCAAAGGTTAGTAGTGGGACGATTGGCGCGGGCTGGCGCTCCTTACCGCATTTGCCTTGGGTATCTTCGCGCACCTGGCGCCTTGAACGCCGGGGTCGCAGAGTTCGGGCTTTCCGCCGCTGGTCTCACACCCGCTCAGAAGCGCTGCCGAGGAGATTGCAAACGCCAATGACGAAATCTTTGCCAGCAAAAACTTGGTCATGGGTTGCTATGTTTCCCCAACACAACCTTCAGCAGGACATAGGGTAGCTGAAAGGGCACTGTGAGCACAAGCCTCTTCCAACCAATATCGCGAAACTACGCGTCAAAAATGTTTCGCCAGCAATTCCGGCTTTGTTAGGCCCCGCTCTTTTTATCGCCAATCGCTAGCAAAGTCATTTAATGGGCTTCGCCGCGAAACGGCTGGCAAGCAGCTTAGCCTGCTTCAACTGTTTCTTCGAAACTTTTGCCTCCAGCTCAGACAGGGCTTCATCAGCCGAAACGGCACCGCCCTTCTTTGCAAGATAAAGCCATTTCAAAGCGACGACGGCATCGGATTTCCCTCCGACCCCATCACGGTACAATTTTGCGACTTCGACTTGCGCGTAAGCGTTTCCTTGCGTTGCCGACCGTTCGATCCATTCCCTTCCCAACAATGGGTCGGCTTTTACGCCGGTACCGGAAATGTAAAGTTCACCGAGACGTTGCTCTGCCCAAATATGCCCCATTTCGGCTGCGCCTTGCAAAAGGATCGCCGCTTGTCGCTCATCTTTCGGCACGACGTCGCCGTTGAGGTAATAGCCGGCCAGCTTTTCCATGGAAGGAGCAAATCCCTGGCTTGCCGAGCGCCATAGCCATTGAACAGCTTTGCTCTTGTTAACCGGCACACCGAGCCCGCCCTCGTAAATCAGCGCGAGATTGAGCTCCGCAAAGACATTGTACTTTTCGGCACCGAGCGCATACCAGTACCGGGCCTCCTTCAAGTCCTTCTCGACGCCGCGACCGTCACGGTAAACGTCACCCAACGAACGGTACGCAATTGGGAAGCCGGCTTCGGCGCCGGCTTGATAGAGCGCGCGGGCCTCCTCGTGACGTCCGGCCGCGTCGATGGCTCGCGCATAATTGGTCAGAATCCTCAAGCTGTCGGGATATTGTTCAAGCGCGTGCTGGCAGACTGGAACCGCCTTGGCAGGCTCGATCTGGCCAAAAAAGACCCCTACCGCCGGATCGGCGGCCTCTTGGACGTGCCCGGCCAACCGATCGCAATCAGTGACTTCCGGGTAAAGCGGGTTTTCAACGAACTCCTGAAAATTCGGTGTCTGCACTGTGGTAATGGGAGTCATGTTTGCTAGGTCGGCGGTCGACGTATCTTCTATGCGCAGACGGGCGAGTTTGGCGAAGAATCCATCCGGATGCGCTACGAGATAGTCTTTGTATGCAGCTGAACTCCCGACTTTGTTCGCCTTGTTCCAGTCTGAAAGATCCGCCACTGAGGAGAGCCCTCGCTTTTCATTTCCGCTCTTCGGCGTTTCGGACTTGGGAGGCTCTTCGATAGCACGGACATGTGCGGTAGCGAGGTCGGAGAACAAGCCATCCGGATATTTGGAAATGTAACCCTTGTACGCCTTGAGCGTGTCGGCCGTCGAAGCATCCCGCCAAGCGGTTGCATCTGCCTCGGACATTCGCACCACTTCGGGCTCGTCGCCCATGGCGCTAACGAAGAAAAAATCGGTGATCAACGAAGTGTTGTCCCAAGGCACCTGCAATCCGTCTGTCTTGTCGACTACGGTTTCGCGAACACGCTTAAATACCTGTTCAATCGGCAGACCAGGCTTCGAGATGTAGGACGCGAGTGCCTTGCTAAAAGGACTGTCAGCGTCCGCACCATCCATTGCAGCCGCACCCGGAGCTGTCGCGAATGCGATAAACGTACCGACAGCACCTGGCATTTTCGCGAGACCGTCATCGAAATCCGCCTTCGAGTTCTTGGCGCCACCTTTCAGTGGATTGTCACGACACGCATCCAGAATAAGGATGGCTACATGCGGCTTGGCCTCCATCAGTTCGTCAGTGATTGCTTTCAGGCTGACACCTTCGAAAGGCAGATCCCCAGGTTGCCTGACTTCGGTGTCGATCGGCAGAAGGAAATTCTCATCGTGGTATTGGATGCCGTGCCCGGCATAGTAAAAGACCACGACGGTGTCTGAATCGATTTTCCCGACGAAACTTTTAATCGCCTCGAGGAAGTCACGGCGTTTGGCATTTACTGCCGTTATCGTGGTGAAGCCGACCAACTCCAACGAAGATGCGATCAGCCGAGCGTCATTCGTCGGATTGGGAAGCTTCGTAACGTTCGAATAGTCTGAGTTTCCGATAACAAGTGCGAGCCGAGTTTCGGCCGCCGCCGGCTTTACGGTGTCCCACAACGCCAGTGGGACAAAAAGGCAGGCGCTAAGTACCAGGCGGCGATTGACCATTAGCCGACCCCTAGAAGCCAACTCGAACAAAAATCATCATGAGCATACGGCGACATTGGCTTGGATCACAAGTCGGAACACCTCAAAAGAAGGGCGGTCGACAAAGTAACTGCGGGAATTTAGCCACTATGGCCGCTCGCGCTTGCCTTCTTCAAATTCGCGGGCTGCAACTTGGGCTCATTCCTGCATAATCCGGCATTGTTCGCGCTTGCGAGACGTAGGAATGGAAAATCTTTGCGTATCCGATCGATTTTGATTAGATTTTAGGAACAAGCCATATTGGATTGTCCGTGGCCGCGTCACCCATTGACAGCTTTTGCCTGCTCCCCTGGATCCACGCGCACGTAAGCGCGCAGGGCCGTAGAAAGCTTTGCTGCATCGATGTCTCTTTGGAAAAGTATCCCGAAGGCGGCCCCTCGGCTTCACTGGAGGATTATTGGAATTCGGAAGAAGTCAAAGGCGTTCGTCGACAAATGCTGAGCGGCACATTGCCGAAGCGGTGCGGCCATTGCTCGAATACGGGCAATCGGACTCTTTCTTACAAGGACGAAGTGTTAAGCCGCTGGCCCGAGATGATCGACAAAGCGATAGCATCGACCGCCGACGATGGTTCCACAACCCTGCAACCTGTAACATTCGACTATCGAACGTCGACCTGCAATTTGCGCTGTCGGACTTGCGGTCCGCATTCCTCATCCTCAGCGGAGGTCGAGGCGCGCCGTAACATCGGCCTTCAAGAACTCGGCGAGCACGTTCACAATTGGGACCCCGCGTATGTCGATCTCAGGGCTGCCGCCTTGGGCAGAGCTCGTGAAGAACTGATGACGGCGGCCAAACAGCGCCGTGTAGGACATCTGTATTGGGCTGGCGGAGAGCCCCTGATGGATTCCACCCATTGGGATGTCATGAGCGAACTCGCATCGTCCGGCGAAGCCGCAAATGTCGATGTGGCATATAACACCAATCTCACAGTGTTTTCGTATCGGGGCCGAAGCGTCGAAGATTTGTGGCCCTGCTTCAATAGTGTGTATGTGCAAGCATCTATCGACGGCGTGGGGCAGGCTGGCGAGTATATAAGGACCGGCTTCAAGACTGACATATTTGCCCGAAATTTGGATATTCTCCTTGATATGACGCGTAGGCATGCGTGCATAAGTGCGGCGCTCGATTTGACTTTAACATCAGTCGGCCTGCTTCATCTGGGTGATTTGTTGCAATTCGCTCTCAAGCGCAAAATACACGTAACAGCCAAGTTGATGGTGCCGCGCGACATCAACCGCTATATGGCGGTCGAATTCCTTCCGCAACAAGTCAGGGCGGATTGGTGCAGAAGATGGATGATTTGGATCGACGCTCACGATCGGGACAGTCTCTTCGACACGGTGTACTCGACACTCGAACTTGCGTTGACGAGGGAGAAGCTTGGAGCCGCCGCACCCCCCAAACGTAGCGCTTACGACGCCAAGGTCATCGGAGAATTTGAAAGCGCCCGCCACGATCAGGGGCAGTTCCAAAATCTTCTGTCAGTCGACCGGCGGCTCGCCAACTATACCGGAGATTGACAACAGTTTATCGCCCGTGTTGTTGGCTCCAAATGGGAAAGTGAGTTCACTTCTCCACAGTTCGAGCTGGGCGACAGTCTATCACGCATCGCTGGTTCGTAGATGCCCGTTAGCGTTCCCTCCAGACAAGAGGTAAATTGTACTGCCGAACACGGATCGACTTTGTTTCCCTTAGTGCCGTTGGCGGCCTCACCCCATGTTTCCTGTCACGAGCGCTATCGCCCTATCCGGCCTTCGCAGACATAGAACGAGTAGCCAAACAACTCGCCAGGATCGATCCGCGGCGAGTGAGGGTTAAGCGGTTCTTCGAGCATGATTTCAAAATGCAGATGGGGAGGTTCGCCTACGGCATTACCTCCGGTGCCCGTGTATCCAATCACTTGGCCTTTGTGTACTGAGTTCAAGTTCAACATCTTGCTGAGATGAGCGTAAACGGCATAAAGCTTGCGATAGGTCTGCAGCCCTCCACACGTTCTGCTCCACGGATCGAACTTGGGATTATCGAATTCTAGGACAATGGCCTCTCCGTACCCCTTAACGTTATGAAATCTGTGTATTATTCGTCCGTCTGCTATCGCGTAGACCGCCGAGCCAGGTCGGGCAGACAAATCCCATCCTCTATGCCATTTCGCCTTGTTCTTTTTGTCCTTTCTGACCAAACCAAATGAGTTGCCTAAGGCTTCACGAGGTCCGTCGTCCCGAATCTTGTTCACGTCGAGCGGCAGTTTCATGTTAAGTGCTCCGATGGCGTTGCTGCAGCATATCAACTTTCCCACGCCATGATAACCTTGCCCTCGTGTAGGAGCACGACCTAGGCCAACGCTTACATTGTTCGAGCGCCAGTCTTCGACCTCGTTGCGGCCGAACGCTGGAGGTCTCCCCCGATCCCTGTCACCCGTCCGCCGATTTAAGATCTCCTTGTTTTTATTGAAATCGAGTCACAACCCGACCTCGACCGCTATGGTGCACTAGCAGGCACCACCAAGTTTCGACGCCACGCATGGTGCCTTACAGGTACCCTTGGATGGTGCGGCCGTGCGAATTGTCGAGCGGGCGGGCATGTTCTAGCTCCAGAATTCGATTCCACTATGTAGGCTGATTTGTACGTAGCAAGTGACAGCCCTTGGTTTGCGCAGGTAAGCTAAGCCGCAATGGCGGAGACTCGCTCCCCCACCGACCCGTCCAAGGAAGCGCCGAGCGCTTGGTGACGCGAGATTGAGCGCCGGGTTCGGTAAACTGTCGGTTGGTGCTAGTTGCCGGGGTTAGTTGCGGCAGGTTGGACCCTCCGATGGTACAACCATTGGACAGCGTATCACGCACCAGGTATGGAATTGCTGTTTTTGTTAGATTTTTTATGCTGGGACGCCGTGTGATTTGCGCCTTGTAGGGGCGTATCACTGGGCTTCGGACACAAAGTCACCAATCGGCGAGGGGGTCGTCGAAGGGGATCGGCTCGCCGTCCGTCACGACCGGCCACTCTTGCGGCTCTTCGGGTTCAGACATCTGGCCACGAGCAGCTCGGCGCGGGCCCGGCGGCGGGCGGCCTCGTCAGGTGCGTCGCGAGTGTATCGGGCACTGGGAAGCGGCTGGTGCGCGTTGGTGGGCTCAGGCGCCTCAGCGGGGGTAGGCAGTAGGTCCTTTAGCATCTCTTCCAGTGCCAGCGCGGCCTCGCGGGCCGGGCGCTGCAATTCGATCGTTGCCGCGGCGGAAGCGCAGTGTCCTCCTTCGTAAGGAGCGATCGACCCTCGACATGAGCGTACGACCGCTTCGGGCTAGGCAAAGCCACGCCAGAACGACGACAACGAGGCGTAATGTGGACCGGCAGCCTTTGGCCGGGAGCGGACCGTCCCCTTCGCGACAATTGATCGAGAAAACCGACGCTTGCGTCCGGCAAAGTGGCTACCGCCTTGCGCCAGAAGCGGCGATTGAGGTCACCAGAATAGACGGCCTACTGGCGGCGGCCGTATTTCTTGAAAGTCGCATTCCAGTCGGCTGCCAGCGCGTCAAGCGTTTCCTTGGCCGTGCCGGAATCGCCGGTTACATAAGGATATACGCGCTGGTTGAATTGTAGCAGCAGTTCGGCATTCTCCGGAACCGCCCAGAAATCCTTCACCTTGAACATGGTCTCGTGGAAGGCCTTGTTGTAGGGCGTGGCGTTCTGGAACTCGTCCGACTTCAGTATGGCTGCGCTGCAGGTGTAGCCGCCGAGCGCCGCCCACTTCTTCTGGGTCTCGTCCTTGATGAACCATTCCAGGAACTTCAGGGATTCGGCCTGCTTCGAGGAGTAGGAGACGATCGAGATGCCCTGACCGCCAAGCGCGGCGAACTGGTCGCCGTTCGGTCCTGCAGGGTTGGCGAAGAAGCCGGTGTTCTTGGCGTTGGGATTGCTCGCCTCGTTGATCAGCGACGGGAAGAACGCGAAGAAGTTCATGCTCATCGCCGCCAGGTTTTCAGTGATCGCCTGGTTGTCCTCGGTGAAAATGGCGTTGGCCCACCCCGGAGGCGTGAATTCGTACAGCTCCTTGTAGGCATCGAGCGCGGCAATCGCCTTGTCGGAGTTGATGAAGCCGTCGACCTTGTAGGTCGAGTAGTCGCCAAGCTCGCCGCCGTACGAGAACAGCATGCTTTCGAAGCCCGCTGCCAGCCCGTCGTGGGTATTGTCGGTATAGATCGCGACGCCGTACTTCTTCTGGTCCGGACGGTAGAAGAACTCGGCGATGTCGCGCAGCGCCTTCAAATCCTTCGGCACGCCGAGGTCGTAGCCATACTTCGCCTTGAAGGCTTCCATCTCCTTGGGGTCTTCGAACCAGTCCTTGCGATAGGACCAGCCGACGGCGTCGCCTTCGAGCGGGATCGCCCAGTATTTGCCGCTGTTGCCAGGATATTCGGCGTAGAATTTTACCGTGGCAGGGGCCATGAGCTTGGCCACGTCGTTCTTGGCGAAGAAGTCGGTCAGGTCGACATAGTGGCCGCCGGTCGAGCCCGCGCCGAGCCACTGCGAGTCGCCGACGACCATATCATAGGCGTCGCCGCTGGCGTTGAACTCGGCGAAGGCCTTGGTTTCGAATCCCGGCCAGGCAGTCGTTTCAACAGTTACCTTGACGCCGGTTTCCTTCTCGTACTCGTTGCCGAGTTCCTGAAGGTAATTCGCCGGATCCCACTCCGCCCAAAGGATAGTGAGTTCCTTGGCCGAAACAGGTCCACTCGCAAATGTCATGGCGGCGCCTAGCAACAGACCAGCCCACGTTTGCATATCGCTTCTCCTTCCACAGCAGCGTCGTCCAACTAGGAATTTGCGTATTGGATGCAGTGCTTCACCCACGTTCCGTCTAATGCGAAAGCATTTGGAGCAGCCCTTTGGCCTCTAGGAGATCAGGTGTGTCAAACCCCTCGGTGAAGCTGGCGTGGACTGGCGCAAGAATATGCCGCGCCTTATCGTTGCGGCCTTGGCCGGCATAGAGGCGGGTGAGCCGAAGCGCGGCCCTCAGTTCAGAGGATTTCGCGCCTTGATCGCGGGCCGCCGAGAGCGATTGCTGGAACCAGCTTTCGGCGGCTTCATCGGTCGGGTCCAGCGCTGAAACCAACTCACCCCTTGTGCACAATAACTCTGGTAGCTGATACTTCGAGGTCGATTTGCCCAGAGTGTCGAAAGCCTGCGCCAGGAGGGCAAGGCCTTCGCTTGCATCGCCGCGCTCGCCGCAGTTGCGCGCGAGAATGCAAAGGTAGTAGGCCATGCCCATATCCGCGCCAGTTGCGGCGATACCCGCAATTCCCAGGCGCATTTGGCGAATGCCTTCCTCCAACTGCCCCAGACCGGCGAGCGCCCAGCCGAAATACACACGAGACTGGCCAAGCAGCAATGGCATGACGAATTCATCACATAAAGTGACAGCTTTCTTCGCCCATTGAAGGGCTTCGGCAGGCTCGCGCCGCATCAGGTGGACCAAGCAGAAACTTAGCTGCGCTTGTGCTGTGCTGACCGGATGCAAGTCTCGCTCGGCTAGCGCTATTGCATCGCGTGAGCGTGCGAGAGCCTGGACCGAATGGCCGCGCATGAAGAGCATCTGTGCAGAAAACGCCCTACAGCATACGCCCGGGTCGTGTCCGGCATAGCCCCAGGCAAGGTGATGATGTCCTCATAATCATAAGTGGCCAGGCCATGGCTTGCATGACGTTCGCTCGCGCCGTAGTCGCCGAGGTAATAGTAGATCCCCCAAAGTTGGTGATGTGCTTCGAGGATGTACCCTGAATCATCGGAAGCTTGCGCAAGCTCCAAACCTAGAGTTTGGCATTGGTGGCCCAGGGCCTCGGCCGCTCGTAGGTTGCCTGAAATGGTCTGATACGAGCTCTCCCCGCGCATCGCAGCGAATATTTGAGGCTTGTCGTTCAGCGTGTCGGCGAGCCTTCGCGCATTCGAAAAGGCTTGAAGGACTTCTGGAGCCCCCCAGCCCTTGGCCGCAATCATTGCGGTGCCGGTCGCGCTCTCCAGGGAAAGCTCCCGCCTAAGGCGCTCCTCAGATCCGGGCAATGATCCAACCAGCTCTAGCCCTTTCCGGAGGTGGGACGCTGCCTCGAGATTGGCAGATCGCTTCAGCGCGAGTTGCCCTGCCTTCAGCCAATAGGCGACAGCCAGATCATTTACGCCGGCCACCGTATAATGGTGGGCCAGTGTCTCGGGCTCTGCCCCGACAATATTCTGGAATTGCGCCTCCAGCGTCGAGGCGATCTTGGCATGGATTTGTTGCCGACGGCTTTTCAGCAGGCTCTGATAGGCTGCATCCCGCACGAGCGCATGCTTGAACGTATAGGTCGACTCTGGAGGAACGCCTCGCCGAAAAACGAGCTCGGATTCTTCCAACTGCGGCATCACCTCTTGTAAATGGACTTCGTTGGCACCCATCACGGCTGCCAGCAACCGATGATGGAAGACGCGGCCAATGCAAGCGCCGATTTGAGCTACCTCCTTGACCGCACCCAGTCGGTCGAGGCGAGACATCAAAGAATCCTGAAGGGTCGACGGAATGGCAAAAGGAAGCAGAGGACCTGAGAGCACGTAGTGGTCGCCCGCGTCGATAAGGAGACCGGATTCGAGCACGGTCTTGGTCAGCTCTTCAACGAACAACGGAACGCCTTCGGTTTTGGCCAAGATCTGGCTGGCTACCTCCGGCGGCAACGTCTTTCCACCCGCCACGCGATCCATGATCGCTGCTCCTTGACCGAGTCCGAGGCGATCGAGCGAGAGCGCGGTTACATGCGAAAACTGAATCCAACGCGGCTGAAACTCAGGTCGAAAGGTTACAATCAGGAGTGCCCGCATGTTCCGCAGGCGTTCAATCAGCATATCCAGCCACTCGCCGGTTGTCGGATCGATCCAGTGCGCATCCTCGACAAGGACGATGATGGGCTCGCGCGCGGCCAGCGATTCAATTTGTTGGACGAGGGCGGCCAAAGTACGGGCCTTTTGGGCTGACGGTGGCAGCCTGGTCGACGAGTATCGGCCGGTCGTGTCGATCGACAGCAGTGTCGCCAACAGCGGAATTGCTTCCACCACGTCCGGAACGATCCCGCGGAGCAGGGCCTCCAGCTTGTCGAGCTTGGTGTCGGTGCTGTCGTTGCGATCCAGTCCAGCCGCCCGCTCGACCTGCGCGGCCACGGGGTGAAGCGCGCTGTTGATATGATAGGGCGAGCAAAAATAGCGTAGTCGCGCAGGGGGCCCGGCGCTCAATCGATCGACCATCGCCGCGATAATCCGGGACTTGCCAATACCCGGCTCTCCAGACAGCAGCACCACTCGGCCATCCCCGGCACAGGCCCGGTGCCACTGGTCAACCAAAAACTCGAGTTCCTGGTCCCGCCCAACAATCGGCGTCACAATGTCCTGCCGCGCCTCGAAACGACTCTCTGCCGCCGTCTCGCCGACAATGCGCCAGCTGCGGAACGGCTTTGCGAAACCCTTGAGCTCCCGGTGGCCGAGATCGACCATATCGAATAGACCGGCCACCAGTCGTTGCGTGCCGTCAGCTACAACAACGCTGCCCTGCTCGGCGAGCGCTTGCAGCCTCGCAGCCAGGTTAGGCGTGTCGCCTACAACGGCCTCTTCCTGTGCTGATCCTTCGCCAACGAGATCACCGACAACGACCAGTCCCGTCGCGATGCCAATGCGGGCAGCCAGCGGTTGGCCTCCCGGCGCTGTAAGTCGGGCTGTTGCTGCAGCGGCGGCCATGCCCGAGCGAACCGCTCGTTCGGCATCGTCTTCGTGCGCCTGCGGCCAACCGAAATAAGCCAGCACCCCATCACCCATGAGCTTGGCGACTCGCCCTTCGTAGTGGGTGATCTCTCCTGACACTGCGATCTGATAAGCGCGAATGACCTCCCGCATGTCCTCAGGGTCGAGGCGCTGCGACAACTCGGTCGAGCCGACGAGGTCCACGAACATGACTGTTAACTGGCGCCGTTCGGCGTGCGGTGGCCGTGCGTCACCCTGCTCGGGCGGCCTTGCCGGCGAGCTTCCGCGGTCACGCGAGGATGCTTTGATCGGCAAAGGGCTGGACGTGTCTCCGAAGGAAGCCACAGCGGTAAGCAACCGGCGCCGATGACCGACCGATGTGACCCCGAGTGCTATCAGATCCTCCGCCGTTAGCTGAGGAAGCATCTCGGGTTCAATGTCATTGTCGCGAAAGGCCGGAGCGTATCGCTCCAGTCCAAGGCTACTTAGCCATCCCGGGATGTCCACGTCCTTCTCCCCTAAGGGTGCTGTCTGGAACCATATCGCAAATTGGAAGGGGAGTCGTCATACCCTCGGGAACAGGGAACGGCAGTTACGGGTCAAACCCGGACATCATGCCGCCTGACCCGAGCGTCTGCTTTCGGGGAACGACCAAGTAGACATCAACGGCGGACATGAGGCGCATTGCGGTCCGGCAGCCTTGGGGCCGCATGCGGTATGACCGCTTCTAATAGAATTTTTGGGGATAGATGCCGTTTCGACGACGCTCAAAATTATGCTTGGTTCGATCACCTTGCGCATTGACCCCTTTCGACGCCGCGAGTTGTCAACAACGTGCGACGCGAAGCTGCTGCTGTCTCCGAGGTCGCGAACCGCAACTTTTCTGGATCATGTTCGCCGTTCGAGGGGTGCGGCGGCTATTTTGAGGCGGGCACGGCCCGTCCTGCACTGTCCTCCGTCTTTTCCGTTGCGGGCGGCGCGATAAGGTTTCGTCTGAGCACGTCACCGAGTTTGAACGCTTCGGCGTTCGCGTCGAGCAACTCGCCCGCACGCGCCAACACGTGCGAGTCGAAACTCGCAAAGCCCAAAGGGACCGGCAAGCCCGATTGTTGGCCGATCGGCGCGTGGACCGTCGCGGCGACGAAGGCACCCGGGACGAGCAGCATTTCGAACCCGCCGGGAAATACACGGGCGTTCGACTCGTACCCGCGGGTGAAGGCTTCCTTCACCCAGCGCTCGGCGCGCTGTGCGGTCAACGAAATCGACTCTACGTTCTGCCGCACACCGAGATCCTCGTTCAAGCGATTGATCCGTTCGCGGAACTGTTCGAGGATTTCGGCCATGATCGAGGTGCTTCCCCAAAGTGGGGCCTGGGGCACCACCCAATAGATCGCAGCTGCGGCGTGGCGCGTTTTGCGCAGGCCGTAGCTTGCGACATCGAACAGCCTACGCGCATTTTCCTTGGTGAATAGGCTGCCGATGATCGGCACGGTCGGGCGGTCAGCACGGACGTCGCCGTGGCTCGTGAAGGCGTGTCGATAGAACCGCTGCACGCTTAACCCATCGCGGCGCGTCCATTCCTTAAGATAGTCTTGGGCAAGTTGGATCAGGAGCTGGTATGCCTCGCCATCGTCTTCCCGCCGCGCAACAGCCATGCGCTCGACCATCTCGGCGACCGCAAGCCCCACTGCCTCACGATCTGACAACTCGTAGTCTGACTTCCACTCGGAAAGGTCGATGTCGGGTAAGGTTGGCTTGAGCCCCGATGACACCAACCGGACGCGCACGAGCGTCGAAAAGCGCTCCTCAGCCGCCACCCCGTCGATGGAATAGAGCGTGCGTCGCGGGGTCGAGATTGGATCGATCTTCAGCGCGAACTCGCGAAAGAAACGACGGAACGACGACGGCACCCTTTCCGTTGCCGAGCTGACTTGCTCAACGTCGGCCAGCGGCAGCTCGGGAAGGTTCCGCTCGAAGTAGCTCAGAAATTTCTTTTCGGCGGGCGCCAGCGAGATGAGGTCGAAGCCGACGCGTGCGATCTTGCGCTCGACCTCGTAGATAAGTGGTTCTTCGACACCAGGGCGGAAGAGCGAAAGCCCCGTCTGTGTCAGCGTGATGCGTCCCTCGCTCCGACGGATGTAGTCGGCGTCCTCGACCTCGTGGAAAACGTAGGCCATCTCGCGCCGGCTATATCCGAAGAAGGACTGGACCGCTTCCTCTGTGCAGCTTCCCATTGCGCGGACGAAGCGAATTAGAAACTCGGCTGTCACGGAGACCTTGCCAACATCAGCGACTTTGTGCTCGACGACGAACCGACGACAGGGCAGCGTTAGGTCGATCGTCGCCAACTGGAGCGGGCCGTCCTCCGATTCTTCGACGAGCCCCTCGCGCACGGGGCCAAGCGTCACCTTACTGCGGGGCTGGACGGTCATTGTGCCTTCTCCAAGGCGCCATCGATGGGCGCGGCGTTGAGCCGATTCTCCAGTAAAGCCATTGCATCTACTTCCCTTGCGTGCCCGTATTCAACGTTACTGGCAAAGGCCCGCGCGATCCGGTCCATCGGCCCGGCCTCCTCCCATCGCTTCAAGCTACCCACGATAACGAGGCGGTCCATCGCCCGGCTGATCGCGACGTTGATGCGGTTGGGCCTAGCGAGGAATCCAGGCCGAATTGTCTTGAAGCCGCCCTGCACGGGCCCGTCCCAATTATTGCGAACAAGCGACACGATCACGATGGGGTTTTCCTTGCCCTGGTAGCTGTCGATCGTGTCCACCTTCATCGCGGCTCGCAGCGAGGGATGGATCGGTGCCAAGGCGATTTTGCGCCTCACGAGGTCACGTTGGGCCGAATAGGCGCAAATGATCCCGATGCCATGGGCATGCGTTGCTTGTTGGGCAAGCCAGTCGAGGAACAGCTGGCATTCGCTCCATCGCTTAAGAAGGCTTACGATCACGTCTGCCTCAACCGTATTGGTCAGGCTCTTGCGATGATTGGGATCGGCTTGCTTGGCGCGCTCGCCAAACGGCGCCGTGTCGAACCACGTGACAGGCGCGCTGAGGTCGGCAGGTAGCGCTTCTGCGTCGATGATCGGCGTCACGCGACCATGCTCAAGGCGCTTGCCATAGAATGACCGCGAGACAATCTCACCGATCGGGGGGAGCATACGATATTGCCGTCGCAGCGTGTGACCCGCGGCAATCCCATAGGGTGTCTCGAAGATGCGCTCGAAGTCGCTCCTCGCAACCTCCGCCACGCCCACGCCGAGGCGCTCGGCGACTTCGTCGACCACTGACTCCGGATGCTGTGGCTCAAGCTGTTTATGGTCGCCGACGAGTACGATCCATGCGCCCGCCTGGATCGGCACCGCGAGCTCGCTGGCGGTGCAGCGCGCCGCTTCGTCGACGATCACGAGGTCAAAGGGTGTTGAGGTCAAGCCAAGCGCCGATCTGCCGAGCCCCACGCAGGTCCCAGCGACGATCTGGCGCGTTCCGGCGAGGAAAGTTTCGAGGCTCCGTTGCTCGGTCGAGACTGTTCCCACGAAGTCGCGTGCTAGCCCTGCGACTGCCTGGAACCTAGCAACACGGTCAGCGCTCGGGCGCTCGCCCTGCGGCATGGCCTGGAGGCAGGCGTCGACAATCGTCGTGACAATCTTCTCGGCCGCCAGGTCGGCGGGCAGCGTGTCGTCTATGCCAAGCGGCAAGACCTGCTGGCTGATTGTCTCGCGAAGCGCTGTTACTCGTTGCGCCGAACTTTCCTCGTCCTGCAAGCTGGCCAGCCGGGCCGCGACGGGCCTTATCGCAAGCTCGACATGGGTCAGCGCGTCGGTCAGCGCCTCTGGAATGCCCAGTCCCTGGGCGGCGACGGCCAAGCGCTCGCGCATCTCGGCACGGAACCTATCCTTCTGGAGCTGCTCGACTCGCTCGACGTGGAATGGCAGCAGGCGGTCTGAGACAACACCCTCGTTGCCGACGCGAAGGATGCTCGGTATCTCACCCGCCCGAGCGAAGAGCTTAAGCACGGCCTCGGCGGCATTGTTGACCGCTTCATGCGCTTGGCTTGCGAGCAGGACATTGCGCACCAGCCCCAAGGTGAGAGCGGCATGCACCAACGCCGCAATGAAGACCGTCTTGCCTGTTCCCGGCGGCCCCTGCACGAGGGCGAGCGGGCGTGTGGCGAGCACAGCTGACAAGGCCTCGGCCTGCTGGTCATTGAGCTCGTACTGCTCCTTCAACTTTTCGACCGGCTGGCGATCGGGCAACGACTGCGGTGTTGCCGCGGTGCGCGGATCGAGGATTCCGATCAGGTTGCGCGTACGCGAGGTGCGCCCGACGATCCGCCTGACCGCAGCCTGGCGACGGTCGAGGCTGGTCTCCTCCATGCGGCTCCGGAAGCGAAGCTCGTCGCCCTCCCCGACTAGCGGCGGTCCGTTTCGCTGCTCCGGCCGCATGCTTTCCAGATAGAGCGTGTCAGGCTTGGATCGCTGGAGGTCGAGTTGGCCGACGGGCCGCCAATTGCCTCGGCGGTCCTCGCGCTCGACCATGACACGGTCACGCCGATTGTAGTCAAACGACCCACTCAGCAGGTCAAACTGGACCTTGTGCCGGTTGATGCTTATGTCCAAGACGCTGTCCTCGGCAACCTGCCCGTAGGTGACCAACTCCCGCTCGGCATCGACGAGGATCCCCCACAGCATCGCCACGTCTACCTGACCGTTCGGCGGTGGCTCAGCAGCGATCGCCTCGATCAGGTCGTCCTCGGGCGACTCGCCTGAAACGATGTCGCGTTGTTCGGCGGGCTGCTCGCCCTCCGCGCTCACCTCGGCCTCCGTCGCCCTGGGCTGCGTCGGACCCAGGGCCGCAGTGACATCCTCGCGTTCGAGCAGCGGAGTGAGGTCTTCCAGATTGGTAACTGGACCGTCCTCGACGATGATGGCAGCTTCGAGTGACGCGAACTCGAACCTCTGGAAAAGCCTGATCCTCGACTGCTCCAGAGCGCGCCGGTTGAGCCGGTAGGGCTTTCCGTCAGCCCCGATGCTGACCTCAAGCTCCTCGCAGGCCCCGCGGATAATGAGCGTACGTCCCCAGGGGGCGGGGCGCAGGAAATAATGGCCCTCGTCCGGTAGCAAAGGGCCTGCCCCTACGTGTGGGCTAGCGAGCCGGATCGTCGCCAAGTCCGCGTCGTGCGGCTCGCCGGCTGCCAGCACATCGATCAAGGGAAGCAACGTCGCGTTCGCCGGGTCGTCGGTTCGCACCTTCGCGATTGCCTCGCGAAGGCGGCCGGATATTCTCGAATCGCTTCCGGCGAGGAGCTCCTCGCCGATGACTGTGACCGCGAAGCAATCGCGTTCGAAGCGACCGCCGCTCTCGGGGGCATAGCGCGCAGTTACAGTGTCGCCTTCGGTGGCCGTCGTAAAGTCACTCAGGTCGACGATAACCGGGTCGCTCGGTGCTGCGGGATCGACGAGGATGTTGGCAGGTTTGAGGTCGCCATGCGCCAGGCGAAGGGTGTGCAACTCCTCGACGCGCCGGGCAAGAGCGTCGATTAATTGAAGCCGCGCTTCCTCGCCAAATTGCTCTGGGTGCTCCGCCATCAACAGCGCGAGGTCGGGGCGATCGATCCACTCCTGGATCATGACGATCGCATCGCCCAGCCACATCGCACCCAGAATTTTCGCGCATCCCTCGGGCTCGACTGCCGAGAGCTCGGCGAGCTGATCTAGGAAATCAAGGATGCGCGATCCTTCCTTCTTCTGGTCGCCCCACGAAGCACGCTTCCAGACCTTTACCAGCACCTCGCGACCGTCCTTGCAGGAGCGCCACAAGGCGCGCGTCTCGTCGTCTCGCAGGATCTCGGCAGGCGGATAGGCCTGGAAGAGAGCCATCTGGCTCTTGATCGCGCCGCGATGCCGCTCAAGCCCTGCTACGACTTCCGCAGGCGTGGGCCGGATGGCGACTGCAGCGTTGAAGGCCGTCAGCGCGTCCCCCGCGTCCTTGAACCGGTGCATTGGGTCGGGCGCGAGCGCGGACGCCAGCCAGCCGTAAAGTTCGACGTAGTCGGATGCCTTGTCGCACTCGCTGTCCCACTCGGGAATTCCGCTCGAGGTTGCAGGGCCCGTGCCCAGGAGGATGCGGTGAATGGCGGAAGCGGCGAGGAACACGTCGCGACGTTTAGGGGTTGTTTCGACTCCGAAGATGTCCTCTGGCAGCTTGCCTGTTGACAGAAACTGGAAGCGCGACTCGCCGAGCGAGCGAACATCGGGGTAGCTTGCCGCCATCAGGTGCGAGAGCCGAACGGTTGACGGTCGCTGCACCCAGACGCTGTGCTGTCCGAGGTCGAGGTGCGCTGCCTCCGCGAGGTGAAGCGCGTCGAGGGATGAGAGCAATTGGCGAGCCAGTTCGATTCGATCGACCCGGCTAAGGTCAGCTAGCTCGGAGCTGCCAAAATCTGTCAGACGGTGAAGCCGGCGCCGGCGGTCATAGACCTCCCAGTATCGTACGCCGAAGGTCGGGTCGCGCGTCTTGCCGCCGACAATCACGCTGTCGCACTGTTCGCTTCGGTCCTGCAGGTAGGCGATGACCTCCTGCTCGCGACCGGCGATCTCGCTACGTCCTTCTTCGGTCTGGAAGCGAGTTTCCGCCTTGGAGAAATCCCATAGCCGCAGGACTCCGAGGGTTGGCGACTGCCGTTCGTCGCTCGCCTCGAACTCCGCGAAGATTCCCTCGGGGTGCTCGAACACCGGTGCGGCGGACGAGGCATAGAAGCCACCATAGGTCCGTCGGCCAGGTACGAAGACGCCCTTGCTCATATTGAAGAACTTCGAGAGCTGGTCCTTCCACTCCGCCGAGGTCAGGATGCCAGCGGGTGGCCCTTTGCCGAACACCTCGATCCGCTTGGGAACCGACTTGAGCGAAGAAGTGAACGCCGCGACGGGCATTACCGCCCGCCGCTCGGTCTCCGAAATGCCGCTGAGGTCTGTGGCCTTGGTCAGGACCACAAGGCCCTGTACCCTAGGGACGATCGGCTTTGCGCCCTTGGCGTGGCGCTTGAGGTGGGCCTCGAGCTGAATGAAGACGTGGCGCGCGTTGGCAGATATCTTCGCGACCGGCGACGGGCCATGGTCCCGCCCGGCGTTGTACCAATGCCCATCGCGGCTCTCGATCGGGCCGAACCAATCCTTGAGATCGACGACGAGTATGCGGTCGTCCGCCACGATGATGACGTCGATCTCGCGGCTTGAGCCGGGCGCGGTAGCAAGGTCGAGGTTCGTATAAGCGAACCAGTGCGAAGGCAATGAAGCTAAGGTCTCGATGCCCTTCACCTCGCGCACATGTAGGCCGTTCCCGCAGTTGATGATCTTCAAGCGAATTCCCCCGAGCCGCTACCGCGGCCACTCCAGATGTTAGCTTTCGTTTTTGCGCTGGCAACTTCCTTTGAGCAGGATACGCGCCTTGGCGGAAGGGGGTAGATCATAGCGAACAATGTTGTCCAGAAGATCGCGGGCCACTGGCGCGGGTCGACCGACTACGTCGCAGTCCTCGACCGAACGGCGGCTTCGGGGCTCTGCCGTGGACTATCAAGATGGCGATCGGAATGTCTGCTTCCAGGCGAAGGCAAAGTTTGCCTCACCGTCCGAAATTGGGCGCATAGCGGACATCAGGGTGCGGTACGACGTTCGGGCGACATATTTGTGGTTCAATCGGTGATATTTGCGCGAATAGAAGTTGCATGGGTCATCGTTGATCTCCCTGGAACGATCCTGCCGTGCCTAGCGCTCGCCGCGTGACCTCGGGAAGATGACAATGTCATCGACGCTGCTGCGGCCCGATTTGATCGACTTGAGCGCGTATCCAACCACATACCCGGGATCAGTCTTGATGCGTTTTGCATGCAACCGACAAAGCGGCTTGTCGGCAACCACATAAGCCATCTGGTTGAGCCTGAAGTGGCGGCTAAGCCGTTTGCCGAACCGGCAGATTTTCGGCATCACGATGATGGCATGGAGATGAAGGCCATCGTTTACAGTGACGGCCGCGAGGCTCATTTTGGCGTACTTGGCGACAGGAAAGTCCGGCACCAAGATCCAGAACGGCAGCAAATCGGGGTCTGTGATGCGTTTACAGTTCCGCACTACCCGCATGATCAAAAACTTGTAGACCCGCTCGGCATCGCGCAACATCTGGTCGTACTTTGCGCGATGCCCACCTTGTAAGTGAGAAAATTGCATCGTCACTAGGTAGACGCGATGCCCGTTGCAAAATTTCTCCTCTACCCATTGCGAATAGCCACTGATCATTTGGTGAACAGCTTTGCGGTTGTCGTGGTGGTGATGGTCATTGGGTCTCATTTGGCAATACCTTCCAACTACCGGCGAGGATGTCCCTCGGCCGGTCTGAGCTGTTTTGATTGATGGGCTGCGGAACGAGCGAGGCGATCCGTCGCTGCTAGCCACCCATCTATTTTACTGCTGGGAAATTAGTATCTGCGGGTGTAGAACAATTACACCGACATGGACGAGGTACGACTTCTGCGGCGCCGTCTCTTGCCCTGCACCCTCGTGGTTTCGTTAAGTGTTGTCAGCGGCAGCCTCCGGAAACAGCTTTGTTGAACGAGCAATAAACTTTCCCTTGCGGCGTTCGACGGCCACAATGAAACATCCGCCAACCGGCAGCGCCTTGATCCGCTCGACGAGCGTTTCGCTTTTGAACAGCACCCGCACAGTGGGCTTGCTGTGCTTCGTCCGCTCCGGCTTGGGCATACGCAAAGTGGCTGGCACCTCCGAGCTGACCGACCTGTCCTCCTTCCTGGGCTTCTTAGGCTCCATCAAGGTCAGCAGCCTGTACTTGCGCGACTTTTTGTTAAGCCGAGCTGCGACTTCGTCCGCCGGACGTCCGTCGTTATAATGCCCACACAGGAGCGCTGCGTAGCGCCGGGCCGCTCGATAAAGCCCGCTTCTGGTCTCGAAGGCCTGGAAGCCAAAGCGCAGGACATGGCGCATGACATCAAGCGGCTCGTCGTCCAACTTCGGGCGCTTCTTGCGATACAACTCGAAGAAGGGGTGATTGATAAATCGCTGGTAGTGTTCTGCCCGGTTGTTCTCCATTTTGAGGAAAATTTCATACTGATTTTGAAGCCAGCTCTGGTTTTGGATCTCCATCCCGTCTTGAATGAGATCCCAGGCTTGCTGGCCCTTCTCCGCTTCAGCGACCGGATCGAAGTCCTTACGTAGGATCCAGTCTCCAACGAACTGACCATTTTGTGCAATGTTGACAGAATCGATGGTGGTCACACTCGTAAGGAGGCTCCTAGGTCTGTCGGCAATCCAAGGCGCCAAGTCGCCTTGGTCGTGATGTGTTTGGTCAGGCATTACGTATCCTTCGTTTAAGGTTCGCCAACGGTCGGTTGACGCTGTGCTCATGTTATGGACATGGTTCGTTGATGCCGAATGCGATTGCTAGCGCAGTTCACGGCTCTCTCTCTGCACTTACTTCTGCGTGCGGCACTGAGTCAGAGGATTCGGCCTCCCGCTTGCGTTTTCGAGCGTGCCGCCAACTTCGAACATGAAATGGCTTTATCGGCCCAGAGCTCGTCCAACCTAGGCCTAGTTGATGCTGTCCACCGCGTCTTGGCCGGTAACCTGGGCCAAGATGGTCTCGTGCAGGCTGCGGCGCGCTGCGTTGCGGCGCGCTGCAATGACGGCTTCGAAGCCCTGCTGGGACGTTATTTCGGCGCAGCCCAAATAAGCGCCGTCGGCATCGATGCTGTCAGCGGTCATCGACGCCTCCTTCTATAAGCGCGCGAATGTCTTCGACCCGCCAGACGGTGGTACGCGGGCCGAGCTTCATCGACGGCGGGAATTTGCCGGCGCGGACGCCGGCCCACCAAGTCGAACGAGAAACAGGGATCGGGCCTTGAGGCGCGAGGATGGATGCGAGCCGGACAAAGCCAGTCGCGGGCAGTAGGGTATTCTGGGGCATCGGCGACAACTCCTTAAGAGGAAAGACGCCGGTGTTAGCGGAGATTGAGCGAGCTGAGGACGATCGGAAAACCGCTAAGACGAATTCGGCTTAGCGCCAAACAATTCGGCTTAGCGCCGCGAGTGTGCGAAAATGGGAACTCATTACCGTTGATAGCCTCTCGGGCGCCGCAATACGAGATTGGCTAAGATCGTTGGGCGGGGCGCCCGACAGGATGAAACTGAGAACTCGTTTGTTTATGCTATATAATTTCCCATGACTTTAGCAACATGTCGTCATAGCCGACAGCTTGCCATTGGCTGGCAACACGATCCCACTCAAGGAATGTCGCTCGTTGGCACTGAAAACCCGCTCGCCGGGAAAATGCATCAAGATCGTTTCAAGGCCGATTTTCACTTCAATAGGCGTCAAGGCACCGCCAATCTCATGGACTTCACGAACGACAATCGGCGCTAGGAGGAATATGCCGACTGGCACGTAATCCTTCACATGCCATTCGTTGCTGGTGAGACGATTGTCGATGCTGTTTTTACAGTTTTCATCAGTGGGATCGAGACCAAGCGAGCCGTCCACATTGCTCCCGCTGTCGTCTGGCGAAACGGAGTTGATAACTGTATCAGGCCCGATATCAACGAGCAGCCCGACACTGCCTTCCGCACCGCCACGACCGGCCATGTGTGGATTCGTGTCACCTGCCAAAATGGTTGAGAACGACAGGGGCACTCCCTTCATCGTCTTCGCCTGCCGTAAGTCGTTCGGAAAGGTAAGATCCAAGCGCCCGGCCATGACGGTCGAAAAATGCACGAGGGCCGCTTTCCGGCTTCGTAGGAAGGCTCTGGGCGAGAATCCGGGCTGGTGATTCATCGGCCCCTGTCGTCTGCTGGGAGGCGGCCGGCAAGCACCTCTATCATCGTGTCGTAGCTTTTTCGGAGTTCCGAAAGAGCGTGCTCTATGTCGTCGATCTCACCGGGATTCGCCTCTCTCCAAATACGCCTAGCCTCTTGCCATTCGCGCCTTGGCTGCAAAGTGAAGCCGCTGTCAGCAATCCGTCCGCGCGGGTAACCCCGCGCCATTGATGACAGATACTTCCCGCGTTGATAGGCGCGCAGACGGTCGGCGCCGGCATTGCGCATTTCGGCGCGAGCGCGCGTCTTCACCGAACTCATGAGTTCGATAATCGACAGACCTATGAAATGGCTTTTGTCAGGAAGGGGCTCTTCGCCGCCATTGCTCCAGACGATGCGACCATGAGGGTACCAAAGCCCGTCCGGCATTTCATAAAATTCAGCCGGCTTAAGCACGAAATCGTCGGGCGAACTTCTCGCAGACACCTTGAAGCTAGGATCGCCGTAGCCGTCCAGCCAAGAGATCGCGAGCGCCTGCACTTGTGTATCGTCGAACATAATGCCGCGTGGGCCTTTGAGCCCGTCGAGAATGGCCTTTGCGTAGTTGTCGAGATCAGCCGTATCCGATGTTTCTAGAACAGTCTGGACATCAAGGTTCAGCGTAATATCGAGCTGGACCTCGTGGGAATATATCCACTTGTTCGTGAGCTCGGTGGCAATGGCCTCGTGGAATGCCCGCAATCTGGCCCCGCCATCCCCGTATGGTACAGGCGCGAAGTTGAACGTCTTCTGCCACTCTCCGAACATGGGATTGAGGCCCGCATCTGCCCCTCTGCGTTCGACAAAGATAGGCTCGTCGGAATATGGCTCTTCGATCATCGGGACGCCTCGACGGATGCACGAACGGTGTGATGCTTCAGGCACACTGAGAAGCGACCAGTCAAACTGCCCACGCAAATCCCCAGAGAAATTCCTTGTGCACGTGAAGAAAGCGAGGAAAGGTGCCCCGTAAGGCGACTAGACAAAACCATGTCGGTCCGTCACGACTTCGCGGCAAACACATGGAAAAGCGAAGCACTAATGAGAGATCGAATCTCCTCAATCGTTCCGCCGAGATGCTCCGACAAGTTCTCGATGTTTAGCTCGGAGCGCATCAACAATTTCGCGACAGCCTCTTGCTCATCCAATCCTTCTGGAAGCGGTATCTGCAGCCTTAAGAACTCGTCGACGGCGATCCGTCGCCGATTCGTAGAGCCTCGGCTTAGATTCTCATAGATGCGTAGCATTTCGGGCTGAAATAGCGCGAACCTTAGGTACTGCGGGTCAACGCGACTCGTATCGATCTCAAAGACTGGAAAATCGTTCGTGGCTATGCCGCCATCGAGTGCTGTTGGCACAATCGCCATGGCACCATTGCGTGCATCAATGCGTGAAAGGATCAGATCATTGGCGTAAATCGTGAATTGATTCTTTGTCCCGATGACTGCTCCTTGGACACGATCCCGTATCTTCGCACCACGAAAGTGCATCTGCACAGTCGGACGCGTATAGTACTCCTCGTCAGCAATCCTGACTGTCTCTCTACGCTTCGATATTATATCTCCCAGAGGAACGTTTGGGGCGCTCAACCGAGAAAGGGATAAAAGCTCTGCTTCTATCGTCCGAATGATGGAATTGGAGCGCTCCATCAGAATCTTTACCTCGTCCACGATCCCGGCCGGATCCGCGAAAGACACCGACTTATGTCGGGGGTGCACTTGGGCCAGATCAAAGTCCTGCTTCTCAATCTCCTCGAAAGTAAGTTTCCAGGCGGCGTCGTTCTCTACTCTGTTCGGCCACCATTCCAATGTTGGCTTGAATTCCTCCCAAGTCAGTCCATCGGTGGCTGAATATTTCTTCCCTTTCAGATGAGCTCTGTGCTCTGGCAAGGGATGTTCGTAAAACCACACCTCGTTTGTAGAACGACCAGTGTCAAAAAACAGAATATTCGTCGCGATGTCGGTATAAGGTTCAAATACACCCTTAGGAAGGCGTAATACTGTGTGAAGGTTGAAATCCGTTAGAAGGTCTTCGCGGAGTTTTTGTGCGACACCTGATTCATACAGTGTACCGTTCGGCACGACCACCGCAGCTCTCGCGGGGCTGGCAGCGGTCGACGCGCTGCGCTTTAGCTTCCGCATGATCAACTGCAAAAAAAGTAGGGTCGTTTCCGAGGTCCGCCGATCGTCAGGGAAGTTGCCTTGAATGCCTCTTTCCTCCTCGCCGCCAAATGGCGGATTTGTGAGGATCACATCGACACGGTCCCTTTGGCCCATCTCTGATAGCTTGGCACGTAGCGCATTGTCCGGATCGATCTGGGGAGCATCGAGCCCATGCAACAGCAGGTTCATTTGACAAAGAAGGTATGGAAGCGACTTCGGCTCACACCCAAAGAGACTCCCGGTTTGGAGAGTCTTGCGGTCCGCGACTGTCTTAACTTGCTCTTCGAGGTAGCGAAAAGATTCCACCAGAAAGCCGCCGGTGCCGCTCGCGGGGTCAAGGACAGTCTCGCCAAGCCGCGGGTCCGTCACCTCCACCATGAAACGTACGACAGGACGCGGAGTGTAGAATTCGCCGGAGTCGCCAGCCGCATCGCGCATGTCACGCAGCATTGTCTCATATAATGACCCCAGCGTGTGCAATTCCTCAGAAGAAGTGAAGTGAATTGTCGCTACCTTGTTGATCACATCGCGAAGCAGGTAGCCGCTTTTCATACGGTTATCTACGCCTCTGAAGACAGTGGCTATCACATCGCGTCGGCTATCTCCGTTCGAACTCGACAATGACCGAAGGTAGGCGAACAGACCTGGACCCTTTGTGCCATCAGGGCGCACAGTCGCGTCACTGTTAATGAACGCCAGCAATTCTTCGCCGGTAACGCCTTGGCTATTAGACGCCCAGTCGCGCCAGCGATACGGCGCCTCGATTGCAGGGCGGAATTTGGGCCCACCAAGGCGGGCTTCCTCCTCTCTCTGCAGCTCCAAGTCGTCAACAAACTTGAGAAACATGATCCAGGTAAGTAGGGGCAGTCGGTCGAGATCGCCATTCAGCCCTTTATCTTTGCGCATGATGTCACGCGCCGTCTTAAGCACACTACCAAGCACCTGTGCCGACGTGATGGTCGAGCCAGCTTCTATGCCGGACGTTTTCTTAGGCTGAGCCATAAAGGAATCCCTGTAAGTCGTTTACGGCCTGCCGAAGCTCTTCGGGACCGCCGAATAGCCTGATTATCTCCGCAGGTTGGCCGTGGGTTGAAATGGGCGGGACCCGAAGAACGTCCGGCAGCAGAAATTGCGCGTCGCCATGTTCTGCGTACTTCTCGAGGAGTTCGTCGAGTATCTCTTTCGCCTCGGGTGAATAGCGATCGAAGAAATCCTTTCGTTCGGACTTCAGACGCTGCGCCCGCTCCCGCCGGGTCCGCAAAGGGGCATTAAATGCAAGGTGACATAGCAAATCGAACGGGTCGGCCTCTGGCTGACCCACTTGCTCGATCAGTTCACCAAAATCGATTCCGCGCTCGGCCAGCGCTTCAATGATCTCAGCACGTTTTTCAGCGTCGGCCCAGCGTTCACGGAGGTCTACTGACGAGGGGGCGATCGAACGAACACTCTCCGCAGCGTACTCCGTGTATTTAAGCACGCGCAGCTGTTTTCCGTTGGGGTCTAGTTCATGAACAAGGTGGGCAACAACTTCAACTTGACCGCCATCGAAATAGAACTTGCGCGGCTCACCGGTGGGCGGCTCGATAATGACAGGCCCGGCTTCACCCCCTCCCGCATCTTCCCCTCCAGTCTCGACTTCCGTTGTGGACGTTGTTTCGCCGTTCTCGCCGATCTCCTCTTCGGTGATCCGGGTTGGATCGCCGTCGAACGTCGGGTCGGCAAACATCCGGGTTGCAGTTCCGGTATAGTCGACGATATTGAACCACAGCTTGCCGTAGTCGTCGCGCAGGCGTGTTCCACGCCCGATGATCTGCTTAAATTCGCTCATCGAACCCACGATGCGTGACAGGACGACGTTTTTACACGTGGGGGCATCGACTCCGGTGGTCAGCAATTGCGATGAAGTCAGGATGGCGGGCGTTTTCTTGTCGACATCCTGGAAACGCGAGAGATGGCCGCGGCCGATAGCACCCTCGTCTGCGGTTACGCGGGCGACATAGTCAGGATATTGAGCAACTAGATCGGAGTTCAAATTGACGAGGGCCTCGCGCATTTCCGAGGCGTGTTCCTGGTCCACACAGAACACGATCGTCTTTGCAAACCGGTCGGTCTTTTTCAGGAAGTCGGTCAGATGCCGTGCGATCGCTAGAGTACGCGCCCGCAAGGCGACAACACGCTCAAAGTCCCTTGTTTGGTACTCGTCATCCGGAATTGCCCGGCCATAGCGGTCAAGCTCGTCCTTGCTAGGACGCCAACCGGCTGCATCCCAAGCCGTCACCACCCTATGTACCCGGTAGGGGGCAAGGAAACCGTCATCGATACCCTGCCGCAGGCTGTACTCGTAGATGGGATTCCCGAAATACAGATACGTATCGCGGTTATCGTCGCGCAGCGGTGTAGCGGTCATGCCGAGCTGGTAGGCTGGCTTGAAGTGTTCGAGGATGCCCCGCCATGAACTGTCACTGCGCGCGCTGCCTCGATGGCATTCATCGACGATAATGAGATCAAAAAAATCGGGGGGGTAATCTCTGAAAAGGCCTTCGCGCCGCTCGTCCTCCGCAAGGGCCTGGTAGATTGCGAAATACATTTCTCGGCTGTAAACGACTTCTCCAGATTCAATTTTGTGACGTGCATCGCCGAACGGCGCGAACGTTTTGTCCTTGGGATCATCGATTAGGATGTTTCGATCCGCTAGAAAAAGAATGCGTGGCTTGCGATGCGCGCCGCTGCAGTTCCAACGGGTCGACCACAACTTCCAGCAAATCTGAAAGGCGACCATCGTCTTCCCCGTGCCCGTCGCCATCGTAAGGAGGATACGCTTCCTTTCACCAAGGATGGCTTCGATCGTGCGGTTGATCGCGATCTGCTGGTAGTAGCGTGGTGTCTTCCCGCCGACATGATTGTAGGGAGCTAGAAGTTGTGCCGCCTGCGCCTGGTTCGTGATGCCTGACCCTGCTTGATAGCGCACCCACAATTCATCGGGGGTCGCGAACGTCGAGACACGGTTTTCCTGTCCAGTAAAGTAATCAATTTCGATGACATCGGACCCGTTCGTAGCGTAAGCAAACTTTAGCCCGAGCATTTCGGCATAGCTGCGTGCCTGTTGCACGGCATCGGCCGCGGTCTTGTACCCTGCCTTGGCTTCGACAACCGCAAGTGGGAAATCACGGTTGTGACGCAGCAAATAGTCTACCCGTTTGGGCGGTTTTCGCACGAAACCCTTTCCCACGGGAATAACGCGACCGTCCGTTATCGACCGCTGTTCGGCTATCGAATGCGGATCATTGTCCCAGCCCGCGGCCTGCAACCGCGGAACGACATATTTTCGGCAAGTATCGGCTTCATTGGTCATCATATGCCTTCGCCCCTTCAGAAGGCCTATCGTTTAACGGCCTGCTGCCGCTGTCCTTTCGATCTACCATCATCGGCCTGGGCACGATTGAGCCGATCAAACTCCTCCACGCTCATCACAACGACTACAGCCCGGCCGTGCTTCTCAACCGTTACGGGCTCGGCACGCGCGGTGTCGAGCAAGAGCCCGAACGCGTTTTTCGCGTCCTTCGCAGACATGATTTTCATCGAATGAGGCCCCGCGCAAGTCGGTCCATAATGGCTATTTCAGCCACAACTCGCAAGGGTTAAGCGGATCGATTTTCCGTAAGACAATGAAGGAGATCGGCGCTATTCCATCACGACAGACGGATGGTAGGTCTTGTTGCCCAACCGGTCGAAATCGAACTCGTACACGATGCACGGCGCGATGCCCTGATGATTCTGGCCGAGATAAAAGAGCATGGTGTTCGGGCATGCCGGGAAGATGTGAACGATCACGTCAGGATCGCCGGTTTTGATAGCACGAAGATGGTGCGCGATCTGCTCCGCCAGAGCGGCGGCATGGGCGCCGCCGGCCACGCTCTGCTGGCCCGGCCCCCCCGGCATCGAGAATGAGATCAGTTGGCCTACCGTCGGCAGGTTTGCATTCACGTAGGCGCGTGCCTGCGGCAGCGCCGGCTGTGCCACACTGACGACGACGGCGATCTCTCGCCCCTCTCCAAGCCGTTCCTCGGATACTTCGAAACGCGCACCCTTGTTGGCGGTATCGTCATCTGCTCGCCAGACGCGCGCGCCCACTCGGCCTTTCTGAACGAGCTCGGTTTGAACGGCAGATTTTGTGTCGAGAACCGTCCCTGCCAGGAATGCGATGGACGCATGCGCGTCCATGATCAGGCGAAGGCGCGGAGATAGCTTCACCGCGTCGCGCAGAAAGCCTTCAACCTTGGGCCGGATGTCCCGCTGCCAGTGATAGCCGTCTTGCAGGTAGCGCTGACGAAATTCGTCCGTCAGAAGCAAGGTGTGTTCGGACGCCGCACCGGCGATATCGGCCGCAGGTCCAAGAAAGCTGCGGATCGCAACGGTTAGAAACTTGTCGTCTTCGGCTACTCTGCCGACCCACAGGTTCTCGTCACGGCAAAGCTGCAGCAGGCTTTCGCGCGTCAAAGCACTCAGTTGTCGGACCTTCAGCTGGCGGGCAAGCTCATCGTACCGAAAGTCGGACTCCGCTTCATTACAGGCCAGAACGCCGACCACCGTAGCCTTGTAGTTTATCTGTGCGCGTAGCTCCTCCAGCGATCGGTGACCGTCGATGATGCGCAGACCGCGAACGACAGCCTTCAATTCCTCATCAGTGCCGAGCTTGAGATGTTCACGCCAGCGCTTACGGACCTTGCCCAACTTGCTCTTGTCGGTGGTGCCTTCGAACAATTTCTCAACAAGCAGGGTACGATCATTGCCAGAGATTAGCCTAGCCAGAGGATCATCGTCCTTGACGCGGTAGGTCGTCAGAAACGTAAAGTGGGAACCTGGCGGTGCGACCAGACGGGCGTCCCTCAAGCGCTCAAGCAACGAAGTCGACTTCGCGCCGATAAACTCGGGATCGGTGAAGTCCTCGAAGCCAAAACGGCCGCCGGTTTCAACGTGCCACTTCACCTGGTGATAGTCGGCCGGCACGCGTTCGCTGCCTGACCTGACGACGGGAGGGTCGTATTTCACGACGATGTCGTCGAAAGCCTTTGGCCCATTCGCCTCGAAGGTCACTTCGACCACACATGAACTTGGCATAAGCAGATTGAACGCATTCTCCCAGAAAATGCGGGCCTGATAGTTGTCCCCATGCCACCGGGCGGTGACTGCTTCAGCCATCGCTACTCTCCTTCATGACAGCGGAAACTTCGCACCGAACAGTGCGCGCCAAGCCTTCAACGCATCACCGTTCCGGCCATTGCGGCCATGATCGATAGCCACCGAGGCTTCGCGGCTTGCGGCCATTAGCAGGTCGCGAGCACGTTGCTTCCGGGTCTGGTCCATCCCATTGCTAATAGCCGGGCCTAATCCAGCGGGATCGGGCCATTCGTCGAAAATACGGTCTGCAAGCGTGGAGAAGAAGCCTTGCAGCTCGTAGTCGAAGCGACCCTGCCAGTCGCCATACAAGCATTGGAGCGCCATCACCTCGATCAGGAAGGACGGTTTGATCGGCTTCTCGCGGTGCCGCGTGTTGTTGTTCCAGTATTTGACCATGCGCACTAGCCCCTTCCATTCGTTGGAGAAAGCCTGGTGGGCAGCGGTCGCCTTCTCAGCATGAATTTTCGGATTGGTCTTTATCCACTTGCCGGTATGGGTATCGGGAATTTCGTAGTTGTCGCCGGCGACGAACGCCGGAACGACGTCCACGCTCAGGATGCGATAGTCCGTATTGTCGTCGGCATCGACGACGACGCCGAAATCGACATTGACGGACCGGCTTTGCTTTCGCACAGCCTTCTCCCCATACTTGTCGACGAGCGCCTTCGCAAAATCGTCGATCACCGCTGTCGGTGCCTTGTCGCGGTAATGCCGCTCCGCGTCCTTCAGAACGAAGAAAATGTCGATGTCCTTAAGGGGCTTGGTCTTGGTATGGCGCTTGTAGGAGCCGGTCAGAAAACTGTCTGCAACCGCGAACTTGCCGAAGAGGTAGTCGCGCACGTCCGTTTGCCTTGCGGATGCGTTCTTCTGCTCCCTGTCGTTGAGCTCCAGCCGACTCTTGAACTTGCGGAATGCCTCATCGACCGTGAGCATCAGTTCTTCCTCCAATATGCTGTGTTGCCGCCAAGACCGTTATGTTCGACCGTCGAACCCAGGCTCTGCCGCACCATGCCGTCGGTCGACCGGTACGCGCCTTTGCTCCAGCCATCGACGTCGGGACGGTTCGGCTTTGTGTGCAGCAGAATCTCATAGCTGGCATCGGACGGGGCGATGCCGGCTTTGCGAATGTGGTATTTCAGCTGTTCCGTGTCGGTCCAGAAACTGCCATTGCCCGACGACCAGTTGTAGACGACATCGATGTCCCAGCGCGTGATCAACCCGCCGGTCTTCGGGTTGAAAATCTCGAGAACGACAGATTCGAGATCCCCGGTACCGAGCCAGGTCTTAAGCGCGCGCATCTTGCTCTCCCAGCTATTCACCAGGTTTGACGGATCGAGCCCGCTGAGCCGAATGATGTCCTTGAAGCTCTTCAGGATGTTGTCGGCCACGTAGGTGACCGAATGGGTGTAGGTGTTTACTGAAACGCTGGTCATGATCCGAGAAATCCCTTCGGGTCGAGGGTCATTGTCTGCGCCGCTTCCGCATTGCCGTCGCTGTTGGCAGGCGTGATCGCTTCCGCCACGTCGCGCGCAACCACCCGGCTACTGTGTTTCTTGAGGGCAGCCTGTACCCAGGTCAGATCGTCCCGCTGGCAGGGCAGCGACACCTGCCAGTCGCCCGTCAGAGGATCGAAGCCGAGCGAGTCCTCGTTCGCGTCCGATCCGTCGATAGCGTCATCGTCGTAGAGGCAGTAAATCCTCGTGCGCGGACCATCGCAGGTCGTGACGATGGCGGCGTCCTTCGGGCCCTGATCGGCGATCAGGCTGGCGGCGATTCCACCGACCGCCAACAGCTCGGTCCGTGCCGTTCCAGACTTGCCCTGTGTGAGAAGGTCAACGATCGCGGTCCACGTCTCCATGGCGTCGCGCTGAGGCGTGCTGCAGAAGGTGCGACGGACGACGCTGCTCATTTGCCCATCCCTCCCTCGCCCCGATTTTCCTTCGCGGCGCGTGCCGCCTTCACGATCGCGTCCATTTTCAGAAGCGACGGGTCCATTGCAGTGTCGGGGCTGCTGGCAAGGGCGTTGGCCACCATCTTGCGGATGGCCCGCCCGTCCAGGCCGACGCATTCCGCCGCGCACCGGTCAATCGCTGCGGGGGACACCAATTTGCCGATGGCAGGGTAAGTGCGGCTGAGGCCGGTCAGACAATCGGTGAGAATGCGCCCACACGCCTCTTGGTCTGGCATCGGCACCTGCAAAACTAGGTCGCAACGCGATGTGAATGCACTGTCGACGGCCTGCGGAAAATTGCTGGTCGCAACAAAGAGCAGATTCGGGAACCGCTCGGCGAGAAGATCGAGTTGGACGAGCACGGCGTCGGTTGCGCGGTGGATGTCGACGGGGTTGGCTTCGAGGCTCATCCTCGAGCGGTCGGCCGCTAGGGTTTCGACCTCGTCGAGCAGGACGATTGTCGGTCCGCGCATTGCTGCTTCCGCAATGGACTGCGAAAAGAGATCGGACACCGCCCGCTGAGTCTTGCCCATCGCGGAACTGGTCAGCGTGTGCGGCTCGACTTCAAGAAGGCGGAACCCGCCGCCAGGAAATGCTTTGGCTGTCCGGTGCGCGAGCCCGCGCGCCAGCGACGTCTTGCCCGTGCCCGGCTTGCCTACCAGGAGGATGACGCCGTGAAGCGGAATGACGCTGCGATCGACCTTGCCGCGCATCGTGAAATTCAGAACCGCCTGGAACAGAAGCTGCCCTTTCAGCTGCGCATCCAGAATGATCGAATCCCAAAGGGCGCCCAAGGTTTCGTCAGGAAGTGCGCGGCTGCGCTGGATGCCCTTGGGGAGTTCTTCGGCATAGGCTGTCGAATGCTTCATCGTTTTCACTTTCGTCGGCGGTTGCCGAACTTGAAGAGGCCGCGCCGAGATGGCGCGGCCGTCTATCCGCGAGGCGGAAACTTGTCTCGGCCGTGGCTGTCGCTCTGGCCGATCCGCCCATCCTGGTTGTGGATGCGCAATTCGGTATGCTGGTTGCGGCTGACCTCCCGTCCGTAGTCGACTGCCGCCTGTTTGGTGTCGAAATGCCCGCTGGCGCGCGCGCTGCCGCCCCGCTTGACATCCCAGCCCCCATTAGGGTTTGTTACCACATGATGCGTCTCTTGACCACGTTTCGACACCATATCTAGGCTCCTTTTGAAATAAGAGAATTTCAAGTATGTCTACTCCGAACAGCCTACCGGGCTAGGTACCTGTTGTCAAGCACTCCTTGTACTGCTACTCTGAACATTGATTTTACAGGGAGAAGTGAAATGACAACGCCGCTTGGCGAAAAGATCAGAACGCTTCGCAAGGCGAAGGGATTTACGCTGGACCGGCTTGCCGAGCTGGCCGACTCTAGCAAAAGCTACGTTTGGGAATTGGAGAACAAGGACCCGCCCCGCCCTTCTGCGGACAAGGTTGCGAAGATCGCGGCAGCCCTCGACGTCACAACCGACTACCTGCTCGATCTCACCTCGAATGTGCAGGTTGAGGACGCGAAGGACACAGCCTTCTTCCGCAAGTACCAGAACATGGACCCCGGCATCAAAGACAAGATTCGCCGGATGGTCGACCTGATGGGTGATGATGAATGACCGCCCCGTTCACCGCAGAGCGATGGGCTTTTGAAATAACCCATCTGCTGAATGCGGCGCTGGGCGGCGAGCGATTCCCGATCGATATTCCAATGATCGCGAAGGAATACTCGGCCAAGAAGTGGGCCGACGACCCCATTATCAGCGTCGAGGGCGACATTCTTCCAAAGTTTGATGGCGCGCTGTTCAAGGCTCCGGCCGGCAAGAAGGGCTGGGGAATCATCTACAACAATTCAATGGCATCGCTGGGCCGCATCAATTTCACGCTGGCGCACGAATTCGGCCATTACCTGCTGCACCGCGTTGCCTACCCTGACGGCTTCTATTGCAGCCAGCAGCAAGTCGCATGGGATTCGGAATATGGCCAGCTTGAGCACCAGGCAAATGTTTTCGCCGCGAACTTCCTAATGCCACTGGATGACTTCAGGCGCCAGATTCCCGAACGGACGAAGGTCGATCTCGACATGATTGCCCACTGTGCCGACCGTTACCGGGTATCGTTGATCGCAGCGGTGCTGCGTTGGCTCCACTACACCAGCAAGCGCGCGATACTCGTTGTCTCACGGGACGGCTACATTCTGTGGGCCCGGTCTAGTACACCCGCCCTCAAAACTCGAGCGTATTTCAAGACCAGTGCCGGCCCCATCGAGATTCCAGCATCGTCGCTTGCCGCGAAGCAAAACCTCCTGGTCGACGGCCGGACGGGCGTGGACCACGATGCCGGGGTTTGGTTGCGGGAGTCGGCTCGCGAGATGACGATCTTCGCCGAGCAGTACGACTTTGTCGTCTCGCTTTTGCTGCTGGAAGATGCCCGTCCCTTTTCCTCGCTCGATCCTGATCCGGAGGAAGACCTCGACAGCTACGACAAAATGTCACCGCCCGCGCGGCGTCGGGAGTGGTGAACTCGAACGCTTGCTTCGTTGAGTTATCTCGCCTTCAAAAATCCTGGCCGACCGCCCATCCGTGGCGGCATTTCTGCCTCAGGTGGATTGCCACAAGCGCCACAAGCCGTCGCCATCAGACGCTGGAAACGAGCCACAAACGAGCCACAGACCGAAAAAGACCGATTCAGACAATGGCGGATTTCTGCGGGTTTCAGAGGGTTCTAATTTCTAAAAACCCTCGAAAATCGTCACCAAAACGAATAAATGTGGTTCTAACCCATCGATTTAGAAACTGGAGCGGGTGAAGGGAATCGAACCCTCATAGCCAGCTTGGAAGTCTGGGTATTGGTGCCTCTCTATGACGCAAAGCCGAGTGATCTCGCCGTGTCGCGACAACTGTAGAAGTTCAATTGTATTATGGTAGCGATATCGATCTTTCTGGAATACGCCGGTGTCGGCTCCACCACTGGTAAGAGGCGCAAACGTTTTCTAAGCCGGAAGTACACAGTACCCCATGCTCCGACGAGCTAAGCTGAAGCCAAGCAGATAAGCCTTTGCTTAAGACCCGGTTTAGACACATCATGCAATACAATCGATTTAGCTGTTTTTAGCGTCCGATATTTTTGCCCGCAACGCTTCAGCCTGTCGCAGCCTTTTCAGAATTGTTTCTGGAGATAATTCCAGCCCAGCAAGCTTGACATCAGTCTCTATCCTCGCCGCAACATTGCTTCTAATTTTCGATGGCTCGTAATTATATCTACGAGACATACCCGCTATCATTGTAAGCAATTTATTCCGCTCTACTTTTCCCAACTCCTTTTCGTCATCTTTCGCTTGGAGCTCCTCAACCCGTTTTACAAGTTCATCACGCTCGCTTTTCAGCTGAGCTAGCGATGCTTCGCGCTCCTCCATCGCTTTGCGGCTAGAAGAGACTGCTTTAATCATCTCCGGTGGCAACTCTATTTCCATTTGCCTTGCCCAGGCTATGAAGCGCTCTGGATCGATGGGGTTCGACGCGGGAAGGCCGGTTCCGAGATGCCCGGCCTGTACAGCACGCTCGATCAACGTTCGCAGCCCATTATACCTTTGGACAAACGCGGACCTTCCAACAAATGGTAAGAGGGATGTTGCATTGACGTCCTCGGGCGGCTTTCCTAAACACAATGAGGCTGCCTCTTCTGCAGACCACGTCGCCATTTTGCTCCACTTGAAAAAATCCGCCACACACATCGCCTTGTTGAAGAAAAGCCACTGGTCATCTAGATCCCTGGACGGTGAAGAACTGGCTCGACTTTCTGATAGCGTAAATCGCAGTTCAGCTTCAGGTTTTTCACGAAAATCGTCTTTTAAGTCGAGAGCCTCATCGAGGAGCTTGCGCTGCTCTTCAGATAACGTAGTGATTTTACTCGTTGGCGATAACGCCTCATTGCGGATTGCAAGATCCGCTGCTTCCGCATCGATTTCATCCAAATCTAATTCATCTGCAATCGCATTGTAAATTTTTTTGAAACCAGGATGTCTATTTTCGACGAGATCTCGGACAACGCTATCTAGATCTTGAATTTTTTTTGTGAATTTCATGCTTAACCTCCGGCGTTCCTTAGCATTCTGGCACTCAGACTTTACTGGGTCTTCAAGAAACTAGGAGGCATTCGCGAGCCGTTTCGCTCGTGCATCATCAAGGTAGTTAGACCACCAAATCAGCATTTTTTGCCGGTCAGCCAACCATTCCGCTGTATTATAGGCGGCGCGAACATCGCTGCGTTCGGTGTGCGCAAGCTGCCGCTCAATCCAATCCCGATTGAAGCCATGCTCATTCAAAACAGTGCTAGCTGTGCCGCGAAAACCGTGGACGGTTGCTCGCGAATGGTAGCCCATTCGGTAGAGAGCGTAGATCAATGTGTTCTGAGAAATCACGCCGTCCTTGGTTGGCGCCGGCAGCATTTGCCGGTTTGTCCCTGCTAGATGCTTCAATTCTCTTAGAATCGCCGTCACTTGCGGTGTAAGCGGGATCAGATGCTCATTTCGTGTTTTCATCCGAGAAGCCGGAATCCGCCACAACGGTGAATCCCCATCAAGACCCTCAAGTTCTTGCCACTGGCCGAACCTCACCTCGGCCGTCCTCAGGAACGTGTGCACAATCAGCTTCAGAGCCAGTGTCGTAGTTCGGTCGCCTTGATATTGCTCGAGGCTGCGAAGGAATTCCGGCAACTCGCCGGCTTTAAGG
Source organism: Mesorhizobium sp. C399B (assembly GCF_030323185.1). NCBI lineage: Bacteria > Pseudomonadati > Pseudomonadota > Alphaproteobacteria > Hyphomicrobiales > Phyllobacteriaceae > Mesorhizobium > Mesorhizobium sp. C399B. The sequence goes on from NZ_CP100472.1 coordinate 1,614,477, forward strand.
GCGGCGCGATGCTTTGTCGATCCAGGACTCCGCAACGCACCTCGCAGATCTTGAGACGGATCTCGCGATGCTCTTCCACTCGCGATCGCATAGCGAAACACCTGCCCGGTGACCTGCAATATTCGCTTGGCCAGCACGACGGCACCACGTCTTTCGATCGCGCGGATCACGTCCAGTAGCTCAGGTGGCTCAATGCCATTAATGGGTCGGTTCCCCATGACGCTGAGAACATCAGACTGAAGGCGGCGCCATATTCGATCTGAGTACCCCGGCGTCCAAGCGTGTTTTCGTGCGTCAAACCACTCCTCAGCCACCATTCCGAGCGTATTTGAAGCCTCAAGTTGTGCTTCACGCTTCGCGATCTTCTTTTGCTCAGAAGGATCCAACCCTTTAGCGAGGAGCTCTTTTGCACCTTGGCGCAGAAAGCGTGCATCCTTCAATCCAACCGCAGGGAAAGCTCCAAAAGCTAGTGTCTTTTGTTTTAGCTGGAAGCGATAGGCGAGCCGCCAAAGTTTTCCTCCTGTTGGCTGCACAAGCAGAAAGAGCCCGCCGCCGTCGCTTAGCTTACGCGGCTTATCGCCGGCCTTCGCGTTCCGGCAAGCAGCATCAGAGAGAGGCATGTGTTGGTATTTCCGTTCGTCGCTGTTGGCATACCAAAAAATGTACCAACAATCCAGAGAGATGTCTTCGCACCGGGCAAGACGCTATTGGCCGAGAATTGCGCACTTTCTAGGTATTGTGCCGAAGTAGCACACTTAGCCGCATCATGTCGGACTAAGAATGGTGGGCCCGGAGGGACTCGAACCCCCAACCAAGCGGTTATGAGCCGCCGGCTCTAACCATTGAGCTACAGGCCCCACGCGCGCTGGATTAGTGTTTTTCCTTGCGCGGCACAAGGCTTTCCGGACGGGCTGGCCGAGATCGCCCAAATCAGCCCATATTCGCGCCCTAGTCGACAGGCGCGACTGGATCGCACACCGAGGAGATTTTCATGACCAGACATATTTTGCCGCTCGCACTTGCCGCCGCGATCGCTTTTCCGGCGATGGCAAGCGCTGCCGATTCGCTGCCCCCGCCCCGCATCATCGTGTCGGGTGAAGGCCAGTCGACCGTGGCGCCTGACCTGGCGCTGCTGACGCTCAGCGTCATGCGCGAGGCCAAGACCGCACGCGCGGCACTCGACGCCAACAACGACGCCATGGCCGCCGTGATCGCGGCAATGAAGTCGGCAGGGATCAAGGACCGCGACCTGCAGACCGCCGGCATCCAGATCAACCCGCGTTACAACTACACCAACAAACCGGACGGCAGCCAGGAAGCCGAGCTTGTCGCCTACCAGGTGACCAACACACTCTCGGTGCGCATCCGCGACATCGACAAAACAGGTGAGATTCTCGACAAGGCTGTGTCGCTCGGCGTCAATCAGGGCGGAGGCATTTCGTTCTCCAACGAAGACCCGAAAGCTGCCGTCACCGAAGCCCGCAAGAAGGCGGTCGCCGATGCCATGGCCAAGGCCAAGACGCTGGCCGAAGCCGCCGGCGTCAGCATCGGCCGGGTGCTGGAAATCACCGACCAGAACGTTGCGCCGGCGCCGATGCCGATCAATGCCAAGGCCTTCGATGCGGCAGGCGCCGCGGTTCCCGTGCAGGCCGGCGAGAATGCCTACGCCGTGCAGGTAACAGTTACATTCGAGCTTAAGTAGCAGGCCGCCGGGCCGGGCGCGGTTCTGCTGAACCCGTCGGCCGGAACCGCAGATTTCCGACATGAAAAACCCCGGAGGACTGGCCTCCGGGGTTTTTTCGAGCCGCACCTTTCCGCGAAGGGAAAGGGGCTCCTGGCTGACCCTAGAAGGGTCATGCCGCTACTCCAGGCTGATCCTCGCAGAGGAACATGCCTCCGGATCGACCTTCGCAGAAGGTCGTATCCCAGACTGATCTTCGCAGAAGATCAGTCTGGTTCTCTTAGCGATAGATAACCGGGCAGCCGCGCTCATTGGCGAACACGACCACTACGCGATCGCCATACTGGCGGCCGGCGACCTTCACCACGCGGCGATTGACATCGACGATGCGGACGCGGTGCAGGCCCATGCGCTCGGCCTTGTCGAGGGCGCGGTCCGGCGAGCAGCGGCGCCAATTGCGGTCACGGCGAAAGCCGTCCTCATCGTCGCCGGTGTAGACGCCGACGCGGCGGTCATGGTTGTTGCCGAAGCCGAGATAGATCGAGTCCGCCTGAGCGGGCACTGCGGCAAGGGTGCCGAGAGCTACGAGACCCGAAAGGGCTGCCGTCTTGAATGAGTTGAACATTGTCTTCTCTCCTTGTTGAGGGCTTGCGCCCGTCTTGGTCGAACCGATGGGGGGAGAATGCTCCTTGCAATCTGAACTCTTCGCGAACCGGCCGTTCATTTTCGGTTAATCTGCCCGACAGGTTGAAAGCAACCGCCCCTTCCACCGCTGCAAACGATCCTGACCGTCAAAAACGTCCAATGGCGCAGAACGCCCTATGGCAGCGTCCGTTCCAGAATGCTCAGGGCTCGTCATCGAGCATATAGTCGAAATAGTCGTCCGGCTCGGCCAGATCGGTCTCACTGGCGCGGACGCGGCCGCGCATGGAGATGCCGGCATCATGAACGGTCTCGGCACTTCCCGACACCAGCCTGTGCCACCAATAGAGGTCGTGCCCCTCGGCAACCAGCCGGTAGGCACAGGTTTTCGGCAGCCACGTGATGGTGCGCACATTCTGCGGCGTCAGCCCGACACAGTCCGGCACGCGCGCCAGCCGGTTGGCATAGTCCGAACAGCGGCAGCTTTGCCCATCGAACAGCCGGCAGCCGACTGATGTCCAGTAGATCTCGCCGGTATCCTCGTCCTCGAGTTTAGACAGGCAGCATTTTCCGCAGCCGTCGCACAGCGATTCCCACTCGGTGGGCGTCATCGCTTCCAGCGTCTTGGTCTTCCAGAACGGCGTTTCCATTATGAGTCGAGATGTGGCCTCCGCATGCGGCAAGGTCAAGCTGTTGTGTGACTTCAGGTTCCGGCCGCACCATAGGAAAAACATGAAGTTGCCTTCAAAACGCCGGTCAATCGTCCTTGGGTGCGGGTAATGCCTGCAAACCGGAACCAATCCGGTCAAGGACAGTTTGGGCAGGGATGGGACCCCACAAGGAGAATTTAAGATGAAACGCCAACCACGGGTACTGGCAGGTACGGCACTTGGCCTGCTTATGGCATCCGCGCCGTTGGGCGCATCCCCGTTGCAGGGCAACGCCGTTTTCGGCCCCTTGCAGCACACGGCCGCGCCACTGATCCTGGTCCAGGACGACCCTGCTGCAGATGGTCAGCAGACCGACCAGGAACTGCCGCGCAAAAAGAAACGCCAGCAGGCCGAACAGGCAGCGCCGGCCGCCGAGCAGCCTGCACCGGCTGCAGAGCAACCCGCCCCTGCCGCCGAGGAACAACAGCCGCGCAGGAAGAAGCGGGATCAGCAGCAGACCGAGCAGGCCCCGGCCGAACAGGCCGCACCTGCCGCCGAGGAACAGCAGCCGCGCAAAAAGAAGCGCAATCAACAGCAGCAGATCGAGGCGGCGCCTGCGGATGAGGGCGGCGCCCAGGCAGCGCCGGCGACCGATGAGCAGCCGCTCAAGCCACGCAAGAAGAAGCGTGACCAGCAGCAGATCGAGGCAGCACCGGCTGAACAACCGGCCGAACAGGTAGCTCCGGCAAATGAAGAACAGCCGCTAAAGCCACGCAAGAAGAAGCGCGACCAACAGCAGATCGAAGCGGCGCCCGCTGAACAGCCGGCCCAGCAGCCTGCCGAGCAGGCAGCGCCCACCGAACAGGTGGCGCCGGCAAACGACAACAAGTCGGGCAAGAAAAAGCGCAAGCAGGATCAGCAGATCGAGGCCGCGCCTGCCGACAAAGCGCCAGACGTCAAAGTTGCGCCTGCCGAAGAGCCCGCGCCGCAGGCCGAGCCGATTCAGCCCCCGGCCGATCAGCAAGCGGCTCCCGCCGAAGGTGAACAGCCGAAGGATCAGGCGAAAAAGCACGGCAAAAAAACTGTCGGCGAACAGCCGGTGACGGGCGAACAGCAGCCTGCGACCGGTGAACCACAGCCTGCGGAGCAACCGGCCAATGCCGAGCAGCCCGCGCAACGTGAGACGCCGGCGCAAGGCGAAGCCACGGCCAACCCCGACGAAGCACCCATCCTGGACAGCCAGAAGGATGCCAGGCGCAAGCACCGCAAGGACCAGGGCGGCAACAGCCAGAATGGCGACGGCCAAAATGGGAACGGCCAAAATGGGAACGGCCAGAATGCTGGCGGCCAGACGGGCGAGCAGCCCGCGCAGGGCGGCACCGAGGCGCAAGCCCCGAAGCCGGCTCCGGTCGACCAGGGACCGCCGCCCACCGACGACAAGTCAGCTCAGCAGGCAATTCAGCCAGAAAAGATCGCCCCGGTGACGGAGGAAAAAGGCAAACGCGTCGAGCGTGCACCCGATGAGAACGTCCGCGACCGCCGGCGTCCGAAAGGCGTCGACGTCGTCAAGGAACTCGGCGACCGCGTCATCCTGCAGTTCAACAACCAGACGATCGTGGAAAGCAATGACGCTCCGCGCATGCACCGCGGCGCCAGGAATGTTTACTATGAGGAACTGTCGGGCGATCGCTCTCGGGAAATCGTCGAGCGCGACAATGGCATCCAGATCGTCACCATCCGCAACCGCAATGGCGACGTCATCAGGCGATCGCGCATCACGCCGGATGGGCACGAATATGTGCTGAGCTATGTCGACGAGCGCAGCTATGACGACGACAATGACTGGCGCGATCCCGGTGACGACCTGCCGCCGATGCGGCTCACCATCCCGCGCCGCGAGTACATCCTCGATTCGGAAGATGTCGAAAGCCCGGACGATTATTACGAGTTCCTCGAACAACCGCCGGTGGAGAAGGTCCAGCGCCTCTATTCCATCGACGAAGTGAAGCGTTCGGCGCGCGTGCGCGACATTGCCCGTCGCGTCGACCTCGATACATTGAACTTCGAGTTCGGCTCGGCCTCGATATCCGACACCGAAGTGCAGAAACTGGAAGGCGTCGCCACGGCCATGGAGAAACTGTTGAAGAAGAACCCGGCCGAAACCTTCCTGATCGAAGGCCACACCGATGCGGTTGGCACGCCGGAAGCAAACCTTGCTCTGTCCGACCGGCGCGCTGAGTCTGTCGCCGAAGCGCTGACCAATGCCTTCGGGATCCCGCCGGAAAACCTGACCACTCAGGGCTATGGCGAGGAATACCTGAAGGTCAACACCACGGCGCCCAACCGCGAGAACCGCCGTGTCGGCATCCGTCGCATCACCTCGCTGGTGGCACCGGTGGCGAGTAACAATTGATCTGCTTTCCAATGGCTTGAGCAGCTTTCTGGAATCAGATCGACAACAAGGACCCATCCCGGCAGATCGGGATGGGTCGAGCTGCGGACAGCAATCCCGGTTCAGCAAGAATTGTACTGGTATTAGAACCGGCTCATTGAATAGAGCGGCCGCCCTCCCCAGATTCAAGCCTGGGCGTTCCCTGCCCCGTCCCGACTCCAGCGGGATGCATTGAACCCCGCCGGCCCTCCCGGCGGGGTTTTTTTGCGTCGCAATTTGCCTTGCAAACTGCGGCAAGCTGATCGAAATACCCCAGTCGACCTCAGAAAGCTGACCGGAACCGCTGCATGAAACGTCTCGAACTCGCCATCGAATCGATCATCCTCGCCTCACGCTGGCTGCTGGTGGTTTTCTACATCGGGCTGGCCCTAGCGCTCGCCGTCTATGCGCTGTCCTTCGGCAAAAAACTCTACGAGTTCGTCATGGTCGCCTTCACACTCGACGACACCGACACCATCCTGAAGATGCTCGGCCTCATCGACGCCGCACTTGTCGCCTCGCTGGTGGTGATGGTGATCATCTCCGGCTACGAGAATTTCGTCAGCCGCTTCGACGACCAGGATGGCGGTGTGCACTGGCTGGGTACGATCGATGTCGGTTCGCTGAAGGTCAAGGTCGCCTCGACCATCGTCGCTATTTCCTCGATCCACCTGTTGCAGGTGTTCCTGAATTCGTCTTCCTATACGATCGACCAGCTGATGTGGCTGACCATCATCCACCTCGCTTTCGTCGTCTCGGCGCTGATGCTGGCCTATATCGACCGGCTGATGGGACTGAGCAAAGGCAAGAAGGGCGAGGAGTGATGAGCCCCTTTCTCCCCGTTCATGGGGAGGTGAGGCTGGTCCGCACAGCGGGCGAAAAGCCAATTGCTTGGTTTTTCGAAAAACGCCGGCAGGTGGATGAGGAAGCAGCGCCGTCGGCCCGTGATTTCCGTCAGTAGATGCTTTTGACGTTCGTCGGCGAATTGGCAAATACCGCGTCCGGCACGAAAAAGTCGCCGGCCAGCGGCCCGGTCGCGCCCGGCGCATAGACCGCGAAATCGGTCACGCCCTCGGCCCGCAGCACCTCTTCATCGATGTAGAAATTGCCTGATGTCTCGCGCGATGGCCGCAGGAAGATGGCGTGTGCGGCATCGGCCATGATGTCGGGTAAGCGGCTCATCGCCGCCACCGTCGCGCCGCCGAGCAGATTGCGCACCGCAGCCGTGTCGATGGTCGAGATCGGCCACAGCGAATTGACCGCGATGCCGTCCTTGGCAAACTCGGCGCTCATCCCCAGCGTGCACATCGACATGCCGAACTTGGCCATGGTGTAGGCGACATGGTTCTTGAACCATTTGGCCTTCATGTCGAGCGGCGGCGCCAGATTCAAGATGTGAGGATTGCTTGCCAACTTCAGGTGCGGAATGCACATTTTCGACACCAGGAAGGTGCCGCGCGTGTTGATCTGGTGCATCAGATCGTAGCGCTTCATGTCCGTCTCCAGCGTGCCGGTGAGCTGGATGGCGCTGGCATTGTTGACGCAGATATCGATGCCGCCGAACTTTTCGACGGTCTTGGCAACCGCCTCAGCCACCTGCGCCTCCTCGCGGATGTCGCACAAAACAGGCAGCGCCTTGCCGCCGGCCTGCTCGATCTCCTCAGCTGCCGAGTAGATCGTGCCCGGCAGCTTCGGATGCGGCTCGGCGGTCTTGGCCGCGACCGTCACATTGGCGCCGTCGCGCGCAGCTCGCAGCGCGATCGAAAGACCGATGCCGCGCGACCCGCCGGAGATGAACAGCGTCTTTCCCTTGAGCGACATGTCTTGGCACCTCCCTTGCTACATCACTGACGCGAACCATTGCGCGGCGGCAATGCACTGCGCAAGGCCTCGGCAGCCTGCAACGGGTTACGCAACGTAGGCTCAAACGGAAAAGGGGGTTAGACCAGCACCAGGCCCTGCCGCATCGCGATCGCGATGGCATCCGTGCGGTTCGCAGCACCCAGCTTGATCAGGATCGCGGCGACGTGGAACTTTGCCGTGTGCACGGAGATGTTCAGCCGCCGCGCGATCACCTTGTTGGGTGCGCCTTCGGCCAGCAGCGCCAGCACTTCGGCCTCGCGCGGCGACAGCGCCGGACGGGCGGTAGCGCCATCGTCCAACGGCTCCTCGCCGAACAGCCCGCTATGGCTTCCGCCGTTGGCGGCGCCATCGAAATCGTCGTGGCGAGCGGGCGTCGAACGCCCATCCCTGGACACCCGGTAGCCGGCCGCCGCAAGTCTGACGGCAGCCGCGATCAGATTCGCATCCGACGCCAAAGGCAGCACGGCAAGCACCCGGTTTTCCGGCCGGCCAGCGCTCGCGGATAGCAGCACCCGTGGGATTGCGCTGTTGCCACCATCGGCCCGATCGAGCCAGGCCGGACTGTTCGCAACAGCGTCATCGACGACAGCGACGTCGGCAATCCCGCTGCCGGCCACGACCGGAAGCAGATCGTCCGCCATGGCAAGCGAAGCTGACAGGCGCTCGGCACGCGCGGCATCGTGCAGCGCGATCAGCACCACGAGCTGGCGTCCGCCGCCCGCCACCTCCGGCCCACCCACCTCCGGCCCACCCGCCTCCGGCCTTGTCAGCGTGTCGCTTTCCATCGCCCCTCTCAGCTCAGCGGTTTTTCACCGACGGTCAGCGCGACGTCGCGCTGCTCGCCGCCGCGCACCACGCCGAGCGTCACCGCGGCGCCCGCGCTATCCGGCCCAAGCTTTCGGATCAGTTCGCGCGGGCCGTGCACGGCCTCGCCATTCCACGCCACGATGATGTCGCCCAGCGCAAGGCCGGCGGCCTTGGCCGGACCATTGTCGTCGAGGCTCATGACGATGGCGCCGCGCGCCGCGCCGTCACGGATCGGGTGCAGGCCGGCGCCGAGATAGCCGCGCGCGACATGGCCCTTTTCACGCAGCGTCGCCACGGCCCGCTCGATCGTCTCATAAGGCATGACCAGCGCACGACCACGTGGCCCAAACAGCAGCATGCCGATCAGCGCGCCCTTGGCGTCAAGCACCGGCCCGCCCTCGAAACGGCCGCCGGCATTGACGGCGAGATTGATGCGCCGATCGATGCTGCCGCCGCGCATCGAGCGCCAGGCGGGGCCGACCTCGCCGACCGAACCCGATACGGCCAGCGCCGAACCCTGACTACTGCCGATGGCGATGGCAAGATTGCCGGGCCGTACCGCGTCAGCCTTGGCCAGCGCAGGCGCTGCGGCAGCGCCGGCCGGCTTCAGAAGCGCTACGCCGGTCGACGGATCGCGACCGACCAGTTCGGCCTTCACCGCTTCGCCCGAAGCCAATGTCAATTCGATCTCCTCACCGGCCTCGACAGCTTCCTCGGCGGTGACGAAATAGCCGTCACGCCAGTGGAAGGCGCTGGCGGTGCGATGGTGATGGGTGGTGAAACTTGCCGTTGCCGGCGCAGCCTTGGCGGCGAGATCGGCGATGGCGTCGGAAAATGCATTAAGGTTGAAGTCACTCATGATGATCTCCTGGGTTTTCTCATGCCCCAGATATCGCTCGGCAGTGCGCCCGGAGGTACTCGTCTGACGGCTAGTTACTGGTGTGACTGGCCATCTGGTCAGGTCGCGGCAGTTCGAGCCGCTCCGCACATATAGTCATCATCGCGCCTGAAAACACGGAGCCCCGCCAATGGCCCTCGCCGCCCACAAATTCGAAACCGACGACACACTGCTCGACGCCTATTCGACGACAGTCGCCGACGCCGTCGACCGCATCGGCCCAGCCGTCTGCCGCATCGAGCGCGTCGGTGGCCAAGGTGGCCATGGCTCCGGCTTCGTCATCGCGCCGGACGGGCTGGTCGTTACCAATTTCCATGTCGTTGGCGATGCCAAAACGGTGCGCGTCTCTATGCCCGACGGCGCCTCCAGCGAAGGCCGCGTGCTAGGCCGCGACCCTGACACCGACATCGCGCTGGTGCGCGCCGATGGCAGCTTCACCGAAGTCGCGCCGCTCGGCGATTCCAAGCGGCTGCGGCGCGGCCAGATCGCCATTGCCATCGGCAATCCGCTCGGCTTCGAATGGACCGTAACGTCAGGCGTGGTCTCCGCACTTGGCCGTTCGATGCGCGCCTCGACCGGGCGGCTGATCGACGATGTCGTCCAGACCGATGCCGCGCTCAATCCCGGCAATTCCGGCGGACCGCTGGTGTCGTCGGCAGGCGAAGTCATCGGCGTCAACACCGCCATGATCCACGGCGCGCAAGGCATCGCCTTCGCGGTCGCTTCCAACACCGCCAACTTCGTCATTTCGGAGATCATCCGCTTCGGCCGCGTGCGGCGCGCCTTCATCGGCATCTCGGCCGACACCACCAGTTTGCCGCGCCGCGCAGCGCTCCTGTCGCAGGTGACCACCAGTACTGCGGTGCGGCTGCGCAGCGTCGAGAAAGACGGACCCGCGGCGAAGGCCGGCCTCAGGGAAGGCGACATCATCGCGGCGATAGACGGTCGCCCGGTCACCGGCGTCGACGACCTCGTGCGCATGCTCGACGCCGAACGCATCGGCCGCGAGACGCTATGCACAGTGGTGCGCCGCACCGGCGTCAGCCAGGTGACGGTGACGCCGGTAGCAAGGGTGAGCTGAGCCTTTATCGAGGCTTGAGCACCCGCCCGAGCAGCGACACCAGCAGTCGCGCAAGGTCACCGGTCGGGTCGAGGTCGGGATCGTAGATCGTCATGTCCAAGCCGGTGCAGCGCTGGTCCGCTGCCAGCGCCGACAGAATGGCAACGAGTTCATCGGGGTCGATGCCGGGGCTGCCGGGCGAATCCACCGCCGGCATCACCGTCTGGTCGAGCACATCGACATCAAGATGCAGCCAGTAGGGACAGCCGGCGCGCGCCAGCGTCGCTCTTGTCTTTTGCAACACTCCAGCCGCGCCGAGTTCCTGCGCGGCAAAGACGTCGATGCGCGTCACGGCGGTCGCATTGATGTCGGGCCAGGCAAAATCGGCATCGCGGCTCTCGCGTTCGCCGATCTGAACCACCGCATCGTCGGCGACGAGCGGACCGACAACACCTGGCCATTGCGCCAGCAAAGCCTCGCCGCGTCCGGTGGCAAGTGCCAGATCCATGCCGGCAACCGAGCCGAGTGAGGCATTGACATCGTAGTTGCCGGGATGGCGGAAATCGCTGTGGCCATCGAAATGGATCAGGGCGACTGCGCCCGAGCGCCGCGCGGCGACCAGTGCGCCAAGCAGGATCGAGCAGTCGCCGCCGATGTCAGCGGGAACTCGCCTTGCCCAAGCGCACGGGTGACGATCTCGGCAAGATCGAGGTTGAAGCGGCGGATCGCCGGACCATTACGCAGCCTAGTGCCCGGTTGCGGTTCGGTACTGTAGGCGGGTCTGTCGAGATCGACCACCCGCCCCGGCGCCAGCGACTCGATCAAACCAGCTTCGCTCAGCGCCTGCGGCGCACGCCAGGTGCCGGGCACATGGCCCGGCTCCAAGGGCCGAAGGCCGAGATTGGATGGCGCACGAACAAGGCAGATGTCACGCATGCGGCAGGCCCAGCTTCAACATCACCAACATAGACCGCATGGTGCGGGTCCGGCCACAGCGGCCGGAGCCGCTGCCGACATTTGCTGCCATCGTTCAGGCGCCCGCCGCGCCCGCCGCGAATTGCGCCTGAAATTCCGGGCTGAGCGGGATCGGCTTGATGACGTCGATCAGCACGCCATTGGGATCCCTGGTGATGAAATGGCGCTGGCCGAAGGGTTCGTCGCGCAGCGGGCACAGGATCGGCAGGCCGGCCGCAACGATCCGTTCATAGACAGCATCAGGATCCCTCACCTCGAAATTGATCAGCAGCCCCGATGTGCGGCCGCGCCCCCCCTCGGGGATCGTCTCGTGGTCGCCCTGGACGATACCGAGATTGACCCGGCGATCCTCGGCAGACTGCAGATGCACATACCAGTCGCTCGCAAACAGCGGCTTGAAGCGGAAGTGATTGATATAGAAGGCTTTTGTGCCGGCTACGTCGCCCGTCATCAGCACCGGATAATAGCTCGTCGTCTTCATCTTTCTTTCTCCCGTCAGCCAACATACAGTTTGCATGTAATTCGAAATAACATACAGGCTGCATGTATGCAACGAGAAACCCCGCGCCGCTCCAACCGCGACCGCACCGAAGCGACGCGCGCCGACCTGATCGCTGCGGCGCGCAAACTGTTCATCGAAAAGTCCTATGCCGAGACCGGCACGCCGGAGATCGTTGCGGCCGCCGGCGTCACCCGCGGCGCGCTCTATCACCACTTTGCCGACAAGCAGGCGCTGTTTGCCGCCGTGGTCGAGCAGGAGGCGGCGGCGGTGGCGCAAGAGATCGAGCGCGCCTCGCCGCCTTCTTTGTTTGCCCGCAATGCGCTGATTGCCGGCTCGGACGCCTATCTCGCCGCCATGCGCGCGCCCGGCCGCACGCGGCTTTTGCTGCTCGACGGGCCGGCCGTGCTTGGCCGCGCCGCCATGGATGCGATCGACAATCGCCACGGCAACCGGTCGCTGCGCGAAGGCCTGGTTGCGGCAATGCGCGAACAGTCGATGACCAGACTGCCGGCCGATGCGCTGACCGCTTTGCTCGCCGCTGCCTTCGACCGCGCAGCACTTGCCGTCGAGGCCGGCGCCTCGGCCGAAGACTATCGCGCCGTGCTCATGGCTCTGATCGATGGGCTGTCTCCGGCTCGCCCTCAGGCAGGTCGTCCGGTTCGAACTCGTTGAAGCAGCCGAGCTGGCGTTTGAACTGGTCGATCAGCCAGGCCGCCGCCGGTTTCGGGCTGCGGTCGGCGCGGTGCATGGCGTAGAGCGATGAGCGCACCTCGCTAAATGGTTCAAGGTCGAGTTCCACCAGCCTGCCGCTGGCCAAATCGTCCGCGATCAGCCAGCGCGGCAACCCGCCCCAGCCCAGCCCCTCGCGCATCAACGTATGCTTGATACGCACATCTGTCAGCCGCCATGTACGATAGGCAAAGACGCCGAAGTCGCGTCCCTTGGTGCGTTCCGACTGGTCGCTGACAACCAGCTGGGTGTGCTCTCGCGCATCCTCGAGCGCCACCGGTTTCGGCAGCAGTGCCAGAGGGTGGGTGGGGGCGGCAGCCAGCACGATCGACATGAAGCCGATGCGCACGAGATGCACGTCGACCTCGCCCAGCAAGCCACCGATGCCAAGATCCGACTGTCCGCTGACGACATGGTCGGGGATCAGACCGAGCGTGCCGATATGCAGTCGCATCATCACCGTCGGGAACTGCGCCTCGAACGCCTTCAGCACCCGCACCAGCACCGGCGAGGGCAGCGCCGCGTCAACCGATAGCGCAACTTCAGCCTCCAGCCCCTGATGGTGACCGTCGGCACGCGAACGGATGCGCTGCAGCACGCCGACCATGCGCCGGGCGTCCTCCAGCATCGCCCGGCCGATTTCGGTCAGCTGCGGCTCGCGCGTGCCCTCGCGCTCGAACAGTTTCAGGCCAAGCTGCGCTTCAAGATTGGCGATGCCGTAGCTGATGACGGACTGCGCGCGGTTAAGCTTGCGGCCGGCGGCTGAGAAGCTGCCGGTGTCGGCGACCGCAACCAGGATCTGCAATTGGTCGAGCGTCGGATTGGGTTGCACGGCATACCTACTTTATGGATGGATCGTATAGAAAATATACCAGTTTTTTGAATGGGTCGGTAGGCCGATATCAGGCGGGAGAAATCAATTCCCACTGGAGAGAACCGCTATGTCTATCCTGCTTGTAACCTCGAGCCCGCGCGGCGCTGCCTCGCACTCGACCCGTATCGCTACCGAATTCGCTGAAAAGCTCGTCGCCGCCGACCCGTCGAATACGCTCGTCGTACGCGACCTCGTGGCCAACCCGCTGCCGCATATCGACACCGATTATGCGACCGGCATCTACACCCCCGTTGAAGCCCGCACGCCGCGCCAGGCCGAAGTCGTCGGCGTCTCCGACATCGTGCTTGACGAACTGTTCGCAGCCGACACCGTGATCCTGGCCACCGGCTTCATCAACTTCAACATCTCCTCGACCCTGAAGTCCTGGGTCGATCACATCTCCCGCTCCGGCAAGAGCTTCTCTTATGGCGAGGGTGGTCCCAAGGGCCTCGTCACCGGCAAGAAGGTCTATATCGTACTCGCCTCGGGCGGCATCTATTCCGAAGGTGCGGCCGTGCAGTTCGATCACGCCATCCCCTATCTGCGCGGCGTGCTCGGCTTTCTCGGCATGACCGACGTCGACGTCATCCGGATCGAAGGCGTCGGCATGGGTCCCGACGCCGTGACCGCCGCGCTCGCCAATGCGACCGCCAAGGTCGATGCCGTGGTGGCCAAGACCGCGAGCGCGCAAATCGCCGCGTAAGCACACCCCGTCATTCGCATTGAAAAGGCAGGCGCTTCGGTGCCTGCCTTTTTCCTTGTCAGGCGGCGCGATAGGTTGCGTGTCGAAAACGGATCTATCGCGTTACCAGATTGCCGCGCAACGCCATTGGTTATTCGGCCTGTCTGCGTTATCGGTCGCTGATGTTCCTTTCCGTCGCGACAACCCATCATCCAGCCACAGATCTCGGCTTCTTGCTGCACAAGCATCCCGAACGTCTGCACGAGACTGACCTATCCTTCGGCAAGGCCTGGCTGTTCTATCCGGAGGCGACCGATGAGCGTTGTGAGGCTGTGCTTCTGCTCGATGTCGATCCGATAGGGCTCGTTCGGGGCAAAGGCCAGGCAGAGGGCTTGCTGGATCAATATGTAAACGACCGACCTTATACGGCATCGTCTTTTCTGTCTGTGGCTTTGAACAAGGTACTGCGGACAGCGATGACCGGCATCTCGAAGGAGCGCCAGCAACTGGCCGATAGCGACCTCCCGCTCGAAGCTGTGGTGACCCCGCTGCCGATGCGTGGCGGCGAGGCCCTGGTTCGAGATCTATTCGAACCGCTGGGATGGACCGTCAACCTGGCGCCGGTCGAAACTGTCGGATCTGGCGCGGGTGGACCACGATACGGTCATCTGAGGCTGACTGGCACCGGCCGCCTAAGCAGCCTGCTCAACCACCTTTATGTCCTGATCCCGGTGATGGACGACACCAAGCACTACTGGGTTGGCGAGGCCGAGATTGACAAGCTGCTGTCCAAGGGCGAGGGCTGGCTGGAAAACCACCCAGCCAAAGACCTGATCGTGCGCCGTTATCTGCGCAACCGAGGTGCGTTGGCCCGCATCGCCCTGGAGCGGCTGGCTCCGGAGACGGCCAATGAGGTCCTACCCCCCGAAGCCCGGGCTGCACCTGAGCAAGCGCTGGAGGCGCCCATCCGGCTGAACGACCTGCGCATGGACGCCGTGGTGCAAGCCATTCGGACGACCGGAGGGACCAGTGTTGCAGATTTGGGGTGTGGCGAAGGCAAGCTGCTCTATCGGCTCGTGCGCGAAAAATGGGTCCACAAGCTGTTCGGGCTCGACCCCGCTATTCGTGAACTGGAATGGGCCGCCAAGCGTCTCAAACTGAACGAGTTCGGGGGACCGCCTGAAGACCGGGTCACGCTGCCGCACGGATCGCTGACATATCGCGACAGCCGATGGGCGGAAGCCGACGTCGCGGTGCTGGTCGAGGTCATCGAACATCTCGACGAAGACCGGCTGCCAATGATCGAGCGTATTATCTTCGGCGAGACAGCGCCAAAATTCGTGATCGTGACTACGCCGAACGCTGACTACAACCCCTTGTTCCCCAGTCTGGCCGCCGGCGCTTTTCGCCATCCGGATCACCGTTTCGAATGGGGCCGGGTTCGGTTTGAAGCCTGGGCGGCCAGGATCGGCGAGATCTATGGCTATAGCGCCGCCTTAAGTGGCATCGGAGCCGTGGACCCCGTGCTCGGCGCGCCGACGCAGATGGCGGTGTTCACCCGATGAGAGAGCCAGACAAGACCGACCTCACCATCCCTGACTTCGCCCTCGTCGTGCTGATCGGCTCGACGGGATCGGGCAAGTCGACCTTCGCCGCCAGGCACTTCCTGCCGACCGAAATCATCTCGTCGGATCGCTGCCGCGCGTTCGTCAGCGACAACGAGACTGATCAGGATGTCTCGGCCGACGCTTTTGATTTGGTGCGCGAAATCGCCGGCAAACGGCTCAAGCATCGAAAGCTGGCCGTCATCGACGCGACCAATGTGCGACCCGCTGATCGCAAGGCGTGGGTCGAGCTGGCGCGCAAATGGCACGCTTTGCCGGTCGCCGTGTTCATCGATCCGGGTGTTGATGTTTGCATCGCCCGCAACGCCCTACGAGCCGATCGTCCCTTCGGCCCCGGCGTTGCCCAGCGCATGACGACCGAAATTCGCAAGGGCCTCGGCGGCCTGCAACGCGAAGGTTTCCGTCAGGTCTGGAAGCTCACCGGCGAGGCCAGTATCGACGCGGCCAAGGTCTCGCGTCAGCCTTTATGGACCGACAAGCGCGACGATTGCGGTCCTTTCGACGTCATAGGTGATGTCCATGGTTGCGCCGACGAACTTCAGACCTTGTTCCGTCAGCTCGGTTACAGCATCGCCTGGTCCGATGGCCATGGCGATCGGACCGTCACTGTGACGCCGCCAGAAGGCCGCAAGATCGTCTTTGTCGGCGACCTCGTCGATCGTGGTCCCAACGTGCCCGACGTCTTGCGCATCGCCATGAGCATGGTCGCGGCGGGAACCGCCTACTGTGTCCAGGGCAATCACGAACGCAAACTCAGCCGCTGGCTGGAAGGCCGCAAGGTCACGATCGCCCACGGCCTGCAGCAAACCATCGACCAGTTGGACGCTCAGGATCGCGGCCTGCGAGAGGCTTTGCCGGCCTTCCTCGACAGCCTGCGCAGCCACGTCTGGCTGGACGGCGGACGCCTCGCCGTGGCACATGCCGGACTCAAGGAAGAGATGATCGGGCGCGGTTCCGGCGCGGTGCGCGAGTTCGCCCTCTATGGCGAAACCACTGGCGAAATCGACGAATTTGGCCTGCCCGTCCGTGCCGACTGGGCAGCCGCCTATCGGGGCAAAACCAGCGTAGTATACGGGCACACGCCGGTGCTGTCGGCGGAGTGGGTCAACAACACGCTTTGCATAGACACCGGCTGCGTGTTCGGCGGCAAGCTGACTGCCTTGCGCTGGCCGGAACGCGAACTGGTCGACGTGCCGGCAATCGAGACCTGGTCCGAACCCGTGCGTCCCCTCGGTGGACCGGGCCTTGGCAAATCGGCACAGGCCGATGCCGACGGCGTGCTCGACTATCAGGATGTCTCTGGGCGACGCTGGATCGAGACCGAACTGAAAGGCAGGGTTGTCGTGGCCGAGGAGAACGCGTCGGCGGCACTTGAGGTGATGAGCCGCTTCGCGCTGTCGCCGCAGTGGCTGGTATATCTGCCGCCGACAATGTCGCCATCCAAGACCAGCAGCCAAGCCGGCTGGCTGGAACGCCCCGAGGAAGCCTTCAGTCATTTCCGCGAGCGTGGCGTCACCCAAATCCTGTGCGAAGAGAAGCACATGGGTTCGCGGGCAGTCATCGCTCTGTGCCGAAACGCGCAGACGGCGCGCGACCGGTTCGGGGTATCTGGCGACGAGACAGGCGCGATCTGGACCCGGACCGGACGCTCCTTTTTCAGCGACAGCGGCATGACGGAGCGCCTGCTCAATCGCCTGCGCGCCAGCGTCGACGCTGCGGATCTATGGCAGGAATTGAACAGCGACTGGTTGCTGCTGGACACCGAGATCATGCCATGGTCGGCCAAGGCAAGCAGCCTGATTGAAAGCCAGTACGCCCCAGTGGCAACGTCTGCGGCCGCTGGGCTCCAGGCCAGCCGCGAAGCGCTGGCCCGTGCGATGGAACGCGGCGTGGATACGGCTGCGCTCAAGGCTCGTATTGAGGACCGCGCCGCGCGTGCCGCCAGATACGCCACTGCCTGGGCGCCTTACGTGTGGCCGGTCTCGGGCGTCGACGACCTGAAAGTCGCGCCGTTCCACCTGCTGGCAAGTGAGGGATGCGTCTGGTTCGACCAGAACCACGTTTGGCACATGACGCTTGCGGACCGTCTGGCTGCCGGGGGCGGCGTGGTAACGCGAACGCAATGGCGGATGGTTGACCTGGCCGATGCCGGTTCTTGTGCGGAGGCCGTCGCCTGGTGGGAGACGCTGACCGACTCAGGCGGCGAAGGGATGGTAGTGAAGCCGCACGACTTCGTCAGCCGAAACAAGAAGGGGCTCATGCAACCGGCGCTGAAAGTGCGCGGCCAGGAGTATCTGCGCATCATCTATGGCCCCGAATACGATGCACGGGACAATCTCGTGCGCCTGCGCGAACGAGGCTTGGGTGGCAAGCGCAGCCTGGCGCTCAGAGAGTTCGCGCTCGGTCACGAGGCACTGAAGCGGTTTGTCGCCAAGGAACCGCTGCGACGTGTTCACGAGTGTGTTTTCGGCGTGCTGGCGCTGGAGAGCGAGCCAATCGATCCGAGGCTGTAGGCTACCCGAACATCCTCTCGCCTTGCTCGTCGACCAGTTGCATGCCCTTCTTGATCGAGATGTCGACGGCGTCGTCCAGTCCGGCAAAGCGATCGGCGCGGATGAATTTGTGTTCCTTCATCACGCCGTCGACTTCCTTCGAAACCACGCCGCAGGTCTGGTATTGGCCCCCCTCCGCCTTGTAGGGCGTGGCGCTGATCAAAAATCCCTTGTGCTCAACCTGCTTTGCCGGTGCTGCACTCTTGGGCTCGCCCCCCTCACCGCGACCACCGAAAAGACGCTTCAGAAAAGACATGGGGCTTCCTCCAACGGCAATCATCCTGCACCACGTCTCGCGGTGCAGGATGATTTTCAGTACCGTTCCTCAGTCGAACGGGCAAGCGTTCTCGCCAGGGGTCAACCGCGCGATAGCGCTTCCAGGGCTTCAGCGGCGGCTTCCAGGACTGCAATCGCCTCGGCCTGCTTTTCAGCCGACGCGTCGACGAGATCGCCGAGCGCGGCACGCAGCCGGTGACGCACGGCGCGGAACTCCTCGCGGGCTTCCGAGCGACCCCGTCCACCACGCCGTCCGCCTTCCTCGCCGTCGTCGTTCCAGCCGAACCAGTCCCGCGCTTTCGCCATCTTGCGGCCGAAGCGCTCGAGATGCTCCAGCACGCCGTCGATCATCTCGCGGTTCTCGGCGAGATGCGCCTGGCCCGCCTCGGTGATCGAAAACACCTTCTTGTTGCCGTCGGCGGCTGAAGCCGCATAGCCGGCCTCTTCCAGGAAGGTCAGCGTCGGATAGACGACGCCCGGGCTCGGGCTGTAGATGCCGCTGGTGCGCTCTTCCAGCGCCTTGATGATGTCGTAGCCGTGGCGAGGCGCCTCGGCCAGCAGCGACAGCGTGATCAGCTTGAGATCGCCGTCGGCCAGCATGCGCCCGGCGCGAAACATGTCGCCCGGGCCGCCGCGTCCACCGCCACGTCCGCCGTGGCCGAACGGACCAAAGCCGCCGCCCCCTCTTCCACCAAATTTGCCTGCCATGTGCAGGAATGCGCGCTCGGCGCGCTCGCCAAAGGGATGATGTCTATGCATGAATTGCTCCTTGAGTTATATCTTACGATACATCTTAATTAGGCTTGCCCCGCCGACGAGTCAAGATATATCTTACGATGTATCTAAAGGCGGCGCCAGAAGGTTGATTTCGCCGCCGCCGGCAGCTAGAAAGCGCGTGAGGGCCAAAACCTCTCCGTAAGCGTCTGACGTCAAGCAACGCATCCACCCCGGTCTTTCCGGGCAGTTCCGCCGGAAACCCGGCGCAATGGATGCCAAATGCGACGGACCGGATGTTTCAGGAAAATCCAAAAATGACCACGAACCGTAAGCGCGGCAAGCTGCCGGCGCGCTATGCCGCGATCGTCAGCCCGCTGGTGCTGTCGCTGCTGATGACCTTCATCGTCTCGTTCATATCGACGCTGAAAAGCCTTGGACTGCAACCTGATTTGCCGGCTGTCTGGCTCACTGCCTGGGGCCTGTCCTGGCTGGTAGCGTTCCCAACGTTGCTCATGGTGCTGCCGGCGGTGCGCCGCATTGTCGGCTGGCTTTGCGAGCCGGCGTCCCGGTAACGCCCATGACGGTAAGGCCCGCAGATTCTTCGGGCCTTGCCTCGCTACCAGCGGCCCTTGCGCCGGTTCCAGGCATAGAGAAGATCGGCGAAACGATCATAGGCCAAGCGCGTCAGCGGCAGCGCGACCGGATTGCCGAAGAGCGTCGCCAGCCAGCCGTCGCCCGGCGTCGCCCGCCAGACGGCAACCGCGACATCGGCGCCGACCAGCAGCCTGCCTTCGGCATCGGTGGCATGCAGCCGGCGGCGTATGTCCTCCAGCGAGGCGCTGTAGCCAGAGAGCGCCGCCGGTTCGAGGTTGATGTCGCGGAATTCGATCCGCCCGGCCTTGATCGCCTCGATCAGCCGCCGTTTCTGCCGGGTGATGCCGCCATCGCAAACCGGGCAGCGTGTGTTGTACCAGACGGTCAGCGCAGGCTTGGACATGGCGCGACTATCACCCTGACGGCACGGCCCCGCAATATGACGCCGAGCCGCACGGACCCGCGCCCAGCGCTATCCAAGCGAGGCGACGATCTCGCGATAGGCAAATTCCGGGAAAGCCTTGAGCGTTCGCGTCTTGACGCTGCCACCCGTTGCCAGCATCAGGGCGAAACGAGCAAGCACAGCATCGTCGGGCGCCTCGATAATCGCCACCATGTCATATTCGCCCATAGTCAGGTAAAACGCCTTGAACGAGCCGCCCATGTCGGCCAGTTGCTTCTTGGCGGCATCGAGCCGCTTCGGCGACTCTCGGATATTTCTGGCGCCCTGTTCCGTCCAGTTCATCAGCAGGATGTAGGTTGTCATCACACACCTCCCTCCGGCGCCACGGAGCACGGCTGAGGACATCAGCCGGGGCGGACATCCGGTTTTTCGCCCAGAACATGCATCCGACCAGGCAAGTATCCTCCCGACGGAGATGGGCGACAAGAGCCTTCACCCGGCAACAAAAAGGGCGCCATCGGCGCCCTTTTCGAATTCTGGTCTGTTGCCGGTATCAGCTGTCGAGGAAGCTCCTCAGCTTGCGGCTCCGGCTCGGGTGCTTGAGCTTGCGCAGCGCCTTGGCTTCGATCTGGCGGATACGCTCGCGCGTCACCGAGAACTGCTGGCCGACTTCTTCCAGCGTGTGGTCGGTGTTCATGCCGATGCCGAAGCGCATGCGCAGCACCCGCTCCTCGCGCGGCGTCAGCGAGGCGAGCACCCGCGTGGTGGTCTCGCGCAGATTGGCCTGGATCGCCGCATCGATCGGCAGGATCGCCATCTTGTCCTCGATGAAATCGCCCAGATGCGAATCCTCTTCGTCACCCACAGGGGTTTCGAGCGAGATCGGCTCCTTGGCGATCTTCAACACCTTGCGCACTTTTTCGAGCGGCATTGCGAGCTTTTCTGCCAGTTCCTCCGGCGTCGGCTCGCGGCCGATTTCATGCAGCATCTGGCGCGACGTGCGCACGATCTTGTTGATCGTTTCGATCATGTGCACCGGGATGCGGATGGTGCGCGCCTGGTCGGCAATCGAACGCGTGATCGCCTGCCGGATCCACCATGTCGCATAGGTCGAGAACTTGTAGCCGCGGCGGTATTCGAATTTGTCGACCGCCTTCATCAAGCCGATATTGCCTTCCTGGATCAGGTCGAGGAACTGCAGGCCGCGATTGGTATATTTCTTGGCGATGGAGATGACGAGGCGCAGATTGGCCTCGACCATTTCCTTCTTGGCGATAGCGGCTTCGCGCTCGCCCTTCTGCACCTGGTTGACGATCTTGCGGAATTCCAGG
Source organism: Mesorhizobium sp. C399B (assembly GCF_030323185.1). Lineage (NCBI taxonomy): Bacteria > Pseudomonadati > Pseudomonadota > Alphaproteobacteria > Hyphomicrobiales > Phyllobacteriaceae > Mesorhizobium > Mesorhizobium sp. C399B. The sequence goes on from NZ_CP100472.1 coordinate 1,635,769, forward strand.
ATCGAGATCGCCGTCTCGGTGGCGAGGTTCTGGATTTCCGAACGCAGATCCTTGATCGCGTCCTTCTCGTTCTTGGTGAATTCCTTCCAGCCGCGCGAGGTCAGGTTGCCGATCGAGCGCGTCCAGTTCGGGTCGAGCTCGGAACCCTGATATTCCTTGAGGAACTCCTCGCGGCGCACGCCATAGCTTTCGGCCAGGCGCAGCAGCTTGCCTTCGTTCTGCACCAGCCTCTTGTTGATGTCGTAAAGCTGCTCGACCAGCGCCTCGATGCGCGCCGTGTTGAGCGACAGCGACTTCACCGCCTTGATCAGCTGGTCCTTCAGCTCCTTCAGGCGGCGGTCCTGGCTTGGCGACAGCGTGCCGGTCGCGGCAAGACGGTTCTCGACCTGCTGGTCCTGCAGCTTGCGCAGCTTCTTGTAGGTGTCGGCGATGACGTCGAGCGTCTCCATCACCTGCGGGCGCAGTTCCGCTTCCATCGCCGCCAGCGACAGGCTCGCCTCGTCCTCGTCTTCCTCGTCGTCATCGACTAGGCCGCGCGTGTCGGCGCCGACATTGGTGATGTCGTCTTCCTCGTCGCGTCCACGCCTCGGCTTGTCCTCGGCCTTGGGCGCCTCCTCGATGCGCTCGACCACCGGCGCCTGCTTGGCTTCGGGGCCGGCATAGGTGGCTTCGAGGTCGATGATCTCGCGCAGCAGGATCTTGGATTCGTTGAGCTCGTCACGCCAGATGATGATGGCCTGGAAGGTCAGCGGGCTTTCGCAGAGGCCCGCAATCATCGTCTCGCGGCCGGCCTCGATGCGCTTGGCGATCGCGATTTCGCCCTCGCGCGACAGGAGCTCGACCGAGCCCATCTCGCGCAGATACATGCGCACCGGGTCATCGGTGCGGTCGGTCGGCTCTTTCTTGGTGGTCGTGGCGGCGACGGCGGTGCCGGTCTGCTCGGCCAGCTCGTTGGCGTCTTCCTCGGCGTCGGCATTGCTGTCGGCGGCCTCGGGCTCCTCGCTCTGATCGTCGTCCTCGACCACGTTGATGCCCATGTCGGACAGCATCGCATTGATGTCTTCGATGCGATCCGGATCGGTCTCTTCCGACGGCAGCACCGCGTTCAGTTCGTCGAGAGTCACATAGCCGCGCTTCTTGGCGGCCTTGATCATCTTCTTGACAGCATCATCGGAAAGGTCGAGCAGAGGCCCATCGGTGGCGCCTTCACGTTCGGTCTCGACCTCTTCCTTTTCCTTTGTCGCCATAGTCTTTATCTTCTCCTAGCGGCCGAGCATCGAAGCCGCGTAGCTGCCGCACCGGTCAAACTACATGCGCTGGTGGCGCATAACCGGGCCGGTAACCGAATCAACTCTTTTGTTTGTTCATATCGTGCCCCCAAAACCGGTTTTCACTTTTGGGCGATATGCATTAAGTCCAGATTAACCCTGATATCTGTGGCAGGCTGTCAGCCTGTCCAGTGATCAGCACCTCGCGTCAGTGCATTTCCATCGACGCCGGCGCGGGTTAAGGTTTCGAATCGTCCTGATTCCGTCATTCTGCCAGAAGGTCAAGCGCCTCTCGCATGATTCGCATCAAAAAAGCGAATCAATTACCCGACTTAGAGGCGTCGATTCGACGCGCAGCACGTACAACATTCATTCTTGCGCAGGTTTCGACCTAGACGCGCCCACCCCTGCCCGAGGATACACCGAACCCTTCGATCAGCGCTTCCGTTGCTTGTACATCACGGAATTGCGCCTGAATCTCGATGAGGTGCCGGTAGTTTTCGTCAGTGGGATCGCTGGCGAGCGCTGCTTCCGCCTGTTTCAGTTCCTTATGTAAGGTGCGCGCGCTGCGCTGCAAGTGCAGCGCCTGGCTGAAGGCGTCGCGGGCATCGTCAAGCGCTGCGGTTTCCAGCGCGGGCCATTGCCTGGCCCGTTGGATGAGCGCCACGGCGCGCCCCCAGATATCGCTGCAGCCGGCACGTTCGATGGTGGCGATCACCGCGCTACGGTCATTGGCCATGTCGTGCGCCATCGCATCGAGGATGGCGGCGTGCAGCCGCTGCAGATCGGTGTTGGCGAGATCGAGGAACTCGACATGGGCGAAGTTCTCGTCGATCAGCGCCGGATGGTTGACGAGGGCTACGATGATCGTCGCCTCGCGCACCGACATCATCTCGCCACCGCGTTTGACCATGGCGGAGCGGCCGAGGCTTTCGGTGATCGCGGCGCGCGCGCCTGCCCCGCTGCCTTTGGCGAACTGTCCGCCGGGTGCGGGCGTTTTGCCCTGCCCCGGTTTCCAGTCCTGGCGACCTTGCCGCACTTCGCGCTGGGCGCTGAAGAAGGTCAGCTCCCGCTCGCGCATCCACTGCTGGTAGTGGTAGCGCTGGCTCTCATCGCGGATGCGGCTGGTCAGTTCGCGCAGCGTCTTTGTCAGCCCCGCCCGCCGCTCCGGCGTGTCGAAGACGCCACCGGATGTCTCACGCATCCACAACAAATCAGCGAGAGGCCGCGCTTCCGCCAGCACGGCACGAAACGCGTCCGGCCCTTCTGCCTTGACCAGATCGTCGGGATCCTTGCCCTCCGGCAACAGCGCAAAGCGCACCGACCGCCCGGCCTGCACCGACGGCAGCGCGAGATCCGCGGCGCGCCACGCCGCCTTCAGCCCGGCCTGGTCGCCGTCGAAGCACAGCATCGGCTCAGGCGCCATGCGCCACAGAAGTTCGAGTTGGTTTTCGGTGAGCGCGGTGCCGAGCGGCGCCACGGCATTCTCGAAGCCGGCCTGCGCCAGCGCAATCACGTCCATATAGCCTTCGACGGCAATCACCGTGCCGCCTTTCGCCAGCGCTTTGCGGGCGCGGGCGAAATTGTAGAGCACGTTGCCCTTGTGGAAGAGCTCCGTGTCGGGCGAATTCATGTATTTGGCCAGCGCATCGGGCGCCAGTGCGCGGCCGCCAAAGGCGATGATCTTCCCGCGCGAATCCGGGATCGGGAACATGATGCGATCGCGGAACCAGTCATAGGAGACCGGGATGTCGTCGCCATGACGCACCAGCCCGCAGGCCTCGATGTCGGCCTTGGGCACACCCTTGGCGGCAAGATGTTCCTTCAGCGCATTGCGGCTGTCGGGCGCAAAGCCCAGCCGGAACGATTGCTGCGTCGCCGGCGTCAGCCCGCGATCCCTGAGATAGGCGCGGGCTTTTGCACCCTCCGGTCCTTGCAGCCGCTCCTGGAAGAAGGCAGTCGCCATCTCCATGACGTCGGTCAGACTGGCGCGTTCCTTCTCACGCTGTTCTTCCCGCTCGTCGCGCACCGGCATCGGCACGCCGGCCATGTCGGCGATCTTCTCGACCGCTTCGGGAAAGCTTAATCCGTCGAGCTCGGTCAGGAACTTGAAATGATCGCCCGACACCGAACAGCCGAAACAGTGATAGCGGCCCTTCTTGTCCTCGCAGTGGAAGGAGGGGCTCTTTTCGCCGTGGAACGGACAACAGGCCCAATAGTCGCCGCGCGAGGCGTTGGTCTTCTTCCTGTCCCATGCGACGCGCTGGCCGATGACCGATGAAATCGGCACACGGTCGCGTATCTCATCGAGAAAGGCGGGCGGAAAGCGCATTGGGGAACTCGTTTGTCCCTCATATAATCATGCTCGCGGAATCCGACGACCCTTATTGCGGACCATACCCGGTTTCCACAGCCCAAAAGCCCGGTTTCTACAGCCAAAAGAAAGGCGGCCGTTTCGGGCCGCCTCCTTTCAAGTCTCTGCATTGCGCCGGCGAGGCCGGGCTTAATGCGCGGCAATGGCGCCGAAGATGATGCCGGACAGGACGCTGACCAGCACATAGTCGTTGCCGACGCGGATCCATTCCTGGCCGCGGCCGGGGCGATGCAGGCCATAGCGGCCATAATCGCGGATCGGCTGGTGCCGCTTCCAGCTGGAATATTTCTGGCCATTGCGCCAATGGCTGCGCTTGACGACCACCGTCTTCTTCACGACGCGCTTCCTGACATCGACATGCTTGCCGGGCCTCTGCCAGTCGACCCGCGTGTAATTCGACTGCGGTGCGACCGGTGCGTTCACCGGTGCGGCCTGGCCGGTAAGCGAAGTGGCGGCCAGCATCGAGAAAGCGAGGGCGGAAAGAACAACACGTTTCATAGCGGGGCTCCTTGGTTGTCGATGCCTAGGGAATAGCGCCCGAAGGATGAACCGAAACTGAACACTAGCATTACATTTACGTAATGAAATCCTGTGCTTATCCTGGATATTTGAACATCATCGCAAAGGCGATTGCCGGGAGTCCGGCAAACCGGGACGATCCGCTGCCATCACCAGGGATCCGCCATGCAACCATTTGCGCATCCGTCCATTTTCCGACACGCCCTGTCGCGCCGCGACGGCTCTTGAAATCGACAAGATTTTATTACCCGGCTAAAATATTCCGGATATTGTTCAAGACTGTCATGACCATGATTCGCAGCCCCGTTTCCCTCCCTGCACTGCGCGCCCTCCGCGTCGCGGTCCCTGTCTGCGTGCGGGTTTCGAAATGAGCGGCTCCGTCGTCCTGCTGCATCTGGCGGGCGCGGTGGCGCTGATGTTGTTTGCCACCCGCATGGTCAAGACAGGCGTCGAGCGCGCCTATGGCGACGTGCTGCGTCACCGGCTGCGCTCCACCATGCGCAATCCGATCATGGCGGTTTTGGCCGGCTGCGGCCTGTCCATCGCGCTGCAGAGCTCGACCGCCGTCACGCTTCTCGTCGGCTCCTTCGCCGGCGCCGGCATCGTCTCGGGCATGTCGGGCCAATTGGCTGTGCGCGGCGCCGAGATCGGCTCGGCGCTGGTGGTCAAGCTCTTGACCTTCGATCTGACTCTGCTGGTGCCGATCTGCCTCGTCGCCGGCACGGTCATGTTCATGGCCACCGAGCGGCGCGACTGGCGCCAGTTCGGCCGCATCCTGGTCGGCATCGGCCTTTTGGTACTGTCGCTGGAGATGATCGGCCAGGCCTCGGAGCCGCTGCGCCAGAGCACGCTGATGCCGCTCATCATCGAATATTTCTCCAGCGACTACGTCACCGCCTATCTGCTCGCCGCGCTCGTCACCTGGCTGTTCCACTCCTCGATCGCCGCCGTGCTTTTGATGGTGACGCTGGCCGGCCGCGGCTTCATCCCGCCCGAACTGGGCATCGTGCTGGTGCTCGGCGTCAATCTCGGCTCGTCGGTCATCGCGCCGCTGCTCACCCGAAGTGCCGAACCTGGCGTGCGCGTCGTGCCGATCGGCAATCTGTTGATGCGCGGCATGGGCTCGCTGGTGATGCTGATCCTGTTCATGACGCTGAAGCCACCGGTCGCCTTCCTCGGCGCCACCGTGCCCGACCAGATCGTCAACGCCCACATACTGTTCAATGTGCTGATCCTGCTCGCCGGCCTGCCGCTTGCCAGCCTGATCTATCGTGCTTCTGAGAAGATCGTCGCAATGGGCACCAAGCCGGCGCCGGCTACAGAGCTCGATGTGGTCGAACTCTCCGCCCTCAACGACGGCGCGCTCGACGTTCCGAGCCAGGCGCTGGCCAACGCCACCCGCGAGGTGGTGCGCGTCTGCGAAACCGTCGAGATCATGCTCAAGCGCATCATCGAGCTGTATGAAAGCGCCGACGGCGACAAGATCAAGGCGCTGGCCGCCCTTGACGACCGCGTCGACAGGAAGCACGCGGCGATCAAGCTCTATCTGGCCAAATTGACCAGGAACTCGCTCACAGAGGACGAGGCGCTGCGCTGCCAGGAGCTGATAGGCGCCTGCGTCAAGCTCGAGCAGGTCGGCGACATCATCGTGCGCAACATGCTGGTGCATGTGAAGAAGAAGTTCGAGCGCGGGCTGGAGTTCACGCCCGAGGGCTGGAGCGAGCTGCTCGCCTTCCACACCTCGGTGCTGGCCAATGCCAGGCTTGCCTTCAACGTGCTGGTGTCGCGCGACCCTGAGACTGCCCGCCAGCTGGTGCTGGAAAAGGACCGGCTGCGCGACCGCGAAAAGGAAACCAGCGCCAGCCATTTCGTGCGCCTGCGCGACGGCACCGCCAAGAGCGTCGAGACAAGTTCCATCCACCTCGACACCATCCGCGACCTGAAGCAGATCAACTCGCTGCTGGCGTCGATGGCCTACCCGGTGCTGGAAGAGCGCGGCCTGCTCGGCGGCTCCAGGTTGAAGGCGAGCTGATCAAGAAAACCTAAACCGGCCGCAAAATTTCTGCATTGCCGGCAAGCGCCATCCATGATTTGAGGCCAACTCATTCAAGGATCGCTTCCGCGCCATGCTTCCGCTCATTGCCCTGTTCATCGCCGCCTTCGCTTTCGGCACCACCGAATTCGTCATTGCCGGCGTGCTGCCGCAAGTGGCCGACGGCCTTAGCGTTTCGATCCCGACCTCCGGCTATCTCGTCTCAGGCTATGCCGGCGGCATCGCGATTGGCGGGCCATTGCTGGCGCTCGCCACCAAGGGCATTTCCCGCAAGACGCTACTGCTTTGCCTGACCGTCGCCTTCACCATCGGCCAGGCCGCTTGCGCGGCGGCGCCCGATTTTACCTCGATGCTGCTCTTGCGCATTGCGGTCGCCGTCGCACACGGCGCCTATTTCGGCGTCGCCATGGTGGTGGCTGTCGGCCTCGTGCCCGAGGACAAGCGCGGCATGGCCGTGGCTGTGATCCTCTCCGGCCTCACCGTATCCAATGTCATCGGCGTGCCGGCCGGCACCGCAATCGGCAATCTCTGGGGCTGGCGCGCCACCTTCTGGGTGATGTGCGCGCTGGGCGTGGTGGCGTTCGCCGCCATGGCTGCGCTTTTGCCGCGCACGACAGGCGCATCAAGGCCATCCGCCAGTCTTGGCAGCGAGGTTCGCGTGCTGGCGCGCCAGCAAGTCTGGACCTCGCTGATCCTGATGCTGACGTTGATGATCGGCCAGTTCGGCCTGTTCACCTACATCACCCCGACACTGCTTGAGGTGACCCATCTCGACGAGAGCCTGATCCCCTGGGTGCTGCTGCTCAACGGCGTCGGCGCCACCGTCGGTGTGTTTCTCGGCGGCAAGCTTTCCGATTGGAAGCTGATGCCGTCGCTGATCACCATGCTTGCGCTGCAGGCGGTGATGTTGGGCGTGATCTATGCCGTCAGCCCCTACCCCGTGCCGATGGTCATCGCCATCGTTATCTGGGGTGGCCTCAACTTCGCCATAGGCACGCCGATCCAGACCCGCATCCTGGCCTGGACGGCGGACGCCTCCAACCTCGCCTCCTCGCTCATCCCCTCCGGCTTCAATGTCGGCATCGCGCTCGCCGCGTCGCTGGGCGCTGCCATGCTCAATGCCGGCTACGGCTATCGCAGCCTGCCGGTTGTGGGCGCTGCCGCCATGCTGGTGGCGGTGGTGGTGGCACTTGCCTCCTACATCTGGGAGGGGCGCAGCCGGGCAGCGCCGCCGCTGCCGGCAGCGGCCGAATAGCGTCGGACTACAAATCGATCCGGAACAACAAACTCTCGGCGCCGCCATACGCGGCGTCCTTGATGAACGGACCGACCACACGGCCGCCATTGGCCAGCACCACCTTCTGCGAGGCCGGATTGTCGAGGTCGGTGGTGATCTCGACATATGGCAAACCAACAGCCCTCGCCTCGTCCAGCATCAGCCGCAGCGCCTCGGTCGCATAGCCTCGTCCGCGCTTCCACGGCACCACGGCATAGCCGATATGGCCGAGCACATGCGACGGCAGCGCGGCCGTACCCGGCTGCCAGCGAAAGCCGATCGAGCCGGCGGCCTCGCCGTCCCAGATCCAGCGCCGGAAGCCCGGCAGCCGCGGCACGGTCGTGCCGTCCGGCAAGGTAATCGGGCCTCCTTTGGCCTCGGGATCGTCGAGGCTGGCAAGGAACGCCGCGGGATCCTCGTCGATCGCCGCAAGTTGCTCGCGCGTCGCTTCCATCAGCCGGACATTGTCCGGCGACCAGCCACGCTCGAGCGCCGCCTTGTAGGAGGGCAGATGTTCGAGCGTGGGTTTGACGATTTCGATCATGGTGGGTCTCTCCGGCAGGTCAAGGCTTGCTCGCTTAAGCCGGTGCGGACCGTTTCTTGCCCAGAGGTAATGCCCCTGCTCTCCTTCGCCATTGAAGTGGTGTCGGCTCCTACTGCAGCAGGCCTTTGACGATGCCGCTAGCCTTGCCGAAATCCATCTGGCCGGCATATTTCTGCTTCAGCACAGCGATCACCTTGCCCATGTCCTTCTGGCTGGTCGCACCGGTAGCAGTGATCGCTTCGCGCGCCGCTGCAGTCACCGCCGCCTCGTCCAACTGCGTCGGCAGGAAGCCGCGGATGATCTCCATCTCGCCACGCTCCTGCGCCGCCAGTTCCGGGCGCTTGCCGTCCTCGAACGCCTTGGCCGATTCCTCGCGCTGCTTCACCATTTTGGCCAGGATCTGCAGGATCTCCTCGTCGCTGGCGGGGTCCTTGGCCGAGCCGCGATTGGCTATGTCGCGGTCGTGAATGGCGGCCTGGATGAGCCGCAGTGTCGGCAGCCGGTGCTTGTCCTGCGCCTTCATCGCGCTCTTCAGGGATTCGGCGATTTTTGCGCGCATGATGCTTTCTCCTTCGAACGGTGCGGACAATAACGGTGGCGAACTCGTAAAGCAAACACGCCAAGCCTCTGATATTGTTCGACGAAACAAATGCTCGCCGTTTTTGGCACGGGCATCATTGACCGCTCTGGCGCCTTCCCCTATGTACTCGGCCTTGCACAAGACAAAGAATTGATGCGCGCAGGCTCGAGAGATCGGCCGCGCCGTTTGCTGCGCAGATGGCCCGCCATCGAAGCGCGCAGCGTGACAGGAGCGTCGCCATGGCCGAGATGACCCCCGGACTGACCCCGCCTTGGGCAACCGAAAAGCCGACCGCCCTTCTGGTGCTGGCCGACGGCACCGTCATCGAGGGTCGCGGCCTCGGCGCCACCGGTTCCGCCGTTGCCGAAGTCTGCTTCAACACCGCGCTCACCGGCTACCAGGAAATTCTCACCGACCCGTCCTATGCCGGCCAGATCGTCACCTTCACCTTCCCGCATATCGGCAACATCGGCACCAATGACGAGGACATCGAGGACTTGAACCCGGTCGCCCGTGCCGGCGCCGTCGGCGCGGTGTTCAAGGCCGATGTCACCAACCCGTCCAACTACCGCGCCGGCACCGGGCTGGACCAGTGGCTGAAGAAGCGCGGCATCGTCGCGCTGTCGGGCATCGACACCCGGGCGCTGACCGCGCTGATCCGCGAAAAGGGCATGCCCAATGCCGTCATTGCGCACGCGCCCGACGGCATCTTCGACCTCGACGATTTGAAGCGGCGGGCCGCCGCCTGGTCGGGCCTGATCGGGCTTGACCTCGCCAAGGAAGTCACCTCCGGCCAGTCCTCGGTCTGGCGTGGAACGCCCTGGGTGTGGAACGAAGGCTTTGGCGAACAGGCCGAGCCGTCGATGCACGTCGTCGCCATCGACTACGGCGTCAAGCGTAACATCCTTCGCCTGCTTTCCGGCCTCGGCGCCAAGGTCACCGTGGTTCCGGCCGGTACCGGTTCGGAAGAAATCCTGGCCATGCAGCCCGACGGCATCTTCCTCTCCAACGGCCCCGGCGACCCGGAAGCCACCGGCGACTACGCGGTGCCGGTCATCCAGGACCTGCTCAAGACCGATATTCCGGTGTTCGGCATCTGCCTCGGCCACCAGATGCTGGCCCTGGCGCTCGGCGGCAAGACCGCCAAGATGCACCAGGGCCATCACGGCGCCAACCACCCGGTCAAGGATCATACCACCGGCAAGGTCGAGATCGTCTCGATGAACCACGGCTTTGCCGTCGATGCCGACTCCTTGCCCGAGGGCGTCGAGGAAACCCATGTCTCGCTGTTCGATGGCTCGAACTGCGGCATCGCGCTGACCGGACGTCCGGTGTTCTCGGTCCAGCACCACCCCGAGGCCTCGCCCGGCCCGCAGGACTCGCACTATCTGTTCCGCCGCTTCGTCAACCTGATCCGCGAAAAGCGCGGCGAGGAACTGCTGGCCGAACGGGTTTGATTTTACAGGTCTTCGTCTAGCCGTTGCCCAGATCGTGATGCTCCGAATAGCCGGAGTTACAAACGCGGCGCGATTGCCCTTGTCTTGGTCAATGGAATAAACCGGTCACCGGTCTGTTTGTGACGGCTCGAAGCGACGAAGGCTTCGAGAGCGCCGACGGCAATCCCGTGAGCCCAAGCCCTCCTCATCGCTTCGCTTGCGCGCCGCATTAAGGGACGAAGCACACACCTATGGCGGGTTCGAAGTTCGCGCCTGGGTGACCTTACGCCACCGGCCGACCTTCGCTGGCCTCCAGTATGGCGAACCATTGCTGGCGGCCGAGGTCGATCTCCAGCGCCTTGACCATGACGGCCAGCCGCTCGGGCTTCATCGTGCCGAGCACCGGCGCCAGCCGCGCCGGATGACGCAGCAGCCAGGCGATGGCGACGGCGGCGAGATCGCCGGCGCCGATCTCGGCAGCCACCGCCGCGATTGCCGCCCTGACCCGCGCCTCGCGCCCTTCCTTGCCGGTGAACAGCAAGCCGCCGCCGAGCGGCGACCAGATCATCGGCGCATAGCCGAGGCGTTGCGCGTGATCGAGGCTGCCATCCACCAGCGCATTGGTTTTCAGCACCGACATCTCGATCTGGTTGGTGGCCAAGGCAAACGGCAGCCGCGAAGCCAGAAGGTCGAACTGCGACGGCGTGTAATTGGAGACCCCGACCGCTCTCACCTTGCCCGACTTGACCAGCCCGGCAAGGGCCGCCGCCGTCTCGTCGGCATCCATCAGCGGATCCGGCCGGTGCAGCAGCAACAGGTCGAGATAGTCGGTGCCGAGATTGGCGAGCGAACGGTCGACCGAGGCGGCAATGTGGGCCGCACTGGTGTCGTAATGCTTCAGCCGGTTCTGAGGCCGGTTGGCCGATGCCAGAATGATGTCGCATTTCGAGATCAGCTCGATGCTGTCGCGCTTGCCCTTCCAGCGCGACAAGCCGGCGCCAAAGGCAGCTTCCACCTGGTAATGCCCGTAAATATCGGCATGGTCGAAGCTGGTAAGGCCGAGATCGACCGCAGTGCCGATCAGCCGCGCGATCTGGTCGGCGTCCGGGCGCGCGGCGCTGTCGAGCAGGCGCCAGGCGCCGAACACCAGCCGCGACAGCGACAAACCGTCCTTGGTCAGCTCTATGCGGCTGTCATGGCTCATATCTGGGCTCCATCTTCCGCAGCGCCGGTGGCAACGCTTCTCACCGCCGTCGGCCTCGCAACTTTCGTCACAAAGACAATGACGGCAAGCGTCAGGAAGCACGCGCCAACCAGATAGGGGGCGCCGCCGAACACTACGGGCGCATTCGGTCCGGTGAACCAGGAAAAGATCGCGGTGTAGAGCAGCGGCGTGATGATCGAGGTGATCGAGAAGATCGACGTCATCGCACCCTGCAATTCGCCTTGCGCCGATGGCGGCACCTTGGCGGCGGCAAGGCTTCTCAGCGGCGGATCGGCCAGTGCTTCGAGGCAGCCGACGACGATCACCGCATAGATCATCCAGCCTTGCGAGGCGAAGGCGTAGCCGAAGGCGCTGGCCGCAGTAAATGTCAGGCCGATCACCGCCGTCCTCCATTCGCCAAGTTTGGGGATCACGCGCGGCAGCACCGTCGCCATGACGATCGCCCCACACAGGCCGAAGGCGCCGAGCGAGAAGCCGATCTGCTGCTCGTTCCAGCCATAACGATAATTGGACACGAACGACCACACCGCAGGATACATCATGTGGCCGAGCGTCATCAGGAAGAAGGCGAGCCCGATCCAGCCGATGCCCTGATATTGGCGCATCTGCAGCAGCGTGCCGACCGGGTTGGCGCGTTTCCACTCGAAGCGGCGGCGGTGCTTTTCATCGAGCGTTTCAGGCAGGAAGAACATGGCGATGAGGAAGTTCACGAAGGCAAGCCCGGCGGCAAAGTAAAACGGCACTCGCGGCCCGAACGTGCCGAGCAGCCCGCCCAGCACCGGCCCAATGACGAAGCCGACGCCGAAGGCGATGCCGAGCAGACCGAAATTCTTCGCCCGGTTGTCGTCGTTCGAGATGTCGGCAATGAAGGCCGACGTCGTCGAATAGCTGGCGCCCGAAACGCCGGCCAGCACGCGGCCGATGAACAGCATCGGATAGGACCAGGCGATGGCGCAGATCAGATTGTCGATCGAGAATGTAAGCACCGAGGCAAGCAGGATCGGCCGCCGCCCGAAGCGGTCGCTCAATCCACCCATGATTGGCGCGAAGAAGAACTGCATCGCCGCATAGACGAAGAACAGCCAGCCGCCTTCGATCGCCGCTTCGCTGATGCCGACGCCGGAAAGCTCCCTGAGAAAGGCCGGCAACACCGGCATGATCATGCCGAAGCCGATAATGTCGAGCAGCAGCGTGGTGAAGACGAGCGCAAGGCCCCGCCTGGCGGTTTTGGGGTCGATCATGATGGCGTCTGCTCCCTGAGACCGCCCTTGGGCGGGCGCCCGTTATAGGCGAGGCGCCACTTTGGAACAATAGGAGAACGCCTCAGGCGTTCTCCTCCTGACATCTGTTGCCGGTGGTGAATCGGCCCGCCGACGGATGCGCTTTGAACCGCGGTCGGCTGGAACTTGCGAGCGCCTCAAACCGGACCGGTCAGCGTGTTGCAATCCGACAGCTTGCCGCTCTTGTAGCCGCGCGCCAGCCAGGTCTGCCTTTGCTGCGACGTCCCGTGGTTGAAGCTTTCCGGAACGACATAGCCCTGCATCTTCTTCTGCAGCGTATCGTCGCCGATCTGCTTGGCGGCGTTGAGCGCCTCTTCGATGTCGCCCTGTTCCAGAATGCCCTTCTGCGCGGTGAAATGCGCCCAAACGCCGGCGAAGCAGTCGGCCTGCAGCTCGATGCGCACCGACATCTGGTTGGCTTCCGCCTCACCCATCGACTGCCGCATCTGGTTGAACTTGGGCAGGATGCCGGTGAGGTTCTGCACATGGTGACCGACTTCATGGGCGATCACATATGCCTGGGCGAAATCCCCCGAGGCGCCGAACTGCTGGTCGAGCTGCTGGAAGAAGGTGGTGTCGAGGTAGACCTTGTGGTCGCCGGGACAATAGAACGGTCCGGCTGCCGTCGAGGCGGAGCCGCAGGCCGAGCGGATCTGGCCGCTGAACAGCACAAGCTTCGGGTCCTCGTATTTCAGGCCCTGCGACTGGAAGATGCCGGTCCAGGTCTCTTCGGTCTCGGCCAGCACGGTCGCCACGAACTGCTTCATCTCGTCGGAAGCAGGCGTGCCGGCGCCGTCGTCCTGGCCGCCGCTGTTGTCGGTAATCTGGCCACCGCCACCCGGCAGCACGCCGCCGCCGTCGCCGCTGCCCAGGATCTGCGACGGGTCGAAGCCGAAATACCATCCGGCCAGCACCACGAGGACGACCAGCAATATGCTGCCGCCGCCGCCGGTGCGGCCGCCGATCGGGATGCGGAACTGGCCAGGGCTGCCGCCGCCGAAACCACCACCGCCGCCGCTGTCGCTGCGCTCGTCCTCGACATTGTCACTCTGACGGCGGCCCTTCCAGAGCATGGTAACTCCCCGTATGCAAATTTCGGCTGGCGTGGCCGATGTCGTGGCCCAGTCCGACCCAACAGACAATTATCGCAATGGTTGCGCCAAGTCACAGTATTTTTCGTGGCAGCGGCATCGTGTTCGCACTCTGGTCGAGGCGGCATGCGCGCTGTAGCATCCGGTTCGAACGGGGGTGTCGGGGACTTGCGGACGATCGGTCGATTTCTGCTGCTGGCGGTGGTGCTATGCCTCGGCCCGTCGCCGGCGCGCGCCGTGACGCTCGATTCCAGCGTCGCCGTAACCGATCCCGAGACATTGCAGGCGCTTGAGCGTGGCGGCCTCTCGATCAGCCGCCTGCTCGGCCCGGCGCTGGGTCTCACGCGCGAGGTCGACAATCGGGGCCTGTTTTCGGTGCGCGCGCTGACCCCTGTGCGCAACGCCGTCAAGCAGGAGATCGCCGACGAGCCTGCCAATAGCCCCGATCCTTACGTCGCGGCCATGGTCAAGTCGAAGGACACCAGCCAGAAATTCAACCCGAAATACATCGACGATGACGGCTCGACGCTCGACCTGACCGGCGTCGTCAACCGCATGGACCGCGGCTATCTCGGCCACACCGAATGCGGCGAGATCAGGCTGATCTACCGCTTCCACTATTCGGTGGCGGAGAAGCCCACGAAGGGAAAGACAGCGCAACGCATCTCGTCGCGGCTGCCGCTGACCATGGGTCTGGTCTTCAACGCCAGGCCCGGCGAGGCTCGCCCCCGCGCTTCGAGAGACCGTCCAAGCGCCACCGCCGTTTCCTGTGCCGAAATCGCCAAGCGCTGGCTCGCCGCCGGCCAGAAGAACCTTGCGCCCGAGCAACTGGCAGCCTGGCTGCGCTCCGACGAAGGGCCGCTCTCCAACGCCATGCTGAATTCGTCGCAGATCATGCGGCTTGAGCTGAACATGCAGGTTCTCCGGCTGTCGGCCTCGAGCCGCCGCGACTTCGGTGGCCACGCCGAATATCTCCTCAAGATTTTCAAATGGGACCCAACGACGTCCACCTTCCAGGAATCGAAGATGGAGAACCAGATCGACCGGAAAGTGGTTCTGGCCGACCGGCCGGCCTTCGCCAAATGGCTGCTCACCGACCGCAACATCTACGATCTCGACCGCGGCCGGCTGGTCATCGACGACAAATTCCTGGCGACCAGCGCCGTCTCGGTCGCACCCGGCGGCATGGCCAGATCGCAAAACAACATCGCCTATGGGCTGCTCGACGATGCCGACATCGACAAGGCACTGCAGGACTATGTCGCCAAGGGCAACGAGCTGCGCAGCGTGAAATCGGTGGCCGGCTTCAATCTGCGTCTCAACGAAATGACCTGCACCGGCTGCCACCAGACGCACGGCGTTGCCGGCTTCCATTACACCGGCGCCGATCCGGCCAGCGAGCCGCGCCGCAACGCCGTCTTCGTCCCCGGCTCGGCGGTGTTCTTCGCCGACCTGCCTCGCCGCCGCGCCATCGTCGAGGACTTCGCCGCCGGCGGCCATCCGGATTTCTCACGCGGCTTCGCCGCCCGTCCGGACGCCAAACTCGCCGAAGCGCTGAAAGGCACTGATCTCTACAATGGCTGGGGCTCGATCTGCTACAGCGGCAAGGATGCCAGCTTCAAGGACTGGAGCTGCGGCGAAAGCCTGCGCTGCGCCGGCGTCCATGAAAGCGACATCCATCCGGGCTTCGGCACCTGCGTCAGCGAGGCGGCCACCGCAGTCGGCGACCCCGTCGAGTTCGGCGAGATTAAGATGTCGAGCTGGGGCAGCGACAAATATTGCCGCCTGTCGCCGGCCACCGCAAAAGCCTGCGCCATCGATCCGGCGCGCGACAAGAAACCGGTAATCAAGCTCGCCGGCTATGGCGCGGCGCGCCAACGCTACGACAACCCCGAGCAGAAGACCGGTGGCTTTCCCGGGGGCATGCTGCGCAAGGCAAGCTGCGACAAGCTTCCCGACGAGGCGACTTGCGGCCGCCTCGCCAAGACCGGTTTCAACGACTGCATCGCGTCGGGCAAGGACCACAAATTCTGCACCAAGGAATTCACCAAGACCGCCGGCCTGCGCGCCTGCGACAAGGCGCATCCCTGCCGCGAGGACTATATCTGCACCGCCGGCTACGACGATCTGGCCGCAGCCAAGCCTGGCAAGGGCTCCTGCATTCCGCCCTATTTCATATTCCAGTTCCGCGTCGACGGCCATCCGCGCAGTTGGGTGCAGGACACCGAGGAATGAGCGGCAGGTTGCCGCTTGCGAACAGAACTCAGATCTTCTGCTTGGTGCCGGCGCTTTTGCCGTCCGAGCTTTTGGAGCGTTCCTCGAAACGCGCGGCGCCCTTTTTCAGCGCATGGCCGGTTTCGACCTCGGTCTTGCGTTCGTCCTTTGCCGCTGCCTGCCTCAAACCCTCGGCCGCCTGCTTGCCCTTCGCGGTCGGTGCCTGTTCGACGCCCATGTTTTCCTCCTTGGCGCGCGACAACCACGCGCAACGTCAGGAGCAACGAGCCTGACGTGCGGAGGTTCCAGTGGTGCGGCCCCGGCACCCCTCAGCGCGGCGCGATCATCGCCTTGCGAAAGGCTTCCAGCGTCTCGGCGCTGACATGATGCTCGATGCCCTCGGCATCGATGCGCGCCGTCTCGGCGCTGACACCGAGCGAACGCAAAAACGCTTCTACCGTCTGGTGGCGGATGCGGCTCTCTTCCGCCACCTTGCGCCCGGCGTCGGTCAGGAACACACCGCGATAGGGTTTTCTGGAAACGAGCCCGTCGGCGCACAGCCTGGTCAGCATCTTGGCCACCGTCGGCTGGGCGACACCCAGCCGCGCAGCAATATCGACCTGACGCGCCTCATTGCCGTCCTCGATCAGGTCGGCGATCAGCTCGACATAATCCTCGACCAGCGCGCCGCGGCGCGCTTCGCGCTGCTGCCGGAACCCTTTCGAATGAATCTCGGCGTCAGGCAGCGGCTCCTCGCGTCCAACCGGTCTGTGCTTCAGCGCCAACACGCGCTCCTTCCTATCTTTTGACAAGAATCGGCTTTGGGCAAAGCAATCGCCCTTTGCCATTCATAGCACGGGCTTAACTGTTCCAGCCGTTTATTTCCATTCCATGGTAGGCGCAACCGGCGTTTGCGATCCCCTGCCGGCCTGCCGGTCGGCGCAACAGGAAGCACATACAATGAAATATAGCCTATTGCATAATGTTGAGCCCTGGCATAGATAGGATGACGTCAACCGATCCACCCAGTGGAAAGCCCTCCATGTCCGAAGCTGACGCTACCTTGGGATCATCCTGGCGATTTGACAGGCCGGAGGACAATCCTCCCAGCCTGCGCGAGGTGAACTCCACGATCGCGGTGCCGCAGTCCGGCGTCTGGTTCCGTCGCCTGTTCGCCTTCATGGGACCGGGCTACATGGTCTCGGTCGGCTATATGGATCCGGGCAACTGGGCCACCGACCTCGCCGGCGGCGCCCAGTTCGGCTACACGCTATTGTTCATCATCATGCTGTCCAACCTGATGGCGATCCTGCTGCAGGCGCTTGCCGCCCGGCTTGGCATCGCCACCGGCCGCGACCTCGCCCAGGCCTGCCGCGCCTATTATCCGCGTCCCGTCAGTTTCGTGCTGTGGATCGCCTGCGAACTCGCCATCATCGCCTGCGACCTCGCCGAGGTGATCGGCACGGCGATCGCGCTGCAGCTTCTGTTCGGCATTCCGCTGATCGGCGGCGCGTTGCTGACGGCGCTCGACGCCTTCATCGTGCTGCTCTTGATGAACAAGGGTTTCCGCTATCTCGAAGCCTTCGTCATCGCGCTTTTGATCATCATCTTCGGCTGTTTCGCCATCCAGATCTTTGCCGCTGCCCCTCCGGTCGGCTCGATCCTGCATTCGATGTTCGTGCCGTCGACGGAGATCGTCACCAATCCGGCGATGCTCTACATCGCCATCGGCATCATCGGCGCCACGGTGATGCCGCACAATCTCTACCTGCACTCCTCGATCGTACAGACACGCGCCTATGAACGGACCGAAAAAGGCAAGCGCGACGCCATTAAATGGGCGACGACGGACTCGACCATCGCGCTCGTCCTGGCGCTGTTCGTCAACGCCTCGATCCTGATCGTCTCGGCGGTGGCCTTCCATGGCACCGGCCATCAGGATGTCGCCGAGATCGGCCAGGCCTTCGAGCTCTTGTCGCCACTGCTTGGCCTCGGCATCGCCTCCATCCTGTTTGCGGTGGCGCTGCTGGCCTCCGGCCTCAACTCGACGGTTACGGCTACGCTTGCCGGCCAGATCGTCATGGAAGGCTTTTTGCGCCTGCGCATTCCGCAATGGGCGCGCCGGCTGCTGACGCGCGGCATCGCCATCGTCCCGGTGGTGGTCGTCACCGCGCTCTATGGTGAAAAGGGCACCGGCCAGTTGCTGGTCTTCAGCCAGGTGGTGCTGTCGATGCAGCTGCCCTTCGCAGTCATCCCGCTGGTGCAGTTCGTCTCCGACAAGAAGAAGATGGGCAACCTTGCCATTCCCCGCGGCGTGGCGGCCCTCGCCTGGGTCGTCGCGGCGGTCATCCTGGTGCTCAACTTCAAGCTGCTCTACGACACCGTCTTCGGCGTCGGCTGAGTTTCATTCCCGACCGCGACAAACCGGCCGCTTGCGCTATCTTGATCGCCATCATGACAAGTGTCGAAGACGCCAGGAAATTTTACGCGCAACTGATGGCGGCCAATGCCGGCTCGGCCGATCCGCGCCTCGAAGAGGCGTTCGCCACCGTGCCGCGCGAGGCCTTTCTCGGTCCTGGACCCTGGGCGGTCGTCGCCGGCAGGGCGCTCACCACCGGCAACGGCAAGATCATGACGCCGAGCGCCGATCCTGTTCACATCTATCAGGACGTACTGGTGGCGCTCGATGCCGACAAGGGCATCAACAATGGCGAACCCTCCCTGCACGCCATGTGGATCGGCAGGATCGCCCCCAGACCGGACGAGGCCGTCACCCATGTCGGCGCCGGCACAGGCTACTACACCGCCTTGCTGGCGCGGCTGGTTGCGCCCGGCCCGGTGACCGCCTTCGAAATGGAGGGCGATCTTGCTGCCAGAGCGACAAAGAATCTCGAGACCTACGGCAATGTAAGCGTCGTCCACGGCGA
The DNA here is from genome assembly GCF_030323185.1 of Mesorhizobium sp. C399B. NCBI lineage: Bacteria > Pseudomonadati > Pseudomonadota > Alphaproteobacteria > Hyphomicrobiales > Phyllobacteriaceae > Mesorhizobium > Mesorhizobium sp. C399B. The sequence goes on from NZ_CP100472.1 coordinate 1,654,556, forward strand.
TGCCGTCACCGGCGATCTGCCGCCGTCCGACATCATCTATGTCAATGCCGGTGTCGTCGCACCGCCGGCTGCCTGGCTGCGGGCGCTGAAACCCGGTGGCCGCATGATCTTTCCCTGGCGCCCGTCCCAGAGCGTCGGCCTGGCCGTGATGGTGACCCGCACCAAACAAGGTTTTGCCTGCGACCCCTTCATGCGCTCGTGGTTCATCCCCTGCGTCGGCGCCTCGGTCGCCGGTTCGGCGGCCAAAATCCCCGACCTCCAGAAGGCCGCGCGCAGCCGTTCGATCTGGCTGACGTCAGACAGGGCGCCGGACCGAACCGCCACCGCCATCATCGGCGACGTCTGGTTTTCGTCGCAGGCGCTTGGCGGCGGGCGACGGCGGTAGGTACCCTTGTCGGCCGGCAGCGTTTTTCTGCCAACGCCTGTCGGGCGGCCGCCGGCCTGTCCGTCCTTAGATCGAAATCCGGCCCTGACGGCGCGGATCCTGGAAAAGGAAAATCCAATGCGAAAGATCATCGCTTCCACCTTCGTCAGCCTCGACGGCGTCATGCAGGCGCCAGGCGGCCCGGAAGAAGACCCGGTTGGCGGCTTCGAATTCGGCGGCTGGACGTTCCACTACTTCGACGAGGTGGCGGGGGTGGCCATGGAGGAAATGTTCTCCAAACCCTTCGCCCTGCTGCTCGGCCGCAGAACCTACGACATCTTCGCCGCGTACTGGCCTTACCAGAAAGATCCGATCGGAGACGTCTTCAACCCTGCGACCAAATATGTGGCCACGCATCGGCCGGACAGCCTGACCTGGGAGAACACGCAATGGCTTGGGGACGATATCGTCGCCACGTTGCGCAACCTCAAAAAGGAAGATGGAGCTGACCTGCTCATCCAGGGTTCGAGCGAGCTGATCCAGACTTTGCTCGCCAACGGTCTGATCGACGAGATCCGGTTGATGATCTTCCCGCTGCTGCTGGGCAAGGGCAAGCGGCTGTTCGATGGTGGTGCGATGCCCGCCGCTTTCAAGCTGGTCAAGTCGCAGGCCACTACCACAGGCGTCATCATGGCGACCTACGAACGCGGGGGTGAGGTCAAGGTCGGGTCGTTCGCTACGCAGAAGCCGTCAGAGGCCGAGCTCGAGCGGCGTAAGAACTGGAAGTAACAGGGACAGGCTTGGCACCTTTCCTCTCCCCCGATCGACGGGGGAGAGGAAATGCAAGTTCTGTCAAGCCGCCACAGCCCGCCGTGCCAACCCACCCCGGATATACCGCGCGAACTCCTGCGCTGCCGGCGCCGTGCCGTACTTCGGCAAATGCAGATTGATGGAAAAATTCGGCAGCGGCGGCAGCCCGGCATCAAAAGCCAGGATGTCAAGATCGGCAGGCACGGTGGAGGCCAGCCAGGCGGTGACGGCAAGGTCGGAGCGCACTGTCGCGGTCGTCGCGTCGATGTTGCCGTTCTCGAACACGGTGCGCCATTCCAGCCCGTGCTCGTTCAGCGCCGACAGCACCACCGGGCGGAAGGCGCAGGTGTCGGCGACGATCGACACCGGCAGCGGCCGCTTGGCGCGGGCGACGCCGCCCTTGGCCCCCACCCAGACCAGCCGGTCAATGGCCAGGCACTCACCGGCCGACGGGCCGACCCGTTCCTCGATGACGGCAAGGTCGATGGTGCCGGCCGCGAGGGCCGCGGCAAGGTCCGGCGAAGCCGCACAGAGCAGTGAAATCTCGACCTGCGGATAGGTCTCGGCATAGGCCTTCAGCACCGGCGCCAGCAAAGTGCCGACAAGGTCATAGGGAACACCGAGCCGCACCTGGCCGGCGACCTCGGTGCCCGCCATCTCGGCCCAGATCTCGTCATTGAGGCCAAGCAACCGTTTGCCCTTGCCGAACAGCCGCTCGCCGGGCCGCGTCAGCCGCAAGCCACGCCGGTCGCGCTCGAACAGGCTGCAGCCGAGCGCTTCTTCCAGCCGCTTGATCTGCTGGCTTACGGCGCCTTGCGTCAGATGCAGCGCGTTCGCCGCCGCCGTCATGCTGGCCTTGTCGGCGACAGTGACGAAGGTGCGGATCAGCGCTGTGTCGAGGTTGCGGATCATGGATGGCATTATATCTGCTAATGCCAACCATCGCAAACATTGCATTTACTGAAGTATGCGGAAGTCTACCATTGGGCTTTTGATGAAGGACGCCTCATGTTGCAGCCCATCTTTCCGCTCATCCTGTTTGCCTTCGTGGCCACCGTCACGCCCGGCATCGCCACCACCCTGTCGACTGCCTCAGGTGCACAGTTCGGTTTTCGCCGTTCCGTTCCCCTATTGGTCGGCAGCGCCGCCGGTCTCGCCACCGTGACCGCTGCTGCCGCCGCCGGGCTCGCCGGTCTGCTGCTGGCCATGCCTTCGCTGCAACTGGCGATGAAAATCATCGGCTCGCTCTATCTCATCTGGCTGGCAATCAAGATCGGCCGCGCCGGGCCGCCCAATCTCGATGTGGCGATGGCAAAACCCAACAGCTTCTTCGGCGGCGCCGGCATTCAATGGATGAACCCGAAGGGCTGGGCGATGGGACTGGGGGCGGCGGCCTCGTTCGCGGCCCTTGCCGACGGGCCGGGACAACTCGCGCTGCTGCTCGGCTCGACCTTCGGCCTCACTGCAGCCGTCTCGCTGTCGATCTGGTGCGTGGCGGGCATGGTGCTGGCACGGCTGCTCGAGACCGAATGGCAATGGCGCGCGCTCAACATCGTGCTGGCGCTGGTGCTGGCTGCATCGATCATACCTATGTGGCGGGGAGCGTAAACGCAGAGGTCGGCGCCAGTACCCCCACCCGGACCTGCGGTCCGACCTCCCCACAAAGGGGAGGTAGGGGAGCGCGCACTTTACCCTCCCCCTTGTGGGGAGGGCCGCGAACGAAGTGAGCGGGGTGGGGGTCCTGGTTCGCGAAGCGAACCAGCTCTCTCCTCAGACCGCGTAGCGGGCAGCAGGCTTGTCGGCGTGCAGGCTGCCGTAGAAGACTTGCCTTGCGCCGAGGAAGGCGTCGAGCTTGGTCGCATCGGCAAGTGCCGGCACGGTGACGGCTTCGCCCCTGGATAGGCCCACAAGCGCGGCATCGACCATATCGTCGGCGGACATGATGATCTCCTTCGGCAGATTGTCGATATCGCCACCGGCGAGCTCCCAGAAATCGGTGCGGGTCGCGCCCGGCAGCACCGCCTGGACCTTCACATTGGTGCCGGCGACTTCGCGGTGCAGGGCCTCGGTGAAGTTGACGACATAGGCCTTGGTGCCGCTGTAGATGCCGCCGAACGAGGTATCATAGGCGAGCACAGAGGCGATGTTGACGATGGCGCCGCGGTTGCGCGCAAGAAGCCCCGGCAGAACGGCGCGGGTCAGGCGGGTCAAGGCGATGACGTTGACCTTGATCATGCGCTCGGCCTCGTCGGCGTCGGCCGTTGCCACCACGGCCTGGCCACCAATGCCGGCATTGTTGACCAGCAGCGTGACGCTGTCGTCGGCTGCGATCGCCTGCTCGACGCGGCGCACATCATTGTCGTCGGCAAGATCGGCTGATATCACGCTGACCTTGCGCTTGTAAGCATATCGCAGCTTTTCAGCCAGTTCCTCCAGCCGGTCGGCGCGCCGCGCTACCAGCACCAGATCGTAGCCTTGCCCGGCCAGCCGGTCGGCATAGACCGCGCCGATGCCGGCCGATGCGCCGGTGACGACTGCGGTACCCTTGTTGTCCTGTCCACTCATTGTCCTGTTCCTTTTTTCTGCCCGGCGAGACAGGTCGATGAACCCTTGTCCCGCCCTGATCTCCAATTAGTGGCATATACCACTTTCCGGGAAGTAGGCATATACCACCATCTTGTCAACGGAGGCGGCAGAAACTATTTCTGCGACAGGCCGGCAGCGGTTTTGCCGGCAAGGAGTCGTGATGAGCAAGACCGCGCTGCCGGGATTCAGCCTTTGCAACAACGCCACGCTGCGGCGCGCCGCGCGCAAGCTCGGCCGCTTTTATGACGATGTAATCTCGCCTTCGGGTCTGAAGGGCACACAGTACGGCCTGCTCTACCAGATCCATGTCAGCAACGAGCCGGCGATGGGCACGATAGCCGAAGCGATGGTCATGGACCTGTCGGCGCTCGGCCATACGCTGAAGCCGCTGATCCGCGACGGCTATGTCGACACCTTCGCCGACAAGGACGACCGCCGCGTCAAGCGGGTGCGGCTGACGCCGCAAGGCCAGGCCAAGCTCGAGGAGACGACGAAATTGTGGACCATTGCCCAGCAGCGCTTCGAGGCGCTGGTCGGCCAGCAGCGAGCGGCAGATCTGCGCGCTATGCTGGATGAAGTCGCGGCGCTGGAGTACGACGTGCCGGCGGCCGCCCCTTCAAGCTGAAAGAGCGGCCGCCGGTCCTTTGCAAAGATCTATTCGGCCGGCATGGCGACCGGCCGGGCCGCCCAGCGGCCGGCCAGCACCACGCCAAGCCCGATCAGCGGGAAGATGGCGGCGACCAGGCCGAGATCGGCCGGCACGCCGTAGCGCAGCACGGCGCCGCCGACCACAGCACCCAGCGCCACGCCGAGATAGAGGGCCGAAGCGTTGAGCGACAGCACGATCGGGGCGGCGTCGGGCGCCAGCTTGATGATGCGGCTGGCCTGCGCCGGCGGAAATGCCCAGCCGACCATGCCCCACGGCACCATCATGGCCATCAATGCCGGCCCGGCGAGATGCTGCGGCAGGAAGGTCGGGATGACCGAGAGCATCACCAGCATGACGGCGCTCAGCGCCAGAGACCAGCCGACGGTGCGCGTCGCACCAAAACGGTCGGCCGCCTGGCCGCCGGCTATGTTGCCGATGACGGCGCCGACACCGAAGGCGAGCAGCATGCCGGGCAGCGCAATCGGGCTGAGGCCGCCGCTCTGGATGGCCAGCGGCGCGATATAGGAAAACACCGAGAAGGCGCCGATCAGGGCAAGAGCGGTGGTCAGCAGGATCGGCATGACGCCGGGGCGCAGCGCCGCAGCCAGCCGCCGCCTGAGCGGCAGCTTGGTACCGACAATGCCGCGCGGCAGCCGGTACCACAGGATGGCGCCGACCAGCGCGCCGAGCCCGGCAATGGCAAAGAAGGTCCCGCGCCAGCCGGCTATCGTGGCAACCAGCGCGCCGAGCGGTGCACCGAGCGCAACCGCCACCGTGGTTCCGCCGACGACGACGGCAATGGCCCGCGCCCGGTGGTGGTCATCGACCAGCGCCACCGCCGTGCCTTGAGCGGTCGCGGCAAACAAGCCTGACGACAGCGCCATGATGATGCGGGCAATGAGCAGCAGTTCGAAGGACGAGCTCAGCGCCGCCACCACATTGCCGATGACGAAGAACGCCAGCGTCCACAAGATGACGCGGCGCCGGTCCCATTCGCCGGTCAGCGTTGCCAGGATCGGCGTGCCGATGGCGTAAGCCAGCGCGAAGGCGGTGATCAGCGTGCCGGCGAGCGGAATGGAAATGCGGGCGTCGGTGGCGATGTCAGGCAGCAGGCTGGAGATGACGAAGCCTTCGGTCGAGATCGTGAACGATCCGAGCGCAAGCCAAAAGAGGCGCTTGTCCATAGGGCGTGTCCTTAGTTCAAAACTTATTGAACAATTGGACATAACAGGACATGATGTCAATGAAGCCAGGTGAAAATAGCTGAAGCCTGCTGACATCCCTGTGTCAGGACAGCCGTTGGGCCAATCGCGAAACGGACTGTGCATGCCCGCGAAAGATCGACGCGTTGAAATCGCCACCGACTGTGCTTAGTTTCGGGCCATGACTTTGCCGCACCCCAATACAGACCAGATCAGCCTGCCGGTTGTGCTCGGCGTCCTTGGCGACCCGACCCGGCTCGCCATCGTGCGCTATCTCGCCAGCAAGGAAGGCGTGCCGCTGAACTGCAGCCGGTTCCTCGACCTCGGCTCCAAGACCAATCTCAGCTATCACCTGGCCAAACTGCGCGAGGCCGGCGTCACCCGCGCCGAAGTGGCCGGCACCAACCGGATGATCACGCTGCGCCGCGCCGACCTCGACGCCCGCTTCCCCGGCCTGCTCGACAGCGTGATTGCGGCGGCCGGAGATGACCCGGCTCTACCCATCGTCGGCGGCCACGACATCGAAATTCCGGCGTAGCTGGTGCCGAAGTCAGGCCGCTCCTAGCGCTGCCAAAAACCGATATGCGGGGCGAGGAGTTCCTCGTCCATCTCGGGGAAAGGGCCGTGGACCTCGACCGGCTTCTGCCCGGAGCCGAGGACTGTGCGCGACGAGAGGTTCATCGTCGGGTTCTCTGCGTGATTGCCGGTCAGCGCGAGAAGCTTGGTTTCCTCGAAGCCGTAGACCAGCCGGCCGATATTCGCCCAGTACAGCGTTCCCGTGCACATCGCACAGGGCTCGCCGGTTGTGACCAGCGTGCAAGACCAGAGGAAATCCGGCGGATAGGTGTCGGCGGCACGCCGGGAGAGCTCGGTTTCGGCGTGGCGCACGGTGTTGATGTTGCCTTGCCGCATCAGGATGCGATCGTCGGGGCCGACGAGCACGCAGCCGAAAGGATGGTGCCCGTGCGCGGCAGTCTCGCGCGCGACGTCATTGGCGGCGCGAAGGTGGGCAACCATCTGGTCGCGGGTCATCGCCTGTCCTCCCCCGGATGAACTCTGGAGCGGCGTGGACGCTAGCAGATGGAGTGCTTCCGCGATAGGCGGGGCTCCCGGCTGTCTCGAACGATCTCAAGGGCTTGATAATGAAGGCAGGGGCTTGATAACGAAGACGGGCCGCAAGCCTCAACGGGCTGCACCAAGGAGCCCGCCGCATGCGCATTGCCGTTCTCGCCGACATCCATGGCAATGTGCTGGCGCTGGATGCCGTGCTCGCCGATCTAGCGCGGCGCGGCGGCGCCGATCTCACCGTCAACCTTGGCGACTGTGTCTCCGGCCCGCTCTGGCCGCGCGAGACATTCGAGCGGCTCGAAGCGCTCGACCTGCCGACGGTGCGCGGCAACCATGACCGCCGCGTCGCGGTCGATCCGGCCGACGATATGATGTGGGCTTCAGACCGCTATGCGCAGGAACGGCTGACATCAGCGCAGCGCGAAGCCCTGCTCGCCCTGCCCTTCACGCTGGAGATTGTTCCCGGCGTGGTCGCTTTCCATGCGCGGCCCGACCATGACGAGAAATACCTGCTCGACGCGATCGTCGATGGCCAACTGGTGCGCGCGCCGCTTGCCGCTATTCAGCGGCGGTTGCAGGCGCTGGACGCGGCCTGCCGCATCGTGCTGTGCGGCCACAGCCACCGCGCGGAACTGGTCCGTATCCCCGGCGGCCCCTTGCTCTTCAATCCCGGCAGCGTCGGCGCCCCCGCCTATGAAGATGACACGCCCCCGGCGCATGTTTCGGAGCAAGGCAGCCCGCATGCGCGCTACGGCATCCTCACCTTGGATGGCGATGGTCCAGACCGTTTTGAGACCATCGCCGTCGACTACGACCACGAAGCGGCGGCGAGACAGGCCGCACAGGCGGGCCGACCGGAATGGGCGCATGCGCTGAGGACCGGCTTCATGCCCAAACCCTCTTGGCAAGGCTCCGCTTGACCGCACGGCTGCGCCCTGCTTCCGCCTCGCGGCACCAAACATCGGACGCATTTTCAGACTTACATGGCCGCGTATCGTCCCTTATAAAACCGCCTTGGCATACGGCAGGACTGCTGCCGCAAGGGTAATCGGCGCACGGCCAAATGATGAGGCGCACAATCCGAACCATTTTGCATCGAGTGACTGGCGCTCCGCTCCTGCGGGCAGCCCGGTTGTTGGCGGGTCCGTTGGTGGTGGGCCCGTTGTTGGTGAGCTTGCCGGCCAATGCCGAGGACGCGCCTGCCGACATCGTTTCCATAGTGACCGAGCTCGGCCCAGGCGATCTCCTCAACATCCGCGCCACGCCGTCGCCGGTCGGCAGAACCCAAGCGCGTCTGCCGATCGGCTCGAGCGTCAGGAATTTCGGCTGCAACGAAGTGGACGGCCACCGCTGGTGCAAGGTCGAGGAGATTGACAATCCACTGGTCAAAGGCTGGGCGCCCGCGCGCTATCTTATCCCCGACAATCCGACCGTGGTCGAAGTTGAGGCCGCGCCGCCCCAGGTGACCGCCAGCGCTGAAGCCGGCGGCCCGACGCTCGCGCCCGACATGCCGACGCAGCCGGCCGACGTGGCCGCAGCGCCCCGGACGACTGCACCTGCCGCCTCTGCCGCTCCGGCTGCACCCACTCAGGCTCCACCCACCCCGGCTGCACCCGCGCCGGCTCCACTCGACCTGACGGAGCGCCTTGGCGGCACGAATCCAGGCGCGCCGAAGTCCGCCGCCGAGATCGGCAGGACCGCCATGCAGGATGCTTACGGCCTTGCCTTCGCAGCGAATGAAAGTCCGCCGACGGATGAAATCCCTGCGACGGAGGCTCCGGCAACGGAGGCCACAGGGACGCCGGAACTCGCCGCCGCCGCGTCTGCGGGAGCAGCGCCGGATACAGCGTCCGCGCCGGGGGTACTATCCCCGACGCCACGGCCAGACCAGGCCAAAGCTGCGACCGCTACGCAAACCGTTGCACGGCTGGAACCCCCGCCCGCCCTCGGCGCCACCGCCGAGATCCCCTGCGCCCGCTATGTCGGACAACCGATGACCCGCTGCGCCGTCAACATCGTCCACAATGGCGCCGACAAGGCAGACATCACCGTGACCTGGCCCGACGGCGGCACCCGCGTCATCTCCTTCTCTGCCGGCATGCCGGCCAACTCGGATTTGGGCAAGGACTTCCGCTTCACAAGGGAAGGCAGCCTCAACATGATCCGCGTCGGGGTATCCGAGCGGTTTGAGATTACGGATCAGCTCGCGCTGGGGGATTAGGTGTCAGGCAGTAGGGAATGGGCAATAGGCGCCTTAACCTCGCTCCTGCCTAATCCCCACTGCCTGATCCCTACTGCCTAATCCCTACTGCCTAGCCTCATTTTCGGGGTTACATCTCCCAAAACTCTTCCCTATAAGGCCCTCCTAGCCTGATACCAGAATCGCAAGCACAACCGGCCGGGTCTTCCCGTCCCGGTTTTTCGTGCAAGCCGCTCGCCGAACGGAACTCACAACGATGCCAAGACGCACCGACATCAAGTCGATCCTGATCATCGGGGCCGGCCCCATCGTCATCGGCCAGGCCTGTGAGTTCGATTATTCCGGCACACAGGCCTGCAAGGCGCTGAAGGAAGAGGGCTTTCGCGTCATCCTGGTCAATTCCAACCCGGCCACCATAATGACCGACCCGGAACTGGCCGACGCCACCTATATCGAGCCGATCACGCCTGAAGTCGTCGCCAAGATCATCGCCAAGGAGCGGCCCGACGCGCTGCTGCCGACCATGGGCGGCCAGACCGCGCTCAATACCGCTCTGTCGCTGCGCCGCATGGGCGTGCTCGAGCGCTACAATGTCGAGATGATCGGCGCCGACGCCACGGCGATCGACAAGGCTGAGGACCGGGCGCTGTTTCGCGAGGCGATGAAGAAGATCGGCCTGGAAACGCCGAAGTCGATGCTGGCCAATGCCACCGACGTCAAGAACGCCGACCGCAAGACCCATGAGGCCGAGCGCGCCGCCGTCAAGGCCGAGGCGCCTGCCGACCTCGATGCCGCGCTCGACGCGCTGGAAACCCGCTGGAACCTCGGCGAAGGCGACCGCAAGCAGCGCTACATCAGCCATGGCATGGCGATTGCCGCCCAGGCGCTCGACCATGTCGGCCTGCCCGCCATCATCCGCCCGTCCTTCACCATGGGCGGCACCGGCGGCGGCATCGCCTACAACCGCGCCGAATTCTACGACATCGTCCAGTCCGGGCTCGACGCCTCGCCGACCACCGAAGTGCTGATCGAGGAAAGCGTGCTCGGCTGGAAGGAGTATGAGATGGAGGTCGTCCGCGACAAGGCGGACAATTGCATCATCGTCTGCTCGATCGAGAACATCGACCCGATGGGCGTACACACCGGTGACTCGATCACCGTTGCCCCCGCGCTGACCTTGACCGACAAGGAATACCAGATGATGCGCAACGCCTCGATCGCGGTGCTGCGCGAGATCGGCGTCGAGACCGGCGGCTCCAACGTGCAGTTCGCCGTCAACCCGGCCGATGGTCGGCTGGTCGTCATCGAGATGAACCCGCGCGTCTCGCGCAGTTCCGCTTTGGCTTCGAAGGCGACCGGCTTCCCGATCGCCAAGATCGCGGCCAAGCTCGCCGTCGGCTACACGCTGGACGAGCTGGAGAACGACATCACCGGCGGCGCCACGCCCGCCTCCTTCGAGCCAAGCATCGATTACGTCGTCACAAAAATCCCGCGCTTTGCCTTCGAGAAATTCCCCGGCGCGGAGCCGGTGCTGACCACCGCCATGAAGTCGGTCGGTGAAGTCATGGCCATCGGCCGCACGTTCCAGGAGTCCTTGCAAAAGGCGCTGCGTGGGCTGGAAACCGGCCTGACTGGTCTCGACGAAATCGAGATCCCCGGCCTCGGCCACGGCGCCGTAGCTGCCAACCACGCCGACGACCGCAACGCCATTCGCGCCGCACTCGGCACGCCGACGCCCGACCGGCTGCGCATGGTGGCGCAGGCGATCCGCATGGGCACCTCGCTGGAAGACGTGCACGCAATGTGCAAGATCGACCCGTGGTTCCTCGAACAGATCGCCGGCATCGTATCCATGGAAGCCCGCATCCGCGAGCACGGCATCCCGCAGGACGCCGTCAATCTGCGCATGCTGAAGGCGATGGGCTTCTCCGATGCCCGCCTCGCCTCGCTGACGAAGAACGACGCCGAAGTGATTGCGAAGATTCGTGAAAAGCTCGACGTTCATCCGGTTTATAAGCGCATCGACACGTGCGCCGCCGAGTTCGCCTCGCCCACCGCCTACATGTACTCGACCTATGAAGTGCCCTTCGCCGGCGCGCTGGCCAATGAAGCGCAAGTGTCGTCGCGAAAAAAAGTCGTCATCCTCGGAGGCGGTCCGAACCGCATCGGGCAGGGCATCGAGTTCGACTATTGCTGCTGCCATGCCGCCTTCGCCCTGCGCGACGCCGGCTATGAAGCGATCATGATCAACTGCAACCCGGAGACGGTTTCGACCGACTACGACACCTCCGACCGGCTGTACTTCGAACCGCTGACGGCGGAGGACGTGCTGGAGATCCTGCGCGCCGAACAGGCCTCGGGCGAACTGGTCGGCGTCATCGTCCAGTTCGGCGGCCAGACGCCGCTGAAGCTGGCCGACGCGCTGGAGAAGGCCGGCATCCCGATCCTCGGCACGTCACCCGACATGATCGATCTCGCCGAAGACCGCGACCGCTTCCAGAAGCTGCTTCACAAGCTCAACCTCAGCCAGCCGAAGAACGGCATCGCCTATTCTGTCGAGCAGGCCCGCCTTGTGGCCGGCGAACTCGGCTTCCCGCTGGTGGTGCGCCCCTCCTATGTGCTCGGCGGCCGCGCCATGCAGATCATCCATGACGAGGGCATGCTGCAGAGCTACCTGCTCGACACCGTGCCCGGCCTGGTGCCGGAGGACATCAAGCAGAAATACCCCAACGACAAGACCGGCCAGATCAACACGCTGCTGGGCAAGAACCCGCTGCTGTTCGACACCTATCTCTCGGGCGCTATCGAGGTCGATGTCGATTGCCTGTGCGACGGCAAGTCGACCTTCGTCTCCGGCATTCTCGAGCACATCGAGGAGGCAGGCATTCATTCGGGCGACAGCGCCTGTTCGCTGCCGGTGCACTCGTTGCCCTCGGAGCTTGTCGACGAATTGGAGCGCCAGACAGCGGCGCTCGCCCGCGCGCTCAATGTCGGCGGGCTGATGAACGTGCAGTATGCGATCAAGGACGGCACGGTCTATGTGCTGGAGGTCAACCCGCGGGCATCGCGCACCGTGCCCTTCGTCGCCAAGACCATCGGCCGGCCGATCGCCAAGATCGCCGCCCGCATCATGGCCGGCGAAAAGCTGGAAGACGCCTTCGCCCACTACGGCGCCATGCCCGATCCGAGAAACCCCGGCCACATCGCGGTCAAGGAAGCCGTCTTCCCCTTCGCCCGCTTCCCCGGCGTCGACATATTGCTCGGCCCGGAAATGCGCTCGACCGGCGAGGTCATGGGCCTCGACCGCGACTTTGCGCTGGCCTTCGCCAAGAGCCAGCTCGGCGCCGGCGTTGATCTCCCCCGCTCCGGCACGCTGTTCGTCTCGGTGCGCGACGAGGACAAGGCCGGCATCCTGCCGGCGGTCAAGCGCCTCGCCGGCCAGGGTTTCAAGGTGCTCGCCACATCGGGAACCGCCCGCTTCCTCGCCGAACACGGCGTCGACGCGCAGAAGATCAACAAGGTCCTGGAAGGCCGCCCCCACATCGAAGACGCCATTCGCAACCGCCAGGTTCAGATCGTCTTCAACACGACGGACGGCCAGAAAGCGGTGTCGGACTCGAAGTCGCTGCGCAGGGCGACGCTGATGCAGAAAGTGCCGTATTACACCACGCTGTCGGGGGCGGCGGCGGTGGCCGAGGCGATTGCGGCGCTGAAGGCGGGGAGCCTCGAGGTCAGGCCGTTGCAGGAGTATTTCGCCTGACGGCATCAGACTAAGTCCTGGTCCCAGCGGCCATGAAAGTAAATATTTTATAAGTTTTAACTTTCTCCGCGTCTTTGTTATGTTCTGCTGAAATGCCTCCGGGTGATTCGCCGCGCTATGCCCAAAACTCAACGAATTCGAGATCCCCTACACGATCTCATCGAGTTTGGCATAGGTGAGTTCGATCAATTTCTTTGGAATTTGATCGACACAAGAGAATTCCAGCGTCTCCGGCGCGTGAAACAGCTTGGCTTTTCGGAGCTTGTCTACCCCGGCGCAACTCACACCCGCTTCGCCCACAGTATTGGAGTATTTCACACTGCGCGCGAGCTTGTAACATTAATCTCGGATAGAATTGGCGAAAAATTTGAACCCGAGAAGGCTGAGATCGCTCTAGCCGCCTCATTAGTTCACGACCTGGGACATGGTCCGTTCAGCCATGCATTCGAGGAGGCCATAAAGCTTCTTAATAAGGACAATGCCAAGCGTAAAGGAGAGAAAGGCCCCCCGAAGCTTAAGAAGCACGAGCAATGGACCTCTGACATTATCCTGGGAGATACCGAAGTCGGCAGTGCCCTCAGATCCCGCGGCGTTGATTTTCAAGAAGCCGTGTCGAAGCTCTTAATCGCCGATACGCCCGGCGATATCTACGCCGCAGTGGTTTCGAGTCAATTTGATGCGGACAGGTTGGACTACGTTCGCCGCGACCGACTTATGACGGGCGCCAAGCATGGCGGCTTTGATTATTCGTGGATATTGGCCAATCTGGAGGTTGGATCGATCCCCCTTGCCATTGACGATGAGACATATTCGACCGTCGATAGCCTGGTTTTAGGCCACAAGGCATTTCAAGCGGCAGAATCGTACGTTCTTGGTTTGTTCCATCTCTATTTTGCTGTATACTTCCATAAAGCGACTCGCTCAGCCGAGAAAATTCTGTCGGCTGTCCTACGTAGGGTTGGGACACTACGTGCTGAAGGAAACGCCCCGTTGACTGCGTTGAGTGAAGGAAATCCGATACTGACTTTTGTCCAGAATCGCGACCTTGATTCATATCTGAAGGCCGACGATTTCGTTGTGTGGGGCAGCCTTTCCGTCATGGCAGAGTCTAAGGATGCCATTTTAAGTGAACTCTCCCAGCGATTGCTCTCCAGAAAATTGTACAAGGCTATCGACATTTCTGACCATTTTGAAGGTCGCGGCGATGCCAATGCAGTTGCCCACTTTCGCGCTCAGCTGACTAAGGCGAAAGAGAATGGCGACTTCGATGAGGTTGAAATTTCGAAGATCAACCGTCGAGAAATCCCTACAAACGGCGAGGTTACGGCTCTCCTGATGCGCTCTCTAAGATCCACATCATGCGCGCAGACGGATCGAGGCCCGACGATCTTAGCGACCGCTCAGATGTCGTAAGGGCATTACAAGAGAAATCGATCTATCGCGTATATGTGCGCGATGAGAAAGCAAAAGCAAAAATAGAAGACCTTATTCGGAGGATGGAAGGATGAGTGACATCGCCTCTTATGTCGCAAAGATTGTAGCATTGAACGGCGGATCAATCGTTGGAAAGACAAGATTACAAAAGTCGGCTTACTTTCTTGAAGAACTAGGCGTCGGGAATGATTCTATTTTTGAATATTACTACTATGGGCCTTATAGTGAAGAAATTTCCATAGGAACTGATGACGCAAAAGCTCTTGGCTATCTTAACATTGATTGGAAATCAACGAAGGATGGTGCCAAGTACGCTGTATTTATGTCGGACCTTAAAATAGAGGAAGAGGGGGCCGACGGTAAAAGAAAGGCTATATTGGACACACTCTCAAGGTATGATTCTATTTCTATAGAGTTGGCTGCAACTGCAGATTTCTTGTCTAAAAATGGGTTTGAGAACGACCCATGGAGAGAGACCATTAAGAGGAAGGAAGATAAATCAACGCAAGAGAGGATACATAAAGCAAAGAAACTGCTTGGTGAATTGGAAAAGGTTTAATTCCATATGACGATTGGGGACTGCTAAACTCCTGTTCCCGCTGTGGGCAGGCGGGAGCTCATGGTGTAGTGGGGCGCATTTGCTCTCCCGCGAGCAATTCTGTCGGTGCGCCTTTCGCACCCCTTACCCCACCGCCACGCACTCGATCTCGATATCGAACTCCATCGGCCATGACGCCACCGGCACGAAACTCCGCGCCGGAGGGTTCACGCTGAAATACCTGGAATAGACCCGGTTAATGGCGTTGTAGAAACCGGAATTGACGGCGTAGATGCGCACCATCACCACGTTTTCCAGCGAGGTGCCGGCCGCTTCCAGGCAGTGCTTCAACGCCTTCAGCGACGCCTCGGTCTGCACCTCGATGTCGCCGCGCACCATCTCGCCGGTCACCATGTCCACCGGCGGCGTCGCCGATATGAACACGAAGCCGTTGGCCCTTACCGCCGTCGAGCAAGGCAGCCCGAGCGCCCGCACCTTGGCCGACATCACGGGCACTTCGATGACTTCTTTTTTCATGGTGATCTTCCCCTTGTTTGCCAAGCTGGCGCCAAGGCCCCCTCACCCAGCCTCCGCTTCGCTCGGCTGCTGACCTCTCCCCGAGGGGAGAGGAGCCGGTCAGCGCCAGCGCTTCCCTCTTCTCCCCAGTGGGGAGAAGGTGGCCGCGAAGCGGTCGGATGAGGGGGCCTGCGCCACCTTTGATTGTGAGGAGCTTATCCCCCCGCCCAGCGAACACCAGCGCCGGACCATGGTCCAGCCGTCACCCCTGCCCCGGATAGGGCATGCCGTCCTTGTGCAGAAACCTGCCGTCCGAACTCGGGCTCATCATGTCGATGTCGGAGCAAGTGATGAGATCATCCGGATTGCGCGACCCGACCTCGAGATAGCGCGCCGTTGTGGACGAGCGGTTGATCATGTGGTGGCCGTTGCCGCTGTTCTTGGCGAAGGTCGCGCAATCGCCGGCCTTGAGCAGCGTCTCGCCGCCATCCTCGACCAGCACCAGTTCGCCTTCCAGCACATAGACAAGCTCGTCCTCATGGCTGTGCCAGTGGCGCTGGCTGGACCAGCCGCCTGATGGCAATGTCATCAGGTTGACGCCGAAATCGGTGAGGCCGCCGGCATCGCCGAGGCGGTGGCGTGTGCGCTCGGCGCAAGGGGCGTCGAAGGGTGCGGGGTAGCCGGAGCCCTTGCGGACAGGCACGGTGGACAGGTCGATCTTGGGCATGGGAGCTCCATTGAATTGGTGGCGGCAATGTATGTCACTGCCGGCGCAGCCACAGAGCCACTTTGCCGCAATGCCTTGCCAACGGCAGGCATCGGCCGTCGCACTCTACGGCGCCCCCTCTGTCCTGCCGGACATCTCCCCCCACAAGGAGGGAGATTGGCTGTCGCCTCAGCCTTCGCCAATTTTCACCGTCGCTAGAAAAGCACGGCGCCGACGCTGCTGATCTCCCCACTCGTGGGGGACATCTCCGGCAAGACAGAGGGGGCGCCGTAGAATGCTATTGCTGGCCAGTCACCAACCCTCAACCCTGATGCGCGGCCGCGAGTTCCTTCACGTGCTTCTCGTGCATCTGCAGCGTCGGCAGCGTCTTCTTGGCGAATTCCTTCATCGCCGGGTCGTCGCCCGAGTTGGCATAGCTGCTGAAAAGGGCTACGGCCTCCTTGTGCGCGTCCGTCTGCATCTGGATGTACTTGGCGTCAAAATCCTTGCCGCTTGCGCTCTTCAACTCGTCGAGCATTGCCTGCTCCTTCGGCTGCAGGGCCGGCCCCGCGGCTTTGGTCGAACCGGTGGTCTGGCCCTGGCTCAGCGCCGCCTTGAACTCCTTGCCGGCTTTGGTGTGGTCCTTGACCATCTGCTTGGCGAATTTCCTGACGTCAGCCGCCTTGGATTTCTCCTCGGCGAGCTTGCTCGACTGGATTTCGAATTCGTTGGAGCTAGGCACCGTCTTGACGAAGGTTCGGGTGTCGACCTTGCTGGCGGCCATGGCAGGCGCGACCGCAGTCGAGTTGGCCGCAAAGGCGGCAGGGGCACCGGCGAACAAGGCGACGGCGGCAATGGTGAGAAGCGTTTTCATCTGAGGTCTCCGATTTGAAAATTTCCCTCGGCTAATCAAACGCGGCATTGGCGGCAGGGTTGCGTCCGGAGAACTATTCGTCAGCGACCATCTGCCGAAGAGCCGTCCCGAGCCCCTGGCGGACAAACCTCAGGACAGCACGCCTCGCCATATTGCAGCTGTTCGTTCCAGTTCGGCCGACCCTCAGGCGTGAAATCCATAAGGTTCCACAGGATCTCGCAGATGCCGAGGGCGCGCTGATCCTAATGGACGGCGCTGCATTGGGAGCCGGTTGCACTTCCCTGTATTGCGTCTGCAGGTTAGATTTCCGGAGCTGGGGAGACACATGCAAGAGGATGAAGAGATCGATCTGCGCTGCCCGCAAGTGGTGGCCGACAATGCCGCCAAGGGGTTGAGGCTGCGAAGAGAATTCGGCCGGGGCGGCACCGAGATCGGCGTGGCGCGGGCGACGGAACTCAAGAACCGCGAAAAGCTGGCGCCATCCACTATCCGCCGCATGGTCAGCTACTTCGCCCGCCACGAGGTCGACAAGCGCGGCAAGAATTACGGCAATGAAGACAATCCATCGGCCGGCCATATCGCCTGGCTGCTGTGGGGCGGCGACGAGGGCCGCGCCTGGGCGCTTGAGCTCAAAAAGAAGATCGGCAATGCGCCCGATATCTGAGGGCTGCCGTAAAACGACTGGCGGGCCCCAAACCCCCGCCTGGGACCCGCCAAGGAGTGGCTGAACACATGCCGGTGCAGCCGCCCCACATCTGCCAGTCGTCGATCCGCCATCGGTCGAAAGGCATGGATGGTGAGGTAGCATCCGGTTGCGGCGGCCAATGTGAAGCAGTTCACAATCCGGAGGTTTTCAACAGCGCTCGAGCAATTCCAGGAAAGGTGGGAACCGGTTTTCCCGGGAAAAGCGCGTAGCGTTTTCCCCAGGGAATTGCGGCAAGAAAAAAGCCCTTACCCTTCCCAGGCGACAGGCATCATTCCCAGCCGCTCGTAGAGCCGGAGCGCGGCGGCGTTCTCGACCGTGTTGGTCTTGAGGTCGACATGGGCCGCGCCCCGATCCCGAAAGGCGTTGAAAGCCTGCCACATCAGCGCTTCGCCAATGCCTTTGCCGCGCGCTTCGGGATGGACCGCGAGGTCCTTGACGAAGGCCGTCGTCCAGCACAGCGCTGCCGCCGCCAGCCGTCCCTTGGCGTCGATGACGAGGAAACACAGCGCCGGGTCGAATTCGGCATCGCTGGATATGCGCGGCCACCATTCGTCGAACGGGCCGTCAGCGCCGTCCTCGAACACCTCGGTCAAAAGCGCATGCAAGGGCTGCGCGTCACCATGTTCGTAGCAGCGCATGGTAAAGCCGTCCGGCCAGTGCGGTGCAACGAGCGTCTCGTCGAGGATCTTGCGCAGCCGGATGTCGTTTGGAGCCGGCGGGCGCGGTTCAGGCATCGCGCTCAGGCGTCGGGCTGCAGCCGGCGGCGCTTGCGGTCGACACCGAGGCCGGTCGCCTCGAGCAGGCCTTTGCGCTTGGCGTCGAAATAATAGCCGGTCTGGTAGAGCCAATCGGCCTTCTTGGCGTTGCCACCCGCCACCACCCAGGCGCCACGCAGATATTTGACCGCGTATTTCAGATTGGTTTCGGCGTCGAACAAGCCCTTGGCCGGCCCGTCATAGCCCATGCCGCGCGCCGTCGCGTGCTTGATCTGCATCAGCCCCCAATGGCCGTTATTGTAAGCCTTGGGATTGTAGGTGCTTTCGCGGTTGACGACGTGGCGCACCAGATCGACCGGCACCTCGTAGAGAGCAGCGTATTTCTGGATCAGCCGGTCGACGTCGCCGCGCATGCCGGTCGCATGCTCTTCTTCCGGGAGACCGAGCGGCGCGGCGGGAAACTGGCCCAGGGAAGCCGGATTCTGCGGCACGACATAGGCCACCTGCTGCACGCCGGGCATGGCGTTCTGGCCGCCCTTGGCGGTCGCCGGCATGACAAGGCTGGCGGTCGTATATTGCGCCGCGACCGGCTGTCCGGCCTTGGCGGGCGCAGGCGCCTGCCAAGCATTGGCGGCCATCACCGCAGGCACGGCCGGGGCCGTGGGCGTCGCGCCGGCAAAGGCCGCCGTCGCGGCAACCGGCTGCGCAGCGGCATCGAGCGCTGGCGTGGCCGGCGTCGCTTCGGCCGACTGAACGGGTGTTATGCCCGAGGATTGCGGCAGCACCGAAACCGTATCGGGCAGCGGCAAGGTGAAGCCGGCATCGCTGCCGGCGGCGGTCGCGGTTTCGGTCAGCGCAGGCGTAGCCTTCATCTGCGAGGTCGATTGGCAGCCGCTGAGGGCAGCTGCGCCGACGATCACACAGATCGCGAAAAGGTTGAATTTTGCTGGCAAGCCGCGCGGGTCCGATTTGTCGGTTGTTAAGAAGTCCTTACACCAGCGATTCCTGGTGGGCAATCGGGACCATCTGGTGGTTTTCGGGTGGCGAGAGCCGGGCTCAGATGCCATATTGTTCTGCATATGTACCGGTCGGTATCCCGGTTTTCGCCACTTTGCGGAAAGGAGCGCATCATGGAAACGGCATCTTCGATCACAGCCGGCCACGCAGTGTTAGAAACAGTGATCGGCTTCATGGGCATCGCCTGGAGCGAAAAGGGCCTGATCCGGCTCTGCCTGCCCGAAAGGAGCCGCGAAGCGGTGGAACGCCGGCTGATGCGGCATGCCGGTGCTGCCGCCAATACGACTGCGAACACTGGGCAGCCGCAATGGGTGGTCGAGCTGATCGCCTCGATCAAGGCGTATGCCACAGGCGAGGACGTCGATTTCTCCGGCGTGCCGGTCGATCTCGACGGCGTCGACGACTTCCGTCTCGCCATCTACGACGCGGCGCGGAAACTGCATTACGGCGAAACCACCACCTATGGCGAACTGGCCAAGCGCGCCGGCCAAGCCGGCCTGCCGCGCGAAACCGGGGCAGCGCTGGGCGCCAACCCGGTGCCGCTGGTCATCCCCTGCCATCGGATTCTAGCCGCGGGCGGCAAGATCGGCGGCTTCTCGGCGCCCGGCGGCTCGGCCACCAAGGAAAAGATGCTGGCCATGGAAGGCGTGCGCGTCGGCCCGCCGCCGGCGGCGCAGGTCTCGTTCGGGTTCTAAGAGCTTGAATGGTATGCCGGCTGGGTATGTTGAGATTCAGGTCAGGCCGCACCGAGAACTATGGTCTTCGAGAACCGGAGCGGAGCGTACTTAATGTACGTGGGCGCCGGAAGCGCAGAAGACCATCGTTCGCAGGCCGGCCTCACCTGAATATCAATATGCCTAATGACGGCGCAGGAAGCGGCGGTGAAAATGGTCGTTCTCGACCCGCTTGCAGAGATAGACCGGGCAGGATTCGGTATCGGCGCTCGGTACATAGGCGCGCTTTCTGACCTCGCCGACATTGCAGAATTGCTGGCTCTGCACATAGCGGTCGAAGAGCGGCAGCCCCGGCACACGCCTGGACTGATAGCGCAGGATGACCGCGCCCTGGCGGGCGATCGTGCCTTGCACCCTGTCGCAGCTCATACGAGTGGGGTCGTAGCGCGAGATCGCCTGCGCCTCGGCGGCCGCCAGCGTCAGGCAGGCGGCAAGCAGAATGGTTTTCACAACCGTTTTCATGACAGTCTCCCAAAACCGGACTAACGCCGTCGGGCGTCCCGATATTCCCGATTGCTCGACGCTTTCATGCGATTGGGGCGGCCTTTGGGCGGCGCCACCGCAACGCCATTTTTCGAGCCATCTTGTTTTTGGTGCGAAACCCGCCTATATCAGCTCCATTGATATTTCGGCCGATCGATCCGGGCCTCGCGATCTTCGCGTTTGCTGACGTCTATCTCCAAAATCTCGATACAAACCGGCTGAACCTCGGTTCGGTCAAACCAAAGCAAATGCGAGGACTATTCATATGGCAACTGGTACGGTCAAGTGGTTCAATGCCACCAAGGGCTTCGGCTTCATTCAGCCTGATTCGGGCGGTGCGGACGTTTTCGTTCACATCTCCGCTGTCGAGCGCGCTGGACTGTCGACCCTGGTCGAAGGCCAGAAAATCAACTTCGAGATCGAGCAGGACCGCCGCACAGGCAAGTCGTCCGCTGGTTCTCTGAGCAAGGCAGCCTGATTTTGCGATAGCGCGCGCCGGACGAGAGTTCGGGGCGCGCGGCAAGTCACGGATGTACTGACGGTCGCGCGAGAAGCGCGCTGGAGCGGAAAGACCCGACAAGCTGGATCAGCAGATAGCTGCCGGCCCGGACTTAAAGCTCCGATCAGGCTACCGAAAATGGGAAGGCGGGATTTATCCCGCCTTTTTGTTTGTCTGGAATTGGACGATGGCCATGCTAGTTTCGCCCCATGACCAAGCTCGAACAGATTGAAAGATCCATCGCAGCCCTGAACACCAAAGAACTAAAGGCCTTTACCAAATGGTTCGCAGCGTATCAGGCAGAGGTGTGGGATATGCAGATCGAGGCGGACGCCAAGGCTGGCCGGCTGGATAAGTTTGCCGAGCAGGCTTTGGCTGAACTTCACGCGGGCCGAGTTCGCCCTCTTTGAATGCGCGCTACGGCCGAAGGCCGCAAGCCCAACCGGGCATCGCGCCCGTTGGCGTCCGGTCCGGAACGAGCCGCGAAGCGGCGGCAAGCGCGAGCACAAATCAGCGCCGCAGATGCAGCGGCACCACCTTGTTGTCGGCGCCAAGCAGCGCCTCGATCGACAGCGGCTCCCGGTTGAAGATCGTGCCGGCCAGCGCCGGGCGGCCGAGATGGAACCCCTGTAGCAGGTCGACGCCGCCATCCAGCGCGACGCGCAGATGCACGGATTGCTCGATGCCTTCGACCAGCACCTTGGCGCCGCGATCGTGTAGCGACGAGACGAGCGGCCGGAAGAAGCGCTCGGCGGCAGCGTGGCGGCAGAATTCGGCGAACCAGCCGCCGTCGATCTTCACGATATCCGGCTGGAGCAGGTTCATCCGCTCCGCGGTCGAGTGGCCGGTGCCGAAATCGTCGATGGCGATGCGGATGCCGTGGCGCCGCATCTCGCGCGCGAGCCGGGCCAGCACACGATCGTCGGCCGCCTGTTCGGTGATCTCGCAGACCAGCATGGCGGCATGCAGGTCGAGATCGCCGAGATGCCGCGTCATCAGCCGGATCTCGGCCAGCGCCCGCCCGAGATGATCGTTGATCATCGGGTTGTAATTGAAGAACAGGTCGAGCCCGTCGACGCCGATGTTGCGGAAGTTTTTCAGATGCAGCATCCGGCACATCGTCTCGACAAACAGGCGGTCGCCCGGCGCAACACTGTCGAAGAACATGGCCGGTGCAACCGGCATGGAAGCGCGCTGCGGTTCGATCAGCGCCTCGACGGCAACCGCGGCCAACGCGCCGCCGCGTGGCGCAAAGATCGGCTGGTAGGCGCTCTTCAGCCGGAACGCGCCGTAGACGCCGTATTCGATGCCGACCTCGTCGGCAAAGATCGCTTCGCCGATATCGCGACGCCTCTCGCGCTGCCCGGTCATGGCCCGGTCCTGCGCCCGAACACCCTGCCCGGCCGCGCCGGAGGCGCTGCAGTCGGGCCGGCAGGCGTCTTGCCAGGCTCGGCCGCCGCGACAGACGGCTGCCCATCCTTGCCGAAAGCGCGAAAGCTGGTCGGCGCCAGTTCCGGCTTCGCCAGCACGAAGCCCTGCACCATCGATGCGCCGGATTTCTCGGCCAATTCAAGCTGCCAGCCTTCCTCGATGCCTTCGAACACCGTGCGGATGCCCTGTAGTTCGAAGTTCGTCACCATGGCAGTCAGCAGGGCAAAGCCGGCGCCGGATTCCATGAGCTGCGTGATCCAGTGCGCATCGAATTTGACGATGTCGGGCTTGAGCTCCTTGATGCGGTTGATGTCGGATTCATCGGCGCCGTAATCGTCGACGGCAATGCGAAAGCCATTGGCCCGCAGCGCCTCGACAAAGCTGTAGAGCGTTTCCTGCGACGCCGACTTCTGCTCGGTCACCTCGCACACGATGCGGCGCGGATCGATCCCGGCTTCGTGCAGCACCAGCCGCATGTCGCGCAGCGCGTTATCGGCGATGGAGCGCTCGGTAAACACCGACGGATCGAAATTGACGAAGATCGAAGCCTCTTGCGGCAGGCAGGCGCCGGCATTGAGCAAATGCAGCGTGCGCGTCAGCGCCTCGATATGCAGGCGGTCGCCGGCCGGACAGGTGCGGAAGAAGTTCATCGGCGATTGCGGCTCGCCGTCACGAAACGGCCGGATCAGCCCCTCGAACGCTGCGATCGAGAGCTTGCCGTCCTTGAAGGCGAAGATCGGCTGAAAGGCGCTCTGCAGCGTGTAGGGACCCCAGACACCTGAAGCGGTGCCGTCATCGTGACGGATGATGTGGGCAAGCCCGGTGCTGCGCGACAAGGGTCCCTCGCTCCGCGAGACAGGCGAAATGGCTGGCGATCCTGCCGTCAAAGGTTTTAGCGGCCGTTGATGAATTTAGTCTTGCCGGGGATAAGCCGTCGATTGCAGAGCCCGCAACTCAGAGTGAAACCGTCATGCACGCGCTCCAAAAAGGCATCTTCACAGGTCCTTGAGCCCTGGCTCATCCGACAATGCTTGCACTTGCCGAGTCGATGCGACATGAGAAGCGCCGCAGCTGTTTGCGGTTGCGCCGACCCCTCTGGAGATATCTGGTCATGGCCTTTCTTGCCGACGCCCTTGCCCGCGTAAAGCCTTCCGCCACCATCGCGGTGACGCAGAAAGCCCGCGAGCTGAAAAATGCCGGCCGCGACATTATCGGCCTCGGCGCTGGCGAACCGGATTTCGACACGCCCGACAACATCAAGAATGCGGCGATCGAGGCGATCCGCCGCGGCGAGACCAAATACCCGCCGGTTTCGGGCATCGCGCCGCTGCGCGAGGCGATCGCGAAAAAATTCAAGCGCGAGAACAATCTCGACTACAAGCTCGAGCAGACCATTGTCGGCACCGGCGGCAAGCAGATCCTGTTCAACGCCTTCATGGCGACGCTGAACCCAGGCGACGAGGTCATCATCCCCCGCCCCTATTGGGTCAGCTATCCCGAAATGGTGGCGATCTGCGGCGGCACCTCGGTGTTCGCCGATACTTCGATCGACAATGGTTTCAAGCTGACTCCCGCCGTGCTGGAAAAGGCGATCACGCCGAAGACCAAATGGCTGTTGATGAACTCGCCGTCGAACCCGTCCGGCGCCGCATACACGGAAGCCGAGCTGCGCGCGCTGGCCGACGTGCTCTTGAAGCATCCGCATGTCTGGACACTGACCGACGACATGTACGAACACCTGACCTATGGCGACTTCGTCTTCAGGACGATCGCCGAGGTCGAGCCGAAACTCTACGAGCGCACGCTGACCATGAACGGCGTCTCGAAAGCCTACGCCATGACCGGCTGGCGCATCGGCTATGCCGCGGGTCCCGTCCAGCTGATCAAGGCGATGGACATGATCCAGGGCCAGCAGACCTCGGGCGCCTGCACCATCGCGCAATGGGCCTCGGTCGAGGCGCTCAACGGCCCCCAGGATTTCGTCGCCAGGAACAAGGCGATCTTTCAGGGCCGTCGCGACCTCGTCGTGTCGATGCTCAACCAGGCGCGCGGCATAACCTGCCCGTCGCCGGAAGGCGCCTTCTATGTCTACCCGTCCTGTGCCCAGCTGATTGGCAAGAAGACCAAAGCCGGCAAGATAATCGACACCGACGAGACTTTCTGCTCCGAATTGCTCGAAGGCGAGGGTGTCGCAGTGGTGTTCGGCTCGGCCTTCGGCCTCGGCCCCAACTTCCGGATCTCCTACGCCACGTCGGAGACGCTGCTGGAGGAAGCCTGCACCCGCATCCAGCGGTTCACGGCATCGCTGACCTGAACTGGCGGCACCGAGACATGAAACCCGGCTTCGAGCCGGGTTTTTGTCAGGAGCAGACCTCAGCCGCCATACTGCTCGCTGGTGACCGCTTCCATCCAATCTGCGTGGACGCCGTCCAGCGCTTCCTGCATGGCGACGTGGGTCATTGTCGTCTTTGGACCCGCGCCGTGCCAGTGCTTCTCGCCCGGCTCGAACGAGATCACGTCGCCCGCCTTGATCTGCTGGATCGGCCCGCCCCATGTCTGCGCAAGGCCGGCGCCCGACGTGACATAGAGCGTTTGGCCGAGCGGATGCGTGTGCCAGTGGGTACGCGCGCCAGGCTCGAAGCTGACCAGCGTGGCCCGCAGCCGCGCCGGCGCTTCCTTCTCGATGATGGGCGTCTGCAGCACGCGGCCAGTGAAATACTTCTCCGGTGCGATGAGGGTCGGCACGCTGCCGCAGGCAATGATCTTCATCTCTGGTGACCCCTAAGTTTGGCAGAACCTACCCTGCCCCGGTGCCGGCTACCACCCCAGCCGGGGCCAGAACAGGCCGGCACGTACGCGATAGTCCGCGTAGGCTCCGGCCAGCGGCGTGCGCGAAAATTTCTTCTCTTCGTCCAGCGCCGCAAACACATAGAGGATAGCGATCCCGGCGACCGGCACCACCGCCCAGACCGACCAGATCGCGATCCCCCACCCGATCCAGAAGACGATGTAGGACGTATAGAAGGGGTGGCGGACATGGCCGTAGGGGCCGTCGGTCAGCAGGCTGTGCGGATCGTCGGGTGCGAAGGCGAAGCGCAACCGCGCCTTGCGCGACGTGACAATCGCCCACCAGAACAGGGCAGAGCTCGCCAGTTCGACGGCAAGTCCGGTGAGCTTTGCCGAACCCGGCTGCGATTGGATCCAAAGGATGGCGAGAAAGAACAGCGCCGTGGCGATGACCGCCGCCGAAATCACCATGGCGCCTGGAGACATCGCCTGCGATTGGAAATGCGCCCGCATCGACCAGACATACTGGCCAAGCGTCGCGATGCTGCAGATCGAGACAAGAAGATCGAGGACTGGTTCCATTGTCGGGATTCCGCGGGTGGTTGCCATGGAGCCGGAGGTTCGTGCCGGCTATCTCTTTAGAAATCGTTTCTTAACCACATGTTTAAAGAACATATAGAGCCAGCGATGCGATGTTGGCGGTCAGGCAAATCTCAAGGTCTAATCCAGCATGAGCATCACTCACCGCACCATCCGCACGCCGCAGGCCGACTTGCGCCTCAGCCAGTCGTCTGGGTCCGGCATGCCCATCGTCATGATCCATGGCTCGGGCAGTTCGCGCGCCGTGTTTGCCCGTCAGTTCGATAGCCCGCTTGCCGACGCCCATCGGCTGATCGCCTTCGACCTTCCCGGCCACGGCGAGTCCTCCGATGCCCGCGACCCGGCGACCGCCTATACGATTACCGGCCTTGCCCAGACCACAGCCCGGCTTCTCGACGCTTTGGGCATCGGCCACGCCATCATCTTCGGCTGGTCGCTCGGCGGCCATGTGGCGGTCGAACTGGCCAGCTTTCACCATGCGGTCAGCGGCCTGGTGCTGACCGGAGCGCCGCCGGTGTCGCGGGGGCCGCTTGGCATGCTGCGCGGCTTTCACGCCAACTGGGACATGCTGCTCGCCTCCAAGAAGGTCTACTCCGAACGCGACATCGAGCGTTTTGAGGCTCTGTGCTACGGCGACACCGCCAGTCCGTCTTTCCGCGAAGCCATCAGGCGCACCGACGGCCGGCTTCGCGCCGGCGTGGCGCGCTCCATGTTTGCGGGCAAGGGCGCCGACCAGAAACAGGTGGTCGAGCACGCCCCGTTCCCGGTTGCGGTGATCAATGGAGAGCATGATCCGCTGGTGCGGCTGAGTTACTTCGAGACGGTGGCCTATGGCTCGCTGTGGGAACAATGCCATGTCATACCAAGCGCCGGCCATGCGCCCTTCTGGGAACGTCCGGACCTGTTCAACCCGTTGCTGTCGCGCTACGCCGAGATGGTGGTGAAGCAGAGTGCAGCCGCCACGCCCACGCGCCGCACTCAGGCAAGCTGAAATCGCCCGACGGTTCTGATCCCCGGGTCTTGCCTCGGCCGCCTGACGGCGGCGCGATTTCTATTTTCCTTGCCCTCCCGGCTAACCCGTGGGACGATGGGTTGGGCAGGTGGCTAAATGAAAACAACCCCGCCCGCGACGGTCGAACAGGCCGGCCGCCGCTCACGACAGGGTGCGATCGGCGCAAAACCGTTTCCACTTTTGCTGATCGCACTCCAAGGGCAACGCCTGAGTGGAGGTCAGCCATGGGTACTCGCGCCGGAGGACGACGCACGGGACCGAAATGCATTGCCATAGTCGGTCCCTTTGCAAGCGGTAAGACGACACTTCTCGAAGCCATCCTCGCCCGTACGGGCGCCATCCCCCGCCAAAATCCCGTTTCATCGGGAAGCACCGTTTCCGATCATTCGCCCGAGGCGCGGGCGCACGCCATGAGCGTCGAGGCGACCTTTGCCACCACCGAATTCATGGGCGAGCGGATCACCTTCGTCGACTGTCCCGGATCGATCGAATTCTCCTTCGAGGCCGAGCCGGTGCTGGCAGCCTGCGATCTCGCGGTGGTCGTCGCCGAGGCCGACGAGAAGAAGATCCCAGCCTTGCAGCTCATCATGCGCAAGCTCGACGATCTCGGCGTGCCGCGCATCCTGTTCCTCAACAAGGTCGACAAGGCAATTGCCGGCGTACGCGATACGCTGAAGATGCTGCAGCCGACGAGCGCGGCGCCGCTGTTGCTGCGCCAGATCCCGCTGCGCAAGGACAATGTGGTGATCGGTTCGATCGACCTGGCGCTGGAGCGCGCCTACATCTACCGCGAATATGCCGAAAGCCAGGTTGCCGAAATTCCAACTGACGACAAGGCGCGCGAACTGGAGGCTCGCTTCTCCATGCTGGAGACGCTTGCCGACCATGACGACCAGTTGATGGAGCAGCTACTGGAGGAGATCGAGCCGCCGAAAGACGCGGTCTTCGACGATCTGTCCGCCGACCTGCGCGCCGGCGCCATAACGCCGGTGCTGATCGGCACCGCCGAAAAAGGCAACGGCGTGCTGCGCCTTTTGAAGGCGATCCGCCATGATGCACCGGATGTCGAGGCGACGCGCAAACGGCTCGGCGTCCCCGACGGCAATCACACCGTGGTCCAGGTGATGAAGACCATCCACACCGCGCATGGCGGCAAGCTGTCCGTGTCGCGCGTACTCTCCGGCCAGATCGCCGATGCAGCCGAACTCTATTTGTCGAATGGCGAGACGGCGAAGGTCTCCGGCATCTACAAGATGCTCGGCAAGGACCAGTCCAAGCTCACCGCTGCCAAGGCCGGCGACACGGTGGCGTTGGGCAAGCTGGACGAGGTCAAGACCGGCCAGACGTTGAGCTCCACGAAGGGCGGTATCAAGCCGCTGGTCACGCTGACGCCGCCGCAGCCGGTCTTTGCCTTTGCCCTGCGGCCGAAGGAGCGCAAGGACGAGGTCAAAATGTCGGCGGCCATCCAGCGCCTGGCCGAGGAAGATCCCTCGCTCACCTTGCGCCACAACCAGGACTCGGCCGAGACCGTGCTGTCCGGCCATGGCGAGATGCATCTGCGGGTCGTGCGCGAGCGGCTGGAAGGCAAGAATCAGATTCCGGTCGAAGGCCATGCGCCTGCCGTCCCCTATCGCGAGACGATCCGAAAGACGGTGCAGCAGCGCGGCCGCCACAAGAAGCAGTCCGGCGGCCATGGCCAGTTCGGCGATGTGGTGATCGAGATCAAGCCGCTGCCGCGCGGCTCCGGCTTTCAGTTCTCGGACACCATCACCGGCGGCGTCGTGCCCAAGACCTACATCCAGTCGGTCGAAACCGGCGTGCGCGATTATCTGAAATCCGGCCCGCTCGGCTTCCCTGTCGTCGATGTCGCCGTCAACCTCTCCGACGGCTCCTACCACGCCGTCGATTCCTCCGACATGGCTTTCCAGATGGCGGCCAAGCTGGCCATGAAGGAAGGCATGGCGGCCTGCTCGCCGGTGCTACTCGAGCCGGTCATGAAGGTCGAGATCGTCACGCCGTCCGAAGCCACTTCGAAGATCATCGCGCTGATCCCGCAACGGCGCGGGCAGATCCTTGGCTACGACGCGCGGCCTGACTGGCCGGGATGGGATGTCGTGGAGGCGACCATGCCGCAGGCCGAGATCGGCGACCTGATCATCGAACTGCGCTCGGCGACCTCCGGCGTCGCCAGCTATCGTTGCGCCTTCGATCACATGGCCGAGCTGACCGGACGGTTGGCCGACGAGGCGATGAACGCCAACGGCAAGGCTGCCTGACAGGCCGAAGGATGATCCGCACAAAAAACGGCGCCCGGGTGACCCGGACGCCGCTCTTATTGCGGACCGTCTTCTTGGGAGGAAAACGGCAGGTCCGCCGCACGTATCCGCCGCGCCATACGGCACTGACAGACGAATAGGTTCGGACGCGGTAGCTGCCTGAGCCCGGATCTTCCGAGTGATGCCCCCATCTCCCGGTCGAACCACACCGCGTCCTATGATCTGCTTAAACGATGAATCGCGCCTGCGGCATGTTACCTGAGGTTACATGTCACTGTTACGCGGCGATTTTGCTCGATTTTTCGCTGGCTACGGCAGGCCCGGAAACAAAAAAGCCGGATCAATGAAGATCCGGCTGAGTTTGATTGGAAGTGCCTGTTAAGGCTAACCTCCAGAGGGGAACACTCGAGGGCGCTAATGGGAGGAGAACGCGCCCAGGAGATGATCTATATATGTGCTGTTCATGCCCAAGAAACAAGCATCTATTTTGCAACACACGCATGCAAAAAGGTACAGGCTGTGGACTAACCCATGTCTAGGGGCCATAAGACCACGAAAAGTTGCCAAATGAATGGCGCGACCGTGCTGTTGCCTTCGCAGAACCGCAAGTCGGGCTGATTCTCGCGCTCGCGGGCAAAAAGCCGAATGACGTTGAATCGGGCAACAGGCGTTTATTTTTGCGGCAGCGGGATGGGAAGGGTCGGCCGGAAGAAGGGAGACCTGACATGCGGACACCCCAGGCGATCGCCGGCAGCGCGGTCTTCTTCATCGCCGCACCTTGTGTCGTCGCCGGGCTGGTGCCCTGGCTGCTCACGGACCGCTACCGTCTGCCGCTGTCGACGGTGCCCGGCTTCGTGCCGGCCGGCTCCATCCTGATTGTCACGGCCATCGCCCTGCTCGTCCATTCCTTTGCCCGCTTCGCGCTCGAAGGCCTCGGCACGCCGGCGCCTGTCGCGCCCACCGAGAGACTGGTGATCGGCGGCGTGTACCGCCATGTCCGCAACCCGATGTATGTCGCAGTACTGTCGATCATCCTGGGCCAGGCGTTGCTGTTTTCAAGCTGGAGCGTCGCTGCCTATGCCGCCATCGGCGCGATCGTCATGGGCTCTTTCGTCAGGTTCTATGAGGAGCCGACTCTCGCCCGCCGCTACGGTGGCGAATACGAGACCTACCGCCGCAATGTTCCCGGCTGGCTGCCACGGCTGACGCCGTGGCGGGGGGTGACCAGCACCTCCCAAGGCCATGTTTAAAATGACCAGCTGCGCGCTTTGGCGATGATGAAGTCGCGGAAGACGTGCAGCTTGGCCTGGTTCTTCATTGCATCGGGATAGGCGAAATAGGTGTCGAAGGACGGCACCTCGGTCTCCGGCAAAAGCTGCACCAGATCCGATTCCTTGGAGATCACGTAGTCGGGCAGCATGGCGATGCCGGCGCCGCCCTGCACGGCGCGCTTGATCGACAAGATGTCGTTGATCTGCAGCGTCGGCACCCTTTGCCCACCGTCGAAATCGCCGATCGTTTCCAGCCAGTTCAGCTCCGACAGATGCGACGGCACCGGCACACCGAAAGTGACGATGCGATGGTTCTTCAGATCGGCGACCGAGGTCGGCTTGCCATGCTTGCCGACATAGGACGGCGAGGCATAGAGGTGGAAATGCACGGTGAACAGGCGGCGCTGGATAAGGTCGGGCTGCTGCGGCTGGCGCAGCCGTATCGCGCAGTCGGCCTGGCGCATGGTGAGGTCGAGTTCCTCATTGGCCAGGATCAGCTGCAGGCTGATTTCCGGATAGAGCTCGATGAATTCCTGCACCCGCTCGGTCAGCCAGCCGGCGCCGAGCCCGACCGTGGTCGTTACCCTCAGCACGCCTGAGGGACGGTCCTTGGCCTCGGTCAGCTTCGACTTGATGGTCTCGAGCTTCATCAGCACGTCATGCGCCGTGCGGAACAGCATTTCGCCCTGCTCGGTCAGCACCAGGCCGCGGGCATGGCGATTGAACAGCGGCACCCCGACATCATGTTCGAGCGCGCTGACCTGGCGTGAAATCGCCGATTGCGACAGGTGCAAAGTCTCGGCGGCATGGGTAAACGACCCAGCCTCCGCCGCTGCGTGAAACACGCGAAGCTTGTCCCAGTCCAACGCCATTGAATTCCCCTCGTTCTGTTCTTGGCGTCTGAATGAAAAATCAGGCTTTTGAACGGCTTGCGACGCCGTCTTGATAGATTTTATTCCGCCGCTTCGCGGTGCACCTCGATGCCGGCCAGGTATTTTTCCGCCTCGAGCGCGGCCATGCAGCCGAGCCCGGCGGCGGTCACCGCCTGACGGTAGATGTCGTCGGTTACGTCACCGGCGGCGAACACGCCGGGCACATCGGTGCGGGTCGAATTCGGCGCCGTCCACAGATAGCCGTTCGGCTTCTGCTTCAGCTTGCCGACAAACAATTCCACCGCCGGCGCATGGCCGATCGCCACGAACACGCCGTCCACCTGGAGATGGGTGACCTCGCCGGTCACCGCATTTCTGAGCTTCAGCCCTTCGACCGAAGGCGGCAGCGGCGTCTTGCCGGGCCGGCCGGTGATCTCGTCGACGATCGTGTCCCAGATGACTCGGACATTGTCCTTTTTCAACAGCCGCTCACGCAGGATGCGCTCGGCGCGGAAATCGTTGCGCCGGTGGATGACGGTCACGCTCTTCGCCAGATTGGAGAGATAGAGCGCCTCCTCCACCGCCGAATTGCCGCCGCCGATGACAGCGACATCCTTGCCGCGATAGAAAAAACCATCGCAGGTGGCGCAGGCCGACACGCCGAAGCCCATGAAG
This sequence comes from Mesorhizobium sp. C399B, assembly GCF_030323185.1. NCBI lineage: Bacteria > Pseudomonadati > Pseudomonadota > Alphaproteobacteria > Hyphomicrobiales > Phyllobacteriaceae > Mesorhizobium > Mesorhizobium sp. C399B. The sequence goes on from NZ_CP100472.1 coordinate 1,686,342, forward strand.
GTCTGTTCGGTGGGGATGCCCAGCCATTTCGCCTGCGCGCCGGTGGCAATGATCAGCGCGTCGGCCGTGTAGGTGGTGCCGGAATCGCCCGTGGCGCGGAACGGCCGCACATTGAGGTCAACCTCGGTGATGATGTCGTTGACGATGTCAGTGCCGACATGCTCGGCCTGCTTCAGCATCTGCTCCATCAGCCACGGGCCCTGGATCGGATCGGCGAAGCCCGGATAGTTTTCGACATCGGTGGTGATCATCAGCTGCCCGCCCTGCTGCAAGCCTGCTACGAGCATCGGCTTGAGCATGGCGCGCGCGGCGTAGACTGCGGCGGTATAGCCGGCCGGGCCGGAACCGATGATAAGGACAGGCGCGTGCTTGGTGGTCATCTAAAGCCTCTGCGGGGCAGACAATCGAGTGTGCCTTGGAAAACGACGTGAAATGTTGCTGGTAATGTAAGGGTTGCCAACCACACCAGCAAGACGATCAGGCCGTCGTCCCCGGAAAGCTTCGGCCTACAGGCTTATTCGCGCAATGGCCGCTTTCGTTACGGTTGCGAAATCGCCCGACCAAAGGGCTGGCATCGACACAAAAGTCGTTTAAGGACGAGAGCGCGAAAGATTCTTGCGCTAAGCCGAGACCGCCATGCCCCTGAAAGCCGACCTCGATGCCATCGACTGGAAGATTCTGCGCGAGCTTCAGGCCGACGGGCGCATGACCAATGTCGAACTGTCGAGCCGTGTCGGCATTTCCGCCCCGCCCTGCCTGCGCCGTGTCCGGCGGCTGGAGGAAACCGGCATCATCAGAGGCTATCGCGCCTTGCTCAACGCGCCGGCGCTCGGCATGGATGTCGTCGCCTTCTGCCTGATCGGCCTGCATCACCAAGCCGACGCGGAGCTCAAAGCTTTCGCCGAGCGCACTCGCGGCTGGCCGATCGTGCGCGACGCCTGGATGGTCTCGGGCGAATCCGACTTCCTGCTGCATTGCGTGGCGAGTGATCTCGGCACCTTCCAGACCTTCGTCATCGAAGAACTGGCTTCGGCGCCGAATGTCGACACGGTGCGCACCGCGCTGACCATCCGCCGCGTCAAGGACGAAGGGCTGGTGGCGTTCAGCGCCTGATAAGCGAGATTAACTTCGAAAAAGCATGTGCGACGCCGACCAAGACATACCCCAACAGACACACTGCTACCTCTCCGACAACTGGCAAAAGAATGAAGCCGTCCCCAGGGCCGGGGCTCTCACCAGGGGACATCTCCGGCAAAGCTAAAAAGGCTAGCAAAATAGGTGAGCAAGCAAGCCAGACGAATGTGATGACATGCGGCAACCATTTGAGACGGAAAATGTTTTTTGACGCGAGAACGCCGCGCCGATCACAATCATTTTGACGACGAATATGAGCCAGAAAGCGAATTCTGGCGCCGAAATCGTAGGGTATTCCGGGTCAGATTGCGTGAACATGAGCGGCCAAGGTTGAATATGCCATCCGGTTTCAGCTACGGAATCGGGAGTACTTTGACCCACCCTGCCAAGGGCAGGATCTGCTACCTGCGCTCCACCGTGAGAACAACAGGCAATCCCCAGGGCACATCTAGCGGTGCTTGAAGCAGTGAGACGTCGCCATCCGCGACCTGGGCTTCCCACTTGGCATAGTGTTTCAACCGGTAGTTCCCGGAGCGGACGCTGAGGCAGGCAACAGGCCCGCCATCGAGGTTTAGCGCCGTCTTGAGATCGAGGTCGGTCTGCAACAGGAAGTTTGCTAGCCGGTCCAGCGAGAAGAAAGCGTCCTTGGTCGAACCGACGATGATCCAGCCCTGACGATCTTCCGCGATAAAGGTGCGGTTGGCCAACCAGTTGCTCTTGGCGCGTACATTGTTGCGGCCGTCCTCACCGACAAGCAATGGATAGGAAACCATAGCGTTTTCGGCATTCTCCGTGACTGCGCGCCAGTCACGTGAATTGAGATCGACCACATGCGTGCCGGAGGCATTCACGAACCAGGCGCCGGCCTTCGCATCGTATTCATCCGGCCCGAGCCTCGCACCCATGCTGACAAAGGGCGTGTCGGCTTCGCCCTTCAGTCCGAAATAACTGCCATTGACGATCAGAACGGTGCCGCCTGTGCCTTGTGGATTGAGTGCCGCTTCCCACTGGTCGATGTCCTTGGCACCACTGGGCTCGTTACGGGCAACGAAACGGAATTTGGCTGGATCGAAACGGTTGAGATAGAGCCGGTCAATTTCACGGTCGCCCGCCATGACGGGGATTTCTCTGACCTGGAATCCAGGCTCGGTTTCATTCCATGAGCTGGCTCCAGCGGTCAAATCAGGAATTTCCGATTTCAACGCAAGCTGCATGGCAGGCGAGAGACGCGCATCGTCGGGTGCAACGGCGATCCAGTAGCTTCCGCCGCGGCGAAGAAGTGCATTGAGCCCATACACGCCGTGTTTTTGCCAGACATACCCCACGGCTGAAAGCACAGCCAATATCAACAAGACAACGGCAACAGAGATTGCTTTCTTCAATGAATTCCCCTCGTTCTTCGATGGAATGACATCTGCAAATTTCTTGCTTGAATGATGTCTGATCTCTGCAGTTTTTCCGCAAAAGAGCGTGGTGCTTTCCTGGGGAATAGCGTCAAAGCAAAGAAATGGATCGGCTCGCCGTTTCTGCGAAACGGTGAAACGCTCAAGCTAACCCATTGAGATTGCGTCGCAACAGATCCGGAAAGCTAAATCAGTCTCGATCCGAGCGACTCGACAGCTCTCAAAAGCCGTTCCAGATCATCGGGGTTGCGCAGCGGCAGAACCTCGAAGCCCGGCTCATTACTTCCCTCGCCATCCACCAGCCAGCCGCGCGGCAGGCCGGCACGTTGTCCGGCCTGCATATCCGCGGCCTTGTCGCCGACTATCAGCGAGCGCTTGAGATCGAGGCCGAGACGCTGCCGGGCCTGTAGCAGCATGCCCGGATTGGGCTTGCGCATTGGATGGTCGGCGACCGCCAGTGGCCCGCTGCCCGCCTCGTGGTAGGCGCAGGCCAGAACCATGTCGACGAAGGCATCGCCGGCGGCAAGCAGCTTGAGAACCCGGCCGTTGACCGCGGCAAATTCCTTCCAGCCGAAATAGCCGCGCGCGATGCCGGACTGGTTGGTGACGATGACCACCGGGATGTTGCCCCGGTTGGCCGCCGCGATGACCGGCACGATGCCGTCGCGCAGCGCCATTTTGGCTGGATCGTCGGGATAGCCGGTGTCGACATTGATGGTGCCGTCGCGGTCGAGGAACAGCGCCGGCGCGTTGGCTGGAAACACCCGCGAACCCACCCGCTCAACCCACAGGCCGGGCTCAGCCAGCGGGTATGGACCGTAGGCCCCGGTGTCAGCCATTCGACAGACGGTCTTCCACCACCTCGCAGAGATAGTGGTAGAGGCAGAGATGTCCCTGCTGGATGATCGGCGTCGAGGTCGAGGGCACGTTGAGCAGTATGTCGGTGAGCGGCTTGAGTTTGCCACCGCTGTCGCCGGTGAGGCTGACCACCGTCATGCCCATCATCCGAGCCTGTTCGGCGGCAGCCAGAATGCTCGGCGAATTGCCGCTGGTCGAGATGGCAAGCAGCACGCCGCCGGGCGCGCCATGCGCCTCGACCTGGCGCGAAAACACGGTGTCGAAGCCATAGTCATTGCCCCAGGCGGTCAGCATGCCCGCGTTGGCCGGCAGCGCAATCACATTGTAGGCCTTGCGCTCCTTAAGGAAGCGGCCGACCAGTTCGGTGGCAATGTGGATGGCGTCGCTGGCCGAGCCGCCATTGCCGCAGACCAGCAGCGCCTTGCCCGAGGAAAGCGCGGCGACGACCGCACTCACAGCACGTTCCATCTCGGCGGTCAGGTCACGCTCGACTGTCGCGGTGATCGCGGCCGCCGAGCGGACCAGATAGTCATTCAGTCCGGACATGAAATCCCTCAGTTGGTACCGCCGCCGGCGCGCAATTTGCCGATCGTGCCGGTGGTGCTCTTGCCGGCGACAAGGTCGACCAGGACGACGCGCCCGCCCGCCTTCTGCACCACATCGGCGCCGACAACGGTTTCGACCGTGTAGTCGGCGCCCTTGACCAGAATGTCGGGCAGAAGCGCCTCGATCAGCGCCAGCGGCGTATCCTCTTCGAACACCACGACCGCATCGACCGAGGCCAGGGCGGCGAGCACGCAGGCACGATCATGCTGATCGTTGACCGGGCGCCCTGCGCCTTTCAGCCGACGCACCGAGGCATCGCTGTTGAGGCCGAGCACCAGCCGGTCGCACTGGCTGCGCGCCGCGTGGAGAAGACTGACATGGCCGGCATGCAATATATCGAAGCAGCCATTGGTGAAGCCGACGCTCAGGCCCTCGTCCTTCCACGCCGCCACCATGCGCGCGGCCGATGCGGCATCGAGGATGGCGTCCTTATGGGCGGTGGGGCCGTGCGAGCGGAACAGCGCGCCGGTGAGTTCCTCCACGGTCAGCCGCGCGGTGCCGCGTTTGCCCACCACCACACCGCCGGCGGCATTGGCGATGGAGGCGGCCATGACGCGATCGGCGCCCGCGGCCAGAGCCAGCGCGAAGCTCGCGATTACCGTATCGCCGGCGCCCGAAACGTCGAACACTTCGCGCGCCTGGGTGGCGATGTGGCGCGCCTCATCCGCGCCGACGACGCTCATGCCCTTTTCGCTGCGGGTGGCGACGACGAAGTCGAAGCCATGTGCCGAAATCAGCTGGCGTGCCGCCGCGACGATCTCGTCGTCGGCGAAAACCGGGCGACCGACAGCTTCGCCAAGCTCCTTGCGGTTGGGCGTGATGGCGGTCGCGCCGGCATAGCGCGCATAGTCGCGGCCCTTGGGATCGACCAGCACCGGTTTTCCCGCCTCGCGGCAGATGGCGATCAGGTCGGCGGCGACGCCGTCGAGCAAGATGCCCTTGCCATAGTCGGACAGAATGACGATGTCGGCGCGCGTGAGTGCGGCGCGAAAATGCCGGACCAGGTCCGCCCGTTCCTTGTCGTCGAGCGGCTTGATCTCTTCCTCATCGAAGCGCAGCACCTGCTGATTGAGCGCGCTGAAGCGGCTCTTCGACGACGTCATGCGACCGCGCTCCTGCGCCATATCAGCCGTATCGGCGCCGAGTTCGCGCAGCATGCGCACCAGATTGTCGCCGGCCACATCGGTGCCGATCACCGATATGGGAATAGCGCTGGCACCCAGCGAGACGATGTTGGCGACAACGTTGCCTGCGCCGCCCATCGTCGAGGTCTCGCCGCGCCCGTGCAGCACCGGGATCGGCGCTTCCGGCGAGATGCGCTCGATGACGCCGTTGACGAAACGGTCGAGGATGAAGTCGCCGACCACCAGCACGGCAACGTCGCCAAAGCGGGCAATGGCGCGGTGCAAAGGTTCGGGCGAAGGCGGATTGTGCTTGATCATGTCACTGGCAATGCGAGGGAAAGGCCGACCTCAATCACGCTGAAAATTGTCAATTTACGGGCCGGATCGTTCATGGCGAAGCCGATATACCGCAAATCCGCGCAGCGCAACGTCAGGGCGGCCGTCAGCTCTTCTGCAACGCGACGTGGACGCCCAGTCCGACCAGCACCGCCCCGCCCGCCCTCTGCATGATGCGCTGCGCACGGCTGGAGCGCTTCAGCCGGGCGATCACCATGCCTGCCAGCAACACGCAGACAATATCTGCCGAAGAGAACATTAAATTGACGATGGTGCCCAGCACGACGAATTGCAGCCACACCGGGAAACCCGCCGAGGCATCGATGAACTGTGGCAGGAACGCCATGAAGAAGATCGCCGTCTTCGGATTGAGCACTTCGACGGTGATGCTCTCGAAAAATGCCCGGCGCGCCGATTTGCGCTCGATCGCCGGCAGCGCCGTGTCACCGTCCCCGCGCTTGCGGAACAAGGACACGCCAAGCCAGATCAGATAGAGCGCGCCGATGAGCTTGACCGCCATGTAGAGCGGCGGCACCGCATGGAAGAGCACCGACAGCCCGGCGGCAGCCGCAAAGACATGGAAATAACCGCCAAGATGGATGCCAAGTGCCGCCGTCAGCCCCGACCAGCGCCCGCGCGCCATGGTCTGCGCGGCGGCATAGAGCATCGCCGGTCCTGGAATATAGGCAAAGATCGCCGTGGTGGCGAAAAACGCAATGAGCAGTTCGGTCGACGGCATTTTTTGTCCCCTAGCTTGCGGGCCTCGAATAAAGCGGGCCGCTTCGCGGTCTCACTGTGGCGTCGTGGTGCTTCATCGACAGTACGCTTGGCCTCCCTTATAAGGACCGGAATCGCAAGCAACCAGAGGCCTTCATGATCATCGTCACGGGCGGGGCCGGCATGATCGGCTCCAACATCGTCGCCGCACTCAATGCCGAAGGCCATGATGACATCCTCGTCGTCGACGACCTCACCGACGGCCACAAGATCGCCAACCTGGCCGATTTGCAGATAGCCGACTATCTCGACAAGGACGAATTCTTGGCCACCTTGGAAGCCGGCGACCTAGGCCGCGTCGAGGCCGTCTTCCACCAGGGCGCCTGCTCGACCACCACGGAATGGAACGGCAAGTTCATGATGGACGTGAACTACGCCTTCTCAAAGCGCTTGCTGCATGGCTGTCTTTCGCTGCGCATACCGTTCCTCTATGCCTCCTCGGCTTCCGTCTACGGCGGCGGTTCGGAGTTTCGCGAGGATCCCGCACTTGAGCGGCCGCTCAACGTCTACGCCTATTCGAAGAAACTATTCGACGACTATGTCAGGCGCACCGTGTTCGACACCGATCATTCGCAGGTCGCGGGCCTGCGCTACTTCAACGTCTATGGCCCGCGCGAGGCGCACAAGGGCGCCATGGCCTCGGTCGCCTTCCATCTGTTCAATCAGGTCGGGCGCGGCGAAAACCCAAAGCTGTTCGGCGCCCATGACGGCTTCGGCCCCGGCGAACAAAGCCGCGACTTCATTCACGTCGGCGATGTCGCCGACGTCAATCTGTGGCTGTGGAAGCGCGGCTCGAGCGGCATCTTCAACTGCGGCACCGGCCGCGCCCAGCCGTTCCGCGCCATTGCCGAGACCGTGATCGATACGCTGGGCCAGGGCGAGATCGAGTTCATCGAATTCCCCGATCACCTCAAGGGCAGCTACCAGAGTTTTACCCAAGCTGATATGTCCCGCTTGCGCGCAGCCGGCTATAATGGGCAATTCCGCAGCGTGGAAACCGGCGTCAGAGACTATGTCGAATGGCTGAAAGCCCAACGATCCTCGTGATCGGCCCACGCTGGGTGGGCGATATGGTCATGGCGCAGTGCCTGTTTTCAGCGCTGAAGGACGTCCATCCCAACGCCGCCATCGACGTGCTGGCCCCGGCCTGGGCGGCCCCGCTGGTCAAGCGCATGCCCGAGATTCGCCAGCAGATCGATTTCCCGCTGCAACCGGGCGCGCTCGAATTCACCATTCGCCGCCGCTTCGGCCGCCTGCTGCGCGGCCGCTACGACATGGCCTACGTCCTGCCGGGCAGCTGGAAATCGGCGCTGATCCCGTTCTTTGCCCGCATCCCCCGCCGCTTCGGCAATCTCCGGGAAATGCGCTACGGCCTGCTGACCGACATCGTGCCGCTGCCCGATGCCGTCAAACGGCGCACCGCGCAGGCCTATTTTGGCCTCGCCCAAGGCGGACATTTCCGGCCGCCGCGGCTCACCGTCGACGCCGGCAATCAGAAAGATCTGCTCGCTCGCTTCGCAGTGCAGCCGGGAAAATTCGTCGCCATGATGCCCGGCGCCGAATTCGGTCCGGCCAAACGCTGGCCTAGCGAAAGCTATGCCGGCCTCGCCGGAGAGATGATGGCGAAAGGATTCAAGGTCGCGTTGTTCGGCTCGAAGAACGATCGCGACGTCACCGCCGAGATCGCAGCACTCGCGCCCGGTGTCGTCGATCTGGCAGGAAAGACACGGCTGGAGGACGCCATCGACCTGATCGCCGCGGCCAGGCTGGCGGTGTCCAACGACAGCGGGCTGATGCATGTCGCGGCCGCCGTCGGCACGCCGGTCGTTGCCGTCTACGGTTCGACCTCGCCGGAAAACACGCCGCCGTTGGCTGAACAGCGCGAACTGATCTGGTTGCATCTGTCCTGTTCGCCCTGCCACCGGAAGGTCTGTCCGCTCGGCCACCTCAACTGCCTGAAGACGCTGGACGTTGCCCGAGTGGCAGCGGCGGCGGACAGGTTGCTGGAACTCCCGGCCGCCGCATGAAGGTGTTGATCGTCAAGACCTCCTCGATGGGCGACGTCATCCACACCTTCCCCGCCGTCGAAGATGCACGCCGCAAGCGCCCCGATATCGCCTTCGACTGGTGCGTCGAAGAGGCCTTTGCCGGCATCGTCGCGCTGCATCCGGCGATAGCAAAGATCCATACCGTCGCCATCCGGCGCTGGCGCAAGCATCTGTTCAACGCCGGCACATGGCGGGAGGCGACAAGCTTGCGCCGCGCTCTGCAAGCAGGCGAGTACGACCTCGTCATCGATGCGCAGGGGCTGCTGAAATCGGCCCTGGTTGCGAAACAGGCAGCGGCACCAATCGCAGGTTTCGACCGCGCAAGCGCGCGGGAGCCCTCGGCAACGTTGTTTTACCAGCGCAAATACGCCGTGCCGCGCAACCTGCACGCCATCGAACGCACGCGCCGGCTGTTCGGGCTGGCGCTCGGCTACGAGCCCGATCTTTCGGCGCTCGCATCCGGGATTGTGCCGCCTCCCGGCGGCCTGGCCGGCATTGACGGCAAGACGGCCTTCCTGCTGCACGGCACCAGCCGCGAGGACAAGAAATGGCCCGCCGAAGACTGGATCGAAACGGCTCGCCTGCTGGTTGGTAGCGGAATGACGCCGGTCACCACCTGGTCGAACGAGCGTGAGAAGGCGGTGGCCAAGGCGATCTCGAAAGCCGTGCCGTCAACGATCGTGGTGCCGAGATCGCCGCTGGCAGACATTGCCGCGATCCTTGGCCGCTCGACGCTGGTTATCGGCGCCGACACCGGTCTGACCCACCTCGCCAGCGCCTTCGGCCTGCCGACAGTCGCGGTGTTCCTGGCGACCGAGCCGGGTTTGACCGGCCCGCGCGGGCAATATGCCTCAACGCTGCTGGCCGCATCGGGGGAGCACCTAACGCCGGCGAAGGTGGTGGCGGAAGCTGAGAAGCAGCTGGCGCTCAAATCACGAGCACCAACCTAGAGCCTTTCAAAAGGATCTGAGGTGCTAGATGAACTGCACCTGGACGATCTCGTAACCCCTGGCGCCGCCAGGGGCGTTGACCTCGATGGCGTCGCCGACTTCCTTGCCGATCAGCGCGCGCGCGATCGGCGAGGAGATCGAAATACGGCCCGATTTCACATCCGCTTCCTGGTCGCCGACAATCTGGTAGGTCTTCTTTTCCTCGGTGTCCTCGTCGACCAGCACCACCGTGGCGCCGAACTTGACCTTGTCGCCGCTAAGCTTGGTGACGTCGATCACCTCGGCCCGAGCAATATAGTCTTCCAGTTCGTTGACACGGCCCTCATTGAGGCTCTGCGCCTCTTTGGCGGCATGATATTCGGCATTTTCGGACAGGTCGCCATGCGAGCGCGCTTCGGAGATCGCCTCGATGATGCGCGGCCGCTCCTCCTGCTGGCGCCAACGCAGCTCTTCCTTCAATGACGCGAACCCCTCGCCTGTCATCGGGACCTTGTTCATGATGCCTGACCTTTCCTGCCGCCACCCCCGCATTTCGGGGAAAGCCTTGTCGATGGGTATAAAAAGAAAACGGGTCCGGCAGCCTCGGGCTAACGGAACCGTTTCACCGCAATTTTCCCCAATATAGCGATCCTCGCGCGTTTTTCACGCTGAAAAAGCAGGCTTTTTGAAAAATCATGAGCCGACTTGCGCAATTGCCGTCACGGCATGTGCAGCGTGTTGCAGTTGCGACAACAAAAACCGGCTGCGATTGCTCGCAGCCGGCCCAGAGAAGCCGTTGGGGTGGGGTCAGCTTCTCATGAAATGGTAGATCTGTTCGGCCAGCATGCCGTATTCGCGGGAACCTTTGCCCGTCCGCTTCTCGATCTCGGCCAGCTGCTCCTGGGCGCCGGCCAGGTCGCCGATCTGCAGATGGGCCTCGCCGAGATATTCGCGCACCAGCGTGTAATCCGGGTTGATGCGCAGCGCTTCCTCGTAATAGCCGAGGCCGACGGTGACACGGCCGGAATGGCGATGCGAATAGCCGAGATAGTTGAGGATGCGCGGATCCTGCTTGTTGGCGGCAAGGCTGAGCACGGCGATCGCCTCGTCATAACGCCCGGCCATGGCCAGGTCGTGACCAGCATCGTAGATGTTGTCGTCGTCCAGCATGCCGTACTTCGGCGCGACGCATTTCTGCTTTTTCTTGTCCCAGACCTGCCCCTTCTTGCACTGGGTGGTGGTTTCGGTACCACCGCCACCGCCGCCGGCCGCAAACACCGGAACCGCAAAGAACTGCAGCGCGACAAGCGCCGCAGCCGCCTGGATCAACACTCTTTTATGCATCGGAGCCTCCTTGAGGGATAATGACAAGCTTGAGGGAAAATGACGATAATGAAAAGCTAACGCCGGGATGCAGACTTTTCATCCCGGAAACCCGCAGCCGCCGAAACTATTTGTGCGGCCGTGCCTGACCTGAATTCGGTCAAAGGCGGGAGTCAGGGATCAGAACATGACGTGACGCGCGCTGCAAATCCGCTATCATCGGGGAATGATCAGCGGGGGTGCCCGAGAGTGCAACAGCGCCGTGAGCGGGAATGGGAGCTATCGATCGGCCCGGACACCGTGCGCCTGTTCATTCTCAAGGCAAAGGGACTGAGTGCTGCCGTCAACGAAGACTATGCCGACGGTGCCGAGCATGAGGTCGAGCTCGATGGTGAATCACATGCCAATCACCACCATGACGGTCTGGCGGAGGAAAGCGCGGAAGACCTCACCGAGGAAGAGCTGCGCGAGCTGATCAACGACCTCAACGTCGACGAAGCGGCCGAGTTGATCGCGCTGGCCTGGGTCGGCCGCGGCGACTATGACGCAGCGGAATGGTCCGATGCGGTTGCCGCCGCGCGCGACCGCGCCAACAAGCGCACGGCGAAATACCTGCTCGGCATGCCGCTTTTGGCCGACTGGCTGGAAGAAGGGCTGGAAGCGATTGGCGCGTAACGACGTCGTTACCGTTCGTGATGGGCCGCAGGCAACCTCCGGGCGCTCGCGCCGTTGAGGACGATGGGGTCTGTTGTACTTTCCCGAACATGCAGGGTTGCACTGGTCATGGTCGTCACGGCTCTGCTGCTGGCGCCCCTGCTGACGCAAGCTGACGCCAAACAGCGCAAAAAGCATTACACGCCGCTGTCACAGCGGTTGGAGCAGCTGTTTTCACCGCGGGTCGACTCGCATCCTAAGCCGCGCAGCAAACACCGCCAGAAGCCCAGGCCACAGCGGCACATCACGCCAAAGCAGGTGGAACAAAAGACCCCGGATAAAGAGCCCTCGCCCGCCGATGTTCCGGTGCAGCCCTCGCGCGTTGTCCCGCTGCCCGAGGCGCGTCCTTCAGAGGCGCCGAAGACCGGCGCGGCACCGATCGAAAAGCAAAAGGCCGAAGGTCCGAACCCCCTTGGCGCGCCCAACCGGTCCAATGACGATCGATTCAACGAAGAAAAGTCCCATTTTAAAAAGCAGGCGCGGCCCGGACCGTCAGCCCCGAAGCCGTCGATCGATAGGCAAAGCGAGCCCGAGCCGCCGGCCGCGGTGCCGATTCCGACACAAAAGCCAGACACTCCGGAACCTGAAGCTCAGCCGCCGGCCGTTGCTCCGCAGCCACCTGAAAAACCCGATGCCGGCGACAAGAAGATGCTGCCTGATCCGCGCTCGGCCGATTTGCCCGATGCAAAAATGCCGGCGGCGGAAGTCGCCTGTCGCGAGCGGCTGACGGCCCTTGGTGTCGAATTCGAGGAGCATAAGGCGGAAAGCAATCCCGACATCGGCTGCTCGATCCCCTATCCCCTGGTGCTGAAGTCGCTCGGAAAATCCATCGCCATCGGACCCACGACCGAACTCAACTGCCCGATGGCCGAGGCGGCAGCCCGCTTTGCCGCCGAAATCATACAGCCGGCGGCGAAAGCCGAGTTCGGAGCCGACCTGAAATCGATCAACCAGGCATCGGCCTTTGTCTGCCGGCCGCGCAACGGCACGCGCCATCTGTCGGAACATGCCTTCGGCAATGCGCTCGATATTGCCAGCTTCACGTTGTCGGATGGCAGAAAGGTCGAAGTCGGTCCAACGCCGCCCGAGAAGGACGGCAAATTCCTCAATGCGGTGCGCAAGGCCGCCTGCGGACCGTTCAAGACCGTGCTTGGACCGGGCGCGGACCCGGACCATTCCCTGCATTTCCATCTCGATCTCGAACCGCGCCGGAATGGTGGCACTTTCTGCCAGTGATGGCCCTCCAGTGATCGCCATGCCGGTGATGGTCTGGCTGCCGCATTTCGGCCGCAGGCATGAACGGGAACGCTGAGTTTTCCTTTACCCTTGATCGTTAAAATTCCACCGATCAAGGACAGGATTCCGCCCATGGCCGCAATATTTCGCGCCGCGAAGGCAAAAAGCGCAGCGATACTGGCCGCCGGTCTTGCGCTGGCCGCCGTTTCGGCTTGCAACACTGGCAGCGTGCTGTCGCTGCAGCCGGCCGTCGATGTTGGCTCGCAGACCGCGGCCGTGCCGCAATATGAAGGCATGCAGAAGCTCGTCCCATCCAATCCCTACATGACTGCCGCCTATCCGCACATGGACGAGCCGATGTCGGAGTCGGAGCCGCAGCAGATGCCGGCCAGCGAAACCGATTGCCGTGGCGAGCTGAAGCGCCTTCGCGTCGTCTACACCGATGTCCAGCCGATCCATGAGGGACAGTGCGGCATAGACTGGCCGGTCAAGGTCTCCGCCATCGGCGGCATCCAGATGAAGCCCGCCGCAACATTGACCTGCGACATGGCCGCAAGTTTCGCCGCCTGGACCAGCAACGAACTGGTTCCCTCCGCCCGCTGGCGCTATTTCTCGGGCGTCAAGACCATCCACCAGGGCTCAAGCTATTCCTGCCGCAACATCGCCGGCGAAGGTGTCCTGTCCGAGCACGGCAAGGGCAACGCCCTCGACGTCATGAGCATCGAGCTCAACAACGGCGACGACATCGACGTGCGCAAGCCCGGCCTGTTTGCCTTCCGCACCCGCGGCTTCCTCAACAATGTGCGTGCCGACGGCTGCCAGTATTTCACCACCGTGCTCGGTCCCGGCTACAATTACGATCACCGCAACCATTTCCATTTCGACATCAAGAACCGCAAAAGCGGCTACCGCGCCTGCCGCTAAGGCGTTTCACCGTTCAGAAATCAGTCGGATTGGCGTTCCCTATGGAAGCGATGATTTGCTGGGCCACCAGATCCTGGATGCGCCAAAGGTTCCTGTCGCGGATACCGCTCTCTTCCAACTTGCTGACGGTTCGGAACAGGTATTGAGCCGACGAGCCCCAATGCCCGGCAGCCCGCGCCAGCGTGTCGGCAACCTGCTCCAATGGCAGCCGGCCGGCATAGGCCCTGCCGCCTGGCGCGGCGACGAAAGCCAAGGCCCGCAACGGCCCATCCTTGGTCTTGACCTTGATCCAGCATGGCACGTTAGTCGGCGGATTGGCATCGATCTCGCGGCGCATCAACTGGCCAAGTTGCCCGACATGGTCTTCCGCGGGCAGCCGATAGACGATGCCGTTGCAGCTGCCGCCTCGATCGAGCGCCAGCATCAGCGCCGGCAAATCACGGGTTCCGCGCCAACGGGTCAGCGTCAGGCAGAACGAGCGGTGCCATCCTGGCGCCGTGGCCGGGCGCTGCTCGACATGGGCAAATTCGGGGTTCCAGATCAGCGACCCGTAGGCAAAGACCCATAGCGCTTCAGGCCGATGCTCCGACAGAAGTTGCTCGACAAGACTATCGAACTCCGCGTCTGTATGCTCGGTTGTTCCGGGCTCGGGACCCGGATCCGGTTCGACACGCTCGACCCTTGCGACAAGGTCCGCGGTCAATGCCATCGAGCTGCGACCCACCGGCTTCTTATCCATTCCTGCTCACCCCCCGCAAAAACGATGGCCGACGATAGAACGGCTGCTCGCCGCTGGCCATTGATTTCCAGGGTCCGTCAGGCACAGATACCGCACGGATCGAGCCGCTTTCATGAGCCGACGAAGCCTGCAACGACGCGCATTGACCTGGCTCGCCGCTCTTCTGGCGGTCTGGCTGGCCCTCGCCTATGTCGCTGCGCCGGAATTCTGGACGGTTCGCGACCGCGGCTTTCGCACGCAGACTTTCGAGATGGTGACACACACGCCGCAAGGCATTCCCGGCGACCCGATCAATATCGGCCTTGTCGGTACCGAAAAAGAGATGGTCCATGCCTTCGCCATGACCGGATGGGATACGGCCGATGGCGTGACGCTAAAGACCGCGATCGAAATCGGTGAGAGCGTGCTGTTCGACCATCCCTATCCTGACGCCCCGGTCAGCCGGCTGCTGTTCGAAGGCCGCGCCCAGGATCTCGCCTTCGAAAAGCCGGTCGGCGGGAGCGCCGACCGGCGCCATCATGTCCGCTTCTGGCGCAGCGATGCGACCGGCGACGACGGCCGAACGCTCTGGATGGGCTCGGCCAGCTTCGACCGCGGCGTTGGTCTCAGCCACGATACCGGCGCCATCACCCACCATATCGCCCCTGACATCGACGCCGAGCGCGATCTCGTGATCCACGACCTGTCGGCGGCCGGCATGGTGATCTCGGTGAGCGACATCCCGGGCATCGGCGCCACCAGGACCGGACGCAACGGCGGCGGCGATCCCTATTTCACCGACGGCAAGGCTGTTGTCGGGGTGCTCAGGCAATTCCCCTGAACCACTGTCATTTTCCAAAAATCATCGCGGACTATTTTCCTGCGGCCCGCCGCAATGCTATTGAGCCCTGATGCTATACGTCGAAATCGCCACCGTGGTCGTCCTCATCTGTGTGAACGGCCTTCTGTCGATGTCCGAGCTCGCCATCGTGTCGTCGCGCCCGGCGCGGCTCAAGGCGATGATCGACCGCGGCGTCAATGGCGCCGGGCGTGCGCTGACGCTCGGCTCCAATCCCGGCAAATTCCTGTCGTCAGTGCAGATCGGCATCACTCTGGTCGGCGTGCTGTCGGGCGCCTTCTCCGGCGCCACGCTGGGCAACAGGCTGTCGGTGTACCTGGCCTCGACCGGCATGCGCGAAAACATCGCCGATCCGCTCGGCGTCGGCATTGTCGTTGCGATCATCACCTATTTCTCGCTGATCGTGGGCGAGCTGGTGCCCAAGCAGATCGCGCTGCGCGATCCCGAGCGTGTTGCGGCCCGCGCAGCGCCTGCGATGACCATCCTCGCCACCGTCTCGGCGCCGCTGGTGTTCCTGCTCGACATTTCCGGCCGCGCCATATTGTGGCTGCTTGGCCAGCGCGGCGAGAGCGAGGAGAAGGTCACCGACGAAGAGATCAAGATGCTGGTCGCCGAGGCCGAGCACCACGGCACCATCGAATCCGACGAGCGGCGCATGATCGCCGGCGTCATGCGGCTCGGCGATCGCGCCGTGCGCGCCGTGATGACGCCGCGCACCGAGGTCGACTGGATCAATTTGCAGTCCGATGAGGGCGCCATCCGCAAGCTCTTGATGGAGACCCAGCATTCGCGCCTCCCGGCCGGCGATGGCGGCGTCGACGTCATGGTTGGCGTTGTTCAGACGCGCGACGTGCTGGCCGCCCTGCTCGCCGGCCGCGCACTCGATCCGCGCAAGCATGTGCGCGCCGCCCCCATCGTCTACGACCAGGCCGACGCGCTGGATGTGCTGCAGAAGCTGAAGGAATCCGACGTGCCGATGGCGCTGGTGCATGACGAATACGGCCATTTCGAAGGGATCGTCACACCTGCCGACATCCTCGAGGCCATCACCGGCGTCTTCCGGGCCGATACCGACGCCGGCGACGAGGAAAACGCCGTCAAGCGCGAGGACGGCTCATGGCTGCTCGCGGGATACATGCAAGCCGACGAGATGGCTGACGTTCTCGGTATCGACCTGCCGGAAAATCGCGATTACGAGACCGTCGCCGGTTATGTGCTGTCGCACATGCACCATCTGCCGGCGACCGGCGAATGCGTCGACGCGCAAGGCTGGCGTTTCGAGGTCGTCGACCTCGACGGCCGCCGCATCGACAAGCTGATCGCCACCCGGCTGCCCAGCGGCCATCGCGAAGTGGTGCGTTGACGCTCTGCCGTCAAAGCGAATAGCGCGCTCAGACCGCGGCTTCGATCGGTTCGGCAAGCTTCGGATTGGAGCGCGAGGCGATCAGGCAACTGGCCACGATCAGGGCCGCTCCAGCCAGCGTGGTCCAGGTCGCCGCCTCGTCGAAGAACAGCCAGCCAAACACGATCGCCCAGATGAAGGCAGAATACTCCGTCGGGATCAAATATTGCGCTTCGGCCCGCGCGTAGGACCAGCTCATCAGGAACTGGCCGGAGAGCGACAGCGCCGTCACCCCGGCCAATGGAAGCCAGAGATTGCCCGGCAGGGCAACCGCGAGCCATGGAGCGGCGGGGAGAAGGACGGCGGCAACGCAAAGGTTCTGGAACAGCATGATCTCGACTGGTTTGGCCACCAGCGCCTGCCGCCGCGAGAGGATCAGATTGTAGGCGTAGAACACCGTCGATGCGAGCACCGCCACCGTGCCAAGCAGGGCATCCCCGGTATAGTTCCCTTGCCCGAACTGTCCGGCCATGATGATGACGACGCCGGCGATGCCCGCCAGCGACGCCCAGATCGCCTGGCGCTGTATGCGTTCGCCCAAAAGCAGCGCCGCCAGCAGGAGAGCGAACAGCGGCGCGACGAAACTAAGCCCGATCCCATCCGCTAGCGGCAATCTGGCAAGGCCCCAGAAGAACGACAGCAGAACGATGCCCACGATCACGGCGCGCAGCGCGTGTAGCCGCAGCACGGAAGGCGTGGGAAGGGAACGCGGCCCCGCCGCCCAGGCCGTGCCCGCGACCACGCTCGCAAGCATGCTTCGCCACAGCACCGTGTTGTAGACACCGACGGCGATCACCAGGATTTTCATCGCCGCATCCATGGCGGACAGAAGGAAGATCGCAAGTGCACAGACCAGCACCGGGGTCATGGGGGAAACGACGCCTGACAGGCTGGGTGACTTCACGGGGCATGCTCATGTGATGGATCGCAGCCGGATATATCAGGGGAGGACGGCCAGGCCAGATGGCAGGGCCGTGCATATGGCGGTCCAACCGATCTTCGCAGCCCCTCGATTTGAATTCGGTGCGTCGGCAGCGCCTTTCGCTATCGGCCCCAGCCTGCCCTCACCCATGATTGATCCGCTGGGCGAATGGCAAAAGCAGCCAAAGCCTCTATATCGATTGTCATGGATGCATCGAACGAACACGCGCTAAACGACGAGCTTCTCCAAGATATCCAGCGCCTGTCCTTCGAGTATTTTCTCAACGAGGCCAACCCTGCCAACGGCCTGGTCGCCGACCGCAACACACAGGCGTCGCCTGCCAGCATAGCCGCCGTCGGGCTCGCTTTGTCGTCCTATCCCGTCGGTGTCGAGCGCGGTTTCATGACGCGCGATGCCGCAATCGAGCGGACGCTCGCCACGCTTCGCTTCTTCTGGAACGCCCCGCACGGGCCGGAGCCCGATGCCACCGGCTACAAAGGTTTCTACTATCATTTCCTCGACATGAAGACCGGCCGCCGCGTCTGGAATTGCGAACTGTCCACGATCGATACCGCCCTTTTGCTTGCCGGTGTTCTGGCCGCCGGCGCTTATTTCGACGAGGACGATGAGCTCGAACTGGAAATCCGCCAGCTTGCCGATGCGCTCTACCGCCGTGCCGACTGGCGCTGGGCGCAGAACGGCGGCGCCACCGTCACCCATGGCTGGCGGCCTGGAAAAGGCTTTCTCCGCTACCGCTGGGAAGGATTTGACGAGGCGCTGATCCTGTACGTCCTGGGTCTCGGTTCGCCGACCCACTCGCTAACTCCCGAGAGCTACGCGGCCTGGCCGTCCACTTACAAATGGAAGACCATCTACGGCCGCGAGATGGTCTATGCCGGCCCGCTTTTCATCCACCAGTTCTCGCATATCTGGATCGATTTTCGCGACATCCGCGATGCCTTCATGCGCGATCACGACCGGGACTATTTCGAAAACAGCCGCCAGGCGACGTATCTGCAGCGCGATTACGCAATCCGCAATCCGAGGGGGTTCGCGGGCTATGGCGAGAATTGCTGGGGCGTCACCGCCAGCGACGGCCCAGGTCCGATCGCGCGGCGAGCCGATGGACGCCGCTTCTTCGGTTATCTCGCCCGCGGCGCACCGTTTGGCCCCGATGACGGCACGCTGTCGCCATGGGCGGCAATCGCCTCCTTGCCTTTTGCGCCGGAAATCGTGCTGCCGGCGCTGCGCCATTTCCACGAGATGGACCTGCGCGACGGCAACCCTTACGGCTTCACCGCGAGCTTCAACCCGACGATCGCTGCCGACGACGGCCGCGCCTGCGGTTGGGTATCGCCGGACCATGTCGGCATCAACCAGGGGCCGATCGCCCTGATGATCGAGAACTACCGGTCCGACTTCCTGTGGCGATTGATGCGCCGCGTGCCGGCCATCACCACAGGACTGCGCCGGGCCGGGTTTTCCGACGGTTGGCTGTGACAGGCGGCGATCCTTCGCGCGGGATCGTCAAGGCATCAGCGCGACCTTGCCGGTCCGACTCCACCATCCGGCCAAGGGAGCCGAGAGCGCCTCTTCACGTGAATGAAAAAGGGCGGCGCAAACGCCGCCCTTTGGAAAAATCATCGGTCCTTGGGACGATAAGGCTCAGGCCGCCTGGGCTTCGCCGGCAATCGCGTCGGCCTGACGCGCTGCCTTGAGCACGCGGGCCCACCAGGCAACGTCGTTGACCAGCGCCGTGGCAGCCTGGTTCAGATGCTCGATCTCCTCGAGCTTCTTCTCGCCCTGGCGCACCGCCAGGAAATCGCTCCAGGCAATGTGAACGGCGGATTTGACCGGCGCCATCTGCAATTCGACCGCGGCAAGACGCAAATGTTCGACAGCGCGCGAGCCGCCGACGCTGCCATAGCCGACGAAACCGGCCGGCTTCTTGTTCCATTCATTGGCGGCGTAATCGATGGCGTTCTTCAGCACGGCCGTCGGGCCATGATTGTATTCGGCGGCGGTGAAGATGAAGCCGTCGAATTCGGCGACCTTCTTTTGCCAGCGCTGGGCAACTTCGTTCTGCGACGGCGCCCAGGCGGACGAGGCGACCTCGTCGAAGAAGGGCAGCGGCCAGTCGCGCAGGTCGACGGTCTCGACGTCGATGTCGGCATGAGATTTCGCGATCTTGGCGATCCACTGGGCGGGCACATCGGCGAAACGCGCGGCGCGTGTCGAACCGACGACGATGGCGATTTTGGGCTTGGACATGGGGCTCTCCATATATGCAAAAGCTGGTATCGTTTGGATACCGGCGCTATATGAGATACTGACAAATGGCAGCGCAAGGAGGCACCGTTATGTTACTGAGGCACCCGCACAACACCGAAGACTGCCGCGCCGTCTCGGAAATCCTGCAGCGCGTCGGCGACAAATGGACCGTTCTGGTCGTCGGCAAGCTGGGCGGCGGACCGCTGCGTTTCAATGAGTTGCGCGCCGCTGTCGGCGGCATTTCGCAGAAGATGCTGACCACCACCTTGCGCGGTCTTGAGCGCGACGGCTTCGTCACCCGAACCGTGTTCCCGACCATCCCGCCACGCGTCGACTATGAGCTGACGGAGCTCGGCCATGAGCTGCTGGTGCCGGTCGGCGCGCTCGGCGAATGGGCGCGGAAGAACACCTCGCGGGTCCAGGCGGCGCGTGAAAGATTCGATGGCGTGCACGCCTGAAAACCGTTGCCCAGCAATAGTTTACGGATTTTGCCGTCGACGACGCGTACCCGGGTTTAACTGGATCCGCCCTGGCATCGTTGGTCGCGCCATCGCGACATAGCTGCAGCGTTTCGTTCGCCGGCGCATGATCATTTTGAGGCTGACGAGGTCTTCCGCCGACGGGCCCTCAGGCCTTTGACGCAGGGTTGCTGCAACACACTGCGCCGCACGTCTCTACCCTTGCAGACCGCTGGGCAGTCCGCTCGTTGCCAACGGTCCGGTCGTGCGTGCAGGCAACGCTTGGAAGCTCTTTCCTGATCTCGGTATAAGCGGTCGTGCCAAGCAGGCAGATCACCGCGACGAGGGCCGCCACGAGCCAGCCGTTCAGCATGTGTTGACGCATTGTCTTCCTCCGCCGCCCGCAGAATCGGATGTGAAGGCAACCATTGGATGTCGCGCAGCGCATCGCCCGCGCGGGGGATGTTACATAAGCGCAAGCTTGGCAGAATCGACGATGTCAACTTTCGGTTGGAATCGGCTTCGGCTTGCCGTCGCTATCCAGCGCCACCATGACGAAATCGGCGTGGGTGACCTTCTCCATCAGGTCGGAGAGGTAGCGTTGCGCCCAGGCCTCGACCTTGAGCGTCATGGAGGTGCGGCCGACGCGCTCGACATGGGTGTAGATGCACAGCGTGTCGCCGATCTTCATCGCCTTGGCGAAGGACATTTCCTTGACCGCCGCCGTCACCACGCGGCCCTTGGCCCGCTCGGCCGCACGGATGCCGCAGGCAAGATCCATCTGCGCCATCACCCAGCCGCCAAAGATGTCGCCGGCCGCATTTGCATCGGCCGGCATGGCGAGCGTACGCAAGGTCAGATCGCCGATCGGCCGTCCGTCCGCGTAATGCACCATCCGAGATTCCCCTAAAGCGATAGCCCTTGATCCCGTAGCGTCACGGGCCCAAGAGGTCAACGCGACGGGCGAGGCTCCCGGCGCAATGTCGGTTCCATGGTGGCTTTTCCGACCAGGCGTCTCACGGTCGCTTTTTTCACAAGCCATGCCGGAAGCCGCAGGGGCGCGGCCAAGCCGTCGCGGATAGGCTGCGCTCAGTTTTGCGGAGCCGCCAACACCAATCATGCAGACTTATGACTTCATCATCGTCGGCTCCGGCTCGGCCGGCTCGGTTCTGGCCGACAGGCTGTCGATTTCGGGCCGCTTCTCCGTGCTGGTGCTGGAGGCCGGCGGCAGCGACCGCCGCTTTTATGTCCAGATGCCGCTCGGCTACGGCAAGACCTTCTTCGATCCGGCGGTCAACTGGAACTACAAGCCCGAGCCGGACCCCGGCCTTGCCGGCAATGTCGACCATTGGCCGCGCGGCAAGCTGCTTGGCGGCTCCAGCTCGATCAACGCCATGGTCTGGATCCGTGGCGCGCGCGAGGACTTTGACGACTGGCGCGATGCCGGAAATCCCGGTTGGGGCTATGACGATCTGTTGCCGGGCTTCAAGGCGCTTGAGGACAATGAGGCCGGCGCCGACAGATGGCGCGGCACCGGCGGGCCGCTGCATATCACCGACACGACGAACGCCGTCCATCCGCTGACCAGGCGCTACCTCGCAGCCGGCCAGCAGGCTGGGCTGCCGCTCAACCCTGACTTCAACGGCGCCGCCCAGGAAGGCGTCGGCGTCTACCAGATCTCGACCAGGAATGGCCGCCGCATGTCGGCCGCGCGCGCCTTCCTGCGCCCGGCGATGAAGCGCGCGAATGTGCGCGTCGAAGCCAATGCGCTGGCGACCAGAATCCTGTTCGAGGGCAAGCGAGCCGTCGGCATCGAATATCTGCAGAACGGCGAGACCAAGACGGCGCGGGCCGGCCGCGAGGTGATCCTGTCCGCCGGTTCGATCAACTCGCCGCAGCTGCTGCAACTGTCCGGCGTCGGCCCCTCGTCACTGCTCAAGGGGCTTGGCATCCCGGTCGTCCACGGCAACGAAAATGTCGGCGCGCATCTGCAGGACCATGTCGGCATCAACTATACCTTCAAGGGAAACGTGCCGACGCTCAACCAAATCCTGCGGCCCTGGTGGGGCAAGCTGCTGGTCGGCATGCGGTACATCCTCACCCGCTCCGGCCCGCTGTCGCTGTCGATGAACCATGGCGGCGGCTTCTTCCGAACCGACCTGGCGTTTTCGCGCCCCAACATGCAGCTTTATTTCCAGGCTTTCTCGACCGTCATTCCGAAGAGCGGCGAGCGGCCGATCCTGACGCCGGATCCGTGGCCGGGCTTTTCCATCGGCCTCTCCAACTGCCGCCCGTCCAGCCGCGGCGAGATCATGATCCGCTCCAGCAATCCGCTGGACTATCCCAGGATCGTCGCCAACGCCTATTCCACCAACGCCGATGTCGACGAGATGCTGGCGGCGGTGAAATTCGTGCGCAAGATAGCCTCGATGCCCGCCATGGCCGAGATCATCACTGAGGAGGTTTTGCCGGGCCCATCGATCCAATCGGATGCCGATCTGATCCAGGATTTCAGGAAGCGCTCAGGCACCGTCTATCACCCGGTCTCGACGTGCCGCATGGGGCCGGGCGCCGGGGTCGCCGTCGTCGACCCGCGCCTGAAAGTGCACGGGCTCGCAGGTCTGCGTGTCATCGACGCCTCGATCTTTCCCGCCAACATCACCGGCAACACCAACGCCGCCTCGGTCATGACCGGATGGAAGGGCGCCGAACTGGTTCTGGAGGACCAAAAATGAAGATCACCGACGTCAAGACCTGGGTAGTCGGCAACCCGCCGCCCGGCATCGGCGGCAAGTATTTCATCTTCGTCAAGCTGACCACCGATGGCGGCGTCGTCGGTTACGGCGAGGCCTACAACGCCACCTTCTCGGCTCACATAACAGCGAAGCTGGTCGAGGACATGGCCGAGCGTTACCTGATCGGCCACGATCCGCATGACATCGAGACCTTCTTCCGCCGCGCCTATTCCTCAGGATTTACCCAGCGCCCCGACGTTACCGGCATGGGCTGTTTCTCGGCGCTGGAAATGGCCTGCTGGGACATTGTCGGCAAGGAAGCCGACAAGCCGGTCTACAAACTGCTCGGCGGCCAGGTGCACGAGACGCTGCGCTCCTACACCTATCTCTATCCGCACACCGGCAGCGTCCATTCGGAGGACGCGCCGGACGGCCGGAACGTCTACAATGACCCCGAATTGGCGGCCGCCTGCGCGCTCGAATATGTCGAGCAGGGGTTCAACGCCGTCAAGCTCGACCCGGCAGGCCCCTACACCGCCTTCGACGGCCACCAGCCGCGCCTGATCGACATCGATGTCTCCACCCGCATGGTCAAGGCGATCCGCGAAGCGGTCGGCACCCGCGCCGATATTCTGTTCGGCACGCATGGCCAGTTCACCGCGTCGGGTGCGCTGCGCATGGCACGAGCCATCGAGCCCTACGATCCCTTGTGGTTCGAAGAGCCGGTCCCGCCGGACATGCCCGAAGTGATGGCGCATGTCGCCCGCGGCACCTCGATCCCGATCGCCACCGGCGAGCGGTTGACCACGAAGTTCGAATTCGCTCGCGTGATCGAGAACCGCGCCGCCACCATCCTGCAACCGGACCTTGGCCGCTCAGGCGGCATTCTCGAAACCAAGAAGATCGCCGCCATGGCCGAGGCCTACCACATCCAGATCGCGCCGCACTGCTATTGCGGGCCGATCGTTGGCGCCGCCAACATCCAGCTGGCGGTGACGCTGCCCAATTTCCTCATCCTGGAATCGCTGAAGCAGTGGGACGGTTTCCACGCCACGCTCTTGAAGAAGAAGATCGAGTGGCAGGACGGCAATGTCATTCCGTCGAAGGAGCCCGGCCTCGGCGTCGAGCTCAACGAAGCGGTCTGCGAGGCGCATCCCTACACCGGCAAGGACCTGCATTTGCAGATGATGCAAATGCCGCTGATGCCGTGAGCGAACGCTACGCCTTCATCGGCCTTGGCCATCTCGGCGGCAACCTTGCCGCCAGCCTGTTGCGCAACGGTTTTGTCGTCATCGTCTTCGACCGCGACCCCGCCGCCGTCGAGCGCCTCGTGGCGCTCGGCGCCACGGCCGCGACCAGCCCGGCCGAAGCGGCGGCACAGGCCGGCAATGCCATTACTTGCCTGCCCTCGCCCAAGGTCAGCGAAGCGGTGCTGGCGAATGCCGGCGGCCTGCTCGAGGGTCTGCCCAGGGGCGGCTCCTGGATCGAGATGTCGACCAACGGCCGCGACGAGATCCTGCGCCTCGCCGCCCTCGCCGCGGCCAAAGGCATCGAGACGCTGGAGTGCCCGGTCACCGGCGGCGTGCATCTGGCCGCGGTCGGAAAGATCACCGCGCTTGTCGGCGGCGATGCTGCGCTTTACGAGCGCCATCGTCCCGCCATCGAAGCGATGTGCGCAAAATCGTTCCTGATGGGTCCGGTCGGCTCGGCGGCGGTGATCAAGGTGATCACCAACATGCTGGCCTTCATCCATCTCGTCGCCGCCGGCGAGGCGCTGATGTTGGCCAAGCAAGGCGGCCTCGACCTCGCGCAATCCTACCACGCCATCGTCGCCTCCTCCGGCAACAGCTTCGTCCATGAGACCGAAAGCCAGCTCATCCTCAACGGCTCCTACGACATTGGCTTCACCATGGACCTGGCACTGAAGGACCTCGGCTTTGCGCTTGCGATGGGCAGGGAGTTCAGACTGCCACTCCAACTGGCGCCGCTTGTGAGTGAGATTTTCCTGATGGGCAAACAGGAATATGGCGGCGGCGCCTGGTCGACCCAGATCGTCAAACTGCTCGAGGATGCCGTCGACATGGATCTGCGCGCGCCCGGTTTCCCAGCCAAGCTGGAAAGCTAAGCCGGGTAAATATGTCCTGCCATTTCAGGCCCTTGGCCGGTTCGCCGGAATCGCCGCTCAAACCACCTGAATCAATCCCTCAACGCCTTGATTCAATATCTCAGCGTCAGCGCTCCGGGCAGGATCTCAAACGTCGCGGGTATACGCCCCGGCGACTCGCCATCTATGTCGACCAGCGCGCCGTTCTTCTCGACATCGCCGCTAGGTTCGACCACCACTTTCCGGCCACGCAATATGGTGATGGCCGGATGGTTGCGGTGCCGGCCGCCATAGAGCAGCCGAATATCCCAGATCAGCTTCAGCTTGCCGGCCGCGCGCAGGATGACGATGTCGAACTGGCCGTCGGCGAGTTCGGCGTCCGGGGCGATCATCATGCCGCCGCCGAAGAACTTTCCGTTGGCAACCGCCACCAGCGCCATGCGCGCCTCGACCGGGGTGCCATCGTCGACGGTGATCCTGACGTCCTGGAAGCGGTAGCGGATGAACTCGACCACGGTGCGCCAGAAAAACAGCGCCTTGGCCGACATCCTGCCCTTGCGCTTGTCGGCATTGACCGCACGGTCCGTGGCGCCGGACAGGCCGAGGCTGGCGATATTGATGAAGTGCCGGCTGGCCAGCGCGCCATGGTCGTCGATGTAGCAGATGCGCCCGGCATCGACCTTGCGCGCCTTGGCTTCGGCGATCCGCTTCAACGCCGCATCCACCTCTTTCGGCAGGCCAAGTCCGCGCGCGAAATCGATGCCGGTGCCGCAAGGCAGCAAGGCAAGTTCGGTTGTCCGGCCGCTCTCATCGAATGCCTGCAGCAATCCGTCGGCCACCTCGCTGGCGGTGCCGTCGCCGCCGGCCGCGATCACCAGCCCGAAGCCGCTTGCCGCGAGGTCGAGCGCCAGCCTTTCGGCGTCGCCCTCGGCCTGCGTCTCGCGCAGCTCGAATTCGCCGAAATGCTTTTTCAGCGATGCGAAGACCTCCGGCCAATGCCGTTTCAGCCGGCCGCCGCCGGCAATCGGATTGAGCACCACCCCGACTTTCAATGCGCACCCTCCCCGCACCGAGCCGATAGGCTCGATGCTTTGCCTGCATTGAAGCCCGCGCCAGCCGGCGGAGCAAGGGGCACAGCCGATCAGGCGCCAAAAAGCCGGCGGGCTGTCTAATGCAGCTGGAGTCGAAATTCCGAGCTTTGTGGCAAACGATCCCCGATAATCCCGTTATCCACAGGCTCACGCCCATTCCCCAAAACCCTTACCCGGCGTAAGTTTAACCATCTCAGGCGGCTACCGATCGCCACGCCGAAAGGCAAAGCGAAAAGGCGGATTTCCTGAGGCCCGTACGGCCCGAAGCGAGAGCAGGCTTGCTTGTTCGAGGGACGGATGCCGAGACCTACGGGGCCGCGGAAAGCGTGCGAACGCCAACGGCGGACCGATGCTGCCATGAAGGACGGCGAAAACCTTCGATGGCGCGCCGAACGAAGCTCGCAAGGGTGGAGAACGGCGTGGTCTGGAACGGGCACTGCCTTCGGGCGGTGACTGGCAGGACCGTCAAAATCAAGGCCGGCATGGCGCGACGACTTTGCGGAAGTTGCTGCCGCGACCGTGTCCTGATCTGACAGGGAGGCGCTGGGAGAAATCCCGGCGCCGACTGTCTTTTGGGCCAAGGTCCGGTCGGCGAAGCGACGCGTAAGAAGCCGATACTTTGCTGGAACGAGATTTCGGCGCTGACGGAACCATCTTCATCACCAGGCGCGGTCAGCAATTCACCGACATGATCCCGCGCCTGATCGACAGAGGCGTGTCCTTCGTCGAGATCGGTGGCAACGACGCGATCATGCTCACCGTGCTTTCGGCGGCAGACTTCGCTCCGCCCGAAGGCGCCCGGGCGCCGTTCAGCCAACCGTTCCGATCGATCCGGCCACCCGTCGCACCGGGCTGATCGTCGCCGTGCGCAAGCTGCACATCGTGCTGCCGGCGCTGTTCGAAGCAGGCGCGAGGCTGGAGCGCGTCTACAACTGAAGCCGCGCCCTGCACCGCGGCCTGCCCGGCGGGCCAAGCTACTTCTTCGGGCCGATGCCCGGGATCAAATTGAGGCCAGCGTTTATATATTCCGGCCGTATGGCGCCGCTGATGAGCGTGAAGGTGGCGAGCATGATGCTGGCCAGCGCACCGTCATGCCATGGCCTGAGGGCCAGCGCGTTGACGGCATAGGCCCAGAATGGGAAGGCGAGCATCGACATGACCATGTTGGCTCCCGGAGCCTCCGCATTGTCGGCTGAATCGCTGACCGATTTCAGATACACCGGCGTCATCGCCAGCGCGACGATCAACATGATCCATGAAATGGTCCAGACGCTGATACCGGCCATTTCAATCTTATAGATGGCTGCCTGCACCTTACCCGGAATGTCCCCCGGATTGCCTTTGGTCTCTTCCGCCACCGCATCGGTCAACGCCTTGGCAACCGGCTGCTCAGTGGCATTGACCAGGATGGAGTTGACGAAGATGAAAAATGCCACGACTTCGGCAGGCACGTACTTCGCAACCCGGTCGAGATAGCCATCGCCGCCTTTCGATCCTTGATCTTCTTGCTTGTCATCGTCGACGCCGAGCGGAGCATCGCCTGGAATACCCTCGAGCGTTGATTCCCTTTTCGGCACAGGCTCGGCGGACCGGACAATTCTTCCCATGACAAACCCCTCCTATATTGTTGTATCGCCCCGTGAGTATCGTAGTAGAAAACCGGGCCAAGAAACAGTTGTCGCGGCCATAGCCGACAAGATTTATTCAGGCTTCTTACTGCAAATGCATCACGCCCCCGCCCTATTGCTACCGGGTGTCTCGAAATCCACCTGTAGTGAGCGGTACCCAAAAACGCATCCCCCGGCTCATCGCGTGATCGCGGCCAAAATCCCGCCTTGTTCGCGCGCGATGGAAGGACTGGCTGCCGGGGGGCAATCCGAAGGACAAGACCGTGCTCAAGACCGCCCTTGTCGCCATGACCATTGTCGGCTGCGACTGCGACGCCAAGCTTTGCGAATATATCGGCGAGACGCCGGCGAAGTGGGCGACCATCGCCGACTGCGAAGCGGCGATGAAAAGCCAGATGCTGCACCAGAAGAACTTCGACTATCCGCTGGTCTCCGGCATATGCCGCAGCAAGGGGTCGGCGTCTTCTTCGCAACTGGCGGCGGCCGCATCCCGCCCGGAACTGAAGCCGGCCAGCCGGAATGTCCAAACCCCGTTGCCGCCGGAACTGAGCCATCGGTCGAGCGTTTCCGTCGGCTCCCCGACGACGGCCATGGAGGCAGCAGCGGCACGGCCGGTCGCCTACGAGCAAGTGGTCGATGGCGGAACAGGCGTGCTCTACCGCACCAGGAACGGCTACGCCGTGGTGAAGACAGATCTCGGCCGCGTCGCGTCGGCAACGGTCGGCATGGCCAAGCGGTCCGCGAACTGGCTGGCAGGCCTGGTGCCGAGCGGGTTGTGAGCGGCCTGCCGGTCGGACCGTACCACGCTGTCGCACTGCCGTGGAAAACTCCAGATAGATGCATGATGGTGTCAGCATCGACACGCAGGAGCGCCATTTCATGAAGCATGCAGTTCGAACCATGCTGTCCCTGGTGCTGGCGTTGGCGCCGCGCGGCAGCCTGGCTAATGCATGCGCCCAAACAGGACCGCCGTTTTGGGGCAACGATATGCATGAAAACAAGACCTGAAGCGCGTCGCATGAATTCGTTTCGACGCGCGGCGCTTTAGGCCTCGCCATCCGTCGCGCCGATCTTGCGCACCAGCGCCGCGGTCGCCAGGATCGCGCCCATATCGGCGATCATCGGCGCGATGTGCTTGGTGTAATCGAGCGGCACGGAAATGGCGGGCAGTTCGAAGAAATTCTTCGGCTGCGGCAAGAGCAGGAAACCATCGCTGCCATTAAGCGCCACCCGCGCCGGATCATCGCGCCATGTCTCGTGCAGCCATTTCAGCGCCTGCGCCAGCCGGCCGCTCACCAGCGGCTGCGCGGCGGCGACATTGTCGGTGCGAAATTCGTAGTCGCCGTCGAGCAGCGGATCGCCGCTGGACAGTTCCTGCATCTTGCCGGCGAAGATGCCGCGGAAGAAACCGACCACCGCGTTGCTGCGGCGCGTCGCGACCAATATGCCGGGGAACGGCGCGATTGTCTCGAACGCAACGATGACGCCCTTGAAGACCGTCGACGAGCCTTTGCCCGACCCTTGGCGCAACTCCGCCTCGTAGAGCTCGAACGGAAAATCCTCGTAGCGGCCTGACACGATGTCGTCGAAGCTCTGCCGGTTGAAGGCGCCGACCACGGCGCGCGGCAGCCGGTCGAAGGAATTCGGCGTCACGCTGTGCTGATAGCGCACATCCCTGATGAAGCCGAAGATGATCGGCAGCAGCGTGTCACGGAACGATTGCTGCAGCCGCGTCGCCGGCCTGATCGCCAGGAAGTACAGCAGCAGCGCCGCGAAGAAACCGCCGACATAGAGGAACACATGCGGCGTCGAGAACCATTGCTCGTTCAAGTCGGCGACCTTGTTGAACAGCCAGGCCACCAGCACGACAAAAACCAGCAGCAGCCCCAGAAACACCGGCACCCGCCAGCGCACCTGGCGGTAGGCCGAAGCCCGTCCAGCCTCATAGATCTCGATATTCTTCCTGATGCCGGCGACCACCGCTTCATCAGGCATGAACTCAGCTGCTTCCATCGCCCCCTCGCAAAGTCCTATTATGCCTATGATAACGGGAAAGTTGTCAGTCGCCAAAGATCGCCTTCAGCCTGGCCTGGACCTTGCCCTTCACCCGGCCAGTCAGCGCCTCGACCGGAACCAGCCGCTCATGCCCGCCTGCGCGCAGCCGCATGAAGGGATGCATCCGGTACCCGGCGATCGCACCGCGCATGCCGAGATCTGCGCTGACATCGACGACGAAAATGCCGGCGATGCGGCCGGGCCAGGGCTGCCGCGCCAGCGCCGTGCCGAGGAAGTCGCCAAGCCCGTAAGCCACGAGCGTCTTGCCGACCCATTGCACCGGCTGCACGACATGGGCGTGGTGCCCGGCAATCAGCCCCACGCCGTGACCGGCCAGCAACCTCGCCAGCATTTGCGTTTGCGGCTGCGGAAAATGCCGGAACTCCCAGTCCCAGTGCGGCACCGCACAGGTGAGATCGATGTTCTTGTCGGCCGCGCCTCTCGGCCATGCCGCCGGATCGCCTTGCATCGAGACAAGCTCGGTGAATGGCCCGGCGTCACCATTGCGCCACAGTGTGAAGGCGGCAAAGCCGATCGTCAGCGGCCCGGCCTTGACCTGCTCGACCGGTCCTTTTTTCGCGGTGCCGATGGTGCGGATTCCAAGCCGCTTCAACGCCGCAACGGTCTCGTCGAAACCGGCGACGCCCTGGTCGAGCACATGGTTGTTGGCCAGCGACAGCACGAGCTTTTCACGCGCGATGCCTACGGCGGCAAGCGCCGCGGCAAGAAACCGCTCGCTCATCGCATGGTGAGTGCCAAGCCGCGTGCCAAACGCCACGCTCGGCCGCTCGACGACCGGACTTTCGCAATTGCCGATCACCAGATCGGCTGAGCCCAAGAGCTTTGCGATCGCCGGATCGCACTCCGGCGCACTATGGTTGGCCACCGCCGAAATATCGCCGACAAAGGCCAGCCGCACCTTCCGCCCTGGCGGTGGATCAATGAGTGTCGTTGCCGCGATCGGCGCAAAATCCCTGACATCGCCGCCAAGCGACGGCTTCAGGAAGCGCGGCAGCCATGACAGTTTGTAGGAAAGCGGATAGTTCGACACGCGACGCCCAATCGTTTGCCCAATCGGTTAGCTTGTGTAGACGGTCTGCCCGGGGAGTGTCGACCGTCAGTCCTTGAAACACTGCCGCCGGCAGACACGGCGCCAAATGCGTGTAATGTCTGCGCATCACATAGTGGAGGGATGAGATGACACGTTTTGCAGGCCTGCTGGCGTCCGCCTTCCTCCTGTTGCTGCCGCTATCTTCGGCCCGCGCCGCCGCGCCCGAAGCGGCAACCGCTTTGTTCGAGGCCAAAACGGTGACCGAGCGCAACCGTGCGCTCACAACGCTTGAGTCTGCAGCGAAAGGCGATCCGGCGTCAGCCTATGCCGCCGGCGCCGGCGAATTCTTCACCGCGCTGGAAATCCTCGCCGGCGGTCTGCACCGCCACGGGTTCGAAAGCCCGCAATCCTTCATGCTGCCGCTGATGCGGCTGCCGATTCCGGACAATCCCGATCCCGAACCGCTGACCTATGAGCAGTTCCGTGCCATTCTGGTCGCCTTCCGCGACCGGCTGGAGACATCCGCGGCCACTCTGGGCTCGGTACCCGCCGATGCCGATATCGGCATGGTCGTCGACCTCACCCATGCCGGCATCGATCTCAACGAAGACGGCGCCATCGCGCCGGATGAAAGCATGGCCGCCATCATGGCCTCGCTGTCGCGCGGCGGTATCTCGTCGGACGGCGCCGCTTCCTCGCTCACATTCCGCTTCGACCGCGCCGACGGTTTCTGGCTGCAGGGCTATGCCGAATTCCTGATGGCGCAGGCCGATTTCTGGCTGGCGCATGATTTCAGGACCATGTTCGACGGCTCGTTCCACATGCTGTTTCCGCGCGCCAAACTGCCGCTGCAGGACATTCTCGTGCCTCCCGCCGGCGACATGGGCAGCAGCATCTTCTCATCGGAATGGCGCATCGCGGATTTCATCTCCATGGTTCACCTCGTCAACTGGCCGGTGGTCGAGCCCGAGCGCCGTCAAGCGGCGCGCCGCCATCTGCTCGAAATCATCCGGCTGTCGCGCGAGGACTGGAAGGCGATCCGCGCCGAGACCGACAATGACCGCGAATGGCTGCCGGGACCGCAGCAGAAGGGCGAGAACCCGCTCACCGGGCTCGAAGTCGGCGAGGAGCAGATCGAGGCCTGGCTCGCCACTCTGACCATGGCCGAAGACCTTTTGGAAGGCCGCAAGCTGCTGCCGCATTTCCGCATCACGGCCAGCACCGGCCAGGGCATCAACATGAAGCGTTTCTTCGAAGAACCGAAGCCTTTCGACCTCGTGCTGTCGATTACCGGCCCGGCCATCGCGCCCTACCTCGAGAGCGGTGAGATCGTGACCAGCGGCGAGTTCGACCAGATCCAGCGCCAGTTCGGTGGCGGTGGGTTTTTGACCTTCGCGCTGTGGTTCAATTGAGCAGGCGGCCTGGCTTCGCGTAACACAGCTCCTGACACCCTTGTGTCAGGAGCTTCGACCCGCTTAGCGCCCTTCGCCACTGCACTCTTTCCATTTTGGCGGACTCTGCCCATATTTGGGGCATGGCCAAACTCCCTGACAAAAAGACACCGTCTCCGGCGGGTGACAACGGCGCTTCGCCGCCGAAGCGGCGCAGCCCGCTGACCGATTTCCTCGATGCCTCGGAGCCTCTGCACAGAGGCGGCTTCGCCGAGGCGCCGCAGGCCGACTTCACCGGCGCGCCGCTGAGCGGCTCGATTGCCGACTGGGCCGAGCAGATCGAGCAGGAGGCCGAGAAGGAAGGCCGTCTCACCGGTAAGGGCGATGGTAGATCGCCAAAGTCCGCGAAAAAGATCCCGGAGCGGTCCGCTGCGCCCGGCCGCAGTTCGCGCGGCACCTCGATGGGCGGCGCGGCCACGGCCCGCGAACGCACCGCAGCCGGCCTCAATCCGGTCGCCGGCCTCGACATCTCGCTGGAAGACGCCGAGACCATGGCCTCGGGCAGCGTCACCGCCACGGTCGCGGCGCTGTCGGCGCTGATCGAATCCGGCAACCCCTTGCACAAGGACGGCGTGCTGTGGACGCCGCACCGCCCTGCCCGCCCGGAAAAATCCGAAGGCGGCATCGCCATCAAGATGGTGTCGGATTTCGAGCCGGCCGGCGACCAGCCGACCGCCATCAAGGATCTTGTCGAGGGCGTCGATAACAATGACCGCACGCAGGTGCTGCTCGGCGTCACCGGCTCCGGCAAAACCTTCACCATGGCCAAGGTGATCGAGCAGACGCAGCGCCCTGCTTTGATCCTGGCGCCCAACAAAACGCTGGCCGCGCAGCTCTATTCCGAGTTCAAGAAATTCTTCCCCGACAATGCGGTCGAGTATTTCGTCTCCTATTACGACTACTACCAGCCCGAAGCCTACGTCCCGCGTACCGACACCTTCATCGAGAAGGAATCCTCGATCAACGAGCAGATCGACCGCATGCGGCATTCGGCGACCCGCTCGCTGCTCGAGCGCGACGACGTCATCATCGTCGCTTCGGTGTCCTGCATCTACGGTATCGGCTCGGTCGAGACCTATACGGCGATGACCTTCCAGATGCAGATCGGCGATCGGCTCGACCAACGGGCGCTGCTCGCCGACCTCGTCGCCCAGCAGTACAAGCGCCAGGACATCAATTTCGTGCGCGGCTCGTTCCGCGTGCGCGGCGACACGATCGAAATCTTCCCGGCCCACCTTGAGGACCGCGCCTGGCGCATCTCGATGTTCGGCGACGAGATCGAGGCGATCACCGAATTCGATCCGCTCACCGGCCAGAAGACCGGCGAGCTGAAGAGCGTCAAGATCTACGCCAACTCGCACTATGTGACGCCGCGTCCAACGCTCAACCAGGCGATCAAGTCGATCAAGGAGGAGCTCAAGCACCGGCTGGTCGAGCTCGAGCGCGCCGGCCGCCTGCTGGAGGCACAGCGGCTCGAACAGCGCTGCCGCTTCGATCTTGAGATGCTGGAAGCCACCGGCTCCTGCGCCGGCATCGAGAACTATTCGCGCTATCTCACGGGACGCCAGCCGGGCGATCCGCCGCCGACATTGTTCGAATATATCCCGGACAATGCGCTGGTCTTCATCGACGAAAGCCACGTCACCGTGCCGCAGATCGGCGGCATGTATCGTGGCGACTTTCGGCGCAAGGCGACGCTGGCGGAGTATGGTTTTCGCCTGCCCTCCTGCATGGACAACCGTCCGCTGCGCTTCGAGGAATGGGACGCCATGCGACCGCTCTCCGTCGCGGTTTCTGCGACACCCGGCGCCTGGGAGATGGAACAGGCCGGCGGCGTGTTCGCCGAGCAGGTCATCCGCCCGACCGGCCTGATCGATCCGCCGGTCGAAGTCCGCCCGGCGAAAAGCCAGGTCGACGATGTCGTCGGCGAAATCCGCGACACCACGGCCGCCGGCTACCGCACGCTGGTCACCGTTTTGACCAAGCGCATGGCCGAAGACCTGACCGAATATTTGCATGAGCAAGGCGTGCGCGTTCGCTACATGCACTCCGACATCGACACGCTGGAGCGCATCGAGATTCTGCGCGATCTCCGCCTCGGCGCTTTCGACGTGCTGGTCGGCATCAACCTGCTGCGCGAAGGCCTCGACATTCCCGAATGCGGTTTCGTCGCCATCCTCGACGCCGACAAGGAGGGTTTCCTGCGCTCCGAGACGTCGCTGATCCAGACCATCGGTCGCGCCGCCCGCAACGTCGACGGCAAGGTCATCCTCTATGCCGACCAGGTCACCGGCTCGATGGAGCGGGCGATGGCCGAGACCAACCGCCGCCGCGAAAAGCAGATGGAATGGAACGCGGCCAACGGCATCACCCCGGAATCGGTGAAGTCGCGCATCTCCGACATTCTGGATTCGGTCTACGAGAAGGACCATGTCCGCGCCGATATCTCGCAGTTCACCGACGGCGCCGGTGCGATGATGGGCAACAATCTCAAGGCTCATCTCGACGCCATGGAAAAGCAGATGCGCGACGCCGCCGCCAATCTCGACTTCGAAAAGGCCGCCCGCATCCGCGACGAGATCAAGCGGCTGCGCGAGATGGAACTGTCCATCTCGGAAGACCCTCTGGCCAAATACGCCGACATGGAAAGCCCGGTCTCCGGCCGCGAGAAGGGCAAGCACAACAAGGGCGTGGCCAAGCACCGTACGGCTGAGGAACAGGAGCGTTTTCGCAAGTTCGACGACGCACGCGCGGCTGAAGAGGCGGCCAGGGCTGCCCGGTCCAACCTCTTCCGCAAGCCGGCGCTCGACGAAATGGGTGCCGACGGCGCCGTGCCGGTGAAGAAACCGCTGTTTGCCAAGCCGTCGATCGACGATATGGGGCCTGGTACCGACATGCCGACACCGTCAGGCGCGGTGTCGCGCTCGTTGTTCAAGAAACAGTCGGCGCAGGAAGCGCACGGCTCCGACTTCGGCATTCCGGGCGACGCGACTAGGCCCCTGTTCAAGAAGAACTCACTGGACGAGATGACGGTTCGGCGGACCGAAAAGCCGGTCGAAGGAAAAATGCCGGCCAAGCCCCAGCCAATCTCCCCCCAGCTGGGGGAGATGTCCGGCGGGACAGGCGCGAAGGATCGCAACGCCAAGCCAATGATTCGCCAGCGCGCCGGCATCGGCTCCTACGAAGACCCAGGCGACGCCCGCCGCGAAAAGCGCCGGCCGGGCAAGACGGGACGGCCGGGGAAATAGCACCTCTTCCCTTCTCCCCTTGTGGGAGAAGGGAAGAGCGCTCCACCACCGCCGCATCCGTCGCCCACTTGCCTCCACCCCCGCCTTTGGTGTAATCGCTCCACACACTCAAAGTTTTGTCTTGAAAGGAGGGCTGCGTGTCTATCGATCACCATCGTCAGCGTGGCCCGATTTCTGCCCTGCGAGTTCGCTTGCAGGGCTGACCAGGGACATCACGGGTTTTTTCCCGCTTCGATTTTTTTGGTCTGCCCTTCGTGGTGCGCAAAGCTGAGCCTGATGGCCGGCACGCGCACCGTCAAAGTGCATTGAGCCGGACACCGGCAAGACCAGAGAAATCACAATGGCCCTGATCAGCCTCAAATCCCTCGGCGTCACCATGAGTGCGCCGCTGTTTTCCAACCTCGACCTCACCATCGGCACCGGCGACCGGCTCGGCATCGTTGCCGCCAATGGCCGTGGCAAGTCGACCTTGCTGAAGTGCCTGACCGGCGCAATGGAGCCGACCTCCGGCGACATTTCCCGCACGCGCGGCCTGCGCGTCGGCCATGTCGAACAATCCGTTCCTCCTGCCCTTCTCGGCCGCAGCTTCCACCAGGTGGTGGCCGACGCCTTGCCGGCGGGGCAGGCCGACAGCGAGATGTGGCGGGTCGACGTGGCGCTGGATTCGCTCGACGTGCCCGAGCCGATGCGCGAACGGCCGATGCAGGCGCTGAGCGGCGGATGGCAGCGGCTGGCGCTGATTGCCCGCGTCTGGGTCACCGACCCCGATGTGCTTTTGCTCGACGAGCCCACCAACCATCTCGACCTCGCCAAGATCAGCCAGCTGGAAAGCTGGCTGAACGCCCTGCCGCGCGAGGTGCCGGTGGTCATCGCCAGTCACGACCGCGCCTTTCTCGACGCCGTCACCAACCGCACGCTGTTCTTGCGCCCGGAGGACTCGCCGGTGTTTGCACTGCCCTATTCTAGGGCGAGGCAAGCGCTCGACGACCTGGACGCTTCGACGGCGCGCCGGTTCGAGCGCGACATGAAGGTGGCGCAGCAACTGCGCAAGCAGGCCGCCAAGCTCAACAACATCGGCATCAATTCCGGCAGCGACCTTTTGACGGTGAAGACCAAGCAACTCAGGGAACGGGCGGAGAAGCTGGAAGACGCCGCGGTATCGGCGCATCGCGAGAAATCAGCCGGCGCGATCCGGCTGGCCAACCGCGGCACCCATGCCAAGGTGCTGATTACGCTGGACGACGCCGCAGTGGAAACGCCGGACGGCACGCTGCTGTTCAAGACCGGCAAGCGCCACATCTGCCAGGGCGACCGCATCGTGCTGCTCGGCCGCAACGGCGTCGGCAAGTCGCGTTTCGTCGATCTGATCCGCAACGCCATCGCCGAGCCGGACACGGTGCCGAACGTCAAGGTGACGCCGTCGACGGTGCTTGGCTACAGCGACCAGGCGCTGGCCGGCATCAGTGGCGACGACACGCCGCTGGCCCTGGTCTCGCACCGCTACGATGTCGGCGAGCAACGCGCCCGCTCGCTGCTTGCCGGCGCCGGCGTGGTCATTGAGATGCAGGAGAAAAAGATCGGTGTGCTGTCCGGCGGCCAGAAGGCGCGGCTGATGATGCTGGCGCTGAGACTCGCCAACCCCAACTTCTACCTGCTCGACGAGCCGACCAACCATCTCGACATCGACGGCCAGGAAGCGCTGGAGGAGGAACTGCTCAAGCACCAGGCGAGCTGTGTGCTCGCCTCGCACGACCGTTCCTTCATCCGCGCCATCGGCAACCGCTTCTGGCTGATCGACAAGCGGAAGCTGACCGAAGTCGAAGACCCCGAGGATTTCTTCCGCTCAGTGGCTGAAACGGCGGGCTGAGGAACTACCACCATGGGCCGCACTGTGTTGCGGCCCATGGTTTCACATCTCCCAGAATATTTTCAGCGCTCTGTCGGATCGCCTGAACCTGCTGCGTCCTTGGGATGCCGACACGATGATGCCGGCTTCATCTGAGGAGAACGCATCATGTCCATCCTGTCATCCATAGGCCGCGTCGCCGCCCGTTACGCACAGAACCGCGCCCGCTATCGCAGCGAGCGCGAGCTTCTGGCCCTGCCGATCGAACTGCGCAAGGATATCGGCTGGCCGGAAATCCTCATCGACGCGCAAAACGGCCCGCGGATCTGCAGGGCGCCCTGACCATGCGGTCGGGAAAGATCGATGCAGGCCGCCGCGGGGCGACCGTTGCTCAGTCATGCGTATCGCCCGACAGCGGCGTCGCCTGCATCGATCGACGCTTTTCGAACGCCTCGAACCAGCGCGTCAGCCGCGCCCGCGCGCGAAAGGACGGCAGCTGGCGGAACGCCATCCAGGACAGCGTGGTGGCAAGCGCTATATGGCCGACATGGAGCGGTGTCTCGTCGTCCAGCGCGCTTTCGATCCAGTCATAGCTGGCCTCGATTTTTTCCCGGTAGCCTTCGGCAAGCGCTGCATAGCGCAACTGTTCGGGCCGCCTTTCCGTCTCCCAGCGCAGGCCTATGCCCGTCTGCGCCAGGCCTTGGGCGACCGCCTGCAACCGCAACGCCTGCCAGCGCGCTTCGCCGTCCTGCGGCAGCAATTTGCGGCCGTCATGCAGCGTATCGAGATAGGCGCAGATGACATCGGAATCGAAGAGCGGCGGCGCATCCGGCCGCAGCAGCACCGGCACCTTGCCGAGCGGGTTTTCGGCGTAGACACTGGCGTTGCGCAAGGTCGGGCTGGTCTCGTGATGAATGACCTCGAGCCGGTCGGCAAGCCCGACCTCATGGGCGAAGACGAGCGCTTTGCGCGCAAAGGGCGAATGGGTCTGGTAATAGAGGATCATTGTCGTCTCAGCGGGTTGAAGAAGCGGTCCCCGTTCTAGCCTGCTGACAGCGAGGATTGCGCTCTGATTGGGCGCCGCCGACGCAAGTTCGTTTCGCCAGAAAATCGCATCGGCCCAGAAAATCGCATCAGACATGTAGGATCGCCGCCGCCTCGTTCGTCCTAGGGTTCGCAAGGCCAACCAAGCGCCCAGACCAAACCCAAAGAGGAACAAGACATGACCGACCAGACCCCCATTCAGCCGGCCGCGAAAGTTCTCGGTGGATTGACCCCCTATCTGCAGCTGGACGGCGCCTTCAAGGCCGCCGAATTCTACAAGAAGGCTTTCGGCGCCGAACAGGTGTTCTTCTATCCGCCCGATGAGCAGGGCCGCACGATGCACATTCATCTCCACATCAACGGCTCGACGCTGATGATTTCCGATTTCTACCCCGAAAACGGCATGCCTGCCGTCAAGCCGCAGGGCTATACCATGCAGCTCCATCTCGGCGCCGACGAGATCGATGGCTGGTGGAAGCGCGCGGTCGGTGCCGGCTGCGAAGTCGCAGTGCCGCTGCAGCTGATGTTCTGGGGCGACCAGTGGGGCAACATGCGCGACCCCTTCGGGGTCGAATGGGCGATGAACGCGCCGGCGAAGAAAGACTGACCACCGCTGACAAAGCTCCTCACCGGCTGACGCCGGTAAGGAGCTTTGTGAGATACTCCAAGGAAAACCCAATGTCCTATGTCGATGGTTTCGTGCTCGCCGTGCGGAAGGCAAACATTGATGACTACAAGAAGCTGGCCAACCTCGCAGGCCCGATATGGAAGGAACACGGAGCGCTCGCCTATGTCGAATGTATCGCCGACGACGTGCCCTATGGTGAGTTGACCTCGTTTCCGCGTGCCGTTCAGGCAAAAGACGACGAGATCGTGGTCTTCGCATGGGCCGTCTATTCATCCAGGCAAAGCCGCGACGCGGTAATGGCCAAGGTGATGGCCGATCCGCGTTTGACACCCGATTTGGGGCCTATGCCCTTCGATATGAAGCGCATGATCTTCGGCGGTTTCCAGCCCTTCATCGAGCTTTAGCCGCTGCTCAGGCCAGCTTGTCCAGCAGCGGCTTCAACCTGTTGCCATAGCGCTTCCAGAGATCGACCGAGCCCTGATACATCGGCTGGCGCACCTGCGCGGCCGAGGCCGTGCGCACCGGACGGTCGGTCTCGTGGAACGACAGCGCCTTGTCGTCCCAGGACAGGCCGAGATGCCCGATCAGCGCCCGCGTCTGTCCCTCTTGGTCGGCCACGAAATCCTCGTAACGCACGTCATGGACGACGCCCGGCAGAACATCGTGCCAATGCGCCATGATGTCGGTGTAGATATTGTGGAAGTCGGCGAGCTCGCCCAGATCATAGCCGTAGCGGTGGTTGTCGCCGCGGAAATGCAGCTTGTAGATCGAAAGGCAGGTCGCCGCCGCATCGCGCGCGCAATGGATGATCTTGGCTTTCGGCAGCATCATATGGATGAAGCCGATGAGCAGGAAGTTGCCGGGCATCTTGTCGGTGACATGCCTGAAGTTGGGATAGCGCTCATGCAGCATGTCGAGATAGGCTTGGCCCGCCTCCGCAAACTCCGCGTCGGATACATCGACCAGTCCCCAGGGGAAACCTCCCGGCATGGTCAGCGGAAATTGCTTGCCGACCGCGGTTTTCAACATGCTGAGCTCGCCCGCGCCATAGACTTGTGGATGGCTGGCGATGATCTGTTCGACCAGCGTGGTGCCGGAGCGCGGCATGCCGACGACGAAAATCGGCGTGTCGTCGGAGATTGCACTTGGCTTGTGCTTTTCGAAAAAGCCGGCGTTGAACACCGTCTTCATCGCCTCGAATTCGGCCCGCGTCCTGACCGGATCATAATCGATGCCCTTGCGGCGGATCGCATTGCCTTCAGCGAAATAGTCGAAGGCCCTGTTATAGTCCTTCAAATCGTCATTGGCCTTGCCGAGACCGAAGGACAGCTGCATGCGTGCCAGGCTGTCGGCCGGCGCCTTGGCATGCTGGGCCTCCATGCCGGCGAGTTCGGCGTCGCGCTCCTTCTGGCGCTTGACCTGCGTCAGCATCAGCCAGGCTTTTGCCATGCCTGGCGTGATCGCCAGCGCCTGCCGGAACAGGTCGGCCGCCTCATCGAGCTTGCCTTTTTCCATCAGCCCGACGCCGAGCCCGTGCAACAGGTCGGCATCCCTGGGCCGGATCGTCAGCGCCTCGCGAAAGGTCGCCAGCGCCTCGTCCAGACGACCGGCTTCCTGCAACGTTTCGGCAAGCCCGATGCGGGCGCGGACATGGAAGGGATTGCGCCCGATTGTGCCGCGATAGATGTCCTCCGCAGCCTCGAACTGGCCGAGCTGTTTCAACGCCGAACCCAGATTGTCGCGTGCCGCGAGTTGGTCGGGCTTGAGATCTACCGCGCCGCGGAAGAAATCGGCGGCCGCTGCGATGCGGCCGAGATCGCGCATCACCGTGCCGAGATTGTTGAGGAAATCGGGATTCTTCGGCTGCAGACGCACAGACTGCTCGATCAGCTCCAGCCCTTCGGGGTTGCGCCCGGTCTGGTGCAGCAACAGGCCCAGGAAATGCGCCGCTGCCGGGTGATTGGCCTTGCGCGCCAGCACCTGCCGGTACAGCGTCTCGGCCTCCTGCCGGCGCCCGGCCTGATGCAGCTGCAGCGCCTGCTGCACATATTGGTCGAGGCCCAGCGGCGGCTGTCCGCCAGCTCCAGCACCCGCCGCTCTTCTCTGATCTCTGTTGATGGGAAACCTGCCGTGTTTTGTCCGCTTGCCGCGATCTAGGCCATCGGCGCTGCAGGTTCAAGGGAAGAGTGGGCTCGCCAAGGGCGCGGACCTCTTCGAAACTCTAGAGGAATTCCAGGAAAATGTAGCGTTCAAATCAGCCGGTTGCTCTCGGCGAGCCGGCGCTCCCGCCGTTGCGTGCCGTCGGTGTCGGCAATCTTGCACCGTGCCGCTTCGTCGCTTCTTATCGTCAGGCGCACTGATATTGCCTTGGGGAAGAGGACGATTGGCTCGATTGTTGCGGTCGGACGATCCGGCGTTTTCATGAATCTCATATATTTTTGCCTTTCGCAAAAATAATCTTAGGGGCACCGGAATAATTATTCCGATGCTCTCTAAATAAGAAATTGGCTGATATTGTTCCACGATAGCAGATTTATTAGGGGTTTATACGAGAAATTTTTTATACCGGTCGAGCCGTGACGGAAATCAGCTTGAATAGCCAACAATTTCGGATTATTGATCTGAGATCGTTTTTTGGGTCAAGCTTGGCATATAGC
Source organism: Mesorhizobium sp. C399B (assembly GCF_030323185.1). Classification (NCBI taxonomy): domain Bacteria; kingdom Pseudomonadati; phylum Pseudomonadota; class Alphaproteobacteria; order Hyphomicrobiales; family Phyllobacteriaceae; genus Mesorhizobium; species Mesorhizobium sp. C399B. The sequence continues at coordinate 1,727,922 of NZ_CP100472.1, forward strand.
GGCGTCGGAGATACTCGACCCGCCAAACTCATTCCAATCGCCGATGGTTGAGTTCCCGGTTGATGCCGGAAAGCATCGACGAACCAGAGCCAAGCCAATGCCGGATCGCACCACCCGTTCCATCGCCCATTTCGCGGCACCCTTCGTGCTTGGCGGGCTGGAAGGGCAACTGCCGGCCGGCGACTATGACATCGATCACGACGAAGAGCTGATCGAGGGCATGTCGCGGCTTGCCTGGCGTCGCGTCGCCACCTTCATCCATTTGCCGGCAAGGGCGGTGAAGAACCCGGCCACCAGCCAGCTTGTCGCAATCGACTACCTCGAACTCGAAACAGCGCTGAGGCGCGACCAGGAGAACGCAGCATGATCCGCTTCCAGCAGAATGCGCGTCCGCGCACCGACACGCCCTCGCACCTCTTCGCCGTCGGCCAGACCGTGCGCATGAAGAGCCGCAGCGGGCTCGCCCAGAAGACCGCCGAGCTGTTTCAGATCAAGAGCAGATTGCCGGTCAAGGATGGCTCGCCGCAATATCGCATCCGCAGCGAGCAGGAGACCTATGAGCGGGTCACCACGGAAGACAACCTCGAAGTGGCGGACGCCCCGGCTGTCCCCGACAGCCCGGCCGTCTGACACCGCACCCACCCAGCACGTACGAAGGAGCAGACAGATGGCCAAGGGTCAGCAGCGCAGCAATCGCGAAACTCGCAAGCCCAAGAAAGACAAGGTGGTGGCCAAGGCCGCCTCCCCGTTCGGTTCCTCGGTCAAGCAAGCCGAGAGCAGCCTGAAGCCGAAGTCGAAGGGCTGACAAGGCAGGGGCGCGCCTGGCGTACCTGCCAGCAATGGACTGACGATCTCGCGCAAAACTCTGCAACGGAGGCTTGCTTGACGTTCTTCGTCGAGCCGCTCGCGCGACGTCGACGAAGCCACGCTCGACAAGGTATCCTTCTTCCCTTGGAGGTGAGAAGCGGTCCGCGCAGCGGACGAAAAGCCAATTGTTGGCTTTTCGAGTTTCGAACGCCCTGAGCCTGCGAAGGACCAAGGGTGGTCCGGTCCACCCGCCCGGTCCCCGCTGCTTCGCAGGGTCCCGGCATTCGCCGCCTTTTTTATCGTGCCAGTGGGACGGTGAATTCGCCTCCGGCGGACTCACCCGACAGGGGAGAAGGAAAAATCAGCAGGGGCCGTCCTCGACGACGCGGTAGTCGGCGGCACGGGCCTCGCAGGCGTTGGGAAAGGTGCGCAGCTCGCCATGGCGGCGGGCGCAGACCGGGGCGTATTCGCGCGTGCAGAATGTCGGCTCTTCGCCACCACCGCCACCACCGCCGCCGTCGCGGCAAGGGCCGTCGCGCACGATGCGGTAGCCTTCCCGTTCGGCAAGGCAGGCATTGGCGAAGGTCTGGCGGTCACCGCCGCGCCGCGCGCAGACCGGCTCGTATTGCCTGGTGCAGAATTCCGGTTCCGGCCGTGGCGGGCGCGGACGTGGTCCCGGCCCGTCATCGACGACGACGGTGCAGGCCGCAAGAAGACCCGACAGGAAGAGAATAGTAAAACCCTGGCGCGAGAAGATCGTCGCAAGAAATCTCATGAATATGCCTCCCTCGAGACCCCCGTCCCCGGCGCAAAACGCGCCTGTCGATCCTCGCCATTCCCTTGCCAAATGCAACCCCCGTTTGCGGCGCGGGAGCCATGCGATGCCCGGCCCGCGCATTGCTTTGGCCCTGGACCAAACCGCTGGACCATGCGTGGCCGGGCTCTGGCTGATGAACTCTTAAGAACCCAGGTTTATCGAAGCGCCTTCGTTGGGATGCGTCGATGGACGCGGCCCGCGGCGCTATCTTGCAACGATCACGTTTCCGTGCGATAAATTTTGTGTTCGGGCATTTGCGACCCGGAGAGCGGAACGTTTTGGACGACCTTTCCCCGATACTGTGAATCTCTGACGGCCCCATTTTCGGCGGGGGGTTTTACCATGCGCAAATGCAGGACTGCCGAAGCAACCACCGGGACTTGCCCACGATGCCAGGCGGCGGGCAAACCATAAGACTGACACGGGTGAAGGAGTTTCCCCAATGGCCCAGACCGGCACCGTTAAATTCTTCAACGCGACCAAAGGCTTCGGCTTCATCACGCCCGACGGCGGCGCCAAGGATGTGTTCGTTCACATTTCCGCGATCGAGGCCTCGGGCCTGCGTACCCTCGTCGACGGCCAGAAGGTCACCTTCGACGTTGAACCCGACCGCATGGGCAAGGGTCCGAAGGCGGTCAACCTCCGCGCGGCCTGAACCGGCGGTGCCCGCGCGCCCGTCAGGGCGCTCGAAAAAGCACCTAAAGCGTGTTTGAACCGGCTTTGTCAGCCGTCCAGAGTTTCGAAGGCGCGACGTTTCCCGTTGCGCCTTTTTCATGACCGCCGTCGCCGGAGGCAAAGGACGCTTTATCGGTCAATGCCGTGGCTGATCGCCGGAGCAATCGTCTGGCGCGAATTGCCTTCGGTGCCACGATCTATTTGACCAGCCTTCAGCGTTGCCGCCGTCGCCAAAACTTTCTCTTGCCGATAGCGCTAAAATAAAGGACAAATTTCCCTTCGGGCATTTGCCGGCCCGAAACTGGACTTTATGGGATCAAAGGGAGCTTCCCATGCCGCAGACCGGCACCGTCAAATTCTTCAATCATGCCAAAGGCTTCGGCTTCATTACGCCCGACGACGGGCAGAAGGATGTCTTCGTTCATATTTCGGCCGTGCAGGCTTCGGGTCTTTCCGGTCTGGAGGATGGACAAAAAGTGACATTCGACACCGAGCCGGACAAGCGCGGCAAGGGTCCAAAGGCCGTCAACCTGTCGGTCGGCTAAGCCGGCTCAAGACAGTTCGGACGGAGATTGACGAGGCGGAGCGCCTTGCGTACGCGCTTGGTTTTGCCGCAAGAACTGGATCGTATCAGCCAATTCCGTTCAGCCCCCGTTCAGCCACGGTCTTCTATTAATCGTCCCCTAGGCTGGACCGCATCCCCGAAAACTATCCGGGCCGGCACGAAGGAGACCAAAATGAATCGCATTTTCAAGACCGCCATCCTGGGCGCCGCTCTCGCCGCGACCACCCTCGCCACCTTGCCTGCCGCCAATGCCAAGGACTGGAACCGCTGGCATCATGGCCATGGTCGTCATCATAATGGCGACGCGCTTGCGGCCGGTGTCGTCGGCCTTGCGGCCGGCGCTCTGATCGCCGGTGCGCTGAGCAACCCGCAGCCGCGCTACAGCAGCTATGATGACGATTACGACTACCGCGAAGTGCGGCCGGCGCCGGTGCGCCGTTACTATGCCGAACCGCGGGTCGTCTATGCCGACCGCTATGCCGAGCCGTGGACCCGCGACTGGTACGAATACTGCTCGGACCGCTACCGGAGCTTCAATGCCCGCAGCGGCACGTTCACCGGCAATGACGGTGAGCAGCATTTCTGCGTCGCGAATTGAGCTTCCCTGTCCCACAAAAAGCGCTGACCGCAAGGCCAGCGCTTTTTTTTGGCAGAAAGACATCGCTAAGTCAGGAAGGGATTGGTCCGCCTCTCCTCGCCAAAGCGGCCACCCGGGCCGTGGCCGCAGATGAAGCCGATCTCATCACCGAGCGGCAAAAGCTTGTTCTTAATCGAGGCGATCAGCGCCGCATGGTCGCCGCCCGGCAGGTCGGTGCGCCCGACCGAGCCGCGAAACAGCACGTCGCCGACATGAGCGAACTTCGCCGCGCGATTGTAGTATACGACATGGCCGGGCGCATGGCCGGGGCAGTGCAGCACCTCGAACATATGTGAGCCGAACGAAACCGTCTCGCCCTCTGCGAGAAACCGGTCGGGCACGCAGTTGCGCGCCCCGGCAATGCCGTAGCGCTGGCCCTGGTTCTCGAGATTGTCGAGCAATAGCTTGTCGGCTTCGTGCGGGCCGATGATCTCGATGCCGAGTGCTTCCTTCAGCTCCATGGCGCCGCCGGCGTGATCGATGTGGCCATGGGTGATCCAGATCGCAGCGGCGGTGATCGCATTGTCCTTCAGCACCGCCAGCACCTTGTCGATGTCGCCGCCCGGATCGACGACGACGCCATGCTTGTCATCCATGTCGAACAGGATGGTGCAGTTCTGCTGGAAAGGCGTGACCGGCACGATGCCGGCATTGAGCTGACCCATGATTGTCCTTTCGCTGTTCCAGCGTGATGTAGAGGCGCGGGCGAAGGCCGTCCACTGCTGAAAGGCAAACAGTCCGTCCTAAAACAGAAATGGGCGGCCCAACGGCCGCCCATTTGACGAAGCCTCAGTCTCAAGCAATTCCAGGAAAAGTGTAAAGCGGTTTTCCGTCCGGAATTGCGTAAAACAACAAACTAGATCATTCGCCGTGAAACGGTGAATGATCTAGTTGGCTTACTTCTTCATCGCGCCCATGACCGCACCGATGATGCCGGTCAGGATGGCGCCGCCGCCGGCGCCGCCGAGCAGGTTTTTGAGGTTCAGCGTATCGCCCAATCCGCCCGCTGCCGTTGCAGCCGCTGCCGGGTCGGCCGTGCCGCCGAGCAGGCTGCCGAGGATCGCCGCCCCGCCAACGCCGCCAACCGCGCCGCCGAGGATTTTGGTCAACTGGCCCATCGCCGCATTCTTCAGCGCAACGCCGACCGCCTGACCACCGACAACACCTGCAATTACCTGTACAACGAGCGCAATGAGCGTATTCGTATCCATGTACCTAGTCCCTCCATAGCTGCCAGCCTCCCGGGCCGACACCATCATGAGACGCTGAATTGTACGAAAGTCAAATGCACAGATGCTGAAATAAAGGGGCCGGCCTCAAAACCGCCCCTGCTTGCGAAAAAAGCTGTGACTTTCGTTATTCTGCGGCTATCGCATGCTTAGGTTGCACCGCAGCAGAATAGTCGTTCATCAAAGTCTTGTCGATCTCGCCGACCTCGAATCGGTACGGACCGATCTCGGAGACCGGCGTCACTTCCGCTGCCGTTCCGGTGAGGAAGCACTGTTCGAAGCCTTCGAGTTCCTCAGGCCTGATGGCGCGCTCGACGACTTCAAGGCCGCGGTCCTTGGCGAGGCCGATGACGGTGCGGCGGGTGATGCCGTCGAGGAAGCAATCGGGCTTCGGCGTGTGGATCTTGCCATCCTTGACGAAGAAGATGTTGGCGCCCGTTGCTTCGGCGACCTGGCCGCGCCAGTCGAGCATCATGGCATCGGCATAGCCCTTGGCCTCGGCGGCATGCTTGGACATGGTGCAGATCATGTAGAGGCCGGCGGCCTTCGACTTCGACGGCGCGGTGCGCGGATCGGGCCGGCGCCATTCCGCCAGATCGAGACGGATGCCCTTGAGCTTCTGCGCCGGGTCGAAATAGCTCGGCCATTGCCAGATGGCGATGGCGCAGTTGATGCGGCTGTTCTGCGCCGACACCCCCATCTGTTCGCTGCCGCGCCAGGCGATCGGCCTGACATAGGCGTCCTGGAAACCCTGCTTCTTCAGAAGCGTGGTCGAGGCGTCATTGAGCTCGGCCACGGAATAGGGAATATTGAAGCCGAGCAGGCGCGCCGATTCATGCAGACGCTCGGTGTGCTCATTGAGCTTGAAGATGGCGCCGCCATAGGCGCGCTCGCCCTCGAAGACGGCGCTGGCATAGTGCAGGCCGTGGGTCAGCACGTGGATCTTGGCGTCGGCCCATTTGACGAACTCGCCGTTGATCCAGATGAAGCCGTCCAGTTGGTCGAAGGGAACGGATGCCATGGAAACCTCCCGCGGGCGGCGACCCGCACATCATTAGTGTTGTTTTTTGTTGCGCGACAGCCGCGTCGGGCGGCCCTTGAAGCGTAAGCGGAGAATCGAACTCTGGCAAACTCAGGAAGTTCCGGAAAAACCGCACTCCCTTGCCTTTTCGTTCGCATTCACCCGAAAAGCTTGTCAAAAATTACCATTGCGGGGAAATTACGTCAATAGTACTGACATAATTTCCCTCTATGGACGGAGAAATGATGACGGATCGAAGCCCAGCTGCCGGAAAACCGATCAAGACACCGATCACCGACGAGGACGGCATCGACTTCGCCATCATCGAACTGTTCTTCTTTGCGTATCGCGATTTCACTTCCGATCCGGACCAAATCCTGGCCGATTACGGCTTTGGCCGCGCCCATCACCGTGTGCTGCATTTCGTCAACCGCCGGCCGGGACTGACGGTCGCCGAACTGCTCGACGTGCTCAAGATCACCAAGCAGAGCCTGGCGCGGGTGCTCAAGCAGCTGATCGACACCGACCATGTCGTCCAATTGCAGGGTCCGCGCGACCGCCGCCAGCGGGAGCTCTATCCGACAGCCAAGGGCCGCGCCTTGGCGCTGGCCCTGGCGCGGCCACAGTCACGCCGCATCCGTGCTGCATTGGAAGATTCCGGAGCCAGCGAGCGTCCCTTGATCGAACGATTCCTGGAAGCCATGGTCAATCCGGAACTAAGGGCGCAGATCGACATTGTGCCTGCAAACATGTCAGGGAAAAGTCATGGAGACCATTGAGAGGGTGGACCAGCCGACGGCGCCGGACGATGACGCGCCGCATCTGCTTGTGGTCGACGACGACACCCGCATCCGCAATTTGCTCAAGCAGTATCTGACCGAAAATGGCTTTCGCGTCACTGTCGCCGGAAATGCCGGCGAGGCCAGGCGCAAGCTCGCCGGGCTCGACTTCGACCTCCTTGTCCTCGACGTCATGATGCCCGGAGAGACCGGCGTCGACCTCACCAAGGCGCTGCGGGCGGAGAAGAACGTACCGATCCTGATGCTCACCGCGCTATCGGAAACCGACAGCCGCATCACCGGGCTCGAGGCCGGCGCCGACGACTATCTGCCCAAGCCCTTCGACCCGCGCGAACTGATCCTGCGCATCAACAACATCCTGCGCCGCGGCGGCCCGGCGACGACGCCCAAGGTCGAGCAGCTGGTCTTCGGCCCCTACACCTTCCAGATCGCCAGGCGCGAGCTGAAGCGGGGCGGCGAGGCTCTGAAGCTGACCGACCGCGAGCAGGAGATCCTGGCGATCTTTGCCGCGCGGGCCGGCGAAACCATCCCGCGCCATGAGCTTGTCGGTGACGATTCGGAAGTCGGCGAGCGCACCATCGACGTTCAGATCAACCGGCTGCGCCGCAAGATCGAGCGCGATCCGTCCAATCCGGTCTGGCTGCAGACGGTGCGCGGTATTGGGTATCGGCTCAGCGTGGAATAGAATGCCGCTGACGGCCGCCCTTTGGCCATAGATATGTGGCCATCGACCAGCGGCCATTGACCCAGCGGAAGGATAAATGGCGACCACGCAACTGGAACGGCCGGAACAAGGCGGCTTTGGCGCGCGCGTATCACGCGCGCTGAAAGCAATGCCGCGTGCCTGGAAGCGGTTCTGGCGGCTGGTTGCGTTCTATATGCCCAAGCGGCTTTATGCCCGCTCGCTGATCATCGTCATCGCGCCGATGATCCTTCTGCAGTCGGTCGTCGCCTTCGACTTCATGGAACGCCACTGGGCAACCGTGACGCAGCGCCTGTCGCAGGCCACCGTGCGCGACATCGCCGCGATCATCGACATGATCGAGACCTATCCGCATGATGGCGACTACGCCAACATCATCCGCATCGCCCAGGACCGCATGCAGTTGAAGGTCGACCTCTTGCCGCCCGACCCGTTGCCGGCGCCTGGACCCAAGCCCTTCTTCTCGATCCTTGACGACGTCCTTTCCACCGAGATCACCCGCCAGATCAACCGCCCGTTCTGGATCGACACGGTCGGCAATTCCAACATCGTCGAGGTCCGCATCCAGCTCGAGGGCAAGGTGCTGCGCGTCTTCGTGCGCCGCAGCCAGGCCTATGCCTCCAACACCCACATCTTCCTGATCTGGATGGTCGGGACGTCACTGGTGCTGCTGACGATTGCCATCCCCTTCCTTCGCAACCAGATCCGGCCGATCCTGTCTCTGGCCGAGGCCGCCGAAAGCTTCGGCAAGGGCCGGCCGATGCCGCGCGATTTCCGCCCACGCGGCGCCGAGGAGGTTCGACGGGCCGGCTTTGCCTTCATCCAGATGCGCGAGCGCATCGAACGCCAGCTGGAACAGCGCACCGCCATGCTGACCGGCGTCAGCCACGATCTCAGAACCATCCTCACCCGCTTCAAGCTGCAGCTGGCGCTGGCTGGCGGCAAGCCCGAGACCAAGGCCGCGCTCAACCAGGACATCGACGACATGCAGTCGATGCTGGAAGGCTATATCGCCTTTGCCCGCGGCGAAGCGTCGGAAGATGCCGGCCATTTCGATCTCGAGGCCTATTTCCAAAAGCTCGGCGAGGAGGCGTCGCTGCACAAGCGCAAGCTATCGACCGTGCTTGCCGGTGATCCGGACGTGCATGTGCGCCCGCACGCTTTCGCCCGGCTGTTGTCCAATGTCGCCGGCAATGCCTTGCGCTATGCCAAGACGGTGGAGATCAGCGCCGATCACGGCCGCGGCTCACTCGTCGTCACCATCGACGATGACGGTCCGGGCATCCCGCCGGAAAAGCGCGAGGACGTGTTCAAACCGTTCGTGCGGCTCGACGAGGCGCGCAACCTCGACGCCAGCGGCACCGGCCTTGGTCTCTCTATCGCCCGCGATATTGCCCGCAGCCATGGCGGCGACATCATGCTGGAAGACAGCCCGCTCGGCGGCCTGCGGGCGGTGATCAAGGTGCCCGCCTGACCAAAGCATGATCTGGAAGGCGGGCTCGGCCAAAAACCACCTTCATCCGCCCGTCATGAAACCATGGTCAAGAGCGCGCATGAAGCGCGCGACCTCAGTTGATTCGGCTCAGCCGCCTTACTTCGACCTCGTGCATGCCCGGGTGCGGTGGAGCGAAGCGAGGGCAGCCGGCCCGTACCGCTATCGCATCAAGGCAACCGTCGACCCGAGCAAAGGACCGCCATGCGCATCCTGATGGTCACCGACGCCTGGCGGCCGCAAGTCAACGGCGTCGTCCACACGCTGGAGCGGCTCACCGAAACGCTGAAAACCTTCGACGTTGCGGTCGACTTCCTGACCCCGAATATCTTTCGCACCTTGCCGTTGCCGACCTACCCCGACATCAGGCTGGCGCTGACCACGCCCGGTCATGTCGCGCGGCTGATCGAGGCTCGCAAGGCCGACCATATCCATATCGTCACCGAAGGCCCGCTCGGCATCATGGCGCGGCGCTATTGCCGCAATGCTGGCCGTCCCTTTACCACCAGCTATCACACCCGCTTTCCCGAATATCTCAGCGCCCGCCTGCCGGTGCCGGAGAGCTGGGCCTATCGCTGGCTGCGTGATTTCCACAATTCGGGACAAGGCACGCTGGTCGCCACCCAGTCGCTGGCGGAGGACCTTGCGTCGCGAGGCTTCACCAAGCTCAGGCCGTGGACGCGGGGCGTCGACACCGATCACTTCCGCCCGGACAAGAAGAAGGACCTCGGCTTTCCCGGCCCGGTATTCCTGTGCGTCGGCCGCGTCGCCATCGAGAAGAACCTGAGCGCCTTCCTCGATCTCGACCTGCCCGGCAGCAAGGTGATCGTCGGCGAAGGACCGGAACTGGCTAGGCTCAGGGCGAAGTACCCGCAGGCGCACTTCCTCGGCCATCGCCCGAACGATGAGCTGGCCGAGATCTACGCCTCGGCTGATGTTTTCGTTTTCCCCAGCCGCACCGACACGTTCGGCAACGTCATCATCGAGGCGCTGGCCAGCGGCACGCCGGTGGCCGCCTATCCGGTCACCGGACCGATCGACATTGTCGGCGACGGCATCGGCGGCGCGGTGTCGACCGATCTGCGCGAGGCCTCGCTCGCCGCGCTCAATGTCGACCGCGCCGAGGCGCGCGAACGCGCCATGCGCTACAGCTGGAAAGCCTGCGCCGAAATGTTCATGGACACGGTCGAAGAGGCGCTGAGCACAAGGCGCAAGCTGGCCGCCTGACGCAATCTTCCTAAAACAACCTGCCGCCGTCCGGCACCTTGCGCTCGATGGCGCCAAGGACCACGGCGCCTTCCTCATCAGGGAAGCCGAGCGTGAGCACTTCCGACATGAACGGACCGATCTGGCGCGGCGGGAAATTCACCACCGCAAACACCTGCCGTCCCACCAGCGTTTCCGGCGCATAGTATTTCGTGATCTGTGCCGAGGATTTCTTCACGCCGATCTCAGGGCCGAAATCGATCTTCAGCTTGAAGGCGGGTTTGCGCGCCTCGGGGAAAGGCTCGGCCTCGACGATCGTGCCGGCACGGATGTCGACACGATCAAAATCGGCAAAGCTGATCTCGGGCTTGCGCGCGCTGCTCGAACTCATGGAAGCTCAAGCGTTGCCATAGGTCTCGAACAGGACGCCGGCCAGCGCATCCTTGGCCGAGGTTCCCGACCAGACAACGAACTGGAAGGCCTGGAAATAGCACTCGCAGGCTTCAAGCGCCGACGACAAAAGCACCTCGACCTGCTGGCTCGACGGTTCGACCCCGCCGGCGAGCAGCAGCGACTGGCGAAACATGATCGCGCCCTCCTGCTCCCAGAGATCGAAATGGCCAAACAGCATCTGCTCGTTGATCAGCGACAAAAGCCGCATCACTTCCAGCGCGCGGGCTTCCGGCACCTTGATGTCGAAAGCACAGGCCAGATGCAGCGCCTCGAAGTCCTCCATCCACGAGAAGGAGACGTGATAATCGGTCCAGCTGCCGGCAACCGAGATCGAGATTTCGTCATCGCCGGCCCGTTCGAAGGACCAGTCATTGTTATGGGCGACCTGCTCGATGACATCCACCGGATGGATTTCGCGGGAGAATTCGAGTTCGAGAAGTTCCATGGAATGCTTCCTGTGTTCAGGGGAGCGCCACACGCTCCGCGGGGCACACACGACGAACAATCTTGTCTTGAACTCGGACGGCCAGGACTTCACGACACAAAGACCCCGGACCGGACCCCACCGCCCGGCCGCATGACCCTGCTCCGAATCATGCAACAAATTCAGTCTATTGATCGGGAGTCGCGTGAACAGCCTAATTTTTCGCACTGCGTCATCAGCATGTGGAAAGGCGCTGTCACAAAGATTCATGCATTGCCGGTAAACGATTCACGGCAAAGCATTTTTTCGGATTGTGCTTTGTGGAAAAGTTCAAATTTTATTTTTTTGCTTTGGGCTTTGCCGCAGCCACAGGTGCGGCCTGTCCGGTCAATTCGGCAAGCCTGGCCTCGAGCGCATCGATGCGGGCGGCCAGCCTGGTGTTTTCTTCGCGGGCCTTGGCAGCCATGTCGCGGGCAGCCTCGAACTCCTCGCGCTGCACCACATCCATGGTGTTGAGGATGCGCTCGGCCTGCCCCTTGAAGGCAGTCTCCACCTCGCGGCGCACGCCTTGTGCGGCACCCGCGGCATCGGTCATCAGCTTGGCGAATTCATCGAGAATGCGGTTCGGTCCGGTCGACATGGCAAATCCTCGCTTGCTGGAATTGACGTAGTGGCACTGCCTGCGGAATGCAAGAACGTTGAAGCTGGTGCGGCTTCATGTCGGACGCGATTTGGCTCACGGTCCGGCCGACAGATTGCTATTATCGCAAATGGATTCTTGGAACGACGGTTGCCGTGACGGACAGTGCGGACTTGGAGAAGCGCTTTGCAGCACTCGATGCAGCACTCGCAAAGGGCATTTCGGATGCCAGTGCGGGCCGGGTCTAGCCTGGCGACGAGGTGCTGGACAGGCTTGAAGCCAAATACAGGGCAATGGCAGAGAGAACCAAGTGAAGTTACTGGTCTTCACAGACCAGCGGCCTAGTTTTCCTCACGACTTGCTCCAGGCAAGAGTCACTCTCATTCAGGATCAACCAATGGCAACGCCCCCGCGCCGACCGACCAATCCGATGGAAGCCGCTGAAGCGGCCTTCAAGCCGGTCAAGAAACCCGCGCCTCCCATTCGCGAACCCTCCGCCGCACCAAACGTTCGCGAGCTTGTCTCGATCAGGATCGATCGCGCCGTGCTCGACCATTTCCAGGAAGATGGCCCCGGCTGGCAAGACAGGATCAACGATGCGCTCAGGCAATTGGTCGCCGGCAAGCCGCAGGGTTGAGCCCATTATCTCTGACGATCAGGCTGTCGTCACCTTGCCTTGACCCCGCCAAAACCCTGCCGCATGGTCCGCGCCCTAACGCGAGCCCTCCCAGGAGATCCTGTTGAACGACTATTTCCCGCTGCCGATGGCGTCGCTGTCCTTCCCCAACATCGACCCGATCCTGGTTCAGATCGGCCCGCTGGCTGTGCACTGGTACGGCATCGGCTATATCGTCGGCATCCTGTTCGCCTGGTGGTACGCCAAGCGGCTCGTCACCAACACAAGGCTGTGGCCTGATGGCGTCTTGCCGATGAAGCCGATCGACCTCGACGATTTCATCGTCTGGGCCGCCGTCGGCGTCGTGCTCGGCGGACGCACCGGCTATGTGCTTTTCTACGATTTAAAGCGCTATATCGACCACCCGCTCGACATCTTCGCCGTCTGGCAGGGCGGCATGTCGTTCCATGGCGGCCTGCTTGGCGTCATCCTCGCCATGACGCTGTTTTCCCTCAAGCGCGGCATCCGCACCTGGACGCTGTTCGACGTGGTGGCAGCCGGCGTGCCGGTCGGGCTCGGCCTCGTCCGCATCGCGAACTTCGTCAATGCCGAACTCTGGGGTCGCGTGACCGACGTGTCGTGGGGCGTCGTCTTCTGCAACGAGCGTCTCCAGCAGACCGTGGCGGGTTGTGTCGCGGGCCTGGAGCCTCGCCATCCGAGCCAGCTCTACGAAGCGCTGCTCGAGGGCGCGGTGCTGTTCCTGGTCCTGCGCTTCCTCACCCATTCGCGGCTGAAGCTGAAGACGCCGCGCTTTGTCGGCGGCGCCTTCATTTGCGGCTACGGCCTGTCACGCATCTTCGTAGAGTTCTTCCGCGAGCCCGACCAGCAGCTCGGCTACCTCCTCGGCGGCTGGCTCACCATGGGCATGGTGCTGTCGCTGCCGATGGTGCTGGCCGGCATCTGGGCGATGGCCACAGCCAAACCGGCGCCGCAACCACAGCCGGCATGACACGGCTGAAGACCCGCATCGTCGACCTGATCGGCGCGCTCGGCCCCCTCCCCGTCAACGAGTACATGGCGCTCTGCCTGTTCGATCCCAGCGACGGCTACTACACCACGCGCGAGCCGTTCGGCGCCGCCGGCGACTTCGTCACCGCACCCGAGATCAGCCAGATGTTCGGCGAACTCGTCGCCGTCTGGCTCTATCAGGCCTGGCTGGCGATCGGCCGACCCCTGCCGGTCACCATCGCGGAGATCGGGCCTGGCCGCGGCACGCTGATGAAGGACATGCTTCGCACCCTGACGCGGCTCGATCCGGCTATCGCCGCCGGAGCCTCCTTCGCCCTGGTCGAGACCAGTCCGCGGCTGACTGAAATCCAGAAGCAGACGCTTGCCGAAACTTCGGTTGAGCTCGGCTGGCACGAAACCATCGCCACACTACCGCAGGCGCCGTTGCTGATTGTCGGCAACGAATTGTTCGACGCTGTGCCGATCCGCCAGTTCATCCGCGCCGGCGCCGGCTGGCGCGAACGGGTGATCGGCCTTGACGTCTCAGACGAGTTGAGCTTCTTCGCCGGCGCCGGCTCCGTCGAGGCGACGCTGCTGCCGGAAGACGCCGCCGAGGCGCCACAAGGCTCTATTTTCGAAATAGCACCGGCCCGCGCGGCACTGATGGCGACCATTGCCGAACGCATAGCCGACCACGGCGGCGCCGGGCTGTTCCCCGATTACGGCCATCTCCAGCCCGGTTTCGGCGACACATTGCAGGCCGTGCGCAGGCACGCCCCCGAAGATGTGCTGGCCAATCCCGGCGAAGCCGATCTCACCGCCCATGTCGACTTCGCTGCACTGGCCGCCGTCGTGCGGGCACATGGCCTCGATGTGGAATTGGCGACGCAGGGCGACTTTCTGCTTGGCATGGGATTGCTTGAGCGAGCTGGCCAGTTGGGCAGCCAGGCAAGCCAAGAGGCACGACAAACCATTGCCGATGCTGTCGAGCGCCTGGCCGGATCCGACGGCATGGGCACGCTGTTCAAAATCCTGAAAATCCTGCCGCATCAGCCAGTCTGACCCTCAGAGATCGTTACAAGCCGTCCCGCGACGCCGCCTATGGTCGCATGCCTGCTTTTGGCCAATGCAAAGTCGACGCGGCAGCACTGTCGCAATCACTCGGCCGAACTTCGCCTTGACGAAAACGCCGGCGCGGACAACAAACCCATCCATGCTGAATCAGACCAAACCGGATCCTGTTCGCTCGCCGCTGCTGGAAGCGGCCAAGCCGCGAGGTATACGCCATGGCTATTTCACCCGTATCGGCGGCGTCTCCGGCGGCATCTATCAGGGACTTAACATCGGCACCGGCTCGGATGACGATCAGATGCTGGTCGCCGAGAACCGCCGCCGCGTCGCTGCCTGGATGGGTGTGCCGGCCAGCCATCTCCTGACCGCGCATCAGGTCCACTCGCCCGATGTCGTTATTGCCAGGGAACCCTTTCCCGGCCCGCGGCCCAAGGCCGACGCCATCGTCACCGACCGGCCGGGCATCGCCATCGGCGCCTCGACGGCCGATTGCGGCCCCGTGCTGTTCGCCGATGCTCAAGCGCGCATCATTGGCGCAGCGCATGCCGGCTGGAAGGGCGCTTTTACCGGCGTGCTTGAAAACACCATTGCCGCGATGGAAAGCCTTGGCGCCCGCCGTGAGCGCATCATTGCGGTTCTCGGTCCTTCGATCGGCCCCGACAATTACGAGGTCGGGCCGGAATTCGTCGCCCGTTTCGTCGAAGCCGATGCCGAAAACATCGGCTATTTCGCGCCTTCGGCCAATCCGGCGCATGCAATGTTCGATCTCAACCTCTATACGGTCGACCGGCTGAAGAAGGCTGGCGTGACCGCGCAGGGGCTTGGCCGCTGCACCTATGCTGAGGAGGATCTCTTCTTTTCCTACCGGCGCGCGACGCATCGCAAGGAACCGGACTACGGTCGGCAGGTTTCGGCAATTGTTTTGGAGAACGGATAATGGCGCTGCATTTCGAACGGTCGGAATTTGACGCCCGGCGTGACCGGTTGATGATCGAGATGACGGAAAAGAAGCTCGATGCTGTACTGCTTTTCGCCCAGGAGAGCATGTACTGGCTAACCGGCTACGACACGTTCGGCTTCTGTTTCTTCCAGTGCCTGGTTATGAAGGCTGACGGCTCTATGGTGCTGCTCACCCGCTCGGCCGATTTGCGCCAGGCGCGCCACACATCGATCATCGACAACATCGTGCTGTGGACCGACCGCGACGGCGCCAACCCGGCGGTCGACCTGCGCAACCTGCTCAACGACCTCAATCTCCTCGGCGCTCGCATCGGCGTCGAATACGACACCCATGGCCTGACCGCCTTCAATGGCCGCCGCGTCGACGAGCAGCTGCAGACCTTCGGCCAGATCGCCGACGCCTCCGGTATTGTCGGCCGTCTGCGCCTGTTCAAGAGCCCGGCTGAAATCGCCAAGGCCGAAAAGGCCGCCAACCTTTCCGACGACGCGCTCGAAGCGGCCCTGCCGCTGATCAAGCAGGGCGGCGACGAAGCGCTGATCCTTGCCGCCATGCAGGGCGCGGTGTTTGCCGGCGGCGGCGACTATCCGGCCAATGAATTCATCATCGGCTCGGGCATCGACGCGCTGCTCTGCCGCTACAAGGCCGGGCGCCGCAAGCTGACCAAGAACGATCAGCTGACGCTCGAATGGGCCGGCGTGTTCCATCACTATCACGCGCCGATGATGCGCACCGTGCTGACCGGCAAGGCGTCGAAGCGTCATCAGGAGCTGTTCGACGCCGCCCGCGCGGCTCTTCTGGCGGTCGAGAAGGCGATGACGCCCGGCAACACCTTCGGCGACGTCTTCGACGCGCATGCCCGCACGCTGGAGGCGCACAGCCTGACCAAGCATCGGTTGAATGCCTGCGGCTATTCCGTCGGCGCCCGCTTCACCCCGTCCTGGATGGACATGCCGATGTTCTACCAGGGCAATCCCGAGCCGATCGCGCCCAACATGACATTGTTCGCGCACATGATCATCATGGACTCCGAAACCGAGACGGCGATGACGCTTGGCCGCACCTACCTGACCACCGAATCCCAGCCGAAGCCGCTTTCACGCCATGATCTCGACTTGATCGTACAGTGAATCCATAATGGTTGGTCCACGCGGGGGCGTTCACGACTAAGGAGTTTTCGGGCAGATGAGACGATCGCATGTGACGACCGTGTCATTGCTCGCAGCGCTTGTGCTAGCCGCTTGCACCAACGCCAAGGACGTCCTTGAGCCGTCCGCCATCACGCCGCCGGCAGCCTCGGCTCAGCCCTTGGCTGCCCCGGGCATTGCGCCCGCCGCCACACCAGCGCCGGCCGTCGGCGCCACGACACCCGCCAACCCCGCGCAGAGCGCCGCCGCTTTGTCGAAGACCCGGCTGCAGATCGCGCCGATCGTCGGCGCCTCGGTGGAAGCGGCAACGCCGCTGACGGCCGAACTGCAGACACGCGCCAAGCAGCGCGGCATCACCCTTGCCGGCAGCGCCGACCAAGCCGCCACCCATGTGCTGAAGGGCTACTTCTCGACGATGACGGAAGGCAAGGACACCACCGTTATCTATGTCTGGGACGTCTATGACCCCGCCGGCAACCGGCTACACCGCATCAATGGCCAGCAGAAGGCGCCCTCGGTCAATGCCGCCGAAGGCTGGCCCGCGGTTGCACCCGCTACCATGCAGGCGGTCGCCGACCAGACGATCGACCAGTTCGCGGCCTGGCTCGGCGGCAGCGCCGGCTGATCCGCCTGTTACCGGCTTCCGTTCACTGTTGACGTTTTTGAGATTAGCCGGCGGATTCCCGTCAACGAGGCTTGCAATACCGGCACGGCTCGCTACAAGCCCGATTAAGAGGACCTCCCCATCCTTCGCCAGGAACGGTGCATGAAGCTTTTCGCGGGCAATTCCAACCGGGTGCTGGCCGAAGCGGTCGCCCGCTATCTCAATGTCCCGCTGGGCAAGGCCAGCGTCAGACGCTTCGCCGATCAGGAAATCTTCGTCGAAATCCAGGAAAACGTGCGCGGCGAGGATGTCTTCATCCTGCAGTCGACCTCGTTCCCGACCAACGATCATCTGATGGAACTGCTCATCATGATCGATGCCTTCATGCGCTCCTCGGCCAAGCGCATCACCGCGGTCATCCCATATTTCGGTTACGCCAGGCAGGATCGCCGGGCCTCGGGCCGCACACCGATCTCGGCGAAGCTGGTCGCCAACATGATCACCCGCGCCGGCGTCGACCGCGTCTTGACGCTCGACCTCCATGCCGGCCAGATCCAGGGTTTTTTCGACATTCCGACCGACAATCTGTTCTCGGTGCCGGTGATGGCCCGTGACGTGAAGGCAAAATACAAACAGCTTGCCAATGTCGTCGTCGTCTCGCCCGACATCGGCGGCGTGGTGCGCGCCCGCGCGCTCGCCAAACGCTTCGACGCACAACTGGCCATCGTCGACAAGCGCCGCGAACGTCCCGGTGAATCCGAAGTGATGAACATCATCGGCGCGGTCGCCGGCAAGGATTGCCTGCTGATCGACGACATCGTCGATTCCGGCGGCACGCTGTGCAACGCCGCCGATGCGCTGCTCGCCAACGGCGCTACCAGCGTCACCGCCTATATCACCCACGGCGTGCTGTCGGGCGGTGCGGTCGCCCGCATCAGCGGCTCGAAGCTGCAGGAACTGGTGATCACCGATTCCATCCAGCCGACGCAAGGCGTGCTCGACGCCCCGAATATCCGCGTCATCTCCATCGCCGACCTGATGGGCGAGGCGATTTCGCGCACAGCGACCGAAGAGTCCGTGTCGAGCCTGTTCGATTAATCCATGTTGCCCAAAAGCGTGCCCCCGGGCCTGGCTCGGGGGTAATCTCGTTTTTGGAATCTGCCCCAAACCGTCGTGAAAGGAGCCAGCTGATGCGCAATCGAATCAAGGCTGCAGGCATCGCAGGAATGCTTCTCGCAATCGGCATCGCCAGCGCGGCCTATGCGCCGACAATCGCTCCGGTTTCGACCGCGCAGGCGCAAACGGAATATCTTCCCACCGAAAAGGATTTCATCGGCAAATGGAGCATCGCAGGGTCCGCAATCCGGCCACCGCGTGATCTGAAAGAGCCGGCGAAGCCCGACCAGGAAGCGGCTGCAACCGAATTTCAGCAGACTGTGACCGCCTTTTATGGCGCCTTCGACTATCTGGAGATCACGGCGGACGGCCGCTACAATTTTCACCAACCGGGTGACCCGGCATCGGGGCCTTGCGTCTGGTGCGGGACATGGTCGTTCAAGAACGATTCCGTGTGGCTCGAACTGGACACGGCACCCAGGCTCGACATCTACACCGAGGGCGGCGACATGCAGATGACCTACACGGCCGAGCCTGAAGAGACGTCACGATACAAATGGCTTGTTTTCAGCTGGACCAAGGCTGATTGAACTGAGGGGTGAGGCGTTCTCGCGCACGCCAACCGAAGCATCGGTGTCAAGCCCGATCTCCTGAGGCGGGCAGTCAGTCCATGGTTGCATTGTGCGAGGAGTTCACCATGGCCATACTGCCCCTCCAATCAACGGAGGAGTAGCAGATGCGGCGTAGGACTTTGCTCGGGCTCGCGGTTTCCATTGCAGCCACCCTTTCAGTACCGGCGGCCTGGGCCGCCGATTTTCCGGACCGGACCATCACCATGGTTGTCCCCTTTTCCGCCGGTGGCTCGACGGATCTGGTCGCGCGCCTAGTCGCCAACAAGATGTCCGAAAAGCTGGGCCAGCAGATTGTCGTCGAAAATGTCGGCGGCGCCGGGGGCAGCATCGGCGCTGCCCAGGTCGCCCGAGCCGAACCGGACGGCTACACGATCCTGATGGGCACGGTCGCAACCCACGCGCTCAACCCGCTGATCCTGAAGACAAAGCCCTACGATGCGGAGAAGGATTTTGCGCCGATATCGTTGCTCGTGCTGGTGCCAAACGTCCTGGTCGTGAACCCTGAATTCCCTGCCAAGGACGTCAAGGAACTGATCGAGATGCTGAAGAAGGACCCGGACAAATATGCCTACGCCTCATCAGGCAATGGCACCCCGCTCCATCTCTCCGGCGAGCTTTTCAAGACGATGGCCGGCGTCAGCATGCAGCACATTCCCTACAAGGGCGCCGGACCGGCCTTGAACGACGTTATCGGCAATCAGGTGCCGATGATGTTCGACAACCTCCCCTCTTCATCGGGCCATATCAAGAGCGGGACGCTGAGAGCGCTTGGCGTCACCACCAAGGAGCGCGTTCCCTCCTTCCCCGACATACCGGCCATTGCCGAAACCATTCCCGGCTATGAAACCTACAGCTGGAACGCTCTGTTCGCGCCCGCAGGCACGCCGCCGGAGGCCGTCGCCGTTCTTCAGAAGGCGGCAGTTGAAGCCCTGAAAGACCCTGATGTGATCGCCCGCATGGCCCAGTTCAGCGCCTCGATCGTGGCCTCCACCCCGGAAGAGCTTGGAGTGCATGTGAAGGCCGAACTCGCCAAATGGGAACCGATCGTCAAGGCCAGCGGCGTTCAGCTGGACTAGGGCCTACGGCAAAGTACTGCGGGCTTTTCCTGGCGCTACAGCGCCGGGGCCTCAAGTCGAGGCTGAGCCCGCCGCATGCCTTCGTCGCGGGCGCCGCGCATATAGCCGCGCGGCGAGGCGCCAAGCATGCGCTTGAACATGGTTATGAATGCCGGCACGCTGTCATAACCGAGGTCGAGCGCCACCCTGGTGATCGGCTCGCCATCGGCGAGCCTGGGCAGGGCCGCAAACAGGCAGGCCTGCTGGCGCCAAGTCGACAAGGACAGTCCGGTCTGGCGCTGGAAGGCGCGGGTGAACGAACGGCGGCTCATGCCTGCGGCATCCGCCCACTCGTCGATCGTGGCGTGCGGCGAAGGTGCCGCGACAAAGCGTCGGCAGAGCGCCGCCAGCTTCGGGTCGGACGGGAACGGCAGCCCGAGCGGCCGTTCCGGCAAGGTCGGGATCTCGTGCAGCAAGAGGTTCATGATCAGCCCGCCGCGGCCTTCCAGTTCGCTGCCTTGCGGCAGCTTTTCCGATTCGACGATCAGGCTGTGCATCAGCTCGGTGATGCCGACGACGCGCAAACCTTCCGGCAGGCCGGGGATAGCGCCCGGCATGACATAGACCGAGCGCATCGAGACGTCGCCCAGCATTTCGACAGAATGCTCGGTGCCGGCCGGTATCCACATTGCGTGGTCGGGCGGCACCATCCAGCGCCCGTACCTGGTCGTCACCAGCACGACACCGACCAGCGCATGCAGCAGCTGGCTGCGGCTGTGGCGGTGTTGCGGCACGAGGTAACCGTCGGGATATTCGGTCGGCAAAGCCACCGCCGGCCCGGAAACCTCCTCCAGCCACTGCCAGCGGCTTTCGTGCAATCGGCCGAGATCGGCATTGCCGGCGCGGAAGATGTCCCTGCCATGTGGCATCGGCTATGGCCCACTTGCGAAACTATTGGACCAAACCACGAAAGAAGTCGCCTGGCAAGCGGCTTATAAGGCAGCCATCCCCAAGGCGCTCCGCAGGTCGCCCAAGCGCTTCAGACGAGCGTCCTTAAGGCGGTCCGCGGGAGCGGCCGCCAAGCCTGCCCGCGGGCAAACACCCGCCAAAAAGACCTCGGAGCCTGCCTTGACCGATACGACAGCCACCAGCATTGCACCGCAGCCAAGCGCCAGCCTCCCTTCAGCCCAGGCGACCGCCTTCACCGTCATTCTGGCGGTGAGCTTTTGCCACGGCATCAACGACATCATGCAATCGCTGCTGCCGGCGATCTATCCGCTGCTGAAAGAGAACTACGGTCTCGATTTCTGGCAGATCGGTCTTTTGACCTTCACGTTCCAGGTCACGGCGTCGCTGCTGCAGCCGGTCATCGGCATGATCACCGACAAGCGGCCAATGCCCTATTCGCTGCCCTACGGAATGGCGTCCTCGCTGATTGGCCTGATCGTGCTCGCCTATGCCGGCCACTATGCGCTGCTTCTGGTCGGCGCCTCGCTGATCGGCATCGGCTCGGCGATCTTCCATCCGGAATCCTCGCGCATTGCCCGCTTTGCCTCCGGCGGCCGCTTTGGCCTGGCGCAATCTTTGTTCCAGGTCGGCGGCAATTTCGGCCAGTCGATGGGGCCGCTGCTCGCTGCCTTCATCGTCGTGCCCTTCGGCCAGACCAGCATTTCATGGTTCGCCGTCGGGTCTCTGATCGGCATCATCGTTTTGTCGCGGGTCGGCGGCTGGTACAGCCGGATGCGCGCCGCGCAGGGCAATCGCAAGGCGGCAAGCTTCGTCTCCCCCTTCCCGCGCAAGAAGGTGATGGGAGCGCTGGCGGTGCTAACGCTGCTGGTGCTGACCAAGAACGCCTACATCGCCTCGCTCTCCAGCTACTACACCTTTTATTCCATCCATAAGTTCGGCGTGTCGGTGCAGATGAGCCAGGTCATGCTGTTCCTGTTCCTCGGCGCCTCGGCGCTGGGCATCCTGCTCGGCGGACCGTTCGGCGACCGCTACGGCCAGAAGGCGATGATCTGGTTCTCGATCGTCGGCGTGCTGCCGTTCACGCTGGCGCTGCCCTACGCCAATTTCGAATGGACGATGGTGCTGACGGTGCTGATCGGCCTGATCCTGTCCTCGGCCTTCTCCAACATCGTCGTGTTTGCGCAGGAGTTGGTGCCGGGACGTGTCGGCACCATCGCCGGGATCTTCTTCGGCTTCGCCTTCGGCATGGGCGGCATTGCAGCCGCCGTGCTCGGCGTCGTCGCCGACATGAAGGGCATCGATTTCGTCTTCCAGATCTGCTCGTATCTGCCGCTGCTCGGCCTGCTGACGGTGTTCCTGCCCAACATGAAGGAAGCCAGGAAGGCGCAAGCGGCGGCCAGATAAAACCGGTCGATTTTGCGGATTTGACGCAGGGCGCGGCATTGCTGCGCCCTCTGTGATTCTTTCACCATGCGCTGGTTGAAAAGCCTGCTAGAGATAGTCATCAACGAAGGCTTGGGGCCTTCGACGTCTCTGGGGGATGACATGCGCAAGATCGTATTGGCCGTATTGGGTGTGCTTCTTGTTACCTTGCCGGCGACGGCACGCATCGTTCCCTTTCCGCCGGGTTTCAAGACGCAGTCCGTCGAAACCAACGGCACCAAACTCTATGTGCGCGTCGGCGGCAAAGGTCCCGCCGTCGTGTTGCTGCACGGCTTTGCCGATACCGGAGACATGTGGGGCGCGGCGGCCGTCGCGCTCGCAAAGGACCATACTGTCATCGTGCCGGATCTGCGCGGCATGGGTCTGTCCGCCCACCCGGAAGCCGGCTACACCAAGAAGAACCAGGCCGTCGACATCGTCGGCGTGTTGGATGCGCTGCAGATCGACAAGGCCGACCTGGTCACGCACGACATCGGCAACATGGTCGGCTATGCGCTTGCCGCTCAGTATCCCAAGCGCATCACCAAATGGGTCATCATCGACGCGCCGCTGCCCGGCATAGGCGACTGGGAAAAGATCAAGCAAAGCCCGCTGCTTTGGCACTTCAACTTCCGCGGCCCTGATATGGAGCGGCTGGTCGCGGGACGCGAGCGCATCTATCTCGACCGCTTCTACAACGAGCTGTCGGCTGACCCCAAGAAGATCGACGAGGCGACGCGCAGGCACTACGCCAAACTCTATGCCCGCCCGCATGCGATGCATGACGCTTTCGAGCAGTTCAAGGCGTTTGACCAGGACGCGATCGACAACCAGGCGATGCTTGCCGCCGGCGGCAAACTGACCATGCCGCTACTGGCTGTCGGCGGTGAAAAATCCGCTGGCACTACGCAGGCCGATCTCCTGCGGCTTGTTGCGACCGATGTAACGGGCGGCATCGTGCCCGCCTCCGGTCACTGGATCATGGAGGAAAACCCCGAAGACACCGTCAAGCTGATCACTGGTTTTCTCGATAAGTAGGCACTGTCCCGCTGACATTTCGACGAAACCAAAAGCACCCGCCTGACGGCGGGTGCTTTGCCTATCCAGGTGGACGATTCTAGGCCTGGAAGAAGGCCAGCAGGTCGGCGTTGATGACATCGGCATGGGTGGTCGCCATGCCATGCGGGAAGCCCTTGTAGATCTTGAGCTCGCCCTTCTTGAGCAGCTTGACCGAGAGCAGGGCGGAGTCGGCGATGGGAACGATCTGGTCGTCGTCGCCATGCATGACCAGCACCGGCACGTCGATGGCCTTCAGATCGTCGGTGAAGTCGGTTTCCGAGAACGCCTTGATGCAATCATAGTGCGCCTTGGTGCCGCCCATCATGCCCTGGCGCCACCAATTCTCGACGACAGCCTGCGACACCTGGGCGCCGGGGCGATTGAAGCCGTAGAACGGGCCGGCCGCGACGTCGTGGAAAAACTGGGCGCGGTTGGCTGCCTGGGCGGAGCGGAAACCGTCGAACACCTCGATCGGCAGGCCGCCGGGATTGGACGCCGTCTTCAGCATGATCGGCGGCACCGCGCCGAGCAATGCGGCCTTGGCGACACGGCCGCCGGAGCCGTACTTCGCGACATAACGGGCCACTTCGCCGCCACCGGTGGAATGGCCGACATGGATGGCGTTCTTGAGGTCGAGATGCGCTGCAAGCTCCGCGACATCGGCGGCGTAGGTGTCCATCTCGTTGCCGGTATCGGTCTGGGTCGAGCGGCCATGGCCGCGCCGGTCATGGGCAATGACGCGGTAGCCCTTGGACAGGAAGAACAGCATCTGGGCGTCCCAGTCGTCGCTGCTCAGCGGCCAGCCGTGATGGAAGACGATGGGTTGTCCCGTTCCCCAATCCTTGTAGAAAATTTCGGTGCCGTCCTTGGTGGTGATCGTGCTGCTGCCGGGCTTGGTCATCTCGCTCTCCATTGATTGCTTCCGCGATAATCAATATCGCGATAACCATACGACTAGCGCAGGTCCAAATCCTTGTCTACAGAAAATATGTATCGCGATATCATTTTTCGTGGTACATATTGATGTGCTCAGTCGGCTAAAGGAATGCCTCGTGCCTCTCCCGTTGGACAACCAGCTCTGCTTCACGCTTTACGCCACCAGCATGGCAATCAATCGCACCTACAAGCCCATGCTGGACGAGATGGGCATCACTTATCCGCAATATCTCGTGCTGAACGCACTTGCCGAAGCCCGCGGGATGTCGGTCGGCTCGATTGCGCACAGGCTCGCTTTGGAATCGAGCACCATCACGCCGCTGGTGAAGCGCATGGAACAGGCCGGTCTCGTCACCCGCCAGCGCAGCCAGACGGACGAGCGCCAAGTGCAGGTCGACCTGACGCCTGCCGGCCGCGCGCTGCTCGTCCAGTGCAACTGCCTCAACGAAACCCTGATCGAACGCTCGGGCATGACGATGGCTGATCTCGATGCCTTGAATCGGCGGATCCAAGCGCTGCGCGAAGCGTTGAGCAGCAAGCCGGACTAGCTGCCCTACAAACACGCCAGGCTTAATCCTTGCCGGCCAGCCAGCGCACGACGTTGCCCATCAGCTTGCCGTAGAGCGGCCATCCCAAAAAGTCCTGCGACAGCCAGTGTGGGCCGATGTCGGTCGCCCACGCGACGGTGCGGCCACGGCCATGCTCACGAACCGCAAGCAGCGGCCAGTCCGTGCCGCGATAATGGCAGGTCGCCAGAAGCTGGGACGAGCCGTCGCGCCTAAAATCGAGTTTGTTCATGCCGAGGATCGGCGGCAACGGACCCGCGACACCGGCAAGGATCGGATGCGACGCCTGAAGGATCGACGGCTGCAGGCCTTGCGGCACTTCCAGCCCGTCCGAGAATGGCAGGCAGCGCACGGGCAGCACGTCCTCGACCGGGGTGTCGTGGAAACGCGCCGTGCCGAACATGCCTTGGAACCCCATATAGCCGCCGGCCAGCATCAGCCCGCCGCCGCCTTCGACATAGGCCTTGAGGACGTCGAGGCGGTTGACGCCGATGCGCCCGGCGCGGGCCTCCGGCGTGACCAGCAAGGTCAGCGCGCCGACATCGGAGATCACCACCGCCTGGTATTCGGCCAGCGCGTCGAGGTCATACGGAAATTCGGCCGCACAGCGATCGCCACCGATCTGCGTCACCGCTATGCCCTCTGCGGCAAGGGCGGCATTGAAGGCCGTCGCGCCATTCACCCATGTCGCACTTGTCAGAACGTCGCCGCCGGCAGCGACCGACGTCGTCGCCGCGAAGGTCTCGCCTGCCAGCAAGAGTTTCATCGTCGCCCTCACGCTTTTCGACTGACAATTGAACGAGCGGGCGCCGGCTTGAACCGGCGCCCGCCGGGCCTTGGGAGGCTTAGAACTTAAACTCGGCCAGGTTTTCCGGCGTCACGATCTTGGCCGGGCCAAGGATCAGTTCGCCGCTGGCCCCGATCGTGTATTCGCCGAGCCTGCCCGCCGTGAACTTCTCACCTTCCTTGCCGGTGATCTTGCACTGCGCTAGCGCCTGGGCCGCCTGATAGGACAGGTAGCCGAGATCGGTGACATTCCACCAGATATCCTGGGCAGCGCCATCCTTGATGTATTTCGAAATCAAAGTGGCCGGCGCAAGGCCGGTCAGCTTGACCTTGCCGATCATACCGGCTTCCTCGAGTGCGCGCGCGGCCGCCGGAAGGCCAATGCCTGCCGGCACGATGATCACCTTGAGATCCGGAAACGCCTGCACCAGCGCCAAGGCCTGCTGCTGGTTGACCTGCTCGCTCTCCTCGCCATAGGCGACCTGCACCAGTTTCATCTTGGCGTATTTCGGCTCTGCCGCCATCTTCGCCTTCATGAAGTCGATCCAGGCGTTCTGGTTGGTCGCCGTCGGCGTCGACGACAGGATGGCGAACTCGCCTTCGCCGCCGCTGAGGTTGAATGCGCTTTCCAGCATCATTTCGGCCAGACTGTCGCCCTTCACCTGGTTCACGAACACCGCGCGCGCATCGGCCGCGACGTCGGAATCGTACGATATCACCCGGACGCCTTGCTGAACGGCGCGCTTCAGCGCAGGCGCAACCGCATTGGCGTCGTTGCCGGCGATAGCGATGACCCCGACCTTCTGCGACACAAGGCTGTTGATGAATTCGATCTGTGCCTCGGCCGTCGCCTGCGACGGGGCGACCTGGGTGGCGGTGCCGCCAATTTCCTTCGCAGCCTCCTCGGCGCCGCCGAAAGCCACCTTGAAGTAGGGATCGGTGTCGAGCTTGGGCAGGAAGCCGACCGTTACAGGTTCCTTGGCGCATTCCTGGCTGTATGCCAGCGAGGCCGGCGCAAGCAGAACCGCGGATGCGAGCAGGGCTATTCTAAACGCTTTCATTGTGTCTCCTCCGTCAGAATTCGGGCTTGAAGAAAGGGGCCCGAGATCACCCCTTGGTTTCGCGCAGGACGCGCGATCTTGACAGCCGCTCCTCCAGGGAGCGCCAGTAATTGCCGACCAGCAGCGAGCCGATCAGAAGCAGGCCGATGATCATGCCTTGAGCGTCGCCGCCGATCTGGTTGAGCGCCAGCACATTTCGGATGATGGCGATCAACAGCAGCGCCAGCATGACCCCCGTGAGCCGCCCCTTACCACCGAAGACGCTGACGCCGCCGAGCAGCACGATGGTGATGACATCGAGCTCCATGCCGAGCGCATTGTTGGCGCGGGCGTTGGAGAGGCGCGCGGTATAGACGATGCCGGCGATGGCCGCGACCATGCCCGAAACGACGAACAGCTTCAGCACCATTTTGCGCGTATCGATGCCGGAATAGCGCGCCACTTCGGGGCTGCCGCCGAGCGCATAGATGCGCTTGCCGGTCGGCGTCTTCTGCAGCACCACCGCGAAGATCGGCGCCAGCAGCAGGAACGGCACGATGGTCCACGGGATTTGTGTGCCCGGCAGATTGCTGATGCCGAAATCGACGACCGCCGGCGGCAATATGTTGACCGAACCGGTGCCGAGCAGGATGTAGCCAATGCCCCGATAGAGCGCCATGGTGCCGAGCGTCACCACCAGCGACTGCAGCCCCAGCCCTGAAACCAGATAGCCATTGAAGGCGCCGAGCAGGCCGCCGAAGACCAGCGTCAGCGGAATGGCCGCGAGCGTCGGCACGCCGCCCTGGACGAGCAGGCCAAACACCACGGATGTCAGCGCCAGCACAGAGGCGATCGACAGGTCGATCTCGCGGGTGATGATGAGCAGCGTCATCGGCAGGATCAGCAACGCCTTTTCCGAGGCGCTCGCCGCCAGTTGAGAAAGGTTAAAGCCGGAAACGAAATTCGGCACGAAGACCGCCGCATAGACGAAGACAGCGAGGCAGGCGGTCGCCAGCAGCAGATCCCAGAAGTCGATCGAGCGGATAAACTTTCTCATCTCGCCCTCGCCTGTCTTGCCTGTTCGGCACGCCGCGCGATGAAGGTGTCGATGCCGATGGCAACCAGGATCACCAGGCCATAGACGCCCTGCAGCCAGAGCGGGTCGACACGCACCAGCGTCAGCCCGTTCTTGATGACCAAGAGCGTGAGCGCGCCAAGGATGATGCCGAGCAGCGTGCCCGAGCCGCCGCGGATGGCGACGCCGCCGACCACGGCGGAGGCGATCACGGTGAGCTCGAAGCCGAGCGCGACGCGGGCATCGATGGTGGCGTAACGCGATGCCCACAGCGCCCCGCACAGGCCGCCAAGCAGGCCGGCCATGCCGAAGGCCAGCAGGATGCGCCGGTCGACCGGAATGCCGATCAGCCGTGCGCCGTCCGGGTTGGAGCCGGTGGCAAACAGCTCGCGTCCGGTTGCGGTGCGATAGAGCAGCACATAGCCGGCGCACAGGATGACAATAGCGATGACGACGATCAGCGGCACGCCGGCGATCTTCAGCCCGGTCATGTCGAGCCAGGCTTGCGTGACTTCGTCGGCGCTGACCTGGTCGCCCGCCGCCCAGATCGAGTTGAAGCCGCGGAAGATCGACATCGAAGCCAGCGTAACGACGATGGCCGGGATCTTTCCCCTGGTAACGACAAGGCCGTTGAGCAGTCCGGCAAAGCCGCCGACCGCGCAGGCGGTGATCAGGCCGATGCCGATGTCCAATCCGGGATAGGCCTGAACCATGCTGGCCGCCATATAGGCGGAGAGGCCGATCACAGCTGCGATCGACAGGTCGATGTTGCGGGTGATCAGCACCAGCATCTGCGCCAGTGCGGCGACAATCAGCAAGGCCGCGTCCATCGACACAGCGGTGAGGTTCGCCGCGCTCACCATGCGCGGGTTGATGATGGTGACCGGAATGGCGACGGCGAGCATCGCCGCAAGCAGGCCGAATTCCCGCCGCTTCAGAAAATCGAACGGTCCTTTTGCCTTTTCCTCCTCGGCGGCGCGTTCTATCTGCGCTGCCTGGCCGGCACGTTCATCGGTCCTGGTCGCCGCTTCCAGTACCTTTTCCTGCGTGGCTTGCCCGCGCGAAAACTCGGCAGTCTGGCGGCCTTCGCGCAACACGATAATGCGGTCGCACATGCCGATCAGCTCGGGCATCTCTGACGAGATCAGCAGGATCGCCATGCCTTGCGCGGCAAGGTCAGCGATCATTGCATGCACTTCCGCCTTGGTGCCGAC
Organism: Mesorhizobium sp. C399B; assembly: GCF_030323185.1. Taxonomy (NCBI): domain Bacteria; kingdom Pseudomonadati; phylum Pseudomonadota; class Alphaproteobacteria; order Hyphomicrobiales; family Phyllobacteriaceae; genus Mesorhizobium; species Mesorhizobium sp. C399B. The sequence goes on from NZ_CP100472.1 coordinate 1,756,666, forward strand.
ATCGATGCCTTGCGTCGGCTCGTCGAGGATGAGCACGCGCGGCTCGGTGCGCAGCCATTTGGCCAGCACCACCTTCTGCTGGTTGCCGCCGGATAACTCTTTCACCGGCTGCCCGTAGCCGGAAAAGCGCAGCTTCATGCGCTTCAGCCAGTCCGCCACCAGACCGATGGCGCGGTCGGTGCCGTAGAGACCGCGTTGTGCGGCCTTGTCGAGAACAGGTAGCACCGCATTGTCGAGGATGGAGAAATCCATCACCAGGCTCTGGCCCATGCGATCTTCCGACACATAGGCGATGCGCGCATCCATGGCGTCGCGCGCCGAGGCGAACTGCACGGGCTTGCCGTCGATCAGGATTTCGCCGGCGTCGGGCCGGTCGATACCGAACAGCACGCGCGCAATCTCGGTGCGTCCGCTGCCGACCAGGCCGCCAAGCCCCAGCACCTCGCCGGCGTGAAGCTTGAGGTCGATACCGGCAAACCCGCCGGCGCGCGAAAGTCCCTTCCCCTCCAGCACCAGCGCGCCTGAGGCATGGCGCCGTTCGGGATAGAGGTCGGTGACTTCACGCCCGACCATCATGCTGATGGCGGCAGCGCGGCCAAGCTCGGCTTTCGGCTTGACGCCGATCAGGCGCCCGTCGCGCAGCACGGCGATGCGGTCGGCGATGCGGAAGATTTCATCCATGCGGTGGCCGACGAACATCATCGCCACGCCATGCAGCCTGAGATCGGCAACGACGGAAAACAGCCGCTCGACCTCGCGCTGTGACAGCGCCGCCGTGGGCTCGTCCATGATCAGCACGCGGGCATCCAGCGACAGCGCGCGGGCGATCTCGACCAGTTGTTGTTCAGAGGTACGCAGTGTTCCCAGCCGCGTTGCCGCCGGCACGTCGAGCCCGACGGTAGCCAGCACCTTGCGGGCGCCGGCCAGCATGGCGGCATTGTCGATGCCGCCAAAGCGGTCGCGCGGCATGTGGCCGAGATAGATGTTCTCCGCCACCGACAGATCGGGAAACAGGCCCGGATGCTGGTGCATAACCGCAATGCCGGCCGCTTGCGCGTCATGCGGCGAATGGAAGACGGCTGATTTGCCGTCAACCTCGACATCACCGCTGGTGGGAGAATGCACACCGGCCAGAAGCTTCACGCAGGTGCTCTTGCCGGCGCCGTTTTCGCCAAGCAGCGCCAGCACCTCGCCCGAGCGCAATTCGAAGGAGGCGTCCTTGAGCGCAATCGTGCCGCCGAAAGCCTTCGTCGCCTGAACCAGGGCAACAGGAACAGCCCGCACCACCGCAGCGTCGGCTTCGCTTTGTGTGCCCGAGTGCAGCACGTCTCCTCCCTGACTAGTTATTTTTTCAATTTGCTATATTAAATAGCGCAAAGGCGCAACGGCAAAATTGACTTCCATGGTTCCGACGCGCACTGTCGCCGCCAACATAGGCACCGCAGGGTGCGCTCGGCCGCAGGTGGTTTGCGGGCTTCGCGCCGGGAACGGGACATTTGGGGAGTGTGCGGGTTTTGTCAGGGAAAGGCAGCAATTCTGTCAAAGTTCGGCACTATAATGAGCGTTTCGTGCTCGACGCCATCCGTCGCCTCAAGGAAGCCTCCAAGTCCGATCTGGCGCGCGCGGCAAGCCTGACGCCGGCGGCCGTCGCTGCCATCGTCGACGGCCTGGAATCTTCCGGATTCGTAAAGCAAGTGGGAAAAAGGTTCGGGCAGCGCGGTTCGCCCTCCACGCTGTACCGGCTGACGCCGGAGCGCATCTACAGCGTCGGCATCAAGATCGGCCGGCGTGCGCTTGAAGCCGTTCTGGTCGACTTCGCCGGTGAAATCCGCGCAAGAGAGTCGCACGAATACCGCTTCCCCGATCCTGATTTGGTGCTGAAGGCCGGCAATATGGCGCTGGCCACCTTCGAAAAGCTGGTGGATGGGGTTGGCGATGCCAGCATCGTCGGCGTCGGCATTGCCTCACCCTATTTCCTCGGCGGCTGGAGCGAGGAACTCGGCTTTCCCGACGATCTCGGCAGCCGCTGGGAGGCGATCGACCTGACGACATGCTTTGCCACGCCGGCGAAGACGCCGGTGTTCGTGGAAAACGACGCCACGTCGGCGGCGCTGGCCGAACTTGTCCAGGGCGCCGGCGCCCGCTTTCGCGATTTCATGCACATCTCGATCGACACTTTTGTCGGCGGCGGCCTGGTGCAAGGCGGCAGGGTCCATACCGGGCCGCATGGCAACAGCGCTGCCCTCGGACCCTTGCCGGTCTCGCCCTCAAGCCTCGATTCGGTGGCGGCGAAGCCTACGCGCTACCAGAGCCTGCTGCATCGCGCCTCGATCTATGTGCTGGTCAATCACCTGAGGTCGCGCGGCGTGGTGATCAATCGTGTGCGGGAACTCGATCCGTTGCCAGCCGAAGCGCGCGTGCCGCTGTTCGAATGGATCGACGATTGTGCGAGCGCGCTGGTCGAGGCGATCATCGCCATCACCTCCATCATCGACATCGAGGCCATCGTTCTCGACTCGATCCTGCCCAGGCCGATCCATCTCGAACTGCTGGCAAGGGTGCAGACCCAGTTCAACCAGGCCAGCGCAATCGGCATCGTGGCGCCGGAGATCGTGTCGGGGCAATTCGGCCCTGAGGCCTCCTCGATCGGCGCTGCCATGCTTCCGTTCTCGGCGCTGCTGGCGCCCGACAGCGGCGTGCTCATGATCGGCAAGGACCGGACGAAACTGCTGAGCGCTCTGTCCACGCTGGGTGGCGCCAAGGGAAACGGATCAAATCCGCCCACCGACCTGCCGGCCTGAGCGCAATGCGGCGCGCCCAACGCAGGCATCGGCCGCCCTTGCCCGCCATGGCTTGCACGCCTGCCCGCCTTCCGCTATAGAGCCGCCACCCGCGTAGACACCCTTGGAGGCAACGCGGCGGAAGGCTGCCTTCCCTTGTGATCCCGAACAAAGCTCCGCGTATGCGGTTTCTGGCATTCGGACATCCAGGCCTGGCGGCTTTCGACGTTTACGGTCCAGGCACACTGCCACCGCAAACGCTCCATAAAACGCGAAAGGAAATGCCATGAGCCACGATACTTACGAGCTCAAGGCCGAAGCGCGCGAACAGGTCGGTAAGGGGTCCGCCCGTGCAGTTCGCCGCAACGGTAAAGTGCCTGCAGTTATCTACGGCGACAGACAGCCTCCCCTGGCGATTGCGCTGAACTACAAGGACGTCTTCTACAAAATCCATGGCGGCGGGTTTTTGACCACGATCGCCACGATCGATGTCGACGGCAAGAAAATCCAGGTTCTGCCCAAGGATTTCCAGCTCGACCCGGTCAAGGATTTCCCGGTCCATGTCGACTTCCTGCGCATCGGCAAGGACACCGAGGTCAACGTCGACGTGCCCGTCCACTTCATCAATGAAGACAAGTCGCCCGGCATCAAACGCGGCGGCGTGCTCAACATCGTGCGTCACGAAGTCGAGTTCCACTGCCCGGCCAATGCGATCCCGGAATTCATCACCGTCGATCTCACCGGCGCCGACATTGGCGATTCGATCCACATCTCGGCGGTTACCTTGCCGGCCGGCGTCAAGCCGGTGATCTCCGATCGCGATTTCACCATCGCGACCATTGCCGGCTCCTCGGCGATGAAGCCGGAGACGGAAGAGACGGCGGAAGCGGCAGCCCCCGAAGCGGCGGCTCCTGCTGCCGAAGAGAAGTAATTTTCGGGCCCGGAGTTCACGATGCTTGTCTTTGCAGGCCTCGGCAATCCGGGCGCGAAATACGCTGATAACCGGCACAATGTCGGCTTCATGGCGGCGGACGCAATTGCCCGCCGCCATTCGTTTTCGCCCTGGTCGAAGAAGTTCCAGTGCCTGATCGCCGAAGGCACGATTGCCGGCGAAAAGATTCTTCTGATCAAGCCGCAGACCTTCATGAACCTGTCGGGACAGCCGGTCGGCGAAGCCCTGCGCTTCTACAAGCTCGGCCCCGAGGCGCTGACCGTCTTTTACGACGAGATCGACCTGCCGGCCGGCAAATTGCGGGTCAAGGTCGGCGGTGGCGCCGGCGGACACAACGGCATCCGCTCGCTCGACCAGCATGTCGGTAAGAACTTTCGCCGCGTGCGCATCGGCGTCGGCCACCCCGGTGTCCCGGAAATGGTGCACGGCCATGTCCTAGGCGACTTCGCCAAGGCCGACCGCGGGTGGCTGGACGTGCTGCTCGACACCATCGCCGACGATGCCGGACTGCTGGCCAAGGGCGAAGACAGTTCCTTCATGAACCGCATCACGCTGGCGCTTCGCGACAAGCTCGTGCCGACCAGCGACGACGACCGCCCGCCGCCCAAGGCGCCGAACACGCAGAGCCCGAAAGCCCAGAGCCACATCCGCCAGGCCCGACCGCAGCAGGCGCCAACCAAGCTGCCGGAAAGCGGCCCGATGGCGGCGATGTTGAAGAAGCTGTTCGGCAAGAAGGACTGAGCTTCGATAGGATCGGGACCGCAGGGCTTGACGTTCCTTACCCCTATCGCCCATAGCCCTCATCAAATTTCTAGTTTCCCGATAGGACCGGACGAACATGGGTTTCAAATGCGGTATCGTTGGCTTGCCCAACGTCGGCAAGTCGACGCTTTTCAACGCGTTGACCAGGACGGCGGCGGCGCAGGCCGCCAACTATCCGTTCTGCACCATCGAACCGAACACCGGCGAGGTGGCAGTGCCTGACCCGCGGCTGCAGAAGATCGCCGCGATCGCCAAGTCGAAAGAGATCATCCCGACCCGCATCTCCTTCGTCGACATTGCCGGCCTGGTGCGCGGCGCCTCCAAGGGCGAAGGGCTGGGCAACCAGTTCCTCGCCAACATCCGCGAGGTCGACGCCATCGTCCACGTGCTGCGCTGCTTCGAGGATGACGACATCACCCATGTCGAGGGCAAGATCGACCCTGTCGCCGACGCCGATACAGTCGAGACCGAGTTGATGCTCGCCGACCTCGACAGCCTCGAGCGCCGCATCGTGCAGTTCCGCAAGCGCGCCGGCAGCAAGGACAAGGAAGCAACCACCGTGCTGCCGATGATGGAGGCAGCGCTCGAGCTGCTGCAGGCCGGCAAGCCGACCCGCATCCTGCTCAAGGGCATTTCAGCCGAGGATTTGCGCATCCTGCAGGGGCTGAACCTGTTGACCTCGCACCCCGTGCTCTATGTCTGCAACGTCGCCGAAGCCGACGCCGCCACCGGCAACGAGCACACCAAGGCCGTGGAAAAGATGGCGACAGCGCAGGGCGCCGGCACCGTCGTAATCTCGGCCGCGATCGAGGCCGAAGTCGCCCAGCTCTCGGACGAAGAAGAGATGGAGTTCCTGTCGTCGCTCGGTCTCGACGAACCCGGCCTCAACAAGGTCATCCGCGCCGGCTATGATCTGTTGCATCTCATCACCTATTTCACCGCCGGGCCGAAAGAGACGCGCGCCTGGACCATCCACAAGGGCGACAAGGCCCCGCAGGCCGCCGGCGTCATCCACACCGACTTCGAGCGCGGCTTCATCCGCGCCCAGACCATCGCCTATAACGACTACGTCACGCTGGGCGGCGAAGTGGCGGCCAAGGAGGCCGGCAAGGCGCGCGACGAAGGCAAGGAATATGTCGTCCAGGACGGCGACGTGCTGCTGTTCAAGTTCAACACCTGAGACGCCGAGGCATCTCGCGGCTCGCGCGCTGACGGCGGCCGATCACAGCTGCGTCAAGTGGAGGAGCCAGCCTGCCGCTTCGCTTGACTGCCTTTGGCACCGGGTCTAAGGCCCTCTGCATCCGACTGGCCGTGGCCGTGGGAACTGCCGCGCGTGCAAGACCCATCGCTATCGAACGGAACCTCTTGGGCTCAACCAATGGAGAGCGGCGATGATCAAGGCCTTCGTCGTCGACAATGACCGCCTGCGCCCCGCCGACGATCTCGTGGCCAATGGCGATCACGTCGTCTGGGCCGACCTTCTCAACCCGACCAAGGAAGAAGAAACAGCGATCGAGACCTGGCTCGGCGTCGCCATCCCGACGCGCGAGGAGATGGAGGAGATCGAGATTTCGAGCCGCCTCTACATCGAGGACGGCGCCTACTTCATGACCGCCACCTTGCCGGCGCAGACCGAGATCGATGATCCCTTGATGTCACCGGTTACCTTTGTGCTTGCCGGCCCGAGACTGGTCACCATCCGCTATCATGAGCCGAAGGCGTTCAAGACCTTTCCCCTGCGCGCCGAGAAGGTGGCGACAGGCTGCACCACCGGCAACACCATCCTGATCGGCCTGCTGGAGGCGATCGTCGATCGCCTAGCCGATATTCTCGAACGCGCTGGCCGTGACATCGAGACGATCTCGCGCGATATCTTCGAAGCGCGGTCGACCAAGGTGAACAAGCGCAATCGCGACTTCCAGGAACTGCTCAAGGCCATCGGCCGCAAGGAGGACATTGCCTCCTCGATCCGCGACAGCCTTATCTCGCTGCAGCGCCTCACCGGCTTCCTTGCCCATGTCGCGACCCAGATCAAGATGAGCAAGGACGTCCGCGCCCGCATCAAGACAGTATCGCGCGACGTGCTGTCGCTCGCCGACCACGCCACCTTCCTGTCGCAGAAGATCTCGTTCCTGCTCGACGCGACGCTCGGCATGATCTCGATCGAGCAGAACGCCATAATCAAGATCTTCTCGGTCGCCGCCGTCATCTTCCTGCCGCCGACACTGGTAGCTTCGATCTACGGCATGAATTTCGACGTCATCCCGGAGCTGAAATGGGAGCTCGGCTATCCCTTCGCCATCGGCCTGATGATCCTGTCGGCGATCCTGCCGTTCTGGTATTTCCGCCGCCGCGGCTGGTTGTAGGCCCAATAGAATTCGCTTGACCAAACGCCGCCCGGACGGCATCCGGATGCCCGGTGATCGTACAACCGGATTGGGATCATGACCGCAAAAAGCTGGGCCTACGAGGATTTCACCGAGGGCGCATCGATCGACCTCGGCGCCAAGCAGGTGAGTGCGGCCGAAATCATCGAATTCGCCACCGAATTCGACCCGCAGCCGATGCATCTCGACGAAGCCGCCGGCAAGGCCAGCATCCTTGGCGGCTTGGCCGCCTCCGGCTGGCACACCTGCGCGATCTTCATGCGCATGCTGTGCGACGCCTTCCTGCTCGACTCGACCGCGCAAGGCGCGCCCGGCATAGACCAGGTCAAATGGAAGAAGCCGGTGCTGGCCGGCGACACGCTGGCCGGCAGCACCAGCGTGCTTGCCAGGCGCCTGTCGAAATCCAGGCCTCAGCTCGGCCTCGTCACCTTGCGCAGCGAACTGTTCAACCAGCGCGGTGAAAGCGTCTTCGAACTCGGCAACACCGTCATGTTCTTGACCCGCGAGGCCGGCGCATGAGTCTCGACGCGTTCTTCCGCATCGGCGATACCATCAACCTCGGTTCGCACACATTCGAAGCCGAGGCGATCAAGGCGTTCGCCCGCAAGTACGATCCACAGGTCTTTCATGTCGACGAGGAGGCGGCGAAGAAAAGCGTGTTCGGCCGCCTCTGCGCCTCAGGCTGGCACACCGCGGCCACCTGGATGAAGCTCAATCTCAAAAATCCTATGGACGCTTCTCAATGGACCGGACCCGGCCCGGTACCAGAATTCGGCCCCTCCCCCGGCTTCAGGAACCTGAAATGGCCAAAGCCGGTCTATGCCGGAGAAACCGTCACCTTCATGCGCACGGCCCTGTCCCACCGCCCGCTCGCCACCCGCCCCGGCTGGCGGCTGCTCGCGCTGCGCTCGGAAGGATTCGATTCTACGGGCGACAAGGTGCTGGAGTTCGACAGCGCGGTGCTGGTGAAGGCTGGGTAGGGCTAGGGTTTAGGCAGTAGGGATTAGGCAGCAGTGGGTGCTGCTCCTTGCACGGAATGCGGAGCTTCACTCCCTACTCCCTACTCCCTACTCCCTACTCCCTACTCCCTACTCCCTACTCCCTACTCCCTACTCCCTAATGCCCCTCAAACCCGATCAACGTCCGCACCGGCACGCCCAGCGCTTCGAGCTTCGCCCGTCCGCCGAGATCCGGCAGGTCGATGACGAAGCACGCGGCAAGAATATCGGCGCCGATCTGCCTCAGCAGCTTGACCGCCGCCTCCGCCGTGCCGCCGGTCGCGATCAGGTCGTCAACCAGGATCACCTTCTCGCCCGGCGCAACGCCGTCCTTGTGCATCTCCATCTCGTCCAGCCCGTATTCCAGGCTGTAGGCGACGCGTACCGTCTCGTAAGGCAACTTGCCCTTCTTGCGGATCGGCACGAAGCCGGCCGAAAGCTGGTGCGCGACCGCACCGCCGAGGATGAAGCCACGCGCCTCGATGCCGGCGATCTTGTCGATCTTCTGGCCGGCATAGGGATGCACCAGCTCGTCGATGGCGCGGCGGAAGGCGCGCGCATTGCCGAGCAAAGTGGTGATGTCGCGAAACAGGATACCGGGCTTGGGGTAGTCCGGAATGGTGCGGATCGCGGCGAGCAGCGTGTCTTCGAGCGAGGATTTCATGGGTCGAGATTACCTGAAACGGAGGTTGTTGCGCGACAATTGTTCGATCGAACTGCAGCCCATCAGCTTCATGCCGCGCTCGATCTCGATCCGCATCTGCTCCAGCGCCCGCTCGACGCCCGGCTGTCCGGCCGCCGCCAAGGGGAACAGATAGTAGCGGCCGACGCCAACAGCCTTGGCGCCGAGCGACAGCGCCTTCAGCACATGGGTGCCGCGCTGCACGCCGCCATCCATGATGACGTCTATTCTGTCGCCGACGGCATCGACGATCTCGGCCAGTTGGTCGAACGCCGCCCGCGAGCCGTCCAGCTGCCGGCCGCCATGGTTGGACAGCACAATGCCGCTGCAGCCGATCTCGACGGCGCGCTTGGCATCCTCCACCGACATGACGCCCTTGAGACAGAACGGACCTCCCCACAGTCTGACCATCTCGGCAACATCGTCCCAGGTCATCGACGGATCGAGCATCTCGGTGAAGTAGCGGCTGATCGACATCGTGCCGCCGCCCATGTCGACATGCTCGTCGAGCTGCGGCAGCTTGAATCCCTCATGGGTGAAATAGTTGATCGCCCATCCCGGCTTCAGCGCGAACTGCAGCATGCCGGCAAGGTTGAGCTTGAAGGGGATGGCAAAGCCGGTGCGCTTGTCGCGCTCGCGGTTGCCTCCGGTGATGCTGTCGACGGTCAGCATCATCACTTCGACTCCAACCGCTTTCGCCCGCTGCATCATCGCCCGGTTGAGGCCGCGATCCCGGTGGAAATAGAACTGGTAGACCTGCGGGCTGCTGCTGATCTTGCGCGCTTCCTCAAGACTGACGGTGCCGAGCGAGGACACGCCAAACATAGTGCCGAATTTGGCCGAAGCCTTGGCCACCGCGCGCTCGCCTTGATGATGGAACAGCCGCTGCAAGGCGGTCGGCGAGCAATAGACGGGCATGGCCAGCTTCTGGCCCATCACCGTCACCGACATGTCGATCTCGCTTACCCCGCGCAGCACGTTGGGAACGAGGTCGCAGCGCTCGAAACTCTCGGTGTTGCGGCGATAGGTGACCTCGTCGTCGGCCGCGCCATCGATGTAGTTGAAGATTGGGCCCGGCAACCGCTGCTGGGCCATGCGCCGGAAATCGGAAAAGTTGTGACAGTCGCGTAGCCGCATCATCGATCCAAATGCCCCTCTAGCCGGCTATCCGCCGGGCGCGCGTGCAATACCAATCGCATGGCGCCGTGCCAACGGACTTCTTACTGGACGGCTGCTGCGCCAAGATGCGAACCATGTCCGGTTTGGCAAGCAAAAAGGGCGTCCGAAGACGCCCTTTCCATTTCCGAGGAATAAGATGCGGCTTAGTGCGCCACGCCTTCCCATACCTTGCGCTTGGTCAGATACATCAGCGCCCCGAACAGAAGCAGAAACACCAGCACGCGGAAGCCGGTCTTCTTGCGGTCTTCCATATGCGGCTCGGCCGCCCACATCAGGAACGCCGAGACGTCGCGCGAATACTGGTCGATCGTCTGCGGCGAACCGTCATCATAGGTGACCTGGCCGTCGGAGAGCGGCTTGGGCATCTTCAGCGACACGCCGGACATGAAGTATGGATTGTAGTGGGTGCCTTCGGGGATCACCATGCCGGCAGGTGGCGTCTCGTCGTAGCCGGTCAGCAGCGAATGGATGTAGTCCGGGCCGCCCTGCGCATATTGCGTGAAGATGTCGAAGACGAAGCGCGGGAAGCCGCGCTCGACGCCGCGCGCCTTGGCCAGCAGCGACATATCCGGTGGGGCAGCGCCGCCGTTGGAAGCGGCAGCCGCCTCCTCATTGGCGAACGGCGCCGGGAAATGGTCGGACGGCTTGCCCGGGCGGTCGAACATGTCGCCGGCATCGTTGGGTCCATCATGGATGGTGTACTCGGCCGACAGGGACTTGATCTGCGCTTCCGAATAGCCGAGGTCCTCCAGCGTGCGGAACGCCACCAGATTCATCGAGTGGCAGGCCGAGCAGACTTCCTTGTAGACCTTCAAGCCACGCTGCAGCTGCGCCTTGTCGTAGGTGCCGAACGGACCGGCAAAAGTCCAGTCCATCTCCTTCGGCTCGTGGATCGGGAAATGCGTCGGTGCCGCCGCGTTGTGCGCCTCTTCAGCGGCGATCGCCACACTGCCGACGGCTCCGATGCCAGCGGCAAACACGCCTAGCAGGGCGAGCGAGGTGAGAATCTTTTTCATGCCAAATCCCCTTAGATTCTCACTCAGCCTTTGGTTTCCGGCGCCGCGGTCGCACCGGCCGGATGTCCCCCTCCGGCACCCTTGTTCTTCTCCAGCACCGCCTCGGTGATCGAATTCGGCAGTCTGCGTGGCGTCTCGATCAGGCCAAGCACCGGCAGGATGACGAGGAAGAAGGCGAAGTAGAACAGTGTCGCCGCTTGAGCGTAGCCAACGTAGTTGCCCGAGACCTCACCTATCAGGAGGGTCAACAGACCGCCGCCTTCCGCCGGCTGCGAGCCAAGCCAGCCAAGCAGGACAGCGTCGGCGACGAACAGCCAGAAGAACAGCTTGTACCAGGGCCGGTAGACCGCCGAGCGCACCTTGGAGGTGTCGAGCCACGGCACCAGGAACAGCATGACGATGGCGCCGAACATGCACAGCACGCCACCGAGCTTGGAGTTGATCGGCCCGATGTTGAAGGTGATCGCGCGCAGGATCGCGTAGAACGGCAGGAAGTACCATTCCGGCACGATGTGGGCCGGCGTCTTCAGCGGGTTGGCGATCGTGTAATTGTCCGGATGGCCGAGAAAGTTCGGCAGGTAGAAGACGAAATAGGCAAAGAAGAACAGGAACACGATCATGCCGAATGCATCCTTGATGGTCGCATAGGGCGTAAAGGCAACGGTGTCGGTCTTCGATTTCACCTCGATGCCGGTCGGGTTCGACTGGCCGACCACATGCAGCGCCCAGACGTGCAGCACGACGACGCCGGCAATCATGAACGGCAGCAAATAGTGCAGCGCAAAGAAGCGGTTGAGCGTCGGGTTGTCGACGGCGAAACCGCCGAGCAGCAGTTCCTGGATCCAGTTTCCGACCAGCGGAATGGCGCTGAAGAAGCCGGTGATGACGGTGGCGCCCCAGAAGCTCATCTGACCCCAGGGCAGCACATAGCCCATGAAGCCGGTCGCCATCATCAGCAGATAGATGATGCAGCCGAGGATCCACAGCAGCTCACGCGGCGCCTTGTAGGAGCCGTAATAAAGCCCGCGGAAGATGTGGATGTAGACAGCGACGAAGAAGAACGAGGCGCCGTTGGAATGCATGTAGCGCAACAGCCAGCCCGAATTGACGTCGCGCATGATCTTCTCGACCGAATTGAAGGCGAGGTTGGTGTCGGCGGTATAGTGCATGGCCAGCACGATACCGGTCAGGATCTGCGCCACCAGCATGATCGTGAGGATGCCGCCGAAGGTCCACGCATAGTTAAGGTTGCGCGGCACCGGATAGGCGATGAAGCTGTCATATACCATGCGCGGCAGCGGCATGCGGGCGTCGAACCAGCGTTCGATACCGGTCTTGGGCGTATAGGTCGAGTGTCCCTCGCTCATCGAATTATCCCCTGCCTCAACCGATGAGGATTTTGGTATCGGAAATGAACTTGAATACCGGCACGGCCATATTTTCCGGCGCCGGGCCTTTGCGGATGCGGCCGGCGGTATCGTACACCGAACCGTGGCACGGGCAGAACCAGCCGCCGAAATCGCCTTCCTGGCCAAGCGGAATGCAGCCCAGATGCGTGCAAACCTGCACCATCACCATCCAGGCTTCCTTGCCGGGCGTGGTGCGGTTGGCGTCGGTCGCCGGCGCATCGGCGGGCAGATTGGCGTTGCGGGCGATAGGATCCTTGAGGTCGGCAAGGTTCACGGCTTCGCCGTCCTTCATCTCCTGCTCGGTGCGATTGCGCACCACGACCGGCTTGCCGCGCCATTTGACAATCAGCGACATGCCAGGCGTCAGCGAGGCGACATCAACCTCGACCGAGGCGAGCGCCAGCGTCGAGGCATCGGGGCGCATCTGGTCGATGAACGGCCAGGCAACGGCGCCTGCGCCAACGACTGCGGCCATGCCGGTGGCGACGTAGAGAAAATCACGACGGTTGGGATCCTGGGTGTCGGTTGCGCTCACGGGTGCCTGATCCTTTCGCCTCTTCCGAGCCGGCGGCCGAGCTTTGTCCCCGCTCCATCGCGCCGGCCCGACAGCGCATGGCGAACAAGCTAGCGAATTCCTCCGGCATTTGGATTTCGGTTTATGCGTGAAGCCCGTTTTTGTCCAGCGGGCTGAAGCCACAAGGGCAGATTGTCGCGGGCGTTCCGCACGAAGAGAAATTTGACGAGCTTGGCCGAATGTAGCAATATGTCTACATCTTCCGGATGGAGGTGTTGATATGAATATCTCGACGAAGACGATAACCATCATGTCGAGCCGTGAATTCAACCAGGACACGGCGCATGCCAAAAGGGCAGCCAAGAACGGGCCGGTCATCATTACCGACCGCGGCAAGCCCTCCCATGTGCTGATGTCGATGGAGGAATATGAGCGTTTAGGGAAGAAGCCGAGAAGCCTCGCGGACGCGATTGCCGATGATCGCCCCGAAGCAGATTTCGACTGGGAACCACCTCGCCTGGAAGGACCGTTTTTCAAGATTCCCGAACTCGACTGATGTTCATTCTTGACACCAATGTCGTTTCGAATCTGCGTCGTCGGGACAAGGCCGATCGCAACGTTTTGGCCTGGTCAGAGACCCACGACATCGCCAGCTTTTTCATGTCGGTCATTTCGATCCTGGAACTCGAAATCGGAACATTGCTCTTGTCGAGGAAGGATACTCGCCAGGCCACCATGTACCGTGAGTGGTTGGATCAGACACTCATTCCACAGTTTGACGACCGGATATTGAGCATAGACACGGCTGTTGTCGTGCGTTGCGCAAACCTCCACGTTCCCGATCCAAAGCCGGAGCGCGACGCCCTCATAGCCGCTACCGCGCTCGTCAAAAACTTGACAGTCGTGACCCGCAACACCAAGGATTTTGAAGGCACCGGCGTGAAGCTTTTCAACCCCTGGATACCGACGAAGGGTTAGAGGCTATGGCACACATCATCGACCGCGAGACCTGGACCAGGACGCCCGGCCGCTGGCAGGGCGAACTGCAATGCGGCGCCTACGACTCCAACTCCTGCCTGATTTTCAACTATCAGGAAGAGATTGGCGGCGGCCCGCGCCTGCACACGCATCCCTATTGTGAAATCTTCATCATCCGGCAAGGCACCGGCCTGTTCACGATCGGCGACCAGCAGATAGAGGCCACGGCCGGCCAGATCCTGATCGTGCCGCCCGATACGCCGCACAAATTCACCAATCTTGGCCCAGGCCCGCTCGAAACGACCGACATCCACGAAAACGGCAGCTTCATCACCGAATGGCTGGAATGATTGTTGCCGGCTGGTGACCTCTAGCTTGCACCGAGCCTGACCAGCACGGCCCTTGGGATATCGTATTCGCGGATGGCCGACTCATGCCGGCGCAGGCCGCAGAGTTCACGCTGGATGAAATAGGCGTGCACCGCCGCGGCAGCCTCCTTGAGCAGCCGCGGTCGCTGCTCCTCGTCGCCGTTGTTCTGACGGAGCTTGGCCAGCGTTTCCTCGACCCGTTGGCCGGCACGGCCGAGCGCTGCGGCCTTTTCAGCCAGTATCTCATGGCCGAGGGCGTCGAACGCGGCTTCGGCAGCCGAGGCGCCTAGGGATGGCGGACGCAGTGACATCTCAGCCTCCTTTTATGTCTTGAGAGAGCATCATGCGGTGCGTGACGAATTCTTCGCTCACCACCGGCTGGAAACCAAGCCGTTCATAGAACCCAAAGGCTTATTGTGGCGCGCGGGTGTTCAGCACGGCAAAATGCTGACGTGCCCTGTCAATGACGGTCTCGACCAGCATGCGGCCAATGCCGCTGCGGCGATGACGCGCGCTGACGAACAGGTGCCTGACCCGGCCGTGGTCCCTGCCTTCGAAATAAGGGTCGATGTTCAACCCGCACACACCAGCGAGTTCTCGGCCATGCCATGCACCAAACAGCGCCTCGCCTCGTTTCAGGAACTTGTTGCGGTCGCCCGCCCAGCCATCCGCCAGCCGCACCAGCATCCAGTAGCCTTCCAGCCGGCTCTCCTCCTTCAGCGCATCGAAGGCCGGCGCGGTTGGCCGCAGCCGCTTGAGGACGTAGCCGACATCAGGCGACGCTGCCATGCCCTACTCCGCCGGCCGTGTCTCTTCCAGCACGCTTTCCTCGTGGTAGAGGAAGCCGCCGGACTGCCGCTTCCACAGCCGCGCATAGAGCCCGTCGAGCGCCACCAGCTCGTCATGCGTGCCCTGTTCGACGATGCGGCCTCCGTCCAGCACCACAAGACGGTCGAGCGCGGCGATGGTCGACAGCCGGTGCGCTATGGCGATGACCGTCTTGTTCTCCATCAGCCTGGCCAGATTCTCCTGGATCGCCGCCTCGATGTCGGAATCGAGCGCCGAGGTCGCCTCGTCGAGGATCAGGATCGGCGCATCCTTGAGGAAGACGCGGGCGATCGCGACGCGCTGGCGCTGGCCGCCCGACAGTTTCACGCCGCGCTCGCCGACAAAAGCCTCGTAGCCGGTACGGTCCCGGTTGTCGCGCAGGCCCAATATGAACTCGTGCGCCTCGGCCTTCTTCGCCGCCGCGATCACCTCGGCGTCAGTTGCATCCGGCATGCCGAGCTTGATGTTGTCGCGTAGCGAGCGGTGGAACAGCGCCGTGTCCTGGCTGACCACGCCGATATTGGCGCGCAGCGAGTTCTGCGTCACCTCGGCGACGTCTTGCCCGTCGATCAGGATTTTGCCGCTCTCGAGGTCGTAGAGGCGCAAGATGAGGTTGGCGAGCGTCGTCTTGCCCGCGCCGGACGGCCCGACCAGCCCGACCTTCTCGCCAGGCTTGACCACAAGGTCGATGCCATTCAGCACGCCAAAACCCTTGCCGTAGTGGAACTCGACATTCTTCACCTCGATGCGGCCGCCGGCGACGACAAGCTCTTTCGCATCCGGCGCATCGACAAGGCCAAGCGGCTGCGAGATCAGCGCCTTGGAGTTTTCCAGGACGCCGAGATTTCGCAATATGCCGTTGAGCTGCATCATCACGCGCCCGAGCAGCATGTTGAGCCGCAAGACCAGCGACAGCGTGAACGCGACGGCGCCGACGGTGATCGACCCTTCGACCCAGAGATAGACGGCAAAGCAGCCAATTGCGGTGATCATGATGCCCGACAGCGTCGTCAGCGCCATGCGCACGCCGGTCAGCCGGCGGGTGAAGGGCCGTAGTGCATCGAGATAGATGTCGAAGCCGTTCTTGATGTAGCGGTCGTCGCCGTCGGCCGAGAATAGCTTCAGCGTCTGCACGTTGGAATAGGAATCGATGATGCGCCCATTGATCATCGAGCCAGCTTCAGCCGTGGCCTCGGCATGCCTGCGGATCGAGGGCAGATAGAGCTTGGCCAGCCAGGCGAACGCGAGGATCCAGATCACCACCAGCACGGCCAGGCGCAGATCCAGCCCGGCGACCAGCGCCAAGGTCGTCACCGTATAGATGAGCATGAACCAGATGACCTCGATGAAGCTCTCCATCAGGTCGCCAGTCGCCTGCCCCGCCTGCCAGACTTTTGTCGCGATACGGCCGGCGAAATCGTTCTGGAAGAAGGTGTAGGACTGGCGCGATACGTGCCGGTGCGCCTGCCAGCGCACCAGATTGTAGAACCCCGGCGTGATCGTCTGTTCGTTGACCAGCGCCGACAGGCCGACGACGATGGTGCGGATGACCAGCACCACTGCGATCATGAAGACAAGCTCAGGCCCGGCGGCGGTCCACAGGGCGTCCCAGCTGCGCTCGCCGGGAAGCTGATCGAGAATATCGACCAGCCGCCCGACGAAGTAGAAAAGCCCGGCCTCGATCAGCGGCGCGATGCCGCCGATGACCAGCATGGCGAAGAAGGCGAACTTCGCCTGGCCGACATAGTGCCAGAGGAAGCCGCCGACGCTTGGCGGTGGCCGAAGGTCCGCCGGCTCCCTGAACGGATAGACCCAGTCCTCGAACCAGCGATAGACGGCTGTCATCATGCTGACGTCATCACTCTGCGGCTTCACCCTTCACGCCGATGTCGTTGGCAACAGCGTCATTGGCGGCATCGACCGGACCGTCATCGAGCAGGAACCCGCCCGACTGGCGCTGCCAGAGCTGCGCGTAGAGCCCGCCGCTGGCGACGAGTTCCTCGTGCGACCCCTCCTCGATGACACGGCCCTTGTCGAGGACGACGAGCCTGTCCATCGCCGCGATGGTCGACAGCCGGTGCGCAATGGCGATGACGGTCTTGCCTTGCATGAGCTTGTAGAGATTCTCCTGGATGGCGGCCTCGGCTTCGGAATCCAGCGCCGACGTCGCTTCGTCAAGGATAAGTATCGGTGCGTCCTTCAACATAACGCGAGCAATGGCGATGCGTTGCCGCTGGCCGCCGGACAATTTGACGCCGCGGTCGCCGACATGAGCGTCGAGCCCTTTACGTCCGGTGTGATCCGAAAGCCTGCCGATAAACTCCAGCGCCTCGGCCCGCCCGGCTGCCTCGACAACCATTTCCTCCGTCGCATCGGGCCGCCCGTAAAGGATATTGTCGCGCACAGAACGATGCAGCAGCGAAGTGTCCTGCGTCACCATGCCGATCTGCGCGCGCAGCGAATCCTGCGTCACCGAAGCGATCTCCTGGCCGTCGATCAGGATCCGGCCGTTCTCGAGGTCGTAGAACCGCAACAGGAGATTGACCAGCGTCGACTTGCCCGCGCCCGAGCGCCCGACAATGCCGACTTTCTCGCCGGGCTTCACCGTCAGCGACAGGTTCTCGATGACGCCCTTCTGCTTGCCATAGTGGAAACGAATGTCGTCGAAGCGGATCTCGCCCTTGGTGACGGCAATGTCCTTCGCCCCCGGCCGGTCTTCGACCAGGCGCGGCAGCGAGATCGAGGCGATACCGTCTTGCACCGTGCCGATGTTCTCGAACAGGCTCGACATTTCCCACATGATCCACTGCGACATGCCCCACATACGGAGCACGAGGCCGATGACCACGGCGACGGCGCCGATCGTCACCGCCTGGCCGAGCCACAGCCACAGCGCCGTCGCCGTCACCGAAAACAGGAGCAGCGCGTTGAGGATATAGAGCAGGCCGTAAAGCACCGTCACCAGCCGCATCGACCGGTAGACCGTGTCGAGGAAGCCTGCCATGCCTTCTTTGGCGAACGTTGCTTCGCGCCGTGCATGGGAAAACAACTTGACCGTCTGGATGTTGGTGTAGCTGTCAACGACGCGGCCGGTCATAGTCGAGCGCGCATTGGCCTGCGCCTCCCCGACCTTGCCCAGCTTCGGGATGATATAGCGCAACAACCCGATATAGCCGAGCAGCCAGACGCCGAGAGGTGCCGCCAGCCGCAAGTCGGCCGAGCCGACGATGAACAGCATGCCGAGGAAATAGACGATGACGTAATTGAGCACCTCGATCACCTTGATGACGCATTCGCGCACGGCGAGTGCCGTCTGCATCAGCTTGGTGGCGATGCGGCCGGCAAATTCGTCCTGGTAGAAGCTCATCGACTGCTTCAAGAGATAACGATGCACCTGCCATCGGATGCGCATGGGGTAGTTGCCCATCAGCGTCTGCTGGTTGAGCAAAGAATGCAGCCATACCGTACCCGGCAGCGCGAACAGCACGACGAAGGCCATGCCGGCAAGCTTCCAGCTCTCGGTCTGCAGGAAGGTTTCGCGGTTCTGCCCGGACAGCCAGTCGACGATGTGGCCCATGAAGCCGAACATCCACACTTCCGCGATGGCAATCGCCGTCACCAGCACCGCGTCGAGGATGATGTATGGCCAGGCGCCGCGCGTATAATGCACGCAGAAGGCAACCAGCGTCTTCGGCGGCTCGACCGGTTCCGCTGCGGGGAACGGATCGAGCCTTCTTTCAAACCAGCTAAACATAGTGATGCTCACAAAACTGTTGTCCGCTCATGCGGCGCGGGAAAAATCCCCGGGGCGCTCCGCGTCCCCAGACCGTACGTCGGCGGGGACTGACGGCCCGGAATCACCCGGGCCATCGGTCCTGCTTCGCGCAATATAGGGACTTGCGGGCCTTTCACCGACAGAAGCCTTCGACTGAGCTGACGGCACGCCGCCGCCAGTCCGGTTTTTCGCGCCCGGCCGGATCAGCCGGATGATCCGGCGCACCAGCGACGGCCGGCTGTGGTCGGGAACCGCACGCGAGAAATCGACATCCGGCAACATGCCGCGATGCGGACGCCGGCGCGTCTCGGCATGAACTGCCGACGAATAGGTCTCGCCGACTAGCAACGCCCAGGTCGCCGTCTTGCGTTCGTGCAGGCTTCTTGAACCAGGTATCTTATAGGGATCGAACATCGGTCCGTCCTCCGTGTGAAAATAGACATAAAAAGGCGAAGCAATGTCGTGCGCCGGCCTTCGGCCGGAGGCACGGATTGCATCCGTCGGGACACGAGGATAGGCCTCGGTCGCGACATGCTCAGCTGGGGCTCTAGGCCCCTTTAACCGGTTGAAAAACATCGCAGGATTCCTTCAAGAGCCGAAAATGGGTTCGGCGGGAATCGGTGCGATCAGATCTAAGAAATCAGGTAAATCGTCGTACCGAAACCGCCGGCAGGCAGGTAAGCCCACGGGAGGGGCGCAGGATGTGCATGGTCAGCATGAAATACCCCTCCATCGGTTCGGGTTGACAATGCCTGCGGTATAATCGACTTCGCAGAAAATGGCCACCCGCAGGTCCAGCAATTTCCAAAACCAGCCACCCGCTGTGGCCGATCTGCCACTTATTAGAAAGACGCGGAAATGAACCACCGTCTCCGCATCGCCCTCTACCAGCCTGACATCGCCGGCAACACCGGAACAATCCTGCGCTTCGCCGCCTGCCTCGGCCTTGGCGTCGACATCATCGAACCAGCCGGCTTTCCGCTCTCCGACAAAGCGCTCAAGCGCGCCGGGATGGACTACCTCGAAATGGCTGCCCTGACCCGGCATGTCGACTGGAACGCCTTCGAGGATTGGCGCAAGGGCCAAGCCTGCCGGCTGGTGCTGCTCACCACCAAAGCCGCGACCCCCTATACGGGCTTCAGCTTCGCCCAAGGCGACATCCTGCTGTTCGGCCGCGAATCCGCCGGCGTGCCGGATCCTGTCCATCAGGCGGCGGATGCGCGGCTGACGATCCCGATGCAGCCGGGCACGCGCAGCATCAACGTCGCGCTGTCCGTCGCCATGGTCGCCGGTGAAGCCATCCGGCAACTCGGCTAGAACCTTCAACGCGTTGTCGTCATCGCCAACGGCCCTTGCGTCTTGCATCATTCTCACCCAGGCGCACATCGCCTTCTCCTCAATTGCCCTATCGACATTTCCTGGCTACAAGCTCAACTTAAGTTGAGGTCAAGCGGAAAATCGAGATGGCTCCGGTAAAGGAATTGACGGTCGGCCAGTTGGCCATGCGCAGCGGCGTGGCGGTGTCGGCGCTGCATTTCTACGAGGCGCGCGGGCTGATCCGCAGCCACCGCACGTCGGGCAACCAGCGGCGCTATGGCCGCGACGTGCTGCGGCGGGTGGCGATCATCCGAATCGCCCAGGAGGTCGGCATCTCGCTGGCCGAGATCGGCGCCGCACTTGAATCGCTGCCAGAAGGCCGTACCCCGACGCGCGAGGACTGGAACCTGTTGTCGACCGGCTGGCGCGACGACCTCGATCGCAAGATCACTCAGCTAAAGAAGCTGCGCGACGGCCTTACCGACTGCATCGGCTGCGGCTGCATGTCGATCGACAAATGCCCGCTGCGAAACAGGGAAGATCGCTTGAGTGCGCAAGGGCCGGGCGCAAGGCGACTGCTTGTGGAATCCTAATCCGCCGCGGGCAGCCGCCGTATGGTGAATTCGATTACGTCGCCCGGCCGCTCGAACCAGCTTTCGATCTCGGTCCAGTAGGCCTGCTTGGGAAAACGCTCGAACCATTCCTTGGCCTTGAGCCGCGCATCCGGGCGCGGCAGGACGAAGGTCTCGCGCAAAAACCCGTCACGCGGCATGCGCTCGCGCTCGGCGCGTGAACGATCGAGCCTTTTCTTCAGGCCATGCAGCGGCGGTCTTGCCGGCGTGCGCATGAAAGAACTCCTGGGCCGAACCAGATGACACTTGACCCTTGCCCCTAAGAGATTAGGGATCGCGCCCGGAAAAGGCTAGTGGTCCGATTCCAACATTCGCCTCCCTAATCCCCAGGCGCCGTTGCGAATGTTGGAATCACAAGGACCACTAGCAAGTTTATGTTTCTGGTGGAGTTTTCGAATTTGACATTTGCATCGTGCCCTGCGCCACGCTGTGTGCAAATGTCAAATTCACTCCACTAGGTCCTTTGTCGGCCGCGACCGGAGACAGCATTTTGGAACGACCAGAAATACCGGCAGGCCTGCCACCCGACATCGAACAGAAGAAAATGAAGGCCAGGCTCTGGTTCGAGACGCTGCGCGAGCGCATTTGCACAACCTTCGAGCAGATCGAACAGGAACTGCAGGGACCACTGGCCGAATGGTCGCCCGGCAGCTTCGAGAAGACGCCGTGGGAACGCGACAATGGAAAGGGCGGCGGCGGCGCCATGGCGATGATGCGCGGCCGCGTCTTCGAGAAGGTCGGCGTCCATACTTCGACCGTCTATGGCGAATTCTCGCCCGAATTCAGGAAGCAGATGCCCGGCGCCGAGGAAGACCCGAGCTTCTGGGCATCAGGCATTTCGTTGATCGCGCATCCCTGGAACCCCAACGTGCCGGCCGTGCACATGAACACCCGCATGGTCGTGACGTCGCGCCACTGGTTTGGCGGCGGCGCCGATCTGACGCCGGTGCTCGACCGCAACCGCACGGAAGATCACCCCGACACGGTCGCCTTCCATCGAGCCATGCAGTTCGCCTGCGAGAAGAACGCTGCGATCGCCGACCACCCCAAATTCAAGGCCTGGTGCGACGAGTATTTCTATCTGCCGCACCGCCACGAGCCGCGCGGCGTCGGCGGCATCTTTTTCGACTGGCTGCATTCGGGGGAGGAGAAAGGCGGCTGGAATGCCGATTTGAACTTCGTCCAGGATGTCGGGCGTTCTTTCCTTGTCGTCTACGGACACCTGGTTCGCGCCCATTTCAACGAGAACTGGACCGACGACGACCGCGACGAGCAGCTCATTCGCCGCGGCCGTTACGTCGAATTCAACCTTCTTCACGATCGCGGCACCATCTTCGGCCTGAAGACCGGCGGCAATGTCGCTTCGATCCTGTCCAGCCTGCCGCCGGAGGTCAGGTGGCCGTAAAAAATCGGTGAGCGAAACGTGAGCCGCATTGACGTCCCATTCGCCGAATCTGGGCAGCCAATGTGGCATCGCCATTATCTTTTTCGTCTAATAGGCGATTGAAATAAAACGACTATTTGTCGTTTCGGGCCGGGAAGCGCCGGCGGTTCAGTCCCGAACCGCGACACGACGCTACCGGACGGCCCTGAACAAGGCGGAGCATTTTCCAAACGGATGCCCGCATTTCCAGGAGTATTACATGCGAAAGCTCATTGTTTCGGCAGCCGCCGCTGCCCTTCTCGCTTCCGGCTCGATTGCCTCTGCCGCGGTCAAGCACACCACGGGCACGGTCAAGACCTATGATGGCACGGCCATGAGCCTCGTTCTGGACGATGGATCGACCTTTACGCTGCCCAAGACCTTCAAGGATCCTGGCCTGAAGGCCGGCGAAAAGGTCCGCGTTTCCTGGGACATGAGCGGCAAGAACAAGGTTGCCGAGTCCGTCAAGATCGTGAAGTGACCGGGACAAGACCGAACGGTCTCGCCTTTGGCTTAGCCTGACAAGAGGGGCGGAGCAGCGCTGCTCCGCCTTTTTCGCACCACGGCAACCAAAATGGTCGAACCGTGTTATGCTAGCTCCCCCGTGCGTGCCCCCGAAACCGACTGCTGTGACAGGGCGCGGAACAGAGATGGCGGAGCTTCGTGTGCCCATGAGAGGCACAGGCTCCAAGGAGGAAAGGAGAAAATCCCATGAAGGAATTCCATTGCGGCTCGCTGGTTCCCGGCTGTGAGTGGCACACGCGTGCCGGTGAGGAAGCCGAGGTCATGCGCCGCGCCGTCGACCATATGCGCGAGACACATGGCGAAACGGTCATTCGCGAGACGATGATCGAGGCGATCCGCTCGCGCATCGAGAAAGTTCGCGACGCGGCCTGAGCAGTCCTATCTGGCCTTCAAGGCTTCCGCGGCGCGCTCCAGCAGCGCGTCGCGATCGAGCGCAAAGCCGGACCCGATCCATTCCTTTTCCAGGTTTTTCAGGATCGCACCGAGTATTGGCCCCGGCGACGCGCCAAGCGCCGTCAGATCGCCGCCCTTGACTGGGAACACCGGTTTTTCCCATTTCAGCGCAAAAGCGAGCAGGCGCGAAAACCCGCCGGCCTGAACCAGCGCGTCATTGTCCTCGAGAGCCCGCGCTCGCGCCGACGCCAGCGACAGCCGCAGGCGATCGAGAAAACCCTGGCGCTCGCCGGAATAGAGTTTCTTGGCCAGTTCCGCTTCGCTTGTCTTGGGCTCGACGGCAGCCGTCAGCGCCCAGTGGCGCAGGCGCTCCGCCTCAGTGGTCGAAAGTTTCAGCCGCTCGGCCAGTGTCTTCATCCTCGCCGCATCGGGCGGCACGATCGCCTCCAGCCTGAGCAGCGGGTCCGGCGCCCAGCCCAGATCCTTTTCTGTCTTGGTCAGCCCATGAATGGCATCGATGCCCCATTTCTCGCTTTCCGGCAGGGCGCTGGTGAGCACGCCGGCCTGGCGCATCCACAGCAAGGCGCGCGACGGATCTGGGGCCGATAACAACTTCTTCAGCTCGGACCAGATGCGTTCGGCCGAGAGATGGGCGAGACCGTCCTTGAGCCGGGCGCAGGCCTTCAATCCCTCGGCATCGGGCCGACCCTCGCCATACCAGGCGAAAAAGCGGAAGAAACGCAGGATGCGCAGATAGTCTTCGCGGATCCGCTGCTCGGCATCGCCAATGAAGCGCAGCCTTCGTGCCTCGATATCGCCGACGCCGCCGACCAGGTCGACCACCGTCCCGTCAGCCTCCGCATAGAGCGCGTTGATGGTGAAATCGCGCCGTTCGGCGTCGGCCTTCCAGTCGCGGCCGAACGACACTTTGGCGCGGCGGCCATCGGTCTCGATGTCGGCGCGCAGCGTGGTGACCTCATAGGGCGCGCCGCCGGCAATCACCGTGATCGTGCCGTGCTCGATGCCGGTCGGCACTGCCTTGAAGCCCGCCGCCTCGGCGCGGCGAACGGTTTCCTCGGGCAGGCAAGTGGTAGCAACGTCGATATCGGCGACCGGCTGCCCAATCAGCGCATTGCGCACCGCGCCGCCCGCGATGCGGGCTTCCTCGCCGCCCTGCGCCAGCACGGCAAGCAGCCGCTGGAGATGCTTTTCACCCAGCCAGTCGGCTCTGCCCGCCAGCGATATCGGATCACTCAAGCATAGAGCCTTTCATAGAGCGTGCGGATGATGCCGGCAGTGACGCCCCAGATGCGCTGGCCGCCATAGGGCATATCGTAGAAGAACCATTCCAGGTCGTTCCACATGCGGCTGTCCCTGGTGTGGTTGGCCGGATCCATCAGGAACGAAAGCGGCACTTCGAAGGCGGCGTCGACCTCGTCGGAATTGAGCGACAGCGTAAAACCGGGCTCGACGATCGCCAGCACCGGCGCGATGCGATAGCCGCTGCCGGCGACATAATCGGGCATGCGGCCGATGATCTCGATGCGGTCCTGGCCGAGCCCGATCTCCTCGAAGGTTTCGCGCAAGGCCGCTGCTTCCGGGGTCGCATCGGTGGGATCAATGGTGCCGCCGGGAAAAGCCACCTGCCCCGAATGGCTGCGCAGTTTTTCCGCCCGCTTGGTCAAAAGCACGGTCGCATCGCGTCCATGATCGACGACCGGGATCAGCACTGCGGCGTCGCGCAGCGCTTTGAGCTGCGTCAACCGTGGATGGCCGGGGTTGAAGCGATGATCGCCATAATCGTCGCCGGCATGGGCTTCAGCTTGCGCCGCGACCCGCGCGCGAAAATCCGCTGTGGAAAACGGCGGCGGCCTCACCTGATCCATCATGCGCTCAGCCGCTTCAGTTTTTCCGCCGGCATGATCGGATAGATTTCGCCTTTCGAGCGCACGGCAAACATCGTCTTGCCGCCGATATCGATCTCCTCGCCATGCTCGACCAGTTCGTACATCACCGGCCGCGCCACCAGCGCTTCCAGCCTCCCGCGCACCAGCACATAGGGCTTCAGGCCGCCGGTCTCGTTCTCGTCGACGAAGCGCAGCGGATGGCCAGGTCCGGCCTCGACGACATCGCCGACATTGGTGCGGAAAGTGATGGTCTGCTCGGCGCCGGCGCCGGAAACATCCATTTCAACCGCGATGAAAGGCGCGTCCACGACGCGGATGCCGACCCGTTCGACCGGCGTCACCAGATAGGTCCTGCCATCCTCGTCCTTGCGCAGCACGCTGGAAAACAGCTGCACCAGCGGCATGCGGCCGATCGGCGTGCCGAGATAGAACCACGTTCCGTCTTGTTTGATCTCCATGTCGAGATCGCCGCAAAAGTCGGGATTCCAGCGCTCCACCGGCGCCGCGCCCTTGCCGGCGCGAGCCGCACGCGAGATCAACGCTTCGAGACCGCGCGCCTCGGTTGCGGCAGCAAGGCTGTGTTCGCGATGTTCGGAGCGTTCCGTCATGGTCACGAAATAGTCACTGTTGTTCCGCTTGTCAGCCTAAGTCTGTGATTTAAATTCATTCGTAGGCGCCAGGCGAAGCCGAATCGCGGCATTCTAAGGCACTACAGTGCAAGCCGGTACTTTCAGCACAAGGATCGATGCGGCATGAGCGTAATGGTCAAGGAAAGCCCAATCAGCGAAAAGGACATGATCGCCCAGGCCGAGACGGCGCTGGCCGATATTTCCAGGGTGCGCGACGGCGTCGGCCGCGTCATTTTCGGCCAGGAAGTGGTGGTCGAGCGCACGCTGGTGGCGCTGCTTGCCGGCGGCCATGCGCTGCTGGTCGGCGTGCCCGGCCTTGCCAAGACCAAGCTGGTCGAAACGCTCGGTGTCGTGCTCGGCCTCGATTCGCGCCGCATCCAGTTCACACCCGACCTGATGCCGTCGGACATTCTCGGCTCAGAGGTGATGGAACAGGACGAGGCCGGCAAGCGCTCCTTCCGCTTCATCTCCGGCCCGATCTTCGCGCAATTGCTGATGGCCGACGAGATCAACCGCGCCTCGCCGCGCACCCAGTCGGCGCTGCTGCAGGCGATGCAGGAATATCACGTCACCATCGCCGGCATTCGCCACGACCTGCCCGCACCCTTCCATGTACTGGCGACGCAAAACCCGCTGGAGCAGGAAGGCACCTATCCCCTGCCCGAAGCGCAGCTCGACCGCTTCCTGATGCAGGTCGACATCCTTTATCCCGAAATCGAGGCCGAGCGGCGCATTCTGCTCGAAACCACCGGCATCGAGGACGCCAAGGCGCAAAACGTCCTGCAGCCGGCGCGGCTGAGGGAAATCCAGACGCTGATCCGCCGTATGCCGGTGCCCGAAAGCGTCGTCGACGCCATCCTCAAACTGGTGCGTTCGGCGCGTCCCGGCCAGGGCAATGCCGAGACCGACAAGCATGTCGCCTGGGGTCCCGGCCCGCGCGCCAGCCAGGCGCTGACGCTGTGCGCCCGTGCGCGCGCGCTTTATGACGGGCGGCTGGCGCCGTCGGTGGACGACATCCGCGCGCTGGCCGAACCGGTGCTGCAGCACCGCATGGCGCTGACCTTTGCCGCCCGCGCCGAGGGCACGACCGTGCGCGACGTGGTAGCGAAACTGGCCAAAGGAATCTGATGGCGCGTATCGGCGAAGTCCAGGCACCGGCAGCGACGCGCGACGCGCTCGCCAGGGGCCGGTTGCGGGCTTCGCTGGTGCCGGACCTGCTGGTCGAGGCACGCCGTATCGTCAATACGGTAATTGCCGGCTGGCATGGCCGCCGCAAGCGCGGCATCGGCGAGAATTTCTGGCAGTTCCGCCCCTATGTCGAAGGCGATTCCTCGCGCATCGACTGGCGCCGTTCGGCCCGGGACGACCACACCTATGTGCGCGACCGCGAATGGGAAGCAGCCCACACGGTGTGGCTTTGGGCCGACCCATCGCCCTCCATGCTCTACAAATCGACTGGCGCCAGCGTTTCCAAGGAATCGCGCGCGCTGGTGCTGGCACTGGCCATGGCCGAATTACTATCTCGCAGCGGCGAGCGCATCGCCTGGCCCGGCCTGACCGATCCGTTCACCGCCCGCAACGGCGCCGAGCGCATCGCGGCGCAATTGATGCACGCCGCCGACCCGCCGGCAAAGCCTGACCTGTCCGCCATCCGCCGCTTCTGCGACATCGTCGTCGTCAGCGATTTCCTCGACCCGGTCGAGGAGACCATGGAATGGCTCGATGTGCTGGCGCGGCATGGCGTGCGTGCGCATCTGATCGAGGTTGCCGATCCGGCGGAGGAGACCTTTCCCTATGCCGGCCGCACCGAATTCACCGATCCCGAGACCGGCGACAAGCTGACCGCCGGCCGCGCCGAAATGCTCGGCGACGAATATCGCCTGCTCTACACCGCCCGCCGCCAGGAGCTGGCCAGCTGGTGCAAGCGCCTCGGCTGGAGCTATACCGTCAACCACACCGACCGCCTCGCTTCCGAGGCGCTGGTGCGCATCCACATGGCGATGACCGCCGATGGCGCATTCGTGGGAAGGGCCGGCGCATGAGCTGGCTGCCGCTCTCCTTTGGCGCTCCCATGGTGTTGTGGGGCCTGCTGGCGCTGCCGGTGATCTGGTGGCTGCTCAGGCTCACACCGCCCAAGCCGCAGTCCGAAATGTTTCCGCCGCTGAAGATCCTCGCTCGCGTGCTGAAGCGCGAGGAAACGCCGCAGCAGAGCCCGTGGTGGCTGACGCTGCTGCGGCTGTTGATGGCAGCCCTTGTCGTCGCGGCATTAGCCGAACCCGTTTTCAATCCGCGCGAAAAATTGCCGGCCGAGGGCGCCGCCCTGGCGCTCGTCATCGACAATGACTGGGCGAGTGCCGCCGACTGGGGCAAGCGCGTCGCCACCGCCCAGCGGCTGATCGCCGATGCCGGTTCGAACGGCGTACCGGTCGTCATCGCCTTCACCGCCGAAAAGCCGAACGCCGAGATCGGCCCCTTCGATGCGGCGGCTGCCCTCGACCGGCTGCGCGCCGCCAAGCCGAGGCCGATCCCGACCGACCGACCCGCTGTCTATGCCCGCGTCGCCGGCGTGCTGGAAACCTTGCCCGGCGCCAGCGTTGCCGTTCTCGCCGACGGCCTTGCGGCAAAGGGCGACGAGGCCGCCTTCAACACACTGCTGTCGAAAAACGCCGCCCGTGTCGTCTGGGCCAATTCCGACCGGCTGGCGCTGACTGGGCTCACTGGCGCCGAAAATCAGGTCGACGGCTTCGCCCTGACCGCCATCCGCGCGCCCGGCGATCCGGCGCCGGCACAAGTCACCGCCGGCGCCTTCGACGATAAGGGCCGCCGCATCGCCGACGCGACGCTGACCTTCGCGCCGGGTGAGACTACTGCCACCGGCACGATGGCGGTGCCGTTCGAACTGCGCAACGACTTCGCCTCGATCGCGCTCGACGGCGAACGCCAGGCAGGTGCGGTGCGCGTGCTCGACGAAAGCTCCAAGCGCCGCCGCGTCGGACTTTTATCGCAGGCCGAGGCCGACCAGGCGCAGCCGCTTCTGTCGCCGCTCTATTACATCAGGCGCGCGCTGCAGCCTTTCGCCGATCTGGTCGAACCGTCGAGCGTCGATCTCGCCGACGCCATCCCGCAGCTTCTCGACCAGAAGCCGGCGATGATCGTCATGGCCGATATCGGTACCATTCCGCCGCAGGTCCATCAGCGGCTGGTCGACTGGGTCGACAATGGCGGCACGCTGGTGCGCTTTGCCGGTTCGCGGCTGGCCGCCGCCGGCAATGACGATGATCTGTTGCCGGTCAGGCTGCGCACCGGCGAGCGCTCGCTTGGCGGCGCGCTGTCATGGACGACGCCGCAAGCGGTGACCGAATTCCCGAAGAACGGCCCGTTCGCCGACCTCGCACCGCCGGCCGAAGTCACGGTGAGCCGGCAGGTGTTGGCCGAACCGACGCCGGACATCGTCGAGCGCACCTGGGCAACCCTTGCCGATGGCACCCCGCTGGTGACCGGGTTGAAGAAGGGCAAGGGCACGCTGGTGCTGTTCCATATCACCCCGGAAGCGACATGGTCGACGCTGCCGATCTCCGGCAGCTTCGTCGAGATGCTGCGGCGCATCGTGCAGCTGTCGCGCAACCAGGGTGCGGCGGTTGCCAACGCCGAAGCCGCTGCTACGTCGCTGGCGCCTTATCGCATGATAGCCGCCGACGGCACTTTGGTGCCGCCGACGCCGGACGCACGACCGCTGGTCCCTGGCGCCGGCTCGCTGCCGGTGACGTTCGAGAACCCGCCCGGCCTCTATGGCTCGGAAACCGGCGTTTTCGCCCACAATCTGCTCGACCCGGCCACCGCCTTCGCGCCGCTGGTGCGCCCGCAATTCACAGTGCCGGTGACCAATATCCAGTACGCTTTCGATGAATCGCGCGACCTCAAGGGATCGCTGGTCACAGCGGCACTTGTGCTTATGCTGCTCGACACGCTGGCGGTGTTCTGGATGGGCGGGCTGATGTCGCGCCGACCGCGCCGCGCCCGATCGGCCGCGGCAACGACGGCTGCGCTGCTGCTTGGCCTCGGCATGCTGTTTGGCCATGCCGACCTCGCCCGCGCCGACGACGCCAAGCCCGGCGATGCCGCCGCTATCGAGGACATTGCCAAGACCCGCATCGCCTATGTGCTGACCGGTGTGCCCGGTGACGATTCGATCAGCCGCGCAGGGCTCGAAGGCTTGACCCGCTTCCTGATCGAGAAGACCGCGCTCGAGCCGGGCGCGCCGGCGGGCGTCGATATCTCGAAGGACGAGCTTTCCTTCTATCCGCTGATCTACTGGCCGATCGATCCCTCCGCGCCGATGCCGAGTCAAGCCGCGATCGCCCGCATCGACGCCTATATGCAGCAGGGCGGCACGGTGCTGTTCGACACGCGCGACCAGTTCGCCAACGGCATCGGTGCGGATTCGGCGAGCCCGGCGACGGAACGGTTGCGCGACATTCTCGGCAATCTCAACGTGCCGCCGCTGGAGCCGGTGCCCGCCGACCATGTGCTGACCAAATCCTTCTTCATCCTGCCCGAATTTCCCGGCCGCTTCTCCGGCAGCCCGCTCTGGGTGGAAGCCTCGCTCGAGGCCAGCAATGCCGAGAATCGGCCGGTACGCGTCGGCGACGGCGTCTCGCCGATCCTGATCACCGCCAATGATTTTGCCGGCGCCTGGGCCGTCGACGAGAATGGTGACCCGCTTTTGCCGACCGTGCCATCGGATCCGATGCAGCGCATCTATGCGCTGCGCGCCGGCGTCAACATCATGATGTACATGCTGACCGGCAACTACAAATCCGACCAGGTGCACGTGCCGATCCTGCTCGAACGGCTGGGGCAGTAAGCCTATGAACTGGTCGATTTCCTTCGAACCGCTGCTGTCCTGGCCCTTGCTGGCTTTGGTGCTCGCACCGCTGCTGGTGCTGGCGGCTGTCGGCTTGTGGTTTCGCCAGCGCGGCGCGATCTTCCGCTTCGCGGCGCTGATTGCGCTGGGCGCAGCACTCCTCAATCCGGTCTTCCTCGATGAGGAGCGCGAGGCGCTGAAGAGCGTCGTTGCCGTCATCGTCGACCGCAGCCAGAGCCAGGATATCGGCGACCGGACCAAACAGACCGACGAAGCGCTTGCCGGTTTGCAGCAGCGCCTTGGCCGCTTCAAGCAGTTCGACGTCCGCGTCGTCGAGGCCGGCAAGTCGGAAGCCGCCGACGAGCGCACCGAGACCAAGCTTTTTGCAGCGCTTGAAGGCGCCTTCCGCGACGTGCCGCCCTCGCGCATCGGTGGCGCCATCATGATCACCGATGGCGAGGTGCATGACGCACCGGCCGCCCCCGACTTCAATGCGCCGCTGCACGCGCTGATCACCGGCAACGAGCACGAGAAGGACCGCCGCATCCGCTTCGAGAACGCGCCGCGCTTCGGCCTCGTCGGCAAGCCGCTCGACATGACCTACCGCGTCATCGCCACCGACGGCGAAACCGGCCCGGTCGATGTCCGCGTCTCGGTCAATGGCGAGCAGGTCGCGGTCGAAGAGGCGACCATCGGCCAGGCGATGCCGCTGCAGGTGACCATCCCCGGCGCCGGCCGGAACATCGTTGAACTCTCCATCGACCGCGAGCCGGGCGAACTGACCGACGCCAACAACCGCGCCATCGCGCTGATCGACGGCATCCGCGAGAACTTGCGCGTGCTTTTGGTTTCCGGCGAACCGCATGCCGGCGAGCGCACGTGGCGCAATCTGCTGAAATCCGACGCCTCGGTCGATCTCGTCCATTTCACCATTTTGCGGCCGCCGGAAAAGCAGGACGGCACGCCGATCAACGAACTGTCGCTGATCGCCTTCCCGACCCGCGAGTTGTTCGTCGAGAAGATCAAGGATTTCGATCTCATCATATTCGACCGCTACCAGCACCGCGACGTGCTGCCGATCCTCTATTACGACTACATCTCCGAATACGTCGAAAAGGGCGGCGCGCTGCTGATCGCCGCCGGGCCGGAATATGCCGGCGACTCCTCGATTGCCCGCACCCCGCTAATGTCGTCGCTGCCGGCAATGCCGACCGGCGAAGTCATCGACAAGGCCTTCTATCCGCGCCTCACCGATCTCGGCCAGCGCCATCCGGTGACGCGCGGCCTCGACGGCTCGGCGACCGAGCCGCCGCGCTGGAGCCGCTGGTTCCGCACCATCGGCGTGCAGAACCCCGAAGGCGAAGTGGTGATGAAGGGCGCCGACAACCGCCCGCTGCTTCTGCTCGATCATAAGGGCGAAGGCCGCGTCGGCATGCTTCTGTCCGATCAGGGCTGGCTATGGGCGCGCGGCTTCGAGGGTGGCGGGCCGCATGTCCAGCTTTACCGCCGCATCGCCCACTGGCTGATGAAGGAACCTGAACTCGAGGAAGAGCGGCTGACCGCCGACGGCCGCGGCATGATGCTGGAAATCCGCCGCCAGACGATGAGCGACGATCCCGGCCCGGCGCAGGTGATCACCCCTTCGGGCAAGGCGCTGATCGTCAAGCTGGAGAAGTCCGAACCCGGCGTTTTCCTGGGCAGCATCGAGACCAAGGAGATCGGCCTCTACCAGATCGGCAATGGTGACCTGACCGCACTCGCCCATGTCGGCCCGGTCAACGCGCCGGAATTCTCCGACGTCGTCTCTACCGAGGACCGCTTGAAGGCTCCGACTGAGGCCACCGGCGGCAGCGTGCGCCGGCTGGCGGCCTCCTCCACCCTTGGCCAGCTCACCGGCAGCGTCGCCCTGCCCTCCATCGTCCCGGTCCGCGCCTCCGGTGCGGCCTCGGGCGCAGACTGGATCGGCCTGCGCAGCACCGACGACAGCGTGCTCAAAGCCGTCTCGCGCGTACCCCTGTTCGGCGGCTTCCTCGGCCTTTGCCTGCTGCTGCTGGCCATGGGCGCGATGTGGTACAGAGAGGGAAGGTAAGGATCCCTTCTCCGTCACTATACGGGGAGAAAGACGCTCAACCTACTCCTCCGGCTCCGTCGTAAACAGCAGCGGGTACCCCTTGGCCTTGGCCGCGTCGACGGCCCGTGTCGCCTTGGTCTCGGCGACATCCCTGGTGAAGACGGCAACGACGCAAACGCCGAGCCGGTGCGCGGTGATCATCACCCGGTTCGCCTGGTCTTCGCTGAGCTTGAACTCGCCCTTCAGCACCGTCACCACGAATTCGCGCGGCGTAAAATCGTCATTGATGAGGATGACCTTGTAGAGCTTCGGCCGCTCGGTCTGCGGCTTGGTCTTGGTCCGGGGTTTGGAGCTGATTTCAGGCATCGGGAACCGGTATCGCGCGAGGGGTCGCTCTCACTTTGTCATGGGGGAAAGCCGTCGTCCATTTTGATCGGCGCGCCAAACCGGCTTCCCGGAAGTGCTGCCGTTCACAAATTTAGGAACTGTGCGCTGCGGTTCAACGGCCCTGGCGGTCGGCGACGCGACGAGCCTGGAATTGCCGTGCGCTGGATGCCGCATCGGGCCTTGATCCGGCCGCCTTGTATTCGACCCAGGCGACCGCGAGCCAGCCGAAGAAGCAGGCCAGCGCCGCGCCGGTGATCACGGTCAGCAGCAGGCTTTGCCATGGTGTGATGTATTGCCAGCTGCTGGAGATTGCCGGTGCAAACAGCGACGGCTCCGTGCGCCCGCTCACCGGATCGGGCACCGGGCTGGCGGTGAACTGGATCAGCACCCTGACCATGGCCGAGGCCACAAGGCCGCCGATGGCCATCGAGCGCAGAATGGATGAAAGCCGCTTCTTCATGCGGGCTGTCCTACCGGACCGGCATTGCAAACGGGTTAAAGTCCTGGGTGGCCGGCACCCATCAACGGGTAATCATGCTCTCACACGACAAGGCCGCTCCAGCCGGGGGGTGCTGGAGCGGCCTTGTTACAGACAAGCCTGTTGGCTGTCTGGATCAGGCCTTCGGGGCGTCCGTCTTGACGACCTTCTTCGCCTTCTTGTGCTTCTTGACGGGCTTCTTGGCGACGACCTTCTTCACCGGGGGCTTGGCGGTCGTGGTCGCCGGAGCGGTGGTCGTGGAAGCAGCCGGAGCAGCGGTCGTGGTGGCAGCGGCATTGCCCAGAGCCGGCATTGCGAAAGCGAGAGCGACGGCGAGACCGGTGGCGGAGAGGATGGACTTTTTCATGGCTTCATTTCCTTCTTTGTGCGGGTCGAGTTTCGAGTGTCACTGAACCGGGTCGATCGGTGTCACTCCAAGCAGCTTCAAAGCGTTCGCGAGCATCCGGATACCCTGTGCCTGTTTCTTGTTGGCGCAGAACCGGTTTCCCTTTCTTTGCAGTGCTTTCGCCGCGGTGACCTGCGTTGCCGCGGCATGGGTTTCGAGGGCTTCGTCTACCTGGCGATTGAGATCGATGCAGCGCTCGCTCCTTGTGATCGGCGTCACCTTTGCGGTTGTGGCTCCGATCGCGGCTGTGACGAGCGGAATGCTGAGCAGCGCACCCATCAAGCTGATCGTGAACCTGTGCATCGGTAATGTCCGTTACTCCGGAGACTTCGCGTCGCAGCCGATGTCCTGACCGCCACGGCACCCTTTATGCCCTTGATTTTTTTCGGGAGTTTTTCCGGACTATAGAATTTTGTTTCTGGATTGTTTCTGGCAAATCGGCTTTGCGGGCGATCATCGCCGCTGGCCAACATGTGGCCAGAATTCTATCGTGTGGGTGACGCCACAGAAGCAGACTCAGAAGGCAGCCGCCGACCGGCCGCCAGCAATGACAGGATCGCCGTGAAATCCGATGCGCACATACTGATCGTCGACGACGACAAGGGCATTCGCGACCTGCTTCAGGAATTCTTCCAGAAGCGCGGCCTGCGCACCACGGTTGCCGCCGACGGCGTCGAGATGGAAGACATACTGCGCCGCACGCAGGTAGACCTGATCGTGCTTGATGTGATGCTGCCAGGAAAGAGCGGGCTGGAGCTCTGCCGCGACCTGCGCGCCAGCTACTCGACGCCGATCATCATGCTGACGGCGGTGACCGAGACCACCGACCGCGTCGTCGGCCTGGAAATGGGCGCCGACGACTATGTGCCCAAACCCTTCGATCCGCGCGAGCTGCTGGCCCGTATCCGCGCCGTTTTGAGGCGCAATGGTGCTGCCGAGCCGAAGCGGGCCACCACCAAGCAGATCTATCATTTCGCCGGCTGGACGATGGACTGCTCGCGCCGCCGGCTGATGGCGCCGGGCGACGTCAGGGTCGAACTGACGATGGCGGAGTTCAACCTGTTGCAGACCTTCGTCAAAAGCGCGCAGCGCGTCCTCACCCGTGACCAGCTCATCGAGCTTTCCGGCGGTGACAGCGACTATTCCTTCGACCGCAGCATCGACATCCTGGTCAGCCGTCTCAGGCGCAAGATGGAAGACGACCCCAAGACGCCGAAACTGATCCTGACCGTGCGCAGCGGCGGCTACCAGTTCCTGCCCGAGACCACCTCCGAATGAGACGGTTCCTGCCGCAAACCCTGCCGGTCTGGGTTTTGCTCATCGTCATTGCCGGCCTGCTGATCAGCCAGGTCGCTACGCTCTATATCGTCTCGCGCGATCGCGCCGTCGCCAATGACGAGGTCGATCTCTACCGGCTTAACGACCGCGCCTATTCGCTGGTGCAGCTGATGCATGACGACACGCCGGAGCAGCGCAAGCTGACGGCCTCCGGTCTGTTCAACGCCACCTATGCGCTCACCGTTTCGGACACGCCCGCGGTCACCTCGTCGATCGCCGGCGACGACGAACTGGCCGAGCTCGAGGACATTCTGGTCGGGCGGCTGTCGAAATTCGGCATCACCGACGCCCGCGTCCGGCGCGATCCGGCAACCGAGGCAGCCAACGCGCCTGGCGGTGTGGCCGTGACCAAGGATGTCGGCGCGGTGGAGCGTGACCTGTTATCGCTGGCGGCCAGCTTCGCCCAGAGCGACAAGCTGACGGCATCTGTCCGCTTCGCCGACGGCCAATGGCTGAATTTCACCGAGCCCAACACGCCGGTCGGACCGATATTGAGCTTCGACAGCCTGCCGCTCTATTCGCTGATCGCGGCCCTGGTGGTGATCATGTCGATCTGGTCGCTGCGCCGGCTGACGGCGCCCTACCGGATGATGGAAACGGCGGTCAACCGGATCGGCACGGACCTGAAGAGCCCCCCGATCGCCGAGACCGGCAGCCGCGAAATCCGCGCCGCTGCCAAGGCCGTCAACGCCATGCAGGTCCGGCTGCGCGACTATGTCGAGGATCGCGAACATTTGGCCGCCGCCCTCGCCCACGATCTGCGCACGCCGCTGACCCGCATGCGGCTGCGCCTCGAACTGCTGCGCAGATCGACGGCGCGCGAGGCGCTGGCCCACGACCTCGCCGACATCGAGAGCATCGCCAGCTCCGTCATCGACTTCGCCACCTTCGAAGTCACCGAGGAGAAGAGCGAGCGGATCGATTTCTGGTCGCTGGTTGAATCGATCGCGGACAGTTTCGAGGACGTCTCGTTCGACCATGACGGTGCAAGGCCCCGCGGCATGATCTGCATGGCGCGGCCGGTGGCGCTCAAGCGCTGCGTCAACAATCTGGTCCAGAATGCCGTGACCTACGGCAAGAAAGCCCATGTCAGCCTGCGGCAGTCGGACGGCACGGTCACGCTGGTTATCCGCGACGAGGGGCCGGGCATACCGCAGGCGCAGCTCGATCAGGTGTTCGGTTCCTTCGTGCGGCTGGAGCAATCGCGCAACCGCCAGACCGGCGGCCTCGGCCTCGGCCTGACCATTGCCCGCAACATTGCGCGTGCCGCTGGCGGCGATGTCAACCTGTCCAACCATCCCCACGGCGGCCTGCTGACGGAGCTCAGCCTGCCGCTGGCGGCATAAGGCAGCAGACTAGCGTCTCGCTGGGCACCGGGGGTGGATCAGCCAACCCAACCTTGCAATAGTGCAGCCGCTCGAACAGGAGGAGATCGCCGCATGTTTTACGCCATCCTGGCCTATCACGTCGAACAGACCATCCAGTCCCTGACGCCGCAGCAGGATGCGGCGCTGATGCACGACCTGCTCGAAGTCAACGCCAGGCTGACCCGCGAAGGCAAGCTCGGGCCGGCGGCAAGACTGGGCGCGACCGCCGACGCCGTGACGCTGCGCGGTCCGGGCGAAGGCATCGTCATCGACGGGCCGTTTGCCGAGACCAAGGAACAATTGCTGGGTCTTTATGTCCTCGACTGCGCCACGCAGGAGGCGGCGATTGCGGCCGCGCGCGACTTGCGCCGCGTGAATCCCTCGGCAGTCTACGAAATCCGGCCGATCTCGCTTTATCTGCCCGGCGCGACGTTTTCTATGGGCGATGATCTGCCCTGACTCTCCCCAATGATATCAAACAGGCCCCTTCTTCGCGAGTGAATTTGCGATTTATCGGGAATTGATGCAATCTGCAGGAGGGTGACGAGTCAATCTGACCAGGGTCGAGCTTTCTTAGGCTCAGCATCGTGTATGAAAGTCCCGGGCGGACTAAGTGCTTAATACAGAAGCTCTATAATCTCATTTCGATTCTTCGTACTGTATGAAGTCAAAACGTTAAATTTAATTTCAACAATATTCTTTATGAAAGGGGTTTAATAAATGACTAGATACAAGCCTTTTGTTGACTTAAATGTCGGATTCAGCAATGCTGAAAACTACCGCCGCAGAGAAAACAAGGCTTTGCTTTCTAGGTACTTTGTAGGAGATGATTTTTTAGATAAAATTATAAACCCGAATACATACTATATCATTGGAGAGAAAGGTACGGGGAAAACTGCGTACGCTACATATTTAGCTAATACAATTTACAAGAACAATAAGGTGTCGACTTTTGACGTCAGACAGACCGAGTATCAAAAGTTTATCGAGATAAAACGCCAAGGTAACCTACCTCTGAGCCAATACACGGAGGTATGGAGAACAATACTCCTGATGGCCAGCGCAACAAGCGTCATATCACACTCAGGAACTCCCGAGTTTCTACAGAGATTTACCAAGCTAGGCTCCCTTAAGAAGGCAATTGATGCGTTCTATGAAAACGCATTTGCACCTGAGATCGTCAAAATGCTCACATTTGTCGAGTCCGGGGAGGTAGCGTCGTCGCTTCTAGCGAAGTATTCCAACATAGAGGCGGGTTTTTCTTCAAAGGGAGGGCATCAGGCAACGGACTCAAGCTCCGTATTTCAAACGAACCTTCTTCAGATAAGGAAAGCCTTCGAGTCCGCGTTAAGCGCAGTAAAATTAGATAATAATATCATAATATTTATAGATGGTATTGACGTACGGCCAGCCGACATCGCTTACACTGATTACTTTGAGTGCGTCAGGGGATTAACAGAGGCGGTATGGTCTATAAACAATGATTTCCTCGCTAACATTAAAGATACAAAAGGAAGAATAAGAGTTGTTCTGCTGGCTAGACCCGATATATTTTTGAGAACAGGCCTTCACAATATAAACACCAAGCTAAGAGATAACTCGGTATTTCTAAACTGGATGACGACGTATAAAGACTACAGAAGCTCTCTGATGTTTAAAGTAGCGGACAGGCTTCTATCAATACAGCAGGACGAACCTCCGACTAAGTTGGGGCAGGCATGGGATCATTACTTTCCATTTTTCGCGGAAAACGTTAAGGCAGACTCGATCTCTGGCGAGAAAGGAGTGAATTCATTTTTATCATTTCTCCGATTTAGTTATTATAGACCTCGCGATATCAACAGCATGATTGCTGCAATTCAAGAAATTCTAAAAAAGAAGGAATTGGCATCCGAATACGTCTCAGCCGATGATTTTAACGACTCTTCATTTCGCGACGCACATGCAGAATATCTTTTGGGAGAGATTCGGGATCAGCTTCTATTTTATTATTCTCAAGATGAATACGACACTTTTTTAGAGTTTTTTCTGCATTTGAGGGGTAAAAGTAAGTTTACATATGACGAATACGTCGCGGCTTTTAATGAATTTATTGAGCAGTGCGCCGCCTCTGGGAAGAGGCTGCCCCAAATTTTTGAGAATGATACCGTATTCCTTCAGTTTCTTTATGACCAGAATGTCATATGTTATAAGGAACGTGACATTGACAAGAAGCAAGGCTCCGAGATTTTTATCAGATGGTGCTTTAGAGAACGGACACTTGCCAACATGGCACCTAAAGTGCGCACCGGTATGGAATATGAAATATTTTATGGACTGAGCAAAGCCCTCAACGTCGGAAGACCTATCCGGGTTAAAACAGCTAGAAAGCACCGACATATTGGTACCGTTATCGCAGTTGATATAGAGAAGGGGTTTGGATTTATTAGAGGAGGAGAAAAACAGATAGAATATTATTTTAGAACACTGGAATTCCCTGGAAAACCTTATCTCCGAATTTCCGACAAGGTTTCTTTTGAAGTGAGCACGAAGTACGGCAAGCCAAGAGCATCCACGATCCAGCGGGAGCGTTGAGCCCAGCCCTATGGCTGATCAAGACGCGAGGCCCTCCCGCCCCTAGTCTACCTTGGTACCGGAACTTGAGGCCTACGCTTGTGCAGCCGCTATCTCGTTGCCCAGGCGGACCGTTTCGGCGACGAGAAGGTCGAGATCCTCGCGCCGGGTCCGGTGGTTGTTGATCGCCACCCTGAGGCAATGCCGGCCTTGCACCGTGGTATCGGAAATGGCGGCGGTTCCGTCTTCCTGCAGCCTCAGCATGATCTCGGTGTTGAGCGCTTTCGCGCGCTCGCCATCGAGACCATCCGCGCGATAGCGGAAGCAGACGATGTTGATGCTGGTCGGCGCCGTCAGTTCGAGCGCTGGTTCGGCCGCGATCAGCCCTGAGAGATACTGCCCCTGCGCAATGTTCTGGTCGATCAGGCGGCCGAATTTTTCGACGCCGTGTTCCCGCAGCGCCATCCACACTTTGAGTGCCTTGAAGCCACGTGTCGTCTGCAGGCCATAGTCGTGCAGCCATTGGCCGGAGGCCAACCCGCGCGGTGTCGATTCCAGATATTCCGGCGTCACCGCGAAGGTCTTGCGATGCGCCGAGGCATCCCGCACCAGCGCGCAGCCTGCCTCGAAAGGCGCATGCAGCCATTTGTGCGGATCGAGCGCGACGGAATCGGCCCATTCGATGCCGGCGACGCGATGGGCATTCTCAGGCGCGATCGCGATCAGCGCGCCGATGCAGCCGTCGACATGGAACCAGAGGTCCTCCTCATGCGCCAGCTTGGCCAGCGCCTGCAGATCGTCGATGGCGCCGGTGTTGACAGTGCCGGCGTTGCCGATGATGCAGGCCGGCTTGAACCCGGCCGCGCGATCTTCCGATATCGCAGTCCTCAAACCTTCAATGTCGATGCGCAGGCCGGCGTCGCTGGCAATGCGGCGCAGCGCCTTGTTGCCGAGACCGAGCGCTTCCATCCCCTTGCGGTGACAGGAATGGACCTGGTCCGAGCCATAGAAACGCAAAGGCTTTTCGATTGCTCCAACGCCGTGCTCGCGCACGCCGATGCCGGCCTTGGTGTTGCGCGCCACGGTGAGCCCGATGATGTTGGCCATCGAGCCGCCGCTGACCAGCGTGCCGCTGGCCGAAGCCGGCATGCCCATCATCTGCTTGCACCAGTCGACCACCTGGCCGTCCATCAGGGCGGCGGCATGGTTGCCGCCGCCGAGATTGGAGCCCTGGATTGCCGCCAGGAAATCGCCGATCGCGCCGGTAAAATTGCTCGACCCCATATACCAGGACCAGAAGCGCGGATGGATGTTGCCCATCGGATAGGGCATCACCTTGTCCACGACATCGCCATAGATGTCGGCAAGCGCGGTCGGCGATTGCGGCAGCGAGGCGGTGAAGAAATCCCTCACATCTCCAGGCATCTCCTGCCACACCGGCCGTTGCCTGACATCGCGCAGGTAAGCGACGGCATCGTCAACGATCCGATGCGACAGGCTTTGCACATCGGCCCAGTCCGAGGGGTCAAGCGTTTCCTCGGTACTGGTAGCCGAGTGTCCAGGCATCGCGTCCATGCAATTTGCTCCCGCGTCATCATGCCGGGAACTGGCAACCGGGCGTCGAGCGCGAGAGAGCAAGCTCTTCCGCATTCATCTCGGCCTCGATGCCGTCGAACAAAGGCGTGGTCATGTAGCGTTCACCGGTATCGGGAAGCATGCACAGGATCACCGATCCGGCCGGCGCTGTGCCGGCGATCTGGCGCGCCACGGCAAAAGCCGAACCGCCGGAAATGCCGGTGAAGATGCCTTCCTGCTGCGCCAGCGCCTTGGCCCATTTCATGCCCTCCGGCCCGGCGATCGGCATCACCTCGTCATAGAAGTTGCCATCGATGGCCTCCTGCAGGACGCTGGGAATGAAATCCGGCGTCCAACCCTGGATCGGGTGCGGTTCGAAAGCCGGATGGCTGGCGGCCGGCGCTCCGCCGGCGCCACGCATCTGCGGCTTGCCGCTGCCGACAAGCTGCGCATTAACCGGTTCGGTGAGCACGATCCGAGTCTCAGGCCGCTCGCGGCGCAGCACCCGCGCCACGCCGGCGACGGTGCCGCCGGTGCCGTAGCCGGTGACGAAATAGTCGAGCCGCGAGCCGGCGAAATCGTTGACGATCTCGCGTCCCGTGGTTGCTTCATGGATGTCGGCGTTGGCATTGGTCTCGAACTGGCGGGCCAGGAACCAGCCATTGGCTTCGGCCAGTTCCACCGCCTTCTTGTACATGCCGAAGCCTTTCTCGGCGCGCGGCGTCAGCACCACCTTGGCGCCCAGCATCCGCATCAGCTTGCGGCGCTCGACCGAGAAACTGTCGGCCATCGTCACCACCAGCTTGTAGCCCTTCTGCGCACAGACCATGGCAAGACCGATGCCCGTGTTGCCGCTGGTCGCCTCGACGATGGTCTGTCCCGGCTCGAGCGCGCCGGTGCGTTCACCTTCCTCGATGATGTTGAGCGCCAGCCGGTCCTTCACCGACGCAGCCGGATTGAAGAACTCGGCCTTGACGTAGATGGTCGCATGCGCCGGGCCGAGATTGTTGACGCGGATGACCGGCGTGTCGCCGACCGTATCGAGAATGCTGTCGAAAAGGCGGCCGCGGCCTGCCGTGGTTCTGATTTTCTGCTGATGCAACATGGGTAAACTCCTGGTTCTTGCTCACGGGCCGGTTACACACCGGCGGTTTGGGCGGCGAGATTTCGACACCTTGCCGCACTACAGGTCCTTGACGTGCGGCAGTGTGGTAAACACCACATTCGGCGCACAAATTTTGCGAGCCGGGTGCACTTTGTCGTGCTCGGTGGTAAAGCAGGGGCCGGCAGGTCAGCGTGGGAGCAGGCGTGGTATCTGGCGTGGAATCGAGCCTGGCGAGCAGCCATCAAGGTGTTGTCGTGCGCCTGTTTGGGCCGCCGACGATTGCGCGCGACGGCGTCCCGGTGGTCTTGCCGGCATCGCGCAAGCTGCGCGCGCTGCTGGCCTATCTGGCGCTGGCGCCCCATCCGGTCGGACGTGGCAAGCTCTGCGAGTTGCTGTGGGATGTTCCAAATGATCCCAGGGGTGAGCTGCGCTGGTGCCTGAGCAAGCTGCGGGCCGCGCTCGACGAACCGGGCCGCCGCAGGATCGAAACATCGGGCGATACGATCGCGCTCGATCTCGACGGCATCTCAGTCGACGTTCTGGATGTCGCGGCGGCGGCTGCCGCAGGCATCGAAACGCTCGAGCCGACGCGACTGCAGTTGCTCTCCGACCTGTTCGTCGGCGACTTCCTCGAAGGGCTGGAGATCGACCGCAGCCCTCTCTTCAACAGCTGGCTGACCGCGCAGCGCCGCCGTTTCGGTTCCTGCCAAGCTGCTATACTGGAACATCTGGTCAAGACGCTGCCGGCCGATTCCGAAGACGTCTCCGCCCATCTCGAAAAATGGCTGGAATTGACCCCGTTCGACAGCAGCGCCCATGTCGCACTCCTGGTGAGGCTGGCGCGGCGCGGCCAGTTCGGTGCCTGCGAGGACCATCTTGCCGCAGCAGCATCGCTCTTCCAATCGGAAGAGCTGGATTTTGGCCCTGTGCGCCAGGCGTGGCTTGCCATTCGCGCGGAACGTCACTGCGCGACTTTGCCGGCACAGCCTGCGGTAGCGCCGGTGGCGGGCCACAGCCCGATCGCGCGTGCCCCCACCGAAGCCGCGGCGCCCCACAAAGCTTCGCTTGCCGTGATGCCATTTGCCGAAGATGCCGGCGGCGTTTGTGGTGGGCTGGCCGACGGCTTGACCCACGACATCATTACCCGCCTCGCCAAGCTCAGGGACTTCTTTGTAATCGCCCGGGGCTCGGTCTTTGCGCTGGCAGAAAAGAACATCGCGCCGGAAGATGCCGGCCGCAGGCTGGATGTCGACTATGTCGCCACCGGCACGGTGCGCAGCCTGACCGGCCGCCTGATCGTCACCGTCGAGCTTGTCGAGGTGCGCACGGCCAGGATCGTCTGGGCCGAGACCTTCGAGCGCAAGCCCGAGGACATCTTCATTGTCCTCGACGATATCGGCAACAGCATCGTGGCCTTCATCTCATCCGAGATAGAGATGGTCGAGCGCAACCGCGCCATGCTGAAGGCGCCCAATTCGCTCAATGCCTGGGAGGCCTACCATCGAGGACTCTGGCATATGTATCGCTTCACCCGCAGCGAAAACGAGCAGGCCAGGCATTTCTTCGGCATCGCACTGCAGCAGGATCCGACCTTTACCCGCGCCTATGCCGGCCTGTCCTTCACCCATTGGCAGAGCGCCTTCCAGCGCTGGGGCGACCGCGACCAGGACAGCGCGCTTGCCTTTGAGGCGGCCGGCCAGAGCGTTTTGGTCGACGATCATAATCCCGCCGCGCACTGGGCGATGGGCCGGGCGCTGTGGCTGCGCGGCGAGGGTGATGCGTCCGTGCTAGAACTGCAAAGAGCCGTCGACCTCAGCCCGAACTTCGCGCTTGGCCACTATGCGCTGTCCTTCGTGCATTCGCAGTCGGGCGACCCGCACGCGGCGATCGGATCGTCGGATCATTCGCGCCATCTGTCGCCGTTCGACCCGATGCTGTTCGGCATGCTGGGCGCACGCGCCATGGCGCATGTCCGCCTCGGCCAGTTCGACGAGGCGGCCGAATGGGCGCTGAAGGCGGCCGCCCGCCCCAACGCACATGTCATCATCCTGTCGATCGCCGCCCACTGCCTGGCGTTGGCTGGGCGGCTGGACGAGGCGAAAAACTTCGCCGCCGCCATCCGCAAGACGCTTCCGGATTACCGAGCCGACGACTTCATCGACACCTTCCGCTTCGACCGGGATGCCACAGCCCTGTTCAAGCTCGGCGCCACGCGCATCGGGCTGGCTTAGAGCATGATCCCAAAAAAGTGGGTACCGGTTTTTGGAAAAGATCATGCTCCAACAAAGGGTTAGATCATGATGAGATTTCAACCAAATCTCATCATGATCTAGCGCCGCAACACCGCGCTCAGCACATCGCGTATCCCGATCGCGCCGACAAAGCGCGACTGGTCGTCGAACAGCGCCACGGGTGCCGTCTGCGAGCGGTGCATGGCCAGCATCACCGTCTTCAGCGAGGTCCCGGGGTTGGCCCAGAACACTTGCGCCGTCTCCTCCGGCTGCGCCTCGACATCGGCGCACGACACCCATACCGCCGGTTTGCCGTCGCGTTCCGCCGCCGCCACCAGCCCGTGCTCGTCGATCTTGAAACGCGTCGTCTTGCGCCGGTCGAGCCACACCCAGCCATTATCGCCGTGCTCGAGGTCGCGGCTGTCGCGCATGACGTTCCAGGCGGTCAGCACCGACAACGGATTCACATTGGCGATGAAGTCGCGGACATAGTCATTGGCGGGCTTGAGCACGATGTCTTCCGGCGCCCCGGTCTGCACGATGCGACCGCCCTCCATGATGGTGATGTGGGTGCCGATCTTCAGCGCCTCTTCCAGATCATGGCTGACGAAGATGATGGTCTTCTTCAGCTCCGCCTGCAGCTGCAGCAATTCGTCCTGCAGCTTGGTGCGGATCAGCGGATCGAGCGCCGAGAACGG
The DNA here is from genome assembly GCF_030323185.1 of Mesorhizobium sp. C399B. Lineage (NCBI taxonomy): Bacteria > Pseudomonadati > Pseudomonadota > Alphaproteobacteria > Hyphomicrobiales > Phyllobacteriaceae > Mesorhizobium > Mesorhizobium sp. C399B. The sequence goes on from NZ_CP100472.1 coordinate 1,801,193, forward strand.
CTCGTCCATCAGCAGGATCGGCGCCTCGGTGGCGAAGGCACGGGCCAGGCCGACGCGCTGCTGCATGCCGCCGGACAGCTCATGCGCGTATTTCTTCGACCACTGGTCGAGATTGACCAGTTTCAGCTGGCGTTGCACGCGCTCCTTGCGCTCTTGCTCCGGCACGCCGGCGAGTTCGAGGCCGAGGCCGACATTCTCCTCCACCGTACGCCAAGGCAGCAGGCCGAACTGCTGGAACACCATCGCCACCTGCTTCTGCCGCAGCCGCCGCAGCGTCGCCTGATCGCAGGTCACGACATCGACGATATTGTCGCCGTCCTTGACCAGCACCTGGCCGCGCGACACCACGTTGAGCCGGTTGACCGCCCGCAGCAGCGTCGACTTGCCGGAGCCGGACAGGCCCATCAGCACCGAGATTTCGCCCTCATGCACGGTCAGGCTGGCGCCGGCGCAACCCAGCACATTGCCGGTCTTTTCAAGGATTTCGGCGCGCGTGGCGCCGCCGTCGATCAGAGCCAGCGAACCGGCCTGGTCGGAGCCGAAGACGATATCGACATTTTTGAAATCGACGGCGACGGTCATTTCTTGCCTCCAACGCCGATACGCGTCATCCGGTCGAGCACGATGGCGAGTACGACAATCGCCAGGCCCGCCTCGAGCCCGAGATCGATGCGGCGCGAGCCGAGCGCGCGGTTGATTTCAGTGCCGAGGCCGCCGGCGCCGATCAGTGCTGCAAACACCACCATCGACAGCGACAGCATGATCGATTGCGTCAGCCCGGCCATGATGGTCGGCAAGGCCGAGGGCAGCTCGACCTTCCACAGCAGCTGCTGCTTGGTGGCGCCGAACGCCTCGCCGGCCTCGATGATCGACTTCGGCACCGAGACGACGCCGAGATGGGTGAGCCGGACCGCGGTCGGGATGACAAAGATGATGGTGACGATGAGGCCGGGCGCGTTGCCGAGACCGAACAGGGTCAGAACCGGGATCAGGTAGACGAAGGTCGGCAGCGTTTGCATCAGGTCGAGCACCGGCAGCATGATGCGGTAGACCTTCGGCTTGTGCGCGGCCCAGATGCCGAGCGGCACGCCGATGGCCATCGCCATGGCGGCGGCGGCCACGACCAGCACCAGCGTCTGCACCGTCTGCTTCCAGAGGTTCTGGTTGATGATGAAGATCAGGCCGAGAAAGACGCCTATGGCCAGCGGGCGCGAGCGCTGCAGCAGCCAGGCGATGATGGCGATGATCAGCGCCAGCAGCACCGGCGGCACCATCAAAAGGATGCCAACCAGCCCGTCGAGCAGGAAATTGAGGCCATTCGAGAAGGCCCTGAACACGGTGTCGAAATTGTCGGTGAGGAAACCGAAGAACGCCTTTCCCCAGGCGCCGATCGGTATCTTGTGATCGACCATGAATTTCGAAATCGGATCCATATCGCCCCTCTCATGCGAGAGACCGCCTGCTTCCGGCCTCCGCTCTCATTAGGTCATCTTCTCACAGGATATGAAAAAGGGCAGCCTTTTCTAGATTGGCTGCCCTTCCTGGTTCGGCTTGGCCGAATTAGTCGGCTCAGCTTCCGAGCGCGGTCTTGACCGCCGCTGCCGCATCGCCGCCATCGAAGGTGGTGACGCCGGCAATCCACGGCGCAACCGCGTCAGGGTGCTTCTTCAGCCAGTCGGCTGCGACCGTGTTGGCGTCGCCGCCCTTCAGGATCGCGTCCATCATCTCGCCTTCCATGTCCAGGTTGAACTTCAGGTTGGCGATGAACTTGCCGGCATTCGGGCATTCGGTGGTGTAGCCCTTGCGCACATTGGTGTAGACGGTGGCGGCGCCGAAGCCGCTGTCGCCCATGCCGTCGAGATAGGTGAGCTTCATGGCGCCCATCACCGGATGCGGCGTCCAGCCGAGAAACGCGATCCACTCATTGTTCTTGATCGACTGCTCGGCCTGCGTCAGCATGCCGGCTTCCGAGGACTCGACCAGCTCGAAGCCTTCGAGATTGTCCTTCGGATTCTTGATCATGTCGAGGATGATGCGGTTGCCGTCATTGCCCGCCTCGATGCCATATATCTTGCCGTTGAACTTGTCCTTGAACTTGCCGATGTCGGTCAGCGACTTGACGCCGGCCTCCGCGACATAGGTCGGTACGACGATGCCGTAGCCGGCGCCGGTCAGGTTGGTGCCGATCGTCTCGACCGAACCATCGGCGGTGTAGTCCTTGATGTCGTTGGTCATCGACGGCATCCAGTTGCCGAGGAAGACGTCGAGATCCTTGTTTTTCAGCGACGCCATGGTCACCGGCACCGACAGCTGGATTGTCTGCGGCTCGTAGCCGAGCGCGGTGAGCAGCACCGAAGCGACGCCGGTGGTTGCCTGGATGTCGGTCCAGCCGACATCGGAAAGGCGCACCGCCTTGCAGCTCTCCGGATCGCCGGCAAGTGCAGCGCTCGTGGACAGAAAAGTCGCCAGGCCGAGACCGGCGACGAAGGTGTTCATACGCGACATTGGCAGTCTCCCATTGTGATTCTTTGGCGAAGCGTAGTTACGGTTTCTCTGCCCGCCTTGTTTCATCAGCCAAACACCATTCTGGTGTGGTTTCAAGCGCTAAGACAATCACGATCAACGGCGCGGACTGGCCAAACAGCGACACGCCTGCCGCTTTTTCGATGGCAGACGGCTTTTCCCATGAAATGCAGCGGTGCCCTCTCCCCGCGCCGCGCCAACTCGGCTTAAAAGGACGGCATGGCCAAGCTCTACTTCCACTATGCGACGATGAATGCCGGCAAAACGACAATGCTGCTGCAGGCGTCCTACAATTATCGCGAACGCGGTATGACGACGATGCTGTTCGTCGCCGGCCACTACAGAAAGGGCGACACCGGGCTGATCTCGTCGCGCATCGGCCTGGAGACGGAGGCCGAGATGTTCCGCGACGGCGACGATCTCTACGCTCGCGTCGCCGAGCATCACGAACATACGACGGTGCATTGCATCTTTGTCGACGAGGCGCAATTTCTCGAGGAAGAGCAGGTCTGGCAGCTCGCCCGTATCGCCGACCGGCTGAACATCCCGGTGATGTGCTACGGCCTGCGCACCGATTTCCAGGGCAATCTGTTTTCCGGTTCGCGAGCGCTTCTGGCCATCGCAGACGATCTGCGCGAAGTGCGCACCATCTGCCGCTGCGGCCGCAAGGCGACGATGGTCGTGCGTCTCGGCGCTGACGGCAAGGTGGCCAGACAAGGCGAACAGGTGGCGATCGGCAAGGACGTCTATATCTCGCTCTGCCGCCGCCACTGGGAAGAGGAAATGGGCCGCGCCGCGCCCGACGATTTCATTGGCTTCACCAGAGGCTGAACGGCCGGGACAACATGAAAATTCTGCAGTTCACAGTTGATTGCCCGTTTCCGCCGGTCTCCGGCGGAGAGATCCGGAACGCCGCCAATGCACGCGCCCTGGCATCGATGGGCGAGGTCCTGACGGTAAGCCTGACTGGCGCCCCGGCACCCTCCACACCGCCGAACATCCGTCACCGGATCATCGAGGCAGCGCGCGGCAGGGCGCCTTGGGGCAGGCGCAGCCCGCATCCGACCGTGCATATGATGCCGGACGACGAGCTGGCCGAAGCCGACGCCATCTGGAGGGAATTCGCGCCCGATCTCGTGGTGATCGAGGAGATCGTGCTTTCGCAGCTGCTGACGCTGGCGCCGAAGCATCGCGCGCGCACCGTCCTTGACCAGCACAACATCGATTCCCGGACGGTGTCCGACCGGATCGCCGGCCTGACGCTGTGGCAGCAAATTCGAGACTGGCGCCAAAACAGGCGAAGGAAGGCAGAGGCGCGCGAAGCCGACAGGTGTGCGGCTGCCCTGGCCGACCAGGTCTGGGTTTGTTCGCGGGCCGACGAAGCGCTTCTGTCCGCTCTCGGCCCCGTCAACGACGTCAGGTTCGTCGCCAACCCCATTCCAGACGAGAGCGTGCTTTCCCTGCCGATTGCTGCCGAGCGCTTCAGTGAGCTCAGCCTGTGCTTCATCGGGCATCTCGGCTACTTCCCCAACATCGACGCCGTCAAGCAGATCGGCCGCGCGATGGCGCCGCGCCTCGCCGCCTCCGGCCGGCCCTGGTCGATCACCGTCGCCGGCAGAAACCCGCGCGATGTCGTGCGCGGTCTATGCACCAGGCATGGTCTGCGGTTGATCGAGAACCCACCGCATCTGCCGGAATTGCTTGGGCGTGCCGGCTATGCGCCGATCCCGCTGCGCTTCGGCGGCGGAACCCGCATCAAGGTGCTGGAGGCGATGGCGGCGGGCCTTGTCGTCGCCGCCACCGAAAAGGCCGTCGAAGGGCTTGGCCTGCAGGCGGGCAGGCATTTCCTGTCCAGCGACGATGCCGGCAAGTTGGCATTGAAAATCATCGATCTCGCGACACGCCCGCAAGCGGCCGCCGAGATGGCGGAGATCGGCCGCGCTTTCGTGCGCGACAATCATTCGTCGGCGGCGATTGAAAAGCAGGTCAAGCAGGCGGTCGCGGCGATCCCGCGCACGGATTGAGCCCGGCTGCTATCCACCGGCATACGGCGTTTGTTAAGGCCTGCAGCCTATTTTGCCCTCAGCCAGAGCCAGCCGGGAACCGCCATGCTTCGAGCCATTTCATCAGGCCTTGTCATTTACTTGGCCGGTATCCTCGCCGCGCTGGCCGACGGCGATGCAGCACTTGGCAAGAAAGTGTTCTACCGCTGCATGGCCTGTCACGAGGCGGCAAGCGACCGCGACAAGGTCGGCCCGCATCTCCTCGGTATCGTCGGCCGCATCGCCGGCACCGCCCAGAACTTCAACTATTCGCAGGCCATGAAGGACGCCGGCGCGGCCGGCCTGGTCTGGGACGAAGCCAACCTCAAAGCCTATCTCGGCGCTCCCAAGCTGAAAGTACCCGGCAACAGGATGGGCTTCTCCGGCCTGAGCAGCGACGAGGACATCGCCAACGTCATCGCCTATCTGAAGGCCGATCCGAAGCCTTGAACGGCGCGATGCGTAGCGTGATGGCGACGGCTTCCGCCAGCTGTCTCGCGCTTGCAACTCATTGAGCCCTCTGTCGAATTCAGCACACCCACACTGTCCGAGATCGACTTCTTCGCAGCCGTCAAAGTTCAATGACAATTGAACAATACTTGGCCGGCTGGTTAATCACGCCATGACCCCGCCTTCATTGCCTTTCAAGACGACCAGGCATTTTTTTGTTTTCGGGGCGGGTCTTGTCTTGCGTCTTTCAATCCCCTGATACCCCACATATATTCGCCGCTGTTCGCAGCCAGCGACCGGAAGCCGAAGCGGGAGGCCCCTATGGCGACATTGCAGAATTTCGATGCCGAAATTGCCAAGACCAGGCAGGTCGTGCAGGACATGCGCTCCAAGATCGAGCAGTCCGGCACCGTGCTTGATACGCTGGCCACCGCCGACAAGAAGATCGGAGACGCCAATTTCGACATCGAGAATGCCCGCATCGAGGACGTGCTGAAGCAGCAGAAGGTGATGGAAGGCAACATCGCCGACCTGATCATCGGGCTGGAAGACGCCACCAACGTCTTCGGCACTGAATTCGAGAGCATGAAGAACTACACCGGCTGGGAAAGCTTCGTCGGTGTCTTCTCGGCGCAACGCAAGCAGCGCATGCGCACCGACCGCGTCCGCAACATGTCGCTGGCCGGCAATCTGCAGGAGCTTCTGGTCAAGTCCGACACCATCGTCGGCATCCTGAAAGCGCAGAAAGAGGTCCTCGACCAGCGCTACAAGACCTCGGAAAACAGCCTGTCGCAGGTGATCGAGCGCCGCAAGGTCACCATGACCAACCTCGAGGCGGTGCAGAAGCGCATCGAGGAGGTCAATCCGCTGCTGCTCGACATCGAAAACAAGATCGCCGCTTCTACCAGTCAGAAGGAGCGCACGCAGCTTGAGGGCGAGCGCTCGAAACTGGCGACCGAATACAATGAAAAGCAAGCCAAGGAGCAGGAGCTTCTGGCCGAGAGCCAGACGCTGGAACGCTACACCTCGATGTTCCAGACCTTCGTCGATTCGCTCAACAATCAGATCGCAGCCCAGTCGACGCTTATCAACAAGCTGACCATCGATACCGAGCAGCGCATCGTGCTCTACAAGGCACTGGAAGATTCCTTGAAGACCGCCGCCCAGCAGGATGTCGCCCACAAGATCAACACGCTGGGCAGCCAGGTTGACAACACCGCCGAAGAGACCATGGCCGGCATTGGCGCCGCCTCGCAAAAGCACATCGGCGATCTTCTCGAAATGCACGAGAAGAACATGGTCGCCAGCTCCGACATCCAGCGCCGCAAGAAGCTCGCCGACGACGCCTTCGCCCGCCGTTTCGACGACGTGATGAAGAAGCACAATTCGGCCAACTACGTGCAGTCGTAAGGAGCGGCTGCACGCGGGCACACCGGCATGACTCCCGAAAACGAAGCGGCGGCGCGCTATTTTTCCGCCATCACGGCAGCACTCAGCGGCCTCGAAGTGTTCATGCGCGACGACCGCTCGCCGCTTTACCGGCACGGCATCGTCGCCAAGATTGTCGCCGAATACATTGCCCGGCTGGACAAATCGTTTTCCTGCTGGCGCAACCGGCTCGGCTTCATGGACACGTTCCGCATTTCGCGCGCCGACAGCGGCTATCCCGTCTTCCAGAACCTGCTCGAACTGGAAAACGACCGCCGCCAGGCCGAGGCGCGGCTGGCCAACATTCCGCTGGCCGGCGAATTGCGCGAGGAAATGGCCGACTTCATCCTGCGCCACAAGGAATTCCCCGAAGCGCTGCAGAAGTCGATGGCCGAGCGGCTCTATCTCGAGGACGTCAAGAGCGAACAGACTTTTGGCCCGTTCTCGCTGGCGCAGACGGCCAAGGTCTCGGTCAATCCAAAGACCGGGCGCCCCTATTACCTCGTGCACTGGGCGAGCTTCGACGGCAGCGCCAACCTGCCGCTGGTCTACATGGTGACGGTGGAGGATTCCTCCGAAAGCATGATCCGGCAGCTCGTTGACAGCAGCGGCAAGCTCAATGAACGGGTCGACATCCCGCTGCCGGTGGACGGCCTGCTCAACCCCGAACTCGCCCATCGCTTCGACGATTTCACCGAGAAGAATTCCGCCTACACGCTTTCGCCCGCAACGATTGCGGTCAATCTCGACAAGGATTTCGAGCCGCTGCACCCTAAGCAGCTGCGCCGCGTCGTGCTCGGCCCCTTTTATTCCGCAGGCATTACGGACAACAATTCGACCGTGACCGAGGTGCTGGCCAAGGTGCGCAAACCGGAAAATGCCTGGCTGCTCACCTGGACCATCCAGGAGGTCTACTCCAAGGGCGAGAAACCCGGCCGCAAGGGCCTGTTTTCGAGCGAGAAGACCACGCAGGAATTCTTTATCAACACCGACGATCTCGAAGCCGCGCGCCAGGGTGTGTCGAGCTACGAGAACCACGCCCTGATCCCGCACGAAGCCTATCAAGCACTCTACGCCGCCGGCGAAGCTCAAAAGATCTTTTCCGGCTACAAGGTTCACATCCTGTCAAATGGGCAGGTGATTTCAGATGTCTGACCGTCACATCGCGGAGCATCCTTCATGGACACCGGCCTGACCACCATTCCGGAAGCGGCTATCGAAAAGCACCGCGCAACCGCGCAAAGCTTCATCACTCGCGCCGTCGTGCTGGAGGATCCTGCGCGCGAATCCGGCACAGCACTTGCCGGCACCAATCGCCGCTTTGTCTCGACAGTCTCGGTCGGCTCGGTGCGCCGTACCCGCGAGGTCGAGCTTACCAAGACCGTCGCCGCGATCCATCCCGACGACCAGCTGATGAGCATCCCGCAGCACACGCTGTTGTTCCGCGCCCGCCGCGGCCTGGCGATTGCGCTCGCCATCTCCGACGTCTTCGCCGAGGGCTCCGACCTCGAAAGCCTCCAGGCCAAGAACACCCGCGCGCCTCTTGAGGGCGATGAGGCGGCGACCTTCAAGAAGCTTCTGTCAGCCTCGGCTTACGTTTCAGCCTTCAGCCTCGCCTCTTACCTGTTCCAGCTGATCGACAGCGACGGCGAGGCTCCCAACGATATCCCCGAACCGGACTTCCTGTTCGACACGCCGCAGGACGCGGTGAAGTCGATCGTCGCCGGGTTGGACAAGGCGATTGCAGGCTCCAAGGACGATGGCGACCTGACGACGCGCGCGCGAGCTTTTGCACGGGTCGCCATTGATGGGCTGCTGGCCCGCAAAGGCCGCTTCGACGGCATCGGTCCGTTCGAGAACGCCCATATCCGCATCGACGCCGACGATTTCACCCTCGACGGCTTCGACGTCGCGCCCGGCAAGCGTTCGAAACCGCTGGTGATGACCTTCAAGAAGCCCGAAGAGGTCGTCGGCAACCACATCGCCAAATACCAGTCGGTCAAGCTCGCCAAGATGCTGATGGCCTATGATTTCGAGCGCGAGCTGAACCCGTTCGTCGAGCTCGGCGGCTTCCTCTTCACCTTCATCGGCGATGGCGCGCCGGGCACCGGCAAGACGACGCTGATCCAGATGATCGCCGGCCTCGTCAACAATTATTGCCAGGTTGCCGGCTATCCCTTCGCCTATGAGAATTTCGGCGTCGACCAGATCTCGTCCTACCAAGGCAAATCCGGCCAGAATTGCCGCCAGTTCATCAACAATGTCTTGAACCCACGTGTCATCGGTTTCGGCACCGTCGACGACATCGACCAGGTGGCGGCCCGCCGCTCCGACGACCGCGCCTCGGCCGGCCAACAGGAAATCACCGGCGTCTTGATGGACGCCTTTGCCGGCGCCGGCACGGTGGTGCGCGGCAATTGCTCGTTCGGCATGTTTTCCAACTATCCCGAAAATGTCGACGATGCGCTGCGCCAGCGCGCCGGGGCCCGCTGGCTGGTCGACGGCCCACAGAGCCGCGACGACTATATCGACATCTTCGTCCTGCTTGCCGGCAAGAACCACAAGATCCCACTCGGCGACCACAAGCTCTACGCCGCGCAGGAGATCCAGCGCGCGGTGACCGAAGCCTATGAGGAGCACGAGAAGCCTCAGGAAGAAGGGCTGATGAAGGTCTATGAGCGCTACATGAAGGAGAATGGCGCGCCGAAATCGATGGCCGACATCGGCACCTATCTGCACCTGATCAAGGATGCCGAGCCGCGCTTCACCGGCCGAGCCATCAAGAACGTCACCGACGCCATCAAGATGCGCGCCATGGACATCGAGCTGCCCGACGACTGGTTCGAGAAGCCGGAAGCCTTCATGCACAAGGGCTACGACGAGAAGAAAGCCATGATCGAGGAACTGCGTGGGCCGTTCTCGATGGACATGGTCATGCAGGAGATCAACCGCTACGCCGACTCGGAGTTCCGCTATTCCGACAAATCCGACGACGCCGCGGTGGAGAAGCTGCTGCGCGACGCACGCTTGCGCGAACGGGCGGGGCGCGAGATGGAGGAGATGAAGAAGAAGGGGCTGTGGAATGCGTGAGCTTCCTTCGCTGCCCGCGGGTGCTGAAAGGCTTGGCGCTAACGCTGACGCCCCCCTCTCCCCGTCCTTCACGGGGCGAGGGCAAGGGTGAGGGGCGGCGCATGCGTGGACCAGAGATCGCTACGACCATGGCAGCTATCGAACAGCGCCTCGATCGGCACATCCGGACCAATGATCTTCGATTTATTGCCGCCAAAGGCCATGGGGAGACATGTCCTTGAATGCTAGCGCTGCCCCTCACCCTTGCCCTCTCCCCGTGCAGAACGGGGAGAGGGAGGCGTCAGCGTTGGCGCTTCGCCACAACAGGCAACGCCACTCGGAACGTTCTGCATGAGCCACGCCAAAAAGCCCGACCTTCTCCGCGACAATGAGCTGATCTACGGCCGCTTGCTCACCGTCGACGAGCCGCACCTCATCCAGCGTTACAACAAGGCGCTTGTCGCCTTCGGCCTCAAACCGACCAAGCTGAAGAGCTTCCAGATCGACCGCACCGGCTTCTCGCCCGAAGTGGCCGAGGAATGCGGCGATTACGATTATCTCGACCCCAACGAGGTCAACCGCCGCTTCATCATCCTGACGCCGTCGCAGATCGATCTGCCGGTGGTGCACACCGCCTTTTCCAACACCTCGCAGCTGATGTTCGAGTTCATGTCCAAGAACCAGCGCGCCATCGATGCGCTGACGATCAAGGATGTCATCTACGGGGAGATCGAGGATTCCGTTCCCCTGGTCAACGACATCGAGGATCTGCTGTCGATCAGCCAGGTCGAGTTCAGGGTGCTTTCGGCCGAGGACGTGCTGGGCAAGGCCGCCGAACTCGGCAAGCTGGTCGACCGGCTGAAGCAGGAGCCCGATGCCTGGCGCGACAACACCATGCTGAGCCGTATGGTGGAGCTGGCGAAGGTCTGCGGCGATATCCGTGAGAATGCGCTGGTGCCCGACCAGGTGATCTTCCGCCACAACGCCTACTGGACCAGCCATTTCGGCGGCGTCTACGTCTTCGTCGATCCTGATATGACCACCGTCATCGGCGACCCGGCCGCCCCCGGCTTTCGCCGTTCGCGGCCCTGGCAGATCAGCTATCTCTCGATCAACGATGCCGACAAGGTGTTCAAGTTCCTGGCCAGCACCGGCCGCATCGAACTGCCCCGTGCGTCATGGGTCGAAAGCTCGGGCTATCTCGAGCATCGCGCCGAGATGGTGGTGCGCGCTCTCATCCGCGACACAGAGCCGAACCGCAATTTGACCGAGGTCGACAAGGTCTGGCTGCAGACCTGGATCCATGGCCATGCCGATCTGATCACCAAGGACGGCAATTTCCCCTTTCTCAACGCCGCCAAGCGTGAGATCGCCCAGCTCGGCCATCTCAAGATCGAGGATGTGTTTCCGCAACAGCGCTTCCTGGTCGTGCGTGGCAAGCCCGACCATCCCGACGCCTGGCTGACCAACCAGCTGATCTCGGATTTCGTGCCGCAGGACTTCGTCTCGCGTTACGTCTTCAACAAGCCGGGCTTCTACAAGGACTATGACGGCTACAGCGACGCCTGGCGGTCGCATGTTGTGGACGTTCTGAAAACCACATATTTGAAAGACAAAGTGGCGTTTCGCACGCGCCTTTACGGCCTGACTGACTGAGGGGTGAACGAGAGCCATGCTTGATCCGATCGTGAATTTCTTCACCCGCATCTTCCAATGGATAGGCCGCGGCATCGGCCTCGTCATCGGCGCGATCCTGTGGCCGTTCCTCTGGGCTGGGCGCTGGTATACGCAGCGCGGCTGGATCCTGAAGGCTGTGGTCGGCCTCGCGCTTCTGGTGTTGATCGGCCTCTACGCCAATTTCTTCTACGCCACCCAGTGGTGGAACAAGTTCGATCCCAACTACGTCGACAAATACACCTTCGAGAACCGCAACATTTCCGCCGGCGAACAGGTTGCCGCCGGCGCCGGCACCGACACCGCCAAGACCTGCGGCAATTCGGGCATCGCCCAGGTGGCGGCCGACCTGACGGACTTCAACGTCAACCAGAATGCCTGGATCTCGTCGATGATCCTCTACAAACTCGGCCTGTTCGGCATCGACTGGGACAACACGCCGTTCATGGACAACAAGGCCTCGTTCCAGCGCGGCATCAACCAGGCGGTGCGGCGCACCGCCACCGAGCTTGCCGACAATCTCGGGCGTGTTCGCACCACATCGCAGATCGACGGCGACCTGCAGGATGCGCGCGGCAATCTGCAGTTCGACGAGGAGACCTGGTATTTCGGCCTCAACCCGTTCGGCCCCAAGACGCCGACGCCGAGCTATTATCGCGATGCCGTCACCAAGCTGCGCTCCTTCAACGCCCGCCTCGGCAGCTGCCAGGCGACGTTCGATGCCCGCGCCGACAATCTGAAGCAGTATATCGACCGCATCTCCTCCGACATCGGTTCCACCTCCGCGATCCTCAAGGAGCGCGCCGAAAACCACAACAATGGTTGGTTCGACTTCCGCGCCGATGACCGCTTCTGGTTCGCCTATGGCCAGCTCTATGCCTATTACGGCCTGATGAAAGGCGCCCAGGCCGACTTCGAGGACGTCATCAAGGAAAAGCATCTCGGCAATCTGTGGGACACGATGGATGCGCAATTCGTCTCGGCGCTGCGCATCCAGCCCTTCATCATCGCCAATGGCCGCGAGGATGGCTGGATCATGCCGACGCACCTGACGACGATGGGTTTCTACGTGCTTCGCGTGCGCTCCAACATGGTCGAGATCAGCAACGTCCTGACTCAGTAGCGTTCACAGCTTTCCCGGCGAGCGATGGCGAATTTGCGCCGTCGCCTCTGTCGCATTCCGTGCATTGGGCGGCTGTTTTGAGACGGCGGAACGTCGCGTCCTCTGGCTTCTATACGGCGCGGCAACGGAGCCAGGAAGAACCTGCGACAGGTCGGCCGGCCGCGGAGACACTTTCTTCATAGGAAACATAGTTGCATGCAAGTTGACGCCGCGGGAGCGACAGGGTTAGAACATGCCCGCGCCCGGGTTCAACATGCCTGCGAGTGAGATCAAACCCGTCCCCTCCACCGTCCAATCCGAAGGAAAGCCGTCATGGCCGAAGTGAAGTCCGACATCGAGATCGCGCGCGGCGCCAAGAAAAAGCAGATCCAGGAGATCGGCCAGAAGATCGGCATCCCGACCGAGCACCTTTTGCCCTACGGCCACGACAAGGCGAAGATTTCGGCCGAATTCATCAAATCGGTGAAGGCCAACAAGGACGGCAAGCTGATCCTCGTCACCGCCATCAACCCGACGCCGGCCGGCGAAGGCAAGACGACGACCACCGTCGGCCTTGGTGACGGTCTGAACCGCATCGGCAAGAAGGCGATCGTCTGCATCCGGGAGGCTTCGCTCGGCCCGAATTTCGGCGTCAAGGGTGGTGCCGCCGGCGGCGGCTACGCGCAGGTCGTGCCGATGGAGGACATGAACCTCCACTTCACCGGCGACTTCCACGCCATCACCACGGCGCACAATCTTCTGTCGGCGCTGATCGACAACCACATCTACTGGGGCAATGAGCTCGGCATCGACACCCGCCGCGTCGCCTGGCGCCGCGTCATGGACATGAACGACCGGGCGCTGCGCGAAATCATCTGCTCGCTCGGCGGCGTCGCCAACGGTTATCCGCGCGAGGCAGGCTTCGACATCACCGTCGCCTCTGAAGTGATGGCTATCCTGTGCCTGTCCACCGACCTCAAGGATCTGGAAAAGCGCCTCGGCGACATCATCGTCGCCTACCGCCGCGACAAGACGCCGGTCTATGCCCGCGACCTCAAGGCCGACGGCGCCATGGCGGTGCTGCTGAAGGACGCCATGCAGCCAAACCTGGTGCAGACGCTGGAGAACAACCCTGCCTTCGTGCATGGCGGCCCGTTCGCCAACATCGCGCATGGCTGCAACTCGGTGGTCGCCACCACCACGGCGCTGAAGCTCGCCGACTACGTCGTCACCGAAGCCGGCTTCGGCGCCGACCTCGGAGCCGAAAAATTCTTCGACATCAAGTGCCGCAAGGCGGGTTTGAAGCCGGCGGCTGCCGTCATCGTCGCCACCGTGCGCGCCATGAAGATGAATGGCGGCGTCAAGAAGGAAGACCTCGGCAAGGAAAACATCGAGGCAGTCAAGAAGGGCTGCCTCAATCTGGGCCGCCACATCGAGAATGTGAAACAGTTCGGCGTGCCTGCGATCGTGGCGATCAATCATTTCACCACCGATACCGAGGTGGAAATCCAGGCGATGAAGGATTTCGTCGCCTCGCTCGGCGCCGAGGCGATCCTGTGCAAGCATTGGGCCAATGGCTCTGCCGGCATTGAGGAGTTGGCGCGCAAGGTCGTCGAGATCGCCGAATCCGGCGCCTCGCAGTTCGCGCCGCTCTATCCCGACGCAATGCCGCTGTTCGAGAAGATCAACACCATCGTCCAGCGCATCTATCGCGGCGACGAGGCGATCGCCGACAAGTCGGTGCGCGACCAGCTGCATGCCTGGGAGCAGGCCGGCTACGGGCACCTGCCGGTCTGCATGGCCAAGACCCAATATTCCTTCTCGACCGACCCGAACCTGCGCGGCGCGCCGACCGGGCACACCGTGCCGGTGCGCGAGGTCAGGCTTTCGGCGGGCGCCGGCTTCGTCGTCGTCATCTGCGGCGAGGTCATGACCATGCCCGGCCTGCCCAAGGCGCCGTCCTCGGAAAAAATCTTCCTCAACGAGGCCGGCCAGATCGAAGGCCTGTTCTGAGATTTGTCTCGACAACCAAGGGCGCCGCAGCCATGCGGCGCCCTTTTGCTTGCCGGGCTTCTCACGCCACTGTCGAGGACCCGAACTTCTTGATCCCGGCGACCGACATGCTGACGAACTGGTCGAGAATGGTGAAGAAGATATCCAGACTGAACCCAAACAGGAAGGAGAAGGTGAAGAGGCTGAAGCCTATTCCCGAAGCCTCCTCTCCAAGCTTGGTGCCCGGTGCTACAAACCAGGCAAGCACCATGCCGGCCAGCGCCCCCAGTGCGATCCTGTGGATCAGCCGCGACAGCGGTGGATTGGGCAGCAGCGGATTGAGGATCATCCGCATGTGAAACATGATGGCTCCGAGCGCGCCGTAGAAGGCTGGGAGTATCCACAAGGCATATGGGCTGAGAACCTCGTCCAGCGTCTTTATCTGCGCGGTCAGCGTGTAGATCGAGTTCGGCGCGATCGTGATCACTCCGTCGCACTGCAGGCTGCGCGTTGCCTCGTCGAAATCGGCATTCACGTCCGTCACTTTTTCCGAAGACGTACCTTCAAGATTGTTCGGGTTTTTCTTTTCGGTGTTTATCTGCGCGCAATAGGCATCCGGCTGATTGGGGAGCTCCTTGAGCTTGTCTGGAGGCGTGGATTTACTCACCCCCAGCGGCTGGTCACAGAACTGGTCTATGGCACCTTGCTGGGAATACTGAGCCTGGCCCGCCGCTACGCCATCTGCCGTGGAGGTTGAATAAAATTTGCAGTACATCCATTGCATTCCCCAGATCGGGAATTGCGCGTCCTCAGTCATGAACCCTTGCGCTCTTCTCACCAGGGAGGAAAAGCGCTGGTCGAGAGCGTGAAGGCTATCTTCCGAATTGTAATAGGCGTCCTTCAGAAGCGTCAGATCCGTGGTCGAAGCCTGCTCGGACGATGCCGAGCTCAGTTGTTTCTTCGTCGCCCAAACCTGGCGTATCGCCTGTCCGAACCGTGCGCTGAAATCATTGTTGTCGATTTCTATGAGTTCGGAGTTTATCGCGACTCCCTTGTTGTAAATGTACGTCAATCTTCCGGTTACAACCATGAAAAGCACGGAAAGAGCCACGAGAAAGTACGTCGCCAGCGCGGTCTTGCGCGACATGTCACCGGGCGACCAGCCCGATCGCAGTGCCGCCAGGGTGGCAAATGGCACGGTGCCGGAACAATCGTTGAAAACCGTCTGAAGATTGACGACCTCAGGCTGGCTGGCCGTCGCATCGTCGAGCTTTTCGGCATTGCCGATGGCCGCAAACAGGGAACTGTCCTTGAACACACCGTAGCGGCCGTAGTTGGCGACCAGCTTGGCGTCCGCGATGAGTCCAGAAACGAGAGGGTCGGCCGGTGTCGTCGTCATCGTGAAATCCCCCCGCCTGACGACTACCCTAGATAGCCCGGCACATAGCCGTATTGCGACGGGCACCCGCACGGATATCCGGGCGGGCCGGGCGGCTGCGCCCAGCACCAGAAGGATTGAGTGAAGCAGATCGTCCCCGGCGCGTGCGAAGGGACCTGGGCGAAAGCGGGCCATGGCAAGAGTGCCGCGGCACCAGCCAAGGCGAGAACGACTGTAGTTCGTGCAATTCGCGCTTTCACTTGTTTCTCCCGGGGAAGTCTACCCCGTCCCACCCCTTGATCCAGATATACCGTTCCTCGGAGAGAGGCCTTCGTCTGTGAAAGACTTCACTCTGTTCTCCAGTTCCCCATCCTGAGATAGAGCCCGATCTGAGTTTCTTGCGTTTAGCCGGCTCATCATCCCGAAAGTGAATGGGCCCAGCCGAAAAGACTTCCAAACGAGGCCACGCCCCGGTGTTCGTGATCAGGAACGCCAAGGGGCGCCGCAGACTGCGGCGCCCCTGTTCCTTCTCGGCAATTTGCCTATGCAGCGTTGCGCGCCAGCGCGCGCTGGTTGGACGCATAGGGCGTGTCGCGTTCGGGCAAAGCACCGGTCTTCAGGCAATCGATCCATTCGGCGGTCTTGAGCACGGCCGCAAAGCGCGACTGCAGGATGATGGACACCACGCGGTGGATCTCCTCGGCCGAGGCGTAGCCGGCGCTGTTGGCGTAAGGCAGCGAACCGGTGGCGTCGGACAGGAACTCGACCGCAAAGCCGACATGCGCGGCGTGGATGATGCTCGACAGGTCGCAATTATGCGTCATGTAGCCGATCACCGTTATCGTATCGATGGTATTGGCGCGCAGCCACGCCTCGAGGTCGGTGCCGGCAAAGGCGCTAGGCAGTGACTTCTCGACATAGTGGTCGCGGCTTCGCCGGGCGATCTCGGGATGCAGTTCGCCGCCATGGCTGCCCTTGGCGAAGACTGGCGAGGTCTCGGGCGCCATCTGCTTGACGACCACCACCTTCACGCCGGCCGCAGCGGCGGCATCCATAGCGCGCGCGACATTGACGACGCTGTCGCGGAACGGCGGACACTGGATGGCGAGGTTGCCGCCATCATAATCATTCTGGACATCGATAACGATGAGTGCGCGGCGCGGCGTGATATTGGCGGACATGGTGTTCTCCTTCGAGCTTGAATGGGACAGGAAATAGGCGAATCGCCCGACTGCCAAAAGTGGCCCGATTGACATCAGTCGAAAGAATTGGGACAATCCGCTTTTCGCTTGCTGGAAACACGCATGGCCGACCCGATCATTGCCGTTCTCGCCTTTGACGGCATCAGCCCGTTCCACCTCTCCGTGCCGTGCGTGGTGTTCGGCACCGACCGCACCAAGCTTGGCCTGCCGCGTTTCGACTTTCGCGTCTGCGCGCTCGACGATGGAGCGATCCACACCGATGCCGGGCTGACCATCGCGGTGCCGTATGGCCTTTCCGCATTCGACGATGCCGACATCGTCATCGTTCCGAGCTGGAAGGATCTCGAGGCCCCACTTCCGCCGCCGCTCCTGGCAGCGCTCACCCACGCGCACCGGCGCGGTGCGCTGATCGTCGGCCTCTGTCTCGGCACCTTCGCCATTGCCGCCGCCGGGCTGCTTGCGGGCCGGCGTGCGACGACACATTGGGCCTCCACCGACCGGTTGCAGGCATTGTACCCGGACATCGAAGTCGACGCCGACGTGCTCTATGTCGACGACGGCGACATCGTCACCTCGGCCGGCGTCGCCGCCGGGCTCGACTGCTGCCTGCACATTGTGCGCGCGCGCTATGGCGCAGAGGTAGCGCTGCGGCTGGCAAGGCACATTGTACTGTCGCCGCACCGGCAGGGTGGGCAGGCGCAGTTCATCGAGCGCCCGCTGGCGAAAACCCCGGCCACCGACCGCTTCACCCTGGCGCTGGACACGGTGCGGGCAACGCTCGGACAAACGCACAACCTCGACCGCGTCGCGGAGGCCGCGGGCCTGACTCGGCGCACTTTCACCCGCCGTTTCCAGAAATCGATCGGCACCAGCTTTGGCGAATGGTTGGCCGGCCAACGCACCGAACTGGCGCAACGGCTGCTGGAGGCGACGGAAAAATCGATGGACATGGTGGCCTTCGAAGCCGGCTTCGGCAGCGCCACCTCGCTGCGCCAGCATTTCGCCGCACGGCTCAAGACGTCACCGGCCCAATACCGGCGTGAATTCTCGCGGCGAGCCGGTCCGGACGAGCGCATGGCACGTACGGCTTCATACTGACCGCCCACGACGAGTTCAGCCCCGCTTGACCGCCCGCGCCGGATTGCCGACCACTGTGGTGTTGTCAGGCACGTCGCGCGTCACCACCGCGCCGGCGCCGACTATGGCGCCATCGCCGATGCTGATGCCGCCGAGGATGATGGCGCTGCCGCCGATCCAGGCGTCATTGCCAATGGTGACCGGCCGGGCAATCTCCAGTCCCGCCTGACGGCCCGCGGCCTCCTTGTGGTGCTCGGCGCAGTAGATCTGCACATTGGGGCCGAGAAGCGTCCGCCTGCCGATACGCACCGGCGCGGTGTCGAGGATGGTGCAGCCGGCATTGAGGAAGGCGCCGTCGCCGAGATGGATGTTGAAACCGTAGGCGCAGTGGAACGGCGCCTCAATGCGGCCGCCCTCGCCCGTGCTGCCGAGCAGCACCGACAGCGCCGGACCGATATTGCCGCGTTGCTGGGGCGGTAGCGTATTATGCTCGAACACCGCATCGCGCGCGATCACCCGCAGCGCCTCTAGTTCGTCGTCGATGCAGGTGTACCATTCGCCTGCAATCATCCTTGTGCGTTCGCTATCGGCCATCACAGCGACTCCGTCCCTTCGTCGTGTTCGACTGTTTACCAAAGTACAATGCTCACTGATGGAAGAAGCACCAGTGCCGACTCTGGTCAAACGTTGGACCTATGCTAGCTTGCCCTCGTGGGCCAGTCCCGGGCCTGCTTTCGAGGGGATCGACATGCTCTATTTGCTTGCACTTCTGATCGGCGTCATTGCCGGTCTTCGCGCCATGACCGCGCCGGCCGCGATCGCCTGGGGCGCGTATCTCGGCTGGCTGCCGGTGGCCGGCACCTGGGCAAGTTTCATGGGCCATTGGGCCGCCGTCGGTATCTTCACCATCCTCGCCATCGTCGAACTGGTCACCGACCAGCTGCCCTCGACGCCGAGCCGCAAGGTGCCGCAGCAATTCGGCGCCCGCATCCTGCTTGGCGCCTTCAGCGGCGCGGTGATCGGCGCCACCGCCGGTTCCACCATTGGCGGCCTGATTGCCGGCGCCATCGGCGCCGTCATCGGCACCTATGGCGGCGCCGAAGCGCGCGGCCGGTTGGCCGCCGCCTTCGGCAAGGATTTGCCTGCCGCCCTCATCGAGGACGCGGTGGCGATCATCGGCGGCCTGCTGATCGTGGCGGCGGTGGTATGACTGCCCAAGCCTCAGACGCCAAGACATACGACGCCATCATCATCGGCGCCGGACAGGCCGGCCCTCCTCTCGCCGGCCGGCTGACGTCAGCCGGCATGAGCGTGGCGCTGATCGAGCGCAAGCTGGTCGGCGGCACCTGCGTCAACACCGGCTGCACGCCGACGAAGACCATGGTCGCCAGCGCCTATGCCGCGCATCTGGCGCGGCGTGCCGCGGACTATGGCGTGACGTTCTCAGGCCCTGTCGGCGTGGACTACAAGAGGATCAAGGCGCGCAAGGACAAGGTCACCAATGACTCCCGCACCAATCTGGAGACCTGGATCGCCGGCATGAAGGGCTGCACGCTCTATCGCGGCCATGCCCGCTTCGAATCCGCCAACACGGTGCGCGTCGGCGACGAGCTTCTGACTGCCGAAAAGATCTTCCTCAACACCGGCGGCCGCGCCTCGGTGCCCGACCTGCCCGGCGTCAACGACGTCGACTACCTCACCAACTCCTCAATGATGGACCTCGAAATTCTGCCGCGCCACCTCGTCATCGTCGGCGGCAGCTACATCTCTCTTGAATTCGCGCAGATGTTTCGCCGCTTCGGCTCTGAAGTCACCGTCATCGAGAAGAGTTCGCGCCTGACCGGCCGCGAGGACGAGGACGTGTCGGCGGCCATCCTATCGATCCTCGAAAACGAAGCCATAGAAGTCCATGTCGGCGCCGACGACATCCGCTTTGCCAGACAGGGCAAGGACATCGCCGTGACCTTCTCATCCGGCAAGCCGCCGGCGGTCGGCTCGCATGTGCTTCTGGCACTCGGCCGCACCCCCAACACCGACGACCTCGGCCTCGACAAGGCCGGCATCACGGTCGATCTGCGCGGCTTCGTCACCGTCGACGACCAGTTGCGCACCAGCGTGCCCGGCATCTGGGCGATGGGCGACTGCAACGGCAAGGGCGCCTTCACCCACACCTCCTACAACGACTATGAGATCGTCGCCGCCAATCTGCTCGACGACGATCCGCGCAAGGTCAGCGACCGCATCGAGGCCTATGCGCTCTACATCGATCCGCCGCTCGGCCGCTGCGGCATGACCGAGGCGGCGGTGAAGAAATCCGGGCGCAAGGCGCTGGTCGGCCAGCGACCAATGACCCGCGTCGGCCGCGCCATCGAAAAGGGCGAGACGCAAGGTTTCATGAAGATCCTGGTCGATGCCGACACCAGGGAAATCCTCGGCTGCTCCGTGCTCGGCCCCGGCGGCGACGAGGCAGTGCACTGCGTGCTCGAGCTGATGTACGCCAAGGCGTCGGTCGATACGCTGGCGCGCGCCGTGCATATCCACCCCAACGTCTCGGAGCTGTTGCCAACCATCGCCCAGGAGCTGAAGCCGCTCGCCTGACATAGACCCGCGTCAAGCTCAGCGCTTTCTGCATTGGTGCGTTGCAGCAATGTGCATTGCGCGCGGCAAGGCTTCTCGTTCAGTCTGAATTGAACCGATTCAGTCTGGATTTTCCATGCCTTTGCCGATCCTTGCGCTTGCCATTGCGTCCTTCTGCATTGGCACCACCGAATTCGTCATCATGGGCCTGTTGCCGGAGGTTGCGGCCGATCTCGGCGTGTCGATCCCCTCGGCCGGCCTGCTGGTCACCGGCTATGCGCTGGGCGTCGTCTTCGGCGCACCCATCGTCGCCATGGCCACCGCGCATCTGCCGCGCAAGCCAGTGTTGGTCGCGCTGACGGCGATGTTCGTCGTCGGCAATCTGCTCTGCGCCATTGCGCCCAATTACTGGCTCCTGATGGCCGCGCGCGTCTTCACCGCGTTCGGTCATGGCGCCTTTTTCGGCATCGGTTCCGTCGTTGCCGCCAGCCTGGTGCCGCGCAACAAGCGCGCCAGCGCCATGGCGATGATGTTCGCGGGATTGACGCTCTCCAACATTCTCGGCGTTCCTGCCGGCACCGCGCTTGGCGAAGCCTTCGGCTGGCGCTCCACCTTCTTTGCCGTCGTCGGCATCGGCCTGATCTCTGTTGCCGCCATCGCCTGGCTGGTGCCATCCAATGTGGTCGAACCGAGCGGCGGCGGCCTGCGCAGCGAACTGCGCGTGCTGGGCAAGCTGCAGGTCTGGCTCGCCATGCTGATCGCCTCGCTGGCCTCGGCCAGCCTGTTTGCCGTCTTCACCTACATCAAGCCCTACCTTACCGATGTCTCCGGCCTGTCGACCTCCGCGGTCACCTGGGTCCTGCTGCTGTTCGGCGCCGGCATGACCATAGGCAACATCATCGGCGGCCGGCTGGCCGACTGGAAATTGATGCCGACGGTCATCGGCACGCTGCTTTTGATGGCAGTTCTGTTTGTCGGCTTCATGCAGTACGGCGCGATCGCCAGCGTCGCCATCGGCATCGTCTTCTTGTGGGGACTGCTGATCTTCGTCGTCGTGCCGCCGCTGCAGATCCGCGTCGTCGAAGCGGCTTCGGAAGGGCCGAACCTCGCCGCCACGCTCAACCAGGGCGCATTCAATGTCGGCAATGCCAGCGGCGCCTGGATCGGCGGCGTGGCTCTGTCGGCCGGCGTTTCCTATGCTCATTTGCCGCTGGTCGGCGCGGTGCTGGCCCTGCTGGCGGTCAGCGTAGCCGTTGTCTCGCAGGCGCTCGAAGGATCGGCGCCGATAACGCCGGTTCCGGCCGCCGCCGAATAATTCCATTGCGCCCATGGCGGCGCGAACTGGACCAATCGACAGCCCTTCGGCAAAAGTGCATGTGTTCTGCCTCTTATCCTGGAGGCATCCCATGCAGAAATCGATCGAACGCATCGCCGGCGATACCGAAGGCGTTTCCTACGAATTCCCGGTGTTCCGCTTCGCCGGCGCCGACAAGGCAGCACCTTCGGCCTATCTGCAGGCAGCACTCCACGCCGGTGAATTGCCTGGTGTCGTCGCCATCGACGCGCTGATGCCGGCGCTGAACAAGGCCGAAGCGGAAGGCCGCATCAAGGGCAGCATCACGGTCGTGCCCTGGGCCAATCCGATCGGCCGCGCGCAATATCATTTCGGCGAGCACCAGGGCCGCTTTCATCTCGGCACCCGCAACAATTTCAACCGCGGCTTTCCGTTGCTCGCAGCACCGGACGCCAAGCTTTTGCCCGACACCACGCTTGGCACCCCCGACCAGCGATTGAAGACCCGTCTGGTGCAGCTGTCGCTCGGCCACGACATCGTGCTCGACCTGCATTGCGATGACGAGGGCCTTGCCTATCTCTACGTCCACGCCAGCCTGTGGCCGGCGATGGCCGATTGCGCCGCCGCCATGGGTATCGACGCCGTGGTGTTGTGGAGCGAGGACACCGACGGCACCTTCGAGGGCGCCACGATCATGCCCTACCAGAACGTCCCCGCCAACGTGGCGAAGCTCGACCGCCGCGTTGCCACCACGGTAGAATACCGTGGCATGCTGGATGTCGACGGCGCGCTGGCAAGTTCCGATGCCGAAGGCCTTTACCGGCTGCTGGCGGCGCGCGGCGTCATCGCCGATACCGCCCTTCCCGCACCCGGCGCGTTCAAGGGCCTCGTCGCGCCGCTGGAGAACATCGACATGATGCCGGCGCCCCGGGCCGGCGCCATCCTCTACGACGTCAAGCCCGGCGACCGCGTCGCCAAGGGCGCGCGCCTCGCCACCATCGTCCACACACCGGGCGAGGCCGGCGGCCGCACCGAAGTGCTGGCGCCGCAGGACGGCGTCATCCTGACCCGCCGCTCGCGCCGCATCATCCGCGCCGGCGAGGATCTCTTGAAGCTGGTCGGCGACAAGAAGAGCGCCGACGCGAGGTCAGGCACGCTGGAGGACTGAGCTAACCCGAAATCGCCAGCCGCGCCTTGGCCTCCAGCCATTCGGCCATCTGCCGGTACGGCACCGGGCCGTGGCTCACACGGGCGACACCAAGCTCGGCCAGGCGCTGGCGCGGCGGCACATGCGCCAGCGCGATGATGTTGACCGGCAGCACGGTGGCCTTGCACAGCGCCTCGATCAGACCCTCGTCGCCGAGCCCCGGCGCAAAGAAGCCGCTCGCTCCTGCCTTTTCATAAGCGTGCGCCCGCTCGATGGCCTGGTCGAGCAGCACGCTGTCATGCACATCCGGCTTGGCCTTGAGGAAAATGTCGGTACGGGCGTTGATAAAGGCGGGAATGCCGGAAGCCTTCACCGCCGCCGCTGCCGCCTCGATGCGCTTCACCTGTATGGCGATGTCGTGCAGACCGGCGCCGCCGACGATCTGGTCCTCGAAATTGAAACCGATGGCGCCGGCCTGCAGGGCACGTGTCACCGTCTGGGCGACAGTCACCGGCTCGACGCCGTAGCCGCCTTCGAGGTCCATGGTCACCGGCAGGTCGACTGCCGCCACGATGCGCTTGATGTTGTCCAGCGCCAGCTCCAGCGGAATTTTCTCGCCATCGGCATAACCAAAAGCAGCCGCGACCGGCCAGCTTCCGGTGGCGATCGCCTTGGCGCCCGCCTTCTCGACGATCTTGGCCGAGCCCGGATCCCAGGCATTGTAGAGAACGATCGGGTTGCCCCTGACGTGGAGCGCATGGAACCTGCGTGCGCGCTCGATCTGCTCGGTCATTGCTGTCTTCCCGTCTTTCCGATGTTGGACGAACAGTCTAGGCAGGACCCCAAGCCTTGGCGATGTGCCATGGGCTGCGGAAGCGGCGGCCACAAACAGGCCTTTCAAACCTGTTGCGCATCCGGCTTTTCGCCGCTATGGATTTCGCCCATGAACATGCGCTCGATCAAGACCATTTGGTGGTGGGCTCGCTGACAGCGGCCTGTTCGAACGCGTGCGCGTGAAAATAGAGGGTGGCCGCAACGGAATGTCCGGGCGGCCATTTGTTTTTTCAAAGCCAGTCCCGGGTCCGTTGCCCAACAAGCCATATGGAGACGGCAATGACGATCAAGGCTCTGGAAAACGGCGCGGAAAGCTTCGTGACCGCAGGTGGTGTCACCATCACCCGCGAACGCCACGACAAGCCTTACGCCGGTGCGATCGACGCTTATGTCGATGGCTTGAACTCGCGCCGTGGTGCGGTGTTTTCCTCGAATTACGAATATCCGGGCCGCTACACACGCTGGGATACGGCCATCATCGATCCGCCGCTGGTGATTTCCGCGCGTGGCCGCGCCATGCGCATCGAGGCGCTGAACGGCCGTGGCGAAGTGCTGCTGCCGGTGATCGGCAAGACGCTGGCCGGCATTACCGAGGTGACGATTGCTGAAACCTCGAAAAAGCTGATCCGCCTCGATGTCGCCAAGCCCGGCCGCGTCTTCACCGAGGAAGAGCGCAGCCGCGTCCCCTCTGTGTTTACTGTGCTGCGCGCCATCACCGCTTTGTTCAAGACCGATGAAGACGCCAATCTCGGCCTTTACGGCGCCTTCGGTTACGACCTCGCCTTCCAGTTCGATCCAGTCGACTACAAGCTCGAGCGCAAACAGAGCCAGCGCGATCTCGTGCTGTTCCTGCCTGACGAGATCCTGGTCGTCGACCATTATTCGACCAAGGCCTGGACCGACCGCTACGACTATTCCGGCGACGGTTTTTCAACCGAGGGGCTGCCGCGGGACGAAATTACCGAACCGTTCAAGACCGCCGACCGCATCCCGCCGCGCGGCGACCATGAGCCGGGCGAATATGCCAATCTGGTGCGCAAGGCGATGGACAGTTTCAAGCGCGGCGACCTGTTCGAGGTCGTGCCCGGGCAGATGTTCTACGAACGCTGCGAGACGCAGCCTTCCGAAATCTCGCGCAAGCTGAAGTCGATCAACCCGTCGCCCTATTCCTTCTTCATCAATCTCGGCGAAAACGAGTATCTGATCGGCGCCTCGCCCGAAATGTTCGTGCGCGTCAACGGCCGCCGCGTAGAGACCTGCCCGATCTCCGGCACCATCAAGCGCGGCGACGACGCCATTTCCGACAGCGAGCAGATCCTGAAGCTGCTCAATTCCAAGAAGGATGAATCCGAGCTGACCATGTGCTCGGACGTCGACCGCAACGACAAGTCCAGGGTCTGCGATCCGGGCTCGGTGCGCGTCATCGGCCGCCGCCAGATCGAGATGTATTCACGCCTGATCCACACCGTCGATCACATCGAAGGGCGCCTGCGCGAAGGCATGGATGCCTTCGACGCCTTCCTGTCGCATGCCTGGGCGGTCACCGTCACCGGTGCGCCGAAACTGTGGGCGATGCGCTTCATCGAGCAGAACGAAAAGAGCCCGCGTGCCTGGTATGGCGGCGCCATCGGCATGGTCAATTTCAACGGCGACATGAACACCGGCCTGACGCTCCGCACCATCCGCATCAAGGACGGCATTGCCGAGGTGCGAGCCGGCGCCACATTGCTCTTCGACAGCATCCCCGAGGAAGAAGAAGCCGAAACCGAACTGAAGGCATCCGCCATGCTCTCCGCCATTCGCGACGCCAAATTGGGCAATGCCGCAGGCGCCGAACGCACCACCGCGCGCGTCGGCGACGGCGTCAACATCCTGCTCGTCGACCACGAAGACTCCTTTGTCCACACACTGGCCAACTATTTCCGCCAGACCGGTGCCAATGTCTCGACCGTGCGTTCGCCGGTGCCGGAAGAAGTCTTCGAACGGCTGAAGCCCGATCTCGTCGTGCTGTCGCCCGGACCGGGCACGCCGAAGGATTTCGACTGCGCCGCGACCATCAAGAACGCCCGCGCCCGCGACCTGCCGATCTTCGGTGTCTGCCTTGGCCTGCAGGCGCTGGCCGAGGCCTATGGCGGCGAACTCAGGCAGTTGCACGTGCCGATGCACGGCAAGCCGTCGCGCATCCGCGTCTCCAAGCCCGGAATCATCTTCTCCGGCCTGCCCAAGGAAGTGACCGTCGGCCGCTACCACTCGATCTTTGCCGATCCGGTGCGGCTGCCCGACGATTTCATCGTCACCGCCGAGACCGAGGATGGCATCATCATGGCCTTCGAACACCGCAAGGAGCCGATCGCCGCCGTTCAGTTCCATCCGGAATCGATCATGACGCTCGGCCACAATGCCGGCATGCGCATCATCGAAAACATCGTTGCGCATCTGCCGCGCAAGGCCAAGGAAAAGGCCGCTTAGAAACGATGGCGGCGACGGACAACATGGCGGCGATCGCAGCGAAGGCAGCGGCCAGGCAAAGGATCGCCAGCCTTGCCTTCTGGTCGATTGTCATCGCCTGCGTGGTGCTCGCGCTCAAGCTTGCCGCATGGTACGTCACCGGCTCCGTTGCGCTCTATTCGGATGCGCTGGAGTCGATCGTCAACGTCATAGCCTCGGCCGCCGCCTATTGGGCGGTCCTGGTCAGCTACAAGCCGGCCGACCAGGACCATCCGTTCGGCCACCACAAGGCCGAGTATTTTTCGGCGGTGCTGGAAGGCGTGCTGATCGTGCTCGCCGCGCTTTTGATCCTCAACGAGGTCTGGCGCTCCTGGCAGACGCCGACCCCGCTCGAACAACCCTGGGAGGGCCTGGCGATCAACGGCGTCGCCACCGTCATCAACGCCTTCTGGGCCTGGACGCTGATCCGCGCCGGGCGCAGCGCAAAATCACCGGCGCTGGTCGCCGACGGCCGGCACATCATGACCGACGTCGTGACCTCGGTCGGCGTCTTCGGCGGCCTCGTCGGCGCTATCCTGACCGGTTGGCAGATCCTTGATCCGGCGCTTGCCGTCATCGTAGCGCTCAACATCCTGTGGCAGGGCTGGCACGTCATCGGCTCGTCGATGAACGGGCTGATGGACCGCGCAGTGGACACGACCGAACACATGCACATTCGCGACATCATCTCGGCCAATTGCAAGGGCGCGCTGGAGGTTCATGACCTCAAGACCCGCATCGCCGGCCGCGCCACCTTCATCGAGTTCCACCTGGTCGTCGACGCCGACATGACGGTCGGCGCCAGCCACGTCATTTGCGACCGCATCGAGGACGCGCTGAAGGCCGAAATCCCCTCGGTGCGCGTCACCATCCATGTCGAGCCCGACGACGAGGCGAAGCTGCCGAAAGGCACCACTGCTGTGCCGTTTGCTTGAGGAAAAACTCAGGGCATCATCCTCGGGCGAGGATCTGCCGACCTCGCCGGATCGATTGCGCCATTACCGCCATGTGGGGTAGCCCGCCAATGGCTACATCCAGGCGTTGATTGCCTCCAAATCGGGCAGCGCCTGCTGCTCAAGCGCGCGCCAGCTCGGCCTCGGCAAAAGCGTAGTCAGGCGAACCGTCTAAGTTCGTCAAATCCAAACTCGGCAAGCGAAGTCCGATCCAAGGTAGCACCCGCTTGCGATCGGCTCATCATGTGTCGGTCGAGATGTTATCCCATTCCTGCCCCATATACCCAATCAGCCAATTGAGCGCGTAATGACGTTCGACAACCACGTCTCGTTCCAATCCTGCCGGCGCGGCTTTCCCATTCACCCGCGCATCCATCACAGCCCAATTGTACCGATAGATCAGATCGGCAGCATCGAGAAGCTCGCTTTGCGGGCGCAAATTGGCCCGCTTGAGCAGCCCTTCCGTGTCGAGGTCACGCAACACCGAAACCATACGCGACACATCGCAAGGCTTGTCTGGACGCCCAAGGTTTTTGAAGACTTGCAACGCCCACAACATTACGAAAGCCCCTTCATAGCGCCAGCTAAAATTTGCGCGATCTTGCTCGGTTGCAACGGGGTTACCGACAAACGCTTGCTCTTTGGGCGTAAAAAACCCTTCGGCTCCAAACTGGCTGATCAAGTTGCTTAAAAGATTTCGATCATTGGTCTCCGCTGTGACGGCCAAGATCACCAGTGCGATGGCGCGTTTAACCACCTCGTCCTTCGTTCGTCGCCGACTTTCGGCTTCGGTTTCGATCGTCGGCAAATGGTCGATGAACGGCACGCCCTCCTTCTTCAACTGTGCTGTTGAGGCCGCCTTGCGAGCCTCAGCCTCGCCTTCAGCGTTGGCGGAACCGATGAAAGCCAAGGAAGTCAGAAAACCAAGAAAGCTGCGACGCATCATATTCATTTCCAAATGGCTGCTAAAGTGACTAAGGCGCACACGCCGACTGCGGCATGGCCTCCAACCGGTAAACCTTGTCGTCCGACTTCGTCTTGCCATCCGCCGTCTTCGAGCACAAATCGACGATCGCCAGGCTGCTGTTGGGATTGGCGAGCATCATGGTGCCGTTGGCGCCGCGCTTGAGGAAGATTTCCTTTTGCGCGATATCGCAGGAAAAGTTGCTCATCTTCGAACTGGCCGCGCAGCGCCATTGATCCGCTTCACCCTGGCAGGAATAGGTCTGCGTGACCTTCGTCCCGTTCTTCCTGGTGGTCACCGAAACGGCGACATCGGAGCCGTCGGGCCAGTTGGCGACATCGCCTGAGGCAAAGGAGGCGAGTTCGACCGGCCCGCGGAAGACCCGGATCGACTGCGTCACCTGGTCGGGATGCGAGGAGAGATGCGCGGC
This sequence comes from Mesorhizobium sp. C399B, assembly GCF_030323185.1. Lineage (NCBI taxonomy): Bacteria > Pseudomonadati > Pseudomonadota > Alphaproteobacteria > Hyphomicrobiales > Phyllobacteriaceae > Mesorhizobium > Mesorhizobium sp. C399B. The sequence continues at coordinate 1,829,816 of NZ_CP100472.1, forward strand.
ATCGTAGTCTCGCCCGAAACAGAAAGGCTGGTCCGGCTTCAGTCGCTCGCGCAAGGGAGCCCCAAGCGCCGGATCGATCGGGTCGATCTTGGCGAATTCAGCCTGGCAGGTTGCGGCCGGCATCGGGTCGAGGCGGTAATTATTGTCCTCCGAGCCCAGAGCCTGCTGGTCATATTCGGCTTCGCCCAGTTCGTCTTCCGATCCGGCGTCGAGATAGAGATCGGACGAGACGTCGGTGAGGATCAGGCGGCCTTTGTCATCGAGCTTCAGCGACGCCATGGTGCGGTCGCAGTCCATGCCGCAGCGGATCGGACCTGACTTGCCGTCCTCGGACTCGTGATTGCACCAGCCGCCGGCCCATTGCGGCGCCTTGGCGCCGCGCACCACGGTGGTGAGAAAACCGTTGTAGGAGGTGTCGGCGTTTGCCATCGGCTCCTCGTTCGGATGGCTCACCGGATCATGGCCATAGAGGAAGAAGATCCGCGCCACCTTCTGCTTCGGATGCGCCTTGAGGTGCGCCGCATCATAGACGCGGCCGAAACACGCATCGGCGCCATTCGGGCTGAGTTCGGGTAATTTAAGCGCATCGCCGGCAAAACCCGCAAACGCGCCGAGCAGCACGGCGCCAAATCCAGCGCTGGCAACAACCTTCCACTTCCTGAACGCCATGTGACCCCCTCCTCGCATCGACAGGACGTAACGTGAATTTATGCTAGTATCATGGCCGCAGCCACGCAATTTGCGGGGAGCGCCAAGCCGAGAGGATGCCATGCGTCGACGCGACATGTTCCGGGCCAGCCTTGCCGGTGCCGCCGGCCTGTTCGGGCTGAGCCGGGCCGCCGCCGCTGAAGACAGACCGAAGGTCGCCTATCACCTCAGCGACCTCGATAAGGTCAACTTCGTGCTCGGCAACATCAAGAACCACTATGAAGGCACCGGCGGCAATGTCGACATCGTGTTGGTCGTGCATGGTCCGGCCCTCGCCGGCTTCAAGTCGAAAGGCATATCGGCGGCGATCTCGGGACGCTTTGCCGGCCTTGTCCAGCAGGGCCTTGAGCCGCATGCCTGCGGCAACACCATGCAAGGCATGGAGATCACGCTTGCCGACCTGCTCGAGGGCTTCCACGCCGCCGACAAGGGCGGCGTCGTCAAGCTCGCCGAACTGCAGCGCCAGGGCTACGCCTATCTCCGGCCCTGAGCCGCCACGGGCTTGAACGTGAAGGCCATGAGAGCCTACGAAGGGTGGCCAAACAGCCCGAAGGAAAGTGCTCATGACCGCGACCACCCTCGTCATCCCCGATCTTGCCGGCAAGGCGGTGCTGGTCACCGGCGCTTCGACCGGCATCGGTGCCGCCCTTGCACTGGCCTACGCCGCCCAGAAATGCCGGGTCGCCCTGCACTACAATTCGAGCCGGGAGGCCGCAGAAACGCTGGCCAAAAACATCCGCGACAGCGGCGGTGAGGTGTTCCTGACACAGGGCGACTTCTCACAGGCAGCCGATGTCGAGCGGGTAGTCGAGGAGAGCGCCGAAACATTCGGGCGGCTCGACGGGCTGATCAACAATGCCGGCGGCATGCTCGGCCGCGTGCCCTATGCGGAGCAGACCGAGGCGCACTACGACGCGGTGATGGACCTCAACGCCCGCTCGGTGCTGACGGCCTCGCGCAAGGCGATGCCATGGCTGAAGAAGCAGGGCGGCTTCATCGTCAACACCTCGTCGATCGCGGCGCGCAATGGCGCTGGCGGCGGCGCCGGGCTGTACGGTTCGGCCAAGGCCTTTGTCTCCAATGTGACGCGCGGCATGGCCAAGGAACTGATCGGCTTCGGCATCCGCGTCAACGCGGTGGCGCCGGGCACCATCGCGACACCCTTCCATGAGCGCTATTCCACCGACGAGCAGATGAAGGGCATGGTCGCCACCATTCCTCAAGGGCGTGCCGGCACGGCCGAAGACTGTGTCGGCGCCTATCTCTTCCTGTCCTCCGATCTCCTGAGTGGTTACATCACCGGCCAGGTGATCGAGGTGAACGGTGGCCAGTTGATGCCGTGAGCCGGCAATTGCATACTGCGTCTCGCAACCATGCATGTCGTGCGCACGTTTGCTGAGGTTGGAAGAAAGGGGAGAGGCAATGTACGGATTGATCGGAAAGATGCGGGCGGCGCGCGGCCAGCGCGACGCGATCATGGATGTGCTGCTCGCCTCGACCGGCGCCATGCCGGGTTGCCTGAGTTATGTCATCGCCCGCGACCCGGCCGATGCCGACGCGATCTGGGTGACCGAAGTGTGGACCGACGCCGCAAGCCACAAGGCTTCGCTGCAGCTGCCGGAGGTCCAGGCAGCGATCGCCAAGGCCCGGCCGATCATCGCCGGCTTCGAATTCCAGGTCGAGACCCATCCGGCCGGCGGTTTCGGCCTGCCCGCCATCAAGAACGAGTGACATCCCAACGCGGGGTCGGGGTCGTGAATTTCGTCCGAGACAGCGTTCGCATTTTTCTCTTCCAGGTCTAAGACCCAAACATGGACTCTTCGCCAGACCAACCGGCCGTCGAACGCATGGCGCGCATGCGTCCGGTTCGGCAGTGGCTGGTGCTGCTGATCGTCTCGCTGCTGTTCGCCGGCGCGCTGGAATACGCCGCACTGCCGGCGGCGCTGCTGATCGGCCCGATGCTGGCGGCGATCCTTGCCGGCACCAATGGCGCCACGGTGCGCGTGCCGCGGCCGCTGTTCGCCGCCGCCCAGGCCTTGGTCGGCTGTCTGGTCGCGGCGTCGATCTCCACGGACATTTTTTCGGTGTTCTACAAGGAATGGCCGCTGGTCCTTGTCGTGGTGCTGGCGACCCTTGCGGCGTCCAGCCTGCTTGGCTGGTTGATCAGCCGCTGGCGCATCCTGCCCGGCACCACCGCGGTCTGGGGCTCGTCGCCGGGGGCTGCCACTGCCATGGTGCTGATGGCCGGTGCCTTCGGCGCCGATCAGCGCCTCGTCGCCTTCATGCAGTATCTGCGCGTCATCTTCGTCTCGATGACGGCGGCGCTCGTCGCCAAGATGTGGGTCGACACGTCGGGCATCGAGGTACCAGCCATCGTCTGGTTCCCGCTGATCGAACCGGCAGCCTTTGCCGCCACGCTCGGCGTGGCGCTGGTCGGCGGCCTGCTTGGCCGGTTGTGCCGGCTGCCGTCACCCTTCTTCCTCGGCACTTTCATCTTTGGCACCATAGTCCATCTCGGCTTCGGCGCGGCGATGCAATTGCCGCCATGGCTGCTGGCGCTCTCCTATGCGATGGTCGGCTGGTCGATAGGGCTGAACTTTACCCGGGCGATCCTGCGCCATGCGACACGGGCGCTGCCGCAGATCGTCGGCTCTATCGTCGTGCTGATCGCCTTTTGCGGCGGGCTTGCCTGGCTGATCAGCCACGTCCTCGGCATCGATCCGCTGACCGCCTATCTCGCGACCAGCCCCGGCGGCATGGACAGCGTCGCCATCATTGCCGCCGCCGCGCAGAACGTCGACATATCCTTCGTCATGGCCTTGCAGTCGACCCGCTTCCTGGTCGTGCTCATCGCCGGGCCGAGCATAGCGCGGCTGGTGGCGAGAGCCGTCAGGGACTGAGATTCAAATATCCAGGGAAGAGGAAAAGTGCCCATGAAACGTCGTGTGAATGCCGTCGATCTCTCAGGCCGGGTCGCCGTGGTGACCGGCGGCGCGCAAGGCATCGGCCTTGCTGTCGCCCGGCGACTGCTGTCATCGGGCGCCAGCGTCGCCATCTGGGATGTGGACGAGACCGCCATGGCGAAGGCCGTTTCCGAACTCGCCCCGCTCGGCCGGGTCGAGGGTTTGCTGTGCGATCAATCGCTGATGGAGGCCGTCGACAGCGCCGCGACCGAAACCGAGCGCTCGCTTGGTCCGGTCGATCTGCTGGTAAACAATGCCGGCATCGCCGGACCGGCAGCGGCGGTGGCGGATTATGATCCTGCCGCCTGGCGCCAGATAATCGACATCGACCTCAACGGCGTCTTCTACTGCTGCAAGCGCCTGGTGCCCGGCATGATCGCGCGCAGCTACGGCCGCATCGTCAACATCGCCTCGGTCGCAGGCAAGGAAGGCAATCCGAATGCCGCCGCCTATTCCGCCGCCAAGGCCGGCGTGCTCGCGCTGACAAAATCGCTCGGTAAGGAACTGGCCGGCCACGACATCGCCGTCAACGCGCTGACCCCATCGCCCGCCCGCACCCGCATCCTCGAACAGCTCACTGAGGCCCAGGTCGCCTACATGCTGGGCAAGGTGCCGCGAGGCCGGTTCGTCGAAGTCGAAGAGGCGGCTGCGATGATCGCCTTCATGCTATCGGACGAAAATTCCTTCACCACCGGCGCGACCTTCGACCTGTCCGGCGGCCGCGCCACCTACTGAGAAGCAGAGCTATTCCTCGCTGTCTTCGTTATCGCCGTCGGCCGCGAAGGACTAATTCAAGAGCCGCTCAGCGTCGCGGCAAGCCGGTCGGGAAGGAAATCGACGAAGGCGCGAACCTTCGGCGACAAATGACGATTGGACGGCCACAACAACCGGAACTGGCCGCGGCCGTCGACATGGTCGTCCAGCACCGTGCGTAGCTGGCCGTCACGCAGCGCCTCGCGGACCAGGAAATCGGGCATCGAGCTGATGCCGAGCCCGGCCATCGTGGCGCCCTTCAGCGCCTCCGTGTTGTTGCAGGTCAGCATCGAGCGGACCTGCGGCTCGGCGCTGCCGCCGATGAACGGCCAGCCTTGCAGCTTGCCGCTGTTGGGAAAGCGGAAGCGGATGCCGTAATGGTTCACGAGATCGTCCGGGCGGCTCGGGTTGCCGTGCTGCTCGATATAGGAGGGTGCCGCACACAACAGCAGCCGGAAGGGTGCAAGCGGCCGCGCCACCAGGCGCGAATCCGGCAGGTCGCCGCTGCGGATCGCGATGTCGACGCCTTCGTCGATGAGGTCGACGATGCGGTCGTTAAAGTCGATGTCGAGTTCGATTTCGGGATAGCGCGCCATGAACTCCGACAGCACCGGGAACAGCAAATGATAGGTCACGATCGGCGTCGAAACGCGCAGCCGCCCATGCGGTGTTTCGCGGCTCCGCGACAGCATCGCCTCGGCATCGTCGATGTCGTCGAGGATGCGCCGCACCCGCTCGTTGAACAGCTTGCCCTCTTCGGTCAGGCCGATGCGGCGCGTGCTGCGCTGAAGCAACCTTACGCCGAGATCCTGCTCGAGCCTGGCGACGCTCTTGCCGACGGCCGATGCCGAGATTCCGAGCGTGCGGCCCGCAGCGATGAAGCTGCCGAACTCAGCCGTGCGGGCAAAGGCCAGGAGCCCATTGAGGCGTTCCATCGCATCTCTCCATTCGAGCGTTTCAGTCCGGTATATCTGGAGATTTAACACTATTTTTCTCGAAGTGTCGCGAGCCTATCTTCCCGTTACGACCGGCGCACCAAGCTTGCGGCAGGCCGGCGGATCCTGGTTCAGATAGGAAAATTATGACCCCGAAAACCACAAACGGCGCGGTCGCGCCATGGCTTGTCCTGTTGTCGGTATGCCTTGCCGCCATGACAATGCCCTTGACCTTCACCGGCCCGGCCGTCGCGCTTTCCCGCATTGCGGCCGACCTCGGCGGCAGCCCGATCGCGCTCAACTGGGTGACCAACGCCTTCATGCTGACCTTCGCCGCCACCTTGATGGCATCAGGCGCGCTGGCCGACAATCATGGCCGCAAGCGGCTCTTCCTTGTTGGCCTCGCCACCTATGTGCTGGCATCGCTGGGATCGATGTTTGCTCCTGATATCGTCTGGTTCGATGTGCTCAGGGCTGCGCAAGGGCTCGGCAGTGCCGCCGCCTTTGCCGGCGGCGCCTCCGCTCTTGCCCAGGAATTCGATGGGCCATTGCGGCTGCGCGCCTTCTCCTTCCTCGGCACCAGTTTCGGCATCGGCCTCGCTTTTGGGCCGATCGCGTCGGGCCTGCTCATAGATGCTTTCGGCTGGCGATCGATCTTCGTCTTGGTGGCAGTGCTCGCGATTGCAGCCGCTTTGCTCGGCCTGCGCACCATCAGGGAATCGCGCGATCCGGATGCGACCGGCCTCGACTGGGCGGGAGCCGGCACCTTTACGATCGCGCTGGCATCGCTGACCTACGGCGTGCTGCAAGCGCCGCAGAGCGGCTGGACCGATCCCCTGGTGATCGCGCTTCTCGTGGCGGCCGCCCTTTGCTTTGCCGCTTTCGTCGTCGTCGAGCGGCGCGTGCGCCGGCCGATGCTCGATCTCTCGCTGTTCCGCTTTCCCCGCTTCGTCGGCGTCCAGTTCCTGGCGGCCGCTCCCGCCTATGGCTTCGTCGTCCTGCTGGTGCTGTTGCCGATCCGCTTCATCGGCATCGAGGGGATGAGCGAGATCAAGGCGGGGCAGTTGATGATCTGCCTGTCGGGACCGCTGTTGATCCTGCCACTGCTCGCCGGCCAGGTAGCGCGCTGGATCGCTCCGGCAACGATCTGCGGTGTCGGCCTGCTTGTGGCCGCCGGCGGCCTTGTCTGGCTGAGCCTGATACCGCCTGTCGTCGCAGCGCTGGTGGCGCCGCTGATCCTCATCGGCGTCGGCATCGCCTTGCCCTGGGGGCTGATGGACGGACTTGCCGTCGGCGTCGTGCCGAAAGAGCGTGCCGGCATGGCGGTCGGCATCTTCAACACCACCCGCGTCGCTTGCGAAGGCGTGGCGCTGGCGATCGTCATGGCAGTCCTGTCGGGTTTCACGGCAGCCCAACTGGCGGCTCAGGGAACGGCGTCTTCCCTGGATGCAACCGCCGCCGCGCAGCTGCTGGTGACCGGCAACATCGGCGAAGCGGCAGCCCGCTTGCCGGGTGCCGGAGCCACGGTCCTGGTCCAGGCCTATGAGATCGCGTTCGACAGGCTGCTGATCGTGCTGGCGGCAATCACCATCGTCACCGCCCTTGTCGTCTTTCTCGGCTTGCGCCGTGGATGGGCGGTGGAACACGAGACCATTGCTCTGCCGGTTTGCCAGGAAGGGTAGCTGAGCCGCGTCAGGAGATGACGAGGCTCGCTATGCGGTGGCCGTCGAGCACGAAGGTCATGTCACCCTCGCCGTTGAAGCCATTGCCTTTCACGGCAATGCGGACGCGGTAGCTGCCCTCGACCTCGGCGATGCGGACAATGCGAAGATTGGACTTCACGCCGATATTATCCGACTGGTTCCAGCGCGCGATCTGCTGGCGGCCTTGGAAGGACCGCCCCCAGTCGGTCAGGGACGCGTCGGCTGTGAACGTGTGGAGAACGGCTTCGCTATCACCCGCATTGGTGGCCTCGATAAAGCGGCGGATAGGTTCGGGTGTGGTCATCAATCGAGCCGGTGCATCAGATCATCATCCAGCCAGCGGCCGAAGAAATAGACCAGCTGCTTGTGCCACCATGGCCAGTCATGACTGACATCGCCGCCCCAATAGTCGACCCAGGCGGGAATGGATTTGTCGCGCAGGATCTGTTCCAGCCTGCGGGTCTCGACCAGCATCCGCTCTTCCCAGGCGCCCTGCCCGCAGCAGAAGATCATCCTCAGCGCCTTCAGCCGGGCAAGCAGTTTTGGGTCTACGATGCCGGGCAGATAGTCGAGCGGTGAATTGTAGAAGATATCACCTTCCAGCGCCTTGCCGAAGAAGTCGCCCGCCGAATAGACGCCCGACAGCGCGATGACGCCGCTGGCGAGTTCGGGAAAGCGAAAGACGAAGTTCGTGGAATGATAACCGCCCATCGAACAGCCGGTGAACAGCGGCTTTAATTTGCGCCCGCCATTGGCTTGCTCGGCGGTCGCCAGAAACTCCGGCAGCGCCTCCTCGCGCACATATCGGAAGTAAGCCTCGTGGCGACCGATGCGGTGGGCGGCGCCGGCATGCTTGTTGAAGAACGATTCCGAATCCACGCCGTCGACCGCGAACAGCTGGATGCGGCCGGTGTCGATGAATTCGGCCAGCGCTCCTACCCCGCCGGAATCCTCGAACTGGTAGAACCGCCCCTGCGACGTCGGGAACACCACCACCGGCCGGCCGGCATGGCCGTAGCGCTTGTATTCCATGTCGCGGCCGAGATTGCCGGAGAAACCCTTGTGATAAGAGATGTCCATCGCGTCTAAGCCTTTTCCGCGTGGATGTAGGCGACAGCCGCGCGCAGTGCTGCTTCGTCCTTCGAGCGCATCTGGTAGGCGTAATTTCCCATGGCGCGGCTGAAAACCTTTTCTATCGGCTGATGATGGACGATCTTGTCGCGATGCGCGGCTAGCACGTCCTCATGGCTGTGCAAATAGTGGAGGTGCTGCTTGCGGCTGGCATAAGCGGTGAAATACTTGCCCTCATAAGGACCACCGGTGGCATCCTTCACCACCATGTCCGCCCAGGCCGCGTAGACGTCGATGTCGAACGTGTAGTTGATCGCATCGGTCATCCAGGCGCCGGGCGGCCGCATGTTGACCTCAAGCGCGATGACGCGGTCGTCCTTGGTTTCGAACAGCTCGATGTGGAAGAAGCGCTCGCGCACGTCGAACGCCTTGAGGATTTTGCGGCCGGCCTCTTCGATCGCCGGTCGGACCTTGGGAAAGCAGGTGTAGCTCATGTGGCGATCCTTGTTGACCACTTCCATGATGCTCTGGTCGTAGCGGTGGCTGGCCGCCAGCACCACCTCGCCGTCACGGTTGACCAGCCCATCGAAGGTCACCACCAGCCCCTCGATGAACTGCTCCATGACGAAGGTCACGTCCTCGGGCTTGTCTCTGAAAAACTGGTCAAGCTCCCTGGCGTTGGAAATCTTGAAGGTGTTCGAGGCGCCGGACCCGGAATCGGGCTTCACCACCACGGGATAGCCGACGCGGCGGATAAAGGTCATGGCGCCGGCCCGGTCGGAGCATTTGCGCTGGGCGATGGTGTCGACGCCGCTCTTGCGGAAGAATGCACGCATGCGGCTCTTGCGCTTCAAATTCTTCACGAAATCGAGCTTGGTGCCGTAGATGTTGAAGTCGGTGCGGATATTGGCCTCCAGCTCCAGCCAATGCTCGTTGAGGGACTCGAAGCGCTCGATCCGGCCCCATTTGTGGATGAAATGACCCATCGCCCGGAACACCGGATCGTAGTCCTCCATGTCGGCGATGCGGTAATATTCCGACAGGGCCGCCTTCAGCTTGCCGTCCAGCGCCTCATAAGGCGCATCGCCAATGCCCAGCACCGTAGCGCCGGCCTTTTTCAGCCGGTCGCAGAAATCGGCGCCGTTGGCGGGAAAATGCGGCGAGAAGAAAACAAAATTCACGGATGACCCCTCCGACGGCGAAGCATTGCGGCCCCGGCTACACGCAAGTCTGGCGCATTTGCCGCGCATGGGGAAGAGTGCTCGCGAGTGGTGGAATGGCAGCCCACTTGCCTGTCCATGGCGGCTCCTGTATGAACCCCGCCATGAACACGCGCGTCTCCTCCGTCGCTTCCCGTCCGACCGGCTTTGCCGGCGAGACCGTGCGCGCGCTGGCATCGACCCTGCTTCTTCTCGGCCTTATCGGCGATCGCCGGGTTCGCTGAAGGAGCGCCCGGCGGTCGAACCGCCGCTTACGCGCACGCTCCTTGGCCAGTTCAGAAATTGGCAATTCACATCAAGCGAACGAAAATCTGATAAGGCGCTGCTCGCCCTGGAATCCGTCCGAAGACCGATCCGCGAGCCGCCGGGAGAACAAGACGATGAACGCACGAGAAGACATCCGCGCCGGCGAAGCCGAAAGCGTAAAACGCGCGGCCGGCCACATGCCGGGCGCGGCCCGAAAATACCAGCCCTACCCGACGGTCGGTCTCACCGACCGCACCTGGCCCAACAAGGTCATCGACAAGGCACCGGTCTGGTGCTCGGTCGATTTGCGCGACGGCAACCAGGCGCTGATCGATCCGATGGGTCATGAGCGCAAGGCGCGCATGTTCGCCCTGCTGCTCGACATGGGTTTCAAGGAGATTGAGATAGGTTTCCCCTCGGCCTCGCAGACCGATTTCGATTTCGCCCGCTGGTGCATCGAGGAAGGCAATGTGCCGGCTGATGTTTCGCTACAGGTGCTGGTGCAGTGCCGTCCCGAACTCATCACCCGCACCTTCGAATCTCTGAAGGGCGCCACCAACCCGATCGTGCATTTCTACAATTCGACCAGCGAGTTGCAGCGTCGCGTCGTCTTCGAGAAGGATGTCGGCGGTATCAAGCGCATCGCCACCGACGCGGCCAAGATGATCACCGACATGGCGGCCAAGGCCGGCGGCGGTTATCGCTTCGAATATTCGCCGGAGAGCTTTACCGGCACCGAACTCGACGTGGCGCTGGAGATCTGCAACGCCGTCTCCGAGATCGTCAGGCCGACGCCCGACAACAAGCTGATCATCAACCTGCCCTCGACGGTCGAGATGTCGACGCCCAACATCTACGCCGACCGTATCGAGTGGATGTGCCGTAACCTCGACAACCGTGAAAACTTGTTGATCTCGCTGCATCCCCACAATGACCGCGGCACCGGCATCGCCACCACCGAGCTCGGCCTGATGGCGGGTGCGGACCGCGTCGAAGGCACGCTGTTCGGCAATGGCGAGCGCACCGGCAATGTCGACATCGTGACGCTGGCGCTCAACATGTACACGCAAGGCGTCGATCCCCATCTGGATTGCTCCGACATCAACCGGATGAAGGACGTCTACGAATATTCCAACCAGCTGAAGATATCCGAACGCCATCCTTATGTCGGTGAACTGGTCTACACCGCCTTTTCCGGCTCGCACCAGGACGCCATCAACAAGGGCATGAAGGCCTTGAAGAAGGCCAACACGCCGGTCTGGGAAGTGCCCTATCTGCCGATCGATCCGGCCGATGTCGGGCGCAGCTACGAGGCGATCATCCGCATCAACTCACAGTCAGGCAAAGGCGGCATCGCCTATGTACTGCAGGCCGATTACGGCCTCAATCTGCCGCGCAACCTGCAGATCGAGTTCAGCCAGGAGATCCAGGCGATCACCGACGCCGAAGGCAAGGAAGTGCCGGCAAAACGCATCCATGACCGCTTTATCGAAACCTATGTCGACCAGCCCGGCGCACGACTGAAGTTCCTCGACCATCACACCTATCCCGATACCGAGAAAAAGGGCCGGCGCGTGGTCGAGGCGGTGATCCTCGACAACGGCAAGGAGACGACCATCGCCGGCTCCGGCACCGGCCCGATCGACGGCTTCGTCGATGCGCTGTCGCGTCATGTTGGCGTCGACATGTCGGTGCTTGATTATTCCGAACATTCGCTCCAGCGCGGCTCGAACGCCTCGGCGATTTCCTATGTCGAGATGGAATATCCCGGCGGCAAGCTGTTCGGCGCCGGCATCAACACCAACATCGTCGCCGCCTCGCTGGAAGCCGTTGTTTCGGCCGCCAACCGGATAATCGGCCGCAAGGCCGGCTGATATTTTCCCGGGCGCCGAATGTCCGGTCTTTTGTGTCAACCACCGGCAACTATCCGGTGTGTTACGCGATCGCATAACATAAGCATGCTTGTATGGAAGTGCAGGCTCTATATGATTGCGCCTCAACCTGTGCCGACTTCGAGAGGATCGACACTTGCAGCATGCCACGCCTGCCGCCCCCGCAGTGCGCGAGACACTGGAGCGACTGCTCGCCAGCGAAACGTTCGGACGTTCCGAGCGCGCGCGCAAGTTGCTGCGCTATCTTGTTGAGCGCGAGCAGGCCGGCGAAGCCGACAGGCTCAAGGGTTTCTCCATCGCCATGGACGTCTTCGGCAAGGACGGCGATTTCGATTCGTCGACCGACGCCGTTGTCCGGGTGCAGGCAGGCCGGCTGCGCGAACTTCTCCAGCATTATTTCGCCAATGAAGGCATAGCCGAACCGGTTCGCATTGCCATTCCGCGCGGCGGCTACGTGCCGTCCTATGAGCTCAACGCCATACGCCTGCCGGTTGGGCAGGAGCCGCTTGCGGCGGCGGTAGCCGCCTTGCCCGGATCGCCCGACCAGGCGGCTCTTGACGCCGTTCCCGCTGCCGCGACAGCTTCGGGGGTTACAGAACCTGGGCCTTCGCTGGCGCGCCATCTCCAGTTCTTCTGGGTCGCCATGACGCTGGTCATTCTCATGCTGGGCGTGCTCATCCTGCGCCAGGGCAGCGGCGCATTGCTTGCCAGCAGCGATCCTACCGCGGTGGTCGAGACCGCGGGCGTAACGAGCAGCATCGCATCGCCGTCGATGGAGGCCCTGCCCCTCGTCTACATCGCGGTGAAGGCCACCGGCCCCGAGGCCGGCCGCGTCGCCGCTTCGCTGCGCGCCGGCCTTGCCGGTTTCGACACGATCGACTTCATCGGCCGCGACGCCGACAGCAAGCGCGATCCGAGCACCGACCCGACCAGCTTCGTTTTCGATGTCCTGCCGGGACCAATGGCAGGTGACGTGACGCTCGAACTGCAGAGCGTGGCGACCGGCCGCGTGCTTTTGTCCCGCAGTCTGACGGCCGCCGACAGCGCACCTGGCACCGTCGAGGATCGTATCGCCGCCATCCTCAGCTCGACCGTTCCCGCCTCCGGCCCGCTCTACAGCTACATCGAACAGAACGGCATTCAGACCGGGCTGACGAGCTGCCTGATCCTCAACGACAGATACTATCTCGACCAGAGCACCAGGACGCACGAGGCCGCCTATCGCTGCCTGGACAACCTCGCCGGCCAGGGTGCGAAATCGTCGTTGGTCTATTCGGAACTGGCCTCCCTGACCCTTGAGGCCGCCACCGATCATTACGCCTATCCGCCTGGCGCGACGGTCGAACAAGCAATGTCCTTCGCCCATCGCGCCATCCAGATGGGACCGACCAGCCCCTATGCGCACCGCGCCTATGGCTACCTCAATTCGCGCCTCGGCAACACCGAGGAATCGATCCGCTGGATGCGCAAGGCCTATGAGCTCAACCCCTACGACCTCGGCATGGCTGCCGCTTACGGCTATGGCCTGATCTTTGCCGGCAAATATGCCGAGGGAACACCCATCCTGACCCATGCCGTCGAGACGTTCAGCGGCCATCCGACATGGTGGGATTTTGGGCTTTTCGCCGGGCAATTCATGCTGGGCGACATGAACAAGGCCGCGATAGCCAGCGAGTCGCTGCGCACGACGGCGATGAAATCGCATTATCTGGCGGCGCGGCTGATCGGCGCCAAGGCTGCCGGCCGCGAACAGCTGGCAGCCAAGCTTCTGGATGAGCTGACCACCAAATTCCCGAAATTCGCCGCCGATCCGCGCGCGGCCTTCGCTGAGCGCAAATATCCCGCCGATCTGACCGACCGGCTGGTTGAGGCGCTGCGCGCCGCGGGCCTCGGCAACGCCAGCTAGTCTTTCCGGATCGCGAAAACTTTACTGGCCATCGGTCTGGACTGGGAGCAATCCAGCCTCGATTCGAATTTCCTCTCCAGTCTTGCAATAATCCCACATTTTCATGGTCTCATCCCTCTATGTTGCCGAGCGGGGCGCCGGGCCGAAGACGGTCGTCCTGCTGCATGGCTTCGGTGGTTGCCATGATATCTGGCGCGAGGTGACCGCGTCGCTAGGGCCCGATGTCAGGACCTTGGCCTACGATCTTCCGGGACACGGACTGTCTCTCGTATTTCCTGGCAGCGGCCCGGCCAGAACAGCGGCGCGAGCGGTTCTCGCCGATATCGCCGCACGCGGGATAGCAAGGGTGCATGTCGCCGGTCATTCGATGGGCGGCGCGGTCGCCTCCCTGATGGCGCTTGCCGAGCCTGAAAGGATAGGCTCGCTGACGCTTCTGGCGCCGGGCGGTGTTGGCCCCGAGATCAACGGACCGCTGTTGCGCCGCTACGCCGCGGCCGCCGACAGACGGGAAATCCGCGCCTGCCTTGCCGCCATGTCGGGACCGCGAAGCCCGCCGCCCGAACGCATCGTTGGCGTCCTGGCGGACGTACGCCGTCGCCCCGGCCAGTTGCGCAAGCTGATTGAGATATCGGCCGTCATGACCAGGAACGAGCGGCAGGGGGTCATACCCCGCGAACAGCTGGACACGCTCGACATGCCGGTGATGGTGGTTTGGGGAACGGACGATCCGGTGCTGCCCTTTACCCAGGCTGATTGTCTGCCGGCGCATTTTCATATTCATCACGTGCTCGATGCCGGCCATATGCTGGTCGAGGAAGTGCCTGATGTGGTCGCCCAGGCCGTGCGCCGAAACATGGCACGCCGCGGCAGGCGCCTGCGTCCGACATTCGAGGCCGCGGCGAGCTAACTTACTTGCGCCCCGCACCTCGCCAGTGCATTTTGCCGCCGCCTGTGTTAACTCGCAATTAACCATATCAGCGAGGCGACGCCGATGAAGGACACTGGCGAAAACATCACCCCCATCGACACCTCCCGCAAACTGTCCGACGCCGTTCGCGATGTGAAAAATGCCTTCGCCGATCGCGACGATGTCGTGGTCGACATGCGCGAGGCGCACCGGATGCGGCTTGATCTGCTCGCCGCTGAGCTCGCCCCGGTCTTTGCCGACGTGCCCGCCGACATGGACAATTTCGACTTCGTCATCTCCTCCGGCCTGCAGCCCCGCCTGTGGATCGACGCCGTCAGCCATGTCGCCATGGGGCGCGACCGCCGCACCTACCGCTTTCTCAGGGATACCCGCATCGGCCGCGTCGTGCTCGCCGAATCGACCGATATGAAACCGGTCGCCGATCAGGTCACGCGCTATGTGGCGGAGCGCATCGTCGAGCGCCAGCGCATGATGGAGGGCGGTGTCGAGCCGGCCGTCGCCGACCTGAAACGCGCCGCCGTGCCGGAAGCTGAGCCGCCCTTGCAGGCAGCCGTGCCCCGCAAGGGCTGGTCGACGTTCCTTTCCGGTCTCGGCTTGGTCGCCGCCGGCGCGCTTGTTGGCCTGGCGGTGGCGGCCGCGCTGTTTTGGGATCGCCTGATGGCGATGAAGATCAGCTTCTGATCAACGATCTGAAGGCCTCGGTGTCTGCGCGCCGAGTTCAATGACCTGCAGGTCCGATGGCGGCAAGGCCGGCCCGGTCAGGCCGCGCCGCGTCAGGCGAATCAGCCAATTGCCCTTCTCCCCGTCAATATCGAGCAGATTGTACTGTGCCGCCGGGTTCTTGCTGCCTGGCGACTGCCCGGCGGCGGCGACGCCGACGACCGGAATCCTGGCGCCGCGCCCGCCGATGAAGAACAGCGACGGCAGATGCGAATGGCCGTGCAGCACGAGTTCGGCGCCATGCCTATGAACGGTCTTGTGGAAGCGGGAGATGCCGAACAGGCGCTTTTGCTGGGCGACGGCGCCGCGCACCGGCGGATGATGGATCATGATCACCCGCAACAGGCCGCGTTTGTTCGTTGCGTCGAGCACTGTCGCCAGCCTTTGCGCCTGACCTTCGAGGAAGAAGCCGTTGGCCATGAACGGCGCCGTGGCGCGCGCCGTCGAAACGCCGATCAGCGCGACATTGCCGCGTACGCGCAGATAGGGAAAAGCGTTGCGGTCGATCGGCGCAGTCACGCCGTCGCCGCTCATCCACGCCGCCCAGGAGCGGCAGACCTTGTCGAAGGCGCCCGGCACATAGGCGTCGTGGTTGCCCGGCACCACCGAGACATCCTCCGGCGAACCCAGCGTCTCAAGCCAGTGCTTGGCCATCTCGATCTCGCCGTCGAGCGCCAGATTGACCAGATCGCCGGTAACGGTGAGGTGGTCGGGTGTGCTCGCCTTCATGTCGGCGACGATGGTGTCGATGACGGCATCGTGCATATGGCGGCGGCGGTTGCGCTGCCAGTTGACGTAGCCGACGACGCGCTTGGACGCGAGTTCGCGATAGGTTACACCGGGAAGCGGCCCCAGATGGACATCGGAAATATGCGCGAGCCTGAACATCCTTCCTTCATAGGCGACGCGCTCCCCGCTTTCCACTCACTGTTTCCTGCCCATCCACGGTTTCGCTAGTCATGGCTATATCGGACCCGGAGCAGGCGTTTCGCCAGACCGGCTGGGCAGGCCTCAGGGCAAGGCTGTTCCATCTCTATTTCCTTCTGCGGCGGCCGATGACGCTGGGCGTGCGCGGCCTGATCCACGATCGCGCCTCGAACACTGTCTTCCTCATCCGCCACACCTACGTTCCCGGCTGGCAATTGCCGGGCGGGGGCGTCGAAGTCGGCGAGACGCTCGGTGAGGCGCTGGTGCGCGAACTGGCCGAGGAAGGCAACATCGCGCTGACAGCCCAGCCGGTGCTGAAATCGATGCATTTCAACCGCCGCTCCAGCCGCCGCGACCATGTCGGCCTCTATCTCATCGAAACCTTCAACCAGACCGCGCCGAAACTGCCGGACCACGAGATCGCCGAAGCAGGCTTCTTTCCGCTCGACCGCTTGCCGCATGGCACGACGCCGGCGACGCTGCGGCGGCTTGCCGAGGTTTTTGAAGGCGAGCCGGTATCGCCGTACTGGTAGGCTGTCAATCCGATGCTCACGCCGCCTGCCTGAACCGCGCCCGGTCGTGCGGCGCGCCATAGTCGAGCCCAGGCCCGACCGGCACGATGCGCGTCGGGTTGATGCTCTCGTGGCTGCCGTAATAGTGCATTTTGATGTGGTGCAGGTTCACCGTGCCGGCGATACCGGGCACCTGGTAGAGGTCGCGCAGATAGTTCGAAAGGTTCGGATAGTCGGCGATGCGGCGCAGATTGCATTTGAAATGGCCGACATAGACCGGGTCGAAACGCACCAGCGTGGTGAACAGCCGCCAGTCGGCCTCGGTGATACGCTCGCCAGTGAGATAGCGCTGTTTTGACAGTCGGCCCTCCAGCGTGTTGAGCGCCGCGAACAGCTCGCCGAACGCCTCTTCATAGGCCGCTTGCGTGGTGGCAAAGCCGGCGCGGTAGACGCCGTTGTTGACGGCGGGAAAGACCAGCGCATTGACCTTGTCAATCTCGCCGCGCAGGCCTGGCGGATAGAAATCGAGAGCGGCATCGCCCCACTCGTCGAAGGCCGAATTGAGCATGCGGATGATTTCGGCGGATTCGTTGGAGACGATGGTCTCTTCCTTCTTGTCCCACAGCACCGGCACCGAAACCCGGCCCGAATAGGCTGGATCGGCCTTGGTGTAGATTTGGTGCAGGAAGTCGAGGCCGTAGAGCGTGTCGCCGGTGGCGCCATCCTCGGCCAAAAACGTCCAGCCCTCAGTACCGAGGAAATGATGCACGACTGAAACCGGGATGATGTCTTCCAGCTTCTTCAGCGCGCGAAAGATCAGCGTGCGGTGCGCCCACGGACAGGCGAGCGAGACATAAAGATGGTAGCGTCCGGGCTCGGCCTTGAAGCCGCGCGTACGACCTTGCGCCGGCGCGCCGTCGCGCGTGATCCAGTCACGCCACTGCGTCTCGGCGCGGATGAACCTGCCGCTGCTATCGACATTGGCCGGACGGTCCTGCCATTTGCCTTCGACCAGCAATCCCATACGAAATCTCCTTGCGTGCCTTGGCCAATGTAGTCGCAAGGCGGCAATGCCGAAGCCGTCATCTGCTGAACAGAGCGTCACTCGTATGAAACGCCGGATGAAAACAGCCGATTGCAGCCGCCGGAAATTGATGCTAGCGGACACTCCGCATGTTCGATCTTGGCTTGATCCGGTTTGACCGACGACGAAAGGACGCCCGCGCTTAGAAAGCGCTGACTGGCGAACGCTGCCGCTTGCAGCAACCTTTCCTCTTTATCGGACCGCGAAGACCATGAGCCTTGCCGACGTGAAATACCTGCCGGAAACTCCGGCGCATGATCCCGAAATCGAAGCCATCAACGACGAAGCCTTTGGCCCCGGCCGTTTCGTGCTGGCCGCCTACAAGATTCGCGAGACCGGCGGCCACGAGCGCTCGCTATCCTTTGTCGCCATGAATGGCGACATCGTCGTTGCTTCGGTGCGCATGACCCGCATCGCCGCCGGCGCCGGACGCGCGCTGATGCTCGGGCCGCTCGCCGTGCGGCCCGCCTTCAAGAATCTCGGTATCGGCCGCCGGCTCGTGGCGATCGCGCTGGAGGCGGCCGCCAAGGCCGGCGCGCCGGCGGTGATCCTTGTCGGCGACGAGCCTTATTACGGCCCGCTCGGCTTCAGAAAGATCCCCCGCGGCCAGATCTCCATGCCGCGCCCGGTCGACCTCGACCGGCTGCTGTCGCACGAGATCGTGCCCGGTGCCGTGGCGCGGCTCTCCGGCGAGGTCGGCCATGCCAGCCTTGCCAGGATCGCGGAGCAGGCACCAGTGATGGCCTGAGCTCCAGGATCGGTCGCGGCACCGGTCGCGATGGATCCCCATTGGTCAGGTTGCACCATGGCGGCGACCTCCGTAGCATGACCCGGAACAGCACGGAGCACGCCGCATGAACCCGAACGGCCAGATTGCGATCGTAACCGGCGGCGGCTCCGGCCTCGGCGAGGCAACCGCCCGCGCGCTGGCCGACAAGGGCGCGCGCGTCGCCATTTTCGATATCGGCATCGACCGGGCATCGAAGGTGGCGGGCGACATTGGCGGCGCCGCCATCCAGTGCGATGTGAGCAGCGCCGACAGCGGTGCGGCCGCGCTCGCCGAGGTGGAAAAGAGACTTGGGCCAGCGCGCATCCTTGTCAATTGCGCGGGCATTGCCATCGGCGTGAAGACGATCGGCAAGGATGGTCCACATCCGCTCGACCAGTACCGCAAGGTGATCGAGATCAATTTGATCGGCACCTTCAACATGATCCGCCTCGTCGCCGACCGTGCCGCCAAACTCGAACCGCTGCAGGGCGGCGAGCGCGGCGTCATCGTCAACACCGCGTCGGTGGCCGCCTATGATGGCCAGATCGGCCAGGCCGCCTATGCCGCATCCAAGGGCGGCGTCGTCGGCATGACGCTGCCGGTTGCCCGCGACCTGGCGCGCTCCGGCATTCGCGTCTGCACCATCGCGCCCGGCATCTTCAAGACGCCTATGATGGCCGGCATGCCGCAGGAGGTGCAGGATTCGCTCGGCGCGGCCGTGCCCTTCCCGTCCCGCCTCGGCGAGCCGTCCGAATATGCCGCGCTCGCCCTGCATATCGTCGAAAACCAGATGCTGAACGGCGAAACCATCCGCCTCGATGGGGCAATCCGCATGGCGCCGAAATAGACGGCCATGGCGGCCGGCGCAGTGAAGACCGGTCCGCTGGCCGGCCTGAAAGTCATCGAGATGGCTGGGCTCGGCCCGGTGCCTCTGGCCGGGCTGATGCTGTCGGAGATGGGCGCCGAGGTGCTGCGCATCGAGCGCACCGGTTCGGACCAACCCCTGCTGCCCCTCTCCGATGCGTACAATCTCGACCGTCACGGCCGCTCCATCCTGCGCGTCGACCTCAAGCAGGCCAAAGGAACGGAACTGCTGCTGCGCCTTGCCGAAAAGGCCGATCTGTTTGTCGAAGGCTTTCGCCCCGGTGTGATGGAGCGGCTTGGTCTCGGCCCGGATGCTGCATTGGCGCGCAATCCGGCGCTGATTTACGGCCGCATGACCGGCTTCGGCCAGGACGGGCCGCTCGCAGGTCGTGCCGGCCACGACATCACCTACCTCGCCTATTCGGGTGTGTTGCATGCCATCGGCCGGGAGGAAGGTCGGCCGGTGCCGCCGCTGAATCTGATCGCCGACAATGGCGGCGGCGCCATGATGCTGATCGCCGGGGTGCTTGCAGCGCTGTTCGAGCGCTCGCGCTCCGGCAAAGGCCAGGTGATCGACGCGGCGATGGTCGAGGGCGCTTCGATGCTGGCGGCCCCCATACACGCCTTCATGTCGGCAGGTCTGTGGAGCGACCGGCGCGGCGCCAACCTGCTCGATTCTGGTGCGCCCTTCTACGACACCTATGAGACGGCGGACGCACGCCACGTTGCGGTCGGCTGCCTTGAGCCGCGCTTCTTCGCCGCATTCGCAAGGCTGCTGCCGCTCGGCGAGGATTTTGTCCGCGGCCAATACGACAAGGCGTTGTGGCCGGACATGCGCGCGGCCATTGCCGACCGGTTCCGGCAGAAGACACGCGACGACTGGGACGCGCTGTTTGCCGCAAGCGATGCCTGCGTGGCGCCGGTTCTGTCGCTGGCCGAAGCCAGGGATCATCCGCACAACCGGGCGCGTCACGCATTTGTGAAGGCCGGTGCGCTCGAGCGCCCCGCGCCCGCGCCACGCTTCTCGGCCTCGCAGCCGGCGCTTGCCGGCATGTCTGAAGATGACGATCAGCTGCCCCAGACCGTGCTGGCGCGCTTCGGCTTTTCGACAGCCGAGATCAAAGCGCTTGTCAAAGCCGGCATGATTGGCCAACAACTGGATTTAGAAAATCAACCTATCTGGTGAGCATTTTGGACCAGTCGAAGAAGGACGTCATTCGCGCGACGGACGCCGAGGCGATCAGGCTGGCCGCAACGCTGATCCGCAGCGCCCGTTTCGGCGCCCTCGCGGTGATCGAGCCGTCGACCGGCGCACCGCTGGCCTCCAGGGTCGGAGTCGCCACCGACATCGATGGCACGCCTCTGATCCTTGTCTCGGCGCTGTCAGCCCATACCGGCGCCATCCTTGCCGAGCCGCGCTGCTCGCTGCTTGTCGGCGAACCCGGCAAGGGCGATCCGCTGGCGCATCCCAGGATAACGCTGGTCTGCCGGGCGCAGCCGCTGGAACGCGGGTCGAGCGCGCATGCCCGCGCCGAGCGGCGCTATCTCAACCGCCATCCCAAGGCAAAGCTCTATGCCGAGCTCGGCGATTTCTCGATCTTTCGGCTCGAGCCGGAGCGCGCCAGCCTGAATGGCGGCTTCGGCAAGGCCTACCTGCTCGACCGTGCCGATCTCATCACCGAGGGGCCGATCGTCGACGAGCTGGCCGCCAGCGAACAATCCGCTCTCGACCACATGAATGCCGACCATCTCGACGCCATCGCCGTCTATGCCCATCATTTCGCCAGGGTTGAAGGTGATGGTTGGACCATGACCGGCTTCGATGCCGATGGCATGGACCTGGCATCGGGCGACACCGTTTGCAGGGTCTATTTTCCGCAGCCGTTGAAGACCGCGCGCGACCTGCGGCCGGTTCTGGTCGACATGGCCAAAGCCGGTCGTGCGCCAGCTACGCAAGGATAATCGTCATGAATCAAAAGCACGTCTTGAGATTTGGGCGAAATGATCTACGATTCAGACGACGCTGAATCAGCAGCGTGATCCATAGCTGAATTATAGCAGCCAACGCTATTTGCCCCCATAGCGTTTGGATGAGCAGGAAAACATGGGGCATCGATGGTCTCGACCAAACTAATCGCCAATGCCGAATCGGCGGCGACATTTCTGACCCTTATGGGCAACGAAAAGCGGCTCTTGATCATGAGCTATCTGGCCGACGGTGAAATGTCGGTCGGCGCCATCGCCGAAAAGGTGATGCTCAGCCAGTCCGCTTTGTCGCAACATCTGGCCAAGCTCAGGGCGCTCGATCTTGTCGAGACCCGCCGCGACCGGCAGATGATCTACTATTCCTGCAAGTCCGAAGCCGTGCGCGAACTGTTGCGCATGCTGGACGGCATTTTCGGGATAGGCGACTTGTCCCAAATGGCAACGCGTCTGCGCCGCGCCGGGACTTGACCTGCAGGGCTTGACTGGCGGCTCCGATCGCTCCTTACCTCGCTGACGATTTTTCGCCGGCCGAGGTATTGATGGATCCGATCCAGATCGACGACGCGCGCGATCCGCGGGTCGCCGCCTATCTCGACATCCGCGAGCGCGATCTCACCGGCCGCCATGGCCGGTTCGTTGCCGAAGGCAAGGTGGTGCTGGACGTCCTGCTGTCAGCCGGACGCTTTGCTGCGGAGTCGGTCCTGGTCCTCGAAAACCGGCTGGCCGGGCTCGACGACATCCTGCGCAAGGCCCCTGCCGACCTGCCGGTCTACGTTGCGGCAAGCGCCGTCATGGACAGGATCGCCGGCTTCCACATGCATCGCGGTATATTGGCGATCGGCAGCAAGGGCACGCCACAGCCCGCCGAGGCCTTGCTCGACACCTTGCCTGCCGAAGCGTTGATCGTCGTTCTCATCGGCATCGCCAACCATGACAATATCGGATCGATCTTCCGCAATGCCGCCGCCTTCGGCGCCGATGCCGTCTTCGTCGACGCCACCTGTTGCGACCCACTGTATCGCAAGGCGATCCGCGTCTCCGTCGGCGCCGCGTTGAAGGTGCCCTTTGCGTCCTTCGGCGACACTGAAGCTTTCATCGCGAAGCTCGGCGAGTTGGGCTTCGGCCAGGTCGCTTTGTCGCCGCGTGGTGAGGCTGACATTCGCGATGCCGCGCGACCGAAACGACTGGCGCTCTATCTCGGCACCGAAGGCGAGGGCCTCCCGGAGAGCCTGCTTGCCCGCCTGCGGACGGTGCGGATCGCGATGTCGGAAGGGTTCGACAGCCTGAATGTTGCTGCCGCGTCAACCATTGCGCTGCACCATTTTCGCCCTGATAGGCGTAGTCAGGCAATTTCAAGCCGAGGCTTGAAACTCAGCTCGGCAAATCTGCCTTCTGCAACGCCCGGACGCGATCGGCCAGGCTGGTGGTTCCTGACCGCGTTTCCTGCGGCGCCGCCAGCGCCTTGGCGATCGGTGAATCCGGTCCTTCGAGCTTGGCCGTCAAATGGACGACCTCAGCCGCCAGATTGTTCATCTGTTCGCGCAAGGCAGAACCGGCATCATTGCCATTGCCGGGGCCATTCCCGGGCTTCGCGGATCCAGAACCGCCAAGCTCCGCCTTCATCCGCTTGTTTTCGCGGGCCAGCGTCGTCAGCCTGGCTTCGAGCCGCTCTCGGTCGCCTTCGAGCTTGGCGAGCGTCTTGTCCATGTCCTCGTTCCTGGCGCGGGCACTGTCTTGCACACCAACCAGGCCAGCAGCCGCGGCGGCTCCCGTAGCCTCGCCCTTCACCCGCTCGCGAAGCCGGGCCAGTTCCTTTTCGCGGCGATCGAGCTTGTCCTCGCGATCGGCGAGCGTGGCGAGCAGGCGCTCGAGCTTTCTGTCGAGCTCGGCGGTTCTTTTCTTTTCGGCCTTCAAGGCATCGCGCGTGGCCTTGCCTTCGGCGACGACTTCCTGATGGCGCTTGTCGGCCTCCTTGCGCTGGCCGCGCAGCACTGAAATGTCGTTGGCGAGTTTTTCCAGCTCGGATTCGCGCGCCACCAGTTCGATCTGACGATTGCTGGAGGAGAAGGACGCGTCGTCGTACATATGCTCGAGCTTTTCCAGCTCGAGCGCGCGCTTTTCCATCATGCGCTCTGTTTGTGCAAGCCTGTCAGACAGCTGTTGTATCTGCTGCTCGCGATGCAGGAGCAATTCGTTTTTTTCCCCGAGCTCCGAAAGCGCCTGCTTCTTGTCCTTGCGCTCGACCGCCAGGCCCTTCAGCGCCTCGCGCCCGCGATTGATTTCGACGAGTTGCTCATTCGCCTGCTCACGCAGCGTCTTGATGCTGATTTCGAGCCGGCGCGTCGTCATGGCGAACTCGGCCCGCAAGCTGTCCTTGTCGGCCTGGATCTCGGCCAGCGTTCGCGGCACCGACGCCTCGACACGCTTGCGTGTCAGCGCGACCGCCCGCCGCCAGATGGCCGGCGCGACCAGCAGCGCCAGAAAGCCTGCGCACAGAAAGCCGAGGGCGAAGAACAGGATCGACTGAACCAAGGTGACTACCCGTTACGGGCGGGCCGCTATCCGGCAACCGCCAAGTCTGGACTTTGCCATGTTCGCATGACGCAAATCCAGCGCTGCGGCAAGGGTTTGCCGCAGCTGCAGCGGGTCAGAATCTGTTGATCGGGTCGAAGTGTGGTCGGAATCGCTCAGAAAGGATTCCAGGTCGGCCTCTGCGTCAGCTTCAGATAGCCGAGATTGACGCCAAGCCGCGCGCCGACGCCGGTGCGGATCGGCACCAGCAGCACCCTGTTGTTCTGCAGCACGTTGAAGCCGACGCCGGCCACGACATAGGCCGAACCGGCAACGCCGCCGAACCGATTGTAGAGATTGCTGACGTCGTCGAGGTTATAGACGAGCATCATCACTCGCGATCCCTCGCCGCCGAAATCCCAACCGAGCGAAGGCCCTTGCCAGAACACCTTATGGTCGCCGGCATTCTTGGTGTAGAGCGTACCTTCGCCATAGGTCAGGCCCCCGATCAGCGCGCCGGATCCCTCTTCGCCGAGCAGATAGCCATTGGGCAGGCCGTAGGAGGCAAAAATCTTCTCGACGACGGTTGCGAGACCGCCCGACGTCGCACCGAAGAACTTGTGACCGGAATCGACGATCTCCTGAGCGGTGTATTCCTGTGCCCGCGACGCAGAGGTTGAGAAAGCGAGAGCGCCCATGAGGGCAATCGCCATGAAGAAGACGCGGACAAACGTCCGGTCGTAGAATCGGGAAACCATGCTTCCAATCTCCGTCAGGGAGCACTTTCGCCGACGCCTCGCACCCCGTCCGGCTCTTTAGGCGGCCGTTAAGGATGACTGTTACGGGCAAACTATGCCGTAATCCTTTTTCAACCATTAACCTCCCACATGAACATGGCGGTTCGAAGGCTGTTTCTGACTGTCTGCACGGGCTCCCATCCTGTGCAAAGATGCCGTTTTTCTCACAAGAATTGTGGATTGTTGCTGCACGCTCGGGCGCTGTGTATTCAGAATGCCTGGGGGGAGAGAGCGTGATTCGGGTGGTGAGCGTGGCTGTCGGCCGCGCGGCCACCAGGATGTGAATTTTAGCAGGGATTTTTCGCCGATGGCTGAGCTTTTCTCTCTCTCCGCACCCGATCTCGCAGCCTTGTTGTGCAGCCGAGTCTGCCACGACATCATTTCGCCGGTCGGCGCCATCAACAACGGCCTTGAACTCCTGGACGAGGGCGGCGCCGACGAAGACGCTATGAAACTGATCCGGCAGAGCGCCAGAAACGCTTCGGCCCGCCTGCAATTCGCCCGCATCGCCTTCGGTGCCGCCGGTTCGGCGGGCATGATGATCGACACCGGCGATGCCGAGTCCGTCGCCATCGCCTTCCTGAAGAACGAGAAGCCGGAATTGATCTGGAACGGGGTTCGCGCCCTGCTGCCCAAGAACAAGGTCAAGCTGCTGCTCAATTTGCTGCTCGTCGCCAATGCCGCCATCCCGCGCGGTGGCAGATTGGTGGTCACGCTGGAAAACCTCGACACCGAGCCGCGCTTTGCGCTTGCCGCAAGCGGCCCGATGCTGCGCGTGCCGCCGAAATTCCTCGAGCTCCATTCCGGCAACAAGCCCGAGGAGCCTATCGACGCCCATACCGTCCAGCCCTACTACACGCTGCTGCTGGCGCGTGAGGCCAACATGACGATCTCGATTCACGCGACCGCCGAAGAGATCGTGCTGTCCGCGGCTTGAGCGAAGCCGTTCGGCAGGACGCCGAGCAAAGAACAATCAAGTATCTTTTCCCGCTGATATTTGCGGCAATTCAGAACAGGCAAGTTTCATTGCCGGCAACGCCCCTGCAGAATGGGGCTGCAAACGACATGTTTGTAAAAACTTTACCTAACGGCTTTTCTGCTTCTTTACCAGATCGGCCTAGTGTGCATCCCGATACCCGGATGCCGCCGGTTCGCCCCATGGCAAAGAGGACCCGGAAATGAAGCGCTGCATGTTTGTCGACGATTCGAGCGTCATCAGAAAGGTTGCAAAACGGATTCTTGGCGGCTCCGACATGGTGGTGATCGAAGCGGCAACTGGACTTGATGCTGTCGAGATGTGCGCTGCCGAGATGCCTGATGTGATTGTCGTCGACGGCGCCCTGCCGGACATGCAAGCGGTCGACGTCATTCGCCAGGTTCGCGCCATGGAGAGCACGATCAAACCGCAGATTCTGATCTCGCTGGTCGAGGTCGATGTTGCCTCGATCATGAAGGCAAAGCGCGCCGGCGCCCAGGGTTATCTGTTGAAGCCGTTCAACCGGCCGCAACTGCTCGAACGCTTTCGTACCTTGAAGGTTGCCGCCTGACTCGGCACGTCCTCGGCCAAGAAGGACAGCAAAAAACCCGGCCTGAGCCGGGTTTTCTCATTAATTCAATCGGAGTGTTCGCTCAGGCGCTGACGCGGATGTCTTCCGGCTCGCGCAGCACATAGCCGCGACCCCAGACCGTCTCGATGTAGTTCTGGCCACCGGATGCTGCGTCGAGCTTCTTGCGCAGCTTGCAAATGAAGACGTCGATGATCTTCAGTTCCGGTTCGTCCATGCCGCCATAAAGGTGGTTGAGGAACATTTCCTTGGTCAGCGTGGTGCCCTTGCGCAGCGAGAGCAACTCCAGCATCTGGTATTCCTTGCCGGTCAGATGCACGCGTTGACCGCCGACTTCGACGGTCTTGGCGTCGAGATTGACCACCAGGTCGCCGGTGGTGATGACCGACTGGGCATGGCCCTTGGAACGGCGCACGATGGCATGAATGCGGGCGACCAGCTCGTCCTTGTGGAACGGCTTGGTCATATAGTCGTCGGCGCCGAAGCCCAGGCCGCGCACCTTGTCCTCTATACCGGCCATGCCGGACAGGATCAGGATCGGCGTCTTCACCTTGGACAGGCGAAGTGTCCGCAAGACTTCGTAGCCGGACATATCGGGAAGGTTGAGGTCGAGAAGAATGATATCGTAATCATAAAGTTTACCGAGATCGACACCTTCTTCGCCGAGGTCGGTCGTGTAAACATTAAAACTTTCAGATTTGAGCATCAGCTCGATGCTCTGAGCGGTTGCACTGTCGTCTTCTATCAGCAGAACGCGCATTTCATTCCCCTTTTCTGCCGCCGGACCATGTCACGACCCATCCGGGACCGGAGCAGTGATTGCCTGAACAGAGGCTGCCATCGAATGGTTAACAAAACCTAATTCCGCACCAAGGACGGTACCAGATTTTTTAACCCCTTTCTACACCCTCTTGAATCTAATGATGAATCACAGAACCAAATCGCTAATGCAACACATTAATAAGTCGGACTAAGTGACTCAAGGGACTCGCTGGCCGGCTTCCGTATCGGGAGCCGGAATTTTTACCCGGCCTTAAGTCCTCGCCCTTATGATTAACAATGCGCGTAAACGAATGGTTACCGCCGGCAAAAAACTTTAGGGATTTGTTTCCCATAGTTCGGGGAATGCCGGTGGATACGGGCGGCGCCAGGCCCTGGCGGACGGATTGGACGATATGTGCAGGTGTGCGTTTCCGGGAGTACCGAATCATGAAGTCACGTGAAAACCTCGTTCGGCTGAAGCAATTTCAGGTGAATGAGAAGCGGCGGCAGCTGCTGCAGCTCGACATGATGATCGCCGAGTTCGAGCGCATGGCCGTTGAACTGGAGCTTCAGATCACCGCCGAGGAGAAGAAGGCCGGCATCACCGACATCAATCATTTTGCCTATCCGACCTTCGCCAAGGCGGCGCGTCTGCGCCGTGATAACCTCAGAAACTCTCAAAGCGACCTCGCCCAGCAGCGAAGCGCTGCCGAATCATTACTCGGCGAAGCTGAAGCGGAGCTTTCCAAGGCCGAGATGCTGGAATCGCGCGACACCAAGATCCGCGACGCGGAACTCGGCGGTCGCAGCGCCATGATCGGCTGACGGCAGGGTTTTAACCCGACCGGCGCCGCCTGGCGCCGCGCTTTGCTTTGCGGTAGCGCGCCAAAAGGCTCCGGCGCTGCTGACCTGGCCGCAAGGCGGCCGCAGCTTCAGGCCCGTGTCAAATCCCCGTCCTGATTCGCCGCCGCCCTCGCCCGCGCTTGCTTGATGTCAGGCACATGCTCTTCCGACCAGGAGCGTATCTGGGTGAGCAGCCCCGCCAGGTTCTGGCCAAGTTCGGTCAATTCATATTCGACCCGCGGCGGGATCACCGGAAAGATTTCGCGCCGCACAAGCCCGTCGCGCTCGAGGACGCGCAGCGTCTGCGTCAGCATTTTAGGCGTGATGCCTTCGAGCTTACGCGCCAGTTCGCCGTTGCGCATCCGGCCACGGCGCAGCGCACAAACCGTCAGATAGACCCATTTGCTGGCCAGCATCTCGAGCACGGCGTGCGAAGGACACGTCCGCTGGAAGGCGTCATAGCCGGAGCCGCAATCATTATCACTATCCATGAGGTGCCTATATATGGAAAAGGTACATACTGGACAAGGGAATATTACTATCCAAATGATAGTGGCACAGAAACCCCAGCAGGAGCCTCCCATGCGTGCCGTTGTCCAGAATTCAGTCGGCGGACCCGACGTCCTCGTCATCGCCGATCGCCCCGCGCCCTCGCCCAAGTCAGGCGAAGTGCTCGTGCGCGTGCATGCCGCCGGCATCAATCCGGTCGATGGCTCGGTGCGCGCCGGTTACTATCCTATGCTGGGCGAACCGCCCTTCACTTTGGGCTGGGATATTTCAGGCACGGTCGAGGCGGTGGGCCCAGGCGTCGATGGCGGCCTCAAGGTCGGTGACGCCGTGTTCGGCATGCCGCATTTTCCCAAGCAGGCCGCAGCCTATGCGGAACTCGCTGTCACCCCGGCTGATGAAATCGCACCGAAGCCGCAAGGCATCGATCACTTTCATGCAGGCGCGCTGCCGCTGGCCGGCCTGACCGCCTGGCAAGGCCTTGTCCGCCATGGCGGCCTGAAGCGCGGCCAGCGCGTGCTGATCCATGCCGCGGCCGGCGGCGTCGGGCATCTGGCGGTGCAGATAGCCAAGGCGCGCGGCGCTTATGTCATCGCCACCGCCAGCCCGAAGAAACTCGATTTCGTCCGCTCGCTCGGCGCCGATGAAGTGATCGACTACACCAAGGGAGATTTCACCGCCGAGGTCAGCGACGTCGACCTGGTGCTGGAGCCGGTGGGCGGCGACCATGCCGACCAATCGCTGACAGTCCTGAAGGACGGTGGGGTCCTGGTGTCGCTGCTCAATGTCCACGACACCACCCGAGCCAAGGCTGCTGCGCGTGGGATCCGCGTCGAGCGCATGTCCGTCGTGCCCGACCGTGAAGGCCTCGTCGAACTTGGCAAACTGGTCGATGCGGGAAAGCTTGCGGTCCATGTGGCAAAGAGCTTTCCGCTCGAACAGGCGGGCGCCGCGCACGCTTTTCTCGCCACCAGGCCGATCGGCAAGGTGGTGCTGACGGTCTGAAGCAGCAGGCATTACCGACAGGCAAAAGGGCGCGGTTACCGCGCCCTTTTCTATTGTGGTCCTGGCTCTAGTGCCGGTATTGCTGGATGCGCGTCGTGCGCAGCCCGGCAAGGCCGTATTCGTCGATCGACGCTTGCCAGGACAGGAATTCCTCGGTGGTCAGCTTGTAGCGCTGGCATGCCTCGTCGAGGCTCAAAAGCCCGCCGCGGACCGCAGCAACCACTTCCGCCTTGCGCCGGATAACCCAGCGACGTGTATTCGTCGGCGGAAGATCGGCAATCGTAAGAGGGCTGCCGTCAGGCCCAATAACATATTTGACTCGCGGTCTAACAAGATCGGTCATCGTACTCTCTACTAAAAACTCAAAGACCCAATCCCCACCACATTACCGCCACAGCTTTAAAAATTGCCTAAGCGAACCCTAATGAGTAGGTAAGGATCATGAACGCCGCGTTAGTCTTTTCGTCGGCATTTGAGGCAACGGCGGGCAGACGCGCAATTTTCCCGCAAAATCGGCACCGCCGCAAAGCTGGCGCCGCTGGTGTGGTTGACCTATATTCGCGCCACTGCCATTGAAGCGCCGCAGAACGAAAGAACCATGAACAGCCTCGACCTTCCCGCCAGCCCGCAAAACACCCGCATCGTCGTCGCCATGTCGGGCGGTGTGGATTCGTCTGTCGTTGCAGGCCTTTTGAAGCGCGAAGGCTATGATGTCGTCGGCGTGACGCTGCAGCTCTACGACCATGGCGCGGCAACGCACCGGGCCGGGTCGTGCTGCGCCGGCCAGGACATTGACGATGCCCGCCGCGTTTCCGAGACACTGGGCATTCCGCATTACGTGCTCGACTATGAGGAGCGCTTCCGTAAGGCGGTCATCGACCCGTTTGCCGAAAGCTACGTCGCCGGCGAAACGCCCATTCCGTGCGTCTCTTGCAATCAGACGGTGAAGTTCGCCGACCTTTTGGCCACCGCCAAGGACCTTGGCGCCGATGCGCTCGCCACCGGCCACTATATCCGCTCCGGGGCCAATGGCGCCCACCGCGCGCTATTCCGGCCCGTCGATGCCGACCGCGACCAGAGCTATTTCCTGTTTGCCACCACGCAGGCGCAGATCGACTATCTGCGCTTTCCGCTGGGTGGGCTGTCCAAGCCTGCGGTGCGGGCCATCGCCGAAGAAATGCGGCTGACCGTTGCCGCCAAGCAGGACAGTCAGGACATCTGCTTCGTGCCCCAGGGCAAATATTCCGACATCATCGCCAAGCTGAAGCCAGCTGCCGCCAACCCAGGCGACATCGTCCATATCGACGGCCGCGTGCTCGGTCGCCATGACGGCATCCTGCGCTATACGATCGGCCAGCGCCGCGGCATCGGCATCGCCTCGGGCGAGCCGCTTTACGTCGTCCATCTCGACGCCGACCGGGCCCGTGTCATCGTCGGCCCGCGCGAGGCGCTGGAGACCCACAAGATCTATCTGCGCAACATGAACTGGCTGGGCGATCGCGCGCTGTCCGACATTCCGGCCGCCGGCATGGAGCTGTTCGCCAAGGTCCGCTCGACGCGGCCGCCGCGCCCGGCCGTGCTGCATCACCGCGCCGGCAGCACCTTTGTCGAACTGGTCGACGGCGAGTCCGGCATCGCGCCCGGACAGGCCTGCGTGCTCTATTCCGACGACGGCAACGAAGCCCGCGTCTTCGGCGGCGGCTTCATCGAGCGCTCCGAGCGCGGCGCCGAGGCCGAAGCCATGCTCAGCCGGCTCGCAGCCAGGCCGGCGCAGATTCCCGCAGAGTAAACACTACCCTCTCGGAGACAGTTTTAGTTTCGATCTGCCTTAAAAGCAGAGTTTCGAAACGGTCTCAGGACTTTGTGTGCGTGACTGTACCCGCCGTCAGGATGCGCAGCACCCTGATGGCTTCCTCGCCGCTGGTGCGCGGCTCGGCCCGCGTCTCGATACACTGGATAAAGTGCTTGAGCTCGCGCGTCAGCGGCATCCCCTGGCCGACCGCGACATAGGACGGCTCGTTGGTGGTGAAGGCCCACTGGCCGCTGTCCTGCCACACCGCGTGGCGGTAGACGGCCAGCTTGCGCTCCCAGGGCTCGACATCGTCGAACACCGCCATTGCCTTGGTGCCGACCACGGTCAGCCGCCGCTCGCGATAGGGATTGAGCCGCGAGGTGAAGAGATGGCTGCGCAGCCCGTTGGGAAAACGCATGTGCAGATGCGCGAAATCGCTGAGATTGTCGAGGAGTGCCGCCCCCTCGCCCCTGACCTCGATCGGCTCGGTGCCGGTGATGGCCAGGATCATCGACAGATCGTGCGGCGCCAGATCCCACAGTGCGTCGTTCTCGGTGTGGAATTTGCCGAGGCCGAGCCGGTGCGAGTGGATGTAGCGGACCTCGCCGAGCTCGCCATTGTCGATCAGCGCCTTCAGCGTCTCGAAGGCGGGATGGAAGCGCAAGACATGGCCGACCATGAACACGCGGCCATTGTCCCTGGCCGCCTGCACGGCGCGCTCGGCGTCGGGCACGGTCAACGCAATCGGCTTTTCCACCAGCACGTCCTTGCCGGCCTCAGCGGCGCGCACGGCAAGATCGGCATGGAACTGCGGCGGCAGCGCCATGACGATGGCGTCGATATCATCACGCACGAACAGCTGGTCGGGCTCGATCGCCAGGCAGTCCTGCTCGCTGGCAAAGCCTTCGGCCCGCGCCCGATTGGCATCGGAAACCGCATGCAGCGCGCCGAGCGCCTTGAGGGTGCGGATGTGGTTGCTGCCCCAGTATCCGCAACCGAGGACTGCAATGCGCGGCTTCATCAGCTTCAAACTCTAATTTCTTGGCCGAGACATAGCGGCGTGCCCCGTCGAACTCAACCCCGGTGGCTTACCGGAGATGCCAGCCCGGCAAAGCTTTTACCGGCGACAATATGCCGGCGCCCCTCGCGCATCGATGCTTGACAGGCTCGCCCTCCCAACCTTATATCCGCGCGACCTTGGCGAACGCCTCGAAATGCCTTTCGATTTAAGGCGGATTTCGGGCCTTTCGCCGCCCTGGCGGGGTAGCTCAGTTGGTTAGAGCACGGGAATCATAATCCTGGGGTCGGGGGTTCAAGTCCCTCTCCCGCTACCAGCCTACCTAAGCTACTGAAATCATAGTAAAAACGCCGACCTATGGTAGCGCCCTGTCCGAAAAAATCTTCAATGATTCTCAGGACCTAGCCTGCTACCGTTGTGACGCCAACGAACGTGTTGCAACGCTTCGCAGACGACAAACTGCGCCTCGAGAGACGTGATTTGCGGGAATTGAAGTCTGCACCTGCGGACCCATTCGGTCCCAATTCCGAGGCGCAATCGACGCGGATTTTCGAATGGCGCGCCCATGTCGCACGCCAGCCCTCAACGCTCGGCGGCTTATGCCCAAGTTATCCAGCTAAATTAAGCAGTCTCATCGGGCGGGCGCTCTGGATTCGCCGACGCCAATCCGCGTGAGCGTACGCGGATCGTCTGACAGATACGATCAGCGAGAGAAGCGAGCGCGCCCTGCACAGTGCGTGCCCCAAGAACGGATTGGAGGGTAACGGCCTGTGTTGCAAACCTATGTTTGAAGGCCTCTCCGCCACAGAGGAAATCGACCAATCCCAAGCCGTGATCAAACG
The DNA here is from genome assembly GCF_030323185.1 of Mesorhizobium sp. C399B. NCBI lineage: Bacteria > Pseudomonadati > Pseudomonadota > Alphaproteobacteria > Hyphomicrobiales > Phyllobacteriaceae > Mesorhizobium > Mesorhizobium sp. C399B. The sequence continues at coordinate 1,862,645 of NZ_CP100472.1, forward strand.
ACCACTGTATATACTCCGTAATCAGGACCGCACCCGGCGACGCTCGGCTAAAGTCAGGGTCGTAGGTGGTAACGAATGCCATCATGACGTTGTGCTGGACGATGTTGATGGAAACCGCGACCATCGCACCATTGCATTCAAGTACGAAAATGCGCAGCACACCGGCGCGTGACAGCGCGTCCACCAGGGCGGCAAGAACCGGCTCGCCCTCTTCGAAAAGGTCGGATTCACGCGTGTGCTTTTCCAGCCATCTGCGCTTCAGCGCCGACAGTCGCTCCAGCAATGGCTGCAGCGGCTCGTCGGCCGACAGGAGGCGGAATTTCACTTCGCCTGTTTCTTCCAGTATCTTGATGCCGCGCCGATAGTTCTGGCGCATCTTTTTCGGCTGGTCCGCCAGCCATGCTGCTCCGCTGGCCCACTGTCCAGCGACGCGATAACTGACTTCCTCCCGGTGATTGGCGCGAAGCTTGACGCCGCTGGAAGAGCCCGGTGTAAAAATCCTGCGGGCTGCCGCATCCGGCGACAGACGATTGATAAAAGCAAGATCGAAGCCACCCGCCGAACAGATCCGGTTCCAGAGGTTCTGGAGGGCCGATAGGGAGCATTCCGGCGCGACAAGAATATCACCATAGTCCGTATAGCTATTGGCGGCCCATTCGAGGAGCCGAAGTCCTTTTCGTCTGCCGATCGCCAGGGGAATGACAGCGACCAGCCTGTCATCGCTCCATACCAGGCCGATCCGCAGCGAGCGCCGGTCGCGGTCACGCACGGTGCTCCACCATGCCGAAACCCAGGCATGGCTCTGAAAGATCAGTGCATGGGTACGATGCCATAGGTCTACCCATTCGGCTTCGATGGCGGCCAGGCGATCCGTCGAACTGACGATTTCCAGTCGCTCCGCACCAACAGCGTCAATCGAAGCCATTTTGTTCATGGTTGGAGACGGTCCTGCGGCTGCGCGACATCGATGCGCTTTTGAAAAAGTCGCATGATATGGTTTGCCATTTTCTTGAGCGGCAGCACGTAAAGTCCGAAAAGCGACTGATAGTCGCGTACGTCGCGATCTATCAGTCCAAACTTGAGGTCTTCGTCCGGATCCGGGATGAACTGCGTTCCGAATATGCGATCCCAGAATGAAAAAAGCAGCCCGAAATTCTTGTCGTAGTGGCGAGGGTCGACACTGTGATGCACCTGGTGCCAGTGCGGACACAAGATGACGCCGTTCAACCGGCCGAAGGAAATCTTCAGATGCGTGTGGCGAACAAAGTCCATCATGAGAATGTTGCGAATGACATAGACGTTGATGCCAAATATGGCGATCTCGACCGGATCAAGCGCAATCAGGCTCCACAAGCCGAAACTGATCCCCGGTATGACGCCGTCCCAGATCCGGTTCATCAGATCGTCCAGGGGGTGAACCCGGTCCTTGGTGATCCCAACCATCACTTCGGCCGAATGATGCACCTTGTGCAATTCCCACAGGAACGGGAAACGGTGCTGGGCAACGTGATATAGGTAGTAGGAGATATCGTAAGCAACGAGCATGGTTGCGGTGAAGAGGATGATCGTCACTGGGCCGGCGGGGCCGGGTATCAGCGGTTGCGAGATGCTGAAGAGCCAGCCGACTGCCTGGTTTGTTGCATATCCCGTGGCGGCAACGAAGGTGACACCGGCGGGAATGAGCAGGAAGGGCATCACCAGCCTTTTCGTGATCCAGAACAATGCGTCCGCTCGCGCCGATGGGTGCATGATGACTTCCGCGGGAAAGGCGAAGTCGAAAAAGTCCCGGAAGGATTTCTGTTCGACCGTTCGCCAGTAGGCGACCACCGCGCTCCCCAGCGCCGTGAGCAACAGGAGACCGAGTGTCAGCAGATCGATGTGTGAGAGTTTTTCCACGATCACTCTGGCGAATTCCGAAAACATCGATGCAGTGGCTCCTAGGTGGTGAAATGGTGATCCGGCTCGTCGCGAAGCACATATTGCCAGGCCTATCATATGCTGCCCGCAACTGTGTATCGGGATGCGACTGGCAGAACAATCATGGCCAAATTAGCAGATCAACGGTGTCAAAACCGCTAAATATCTGAACGTAATTAATGTCGAACGCTGCGCCTGCAACCTGCCCGTTATCGGGTCTGCGGCGGACTTGGCGCGAGCCGGATGACTACTCCCTTTTCGCCTACTTGGCCACGCCATGCGAGGCGTTCGGCTGGCTGCCTTGCACCAAAACGCGGCGAAACCCAGCCGCCCTGGCCCGGTGTGTCGCCGCCGGAACGGATGTGGATCGCTGCGTCTGGAAAGTGGATAGTCATCAAAGGTTCAGCGCCGCGCAATATCGTGACAATGTTTCCATCCCTGTTGGCGTGGAGGTCGGCGGCGAGTTGGAAGACGATCTCAGCGACGCGGCTGCCGCCGAGCAGTTGGTCGGTCACGAGGATGCCGTCGCCATCGCGTGTCACGGCGCGTTGATGCACAACGCCGAAGCGGCCTTTGTACCCGTCATGTCGGGCACACAGCCTCCAGTGCGGCCCCGGCTCGCTCTCCACCAATGTCGCAACCGCCTTGTGCGACCAGTTGAACGCCCCGGAGATGATGCTTTGGCTTTTACCCTCTAGGTTCAGCGTGTTGTGCGCCGGCGTCGAGCGGAACCAGTCGCGCCAGCCTCCCCCCGAACCATAGAGCCATGTGCCGGGGTCGACCAGCACCGGATCGCCGTCAATGCACAGGGTGAGCGACAGCGCGTCGGCATGACCGTGCGCCGCTATCGAAAGGTAGCCCAGCGGGCCGTGGTCGTATGTCAGATGGACGTTGCGACCATTCATCTCGCCGCGCCAGACGGAGAGCCCGCCTTGCGTGAATGTATGCAATCCATTCGGCACCGGCGCCGGCCGCGGTGGCGCGCCGAAGAAAAGCGCACGAAAATCGCCAGGCTCCGGTGCGCTGCCCGGCATCCGTAGAAAACCACGGATGGCGGCCGCGACCGATCCGACATAATCGGTTTCGCCCCCCAGCGTGATCACGCGGCCTTCATCATTGTCGCCGAAGCCGCTGGTTTTCGGCGGGAGCCAGCCTGCGAAATTGGCGAAAGCGGCCAAACGCGCTTCGACGGGCTGGGGAAAAGGCAGTCCGGCCTGGCGCGCCGCCGCAGCGCACAGCAGGAAAAGTTCGGCACTGAAGGCGGCGTAGGTCGGGGTCTGCTCGGCCCCGGCGCCATCGGCCAGGATCTGTTTGAGCACCTCAGCCAGGAGCGACTCGCGAGCCACCTCGGCCCCGAAAGCCAGACCGATCAAATATTCGCCAGCCAATTCCGCGACGAGATGGTTGTTGGCGGACGAAAAACGGGAGGGAAACCGCGGCAGCCAATAGGCGCTTGCCGCCAGTATTTCACCGACTTTTTCTCGCGTCGCCGCGCCAAGCCGGTCGCCGACGAGGTCGAGCGTGACAATCAGGCTGATGGCTCGTAGCGCGACCTCGATGCCCGAGGCCCAGCCAACGCCCCGAAATGGTGGGTTGGCGAAATGCCAGCTCTCGATCGCCGCCTCGATGGCCGCACGGGATTGATCATCGCCGGTGAGAAGCAGATGGGCAGCCAGTGGCGGCAGTTGCTGCAGCCGGTTGATTTCCCAGACATATTTTACATCGCCACGGCCGGTGGCATGGCGAAAATCGATATCGAAAGTATGGGTCTTGGGGCCTGGCCAAAGCCGGCCGGTCACCGGATCAAGGCGCCAGAGCTCGGGTGGAAAGAGAGTATAGGGGTCTCGCTGTGGCCAGGTCTGCCCAAGTGCTGAAAACTGGCCCCGAAGAGTGTTTTGCGCAGCCGCCTCGATAGCTTGCCGCTGGGCTGGTGTCGCAGCGGCCGGCACAGCATTCCGCAATCCGTGCAGCACCGGGTGCAACTGCGGCGACGCATAGCGCTGCCAGCCGTTGTCGCGGCGGCGCGAAACGGTCCTCCGGCGCTGCTCGTCCAACCGATGCAATATCTCGGCCAACTCCATGCTGCGCAATCGGTTGAAATACCACCCGACCCTCATCCGCGCTCCGCCAAGATTTTGATCCTCATACACCATCCCGTCGAAAAAGCGTGTGGCGGCATCCTCTTTTCCGTTCCCGCGGTTAATATCTTCGGCCATGACGCGGAGTTTTGCGATGAGAAAAGTTGTCTACGTCATAGCGTGCGCGCTTGGCATGGCTTTGTCAGCCGAGGCGGCGCCGATCCCGCTTGAGCGCGGCGTTGGCGTCCATGAATGGCTCAACTGGTCGCCGGTGGAGAAAGATGGTTCCTACAAATGGCCGCCCTATCGCAGCGAGAAGGAATGGCTTGCGGGCGGCAGGCCGCTCACCGATTGGCCGGACGGCGACCAGTTTGGTCGCATTCGATCCATGGGCTTCGACTTTGTCCGGCTGAGTGTCGACCCTGGCCCTCTGCTTGCCAGCGAGGGCGCCAAACGACAACAGGCGCTGGACATGCTTGCCGCTGCGGTGCAGCGGGTGGTTTCAAGCGGGCTCAAGGTGGTTTTCGATCTGCATGGCGTCAGCCAGGTTCCGGCCTACAGCATGGAAATGATCCATGGCGGGGCCGACAGCGAGGGTGTTGCCCGCTATCGCAAAATGGTAGTGGCGGTGGCTGCCATGCTGATCAAAATTGGCGCCGACAAGGTCGCCCTCGAGCCCTATAACGAGCCCGCCTACTACCCTTGCGATTCAAGCGGCAGCGATGACTGGCAGCGGATCATGGCAGGCACGGTTCGCGATATTCGCGCCGTCAGCAGCGAACTCACCATCGTCGCGACCGGCGCCTGCGGCGGGAGCATCGCGGGACTGGTCAACCTGGACCCCAACTTCGACGACCCCAACGTCTATTACAGCTTCCACATGTATGATCCGCACAGCTTCACGCACCAGCGGGCCGATGACAAGAACGCTTTCTCCTCCGGCCTTCCCTGGCCTGCCGACGCCAGCACGCCCGAAGTGGTCGCCGAAACCCTCAAGGCGCAGATGGACGCCGCCGGCTTGAGCCAGATCGAAGAGGTGATGAACATGGCCTCGGCGCGTGAAACGATCGCCCGATACTTTGAGCAGAATTGGGGGCAGAGCCAGCTCGAAGCGGGTTTCCGTCAGGCGGTCGACTGGGCTGAAGCCCATGGCATAGCGAGCCGACGCCTGTTCGTGGGCGAATTCGGCGTTATCCTGATGTCTGCGGATGGCCGCATGGGAGCTTTCGATGCTGATCGCCTGCGCTATCTCATCGCAGTGCGCAGAGAGGCGGAACGCTTCGCGATGCCGTGGTCGGCCTGGGAATTCTCCAATCCTTACGGAATGAGTGTTATCCAACCCAAGGGGCCTGCGATCCCGGACCGGGAGATGTTGCGGGCACTGGGCCTGCCATAACTCGTCATCGGGTCAGGATCGGTTCGAGCGGTCTGCCTGGTTGCTGGCGATCAATCGCGTGAAACCCAAGGACTGTCGTCTCCAGTTGCAGCCGAGAGGGCCTGATCGAACCAAATCAGGCTCAGTTTTAAAATCACTCCACCGAGCAGCTATTTAATATATTCGCTGTAGATTGGTGTCCTCGATCATACGCAAACAAGGGAAAGAGGGCCAAGGGAAAGAATGTGCGGAATTGCCGGCTGGATTGGGCGCAGGGTCGAGAAGCCACAAGATCGGGCCGCCGGGATGTCGAATGCCTTGCAGCATCGTGGTCCCGATGCCGAAGGCATCGAACTCCTGGACCTGAACACAGGCGAGGACCAGTTGGCATTGGTGCATCGCCGCCTGGCGATTATTGACTTAAACGCCGATTCAAATCAGCCGATGCAGACCGAGGACGGACGGCTCCGGATTATTTTCAACGGCGAAATATACAACTACATCGAGTTGCGTGAGGAGTTGATCGGTCTCGGCCACCGTTTTCGCACACGCTCCGACACGGAAGTGCTGCTCAGGGCTTATGACCAGTGGCGCCTGGCCATGTTCGACCGATTGAGCGGGATGTTCGCTTTTGCGCTGTGGGACGCTCAACGGCGCGAATTGATCCTCGCTCGCGACCCCTTTGGAAAAAAACCCCTTTACCTCATGCAAGGCAGAAATTTGCTGTCGTTTGCCTCGGAGATCAGCGCGTTGTTGTCTGCGCAGCCAGATGGCCAGCAGCTCGATCTGGATGGAGTGCGCGAGTATCTGACCTGGCGTTACGTGCCTGGACCGCGGACGCTTTTCAAACAGATCCGCAAGCTCAACCCGGGAAGCTACGCTGTGTGGTCGCAAGGGGAAGTAACGGAAACGCGCTACTATGCGCCCCCGGATCAGACCGATCTGACAGCGGATATCGATCCAGGAACCGCCAAGCGGCGATTTCTGGAATTGCTCGACCGTTCTGTCGAGATCAGGATGCGCAGTGATGCGCCGTTTGGCGCCTTTCTGTCCGGGGGCCTCGACTCGTCGGCAATCGTTGCCCTGATGACCAGGCACAGCGACAACCCCATTCGTACGTTTTCGGTCGGTTTCAGCGAACAGGCTTACAGCGAGCTTCCATTCGCCCGGCGCGTCGCCGATCATTTCAAGACCGATCATTGCGAAATCGTCATCCAGGCGGATGACCTGATGAATCATCTGCCCAAGATGGTCCGCCATCGGGGGGCACCTGTTTCACAAAGTACGGACATTCCAATTTACCTGATGTCGGTTCGAGCCTCGCAGGACGTCAAGATGGTGCTTACGGGCGAAGGTGCGGACGAGATACTCGGCGGCTACCCCAAACATCGCGCAGAGTCTCTGGCGGGTGTCTACCGGTCACTTGTTCCAGCGTCGCTTCACAACAATCTCCTCGCCCCTTTGATGCGCGCATTGCCCGGCGCATCGGCCAAGTTCGATACATTTGCCCGAAGCGCGGGTGAACGGGACTTTGCCACCCGGATGATCTCCTGGTTTGGAGCCATGACGGCGCGGGAACGCGATTCGCTCCTCGGTGGGTTGGCCACTTGCGGCCATGACTGCAACGATTTCCCGTTCTCTTCGAGTGTGACGGAATCTCATCTGCGCCGTGTGTTGTTTTTTGATCAGACATCGTGGTTGCCCGACAACCTCTTGGAACGGGGCGACCGAGTGATGATGGCCGGTTCAATCGAGGGGCGAATGCCATTCCTTGATCGCGATCTGGTTTCCTTCGTCAGCCAACTGCCCGATCGTTACAGGCTGGGCTTCCTGCACAGCAAACAGATCCTGCGCGACTGCATGGCCGGCATGGTTCCCGACGAGGTCCTCAACCGCCCAAAGATCGGCTTCAAGGTGCCCGTCGCCGAATGGTTCCGCGGGCCGATGAGCGATTATGTACGGGACCATCTGTGTTCGTCCCATTCGGTCATCCGTAGCTATTTGAGCGCCAAGAAGCTGGACCAGATTGTCAGGGAGCACGCCGAGCGCGCCGCGGACCACGAAAAACTGATATGGGCGCTTTTGAACCTGGAGATATTCCACCGCGAATTCGCGCTTGGCCCGCCGCAGTGACGACAATGAAGGACAGCGTCAGCGCTTGACCGATCGCGCCTCGGACGCGACCGATCTCCAGACATCGCAGATCGCGTCGACAAACGGTGCAAGCTCAAGCCTTTCCCGGTGCACCGCCATGGCGGCGGCGCCAAGCCGCGCGCGCAGCGCCGTATCCTCGACCAGCCGAGTTAACGCCTCGGTCAACGCCGCCACATCGCCGGGCGGCACCAACAGACCGGATTGTTCGTGGGTGATGATGTCCTCGACCGCGCCAACCGGGGTGGCCACGACAGCCAGGCCGGCCGCCATGCCTTCGATCACCGACATTGGCAGATTTTCGGCGAACGAGGGGAGCACCAGAATATCGGCCGAAGCGATCAGTGATGCGACCTCGTCAGGTCCCACCCAGCCCGGAAAAGCAATACGGTCGGCAATCCCTAGAGCGACCGACCTCGCTCGTGCCGGCTCGACCTCACCATCGCCGGCGATCGTGGCACGCCAACCCCTGAGATGTTTCATCCGCTCCAGCGCCTCGCCCAACTGCGGCACGCCCTTTCGCTCGCCGATGCGGCCGAGGAACAGGATGTGCACGTGATCGCCTCCGCCGACATGCGCCAGGGAAGGAACTGCCGTGGCGTTGGGAACGATGACAATATTGCCGCCGTTCGCCGGTGCCCGGCTGGCGACGAAATCGCGCCAAAGCCCCCCCAGGACAATCACCCGGCCGGCATGCTCGAACAGAGCCCTGATACGGCGGCTCATGAAACTATGATCATCTTTCCAGAATGTCTGATACTGCGCCCCATGCAGATGAAGGACATATGGTATCGACAACAGCCTGGCGCAGGCGGCGATCATCATCTTGCGATAGGTGCTGCCGGAGACCGATATATTGATGTGAATGACGTCGGCGCGTCTGTCGAGGCGGGCCGCAAGCATCCGCGCGCAAAAACCAAGCATGTAGAAGATCGAAAGCCCGACATGTCCCGGGCCACGGCTGGAAAGAAAGCGCAGATCGATGTCGGCGATCTCTTGCCGTTCGAACTCCTGCTTCAGCGCCCCCATGATCCGGTCGATGCCGCCTTGTCCCGAAACGCCCGAGGGCGTTGCGACCAGGACATGTATTTTTCTATTGTGGGCGAGACGCTGCAACATGACACCATTTGGATTGCGGATGCCGGGTGACCGTAAAGCAAAGGTTCCAAAAAAGATTTACGACAAATCTTTTGGTTCAAACTGTATCCGTTCACCCTTTGCCGTCATCGTGCTGGAATTCCCGTCGGTCAACGATTAATCGACGGCAAATTTTCCGGGAACAACCCTTTGCTGCTCCGTTCCACACTCATCTATGGCCCAGCTATTCTGCTGACGCGGGTTTCCGCTCTGCTCCTGCTGGTCGTCATGACGCGGCTGATCGACCAGACGGAGTATGGCCTGCTGACCCTGGTGGTCACCGTGGGCGAAATGACGGATGTTGCCGTTACCAACTGGCTGCGCATTGCCTTGTTGCGGCTTGGCGGAAAAGGCGACGTCAGCCGTGGCAGCCTGATGCTTGCCGGACAGGTATTGCTTGTCACCACGGTGCTGGCCCTGATCATATCCGTGATCGCCTCGGCGGTGATCGTGCCGGAGCGCTGGATCGAATTTGCAATCGCCGTCTGCAGCTATCTGATTGCCGGCTCCATCAGCCGGTTCGCGTTGACGGTGCTGCAAATGCAGCAGCGTCATTCCCTCTATTCGATGCTTGAATATCTGCGCGGCCTGCTGCAACTCGCCTTGCCGATCGCCGCCATCCTTATCTTCCAACGCTCGTTTCTGACGGTATCGCTCGGCTCGAGCCTCGCCGTGCTGATTGCCGGCATCGTGGCGTGCGTGGTGGCATCCGGGCGCGTTATTGGCGGCCCGCCGCGCTTCACCCACAAGGAGTTTTTTGCCCTCGGCGTGCCCCTGGTCATCATGGCGCTGGTCGGTTTCGGTCTCAACAGCGCTGAACGCGTCTTCCTCAAGCTCTACTACGATGCCGGCGCGGTGGCCGTCTTCGCAGCCGCCTACGCATTGGCTCGGCAGCCGATCGATATGGTCGCCAACGCAATCAACATGGGCGCATTTCCAGAAGTGGTCAGCCGCTTCGACGAAGAGGGATCCGAGGCGTCCGGGCGGTTGTTGTCGCAACTCATGGCCTTGATGATACGCCTTTGCCTGCCGGTCGCAGCAATGCTTATCGCGCTCAGCGGCGACATCACGCGACTCCTGCTGCCCGCGGAATATCATGGTCGCTTCGGCCTGCTGTTCCCGATCATCGCCTTCAGCGTTCTTTGTGCCAATCTCACAAGCTTCGTTTATGGCGTCGTGGTGCACGCACATAAGCGGCCGTGGTTGCTGATCATCGCCAATTCCTTCGGCTCGGTGGCAACGATTTCACTGTCTTTTCTGTTGATTCCCACCATGGCGGAGGTTGGCGCGGCGTTGGCGTTGGCGGGCGGGTCGCTGGCAGGTCTTGCAGCCTGCATCGTCATCGCCGAGAGGCTCACGCCGGTGCCGGTGCCCTGGCGCGACATCGCTGTCTCAGTCATCATTTCTATCTGCACCGGATTGGCCGCCAGCCTTGCCGGCACTGCGCTGGGCTATATGCCGGCGATCTTTCCGCTCGCGGCGGGCGGCGTCGCCGGCGCTGCGGCTTTCCTGGGACTGACCTGGTTGTTTCACCCCGCGGCCGTGACGCAGTTCATCGGCAAGCTAAGGGCACGGCTCCGGATCGCATAAATCCCGCGCTATGAGGCATGCTTGTCTGAAAGTCGCGAGCCTACGGATTGACGTTTCGGCGTCCCCGGCGAGACCAGAACTCACGCCACAGCAGCAGTGCATAGGCGGTGTTGGTATCGTAGTAGCGGCGCCACAAGCGTCGCGGCTCCTGGGCCACGCGGAACAGCCACTCCAGGCCGGCCGCCTGAACCAGTTTCGGTGCCCGGGCGACCTTTCCACCATAGACGTCGAAGCTGCCGCCCACGCCCATGACGAAACTCGGAGCGAGTACGTCGCGATAGCGCTTGAGAAAGCGCTCCTTGCTCGGCGTCGGCATCGCCACAAACAGGCAGTCGGCACCTGAAGCGTTGATGGCCTCGACGATCGCGGCCTCTTCGTCCGCCTTGAAATACCCATTGCGCCTGCCGGCAATGGCCAGGCTCGGATGATCTCTGGCAAGTCGGCTTTCAACTGCGTCGAGAATGTGCTGTTCAGCGCCCAGAAGGTAGGGGCGATAGCCACGCCTGGCGCACAGCGCAAGCAGGTTGATCATGACGTCGACGCCCGTCACACGCTCCGGCAAGTCGACGCCGCAGAGCCGTGCGCCCCAAAGCACGCCTTTGCCGTCGACATTGACCATATCCGCCCCGACGACATCCTCGCGCAGTTCGGCATTCTTGCGCATGTTCACAAGCTTGGCGACGTTCACGACAACATGATGAAGCGGCCGCCGCGTCGCCATCGCCTCGTCTGCGATGGCCAGCGTCTCGGCCATGGTCAGCGCATGGATGGTCGCACCGAGAAACTCGCGGCGGCGTGATGCCAATAGGGAGTGTTGCGCCCATGCCGGGTCATGCGAGTTCATGCCGCTTCTCCGGTGCGAGCGAGAGACTGCGAGCGTTCCATTTCGGATTTCTTGCCTTCGATGCGGGCGTCGGGCTTGCGCGCCTTGCGCCAGGTCCACAGGCCCCGTGTGTCGACGAGCTTCTTGTCCTTGAGCGCTTCGGGATCGATCAGATTGAATTGTCGATGGTCGACCAGCAGGACGACGATATCGGATTGGTCAATAGCGGAAAGTGCATCGGTGAACATGACGCCGCTGCCCTCGAGCTCGTGTGGCAACTGACGCGCATTGGGCTCGGCAGCGACGATCTTGATATTGGGAATCTTGGACAGAAGCTTAACAACCTCGACAGCCGGGCTCTCGCGCATATCGTCGATATTGGGTTTGAAGCTGAGGCCAAGACAGGCGATCGTCTGCTTGCGGGTCGGGTCGAGCAATGCCTCGATGTCCCTGACCACCGACAAGGGTCGCTCGGAATTGATGCGCCGTGCCGAACTGATCAGCCGCGTATTGTTCGGTGCGGCGTCGATGATAAAATACGGATCGATCGCAATGCAGTGGCCGCCCACGCCCGGGCTCGGCTGCAGGATGTTCACGCGAGGATGCCGGTTGGCGAGATCGATTACCTCCCAGACGTTGAGCGACAGATCCTGGCACACCGCCGCAAGCTCATTGGCGAAGGCGATATTGACATCGCGGAACGCATTTTCGGTCAGCTTAACCAGTTCCGCGCTTTCGGCCTGGGTTATGAACAGGTCGCCGGCGACGAAGCTTGAATAGAGTGCCGCTGTCCGCTCCGAAGACTTTCGGGACAGCCCGCCGATCGAGCGATCATTGTTGATCAGTTCCGTCAGCACCTTTCCCGGCAGCACGCGCTCGGGAGAGTAGGCGACCAGGACGTCAGCTTCCTCGCCATGTGCGACGGGAAATTTGAGATCGGGTCGCAGTTCCGCGAGCAGCGCTGTCATGACACGCGTCGTACCGACCGGCGATGTTGATTCCAGCACCACCAGGTCGTCCCGTTTTAGCACCGGAGCGATGCTTCGCGCTGCCGCAAGCACGTAGCTGACATCCGGCTTGCGGTCCGGGGTGATCGGAGTTGGAACGGCGATAATATAGGCATCGGCCGGCTGAGGCGTACTGAATGCCTTGAGCTTGCCATTGGCGACGACTTTCTGGATCAAACCATCCAGGTCCGGTTCGATGATGTGGATTTCGCCGCGGTTGACCTTCGCGACCACCGCCTCGTTGATATCGACACCGATGACATCGAGTCCGCGGCTGGCAAAAATGGCACAGGTCGGCAGGCCGATATAGCCCATGCCGATAACGGAAACGGTTTTGATTTCAGCCATGATTCAGCAATTCCTCAACGATCCGGCTCGCAGCTTGGCCATTGCCGTATGGATTGTGCCTCTCCGCCATGCCGCGATAGACGCTCTCATCATCGAGCAGGCTATTGGCATTGGCCAGAATTTTTTCGATATCGGTGCCGACCAGCCGGGCAGTACCAGCGGCGATCCCTTCGGGTCGCTCCGTGTTTTCCCGCATCACCAGCACCGGCTTGCCGAGTGAAGGCGCCTCTTCCTGCACGCCGCCGCTGTCGGTCAACACCAGGTAGCTCTGTTTCTGCAGGTACAGGAACGGCAAATAGTCCTGCGGGTCGATCAGGTGGATGTTCGGCACCGTCCCGATTTCGGCCTCGACCACGGAGCGCACATTCGGGTTGGGATGGACCGGGTAGATGATCTGCACATCCCTGCGCGCCGACAATGCCTTCAGCGCGGTGCAGATTCTCTGGATGCCGCCATCGAAATTCTCACGGCGATGACCGGTGACGAGTATCATTTTCTTGGTCGGATCGATGAAGGGGAAACGAGCGGCGAGCTTGGCGTTCATCAGCTTGTCGGCATCGATCTCGCTGGAGAAATGCAGCAGCGTGTCGATCACGGTATTGCCGGTTACGAAGATGGTGTTCGCAGCCTTTCCTTCGGCGATGAGATTGTCGCGCGCCTCGGTGGTCGGCGCAAAATGCCAGGTGGCGATGTTGCCGGCAATCTTGCGGTTCAGTTCCTCCGGAAAGGGAGAGTTGATGTTGTGGCTGCGTAATCCCGCCTCGATATGGGCAACCGGAATCCGCTTGTAGAAGGCAGCTAGAGCCGCGGTCATCGCGGTGGTTGTGTCGCCCTGGACGACGACGATGTCCGGCTTCGCCTTCTCCAGCACCCCCGCCATTCCGAGGAGCACGCGCGAGGTCACGTCGAACAACGTCTGACCTGGCTGCATGATGTTGAGATCGTAGTGCACCGGCAGGCCCGTCAGTTCAATGACCTGATTGACCATCTCGCGATGCTGGCCCGTCACACATATTTCCGTGGTGAAGCCTGGATGGGCGAGCGCGGCCCGCGCCACCGGAAAACATTTGAGCGCCTCCGGCCTCGTGCCGAACACGATCAGCAGTTTTCGCCTTGAGGGCAAGTTCGGATGTGAAACGGCGTTCATGGTTGACCCTGGTCACCGAAAGCGTGGGCGCCCGGCTGACATGTGCTTTCAGCCTAACAATAGCGCCCTGAACCGCCTTCGTATTCAAAAAAATTAACGTATGATTAACGCTAGAGTCCGCAGCCCCCCTTGGGCAACCCTTGCCAGGAACTGTGGGGAAAGATACCAGAGCAAAGCCATTTTTTGCTTTAACGAGAATAACTTGGGTTGACTAATATTTTAATCATCGGCCACGCCGTCGCATCCCGGCGCTGGGAAAATGAGCTTTTCATGCGGTTGGGTGCGGCAGGTTATGGGGTCTCGAGTTGCCACGCGCCGGCGCCGGCGCCAACCGCTCGGGGGCTGGACACTGTCTTGGCGATCGAGAGCCGGCGTTTCGGTCCCTCGCTGGCGGGCCAGTCCGAGCCGTTGCCGCCCATCGATCGCGGCCCTCCGGACCTCGTCATAGATCTCACTGCCAGCGCAACGGGGCAAGACGCGCCAGTCCTGAGGCTCGAATTTTGCGGTCGCAACAGCTTTCCAGCCGGCGTTGCCGCAATGTTGGCGAGCGGACAATTGCCTGAACTTGGCGCTCGCCTCGATGGCGTTGTCGTGGCCCAGGCTAGACCGATGCTGGCAGACAGGCTCTGGCTATCTCGAAGCTGCAACGACCTGCTCGCCGGCGCCATGTCGCTGATCATGCAAACCGTCGCCCGCTTCTTTGCGGGCAAGCTTGTGCCGGTAAGCGACAACCCGGTGCCGATCCTGAAGAACGACAGTTTTGTTCGACACTATGTGCCCTTTTTTGGCAGGGCTTTGATCGATCGCGCCGTGCAAAAAATCAGGCGGGGACGACGCCCCTTCTATTGGCAGGTTGCCTATCGGGTGATCGACGGACCAGGCATCGCCGAAACCGGGCAACTCGACGGCAAACCGTTCACAGTCCTGCCGGACGATGGCCAACGCTTCTATGCCGACCCGTTCGTCTTCGAGGCCGACCGCCGCCATCATCTGTTTGTCGAGGAATTCCCCTACGCGACGAGTCGCGGCGTGATTTCCGTCGCCGAGCTCGGTGACGATGGCACTTTCGGTGTTCCAAGGGTTGTATTGGAGGAAGCGCACCACCTGTCGTATCCGCAGGTGTTCGCACACGATGGCGAGATTTTCATGATCCCCGAAAGTGGTTCGGCTCGCGAACTTGTGCTCTATCGCGCCGCGCAGTTTCCCGACCGCTGGGTCCGCGACACGGTGCTGATGACGGACAGGGATTTCAACGACGCGACGCTGCTCGAATCCGACGGTCGCTTCTGGCTGGTTGGAACGGAGCGGTTCGGCTACGGCAGCGCATCGGACACGATGGCGGTCTATTGCGCGCCCTCGCTGCGCGGGCCATGGGTCGCCCATCCGCTCAATCCCATTGCCGTCGATCATTCGGCCACCCGGCCGGGCGGCGCCTTTATCCGCCAGGACGATGCCCTGGTGCTGCCGGTGCAGAACGGATCGAGGGCCTATGGCGGTGGTCTGGGGCTGATGCAGCTTGAGCGACTCGACGCGTCCGATGTCCGCTTCGCCTCGCCCCGGCCGATCGGCGCGGGTCCGGCATGGGCACGCACGGGCATTCATACGCTTAACCGCGCCGGCAATGTCGAGGTCGTGGACAGCGCGGGCTGACTGAAGCGCTGAAAGCCGTGACCGTCCCGTTGCTTGGCCTGCTTATTTGTTCTCCGTGGCAATATGAGGAAGCGGTGTGTTTCTCGTCTTCCTTCTGCCGTTCAGGGTCTGAAGAATCGGCTTCTCGATCATCTCGTAAATCACCAGACTGACGAGGCAGGCTGCCACGATGCTGACCACCGACACCAACAATACCGTTGTCGGATGCTCGTATCCGACGGTGCGTCTGGCCAGGTACGCCACAGCGCCGATCACGAAGATATGCGACAGATAAAGCGCGTAGGAAGCGTCGCCCAACTGCTCGAGAAGGCTCCAGTGCTTGAGTTTCGGCTCCAGAATGAGGCTGAGATGAAGCAGGCCCGCCGCCCACATTGCTTGTCCCGCGAAGCTGATCTGACCCAAGAGCGGCGTACCGTCATCGACGAATGAAAGCACCCCGCCCGCAGCGGTCATTACGCCGAATATCCAAGCATGGCGTATGTCGGAAGTGAAATCACCGTCCAAATAGCGCCGCCCTATCCACATACCGATGACGAATGCCACCGGAGAAGGGTTGAGATAGAACTGGATAACAGGGTTGGTGGGAGCCAGCCACAGCCCGGCTATCCACATCGTAATGAAAAAGACCGTCAGCACAAATACGCGCGAGGTCACGGACAGGAATGCGAACACCGCAAAAGCGATATAGAAAAACACCTCGTAATTGAGCGTCCAGCCGAGTGAGAGGATTGGACTGGCGCTATCCCGTCCAGGCGCTTCGTGAACAATGAAGAGGAGCGACTGAAGATAGTGGGGCCACGTAAAGACGGTCTTCTGGAAGAGACTTGGCGCGAGCGCCGCCAGAACCGCGGCGAGGCTGGTGAAAAGCCAGTAAAGGGGGATGATCCGGATTGCTCGGCGTTTCAGGAAGGTGGCAGCGGAAAACGGACCATCTCCCGTAATATGGACCATTATGAAACCGCTGATGACAAAGAACAGAACGACGCCCAGGCGGCCCGCCGTCACAATAATCAGATTGTCCACGCCAATCTGATAGGAAAAGGCGTGTGCGAACAGAACCAGCAAGGCGGCGCAGGCGCGAAGATACTGAATCGAATAGAACTTCTTCACCTTGATCTCCTGCGCTTTGCCGGCGCCTGATGCCATTGTGCCGTCCACAGGCAGCGCGTCGGACGCCGTGCAAAGCATCGCCATCAATACGACCGGCCAATTAAGTGTGGGTTACCGACTTCATGAAATAGCCCATGCCGGGCATCGCCACTGTTAAGATCGGGTTATCCATATTCCTTTACGTTCTTGCAGGAAAATGTACCCGGGGGTGCGTTCGTCCCCTGCCATCTCAATCGCAAGCCGCAACGCTGGTCAGATAATCGTGAGTGTCACCCCCACAGAGCAACAGTTCGTGACCGCGCAGGCCAGCCGCCAAGACGCCCTCACACTCCTGTTCTTTCTCCTCGCGGCCTTCGCTTTCCTGCTCCGCTCGACCATCTCTCCGCAATTGATGAATATGGTGATGTCCTATTCGACGGAGGGGGGGTCGTTTCCCGAAAAGCTGCATATCGGGACCTATGCCATCTTTCTGCTGCTTGTCGTCATCGCCACGACCCGGCCAATTCGGCTCGAAGGCGATGAAGTCAGGCTGTTCAAGGCGACATTGTTATATTCGCTGCTGCTGTTGTGGCTGGTGCCTTATCTCTTCGTGATAGGCCGTGCCGGCTCGGCCGGCTTCATAATCGATTCCTATCTGGTCTCTTGTGCCGCGGCGATGATCATGCTTGCCCTGGGTGACCATGTGCGCAGGGCGCTTGGCAATGTCATCGTCGGCATGATTGTCCTCAGCGCCATCATCGGAACGATCGAGGCCGTCACCCAGCATCGATTCCTGCCCTATCCCCTCGTTGAGCTGGACTTTCGGCCGATCGGACTGTCGGCCCATCCGCTGGCGCTGGGCGCGCTTTGCACCACCGCCATAGGTTTCGTTGCATTGACGCGGTGGCGTATCTGGGTGTGCGCGCTTTGCATCTTCATTCTCTTCATCGGCACGGCCGCTTCGGGCGCGCGCACCGCCCTGCTGCTCGCTTGCGGCGAGATCCTGTTCCTGCTCGTGTTCCTGCCTTGGCCGGACTTGTCACCCAGACATCAACGCCAGGCCAAACTCCTGGTGCTGATGCTGACGCTGGCCGGTGGCGCCATACTGATTGCGATACTCTTTTCGGCGGGGCTGCTGAACCGCTTCAGCAATACGCTCTTTGATCAAAATTACGATGCGCGCGTCAAGATCTACGATGTATTCAAGTTCGTTGAATGGAGGGACATCCTGCTTGGCATGAATCCCAACGAGTTGTTGAAGATCGTCAACGAAAAGCTCAACCTCCCCTTCATCGAAAGCACGCCGGTCGTTCTTACGCTTTTGTTTGGCCTGCCGATCGCCTTGCTCTTCGCGTTTGCTTTCTTCCGGTTCCTTTTCAAGCTCCTGCGCAATACGCCTCGGGCCGCCCATATCGCAGCGGCCGCGTCCATTCTCGCGGCATTGTCAAACAATGCCCTTTCTTCGAAGGCGCCGGATATCATGCTGCTCGTCATCTTGTTG
This sequence comes from Mesorhizobium sp. C399B, assembly GCF_030323185.1. Lineage (NCBI taxonomy): Bacteria > Pseudomonadati > Pseudomonadota > Alphaproteobacteria > Hyphomicrobiales > Phyllobacteriaceae > Mesorhizobium > Mesorhizobium sp. C399B. The sequence continues at coordinate 1,880,458 of NZ_CP100472.1, forward strand.
CTCGCTTATCGAAAGCCGGATGGGCGCCAAACCGGCACGCCCCTTCAAGGCCAACCAGCATCAACAGCGACATGACGCCAAGCCCGCTCCTTGCGGGTGCCCTCGCGACGACCTCTTGTATTTCCATTTGAAACGCCTGCACGCTTTGCCAGGCTACGACGGGCGTGGCAGAATACCGACCAAGGGTGGATAGGTCGCTGTTCCGGAACGCGCCTGACACGCCTGGAAAATGAAATGTTAACGATGTTTCCGTAAAGCAGGCTGTGCGTATTGAATATTAAAGGGTTAGCATGATGTCCGCCGCTTCCGGTCCTCCTCCAGCCGCGGCCGCCGCCGGCATTAGCCCCTATGAACGGATCGAAAATGCGCGGCGCGCCAGCAGGCCAAAGCCGCAACAAACCGCGCCGATCATGGCACATGCGGCGGCACCCGCTGTAACGTCGGCCCCTGTAACGTCGGCCCCTGTAACGTCGGCCCCTGTGTCGCCTGCACCCGTGGCGCCGCCTGTAGCCGAGCCCGTCACGACGGTGACGCTCAACAAGATCGGAACCTTTCTCGAACTCGATTTCGGGCGTCTGTTTGTCTGGCTGCGCGCCGGCCTCGCTCTGGTATGCCTGCTGGCAATAGCCGGCGGGATCATCGGCGGTGCCTACGCTCTGCTGAGCAAGCAGCGCTACACCGTGACCACGGACATCCTCATCAATCCCGCCAATCTTCAGGTTGTTCCGAATGATCTTTACCCGCAATCGGCCCAGGTCGATGGACAGCTGCTCAGCGCGCGCAGCAAAGAGCGCATCTTGACCTCGGGCAGCGTGCTTTCACGTGTTGTAGACGATCTTGACCTGGCCAGTGACCCGGAGTTCTTCGACGCGGACCGAAGCCGCACAGGGACGGACGGCGCCAAACCCGACCCAAAGCTTACCGCCCTGAAGAACCTGGCGGAACGGGTTAGCAGCATCGCGGATGAAAAGTCGTTTGTCACGACCTTGATGGTATCGGCGGAAACCCCCGCTAAGGCGATCCTGATTTCGCAGGATATCGTCAAGACTTTCCAGGAAGAGCTGGCCAGCGCCGAGGCTTCCGGCGCCAGCCGTGCCGCGGCCGCGCTGGACGGGCGGCTGGGCCAGCTCAAGAGCGATGTGCAGGCGGCCGAAGAGAAGGTCGAGGCCTATAGGCGCAGCCACAATCTGGCCACCAGCAATGGGCAGCTTGTTTCCTCGCAAACCATGACCCAGCTCAACGGCCAGATCGTGGAGACGCAATCGCGCGTCATCGCCGCGCAGGCAAGTTACGACGCCCTGCTTGCCGCCGGCGCAAACGGCACCAATTCCGGTCCCGCCACGTCGGAGGCGCTTGTGGCGCTGCGCGCAACGGCCAACGGCCTGCGCCAGCAGATCGATTCGCAGTCGATGACCTTTGGCCCCCGTCATCCGTCGATCGTCAGGCTTAAGACGGAGTACAACACGGTCAGCGCGCAACTCAGCGCCGAATACGCGCGCACCCTGCGCTTGGCGAAGGTCAATCTCGATGCCGCCAAAACCTCGTCGGCCTCCCTCAATGCCAAGATGAATGACTTGAAGGGCAACGTGTTCTCGGATAGCGATTCCGAGGTCGCCTTGCGTGAGCTTGAACGTGACGCCGCGTCGAAGACGGCTATCTATGAGAGCTTCCTGTCGCGGGCACGCCAGATAACCGAGCGCGAACAGATCGACAGCACCAATGTGCAGGTGATTTCCACCGCAGTGCCGCCAAAGGGCCGTTCATGGCCCCCGCGCACCGTCGTGATGATCGGCCTGGGGGCCATTGGCGGCATGATCCTCGGCATGTTGCTCGCCATTACCCTGGGTATCGTGCGCGACATGCGGCTTCCGCCGAACCGCCCGGATGTCATTGCCAGCCGCGCCTGAAATGGCGAAGCGGATTGTCTTTCACATTGCCAGCCTCAGGGGCGGCGGCGCCGAGCGCGTGTTCGTCCTGATGGCGAACGAACTGGCATCGCGCGGCCACAACGTCACGCTTTTTACCTGGAACGCGCAGGGGCCCAATGCCGCCCTGCTTTCGCCTGCCGTACATCTGGTCGATTTCGGCCTCCTCATTCGCGGCGAGGGTTATGGCAAGTGGGCGACACTGAAAGGCATCGTGCGAAGCGCGGGCCTGCTTGGCCGCCTTTCTCCCGACGCGATCTACAGCGCCCCGGAATTCGCCAATCTGGTCGTGGCGTTGGCGCTTTCCCTCGCGGGAAGCAGGGCGCGGTTCTTCCCGAGTTTCCACGCCGCCGCCTCACTGCCTTCCGGCAGCCTTGGCGCGAAAATGGCGGTCTGGCTTTCGGCCCTGGTTGCGGCCCGCGCCACCAGAGCCATCGCGGTTTCTGAGGGTGTCGGCGGCGATCTTGTGGCCCGAGGCTTCCCGAAATCCAAGGTCGTGGTCATCAACAACCCGCTGCCGCCGGCTGCGGCATCCCAGCAACGCTCCTACGCCTGGCAGGCAGAGCTCGCGGCGCTGGGCGACGGCCCCGTCATCATCACCGCCGGACGCCTGGTGCCGGTTAAGGATCATTGGACGTTGCTGCGGGCCTTCGCTGTGCTGCGCGCCGGCCGCCGGGCTCGGCTTGTCATCTTCGGCGAGGGTCCGCTGGCCGACGAGCTGCGCGCCTATGCCGAAGAATCCGGTATCGGCGCAGACGTTCTGTTTGCGGGCTATGTCAATGATCCGGCGGCCTGCTACGCCGTAGCTGACTTGTTCGTCCTATCATCGACCAGCGAGGGCTTTGGCAATGTTCTGGTCGAGGCCATGGCAGCGGGGATTCCGGTGGTCGCCACGGACGCGCCGCACGGCCCGCGCGAAATACTTGATGACGGCCGCTTCGGCGCCCTGGTGCCGGTCGGCGATGCTGCGGCCCTGGCAGTGGCGATGGCCGGAATGCTCGACCAGCCGACAACCGCCGCGATCCTGAAAAGCAGGGCGGCGGATTTCGAAATTGAAAAGATCGGAGACCGGTACGAGGCGTTGCTCTGAATTAGCGCATGGATCGGCTTGCGGCGGCACAGGAATTCGCCATCGATGAGACAGGACGCCGCCAACATAGGCCGGTTACTCCCAATCCAATCATGATATTTAATATCAGTTTACCCAGAGTTGGTAACAACAGGGAACCCGCGTTTCATCCCCTCAGCATAGGGAATTTCCTTGCCGCAGCATCACAGCCTTCCTGCCGGCCGTGCAAACGATCGCAATTGGCCGAGATTGCACCGCCTCATGCGGGTTGAGCTGGAACTCGCGCCTGACGTTCTGGTGCCGCGAGCCGAAACGGAACTGCTTGGCCGGACGGCCGCGGCCATTCTTGGCGAACAGGCGCACGAAACGATCCTGATCGACATGTGCTGCGGCAGCGGCAATCTTGCCGTGGGCATCGTCAGCGAATGTCCTCGGGCTCGGCCATGGGCGGCGGACCTGACCGACAGCACGGTTTCGCTTGCCCGCCGCAATGTTGTGCGCCTCGCCCTGCAGGACAGGATCAAGGTCCGGCAAGGCGACCTATTTGCCGCGATCGAGGGGGACGGCCTCCACGGCGCTGCCGACATGGTCGTGTGCAACCCGCCCTATATTTCGTCGTCCCGTCTCGATAGCGAAAGCGCGCATCTGTTGGAGAACGAACCTCGGGAAGCTTTCGGCGGCCGCCCTTACGGTATTTCGATCCTCCAAAGGCTGGTCCGGGATGCCGCAGCTTTCCTCAAGCCAGGCGGATGGCTGCTGTTTGAGTTCGGCGAAGGTCAAGATCGGCAGATAGCAACCCTTTTATCGAGAACGAAATCCTACGAAACCCCAACCTTTGCCGTGACGGCCGACGGCCAGCCCCGTGTCGCCATGGCGCGCAAACATGGTGGCCGGGTTCCCGGAACCGGGAGCCCGGCGTGAGCGTCGTCCGCGCCCTCGATCAGGCCGACCTTGCGGCCGTCGCGGGCATGTTTCAACGCATGCTGCGCAAGAAGCGGGGGCCAGCGCCGGCCTCCCTCGTCGATTACATGAGGCGGTTTTATCTGGACGCACCCGACTGGGGCAGCGGGCTCCGTTCGCTTGTCCATGTCAATGACGCCGGCCAGGTTTCCGGGTTCGTCGGCGTTCATGCGCTGCCGATGAAATTCAACGGCCGGCAGCTCTACGCTGCCATCTGCAGCTCGCTGATGGTCGAGGATCACGAGACCGATCCGATGGCCGGTGCCCGCCTGTTGAAGGCCTTCCTCGATGGTCCGCAGGACATCTCCTTCAGCGAAACCGCCAATGATACGTCCGTGAAACTGTGGACGCGGCTTCGCGGCGTGGTGCTGCCGCAATACAGCCTTGACTGGGTTCGCGTGATGCGGCCGGCGACCTTCATGCTCAGCCTTTTTGCCAATCACATGAAGCTTGCCTGGATGTTCAACCCGCTCGCCCGGATCGTCGACCGGCTCTACCTTCGCAAAATGAAGGGCCGTCAACGACGCTGGACCGGCGTCGTCGCCAACGCATCGAGCCGGGGGGCATTTCGGACCTCCGAGATCGACAGCGGCAGCTTTGCGGGGCTGCTGGAGCCGCTTTGCGCCCAATCTCCGCTACGTCCGCAGTGGGCGGAAGGTCAGCTCAACCATATTCTGGGCGATGCGGCGCAAAAGCCGGATTTCGGAGAGCTTGTCTACGTGTCGGTGGCATCGCCGAACGGCGCCAATGTCGGCGCTTTCGCCTATTACGCGCGACCGGACGGGATCGGCCGCGTGCTGCAGGTCCTCGCTCTTCCCGGCCAGGCCGGGCCGGTGATCGATTGCCTGGTCGAGCATGCCGCCCGGCGCGGTGTCTCCGGCTTGCGCGGCCGCGTCCAGCCCGCACTTCTGGAGGCCATGCTTGTAAGACGCATAGCCTTCATACCGGTCGCCTCGACCGTCGTGCATTCACGCGATCCCGAGCTTCTGGATGCCATGAAGAACGCGCAGGTCTTTCTGAACGGGCTTGCGGGCGAGCAGTGGAGCCAGTTGATCGGCGGCCGCTTCACCTGAAGCGTTCCGCCTAGAGCAATTCCAGGAAAGGGTGCGCGGTTTTCCGTCCGGAATTGCGTAAAGACAAGAGCTTAGTATTTCTTTCATGCATGTCGTATCGCAAGACCGGATCACTTTTGCTCGATATGCATCAGGTCAGGAGCCGACTTCGTCCACGCCGTCAACGAGCTGCGGGCGCAGGTGCAGATAGCGCGTTGCCTTTCGCTTGGCGGCGATGTCGGCCCAGACGCGTTCGATCTGTGAGGCGGCCAATCCCGCCGCTTGCCCTACCATCTCGGCGGACACGCCGTTGTTGAGGCCGTAGAGACACAGATCCATCCGATCGTAAGGCAGGGAGAAGTAGAATTCTTCCTGCGTCTGCGCCAGCGAGTAGGTGTCGGTGGTCGGCGGCCGGTTGCGGACCTCCTCCGGAATGCCGAGATAGGCGGCTAGCGCATAGACCTGCGTCTTGTAGAGATGCGCGATCGGCTTGACGTCGGCGGCGCCGTCGCCGTTCTTGACGAAGAACCCCTGGTCGTATTCCAGCCGGTTCGGTGTGCCGAGCACGGCGAAGTTCAGCCGGTCGGCATGATAATATTCGAGCTGCTTGCGGGTGCGCTGCTTCATGTTGGTGGCGGCAACGATGCCGAGATAGACCGCCACCGGCATCCGCAGTTTCGTCTGCTTGCCTTGCGGGTCCTGCACCACCAGCGACGAGATGTTGTAGCCCTCGCCTTCGAGCACGTTCGCGATCACGATCTTGGAGGCCCAGCCCTTGCCATAGTCCGGGACCATTTCGCGGATGAAGGCGTCGCGGCGTTCATAGCAGCCCATTGCCCGCAGGGTCGGCCCGATATCCTCCACAACGGCCTCGACGCCGAAAGTGTCGGCGACCAGATGGCCGAGCCGCAGGCTCTCGGGGTCGGAATCGCTTTCCGGCATGAGGACGCACAGCACATTCTGGTGGCCGACGGCCCGCGCGGCCAATGCAGCCGAAACGCTGGAATCTATACCGCCCGAAAGACCGAGCACGAGGCCGCGCTTGCGAATGCCGCGCAACTGCTCGCGCAGGGCCGCCACGATCCTGTCCGTTTCGGCGGCGGGATCGATGGCCAGGGCTTGCGTGAAGGCCGGCGCATCCTGGGTTGAGCCGATGTTCATTGCTCGGCCTCCATCATCTCAGCCGCGAGCCGGCGGCTGATCTTGCCCGACTCCGTCTTCGGTAATTCGCTGCGGAACTCTATGATTTTGGGGACCATGAAATCCTCCAGGTGGCGCGCGCAGTGACGAATGATGTCCTTTCCGCCAAGCGCCGGATCGGACCGCACGACGAGCGCGCCGATCGCATGCCCCAGCACCGGATCCGGCACGCCGACGACCACCGCTTCCGCGATACCTGGATGGGCGTGGAGCACGGCCTCCACTTCCTTGGGGGCGACCTTCTCGCCACGCGTCTTGATGATGTCGTCCTTACGCCCGACAAAATAGAGAAAGCCGTCCTCGTCGGTCTGGAACAGGTCGCCCGTATAGAGCACCTTTTCCCAAGGGTTAGGCCCCGGCCGGAGCGCTCGTTCGGTCGCGGCCTTGTTGCGCCAATAGCCCTGCATCACGTGCGGACCGCGGATGACTAGCTCACCTGCCACGCCCGCCGGCACGCGTTGTCCAAGGTCGTCGACGACAAAGGCTTCCGTGTTGGGGATGGCTATGCCGACCGACCCTGGCCGGCGGTCAAGTTCCTCGGGTGGCAAATAGGTGCAGCGCTTGCATTCGGTCAGCCCATACATCGAATAGATCCGGACGCCGGGCAGCAGCGAGCGCAGGCGTTCTATGTGGGCTGGCGGCAAGGCGGCCGCGGTGTTGGAAATATAGCGGAGGCTGGGCAGGAAACCCGGAGCCAGATCACGCATCTGCAGGATCATCGCCGCCATGGTAGGCACCAGCGGAAGGCCGGTGACGCCCTCTTTGCGGATGCGTTCGAAGATCTCGTGCGGGAAGGCGAAGGACTTCTCGAGCACCAGCGTGGCCCCGAGCCTGACTGCCATCAGCAACTGGTAGAGGCCATAGTCGAAGGCAAGCGGGAGGACGTTCAGGATGATGTCGTCCGGCGCGTTGCGCAGATAGGTGGCGATCGACCCCGCGGCAGCGTCGCAATTGCGATGCGTCATCATCACACCCTTGGGCCGGCCGGTCGAACCTGACGTGTAGATCAGCATCGCAAGGTCGACGTCGATGCCGCGATGGTTTACCTCCGCGCCATCGAACGTCAGGCAGTCAGTCAGGGACGCGGCCCCTGCCGGGCATTGCCCATCGGACCCAGGGGTGGAAGCCACGAAGATGCCGGGCTTGCCTTGCGATGCGCAGGCTTCGGTGACCACGGGCATCAGCTTCGCCTGCGTCAGGACCGCCCTGGCGTCGCAATCGGCGATGACGTAACCGAGCTTGTCGGCCTTTGTGGAGGGGTTGATCGGACTGAAGGTCGCACCTGCCTTGAGTGCGGCAAAGATCGATACGGCCGCCTCCCAGCAATTGTCCATGAAGATCAGAACGCGGTCGTCGCGCCTGATCCCATTCATGAAGAGAGCGGTGGCCAGCCGGCTCGAAAGGTCGTCGAGTTCTTCGTAGCTCAGCCTTTTGCCCTTGGTGACCAATGCCGTCTTGGCCGGGTGGGCAGCAGCCTTCGCCACCAGAAAATGCTCGATCCGCACGGGACGTTCCTCGCCGTTGGCGCTTACGCTGCCAGCGTTTGTGCTCTCGCCTCGATGAAGGACGAGATGCGGTCAAGCGAGTCCAGGTTGGCCGGAACGATGTCGGCGTCCACCATCGCGATGCCGAAATTGTCCTCGATGAAGGCCACCAGCTCAAGTACCGCAGTCGAGTCGATAATGTCGTTCTCGATCAGCGAGGCTGAATCCGACAGTTTGTAGGAGGTGTCGCCGAACAGGAAGTTGTCGACGATAAAGCTTCTGACCCTGTCCTTGATTGCCGTCATCGTGTCTTTCCTTTTCCTCGCCGTCTCAGGCCGCTCTTGCCGCGCCGACCGCTTGGCCGGCGAAATTCTTCTGCCACAGCTGCGTCGACAGAATGCCGACGAAGGCGGCGTTGTCGCGAAATCCGGTCGCGGTCTCCATGCGGCATTTCTCGTGGAGCTTGGCCACCGCCTTGGCGTTGAACAGGCCGCCGGCGGTAATGCTCGCCTCGCCCAGGCAGTCACGAACATAGTCTAGTTCCTCCGCCCCGACGAAGGAGCGGGCCTCCGGGGCGCGGTAAGGTTGCTTGGTGCGTTTGCCGATCGTCGCCGGAAGGTGGTGCCTGGCCACCTTGCGCAATATGTGCTTCTCCATCAAGCCTTGCAGTTTCATCTCCGGCGGAAGTCTTGCCGCGAACTCTACCACGCGATGATCCAGGAAAGGAAACCGCCCTTCGATGCCGTGCGCCATGGCCATCCGATCGCCTTGGCTGGAGAGGATGTAGCCGGGCAGGAGGAAGCGGGTTTCGAGATACTGCGCCTGATGCAGCGGATGCCATAGGGAAAACGCCTCGGGCAGGCGGCTGGTCAGCTCTTCAGCCGCGTCATAGCCCTTCAACGTCGCACGCAGATCGCCGGAAAAGAAGATTTTCGCCGCCGCCGTGGTCTTGAAGCGTGGCCGATGCGAGAACAGCGGATCGTCGAGGGCAGCGTTGCTGGTGCCGAAGAAGGCAGCCAGATACTCCACCGATTGCTGTTGCAGGCCCGGCAGATACGGGTAAAGCCGGCGGAACAGCTGCGGCCTTATGCGCGATGTGGGCTGCCGCCCGCAGAACCGGCGGACACGCGCCTCCTTGAAGACGTCGTAGCCGGCGAAGACCTCGTCGGCGCCTTCACCCGTCAGCACCACCTTCAGGCCGGCCTGGCGAACCAGGGCGGATAATTTGTAGAGTGGCGCTGGCGCCGTGCGGATGATCGGCCGCTCGGCAAAGCGGACGACCTCAGGAAAGACCCCGGCGATATCGCGGGCGCCGCATTCTATGGCGTGGTGGCGCGTGCCGAGCGCCGAGGCCATTTCGATCTGAAAGGCGCTTTCGTCATGCTCGGCGCTGTCGAAGGTTACGGAAAATGTCTCCAGTCTCCGAGGAGTCATGCCGGCGGCAAGCGCCGAAACGAGCGACGAATCGAGCCCTCCGGAAAGATAGGAACCGACCGGCACGTCGGCCCGCATGCGAAGCCTCACCGCATCGGTCAGAAGGGCTTGCAACTCCTCTGCCGCGTGGTCCTCGTTCGTGATCTTCGACGGCTCATCACGATGCGGATAGTCCAGGTGCCAGTACCGCTTGACCGTGACCTGCCCCTGCGTCGCAATCATCACACTTGCCGGTTCCAACTCGTGGATATTGCGGAACGCCGTGCGCGGAGCGATCGGCGCCCACAGCGTAAAGATCTGGTCCAGCGCAATCGGATCAATTTCAGCGGAGACGCCCGGGACCTTCAACAGGGCTTTGATCTCCGAGGCAAAGTAAAGCACCCCGTCCTTGCTTGTGTAGAACAGCGGCCGGACACCCATCCGGTCTCGTGCAAGCACCATTCGTCGCTGCCGATTGTCCCATATCGCCAAGGCGAAATCACCGTTCAGGAGAGACAAGCAGTCTTCGCCCATCTCCTCATAGAGCTGAAGGATGACCTCTGTGTCGCTCGACGTCCGAAAGTGCCGGCCCTTGGCGATCAGCCCTTCGCGCAGTTCTATGTAGTTGAAAATCTCGCCGTTGAACGCAATCGTCAAATTGCCGGCCTCGTCGGACATCGGTTGCTGGCCATCGCCGATGCCGATCACCGACAGCCGCGCATGCCCGAGCCCGGCATCGGGTGCTACGAATTTCCCTTGCTCATCCGGCCCACGATGGGCAATTGCGGCTACCATGTGCGTGAGCAAAGCTTCCGCATCCCGGATTGACCCGAAATAACCCCCGAATCCACACATCCCTTGAACTCATATTGAACGCTAAGGTGCGGAACATAACCTCGATAGTGGCATCTGGGGTTAATCCGATAATTTCACCGAGCATGTGGTTAACAAGAAGTTTGCCACGAGGTGGTCTTCGTGGCTAGGACGCGATGGCTCTCCATCACCTCGCGGTTGCGGCCGTAATAGCTGGAACGATAGCCCAGGCTCGCTCTAGGCCTTTTGTCCGGGTTGGCATGGCTGGACACGGGCGGCTAAGGCTGGAAATGTGATTGCACGTCTTCGCTGCCGGGGGGCTGGCCGGAGGACGAGGAGGATGGCGCTGAATTTCGAATATATTGCCGGCCATCCGGCGCTGCACCGTCATGTCGAGGCGCAGTCGAAGGCGCTGCTGCATATCTATGAAACGAGCCCACGCCTGGCCGCCGTGTTCGCCACGCAACAGCGCTGGTTGCTGGCTCACACCGGCCTAGCCCTGCATTTCGCCCGCGACCCGCGCGATCCCCGCACGGAACTGACACTGGCCCGCTTCATCGATGCCGTGCTTCACTATTCCGTCGCTAGCCGCAACACGGCCGAAGCCTTCATCAAGGAGATGCTGCACTATCACATCATCGAATACCTGCCGCACACCGGTGACGGACGAGCCCACCCGTTTCAGGTGACGGCAGCGACGCTGAAGGAATTCGACGGCTGGGTGGTTGCGCATCTGCGCACGCTCGACGGTCTCGACAGCGGCAGCCGCCTCGCCGCCTTTCTCGAGCAGCACGGCATGATTTCCAGGCTGCAGCCGCTGGTGGCGGAAGGCCTGCTCTCCTCCAACCCTGTGCGTGAGCCCAAGCAGACGTTTTCGCTGTTCATCTGGCTCAACAATGGCGGCATCGTCATGGATTGGCTGATGTCTGGCATCGATCCCGACAATGCCGGCCTCGACCGGATCCCGACCAGCGTGGTTTCGATCGGCGAATTCGCCAGTTGGCTAAAACTCTCGCGCACCCATCTTGCGCGCAAATTGCGCGACGCCGAAAAGCTCGGCAGCGTCGGCTGGCTGGGCCGGCGCGGGCATTCCGTAATGTGGGTCTCGAACAGCTTCTACCAGGAATACATGACCGTCCAGGCCGCCAAGCTTGCCGTTATCGATGCCGCGTTCGAGGCCTGCCGACCGGCGTCGCCGCACGCTGGCTGAACGTTCGGCGCAGACGCTGTTGCGCAGCCGGTCGTGCCGACCGCGAGGACCCGTCCGGGCGCATGGCCGAGGTGGCCTTTCCGCCGTCGGGATACGGACATCTGGACAGCGGGGGCGAAGCCTGAAAGCGGAACGATCCGCGCGAGCGGCAGCGATCCGCCCGACGGGTTCGGGTGGATCAACTGGTCAAAAGCCGGGCGCAGCATCTCAATCGATGTCGAATGACACGCCCTGCGCCAGCGGCAGCGCCTTGGAATAGTTCACCGTGTTGGTGGCGCGGCGCATATAGGCCTTCCAGGCATCGGAGCCGCTCTCGCGGCCGCCGCCGGTTTCCTTCTCGCCGCCGAACGCGCCGCCGATCTCGGCGCCCGACGTGCCGATGTTGACGTTGGCGATGCCGCAATCCGAACCATCGACGCCGAGGAAGCGCTCGGATTCCTGCAGGTCGCGGGTGAAGATCGACGACGACAGTCCGGCGCCGACCGCATTGTGCTCGTCGAGCACGGCATCGAAATCGGAATATTTCATCACGTAGAGGATCGGCGCGAAGGTTTCTTCGGTGACGGGAGCCACCTGCTTCGGCATTTCGACCAGCGCCGGATGCACGTAATAAGCATCGGGATGGCCATTCTCGACCCGCGAACCGCCGGTCAGCTTGCCACCGTGAGCGGTGGCTTCCTTGAGCGCCTTCTGCATGGCGTCGAAGGCCGCCTTGTCGATCAGCGGCCCGACGAGCGAAGACGTCTCCAGCGGATTGCCCACCGAGACGCTCTCATAGGCCTTCTTCAGCCGCGGCAGCAGCGCGTCATAGACGCTGTCATGCACGAACAGGCGCCGCAGCGTCGTGCAGCGCTGGCCCGCGGTGCCCATGGCGCCAAAGGCGATGGCGCGCAGCGCCATGTCGAGATCGGCGGTCGGGCAGACGATGCCGGCATTGTTGCCGCCGAGCTCGAGCACGGCGCGCGCAAAGCGCTTGGCCAGCCGCGGGCCGACATCCCGGCCCATGCGGGTCGAGCCGGTGGCAGAAACCAGCGCCACCTTCGGGTGGTCGACCAGGATCTCGCCGACGGAGCGGTCGCCAATCAGCACCGGTGCCAGGCCCTGCGGCGCATCGGCGCCGAAGCGCTTGACCGCGCCGGCAAAAATCGCCTCGCAGGCGAGCGCCGTCAGCGGCGTCTTTTCCGAGGGCTTCCACACCACGGCATCGCCGCAGACCAGCGCCAGCGCCGCGTTCCACGACCACACCGCGACCGGGAAGTTGAAGGCCGAAATGACGCCGACGACGCCGAGCGGATGCCAGGTCTCCATCATGCGATGTCCCGGACGCTCGGTGGCGATAGTCAGACCGTAGAGCTGGCGGGAAAGGCCGACGGCGAAATCGCAGATGTCGATCATTTCCTGGACTTCGCCGAGGCCTTCCGACGGGATCTTGCCGACCTCGACCGACACCAGCCGGCCAAGCTCGGTTTTGTGCGCGCGCAACTCCTCGCCGAGCAGCCGCACCAGTTCGCCGCGCCGGGGACCCGGCACCATCCGCCAAACCTGGAACGCCGTGTGCGCGGCATCGATGGTCTTGGCCGCATCGGCCGGCGAAATCGTCTTCAGCGCCGCGATCTGTTCACCCGTCACCGGACTGCGCACGACGAGGTCGCCGCCGGTCAGCGCGTCCTTGGCCACACCCAGTTTCGCCAGAAGTTCGGCCGTTTCCTTCGCTATCGTCATTTTCATCCCTTTCAGATCCGCTCGCCATCATAGGGCGGCGGTCGAGCCTTGGCGCCATTATCGCCCCGCATGCCGCAGGCGCTGTCATGGCGTGCCATTACTCGGTTCAGGGGAAAATCGCCACCCCGGCATGGTCCAAGCCGGGATTGCACGATTGAGCCAGAGGAGAAACAGGCTTAGTGCGCTGTCTTCGCCGGCGCCTTCACGGCTCCGTCTCGCATCAGCCGGTCGATATGCATGCGGATATGGGCGGCTTCCGCTGCCGTGTTGGCCAACGCAATGGCGCGATCGAAGGCGACACGCGCCTCTTCGCCACGGCCGAGCTGCATCAACAGACCGCCCTTGAGGCCGAAGAAGTGGAAATAGCCGGACAGCCTCTCGCCAAGCGGCTCGATCATGGCAAGGGCAGCTTCCGGCCCGCGCACCTTGGCGACCGCAACGGCACGGTTCAGCGTCACCACCGGCGAAGGTTGCATCGCCTCCAGCAGGCTGTAGAGCAGATCGATCTCTGTCCAGTCGGTCTCCTCGGGGGTTGCCGCCCGCGCATGAAGGGCGGCGATCGCCGCCTGCACCTGGTAGGGTCCGGGCTTCTGGTGGCGCAGGGCCTTGTCGACCAGCGCCAGGCCTTCGTCGATCATCTTGCGGCTCCACAGCGAGCGGTCCTGGTCGTCGAGCAGCACGATCTCGCCATTCTCGTCGAAGCGGGCCGGCGCGCGCGCATGCTGCAGCAAAAGCAATGCCGTCAGGCCCATGATCTCCGGCTCGGTCTGGAACAGCCGCAGCAACAGGCGCGCCAGCCGGATCGCCTCCTCGCAAAGCGGCGCACGCGCCGGCGCCTCGCCGCTGTTGGTGGAATAACCTTCGTTGAAGATCAGATAGACCATGGCGGCAACGGCGGCGAGCCGCTCCGAGCGCTCGACCGCGCCGGGCGTCTCGAACGGCACGCCGGCATCGGCAATGCGCGCCTTGGCGCGCGTGATGCGCTGTTCCATGGCGCTTTCGCCGACCAGGAACGCACGCGCGATCTGCTTGACGGTGAGACCGGAGACGATGCGCAGCGCCACCGCGATCTGCTGCGTAGGCGGCAGATCCGGATGGCAGCAGATGAACAAGAGCCGCAATATGTCATCGCGGTAGTGCGCGCCGTCCAGCCGTTCGGCGATATCGCTCTCGGCATCTTCCAGGTCCGAGATCTGGTCCTCTTCCGGCATCGGCGCCTGCTTGGCGCGCTTGCGCACCGCGTCGATGCCGGTGTTGCGGCCGACAAAGATCAGCCAGGCCGCAGGATCGCGCGGCGGCCCGTTCTGCGGCCAGTTCTTGAGTGCCCTCAGGCACGCGTCCTGGAAAGCTTCCTCCGCCGTATCGAGATTGCGGAAATAGCGCAGCAGCGCACCCATAGCCTGCGGGCGGGCAGCGCTGATCGCCGAGCTTATCCAGGCGAGGTCTGTCATGTGGCTACTCTGGTTGGGTTGAAGACGGAAACCGGTCGGATCTCATAGGATCCGCCGCTGGGATTGACCTCGGAAAGCTCGCGCGCGAAGTCGACGGCCTCGTCGAGATCGGCGCATTCCAGCGTGTAGAAGCCGAGGAACTGTTCCTTGGTCTCGGCAAACGGGCCGTCGATGACGACCGATTCGCCCTTGACCTTGCGCAGCGTCGTCGCGGCGGTGGTGGGCAAAAGCCGCGCCACCGGCCCAAGCCGGCCGGCTTGAGCATATTTTTCCTGCACATGCATGAGCTTTGCCATGACCTCGTCATCCTGTGCCTTGCTCCAGGAGGAGACGACATCTTCGGAGGCATAGCAGAGGATAGCGTAGAGCATGGGACGTCCTTTTCTGTCTCAAAGGACGAAACAGTAGGGCCTGTGCCGACATGGCGTCGACAAAAAAGTTACGCCATTTTTGTCAGCCTTCGCTTGCCTTCAACCATCTCAGCACAAGAGCCTCTTCATCATCGAGACCGTCGATCGCTCGCTTGCGCTTGTTGGCCTCGGTCATTTCGCTAAGCAGCCGCCCTTCCACCCAGGCTTCGAAAACCTGTGGATGGATGTAGCATTTGCGGCAGACGGCGCGTGTGTTGCCGAGCCGCTCGGCCACCTTGTCGATGACCGCGTTCATCACACGCTTGGTCTGCGCCTGGCTTTCGGGAAGCTCCGTCCGCGCAAACAGCGACGCGGCATGGATGGTGCCGCCCCAGGTGCGGAAATGCTTGGAGCTGAAATTGGCGCCGATCGCGTCGCGGATATAGCGGTTGACATCGTCGGAGCGCACTCCATGCCTCTCGCCATCCTCGTCGAGATATTGGAACAGTTGCTGCCCCGGAATATCCTGCGCGCCGCGCACGACCCGGGCGATGCGGCGGTCGACCAGCTTCAATTTCCATTCCTTGCCGGACTTGCCCTTGAAGGCAAAGCGCAGGCTCGATCCCTTGATGTCGACGTGGCGGTCGCGTAGCGTCGTCAGCCCAAAGCTCTTGTTGTCGCGGGCATAGGCGGCATTGCCGACCCGGATCATCGTGTTGTCGAGCAGCCAGACAATTGCCGCCACGACGCGCTCGGCCGGCAGGCCACGGCGGCGCAGATCGGCATCGATCCGGCGGCGCAGCTCCGGCAGGCTTTCGGCAAAGGCGACAAGGCTGGAGTATTTGGCGCCGTCGCGCTCGGCGGCCCACAGCGGATGGTAGCGGTACTGTTTGCGCCCGCGCTGGTCGCGGCCGGTCGCCTGGATGTGGCCGGCGGGATCGGGCGAGATCCACACATCCGTCCATGCCGGCGGAATGGCCAGCGCCTTGATGCGGGCAATGGCTGCCGCGCCGACGGCCTGTCCTTTCGCGCCCTTGTAGGAAAAGCCTTCGCCCGCCTTCAGGCGCCGGATCCCCGGCTCGCTGTCGCTGATATAGGTGAGCGAGGCCTGTTCGGCAGCGGTCTGCGCGCCGTTCTTCGGCGCTCCATCGTCCCCCCGTCCGGCAGCCGACCGGCCGGATGGCGTCCCAGATTTGTCAAGCATGCCCGCTCCACGAAATTTTTCTCGTAGATAAGCGCTAAGCCGACTGCTGGTTCCACCCCGTTGCTATGGAATGTGGTCGGGTCCACCAATGGTGGCACCAGCCGGCACGGCCATCCAGAGGCCGCCATCGTCGACGTGAGGCGGATGGTAGTCGCGCCCGGGCGGAATCTGTTCGAACACGGCCCCTGCCTCATCGGCAAGGTAGTCATAGCCCACATCCTGCAGGAGCCCCTTTGGATCAAGGTGGTGGTAGAGATTGCGGCGGGCGATCCGCCGCTTCGGCTCCATCATCTTTAAATGATAGAGGTTGAGCCCGCTGTTGCGGGCCTTGAAACCAAGATCGGGAGGATACCAGAGCCCGTGCAGGTCCTCTGGTCGGTACTTCGCCGGATCGTAGGCTCTGAACAGACGATACTGGAACTTTTCGGCCCACAGCCCGTCGACCCAGTACTCGGTCGGCGAATACAATTCGCGGAGCCGGAACCCCCAGGCCATGCGCCTGTAATCCCCCGTCAGCTGTCCGATCCGCTCCGCGGTACCGCGTTCCAGCCGCTCATCGGGATCAATAGCCAGGATCCAGTCGGCGGCAGCTTCATGCGCTGCGTCGAGCAAGATCCGCCGCCGCTGCGGCTCGCTGCTGAACACGCCGGTCGCCCCGCGATCGTCATAGGCAATCCAGCCGTCAACGACCGGATCGATATTGGTGATCAGATCGGCAACCAGATGCGCGTCATAACGATAGCTGAAAACTGCGACCGTTCTCTGGCGCGTCCAGAACAGTCGGCTCCGTCGCCAGCGTCGAGGCTTGATTTGGCTCGTTATCATTTTCTTGTTGCCGCTTTCACGCGATTTCGCACGCCAATATAGACACCCACGGATTTGACCAGCAGGGCAAGCCAGACAATTGGCATCGACATCATCGCGAAAGTTCGATCCCGATCGGAAAGCCCGATCTTCGCCAGCTTGCGGGCATTCCGCCGATCGCGAAACGTGTCGCGAAAACACCGAAACGGAGTGTTCAGGGCGGACGCTGCGAGGTAATCGCCGCGGCGACAGCCGCGCCTGTACTGATCGGCAAGCAATCTGGACAGCCGGGTTTCGTTGCGATGAACGGTTTGCACCTTAGGCTCCCAGACCGGCTGCAGTTCCTGCGGCAGCCGCCCCAGGAATTCGGTGTCTTCGGCAGCAGGCATGGTTTCATCGAACAAGCCATATTCATCGAACAGCCGCCGATCGAACGACACGCCGTAACGCAGCGCACGATCCGACGGCAGACCGGGAAGCCGTCGCATGAACATGATCAGATGAGCCGCACAGGCGATCAGATTGCGCGGATGGCTATTCACCATCGCGCTCGCCACGGCGCGGTCGCCAGCCAGATGCCGCTGCATCCGTGCCTCGGCCCAGCCCGAACAGGCGAGGCAATCATCGGCAAGAAAGGCAACGAAAGGCGCTTTGGTGGCCGCAATGCCGAGATTGCGGGCTGCGCCTACAAACAGCCTTCGACCGACCTCGATCATTGGCACCTTGACCCCGGCGCCGGTCAGCAGCGCCATGACCTCGCCTCCGCCCGAGTTGACCACCATGATCTCGAGCGGCTCATCCTGATCCAGCAGGGATGTCACCGCCTCGACGATTTGAGCCGGCGCGCGATAGCCGATGACAATGACGGCAAGCTGCGGCGGGGCTGATTCAGGCACGTTGCAACTGGACGCGCGGAGAGGAAAACCAGCGCCGCAGCGCCAGCTTCAGCTGGTAGCGCCTGCAGCGCCAGGTGTTCGACCGCACCTTCGGCGCCGCCGCCGCGATCCTCAGGAACCGCGCCGCCGTCTCCAGATCACCGCGCGCATAGTGAACCCGGGCGATCTTGAGGGCGACCAGCCCCTCCCTGGTCTTTAGCGACGACAGTGGGATGCCACAGTCAGTCAGCTCGCGCAGCGCCAGCCGCCAGTCGAGAAAGCGGCGCACCGGCCTGGTGATGAAGCGATCATCAGAACGCACTGCCGAAACGTGGTAGATCATGACGGGATGCACGATCAGGGCAAGCGACGCCCTGCCCATCAGCCTGGACCAGAACAGCGTGTCCTCGTCATAGGCAAGCCCGGTCGGGAAGCGCGTGTCGCCGACGACCCGCCGGGAAACCAGCGCACTGCCCACGGCGATCGAGCGAATGTGACCTTCCAGATAGGCCGAGGCATTGGCTATACCGTCTTCTATGTAGCCGGCTGGAAGCTTGAGGTTCCGGTTCTCGCCATCGGTGCGCCGACGGTAGGCGCCGATCACCATGTCGGCGGCCGGTTGCTCCCCCGCCCGGACCAGCATCGACCGCAGCCCGCCCTCCAGATGCAAGTCGTCGGCGTCGATCAGGTAGATCCAGGAGCATTGCGCCTGCGCCAGCGCCACATTGCGGGAGCCGCCCGCGTCCCGGCAGCTGCTCTTGAGCACGCGCAACGGCAACGAGAATTGCGTGGCGGCATTCAGCGCGGCTTCTGCCGTCCCGTCCGAGGAGGAATCGTCGACCAGCAGCACCTCGCCGATAACCTCGGCTTCGGAACGAAGCGAGGCCAGCGTGGCCGCAATGGTTGCCGCCGCATTGTGCGCCGGGATGATGACACTGATTGCCGTCAATACCGAACTCCGCATCAGCATGCCTGCCGACCGATCCTCCCCGAAGTTTCGACCGAGCATAACGGGCATGGCCGTTGTTGAGAAGCTGTGCTTCGAGGCTGTCAGGCCTTCTCGAGCGCGACCGGGATGACGTCGACGGCCTGGTCGCCGACCTGGCCGCCGGTGGTTTTCAGCACGCCGACGATCGGAGCCACGTCGGAATAGTCGCGGCCATAGCCAACGGTGATGTGGTCGTTGCTGGCCCGCATGCCATTGGTCGGGTCGAATTCCTGCCAGCCGGCATCGCGCCCACACCACACCTTGACCCAGGCATGCATGGCATCGGCGCCTTCGAGCCGCGGCTTCCCTTTCGGTGGAATGGTGCGCAGGAAGCCGCTGACATAACCCGCAGGAATACCTAGACCGCGCAGGCCGGCGATCATGATGTGGGAGAAGTCCTGGCACACGCCCCGCTTCAAACGGAAGGCATCGCTGGCCCCGGTACGCACCGTGGTCGCTTCCCCGTCATAGGTGAAGTCGCGGTGGATGCGGTTGCACAGATCGATGGCCATGCCGACCGTCGAGCCGCCGGCGCTGTCGCGGGCATAGGCGGTGATCGCCGCATCGATGCCGGCATGATCGCTGGCGGCGAGAAAGTGATGCGGTGCATCCGGCGCCAGTGACCGTACGGCGCCGAGTTCTTCCCGCAGGCGCTGCAGATCGGGCGACACGTCGAGCCCAGGCTCCGGCCGTGACACCGACACGCGCGCGCTCATTCTGATGTCGAGCCCGTCATGGACGTCGCGAAAGGCGATCGCGGTGACATTGTTGCCGAAGAAATCGGCAAAATCCGTGCGCTCCGATGGGGTCGGCACAAACGAAAGCGAGGCCGCGATCACGCGCTGCACGCCGGCAATGGTCGGCGGCAATACAC
Source organism: Mesorhizobium sp. C399B (assembly GCF_030323185.1). NCBI lineage: Bacteria > Pseudomonadati > Pseudomonadota > Alphaproteobacteria > Hyphomicrobiales > Phyllobacteriaceae > Mesorhizobium > Mesorhizobium sp. C399B. The sequence goes on from NZ_CP100472.1 coordinate 1,899,852, forward strand.
GCACCTGATGCCGGCTGCCGCCGGCCGCGGCGTCATAATCGTAGCTGAGATGAAGCCTGATATCGTACAGCATGTTAACCGAAATACGCTTTAGCCAGGCTGCTATAGAGGTTGCCGATCTCAGTTGCGAGATCGTCCAGCACCTCCGCCGACATCTCCGATGGCTCCATGACGGCAATTGCCGTGTTGAGCTGCAGGATTTCCTTGGCCGCGACCGACATATGCCCCTCCGGCCCAACCGATGGCAACAGGCCGATCTCCGCCTTCAGCCGTTCGAGCTGGAACAGGATCGAGCGCGGGTTGAGTGGGTCGAGCGCCAAGAGGTCGATCACCGTGCGCCGTCCGGCCCGCACGGGATATTGCCGGCGGTGGGTCATGACGCTGTCGCCGATCTCCAGCATCATGTCGAGCGAGCCGTCCGGCGCACCGGACCTTGTCAGTCGGGCTAGCGTACGGGCGATCTGGATGCCGCGCTCGATCCGCCGACCGATCTCGAGGAAACGCCAGCCGGTGAAACGGTACATATTCTCGTGCAACAGGCCGGAGAAACCGGCGAGCTTGCGCAGCATGACCGTCATGGCCCGTGTCGCGTCGTCACCCGGCGCCACCGTGGTGGCGAACTGATGAATGGTCTTCGACAGGTCCTTCAGCGCCAGCCAGCCATCGGGCGAAAAACGGTCGCGGATCTGTCCGGCGCTGTAGACGGCGCTGTCCAGCGTGCCGATCAATCCGGGCGGAATGGCCGCTTCGAGATCGACGCCGAACGGTTCGAGATAGTCCCTGATATCGGCGAGCAGCAGCATGTCAGGATCGGACGTCTCGGCCAGCCGCACATGATAGGCGCGCAGGATGCGAACCGTATCCTCCGAGCGCTCGATATAGCGGCCGAGCCAGGTCAGGTTTTCCGCCGCGCGGCTGGGCAGGCTCCCCGGCATGGTGCGGACGAAGCTGTCATGCTCCTGCGGCAGCAGCGTCTCGCGCTCGACCGACCGGTCGCTGACCACCCAGACGTCGGCCGCCTGGCCGCCGCGCTGCATGGCGATGGCCGTCGGGTCGAGCGAAAGGCCGACACGGGCGAAACCGCCCGGCATTACCGTCCAGCCATCGGGCGTGCGCGCGAGATAAACGCGCAGGCTTGCCGGCCGTGGCTCCAGCCAGCCTCCGACATAGACCGGCGTCGTCGACAGCGTCACCGCTTCCTGGCCGACGAAACCGCTGCCATCGCTCTCGATGCGCGCAATCAGCGCGATGCGTTCCTCCGGCGTCAGTGCCGAACCGAGCCTGGTCTGGCCGTCATCCTCGAAGGCCAGCCGCGTCGACAGCGCCGGACCGATCACCATGCGATCGATATTGGCAAGCACATGGGCCCGTTCGGTTGCTTGCCCGCACCACCAGGTGGCCACGCTTGGCAACAGAAGTTCTTCGCCGCGCAATGCGCGCGAAATCTTCGGCAGGAAGGCGAGCAGCGCCCGGGTTTCCATCAAGCCCGACCCCAGCGCATTGACCGTAGACACGGTGCCGCGGCGGATCGCCTCGACCAGCCCCGGCGTGCCGATATGCGAGTCCGACCTCAGTTCCAGCGGATCGGCAAAGGCGGCGTCGAGCCGCCGCCACAGCACGCTGATCGGCATCAGCCCGGAAACCGTGCGCACCATCAGCTTGCCGCCGGACACGGTCAGATCCTCGCCCTCGAGCAGCATGATGCCGAGATAGCGGGCGATATAGGCGTGCTCATAATAAGTCTCGTTGAGCGGCCCCGGCGTCAGAATGGCGACGCGGCCGTCATTCTCCTTCGCCATGCCGATCAGCGCATCGCGAAAGCGGCGGAAGAAACCGGCCAGGCGATGCACATGCATCTCGCCATAGACGTCGGACAAAGCCCGCGTCGTGGCGACGCGGTTTTCCAGCGCAAAGCCGGCGCCCGACGGCGCCTGCGTGCGGTCGCCCAGCACCCACCAGCTTCCATCCGGCCCACGGCCGAGCTCGAAGGCGCAAAAATGCAGGAAATGACCGCTGGCCGGCATGGTGCCGACGACGGGGCGCAAAAATTCGGGGCTCGCCGCAATCAGGCCTGCCGGCAGGATTCCCTTCTCGATCAGCCGGTTCGGGCCATAGATATCAGCGACTATCTCCTCGAAAAGGTCGGCGCGCTGGACGAGACCGGCGCTGATCCCGGCCCATTCCTTGTCTTCGATCAGCAGCGGGATATGCGCCAGCGGCCATTCGCGCTCATTGGCGCCGGCCTTGTCATAGACGCGGTAATAAACCCCGGCGTCGCGCAGATACTGGTCGGCGCGGGCAAAGCGCTGGCCGAGCTTTTCCGGGCCCAGCTCCTCCAGCGCCTCGATGAAGGGCGCCCAGGCCGGACGCGGACGGCCCGAAGCATCGACCATCTCGTCGACGACGCCGTCAATCGGCTGGTAGTGCTCCAGCAGACTGTGCCTCAGCGGCTTGCCGCGGACCTTTTTCTGATTCCCCTTTGCCATCGCTGATCAGAGTCTTGCTGGCCGCCTGAGGTCAAGGGTCATGGGGAAGTCTTCAGAGGCTTCTTCATTGCGCACCACATAGGCCGACGGCGTATGGCCGCGCGGCTCGAAGCGGGCGAGACGCCGCGCCTCAGCCTCATTGCCGTTGACCGGGAAGGTGTCGTAGCTGCGCCCACCTGGATGCGCGACATGGTAGACGCAGCCGCCCACCGCCCGCCCCGACCAACGGTCGTAGATATCGAAGACGAGCGGCGTGTTGACCGGCAGCGCCGGGTGCAGGCCCGACGAAGGCTGCCAGGCCTTGAAGCGCACACCGGCCACCGCGACCTCGCGATTGTCGGTGACCTTCATCGGCACGATTCGGCCATTGCAGACAATGGCATGACGGTCCGGGTTGAGGCCTTCGGTCCTGACCTGCAGCCGTTCGACCGAGGAGTCGACGAAACGCACAGTGCCGCCGATGGCGCCTTGCTCACCCATCACATGCCACGGCTCCAGCGCCTGCCGCAGTTCCAGCTTGATGCCGGCATGCTGGACTTCGCCGCAGAACGGAAAGCGGAACTCCAGCTGGGCATCGAACCATTCCGGCCGGAATTCAAAACCGTTGAGCTTGAGGTCGTCGAGCATGTCGAGGAAATCCGCCCAGACATAATGCGGCAGCATGAAACGGTCATGGAGCGAGGTGCTCCAGCGCACGAAGCGGCCATCAAGCGGGTTCTTCCACGCACGGGCGATGATGGCGCGCACCAGCAATTGCTGCGCCAGCGACATGCGCGCATTGGGCGGCATCTCGAAACCGCGGAACTCGACAAGCCCAAGCCGGCCGGTCGGGCCATCGGGCGAAAACAGCTTGTCGATGCAGATTTCCGAGCGGTGCGTATTGCCGGTGACATCGGTCAACAGGTTGCGAAACAGTCGGTCGACCAGCCAAGGCAGCGGTGTGTTGCCCTGGCCCGGATGCGGCACCTGCGCCATCGCGATCTCGAGTTCGTAAAGCGAGTCGTGCCGCGCCTCGTCGAAGCGCGGCGCCTGGCTGGTCGGGCCGATGAACAGGCCGGAAAATAGATAGGACAGCGACGGGCGCCGCTGCCATTGTAGCACCAGGCTCTTCAACAGATCGGGCCGGCGCAGGAACGGGCTGTCATTGGGCGTTGCGCCGCCGACGACGACATGGTTGCCGCCGCCGGTACCGGTGTGGCGGCCATCGATCATGAACTTGTCGGCGCCAAGCCGTGTCTGCCGTGCTTCCTCGTAAATCGCCGTCGTCGTCGCCACGCAGTCCTGCCAGTTGGCAGCCGGATGGATGTTGACCTCGATGACGCCGGGATCGGGTGCCACCCTGATGACGTTGAGGCGCGGATCGTGCGGCGGTCCATAGCCTTCGATATGCACGGGAAGGCCGATCGCCTTGGCCGCGTTTTCTGCGGCTGCGACCAGTTCGAGATAATCTTCCAGCGCCTCGACCGGCGGCATGAATACGCACAGCCTGCCATCGCGCGGCTCGACCGAAAGTGCTGTACGCACAGCGCCGCCGATCTCGGTGATCTCCTGTTCGACCCTATCCTGCTGGCCGGTCGTCGCCGTGAAAGAAATCGCCTGCTGGCGTCGTGCCATCTCGTCGGCGCCTTCCAGCTCGGCCGGAGCCGGTTCTGGCAGTATGGCTTCCCGCGCCGGCAGCGGTCCACGCGGCAGTGACGGATCGACCGGCACAATATAGGGGAACTGCGCCGGCGGCACATAGGGCAGCGTGCCCAGCGGCAGGCGGTAACCGACAGGCGAATCGCCCGGCACCAGGAACAGCCGCCCGCGCCGTGTCTTCCACTTCTCCGAGCGCCAGCGCGGGTCCGAAGCCTGGCTGTTCCAGCGCTGCACCGGCAGCACGTAGCCGGACGGCCTGGTCAGCCCGCGCTCGAACACTTTCGCCATGCGGCTGCGCTCTTCCGGGTCTTCCAGCTTGGAGTTGGACGGATCGACATTGTCGGGCAGCTTGCCTTCCTTGAGCAGCCATTCGGCCGGGTCCTCATAGGCCTCGCTGACCATCGCCTTGTCGATGCCGAGTTCGCCGGCGATTGCCGTCAGCAGGTTTTCCGCCTGCTGCGGCCCGACCTTCGCATCGCTCTTTTCGTGTGCGATCAGCGACGGATCGCTCCACACCGGCTGGCCGTCGGTGCGCCAATACAACGAGAAGGTCCAACGCGGCAGGCTCTCGCCCGGATACCATTTGCCCTGGCCGTAGTGGAGGAAGCCGCCCGGCGCGAAGCGTTCGCGCAATTTACGGATCAGCGCATCGGCCTTTTCGCGCTTGGTCGGGCCGACGGCGGCGGTGTTCCACTCGGCGGACTCGAAATCGTCGATGGAGACAAAGGTCGGCTCGCCGCCCATGGTCAGCCTGACGTCGCCCGCTTGAAGTGCGGCGTCGACCTTGTTGCCCAGCCCATCCAGCGCCTGCCAGCTTTCGTCCGAGAATGGCTTGGTGATGCGCGGATGTTCGGCGATGCGGTCGACACGCATGTCGAAGCCGAATTCGACATTGGCGAAGCTCGCCATGCCGGAAATGGGTGCGGCGTTGCGGAAATGCGGCGTGGCCGCCAGCGGCACATGGCTTTCGCCGGTGAGCAGGCCGGACGTCGGATCGAAGCCGATCCAGCCGGCGCCCGGCAGATAGACCTCGCACCAGGCGTGCAGGTCGGTGAAGTCTACGGCGGTCCCGGCTGGGCCATCGAGCGCGACCAGATCGGGCTTCAGCTGGATCAGATAGCCGGAGACGAAACGAGCGGCGATGCCGAGATTCCTGAGGATTTGCACCAGCAGCCAGCTCGAATCCCGGCACGATCCCTTTTTCGCGGCCAGCGTTTCCTCCGGCGAGAACACGCCGGTTTCCATCCGCACGATATAGGCGATTTCGCGCTGCAGCCGCGCATTGAGGTCGACGACGAAGTTGACGGTGTTGGTGGCGCTACGGTCGATGGTTGCGAGGAAAGCAGACAGCAGCGGCCCCGCCGGCTCCGGCGTGCGGTAGATGGCGAGATCGTCCCTGATGTCTTCGGGGTACTCGAACGGGAAGGTCTCGGCCGATGGTTCGACGAAGAAATCGAACGGATTGTAGACCGTCATGTCGGCGACGAGGTCGACCTCGATCTTCAATTCCGTCACTGGTTCCGGGAAGACGAAGCGGGCCAGGAAATTGCCGTAGGGGTCCTGCTGCAGATTGACGAAGTGGTTCGCCGGCCCGACCTTCAGTGAATGGCTGAGCACCTTGGTGCGGGAATGCGGTGCCGGCTGCAGCCTGATGACCTGGGGCCCGAGAACCACCGGCCGGTCATATTTGTAATGGGTCAGGTGGTAGACGGCTGCCAGTATTGCCATGGGGCCCCGGAGATCGGCGTTTCTTCAGCCGAACCCTGACACATCTATTGGCCATTCTCCAAGCAGAGATGTTGCGCTGCACCTAAATTAAGCAGCCGAAGCCGGCTACGCTGTGTCGAGATTCAGGTCAGGCCGAGTCGAAAATGGCTGATACCGAGAACCGGAGCAGAGCGTACTTTTCGTACGCGAGCACCGGAAGCGCAGGCATCGGCCATTTGCAGGCCGGCCTCACCTGAACATCGGCACAGCTTTAGAAAAACGCCTGTATCCCCGTCTGAGCCCTGCCAAGGATCAGCGCATGCACGTCATGCGTGCCTTCATAGGTGTTGACCGTCTCCAGGTTCTGCGCGTGGCGCATGACGTGGTAGCCGATCTGGATGCCGTTGCCGCCATGCATGTCGCGGGCCTGGCGCGCGATGTCGAGCGCCTTGCCGCAATTGTTGCGCTTGACGATCGAGATCATTTCCGGGGCCATCTTGCCTTCATCCATCAGCCGCCCGACGCGCAGCGAGCCCTGCAAGCCGAGCGCAATCTCGGTCTGCATGTCGGCGAGCTTTTTCTGGAACAGCTGCGTGCCGGCGAGCGGCTTGCCGAACTGCTTGCGGTCGAGTCCATACTGCCGGGCCCGGTGCCAGCAATCCTCGGCGGCGCCCATCGCGCCCCAGGAAATGCCGTAGCGGGCCCGGTTGAGGCAGCCGAATGGGCCGCCGAGGCCCCTGGCGTTGGGCAGCAGCGCGTCTTCGCCGACTTCGACGCCTTCCATCACCACCTCGCCGGTGATCGAGGCCCTAAGGCTGAGCTTGCCGCCGATCTTCGGCGCCGACAGCCCCTTCATGCCCTTCTCCAGCACGAAACCGCGGATTTCGTCCTTGCCGTTGTCGCCCTTCAGCTTCGCCCAGACCACGAACACATCGGCGATCGGCGCGTTGGATATCCACATTTTCGAGCCGGAAATCCTGTAGCCGTTCGCGGTCTTCTCGGCCCGCGTCTTCATACCGCCGGGATCGGAACCCGCATCCGGTTCGGTCAGGCCGAAGCAGCCGATCCATTCGCCCGAGGCCAGCTTAGGCAGAAATTTCTTGCGCTGTTCTTCCGAGCCATAGGCATGGATCGGATACATCACCAGCGACGACTGCACGGACATCATCGACCGGTAGCCGGAATCGACCCGCTCGACCTCGCGCGCCACCAACCCGTAGGTGACGTAATTGGCGCCGAGCCCGCCATATTCCTCAGGGATGGTGATGCCGAGCAGGCCGGCCTCGCCCATCTCGCGAAAGATGCCGGCATCGGTCTTTTCCTCGAGATAGGCCTCCTCGATGCGCGGCGCGAGCTTGTCGGCGGCAAAGGCGGCCGCGCCATCGCGCACCATGCGCTCATCCTCGGAAAGCTGGTTCTCGATCAGGAAGGGGTCTTCCCAAACGAACGCGTTCTTGTCGGCGGCCATGGCTTCGCTCTCTCCCAAAATCTTGAAGTGCTCGGGCTTATCCGCCTTCGCTTCGGAAAAATCAAACAAAATTGCATCACCGATCAATGAGGTTTAGTAATGGATCATGAACGTCCAACGCCGGCTTTTGCCCAGCACCAGCGCCCTTGCCGCCTTCGAGGCCGTGGCCCGCCTTGGCTCCTTCACCGCTGCCGCCCAGGAACTCGATTTGACCCAAGGGGCCGTCAGCCGCCAGATAGCCCTTCTGGAGGAACAGTTCGGCCGCCGGCTGTTCGAGCGCGACAGCCGCAATGTTCGGCTGTCCACGGCGGGCGAAATCTATGCCGAAGCCGTGCGGGCGGCACTCGGGCAATTGCGCGACGCCGCGCTCGGATTGATGAGCAATCGGCATAGCGGCATGCTGAACCTCGCCATACTGCCGACCTTCGGCACGCGCTGGCTGATGCCGCTGATCCCGGATTTCGTCGCAGAAAACCCTGACATCACCATCAACTTTGTCACCCGCATCGGCCGCTTCGACTTCGCCCGCGAGCGGCTCGACGCCGCCATCCATCATGGCCAGCCCGACTGGCCGGACGCCGACTCCACGCTTCTGATGCGCGAGACCGTAATGCCGGTGGTCTCGCCAGACTTCCTTGCCAGCCGCGATATCACCACGGCGGCCGACATTAGCCGCCTGCCGCTGCTGCACATGGCGACGCGTCCCGGGGCCTGGGGCGAATGGTTCGAGGAACAGGGCTTGAGCGCACCGATCGGACCCGGCATGCAGTTCGAGCAATTCGGCACCGTTGCCCAAGCCTGCATGGCGGGGCTTGGCGTCGCGCTCCTGCCGCAAGTTCTTATCGCCGGCGAATTGCAGCGCGGTCAGCTCGTGCAGGCGCCGGGACAGCCGATGCAAAGCCGCAGCGCCTACTACCTCGTCGTCCCGAACGACAAGCGCGGCCACCCGCCCGTCGTCAGCTTTCGCGACTGGCTGCTGGGCCAGGTTGAGAAGGAACCGGCCGTTCTGGCCTGGTAGCTACTGCCGCTTCATCGACTCGGTTTCCGGCTGGAAGCGCAGCGTTTTTGCGACTTGCGTTCGGCAACTTTCGCATCGAGCTTGCTTTTGATCCGGGCGAAAGCCTGGTCTCCATCGACCGAACTGCCACTCGCCATGCCCTCGTCCCAAAGACGCCCCAACTCTTGGACACTCACTTTCTCGAAACTTGCCATATCGCGCGTATCTCCACACAAGGATGGGATTGCAAGGAACCATTCGAGGCTACTTCCGCTTCAAGGCATCGGCCAGTGCTGCGCCAAACGCGCCTTGCTGTGCCGGTCCTTCCGGCTGACGCTGCGGCATCGGCGAAGGTTGCGCCGGCTTGCCGCCGCCATTGTCGCGCGGCCCCTTCGGCGTCCCGCCCTCGCCGCCGTCCTTGCGCATGGACAGCGCGATGCGCTTGCGCTTGATGTCGACATCGACGACCCGCACCTTCACCACATCGCCCGCCTTCACCACCTCATGCGCGTCCTTGATGAAACGATCGGCCAGTTGCGAGACATGCACCAGCCCGTCCTGGTGCACGCCGATATCGACGAAGGCGCCGAAGGCCGCGACATTGGTGACGGTGCCTTCGAGAAGCATGCCGGGCTTCAGATCCTTGATATCGTCGACGCCCTCGGCAAAGGTCGCCGTCTTGAAGCCGGGGCGCGGGTCGCGGCCGGGCTTTTCCAGCTCCGCAATGATGTCGCGCACCGTCGGCAGGCCGAACCGTTCGTCGACGAAGACGCGCGGATCGAGCGCCTTGAGCGCGGCACTGTCTCCCATCAGCGAGCGCACATCGCGACCGCAGACGGCTACGATCTTCTTGGCCACGCCGTAGGCTTCCGGATGGACCGACGAGGCGTCGAGCGGCTCGCTGCCATTGGCAATGCGCAGGAAGCCTGCGGACTGTTCGAACGCGCGCGGTCCGAGCCGCGCTACCTTGAGCAGCTCCTTGCGGCTGGCGAACGGCCCGGTCGCATCGCGATGCGCGACAATGGCATCGGCAAGCGACGCGCCCAGGCCTGACACGCGGGCCAAAAGCGGCGCCGAGGCAGTGTTGAGATCGACGCCGACGGCATTGACCGCGTCCTCCACCACCGCCTCCAGCGAGCGGCCAAGCCGGTACTGGTCGACATCATGCTGGTACTGGCCAACGCCGATCGATTTTGGCTCGATCTTGACCAGTTCGGCGAGCGGGTCCTGCAGGCGCCTGGCGATCGACACCGCACCGCGCAGCGACACGTCGAGCCCGGGAAACTCAGCCGCCGCTGTCGCCGAGGCCGAATAGACCGAGGCGCCGGCTTCGCTGACGATCACCTTGAGCGGCTTCGGCCCGCCATCCGAAGGCATATCGGACAGCATGTCGGCGACCAGCTTTTCAGTCTCGCGGCTGCCGGTGCCGTTGCCGATCGAGATCAGCTCGACCTTGTGCAGGCGGATGAGCTTGGCGAGCTCCGCCTGTGTGCCGCGCACATCGTTCCGCGGCGGAAATGGATAGACCGTCGTCGTCGCCAGCACCTTGCCGGTGCCATCTACCACCGCGACCTTGACGCCGGTGCGGATGCCGGGATCGAGCCCCATGGTCGGCCGCGATCCGGCGGGCGCTGCCAGCAGCAAATCCTTGAGGTTGCGTGCAAAGACATGGATCGCCTCTTCCTCCGCCCGCTCGCGCAGGTCGCGCATCAAATCGAGCGTCAGGTGCAGCGAAAGCTTGATCCGCCAGGTCCAGCCGGCGACTTCCATCAGCCAGCGGTCGCCCGGCAGGCTGCCGCCGATGGCGTAGGCGTTGGCGATCATCCGCTCGACCGGCTTCACCGGCGAGGCATCGTCGGCATCGACCTCGATGTCGAGCGACAACACCTCTTCGTTGCGGCCGCGCAGCATGGCCAGCGCACGGTGGCTCGGAACATTGGCCCAGCGCTCGACATGCTCGAAATAGTCGGAGAATTTCGCCCCGGCCTCCTGCTTACCGTCGACGACACGGGCACGCATGAAAGCGCGCTCCTTCATGTAGGTTCGCAATTTGCCGACCAGATCGGCATTTTCCGCAAACTGTTCCGACAGGATGTCGCGTGCGCCTTCCAGTGCGGCCTTGGCGTCGGCCACATCCTCGGTCACATAAGCCAGCGCCGCCTCGGCGGGCACCAACGACCGGTTGGCCAAAATAGCCTCCGCCAATGGCCCCAGCCCGCGCTCCCGGGCGATCTCGGCCTTGGTGCGGCGCTTGGGCTTGTAGGGCAGGTAGATGTCTTCCAGTTCAGCCTTGGTGGCGGCAGCCACAATTTTGGCCTCAAGTTCGTCGGTCAGCTTGCCCTGCTCGCGAATCGAACCAAGGATCGTATCGCGCCGCGCATCGAGCTCGCGCAGATAGGCCAGCCGCTCGGCAAGGTCGCGCAATTGCGTGTCGTCGAGCCCGCCGGTGACCTCCTTGCGGTAGCGCGCCACGAACGGCACCGTCGCGCCCTCATCGAGCAGCCCTATAGCTGCCGATGCCTGCTCCGACCGCGCCCCGATCTCTGCCGCGATGATGGATGCGATGCGTTTGCTGTCTGCTGCCATGCTGGTCCCTGTCGCAAAGAGCGGCGACCATAGGCGCTGATGTCCGTCCCGCCAACCGCAGTGTTCTCAAGCGTCAAAGAGGTCCACAGGAAAGCGCCTTGCTTTGGCTCGTCCTCAGACCATCCCGCTCAGCGCCTCGAAAAAGGCAACGATCTCGCGTTCGAGCGGATAATCTTCAGGCACCGGCTGCGACCCCATTTTTGCAATCACCACTTCCGTCTTCGGGTTGACGTAGAGCCATTGGCCGTGGATGCCGATGCCGCAGAAGGCGCCGTTTGCCGCCCCCGTCTGGTACCATTTGTTACGGTAACGGCCCTTTGGGAACAGATGCACCATTGTGCCGCGCTGCCAGGCCTCCGCGCTGCCGCCGGCAACGGTCGTATCGCGCACCCAGCCTTCTGGCACGATGCCGCGGCCATTGGCCGTGCCGCCCTGCCGCATCATCTCGCCGATACGCGCCAGGTCGCGCGGCGTCACCGAAATGCCGCCGGCGGTGCGCGCCGTACCTTCCATGTCGACGCCGATCGAAGCCTCGCTGACAGCACCCAGCGGTAGCCACAGTTTCTCGCGCATCAGGTCCGGGAAGCGCTGGCCGGAAGCTCGTTCGAGCAACAGGCCGAGCAGATCGGAATTGGGCGAACGGTAGCGGAAGGTTTTGCCGTGCGGTTCTTCGAGCCGCTGCAAGGTCAGAATGAATTCGCGCAAGCTTTCAGTGCCGCCGCCCGGATTCCACAGCGTAGCGCGACGGTAACGGGCAAAGGCGCTTTCGGGATCGAGATAGGCCTCCTCGAAGTCGAGGCTGACGCTCATATCGAGCACATGCCGGCAGCTTGCATCGGCATAGGCCGAACCGGCGGCTTCCGGAATGTACTGGGTCACCGGCGCTTCCGGGTCGAACACGCCCTCGCCTTCCAGTATTCCGGCGATGATCGCGGTGACCGATTTGCTGATCGAAAAGATGATGTGACGGGCGCCGAAATCCATATTGGGCGCGAACCAGTCGCCGATGACCTTGCCAGCCTTCATCACCGTCAGCGCGTCGCTGCTCGAACGTGTGAGGAATTCGGCCACCGTCTCCGGCGCGCCGGCGACGGAGACGTTTTCGCCGAGCAGGCCGCTCAGGTCCCGCATCGGTGCCTCGACGCTTCCCGGCGTCGCCGCCACGGGGGCGGTAGGCACCAGCTCGCCAAGGTTCTGGAACGACCAGCGGTTGAACGGGCTTTCGCGCCAGTTGGAGAGCAGCACCTCATTGCGGGCGAAGCCGTAGCGGGTCTCGAACGCGGTCTTGCCGGTCATGAACGTTTCCTCAGAGGGTGATTTGTTGTGGGTCAACCAAGCGCCATGGCGATGGTGTGCACCGCCTTCAGCGTTGCCACCGAATAGGCGACATTGCTGAAATCCGGATAGGTCGAAAGCTTGACCACGACCATGCCGGTGTCCCAGTCGATATGGATCATCTGCCCGAACACGCCCCGGCACATCAGCGCGCGTGAGCGCGGGTTTTCGATCCAGAACTGGTTGCGATAGCTGCCTTCGGGCAGGCTCGGATTGAAATCCGGCCCATGCCTGCCGTTGCGCGTCGCCTCGATCCAGTCGGCCGGCACGATGCCGCGGCCCTTGTCGAGGATCAGCTGGCCGAAGCGGGCGTAATCGCGCAGCGTCGCGTTGAAGCCGCCATCGGCCAGCGCATAGCCGGCGCTGTCGACCGTGAAGCAAGCGCTTTCATCGGCGCCGAGCTTTTGCCACAGCTCCTCGGACACCAGCTGCGCCAGCCGTTTACCGGTGACCCGCTCCATGATGAAGGCAAGCACGTCGGTCTCGATCGAGCGGTACTCGAACGCGGCGCCATGCGGCCGCACCTTGTCCTTCAGCTGCAGGATCAACTCGAACAGATGCGGCGGCCATTGGAAATCCGGATCGATGTCCGGCGGCACCGGCTTCCAGCCGGTGGCGACATCGACCTGGCCGATATCGGAATAGCGATCGGTGTATTCCTCGGAAAAGCGAACACCCGTCGTCATGTCAAGCACATGCTGCACGCTGGCGCCGTCCCAGCCGGTCGCGCCGAGCTCCTGCAGATAGGCGGTCACCGGTTTGGCCGGGTCGATCAAGCCGCGCCCAACCAGAATACCGAACACGGTGCCTGTTACCGACTTCGCCATCGACTGCGACAGATGCAGCGTGCGCTCGGCCATGCCGTTGAAATAGCGCTCATAGGCGACCTTGCCGTCTTTGAGCACCAGGAAGCCGTCCGTGTAGGTCTCGTCGAGCAGGCCAACGAGCGTCGTCGGACGGCCCTTGCTGTCTTCCACCGGCAGCGCGTCGAGATCGGTCTCTGCGCGCTCAAGACGATGGCGATGGCCATTACCGCGCCAGACCTCGATGGTCGGCAGGAATTCGCGGATGTGTTGGAAGGCCCAGCGATTCCATGGCGGCCGGTCCCAGTCGAGCTTCGGCAGCACCATTTGAGGCGGCGAGCCCCGCATGATCGACGGCCGCGGATCGCTGTTGCGATAGGAGTCCATGAAAGCCGTTCCGGAAAAGAAAAGACCCGGCGGCGGATGCCGCCGGGTCTGTCAGACTGCGGTTATTTCTGCAGTTCGGTCCAAATCTTGGTGTAGATGTCCTGGATCTCAGGCGCGCACATCTTCTGGAATTCGCCTTGTGCCTTCGCAGTCTCCGGAATGACGACTTCCGGCGCATCCTTCATGTCGGCCGGCATGTACTTGTCCGAGCCGGTAATGGCGTTTGCGTAGCGATGGAAGGCCGAGAGGCCGGCCGCGTTTTCCGGATCCATGATGAAGTTCTGGAACAGCTTGGCGTTCTCGACGTTCTTGGCTTCCTTGAGAACGACGACGTTATCGCTCCACAGGCCGTAGCCTTCCTTCGGATAATTGTAATGGATGGCCGGATTGGCCAACCGCTGGCGTAGCGCCGAGCCGTTCCAGTCGCTGGTCGCCTTGAAGTCGCCGGCGCCCATCTTTTCGATGGTATTGTATTCCATGGCGATCCAGTTCGGCTTGGCCGCGACAAGCGTGTCGCGCACCTTCTTCAGCACCGTCTTGTCGTCGGTGCACTGCTGGCCGCCGACATATTTGATCGCCGCGAAGATAACGTCATTCATCTCCGGAACGACATTAGTCTTGCCCTTCAGCTCGTCCGGCGTGTTGAAGATGATGCCCCAGCTGTCGGCTGGTCCCTTGTAGGCATCGGTGTTGACGACAACGCCGACGGTGCCCAGCGCCCACGGCACGGAATATTTGCGGCCGGGGTCGAAGTCTGGATTGGCCCATTCCGGCGCCACGTTCTTGAAGTTCTCCATCTTGCCCGGATCGGTCTCCTGCACGAGGCCCTCCTTGATCCAGATCGGCACGTAGGTTTGCGACGGAACGGCGATGTCGAAGCCGGTGCCGCCCTGGCGTACCTTGGCGAGCGCCGTATCGTTGGAATCGTAATCGGTGATCGTCACCTTGACGTTGTATTTGGCTTCGAACTTTTTGATCACATCGGGGCTGGTATAGTTGCCCCAATTGTAAATGTTCAGCTCGCCATCGGCGCGGGCCAGGCTCGTCGTTGCGAGCAGCGCCAACCCGATGGCGGCTGTCGTTGTTTTCCAGTTCATGGTTTTAGCTCCCATTTGTCGGTTCAGTCTCTTTTCCTGCTGACGAAGAAAAACAACGTGACGATCGCGACCGAAAGCAGCAGGAAGGCGGTCGATATCGCGTTGATCTCAGGCGTGATGCCGCGGCGGATCTGGCCGAGCATGTAGGTGGGCAGCGTATCCTGGCCGCCCGATTTGACAAACTCGGTGATGACGACGTCATCGAGCGAGATGACGAAGGCCAGCATCAGTCCGGCCAGTATGCCGGGCCACAAAAGCGGCAGCGTGATGCGGCGGAAGGTCTTCCAAGGCGTCGCGTACAGATCGGCGGCCGCGCGCTCCAGCGTCAGGTCCATGTTTTCCAGCCGCGCCCGGATCGGCAGATAGGCGAACGGGATGCAGAACGCCGTGTGCGCGGCGATCAGATAGCCAATGCCGGAATAGCCGGTGAAGATCTTGATGCGCGAGAAGAAGATCAGCAGCGCCACGCCGGTGACGATCTCGGGCACCATCAGCGGCTGGTTGATCGCCGCATATTTGAAGGTGAGGCCCGGATAGGACGCGGTGCGCGTGGTGGCGAGCGCGGCCATGGTGGCAAAGATTGTCGACAGCACCGCAGCGACGGCGCCGATCTGGAACGAGCGTAGCGTCGCGTCGATAACTTGCACGTTCTGCCAAGCCGACTGGAACCAGCGCATCGAAAAGCCGCCCCATTCGGACGTCGAGTTCGCCGCGTTGAAGGCATAGGCGACCAGCACGATGATCGGCAGATAGAGCACGATAAAACAGGTCGCAGCGATCACCGTGAAGCCGGTCTGGTGCTTGATGGAAAAGTTCTTAGCCATGCCGCGCCCCCGACTTGCCGGCATTGCGCACATAGGCAAGCAGCGCCACCATGACGATGATCATCACCGTGATCGACAGCGCCGAGCCGAGCGGCCAGTTGCGGCCTTGGCCGAACTGCAATTCGATCAGGTTGGACAGCATCATATTCTTGCCGCCGCCAAGCACGCTCGGCGTCACATAGGCGCCAAGGGCTGGAATGAAGACCAGGATGGAGCCGGCAATGACGCCGGGTTTGACCAGCGGGAAAATGATCTTCCGCAATACCTTGAATCGGGTCGCGTAGAGGTCGTAGCCCGCCTCGACGAGGCGAAAATCAAGCTTCTCCATGCTGGCATAGATCGGCAGCACCATCAGCGGCAGATAGACATAGGCCATGCCGATCAGAATCGCCGTGTCGGTGAAGAGGATCTGCACCGGCGCTGAAACGATACCAAGCTTGATAAGGATGGTGTTGATGATGCCTTCGTTGCGGATGATCTGCAGCACGGCGAAGGTGCGGATCAGAAGGTTGGTCCAGAACGGAATGGTGATCAGGAACAGCCAGAGATCCCTGGTTTTCTCGCTGCGCGTCGCCATGAAATAGGCGGTTGGAAACCCCAATGCCAAAGTGGCGATCGTCGTTATCACCGCCAGCTTGATCGAGCGCCAGAAGATGGTGACATGCGCTGCCGCAAGCGAAAGCGTATCGTCGAAAATGTCGCGTTCCATGAACACCGACAGCCAGGCATCGGGCGAAAACTGCCACTTCACATCGCCATAGGGGCCAGGCGTCAGGAACGAGTAGATCAGCACGATCAGCAAGGGGCCGGTCGCGGCGAGGAAGATCACCAGCAAGGCTGGCGCTGACAGCAGCCACCGGTCGCGCACATCGCGTCGCTCCGCTGCCTTGGCGACTTGTTCCGCGGTCGCCATGATCAGTCCTTCAGCACTTGCGCGGCGTCGTTGCCGATCGTGATACCGATCTGGCCGCCCTGCACGAAGCCGTCACCGGCGCCGCGGCTGTTCTGACGCCGCACGATGAACGGCTCGCCACCGGCAAGGCGCAGATGGAAGTGCGTGTCGGTGCCGAGATAGACGATGTTTTCGACGGTACCGGACAGCGAAGCGCTCGGGCTGGCCGTGCCCAACTGCGCATGCTCTGGACGCACGACGATGGTGACCTTGCCGCTGGGGCTGAAGCCTTCCGGCAGCGAGGCTGGGATTTCCACACCAGACGGCAGCTTCACCGTCGCCCGGCCACCAGTCGCGCTAACCACATCCGCCTTGAGGAAGTTCGACTCGCCGATGAAGTCGGCGACGAAACGCTCGGCCGGCCGGTCGTAGATGTCGCGCGGCGAGCCGACCTGCAGGATCTTGCCCGACGACATCACCGCGATGCGGTCCGACATGGTCAGCGCTTCCTCCTGGTCGTGGGTGACGAAGATGAAGGTAATTCCGGTCTCGTGCTGCAGCCGCTTCAATTCGATCTGCATTTCCTTGCGCAGCTTGTAGTCGAGCGCCGAGAGCGGTTCGTCGAGCAGGAGCACCTTGGGCTGCGGCGCCAGCGCCCGGGCGAGCGCCACGCGCTGCTGCTGGCCGCCGGAGATCTGGCTGGTTCGGCGACCCGCCAGCGCCTCCATCTTCACCAGTTTCAGCATCTCGGCGACGCGCGCCTTGATCTCGGCCTTCGGCTTGCCCAGCATTTCCAGGCCAAAGCCGATATTGTCGGCGACCGTCATATGCGGGAACAGCGCGTAGGATTGGAAGACGGTGTTGACCGGCCGCTTGAAGGGCGGCAACGGCGCGATGTCCTGACCGTAGAGGAGGATTTCGCCGGCGGTTGGAAAGTCGAAGCCGGCAATCAGCCGCAGCAACGTGGTCTTGCCGCAGCCGGATGGTCCCAGCAGGGTGAAGAACTCATTCTCGCGGATGGATACCGAGACCGTATCGAGGGCAGTAACCTGCCCCTCACCCGATCCGAAAATTTTACTGACGTTTACGACTTCAATTGCATTCCGATCCGGTTTTTCCGGCACGATACGCCTCACTGTTGACCCCGCTCTTGCTGGCGGAGTTTTTCCCCTGTTCGATGTGACCACACGGCCGGTAGGTTGGCAAGTCCGGCATTGAATCACAGTTCAGTCGGTCATTTCGTCTTGCAAGCGGCAAGCTGTGCAAGCCGCATGCCATTGTCAGGCCTGGTAGGTGACCTTGCCACCGCAGACCGTCGTCACCGGCCGCAGCTTGTGTAGATCGGCCGGCGCCGTCTTCTCGATATCGGCCGACAAAACCACCAGATCCGCCATATAGCGGGGTTTCAGAACGCCTTTGCGATGCTCGGCGAATTCGGCATAGGCGCCCTCGACCGTGTAGGCGGCAATCGCTTCCTGCAGCGAGAAACTCTGGTCAGGATCGCCTTCTGCCCACGGTTTGCGCTGCACTGCCGCCTGAATGCTCAGGATCGGGTCGATCGCCGCCACCGGCCAGTCCGAGGCGAACACGACATGGGCGCCGGCGCTTTTCAGGGTGCGCCAGGCATAGCTCAGCGGCCAGCGGGCCGGTCCGATGCGTGACACCGTCGGCTCCAGTGGAAAATCCATGGCGCCGGGCGGATGCGACGGCTGCATCGAGGCGATGACGCCGAGTTCGGCAAAACGCGGCACGTCGGCTGCTGTAGTGACCTCGATGTGCTCAACCCTGTGCCGGCTGTCGCGCTTGCCATTGAGCTTCTGCGCTGCCTCGTAACCGTCGAGCACTGCGCGCACCGCGCCGTCACCGATCGAGTGCACCGCGATCTGCAGCCCGCGTTTGTCGATAGCCACGGCGAGATCGATAAATTGCTGCGGCGTGAACAGCGGCTCGCCGACCCAGTCGGGACGATCCGCATAGGGTTCGACCATAACAGCGGTCCAGGAATCGAGCACGCCGTCATAGAACACCTTGACCATGCCCGATGACAGCCACTCACTGTGGTAGCGCTCGGCCATGACGGACGCCTTCTCGAGCATGTCGAGCGTCATGAAGTTCTTGTAGTGGAACGGGATCTTGACGCGGCAGGGCAATCCCTCCCCGGCCTCGATCTCGGAAAGCAGTTCGAGTTGGTAGAGATTGCCGTCCATGTTCTGGATCGAGGTGATGCCGTGGCGCGCGCACCATGCAAGCCCGCGCCGCATGATGTCACGGTCAGCGGCCCGCTCGGCGGCCGACGGCATTGGGTCCGGCTCGCCGCCGGTCGACAGCCCCAACCGCACCCGGCTTTCGCCGGCAAGGTCGAGCACCGGACCGAAGGCCTCGCCCTCGCGCAATTCGCCCGCGGCCAGGCCGTCGTCACCCATCACGATCTCGTTGCCCGGACCGAGCGTGCGTCCCTTCAGGATGCCGGCCATCTCCAACGCCTTGGTGTTGGCCCACATCGTATGGTGATCGGGCGCCGCCATGCAGAAGGGGCGGTCGGGCAGGATGGCGTCGAGATGATGGCGTGTCACCCGCTCGTCGCCGAGCACGGTGTAGTCGACGCCCTGTCCCACAAGCATTTTCGCCTCGGGCCGCGTCGTTGCGTAGTCGCGGATGGCGCTTTGAAGCGCCTCGAAGCCATGGATACCGCCGAGTTGAAGATGCGCGAGCTCAGCCCCTCCCGAGAACAGATGCATGTGGGCTTCGATGAAACCGGGCAGGACCGAACCGCCCTTGGCGTCGATCACCTCTGTGGTCGTTCCCTTGAGTTTTTCGATGGCGGCGTGGTTGCCGATGGCGATGATGGCGCCGTCCTTGACGGCAATCGCCTCGGCGGCGGGATTGTCATCGTCCATGGTCCGCACGCGACCATTGATGACGATCAGATCAGCATTTTGACCCGCACCCGTGACAGACATCGCGACTCCGCGCTTTTGACGACTGGCTGAGACCGACAACCCTCTTGTCCGACAAGCTGCCACTCCGCTGGAGCGGCGGTATCGGACGAAAACTGATGCCAGTGCGCTGTTTCGAAATTCCCCTTGTGATCTCTCAAAACAGCGTGGATAAAAGAATGCGACTAATTATTCGCGTTTGTCAACGTGCCGAATTTCGAATGTATTGTGGACGACACACCACGCCAATGTTGAGACCGGGACCTGTGTTGAAACCGGCAGGAAACGAAGGCATCAATCCGTGAAGCGCAGTCTCAGCCGCGAAACCAGGATGGCGCTCGAACCGCGCAAGCAGCCGCGGCAGGAACGGTCGAGCAAGGTGGTCGACAGGATACTCGACGCTGCGCTGACCCTGACGCGGGAGCAAGGAACCAAGACGCCGACGACGCTCGCCATTGCCCGGCGCGCGGGCCTGTCGGTCGGTTCGGTCTACCAGTACTTTCCCAACAAGGAAGCCATTCTCCTCGACCTCGCCCGGCGCTGGCTGTCGTCGTTTCCCGAGGTGATCGCCAGGCGCATCGAGGTCACCCCACCCACCAACCGCGACGAGTTTCGGCAGGAGGTGCGCAAGCTCTTCATCGATACCTCCAGAATATATCTCGAAAACGCCACCCTGATGCCGGTGATCGAGGCGATATCCGGCAATGCCGACCTCAGGCCGATCCAGGACGAATATGACGAGCAGATCATCGCGCTTTACGCCGCGTGGCTGCAGCATGTGAACCCGGCCCTTGAAGACAAGATCGCCAGCCGGCTCGGCGTGCTGATGATGGATGTCGGGCACGCCTGCCGGCTTGTGGGGTTGAAGCGGGATCGCAAGACATACGACCTCATCGAGGACGATGTGGAAAGAATGTGGCTCGCTTTGGTCACCCCCTATCTCAACCTTGACTGATTTCGCTATTTCGAGAGGAAATTCATGAAGACTGTCTATTCGCCGCTTCATGCCGGCCATGCCGGCCAGATGGAACTGGTCACGTCGGCAATCGTGCCGGGTTTCGAAAAGCCATCGCGGGCCGAGTTCATCAAGGCGCGGGTCGAGAGCGAGAAGCTGGGGCCGATCATCGGACCGGTCGAGCACGATCTCACAGCCGCCAAGCGCATCCACAAGGCCGACTATATCGACTTCCTGCCAACCGTCTGGCCGGCGTGGAAGGCCGCCGGCTTCGAGGGCACGGCGATGCCCTTCACCTGGCCGACGCGCGGCCTGCGCGGCGACGTGCCACCCAAGCGCGTCGACGCCTTGCTCGGCTACTATTCCTTCGACGCCGGCGCCACCTTCGTCGAAGGCACATGGACCGCGATCAAATCGTCCTATGACGTGGCGCTGACGGCGGCGGCCTTGGTCAAGGGTGGCGAGCGGTCGGCCTTCGCGCTCTGCCGCCCGCCCGGCCATCACGCCGGTGCCGGGTTCATGGGCGGCTACTGCTACATCAACAATGCCGCGGTCGCCGCGCAGTGGTTCCTCGATCAGGGCGCAAAACGCGTCTCGATCCTCGACGTCGACTATCACCACGGCAATGGCACGCAGGAGATCTTCTATGAACGCGCCGACGTGCAGGTTCTCAACCTGCATGGCGATCCCATGGTGGAGTATCCGTTCTTCCTCGGCCATGCCGATGAACGCGGCGCCAGCGCCGGCGAAGGTTTCAACGTCAATTATCCCATGCCCTTCGGCACCAATTGGGACGCCTGGAACGCCTCGCTGGAGGACGCTTGCGCCAAGCTCGCCGCCTACGCCCCCGATATCGTCATCGTGTCGCTCGGCGTCGACACCTTCGAGAAGGACCCGATCAGCCAGTTCAAGCTGAAAAGCCCGGACTATCCGAAGATCGGCCATCGCATCGCCAAGCTCGGCCTGCCGACGCTGTTCGTGATGGAAGGCGGCTACGCCGTCGAGGAGATCGGCATCAACGCCGTCGGCGTGCTCACCGGCTTCGAGGACAAATAGGAAAGCAATTCCAGGATAAGTGTGAGGCGGTTTTCCGGCCGGAATTGCGCCAAAGAGATATGGGGCGGCTCCGGCCGCCCCGACCATCTAGGCGGCCGCAGCCGGGTTGGGTGCAACCACCGGAACGGCTGGCCTTCGCAACCGGCCGATGCGGTAGACAATCACCGCCGCAATCACGCCTGTCGCCAGGATGGCCACCGCCAGCAACGGCCGGTACCAGAACCAGGCAATCGCAATCGTCACCGTGCCGACCAGGATCGCCAGGACGAAGGCGATGATGCCGGTGCCCATCCGCGCCATGCTGCCGAGGAAGGGTATGACGTCGAGGATCACCCCGATCGGGCTGAGGAACAGCGCAAAGCCTATGGTCAGCAACAGCAAGCCGGCGCCGCGCAGCAGCCAAGTGATCAGCGTGTTGGCGCTGACCGCGTCGGCGAACATCTTTTCGGCCGGGACGTTGCCGGTATCGACCATCAGCAGCGCATCGCCGGCTTGCGTCTGGTAGGGCTCGAAGCGGCTGCCGGCCTGGCGCGCGATGATACTGATCACGCCCAACGGCGCCAGTTCGTAGCCGATTCGATAGTCACCCAAAGCGGGCGTCGTGTTGTCATTGCCGAGAAAAATCTTGCCATCGACGATGCTGAGCGGTTTCGTTCCGGTATAGGCAGCCTTTATCGCCGCCGACTGGTCGGCTGAGAGCGAATAGTCCTTGTCACCCTCGATACGGTCCAGCACTGGCGTATCGAGATCGAAGGCGACAAGCTTGCCCTCAGGAATCTGGAAGGTCCGGCCGTGGATTTCCATCGGCGGATTCTGGTGGCCGTCCGGCTTCTTGAAGTCCGACGAGTCGATCTGGCTGTCGTCCCACACCTTGGAATAGCTGTAGGTGGTCACCGTCTCTTCGCCACCGCCGAGCTTCTTGGTCGTCTCCGACTTGGACTCTTCCTTCCACTGATACATCTCGACACTGCGCGACAGCCGCAGCCCTTGCGTGGCGATGCCGAAATCCGGATCCGCCAGGCCGCTGTCCGCCGTCACCAGTCCGCTGACATGAACCAGCTTGCCGTCATTGGCGGTATCGACGCTGTCGGCGCCGACCGAAACCACCGCTCCAGAACCTTCGGCCAGCGAGCGCGCCGTCTGCACGGCGCGGCCCTCGTTCCAGAACAGCCCGATCACCATCAGCGCGATCAGGATAAGGCCGAAGATGACCCCGCCGACCGCGCGCTTGATCCGCCCGAACCACGAGACGGACGTTACTTCCCGAAATGAATCGCTCATCGTTTCCCCCGAAACAAAGTTATCCCAAAATTACAACGCGGCCGGCGGCTGCGCGTTTAGCCCGTCAATCGGCGTGGATCTGCGCGCCGCAATCCCTTTCGCCGGCGCAGGCGTGCACCGCGCGCGTCGTGCCGCCATCGCCAACCCGCCACGGCGAGGCAGACAGCGGCGCCTGGCGATTGCCCCCGAGAAGATCGAGCGCCCGCATCGCCGTCTCTTCACCAGCCTCGTCACGCTTGACGATCTCGACGTCCTTGAGGCCGATCGCGGCAAGCTGCGGCATCACCACATCGGGGTCGCCCGCTACCACGATCAGCGACGGATCGAGCGACGCCAGGGCCAGCGCCTGTTTCTGAACCGCATCGAGCGTCAGCTTTGTGCGCGCCGCCATGCGGGTTTGCTGGTCCTCCAGCGTCGATCCGCTGCCAACCGCGCCAATCAGCGAGGAGAACAGACCAGCCGACGTCTCGGCCGATCCAGCCAGCGCCCGGCGATAGACGGTCACCGTGCGGTCGACCTCGTCCTGCGCTACCGGCAAGGTTGTCAGGCCGGCAAATCCTTTCAGGATTTCGGTAATCGCCGGACCGGTGTTGGCGCGCTCGACGGTGGTTGCCACGACCAATCCCGAGCCGGCCTTCATCGGGCTCATCAGATAGCTCGACACGCCATAGGAATAGCCCTTCTCCTCGCGGATCACCGAATTCAGCCGGCTGGAGAAATCGGCGCCAAGCAGGTTGGAGACCGCGGTCGATTCGGCGCGCTCGCTCTCGTCGGTGCCGGGCGCCGGCCGCGCCACGAACAGTGCCGACTGGCTGGCGCCGGGTTCGGGCACCAGCAGCACTTTCTGTCCCCCGTTGAAATGCGCTGCCGGCGACGGCTCGACGGCATAGCCGGCGGTGTCGCTTGTCCACGCGCCGAATGCTTTTTCAAGGCTGGCGGCGACGGTCGCGACCGGCATCGGGCCGACGCTATAGAAGGTCACCGCCTTCGGCGTGAACTCCGCCTTGAATGCGTCCCTCGCCTCGTCGAGCGAGATCGAGGCCAGCGCCTTTGCCGACCAGTCCACCGCTGCCTTGCCCGGCACCTGCGGGATCAGCATCGCCTTTGCCATGCGGCCGGCAACGCCGGGCAGATCCGCCTCGCGGCCGTTTAGCCAGTCGACCGTCTGCGCCATCAGCACCGTCCATTCGGTCTTGTCGAAACGAGGCTTCAGCACCGCGTCGGCGAGCAGGCCAATACCCTGGTCGAGCTTTTCCGGCGGTACGCCAAGCGTCATCATCGTGGTCAGCGTTCCGGCCTGGTGGCCGACGCCGGCGCCGATGTCGCTGGCCGCCTTGGCGAAATCAGCCGAGCCGCGATCGGCGGCCCCGCGTGTCGCCATGCTTGCTGCAAGCTCCAGCAATCCCTCCTTGCCTTCCGGCACGCTGTTCCAGCCGCCGGCGGCACTGGCCGCGACATAGACCATCGGCGCTTCCGGCATTGTGTAGTGGACGAGTTTGATGCCATTCGAGAGCGTCGCCGTTTCCATGGCGGGCAGTGTTGCCGAAGGCGCTTGCCCGGCCGCATGCTTCGGAATGTCGATCGCCGCTCGCTCCGGCGCGGTGAACGGCTGCGGTGTGCCGGACGACCCGATCAGTGCATCGGGATAGCCGCCGCGCGGGCCGGGCTTCAGCACCAGTATGCTGGCGTCTTCCGGTTTCAACAGCCGCTTCATCGTTGCCTCGACGCCCGCCACGCTGGCGTCCTTCACCCGCGGGTCGTCCACCAGCGCGCTCTGCGCATCGCCGAGCACGTCGGCATTGTAGGAGACGACGCCGGCGCGATCCTTCAGTGCTTCGCTGCCGAGCCGCGCTGCCTGCAAGATGCCGGTGCGCGCACGCTCGACATCGACCGGATCGAGCGGGGTCTTCAGGAAATCCGCAAACGCCGTTTTCATCGCGCTTTCCAGCGCTTCCGGCGCCACACCTTCGGCGGCACCCGCCTCGAAGGTAAAGCGGCCACCGAGCAGACCGCCGGTCCAGCTCGCGCTGGCATAGGTGGCAATGCCCAACTGCGAAACCAGCCGGTTGCGCAAAAACCCATATTCGCCGTTGCCGAGCAGTTCGGCGGCAATGCTGAGCGCACCATTGTCGGGCGACTGCGCCACCGGGCCACTGAAGCCGACCACGACGATGGAGCTTGGCACACGATCCTCGAGCACCAGCTTGAGCCGGGCCTGCGTCGGTGCCGGCACGGCGGGCCGCGCCACATCGGCGCCGCGCGCCACGCGGCCGAACGTGTCGGCAATCAGCGCCTTGGTGTCGTCGATCTCCAAGTCGCCGACCAGCACCAGCACCGCATTGTTGGGCAGATAGTAGCTGTTGAAGAAACCCCTGACATCGTCGAGCGTCGCCGCATCGAGATCGGCGACCGAGCCGATAACCATGCGGCTATAGGGATGCGGCTTCGGGAACAGCCCGGACCAGAAAGCTTCCCAGCCGGATGCGCCGGCCTTGTCGAGCACGTTCTGGCGCATCTCGTTCTTGACCACCGAGCGCTGCAGATCGAGCTTGGCCTGAGTCACCGAGCGGCCGAGATTGGCCATGCGGTCGGCCTCCAGCGACAGGATCATCGGCAGTGACGACGACAGCCCGTCGACGTAATAGACCGTGCCGTCTTCGGTGGTCCAGGCATTGATCTCGTTGCCGAGCGCGGCATGCGCACCGAACACGTTCGGCCAGGCCGGCGTGCCGGAAAACATCAGATGTTCGAACAGATGCGCAAAGCCCGAGCGTCCCGCGGGTTCATTCATCGACCCGACGCGGTAGCGCAGGTTCATCACCACCTTCGGCACGCGATGGTCGGGCACCAGCACCACCTGCAGCCCGTTTTCGAGCGCATAGGTAACGGTCGGCTCAGCCTTGGCGGGCGCTGCCATGCCGGCAAGAACCGCAAGCACCACCTTGAACGCCAGGAAAACCTGCTTCATCATGACCCCCGATGCTGATGGCCGCGAGCAAGCGCCGCCAAATCCGCCGTATGACCGAAGGGATGCCCACCCCTCCCGGCTGCCGAGACCCTATCGGAATCGATCGGCCCTCGATACGGCAGTATCGCAACACCCTCTGGCTTTTTCGTGTCGGCGTTTCAGGCCTTTTGCGGCGTCAAAGGCCGCGAAAGCCGCCCCTGAGTCGCTTGAGTCCAATAATATTGATTTTGTCAAATCGCGTTTGATGTCGGATTCATCTGCGGGTAGATTAGACCCGAATCAGCCGGTCCTTGGGGGGCGCGGCGACCACCCAAAGTCTCAAGTTCCGGCCAATGACCGGCACCAGACGCGGACGGCTTCGCGTTCCCTGAATGGATTCGGCGATCAGCGCGACCGCCGCGCCGTGTGAGTGCTTCGTAAACGTGATGCGTCTTCAAGTTCGGCCGCTGCCAACCCCAGCGTCCGGGCTCAAGAAAAGACTCCGGCCATGACATACAACCAAAGCATCCAATGAGCAGTTCCGCCGCGCTTCTCCAATCCGATACGTTAGGCTCGCGCCTTGAATCGCGCGGCGATCTCACCTCCTTTTTCATGCAGCTTGCCGCCGAGATCGGCGCCGACAGCTACATGCTCGTCGCCATCGTCCACGACCAGGATCGTAACGACGCCCGCATCGTCTCATCCAACTGGATCTTCGACGCCATTGAACTGATCGGCAAGCGGCTGATCGCCGGCCTTGCCCAGGGACCGCTGACCGTTGCACCTGGCATCCGCCCGAGGCCGCTGGTCGCCGCCGCGGCGCCCGACGCCGGCGGACTGCTCACAGGCGAAGAGGCGCGCCTGCTCGACGTGCTTGGCCATGCCGAAGTCTATTCGCTGCGGCTCAATGTCGGCCGCCAGCGACTGTTTGCGCTTTTCTCGGCGGCCGAGGCCGGCAGTATCGATCAGCCGGCGCTGATGAAGGCTCAGTTGAAGTGCTGTTACGCGCTGTCCGCTATCCCGCAATTGATCGCCGCCGCCGCCATGCAGGACCCGCTGTCCGACCGTGAGCGCGAATGCCTGTTCTGGGTGTCTGAAGGCAAGACCACCGATGAGGTCGCGGTGATCCTCGGGGTCTCGTCCAACACCGTCAACAGCTACATCACCCACGCCATCCAGAAATTCGCGGCCTCGAACCGCGCGATGGCCATCGCCACGGCGATCAGGAGCGGCATCATTTGAAACACGCTGACATCAAGGCGGCGGCCGAAGCCCTTTTCAACGAGCAGCGCAATCCGTTCGGCGCCTTCTCCATCGGTTCCGAGACGCACCATGCCGTTACCATCCCGGACGCGGTACGCCGCTGCCGCTGGATTGCCGTCGACATCAACGCGTCGGCGTTTGGCCTCTATTTCGTCAGCCCCTCGCCGGAACGGGCGCGCCTGGTGCCGAGCTTCGATTCCGACTATCCAGCCACTGCGGTGACAACCAAGTTCATCGCCGGCGCCAATGGCGAGGAGATGGTGCGCCACAGCGGCGCCTCGACAGCGCCGCGCTGGTGGGCCGATGACGGCATCGCCGGCTCGGACGCCGTCTTCCAGAACCTCGCCTGGGCGGAGCGGACGGAGCCGCTGGCGCCGGGCACCAACGGCATTGGCTTTCCCGTCCATGCCGATCGCGGCCATTGCGGGCTGGTGGTGTTCCTCGGCTCGACGATCGCTTTGCCGGAGGACACGCTCTACGAAATCCACGCCCGCTGTTTTTCGCTGTTCGCCGCCGTCGCCCGCATTCGTCCGAACGATGCCGGCCGGATGCGGTCGATCTCCAAGCGTGAACTGGAGTGCCTGAAGCTGACCGCCAACGGCAACACCAGCGAAGAGATCGCCAGGCTGTTGAAGCTGTCGGTCCACACCGCCAACCAGTATCTCACCCAGTCGACGCAGAAGCTCAACGCGGTCAACCGCAACCAGGCGGTGGCCAAGGCGCTGCGGCTGGGGCTGATCGAGTGATCGCGTCTGGCAGTTGGAGTAAGACAAAAGATCAGCGATAGGCGAGCGGCTCGGTCCTGCGGATTCGCGCCTCTTCGATCACCGTCTCCAGCAAAGCGGTGTTGTGCTCGGGGTCTTCCCCGGGCTTTTCGAACGACACATAGTTGACCGCGACCGAAGACCTCTCCTCGCTCAGCGTCAGCTGGAAATAGACGGTGACGCCCGGCGGCCGAAGCTCGAGATCGAGCACGATGCGCGGGCTGCCGCTCCAGTCGACATGTGCCTCTCCGCCATGGCCGAGCCTGAGCGTGCCTGGGAGGAAAAAAAGCTCCACAGCCGAATCCACCAGATCCGACAGGCAAGCGAAATGCTCGAGCCGGATGAAGGCGATGTAGTCGGCGACGTCGATCAGCCGCAACTCGTCGACCACCTGCTCGATGGCCTTGGCGACGATGAGTTCGCGGGATTTTGCGTGCGGTTGGCGGTTCATGAAATTTGTCTCCGCTCAGCCTTTTTGGAGTAGACGATCCGCACCAGTTCGGCGACGGCCTGGTAGAATTGCGACGGGATCACGCTATCAACCGAAACTTGCTTGTACATGGAGCGGGCGAGCGCCACGTCCTCGAAGATCGGGATGTTGTGCTCCTTGGCAATCTCGCGAATCTTGAGCGCCACAAGGTCCTGGCCCTTGGCCAGCACCATGGGTGCTGAATCCTCGTCGCGGACATATCTGAGCGCGATGGAAAAGTGCGTCGGATTGGCGATGATCAGCGTCGCGCGCGGCACCGCCGTCATCATCCGCTTGCGCGCCCGGTCGCGCGCCAGCGAGCGCAGCCGCGACTTGATGATCGGGTCGCCCTCGGACTGCTTGAACTCGTCCTTGACCTCCTGCTTGGTCATCCGCAGATCCTGCTTCCAGTGGAAGCGCGACCAGACGACGTCGACCGCCGCGATCAGCCCCATGACGAAGACGATCGCCACCAATATGTCGACGGTGATGCTTTTGATGACGAGGCCGAAAGCGACGGGGTTGGTGATCATGCCGGCCAGGAGCTGGCGGTAGTCCTGCGATAGCGTGAAGTAGAGCACGATGCTGGCGAAGCCGAGCTTGCCCAGCGATTTCAGGAACTCGACCCAGCCCTGAATGCCGAACATCCTGGTCCAGCCTTTGGCTATCGAGATGCGCGACAGTTGCGGCCGGATCCGCTCGCCGACGACTTGCGGCATGTTCTGCAGCACCGAGGCGCCGATGCCGGCCACCACCAGCAGCACCAGCAGGCTGACGACGGCGTTGCCTATTTCCATCATCACGGTCTTGTAGAGCGCGATGACGTCGGTCTCGGTGTCCATCGGCCACGCCTCGGGCTTTTCCAGGAACATCGACAGGAACATGCCGAGATCAACGACCGCGTCCTTGGCGTAGAAGACGGTGAACACCAGTATGGCGATGAAGGACGCCAGAAGTGCGGCCTCTCGCGAATGGGGCAGCTTGCCCTGTTCGACGGTGTCGCGGATCTTCTTTTCGGTCGCGTCTTCGGTTTTGGAGTCTTTGTCCGCCGCTTCAGCCATTCAGCGCTCGGCGTTAAGCCGCTTCGCTCTGCTGCGATGAGGGCAGTTCGAAAGCCCCCTCGCGCGAAAGCCGGATTGTCGCCACCGCGATGTTCTTGCGCGCCGTCATGATGTCGGCAAGCTGAATGCCTTCCGAGCCCTGGCCGAGCTCGGACTCGATCATGCGCCGCGACCGTGCGCCGATCGCCGACAGCACCGATTCCGTCAATGCGGGCGCCGCACCGCGCAGCGCCAGCGTGATCAGTTCGGTCGACAGCCCGTCGAAAAGGAGTACCCTCGCCTTCTGCGTCAAAAGCGGCAGATCGTCGAAGGCAAACAACCTGGAGCGAACACCGCCGAGGTCCGGCGTGCCGGCCTCTTCCAGATCCTGCATGACCTCTTCCAACTGAGGCTTGTCCATCTCGTTGAGCATACTGGCGACGCGCGCCTGTCCCGCCGAGATATCCTTGGTCGCGGTCTGCGCCAGCACGCTGGCGCGCAGCTGGTTCTCGATGATCCTGGTGGCCGCGTCCGGAATGGTCGCCATCGTCACCATGCGCTTGATGATCTCGCTGCGCATCGGCTTTTCCATGGTCAGCAAAATGTTGGCGGCGGCTTGCGGCGCAAGCTTCGACAGCACCATGGCCGCGGTCTGGGGATGCTCGGCGGCAAGGAATGTGCCCAGACGCGTCGGTTCGAGCTTTTCCAGCTCCGGCCAGATCGGCGGTGGCCCTTCCGGCGCAACCTCGAAGCGCTTGTCGCCCATGATGGCGCTCATCTCTTCGGGCGACAGCGATTCATTGAGGATCGTGTCCATCCGGTCGGCGGAATCGAGCAGGCCCGCACCTTCGGTGAACTCGGCCTCGAATTCGGCAACGATGCGTTCGAGGTCGCTTTGCGGAATGGTGCGCAGCAGCCGCGCCCCTTCGATCAGTGCCTTCAGTTCTTCTTGCTTGAAGAATTTCAGCAGCCGGCTGGCCGAAGGTTTGCCCATCGCCACCAGGATGGCGGCGGCCTTTTGCGGGCGCGTGAGCGTCACCGGCGTCGTCATGGCATCCGCTCCTGCTGAGACCGCATGTCATTCATTGCTCAAGCGCCCTTGGTCGCCGCGATAATTTCGGTCAGCCTGATGCCAAAGCGCGACGGATCGCTTTCCAGCACGGTGATCTCGCCGCGCGCGATCTTGCGGCCGTTGACCACGACATCGACCGGTTCGCCGATGCGCCGGTTGAGCGCCACCGTCGAGCCCTTCTGCAGCGCCATCAGGTCCGACACCGGCATTTCCGTACTGCCGAGGATGATCTGCACATCGACCGGGATGCTCATGATGATGTTGGAATTGGCGCCGGACGTGGCAGCCCGCAAGGCGGCGTCGGGGCGCTTTTCCTCCTCCTGGAGGACGCCGCGCAATTCCTCGATGGCGCGGTCGAGCTGTTCGTCCGGCTGGTCGATATTGGCTTCCACCTTGGTCTTGGCCATCAGTCGTCTCCAAATGCTTGGGCTTGCCCGGCGTCAGCCCGGCATGAGCCCATCGATAAAATCCTGACCGGCATCGTAAGGATGCCTGATCCGGACGGTGTAGTTCTGCCCGAGTTTACCGAACTCGCAGACAAACAGCGTCTTGTCGCGCGCGCTCAGCTTGGCCTGCGACTGCGCGGTTTCCTCGAACTCGATGACCTGGCCTGGCTCGAAACCGGCGAGATCGCCGAGCGTCAGGCGGGCCAGCGGCATGGTCGCTTCGAGCGTCACCGTCGAGCGCATCACTTCTTCGGAAAAACGTGCCCGCCAGTCGGAGGTCGTGCCTTCGCTGTCGTGGACATCGGCGATACCGCGTGTGGCAAGCAGAATGCGCTGCGGGATCATCACCGTGACCGTTCCGCTGTCGGTCGGCGTCGAGATGCCGAAGACGATGCGCACCGCCGCGCCATCGCGCAGCACGCGACGCTTGGCTTCGCTGCCCGAAAGCGCCCGCGGCACCGGCAGCCGCAGCTCGAGCGAGCGCCGGCCCGATCCGTTCAACGCCTGCGCAACTTCCTGGAAGACCGTGGTCGCGACATCGGTCTCGATCTGCGACAGAGCGCGCTCGATCGGCGAAACCGGCTGATCCGGATCGCCGCCGAACAGCGCGCACACCATCACGGCGATGGCCGGCGCATCAGCCACCAGCGTCATCGCATCCGAAGACGTCGGCGATGCTATGATGGCCATGGCAAAGGCATCGCCGGCATTCGTGCGGGCATCGGGAACACGGCTGATCTCGACCGCGCGCAGGTCGACGGTGACCGGTGCGCCGAGTTCGCCGGCCAGGCTCTTCTGCAGCAGCGGCAGGGCGCGCTCGCCCATCGAGCGCCCGGTGCCGATGACATGAGCGGCCTCACCGCTGTCACCGACCAGACGCTCAATGATCAGCGAGCGGGCTTGCGAGGGGCTGCCAGGACTTGTCATGACGGCGTGCGGTCCTGTCTGTCGTCATGCATGGCTCAAGCCGCTTTCTTCTCGGCGGAAGCTGTGTTCATCGTGCTTTGCTCGACGGCATCGATCGTCGGCCGCTCATAGGACGAGATGGTCTTGCGACCGAACTCGATCGCCACCTGCGGCAGGGCGCCGTTCATGTAGGCAAGCAGCGTCTGCTTGACGATGATATAGAGGCGGTTCTTCTTCTCGCGCACCGTCTTGATCTTGGTGGCGACCGGCCCGACCACCGCATAGGACAGGAAGATGCCGAGGAAGGTTCCGACAAGGGCAGCGCCGATCAGGCCGCCGAGGATTTCGGGCGACTGGTCGAGCGCGCCCATCGCCTTGACCACGCCGAGCACGGCGGCGACGATGCCGAGCGCCGGCAGACCATCGCCCACCGCCACCAGCGCATGGTAAGCCTTCATCTTGTCGGACTTGATGGTCTGGATTTCCTCGTCCATCAGCGCCTCGATCTCATGCGAGCGGGCATTGCCGATGATGATGATGCGGCAGTAGTCGCAGATGAAATTCGTCAGGTCGTGGTTCTTGAGCACGGTCGGGAACGCCTGGAAGATTGCCGACTCCTCCGGATTGTCGATATGCGCCTCGACCTCGCTGCGCGACTTCGAGCGCAGTTCGCGCATCAGGCTGTGCAGCACGCCCAGCGTCTCCAGATAGTCGCGCTCTTTCGGCACCGCCTGCTTGAACGCTTCGAGGATACCCCTGCCGGTGTCCTTGACCGTCTTCATCGGGTTGGCGACGAGAAAGGTTCCAAGTGCGGCGCCACAGATGACCACCGCTTCCCAAGGCTGCATCAGCACATGCAGATGGCCGCCCATCGCCATGAAGCCGCCGAGAACACAGCCGAGCGTCACCACAAGTCCGATCAGAATGCCCACGCCAGATCCTTCCGCATCACGTCAGGCCTAACCGATAGCCCCCGTGCCTTGTGTGAGGCTTGAATCATGCAAGGTGAGGCGATTCAGCCTCGCGCAAGCAAGTCCGCATAGTCTTGCTTTTGAAGCTGCGACCGGAGGCATGTCGTGTTGAGCACTTTTACCAGCTACCAGCTCATCGCCAGGGACATCCCCAAGGCGATCGACCGCATCGAGGCGGAGCCGATCACCAAGCGCGACACCGACTACTATCTCGCGAACATCGGCAGCGTGAAATCGATCGACGATTTCGTCAAGAACGACCGGCTGTTCAAATATGCCATGAAAGCCTTCGGTCTCGGCGACATGGCTTACGCCAAGGCCTTCATGGTCAAAGCCCTGAAGGAAGGGGTGTCGGATTCCGACAGCTTCGCCAACAAACTGAGCGACAAGCGTTATGCCGAGTTCGTGTCGGCCTTCAATTTCGCCGCACTTGGCGCTAATGCCACGAGCTACAATTCGGCACAGCAGGGCATGACCAACAATTATGGTCTCCAGGTCTCGGTCGGCCCTTCGCAGAACGGCTTCACCTACTACAAGGGCGAAACCTCGTACTACCTGAGCAACATTTCCAACGTAAAATCGATCGACGACCTGATGGGCAACGATCGCCTGCTCACCTATGCGATGGCCGCGTTCGGCCTGGACGCCGACGCCGAGCCGGCTGCGACCGTGCGGGCCATGCTGGAAGGCGGCGTCACCGACCCGAACAGCCCCGCAAACACGTCGACAAACAAGGGCTATGCGGCTTTCGTCGCGGCTTTCGACTTTGCCCAATATGGCGACCAGGCTACGGCGCGCGACGCCGTCCAGCAGGCGGTGCCGAAGGCTGTGATCGGCGGAACCGGACTGTTGCTCGTCAAGCCGACCGCGCAATACATCAAGGGCGAGGCCGACTACTACGCAGCCAACATCTCCAAGGTGAAGTCCATCGAAGACCTGCTGAAGGACAAGCGCCTGCTGACCTTCGCCATGGCTGCCTATGGGCTTGATGCATCGACCCAGACGACGAAGCAGATCCGCACCATGGTCAATGGCGGCGTCACCGATCCGTTGAGTCCCGCCAACCTGTTGACCGACAAGAGCTACGCCAACTTCGTCAGCGCCTTTGATTTTGCCCAGTATGGCGATCAGACGATCACGCGCGACGCGGTGCTGAAGACCACGCCGAAGCTCTACACGACCGAGTCCAGTCTTGGCCTCATCAAGCCGAATGCGGACGCCGTCCAGGCCGAGACCAGCTACTACCTCGCCAACATCACCAAGGTGAAATCGGTCGACGACCTGATGGCCGACAGCCGCCTTTATAACTATGCTCTGTCCGCAAGCGGGCTCGATCCGGCGACCACCAACAAGGATCTCGTCCGTGATGTCCTTGAGGGCGGTGTCCGCGATCCCGCCAGTGTCGCCAACAAGCTCTCCAACAAGGCCTATGCCAGGCTCGCCACCTCGTTGAATTTCGAGGCCTACGGCGAAGCGGCAACGACCCGCAGCCCGTCGCAGCAGCCGGTGGTCGACAAATACATGCGCCAGACCCTGGAAGAAGACGCCGGCAAGACCAATGAGGGCGTGCGGTTGGCGCTCTATTTCGAGCGCAAGGCCTCGACCATCACCAACTGGTACGACGTGCTGGCCGACACGGCCCTGGCCAGCGTGGTACGCACCGCCATCGGCCTGCCTGATTCCTTCGCTGCCGCAGATATCGACAAGCAGGCGCAGGCCTTCGAGGCAAAGCTCGACCTCACCGATTTCACCGACCCGGCCAAGCTCGAGAAATTCCTCACCCGCTTCACCAGCCTTTGGGAAATCAATCATCCGACCTCGACCGCCCAGACATCGATCGGTGTGCTGTTTGCGCAGCCGACCACCGTCGGCATCTCGACCGATCTGATGATGGCCATGCAGAAACTGAGATTCTGAGAACACCATGCAGGACAGCCTTTACGTCGCCCTTTCCTCGCAGATCGCGCTTGAGCGCCGTCTCGACACCATCGCCGATAATGTCGCCAACGCCTCGACCATCGGCTTTCGCGCCACCGGCGTGAAGTTCGAGGATGTCGTCTCCGGCAGCGGCCCCAAATCGGTGTCCTTCGCCTCCTCCGGCAAGACCTATTTGTCCGGCGCGCATGGCGCGATGACGCAGACCGGCAACCCGTTCGACTTCGCCGTCCAGGGCGATGCCTGGTTCGGCATCGACACCCCGGCCGGCACCGTGATGACGCGCGACGGACGTTTTTCGATGAACGAGAACGGCGAGTTGATGTCGCTCGAAGGCCATCCGGTGCTCGACGCCGGCGGTGCGCCGATCCAGCTCGACCCGCGCGACGGCCCACCCAAGGCGGGCGCCGACGGCTCGCTGCGCCAGGGCGACAAGCTCGTCGGCGCCATCGGCCTGTTCAATTTCGATCCCGGCCCGAATTTCGTCCGCTACGGCAATTCTGGCATCGTGCCCGCGCGTGCGCCGGAGCCGGTCACCGACCGTTCCGATCTCGGCGTCGCGCAGGGCTATGTCGAGGAATCCAACGTCAATCCGGTGCTGGAGATGACGCGCCTGATCATGGTCCAGCGCGCCTTCGAGAACACGGCGGCGCTGATGCGCCAGACCGATGCCTCGACCGACGACGCCATCAAGACGCTCGGCTCCAAGTCGTAGCAGCATGTCGAGCAGCAAATCATCGATACGCGCGCTTGAACGGCAACCGGAGACAGCACCGGAAAACCGGCTGGCTGCGCTGGAGCGGATCTGGCGCCGCTTCGATGACACCGAGACGTTGCTGCGGCGCGGCGGCCGTGTTTCGGAGGTTTCGCCAACGCATTACAAGGTGCGCGGCCTGTCTGAAGTCGCCAGGCTTGGCGACCTCGTCGAACAGCGCGGCAATGCCGGCACGCGCCGCGGCGAGATCGTCAGGATCGGCCGCGACGAAGTCGCCATCGCCCCTTTCGAACGCAGCGCCGACGCCGGCATCGGCGACGCCGTGTTTCGCCGCGGCCCGCTGATGGTAACGCCGCATGCTTCGTGGCGCGGGCGCGCCATCGACGCGCTGACCCGCGTCATCGACGGCGGCCCGCCGCTGATCAGGATCGGCGAGGCTGCGAGCGGCGACGGCACAACGCCCGGCGCCATGGCGCGGCAGCGCGTCGGCACCGCCTTCACGACCGGGGTCAAGGTCATCGACATCTTCACGCCGCTCTGCCTCGGCCAGCGCCTCGGCGTCTTTGCCGGTTCCGGCGTCGGCAAGTCGACGCTGCTCGCCATGCTGGCCGGCGCCGACGCCTTCGACACCGTGGTCGTGGCGCTGATCGGCGAGCGCGGCCGCGAGGTACGCGAATTCCTCGAAGACACGATCGGCGCAGAGAGCATGGCCAAGACGGTCGCCGTCGTCGCTACCAGCGACGAGAGCGCCATGATGCGCCGGCGCGCGCCGGATACCGCCATGCGCGTTGCCGAACATTTTCGCGACCAGGGCCATCGCGTGCTGCTGGTGCTGGATTCGATTACCCGCTTTGCCCATGCGCTGCGCGAGGTAGCGACCGGCACCGGCGAGCCGCCGGTCGCCCGGGGCTATCCCGCTTCGGTTTTCACCGACCTGCCGAAGCTGCTCGAACGCGCCGGACCTGGCGCTGAAGGCCCCGGTATCAAAGGACAGGGATCGATCACTGCCATCATCTCGGTGCTGGTCGACGGCGATGACCACAACGACCCGGTCGCCGATTCGGTACGCGGCATCCTCGACGGCCATGTCGTGCTCGACCGCGCCATTGCCGAACAGGGCCGCTACCCCCCCGTCAATCCGCTGTCGTCGATCTCGCGCCTTGCCGACAAGGCATGGAGCCCCGAGCAACGCATGCTGGTGACCAGGCTGAAGTCGATGATCTCGCGCTTCGAGGACACGCGCGACATCCGCCTGCTCGGCGCCTATCAGGGCGGCGCCGATGCCGAGCTCGATATTGCCGTGCGCCAGGTGCCGCTGATCTACGAGGCGCTGACGCAGTCGCCCAGGGATCGCGCCTCGAGCGACGCATTCTCCGACCTCGCCCGTCATCTGAAAGGCAAGCAAAGTGTCGATGCAGGAGACTGAGCTTCAGTACACCGAGCGGCTTTTGCGCGAGATGATCGCAGAGGCCAGTGCCGCCGAGGAAGCCCGGGCCAACGAAGCGAGAGCTGTCAGGGCAAAGGCCGATCTCGACAAGGCCGCCAAGGCTGAGGCCATTCTGGCCAGGGCCGCCAGGCCATTCTTGCCCAGGGTAGCCAGCGTAGTCGAGTCCACTGTGCCTCGCTTGGCCGAGCCTGCCTTGCCCAGCGTCGTCAAGCCTGAATTGCCAAGGACCCCTCGCGCCGGCCCCAAAGAAGCGATCGAGACCAGTCGTGACTCGCTTCTCGACGGGCTGTTCCCGGTCACCGAATGGCCGCAGCCGCCAAGGCCGCAATATCCCAGGCTCGACAAGAAATCCGACCGCCGCAGCGATATCGTCTTTGCCGCGCTCGGCATCACGCTCGGCCTGATCTGCGCGCTGTTTCCCTGGTATATCTTCTTCAATCAGGACCAGTTCGGCGTGCAGGCGATCAAGTTCGGCGGCAGCGGCACCAATGCAGGGCGGGTCAGCGGCGGCTCGCAGATGGAGAACAGCGGTCAGCCGCTGACGGCAAACGATGTTCCCGATGTCGACCTGTTCGCCACCGGCACGCTGCAGGACCCCGAGGACAAGACCCAGCCTCCCGGCGTCGACGAGCAGCCCTTCCCGGCGGATCCCAAATTTCGCATGGTTCATGTCGCCAATGGCCGCGCCATGATCGAGGACGATGCCGGCCTGTGGATTGTCCAGCGCGGCTCGAAGCTGCCCGACTCCAGCGTCGTCTCGTCGATCGAGCAACGCGGCGGCAAGTGGGTCATGGTCACCAGCACCGACCAGGTGATCGAACTCTCCAAATAGCGGCACACCGGCTTACGCCTAACCCGCGCAAGGTCCGCGCAAGACTGGCAGCCTAGTCTTGTACGTACCAGCCTGGAGATCCCCATGGAGCCCGTCAATCTTTTCGATCTCGCCGCCAAGCAGTCGCAATGGCTGTCGGTGCGCCAGTCCGCCATTGCCGGCAACATCGCCAACGTCAACACGCCGGGCTACACCGCCGGCGATGTCGAGCCGTTTGAGAAGGTGCTCGACCGCACGGCAGTGTCGCTGACCGCCACCCAGGCAGGCCACCTCGGCACTGCCGCCACCAATGCCGGCTTCACGGTCAAGCCAGAAGAGACGACCGGCGCCATCATGCCCTCGAAGAACACGGTCGTGGTCGAGAACGAACTGATGAAGGCCGGCGAGGTCCGCCGCTCGTTTGAACTCAACACCGCGATCGTCAAGGCCTTCCATTCGATGATGATGATGGCGGTGAAGAGCTGACCATGGACGCTTTGACCTCAGCCCTCAAGATCGCCGCGTCCGGCCTCAGCGCCCAGTCTGACCGTTTGCGCGTCGTTTCGGAAAACCTTGCCAACGCGCAGTCGACCGGCAACACCCCGGGCGCCGACCCCTATCGCCGCAAGACCATCAGTTTCGTCTCGGAACTCGATCGTGCCTCGGGTGGCACGACGGTTGAGGTCAACTCCATCGACCGCGACCCCAGCGACTTTCCCGTCGAATTCCAGCCCGGCAACGAGGCCGCCGACGACAAGGGCTACGTCAAGATGCCCAATGTCAACGTGCTGGTCGAGATGGCCGACATGAGCGAAGCCAACCGCTCCTACGAGGCCAACCTTCAGGTCATCAAGCAGGCGCGTGATCTGATCTCCATGACCATCGACCTGATGAGGAACCAGTAATGATCAGCGGCATTGGCGGTATCGGATCGCTTCCCCTCAAGCCGGAGATCGGCGGCGCCGATACCACGACCGACCTGTTCCAGGGCACCAGGGCGCCGATGGCCGGCAGCGAAATCGGCACCACCTTCGCCGAAGCGCTGAGCCAGGCTGCTTCAAAGACCGTCAACACCTTGCAGAATGCCGAGCAGGTGTCGATCCAGGCGCTGAGGGGCGACGCCGACACCCGCCAGGTCGTCGACGCCGTCATGAGCGCCCAGCAGGCCCTGCAGACCACGATCGCCATTCGCGACAAGGTCGTCTCCGCCTATCTCGAAATCAGCCGTATGGGCATCTGAGGAGAACTTGCCGTGAAAGCACTCGCCATCGCAGCGACCGGCATGAATGCCCAGCAGACAAATCTGGAAGTTATCGCCAACAACATCGCCAACATCAACACCACCGGCTACAAGCGCGCGCGCGCCGAATTCTCCGACCTGCTCTACCAGGTCGACCGCACGCAGGGCGTGCCCAACCGCTCCAATTCATCGCTTGTGCCGGAAGGCGTGTCGATCGGCCTCGGCGTCAAGACGACGGCGGTGCGCAACGTCCATACGCAGGGCGAACTGACCTCGACCGGCAACAGTTTCGACATGGCGCTGACGGGCCGCGGCTGGTTCCAGATCGAGGGCGGCGACGGCGGCACGCTCTACAGCCGCGCCGGCGCCTTCAACACCAACGCCACCGGCCAGCTGGTGACCGTCGACGGCGCCAATGTCATCCCGGCCATCACCGTGCCGACCGATGCCATCGAAGTTGTCGTCAACAAGACCGGCCAGGTCTTTGCCCGCATCGACGGCCAGACCGACCTCCAGCTGCTGGGCCAGCTGCAGCTCGCCAACTTCGCCAATGAAGCAGGCCTGGCGCCGCTCGGCGACAATCTGTTCCAGGAGACGCCGGCCTCCGGCCCGGCCAATGTCGGCGTGCCCGGCGATCCCGGCTTCGCCTCAGTCGAGCAGGGTTATCTCGAGGCCTCCAACGTCGATCCGGTCAAGGAAATCACCGAGCTGATCTCGGCGCAGCGCGCCTATGAGATGAACTCCAAGGTCATCCAGGCCGCCGACGACATGGCCTCCGTCGTGTCCAAGAACATCAGGTAAGATTTGATGGTCTCTCCGGCCTCCCGCTCCGCGCTTTGCCGCACCGCGCTGATCCTGGCGCTGGTGGCCGGCGGTGTGCCGGCGTTTGCCCAGGAGAGCGCAGACCAGCAGACCAGCACCCAGGTCGCGAGCAGTCAGGCGACCGGCGAGATCGTTCTGATCCCCAACCGGGTTATCTATCCCGGCGAGATGATCGATACGGGCGCGCTGAAACCGGTGACGCTGCTCCCCGGAAAGCACAGGCCGGATGCGGTCGCCACGCAGGCCATGGAACTCCAGGGCAAGGTCGCCAAGCGCACGCTGCTGCCCGGCCGCTATATCCCGGTCGCCGCCATCCGCGACGCCTGGCTGGTCGAACAGGGCGCCGACGTGCAGGTCTATTTCATCGCCGGCGACCTCACCATTTCGGCCACGGCGGTGTCGCTGCAGCCGGGTGCCGCCGGCGATTTGATAAAGGTCCGCAACACAGACAGCGGCAAGATCTTTTCCGGCACGGTGATGGCTGACGGCACCATCCGGGTCAGCGCGTCATGAGACGCGGAGCTGCCCTTCTGCTCGCGGCCGTTGTCGGCCTGCAGCCGGTGCTGGCCGACGGTCTTACGCCGAAGCAAAAGCGCGATCTTGCCGGCCAGAATGGCGGCGCTTTTGTCGATCCCGAATACGATCCGGCCACCACCAACCGCATGTTCAGGGTCTCCAACGGCCCAAGCTCTCTGCCACCCGGCCAGGTCGCATCGCGCATCAAGGACATTGCGCAGCTGCAGGCTTCGCGCGACAACCAGCTCGTCGGCTACGGCCTCGTCATCGGCCTCGCCGGATCGGGCGACAGCCTGCGCAATTCGCCCTTCACCGAACAGTCGATCCGCGCCATGCTCGAAAATCTCGGCATCGCCACCGAAGGCGGCAGCGCGCGGGCCAAGAACGTCGCCGCCGTCATCGTCACCGCCAACATGCCGCCTTACGTGCAGTCGGGCGCCCGCATCGACATCGACGTCTCCTCCATGGGCGACGCCACATCGCTTGCCGGCGGCACGCTGATAATGACGCCACTGAAGGCCGCCGATGGCGAGATCTATGCTGTCGGGCAAGGCTCGGTCATCGTTTCCGGCTTCACTGCCCAAGGCGATGCCGAAAAGCTGACGCAGGGCGTGCCGACGGCCGGCCGCGTGCCCAACGGCGCCATCGTCGAGCGCACGGTGCGCGCCGAATTCGAGGACCAGGCGCTGCTCACCTTGCAATTGCGCAACCCCGATTTCTCCACTGCCGTTCGCATCGCCGACGCCATCAACGGCTACACCTCGCAACGCTTCGGCATGCGCGTGGCGGCGGAGCGCGATGCACGCACCGTGCAGATCAGGCGGCCGAAGAATGTTTCGGCGGCGCGCTTCTACGCCGAGATCGAGAATTTGGTGGTCGAGACCGACACGCCGGCACGCGTCGTCATCGACGAACGCACCGGCACCATCGTCATCGGCAACGAGGTCAAGATCTCGCGGGTGGCGATCAGCCACGGCACGCTCACCGTGCGGATCACCGAACAGCCGAAGATCGTCCAGCCGGAACCGTTCTCCAAGGGCGTGACAGCGGAGGAACCCTTCACCACCATCGATGCCACGCGGCCTGACGCCCGCGTCAATGTGCTCGACGGACCGAACCTCGAAACGCTGGTGTCGGGCCTCAACCGTCTCGGCGTCAAGCCGGACGGCATCATTGCCATTTTGCAAGGCATCAAGTCGGCCGGCGCTTTGCAGGCCGATCTGGTTCTCCAATAGGCCATGCCGATGATCGATTTCTTTTCCCAAAAGCAGCACCGCCGCAGCGCAGCCTTGGCAGCTTGCGTCATCGCCGCCACGGTCCTTGCCGGCGGCACTGTCCGCGCGGAAGAAGCGGTGCGGCAGGTTCTGCCTGGCGGGCAACAGCCGGCGGCAGTGCAGCAGCTGGTCCGCGAGAAGGTGCCCGATGAAAGCGAGATCCAGCGCTTCTGCTCCAACATCGCCGACGCCGCCCGCGACCGCCGTTACGCGCTGCAGGCCGAAGAGCTGAAGCAGCTGCAGGCCGGCATCGACCTCCGCATGAAGGCGCTGGACGACAAGCGCGCCGAATACGAGCAATGGCTGAAGCGGCGTGAAGTCTTCCTGGCCCGCGCCGAGGATGGCGTCGTCAAGATCTATGCCGGCATGAAACCGGATGCCGCGGCCGAGCGCCTGGCCATGGTCAACGCCGATCTCGCCGCCGCCATCCTGATGAAACTCGATTCGCGCAAAGCCGGCGTCATTCTCAACGAGATGGACCAGAAGGCAGCGGCCACACTCACCGGCATCATGGCCAGCGCGGCCCGAAGGGTAGATCCGTCATGAAGTCGCATATTCTCGCCCTGGTCGCCACGGCTTCACTTGCCGGATGCGCCTCCGACCCCAGGGAGATCGGCAGGGAGCCGGCGCTGTCGCCGGTTGGCACCGGCATCACCGGCAGCGTCAATGCGCCCTACTCCTATCCCGAGACGCCAGCCGCGCCGGTGAAGAAATTCTCGCTGTGGGATGATCGCCAGAGCCGGTTGTTCACCGACCCACGCGCGCTGCGCGACGGCGACATCCTGACCGTCAGGAT
Organism: Mesorhizobium sp. C399B; assembly: GCF_030323185.1. Taxonomy (NCBI): domain Bacteria; kingdom Pseudomonadati; phylum Pseudomonadota; class Alphaproteobacteria; order Hyphomicrobiales; family Phyllobacteriaceae; genus Mesorhizobium; species Mesorhizobium sp. C399B. The sequence continues at coordinate 1,941,734 of NZ_CP100472.1, forward strand.
CAAGCTCAACGACAAGGCCAACTTCAAGAACCAGAACGACCGCAGCCGCACCGCCGGGCGCAAGCTCGGCTATGACGTCAACCTCGGATGGGAAGGTGCCACCACCAGCGGCAAGGGCGACGCCGGCTTGAGTTCCACCACCGAAACCAATGCGGACGGCGAAATCAAGCGCTCGGAGAACCTCGAGCTCAACGTCGCCGCGGTCGTCACCGAAGTCCTGCCCAACGGCAATCTGATGATCCGGGGCTCACAGGAGGTGCGCGTCAATTACGAGCTCAGGGTGCTGACCATCGCCGGCATGGTGCGTCCATCCGATATCGGCGCTGAAAACACCATCTCTTATGAACGCATCGCCGAGGCGCGCATCTCCTATGGCGGCCGCGGCCGCGTCAGCGAAATCCAGCAGCCCGCTTACGGTCAGCAGATCCTCGACCAAGTCCTCCCCTTTTAGGACTGGAGAACGGCGCCGTGGCAAATGTCGAACAGGTTCAGCAAAAAAAGGGCCCGTCGCTTGTCATCCAGCTTGCGATGCTGCTGGCGGTGACGGGCGCCGCGATCGGCATGGGCTGGATGTCCGGCGGCTATCTGAAGGGCGTCGGGGGACCGGTGCCTGTGCCCGCCGCACCGGAGAACCAGTCCAATGGCGAGCAACCGAGCAAGGCGGCCGAACATGCTCCCGGCACCGGGCCGACGCTTGTCCAGCTGGCGCCGATCACCACCAATCTGGCTTCGCCTGCTGACACCTGGATAAGGCTGGAAGCGTCGGTGGTCTACGATGCGCCGCAGCCGCCGGAACTTACCGAAAGCATTCACCAGGACCTGCTTGCCATGGTCCGCACCCTGAAGATGCATCAGATCGAAGGCGCCAGCGGCTACCAGCATTTGAAAGCCGACCTCGAGGAGCGCGCCGCAATCCGCAGCGGTGGCCATGCCAAACAGGTTCTGATCAGGACATTGCTGCTCGAATGAGAAAACTCGTCCTCGCCGCCGCGATCGTCGTCGCCGCCACCTCTGTCGCCGCCGCCCAGCAGCTCGATCTCGGCGGCATCGGCAAGGCCGACGGCGCCACCGTCGGCTATATCATCCAGATGTTCGGTCTGCTCACCGTGCTGTCGGTGGCGCCGGGCCTGTTGATCATGGTGACGAGCTTCACCCGCTTCGTCATCGCCTTCTCGATCCTGCGCGCCGGCATCGGCCTGCAGTCGACGCCGGCCAATCTGATCCTGATCTCGCTGTCGCTGTTCATGACCTTCTACGTCATGGCGCCGACCTTCGACCAGGCCTGGAACACCGGCGTCAAGCCGCTGATGGACAACCAGATCAGCCAGACCGAGGCGTTCGAAAAGATTTCGGACCCGTTCCGCACCTTCATGCTGCACAATGTCCGCGACAAGGACTTCGACCTGTTCGCCGATCTCGCCCGCGAACGCGGCCAGGTCGTTGCCAGGGACACCGTCGACCTGCGCATCCTGGTGCCGGCCTTCATGATCTCCGAAATCCGCCGCGGCTTCGAGATCGGCTTCCTGATCGTGCTGCCGTTCCTCGTCATCGACCTGATCGTCGCCACCATCACCATGGCCATGGGCATGATGATGCTGCCGCCGACCGTCGTTTCGCTGCCCTTCAAGATCCTGTTCTTCGTCCTCATCGACGGCTGGAACCTGCTTGTCGGCAGCCTGGTGCGCTCCTTCACCTGACCGTCCGCGCGCCCTTGGCGCCTTGCTAAAATTTTATGCAATATATTTCCGGTTAACCGTCCCGTTTAGCCCTTTGGTAGGGACTTGCCCGCATATTGCTCGCAGATGGCGGGTGATCGGATCTCACGATCATTGGCATGATGCCGCTCCGTCATACCGGAAAAGCCGGTATGTCAAAAACACCCTGTAAAAATCAAGGTACGAGTAGCCATGTCCAGTATCATGACGAACGCCTCGGCGCTGACCGCGCTGCAGAGCCTGAACAACACCAACAAATCCCTCGAGCAGACGCAGGCCCGCATCTCGACCGGCTACCGCGTTGCCACCGCTTCCGACAACGCCGCTTACTGGTCGATCGCGACCTCGATGAAGTCCGACAACAAGGCCAACTCGGCCGTGCAGGACGCCCTCGGCCTCGGCGCCGGCAAGGTTGACACCGCCTACACCGCCATCAACGACGTCAAGGACCAGGTCGACCTGATCAAGACCAAGCTGGTCACTGCCCGTAGCGCCTCGAAGGAAGACCAGCAGAAGATCGCGACCGAAATCAACGCCATCCAGGCGCAGATCAAGTCCTCGGTCGCCAACGCCAACTTCGCCGGCTCGAACCTGCTGCAGAACGACGCTGCCGCTGCGTCCGACCTGAAGATCGTTGCGGCTTACAACCGTACCGGCGCGACCGTCACCATCGACACCATCGACGTCAAGGCTGCCGATACGCAGGTTCTCGATGTCGCCGGCACGGGCGGCATCGTCGGCGGCCTGCTCGCCGCTGCCTTCTTCGACCCGAGCACCACGGCGGTTACCCCCGCCGCCATCGACACCGCGCTCGGCACTGTTGAAACCGCGCTTGCCAAGCTGTCCACCGGCGCTGCCTCGCTCGGCGCCGCCAAGTCGCGCATTGACACCCAGAAGAGCTTCCTGTCGAACCTGTCGGACTCGATCGACAAGGGCGTCGGCGCTCTGGTCGACGCCGACATGAACAAGGAATCGACCCGTCTGCAGGCCCTCCAGGTCCAGCAGCAGCTCGGCATCCAGGCGCTGTCGATCGCCAACGGCAACTCGCAGTCGATCCTGTCGCTCTTCCGCGGCTGATCTCTCGACATTACGACTGACACCATCCGTCGGGCCGCGCCAACAGCGCGGCCCGATTTCTTTTTGCGGCTGTTGATTTTCTTGCTAAATGGCTGCCGATTTTTGCTCTTGGCCAGCGCCCTGAATGGCTTGGTTTAACAGGCCGTTAACCATATCCCGGTAGTCATGGTTAACCATTCCATGGCGGGCAGACCATACGGTCGATGGGCTTATGCCTACCCCCTTGATGAAGTTGATCCGGCGTGTTCGGGACACGCCAGTGTTTGAAAAGGGGTAAATATCTTGGCTAGCATCATGACGAACGCTTCGGCTCTGACCGCGCTGCAGAGCCTGAACAACACCAACAAGCAGCTTGAAACCACCCAGTCACGCATTTCGACCGGCTACCGCGTCGCCACCGCCAGCGACAACGCCGCCTACTGGTCGATCGCCACCACGATGAAGTCCGACAACAAGGCGCTTTCGGCCGTTCAGGACGCGCTTGGCCTCGGCGCCGGCAAGGTCGACACCGCCTACACCGCCATCACCGACATCAAGGACCAGGTCGACCTGATCAAGGCCAAGCTGGTCACTGCACGCAGCGCCAGCAAGGACGACCAGCAGAAGATCGCCACTGAGATCAAGGCTATCCAGGACCAGATCAAGTCGTCGGTCACCAACGCCTCCTATGCCGGCTCGAACCTGCTGCAGAACGACGCTGCTGCGACCTCCGACCTGAAGATCGTCGCGTCCTATAACCGCACCGGCACGACCGTCGCCATCGACACCATCGACGTCAAGGCGGCCGACACGCAGGTCCTCGATCTTCCCGGCACCGGCGGCATCGTCGGCGCTCTGCTGGCGACGACCTTCTTCGATCCCAGCACAACCCAGGTCCTTCCGGCAGCCATCGACACCGCACTTGGCGCCGTTGAAACGGCGCTTGCCAAGCTGTCCACGGGCGCTGCCTATCTCGGCGCCGCCAAGTCGCGCATCGATACCCAGAAGAGCTTCCTGTCGAACCTGTCGGACTCGATCGACAAGGGCGTCGGCGCGCTGGTCGACGCCGACATGAACAAGGAATCGACGCGGCTGCAGGCCCTACAGGTCCAGCAGCAGCTCGGCATCCAGTCGCTGTCGATCGCCAACGGCAACTCGCAGTCGATCCTGGCGCTGTTCAAGCAGTAAGCCTGACCCGGCTTTCTCCTTCTTGAATTGAAGGGCCGCGCCGACAGCGCGGCCCTTTCGCTTTGTGGCTGTGTTTTGACGCATGTCGTTGACACGGAACCGCTGCACTTCCGGGCGACATGCTCTATCATCTTCGCACAAGCTTCGCGGTCTAGTGTTCCCACGGAATATCATGCTGGGAGCGCTTGAATCGTGCCGCAACAGATCCAGAGCATCATCTCGAATCTCAGGGCATTTGGCGTCAGGCGCCTTGCCATGCTGGCCGGCATTGCCGCATTGGTGATGGCCGTCATCGGCATCGGCTCGGTCTATCTCAACCGCCCTGCCTATGAGACGCTCTATGTCGGGCTCGATCGCTCCGACGTGAACCAGATCGGCCTGGTGCTCGGCGAGGCCGGCATCGGCTTCGACGTCGGCTCCGACGGCACCTCCGTGCTGGTGCCGGCCGGCACCACCGCGCAGGCGCGCATGCTGCTCGCCGAAAAGGGCCTGCCGACCAGCGCCAATGCCGGCTACGAACTGTTCGACAATGTCGGCTCGCTCGGGCTGACCTCCTTCATGCAGCAGATCACCCGCGTGCGCGCGCTGGAAGGCGAGATCGCCCGCACCATCCAGTCGATATCCGGCATCAAGGCGGCCCGCGTTCACATCGTCATGTCCGAGCGCGCCAATTTCCGCCGCGACGAACAGCAGCCCTCCGCCTCGGTGGTCATCCGCTACTCCGGCATCGATGCTGAAAAGAGCGCCATGTCGATCCGCCATCTCGTCGCCGCCGCCGTGCCGGGCCTGTCGGCCGACAAGGTTACCGTGCTCGATTCCAACGGCAATCTTCTCGCCGCCGGCGACGATCCCTCCAACACAAGTGCTGCCCGCACGCTCGGCGTCGAGCAGACCGTCGAGGCGCAGATCGGCGACAACATCCGCCGCGCGCTGACGCCTTATCTCGGCCCCGACAATTTCCGCGCCAGCGTCAAAGCCGACGTCAATACCGACACCCGCCAGACCGAAGAGACAATCTTCGATCCGGAGTCGCGCGTCGAGCGTTCCGTGCAGTCGGTGCGCGCCAACGAAAACAGCAATCAGAGGCAGGCCTCGACCCCGGCCACCGTCGAGCAGAACCTGCCCGAGACCCAGGCGACCAGCACCGATGGTCCGCAGACGTCATCGGCGAACGACCGCAAGGAGGAGATCACCAATTACGAGATCAACTCCAAGAAGATCGCCACAGTATCGAACGGCTATTCCGTTACCAAGATGTCGATCGCCGTCGTCGTCAATCAGCAGCGGCTGATGACCATCCTCGGCAAGGACGCAACGCCCGAGCAGATCGCCAAGCGCGTTGCCGACATCCAGAAGATGGTGGCTTCGGCCACCGGCTTCGACGACAAGCGCGGCGATATCATCGATGTCTCGGCGGTCGAGTTCATCGACGGGCTCGACGGCGAGGCGGTCGAGCAGCCGGGCATAATGGCGTCGATCGGAACCCATGCCGGTACGATGATCAATGCCGGCGCGTTCATCGTCGTGGTGTTCCTGGTCGCCTTCTTCGGCCTGAGGCCAATGGCCACCGCGCTGAGCGCGCGGCCGACGCCGGCACTTGCCGGTCCGAGCTTCGACGACGTCCAGCGTTCACTGCCGACACCCGAAGCCGCCAGCGCCGAACCGGCGCCGGCTGCCTTGCCCGGCAGCCGCCCCGGCCCGACTCCACTCGACGATCTTCGCCAGAAGATCAGGCCGGCGCCGCAGGAGCGGCTTGCCCGCATGGTGGACATCAATGAGGAGCGCACCGCGCAGATCCTGCGCAAATGGGCGGCCCAGGAAGCAGCGGTATAGACCATGGCCTCGGCAGCGCTTTTCGACCTTTTGCCGGATTTCGGCGCACGCAGCCAGCGTGCCGGCCAGCCCTCGCTCGCGGCCATGGCCGAGCCAAGGCCGGAGACGTCGGCGCCGCAGGCCGACATCGGCGCGCTGATCGCCGAAGCGGTCATCGATGCCGAAGCCGCCCTTGAAGCCCGCCTTGCCATCGCCCACCAGGCAGCGCTCGAGGCGCAGAGACAGGCCAATGCCGATGAAGCAAAGGCCTTTCTGGAAAGTTTCGGCGGCGATCTCGGCGCGGTCGTCACTGCCCGTATCGAGATCATGGAGGCCAAGGTCAGCGACCTCGTCGGCGCCACCATTGCGCGCATCATTGGCGGCCTTGTCAGCGACGATCTGCAGAAGCGTTCGCTGGAAGCCCTTGCCGGCACGATCCGCGAAGCCGTCGGCGACAGCGAGGCGGTGCGCATCGCCGTGCGCGGACCGCTGTCATTGTTCGAGGCACTGAAGGCTTCGCTCGGCCCACGCGCGGCCAATCTCGATTTCATCGAGGCGCCCGGCTTCGACCTTACCGTCTCCATTGACGAGGCGGTGTTCGAAACCCGCATTGCCGAATGGTCGGCCGCCTTGTCGGAGGCCCTATCATGAGCGGGGGCCCTATTATGAACGAGTGGACGTCATGAGCGTTGTCGAGGCCGCAGACGCCAGGCACGAGATCATCATCGTGCGGCGCAATCACGACGACCACGACGACGCCCACCATGGCGGCGTCTGGAAGATTGCCTTTGCCGATTTCATGACCGCCATGATGTGCTTCTTCCTCGTCATGTGGCTGATCAACGCCGCCAACGAGCAGACCAAGGCGGCCGTTGCCAGCTACTTCAATCCGGTCAAGCTGGTCGATCGCAACGCCAGCCGCAAGGGCCTCGAAGACCTCGGCGATGGCCCGAGCAAGGTCGGGCTGACGGCCGACGACCCGCGGGACAAGACCAGCAAGGCCGGACAGGACGGCATCGGCGGCGCCGGCACCTCGGACAAGAAGCAATCGAAGGAATCGGCGCCGAAGACCGATCTTTCCGACGAGCATCTGTTTGCCGATCCCTATGCTGTGCTGTCGGAAATCGCCACCGACACCGGCGTCATGCAAAATGTCAGCGAGAAGGGCGATGGCGGCGCGCAGGCGTCCGGCCCGGCTACCGGCGCATCCGGCGGCCAATCCTACCGCGACCCGTTCGCGCCGGATTTCTGGTCGCAGCAGGTGGCTGCACCAGGCGCCGAAGCCACCGCCGAACGCACCAAGATCGAAGGCGATCCCCTGAAGCCGGGTGACAAGGCGGCACAGACGCAAGTGGCGGAGGTGAAGGCCGTGCCGGCCGCGCCGCCAGTGGCCGCGGCGCCGCTCGAGCCGCTGGCGAAATCCGTTTCCGATAAGCCGCTGACCAAGGCTGAAGCCAAAGCAGAGGCCAAGGCTGAAGCAGCGAAGGCCGAAATTGCAAAGGCCGAAGCCGCCGAAGCACAACCCGCACCCAAACCCGAAGCCGCAGAAAAAGCGCCGACGGCCGCCACTGTTAGAGCCGCGGCGCAGGTCAAGCAGGAACTGGCCGAGGCCTTCAAGCCAGGCGACAAATTGCATGATGGCGTCTCCGTCGAAGCCACCGACAAGGGTGTCGTCATTTCGATCACGGACCAGTTCGATTTCGGCATGTTCGAGATCGGATCGGCTGTGCCTAGGCGTGAACTGGTGCTGGCGATGGAAAAGATCGGCCGCATCGTCAACGAGCAGAAAGGCACGATCAGCATCAACGGCCACACCGACGCGCGGCCGTTCCGCAGCGACACTTACGACAATTGGCGGCTGTCCACGGCGCGCGCCCATTCCGCCTATTACATGCTGGTGCGCGGCGGCGTCGACGAGCGCCGCATCACCGAGGTCGCCGGCTTCGCCGATCGCGAGCCGAAAATTGCAGCCGACCCGATGGCGGCCGCGAACCGCCGCATCGAAATCCTGATGGCGACCGACGGATGAGGCGCGCCGCGATCATCGGCCGCGCCGTCGGGCTGCTGCTGCTGAGCGCTGTCCATCCGCCATCGGCCTTCGCCGAGGACGGCTTGCAGCCCTATCAGCTGGTGCGCTCGCTGCAGCTTGTGCAGGACCGCATCGCCGCCGGCGATCACGCCGCGCTGCCGATGCAGGCCAAGCTGCTCGAAATGGCCGACACAAGGCTGCGCGCGGCGGACGCAGATGATTTCAGCGACCCGAAGAATTTTCGCGCCTTGCTGGTCTATGGCATGAGTGGCGGCAACCCCGTCACCGTCGAGGCGGCGGTGTCGCGCGCCAAGACCGACCCGCAAAGCCTGACCATCGCCAAGGGCATTGTCGATTATCTGAACGGCCGGCAGGCGGCTGCGATCGAGGCGCTGAAGCCGATCGATCCGATGACCCTGCCCCCCGATGTCGGTGCCTTTCTGGCGCTGGTCAAGGGCTCGCTTCTCGCCACCGAGCAACCGGTCAGCGCGCTTGCGCTGCTCGACGATGCTCGCCTGCTCAGCCCCGGCACGCTGGTCGAGGAAGCAGCACTGCGCCGCTCGGTCGGCATCGCCGCCGCGCAAGGCGACGGTGCGCGTTTCGCGCTTGCCTCAACCCAATACGTCGAAGACTACCTCTATTCGCCCTATGCCAGCCAGTTCGCCGACGCCTTCGTCTCCGGCGTCATCACGCTGCACATGGCGATCAGCCAGGACAAGCTCGCCGACATCACCGCAATGATGGATCCAGAACGCGAGAAGGTGATCTATCTGCGCATCGCCCGCCGCGCCGCGATCGACGGCTTTGCCGATCTCTCCGCCTTTGCCTCGGCCAGGGCTGAACGGGGCCGCGACGGCATCCACAATCAGGACGATCCGCGCGCCCAGCTCTATTCCAGCCTGTCCACGGTAACGTCCGGCACCATCGGCGAGGTCCGCGCCAAGCTGGACAAGATCGATCGCAACCAGCTTTCGCAAAGCGACCGCGACCTGCTCGATGCCGCGCAGGCCGTGGCGGGTGAAGTCATCGCCCCGCCGGCGCCGCTGCCTGCCGAAAAGCCCGCACCTGCCGCGGCCAGGCAGGAGCCGGTCAAGACCGCGGCCGTGGAAAGACCCGACGAGCCAGAGCTGCCGCCGGTCGAAGGCGCGATGCCGGAACAGCCAGCCGCCACAACGTCGAGTGAACAGCCCGCAACCGACCAACCGAAGGCGGCAAGTGAGCCGGCCGCGCAGGCACCGAGCACGCCCGAGCCAAAGGCGGCGGAAACGCCTGCAGTCGCCTCGGCCAGCGATGCGGCTCCGGTCGTGCCGGCATCGGTGCCGGCCCCCGCCGCAGTAGAGCCTACCGATCCCACCGACGCCGCCATGGCGAGGACGCGTCACCGGCTCGATTTGATCGACCAGATGCTTGGAGCAGCCCCGAAATGACCACCAATGTTGGCCAGGCCCTGCCGGCTCCCGCGCACGCCGGATCGAAGCAGTCGGCCTCAAACGCCAATGGCGGCGACAAAAGCTTCGGCGACATGGTGCGCGGCGACGACGATGCGCCGACACCGATAGGCCAGGGAGCAATTGAGGCCGCGTCGCACGAGCTGCATTGGGCCAAACGCAGCCCTGCCGGTCCCGGCAAAAGCGAAATCCCACACACCCAGTCTGGCAAAACGGGGACGAAATCCGCTGCCGGCAAGGCCGCAAAAGAACATGCCGATAGTGGCCCGGACAAACCATCCAAGGACGCTGAGGTGGCCGGACGAGACGCGGATGCAGGATCGCTGCAGGATCATTTGCCACTGGTGCTGGCGCTGCACGATATCAGGCATTTCTCAACGGTCCGGACAAGCGGGAACGGCATCGCGACGAATGGACAGACTGGGCAACCGGCGCCCGCTGGCGAGGCCACTTCTGCACAGACGTCGCCTCTGAAGAGACACCGCGCAGCGTCCGGCATTGACAACAGACTCGACACGACGACGCGATCGGAACGGGCCAAGCCCGGTACCAGCGTTTCCGCACAGGATCAGGGGCAAAAGCTGCCCGCGATCGGGCTCCAGTCCGGCAAACTGCCGCACCAGGATGGTCCGACGCCTCCTCTACCGGCGGGCCAGACGGCAAGCGACGTTTCGGCACCCGAGGCAAAACGGTCCGCGCCGTCGGCGAAGTCCGTCGATGGAGCCCATTCCGCGGCATCGTCCACACAGGGAAAACAGCCGCCATTCGCTGCGCGCGTCGACATTGTCGCCGAACAGAGCTTCCCCGCGCCGGCGCATAGTCCGATAAACCAAACGACTTCGGCGCTTATCGACGCGCTGGCTTCGGATAACGGCCTGCGGCAAGCGGTTTCGACGCCGTCGACGACCGCCCAGACGGCCGGTTCTGTTGCCGTTCCGACACATATATTGAAGATCGAGCTTCACCCGGCAGAGCTCGGCATGGTCACCGCCAGTCTCAGGCTTTCCGGAGAACAACTTTCGATAGAATTGAAGCCCGAAACCCATGAGGCTTACCGCCGTCTCGCCACCGACAGCGACGCCATCGTGAAGTCGTTGCGCGGGCTCGGCTTCGATGTCGACAAGGTGACCATCCTGCAACCCTCGATAGCGATCCACGCAGCGGCCCGCAGCGATGCAGCGAACTCGCATCCAATGCCGCAAGGCCGCGACCAGTCCGCTTTTCAGCCCGGAAACTCGAGCGGCAACAATACGGGTTCGGGCGGCCACCAGTCGGGAAGAAACCGCAATGACGATGCCCAGGAATTCGGCCGCGCTGGCGCGCCTGCTCGCGAGCGTGCTGGCGACGATATGTTTATCTAGCCTCGCCACCAAGCCGGCCACCGCCGCCACCAACCCTTGCGAGCCCGAGATTTTGCGTGCCGCCGATCGCTATGGCGTGCCGGCCGGCATCCTCTATGCGGTCGGACTGACCGAGACCGGCAAGAAGGGAAGCCTGCAGCCTAATGCGTTGAATATAGAGGGGAAAGCGGTATTTCCAAGGAACCGCACCGAGGCCCTGGCCGCCTTCGAAGCAGCCCGGCGCGAGGGCAAGACACTCATCGATCTCGGCTGCATGCAGATCAACCATCACTATCACGCCGCGCATTTCCGCAGCGTCGACGACATGCTGGACCCGCGCCAGAATGTCGACTATGCCGCGCGCTTCCTGGCCAGCCTGCATGCGCGTCATGTCAGCTGGTCGATGGCCGTCGCCCGCTACCACGCCGGCCCCGACAATGACCCCGCGCAGAAATTCTATGTCTGCCGCGTCATCGCCAATATGGTCGCCACCGGCTTCGGCAAATGGACCCCGAACGCCCGCAACTTCTGCAACCATTAGGTGAATCATCTCTTGCGAACGGCTGCAAATCCACGCCCGGCGGGTGACGTGCCACGTCACCCGTTCGGCAACCAACGATACAACCTCCTGATTGCGGTTATTTCGAAACTCGAAATAACTCCCAAGAAAATAGCTACAAGAAATGATGGTTGTTCAGGATTCCCGGCACCGGTTACGGCTCTTCCCACGGGGCAGATGATCTGATTCGGAGGCGGGGCCGATGATTGTAATCGTTGACGAGCGTGAGCTCGTAACTGAAGGCTATAATTCACTTTTCGATCGTGAGGGCGTCGCCTGTGCAGGCTTCGCGTCCGGTGAATTCGGCGAGTGGGTGACATCGGCCGCCGACACGGATTTGCGATCGGTCCGAGCCTTCCTCATCGGCGACTGCCGCGAAGGCGCCATCTCGCCACGCCAGATCCGCGACCGCACCGGCGCTCCGGTTATCGCGCTCAGCGAACAGCACTCGCTTGAAAATACGCTGCGGCTGTTCGAGAGCGGTGTCGACGACGTCATCCGCAAGCCGGTCCATATCCGGGAGATCCTGGCCCGCATCACCGCCATCCGCCGCCGCGCCCATGAGGACGTCAGCTATACCGAGATCGGCGCCATGCGCATCTTCATGGACGGCCGCGATCCCGAGATCGATGGCCAGCCGTTGCCTCTGCCGCGCCGCGAACGCCGCATCCTCGAATATCTGGCGAGCAACCGCGGACGCCGCGTCACCAAGACCCAGGTCTTCAACGCCATCTACGGCATCTTCGACGAAGAGGTCGAGGAGAACGTCGTCGAGAGCCACATCTCCAAATTGCGCAAGAAGCTGCGCGAAAAGCTCGGCCAGGACCCGATAGATTCCAAGCGCTTCCTTGGCTACCGGCTGGTGTTCTGATGGCGGTCTGCGCCAGCCTCGCGCAAGACAGAAATTATATCCTCGCGACCACAGATGGGCCCAACGATGTTGGGCATTGAGGAGACGTTCGATGAGCCTTTACGGAATGATGCGGACCGGCGTTTCCGGCATGAACGCGCAGGCCAACCGCCTTTCGGCCACAGCCGACAACATCGCCAATTCCGACACCACCGGCTACAAGCGATCCTCGGCCGAGTTTTCGACGCTGATCATGCCGCAGGTCGGCGGCGCCTATAATTCCGGCGGCGTCAACACCACCATCCGCTCGGCCATCAGCGCCCAGGGCGTGCTGCAGTACACGACCTCGGTTTCCGACCTTGCGGTCAACGGCAACGGTTTCTTCGTCGTCCAGGACCCCAGCGGAACGCCTTTCCTCACCCGCGCCGGCGCATTCGTTCCCGACGCTCAGGGCAGACTGGTCAACGCCGCCGGCTACCAGCTGATGGCCTACAGCTACGCCAACGGCACACCGGCTGCCACCGCCAACGGTTTCGAAGGGCTGGTGCCGGTCCAGATCTCCGACCAGGAAATGACCGCGACGCCCAGCACCGCGGGCAACTTCAACGCCAATCTGCCGGCCGGCGCCACGCCGCCCGCCGGTCCGCTGCCGTCCACCAACAGCCCGACGGCGGAATACACGTCGAAATCCTCGATGGTCACCTACGACAATCTCGGCAACAAGAAGCTGCTCGACCTCTATTTCACCAACACCGGGACCGGCACCTGGTCGGTCTCTGTGTTCGACCAGTCCCAGGCGACGCCGGGCACATCCTTTCCCTATACGGGCGGCGCGCTGGCCACGGCCAACCTGACCTTCGACACCACCACCGGCAAACTCACCGGCGCCGTCGATTCGATTACCATCCCCGTACCGGGCGGTGCGTCGCTCGACCTCGATTTGTCCAAGCTGACTCAGCTCGGCACCGGCTTCACGGTCTCCGAAGCCAAGGTCAACGGCAACGCGCCCAGCACGATCGAAAAGATCCAGATCGGCGAGGACGGAGTCATTTACGCCCAGTATCAGGACGGCTCGACCAAGCCGCTGTTCAAGATCCCACTGGCCGACGTCCAGAGCGCCGACAACCTCACCGCACTGCCTGGCAATGTCTATGCGCAGTCCACCGACTCCGGCACCGTGCGCATCGGCTTCGCCAATGAAGGCAAGCTCGGCAGCATCATCTCCGGCGCGTTGGAAAATTCCAACGTCGATATCGCCGAGGAATTGACCAACATGATCGCGGCGCAGCGCAGCTACACCGCTAACTCGAAAGTGTTCCAGACCGGTTCCGACCTCATGGATGTCCTTGTCAACCTGAAGAGATAAACGACGGGCGCCAGGGGAATGAACCCAAACCAGAGCAGCGCGGTGCGCGGATTTCGAATTCAAGGCCACACCGGCAAACCGGCCGGGGTGGTCTGGAATTGCAGGTTTCCGAACGCCGACGCCGCCGACAGGGCAGAGACGTCATCCCCTCCCCACTGGCCTCGTGAAAGACCCGCATGTCGCTGACTTCCGCATTGACCATAGCCCAACAGTCGCTTCAGACCACATCGAAGCAGACCAGCGTCCTTTCCCGCAATATTGCCGACGCCAGCAACCCCGACTATGCCCGCCGCACGGCGGTCGTCGTCAGCAGCGCGCCCGGCGCCCGCTCGGTCGAGATCCAGCGCGCCACCAACGCCCTGCTGTTTCGCCAGAACCTTAGCGCGCAATCGGCATGGAGCGGCCAGAGCACGCTTTACAGCGGAATTGACCGCCTCGCCGTTGCCGTCAACGGCGTCGACAACGCCTCCTCTGCCTCGACCGCGATCGGCAAGCTGCAGAACGCGCTGCAGCTTTACGCCGCTACGCCATCCAACCAGAACCTCGGCTCCAGCGTCATCGACGCGGCCCAGCAGGTGGTGCGCGCTCTGAACGACGGCACCAACGCGATCCAGGATTTCCGCACCCAGGCCGATGGCGAGATATCAACGGCGGTTAACGATCTCAACTCGCTGCTTAGTCAGTTCCAGGACGCCAACAAGGCGGTCATCTCCGCAACCCGTTCGGGTACCGACGCATCCGACGCGCTCGACCAGCGCGACGCTTTGCTGAAGAAGATCGCGGACTATGTGCCGGTGTCGACCTTCACGCGTGGCGACAACGACATGGTCATCACCACCAAGGATGGCACGACACTGTTCGAGACCATTCCGCGCTCGGTAAGTTTCACCCCGTCGGCGGGCTACACGGCCGGCACACCAGGCAACACCATCTACATCGACAATGTGCCGGTCAGCGCCGGGGCTGGCGGCAACACCAGCGCCGACGGCAAGCTCGCCGGGCTCATCACCTTGCGCGACGGCGTCGCGGCGACGATGCAGAGCCAGCTCGACGAAGTGGCGCGCGGCCTCATCACCGCCTTTGCCGAAACAGCACCTTCGCAGCCCGACCGAACCGGCCTGTTCACCTGGTCGGGTGCGCCCGCCATTCCGGCCGCCGGCACGCTGATCGACGGGCTTGCCGGCTCGATCAAGGTCAACGCCGCAATGGACCCGAGCGTCGGCGGCAATCCGGTGCTGCTGCGCGACGGCGGCGCCAATGGTGCGGCCTATATCGCCAACACCGCCGGCGACGCCTCCTATTCGCAGCTCTTGATCGGCTATGGCGACAAGCTCGACAAGCCGATGCCTTTCGACGCTGCGGCCGGCATCACCGTGACGTCCAGCGTCTCCGACTACGCCGCCAATGCCATTGGCTGGTTCGAAGGCCAGCGCCAGCAGGCCTCGAGCAATGCAGACGCCAAGGAAGCGCTGGCATCGCGCACCGCCGAGGCGCTGTCCAACGACACCGGCGTCAATGTCGACCAGGAGATGTCGCTGCTGCTCGACCTCGAACACACCTATCAGGCCTCGGCGCGCATGATGAAAACCGTCGACGACATGCTGTCGGCCCTGCTCGATGCCGTGGGATAAGCCATGAAAGCCACATCCGTCTCCTCAGCCGCTCTCTCCAACGCCGCGCGCTATCAGCAGATGCGCATGCAGGGCGAACTGGTCAAAGCCACCAAGGAATCGACGACCGGCACCGTCGCCGATGTCGGTCTGGCGCTCGGCGCGCGCACCTCGCAGGCGGTCACCTTCTCGCGCGACCTCGACCGGTTGAACGTCATCATCGATTCCAATTCGCTGGTCACCGCTCGGCTGTCCTCGACGCAGGCTGCGCTTGGCCAGCTTTCCGACACTGCGCAGAATTTGCTGACCGCACTGACCGCCGCCGGCAATTCCTCGAGCACCATCACGCAGCAAGCCGGCAAGGCCGCCGTGCAGCAGATGACCTCTATCCTCAATGCCAGCGTCAACGGCGAATATCTGTTTGCCGGCACCAACACCGACGTCAAGCCGATCGACGATTTCACCGCCGCCGGCTCGCCGGCCAAGGCGGCGTTCGACGCTTCCTTCTCGTCGTATTTCGGCTTCACGCAGACCGATCCGCTCGCCGCCAACATCACCGCCGCCCAGATGGACGGCTTCATCACCAGCAATGTCGTGCCGCAGTTCATGGGCGCCGGCTGGCAGGCCAACTGGTCGAACGCCACCGACCAGCAGATCGTCAGCCGCATTTCGCTGGGCGAAACCACCCAGACCTCGGCCAGCGCCAATGAAGACAGCATCCGCAAGCTCGCCATGGCTTCCGCCCTGGTCACCGGCCTGCTCTCCGGCAACATCAGCCAGGCGGCGAAGACCACCGTCGTCGGTCGCGCCCAGGCGATGGTCGGCGAGGCGCTGGGCGGACTCGGCCAGTTGCAGGCCGAGACCGGCCTTGCCGAGAAGCGTGTTTCCGACGCGAGCGACCGCATGAAGACGCAGGTCGACCTGTTCGAGCGCCATATCCTCGATCTGGAGGGCGTCGATCCGGCCGAGGCCGCCACCCGCGTCGCGGATCTGACGCAGCATATCGAGACGTCCTTCGCGCTGACGGCGCGCCTGCAGCAGATGAGCCTGCTGAACTACCTGACCTGACAATCTCAACCGCAACGGTAGAGCCAAACGATGTACCAATTCTCCTACGCCGACATCCAGACCGACTCCGTTGCCGATGCGAAAGATCGCGAGCGGCAGCTTTTGACCCGCTCGATCGAAATGCTGGCGGCGGCGGCGGCGGTCGGCCACACCTCGATGGAGGCGGTCGAAGCGCTGCACTTCACCAACCGGGTCTGGACCACCTTCGTCGAGGATCTCGGTTCCAGCGACAATGTCCTGCCCAAGGAACTGCGCGCCAACCTCATCTCCATCGGCCTGTGGCTGCTGCGCGAGGCCGAGGACATCCGCCAGGGCCGCACCGACAATTTCGAAGGGCTGATCGAAGTGTCCCAGATCATCCGGGACGGCATTCAATGACCAACACGCTGAAGATATCGCTGAAGCCGAACGAGAAGATCTACATCAACGGCGCCGTCATCCGCGTCGACCGCAAGGTCACCGTCGAGCTAATGAACGACGTACAGTTCCTGCTCGAGAACCATGTCATCCAGGCCGACGATGCCTCGACGCCGCTCAAGCAGCTCTATTTCATCCTGCAGGTGATGCTGATGAACCCGGCCGGCGCCATCGAGGCGCGCGCCATGTTCCGCCGCTCGCTGCCCTTGCTTTTGGCAAGCTTCGAGGATGAGCAGATCAGTGGCGCGCTGAAGCAGATCGACCGCATGGTCGGCGAAGACCATATCTATGAAGCGCTGAAGGCTATCCGCGCGCTTTATCCGCTCGAACGCCGCGCACTTGGCGGCAATGACGATGTTCTGGGTGCGAAGCGCCCGCTGGCCGTGGGAGCACAATACTGATGAATGTGGACATGACGACGACGATCCCCACGGGCGCCAACCAGGGCACCCAGCAGACGTCGAAGACAGCGGTCGACTACCAGTCGTTCCTGAAGCTGTTGATCGCCGAGATGAAGAACCAGGATCCGACGAAACCGATGGATTCGACACAGTATGTCGCCCAGCTCGCCACCTTCTCGCAGGTAGAGCAATCGGTGCAGACCAACACCAAGCTCGACCAGATCATGCAGTCCTCGGCGCTGTCGCAGGCCGATGCCTTGATCGGCCGCTCGATCACCTCGGCCGACGGCAAGACGACCGGCGTCGTGGCCTCGGTCAAGCTTGCAAGCAACGGCGTGATCGCCGTGCTGCAGAACGGCACCGAAGTGCCGGTCGGCGCGGGCGTTTCGATAAAGCCGGCCAGCTAGACAGTTCCATAGAGGCGCGCTCACATGAACGAGGCCGACGCCCTAGACATCGTCCAGTACGCGGTATGGACGGTGCTTGTTGCTTCCGCGCCGGTGGTGCTGGTCGCCATGGTGGTCGGCATCGGCATTGCCCTGATCCAGGCCCTGACCCAGATCCAGGAAATCACCCTGACCTTCGTGCCCAAGATCGTCGCCATCATGCTGGTCGTGGCGCTGACCGGTCCGTTCATCGGCAGCCAGATCTCGGCCTTCACCAACGTCATCTTCGAGCGCATTGAAAACGGGTTCTAGGCAGCGCTTGCAGGCGGCTGTGTTCCGGCTAGATTGCAGGCCATGACTCAGGCAGAACTCACCGGCAGGCCATGTGCGGAATAGCCGGCGTCTGGCGCAAACGAAACCCGATCGACGCCAACGACCTGTCGGATGTCGCCAGCATGATGCAGGCGCTGGTACATCGCGGCCCCGACGATCATGACAGCTGGCACAACAATCGGCTGGCCCTCGGTCACCGCCGACTTACCATCATCGATCCCTCGCCCGCCGCCCGTGAGCCGATGCTGACTTCTTCCGGCGATGGCGTTCTCGTCTACAATGGCGAGGTCTACAATTACCGCTCGTTGCGCGAAACGCTGCAGGCGCAAGGCGTCGTCTTTCGAACCATCTGCGATGCCGAAGTGGTTCTCGAAGCCTTGCATCACTGGGGTCCCGAAAAAGCCGTGCCGCTGTTCGACGGGATGTTTTCCTTCGCCTATTTCGACGCTCGCAGCAGTGCGCTGTGGCTTGCGCGTGACCGTCTTGGAATCAAGCCGATGTCGGTGGCCGACACGCCGGAGCGAATCCTGTTCGCCTCGGAGGACAAGGCGATCCTCGCCTGCGACGGTTTTCCGCGCGACATCGACAGCCGCGAGATCACCTTGCGGCTTGCCTGGCAGAGCCGCGATTCCAGCTACAGCCTGTTCGACCGCATCGAGCGCCTGCCGCCCGCCGGCCTGTGGAAGATCACCGATGGCGTTATCGAGAGGCGCCGCTTCTGGCATGTGCTGGACGTGCTGGAGACCGCGCGCATTACCGGCGATGCATCCGCTGATGCTGAACACATGGCGACGCTCGAGGCGTTGCTCAAGGACAGCGTCGGACTTCACTGCATCGCCGATACCAGCGTTGCCACCGCCTGCAGCAGCGGTGTCGATTCCGGCCTGATAACGGCGCTGGCAAAGCGGTTCAGGCCGGAAGTCCACGGTTATGTCGTCGACCCGCAGCTCGGCAACAGCGAGGCCGAAGACGCCGAACGCACCGGCCGCCATGTCGGCGTGCCCTTGCGCCGGGTGCAGGTCGACAGGAACCGGTTTTTCGAACTTTGGCCAAGGGTAATCTGGCATCTTGAAAGCGATGGCTGGCACGCCAGCCATGTCGCGCTGCTGGCGCTTGCCGAACAATGCCGGGCCGATGGCGTCAAGGTGCTGCTCACCGGCGAAGGCGCAGACGAATTGTTTGGCGGCTACCCATTGCAGGCCTTGAGCATGAAGAAGTGGCGTTCCTGGTCGTGGCCCCGGCGCCTGGTCCATTCGAAGCGCTCGCTCGACCGGAGATTCGAGCAACAGCGTCATGCCCCCTACAAGGTCTCGGCTGGAAGCCACTCACAAATGGATCGCAGCATGGTCCTGCGTGCTTTGTCGCCGGAGCTGAATTTCCTGCAAACCGAGATCTTCGACCGGCTGGAGCCGGTGACGCCGCCCGCCGATCGCGCCTTTCTCGGTAGTTGCCTCTACGACCTCTATTCGCATCTGCAGGACATCCTGCACCGGCACGACCGGCTGAGCATGGCGGCGTCCGTGGAACTGCGGGTCCCGTTCCTGGAAAACCGGCTGATCGACTTCGCCATCCATTTGCCGAGGCGGCAGAAATACCGCGACAAAACAGGAAAATGGCTTTTGCGAAAGATCGCTGAAAAGCACATTCCGCGCCAGAACGTCCAGGCGCGCAAGATCGGCTTCGAGATGTCGTCGCAATTTTCGGCCGGCACGGAGACTTTGCTACGCGGCGGTTTCCTGCGCGATGCCTTGAAATGGCCCGCCGCGAATTTGGAGGACATGGTCCAGTTGGCGCGGCGCGAGCAACCGTCCAGGCTGCGGCTTGTCGGCATGGAGCTTTTCCTGCGCCTTCACGCCGGCGGCGAGACGACAGGCACGCTGACCGAAGCCTTGCATACCGCTGCCCGGGACAGAAGCTGACTTCGCGCGCGGCCGACAGCCCCGCGCAGTGGACCAATGAGAACATCGCTCTGGGTAGCGGACCATTCCCGGCTGACGTATTTTCGCCTTGCTATCCTGTTGTTGGACCATGATCTTTTTCGAAGACGCGTTCGCCCTTTTGGATGTCGTGCTCTATTTCAAACGGATGCCATGATTGTCGTCCCCGCGGACGAAACCAGCACGTTAAGGTGGGACAGGTCTGATGATCGATGACGAGCCGGACAGCGAACGCGTTTCGGCGCTGGCGCCGTTCCGGCACGGCATCTTCCGCGCCGTCTGGTCGGCCAGCCTGGTGTCGAATTTCGGTGGCCTGATCCAGGGCGTCGGCGCCGCCTGGATGATGACCACCATCGCCACGTCGCCCTATCAGGTGGCGCTGGTCCAGGCCTCGGCCACTCTGCCGATCATGCTGTTTGCACTCGTCGCCGGCGCCATCGCCGACAGCTTCAACCGGCGCAAGGTGATGCTGATCGCCCAAATCTTCATGCTGGTCGTCTCTGCACTTCTAACGCTGTTCACCTGGAACGGCTGGATGACGCCGTGGACGCTGCTTGCCTTCACCTTCCTAATCGACAGCGGCACGGCGCTCAACAACCCGTCCTGGCAGGCATCGGTCGGCGACATGGTGCCGCGCAACAAGCTGCCGGCCGCGGTTGCACTCAATTCACTGGGCTTCAACCTGACACGCAGCGTCGGCCCGGCGATCGGCGGCATCATCGTTGCCGCCGCTGGTGCGGCTGCTGCGTTCGCCGCCAATGCGCTGAGCTATATAGGTCTCATCATCGTGCTCTTCCGCTGGAAGCCGGAGCTGCCGGTCTCGACGCTGCCGCGCGAGACGCTGGGCGCCGCCATGGGCGCCGGCCTGCGCTATGTCGCCATGTCGCCCAACATCGGCAAGGTGCTGGTCAGGGGCTCCGCCTTCGGCTTCAGCGCCGGCGCGGTTTTGGCGCTGCTGCCGCTGGTGGCGCGCGACGTCGTCAAGGGCGATGCCTTGACCTACGGCATCATGCTCGGCGCCTTCGGCATCGGCGCCGTCGGCGGCGCGCTGATAAGCGTGCGTCTCAGACAATTGCTGTCCAGCGAGACGATGGTGCGGATGGCCTTCGCCGGCTTTGCCGTCTGCGCCTTCAATGCCGCCATCAGCCTCAATGCCTGGCAGACTGCGGCGGGTTTGCTCATCGGCGGCGCCTGCTGGGTGATCGCGCTGTCGCATTTCAACGTCACGGTGCAGATGTCGACGCCGCGCTGGGTCGTCGGCCGGGTGCTGTCGGTCTACCAGACGGCGACCTTCGGCGGCATTGCGCTGGGCAGCTGGATCTGGGGCGTCGTTGCCGATGCGCATGGCGCCGAAACCGCGCTGATTGCGGCGGCCATCGCGATGCTTGTTGGCGGCGCCATCGGCCTGTTCCTGCCGCTGCCGCAGCAGACGACTCTCAACCTCGACCCGCTCAACCGCTTCAAGGAGCCGCATCTCGGCCTCGACCTGAAGCCGCGCAGCGGCCCCATCGCCATCATGATAGAGTACATTATCCGCGACGAAGATGTACCCGAATTCCTCGCCACCATGGCCGAGCGCGGGCGCATCCGCCGCCGCGACGGCGCCCGCAACTGGACGCTGGCTCGGGACCTAGAAAATCCCGCAGTCTGGATCGAACACTACCACACGCCGACCTGGCTGGAATACATCCGCCACAACCGGCGCGCCACCCATGCCGACGCCGTCGTCGGCGAGCGGGTGCGGGCGCTGCACAGCGGCGACGAACCGCCGCGCGTGCGCCGCCTGATCGAGCGCCCGACAACCGCCGGCACCGCGCTGGTCTCGCCGAAGGGGCCGATCGATCACTGAGCTCGCCATAGCCGTAGCGCCGGTCAGCCGGCGCTCTGGATCATGTAGAGCTTGCGCGTGGTCTCGCGTATCAGCCACTCGCCCTTCCAGCCCTGCGGCAGGACGAGGAGATCGCCCGGACCGAGTTCCCGCACCTCGCCATCGATGCGGCTCAGTTCCACGCGCCCCGAAATGATGTGGCAGATCTCCGACGAGTCCGAACGATCGGCGGTGAAGCGGCCGGGCGTGCATTCCCAGATGCCGACATCGACAGTCCCGTCAGGCGATTGAAAGAACGAGCGCACGGCCTCGACCTGATCGCCTTCAATCGAGCTTGGCTTAGGAGAGAACGCGCCGATCTCGGCCTTGGCGAGATCGTGGAAGGTCGAAAGATCGATCAAGTCTAGCTCCATGGATAAGAGCAATTCCAGGAAAGGGGTCTGCCCCGGAATTGCGTGAGAACAAATGGCTTTAGTGGCCGGTGATGCTGTCGGCCAACGCGGCCAGCTTCGAGGTGCGCGCAAGCCCTGCCGCCTCGCGGCCATCGGCAATGCGATAAAGCTGGTACATCGAATGCACGCCCAGCCAGCGGAAGGGCTCCGGTTCCCATGGCCTGACCTTGCGGTTGACCCAGGGCAGCTTCGTCAGCTCGGTGTTTGCCCCGAGAACAAGGTCAGCCAGCGTGCGCCCCGAAAGGTTGGAGCTGGACACGCCGAGGCCGACATAGCCGCCGGCCCAGCCGATGCGGGTCGCGGGATCGAGGCCGACCGTGGTGCACCAGTCGCGCGGCACGCCGAGCACGCCGCACCAGGCGTGATCGATGCGGCATCCCTTGGTCTGCGGCAAGAGCGTCGTCAGGATCGTGTGCAGCTGGTCGATCGTGGCCTGCTGCGTCTGGCCGTTGACGTCGGTGCGCGAGCCGTAGCGATAAGGCACGCCGCGTCCGCCCATCGTGATGCGTCCCTCACGCGTGCGCTGGGCATAGCAATAGGCATGCGCCGCATTGCCGAGCAGTTCGTGCCCTTCCCAACCGATGTCGCGCCACAGGTCGGGCGGCAGCGGCTCAGTCACGATCTGCGCGCTGTTGAGCGCCAGCCAGGTCCGCTCCTCGCCGGGGATGCCTGATGTAAAACCCTCGGTCGCGCGGATGATCGTCTCCGCCTGCACCGTACCGCGGTCTGTCGTCACGCTGCCCTTGGCGATGCTTGTCACCGTCGTCTTCTCATAGATCGGCACGCCCAGCCGCTCGACGGCATCGGCAAGCCCACGCACCAGCTTGGCCGGCTGCACCCGCGCCTGGCCATGGACGACGAAGCCGCCCATGACGTTACGGATGTTGATGCGCGTGCGCGTTGAGGCGGCGTCCAGCATCTCGACGCGGTTCGGGTCGACATCCCAGGAACGGATCGTCTCGCATTCTTCGCGCACGCGCTCCAACTGCGCTGCGTTGGTGGCCACCGTCAGATTGTCGACGCGGCGAATGTCGGCGTCGATGCCTTCCTCGGTCGCGACCCGGATCACTTCATCAACGCAGCCTGCCATCGCCGCCTGCATCGCCATCACGCCTTGGCGGCTCGATGTCTTGAGATATTTTTCGCGCGACCAGCTGAAGCCGCCCGACAGCCAGCCGCCATTGCGCCCCGAAGCGCCGAAGCCGGCAATTTCGCGCTCGACGATCACGACGCGCAGCGATGGCTTCGCCTTTTTCAGATAGTAGGCGGTCCACAGGCCGGTATAGCCGGCGCCGACAATGGCGACATCGGCCTCGATGTTTCCAGGCAAGGGCGGGCGCGGAACGGGAACCGCCCCCAGATCCGCATACCAGAACGATATGTCGCCGTTGCGCTTGGCTTGCATGGAATGACTTTCAGATGGGATCAGGCCAGATGGGATCAGGTGAGTGTGGTCTCGGCGCTTGCGTCGTCCGCCAGCAGCTTGGCGTCGCTGCCGTCGAAGCAGA
Organism: Mesorhizobium sp. C399B; assembly: GCF_030323185.1. Classification (NCBI taxonomy): domain Bacteria; kingdom Pseudomonadati; phylum Pseudomonadota; class Alphaproteobacteria; order Hyphomicrobiales; family Phyllobacteriaceae; genus Mesorhizobium; species Mesorhizobium sp. C399B. The sequence continues at coordinate 1,965,037 of NZ_CP100472.1, forward strand.
GCTCGACCTTGTCGCCGAGGCCAAAACTCTCGCCGGTCACCGGTGAGCGCACGATCGCGGCCGAGCCGTCGGCGAGCTTAACTTCGTATTTCGATTCCGAGCCGAGATAGATGGCTTCCGCGATCGTCCCCGACAGGCGGTTGGCGCCATTGGCAGCACTTTGGCCGGCTCTTTGGATCGCGAGCTTTTCGGGACGCAGCAGCATCACCGGACTGGCTTCTCCCGACAGCTTACGCGGTACCGTCACCGTCTCGCCGGCGATGCTCAGCGCGGTGCTGTTGCCATCGCTGCGCGCCTTGCCGCGCAGCACGGTGGAATCGCCGATGAAGCGGCCGACGAACAGCGTTGCCGGCTCGTCATAGAGCTGACGGCCGGTGCCGACCTGCTCGATGCGCCCGCGGTTGAACACGGCGATGCGGTCGGACAGCACCAGCGCCTCTTCCTGATCATGCGTGACATAGACGAAGGTGGTGCCGAGCTCGCGGTGGATGCGCTTGATCTCGAGCTGCAGCCATTCGCGCAGCTTCTTGTCGAGCGCGCCGAGCGGCTCGTCCATCAAGAGCAGCGGCGGGTCGAAGACGATGGCGCGTGCCAACGCCACGCGCTGCTGCTGGCCTCCCGACAATTCGCTGGGATAGCGATGCGCAAAATCGCCCATCTTGACCATGTCGAGCGCCCTTGCCACGCGTGTCTGCCGCGTCGCCTGGTCGACGCCGCGCAGCGTCAGCGGATAGGCGACGTTGCGGCCGACGCTCATATGCGGGAACAGCGCGTAGTGCTGGAAGACGACGCCGATGTTGCGCTTGTGCGCCGGCACGCCGACGACGCTCTTTTCCCCAACCAAAAGCTTGCCGCTGGTGACGTCGGTAAAACCGGCGATCACGTTGAGCGTCGTCGTCTTGCCCGAACCACTGGGGCCAAGCAGCGTCATGAACTCGCCGGGCTCGATGCGCAGCGACACGCCGTCCAGCGCCTTGAAGCCGCCATAGGCCTTGCTGATCGCTTCGAGATCGATCGAGGCGCCCTTGCTTGTCGGCTTCGGATTCATTGGCGTCCTTTCCGCTCGCGGCCAAGAAGGAGCATGCCGCCGGCGATCAGGATCGTGGTCGCGAAAAGCAGGATCGTGCCGACGGCCGCCACCGTCGGGTCGGCATCGCGCGTAATCGAGGCGAAGATCTGCACCGGCAATGTCTTGAGATAGGGGTTCGTGATGAACAGCGACACGACAATCTCGTCGAACGAGGTGGCGAAGGCGAACAGCAGGCCCGAGAGCACGCCCGGCGCGATCAGCGGCAGCGTCACCGTGCGAAACGTGGTCAGTGCGCCGGCGCCCAGGCTGGCTGCGGCTGTCTCCAGCCGGCGGTCGAACACTTCGAGACTGGCCGAGACCGCGATCAGCACGAAGGGCAGCGCAAGGATGGTGTGGGCCAGCACGAAGCCGAGCAGCGTCCCGACGAGCTGCGTGTCGAGATAGACGGCATAGATGCCGATCGCCAGCACCACGCCCGGCACCACCATCGGCGTCAGCATCAGCATACGCAAAAGGTTCGCCGGCCGCGCCTTCATGCGGTCGAGGCCGAAGGTGGCAAGCGTGCCGAGCACCGTCGCCAGCACCGCCACGATCGAGGCGACCTTCAGCGAATTCAGGAAGCTGTTCGACCAGTCCGGATTGGTGGCGAAATTCTGGTACCACTGCCAGGAAAAGCCTTGCGGCGGAAACGCCAGCGATTTGTTTTCGTTGAACGACATCGGCACCACGACCAGCGTCGGCGCCACCAGCCATATCGCCACCAGCAGGCAGACGAGCCCGAGAAGAACGCGGGTGAGCGGCTTCATCTCCATCAGCGCCGCCCCGCTTCCCGATGCCTGGACCGCATCACAGGTGCTGCCAGCGCCAGCAGCACGAAGGTGGTGACCAGCAGAACGACGCCCATGGCGCCGCCCCTGCCCCATTGCAGCAGGCTCAGCACCTGCGTCTGCACCAGCGTCGACAGCATGGTCGAGCGCGGGCCGCCGAGCAAAGCCGGCGTGATGTAGAAGCCGAGCGACAGGATGAAGACGATGACCGCGCCGGCATAGACGCCGGGCAGCGACAGCGGCAGATAGACGGTGAAGAACGCGCGCGACGGCCGCGCACCGAGGCTTTGCGCCGCACGCATCAGCCTGAGGTCGATGCCTTGCATCACGGAATAGAGCGGCAGGATCATGAACGGCAACAGCACCTGCGCCATGCCGATGACCACGCCGGTCTGGGTGCGGATCAGCTTGACCGCGCCGAACCCGACCGAGCGCAGCAACGAATTGATGACGCCCGAATCCTGCAGCAGGATCACCCATGACAGCGTTCGCACCACACCACTCACCCAGAACGGGATCAGCACGCAAAGCACAAGCACCAGCCGGACGCGCGGCCCGACCGCGGTCATCAGATAGGCATAGGGATAGGCCGCGATGACGCAGACCAGCGTCACCCAGGCCGAAATGACGAAAGTCCGCTGCAGCACTGTCAGGTTGACCGGCGCGCCGAAGAACCAGGCATAGTTCTGCAGCCCCCACTCAGGTTCCGACAGGCTGCGCAGCACGATGGTGAGCAGCGGATACCCGATCACCGCGACGAGCAGGATGAGCGCCGGCGCCGTGAGCGCGAACGGCCGCCATGCCCGACCCGACCGCGCATGGGCGGCGGGTTGGGCGATGGGTTCGGACGCGCTCACGGCCTGGCTCTCACTTGGCTGTTCAGTTGCCGGCCATCAGCGCCGACCACTTCTCCTGCGCCACCGGGAAGTTCTCGACCCAGAACTTGATGTTCTGCTTGTAACCCTGCTTCTGGCGCTCGGGCGTGTTGGTCAGGAAGGCGGCGACCGACGCATCGACCTTGGGCTGCGCGTCATTGTTGATCGGCGTATAGGAGGTCTGCTGCGCCAGGATCTCCTGCGCCCCCTTGCCGAGATAGGCATTGAGCAGCGCATAAGCCGCATCCGTATCCTTGACGCCGACCGGAATGGTCATCTGGTCCATCACCACCAGCCAGTCCTGCCAGGCCGGCGCATATTTGGCGCCGTTCTTCACCGCCGTCATGGCACGTCCGGTCCACATCATCAGCATGTCGGCTTCGCCAGATTCGGCAAGCTGCTGCGATTCAGCGCCGGTCTTCCAATAGATCGTGTCGGGACCGAGCTTGCGGATGACATCGATGGCCTTGTCGATGTCGGCCACCGTCATCGCCTTCGGGTCGCCGCCAGAGGCCTTCAACGCCTGCTCCAGCAGGCCGCCCGTCGGGTCGCCCGAACCGTCGAGCGCGCGCGTGCCGGGGAATTTTGCCGTGTCGAAGAAATCGGCCCAGTTCTTGGGCGGGTTATCCCCATACTTCTCCTTGTTGTACATCAGCACGACGCCGTAGTTCATGGCCGGCACCGAGCATTCGCCGACCTGGCCCTCGGGCACCTTGGAGACGTCGAGCTTGCTGAAATCAAGCTTCTGGAACAGCTTGCCGCAATAGACGTAAGGCGGCAGGTCGGCGGTGTCGACGACGTCCCAGGTGACGTTGCCGGATTCGACCTGCGCCTGCAGCTTGGCGATCTCTGTCGGCCCGTCATTGAGCAGCGTGGCGCCGGACTTTTCGACGAACTCCTTGAGCGCGGCGGCCTGGCCGTCCTGGTAGATGCCGCCATAAGAGACGAGCGTCAGCGTCTTGCCCTTGAGCGAGCCTTCCTTGACCTCACCCGCGACAGGCTTTTCCTGCGCGAACGCTGCGGTTGCCAGAACGCCGAGCGCCAGCACGGCGCCAAGGCCAAGATGTCTTGTTTTCAGCATGATTATTGTTCTCCCATTTGACCCGCATGGATTGAACCTACCTGGCTGCGAGCGGTTTCCAGGCCCTGTATTGATCGAGTTCGGCGCGCACCGAAGTCGGTGGCGCAATGATCCACATCACCTCGGCTCGGCCACTGCCGATGTTCTCTGAGCGATGTGCTGTCGATGTCGCGTATTCGATGCTGTCGCCCTCTTCCAGCACATGCCTGACATCGCCGAGCGAAACCTCGACGATGCCGCGCAGCACGACGAGCATCTCGTGCGCGTCGCCATGGGTGTAGAGCGCTGGGCCGGTCGAGCCGCCGATTTCGAACTCGCCGACATAGACTTCCATGTCGCTTAAAGGGGGACGCGAGAGCAGCATCTTGCGGCAGCCGTCGCTGGGCGGCAGGCTCGGCCGCTCGCTGCGCAGCAAGACCCCGCGCTGCCCGGCGGCACTATCCTCGAACAGCATCGCCACGCTTACACCCAGCGCCGAGGCCATCTGGTTGAGCGAGGCGGTGCTGGCGCCGGTCAGGCCGCGCTCGAGCTGGCTGATGAAGCTGGCGCTGGTCCCGGTCAGCTCGGCGAGTTCGCGCAGCGAAAGCCGCCGGCCGAGACGCAGGCTCTTCAGCCGCTGGCCCAGCATCTGATGGGCATGCGTCGCCGTCGAGGCGACGCCATTCTTGACCGGAGCCTGGTCGGTGCTCATCCCGTCTTTTTCTCCCACTGAACAATTTGTACAGTGACACTGTACACGTGGCAAGCGCCGAGTAGGGACATTTAAGATGCCGGCCGAGGCCTAGTCTTCGCCCGGTCGCGCCGCGCCTTGTCGAGTTCCTCCGCGTAGCGCCGCATCAGATGGCCCTCGGTCAAAAGCCCGACAACGGCCCGGTTGTCGAAATTCTCGACCACCGCCAGTTCCTCGGCGACGGCGCGCTGGATGGTTTCGGCGGTGGACCGGACGTTCATGGTCGGCACCAGCACCGCATGCCGGAATTTGGCCGGCGCCAGCACCGGCGTCTCACCATCGGACGGATCGCTGTGCAGTTCGGCGACGATCAGCACGCCGACATAATGCCGGCTGCTTGCGGCGCCATTCTGGCGCTGAGGCGCAGTCAGGCTTGCCGCCCCGCTTCAATTCCCCGCGAGCGTGTCGAGGTATATGAGCGATCGCTTACGCAATCGACGCAGCTGTGTTATTTTTGGCCGTCTCTATTTCCCTCAAGGAGGAGAAGATGAGTGCGCGGGGATTTTTTTCATTAGCTGTTGGCATGATTTTTTTGAGCTCGTCTGCGGTGAGCAATTCAAGCATGGATATGCCGGTTAGGTCTGTTGTGTCACACCCGATGTCTCTTTTTTTGGCGGGAGGCAATCCGGAAAACCAAAGCCGGCCGGCAAAGGAATTTATCCAGACTGCACAACAAGATGTTTGCTGTCCCGGCGGCTACCCTTGGTATCGCAATTCGACGAACACCTGCTACGGCAGCTATGAAGACTGCCACGATACCGATGGCGGCGGATGGTCCTGCAGACAGGTCAACGCCTGCTAGATTTTCTTGGGCCCACGCCTTCTTGACTGTGCCCGGTCCTCAGATCGGCTTCGGCTCGCCGGCCTCATAGAGCATGAGGTTGCGCTCGCCTATGCCGAGCGATGCCCAGCTCGCCCGCCAATCGGCGATGTGAGGCGAGCGGAAATGCGCGTCGAGCGCGGCCCTGTCGCTCCACACCTCGGTTACATGGATGAGCCCGACGTCGAGCACGTCCTGCGCGTAGGAGTATTCGATGCAGCCGGGCTCCGCACGGCTGCCCAGTATCATGCGCCGCATGGCCGGCCTTGCCTCGTCGAGCAGTTGCGCAGGCAGGCGAATGGTGCCGATGATCACCAGCATGATCTCTCTCCTCAAGGCCTCTGTCGTCCTGGCAAGTAACCAGTCCTCCCACCCTCGCGCAAGCTTGACCGGTTAGGCTCGAAGGGCTGTCGCGTGCTCGGCAGGCTTGTGATTGGGGACGATATGGCCGTCAGCGAAAGCTTAGCGACAGGAACAGTGGCCAAGAACGGCCGCGATGTCTTCTTCGCCATCGGCATCGTCATCATCCTGGCCGTGCTGTTCCTCCCGATCCCGGCCTTCCTCATCGACATCGGCCTCGCCTTCTCGATCGCACTGTCGGTGCTGATCCTGATGGTGGCGCTGTGGATCCAGCGGCCGCTCGATTTCTCGTCCTTCCCGACCGTGCTGCTGATCGCCACCATGCTACGGCTATCGCTCAACATCGCCACCACGCGCATGATCCTGTCGCACGGCAATGAGGGCACGCACGCCGCCGGCTATGTCATCGCCGGCTTCTCCAAACTTGTGATGGCCAGCGATTTCGTCATCGGCCTGATCGTCTTCATGATCCTGATTGTGGTCAACTTCATCGTCATCACCAAAGGCGCCACCCGTATTGCCGAAGTCGGCGCCCGCTTCACCCTCGACGCGATCCCCGGCAAGCAGATGTCGATCGACGCCGACCTGTCCGCCGGCATGATCGACGACAAGACAGCGCAACTGCGCCGCCGCGAGCTGGAAGAGGAATCCTCCTTCTTCGGCTCGATGGACGGCGCCTCGAAATTCGTCCGCGGCGACGCCATTGCCGGCCTCATCATCACCGCCATCAACATCGTCGGCGGCATCGCCATCGGTTACATCAGGCACGGCATGGGCATGGGCGAAGCCGCCGATGTCTTCATCAAACTGTCGGTCGGCGACGGCCTCGTCACCCAGATCCCGGCGCTTATCGTTTCGCTCGCCGCCGGCCTGCTTGTGTCCAAGGGCGGCACGCGCGGCTCGACCAACCAGGCGGTGTTCGGCCAGCTCGGTGCGCATCCGCGCGCGCTCTATGTCGCGGCCTCGCTGCTCGTCCTGCTCGGCCTGATGCCCGGCCTGCCGTTCTTCCCGTTCTTCACGCTAGCCGCCGGCATGGCCGGCCTTGGCTACGTCATCCCGATGCGCGCCAACCGCGAGGCTGCCGCCGCCGAAGCGATCAAGGATCTGGAGAAGGCGAACAAGGTCGAGGAAGAGAAGAACTCGGTCAAGGCTTCGCTGACCACCGCCGAGATCGAGCTTCTGATCGGCAAACAGCTGTCGACGCGGCTGCTGGTATCGCATCAGGAACTGGTGTTCCGCATGGCCAAGATGCGCAAGAAATTTGCCACGCAATATGGCTTCGTCGTGCCGGAAGTGCGCGTCGCCGACGATTTCGGCATCCCGCCGAAAAGCTACCAGATCAAGGTCCACGGCACCGTCGTCGCCGAATACCAGATGCGCGTCGGCGAGATCATGGTGCTGCTCGGCAACCGGGATTTGCCCGACGTTCCCGGCGAGGAAATCCGCGAGCCGGCCTTCGGCATGCGCGCCTTCTCGGTGCTCGAAACCTTCGCCGAGGATCTGAAGCGCGAGAACTACACCTTTGCCGACAACATGTCGGTGCTGCTCACCCATTTGTCCGAGGTGATCCGCAACAACCTGCCGCAGCTTCTGTCCTACAAGGACATGAAGGCGCTGCTCGAGCGCCAGGATCCGGAATACCGCAAGCTCGCCGACGAGATCTGCACCTCGCACATCTCCTATCCCGGCCTGCAGGCGGTGCTGAAATTGCTGCTGGCCGAACGCGTATCGATCCGCAACCTGCATTTGATCATCGAGGCCATCGCCGAGATCGCGCCGCATGTGCGCCGCACCGAGCAGATCGTCGAGCATGTCCGCATCCGCATGGCCCAACAGATCTGCGGCGATCTCTCCGAGGGCGGCATGCTCAAGGTGCTGCGCCTCGGCAACCGCTGGGACCTCGCCTTCCACCAGAGCCTCAAGCGCGACGCCAAGGGCGAGGTGCGCGAATTCGACATCGACCCGCGCCAGCTGGAGGAATTCGGCCAGGACGCGACCAAGGCGATCCGCAAGCATCTCGAGGCCGGCGAGCGTTTTGTCCTCGTCACCGCGCCCGATGCGCGGCCTTATGTGCGCATGATCATCGAGCGCCTGTTCACGACGCTTCCCGTTCTCTCCCATGTCGAAATCGCCAAGGGCGTCGAGATCAAGGTGCTCGGGACGATCTCGTGAACATACTGTCGCAAGGCGTCGTCATCGCCGCCTTCCTCGCCTTCTGTCGCATCGGCGCCTGCTTCATGCTGATGCCGGGCCTGTCCAGCGCCCGCGTGCCGATCCAGGTTCGGCTGTTCGCGTCGATCGCCGCAACCGGTGGCCTGCTCGCCTTCCTGTGGGACAAGATCTTTCCCTTCGTCGATGCGCGTCCGCAGGTGCTGGCGCCGATGATCATCTCCGAACTTTTGGTCGGCGGGCTGATCGGCGCGATGACCAGGCTTTACATGGAGGCGCTGCGCTTCATGGGTTCGGCCATCGCCATGCTGATCGGCTATGGCGGCACAGGCGGACCGGCGATCGAGGAGCCGGAACCGCAGGCGGCGCTCGCCGCCATCATCTCGTTTTCGGCGCTGCTGCTGCTCTTCGTTTTCGATTTCGACCACGAGATCATCCGCGCTCTGGTCGCCTCCTACACGGTGGCGCCGGTCAACGTCTTCTTCAATCCGCAGGCCGCCCTGGTCGATCTCACCGACACGGTGTCGGACGCCTTCTTCCTGGTCATCCGGCTCGGCAGCCCGTTCATCGCCTATGCCATCCTGGTCAATTTGACGATCGGCTTCGTCAACAAGCTGACGCCGCAAATCCCGGTCTACTTCATCTCGCTGCCTTTCGTCATCGCCGGCGGCATGATCATCTTCTATTTCGCCATCGGGACCATGCTGTCGCTGTTCGTCGACGGCTTTGTCGACCTGACGCTGGCGAGGTGAGATGAGCACGCGCAAGGAACGGCTGAAGAAACTGGTCAAGGTGCAGGAGCAGCTGAAGGCCCTGCACGAGACGCGCCATGCGGCCTTCCTGGCGGCAGCGGCAACCGCCGAAACCGAGGCCAAGGAACTAGTCCAGCATTTCGACGCCGACCAGTCGATGGCGGTGCTGTTCCCTGACCTCTACCATCGCCGCATCGCGAATGCGCTGGTCCGGCAGGAAGCGAGCTTGGAAAGCGCCAGGCAGGAGGTCACGCTCATCGCCACTGCGACGGCGCGCACCAACATGGTCGAGCGCGCCTACAAGGACGTGCGCCGACAGGACGAACGCGAACGCTCCGACCGCGACCGGCTCGATCTGATCGCGCAGAGGCGAGGGCAGGAATAATCGGAAGTTAGAGCCGGGTCACCTGCGGACGGCGTTCGGTTTCGTTCCGTGCGGCGGGCTGTGTTGGGTGTACGGCGCCGTGTTCGGCCTCTGCGCCTACGCCACCTACGATCTGACCATGGCGACGCCGGCAGCGCCCACCGCAAACGACCAGATCGCATCGACCCAGCCGGAGTTGCCGCTGCTGATAGCAATGCCTAGCATCCGGCGAAGGATTTCGAGCCGGCAAGCCTGCCACAAGCTTGCTGCGGCATGGTCGCTCAGGAAACCCGGCAAAGAGGCGGACTTTCTTGGCGATTTCTCCACCCAGCGACATCGTTCTCGATGTTGCCCGAGCCGTCGACCCGACGGATATCGAGGCTGCCCGTGCCGCGCTGGCCAAGCGGGCCAACGGCGTTGGCGGCGCCTTTTTGGTCGACATGGCGGCTTCGGTGGATACCGGCTCGATCTTGTCGCGTGCCACGGCCGACAAGGCCGCGGCAGGCGCCGATCCCGCGGGAAAATTCAAGAAGTTCGAGGCCATGGTCTTGCAGACCTTCATCCAGAACATGCTGCCCAAGGACACAGAGGGCGTCTACGGCAAGGGGCTGGCCGGCGACATGTGGAAATCGCAGCTTGCCGAGCGTGTCGCCGACGTCATGGCCGAGCGCGGAGGGATCGGCATTGCCAAATCGCTGCTCGCCGACCACTACAAGGACGGCAAGCGCACCGTGCCGATCGGCCCGGTGTCAACCGGGCCGCACAAGACCGAGATCGACCAGCAGGCGCGGCTGTCCACCTCGCTGGTCGAGGAATTGCAGCGCAAGGCCGCACGGTCGATGACCGGCGACGAGACGACCATCAAAACCGAAATCAAGATCTAGACCAGGATTTTCAATGGCCGATTTTTCAAAATACTCTTCCAACCTGCCGGCGCGTACGTCCGAAGCGCCGATCCCGTTTGCACGGCCGGGCAACCTTGCCGCCATCATCGGCCGCATCGAGGAAGCGGTCGAGGAAGAGACGGCCGGTTTGAAGAACGACACCAGCTATGACCTCAAGGCCTCCAACGCCCGCAAGAGCCGCTACCTCTATGAGCTGACCCGCGCCATGAAGGGCGCCAACGAGATCGAATTCCTGGAACAGCATCGCGACAGTCTGGCGCGGCTGCGCCAGAAGCTCGCGAAAAACGAGGCTGCAATCCTCGCCCACCTCAACGCGGTCAACGAAGTCGCCACGCTGTTGAAGAACGCCATTCAGCGCGCCGAAGCCGACGGCACCTATTCGGCCGGTGAATTCGGTTGGGCGAGCTGATGATCTCGGCAACAGGCGGGAACAACCGGTGATCAAATTCATCGCCGCCGCGATCTGGATCTGCGCCGCCACGCTTGGCGCGGTGTTCTATTCGTTCCAGGCGGCCGGTGAGCGCGGCGTCGGCGAGACGCCGAAACCGATGCTGGGTGGCCTCGACTACGTCAAGACCGACATCATCTCGGTGCCGCTGATCCGCGATTCCAAGATCGACGGCTATTTCCTCACCAAGCTCGTCTACACGGTCGAGCCGGCCGAGATAAAGAAGATGTCGATCCCGGCCGAAGCGCTGATGACCGATCAGGTCTATTCCTATCTCTACTCCAATCCTCAGATCGACTTCACCAAGAAGGAAACCGTCGATCTCGATGCCTTCCGCAAGGCCATACGCGACACCGTCAACGCCCGCGTCGGCGCCGACCTGGTGCATGAAGTGCTGATCGACCAGGTCAACTTCCTGACCAAGGATGAAATCCGCGACAACGCCATGCGCCGCCGCAAGGATCCGGCCACGCCGACCGAACCGGCCCCGGCGGAATCGGCCCAGGCCGAGGCGGCGAAGCCCGCTGCTGAACACTAACCTTCGTCGCAGGGTGAATGTTCTCTGCCGCATTCCTTCCGACTGAAACGAGATGACGCATCGCGCGTTGACGTTTACGTCAACTCGAAGCTATATGCGCCAAGCGACCAGGATCGCGGTACGCGCGAGACAGCGACTTCGGCGGAGGCCGGTCACTGAAGCGCGGCAAAACGCAACGAGACCAGGAGAACAGTCATGAGCGTTCAGGACATTGCCGAGAAGATGAGGTCGCGCGTGGCGAGCGCCGGGTTCGAACATTCCGTGAAGTTCGATACCGGCAGCAACGGCGTCATCGTCATCGACGGCGCAACCGTCTCAAACACCGATGCGCCGACCGACTGCACCATCAAGCTGTCGCTCGACGATCTGGATTCGCTGATCGCCGGCGACCTCAATCCGACCATGGCGTTCATGTCCGGCAAGATAAAGGTCGAAGGCGATATGTCGGTCGCCATGGCGCTCAGCCAGCTGATCGGCTGAGCCCTTCGCAAAAACAAAACGCCGCCCTCGCTGAAATGCAAAGGACCGGCGGCGTTTGTTTTTGACCAATCAGGCGGCCAGCGAGAGCCTCTGTGTCTTGAGCTTGCGACCTGCAGCCTTCAGCGTGCCATGCGCGCCGTCGAGCGCACCATCGATCAGTTCCAGCGCGAGCAGGCGGTGCCGCTCGTACGGACCAGGCATGGCTAGCGCGCCGGTCTTCTCCGCCGAAAAGCCGAAGCGACCGTAATAAGGCGCATCGCCGACCAGCAGCACCGCGGCATGGCCGAGACGCGCGGCCTCGGCCAAAGCATGGCGCATCAGCGCCGAGCCGATGCCGGCGTTCTTCAGCGCCGGATCGACGGCGAGCGGTCCGAGCAGAAGTGCTCCCGGGCCGCCCTCGCCCAGACGTACGTCCCACAGCCGCACCGTGCCGGCAACCGCGCCGGCGGCATCCCGCACGACAAAAGCGAGACCTTCGGAAGGCCGGCGGCCACGCCGCAGCTTCTCCGACGATTTCTTGCGCCGCATCGGCCCCATGGCGCGATCGAGCAACGCTTCACGCGATGCAATGTCTGCCGCAGTTTCGGCGACGACAACAATGGCGCGGGCACTCTCCCCCCTCGAGGGGGAGATGTCGCCGAAGGCGACAGAGGGGGTCGGCACGACCTGACGCGACACCGCGTCGTGGATGAGGGATGCCGGCGCTTCACGCGAGACGACCCCCTCTGGCCTGCCTGCCATCTCCCCCTCGAGGGGGAGATTCCCACGGCACCGTCAATGTAATTTACAATGTCCATTTCCGCGATCCTTCACGAGCGGAGCTTGTTCCACAGGCGAACCCGGGCGGACGCAAACGTCCGCCTGGGGTGATCTGAAGGCCGAAGCCGTCAGATCACGTAGGATCGGAGAGGCTCGAAGCCGTTGAAGGCGACCGCCGAGTAGGTGGTCGTGTAGGCGCCGGTGCCTTCGATCAGCACATCGTCGCCGATGGTCAGCGACAGAGGCAGCGGATACGGCGTCTTCTCGTACATCACGTCGGCCGAATCGCAGGTCGGGCCGGCGAGCACGCAAGGTGCGGTCTCCGAACCGTCATGGCGGGTGACGATCGGATAGCGGATCGCCTCGTCCATCGTCTCGGCCAGACCGCCGAACTTGCCGATGTCGAGGAACACCCAGCGCACATTGTCGTTTTCGGCCTTCTTCGAGATCAGCACGACTTCCGACTTGATGACGCCGGCATTGCCGACCATGCCGCGGCCCGGCTCGATGATGGTCTCAGGGATCGCATTGCCGAAATGCTTGCGCAGCGCCGAGAAGATGGCCTGGCCATAGGCCTGGGCCGCCGGCACGTCACGCAGATAGCGCGTCGGGAAACCGCCGCCCATATTGACCATCTTGAGGACGATGCCTTCGTCGGCGAGCGTGGCGAACACCTTCTTGGCGTCGGCCAGCGCACGGTCCCACGCCGTCAGGTCGGTCTGCTGCGAGCCGACATGGAACGACACGCCATAGGCGTCGAGGCCGAGCGTCCTGGCATGGCGCAGCACGTCGACGGCCATCGCCGGCACGCAGCCGAACTTGCGCGACAGCGGCCACTCGGCGCCTTCGCCGTCGGTCAAAACGCGGCAGAACACGCGCGCGCCGGGAGCGACGCGGGCGATCTTGTCGACCTCCTCGACGCAGTCGACGGCAAACAGCCGAATGCCGAGCTGGTAGGCGCGTGCAATGTCACGCTCCTTCTTGATGGTGTTGCCGAAGGAGATGCGGTCCGCCGGCGCACCGGCGTCCATCGCCATCTCGACCTCGGCAACGGAAGCGGTGTCGAAGGACGAGCCCATCGCAGCAAGCAGGCGCAGGATCTCCGGCGCAGGGTTTGCTTTCACCGCATAGTAGATTCTGGAATCGGGCAGCGCCTTCTCGAAGGCACGGAAATTGTCGCGCACGACATCGAGGTCGACGACGAGGCAGGGGCCGGACGGACGTCGGGTGGCGAGGAAGTCGAGGATGCGCTGGGTGGCCATCGGGGTCTCTCCATTAACGCCTTGCGGCGCGCAATAAGGCTGCGGGACGCGGGCTTTCGGCCTCGCGAACACGCGGTCAAACAAAGGCGGGACGGAAATCCATGGAACCAGCCGGTGGAGACCCCGGAACCATGAAACGCCATCTCGCGGCGGTGAACCTTGGCCTTGCCCGGCCTCGGTTCGCTTTGTCTGCCTTGGCTTGGATGGGAGACCCGTCCGCACTGCCGGCAATGAAGGTGTGCCTCTTCAGTAACCCCGGTCTTTGGACGACCGGCAGAACACCAGAAAGGCCCGCACCGTCGTTGCTTCAAGGTGTCCTCGGGCTGGCGGTTGGCCGCTAGACCGACTGGAGGGGTTAGCTCCAGTTACCTTACCGATTTCCCTCACCATTCGAGGATCGGCGGACACCCACAGGCACGTGCGACTTTGGGCAAGCGCGATATAAGATCGAAAGATTTCACAATCAATAAAAATCGTATCCCAGGTTGTAAAATTTCCGGCATCGAACAATGCTGGGCCTACTGTATACGGATATCGAACGATGCCAGGCACGCACGGCCCGCTCAACGCCTTTCTTGACCTGCGCCGCATGCCGGTCGCCAATGCGGAACTGGGGCCGCTGGCCGGGCTCAGGCTGGCGGTAAAGGACATTTACGACGTCGCCGGCTACCGCACCGGTTGCGGCAATCTGGTGAAGTTCGACGAGGCGCATGCCGCGTCCAGCACGGCACCGGCCGTGCAGATGATTCTCGACGCCGGCGCGCGCTTCATCGGCAAGACGCAGACCGACGAGTTCGCTTTCTCGCTGATGGGCCAGAACGCGCATTTTCCGTTTCCGGTGAACCCGGCCGCTCCCGATCGCGTCACCGGCGGTTCCTCGTCAGGCTCGGCGGCGGCGGTGGCCGGCAAGCTTGCCGATATCGCTACCGGGTCGGACACCGGCGGCTCGATCCGCGCCCCGGCGAGCTTTTGCGGATTGATCGGGCTGCGCACCACGCATGGCCGCATTTCGCTCGAAGGCACGATGAAGCTGGCGCCGAGCTTCGACACATTCGGCTGGTTCGCCGACGACATCGAGACCTATGAGACGATCGGCAAATTGCTGCTCGGCCGCGACCCGCATCCATATCCGCTCACCCGGCCGCTTTCGATCCGCTGGCTGGACGCTTTCGTGGCCGGCCCCGCCGAGGCAGCCGAATATGCCAGGATGAGAGCGCTGGCCGCCAGTCTTATCGGTGAGCCGGCGCCGGAAGAGTACAGCTTCGCCTCCTTCCCCGACGAGCTCTACTGGTGCTTTCGCCGCCTCCAGGCCGCCGAGGCCTGGCAGCAGCATGGCGCCTGGATCATTTCTGGCGAGCGCGATCTCGGGCCGGGCGTCGAGGAGCGCTTTGGTTTTGGCCGCACGATCGACGAAAAGACCGCGCGGGCCGAGGCGGTGCGCCGCCTGACGTTCCGCTCCGAGCTAGCCGCGCTGCTCGGCCAGGACGGGTTTCTTGTCCTGCCCACCGTTCCAGGCCCCGCACCTCTGGTCAAAAGCGAGCCGCAGCAGCTCCAGGCCTACCGCGAAAGGGCCTTGCATCTTTTGTGCCTTTCGGGTCTGTCAGGCTTTCCGCAAATCACCCTGCCGCTGGGCTCGGTTGACGGTGCCCCTTTCGGCCTCTCGCTGCTCGGCCCTCCCGGCAGCGACATTGCCCTGATACGGCTCGGCCGGCGAATTCTCGATGCGGCACGAAAGGCCTGATGATGGATACACTGACCCGCATGCGCGCCTTCATCGACGTCGTCGAGGCCGAAGGCTTTTCGGCGGCCGCGCGCAAGATCGGTCGCTCCAAGGCGCTGCTGTCGAAATATGTGCGCGAACTCGAGGACGAACTCGGCGCGCTGCTGCTCAACCGCACCACGCGGCAGTTCTCGTTGACTGAGGCCGGCCATACCTATTACAGCCGCGCTTCGGAAATCGTGCGCGAGGTCGACAGCCTAGCCGACGCCGTGCGCGAATCCTCCGGCGACGTGCGCGGCAGGATCAAGCTCTCCGCGGCGCGCACCTTCGCCGACGCGCCGATAGGCCAGTCGCTCATCGACTTCGCCAAACAGCATCCCGACATCGTGCTCGACATCCATCTCGACGACCGTTTTGTCGATCTGGTCGAGGAAGGTTTCGATCTTGCCGTGCGGATCTCGCGCCTGGAGAACTCATCGCTGATCGCCCGCCGCCTGGGGCCGTTTTCGATCAAGCTTTGCGCCTCGCCGGAGCTGATCGCCAAGCACGGCAAGCCGACGCGCCCGCAGGATCTCGCCAACTTGCCCTGCATCGTCGACACCAATGGCCGCTCGCTCGCCAACTGGCGCTTCAGGGGCGATGGCGAGGAGTCAGTCAGTGTCAACGTATCGGGTCCGATCGAGGTCAACAGCCCGATGGCCGCGCGAGCCGCCGCCGTGTCCGGTCTGGGCTTCACCATCCTGCCGGATTTCATCGCCGCGCCCGACCTCGCATCCGGGCTGCTGGTGTCCTTGCTTGACGACCGCATCCAGTCGGGCAGCGGCATTTTCGCCGTCTACCCGCACCGCCGCTATCTGCCGGCCAAGGTCCGTGTCTTCGTCGATTTTCTGGTGCAGTGGTTCAAGAACCGCGAGAGCGCCTGACCCGGTCTTGCCGTGCCGCGGTCCCAATTTCGCCCCGTTTCTGGTAACCTCTCGAAATCTCTCCGAGGCCGATGGAACAGCGACCGAGAATGCATCTGAAACGGCACGCAATCATGCTGGCTTCGGCCTTGGCGGCGCCTTTTGCCGCCGTCGGAGCGGCTGGCGCGCATCCTCATGTCTTCGCCGAGGCCCGCCTCGACGTGATCCTCTCTCCGGATCACCAAAGTGTGAAAGCGCTGCGTCACCTCTGGCGTTTCGATGATCTGTTTTCGAGTACGGTGATGATGGAGTTCGACAAGAACTCCGACCTGAAGCTTGACGACAAGGAGCTGAAGGATGTCGCCGACACAGTTCATGCCTCGCTGGCCGAATTCAACTATTTCCAGCTCGTCACCGTCGACGGCAAGGACGTGCCTATGACGCCGCCACCGCATCTGATGGCCAATTTCGACAACGACCAGTTGATCATCCTGTTCGAATCCGAACCCAAGGTGCCGATCAAGCTCGCCGGCAAGATCGATTTCGGCGTCTACGATCCAACCTTCTACACAGCGATCGACTTCACCGAGGATAGCAACATCACGGTGGAAGGCCTGCCCTCGAACTGCACCAAGAGCGTCATCCGGCCTGATCCGGACGAGGCGATCAAGGAAAACCAGAAGACCCTGACGGACGCGTTCTTCAACGACCCGACAGGCACCGACATGAGCAAGATCTTCGCCACCAAGCTCGAACTGAATTGCCCGCCAGAAGGATAGATCCGGTGATGAAACCGTCCCTGCGTTTGGCATTCGGCCTCGTGGCCGCTGCCCTGCTGATGACGCACTTTCTCGGGCAGGCCCATGCCCAGAGCTCACTCGGCATCGGTGTCAATGACGGCATGGCGCCCACCACCGGCCCGTTCGCCCACATCCTGATGTGGATCAATCTGCGCCAGCAGGAATTCTACCGCGCATTGGCCATGGCGATGAAAGCAATGCGCGAGGACGGCAGCAAGATGTGGCTGCTGATCGGCCTGTCCTTCGCCTACGGCATTTTCCACGCCGCCGGCCCCGGCCACGGCAAGGCGGTGATCTCGTCCTACATGGTGGCCAATGAAGTGGCGCTCAGGCGCGGTATCCTGCTGTCCTTCGTCTCGGCGCTGCTGCAGGGCCTGACCGCGATCCTGGTGATGCTGCTTGCCTATTTCGTCCTGCGCGGCACCGCCATCTCGATGACCGACGCAGCCTGGTTCATGGAGATCATGAGCTATGTCTTCGTCACTTTGTTCGGCGCCTGGCTGCTGTGGCGCAAGCTCGGGCCTACGGTCCTGCGCTGGTTCGGCAAGGCGCCCGCCTACAGCCTGTCGGCAGCCCACGCCGGTCATTCCCATGGCGGCCATTCGCATGCCGCTCACAGCCACGCGGCGCATGCGCATTCGCATGCCTTGCATGTGCATCACGACCATTCGCATGATCATCACGATCACGCTGCGCACGACCACGACACGCACGATCATTCCCATCACGACCACGCTCATCACGATCACCCAGCCGGCGAGGTCTGCGACACGTGCGGCCATTCGCATGCGCCTGATCCGGCGCTGCTGTCGGGCGATCGCTTCGACTGGCGCACGGCCTGGTCGGCTGTAGCCGCCGTCGGCATCCGCCCCTGCTCCGGCGCGCTGATTGTGCTCAGCTTCGCGCTGCTCAACGGCCTGTGGCTCGGCGGCCTGCTGTCGGTGCTGGCGATGTCTATCGGCACCGCCATCACAGTCTCGGCGTTGGCGACGATCGCCGTGACAGCCAAGAACTGGGCGGTCTATTTCGCCGGCGATGGCCGCATGGGCAACCGTATCCACACATTCGTCGAAATCGGCGGCGCCGCGTTCGTCTTCCTGTTCGGGCTGTTGCTGTTGTCGGCGAGCCTGTCCGGAACTGTATGACCTCGGCGGGTCAGGCCTGACCGGCGATCTTTCCGCCCAACTCATCCTCGATATGAGCGCGGATGATTTCATCGAAACTGTTTTCGGCGCTGAAGCCGAGGTCCCTTGCACGGCGCGCCTCGAAGCGCGTCGGCCAACCCTTGACGATCGCCCAGATGGTCTCATCCGGCTGTTCGCGGATCAGCTTCACGACGTCGGCGCCTGCAATGCGCTCCAGCGCCTCGATCTGCTCGCCGACGGTGACGGCAACGCCGGGCATTGTGAGGTTGCGGCGCGGCCCGACAGCGGCACCGTCGAGCCCGGCGGCATGGATCAGGAAGTTCACCGCCGAACGCGGGCTGGCATGGGTGTGCAGCACCGAGCGCGGCACCGGCAGGATCGCCTCGTGGCCGCTCAGCGGCTCGCGGATGATGCCGGAGAAGAAACCTGACGCCGCCTTGTTCGGCTTGCCGGGCCGCACGCAGATGGTCGGCAGCCTTATGCCGATGCCGTCGAAGAAGCCGCGCCTGGAATAGTCGGCCAGCAGCGCCTCGCTCATCTGCTTCTGGGTGCCGTAGGAGGTCAGCGGCGTCGGATGAAAGTCGTCCGGGATGACATCGGGGAACGGCGCGCCGAACACCGCGATCGACGAGGTGAAGACCAGACGCGGCGAAAAGCCCGCCAGCCGGACCGCATCGAACAGTGCCCGTGTGCCGTCGAGATTGACGCGGTAGCCGAGATCGAAATTCGCCTCCGCCTCGCCAGACACGATGCCGGCGAGATGGAACATGACGTCGGGGCGTGACGCCACCAGGCTCTCGGCAGCACCGGCGTCGGCAAGGTCGCCGGTATTCGTGGCGATGCTGATGCCATCCATCGCCGGCGCCTGCGGCGGCACGATGTCGTGCAGGTCGAGCCCGGTGATCTTGCGGCCGTTGAGCGTGCCGTCCTTGGCCAGCCGGTCGACAAGTTTGCGGCCGACCATGCCGGCCGCGCCAGTAATCAGGATGCGCATTTCGAAAGCCTCTTATTTGCCCTTGTTCTGGCTGCGGCCCCGCAACCAGAACACCAGAAAGAATGCCAGCACGAAGGCGATGCCGACGATGCCGGCAAGTACGGTCGAGATATTGCCGACAGCCAGCATCACCGTCGGCAGATAGAACGCCGCGATGCCGAACAGCAGCATGATCCAGGCTGCGGCAATCAGCGCGTTTCGCGTGTCGCGGTCCATCATGCCGTCCCGCCACAGCGGGAACTCGTCAACTCGGATGCCAATGCCATGAAATTCCCTGTCAGTGATAATGGCCGTGATGCGGTGGCGCACCATGGTCGTGGTCATGATCGTGCTCGTCATGGCTGTCGGCGCACTGGCCGAATTCCGGTTCGACCGTCGCGTGGCTGATGCCGTGTTCGGCGGCGAGCCGCTTCTTGATGGCGCTGACCGCCTGGTGCGGATCGACGCCATCGTTGAGGCAGGCATGCAGCGTCGCCATGTTGCTGGACCCGTCGAGCGACCAGACATGCATGTGATGCACTTCGCGCACGCCGTTGACGGTGCCGGCAATGTCCTTGGCGATGAGGTCGCGGTCGAGGCTTGCCGGTACGCCTTCGAGAAGGACGTGGGCGGCTTCGCGCATCAGCGACCATGCGGTGGACAGGATCAGCACCGAGACCAGCACCGACAGAATCGGGTCGATCGGCGTCCAGCCGGTGGCCAGGATGACCAGCGCCGCCACGATCGCCGCCGCCGAACCGAGCAGGTCGCCCAGCACATGCAGGATGGCGCCGCGCATGTTGAGGCTGTCGTGGTCGCCGCCATGCAGCACGAAGAACGAGGCGAAGTTTACCAGAAGGCCGGCGATCGCCACCACCAGCATCGGCCCGCCCAGCACCGGCGCCGGCGTCATCAGCCGGCCCCAGGCTTCGTAGACGATCCACAAAGCAATGGCGAAGATGGCGATGCCGTTGGTGTAGGCGACCAGCGTCTTGACCCGGCCGAAACCATAGGTCAGGCGCACTGTCGCCGGCCGTCCGCCAAGATGGAAGGCGTACCAGGCAAGGCCAAGCGCGATCGAGTCGGCGAGCATGTGGCCGGCGTCGGCCAGCAGCGCCAGTGATCCCGTCAAAAGGCCGCCAAGCACTTCGGCCACCATGAAGCCGGCGGTCAGGCAGGCTGCGATCAGCACACGCTTCTTGTCGGTCGAGCCATGCACGTGGCCGGCGCCATGCCCAGCATGCGAACCATGATCATGGCTGTGCGCCATCGGAAAAAACTCCTGTTACGCGCCGAACTCGGCGCGGAAATCCTCGAGCCGCCGCTTCTGCCGGCCTTCGCCATCGAAATTGGCGGGATCGAGCCATGCCTCATAGGCTTTGCGCAGCGCCGGCCATTCCTTGTCGATGATCGAGTACCATGCGGTATCGCGGTTTTCACCCTTGACCACAAGATGCTGGCGGAAAATGCCCTCGAACTTGAAGCCGAACCGTTCCGCCGCGCGCTTTGACGGCTCGTTGCGGTTGTTGCATTTCCACTCGTAGCGGCGATAGCCGAGCCCGTCGAAAATATACTTCATGAACAGGAACTGCGCCTCGGTCGCTGCCGGCTTGCGCGAGATCAGCGGCCCCCAATAGATGTTGCCGATCTCGATGACGCCATAGGTGGGATCGATGCGCATCAGCGTCTGTCGCCCGGCGACCTTGCCGCTGGCCTTGTCGATGACGGTGAAGAACAGCGGATCCTCGCTCGCCTCGACCTTGTCCAGCCATGGCTGGAAATCGGCGCGGGTTTGCGGCGGGTAGTCGGGCAGCCAGGCAAAGCGTCCATCGATGTCGGGCACGGACGACGCCTCGTACAACCCATCGCCGTGCTTTTCGGCGCTCAGCGGTTCGAGCCGGACATAGCGCCCGTCAATGGGCTTGCGCTCGGGCCGCGGACGCGCTTGCCAATCTTTGAGATTTTCCGACACGCAAAACTCCAATCCGTTTGACTTTTGTGAGCAGACGCTCACAAAAACGCGACCTAACAGCAAGAACCACACGGACGGGAAAAATGCTCCACACGATTTCGGCCTTCGACCGCCTCGGCGAGGAAAACGCCTTTGCCGTGCTGGCGCGGGCGACCGCACTGGCTCAACAGGGCCGCGATATCGTCAATCTCGGCATCGGCCAGCCCGACTTCAAAACGCCGCAGCACATTGTCGACGCAGCGATCAAGGCGCTGCGCGACGGTCACCATGGCTACACCCCGGCCAACGGCCTGCTGGCGACGCGCGAAGCGGTGGTGCGGCGCACGCTGGCCACCACCGGCGTCGAGGTCTCGCCGGAAAATGTGATGATCCTGCCCGGCGGCAAGCCGACCATGTTCGCGGCGATCCTGATGTTCGGCGAACCCGGCGCCGAGATCCTCTATCCCGACCCTGGCTTTCCCATCTATCGCTCGATGATCGAGTTCACCGGCGCCGCGCCCATTCCGGTGCCGATCCGCGAAGAGAACGGCTTTGCCTTCTCGGCCGAGGAGACGCTGGGGCTGATCACCTCGAAGACGAGGCTGCTAATCCTCAACTCACCGGCCAACCCGACCGGCGGCGTCACGCCGCGCGCCGAGATCGAGAAGCTGGTGGAGGGGCTGCAAGCGCATCCGCAGGTCGCTATCCTCTCCGACGAAATCTACGACGTCATGACCTATGACGGCGAGACGCATTTTTCGCTGCTCAATTTTCCGGAAATTCGCGACCGGCTGATCGTGCTCAACGGCTGGTCGAAGACATGGGCGATGACCGGCTGGCGCATGGGCTGGTCGATCTGGCCGAATGGCGACAAGGGCGCGCATCTCTACGACAAGGTGCGCAAGCTGGCGGTCAATTGCTGGTCCTGCGTCAACGCGCCGAGCCAGTTCGCCGGCATCGCCGCCATCGACGGCCCGCAGGACGATGTCGACAAGATGATGCGCGCCTTCGACAACCGCAGGAAGATCGTGGTCGAGGGGCTGAACGCGCTGCCCGGCGTCTCCTGCATCACGCCCAAGGGCGCATTCTATGCCTTCCCGAATGTTTCGAAGACCGGCTGGAAGGCCAAGAAGCTCGCCTCGGCACTGCTCGAGGAGGCCGGCG
This sequence comes from Mesorhizobium sp. C399B, assembly GCF_030323185.1. NCBI lineage: Bacteria > Pseudomonadati > Pseudomonadota > Alphaproteobacteria > Hyphomicrobiales > Phyllobacteriaceae > Mesorhizobium > Mesorhizobium sp. C399B. The sequence continues at coordinate 1,987,092 of NZ_CP100472.1, forward strand.
TGGCGCTGATCGGCGGCCCCGATTTCGGCATTCTCGGCGAAGGCTACATCAGGCTCTCCTACGCCAATTCCGAAGAGAACATCTTGCGCGCGCTGGAGCGGATCGAGTCGTTTTTGAAGAGGTAGGCCTTCGGCTCTTCACCCACGCCCCACGAACGGCATCTTGGTCGCCATCACCGTCATGAACAGCACATTGGCATCGAGCGGCAGGCTGGCCATGTGGACGACGGCGTCGGCGACGCGCTGGACGTCCATCACCGCTTCGGCGGCGATGGTGCCATTGGCCTGCGGCACGCCGACCGTCATTGCGTGCGCCATATCGGTCAGCGCGTTGCCTATGTCGATCTGGCCGCAGGCGATGTCATAGGGCCGGCCGTCGAGCGCCAGCGTCTTGGTCAGCCCCGATATGGCGTGCTTGGTCGCGGTGTAGGGCACCGAGCCCGGCCGTGGCGCATAGGCCGACACAGAGCCATTGTTGATGATGCGGCCGCCCATTGGCTTTTGCTTGCGCATGACGCCGAAGGCGGCGCGGGCGCATAGGAACGATCCGGTGAGATTGACGCCGACAATATCGTTCCAGACCTCGACCGGGATCTCGTCGATCGGCGTCGACTTGTAGCTCATGCCGGCATTGTTGAAGAGCAGGTCGACGCGGCCGAAGGCTGCGGCCACCGTCTCGAACAGGTCATCGACTTCGCCGGCCTTGCTGATGTCGCAGGCAACTGCCAGCGCCTTGGCGTCCGCTTTCCCGGCTTCGGTAATGGCGGCGTCGAGCACCGCTTTGCGGCGGCCGCAAAACACCGTGTTCCAGCCCGCCTTGAGCAGCGCCGTGGCGACGCTCTTGCCGATGCCGGTGCCGGCGCCGGTGACGATGGCGGTTTTCTCTGTGAGGGCTGTCATGGATTTTGCTCCTGCGCGCCGCGCATCCCCGGCACAGATCGGGGTGCATCCGAATGCACCGACCCATCGCAAATGAGGGCGATCATGGCAAGCCGGACACTAATGCATGTCGCTCAAAAGTGGCCCCGGTTCTGAGAGAACGACATGCATCCGGACAAAAACATGAAGCGCCACGCGCTTTATGTGATCGGTCCGACAAAAAGGGCGGTCATTGGCGACCGCCCCCTGATCTGAACCGGGCTTGGGAGGAGGAAAAGCCGATCCGACTAACTAAAATCATGCGCTTCCTCGGTAAACGAGAAGTTAACGCTTTTCCCGCCGCGGCTGCGTTGTCTACCAGCGCGGGTTCGGCGCCGTGCCTGACGGAACCGGCACCTTGGCCGCCGACACCGTCGCCTCGACATGATCGACGAGCGCATCCGGCAGGCCGAGCCGGCCGGCGAGCAGGTCGAGATAGCCGCGTTCGGCGCGCGTATCGGGGTCGATCGTCAGTCGGGACGCCGTGTAGAGCTCGAGCCTCTGCTCATCGGTCTTGGCGCCTGCGACCAGCGTATCGAGGTCGAGCGGGCTGTCCAGCTCGGCCATCAGAAACTTTTCCGCTTCCGTGCCGATGCCGGCCAGACTGAGCTTGCCGGCGATCTTTTGGCGTTCCGCGTCATCGACATGGCCATCGGCCTTGGCCGCCGAGATCATCGCCCGCACCAGGGTCAGCGTGAACTCGTCCTCCCCCTGTGGCGCCTGTGAAGGATGAAAGCCGGTGTCGGCGGGCGGCGGCAGCAATTCCGGCTGGCCGGCCGCCGGCGCCTGCTCGGGTGCATTGCCGGCCTTGTAATTCTGGTAGGCCTTGTAGGCGAGACCGCCGATCGCAGCCAGTCCGCCGAGCTTCACGGCCGTGCCGGTGACCTGCCGTCCCGTGCCGGTTCCAAGCAGCACCGCGGCCAGCGCACCGGCGGCCAGCGGATTGTCCTTGGCCATCTGCACAGCCTGCCCGGCCTTGTCGCGAACGGTGCCGGTTGTGCCGGGAACTTGCGAGCCGAGCAGATCGTCGAGAAGCTTCTTGGGGTCGAACATGGTGCCTCCAGAAAAGGGCCCGCGCCAACGTGGACGGGCAGGTTTTGGACGTTGCAGACGTAGGTCCCGATTGTTGACATTACAATGACGGACCGGCGCTTTGCTATCGGCGCCGGCAATGCCGCAAATCAAATTCGATGTGTCGAAACCCGCCTCGGCTTCGGTTAGTGTCGCCGCAACGTCGGCGAGGGAGGAGTTTTGCCGTGACCGATCAGCCAGACCGCGACCAAGCACGAGATCCCCAGGATCTGGAGCGCCTGCTAATTGATCGGCAATGGGCGGGAGACATTGAGGGCATGGTAGCGCTGTTCGAACCCGATGCCGTCATCGACACCGGAGCAGCCGAATTGACGCGTGGCCATGAGGCGATCCGCGCTTTGTTCGAAGCCTTTGCCGCGAGCTGGCGAAAATTCCAGCGCGGCGAGCAGCGCCCGGCGGCCATTAACGGCGACCTCGCGTTGACGTCGACCAGGCTTGCCGACGGCTCGATAACCTCAGAGGTCGCGCGCCGGCAGGCCGACGGCACATGGCTGTGGGTGATCGACCGCTATTCTGTCGTGTGGTGATCCAGTCAGGGCGTCGGCGGCACTTAACTGCCGATATGTCCCCTGCCCTGCGCCTGCGCAAGTTCGACCTGGCGCTGGCGCTCGGCATAGCGGGTGCGATCCTCATCCGAGCGTGCCTCGTAGCAATGCGGGCATGACACGCCGGTGGAAAAATGCGGCGACAGCCGGTTCTCCGGCGTCAGCGGATGCCGGCAGGCGCGGCAGAGTTCGGCCTCGCCTTCGGTCAACCCATGCGACACCGAGACCCGCTCGTCGAAGACGAAACACTCGCCCTGCCACAGGCTGTCTTCGGCCGGCACCTCTTCAAGATATCTGAGGATGCCGCCCTTGAGATGGAACACATCCTCGAAGCCGAGCGACTTCACATAGGCCGTCGCCTTTTCGCAGCGGATGCCGCCGGTGCAGAACATCGCAACCTTGCGGCCGTCGAGTTGGTCGCGGTGTTTTTCCACCCAGGCCGGGAATTCGCGAAAGCTCGACGTGCGCGGGTCCACCGCGCCCTCGAACGTCCCGATCGACACTTCGTACGCGTTGCGTGTGTCGATGACGATGGTGCCGGGGTCCGAGATCAGCGCGTTCCAGTCGGCCGGCGCGACATAGGTCCCCGCACCCGTCGCCGGGTCGAGGTCTTCGACGCCCATGGTGACGATCTCGCGCTTCAGCCGCACCTTCATGCGATGGAACGGCATTTCGGCGGCAGTGCTGTATTTGACCTCGAGATCGGCAAGACCCTCGATGGCCTCGAGATAAGCGATCAGGTCGGCTATGTCGGCTTCGCTGCCGGCGACCGTGCCGTTAATGCCCTCCTGCGCCAGAAGCAGCGTGCCCTTGATGCCGCGCCCGCAGCAGAAGGCGGCAAGCGGCGTGCGCAAGACCCGCAGCGCGTCGAAGTCGCCCAGCCTCGCAAATTTGTAGAGCGCGGCGACGCGCACGGGTTCATGGTTGGTCATCGCCAAGCCACTAGACCGTGGTCAAAGCGGATTCAAGGCAGAGCTAAAGACACTTCGTCGGTATTCGCCCGCAGGCTCGTTGGCCGACATGTGACATCGCGGCAGGCCGGGTTTCGTGGACTCGGAATCGGCCTTCTGCTAATCGGTTGAAATCACCCAGGGAGAGAAAAGCCAATGCCCAGCAAGACCGAAAAGCTCCTGTCGCTGCTCAATGGCCAGCCGGTCATTCCGGTGCTGAAGATCGCCAATGTCGCGGACGCCGTCCCGCTCGCCCGGGCGCTGGCCGCCGGCGGCCTGCCGGCGATCGAGATCACGTTGAGAACCGCCGATGCGCTGGAAGCGATCCGCCGCGTGGCCGGTGAGGTCGAGGGCGCCATTGTCGGCGCCGGCACAATTCTCGATGCCAAGCAGTTCGACCAGGCAGCGGCGGCTGGCTCGAAATTCATCGTCAGCCCCGGCATCACGCGAGAGTTGCTGGCGTCGGCCAAGGACAGCGACGTTCCCTTGCTGCCCGGCGCCATCACGCCCGGCGAGATCATGGCTGCCCGCGAGGCCGGCCTGCGGTTCCTGAAATTCTTCCCGGCCGAACAATCCGGCGGCATCGCCTCGCTGAAGGCCTTTGCCTCGCCGCTGGCCGACGTGAAATTCTGCCCGACCGGCGGCATCTCGGCCAAGAACGCGGCCGACTATCTCAGCCTGTCCAACGTTATCTGCGTCGGCGGCTCGTGGGTGGCGCCGGACGAGTTGGTCAAGGCCGGCAAGTGGGATGAGATCGAGGCGCTCGCACAGACCGCGAGCAAGCTCGGAAAATAACCTCCGCTACTTTATCTTTGCGCAATTCCCAAGGGAAACGCTCCGCGCTTTTCCCGGCAAATCGTTTCACACTGTTCCTGGATTGCTCTCGGCACAAGAAACCCGGCCAGCTTGCGCCGACGGGGGTTGCTACGCATTGAAATTTCTGGTTCCCGCTCATGGGCTCGAACCACGATTCACGCCTTCAAAGGGCGCTGTCCTACCATTAGACGAAGCGGGAATGCAGGCTGGTGGTTAGCATTCCGGGACGCTAGAAGCCAGTGCTGGAGATTCGCCAACAGCAAAAAGCCGCGCGGGTTGCCCAGCGCGGCTTCGATGTTTACCCCGTCGAGCTCTTACTTCGTCTGGAAGCGGGCGACCGAAAGGAATTTTACGGCATTGCCGGTGAAGCGGTTGGCATCGGCCATCTGGTTGTCCGCCTGGAAGCCTGCGGTGTAGACCTCGCTCGGCGGCGTATGCACGATGTTGTAGGCATAGCGCGGCGCAGTCGTCGGGCTGGAAACGGTGGCGATGTTGTCGCCGCTGCTCAGCGCCCAGCGCGCCGCCTGCGGTTCGGCCGCCACCACCACTGCCTTCGGTCCTGGCTTCAGGTCGCGAGCCGAAGCCCTTGCTTCCTTGCGTGTCGTCTTGACGCCGGCGCCGATCACCGAGGCTGGATCGGTACCGGCGGGACGGGCAGCAATAGCACCGCGCGGCGATGCGGCATCGACACCTGACGGATCGTTGAACGCCGAGCGAGGCTCGAGCGACGCAACCTGATAGTCGTCGGTAGCACCGGCTGTATCGGCGGCGCTGGCCTGTTCGAGAACCGCCTTGACCTCGTCCGGACGCTGCGACGGCAGCACCGAGAACGCGTCGGTTGCGGTCTGCTTGTGGGCAGCCGTATCGGCCAGCGCCAGCAGAACGCCCTTGTCCTGCGGCGCAAGCTCAGCCGGCGGCGAAGAGCGGTCGGGACGCCAGGTCGGCAACGGGACGTTGACCGCGACCTGCGCCGGAGCGGCAGCTTGATCGGCCCCCTGGTCGGCATTGCTCGCATCGGCCGTGCCGAACGGCACATTGGCCGGCGCCTGCGCCGTCGCCACCGTCTGTTCGGTGGTGGCATCGGCCACGCCGAACGGCACGGTCTCAGGTTGTTGCGCGCCGACATCGGCCTTCGGCCGCGGTGCGAAAGCGGGCAGCGGCACTTCCTTGGCGGGCAGCGCGGCGATGATCGTCTCCGGCGTGTCCTGCGGCTCCGAATCGTCAGCGCTGTCGTCGGCAAGCTGCGGAATGTTGGCGCGCTTGGCGTTCTGCGGCGACACGATCGCGATGCCAGGCAGATTGCTGTTGTTGTTGCTCGTGGCAGCCAGCACCGGCTTCACGCTTCTCGGCGGCGGCGCGGCGGTAGCGACATCGGCGCTGTCGTCGGCTTCGTCTTCACCGCCACCGCCAAAGAACGCGGACAGGAAGCCACCGGATTTCTTGGTGCTGCCGCCTGCGCTGGCCATCATGATGGCAGGAGAACCGGCGCCCTTGCGCGCCTTGTAGGAGGCGAGCGCTTGGTCATAACCCGGCAACGGCCTGCCGTCGCTCGGCACATGCAGCGTCTTGCCATTGGGGAACAGGCTGACCAGTTCCTGGCGGCTGATGCCTGGCCAATGCCGCACATTGCCGACGTCCATGTGGACGAAGGGCGACCCCGACGACGGATAGTAGCCGACGCCGCCGCCCTGCATCTTCAGGCCGATGTTGCGCAGCTTTTTCAGCGGCACACCCGGAATGTAGAAGTCCATCGCCTTGCCCAGCATATGCTGGCTTTCCTTGGCGACACCGCGGCTGCGGCTGCGCAGCATCGAATTGGTCGACGGCGAGCGATAGCCGCAAACGACCTGGATGTAGTCGGTGGCGCCGGCCTGCCGGTAAGCTTCCCACACCAGATCGAGCAGGCGCGGATCCATCTTGGTCGGTTCGTTGCGACGCCAGTCGCGCAGGATGATGTTGATCTTCCTGAGGCCTGCCGGATCGTAGCGGCCATTGCGCTTGTAGACGATCTCGGCCTTTTCGTGCGTGTGGAGGTGATAGAGCTTGAGCGAGCGCGTTTCAGCGCTGGCGCCGGCAGCAGTTGCGGCGAGGAAAGCGAACGCAACGATCAACGCTGCCAGCCATCTCGGCCAGACGCCCATGTGATCGCGCCGCCCGTTTCTGTGTCGTTCGACTTTGTTCAAATCAAAAGGCCTTGCAGGCTGCCGTTTGTCCCCGGATTTGTCCAAACGGATGCGTGGTTCTCACATCCGAATATCGATCCTAATGGTTAATCATCGCTTATTGAAGCCGAAATGCGGTAACACCGTGGCGATATCCCGTCAAAAATAATACACAGGATTTCTTGGTAAACTGCTGGTTTAGATCAAGATTCAGCCTTTTCCCGCTACACGATCTGTTACCGCTGGCCTTAATGCGTGAACAACGCTGTCGGCATCAGCCATATTCCCGCCCCAACCCTTATGCAGCGCCGGATGTGGCATGGCAAGCTGGTCCCGGCCTTGCGTTGGCAAGCTGTGGAATTCGGCGTTCAGGAGGCAAGGCGGTCGAGGCGGCCGGTTTCCGGGTCGATGCCGTATTCCTTGAGCTTGCGGTAGAGCGTCGAGCGGCCGATGCCGAGACGCCGTGCGACCTCGCTCATCTGGCCGTTGTAATGGTCGATGGCGAGCTTGATCATTTCGAGTTCGACATCGGCCAGCGCACGCACATTGCCACGCTCGTCCAGCGCCCTCAATGTGCCGAAACGCTGAAGCAACCTGGCCGGAGGGGCGAGCTCGGCAGCTGCAGTACCGGCGTCATCAGTCTGCGCGCCATCGCCTTGCGATCCGGTGCTCAAGGCCATGCCGGGGTCCGACAAGGACGCATCGGCGTCGAGATTGACGGTGCCGTCGACCTGCGCCCGGATCTGCGGAAATTCGTCAGTCGTGAGCACATCGCCTTCGGCAAGCACCGAGGCCCTGAACACGGCGTTTTCCAGCTGCCTGATGTTTCCCGGCCAATCATAGGCCTGCAGCATGGCCAGTGCGGCATCCGAGATGCCGTGCAGGCGATTGCCCGCCGGCGCCACCTTGTCCATGAAATGCTTGACCAGATAGGGGATGTCGTCGCGGCGGTCGCGCAGCGGCGGCACGACGATCGGGTAAACGTTGAGCCGGTAGAACAGGTCCTCGCGAAACTTGCCGTCCTTGACCTGCTGCAGAAGGTTGCGGTGCGTGGCCGAGATCAGCCTGATGTCGACCCTGACGGTGGAACGGCCGCCGACCGGATCGACCTCGCCATCCTGCACGGCGCGCAACAGCTTGACCTGCACGTCGAGCGGCAGGTCGCCGATCTCATCCAGGAACAGGGTGCCCGAATGCGCCTCGACGAACTTGCCGGTGTGCTTTTCGGTGGCGCCGGTGAACGAACCTTTTTCGTGACCGAACAGGATCGATTCGACCAGATTGTCGGGGATGGCGCCGCAATTGACGGTGACGAACGGCTTTGTGCGGCGTTCGCCGCTGCCCTGGATGGCGCGCGCCACCAATTCCTTGCCGACGCCCGATTCGCCCTCGATCAGGATCGGGATGTTGGAGGCCGCAGCCTTCTGGCCGAGGCGGATCACCCGGTCCATCGCCGGGCTGTGCGTGATCATGTCCTTGAAGGTCAGGTGGCCGCCGCGACGCCGCGACGTGCGCTTGACCTCGTCCTCGACCGCCTCGACCTTGAGCGCGTTGCCGACCGCGGTCTGCAGCCGGTCGGGAGACGCCGGCTTGACGACAAAATCGAAGGCGCCGTGGCGCATCGCCGAAACCACCGTTTCGATGCCGCCCTGCGCAGTCTGCACGATGACGGGAACAGTGATGCCGCGCTCGCGCATCGCCTTCAGCACGCCGATGCCGTCGAGGCCCGGCATGACAAGGTCGAGGATGACTGCCGAAATATCCCTCGCATTGGGTCCGTCAAGCGCGCTCAGACCGGCCTCGCCGCCATCGGCAACGATGGCGCTGTGGCCGAATTTCGTCACCGCCGCCTCGAGCAGCCGGCGCTGCACGGGATCGTCATCGACTATAAGAATGGAACCTGTCATGACTGATTTGAGTTGCCCGCCTGGGAAATTCCCATGGATCATCTTGGCACAGGGTTCTAAACAAGGTTTCAAAAAACCCGGTGAACGAATTCCTTAGGATTTGACCGGCTTGTCCTTTCCCCTTGATTCCAGAAGGTAATTGTTGATGTGCAGGATTCTCGGTCGGCAGCTTGCGGCGGTAGCGTCCGGTCAGGGCGCGGCGGAACTCGGCGACCTGCCGGAATGGAATCTCGCCGACCTCTATTCCGGCATGGAAGCACCCGAACTGAAGCGCGACCTTGCCAAGGCGGCGGCCGATGCCGTCGCCTTCGAGAACCGCTGGAAGGGCACACTGGCTGCGGAGGCCGAGCGCGGCAGCGCCGGCAGGCTTGGCGAGGCGCTGACAGCCTATGAGGCGCTGGAGGAACTGATCGGCCGCATCGTCTCCTATGCCGGCCTGATCTATGCCGGCAACACCGCCGATCCGCAGCGCGCAAAGCTCTATGGCGACATCCAGGAAAAGATGACCGACGCCAGCGCGCATCTTCTGTTCTTCGCGCTGGAACTGAACCTGATCGACGACAAGGCGCTCGAATCCGCCCTCGCCGCCGACGCCGGCTTTGCCCATTACCGCCCCTGGGTGCTCGACCTCAGAATGGACAAGCCCTACCAGCTCGAGGACCGGGTCGAGCAGCTGTTCCATGAGAAATCGATCACCGGACGCGGTGCCTGGAACCGGCTGTTCGACGAGACGATGACCGATCTGCGCTTCGACATAGACGGCGAGGAACTGACGCTGGAGCCGGCGCTGAACCGCCTCCAGGACGCCGATGGGGAGGTCCGCCGCCGCGCCTCCGAAGCGCTGGCCGCAACCTTCCGCAAGAGCCTGCGCACCTTCACGCTGATCACCAACACATTGGCCAAGGACAAGGAGATTTCCGACCGCTGGCGCGGCTTCGAGGACATCGCCGATTCACGCCATCTCGCCAACCGCGTCGAGCGCAGCGTGGTTGATGCGCTGGCGTCGGCCGTGCGCGAAGCCTATCCGCGCCTGTCTCATCGCTACTACGCGATGAAGGCGCGCTGGCTCGGCATGGAGGTGATGAACCACTGGGACCGCAACGCCCCCTTGCCCGAGACGCCGCAGGCCGTGATCCCTTGGGACGACGCCAGGAACACTGTGCTGTCGGCCTATCAGCGCTTTTCCCCCGACATGGCGGAGATCGCCCGCACCTTCTTCGACCGCAACTGGATCGACGCGCCGGTCAGGCCCGGCAAGTCGCCCGGCGCCTTCGCCCATCCGACCGTGCCTTCGGCGCACCCTTACGTGCTGCTCAACTACATGGGCAAGCCGCGCGATGTGATGACGCTGGCGCATGAGCTCGGCCACGGCGTGCATCAGGTGCTGGCCGGCGGCCAGGGCGCGCTGATGGCTTCGACGCCGCTGACTTTGGCCGAGACGGCCTCGGTGTTCGGCGAGATGCTGACCTTCCGTTCGCTGCTCGACCAGACCACCGACAAGCGCGAGCGCAAGGCGATGCTCGCCCAGAAGGTCGAGGACATGATCAACACGGTCGTGCGCCAGATCGCCTTCTACGAGTTCGAGCGCAAGGTGCATGCAGAGCGCAAGAACGGCGAACTGACCTCCGACAAGCTCGGCCAGTTCTGGCTCGAGGTGCAGGCCGAAAGCCTGGGGCCGGCGATCAAGCTGCGCGAGGGCTATGAGGTCTTCTGGACCTACATCCCGCACTTCGTCCACTCCCCCTTCTACGTCTACGCCTATGCCTTTGGCGACTGCCTGGTGAACTCGCTCTACGCGGTCTACCAGAACGCTGAGCATGGCTTCCAGGATAAGTATTTCGAGATGTTGCGCGCCGGCGGCACCAAGCATCACTCGGAGCTTCTCGCGCCCTTCGGCCTCGACGCCACCGACCCCGCCTTCTGGCAGATCGGGCTTGGCGTGATCGGCGGCCTGATCGACGAGTTGGAAGCGCTCGACAGTTAATGCGCGCACCCATTGGACCGATGGCGCAGAGTGGCAGGTTCAGCAGCGGCCTCGACTTTGCAGAATCGCAGAACAGTTTAGCCGGGATGCATGTGACGGCAGCGCTGTTCTTGTTCTAAATACCTGTTCTTGAATAACTCTCCGGCGAAATTTTCCGTTAGCTTTCCCGAAGCCGTATGATAGCTTTCCGACCGAAGCTCAGCCGGGCGCGCGGCTTAAGGCCGGACAGCATCCCGGCCTATGGCAGCGGTCTGACGAATGCGACAGCGACGGTTGGCAATGGGCGGCAAAGCCGAACGCCGACACTCGACGACAGACCGGCTGTTCCCTGAGCCGCCGAACCACATTGGATGATCCGATCTGCCAAGGTCATGACTTGGGACGGCGGCGGACGGATCCGACTGGAGAGAGACGATGACCTTCTTTTACATTGTCCTGGCGTTCCTTGTAGGTGTGTTGGTTGGCTGGTTTATCTGGGGCCGGCTGCGCGGCGAACTTGACAGCCTGCGCGGCGATCTCGACCGCACCCGCAGCGAGCGGGACAGACTGCGCGCCGACGCCGACCGCCTGACCGGCGAACTCGACGCCTGCGGCAAGACCCGCGCCGATCTCGAACGCCGGCTGCGTGAAACATCGGCTCCATCCGCCAAGCCTTCCAGTTCGGCGCCGGCCGCGCTGGTGTCGACAGCGGCAACGGCCAAGTCCGCCCCGGCCGCGAAACCGGCCCCCGCCAAACCCGCCGCGGCCAAACCAGCTGCGGCCAAATCCGCGGACGCAAAACCAGCGGCCAGCAAACCTGCCGCCGCCAAGGCCGCGCCCAAAGCCGCGGCTTCAAAGCCCGCCGCCGTCCCGAAGAAGGCCGCCCCGGCAGCTGGGAAGGCCGACAATCTGCGCCGCCTGATCGGTATCGGCCCGGTCAACGACAAACTGCTCAAGGGCCTTGGCGTCACGACCTACGCGCAGATCGCCGGCTGGACCGCGGCCGATGTCAAGCGCATCGAGGACACGCTGAATTTCGACGGCCGCATCGCCCGCGAAAAGTGGGTCGAGCAGGCCAAGCTGCTTGCCGCCGGCGACGAAAAGGAGTTCGCACGCCAATTCCCGAGCGCCGGGACCGCCAACAACAGCTGATCTGTCATCGGCAACATAACCAGAAGGCGGCGCTCTCGGGCGCCGTCTTTGTTTTTGCATTCGCCACTGTCTTTGCGCCCTGCGACGCCGCTCCCTCGATTGCACGCCGCCCGGCCCCCATATAGAGCGGTTCTGGCGTCATCGACCGCAGTACCCGAGCCCCATGCCCCTGCCCTCTGCCATTTTCCGCAACGATGAAAGCGGCCGTCAGTTGGTCTTCGACCACCAGGCCGACATCATCATTGCCTATGATGCCAAGGATTTTCTGCCGGCGCTGGTGGCCGCGCAGGCGGCGAGCGATGCCGGCAAATGGCTGGCCGGCTATTTCTCCTACGAAGCGGGCTATCTGCTCGAACCGAAACTGGTGCCGCTGCTGCCTGAAGGCCGGCGCGCGCCACTGGTTTGTCTGGGTGTGTTCGATGCTCCGGTCGAAGAGGCCGTGCCGCGCAACGATGCGCCGGCCACCAATGGCCCCATCTTCGACGCCAGGGCCAGTTGGTCCGCTCAGGACTACGCCAAACGCTTCGCGCGCCTTCACGACCACATCCGCAAGGGCGACTGCTACCAAGGCAACCTGACCTTTCCGGTCCGTGCCCAATGGTCGGGCGATCCGGTTGCTGCCTTCGACGCACTGACAGGACGCCAGCCGGTCAAGTATGGCGCGCTGATTTCGCTCGGCGATCCCATCATCTTGTCGCGTTCGCCCGAGCTGTTCTTCGAGATCGATGCCTTAGGCATGATCGAAACCCATCCGATGAAGGGCACTGCACCGCGCGGCGCGACCAAGGCCGAGGACGCGCGGTTGAAGTCCTTCTTGCGCAGCGATGAAAAGAACCAGGCCGAGAACCGGATGATCGTCGATCTCCTGCGCAACGACATCTCCCTGATCAGCGAGATCGGCACGCTGGAAGTGCCGGAACTGTTCCGCATCGAGAGCTACCCGACCGTCCATCAGATGGTGAGCCGTGTGCGGGCGAAGCTTCTGCCTGATCTCGGCATCCGCCAAATCTTTGGCGCGCTGTTTCCCTGTGGCTCGATTACCGGCGCACCGAAAATCCGCGCCATGGAAATCCTGCACGAGCTGGAAGAGACACCGCGCGACGTCTATTGCGGCGCCATCGGCTGGATCGCGCCTGCCGGCATGATGCGCTTTTCGGTGGCGATCCGCACCATATCGCTCTTTTCCAGTGGCGAGGCCGTTTACAATGTCGGCGGCGGCATCGTCTTCGATTCGACGGCGCAAGAGGAGTATCAGGAGTGTCTGCTGAAGGCGCGCTTCGCGACGGGGACACCGCCGATTTCGAGCTGATCGAGACGATGCGCTGGGAGCCCGGCCAGGGCTTTCTGCGCTTCGAACGCCATCTCGCGCGCCTTTATGGCTCGGCGGAAGAACTCGGCTTTGCCTGCGATCCGCAGCGGATCGGCGAGGTGCTGGCGAATACTATCGGGCCGCAGCAAAAGGCGCTGCGCACCCGGCTCGTCCTGCAGCGCGATGGCGAAGTGACCGCCTCGGTCCAGCCCTATGAGCCGTTCGCCGCCGACAAGGTCTGGCGGCTGCAGCTGGCACGGGTGCGGCTCTCCTCCACCGACACGCTGCTGCGCCACAAGACCGGCCGGCGGCAAGTCTACACTCACGCCCGCTCCGAATATCTGATCACCCAGGCCGACGAAGTGTTGCTCGCAAATGAGCGCAGTGAAATCTGCGAAGGCACCATCACCAACGTCTTCGCCGATTTCGGTGATGGCATGCTGATGACACCCAGGCTCGACTGCGGCCTGCTGCCTGGCGTATTGCGCGCCGAGCTGCTGGACGAAGGCCGCGCCCAGGAGGCGATCTACAGCTATGACGAGTTGAAATCCGCCAAAACACTGTTCGTCGGCAATTCTCTGCGCGGCTTGATCCCGGCAACATTGGCCTGATACGAAGCGGCTGCGAGAATAACCGCCGGCATTGGACACTTTCTAGCGAAGCATGAATTCTCGTCAGCCCACGCACACGCCCTATGATGGCTCCTCAAAGCTCTTCACCATCGGGCTGAAGCCGCTCGAACTCGACAAGTGGATCGAGGTCGACCGGTATCTCTTCGACCATCTCGCCGAAAAGCGCCGGCTGTATGCCGAAATCCCCGACAAGGTGTTTGTCGAGGAAGACGGCACGCGCGACGCCCAGCGCGAAGTGCGCGGCCTCATCGAAGCACATCTGCTGTCGACATTTCCCGGGATGTACCGGCGCACCAATGCCGGGGTTGAGGTCATTGGCGCCAAAGCCGACTCTGACGCCACCTTCCCCGATGCCCCGCTGGTCGCAGCGTCGCTGCTCGTCCAGGAAGACCTGATCCTGATGCGCCGTGACGACACCGGCTGGCGACTCGCCGCCGGCTCGCTGTGCTTCCCGTCATCCTGGTCGCTGGTCGAAAAATTCGGCCGGCCGCTGCAGCAGATCCACGCACCGGTGCCGGGCTTCGGTCCGGGCACCAGGCCGGCCGAGCTCATCAACCGCATGTTCGACGGCCTGCAGGGTCAGGCTGTCGAACGCTTCAACTGGTCGATCCAGGCCGACGACGCGCTCTATCATCCGCTCTCCAATGTCGAGCGCATCGACCGCGCCACCAGGCGCCCCTCGCGATTTCCCGACGGCGACGTCAACACCCACGCCTTCATCCGCGTCGAGCGCCAGACGCTGCGCAAACTGCCTCTGTCGCGCGACATCCTGTTCACCATCCGCATCCACCTCGACCCGCTGAAAGTGCTGGCGCGGCATCCCGACCGGGCAACGCTTGCCGCCTCTTTCGCGGCGCAATTGCAGGCGCTGGATGAGGCTCAACTCGACTATAAGGGGATGACGTCAGACCGTGACAGGCTGGTGCAACGCCTGCAAGCCATGACGCTGGAGTGACGATGATCCGAAAAATCCTGGAGCAAGCCGTATTGCTCGGTGCATTGCTGGCGTTGCCGGCAACGGCGCTCGCCGACCCCGTCACCTATGCCGGCAAGCTCGGCAACATCGACATCGTCGTCGAGTTTACCGGCGATCCGGCGACGGCTGGAGAGGCACTGGCGGCGCGCTATTTCTACCGCTCCAAGGGCATCGATATTCCTCTGCAGGCGAAGTCGAGCAAGGGCGCCACCTTTCAATTGGCCGAGGAAGAAGCCTGCGATGCCAAGAAGTGCGGCGACGGCCAGGCTCCACCCATCGGCGCCGTCTGGCGGTTGAGTCCCGCCGACAAGGGCAAGACGCTGGAAGGCACCTGGACGGCCAAAAAGACCCTGCCGCTGAAGCTGACAAGGATCGCCAGCCGTGCCCAGACAGAGACGCCGGCGACGACGCCACGCGATCTCTATGATTTCACCGACATGACATTCTCGGGTGACGATGCGCCGATCACCATGGCGGCATCGCCCTACGACTATCTCAAGCTGGATTTCGCGCCCGAGGCAGACGCCAAGGAAGGTTGGCCGGATGCAGCCTACAGCTATGTCACCGATCCGCGCACCAAATTCGCCAGGCCGCGCATCGTCGATCTCGCCGGCGGCGCGCCGATCGAAGCCGCCAATGCCTTGCTGCAGAACCGCCATTGGCATGACAGCCTCAGCGCCTTGACGTGCGCGGCGCTGCAATACGCCGGCTTCCACGATGGACCACCGATGGAGGGCATGGATGACGATTCGCTTGGCGGCTATGAAGACTCGACGTTCAAAGTTACGTCATTGACGCCGAAGCTGATGAGTTGGTCCGAATCCGGCAGCCTCTATTGCGGCGGTGCGCATCCGAACAACTATTCCGACGCCTATGTCATGGACGTGCGCCGTGGCGCCTTGCTTACCCTTCAGGACATGTTTTCCGATACGGTCGACGGCAAGCCAGGCCCCTCGCTGGCCACCTTCGTCAAAGAGAAGCGCAAGAAGCCCAGCGACCAGACCGAGGTGGATTACGAGGCCGAATGCGGCATCGACGATTTGATCGGCGACTATCTCGGCGCCAGCCTGAAGCGCGATGGCGACAGGCAGGTTCTGGTCTTCGGCCTGCAAGGTTTGCCCAACGTCATCCAGGCTTGCGGCGGCGATCTCGTTGAAATGCCGGTCTCCGAAGCACAAGCGCTGTTCACACCGGAATTCGCGAAACTGCTCGAACCGTAGGCGCGCATCTGCGCCGTCGGGAACTAACCTTATCCCTGCTTTTCGCTTTATTGTGACAATGATCTATGGTTTGTCGCGCGGCGGTCGAACGGCCGTTTTGGCGCGTTGCTTGAAGGAGTGCTCGATAAAATGGCGAATGAAAACTGGCCCGTTTACGGTGAAATCACCGGCCCTGTCGTGATGATCGGCTTTGGTTCGATCGGACGGGGAACGCTGCCTCTGATCGAGCGCCATTTCAAATTCGACAAGTCGCGCATGACGGTCATCGACCCGCTCGACACCGACCGCAAGCTGCTCGACGAGCGCGGCATCGCCTTCGTGCAGGAGCACGTGACCGAGAAAAACTACAAGAAACTGCTGACGCCGCTTTTGACCAATGGTGGCGGCCAGGGCTTTTGCATCAATCTGTCGGTCGATACCGGCTCGGTCGACCTGATGCGGCTCTGCCGCAAGCTCGGCGTGCTCTACATCGACACCGTCGTCGAGCCGTGGCTCGGCTTCTATTTCGACGCCAAGGCCGACAATGCCAGCCGCACCAACTACGCGCTGCGCGAAGCCTTGATCAAGGAGAAGCACGACAAGCCCGGCGGCGCTACCGCGGTTTCGACCTGTGGCGCCAATCCGGGCATGGTCTCGTGGTTCGTCAAGCAGGCGCTGCTGAACCTTGCCGGCGACCTCGGCCTCGAGTTTTCCGAACCCGCGCAGGACGACCGTGACGGCTGGGCGAAGCTGATGAAGAAGGCCGGCGTCAAGGGCATCCACATCGCCGAGCGCGACACCCAGCGCACCAAGAAGCCGAAGCCGATGAACGTGTTCTGGAACACCTGGTCGGTCGAAGGTTTCATCTCGGAAGGGCTGCAGCCGGCCGAGCTCGGCTGGGGCACGCATGAGAGATGGATGCCGAAGAACGGCAAGGAGCACAAGCATGGCTCCAAGGCTGCGATCTATCTCGAACAGCCCGGCGCCAACACCCGCGTGCGCTCCTGGTGCCCGACGCCGGGCGCGCAATACGGTTTCCTGGTGACGCATAATGAGGCGATCTCGATCGCCGACTTCTTCACCGTGCGCGGTAAGAAGGGCAAGGTCCAATACCGCCCGACCTGCCACTATGCCTATCACCCCTGCAACGACGCCGTGCTGTCGCTGCACGAAATGTTCGGCGCTGCCGGCAAGCCGCAGCCGGTCCACCATGTGCTCGACGAAAACGAGCTGGTCGACGGCGTCGACGAGCTTGGCGTGCTGCTCTACGGCCATGCCAAGAACGCCTACTGGTACGGTTCGCAGCTGTCGCTGGCCGAAGCCCGCAAGCTGGCGCCCTACCAGAACGCTACCGGCATGCAGGTCACCTCGGCCGTGCTCGCCGGCATGGTCTGGGCGCTGGAAAACCCGGAAGCCGGCATCGTCGAGGCCGACGAGATGGACTACAAGCGCTGCCTGGAAGTGCAGTCCCAGTATCTCGGACCGGTCAAGGGCTACTACACCGACTGGACGCCGCTCGATAACCGTCCGGGCCTGTTTCCCGAAGACCTCGACAAAAGCGACCCGTGGCAATTCCGCAACATCCTCGTTCGATAGCGGTTCCATACCCCTGCCTCACTGCCTTGCAATCGCCCGGAAATCGGGCGATTGAAGGGATGCGGACGAGAGCAGTGTGCATCCATTTGGACGCACGAGGGACGGCTCTGGAAACTTGAGGCCACGCACATCGTGTTCCCCAAAACGTCGTTTGACGATTGGGCCGATGCGTCAGGAGAGGATTTGATATGACGATTGCGCGCAAAATTCTTTCTGCGGGCGCGGCGGGCGTTCTTGCGACGATGCTTGCCGCCTGCACCACCGGCGGCTCCGACGGGCCACCGATCTCAGCGCAGGCGCGAGGCGTCGAAGGCTCATGGCTGAACGCCGAAGGCAAGGCGGTCTCGACATTGAACGGCGGCGTCTTCACCACCGTTTCGGCGGAGACCGGTGAGAAATTCGCTGACGGCAGCTACACCAAGACCGGCGCCACCTCGGTCGAGATCAACGGAACCTCGCTGATCCGGCAGCAGCCAATCGCTTTCAACTGCCTGCTGGTGTCCATAAACCAGCTGAATTGCACCAGCTCCGCCGGGCAGAACTTCGTGCTGACCAGGCGTGGCTGAACCTTTCCCATGCGGCTTTGCGGATGGCGGCGGCGCGATGCCGCCGCCTTTTTTATGCCGGCAAACCGATGCCGGTTATCCGCCCTGATTCTTCTTGCATCGCCACAACCGCGATGTGAACATACCCGAAATGCTGGCTGTTATCCTGCAGTCGGGCAAGAGCGTTAAACGCCTTTGATCATATCCGGGAGACGAAGATGAAGAAGCTCGCCGCCATTGCCGCCCTCTCTGCCTCGACACTCGGCCTGTCGGCCGCACCATCCTTTGCCGACTACACGTTGAACATCCTGCATTTCAACGATTGGCACAGCCGCATCGAAGGCAACAACAAATACGAGTCGACCTGCTCGGCCGAGGAAGAGACCAAGGGTGAGTGCATCGGCGGCGCCGGCCGGCTGGTCACCGCGATCGCACAGGAGCGCAAGAAGCTCGAAGGCCAGAACGTGCTGCTGCTCAATGCCGGCGACAGCTTTCAGGGATCGCTGTTCTACATCACCTACAAGGGCACGGCGGAGGAGGAATTCCTCAATCAGATCAAGTCCGACGCGGTGACGCTCGGCAACCACGAATTCGACGATGGCGAGAGCGCGCTGGTGCCTTATCTCGACAAGGCGAAGTTCCCGATCGTCAGCGCCAATGTCGTGCCCAACGACAAGTCCGGCGCCGCAGGCAAGATCAAGCCGTCGATTGTGCTTGAGGTCGGCGGCCAGAAGATCGGCATTGTCGGCGCCGTGACCAACGACACGCCGGAACTCGCCTCTCCCGGCCCCAACATCACCATCGCCGACGATGTCAAGTCGATCACCGCCGAGGTCGAGAAGCTGAAGGCGCAAGGCGTCAACAAGATCATTGCCGTCACCCATATCGGCTACAGGCGCGAGCGCGATGTCATCGCCAAGATCCCGGGCATCGATGTGGTGGTCGGCGGCCACAGCCATTCGCTTCTGTCCAACACCGACCCGAAGGCTGAAGGCCCCTACCCGACGATGGTCGACAACCCCGACGGCTCCAAGGTGCCTGTGGTGCAGGCCGCGTCCTATTCGAAATATCTCGGCGAATTCAAGGTCGTGTTCGACGACAATGGCAACGTCAAGGAAGCCAGCGGCGACCCGATCTTCCTCGACAAGTCGATCACTCCCGATCCGGCCGTTCTTGCCCGCATCAAGGAGCTCGGCGCGCCGATCGAGGCGCTGAAGAACAAGGAAGTGGCCGAGACCACCGAGGCCATCGACGGCAGCCGCGAAAGCTGCCGCACCAAGGAATGCGCGATGGGCAACCTCGTCTCCGACGCCATCCTCGACCGCGTCAAGGGACAGGGCGTCGAGATCGTCGTCTCGAATGGCGGCGGCCTGCGTGCTTCGATCGACAAGGGCACCGTCACCATGGGCGAGGTGCTGACCGTGCTGCCGTTCCAGAACACGCTGGCGACCTTCCAGATTTCCGGAAAGGATCTGGTTGCCGGGCTGGAAAACGGCGTCAGCCAGGTCGAGGACGGCGGCGGCCGCTTCCCGCAGGTGGCAGGTCTCAAATACTCCTTCGACAAGTCGGTCGCGCCCAATGCCGGCCGAGTCAAGTCGGTCGAGGTGATGCAGAACGGTGCCTGGGCGCCGATCAATCCGGACAAGGACTATCTGGTCGCCACCAACAATTACGTCCGCCAGGGCGGCGACGGCTACAAGGTCTTCGCCGAGAAGGCCAAGAACGCCTATGATTACGGCCCGGGCCTCGAACAGGTGGTCGCCGACTATCTCGCCGCGCACCGGCCCTACACGCCCAAGCTCGACGGCCGCATCACCGAGGTTGCCGCAACCGTAGCGGCTGCCCCGGCCGCCGAGCCGGCAAAACCAGCCGAACCGGCACCTGCTCCAGCGGAACCGGCAAAACCGGCCGAGGCTGCACCGGCGGAGCCGGCGATTCCCGCATTGCCGGCAGGCTCCGGCGACATCACCACCACGCCGCCGACTGTCCCGGCGGAAACCGCCCCGGCAACGCCGGCTCCGGCCGAACCGGCAAAACCGGCCGAAGCCGCACCTGCTCCGGCAAAGCCGGCTGACGCCGCCCCGGCCGAAGCCAGCCATGTCATCGTCGCCGGCGATACCTATTGGGATCTCGCCAAGAAGGCCTACGGCGACGGCGCCAAGTGGAAGGTGATCTCCGAGGCCAACAAAGGCTACGAACCACGCCGGCTTCCTGTCGGCGCGACCTTGACCATTCCGGCGAAGTAACCTCGCTTCGCGCTCACGACCAGCAAAACCCGTCCGGGTAACCGGACGGGTTTTTGGCTTTCAAGGTAAGGTGCGGCCAGACGCAGCATTGAAAACTTGCTCCGCATCGCTAGGTTCGCCCGACATCGTCGGTTTTCGCGGTGTCGGGAGACCTTCATGACGCTTTCCACGCCTGTCGACCCCAAAGCCGCGAAAGCGCTCGACCCGCTACCGGCCGGACATCCGCCGGTAAAGGCAGGCAAGATCGGCGTCATGTTGGTAAATCTCGGCACGCCGGACGGCACCGATTTCAAGCCGATGTGGCGCTATCTCCGCGAATTCCTGTCCGATCCGCGCGTCATCGAGCTCAACAAGGCCGTCTGGTATCCGATCCTCTACGGCTTGGTGCTGACCACGAGACCGAACAAGTCCGGCGCCAATTACGCCAGGATATGGAACCGCGAGAGGAACGAGTCGCCGCTGCGCACCTACACCCGCGCGCAGGGCGAAAAGCTGGCCGCAGCGCTCATCGACCTACCCGATGTCGTGGTCGACTGGGCGATGCGCTACGGCAACCCCTCGACCGCGAGCGTCGCTCAAAGGCTGGTCGAGCAAGGCTGCGACCGCATCCTGTCGTTCCCACTCTACCCGCAATACTCCGCGACCACCACCGCGACCGCCAACGACCAGCTGTTTCGCGCCTTGATGAAGATGCGCCGCGCGCCTGCCGTGCGCAGTGTTCCGCCCTACTATGACGAGCCGGTCTACATCGAGGCGCTCGCCCATTCGATCGAACGGCATCTGGCAACGCTAGACTTCGAGCCCGAGGTGGTCATCACCTCCTATCACGGCATCCCGAAGCCCTATTTCGAGAAGGGCGATCCCTATCACTGCCACTGCCAGAAGACGACACGGCTGTTGCGTGAACGACTGGGGTGGGATGAAAAGAAGCTGATCATCACCTTCCAGTCGCGCTTCGGCGCCCAGGAATGGCTGCAGCCCTACACCGACAAGACGGTCGAGAAACTGGCGAAGGACGGCGTGAAATCGATCGCCATCGTCAACCCAGGCTTTTCCGTCGACTGCATCGAGACGCTGGACGAAATCGGCCGCGAGGCGGCCGAGACCTTCCATCACGCCGGCGGCGAGAAATTCGCCCACATCCCGTGCCTCAACGACAGTGCAGAAGGCATGGCGGTGATCGAGGCGATGGTGCGGCGCGAGCTGTCGGGCTGGGTCTGAGGCCGCCACGTTGCGGCGATCGATCGCCGCAGTTGCGCTATTCCATGCACCAATAATCAACGATCACCTGATTGTAACATTATTGAAACACACCTAAGTGTTTGGTGAAGTCGGTTGCATGGAATCAACGCCATGGCCGGCATCTGAGGGAGATTCAAATGGACTTCAGTGGTTTCGGTATTGCGATTGGTGCGCTTGCCTTTCTGGTATTGGTGCTTCTTATCAAAGGCATCCGCACAATCCCGCAAGGCTATAATTATACGGTGGAGCGCTTTGGCCGTTACACCAAAACACTAAGCCCCGGCCTCAACCTCATCGTGCCGTTCGTCGACCGCATCGGCGCCAAGATGAACATGATGGAGCAGGTGCTCGACGTTCCGAGCCAGGAAATCATCACGCGCGACAACGCCATTGTCGGCGTCGACGGCATCGCCTTCTACCAGATCCTCAATGCGGCGCAGGCCGCCTACCAGGTCGCCGGCCTGGAGAACGCCATTCTCAATTTGACGATGACCAACATCCGTACCGTCATGGGCTCGATGGACCTCGACGAATTGCTGTCGAACCGCGACGCCATCAACGAGCGCCTGCTGCGCGTCGTCGACGAAGCGGCGCATCCGTGGGGCATCAAGATCACCCGCGTCGAGATCAAGGATATCAATCCGCCGGCCAACCTCATCGAATCGATGGGTCGTCAGATGACGGCCGAACGTAACAAGCGTGCGCAGATCCTCGCCGCCGAAGGCCTCAAGCAGTCGCAGATCCTCGAGGCCGAAGGCCGCAAGGAAGCCGCCTTCCGCGACGCCGAGGCACGCGAACGCTCGGCCGAGGCCGAAGCGCGAGCCACCCAGGTTGTATCGGAAGCCATCTCCAAGGGCGACGTGCAGGCACTCAACTACTTCGTGGCGCTCAAATACACCGAAGCGATGGGCAAGATCGGTACCGCCAACAACAGCAAGGTCGTGCTGATGCCGATGGAAGCCTCGGCGCTGATCGGCACGCTCGGCGGCATAAGCGAGATCGCCAGGGAGGTGTTCCGCAGCGAAGGCACCGCCGGCGCCGCCAGGCAGGCAGGCCGCCCTCCGGTGGTTCGCCCGAATGAGAACTGAGACCTGACGAGAACTGAGGTCGCGAGCATGATCCCGAAAAGTGGGAGCCGGTTTTCGGAAAAGATCATGCTCTCAAACAAGAACTAGGAGCGCACTCCCATGTTCGACCGCATCATTTCCGAACTTGGTCCGTGGAACTGGATGGTTCTGGGCTTCGTCCTCCTGGTGATGGAGGTCATCGCGCCAGGAATATTCATGCTGTGGATCGGCATCGCCGCATTGGTGATCGGTGTGATTTCCCTGCTCGTCTGGGACGCAAGCTTCTGGGCCTGGGAAGTCCAGGTCCTCGCCTTCCTGGCCCTGTCGCTGGTCTCGGCCTTTGCCGGAAAGAAGCTGGTTGGTGGGCGTAATACCCCTAGCGACCAGCCGCTGCTCAACCGGCGCGGCGCGCAGTTGGTCGGCAGGATGGCAACGCTGGCCGAGCCGATCAAGGACGGTCGCGGCCGCATCAAACTCGGCGATACACTGTGGCGCGTCTCCGGTCCCGACCTGCCGGCCGGCACGCAGGTGCGCGTCGTCAGTTCGGCCGACACCGATCTGGAACTGACCGTCGAGGCAGTTTGACATTTCGAAAGCGCATGGCGCTTTCGATCCGGAAAAATCAGGCCGCGTCGCCTAGGGCTTCCCGAACGCGACGCGTCCTTTGATTTTTTCAGGCGGCGCCGATGCGCAGCAGGTCGTGCAGATGAACCAGTCCCACGAGCCGCCTGCCTTCGACCACCATCAGGCTCGTAATGGCCGAATTGTTGATAATCTGCAGCGCCGTCGCCACCAGCGTGTCCGGTGTGGCCGTCTTCGGCTTTTTCGTCATCACCTGATCGACGCTCATTTCCATGAGATTGCTGCCGATGTGACGCCTGATGTCGCCATCGGTGATGATGCCCACCAACGCGCCATCCGCCGTCGCGATCGCCACGCAGCCGAAGCCCTTGTTCGACAATTCGAGGATCGCCTCGCGCATGCCCGTGCCGGAAGACACCAGCGGCAGCCTGTCGCCGACATGCATGATCTCGTGGATCTGCGTGAGGTTGGCGCCGAGCTGGCCGCCGGGGTGGAACGTGCGGAAATGGTCGGGCGTGAAGCCGCGCGCTTCGAGCAGCGCTATGGCCAGCGCATCGCCGACCACCAGTTGCAGCAGGGTCGATGTCGTCGGCGCCAGACCGTGCGGGCAGGCTTCCGGCGCGGACGGCAGGAGCACCACCACGTCGGCCGCGCGCGCCAGCGCCGAGGCCGCGCCCGCGGTAATCGCAATCAGCGGGATCGAGAAGCGCCTGGAATAGGCGACGATGCCCATCAACTCTTTGCTCTCGCCGGACCATGACATGGCAATGATGGCATCGTCTCTGGCGATCATGCCAAGGTCGCCATGATTGGCCTCCGCCGGATGGACGAAGAAGGCAGGCGTGCCGGTCGAAGCCAGACTAGCCGCGATCTTAGTGCCGATATGGCCGCTTTTGCCGACGCCGGTGACTATGACGCGGCCATTGATGCGCGACACCATGTCGACGGCGCTGGCGAAAGGTTCGGCCAGTTCGTTCTCCAGCGCGGCGGCCAATGCCGCCACGCCGGCCTGTTCCGTGGCTACCGTTCTCAGCGCCGAGGCGACCGAAGCCTCCAAAGGCTTCTTTTCTGGGGATCCCGCATGCATGGCTGATGCGATTAGCGCTTTGCCGTTCGCCTGTCCAACAGAATTGCCGTCCAGCCATGTCGTACAGGCACACCTTCAACCCTCCGTTAACCATCCCCGTTTACGGTTCGGTAAGTATGGCGCGCTTGCGCCGCGCAAGCAGTGGTGACGATGTCGCGGGCCCAGCCTCAAGAGAAAAAAGGTCGAACGGGCAGAGCCTTTTGCGCTCTGCTTCTGGCGACGAGCGTGCTCGCTTTGCTGCGGCCAACTGCGCTTCATGCCCAGGAGACCGAGCTGCGCGGCGAGGTTTCGGAATCGGCGATCCTGTCCGACCAGCAGCGCCGGGCCAGGCAATTGACCAAGGCCAACACGCAGGTCAAGCCCGCCCCTGCCGACACCGCCCCCACGGGAAACACGCCAACCGCTTATGTGCCGGCCAGCGATGGCGCCTTGCCTGACGACACCGACCCGTCCCAGGCCGGCGCAAACAGCATTTTCGACCCGCCGGCGACCATCGACGATTCGGGCGCCGACAAGCCGCCAACCGTCCAGCCACGCCGGCCATCGACGGCAAAACAAGGCGCCTCCGCGGATGCAGACAAGGCCAAGGACAAAACCAAGGCTGCCGACAAGAAGAAGCCTGGCAAAGCCACGGACCAGACCACCACCGGAACGACTCCGGACGGCACTGCGGCAGACGACGCCGATCAGGACACAGCCAACCGCCGTGTCCTCACCGTCGACAGCGTCGACCGGCAGAAGCTCGACCCTGGCGCCGAGCGCACCGACGCCATCGAGGGCCAGAAGAAGAAGCTCGAGGACGACCCGTACGCGGCAACCGGCATCAAGGTCGGCTCGTTCCTGCTGCGGCCGACGCTCGAGCAGGGCGTTGCCGTCACGTCGAACGCCGATTCCAGCGCTGGCGGCAAGTCGGCGGTGCTGTCCGAAACGGCGCTGCGTTTTTCCGCCGCCTCCGATTGGCGCGAGAATTCGGCGGTCATCGACGGCTACGGCAATTTCCGCAACACCATTTCGGGCCAGAAGATCAATGAGGCACGCGGCCGTATCCAAGGCACGTACAATGTCGACCTCGATAATGAACTGCGTGCCATCGCCAAGCTCGGCTACGAGATTGCGCCGGAATCGGCCTCCGCGCCCGACGCCATTGCCGGCGTCAAATCGCAGCCGATCCGCCAGACGGTCGACGGCAGCCTCGGCGTCGAGAAGGACGTCGGCAAGATGCGCTTTGCGCTGACCGGCGCCGTCTCCCACGACATCTATGGCGATGCCGAACTTACCGATGGCACCTCGCTGTCGCAGAAGGACCAGGACAACACGCTCTACACCGCAACGTTGCGGACCGGCTATGAAATTTCCCCGGCTCTGACGCCCTTTGCCGAGATTGAGCTCGGCCGCCGGGTATATGACCAACGGATCGACAGCAAGGGCTTCGAGCGCTCTTCGACCCGGCTTGGCGCGCGCGCCGGTATCGAAGTCGACATGGGCGAGAAGCTCAAGGGTGAGTTCTCGGCCGGCTGGCTGAGGGAGGCGATCGACGACAAGAACCTGGAGGCGATTTCGGGAGCCACCATCAATGCCGACCTCAAATGGTCGCCCGAGCGCGGTACCATCATCGGCCTCACCGGGCGAACCACGGTCGAAGGCACGACGAATGCCGGTAAGAGCGGCGACATCCTCTATTCCGGCCGCCTCACCGGCGAGCGGCAGATCCGCGCCGACCTGACCGGCAACGCAGCCCTTGGGCTCGACTGGCGCAATTACACCGGCTCCGACGGCCATGACATGACGCTGAGTGCAGAGGCCGGGCTGACCTGGTGGCTGAACCGTTACGTCGGTCTCACCAGCCGCGCCCGCACCGAAAAGCTGACCAGCAATCTGCCCGGGCGCAACTACACCGCCAACAGCATCTATTTGGGGCTGAAGCTGCAGCGGTAGCTAAAAAGCAGCGCCGCGACGCTCGGACGGCTTCATCTCATCGAGCAGCGTGCGGATGACGCCGGCCATGTTCTCGTTCATGTCGCTGCGCCACAGCGCGAAGGCGACATTGGCCTCGACGAACCCTTCCGGCGAGCCGCAATCGAAGGTGCGGCCCTGAAAGTGGTAGCCAAAGAAGGGCTGCTGCTTTTCCAGCTTCAGCATCGCGTCGGTGAGCTGGATCTCGTTGCCGGCGCCCTTTTCCTGGCTTTCCAGGATCTTGAAAATCTCGGGCTGCAGGATGTAGCGGCCGTTGATGTAGAGATTGGACGGCGCGGTGCCGGTCTTCGGCTTTTCGACCATCTCGGTGATGCGGAAGCCGTGATGCGTGTCCTCGCCCCGGCCGACAATGCCATATTTGTGGGTTTCGGCCGGATCGCATTCCTGCACGGCGATGATGTTGTTGCCCGTCTCCTCGTAGAGCTCGACCATGGCCTTCGTGCAGCTCTTCTCCGACTGCATGATCATGTCGGGCAGCAACAGCGCGAAGGGTTCGTCGCCGACCAGTTCGCGGGCGCACCAGACGGCGTGGCCGAGCCCCATCGGCACCTGCTGGCGGGTGAACGAGGTCTGCCCCGGCGCCGGCTGCAGCCGCTGCAAGCGGGCCAGCTGATCGTCCTTGCCGCGCTGTGCCAGCGTATCATAGAGCTCGAACTGGATATCGAAATGGTCTTCTATGACCGCCTTGTTGCGGCCGGTGACGAAGATGAAATGTTCGATGCCGGCCTCGCGCGCCTCATCGACGACATACTGGATGACCGGCCGGTCGACGACGGTCAGCATCTCCTTGGGAATGGCCTTGGTGGCCGGGAGAAACCGTGTGCCGAGACCGGCGACCGGGAAAACTGCCTTGCGAACTCGCTTCATGCGTCAATTATCCGTCTGAGGGCGTGCCCGGCAATCCCGCCTCGCGACATTTTCGCGCCGGAATTGTGGATTATCGGGCCATTGAGGGAAACATCAACCGGTAAAGCATCCAGGTGTCTTTTCGTTCCAGGCGCCGCCTATGGTAAACCAATTGCTAACCCGGTTCGGCGATGAATGGTCTTTCCTGAGATAGAGAAAGGGGAAATATGTCCGTTCGCAGTGCCGCAAAACTCTTTACCAGCGTGCTGACGGCGGCCAGCCTCTCGCTCGCCTTGCTGATGCCGGCCGGACCGGCCTTCGCCGATGCCGGTTTTCGGCAATGGGTCGCCGGCTTCCGCGCCACGGCCGTGGCGGGCGGCGTTTCCGGCGGGGTCTACGACCGGGCGTTCCGGGGCATCAATGAGCCCGACCCGGTGGTGCTGGAAAAGGCACGCACCCAGCCCGAATTCACCGCACCTGCCTGGGACTATTTCGACAACCGCGTCCACGACCAGTCCGTTGCCGTCGGCCAGCAGATGGCCAAAAAATGGAAGCCGTGGCTGGAACGGATCGAGGCGAGGTTCGGCGTCGACCGCTACATCCTGCTCGCCATCTGGTCGATGGAATCGAATTATGGCGAGATCCTCAAGCGCGACGACATCATGCGCAATGTCATCCGCTCGCTGGCAACCCTCGCCTATGGCGACCCGAAGCGTTCGAAATTCGCCCGCACCCAATTGGTCGCCGCGCTGAAAATCCTGCAGACCGGCGACATCGACGAAAGCCACCTGATGGGCTCCTGGGCCGGCGCCATGGGCCAGACCCAGTTCATCCCGACCAGCTACCAGCATTATGCCGTCGACATGGACGGCAACGGCAAGCGCGACATCTGGAATTCGATCCCCGATGCGTTGGCGACATCAGCCAATCTGCTGAAGAAGAATGGCTGGCAGGGCGGCAAGACCTGGGGCTACGAGGTCACCATTCCCGCGGGCAAACTGCCGGCCGGCTCGAAGACATTGGCGCAGTGGCAGGCGCTCGGCGTCGCCAGGGCCAATGGCAAGCCGTTCAAGAACGCAACCGACAAGGCGACCCTGAAAGTGCCGGACGGCCGCGGCGGACCGGCCTTCCTGATGATCAAGAACTTCTCCGTCATCAAGGCCTACAACAACGCCGACAAATATGCCCTGGCCGTCGGCCTTCTTGCCGACGAAATCGCCGGTTCAAATGGTCTGGTGCAGGACTGGAAGCGGCCTTTCACCAAACTGTCCTTCGAGGAAAGGCAGGAGTTGCAGAAGCGGCTTTCGCAGCACGGACTTTACGACGGCAAGTTCGACGGCAAGATCGGTGACGGCACGAAAACCGCCATCATGACCTATCAGGCAACGGTCGGCTTGACCCAGGACGGGTATCCGAGCATGGAAGTGCTCAAATGGCTCAGAAAGAAATAGAGCCGGCGACGGCAGCGCGCATCTGTGACGCGCAAGGGATGCCGTAGCATCGGTCTGTGCATGATCCCCTGCGAGGGCCATGCACCAAGGGATGGAGAGGGTGCTTGGTTTCGGCAACGCGTATCCGTGTGATCGTTTTCCGCTTGCCGATCCTCGTTCTGGCCATCGTTGTCCTGGCGACGGGACTCGCCGGCACTTTCCACACACCGGCTTTGGCGCAGGAACAACCGCAGAACCGCGGCTGGTCGCTGCGCGACCTTCTGTTCCCGCGCCGCAGCGAACGCATCGAGCCGCCGCTCGACGTCCGCAAGGCAAAGCCGAAGGTCAAGAAGAAGCCCCGTGCACCCATTGAACCTTCCGCTCCGATTGTCGAGAAGACACCGGATGCCCGCGTCGTTCTGGTGATCGGCGATTTCATGGCCAACGGCCTGGCCGAGGGCCTCGAAACAGCCTTTGCCGACAATGCCAACGTCAGGATCGTCGAGCGCGCCAACGGTTCTTCGGGTTTCGTGCGCGATGATGTCTACAATTGGCCCGAACAGGTCAAATCGCTGGTCGAGACCGAAAAACCCTCCGTGGTCGTCGTCATGCTCGGCTCCAACGACCGCCAGCAGATGCGCGTCAACGATGTGCGCGAGCAGCCGCGCTCCGAGAACTGGACCAAGGAATACGAACGCCGGACCGAAGCCTTGGGAAAGGCACTGGCGGCGACCAAGGTGCCTTATCTGTGGGTCGGCATGCCAGCCTTCAAGACGCCGAAGATGACCTCCGACATGCTGGCATTCAACGACATCTACCACTCGGCAGCCGAGAAGAACGGCGGCGAATTCGTCGATGTCTGGGATGGGTTCGTCGACGAGAACGGCGCCTTTGTCTCGACCGGCCCCGACATTAACGGCCAGGCCGTGCGGCTGCGCTCCGACGACGGCATCAACGTCTCGAAAGCCGGCAAGCGAAAGCTCGCCTTCTACACCGAAAAGCCGCTGGCCAAGATCCTCGGCCTGGCAGCGCCGGGAAGCGTGGTGACGGCTGCCGCGCCGGCCGGCGCCCCGGTCGAGGCGCCGTCGCTGCCCGCCGCCCCGATCGTGGTCGACCGCACCGTTCCAATGCTGCTCAACGATCCGGCGCTCGACGGCGGGACCGAGCTTCTCGGTGCGGCGGCGGCGCCGAAAGCCAATCCGGATCTGCCCGGCGAAAAACTAATCCTCGAAGGCAAGGCGCCCGAGGCCTCGCCCGGCCGCGCCGACGACTTCTCCTGGCCGCCCAAGGCCGCTGCCGCGACGGATACGACGACGGCGATCAACCGTTAACGGGGGAGTACCGTCGACCCCATCAGCGCTTCATCGATCGAGCGCGCGGCCTGGCGGCCTTCGCGGATCGCCCACACAACCAGCGACTGGCCGCGGCGCACATCACCTGCGGCGTAGAGCTTGTCGACGCTGGTCTTGTAGTCGCGATCGTTGGCTTCGACATTGCGGGAACGGCGGCTGTCGGTGGTGATTTTCATCTCACCGTCCAGCTCTTTCGCGACGCCGGCGGCAGCCGGTCCGGCAAAGCCGATGGCGATGAAGGCGAGGTCTGCACGGATGACGAATTCGGTGCCGGCGATCGGCTTGCGCTTCTCGTCGACTTCGCAGCATTTGACGCCGGTCAGTTGGCCGTCCTCGCCGATGAATTCGAGCGTCGCCACCTGGAATTCGCGCTCCGCACCTTCGGCCTGTGAGGACGAGGTGCGCATCTTGGTCGCCCAGTAAGGCCAGACCGAAAGCTTGTCTTCCTTCTCCGGCGGCTGCGGGCGGATGTCGAGCTGGGTGACGCGCACCGCGCCCTGGCGGAAGGCGGTGCCGACGCAGTCGGACGCGGTATCGCCGCCGCCGACGACGACGACATGCTGGCCGCCGGCGATGATCGGATGCGACGGCCAGGCCACCGACTGGATCGGCTCGCCGCCGACGCGACGGTTCTGCTGCACCAGATAGGGCATGGCGTCATAGACGCCGCCGAGATCGTCGCCCGGAATGTTGGCCGGACGCGGCGATTCCGAACCGCCGCAATAGAGCACCGCATCGTATCCGGCGAGCAACTCTGCCACCGGCTTGTCGACGCCGACATTGACGCCGCAATGGAAGGTCACGCCCTCGCCCTGCATCTGCTCGATGCGGCGGTCGATATAGTGCTTCTCGATCTTGAAGTCGGGAATGCCGTAGCGCATCAGCCCGCCGGGACGGCTCTCACGCTCATAAACGCTGACCTCGTGGCCGGCGCGGCCAAGCTGCTGCGCCGCCGCCATCCCTGCCGGGCCGGAGCCGATGACAGCGACCCGCTTGCCCGTCTTCTTCTCTGGCGGATAAGGCCGGATATGGCCGGTTTCATAAGCCTTGTCGGCGATTGCCTGTTCGACAGTCTTGATGGCAACCGGAATGTCCTCGAGGTTCAGCGTGCAGGCTTCCTCGCAGGGCGCGGGGCAGATGCGGCCGGTGAACTCGGGGAAATTGTTGGTCGAATGCAGGTTGCGGATCGCATTGTCCCAGTCGCCATTGTAGACGAGGTCGTTCCAGTCCGGGATCTGGTTGTGGATCGGGCAACCGGTCGGCCCGTGGCAGAACGGGATGCCGCAATCCATGCAGCGCGCCGCCTGTTTCTCGACCTCCTTGTCCGACATCGGCAGCGTGAATTCACGAAAATGCCGGATGCGGTCGGAGGCCGGCTGGTACTTGTGCACCTGCCGGTCGATTTCGAGAAAGCCTGTTACCTTGCCCATAGTCCAGTTCCTGCTGTCCAGATGGTGCGGTTTTCGCACCCGTTAACCCCTTGAGGCAGCCGTGGCAACCTTGCATCCGAGGTCAAACTGTCGCTGAAAGTTCCGCCGGGAAGCCTGCGCCTCCCGGCAAGTCGAAAAACCTATTCCGCCGCCACGCCCATGCGCATGCGTTCCATCTCGATCAGCGCGCGGCGGTATTCGACCGGCATGATCTTGCGGAATTTCGGCCGGAAGGTCGTCCAGTCGTCGAGTATCTCGCGGCCGCGTACCGAACCGGTGAAATGGACGTGGTTCGAGATAAGCTGGTAAAGCCGTTCCTCGTCATGGGTGGTCATGTCGCCCGAGACGTCGACGCGACCCTTGTGGTCGAGGTCACCGCCATGATGCAGCAGCCTTTCCATCAGATCGTCTTCTTCCGGAACCGGCTCCAGCTCGACCATCGCCATGTTGCAGCGCGCGGCGAAATCGCCGGCCTCATCCAGAACATAGGCCACGCCGCCCGACATGCCGGCAGCGAAGTTGCGACCGGTCTGGCCGATGACGACGACGATGCCGCCGGTCATGTATTCGCAGCCATGATCGCCGACGCCTTCAACGACGGCGGCGACGCCCGAATTGCGCACCGCGAAGCGCTCGCCGGCGACACCTGCGAAATAGGCCTCGCCCTCGGTCGCGCCATAGAGGACGGTGTTGCCGACGATGATCGATTCCGCCGCGACGATCCTGGACTCCTCCGGCGGCCGGATGACGATGCGTCCGCCCGACAGGCCCTTGCCGACATAGTCGTTGGCCGCACCGACGAGATCGAACGAGATGCCGCGCGCCAGGAAGGCGCCGAACGACTGGCCGGCGGTGCCGGTCAGCTTCACCTGGATCGTGTCCTCGCGCAGGCCCTTGTGCCTGAAGCGCTTGGCGACTTCGCCCGACAGCATGGCGCCCGTGGAGCGATCGACATTGCGGATGTCGACCTCGATCTTGACCGGCTGCTTGCTTTCGAGCGCGGGCTTCGCCAGTTCGATTAGCTTGCGATCGAGTACATCGTCGATCGGGTGTTTCTGCCGTTCGGTCCAGTGCACCGCCACATGCGGCGCGTCCGGCTTGAAGAACATCTTGCCGAAATCGAGCCCACGCGCCTTCCAATGCTGGATCATCTCGCGCTTTTCCAGCAGGTCGCTGTCGCCGATGATCTGGTCGATATGGGTGTAGCCCATCTCGGCCAGCAGCCCCCTCACCTCTTCCGCAACATAGAAGAAGAAGTTGATGACATGCTCGGGCGTGCCCTTGAAACGCTTGCGCAGAACCGGGTCCTGCGTCGCGACGCCGACCGGGCAGGTGTTCAAGTGGCACTTGCGCATCATGATGCAGCCGGCCGCGATCAGCGGCGCGGTCGAGAAGCCGAACTCGTCGGCGCCGAGCAGCGCACCGATGATGACGTCGCGCCCCGTGCGCAAGCCGCCATCGACCTGCAGTGCAACGCGCGAGCGCAGCCCGTTCAGCACCAGCGTCTGGTGCGTCTCGGCAAGGCCCATTTCCCATGGACTGCCGGCATGCTTGAGCGAGGTCAGCGGCGACGCGCCGGTGCCGCCATCATAGCCGGAGATGGTGATGTGGTCGGCGCGCGCCTTGGCGACGCCCGCCGCGACCGTGCCGACACCGACTTCCGACACCAGCTTTACCGAGACATCGGCCGCCGGGTTGACGTTCTTCAGATCGTAGATCAGCTGCGCCAGATCCTCGATCGAATAGATGTCGTGATGCGGCGGCGGCGAGATCAGGCCGACGCCAGGCGTCGAGTGCCGGACCTTGGCGATGGTGGCGTCGACCTTGTGGCCGGGCAGCTGGCCGCCCTCACCAGGCTTGGCGCCCTGCGCGACCTTGATCTGCATGACATCGGAATTGACGAGATACTCGGCGGTGACGCCAAACCGCCCCGAGGCGACCTGCTTGATCGCCGAACGTTCGGGGTTCTTGCTGCCGCCGGGCAGCGGCAGATAGCGGTCGGCCTCTTCGCCGCCCTCGCCGGTGTTCGACTTGCCGCCGATCTGGTTCATGGCGCGCGCCAGCGTCGTGTGTGCCTCGCGCGAGATCGAGCCGAACGACATCGCCCCGGTCGAGAAGCGCTTGACGATATCGGCCGCCGACATCACGTCCTCTATCGCCACCTTCTTGCGGCCGGTCTCTTCCGCAAGCTTGATCCTGAACAGGCCGCGTATGGTCTGGGCACGGGCCGTCTCGCTGTTGATCTGCGCGGAATACTCCTTGAACGTCTCCCACGAGCCCTGACGCACGGCGTGCTGCAAGGTGGCGACGGCGTCGGGCGACCACATATGGGCTTCGCCGCGCATGCGGTACATGTACTCGCCGCCGACCTCGAGGCTGTTGCGCAGCACCGGATCGTTGCCGAAACCGTCGGTGTGGCGGCTGAGCGTCTCGGCCGCGACCTCGTCCAGGCCGACACCTTCGATCAGCGTCGCTGTGCCGGTGAAGTACTTCTCGACGAAATCCGACTTCAGCCCGATGGCGTCGAATATCTGCGCGCCGCAATAGGACTGATAGGTGGAGATGCCCATCTTCGACATCACCTTGAGGATGCCCTTGCCGATCGACTTGATGTAGCGCGAGACCACCTCGTAGGCGTCAACCTCAGCCGGCAGTTCGCCACGCTTGTGCATGTCGAGCAGCGTATCGAAGGCAAGGTAGGGGTTGATCGCCTCGGCGCCGTAGCCGGCGAGACAGCAGAAATGATGCACTTCGCGCGGCTCGCCGGATTCCACGACCAGGCCGACCGCGGTGCGCAGACCCTTGCGGATCAGATGGTGGTGCACGGCAGCCGTCGCCAGCAGTGCCGGAATGGCGATACGGTCGGGACCGACCTGGCGGTCGGACAGGATGATGATGTTATAGCCGCCGGCGACAGCGGCTTCCGCCCGCTCGCACAGACGTTCGACCGCGCCCTGCATGCCGGCAGCGCCCTCGCTCGACCCGTAGGTGACGTCGATGGTCTTGGTGTCGAAACGGTCCTCGGTGTGGCCGATCGAGCGGATCTTTTCCAGATCGCCATTGGTCAGGATCGGCTGGCGCACTTCGAGCCGCTTGCGGCGCGAATTGCCGACCAGGTCGAAGATGTTCGGCCGCGGCCCGATGAACGACACCAGGCTCATCACCAGCTCCTCGCGGATCGGGTCGATCGGCGGGTTGGTGACCTGGGCGAAATTCTGTTTGAAATAGGTGTAGAGCAGCTTCGACTTGTCCGACATCGCCGAGATCGGCGTGTCGGTGCCCATCGAACCCACGGCTTCCTGGCCGGTGGTCGCCATCGGCGACATCAACAGCTTGGTGTCTTCCTGCGTGTAGCCGAAAGCCTGCTGGCGATCGAGCAGGCTGACATCCTTGCGCAGCGCGCGCGGCTCGACCGGCTTCAGATCCTCGAGGATCAGCTGCGTGTTGTTGAGCCAAGTCTGGTAGGGATGCCTGGTGGCGATCTCCGACTTGATCTCCTCGTCGGAAATGATGCGGCCCTTGGCGAGGTCGATCAAAAGCATGCGGCCGGGCTGCAGCCGCCACTTCTTGACGATCCTCTCCTCCGGCACCGGCAGCACGCCGGCCTCTGACGCCATGATGACGCGGTCGTCGTCGGTGACGATGTAGCGCGCCGGCCGCAGCCCGTTGCGGTCGAGCGTGGCGCCGATCTGGCGGCCGTCGGTGAAGGCGACCGCGGCCGGCCCGTCCCACGGCTCCATCAGGGCAGCATGGTATTCGTAGAAAGCCTTGCGATCGGCATCCATCAGCTTGTTGCCGGCCCAGGCTTCCGGGATCAGCATCATCATGGCGTGGCTGAGGCTGTAGCCGCCCTGGAACAGGAATTCGAGCGCATTGTCGAAGCACGCCGTGTCGGACTGGCCGTCATAGGAGATCGGCCACAGCTTGGAGATGTTGTTGCCGAACAGTTCGGAATCGACCGAGGCCTGGCGCGCCGCCATCCAGTTGTTGTTGCCGCGCACCGTGTTGATCTCGCCATTATGCGCGACCATGCGGTAGGGGTGCGCGAGCTTCCATGACGGGAAGGTGTTGGTCGAGAAGCGCTGGTGGACGAGGATCAGCGCGGTCTCGAAACGCGGATCCGACAAATCCTTGTAATAGGCGCCGACCTGGTAGGCCAGGAACATGCCCTTGTAGACGATGGTACGCGCCGATAGCGACACACAGTAGGCGCCGATATCCTTGTTGTTGTTCTCGGCGTAGATGCGGCCGGAAATCACCTTGCGCAGCAGGTACAGCCTGGCCTCGTATTCCTCGTCATCTGGAATGTCCGATGTGCGGCCGATGAAGACCTGGCGATGGAACGGTTCGGAGGCCGCAATATCGGGCGCCTTCGACAGCGATGAATTGTCGACCGGCACGTCGCGAAAGCCGAGCAGCGGCAGCCCTTCTGACTGCGCCGATTCGGCGATGATCTCTTCGATATGGGCGCGCAGTGCCGCATCCTGCGGCATGAACCAGTGGCCGACGCCGTATTGGCCTGCCGCCGGCAGTTCGACGCCCTGGGCCGCCATCTCTTCGCGGAAGAAATGATCGGGAATCTGCACCAGCACGCCGGCGCCGTCGCCCATCAGCGGATCGGCGCCGACAGCGCCGCGATGCGTCAGGTTTTCGAGCACGAAGAGCCCGTCCTTGACGATCTGGTGCGACTTCACGTTCTTCATGTTGACGATGAAGCCGACGCCGCACGCGTCATGCTCGTTGCGCGGATCGTAGAGACCCTGCGCGGCCATGCCATTGGTGGTCAGGCCGTTGGTGGTCTGGCCTTCTTTGGTCAGAACGGTATTTTTAACGGCTGCCGCTTTCGTCTGCGCGGCCTGGCCGATAATCGCAGATGGCGTCAGTTCCGTCATCGTCCTGTCCTCCGTTCCGGCCCCTTGCACGTCTAGCATTTGGGGCGCTGGTCTACCTTGGGAAGCGACTGGCTTCCGCTCTCATCTTGCGGCACGTCTTTTCGAAATCCTTGGCGGACCGTGCGGTGCACCGCCGGTTCGTATCCGGTATCGTACAGGCCACAGCCGAGCCGTCTACCCGTCGCTCGCGGCAACGGCCGGAGTGGCCCAAATGATACGCCAATCCAGCCTGACTTGTGCGACAAAATAAGACAGCACTACTGTCCTAAATTTTTATGTCAGAAATCCTGGGCGTACACAAGACCGATTCACCAAATTCTTGGACGTTTGGCGACAGAAAATTACGTCGGGCGCTGTCGAAACGAAATTTCGGTCCCGGCACTCCTTCGTGATCGCCTTTGGCTTTACCGCTTTTTCAGCCCTTGGCCCTTGCGCGTCAAACCCCGAAACGGCCATGGTCGCGCTCTTGTCGCAACCAGACTTTCTCAACCAGACAGGGACTTTCCTGATGTTCTTTGCATCCGACAACTGGGCGGGCGTCCATTCCAACATTGCCGCCGGGCTGTCAGCCAACGCCGGCGGCTTTTCGACCGCCTATGGCGATGGCGATCTCGACCGCGCCGTCTACCAGCGTTTCAGCGAGATCTTCGAACGCGAGGTCGCGGTGTTCTTCGTCGCTACCGGCACGGCGGCCAACTCGCTGTCCCTGGCCGCTTACAACAAGCCCGGCGGCATTTCCTTTGCGCACCGCGAATCGCACATCATCGAGGACGAATGCGGCGCGCCGGAATATTTCAGCGGCGGCTCGCGTCTCCATGCTGTCGACGGCGCCCTGGGCAAGATCGACCCGCACAATCTTGAACGGGCCGTCGCCCGTTTCGCACCCGAAATCGTCCATTGGGGACGCCCGACGGCCGTCTCGATCACCCAATCGACCGAAGTCGGCACAGTGTACGGGCTCGACGACATTTCCACCATTTCGGAGATCGCCAAACGCTTTTCCCTGCCGCTGCATATGGACGGCGCCCGTTTTGCCAACGCATTGGTCGCGCTTGAGACGACGCCGGCCGAAATGACCTGGAAGCGCGGCGTCGATATCGTCTCGTTCGGCGGCACCAAGAACGGCTGCTGGTGCGCCGAAGCGGTGGTGCTGTTCGATCTAGACCGCGCCAAGGAGCTGTCCTTCCTGCGCAAGCGCGCCGCACAGCTGTTCTCCAAGTCGCGCTTCATCGCAGCGCAGTTCGACGCCTACTTCACGGACGGCCTGTGGCTGGACATGGCCCGTCATGCCAATGCCATGGCCGCGCGCCTGGCGGCTGCGATCGAGGATTCGGCAACGGCTAAGCTCGCCTGGTTGCCGCAGGCCAACGAGGTGTTCGCGGTGATGAAAAAGGCGGAAGCCGAAAGGCTGCAATCCCTCGGCGCCGCCTTTTACGACTGGCACAGGCCGCACGGCTTCGACGGCCATGTCGGCGACGACGAGTTGCTCTATCGCTTCGTCACGAGCTTTGCCACGACTTCAGATGAGGTCGATCGCTTCGGGCAGATGATCGCCTGAACCCGCGAGACCGCGCCAATGACAAAGCCACCTCTCGGCTCAACCATGCGGCTGGTTCGCCCGGCGCCAAACGTGCTCGGCTTCTATGATGGCCGCGTTGACGGCGTTCGCGCCTGGTCGGACGAGCCGAACTGGCTGGACGACGGCGCCTATGCCCTCGGCATCTGCACCTATGCGATCGTCGATGGCTCGCAGGCGCTTGTCTACGACACGCATATTTCGCTGCCTCACGCGCGCTTCATCAGGCAGACGCTCGAAGACATGGGCGCAACATCGATCCGGGTCGTGCTCAGCCACTGGCATGATGATCATATTGCCGGCAATGAGGTGTTTCAGGATTGCGAGATTATCGCCAACACGCGCACCGCCTCGGCGCTCGCGAACAACCGGGCTGAGATCGAAAGCGGTGTTCCACCGATCAAGCCTCTCGTGCTGCCGAACAGGACCTTCGCAGGCAGTCTTGACCTCGCCGTTGGATCGATCGCCGTCGAACTGCGTCAGGTCGAAATCCACAGCCATGACGGCACGGTGCTGTTCATGCCCGAAACCGGCCTGCTCCTGGCGGGCGACACGCTCGAGGATCCGATCACCTATGTCAGCGAGGCGGATCGGCTGGCGCAACATCTGGTCGATCTCGAACGCATGAGCAGGTGGCCGATAGACCGCATCTTGCCCAATCACGGCTCGCTCGAAGCGATTGAGCGAGGCGGCTACGACAAAGGCCTCATCGCCGCCACGCAAGCCTACGTTCAAACTGCTTCGCTGCCGGCATGAGCCTGATCTTGCGAAGCAGGATCTGAAAACCTTCGGCGCCGACATGTTCGCCACGGGCGCTGTCGAGTACTTCGCGCTGTACGAGCCCGTCCACCGGCAAAACGTCGAGGCCGTTCTCGCAACCGGCACCGGTCGCTAAGCAAGGAAAGGCCGCGCCAAAAGCTCGAGGCCAAGCAAGATCAGGAAAACAAGAAACCAGCGCCGGAAGGTCGCCGGGCTGATCCGCTGCCGGAGCAACTGTCCGAGCCACATGCCGAGCAAGGCCGGCGCAACCGCCAGCGACGACATGGCGACATGCCCGACCTGGAACGCGCCGTGCGAGGCAAGGCCGGCAGCGAGCGCGATCGTCGACACGGTGAAGGACAGGCCGAGCGCCTGGATCAGATCGTCACGGCTCAAGCCCAGCGCCTGAATGTAAGGTACAGCGGGCACGACAAACACGCCGGTGCCGCCGGTGACGATGCCGGTAAGGAAACCGACGATGGGCGACGACCAGCGCTCGGCTGACGCGGGAACCGTCAACTGCCGCGCCAGCAGCGTATAGACGGCATAGACGATCAGCGCCGCCCCGAGGCCGGCCGTCGTCCATTTGACATTGTCGCTGGCCAGCAGCCATGAGCCGGCCAGCGTGCCGGCGACGATGCCGACCATCATCAGCCACAGCCGACTGAGGATCCATCCGAAGCTCGGGCCGGCAAACAGCTGCCAGATATTGGTGACGAAGGACGGCACGATCAGCAGCGAAGCCGCGGCGACCGGCGGCATGATTGTGCCCAGCAGCCCCATCGCCAACGTCGGCAGTCCCATACCGGTAACGCCCTTGACGAGGCCGGCCAGCAGGAAGGTCACCGCAATGGTTGCCGTTAGGGCCAGGGAAAAATCAGCCGAGAGATCAGACATCGCCCTTCATGGGAAGACGGCGCCCGCCGCAAAAGAGCCAGAACTCTTCGGTTGGGGTGACAGAGGCTGCGGCGAAAAAAAGCGGCGCCTCGCGGCGCCGCTTTCGTCTCGGGAGGAACGCTTTTAACCTTGGGCGTTGTGACGCCGCCGTCTTGATCACGCGGCGTTCTTGGCCTCGATCTGCTTGGCGTTGGCCGAAGAGGCGGTAATCGCGATCTTGCGCGGCTTCAGCTCCTCGGGGATGTTGCGCTTAAGGTCGACGAAAAGCAGGCCGTTCTTCAGCGTGGCGCCGACGACCTCGACATGGTCGGCAAGCTGGAAGCGGCGCTCGAACGAACGCGAGGCAATGCCGCGGTAGAGCAGCTCGGAGCCTTCGCCATTGCCCTCTTCCTTGCGCTCACCCTTGACGGTCAGCACGTTGCGGTGGGCTTCGATCGAAATCTCTTCGTCCGAGAAGCCGGCAACCGCCATCGAGATGCGATAGGCGTCCTCGCCGGTGCGCTCGATGTTGTAGGGCGGATAGGTCTGCGCGCCATCGGGCTGGGCCAGCGAGTCGAGCATGGTGAACAGGCGGTCGAAGCCGACGGTCGAGCGATAGAGCGGGGAAAAATCAACGTGACGCATGAGGTGTTCTCCTGTTGAGCAACATGTTTGCGTGTGGCCGGTGCGAAACCCTGGAAAGGCGTTTCGGGTGGACCAGCAGCCCCGACATCGGCGGCTGCATCCGACATTTGGGGAGCGCAAAAGCGCATTTCAAGGATTTTTGAAGAGCGCCAATCGAGGCGTCGATGAACGGCAGATGAACCGCCGCTTCGGCGCCCGTTCAGCCGGCCGGCGCTAGAGTGCCCCCAGGATAAAGAACCAGGCGGCGCCGGATGAAAGCGCCGCGACGAGGCCGACCGGGTGTAACGTCCCTTCCTCCCGGATCGACAGAGGCCGGAAGCACGCCGCCGCAGGCTGCTTCCGGCCTTGCTTGTCGTTCGTCCGCCCCCTTGGCGTCCTCCCTTTGCTTTTCATCCATTGGCGTCTATCACCATGCCGACGCCCTGCCGGGTGAGACACCACGAAGACGCAAGCGCCTAATGACGGATCTCTTCCATCCCACGCCAGGCAATCCGCCGCCGCAAAATGTCGCCGGCGGCTTTTTCACCACGCGCGACGGCAAGAAGATCCGCTACGGCCTGTTTGCCGCGGTCACCCGGCCGCTGAAAGGCACCGTCGTGCTGCTGCCCGGCCGCAACGAGTGCATCGAGAAGTATTTCGAAACCATCCGCAACCTGACCGACCGCGGCCTCGGCGTCGCCACGCTCGACTGGCGCGGCCAGGGCGATTCCGACCGGCTGATCGCCGATCCGCAACGCGGCTATGTCCGCTCTTTCTACGATTACACCGGCGACCTCGAACAGTTCTTCGAGGATATCGTGCTGCCCGACTGCCGCGGCCCGTATTACATCCTCGCCCATTCGATGGGCGCCGTGATCGCGCTGCTCGCGGCGCCGTCGATGGTCAACCGGGTGCGTCGCATGGTGCTGATTGCGCCTTTCCTGACGGTGCCCGACTCGCCCGTGTCGGCAAAAACCGCGCGCCGCGTCTGCTCGATATTGTGCTTTCTCGGCCTCGGCCGGCTCTACGCCGCCTGGGGTCCGCGTCCCAGGGAAACCCTGCCCTTCGCCCTCAACAAGGTGACATCGGACCCCGGGCGCTATCAGCGCAACACGAAAATCTACGAGCACTATCCGCAACTGGCGCTCGGCGGGCCGACGATCCGCTGGCTGCAGGCGGCAATCAAGGCAGGCGAAGCCATCAGTGAGCCCGACTTCATGGCCAGGATCCAGGTGCCGCTGCTGATGATCGCCGCCGGCGCCGATCAGGTCGTCTCGACCAAGGCCGTGGAAGCCTATGCCAGGCGTCTGCGTCTGGGCTCGCTGCTGATGATCGATGGCTCGAAACACGAGATCCTGCAGGAGGCCGATGTCTATCGCGAGCAGTTGCTCGCCGCCTTCGACGCCTTCATACCCGGCAACGGCGACCCGACAGCCTGATGCCGCCGGCGCTGCATGTTGCGGCGCCTTGAGCTTGCGTCGCCTGCTGACAGCCTTCTGTCAGGAGCAGCGCCGGCAGCACCCAAAGAGCTAAAGATTCTGACAGCCGGTGCCGCCCCGGAATGCTCATCTCTCCGGGTCGAACCGAACGCCAAGGAGATGACGTCATGACCGAGAAAACCTGCGCTGCCTGCGATTGCCAGCTGGACGCCAACCCGATCCGCGTCAAGGTCGGCGGCAAGACCGTCGAGGTCTGCTGCGAGGAATGCGCGATTGCGCTGAACGAAGCCGGCGCCTCAGTGGCCGGCGCCGGCAACGGGGAAGCCTGAGCGATGCGCCCCGATCATGCGGCGCAATGCCTCGCACATCAGCCGACAACTCAAACCGCGACGTTCCGGCGGTCCTTGCGGACACAAGGCATCGCGGCGGACAACTGGATCGGCCGTCAATTGGAAAGGCGCCGAAGCCGCCTTGCCTTGCTCGAAATGACCGACGAACAGCTCAAGGACATCGGCCTGTCGCGCAGCCAAGCTCACTGCGAATACATGCGCCGTTTGTGGGACTGAGCCATGGCCGTTACAAAGGGCCCGACAGGTGAAGTCTCCTGACAGGTTTGGACAGGTCAATCGCCTAATGTGCCGGAGCAGCTTTCGGTGCAAGGGTAGAATGCCACGGCCATGTCTCAGTTCACCATGTCGCAGTTCACGGTACAGACACTTCTGGACACCGGCACCGTCATGGTGAGGGATGTCCTCTGCAGCGGCGAATGCCGGCACAAGAGCGAAGAAGAGTGCACCGCTGCCACGCATCTTGTGTTTCCCTATCGCGGCGTCTTCGTGCGCCATGTCGGCCGCAACGATGCGGTCGCCGAAGCCAACCAGTTGTTGTTCTTCAACAACGCCGAAGGCTACCGGATCAGCCATCCCGTCGAGGGTGGCGATTCCTGCCTCGATCTCGTTGTCGAGGAGGCGCAACTGCAGGAGCTGACGCCGAAGGAGCAGTTGCGCTCGGGCAGCGCCGTGGCGTTTCGTCGTCAGCGCCGCCGCATCGACCCGCGGGCTCAGGCGCTGGTGGCGGTGCTGCGCCACAGCCTGAGCCGCAACATTGCCGAAACGCTGGAGGCCGAAACCCTGGCGCTGACGCTGGTGCGGCGCTCCCTCGGCGAGCGCACCTCGCATGCCGCCGGCGCAAGCGCTGGCCGGCAGAAGCTGGTCGATCGCGCCAAGCTCGTCCTGTCCTCGGATCTTTCGCGGCGCTGGACGCTGGCCGAGATCGCCGCTGAAGTCGGGGTATCACCGGTTTATCTCACGCAGGTTTTCCAGCAGGTCGAGGCGATGCCGCTCTATCGCTACCATCTGCGCCTGCGGCTGGCGCGCGCGCTCGACCTGCTTGGCCGCTACGACAATCTGACCACGCTCGGCCTGGACCTCGGCTTCTCCAGCCACAGCCATTTCAGCTCAGCGTTCAGGCAGGTCTACGGGCGAACGCCGGCGGAATTCCAGCGCTCGATCAAGCCGCGCTGATCGGGTCGACTATCAGCCCCGCAGGGCTGCCATTGCAGCCGCGTGAAGCTCCGGCGTTGCGGCGGCCAGGATGTCGCCGCCCTTTTCCGCCGGACCGCCCACGAATGTGGTGACGACGCCGCCGGCCTTTTCGATGATCGGGATCAGCGCCACGATGTCGTAGGGTTTCAATCCGGGATCGGCGACGATGTCGACGCTGCCCGAGGCAATCATGGCAAAGGCGTAGCAATCGGCTCCGTAGCGGGCGAGCTGGATCTGTTTCTCGAACGCGTCGTAGCGGATGCGCGCCTCGCCCTTGAAAAGCGCCGGCGTGGTGGTGAACAAGGTCGCCTCGTCAAGCTTCGTCCTCTTGCGGGTCGACAGCTTCCGCGGCCCACCGGGGCCTTCGTAGTGGGAGCCGGAAGCGTTGGCGTAGAACAGCTCGCCGGTGAACGGCTGCGCCATCATACCGGCGACGG
Source organism: Mesorhizobium sp. C399B (assembly GCF_030323185.1). NCBI lineage: Bacteria > Pseudomonadati > Pseudomonadota > Alphaproteobacteria > Hyphomicrobiales > Phyllobacteriaceae > Mesorhizobium > Mesorhizobium sp. C399B. Next base: position 2,030,256 of record NZ_CP100472.1, read on the forward strand.
CGTCACCGTCGACCGTCAATCCGACCAGCGTTCCCCACACCGGCAGGCCTGAGATGAAGGCGCGGGTACCATCGATCGGATCGATCACCCAGACATGCCTTGAGGAGATGTTTTCGCTGCCATGTTCTTCGCCAAGGATACCGTGATCGGGATACTCAGCCGAGATCAGCGCCCGGATGGCGCGCTCGGCCTCGCGGTCGGCCTCGGTGACCGGGTCGAAACTGCCTTTTTCCTTGTTGGCCACCGCGCCCTGTGCGCGAAAACGCGGCAAGGTTTCAGCCGCCGCCGCTTGCGCGATCCGGCGCATGAAATCGATGCTGATGTCCACGTGATTCTCCCGCATTGCAGAGTGCCAACCCGGTCTGCAGGCACTTTCCCGCCAAAACAAGCCGGTTTATCGATTTTAGAGACATCAGCGTTGCCGAAATGTCACACATCGGCGCCATCGAAACGCATTTCACATCAGAGTGAATTAAAAAAGCGTGGGATCGATTGACATTTGTGCATCGCACAATAAATTTGTTCTCGGACAGGTTTCCTGTCCATGCCCTCCTTGGGCGTTTCCTCCCTAGACTTCGACCGTGTCGTGCAAACGATGCGGTCTTTTTTTACGCTGCGGGATGGCCAGCGCGGGATCTCATGAACAGCCGCCGCTCCGTGTCATTCGGCGGCCAGCGGCAGGTCTATGAAGTGGTGGTCGGGCATCGCCATCAGGTCGGCCGAAAAGCGCGCCATATCGTCGGCCAGCGCATCGAAGCCGGCCGATTTCTGGAACGTCCGCTCATTCATGTAGAGGCCGCGATTGACCTCGATCTGCAGCGCATGCAGATGGCGCGCCGGCCGGCCGTAATGCTCGGTGATGAAGCCGCCTGCATAGGGTTTGTTGTGGGCGACGGTGTAGCCCATGCCGATGAGCAGGCCGATCGCCGTCTCGGTCAGGGCTGCCGTGGCCGAGATGCCGAAACGGTCGCCGACGATGAAATCCGGCCGCAGGCCGCTGTCGCCCACCCTGATGCTCGCCGGCATCGAATGGCAGTCGATCAGCACGGCATAGCCGAACCTGGCATGGGTTCTGGTCAATAGCCGCTTCAGCGTCTCGTGATAGGGTTTGTAGACCACCTCTATGCGCTGGACGGCCTCCGCCAGCGGCAGACGGCCGGAATAGATGTCGAGCCCCTCGCCCACCAGCTTGGGCACGGTGCCGAGCCCGCCGGCGACGCGCGCCGAGCGGATGTTGCAGAAGGCCGGCACCGGCTCGGCGAACATGCGCGGGTCGAGTTCCCAGGGTTCGCGGTTGACGTCGAGATAGGCGCGCGGAAAATTCGCCGCCAGCATCGGCGCGCCCAGCGCCACCGCGCCGCCGAACAGCTCGTCGACATAGCAATCCTCGGAGCGGCGGATGGCGTTCGGGTCGAGCCGCGCCATGGCCAGGAAGCGGTCTGGATAATAGCGGCCGCTATGCGGTGAGTTGAAGACGAAGGGAACGCGCTGCTCGGCGCCCGATCGGATTTCGAAGGGTGGAACGACCGAAAAATCTTCGGCTGCCGTCGTCAATTTGAACGAACCCGGAAACAGCAATGCATCATGATGGGAAACTGCCACCTCATCGGCCGCATGTCCAGCATTTCGGCATGTCAGGAACCCCGTCAAATCAGGATTAATGCCGCCAACGTTCACTTGATGTTTACCGTCAGCTCCTCATATACAGGATGGTTAACGGGCTTGCCGGACGGCAGGCTCGGCTGGGGTGATTCGGACGGGACAAGATGGCACGCATTCTGCTGGCGGAAGACGACGACGACATGCGCCGGTTCCTGGTCAAGGCACTGGAGCGGGCCGGCTATCACGTCAGCGATTTCGACAATGGCGCCAGCGCCTACGAGCGGCTGCGCGAAGAACCTTTCTCCCTGCTGCTGACCGATATCGTCATGCCGGAGATGGACGGCATCGAACTCGCCCGCCGCGCCACCGAGATCGATCCCGACCTGAAGGTGATGTTCATCACCGGTTTCGCGGCCGTCGCGCTCAACCCCGATTCCAAGGCGCCGAAAGACGCCAAGGTGCTGTCCAAGCCCTTCCACCTGCGCGATCTCGTCAACGAGGTCGAAAAAATGCTGCAGGCCGCCTGAAGCACGCACAGTGTGATCTCGCCGCTTCGTCGGCGGCGCGACAAACGAGCCTTTCTTTCCCTTTTCCGGCTATTGACGCGCTGGACCAAAAATGGTGTATGCGCGGCTTCGGATGGGCGTGTAGCTCAGCGGGAGAGCACTGCATTGACATTGCAGGGGTCACAGGTTCAATCCCTGTCACGCCCACCATCCTTTCAATAACTTAGCCAAGCTCGTTTTTGGCTGACCCCTTCGACGACTTAGCCGGTAAGGCGGCCACCGCTTGTGGCAGCCGCCTCGTGTTTGTGGACATTCTAATGCATGGCGCTCAAAAGTGGCCCCGGTTTTGAGACGACGACATGCATAAAAACAAAGACCTAAAGCGCGTCGTCTGAGTCCGTTCAAACGCGACGCGCTTTAGACGTGGTGCGGGCTTAGCGTCCTTGAAGGCGCAGGCTCGATGCCGTCCTCCATAAGAATATCCTTCTTGCGAGCGAACGCGACGAAGACGCCTCGTGCTGTCTCGGGTTCCACATCGCCAATCAGAGCGGCTTTGCAAGCGCGAATAGCAGCTCTCTGCTCCGGGCTGTTGCCACACCATTCGGATGCGAATTGATAGGCATCCGCGACCGTGTTGAGTTGGCGGGGAAAGCCCAATCCCACCCACACCCGGACCGGCTTTTCAAAAGGTTTCGATAGCATCATGACCTCCTTTCCTGATGCATGTCACCCAGAAGTATGCCGCGGTTCTGGGACAACGACATGCATCAAAACAAAGACTTAAAGCGTGTCGCATGAATCCGTTTCGCGACGCGCTTTAGGCAGTCACTCCTCCGCCTTCGCCACCTCTGCCCATCATCCACGGCATTGTCGTGGATACTTCCTCAAGGATTCTGGCTGTTTTCGCAAAACCGCTGAACGCGTCTCTGGCTGCGGAAAGCGGATAATCGCTATCGAAAGCTCGCTGGCAGGCCCGCAATGCGGTTTGGTGAATGGGGCCGCGCCTGTCCTTCGGCCATTCATAGAGGAACTCCAGAGCGTCCTCGAGACACGTGATTTCCTGAACAAGGTTGTCGCCGCTTTTCACGAAAACGGCGCTGTCGAACATCCGATCGTTCATATGATCCTCCAAATCGAACGAACCATTGAGTTTCATGGTTTGCGCGGTCCAGGCCAACTGCGGGCGCGCGACAGAGGCGCGCCAGTACGTCCTGCAGTGATCATCTTCGTTTCTCCGCAATCACGGCCTCCCGGCCGAAACCGGGAGGCGGACCCGCAGTTCAAAGTGACAGATCGACAGGATTACGCGGCTTTACGCGCGCGGTCCGTGTCTTGCGTGATCTGAGTGGCGGCCGTTGGCATGTCGCCCACGCCGATGCTGATGCGGCGCGGCTTCAGCTCTTCGGGAATCTCGCGGACAATGTCGATCGAGAGGAGGCCATTCTCCAGTTTGGCTGCCTTGATCTTCATGTGGTCGGCAAGCTTGAACGTCTGCCTGAAACTGCGGTAGGCAATGCCCTGGTGCAGCAGCTGGCGTCCGCTCTGATCATCAGCTTTCTGGCCTACCACGACCAGTTCGGGTCCATGCTGGGTCAGCTCAACCTCATCCTGGCTGAAGCCTGCGATGGCCATCGAGATACGGTAATCGTTCTCGTCGACCTTCTCGATGTTATAGGGCGGCCAGTCCGGACGCGTGCCGCTGTCGAGCATGTCGAAAAGCCGGTCGAAACCGACGGTGGTCCGATAGAGGGTATCAAAGGTTCTCATAGCCACATCCTCCTTGAAGCAACATGGGTACAAGGACGCCGCCCCGTGCGGCGCCGCCATTTTTTGCCGAGCCTTATGGCCTTGGCGGAAATCGAATTAGGAGGCGCCCCAAATGAGTTCAAGAGCATCTCGAATTTTTTTTAGTAGCATCCTTCGCATCGACGCAAAGCGAAATCTGAGTTTCTCCGGGACCTTCCCTTCGAACAGTCGAACAGCCCCTTGAAGTACAGATCCGGCGGGAAGTTTTCGCGCGATCTGCGCGACCGCATCGTCTACTGCCCCGCCGTCCCGTTTCGTATTAAAATGCCGGCCAGCAAGGAACCGGGTAGCGGCCTTCCGATCCGTAAATCCACCCTGTCGGGGGACGAAACGTCCCGGCACGTGCCGGGACGTTTCTGGCTCGCGGATCACTGTGGCCGCGGATCGGGCCTGTCGGGCTTGTCATGAGGGGTGTTGTTGCCTTCACGGCACGGTGTGCCGATGCCGCAGCATTTGCCGTTGTAGGTGACACCGGGCTTGGTCTTCTCGCATTCCCTCGGCGGTGCCGTCTGACACCCTGCCAGCACCGAAACCGCGATGGCGGCGAGAAAGACGTTTCTTGAAGTGATAAACATTGACGTTCTCCTTGATGGACCGTGTTTGCTACACACCGCTTGGTCGCCAGCGGCAGCGAAATGGTTCAAGGAAAATTGGAATCAGGCCGCGCCGAGGCGGACACCACCCTTCCCAATATGGTTGAGAAACCACGCATATGTCTGTTCCAATCCACCGCGAAGCGCGTAGCGCGGGCGCCATCCAGTCGCAAACAGCCGCGAAACATCCATCAACTTGCGCGGCGTGCCATCTGGCTTGGTCGTATCGAAGGCGATATCAGCCTCGACGCCGGCGACCGATGCGACGGTCTGGGCAAGCTCGGCAATGGTGACATCCTCGCCCGAACCGACATTGACGTGGCTGTCGCCGGCATAATTCTTCAACAGCCAGACCAAGGCATCGGCGGCGTCGTCGACATGCAGGAATTCACGCCGTGGCGTGCCCGAGCCCCAGACCTCGAGGCTGTTGCCGCCGCTCAGCGCCAGCGCATGCGCCTTTCGCATCAGGGCCGGCACGACATGGCTGGACTGGAGATCGAAATTGTCGCCAGGACCGTAAAGGTTGGCCGGCATCGCCGAGATGTAGTCGACGCCATGCTGGCGCCGATAGGCCTGGCACAGTTTGAGCCCGGCGATCTTGGCGATCGCATACCATTCATTGGTGGGTTCGAGCGGACCGGTCAGCAGGGCGTCTTCCCTGATCGGCTGCGGCGCGAGCTTTGGATAGATGCAGGACGAGCCGAGAAACAAAAGCTTGCCGACCTCGCTGCGAAAGGCGCCGTCAATGACATTGCCCTGCATAACCAGGTTTTGCTGCAGGAAATCGACAGGGAACCGGTCATTGGCCAGGATACCGCCGACTTTGGCGGCCGCCATCACCACCGCATCCGGCCTGTGCTCGGCCATCCAGCGCCGCACCCCTGCCTGGTCAAGCAGGTCGAGCCCGTCGCGCGATACGGTGAGTATCTCGCAGTCCTCGCTCGCCAGCCGGCGCACGACGGCCGAACCGACCATGCCGCGATGCCCGGCGACGAAGACACGCTTGCCTTTCAGATCAAATGTCGCGTCCATGAACCTGCCTCACGCAGAACGGCTGTTCTGCCGCGTGCCGCCGGCGGTGCGCGCCAGATCGGCCTGCACCATTTCCGCCACCAGATCCCTGAAGCCGGTCGTGTGCGACCACCCCAGCCTGGCTTTGGCCTTGGCGGGGTCGCCGAGCAGCAGGTCGACCTCGGTCGGCCGGAAATAGCGCGGATCGATGCGCACCAGGACAGTGCCCGAACCGGCATCGACACCGACTTCATCGACACCCTCGCCTTGCCAGCGGATGGTGCGTCCGGTCTCGGCAAAAGCCAGTTCGACGAATTCGCGCACCGAATGCGCCTCACCGGTCGCCAGCACGAAATCGTCGGCTTCACTGTGCTGCAGAATGCGCCACATGCCCTCCACATAGTCGCGCGCATGGCCCCAGTCACGCTTGGCGTCGAGATTGCCGAGATAGAGCGTGGCCTGAAGGCCGTGATGGATCGAGGCGACGGCCCGCGTGATCTTGCGGGTGACGAAGGTTTCGCCGCGTGTCGGGCTTTCGTGGTTGAACAGGATTCCGTTGGCGGCGAACATGCCGTAAGCCTCGCGGTAGTTGACCGTGATCCAGTAGGCGTAAAGCTTGGCCGCGGCATAGGGCGAGCGCGGATGGAAGGGCGTCGCCTCGCTTTGCGGGACCTCGCGCGCCTTGCCGTAAAGCTCCGACGTCGATGCCTGATAGAAGCGCACCGACTTCTCCAGGCGCAGGATGCGGATCGCCTCGAGCAGCCTGAGTGTTCCCAGCGCATCGGCATTGCCGGTGTATTCCGGCGTCTCGAAACTCACCTGGACATGACTCTGGGCGCCGAGATTGTAGATCTCGCCGGGCTGTGTCTCCTGCACCAGGCGAATAAGGTTGGTCGCGTCGGTCAGGTCGCCATAATGCAGGAAGAAACGCGCACCGCGCTCGTGCGGATCGACATAGATGTCGTCAACGCGCTCGGTGTTGAACGAGGACGAGCGGCGTTTGACGCCATGGACAATATAGCCCTTCTGCAGAAGCAATTCTGCGAGATAGGCCCCGTCCTGCCCGGTAACCCCGGTGATGAGCGCCACTTTTTCCGTCATTGCCGCTCCGTCCGCATCCAATCCCGGCAACCGAATACAGATTTGGCGCGAGAACGCAAATCCCCCATACGGGGGACAGGTTTCAGCCAGCGATTGTGTCGTTCTCAGGCACCTGCAATCGCGCAGAAATGCTTCATCCTGGCCAGCGCAAGCTCGGGATCGGCGAGCAACCCTGCCTGGTCGGCAAGGCGGAAGATGTCGGCATAGTGCAGGATGCCGCGCGCCGACTGCATGCCGCCGACCATGGCGAAATGGTCCTGATGGCCGTTGAGCCAGGCAATGAAGACGATGCCGGCCTTGTAATACTCCGTCGGCGCCTCGAAGATCTTGCGCGACAACGGCACTGTCGGCGCCATCAGCGCGTCAAAGCCGGCGCGGTCGCCGTCAGCCAGTTTCGCGAGCGCCGCACTGGCGACCGGCGCGATGGCGTCGAATATGCCGAGCAAGGCGTGCGAGTGCCGCTTCCCGTCGCCGGCAATCAGTTCGGGATAGTTGAAATCGTCGCCGGTGAACATGACGACGCCTTCCGGCAACCGGTTGCGCAAGGCAACTTCCTTGCCGGCATCGAGCAGGGAAATCTTTATCCCCTCGACCTTGCCGGCATGACGCTCGATGATGGCGACGACGGTGTCGAGCGCGGCCTCGAAATTGCCGCTGCCCCAATAACCTTTCAGTGCAGGATCGAACATGTCGCCCAGCCAGTGCAGGATGACCTTGCCGGATGCCTGGCTGAGGATGCGATCGTAGACCCTGATATAGTCGTCCGGACCCTTTGCGACCGCTGCCAGCGCCCGGCTGGCCATCATGATCGCCTTGCCGCCCTCGCCTTCAATGAAAGCGAACTGCTCCTCATAGGCGGCGATCACATCTTCGAGTGATCTCGAATTGGCCGGCGCCAGATGATCGGTGCCGGCGCCCGAGGCGAGGTCTGCGCATTCGACGCTGCGCGCCTCGGCGATCGAGCGCCGGATCAATTCCTGCGCATTCGCCCAGTCGAAACCCATGCCGCGCTGCGAGGTGTCCATCGCCTCGGCGATGCGGAAGCCAAGCCGCCACAAATGATGCCGAAACGCCATCGTCTTGTCCCAGTCGACCGCAGGCTTCGACCAGGGGTCGGTCATCGCGAAAGGGTCGGCGACGACATGGGCCGCGGCATAGGCGATGCGCGGGAAAACCGCACCGATTACGGGCTCGACCGGACTGTCCGCGAGCTTGTAGCTGACGCGGCCGCCATTCTGCGTAGGCAGGGTGATATCCATGGCAACCTCCGTTTTCGGCATCCTATAAATGGAACGTTCCAATAAATCAAGAAACTTTATGATTCCGGCGATTGAACCGGCCCAAACGTTGAAGAAGGCTAAGAGTCCTTGCTAGGAACCACATTCATCACCTTTTCGATCTCCGCAAGAATCCCGATTGACTCTCGTTTGGCAGAGTGATTAGAACGTTCCAATAGATTTTCTCATTTAGGCGGAGGAAACCACCGACATGGCCAGCCGGGCCAAGGCAACGATCCTGGACATCGCCCGCGAGGCTGGTGTGTCCAAATCGACGGTGTCGCTTGTGCTGCAAGGCTCAGGGCTGATCCGGCCTGAAACCGCGGTCAAGGTTCGCAAGGCGATCGAGGATGTCGGCTATGTCTACAACCGCGGCGCCGCCAATCTGCGCAAAGCCCATTCCAACGTCATCGGCATGGTCATCAACGATCTCACCAACCCCTTTTTCGCCGAGCTGGCGGTCGGCATGGAGCGCGTCTTCCAGTCGGCCGGCATCGTGCCCTTCATCGCCAACACGGCGGAGAACCCGGTGCGCCAGGAAGAAGTGCTGAAGTCGCTGATGGAACAGGGCGTCGCAGGCCTGATCGTGTCACCGGCACGCGGCACCACGCCGGGCGCCTTCCGTCGCCTCGAGATGGCGGGCGTGCCGGTCGTCTTCGCCATGCGCCGCCTGCCGGACAGCCGCATCCCGGTGATCGCTCCTGACAACCATCGCGGCGCGTATCTCGCCGCCGCCCATCTGATCGGCAAGGGCCATCGCCGGCTGGCCTTCTTCGGCGGCACCTCCGACCTGGTCGTCTATCAGGAGCGCCTGGGCGGTTTTCGTGAAGCTTGCGAAACATTGGGCATTGCCAGGCGCGACGTGCTTGTCGTCGAAGGCGAGACCAGCCGCAGGGGCGGCATCGCGTGCCTGGAAACCGCCCTTGCCATGGCCGAGCCGCCGACGGCGGCACTGTGCTTCAACGATGCCGTCGCCTTCGGCGTCATGCTGGCGCTGCGCAAGCGCGGGCTGGAGCCCGGCGCGGACTTTGCCGTCGTCGGCTTCGACGACGTGGTCGAGGCCGAGCATTATATGCCGGCGCTGACCAGCGTCTCGGTCGACACACCCGGCCTCGGTGAACGCGCCGCCCACGTCATGCTGAAGATGATCCAGTCGCGCATCACGCATGCCGAGGACCATATCGGCGCCGTCAATCTGGTCGTCAGGGACAGCTGCGGTCCCGATCGCGGCGCCCAGGACACATCAGCAGGAATGGGAGACGCGGCATGAGCGTCAAATGGGGACTGATCGGCGCCAGCACGATCGCCAAACAGTTCATGATCAACGCCATCCGCGCGCAAGAGGGTGGCGAGATCGCGGCGGTGATGAGCTCCAGTCCGCAGCGCGCGAAGACTTATGCCGCGGAACAGAATATTCCGCTTGCCGTCTCGACGCTGGACGATTTGCTCGGCGCCGAAATCGACGCCGTCTACATCTCGACCACCAATGAACTGCATCTCGAACAGGCATTGGCTGCGATCAAGGCGGGAAAGCATGTTCTGTGCGAAAAGCCGCTGGCGCTGAACAGCGCCGACGCGCGCACAATGGTCGCCGCCGCCAAGGAAGCCGGTGTCGTGCTTGGCACCAATCATCATCTGCGCAATGCCGGCGCCCACCGCGCCATGCGCGACGCCATATCGGCCGGCCATATCGGCAAGCCGATTGCCGCGCGCGTCTTCCATTCCGTCTATTTGCCGGAAAACCTGCAGGGCTGGCGCATTACCAAGCCTGAGGCCGGCGGCGGCGTGGTGCTCGACATCACCGTGCATGATGCCGACACGCTGCGCTTCGTGCTCGGCGACGACCCGGTCGAGATTTCGGCCTTCACCCAGTTGGCCGGCATGGCCAGCAGCGGGCTGGAAGACGGCGCCATGTGCATCTGGCGCTTCGGGTCGGGCATCATCGCCCAGTCGCATGAAGGCTTCACAACCAAGTTCGCCGATACCGGCTTTGAGGTGCATGGTTCCGAAGGTTCGCTGATCGCAAAAAATGTGATGACGCAGAAGCCAGTCGGCTCGGTGCTGCTACGCACCGCCAAAGGCGAGGAGGAACTGAGCTTCGACCGCGAAGACCTCTACGCCAGGTCGCTGCGCCAGTTCCATGCGGCCATGCGTGGAGAAGGCCAGCCCTCCGCCACCGGCGAGGACGGCGTCTGGTCCCTGGCGTCGGCCGAAGCAGCGTTGCAGTCGGCAAAATCCGGCAAGGCCGTCACTATCGATCCGAAAGGTGTCGCGTGAGCAAGCTCGTCTCCGCCGCTGAAGCAGCAAGCCTGATCAAGGACGGCATGACCGTCTCCGTCTCGTCGTCGAGCGGCCTCGGCTGCCCGGATGCCGTGCTGGCCGCCATCGGCGAGCGCTTCGACGCCGAAGGCCATCCCAAAGACATCACCACGCTGCACCCCATCGCCGCCGGCGACATGTATGGCATCAAGGGCATCGACCATCTGGCCAAGCCCGGCTTGTTGAAGCGCACGCTCTGCGGCTCCTATCCCTCAGGCCCCTCCTCGTCCGAGCCGCCGCAGATATGGAAGATGATCGGCGACAATTCGGTCGCCGCCTACAACGTGCCCTCCGGCATCCTGTTCGACATGCACCGCGAGGCCGCCGCCAAGCGGCCGGGCGTGCTGACCAAGGTCGGCCTCGACACTTTTGCCGACCCGCGCCACCAGGGCTGCGCCATGAACGCGGCGGCAAGCGAGCCGATCGTCTCGGTGCAGCAGTTCGACGGCGAGGAATGGCTCTATTTCCGCTCGATCGTGCCTGACATTTCGATCATCCGCGCCACCACCGCCGACGAGCGCGGCAACCTGACCTATGAACATGAAGGCGCCTATCTCGGCGGCCTCGAACAGGCGCTCGCCGCGCGCAACAATGGCGGCATCGTCATTGCGCAGGTCAAGCGCGTCGTCGAGAACGGCACGCTGAGGCCGCATGACGTGCGCGTGCCCGGCGTGCTGGTAGACCACATCGTGGTGGCGCCGGACCAGTTGCAGACGACGCTGACGCCTTACGACCCGGCGATTTCGGGCGAGATCTTCCGCCCGCTGTCAAGCTTTCGCAACGCCGAGATGAACGTCCAGAAAGTAATCGCGCGCCGCGTCGCCATGGAGTTGCGCGATGGCATGGCCGTCAATATCGGCTTCGGCATCTCGGCCAATGTGCCGCGTATCCTTCTCGAGGAAGGCCAGCACGGCAAGGTCACCTGGGTGATCGAGCAGGGCGCGGTCGGCGGCGTGCCGCTGCTCGATTTCAAGTTCGGCTGCGCTTCCAACGCCGAGGCGATCATGCCCTCGCCGCACCAGTTCATCTATTTCCAGGCCGGCGGCTTCGATGCCTCGCTGCTCTCCTTCTTGCAGATCGACCGCCATGGCTCCGTCAACGTGTCGAAACTCTCGGCCCGGCCACATGTCACCGCCGGGGCCGGCGGCTTTGTCGACATCACGGCACGGGCGAAAAAGATCGTCTTCTCCGGCTTCTTCAATGCCGGCGCCAAGCTTTCGCTCGCCGATGGCGGCATCCGCATCGACGCGGAAGGCAAGGTCAAGAAGGTCGTCAACGAGGTCGAACACATCTCCTTCTCCGGCAAGCGCGCCGTCGCTCAAGGCCAGGACATCACCTACGTCACCGAGCGTTGCGTGATGAAGCTGACGCCGGACGGTCTGATGGTGACGGAACTTGCGCCGGGCGTCGACCTCGAGCGCGATGTGTTGGCGCAGTCAGAGATTCCGCTCGGCATCGCCAACGATCTCAAGGTCACGCCGGCGGCTCTCTATCAGGACCGGCCGATCGGCCTGTCGCTGAATGGTGGCGCTTCGCTCGGAGGCGCGCATGGCTGAGCGCCTCGTCACCTTCGAGCAGGACGGCGCCATCGGCATCGTCACGCTGCGCCGGCCGGAGAAGTTCAACGCGCTGGACATTCCGATGCTGCGCGCGCTCGAGACAGCGCTCGACGAAGCCGAAATGGCTGAAGGCGTGCGCGTCGTGCTGATCCGCGGCGAAGGCAAAGGCTTTTGCGCCGGCGGCGACGTCGAGGCCTGGGCACAAATGAGCGCTGCCGACTTTCAGGTGCAATGGGTGCGCTACGGCCACCGTGTCTTCGACCGACTGGCGCGGCTGCGGCAGCCGACCATCGCGGTGCTTTCCGGCCATGCGTTGGGTGGCGGGCTGGAGCTGGCAGTCGCCTGCGACTTCCGTGTCGCCGAAACGCAGGTGAAGCTCGGCTTTCCCGAGACATCGATCGGCGTCGTCCCCGGTTGGTCCGGCACGCAGCGCGCCGTGCGCCGCTTTGGGGCCCAGATCGTGCGCCGCATGGCGCTCGGCGGCGAGCTCTTTGCCGCCTCCGACGCGCTTGCACTCGGCGTCGTTGACCGCGTGGTCGAGACCGGCCAGGCGCTGGCAGAGGCCAGGACTTGGGCCGAAAAAATCGCCGGGCGCGGGCCGCTCGCAACCGAAGCCGCCAAGCTGATGATCGCAGTCGCCGAAGGCGAGGAAAGTGCGGCCGCCACCGAGGCGCTCGCCAGCGGCTTCGTTGCGCTGACCGGCGACCTCAAAGCCGGCGTGAGCGCCTTCAAGGCCAAGCAGAAGCCGGCCTTTTCAAGATCCTAGAGAAAGCATGATGAACGCACCGCTCAACATTTCCATGCCGGCCGAGGCGTCCAAGGCGCCGAAGGCTTACAAGCTCCTGATCGACGGCAAGCATGTCGATGCCCGTGACGGCCGCACGATTGCGCGCAACAGCCCCGGCCATGGCTTCACCGTTTCGCGCTATGCGCAGGCCGGCGAGGCCGAGGTGGAGGCGGCCATGCAGGCCGCGCACAAGGCATTCGAGACCGGCCCGTGGCCGCGCACGAAGGCGGCCGAGCGCGCAGCCTTCCTGCTCAAGACGGCCGACCTGATCGAGGCCCAGCTCGAAGACATCGCCCGCCTCGATGCGCTGGAGTCCGGCAAGCCGATCGCCCAGGCGCGTGGCGAGATCGGCGGCTCCGTCGACATCTGGCGTTATGCCGCCTCGCTCGCCCGCACGCTGCACGGCGAGAGCTACGCCAATCTCGGCGACGCCATGCTGGGCGTCGTCCTGCGCGAGCCGATCGGCGTCGTCTCGATCATCACCCCGTGGAACTTCCCGTTCCTGATCGTCAGCCAGAAACTGCCCTTCGCGCTCGCCGCCGGCTGCACCGCGGTGGTCAAGCCGAGCGAAATGACCTCGGCCTCGACCTTCGTGCTCGGCGACATCCTGATGCAGGCCGGCCTGCCCGCGGGCGTCGTCAACATCCTGGCCGGCCTCGGCGCCGATGTCGGGGGGCCGATGGTCAGCCATCCGCTGGTCGAGATGGTGTCGTTCACCGGCTCTACCCGCGTCGGCAAGATGACCATGGCTTCCGCCGCGCAGTCGCTGAAGAAAGTCTCGATGGAGCTCGGCGGCAAGAACGGCCAGATCGTCTTCCCCGATGCCGATCTCGAGGCGGCCGCTGACGCAGCAGTGTTCGGCGGCTTCTTCAACGCCGGCGAATGCTGCAATGCCGGCAGCCGGCTGATCGTGCATGAAGCCATCGCCGACGATTTCCTCTCCACTGTCAAGGCCCTGACCGCCAAGGTAACGGTCGGCGACCCACTCGACGACCGAACCAAGGTTGGCGCGATGATTTCCGCCGACCATCTGACCAAGGTGGCGGATTACGTCGTGGCGGCAGCAAAAGACGGCAGCAATGTCTATACCGGTGGCGGCCAATTGGCGTCCAATGCCGGCCAGTATCTCGATCCGACCATCATCCGCGGCGTTACCGAAGACATGGCTATTGCGCGCGAGGAAGTGTTTGGCCCGGTGCTCTCCGTGCTGACTTTTGGATCGATTGAAAAGGCGTTGCACATCGCCAACAACACGCCCTATGGTCTGTCTGCAGGGGTGTGGAGCGCCAGCATCGACACTTGTATGTCGGTGGCGCGTGGTGTGCGTTCGGGGACCGTTTGGGTGAACACATTCATGGAAGGCTTTCCCGAGTTGCCATTCGGGGGCTACAAGCAGTCCGGCATCGGACGCGAACTCGGCAAACGCGCTGTCGAGGATTATACCGAGGAAAAGACAATCCAGTTTCATCGCGGCCAGCGCACCGGTTGGTGGGTCGGCTGAGTTTGGAAGAACCCGGTGGGCTTCCACCGGTCGTGTAATGCAACAAGGGAGGTAGAACATGTTGCGCAAACTGCTTATCGGAACGGCTCTGGCGACGGCCTTTGCTTTCTCGGCCCATGCCGAGGACGTCAAGGAAGTGCAGATGCTGCATTGGTGGACGTCGGGCGGCGAAGCGGCTGCTCTCAACGTCCTCAAGGGCGACCTTGCCAAGGAAGGCTATGCCTGGAAGGACGTGCCGGTGGCCGGTGGTGGCGGCGACGCCGCCATGACTGCGCTGAAGGCGATGGTCGCGGCCGGCAATTACCCGACCGCGTCGCAGATGCTCGGCTACACCGTGCTCGACTATGCGGCGGCCGGCGTCATGGGCGACCTGACCGAGACGGCGAAGAAGGAAGGCTGGGACAAGTCGGTTCCGGCAGCCCTGCAGAAGTTCTCCGTCTATGACGGCAAGTGGGTCGCTGCTCCAGTCAACGTCCACTCCGTCAACTGGCTGTGGATCAACAAGGCGGTGATGGACAAGATCGGCGGCACCGAGCCAAAGACCTTCGACGACTTCGTCGCCCTGCTCGACAAAGCCAAGGCGGCTGGCGTCATTCCGCTCGCCCTTGGGGGCCAGAACTGGCAGGAAGCCACCATGTTCGACTCGGTTGTGCTGTCGACCGGCGGACCTGAGTTCTACAAGAAGGCCTTCAACGACCTCGACGACGAGTCCCTCAAGTCGGACACGATGAAGAAGTCGTTCGACAACCTCGCCAAGCTCGTCACCTATGTCGACCCGAACTTCTCGGGCCGCGACTGGAACCTTGCCACCGCCATGGTCATCAAGGGCGATGCCCTGGTGCAGGTGATGGGTGACTGGGCCAAGGGCGAGTTCAACGCCGCCAAGAAAACGCCGGGCACCGACTTCCTGTGCTATCGCTTCCCGGGCACGGAAGGCTCGGTGGTCTACAACTCCGACATGTTCGGCATGTTCAACGTTCCGGACGACCGCAAGGCCGCCCAGGTCGCGTTGGCCACCGCCACCCTGTCGAAGAGCTTCCAGTCGGCCTTCAACGTCGTCAAGGGTTCGGTTCCCGCCCGTACCGACGTTCCCGACACCGACTTCGACGCGTGCGGCAAGAAGGGCATCGCTGACCTGAAGGCTGCCAACGAAGGCGGCACACTGTTCGGCTCGCTTGCCCAGGGCTATGGCGCGCCTCCGGCGGTCGCCAATGCCTACAAGGACGTCGTTTCGAAGTTCGTTCACGGTCAGATCAAGACCTCGGACGAAGCCGTGACCGAACTGGTCAAGGCAATCGACGACGCCAAGTAAGCGCTGGCCAGAAACACACCTTCCCCGCTTCGGCGGGGAAGGTGTCACCTAAGGATTGGCCAGCTGGCGCAATTCCAGGAAAAGTGTGAGCGGTTTTCCGGCCGGAATTGCGTAAAAGAAAGAGTTAGAGAGGTTCGCCGTTTCCGTGAAACGGTGAAATCGCTCTTGAACACCATGCCGACCAGAGACCCGTATGCACGGGGCCGCCTTGCCTCCTGACGGCAGAGCACGGACGACCCGAACGGGAGGAGCCTCATGAGCAGTGTAGCGACGACCCAGATCAAGCTGACACCCGAGCGGTCTCGCCCCTCCGTGCGCGCGCGACTGCAGGACGCGCTGCCGAAGATCGTGCTGGCGCCGAGCTTCGCCATCACCATCGTCTTCGTCTATGGCTTCATCCTGTGGACAGTCTATCTGTCCTTCACCAATTCCAAGACCTTCCCGTCCTATGTCATTACCGGACCACGCGCGTATCTACGGCTGTGGGGCTGGACGTTCGACTCCGACCCGCCATCGAGCTGGTACACGTCGATCGTCAATATGGGCATTTTTGGCTTTCTCTACATCGCCATCTGCCTGGCGCTCGGCCTGTTCCTGGCCATCCTGCTCGACCAGAAGATACGTGGCGAAGGCGTGTTGCGGCCGATCTATCTCTACCCGATGGCGCTGTCCTTCATCGTCACCGGCGTCGCCTGGAAATGGTTCCTCGACCCCGGCCTCGGTCTTGAGCAGACCTTGCATCAGTGGGGCTGGACGAGCTTCCATTTCGACTGGATCAAGAACAAGGATTTCGTCATCTACACGGTGGTCATTGCCGGCGTCTGGCAGGCCTCCGGCTTCATCATGGCGATGTTCCTGGCCGGCCTGCGCGGCATCGACGGCGAGATCATGAAGGCGGCGCAGATCGACGGTGCCACCACCTTCCAGCTCTACCGCCGCATCGTCATTCCGCTGCTGCGGCCAATCTTCCTGTCGGCCTTCATCGTGCTCGCCCACCTCGCCATCAAGTCGTACGATCTGGTGGTGGCGCTGACCAGCGGCGGCCCCGGTGGCTCGGCCTGGCTGCCGTCCAACTTCATGTATGAGTACACGTTCAAGCGCAACGAAATGGCTGTCGGCTCGGCCAGTGCCGTGATCATGCTGATGACCATCGTTGCCATCATCGTGCCTTATCTCTATTCGGAACTCAGGGAGAAGCCGCGATGAGCGCTGTCGCCACCCCTGCCCGCCCCGCTGCTTCCCAAAAGGCCTCCGGCGGCATCAGCACCAAGACCCTCAACCGCATCGTCATCTACGGGCTTCTGGCGCTGTTTGCGCTGTTCTATCTGATGCCGCTGTTCGTCATGCTGGTGACCTCGTTCAAGACCATGGACGAGATCCAGAACGGCAACATGCTGGCGTTGCCCAAAGCGCCGACCTTCGACCCGTGGCTGAAGGCCTGGGGCGAGACCTGCGTCGGCCTAACCTGCGCCGGCATCAAGGGCTATTTCTGGAACTCGATCAAGATGGTGGTTCCAGCCGTACTGATCTCGACCATGCTCGGCGCGCTCAACGGCTACGTCTTGACCAAATGGCGTTTTCGCGGCGCCACGCTCGTGTTCGGGCTGATGCTGTTTGCCTGCTTCATTCCGTTCCAGTCGGTGCTGCTGCCGATGGCGACCATCCTCGGCAGCCTGGGACGTTTCGGCGTGAAGCTGCAGAATGCGACGGGTACGAGTTTCGGTCTCGGCAATCCGACGGTCAACCTGGTCTTCGTCCATGTCGTCTACGGCATCGGCTTCACCACACTGTTTTTCCGCAACTATTACGAGGCATTCCCGAACGAGCTGATCAAGGCCGCACAGGTCGACGGCGCCTCCTTCTTCCAGATCTTCCGCCGCATCATGCTGCCGAACTCGATGCCGATCTTCGTCGTCACCGTCATCTACCAGTTCACCAACATCTGGAACGACTTCCTGTTCGCTTCGGCTTACGCCGGCACAGGCGACTCCATGCCGATGACGGTGGCGCTCAACAACGTCGTCAACACCTCGACCGGCGTCGTCGAATACAATGTCAACATGGCGGCCGCGATGATCGCGGCTCTGCCCACCCTGATCGTCTATGTCGTCGCCGGCCGCTATTTCGTGCGCGGGCTGATGGCTGGCGCGGTCAAGGGCTGATCAATTCGGAAGGAACGACCATGGCTTTTCTGGAAATTGATGGGCTGAAGAAGCGCTTCGGGAATGTCGAGATCCTGAAGGGCATCGATGTCGAGCTCGAAAAGGGCGGCTTCCTGGTGCTGGTCGGCCCGTCCGGCTGCGGCAAGTCCACCTTGCTCAACACGATTGCCGGCCTGGAGCAGATCACCGAGGGCGAAATCCGCGTCGACGGCCGCGCCATCAACGATCTGCACCCATCCAAGCGCGACATCGCCATGGTGTTCCAGAGCTATGCGCTCTATCCGAACATGACGGTGGCCGGAAACATCTCCTTCGGCATGGAGATGCGCGGCGTGCCGGCCGACGAACGCCAAAAGGCGATCGACAAGGTGGCCAAGGTCCTGCAGATCGGCCACCTCCTGCAGCGCAAGCCGAGCCAGCTTTCCGGCGGCCAGCGCCAGCGCGTCGCCATGGGCCGGGCGCTGGTGCGCGACCCCAAGCTGTTCCTGTTCGACGAGCCTTTGTCCAACCTCGACGCCAAATTGCGCGTTGACATGCGCATCGAGATCAAGCGCCTGCATGCCACCACCGGCACAACCATCGTCTACGTCACCCACGACCAGATCGAGGCGATGACGCTGGCTACCAAGATCGCCGTCATGCGCGACGGCGAGGTGCAGCAGTTCGGCACCCCGGCCGAGATCTACAACAACCCGACCAATTTGTTCGTCGCCGACTTCATGGGTTCGCCAGCGATGAACCTGATCCCGGCGACCATTGCCACGTCGGGCAATGCGCTGTCCGTCGTGTTGGAGCGCGAGGCGCGCGAGCCGATCACGCTGCCGATGGCCAACGCGCCGGCGGGTCTTTCGGCATTCCAGGGCAAGCCGATCATCTTCGGCGTGCGCCCGGAAGCGCTGACCGATCCGGAAGGTGCGGAACGCAACGCCTCCAACATTGCCACTGCCGACCTGCACATCGAAGTGGTCGAGCCGGCAGGGTCCGACACGTTCGCGGTGACCAACCTCGGCGGCAAGGGCGTGGTGGCGCGGTTGCGGGCCGACGCCAACATCCAGCCGGGCACCAGCATGCCGCTCGCCTTCAACCTGACCAAGGCCGTGTTCTTCGATCCGGCGACCGAACACCGCATCCGCTGATCGAGATGGTCAGCCCCGATATCGTCATCATCGGCTCCGGTATCGGCGGCGCTACGATCGCATCCGGCCTGGCGGGCAGCGGTGCCTCGATCCTGATGCTGGAGCGCGGCGAGCCCTTGACGGCAACGCCGCATGCCCGCGACACGCGCTCCATCTTCGTCGACGGCCACTACCGTCCGAAGGAGATGTGGCGCGAGGCCGGCGGCGGCGCCTTCAACCCCGGCAATTACTACTATGTCGGCGGCAATTCGAAATTCTACGGCGCGGTGCTGATCCGCTACCGCAAAGAGGATTTCGCCGCCATGGAGCACTTCGGTGGCGTCTCGCCGGCATGGCCGTTTTCCTACGATGAATTCGAGCCTTGGTATTCGAAAGCCGAGCAGCTGTTTCGCGTCCGCGGCTCACTCGGCGAGGATCCGACCGAACCGTTCCACTCGGTCCCCTATGCCTTCAAGCCGGTGCCCGACGAGGCGCCGATTGCGCGCGCCCGCGCCGAGTTGAAAGGCCTCGGCCTGCATCCGGCCTCGCTGCCGCTAGGCGTCGACATCGACACCTGGCTGAAAGAGGGCAAGACCGGCTGGGACGCATTCCCCAACACCGCCCAGGGCAAGGTCGATGCGCAGACCGGACCGCTGACGGCTGCACTTAAGGACAGCAATATCCGGCTCAAAACCGGCTGCCATGTCGAATATCTCGAAGCGTCGTCCGACGGCAAAAGCATCGCTGCCGTTCACTACCGTCAGAATGGCGAGCTGAAGAAAGTCGCGCCGAAGCTGGTCATCCTGTCCGCCGGCGCGGTCAATTCCGCCGTCATCCTGCTGCGCTCGCCTTCACCAGATGGCAAAGGCCTCGCCAACAGCTCCGACCAGGTCGGCCGCAATTTCATGAACCATAATTCGAGCGCCATGCTGGCGATCGATCCGCGCCGCAGGAACGACAGCGTCTACCAGAAGACGCTTATGCTGAATGACTACTATCTCTCCGACGGCAAAGGCGGCAAGCCGCTCGGCAACGTCCAACTGCTCGGCAAGATCGACGGCAACATGTTGAAGGCCAACGTCAAACGCGTGCCGAAATTCGCGCTCGATTACATGGCCGGTCGCGCCGTCGACTGGTATCTGATGTGCGAGGATCTGCCCGATCCGGAAAGCCGCATCATGGTCGACGGCAAGGACATCGTCATGCAATGGCGGCGCTCCAACATGCAGTCGCTGGACGGGCTGACCAAGGTGATGCGTGAGAACTTCCGCGCCTGCGGTTATCCCATCGTGCTGTCGCGTCCCTTCGACAAGCGCACGCCCTCGCACCAGTGCGGCACGGTGAAAATGGGCGACGATCCGGCGACGTCGCCGCTCGACCCTTTCTGCCGCGCCTTCGACCACCCGAACCTGTTCGTTGTCGACGCCAGTTTTTTGCCGAACTCGGCCGCCGTGAATCCGGCGCTGTCGATTGCGGCACAGGCGCTGCGCGTGGCCGAGCATATTCGCCGAACGGACCTCGCGGCATGACCCGCCCCGCAGCAATCGTCACCGGCGGTGCGCGCGGCATTGGGCTCGCCTGCGCCGAGGCGCTGGCCGGGGACGGCTTCGACATTTTGATCGCCGACCTTGCCGAACAAGCGCCGGACGAACTGGCCGCCAACATCACCGCACGGGGTGCGGAGTTCGCCTATGTCCGTTGTGATATCGCCAACCTCGAGGATCACACGGCCCTCGTCGACGCCGCCATACGTGCCTTCAGCCGCATCGACTGCCTCGTCAACAATGCCGGCATCGGCGCCGTGGTGCGCGGCGATCTGCTGGAGCTGAAGCCCGAGAATTTCGACCGTGCGCTGGACGTCAATTTGCGCGGCACAGTCTTCCTTAGCCAGGCCGTCGCCAAGGCGATGCTGGCGGCTCCCAGCAATCATCCGCGCTCGATCATCACCATCACCTCGGTCAGCGCCGATATGGCCTCGCCGGAACGCGCCGACTACTGCATCTCGAAAGCCGGCCTTTCGATGTGGGTGAAGAACCTGGCGCTACGGCTTGCGCCGGAAAACATCGGCGTGTTCGAACTGCGGCCGGGCATCATTCGCACCGACATGACCGCGAGCGTATCAGCCAAATACGACGCGCTTATCGACAGCGGCCTGGTGCCGGCAAAACGCTGGGGCGAAGCATCGGACATCGGCGCCGTGGTGGCGACGCTTGCCGCCGGCAAGCTCGGCTTTTCCACAGGCTCGATTATCAATGTCGACGGCGCGCTCTCCGTGCCTCGACTGTAGGTGGATAGGGTTATGACCGACTACATCATCGTAGGTGCCGGCCCGGCCGGCTGCGTTCTGGCCAACCGGCTGAGCGAGGATCCAGCGAACTCCGTGCTGCTGCTCGAGGCCGGCGGCAAGGACTGGCACCCCTACATCCACATGCCGGCGGGCTTTGCCAAGATGACCAAGGGCATCGCTTCCTGGGGCTGGTCGACCGTGCCGCAGAGGCACATGCAGGACCGCGTCTTCTGGTATACG
Organism: Mesorhizobium sp. C399B; assembly: GCF_030323185.1. NCBI lineage: Bacteria > Pseudomonadati > Pseudomonadota > Alphaproteobacteria > Hyphomicrobiales > Phyllobacteriaceae > Mesorhizobium > Mesorhizobium sp. C399B. Next base: position 2,051,434 of record NZ_CP100472.1, read on the forward strand.
CAGGCGAAGGTGGTCGGCGGCGGCTCGTCCATCAATGCCCAGATATACACGCGCGGCAACGCTCGCGACTACGACGCATGGGAGAAGGAAGAGGGCCTCGCGGGCTGGGGCTATCGCGACGTGCTGCCTTATTTCAAGCGCGCCGAGAACAACCAGCGCTTCGCCAACGATTTTCACGGCGACCAGGGGCCGCTCGGCGTGTCGAACCCTATTTCGCCGCTGCCGATTTGCGAAGCCTATTTCCGCGCCGGCCAAGAGATGGGCATCCCCTTCAACCCGGATTTCAACGGCGCTAGCCAGGAAGGCGTCGGCTACTACCAGCTGACCCAGAAGGACGCCCGGCGCTCATCCGCTTCGGTCGCCTATTTGAAGCCCATCCGCGCCCGCAAGAACCTGACGGTCCGAACCGATGTGCTGGTCACCCGCATCGTCGTCGAGAAAGGCCGCGCCACCGGCGTCGAGATCGTCGACAAACCCGGCGGCGAGAAGACCATCATGCGCGCCGAGCGCGAAGTGATCGTCTCGTCCGGCGCCATCGGTTCGCCGAAGCTGTTGATGCAGTCGGGCATCGGCCCGGCTGATCACCTGAAATCGGTCGGCGTGACGCCGGTGCATGATCTGCCCGGTGTCGGCTCCAACATGCAGGACCATCTCGATTTGTTCGTCATCGCCGAATGCACCGGCGACCACACCTATGACAACTACGCCAAGCTGCACCGCACCGCGTGGGCCGGCTTGCAGTATCTGCTGCTGAAGAAAGGGCCGGTCGCCTCCAGCCTGTTCGAGACCGGCGGCTTCTGGTACGCCGATCCGACCGCCGCCTCGCCCGACATCCAGTTCCATCTGGGACTCGGCTCCGGCATCGAGGCCGGCGTCGAGAGGTTGAAGAACCCCGGCGTGACCTTGAACTCGGCCTTCCTGCGCCCGCGCTCGCGCGGCACGGTGCGGCTGAGCAGCGCCGACCCGGCCGACCACCCGCTGATCGATCCCAACTATTGGTCGGACCCTTATGACCGCGCCATGTCGATCAAGGGCCTCAGGCTTGCGCGCGAGATCATGCGGCAGAAGGCGCTTGCACCTTACGTGTTGCGCGAGGTGCTGCCCGGACCATCGCTCGCCAGCGACGACGAGCTGATCGACTATGCCTGCCGCACCGCCAAGACCGACCATCACCCCGTGGGCACCTGCCGCATGGGCCATGACGATATGGCGGTGGTCACACCGGACCTGCGCCTGCGCGGCATCGAGGGCCTGCGCGTCTGCGATGCCTCGGTGATGCCGCGCGTGCCTTCCTCCAACACCAATGCGCCGACCATCATGGTCGGCGAAAAAGGCGCCGACATCATCCTCGGCCGCGAGCCGCTTCCGCCGGCGGTGTTCTCCGGCAATCGGGCCGCATAGCCACTTAGGAGAACGAACCAATGATCAGACACTGCGTCTTCGTACGCTTCCGCAGCGATGTGCCCGCCACCGAGCGCACGGCAATCCACGCCGATCTCGAAGCACTGCGCTCTGTTGTCGACGGCATGGACACGGTCCATTTCAGCACCAATGTCAGCCCGGAGCCGTTCGCGCGCGGCTTCAGCCATGCCTTCACCATCGACTTCCGCGATGCCGCCGCCCGCGACGCCTATCTCGTGCATGAAGCGCATCAGCGCGCCGGCGCCCGATTGGTCGCAGCGCTCGAAGGCGGCACCGACGGGCTGATGGTGTTCGATCTCGACATTACGAAAAAGTGACCGCGCTTCTTTCGAAAGCCGGCTGACGCCTGTTCTCTTTTGCGCCCCAAGGAACATATCGTTCCCCGGGGGCGTTTAGGAGGAACGTCGTGGCTCTCACCGCGCAGAAGAAGAAAACCGTCCTTGCCTCCTTCCTCGGCTGGACGCTCGACGCTTTTGATTTCTTCCTTCTGACGTTCCTGCTCACCGATATCGCAACCGAATCCAACACTGACGTCCCGGCAGTCTCCAAAGCGTTGTTCCTGACGCTGGCGACACGCTTCATCGGCGCCTTCTTCTTCGGCAGGCTGGCCGACAAATATGGCCGCAAGCCCATTCTGATGCTCAACATCGTAAGCTATTCGGTGATCGGCGCGCTGGCTGCCTTCTCGCCCAATCTCGTGGCTACGCGCTGGCGCTGTTTGCCGGCGTGGTCGCCGTCTGCATCATCGTCGTCATCCGCTTCAGTCCGGAACGGCGCGGACAGGTGATGACGGTGCTCGGCTGAAGTATCAGGCTCTCAGCCCAGTCTGAGGGCCACGACACCGGCGACGATGCTGAGCGCGGCGGCGCCGCGCCAGCCTGTCATCTTCTCGCCGAGCGCGAAAACCGAGATCATCATGGCAAACAGGATCGACGTCTCGCGCAACGACGCCACCGAGGCGATCGGCGCCTTGGTCATCGCCCACATGACGATCCAGTAGGCCGCGCCGCTGAGCACGCCGGTGAACAGGCCTGCCTTCCAGTCACGCGCCAGCACGGGCAGCGCCTTGGGCCCGCGAAAGATGAGGCACAGCACCAGCGCCCACGTGGCATCGCAGATGAACAGCCATGCGGCATAGCTCGTTGCCGTTGCGGCCAGCCGCGCGCCGCTGCCGTCGGAGAGCGTATAGCTGGATATGAAGATCGAAGTGCCGAGCGCAAAGCCGACCGCCCGCACATTGATCCGCTCCAGATGCGCGCCGCCGCGAAACGACATCACCAGCGTGCCGGCTGACAACAAGAGGATGCCGAGGATGGCGAACGGCGCCGGCATCTCCTGCACCACGACAACGCCGCCGAGGGCGGTCAAAAGCGGCGCCGTGCCGCGCGCCAGCGGATAGGTCTGGGCGAAATCGCCGGCCTTGTAGGCGCCGATCAGGAAGGTCCGGTAGCCCATGTGAAAGAGCACCGAGGCGATTATAAAGGGCCATACCGCGGCCTTTGGAAACTCGACGAAGGGCAGCACGAACAGTGCGGCAAAACCCATGCCCAGCGTCATCAGCGTGATCGACAGGAAGCGATCGAGATGCACCTTGACCAGCGCGTTCCAGATCGCGTGCATGGCGGCGGCGGCAAGCACCGCGAAAAAGACGAAAAGCGTCATCGAGGGCTCACCGATCTCCCGAGCTCAAAGGCGTCGAGATCGATATCGATCCGGACCGGAAAATGGTCTGAAGCGATCTCGCCTATATCGGCACTGACCGAGCGCACACGGTCCGCGAACATACCGCCGACGAAGCAATGGTCGAGCCGGCGTTTTGCCACTTTCCCGTCGATCGTTTTCACATGGGTGTGGAAATCGGCAGCCGGCTCGCTAGCGACGGCAGCGGCATCAACAAAGCCGTCGAGATAAGCTGCCCCGCGATGATAGGGCGTGCTGCCGACGATGCGGCTGTATTCGGCGCTGCCCGGCTCCATGTTGAAATCGCCCATCCAGATCGCAGCTGTCGGGTTTTCCGGCTCGGCCTCGCCACTGGTCCAGTTGCGCGAAGGCTCATCGTCCGCGCCGCTCCACGGGCCGCCCTCGGACGGCGCGCGGCGATGCTCGGCCAAGAGATAGTCGATCTGCTCCAGACGCTCCTCCGCCGCGATATGGGCGAGATGCAGCGACAGGACCCTTACCGGTCCGGCCGGCGTGCGGATCATGCATTCGAGCGCGGCGTTGCGCGTGTTGAGCGGCCGCAGCGTGCGGCGCATGGGCAGCGCGTGCAGCCGCGACCAGGCGATCGGCAGCTTCGACAGCAGCATGGTGCCGAACTGGCGGCGGCGGTTGACGACCCGGCCGTCGCGCTGCTCACTGGCGTCCATGTCGAAGGCCGGGCCATAGACCCAGTAATAGCTAGGCAGCAGCTTGGACAGGACCTCCGGCTGGTCGTCCTCATTGGTGCGCTGCCAATGCCGCTCGACCTCCTGCAGCGCGATGATATCGGCGCCCTCGACCAGCTTGGTGCAGCGCGAAAGATCGTAACGGCCATCGCCGCCGAACCCGTACTGGATGTTGTAGCTGACCAGTTTCATTGCTTATCCGGCTCAATTTCGCTTTGGCAGTAGCGGTTCGGCAGATGGGTTGCAATGTACCGGCACGACGGCGGAACTGGGCCAGCGTCTATGATGTGGTCAGCGGCTGGAACCGGCCCGCCGGCGATGCCGCCAGTTCGGCCCAGTCGATCTCTTCCTCCAGCCGGTGGTAGGCTTCGTCGCCGATCGTGCCGTTGCTGCGCAACTCCTCGAGCGTGTCGCGCTGGCGGTTGATGGCATAGAGGCGCAGCCGGTCGTATTCGGTCGCGGCCTGAGCGTCCTCCGGGTTTTCCGCAATCAGGCGCTGCGCTTCATACTGTTCGCGCACGACGGCGGCGGCCGCAGATGTCTTGCGGCTCAGCACGTCCAGTGCTGCCTGCATGATGGCGACGCGCGCCTGCGCCACCTCATTGTCGACGGTTCTATCGGGGTCGAAGTTGATCCAGCGCAGCAGCGGCTTCAGCGTCATGCCTTGCAGCACCAGCGTGCCCAGCACCACCGCGAAGGCGGCAAGCACTATCGGGTCGCGGCCGGGAAAATCGGCCGGCAGCGCAATGGCCACCACCAGCGTCACCAACCCACGCATGCCGCACCAGCCGACAATGACGGCGCCGCCGAACGTCGGCAATTCCCGCCTTGCCTCTTGGCTGCCGAAGCGGGCAAGCCACCGGATGATCGCGACGTAACTCGCCACCCAGACAAGGCGCGCGACGATAACGACGACCAGCACCGTTGCGGCGAAAAGGAATGCTTCGCCTTGCCCGTCGCCGGCCAGCCTGCCAACGATCGTGCGTGCCTGCAGGCCCATCAGCACGAAAGCCAGCACGTTGAGCACGAACACGGCCGACTCCCAGACCGAATAGGTACTGACGCGGCGTCTCGCCGACGACTGGCGCGGCGCCCTGCGCGCAATGGTCATGGCATAGACGACGATGGTGATGATGGCGGAAAGGCCCAGCCTGTCGGCGATGATCCACACGGCGAAGGTTCCGGCAAACTGCACCACCGTGCTGCTCGCCGCATCCTCGATGCGGCCGAGCGACAGCAGCGAGACGCGGCCAAACAGATAGCCCGCGATCACACTGCCGATCGTTGCCAGCAGGATCACCGGAACGGCGTTGCTGAGCATGATCGTGCCAAGCGCCGCCGAAACCGCCAGCCGGTAGATCAGCAGCGCCGTGGCATCGTTGAGCAGGCTCTCGCCCTGCAGGATGGCGGTAATGCGGTGCGGTACCTTGAACTGGCTGAGCACGGCGGATGCGGCCACCGCATCCGGTGGCGCGACGATGGCGCCGAGCGCGATTGCCGCCGCGATCGGCAGGCCGGCCATCTTCCAGCCGACCAAGGCAACCACCACGGTGGTGAAGACCACGGCGCCTAGCGCCAGCAGCGCGAGCGACAGCCGGTAGCGCTTGAGGTCGCGCAGCGACGTGTCATAGGCGGCGTCGAGAAGCACCGGCGCGATGAACAGGGCAAGCGCCAGCTCCGGATCGATCTCGATCGTCGGCGCACCGGGTACGAAGGCAATCGCGACGCCGGCCAGAGCCAGCAGGGACGGATAGGGAATTTCCAGCCGCCGCGACAGCGCCGTCAGCGCGACGGCAGCCAGAAGCAGGATGAGGGTAAGTTCGAATAGCGCCATGGCCCATCGTAGCGGCGAAGCGGCATCATGGGCAGTGGCTGGATGGCAAGATGCTGTTGATTATCCAGCACTCGGGGTCCGGCAATGATACGGCCGTTCATCGCGCCAGCTTGAATCGACCGCCTCGGTCGCCCCAGGATGCTGCTTTGCTAGTGCAGCACCAGCATATCGCTCGATGAGAACGATATGTCGGCCTTCTCGCCGACAGCCGGCGGTGGCGTTGCCGGGCTGTTGAAGGTGTCGAGCGACACCGTGTTGCCGCCGATGCCGACGCGAACGCGAATGACCGAGCCGAGGAAGTGCACTTCGGAGATTTCGCCCGACAGGCTTGAATCGCGACCGGGCTGGCGTCCGAGCGAGATCGCCTCGGGACGCAGCGCCAGCGACAGCGTGTCGCCCGACTTCGAGCCGTTGAGCTTGCCCTTGAGCGAGACTTCCTGCGTGTTGACTTGCACCGTGCCGGCCGCGGCGTCAGTGACCTTGCCTTCGAGCACGTTCAGCGTGCCGACGAAGTTGGCGACGAACTTGGTCGCCGGCCGGTTGTAGATCTCGAACGGCGTGCCGACCTGCTCGGCCTTGCCGCCATACATCACCGCGATGCGGTCGGAGATCGACAGCGCCTCTTCCTGGTCATGGGTGACGAAGATGGTGGTGATGCCGAGCTTCTTCTGGATCGAGCGGATTTCCTCGCGCAACGACACACGTACCTTGGCGTCGAGCGCCGACAGCGGCTCGTCGAGCAAAAGCAGCTTCGGCTTCGGCGCGATGGCACGCGCCAGCGCGATGCGCTGCTGCTGGCCGCCGGAGAGCTGGTAGGGATAGCGGTCGGCCATCTGCGGCAGCTTGATGATGTCGAGCATCTCGGCCACGCGTCTGTCGATGTCCGCCTTGGGCATGCCGGCGACCTTCAGGCCAAAGCCGATGTTTTGCGCCACCGTCAGGTTGGGGAACAGCGCATAGGCTTGGAACACCATGCCGACATTGCGCTGGTTGGGCTTTAGCCTCGTGATGTCCTTGCCTGCGACGACGATCTTGCCCGCCGACGGCTCTTCGAAACCGGCGACCATGCGCAGCACGGTGGTCTTGCCGCAACCCGATGGCCCAAGGAAGGATACGAACTCGCCCGGCTCGACATCAAGATTGAAATCTTCGACCACGGTGGTGGCGCCGAAGGATTTTCGCACATGCTGGATGGAGAGGAATGGTTCGGCCATGGCTTTTTCTTTCGATCAGTACTTTGTCGATCAGTTCGGGCGGTTCGCCGATCTCGGCGCGAAACGGGACAGGATCTGGATCAGCGACATACAGCCCCAGGTGATGGCGAAGGCGATGATGGCAAGCGCCGCCGGCTCATAGGCGCGGTTGGCGCCAACGTTTTGCAGATAGGGGCCGAAGGCGGGCCGGTTGAGCAAGCTGGCCATGGTGAATTCGCCAATGACGATGGCGAAGGTAAGGAAGGCGCCCGACAGCACGGCGATCAGCACATTGGGCAGGATCACACGACCAATGATCGTGCCCCAACCGGCGCCAAGGATCTGCGCCGCTTCGGTCAGCGTCCTGACGTCGATGGTGCGCAGTCCGGTATCGACCGCGCGATACATGTAGGGCAGCGCCAGCATTGCATAGCCGATGACCAGCAAGGCATTTGTGCCCATGTCGGTCGCCAGGAACGGCAGCGGCGAATTCGAACCGTACATCCTGATATAGCCGAAGACGATGACGATGGCGGGAATGACCAGCGGCAGCAGCGTGATGAACTCTACGATCGGCCGCAGTTGCGGCAGGCGCAGTCGAATCCAGTAGGCGGCGGGCACCACGATCAACACGCCCAGAATGATGGTGAAGATGGCGGCAAGCACTGAGTAGCCAAAGGTCGCCTGAAAACGAGGGTCGCCAAGCACGATCTGATAGGCGTCGAAGGAATAAGCGCCGCGCCGCATGCGCAAGGAAAATTCCACCGTCGCGATCAGCGGAATGAAGAAATAGGCCGCGCCCAGCCCGAAGACGACCCAGGCCCAGAATTTTCCGGACTTCATTTCAGCCACCTCTCCGAGCGCGTCCGGAACCAAATGTAGAAGACATTGGCCAGCCCGGTGATGACGATCATGCCGAAGGCGATCGCATAGCCGAGATGGGCATTGTGCAGCACGTCACCGCGTATCTGCGCATAGAGCAGGATCGGTACGATGTTGAGTGAAGAGCCGGTCAGCGCATAGGCGGTGGCGATGGCGCCGAAGGCATTGGCGAAGAGCAGGATGACCGTGCCGAGGAAACTCGGCCAGATCACCGGGATGACCACCATGCGCCAGTATTGCGTCTGGGTGGCGCCAAGCGTCGCCGCAGCCTCGCCCCACTCCTTCTTCAAGCCGTCGATCGCCGGCGTGATGATGACCACCATTAGGGGAATCTGGAAATAGACATAGGTCAGCGTCAGGCCCCAGAACGATAGGATGTTGAAGCCGTGCGCATAAATGTTGAGGCCGAACACGGTGTTGAGCAGCACCGTGGCGAGACCGAGGCGTCCGAGCGTGGCGATGAAGGCGAAGGCCAGCGGTACGCCGGCGAAATTGGAAGCCACGCCGGAGAATGTCAGCGTCGCCGAACGTATCCACTCCGGCAGGCCGCCGCGCACGATGGCGATGGCGATGCCGAGACCTGCGAAGGCGCCGATCAGCGACGAGGAAAGGCTGACCTTGAGCGAGATCCAGTAGGCGGCGACAATCGATGGCTGCGCCAGTGCTGCTATGTTTTCGAACGTGAATTCGCCGGCATCGTTCTGGAATGCACCCAGCATCAGATAGAGCGTGGGTAGGATCAGGAACATGATGGCGAAGATGAAGAATGGCGCAACGCCGAGCCATTGCGTCGGCAGTCGCATTGCACGCGCCTCGCTGGGGGGCGCGGTCTTCCCGGCAACTGCGTGATCGGAAAGCGAGATATCTGTCATGCGCCGGCTACCGTCTCCGAGGAACACCGGGCGGCCGCGAGGCCGCCCGGTTGGTTTCAAGCCTTACTTGACGTTGGCGCCGACGACGGCATCCCAGTTCTTGGTGACGGCTTCCTTTGCCTTGCCCTGCTCGTCCAGCGTCGGGAACACCGCGGCAGCGTAAGCCTCGGCCGGCGGCAGCTTGGCCATCACGTCCGCCGGGAGCTTGCCGTTCTTGGCAAGATCGTTGAAGCGGATCGGGTGGCAATAGCCCTTCAGCCAGCCGATCTGGCCTTCGTCGGAGTAGAGATACTCCAGCCAGAGCTTGGCAGCGTTCGGATGCGGTGCGAAAGCACTGATCGCCTGCACATAGACGCCGGCAACGACACCGGTCTTGGGCACGACGACGTCGACGGGCGGATTGCCCTTCAGCGTGTCGCGACCGGCAAGTGCATTGTAATCCCAGGTCACCAGGATCGGCGTCTGGCCTTGTGCCAGGGTCGCCGGTTTGCCGATGACCGGCACGAAATTGCCGGCGGCGTTAAGCTTCTTGAAGAAGTCGAGACCAGCAGTGCCAGCAGCTTCGCCGGCAGCCGCACCACCGGAAATGCCGGCCGCGTAGACGGCCTGGATGGCCTGGTTCGAGGCGCGCGGGTCGCCGGCAAGCGCCACGGTGTTGGCGAATTCCGGCTTCAGCAGGTCAGCCCAGTCAGCAGGCGCTTCCTTGACGAGGTCCTTGTTCACCAGGAAGGATAGCACGCCATAGTAGTCGCCGGTCCAGTAACCATCGGCATCCTTGGCGCTGTCGGGGATCGAGTCCCAGGTCGACACTTTGTAGGGCTGGATCAGGCCGTCAGCCTTGGCGGTCGGGCCGAAGGACAGGCCAACGTCGATGACGTCGGGCGCCTGCGGGCCCTTGTTGTCCTTGTTGGCCTTGATCGCCTCGACCTCGTCGCCGGAGCCGGCATCGGGGTTGAGTTCGTTGATGGTGATCTCAGGATACTTTGCCTTGAAGCCGTCGATGACGGCGCCGTAGCCGCACCAGTCATGCGGCAGCGCGATTGTCGTGAGCTGGCCTTCCTTCTTCGCAGCGGCAACCAGTTCATCCATGGACTGGGCCGACGAGATAGCAGAGGTCGCCATGAGGGCGACGGCCGAAAGGGAAAGCACTTTCCCTGTGAACTTGAACATGTGTTCTCTCCGTTGAACTGGCGTCCTGGACGCCTGCGATGCGGTATCGGTTTCATATGACAGCCAGATGAAAGCTTTTTGAAACTGGCCCCCGGCGGTACGAAAAGTTAACTCTTTTTAACCGGCTGTAGCAATTAGCCTCGACTTAATTTCCCGGCTAATGGTTTATTGCCTTGCTTTTTGCCCCCTTGCCCTTCCTTTCCCTTCGTTTTTAGATCACGTCCGGCGCAGAAACCGCCTCAGACAGTGCCGGCGATAGTGTTCTCGAGCAGCGTCAGCGCTGCTTTCTTGGTCAGCTTGACCGGGTTGCCGCCGGCTGTCGGATCGACCACCGCCATGTCGGCGATCAGCCCCTTGCGCTTCTTGTCCATGTCGAGCCCCTTGATCAGATCGGGCAGCGCATGCGGCACCTTCAATTCCTTGCGCAGCTTGATGATCGCTTTGGCAAAGCCGTCGAAGCCACCCTTGATGCCGCAATAGGCAGCGAGCCGGGCAATCCGCTCCTCGATGGAGTCGCGATTGAAGGCCAAGACATAGGGCATGAACACCGCATTCGTCATGCCGTGATGGGTGTCGTAGAGCGCGCCGATCGGATGCGACAGCGAGTGGATGGCGCCAAGACCCTTCTGGAAGGCGGCAGCACCCATGGCGGCCGCACTCATCATGTGGGCGCGCGCGACAAGGTCCTTGCCTTTGGCGTAGGCCCTGGGCAGGTTCTCGAACACCAGGCGCACACCTTCCACCGCAATGCCGTCGGCCATCGGATGGTAGCCCGGCGCGCAATAGGCTTCGAGGCAATGTGCCAGCGCATCCATGCCGGTGCCGGCGGTGATGAAGCCGGGCATGCCGACCGACAGTTCCGGATCGGCAATGACGATTGCCGGCAAAAGCTTCGGATGGAAGATGACCTTCTTGGTGTGCGTCGCCTCATTGGTGATGACGCCGGCACGCCCGACTTCCGAGCCTGTGCCGGCAGTGGTCGGCACGGCGATGATCGGCGCGATGGCATCCGAATTGGCGCGCGTCCACCAGTCGCCGACATCCTCAAAGTCCCAGATCGGTCGCGTCTGGCCGGCCTGGAACGCGATCAGCTTGCCGAGATCGAGCGCTGAACCGCCGCCGAAGGCGATGACGCCGTCATGCTTGCCCTTCTTGAACACGGCGATGCCGGCGGTGAGGTTGGAATCGACCGGGTTCGGCTTCACCTCGGAGAACACGCCATAGGATACCTTGGCGTCGTCGAGGATTTTCAGCGTCGAAGCGACGACCGGCAGTTTCGCCAACCCCGGATCGGTGACGAATAGCGGCCGCTTAATGCCGGTGGCAGCGAGCACGTCAGGCAGTTCCTTGATGCGCCCCGCGCCGAAGCGGACGGTGGTCGGGTAGTTCCATTTGGAGATCAGCTTGGACATGTCTTGTCTTTCAAAAAATCAGATGGCTTCGCGCAGATGGAAGGATTTCGGCCGGGTCAGATTGTCGTAGCCGAGCGCCGAAAGGGCGACGCCTTTGCCGGTGTCCTTGACGCCGGTCCAGACCAGCGCCGGATCGAGGTAGTCGCAGCGGTTCATGAACACGGTGCCGGTCTCGACGCGGTCGCCGATCGCCACCGCATGCTCGATATCGTCGGTCCAGATCGAAGCGGTCAGCCCGTAGGGGCTGTCGTTCATCAGCGCGATCGCCTCCTCGTCGTTGCGCACCTTCATGATGCCGACGATCGGGCCAAAACTTTCCTCGCGCATGACGCTCATCTGGTGGTCGACGCCGGTCAGCACTTCCGGCGCCAGATAGGGCGAGCCGGCCTTGTCGTTAGCCACCTTCATATTGATGTGTGCGATTGCACCCTTGCGCAGCGCCTCGGCCTTCTGCTCGCGGATCAGGTCGGCAAAGCGCGCCTGCGCCATCGGCCCCATTGTCGTCGCCTGTTCCAGCGGATTGCCGACGACATAATTCTTCGTCTCGGCGATGAAACCTTCGACGAACTGGTCGTAGACCTTCTCATGCACATAGACGCGCTCGATGCCGCAGCAGCACTGGCCGGAATTGTAGAAGGCGCCGTCGACCAGATTGGCCACCGCATGGTCGAGCTTGGCGTCGGGCAGCACATAGGCCGGATCCTTGCCGCCGAGTTCGAGCCCGAGCGTCATGAAGGTGCCGGCCGCCGCCCTCTCGATGGCGCGGCCGCCGCCGACCGAACCGGTGAAATTGACATGGTCGATCTTGCCCGAGCCGAGCAGCTTCTCGGTCTGGGCATGGTTCAGCACGACGTTCTGGAACACGCCCTTGGGCAGCCCAATTTTGTCGAACGCCTGCTGGAACCGTTCGCCGACCAGCAGCGTCTGCGCCGCATGTTTGAGGATAACGGTATTGCCGGCCATCAGTGCCGGCACGATGGTGTTGACGGCGGTCAGATAGGGATAGTTCCACGGCGCGATCACCATGACGACGCCGAGCGGATCCTTCTTCACATAGCGTCGGAAGCCGTCCTTCGGGTTGGATGCCGGCACGGATTTCAGCGCGGCTTCAGCGATCTCGACCATGTAATTGGTGCGTTCCCTGACGCCGCCGAACTCGCCGCCATAGCGCACCGGTCGCCCCATCTGCCAGGCGATCTCCGGCACGATCTCGTCGGTCATCGCGACCAGCGCTTCGAGCATCGCCAGCATAAATTTGCCGCGCTCGACGATCGGCGTCAGCGCCCACTTCTCCCGCGCCGCTTTGGCGCGCTCGACCGCGGCATTGATCGCCTGGTCGGTCGCGATCGGCCGCTCGGCGTAAATCGAACCATCGATGGGCGATTTGAGTTTTACGGTTTCCAAAGGATACTCCAAGTTAGCAGGCTAGGGTGCGCAGATGGCCATTGCGGCCATAGCGAAGGATGGGCTCGTCACGCGTCACCAGAACCATGTCCAACGCTCTCGCACTTGCCATCAGTATCCGATCCATGGGATCACCATGAGGCGGACCGGGCAGGTTGGATGACGCAATCAGAATGGCTGGTGAGATAGCGCTGAGCTTTGCCGACATTCGCTCGATGAATCTCTCCACGAAGTCGAGTGGCGCCAATGGCAGATTGAGCCGGCCCTTGGCTACGCCAATTCCGATCTCCCATGCCGACATCGGCGAAAGATACAGACGGCCGTCATAGGCCGCTTCCGAAATCTCCCGGCTTGCGTGCGGATCGATCAGACTATCGTTGGCGACAAAGATCATCGCACATGTATCCAGAAGCAGGTTTGGCTCTTCGCTCATTTACGCACCGCAAGTTTGCCGTCGCGCGCGTCAGCCTCACCGCCCAGATAGCCCCGGTCCCATGGCTCGTCATCGAAAGGTTTGGTGATATCAAATCCGGCTTCGATTGTTATCAGGCCCTTCATGAAACCAAAACCGGGGTGGCGATCCGCGCGCGCCTCCTTTGGCGCGGCAGGCACGCTACCACTGGGCGGCGCCGAAATGGGCACTTTGCGAACGCGGCGAAATACCAGTTTCCCACTCCCTATATTGACGGATTCGGTCTCGAACCCGGCCTCAAGCCACTCCCTTGTCATGGGATTGTTGCTCGGATTGTTGCTCCACCATGCAGGGTATTGCTTCGATGCGGGCAGCGGCAGATTGAGCACTCTCTCGATTTCGGCGAATGACATCGGAACGCGATCGACATTTTGGGCAATGAGGAAGTCCTTGAGCGGCGCATATTTGGACATTGCAAACTCCTCAATGTAGCGCACTGCAATTTACAGGTACCATATGGTACTAACTTCACTACATTGTCAACATTAAAGCTGTATAAAGTTTTAATACCGCTCGAACCCCCTGTGCAGTTCCCAATCCGTAATCCGGCGGTCGTATTCGAACTGCTCCCACTTTGCGGTGTGGACATAATGTTCGAGCACGTCATCGCCGAGCGCCTGCTTCAGCATCTTCGACTTGGCCAGCGTCTCGGTGGCGTCGCGAAGCGTCTTCGGGATCTCTGGCAGGCGCGAGGCCTGGTAGGCATCGCCGACGAACGGCTTCTGCAGTTCGAGCTTCTCGTCGATGCCGGCAAGGCCGGCGGCGATCAGCGCGGCGAAAGCGAGATAGGGGTTCAGGTCGGCGCCGCCGATGCGGCATTCCATGCGGATGCCCTTGGTGCCCTCACCGCACAGGCGGAAGCCGGCGGTGCGGTTGTCCTCGCTCCACATGATCTTGGTCGGTGCGAAGGTGCCGGCCTGGAAGCGCTTGTAGGAGTTGATGTAGGGCGCCAGGAACCAGGTAAACTCCCTGGCATATTTGAGCTGCCCAGCCGCCCATTGCTGGCCAAGCGTGGACAAAGTCCAGTCCGCCTTCTTGTCGAAGAACAATGGCGTCTTGCCGTCGGCGCTCCACAGCGAATTGTGGATGTGGCTGGAATTACCGGCGAGCCCGTAATTGTATTTCGACATGAAGGAAATCGACTTGCCTTCGGACTCGGCAATCTCCTTGGCGCCGTTCTTCAGGATGACGTGGCGGTCGGCCATGTCGAGCGCTTCGGCATAGCGCACATTGATCTCTTCCTGGCCTGGGCCCCATTCGCCCTTGGAATTCTCGATCGGAATGCCGGCCGCTTCCATCTCGTTGCGAAGCCGGCGCATGACGCCTTCTTCCTTGGTGGTGATGCCGATCTGGTAGTCGCCAATATAGGGCGAAGCGGTATCGAGGCCCTGCCAGTGCTTCTTGCGGGCGGAATCATAGGTCTCGTTGAACAGGTAGAATTCGAGCTCGGAGGCGAAGTAGCCGATATAGCCGCGTTCGGTGAGCCGCTTGACCTGCTTTTTCAGCATCGCGCGCGGCGAATGCGGAAGGTCGTCATGGGTGTGGTGGTCGAGCACGTCGCAGATCACCAGCGCGGTCTTTTCCAGCCACGGAATCCGCCGCAGTGTCGCAAGGTCCGGCTTCATGACGAAGTCGCCATAGCCCTTCGACCAGCTTGCCGCCTTGTAGCCCGGCACCGGCTCCATATCGATGTCGGCGGCGAGCAGATAGTTGCAGCCATGCGTCTCGTCATGAGCAGAATCCACAAAGTACTGCGCCAGGAAACGCTTTCCCGCGAGCCGCCCCTGCATGTCGACGATGCAGGCCAGCACCGTGTCGATCTCGCCATTGGAGACCGCTTTCTTCAACTGATCGAACGAGAAATTTCCGGCCATTCCTTTGGCACTCCAGTGCTTGGTCGTTGAGGACGAACCATAGCCGGCTGCCCGCCGGCCATGGCCATGATGGTGACGTCAGTGGCCGGTTTCGCCGACCGCCTGTTCGGCGGCCTTGATCGCTGCCTGGCGCGCCGCGATGATGTCGCCCAGCGGCGGGCCCTGGAAGCGATTGCGCTCGAAGGCGAACCAGACAATCGCCGTCAGGATGAAGAAGCCGACGGTGATGTACAGCGCCCAGTCGTTCGGCGGCTGGATGCCGATGATGAAGATCAGGATCATCGACACGATCGAGAGAACGCCGAACAGCATGAAGATGCCACGGCCCAGGTTCCACGGTCCCATCTTGTCCCACTTCGGGGTACCCCAGGCCAGCATGCCGAGCACGATCGGCACGGTGAAGGACAGGAACAGGAAGATGACGGTGCACGACACGACGATGGTGTAGGCCGAAGTGCCGGCGACCGAAACCAGCGTCGAACCCCAAACGAACAGCACCGACAGGACCGACGCCGTCCAGATCGCCGCCACCGGCGTGCGATAGGTCGGGCTGACCTTGGCCAGTGCCGACGAGCCCGGCAGGCCGCCGTCACGCGAGAAGGCGAAGATCATGCGCGAAGCCGAGGTGACGGTTGCGAGGCCGCACAGCAGCTGGGCGATGAACACGACGAGATAGACGAACTCCTTGAGGCCGGGACTGACGCGCTGGTCGAAGGCCCAGAAGAACACGTTCCAACCCTGCTTGGCGGCGTCGTCCATGTTGGGGATCATCAGCACGAAGGCGGCCAGGAACAAATAGCCGAAGACCGCCGACCAGATAACCGACATCACCATCGCACGCGGCACCGATGAGGCCGCCTTGATGGTTTCCTCGGAAGTATGTGCCGAAGCATCGTAGCCGGTGATGGTGTAGATCGGCAGCAAGAGGCCGAGAGCGAACACCCAGGCGTTCGAGACGGACGGCCAGACGCTGGCGCCGGCCTCACCCGAGTAGTTGTGGAAGGTGAAGAGCCGGCTGAAATCCCAGGTCTCGGCGGAGAACAGGCAGACGACCGCAATCAGGATCGAGCCGAAGAAGATCAGGTAACCCGAAAAATCGGTCAACTTCGCCGTCAGCTTGATGCCGAGATGGTTGATCAGGGCCTGGGCGCCAGTGATGATGACCAGGAAGATCATCTGATTGGTCAGCGTACCCTCGATGCCGAGCGTCGGCCCGAAGGCGCCGATGAAGAACGTCCAGGTGCCGACATTGATGGCGCCGAGCACGGTGATCAGGCCGAGCAGGTTGAGCCAGGCCGTCACCCAGCCGGTGCCGCGATTGCCGAGGATCGAACCCCAGTGATAGAGGCCGCCGGCCGTCGGATAGGCCGAGCTGATCTGCGACATGGCGACCGCGAAGGTGAGCGAAACGAAGCAGCCGACCAGCCAGCCGATGCCGATACCGATACCGCCGGCGCCCGACGTTGCCTGCGCTAGCGAATTGATGCCGCCCGACAGGATGCAGATGATGGAGAAGGAAACGGCGAAGTTGGAGAAGCGGCTTAGCCGCCGCTCAAGTTCCTGGGCGTAGCCCATGGAATGGAGGTGCTTTACGTCTTCCGCCTTGTCTGTGTCTGAATAACCCGGTGCTGCCATTGTAGTCCCCTTTGCGTTCTTAGCTGGCCGGCCCTGCCCCGGTCGGCTTGCGCCGGCCGGAGCATCTAGTCTTGCTGTTAGCCTGCCGTCTGGCCGACGGCTGCTTCCGCGGCCGCGATCTCCGAAGCGCGGCGAGCAATGTCGGCGCCGATCGGCGGGCCTTTGAAGCGGCGCGATTCGATACCGAACCACAGAACCACGAGTAGAACGATCAGGCCGATGGCATAGTTGATCAGGATGTCGAAGGGCGGCTGGATGCCGGCATACATCAGCACCAGAACGCCAAGCACCGTGATGACGGCGAACGGCTTGGACCAGATGCCGAGGCGGAACGGGCCGAATTCGGTCCAACTCTTGCCCTCGGCAAGCAGGCCTGCGGCCACCGGCATGGCGTAGGACACGTAGAGGAACAATGCACAGCCGGCCGCCAGTGCGGCGAAAGCCGGCGAGTACAATGTCGCTGCGACCGCGAGCACCGCTCCGAGCCAGATCGCCGCCACCGGCGTGCGCCATGTCGGGCTGACGGTTTTCCACACCGACGAACCGGGCAGGCCGCCGTCACGCGCGAAGGCAAAGATCATGCGCGAGGTCGACGTCAGTCCGGCGAGCGCGCAGATGAAATTCGCCAGCACGATCGCGATGGCAATGATGCTCTTCAGCAGGAATGGCGCCGGCAGATTGTTGAAGAGATTGAACCAGGCATTGGCGCCATCCTTGGCCGTCGCTGCCAGATCGGGGCTGGCCAGTACGAACGAAACGGCCATGACGAAGCCGAACACCAGCGACCACAGAACCGAATGGATCATGCCGCGCGGCACCGCCACGCGGGCATTGTGGGTCTCTTCGGACGTGTGGGCCGAAGCGTCGAAGCCGGTGATGGTGTAGAGTGGGTAGAGCAGGCCGATCAGGAAGGCGACGAGTGCCGTCCGTGCGGTCGGAACGTAGCCTGCGCCTGGATCACCGGTGTTGTTCACGAAGGTGGTGAGCCGCGAGAAATCCCAGCTTGCGCCCCAGATCAGGAACATCGCGGTCAACACGACGGCGACGACCAGAATGAGGTAGCCCGAGAAATCCGTCAGCATGGTGGTGAGCCTGATACCGAAATGGTTGATCAGCGCCTGCGCGACCGTGATGATCACAACGCCGATCACCTGCTCCTGATAGCCCCACGCGGATACGTCGTGACCGAACACGCCGGACCAGACAAGGTCCTTGAACAGCGCATAAACGCCGACATTGACCGAGGCGACGACGAAGACCAGGCCGAGCAGGTTGATCCAGGCCGTGGCCCAGCCCCAGCCGCGCCCGCCGAGAATTGACGACCAGTGGTAGAGACCGCCGGCCGTTGGGTAGGCCGAGCCGATTTGGCCAAGGGACGCGGCAACGACAAGTGCAAAGACGCCGCCGATGACCCAGCCGACAGTCGCCTCGAAGCCGCTGCCGGTCGCCATGGCCAGCGGGAAGGACGTGATGCCGCCCGCAAGAATGCAAATGATCGAAAAGGAAATTGCGAAGTTCGAGAAGCCGCTCATGCGGCGAGCCAACTCCTGGGCATAGCCCATGCTATGGAGGGTTTTTACATCCTCCGATCTTTCAGCGTCTGATTTGTCCGGTCCTGCCATTTTCGTCCCCTGTTTTTCTAGCTGGCCGATTGAACTGACTTTCCCATTGCTTGTCGCCGGGAACCCTTGGCCTCCTCGGGTTCCAGGTCAGAAAAAATGCCTGTGAGCAGATCCGCCCATTTCCGCTGCCCGGTCTCGCCGGAGATCTCGTCGTTGCGGATTTCGATCATTGCGCAGGCAAGGCCGCGCGAGCGTGCATGGCGCTCCAAAGTGAAATAGACGCGGTCGGCCGGCGAATAGGGCTCGTTGATGCCGACAGTGACGCCGGAGAGCCGCTGCAGCGCCGCTATCAGCGGCGATGCCAGCCGGCGGTCGTCATCATGGATGATGCCGATATGCCAGGGCCGGTTCTTGCCCTTGTAGACCGGCGTGAAGGAATGCACCGACACCAGCCGGGTGTCCTGCCCACGCGCCTGCCGGTCGTCGATGATCGATGCGATCGTGTCGTGGAACGGCCGCCACGACAAGGCGATGCGCTCGGCGCGCTCACTGTCCGACAGGCCGGCATTGCCCGGAATGGCCGTCGTCTCGCTGACCGGCGGCACCAGGTCCGGTGCGTCGAGCGGACGGTTGCAGTCGATGATCAGGCGCGAGATACGGGTTTCGATGAGCGTCGCATCGAGGGCGGTGGCGATGCGGCGGGCCACCGGCAGCGCGCCGGGGTCCCAGGCGATGTGGCGGGAGAGATCTTCGGCCGGCAGGCCAAGCGTGCCGAATTCGGATGGCAGGAAGTTGGAAGCGTGATCGCAGGTCAGCACGAAAGGGCTGGACCCGCCGGGGTTCGTCACCCCTACGGTATCAGACGATGCAAGGCTGGCGGGCCGTGCTCTCTCCATAGTCTGCCGTCCCCTGGGGAGCGCTGTATCTTATGTTACGTATTTTGCCTCATTGCGTCCCTGTGGATGATTTCATACAGTTTGTCCCGCTTTGTCAAACGCGATTTCGGGGAAGCGGTCTGGACGGGCTCAGGGGTGGGGAAAACGATGATTTCCAGCATTGCCGAACTGATTTCGGACCGCATCGGCACGATGCCGGCCGGCGAGCGCCGCGCCGCGCAGACACTGATTGCCAACTATCCGCTGATCGGGCTGAAGACGGTCGCCGAGTTCTCGACCGCCGCCGGCGTATCGTCGCCGACAATCCTGCGCTTTGTCTCGAGGCTAGGGTTCCAGAACTATCCCGAGTTCCAGTCGGCGCTGCAGGACGAACTGGCGGCGCAATTGCAGTCGCCGGCATCGCGCACGCTCAACCCGGCCTCCCCAAGCGGTGCAGTATCGCCAATGCTGGAGGCGACGCTGGACAATATGCGCGAGACTTTCAGGCATCTCTCCGACAGGCAGCTTGCCGACATCGCCGCAAGGCTCGCCGAACGGCGCGGCAAGACATTCCTGATCGGCGGCCGCTTCACCGATCCGTTGGCGCGCTACATGGCCGCCCACCTCGCCATCATCCAGCCCGATGTTTATCACCTCGCCGGCCAGGAGAGCATCTGGCGCGACCGGCTGATCGACATGGGCAAGCGCGACGTGCTGGTGATCTTCGACATCAGGCGCTACCAGGACAGTCTGGTGCGCTTTGCCGAGACCGCGCATCAGCGCGGCGTGCAGATCGTGCTGTTCACCGACCAGTGGCTATCGCCGATCGCCCGCTTCGCCCGCCACGTCATTGCCGGACGCACCGCCGTGCCTTCGGCGTGGGACTCTTCCGCCGCTCTGTTCGTTGTCGCCGAGACGCTGATCGGCGCCGTCACGAGGCAACTCGAGGCAGACAGCGCCAGGCGCATCCGCGACCTGGAAAGCCTGCGCTGACACGTTCAATCCCCGCCGCAGGTGCGCAAAATTACGCAGATTTAATGTGCATGGAAGCGGCAGAATTGCCATAAAGCCATGATATTGCGGCGGCTTCGCACATACCGGTTGCGTCGCTGCGCGTTTTTTTGCTTGGCGAAACCGGTAGACGTTTTGCCAACCGGAGTGTCGATGGTCGCTTGGAAACAGATCGTTTTTGCGCTTGTGATCCTGGTCGCGGCTGTCCTCGCCTGGGCGCGATTCTTCCCGGGCGCGCCGGAGGTTCTGGCACGCTGGGGCATCGACTGGACCTATGCTTCGGCGCCCGCCACAACCGGTGCGGTCGACACGACAAAACAGGCAGGCGGCCGCAACGCTGCCGGCCGCCCGGCAAATGTCGTCGCCTTGCCGGCGACCACCGCCACCATCAACGATCGCCTGCAGGCGATCGGCACCGGCCGCGCCAACGCCTCGGTGACGGTCAACCCATACAGCTCTGGGCGCCTCGTTGAATTTCTCGTCCAATCCGGCACCCGCGTCGACAAGGGGCAGATCATCGCTGTTCTCGATTCCGAGACCGAGGTGATCTCGCAGGATCGTGCCAAGCTTGCCTTGCAGGATGCCCAGGACAAGCTCGAGCGGGTGAAATCATTGAGGGCCTCCAACGCCGCGACCCCGGTCGCCGTCGCCGATGCCCAAGTGGTGCTGGCCGGCGCCAAACTGGCGCTGCAGGATGCCGAACTCGCCTTGCAGCGTCGTTCGATCGTCGCCCCTATCGCCGGCACGGTCGGCATCCTGCCGATATCGGCCGGCAATTACGTCACCAGCCAGTCGGCGATCGCCACGCTTGACGACCGCTCCTCCATCTTGGTCGATTTCTTGGTGCCCGAGCGCTTCGCCGCCGCCGTCAAGGTCGGCGCGCAGCTGTCGGCGACGCCGATCGCCAATCCGAGCAAGGCCTATACCGGCACTGTGTCGGCCATCGACAACCACATCGACGAAAAGAGCCGCACCCTGCTGGTCAAGGCCGCGATCGCCAATCCGGCGGATTCGCTGCGCGCCGGCATGTCGTTCGGCATCACCATGCGCTTCCCCGGCGACACCTACCCGGCCGTCAGCCCCCTGGCGATCCTGTGGGGTTCCGACGGCGCCTATGTCTGGCAGGTCGAGGACGGCAAGGCCAGGCGCGTTCCCGTGCGCATCATCCAGCGCAACACCGAGACGGTGCTGATCGACGCCGAGATCGAGGATGGCGACATGGTTGTGACGGAAGGCACCCAGAGCGTCAGCGAAGGCGGCGCGGTGCGCATCGCCGGCCAGGATCAGCGGGCCGCGGACGCGGCCGAAGGCTCATGACCGCGCCTGTCAGCACCGCCAGCGAAACCGGCTTCACCGCTCTCTTCATCCGCAGGCCGGTCATGGCCTTCGTGCTGAACACGCTGATCGCAGTGGCCGGCCTTGCCGCTTTCTACGGCGTCGAAATCCGCGAACTGCCCGATGTCGACCGCGCCGTGGTCACCGTGTCGACGGCCTTCGAGGGTGCCGCCGCCGAAACCGTCGACCGTGAACTGACCGACACCATCGAGGGCGCGGTCGCCCGCGTCTCCGGCGTCAAGTCGATCTCGTCGACCTCTTCCTTCGGCCAGAGCCGCGTCACCATCGAGTTCAACGACGGCGTCGATTTGAACGTCGCCGCCTCCGACGTGCGCGACGCGGTCGGCCGTGTCGCCAACATGATACCGGAGACCGCCGATCCGCCGCGCATCGTCAAGGCCGATGCGAATTCCGATGCCGTGATGCGACTGGCCGTCACCTCCGACACCATGTCGGTGCAGGACATGACGGTGATCGTCCAGGACCAGATCGAGGACGAACTGGCTGCCGTGCCTGGCGTCGCCGACGTTCAGGTCTATGGCGACCGCGACAAGATCTTCCGCATCGATGTCGACCAGAACAAGCTCGCCAGCCTCGGCTTCACTGTGGCCGATCTGAGGGCAGCGCTTGCCTCGGTCGCTTTCGATTCACCAGCCGGTTCGATCACCACCACCAACCAGGATCTCATCGTCCGCACCACGGCCGATGTGACGACGCCGGAAGAATTCGAAAACATCATCATCGGCGGCACGACGCGCATCCGCGACGTCGCCACCGTCACGCTCGGTCCCGACATCGGCCAGACCTCGTTGCGCTCCGACGGCAAGACCGGCATTGGCCTTGGCATCATCCGCCAGGCGGAATCGAACACGCTGGATATTTCCACCGGAGTGAAGGCAGCCGTCGCCAAGCTGCAGGAAAACCTGCCCAAGGGCATGTCGATCAAGATCACCAGCGACGACGCAGTCTTCGTCAACGGCGCCGTGCACGAGGTCGAGATCGCGCTCGGCCTGTCGATCTCCATGGTGCTGATCGTCATCTACATCTTCCTGCTCGACTGGCGCGCGACGCTGATCCCTGGTCTGTCAATGCCGGTCGCCATGATTGGCACCATCGCCGCCATCTATCTCGCCGGCTTCTCCATCAACATCCTGACGCTTCTGGCGCTGGTGCTGGCGACCGGCCTTGTCGTCGACGACGCCATCGTCGTTTTGGAAAACATCGTGCGACGGCGCAACGAAGGCATGGGGCCTCGTGCCGCCGCCGTGCTCGGCGCGCAGGAAGTGTTCTTCGCCGTCATCGCCACGACGCTGACGCTCGTTGCCGTTTTCGTGCCAATCTCCTTCCTGCCGGGACAGACCGGCGGCCTGTTTCGCGAATTCGGCTTCGTCCTCGCCATGTCGGTGCTGCTCTCCTGCGTGGTGGCGCTGACGCTGTGCCCGATGCTGGCCTCGCGCATGTTGACCGGCGCATCGCTCCACCATGAAGGCGGTCACGGCATTGGCGCGCGCGTCGGTGGCGCGCTGAACGCGGCCTACAAGCGCGCCCTGCATGCCTGCCTCGGCGCGCCGTGGATCGTGCTGCTGGTTGCGGTGCTGTTTGCGGGCGTCGCCTTCAGCCTGTTCGGCACCATCCGCCAGGAACTGACGCCGAGCGAGGACCGCGCCGTCGTGCTGTTGCGCATCAACGCGCCGCAAGGCGTCAGCCTCGATTACACCACGCAGCAGATGCAGAAGATCGAGCGGCTGATCCAGCCGCTGCGCGATTCCGGCGAGATCGTCTCGACCTTCGAAAACGCCGGCCAGAACGGCGCCTACAATTCCGGCTTCATGGTGATGACGCTGGCGCCGTGGGACGAGCGCACGCGCAGCCAGCAGGAGATCATGGCGCAGATAAGCCAGCTGACCCGGCAGGTGCCATCCGTGCGCATCTTCCCGGTGCAGGCCAATAGCCTCGGCATTCGCGGCGCCGGCAACGGCCTGCAATTCGCGCTGGTCGGCAACGACCGCAAGGCGCTCGGCGACGCGGCGGTGAAGATCATCGCCCGGATGCAGGCCGATCCGCGCTTCCAGACGCCGCGGCTTTCCATCGACCCGACGCAGCCGCAGCTGGCGGTGGCCATCGACCGCGAGCGCGCCTCCGATCTCGGCATCGACATATCGGGTCTCGCCAACACCTTGCAGGCGATGCTCGACGGCAACGATGTCGTCGATGTCTACATCGCCGACCGCAGCTATGGCGTGAAGCTGGTCTCGACCACCAACCCGATCAATGATCCGACCGATCTGGAAAACATCTTCCTGAAGACCGCCGACGGCCGCTTCGTGCCAATGTCGACCATCGCCACGCTGACCGAGCGCGCCGTGCCGCCGTCGCTGACCCGCGAACAGCAGCAGCCTTCGGTGGCGATCACCTCGAACCTGAACGGCAATTTCGCACTGGGTGACGCGCTCGGCGTTGCCGAGCAGATCGCCGCCCCGCTGCTGCCGCCGGGCAGCCGCGTCCTGCCGCTGGCCGAAGCCGCGACGCTCGGCGAGACCAACAGCGCCATGATCACCATTTTCGGCTTCGCGCTGGTCATCATCCTCCTGGTGCTCGCCGCCCAGTTCGAAAGCTTCGTCAGCGCCGTCATCATCATGGCGACGGTCCCCCTCGGCCTTGCCTGCGCAATCTTTGCGCTGCTTTTGTCAGGCACCAGCCTCAATGCCTACAGCCAGATTGGCCTCGTGCTTCTGGTCGGCGTCATGGCCAAGAACGGCATCCTCATCGTCGAATTCGCCAACCAGCTGCGCGACCGCGGCCTCGGCGTGCGCGAGGCGATCGAGCAGGCCTCGATCATCCGCCTGCGGCCGGTGATGATGACGATGATCTGCACCATCCTCGGCGGGGTCCCGCTGGTGCTGGCCGCCGGCGCCGGTGCCGAAGCGCGCATCGCGCTCGGCTGGGTCATCGTCGGCGGGCTGGGTCTCGCCACAGTCTCGACGCTGTTCCTGACCCCGGTCGCCTACCTCCTGCTCGGCCGCTTCGTCACGCCGAAGGCGCATGAGGAAGCGAGGCTGAAGCGGGAGCTTGAGGAAGCGGCGTACGCCAATGTCGAGCCGGCGGAGTAGCTCCGCTTACCCTCCCCCTTGTGGGGAGGGTCGGACCGCAGGTCCCGGGTGGGGGTGCAGCGCCAACTAACGTCGGTCCAGCGCTCCCGCGAATAACAGAGGTAGGAGCCAAGACCCCCACCCCGACGAAAGAGCAAAATTGCTCTTTCGTCGACCCTCCCCACAAGGGGGAGGGTAGAAAGTCACGGCCTAATAAGCACCTTCCCGTTCGGCTTGGCCAGCTCCGCCGGGGCCTTCGCCATCGCCTCATCCAGCGGTAGCACCGCCGTCACGTCGGTTGACCAGCGCCCATCCGAAAAGCGCTTCTGTGCTTCCATGATCGCCGGGCCGCGCTTGTCGCGGAACTGGCGCATCCATTCGACCAGCCAGAAGCCTTCAATGTGCTTGTGTTGGAAGATCATCTGGCCGGGCTCACGGATGACAGTGGTGTCCGGATCGAGCCGTCCATAGATGATCCAGCGCGAGCGCTTCGGCATGGCGTCGAAGATCGCCGAGGCCAGCGGCCCGGTCACGGCATCGAGGAAGATGCGCGGCTGCTCGGCCTTGACCACATCGCGTAGTGCTGCCTTGAAATCCGGCGCCTTCTCGTTGAGCACATGGGCAGCCCCGATCTCCTTCAACAGCGGAATCTGCTCGTCGCGGCGCACGGTGACGATCGGCCGGAACCCAGCCTCCTTGGCGAGACCCGCGATCAGCTTGCAAAGCTGGCTGGCGCCGGCGGTCATGATGAAGGCTTTTTCGCCCGTCTCCTTGACGATGTCGAACATGGCGAGCGCCGTGAGCGGGTTGACGATCATCGCCGCGCCATCCTCGTCGCGGACCGTGTCGAGCAGCGGAATGCAGCCGGCAGCTTCGGCAACTGCATAGTCCGCCCACGCGCCCCAATTGGCGACGCCTGTGGTGAAGGCGATGCGCTTGCCGATCAGGCTTTTCGCATAGGGCTCGTCGCCGCTGGCAACGACCGTGCCGACACCCTCGAAGCCGGCCGGCTGGCCCTTGGCGCGCGGCTGACCGTACTGGCCCTTGATGAACATGACGTCGGACGGGTTGATCGAGGCGAGGCTGACCTTGATCAGCACCTGGCTCGGTCCGGGCGTCGGCACGCCGATGCTGCCCAGCTTGACATACGGCTCCATCGCCTCCAGCACGCTGCCGGAGGGCGTCCTGGTGTAGCCGTCGCCGGTCAGCAGCAGTGCTCTCATGTCTGAAGGTATCGGCATGGCGGGGCTCCTTAACGTTTGAGGATGAGCTTGCCGGATGCGCCACGGCCAAGCACGCGCGTCAGCACTGCGGCGGCATCGGCCAGCGGATAAGTGCCTTCGATGACCGGCCGAACCTTGCCGGCGCGATGCCAGCCGACCCAGCTCCTTCAGATTGTCGGCATAGACGAGGTGGCCGAGCGGCGCGATCGCAGGCGATGAGGGTTTTCATCCACTCAGACCTTTTCCTGCGTGTATTTCCTGAGCTCCGTGCGCGCCACCTGCCGGCGGTGCACGGCGTCCGGCCCGTCGGCGAGGCGCAGGGTTCGCAGATGCGTCCATGAGCGTGCCAGCGGCGTGTCCTGGCTGATGCCTTGCGCCCCGAACATCTGCACTGCCTCGTCGGTGACCTTGAGCGCGACGCGCGGTGCGATGACCTTGATCTGGCTGATCCAGGGCGCGGCTGCGCGCGCATCGCCCTGGTCGATCATCCACGCCGCCTTGAGGCAGAGCAGCCGCGCCATCTCGATCTCCATGCGGCACTCGGCGATGATGTCGAAATTGGCGCCGAGCTTGGCCAATGGCTGGCCGAAGGCCTCGCGGCGCACCGAGCGCTGGCACAGCAGCTCCAGCGCCATTTCGGCCTGGCCGATGGCGCGCATGCAATGGTGGATGCGGCCGGGGCCAAGCCGCCCCTGGGCGATCTCGAACCCCCTGCCCTCGCCGAGGATCAGGTTTCCGGCCGGCACCCGCACATTGTCGAAGCGAAGATGCATGTGGCCATGCGGCGCGTCGTCGTCGCCATAAACCTGCATCGGCCGCAGCTTGGTCACGCCCTTGGTACCGGACGGCACCAAGATCATCGAATGGCGGCGGTGCTGCGGCTCGGCTTCGCCGCCGGTCCGAACCATGACAATGTAGATGGCGCAGCGCGGGTCCCCGGCCCCCGACGCCCACCATTTCTCGCCGTTGAGTGCATAGTCGTCGCCTCGCCGTTCGCAGCGCATGGCGATGTTGGTGGCGTCGGAGGAAGCGACGTCCGGCTCGGTCATCAGATAGGCCGAGCGCATTTTCCCCTCGAGCAGCGGCGCCAGCCATGCCTGCTTGTGATCCTCCGAGCCATAGCGCTCCAGCACCTCCATATTGCCGGTGTCGGGCGCCGAGCAGTTGAAGGTCTCGGCGCCGAGATGCGCCTTGCCCATCTCCTCGGCGAGATAGGCATATTCAACGGTCGAGAGCCCGTAGCCGCGCTCGGACCCGGTCAGCCAGAAATTCCACAGACCGCGCTCCTTGGCCGTCTTCTTCAACCCTTCGAGGATCTCGGTCTGCCGCGCGGTGTAGACCCAGCGGTCGCCGCCCTTGCCGACCTCGCTCAAAAACTCATGATCGAGCGGCATGATCTCGTCGCGCACCATGGCGGCGACGCGGGCGTGGATCGGCTTCAGCCGCTCGGTCATGCCGAGATTGATGTCCGCCATCGGTCTCCAACCCTTTCACGCATCCAGGCACTTTACCCGTGGCAAGGATGACCGTACTTCGGTTAGCCTTGTCAACGCGAGCCCTTTCGCCCCGGACCGTGAGCAGAAAGGCGCGGAGGAATTGCGATGAGCTATCTGGAAGAACTGTTCTCAGTCGCGGGTAAGACCGCGCTGGTAACGGGAGCCGCGACCGGCATCGGCCGCATGGTTGCGACCGCTTTGGTCCAGGCCGGCGCTACCGTGATGATCGCCTCGCGCAAGGGCAAGGATTGCATCAAGGTCGCCGCTGAGTTGAACGGGCTCGGCGGCTCCGGCAGTGCCGAAGGTTTCGCCGGTGACGTCTCGAGCGAAGCCGGCATTGCCGCGCTGGTCAGCGAGGTCAAGGCGCGCACCGAGAAGCTGCACATTCTGGTCAACAATGCCGGCATATCCTGGGGTGCCTCCCTGGAGGATTTTCCCTATAGCGGCTGGGCCAAGGTGTTCGCCGTCAACGTCACCGCCGTCTTCCATCTGACGCGCGAATTGCTGCCGCTGCTGGAAGCCGCCGCGAGCGATGCCGATCCGGCCCGCGTCATCAATCTGGGCTCGGTGATGGGCACGCAGCCGCTGGCCGACGACGCCTATTCCTATACCGCGTCCAAAGGCGCCGTTCACCACCTGACGCGCACGCTGGCGATCGAGCTCGCGGCGCGGCGCATCACCGTCAACGCCTTCGCGCCCGGTCCCTTCCAGAGCCGGATGACCGCCTTTGCCACCGGCACCGAAGAAAAGGCCAGACATGTCGGCAGCCATGTGCCGATCGGACGTATCGGCGTGGCGGATGACATCGGCGGCGCAACGCTCTATTTGTGCAGCCGTGCCGGTTCCTATGTCACCGGCGCCATCCTGCCGATCGACGGCGGGCAGTCGGTGCAGCATGGGCTGACATTGTTCAAGGAATGAGCCGCGGTCGGCGGCAAGGGGAGGACACCGCAGTGGAACCGATCAGTCTCGATGTGCTTCTGGCCAGCGTCGGCAAGGAAGTCGGCGTCTCGCCATGGCGCGAGGTCACACAGACCATGATCGACCAGTTCGCCGACGCCACCGACGACCACCAGTTCATCCATTGCGACCCCGAGCGGGCCAAAAACGAGACGCCGTTCGGCGGCACCATCGCGCATGGCTTCCTGTCGTTGTCGCTGCTCTCGGCGATGACCTTCGAGACCATGCCGCCGCTGGAAAAGGGCAAGATGGGCGTCAACCACGGTTTCGATTCGCTGCGCTTCCTGGCGCCGGTGAAGACCGGCGCGCGCATCCGCACCCGCTTCGTGCTGGCCGACGTCAAGGTCAGGCCGTCGGGCTGGGTGCAGACGGCGCATGACGTGACCATCGAGATCGAAGGCTCGAAGAAGCCGGCGCTGACGGCGCGCTGGCTGACGCTGACGCTGATCGAGCGTGAGCCGGAGACCGCATGAGCGGCGACGCCAACGCGCTGGACCAGACGGCACTAGCGCCCTATCTCGAGGCGCACATCCCGGGTTTTGCCGGGCTTCATTCCATCGAAAAATTCAAATCCGGCCAGTCGAACCCGACCTATCTGCTGACCGCAGCCAGCGGCCGCTATGTCCTGCGCGCCAAGCCGCCGGGCCAGTTGCTGAAATCGGCGCATCAGGTCGACCGCGAATTCACGGTCATGAAGGCGCTGGCCGGCACCGCCGTGCCGGTGCCGGCGATGCTGCATCTGTCGGCGGAGGCGACGCCGATCGGCCGCATGTTCTACGTCATGGATTTTCTCGACGGCCGCATCTTCTGGGATCCGGCAGTGCCGGAGGCCGCTGGCAACGATGAGCGCGCCGCCCTCTACGATGCCATGAACGCCACGCTGGCGGCCCTGCACGATGTCGATGTCGAGGCGGTCGGGCTCGGCGATTTCGGCAAACCCGGCAATTACTTCGAACGCCAGCTGGCACGCTGGACCAGCCAGTACCGCGCCTCGGAGACCGGCACGGTCGCCGACATGGACCGGCTGATCGCCTGGCTGGAGACGCATATGCCGGCCGATGACGGTCGCGTCTCGCTGGTGCATGGCGACTACCGGCTGGACAACATGATCTTCGCGCACAATGAGCCGAAAGTGCTGGCGGTGCTCGACTGGGAACTGTCGACGCTTGGCCACCCCTTCGCCGACATCGCCTATCAATGCATGCAATGGCGCTTGCCGCACGCCTCGGGCTTTCGCGGTCTTGGCGGCGTCGACCGCGCTGCCCTCGGCCTGCCCTTGGAGGAAGCCTATGTCGCGGCGTATTGCCGGCGGCGCGGGCTTGTCGGCATCGACAATTGGAGTTTCTTCCTCGCCTTCTCCTTCTTCCGTTTGGCAGCGATCTGCCAAGGCGTCTACAAGCGGGCGCTGGACGGCAACGCCTCCAATCCCGAGAAGGCCAAGACCTATGGCGAGGCGGTGAAACTGCTGTCGCATGTCGCCAGCAAGCTGATCGACAAGCAGGCATAGAGGGGAGGCATGATGGGCCGTTTCGATGGAGCGACCGTGCTGATCACCGGCGCCGCCGGCGGCCTCGGTCGCAGCGCGGCCAAGGGCTTTGCCGCCGAAGGCGCCCGCCTCGTGCTGTCCGACATCGATGACAAGGCGCTGGCCGAGCTCGCCGGCTCTTTGCAGACTGAAACC
This sequence comes from Mesorhizobium sp. C399B, assembly GCF_030323185.1. Taxonomy (NCBI): domain Bacteria; kingdom Pseudomonadati; phylum Pseudomonadota; class Alphaproteobacteria; order Hyphomicrobiales; family Phyllobacteriaceae; genus Mesorhizobium; species Mesorhizobium sp. C399B. The sequence continues at coordinate 2,081,220 of NZ_CP100472.1, forward strand.
GCCGTCCGTGCCGGCGACATAGCCGATGAAAAACTGTCCGAGGATCTGGTGAAACTGGCGGCGGAGAAATTCAGCCGGCTGGATATCGCCATCAACAATGCCGGTATTGTCCAGAGTTCCGTGCGCCTGCCGCAAGTGGCCTCCGACGAGGCGCGCCGCGTGCTGGAAATCGACCTGCTCGGCGTCTTCTACGCCATGAAGCACCAGATTCCGCAGATGGAGCGGCAGTTCAAGGCCACGGGCAAGGGCGGCGTCATCGTCAACATCGCCTCGGTTGCCGGCCTGGTCGGCGCGCCGAAACTGTCGGTCTATGCCGCCGCCAAGCATGGCGTGGTCGGACTGACCAAATCGGCGGCCGCCGAATACGCCACCAAGGGCATCCGCATCAATGCCGTGTGCCCGGCGCACACGCGGACCGCCATGGTCGACGGTTTCGTGCGCATGTCCGGCGCGCCGGAAGCCGCAGCGCTGGCCGAACTGACGCGCGGCGTGCCGATGAAGCGGGTGGCGGAAGTGGACGAAGTCGTGACCGCCATCCTGTTTGCCGCCGACCCCTCGAATTCCTTCATGACTGGCCACACACTGGCCGTGGATGGCGGCGTCGGTGCAATTTGATAGCCCCGATTTGGCAACCCCAGATTTGATAACCCCCGATTTGGTAACCATTGCCGGTGGGGAACCTACGGCGCCCTTGTTCGTTTCCGTACAGCGTATATAATTTAGCCAACACCCACCACATGAAGGCAGACTCAAGTGCCGCTGAGCGTCCAGAAACGCCGCGAGAAACAAAAGGCCGAACTGCGTTCCGAACTGCTCGACGCAGCCCACAAGCTCGTCAAGGAAGAGGGCTATGAAGGCCTGACCATCCGCAAGTTGGCCAAGCGGGTCGGCTATGCTCCGATGTCGGTCTATTCCTACTTCGCCGACAAGCAAGACATCCTGTTTGCGCTGGCCGAGGATGCCTTCGAAACACTTGCCCGCCGCATCGAGGAGCATCCTTCCGACGATCCGATCGAGGCCTTGCGTGCGGTGATGACCGAATATGCCGCCTTCGGGCTCGGCAACCCCAACGAATACCGCACCGTGTTCATGACCGAAAAGACCAAGCTGCCGGAAGGCAGAAGCTATGAGGACATGGAAGAGGCCAACCCGGCGATGAAAGCGCTGATATCCAGGGTCGAGGCCTGCGTTGCTGCAGGCAAGCTGCAGGGCGATCCGCGCGCCATCGCCACCATGCTTTGGGCAGTCGGCCACGGCACCATCTCGCTTTTGATCACGTTCCCGTTCTACCCCTTCGGCGACCCGCAGGCTTTCGTGACGCGGATGTGCGATTTCACACTCGCCACGCTCAGCACCCAGAATGTGCCGCCGCTGACCGAAACCCCAGTCGACTGCTGAGCATTCCTGCCCCTCGAATTCAACGTCCGGCCTGACAGCGTCGGCTGTGTCAGTGCGCCGCAATCTTCGGCGTTCAGAGAGATTTTTCGTACGCGTACGTTTTCCGACTTGAAAACCCATCTCGGTGGACGTATGTGTACGTAGTATCGTACATGTACGAAAAAAATTTAACCGATGGAGACTGACATGAACAAGACCCTTCTCGCCCTCACCGCCGTGCTGGCTCTCTCCGGCTCGGCTTTCGCCGCCAACAACACACATTCGATCAAGCAGGCCCCAGCCGCCACCTGCGTCGACACCACGACCAATGCCAAGCTCGATTGCGCCGTGACCGGCTCGGTCGAAAAGTCCGACGTCAAGCCCAAGAGCCCGCGTCTCGGCATCGAGATCAACCCATGGATCGTGCCGAGCACGTTCTAAGTTGATCGGGCTCGACCACCGAACAGCACAACGACTAATTTAAGGGCGGCAGGATAATCCCGGCCGCCCTTTTTTCCTCGGCGCAAGCCGGCTTTTCCTGAGTTCAAACCTGGCGTAGCCGAACGGGTTATTTCTTGCGCGGTTTGCGACCCGGCACCGTCTTGGCCTTGCCGGGTCTTGCCGGCGCGCCTGGGATGGCGGTCGAGGTGATCGACACCGGATCGCTGGCCGGAAACGTGTCCTCGAGGCCTTCCTCGAGTTCCTCTTCGGCAGTCACCTCGTGATGCTGCTCATGTTCGAGTGAGCGCACGGCGGACGTCTTGCCAGCTGACTTCGGCGGCGCTTTCGACGGCATCGTATGTTCTCCCTGATGGGGGAAGCAGAACGGCTTGACCCGTCAAACGTTCCTACGCCGCCGCGTCGCTGGCTGCTTCCGACAGGAAAGTAAAGACATAGTCCGAGAAGGAACGCCAGCACTCGACCCGGAAAGCGTCGGCTGCCGTGCGCAACAGCAGGATTTCGCACTTGCCGAGAATGGTGCGCGACGCCGCGCCCACCGGAAAAGCCTCGAGCGACAAATCCTGCGGGCAGCCTGCATTGATCGCGGCGGCAGCCGCCGGGCCGGTGACGGCGAAGGCGACGTTGCGGTGCGAGATGCCGACCGCCGAATGCAATGCGGCAACCCCAGCACGATCGGCCAGCGGATCCTTGCCAGCCTCATCGATAACCAGCCACTCGTCAGGGCCAAGCCACAGCGCCGTGCGCCCTGTCTTCGACGCCGAAGTTTTCGGCTGCTTCGGCAAGGTCAGGCCGAGCGCCTTCGACAGCGCCGCGACGGAAGCCTCCGGCGCGCGCAGCGACATGCGCTCCGCCGGCGGCAGCACCTCGACCTTGACATCCGTTGCGGAAACGACGCGTTCAGCCAGGGCCGGGCGGCGCTCGACCGACGGCGCTGCAGCTGGGGCCGTCTTCTTTGCAGCAGCCTTAGCCATTGAGGCGCCCTCCCGTCTCGTCGAAGAACACCATGCCGGTAACCTCCACTTCGATCATCCCGTTCGGCATCGGCACATAGAGCGTGTCGCCCATCCGGTCGCGCCCGCCGGCAACCAGCGCCAGCGCGATCGAGCGACCGCAATTTTCCGACCAGTAGCTGGATGTGACGTGACCGATCATCTTCATCGGGATCGCCTGCTTCGGGTCGGCGACGATCTGCGCGCCTTCCTCAAGCACCACTTTCGGGTCCTTGGTCTTCAAGCCGACCAGTTGCTTGCGGCCCTTGGCGACAAGGTCGGGCCGCGTCAGGCCGCGGATGCCGACGAAGTCGGTCTTCTTCTTGCCGACCGCCCAGTCGAGCCCGGCATCGTTCGGCGTCACCGTGCCGTCCGTGTCCTGGCCGACGATGATGTAGCCCTTTTCGGCGCGCAGCACGTGCATCGCCTCGGTGCCGTAAGCAGTCGCGCCATGCTTTTGGCCTTCGGCCCACAGCGCCTCCCAGACAGCCTGGCCGTGATCGGCCGGCACGTTGACTTCAAAACCGCGCTCGCCGGTGAACGACATGCGAAACAGCCTGGTCGGAACGCCGCAGATCTTGCCTTCGCGCACCGACATATGCGGCAGCGCCTCGTCCGACATGTCGATGCCTTCGACCAAAGGCGCGATGATGTCGCGCGACTTCGGCCCCTGCACGGCGATGACCGCCCACTGTTCGGTAATCGAGGTCAGCCAGACGTTCAGATGCGGGAACTCGGTCTGGAGATAGTCCTCCATATGGTTCATGACGCGCGGCGCGCCACCCGTCGTGGTCGTCACATGAAAACGGTCCGGCGCCAGCCTGCCGACGACGCCGTCATCATAGATGAAACCATCCTCGCGCAGCATGATGCCATAGCGGCAGCGGCCGGGCTCAAGCTTCTCCCACGGATTGGTGTAGAGCAGTTCCATGAACCTGGCCGCATCCGGTCCGACCACTTCGATCTTGCCCAGCGTCGAGGCATCGAACAGGCCGGCATTGGTGCGCACAGCGACGCATTCGCGGTCGACCGCCTTGTGCATGTCCTCGCCGGGTTTGGGGAAATACCAGGCGCGCTTCCACTGGCCGACATCTTCGAACACCGCGCCTTGCGCTTCGGCCCAGGGATGGATCGCGGTCTTGCGTGTCGGGTCGAACAGCGGACCGCGCGAATGGCTGACGATCGCGCCGAAAGTGACAGGCGTATAGGGCGCGCGGAACGTGGTCAGCCCGACCTCGGGGATCGGCTTGCCAAGCGTCTCGGCGGCAATCGCCAGGCCGTGCATGTTGGAGGTCTTGCCCTGGTCGGTCGCCATGCCGTTGGTGGTGAAGCGCTTGACGTGCTCGATCGAGCGCATGCCTTCATGTACCGCCTGGCGGATGTCCTTGGCGGTGACGTCGTTCTGGAAATCGACGAAGGCCTTGACCGTCTTGTCCGGCCCGGCGCCGGGCGCCGCGCCCAGCATGCCGCGCGACCAGCTTTCCGACGCGTCGACCTTCGGCTTAACGCCCTTGGCCACTTTGCCGCCCGCATCCTTCGCCGCCTTGGCGCCGGCCGCATAGGCTTCGTCGATCGACGCCGACAGCCCATCCGTGCCGTTGCAGGCGCCGACCGAAACGCAGTCCTGCGCATAGATGCCCGGCACGAAGCGCTTGGTCTCGTCATTGAACGCGACCTTTCCGCGCGACTGCGAGAACAGATGCACCGATGGCGTCCAGCCGGCCGACATCAGGATGGCATCGACCGGAATGGTGCGCTCGCCGCCCCCATACTTCGGCTGAACCGTCATCGAGGTCACGCGCAACTTGCCGCCGGCGCGGATCACCGCGCGGCCGAAATTGACCTCGATGCCGAGCGCTCTCGCCTCGTCGATCACAGGTCCGGTCGGATGGTCGCGCAGGTCAACGATCGCCGCCACGTTGACGCCGGCCTTCTTCAGGTCGATCGCGGCGGAGTAGGCCGAGTCATTGGCGGTGTAGACGCCGACATTTTTGCCGACCGCGACACCGTACTGGTTGAGATAAGTCCGCGCCGCCGAGGCCAGCATGATGCCGGGCCGGTCATTGTCGGCAAACACGATATGGCGTTCGATGGCGCCGGTCGCCAGCACCACGCGCTTGGCGCGTACCTGCCATAGGCGCTCGCGCGGCAAATCGCGGCCGGGGTTTTGCAGATGGTCGCTGACCCGCTCGACCAGGCCGACGAAGTTCTGCGCGTAGTAGCCGAACGCCGTCGTGCGCGACAAAACGCGGACATTGTCCAGGGCGGTGAGCTTGGCCACCGCGCCTTGCGCCCAGGCATAACCGTCCTGGCCGTCGATCTTCGCCCCGCTCTCGAAGCGCAGGCTGCCGCCGAAGCTGGCCTGTTCATCGGCGAGGATGACACGCGCGCCGGTTTCGGCAGCGGCGAGCGCTGCCGCAATGCCGGCCGCACCGCCGCCTAGCACCAGTACGTCGCAATGCGCATAGCGCGACGAATAATGGTCGGGATCTGGCTTGTCAGGCGAAACGCCGAGGCCGGCCGCGGCGCGGATCTTCGGCTCGTAGAGGCTCTTCCAGGCTGCCTTCGGCCACATGAAGGTCTTGTAGTAGAAGCCGGCCGAAAACAGCGGCGATGCCAGATCGCTGACCGCGCCGACATCGAAGGCGAGCGAGGGCCAGCGGTTCTGAGATTGGGCGACAAGCCCGTCATAAAGTTCCTGCACGGTGGCGCGGATGTTCGGCGCCTTGCGCGCGGCGTCGCGCTTGACCTCGACCAGCGCGTTTGGCTCTTCCGCTCCGGCCGACAGGAAGCCGCGCGGACGGTGATACTTGAACGAACGTCCCACAAGATGCACGCCATTGGCAAGCAGCGCCGAGGCCAGCGTGTCGCCTTCGATGCCGGTGTAAGACTGGCCGTCGAAAGAGAACCGCGCGGTCTTGGCCTGGCTGAGACGGCCGGCGCTCGGAATGCGGAACGCGCCGCTCATTTGGAAGCCATTTCGTTGGAGTTTTTGGGCAGCTTGGACGGTTTCGGCTCGCCGGCTTTGTAAGTCATGACGAACTTGTCGGTGACGGTGTCGCGCACCGCGTTGAAGAAACGCGCGCAGCCATGGATGTGGCGCCAGCGCTCATAGATGATGCCCTTCGGGTTCGAGCGGATGAAGAAGAACTTTTCAAAATCGTCGTCGCTCTCGCCCGCCATGTTGGCCGAGCGCGCAATATGAGCCTCGCCGGCGTTACGGAACTCGAGCTCCGGGCGCTCTTCCTCGCAATAGGGGCAGCGGATGAGAAGCATTCTGTTCGTTCCTACAATTCGCCGTGGCCGACATGCGCGCCGGCCGGTTGGTTGCAAAGCCTCTGGCCCATCGCCGCAAAAGGCGCGACGAGCCGAATGCGCTCCTCTACACTTGCGGCGGGGCGAAACAGCTCGCGATACGCCATGTTGCCGATCGTGAGCTGAAACGGATCGGTCGTCACGATGACGCTGCGCGCATCGAATGTGTCGTCCTCGCCGAGATCGGAGGGCCTGTTCTCCATGAAGATGACCACCTTCTGGCCACCGCTCCACACGCATGCCAGAATGCCGGCGTCGATCGAAAACGGCCAATTGGCCTCGTTGCCGGCGCGGCTGATCGGCTGCGTCCGCACCTCGTCCGGTGACGGAAAATGGAACAGGTCCTGCTCCCCCGCCAGCACCAGCGGCACCGCTACAGCCAGTTCCACCATCATCAGTGCGCCACCGCCGCCGCTGCTGCCTCGTCGATGAGGCGCCCGGTGCGGAAGCGCTCGATGGTGAAGGGCGCGTTGATCGGATGCGGATCGTCCTTGGCAATCGTGTGGGCAAAGACATGGCCTGAGCCGGGCGTTGCCTTGAAGCCGCCCGTGCCCCAGCCGCAATTGACATAGAGGCCTGATACCGGCGTCTTGGCCAGGATCGGCGAACGGTCGGGCGTCACGTCGACGATGCCGCCCCACGAGCGCAGCATCTTCATGCGGGTGAAGATCGGGAACATCTCGCAGATGGCGTCGAGCGTGTGCTGCAGGATATGCAGGCCGCCGGTCTGCGAATAGGAGACATACTGGTCGGTGCCGGCGCCGATCACCAGCTCGCCCTTGTCGGACTGCGAGATATAAGCGTGCACCGTGTTCGACATAACCACGCACGGCACCACCGGCTTGACCGGCTCCGACACCAGCGCCTGCAGGGGATAGCTTTCCAGCGGCATGCGCACGCCGGCCATGTTCATGATCACCGAGGAGTGGCCTGCAGCCACCACGCCGACCTTCTTGGCGCCGATGAAGCCGCGCGTCGTGTCGACGCCCATGACCGCGCCATTGGCCGCCCGCTTGACGCCGGTGACCTCGCAATTCTGGATGATGTGCACGCCGCGCGCCGAAGCGCCGCGCGCATAGCCCCAGGCCACCGCATCGTGACGCGCCGTGCCGCCTCGCCGCTGCAAGGCGGCGCCGACAACGGGATAGCGCGCCTGCCTGGAAATGTTGAGCGGCGGGCAGAATTCCTTCGCCTGCTCAGGCGTCAGCCATTCATTGTCGATGCCGTTGAGACGGTTGGCATGGACATGGCGCTTCAGCACCTGGATGTCGTGCACATTGTGCGCCAGCATCATGACGCCGCGCGCCGAATACATGACGTTGTAGTTGAGTTCCTGGGAGAGCCCATCCCACAGCTTCAGCGCATGGTCGTAAATGCCGGCGCTCTCGTCATAGAGATAGTTGGAGCGGATGATGGTGGTGTTGCGCCCGGTGTTGCCGCCGCCTAGCCAGCCCTTTTCCAGCACCGCGACATTGGTGATGCCGTGCACGGTGGCGAGATAGTAGGCGGTGGCCAGGCCATGACCGCCGGCGCCGACGATGATGACGTCATATTCCTTCTTCGGTTCCGGCGAGGACCATTGTTCCTCCCAGCCCTTGTGGCCGCGCATGGCCTCGCGGGCGATGGCGAATACCGAATATTTTTTCAACGTTCCAGCCTCGCAAATGGCGGTGGGGTATTTTACGCAGCCCCGGCGCGCGAGGTGTATCACTAGCGAAAGGGCGCTTCCATCCTTGCGCTGTTTGCGACGGCGCTTGCCGTTTTGCGCCGCGGTGGAAAAGACCTGCCCGAGCTGGCAGGCATGGCTGCGTTCGGACACACTGGCGATCGCGAGACTCTGGAGGACGGATATGGGCAACGCCTGGTGGAATCTGACGTTGCGTTTCCTGCTGGAACTTGCCGCCTTGCTTGGCCTCGGCTTTGCCGGCTGGAGCCTCTCCGGCGGATGGTGGCGCTGGCTCCTCGCCTTGGCCTTGCCGATCATTGCAGCTGCGCTGTGGGGAACCTTCGCGGTGCGCGGCGACCCAAGCCGGTCCGGACGCGCGCCGGTTCCTGTACCAGGCGCAGTCAGGCTGGTGCTTGAACTGGCCATCCTGTTTGGCGGTGCAGCCGGATTCTATGCCGCCGGTCACACAACCACGGGCGTTGTCATCACGCTGCTCATCGCCATCAGCTACGCATTTTCGCTCGACCGCCTCGGCTGGCTGCTGAAGCAATAGTCCGGCGCGCGGCGCTTGTGCCGCTGCGAAGCCATTCAGCAAGTCGAGCACGTATCGGGTGGCTAGCACCGTCCCGAACTGCGATCAACATCCCGGTTGCCGGCACAGCCGGCGCGATGAAAGGATGTAAGAAAATGTTCGTACTCACCAGTAAAATAGCAATCGTCACCGGCGCCAGTTCCGGCATCGGCCGCGCCACCGCAAAACTCTTCGCCGAAGAAGGCGCCAGGGTCGTCATCGCCGCCCGCCGCCAGGCCGAACTCGATGCGCTGGTCGTCGAAATCGAGGACGCCGGCGGCACGGCAGTCGCGCTTGCCGGCGATGTCCGCGACGAAGCCTATGCAAAAGCCCTCGTCGATCTCGCCGTCGAAAAATTCGGCGGGCTCGATATCGCCTTCAACAATGTCGGCTCCGTCGGAACGATGGGTCCGATTTCGGAACTGTCGCTGGACGGATGGCGCGAGACGCTCGACGCCAATCTGACCAGCGCCTTTCTCGGCGCGAAATACCAGGTGCCGGCGATGGTCGAACGCGGCGGCGGATCGCTGATCTTCACCTCGACCTTCGTCGGTCACACAGTCGGCATGCCGGGCATGACCAGCTATGCCGCGAGCAAGGCCGGACTGATCGGCCTGACGCAGGTACTGGCCGCCGAATACGGCCCCAGGGGCGTGCGGGTCAACGCGCTGATGCCGGGTGGCACCGACACCCCGTCGGCAACATTCAAGACGCCGGAATCACGCGCTTTCGTGGAAAACCTGCATGCCTTGAAACGTGTCGCTGTGCCTGAAGAGATCGCCCGCGCTGCGCTCTTCCTGGCATCGGATGCGTCGAGCTTCACCACAGGATCGGCGCTGTTTGCCGATGGCGGCGTCTCGATCACCCGGGCGTGAAGCATTTCGCGGGTCATCGCCCGCGCCGATCAGCCATAGAACCCGAAACCGGACTTGCTTTTTCCACGCGATTTGGCGATTCGGTTTCGGGTGAGGAGGACGGACATGCTGCTGATCAGGACCTATGTCGCCCAGAGCGCAATCGAAGGCGTCGGCGTGTTCGCCGCCGAGCCGATCAGGAAGGGCGCCTCGATCTGGCGGCTCGATCCGGATTTCGACCGGCTGATCCCGATGGACAAATACGAGGCGGCGCCGCCGCACCTCAAGGAATTGCTCGACCGCTATGCCTATCCGAGCCCCGACCGTCCCGGCTTCATGGTCTATGAAGTCGATAATGGCCGCTTCATGAACCACGCCGAGCGGCCGAACACGGATTTTTCGCAATATGGCGGCGCCACCGCCACTCGAGATATATCAGCCGGCGAGGAAATTACCTGCGATTACGGCGAATTCTTCGAGGATTTCGCACGGCTCCATCTGGCCAGCGCCTAGTTGGCGCCCTATCTCGGGGCTGCCGTGGCAAATTGGCGGTTGTCCTTCATTTCCAGTGTGGACAGCGCGGCCTGATTCTGCTATCAGCCGCCACAATTCGTGGTGTAAAGCGCCGCGGAGGCATGTGGCTATGGTCACTTGCCTGTTGATATCAAACCCGAAAGACAGGATTGCCCGTGCAGGTACTCGTCCGCGACAATAACGTTGATCAGGCGCTTCGCGCTCTCAAAAAGAAGATGCAGCGCGAAGGCATTTTCCGCGAAATGAAGATGCGCGGCCATTACGAGAAGCCTTCCGAGAAGCGCGCCCGTGAAAAGGCCGAAGCCGTTCGCCGCGCCCGCAAGCTGGCCCGCAAGCGCGCCCAGCGCGAAGGCCTGCTGCCGATGACGCCGCGCCCGGTTGCTGCCGGCGCCGCCGGTGGTCCTGGTGGTGCTCCGCGTCCGCCGCGGTTCTGACGCCAATTTTTCGTCCTTTTCGAAGGATACTCTGAGGTGGCGCGATGCGGAATCGCCGCCACCTTTTTGTTTGGAGCGCCGCCATTCTGTTGGAGGCCGTTCCCTTGAACGCGCAAACGGCGTTCTAGATTTTGTTACGACAATCTGTGACCCGGCCCGGAGGGGGACCTGGACGGCGCGGCTGAAGTGAGGACAGGGCAGACATGAACGCAATCGGCGTAGAGCGCAAAACCACAATGCGCGGTTTGGCCCTGGCGGCAGCCCTGATGTCCGGCCTGGTGCTTGCCAGTTGCCAGAGCGTTCCGACCGGCGAATTCAACAACATCGACAAGGCGCAAGGCTCAAGCGAGAACATCTCCTCGCTGTCGGCGGTGATCCAGCGCAATCCGCAGGATCCGGAAGGCTACAATGTGCGCGGCTCGGCCTATGGCCGTGGCGGCCAGTACCAGGCGGCGCTGAAGGATTTCGACACCGCCATCCAGCTCAACCCGAATTTCTACCAGGCCTATTCGAACCGGGCACTGATCCAGCGCTTCCTCGGCAACCAGGCGGCCGCCCTTGCCGACTACAACCGCTCGATCCAGATCAATGCAAATTATGACGCCGCCTATATCGGCCGCGGCAACCTCTATCGCAAGGCCGGCCAGACCCAGCAGGCCTTCAACGATTTCCAGAAGGCGATCCAGCTCGACACCACGGATGCCCGCGCCTATCACAATCGCGGCCTGATCTATCAAAGCCAGGGCCAGCACAAGTTTGCCATCGAGGATTTCTCGACCGCCATCTCCCTGGCGCCGGACGCGGCCGAACCCTATAACGGCCGCGGCCTCTCCTATCTCGCCATGAATGACGAGGACAACGCCTTCTCCGACTTCAACATGGCCATCAAGCTCGACGGCAAGAACGCCGAAGCCTGGTCCAACCAGGCGCTGATCTACGAGCGCCGCGGCGACAAGGTCAAGGCCTCGAAGGCCTACCGCGAAGCCGTCCATCTCGACCCGACCTACCAGCCGGCCAAGGACGGCCTGTCGCGCACATCGGGCGCCACCGCCGGCTGAGATGCAGCCGGCGCGCCGCCATCGGCGGCCTTTTATAACAACGTTCTATTCCTGATGCAGTGCGCCGCGTGAGCGGTTTCTCCCAAGGGAAAGCGCAGAGCGCTTCCCCTTGAGATTGCGTATCCAGAAAACCCCACTATCACCCAATCTTAACCACCGGGGGCAAAGCGTTAACCCCTGCCTTGATCGCGCCAAGTTTTCAGCGGAACGCTCCGGGCCATTCAACCGTTGTTGAAGGCATTTTCGAAAGGACTGACCCATGATCAAGAAAATCATCTGTGCCGCGGCACTTGCCACGACGCTGCTTGCCGTTCCCGCCAGCGCCGGCAAGCTTCAGCTCGGCACGCTCGATTGCACCATCGACGGCGGCGTCGGTTACGTCATCACGTCGAACAAGGGCGTCGACTGCACGTTCCGCCCTTATCACCATGGGCCGTCCGAGAAATACACGGGGATGATCTCCAAGCTCGGCGTCGATCTCGGCCAGACGCATCAGGGCCAGCTGGTGTGGGCGGTTCTGGCCGCCACCCGCGGCCATGACGAGGGCGACCTTGCCGGCCATTATTACGGCGTCAACGCCGAGGCGAGCGTGGTGACCGGCGGCGGCGCCAATCTGCTGGTCGGCGGGCTGGACGGCGCCTTTGTGCTGGAGCCGCTCAGCGTCCAGGCGCAGACCGGCGTCAATGTAGCGGTCGCCGTGACCTCCCTGGAGCTGATCCACTCGTTCAAATAAGCATCGGCAAATAAGGATCGACTGATCCCTCTACGCGCGGCGCGGAACAGGTTACTGTTTCGCGCCGCATGCTTTTTGGGGGATCCGCCGTGCTGAAACCAGCCATCGCCGCCGCTATCACCATCATCTGTACCGCCCAGGCCCAAGCGCAAGGCCAGGGTATCGAACTCGGTGTGCTCGATTGCGCCATCGGCGGCGGCACCGGCTTCATCTTCGGCTCCAGCAAGGATCTGAGCTGCACCTTCACGCCGGCCGACAAGAGCTTTTCGCCGGAAGCCTATTTCGGCGCCGTCAACAAATACGGGCTCGACATCGGCACCACCAAGCAGACCGTCATGCAATGGCTGGTGCTGACGCCGCTGAGGAACATCTATGCGCCCGGCGCGTTGGCCGGCGACTATATCGGCGCCAGCGCCGAAGTGACCGCGGCGGTCGGCGCCGGCGCCAATCTCCTGGTCGGCGGCTCCTCGCAGGCCTTCACCCTGCAGCCGCTCAGCCTGCAGACGCAGACCGGTATCAACATTGCGATCGGCGTCAGCCAGTTTCAGCTGCGCAGCATTGAGAACTGACCGGCGCATCAAGCGGAGAGGCTTCCGGCCAATCTCGACCGTTTGCACTTCGATAAAAAGCCACTTGAGCTCAACTGCGCTTGAGGTTTTACAACTCGCCTGACTGAAACAGCGCGCATGGCCCCGCCGGAAAGCCCGACTGGCTTCTGGCGCCATGCGCCGGCATCGAGATATGCAAAGGCAGGGTAAAAGAATGACTGGAATCACCAGCAACAAGGTCGACTGGCGGGCATTGTGGGCAAGCGGCGACCTCGCGCGCTTCTGCTTCATCAGCCTCGGCATCCTGCTGCACGCCACCAACGAGACGATGGTGGCGACGGTCATGCCGGCCATGGTCGGGGACCTCGCCGGTGTGCAGTTCGTCGGCTGGTCGCTGGCCGTCTACGAGCTCGGCGCCATTGTCGCCGGCGCAGCGGCCGGGCGGCTGGTCAGCTATGTCGCTCTACGCTCCAACGTCACGGTCGCCGCCCTGCTCTATGCCGTGGGCGCACTGATCTGCGCCACCGCGCCGTCCATGCCGGTGTTTCTTGGCGGCCGTCTGGTCGAGGGTCTCGGCGGCGGTGCGCTGGTGTCGCTGGCCTTCGTCTCGGTCGAGCGGCTGTTTAACCGCAGCATCTGGCCACAGCTGTTCGGCATCATGTCGGCGATCTGGGGCGTCGCTGCCTTCAGCGGCCCGATGCTCGGCGCGATCATGGTCGAACTCCTGTCCTGGCGCTGGGCCTTCGGCGTCTTCGTGCTGGGTGGCATCGCCATGGCATCGGCAAGCTTCATCGTCCTGAACACGCCGGAAGCGACGAAGCCGCAAGCCGCCGCCGGCACCTCGCCGCCCTTCCCCTTTGCAGCACTTGGCTGCCTCGCCATCGCCGTCGTGCTGATCGCCACCGCAGGCGTCGACGTCGCCTTGCTTCGATCGTCGCTGCTGCTGGTCCTCGGCCTCGCCGGCCTGGCGCTGTTCGTTTTCGTCGACGCCATGAAGCCGCAATCGCGACTGTTCCCGTCGGGCCTGTTCTCATGGCGCTCGCCGGTCGGCAGCGGCATGAGCATGGTTGCCGCCTTCTCGGTGGCGACAGTCTCTTTTTCCATCTACGGGCCGCTTCTGCTTACCACGCTGCACGGCATCCCGATCCTGACCACAGGCTACATCATCGCCGCCGAATCGATCGCCTGGTCAATCCTGTCGATCGCCGTCGCCAATGCGCCGCTGCAGCGCGAACGGCAGATCCTCGTCATCGGCGCGCTGATGATTGCAGCCGGCCTCGCCGGTTTCGCCTATGCCATCCCCGCCGGCTCGATCCCGGTGATCCTGCTCTGCGCTTTGTTGCAAGGCGGTGGCTTCGGCGTGTCATGGCCCTTCCTGACCCGCATCATCGTTGCCTCGGCCCGCGACGGCGAGCAGACGATCGCCTCGGCCGCCGTGCCGACCATGCAGCGCATCGGCTACGCCGTGGGCGCCGCCATGGCCGGCATCATCGCCAATGCCAGCGGCTTTTCGGACGGGCTGAACCGCGAGGCAGCAGCGCACGTCGCCGGCTGGCTGTACCTGGCCTTCGTGCCACTTGGCATTGTCGGTTGCCTGGCGGCGTTGAAGATGGCTTTGGCGGCACGCCGGCCGCAATTGGCGACAGGCTGAGGGCACGGCGGATCGAGAATTTGGCGACAGCATTCCGCCGGCGCTGTCGGCGTCAAATGCCCTCGGCCACAAGGCTGCCTGCAAGACCATGGCCTGCCCGATTGCGGAACCGGCGGCCGCTCAGGCTTGCAAACGCTCGGCGATGAGCGCGGCGAGCCGCGCCGCCACCTCGTCCTTGCCCATCTCAGGCCATTCCTCGACACCGTCCTTCGAGACGATGCGCACCTTGTTGCGGTCGCCGCCCATGACGCCGGTGGGGCCGACGCCGCTTTCATGCGAGACATCGTTGGCGACAATGAAATCGGCGCCCTTCTTCTTCAGCTTGGCCTCGGCATTGGCAATCAGGTCCTGCGTCTCGGCGGCGAAGCCGACAACCAGCCCCGGGCGTTGCCCGTGATGACCGACGCCGGCGAGAATGTCGGGGTTTTCGATCATTTGCAGCGCCGGTGGGCCCTGGCCCGCCACCTTCTTGATCTTCTCGCCGGCCGTGCCAGCGGTGCGCCAGTCGGCGACGGCAGCTACGAAGACCGCGGCGTCCGCCGGCAACAACTGTTCGACGGCCGCTTTCATCTCGGCCGCGGTCTCCACATGCGTCGTCACAACGCCGGCCGGATCGGCAATGCCAACCGGACCGGAGACCAGGCGTACATCCGCGCCCAGTCTTGCCAGCGCTGCCGCAATCGCATGGCCCTGCTTGCCCGAAGAGCGGTTGGCGATGTAGCGCACCGGGTCGATCGGCTCATGCGTCGGCCCCGAGGTGACGATGATCCTGCGGCCGGCCAGCGGCTTCGGCCTGCTGTCGAGCAGTGCCTCGATCACTGCCACGATCTCCAGCGGCTCGGCCATGCGGCCCTCGCCCGCCTCGTTGCTTTCCGCCATTTCGCCCTTGGCCGGGCCGACGAAGGCGATGCCATCCTTGGCGAGCGTCGCCCGGTTGCGGCTCGTCGCGGCATGCGACCACATTTTCGGGTTCATCGCCGGCGCCATCAGCACCTTCTTGTCGGTGGCGAGCAGCACCGTCGAGGCCAGATCGTTGGCATGGCCGTTGGCGAGCTTGGCCATCAGATCGGCAGTGGCCGGCGCCACTACCAGAAGGTCGGCCTCGCGCGACAGGCGGATATGGCCGACATCGTGCTCGTCATTGCGGTCGAACAATTCGCTGAAGACATGGTCGGCCGAAAGCGCGCCGACCGAAAGCGTGGTGACGAACTCCTGCGCCGCCGATGTCATCACGACGCGCACCGCCGCACCGCGCTCGCGCAGCCGGCGGATCAGGTCCAGCGCCTTGTAGGCGGCGATGCCGCCGCCGATGATCAGCAGGATGCGCTTGCCGTCGAGGGTTTTGTGCGTTTTTGTGGATTGACCTCGCTCGGGCAGATCGATGTCAAAACCTCCATGAGGCTCAACCAAGCGGCGGATTGTTGCATAGAGGGTTTCGCTCTCGGGCATGCCGGCTTCCGCCGACAGCACGCTTTTGGCAAGCGCATCACGCGCCTCTTCCTCCATCGACACCCCGCGCGCCGCAGCGCGCTCACGCAATTTCTGCTTCACGTCGTCAGCTAGATTGCGGACAGTAATGGTGCCCATGACTTGCTCCGCGACATCAATAGCGCGACTGCAACGCTAGCACCACCGTTGCTAGCGTTGCAAGCGATCAGAGCAGCTTCCACGCGATGTAAACCAGCGTCAGCGCGATCACCCACAGCGCCAGCCGGCCCGAGCGGGTGTAACGGGCTTCGGCCTTGCCGATGGCGCGCGATGTCGCCTCGTCGAAGCGGAGGCCGTGCTCCGCCATAAAATCGATCTCGCGCGACAGCCGCTCGGTGCGGGCGGCAAGATCGGGCGCCTGGCGGGCCAGCGCCAGCAGCGCCTTGGCGCCGTCGCGCGCGTCCATCAGCAGGCCGCTCGGCCCGAGATTGCCGGCGATCCACTGGCCGACCACCGGCTCGGCCGTCTTCCACATGTTGAAGGCCGGGTCGAGCGTGCGTGCGACGCCTTCGACCACCACCATGGTCTTCTGCAACAGGATCAGTTCCGACCGCGTGGCCATATCGAACAGTTCGGTGACCTCGAACAGCAGCGTGAGAAGCTTCGCCATCGAGATGGTTTCAGCCGGCTGGCCATGGATCGGCTCGCCGATGGCGCGAATGGCCTGCGCGAAAGCCGCGACATTGTGCTGGCGCGGCACGTAGCCGGCCTCGAAATGCACCTCGGCGACGCGCAGATAGTCGCGCGTGATGAAGCCGTAGAGGATTTCGGCGAGGAACCGGCGCTCCTTCTTGCCGAGCCGTCCGGCAATGCCGAGATCGACGGCGACAATATTGCCATTGGCCTCGACGAACAGATTGCCTGGATGCATGTCGGCATGGAAGAAGCCGTCGCGCAGCGTGTGACGCAGGAACGACTGGATCAGGTTGGTGGCGATCGCCTTCAGATCGTGGCCCGCCGCAGCGAGGCCGGCGATGTCGTTCATCTTGACGCCGTCGACCCATTCCATGGTCAGCACATCGCGCCCGGTGCGCTCCCAGTCGACCGACGGCACGCGAAAGCCCGGGTCATCCTTGGTGTTTTCACCAAGTTCCGAAAGCGCTGCCGCCTCGAGCCTCAGATCCATCTCGATCTTGGTGGTCTGCGCCAGCGTCTCGGTCACCTCGACGGGCCGCAGCCGGCGCGACGACGGGATGTATTTCTCCTGCAGCCGGGCGGCGAGGAAATAGCTTTCGAGATCCTGAAAGAAGCGGCGGCGCACGCCAGGCCGGATCACCTTCACCGCCACCTTGGTATCGACACCGTCATGCATGGCCTGCGCGGGATGGACCTGGGCGATGGAGGCCGCCGCGACCGGCCCGCCGAACTGCGTATAGAGTTCGCCGATCTTGCGCCCGAGCGAGCCCTCGATCGCCGCCACCGCTTCCGCCTGCGAAAAAGTGTGCATCTTGTCCTGCAGCATGGCGAGGTCGAGCGCCATGTCGTTGCCGACGACATCGGGCCGCGTCGCCAGGAACTGGCCGAGCTTGACGTAGGAGGGTCCGAGCCGGACCACCGCCTTGGCCAGCCGGTCGCTGCGCTCATAAGCGAGTGCGCGGCGGCGGGTGAAGAGCCGGGCCATGCGCCAGCCGAATTTCGGCAGGCCGCCGAGTTCGTCGCCCGGCAATGCTGCGATCACGCCTTCGCGAACCAGCACCCAGCCGGCCCGTGCGAGCCGAAAGGCGGCGCCGACGCTGCTCATCGCCTACCCTGCTGCTGCAAACTGTGGTGCCTCAAAGCTTCCAGCCCGAATGCAGGGCGGCAATGCCGCCGGAATAGTTGCGGAACGACACGCGCTCGAAGCCCGCGCGGGTGATCATGGCAGCAAAGTTCTGCTGATTGGGAAATTTGCGGATCGATTCGACCAGGTAGGAATAGGGTTCGCCCTCGCCCGTCACCATCTTGCCGATCTGCGGAATGGCGTTGAACGACCAGGCTTCGTAGACCTTGTCCAGCAGCGGCATCTCGACCTCGGAAAACTCCAGGCACAGGAACCGTCCGCCGGGCTTCAGCACGCGAAAGGCTTCCGTCAGCGCGACATCGATGCGCGGCACGTTTCGGATGCCGAATGCGATGGTGTAGGCGTCAAAGGTGCTATCGGTGAAAGGCAGTTCCTCGGCATTGGCCTCGACGAAATCGGTGTTGCCGGACAGGCCCTTTTTCTCCGCACGGTCACGGCCGACGCTAAGCATCGAGCCGTTGATGTCGAGCACCGTGGCATGCGTGTTGCCATGGCTGGCGTCTACAATGCGGAAGGCGATGTCGCCGGTGCCGCCGGCCACGTCGAGCACTTTCCAGCCCGGACGTTTCGCCGGATTGAGCCATGTCACCATGGCATCCTTCCACAGCCGGTGCAGCCCGGCCGACATCAGGTCGTTCATCAGGTCGTAGCGGTTCGCCACCTTGTGGAAAACCTCATTGACCAGAGGCTGCTTGTCGCCTGGCCCTACCTTCTTGAAACCATAGGAGGTTTCCATGCCGCCCGCGGCCGTGGTTCTCTCAACTGACATTATTTTGATCCGTCATAAAACCGGCGGGACCATAGCCGATCGATGGTGCGGGCGCTATTGTTTAAGGCGCGGTGTTCGGCCGCGCTTCCAGGTGGTGGGCTTTACGGCCTGGACTGATGAGACGGGATAACTGCATGCCTTTGAAAGCAGAACTGCACTGCCACATCGAGGGGGCAGCGGCGCCCGAACTCGTCATCCGTCAGGCGCAGAAATACGGCAAGGACACCTCGCTTTATATCCAGAACGGCTCCTTCGTCTGGCATGATTTCACCTCGTTCCTGGCGGCTTATGATTTTTCCGCCGACCTGTTCCGCACCGAGGAGGATTATGCCCGCCTCGCCGACCATTATCTGACCAGCCTTGCCCGCGACGGCGCCATCTATTCCGAGGTCTTCACCTCGCCCGACCATGCCGTCAGGGCCGGCCTGTCGCCCAAGGCCTATACCGATGCGCTCGGCGAAGGCATGCTGCGCGCCAAAGCCAAGACCGGCATCGAGGGCCGCATGATCGTCACCGGCGTACGCCATGTCGGCGTCGAGTCGATCGAGCAGGCGGCGCGCTTTGCGGCGCGCTGCGGAAATCCGCTGGTCACCGGCTTCGGCGTCGCCGGCGACGAGCGCATGGGCGAGATGGAGGATTATGTCAGGGCCTTCGAGATCGCCCGCGAAGCCGGCCTCGGCATCACCATCCATGCCGGCGAGCTGACCGGATGGGAGACGGTGCAGGCCGCACTCGACCATATCCGCCCGTCGCGCATCGGCCATGGCGTGCGCGCCATCGAAAACCCCGATCTGGTGCGGCGCATCGCCGATGAGGGCATCGTGCTGGAATGCTGCCCCGGCTCCAACATCGCGCTCAAGGTCTACGACAGTTTCGCCGATCACCCTTTCCCTGCGCTGCAGGCAGCCGGCTGCAAGGTGACGCTGAATTCTGACGACCCGCCCTATTTCTGGACTTCGCTGAAGCGCGAATACGACATCGCCGCCGAGCATTTCGCCATGAACGAAAAGGCGCTGGCCGCCATCACCCGAACCGCGATCGAGGCGGCTTTCGTCGACAGGAAGACGAAAAGCGCGCTGCTTGCCCGGCTCGATGCGAAGAGGTGACTGGTGATTGGTGATTGGTGATTGGTGATTGGTTTGCCGGCGCTTCGGCCTGTCAACGGCAATGATCGATCCATCGGGACTCGCAAACCTGCTCACTATTCACTATTCACTATTCACCATTCACTGGAGCAACCCATGCAGGGCGTCACCGTCGTCGACCACCCGCTTGTCCAGCACAAGCTCACCATCATGCGCAAGAAGGAGACGTCGACCGCTGGTTTCCGGCGGCTGCTGCGCGAGATCTCGCTCCTGCTCGGCTACGAGGTCACCCGCAACCTCGAACTGACGACGACGACCATCGAAACGCCGATGGAAACCATGGAAGCGCCGACGCTGGAGGGCAAGAAGCTGGTCTTCGCCTCGGTGCTGCGCGCCGGCAATGGCCTGCTCGAAGGCCTGCTCGACCTGGTCCCGGCGGCCCGCGTCGCGCATGTCGGCCTCTACCGCGATCACGAAACGCTGGAGGCGGTGGAATATTTCTTCAAGGCGCCGAGCGATCTCGCCGACCGGCTGGTGATCGTCGTCGATCCGATGCTGGCGACCGCGAACTCGGCCATCGCGGCCATCGACAAGCTGAAGGAGCGCGGCGCCACCAACATCCGTTTCCTTTGCCTGCTGGCGGCGCCAGAAGGCATCGAGCGCTTCACCAAGGCGCATCCGGATGTTCCCGTGTTCACCGCTTCCATCGACCGCCAGCTCAACGAGAAGGGCTACATCATGCCCGGCCTCGGCGATGCCGGCGACCGCATGTACGGAACCAAATGACGGCGGCTGGCAAGGCCAGCTGACATCCAGTCGTTTACCGCCCGTTTACGCAAAGCCGCGGTTTCGGGTTGGCGTTAAAGCGGCACACACCATACGTGGGCAAGAATGGGCCTTCACGAAGGTCCATTCATGCTGCGCAAGCTTGTCATTCTGGGCGTGTTCGCCGGAACGTCGGCATCGATCCCGATCGTCTATCAGTCGAATCCGCAGATTCTCGACAACCTGTTGAAGTCGACCGTCGCCGGCAAGCCGTCCGCGCAGCCTCAGCCCGAACTGAACATGGCCTCGGTTCCCGGCAAGCCGGCCGCACCGCTGCCCACTGGGCGCAAAGTATTGGTGGCGGCTGACGAGCGCGGCCATTTCACCTCCGCCTTCAAGCTCAACGGCCGCCAGGTCGACGGCATGATCGACACCGGCGCCACTTTGGTCGCCATCAACACCTCGACGGCGCGCCGCATCGGCATCTCGCTCAACCCGTCGGACTTCAACCAGCAGGTCAACACCGCCAATGGCGCGATCAGGGCCGCCGTGGTCAACATCGATCGCCTGCAGATCGGCAAGATCAGCGTCGACAACGTCCAGGCGGTAGTGCTCGACGACAAGGCTCTGCGCACCAACCTCATTGGCATGAGCTTTTTGCAGCGGCTGGCAAAATACCAGGTCGAAAACGGCACACTGTTGCTGGTGCAGTAGCGCGTTCCGCTACCCGCGCGGCAGCACGCGCCGGATGACAGTCTTGTCGGCGGCTGGTTTCGACGCCCCGATCGTATAGGCCGAAAGCACGGCGGCTGCGGCCGCTTCGGCCTCCACTTGCGTGCGGGCGTGGACCAGCGCCAGCGGCTCGCCGGCCCGCACCTCGGCGCCGAGCGGCAGCAGCCTGGTGATGCCGACCGCATGGTCGATCCTGTCGTCCGGCCGCGTGCGCCCGCCACCGAGCCCGACCACGGCAAGGCCGATATCGCGGGTGGCAATAGCGGTGGCAAAACCGTTGCCTGTCGCCTTGACCGCAAACTCCACCGCCGCTTTCGGCAGGTATTTTTCCGGCTTCTCGACGAAATCGGCGGGACCGCCAAGGGCTGCGACCATACGCGCGAAGGCGGCTGCCGCGCGGCCGCCGGCCAGCGTCTCGGCCGCGCGCCTGAGACCGTCCTGATTGGACGACGCCAGCCCTGCCGATTGCAGCATCTCGGCGGCCAGCGCCAGCGTCACATCCTCCAGTCGCTTGTCGCGGAACCTTCCGGTGAGGAAATCGACGGCGTTGCGCACCTCGACCGCGTTGCCGGCCGCCGACGCCAGCGGCTCGTTCATACCGGTGACCAGCGCCGAGGCCTTCAGGCCGGCGCCGTTGGCGATCTCGACCAGGCTGTTGGCCAGTGCTGTCGCGTCGCGCGACTTCTCCATGAAGGCGCCATTGCCGACCTTGACGTCGAGCACCAGCGACCGCAGGCCGGCCGCGAGTTTCTTCGACAGGATA
Organism: Mesorhizobium sp. C399B; assembly: GCF_030323185.1. Lineage (NCBI taxonomy): Bacteria > Pseudomonadati > Pseudomonadota > Alphaproteobacteria > Hyphomicrobiales > Phyllobacteriaceae > Mesorhizobium > Mesorhizobium sp. C399B. The sequence continues at coordinate 2,102,794 of NZ_CP100472.1, forward strand.
GAGGCAGTGATCAGCGGCACCGATTCCACCGTTCCGGTCACATCGCGGATCGCATAGAGGCGACGGTCGGCGGGCGCGAGATCGGCGGTCTGTCCGATGATGGCACAGCCGGTCTCGAGCACCGTCTTGCGGAAGCGCGCGATATCCGGCTGGCTGATATAGCCTGGGATGGCGTCCATCTTGTCCAGCGTGCCGCCGGTATGCCCAAGGCCCCTGCCGGAGATCATCGGCACATAGGCGCCGCAAGCGGCGACGATCGGCGCCAGCATCAGCGAGACATTGTCGCCGACGCCGCCGGTCGAATGTTTGTCGGTGACCGGACCCGGCAGGTCCGACCAGTCGAGCACATCGCCGGAATCGCGCATGGCGAGCGTCAGCGCCACCGCCTCGTCGCGGTTCATGCCGTTGAAGAACACCGCCATGGCAAAGGCGCCGACCTGGCCGTCCGAGACGCTGCCCGAAGTGACGCCGGCGACAAAGGCCGAAATCTCCTGCGCGGACAGTTTCTGGCCGTCGCGCTTGCGGCGGATGATTTCCTGCGGAAGCATCAGGTGCCCTTTGGCTCCGGCAACCCATCCTGGAACACATGCGCAAGGATCGTCGCCAGCCGTGCGCCGCCGATCGGCGCCATGTCCTTGGTCTCCTGGTGCGACAGTTCCGCCCCGGTCATCCCGGCGGCGAGATTGGTGATCACCGAACAGGCGGCTACGCGAAGCCCAAAGAAGCGGGCGAGAATGACCTCCGGTACGGTCGACATCCCTACCGCTTTGGCGCCCATGACGCGGGCCATGCGGATTTCAGCAGGGGTTTCGAAACACGGACCGGAAAACCACATATAGACGCCCTTGTGCAGCGCCGTCCCTGTCGCCTTCGCCGCCCGTTCGATCGCCGCGCGCAGGCCGGCATCATAGGCTTCGGTCAGGCCGACGAAGCGGCGGTCGCTAGGCTCGCCGATCAGCGGGTTGGAGCCGGAGAAATTGATGTGGTCGGTGATCAGCATCACCGATCCAGGCAGCATGTCGGGATCGACCGAGCCGGCGGCATTGGTAAGGATCAGCTTGGTGATGCCGATGCCGGCAAGCACCTCCAGCGCCGGCCGCATCGCCGCAGCAACGCCGTGCTCGTAATAATGGGCGCGGCCGGACAGCATCAGCACCGGCGTGCCGGCGAAAAGCCCCGCGACCACCTCGCCGGCATGGCCAGTCACCCCGCTGCGGGGGAAACCCGGCAGGTCGGCATAAGAGATGCGCACGGCATTTTCGACCTGGTCGACAAGCCCGCCAAGGCCCGACCCCAGCACCATCGCCGTTGTCGGCGCCAACCCGTCCAGCCTTTCAACGAGGTGGTCCAGAGCTTCCTTCATATCAGCCAACTCTCACTTCAAAATGTCGCCACGAAACCCGTAGGGCAGCATGTCGCCCATGGTCACGGTCTCGACCACGCCGGTGTTGTCGCAAAGATAGAGCTTTGTGTCCGGCCGGCAGAATTCCGCCAGCCTTTGCCGGCAGCCGCCACAGGGCGAGCATTTGGCCATGCGCGAGGCAATGACGGCGATTTCCACAATCTTGCCGCCGCCGCCCATGATGTAATGGCCGAGCGCCGTGGTCTCGGCGCACCAGCCTTCCGGATAGGACGCGACCTCGATGTTGGCGCCGGTGAAGACACGGCCGTCTTCGGTGCGCAACGCCGCACCCACCGGAAACTTCGAATAGGGCGCGTAGGCCTTGGCCATGGCCTCCTGCGCGGCTTCGAACAGATCATGCGACATCTAGACGTTCTCTCCGACGATCGTGGTCAAAACCCGGCCATTTGCGTTTTCCTGGCGCCTTTCGAGCACCAGCCGCATGTTCGACACAGTGCTCCTGGGCGCCCGGATCAACGTTCCTTGACATAAGGCACGCCGCCGGCGCGCGGCGGGATCGCCTTGCCGATGAAGCCGGCAAGCAGGATCACGGTCAGCACATAGGGCAGCGCCTGCATGAACTGCACCGGCACCTTGCCGATCAACGGCAGCGGCGAACCCTGTAGGCGGATCGCCGCCGCGTCGAGGAAGCCGAACAGAAGACAGGCGAACATGGCGTTCACCGGTCGCCATTTGGCAAAGATCAGCGCCGCCAGTGCGATGTAGCCCTTGCCCGCGGTCATGTCCTTCACGAAGCCGCCATTCTGCACCATCGAGAGGTAGGCGCCGGCAATGCCGGTCAGCACACCGGTGCAGATCAGCGCCCGGTAGCGCAGCCAGGCGACCGAGATGCCGGCGGTGTCGACGGCGGCCGGGTTCTCGCCGACGGCGCGCAGGCGCAGGCCGAAGCGGGTGCGAAACAACACCCACCAGGTGAACGGCACCATGGCGAAAGCGAGATACACCAGAATCGAATGGCCCGAGAGCAGCTCGGAATAGATCGGCCCGATGATGGGCACATCATGGATCGCGGCAGCACCTGGCAGAGTGATGGCCTCGAAACGCTCGCCCGGCTGCAGCGCCGGCGTGCGCCCGCCCTGCTGGAACCAGGCCTGGCCCAGAATGATGGTCGAGCCGGCGGCGACGAAGTTGATGGCCACACCGGAGACGATCTGGTTGCCGCGATGGGTGATCGAGGCGAAGCCGTGCACCAGGGCAAAGGCGACCGACATCACGATCGCCATGCCGAGACCGAGGAAGGCCGAATGGAAGACCGAAGCGGCGGCCGCACCTGCAAAGGCGCCGACCAGCATCTTGCCTTCCAGCCCGATGTCGAAAACGCCTGCGCGTTCCGAATAGAGGCCGGCGAGGCAAGCGAGCAGCAGCGGCACCGACAGGCGTATGGTCGAGTCCAGGATCTGCACGATGGCGATGAAGACGTCCATCTCAGGCGCCCTTCCCTTTGACCGCTTCGATGCCGACCGACCTTGGACTGAACGAGGCGAACAGCGCCTGGACGTAGGGCCGGAACATGTGCTCCAGCGCACCGGCAAACAGGATGACCAGGCCTTGGATGATGACGATCATGTCGCGGGAAATCGCCGGCATTTCGAAGGCAAGTTCGGCGCCGCCCTGGTAGAGCATGCCAAACAGGATCGCCGCCAGCACGATGCCGACCGGATGCAGACGGCCCATCAGCGCCACGGCAATGCCGACGAAGCCGGCGCCGGAGACGAAATCGATCGCCACATTGTGCTGGTCGCCCATCACCGGGTTCAGCGTCATCATGCCGGCCAGCGCGCCCGAAATCATCATCGCGATAATGATGATGCGGGTCTCCGAAATGCCGGCATAGCGCGCCGCTTTCGGGCTGTGGCCATAGGTGCGCATCTCGTAGCCGAGCTTGGTGCGCCAGATCAGCAGCCAGACCAGGAATGCCATGAGCAGCGCCAGCAGGAAGCAGATGTTGAACGGCGCCGAGCGGATCTTGGCGCCGAACAGTTCGATGATCCAGTTGAGTTTGGGCAGTTCGGCGCCGGCGAGGAAGTTGCGCGTCTGCGGCGCCTGCGACGCCGCCGGCTTCAACGGCCCAACCAGGAGGTAGACCATGATCGAGGCCGCGATGAAGTTGAACATGATGGTGGTGATGACGATGTGCGACCCGCGCTTGGCCTGCAGATAGGCCGGGATCAGCGCCCACAGCGCACCGACGGCGGCTCCGGCGACGATCGCCAGCGGAAAGGTCAGCCACCACGGCAGCACAGTGTCGAAGGCGAGGCAGACCACGCCCACGCCAAGGCCGGCAATATAGGCCTGGCCCTCGGTCCCGATGTTGAACAGGCCGCAATGCGCGGCCACCGCCACAGACAGGCCGGTGAAGATGAAGGTGGTGGCATAGAACAGCGTGAAGGCAATGCCGGTTCCCTTGCCGAAAGCGCCCTCGACCAGGATGACGGCGGCACGAAACGGGTTTTCGCCGACCAGCATGACGACGAAACCGGCAACGATGAAGGCCACTGACAGATTGATCAGCGGGATCAGCCCATAATCGGCCCAGGCCGGCAGCTTGGCGTAAGGCGTGCTCACTCTGCCGCCTCCTGGCGATCGACGCCTGCCATCAGCAGACCAAGCTCGCCTTCGGTCGCCTCCGGGCCGCGTTCGCCGACGATGCGCCCGGCAAACATCACCAGGATGCGGTCGGACAGCGAACGGATCTCGTCGAGCTCGACCGACACCACCAGCACCGCCTTGCCCTGGTCGCGCATGGCAATCAGCCGCTTGTGGATGAATTCTATGGCGCCGACATCGACGCCGCGTGTCGGCTGGCCGACGATCAGAACACCGGGGTCCTGCTCCATTTCTCGCGCCAGCACGATCTTCTGCTGGTTGCCGCCGGAGAAATTCGCCGTCTTCAGACGCGGATTGCCGGGACGGATGTCGTATTTCTCGATCTTGTCCTTGGCATCGGTCATGATGGCGTCGATGTTGAGGAACGGCCCTTTGAGGTAGCGCGGGTCGTCATGGTAGCCGAGGATCGAATTCTCGTTCTCCTCGAAGGCCAGCACCAGGCCGACATGATGGCGGTCCTCCGGCACATGGGCGAGCCCACGGTCGCGCAACTCGCCGGGATCGGCGGCCCCGGTCAGGTCGATCGGCTTGCCATCGAGCATCACCGAGCCGGAAACCGCGCGCCTGATGCCGGAAATCGCCTCGAGCAGTTCGGACTGGCCGTTGCCGGCGACACCGGCAATGCCGACGATCTCGCCGGCGTGGATATCGAAGGAGATGTCGTCGACCATGGTGACGCCGCGCTGGTCTTTCACCGTCAGGTTCTTGACCGCGAGCTTGACCGCGCCGGCCTCCGTCTCGCCCTTTTCGACCCGCAGCAGCACGCGCCGTCCGACCATCAGTTCGGCCAGTTCGCCGACTGTCGTCTTGCTGGTCTCGCGCGTCGCCACCATCGTGCCCTGGCGCATGACCGAGACATTGTCGGTGATGGCCATGATCTCGCGCAGCTTGTGGGTGATCAGCACCACCGTTTTCCCCTGGTCCTTCAATTGCCTGAGGATGCGGAACAGATGGTCGGCCTCGGCCGGCGTCAACACGCCCGTCGGCTCGTCGAGAATCAGGATTTCGGCACCGCGATAAAGCGCCTTGAGGATTTCCACACGCTGCTGCAGGCCGACCGGCAATTCCTCGATGATGGCGTCGGGATCGACTTCCAGCCCGTATTCGCGCTCGAGCCGCTCCAGTTCGGAGCGCGCCTTGGCGATGCTCTTTTTCAACAGCGCATCGCTTTCGGCGCCGAGGATGATGTTTTCCAGCACGGTGAAATTGTCGACCAGCATGAAGTGCTGATGCACCATGCCGATGCCGAGCGCGATGGCGTCGTTGGAGGTCTTGATCGACGCCGGCTTGCCGCCGACGCGGATCTCGCCGCTGTCGGCCTGATAGAAGCCATAGAGGATCGACATCAGCGTCGACTTGCCGGCGCCGTTCTCGCCGACGATGCCATGGATGGTGCCGCGTGCGATCTCCAGATTGATGTCGCGATTGGCGCGAACGGCGCCAAAACTCTTGTTGATGCCGATCAGTTCGATTGCGGCTTGCGCCATGCAGCCTGTCCCACTCTTATTTTTTTATCGCTTGGTCAAAACGCCTAGCATGATGCCCCACCCGTGCCAATTGGCGGCGCAGTGGCCACTCTCGACAAATCCCGGTGCGCTTGTCAATTTCGAACGTGGCCGCAGACCTTCACATTCACTAATATGCAAGGCTCAACAGTCGCATCATGCTGCAACTGCGTGCACCAGGACCTGGGGAGTTTCGAATGATCATGCCTGTCGACCGGCTGACGACGCTGGAAATCCGCGCCGCCGAGCAGGAAAAGACCATCGAGGAACTGTCGGGCCAGATCGCCGAACAGTGGACGGCGATCGAACGCATGCAGCGCAAGCTCGATGCCCTGACCGGGCGCTTCATGGCTCTGGAGGAACAATCGGCACCCGACGTGCCGATAACCAAACCGCCGCACTGGTAGCAAGGAGAAGCCTATGGCCGGTGAAAGCGACCGCGTTGCGCGGGCGGGCGATTATGTGCTTGGCCTGATGAACGATCGCGACCGCGAACGTGCCGAGCGCGACCTGGAGATCGATCCCGCCTTCCGCGACACGGTGATGCGGCTGGCCGAGCGCATGCATGTCCTCGACCGTGGTGCGCCATCGGGCGGCAGCGATCGCTGGCGGCTGATCTCGCAACGCATCGCCGAACTGCCGCAGATGCGTGTGGTTGGCCAGGACGAAGCGAAGCCGGTGATCGGCAGACTGGAGCGGAAGCCCTATGGCGTCGGCGTGCATTCGCTCGGTGGCCGACGCGGCTTCGCTATCGCCATTACGCTGATGGTGGTGTTTGCGCTGGGTTATCTCGTCGGACAGCTATAGGCCGAGTTCGCGCGACATCAGCAGCATCGGGTAGCCGTCCTGCTCAAACGACTCGACCACTGCCCAACCGAGCCCGGCATAGAAGTCTCGCGCCACCCACGTATAGAGGTAGGTCCTCTCCACACCGATCGCGGTTGCATGCGCTTCGATGGCTGCAACCAGCGCGCGGCCGATCCCTTTGCCGCGGTGGTCGCTATCGACGACCAATCCCGCCAGCCAAGGCGTCAGCTCATGCGCGGGTTCAAGTTCGTGGCGAACCAGCAGGCAGGTCCCGACCGGGACGTCCCCTATCCGCGCCACAAGCGCCGCCTCGAAGCCATCTCCATTGAGCAACTCGCGAAGCCCGGCGACGTCCTCATTCAACGTTCTTGCGCTGCCCTCGAAAAAGGCGGCGATGCGCAGTCGCGCCACTGCATCAACATCGCGTTCCGTCATCGGTCCGATGGTCGGCTTCACTCTCGCCTCTCAAGTTGCGGCCCCCTTCAAGACCCAAAAACAAAACCGCCGGACTCTCGCCCGGCGGTTTCAACTCTAATGGATACAGATCAATACGGGCAGGCGTTGTCGGCGGTGTAGTCGTGCACCTGGATCGTGCCGGCGATGATGTCGGCCTTGGCCTTTTCGACGGCAGCCTTCATCTCGTCGGTGACCAGCGCCTTGTTGTTGTCGTCCATGGCGTAGTCGACGCCGCCTTCCTTGAGGCCGAGATTTTGCAGGCCGCCCTTGAAGGTGCCGTTCTTGCCGTCCATGAAGGCGGTGTAGACCGCAACGTCGACGCGCTTCAGCATCGAGGTCAGCACCTTGCCGGGCTGCAGGCCGTTCTGGTTGGAATCGACGCCGATGCCGAGCTTGCCGGCATCCGCCGCCGCCTGCAGCACGCCGACGCCGGTGCCGCCGGCCGCGGCATAGACGACGTCGGAGCCCTGGTCGATCTGCGTCTTGGCGATCTCGCCGCCCTTGGCCGGATCGTTCCACGCCGCGGGCGTGTCACCGGTCATGTTCTGGATGACATCGGTCGCACCGGCCGCCTTGGCGCCGCCGACATAGCCGCATTCGAACTTGCGGATCAGCGGAATGTCCATGCCGCCGATGAAGGAGACCTTCTTGGACTTCGAGGCCATCGCCGCCAGGATGCCGACGAGATAGGAGCCTTCGTTTTCCTTGAACACAAGCGAGCGGACATTGGGCATATCGACGGCATCGTCGATGATGGCGAAGTTGAGATCGGGATATTCCTTCGCGACCACCTTCAGCGCATCCTCCCAGGCAAAGCCGGCCATGACGATCGGGTTGCGGCCGTCCTCGGCGAAGCGGCGCAGCGCCTGCTCGCGTTGCGAGGCGTTCGACACTTCGAACTCGACATAGGCGGTGCCGGTCTCGGTCTTGAACTTTTCGGCGCCGTGATAGGCAGCCTCGTTGAAGGATTTGTCGAACTTGCCGCCGAGATCGTAGAGGATGGCCGGCTGGACATCCGCGGCGAAAGCCGGAAGAACCATTGCGGTTGCGGCCAGGAGGCCGAGAACGATACGTTTCATTTGATCCACACCCTGTCGGTTATTTTTTTCCGTTACGCGCCGCCCGCCTGCCCGGTTCTCCGGCAGGCATGCGGCATCAGCCAGGAGTGTACTCCCCTCCCGCTCAAGGCAATCTGGCACGGCCCGAAACAAAATTCACGCGGAATTTTGACCTTTTGGAAAAGCATGCCCCCCGTTGGAAAAACATGCCCAATGCGGTGACAGCTGTGGACGATTGCCGCGTTGTCGTCGCAAGTCCGCTGGGACAACCCATCAGCCCGGCGCGAATTCTCCGCCGCGCCGCCGGCGCCGGTAGCCGATCGCATAGAGGATGAAGGCAAGCACCGCGAACACGGCAAACCCCGGCTGGGCAAGCACCCAGGCGATGCCGCCATCCCATATCATCGGATTGACCTTGGCGCGCACGAAGGTCTCGAAGGCCGCGCGGGTGTCGGGCGAAACCGCCAGCCAGCTCGAATTCAGCGGCGTCATGACCAATGTGGAAGCCGCCACCGAGCGCGTCGCGTCGAGCACGGCCATGATGACGGCGACCGAGAGTGCGATCATGGCCGCGAGGCGAAACAAAAAACGCAACATCGAAATCTTCCCCGATCCTCAAGTTCCTCCCGAGGACCTTCCGGTCAAAGGCGAGGAATAGAATGCGCACGCCCGGCGTGCAATCGCCATATGCGAATTTGAAGCCTATCGCCCGCCTATGGCCACTTTTCGGCTCCGCCGATGGACGAGCCAGACGCCGAGGACGCCGCCGCCAATGGCCCCGACCACCAGCCCGGCAAGGCCGATGAACACGGCGAAGTAGCCGCAGCCGCCTTCGAAACAGCTGATGTCGGTGGCTTCGGCGATCCCCGCGCCAAGCGCGAAGCCGGCGACAGTGCCGACGACGGCGCCGAGGATGATGCCGGCCAGCGCGGCGACGATCGAACCAAAGGCTGACGGTGCCTGCGCTTCCGGCCTTGCATAAAAGGCCTTGGCCTCGTCGCGGCGGCGCAGCAAGTAAATGCAAAAAAGGCCGATGACGATTTCGGTGGCGGCGATCGCAAGCTCCCTGGCGGAGACGGTGAAATCGGGCACGGTCAGCGCATAGACCTGCTCGGCCAGCCGCCAGGCGATGGTGGTGATCTGCCAGATGGTGAAATGACGCGGAAAGCGCGCGGAACGGCTGAAGGCGAGGCCGAGCAGATAAAGCCCCCACACGATGGTGACGATGTCGAAGGCCAGTCCGCCAAGCACGAAATAGAAGACCCTGTCCGGCACGCTGGAACTCTCCAACAGCCACCGCGCCGAGACCAGCCAGTAGACCGACCATGCCATGACGAAGAGGAGCCAGACCACGGGCACGAAGGACAGCCCGCTGTCCGGAGGCCCTGCGGGCGTCAGCCCGCCTGGAATGCCTCCGGCCGGCGTTCCGCTGGCCGGCTGTTCATTGCTCGAGGTCATGTCTGGACGTTGCCCCCGCAAAGCCTCCGCCGCACTCGACAGGTGGCGAGGGGCGAAGTCAAGCGCGGCCGGCCCTGCCGCCTTGCCCGTGCACACCATTCAGAACCGAAGCGCCTTAGAAGCGGAGCCGTTCAACGCCCCGCGAAACGATGCATGGCCGGCAAAGCGAATAGACTGCCGTTATGGCTTGGCATTCGGCGCCGGATCGACTAGATGAGCCCCGCGCCTGTTTGATTGACGGGCGCCGGGAAGGGCATCCGCTGGTTGGCGGTGTCCATCAAGCGGGTCTTCCCGCAAATCCCAAAGGGATGCATCTCCCCAACCCGCGTGGCAAAACCGGCCGGCGCGAATGCAAGGACGGAGAGGTGGCCGAGTGGTTGAAGGCGCACGCCTGGAAAGTGTGTTTACGGGAGACCGTAACGCGGGTTCGAATCCCGCTCTCTCCGCCATTATCAAGCCAATGAAACCGCCTGCGATTTCCCACCCAGCGGGTGCGGCTGACTTTACTTCACATGCTCGCCCTGGGTTCATGGCGGATTGCCGGCTTGCTCGCCAAGCCAGGCGCAGAAATGCCGCGGAGCCATCCGGCGGTCGCCGTCACCTGGTCCGCCAGAGTTTCAAAGGCGTAGCGCCGAACCTCTGTCTTCACTCTTCGTGCCCCATCTGTCACCGTCGCAACCAACGCGGTAGTGCCGCCTGGTGCGGTCTCAGGTCGCAGATGAGGTAATTCCATGAATTATAACGATATCGACCTCAATCTATTGCGGGTCTTTGACGTGATGATGCGGGAAAGGAGCGTGACGCGGGCGGCTACCGAATTGGGCAGAACACAATCAGCTGTAAGCCACTCCCTGTCGAAGCTTCGGTATCTATTGCAGGATGAATTGTTCACCAGAGATGGCGGCGAGATGCGGCCAACTCCCCGGGCAGTTGAGCTGCTGTCGAATATTTCCGCCGCACTCGCGACGATCCGCGCATCGATCGACCGGCATCAGATCTTCAATCCAGCAACGACGCGACGCAACTTTCGAGTTGGGCTTACAGATTATCATGCCATGGTTTTCATCCCGGGCCTCATTCGAGAATTTTCCAGGCAAGCTCCTGGCGCGACGCTGAACGTCATTCCCGCAAACGGACCCGAAATCGGTTCATCGGTCTATTTGAGACAAGTTGACTGTGCGCTGACGGGAGCAGCGATACGCGACGACCCAGGTCTCTTGAAGGTGGAGCTTGGCCAGGACCGATTGTTTTGCGCGGTGTGGAGTGGAAGCAAGATCGCCAGAAGCGCTATGACGCTGGAAACCTATTTGGCCAGTTCTCACCTCCAGATTTCCGCAGATGGCCTGGCGGAAGGCCTCGCGGATGCCGCCCTCAAACAGATGGGTCTTCGCCGCAATGTCGTTGCGACCATCTCGAACTATCCGGTGCTGCCCTGGGCGCTTCGCGGCACTGAACTGATTACCCATTGCGGTGATGCCATCCTGCAAATGCTGGACGAGAGGAGTGAGGTGACGTTGGTCCCGCCACCCATTCCGATATCGAATGTGAATGCCTGGCTTATTGTTCACCGCCAGATGGCGAATGACCCGGGAACCAGGTGGCTCCGGGAAATCATCGTGGGCATCTACAACGAGTCGCGGACCAAGAGACCAAGGGTCGACCGTCGGAGACCTGGGTCGGCCGTAAAATAGGTCGCGCGCGCTGTCGTCTGTTTCAACACTCGAGCGCCTTTTTACCTGCGAGCGGGTGCTGCGCAATTATGAGGGGCGCTCATTTTGACCATGAGGACAATCGATTTGACGAATAGTTTACCTGGAGAGCACATTCCCTTTCAACAATAACAGGGGAATGCCGAAATGAGATCAACGTTCAAGGGCCTACTTGCCCTCGCCATCGCGTGCACCGCCTCCTCGGCGTGGTCCGCAACCCTCGATAATGTCAAGAAAAATGGCGTGCTGACCTGTGGCACGAATTCGGCCACGGCTGGCTTCAGCCTTCCCGACAATGAAGGCAAATGGACCGGATTTGTCGTCGATTATTGTCGCGCCGTGGCCGCTGCCGTGCTCGGGGACGCGCAAAAGGTCAAGTTCATCCCATTGACGCCAAAGGATCGCTTCACCGCCTTGCAGTCGGGAGAGATCGACATTCTCGCCCACAACGCAACCTGGACATCGTCCCGCGATACGTCGCTAGGCATACTGTTTGCCGGCACGTATTTCTATGACGGCCAGGGGTTCATGGTGCGCAAGGCGGACAATATCACGTCAGCCAAGGGACTTGACGGCGCATCGATATGCGTCACCCAGGGCACCACGACCGAGTTGAACCTTGCCGACTATTTTCGCTCGCAGTCGATCAAGTACACGACGGTTGGTTTCGCAGACGAGGAAGCTGTCGTGAAGGCTTATGAGGAGGGACGTTGCGACGTCTTGTCCGCAGACACCTCCACCTTGAACGCGTCGCGGCTTCGCATGGCCAAGCCGGACGACAGCATTGTTCTTCCCGAGCTGATCTCCAAGGAGCCGCTTGGCCCGGCGGTGCGGCAGGGTGACGACCAGTGGTTCAATGTGGCGAAGTGGACGCTCTACGTCATGGTGGCCGCGGAGGAATACGGGGTCACCTCCAAGAACGTCGATGCCATGAAATCGTCTGACAATCCCAGCATCCGCCGCCTGCTTGGCGTGGAAGGCAGCATAGGCAAGGACATCGGGCTCGGCGATAACTGGCCGGTCGAGGTGATCAAGCAGGTCGGCAATTACGGCGAAGTGTTCGAACGCAATGTCGGCAAGGATTCGCCGCTGAAAATGGAGCGTGGCATGAACGCGCTCTGGAACCAAGGCGGCGTTCAGTACGCTCCGCCGATCCGCTAATGCATGTCGCTCAAAAATGGCCCCGGTTTTGAGACAACGACATGCATAACGAAGACCCTAAAGCGCGTCGCCTGAGTCCGTTCAAACCCGACGCGCTTTAGGCAAAGGCATGGTTGCAAGGCGCTGGCGTGTTACCGTCAGCGCCTTGCACGGACCCGATAGGAACAGCCCATGTCCCATTTGTCGCTTCCCGCGCCGTCGCGCAGGAGGTTGTCGCTGCACGATACGAAGGTGCGGGGCATCCTCTACCAGCTCTTGCTCGCCGGCTGCCTGCTGGCCTTGGCGCTGGGCATCGGCATGCAGACTGCATCGAATATGCGGGTCCGGGGGATTCCGCTCTCATTCGACTTTTGGAATGAGTCTGCCGGCTTCGACATCAATCAAACCCTGATACCGTACGATGCATTGTCCAGCTACGGTCAGGCGTTCTGGGTGGGAGTGGTCAACACCCTCTACGTCAGTCTCCTCGCAATCCTGTTTGCGACGTTGCTTGGCTTCGTCATCGGCGTTGCCCGCCTGTCGCCGAACTGGATCGTTTCGAAGGTGGCGACCGCCTATGTCGAGCTTGTGCGCAATGTTCCGTTATTGCTGCAGCTGCTGTTCTGGTACAACGCCGTCCTCAAGCCGTTGCCCTCGCCGAAGGCGTCCATCGCCATTCCCGGCGGCATCTACCTCAACAATCGCGGCCTCATCGTTCCGGAGATTCATTTGCATCCGGGAGCGGGTCTGGTGGGCCTGGCATTCGTTGCGGCCATTTCCTGCTGCGTTGCGTTCTGGTTTCGCGCCAGGAGCATCCAGAGACGGACGGGCAGGCAGCTGCCGGTGCTTCTGGTCAGTCTGGCGACCTTGATAGGATTTCCGCTGGTCGTGTTCCTGGCGGCTGGCGAGCCGGTCTCGTTCGTCGCCCCGCAGCTACGGGGTTTCAATTTTCAAGGCGGGCATCAGCTCTATCCGGAGTTTGCCGCTCTCCTGATCGGTCTGTCGGTCTACACCGGTTCATACATCGCCGAGATCGTGCGAGGTGGAATTCAGGCAGTGCCAAAGGGCCAGACCGAGGCTGCGCATGCGTTGGGGCTGGCGCCGGGCAAGACGCTTCGTCTGGTCGTCGTTCCCCAGGCGCTGCGCATCATCATTCCCCCTTTGACAAGCCAGTATCTCAACCTCATCAAGAACTCGTCGCTTGCCGTGTTCATCGGCTATCCCGACCTCGTTCAGATCTTTGCCGGCACGGTGCTCAATCAGACCGGAGCCGCCGTCCAGGTCATGGCGATTACTCTGTCGGTCTATCTCGTCACCTCCCTTGCCACGTCGTTGGTCATGAACGCGTGCAACCAACATTTTGCAATTGTTGAAAGGTGACGGATGAGCGATCAGTCCATGCGTTCGCCAATTGTGATCAGCGCGCTCATACCAGCCATGGCGCCTCCCGCGGACGTTCGACCGGGTCCAGTGAGCTGGATGAAAAAGAACCTGTTTTCGACGCCGTCTTCAGGCGCGCTGACAATATGCTTTGTCCTCCTCGCCACGTGGCTGCTGCATCACTTCCTGAGCTTTGCGATCTTCAACGCGGTCTGGAGCGGCGGCCATGAAGCTTGCCGTGCGAACAGCCAGGGGGCTTGCTGGCCTTTCATCGCCGAGAAGTTCGACTACCTGCGATACGGCGCGTATCCGGTTTCCGAGCGGTGGCGGGTGGACCTTGCGCAGGCGATCGGCGCCATCCTCATCGTTTGGCTCCTGTGGACGAAGGCTCCGCGGCGCAAAGTGGCGGCGTTGCTGTTCTTCCTCGTCTACCCCGTGGCCGCGTTCGTTCTCGTGCGCGGCGTTGCCTGGCTTCATTTGCCTGTCATCGATACGACGCTCTGGGGCGGTCTCTTGATCACGTTGCTGATGTCGATCGTGGGTATCGTCTTCTCGCTTCCGATCGGGGTTGTCCTGGCGCTTGGACGCAGGTCGGAACTCCCTTTCGTCAAGACGGTTTGCGTCACGTTCATCGAAGTCGTCCGCGGCGTGCCGTTTATCACAGTGTTGTTCATGGCGAACTTCATGATGCCGCTCTTCGTCCCGGATTATCTGACGCCTGATCGACTGTTGCGCCCGCTCATCGCGATAGCGTTGTTCTCGTCCGTCTATATGGCCGAGGTCGTGAGAGCCGGCCTTCAGGCGATCCCGAAGGGCCAACACGAAGCGGCCAAGGCGCTCGGGATCGGCTACTTCGACATGATGCGCCTGATCGTCCTCCCTCAGGCGTTGACGATCGTCATACCGAGCATCGTCTCGACCTTCATCGGTCTGTTCAAAGACACGACTCTGGTCGCCATCGTCGGCATCGCGGATTTCCTGAAGGCCGTTGAAACGGCGCGCGTCGATCCGAACTGGGCAGGCCCGACGATCTCATCAACCGGCTACCTCTTTGCGGGGTTGGTCTACTGGAGCTTTTGCTTCGGCATGTCGCGTTACTCGCAATCTATGGAGCGCCAATTGGCGCGTGGCCACAAATCCTAGGAGGCGCTGATGATGCCACAAGCAATGCCCGCGGCAAGGTGACCATCAAATGGCTTGTGCAGACACGCCCGCATCGGCGCTTGGGCAACGACATATCGCGGGAATAGATTTCGACCAGATCCACGACCGTCAGCAGTTCGGATCCGTCAAATGGGCCAACCAGTGGGACGAGTTCTCTCCCCAGGTCGAGGGCCAGGACCTGCTGTCGCTGTGGACGGCGGATATGGACTTCCGCGCTCCGGAAACCGTCATCGCGCGACTGCGCGAGGCCGCGGAGCATGGCATTTACGGCTACACACGCCGCGATCCGCGCCACTATGAGATCGTGCAATCGTGGTTCGCGCACCGGCACAACTGGTCGCCGAAACTGGAGACCTTGCTTCCCGCGCCGGCGATCATGCCGTCCGTGGCTGCGATACTGCGAACCTTCACCAAGCCCGGTGACGGCGTCATTGTGCAGTCGCCCGTGTACTCGCCCTATTTCGAAGTTGTTCAGGGAAACGGGCGGGTTCTGCTTACGAACCGGCTGAGGCTGCAGAACAACAGATATGAACTTGATCTGGAGGATTTCGAGAAACTGGCGGCCGGCGGTGCCAAGGCATTCCTGCTGTGCAATCCTCACAACCCTGCCGGTATGGCCTGGACCCTCGAAGAATTGGCGGCGCTCAACGACATCTGCGAGCGCCATGGCATCCTGGTCATATCCGACGACATTCACTGCGACATAAGGTTGTCGGATCGGCCCCACATCGTCTTCTCCTCCATCTCGGAAGATGCTGCGGAGAAATCGTTCATCTGCACCGCTCCAACGAAGACTTTCAATCTTGCCGGGGTTCCTTCGGCAACCATTTCGGTAGCCAGCAAAAAGCGCCGCGAGGCGCTTCTTGCCGCAATGCAGGCGTCATTCATGGTGAATGCGAACTTTTTCGGCCGCCTGGCCCTGGAGGTTGCTTACAGCAGCGGCGCGCCGTGGCTCGACCAACTCACGCGCTACATCGCCGGCAACATCGATCTGGTTTGCGAGTTCGCCGGTGAACACCTTCCAGGCATCACGCCCATGCGGCCCGACGCATCGTTTCTGGTGTGGTTGGACGCGTGCGCGCTCGATGGCCGAGTGGGTGGAATTCAGAAGTTCTTTGTCGATCGGGCCGGGGTTAATCTCTATGACGGCCGCGTCTATGGGCCTGGCGGCGAAGGCTTCATTCGCCTGAATGTCGGCTGCCCGCGTGCTCTGTTGCGCCAAGGGCTGGAGCGCATGTCCAGCGCGCTGGCATCCCTGTGATCGAGCGCCAGGGTGCTTCGGATGCGAGCCTGGTACTTGATGCCGGCAGCCGGTAAGGAAACGTCCGAGGCCGACGAGCCGGGTGGCCCGCTAGTCCGGATTCCATAGCCGTGCCGGACACGACGCTCAAGCCAAGGTCGACATGTCCATCTTGATCGCCGCTACCATTTCACAGCGAACCCGAGCTTGGCGCCCAGGGCATGGCTGTCGCCAAAATCCTTGAGACTTGTCCGCACGGTGCCTTCCCCGAAGACTGCGTAGCGGCCGTCCGCCCAGCTCAACGAGCCACCAAGGCCGACACCGCCCCACAGCGCCTGATTTTCGCTGACCAGCTTCGTGCCAGAGACATCGACATCATTTCCGTCGAGGAAGTCGTAGTAAAGGTTGCCGAGCCCGTAAATGTGCGTGCGGCTGACTTGCCCCGCATCGTCCACCCACTGGTCTTCATAGTCCGCGGAGAGGCCGAGGCGGCCGACGAGACTGTTGCTGCTGCCGGGCGACACGACGGCGCCAAACGGGTCGGTGAACGCGTCGAAGTCGACCGAGGAATAGGCAAGCTGGGCCTGCGGCGTCAGCGACCAGTTGCCGTTGAGGGCGATCGTCTGTCCGGTCTCCACGCTCAGCCCGTAGCCGAAACCGTTGTTGCCGTCCGCAAGCGTGGTGCCCAGCGTGGCCGACCGGATGTCACTGTCATACCATGTCGCCTCGGCCTGCGCGTCGACGTAGAAGCCACCGCTGCCGAACCAGGTGAGCGTGCTGCCGACGCCGTAGCCGGTGGCAGCGATCGACCCTGCCCCGAAGATCGAGGAGACGTCCGACGACGCGGTTCCGTAGTGGGCCGTAATCCCTCCGATCAGGGTACCGGCGTCGCTTTCGTGCAGCAGGCCATCGACGCCGGCCTGCAGCTTCCAGGTGGTCACGTCATAGTTCGTGCCGGAGGTCGACGTCTCCGGCTTGATCTCGGCATGGGCAGCTTCGATGCGCGCCCATATCGCCTTGCCGTCGACCGAGCCCTGGCCTGGCAGGTCCGCACCTTGCGGCGTAGCACCCTCGCCCCACGACCGATTGCCAATGCGTTGCTGCATGGTGCCCAGTTCATTGAACGCCTGCAGCACCCCTTCATAGGCCTCGTACAGCGGCACGCCGGGCGAATAGAGCGGCTGCGGATCGGGATCGCCGTTGACCAGGGCCGAGCGCAGATACCAATCGCCATCGGCCGGTGTGCTGACGCCGTTCTTGTAGAGCCTGTATGCGTAGGCGCCCGCGACGACCGCTGCATCGCCTTCGAAGGTATAATTGCCGTCGAGCGAGAAGCTGCCGTTCGAGGCGCCGCCGACGTCGACGATCTTGATGCCTCCGACCGTTTGGGCGCCCGACCCGCCGAAATTGACGACCTGAAGGGTACCAGTCCCTGACGTGTTGCCGGCGATCACCAGCATATTGGTCGGCGAACCGTCACCACCGAGCGCCGTGTTGAGGATGACGGCGCCGCCATTGCCGATATAGTCGCCGCTGACGGTAAGTGTGTCGCCTGGGTCGCCACCCGCGATGCGCACCGTTCCGGCGTTGCTCAGCCCCGCAATCGTCTGGGACGTGCCGGCAAGATCGAGCGTGGCGCCCGAGGCGACGGAAAACTGCGAGGAGGAACTGAACGCGTTCGCAGCGCCCGCGGCAAGGGTGCCGCCGCTGACCGTAGTGGCGCCGGTAAAGCCTGAGTTGTCCAACGCGAGCAGCAGCGTGCCTTGGCCGTCCTTGATGAACGTACCGGCGCCCGAGAGCACGCCGGCATAGCTGGCGGAGGCGACTTGGTCGAATGTGAAGGAGGCGCCGGCGCCGATCGCGACATCGCCACCGAAGCGCTCGGCTGCCGAGACGAGGCCGCCTTGATTGACGGTCCAGTCCAGCAGCGACGTGCCTGACAGCGTCAGCACGCCGGCGCCATCCTTCATCATTGCGCCGGTGCCGGAGATATCGCCGGCGAAGCTGGCGTCCGCCGCCTGGTCGAACACGACAGTGCCGGAATTGCCGATGTCGCCACGAATCGAGGTTGCATCGCCGACCAGCGTGCCAGCGCTGACCAACGTGTTGCCGCCATAGCTGTTCGTTCCCGTAAGCGTCAGCGTGCCGGCGCCGGTCTTGGCAAGGCTGCCAGCGCCAGAGATCGCACCGGACAAGGTCAGGTCGGCCACAGTGTCGAAGGTGCCGCCGGCCGACGAAAGCGTGACGTCGCGCGCCGAGCTGAACGCCGCTGTGTTGCGCAGCGTCCCGCCGGAGAGCGTCAGGCCGCCAGCGGCAACGCCAAGATTGTTGTCGGCTGAAACAGATAGCACGCCGCCCAGGACGGAGGTGCCGCCCGTGTAGGTGTTGGCGCCGGACAGCACCAGCGTGCCCGCATCGGTCTTGGTCAGGCTGCTGGTCCCGGTTAGCACGGAGGCGATGGTGGCGGTGTAACCTGCTCCGGCCACCGTGCCGTCGCCGACCCGAATGATGCTCTCGCCGCCAGCGCCATCAAGCGTGATGGCGTCGCCTTCGATGCGGTAGCCATCGGCGGCGAATTGCATTCCCGTAATCGCAAGCGCGCCGGCGCTGCCGTCGGCGATGACGGTGCCGCCGAGCGTCTGGAAGATGGCGAAGCCGGGCTGCGGCTTCATCGCGCCAGTTACCAGGCCGGTGCTCGTCGTCCAGTTCAGGCTTGTCGCCGTCCACGTGCCGTTGCCGCCGTCGACCAGATCATTGTTGGCGTTGCCGGCCGCGTCACCATCCCAGAAGAGCAAGTCGGTGCCGACGCTGCTGACGAGATTGACCTGGTTGGCGACGGAGGTCTGCACCGTCAGGTCGGCGGCCGTGACACCGGCCGGCAGATTGCCGAGCTCGAGACCATTGTCGGTGAGGGCGCCGCCATAATTGATGAGCCGGTAGACGCCAGGCCCGAAGCCGCCGACATCGGTGATGTTGAGGCTGCCGTCCAGCGTCAGCGCGCCGGTCACCTCGATCAGGTCGTTGACACCGCCGCCGACAATGCCCGCCTGGCCGAGCTCGTAGTCGAGCATAGAACCGGAGCTCAGGCTGAGCGATCCGACCGTAAGCGTGCCAGGGCTGGACCCCGGCGCCAGCACACCGCCATCGGCGACGATCACCGCGCCGCCGATCGAGCCGGAGCCGCCCAGCGTGCCGCCGCTGTTTACCGTCGTTTCGGTGCTGCCGAGCGAGCCCTCGACGATAAGCTTGCCGCTGTCGACGGTGGTGCGGCCGGAATAGGTACTGTCGCCCTTGAGCACCAGGGTGCCGGCGCCCTCCTTGTAGACGCCGCCCACGCCGCTCAGCTCGCCATTGGCGGTCAGCGTCGTACCCGCCGCCGCGCGGAAGTAGCCATAGGCGGAAGTGAGGTTGACATCGCGGCTCATGGCGAAGCTTGCTGTCGTGCCGAGTTCGCCGCCGTCGAGTGTCAGCAGGCCCGTCGCGGCACCCAGATTCTGGTCCGACGCGACCGAGATGCTTTTGCCGGTCCCGACCTTGGTGCCGCCGCTGTGGGTGTTGGCACCGGTCAGCGTCAGCGTGCCGAAGCCTTCGATGTCGACGCTGCCCGAGCCGGAGATATTTCCGCCGAAGGTGTGGGGGCCGAGGTCGAGAAACGAGACAGCGCCGTTGTCCAGGATGTCGCCACGGATCGCCACGGTGTTGCCGGCAAGCGTTCCTGCATTGACGATGTTGCCACCCGTATAGTTGTTGGACAAATTGCTGACGTTGAGCGTGCCGGCGCCGCTCTTGACCAGTGTGCCGGTGCCGGTCACCTGGCCTGACACGTCCAACTGCGTGCCTGCCACCGTGTCGAACCCGCCGGTCGAATTGATCAGGACATTGCGATTGGTGGCGAAGCTGGTGGTCGTGCGCAACGTGCCGCCGTCGAAGGTCAAGCCGCCCGAGAGGGCGCCCAGATTGTTGTCACTCGAAATTTGCAGGGTCCCGCCGGACAAGGTCCAAGGCGTGACGGCAGTTGTCGTCCCCGTTAGGGTCCAGGTGCTGTTTCCGGTTTTCTCGTAGAACCCAAACCCGTCATATTTGGCGCCAGCGCCGATCTGCGACACACCGAAACTGGCGCTGATATCGCCACCCAGCTTGAATGTATCCGCGGCGCTGAAAGCGACCACATTGCCTGTGATGGTGGAGCCGGCCTGAATCTCCAGCGAATTGACACCGCCGGTGAACTGGATGGCTTTGCCGGCTGCCGGCGTTCCGCCACCGGTGCCGACGGCACCGCCGCTGATCGTACCCGCATTGATGACCGCGATGTTGGCGCCCTTGATCCCTGCGGCGCCATCGCCGCCTGCCAAGGAGCCCTGACCGCCACTGCCGCCAACGATCGTCGCACCTAGCTTGTTGATGACGGTTCCACCTGAAAGCAGCAGAACAGCGGCGCCACCGTCCCCACCGCCGCCGAGAACTGTTCTTCCACCGGCACCCCCGAGCAGATTCCCGCTGTTCTGGATTGTCCCGCCGCCCATCAGGACGATGGCAGCTGCGCCGCCGCCAGCACCTGCTTGGACCCCAATTGTGGAAAGACTCGTGCCGCCGGTAACGCTGCCGCCCGCCTCTACAAACACGTTTGCGGACGAGAATATGCCGACGCCGCCGCCACCGCTGCCGCTGTTGCCATTGGTCCCACCTCGGCCGCCAGTGCCACCACTCACCGATCCTGTGCCAGTGACTGTAACGTCGGCCGTGGCACTGACGCCCACACCGCCACCGCCACCGCCGCCGCTCCTGACGACGCCATTCGTGCCAGGGGAGCCCAAAGCGCCGGCCCCGCCGCTGATGCTGGTTGCAATGGTCCCGTCTGTCGAGATGACCAGACCCGTAGCACCAGTGGCACCGGCAACGCCATTTGGGTTGTTGGCTGTCCCACTTACCGCTCCCGATCCTCCTGGCGCCCCGTCACCCGTCGTGAGGTCAATGCCGCCACCACCGCCACCAGCGGTCGCGCCATTGGCGGCATTCTGACCCGTGGCACTCGCGAGCGCGCCGTCAACGCCACCTTGTCCAGCGCCTGCGCTGCTGCCATTGCCGCCATCGGCCCGAGCTGGCGCGGCGCTCAGCGCAAGGGCAACAGTTAGGATCGTCAAGGCGGAAGTGCCGGAGCGAAGCGACACGACTTGCGGCAAGCGCGCGAGATGCAAAACCCAAAACCCATCACGCGCAATCCGCTCCGCCATGCCTAAGCTCCCTGATTCCTGAGTGCGCGAAGGCAGCATGAAAGCTATTCGCCCGCAAGAAGTTTATAGTCGTGAGAGCTACCAAGAAGCTAACGGTGATCAGTAAAATGAAGTCTGCGACTTTTGAGCGACAGAAAATAGTCAATATTAGATATAGCTTATTAAACAGAGACCTTACGGAATCGCGAGAACAATCTCGCTGCATGAATTTATGCGGAAACGTTCGGACCTCCTGGGCCCAGCCGATCCCATCGGGCGGAGGTGAGTTTCGCCTCTACGGGGGCGATGAGGCGCTAGGCTGCCCCTTGGGCGACCCTCACTATCCTGCAAGAAGTGATTCTGTAATCGACTCCCACTCTGCGTCTAGCTTGCCAGTTGCCACAGGCTGCCCGGCGCGGCGGTACCAGTAGGCTGCATTAGAAAGGTCGCCTTCTTTGCGGTGCAGATAGGCATGAACCCATACAGAGGCCGGATCAGATTCGTTGGCCTGCACACACTCATGCGCCCGCTCCCAATCGCCCTGTCTATCCCACCATAGAGCGTGGAGCGCCATCCCAAGATTCGCCGGGGGCTCTACACCCTGAAGGGTCGCACGGAACTCGTCGATGTCCATAGTTACCTCGCCTCTGGCTACGCCGGTCCTGTCCCGTTCCGTGCAACGAAATGCGCCCTCTGCCGGTGATTTGCTCTGTCGACTTTAGCAATGGCTCTGGCGATCTTTAGCGGAAACGGGGTTTTCGCTCGGCAAAGGCCGCATCAAGGGCTTCCAATTGACGAATGCTCGTTGCAGGGCTGCTTCCTGCTTCTAAGCTTCATGGACGGCAGAAGCTGCCACGGAAGCCAAAGGCGCTTCCAGGCTCCATGTTATGCCATGCGGACCGTGTTCGAGAATTCCCTGCCCACTGACCGCTGCGGGCGCAACCCGCTTCAGCACAACGGTTCCAAAGCCACCTTGTCCGACAGTCTGAACCTGCGGACCATCGGTTTCGGCCCAGGTGAGGTGAAAGAGCCTCGAAGCACCGGAACCGGTGATGCCCCATGTGACCGAAATCCGGCCCTTGTCCCCTGAGAGCACGCCGTATTTGGCCGAGTTGGTCGCCAGTTCGTGGAAGGCAATCCCGAGATACTGAACTGCGTTGGGACTGAGCACCAATGATGGGCCCGACATTTCGATCACATCCCCCCGCGGGAAAGGCTCGACCTGGGCCGCCAAAAGGTCGCTGATCGTGGCACCCTTCCAATCCGCCGAAACAAGCAGGTCGTGAGATCGCGACAACGCCATGATGCGCTCGCGCACCTGGGTTTCAAAGTGTTTTGGCGTCTCCGATCGCTTGTTGGTCTCCCGGATCATCGACAGGATGACCGAATACTGGTTTTTCACCCGGTGGTTGACCTCGCGCATCAGCATGCGGATGCGGTATTCATTCTCCTTCGCCGACGTGATGTCTCGCGCTATCTTCGATGCGCCGGTGATCTGCCCGGTTGCGTTACGCACGGGCGATATCGTCAGTGAAACCGGAACCAGGCTGCCATCCTTGCGCTGGCGGGTCGTTTCGAATGGTTCGACGCGCTCGCCGCGGCGAATACGTTGGAGGATGCGGGGTTCCTCGTCCTGATGGTTTTCGGGGATCAGCATGGTCACCGACCGGCCAATCGCTTCCTCGGCGGTATAGCCGAAAAGCCGTTCGGCGCCCTGGTTCCAGCTTTTTATGATGGTGTTGAGATCCTTGCTGACGATCGCGTCAAATGAGGATTCCACGATCGCTGAGAGGTGCTGCCTGGTTTCTTCCGCGCGTTGGCGGTCCGTCAGGTCCAGCAGCATGTTGACGGCGCCAATCAGAGCGCCGTGCTCGTCCCGCAGTGGTGTCGGGTAGGGCAGGAACGGAAAAAACGATCCATCGGGACGCTGCGCAACAGCTTGCTGATTGCGGACCGGCCTGTTCTCCTTGAGCGCGATGGCCATCGGGCATTCATCGTGCGGCAATTCCTTGCCGTCGGCAGTGAACAGCTTGAACGTCACACACCATTTATCCTTGCCGACCTCAGGCTCCCTGCCTGCCAGATCGGCCGCGGCGCGGTTGTAGTAGGTGATCGTCCCATCCTGATCGGTCGTGTAGATGGCGACGGGTAGGCCGTCGAGTATCTGGTGATAGGTACTGTCATGCTGCCTGAGCTCCGAGCGGGTGTGCACCAAGTCGGTTACATCCACCGTGAAGCACCGGGTGTTGATCAGCATGCCGTCCCGGAAATGTCCGCTTGAGGTGACTTCGACGTGCTTGATCGATCCATCGCTGGCCCTCAATCGCGCCGGATATCTTACGATCTTCTCGCCATTGGCAAGGCGACCCAAAATGTCCTCTATGACGTCCCGGTCGGGATAGAACTCGGCGATGTGGCAACCGAGGTAGTCCTCTGCGGGATAGCCGAGAAGGTCGAGCTCAGCCTGGTTTGCATGCACGATCACGCCGTCTGCGTTCACCAGATGCAGGGCAACGGCGCCGTTTTCGAAGAAATCCTTGTAATCGAAATCCAGACCGTCATTGCTGGACACTCCCGGGTTTTCGAAGGCGACAACAGTCGCCTGTGTTGCTTCATGCATCCCAAACACCTTTTTCAGTCCAACCAAATATAATGCGGCTTGGATCAGTTGGTTCCCATCGCTCGGGGTCTGGACCCGCGGCGTACGGGAACCGGACCCTAAAAAGGGACGTAGCCTCGACTCGTCTTCCATCTACAAACGTGCGATCATCCGCGCATGGGCAAACCCTTGGTCCTTGTCGTCGACGACGAAGCCTTGATAGCACTGGATATGGAGTCCACTCTTTCGGAGGCGGGCTTTGCCGTAGCATTAGCGGCGACATGTTCCCAGGCGAAACGTTTTCTTGCTGACCATACCCCCGCCGCAGCGATCCTGGACGTCAGGCTGTCGGACGGCGAGACTGTTGACGCGGCAAAAACCTTGGCAGCGCGGGCGGTTCCTTTCGTCGTCTATTCCGGCCTGGGGGTCGAGGAAACCCACGAAGCGTTCTCGCCCGGCGTAAGAGTGATGAAACCCGCCGGACCGGCAGAGGTGGTCCGGGCTCTCAAAGCGATGACCGCCGGGCAGCAGAAGATGACGGGATAGCGGTGCTCTGAGCACCTTTGGTCTAAATTAGCCAGGCGCTGCCGGAGCAGCTGCCGCGCCTCACGGAGCAGCTGCCGCGCCTCACGGAGCAGCGAATTGCGGCCGGTGCCGATCAGGCGAACAAGTTCGCGCCCGTGATCCTCGGTGATGCCGGTCTCCCTGGCAATTGACAGCACCAGTGCTTCTCCCCTTCCACTTTCTTAGGGTCGTGCCTTGCCCGTGCTGATCATTCCTTCTCCATCGGCTCAACGCCAAGATCTGCGAGAGACTCATTCCTCGACGCACGGTCAACCTCGCTGTGCCGCGTTTGAACGGCAGAGATAGCGGCTTATTGCGTTGCCAGGATCTATCCTGGCACAGCCAAGTGGCCGGTCCGTTCGCACGATAATGCGCCCCGCGCAGGGACGGCGCGCCAGCACGGGCCAAATCGACCAGACAGATTGAGCGGTCCTATGCCTCTCCGAACTCGGTTTCATTTCTTGACGTCGGGTGCCGCTCGTAGTCAACGGGCGGCGGCAGGAGCATGATTTCGGTCTCCTTGCGGCCGAACTCTCGGCCGATCTGGAACGCCGCGTAGATCGCACCGAGGCGGATAAGTAATCTAAGCATGGGGGTTCTCCTTCGATGGTAGGAACCGCAAGGCCGCGAGATTGTTCCCTGGTTTGCGAGTGGGGACGATCTTGCCGTCGCACCAGGCATTCCAGCGCCGGCGCGGCAATCTGAGACATGGCGGTGCGGCTAGGCTGTTGCGGCCGTTGCCTGGGCCGGGATCCGTTTTCGAGGGGCCGGACGGCGTCGATCGCGGCGTTTCGAAACGACTTTGAGGGGAACGGCCGGCGCTGGAGAAAGTGCGCCAAGCACAGCGTTGACCATGCCGTGGGCTACGAAATCGGCGCTGATGTCGGCGGCCAAAGCTTGCCTTTCTTGCCCGACATCGCCCTGCTCCGCGTCTGACCAGAACACAATCCCAATTCTCAAACCTGCCTTGGCGCGCTTCAGTCTGCGGACCAGAAAGCGGGCATGCTTGAGCGAATCCCGGTTCAGGAAACCGACCACGACGGTGTCGATCGCCTCTAGTTCGAGACGACGAATACCTGCCGGCTCCATATCGACAAAACTGGCCTTCGCCACCGTAGCACCTTGCACCTCCAGCACCTGAGCGAGCATGGCGGCAGCGGCATCGTCGAGTTCGCCGCGACCGCCGGCACAAAGCACCGACATGTCCTTGCCGTCGGGCAGCTCGATCTCTTCCTCTTCGACGCCATCTGTTTCCCTGCTCGCGCTCCCTTCCGCGGTGGTTGCCGGCGCATCTTCCTCGCTTGCCTCTTCCTGTGCATCGTCGGCAAGATTTGCCACAAGAATTTGGGCGCTCGCCGCCACCTGCCTTCGCTGTTGATCGCCCATCACGCCACGCATGCGGTCCTGCTCGCCCAACAGGAGAGCAGGAATGGCGACAGTGTCGTAGAAATCGATCAGGTACTTCTCCTCGAGGATCTCCTCGGCATGGTCAGTGGCCTCGTCGGGATCGCCGGCCAGGAGCCGTTGATAGAGCCGGGCGTGAGATTCAAGGACGGGCTCGTTGCCAAACAGGACGTCGAGAAATTCGAACTGCGGAACATGTCGCCCGAGGACGACGAGGCAAACTGTCAGCGGCGTCGAAAGGACCAGGCCGAGCGGCCCCCACAACCATGTCCAGAAAATTGCCGCAACGATGATTGCCAAAGGAGAAAGTCCCGTGCGCGAGCCATAGAGCCACGGTTCGATGACGTTGCCGGTTACCAATTCCATGACGACAAACAGTGCGGCGGTCCACAGCACCAGCGACCAGCCGGGCGCAACCGCCAAGGCCAGAAACAAGGGCAGCAGCATGCCGATAACAGGGCCGATATAGGGAACGAAGCGCAGCGCCAGTGCCAGCAACCCCCACAGCAGCGCGTTGGGAATGCCGAGCACCCAAAGGCCAATTGCGATTGGTATCGCGTAGACGATGTTGACCACCAATTGCATGATCAGATAACGGCCAACCCGTTTGCCGGCATCCTGCAATGCCTGCGTTGTGCGATGGAGGTCGCCATAGCCGACGAGGCGGATAAACCGGTCGCGCAGATCCTCGCGCTCAAGCAACATGAAGATGACGACGATGATGATCAGGCCAGCTGATGCCAGCGGGCTGATCAACGGTCCGATGATGTTCTGCAATACCTCCAGAGGTCTCTCGCGGGCGACGATCTCGACGGGAACAGGCTCGCGCCGGGGCTTGTCGGCCGCAGGCGGCGCCACATCCTGCTTGTCGATCTCCTGACCGACACGCTCGATCACCCCGCTCAGCCTGGCAATTATGCCGCCACCAACGCCCGTCTCCTTGAGGGAACGTACCTTGGTCAGAATGTTTGTCTGGTAGACGGAAATGTTCTGAGCAAGCTCGCTTACCTGGGTCGCAACAATGAAGCTGAACAGGCCCAGGGCCGCGAATGCGCCAATCACGCTCAGAAGCACTGCGGGCAGCCGAGGCAAGCCGACACGCTTCAGTGCGGAGACCATCGGCACCAGCGCAAAGGTCAAAAGCAGCGCGATGGCAATGGGAAGGAACACCTCACGACCGAAATACAGCGCAGCTACTGTCGTGACGATGGTTGCCACGGTAGGCAGAGCTGTGCGCGGATGGGCATTGCCTGCCGCAAGAATCCGTCCTAGCCCTCGCTCGGACGATGAGATGTCGTTTCGACGATTGGCAGCCACGTGATTCCCCCCGTTTCCTAGCGATAGTTAGACCCATTCGCCTGCCGGGCAATGTTTAGCAGGGCCGAATACATACGTTTTGCGGTTTTGCGCCCTGGGCGCTGTGCTCTGACGGTTCAGTCGATATCGTCGGAGCCGCAAATCTGTGGTAAAGCCGCCGCCCAACCAACCAAAGGACGACATCTGTGAGCGAACCGACTGTGGCTGAAGCGACCGAAAGTATCTATGCCTCGCTGCGGGCGGACAATGCCGACATCGACGCCCATATCGCGGAGCTCAAGGCTGCGCTGACACGAGAGGGCGCAAAACAGGCGGTGTTCAATCCGGCCAAATTGGCCCAGAACAACCGCTCGGGCCGTAAGTTGATGCAGGCTTATTTTCGGCAGCGCGGCGTGAGCGTCAGGTTTTCGGACCAGTAGCGCGCGGCAGCTTGGGGGAACCGCGTCTCGACGGACGGTCCGTATCTCGCCCGCTCCGCCCTGCGGTGGACTTTCGTCAATCCTAGATCGAATGGCCGCATTGCCCTGCCCAGGTCGGTGTCGCCCCCTGCCCCTGCAGCTCTTGACGGAAACCGGTGCCTCCTGTTTGAGGTGGGCCAGGACGTTTGCTGCATGGGGAGATGGGCAAGGGTGGGCAAACAGTGAAGCGCGTTCTTCAGATGCTTGCCGCGGCGATCATCGCGTCCGGGGCGACCGGCTGCACGAGCATTTCCTACTACGCGCAGTCGTTGCAGGGTCACGCGCAGATCATGGCCGCGCGCAGGAATGTCGGGAAACTCATCCTTGACCCTTCGACGCCCGAGGCATTGCGCGCGAAATTGACGTCGGCCAGCGCGATAAGACGGTTTGCGACGGATGAACTGGCATTGCCCGAGAACAGCAGCTACCGCAGCTATGTCGACATCCATCGCGATGCCGTGACCTGGGCCGTTTTTGCCGCGCCGCAATTCTCGCTTGCGCCACGAACATGGTGCTTTCCGGTTTTCGGCTGCGTTCCATACCGGGGTTACTTCTCCCGGAAATCCGCGACTGAGAACGCAGTCGAACTTCAAAGACAGGGGCTGGACGTCTATGTCTCGGGCGTCACCGCCTATTCCACGCTTGGCTGGTCCAGTGACCCGCTGCTGAGCACCATGCTGCGTCAGGACGACACCTATCTCGCAAGCCTTGTTTTTCATGAACTGGCGCATCAGCGCCTCTATGTGGATGGCGATTCCGCATTCAACGAGGCATTCGCCGTTGCCGTTGAAACCAGCGGCGTCAGGGAATGGCTCCGCGCCGCCGGCGACCGGGCCGGATTGCGCCGATACGAAGCCGACCGCAAACGCAGCGCCGATTTTCTCGGACTGGTGGCGAAGACGCGCGACGAGCTAAGGCAGGTCTATGGTAGTCCCCGCACCCCGGAAAAGATGGCGGCCGCCAAGGCAGCAACCATCGACCGGTTGCGGGCGCGCTACCGGCGGATGCGCGACAGGCACTGGGCGGGATACCGGGGATACGACGCCTGGTTCTCTGCCCCGATCAACAACGCCAAGCTCGCCGCAACTTCTGTCTACGGTGAACAGGTTCCGGCCTTTCTTCGCTTGTTCGACCTGTGTTCCGGCGACTATCCGAGGTTTTACGCTTCTGTCCGGCGGATCGCGGATTTGCCCAAATCGTCCCGCGCCGAAGCGCTCAAGGCTGCGGGCACATGCAATTGACTTGAACAAGCACAGGCTGGTCCTGACGATCACCCCGGAGACAGTTCCTTCGTCTGGTGTCTCAAAACGAGGCCGACCGCGCCCAGCAAGGCATCGTTCTCGGTGTGCCTGCCAACGATGATGCGCGTGCGCAGGGCGGGAGCGATATCGCGGGACTTGATCAGCGTATGGCGTTCATAGGACGCGATCAGCGGCGTCAACAGAATGTCCCCTGCCAAAGCCATGTGGCCGCCGATGATGATAAGCGGCGGATTGAGCACCGAGCCGATGAGGCCGAGACCCCGGCCGGCGATCTCGGCGGTATCCTCGATCATCCGCAACGCCCTGACGTCGCCCTGCTCGGCCATGGCGATGACATCGTCCATGGTGACTTGCCGCCCAACGACACGCGAAATCTGTTCCAGCGGCCGGGTAAAACTCGCGTAGAGCTCCAGGCAGCCGCGATTGCCGCAGCGGCAAAGGTCGCCGCCGGGATCGATGCTGATGTGCCCGAATTCGCCGGCGCCGCCGGCGACGCCCGTCACCAGCCGGCCATGCTGGACAATGGCGCCGCCGACACCCAGATCGATCTTGAACAGCACGAAATCGTCCTGGCCGACGGCCGCACCCCACATCAGCTCGGCAATGGCCGCGCAGTTGCTCTCGTTGTCGGCGAAGATCGGCTGTTCCAGGACGGGTCCGAACACATCTCGTATGTTGACGCCGGCCCATGTTGGAACCATGCTTGCGCGCAGCACCACTCCATCGCGGCTGACAGGGCCGGAGACGGAGACACCAACCCCCAGGAGCCCCGCTACCGGCAGACCGTTTTCCCTGTAGGATTGGGCAATCGCCGATTTGACCGCCTGGGCCGCCTGTTGCGGCTGGTAGTCCAGCGCCATTGGAATATTTTGTTCGGCAATGACGGAATGCGAGACATCGGCGACGATGAGCCGTATCTGCTGAAGAGCCAGGTGAATGCCGACGCAGGTGCCCGCTGTCGGATTGAGCGTCACCGCCGCGGCTGGCCTGCCGATGCCTCGGATGCCGTCGCGGCTGGTCGGGGCTTCGATCACCATTCCAGACTTTTTCAAGCCGTTAAGCGCGGTTGACACCGTCGAGCGCGCCAGACCGGTGGCGCGTGCGATCTGCAAGGCTGAGAGCGCACCGCGCTCACTCAGGCAGCGCACGATCATGCTCTCCGGCGACGCGGAGGGTCTGTCGATCAGCCAGGTTCTAAGCGAAGGTTTTGTCATGGCTCAACATAAACATCGTTGACTGATAGCTCCAATATGTCATCTTGGAAAGAACTCGAGATTGACGCATCTCGCCGGCGGCGGCTTCAAACCGCGGCCATAAGCGGTCGAGACGAACCGTGCAACACGATATGGGAGTGAAACGATGAAGTCCGTCATGACCGCGCTTGCGGCCGCTGCTGCGTGCACATTTTTCGCCGGGGCAGCCTTCGCCGAACCCAAGACGAACCTTTTGCACCAGTGGGCGACCGGATCGGACGCCCAGGCGATCGCCAAGCTCGGCGAGATGTTCACTGCCAAGGGCGGCAAATGGGAACAGACCTCGATCGCCGGCCACACCGCCAATACGCTGGCCAAGCTGCGCGCCGACGTGATCGCCGGCAATGCCCCGCCTGCCGTGCAGCTCAAGGGCCCTGAGATCGCCGAATGGAACGAGACCGGCATGACCGCCGATCTCGACGAGTTGGCGGCCTCGGAAGGGTGGGAGAAAGTGGTGGCGCCGGAATTGCTTCCGGTGATGAAGCCGACCGGCAAATGGGTCGCCGCGCCCATGAACATCCACCGCATCAACTGGCTCTGGGCCTCGCCCAAGGTCATGCAGGCGGCCGGCGTGGCGGAAATGCCGAAGACCTGGGCCGAGTTCAATGCCGCCTGCGACAAGATCGTCGCCACAGGCAAGATCTGCATCTCGCATTCGACCGCCGACTGGACGGATTCGACGGTGTTCGAGGTCGTGCTCTACGGCCAGGACATCGATCTCTACCGCAAGGCCTTCGTCGA
Source organism: Mesorhizobium sp. C399B (assembly GCF_030323185.1). Classification (NCBI taxonomy): domain Bacteria; kingdom Pseudomonadati; phylum Pseudomonadota; class Alphaproteobacteria; order Hyphomicrobiales; family Phyllobacteriaceae; genus Mesorhizobium; species Mesorhizobium sp. C399B. Next base: position 2,133,549 of record NZ_CP100472.1, read on the forward strand.
AGGCGATGTCGAGTCCATGCGCAGCCCGGGGATGGTCAAGGCCTTCACGCAGATGCGCCTGATGACGAGCAGGTACATGGATCCGGGCATGGTCGGCCGCGACTGGGATTCGATGTCGGCGCTCGTCGGCAAGGGCGACGCGGCGTTCCACATCATGGGCGACTGGACGATCGGCCTTTTGACCGCCGCCGGCTTCAAGGAAGGCACCGACTATGTCTGCGCCCAGGCGCCGACCGATTGGGGCAAACCCGGCTTCATCCTCAACTCGGACTCGGTCGTGTTCTTCAAGCAGAAGGACCAGGATTACATCGACGGGCAGAAGCTGCTGGCCAGCCTGATCCTGTCGCCCGACTTCCAGACGGTCTTCAACCAGGCCAAGGGCTCGATCCCCGCACGCCTAGATATCGATCTGTCGAAGGGCTTCAATCCGTGCCAGCAGCTCTCGCAGAAGGATCTCCAGGCTTCGATCAAGGACGGCACGCTGGTCCGCTCGATGGCCCACAACATGACCATCCCGCAGAAGATGCGCGGCGCGATCATGGACTCCATTACCGAGTTCGTGGCGACGCCGGACATGTCGCCGGAGGATGGCGCCAACGCGATGGCCGACGCGGCGGAAGCACAGAAATAGATGGCAATGGCCGGGCGCCATCCGCACCCGGCCATCCGCCATCCCGGTCCCGCGCTCCGCCAGTCCTGTGCTCTGCCAATCTCCGTGCTCTGAATGTCAAATCACGACCTGATCCTGTCGGTACCGGCGCCCGCCCGCCCCTGGCGCGAGCGGCTGGGCTCCGCGATGCCCTTGCTGGTGCTCGGCCCCTCTCTCGTGGCGAGCTTCGTCTACATCTTCGTGTTCACCGGCTGGACGCTCTATATCTCGCTGTCCAACTCCTCGCTGCTGCCGACCTACGGCTTCGTCGGCCTGGACAACTACGCGTCGCTGTGGGCGAACCGGCGCTGGAACATCGCCTACAACAACCTGTTTTTCTTCAGCGCTTTCTACATCGTCGGCTCGATGGCGGTGGGACTGCTGCTGGCGATCCTGATCGACCAGCGCGTGCGCGGCGAAGCGGCCTGGCGCACGATCTTCCTCTATCCGCTGGCCGTCTCCTTCATCGTCACCGGCACGGTCTGGAGCTGGCTCTACAATCCGACCGACGGCATCCAGGCCATGGTGCGCGGTTTCGGCTGGGCGAGCTTCAGTTTCGCACTCGCCAGCGACCGGCACTATGCGATCTACGCGGTGATCATCACCGGTGTCTGGCAGGCCTCGGGCTTTGCCATGGCGCTGTTCCTGGCCGGCCTGCGCTCGGTGGATCAGGACCTCGTCAAGGCCGCGCAGATCGACGGCGCATCGACGTTCCGCATCTATCGCAAGGTGCTTCTGCCAACCATTGCGCCGATCTTCCTGGCGGTCGCCGTCATCCAGATCCAGTTCGCCATCAAGACCTTCGACCTCGTGGCGGCCCTGACCAAAGGCGGCCCGGGGATCTCGACCACCTTCCCCGCCATCTACGTCTATGACCTGATGTTCCAACGCGGCCAGATCGGCGAAGGTGCGGCCGCCGCCATCATGATGCTTGCCGCTGTTGCCGTGGTGCTGGTGCCCTATTCATTCTGGGTGGTCTGGCGCCGGCGCAAGGAAGCCGGCCATGGCTGACGTCTCCCTGGACCAGTCGCTCGACCGTCGCGCTGCCGCAGTCGCGTCGCGCCGGCATTTTCTCACCCGCTTCGCCATCTATGGGCTGCTGGTCGTCTTCGCGGCGATCTACCTGGTCCCGTTGCTGGTGGTGGTGCTGAATTCATTCCGCGACCAGCAGGAGATCGCGCGCAACGGGTTGATCTCGCTGCCGCGCAGCTTCCGCCTCGATGCCTGGGGCCAGGCCTGGAGCACCTATTGCATCGGCGGCACCTGCGAGGGCATGCAGCGCAACTTCTACAACTCCCTGAAGATGACGATCCCGGCCACGATCATCTCGACGGCGGTCGGCGCGATGAACGGTTACATCCTGTCGAAATGGCGCTTCAGAGGTTCGGAAGCTTTGTTCACCTGCATGCTGCTCGGCGTCTTCATTCCGGGCCAGATTTCGTTGATGCCGTGGGCGTTCATCCTCGGCAATCTCGGCCTCAGCAATTCGGTCTACGGGCTCGTCCTCATCCACGTCATCCAGGGCATTTCGTTCACCACTTTGTTCTGTCGCAACTACTACGTCAGCATCCCCGACGACCTGATCAAGGCGGCGCGCATCGACGGCGCCGGCTTCTGGCGCATCTTCCGCAAGATCATTCTGCCTCTCTCCTCACCGATCCTGATCGTCACGGTGATCTGGCAGTTCACCGGCATCTGGAACGAATATCTGTTCGGCGTCGTCTTCACCTCCGGGCAGCAACAGCCGATCACGGCAGCGCTCGTCGCGCTGACGGCAAGCGGCACCAATGTGCGCGCCTACGATGTCATGAGCGCCGCCGTGCTGATCGGCGCGCTGCCGCCGCTGCTGATCTATCTCTTCGGCGGCAAGTATTTCGTTCGTGGCCTGACCCAAGGGGCGATCAAGTGAGGCGCCGTCAAGTGAGGCGCGATCCAGTGAGCGGAGCCTGTCTCCTGTCGCCGATCGTCCCGTCCGCCAAGAGGGGCATCGCATGTCGACATTGATCATCCGATCGCTGCGCAAGAACTTCGGCGCGGTCGAGGTGCTGAAGGGCATCGATCTCGAAGCGCGGAACGGCGAGTTCATCGCGCTGGTCGGACCGTCCGGCTGCGGCAAGTCCACTCTGCTGGCGATGATCGCCGGGCTCGAATCTGTTACCTCCGGCGAGATCCGCATCGACGGAAGGCTGGTCAATTCGGTGCCGCCGAAGGACCGCGACATCGCCATGGTGTTCCAGTCCTACGCGCTTTACCCGACGATGACGGTGCGCGAGAACATCACCTTCGGCATGGAAAGCCGCCGCGTGCCGAAGCCGCAGCAGGACGAGGCTGTAAAACGGGTTGCCGCTTTCCTTCAGATCGAACCGCTGCTTGGACGCAAGCCCGGACAGCTCTCGGGCGGCCAGCGCCAGCGCGTCGCCATGGGCCGGGCGCTCGTGCGTGATCCCAAACTGTTCCTGTTCGACGAGCCGCTTTCCAATCTCGATGCCAAGCTGCGCGTCGACATGCGTACCGAAATCAAGAAGCTGCATCACCGCGTCGGCAAGACCACGGTTTACGTCACCCACGACCAGGTCGAGGCGATGACGCTGGCATCGCGCATCGCCGTGATGCACCAGGGCGAGGTCCAGCAATTCGACGATCCCGCCACGATCTACAACCGTCCGGCCAACATGTTCGTCGCCGGCTTCATGGGGTCGCCGGCGATGAATTTTCTGCCAGCCGAACTGAGCCAGGAAGGCGGTCGCGCCACTGTTGTGTTGCAGACCGCCGACGGCAAGACGGCCAGCCTGCCCATCGTCCAGGCGCTCCCATCCGACACGCCGCGACAGCTCGTGCTCGGCATCCGTCCCGAGCATATCTACCGCTTCGATCCGGATCTTGCGCGCCGCAAGCCGGGCATCGCGCAGATCGATGCAGTGGTCGAACTGGTCGAGCCGACAGGCGCGGAGACCATGGCCGTCCTGCGCCTGGGCGGCAAGGAGATCACCGGCCGTTTCGACCCCGACGGCACGCCGCTTATGGGCGAGACGGTGACGCTCGGCATCGACATGGCGCGGGCGTGCCTGTTCGACCCGACGACCCGACGCCTGATCTGACCCGATCTGACCCGAAGCTTGATCTGAAAAGAGTTCCGCCTTGTCCTTCGCCACCTATCCGAGCCTGTCCGAGCGTGTCGTGCTGATCACCGGCGGCGCGTCGGGCATCGGCGCCGACACGGTCCGCGCCTTCTGCGCCAATGGCGCACGAGTGGCGTTTCTTGATCTGCAGCAGGAGGCCGGCGAGGCGCTCGCGCGGGAACTCGCCGCCGCGGCAGCGCACGCGCCCCTGTTCCTGCGCTGCGATGTGACCGATATCCCCGCCCTCCAGGCCGCGATCGGCACGGTGCGCGACCGCCTAGGGCCTGTCGCGGTGCTGGTCAACAACGCCGCCGATGACAATCGCCTCTCCGTCGCCGACGTGACGCAGGAATATTGGGACCACGCCCAGGATGTGAACCTCAGGCACCACTTCTTTGCCGCCCAGGCCGTGCATCCGCACATGCAGGAACTGGGCTTCGGTTCGATCGTCAATTTTTCCTCGATCGCCTGGCGTTTCGGCGCGTCAGAGATGGCGCCCTATGCGGCGGCCAAGGCTGCCGTTATCGGGCTGACCTTCGCGCTGGCGCGGGCGTTTGGCCCCGACAACATCCGCGTCAACGCCATCGAGCCGGGCGCCGTCATCACCGACCGGCAGCGGGAGCTTTGGTACAAGACCCAAGGTTCGGTCGACCAGGTCGTGCAGCGCCAGGTGATCCGCAAGGTTCTGCTCGGCGAGGAGATCGCGCGCACGGTGCTGTTCCTCGCCGCCGACGACAGCCGCATGATCACCAAGCAGTCGATCACCGTGGATGCCGGCCTGCGATGACCACACCTGACTCAAAGGATCGCTTCATGCTCGAGGTCGGCCTGAACCCCTACGGCCTGACCTATCATCTCGGCCTCCAGGGCCGCGGCACGCCACGCGCCAATCCTAGACCTGCGGGGCTCGAAGGTTTCATCGCGCTCGCGACCGATCTCGGCGCGCGCGTGCTGGAGATCTGGGTGCCATGGCTGACCGAGCTTTCCGACGACGCGGTGATCGCGCTGCGCGAACGGCTCGCCGGCCTTCGCATCGCGCCGGTCGTCAGCGGCGGCCTGCTGGTGGGCGAACCGCTCGACGATGCGTTTCGGGCCGCGCGCCTGCTCAACGCCAAAATCATCCGGACGGCGCTGACGCCCATTCTCTGCGGCGACCGCAACGCGGCCGGCGAAAAATGGAGCGAGTACGTCGGCATCATTCGAGAGCGATTGGTGGAATGGGGTCCCCGCGCGAATGCCGAAGGGTATGTCCTTGCGATCGAAAACCACCAGGACTTTACCAGCCGGGAACTCGTCGATTTCTGCGCCCTCGGTGGTGACAGTGTGGGCGTCACCTTCGACACCGGCAACACGTTCCCGGTCGGCGAAGCGCCGCTCGATTTTACGAAGGTGATCGCCCCCTATGTCCGTCATGTCCACCTCAAGGATTACCGCGTGCAGTTCACGACCGAAGGTTACCGGCTGATCCGCTGCGCCATCGGCGACGGTGCGGTGCCGTTTGCCGAGCTGTTCGCCATTCTTGGCCAGCACCACGATCGCATGACCGCCGTTCTCGAACCGGGCGCCTTGGAGGCCCGGCATGTCCGCTATCTCAGCGACGACTGGTGGCGCGGCTATCCGCAGAAGACGGCACGCGAATTTGCCGCCTGCCTGGCGGCCGCGCAGCGCAACCGGCTGCCCGAAGATGCCGACTACCGCACGCCTTGGGAGCGCGAAGCCGACGTCTCACTGGTTTCCTATGAGCTCGACATGATCCGGCGCAGCGCCGCCAACATGCGCAAACTGATGGAGAATATCCGATGACGGCACGTGAACTCGATGGATTGACCGCCTTCGTAACCGGCTCCGGCCGTGGCCTCGGCCGCGTGATGGCCGAGCGCCTGGCCGAACTCGGCGCCAATGTCGCGATCCACGACATGGACGAGGAAGCGCCGGCGAAGTACGGCGAGTTCGCCAATCTCGGCGAAGTGGTCGAGCGCCTGAAGCGGCACGGCACGAAGGTCACGTCGGTGACCGGCAACATTGGCGACCAGAAGGCGGTGGCCGAGATGAAGCGCAGGATCGAGGCCGATCTCGGCGACGTCCATGTGCTGGTCAATTGCGCTGGCGGCGACATCGGCGCCAGGGGCGGCAAGCCGAACCCGAACAACGCCCTCGACATCGAACTGGACGACATCCGCGTGCTCACCGAGAACAATCTGATCGGCACGATGCTGGTCTGCCAGGCCTTCGTGCCGCCGATGAAGCAGCGCGGCGGCGGCTCCGTCATCAACATCGCCTCCGCGGCGGCACATCTCGGCTGCTCGCCCGAGGTCGTTTACTCCACCTTGAAGGCCGCGGTCGTGCATTACACGCGCTGTCTCGCCAAGGAACTGATCGACGACGGCGTGCGCATCAATGCGGTCAGCCCAGGCGCCACGAAGACGGCACGCTTCCAGGCGACCCGCGTGGTCGATCCCGAGCGCATGGACTCGAGCAGGAAATCGCTGAACCGCTATGCCGAGCCCGAAGAGATCGCCGAGGCGGTGGCGTTTCTGGCTGGCCCGCGGGCGCGGTTTATCAATGGGCAGGTGCTCCGCGTCGATGGCGGGTTTACGATCTTTCCGGGGTGATGGGGCGGGCCTCGAATTTCAATTTCGGGGCCGAAAGCGGAAGGTCCGTTGTCGGGATTCCTGGGTCAAATTGCCCCCTCACGCCTCGAGCTTTTCGCAGCGTCAAAACGGCTGTGGAGGGATTGGCAGGCTATACCGCTGACGAAGCGCACATGTGACCCACCGAGGATAAGTAACCCCGCTTGGTCACGCGGGCGCTGCCGACCGGTTGGTCGAAACTGGCGCTCGTACTCGCTATTCACGAAATTGCCGATCACCCTGACGAGGTCCACTAAGCAATGGTGAACGTCATTTCTGAAGTCGCAAGCAACTCGGCCGCCCTACTCCATTGAGGTCAGCCATGCCTTCGCGGAGCCGACGCAATCTCTGCTGGAGCCTGCATGCTTCTTCAGGCGCAAGCGCTGTGTCTCAGTGCGGCATGAATCCTTTTCTCAGCCAAGCCAATATCTTGCTCCCATTGAGGACCCTGCGGACACGTCCGGCGGCCCAGCCAGCCTGCATGGTGGCGCCGGTGTGGCAACTGCAGACGATCTCATGCAACTGCCAATCGGAGAGTTCGAAGAAGCGTCTGGCTTCCCCGTAGGTATCCGATTGCATGCCCGATGCACGCAGCAGTGGATCGTCAAAGGCGACACTGATCGCGACCGCGCGCGCTTCTCCGCGGACAGAGGGATGCAGATGCTCAGTCCCGGTGAGAGCCACAAGGGAGCGCGTCGGATTTCGATAGAGCAGTTCCGCCCACCGCTCTATCCGTTGCGTCCTTGTAGCCAGCAGAGCCGGCGATAGTGGACTGATGTCCGCGACTGACTGGAGTTGATCGAGTGTCTGGTGCTTCATGACTGCCTCCTGTTGGCCGTTCCAATCCCTAGGCCTTTGCTGCAGGATTGGCTCACACGCTAAGCCGCCTCGTAAAGGAGCGGCGGCCGATCAGGTGTTGCCACCAATCGCCACAGGCACCACGCGGCGGCATCTGCAGCGACACCAACTGCATTCCTTCGCCAATGTTCCAGCGGGATGAAAAAAACTGTGCGGCCGGCCGACCCGACGGACCCGGCTGGCGCACGCAGGATCCTGAACTGCTGGACGATGATGACGCAGGCCTGGAAAGGCGGCTAGGTTGGACCTTGCTTTTCAGGCTTGACCATGATGTTTCACTACCCGCTCGGTCATCGCGGGAAGGCCAGGAGCAGAGCCGCTGGCAACGGTGAGTTGCGGACCAGGGCGGGCGGTGGAGGACGACGCCCTTGGGCCGCCAGGTCACTGAAGGACCAACCGAAGCGGCGCTTCGGGCGTAAAAGCGATGTCCTTGTAGGTCTGCAATGTCTGCTTATGGAGGAACGGCGGCAAGGCCTCTTTGACCGGCATGGGGCGCATTGCTGACCGGCAGATTTTCGGCCGACAGCAGACCCTCTGCTGCTTGGGTACCCAGCACGCAAGCTGACATGTGAGACCTCGGTGCGAAGGCCGGGACCACGCCCTCTCGCGCTTGGTTCGCATGTTGGCGCTGAAGCGCCTTATCGTTCAACCTCGCGGCACATAGATCATATGAACCGTATCGTCATCGATCAATGTGCTCGACACCAGTTGCAGCGGAGGCCTTGCCTCGTGGAAGAAAGGCTTGCCCTTGCCGAGCACGAACGGCCTAACGTGCAGGTGATATTCCTCGATCAGGCCCAGCCTGGTCATAAGACCGGCCAGTTCCGGACCGGAAACGCTCAGGGTACCCTCCGTGCGGGCCGCGATATCGCGAATCTGCGTTTCAATATCGCCGGAGATGAGGGTGGCGTTGGGGCCTACCCGTGAAAGTGTGCGCGAAACGACCCATTTGGGCAGCTTGCGCCAGAGTGTCGCGAACTGGCGAAGCGGAGCGTCCCATTCCGCGTGATCATCGTCCCAATAGCGCATGACCTCGTACATCCGGCGGCCATACACAGCGCCGGCATGGTTGCGAATCGTCTCGATCCAGTACTCGAAGTGCTTCTGGCTTGGTGCGCCCATGACCAGATTTCCGGCAAGGTCATCGACATAGCCATCGATGGAAACGTTCATTCCCGAGATAAGTTTGGCCATAAGCAGCGCCTTCACATAAGTCGGCTCACGGATTAACCGCTTGTAATTTGCAAGCAGTCAGACGCTATAGCAACTGATTGCAAGTCGCAAGCAGCATGGAAGGAAGCGTTCGTTCCGCAAACGAGCCCTGCCTTGTCCCATCAACCCTGCATCCCGGCTATCGCCCTCTACGCCTGCCTTCCCGAATCAAGCTGCACCCCAAGTCGCTCGTTCCGTCTCCACCGCACCACGGCGCGATAGCTGGTATGATCGACAGGCACGTGAAGGACGAAACGGTCGGGGATTGCGATATCGGCCTTCACCCGCAGCTCCGCACCGTGAGCGTGCTGGTTGCAAACCAGACAATTGATACTGGCGTCGCCAACGCGGATTGTCGCTTCCTTCAGAACAAGATCACGGATATGCGACCGTCGCTCTATCGGTGGGTCAGCCGGCATTGCCTTATCCCTCTGATTTGACGACCTGAAACTCTTCTGAACCCGGAATGAAAAGCGCACTACCGGCCCAGCGGTTGCCTCGAAAGACTGACGAGCTCGGCTTCGTCGACCACGCCGGCCATATAGTTCGCGATAATCCGGGATGCGATGGCGTCGCGTGCTTCGGGCGACTGACCGTCGCGCTTAAGCTGCTCGAATACACGGCCCAACAGCTCGAGTTCGGATGGCTGCAAAACGCCGGCCTCCGTGGCTTTGCGTCGAATGGGCATTTGTGATCCTCCACTGCGGTCAACAACATACGACCGCGGCAGGGAAACTCAACTCACCTGTCGAGGGCGCCGCGCAGGCGGCGCCGACCACAAATCCCGTTTACCCGAGCGGGGAGTTTTTCACTCAAAGCCACAGTGATCTGGCGTCCATACAAAGCCCGCCAGCAAAGCCGGCGGGCGCAATATTCATAAGATACGCCGCTAGAACCAGCTTCGGTCGCGTTCCTGGCTTTGCCCGAGCAGCATGCCGATCAACAACCCGGCAATGCCACCAAGCACGAAAGCGCTGCTGATGGTGCCGGGATTTTGCTGGACGGCTTCGGACACCGTCTGCGCCTGCGATCTCAGCTGCTGCGTTGCCCGTGCCGCGCGCTCGGTCGCGCTGCCGTACCAGCCGCCGGCTTCGCCGACGGCATCTTCTGCGCGGTCGGCAAGCGTCCGGTTGATCTTGCTGATCTCGCGCTTCAGCGATGCGACCTGCTTCTCCAGGGCCTCCTGGGCCTCTTGGGCGGACATCTTCGGGGTGTCCTTGGGGGTGTCCTTCGCGGTGTCCTTCGGGGTGTCGTTGTCGGCCATGGCTGTTCCTTTCGTTGAGGCAGGGGGAACGGCCAACGGACAAGGATGGTTCCGCTGCCTGCGCTCACAGTCATTCACCCGGCCGGCCGCCAACTTTGGGAACACTCTCCCGATCCAACGGTTGTGGCTGATGGAGGGCACGCATTTGTCGAATCGATCGAGCCATGCTGAAACGCTGCGGACGGTCTCCGATCTGCTACACCGCGCCCGCCGTGTCATTCGCGACGGCGGCCATGCGGCGGCGATGTTCGAAATAGACACGCTGCTGCAGGTCGCCCAGACAGAGGTTGCGCGCCGCCTCGAACGCAACGATCGCTGAACCTCGATAGGCCACCGCGGGCGCTATTCATTGCGGGCGGCGAAGGCCTCGTTTCCCTTTGCGATGGACTTGCAAGGCGCCCATCGAGCGGGTCGCCGTCCGAGCCACGCGTCGACATCGCAAAGGCGCAAACTCCGAGGATGAGGTGCCACCATAGCGGCATCGGCCCTCCCGGTTATAACGCTTGGGCGGCGGAACAAAGCTTGGCCGCACTGGTTAGGCTCACAGCACGATGTGTGCCCCAACGAGGATCTCTGTCCATGAAAACACGTGTTCTTCTAGCTTCGCTGGCCACCGCCACAGCCATGGTCTTCGCCCTGCCCGCCTTCGCCGCCGACAGTGCTCAGGACTTTGTCGACAAGGCTGCCATCGGCGGCCTGTTCGAAGTGGACTCCAGCAAGATCGCAGAAGGCAAGGCCCAGGATCAAGGCGTCAAGGATTTCGCCAAGAAGATGATCGACGATCACGGCGCCGCCAACGCCAAGCTTGCGACCATCGCCGGCGAACAGAAGCTGAAAGTGCCGACGGAGCTGGACGCCAAGCACAAGGCCGATCTGGAGGCTCTGCAGAATGCCAACGATGCCGTCGACAAGCCCTATGTCCAGATGCAGCGCGATGCGCATTCGGAGGCGGTCACGCTGTTCGAGAGCTATGCCAAGGACGGCGACAACGCGCAGCTGAAGACCTTCGCCTCCGAGACCTTGCCGACGCTCAAAATGCATCAGGAAATGGTCGAGAAGATCGCTTCCACCGACAATGCATCGTCGACCACCAGCTCCACCACCCCGGCCGTGAGCACGACCGACACCACCAATCCGGCCGCCCCGGTCCCGGGTGCCAACAGCTTCACCGAGGATCAGGCCAAGAGCCGCATTCAGGATGCCGGCTTCTCCGGCGTGTCCAAGCTGACCAAAGACGACCAGGGCATCTGGCGCGGTCAGGCCACCAAGGATGGCAAGACCACGACCGTGGCGCTCGATTATCAGGGCAACGTCGTTGCCGGCGCCAACTGAACCTCTGAACCAGATCGAGGAGATCAAGACCATGAAAACCGTAACAGGACTTTTCGACAACTACGATGATGCCTCCGATGCCGTCGGCGAACTGGAGGCAATCGGCGTGCCGCAGGCCGACATCAGCATCGTCGCCAACAATTCGGACGACTGGTACGACGATGGCGACACCTCCAACGCCGCCGAGGATGCAGCCGGCGGCGCCGGTCTCGGAGCCGTCATTGGCGGCGCCGGCGGGCTTCTGACAGGGCTCGGCATCATGGCCATTCCGGGCGTCGGTCCGGTCGTGGCCGCAGGATGGCTGGCCGCCACCGCGGTCGGCGCCGTTGGCGGCGCGGTCGTCGGTGGCGCTGCCGGCGGCATCGTCGGGGCGCTGACTGAGTCAGGCGTCCCCGAAAGGGATGCGCATGTCTATGCGGAGGGCGTTCGCCGCGGTGGCACGATGGTGACCGCCAGGGTCAGCGACGAACTCGCCGACGAGGCAGAGCGTATTCTTGGCGAATCCAACTCGGTCGATCTGCAAGACCGCCGACGCGCCTACGAAGCCGATGGCTGGACCGGCTTCGATGCCAATGCCGACCCCTACACCGACATCGAGGCCGAGCGCGACAAAACGCGCAACGCCAGCCCACTCTGATCATCGAGCCCCGCCGCCGTACGGCGGCGGGGCCGAGGGTGCTGTCGGCGCGCTGCAAGCGACGTTCAGATTCGGCCGTAAGGGGGCGGGTTCTATTCGGACCTGCCCCTTTTCGCTGTTGCCTTGGCTTGACCGGCTCTTGCCGTGTTAGCATCGAACCAGCGAAACCAGCCCCAGGAAAGCATGAGCCCGTCCCCGCAACTGATTGCCGAATGGCCGCTGTCGCCGTCAGCGACACTCGGGTCCGCCGTGCGCTCCAAGGGGATCGAACGTGAAGTCAGAGCCCGGCTGCCATGGGCAGTCAGGAAGCACGTCAAGGCCGAGACGGGCCGCATCGCATTGCGAATGTCGAGATCCGAAGCGGAAGCGTTCAAGGCCGCCTCTGCCAGTATCTCCAAAACACTGGAGGGAGTGGAGGCGCTGCCTGTGCTTCCGCGCGAGGTCGAGGATATCCTTACGATCTCTTCGCGCGAGCGTCACAAATGGCTCAAGGACGGTCGGCTGCAAAGCACCGGCACACGCACGGTCAAGATGCGTGGTCGATCAAAGTCTGTCACCTTCCACGTTTTCGACCCGCGGCACATCGAGGACGTCCTGGACCGCGATTTGGCAACCGTCTGGAGAGAGCAGGATGTCCAGGAAGTCGCCGAGAACAGGCGGCGCGGCGCGGGCAAGGCCGCGCTGACGCGCGCGGGAAAGGGCACCGGCCAGGCGCGCACTGCGAGGAAGGCCCGGAACACGGACGGCCCGGCGCCCGGATTGAAGGGCTGGGATGCGTTCGAGGACGAAGGCCTGCTGCGATAATGATGCTGGCGCTTGCCCTTGTCCTTCGTGCGGGGCGAGCCTCCGCCTCAGCGCATCAATCCCGCTGCCCGCAGCGCGTCCTCGATGACCTTGGTAATCCCGCCCGCCGGACCGCCTGGCGGATTGACAGGCTCCGGGGCCGGATCGACACGGACGGCTCGCGGTTTTTCCTTCGGCGAGAAAGGCTGCAATGCAGTGCCTGAACCGGCCTCGGCTTTCGCCGTGCGTCGTACCTCTGGCTTCGTCAGCCCCCAGAAACGGGCGATGTGGCGCGTCGAGGAAATCCCGGCATCCAACATGAACGGCCCTGCTTTGCCGAGAGCATTGTCGCCGCCCGCCTGCAATGGCGTGCCATGGCCCATGCCGGCAATGCTGTATGCCTCGACCACGTCGCGGCCTTTGCCATCGGACCAGACTTTGCGGCTCTGACCGTCGACCTTTTCCGTGCGTGTCGGCGCTTGAGCGAGGCCGTGCACGCCCTGCCATTGCGCCAGCACCGCGTCGGCATTGGAAGGCACCACGGTCGTATCGGCCGAGCCCTGCCAGACCGAAATCCTCGGCCACGGCCCCTTGTGCGGCGAAGCTTCCCGCAACAGACGCTGCAGGTCGCTTCTGGACGGTCCGCCATGACCACGCATGCGGTCGAAGGCTTCGGGGATGGTCGAGGCGCTGCCATAGGCAAGCCCGGCAATGATCGCGCCACCGGCAAACACGTCCGGGTAGGTCGCCAGCATCACCGCCGCCATGGCGCCGCCGGCGGAAAGGCCGGTGACGAATATCCGCTTGCGGTCGAGACCGTGGGTGACCACCGCCGCCTCGATCATCTGGCGGATGGACAGCGCCTCGCCGCCGTCGCGGCTTATATCGCCCGGCACGAACCAGTTGAAGCAAAGATTGGCGTTGTTGGCGCGCTGCTGCTCGGGGAAAAGCACGGCAAAACCCTGATCGGCAGCAAGTTCGGTCCAGCCGGAGCCATGGTCGTAGCCGGCGGCAGTCTGGGTACAGCCATGCAGCACCACGACCAGCGCCGCCTGCTTCGGCAGGTTTTCAGGACGATAAAACCGCGCGCGCAAGGCGCCGGGATTGGACCCGAACCCTGTCATCTCGGACAGGTGATCGTGCTTGCTCTGTCCTGCACCGGCTGGCCGGCCGCGCATCGCGCTCAGCCGGGCGATCGTATCGGATATGTCTCGCAAATCGGTATCCTTGCGCGCCGGAATGGGCAGACTCGTGCACACAACGCACACGCAGCAATATCGTTGCTGCACTGCACAATAACAAGCGGCGCGACCGATTAAATGACCCGGTGGATCATGGGGATCCGCTGCGCAGCTTGTAACGACGGGCGCAATTGCGCCCGGCTGACCTCTGGTCGGTCAGCCGGTCGAGGCCGGCAGGCGCCGGGTTACCAGCGCTGATGCACGTAGGGCTTGATGTTCTCGTCGTAGACCGCCTTCACCTTGGCCATCAACTCGGAGGACAACGGCGCAAGCTCCGCCGCTTCCGCATTGGAAACCGCCTGCGCCGGATTGCGGGCGCCGGGGATGACGACCGTCACAGCGTCGAACATCAGGATCCAGCGCAGAGCGAATTTCGCCATCGTGGTGTCGCCTGACACCAGCGGCCGCACCTTCTCGACGGCCGCCAGGCCGACCTCATAGGGCACGCCCGAAAACGTCTCGCCGACATCGAAGGCTTCGCCATTCCTGTTGAACAGGCGATGATCGGTGCTCTCGAACTTGGTGTCCGCCTTGAACTTGCCTGACAGCAGGCCGCTGGCCAGCGGCACGCGGGCGATGATGGCGACGTCGTTCTTCTTCGCCTGGTCGAAGAACAGCTCCGCCGGGCGCTGGCGGAAGGCGTTGAAGATGATCTGCACGCTGACGACGCCGGGATATTGCATCGCCTTCAGCGCCTCTTCGACACGCTCGACGCTGACGCCGTAATTGCGGATCTTGCCCTGCTCGGTGAGCTTGTCGAGACGCTCGAACACTTCCGGGTGGTAATAGAGATCGGTCGGCGGGCAATGCAGCTGCACCAGGTCGAGCGTGTCGGTCTCGAGGTATTTCAGGCTGCGGTCGATCCAGCCGATGAGGTTCTCGACGCTGTAGCCCTCGACCGTCTGCTTCGGCAGCCGCCGTCCGGCCTTGGTGGCGATGAACGGGCGCGCGCCGCCGCGTTCCTTCATCACCCGCGCGATCAGCTTTTCCGAACGGCCGTCGCCATAGACGTCGGCGGTGTCGAGGAAGCTGACGCCGGCATCAAGCGCGGCATGCAGGGCTGCGACCGCATCGTCATCATTGACCTCGCCCCAGGCGGCGCCGATCGCCCACGCGCCGAAGCCAATCTCGCTGACTGATCTGCCGGTACGGCCAAATTTCCGTGAATGCATCTCGCTGTTCCTGACTTGCGGCTTCGCCGGCAATGCCGGCTCCATGATTGCGATTTTTCCGGGAGCCTCATACCGCATGGCAACGCGATTGACATCCCTCTTCCCTGGATTTACCAGATTACAGGGTTGTATGACAACGGGGTAAGACTGCAACAGTGGGAGCCGGGAGGAACATTTCGCTGATGCACGAACTCTATCTCGGCGGGGTCGCCGGATGAGCAGTCCGTCAACCGTGGTTGGCCCCCTAATCGTGAACAGCCTTGTTGCGCAGATCCTCGAAGCGGGCATAGCTTTTGGTCAGATGGCTGCGCATGGCGCGCCGCGCGGCATTGACGTCCCTGGCTTCGATGGCCCCGAGAATGGCGCGGTGCTCGCGCTGCATGCGGTCGAGATATTTTTCCCGCTCGGCCTCCGTCATCCGGTCGAGCCGCGTCCAATGGCGCGGGACCATGGCGCTGCCGAACGTGTCGAACAGCCGGGTGAAATTCGGGTTCTGCGTCGCGGCGAGAATGGCGCGGTGGAAGCCGAAATCCTCTTCCGAGCCGGAGCCGCCGGCACGCACCGCCGCCTCCAGCGCGTCGAGCCGAGCGCTCATCTGTTGAAGCGCCGCCTCGCTGCGCCGTTCGGCGGCGAGACCGGTCGCCTCCACCTCGATGCCCATGCGCAGTTCGAGCACGCGCAGCACCTCGTCGATCGATTCGAGATCGTCGGGCAGCACGGAAAACGTCTTCGGCGGCGGATCCTTGGCGACGAAGGCGCCGAGCCCCTGGCGCGTGGTAATCAGCCCGCGCGCACGCAGCGCCGCCAGCGCCTCGCGCACCACGGTGCGGCTGACGCCTGTGGCAGCAACAATCTCCTGCTCGGTCGGCAGCCGCTGCCCCGGCGCAAGGTCACCGGATTCGATCTGCGCAATCAGCGTGTTGACCAGACCCGTCCGCAGGTTGGGCGCCTGCGGTATGGCGTCGAAAGTCATGGGCTCCGCCATCGGTGGCACTCCGGTTCGATTCTTGTTCGAAGGCCGAATCTTATTCAAAGAATTGCATCGACGGGTGCCCGCCGCAAGGTGACGAAAGTTCGGCCCGCTGGCACGAGCCATGGGAGGATTGCATGAAAGAACGCATCGGCTTCATCGGCCTGGGCAGCATGGGCGCCGGCATGGCCGACAATCTGCTGCGCAAGGGCTGGCCGCTGACGGTGCATGTCCACCGCAGCCGCACGGCCGCCGACCGGCTGATCGCGGCCGGCGCCACCGAGGCGGCAAGCCCGCGCGAACTGGCCGCTACCTGCGACATCGTCATCCTGTGCGTCACCGGCTCGCACGAGGTCGAAGCGCTGGTCAAAGGCCAGGATGGCCTTGCTGCGGCAGCTAAGCCGTTGCTGATCATCGACTGCTCGACCTCCAACCCGTCATCGACGACGGCGCTTGCCGCCGATCTCGCCCAGCAAGACATAACGCTGATCGACGCGCCGCTGGCGCGCACGCCCAAGGAAGCCACGGAAGGCAAGCTCGACGTCATGGTCGGCGGTGCGGCCGAGATCGTCGCCCGCGCACGGCCGGTGCTGGAAGCCTTCACTGCTCGAATCGTCCACACCGGCCCAACCGGCAGCGGCCACACCATGAAGCTGCTCAACAATTTCATCTCGATGGGCTATTCCGCGATCTATTCGGAAGCGCTTAGCCTCGGCGCCAAGGCCGGCCTGACGCCGCAGGTCTTCAACAGTGTCATCTCCGGCAGCCGCATGGATTGCGGCTTCTACCAGGCCTTCTTCGATTTCGTCTTGAACCGCAACGAAAACGCCCAGCGCTTCGCCATCGGCAACGCGCTCAAGGACATGACCTACCTCGCCTCCTTCGCGCAAGCAGCCGGCATCGCCAACCCGATCGGCGCTGCGGTGCGCAATGGCTTTGCCACGGCGGTCACCACCGGCCACGGCGAGAAATTCGTGCCGGCGCTGTCGGATATTGTTGCGGGGTTGAACGGGGTGTCGCTGGTGGAGGCGACATCACCGGGCCAATAGAAAACGGGTGGATTCGGGCGCAAGCCAACGGTCCCTACATCCTGTAGCCCTTGGCGTGAAATCCGAGCGGCTCAACGGAGCCGCCCGGAAGCTTAAAGCATATGAAGGCGAAAGGGGTTTGAAACCGCGATTGACAAATTGCAAGGCGTCGAACGCGGAACTAGCGATGGAGGACGTAATTCTGGCGAATGTCCCTAACCAACGGCTCGATCTCATTTAGGGTATAGAATCGGACATGGTGGCGGTCCATTTGCTCCGCAATCATGTTTACGAATTCCGCATCCTGTGCCTGCGCATCGTCCCCGACCACCACTAAGCGAGCAGGTCGATCAAGGGCGGTTTCTTGGTAAAGAAGTTCGCCTTCTATCATATGCGGGCTGACCCGGTTGAGCGCCTTATCCGGGTCACCCGCAAGCGACACGGCGTCAATCAGATTGAAGGCTCCATTCTGATAGGCAAAGGGAACCTCGATCTTTACGCCTCCGGAAAGATGGACGGGGTCAGGCTTCACGAGGAAGTCTTCGACGCCATTAGAACGAAAAGCTTGCGCCAGTTTTGTCGACAGCCTTTGGCCGCGCGGCGAGCTGGGTACCTCACCAACCAGCTTTTCGAACAGTTCGCTGACAAGCTTCTCGGGGTCTTTAACCAACACAGATCGAACCGGGGACAGGCGAACCTTCCCAGACCTAAGCCCTATAAATTTCTCGATCTTTTCCCTGTCCCAGCCGTTACCAAATTCATACCGCAATCGACCTTCCATCGATTCTTTCAGGTGCTGAAAATGGTTACCGAGATGGATTTTGAACGCCTGCTCGGCGCGGCGCGGGCTATGGCTAAACTTCACAAAAACCGAAGCATGAGCGAACACAATGACGCCAATGTTCACAAACTCAGCCCGCTCCGGGAACTCTGAGTATTGAACGAGCGAAAAATAGCCTTGTGACTCTCGGATCATTTTACCAACCCCGGGATTTCCGGTTCATCCACCAATCGCCCTGAGATCGTGTTCACCACATATTGGCCGCGCTCACAAATCAAATCGACCAGCGAGAGCGCGGCGTTGGGGCCAAAGCCCCATTGTGCAGGAATAGAATTAACGACTTCAACCACGAAATCGCGCTTTAATTGAGACAGCTTCTCGACGGCGCGCTTGACTGACTTCGCGTCGATATATGGATCGAAGGCCGGAAACTTACCATATACATTTGGGTCTAGGACCCATGCCTCAGGGGCCGGCCCCATAGGAAAATCAACGTCATTCCCAATAAAACAGCTTGAATGATCGATGGGGACAAGATCGTATTTACGACGCCCCTCAGCCTTCACATAAAGTAGGTTGTCGGCGTTGTCTTGTCCATCAAAAAACCGGTCCCAATTGCGGACCCACGTATCGAAAACAACCAGCAACGCCACGTCACCAGGCTCTCGGAGACGAGACAAAAAAGTGTCTCCTCCGTCGTGTGGGGTTCCATCAACGGCGCGTGAAAAGAACATGGGCGGCACCATGCGCGCCCCATTCCTTTCCATAGTCAGGTCTATTTGACAGTCGTGGACTATGGCAAACGGCGGCACCTTGAGGCCAAGCCAAGAAGCCAATTCTCCAGACACCAATTCCGACACAAGTATCGCAGAACCCATCGGATTTCCCATCGATTTGAGAAATCCCTCGCCTGAATCTGTGTCCACCCGGATCGGGCTGGTGCTTGAACCAAACGACTCTATTTCCCGACGCACCTCCGCCGGCTGACATACCGCCCCACATGCAAGAGCCATGATGCTCCACCCATCCCAATTCGGATTGCATACATCGCATCCCGAACGGAATCGAGTCTTGGGTACACGAAGTATAACATACTGCTTTGTTTTGGTTAGTTTGTTGATAGGTCAGGCATTGGCCAGTCGCGTCTATGATAGCTGCTTCGGCGCGTTGCGTATGGCGAGTAGCTTCTTATCCTCAGTCTCACCTGTCGCCAGTGCGGGTGCTTATCGGTCATGATAATGCGTGAGGATGCATGGACCGTTTGCCTGAGAAGGTTCGCGGTTTCAGTGAGCATCCATCATGGCCGTCGATGTGTTCGAAATGAGCGCGCATCCCATTGTTGCTTTCGCGGTGTGCACGGACAGCGCCATGGCACTCTGGGCAACGCTTCGGAATTTTGGGATTTAGACCAAGCGCTTGGTCGATCGTGAGGTACGACCAACCATCGACTACCTTCATTTCGCAGGCATCCATTTCCATCCGACGAATATGGCATTCAACGCCGGACATTCAAAGGCGGAAATTCGACCGTCAGCCCGCCCGCGCACAGCCTTCCGCAATCTCGAATGCCGCAGCGGAGACGCTGCCCCTCGCGCCCGTGATGCCGACTCCGCAGCCGCATCGCTCTCGAGCAGACCTGGCGCACCTCCAAGCACCCGCCTAGCGAACAGCCATCCATCCGTGTCAAACCGCAATATCGGTCGAGCGCGAAATGCCCTGACGCGCCTATCTGGTGTCGCCACGCAGGACGAGACGTTTGATGACGCCACTTGAAAACTACCATGCCCGGATGCGGCGGGTGCTGGATCATATCGACCAGCATCTCGACGACGATCTGGGCCTGGAAGCGTTGAGCGGCGTTGCGGCGTTCTCGAAATTCCATTTTCACCGGCAGTTCACGTCCACCTTCGGGGTGTCCGTGCATCGCTATGTCCAGCTCGCCCGCCTGAAACGCGCTTCGTACCGGTTGGCCGAGAGCGACGCCCACAGCGTCACCGACATAGCGATGGATGCCGGCTACGACGCACCGGATGCCTTCGCCCGCGCTTTTCGGCAGCGGTTCGGACAATCGCCTTCGTCGTTCCGGAAGTCTCCCGACTGGGGGGCGTGGCTCATGGCCTTCGGGCCGCTCGACAAAGCAAGGACCACGCTCATGCAGATAATTTTTGAACCCGGCGACGTGATGATCCGGGATGTGCCGCCCACGCCGGTGGCGATCCTGGAGCATCGCGGCGATCGGGCGACGCTTCCTGACACCATCCAGCGCTTCATCGCCTGGCGCAAGGCCGCCGGCCTGTCGCCCGAGACAAGCTCGACCTTCAACATCTTCCGTTCCGAAAGGGAGCCGGCGAACCCGGCCGACTACAGCATGGACATCTGCGCCGGAACCGAGCTGCCGGTAGAGGATGGGCCGATCGAGGGCGCGCAGATGAAGGCCGGCGTGATCCCCGGCGGACGCTGCGCGGTGCTGCGCTACCCCGGCAACACCAACAATCTCGAGCCGGCCGCGCTTTACCTCTATCGCGAATGGCTTCCGGCCAGCGGCGAGGAGGCGCGCGACTTTCCGATCTATTGCCAGCGGCACTTTTCGTCGAACGGACCGGTGCGTGAGGTGGTGCTTGAGCTGTTTCTGCCGCTGAAATAGCGCGGTGGGGTGGCGGCCTATCTCCGGCCCTGAGCTGGTTGAGCCGACGACCGAGTGAAATCTGATATGGCGCTCCCCACTCCGTCTCGGCTTCGCCGAGCCACCTCTACCCCCACATTCGTGGGGGAGAGGAAACCCAAGCTTTTGAAGGGCTGCGATCTCGGAGATTGGCATTTCCTCATCCCCCATGAAATGGGGGGTCCGAAGGACGGGCGAGACCCGTGGCTCGCCCCGGCAAGGTGGCTCGGCGAAGCCGAGACGGAGTGGAGGTCAGCGCTGCCATAGGCGATTGGCCCAGCGCGCGGACAAGGCAAGGCTATCCCTAAGCCTGCCCGCGCACAGCCTTCCGCAACCGCGAATGCCGTACCGGAGACGCTGCCTCGGGCCCCGGCGCTATCTCCGCAGCTTCCCCCTCATGCAACCCCACCCGCAACGCCGCACCCGCCAGGTGGTCGCGCATCGCCGCTTGCGCTCCTTCGGCGTCGCCGGCACGGATCGCTCTCAGGATGCGCTCATGTTCGCCGAGCGTGATGCGGGCCATGTCGTCCGACTTTTGCTGGTTGCCGGCGGCGAGAATGCTTTCGCGCACCCGCTCGGACACGAAGACCAGGAATTGGCCCATGTAGGAATTGCGCGTCGCCTCGGCGACGGTGCGGTGGAATTCGAGGTCGCTGCGCAGCCAGGCGACGCTGCCATAGGGGGCGGCGCGCATGCCGGACAGCGCATCGCCCATGGCTTTGAGATCGGCGTCGCTGCGCCGTTTTGCGGCAAGGGCCGCCGCCTGCACTTCGAGGATGCCACGCAGTTCGAACAGATTGCGAAACGAGTCGGCGCGCTGCAGCGTCTCATGGTCGATGGTCAGCACCGTCGGGTTGTTGCTCTCGACGACGAAGGCGCCGCGCCCCTGCTGCGACCAGATTCGGCCTTCCGAGCGCAGCCGCGCGATCGCCTCGCGCACCACGTTGCGGCTGACCCCGAAAGTGGTTGCCAGCGCCGCCTCGGTCGGCAGCTGGTCACCCGGCTTCAGCCGGCCTTGCGCGATCTCGCGCGAGATGGAACTGGCCACCAGAGTGGAGAGGTGTGGGCCGCGATTGACCTTGTCGAGTTTCAGCGTCATCGCTCACCTATAGTCGACGGCGGGTGCGGACGCCAGAATGCGGCCGTTGCTGAGAATGTGGCGCGGGTCGAATGCGTCCTTGATGCCGGCGGCGAGGTCGAGCGTCACCGGATCGATGCGTTCGAGGAACGCCTTCTGCTTGACCCGGCCGATGCCGTGCTCGGCGCTGATAGAGCCGCCATAGCGATCCACGACGGTGAAGATCTCGGCTTCCGCCTGCTCGAACAGATGTTCCATCGCCTCGGTGCCCATGCCTTCCGGCGGCACGACGTTGAGGTGGATGTTGCCGTCGCCGACATGGCCGTAGGTGACGGCCAGCGCGTCGGGCCGGGCTTTCTCCAAGGCGGCCAGCGCATCGGTGACGAAATCGGCAAGCCTGGAGATCGGCACCGACACATCGGTGCGCAAGTAGCGCCCGCCCCTGCCCTGCCGCTCGACCATGATCTCGCGGTAGAGCCACAACCGCTCACCTTGAGCCCTGGTCGAAGCGATGACGCCGTCCTCGACGATGTCCTCGACGCTGCCGAGAAACCCCAGCAGCATATTGGAGAGGTCGATCAGCCCGCCCGACGACACCTCGATCAGCACATAGACGGGATAGGGCTGGCTGAGCGGATCGGGAAAATCCTGGCCTTCGCGCATGGTGATCTCGATGCCGCCGCGCAGGATCAGTTCGAAGGCGGTGAGCAAATCGCTGCAATCGCGCCGCGCCCTTGCATAGAGTGCCATCGCGTCCTCGACGGAACGCAGGCCAACCAGCGCGGTTTCGATCTGCGTCGGCTTGGGGAATAGTTTCAGCGCCGCCGCGGTGACGATGCCGAGCGTGCCCTCCGAGCCGATGAAGATCTGCTTCAGATCATAGCCGCGGTTGTCCTTGCGCAGCACTTTCAGCCCGTTCCAGATGCGGCCGTCGGCCAGCACCACTTCGAGGCCAAGCACCAGGTCGCGCGTCATGCCGTAGCGCAGCACGTTGAAGCCGCCGGCATTGGTGGCGACATTGCCGCCGATGCGGCAGCTGCCTTGCGCGCCGAAGGTGATCGGCAGCAGGCAGTCGCTCGCTTCAGCCTCGCGCTTGGCGTCCTCGAGGATGCAGCCGGCCTCGACCACCATGGCAAAGTCGATCGGGCTGATCGAACGGATACGGTTCATGCGCTCCAGCGAGATGACGATCTCGCCGCCATCCGCCGCCACTGCGGCGCCCACGAGCCCGGTCAGGCCGCCTTGCGGCACCACCGGAATGCGCTCGGCATGGCAGAACCGCATCAGCGCCGACATCTCCTTCACCGAAGAGGGCCGCGCCACCGCCAGCGGCCGGCCGAAATGATCGCCCGACCAATCTCGGCTGTAGCGCGCCAGATCCACTTCCTCGGTCAGCAGCCCGCCATTCGGCAGCAAGCCGGCCAGGGCTGCGATCTGCGATGCGGAGGGTGGCGGCACGGCATTCATGGATTGGCTCTGGGCCCCTCGGCAAAACGGCTGGACAAATACCGGCGTTGTCGTGTTATCATACAACCCTGCTTGAGAACATCAAGCGAGGCTTGCCGCCAAGCGTTCGATGTGGATGATCAGACCCGCAAATCACAGAATTCGGAGGACTTCCCCAATGAGCGACGCCCCGGGATTTCGCTATATGCACACCATGATCAGGGTGCTCGACCTCGACAAGTCGATCGCCTTCTACACCGAGGTGCTCGGCATGACCCTGCTGCGCCGCGACGACTACCCCGGCGGCAAGTTCACCAACGCCTTTGTCGGCTACGGCCCCGAGGACAAGGAAGCCGTCGTCGAGCTGACGCTGAACTGGGGCCGCGAGGAGCCCTACGAGATCGGCAC
Organism: Mesorhizobium sp. C399B; assembly: GCF_030323185.1. Taxonomy (NCBI): domain Bacteria; kingdom Pseudomonadati; phylum Pseudomonadota; class Alphaproteobacteria; order Hyphomicrobiales; family Phyllobacteriaceae; genus Mesorhizobium; species Mesorhizobium sp. C399B. The sequence continues at coordinate 2,156,819 of NZ_CP100472.1, forward strand.
CGGCTTCGGCCATCTGGCGCTCGGCGTCAACGACATCTACGCCGTCTGCGCCGAACTGGAAAAGCGCGGCGCCAAGATCCCGCGCAAGCCCGGCCCGATGCAGCACGGCACCACCCACATCGCTTTCGTCGAAGACCCCGACGGCTACAAGATCGAGCTGATCGGCCTCGACACGATGTAATCCGATCGGGCCGGACCGCATCGGCCTCGCGCCGATGCGGTCCCGTCCTGTCCGCGCTTGCCTGGGAGGCGGGATCACTTGATGACCGCGATCTTGCTGCGGTCGATGGTGATGGCGACGGCGGCAATGAGCACCGCGCCGAACACCATGTTTTCCAGGAAAATATTGACGCCGACGAAGGTCATGCCGATGCGCACGATCGAGATGATCAGCGCGCCGACCGCCGTGCGGGCAACGCCGCCGAGCCCGCCGGTGATCGCCGTGCCGCCGACGATGACGGCGGCGATGGCCGGCAGCAGCAGCTGGTTGGCCAGCACCGGCGAACCGCTCGACAGCCTGGCTGCCAGCACGATGCCGGCGATGGCCGCGAGCATACCCGACGCGGCAAAGGCGATGATCTTGGTGCGGTCGACATTGATGCCCGCGGCCCACGCCGCCGGCTCGCCGGCGCCGACCGCGATCGCCTGGCGGCCGAAGCGTGTGTAGCGCAGCGCCAGAAAGGCGGCGATGCCGATGACCGCCGAAATCAGCACCACCACCGGAATGCCGATGATGGTGGCGTTGATCCACGCCGTGTTTTCTCGGCCACCTTCCTCGATGGTGATGGCGCGGCCATTGGAGACCCAGAGCGCAAGGCCGGTGACCACGCCGCCGGTGGCGAGTGTCGCGACGAAGGACGGCACGCGCAGCTTGACATGGACGACACCGCTCAACACGCCGAAGGCGAGCCCCGACAGGATCGCCACCGGAAAGGCGGCGAGGCCGAGCGACGGCAGCAATTGCGCCAGGATGACGCTGGCTAGTGACGCCACCGCCTGGATCGACAAATCGATGCCGCCGAGCAGAATGGCGAAGGTGACGCCGGTCGCCAGGATGAACAGCACGGCGGTGTTGGCAAACAAAAGCGCCACGGTTTCGCCGGTGAGGAAGCCTGGCGCGGCGATCTCGATGATCAGCAGCAGGCCGACCAGCAGGATCAGCGGAATGGCGCCTTGCGTCCACTTGCCCTCGAAAACCTGCCTGATGGAGAACGCCTCATTCATCGGTTCACACCATTGCCCTGAGAAGATCGACCTGGTTCGGCTTGTTGCCCGGACTGGCATCGAAGCGCGCGGTGATTGCACCGTCGCGCATCACCAGCACCTGGTGCGACAGACCGATCGTTTCCTCCAGCGTGTCGGAAATCAAAAGGATCGCCACGCCTTGCGCCGAGAGATCGCGCACCAATTCGTAGACCTCCTCCTTGGCGCCGACATCGAGGCCGCGTGTGGGATGGTCGAGCACCAGGATGCGCGAGCCCGCCGTCATCCAGCGCGCCAGCACCACCTTCTGCTGGTTGCCGCCGCTGAGCTTGCGGCAGGCGGCATCGGGACCGGGCGCCTTGATGCGCAGCCGCTTGATCCAGTCGGCGGCAAGCCGGCGCTCCTTGCCATAGTCGATGGCGCCATGGCGCATGACGCTGGAGAGATCGGCCAGCGAAATGTTCTCCGCGATCGACAGGAACATCACCAGCCCTTCGAGCCGGCGCTCGCGCGGGACATAGCCGATGCCCTTGCGCACAGCCGGCTCCGGCGAGGAGAAGCGCACGGCATCGCCGGCGATTTTCATCTCGCCGGCATCATGCTGGACGAAGCCGCCAACGGTGCGCGTCACCTCCTCGCGGCCGGAGCCGACGACGCCGGCAATGCCGACAATCTCGCCGGCCCGGATCGAGAGATCGACGCCGTGATAGAAACCGTTGGCGCCAAGCCCCTTGGCCTCGACCATCACGATATCGCGCGGCGCGAGCTGGCGGGCCTCGCGGTAATATTCGGCCTGCAGGCCGCGCCCGACCATGATCTCGTGCAGCTCAGGCGCGGTGACTTCGGCTGCACGATGTTCGGCAACGACGGCGCCATCCTTCATCGTGTAGACGCGGTCGGAGATATTGAGCACCTCTTCGAGGCGGTGCGAGACGAAGACGAAGCTGGCGCGGGATTTGAGCGACCGCACCCGCGCGAACAGCACCTCGATGTCGGCGGCGTTGAGCACCGAGGTCGGCTCGTCGAGCAGGATCAGCAACTGCCGCTCGACCACTTCCTCCAAGGTCAGCGCCTTGGCGAGCTCGACCATCTGGCGTGCGGCGAAGGTGAGTTCGGAGGTGCGCGCGGTGACGTCGATGTCGATGCCGATCTTGGCCAGTTGCCGCCGCGCCGCCGCGTTCATGGCGCGCCAATTGACGAGGCCGAAGCGGGTGAAGCGGTCCTCTTCGCCGAGATAGATGTTTTCGGCAACCGTCAGGTTCAGCACCAGCGACTGCTCCTGGAACACCATGCCGATGCCATGCCTGGCCGCATCACGGGCGTTGCGCATGCGCAGCTGTTCGCCATCCAGCGTCAGCGAGCCGCTATCCGGCCGGTAGCCGCCGGCCAGCACCCGCATCAGCGTCGACTTGCCGGCGCCGTTCTCGCCGATCAGCCCGACAACTTCATTGGGCCGCACCTCGATTGAGACGTCGCGCAGCGCCTGGACGCCGGGGAAATTCTTGATGATGCTGGACGCCTGCAGCATGGCGTTCACTTGACGATTTTCAGGCGGACACGGTCGAGCGACAGCGCCACCGCGGCGATGATCATCAGACCCTGCACCGTCTGCTGGATGTAGGGCGAGATGCCGAGCAGGATCATGCCATTGGCAAGCACGGTGACGATCAGCACACCGATCAGCGTGTTGACGACGCCGCCCTCGCCGCCGGTCAAAGCGGTGCCGCCGACGACCACTGCGGTGACCGCTGCAAACAGCCTGCCGTCGCCGATGACGGCGTGCGACTGGCCGAGCTGTGCCGCGGCCAGCACGCCGGCAATGCCGAAGAAGAACCCGGCCAGCGCAAAAGCGGTGATGCGCACGCGCACGACATTGACGCCGGAGAGCTTGGCGACATCCTCATCACCGCCGATCGCCAATATGTGGCGGCCGAGCTTGGTGTGATACTGGATGACAGTGGCGAGCAGGAAGGCGCCGAACGCGACCCAGACCGCCACCGGCAGGCCGAGGAAACGGTGCAAGGCCAGGTCGCGGATCGAGGCGTCGTTCAGCTTGATGGCCGTGCCGCCCAGCATATAGACCGACAGGCCGAGGCCGATGAACCACATGCCGAGCGTGCCCATGAAGGACGGGATGCGCAGCATGGTCTGGATGAGACCGCTGACGAAGCCCATGGCGGTGCCGGCGGCGATGGCAGCGAGCACCGCCCACCAGCCATAGTCGTTGCCGTTGCCGTCATTGGCGGCGAGCAGCACAAGCACCATCGCCGCCACCGAAAGCGTGCCTTCGACTGCGAGGTCGATGCTGCCCATCAGGATGATGAAGGTCAGCCCCATCGCCAGCGTCAGCGGCACGGCGGCGGAATTCGCAAGCCGCACCAGATTGCGCAGCTCGATGAAATTGGGGTTGGCAATGGCGATGAGTACGCAGAGTACAATCAGCACCGCCAGCGGCGCCAGGCTGCGCCAGCGCCTGCCGCCCAGGAATGTCGCGATGCGGCCGGGGAACGGTGTCATGGGCGTCGTCCGCTCGATGTCCGAAACGGACTTCAGGGGTTCTGTATGGATTGTCAAGAAACCGCTTCCCGTCTGCTGGTGACAGCCGTCGCGACAAGGGGATCGCGACGGCTGCGGGAGGAAGCGGGCCGCCAGGGAGTTGCAGCCCACTCCGATGGATCAGGTGCGGATTGCTCCGGTGACCCGGCCCCACAGATCGTTCCAGTCGATCTCGGGCTTCGCATCGACATTGGTCTTGTAATATTCCTCGACATTGTCGTGCGAGATCAGCACCGCCTTGCCGTAGAACTCGCGGTGCTCCGGGGGCTCCTTGGTCGGGTCGAACTTGCCGATCTTGGCGTTGTAGCCGATGGCCAGACCCATGCCGCCCTGCCAGAACGGATCCGAAGTGACGGTGCAGGCGAACTCGCCGGTGCGCACCGCATCGACCGCCGTCTTGATGCCGTCGACGCCGACGATCGGCACCTTGCCGGCGAGATTTTCGGCACGCAGCGCTTCCAGTGCACCGGAGCCCATATCGTCATTGGCGGCCCAGATGCCCTTGATGTCGTCGCCGAAGCGGGTAAGCAGATTGCCCATCAGGTCGAAGGCTTCGGTCGACTTCCAGTTGGCGACCTGGAAGTCGAGCAGCTTGATGTCCGGGTTGGCGGCGAGCGCCGCATCGAGGCCCTTCTTGCGTTCGATCGCCGCCGTGGTCGAGATCAGGCCGCCGAGTGCGACGATGCCGCCCTTGCCGCCAATGGTCTTGAACAGGATCTCGGCGATGGTCTTGCCGCTGTCGATGCCGTCGAACTCGATATGCGAGACATAGTTCGGGTTGAAATCCTTCGGGTGCAGATCCCCAGGCTTGTTCCACTGCGTCACCACATAGGCGCCGGCCTTGGCGCAGGCCTCGACGATCGGGCGCGCATCGGGCGTGTCGTTGGGATCGGAATTCAGCACCATGTTGCCGCCGGTCTTGGCCAGCATCGCCTTGATGTCGGCAATGCCCTTCTCGCTGTTGCCTTCCGAAACCAGCGTGACGTGTTCCAGCCCGGCCCATTTGGCATACGCTTCCGCGCCGGTCTTCCACACCGCGTGATAGGGGTTGGACAGCGAGCGGATCGACGTCACCAGCGTCGGCTTGTCCTGCGCGCGCAGCACGCTCGGCATGGCGAGTGCCGCCACGCCGGCGGTGGCGCCCATCATCAGCGTGCGCCGGTTGACCGCAAAATTCTTCGTGTCGTTCATACCTCGAATCCTCCCGATTGAATTCTGTTCCGCCCGGCATCTTGCGCGGGGAGCGCGGCCGGGACCTCCTGGTGAGGGTCGTCAAGCTCCTCCACTTGTACGACAACCCTTCAACACGATAACCATACCCTTTCTCTTGACGTGGCACAAGCGACTTGAGATCGTCGCGCGCAAGAGGAAGGGGCGGTGATTTTCATCGCCCGCCGGAGCATGATCCCTAGAAGTGGGAACCGGTTTTCTCGGACAAATCGGGAAACCGTTTTGTCCGGAGATCATGCTCCAACAAAGAGAACCCGGGAGTGGAAATGACGGATTACATCATTGTCGGCGGCGGTTCGGCTGGCTGCATTCTGGCCGCCCGGCTGAGCGAGGACCCGGACGTGTCCGTCGTGCTGCTCGAGGCCGGTCCGCCCGACACCGACCGCTACATCCATTTGCCGGTCGGCTTCTTCAAGATGACGTCGGGGCCGCTGATCTGGGGTTATGACACCGCGCCCGGCAAGGAGATCGATGGCCGCACCATGGTCTATCCGCAGGCCCGCGTGCTGGGCGGCGGCTCCTCGATCAACGCCCAGGTGTTCACCCGCGGCTGCCCTGAGGATTATGACGGCTGGGCGACTGAGAATGGCTGTGCCGGCTGGAGCTATGCCGACGTGCTGCCCTACTTCGTCCGCTCCGAGGGCAACGACACTTTTGCCGATGCGCAGCACGGCACTGACGGCCCGCTCGGCGTCTCCAGCGGCGCGCCGCATCCGCTGACCCGCATCTTCGTCAAGGCGGCGCAGCAGGCGGGCCTTCCTTTCCGCGCCGACTTCAACGCCGGTGAGCAGGCGGGCGCCGGCTTCTACCAGACGACGACGCGTCGGGGGAAACGCTCGAGCACGGCGGTCGCCTATCTGAAGCCGGCGCTCGGCCGCAAGAATCTGACGCTACGCACCGACGCCTCCGTCAGCCGCATCGTGGTCGAGAACGGCCGCGCCATCGGTGTCGAGATCATCGTCAATGGCCGCACCGAACTGCTCCGCGCCGAGCGCGAAGTCATCGTCGCCGCCGGCGCCATCGGCTCGCCGAAATTGCTGATGCTGTCCGGCATCGGCCCGGCCGTGCATCTCGGCCATCACGGCATCGAGGTGGTCCACGATTCCAAAAACGTCGGCCAGAATCTGCACGATCACATGGACGTCGATGTCGTCGCCGAGCTCAACGGACCGCATGGCATCGACCGTTACAAGAAGAAGCGCTGGCAGGCGGTTGCCGGTCTTGAATATGCGCTGTTCGGCAAGGGGCCGGTGGCCTCCAACATCGTCGAGGCCGGCGGCTTCTGGTGGGGCGACCGCGCGGAGAAGACGCCGGACATCCAGTTCCATTTCCTGCCCGGCGCCGGCGTCGAGGAAGGCATCGGCTCGGTTCCCGGCGGCAATGGCTGCACGCTGAACTCCTACCATGTGCGCCCGCGTTCGCGCGGCAGCGTCACGCTCAAGTCCGCGGACCTGCGCGATGCGCCCATCATCGACCCCAACCCGTTCGCCGAGCGCTATGATCTCGAACGCGCCATCGACGGCATCGAGATCAGCCGCGAAATCCTGTCGCAGCCAGCCTTCGCCAGATACATCAGCCGCGAGCATCTGCCCGGCAAGGCGATGCAGGGGCGCTCAGCACTCGAAGCCTTCGCCCGAGAACATGGCCGCAGCGCCTATCACCCAGTCGGCACCTGCCGGATGGGCGGCGATGCCGACAGCGTCGTCGACCCCGAGCTTCGCGTGCGCGGGCTGCAAGGCCTGCGTGTCTGCGACAGCTCGGTCATGCCAAGCATCGTGTCGTCGAACACCAACGCCGCCGTGGTCATGATTGCGGAGAAGGCTGCGGATCTGATTGCGGGGCGAACGCTGCCGGTGGCGTAAGCAGGACAATCGCATGTGGTGGCGCCACGCGATTGCCCTGCCTTGAGCACCTGTCGCTGAGCGCATAGCACTCGAACCGCACTAAAAACGACAGCCTCCCGCAGCGCCTTCAACCGACGCTTGCGCAACCCACCAACCGACAGGAAACCCCCGGTTGCGGGCTCGTTGCCGACGCCTGCGCGGGGATGTGAAAGCGCTTTTGCGCCAGTTCCGCGATCACACCATATGAACCGATCCAAGCTCTGCTAGCTTGTGGGCGTGGGACTTGTCCCGCTTTGGCCGGTGCTTCAGGCAACCCCATCCCAACCCCCCGCCCCCTGCGGTACCGGCCATCCCCCTCCCCCTTTTGGCAGGCTTCTCGACCTGCCATCCTCAGCCGTCCCTGCCAACTTCGAGGTCGACGACGAGGCCTGATGCGTGGCATGCAAATCAAGACCATCGGCAGCGTATCGAGGGATTTCACATCGGCTGTCTGGACGACGTCCTGGAGAGCGACAGATCGGGGTCGAGCCGCCTCAGCTCCCGGTTGATGGCCGCCAGGCGCTCCGGTTCGCCTTCCGTGTTGCAGACATTGAGAGTAACGACGCGTAAGCGCATAGGACTTTTCCTCAATGTTGAACGACCCTCGACGCACGCGACGCGGATAGGTGCCACGATAGGATTCCGTGTCTGGTGACGTTCAGCGAACCACCGCCTCGATGCGTTCCACGCGGTGCGCGAAACGGCTTGGCCATCGGCGCGGTTCGGCTTGCCAAATGCCGCCATGCCGCCCATACACGGCTTGAACAACCGCCCCGAGGGTCCGCGCCCATTTTGCCAAAGGATACTCTCCGATGTCTGTGACGCCGTCCCCGTGGTCAAAACCGTGACGGCTTCCCTCGCAAGCCTGGGCTGGACGGATTTCTTCGGCGACCAGCTTGAAGCCGATGAGGCAAACCTAGTGCCGACGCGCATCGCCTCGGTGCACCGCGACCGCCTGGCCGGTCTGTCTCTGTCAGGGCCAGTGGATCTGACGCTGCCGGCCAATACCAACACCGGCGACTATGCCGTCGGCGACTGGGTGCTGGTCGAGCCGCATACGCATCTGCTGCGGCGCCGCCTGACCCGCAAGACGGTGCTGGAGCGCCGCACACAGGGAGGCAGGGTGCCGCAGCTGGCCGCGGCCAATGTCGACACGCTGTTCATCGTGACGTCCTGCAATGCCGATTTCAACATCGCCCGGCTCGAGCGCTATCTCGCGCTGGCCAACGAGGCCGGAACGACGCCGGTGATCCTGCTGACCAAGGCCGACACCGCTGACGATGCCGAGGCTTACCAACGCCAGGCCGCCGCCCTGCAGCGTGGACTGGCCGTGGTGATGCTGAACCCGCGCGTCGCCGATGCCGCAGCGGCGCTTGCTCCCTGGTGTGGCGCAGGGCAGACGGTGGCGCTGGTCGGCTCCTCCGGCGTCGGCAAATCGACGCTGGTCAACACGCTGGCCGGATCGGCGCAGCAATCGCCGCAACAGACTGCGGGCATTCGCGAGCACGATGCCAAGGGTCGCCACACTACCACAGCCAGATCGCTGCACGCCATTGCCGGCGGCGGCTGGGTGATCGACACGCCGGGCATGCGCACGCTGCATGTCAGCGACGTCGCCTCCGGCATCGACACGCTGTTTGCCGAAATCACCGAGCTCGCACCGCTGTGCAAGTTCCGCGACTGCACCCATGTCCACGAACCGGGCTGCGCGGTGCAGGCTGCGTTGAAGGCGGGTACGCTCGACCCCGAGCGCCTTGCCCGCTGGCGCAAGCTGTCGGAGGAAAACCAGGGCAACACGCCGGTTCAGAGCGGGCCACGCGGCAACAAATCGCCTGCCGGGCGCCCGAAGCGGCGTTGAGAGGATAGGAATTGCGGAACGAGACGTCGGAGGCCCGGCATGTGCCGGGCCTCCCTTTTTTCACTCTCCGCGCATCGTTGCCTGGAAGGTCGGCAGGTGCTTCTGCTGCGCCTCCAGCATACGCTCGCGGTAGACGCCATAGATGACGTCGGTGTCGTGCAACGTCACGCCGGCAATGGTCGGCGAGGCGAAGACCGGCAGTTCGATGCCCCGCTTGGCGAGCTGCTCGGCGGTGCGCGCGATCAGCTCATGCGCCAGGATCATGGCAAGCACCGTCGATGAGCCCGACACCGGCCGGCTCCAGCCCTCGACCGGCACGATGGCGTCCTCGATCGGCGAACAGGTGTCGATGACGAGGTCGGCGGCATCGGCCAGCCGCTTGCCGGAGGAGTGCGTCGCCGGCTTGTCCAGATTGTTCTTGCTGGTGACCGCGACGACGAAGATGCCGCGCTTCCTGGCGTAGAGCGCGGTGTCGATGCCCGACGAGTTGCGGCCGCTATGGCCGAAGATGATGATCGAATCGCCCTTGTTGAGCGGCTGGTGGTCGAGGAATTTTTCGGCGTATCTTTCCGTACGCTCCAGCCACAAAAGCTCGCGCACGCCGCCGGCGCCGAGCACATTGTGCCACATCACGCGCGGGTCGGTCAGGGGGTTGAAGCCGACATAGCTGCCATAGCGCGGAAACACTTCCTGCACCGGCAGCACCGAATGGCCGGAGCCATAGAGATGCACCAGCCCGCCGCCCTCGAGCGAGTCGGCAAAGCGGCTGGCGGCCTGGCCAAAGGCCTCTTCATTGGCTTTCGCAGCCTGGTCGATGAGGGCGGCGAGACGGTGGATGTAGAGATCGGACACGTGGGTACTCCTGTTTGCTGTGTCGGTCTGGAATGGATCAGCTTCTCGGGTTCAGCGGCACGCGTCCGGCGCGCAGCGTCGAGCGGATTTCGTAGCGGTCGCCGCGCATGATCGAGACGGTGAATTCGAACGGGCCGCGCTCGTCGGTGGTGATGCGTTCGACGACGAAGGCCGGGCTGCCGACAGCGAGGTCGAGCAGTTCGGCGTCCGCCGCGCCGACCGCGCCGACCCGGTAGTTTTCCCGCGCCGCCACCGGCACGATGCCGTAATGGCGCTCCAGCGCCTCGTAGAGCGAGCCCTGCAGCAGGCCGGCATCGAGGAAGCCCGGCACGCGCACGGCCGACAGCTGCGCCGTCTGAATGCCGATCGGCTCGTTGTTGCCGAGCCGCAGCCTGCGAATGCGCACCACCGGATCGCCTTCCTCGATCTCCAGCGCGCCGGCAGCCGCCGCGTTGGCGGTGGTCAGGCTGCAGTCGAGCAGGCGCGAGCCCGCGACCACGCCCATATTGCCCATCTCCTGGGTGAAGCTGGTCAGCTCGCGCGTGCCGGCGACCAGCGTGGTCGAGCGCACGAACGTGCCGCGGCCATGTTCGCGCCTGAGCAGTCCTGCCTCCTCGAGGTTGCGCAAGGCGTGGCGCAGCGTGATGCGGCTGACGCCGAACAGGGCGCACAGCCTGTCCTCCGCCGGGATCTGGTCGCCCGTTGCCCATTCGCCGCTCTTGACGATGGCGCGGATCGCCTCTTCGACCTGATACCAGAGCGGCTCCGGCCGTCTGCGGTCCGGCTGCTGAAAGCTTGCTTCGCTCATCGCACATGCCTCCACCCTTGCCCAACGGCGCCGGCCAGCGCCGCGCCGACGAGGCCGGCGCGGGGACCGAATTTTCCGGGCTTGACGTCGATGCCGCGCAGATGCGGCGGCAGTTGGCGTCGCAGCGCTGCAAGCAGCGGCGGCCGGATCACATCCAGCGCCTCCGCCAAACCACCCGAAATCAGAACCGCTTGCGGATCGAGCAGCGCGACAGCGCCTGCAAGCGCGGTGCCGAGCTGTCGCGCCGGCAGTTCAAGCAAGGTGAGTGCGGCCAGTTCGCCGGCCTGGGCAGCGGCGATCAGCTGGCGGCCGTCGGCAAGGCCGATCTGTCCGGCAAGGGCATCAAGCGCCCGGCCCGACGCGACGCGCTCCAGCCAGCCGCTGCGCTCTTCACCATGATCCCTCACGTCGGCGCAGGCCCAGCCGAACGAGCAGGCGCCGCCATGCGCGCCGGCAACGATGCGGCCATTGGCCAGCACCGCCGAACCGATGCCGGTGCCGATGGCGAGCAGGATCGCTTCCGACATGTTTTTCGCACTGCCTTCGACAGCCTCCGCCAGCAGCGCAATCTGCGCGTCATTGCCGAGCGCTACGCGCAGTTCGGGAAACAGCGGCTGGATATCGACGCCGTCGAGGAACGGCAAGTTGGGGATCCAGCGGCAGATTGAGCCCTCGACCAGACCCGGCACCGCGATGCCAAGCGCTGAGACCGACCCGGCCTCAGCGCACAGCGCGTCGATGCGCGCAATGAAGGCACCAAGGGTTGCCGGCGCCGGCTCGCTGCCCAGCGCCTCCAACGCACCGACATCGCCCGTAGATACGGCGGCGCGCAGATTGGTGCCGCCGAGATCGATGGCGAGTACCCGCCTCATCGACCGGACCCTTTGCCGAAGGGGAGCGAGAACAGGCCGCTGCCGGCATTCCACGAATGCGACGCCGCCGCGAAGGCCTGCGCATGGCGCGTGCCACGCAGGCAGCCGCGCAGCCGGTAGAGCGAACTGTAATAGTCGACATAGGGGAAGCTGCTCAGGCCGCGCGCCAGCTCATACTCCATGACCGCGTCGCGCCAGGCCTCGAACCCGTCGCTGACATCGACGAGATGCTCGGGCCGGAAGCCGTCATCGTCCTCCCAGTTCTCGCCGAACAGCAGCAGTTGCGGCGTGTGCGCCGGATGGTCGCTGGCAACGGTCGGCAGTCCGGCGAAGAAGATACCGGTCTTCGTCAAATGCGCGGCGGCGCGATGGTCCTTGTGCCAGCTGCCATGCCAATGGGTGATGACGATCTCGGGTTTCAGCTCGCGAATGATGTCGCCCACTTCGAGCGCCGTCTGATCGTCTGTGGGCAGGAAGCCGTCGCGCAGGCCAAAGCTACGCATGGCGACGCCGAGCCGCTCCGCCGCGCTGCCCGCTTCCTCTTCCTTCTGCACGCAATAATGCGCGGGAACCAGGTACGGATGGCCCTGCTCACCCATGGTCAGATGCAGGAAGGTCACCGTGGCGCCGCGCTTGACGGCAGCGGCCGCCAGCGGCCCGGCCATCACCTCGGCATCGAAGGCGTGTGCGCCGACCACCAGGATGGATTTCGCCGCATAAATCCTGTCTTCGATCATTTCATGCCCCCTCCGGTGCCGACGCCTTCGCGAATCTGCCGCGCCAGCAGACAATACATGATCAGGATGGGCGCCATGGATATCGCCAGCGAGGCGAACACCAGGCCCCAGTCGGTGCGGAACTGGCCGACGAAGACGCTGATCGCCAGCGGCACCGTCTTGTAGCGGTCGTCGAAGATGAAGATCAGCGGGAAGAAGAAATCGTTCCACACCGCGATCGCGGTGAAGATTGCCACGATCGACACCGCCGGCTTGACCATCGGCAGGATGATCTGGAACAGGATGCGGACCTCGCCGGCGCCGTCCATGCGCGCCGCCTCGTCCAACTCGGAGGGCAAGACGCGCATGAAATTGGCGAAGATGAAGACGGCGAAGGGAATGCGGATCGCCGAATAGACCAGGATCAGTCCGGTCAGCGAATCCAGCAGGCCGAGATTGCGCATCAGCGTGAACAGTTCGACCGAGGCCAACCGGATGGGCAGCATGATGCCGGACAGGAACAGGCCGAGCATGATGGCATTCCAGCCAAGCTTGTAGCGGCTGAGCGGATAGGCGGCCATCGCCGAGACGACGATGGTGAGGATGACGGCGCCGCCCGTGACGATCAGGCTGTTGATGAAATTCTGGCCGAGATCGGCGCGCGTCCAGGCGTTGATGAAATTGTCGAAGGCAAAGCTTTGCGGCAGGCCGAGCCTGTTGTCGTAGATCTCGGCCGTGGTCTTGAAACAGGAGACGATGAGGATGTAGAGCGGCAACAGCACGGCCGCCGTCCAAACGACCAGCACCGTCCAGCCGGGCAGCCGCGCCAGCTGCCGAGAGATGGCCGGTCTTTGTGAAATCGCCAGCGCGCTCATAGCTGCACCGTGCGGCGGTCGAAGAAGCGCAGCATCATGAGCGTGCCGATGCTGAGGATCAAAAACAGCACGGTGCCGAGCGCCAGCGCCAGACCGATATCGGTGATGCCGACAGCGCCTTCCGCGCCGAAGGCCAGCCGGTAGAAGTAGGTCACCAGCGTGTCGGTCGAATAGCTCGGATTGCCCTGCACGCCCTGCATGACATAGACGATGTCGAACTGGTTGAAGGTGTTGATGAACGACAGCGTCGTCAGCGTGCCCAGCGCCGGCATCAGCAGCGGCAGCGCGATCGAGAACAGCATGCGCGCATTGCCGGCGCCGTCAAGTTTTGCCGCCTCGAAAATCTGGCCGGAAATCTGCCGCAGACCTGCCGTGTAGATCAGCACCGGCAGGCCCATCCAGTTCCAGGCATCGACGGCGATCAGCATGGCGAGCGCGGTGTGGCTGTTGCCGAGCACGGTCAGGCTGCCCTGGTGCAGGCCAAGCCCGTTCAGCGCCCATTCGACGACGCCGCCCGGTGCCAAAAGCAACCGCCACAGCGCGCCGACGATGACCGGGCTCAGCACCGCCGGAAAGAAGAACACCGACTGGAAGAACGCAGCACCCCTGTCGCGCAGGAACAGCAGCCAGGCGAACAAAAGCCCGATTCCGTTCTGGAACAGCATGATGCCGAAGAACCAGGCGGTGTTGTGCCACAGCGCGCCGTAGAGCCGCGCGCCGCTGGGGAAAACGAACAGCCTTGAGAAATTCGACAGGCCGGCGAACTCGACCATGCGCAGCCCCTTCCAGACGAAGAAGCTGCCCCAGAGCGACATCCCCAGGGGATAGAGGACGAACAGCGCATAGACCGCCAGCGCCGGCAGGGTGAACAGCACGGCCATGCGCTGCTGCGTGCGGCGAAGGCTGCTGGTGCGGCGAAGGGTGCTCATGCGCTTTTCTGGTCCGTGAGAGGCCGGCCGCTTTGCGACCGGCCGCGCCTACTGCTTCGGCTTGAACCAGGTGGCGACTGCGGCCTGCATGTCGGCCGCCAGCTTCTCCGGCGCGATGTTGCCTTCGATCATGTCGATGATCTCCGACTGCAGCACCGAAGACGCCGTCGGCGACTGCCAGCGGAAGCCGACCAGCGTCAGATAGGGCGTCGAATTCTTCGCCATCTCCATCATCGAGGCCAGCACTGGATCCTTCACCGTCACATCCGTGCGGGCCGGCGGCCAGCCGAGCTCGTCGGCGAACATCTGCGCGAACTCTGCCGAAGCCATGAAGCCCAGCACCTTGGTCGCGGCTTCCTTGTTCTGGCTCTCGGAGACCAGGCCATAGGAGCCGTCGGAGAAGGCCGAGGTGTAGAGTTTTGCCCCGGCATCGTCGGCGGGGAACGGGAAGATCGAGAATTTCAGCTTCGGGTTCTGCGCCTTGAAGCTGCCGTTCTCGAACGAACCGCCGAGGAACATCGCCGCCTTGCCGCCGATGAACTGCTGCGTGGCGGTGGTGTAGTCGATGCCGGCGAAGCCGTCGGGGAAATACGGCTTCAGCTCGGCGAAGCGCTTCAGCGCCGCGACATAGCGCGGATCCTCGAAGGTCGCCTTGCCGCTCATCATCTCGTCGTAGAATTCAGGACCATAGACGGTCGGGCCGACGACGCCGACGGCGATCTCCAGTTCCCAGGCCGAGCCGTTGGCGCCGCCGGTGGCGATCGGCGTGATGCCGGCCGCCTTCAGCTTCTCGCAGACAGCGGTGAAATCCTTGTAGGTCTTCGGTATCTCGATGCCCTGGGCGGCGAAGATATCCTGGTTGTAGAAGACGCCCATCATCGGCACCGAATAGGGCACGCCATAGAGCTTGCCGTCGCTGCGGCCGCGCGCGCCGCCAAGCGCCGCGTCCTCCATGTTCTTCAGCTCCGGCACGCTGTCGTCCAGCGCGTCGAGATAGCCGGCCTCGACGAAGGGCTGCAATTCGCCATAGGCCTTGAGCTGGGCGATGTCGGGCCCGCGCCCGCCGCGCAGCGCCGTGCTCAGCCGGTTCTGGTAGTCGGCATCGGGCGTGAACTGGATGGCGACCTTGATGCCGGGGTTCTTCGCCTCGAAGGCATCGAAGATGCGGCGCATCGCTCCCTCGTCCTCGGTGCGCCAGCTCCACAGCGTCACCGTGCTGTCGGCGGCTCGCGCCGGCAATGAGGCGAAGACGCCGGCGCAGGCGGCGGCAAGGCCGCCGATCAGGCCAAGTGCTGCGCGCCGGTCAAGTGAAAGCATGCTCATTGCCAGTCTCCCATTGTTCTCTGTCCTTGGCGTCCCGCGGCATTTCCTGCCGTGAGAGAGTCATTGGCTCGGGAAAAGTCATTATAATGACATAGCGGCATTCGCAAGAGGTCTGCTGCGCCTCAGGAATGGCGGCGTTGGCCCCCTCACGACATTGCAGTACCCGCATCCGTTTGTTACCTAACGATAAATATCCACATTCCAGCGCCGCAAAGAAATCTGTGGCCGTGCCATGTGAGACTTTTTCGCCAGCAAGCCCTTGCGTCGCCGCGCTAACTTGTCATAACGTCATTGTGAACCGATAGGAGGATGAGGAATGTCGTTTGCCTGGACGTCGAAACTGGCACTGGCCGCAGGCCTCGCCATCCTGCCCACCACCGGCTGGGCGCAATCGGTCAACATCTCCTATCTCACCCACTGGTCGCCGGAGACGGTCGCGCTGCTGGAAGCGGCGGCCAAGGATTATGCCAAGACCAATCCGGATGTCAGCGTCACCGTGCGCGCCGTCCCCTTCGGCGACCTCCTGACCACGCTGCGCTCGCAAGGCGGCGGCGCGGACGGCCCGACGATCGGCGGCATCTACGATCTCTGGTTGCCGGAACTGGCGCGCGACAAGCTGGTCGCGCCCGCCCCCGATGCGGTGGCCAGCGAGGTCAAGGCCGCATGGCCGGCGGGCATCACCAGCGCCGCCTCGGTCGGCGGCACGCTCTACGGCATCCCCAACGAAATCGACGTCTATGCGCTGAACTACAACAAGGCGCTGCTCAAGCAGGCCGGCATCGCGGCGCCACCCAAGACCTGGGACGAGTTCAAGGATGCGGCCAAGAAGCTGACCAACCAGGATGCGGGACAGCAAGGCTTCGGCATGATCAACTCCTGGGCGGCCGGCGTCGTCCACCCCTTCGCCTCGCTGCTGGTCTCCAATGGCGGCGACCTGGTCAAGGACGGCAAGCCGGTGCTCGACAGCCCGCAGGCCGCGGAGACTTTCCAGCTCTATGAAGACCTGATCAAGTCGGGCGCCAGCGTGCCGTCGATGGCGACAGCCGACGCCAACACCACCGGCCCCTTCCTCGACAATTTCGTCTCCGGCAAGACCGGCATGATCATCATGGCCAATTGGTGGGAGAGCGCGCTGAAGGCCGGCATGGGCGACAGATTCGCCGACATTGCAACGGCGCCGATTCCCGTCGGCCCGAGCGGCGACAAGCCGCATTCGATCTCCTACTCCTGGATGACCGTGGTCAACGCCAATGCAGGTGCCGCCGAGCAGAAGGCGGCGTGGGACTTCCTCGCCTGGCTGAACAATCCAAAGTCCGGCAAGAACGGCGCTTCCGCGATGTCGGATATCCTCATGTCGATGGGCATCCTGCCCTCACGCCTCTCCGACATCGAGGCGCACAAGGACAAGCTCGGCTCGGAATTCCTCTCCGGCTATGTCAGCGTGCTCACCGACGCCAAGCCGTTCCCGGTGGTGCCGGGCGGCCAGGAATTCTCGGAATCGCTGCAGCAGACGCTCGAGGCGTTGCAGTATGGCCAGGTCTCGGCCAAGGATGCGCAGGCGACGGCGCAGGCCGACGCCATTTCGATCCTGGAGCGCGCCGCCAAATAATGATTCAGAGGTACCGTGCCTCGGCGGGCATCATGCTGGCGCCCGCCGTGACGCTGATCGGCATCTTCGTCCTGTTGCCAATGCTGCTCACCGTCTGGCTGTCGTTCCAGGACTGGTCGACGCAGACACCGTTTTCCAGCGCCGGCTTCGTCGGCGTCGACAATTTCCGCGAGATTTTTGGGGTCTCCTCGGTCGGCCGCGATTTCAAGGCCGCGCTCGCCAACACAGCCGTCTACACCGCGCTCTCCGTCGTCCTCATCCTGCCTCTGTCGGTGGCCTTCGGCCTGATGGTTTACCAGCGCGACGTCGCCGGCGGCACGGCGCTGCGCACGGTGCTGTTTGCCACCTACATGGTGCCGATGATCGCTGTCGCGCTGGTGTGGTCGAAACTCTATTCGCCGAGCGAAGGCCCTCTCAACCAGATGCTCGGCCTTATCGGCATCGGCCCGCAGCCTTTCCTGTCGTCGCCGCGCTCGGCGCTGATCTCGATCGTCTTCCTCAATGTCTGGCAGCAGGTCGGCTATTTCACCGTGCTGGCGATCGCCGGACTGACGCAAATCCCCGGCAGCCTGTATGAAGCAGCAAAGCTCGACGGCGCCAACCGTTTCGAGCAGTTCCGCTTCATCACCCTGCCGCTGATACGGCGCACGCTTCTGTTCAGCGCCGTCATCGCCATCATTAACGCCGTGCAGGTGTTCGAGCCGGTTGCCCTGATCACGCAGGGCGGGCCGGTCGGCTCGACCAATGTGCTGACCTACCACATCCGCCGCGTCGGCATCGAGCGTGCGCAGGGTGGACTGGGTTCGGCCATGGCGGTGATGCTGATGCTTTCGCTGATTGTCGTCGTCTGCGCGCTGTTTGCCTTCGCCAACCGGAAGAACGACGAATGAGCGCGGGATCGTCGAGCCGGCTGTCGCGCCGGCGCCCGTCGGGCCGCAAGGCGCTGCTGGCGACGCTGATGCTGCTGGTCGCCGTCGCCTCGGCCTTCCCGCTGGTATGGATGGTGCTGTCGAGCCTCAAGACGCCGGCCGAGAGCATGCAGGTGCCGCCGGTGTGGATCCCCCTTACGCCGAGCTTCGACGCCTATGAGAAGGTGTCGGGCGTGGTCAATGTCGGCCGCTCGATGTGGAATTCCCTGGTCATCGCCTCGATCACCACCGCCGGCATCCTGCTGACCAGCATGATGGCCGGCTACGCCTTCGCCAAATACCACTTCCCCGCCAAGTCGCTGCTGTTCTCTGTGCTGATCGCCACCATGTTCCTGCCGCCGATCGTGACGCTGATCCCGCTCTATCGCCTGGTCGGCTCGATCGGCCTCAACGCCAGCCTCGCCGGCATCATCGTGCCCAATCTCGCCAATGCTTTCGGCATCTTCCTGATGCGCCAGTTCATCTCCGGCGTTCCCGACGAGCTCATCGACGCCGCGCGCATGGACGGCGCCTCGGAGTTCTTGATCCTCTACAAGATCGTCGCGCCCAGCATCGCCCCCGCAATCGCGGCTCTGGCCCTCTTCGCCTTCGTCTACCACTGGAACAGCTATCTGTGGCCGCTGACCGTGCTGCAGGGCAATGCCGACGCCTATCCGATCGTCATCAGCCTGAGCCGCCTGCTCAGCTACAACAGAGGTGCGGTCAACACCGGCCTGGTGATGGCCGGCGCGACGCTGGCCGTGCTGCCGCCGCTCATCCTGTTCGTCTTCCTGCAGCGCTTCTTCGTCGATTCCATCGTCGGCTCGGCCATCAAGGGATAGCTCGCCTCACCCGAACCGCGCCGCCGTCCACACCCCACCAGCCGCATTCGACTCCACCGCCGCCGCAACAAACTTCACCCCGCGCGCGCCCTCCACCACATCGGGCACCTGCGCCGCACGCGCCGGATCGACCACCCCACCAGAGCGATGGGCGCGAATGATATCGGCGGCGTCGCGGTAGATATTGGCGAAGGCCTCGATATATCCCTCCGGATGCGCCGCCGGCATGCGCGACACGCGCTGGCTCTCAGTGGTCGAGCCATGGCCGCCGCGCACCAGCGTGCGGGTCTCCTCGCCGTAGATGGAGAAGCGCAGTTCTTCCGGCCGGCCGCCCGACCATTCGAGCCCGGCTTTGTCGCCATAGATGCGCACCGAGAGATCGTTGTAGTGGCCGGGCGAGGTCTGGCTGGCCAGGATCGTGCCGCGCGCCCCGCCGGTCCAGCGCACCAGCACATGCGCATTGTCGTCGAGCCGGCGTCCCGGCACGGCGGTGAACAGATCCGCCGACACCGCCTCGGCCTCGCAGCCGGAGATATAGCTCGCCAGGTTGAAGGCGTGCACGCCGATATCGGCCAGCACCGCCGACTGCCCGGCGCGCGCCGGATCGGTGCGCCACTCCGCCTGCTTCTGGCCGTCGGCGTCGATCGGTTTGGTCAGCCAGTCCTGGATGTAGGCGCCGTGCACGGAAACGATCCGCCCAAGCGCACCCGCCGCCACCATCTCGCGCGCCTGGCGGACCATGGCGTAGCCGATGTTGTTGAGGGTGACGACAAAGCGGCGCTTCTTCGCCTTCGCCAGCGCCACCAGCGCCTCAGCGTCGGCCAGCGTCGTCGACAGCGGCTTGTCGCAGATCACGTCGATGCCGGCCTCGAGAAAGGCCGTGGCAATCGGCGCGTGCAGATGGTTGGGCGTGACGATGACAACCGCCTCGATACCATCCGGCCGCGCGGCTTCGGCCTGCGCCATCTCGCGATAGTCGGCGTAGCTGCGCTCGGGCGCGATGCCGATCTCGGCGGCCGAGGCGGCGGCGTTCTCCGGGTCCGACGACAGCGCGCCGGCGACCAGTACGATCTGGTCGTCCAGGCGCATGGCGAGCCGATGCACGGCGCCGATAAAGGCATTGCGCCCGCCGCCGACCATGCCGACCCTGAGCCGCTTGCCCGCCGATCCGTCCGATGTTGCGTAGACCATTTCAAACTCCTCCACCTGTGGCTTCGTCATCCTGGGGCGTAGCAAGGAGCGCAGCGACGCAGCGCAGACCCCAGGATCCATGCCGTGACATCAGAGCGATGCTACGGTGCAGAACCTTCTCGTCCGCTGCATTCCTCGACCATCGTCACGGCATGGATCCTAGGGTCTCCGCGACGGAGCTTCGCTCCTGCTTCGCCCTAGGATGACGACGTTGGGAAACCGCACCCCTTTCGAACGCGATTTCCAATTTTCATATTGTAAAACGATCGTACCGCGCTAGCCTGAAATCATGAGTGGGGCAAGCAAGGCATCCGGGCGATCGAGCACCGACGAGGCGGCGACGCGCAAGCGCGGGCGCTCTCTGGCGGCGCTCGGCTACATCCAGCCGCAGACCTACGAGGAGCTGCGCGCCGTGCTGTCGTCGGGCACGGTGCATTTCCCCAAGCGGCTGCGCCAGGTGGCGATCTTCCTGTGGCAGCATCCGAGCGATGTCGCGCTCGGCACCATCGCGCAGGTGGCGGCACAGGCCGGCGTGCAGCCCTCGACGCTGGTACGCTTTGCGCAGATCTTCGGCTATTCCGGCTTTTCCGATTTCCAGGGCCTGTTCAAGGAGCACATCAAGGGATCGTGGCCGGAAGGGCGCGGCGAGCCGCGCACCGAGACGGAGCCCAATCTGCATTTCCTGCACGGCATGGTCGGGGCATCGCAGGCCTCGCTTGGCCGCATCGAAGCCGGCTTCGACGTCGCGAGTTTCGACAAGATGGTAACGCTGCTGGCGGCCGCCGAGCTGATCTATGTCATCGGCTCCAAGCGCGCCTTTCCGGTCACCGCCTATCTGTCGCTGACACTGTCGCAGCAAGGCGTGCGCAACGTGCTGGTCGACAATGTCGGCTCCTCCGCACTCGACCAGATCGGCTGCATCGGCGCACGGGACGCCGTGCTTGCGGTCTCCTTCAGCCCCTACAATTCGATCACGCCCGATCTCGTCGCGGTGGCGCATGAGCGCAAGGCCCGCATCGTCACCGTCACCGACAGCACTTTCAGCCCGCTGGTTCGGCTCTCGGACGCTTGGCTGGAAGTGGTGGAATCCGACTTTGCCGGCTTCCGCTCGCTGGCGGCGTCACTCGCTGTCGGCATGGCGCTGGTCCATGGGGTTTCGGCGCGGCGCGGCGAATGAGCCGCCGCTGGCACAATTGACTATCCAGAATTGCCGTTCCATATTTAAAAAAATAGAAACTTTATTCCCGGGAGGAGGAATGGAGATCCGGCTTGACGGCAAGGTGGCTCTGGTCACCGGGTCGACGCAAGGCATTGGCCGCGCCATTGCCGAGACGCTGGCGCGTTCCGGTGCCGCCGGGCTGCTGGTCACCGGGCGCGAGAGGGCGCGTGGCGAGGCCGTGGCGGCCGAGCTTTCGCAATTGGGCACGCCGACCATCTTCGTCGCCGCCGACCTTGCCGATGCTGACGCCCCCACCCTTCTGGCGCAGGCCTGCATCGAGCGCTTCGGCCGCATCGATGCGCTGGTCAACGCCGCCGGCCTGACCGATCGCGCCTCTTTCCTCGACGCCAGCCTCGACGATTGGGCGGCGCTGTTTGCCGTCAATGCGCGCGCGCCGTTCTTCCTGATGCAGGCGGCGATTGCCGACATGAAGCAGCGCGGCCAAGGTGGCGCCATTCTCAACATCCTGTCGATCAATGCCCATTGCGGCTCGCCGGAGCTTGCCGTCTATTCCGCCACCAAGGGCGCGCTGGCGACGCTGACCAGGAACGCCGCCAACGCCCACCGTTTCGACCGCATCCGCGTCAACGGCATCAATGTCGGTTGGACGGACACGCCGGCCGAACGCATCATGCAGGCGGAGACTTTGGGCAACGGCCCTGGCTGGCTTGAGAAGGCCAATGCCGCGCAGCCTTTCGGCCGGTTGCTGACGCCGGACGACATCGCCAGCCTCGCCGTCTTCCTGCTGTCCGACGCCGCCGGCCCGATGACCGGCGCGGTCATCGACCAGGAGCAGGCGGTGATCGGGGCGAACCGGTGAGCGCCTCCACCGAAACGCTTGGGCCGGCGCTGCTCGACCGCTTGCCGGCCTCGGTCCAGACACCGTCCTATGACCGTATGCTCCTGGCGCCCGGCATGGCGCATCTCGGCGTCGGCGCTTTCCATCGCTGCCATCAGGCCGAATACACCGACGATCTCATCTCGCTGCGCTTCGACCGCTGGGGCATCGTCGGCATCAACATCCGTCCGCCCAGCCTTGCCGACACGCTGGGACGGCAGGGCGGGCTCTACACAAGGCTGATCCGCGAGAACAGCCACATCGAGGCGCGCGTCATCGGCAGCATCGTCCGGGTGGTCGACAGCCAGGAGAGTGCGGCACCGGCGCTCGGCGTGCTGATCTCACCCGATATCGAGCTAGTGACGATGACGGTGACCGAAAAAGGCTATTGCCACATCCCGTCCAGCGGCGAACTCGACCTCGGCCACCCTGATATCGTCCATGACCTCGCCAACCCCGAGACGCCGCGCAGCGTGCCCGGCCTGTTGGTGCGGGCGCTGGAGCAGCGCCGGGCCACGCATGGGCGGCCGCTGACGCTGCTGTCCTGCGACAACATTCCGGCCAATGGCGTCATCCTCGGCAACGTCGTGCGCAGCTTTGCCGAACCGCGCGGCAATGGGCTGGCCGATTGGATCGCGGCCAACGTCGCATTCCCCTCGGCCATGGTCGACCGCATTGCGCCGGCGGTGACGCAGGATGACCTCGATAGTGTCGAACAATGGTTCGGCTACCACGATGCCGCCGTCGCTGTCGGTGAGCCGTTCCGGCAGTGGGTGATCGAGGAAAAATTCGCCGGCCGCATGCCGCGCTGGGATCTGGTCGGCGCCACCTTCGTCGACGACGTCACGCCGTTCGAGCATCTCAAGATGCGGGTGCTGAACGGCGCCCAGACGACACTGGCTACGCTCGGCGTGCTGGCCGGGCTCGAGCACACATCGGATGCCATAGCCAACCCGCTGCTGTCGGACTTCATCAGGCGCATGCTGGTCGAGGAGACTGTGCCGACGCTGATGCCGGTATCCGGCGTCCTGCCGCTCGCCTATGTCGAGCAGAGCCTTGCCCGGCTGAAGAACACCGCGATCCGCCACCGCAACCACCAGGTCGCGACCGACGGTTCGCAGAAGATCGTCCAGCGCCTGCTCAACCCGATCCGCGACCGGCTGAGCCAGGGCCAAAGCATCGGGCTGCTGTCGGTGCCGGTCGCCGGCTGGATGGCCTATCTGATCCAGGCCTCGGGACGTTTCGGCAGACGCTGGCCGGTGTCGGACCCCTATGCCGGCAAGGTCGCCGCAATCGCCGACGCGACCGGTCACGATGCCAGCGCGCTGGTGTCCGCCATCCTTGCCATCGACGGGATATTCGGCCCCGGCCTTGCCGCCGACGATACGTTCCGCGCGGCCGTGATATCGGCGCTGGGCGACCTGCTGTCGGACGATCCGATGGCGGCTGTCCGGCACAGTCTCGAACAAGATGAGGTCGCGAGGTTGAAGCGATCCAAACAATCGGCATTATAGTCGTCGGTCTAGGGAGGCAGAATGAAACTTGGAGTGCTTACAGCACCGTTTGCGGAGACGCCGCTTGGCGAGGTCGCCGACTGGGCGCACTCGGCCGGCTTCGAGGCGCTGGAAATCGCCTGCTGGCCGAAGACATCCGGCGCGACGCGACGCTATGCCGGCACCAGCCATATCGATGCCGCTTCCACCTCGCCCGCGCAGGCCAAGGAGATCGTCGCTTCGCTGACGGAGAAGAAGCTGACGGTCTCCGGCCTCGGCTACTATCCCAACCCACTGCATCCGGACCCCGCCCATCGCGAGGCCGTCATCGGCCATCTGAAGAAGGTCATCGTGCTGGCCGCCAATATGGGCGTGCCGGTGGTCAACACCTTCTGCGGTGGCGATGCCTCGAAGACCGTCGACGTCAACTGGCAGGACGCGCTGAAAGTCTGGCCCGAGACCGTCGCCTATGCGCGCGATCACGGGGTAAAACTCACCTTCGAGAACTGCCCGATGATCTTCAGTTATGACGAATGGCCGGGCGGGCACAACATCGCCTATTCGCCCTACATCTGGCGGCGCATCCTCGAGGCCTGGGGCGGCGAGGTCGGCATGAATTTCGACCCCTCGCATCTGGTCTGGCAGATGATCGACCAGGGCCGCTTCATCCGGGAGTTCGGCCCCTACATGCTGCATGTCCACGCCAAGGATTTGATGATCGATCATGATGGTTTGTATGAGCGCGGGATTCTTTCCGCCGGGATAGGCTGGCAGGTGCCGCGCATGCCGGGATTGGGCGATGTCGACTGGAGAGGCTTCTTCTCCGGCCTCTACCGCGCCGGCTATGACGGCTCGGTCATCATCGAACATGAGGACAGGCGGTTTGAAGGCAACGACGATGCGGTGAAGCGGGGCTTCCTGCTCGCCCGCGACGTGCTGCGCCCCTTCGTCAAATGACGAGGTGAATGACTTGGTCCGATCCTGCCGAAGGGTCTGGCCCTGAGACGAAAAACAACAATGTGGAGGAGTACTGACATGAAGAAAATACTGACCATGGTCCCGTTGCTTGCGGGCGCTGCCTTGCTGGCATCGATGGGCGTGTCGTCGGCCGAAGCCAAATATACGATCGGCATTTCCAACACCGTGCAGGGCAATGGCTGGCGCGAGGAAATGGTCTGCGCCATGAAGGCGCAGGCGCTGGCTTCGGGCGAAGTGACGAAGCTCAACATCGCCCACCGCAACACCGATGCCGCCGGCCAGCTCGAAGACATTCGCAATCTGATCAGCGCCAAGGTCGACGCCATCGTCGTCAACCCCGCTGATCCCGCCGGCATCAAGGCGGGCCTGGAAGAAGCCACCAAGGCCGGCATCGTCGTCGTTGCCGTCGACCAGGCGGTGACCGAACCGTCGGCCTACATCATCTCCAACAACCAGGAACAGTATGCCTATCTCGGCGCCAAATGGCTGTTCGGCCAGATGGGCGGCAAGGGCGAGGTGTTCTACATGCGCGGCGCAGCGGGTGCCTCGGCGGACTCGGATCGCGACAAAGGCTTCAAGAAGGCGCTGGCTGAAAACCCCGGCGTGAAGGTGGCTCAGGAAGTCTTCACCGGCTGGCAGCAGGATCAGGCCAAGCAGCAGATGCTGTCGTTCCTGGCCACCGGCACGCCGTTCAACGGTGTGTGGACCTCCGGCATCGACAACGTCATCGTCGACGCGCTGGTCGAATCGCAGGCGCCGCTGGTGCCGGTGGTCGGCGCCGACAATGCCGGCTTCGTCGGCCAGCTGAGCTCGGTGAAAGGTCTCGTCGGTGCAGCCGTCACCAACCCCGGCTCGATCGGCGGCGCGGGCGTGACGCTGGCGCTGCAGATCCTCGACGGCAAGAAGCCAGCGCAGCAGACCGTGCTGGTCGACCCGCAGCTGTGGGACAACGCGACCGACGAAGGCAAGGCCAAGCTGAAGGCAGCCGCCGACCCGTCGCTCAGCCCGGAATGGCCGGTCTCGATCTCGATCCCGGAGTGGACGACCTACACGAAGGAGCAGATCGTGGCCTGCAAGGGGCCGGGGGAGTAAGCCTGGTTTGAATGAACTGGCGAGGACGGCGAACGGCCGTCCTCGCCACACAGACTAGCGCTCTACGGCGCCCCCTCTGTCCTGCCGGACATCTCCCCCACAGGTGGGGAGATTGGCTGTCATCTCGGCTTTCGCTAATTTTCTACGTCGCAAGACGAGGGGCGGCGCCGGAACTGCCAATCTCCCCCCTTGTGGGGGAGATGTCCGGCAGGACAGAGGGGGCGCCGTAGAGCGCCGACATTAGTTTCTGGAACCATCAATTTTGACAACAAACCATTTGACTACCAGCCCCGTCCTCGACGCCACCGGCGTCGCCAAGAACTACGGTGCAGTTGCAGCACTTCGCGACGCGTCGCTCTCCGTCCTGCCCGGCGAAGTGCACGCGCTGATGGGCGCCAACGGCGCCGGCAAGTCGACGCTGGTGAAGATCCTCACCGGCGCCATTCCGGCGAACGCCGGCCGCATCCTGATCCGCGGCGAAGCGCGCGACATTCGCTCGCCGGCCGCCGCGCGCCGCGCCGGGCTGCTGCCCGTCTACCAGGAGCCGTCGCTGATCCCCGATCTCGACGTTCTCTCCAATCTCAGGCTCACCGGCACGCCGGTCGAGCCGTTCCGCGCCTGGGTGCGCGAGCTCGGCATTGCCGACCTCGATCTGCGCGACACCGCGCGCGACATCCCGCTGGCCGTGCTGCGCGTGCTCGACCTGGCGCGGGCGCTCGCCGTCGAGCCCGACGTGCTGCTGCTTGACGAGATGACGGCGGCCCTGCCCGCCAACCTCGCCGAAAAGGTGCTGGAAGTGGTGCGCCGCCAAGGCGATTCGGGCCGCGCCGTGATCTTCATCTCGCACCGCTTCGTCGAAATCTCGGCGCTGTGCGACCGCGCCACCGTGCTGCGCGACGGCGAGACCGTCGGCGTCGTCGACATCGTGCCGGGCGTGGAAGAAAAGATCGTCGAGCTGATGCTCGGCACCCGCATCGTGAAAACCCATGTCGCTGCCCGCAGTGCCGCCGAGAAGGGCGCGCCCGCGACCACCCGGCCGCGCATTTCGGTGCGAAACCTGCGCGTCGGCGCCAAGCTCAGCGATGTCTCCTTCGATCTCGCCGACGGCGAAGTCGCCGGCGTCGTCGCGCTCGAAGGCCAGGGCCAGGACGAGTTGTTCGCCGCCCTTGCCGGCTTGATCCGGCCCTCCGGCGGCACGATCGAAGTCGATGGCCAGCCGGTGAAATTCTCGCATCCGATCGACGCCATCCGCGCCGGCATTGCCTATGTGCCGGGCGACCGCTCGGAAGCGCTCGCCATGCAGCGCTCGGTGCGCGAAAACATCGCGCTGCCTTTCAGCGCTGCCTTGCGCAACTGGGGTCCGATCAACATGCGCCGCGAACGCGCGACCGTGCTCAGCGCGATCGAGCGGCTGCAGATCGACACCCGCGCGCAGGGCGAGGTGCAGCGCCTGTCCGGCGGCAACCAGCAGAAGGTGACCATCGCCCGCTGGATCGCGGCGGATGCCCGCACCATCCTGTGCTTCGACCCGACGCGCGGCATCGATGTCGGCACCAAGCAGGAGATCTACAAGCTGCTGCGCGAACTCGCCGGCAACGGCAAGTCGGTGCTGTTCTACACCTCGGAACTCGAAGAGGTGCAGCGCGTCTGCGACCGCGTCATCGTCATCTTCGGCGGCCGCCTCGTCGACATTTTTCCGGTCGAGGAGGCCGACGAGCCTGCGCTGATGCGCGCCGCCTACGGCCTGCCGCGCGGCGCCAAGGCCGATATCGGCATATTGGCTGATCCGACCGCGAACACTTCGGCTTCGCCGGAGGCCGCGCCATGAGCCATTTCCTGCGCCGCCAAGGCTGGGTCGTCGGCCTGTTCGCCCTGCTCATCGTCCTGTTCATCGCCACCAGGATCATCCAGCCGGCCTATGGCAGCAATGATTTCGGCTCGCTCGCCCGCGCCGTTCTGCCCTATGCCTTCGCAGTCGCCGCGCAGACGGTGGTCGTCATCGCCGGCGGCATCGATCTGTCGGTCGCCGCCATGATGGCGCTGACCAGCGTCACCGCGGCGTCGATGATGAATGGCGCGAGCGAGGAATACGCGCTGTTCGTGGTGCCCTTCGTGCTGGCCATGGGGTTTGGCCTTGGCGCGCTCAACGGCCTGCTCATCGTCGTCACCCGCGTGCCCGACATTGTCGTCACCCTCGCCATGCTGTTCGTGCTGCAGGGCGCCGCCCTGCTGGTGCTCGACGCGCCGGGCGGCGGCATCGCCGAATGGCTGAAGGCGCTGATCTCCGGCACCGTGCCGATCCCCGGCCTGCCCGACGCCATAGACGCCTGGCTGCCCAAGGCCCTGCTGGTGCTGATCGTCTGCCTCTGCGTCATCTGGATACCGCTCAGGCGCTCGCGCCTCGGCCTCTCCATCTACGCCATCGGCTCCAGCGAACTGGCGGCGTTCCGCTCCGGCGTGCCGGTCAAGCGCACCCGCATCATCGCCTATGCGCTGTCCGGTCTGTTCGCCGCCTTTGGCGGCCTGGCGCTGACCATGAGCACCGGCAACGGCGCCCCCATCCCCGGCCCCTATCTGCTCGCCAGCGTCGCCGCCGTGGTGCTGGGCGGCGTCGCGCTCGGCGGCGGCAAGGGCGGCCTGCTCGGCCCGATCGTCGCCGTCTTCGTGCTGAGGCTGGTGCGAACGGATCTTACGCTGCTTGCCATCGACCCCAACGTCACCGCCATCATCGAGGGGCTGATCATGGTGGCGGTGGTGATGTTCGGCGCGTTTATCACGATGCGGGGGCGGCAGTGATGGGCGGGCTGTCGCAGAGAGACGTCAGCGTTCCTTCGCGCCCCCCTCTGTCCTGCCGGACATCTCCCCCACAAGGGGGGAGATTGGATGTCGCGACGACCTTCGCCAATCTCCAACCTTGCAAGAATGAGCGAGGCGCTGAAGCTGCCAATCTCCCCACAAGTGGGGGAGATGGCCGGCAGGCCAGAGGGGGGCGCCGTAGAGCGCCGTCCTCGCAGAACATTGGGCAAACCCCATGAGCACCGCCGCCATCACCCCCGTCCCCTTCGGCCGCCGCATAAAACGCTTCATGGCCGACCGCCCGCTCATTCCGCTAATCATCCTGTTGATCATCCTGGTCGTGATCCTGCAGGTCCTGCGCCCCGGCATCGTCAACGAGCGCTGGATCGCCAACACTATTAAATTCGCCATTCCCTTGGCGATCCTGGCGGGCTGCCAGACCATGACCATGCTGACCGGCGGCATCGACCTGTCGGTCGGCACGGTGGCGACGATGAGCGCCTTCATCATGGCCACGCAAGTGGTCAACCAGGATCCGGCGGTGGCGTTCCTATTGGCGATGATGCCGGCGGTGCTGATCGGCCTCGTCAACGGCATCGGCGTCGGCGTCTTCCGCGTCCACCCGCTGATCATGACGCTGGGCACCAGCCTGATCGGCACCGGTTGCCTGCAGGTCTATCAGCGCACCGTCATCGCGTCGGGCGCAAAAATCCCCGACTTCCTGGCTTGGCTCGGCACCGGCGTGACATGGGGCTTCCCCAACGCGCTGCTTTTGTTCGTGCCGCTCGCCGCCCTCATCGTCTTCACGCTCGCCCGCACCGGCTTCGGCCGCCTGCTCTACGCCGTCGGCGACAATGAGCGCGCGACCCGCCTGTCGGGCGTGCAATACTGGCAGGTCATCACCGCGCTCTACGTCACCTCCAGCGTGCTCGCCGGCCTCACCGGCCTGCTCTATATCGGCCTGATCAAGGCCCCCTCGCTGTCGCTCGCCGAACCGCTGGTGCTGCCCTCGGTCGCCGCCGCCGTCATCGGCGGCACCTCCATCTTCGGCGGCCGCGGCGGCTACACCGGCACCATCATCGGCGCCCTGATCCTGACCGTGCTGACAACACTGCTGACCATCCTGCAGATGCCGGAGGGGGCGAGACGGATACTGTTCGGGCTGATCGTGCTGTTCGTGACGGCGGCGTATTTGCGGATTGTGGAGGAGCGGTAGGCGGCTGGCGCCCGACGCTGCATTGGGCGAAGCTTCCCCATCCAAGGTTCAGGCCAAGCGCACGGGAGCAAGTTCCCCCTCACCCGGATTGCCAACCGAATTGCGAAGGGCAATTCGGGCAATCCGACCTCTCCCCGAGGGGAGAGGAGGGCGCCAGCGTCAACGCCAGCCTCTTCTCCCCAGCGGGGAGAAGGTGGCCGCGAAGCGGCCGGATGAGGGGGCTGGCGCAGCCATAGGCGATTATCATCGCCCCAGACGAGCTTACCCCACCGAGAACGCGAGGGAGCGCCCCCTTACTTCAACGAAATCGCCATCCCGCTCAGATCCGCATTCACCTGCAGCCCCACCTGTCGGCCCGTGAGTTCAAGCGTGGCGCCCTTGTCGTTGGTCATGACGATCACCTGCGCGCCCTTGCCAAGCGCGCCGCCACCGCCGGCCGCGCCATAAACCCCGGTCGCATCCCGCACCCTGCGGATATGGCGCACGGTGCCCCGGAAATAGGTCTTGGAAACCCCGAAGGCGAAGCCGCCCGAAACGCCGCCGATCGTGATGGGATAGGAGCGGCCGTGGAAGGTCAGCGTCCCCTCGCCGCCGGAACCGCCGACGAAGAAGGCCGCCTTGTAGACGGCAAAGCGGATCGTGCCGCTATCGGCATGCGCGGCGCTGGCAGCGCTGACGGACACAGTTGTGATGGCCGCAACCGCGAGCGAACGAAAGCTGGACGAGATGGTCATGGTGGGAGCTCCTCAGGATCGCCGCTTGCCCAACCGGCAGGGCTCGTCGGCGTCGTAACAAACTTGAACAATCTAGCCCGTGATTTGGTTCCAGGCAGGCTGTGACAAGATCCGACGAAACTTGACGTGGTGTACTTTCGGGTTGCGGAGGAGGCGGCGGCTATTTCCTCTTCCTGAGCACTTTTCGCAGCGTTAACTTCAACCGCCTCATCTGGTAATGGCGCCGCAACTTGGCCAGCGCCGACTGGTGGGCGGTGTCGATTGCAGCCAGCGAGCCCGCCTCGGTAGCCTGCGGCAGCGCGAGCAGCGCGTCGGCCTGAAGATCGGCAAAGGGCTTGGGGTCATAGATGGCGAACGGCGTCGGCGGGTCGCTGAGCACGGTGGGGTTGCTGTTGACCTCGAACACTACAAGCCTGCCGTCCACGAAAGTGTAGTCGATGCGGCCATACTGCATGCGGGCTTTTTCGAAGACCTGCATGACCGCATTGGCGTCAGGATTCGTATCGATATAGGTCCTGATTTCTTCGATATGCGCCGGCAGCAATTGCTCGGGCGAATTCTTGACGAACCACGATTTCGACATGGCGCAATGCTGGCCGTAGATCGTATCGCCGACCCGAAACGCCGCGTACTTCCTGAAATAACCGTCCATTCCGGGGGTGCCGATCATCTCCACCACCATCGGCCGCACCAGATCGCTACCGTCCAGCCGGGCGATCGCGGCGTCCAGCGCCGGCCGGTCGTGCAGCAGCGGCGGCTCCCTGTAGAGTGCGCCCGTCTCGTCGCGGATGAAAACGGGATAGCGTATCGCCTCTTCCAGCTCGTCCGGCCTGAACACACGAAAAGCGTTGCTGCCGTCGGCATGAAGCAGGCGCAGCAGGTCGAAGCGCTGCAGGCTGGCGGTCGGGTGATTGAGCTGCGTCAGGCCGGTGTTGTCAGCCAGTTCGGCGCTGATGCCGGCCGCGCGGCTCAATTCGTCCGATGTCAGCCGGTCCATGTCGGACCAGATGACCACCCCGGCGCGAACGCCGCGCAGCAGCCCGGCATCCTCGTAGCGCACCAGCCGGAACCACGCCTCCAGGTCAGTCCGGTGATACAGAAGCACCACCGCCTGCGTGTAGGCGTGCTCCCGGTGCGCGACGTAAAATATCATGCGTTTCCGTTGTCCGTATGTAATTGCAAAGGGGAACCATGATAATTAGACAGGCTTGTGAAAGCCGTGAAATGGTTCTCCATCCGGCATGCGTCAAACAGGAGATAGAACAGGTTGACGTTTCCGTGAAGCTGCAAACCGCATTGGCAAGAAACTGCCATGCGCCATCAACGCGTTAGAAGTCGAGGCAGCCGACACATGAATTTAGACGATGTTGCGATACCCATCCGCCGGTTAGACCTGGAAGACATCCCTTTGCTGATGGAGCTTGAGGCTGCCGCCTGGGCCGCACCGCTGCAGGCGAGCGAAACGACCATCCGCCACCGGCTGGCACTCGGACACACCATGTTCGGCGCGATCGATGGCGATCTGCTTGCTGGCACCATCTGCTTTACCGAGACCAGCCAGGATCCGCTGGTGCGCGCCGATTTCCCCAGGAATTTCGATGCCTATGCATCGCTGCCGCGCAGCGAGCCGGTTTACGCACTTTACGCCTACAATCTCTGCGTCCGGCCGAGCCATCGCGGCTCCAACACGGCGGTGCGGCTCTTGAAGGAGATGGAGAGCCACGGCCGCCGCCTGGGCGCCAGCTGGCTGATCGGCGATGGCCGCTGCTCGT
This sequence comes from Mesorhizobium sp. C399B, assembly GCF_030323185.1. Classification (NCBI taxonomy): domain Bacteria; kingdom Pseudomonadati; phylum Pseudomonadota; class Alphaproteobacteria; order Hyphomicrobiales; family Phyllobacteriaceae; genus Mesorhizobium; species Mesorhizobium sp. C399B. Next base: position 2,188,612 of record NZ_CP100472.1, read on the forward strand.
CCTATGCCGGCTCCTCGGGCGAAGAGTATGATCATGTCAAGGCCGATGCGCGGTTCCGCGCCACCATCGACCGCTGGAACCAGACCGGCACAAGACCGCCGCTGGAAGAGATCATCCGCGATCCGCTGCTGCGCATGCACTACCGCGTCTACGGATGCGAGTTCCTCTACGTCATGCCGGACTTCTTCCCGCAGGACGCCACGTCAGGCGGCTTCAGGGTCATTTCAGCCAAGAATCTCAAGGCATGAGATTCGAGCCGTCATGACAGCTCCGCATTTCGATCCGTTCGCGCTCGGCGACGACCCGTTTCCGCATTTCGCCCGCATGCGCGCCGCCGGCGGCATTGCGCGCGGCGTCGCGCCCTATCCCGAGCTGGCCGACGCGCATTATGTGTTCAGCCATGAGCTGGTGTCGGGCGCGCTGAAGCATCCCGCTCTTCTTCAGGCGCCGCCGGGTACATATGAAGAGGTCCGCCGCAAGCTCGTCGACCATGCGCCCATGGCTCTGCTCAGCCGCTCGGTGCTGCTCGCCGATCCGCCTCAGCATGGCGCCTTGCGCCGGCCGGTCGCTGGCTTTTTCTCACGGCCGGCCATCGAAGCGCTGACGCAAGGTCTTCGCGCGCTGAGCCACGAGCTGGTCGAGCGTGCGCTGGCGGATGGCCGCGTCGACGCCGTCGCCGGGCTCGCCGTGCCGGTGTCCTTCTGGCTGCTGCAGGAAATCCTCGGCATCGAGATCGAGGACCCTTGGGCGTTGAAATCGGTGACCCGCCGCATGGCCAGCGCATTCGACCTGCGAAGAGCGCAGCCGCCGGCAGCAAGCGCCGAGGCCTATCGCGAATGCCAAGCTTTTGTCGAGGAGCGGCTGGCTCGACAGGCCTACCGGCCGGACGGAATGGTTGCCGGCATGGTGCGGGAGGTTGCGCAAGGCCGCTGGTCGAGCGGGGACATGGTGGCCAACATCGTCTTCATGCTGTTTGCCGGACAGGAGACTGTCGTCGACGCTCTCGGCAACGCAATTGTTGCGCTGGATCGCTTTCCCGAACAGCGCGCGCTGCTCGAGCGCGGCGCTGTCGACTGGAGCAGCGCGGCGGCCGAACTGCTGCGCTATGGCGCCTCGGTGCAATACGCCGTCGCCCGCATCGCGGCGCAGGACATCGACCTCGGCGACGTCAGGATTGCGGCTGGCGAAGCGGTCGTGCCGGTGCTCGGCAGCGGCAATCGCGACGATGCCGTCTTCGCCGATGGCGACCGGCTGGACCTCACGCGCCCGCCAGCCATGTCGATGACCTTCGGCACCGGCCTGCATGTCTGCCTCGGGCAACATGTCGCCCGTATCGAGATCGCGGCGATGATAGAAGCCCTGTTCACCCGTGCGCCCGGATGGCGGCTCGATGCCGCAAATGCCGAGCGCCGCGCCACGATGTCGTTTCACGGCATGGCTACCGCGCCGCTGATCCTCGACCCCGCTGCGTGAAAAGCGGCCGCGTCTGGGCGATGACCGCCGGGTCGAGCGACCTGACGATTTCCGAAACCTTTGCCCGCAAGGCGCCCACCGTCGCATCGTCGAGCGGATCGAGAATATCGTTCTGATCTCTCGATACCCGGTACTCGTCCAGCGACGGCGCCTCGCTCGACGGCGTGAAGCCGCCGCCGCGGGCATGCTTGTCGGCCAGTTCCTGCCTCGATTTCACGGCATAGTGGCGGATCCAGCCGATCTTCCATTCCATCGGCATGGCCGCCGGGTGCTTGTCGAGCGTCATGCCGTCGACCAGCGTCCTGCGCAGCGAGATGCGGAAACCGTGCGGGTGCGGCATGAACTGCCCGGGATCCCGCAGCGCCTTGCGCAGGACCGAGGACACGCGGGCAAACGACTTCTTCCAGCGCGCGGTCGGGGCGTCATGCGTGCCGCGCCTTTGAAACCGCACCGTCACCAGTTCGTCGTCATAGGCCTCTTTGCCGTCGCTGCCGAAATTCACCCAGCGAAAGGCGACGCTGCGCACGCCCGGGCGGCTCAAAAGCGAGCGGACCAGTTCGGCTCCGCTCCAGGGCGGCGCGTCGAGCGGCTCGAGGAACTCGTCGGCGTCCATGAAGCCCAGATAGCGATAGCCGTGGAGCAATGCCTGCCAGTAAAGATAGGAATAGGCCCGCCGCTGCGGCAGCACCGTGTCGTGTCGCCAGTCGACCAGCCGGATCCAGCCGGCATCGCGCAACGCCTGGAGCACCGCCGTCTGCGGTCCGGCGCTGCAGTTGTCGGCGATCATCAGGTCGAAGCCATGCAGCTTGTGCCAGGCGACCCACTCGATCACATAGGGCTGCTCCAGCTTCATGATCGCGCAGATCACCGGCCTGTTAACGGAAAACGGAATTCTCATCGCAACGCTTTCCCCGCGCCACCGGCTGCTGCTTGAGGCTCGACCTGCCGGAACGGGATCGCGTCGCCATAAAATGCTGCAAGCTGCTCCGAAGAGCCCGTCCAGTCGCCCATGTCGAACTGGTGGAACCGATAGCGCCGGTCGTCAAGCGGCAGCAAGTCGATATCCGGCCTGATGCGCGGGTCGAATATGCCGGCCACCGGCAGATGGATCGTCCGCGCCGAAGACAACCAACCGGCCAGCCAGGAGAAGCTGCTCACCCCCGTGACGAGATGGCTCGCCCGGCGCAGCGTCTCGAAATCCGTCAATGGCGACGCCTTCGGCGCGAAGACAGCATCGGGAAAACGCTGACGCAGGCGCCGGCAATAATCGTTGTCGTCATGGGTCTGGCCGACGAAGACCGGCTTGCGGCCGCTATCCTTGATGAGCGTCTCGAAGAAGCCGAATGGCATCGGGCAATAGTTGCGGTGGAAGCCGTCGAGGATGTCGCCGGCCCGCACATGGATGACGAGAAAATCGTCGCCATGGGTCGGCGCGGCGACGGCACGCCCGTCGAACAGCCCGGAGACCTCGTCCCGGTCATAATAACCCAGCCGCTGCGCGAAGCCCTTGAAGCGGATGCTCCGCGCCCGCCTGTCGCGGAACGCGGCTATGATCCCGTCGAGGTCGTAGCGGTGATAGCCGTCGACCCGAAGCAGCCGGTATTTCCACAACAAAGGCGGCCGCACCCTGGCAATGGACCATTCCGGCAGGTCGGCGTCGCAGACATAGCCACCGGGGATACGCTTCGCCAGCACATGGCAAAACATGTACTGGAACATCTTGTTCGCCATGCCGCCAAACGGCTGCATCACGATGGGCACTTGCCGCATTGGACCCCTTTCGCCAAAGACGGTCATTGTTACCCGAGCTGCGCGGGCCGGTCGACTGGCCTCTGACGCCAAGGGCGCATCATGATCGCCGCCGGCAAGCCACCCTCAGGGATAATGCGTCGGCTTTGGCGCGTAGATCTTTGGATCGAAGTCCAGATCCCTCGGCAAGGGCAGGCTTGAGCACTGCAAATGCACCTCGCGTGCGAGCAGCCGGCGCCGCTTCTGCTCATTCTCCTTGATGGCCGCAACGAGCCCCATGCTGTAAGGCCCAAGCACGACGCCAGCGGCCCATCCGGGATTCTCCTTCTCGCGCCTGTCGTACTTCAAGGCCTCCGTGCGCGCCTGCTGGCATTCCGGCGTTGGCCATTTCGGGTCTTGTGTCGAGAGCGAGGCTCCATACTGGACCGGAGACGATACGCACCCTGCCACTGTCGCAGTCAACGCGACGACCATTGCAATTCTCATCCGCAAGCCCCTCCTAATGTAGGACGCGACTACAAGACGATTCCAGCAGCAAAAAGGCAGCTTCAGGATGCGTATCTTGCATGGGCGCTCAGCCCAGCAGGTTGCGCGCCGTGCGCATGAAGATCTTCGAGCCGATCGGGATCAGATCGTCGGGAAAATCATAGTCGGGATTGTGCAATGACGGGGTGCGCTCGCCCGCGCCGAGGAAGAACATCGCCGACTTCGCCTTGTGGCCGAAGATGCCGAAGTCTTCCGAGGCGCGCATCGGCAGGGCCTCTTCGCTGCGCGCGACACCTTCCTCGTCGAGTGCGCGGTTGAGATGCTCCACCGCATCCGGCGCATTGACGCTGGCGACGAAGATCTCGTGATAGTCGCAGCGCACGGAAAGGTGGTGCTCGCCCGCGATCCTGGCAGCCAGGGCTTCCGCAGCTGCGACCAGCTCCGCCATGCGCTCGTCGCGCCTTGTGCGCAGCGTCGCCCACACCTCCGCATGTCCGGGCGCGATGCCGAACACGGCCTCGCCCATGGTCGCATGGGTGACGGTCACCATGCTGAAATCGTCATCGGCGAAAGTGCCGCGCCCCAGTGCCGGAAGCGCCGGCATCAGCTGGCTGATCGCCGGCATCGGCGACACGCCGGTTTCGGGCATGGAGGAATGCGCGGTCTTGCCCTCCAGCACGATGCGGATGCCGCGCGAGGCGCAGTTGACGACGCCGGGCTTGAGCCGCACCTCGCCGAACGGCACGCCCGGCAGATTGTGCAGCGAGAAGGCGAAGTCCGGCGCGATCTCGCCAAAGCGTGGATCGGCGACGACGCCGGCCGCACCATTGCCGGTCTCCTCCGCCGGCTGGAACATCAAGACGACGCGGCCGCGGGCCGGCCGCTCACGCCCGAGCTGGCGGCCAAGTGCGGCCAGGATCGCGGTGTGGCCGTCATGGCCGCACATATGCGATTTTCCCGGCACCTGCGAGGCATGCTCGACGCCCGAAAGCTCCTCGATCGGCAGCGCATCGATCTCCGAGCGGAACAGCACCGTCGGTCCCGCCTGGCCGCTGTCATAGACCGCCGCCACGCCATGACCGCCGAGGCCGGTCAGCACCTTGTCCGGCGCTGTATCGGCGAGGAAGCTGACGACTTCCTTGGCGGTCTGTTCTTCCTCGTTGGAGATTTCCGGGTTTTGGTGCAGCTTGCGGCGCCATGCCGTCAGCTCGATGATATCGCGATTGGTCAGGGTCATGGCTTGGGCTCCGCTTTGGTGCTGTGGCTGCAAACTCAACATACAATGACCTGTAGATAGTCCGGCGAGGCAAGCCCCTGCATGATTGTGTCGCGGGTGATGATCGGAATTTTTCTTGCTCGCGCCGTCGCGATCAGGTAGCAGTCGCCGGGATCCTTATGCCCCGTATCGGTCACCACGGTCGCTGCCTCGCAAGCGATACGTTGCTTGATCGGGATGATCTTAGATCCCGTTGCTGCAACTGCCTCGGAAAACCATTTCGACGGCGTTCCTATGCCGAGATAGGGCGGGTTCTTGTGCGTCGGCTTATGGGACGCGATCGCCAATTCCCACGCAGTGATTGGGGAAACATAAAGCTTGCCCGCAGTTTGGCTCTCGGCGATTGCGATGAGAGCTTCTTCCGAAAGCGTGCCTGCGGCCGTTACCAGCCAATAAAACGTATGCGTGTCGAGAAGCGCCCCTGGCAAGGATCAACTATCCCTGGGTTTGCGCACCTGGTGAGAGCCGCCTTTGAGGGCTTGATTAGCAATCGGCTTCGTAAGGTCCACACCCTTTTTCAGGGGCAACTGCGACGACTTCATCGAATCAGCACCGCGCACTTCAACGTAGCGGCCGCTGCGGGAATCGCGCACCACCCACTTGCCGGTCAGCTCCTGTTTGGTCTGTGCTTTTGTCATGAACCCAATATAGCGGCAAATTGTTATGGATGCGAGCGGTCTCGGCCTGTTGAAGCCAAAGGCGGTACCGTGACGGCGCATCAGAAAGTCGTCAATCTCATCTCCGACATCCGGTGGCTTCTCCTGAAAAGCGCCGCGTGCTCGCCTGTGCGACATCTTTCGCGATAATTGCTTCCATCCACCCGAAGGAACGGTTTCGGAGCAACAATGGCCAGGCGGTTTGCGTTTCTCTTGGTTCGCGACTTCACGCTGTCGCCGCTGTCGCTGTTCATCGACACGCTGCGGCTCGCCGGCGATGAAGGCGACCGCAGCCGCCGGATCGAGTTCGACTGGGAGATCGTCGGCGAGCGTGGCCTGCCGATCCGGGCGAGTTGCGGTGTCGAGTTGCTGCCGACCAAGGCGATCGGCAATCCGCAGGAGTTCGACAATGTCGTCGTGGTCGGTGGCCTGCTCGACACCAACCGCAGCCTCAGCTCCGAAAAGGAGGCCTTTCTGTTGCGGGCGGCCGAAAAGGGCGTGCCGCTGACGGCACTCTGCACCGGCAGCTTCGTGCTCGCGCGCTACGGTCTGCTCGATGGCTACAGTGCTGCCGTCAGCTGGTTTCACATCAAGGATTTCCGCAGCCAATTCCCTGATGTGAACGCCCATGCCGACAGCCTGTTTTCCGTCGATAGGGGCCGCTCGACCTGCGCCGGAGGCACGGGTGCGGCCGACCTTGCCGGCCATTTCGTGTCGCAGTTCATCGGCCGCAAGGCTGCGGAAAAAGCCGCCAAGATCCTCGTGCTCGACCGCATCCGCTCGAGCCTGGATGTGCAGCCCGTCGGCGATCTCTTTCCGGCCGCGTCGAGCCGAGCGGTGAAACGGGCGCTGCTTCTGATGGAAAGCAATCTCCAGGAGACGCTGTCGGTCGCCGAGATCGCGGGCCGGTTGCATTTATCCCGGCGCCAGCTTGAGCGGCTGTTCGGCGCCGAGCTCGGCATCGGCCCGATGGCCGCCTATCTTGCGCTGCGCGTACATCAGGCCAAGTCGCTGCTGGAGGGGAGCGACTTGGCAATCGGCGACATCGCCTACCGCTGCGGTTTTCCCAATGCCGGCCATTTCAGCCGTGTCTTCCGCCATCAGACCGGTATCACGCCGACCCATCTCAGGCATCCGAACCGAATGTCCGGTGTCTTTGCCGACGGCAAGGGGAGCGGTCCCTAAGCCTATATTGGGGCGTGCGATCTCGCCGTTGGTATGATAATATCATACCAACCTGATAGGAGGGATCCATGTCCGCCACCGAAAAACGCACCTTCAGCCTGCCGGCCGAGCAGGCTGCTTTCATCGACCAGCTCGTTCGGTCCGGCACATACGCGACCAGCAGTGAAGTGATCCGCGCCGGTCTTCGCGCATTGCAGGAACGCGACGCCGCCGTGGAGCGCTGGCTGCGTGAGGAGGTCGCGCCGACCTATGATAGGTGGAAGGCAGACCCCTCCCAGGCCATCCCGGCCGACAAGTCTTTTGACAGCATCCGCGCACATCACGCAGCTCGCCTCAAGGGGAACGTGTGAAGCGCCGGCATGTTGTCCTTTTGCCGGAAGCCCAGACGGACCTGTTATGGATATACGATACGGTCGCTCACGCATCCGGCAACCTCACCGCCCTTCGCTACATCGAGCGGATCGAGCGATTTTGCCTGGGTCTCGACCATGCCTCGGAACGCGGAACCCTAAGGGATGATGTGCGGCCGGGGCTTCGCATCGTTGGCTTCGAGCGCCGCCTGACTGTGGCCTTCACCGTAGAAGGCGACCAGGTGGTGATTCTCAGGGTGTTCTACGGCGGCGTCAACTGGGAGGACGAGTTGGCGCCTATCGCTCCGTGAACGCCCGCGCGAACGAGTCCAGCATCGGCCGCGCCAGATATTCGAGGAAGGTTCGGTCGCCGGTGCTGATAAACGCCTCGACCGGCGTTCCCGGGTAAAGCTGCTCGGCTTTCACGCCCTGCGGCAGCGTGTCGGTGATCTTCAGCCTGGCGCGGAAATACGCCTCATGCGTGGTTTCATCGATCAGCCGGTCGGCGGAAATTTGCGTCACCGTAGCCGGGACCTCAGGGGTGAGGCGCGCGTTCAGGGCGGACAGCCTGAGCTTCGCCGGCTGGCCGACGCGAACCAGGTCCACGTCTTTCGGCCGCAGCTTCGCGTCGACGATGAGGCCCGACGCGGTCGGCAGGATCTCCATGATCTTCTGCCCCGGCGCAATCACGCTGCCTTTGGAGTTGTAGATCGAGGATACCACGATGCCGGCTGCCGGCGCCTTGATCGTCGTGCGCCCCAGCACCGCCTCGGCTGCGGTGATCTGTTCGCCGATGTCGGCCAGGCTGGTGCGAACCTCGTCGAGCTTGGTCAGCGCGTCCTCGACGCGCTGCGTGGTCGCGCGCTCGACCTGCGCCTGGGCTTCGACGATCTGCGTCTTGGTCGCTGCGATATCCGCCTCCAGCGCGCCGGCCTGGCCGACCAGATCGGCCTCGCTGCGCAGAAGCTGCGAATATTCGCTGCGGTTGGTTAGACCCTTGTCGAGCAGGCCGGTCTTGATGCCGAGTTCCTTCTTCACGATCTCGGCCTGTTGCTGGATGGCGAGTTTCTGCGCCTCCAGTCCCAGCGCCGACTCACGATGCATGGCGACGCGCTGCGCCAGGATCGACTGCTCGGAGCGGAACCGGGCGAGCCTGGCCTCGAACTCCTTCTGCTGTTCGTGCACCAGATTGTCGAAATCGCGCTGGAACGGCGCGGGTGCTGCTTCGGCGATCGGCGCCAGCCTGTCCGATCCGTCGCGCTCGGCCTCAAGTCGCGCGGCACTTGCCCTGAGCGCGATCGTCTGTCTGGTCAGCCGGTTGAGGTCGGTCTCGGCCGCCCTGCGGTCGAGCAGGACCAGCGGTTCGCCTTGTTGCACGCGGTCGCCTTCATGCACCAGCAACTGCTCGATGATGCCGCCCTCGGGGTGCTGGATGAGGATGTTGCCGCCCGTCGCCGAGATCGTGCCGGAGGTGATCACCGCGCCGGAGAGCGGCGCGTTCGCCGCCCAATAGCCGAAGCAGCCGACGAAGAGCGCTATGGCCACGTAGCCGACGACGGCCATGCGGCGGAAGTCGGTGCGCGGTCGACCTTCGAAGGCGAGGCTCTGCTGCATCATCGTCTATGACCCGAAGCGGACGCTGTGCGGGCGCACGGTCGGCACGAACGAGCCTGTCACCACCGCGCTCCCGGCCTTGCCGGCCGCCGGTTGCCTCAGCACCTCGCTCGCAGGGCCGAAAGCTTCGACCATGCCGTTGCGCAGGACCATGACGCGGTCGCAGGCCGCGGCGATCGAAGGGCGATGCGTGATGACGACGGTCGTGACGCTTACACTTCGCGCGGCCGAAAGCATCCCTTCGAGCGCCGCCTCCCCACTGCCGTCGAGATGGGCGTTGGGCTCGTCCAGCACCAGCATGCGTGGCTTGCCGTAGAAGGCGCGCGCCAGCCCTATCCGCTGGCGCTCGCCGCCCGACAGCACGGTATGCGACGGGCCTATCATGGTCTGATAGCCGTCGCGCAGCGTGAGAATCAGCTCATGCGCCTCGGCGCGCCTGGCCGCTTCGACGATCGCGGCGTCATCGGCGTCGGGTTCGAAGCGGGCGACATTTTGCGCGATCGATCCCGGGAAAAGCTCCACCTCCTGCGCGAGATAGCCGATATGCCTGCCAAGCTGGGTTTCGTCCCAGCTCCTCAGGTCGGCGCCGTCGACCCTGACCGCGCCGCCGGTCGGCTGCAGCGCGCCCACAAGCAATTTCGCCAGCGTCGATTTGCCGGCCCCGCTCGGGCCGACGATCGCCACCGCTTCGCCGGCGCCGATGGCAAAATTCAACCGCTTGAGGATGGGCTCCGTGCCGAAAGCCGCAGTCGGCGCGATGAAGAACAGATCCTGCACCGAAATCGCGCCCAATGGATCGGGCAGTGCGAGCTTGCGCCCCTGCGCTGGTTGCGCCGCAAGGGCGGTGTCCAGCCGCTTCCAGCATCGCTTGGCGTCGACGATCTGCCGCCAGGATCCGATCAGCTGGTCGAGCGGCTGCAGCGCGCGCGACGACACCAGCGACGAAGCGAAGATCATGCCGGCGGTCATCTGCCCTTGTAGCACCAGCCACGCGCCGGCGCCGAGGATCGCCAGTTGCAGCATCATGCGCAGCGCCCGCGACGTCGCGCTGAAGATCGCATTGGCGCTTCCGGAACGGTCATGCAGGGTCAGCGCCTCAGCAACGTGTTGTCCCCAGACCGCGGCGGCATTTTGCACCATGCCCATGGCGCGCAGCGTGTCGGTGTTGCGGGCGAAGGCCTGTTCCGCCTGGCTGGCCACCGCCGAGCGTTCCGCCGACATGGCATCGTTCCTGCCGATGGCAAGCTGGTTGGCCACGACCAAGAGAAACAGCAGCACGGCGCCGGCGAGCGTCAGCCAGAACAGGACGGGATGGATGAAATAGAGCAAGGCCAGGAAGACGGGCGCAAACGGCAGGTCGAACAACACCGCCACGCCGCGCGACCTGATGAAGGCGCAAGTCGTGGCAAGGTCGTTCAGCGGCGACAGCCCGCTGCCGGCATGTCTGGCGCCAAGCGAGGCGGCGAATGTCCGCGCGCCCAGTTTCAGGTCGACGGTGGCCGCAACACGTTGCGCGTAGATGGCGCGGACCGCGTCCAGCAGGCCGAGGAAGGCGAGCGCGAGGACCGCCATGGCCGAGAGATAAAGCAGCGTCTCGACGCTGGAGGACGGCAACACCCGGTCATAGACCTGCAGCAGATAGAGCGGGATCACCAGGAGCAGGATGTTGATCAGCAACGAAAAGATGCCGATATCGGCGATGCCGGGCAGGAAAACCGGGCGCAGGCCGATGGCCGCATCCCTGAGTGGCGCGCGGTCCCGTGACATCTAGACCGCGTGCTCGGCTGTCGTGCTCAGATGGCTCTGCTGCAAATCGTTCAGCGTATAGGCGTGGATATAGTCGATCTTCATTTGCGCGGGCGTCGCCAGATGGTCGGGCGGCGCGCCGGCTTGACCGCCGACCGCAAGGTCGACCAGCATATACATGGGCTTGTTCATATCGGACGGCGTCGCCGCTTCCGCGACCTGGACGCCATCATAGGTCCAGACCAGCTTGTCCGGCGTCCACAACAGGCCATAGGTGTGATAGCCGTCGGTGTTGGAGACATTCACCGTCGACCCGACCGTGGTGTGGGTTCCCGTCTCATTTGTGTGCGCGGTCATGAGAAGCGCATTCGGGTTCTGCCCATACATTTCGATCACGTCGAGTTCCGGGGGCCATGAACCGTCTTCGGGCAGAAGCCAGAAGGCCGGCCACGCGCCGGCATTTTCCGGGAGATCGGCCCGCATTTCGAAATAGCCATAGGTCTGCGAGAAGGTGTCGTGCGTCGTCAGTATGCCGGAAGTGTATTCGTAATTGTTGATCAGCGGCTTGATGTCGTCGGGCGCATGCGCCGCGGTTATGGTGAGCACGCCGCTTGCGACGCTGAACGGATGGACCGAGCTGGTCGGCGCATAATTGGCGTCGATATACCATTGCAGCTCGCCGTTCTGGGGCTGCGAGCTGCCGTTCTGCGCCCCCCACCAGAAATTGGAATCCCAGATGCCGCTCTGGCCGTTCCACAGGCTCAGCGTGTTGAAATCGTCGTTGAAGGACAGCGTCATGCCGGTCTTGTCGATCGGCAGCTCGAACTGGCCGGGCTGAAACTTGTCGATCGTGGTGTTGTGGAACACCAGCACCTCGCTCGAGCCGAGGTTCAGCTGCACGTTCGATCCCACCTGGACCATATTGGCGTGGACGGCCTCGAACGAGGTGAAGGCATAGCCGTTGAGGCGCACCGTGTCGGTCGCGCCGAAATCGGAGATAAGGTCGCTGCCATTGCCCTTGGTGATGATGAAGGTGTCGGCGCCGGCGCCGCCGATCAGCACGTCATTGCCCTTGCCGCCGTCCAGCGTCTGGCTGCCAGCGCCGCCCGTTATGATGTTGTCCTGAGCATTGCCGAAGGCATAGTGGCCGTCGCCGGTGACGACGAGGTTCTCGAAATTGGCGGGCAGCTTGTAGCTCATCCAGGTATCGATCGTGTCGACGCCCGCGCCGTAGTTTTCGACCGCTTTGTTGATCGTCGAATAGAGATGGTAATAGTCGTCGCCCGCGCCGCCATACATGGTGACCTTGACGTTGGTGTCGCCCCAGAAGGAATCGTTGCCCGAGGTGCCGTAGCGGTAAGACGCGCCTCCAGTCGCCGAGAACCAATGGGTGGAAGCGCCGGTATAGGGAAGTGGAATGCCTTTGGCGTTGAGGACTGTGGTCATTCCGACACTCCTTGTGCGTGCTGTCTTGATCGTTCGACAACCTTCGAGCAACCATTTCGGATCAACTTTTAAATTGATCCATCGTTCCAGGGAATCATCCTATAGTACACGAAGAAGATCGTCGCCCATCATTTAATAAATAATGCCGAAGGCGTTAAGCTGATCCTAATACAACTTTGTAGGAGAGACTTACAATTTTAATAAATTGTCAGATCCGCGCCGAAAGGTTAGGCAACCTGTCAATGAGCATGCAATTTGACGCGACACGACCGCCTGCCTGAGGCGGCGACTCGAAGTCGCGGGCAGATGGCAGCCGGCAAAGGGCTCAAGAAAATTTGACAGGCTATGTCGGACCGGGTGAGGTTCACCCGTCCTTGGGGCATCGAACAACGAAACCACAAAGGATACCGAAGAGATGCCAAGCACCGTACGTTTGCACCGCGTTCTGCCGACCAGCCCGGAGAAGGTCTACCGCGCATTCACAGAAGCCGACGCGCTGGCGAAATGGCTTCCGCCGAACGGCTTCACTTGCACGGTACACAGCTTCGACGCGAAAGTCGGTGGCGCCTTCAAGATGTCGTTCCGAAACTTCACGACGGGCGGCAGCCATTCCTTCGGCGGCGAATATCTCGAACTCGTTTCCGGCGAGCGCCTGCGCTACACCGACAGGTTCGACGACCCCAATTTGCCCGGCCAGATCGAAGTGACCGTGCTCCTGAAGAAAGTGTCGGTCGGCACGGAACTCGACATCACGCAGGCCGGCATCCCGGACGTTATTCCGGCCGAAGCCTGCTATCTCGGCTGGCAGGAGTCGCTGCGCAATCTGGCAAAGCTCGTCGAACCCGAGATCAATCAGTAGAGCCCATCGGATCGGCGGCGCCGCCCAGCCAGTCCGCGCCGCCGACAATGCCGAGCCGAGGACTCATCCCTCACGGCCCGGTGCAGATCGGCAACGGTTGTGGCGGCGGTGGCGGGTTGTCCTTGGCGTATTGCGCGATGATCGGCTCAAGGCTCTTTCGCGGCCAGAATTTCGGCTTGCCGATCTCCTTCAGGCAGGACGCATTCCAATAGGCGCCCGATTTACCAACGGCGGTGATGTCGCGCGATTCCGGGTATATATAGAGCGTCGTCGGATTGCCCTTCACCATCGAAATGATCTGGTCGGCGTCGGACGGCGACCAGCTGGTGCAGCCATTGCTGCGGCCGCCGGCATAATCCACCAGCTTGCCGTATGGCACGAAGCCGTCATGGTCGGCATAGGAGCTGTTCGGGTTCTTGCGCAGGCACATGCCGCGCAACAGCCGCGCCGCGTGGCCACCGATCACCCGCTGCCTGGCATTCGCCGTCTCCCCCTCACCGTCGAACTGGATGAAGGTGCGCAGCAGCGCCTGGTCCTTTTTTGCGCCGATGCGGTAAAAACCCTTGAATGAGGTCTTTGCCTCGCCGGTCATATAGGCGCCACCGGTCGTCAAGGACGAGTCCAGGGCATTGCCGAAGTTTTTCGCGCAGCGTTTGCCGTTGGAGAAATCGACCACGCCTTTCAAATTGCGGCCGCCGCCATGGCCCGACGAGATCGCCCTGAACGACTGCTTGGCCTCGCAAATGACGTAGTAGCGCCGCCCTAGCACGCCATTGCCGAGATCGCCGGGGCGCGTCGCATCCATGGCGAAATAGCAGCCATTGTGGACCGCGCCTTGCGCGACCTTCTTCAGGTAAAGCGCGCGCGCCCGCTCCAGCACCACTTGCGAAATCTCGCCGTCGTCATTGCCGACATGGGCCTGCAGCCAGGCCGGTATATCGGAGGACGCGGCAAAAGACCGGGCAGACATCGTCAAGGCGATGCCGGCGACGGCGAGGAGGCCAAAGACAAAGACAGCCAGAGATTTCAACCGCACCGGACAACCCTCCCGCCCGAACCGTTCTGCGATTCTCGGAAACCCATCATAAATCGTCGCGCGCCGATCGGCGAAACACATCTTGTTCAGAACCGCGCAAGCAAGTCAGGTAGCTGCCTGTTCGCCTTTCACAGCGCCAGGCTGCCCTGTTCCGCCTCCGCGGCATTGGGGTCGCCCGGCGCCGTCGCCCAGGCGAGCTCGACCAGCGTCACCGTGCGGCGGCCGGTGCCGTCGAGCTGGCAGACGATGAGGCCCTGCTCCTCGATATAGGTGAGCAGCCGCCGGGCGCGCCGCAGCGAATGCGAGCCGTAGGCGCGCGCGATCGCCGCGTCGCTCGGGCACGGCCAACCCGCCTTGGCGGCGCGGGCGATCATCATGAACACGCCCTGCATGTCCTCGGGCAGCAGCGAGGCGCGCACGGAAACGTCCTGCCAGGCGTCATCGCCTGCCATGTCGGCGCCGAGCCCGGCGCGGGCACGCGTCAGCATGCGACGGAATTCTGAGAGGTCCGGCACCACCGAAGCGAGGCCTTCGATGCGGCAGCGGACGACGAACTCCTGATAAAGCACGCCGATGACGCGGAAACCCGCATCGGGCTGCGCCAGGATGGCGCGCAGGACACGGTCCACCCGCTCTCGCCGCTCGGCCATATCCTCGGCGCTTACCGCCGGTTCCGCAGGTTCCGGGCGGATCTCCATCGCCGCCGATTTGGCCGCCATCAGCTGGTCGAGCAGCTCCGGCGACGCCATCCGGCGCGGCGCGCGCATCGTCTCGGGCGGCGGCGCTGCCAGGATGATGGCCCGTGCGTCCTCGAGCGCTGTTTCCGGCATTGCCATCAGCCGCGGCGTACCGTTGCGCGGGCTGGTCTCGGTCTGGCCGATGCGCACGCCCAGCGGACGGCGCGACAGCGCTGGGCCCAACGCCATGAAGTGCCCGCGCTCCAGGTCTCGAAACGCCTCGGCCTGACGCCGTTCCATGCCCAGAAGGTCGGCGGCGCGCGCCATGTCGATATCGAGGAAGGTACGGCCCATGAGGAAATTGGACGCCTCCGCCGCGACATTCTTGGCGAGCTTTGCCAGCCGCTGCGTGGCGATGATGCCGGCAAGGCCGCGCTTGCGGCCGCGGCACATCAAATTGGTCATGGCGCCGAGCGAGAGCTTTCGCGCCTCGTCGGACACTTCGCCTGCCACGGCGGGCGCGAACAGCTGCGCTTCGTCGACCACCACCAGCATCGGATACCAATGCTCGCGGGCAACCTCGAACAACCCGCCGAGAAAGGCAGCGGCGCGGCGCATCTGGTTCTCGGCATCGAGCCCTTCGAGATTGAGCACGGTGGAGACGCGATGGATGCGCGCCCGCTCGCCGGCTGCCTGCAGGCCACGCTCCGTATGCTCCTCGGCATCGATGACCAGATGGCCGTAATGGTCGCCCAGCGAGACGAAATCGCCTTCCGGGTCGATGATGGTCTGCTGCACCCAGGGCGCGCTCTGCTCCAGGAGCCGGCGCAAAAGGTGCGATTTGCCGGAGCCGGAATTGCCTTGCACCAGAAGCCGGGTCGCCAGCAGCTCCTCAAGGTCGAGCGCCGCCGGCGCACCCGCCGTCGTCTGTCCCATCTCGATGGCTACGGTCATGTCACGACTCTCCTTGCGGACAGGGCTTATCAACCCGGCCGCGAGCCGTCGAGCGCGCCATGGCAACTCGCCCGCTGTTCCACACCTATGCTGCCAAAGCGCCACACATCAGCCCATCTGCCCAAAGGGAAGGCACATCAAGCGGAGTTGACCGGCGGCAGAAGCGGCGCTTCCAGCCCGTCGAAGGGATCGCGCCAAGCATCGATGGCTTCGAGCCGGCGATACCAACCCAGAACAGAGGGATAGTCCGCCAGCGGCAGGCCGGCTGCATCGTTGAACGGCAAAAACGTGGCCATGCGGAAATCGGCATAGGAAAGCGACTTGCCCACAAGCCATGGCCGCTTGGCGAGCTCCGCCTCGAGAATCGCTGCCGCGATGCGGAACTCCGCCAGCCCCTCCTCGACCTTGCCCTGGTCGACGGGCCCAATCCCGTAGCGCTGCTTGGTTCCGCGCTCGAAATGCACGGTGTCGCAGGCCCGGACGAAATTTTCCTTGCCCCAGCTCAGCCAGCGGATCATGTCGGGTTGGTCGCCGCCGCCGCGCCAGAAATCCGAACCCGCTTCGCGCGACAGAAGGCAGGCTATGGCGTCGGCTTCCCACAGGCTGCCGCCCGGCCATGCCAATATCGGCAGGGTAAGATTGGGATTGAGCTGACGAAACCGCTCAGCCTGCCCGGGCGCCATGGGTGCCGCAAACTCAAACTCGACCTTGGCCTGCAGATGACGTGCCGTTGCAACCGCGAGGCGCGGATTGGGATTGCGGCTGAAGTGCAGTTTCATGTCCGGTCCTGGATGCTGTGGGCTCGATCCTATCAAACACGCAAACGTGCCATCTCGGCAATCTGGTCGGACCACGATTCCGCTGGCACACGCCGTCGTTCGGCGTATTATTTCCTTCGGGAGAGGGTTCTTGGCAGGAGGAAGCCATGAACGTAGTGCAGAGCGTACCTGTCATCGACGTGACAACCCAGAACCTTGTTTCCTCTGCGCTTTCCAGATTCCGCGCCGGCGATACCGTCTCGACCAGGGCGGCGCTCGACGCTATCCGCCGCATGGATCCAACCTGTGTCGACAGCGACGACGATCTCGTCGAGCTCGTCGTCATGGCGGCAATTGGTAAGACCATGGGGGTCGTGTTCGACCACCGCTCCCGCTAGCCCTGTGGGACGAACCTGTCCCGTTCAACTCGCTTGAGCTCGAGTGAGTTCGGTTGGCGAGCTTTTACAACTGCAGCCCGGGAGGCGCACGTCTTCGTGCGCGAAGGCCGGCAGTAGCATAAGCGGCAAGACTCAGATCCCCAAGGGATGTGGCATGTAGCCGACGAAGCCGCCGATCTTCCAGTGGCCCGCCACCTTCCTGCAAAAATACAGCGTCTGCCATTTCAGCTTGTCGACGCTGCCATCGGCCTTGGCCACCGAGCCGTTGAACTTCTTGTGCAGCACGGCGCGGTCGCCATCGACGTCGATGTCGCGCATGTTGGTGACGCGAAACAGCGCCTCGCGCAGCGGCTCGGCGAATTCGGTCGCCGCCGTCTCCTTGGCCTGGCGCAGCCATTCGTCGCGATAGACGGCAAGGCTCGGGAATTGCAGACGCCAGGCGTCGGCATCGCTGAGGAAATGCGCATGCATGCCGAAGAAGCTGTCGGCGAGGAAATTATCCTCGACCATCGACCAGTCCTGACCGATAAAGGCGTCGATGTCGCGCCGCACCAGCATTTCCCAGAGCGCGTGACGATCGGCATCGCCCTCTGGAAACGGGTTCTTGTCGAAGGTCATTGAAATCTCCTGTCGGGAAAATGCGACGCGCAAGATGCTGGCGAGCCTGCGATAAAGCAACACGCGTTTGGAAAAATGTTGCTTTCCAAAAAGCCCCCTATGAGGATCACCGGGACAGGCGTAGAGCGGTCGGCGAAAACGGGGCGCGGCCCGCCATTCTGAACAGGAGTTTCCCTTGCCCAAAGAGTGTTTTGGAACATCCCACGTGCCGCTGTCGCCGGCCGTGCGCGCCGGGGATTTCGTCTACATCTCAGGTCAGGTGCCGGTCGACGGCGACCGCATCGTGGTCAAGGGCGGCATCACCGAGCAGACCGAGCAGGTGCTGCAGAATGTGAAGGCGGCACTCGCGCTGGCCCGTTGCACCATGGACGATGTCGTCAAGACCACGGTCTGGCTCGAGGACGCGCGCGACTTCGGCGCCTTCAATGCCGTCTACGCCAAGCACTTCCCGAAGAATCCGCCGGCCCGCACCACGGTCGAATCGCGGCTGATGATCGACATCAAGATCGAGGTCGAAGCCGTCGCCTACCGGCCGGTTTGACCAGCCGGGGCATGATCCCGAAAAGTGGAGACGGGGTTTTCTCGGACAAACGGAAACCGTTTTGTCCAGAGATCATGCCCCAAAACGAAGAGAGGCAGGCGCCGATGCAGTTCGATCTCCTGATCAAGGGCGGCCGCCTGATCGATCCGGCCTCGGGCCTGGACGCGCCGCGCGATGTCGCCGTTGCGGGCGGACGCATCGTGGCCATCGAGGCGGCGATCGATGCCGAGCACGCCACCGAGATAGTCGACGCTCGTGATTGCATCGTCACGCCCGGCCTCATCGATTTGCATAGCCATGTCTATTGGGGCGGCACCTCGCTGGGCGTCGACGCCGACCGGCTGGCGGCCAAGAGCGGCACCACGACCTTCATCGATGCCGGCAGCGCCGGCGCCGGCAATTTTCTGGGCTTTCGCCGCCATGTCATCGAGCGCTCGAAGGTGCGCATCCTGGCCTATGTCAACATCTCCTTTGCCGGCATATTCGGCTTCTCGCAAAGCGTCTCTGTCGGCGAATGCAGCGATCTCAGGCTCTGCGAGCCACGCGAGACGGTGGCCGCGGTGCGCGAGCACGCCGGTGTCGTCGTCGGCGTAAAAGTGCGCTCCGGCAAGCATGCCGGCGGCACCAGCGGCATCGCGCCGGTGGACCTCGCGCTGGAAGCCGCCGACCGGGCCGGCCTGCCGCTGATGGCGCATATAGACGAGCCGCCGCCCGGCCGTTCCGAGGTGCTGCCGCGCCTGCGCAAGGGTGACATCCTCACGCACTGTTTTCGCCCGTTCCCCAACGCGCCGGTGTTCGCTTCCGGCGCGGTGCGGCCGGACATGCGGCTGGCCCGCGAACGCGGTGTCATCTTCGACATCGGCCACGGCATGGGATCGTTCGACTTCGCCGTGGCGAAAGCGATGCTGGCCGAGGGCCTCGCGCCCGACGTCATCTCCAGCGACGTGCATCTCTACTGCGTCGACGGTCCGGCCTTCGACATACTGGTCTGCATGTCGAAGCTGATGGCGCTGGGCATGCCGCTGGTCGAGGTGCTGCGCGCCGCCACGCAAAGGCCAGCCGAGGCGATCGCCAGGCCGGAGCTTGGGACGCTGAAAGTTGGCGGTGTCGGCGATGTCGCGGTGCTGAGACTGCGCCCCGGGCGCTTTACCTTCGTCGATGCGGTCGGTGCGGCGCTGATCGCGGATCAGCGGCTGGTCTCAGAAGGCATTGTTATCGGCGGTGTCTGGTGGCCGAACGAGGCGCCCGACCACAACGAGACCGAGCGCTTCGAGCCGCATGCGGCACATACGCATGTCGAGGTCGCGGCACGGCATTTCGGGCGTGGATAATCTCCCTCCTTGAGGGGGAGATGGCCGGCAGGCCAGAGGGGGTCGGTTCGACCGGACGCAAGCTCCTCGCGGCAGCTGGAGGTCAGCGCTCCACGCGCGGCGACCCCCTCTGTCGCCTTCGGCGACATCTCCCCCTCGAGGGGGGAGGAGATCGCTAGCGCCCTGCGTTACTCACCGCCCCAAACACCGGCGTCGCAATCCCTTCCATCCGCGCCTTGATCTGCAGCGCCACATATTTCGAGTAAAACCGCGACAGCGCCAGATTGCCGCCGTGGAACCACAGCGCGTCCTGCGCCGTCGGCTTCCACATGTTGCGCAGCTCGCCTTGCCAAGGACCGGGATCGCCCTTGACGCCGGAGCCGAGGCCCCAGCATGGCCCGACCTTGTCGGCGACCTCGCGCGAGACGATGGCCGCCACGGTCTCGTTCATCGACTGGTAGCCGGTACAGGCGACGATCGCATCGACGGCCAGCTCGCTGCGGTCGTCGAACAGGATGCCGGTCGGCGTCAATGAACTGATGCCGACGCCGCTCTTCACTTTGATCTCGCCATTGATGATCAGTTCGCAGGCGCCGACATCGATGTAGTAGCCGGAGCCGGTGCGGTAGGCCTTCATCAACAGCCCGGTCTCGTCCTCCCCGAAATCGATGGCGAAGCCGGCGGCGCGTAGCTGGTCGTAGAAGTCTGCGTCGCGTGCCTTGATCACCTCGTAAAGATCCCGCTGGCCCTTGGGTACAAGCGCGAACGGCGTGGACGCGACGATCAGGTCGGCCTTGTCGGTGCTGATGCCGCGCGCCAAAGCCTTTTCCGAGAAGATCTCGAAGCCGACTTCCATCAGAGTGTCGGATTTCACCACTGTCGTCGGCGACCGCTGGATCATGGTGACGTCTGCGCCGCTCTCCCAGAGGTCGACGCTGACATCGTGCCCCGAGCTTGCCGCGCCGATGACAGCGACACGTCTGCCGCGGAATTTCTCGCCGCTTGCATACTGGCTGGAATGCAGGAGTTCGCCCTTGAAGGTCTCGGCGCCGGGCAGCGCGATCTGGCGTGGCGGGCCATAGGCGCCGGTGGCAAAGACAATGTGCTTCGGCTTCAGCGTGATCTGCCGGCCGACGCGGTCGACCACCACAGTCCACACCTTCTCGGCCTCGTCATAGCTGGCGCTGAGGCATTTGGTGGCGACCCAGTAGTTGAGCTCCATCACCCTGGTGTACATCTCCAGCCAGTCGCCCATCTTGTCCTTGGGCGTGAACACCGGCCAGTTCTCCGGGAACGGAATGTAGGGCAGATGGTCGTACCAGACCGGATCGTGCAGCACGAGCGAGCGATAACGGTTGCGCCAGGAATCGCCGGGGCGCGCATTTTTCTCGATGATGATGGTGGGCACACCGAGCTGCCTCAGCCGCGCGCCGAGCATGATGCCGCCCTGCCCGCCGCCGATCACCAGGCAATAGGGCTGCTCGGTGGCGCCGAGGTCGCGCGTCTCGCGCGCCCGCGCCTCCGCCCAGGTTTCGCGCTTCGGATCGGCCTTGTGACGGATACCAAGCGGCCGCGCCGGTCCCTTTTGTTCCTCGAACCCCTTGAGCTCACGCACCGCCGTGAACAAGGTCCGGCAGCGGCCGTCCGTAAGGCGCACAATCCCTTCGCCCCGCGCGACCGCCGTTTCGAACGTGAACCAGGCCTCGACGGTGCCCTCATCCGAGGTCGCCTCGCCGGACAGCGTCCAGTGTGAGGGCTTCGCTTCCGCCAGCGTCGCTTGCAGCATGTCGCGGATCTCATCGCGGCCTTCCATCGTGGTGATGTTCCAGGTGAAAGCCAGCAGATCGCGCCAGTAGCAATCCTCGACGAACAGGTTGGCGGCCGCCTCGGCGTCATCAGCTTCCAGCGCCCGTGCAAGCGCGCAAAGCCATGTCGCCGCCTGTTTCGATGGTGCCATGTCGAGCATCTGTTTTTCCCTCGTTTTGCGTTCCCATTGTTTCGAAAGACGGAGCCGCCGCAAGAGGGGTCGCGATATCATGGCGTCGGTTTCTAGCGGCCCGGAACGGAGCCATCTCCCGGAAATCTTTATAGGAATTTTATATCTTTCCTCCCGGCCCCGTCTCGAACCTTTATGGCGATCGGGTCCATATTCCATCTCGAGCAAAACGCTGCGGACGCCGTGACCCCAGAGTTACGGCGGGCCGTTCTCATGGAATTTCTGGCTCGCCAGTCGCTGGCGCCAAATACAAGCAGAAGCAAGGACCAACACAAATGGACATCGTCGTCATCGGGATCGAGGTTTTGTTCTTCGGTCTTTCCCTCGCCTACATCAAAGCTTGCGACGCTCTTTAAGCGGAAGGATCGCACCATGCTTGTCGATTACATCCTCGGTGGCGGCGTGACCTTGTTCCTGCTCGTCTACCTGACATACGCCCTCGTTCGCCCAGAACGCTTCTGAAGCAAGGCACGGAAACCCATGACACTCAACGGATGGATACAGATCCTGGTTTATTGCGGGATCGTCGTTTTGCTGGTGAAGCCGCTCGGCGGCTACATGTACCGCGTCTTCAATGGCGATCGCACCTTTCTCTCGCCCATACTCGGGCCCGTTGAGCGCGGCCTCTACCGCATTTCGGGAACCAGCGAGCGCGAGGAGCAGCACTGGACGACCTACGCGGCAGGAATCATCTTCTTCAGCCTTGCCAGCTTCCTGGTGCTGTACTTTCTGCAACGCCTGCAGGGCGTCCTGCCTTACAATCCGGCCGGGATGGCATCGGTCGAACCCAATCTCGCCTTCAACACTGCCGTCAGCTTCGTCACCAACACCAACTGGCAGAATTACGGCGGCGAAAGCACGTTGTCCTACCTCGTGCAGATGGCCGGCCTGACTGTTCAGAACTTCATGTCCGCCGCCGTCGGCATTGCCATTGCGGTGGCGCTGATCCGCGGCTTCGCCCGCGCCTCGGCCAAATCGATCGGCAATTTCTGGGTCGATATGACCCGCTGCACGCTCTACATCCTGCTGCCGCTCAGCATCGTGCTCACCCTTGTCTATGTCTGGCTCGGCATGCCGCAGACGCTCGGGCCTTATGTCGACGCCACCACGCTGGAGGGCGCCAAGCAGACGCTCGCCCTTGGGCCGGTCGCCTCGCAGGTCGCCATCAAGATGCTCGGCACCAATGGCGGCGGCTTCTTCAACGCCAATGCCGCGCATCCTTTCGAAAACCCCGACGCCATCTCCAACATGATCCAGATGGTGACGATCTTCGCGCTGGGTGCTGCACTCACCAACGTCTTCGGCCGCATGGTCGGCAACCAGCGCCAGGGCTGGGCGATCCTGGCCACGATGGGTGTGCTGTTCATCGCTGGCGTCGTTATCTGCTACTGGGCGGAAGCCGCGGGCAATCCGCTGGTCCATGCGTTGGGCGTCGACGGCGCCAACATGGAAGGCAAGGAGAGCCGCTTCGGCATTGCCGCTTCGGCACTATTCGCCGTCATCACCACGGCTGCGAGCTGCGGTGCGGTGAACGCCATGCATGACTCGTTCACAGCACTTGGCGGCCTGGTCCCGATGCTCAACATGCAGCTCGGCGAAGTCATCGTCGGCGGCGTCGGCGCCGGCTTCTACGGCATCGTCATGTTCATCGTCATCACCGTGTTCGTCGCCGGCCTGATGGTTGGCCGCACGCCCGAATATCTCGGCAAGAAGATCGAGGCCAAGGAGGTCAAGATGGCAATGCTCGCCATCCTCGCTCTGCCGTTGGTCATGCTGGTCTTCACGGCAATAGCGGTCGTGCTGCCAAGCGCCGTCGCCTCGATGGCCAATGGCGGTCCGCATGGCTTCTCCGAGGTTCTTTATGCCTACACTTCGGCGGCGGCCAACAACGGCTCGGCCTTTGGCGGCCTTTCCGGCAACACGCCCTGGTACAACATCACGCTCGGCATCTCCATGTGGGTGGGTCGCTTCTTCGTCATCATTCCAGCGCTTGCCATTGCCGGCTCGCTAGCGACGAAGAAGACGGTTCCGGCTTCCGCCGGCACCTTCCCGACCGACGGCCCGCTGTTCGTCGGCCTGCTCGTCGGCGTCATCCTGATCGTCGTCGGCCTGACCTTCTTCCCGGCACTGGCGATCGGACCGATCGTCGAGCACCTGGCTGCCATCAACGGCCAGACATTCTGAGGCTTGTCATGTCCTGGTTCTACCCAAAACGCATGAAGGCCCGGCCGCGAGCCGGCCCACGAGCCGGCAATGAGGGGGAGGAAACGCCCCCTCCCTTCCCCAGCGTATCTACCTTCCTCGGCCTCGCGGCAGTCATGATCGTGATCTGGCTGCTGGCCTATGGTCCGCCGCCCCTCTTTTCGGCATCCGATCGGTCGGTGCCGGCCAACAGTTCAGATACTGGAGCCACCAAATGAGCCA
Source organism: Mesorhizobium sp. C399B (assembly GCF_030323185.1). Lineage (NCBI taxonomy): Bacteria > Pseudomonadati > Pseudomonadota > Alphaproteobacteria > Hyphomicrobiales > Phyllobacteriaceae > Mesorhizobium > Mesorhizobium sp. C399B. The sequence continues at coordinate 2,212,164 of NZ_CP100472.1, forward strand.
GTCCAAATCCGCGAGCATCATGGATGCCCGCATCCTGTGGCCGGCCATCGGCGGCGCCTTCAGGAAACTCGACCCCCGCACGCTGGTCAGGAACCCGGTGATGTTCGTCGTCGCCATCGTCTCGCTTCTTACCACGGTCCTGTTCGTCAAGGATCTCGCCACCGGCGGCGGCGATTTCGGCTTTACGCTGCAGATCATCATCTGGCTGTGGTTCACCGTGCTGTTCGCCAACTTCGCCGAGGCCGTCGCCGAAGGCCGCGGCAAGGCGCAGGCCGATTCGCTGCGCAAGGCGCGCACCGAAACCCAGGCCAAGCTGCTTGCCGGCGAAGACCGCTCCAGGTTCAAGCTGGTGCCCGGCACCAGCCTGAAGGTTGGCGACATCGTGCTGGTCGAAGCCGGCGACATCATCCCGTCCGACGGTGAAGTGATCGAAGGCGTGGCCTCGGTCAACGAGGCGGCAATCACCGGCGAGTCCGCACCCGTCATTCGCGAATCCGGCGGCGACCGTTCGGCGGTCACCGGCGGCACGCAGGTTCTGTCCGACTGGATTCGCGTGCGCATATCAGCCGCCTCCGGCCACACCTTCCTCGACCGCATGATCTCGCTGGTCGAGGGTGCCTCGCGCCAGAAGACGCCCAACGAGATCGCGCTCAACATCCTGCTCGTCGGCATGACGCTGATCTTCGTGCTGGCCACCGCCACGATCCCTAGCTTTGCCTCCTATTCCGGCGGCTATATCCCGGTGACGGTGCTGGTCGCGCTGTTCGTCACCTTGATCCCGACCACCATCGGCGCCCTGCTGTCGGCCATCGGCATTGCCGGCATGGACCGCCTGGTGCGCTTCAACGTGCTGGCCATGTCCGGCCGTGCCGTCGAAGCGGCAGGCGACGTCGATACGCTTTTGCTCGACAAGACCGGCACCATCACGCTCGGCAACCGCCAGGCCACCGAATTCCGCCCGGTCAAGGGCGTCACCGAACAGGAACTGGCCGATGCCGCGCAGCTCGCCTCGCTCGCCGACGAGACGCCTGAGGGACGCTCGATCGTCGTGCTGGCCAAGGAGAAATACGCCATCCGCGCCCGTGACATGGCAACCTTGCATGCCAGCTTCGTGCCCTTCACCGCGCAGACCCGGATGAGCGGCGTCGACATCGATGGCTCGTCGGTGCGCAAGGGCGCCGTCGATACGGTTCTCGCCTATGTCAGCCAGTCGACATCGGCCACTCACGGCACGCGCCCCGGCAGCGACACCGTCAAGGATCTCCAGGCGATCGCCGACGAGATCGCCAAGTCGGGCGGCACGCCGCTGGCCGTCGAGCGTGACGGCCGCCTGCTCGGCGTCGTCCACCTCAAGGACATCGTCAAGGGTGGTATCCGCGAGCGCTTTGCCGAACTGCGCAAAATGGGCATCCGCACCGTGATGATCACCGGCGACAATCCGATGACTGCGGCGGCGATCGCAGCCGAAGCCGGCGTCGACGATTTCCTCGCCCAGGCCACGCCCGAGGACAAGCTGAAGCTGATCCGCGACGAACAGGCCAAGGGCAAGCTGGTCGCCATGTGCGGTGACGGCACCAACGACGCGCCGGCCTTGGCGCAGGCCGATGTCGGCGTCGCCATGAACACCGGCACGGTTGCCGCCCGCGAGGCCGGCAACATGATCGACCTCGATAGTGACCCGACCAAGCTGATCGAGATCGTCGAGATCGGCAAGGCGCTGCTGATGACGCGCGGCTCGCTGACGACCTTCTCGATCGCCAACGACGTCGCCAAATACTTCGCCATCATCCCGGCCATGTTTGCCGTCTTCTACGTTGCGCCGGGACATACAATCGGCCCCCTGCAAGCGCTCAACATCATGCATCTGGCGACGCCGCAGAGCGCCATCCTGTCGGCCATCATCTTCAACGCGCTGATCATCATCGCTCTGATCCCGCTGTCGCTTAAAGGCGTCAAATACCGCGCCATCGGCGCCGGCGCGCTGCTCAGCCGCAACCTGCTGGTCTACGGCCTCGGCGGCATCATCGTTCCCTTCGCCGGCATCAAGGCGATCGACATGATCGTCACCGGCCTCGGCCTCGCTTAAGGAAATACGTCCATGCTCACTCAGATAAGACCCGCTGTTATCATGATCGTCTTTTTCACCGTTTTGACCGGCCTGATCTATCCCCTGGGCATGACCGGCATCGCCCAGGCGCTGTTTCCGCACCAGGCCAATGGCAGCTTGATCGAGAAAAACGGCACGGTCATCGGCTCCGAACTGATCGGCCAGGGCTTTGCCGACGACAAGTATTTCCATGGCCGCCCCTCGGCTGCCGGCGACGGATACAACGCCGCAGCGTCCAGCGGCTCCAATCTCGGTCCAACCAACCCCAAGCTGATCGACCGCATCAAGGGCGATGTTGCAAAGCTGAAGGCGGAGAACCCGAACCGGCCGGTGCCGATGGATCTGGTGACGACGTCCGGCAGCGGCCTCGATCCCGCCATCAGCCCGGACGCCGCCTATTTCCAGGTCGCTCGGGTGGCTAAGGCCAGGGGCTTCGACGAAGCCAAGGTCAAGGCGCTTGTCGACAGCCATGTCGAAGGCCGCGAACTCGGCTTCCTCGGCGAGCCGGTCGTCAATGTGCTGGCGCTCAACCTGGCACTGGACGATACCAAGCAGTGAGAGACAATCTCTGAAGCCAGGGGCCGGGGATCGACACGATCCTCGGCGCCGTTCATGATCGAGCCTGATGCCGGACGCCAGAAGCAACGATACCAGACCCTCTCCGGACGCGCTGCTCGAGCATGCGGAACGGGAAGAGCGCGGCCGTCTGCGGATATTTCTCGGCGCTGCCCCCGGCGTCGGCAAGACCTATGAAATGCTGATGGCCGGCCGCGCCAGGCTGGCTGACGGCGTCGACGTAGTGGTCGGCGTCGTGGAGACCCACGGCCGCAAGGAAACACTGGCGCTGGTCGAAGGCTACGAGGTGATCCCGCGCCAGAAGGTCGACTACAGAGGCCGCGTGCTGGACGAGATGGACATCGATGCCATTCTCGCCCGCCGGCCGGCGCTGGTGCTCGTCGACGAACTCGCCCACACCAATGCGCCCGGCAGCCGCCACCCCAAGCGCTATCTCGACGTCCAGGAAATCCTGACGCGCGGCATCGATGTCTACACCACGCTCAACATCCAGCATGTCGAGAGCCTGAATGACGTGGTGGCGCAGATCACCCGGGTCAGGGTGCGCGAAACGGTCCCGGACTCCATCATCGACCAGGCCGATGACATCGAGATCATCGACCTCACGCCCGACGACCTGATCAAGCGGCTGAAAGAGGGCAAGGTCTATTTCCCCAACACTGCCCAGCGCGCAGTCGAAAACTATTTCTCGCCGGGCAATCTGACCGCGCTTCGGGAATTGGCGCTGCGCCGCACCGCCCAGCGCGTCGACGAGCAGTTGCTCAACCACATGCAGTCGCACGCGATTCCCGGCCCTTGGGCGGCGGGCGAAAGGGTGCTCGTCTGCGTCGATGCGCGTCCGGGCGGAGCGTCTCGTGTCCGCTATGCGCGCCGGCTGGCCGACCGGCTGCGCGCACCGTGGACGGCGCTGCATGTCGACACGCCGCGTTCGGCCGCCATGTCGGAGGAAGACAAGGACCGGCTGGCCACGCTCTTGCGCCTGGCCGAGCAGCTCGGCGCCGAGGTGACGACCATTCCGGGCCAGAACGTCGCCCAGGACATCGTCCGCCACGCCACAGTGAACAATTTCACCCATATCGTCGTCGGCAGGCCGACCCGCTCGCGCTGGCGCGAACTGATCGAGGGTTCGCTCACCTACGATCTGATCCGCAATGCCGGCGATATCAGCGTCCATGTCATTTCAGGAACGGAGCGCGACAACGAGGCCACGTCGAGGGTCAAGGCGGCGGCCGAGCAGACGCCATTTCAAATCTGGCCTTATCTTTTCTCGACCGTCTATGTCGCCGGCGCGCTTGCCGTCAGCGCCGTCCTCGATCAGTTCCTCGACGTTCGCAACCTTGCCAGCGTGCTGCTGCTGGCGGTGCTGACATCGGCAGTGACCTTTGGCCTGTGGCCGGCGCTGTACGCCTGTTTCCTCAGCGCCATTGCCTTCAACTTCTTCTTTCTCGAGCCGCGCTACACGATGACGATCCGCGATCCGGAGAGCATCGTTGCCTTCGCCGTCTTCCTCGTCGTTGCCGTCATCGCCAGCAATCTGACGGCGCGTGTGCAGCGTCAGGCAGCCGCCGCCCGTTCACGCGCCCGGGCGACCGAGGACATCTACCTCTTTTCCAAGAAACTCGCCGGCGCGGGCACGCTCGACGACGTTTTGTGGGCCACCGCGTTCCAGATCGCCTCGATGCTGAAGCTGCGCGTGGTGCTGCTTTTGCCGGAAGAAGGCACGATCACCGTCAAGGCCGGTTATCCCCCCGACGACACGCTGGCCGAGGCCGACATCGCGGCTGCACGCTGGGCTTGGGAACACAACCGGGCTGCCGGCCGTGGCGCCGATACCCTGCCCGGGGCAAAACGGCTCTACCTGCCCTTGCGGACCGGCCGTACCGCCATCGGCGTCGTCGGCCTCGACAATGACAAGCAGGGGCCGCTGTTGACGCCCGAGCAACAGCGCCTGCTCGACGCGCTGGCCGACCAGGCGGCGGTTGCCATCGAGCGCATCCAGCTGGTCGCCGATGTCGATCGCGCCAGGCTGGCGGCCGAGGCCGACCGCTTGCGCTCGGCACTGCTGACGTCGATCTCGCATGATCTGAAGACGCCGCTGGCGGCCATCATGGGCGCGGCCGGCACGCTCAGGGAATTTGCGCCGGCACTGCCCGAGGACGATCGGGCCGAGCTGCTGACCACCGTGCTCGACGAGTCCGAACGGCTGAACCGCTTCATCGCCAATCTGCTCGACATGACCAAGATTGAATCGGGCGCCATGGAACCGAATTTCGCCCTGCACTATGTCGGCGATGTCGTTGGCTCGGCCTTGCAGCGGGCACGCAAGATCACTGCCGGGCACAAGACCGAGGTTGATATTCCGGCCGACCTGCCGATGCTGAAGCTTGATCCCGTGCTGTTCGAACAAATGCTGTTCAATCTGCTCGACAATGCCGCGAAATACGCGCCACAGGGATCGACAATCCGGCTGCAGGGCTGGGCCGACAATGGCTCCGTCGCGCTGCAGATCATGGATGAGGGACCGGGCATTCCGCCCGCCGACCTGGAGCGCGTCTTCGACAGCTTTTACCGGGTGCGCAAGCGCGATCAGGTCCAGGCCGGCACCGGGCTCGGCCTGTCGATCTGCCGGGGCTTCATCGAGGCGATGGGCGGCACGATCATGGCGGCGAACCGCAGCGATCGCCCGGGCGCAGTCTTCACAATCCGCATGCCGAAGCCGGCACGATCGCCCGGCCTGGACGAACGGAACGCGGACGGGCAAAACTCTGGTGATCCGGCATGACAAATTCCAACGTCAGCATACTGGTCGTCGACGACGAGCCGCCGATCCGCAAACTGCTGCGCGTCGGCCTCGGCAGCCAGGGCTATGCGGTCAGCGAAGCGCCCAACGCCAAGGCTGCGATCGAACTCGTCGATGCACAAAAGCCGGATCTGATCCTGCTCGACCTCGGCCTGCCCAGCATGGGTGGCCTCGATCTCCTGCGCAAATGGCGCGGCGACGGCCTCGACGTGCCCGTGGTCATCCTGTCCAGCCGCACCGACGAAGCCGGCATCGTCGCGGCGCTGGAACTCGGCGCTGACGACTACATCACCAAGCCGTTCGGCATGAACGAACTGGTCGCCCGCATCCGCGTCGCGCTGCGCCACCGATTCCAGCAGCAGGGCGAAAAGCCGGTGTTTCAGACCGGCGATCTCTCGGTCGACCTGGTCAAGCGCATCGTCAAGGTCGAAGGCAAGGAGATAAAGCTCTCCCCCAAGGAATACGACATATTGCGTATTATGGTGCAGCATGCCGGCAAGGTGCTGACCCACCATTTCCTGCTGAAGCAGGTGTGGGGCGATTCGACCGACGTGCAGTATCTCAGGGTCTATGTCCGCCAGCTCCGGCAGAAGATCGAAAAGTCGCCCGACCAGCCGCGCTACATCACCACCGAGACCGGCGTTGGGTACCGGCTGCGCGAGGTTGAGTGACCGGACGTTTTCCGCTCAGTCCGCCGAGAGTTCCGCGGTCCGTGCCAGTGCGCCGCCGAACCCGTTGAGCGGGATGGTGAAACTCACCGCTTGACCGGTGTCGGCCGCGAAGGCGTCGATCTTCAGCGTGGTGGCTGCCTTGAGCAGCGGCGTGACGCTGGCATCGAACGCCACCGGCACCAGGCAGCCGACGGCCTGGCAGGTGTTGAACGGCAGGCTGCCTTCCAGCTTCTGGTCGTCGATGGTCAGGCTGACTCCTTTGGCGAGCGCCAGGCCGAACGGCAGCGCCAGCGTTCCGGCGGCATCCTCGCCGCTCTTGCTCGACAGCTCGATCGCCAGCAGGCGCTGGTTGGACTGCTTGTTGAACTGCTGATGCGACAGGCTGCAAACCTTGGCCGTGCCGGTTACCTGGCAATTGACCGTCCAGTCGCCATGTGTCTCGGACAGCGCCGAGGCGCCGCCAGGCAATGTCGGGCCGGCAGCAGGGGCGGGCGCTGCGGCGGCAGGCGCCGCCTTGTCGGTCTTGGTTTGCGCCGCGACTGCCACCGGGCCAAGAATACAGATGCTGCCCAGTAGCGCCGCGAAATATACTTGCCGGCTTTTCATCAATATGCTCCCGATTGTGCCTCGAGTCAGCCGCGATTGAGCCCGAGATCCGCGCCCGATAGAGCGGTCAATCGATCTTTTCTGTCAAGTGCGGCCGGGCCGCTTCCTCAGGGATTTCGCCAACCCGTGGCAGATCGGCCCATGGCAGACCGGCCCATGGCAGATCGAGACGAACGCCCTATATAGAGAGGAGGTTATATCTGTACGGGAATGAACTGATGTCGACGCTTCGCCTATCGACAGTTCTCATGTCGGCAATGCTGGCGGCGGCAACGCTCGCCGGCATCATGCAATCTGCTGCGGCCCAGTCCGTCAATCCCAGCGCCAACCGGCTGATCCAGCAGAACCAGCTGCAGCAATTGCGCAACAGCCTGCAGCGGCAGCAGTTCCAGCAACAGCAGCAGCAATATCGCGAGCAGGACCGTCGGATCGTGCCGCAGCCGCGCCCCGAAGTGCCCGTCGTCCGGCAAGCTTGTCCGATTCAGATCGTCAACAACCAGATTGTGCGTGTTTGCCGTTGATATCGGTCGCTTGCGATTTACTTAGTCGACTTATTTACTAAAAATGCCTCATTGCCTCGCGGGCATATCAGGGGTTTGCAGGCGGCGTGCGGCGGTGCGCCCGCCGACCGGATTTTCAGCACATGGCGACGACCAAGAAAAAGGCGGTACGCAAGGCAAGGCGAGGCGAACGCATTCGCCAGGTCGCCGCCATTCCCTTTCGCCTGGACGTTTCAGGCAATTTCGAAGTGATGCTGGTGACGTCGCGAGCGACGAAGCGGTTCATCGTGCCCAAGGGCTGGCCCATGAAAGGCAAGAGCGGGCGCAAGGCCGCCACCATCGAGGCGCGCGAAGAAGCCGGCGTGCTCGGCAAGACCCGCAAGGCGCCGGCCGGCAGCTATTCCTATTGGAAACGGCTGGAGCACAATTTCGTGCGCGTCGACGTCGTCGTCTATCTGTTGGAGGTGTCCGAGGAACTGGCCAACTGGCAGGAGGCCAAGAGCCGCCAGCGGGCATGGCTCAAGCCGCAGGACGCGGCGTTGCTCATCGATGAGCCGGATCTCTCGACGCTGATGGCCAACCTGGCGCCGCCTCAGCCGGCAGTGCCGGACCCGGCCTGACCAACCTCACTTGCCCTCGTCCCCTTCAGCGGGACCCTCATCCCCCTCAGCGGGAAATGGCCGCAGCGGCGTGCCCGTATAGGCCCACAGCCATTCGCGCGGCAGCGGCCCTTTGTTGCGCTCGCTTTGCTGCGACTGTTCCCATGCATGCGCCAGGATGCCCACCGAGCGCGAGAGCACGAACAGGCCGCGCGTCAACGGCGGCGGAAAGCCGAGCTCGCCATAGATGACGGCGGTGGCGCCGTCGATGTTGAGCGGTATTTTCTTCCCCTTGCGCCGTGCCACCTCTGATTCGACGGCCTCGGCGATGTCGGCAAAGCGTCCGCTGACGACGCCGCGCGCGGCAAACTCGCGCGTCACTGCGATCAGGCGCGGCGCGCGCGGATCGACCGGGTGGAAGCGATGGCCAAATCCCGGCACATAGCCTTTCTCCTCGGCGAAGAAACGGTCGAGCCGTGCGGCTACGGCTTGGTCCAGCGCAACACCTTGGTCAAGTGCCACGGCAATGTCGCCATAGAAGGACAGCGCCTGTTCGCCGGCGCCGCCATGCACGTCACCCAGCACGTTGACGGCGGACGCCATGGCGCTGTTGATGCCGACGCCGCAGGTGATGGCCATGCGGGCAATGGCGATCGACGGCGCCTGCGGCCCGTGGTCGACGGCCGCCCCCAGCGCAATGCCGAGCAGCGCCGCCTGCTCCTCGCTCGGCAATTCGCCGCGCAGCATCAGCCAGATCGTGGCCGGAAAGCTGACGCGGCCGATCAGCTCCTGGATTTCATAGCCGCGCAGCCGGATGATGCCGGGGCTCATCTCGATGATGCCGGTCTGCCACCATTCCTCGCCGCGTTCGCGGCCGGTTTTTCTCTCGCTCACGCGCTTCTCCTGGCGCGCGGCGGCAGGGTGGAAAAAACCTCGTCCATATGCTCGCCCAGCACAGGCGGCGGCAGGACCGGCAAGGGTGCCGCGCCATCGACCATGAAGCCGCCGCGCACCACGGTCAGCGGCTGCGCCATGCCGGGCAGACCCTGGAAACGCGCGGTCATGTCGCGCTCGACCACCTGGCGCTCGCCAAGCACCTGCGGGATCGTCAGCACCCGGCCCGCCGGAACGCCGGCGCGGTTGAACTTTTCTTCCCAGGCAGCCGCCGAGGCGCTCGCAAGCGCTGTCTCGATCAGCCCTTTCAAGGAGGCGCGGTTCTGCTTGCGCGTCTCGCGCTCGGCAAAGCGCGGATCGTCGGCCAGTTCCGGCTGGCCGATCAGCCGGCAAAGCGTGACGAACTGCTCCTGCTTGTTGGCGGCGATGTTGAGCAGGCCGTCGCCGGTGCGAAACGCGCCGGAGGGCGCAGCCGTCATGTTCTCATTGCCCATCGGCTGCGGCTCGACACCGGCGGTCAAATAGTTGGACACCGGCCAGCCCAGCGCCGACAGCGTGCATTCGAGCATCGAGACATCGAGAAACGCGCCCTCGCCCGAGGTCTTCTGCTTGACCAGCGCCGCGGCGATGGCGAAGGCCCCGACCAGCCCGCCCAGCGTGTCGGCGACGGGATAGCCGACCCGCAAGGGTGCGGTCTCCGGCGTGCCGGTGATGCTCATGATGCCGGACAGCCCCTGGATGATCTGGTCGTAGGCCGGATTGTCGCGCATCGGCCCGCTCTGGCCGAAACCGGATATGGCGCAATAGACGAGACCGGGGCGGACCGCTTTCAGCACCTCATAGCCGAGACCCAGCCGCCCCATCACGCCCGGTCGAAAATTCTCGACCAGCGCGTCGGCCGAGGCGACGAGATCGAGGAAGCGTTCGCGGTCGGCTTCGCTCTTGAGATCCAGCACCACCGATCGCTTGCCGGCATTCTGCGCCAGGAACGACGCGCCCATGCCCGCATTGTTGAGCGCCGGCGAGGCGCCGAGCTGGCGCGCCAGATCGCCGCCTTGCGGCGTCTCGACCTTGATGACATCGGCGCCGAGCAGCGCCAGCTGGTAGGCACAATAAGGGCCCGCCAGCACATTGGTCAGGTCGAGGATGCGGATGCCGGCAAGCAGATCGGTCATGATGCTCCAGGTTGCTCAGGCATCGCCCGGCACATGCTCCAGCCCGCGCCGGCGCCGATGCTCGATGAAGGCCCAGATATGCGGACCGGCGAGCCCGATGAAGGCAAGGATCAGCAGCACCAGCGACAGCTTGTGGGTGTAGAACACCGACCAGTCGCCGTTCGAGATCGTCATCGCCCGGCGGAACTGCGTTTCGGCGAGCGGCCCCAGGATCATGCCGATGATGACCGGCGCGGTCGGGAAATCGAAGCGCCGCATCAGGAAGCCGGCGGCCCCCAGGAGATAGAGGATGACGAGGTCGATCGGCGATTGCGAGATGCCGTAGGTGCCGACGGTGGCGAACACCAGGATGCCGGCATAGAGCTGCGGCGCCGGGATTTTCAACAGCCGTACCCACAGCCCGATCAGCGGCAGGTTGAGGATGACCAGGATGACGTTGGCGATGAACAGGCTGGCGATCAGGCCCCAGACCAGATCGGCCTGCGTCGTCAACAGCAGCGGTCCCGGATTGATGCCGTAGCTCTGGAAGGCCGACAGCATGATTGCGGCGGTCGCCGAGGTCGGCAGGCCAAGGGTGAGCATCGGCACCAGCACGCCGGCGGCAGACGCATTGTTGGCGGCTTCCGGTCCGGCAACGCCCTCGATGGCGCCGACCGTGCCGAACTCCTCCTTGTGCTTCGACAGCTTCTTTTCGATGGCGTAAGACAGGAAGGTCGGGATCTCGGCGCCGCCCGCAGGCATGGCGCCGATCGGGAAGCCGATGAAAGCGCCGCGCAGCCATGGCTTCCACGAGCGCCCCCATTCGGCCGCGGTCATGTAGAGCGAGCCCTTGAGCGGCACGATCTCGTCCTTGCCGGCATAGCGGCGCGAGGCCATGTAGAGCGTCTCGCCGACGGCAAACAGGCCGACCGCGGCAATGATGACATCGACGCCATCGAGCAGTTCGTTCATGCCGAAGGTGAAGCGCGGCTGTCCCGTCTGCAGGTCGACGCCGATCATGCCGATGACGAAGCCGAGAAACAGGCTGGTGAGGCCGCGCACCGATGACGAGCCGAGCACCGCCGACACCGTGATGAAGGCAAGCACCATCAGCGAGAAATATTCGGCCGGACCGAAGGCCAGCGCGAACTTCACCACCACCGGCGCCAGGAAGGCGACGCCCATCGTGCCGATGGTGCCGGCGACGAAGGAGCCGATCGCCGAGGTCGCCAGTGCCGCGCCGCCGCGACCCGAGCGGGCCATCCTGTTGCCTTCCAGCGCGGTGACGATGGTGGCGCTTTCGCCCGGCGTGTTGAGCAGGATCGAGGTCGTCGAGCCGCCATACATGGCGCCGTAATAGATGCCGGCGAACAGGATGAAGGACGCCTCCGGCGCCACCTGATAGGTGATCGGCAACAGAAGCGCGATGGTCAGCGCCGGCCCGAGACCGGGCAGCACGCCGATGGCGGTGCCGAGCGTGGTGCCGACCAGGCACCACAGCAGGTTCATCGGCGAGAAAGCGACGGAAAATCCGTGGGCGAGATGGCCGAGCGTCTCCATGGCGTCAGCCCCTTACCGTGGCGATGATCGCGTCGATCACCGTGTTCAGCTGGTTTTCGATAAAGCCGGCGCCAATGTTGACGCCGAGCGCCCTGGCGAATCCGAAATAGGCGGCCAGCGCCAGGATAAGGCCGGTCAGCGCATCGCGCAGCGTGTGCTTGCTGCCGAAGCCATAACAGACGAGCACGAACATGATGACCGAGGCGGCGGTGAAGCCGAGCGGCTGGATCAGCACCAGATTGGCGACCAGGCCGGCAACGACGATGCCCATCGCCTTCCAGTCGGTCGGCGTCTCCTTTTCTTCCTGCGGCTGCCAGCCGCCGCGCAGCGCGGCGACGATGAGCAGCAGCGAAAGCACGATCATGCCGGTCATGGTGATGTAGGGAAAGACGGTCGGCCCGACCTTGGAATAGAGCGGCGAAACCGGGATCGCCAGGGTCTGCCACGCCACGGCCGCGGCACAGGCGAGAAGCCCGATGCCGATCAACAATTCGGGCATGGCAAGGCGCGGGGGCGCCGGCTGCTGGTCGCTGGTGCTCATCGATGTCCTCCCGAGATGGCCGGCATCCTGCCGCCGGCCGCATCCGCAGTTTCACTCCCAGCGCATGATATGTCCATCTCGCAGGCTAATGTCGGAAGGGGCGGCCGTGGCCGCCCCTGAAGACATCAGGCGAGGCCGAGATCCTTGAGGATCGCGGTGATGCGGGCGGTGTCGTCGACGAGGAATTTCGCATAATCGTCGCCGGTCAGAAGGATGGGGGTCCAGTTGCGGTTCTTGCATTCGGCTGCCCAGGCATCGCTCTTGGCCATGGTCTCGATCATCGTGACCATCGCCGCCTTGTCGGCGTCGGAGACGCCTGGCGGTGCGAATACGCCGCGCCAGTTGAACAGTTCGACGTCGATGCCGGCTTCCTTCATCGTCGGTGCGTCGATGCCGTCCTGGCGCTTGTCGGCGGAGATCGCCAACAGCCGAAGCGCGCCCGCCTTGACCTGCTCGGAGAACTCGCCGAAGCCGGAAATGCCGGCCGCCACCTGGTTGCCGAGCAGCGCCGACAGCGCCTCGCCGCCGCCGGCGAAAGGCACATAGGAGAGGTTGGTTGCCGGAACGCCGACCGTCTTGGCGATCAGCCCGAACAGGATGTGGTCGGAGCCACCGGCCGAGCCGCCGGCCACCGGAACCTTGGTCGGATCCGCTTTGAGCGCGGCGACGAAATCGCCGGCCGTCTTGAACGGCGAATCCGCCGGCACCACCAGCGCCTCGAACTCGCCGGTGAGGCGAGCGATGGGCGTCACTTCGGAGAGGTTGTTGGCCGATTTGTTGGCGATGATGGCGCCGACCATGACCATGCCGGCCACCATCAGCGAATTGCCCTTGCCCTTCCATTGGCTGATGAACTGCGGCAGGCCGACCGTGCCGCCGGCGCCGCCGACATTGGTGATCTGCGAGCCGGAGATCAGTTTTTCACTGCGCAGCACCTGGTCGATGGTGCGCCCCGTCTGGTCCCAGCCGCCGCCGGGCGCGGCCGGCACGAAGATCTGGATCTGCGGTGCATCCTGAGCGAGGGCGGGCGTCAAATGCGTTGCAACGAATCCGGCAGCGCCTGCGGCCGCGGTGCTCATCAAAAATCTGCGTCTGTTCAGCATGGGATTCCTCCAAATCACGACACCTCCTCCGGTGCCTGCCAGAAACGTAGCCTGAAAACAGACCCGCTCGGCAAAAATTCATGCCGATTTCGGTACGTTCTGTCAACAGGAACGCTGTTCTACTAGACAGAACCATGGATGTGCGGCACAATCGCTTCGGCCGGCCTTTGTCCGAGCAGGTAAACTGGAATGAAACTGTTCGTGAGATGACCGAAGCGCGATCCCAGCCGTTGCCGGCCGATGGTGTTGCCGCGCTCGACCGCGCGATCGCCATTCTCGACGCGTTCGCGACCGCCGACCGCTCGCTCAGCCTGGCCGAGATCGCGGCGCGCACCGGGCTCTACAAAAGCACCATTTTGAGGCTAGCGAACTCATTGCTGCGTGGGCAGTTGCTGGAGCGGCTCGACGATGGCCGCTACCGCATCGGACCCGCCACCTTCCGGCTTGGCGCGCTTTACCAGCGCTCGGTCGTGGCGGTCGACATCTTGCTGCCGATCATGCGCGATCTTGCCGAACGCAGCTGGGAAAGCGTGGCGTTCTATGTCCGCTCGGGCGACGCCCGCACCTGTCTCTACCGCGTCGAATCCAAGCACCCGATCCGCTACACGATCCGGGAAGGCGACCTGCTGCCGTTGCTCACCGGCTCTGGCGGCCGCGTGCTGGCAGCGTTTTCAGGCCAGCCGGGCGAACCATACGAGACCATCCGCAACGCCTGCCACTATCTGTCGATCGGCGACCGCGACCCTGAGACGGCGGGCGTCTCGGTGCCGGTGTTCGGACCGGGCCGCGTTCTGCTCGGCGCCTTGACGCTCGCCGGCCCGTCGACACGCGTCGACACGGCGTTCCTGCGCCGCATGACACCGGACCTGCTGGAGGCCGCCGCTCGCGCCACCCGCGCCTTCGGCGAGGATGCCTCGATGCTGGAGCAGGCAGCGCGCCTAGCCGGCGCTGAAACCGTGATCGGCCTCAGTTCGCCTTGACCAGCACCACACGGCGGTTCTTGGCGCGGCCGGTTTCGCCGTCATTGCTGGCGACGGGCGCCATCATGCCGGCGCCGGCGGCGGTCAGCCGGCCGCCATCGATGCCGTATTTCGAGACCAGCGCCGCCTTCACCGACTGCGCCCGCCGCGAGGACAGATCGATATTGTAGTCGAAGGCGCCCTGGTTGTCGGTATGACCGACGACGATCACCGCCATACCGGGCTCGTTGGTCAGAAGCGTCGAGATCTCCTTCAGCGTCGGTTCCGATTCCGGCTTGATGTCGGCCTTGTCGGTGTCGAAGAAGATGCCGTAGAGCGAGATGGAGCCGGTGGCCGACAGCGAATCCGCCATCTTGGCCGCTTCGACCACCACCATCTTCTTGTCGCGCGCCTTGGGCTCCAGCACCTGAACGACGGCGATGGTGCGGCCGTTGAGTTCCTTGCAGTAGAGGTCGTCGATCAGCGAATAGGCCTGAACAGTGACATAGGCGTCGCCGCCATCCTGCGGCACCTTGGCAGCGAAGAAGCGCTGGTCGTTGATACCGGTGGTTACCGCACAGGCGCCATTGGAAAAGGCCGCGTCCTTGACGTCGCTTTCATGGAAGAAATACATCATCAGGCTCATGTCGCCGCCGCCACCGCTCGACGACCGGTCGGCGGCGCCGCCGCACTCTTCCTTCTTGCATTCGAACAGGACTTCGCCGCCGGCGGCCGCGATCACATCCTGGTAGTTGCGCAGCACTTCGAGCGGGGAGCGCTCGGCCGGCAGCACATAGGCGATGCGGGTCAGCGCGCCTTCGACCTCAGCCTTCTTGTCCGGCGCGAACACACGGTTGTTCATCGTGTCACGGGCATCCGGATCGGCGCTCGGCTTCAGCGGCGACAGCGGCACTGTAAAATCGGTATAGGCGAATTTTTCGTAGGAGACGATGAACGACCCCTCGTAGCGCTTGGCCAGATGATTGTCGGCACCGCCCTCAATGTCGGCGGTCGGCACCGTCGCATCGGCGCCCGCCAGTTGCACGGCCGCCAGGAGCAGCAGCCCCGCCCAGAAAAGCTTCAGAAATATCGCATTGATCGCACGCATGGTCGGCTCCCCCAAAGAGCAATTCCAGGAAAAGTGTGAGCGGTTTTCCCACAGGAATTGCGTAGCTAGATTAGAATAGCCAATCCTAGCAGCGCGAGGCAATTGCGTCGATGAAGCGCTTCACACCCGCCGTTCGAGCAGGATCGTCAGCCCGTCGTGATAGGTGGTTTCCAGGACCTTGGTGTAGCCGCACTTTGCCGCAACGTTCAACGAGCCGGTGTTTTCCGGATCGATGATGCAGACGGTTCTCGCGCCGGCAAAGGTTTCGTCGCCCCAGGCCAGGGCCCTTCTGACGACTTCGCTGGCAAGACCCTTGCCATGCGCTTGCGGCGCCAGCGCCCAGCCGGCTTCCGGAATGCCCTCGAGCGACGGCTCGATGTCGCGCTTCAGGTCGTGGAATCCCGCTTCGCCGATGAAGCGACCGCTGGCCTTGTCCTCGACCGCCCAGAAGCCGTAGCCGAGCAGCGACCACAGGCCGGCATGCCGCAGGAACCGCATCCAGCTTTCCTCCCGCGTCCGCGGCTTGCCGCCTATGAAACGGGTGGTGACGGGGTCGGCCCACATGACGGCATAGTCGTCGAAATCTTCGATCCGGTGCGCCCGCATGATGGTCCGTTCCGTTTCGAGAACCGGGACGCCGGCTGTTTTTGGACTGCCCATGAAACTCTGCCTCCGTTGACGGTCAGCGCTTAGCAAACCAGCGCGCCCGGACAAGGGCCAAGCCGGATCATCATTCAGCCAGGGAAGCTTCCGAACGGCCCGGCGCGACCAGGCGGTCGAAGCGAACAGCGTCGGCTTACTTTCAGCCGTGCCAGACCATCTTCATGTAGAGCCCACCGCGCCGCAATTCGTCCAGCATCTGGTCGAGCCGCTTCTGCCTGGTGTCGCTGCGTTTGGCGCGGGCGACCCAGCCGAGATAATCGTTCTTCTGGTAGTCCGGCCGCGCCTCGTAGGCCGCTGTCAGTCCTTTTTCGGTCAGGGCGATGCGGATGTCGTCCGGCATCGGGTTCAGGGCGCGCTTCAGTCCGGTCATTCAGAAAACCCCAGCTGTCAGGATGGCGACGCCGATGGTCCAACCCAGGTCCGCCTCTGGGAATTCTGCCGAACGATGCTACCTTTCGCAACCGGTCCGGCAAGGGCCGGTCTCGATACCGCCAATGGGAGGAGAACGCCATGGACACCACCGATCTCGTGCTTGCCATTTTCCATCATCTGCTGGTGTTGTCGCTGGCCGGCATCATCGGCGCCGAATTTGTCCTGATCCGCGGCGACCTCTCCGCCGCCACGCTCAAGCGGCTTGCCGGCATCGACCGCCACTACGGCATCATCGCCATGCTGATCATCATCATCGGCATCTGCCGCGTCATCTACGGCCTGAAGGGCTGGGAATTCTACGTCTACAACTGGGTGTTCTGGGCCAAGATGGCGGCATTCGGCATCGTTGGCCTGCTGTCGATCATCCCGACCATCCGCTTCATCTCCTGGAACCGGCAAGCCAGTGCAAATCCCGGCTTTCAGGTGCCGGTTGCGGAACTCGCCTCGGTGAAGACCTATGTGCGCGCCGAAGCCTTCATCTTCCTGCTGATCCCGATCTTCGCGGCGGCGATGGCGCGCGGCTACGGTTATTGAAGCAACGCCAACACCAAACCCATCTCCTCCGGGCATACTCCCCACTGATCGCCATGGTTGCGCACGACTGTATTTTGCAGTTTGCGTCAGGCGACAATCTGTTAGCTTGCCTTTGTTGCACCCTCGCTGCCTGACCTGCACAGCGATCGGAGATTGATATCCTGGGAGGAGAATTACGATGAGGAAAATTGTAGCCGCCCTGGCCGCCGCCGCGGCCGTCACGCTTTATTCGTTCACCGCCAGCGCACAGACCTATCCCGAGCGCACCATCACCGTCGTCGTGCCGTTTGCGGCCGGCGGTCCGACCGACACGGTTACGCGGCTCGTCGCCGAAGCCATGTCGAAGGATCTCGGCCAGCAGATCATCGTCGAAAATGTCGGCGGCGCCGGCGGCACGCTGGGCGCCGGCCGCGTCGCCAACGCCGACCCGGATGGCTACACGCTGCTCCTCCATCACATCGGCATGGCGACCAGCGCGACCCTCTACAGAAAACTCGCCTACGACACGCTGAACGCCTTCGAGTATGTCGGCCTCGTCACCGAGGTGCCGATGGCCATCGTCGCCCGCAAGGACCTGGAGCCGGCCGACCTGAAAGGGCTGGTCGAATACGCCAAGACCAACAAGGACACCATCACCGTCGCCAATGCCGGCATCGGCGCTGCCTCGCATCTGTGCGGCATGCTGTTCATGAGCGCCATCGGCACGCCGCTGGTCACCGTGCCCTACAAGGGCACCGGTCCGGCCATGACCGACCTTCTCGGCGGCCAGGTCGACATTATGTGCGACCAGACCACCAACACCACCAAGCAGATCCAGGGCGGCACGATCAAGGCCTATGCCGTCACCACGCCGGAGCGCCTCGACGTGCTGAAGGACGTGCCGACGACCATCGAAGCCGGCCTGCCCGCGGTGCAGGTCGGCATCTGGCACGGCCTCTATGCGCCGAAGGGCACGCCGGCCGAGATCACCGGCCGACTGTCGAAATCGCTCCAGGTCGCGCTGAAGGACCCCAACGTCATCGCCCGCTTCGCCGAACTCGGCACCAAGCCGTCGTCCGAGGCCGACGCGACGCCGGCAGCGCTGAAGGCCAAGCTGGAAGGCGAGATCATGCGCTGGAAGCCGATCATCGAAGCCGCCGGCCAATACGCCGACTGAGGCTTGAACGGGGCGCTGCCGGCGCCCCGTTTTCGCTTCGACGTCCGTTTTCACATTTGCAACGGCAAGCCCGTTGCAAGGGTCAGGGGAGGACCGCCATGAAACCTTTCGCCATCGACAGGGCAAACGGCCTGTGCGCCGCGCTGTTCATCTTTTTCGGCGCCTTTTTCGCGATACAATCGCTCGGCCTCGAAATCGGCACCGCCTTCCGCATGGGACCGGGCTATTTCCCGCTGGTGCTGGCGATCGTGCTGATCGTGCTCGGCGCCATCATCCTCGTCCAGGCGGTGCGCGTCGAGGGCGAGCCGATCGGCCCCATTGCCTGGCGCGGCATGCTCTTCATCCTGCCGGCGCCGATCTTTTTCGGCATGACCGTGCGCGGCCTCGGCTTCGTCCCGTCGATCTTCCTGACGGCGCTGATCGCCTCTTTTGCCGGCGCCCGCATGAAGCCGCTGACGGCACTTCTGCTGTCGGCCGGCCTGACGCTGTTTTCGGTGCTGGTCTTCAGCTACGCGCTCGGGCTGCCATTCCAGCGCTTCGGCCCCTGGTTGCCCCAATGGCTGGCATTGTGAGGCGCTGAGATGGACCTCCTCAGGAACCTCGAACTCGGCTTTTCGACGGCCACCACGCCGGCCAATCTGGGTTTTTGCCTCATCGGCGTTCTGCTCGGCACGCTGATCGGCGTCCTGCCCGGCATCGGCGCCACCGCAACCATCGCCATGCTGCTGCCGATCACCTTCCAGATCGGCGACCCGGTCTCGTCCCTCATCATGCTGGCCGGCATCTACTACGGCGCCCAGTATGGCGGTTCGACCACCGCCATTCTCATCAACATGCCCGGCGAATCCTCCTCGGCCGTGACCGCCATCGACGGCTACCAGATGGCCAGGAACGGTCGCGCCGGGGCGGCTCTGGCGATTGCCGCGATCGGCTCGTTCTTCGCCGGCACGGTGTCGACCTTCCTGGTCGCCGTCTTTGCCCCGCCGCTGACGGCAATAGCCCTGCAATTCGGCGCGGCCGAATATTTTTCGCTGATGATCGTCGGCCTCGTCTCGTCCATCGCGCTCGCCCATGGCTCGATCGTCAAGGCGCTGGCGATGGTCGTGCTCGGCCTGCTGCTCGGCATTGTCGGCACCGACATCTACACCGGCACGCCGCGCTTCACGCTCGGCATCCGCGAATATGCCGACGGGCTGAACTTCGTGGCGGTGGCGGTCGGCGTCTTCGGCGTCGCCGAGATCCTGCGCAATCTCGAAAACGAGCACGAGCGCTCGGTGATGATCAAAAAAGTCTCCGGCCTGATGCCGACCCGCGACGACTTCAAGGCGATGGCAGCACCCATCGTGCGCGGCACGATCATCGGTTCGGCGCTCGGCATCCTGCCCGGCGGCGGCGCGGTGCTTGCCGCCTTTGCCTCCTACACGGTCGAAAAGCGCGTGTCGAAACACCCGGAGGAGTTCGGCAAGGGCGCCATCGCCGGCGTCGCCGGACCGGAATCGGCCAACAATGCCGGCGCCCAGACCTCCTTCATTCCGATGCTGACGCTGGGCATTCCGGCCAATCCGGTCATGGCGCTGATGATCGGCGCCATGATAATCCAGGGCATCGTGCCCGGCCCCAATGTCGCGATCGAGCAGCCGGCGCTGTTCTGGGGCATCATCGCCTCGATGTGGATCGGCAATCTGATGCTGATCGTGCTGAACCTGCCGCTGATCGGGCTGTGGGTGAAGCTGCTGACGATCCCCTATTATGTGCTCTTCCCGATCATCATGGCGTTCTGCTCGATCGGCGTTTACAGCGTCAACACCAACGCCTTCGATCTCTACGCGGTCGCATTCTTCGGCCTGCTCGGCTACATCCTGACCAAGCTGCGCTGCGAACCCGCACCCCTGCTGCTCGGCTTCGTGCTCGGCCCGCTGCTCGAGGAAAACCTGCGCCGCGCCATGATCCTGTCGCGCGGCGACCCCTCGACCTTCGTGACGCGGCCGATCAGCGCCGGCCTGCTGCTCGTCGCACTGGCCGTGCTCGTCGTCGTCTTCCTGCCGTCGGTCAAGAAGAAGCGCGAAGAGGTGTTCGTGGAGGAAAGCTAGTTGTCGGGACGCCGGGCGCCGCGATTTCCACGAGCGGCGCCGGCACGTCTGTCGTCTTCACCTCGGCCTTGCAGAGATCGGCGATGACGCAGGCCGGGCAATCGGGCTTGCGCGCCTTGCAGACATAGCGGCCATGCAGGATCAGCCAGTGATGCGCATGGCGCATATACTCGTCCGGGATGATCCGCAGCAGCCCTTGCTCGACCTGTTCGGGCGTCTTGCCTGGCGCCAGGCCGAGGCGGTTGCCGATGCGGAAAATATGGGTGTCGACCGCCATCGTGTGCTGGCCGAACGCCATGTTGAGCACGACATTGGCGGTCTTGCGCCCGACCCCCGGCAGCTTGACCAACTCATCGCGCTCGCTGGGCACCTCGCCGCCGTAATCGCGTATCAGCGCCTCCGAGAGCGCCACGACATTCTTGGCCTTGTTGCGCCAGAGTCCGATGGTGCGGATGTACTCGCCAACCCTGGCTCCGCCCAGCGCCAGCATCTTTTCAGGTGTGTCGGCGACCTTGAACAACGCCCGCGTCGCCTTGTTGACGCCGGCATCGGTCGCCTGCGCCGACAGCACCACGGCCACCAGCAGCGTGAAGGCGTTGACGTGCTCGAGCTCGCCCTTCGGCTCGGGCCGCTGCACCGAAAACCGCCGGAAGATCTCATGCACCTCGGCGGCGCTGTAGAGCGAACGGAGCCGCGCCGGCCGCGGTCGCGGCTTGGCATTCGAGCCGTCGCGCCGCCCGGGCGGCAGTTCACTTTTGGATAGGGAAAGATTTTTGGACTTGGGGCTGGCCATTTCCCTCCTATAATATCCTGGGATGAGCGACACAAACGCCTCGTTTCAGGCCGACGAGCCATTCTTCCAGGCGCTGCTGACACCGCACCGCTCGCTGGGCCGCACCGGCTTTGCCGTGCTGATGGGCGCGCTGCTGTTCGGCTGGGTGGTGACCGGGGCGTTTTTCCTGTCGCGCGGCGCCTGGCCGGTGTTCGGCTTCTTCGGCCTCGACGTCATCGCCGTCTACATCGCCTTCCGCGCCAACTATCGTGCCGCCCGTGCCCGCGAGGAAGTGTCGGTGTCGCGCACCAGCCTCGACATCCGCAAGACGGCGCCCTCGGGAAAGTCGGAAGCGCATCGCTTCAACCCGTTCTGGGCGCGCTTTTCCGTCGCTCGCCATGCCGAGATCGGCATCACCAGGATGACGGTGGAAGCACAAGGACAGAATGTGCCGATCGGGTCATTCCTGGACCCTGACTCCCGCGAGAGTTTTGCCACTGCATTTTCACGTGCTCTGACAAAAGCCAGGACGCGTTAGAGTCGGCGCGTCAGAACCGGTAGCGTAAAATCCTGCCGACCTTGCGCAATGCGGGAATGTGTCTCCAGAGCCCGATGAACAGTTTTGCGGACCAGCTCATATGCGCTGTGCGTTCCGCGCTGTAGGCCGAGATATCGTCGACAAAGCGCAGCTTCGGAACGGCACGCTCCAGTACCTGCGGGTCGTCGATCGCCCAGTGAACCTCGGCGCCCGTCGCCCTGATGGTCGGATTGAGGCGCAGCATCTTCAGGCCGAAGTGGCTGTAGGCGTCGAACATCAGCTCGCCGCCGGCAAGATGCGCGACAAGGCGTGACAGCAGCCGTGGCCCCTCCTCTACCGGGAGATAAGGCGTCAACCCCTCCATCACCACGACGGCCGGACGATTGCGCGGCACTTCTGCCAGCCAGTCTGGGTCGGTTACCGAAGAGCCGACGAGGTGGTAATGGTCCCGGGACGGGTAAAGCTTGCGCCGGAGCGCGATGACATCCGGAAAATCGACATCGAACCACTCCACGCCTTCGGGTGGATCGACACGGAAAATGCGCGTATCGAGCCCGCAGCCGAGATGCAGCACGATGGCGCCGGGATTTCTGGCGATGAAGTCCTGAACGCGGACATCATACGTCTTGGCCCGGATCGCCAGGCCGATGCCGAGATTGGTGTCGACCTTGAGGCGCGAGAAATCATAGTCGATCTTGCGCACGGCCTCGTCGGCGAAGCGATCCCCGAGCAGCGAATGCGGCAGCCGGCTTTCCAGTGCCTTGCCATAAAGCGTCATCAGCAAGGTCTCCCTTGCTCCGCTCAGATTCACCCTTTCGCCGGCCATTGGCATCTCCCGGGGCGCAATCCAGTTTTTATCTGGTAACAGGCGGCAACAAGGCAAGTTTCGGGTGGTTGCAAGGGGCGGAAAGACCGATATTCGCGGTCAAGGAGATATTGCCATGAACGCCCAGATGACCATGAATACGCAGATGAAACCGACAGCGATCCTGCAGCACGACATCACCCCCGAGGGCAGCGACTACGAGGTCGTGCGCCGCGCCATCGAGAAGATCAGCCTCGACTATCGCGACCAGCCCTCGCTGGAAGCCCTGGCAGCCGATGTCGGCGAGACACCCACGGGCCTGCAAAAACTGTTCACCCGCTGGGCCGGCCTGTCGCCAAAAGCCTTCCTGCAGGCGGTCACCCTCGACCATGCCCGCAAACTGCTCGATTCCGGCATGCCGCTCCTCGAAACATCGTTCGAACTCGGCATGTCCGGCCCCGGCCGGCTGCACGATTTGTTCGTCACCCACGAGGCGATGTCGCCGGGCGACTACAAGACGCGCGGCGCCGGCCTGACCATCCGCTACGGCTACCACATCTCGCCCTTCGGCATCGCCCTGATCATGGTCACCGACCGTGGCCTTGCGGGGCTCGCCTTCAACGATCCGGGCGGCGAGCGGGCGGCTTTCGCCGACATGTCGGGCCGCTGGCCGAACGCCACCTATGTCGAGGACATGAGCGCCACCCAGCCCTATGCGGCGCGCATCTTCGATCCGACATTGTGGCGCGCCGACCAGCCGCTGCGCGTGGTGATGATCGGCTCCGACTTCCAGCTGCGCGTCTGGGACGCGCTGCTCAGGATCCCGATGGGCAAGGCCTGCACTTATTCTTCGATCGCCTCCAGGATCGGCGCGCCAAACGCCAGCCGGGCGGTGGGGGCGGCGGTCGGCGCCAACCCATTGTCCTTCGTCGTCCCTTGCCATCGGGCGCTGGGCAAGTCCGGCGCACTCACCGGCTACCACTGGGGCCTGACCCGCAAACGCGCCATGCTCGGTTGGGAAGCGGGCCAGACCGCGTCCTGAAGCTGCCCGCATCAAACAACACCGGCGAAATCCCTTCGCCGGTGTTGTTCTTTTTGCGAGCTCCCGGCGCAAAACATCCGCACGCTCTGGCAAGCCGCCGGCTTACAGGTTAGCTTCCCGCGCATTCCGCAGGAGGCTTTCTTGATCATCGTTGTCGGCTCGATCAACCTCGACCTTATCGCCAATGTCGACCGCCTGCCTTCGCCGGGCGAGACGGTCCGCGGCTCCGGCTTCGCCACCGCGCCCGGCGGCAAGGGCGCCAACCAGGCGCTGGCTGCGGCGCGCGCCGGCGCCAAGGTGCGCATGGTCGGCGCCGTCGGCAAGGACAATTTCGCAACCGAAGCCCTCGCTTTGCTCGTGGCCGGCAAGGTCGATCTCTCCGGCGTCGGCCAGAGCTTCGCCTCCACCGGCACGGCGCTGATCCTCGTCGGTGCCGACGGCGAGAATGTCATCGCCGTCGTGCCGGGCGCCAATGATTCGGTGCTGCCCGGCGATCTCGCCAAGGCTTTCCTTGCGAAGGGCGACGTCGTCCTGCTGCAGCACGAGATCCCGCTGCAGACCGTCGATGCAGCGCTTGACGCCGCACGCGCCGCCGGCGCCGTCACCGTGCTCAACACCGCGCCGTTCCGTAGCGAGGCGGCAGCGTTGCTCGGCAAGGCCGACTACGCCGTCGCCAACGAAACCGAATTCGACCTTTACGGCGAGGCGCTGTCGCTGAAAGGCCGCGACCGCCCGGCGCGCATGCGCGACTTCGCCGGCAAAACCGGCCGCACCATCGTCGTCACGCTCGGCGGCGACGGCGTGCTGGCGGCGACCCCGGGGGATTTCCTGACCGTGCCGGCGCTGAAAATCACGCCGGTCGACACGGTCGGGGCCGGCGATACTTTTTGCGGTTATCTCGCTGCCGGGCTGGCGTCCAACCTGCCGCTGGAGCAGGCTCTCACCCGCGCCGCAGCCGCCGGCTCACTCGCCTGCCTGAAGCCCGGCGCCCAGCCGGCCATCCCGCTGGCCGCGGATGTGGACACCGCCCTGCGCAACAACGCCGGATGACTGCCCTGCGCCCTACAACGAAGCACGCCGTGCCCCCCGCCGGCGACATCTGCCGGATGTCCGCTGTCGACCTGGCCGAGGCGATCCGGCTGCGCCGCCTGTCCGTGCGCGAGTTGGTCGCCGCATTCCTCGACCGCATCGACGCCGTAAACCCGCTGGTCAACGCCATCGTCTCGTTGCGCGAGCGCTCCGACATCCTGCGCGAGGCCGACGCGGCGGACGCGCATCTAGCGCAAGGCGGGCCGGCCGGCTCGCTGTTTGGCCTGCCGATGGCGATAAAAGACCTCGCCATGACGCGCGGCTTGAGGACCAGTTTCGGCTCGCCGATCTTTGCCGATTTCGTGCCGCAGGAGGACGATTTCTTCGTCGAGCGCATCCGCAAGGCCGGCGCCATCATCATCGGCAAGACCAATGTTCCCGAATTCGGGCTGGGATCCAACACCTACAACAACGTGTTCGGCCCGACGCTGAACGCCTTCGATCCGGCGCTCACCGCAGGCGGGTCGAGCGGCGGCGCTGCGGTCGCCCTTGCACTCGACATGGTTCCGGTCGCCGACGGCAGCGATTTCGGCGGCTCGCTGCGCAACCCGGCGGCGTGGAACAATGTCTATGGCTTCCGCCCGTCGCAGGGCCTTGTCCCCGGCGGGCCGGATCTTGAAGTCTTTCATGCCCAGATGGGCATAGACGGACCGATGGGCCGCAGCATCAGCGACATGGCGCTGCTGCTCGATGTGCAGGCGGGCTACCATCCGCATGCGCCCTTGTCCTGGGAAAAGCCTGGTTCGTTCCTCGAAGGGCTGGCAACGCCGGCAAGCGGCGGCCGCGTCGGCTGGCTCGGTGATCTCGGCGGTCACCTGCCGGTAGAGCCTGGCATCCTCGACCTGTGCGAGGCCGCACTCGGCCGCTTCGCGGAGGCATCCTTCCTGACCGAGCCCTTGCTGCCGGATTTCGATTTCGAGGCACTGTGGCAAGCCTTCGTGACGCTGCGGCAGGCGAGCAGCGGCTCGGCGCTGAAAGTCCATTATGACGACCCGCACAAGCGCGCCCTGCTGAAGCCGGAAGCCGTCTGGGAGGTGGAGAACGCCATGCGGCTGACGGCGCCGCAGATCCGCGCGGCCTCGGTCATCCGCACCTCCTGGCACCGGACGCTGCTGTCGCTGTTCGAGCACTTCGATCTCATCGCGCTGCCGACGGCGCAGGTGTTTCCTTTCGAAGTCGGCACGCATTGGCCAAGTGAGGTCGCCGGACGGACGATGGACAGCTACCATCGCTGGATGCAGGTTTCGGCCTTCGCCACGCTCGGCGGCTGTCCTGCGCTCAATGTGCCGGTCGGCTTCGACGACAAAGGCCGTCCCATGGGCATGCAGTTGATCGGACGCCCGCGCGGCGACCTCGCCGTGCTCAGGGCCGGCGCGGCCTATGAGGCGACCTTGCCTTGGCAGGCGGGGGCGTCCTGACGCGAGGGGCGGCACGGTCTGCGACCGGCTTGCACCAGCCCCGCCGCCATGCATTGATTGCAGCCAGCCGCCTAAGCGCATCCTCGAGGAAATCCCCATGTCGCTGGAACTCTACGCCGCCTATGTCCTTGCCTGCATCGTCATCATCCTGGTGCCCGGTCCGACTGTCACGCTGATCATCGCCAACAGCATCCGCCATGGCTACCGCGCCGGCCTTGCCAATGTCGCCGGCACGCAGGCTGGGCTCGCCGTGATGATCGCCATTGTCGGCATCGGCCTCAACACGCTGATATCGGGCATGGGCCACTGGTTCGAATGGGTGCGCCTGATCGGCGCCGCCTATCTGATCTGGATGGGGGTGCAGATGTTCCGTTCCAAGGGCGCGCTGAATGCCGACGGCACCGCGAGAAAGCCGCGCGGCGGCTTCTTCCTGCAGGGCCTGCTCGTAGCGCTGAGCAACCCCAAGACCCTGGTGTTCTTCGGCGCCTTCTTCCCGCAATTCATCGCCCCGCAGGGCAATTACACCCTGCAGATCGTCGTCATGGGCCTTACCGCCATGATCTTCGCCGCCGTCTCGGATTCCACCTATGCGCTCGCCGCCAGCCGCGCCGGACGCCTGCTCTCGGCCAGCCGCATCAAGCTGATGTCCAGGATCAGCGGCAGCTTTCTGGTCGGCGGCGGCCTGTGGCTGGCTTTTTCGAAGGCGAAGTAACAACCGTGGACGGGTATCCCCGATGCAGTATGAGCCGGAATAGAAAGGCTGATTGAAAGTCTGCCTTTACGCCACCACATGAATCGGCGTGGGGGATTCACGTCGATGTCATGGACTTACGCTGGCATAAAAAGGGACGCGCCTGGCGTGGTCCTGATCGTCGTCCTGTTTGCGGTGATGGTTCCTTCGGCTCTCTACAAATGGACGAATGATGCGAGCCCCATCCGGTCGGTCGAGCCAATCGACGCAACGGTCAAAAGTACCCATTCAGACAACGGCCGCACGCTTTATCTGGTTGCACTCGAAACCGGTTCGTCCATTCTTGTCGAAGACGACCTCCCGCACCTGATCGGCGCGCCGGCAAGATTGGAGCGCGTCACGCGCGAGAATGGAATGGTCTTCTATCGATTTGCAAAGTGAACGGCGGCGGCGCCTTCCTTCTCCCCTGTGGGAGAAGGTGGATCGGCGCGATAGCGCCGAGACGGATGAGGGGTGTTCCAGCGGAGTGAGACGTGGGCGTTCCCTGGAACACCCCACATCCGTCGCCTTCGGCGACACCGCCCGGGGGCGAGCCACTTGTCTCGCCCCGTCCCTTCGGAACCCACAATGGGGAGAAAGGAAAGACAGAGCTAAAGCCGAGCCAACCGCTCCACCAGCAGCGCGAAAAAGGCGTCATGGTCGATGTCGCGCATCACCATGGCGTTCTTCGGCCGCTTGGTCACGCCCCACCAGTCGATCACGGTCATGCCCATGGTGAGTTCGGAGGTGGTTTCGACGGTGACGTTGCAGTTGCGGCCCTTGAACAGCTCCGGCTTCAACAGATAGGCGATGACGCAGGGGTCGTGCAGCGGGCCGCCATCGGTGCCGTATTTCTCCTCGTCGAAGCGCTCGAAGAACTCCAGCATCTCGGCCGTCGCGGTGCCGACCCTGGTGCCGAGCTGGCGGATGGCCTGCGTGCGCTTGGCCGTGGTCAGCGCCTTGTGGGTGACGTCGAGCGGCATCATGACGATCGGAATGCCGGATTTGAACACCAGGTCGGCGGCTTGCGGATCGACATAGATGTTGAATTCTGCGGTCGGCGTGACATTGCCGCCTTCGAAGAAACCGCCGCCCATCAGTACGATTTCCTTGATGCGCGGCGCGATCTTCGGCTCACGGATCAGCGCCAGCGCGACATTGGTGAGCGGGCCGAGCGCGCACAGGGTGATCGTACCGGCCTCTTCCTTCATCAGGGTCTCGACGATGAAGTCGACCGCATACTGGCCCTGCAGCTTCATCTTCGGATCTGGCAGTTGCGGGCCGTTGAGGCCGGTCTTGCCATGCACTTCCTCGGCGGTGACCAGTTCGCGCGCCAACGGGCGGATGGCGCCTGCATAGACCTTGATATCGGGCCGTCCGGCCAGTTCGCAGATTTTCCTGGCGTTCTTTTCGGTCAATTTCAGCGGCACGTTGCCGGCAACAGCAGA
Organism: Mesorhizobium sp. C399B; assembly: GCF_030323185.1. Taxonomy (NCBI): domain Bacteria; kingdom Pseudomonadati; phylum Pseudomonadota; class Alphaproteobacteria; order Hyphomicrobiales; family Phyllobacteriaceae; genus Mesorhizobium; species Mesorhizobium sp. C399B. The sequence continues at coordinate 2,240,059 of NZ_CP100472.1, forward strand.
GATGCCGACGATCTCCAGCTCGGCGCTGCCGAGCGCCAGCAATATGGCGACGGCATCGTCCTGGCCGGGATCCGTGTCGATGATGATCTTGCGGGTCTGGGGCATTTCATTTCCTTATGCGGGGGAGTCTTTTTGGCGGGGGTGTTCGGCGGCTTGAACTTGGCCGCGGCGCGGACCATATCAAGACCATCGGGAAAAATGCCATCCGGGTTTTTCCAGTTTATGTCGCTCCAAAGAGGACAGTGTAACATGAGCCGAATGACGCCCTTCTCCAGCCCGCTTCTCCTTGGTTTCGATGCCATGGAAAAGACCCTGGAACGACTGGCGAAATCCGGTGACAGTTATCCTCCCTACAACATCGAGCGCCTCAGCGGTGCTGACGGCAAGGCCGAAAGGCTGCGCATTACGCTGGCTGTCGCGGGTTTCGCCGAAAGCGATCTCGATGTCACCACGGAGGAAAACCAGTTGGTCGTGCGCGGCCGTCAAACCGACGACACCGAGCGCGAATTCCTCCACCGCGGCATCGCCGCGCGCCAGTTCCAGCGCTGTTTCGTGCTGGCAGACGGCATGCGGGTGATCGCAGCGGAACTGAAGAACGGCCTTTTGTCGATCGATCTCGATCGGCCGGATACCGAACGGCTGGTACGGAAAATAAATATATCGGTGAAAGACTGATCTTTACCGATGGCTCTCATGCGGGATGGCCTTGAGCGGCGTCCTCGCGCCAAGGAGGCTTGAAATGACCAGAACTGACGAAACCATCACCATGACCAGCGGCGAATTCGCCCATCTCGGCGAAGGCTCGGTCGCTTATCTCCGCAAGGTCTCGAGCGACGAGCTGCTCGGGCGCTTCCCCAACCTCGGCGAAATAGCGCCTGGTATGGTCCTGTGGGCCCTGTTTGCCGCCAACGGCCAGCCGATCCTGCTTTCGGATGCGAAAGACCGGGCTTTGGCCGGCGCCATGGAAAACGACCTGACCACTGTCGCCATTCACTAAGGCGACTGCTGGCGGTTGAAATGGAGAGGGCCGCCTTCGGCGGCCCCTGGAAGACTTAAATCCGAAGAACTTCAGGCGGCGTGCGAGGCCTGCGTGTCCGAAAGCAGTGCGTGGATGGCGACCGCGTCGCGCGTGCCTCTGATCTTGGCCACCGTGTCGGCGTCGCGCAAAACCCTGGCGATGCGCGACAGTGCCTTGAGGTGATCGGCGCCGGCGCCTTCCGGGGCCAGCAGCAAAAACACCAGATCGACCGGCTGGTCATCCAAGGCCTCGAAATCGACCGGCGTCTCCAGACGGGCAAAGACGCCGGCGATGCGCTTCACCCCGGCGAGCTTGCCGTGCGGAATGGCGATGCCGTTGCCGACGCCGGTGGAGCCCAGCCGTTCGCGCTGCAGGATGGTGTCGAACACTTCGCGCTCCGGAATGCCGGAAATCGCCGCCGCTCTCTCGGACAGCAACTGCAGAAGCTGCTTTTTGGAGTTCGCCTTCAACGCCGGCAATATCGCCGGAACGTTGAGAAGATCGCTCAGATCCATATTTGAAATCCCTTATTCGCCTGCCGTCGCCAGTCCTCGCCCCTCGCGCGGCTGGCTATTATCCCTGTGCGACCATTGTCGTCACCTGTGCGACCATTGTCGTTGTCGTCACGCCTGTGCGACTTTGGTCGTCGACGGGTCGATCCAGCCGATATTTCCGTCCGGCCGCCGATAGACGATGTTGAGGTGGTCGTTTCCGGCGTTGCGGAAGACGAAAACCGGGCTGTCCTTGGTGTCGAGTTCGATAACCGCCGACGCCACCGACATGGTCTGCAGCGTCATGGTTGATTCGGCGACGATGGCCGGGGCGTAGTCCTCCGGAATGTCCTCATCGTCATCGGTCAGCGGCGCCATCACCGTATAGGCGATGTCGGTGATTTCACCATTTCCAGTGCCTGAATTGTGCGATTTCAGACGGCGTTTGTAGCGCCGCAGCCTGGTTTCGAGGCGGTCCGCGGCCGCCTCGAAGGCAAGTGTCGGATCCTGGGAATCGCCGGTTGCCTGCAGCGAAGCGCCGGAATCCAGCCTGATCATGCAATCGGCCGAGTAACGCGACCCCGATTTGATGACCGTGACGTGCCCTGAAAAACCGCGATCGAAATATTTTCCAATCGCCTCGCCGACACGATCGGTAATGCGCGTACGCAACGCATCGCCGATATCCATGTGTTTACCCGATATGCGCAATTTCATCTGAAAACTGACCTTCCTTGCTCAGGCTTCAAACTGGCCAGAGTTTATACTCGTGATCCGTGCGCACAAGCTTTGCGGCGTCAACTCGCGCCGATTTTAGATCCGAACTTTCCGGTTGATCACAATCCGCCTTCTTGGCCGTCCCGTGGCCTTCATCGTGACGGACCATCCGCATGCGGGCCGCGAGCCCGTCTCATGCGGGCGGGCTTCTAGACACTTCATTGCAGCTTGTCAATTAATGCATGTCGCCCAGAAGTGCGCTGCGGTTCTGGGACAACGACATGCATCAAAACAAAGACTTAAAGCGCGTCGTATGAATCCGTTTCAGCGCGATGCGCTTTAAGGTCGGAAAGTTGTGGAATCCAGCCATAGCAAAAGCCTTGCCGGGCAAGCAGACCTAGCGCCCCGCGCTCGCCAGAGCGCGCTTTTCACGCCGCCGCTGCACCGACGAGGGAATATTCATACCCTCCCGGTACTTGGCCACCGTGCGCCGGGCAATATCGACGCCGCTTTCCTTCAACATATCGACGATTGCGTCATCGGACAGCACATCGGCGGGCTTTTCCTCGTCGATCAGCTGCTTGATGCGGTCGCGCACCGCTTCCGAGGAATGCGCATCACCGCCGCCCGACGCCGCGATCGAAGCCGTGAAGAAATAACGCAGCTCAAACACGCCACGCGGCGTCAGCATGTATTTGTTGGCCGTCACCCGGCTGACGGTCGATTCATGCATGCCGATGGCATCGGCCACCGTGCGCAGGTTGAGCGGCCTGAGCTGGCGCACGCCATGGACGAGAAAAGCGTCCTGCTGGCGCACGATTTCCGACGCCACTTTCAGGATCGTCTTTGCCCGCTGGTCGAGGCTCCGCGTCAGCCAGTTGGCATTCTGCAGGCATTCGGCCAGGAAATCCTTCTCCGCCTGATTCTTCGCATGCGGCGAGACCTGGGCGAAATAGATGTGATCGACCAGCACGCGCGGCAGCGTCTCGGCATTGAGCTCGACCGTCCAGCTACCGTCATTGGCGGCACGGACTTCGACATCGGCGACGATGGCATCGCTGGCGCCGCCTGAAAATGCCGTGCCCGGACGCGGATCGAGCGCGCGGATTTCGGCCAGCATGTCGAGAAGATCCTCCTCGTCAACCCCGCAAAGCCGCTTCAGCGTCTGGAAATCGCGCCGCGCCAGGAGTTCGAGGTTGCCGATCAGCGTTTTCATCGCCGGATCGAGACGATCGCGCATGGCAAGTTGCAGCGACAGGCATTCGGCAAGGTCGCGCGCAAACAGGCCGACCGGCTCGAATGTGTGGCAGGCTGCCAGCACCTTGGCCACCACCGCCTGATCGGCGCCGAGCCGTTTGGCGATCTCGGCGGGATCGGCGCGCAGATAGCCGGCCTCGTCCAGGCCGTCGGCCAGTTCGGCTGCGATCAGCCTTGCGGCCGGATCGGCAAAGGCAAGCGCGATCTGCTCGCCGACATGCTGGCGCAGCGTGATCGCCGCGGCGGCCATGTCGCCGACGTCGAAGCCTTCGGAAGAACCGGACGAACTATTGCCGGTGGCCGACTTCCACTGCGCCGTCAGGTCCGGGCCGAGCCGCTCGCTGGTGCCGGGATCGTCGGGGAACAGATTTTCCAGCGAGCTGTCGAGCTTGTCGGAGATCGCTTCGGCGCTCCACGCCGTCTCGTTTTCGAACCAGTCGCCATCGGCGGCAGGCTCAGGAGCGGCATCGCCCTTCTGCACCTGGTCGCTTGCGGCGTCATCCTGGGGCTCGGCGCGCTCCAGCAGCGGATTGCGCTCGATCTCGTCGTCGATGAAGTGGTCGAGCTCGACATGGGTGAGCTGCAACAGCCTGATCGACTGCATCAGCTGCGGCGTCATCACCAGCGACTGGGATTGTCGTAGCTGTAGTTTCGCCGCCAACGCCATGGTTCGGTTTCAAACGCCCTTCTGCACCCGGAAGCCTACACATCAGAAGCTGCCGCAAAATGAATTTTTCCGACCTTCCATAGAAACTGGCCCGGCTTTTGCTTGTCAAGGCGAACGATGGCAAAAGGCCCCTACCGAAGCATTATCTCACGCAAAATCGGAGAAAAAAGCCCGGCGGGGCGGCAAAAATCACGTCAGGAAACAAATTTCACGCTCAGAGCGTGAAACCTTCGCCGAGGTAGAGCCGGCGCACATCGGGGTTCGCCACCACCTCGTCGGCACGGCCATGCGTCAGCACCTGGCCGGCATGGATGATGTAGGCGCGGTCGATGAGGCCGAGCGTTTCGCGCACATTGTGGTCGGTAATCAGCACGCCGATGCCGCGCGCCGTTAGATGACGAACCAGCTGCTGGATGTCGGCGACGGCAATCGGGTCGATGCCGGCGAACGGCTCGTCGAGCAGCATGTAGGCCGGGCGCGTCGCCAAAGCTCGGGCGATCTCAAGACGCCGCCGCTCGCCACCCGACAGCGACATGGACGGCGACTTCCGCAGATGGCTGATGTGAAATTCCTCGAGCAGTTCGTCGAGATTGCGCTCGCGCACCTTGCGGTCCTTCTCAACCACTTCGAGCACGGCGCGGATGTTCTGCTCGACATTCAGGCCGCGGAAGATCGAGGCTTCCTGCGGCAAATAGCCGATGCCGAGGCGGGCGCGGCGGTACATCGGCATCGAGGTGACGTCGAAACCGTCGATCTCGATCGTGCCCTCATCGACCGGCACCAAGCCGGTGACCATGTAGAAACAGGTGGTCTTGCCGGCGCCGTTCGGCCCGAGCAGCCCGACAGCCTCGCCGGCGCGCACGCCGATGGTGACACCGCTGACCACCTTGCGGCCCTTGTAGCTCTTGGTCAGACCCTTGGCGATCAGGGTGCCCTTGAACTTCGAGGAATCAACGGTGACTGTGGCCGGTGCTGCAAGTTTACTGGCCGCCCGTCCCGGAAGGCGGGTCAGCAGCGAAGACACGCCAGTCATTCGGGCTTCGGGGCCTCGGATTTCGGTGGCGGCGTCATCGACATGATGACGCGCCCGCCGCAGCCATCGACCTGAGCAAGGCCGCTTTTCATCTGCACGGTGAGCTTGCAGCCCTTGAGGACGTTGGGTCCTTGGGACAAGACGACCTCCTTGCCCGACAGAACAAGCACCTGCGTCTTCATGTCGAACGTGGCGTTGTCGCCGGTGGCGATCTGGTCATTCGACTTGATGTAGACTTTGTTCTTGACCACCAGATGGTCGATATTGGCCGAACCGGTCATCGCCGAAGCGCCGGCGGCAGCACCTTTGGCGGCGTTGGGGTCCTTGACGTAGTAGACCTCCATGCTGCCGGCCTTGAGCAGCGTCGGCCCTTGCGTGACGGTGACGTTGCCGCTGAACAGCGCCATGCTGTCGGCCTGGCGGACCTCAAGTTTGTCGCTCTCGATCTGGATCGGCTGGTCGCCCGACAGTTTGAGCCCGGATTGGCTGCTGGCGCTGGACTGAGCCCAGGACGGCGCCATACCCAGCAACAGCAAGGCCGAAGCTGCGGCGACAAGCCGTGCCGAATTACTGGGACGCATTCGTTTCTCCGCTCTTTGCCTCTGCCGCCTTCATAGTGGCCGGATCGATGTGAACGCTTACCTTGTTCTCGAAAACGATGACCTTGCCATTGTCTTCGACCGACATTGAACCCGCGGTGATCCGCGAGCCGTTACGGCTGACATCGACCGCATCACCTGTCTTCATAGAGCCTTTGCCCATATCGAGGAAGACCGATTTGAAGATGGCAGCGACGCCGTCGGTGGTGGTGACGGTAACGTCGCTGGTCATGTCCATCGTGTTGGCGTTTCTGTTGTAGATCCCGCGCTTGGCGTCGACGGTCGCCACATTGTCGGCCGTCAGCGGCAATTTGGCATGGATGCCTTCGAGTTCGATGATGTCCTGCTTGCCGACATCCTGGATGGCGCGCAAGGCCGTCAGCGAATAGGGCAGCTTGTCCTTGGTGAAGCCGTTGAGCTTCGGATTGGCCATCACCAGCTTGCCATCCGCGAAAGCGGTGCCGTCTGCCTGTATCGAAATGTTGATCGGCGCCGCCAGATAGGAATAGACCGGAAACGCAACCGCGATCCCGGCGGCAAGCACCGGCACGGCAAACTTAAGCACGCGCACGCGGCGCGAGTGGCGCTGGGCGCGGTCGAAGGCGTCGCCGCGCGTGCCCGCTGGCGCCGTGGGCGCCAAGGCCGCATCGGCGTTGGTCGGTTCGTTCGATCGCGCAAGCATGACTGACTTCTAATAAACCCTTGTCCGCCAAAACACCTGCTATAGGTGGGTTGCCGGCCCCCGCAAGCAAGCACAAGCGGAGGAAAACCGCAAAAATGTGACGGCCGCTGTTTTACAGACGGAACTCAGGCGACACAATTTCGTCACGTCATAGCAGAAACGAACGCGCCGCGTCATTTTTTCGTGAAATGCCTCCGTCGCGAAGGTCGCTTCGTCGCAGGCTCTTGAGGAAGAGGTAGCCGGGCGCGGACGCTTGCTTTAAAAGCATCGCTTCCCACCGACTGTGAGGCAGACCATGGCACTGAGAGCCGACGACCTGATCGACCGCCGCCGCTTGCGGCGCAAGCTGACCTTCTGGCGCGGCGCCGCCATTGCCATCGTGGCCCTTGGGGTGATTGCGCTTGCAAGCTGGTTCTATGGGGGCGACCTCGGCGGTTCTTCCGTCGACCACATCGCCAAGGTCAGGATCGAAGGCACCATCGCCGAGGACGAGGAACTGATCAAGCGGCTGGAAACCATCCGCACATCCCCGCAGGTCAAGGGCGTCATCCTGGCGATCGATTCGCCCGGCGGCACCACGGTCGGCGGCGAATCGATCTACGAGGAGGTGCGCAAGCTTGCCGCCGACAAGCCGGTGGTGGCCGAGGTCGGCACGCTGGCCGCATCGGCCGGCTACATGATCGCCAGTGCCAGCGACCATATCGTTGCCCGCAAGACGTCGATCGTCGGCTCGATCGGTGTGCTCATCCAGTATCCCGATGTCAGCGGTCTGATGGACAAGGTCGGCATCAAGCTCGAGGAAGTGAAATCCTCGCCGCTGAAGGCATCGCCCTCGCCCTTCAAGCCGACCAATGAAGACGAGCGAGCCATGGTCCGCAAGCTCATCCTCGACAGCTATGACTGGTTCGTCGGCATCGTCGCCGAGCGCCGCAAAATGACCCGCGATCAGGCACTGGCCCTTGCCGACGGCTCGATCTTCACCGGCCGCCAGGGCCTTGCCAACGGTCTGATCGACGCTGTCGGCGGCGAGAGCGTGGCGATCGACTGGCTGGCGACCAAGGGTGTCGACGCCAAGCTCAAGGTGGTGGAATGGAAGGACACCGAGCGGCGTGGCGGCTTCCTGTTCTCGAAAGCAATAGCGCGCAGCGTCGGCAGCGCGCTCGGCCTGTCGGAGGCCGGCAGCGACGTGCTTCACGAAATTGGCGCGGATCGCTTGTTTCTTGACGGTCTCGTTTCCGTCTGGCACCCTTGATCTGCCGGTTGGGGCGAGTAAAAAAGCAAATAAAATCATCCTGATAATTTGACCGCAGCGCTTTCACGGGGACCTTTCTGATGATCAAATCCGAGCTTGTGCAGATCATTGCCACGCGCAACCCGCATCTTTTCCTGCGCGACGTCGAAAACATCGTGGGAGCGATCTTCGACGAGATCACCGATGCCCTGGCGGAAGGCAATCGGGTCGAGTTGCGTGGCTTCGGCGCTTTTTCGGTGAAGAATCGCCCTGCCCGCACCGGCCGCAACCCGCGCACCGGCGAATCCGTCGAGGTCGAGGAGAAGTGGGTGCCGTTCTTCAAGACCGGAAAGGAATTGCGTGAAAGGCTGAATGGCGGCAAGTAGGCGCGGACCACGCGCCGACCTTATCAAGGCCTGCCTTCTCCAGGGAATCTCTATGTTGAACCGCTTCATACTTATCGTGGTCTTCGTGCCGCTCGCCGTCATCCTGATTGCGCTGGCCGTCGCCAACCGCGAGCTGGTCGCCTTCACGCTCGACCCGTTCAACCCCGGCAATCCGAAACTGACGCTGACCTTGCCGCTGTTCATCTTCCTGTTCGTGGCGCTCGCCATCGGCATGGTCGTCGGCAGCCTGGCGACCTGGGTCAAGCAGGGCCGCTACCGCAAGCTGGCGCGCCAGCGCGGGGTCGAGGCCGAGAATTTGCGCCAGGCGGTCAGCCGGGTACCCGCCGCACCGCAAGGCTCGGGCCAGGGTCCGGCGCTGCCGAAGCCAACGGCCTGAAGCCGAAGCTTTTGTCTTCGCGGAGTTTTGCATGCTGACCATTTCGGCCGACGCTGTCGACCAGGCGCTGACCTTTCCCGGGCTGGTCGAGACATTGCGCGCGGCCTTCCGCGAGGGTGCTGTGCAACCCGTCCGCCATCATCACGGAGTCGAACGGCCCGACGGTGCCACTTCCACGCTGCTGTTGATGCCGGCGTGGACCGACTTCCATGCGGCCGGCACGTCGGTCGGCGGTCATATCGGCGTCAAGATCGTCACCGTATCGCCCGACAACAACGCCATCGGCAAACCGGCGGTGATGGGGCTCTATCTCCTGCTCAACGGCGCCACCGGTGAGCCCGAAGCGCTGATCGACGGCCAACGGCTGACACAGTGGCGCACCGCTTGCGCCTCGGCGCTGGCCGTCTCCTATCTCGCCCGCGAGGACGCATCGCGGCTTCTGGTGGTCGGCGCCGGCGCGCTGTCGCCGTTCCTCGCCAAGGCGCACTCCGCGGTGCGGCCGATCAAGACCATCCGCATCTGGAACCGCACGCCCGCCAATGCCGAAAAGGTCGCGGCTGATTTGCGCGCGGACGGTTTCAACGCCGAGGCCGCAAGCGATCTCGACGCCGAACTCGCCGAGGCCGACATCGTCTCATCGGCGACGATCACGACGACGCCGCTGGTCAAGGGTGCGCTGCTCAAGCGGGGCGCGCATGTCGATCTGGTCGGCGGCTTCACGCCGACCATGCGCGAGAGCGACGACGACGCGATCGCGCGCGCCCGCGTCTATGTCGACACCCGCGCCGGCGCCACCAAGGAAGCCGGCGACATCGTCCAGCCGCTCGCCTCCGGCGTGCTGAAGCCGGAAGCCATCGTCGCCGATCTGCATGAGCTGGCGCGCGGGGAAAAACAGGGCCGGCAGAGCCCCACTGAGGTCACGCTGTTCAAGTCGGTCGGCGCCGCCCTCGAAGACCTTGCCACCGGCATTGCCGTCTACAACGCGCTCAAGCAGTAGCGTCTGCCTGCACCGGCGCCGGCGCCGTTCCTGAGACCAAACTTCCTGACCGCCTCCGCGCTGCCCGCGCCTTGGTCCCATCCAAACATTAGGCGTAGAAGACCAAGCGACTGAGAAGCGTGGGGAAGCGGAACGGCGGCTTTCGGGCCAAATCGCCGCTTCGCGTACGTCAGTGGTGACCGACAAATCTACGGGCGTTTGAAAGAAACTAGAATTGTGAAAGCGAGGAGACCCAAGCCAACGCTTATTGGTACGGCTCTTGGCGAAATCCAGTCCATGAGTGACCCGGTTCCAGTCGATCCCATAACGCTGCCTATGGAGTAGGCCAAAGAAAAGCTGGCAGTTCCGGCTACTAACATCCCGCCCTCGAAGCGCTCGCCCAAGATTGTGAGGGCACAAGTGCTCAAGGCGAATGTTGCAACGCCGATTATAGCGAACACCCCCAGGATAGCGGCCTCGGATTGCAAAAACGGGATTGCCAGGAACGCGACCGCTCCTAAAAGGCCGCAGCAGATCGTCACACCGGCACGCGATGTCTTGTCCAGCAACCATCCGACCAGAGGCTGGGCAAACGCGGTGGGAAGTGACAGCACGGTAATGGCGTATGCTGCGAAAGCTTCGGAGTGGCCGACGCGAACGAAGTAGACCGCCATGCCTGAAATCGCAGCAATATCGGCAAAGCCGAAGGCCAATTCGATCAGAACCAGAATGGGTGCGGCGCTGATAAATCGGAGCAGCGCGCCTGCCGGAGCGCGTTCAGGCAACGTCGGCTAAAGTTCCCGGCGATCCGCCGCTTTGGGGCAACGGCAGAGCATCTCGAATGTCTCGGAAGCTGCCGCTACCATGGTAGGAATGGCCGGTCAGTCGGCCTTCATGGCAGCGCCCATCGCCTCGGCGATCAGCGCGAAATCATGCGCCGTAATTTCGAACAGCCCAAAGCGCAGTTGATAACCCCAGTTCGATTTGCCCGCGGTGAAGTCGAGCTGCTCGAGCAGCGGCTTGATCGGCGCCTCCTCGGCCTTGGCCCATTCGACATCCCTGCGGAACGGCGTGAAGCCACCGCCCATGTCGCCCTGGTAAGGCTCGCCTTCGCGCACGGTGCCGATTGCCGTGAAGGCCTGCAGGCCGTCCTTCTCGCGCAGAATTGTGGTCGGCGAGTAGTAGATGATGCCGTCGCCGGCTTGATGCGGCGCAAAGGTGCCGCCTTGCCGTGGTTGACCTGCATGAAGCCGGCCTCGCGGCCGCGCCGGACATGTTCGGCGGAAGCGACCGCGATCCAGTGCGCACTCATTTCTGTTCTCCATTGGCCTGTTCCCCATTGGCCTGTTCTCCGTCGTTCAGCCAGTAGACGCGCAGCCGGTGCTTGTCGGGATCGAGCGCAACGAAGGTGCGGCCGAAGTCCATGTCGGTCGGCGTCTGCAGAATGGTCAAGCCGCGTCCTGCCCAGTCCGTGTAGGCGGCGTCCACCGCATCAGGCCGGTCCAACGCGAAGACGAGCTCCGCACCGCCGCCCGCGGCCGCGGCCGACGGCTCCACCGTGTGGCGCGACCACAGGCCGAGCTTGAAGCCATTGTCGAGCACGAACAGCACGAAGGTCGGCGACGTCTCCACCGGCTGGCGTCCCAGCAGCGCACCGTAGAAGGCGCCGCTCCGCTCCGGGCTGTCGACATAAAGGATGACGAAATTGGGGGTGTTCATGTCTGCTCTCCAGGGTTTCGATTGGAGGAGCATAGGTGACCCCACTGTCAGATTCTGGCAGCAGCGTCTTGTGGGCGCGTGGAAAGGAGCATTAAGCGCCAGGCTGGCGCTTCGGTGCGTCCAGCGTCGCGCGCCATTCCTTCAGCAGCGCCTGCCGACGACGCGGATAGCGGATATCCGTGGTGTTGAGCCCCGACATCCGGTCGGAGCGAAAATGTCTGAAATCCTGCCGCGTCTCGCACCAGGCCACCACCACCCGCACCTTGTCGAAAAAGCCGAGCGCGAATGGCCAGATCAAGCGCTCGGAGGCGGCGCCGCCGGCATCGCGGTAAAGAAAGCCGAGTTTTCTCTCGTTGCGGATCGCCTGGCGCACCAGGCCAAGGTCGATGCTTTCGACAGCATCGCCGTGCGGCCCGACCAAAAGCGCGGTCGCATCGAGGTCCTCGCGCAGATCATCCGGCAGCACAGCGGCGATCTTGGCCAGCGCGTCGGTGGCGGCGGCCGACAGCCGCTTGTCCGGTTGTCTGGCAACCCAACGCGATCCCAGAACGATGGCCTCGATCTCCTCGTCGGTGAACATCAGTGGCGGCAGCATGAAGCCGGGTTTCAGCACATAGCCCAGCCCAGCCTCGCCCTCGATCGGCGCGCCTTGCCCCTGCAGCGTGGCAATGTCGCGGTAGAGCGTTCGGATCGAAACGTCCATCTCGCCGGCAAGCGTGCGACCGCTCACCGGCCGGCGATGCCGGCGCAGGATCTGGATCAGGTCGAGCAGGCGTTCGGAACGGGACATGATTCGAGATTTGCCTGTTTCCTCAGCGAGGTCCACCACCTCAGACATTCGCACGCTGGACCATTTTGTTTGCGCAGCCGGTAACCCTATGCCAAAAGCGGCCTGCCGCCTCCGGAGACGCTCCTGCTTGAAGTCTTTTCGCGACAAACGCCGCGACAACCGTCCGCCCGCAAAAGGCAGGACCGAACATGCGCGGCCGCAGCCGGAGACCGTACCAATCCGACCCGAAGCCAGACAGCAACGCCACGAAACAAAACCGGACGACCGGTCTGATCCGAAGCCCGCCCCCCGTATCCTGGCGCGTCGCGAAGGCATCCTGCCCACTGAGCGCCTGCCGGTGATCCTCGAAGTGGCGCCCAATCAGGATTATGCACTGCTCGACAGCGGTGCCGGCGAGAAGCTCGAACAATACGGCCCCTACCGCATCGTGCGGCCCGAGGGACAGGCGATCTGGCAAAAGGCCTTGCCCGCCAGGGCCTGGGACCGAGCCGACGCCATCTTCACCGGCGACACCGACGAGGAAGGCATCGGCCGCTGGCGGTTCCCGAAGGTACCGCTGGGCGAGACCTGGCCGATGAAGCATGACGGCATCGACTATCTCGGCCGCTTCACCTCGTTTCGCCATGTCGGCGTCTTCCCCGAGCAGGCTTCGCACTGGGACCATATGGCCAGCCTGATCGCGGCGGCCAACCGCCCGGTCAAGGTGCTGAACCTGTTCGGCTATACCGGGCTCGCGTCTCTCGTAGCCGCCCGCGCCGGTGCCGAGGTCACCCATGTCGATGCCTCCAAGAAGGCGGTCGGCTGGGCGCGCGAAAACCAGGAAATGGCCGGTCTCGGCAGCAAGCCGATCCGCTGGATCGTCGACGATGCTGTGAAATTCGCCGAGCGCGAAGAGCGCCGCGGCAGCCGCTACGACATCATCCTGTTCGACCCGCCCGCCTATGGCCGCGGCCCCAAGGGCGAGGTCTGGCAGTTGTTCGAGGACCTGCCCGGCCTGACCGATCTTTGCCGCGCGATCCTGACGCCGAAACCGCTCACCGTGGTGCTGACCGCCTATTCCATCCGCGCCTCCTTCTTCGCCATCCATGCCTTGATGCGCGACACCTTTGCCGGCATGGGCGGCACCGTTGAATCAGGCGAACTGATCATCCGCGAGCAATCCGCCGGCCGGGCGCTGTCGACATCGCTGTTTTCGCGCTGGGTGGCCTGAAATGCCGTGGGGATTTGAATGAACGAACGGCACATCGGCGCGCCGGGGCAAGTCAAGGAAGTCACCAGCCTTGCCAATCCGCTGATCAAGGACATCAAGGCGCTCGCCCAGAAGAAATTCCGCGACCAGCAGAACGCCTTCATGGCCGAAGGGCTGAAGCTGGTCATCGACGCCCTCGACCTCGGCTGGTCGATCAGGACGCTGGTCTTCGCCAAGGCGGGACGCGGCAATGCGGCGGTCGAAAAGGTGGCGGCGCGCACGGTCGCAGCCGGCGGCACGGTGCTGGAAGTGTCCGAAAAAGTGCTGGTCGCCATCACCCGCCGCGACAATCCGCAAATGGTGGTCGGCGTCTTCCGGCAGAAACTGCTGCCGTTAAGAGACATCCGCACTCACGACGGCGATGTCTGGGTGGCGCTCGACCGGGTGCGCGATCCCGGCAATCTCGGCACCGTCATCCGCACCGTCGATGCCGTCGGCGCCAAGGGCGTCATCCTGGTCGGCGAAACCACCGATCCGTTTTCGGTCGAAACCGTGCGCGCCACCATGGGCTCGATCTTCGCCGTGCCGGTGACCAAGGCGACGCCGGAAGCATTTCTGGCTTGGCGAAACAGCTTCTCGGGCCTGGTGGTCGGCACCCATCTGAAGGGTGCGGTCGACTACCGCTCGGTCGATTTCTCCCGAGGACCGGTGCTCTTGATGATGGGCAATGAGCAGCAGGGCCTGCCCGACAATCTGGCGGAAAGCTGCGACCGGCTGCTGCGGATTCCGCAGGCCGGCCGCGCCGATTCACTCAATTTGGCGGTCGCCACCGGAATCATGCTGTTCGAGATCCGCCGCGGCGCGCTGAAACTTGCCCCCGAGGACGCCACATCGTGAAATCATGGTCTCCCTATGCGCTGCTGGTGATGGTGGCAATCGCGCTCGACCAGTGGATAAAGCATCTGATCGAGACCGGCCTCGTCTTCCAGGAAAAGCTCGACCTGGTGCCATTCCTGGCGCTGTTTCGCACCTACAATACCGGCATCGCCTTCTCGATGTTCTCGTCCTTCGGCGACACCGGCCTGGTCGTCATCGCGGTCGTGGTCGTTGCCTTCGTGCTTTATCTGGCGACGCGCACGCCCTCCGGCCATGTGCTGGCCCGCATCGGCTTTGCCCTGATCATCGGCGGCGCGATCGGCAATCTGATCGACCGCGCCGTCTACGGCCACGTCATCGACTATATATTATTCCACACGCCGGTATGGTCCTTCGCCGTCTTCAACCTTGCCGATGCCTTCATTTCGGTCGGCGCGGCGCTGGTCGTCTTCGACGAGTTCATCGGCTGGCGGCGCGAGGCCAAGCCGCAAGGCCCAGAAGCCTGACGGCCCGACTCTTTTGACCAATTGACCTCGCCGGACGGTCGCCGCACAGTTCGGCCAGAGCCAGCCAATGCCGACCGCCAGCCTTTGCGAAGCCGAGGAGAAGAGATGCCTGAAACCTTCAAAGCCATCCTCGTTTCGCGCGACGCCGAAAAGAAGCAATCGGTCGAGATCGTCGATTTCAGCGAAGCCGATCTGATGGAAGGCGACGTAACTGTCGCGGTCGAGGCGACGACGGTCAACTACAAGGACGGGCTGGCCATCACTGGGAAAGCGCCAGTGATCCGCCGCTGGCCGCTGGTGCCGGGCATCGATTTCGCCGGAACCGTCCTCTCCTCATCGCATGCCGACTGGCGCAAGGGCGACAAGGTCATCCTCAATGGCTGGGGCGTCGGCGAGACGCATTTCGGCGCCTATGCCGGGCGCGCGCGCGTCAACGGCGACTGGCTGGTGCCGTTGCCCGACGGCATCAGCGCGCACGATGCGATGGCGGTCGGCACCGCCGGCTATACGGCCATGCTCAGCGTCATGGCGCTGGAGCGGCACGGCATCCTGCCGGATCGCGGCCCGGTGGTGGTGACGGGTGCAGCCGGCGGCGTTGGGTCGGTCGCGGTCTCGATCCTGTCCAGCCTTGGCTATCACGTCATCGCCTCGACCGGCCGCAACGCCGAAAGCTCCTATCTGATCGGCCTCGGTGCCGCCGAAGTGATTTCGCGCGAGGAACTCTCCCAGCCGGCCAAGCCGCTGGCCAAGGAGCGCTGGGCCGGCGGCATCGATGCCGTCGGCAGCCACACGCTGGCCAATGTGCTGTCGATGACCGCCTATGGCGGCGCGGTCGCCGCCTGCGGCCTGGCGAGTGGCATGGATCTGCCGTCGAGCGTCGCCCCGTTCATCCTGCGCGGCGTCTCGCTGCTCGGCATCGATTCAGTGATGGCGCCAAAGGCTGTGCGGCTGGAAGCCTGGCGCCGCATCGGCAGCGATCTTGATCTCAAGAAGCTCGCCGGCCTGTCGACGACCATCGGCTTCGACGGCATCATCACCGCCGCCCATGACATCGTCGAGGGCAAGATCAGGGGCCGCGTGGTTGTCGATATGTGAGGCTCCCGAAGCATGATCCCGAAAGGGAATCAGGTTTCGGAAAAGATCAGGCGATGCGGAAAACCGCCAAAAATGCATGACCGCTAAAATTCGAACGATCCGCCGCGCTTTTCCATAATCTCTATCTGGCAAGGAGTTCCGCATGATCGCGGAGTCCGCCAGGAAAGAGAAGAGCCGCGCCGAAAGCATCGACGGGCCGAACCCGGCGACGCCCAAGCGGCAGCATGTTGCCGCGCCGCCGCTGGCGCCGGATTTGCCGCGCCCCACGTCCGAGGGCCTGCCGTTCCTGACGGTGGTCGCCAGTGTCGTGCTGGCGGGCCTCTCCCACCTCACCGGTGCGCCGATCTTCATCACCCTCGGCCTGCTGGCGACAGGCGTTGCCGGCGTCGCCATGCACCTGCGCAACCGCCGCACCGTCCACCGCGCGACGGCCTTGCTCGACGAAACCGCCGCGCGCAGCCGCGCCGAGATCGAGACGCTGGCCGACCGCATGTGGGAGATGCAGGAGAGCGAGGAGCGTTTTCGCGGGCTGATCGATGCGCTCGGCGATCTCGTCGTCCACCGCGACCGCGACGGCCACATCGTCTATGCCAACATGGTTTTCGCCGGCCTCGTCGGAACCGATCAGCGCGACCTTGCCGGCAGGACTCTGGCCGACCTCGGCATCGATGTCGGTATCGTTCCCGACGCCGCCTTTTCGGATCACGAATGCCTGAGTTCCACCGACGTCTCCATCCGCACGCCGAACGGTCCGCGCTGGTTCTCGTGGATCGAACTGTCGGTGCGCGACAAGGATAGCGGCGCCGTCTCGCACCGGGCGATTGCCCGTGACATCACCGCCCGCAAGCGCGCCGAATCCTCGTTGATCACCGCGCGCGAGCGCGCCGAATATGCCAGCCAGGCCAAGTCGCGCTTCCTCGCCACCGTCAGCCATGAGATCCGCACGCCGATGAACGGCATCATGGGCATGGCCAAGCTACTGGCCGACACCAATCTGTCGCCCGAGCAGCGCACCTATGTCGGCGCCGTCTCGACCTCGGCCAGCGCGCTTTTGGCGCTCATCGAAGACCTGCTCGACTATTCCAAGATCGAGGCCGGCCGCTTCGACCCGGAACCGCAGCCGACATCGTTGCGTGAAATTGCCGACAACATCATCGAACTGATGGCGGCGAAAGCCTTCGCCAAGAACATCGGCCTCGGCTGTCATGTCGAGCCCGACGTGCCACAGATGATCATGGCCGATCCGGGAAGAGTCAGGCAGGTGCTGCTCAACCTGATCGGCAATGCGATCAAGTTCACCGACACCGGCGGCGTGCTGGTTTCGGTTGCACGGGCCCGCACCGAAACCAGCGACCGCATCTGCTTCACCGTCGCCGACACCGGCCCTGGCCTGCGCGAAGAGGATATGGAGCGCATCTTCGAGGAGTTCGAACAGTCCGACGGCACCTCGACCCGCACCCATGGCGGCGCCGGCCTCGGTCTGGCCATATCGAGGCGCCTGGTCGCCGCCATGGGCGGTGCCATTTCGGTGTCGAGCCGGCTTGGCGAGGGATCGGAATTCGTCTTCGAGATCCCGGCCGCAGGAGCAACCGAAGCACCGCAGAACCGGCAGAACATCCTGGCCGGCCGGCGCGCCGTGATCGTGTCGAAGAACGCCGTCGAGGCGGACGCCATCGCCCGCACCATCCGCGCCCATGGCGGCGCCGTCGACGTCGCCGCAACCGCTTCCCAGGCGACGCCCTTCGCCGAACATTGCGATGTGCTGTTGATCGACGCGGCCCTGGAGGACGGCGACGGCAGACTGCTCAAGCGCCTGCGCCAGAGTGGCTTTGCCGATTGCGAGGCGATCACGCTGATCGCGCCGACCGACCGCGGCATGCTTGGCGAATTCCGCACCAACGGCTACGCCACCTTCCTGGCGAGGCCGGTGCGCGGCGAAACCCTGCTGCGCGTGCTGCTGACCAGTCATGCCCCTGCCTTGCCGCCGCCCAAGCCGGAAAAGACCGGCGCGTCCTCGCTTCGTGCCCATGGCGGGCGCCAGCAAGGTTTGTCGGTGCTGATCGCCGAAGACAACGACATCAACGCCATGCTTGCCCGCGCCACGCTTTTGAAGGCGGGACACCGCGTGAAAGTGGTCGGCAATGGCAAGGCCGCGGTCGAGGCGGTGACCGAAGCCGGGCTGAAAAATCGCTTCGATGTGGTGCTGATGGATTTGCACATGCCGGTTATGGACGGGCTGGACGCGATCGCCGCCATCCGCCGCCACGAGGAGGAAATGGCTGTGCCGCCGGTTCCGATCATGGTGCTTTCGGCCGACAGCCAGGAAAAGACCCGCCACACCGTGCTCGCCCATGGCGCCAGCGGCTTTGTCACCAAGCCGCTCGATCCCGACGCGCTGGTCCATGCCGTCGAGGGCCAGGTGGCCGCCTGAATTCATGTCGCTCAAAAGTGGCCCCGGTTTTGAGAAGACGACATGCACAAAACAAAGACTTGAAGCGCGTCGCGTGAATCGTCCCAGCGCGACGCGCTTCAAGGCGACGCTGGCGCAATCCTCGCGTCACGTAGGTAGCCGAATGAGGGTTTTCGCCAGCCGACGAAGTATTGCCCGTCGCGCCGTATCACGGTACTGTCACAATCCTGTTGCACCTACACCGTATCCCCGTGCCAAGAGGGATGGCTCGAAGGAGAATCACTCGTGCATACAGTTATGCCGGAATGTGACACTCGGCCCAGCGCAGGCGGCGCTTTGCTCGCCGCGCGGAACGCCGATGCCGTCGCAACAGGCGCACCGCTGGGCCGTATCGGCAATCTCGAAGTGCGGCTTGCCCGCAATGAGGCCGAGATCGCCGCCGCCCAGGAAGTGCGCTACCGGGTGTTTTATGACGAGCTTGGCGCCAGGAAGGACCTGTTCCAGGCGCAGGACCGGCGCGACGCCGACCGCTTCGACCCGCTGTGCGACCATCTCCTCGTGCTGGACACTTCGATCTCCGGCCCCGAGCATCGCCGCATCGTCGGCACTTACCGCCTGCTGCGGCAAGAGATTGCCGCGACCGCCGGCGGCTTCTATTCCGAAGGCGAGTTCGAACTGACCAAGCTGATCGCCCGCCATCCTGGCCAGCGCTTCCTTGAGCTCGGCCGCTCCTGCGTGCTGCCGGAATACCGCTCGAAGCGCACCATCGAGGCGCTGTGGCAAGGCATCTGGGCCTACATCAACCACTATGAGATCGGCGTGATGACCGGTTGTGCCTCGTTCCCTGGCACGGTGCCGGCTGCGCATGCCGAGGCGCTCACCTACCTTGCCCATCACTGCCGGACCAACTCCGCCTGGGATGTGCGGGCGGTCTCCGGGCGCTATTGCTCGATGGACCTGATGCCGATCGAGGCGGTCAACGCCAAGGCGGCGATTGCGGCCATGCCGCCGTTGGTCAAGGGCTATCTGCGCGTCGGCGCCCGCATCGGCGACGGCTGCGTCATCGACCGTGAGTTCTCCACCGTCGATGTGTTCGTGGTGATGCCGGTCAAGGAAATCGGCGCTCGCTACGTCAACTATTATGGCGGGGAAGCGCAGCGCTTTGCGGCGTGAGGCAGTAGGCAGTAGCCAGTAGGCAGTAGTGAAGGCTGCCGCGAATTGCTGACTATTCCCTATTCCCTATTCCCTATTCCCTATTCCCTATTCCCTATTCCCTAATCCCTCTCCCTATGGAATATCCTCCGGTCGCCGTCCCGGGCGGCTCTTGTAGGACGGAAAGGTCCAGCCGAATTTCAGCGCGCCGCCGCGCACCAGGAAAGCCGCGACGAAGCCGGTGATATCCGAGGCGAGCGGCGGCAGGCCGGCAAGATCGCCAAGTGTGTAGAGGCCGGCGCCCGCGAGTGCGGCGGTGACGTAGATTTCGGGCCTGAGCAGCACCGATGGCTCGCCGGCCAGCAGATCGCGCAGGATGCCGCCGAACGTAGCGGTCAGCACGCCCATAACAACGGAGACGACCGGCGAGCCGGTGATGGCCAG
Organism: Mesorhizobium sp. C399B; assembly: GCF_030323185.1. NCBI lineage: Bacteria > Pseudomonadati > Pseudomonadota > Alphaproteobacteria > Hyphomicrobiales > Phyllobacteriaceae > Mesorhizobium > Mesorhizobium sp. C399B. Next base: position 2,259,694 of record NZ_CP100472.1, read on the forward strand.
CCCCTTGGCCGCGCCCATTACCGAAAAGGCCGCCAATCCGATGGCGTCGAGCCAAAGCAGCCATTTCCAGCGGGATTCGACGCGGTGAGCGATGAAGAAGACCAGCACCGCAACCGCCGCGCAAACCAGCACATAGCCGGAGTTGGCGACCCAAAAGACGGGCAGGTTGAGGATGACGTCGCGAAGCGTGCCGCCGCCAATGCCGGTGACGCTGGCCAGAAACAGGAAGCCGATAATGTCGAGCTGCTTGCGCGAAGCCGCCAACGCCCCGGTCGCGGCAAAGACGGCGACGCCGGCATAGTCGAGGAGGTCGATGGGCGTCAGGGACATGAGGCAGTAGGGATTGGGCAGTAGGGATTAGGAATTAGGGAAAGTATGAATAACACGAAGCCGCGCGATTGATACGCCTGCCTATTCCCTATTCCCTATTCCCTATTCCCTATTCCATATTCCTATTCCCTTTTCCCTATTCACGCATCCTTCTCGGCCTGCTCGTTCACCGGCCCCGGCTCGACCGGCGCTTCGGTGGCCGCGATCTTGGGGCCGCCCTTGGCGACCCCGACCATGGCCGGCCGCAGCACGCGCTCGCCGATCGAATAGCCCGGCTGCACGACCTGGACGACGGTGTTGGCCGGCACATCGGGATTGGGCACTTCGAACATCGCCTGGTGGAAATTCGGGTCAAACTTCTCACCTTCTGGCTCAAGCTTCTTCACCCCATGCCGTTCCAGCGTCGACAGCATGGCGCGCTCGGTGATCTCGACGCCGTCGATCAGCGCCTTGAAGCCGGCATCTCCGGCCGCTTTCGCCTCGGCGGGGATAGCATCGAGCGCGCGGCGCAGATTGTCCGACACCGACAGCATGTCGCGGGCGAAATTGGCCACCGCATAGGCGCGCGCATCATGCACGTCGCGGGCGGTGCGGCGGCGCAGATTCTCCATCTCGGCCGCGACGCGCAGCGCGCGGTCCTTCAGCTCCTCGTTTTCCTTCAGCAGCCGCACCAGCGCTTCATAGTCGCCGTCGATGCCGCCTTGCGTGCGCTCGGCCTCGGCCGTTTCGATATCCTCGGGCGCGCGTTCGTCTTTTGTCTGGTCGCTCATCGCCATTTCCCGTCATTCGAATGGTTTGGATTCGCGCCCGATATCGAGGTTTGGCGGCCAAAAATCAAGGGGCAAGCCCAGGAGGACGCCCAACAGCAGGCAATGTTGCGGGCTGCCCGTCGGACTTGGTGCGGGACGCAAAGACGTTCAAAATTAATTCAAACTTTACCGTAACGGCAGCCTTTGCTTGCCAATACCCCGCTATGGGGAACCATTCAAAGCTTGGAGGAGTTTTGAAACCGACACAGGATTTGAGACAATGGACCGCAATACTGGCAACAGAAGCGAAGAGCTCGCCGCCGACATCAGGCGCCAGTTCGGCACCGAGGCGACGACGCGCTTCTTGCGCACCTTGCCGGCCTTCCGCACCGAGGCCGACATTCCCGCCCGTTTCCGGGACCTGCTCGACCGGCTGGACGGCATAGAAGCCAGCATGGCCGGCGGCCGACGCCGTCAATAGCGATGCTATCGCGCGACAATTACGCGCAGTAATTTTGCGTGAGCTTTTCCTTGCGGCAGCGGGACGCCCCGCCTATGCTTCCTGATGAACATGATTTCCCCCGAGACGGCCGCCAACAGCAAGCGCGCCTGGTTGAAGATCCTGGCGCGCTACAAGAAGCCCGACCGGCGACGCAGCACTCTTGAACTCGCCATCACCCTTATTCCTTTCGTTACGCTGTGGGCGCTGTCTTCGGCAGCCTATTCCTATGGCCACTGGTGGGGCTTGATCCTGATCCTTCCGGCCGCCGGTTTTCTGGTGCGGATCTTTATGATCCAGCACGATTGCGGCCACGGCTCCTTCTTCGCCAACCGCACTGCCGACGACTGGATCGGCCGCGCGCTCGGCGTGCTGACGCTGACCCCTTACGATTGCTGGCGGCGCGCGCACGCCACCCATCACGCCAGCGCCGGCAATCTTGACGAGCGCGGCATGGGCGATATCAGGACGTTGACGGTTGCTGAATACCGGCAGCTGTCTTGGCGGGGACGCCTTGCCTATCGTCTCTACCGCCATCCCCTGGTGATGTTCGGCCTTGGCCCGATCTGGCTGTTCATCTTCGAGCAGAGGCTGCCGGTCGGCATGATGCGCGGCGGCCTGACGCCCTGGGTGTCGTCGATGACCACCAATCTCGGCATCGCGGTCGCGGCAGCGCTGCTTATCTGGCTGGTCGGCCCCGGCGCTTTCCTGATCGTCCATTTGCCGATCGTGATCCTGGCCGGATCGGCCGGAATCTGGCTGTTCTACGTCCAGCACCAGTTCGAGGAGACGGAATGGGCGAAGGACGAAGAGTGGGAATTCCAGCGTGCCGCCCTGCACGGCTCGTCCTATTATGATTTGCCGCCGGTGCTGAACTGGTTCACCGGCAATATCGGCGTCCATCACGTGCACCATCTCTCGGCCAAGGTGCCGGGCTACCGGCTGCAGGAAGTGCTGCGCGACTATCCCGAACTGCGCGGCATCGGCCGCGTCACGCTCCTCGACAGCCTGCGCTGCGTCAAGCTGGCGTTGTGGGACGAGAACCGCCGCAAGCTGATCTCGTTTCGCGAAGCGCGGGCCTTGGCCTAAAAGCAATTCCAGCAAAGTGTGAGGCGGTTTTCCGGGCTTTCGCTTGGGAATTCCGTAAGACAAAGAAAAAAACCGCCGCACCGAAGGCGCGGCGGCATCTCCCAAAAACCGGCTCAGGCAGCCTTGCGCTCCTCGCGCATCCAGACCTTGCAGCCCTGATCATGTCAGGCGCCTTTTCGGCGATCATGATGGACGGTGCATTGGTGTTGCCGCCGATGAGCGCCGATTCCTCCCTCGCGCCCCGCGGATATTTCCGTCCGGACAGCCAGGAGAAGGCCCGATCACAGTCTTTGTAAAGACAGGCGGAATTACCGTCGCGTCAGCTGTTGCGAACGCGCCGCCAGGAGTATTTCGGCCCCTTCGGCTCCGACGCTTCGGTCGGCTGATAGTAAAGGCCCAGCCCGCCTGTGCGGCCTTCTTCGAGGCGCTTCAGCAGAACCGGGTTGGAGATCTCGAACTCGTCGAAGCCGAGGCGCAGCATATGCGGCAGCTGGTCGACGAGCACCTGGCCCGTGGCGCGGACCGCGCCCTCGAAATCGTAGCGGCTGCGCAGCAATTCGCCCTTGGAAAACGAGCGGCCGTCGCTGAAGGCCGGAAAGGCCAGCGCCACCAGCGACAGCTGGTCGAGCAGATCCACGATCTTTTCCAGCTGGTCGCCCGGCAGCAATGCGACGCCCAGCCGCTCCTTGGCCGAGCGCCGCACCTCGGCATCGAGGCCGAGAAATGCCTGCAACGGCAGGATGAAGCGGCCATTGCCCGCCAGTGCATCCGCACTTTCGGCATGTGTCCACTCGTCTTCGCGAAAACCCGTCCGGGTCCAGAGGCGGGTCTCCGCTGTGGTCTGTTCAGTCATAGAAAATTCCTAAAGCCCTAAAAATCGAAAGTCCGCGAAAGCCGGTCCACACGAAACCGGCGGCCTCCGAGCGGAAGCCGCCGTTGCAGGCCAGCCTCACCTGAATATCACCATAGCTTAAAGGGATGCGTCGGTCAGCGACACTTCCAGTCCCGACAGATGGATGCCGCACTCGGTCTTGGCATGACCGGCCCAGCGTCCGCTTCGCGCATCCTCGCCCGGCTGCACCGGCTGCGTGCATGGGAAGCAGCCGATCGACAGATAGCCGTACGCAACCAGCGGATTTTCGCGCAGCGCATGCGCGCGCATGTAGTCAGCCTGGTCGGATGTCGTCCAGTGCGCCAGCGGATTGACGCGTACGCGCGGGCCGACCGCCTCGAACACCGGCAGCGCGGCTCGCGTCGCCGCCTGGAAGCGCTTCCGGCCGGTCAGCCAGGCGCGGAAGGGGGCGACGCCGCGCGCCAGCGGCTCGACCTTGCGCACGTCGCAGCAGGCATCGGTATTGCTCTGGTGCAGATTGCCGGTCGGATCGACCCGCTCGAGCGCCGCGTCTTCGGGCTTGATCACCCTGATGTTGGTCAGCCCGAAATCGGCGACCAGCGCATCGCGATAGCCCAGCGTCTCTCCGAAATGCTTGCCGGTGTCCAGGAAGATGACCGGCAGCGTGCGGTCGACCTTGGCGATCATATGCAGCAGGACGGCGGAATCCGCGCCGAAGGACGACACGGCGGCGATCTCGTCATGAAACAATTCGCTCGCCGCGCGTTCGATGATGTCGAGCGGGCTCAGATGTCCATACAGCGCGTCGAAGCCCGCCGCTTTGGCGGCGATGCTGTCGTCGACGTCGACGATGCGGTCAAGCGGCCTTGGTTTCGCCAGCATAGAGCGCCTCCTTGAACGGCGCGGGACCGACACGGCGGTAGGCGTCGATAAAACGTTCACTGGGACCGAGCCGAAGGCCGAGATAGGTGTCGACGATCTGCTCGATGGCGTCCGTGATCTCTTCCGAAGAGAAGCCGCGGCCGATGATTTCGCCAACCGAGGTGTTCTCGTCGGCCGATCCGCCAAGCGTCACCTGGTAGAGTTCGGAGCCTTTCTTCTCGACGCCGAGGATACCGATATGGCCGACATGGTGATGTCCGCAGGCATTGATGCAGCCGGAAATCTTCAGCTTCAATTCGCCGATCTCGCGCTGCCGCTCCAGCGAGGCGAAGCGAAGCGAAATCTCCTGCGCGATCGGGATCGAGCGCGCTGTCGCCAGCGCGCAATAATCGAGGCCAGGGCACGCGATGATGTCGCTGATCAGGTTGGAATTGGCCGTCGCGAGGCCAATGTCGACCAAAGCGTCGTAGACCGCTTTCAAATCGGCGCGCGCCACATGCGGCAGGATCAGGTTCTGCTCATGGCTGACGCGCAGTTCGTCGAACGCGTATTTCTCGGCTATGTCGGCGACCGCTTCCATCTGGCTGTCGGTGGCATCGCCCGGCACTTCGCCGATACCTTTCAGCGAAATCGTCACCGCGGCATAGTCGGGATGGCGATGCGTCACGACATTCTGGTCGAGCCAATCCGAGAAGCTTTTGGAATCGAGCCGCGCCAGCTTGATCGCCGCGTCGCCTTCCGGCCGGGCGGTCAGTGCCGGCGGCGCGAAATAGGCGTCGATGGCACGGATGTCGGCTTCCGGCAGCTTCAGCTCGGCGTCCTTCAGCTCCTGCCATTCGGCCTCGACCTGGCGGGTGATTTCCTCGACGCCGGTCTCGTGGACGAGGATCTTGATGCGCGCCTTGTACTTGTTGTCGCGGCGGCCATAGAGGTTGTACACGCGCAGGATCGCCGTGCAGTAGGACAGCAGGTCGGCTTCCGGCAGGAAGTCGCGGATCTTGCGCGCCACCATCGGCGTGCGGCCCTGGCCGCCACCGACATAGACGGCAAAGCCGAGCTCGCCGGCGGCGTTCTTCTTCAGATGCAGACCGATATCATGCGTCTGGATGGCGGCGCGGTCGCGCTCGGCCCCGGTCACCGCGATCTTGAACTTGCGCGGCAGGAACGAGAATTCCGGATGCACAGACGACCATTGCCGCAGGATCTCGGCATAGGGGCGCGGATCAGCGACCTCGTCGGCGGCGGCGCCGGCAAAGTGATCGGCGGTGACGTTGCGGATGCAATTGCCGCTGGTCTGGATGGCATGCATCTCGACGCTGGCGAGATCGGCCAGGATCGCCGGAATGTCGGACAGCGCCGGCCAGTTGAACTGGATGTTCTGGCGCGTGGTGAAGTGGCCGTAGCCCTTGTCGTATTTGCGCGCGATGTGGCCGAGCATGCGCAGTTGCGCGCTGTTCAGCGTGCCATAGGGCACCGCGATGCGCAGCATGTAGGCGTGCAGCTGCAGGTAGACGCCGTTCATCAGCCGCAGCGGCCGGAACTGATCCTCGGTGATCTCGCCGGACAGCCGGCGTTCGACCTGGTCGCTGAACTCGGCGACGCGGGCCTGGACAAAATCGTGGTCGAACTCATCGTAGCGGTACATGTTTCGTCTTTCAGGGCGCGTCCGCCCGTATTTTGTTACGCTGCCCGCGCAGCCTGCTTGCCCAGATCTTCCCGGATGGTCGGGCCGGCGGCGCGGATCTTTTCGCGCAAGCGTACCGGCACGACGACGCCATTGATGACTTCAACGTCGATCAGATTGACGTCGACAACCTGATTGTTGGCGTTGGCCTTGGCGCCGATTGCTTCCAGCCTGTCCTCTGCCGCTTGGTCATGGGCAAGGTCGGCATGGTCGACCGTCTCGGCCCAGCCGCCATCGGCGTACCAGACGGCGATGCCGTCGGAGAGGCGGTTTGCGGTCAGTATCTTCATGGCTCGACCTCTGCGTCGGCCGCGTTGGCGGCGCCCTCATAGTTATGGGCCGCGAGCGGCTCGGAACGTTCAAAGTTGGCGCCGGCAACCGCGTCGCCGATGATGGTCATCACCGGACCGGCCAGATCGGCGCGCTCTTCCAGCGACGGCAAATCGGCCAGTGTGCCGTGGAAACGGCGGCGGTTCTGCAAGCTGGCATTCTCGACCACGGCAACCGCCGTGTCCGGCGACAGGCCGGCCTCGATCAGTCGTCCGGCGACTTCGGCGGCGACCGAGCGGCCCATATAGACGGCGACGGTGGCGCCGGAAATGGCGAGCTTGGCCCAATCCGGCAGCGAATTGCCCTTCAGATCATGGCCGGTGGTGAACACCATCGACGAGGAGACGCCGCGCAGCGTCAGCGGCAGCTCGAAGTCGGCGGCGGCGGCAAAGGCGGCGGTGACGCCGGGGACGACATCATAGGCGATGCCGGCATCGCGCAGTGCGGCCATCTCCTCGCCGGCGCGGCCGAACACGAGCGGGTCGCCCGACTTCAGCCGCACGACGCGCTTGCCCTGCCTGCCGAGATCGACCAGCAGCGCATTGATCTCGGCCTGGCTCTTGGTGTGGCATCCCTTGCGTTTTCCGACCGGCAGCCGCTCGGCGTCGCGGCGGCCCATGGCGACGATCGCCTCCGGCACCAGCGCGTCATAGACGATGACGTCGGCTTCCATCAAAAGCCGATGCGCGCGCAGCGTCAGAAGATCCTCAGCACCTGGCCCGGCGCCAACCAACGCGATATGGCCCGAAGCCGGAGCCTTCGACAGCAACAGATCGGCGGCGGCGTCATGCGCCTGCGAAAGCTCGCCGGCTTCGACGGCGCGCGCCGGTGCACCCTGGAAAAAACTGCTCCAGAACTGGCGGCGGGCGTTGCCTTTCGGCAGCAGCTTTTCGGCGGCACCCCGGAACGAGGCGGCAAGCGCTGCCAGCGGCCCGAGCGACGGCGACAGCATGCGGTCGATGCGGCTGCGCAGCATCTGCGCCAGCACCGGACCCGCGCCTTCCGTGCCGATGGCGATGGCGACCGGGGCGCGGTTGACCAGCGCCGGGGTGAAGAAATCGCATAGCTCCGGCCGGTCGACGGCATTGACCGGAATGCCAAGGCGGCGCGCATCGTGGGCGACGCGGCGGTCGAGCGTCTCGTCGCCGCTGGCGGCAAACACCAGGACCGCGCCTTCGAGATGCGCGGCGTCGTAGGGGGCGTCGATACGGATGGCGCCGGTCGTGGCGATGAAGCTCAGCAATTCGGCGTCGGCAACATCGGCAATGATGCGAAGCACAGCACTCGACTGATCAAGTAGCCGCGCCTTGGCCAACGCTTCGCCTCCGCCGCCGACGATGGCCACGGCTTCGCCTTCGACCCGCATGAAGACCGGGAACGCGGTGAGCTTGGGATTGGTGTGCGGCATGACGAACAGATTCCGGAACAATTCGGCAGTTTTAGGCGCGGACGCGAAAAAGCTGAAGGAACCCACTCGCGCATCCCCTGACGGGAGGCAATCGGTTTTCCGCAAGCCAAAGGGCCAAGAGAAAAATATTCCACATCCGCATATCAGGCGGATTCAAGCTGCTGCCGCAGGCCTTGTTCTGCGGCTCTTTTATCCGGCAGGCGGCCAAGCTGCAAAATTGTTTTTTCTAAATTCTACTAATTTAGTAGATTAAAGCCGTCACCTCGGACATTGCTCCGATGGACGTTAGATCGGGCTGGATATGGCTGCGTGCGATCTCGGCGAACGAAGTGGAACGTTCCCGCTTCGCCACGCGTTCTGCCCCTGCCGTAACAGACAATCGTCGGCTGGATTTGAACCTTCAAGCAGGAGCCCGCAAATGAGCAAGATCAACCTGAAACATGGCCTTCTGGTCATGGTGGCCGATGGCGAGAAAGCGCTGTTCCTGAAGAACGAGGGCGACAATCTCTATCCGCACCTGCAGCTCTTCCAGGAGATGAACCAGGACAATCCGGCAACGCGCGAACAAGGCAGCGACAGTCCCGGCCGCTACAATGACGGCCCCTCCGTGCATCGCAGCGCGGTTGAGGAAACCGACTGGCACCGGCAGGGCAAGGAACGCTTTGCCGAAGAGATCGCGGACCGGCTCTACAAGCTCGCCCATCACGGCATCTTCGACGACATCGTGCTGGTCGCGCCGCCGCTGGTGCTCGGCACCATGCGCAAGAAATTGCACAAGGAAGTCACCGACAAGGTGCAGGCGGAGATCCCAAAGACACTGACCAACCGCCCGCTGATCGACATCGAGGCCATGCTGCAGCAGGCAGCCTGACGCTATCTCATAGATCATTCGCGCGCGCAGCGTTTTCGCTGCGCGCGCCTTTCGTTTTTCGGCGCCTCTGGCCACCAATTTACGTCTCGCGGGTTGCGTGGCCCGCACCCCCTCCACCATATTGCAAAGGCGGCGGCTGCGGGCGGCGCACACCCCACATTTCCCGAAAGGCGCTCCACAGACAATGCCGCATGACACGCCCCTTATCGCCACCATCGTCGCCGGTCTGGGGCTGGCATTCATCTTCGGGGCGCTCGCCAACCGTTTTCGCATCCCGCCGCTGGTCGGCTATCTCGTCGCCGGCGTGCTGGTTGGACCGAACACGCCGGGTTTCGTCGCCGATGCCGGTCTTGCCAATGAGCTGGCCGAAATCGGCGTCATCCTGCTCATGTTCGGCGTCGGCCTGCATTTCTCGCTGAAGGATCTTCTCTCCGTCCGCGCCATCGCCGTACCCGGCGCCATCGTCCAGATCGGCTTTGCCACCGCGCTGGGCGCCGGCCTTGCCTGGATGCTCGGCTGGTCGATGGGCGCAGGCCTCGTCTTCGGCCTAGCGCTTTCCGTCGCGTCCACAGTGGTGCTGTTGCGCGCGTTGCAGGAGCGACGGCTGATCGAGACCGAGCGCGGCCGCATCGCCGTCGGCTGGCTGATCGTCGAGGACCTCGCCATGGTGCTGGCGCTGGTGCTTTTGCCGGCGTTGGCCGGCGTGCTCGGCGGCCAGCCGCAGGTCGATGACCATGCGAGCCTTTTGTCGCTGCCGGCCAGCTTCGGCATCTGGGGCGTCGTCGGCCTCACGCTGGCCAAGGTCGTCGCCTTCGTCATCGTCATGCTGGTGGTTGGCCGCCGCGTCATTCCGTGGATCCTGCATTACGTCGCCCATACCGGCTCGCGCGAACTGTTCCGGCTGGCGGTGCTGGCGATCGCGCTCGGCGTCGCCTTCGGCGCCGCCAAACTGTTCGGCGTCTCGCTGGCGCTCGGTGCCTTCTTCGCCGGCATGATCATGAGCGAATCCGAGCTCAGCCACCGCGCGGCGGAGGAATCACTGCCGCTGCGCGACGCCTTCTCGGTGCTGTTCTTCGTCTCGGTCGGCATGCTGTTCGATCCGTTCAGCCTGATGAGCAATGGCTGGCCGATCCTGGCGACGCTGGCCATCATCGTCATCGGCAAGTCGCTGGCCGCCTTCGTCATCGTCGTCGCCTTCCGCTATCCGCTGGGAACCGCCTTGATGATCTCGGCCAGCCTCGCGCAGATCGGCGAATTCTCCTTCATCCTGGCGGAGCTCGGCGTCGGGCTGAAGCTGTTGCCGCAACAGGGACGCGACCTGATCCTGGCAGGCGCCATCCTGTCGATCCTGGCCAATCCGCTGATGTTCCTCGCCCTCGACTGGATGAAGCCATGGCTGGACGCGCGCGCCAAGGCAGCACCACCGGAAGAGGCCAAGCCGGTCGGCCCGGCGACGCAGCCCGGACAAGTGGCCTCGGTGGCCGCCGCGGCAAAAGAGGATGGCCCACCGCCACGCACAACGCTTTCGGGCCACACCATCCTGATCGGCTACGGCCGCGTCGGCAGCCTGGTCGGCGCGGCGCTGAAACAGGCATCGCTGTCCTTCCTGGTCATCGAGGACGCCGACAAGACGCTGGCGAGGCTGAGAGACGACGGCGTCGAAATCGTCTCCGGCAACGCGGCCAATGCAGGTGTATTCGCCGCCGCCAATCCGCAGGGCGCCAGGCGATTGATCCTTGCCATCCCCAACGCGTTCGAGGCCGGGCAGATCGTGCTCAGGGCACGCGCCGCGAATCCCGGCATCAACGTCATAGCGAGGGCCCATTCCGATGCCGAGGTCGAGCATCTCAAAGGCCTCGGCGCCGACACCGTCATCATGGGCGAACGCGAGATCGCCCGCGGCATCGTGCAAGAAGTGCTGGAGCAAAAGCCGATGCCGCGCCCCGAAGCCATTGAGCCCTCCCCGGCCTGAGGCTTGCCACAGGCGCATCGATCATCCAACGAAGGCGGAGCCGCCATTGTGCGCGACGCTGGCGAGATACTTTGCCGGCGGCTTGCCAAGCGCCTTCTTGAACATGGTGATGAAGGCGGTGACGGAGGCGTAGCCGAGATCGCCCGAAACCTGCTGGACACTCGCACCGGAGGCCAGCTCCCTTATGGCGACGATCAGATGCAATTGCTGGCGCCAGCGGCCGAAGCTCAGGCCGGTTTCCTTCACCACCAGACGGGCAAGACTGCTTTCACTCAGCGCGACGCGATTGGCCCACTCGGCAAGCGTGCTGCGGTCGGCCGGGTCTTGCGCCAGCGCCTCGGCGATCCGCCGCAAGCGCGGCTCGGCGGAGATCGGCAGATGCAATAGCTGAACCGGCATGCGCGGCAGTTCGGAGAGCAGGATCGTGGTCAGGAGCACGTCCCTCGCCTCATCCTCCTCCACGCGATCGGCCAGCTCGATGATCAGTTCGCGCAACAATGGCGAGATCGACAGCGTGCAGCAGCGGTCCGGCAGATCGGCGGCTCCCGGCTCGATATAGACGAAGAAAATCCGCGCATTGGCGGTGGCGATATTGCTGTGTCCCATGCCACCGGGAATCCACACCCCGCAATGCGGCGGCACCATCCACAGACCGCTGGGCACGCGGCAGGTGACGCCACCGCCGAGCGCGAAGACGAGCTGGCCCTTCCGATGCCAATGGGTCGCCACTTCCGCTTTGGTTTCGGTGACATCGACGCGAACCGCAATTGCAGGAGCGATCACATCATCGACGTCGAAATTGGCCCAGGGGTAGCGGAGAGGCTGTCTCATGATTGACGGCTTTTAGCGACTATTCGCCATGATAGCTAAATTCTTTGATCCGGGAAGTCGATAGGCTCTGGTTCGTGGCTGGCATTTCACAAACCGGCAGGAAGGCTTCCCATGCGCGCCCTCGTCATCTCTCCCGACAGCCCCACCGGACTGACGTTTGCCGAGGCCAACGAACCTCAACCCCTCGCCAACGAAGCGCTTGTCTGCGTCCACGCAACCTCGTTGAACCGCGGCGAACTGCGCCTGCTCACCATACGCCCAAAAGGCTGGATACCCGGCCAGGACATCGCAGGGATTGTCGAACGGGCGGCAGCCGATGGCTCCGGGCCTGCCGTCGGCGCCCGGGTTGTGGCTTTGGTCGACGAGGCCGGCTGGGCGCAACGGGTCGCCGTTCCGACCGACCGCCTCGCCGTCATCCCGGACGAGGTCAGCTTCGTTTCCGCCGCCACGCTTCCCGTGGCGGGCACGACGGCCCTAAGGGTCTTGCGCCATGGCGGCGACCTCGCGGGACAGCAGGTCCTGATCACCGGCGCGAGCGGTGCGGTCGGCCGTTTCCAGATCCAGCTCGCCCGCGAGCAAGGCGCCGCGGTGACTGCAATCGCCGCCGCCCGGCACGCCGAGGATCTCCGCGGTCTTGGTGCTCACGAGGTCGTCGAGTCGATCGAACTGGCCGAAGGGCCATTCTCTCTGATCACCGAGTCGGTCGGCGGCCAAAGCCTCGCCCATGCCATCGAACGCGTCGCCCCCCGCGGCACCATCGTCATGTTCGGTTCGAGCAGCGGCGAACTCACGCCGGTTGGCTTCAGACAATTCGTTCCGGGCCATGAGGGAGCGGGGCTTCAGACTTTCGCCTACTACACATCCGGTCCAGCCATTGGCGCGGACATCGCCTCGCTGCTCGCTCTGGTCGCGGCCGGCCAGCTGGAAACCCGCGTGTCCATGACCGTGCCGTGGACAGACATCGCCCAGGCCCTGGACGCCTTGCGGCAGCGCAGCTTCAGCGGCAAGGCTGTTCTCACCATCGCCGAATGAGCAGTCTGTCAGCGCTCAGACGTGCTGGCCGCCATTGATGTGGATTTCCGAGCCCGTCACATAGGACGCCTGCTGCGAGCACAGGAAGAAGATGATGTCGGCGACTTCCGAGGTGGCGCCAAGGCGCCTGAGTGGGATCGTCTCGACGATCTTGTCGGTGCCAGGCGACAGAATCGCGGTGTCGATCTCGCCCGGCGCAATCGCATTGACGCGGATGCCGTGCGGGCCGAAATCATGCGCCATCTCGCGCGTCAGCGAGCCGAGCGCCGCCTTCGAGGTCGCATAGGCGGTGCCGGCGAAAGGATGCACGCGCGTGCCGGCGATCGAGGTGACGTTGACGATCGAGCCTTTTGCTGCAGCAAGCTCCTTGAAGAGGCCCCGCGCGAGCATGATCGGCGCGAAGAAATTGACCTGGAACACGTCGCGCCAGACATGCATCGGCGTGTCGATCGAATCCATGCGGCTGTTGCCGTCCTTGAGCTTCGGCGAAATGCCGGCATTGTTGACCAGCGCGTGCAATTGCCCGCCATGCGCTTCCAGCCGGTGACGGATCTCCGAGACGGCGATGCCGACATCCTCCTGGTCGGCGAGATCGACCTTGATGTGGTCCTCTGGGCCGGCTGGCCACGGGCAATCCTCGGCAAAAGCCTGGCGCGAACAGGTGATGACCCGCCAGCCCTCACGCGAAAAGCGCTTGACCGTGGCATGTCCGATGCCGCGGCTGGCTCCGGTCAGCACGATGGTTTTTCTGGTGTCGGTCTCAGCCATGTCTGTCACTCCGGCCGGAGATGTAGCCGAATGCCGCGAAGGTGGCGAGAGGCCGAATTGTCACCGCAGCTCTCATATGAGGAACGGATTGCCAGCTCGCATTTGGTTCGAAGCTAGAATGACGAGCCGCTCAGCCGCCGCCGAGAATATCCAGGATTGAGGTTTTCCGCTTCTTGGTCGGGCCGCCGACGCTGCCCGGCGGTACCGGATGCTTGATCGAGGCCGTGGTGCCGCCGTCGCCCGGCATGTTGAAACCGTCGGCATCGACGGTTTCGGCCGGACGGCGGACCGGTGCTTGTGCGGGTACAGCAGCAGGTGCCGGTGCGGCAGCAGGCTCAGAACGGCTGACGGCCACGGCAGGCAACGGCGCCGCCTGATTGTTATCGACTGACGGAATATCGTCGGGCACGATGGTGTCGGGCGGCGTCGACTTCCAGGTGCCGGGCAGCGGCCGGACCGGCACGCCTTCATGCGCGGCCACCATGAACTCGTGCCAGGCCTGTGCCGGCAGCGCGCCACCGGTGACCTTCTTCATCGGCGTGCCGTCATCGTTGCCGAACCACACGCCGGTGGTGAGGTTTGCGGTGTAACCGACGAACCAGGCGTCGCGCGAATTCTGGCTGGTTCCGGTCTTGCCGGCAGACGGCCAGGCGAAGGCCGCCTTCTTCGCCGTGCCGATCTCGACCGTGCCGGTCATCATCGAGTTCATCATGCCGACAATGTTCGGCTTGACGACGCGCGGCGCGCTGCCGCCATTGTCGTCATAGAGCACCTTGCCTTCGGTCGTGGTGATGCGGCGGATGAAATGGATGTCGGGCTTGTAGCCGCCATTGGCGAACGGCACATAGGCCGATGTCAGCTCCAGCGGCGTCACTTCCGAGGTGCCGAGCGCGATTGAGGTGTTGGCGATCAGATCGGATTGGATGCCCATGCGATGCGCCGCCTCGACCACCGCGTCGGGGCCGACCTCCATGGTTAGCTGTGCCGCGACGGAATTCAGCGACTTCGCCAAAGCGGTCGCCAACGTCACCTTGCCGAAATACTTGCCGCCGTAATTGTCCGGTGTCCACTTGCCGATCTTGATCGGTGCGTCGTTGCGCACGCTGTCGGGCGTGCGACCAGCTTCCAGCGCGGCCATATAGACGAACGGCTTGAAGGCCGAGCCCGGTTGACGGCGTGCTTCGGAGGCGCGGTCGAACTGGCTGGTCGAATAGTCGTAGCCGCCGACCATGGCGCGCACGGCGCCGGAATTGTCGATCGAGACCAGCGCGCCCTGGCTGACATTGAGCTTCTTGCCGCTCTCGTCGATCAGCCGGCGGATCGACTCTTCGGCGAGCTTCTGCAGGTTGAGGTCGACGGTGGTGTCGACGACGATGTCGCTGCGCACGTCGCCGATCAAATCGGGCAGCTCTTCCATGATGGTGTCGGCGACGTAGTTTTCCGAACCGGTCCAGTAGGATGGCGCGCGCGTTGCCGGCGCGCTCATCGCCGAGGCCAGTTCCTTGGCGCTGATCTTGCCTTCGTCGCGCATGGCGGCGAGCACCAGCTGCGAACGCTCCTCCGCCGCCTTCGGATCCCGCGCCGGCGACAGTCGCGACGGCGCCTTCAAGAGGCCGGCGAGAAGGGCCGCCTCCGACAGAGTGACGTCGCGCGCGCTCTTGCCGAAATAGCGGCGCGAGGCCGCCTCGACGCCATAGGCGCCGGAGCCGAAATAGACCCGGTTGAGGTACATTTCGAGGATCTGGTCCTTGGTATGCTTGTGCTCCAGCCACAGCGCCAGCAGCACTTCCTGCACCTTGCGCTCCAGCGTGCGGTCGGGCTTCAGGAACAGGTTCTTGGCCAGTTGCTGGGTCAGCGTCGAGCCGCCCTGCGAGAAACGCCGGCCCAGAACATTGGTCACCATGGCGCGTGACAGGCCGATCGGGTCGATGCCGAAATGCGAATAGAAGCGGCGGTCCTCGATGGCGATGACGGCTTCCGGAATGTAGGGCGACATTTCGTGCAGGCCGACCGCCTCGCCGCCGCTCATGCCGCGGTTGGCAAGCAGTTGCCCGTCGACCGAGACGATCTTGATGTTGGGCGCACGGTCGGGGATCGACCAGGTGGTCGCCGCCGGCATCTTGGCGCCGTAATAGACGACGATGCCGGCCACCGCGATGCCGCCCCAGATGCAGAGCACGAAGCACCAGTAGAACATCCGGGCCATCACGCCGAACAGCCCGCGCCGGGGTTTGCCGCGCTTGCCGCGTGACGATGATTTTGCCTTGGAGGTTTTGCGCGCCGAAGATGATTTGCGATTGGCCGGCACGACCCGATCCTCCTCGTTCACCGAAAAACCGGCCGCGGATTTCGCCTTTGGCGATCCCTCGAAGCTGGGTTCGACGCGACTGTCTCTGCGGTTCGCCATGCGTTGCGCTGTCTTCCCGGTATCAATGGCGCTCGGGTTGGAGGGTAGATGCGGCGGTTTAAGGGCGCGTTAAAGCAGGGTTTATGCACCCTTCTGAAATTCCTTAAGAATTTCTAAAATCCGCTGCCGCTGGCTAACAGGCGTCGGCAACGCGGTACTTTGGCGGGTGCCCGAGATCACTGTTCAAACAGTTTGACGGATCTTGTCTCGCAACGCGGCGGCGACAAAGGCCGATCGGGTGACCCCCAACCGATTGGCTGTTTCGTCAGCCTCGGCGAGCAAACCGGCATCCAACGAGATATTGGCCCGGGCCGGACGGCCGGCATCTCGGATCAAGGGCACGGACATCAAGATAGCGCCAGCGGCGAGCGCTGCTCGAACCTCAGCATCTTCTAAAAGCGCCTCGACTTTGCGAGGAGTGGGGATTTTACGGCCGTCCGCGATTTCTTCAGCCACCCATTCGGCCAACGCGGCCATAGCGTCCTTTACAGCCTCGTCCCGGCTTTCCGACTGCGCGACGCAGCCAGGAGCATCGGGAAACGAGACGCCGACAAAGCCGTCGGCAGCATCCACGAGTGCGACATAGCGAGACATATCTAAGAACTTTCCTTATTCCGATTTTGTAAGCCGTTAGGCCCAACCTGCCGCCTGGGCGATAGACCGAGCTACCAACGGCGTCAGAGTCCTGTGGCGAGGAACCATGATCGTCGGCATTCCGTCCTTTTTGTACTTGTCATGCTTCGTGCCGCCGACGTTCTTCCAGCCCTCCCTCTCGAGCCGGCCCTTGACTTTGGCGGTGTTGGTTTCGTTCATTTCTCGGCTCAAATCTATGTGCAAATTTTTGCACATAGTGGAAACGAAAGTCAATCACGATGTGCAAATATTCGCACAAGGCAACTCCCAAATCGCCGTAAAATGCCTGGATGACAAATCAGCGCCACCCGCAGGCGGACATCATCAATTCTGCTGGATCGAAATGCCTTTGTCGTCGATCTTCAGCTCCACGCCCTTTGGCTTGGTCTGCTCGTGATAGACATAGATACCTAGCGCAATGACCACGACCAAGAGCGCGCCGATGAGGAGATAGAGGGTGTTCTGTTTCATGGCGCGCTCCGTTTCGTATCGAGCGTCACGCTCGCTTCAAGACCTTGACCAGCACCAGCAGGATGACAGCGCCGATCGTGGCGTTGATGATGGCAGCCAGAATGCCGCCGCCGATTGCGAAGCCCAGCCTTGGAAACAGCCAGCCGGCGATCAGGGCGCCGATAATGCCGACGACGATGTTGCCGATGAGGCCGAAGCCGAAGCCCGAGACGATGAGGCCGGCGAGCCAGCCGGCAATGGCGCCGATTATGATGAAGATGAGAAGGCTTTCGATGCCCATGACGCGTTCCTCCAGGAAGAGAGGCTACGGAGCGGAAGGCCCCGAATCGGCCTCGATATCAACGACTTCAGGCTATGCGAAAGCAGTTGCACCCGCCAGCGGCGCTCATTGATCGTCGTCATCGTCGCTGGAGACTGGCCGCCAGCTGGTCGGGTCGACCTTTTTCTGGGTATCGCTGTCGGTGTAGACCCACCAGGCGCCGTCGCGATATTGCCCGACGGATTCGCTGACGACGCCGGCGCCGTCCTTCCACAGAACAGTGACCTTGGATCCATCCGTCGGGGCGGTCGCTATCGGTTTGCGGTCTGCCACGTCATCCCCCTCATTGAGTCGACAGAACGCCACGACGCGTGTCTGGTTGCAAGGCTGCCGGAAGCGTTATCCGAAGGCCATCAGCTGTGGGCAAAAATATCCTCTTCGTCCCAACCCATCAAATCGAGCTTGGCACGCGTCGGCAGGAAGCGGAAGCAGGCGTCGGCTTCCTTGGTGCGCCCGTCCCGCGCCAGGCGTCCAGCCAGCACCTCGCGCAGACGGTGCAGATAGAGAACGTCGGAAGCGGCATATTCGAGCTGTTCGGGCGACAGGGTCTCGGCCGCCCAGTCCGACGATTGCTGCGCCTTCGACAGGCCGACGCCAAGCAGTTCGAAGCAGATGTCCTTCAAGCCGTGCCGGTCGGTATAGGTGCGGGTCAGCCGCGAGGCGATCTTGGTGCAGAACACCGGCTCCGGCATGACGCCGAAGGCATTGTACAGCACGGCGAGGTCGAAACGGCCGTAGTGGAACAGTTTCGATATGCCGCGGTTGCGGAGCAGGCTGACGAGGTTCGGCGCTTTCTTCTGGCCGGGCGCGATCTGGATCACGTCGGCCGAGCCATCGCCGGGCGAGATCTGCACCACGCAAAGCCGGTCGCGGTGCGGGTTCAACCCCAGCGTCTCGGTATCGATGGCCACCGCGTCGACATTGTAGTGGGCGAGGTCGGGCAGATCGTTCTTGTGGAAGCGGATGTCGGGCATAGTTGTCTCCGGATCGCGGCGTAACTCGTCCTCGCCGCGATCCGCTGAAAAATCAACAAGAAAACTTCCCAGCCTCCTCAGCGCGTCAGCGCATCGAGAATGCGCGCCCAGGAGCGCTGGCCCTTGTGGAAGGAGGTCAGCTCGTATTTCTCGTTGGGCGAGTGGATGCGGTCGTCGTCGAGCCCGAACCCGACCAGCAGCGATTCCATGCCGAGATAGGTCTGGAAGTCGCCGACCACCGGTATCGAGCCTCCGCTGCCGGTCGTCACCGCTGGCTTCGGCCATTCATCCGACAGCGCAGTCTTGGCCTTGGCCAGGAATGGCGAGTCGTAGGAAAGCTGAATTGCCGGCCCGCCGCCATGCGGGTGGAATTCGACCGAACAGTCCCTGGGAATGCGCGCCTTGACGAATTCCCGGAACGCGGCGCGGATCTTCTCGGGGTCCTGCTTGTGGACGAGGCGGAAGGAGATTTTCGACGACGCTTCCGCCGCGATCACCGTCTTGAACCCCTTGCCGGTGTAGCCGCCGATGATGCCGTTGAACTCGGCCGTCGGCCGCGCCCAGGTCAGTTCCATCACCGAGCGGCCTTTTTCGCCCGACGGGATCGAGAGGCCGATCGGTCCGAGGAAGGTTTCGGCGGTCTCGCCCAGAGTTTCCCATGATTTCAGGATCTGCGACGGCGTTTCCTCGACCCCGTCATAGAAGCCGGGAATGGTGATGTGGCCGTTCTCGTCATGGATGTCGGCGAGGATTTTCGCCAGGATGCGGATCGGGTTGGCGGCGGCGCCGCCATAGAGGCCCGAATGCAGGTCGCGATCGGCGGCCTTGACGGTGACCTCCTCGCCGACCATTCCGCGCAGCGAAACGCAGATCGACGGCGTTTCGCGGTCCCACATGCCGGTGTCGCAGACCAGAGCGAAATCGGCCTTGAGCTCATCGGCATTGGCCTCGAGGAACGGCTTCAGCGACGGCGAACCGGACTCCTCCTCGCCCTCGAACAGGATGGTGATGCGGCAGGGCAGATTGCCATGCACCTGCTTCCAGGCGCGGCAGGCCTCGACGAAGGTCATCAGCTGCCCCTTGTCGTCGGCCGAGCCACGGCCGGTGATTACCTTGTGACCGGGCTCGATCTCCTTGACCGCCGGCGCAAACGGGTCGTTCTCCCAAAGCTCGATCGGATCGACCGGCTGCACGTCGTAATGGCCATAAAACAGCACATGCGGCGAACCGGCGGGGCCTTCATGGTGCGCAACCACCATCGGGTGTCCCGGCGTGTCGCGCACCGAAGCGTCGAAGCCGATCAGCTTGAGGTCCGCCACCAGCCATTCGGCGGCCTTGCGGCAGTCGGCGGCATAGTCTGAATCGGTGGAGATCGACTTGATGCGGAGCAGGCCGAACAGGCGCTCCAGGCTCTGGTCGAGATTTTTGTCGAGACGGTCGAGGACGGAGGAAATGGTGGACATTACTGCGGGCCTTTCTTTTCGGTGCCGGGACCGTAAAGGCAGCGCATCAAAACGAAAAGCCCGCGATCGTTGGACCACGGACCGTAAACACTTGTCAGAAGGCAAAAAAGAACCGCCGTGGTGGAGGGGAACCACGGCGGTCTTTTACTCGAAACGATGCGGCAGCCCGGAGAGGGGGGATAGGCTGCCGCAATTGTCCGGGATAGGCGGGGGACGGGCCTTGCTCCGGACTCGGCGAAAACTGCCGATGACCTTTATTTGTGTCTCGGATCGTGGCGTTTCAAGGGCACAAAAATTACACTTTTGTAACATAGCCGTGAGCGCCGAGGCAAACAGCAGCAGGACCTATCGGCAGGCAGGCTCTGTCAGCATGTCGCCGCAACACCTGTTGGAAGCCCGCCTTTGCCATGGACCGCGCCGTCCTGCCGCGCTATCCCTGCCGGCATGAAAAAAGGCGACCATCTCTTCCTTATCGACGGCTCCGGCTACATCTTTCGCGCCTATCATGCGCTGCCGCCGCTGACCCGCAAATCCGATGGGCTGCCGGTCGGCGCGGTCTCCGGCTTCTGCAACATGTTGTGGAAGCTGATGCAGGACGCCCGCAACACCGATGTAGGCATCGTGCCGACGCATTTAGCGGTCATTTTCGATTATTCGTCGAAAACCTTCCGCAACGATCTTTACCCGGAATACAAGGCCAACCGCAACGCACCGCCCGAAGACCTGATCCCGCAATTCGGTCTGATCCGCCAGGCAACCGTGGCCTTCAACCTGCCTTGCATCGAGATCGAAGGCTACGAGGCCGACGACCTCATCGCCACTTATGCCAGGCTGGCGTGCGAGGCCGGCGGCGACACCACTATCATCTCCTCTGACAAGGATCTGATGCAGCTGGTCGGACCCACGGTCGGCATGTACGACCCGATGAAGGACCGCCAGATCGGCATCCCCGAAGTCATCGAGAAATGGGGCGTGCCGCCGGAAAAGATGATAGACCTGCAGGCGCTGACCGGCGACTCCGTCGACAATGTGCCGGGCGTACCCGGCATCGGGCCGAAAACGGCGGCGCAGCTTCTGGAACAGTTCGGCGACCTTGACGGGCTGCTCGCCCGGGCCAGCGAGATCAAGCAGGACAAGAGGCGCGAATCCATCATCGCCAATGCCGACAAGGCGCGCATATCGCGCCAGCTGGTGACGCTGAAGAACGACGTGCCGGTGACCGACGGGCTCGACGATTTCGTGCTGCATGCGCCGGATGGGCCGAAGCTGATCGGCTTTCTCAAAACCATGGAATTCACCTCGCTGACCCGCCGTGTGGCCGAGGCGACCAGCACCGAAGCCGGCGATGTGCAGGCTGTCGCCGTCACCGTCGAGCGCGCCGACACCGCGCACGGCCCCGATGTCGGCTCCGGCACACCGGTGCCTGCGGCAACACAGGATGAAGCCAAATCCGAAACCGCAAGGGCCGGGGACGCGCCTTCGCTGCTTGCCGCACTTCGCCTGGAAACGGCCGCCGCGGCCAAAATCGATCCTGCCGCCTATGTCGCCATCCGCGACACGGCAACGCTCAAGACCTGGCTGGCCCAAGCCAAGGAGACCGGAACCGTCGCCTTCGACACCGAAACCACGTCTTCCGATCCGATGCTGGCCGACCTCATCGGTTTCTCCCTGGCGATCGGCCCCGGCCGCGCCGCCTATGTGCCGCTCGCCCACAAGAGCGGCGCTGGCGACCTGCTCGGCGGCGGCACGCTGGAGAACCAGATTCCGGTCCGCGAGGCGCTGGCGCTGCTGAAGCCGTTGCTGGAAGACAAATCGGTGCTCAAGATCGCCCAGGACGCCAAATACGACATCGTCGTCATGAGCCGCCACGGCATCGATATCGCACCCTTCGACGACACGATGTTGATTTCCTATGTGCTCGACGCCGGCACCGGCCACCACACTTTGTCCTCGCTTGCCGACAAATGGCTCGGCCATGCCACGACGCCGCTCAAGGATCTCGCCGGTTCCGGCAGAAGCTCGGTCGGGTTCGAGCAGGTCGACATCGACCGGGCGACCGCCTACGCCGCCGGCCATGCCGACGTAGCGCTGCGGCTATGGCAGGTGCTGAAGCCGCGACTTGCCGCCAAGGGCCTGGTTTCGGTCTATGAGCGGCTGGAACGGCCGCTGGTGCCGGTGCTGGCGCGGATGGAACAGCGCGGCATCTCGGTCGACCGCCAGATCCTGTCGCGGCTCTCCGGCGAGCTGGCGCAAGGCGCTGCACGGCTGGAGGAGGAGATCTACGGCCTTGTCGGCGAGCGCATCAACATCGGGTCGCCAAAGCAACTCGGCGACATCCTGTTCGGCCGCATGGGCCTGCCCGGCGGCTCCAAGACCAAGACCGGGCAATGGTCGACCTCCGCGCAGCTTCTGGAAGACCTCGCCGCCGAAGGCCACGAACTGCCGCGCAAGATCGTCGACTGGCGCCAGCTGACCAAGCTGAAATCGACCTACACCGACGCGCTGCCCGGCTTCATCCATCCCGACACCAGGCGCGTGCACACATCGTATGCGCTGGCCGCAACGACGACGGGCCGGCTGTCCTCCTCCGATCCCAATCTGCAGAACATCCCGGTGCGCACCGCGGAGGGACGCAAGATCAGGACGGCCTTCATCGCCGACAAGGGCCAGAAACTGGTCTCGGCCGACTACAGCCAGATCGAACTGCGCGTGCTTGCCCACGTCGCCGAGATCCCGCAGTTGAAGCAGGCCTTCGCCAATGGCGCCGACATCCACGCCATCACCGCCTCGGAAATGTTCAACGTGCCGGTCGAAGGCATGCCTTCCGAAGTGCGCCGCCGCGCCAAGGCGATCAATTTCGGCATCATCTACGGCATCTCGGCCTTTGGGCTGGCCAACCAGCTGTCGATCCCGCGCGAGGAGGCCGGCGCCTACATCAAGAAATACTTCGAGCGTTTCCCCGGCATCCGCGACTATATCGAGGCAACAAAAGCCTATGCCCGCGAGCATGGCTTCGTCGAAACCATCTTCGGCCGCCGCATCCACTATCCTGAGATCCGGTCGTCAAACCCGTCGATCCGTGCCTTCAACGAGCGCGCCTCGATCAACGCCAGGCTGCAAGGCACCGCTGCCGATATCATCCGCCGCGCCATGGTGCATATGGACGAGGCGCTGGAAAAGGCCGGCCTGTCCGCCCGCATGCTCTTGCAGGTGCATGACGAATTGATCTTCGAGACGGTTGAAGCGGAAGTCGAGGCGACGATCCCCGTGGTGCGCAGGGTGATGGAGAACGCGCCGATGCCGGCCATCTCGATGTCGGTGCCGCTGCATGTCGATGCCCGCGCAGCGAACAACTGGGACGAGGCGCATTAGCGCCGGATACGCCGCGATCCTTCACACCCCCCTCTGCCCTGCCGGGCATCTCCCCCGCAAGGGGGGAGATCAGCCGCCACTTCCGGTTTCGCCAATCTCCGACGTTGCTGCAATGGGCGCAGCGCTTGAACTGCCAATCTCCCCCCTTGCGGGGGAGATGTCCGGCAGGACAGAGGGGGTGCTGTCCCGCCAGCGTCGAAACGTTAGGCAGCCTCAGCCAGGCACTTGGCACACGTCCCTCGAAACTCGATCACCGCCTTCTTCGCAGCAAACCCGGTCGAGCGCACCCATTCGTCCAGCCGATGGTCGACGTCATGGTCGGACATCTCCATCACCTGCCCGCATGTGTCGCAGATAGCGAAGGCTGTCATCGAATGCGTATGGTCGTGCGGTTCGGCGCAGGCGACGAAGGAGTTGAGGCTTTCCAACCGGTGCACGAAGCCTGACTTCACCAGGCTGTCGAGCGCCCGGTAAACCTGTAGCGGCGCGCGGAAACCGCGCTCGCGCAGCTGGTCGAGAAGCGTATAGGCGCTGAGCGGTCCGCTGGCGGCCTCGAGCTTTTCGAGCACGCTCAGCTGATTCTTCGTCAGCACATCCCTTGCCGCCATGATCCCGTTTTCCGATCGTTTAGAGCATGATGCCGAAAAGTGTGGAGCGGTTCTCGGACGACATCGTTCCATCTGTTTGATCCAGCGCCGCTCGCAAATCATTTCTGCCATGCGACGGTCTCAATTCTCTTGAGATAGCGATGAAGCAGGCTTTTTGCCACTGTTTCCGTTATCGCCATCGACACCATGACCACCACCGCCGATTGACGGCACCGACCACATTCAAAATACTGACAAAATTCGCGACGAAAGGTGCCGCACTTGCAAATTCGATCGGGCTTGGGGAAGCAATTATGATCAAACTGACACGACGGACGCTGCTCGTCGGCACGTCGGCGCTTGTGGCTGCCGGTACGGTTTCGTTCCGCGCTCTCGCCGCCTCGCGCACCTATCACGCGCTGCTGGTTGCCTGCACCGACTATCCGAACCTGCCGCAGAAGAACTGGCTGATCGGGCCGAAGAACGATGCCGGCCTGGTGCGCGACTATCTCCTGAAGAACACGCCCGATCCGGTGAAGTTCTCGGCCGAGAATGTGATCCTGCTCGCCAAGGACGTCGAAGGCGCCAACGGCCCGCCGACGCATGCGGCGATCAAGGCCGCCCTTGCCGACCTCGCCGGCAAGGTGCAACGCGACGATTTCGTCTATCTGCATCTGTCGGGCCACGGCGCCCAGCAGCCGCAAGCCAAGGCCGGTGACGAGACCGACGGCCTCGACGAGATTTTCCTGCCGTCCGATATCGACAAATGGATCAACCGCGAAGAGGGCGTGCCGAACGCGCTGGTCGACAACGAGGTCGGCGCCGCACTCGACGCCATCCGCGACAAGGGCGCCTTTGTCTGGGTGGTGTTCGACTGCTGCCATTCGGGCACCGCGACGCGCGCCGCGGAAGTCGATGACGAACTGGAGCGCAAGGTCGAGTTCGCCGACCTCGTCGGCGGCGACAACGCGGCGAGAGCAGCGGCGGTGAAGACCTATGACGACATCTCGGCAAGCGCATCGCGCGGTTTCGACGAGAATGGCGGCCGCAAGCCGGCCTTCAACCTGACGCCGACCGGCGCAGAGCCGATCGCCAGGGGCAAGCTGGTCGCCTTCTATGCCGCGCAGACGGTCGAGACGACGCCGGAAATGCCGCTGCCCAAGGGCACGCCCGACGCGCCGCGCTTCGGCCTGTTCACCTTCACCATCCTGTCGATATTGGCCGAGAACCCCAACGTCACCTATCGCCAGCTCGGCCAGGCCGTGCTGCAGCAATATTCGGCCGACGGCCGCACAAGGCCGACGCCCCTGTTCGAGGGCGAACTGGACGCCCGCGTGTTCGGCACCGACAAGACCGACGCCGTCATGCAATGGCCGATTGCCGTCAAGGACGGCGATGTCGCGATCGGCGCCGGGCTGCTGCAGGGTCTGACCCCCGGCAGCAAGCTCGCCATTTTGCCTTCGGCGCTGTCGAAGCTCTCCGACGCCGTCGGCTATCTCGAAGTGAAATTGGCAAAAAACCTCGAAAGCCAGCTCGCACCGGTCGAATTCGACGGCAAGCCGGCGCTTGCGCCGACGGCGGTGCCCGCCGGCGCCTATGCGCGCGTTGCCGAACTCGCAGTCGACTACAAGCTGCTGGTGGCAAAGCCGGCGCCGACCGCAGGGCTCGATAAAGAAACCGAGCTGGTCAATTCGGTTCTGGACGAATTGGTGGCGAAGCCGAAGTCCGGCTTCCACATCGCGCTGGTCGAGCCCGGCAAGAGCGCCGATCTGCGGCTTGCGGTGCTGCGCGAAAAATCCATGGACGGCGCTGCCGCCAACGCCAGCGACGAACCGGCGCTGTGGTTCCTGCCGGCGTCCGGCGACATCAGCTTGAAGGACGGCAGCAAGCCGCCGCGCATCGTCATCCATCAGGATGGCCGCGACAAGCTTGCGGAAAACACAGCCAAGAACCTGACCACGATCTTCCGCGCCACCGGCCTGTCGCGGCTCGCCGCGGCGTCCGACTACCGGCCGGACGAGGTCAGCGTCCAGTTCCTGATCAAGCGCCAGGACAGCGATGTGCTGGAGCCGATCGAATCCTCGACGGTGCCGCGCGTTTCGCCGGGCGATCAGGTACACATTGCGGCCAAGAACGGGTCCGACGAGTTCGTCGACATCAACGTGCTCTACATCGGCAGCGACTATTCGATCACCCATATCGTCGCCGAGCGGCTGGCGCCGATCAACCAGCAGGCCGATCAGGGCCTGAAGGAAGGGCTGCTCGCCTTCACCGACACCAGCTTCGGCATGGAGCGCATGATTGCCGTGCTGACCGAGGCGCCGCCGCAGAGCGAGAAAGAGGATCTGAGCTTTCTTGCCCAGGAAGGCGTGCGCGCCGTGACGCGTGCCGCATCGGGAACGCCTGGTTTTTCCGACATGCTGGCCGACATCGGCATGGCGCCGGCGACGCGCTCGGTGATGCGGCTTGCCGACAAGAGCGGTCCCAAAGGCGCGGTGATGATCTTCCCGATGGAGACGGTGCCCCGCGCCTGACCTGACATCGCTTCGCCGGCTCTTGCCGGCGTGATATATGAACATTCCCGGCTCGCGACACTTCTATGCGCCGCGGCTGAATGCAACAGATGAGGACATCAGTGACTATCCCCGTGCTCTCCTGGCGTGCAGCGACGGCCGGCCTTGCCGGAAGCCTGTTGCTGGTTGCCAGCGCCTCGGCGGACGAGAATTGCGGCCTGTGCGCCAAGCAGATCGTCACCAACTCCGAGCTCGCCACCTGCTTTCTCGACCAGTACGACCAGATCGCCAAGACCGGCAACACGGCCGTTGTCGTCGATCTCTCCAGCTGCGCCTCGCGCGGCGTGGTCGAGCCCTTGCCGTCACCCAGCAAGGCGGCTGCCGAACCGGACGTGCAGTTCATGATTTCGCGCACGCAGCTCGATTGCCTGAAAAAGAAGCTGGAGACACCCGGCATCGTGCTCGATCCCACCGCCATTATCCAACTGGACAGCTGCGGATGAAAAAGCCGGGGGGCACTGCAACGCAAAAATCGCCAGCCACATCGGCGCCGGCACCGGCCAAGAAGCCGGCGACCTTGCCCGAAACCACCGAAGGCTTTCCGTGGCCGAGCAGTCACGAGATCAAGAAGGAAGCCAACCCGTTCACCGACCGCGACTGGCGCATGCTGATCTATGCCTGGTCGGGTCTCGCCGTGCGCCTGGCGATCGTCTTCACCTTGGGCTTCTCGGTCTTCCAGTTTCTGGCAAACCAGGAACAGAAGCGCGTCGAGCAGACGATGTCGCTGGTCGAGCTTTGGGAAAGCAAGGATTTTCAGCAGGCGCAGCGCGCGCTCAAGGAGCGCCTCTCGTCGCTCAACGCCAAATACGACAATCTGCTCAGCGCCACGCCGTCGCCAACCGAGGAACAGGTTTTCCGGCAACGCATCGGCATCGAGGCGATGACTGCCGGCGGCGGCACCATGCCGATCGCCGATTTCAACGACAATTTCGACCGCATCGTCTATTTCCTCAATCGTCTCTCCATCTGCGTCGAGGGCAAGCTCTGTTCGCGCGATGTCGCCGATGCCTATTTCCGCGACTATGCGGTGTCGTTCTGGAGCTATTTTGCCGGCTACATCGAAAAAGAACGCAAGGCCGGTTCCGCCAATTATGCCCAGGCGATCGAGAATTATGTGCGTCACGGGTCGCCGCCGTCCGCCGACTCCAAATAGCGGCGCAACAAGGTGCCGGTCAGCTCCCATGCCCTGCGTGCTTTCCGGTGGCTGGTCATGCTCGGTCTTCTGGCGCTGGCGTCGGTCGCCCGTGCCGAGGACCTCGATTTCCATCTCGATCTCAACACCGGCGGCCACAGCGCCAGGGTCACCGACCTTGCCTTCACGCCGGACGGCGAGGAACTGGTCTCCGCATCTGACGACAAGACCATCCGCATCTGGGACTGGCAGAGCGGGGTGACGCTCCGCACCATTCGCGGCTATCTTGGCAATGGCAATGACGGCAAGGTCTTTGCGATTGCCGTGTCGCCGGACGGCAAGACGATCGCCGCCGGCGGTTATTTCGGCGCCGGCATCGGCGACAAGCCCCCTTATGGCGATATCAGGCTGTTCGATTTCGCCACCGGCAAGATCAAAACCGTGCTCAAGGCCGCCGACTATGCCATCTATGATGTCGCCTTTTCACCCCACGGAAACATGCTCGCCGCCGGCGGTGGCGATGGTTTCGTCTACCTCTGGCGGGCGGACGACAAATCCGCGTCGGGCTGGACGCTGGCGGAAAAACTCGATGCCGATTCCTGGCGTGTGGAAAAGCTCGCCTTCGCCGCTGCGGGAACCCGGCTGGCGGCAGCGACCACCGACAATGGCATAAGGCTCTGGGATGTCGCCAAGGCTGAGGAGATCGCCTTGCCCGCCGAGGCCGAACCGCTGCGCGATGTCGGCGTCGCCGCACTCGCCGTGTCATTGGATGGCAGCCTGTTTGCCACCGGCAGCAAGGACGGCGACGTCCAGCTCTGGCAGGCCAGCACGGGCAAATTCGTCCGCGCCATGCCGAAGCAGGATTTCCAGATCGGCGCTCTGAGCTTCGCCACGGGTTCGCGGCTTGTCGCGGCCTGCAGCTACCACTGCGCCGACAAGCATCGCTCGGTGGTCTGGAATACCGACAGCGGCGAGCAACTGCTCGACTATAACGGCCATGACGGCACGGTCTTTGCTGGCGCCGGCAATGCCGACGGCTCGCTGGTGGCGACAGCCGGCGGCACCCGCAACGCCATCCAGGTCTGGAACCCCATGACCGGCGAGCGCAAGGCGCTGCTGCAAGGGGTCGGCGAACCGGTGACGGCGATCGGGATCGATGCGGCGAGCAGCTCCATCGCTTGGGGCAACACCAACCCCTGCCCTGAACGCGTGTCCTGTCCCGAGCTGCAGGGCACGCTGGACAAGGTACTGGCACTACCGACGGCCGAGCGGTTCTTCGAAGACCCGGTGGCGTTGGCGGAACAGGGCGCCTATGCCCGCGCGGCACTCGCACAGGGTGAGTGGTCGCTCCGTGCTGCCCCCGGCGGCAAGGACGGCCTGGAGAATGCCGTGCTCGAAATCGCGAGCGGCGGAAAGGTGATGCACAGCATCGAGAATGCCGCCACCGATGGCTTCGTCCATTCGGCTTACACGCTGATCGGCAATGGGCTTGGCCTGATCACCGGCGGCAGCGACGGCACGCTGTTGGAATACAAAACCGCGGCCGCCGATGTATCGGGTGAATTCACCGGCCACACCGGCGAGATCAACGCCATGGTTGCCGCCGAGAAGGAAGGGCTGTTGGTCACCGGCAGCGCCGACCAGACCGTGCGGTTGTGGAATTTGAAGAGCCACAAACTGATCGTGTCGATGTTCTTCGCCGGTTCCGAATGGATCGCCTGGATGCCGCAGGGCTACTATTATTCCTCCGCCGACGGCGACAAGTTGATAGGCTGGCACGTCAATCAGGGTCGCGACCACGAAGGGCGTTTCATCAGCGCCGGCCAGCTGAAGAAATATCTCTGGAGCCCGGAAATGGTGCGCCGGGCCATCATCCTGCGCAGCGCCGAACAGGCGGTCCAGGAAATGCGCCCCGGCGTCGACCGCGAGCTGGAAAAGCTGCTCGAGCGCAAATCGCCGGAATTCGGCATCAAGCTTGCCGCCGACCAGAGCAACGTCCGCGAGGGCTATGTCGCCGTCGAGATTTCGGGCGTGCAGGAAGCCGGCGCCGATGTCGCCGGATTTTCGATCCTGTCGAACAGCCGCAATGTCGGCGATGTCACCGCACGCTCGGCCGATGGCGGCAAGAGCATCATCGTCGAAGTGCCGGTCGAGAATGGCGAAAATACCATTCGCATCACCGGCACCAACGAGTTCGGCTATCTGACCGAGCGCAGTGTCACAGCACTTGGCAGGAAAACCGAAAAGCCCGCCAACAAGGGCAAGCTCTACGTCGCCGTGATCGGCGTCGACAAATATCCCTTCCTCACCGATGCATGCGCCGGCCACGCCTGCGATCTGCGCTATCCCGTCGACGACGCTACCGAATTCCTCAAGGTGATCTCGCAGAAATCCGCGCCCTTGTTCTCGGCGATGGAGACGCTGGTTCTGGTCAACCGCGAAGCGCTGGATGAGGCGCCCGATGCCGGCAAGGACGTGTTCAAGGTCGCCAGCGCCGACAGCATCCTGGAGCCGGATTCCGACACGATCGACGACCAGCTCGCCGATTTCCTCGACAAACCCGGCGAGAACGACACCACCATCATTTTCGTCGCCGGTCACGGCATCAACATCGACGAAGACTATTATTTCATCCCCACGGACGGCCGCAAACAGGATCCCGACCGCTGGAAGCGCTCCTCGCTGGTCGACTGGGGCGACATCCAGAAATCGGTTGAGCGGGCCAAGGGCATGCGCTTCATGCTGCTCGACACCTGCCACGCCGCCAACGCCTTCAACCCGCGCTTGGAAAAAGACGCGCAGGACGCACGCATCGTCGTCTTCTCGGCCACCGCTGCCAACAACACCGCCGCCGAACTGCCCGACCTCGGCCATGGCGTCTTCACCTATTCGATCCTCGAAGGCCTGCGCGGCCGGGCCAAGACCTCCGACGGCGGCGTGACGCTGTTCGGCCTCGCCGACTACATATCGCGCGAAGTACTGCGGCTGACCGCGTCCAAGCAGAAGCCGTTCTACTATGTCGGCGGCGTGGAGAACATTGTGCTGGCTGAGCCGTGAGAGGTCGGCACCCAGGCACCCCCCTCTCGCCTGCCGGACATCTCCCCCTCAAGGGGGGAGATCGGTCTCTTCATTGTTGGAGATCTATTTTCAAGGTTGATGATTGGCGAAAGTCGAGGCGACATCCAATCTCCCCCCTTGCGGGGGAGATGTCCGGCAGGACAGCGGGGGGTGCCTGGGCACGGACCAGCATTCTGGTCTTTGCCACCGCCTTGCTTATCCTCTCAGTGCTTCAAGCGTCTGCCGCCCCCATCACCTGCCCGCCCGGCGACACAAACTTCCCGTCCTTCTACTCCGACCCCACACTCTTCACCGACGCCATCGCCGCCGTCGCCAGAATCGAGCCGTCCAACCAACGCCTCACCGGCATCACAGTCCCCCACCACCTGCTCGTCGCAGATCTCGTCGCACTCGGTTTCCACGCCGCGTCCGGCTTCCGCTACAAGCGCATCGTCATCCTGTCACCGGACCATTTCCACGAGACGCAGAAACTCTTCGCCACCACGACGCGCGGCTTCGACACCGTGCTTGGCCCGGTCCTGGCCGACACGGCAGCCCTGCACCTTCTCCAGGCGAACAGCGACATGGTCGAGGACTCCTGCCTCTTCGCCAAGGAGCACGGCGTTCAAGCCATGCTGCCCTTCCTGCACCATTATTTTCCCGAGGCAACCATCGTGCCGGTGGCGATGTCGGTCAAGGCGAAGCGCGGCGACTGGGACCGGCTGGCGCAGGCGCTGAAAGCGATCGTCGACAAGGACACGCTGATCATCGAATCCACCGATTTCTCGCATTATCTGCCGCAGCACGAAGCCAGGCGTTTCGACCAGCAGACGCTGAACATGCTCGCCGCCGGTTCGCTCGACGGCATCGCGGCGCTGCGCCAGCCGGATCACGCCGATTCGGTCGGTGCGCTCTATATCCAGACCAGGCTGCAGCGCGAACTGTTCGGTGCTGCGCCCCTGGTCGTCGCCAACGAGAACTCGCAGGCGCATTCGGGCGACTATGTCGAGCGCACCACCAGCTATGTCGTGGCGCTGTTCGGCGCCTTCGGCCCCGGCTTGAACAATCCTGCCCGTCCCGACGACAAGCTCTATTATTTCGCCGGCGACGTGAATTTCGGTCGCGCCATGATGAGGATCCTGGTCCGCGACGGTGTTGCCGAGAAGATCGTCGACAGCGTGCTGGCCCTGACCCGCTCGCGGCCGCTGATCGTCAATCTCGAAGGCGTCATCCTGCCCAACGTCCCTGAAGCGATCGACGACATGACGCTGGCGATGCCAACCGATCTCGCCATCGGCATGCTGAAGAAATTGCATGTCGCCGCTGTCAGCCTTGCCAACAATCACGCCTATGACCTCGGCCCGTCAGGCTATGCCGAGACGCTGGCCGCTCTGGACGCCGCCGGCATCGCCCATTTCGGCCAGGGCGAGACGCTGGCGCTTGCCGATCTCGACCTGGTCGGGCTGACCGACATTGATACCAACGGCTCCAGGAACACCGACCTTCTGACGCCTGCTTTGCTCGACCGGCTGCTGCACGACAATGCCGAGCGGCCGGTGATTGCCTTCGTCCATTGGGGCCGCGAGTACAAGACGGAGCCGTCGCCGCGCGAGGAGATGCTTGCCGACCAGATGCGGCTGCGCGGCGTCACGGCAATCGTCGGCGGCCATCCGCATGTATCGAGCGAGGCGATCCTTCCGCTCGGCGGCGGCGATGTTGCGGAGATCTATTCGCTCGGCAATTTCCTGTTCGACCAGAAGGCCGAACGATCGTCCGGGTCGATGCTGGAACTCAGGGTGTTCAGCCAGGGCACGATCTTTGCCAGGCTGATCCCGCTGCCCAATTATTTCGAGATGGGCTCGAAATAACGCGATTCCCGAAAGGACGTGACAGGACCTCAACAGCCTTGCATATCTTCCGGCAGATAGCAGACCGCCGGCTTGGTGCTGGTTTCAAACAGCGACTGCTTCGGCCTGAAATAGAAGAACGTGGCCGGCTTGCTCTCCCGTGTGCTGCCATCGGCGAAATGGGCGGCGATGCTGAAGCGATGGATCGACGACATTGACGACCACATTTTCAGCCGTGCCGTGTAGGCGCTGAGATGCTTATTGCCGCGCACCGGCATGGGGATGCTGTAATCGGTCTTGCCGATCGGAAATTCGATGTTCTGGTAGCGCAGCGCTTCGGGCGACGCGCCGCCGCCATCGCCGCATTCGGCGAGCGATTCTGGAACCTCGATGCTGACCAGCGAGACGATGACGCGAAACGGCTCGCTCTGTTGGTAGATAGCGCCCTGTTCGTCCGCCCAGGAATAATCGAGCTTGCCAATCCCGGTCACGCTCATTTTCTCGACGCTGCCGCTGATGTAATCGGCAACGTCGCCGAACTTGACCTTGTTGGCCACCTGGGCGCGGCAGACATCCAGGCTGTCCCTTGACGGGCAAGTGAAGCGCTCGGTCTCGAGCGTGGTTGTGTCGACGCCGGCTTCAATCAGCACGTTCTTGATCGAGACGTCGACGCCGTCGCCGAAAGTGCCGATGTCCTTCGTGAACGTGCGGCTCGGCTCGCCGGTCGCGTTGTCCTCCTCGTCGGTCCTGGTGAACTGGATCGACATCTTCATGTCTTTCACGTCGCCCCAGCCATTGTTGACGATCGAGAAGTCGGGGCGGAAGCCGACGCAGCCATAATGCTCGCTGATCGACAGCATCGGCTTGCGGTAGGCCTCGCTCGCGGCCACCTTCATTTCCAGGCTGTCGATCTTGACCCTCGACTGGTCGGTGGTCTTGAGGTCGACTTCGGCGAAGGCCGGCGCCGTCTCCCAGTCCATGCCTTCATAGACATTGCCGGTACGAATCTCTCCGGTGCCGTTCCAGGCATCATTGTACTGGTCCGACACCGGATAGATCGCGATGTCTTCGTCGCGCACCAGATGCTGGTACTGCATGTCGGCCTGCTGCGTCATGCGCTGGTCGACGGCAATGCCGATCTCGACCTTGTCGGCGGAACCGCCGCCGGTCTGCGCCTTGAGCAACCCGCCCACTCTGGCATCGGCCAGCACGTCGGGGCGCGCACCGCCGATCTCCTTGCCCATCGCCCATTGCGACCAGTAGACGGTGCCGCCGGGCAACCGGGTGCGGCCCTTGCCATCCTTCAGCCCATCGGCAAAAGAGCCGACGAATATCTTGCCTGTCTTCGTCTCCAGCCTGCCCTCGCCATTCGGCACACCGGCCCTGAATTGCCCTTCATAGCGATTGCCGTCGGCATCGACATGGATCGCATGGCCGTCGAGCTGGCCGGCGACCCAATGGCCGTCGAGAATCTCGCCCGAACGCAGCTCCAGCCGGCCTTGTCCTTCGGGGCGGCCATTCCTGATCTCGCCGAAATAGCTGGAATAGATCGTCTTGGGGTCGTAGCTCGCCGAGCCGCGTACGCGCCAGACCAGCCTGCCCTTGCCGTTGACGGTGCCGTCGGCTGCGACGGTGCGGTCCGGCGACACGCCGGCTGCCGGCTCCCAGGTGAAATCAAGACCCAATTCCGGGTGGGAATCCCAGACCCGTACATTCTTGCGCAGCACCGAACGTGTTTCGCTTTGATAGAGGATTTGCACCCGCTCGGCCCAGGCGCCATCGGGTGCGGCACCGCCTTGATCGGCCATAGCGGAAAAGCATGTCAGTGCGGCCAGCATGGATGCAGCCGCCATCGCTTTGACCCCGAAGATCATTCTTGCCCGCGCCATCTTACCCAACCCCTTGGATCGCCTAGCGTAAGCACCGCTGCAATACAGTGCAAGAGAGGTGTTTCGATACAAAAAAAACCGGCGGCAGGAACGTCCCGCCGCCGGTTTGGTAGTGCTGGTTATCGCCGCTGTTTGCCGGCGAAAGATCATTCAGCCTTATTTGTACAGGCTGTTGATCCACGCCACGTTGGCGGCGTTCAGGCGCACCGCAGTGTTGGCGTTGGGGCTTTCGGCCACGTTCACGCCGGTGACGACGCGCTGCTTGGCGCCATTATCATAGGCGTAGACCGAGCTGCCGCTCGATCCCGGATAGGTGTCGCAGTCGTACTGGAAATACTCCGCGCCGACGTTTTCGGCTTTCACTTCGCAGGTCGCCTTCCACATCGTTCCCATCGGCTTGTCGCCGGGGTAGCCAACGATGTTTGCGGTGAAATCGCCGAGGTTCTCATAGTTGGCATAACCCAGCCAGCCGAGATTGGTGCCGACATCCTGCTTCAGCGTGATGATGCCGAGATCCCACGGAATGACCGAGCCGTAGTAACCCTGATAATTGTCGATGAAGCCCTGCAGGATATAGACGCTCTCGTAGCTGAAAGCGCCAAACGGTGCATCGTCGGCGGTGTTGCCGTTGAGCGACGGCACGAAGATGACGTCGTCGAGCCAAGCCTTGTCTTCATTGCTGTAGAGGCAATGCGCCGCGGTGAGCACCGTGCGCGGACCGATCAGGGTTCCCGAGCAGCTGCCGTAACCGCTCTTGGCTTTGCCTTCGATATAGCCGATCGCGGTGAACGGGTACGTCTTGGTGTTCTTGATCTGCTCGCGGTCGTCGGCCCCGAACACCTGGCGGCCGGCTTCGTCGCCGCCCGTCAGCCCGGTCTTGTTGGCCGCTGGTGCGTTAGCGGGCGCATTCAGTTCCTTGATGACAAGGTCCTTCAGCGTCTCGCCGGCATCGATCTTGATGTCCTTGCCATCGGCGGAACGTCCGACGATGCCATAGGATTTGACCGCCGTGCCCTCGTCGGTCAGCGGCGCTGCCCGGCTGGCTTCATCTTCGGTCAGTTTCGGCGGCGCGATCGGCTTTGCACGGCCGGGCTGGTAGTCGCCCGTTCCGAGATCGCGCATGCTTTCGCCATTGCCGGCATTCGCTGAGCCGGGATCGGCGGCGAAGGCAGGCATCGTCCACAGTGCGGTGGATAGCAGTGCGGACGCAATGATAGTGCTTGTCAGTTTCGTCATGGTGAGACTCTCCCAAAAGTCAGCAAGGAGTGGAGCAAAATACAGAAATATTGTCGAGATCGTGGTGGAGTTAAAAAATTAGTTTGGTTACCCGCCCGTATCGGATCATCGGTCCGGGCGGCCTCGTTAAAGCCCTCCGCCAAACGCACCCGCGTCGATATACTGCCTAAAATAATCCAACATTGGCAATGACAAATCGCTTCCACGTAGCCCGTGGGGGGCTATAGGGTTTGGGTGGGCTCTGCCCGATGGGGCACGATTAGCAAAAGTCGTATTTCGGTTTTATGACCGCGCGGATGTCGTTCGTTCTGGCAGAAGGCGATCGAGGTACCGGTACCGCTTCTGTTGGTTATGCGTCATGGCGGCATGGCTCGGCATTTTTCATCTCAGGAGGGTTTCAAGGTGAACATTATCCATCGGTTCAGGCCGCTTGCCGCTGCATCGCTGCTGGGGATCGCGGCCGCTTTCCCCGCCGTCAACGCGCTCTATGCAGCCGACGACGCCGCCAGGCCGGAAGCGGCGGTCTCGCCGATGCAGCGCGTCGCCGAATCCCGGGACAAGGCCAAGGCCGAGAATCCCGACGGGGCCGACCGCGTCTATGGCGGCAAGGAAGCCGACAAAGGGGCCTATCCGTTCCAGGTGGCGCTGCTGACCAGCGCCCGGCTGGACCCCAGCCCGGCCTCGCAGCCGAACGCGCAATTCTGCGGCGGCAGCCTGATTGCTCCGCAATGGGTGCTGACGGCGGCGCACTGCCTCAACGACAAGGGCCGGCCGATTTCGCCCGACACGGTGACCGTGCTGACCGGCGCCACCGATCTTACCGAAGGCAAGCGCTACAAGGTGGTCGAGGTCATCGTCAACGAGGGCTACAGCGAACAGACGCTGGACAATGATCTCGGCCTGCTCCGGCTGGCGGAGCCCGCCGATGCGCCGGTCATCAAGATCACCAATGAGCCGACGCCAGACAGCGGCAAGACCACGGTCATCGGCTGGGGCAAGATGCAGGACGGCACCTTCCCGACCGCGCTGATGGTGGCCGATCTCGATCTCGAGCCGAGCGCTGCCTGCAACAGCGGCATCAAGTCGATCTATGCGCATGACCTGAAGGCGGCACTTGGCGATCTCTCGCATCGGATGCGTTATTCGGAAAAGGGCATCGATGCCGCCGCCAATGCGATCGCCGCCGATATGTCGGATCCGCTGACCAAGAACATGATCTGCGCCGGCACCGACAGCGGCGAACGCGACGCCTGCAACGGCGACAGCGGCGGTCCGCTGTTCATGACCGGCGCCAACGGTCCGGTCCAGGTCGGCGTCGTCTCCTGGGGCGAAGGTCCGTCCGACGGCACCGCCGCTTGCGGCCACAAGAATGCCTATGGCATCTACACGCGATTGGCCAACTATACGGGTTGGATCGAAGCCAAGATGAAGACCCCGGCTCCCGCAGCCGCGGCGGCGCCCAAGGCCGGTCTCGGCACGGCCAAGAAGCCCTGAACGGGCCCGAAGCTTGATAAACGCAAAACGGCGGGATCTTTCCCGCCGTTTTGATTCATGTCCGGTGCCGGCTGTTCCGCTTACTTCCGCGGCGGGCCTTTGCGCTCGGCCGACGCCGCCCACAGATTGATGTCGGACTCGCGTGCGTAAGTGTCGATTTCGGCGAGCTCGGCATCGCTGAACTCGAGCACCTTGAGCGCGCCGACGCAGTCCTCGACCTGTTCGGGCCGGCTGGCGCCGATCAGCGCCGAGGTGACCCGGCCCTTGCGCAGCACCCAGGCTAGCGCCATCTGCGCCAGCGTCTGGCCACGCTTGCCGGCGATCGCGTTCAGCGCCTGGATGTTAGCGATGGTCTTTTCGTTGATGAAGGCGGGCCGCAGCGACTTGCCTTGGCTGGCGCGGCTACCCTCGGGGATGCCGCCGAGATATTTGTCGGTCAGCATGCCTTGCGCCAGCGGCGAGAACACGATCGATCCGACACCGAGCCCTTCCAGCGTATCGAGCAGTCCGTCCTCTTCGACCCAGCGGTTGAGCATCGAATAGCTCGGCTGATGGATGATGCAGGGCGTACCGAGCTGCTTCAATATGTCGGCGGCCTCGCGCGTGCGCTGCGAATTGTAGGACGAGATGCCGGCATAGAGCGCCTTGCCGGAACGCACCGCATGGTCGAGAGCGCCCATCGTTTCCTCAAGCGGCGTATCCGGATCGAAGCGGTGCGAATAGAAGATGTCGACATAGTCGAGCCCCATCCGCTTCAGGCTCTGGTCGAGGCTCGCCAGCACATATTTGCGGCTGCCCCATTCGCCATAAGGCCCTGCCCACATCTCATAGCCCGCCTTGGTCGAGATGATCAGCTCGTCCCGATAGCCGGCGAAGTCGGTGCGCAATATCTCGCCGAAGGCGATCTCGGCCGAGCCGGGCGGCGGGCCGTAATTGTTGGCGAGATCGAAATGGGTGATGCCGAGATCGAAGGCCTTGCGCGCGATCGCCTGCTTGGTCTTGTGCGGCGTGTCGTTGCCGAAATTGTGCCACAGGCCGAGCGAGATCGCCGGCAGTTTCAGGCCGGATCGCCCACATCTGTTGTAGAGCATTTTCTCATAGCGGTGTTCAGCCGGCTGCCAGCGCATGGGTACAGATCCTGGATTGTATGGGTGTCGGCGCGAGCGCGCCGACACCCTTCTACCTCATTTCTGCTTCGCCAACAGTCCTTTTGCGTCCTTGACGCCGAGTGCAGCCGGCCGCTCGCAGCTGGTCTGCATGGCGACGAACTTGCCGGTCTCGCCCGACCGCAACAGGCCGGTCATGACATCGACGGCATGCAGCGCGAGCTCCATCGAGCAACGATGCGGCCGGCCCTCGGCGATCGCCAGCGCCATGTCGGCAAGGCCTGCGGTGCGGTAGTTGGCCATCATGCCCTGGCCGTGCATTTCGTTGGGCACGCCGAACGGATGCTGCCATTTCGGCAGTTTCTTCACCGGTTTTGCCGCCTTGGTTATGCGCACGTCGCCACCGAAGAAATTCGGATCCGGCACGAACACCGTGCCCGTCTCGCCATAGAGTTCCATCGGCGCGTGACCATGCGCCCAGACGTCCCAGCTGGTGTTGAGCGTGATCACGGCGCCGTTCTCGAACTCCAGCAGGCCGTGGATCGTCGTCGGCGTGTTCACCGGGATTTTTTCGCCCGCGCGCGGTTTCGACGAGATCGTGCGTTCCTTGGCAGGCGTCGTCGCGAAGGCCGCCACCTGCTTCACCGGCCCGATCAGCTGGATCAGGTTGGTGATGTAGTAGGGCCCGATGTCGAGCACCGGCCCGGCGCCCGGCTGGAAGAAGAAATCGGGATTGGGGTGCCAGTGCTCCATGCCGTGGCCCATCACATGACAGGTGCCGCTGGTGATCTTGCCGAGCGCGCCGGTGTCGATGAGGTTGCGCACCAGCTGGTGCGCGCCGCCGAGGAAAGTGTCCGGAGCCGAACCGATGCGCAGCCCTTTCTTCTCGGCCCGGCTCTTGAGGTCGAGGCCTTCCTTGACCGACAGCACGAACGGCTTTTCCGAATAGACGTGCTTGCCGGCATCGAGGATCTGCTTCGACACCCCGTAGTGCACCGCCGGGATGGTGAGGTTGACGACGATGTCGATCTCGTCATCCTTGAGCAGTTCTTCGACGGTCTCGGCGCGCAGCTTGAACTCCTTCGCCCGTGCCTTGGCCGCGTCCATGTTGATGTCGGCGCAGGCGCGCATCTCAATGCCGCGAAACAGCGGCGCCAGCGAGAAATACGCTTTCGAGATGTTGCCGCAGCCGATGACGCCGATACCCAGTTTCTTTGCCATGATGATTGTTCCTAGTAAGCCTTGACGGATGCGAGCGAGCGGCTGGCGAAGCGCTCGATATCGTTGGGGTTGTCCTGTTCCATGACGTAATATTTGGCCGCGCTCTTCGCCCGAAGTGTCTTGATCAGGCCGGCCCAGTCGATGGTGCCGTGGCCGACATCCGCCCAGCCGTCCTCGTCAAGGCCTTCGCCTGACTTGGCCATGTCCTTGACATGGACGGCGCTGATGCGCTTGCCGTGCTTTTCGATCCACGGCAGCGGATCAACGCCACCGCGGACTACCCAGGCGACGTCCATCTCCCAGCCGATGTCGGGCGCAGCCGACAGGATGTGATCCTGCGGCACCGAGCCGTCGGCGAGTGTCTTGAACTCGAAATCATGGTTGTGCCAGGCAAAGCCGTAGCCGGCTTTTTTTGCGGTCTCGCCGACCTTGGCCAGACGCTCGCCAAAGCCGCGCCAGCCGGCAGCGTCGGCCGGCCGCTGCTCGGCCAGCAGATAGGGACAGATGACGAGCGTGATGCCGAGTGCGTCGGCTGTTTTGCGTACCCCGTCGAAATCATTCTCCAGCGCATCGATCGAGAAATGTCCGGTCGGCATCGAAAGCCCGTTCTTGTCGAGTTCGGCGCGGAACGCCGTGGGGTCGTCATAGACGCCGCCGAAACCTTCGACTTCCTTGTAGCCGAGCTTGCCGAGCATTTTCAGGATGCCGTCCCACGGCTGGAAATTGCGGGCGCTGTAGAGTTGGAATGACCAGTTCATCGTCTCTGTCCGTTTCTTGGGTGGTTAAGGCTTGGGGATGTTTTCGGGGGATCGTTTCGGTCGTTCTTGGGAGGATGGTTTGCGGATGATTCTAGAGGGTCACAGGCGATTGCCGGTCGCAGCGTCGAACAGCGAGGCGCGCGCCGGGTCGAAACCGAACTGGATCGGATCGCCGCTGCGCAGCGTCCGTTCCGCCTCGACGCGGAAGGAGAGGTTGCGGCCGGCAAGCTTCGTCCACACCAGCGTGTCGGAACCCATCGGCTCGACGATCTCGACCGAACCGCCGGCGGAAAACGGCATCGACTTCGCCGCGTCACCGAAAGCGATATGTTCAGGCCGGATGCCCAGCACGCAAGCGCCGGCCGGGCGCTCCGTGCCGTCAAAGGTGTAGCGGTCGAGCGGCACCGAAACACCGTCGGTCCTGAACACTGGAGCAGCACCGGCTTCCAGCTCCCCTTCGAGGAAATTCATCGCCGGCGAGCCGAGGAAGCCGGCGACAAACCGGTTGACCGGCCGGTTGTAGATCGTCTGCGGCGCGTCGAGCTGCTGGATGACGCCGCCGCGCATGACCGCGATACGATCGGCCAGTGTCATCGCCTCGATCTGGTCGTGGGTGACGTAGATCATGGTGTTCTGCAGCTTGCGATGCAGAAGCTTGATTTCGACGCGCAGTTCCGAGCGCAGCTTGGCGTCGAGATTGGATAGTGGCTCGTCGAACAGGAAGACGTCGACGTCGCGCACCAGCGCCCGCCCGATCGCCACGCGCTGGCGTTGGCCGCCGGACAAGGCCGCGGGCTTGCGCTGCAAAAGCGGCTCGATCTGCAGGATCTCGGCGGCGCGGGCGATGCGCTTGGCGATCTCGTCCCTAGGCACGCCGGCAACGCGCAGGCCGAACGACAGGTTCTTCTCCACCGTCATTTGCGGATAGAGCGCATAGGACTGGAACACCATGCCGATGCCGCGATCCTTGGGCTCTTCCCAGGTGACGTTCTTGCCCTTGATGAAGATGCGGCCTTCGGAAATATCGAGCAGCCCGGCGATGCAGTTGAGCAAGGTCGACTTGCCGCAGCCCGAAGGACCGAGCAGCACGATGAACTCGCCCTCGGCGACCTCGAGATTGAGGGTCTGCAGCACCGATACAGAGCCGAAATTCAGGGACAGGTCCTGGATCGAAACGCTGGTGCCGTTGGCTGCCATCATCGCCATCACCCTTTCACCGCACCGGCGGCGATGCCGCGCACGAAAAGCTTGCCGGAAATGAAGTAGACGATGAGCGGCACGAGCCCGGTCAGGATGGTGGCGGCCATGTTGACGTTGTACTCCTTCACGCCTTGCACCGAATTGACGATGTTGTTGAGCTGCACCGTCATCGGATAGGTGTCGGGGCGGGTGTAGACGACGCCGAACAGGAAGTCGTTCCAGATGCCGGTCACCTGCAGGATGATGGCGACGACGAAGATCGGCAGCGACATCGGCGCCATGATCCGCAGGAAGATGCCCCAGAAGCCGGCGCCGTCGACCCGTGCCGCCCTGAACAGCTCTTCCGGCATCGAGGCAAAATAGTTGCGGAACAAAAGCGTGAGGATCGGCATGCCGAAGATGGAATGGACGATCACCAGGCCGCTGAGGCTGCCGTAGAGGCCGATCTCGCGCAGGATGATGACGATCGGATAGATCATCACCTGATAGGGGATGAAGGCGCCGACGATCAGGATGACGAAGAATGTGTCGGCGCCCTTGAAGCGCCAGTTGGCGAGCGCATAGCCGTTCACCGAGGCGATCGCGATCGACAGCAGCACCGACGGCACGGTGATGCGCACCGAATTCCAGAAGCCGCGCGAAAGCCCGTCGCAATTGAGGCCGGTGCAGGCGGTCGCCCACGCCTTCACCCACGGTTCGAACGTGATTTCGAGCGGCGGCGAGAAGATATTGCCCATCCGTATCTCGGGCATGCCCTTGAGCGAGGTTACGACCATCACGTAGAGCGGCAGCAGATAGTAGACCGCCACCACGATCAGCGTGCCATAGAGGAAGATATTGCGGCGCGAGAAGACATGCCGCGGCTTCGGCCCGCGCGGCCCGGAGGCTTCGCGCTCGGCGGCACCCGCGCTGGCGGGCAAAGGGACGGCCGGGTCAGCCACGCTTCCTGCCTCCAAATTCAAGGTAGGCCCACGGCACGACGACGATCACCACCGAGAGCAGCATCATGGTCGAGGCGGCAAAGCCCTGGCCAAGATTCTGTGCGAAGAACATGTAGTCATAGACATATTTGGCCGGCACTTCGGAGGCGATTCCGGGGCCGCCGCTGGTCTGGGCGACAACGAGGTCGTAGACCTTGACGATGCCCGACGCGATGATGACCAGCGTGGTGATGAAAACCGGCCGCATCATCGGGATGACGATGAACAGATAGGTCTTCCACATCGGGATCCCGTCTACCCGCGCTGCCTTCCAGATGTCCTCGTCGATGCCGCGCAGGCCGGCCAGCATCAGGCACATGATGAGCCCGGTGCCTTGCCACAGCGCCGCAATCGAAATGCCGTAGATGACGATGCTGGAATTGTAGAGCGGGTCGAAGTTGAAGCTCGTCCAGCCGAGGTCCCGCACCACATGCTGGATGCCGAAATCCGGATTGAGCAGCCACTGCCAGACCAGGCCGGTGACGATGAAGGAAAGCGCGAACGGATAGAGGAAGATGGTGCGGAACGTGTCCTCGAAACGGATCTTCTGGTCGAGAAGCGCTGCAAGCAGGAAGCCGATGACCAGTGAGAACACGAGCGAGATCGCGCCGTAGATCAAAAGGTTCTCGATCGAGATCAGCCAGCGCGGCGTCGCCCACAGCCGGTAATACTGGTCGAGCCCGGCGAAATTCAGCCGTGGCAGCAGCTTCGAATTGGTAAAGGAATAGAACACCGTCCAGACGGTGCCGCCGACGAAAACCACCGACGCGGTGAGGATCATCGGGATCGAGGCGACCTTCGCATTGATGTTGCGGAACAGCGGGTTGGGGCGTTCGCTCTTGCTCATCTCGTCAGCCGGCTGGGTAAGGGCGGTGCGATCCCGGCCCTGCTTTCGCAAGGCCGGGAGCGAGGTGTATTGCCTCCAACGTCAGTCTGCCGAAGCGATGAGGTCGGCGAAGCGCTTCTGCGCGTCTTCGATGGTCAGGTCCGGCTTGGCGAAGAATTCGGCGAAGAGATCTTCCTTCTGCTTCTGGGTATCCTGCGAAAGCAGTTGGTCCGTCCACGGGATGACGGCGCCCTTGGCGAGGATGGCCAGACCCTTCTTCATGCAGTCGTTCGCCGCATTGAGATCGACGTCACCGCGCACCGGCAGCGAGCCCTTCTTGAGATTGAAGGCGACCTGAGTCTTGGGGTCGAGCAGCGTCTCTGCCAACACCTCCTGCGCCTTGGACTTGTCGGCATCCTTGAGCAGCGGGAAATAGAAGGCGTCGCCGCCGGTGGCGATAACTTCGTTCAGACCGAGGCCCGGCAGGCAGGCATAGTCCTTGCCGGCGACCTTGCCGGCAACCTGGAACTCGCCTTGCGCCCAGTCACCCATGATCTGGCCGCCGGCCTTGCCGGTGATGACGAGATTGGTTGCCTGGTTCCAGTCCTGCACATTGGTGTTCTTCGCCATCTTGCGGGCATCGTCGGCGGCCTTGAAGACCTTGGCGATCTCGGGCCCGGCGGCGAACTTGGCATCCTTGTCCTTGTAGACCTTGAGGAACGCGTCGGTGCCGCCGACCGCCGCCAGCAGCACGTCGAAGGCGCCGGAAGATTGCCAGGCCTGTCCGCCGACAGCGAGCGGGATGATGCCCGCCTTTTCCAGGGCGGGCGCTGCCGCCACGAATTCATTCCAGTCCTTCGGCAGCGGCACGCCGGCCTTCTCGAAGGCTTCGTTCGACAGCCACAACCACTGCCAGGAGTGGATGTTGACCGGCACGCAATAGATCTTGCCGTCGATGGTGCAGCTGTCGAGCAGGCTCTTCGGCCGCACGATTTCCGTCCACTTGCCCTTGGTGGCGACATCGGTGAGGTCGCGCATCAGGCCGGCCTGCACCAGTTCTTCGGCCTGCCGGCCGTGATTGAACTGGGTGGCGCCCATCGGATCGCCGCCGGTGATGCGGCTGATCATGATCGGCCGTGCCGTGCCGCCGGATCCGGCAATGGCGCCGTCGACCCAGTGATTGCCGGTCGCGTCAAAAGCCTTCGCGAATTCCGCAACCGCCGCCGCCTCGCCGCCCGACGTCCACCAATGGGTGACTTCCAGGTCGGTGGCGGCCGCCGGGCCGGCAAGCTGAAGCGCGGCCGTCGCGGCAAGGGCAGCGGTCAAAAGTCTATAGCGCATTTCGGTTCCTCCCAGAATCTGAAACGTTACAGATTTTCGATACGGCAATTATGCGGTGCGTGCAACCCCTGAGATAAACGCGCTCGAATGTTTTTTCGAGGCGCGAACAAATTCGTTGCGTGCAAACCGGCAAACTCCGCGCAAAACCGGGTGCTGCGCTGCAAAATCATGCTGCAGCGCAAGAAAACCGTCTCGAACCTGATTGTCGCGCAACGTTTCTAGCCGCCAAAACCCTGCCAAAACCATGGCTTGAGAGACCCACGCGCTGCGATGTTGGAAATCTGTAACGTTTCAGTATATTGAGGCCTGACTGCGAAGAACCGTGCCACATCGTCATCGAAGCGATTGTCGGCTGGTCCGGCGGCTGCTATGCGCCTGACGGGGCGGGACGAATGGACAGGGACCAGACGGAGAAGGACGACGAGGCGTCGGCGCATGAGCGGCCGACGCTGAAAACGCTTGCCTTCATGACCGGGCTCGGCGTCACCACCGTCTCGCGCGCG
This sequence comes from Mesorhizobium sp. C399B, assembly GCF_030323185.1. Lineage (NCBI taxonomy): Bacteria > Pseudomonadati > Pseudomonadota > Alphaproteobacteria > Hyphomicrobiales > Phyllobacteriaceae > Mesorhizobium > Mesorhizobium sp. C399B. The sequence goes on from NZ_CP100472.1 coordinate 2,304,381, forward strand.
CTCAAGGATGCACCCGAGATCGGCGCCGAGACCAGGCGGCGGGTTCAACTCGTCGCCAGGCAGATCGGCTACCGGCCGAACCGCGCCGGCGTGCGCCTGCGGACCGGCAAGACCAATGTTATCAGCCTCGTGCTCAATACCGAGCGCGAGATCATGAGCTTTGTCTCGGACATCATCTACGGCGTCTCGGAGGTCATTGCCGACACACCCTATCACCTGATCGTCACGCCCTACTCGCGCTCGCAGGATCCGCTGGACCCGGTAAAGTATCTGGTCGAGTCCGGCTCGGCCGATGGCGTCATCATCTCACGCACGCAGCCCAACGATCCGCGCGCCCGCTACATGCTGGAGCGTGGCATACCCTTTGCCACGCATGGCCGCACCGATATGGGGCTTGTCCACCCCTATCACGACTTCGACAATTACGCCTTCGCCGCCGAAGCGGTGCGCCATCTGGCCAGCGTCGGCCGGCGCCGGCTGGCGCTGGTAGCGCCGCCGGTCGGGCTCACCTATTACGACCACACGGTCAATGGCTTTGCCGACGCACTGAGCGAGGTCGACGCCAGCGAAGTGCCGTTCAACGCTGTTTCGATCGACCAGTCGATCGATCAGATCAGGACGCGGACCGCGCAGTTGATGCGCCGCGACGTCAGGCCGGACGGTTTCGTCAGCAGCGCCGCCGCAGCAACGCTGGCCATCGTCGCCGGCATCGAGGATGCCGGCCTGAAACTCGGCCGCGACGTCGATGTCGTGTCCAAGCAATCGTCGGAACTGCTGCATCTGTTCCGCCGGGAGTTGCTGATCGTCAACGAAGATTTCCGCCTCGCCGGCACCGAGCTTGCCCGCGCCGTGCTGGGCTGGATAGGCGGCGCGGCACCTGGCTCTTTGCAGACTGTGGTCAAGCCAGGCGACGTCGTCGCGTATCAGGGCTGACTGGCACGACCTGAGAGGTCCGCCTCACCTGACCCTAGCCGGCAGCGCCGCTGCCCCATGGCCCATGGAAAGCGCCCTGCTCGCCGATGCGCTCGAAGCCATGCGCGCCGAAGAAGTCGCGCTGCGCCTGGATCAGGTTCGAGGTGCCGCGGCCCTGGCGGTAGCTGTCGAAATAGGCAAGTGCCGACGCCAGTGCAGGCACCGGCGAGCCTGCTTCCGATGCCTTGGCAACGGTGCGCCTAAGCGACGGATGCGCCTCCTGCATCATGGTGGTGAAAGCCGGCGCCATCAAAAGGTTGGTGGACGCGCCGCCCGAGCCGAAGGCTTCCGCCATGGTGTCGAGCATCTGCGAGCGGATGATACAGCCGGCACGCCAAATCTTGGCGATGGTCGGCATCGGCAAGTTCCAGTTGAACTCCTTCGAGGCGGCGCTCATCACCGCGAAACCTTGTGCATAGGCGGCGATCTTGCCGGCGAGCAGCGCCAGCTCCAGATCTTTCAGAAATGCCGCCTTGTCGCCGGAGATCTTGGTGACGCCGATATTGCCATAGGCTTTTTCGGCCGCCTGCCGCTCATCCTTGATCGAGGACAGCACGCGGGCCGCCACCGCCGCCTCGATGGCCGTCGCCGGAATGCCGAGCTGCTGCGCCTCGATGACAGACCATTTGCCGGTGCCCTTCTGGCCGGCACGGTCGAGGATGATGTCGACCACCGGCTTGCCGGTCTTTGCATCGTCGGCGGCCAGCACCCTGGCGGTGATCTCGATCAGATACGAATCGAGCCGGCCCTTGTTCCAGTTCTCAAAGACCTTGCCGATCTCCTTCGGCCCCATGCCGAGACCGTCACGCAGGATACCGTAGATCTCGGCGATCATCTGCATGTCGGCATATTCGATGCCGTTGTGGATGGTTTTCACGAAATGCCCGGCGCCGTCTGTGCCGAGCCAGGCAGCGCACGGTTCATCCTTGAACTTGGCCGAGATCGCGGTCAGCACGCGTTCGACGCGCTTCCACGAGTCTTCGGTGCCGCCGACCATGATCGACGGTCCATGGCGCGCGCCTTCCTCGCCGCCGGATACGCCCATGCCGATGAAGGTGAGACCTGAGCCCGACAGTTCCGAAAAGCGCCGCATCGTATCGCGGAAATTGGCGTTGCCGGCATCGATGACGATATCGTTGTCAGACAACACGCCGCGCAGCGCTTCGATCTGTTCGTCGACCGGCTTGCCGGCCAGCACCATGATGATGACCGGGCGCGGCGGCTTGATCGCAGCTGCCAGTTCCTCCAGGCTGTAGCAGGGCACCACCATGTCCCTGAGCGAACCGGCGCCTTCGAGGAAGGCATCGGTGCGCGCCTTGGTGCGGTTGAAGACGGCGATGCGGTGCCCGTGCTCGGCAATGTTGAGCGCGAGGTTGGAGCCCATTGTGCCAAGGCCGATCAGGCCTATTTCGGCTTTTTCCATCGTTTCTTCCCTGCTTTCGGATTTTGTTGAGGCCGCGTTTTTCGGGATGCCCATTTTTCGGCGAGATGATTGACGGGCCTTTCGCGCCACGTCAACCGCCTCGCCGAATTGTGTTGCGTCTGCGTTGTGTCAGACCGAGTCAGGAAGGGTCAGTTGGTGACCAGGCGACGCCTTGCCGATCGAACATATGACGTTAGGTTGAACTTATGGCAGTCAAACGGATGGACAATGTCGGAATCGTCGTCGATGACCTTGACGAGACGATTGCTTTCTTTTGCGAGCTCGGCCTCGAACTGGAAGGGCGGGCGACGATCGAAGGCGAGTGGGCCGGACGTGTCACCGGGCTCGGCGATCAGCACGTCGAGATTGCCATGATGCGCTCACCGGATGGCTATAGCCGGCTCGAGCTCTCCCGCTTCCTCACGCCGACTGTCGTCGCCGATCACCGCAACGCCCCGGTCAACGCCCTGGGCTACCTGCGCGTCATGTTTACCGTGGACGACATCGACGACACGCTGGAAAGGCTCCGCAAGCGTGGCGCGCAGCTGGCCGGTGAAGTCGTCCGTTACCAGGACGTGTATCGGCTCTGCTACATCCGCGGGCCGGAAGGGCATCTCATCGGGTTAGCCCAGGAACTCGGCTGAGCGCCCTTCGCAGGCGGGCTGAATATCACTCGGCGCGGATATCGATCGGCGCTTCGATCTTTACCACTTCGAAATCCGAAACCAGAATATCGAGCCGCGCCGTCCAGCGGCCTGGAATCGGAATGACGAGATTATCGACGCGCCAGGTGCCGTCGCCTGGCTTGGTCGCCGGACGCTTGATCGGCTCGATCCCCGAATCGGGCTTGGACAGCACCAGCGTCACTTCCTTGGCGTCGAGCGGGCCGAAATCGCCGGTCATGATGACGATGGAGGCGGTGACCTCCCCGGTATGGCCGGGCGTGATGTCGATGTCGGCCATCGCCTTCATAGTGTGGATATGGGTCGACGTCGGTTGTGCCGCGGCGATTGCCAGGGCCCGTGGCGGCGGCGTGAAGCGCCAGCCGGCGGCAACGCCGAAGATCAGGAGCACGATCAGCATTTCGACTGAGATCGAGCGGCTAAGCCGTCGCCGCACTTCCGTCGCTCCGGCCTCGGCCAAGGCGGTGAGCCGCCATCGATTGACCGCCGCCAGCGTGAACAGAAACACCAGCAGCGCCAGCTTGATCAGCAGCAGCCGGCCATAGGCGGTGTTGACCAGTGCCGCCGGTGTCTGCACCTGGATGATGGCGAGCACCACACCGGCGGCGGCAAGCACTACCACCACGGGCATGATCGCGCGCGAAAACCGCCGCAGGAACGCCCCGGTTTCCACCGATTGGCTGCTCAACGCCAGGCCGAGCGGCAGCAATGCTCCAGCCCAGAAAGCGATGCCGGCGCCATGCAGGAACACCATAGGCCGCGTCAGCCATTGCGGTTCGGCTGCACTGGCATGGCCGCTGGCGGCAAGGGCTGCACCCACACCGGCCAGCCCGGCGAGCGCCAACGGCCTGGCGCCAGCACGCGATCCGACCAACGACAGCAGGCCAAGCCCGAGCGCCGCCAGCGAAATCAGCACCGTCCAGCCGAAGCTGGTGCCAAGCGCCGTCCGCCAGACCACCGGTTGCGCCAGCCGGGCGAGTGGCGCGCCCAGCGCGTCCAGCCCCTGGAACCCGAGCGACAGGGGTGCTGCGACCAGCCCGCACAGGATGGCGGCAATGACGAAGCGCTGGCCTGAGCGCTGGCCTTGCGCCAGCCATGTCAGCGCGAAGGCGCCGCCAATGCCGAGGAAAAGCCCGATGTAGAGAAGAACCTTGCCGGTCCAGATCGCTGACCGCAAATCTATATCGACAGCTTCCCCCACCGCCGGCGCCGCACTTGGCGCGCCAACGGAAAACAGCACCGAGCCGCCGACCGGATGGCCATCAGCGGAAATCACCCGCCAGCTCAAGACATGGGTGCCCGGCCCGAGCTTTTGTGGATTGTCGATCTCAACCGTTTGGTCGCTCAACCGAAACGAGGTCAAAGCGACAGGCGTACCGTCGGGCCGCACCAAGGTCAGCACCAGCGGCGACACAGGCTCGCTGAAGGTCAGCGAAAATTGCGTCGGCGCTCGCTCCAGAACCGCGCCGTCGGCAGGCTCGGCCTTGATCAGCGCCGCATGGGCAAAGGCCTGGTTTGGCGTGGCAAGGACGGCAAGCAGCAGGATCGCGGCCAGCAGGCCGAAGCACCTGCCGGCTGTCCGTTCTATCCGCTGAAAACAGGCCACGTTCATGCCATCCACCAAAACAGTGGCGCGCCGCTTCGAAGCAGCGCGCCGCCAATGCATCATTTCTTCGGCAGCAGGTTGAGGCCGGGCGCCGGATCTTCCAGCGCATCCTCATCCTGACCAGCCGCCGGAATCTCTATCCAACGCGTGGTGGCGCCATCGCATTCCTGCACCACCGGAAAATAGAGTTTTTGCCCGGCCGGCAGATCGGCGGCCAACGTGCCGCGGAAGACGAACTCGTCATAAAATTCATCCGGCAGGCTGCCGCCGCTCCAGTCGACTTCCTTGACGCCCGAGGTCACCGCTTCGCCATAGAGCTGGTAGGATTTCTCGTACTTGCCTTTCTTGACCTGCAGCGTCCAGCCGGGCTTGGGCATCGGCTTCACCCCGATCACCCCTTCCGGGATCTGCACGCGCACGGCAATCGTCGCCTTGCCGTCGCAGCCATGCGGCACGCGCAGCACGGCCTTGTAGGTCGAACCGACCGCAACCTCCTGTGTTTCGAGCGTGATATGGGCGAAGGCGGCACTTGTCCCCAGGACGAGGAATGCAGCGGCCGGCAAATGATGCTTGTTCATGATGGGTCCCTCTCGAAAAAATTGATTGGTAATAATTGGTCAGTCGTTGTCTTCCAGGGGTGGCGCGCTGCCTATGGCTTGCACGGCAAACTCGACGGTCACGGTTCCGGCCCTCTCGAAAGTCAGCGTAGCGGCAAACATCTGGCCTTCTTTAGGGGGCTGCTTCAGATCCATGAACATCACGTGATAGGCGCCGGGACCCAGCGTGACCTTGCCGCCCGCCGGGATATCCAGGCCACCACTGACCGGGCGCATGGTCATGACGCCATCCTTCACCCCCATTTCATGCAGTTCGGCCTTGCCCGAAATGTCGGAGGAAATCGATAGCAGCCGGTCTGGCGCGCTGCCCTTGTTGACGATGGTGAAATAGCCGCCGGCAACCTTGGCGCCGGCCGGCGTGGCGCGCGACCAGGGATGCTCGATCTCGATGTCACCGGCCTTGAATTCATGCGCAAGGACGGAATGGGAGCCGACGAACAACAGTGCAAAGGCGAACAGGGCGCTGCCGAGACGCTGCTCGATAGTGCTGAATAAACGGGTGCTGCGGTGCAACGCGCCGGCATGACGAAAACGGGACATGGGTAGGCTCCATGAATATGAGGTCGCGCCGTTGTCGGGCTGCGAACGTGTTTGTCATTGGATGATTATCGCCTGCGCAGGTTACGCAAAGCGAGCGGCGGTTTTCAGCCCGCAAGCGGCGGCGCGCGCGGATTGGCCGGAGAGCGCTCGCGCGTGACGACGGGATACCTGACTGCCGGCGGGGCAAAAGCGACTGTTTCCAAGGACTGGCTGACCGGCGCCAGGCCGACGCCTGCCGGCGGCGCATAGGCGACGGAGGCCATGCTGCAGCCGAGCATGCAGCACGCCGGCATATGCTGCTGGTGCGGATCGCCGCCGGGAAGCTTGACCGCTCCCTCATGGCTGCAGATGACATTGCCGAAAGCGTCGAGTTGCGAGGCATCCGGCGCAATGCCGAAGGCAAACACGCCGAGCGTCGACTGGAGCAGCAGCACACAGGTCGCGACAAACGCGGCCATCATGCTCCATCTCTTACGCCCGAAGTTCAAGGATCTGCCTCTTCACGCAGCAACGGCGGATACCTAGCATGCGTCACGCGGCCGGAAAATCGCCAAATCATCGCTGCGGCAACGCGGCGCGTTAAGAAGCAATCCGACCGATTTCCGGGATCGACGTCAACAGCGTGTGGCGTGCCGACTTCAGATGCTTGCGGCAGGCGGCGTCGACCTTGCCGAGATCGCGCGATTTCAGCGCCGCGATGTAGGCGAGATGCTCGCTCACCGCGACTTCGTTGCGCTCGCGCTCCTGCGCCTTGTTCCACTGGTAGTGGTAGTGAAAGATCATGGCGATGACGTCGTAGAAATCGACGATGAAGCGGTTGTGCGACGCCCGGTGGATCAGCCGGTGGAAGCGCTCGTCTAGCTCCGAGAATTCGTTGAAGCGGATGGCGATTTCGCTGGCCAGAAGCCGGTGCTCGTCTTCCAGCCGGTCGAGATCCGCCCAGACCGGACTATCCCCGGGCAAGGCGGCAAAGGCCGCCGCCGAGCGTATCTCGAACATCTCGCGGATTTCAGTGAGTTCGAGCGCGAAGGCTCGCGTAAATCCTTTCAGCACCCAGTGGCTGTTGCGCCGCTTCTCGATCAGGCCGAAGCGGGAGAAGCGGATCAGGAACTCGCGCACGCTGGTGGTCCCGACGCCGATCTCGCGCGCCAGTTCGAGCTCGTTGATCTGCATGCCGGCCTCTGCACCGCCGGCCAGCAACCTGCGCATAAACGACCGCTCGATGATCTGGGCCAGTGTGTCTGTCTCCTCCTCGGGGAAGAAATCATCCGGCTTCGGCGTCCTGAGCACTGTCTTGCTGCGTTTGTTCCACGCGATCAGCCCGGTCTCTTCCATGCGCGCCAGAATGGTGCGCACGGTGGTACGGCTGACGCCAAGCAAAGTGCCCAGCTCCGGCTCCGACGGCAGGCTCTGCGTCTCATCGAGCAGCCGCAGACCCCTGTTGTAAGCGTCCTTGTAGACGTTGTTGCTCTTCGACATCCCTGCCCCGTTGCGCGCCGGCGCTTGCTGTGGCTGGCTTGAAGCGCGATATCACATATGTCCTGGCGCTCACCCGGCAAAGCAAAACGCTCTGCGTGTAAGACGCCGTCCCCACAAGCCAAGCGTCCATCGGACGCATGGTCTCCTCCTGAAAAAACAATTGACGCACAAATGTTTTTTCACGATAAAAGACATTATATGTAAACAGACGCGTGTCAATCCGCGCATCCCCAGGAACAGACCCAGGAAACTGCCCGTGAACGCCTCGAACAGCATTCTTCTGTCCCCCGCCGACAATGTCGCGGTCGCCAATGGCCGCATCGAGATCGGCACCCCTCTGCCCGGCGGCGCCGTCGCCACGGCCTTGATCGAGCCCGGCCACAAGGTGGCGATCAAGCCTATCGCCGCCGGCGAGGCGGTGGTCAAGTATGCCCAGGCCATCGGCCGCGCCACCCAGGACATCGCGCCCGGCGACCACGTCCATTCGCACAATCTGGTCTTCGAGTCCGGCCGTCTGCCGGTCGTGCCGCCGAGCGAAGCGGAGCATGCCACCGAAGCTGACCGCGCCCGGACATTCATGGGCTATCGTCGCGCCGATGGCCGTGCCGGCACGCGCAACTTCATCGGCATCATCGCCAGCGTCAATTGCTCGGCCACCGTCTGCCACGCCATTGCCGACGAGGCCAACCGCGTGCTGTTGCCGAAATATCCGGGGATCGACGGCTTCGTCCCGATCGTCCATGGCCAGGGCTGCGGCATGAGCGGCACCGGCGACGGCATGATGGTGCTACACCGCACGCTCGCCGGTTACACCCGCCATCCGAATTTCGGCGGCGCGTTGATGGTCGGCCTCGGCTGCGAGGTCAACCAGCTCACCCTTTACGGCCAGAAGGGTGCGGCGGCGGGAAAACGCCATTTCAACATCCAGGACGCCGGCGGTTCGCGCAAATCGGTCGCAAAGGCGATGGGCGTGCTCGCCGAAATCGCCGAGGAAGTCGGCCAGTATCAGCGCGAGCCGATCCCGGTCTCGGAGATCGTCGTCGGCCTGCAATGCGGCGGTTCCGACGGCATGTCGGGCATCACCGCCAATCCCGCGCTGGGAGCGGCGGTCGACATCCTGGCCGGCGTCGGCGGCATCGGCATCCTGTCGGAGACGACGGAGATCTATGGCGCCGAACATCTGCTCGCCTATCGCGCGGCAACGCCGGAGATCGCCAAGAAGCTCGACGGTTTCGTCAAATGGTGGGAGGACCATGTCGCCAAGCACGGCGCCTCGATCGACAACAACCCCTCGCCCGGCAACAAGCGCGGTGGCCTGACCACCATCCTGGAAAAGTCGCTGGGCGCCGTGGCCAAAGGCGGCCAGACTCCGCTCAACGGCGTCTTCGGTTATGCCGAAAAGGTCACCGGCAGTGGCCTGGTGTTCATGGACACGCCCGGTTACGACCCGGTCTCGGCGACCGGTCAGGTGGCGGGCGGCGCCAACATCATCGTCTTCACCACCGGCCGCGGCTCCTGCTTCGGCTGCCGGCCCACGCCGTCGATCAAGGTCGCCACCAACTCGACCATGTACCACCAGATGGAAGAGGACATGGACGTCAATTGCGGCGTCATCGCTTCGGGTGAGAAGACCATCGCCGGCATGGGCCGGGAACTCTTCGAACTCATCGTCGAGACGGCATCGGGCCGCAAGACCAAGAGCGAGGCGTTCGGCTACGGCGACAACGAGTTCGTGCCGTGGCACCTCGGCGCGACGCTCTAACCACCGACGAAAAAAAACGGGCTGCAACGACGGCTCACAAGGGGAGGCTTTGGATGGACAAACGCCGCATCGGCACGACTGCGCTCGAGGTAACCGAGATAAGCTTCGGCGGGGCGGCGATCGGCGGGCTCTACCGGGCCTGTCCGCGCGAAGCGGCGATGGAGACGCTGCAGACAGCCTGGGATGCCGGCCTGCGCTATTTCGACACCGCGCCCTTCTATGGCTTCGGCCTGTCGGAGCGGCGGACCGGCGACTTCCTGCGCTACAAGCCGCGGGATTCCTATGTGCTGTCGACCAAGGTCGGACGGCTGTTCCGCCCGGTGCCGGAAGACCAGGTTCCCGATCATTCCTATGTCGACCCGCTGCCCTTCGCGCTCGACTACGACTACTCGTATGACGGCATCATGCGCTCGGTCGAGTTCTCCTATGCCCGGCTCGGGCTGAACCGGATAGACATCCTGTTTGTGCACGACATCGGCACCTACACACATGGCGTCGAGAAGACGAAGCTGCACTTTCGCCAGCTGATGGACGGCGGCTTGAAGGCGCTGGACGAGCTTAAAACGTCGGGTGTAATTTCCGCCTATGGGCTCGGCGTCAACGAGGTGCAGATCTGCCTCGACGTGCTGCGCGAAGCACCGCTCGACTGCATCCTGCTGGCCAGCCGCTATTCGCTGCTCGACCGCTCGGCTGAAGCCGAGTTGCTGCCGCTGTGTCGTGAGCGACAGACTTCGCTGATCATCGGCGGCGTCTTCAACTCCGGCATCCTGGCGACCGGACCGGTGCACGGTGCGCATTTCGACTATCTGCCGGCGACGCAGGACATACTCGAGCGTGTCGGCGCGATGGAGAAAATCGCTGATGAGGGCGGATATCCGCTGGCGGCGGCTGCATTGCAGTTTCCGCTGCAGGAGCCTGTCGTGGCCAGCGTGCTGACCGGAACGGCCAAGCCTGCCAACCTGACGCGCAACCTCGACCTGTTCGACGTCCAGGTGCCGCAAGCGGAATTCGCCCGCTACGCTCCCTACACCATCGTGCAGGAGCTCGGCTGACGAAACGCCACAATCACGGTTCTCAAGAAGGAATGAATATTCCATATTGACTCGACGGTGGAATTAATATTCCATGATGATCAAGGAGGATCGGGAGCGTCTGGACGTGGCACTGAGGATCGGCAGGGAGGTTTCCCCGCCAAGCCATGCGCAGGCCGATATGAAACACCGCTTGCGTCGGCCGGACCGATGCACTATCAAAAAGCGGCAACTGTTTTTTATTGATAAAGTTCTGTTTGGGCCGCGCCTATCCAAATGGAGCTTCCGTAACCTTCACCGGGCGATCTAGGGAGGATTCCTAATGAAATTCGTGACCAGCATTCTCAACCGCCGCTCACTGATGGCACTAGCTGCCGCCTCGATGCTTGCCGGCACGCTGCACACGGCGCCGGCTTCGGCGGCGGACGTGACCATTCCGATCATCGTCAAGGACACCACGTCCTTCTATTGGCAGATCGTCCTGGCCGGCGCCCGCAAGGCCGGCAAGGATCTCGGCGTCAACGTACCCGAACTCGGCGCCCAGGCTGAAACCGACGTCAACGGCCAGGTCTCGATCCTCGAGAATGCCGTCGCCGGCAACCCGGCCGCGATCGTCATCGCGCCGACCGAATTCAAGGCGCTTGGCAAGCCGATCGATGAAGCGGCCAGCAAGGTCAAGGTCATCGGCATCGACTCCGGCGCCGACTCCAAGGCGTTCACCTCGTTCCTGACCACCGACAATGTGCAGGGCGGACGCGTCGCCGCTGACGGTCTTGCAGCAGCCATCGGCGAAGCCAATGGCGGCAAGATCGAGGGCGACGTCGCCCTGATCACCAACGCGCCGGGCGCCGGTTCGCTGGAGCAGCGCAAGCAGGGCTTCACCGAGCAGCTGGCCGCGAAATATCCGGGGCTCAAGCTCGTCGCGGACAAATATGCCGACGGCCAGGCAACGACCGGTCTCAACATCGCCACCGACCTGATCACCGCCAACCCGAACCTCAAGGGCATCTTCGCGTCCAACCTGATCATGGCGCAGGGCGTCGGTCAGGCAGTCGCCGAGAACAACCTTGGCGGCAAGCTGGCGCTGGTCGGCTTCGACAGCGATGAGAAGCTGATCAAGTTCCTCAATGACGGCGTCATTTCCGCGCTCGTCGTCCAGGATCCGTACCGGATGGGCTATGACGGCATCAAGACCGCGCTCGCCGCCTCGAAGGGCGAGAAGGTCGAGGCCAATGTCGACACCGGCGCCAACCTGGTGACCAAGGCAAACATGAAAGACCCCAAGATCGACGCCCTGCTCAACCCGAAGCTCTGAGCCCGTCAGGCAAAAATCGTTTCCGGGGCCTCGCGCCCCGGAAACATTCGATACCGGCTTGAATATCCACCGGCTTGAATTACCTCGGCGATGTGGCTGACTGCATCGCGACGTGCCAACCGTAAGGCCAACCTGGGAGGATTGTCATGACGCCCACGGCGCAGGAACTGCACCCGGCCCCAACGCTAGCGCCCGGCAGGACGATCCTCGAACTGCACGGACTGGAAAAGCGCTATCCCGGCACGCATGCGTTGAAGCCCGTTCACCTTGCCTTCAAGGCAGGTGAGATCCACGCCATCGTCGGCGAGAACGGCGCCGGCAAATCCACCTTGATCAAGCTTCTGACCGGCGTCATGCCGCGCACCTCCGGCGATGTCATCTGGGAGGGCAAACCGGCAGCACTGGCAACCCCGCACGAGGCGATGGCGCTGGGCATCAACGCCGTGCATCAGGAGGTCGTGCTCTGCCGCCATCTCACCGTCGCCGCCAACATGTTCCTCGGCGAGGAGAATTCGCGCTTCGGCATCCTGCAGCAGCGCGCCATGGTCAAGGAAGCGCAGAAGATCATCGACGGTCTCGGCTTCGACCTGCCGGCGCATGTCATGCTGGGTGACCTCACCATCGGCCAGCAGCAGCTGATCGCCGCCGCCCGCGCCACCGTGCGCGGCACCAAGTTCCTGATTTTCGACGAGCCGACCGCCTATCTCACCCGCAAGGAAGCCGACCAGCTGTTCACGCTGATCCGCAGGCTCAAGGGCGAAGGCGTCACCATCATCTACATCAGCCATCGCATGGAAGAGGTGTTCGAACTCGCCGATCGCGTCTCGGTGCTGCGCGACGGCACGCTGGTCGGCACCCGCAACATTGCCGAGACCAATGACGCCGAGCTGGTCAAGATGATGATCAACCGCTCGATCGAGCAAGTCTACCACAAGGAGCATTTCACCCCCGGTGCCGTGATCGTTGAAGCGAAAAACCTGTCGGGCAAGGGCTTCGAAGACGTCTCGATAACAGTGCGTGCCGGCGAGATCGTCGGGCTCTATGGCCTGATCGGCGCCGGCCGCAGCGAGTTTGTCACCACGCTCTATGGCCGCCACAAGAAGTCGGCCGGCCAGATCCGCTGGCAAGGCAAACCGGTGCTGATCAATTCCGAGCACGACGCGATCAAGCTCGGCATGGCGCTGGCGCCGGAAAGCCGCCGCGACCAGGGCCTGTGCCTGAACCTGCCGGTCGGCCTCAACCTCAACCTGCCGATCTACAAGCGCATCTCCAACAACCTGCTGATTTCGAACACGAAGGAAAAGGCTGAAGCCGATCGCCAGATCGCCGGCCTCCGCATCAAAACGCCAACACGCGGCGCCCTGGCCTCCAGCCTGTCCGGCGGCAACCAGCAGAAGATCGTTATCGGCAAATGGCTGGCGCACGGCGCTAAGCTGTTCATCTTCGACGAGCCTACGGTCGGCGTCGATGTCGGCACCAAGGCCGAGATCTACCGCCTGTTCGGGGAACTGTTGTCCAAGGGCGCCGGCATCATCCTGATCTCGTCCTATCTGCCCGAGGTTTACGAGCTCGCCGATACGCTGCACGTGTTCCGGCGCGGCAAACTGGTCGCCAGCCATGGCTTTCGCGCCGCCAGCCACGAAGACGTGCTGACGCAGGCGATCGGCTGACAAAACAAGAAACGGGAGGAACCATGAGCATCGAAACCGTCGCGATCGAAAAACCGAAACGGAACTACAACGTCCTGTTCGGGCTGACGCTTCTGGCGTTGCTGGTTCTGCTCTGGATCGTGCTGTCGGTGGCGACGCCGAGCTTCGCCTCCTCCAACAACATCGCCAATCTTTTGCGGCAGGGCTCGATGATCGCCATCATGGCGGTCGGCCAGACCTTCGTCATCATCACCGGCGGCATCGACCTCTCGGTCGGCGCCGTGGTCGGCTTCGCCACCGTCATTGTCGCCATGATGATCAATGCCGGCTTCCCGATCTGGGTCGGCATTCTGGTGACGCTGCTGGTCGGCGTTGCCATCGGACTGTTCCATGGCTTCGGCATCGTCAAGATGGGCCTGCCGCCCTTCATCATCACGCTGGCGACGCTGACCTCGTTGCGCGGCATCGGCCTGTTGATGACCAACGGCAATTCGATCAACATCAACAGCGACAGCTTCACCGCGTTCTCGCGCAGTTCCTTTGTCGGCATCCCCAATCTGTTCTGGATGGTGATCCTGGTCGGTATCCCGGCCTACATCTTCCTGCACCACAGCCGCTGGGGCCGCTATCTCTTCTCTGTGGGATCCAATGCCGAGGCCTCGCGCCTCTCGGGCGTCAATGTCCAGCGCACCATCTACATGGCCTACACGCTGTCGGGCCTATGCGCGGCCTTCGTCGGCGTGCTGCTGGCGGCGCGCATCGGCATCGGCAACCCTACCCAGGCGGAAGGTTGGGAGTTGCAGGCGATCGCCTCATCGGTGATCGGCGGCACTTCGCTGTTCGGCGCCGTCGGCTCGGTGCATGGCCCGCTGCTCGGCGCCTTCATCCTGGCCACCATCAACAACGGCGCCAATCTGCTCAACGTCAACTCGTTCTGGCAGCGCATCATCACCGGCGCGCTGATCATAATCATCGTCTATTTCGACGGGCTGCGCCGTCGCGGCAAGTAATTCTCCCTGACCTTCCGTGTCGGTCCGCTCAACAACGGACCGGCGCCTTTTTGAACACTGGAATTGCCGAATGAAAGCTGTTGTCTGCCGCTCGCCCGGCGAGCTTGTCCTGGAAGACCGGCCGGCGCCAGGAGCGCCGCCTGCCGGCTGGGCGCTGGTCGCCGTCAGCCATGTCGGCATCTGCGGCACCGACTACCACATCTTCGAAGGCAAGCACCCGTTCCTCGCCTATCCCCGCATCATGGGCCACGAAGTGTCGGGCACCGTCGTCGAGACCGGCGAAGATGTCGACCTTGCCGTGGGCGAGCCCGTCATCATCAATCCCTATCTCGCTTGCGGAAAATGCATCGCCTGCCGACACGGCAAGCCGAATTGCTGCGTCAGGATCGAAGTGCTTGGCGTGCATCGCGACGGCGCCATGGCCGAGCAGATCCTGGTGCCGGCACGGAATCTTTATCCGGCAAACGGCTTATCGCTGGCCGATGCGGCGGCGGTGGAATTCCTCGCCATCGGCGCGCATGCCGTGCGGCGCGCTCGCGCCGAACCAGGCGCCCGCACGCTGGTCATCGGCGCCGGGCCGATCGGCCTTGGCGCAGCGCTGTTTGCGCGCATCGCCGGGCTCGATGTCAGCCTGCTCGACATGAGCACGGAGCGGCTGGATTTTGCAAAAGGCGAACTCGGCTTCGCCACGCTCGACGGTTCACAAAAAGCGGCAGCCGAACTGGTGCGCGACGCAACCGGCGGCGAAGGGTTCGACGTCGTCTTCGACGCCACCGGCAACACCGCCTCGGTGCAGTCGGCCTTCGCCCATGTCGCGCATGGTGGCACGCTCGTGCTGGTCAGCGTCGTCAAGGACGACATCGTCTTTTCCGATCCGGAATTCCACAAGCGCGAAATGACATTGATCGGCAGCCGCAACGCGCTGAAAGTCGATTTCGACCACGTCGCCGCCTCCATCCGCAACGGCGCGGTGCCGCTGGCGAAACTTGTCACCCACCGCACGACACTGGCCGGAACGCCGCGCGATCTCGCAAGATGGGCGCATGAGAAATCCGGGCTGATCAAGGCGGTGATCGAGGTGGGTTCTTAACATGGCAGGCGGTGAACCCGGCCGGAATTGACCATGCCCTGCGCAGGTCGACCCCCACTCCGTCGAGCTTCGCTCGACACCTCTCCCCCGATCGACGGGGGAGAGGAAAGGCGCGAGCTTGGCAAGGCGGCTTGTCCAGCCGATAGATGGGTAACACTTTGAACCGGATACATAGATGACACTTCTCTCCCCCTATGCGTCGGCCGCAGCGCCAAGCGGATTGGTTGGCGCGGCGCTGCGGCGGACAAGCTTCATATGCCGTGTGTCGATGATGCCGAGCGGGTGGGCATGGAATGAGAGTGTCCATTGTCCGTCTTCGGTCTCCAACGCAGCGACCGGTTCGCCCGCCAGCGCTTGCGAGACATATATGAAGCCGCCATTCCATCGGATCTCGCCATTGTGGCGCACGCGGCGGACCGAGGCCTCGGCCGGATAGACGGGCTCGGGTGGTGTCCTGGGCATGGCGCGCTGTGAGGACCGGTAGTGCTGGGCGGGCGTATCCATGCCCAGCGCCTCATGGGGACGTTCCTCATTGTAGCTGTGGCGGAAGGTCTCGAAGGCCTGGCCCTGTGCCGTTCGGTCGGCTTCCGGTGCCTCGGCCATCGGCAGCATGGTCAGGTGAAAGCGCTCGTGACGTCCGTTCTGCTGTGGCCTGCCGGGTGCGATCCGCTCCAGCGTGATGCCGAGCTTGATGAAGCGCACGACAAGCGGCGTCAGCCCGGTGACGCCGGCCGATGCGAAGGGCGGGCCATTGTCGCTTTTGAAGCGATCCGGCAGGCCATGCTCTTCAAACAGCCGTTCGAACACCGGCCAGGCTTCGCTATCGGCCGTCGACCCCGTCGCTTCGAGCGCCAGAAGAAGCGGCTCGACGCATCCATCACCGTCAAGGGTTCGCAACGCCAGCCGTCGCGGGTCCGGAACCAGCCCTTGTGATCGCCAGTCCACACCGCGTTCGGTTCTTGCGGCTGTGGCCAGGGTCCATTGCCGCAGGCCCGCAGGCGGGGTCGCTTGCGGGCGCGGACAAGCCCATGCCGCGCAAGGATCGCGCCGACCGTCGAGGCTGAAGGCCACATGAACTCGGGAGCCGTGCGCCTGAGCCGTGCCACGATCTTCTTTGGACCCCAGAGCGGATGCAGCTCCTTGGCCGCCACAATCCGCTCAACCAGATCCTGAGCTGTCGCCCGGCCATGATTGAGCGGGGCTCGCGGCAGGTCGTGCAAACCCTCAGGCCCAAACGTCCGATAGCGTCCTAGCCATTTGTAGCCGTTCTTGCGTGAGATCCCGTAGGCCGCACAAAGCGCAACCATCGTCTCATCCCCAGAAAGACACTCCACAACAAACCGTAGCCGCTCGTCCATGATGCCAGTCTCTCGCCAAACCATCGCCGGTCCTCCGGCGGACAAGAAAACTGTCACCCATGCTATCGGTCCATTCTGTTACCTATCTATCCGGTTCGGACAGCCCTTCCTCTCCCTCCGGAGGGGGGAGAGGTGGCTCGGCGAAGCCGAGACGGAGTGGGGGAAGGCGGTCCTCAAACGTCAAGCCGCTGACAAGTGAGCGCGACCGAGTTGGTCTGATGTCGCATGAGTCTCGACGCTCCCTACAGCGCCGACAGCTTCAGCTCCACCCGCTCCGCCGGAAACCGCGTTTCGGCGAACTGGATCGGCTGGCCGTCCGGTGTGACGTTGACGGCGACCGCGACCAGCACGATGGCGCCGGGCTGCAAATCGAGATCGGCAAGGTCGGCGGCGTCGGCGTGACGCGCCGACAGAACCGTCGATTGCCGGAGATAATCGTCGATGCCGAAACGCCGGAGCGAGGCGGTTATCGAACCGGTCTCCGCCATCACGGCATCGATGCCGGCGAAGCGCTTTGCTTCGTACCAGCTGGCGGCGCGGGACACCGGCCGTCCATCGGCTTCGCCGCGCGTCTCCAGCCGGATCACCTCGGTGCCCCTGGCAAGGCCGAGGCCGTCGGCGACGCGCTGGCTGGCCGATTCAACTACGGACGAGAGCAGCACGATATGCCGTTCCGAAGTCTGTCCCTGCAGGCCCGTCGAAAAACGCGTGCGCGCGCCGATCGGATAGGACAGCCGCTTGCGCGACAACACGAAAGTGCCGCGTCCCTGCTCGGCCCGCAGCACACCGTCCTGTACCAGGGCCGATATGGCGCTGCGCACCGTGTGGCGGTTGACGCCGTAGCGTTCGGCCAGCGCCATCTCCGGCGGCAGCGCGGCATTCTCGGCGAAATCGCCGGACGCAATCGAATGCAGGATCTGGTCGGCGATCTGCCGCCAGAGCGAGACGCCACTGCGGCGTTCGATGCTGCTCGCGCTCTTTTGAGCCACCATTTCCCCCCCGCTCCAGCCCCTGTCATCCACCCGTCATGGACACGGGTTAGATAATAGGTATAATTTGTATAGTTGTCTATATCACTAGACAAATTTTATATGGTCAGGGAGTAACCCAATGCGAGGACAGGAAGCGCGGGAACAGGCCGAGCGCAAAGACGTCATGGCAACGCTGGCGCAGGCTAACGGCGACGACATCGCCCGGCTCTGGAACGAGGCCGGCCTGACCTCCGAGGCCGAGCTTCTGCGTGGCCCGGAAACCGGTCTGGTCACCGTGCGTGGTCGCATCGGCGGCGGCGGCGCACCCTTCAATGTCGGTGAAGCGACGGTCACCCGCGCCACAGTTCGGCTCCCTTCCGGACAGGTCGGCCACAGCTACATGCTTGGCCGCGACAGGAAGAAGGCCAGGCTGGCCGCAATCGCCGACGCGCTCTGGCAGGACCCGGCGCAGCGCAGGACGGTCGAAACCGCGCTGGTGGCGCCGCTGCGTGCCGCCCAAGGCGAAGCGCGCGAAAAGCGCCGCGCCGAGACGGCGGCAACGAAAGTGGATTTCTTCACCATGGTGCGCGGAGAAGACTGATGGACATCGCAGCTCAATCGATCGACGGCGGTTTCGCCGATCCGGTGTTCAACGCCCAGACCGTCTTCCGCGCAATCATGGACGCCATGGCGCGGCCGGGCAGCGTGCAGCCTCTGCCGGCCTTCGCCCGGCCGCCGGCGCCGCTGTCGGCAACCGCCGGCGCCATCGCGCTTTCGCTATGCGACAACGACACCCCGCTCTGGCTCGACCCTGCCTTGCAGGCGTCCGCGGCAGTCAAATCCTGGCTCGGTTTCCGCACCGGCGCGCCACTTGCCAACACGCCGGCCGATGCGCATTTCGCCTTGATCGCCAACCCGGCCGAGATGGCTGCTCTCGACGGCTTTTCGCAAGGCACGCAGGACTATCCCGACCGCTCGACGACACTGATCCTGCAGGTCAGCAATCTCGTCTCGGGCGCGCCGCTGTTGCTCGAAGGTCCTGGCATCGAAGTCTCTGCCGCGATCGCGCCGGCACAGATGCCGCGTCATTTCGTCGAACAGTGGAAGCAGAACAGCCAGCGCTTTCCGCGCGGCGTCGACATCCTCCTGGCGGCGCCCGACGGTATCGCCTGCCTGCCGCGCACGACGCGAATCAATACGATGGAGGCATAAATGTATGTCGCGGCAAAAGGCGGCGAAGTCGCAATCGCCAATGCCCACAGCCTGCTTGCGGACCGCCGTCGCGGCGACCGTTCGGTGCCGGCGCTGCGCCTCGACCAGATCGTGGAACAGCTGGCGCTCGGCGTCGACCGGGTGATGAGCGAAGGATCGCTCTACGACCGGGAACTGGCGGCGCTCGCCATAGTCCAGGCGCGCGGCGACATGATCGAGGCGATCTTCCTGGTGCGCGCCTACCGCACCACACTGCCGCGCTTCGGCTACACCAACGCCATCGACACCGGCGCCATGCTGGTCGAGCGGCGCGTGTCGGCGACCTACAAGGATTTGCCCGGCGGCCAGCTGCTTGGGCCTACCTTCGACTACACCCACCGCCTGCTCGACCCGGAACTCGCCGCCGGCGCCGATGTCGCCGAACCGCTCCAGCGCGAGACGGAAACGCAGGCCATGCCGCGCGTTTCGACGATCCTCGCCCGCGAAGGGCTGATTGAGCCGGATGGCGACATGCCGCAGGACCATGTCCCCGGCGACATCACCCGCGAGCCGCTTGAGTTTCCGATGGCGCGCGACATCCGCCTGCAGGCGCTGTCACGCGGCGATGAAGGGTTTCTGCTGGCGCTCGGCTATTCCACCCAGCGCGGCTATGCCCGCAACCACCCCTTTGTCGGCGAGGTGCGTATCGGCGAGGTCGAGCTGGAACTCGACGTGCCGGAACTGCCCTTCGCCGTGCTGCTCGGCAAGGTCCGCGTCACCGAATGCCAGATGGTCAACCAGTTCAAGGGCTCGGCCAAGGCGCCGCCGCAATTCACCCGCGGCTACGGACTGGTCTTCGGCCAAAGCGAGCGCAAGGCGATGGCCATGGCGCTGTGCGACCGCGCGCTGCGCGCAACGGAACTCGGCGAAGATGTCGTCGCCGCCGCGCAGGACGAGGAGTTCGTCATCTCGCACTCCGACAATGTTCAGGCGACCGGCTTCGTGGAGCATTTGAAGCTGCCGCACTATGTCGACTTCCAGGCCGAGCTCGATTTGGTGCGCCGCATGCGCGCCGAATACGAAGCTCGAGAGAACCCTGCAAAGGTGGAAGAGAAGCGGGAGGCGGCCGAATGAGCCTAATCGCCCCCGCCATTGCCGCCACCCCCGTTGCCGCCATCCCCGTTGCCGCCGTCATGGGAATGGCTGCTATGCCCGCCGACGTAGCTGCCGTTTCCGCCTGTGACATGCGCGCCATCTCTGGAAGCAGGCAGAAACAAGCGCCGAGGTACAAAACCGACCACGCAGACAAACGCCAGAAGCAGAATTGCAATCTGGATCCAACCGGTCTGAGTCATTCGACTTCGCCTTTATTTCCGTTTTCTGGGCGTCAATGCAATAGCAGGGAGTGGATTTGATCGCCATGACCGACATCGCCACCTACAACTTCGCCTATCTCGACGAGCAGACCAAAAGGATGATCCGCCGGGCGATCCTCAAGGGCATCGCCATCCCTGGCTATCAGGTTCCCTTCGCTTCGCGCGAAATGCCGATGCCCTATGGCTGGGGCACTGGCGGCGTGCAGGTCACCGCCTCGATTATCGGGCCGGACGATGTGCTGAAAGTCATCGACCAGGGCGCCGACGACACCACCAATGCCGTCTCGATCCGCGCCTTCTTCAAGAAGGTAGCCAACGTCGCGGTGACGACCGATACCGCCAGCGCCACCATCATCCAGACCCGCCATCGCGTCCCGGAACACCCGCTGAGCGCCGGCCAAGTTCTAGTCTACCAAGTGCCGATACCCGAGCCGTTGCGCTTCCTCGAGCCGCGCGAAACCGAAACGCGCAAAATGCATGCGCTCGAGGAATACGGCCTGATGCATGTGAAGCTCTACGAGGACATTGCCAAACACGGCCGCATCGCCACCACCTATGCCTATCCGGTCAAGGTCGAGGGCCGCTATGTCATGGACCCCTCGCCGACGCCGAAATTCGACAACCCCAAAATGCACCGTTCGCCGGCCCTGCAACTGTTCGGAGCCGGGCGCGAAAAGCGCATCTATGCCGTGCCGCCCTTCACCGATGTCGTCAGCCTCGACTTCGAGGATCATCCCTTCGAGGTCCAGACCTTCGACCTGCCCTGTGCGCTGTGCGCGGCGGAAAATGTCTATCTCGACGAGGTCATCCTCGACGACCATGGCGACCACATGTTCGTCTGCTCCGACACCGACCATTGCGAGAAGCGGCGCGCCGAAGGACATCGCGGCCACCTTGCGGCTGAAAGCCATGTTACCGCAGGAAAGATGAGGCCAGCAGAATGACCGGCGACCCACTGCTGCGCGTCTCCGAACTGTCCAAATTCTACGGCTCGCGCGTCGGCTGCGAGAATGTCACCTTCGACCTGTGGCCGGGTGAGGTTCTGGCCGTCGTCGGCGAATCCGGCTCCGGCAAGACGACGCTGCTCAACTGCCTGTCGACGCGGCTGCTACCATCTTCTGGCACCGCCAGCTACCGCATGCGCGACGGCCAGTTCCGCGAACTCTACCGTATGAGCGAGGCCGAGTGCCGCTTCCTGATGCGCACCGAATGGGGCTTTGTTCATCAGAACCCCGCCGACGGCTTGCGCATGACGGTGTCTGCCGGCGCCAATGTCGGCGAGCGGCTAATGGCGGTCGGTGACCGCCATTACGGCAAGATCCGCGCCACTGCCGTCGACTGGCTGTCGCGCGTCGAGATCGACGAGGACCGCATCGACGACGAGCCGCGCGCCTTTTCCGGCGGCATGCGCCAGCGCCTGCAAATCGCCCGCAACCTCGTCACCGGACCGAGGCTGGTGTTCATGGACGAGCCGACCGGCGGCCTCGACGTCTCGGTGCAGGCGCGCCTGCTCGATTTGCTGCGCGGGTTGGTCACCGATCTCGGCCTGGCGGCCATCGTCGTCACCCACGATCTCGCCGTCGCCCGGCTTCTGTCGCAGCGTATGATGGTGATGAAAGACGGCCGTGTCGTCGAAAGCGGCCTGACGGATCGCGTGCTCGACGATCCCCGCGCGCCTTACACGCAATTGCTTGTTTCCTCGATTCTACAGGTGTGAAGATGGCGCCAAGGCACCCCCCTCTGGCCTGCCGGCCATCTCCCCCTCAAGGGGGGAGATCAGCAGCTTTTATGTCCCGCCCCTTCTACGATGCAGAAGAATGGCGAAGTCGAACGCGACAGCCAATCTCCCCCCTTGAGGGGGAGACGCCTGGCAAGGCAGAGGGGGGTGTTGGCCCGCGGACGAACAACGATTGGAGAACCTTCTGATGCCGACGCCCCTCGTTGTTTCCGGCGTCGCCAAAAGCTTCACCATGCATCTGCGCGACGGCATCAGATTGCCGGTTGTCGCCGGCGTCTCATTCTCGATCCGGGCCGGTGAATGCGCCGTGCTCGGCGGGCCTTCCGGCGCCGGCAAAAGCTCGATCCTGAAAATGCTCTATGGCAATTATGCCGTCGATGAAGGCCAGATCATCGTTCAGCATGAGGGTGGCCTGATCGATCTCGCCATCGCCAGCCCGCGCACGGTGCTTTCCGTGCGCCGCCAGACGATCGGCTATGTCAGCCAGTTCCTGCGCACCGTGCCGCGCGTCTCCGCGCTCGACGTGGTCGCCGAGCCGCTGGTCGAACGCGGCGAGGACCGCGAGAGCGCGCGGAAAAAAGCACGCACCTTGCTGGGGCAGCTCAATTTGCCGGAAAAGCTCTGGGCGCTGCCGCCGGCGACTTTCTCGGGCGGTGAGCAGCAGCGCGTCAATATCGCGCGCGGCTTCATCACCGAGCATCCGGTCTTGCTGCTCGACGAGCCGACAGCTTCGCTCGATTCGAAAAACCGCGACGTTGTGGTTGCGTTGATCGCCGCCAAGAAGGCCGGCGGTGTCGCCTTGCTCGGCATCTTCCATGACCCGGATGTGCGTGACGCCGTCGCCGATCGCATCATCGACGTGACCTCTTTCGCCGCCGGAAAAATCGCTGCATGAGCAGGAAACTATCGGAAGCGCCGTTGGTCCACGCCACGGCGCAGGTCGAGAACTCGACATTGGGGCGCTGGACAGAGATCGCCGACCGCAGCCGCGTGTCCGAAAGCATCCTCGGCGACTATTCCTACATCATGCAGGACTGCGTCGTCTGGTGCGCGACCATCGGCAAGTTCTCCAACATAGCCGCCGCCGTGCGCATCAACGCCACAAACCACCCGACCTGGCGGCCGACGCTGCATCACTTCACCTATCGCGCCTCCGACTATTGGGACGACGCCGAGCACGAAACAGAATTCTTCGCCCAGCGCCGCGCCAAACGCGTCTCCATCGGCCACGACACCTGGCTCGGCCACGGCTCGACCATCCTGCCCGGCGTCACCGTCGGCGATGGTGCTGCCGTAGGCGCCGGCGCTGTGGTGTCGAAGGATGTCGCGCCCTACACCATCGTTGGCGGGGTGCCAGCCAAGCCGATCCGCGAGCGTTTCGATCGCCGCACGGCCGAACGCTACCAGGCGCTCGCCTGGTGGGACTGGGACCACGCCAGGCTGCGCGCCGCGCTCGACGATTTTCGCGTACTCGAGGCAGAAGCGTTCCTCGAGAAATACGGCGCCTGATCGGGTGCGATCACCCCCACTTGGCGCACGGCTGTGGAGCGTAACAAAACTGACATCTTGATGACATGGCAGGTTCATGTCGCTGCGCTAGGCGAGAACCAGGCGATCAATTCAGGTCTGGAACTCTTCGATGTTGTCGACCCCTGCCACGCTCGAAATCCGCGGCGTCTCGCGCCGATTTGGCAAGAACACCGCCGTCAGCGCCATCGACCTGTCGATCCCGCAGGGCCAGATGGTCGGCATCATCGGTCGTTCCGGCGCCGGCAAATCCACCCTCCTTCGCATGATCAACCGTCTCATCGACCCCAGCCAGGGATCGATTTTTTTTGACGGTGCCGAGGTCTCGCGGCTGCGTGGCTCGCCGCTGCGACGCTGGCAGCGCGACTGCGCCATGATCTTCCAGCAGTTCAACCTGGTGCCGCGCCTCGATGTGCTGACCAATGTGCTGCTCGGCCGTCTCAATCATCGCTCGACCTTTTCCAACCTGCTCGGCATGTTTACCCGCGCCGAATGCGCCGAGGCGATTGCAGCACTCGAGCGCCTCGACATCGCCCGCACCGCACTGCAGCCAGCCGGCACGCTGTCTGGCGGCCAGCAGCAGCGCGTCGCCATTGCCCGCGCCATGATGCAGCAGCCCAAGGTGCTGCTCGCCGATGAGCCGATCGCTTCGCTCGACCCGCTCAACGCCAAGGTGGTGATGGACTCGCTGCAGGACATCAACCTGCGCGAAGGCATCACCGTCGTCACCAATCTGCACACGCTGGACACCGCCCGCACCTATTGCAACCGCATCATCGGCATGGCTGCCGGCAAGATCGTCTTCGACGGTCCGCCGGAAGCGCTCAACCGCGAGGCCGTGCGCCTGGTCTATGGCGCCGACGGCAACGGCGTCGATATCTCCGAGGCCATCACCTCGACCAGCATCGCCTACAAGCAAAAGATCGCCGCATCCGCCAGCCCGCTCGAGCCCGCATTCCCCGGGTACTGATCCATGATCCCGAAAAGTGGATACCGGTTTTCGGAAAAGATCATGGACCAAAACTGAGCCGCACTGGATCGACCGCCCGCGTCAAGGGCACTTGCAAAAATCAAGAACGCTGCCGGCGCGGGGCCGGAACTTACAGGAGAGACATCAAATGTTCAGGAAGATGGTATTCGGCGCCGTTTCGGCCCTCGCCATGACAACCAGCGCCGCGCATGCGGCCGACCTCAAGGAATTCCGCGTCGGCATCCTCGGCGGAGAGAACGAAACCGACCGCCTGCGCAACTATCAGTGCCTGGCCGATCACCTGAAGACCGAATTCGGCTTCGAAAAGGTCTCGCTGTTCCCCGCCGCCGACTATGACGGCGTCATCCAGGGCCTGCTCGGCGGCACGCTCGACTTCGCCGAACTCGGCGCTTCCGGCTACGCCAGCGTCTACATCAAGGACCCGAAGGCGGTCACCCCGATCCTCACCACCCAGCAGACCGACGGCGCCACCGGCTATTATTCCATCGGCCTGGCGCTGAAGTCTTCGGGCATTACCGACATCAAGTCGGCCAAGGGCAAGAAGCTCGGCTACGCCGATCCGGACTCGACCTCGGGCTACCTGATCCCGCTGACCCAGATCCCGAAGGACACCGGCGCCTCGAACGACGCCTACTTCGCCTCGACCCAGTTCAATGGCGGCCATGAAAACAACATCCTCGCCGTTCGCGACGGCAAGGTCGACGTTGCGGTTGACGATTCCTCCGGCATCGGCGACTTCAAGAACGGCTACACCTCCGGCACCTTCCACAAGGTCACCGCCAAGGGCGCCGTCGACCCCAACGACTTCGTCGAAGTCTGGCGCTCGGGCCTGATCCCGAACGGCCCGCTGGTCGTGCGCACCGCGCTCGGCGACGACATGACCGCCAAGCTTGCCGCCTTCTTCACCGACCTGCCGAAGAAGGACAAGGCCTGTTTCGAAGGCGTCGAAGGCGGCGACTTCACCGGTTACGTCCCGGTCAAGCCTGACTTCTACAACGTCATCGTCGAAGCCCGTAAGGCAGCCATCGGCGGCTGACGGCAAAATCAGAAAGGGCGACGTGAAAAACGCCGCCCTTTTTGCATGTCCCGATCATGACCATCTCAGCAACAGCCCGCTCCAACGCGACCCTGCAGGTAGCCAACGCCTGGCAGCGCCAGATATCGTTGCGGCGGCTTTATACCATCCTCGGCATCGGCCTGCTGCTGGCGGCGACGCTGTCGAGCATGTGGTTCGCCGACGAGGCCAATGCCGGTCACTTCTGGGACCGGCTGCCGCATATATTCGACTTCCTCAGCTGGCTGATCCCGAAGGACTGGAACGACGTCTGGCGGGCGCTGTTCGACATCGCCTCGCCGCATGACACCGGCACCCAGGAGTTCAACTTCCCGCTCGGCCGCGTCTATGTCTGGGGCGGCTTCTACATCCCCGAATATTTCGAGCTGATGCTGACCACACTCAACGTGGCGCTGGTCTCGACCTTCATCGGCTTCATCTTCGCCGTGCCGTTTTCCTTCATCGCCGCGCGCAACCTGACGCCGCATCCGGTGCTGCGGCTCGTCGTCAAGCGCTTCATGGAATTGCTGCGCGCCTTTCCCGAGATCGTCATTGCCGGCCTGTTCGCGGCCATCGTCTCGACCGGCCCGATTGCCGCCATCATCGCCATCGGACTGCATTCGATCGGCGCGCTGGGCAAGCTGTTCTACGAGATCAACGAGAACATCGACATGCGCGCCGAGGAAGGCCTGAGGGCGGTCGGCGGCAACTGGTTCGAGCGCGTGCGCTTCGCCGACCTGCCGCAGGTGCTGCCCAACTTCATGTCCTACACATTGCTGCGCGTCGAGATCAACGTGCGGGCGTCGACCATCATCGGCGCCGTCGGCGGCGGCGGCATCGGCGAGGAATTGAAGCTGTCGATCTCGCGCGGCTTCGGCGCCAAGACGGTGGCGTTGGTGCTGCTGTTGTTCACGACGATCTTCATCGTCGACCAGTTCTCCGCCTGGCTGCGCCGCAAGCTGGTCGGCGAGCAAGCTTTTCTGATGAGCGCTTAAATGACCGCTTTGACCACTGATCAGGTCCAGTCGATCGAGGAACGCTATCCGCAAATCTTTCGGCGGCCGGCCTACAAGCGCTTCGCGCCGCTGTTCCTGTTCGGCGGCATCCTGCTCTACCTCGTTTACGCCTTGTGGTTTTTCAACCTGCCGCAGGTGATGCGCGACTCGCATTGGGAGCGCCTGCCGCTCTTCCTGACGCAATGGATCAGCAACGATCTGCAGCCTGAATTCCGCCTCGACCAGCCCGAAATCACGCCGAAATACCCGCGGTTTTCAGCACTCGGCGAGAACCCAGATCCCGACTGGGTTGTCAAGAACGCGGATGGCACCTTCACCGTCCTGATCGATGGCGCGGCCAGGTCCGTCACCTTCGACAAGACCAAAGCGACGATCGTCGCCAATGGCGAGACGGTGCCGGTGGCGCTGACCAGCGGTAAGCCGGTAATTACAGGTCCGGTGCCTGGCTGGATCACCGCGCATGACGACGAGATCGTCGCCAGGATGGGCTTTGTCGGCGAAGTGCGCGTCACCGTCGATCGCGTCAAGGTCCGCAAGCGCTTCCTCGGCTGGGCAAATTTCGTCTTCGACACGCGCTCGCCCTTCTTCGGCAAATCGGCCAGTGAAGTGATCTCGCTGATCTGGTCCGGACCGGAACTTAAGCCTGGCACCTCGAACCTCGCGCTCGCCGGCGACAACATCTGGAACAATGCGGAGTGGCAGCATGGCGACGTCTGGACGAAACTGCTGCAGACCATCGTCATGGCCTTTCTCGGCACGTTGCTCGGCGGCCTCGTCGCCTTCCCGCTCGCCTTCTTCGCCGCCCGCAACATCACGCCGAGCGGATTGTTCGGCCAGGTGCTCAAGCGCTTCTTCGATTTCATGCGATCGGTCGACATGCTGATCTGGGCGCTGTTCTTCACCCGCGCCTTCGGCCCGGGACCGCTCGCCGGCAGCGCCGCGATCTTCTTCACCGAAATAGGCACGCTCGGCAAAATCTATTCGGAAAGCCTGGAAAACATCGACGACAAACCGCGCGAGGGCATCAAGTCGACCGGCGCCAACGGCCTGCTGGTGCAGCGCTATGGGGTCATGCCGGAAGTGATCCCGGTCTTCATCAGCCAGACGCTCTACCAGTGGGAATCCAACACAAGAGGCGCCACCATCATCGGCGCCGTCGGCGCTGGCGGCATCGGCCTGAAACTCTGGGAAGCCATGCGCACCAATTCCAACTGGGCCAACGTCTTCTACATGGTGCTGCTGATCCTGCTCGTCGTGTTTGTGTTCGACAACATCTCGAATTTCCTGAGACGCCGGCTCAGCCGGACCTGATTACAACAGGATGCAGGCCGAGGAGGGGTGACGTGCGAGGGACAGCACCCCCCTCTGTCCTGCCGGACAGAGGGGGGTGTGAAGGAACGCAGCACTCCTTGGGCGGCGCGGCTAAGCCGCCCGCTTCCACCCATCCCTGATATGCCTGTATCCCTCGCGATAAACTGCCTCCGGCGTCTCGGAAAAATCCCGCCACACCTTGGTCGCCGCCGCCAGATCCTTCAGCGACCTGCCA
This sequence comes from Mesorhizobium sp. C399B, assembly GCF_030323185.1. Classification (NCBI taxonomy): domain Bacteria; kingdom Pseudomonadati; phylum Pseudomonadota; class Alphaproteobacteria; order Hyphomicrobiales; family Phyllobacteriaceae; genus Mesorhizobium; species Mesorhizobium sp. C399B. The sequence continues at coordinate 2,332,326 of NZ_CP100472.1, forward strand.
AACGCCTCGATCGTCAGCCAGTCGTCATAGCCGCTCTTGCGGATGGCCGCGAAAGTCTCTTTCCACGGAATGTTCCCGCGTCCCGGCACGCCGCGATCGTTCTCCGAAAGGTGGATGTGCACGACATTCCTGCGGTGCTTCGTATAGGCGCCGATCGGGTCGGCTTCCTCGATATTGGCGTGGAAGGTGTCGTACATCGCCTTGATGTGCGGCCGGTCGATGGCATCGACGTGCTCGGACAGATCGGCCATCGTGTTCAGCAGATAGCACTCGAAACGGTTGAGCGCCTCCAACCCGATGGTAACGTTCCGCTTGCCGGCATGATCGCCAATGGCGCGCTGCGAGGCGATCGAGCGCTTCTTCTCGGCAGCGGTCGGCCCGCTGCCGGAGAAGGCGCCGAGCGTCGAATGCAGCGGCCCGCTCAGCGTACTCGCGCCGAGCGCCTGGGCGCAATCGATCGCCCATTTCATGTAGCCGATGCCGGCCTTGCGGGTCACGGCATCCGGCGAAATCAGATTCATCGCCGGGTCGCCCATCGCCGTAACAGCCGTGCGCTCCAACCCGATGCGGTCGAGCAGATCGCCAAGCTTCTTGTAGTCCTCTGGCGTGCCTGAGAAGATCGGTATCTCGACGCCGTCGAAGCCGGTCGCCTTGATGTCGCGCAGCAACGGCTCGTGTTTCTTAGACACGGAAGTCGTCCACAAAAACATGCACATGCCGATTTTCATCGACAGCCCCTCCCCATTTGACGGCGCGCTGGTTTCTTTCGCACCTCGCACCATGCGCCCTCATTCGGCCGCTTCGCGGCCACCTTCTCCCCGAAGGGAGAAGAGACTTGGCGCCGGCGCTCCCTAAAGTTTCGTCCACGCCCCGTTCTTCTTCGACGACTTCACGCAGGCCTCGATGAACGCCATACCTTCGACGCCGTCCTGGAAGGTCGGGAACACCACGTCCTTGCCCGGTCTGCCGCCCTTCTTGCGTGCCGCGCGGATCGCGCGCGCCGCCTCCTGGTAGATGTTGGCGAAGCCTTCGAGATAGCCTTCCGGATGGCCAGACGGAACGCGGCTGACGCGTGCCGCAACCGGCAGCGCGCCGGCGCCGTTGCGGGTGAGCAGCTGCTTGGGCTGGCCGAACGGCGTGTACCAGAGATAGTTCGGATCGGCCTGCACCCATTCCAGCCCGCCTTTCGAGCCATAGATGCGCAGCTTCAGCCCGTTCTCGTGGCCGGGCGCCACCTGGCTTGCCCAGATCATGCCCTTGGCCGGATGCACCTTGCCGACCGGCTTGAAGCGCAGCATGACATTGACATTGTCGTCGAGCAGCCGCCCCGGCACGAAAGCGTCGAGATCGGCCGACAGGGAATCGAGTTCCAGACCCGAGACGAACCGCGCCAGATTGTAGGCATGGGTGCCGATGTCGCCGAGCGCGCCGCCCGCGCCCGCCTGCTTGGGGTCGGAGCGCCACGCCGCCTGCTTCTGGCCGGTGGCGGCAAGGTCTTCGGTCAGCCAATCCTGCGGGTACTCGGATTGCACGATGCGGATGTCGCCAAGCTGGCCCTTGGCCACCATCTCGCGCGCCTGGCGGACCATCGGATAGGCCGTGTAATTGTGCGTCAGCACGAACACCTTGCCGGTCTTCTCGACTATCGCCGCGAGCTTCTTGGCCTCGGCCAAAGTCGTCGCCAGCGGCTTGTCGCAGATGACGTGGATGCCCGCCTCGAGGAAGACCTTGGCCGCCGGCACGTGCACATTGTTGGGGGTGACGATCGCCACCGCCTCGATGCCGTCCGGGCGCTTGGCCTCGGCCTTGGCCATCTCGGCATAGGAGGCGTAGCTGCGCGCCGGGTCGAGACCGAGTTCGGCGGCGGAAGCCTTGGCGCGCTCGGGATTGGCCGACAGGGCGCCGGCCACCAGCACGAAGTCATTGTCCATGCGCGCCGCGATCCGGTGCACCGCGCCGATGAAGGCGCCTTGGCCGCCGCCGACCATACCATAGCGGATCGGGCCGCCCCCCGCTTCCGACTTCGATGCGCCGACCATGTCTTTCTCCTGCTTGTGTCAAATACCCATCATGGCGCGCAGCATCTTCTTGTCGGTGGTGCCGCCGGCGAAATCATCAAAGGCCTTTTCCGTCACCCGGATAATGTGGTGCTGGATGAAGGGCGCGCCTTCGGCCGCGCCGTCCTCCGGATGCTTGAGGCAACACTCCCACTCGAGCACCGCCCAGGAATCGTAGCCATACTGGGTAAGCTTGGAGAAGATGCCGCCGAAATCGACCTGCCCGTCGCCAAGCGAGCGGAATCGCCCCGCGCGATTGGTCCAGCTCTGATAGCCGGAATAGACGCCTTGCCGCCCCGTCGGATTGAACTCGGCATCCTTGGCATGGAAGGCCTTGATCCGCTCGTGATAGATGTCGATGAATTCGAGATAGTCGAGCTGCTGCAAAAGGAAATGCGACGGGTCGTAGTTGATGTTGCAGCGCTTGTGACCGCCAACCGCATCCAGGAACATCTCGAAGGTTGCGCCGTCGAAGATGTCCTCGCCAGGATGGATCTCATAGCCGACATCGACGCCGTTTTCGTCATAGACGTCCAGGATCGGCTTCCAGCGTGTGCCGAGCTCGGCGAAGGCCTCCTCGATCAGCCCGGCCGGCCGCTGTGGCCAGGGATAGAGGTACGGGAAAGCTAGGGCGCCGGAAAACGTCACCGAGGCTTTCAGGCCAAGATTCTTCGAGGCCTTGGCGCCGAACTCCATCTGTTCGACCGCCCATTTCTGCCTGGCCTTGGGGTTGTTGTGCACCGCAGGCGGTGCAAAGCCGTCGAACTGGGCATCATAGGCCGGGTGCACCGCCACCAGCTGCCCTTGAAGATGCGTCGACAGTTCGGTGATCTCGACGCCGGCATCCGCGCAGATGCCTTTCACCTCGTCGCAATAGGTCTTGGAAGATGCCGCCTTCTTGAGGTCGAACAGGCGTGCATCCCAGGTCGGGATCTGCACGCCCTTGTAACCGAGACCGGCCGCCCATTTGGTGATCGAGGCCAGCGAATTGAACGGCGCGGTATCCCCCGCGAACTGCGCCAGAAACAGCCCCGGACCCTTCATTGTCGACGGCATCGGCATCCTCCCAATTCATTTTTCCAAGGACCAAGCATAGCGTCTGATGAAAGCAGGGCCAGCCTCTTTGGTCTCTCGTGATGTGCATTCTCGTATCGGCATTCTGGTATTACCAAATACCGAAAATGGGTCAAGCCATTTGACTCACGCGCAAAGCTGCCAGGGCATTCCATTTTTGGCGATATATACCAGCATAATCAATACGGTACACAGATGCCGATATCGCATGGCGGCGGTTCTTGCCGCGCGACAAAAATTGCTGTAGACCTCCATTAGGGCCCAATTGGTCGAACCAGTTGCGCAAAAACGCTGGAGCGCCTTGGGGAGGAAACACGCGACGCGCCTTGTGGGGCGCATCGCAGGCGAACTGGCACAGACGAATTCTGGGAAGGATAGACCATGCATCTTTCGACGCACAACTGGATGCGCGCGGAACCGTTGGAGGTGACGCTGAAGCGCATCAAGAAATTCGGCTACGAGTCGATCGAGATTTCCGGCGAGCCCGAGCAATACAAGACCAAGGAGACCCGCGCGCTGCTGAAAGAATACGGCATCCGCTGCTGGGGGTCGGTGACGCTGATGCTGGGCGAACGCAACCTTGCCGCCAGGGACCAGGGCCAGCGCGAACGCTCGGTGCAGTACGTCAAGGACGTGCTGACCATGGTCAGCGAACTTGATGGCGAGATCATAACGCTGGTGCCCGCGACCGTCGGCAAAGTGGTGCCGGACGGCACCGAGGAAGAGGAATGGAAGTGGGTGGTCGACGCCACCCGCGAATGCTTCACCCATGCCAAGAAGGTCGGCGTCAAGATCGCGGTCGAGCCGCTCAACCGCTTCGAGACCTATTTGTTCAACCGCGGCGCGCAGGCGTTGGCCCTGGCCGATGCGGTGAGCCCCGAATGCGGCGTCTGCCTCGACGCCTATCACATCCATATGGAAGAATTTAACGTCCATGACGCGATCCGTCAGGTCGGCAAACGGCTGTTCGACTTCCACGTCGCCGACAACAACCGCTTTGCCGCCGGCCTTGGCCAGATCGATTGGCCACGGATCGTGCAGACGCTGAAGGAAGTCGGCTATGACGGCGCGCTGACCAACGAATTCGTCGCGCCCGTCGACCGCACACCCGCCGCGCCCTATCCCGACATGGTCGACCGGAATCCGGTCGACATTTCTCCCGAACAGCTGAAGTTCATCCAGGATCACGGCTCCAGCGTGCTGACGGAGAAATTCTACACCGACCAGATGCGCATCACGGCCGAAACGCTGCTGCCGCTGATCAAGTAGCCGATCGGGATGCGCATCAAAACGGTCCAGGCGTGGTGGGTCCGCGTGCCGATTGAGGCCGCGAAGCAGCATCGCAGCGACTTTGGCCAGGTGACGACGTTCGACGCCGCCATCCTGCGCATTGAGACTGACGACGGGCTGATCGGCTGGGGCGAGGGCAAGAACGCCGCCGGCAGCGCCGGCAGCTATGGTGCGCTGGTCTACATGCTGAATCACGAGGTCGGGCCGCAGCTGATCGGCCGCGACCCCGCCGACATCGGCATGATCTGGGAGATGCTCTACAACGGCGTGCGCCATGACAGTGCCGCGCGCGCCGGCCATGCCATGCCGCAGCTGGCGCGGCGCGGCATGAGCATTGCGGCAATCAGCGCCGTCGATATCGCGCTCTGGGATATTCTGGGCAAGTCGTTGGGACAGCCGGTGTGGCGGCTCATCGGCGGCCGCAAGCTCGACCGCATGCCGGCCTACGCCTCCGGCGGCTGGGCTGCCGCCGAGGCTATCGGCGAGCAGCTCAAATCCTACATCGCCAAAGGCGGCTTCAAGGCGCTGAAGATGCGCGTCGGCGCCATGGACGGCGCCCCGCACATTTCCGCCGCCCGCGTCCGCGCCGCACGGCAGGCGCTCGGTCCTGACGTCGAGTTGATGGTCGACGCGCATGGCACCTATACGGTGGCCGAGGCCAAGCGCTTCATCAGCCTGGCCAGCGATCTCGACCTCGCCTGGTTCGAGGAGCCTGTTATCGCCGACGACAAGGCTGGTATGGCCGAGGTGCGCGCCTCGGGCTCGATCCCGATCGCCACCGGCGAAAGCGAAGCGACGCGCTACGCCTTCCGCGATCTCGCGGTGCTGAAATCCGCCGACATCTTCCAGCCGGATCCGGCCTTTTGCGGCGGTATCAGCGAGGCGATGAAGATCGGCACCATCGCCAGTGCCTTCAATCTGCGCTTTGCCCCGCATCTGTGGGCCGGCGCGCCATGCTTCTTCGCCGGCCTGCATGTTTGTGCGGCCTCGCCTGCCAGTTTTACCGTCGAATATTCGCTCGGCGCCAACCCGATGATCCACGATCTTATCGAAGAGACTGTCGAAGCAAGGGACGGTATGATAGCGATCCCTGAAAAGCCGGGTCTGGGATTCACCATTTCGGAGCGGTTCCTGGAGGCGCACGCGCAACGCGGTTGACGATGAAAGAAAAGAACCTTCTCGCCGAGCTCGCCGCCTATCTCTTCGCCCATTCGGACAAGGAGACCGGCCGCACGCCTTCGGAGCGCGAACTGGCGGAGCATTTCGTCGTCAGCCGCGGCCAGATCCGCGAAGCGCTGGCCATTCTGGAGGCCATGCGCATCGTCGAGCGCCGCGCCAAATCCGGCATCTATGTCGACACCAGGCAGGCCAGTGTAGAAGCCTTGGCTCTTTTCGCCCGCGCGGGCCTGCCGCTCGATCCGGTGCAGATCTACGAAACCGTCGAACTGCGCAAGATCCACGAGATCAAGGCCGCCGAACTTGCCTGTTCGCGTGCCACCGAAGAGAATTTCGAACGCCTGCGGGAGATCCTGAAAGCCTCGGAGGAGTGCATCGCCGCCGGCGAAGGCCTCGCCAAGGAAGACCGCGAATTCCACCTCGAAATCGTGCGGGCGACCAAGAACGGCGTCTTCCACAATATCTGCAGTGTCTATTACCTGATGGGCGAGCAGCGGCTGCCGATCTACTTCAACGATCCCGAGCGCTCAGTGCGCTCGCATGCCGAGCATATCCAGATCTACGAGGCGCTGCTGCGTCGCGACGGCAATCTCGCCCAGGCGCTGATGAGCGCCCACCTGCAAGGCGCGGAAAGCTACTGGAAGGGGATCATCGAGGGCCGGGAGGCGCAAGCGCAAAGCCTGGCACTTGAGAAGGTCTAGTGCAATTCCAGGAAAGGTGTGAAACGGTTTTTCTGGGAAAAGCGCGCGGCGCTTTCCTTTGAGAATTGCGACTAGCGAGAGCCCCATGCCCAGAATCCTGTCGACGCACACGCTGCACCCGCGTGCCTCCGCCATGCTGGCGGGCGCCGGCGAACTCGTCGTCGCCTCAGCGCTCGATGCGGCAACGCTGACCGCCGAGGCGAAGCATGCCGACGTCATCATCGTTCGCGCACCGCTGCCGCCGTCGCTGTTCGAAAACGCCACGAAACTCAGAGCAGCGGTCCGCCACGGTGCCGGGCTCGACATGGTGCCCATGGAGGCCGCGGCCGCGGCCGGCGTGCTGGTCGCCAACGTGCCGGCGGTCAATGCGCGTTCGGTCGCCGAATATGTGATGTTCGCGGCCCTTGCCCTGCTTCGGCGCTTCCGTTCGGTCGACCGCGACTTGCGCGCCAAGGGCTGGAATGCCGGCCGCGACCACGCCAGCCATGCCAGCGAGCTTGCCGGCAAGACCATCGGCATCATCGGCTTCGGCGCCATCGGTCAGGCGGTCGCCCATATCGCCGCGCACGGCTTCGGCCTCGACGTCGTGGCGACGACCCGCAGCATGCAGCCGGCACCCGACAGGATCGGCTTCCTGTCGATCGATGCGCTGGTCGAACAGAGCGACATCATCGTGCTCTGCTGCCCGCTGACGCCGGAAACGCGCGGACTGATCAGCCGCGAACGCATTGCCCGCATGAAGCCGGAAGCGCTTTTGATCAACATTTCGCGCGGGCCGGTGATCGATGACGAGGCGCTGATCGAGGCCTTGCGCCAAGACCGGATCGGCGGCGCCGCACTCGACGTCTTTGCCACCCAGCCGCTGCCGGCAAACCATCCCTATTTCGGTTTCGACAATGTCATCGTCACCCCGCATATGGCGGGGATCACCGAGCAATCGATGATGCGCATGGGCGTGGGCGCGGCCGGCGAGACCTTGCTGGTGCTGGCCAACCGGCTGCCTGTCAATCTGCGCAATCCCGACGTGGTCGAGCATTACCGCAGACGGTTCCCGGCGGACGCGTGAACCATGTCCGGTTTTCGCTTCGCATCTCTGGTTCTCGCAGTGTCGTCGATCGTGGCCTTACCTTCGCTCGCGGCGGCACAAAGCAGCGATTATGTCTATTGCAGCAATGGGATCGTCTGCATGATGGCGCCCTGCCCGTCAGGCAATGCGCTGGATCTGACCACCGGCAATGTCGTTAAAGGCGTGGAGCTCAACACTACGGAATTGCCGCCGCTGGACAGATCGGCACCTGACCTCTCCGACAAGCTTTATGCTGGAAAACTCGTCGTCCGAGGATCGATCCAGCATCGCGGCCAGCCGAACGATCCGCCGATGCTGGTCGTTACCAAAATCGAACGCTCCTCCAAGAAAAGCGAGCGCAAGCGCTGCGCGGCACGTTGACTGCCGACCTACGGCTCGCTGCCTATCGGAGCAGCCGCTCGACTTCAGCCGCGATGCGCAGCAGATGGTGGTCGTGGCCATTGCGCGCCACCAGCATCAGTCCGGCCGGCAGCGTCATGCCGGGCATCGGCAGCGAGATCGCGCAGAGGTCGAACTGGTTGGCGACCTGGGTATTGCGCAGCAGCAGACCTTCGGTGCGTTCACGCAGAGCCGTATCCTCGGCCATCGAAACGATAGTCGGCGCTGTCACCGGCGTGGTCGGCAGAGCCAGCACATCGACCGAACCCAACCGCTCGTCCATGGCTATGCACAGTGCCGCGCGACGACGCATTGCCCTGATATAAACCGGCGTCGGTATGGCCGCCGCCCGCGACAGCGGCCCGCTGACATGGGGATCGACCGGCACCGATGCGCCCGTCGCCAGCCAGTCGGCATGGATTTCAGCACCTTCCATGGCCGCGATCGAGCCGCGTTTGGTGGCCAGGCGCAGATCGGCAATGAGGTCGTCGATCGAAATGTCCGTGAGCCACGCGCCTGCCTGCTCGATCCCGGCAAGGCTGCGATCGAACGCGGCGGCAATCTCCGTTTCCGTGTCTTCGAAAAGCAGGCCGCGCGGAATGCCGACACGAAGCCCGGCAAGCGCTAACGGCAGGGGCAGTTGCGGCATCTGCTCGCCCGTCATCGCGGCGTCAGCCAGGGCACACGCAGCAACACTCAGCGCCAGCGGCCCGATCGAATCCAGCGTCGCGGAAAGGGGATAGGCACCAGTCAGCGGCACGCGCCGCGCCGTCGGCTTGAAACCGACGACGCCGTTCAGCGATGCCGGGATGCGCACCGAACCGCCGGTGTCGGAGCCGATGGAAATGTCGCTCGTCCCCTCGCCAACGGACACGGCGGCGCCCGACGACGAACCGCCCGGAATGCGGCTGGTGTCGGCGGCATTGCCCGGTGTGCCGTAGTGCATGTTGTCGCCGATGGCGGTGAAGGCGAATTCGGTCATGTTGGTCTTGCCGATGATGACGGCGCCGGCCTGGCGCAGACGGTTGACGACCGCAGCGTCGTGCCGACGGGGCGCGGTGTCCCTCAACATCAGCGAACCGGCCGTGGTCGATTCACCGGCGACATCGAACAGATCCTTGATCGAGATGATGGCGCCGTCGAGCGGCCCGAGCGATACGCCGGCCTTCTTGCGCGCATCGGTGGCCTCGGCCGCTGCGCGCGCCGCCTCGGCATAGAGTTTGGTGAACACCTTCTCGCCTGCCGCGCAATTGGCAAGACGTGACAGGATGATCTCGAGACGATCGCGGATTGATTGCATGTCGATGTCGGATTCCGTCAAGGTGGAGCGTCTTTAAGGCATATGGGCCGCTAGGTCAGCGGAAGGAATAACCCGGACAGCGTGCCTTTGCACCTGCCAACGATAGGAAGAGACTGATGCTGTACAAAGGCAGCTGCCACTGCGGCAAGGTAGCGTTCGAATTCAAAGCCGAACTGACCGGCGCCGTGCGGTGCAATTGTTCGATGTGCAGGCGCAAGGGCGTGCTGTTATGCGCCATCCCGCATGACAGCCTGAAGGTGCTCGCATGGGGCGATGATCTCGGCACCTATACGTTCAACAATCACGTGTTGGCGCATCGCTTCTGCCGGACCTGCGGCATCCATCCCTTCGCCGAGGATGTCAGTCAGGGCAACGAACGCAGCGCCTACATCAACCTCAACTGCGTCGCCGATTTCGATCCCACCGGCCTGCCGGTCTTCGACTTCGACGGCCGCGCGGTCTGACCCTACGGTGGCCTCTCACCACAAAAGCAACGCCCCGAAAACCTTGATAGTTCTCGGGCCCGCTGCTTTAGCCAAGGATGGCTATCGGCTATTCGACGCGCTTAGGGCCGCGCGCGAACACAACGATCGCCGCCAGCAAGGTCGCAGCGCCACAAGGAGGCGAAGGCGCTGGCCACACCGGCATTGTCGACCACCAGGCCGCCGAAGACGGCGCGTTTCTGGCGCTCGCCGTTTCTTGCGTCTTTCCCGCTCGCGCCTTTGCCCTCGAGGACAGCTATCTCCCGGCCGACAAGTTCCCCTATGTCGCCGAAGTGCCAGACCAGCCGCATCGCCTTGGCCCGTTGTGGGGTGACCGGGCCAAAGGCCCGGCGGGCACCTTGCTGAAAGTTCCCGGCAACTGGCGCGCGCCGGTTCATGCGCACACCGCCGACTATCGCGCGGTGGTCATCAAGGGACTGTGGGCGCATTGGCAAATGGACGGCGGCGAAGCGACGAAGGTCAAATTGCCGCCGGGATCCTACTGGACCCAGAAGGCCAACGAGATGCACGACGACGCCTGCCTCTCGGAGACGGAGTGCGTGATCCTTCTGATCAACGATACGCCTTACGAGACCTACTTCCAGAAATAGTCAGGCGGCGCCGTCGTTCGACCGCAACTAGCTGGCGTGCCGCAAGCTCACGCCGCTGCCCTTGTCGAACAGCACCACCTTGTCCTGATTCCAGGCAAAGCGCACCGGCTGCTCGATCTGGACATCGGTTCTGGCCGGCACCGTGGCGCGCAGCGTCGTGTCGCCGACCCGCAGAGTCAGGATCTTTTCCACGCCATGGTTCTCGACATCGTGGACGCGTGCCTCGACCGGCGCACCGCTTTCAAGATACACATCCTCAGGTCGAATACCGAAGACGAGCGGGCGACCGTCGGTCGCACCGCCCGCCTTGGCACCCCCAGAGAAAGGCAGTTCGAAATTCAGCGGCGCCATCACCGCGCGGCCGTTGACCAGCTTGCCATCGATCAGGTTCATCGGCGGCGAGCCGACGAAGCTGGCCACATAGGTATCGCGCGGATTGTTGTAGATCTCGTGCGGCGTGCCGGTCTGGATGATGCGGCCATGGTTGAGCACGCCCACCTTGTCGCCCATCGACATCGCCTCGATCTGGTCGTGAGTGACGAACAGAAAGGTGGCGCCGAGCTGGATCTGCAGGTTCTTCAGTTCCGTGCGCAGCGCCTCGCGCAGCTTGGCGTCGAGCGCCGACAGCGGTTCGTCCATCAGGAACACGCGCGGCTTGCGCACGATGGCGCGCCCGATAGAGACGCGCTGCATTTCGCCGCCTGAAAGGCGGTCGGTCTTGCGGTCGAGCAGATGTTCGATCCGCAGTGTCTTGGCCGCTCGTGCAACACGGTCCTTGATCTCGGCATCCGGCAGCCGACGGATCTTCGGCTTCAGCGGGAATTCGAGATTTTCGCGGACCGTATAGCGCGGATAGAGCGAATATTGCTGAAGCACCAGCGCCACGTCGCGCTCGGCCGCACCCCAGTCGGCGACGTCGACGCCGTTGATGAACACCTGACCCTCGGTCGGCTTTTCCAGACCCGCGATCATGCGCAGCGTCGTCGTCTTGCCGGCGCCGGTCTCGCCGAGCAGCACGAAGAACTCGCCATCGGCGATCTCGAGATCGAGCCCGGTCAGTGCGGTGTGGTTGCCGAAGCTCTTGGAAATATTCTTGAGCTGGATATGAGCCATCAGAGCCTCACCTCAAGCGACTTGCCGCTTGCCGTGTCGAAGAAATGTGCTTGCGTCGGATCGATCCTGGCGAAGACCTTTTCGCCCGGGCCGCCGACGAAGCCGCTCTTGGTGCGCGCGCGCAGCATCTTGGAGCCGACCTTGAGATCGACAATGTCGAACGAGCCGAGCGGCTCGACGATCTGTGTCTCGACCGGCAAGAAACCCTCCGCTGCTTCATGGCGCACCAGCACGCCTTCGGGCCGGATGCCGAGCGCCAGCTGGCCGCCGGCATGGCCGTTGAGCTTGGACAAAAGCGTGCGCGGAAATTCGAAGCCGGCGGCAGCGCCACCGACGGTGACCGAGGCCGCCGATGCGGTCTCGGCGATCGCCGCATCGGCGACGTTCATCACCGGGCTGCCGACGAACTGCGCCACGAACAGATTGGCCGGATGCGAATAGACCTCGTCAGGCGAACCGACCTGCTGCAGCACGCCCTCATGCATGATCACGATGCGGTCGGCGAGGCTCATCGCCTCGATCTGGTCGTGCGTGACATAGATGGTGGTCGAGCCCTGTTTGATGTGCAGCCGCTTGATCTCGGCCCGCATCTCTTCGCGCAGCTTGGCGTCGAGGGCGCCGATCGGCTCGTCCATCAGCATCGCCTTCGGCCGCCGCACCAGAGCCCGGCCGATGGCCACACGCTGCATGTCGCCGCCCGACAGCGCCGACGGCTTCTTGGCCAGCAGTTCCGTGATCTGCAGCGTCTTGGCGACCGAGCGCACCTCGCTATCGATCTCGGCCTTGCTCTTGCGCGTCGCGCGCAAGGGAAAAGCAATGTTCTCATAGACGCTCATATGCGGGTAGAGCGAGAACGACTGGAACACCATGGCGATGTCGCGGTCGGCGGCCTTGAGGTGTTGCACCGGCTTGCCGTCGATGAGGATGTCACCGCCGTCGATCGTCTCCAGCCCGGCAACCGCCCTCAATGTCGTCGTCTTGCCGCAACCCGACTGACCGAGCAGCACGATGAACTCGTTGTCGTCGATCTTGAGGTTGAGGTCCTTGATGACCTGGACCGCACCGAAGAATTTCTGGACGCCGCGAAGCTCAATCTGGGTCAATGCTCTGCTCCCGGATTGCGCACCTGGCCGGTACCGGCCTTCTCCGCCGGCGCGATCTTCGAGGTGATGTTGAAGCCGATCAGGCCGATCAGGATGATGGTCACGCCATAGCTGTGCAGCAGCAGGTTCCACGGCTGGCAAAGCGCGATGATGCCGAGGACCATCAGCACCTGAGACCCCGGTTCGAGATATTTCTGGTTGGTGGCTCGAAAGCTCATTTGCGGATCGCTCCGAAGGACATGCCGCGCAGCAAATGGTTGCGGAGCAGGAAGGTGAAGATTGCGACCGGCAGCAGGAACAGGAAGGTTCCGGCGGCGATCACCGTCCAGTCGGGCAGGCCGGCGCCGACCTGGCTGGGGATGAAGGGCGGCGCCGTCTGGGCGCGGCGGTTGGTCATGATCAGCGCGAAGGCATACTCGTTCCACGCCGTGATGAAGCAGAAAACCGCGGTCGCGGCAATGCCGGTGGCGGCCTCCGGCAGCACGATCTTGAAGAAGGCTTCCATGCGGGTGTAGCCGTCGACCAGCGCTGCCTCTTCATACTCCTTCGGGATCTCGTCCATGAACCCCTTCATCAGCCACACCGAAAAGGACAGGTTGAAGGCGGTATAAAGGATGATCAGCCCGATATGGGAATCGTTGAGGCCGACGGCCCGGTACATCAGGAACATCGGGATCGCGACCACCACCGGCGGCAGCATGCGCGTCGACAGGATGAAGAAGAGCAGATCCGCCTCCCCCTTCACCTTGAAGCGCGAGAAGCCGTAGGCGGTGAAGGTACCCATGCCGACAGCCAGCACCGTCGAGGTGATGGCAATGATCAGCGAGTTCATGAAGCGGCTCGGATAGCCCGACCATTGCACCTGGCCCTTGCCGTCGCGCACGATCTTTTCACCGCCATCGAAGACGACACGTTCCCACCAGGGTGCCGCCGCATACTCTTCCGGCGACGGCGGGTTGCGCATCTGCGAGCGCTTGGTGAACAGCTTGACGAACGGCGATATCTCGGGCTGGAACACCACCGTCGGCGGGATGGTCGTGGCAAGGTTGCGCGGCTTGAACGCCGTCGAGGCGATCCAGTAGATCGGCGCCAGGAAGATGATCGTCACCAAAAGGACGGCGACGATGGCGACGCGATTGAAGCCTATTTCGGAAGAAGTGCGGACGGCGGCCATCTCAGCGCTCCTTCACCTTGTTGAGGTACTTGACGTAGATGTTGGTGATGGCCAGCACCATGATCAGCACGATGTAGGCGAGCGCGCAGGAGCGCCCGGTCTGCCATTCCTGGAACGCCATCTTGTACAGCCGGATCGAGATCAGCTCGGCCGTCGGCTGGCTGGTCAGGATATAGGCGAGGTCGAAGGTCTTGAACGCTTCCATGGTGCGGAAGATGACCGCGATCATCAGGATCGGCGCGACCAGCGGCAGCGTGATGCGGAAGAAGGTGTAGAACGGTCCGGCGCGGTCGATCGCCGCTGCTTCGTAGAGATGCTTCGGCACCGCTGAAAGACCGGCCAGCGACAACAGCATGACGAAGGGCGACCACATCCAGATGTCGGTTAGCGCAACCGCATAGAGCGCCATCTTGGGGTCGGCCAGCCACTCGAAATTGCCGAGGCCAAGCGCATAGTTGATGACCCCCCATGACGGATCATAGAGCAGTTTCCAGAACAGACCGACGACGGCCATCGACAGCATCATCGGCAGCAGCAGCAGCGTTGTGATGAGACCCTTGAGGGGAATATCCCGGTTGAGCAGCATGGCCACGCCGAAGCCGACGAGCAGCTGACCCGCGACCGAGATGATGACGTACTTCGCGGTGATGGCGAAGTTGGACCAGACATAAGGGTCGTTGAGCAGGTCGCGATAATTCTGCAGCCCGACGAAATTCGCCGGCGCGTTGGTCGACGCGCGGAAATCGGTGAAGGAATAGCCCAGCGAATAGATCAGCGGGAAAATGTTGAAGACGATCAGGAACAGGATCGTCGGGATTATGAAGAGGTTGCGGATCGACATGTCGCTCAAGCCGCGTGCAGCGGCCCGCGAGGAAGTGTCCAGCGTGGTGATCATCGTGGTCGCCAAGACCCTGCTCCCGTTTCGGAAAAAAGAACGGAGGAGGCACGGATGCCTCCTCCGCGAGAAAAGCTGCTTATTGGCCGCGGCCGTATTTCTTGAACGTCGCGTTCCAGTCGCCTGCGAGGGCGTCCAGCGTTTCCTTGGCGGTGCCTTCGCCGCCGATCATGTAGGGATAGACGCGCTGGTTGAGCTGCTGCAGCAGCTCGGCATATTCCGGCACCGCCCAGAAGTCCTTCACCTTGAACATGGTCTCGTAGAAGGCCTTGTTGTACGGCGTGGCGTTCTGGAACTCCTCCGACTTGAGCACGGCGGCGCTGCAGGTGTAGCCGCCGAGCGCCGCCCACTTCTTCTGGGTCTCGTCCTTGATGAACCATTCAAGGAACTTCGTCGCCTCTTCCTGCTTCTTGGAGTAGGAAACGATCGAGATGCCCTGACCGCCGAGTGCGGCGAACTGATCGCCGTTCGGGCCTGGAGGATTGGCGAAGAAGCCGGTGTTCTTGGCGTTCGGGTTCGACGCCTCGTTGATCAGCGAGGGGAAGAACGCGAAGTAGTTCATGCTCATCGCGGCCAGGTTTTCGGTGATCGCCTGATTGTCCTCCACGAAGAACGACTTGGCCCAGCCCGGAGGCGTGAACGTGTAGAGTTCCTTGTAGGCGTCGAGTGCGGCGATTGCCTTGTCGGAGTTGATGAAGCCGTCGACCTTGTAGGTCTTGTAGTCACCCAGTTCGCCGCCGAAGGAGAACAGCGCGTTTTCGAAGCCCATCGCCATCGCGTCATAGGAATTGTCGGTGTAGATGGCGATGCCGTATCGCTTCTGATCCGGCCGGTAGAAGAACTCCGCGATGTCGCGCAGCGCCTTGAAATCCTTCGGCACGTCGAGATCGTAGCCGTACTTGGCCTTGAAGGCTTCCTTTTCCTTCGGGTCCTCGAACCAGTCCTTGCGATAGGACCAGCCGACAGCGTCGCCTTCGAGCGGGATCGCCCAGTACTTGCTGCTGCCGCCCGGATACTCGGCGTAATATTTCACCGTTGCCGGCGCCATCACTTCGCCAAGCTTGTGCTTGTTGAAGAAGTCGGTCAGGTCGACATAGTGGCCGCCGGTCGAGCCGGCGCCGAGCCATTGCGAGTCGCCGACGACCATATCATAGGCGTCGCCATGGGCGTTGAACTCGGTGAAAGCCTTGGTCTGGAAGTCGGACCAGGGCGTGGTTTCCACCGTGATCTTGACGCCGGTTTCCTTCTCGTACTCGTTGCCGAGTTCCTGCAGATAATTGGCCGGATCCCATTCCGCCCAAAAGATGGTGAGCTCCTTGTCCTGCGCGTAGACGGACGTTCCGCAGGCAAGTACTAAGCCGATACCAGCAAGCAGGCTGGTCATTGTCTTGCGCATAATGATTTCCTCCCTTGTGCGCATTCTACCTTGTCATGCTAGCCGGCGGTGAAGCCGGCCTGGTAGTTCCTCCCGAGATCGCACCTTTCCGGTTCCAAGCCTCCTCGCTTTGCCGGAAACTGGATCGCAGCTCTCACTTTCGATCCGCTTTTTCTGTCCTGATCTGGTATTACCAATTTTGGATAGCCGTCAAGCTCTTTCTTGGACCACCACCGGACCTTGCATAACCGGATTCTTCATGTATCCGACTGTTTTCCCTGAATTTTCCTACTCGTTGATATAGGAGAGCCTTGTTTCGGCACCGCCATCCCGGTTAACATCAATAGTGCGCATCCAAATCTGGTCGAACCAGATTGGCGCTATTTCGCCAACGCCTCTGGCCGGACCGCATCGGTTTCAGCCGTTGATTCCGCCACCGCGGCGCGCACAAGGGCGCCCGCCGCCCATTGCGCGACCGACCGCATGCCGCGGCTATCGAGCCCCCATATATCCTTCAGCACGATCAGCACTTCGACGCCGAACATCATCGACAGCGCCTGGGCCAGGCGCTTGAACTCGCGCGGCGGCAGCCGGCCCTTGAGCGGTGCGATGGCATCCTTCAGCAGCTGGACGCGATGTCCGCGCGTGAATTGCGGCTCGCCGCCCAGCGTGCCCGCCTGCCGCTGCGCCCATTGGTCGAGCGACAGTTTCAGCGCTGCCTTGAAAGTTGCCTCGAAAGCTTCGATGCGCGGCATGGCGGTATCGAACAATTCGGCAACGCGCCGCCCGGCATCGATGGACGTCGATTGCCAGGTCAGGATCGGCCCAAGCCCCTCGTCAACCACCGCCTGCACCAGGGCTGCCTGGCTGGGGAAATAGCGATAGGCGGTGGCGCGCGACACTTGCGCCGCCTCCGCGACTTCGCTGACCGACGGGGTGACGCCCGCCTGCATCAGCCGCGTCGCCGTCTTCAGCATCAGCCGTTTTGTGCGGGCCCGTGGGCCGCGTTCGGCAGCCTCGTTGGCGTCGTCGCTCCCAGCGGCTTGTTGACGTGAGACATCCATGTCAATACGATACGCGCGTCTCAAAAAATTGCAATGACCTTTGCCCACCGAAAGGCCGGCAAAGGGCGACAGGCGGTCCGGCGCCGGTCGGCCGGTGACGGGAGAAACGCGATGAAGCGCATCTACGTGGTGGGCACAGCCGACACCAAGGGCGAGGAACTTGCCTTCCTGGCCGATGCTATTGCCGCCACCGGCAGTTCGGTTGCCCGCGTCGACATCGGAACGCGCGGTGCCACCGTGCCGGTCGATATCCCGGCCAGCGAGGTCGCGGCGCATCATCCGGGTGGAGCCAGTGGCGTGCTCGGCATCGATGATCGCGGCACGGCAGTGGCCGGCATGGGCGCCGCCTTCACCGGTTTCATTCAGTCGCGCGACGACATATCAGGCGTGATCGGCATTGGGGGCGGCGGCGGCACGTCGATCATCACTGCTGGCATGCGCGCCCTGCCGCTTGGGCTGCCCAAGATCATGGTCTCGACGCTCGCCTCCGGCGACACCGCGCCCTATGTCGACGTCTCCGACATCATCATGATGCCATCGGTCACCGATATGGCGGGACTGAACCGGCTCTCCCGCACGGTGCTGCACAACGCGGCGCAAGCGATCGCCGGCATGGCCACAAAGCCGGCGCCGACTGCCACCGGCAAGCCGGCACTCGGGCTCACCATGTTCGGCGTCACCACGCCTTGCGTGACCGCCATCGCGGATCAGTTGCGCGCCAACTATGACTGCATGGTTTTCCACGCCACCGGCACCGGCGGCCGCTCGATGGAGAAGCTCGCGGACTCGGGCCTGCTCGCCGGCGTCATCGACATCACCACGACGGAAGTCTGCGACCTGCTGTTCGGCGGCGTGCTGCCTGCGACGGAGGACCGCTTCGGCGCCATCGCCCGCACCAAGCTGCCCTATGTAGGCTCGGTCGGCGCGCTGGACATGGTCAATTTCTGGGCGCCGCCGACCATTCCCGAGAAGTTTAGGGGCCGGCTGTTCTACGAACACAATCCCAACGTCACACTGATGCGCACCACGGTGGACGAATGCCGCGGTATAGGCGAGTGGATCGGCACCAGGCTCGCTCGCTGCGAGGGCCCTGTGCATTTCCTGATCCCCGAAAAAGGCGTCTCGGCACTCGACATCGAGGGCGGCGCCTTCTTCGACCCCGAAGCCGACGCCGTGCTGTTCGATGCCGTCGAGCGCACCATCAAGCCGAACGCCGCGCGCCGCGTCACACGCCTGCCGTTGCACATCAACGATCCGGAATTTGCCAAAGCCGCAACCGCGGCCTTCCTCGACATCGCCAGATAGTGAGAGCCAACAAATGCCCGCAATACCGCGCAAAGACATATTGAAGAAGTTCAAGGCGATGATCGCCGACGGCGTGCCCATCGTCGGGGGCGGCGCCGGCACCGGCCTGTCGGCCAAGGCCGAGGAAGCCGGCGGCATCGACCTCATCATCATCTACAATTCCGGCCGCTACCGCATGGCCGGGCGCGGCTCGGCTGCCGGCCTGCTCGCCTATGGCAACGCCAACGAGATCGTCAAGGAAATGGCCTATGAGGTGCTGCCGGTGGTCAAAAAGACGCCGGTGCTGGCCGGCGTCAACGGCACCGATCCCTTCGTCATCATGCCGCTGCTGCTTGCCGAGCTGAAGACGATGGGCTTTTCCGGCGTGCAGAATTTCCCGACCATCGGCCTGTTCGATGGCAGCATGCGCCAGAGTTTTGAGGAAACCGGCATGGACTTCGGGCTGGAGGTCGACATGATCGCCGAGGCGCACAAGCTCGATCTTCTGACCACGCCCTATGTCTTCAACCCCGACGAGGCGCGCGCCATGACAAAAGCCGGCGCCGACATCGTCGTTGCCCATATGGGGGTGACGACCGGCGGCTCGATCGGAGCCACGTCGGCCAAGTCGCTCGACGACTGCGTGGTCGAGATCGACGCCATCGCCAACGCGGCGCGATCGGTGCGCAAGGATGTCATCCTGCTTTGCCATGGCGGACCGATCTCCATGCCGGACGACGCGAGATACATCCTCGACCGCTGCAAGGGCCTGCATGGCTTTTATGGCGCGAGTTCGATGGAACGGCTGCCGGCTGAAGCCGCGATCGCCAGGCAGACGGCGGATTTCAAGGCCGTCACGCTGCACGACCAGAAGAAAAAGAAGGGATGAGATCATGGCCGACAAGAGCAAGGTGTTCGTATACCCGAAGGACGTGAGCGCCTTCGGCTTTGACTGGGGCAAGCTGTCGCTGACAGTCGCGCCGGAAGTAAATGGCGCGACGCGCTTTTCCGGCGGCGTCGTCGACCTGCCGTCAGGCAAGGGCCACACGCGCCACAACCATCCCGGCGCGGAAGAGATCATCTTCGTCATCTCAGGCAATGGCGAGCAGATGGTGGAGGACGAGGAGGGCAATCCGGTCGTCGCCAAGGTCGGCCCCGGCTGCACCATCTATGTGCCGGAAAGCCGTTTCCATTCGACACTGAACACGGGCGATGGGCCGATGCAGCTCTTCGTCGTCTATTCGCCGGCCGGACCCGAACTGGTGCTGCGGGAGTTGCCGGATTTCAGGTTGATCCCGGCGGGGAAGTAATCGCGAAAGGCCCCCTTCATCCGGCCGCTTCGCGGCCACCTTCTGCCCGAGGGGAGAAGAGGCAGAAGCCAGCGCCGGCGCAAACTCCTCTCCCCTCGGGGAGAGGTCGGATAGCCCCGAATTGCCCTTCGCAATTCGGATGGCAATCCGGGTGAGGGGGTAGCGCCGAGCTAGGCTATCCCACCTCTATTCCACCCCCGTGCCCGATCCCCAAACATCACATACCCCGCATCCGTCACCGCCAGCGTATCCTCCAGCTTGATGAACCCCCGCGTCGGGTGAAGCATGGTCGTCTCCACCGACAGCACCATGCTTGTCTCCAGCGGCTTGGCGGCATAGGTGCCTTCATAGGTCACCGGATGGTTGGTCATCAGGAACGGAGCCTCATGCGTGATCAGCCCCATGCCATGGGCGAAGAAATCCGTATAGGGCGCGACCTTCGACGCCTTCAGCACGCCCTCCGCGTGCGAAATCATATCGCCGCCGATGGTGCCTGCCCTCACCTTCGAGAACGCCGCCTGCTGCACCGTCTCGACCTCGGCCAACAGATCTTCCAGCTCGGCATCCGGCTCGCCCAAAATGCCCATGCGGCAGAGGTCGCCAATATAGCCGTGATAATTGCCGCCGGAATCGATCGACAGCACCTCGCCCTTTTTCCACGCCTGCGGTGACGCCGCGCGGTTGTGGCTGGCGCCCAACGTCAGCAGGCAATATTCGAAATGCGCGCCGCGATTGGTTTCTTCGCGCCGCAGATGCTCGATGATCTCCGCCTTGGTCGTGCCTTCATGCGCCCACTGGATGGTCGCCAGCATGGAATCCGTGATCAGCTCGGAGGCAATACGCAGCTTTTCCAGCTCGGCGTCCGTCTTGATGGCGCGCATGCTCTCCAGCATGCCGGTCGCGTCGATCAGCCTGGCATCCGGCAACGCCTTGCGGATCAGCGCATAGGCGTCCGACGGCAGGAAGGCCGGCTCGATGCCGAGGCGGGCGCCGGCCTTGCCGATCTTGCTGATGTGCTCGACCGCAAGATTGGCACCATCGAGCGTGCCCCAGCAGGCGGCATGCAGCGTCGGCGTCCAGAACGGGTTGTTCTGGTGCTCGGCGCCTTCCATGCGGTTGCCGATATAGGCGGCATGATCGGGCCCGCCCTTTTCATAGAGGACGATAGGCAGGTAACGGCTATGGCCGATCGCATCCATGGCGGCAAAGAAGATGAACCTATAGCCGCCAAGCAGATACTGCGTGTTGTGCTTGGACGTCGCCAGCAGCACATCGATGCCGGCTTCCTCCATCAGCCGGTCGACCCTTGCCTGGTCGAACGGGATATTGCTGACGGCGCTCTTGCCCGGGGCGATGTTCATCTTTCTCTCCCTGATATCAGTGGGATCGCCGGCCGTACTGCGTCCAATCCCTTGGCTTCGATCAAATCTGCACCATTTCGTTAACTCTGGTCCAGCCAGAAACAGGTTAGATTGCTTCGGCAGGCTGTCACCACTCGTCATTGCTGCACATTTAGGCAATCTGGTCCTACCAGAATACCAGAATGAAAGGGCCACCTCTAAAACTGGTCCAGAGGACGAAAATTTCAAAGCCAAGCAAGGATGCGCCAATTCCGTCTCTGGCGAAACCCTTGGCAAGGGCCATAATCGCCGCGAGGATGCGGGTGCCGCCAGCTTCGAGGGGTGCGCCCATCTGGTCGCGGAGAGGACGGAGTTCGGTCATGTCAGATATTTCCAGACGCACGCTGCTTGGCGGCTCAGCTTTGCTGCTGGCCTCCACCGCCCTGCCCACATTCAGCTGGGCGCAGACGCCGAAGAAAGGTGGCCGGCTGGTGCTCGCCGCCGATTCCGAGCCGCGCAATCTCAACCCGGCAATCGTCGCCTCCAACGGCGTTTTCTTCATCTCCAGCAAGATTGTCGAGACGCTGGCCGAAGCCTCGTTCGACGGCAAGGACGGGCTCGAGCCCCGCTTGGCGCTCTCCTGGGAAGGTGCTGCCGACGGGCTCTCGGTAACCTTCAAACTGCGCGATGGCGTCAAATGGCATGACGGCAAGCCGTTCACCTCGGCCGACGTCGCCTTCTCGGCGCTGCAGATATGGAAGCCGCTGCAGAATCTCGGCCGCACCGTGTTCAAGGATCTGGCCAGCGTCGACACCCCCGACGATCTCACCGCCGTGTTCAAATTCGCCAAACCGACCCCGTTCCAGCTGATACGCAATGCCTTGCCGGCGCTGAGCAGCGTGGTGCCGAAACATATCTACGAAGTCGGCAAGATCGAGGACAACCCGGCCAACAATGCCCCCATCGGCACCGGCCCGTTCAAGTTCGGCGAGTACAAGGCCGGCCAATATTACAAGCTGACAAGGAATGCGAACTATTGGGGCAAGGACGAGCCCTATCTCGACGAGATCATCTATCAGGTGCTGCCGGACCGCACGTCCGCCGCGGCCGCACTCGAGGCCGAAGAGATCCAGCTCGCCGCCTTCTCCGCCGTGCCACTGGCCGACCTCGACCGCATCTCGAAAGTGCCGGGCCTGAAGGTCATCTCCAAGGGCTATGAGGGGCTGACCTATCAACTCGTCGTCGAGATCAACCATCGCCGCAAGGAACTGGCCGACGTGAAGGTGCGCCAGGCGATCGCGCATGCCATCGACAAGGATTTCGTCGTCAAGACGGTGTTCCTCGGCTATGCCGCCACCGCTACCGGTCCGGTGCCGAAGAACGACCCGCAATTCTACACCGCCGACGTGCCGACCTATCCCTTCGACGTCGCCAAGGCCAACGCCCTGCTCGATGAGGCCGGCTACACCAAGGCCGATGATGGCAAGCGGTTTGCGCTCAAGCTTTTGCCGGCACCCTATTTCAACGAAACAAAACAGTTCGGCGACTATCTGCGCCAGGCGCTGGCGGCAATCGGCATCGACGCCGTGATCGTCAACAACGACTCGGCCGCGCACATCAAGGCCGTCTACACCGACCACGCCTTCGACCTCGCCGTCGGCCCGCCGGTGTTCCGCGGCGACCCGGCGATCTCGACCACCATCCTGGTGCAGAGCGGCATTCCCGACGGCGTGCCGTTCTCCAACCAGGGCGGCTACAAGAACGCCGCGCTCGACGCGCTGATCGCCAAGGCTTCGGAGACGCTGGATACGTCAGCGCGCACCGACCTCTACAAGGAATTCCAGAAACAGGTCGCGGCGGACCTGCCGCTGATCAACGTCGCCGAATGGAGCTTCATCAGCGTCGCGCGCGATACCGTGGGCAACATCGCCAACAACCCGCGATGGGCGGTGTCGAACTGGGCGGACACCTATCTGGCTGGCTAGCGATCAGCCCGGCATGCTTGCGCATCGGTTGGACGAATGCTCATCATCAGGGATGAGAGTTCCTTCACGCCTCTGTTCTGTCCTGCCGGATAGCGCCAACCTTCACCCTCCCCCTTGTGGGGAGGGTCGGCGAGCGGTTGCTGCGCAGCGGCAGCCGCTCGACGGGGTGGGGGTAGCGCCCTACGAGAACCCCCACCCCGCTCCGCTTCGCGGATCGACCCTCCCCACAAGGGGGAGGGTAAGGCAGCCATGACCCGCGCCCTCACCCTCATCCGCCGTCGCCTCGTCGGCAGCATCTTCGTGCTGCTGATCGTCATCATCGGCACATTCCTCCTCCTGGAAGCTGCCCCCGGTGACGCGGTCGACGCCTACATCGTCTCGACCGGCGGCGACGCCGGCATGATCGAATTGCTGCGTCATCGCTGGGGCCTCGACCAGTCCGAGCTGACACGGCTCGCGAACTATCTCTGGGCGCTGCTGCATTTCGACCTCGGCCAGTCCGTTACCTTCTCGCGGCCAATTCGCGATGTTATCCTGGAACGCCTGCCGACGACACTGCTCCTGATGGTGACCGCCACCGCGCTCTCCTTCGGTTTGGGCTCGGCGCTCGGCATCTACGCCGGCGCCAGACCCGGCAGCTTTCGCGACCGCTTCCTGTCGATCGGCTCGCTGGCGCTTTATGCCGTGCCGGGTTTCTGGCTTGGCCTGGTGCTGATCGTCGTCTTTGCCGTCGACCTGCGCTGGCTGCCGATCGGCGGCATCGAGACGCTCGCCTCGGACAAGACCGGGCTTGCCCGCGCCACCGATATCGCCGTCCACCTCGTCCTGCCGGTTTCCGCGCTCGGCTTCATCTATCTCGCGCTCTATCTGCGCATGATGCGCGCCGGCATGGCCGAGGCGTGGCGGCAGGATTTTGTGCTCGCCGCCCGCGCCAGGGGGCTGTCACGCCGCCGCATCGTGCTCGCCCATGTCGCCCGCAACGCGCTCTTGCCGCTGGTCACCATGCTCGGCCTGCAATCGGCGCAGATGCTGGGCGGCAGCGTCGTCATCGAAAGCGTCTTTGCCGTGCCCGGGCTCG
Source organism: Mesorhizobium sp. C399B (assembly GCF_030323185.1). NCBI lineage: Bacteria > Pseudomonadati > Pseudomonadota > Alphaproteobacteria > Hyphomicrobiales > Phyllobacteriaceae > Mesorhizobium > Mesorhizobium sp. C399B. Next base: position 2,356,203 of record NZ_CP100472.1, read on the forward strand.
GCCGGCTGGCGCAGGAAGCGGTCGCTTCGCGCGACACGCCGCTGCTGCTCGGCATCATCCTCACCAGCGCCGTCCTCGTCATTGCCGTCAACCTTGCCGTCGACATCGCCTACGCCTTCCTCGACCCGCGCGTCGGCGCCGGCGAGGCCAGCGCGTGAGCGCGCTGCCGCGGTTCCTGCGCCGGCCGGAAGCGGTCGCCGGCGCGATCATCCTGGCGCTTCTGTTCGCCATGGCGCTGTTTGCGTCGCTGCTCTTCCCCGGCGACCCGCAGGCCATTGCCGGACCAGCACTGCTGCCGCCCTTCCAGGACTGGTCGCTGCCGCTCGGCACCGACCGGCTCGGCCGTGACGTGCTGGCCGAATTGTTCCACGGCGCCCGCACCTCGCTGGCGGTCGGCCTGGCGGCGGCAGCGGCGGCACTCTTCATCGGCGCGGTCGTCGGCACGCTGGCCGGCTTTGCCGGCGGCCTTGTGGACGAGGGGCTGATGCGCATCACCGATGCCTTCCAGACCGTGCCGAGTTTTCTCCTGGCGCTGGCCTTCGTCAGCGTCGTCGGGCCGTCGCTCGGCGTCGTCGTCACGGCAATAGCGCTTGGCGCCTGGACCGGACCGGCGCGTGTAGCGCGCGCCGAAGTGCTGTCGATCCGCGAGCGCGATTACGTCGCCGGCGCCCGCGTCATCGGCATGCATCCGCTTGAGATCGCTTTTCGCGAGGTGTTGCCCAACGCGTTGCCGCCGGTGCTGGCCTTGTCCTCGGTGATCGTGGCCGCCGCGATCCTCACCGAGGCAGCGCTGTCCTTCCTCGGTCTCGGCGACCCCAATCGCGTCACTTGGGGCGGCATGATCGCCGAGGGCCGCACTGTGCTGCGCACCGCGCCCTTTCTGTCGATCGTTCCGGGCATCGCCTTGGTGCTGACCGTGCTTGGCGTCTATCTCACCGGCGAAGGCGTGGTCGAAACGACGGCGGTGCGGAGGAGCCTGTCGTGACCGCACTGGCTGAGATACGCGATCTGTCAGTGCGCTATCGGCGAGATGGCAGCGAGGTGACGGCGCTGAAGGGGGTCAGCCTGGATGTTATTGCCGGCGAGCGGCTGGCGATCATTGGCGAAAGCGGTTCGGGCAAGAGCACGCTGGCGCTGGCGGTGGCTGGACTGCTGCCGGCGAGCGCCAAGATTGAAGGGCATGTCAAGTGGCAATTTCAGGCGCCGCGATCCTTCCCACCCCCCTCTGTCCTGCCGGACATCTCCCCCGCAAGGGGGGAGATCAGCAGCTTTGCCGACGGCTTCCCTTCGGCAACGTTCGTGGTTGGCGAAGGCGGAGATGAGAGAGCAATCTCCCCCTTGCGGGGGAGATGTCCGGCAGGACAGAGGGGGGTGTGACGGAACGCCGACCTCTCAAATTAGCCGAACCCAGTACGCTCCCCCTTCCCGGTCGCGACATTGGTTTCGTCTTCCAGGACCCCTCCGCCAGCCTCGACCCCGTCATGACCGTCGGCAAACAGATCGCCGAAGTCGCCCGCACCCACCTCGGCCTCGACTGGCCACAAGCTTACGCCAAAGCCAAAACCCTGCTCCAACGTGTCCGGCTGCCCGACCCACAAACCGCCATGCGTGCTTTCCCGCACCAGCTCTCCGGCGGCCAGAAGCAGCGCGTTGCTGTTGCCGCGGCCATTGCAGCCGGTCCGAAACTGCTGATCGCCGATGAGGCGACCAGCGCGCTGGACACCATTGTGCAAGCCGAAATCGTCAGCCTCATTCGGCAACTGGTGGCGGAGGACGGCATGACGCTGCTGTTCATCAGCCACGACATCGCGCTGGCCGCCGAACTCGCAGAGCGTATCGCTGTATTCCGGAACGCCGAACTGATCGAACTCGGCCCGACGGAGCAAATCATAAACGCCCCGCGCCATGCCTATACGCGAACGCTGCTCGACGCCCATCTCGGCCTCGACGCCGATCCGCTGCTACGACGGGCGCCGGCATGAACTTGCTCACCGTCTCCGGTCTTACCAAGCGATACCGTCGTGGCGGCAAGGCCATCGCGGCCGTCGACGGTGTCTCCTTCGCCATCGAACCCGGCGAGACGCTGGCGCTGGCCGGGCCCTCCGGCAGCGGCAAGTCGACGATCGCGCGGCTGGTGCTTAGGTTGATCGAGCCCGACGCCGGCACCGTCCAATTCGAAGGCGATGACTTTCTGCTCTTGAAGGGTGCGGCCCTGCGCACCAAGCGCGCGCGCCTGCAAATGGTGTTCCAGGATCCGCTCGCCGCGTTCAACCCGCGCGCCACGGTGGCTCGCGTGCTTGACGATCCCTTGCGCATCCATGCCATCGCTTCCCGCGCCGAGAGGCCGGCCCGCATTGCTGCCTTGCTGGATCGCGTCGGGCTGGCAGCCGATCTCGCCCCGCGCGCCATTCACGAAATCTCCGGCGGCCAGCGCCAGCGCGTCGCCATCGCCCGAGCCATCGCGACCAAACCGTCGCTGATCGTGCTCGACGAGGCGGTGTCGGCGCTCGACGTTTCGGTCCGCGGACAGATCCTTGAGTTGCTGCTCGACCTGCAGGTCAGGGAACGGATCGCCTATCTCTTTATTTCCCATGACCTCGGCGTGGTGCGGGCCATCGCCCACCGCGTCGTTCTTCTCGACGCCGGGCGGATCGCCGAGAGCGGCGACGCCCGCAACGTAATCGACGCGCCGCAATCGGCAATCGGCAAGGCGCTGGTTGCGGCGGCGCCAAGATTGAACAAAAGCAGCAGGCAGGTACCATGACCGAACCAGAAGCCAGAGCCGAAAAACTGTCGCTCGAACTCGATTCCGCCTTCCGTAACCGCGCCGATCTCTACCGTCTGTTTCTCGACGAGCTGACCGGCGAACTCGGCGCGGAAAAGGCCGAGGCGATCATGATCCGCACCATCGAGCAGCGCGGCAAGGAGGTGGCGGCGGCCGCCTTCGCCCGTTTCGGACCTAACGACGCGCCGGCCATCGGCGAGGCATTTTTGGCCGTCAGCCCGGATCGCGGCCTGATGTATCCGACCGATGTCGAGCGCGGGCCGGACCACATCGCCTTCAAGGTGAAGCGTTGTCCGCTGAAGGACGCCTGGGTCGAGGCCGGTGTCGGTGATGAAAAACTCGCCACGCTCTGCCGCATCGCCGGCGCTTTCGACCGTGGTCTGTTCGAGGCAACGGGCGTGCGCTTCGACAATGTCACCTGGACGCCGGGCCACGGCCCCGGCTGCTGCCACATCGCGCTGACCAACCGGGATGCCGCCGGATAGCCAATGCTGATCAGTCGGCGGCAAACACATGCAGCTCCGTGCCCGCCTGTTCGGCAGCAGTGCGCAGGTCGGCCTTCGGTTCGCTGTCGGTGACGATATCGGCAATGTCACCGAGCCCGCAGATGCGTTCCAGACTGCTGCGGCCAAACTTGTCGTGGGTCACCACCAGCACCGCCGACAGTGAACGCGATATCATTGCGCGTTTAACGGCCGCGGCGCCCGAGATCATGTCGCTCGGACCATCGGCGCTTATCCCCGATGCGCCGATAATGGCGACGTCGGCATTGTAGCGGCGCAGGAACTCGACGGTGTCTTCGCCCAACACGCTGCCTTCCCGGCTATCATAGGTCCCGGGGCAGAGCAGCACCCGAAAGGTCGGATTGGCGCCCGCCACCGAGGCCACGCCGGTGGAATTGGTGATGATAGTCAGGTCGCGCTTCAGCTGCGAAAGGTTGCGCGCCACCTCATAGGTGGTCGAACCGCCATCGATCATCACGATCTGGCCCTTCTCGACAAGGCTTGCCGCGCCGCGGCCGATGCGGGCGCGCTCCTCGATCAGGGTCAGGCCACGCTCCGAAATCACCGGTTCTGATGTCACCAGCGAGATCGTCGCACCGCCATAGGTGCGGTTGATCAGCCCGGCATCGCCGAGTTCGATGAGATCGCGGCGGATGGTCTCGCCGGCGACGCCGATGCGCCGTGCGAGCTTGGAGATGCGTATCGACGCCGACCGGCGCACTTCCGAAAGGATAAGCGCGTGCCGCTCCTTCTTCGTCAGTCGGCCTTGGTCCATGACTATTCCATTCCCTTTGCAGCAATCAGCGCGTCGCCAAACTCGGCAAATCCCTTCGCGCCGCGCCCGCTTGTGACGAAGGCGGGAGACGCCGGAAGCTCGCCGGCGAAGTCCAGCACATTAGCGACGCCGACGCTGTTGGGGAAGAAGCCGAACATTGGCGCATCGTTTGGACTATCGCCGACGAAGACAATGCTGTCCTTGTCGTGGTCGATATCTATACCGAAACAGTCCCGCAAGAATAGCCGGCTTGTCGACAGTTTGTCGTATTTGCCGAACCAGCCATTGACGTGGATGGACGAGATTTTCGCCGTCGCGCCGTAGCGCTGGAAGATGCCGACGATCTTCAGAACCTCGGTTTTGGGCAGCGGCGCCACGTCCTCGCAAAAATCGATCGCCAGATCGGCCTCGCGATAGGCCTGGTCGGCCGCGACCGCCGCACCCGGAACTTCGCGCAGAACGGTTTGCTCGATCTCCTTGAGGCGCGCGGCATCGGCCTGCCGTTCGGCAGCGCTCTTGGCGTAGTGGCGAACAATCCGCTTTTTGGCGTCGTCGTAGCGGAAATAGAAGGCGCCGTTCTCGCCGATCACGCCGTCCACCGGCCATTGCCGGGCGATCAGGTCGCACCAGCCGGCAGGGCGGCCGGTAACCGGCGCGACAATGAATCCGGCCTGCTTCAGCCGCTCGAGCGCCGCATAGGCTTTTGCCGGCAGCCGTCCCTTGTCGGTCAAGGTGTCGTCGATATCGGTCAGAACGACGGCGATGTTGCGCCGGTCTAGCGCGGTGAAGTCGGCAAGCGGACGCAGCACCCGCTCAGGCTCCCGCCGCAACCGTTTCGAGCGAGGCAGCAGCGACGTCGAGCATGGTGAACCTGTCGCGGATCAGCCGCGCATTGGCGACCGCCTCGTCGTAGAAGCCAGCCGGTATGGCGACCTCTTGCGGCGTGGTTGGGGCGCCGGCGGCACGCAGTGCTGCCGCGATCTCGCGAGCCGGGCGTGCCACCCGCAGCAGCCTTTCGCGATGCGAGCGCCACTGCCTGGCCAGCATGGTATTGACAGCGTCCGCCTGTTCGCGGTCCAGCAGCTTGGGCTTGAATGCCGCCCAGCAGGAACGTCCGAGCGTTTCGCCGAAGATTTCGATGAAGCGGTCTGGCGTATCGGCGGACGGCGCGAGCTGCAGCTCCCGCAGCGCCAGCACGCGTTCCTGCAGCCGCGCCATCGTCAACGTCGTCACCGCTATGTGCTCGCCGTGATGCGCCTCGGGCAATCCCTGGCCCCGCATGTCGATATAGTGGGCGATGAGATGTTCGCCCTGACTGGCCGGATAGGAGCCGCCGCACAAAGTCATGCCAAGGCCTGACATGACCAGCGTGCGCACCAGCACTTCCATCGCCTCAAGGTCGCCGGTCCCGAGTTCGCCGGCTTTGGCGATAAGCGCCTCCTCGTCCTCGGCCAGAAGCATGAACGGCGCCTCCCGGTAGGGCGTGCCGAGCAACAGATGCGCCATCAGCCAATCGGTCTGCGCGGTCGACCGCGCCATCGAATCGCCGAAGCCGGCAGCGATCAGCCGGTGCGGCGCCCGCGCCATGACATCGAGATCGAGGAAGACACCGACCGGCAGGCTCGCCGTCAGCGATTTCTTCAGGCCGTCCTCTGTGATTGCCGCAGACACCGAGGTGTAGCCGTTCATCGACGGCGCGGTGCCGAACACCGCATAGGGCTTTTGGGTCAGATGGGCGGCATATTTGGTGATGTCATTGATCGAGCCCGATCCGACCGCGACTAGGCCGCTGGCGTCTTTCGTGCGGGCGATCACCGATCGCACGGCGTCCATGTCGGGATGCGGATGGCGCGGCAGGATGATCTTGTCGACATCGCTGGAGCCGCGCAGCGCAATCGACACTCTCTCGCCGAGCGCCAGCCTTGTGTCGGGATCCATGACAACGGCGAGCCTGCGGCCGAGCGGCAGTGGCTCGACCAGCGCATCGGCTTCGTCGCCGAGACCGCGCCCTATGACGATGGTCTTCAGCGGCACCGACAGCATTCCCTGGCTGTCCGGGTCAGGCAGCGTGCCGGCAATAAGGCGATCGAGCATTTGTCTGGACATAGGATGCAGTCCGGTCAGTCAGCATGAAGCGGGGTCAGGGCATCGAACAAGGTGCGATACCGGCGGTAACTTCTGTCGTAGGCGGCCTTGGCGGAAGGATCAGGGTCGATCGTCTCGACGTGGCCGGCCAGCCTTTCAGCCGCCTGCTGCACTGAGGAGGTAAGGCCGACGGCCGCGGCGGCAAGGATTGCCGCACCGATCGGCGAGGCATCGGCCGCACCCGCGATCTCGACCGGCCTGCCGCTGACATCGGCCCGGATTTGCCCCCACACCCGGCTGCGCGCGCCACCGCCTGAGAGCCGGATGCGATCCGTCGCGATATCGAGATCGTCCAGCCGGTCGACCACGTCGCGCATGGCAAAGGCACAGCCCTCCAGCACGGCACGAGCACAAGCGGCTTTGCCGTGGAAGGATGTCAGGCCGTAGAAAGCGGCACGCGCTTCGGCGATCCAGCGCGGCGCCATGGCACCGGACAACGCGGGCAAGAACAGCAAATCGTCGCTGCCGGCAACCACCGTCGCCGCCAGTTCCGACATCGCCGCCGGCGAATCGACGCCGAAGGTTGTTAGAAACCACGTCACCGCGCCGCCCGAGAGCCATCCGGGATTGGAGATGAAATAGCCGTTGCCGAGAAAGCCATGGGTCTCGACCAGGCCGCCGGGGTCGAGGCGAAGCGTGCCGGACACCGCGCCGACCACTTCGGCCGTGCCGAGATTGCAGGCGACGACACCGGGCACGACAACCCCGGCGCCTATGGCGGCCGAAAAATCATCGCCGGTGCCGACCGCCAGCGGCGTGCCCACAGGCAGACCGGTGAGCTCGGCGCCGGCGTGGGTCAAGGCGCCGGCGATCTCAGATGCATCGTCGATGCCGGGCAATTTATCTGCATCGATGTCGAAGGCCGCCAGCAGATCGCCGGCATAGTTGTGCTCCTTCAGCCCATAGAGCATGGTCGTCGAGGCCAGCGCGTGATCGATGACGGCACGACCGCACAGCGCCGCGACCACGAACGATACCGGTTGATGCCAGAGCGCCACCCGGCGCGCTTCGGGCAGGTTGCGCGCGGCCCAGCGGATTTTCGCCGCCATATGAGTGGCGTCCAGAACGAGACCGGTGCGCTCACGGATGAAGTCCGGATCGATGCCGGCGATCTCTCCTGCCGCCCGCCGGTCCATCCAGATGATGCAGGGAGCCAGCGCCTCACCGCTGTCGTCGACCGCGACGCAGCCGTCGAGCTGGCCGGCAATGGCAATGCCCTTGATATCGGACGGTGCAAGCCCAGCCTTGTCGAGCGCGCCGGCAATGGCCGGCTTGAGCGCGGCGAGCCACAGCGCCGGATTCTGTTCGGCCCAGCCGGGCGCCGGGAAGGCCGGCTGGTACAACACAGCGGCCTCGCCACGCAGCCGCAATTCGTCGTCGACAACGATCGCCTTGAGGCTTTGTGTGCCGAGATCGATGCCGATGACTGGCATTAGACACGCTCGCAATCCGCGAGAACATCCCGCAGTTGCGAGAGGATAGAACCTTTCGTCGGCGAATAGGAACCGTCGAACACCGCTGTGCCAATGGTAAAAGCGTTGGCGCCGGCCAGCTTGATCGCCTTGATCCGATCGGCTGATGCCACGGCGCCGGCGACGATCAGATGCCGCGACGGACCAAGCCCGCGCCGGGCTGCGCGTACCAGTTCGGCCGGGTCGGCCTCGGTGGCGCGATAGGCGAGGATGTCGCATCCTGCACAACCCTTCTCGGCGAAGGCCCGGCAGTCGGCCTCGACGTCCTCGGCCGAGCCGCCGAGCTTGGTTGGATGGCCGACCGGCCGGCCCGGAAAAGGGTAGTATTCCGTGCCGCTCCCCTCCAGCAGCGCCATGATCTCGTCGACCTGGGTTCCACCGAGCAGGCGCTGGATGCCGAGATCCCTGGCGACGCGTGCAGAATTGAGGCAGGCCTCCGCCGTCGTCGAGACAACTTCCATGTAAGTAGTGGCGCCTGTCCGCCCAATGGCGACAGCGAGCTTGCGCAGCACATCCGGCGCGACGCCAATATCCTTGAAGCCGACATGCTTCAGGCCGACCGGCTCAATCAAATCGACCAGGTCGAGACAGTCCTCGACCGTGCGATCGTGGCGCGTCAGCATGAAGATGAAGTCCATTCGAAAGGTCCCTCGCCTGGTCGGGAAAGCCGGTTTGCTGCCGGTCTGTTAACACCTCCCAACCATTTGTTGCAAGGTGCCACATTTTGATTTGCAGTACCACACATTTTATGACAGAACGGGCGCCGGCCCGCCAGGCACGACTTCTAGGGAGAGGGAAGAATGCTCAAGCCGCTGAGACGTACCGCGTCCAGACTGCTCGTCGCAGCCGTATTTGTGTGGCCCCTGACGTGGCAAGTGACACAAGCGGCCGCGTGGGATCTGAAAGAGGCGTCGAAACCCTATAGAGGCCAGACCATCCGCATGGTCGGCGAGGCGCTGCCGCCGCTCGAAGCGCTGAAGAAGATGGCGCCGGAGTTTGAAAAACAGACCGGCATCCATGTCGAAGTCGAGATGTACGAGCACTCGGAAGCCGTCAACAAGGTGCAGCTCGATCTCAACTCGCACCGCGGCCGCTACGACGTCATCATCCAGCCGCATCGCGAACTCGGCAAGTTCGCCACCAACAACCATCTGGTCGAAATCGCCAAGATGATGGCCGACCCGGCTTTGCGCGATCCGAGCTTCGAGCCGGAGAAGCAGCTCTACCAGACCGCCTGGCACGAAATCTCCTGGTATGACGGCAAGGAGTACGGCTTCCCCTTCACAGTGCTCAACATGTTCATGTGGTATCGCTCGGACCTGCTCGCCGATCCCAAGGAGCAGGCAGGCTTCAAGGCCAAGTATGGCTACGACCTCGCTCCCGCCAAGGACTGGAAGCAATACCGCGATATCGCCGAATGGTTCTATCGCCCCGACCAGGGTTTTTACGGCACCGCCCTGCAGGGCAAGCGCCATGAGGCACTGTGGTATGAGTGGCTCAATTTCCTTTATTCCTTCGGCGGCGACGTGCTCGACGTGAAGAGCGGCTCGGCCTGCGGCCCGGTCATCGTCAACAGCCCCAAGGCCGTCGCCTCGCTCGAATATTACAAGAGCCTGTTGCAATTCTCCCCGCCGGACAGCCTCAACTATTTCTGGGACGATGTCATGGCGCTGATGCAGCAAGCCAAGGTCGCCGAGCTGATCATGTGGAACGACGCCACCTATGCCGTGTCGGTCGACACAACCGCCTCCACCGTCGTCGGCAAGGTCGGCTTCGATCTCGTGCCGCAAGGCGAAGGCGGCAAGATCGGCCAGGTCGAAGGCTGGACCTATCTCATCCCTATCTATTCGAAGAACCCACAGGCCGCCTTCCTCTTCGTCCAGTGGATGATGGGCTATGACCGCCAGCTCGAGCAGCATCTCAATGGCGGCGCTTCAGGCCGTCCCGATGTCTATGCTTCGGCGGAGGTGCAGAAGCTGCCCTATGCCAAGGCTTCCATGGAGGCCAACGAGCATGCGGTGCCGAAGGCGACGCTGCCGCAATCGGCCGAGATGACCGACATACTGGTGCGGGAACTGTCGTCCTACCTCGCCGGCGAGAAGGAGGCTCAGGCCGCCCTCGACACCGCCGCCACCGACATCTCGACATTGCTCGGTTCTTGCGCACCAATGACCTATCCGGCACGATAGGCCTTGAGATGTCGCGCAGAGGCTACCCGCACAAGCGGGTAGCCGTTCTTGTCCGCAGGAAACGCCCGTGACGAACCGCACTCCATCGCTGCGCGGAATGCCGCTTCTCGACCGTGGGGTGGGACCGCTCTTGATGCTGCCCGCGACGCTGCTCGTCGTCGTCTTCCTGGTCGGCCCGTTCTACTACATGGTCTACACCGCGCTGACCGACCTCAGCTTCGCCGACGCCAGCCATGCGGGCGCCTTCGTCGGTTTCGACAATTTCCGCAAGCTGATGCGCAACGACCCATTCTTCTGGGCATCGTTCCTGCTGACGCTGAAATTCGTCATCATCGCCGTCGGCCTCGAATTCCTGCTCGGCTTGGCGCTGGCCTTCCTGATCTTCCGCTTCGTCGCCAGCCAGCGGCTTCTCACCACACTGCTGCTCATCCCGATGATGATCGCGCCGGTCGCCGTCGGGCTGATCTGGCGGCTGCTGTTGCAGGGCGATTTCGGCATGCTCACCTTCTACATGCGCAAGGTTGGCCTGCTGGCGCAGAATTCGGCGGTGCTTTCGGCACCCGACCTGGTGTTTCCGACCATCGTCGCCATCGATGTCTGGCAGTGGACGCCTTTCGTCACCCTGATCATGCTCGCCGGGATGATGAGCCTGCCGCGCGCGCCGTTCGAGGCGGCGATGATGGATGGCGCAAAACCGTTTCAGATCTTTTGCGATGTCATGCTGCCGCTGCTGCGGCCCGTCATCGCGCTGGTGCTATTGCTGCGCGGCATCGATGCCTTCAAGGAGTTCGACAAGGTTTTCCTGATGACCGGCGGCGGTCCGGGAACGCTGACCGAACTGGTGTCGATCTACGCCTACCGCGTCAACTTCCGCAACTGGGACCTCGGCTACGGCGCCGCGGTCGCCTTCATGATCTATCTCGTCGTGCTGATCCTGTGCTCCGTCTTTTACAAGGCCGTCTACTGGTCGAGCCGCAAGCAGGCGGCGGCGTTTTGAGGGCGCGGCGATGATCGATCAATCCACCAACCGCGCCTGGAAAAGCTTTGCCTGGGCGGTGTTGCTCGTCGCCGTCGTGGTGGCGCTGACGCCTTATGTCTGGATGGTGCTGGCGTCGTTCAAGAACCGCGTCGATCTTCTGTCTTCTGTGCCGAAATGGATTTTTTCGCCGACGCTTGCCAACTATCCCGCCGTCTTCATCGACAAGGAATACTGGCCGCTGGCAATCAACTCGGTGCTGATCTCGGTGTCGTCGACCATACTCTGCATCGTCATCGGCGCGCCAGCGGCCTATGGCTTTGCCCGCTCGGATTTTCCCGGCAGGGAAGACCTGTTCTTCTTCTTCCTGACGACGCGCATGGCACCGCCGATCTCGATCGCCGTGCCGCTGTTCCTGTTCTTCACCTCGCTCGGCCTGATCGACACCATCTACGCCGTGGTGATCGCCCACACCTCCTTCAACCTGTCGCTCGTCGTCTGGATGATGCGCGGCTTCTTCGCCGAAATCCCCAGGGAGATCGACGAAGCCGCGATGATGGACGGCCGCTCGCGGCTCGGCGCATTCTTTTTCGTCGTCGCGCCGCTGGCCGCGCCCGGCATCGGCGCGACGGCCGTGCTCTGCTTCATCCTGTCGTGGAACGAGTTCCTCTATGCCTTCATCCTCGTCGCTTTCGACGGGCGGCCGCTGACCGTCGGCATACCCGGACTGGTGACGCCGCATGGCACGCTATGGGGCCAAGTCGCGGCGGTCGCCATCGTGGCGACGCTGCCGATCGTGCTTTTCACTTTCCTTGTCCAGAAACAGCTCGTGCGCGGCCTCACCTTCGGCGCGGTCAAGGGTTGAAGGGATCCTTGCATGGCAATTGTTTTCGACGGCGTCACCAAGGCCTTCCCGGACGGGACGGTGGCGCTGCAGGCGCTCGACCTTGCTTTCGAGCCCGGCGAATTCCTGGTTCTGCTCGGGCCCTCTGGTTCCGGCAAGACGACAGCCTGCCGGCTGCTTGCCGGCCTTGAACGTCCCACGGCCGGGCGCATCATGGTCGAGGGCCTCGATGTCACCGACCTGCCGCCGCGCCTGCGCGGCATGGGCATGGTGTTCCAGAACTATGCGCTCTACAGCCATAAGAGCGTCTACGAGAACATCGCCTATCCCTTGCGCATCCGAAAGATGCCGGCTGCCGAGCTCGACCGCTGCGTCCGCGCCATGGCCGAGCTGCTCGAAATCACCCGTTACCTCGACCGCCGCCCTTCGCAATTGTCGGGCGGCCAGGCGCAGCGCGTCGCTGTGGCCCGCGCCCTGGTCTGGCAACCTAGCCTCTGTCTGATGGATGAGCCGCTGTCCAATCTCGACGCCTTGTTGCGGCTCCACATGCGCACCGAGCTGAAGCGTCTGCATCGCGAGCTGAAAAAGACCTTCGTCTTCGTCACACACGACCAGGAAGAGGCGATGACGCTGGCGACCAGGGTCGCGGTGTTGCGCGAAGGCGCACTGATCCAGTACGACGACCCGCGCGAGATTTATCGGCGGCCTGCCAATCGCTTCATCGCTGAATTCATCGGCCGTCCAGCGATGAACACGTTCGATGGCGATGTCCGCGCCGGCGTCTTCCACGCCAGAGGTTTCACTTGCCCGCTTCCGGGAAAGCCTGATGGTCCCATCGTGCTCGGCATTCGCCCCGAGCAGATCCAGCTTGTCGACGCGACTGCCGGCGATGCCATCCTGTTTGCCGTCGACGTCGTCGAACCGGTCGAGCCGGACGTGCTGATCTTCGCCACGAGCGAGGCCAACGCGCTGATCGTCAGGACCGTGAATGTCGATCGCGCTTTCGATCCCGGCCAGCCGCTTTATCTACACTTTCCGCCGGCGGCGCTGCACACCTTCGATGCGGTGTCGGGAGCGCGACTGCCGTGAGCACGCTGCTCGCTTTGGTGCCGCTGGCCGCCGCAGCCTTGGTCGGGTGGCTGTTCTACAGCTTCAACCGGTCGCGGCGCTGGTTCTCGATGGGCGAACTCATCTTCTGGGACGCCATTGCACTGGTAATCCTGCAGCTTGTCTGGCTGATCTGGTTCTGAATGCGCATTCCAGCAACGCAGATCAGTAGCCCAGCGCACAACCGTCCTTGCGCGGATCGGAGGCACCGGTGAGCGTGCCCTTTTCCCAATCGATCAGCACCAACTGGCCGCCGCCATGCGGCTCCTCGGCGATCGAAACCTGATGGCCGCGCTGACGCAGGCCGGCGATCGCCTCAGCCGGAATCCCGCGCTCGGCCAGCACGGCATTGTCCTTGTAGAACACCCGTGGCGCATCCAGTGCCTGCTGCGGGTCCATCCCGAAATCGATCATGTTGGTCAGCAGATGGACATGGCCGAACGGCTGGTAGCCGCCGCCCATCACCCCGAACGGCATCACCACCTTACCCCCTCGCGTCGCCATGCCAGGCATGATGGTGTGCATCGGTCGCTTTCGCGGCGCGATACGATTTGGATGGCCTTCCGTGAGGCGAAAACTGCTGCCGCGATTCTGCAGCACGACGCCTGTCTTGGGACCGACGACGCCGCTGCCGAAGGAACCGAAGGTCGAGTTGATGAAGCTGACCGAATTGCGGTCGCGGTCGACCACGGAGATATAGACGGTGTCGCTGCGCGACAGCTCAAGCCGCGGCAGATGCGTCATGGCGAGGGCCGGATCGATGGCGGCGCGCAGCCGCTCCGCATACGCTGCCGACAACAGTTTCTCGACGGGGACATCAACGAAATCCTGGTCGCCGATGAAAGTGTCGCGGTCCTGATAGGCAAGCCGGCCGGCTTCGATCTCGAGATGCAGCCGCTCGGCGCTGTTCGGCTCCAGCGAGTTAAGCGCAAAGCCGGAAAGCACATTGAGCATGATCAGCGCCGTCATGCCCTGATTGTTCGGCGGCATCTGGTGGATGTCGTGGCCGCGATAGGATGTCTTCACTGACTTGACGTAGTCGCCTTGGGTCTCGGCGAAATCCTCCAATGCATGCAGCCCGCCCAGCGCGCGAAGACGCGCTACCAGGTCCTCGGCGACCGCGCCTTCATAGAAGCCGGCGCGACCTTGGCTCGAGACGACGCGCAAGGTTTCCGCCAGTTGCGGTTGGCGGTGCAGATCGCCCGCCTGCGGCGCCCTGCCCTCCGGCAGGAAGATGCGCGCGGCATGTTCATCGGCTGAGAGCAGGGCGACCTCGTCGGCCCAGTCGAAGGCGACGCGATCATAAACGACATAGCCTTGTTCGGCATAGCGAATGGCTGGCGCCAGCGCGGCGTCGATGCCCTTTTTTCCGTGGTCCTCGAGTAGCCGGCACCATGCATCGATGGCGCCTGGTATGGTGACGGCATGCGGTCCGGCCGCAGGCAGTTCGCTATGCCCCCGCTCCAGATACCATTCGGCGGTTGCCGCAGCGGGCGAACGCCCCGAGCCGTTGAAAGCGAGAACATCGCCCTCGCCTTTGGGACTGTAGAGCACAAAACAGTCGCCGCCGATGCCGGTCGATTGCGGCTCGACGACGCCTTGCACCGCCGCAGCGCAGACAGCGGCATCCATGGCATTGCCGCCGGAGCGCAGCATGTCGATGGCGGCCAGCGTCGCCAGCGGATGCGATGTCGCCCCCATCGCTTCTGTCGCGCGAACCGGCGAGCGGCCGGGGAACTGAAAATCACGCATGCAATCGCCTCCAATGATTTCGCGCCCGCCGGCCGCAGCCTTCAATGCTTGATGCGGTCGCGCATCGCGTACCACAACATCCCCAGCACATAGAGCGGACCGCGTAGCGCGGTTCCACCCGGGAACGGCATCGGCATCAGCGTCGAGAACAGATCGAGCCGTGAGGCATCACCGGTGATCGCTTCGGCGAGCAGTTTGCCCGACAGCGTCGACAGGATGACGCCCTTGCCGGAATAGCCATGCGCGAAATAGACCTCGCCATAGTGCCCGACATGCGGCAGCCGCGATGTCGTCACCGACACCAGCCCGCCCCAGGCATGGTCGATACGGCAGCCCTTCAATTGCGGGAAAGTGGCTTCCATATGCGGCCGCACGAAGCCGGCGATGTCGGCCGGCGGCGACGGCGTGTAACGCTCGCCGCCACCGAACAGCAGGCGTCCGTCCGCCGACATGCGGTAGTAGTTGACGACGAAGCGTGTGTCGGACACCGCCACATTGGCCGGGATGACATTGCGTTTACCCTCCAACGGCTCGGTGGCGACGATGTAGTTGCCGACCGGCATGATACGGCTGTTGACGCGTGGCTCCAGCCCATTGAGCAGCGCATCGCCCGCCAATACGACATGCTTGGCCCGTACCGAACCCTTCGATGTCGAGACCCGGATCGATGGTTCCAGCTCCAGCTTCACCGCCACCGAATTCTCATGAATGGTGACGCCGGCGGCCACGGCTGCTCGGGCAAGCCCGAGCGTGTAGTTCAGCGGATGCATATGGCCGCCAAGCGGCTCATACATGGCGCCATGATAGGGCGTGTCCACCTTGCCGCGTGCCTGCGCCGCCGACAGGATCTCGACGTCGTGGAACTTCATCACGCTCTCGAGGCATTTGGCCTCGTCTTCGAGATCCCTGAGGTCGGAGCCATTAACGGCACCGACGAGATGGCCGGTCAGCCGCAGATCGCAGTCGATGGTGTGGCGCTCGATGATGTCGAGCACCAGGCCCCGCGCCTCGAAGGCGAGGTCGAACAGCGCCTTCGCCCGCTCGGGGCCGTAGAGCTTGACCAGCCCCTTGGCGCCTTTGCGCAGGCCGGGGATCATCTGGCCGCCATTGCGGCCCGACGCGCCCCAGCCGATCTTGCCGCCTTCGAGCAGCACCACCTTCAGGCCGCGCTCGGCGGCATGAAGGGCGGCCGACAGGCCGGTGCAGCCGCCGCCGACCACCACCAGATCGGCGCCGACATCTCCCACCAGCGCCGGATGGTCCGGCGCCGGATTGGCGGTGGCGACATAGTAGGATTTGCCGATATCGAGGCCCGAATTGAAACCCGTTGAGCCGGAGGCCATGATCACACCTTCAGCAGCAAATGGTCGCGTTCCCAACTCGTCACCACGCTTTGGAACAGGTCGAGTTCGACGCTCTTGACGCGCAGATAGGTCTGGAAAAAATCCTCGCCGAGCAATGCCCGCACCGGCTCGCAAGCAATGAAACGATCAAGCGCCTCCTCCATCGTTTTCGGCAGCGTGCTTTTGATCTTGTAGGCATTGCCCGAGGCCTCAGCCGAGCGCGCCAGCTTCTGCTCGACGCCGAGATAGCCGGCAAGCAGCGAACCGGCGATCGCCAGATAGGGATTGCAATCCGCTCCCGGCAAGCGGTTCTCTACCCGCCGGGCGGCGCGGCCACCTGCCGGCACGCGCAGGCCGCAAGAGCGGTTGTCATGCGACCATTCGATGTTGGCCGGTGCGCTGTGGTTCGGCCGGATGCGGCGGAACGAGTTCACGTTGGGTGCGAACAGCGGCATGATCTCGGGCACATATCTCTGCAGGCCGCCGATGAAATGGCCGAACATTTCGGTGTCTGCATCATCTCTGTCGGCAAACAGCGCGGCGCCTGTCGTTTCATCGACGACAGACATGTGCAGATGCATCGAGCTTCCCGCCTGCGCCGCGATCGGCTTGGCCATGAAGGTCGCGTGCATGCCGCTCTGTTGCGCCGCTTGGCGAGTCAGCCGCTTGAACAGCAGCACCTGGTCGGCGAGCGGCACCGCGTCGCCGTGCAAGAGATTGATCTCCAGCTGCGCGGTGCCGGACTCATGGATCAGCGTGTCGAGCGGCAGGCCGGCGGCTGCGGCATAATCATAGACGCGCCTTATCACCGGCTCGAATTCTTCCAGCGCCACCATGTCATAGGGATGCTGCGAGCCCTCGGCGCGGCCATTGGCGCCAACCGGTGCCGTCAGCGGCTGGTCGGGATTCGGATTGGGCGCGGTCAGATAGAATTCGATTTCCGGCGCCACCACCGCGCGCCAACCGCGCTTCCGGTAGAGATCGAGCACGGCGCGCAGCACATGTCGTGGCGAGGCCATCCAGGGCTTGCCTTGCATGTGGAAGGCGTCGGCGAAGACATAGGCTTTGCCGACGCCACCGCCCGGCGCCAGGCACAGCGTCGACATATCAGGCACCATGCGCATATCCGGGTCTTGATAGGCAAAGCCTTCGTCGATGGAACCGGAGTAGCGGCCATCGATGCTGACCAGGAAAGCGCTGCTCGGCAGGTAGAGTGCGCGGTCTTCCAGCGCCTTGAGGAATTTCACCGTCGGCAGCGCCTTGCCGCGCAGCACGCCATTCATGTCGGGCACCAGGCACTCGACCTCCGTGATGCCGTGCTGGGCGAGCCAGGCCTTGGGATCGTTGCCGGTGAAGAG
This sequence comes from Mesorhizobium sp. C399B, assembly GCF_030323185.1. Lineage (NCBI taxonomy): Bacteria > Pseudomonadati > Pseudomonadota > Alphaproteobacteria > Hyphomicrobiales > Phyllobacteriaceae > Mesorhizobium > Mesorhizobium sp. C399B. The sequence continues at coordinate 2,373,452 of NZ_CP100472.1, forward strand.
AGCGGTGTTGGTATTTTTGTCCTGCATTTTGGTTCACGTACCTATGAGAGAGAGTATGGCTTGCGCGGCCACATCCGTTCCAGGGGTCAGCGCCATCTTGGCAGCATTGTCCCTGAGGCGGGCGCGCATCGCATCGTCGGCCAGCAGGCCGAGAATGGCTCTCTCCAATCCCCCTTCCGTCCAGGCGTCGCGGCCGATATGGTCGCCGACACCTGTCTCTCCCGCGCGTTGCGCATTGTCGTGACCGTCCCAGCAATAGGGCATGATCAGCGACGGCACGCCGAAGCGCAGCGCCTCGCAAAAGCTGTTGTTGCCGCCATGGTGGATGAACAGGTCCGACTTCGCCACCACCGAAGGCTGCGGAAACCAGGCGTCGAGATAGACATTGTCCGGCACCGCGCGATAGGCGTCGCGCAGGCCGCCGGCATTGACGATGAAGCGCGCCGGCAGCCTGTCGAAGACGGCGAGCATGCGCTCGATCAGCCCGACATCCATCGCGCCGAGGCTGCCGAAGCTGACATAGACCAGCGGGCCGCCATTGCGCGGAAACACCGGCACCTCGAATGGCCCTTCCGAACGCACGCAGCCTTCGAGATAGACAAAGCGTTTGGGGTCGAGCGGCTCGGCCCGCTCACGCCGTACGATCGCTGGCGTCAGCAGCAGATTGAGGTCGGGTGATGTCTCGAGGAACAGGCCCTTGGGCAACGGCGCCAGGCCGGCATCCGCACGAAAACGGTTGAAGCGCTCATGCGCGGGTGCGGAGGCCGCGAGATAGCGCGCTTCGAACGCCGCACGTTGCGGGTCGTCGGCACCCATCCCCGAGAGATAGGGCGGCACCTCGGCATCCGGCAGTTCCGTCTCGGCACAGGAGACGACGCGCACCCACGGGCAGCCGGCGGCGGCGATCGCCGGGAACATGATGACGTTGTCGAGCACCACCGCGTCCGGCTTCAGCCGCGCCAGCAATTGGCGCAGCGGCGCCTCGGCGTTGACGGCGGTGTCGACGATCGCTTGCCAGGTCGGCGCGACATAGGTCTCGAGCTGGTCGATCGGGCTCAGCCGGAAATGCGGCAGGTGCCGGCGCACGAAGGCCTGCCAATAGCTCTGGCGGTCGCTGTCGCTCAGCGGCTCATCCGTCGGCAGATGGTATTCCTGGAAGCCATAGTCGGTAAAGACGCCGGAGAAGCCGGCATGGCAGATGAAGACGGGGCGAGCGCCCCGTGCGCGCAATGCCTGTGCGATACCGACGCAATTCAACGCGGCGCCGAAACTGGCTTCGGGAAACAGCGCGATGGTCGGGCTGGCTTTACGCGTCAATTATTCCTCTTCAATCCGGCCGGCTGATCATGCTGAACAGTGCGGGAGCTCCGCGGCTGGCTGCTTGCGGTCGCTGGCTGCGGGAGAGCCGCAGGTGGATGCGAAGCAGATCGGCAGCCACCCCATACTGCCGGCTTTCAAGATAGTCGAGTATGCCCGAGTGTTCGCGCAACGATTGCCGCAGCCGAAACACGTTGACGCCGGAATAGATGCCCGGCAGCCGGCGCAGGCGGAGATGATCGGCCAATGCATCCGACACAAAACGGTTGGCGCAGCCCTCGGCGATCATGCCATGAAAATCCATGTCCAGCCGCTGGAACTCGCGCGTGTCGAATGTCTCGTCCGGCAGCGCTGCAAGCGCTTCCATGCCTTGCCGCAACATTGCTGCCCGCGCCCCGTCCAGCCGAAAGCCTGGCGTCAGGATGGCCGCCGGCTCCAGCACCAGGCGGAACTCGTAGCTTTCGCCTTGCGCCTCCGGATCGTCCGGCGCGCGGCGAAACAACCAGGATTGCCCAGGCGCACGATCCAGAAGATTCTCGTCGGTCAGTTTGTTAAGTGCTTTTAGTACCGTCTTGCGATCAGCGTCGTAGCGTCGCATCAGCCCCGCGATGGTCACCGTCTGGTCCAACCGTCGCGCCGAGCGGTCGCGCAGGATGGCTTCGGCGAGCTCGTCTTCCTCCGCACTGGGTAGTTCGGCGGCAATGGCGGGCTGGGCGGCGAGGTCGACCGTCAGATGATAACCGCTGTCGGCCTCCCAGCGCACCACGCCCCGTTCCGCGAGCAGGCCGAGTGCGGCGCGTACGGGCGTGCGCGAGACATTGCACAGCGAGGCGATCTGCTGTTCGGGCAGGCGGGCGCCAGGCTCGAAGCCACGCTGCCGCGCCACATCCAGGATGCGCTGCGCCAGATCGAGATGGTTGGTGCGAGGTCGTCTGGCTACGGCTTGCATGACTTTTCTCGAATGCGAATGTGGCGCATTGGTCTGGCTGATCGCCGGAACAGGGACAATCGGCCAAATTCCTCCGTCGGTTGACAGATTATGGATTGACGTACTTTTTTCTGCAATAGTACTGTCGGCACAATCGGCGAGAAAAGACCGAGGGAACAGGATCGAGGCAGGCGCGCGCGTCGCCGGCCTTGGTCCGGCAAATGATTTCGACGATCAAACCGAATGGGAGACTGCCATGACCGCTACCAGCCTGCGGCGCCGTGCGCTCAATACATCCTCAATCGCTCTCGGTCTCGCCCTGACGCTCTCGGGGCCGGCCGCCGCAGCCGACCTCGTTATTTCGAACTGGGATGGGTACATGGCACCCGACGCCATGGCCGCTTTCAAGACCGCCACCGGCGTTGCCGGCGAAGTGGTGGTGCACGCCACCAATGAAGAGATCATGGGCAAGCTGATTGCCGCCGGCGGCAAGGGCTATGACGTGGTCTTCGTCTCCTCGCCCTTCGCCGAAGTATTAAACAAGCTTGGCCTGACCGAGCCGATCGACCATGCCAAGATCCCCAACCTCGCCAACCTCTATCCCGAAGCGACCAAGCTGCCGCACGATGCCGGCAACGCTTTCTCCGTGCCTTACACCTGGGGCACGACGGGCCTCTGCTACCGCTCTGACCTTGTCAAGACGGCGCCCACGAGCTGGAGCGACCTGCTCGCCCCTTCCGACGAGATGAAGGGCAAGACCACCATGCTGGCGACTGATCGCTGGCTGCTGGCCGCCGGGCAGCTCGACAAGGGCTATTCGGTCAACGAGACCGACCCGGCCAAGATGGCCGAGGTCAAGGACCTCCTGATCTCCGCCAAGAAGACCCTGCTCGCCTATGACGACACCACCTTCTATTCCAAGCTGGTTTCCGGCGAGGCGCTGATGGTGCAGGCCTGGGACGGCTGGTGCAATTACGGCATCGCCGACAAGCCGGAGATCAAATACGTCATCCCTAAAGAAGGTTCGGACCTGTGGGTCGACACGATGGTGGTGATGAAGGCGTCCGAGCACAAGGACGACGCCTTCAAGTTCATCAACTTCATGCTCGACGCCAAGAACCACGCCTGGGCGGCGCAGAACATCGACTACAAGGTGCCGAACAAGCCGGCGATGGAAAGCCTGCCGGCCGACTTCCTGGCCAAATTCCCCAACATGGCGATGCCGGTGGCCGATCTCGTCAAGTTCGAGCAGTTGCGTGACGTCGGCGAAGCCCAGCGCGACTATTCCAAGATCGTCAGCGAGATCAAGGCCGCGCAGTAAGCGGCGCAGACTTCACGGCCGGCAGCACTTCTGCCGCCGGCCCTGAGCGGTACCCGAGAAATTGTCCCAGACCCGACTTCGTTCCTCTCTGCTGATGGCCCCGGCGCTGGTCTGGCTGACCGCGCTGATGGTTATCCCATGCGCCCTGGTGCTGGCGCTCGCCTTCTTCCGGCGCGGCGTCTATGGCGGCATCGACTACACTTTGACGCTGGAAAATTTCGGGTTGGTCTTCGACCCGCTCTATGCCGGCATCTTACTCAAATCGGCGCGTATCGCCGGCACCGCGACCCTGATCGCGGTGGTGATCGGCTATGCCGCCGCCTATGCGATCGCGGCCGCCCCGCGCCGGTGGCAGCCGGTGTTCCTGTTTTTCGCCGTGCTGCCGTTCTGGTCCAACTACCTGATCCGCACCTATGCCTGGATCGTGCTGCTGAACCGCGAAGGCCTGATCACCCAGCTCTTGCGCTGGTTCGGCTACACCGGCGAACCGCCCTCGATGCTCTATACCGAAGGCTCGGTCATCGCAGGCCTCGTCTACAACTATCTGCCCTTCGTCATCCTCGCCTGCTACGCGCCGCTGTCACGCCTCAACCCGGAACTGGCCGAGGCCTCACGCGATCTCGGCGCCTCCGCTGCCACCACCTTCCGACGTGTCATCCTGCCGCTGACCGTGCCCGGCATCGCTGCGGGTGCTGTCTTCGTCTTTGTGCTGTCGATCGGCAATTTTGTCACCCCGGCGCTGCTCGGTGGCGGCCGCTTCCAGATGATCGGCAACCTCGTCTACGACCAGTTCCTGACTGCTAATGACTGGCCGTTCGGCGCAGCGCTCGCCATGGCGCTGATCGCCATCATGCTTCTGGTGCTGATGGCGCAGGCGCTCGCCGCCGACCGCGCCGCGGGGCGTGCGGCTGAGGCAAGGGGTGACGCCTATGGCTGAGCGCCGCGCAATTCTTGCCTTCTCCCCGTTCACCGGGAGAAGGTGCCCCGAAGGGGCGGATGAGGGGCGGCGTCAACCTTTGCGACGCTCAACGCTGCCCCCCGTCTGCCTGCCGGTAGCTTCTACCCGCGAACAGGGAGAAGGACTCTGGTCGTTCGCTTGCCCTCCAATTGTCGGAGGCCGGCGATGACCCATTCCTTCACCCGTACGCTCGGCATGCGTACGATCCTCACCCTCGTCTTCGCCTTCCTCTACATCCCGATCGCCGTGCTGGTGGCGCTGTCCTTCAACGAAGGCGGATTGCCGACGGCATGGTCGGGCTTTTCGCTGAAATGGTATGCCTCGCTGGCCGGCAATTCCGCCATCCTTTCCGCTGCGCTCAACACGCTGATCGTGGCGTTGGTCTCCACGGCCATCGCCACGCTGCTCGGCACGCTGCTGGCCATCGGCATCGAGATGCGCCGGCAATACGGCAGGGGTCTCGAGGCGCTGATCTTCGCACCGATGATCATCCCCGACATCGTCCTGGCGATCGCTCTGCTGTCGTTCTTCTCCATGCTAAACCTGACCATGGGCCTGCACACCATCATCCTCGCCCATGTCGTCTTCAACCTCGCCTTCGTCTGCTCGGTGGTGCGCGCAAGGCTAAAGAGTTTCGACTGGTCGATCGTCGAGGCCTCCGCCGACCTCGGCGCCTCGGCTCTGACCACCTTCCGGCGTGTGACATTGCCGGTCATCGCGCCGGCAGTGATTGCCGGCGCTCTGCTTGCCTTCACGCTCTCGGTCGACGAGTTCATCATCGCCTTCTTCACCGCCGGTGCCGGCCGCGCCTCGACGACGCTGCCGATGCAGATCTACGCCATGATCCGCTTCGGCATCACGCCGGAGATCAACGCGCTGGCGACCATCGTCATGGCGGTATCCATCACCGCGCTGACCCTGTCGCAGCGGCTCAACCGTGGGATCATCGGCCAATGAGCGAACCGCGCACGCTGCTGGCCATTGATAACGTTTCGAAGAAGTTCGGCCGGGTCACCGCCGTCGACGGCATCTCGCTCGACATCCGCGAAAACGAGTTCTTCGCGCTGCTTGGACCCTCCGGCTGCGGCAAGACCACGCTGCTGCGCATGCTGGCCGGCTTCGAGACGCCAACCGACGGCCGCATACTGCTCGATGGCAAGGACATCGCCCGGACCCCGCCCAACAAGCGGCCGGTCAATCTGATGTTCCAGTCCTACGCGCTGTTCCCGCATATGAGCGTGCGCGCCAATGTCTCCTACGGGTTGGAGATGGAGCGCTTGCCGAAAGCTGAAATCCGTTCCCGCGTCGAGGCCATTCTGGCCACCACCGAGCTTGTCCCCTTCGCCGACCGTAAGCCTGAGCAATTGTCGGGTGGCCAGAAGCAGCGCGTCGCGCTCGCCCGCGCGCTGGTCAAACGGCCTCGGTTGCTGCTGCTCGACGAACCGCTGGGCGCGCTGGACAAGAAACTGCGCGGCGCCATGCAGATGGAGCTGAAGCGCCTGCAGCACGAAGTCGGCATCACCTTCGTCATCGTCACCCACGACCAGGAAGAGTCACTCGTCATGGCCGACCGCATGGCGGTGCTCAAGGACGGCCAGCTGCTGCAATGCGACACGCCGCACGCGATCTACGAGCATCCCACCGACCGTTTCGTCGCCGACTTCATCGGCGTGATGAATTTCGTACCGGGCAAGGTGTCTGCGGATGGCGTGATCGCCGCGAACGGCGCGCGCATCACCGGCAAGGTTCCCGCCAAGCTCACACCCGGCGCTTCCGCTGTCGCTTCGGTGCGACCCGAGCGCATCCGGCTGTTCCCGTCACCCGAGACCGCCAACCACACCGCCGGCACGGTCGAGGCGCTGGCCTATCACGGGCTGGACCTGCAGCTGCATATCCGCACGCCTCTGTCGCCAAAACCGTTCCTGGTGCGCGTCACCGCCGATGCCGCCGACCGCCGGCCGGTCTCGTCGGGCGACCAGGTCGAACTCGGCTGGGACGCCGCCGATGTCAGAATTTTTCAGGAATAGGAGAGCTTGATGGCGCAGAAGACGATCGCGTTTTTTCCCGAAGCGGCCTACGGCCCGGCGCTCAATTCGGTCGGCATCGCGCAAGCCGTCGAGGCGCGCGGCCATAAGGCAGTGTTCCTGTCCGACCCCGGCTTTGTCGATGTCTACAAGGGTTACGGCTTCGAAGCGCATCCGGTGAACCTGTCGGAGCCGATGCCGCCCGAGCAGATGGCGAAATTCTGGGAAGACTTCATCAACGGCCACATCCCGAACTTCCGCAAATCGCCCTACGATCAGGTCGACAATTACGTGAAGGATTGCTGGACCGCGATCGTCGACAGCGCCAAATGGGCGCAGAAGGATTTGCCGCGAGTCCTGGCCGCCATCAAGCCTGATGTCATTTGCGTCGACAATGTCATCCTGTTTCCGGCCATCAAACAGTTCGGCAAGCCTTGGGTGCGCGTCATCTCCTGCTCGGAAAACGAGATCGAGGATGAGGACATCCCGCCGCATCTCTCCGGTTGCGGCGAGAACGACCATGTGGGCCACCAGCGCTATCGCGATCATTTCAATGCGGTGATCAAGCCCATCCACGACGACTTCAACGCCTTCCTCACCGCAAACAATGAAGCGCCATACCCGGTCGGTCAGTTCTTCGAGACATCGCCCTATCTCAATCTGCTGCTCTATCCCGAAGCGGCAAAGTTCAAACGCCGCCATCCGCTTGATACGACGAAATTCCAGTATCTCGAAGGCTGCGTGCGGCAGGAAAAGCCATACGCCGTGCCGACCTTCGCCGAGAACAATGACGGGCCGCTGCTCTATGTCTCCTTCGGCAGCCTCGGCGCCGGCGATGTCGATTTGTTGAAGCGCATAATCGCAACACTGGGCAAGACCTGTTACCGCGCGCTGGTCAATGTCGGCGGCTACAAGGACCTGTACACGGATGTGCCGGACAACGTCGTCGTCGAGAGCTGGTTTCCGCAGCCTTCAGTCATCCCGCAGGTCGATGCCGTAATCCACCATGGCGGCAACAACTCGTTCACAGAGTGCCTCTATTTCGGCAAGCCGGCCATCATCATGCCCTATGTCTGGGACGGCCACGACAACGCCACCCGCGTCCAGGAAACCGGCCACGGCTTCGGCATGCCGCGCTATGACTGGAGCGACGCCCAGCTGATCAGCAGGATCGAAGCCTGCCTGACTGACCCCAAGATGAAGATCAGGCTGGCGAAGACCTCGGCGCAGATGCAGGCCCAGAACGGGCCTGAGAAGGCAGCCGGGCTGCTGGAGGCGCTGCTGTGACCTCCTCCGCCCCGCATCTCTACCAAGCCTCCACCCGCACCGACCTCGTCGACTGGGGCGCCCAGTCCGACGCGCTGGACGGCGCGTCGCACTCGACCGGCAGGCTTGTCCACAAAGGACCCAACAACCAGCCGGAATCCGGCATCTGGGTCTGCACGCCCGGCCGCTGGCGGCTCTCGATTCCGCGCGACGAATTGTGCCATTTCGTCGCCGGCCGCGCGACGTACCGGTCGGATGCCGGGGAGGTGGTAGAAGTCGCAGCCGGGACCGTGGTCATGTTCCCTGCCGGCTGGACAGGCGAATGCACCGTGCATGAGACCATGCGCAACGTCTACATGCTGGCTTGAACAGCAACGGAGCTTCCCAATATGCCGACACCGCACTGGCCAAAGGCCTCGACCGTGAAACTGGAGGACTGGGGCGGGGGCAGCAACACGCTTGCCGGCTCGCCGCGCGCCTCGGGCAGGATCCTCTCGCAGAACCCGGACGGCTCAAGCGAATGCGGCCTGTGGTCGTGCACGCCAGGCAGCCGCAAGGTTACCTTTGCCGCCGACGAGTTCTGCCATTTCCTGTCGGGCCGCGGGACCTATGTCCGCGAGAATGGCGAAGAGATCCCGGTCGAGGCCGGCATGCTGGTGTTCTTCCCCGCCGGCTGGGCCGGCACCTCCACCATCACGCAAACACTGACCAAGGCCTTCATGTGCCGCTGAGCACTTTTTTAAAGGAAATCGCCATGACCACGCCCATCATGCAATCCCCGCTTGCCATCACCGACCTCGTCGACTGGGGCGTCATCCCGACCATGATCGAGGGCGTGTCCCACACCTCGGGCAAGCTGCTCTACAAGGGGCCGGAGGGCCGTTCGGAATGCGGCCTGTGGGTCTGCACCCCCGGCAAATGGCACTGCCATGTCACCCGCGACGAGTTCTGCCACTTCCTCGAGGGCCGCTGCACCTATGTGCACGAATCGGGCGAGGTCATCCAGATCGAGCCGGACACGGCGGCGTTCTTTCCTCAGAATTGGAAAGGCGTCTGCACCGTCCATGAGACCATCAAGAAGGTCTACATGATCCGCTGAGCGGACCTGAAAGGACGACCATGCAATTCTCCGCTGAACGGCCGGCTTTCTTCGTCAATCCGGACTACCGGCCGATGACCGGCACGGCAAAACCGGTGATCGATCCGGCGACGCTGGAGACCGTCGGCTCGATCTCCGCCGCAACGGACGGTGAGGTCGATGCGGTGCTGTGTGCCGCAACCACGGCACAAGCCGCCTGGAAGCAGCTCGATGCCAAGAGCCGGGCAAAGCATCTGCATGCGGTCGCCAACGCCATCGAGGCGGCGGACTTCACGCGCTGCGCCGAGCTGATGGTGCGCGAGATGGGCAAGCCCTATCCCGAAGCGATCGGCGAGATCGCCAATTGCGCGCCGATCTTCCGCTACTATGCCGAGATGGCGCGCGACGACGCCGGCAAGATCGCCGGTACGACGCAGGCCGGGTCGTTCCAGTATGCGCGGTACGAGCCGTATGGCGTCTCCGTGCACATCATGCCTTACAACTTCCCGATCCTGCTGATGTGCTGGACCGTCGCGGCCTCGCTTGCCGCCGGCAACGGCTGCGTCATCAAGCCGGCCGAAGCGACGACGCTGTCGACGCTGGACTACATGACGATGTTCCGTTCACTGCCGGAAGGGCTGGTCGCCTGCCTGCCTGGCACGGCCGCCACCGCGCAGGCGCTGATCGCCTCCGAACGCATCCACGCTGTCGCCTTCACCGGCTCGGTCGCCGCCGGCAAAGCCGTGGCAGTCGCCTGCGCCGAGCGCATGAAGCCTTGCGTCATCGAAGCCGGCGGCAGCGATCCGCTGATCATCAGCGAGCACGCGCCGCTCGACGTGGCGGCTGCCGGCAGCGTCACCGCCGCCTTCCACCTGACCGGCCAGGTCTGCACCTCGGCCGAACGCTTCTTTGTCGTCGACTCGGTTCACGATCGCTTCGTCGAGCTGTTCGCCGAGAAGACGCGGGCGCTGCGCATCGGCAATGGCATGGACAAGACCGAGATCGGCCCGCTGGTCAGCGAAGCCGCCCGGGCGAAAGTGATGCGGCTGGTCGATGACGCTATCAGCAACGGCGCTATAGCCGTTGCCGGCGGGCGCATTCCGCCGGCGCACAACACTGGCTGGTTCTACGAGCCAACGATCCTGACCGGCGTCACCCCCGATATGGCGATCGTGCGCGAAGAGTGTTTCGGACCGGTCGCCGCGATCTGCCGCGTCAAGGATTTCGACGAGGCGATCCGGCTTGCCAATGACAGCCCGTTCGGCCTCGGCGCCTCGGTGTTCACCACCGACCTCGCCGAGGCGCATGAGGCGGCCGAGCGGCTCGAGGCCGGCATGGTCTGGGTCAACAACCCGCTGATCGACAATGACGCCTTGCCCTTCGGCGGCTGGAAGGCATCAGGCCTTGGCCGCGAGCTGGGACGCCAGGGACTCGACGCCTTCCGACGCTCCAAGATGGTCATCATCGACCACAGACCGGCGATCCAGGACTGGTGGTATCCTTACCCCGACAGCTGGTTCCGCGAGACAGGCGGCCGCAAGCACGTGTGAGTCCGGCCAGTCCAAAACGTAAGCTGATGCTTACGCATCTGCCGAGATAGGCCGGCTATTTCAACGCTTGAAGCTTGTCGATCGCGGCAGTGAATCCGGCAAGCGAGACCGGAATGGTCACCGGCTTGCGCGTCACCGACTCCATGCCGATGTTCAGGTTGGTTCCCGATTTCATCGCCTTGACGAGGTCCGCCGACAAAGGGGTCGCGGCATAGGCGCCGTTCTGGTCGCTGGTCTGGATGGCAATGGTCGTCTTCTGCCCCTGGTCGATCTGGTACGAGGCGCCGGAAGGCAGGAACAGCCCGTGCGGCAAGGCCAGCAGCATGGCGAGGTTGCCATTGCCGTTGTCGCGGCGAACCGTAACGGTAAGAACGCGCTGCCCCGTCTTGGCCTCGGTAAGGTTTTGGGAGACCTGGCATTGAAGCTCGATGCCGGCCGATCCGCTGGCGCAGTTTAGCGCCCACGGATTGCCTTCTGCAGGCTTGGTCTCGGCAGATGTGGTTGACTTCGGCTCTTCGGCAAGCGCCGACCCTGCCGTCACGACCAGCCATAGCGCGCCGACCCAGGCGGCCCGGCCACAAACGGTTCTCAGCAATGAAGCCACCCGATCCTCGTCGTGTCAGGGTTTCGCCGAGCGCGTTGATACAACAGCCGAGCCTGGCGGGGAAGCCAATACGGTACATGAGCTCGGGCTAAATTACTGTTGCTGAATTGTCACAATAAACAACTTTGAAATCTTGTACGTGTAAAGCAAACAATCATGCTCGCTATACACTGGGATTCGGATAGTATTAGCGACGGAGCGTGTACTCGTCGGGGTTCGCAAGGGATGGAGACGACCGAGAAAACTCGGCAGATCAATGACATGGCGACGCACGGAAGAAGCTTCCGGGCGAATAGCAAGTATCGCCGGTCAGGTTTCTCCAGGCATCTCTGGAAGACGACTGCGTTGTCCACTCTGGCACTTGCCCTTTCCGGCATAGCCGCCCATGCCGGCGACACCGGACTGTGGCAGCCGCAGGTCCGCGCCATCATCGGCGCCAACAACAATGGCGGCAACACGGCGATCGAGGGTTTCCTGCCGCTGAAGCAGAACCTCGAATCCGTTCTCTTTCTCGATGTGCGCTCGAAATACGATTTCGACGACGGCTTCGGCCAGGACGTCGGCCTCGGCGTTCGCCGCATCGTGAATCCGGATCTGATGATCGGCGGCTACGCCTATCTCAACATCCAGAACCACGACAGTCACCAGTTCGTCGCCTCGAGGCTCGGCCTCGAGGCCATCACCTCAAAATACGATGCGCACGTAAACGTCTATCTGCCGATCAGCGGCGACCGCAGCACGGCCGGGCAAGAGTCGAGCCTGTCGCTGGTCGGTCATCAGCTGATCGAGCAGATATCGGCCATCGCCCACCGCGATTACGCGGCCTGGGGCATCGAGGGCGAGGTCGGCGTTCAGGTGCCGCTCAACCTGCCCGAGAACCATTCACTGCGTTTCGATGTCGGCGCCTACCATTTCGGCGATCCCGACGGCGACGACGGCAGCATCACCGGCGCCAAGGCCGGCCTGGAATATTCGATCGGCGACGTCATCGGCAAAGGCACGTCGCTGACCTTCACCGGCGAGGTGCGCAACGACAACCGCGATGACACCCAGTTCGCCGGCAGCATCCGGCTGACGGTGCCGCTCAACGCTTTCGACAAGGGCTCGTCTTCGGCCGATGACGGCGCCGAGCCGGTCTATCCGGTCAGCCCCGGCCTGCGCAAACGCGTCAACGAGCGCGTACGCGGCGACATCGGCGTTCGCATCGAGAGCCAGGACAAAGTTACCGGCACGTCGACGCGGGTGGCGATCAATGCCGCCACCAACACGGCATTCGGCCAGTTCTTCTTTGCCGATGGTGACAACGACGCGCTCGGCCTCGGCACGATCGGCGACCCGACCACGCTCGACAATGCAGTCGCCGGCGCCGGCGCTAACGGCGTCGTCGTCGCGCTGGGCGGCAAGGGCAACATTACGACAGCCGGCGTGACGCTCGCCAACGGACAGACCGTTATCGGCGGTGGCGGCGGTGTCCAGGCGCGGCTCGCCGACGGCAGCATCGGCACCTACAATTTCGGCGGCTCCAACGGCACCATCCAGGGCACTAACCCCGCCAACAACGTCCTGACGCTCGCCAATGGCAACACGCTGAGCGGTATCACCATCACCGGCGGCAAGGACGGCATCTTCGGCAACAACATCGCCGGCGCCACGCTGACCAACGTCAAGGTCACCGGCACCGGCGGCCACGGCGCCGACTTCACCGGCACATCGACCGGCGTCAATGGCTCGAACTTCACCGCGACCGGCAACGGCCTCGACGGACTGCATATCGAAGGCGACGGCACCTATAACTTCACCGGCACGACGCTGCTGCAGGGCAATGGCGACGACGGCCTGGATATAACCGGCCACGGCACCTACACTTTCGCCACCCTCAACGCGCTCGACAACAACGATGCCGGCATTACCGTGAAGGGCACCGGGATCGCCGGCTCGATCACCATCACCGGCGGCCAGGTGTCGGGCAACAAGGCGCTCGGCGACGACGGGGTCGGTGTCTTCATCGATCCGATCACCGCCCATATCGTGCTGGATTCGATCACCCAGACCGGCGGCGCATCGGGCGTCGTGCTCGAGAATCTTTCGGGCAGCTTCACCGTCAACGGCGCGACGACGATCTCGAACACGACCGGACCGGCCATCGCGATCACGGATTCGCCGGCCGCGATCCGCTTCGGCGACATCGACATCATCAATCCCGGCACCGACGGCATGGTGTTTACCGGCGTCAATGCGTCCGTCATCGCCGGCAACATCATCATCTCCGGGCTCGGCTCCGGCATCGGCCTCGACTTCTCGAACAGCCAGACCAATTTCACGGCGCAGTCGCTGAACATAAACGGCACCGGCGGCACGACGTCCATCGGCATCGACCTTGTCCAGACCAACGGCGGCACGATCATCATTACCAATGGCGGCATCATCGCCAATGTCGGCACCGGCATGCGGCTCGGCATTGCCGGCTCGCCGGCCGACACCGCCAACGCCCAATTCACCTTCGGTGGCGGCTCGATCGGCGGCAACCTCGCCTCGCTCGACGCACGCGGCCTCAATTCCGGTTCGGGCCAATACGCATTCGGCACGGCGACGTTCAACGGGCCGCAACTGTTCGACCAGACGCAGCTGATCTTTGTCGCCGCAGGCGGCACAGGCGACGGTACCTCGCTTTCGGACCTGGCTTCGATCACCGACGCCGACAACAATACCGACGGCACCGCGATTTTCGTGCTGGTCAATCGCGGTGTCATCGACGACACCGACGGCTTTACGCTCGAAGCGGGGCAGACCCTGGCCTCTTTCGGCAACGGCCGCACCTTCTCGCTCGGCGGCCTGCCGATCAATGTGACCGGCGACAACGTCGATCACGGCAGCACCATCTCGGATGCGGCCGGTGCCGCAACGCTGACCGCTTCGGGCAGCGGCGACGTCGTCACGCTGGCCAACAATACCTCGCTCCAGGACTTCAACATCTCCGGCGGTACCGCCAACGGCATCCATGGCAGCGGCATTACCGGCGTCGTGCTGACCGGCATGAACGTGTCGGGGACCGCCCTCAATGGCGTGCTGTTCGATGGCGCCAACGACGTTTCCGGCAGCAATCTGAGCTCGACCGGTAATGGCGGCGCTGGGCTGTCGATCCAGGGCGACGGCACCTACAATTTCACCGGCACGACGACGGTGTCGGATAATGCCGGCGACGGCTTGCTGATCAACAGCAATGCCATCACCAGCTTCCAGACGCTCAACGCGACCAGCAATGGCGGCAGCGGCGTCCAGGCCACGTCAACTGGCACCGGCTCGCTTTCGATCGACGGCGGTACCGTCAACAACAACACCACATCCGCCTTTACGGCGTCGAATATCGGGCTCGGTGTCACGCTCTCCAACATCGGCCACGTCGGCGGCACAACCGGCGTCAGCCTTTCGGGCGTCAGCGGCAGCGTCAGCGTTACCGGCCCGACGACGATCGGCAGCACCACCGGCGACGGCATCTCGATCAGCGGCAGCACGGCAACGGTCGGCTTCAGCGGCGACGTGCTCATCAGCCAGGTGCTTGGCAATGGCATCGCGCTCAACGGCAACACCGGCGCCGTCAGCTTCGGCTATGCGGAAATCGGTGCGCCGGGCCTCAACGGCATCGATATTGGGGGGAATACCGGGTCAGTCACATTCTCTGGCCCCACCATCGTTGTCATCGGTTCTGCCGATGGCAGCGCGGGCATCAACTTCAGCGGCACAAACAACGACGTCAGTTTCGGTACGACGACGGTGTTGCTCGGCGAAGGGCTGAACCGGACGGGCATTGACTTCAGCGGCTCGTCAACGACAGCCGATTTCGGGCTGACCAGCATTACCGGCACCGGCGACCTGACCTCGCGCGGCATCGACCTGTCGTCGACGACCGGCAACAAGACGATCACCTTCCTGCAGGGCTCCAAGATCGACAATGTCGGCGTCGGTGTCGAATTGTCGTCAGGCGGCACCACGGCCACGTCGGCCAACGCCAACTTCACCTTCGGCGACGGCAATTCCGCCGATGGGCTGGAATCCTTCATCACCGCCGCAACCGGCGGCTACACTGTCAATACGATCGGGCTGGATCCGGCGCTCGGCAACTACGACTTCGACGATGTCGTCTTCACCGGCGATGCCCAACTGGCGGTAACTGTCGGCGGGGTCGTCATGATCTCGCAGACAGGCGGCACTATTCACGCGGGCACGAACGGGCTGAGCGCCGATGTCACCACCGTGACGGCCGCCCAGGCCGATGCCATGGTTGGCACGCAGACCTTCGCCTTTGTCGGCATCGTCGACCTCAGCGCGACGCCGTTCACGCTCGATTCGGGACAGTCGATCACCGGTTTCGGCAACGGCAATTCCATCCTCACCTCCGGTACGTTCCAGCCGGTCAATGTGCAGGGCAATCTCGGCGCCACCGGCGGCAATGTCACCGGCGATGAGGGCGTGGTCAAGAGCACGGGCGACACCCTTCATCTGCTCGGCAGCAATCAGGTGCGCAACACCGCCTTCGACTACAGCGGCGGCAGCGGCTCGGTGTTCGCCATCGACCAGAGCGTGGGTGGCTTCAACAATTCCGGCGGCATCGTTATCGAAGGCGTCACCGTCAGCAATGTCGCTGCCGGCCAGACGGCGTTCAACGTCGACGGCCTCACCGGCAACCTGTCGATTATCAACAACAATATCAACGTTGCCGGCACGCTGCTCGATGTCGACGGCGGCAACGGCAACATTACGGTCACCCGCGGCACCTTGCCCAACAGCGCGACGCCCGGCACGCTGACCGGTGGCGGCATCGCAATCGCCAACCGCACCGGCGGCTTGGTCAACTTCACGGACAAGGCGACGATCGGCGGCAGCGGCGTATCGCTGACCAACAACACCGGCGCCACAATCACCTTCGCCGATGTCGACATCACCACGGACGCCGCAACGGCGTTCACTGCAACCGGAGGCGGCTCGGTCAACGTCACGACCGGAACGATCAATGCCACCAATGCGGGAGCGGTGGCGCTCGACGGCATTGCGGCCAACATCAATTTCGCCTCGACAAGCGCCAGCTTCAATTCCGGCAGCGGTGTCGACCTGCAGCATCTGACCGGTACGGTCGCGCTCGGCACCGGCACGCTGACCAACACCGGTTCGGGTACAGCCTTCAATGTCGGCTCGGCGGCCGATCAGAGCGGCGGCAATGCAATCATCTCCTATGCCGGCACCATCGCCAGCAACGGCACCGGTGCCGCCGTCTCGATCCAGGAACTGACCGGCGGCTCGGTGACGGTGTCGGGCAATCTGACCGACGGCAACGCAGCCGATGGCGGCCAGATCTTCATCGGTGGCATCGCCAACGGCACGGCGGCGACCGTCACCTTCTCGGGAAGCAGCAAGAAGATAAGCTCTGGCGCGACGACAGCTGTACAGATCGGCTACACAGGCCCCCTCTCCGCCATCGTCCCGTATGACAACACGGACGGCACGATCAACTTCACCAATGGCGGCCTGGATATAACGACAACGACCGGAGAAGGCTTCGGCGCCGCCTTCGGCGGCACCGTCAGCGTGTCCGGCACCGGCAACAAGATCGCCTCCGGCGGCAATGGTCTGTTCATTGTCTTCGCCGACGTCGGCGTCGCCGGCGTCACCTTCGACAGCGTCTCGGCCGTATCGACATCGGACGCTG
Organism: Mesorhizobium sp. C399B; assembly: GCF_030323185.1. Taxonomy (NCBI): domain Bacteria; kingdom Pseudomonadati; phylum Pseudomonadota; class Alphaproteobacteria; order Hyphomicrobiales; family Phyllobacteriaceae; genus Mesorhizobium; species Mesorhizobium sp. C399B. Next base: position 2,390,199 of record NZ_CP100472.1, read on the forward strand.
CCGGCGTCTTGCTGACAGGGTCCAATCTGGCGGGCGACGTCAACATTGGCGGCCTGAAAGATACCGGCTACATGGGCGCCTCGCTGAACGCCCTGCTCGGCACCGGTGCGGTGAATTTCACCGGCACGACCGATCTCGACGTCAGCTACCGAGGGTTTGATATCGGCGGCCCGCAAGTGGGCACCATAAACATCGCCAACGTCGCCGGCTCCACCCTGACCATCGACGGTGGGGAAGCCGGCATTGTCACGAACGGCCTGCAGGCAGGAATCATCAACGTTGGCGGCAATGGCGGCGTCGCCAGCATCGGCGCGACGACAAGCACCACCGGTGCGGCTATCGCCGTCAGCGGCGGTAACGACCTCATTCACGCCACGCTGAACTACAACGGCTCGATCAAGGTCGACACCGGCATGGTCGTGCAGGCCGTGGCCGACTGGAGCGAGCTCAACATGAGCGGTTCGGTCGTTTCGACTACGGCAGCAACTGGCATTGGTACGGCGGCCTTCGTCTTCACCGGCAACGCCAACGGCGTCTACAATATTTCAAGCACGATCGATCATACCGGCACGGGCATCGGCGTGCGGTTTGACGGATCGTCTAACGGGACGGCCACCTTCTCCGGTGCGTCGAAGATCTTCAACACCAGCAGCGGCACCAACGACGCGATCGTCAAGTTGCCCAGCATCAGCCCGACCCAGGGCATGGGCACGCTCAACTTCACCAATGGCGGCCTGGTCATCACCACCTCGAGCGGCGCCGGCTTCACCGCCAGCACTTTCGGCGCCGGCACGGTCAGCGTCAGCGGCACGGGCAACTCGATAACCACGACGACAGGCACCGCGCTCAACCTCGACAACGCGACGGTCGGCGCCGGCGGCATCAATTTCAGCTCCATCTCGGTCAATGGAGCGGCGACCGGCGTTTCGCTCAACAATGTCAGCGGCGGCACGCTCAATCTCGGCACGGTGAACCTGCAAGGCATCACCTCGACCGGCGTCGACATTTCCGGCACGCTCGGCTCGACGGTAAACTTCGCCAGCCTGACCATCGCCATGCCCGGCGACAATTCGACCGGCATCACCTTCGCCGATGCAGTCGTCAACAGCATCTTCACGACTGGCGGTTTCACGCTCACCAGTGCTTCCTCGACCGGCACCACCGCCGTCAACCTGTCCAACACCACCGGCACCGGCACCATCCAGCTCGGCGATCCGAACACGGCCGGCGCATCCTCCACCATCGGCGGCGCCGGCGCCGGACCCGGCATCGGCTTCCAGTTCACCCCGACGACGGCGATCAACTTGATCTATGGCGACGGCGAAAGCGCGGTCGACAAGCTGTCGACGGTCAAGGCAATCGACATCCTCAGTTCCACCGGCGTTTTCCCGGTCGGCGGCACCTATAATTTCCAGGATGTCGACGGCGCCAACGGCGGTTTCATCGGCGACCTCTCCGAGGCCCAGGGACCGACCACCTATTATGTCGACCAGGACGGCGACGGCGACGGCACCGCCGCCAATCCGGGCTCGATTGCCGGCGCGGAAGCGTCGGGCGCCTCGGTTGTCATCCTTGTCGACACGTCGCAGAACGGCACCAGCAACCTCATCGACATGATGCAGGCTCAGCAGAATGGCGGCGGCAACAACACGCTCAACCTTGCCGACGGCCAGATCCTGATCGGCCTCAAGGCCGGCGATTCCATCGATACCGCGCCGCTGGGCGCCGTCGGCGGCGGCCTCGGCGGCAATTTCAGCTTCAGCGGCATCAATGCCTCGACCGTCATCACGGCAGGGTCCAATGTCGATAGCGTGCTGGCGACGCTGACGACCGCGAGCGGCAACACTATCGATTTCTCCGGCAAGGCCGGCATCGAAAACGTCATCGTGCAGAACACCGGTGCGGGCCTTGGCATCTCCGGCACCAACATCACCGATCTTATCCTGCGCCGCGCCACGATCGCCGGCGGCACCGGTGGCGCCCTGTCGCTTACCGACGGCGCCGCTGCCAGCCAGATCGCACTGTCGAACCTGATCCTGTCGGCAACCGGCGGCGACATTGCCAAGGTTGACGGCACGGTCGGCGCCGGGCTGATGAAGGTCAGCGCCTTCTCCGACATCACGCTTCTGGGCAACAATGGCGAAACCGGCGGCTTTGGGGTGAGCGGTGTAACCTTCGATGCCGTTCCAGCGACTGTCGGCATCGACCAGGTCGACGGCGGCGCCTTCGTCGCCGGCACAAGCACCAATGGCGTCGGCGGTTATGGCCTGACGCTATCCGGTGTATCCGGCGATATCCAGTTCGACAGCATCACCGCCTACGGTGGCGTCAACGGCATCGCCTTCAATGGCGTTGACGCCACCGTCACGGTCAGCGGCGCCACCACCATCACCGGCACCAGCAGCTTCGGCATAGACGTCACCGGCGCCAACACCGGTACGTTCACCTTCGGCGCGGTGACGGTCAACAACACCGCCACGGCCGGCGACGGCATCCATGTGGTATCAGGCACGGTCAACGTCACCGGCCTCGCCAACATCGATACGACGAGCGGCGTCGGCCTGTCGCAGAGCGGCGGCACGACAAGCTTCACCGGCGGTGTGACCATCGACACCACGACCGGCACGGCCATCGTGGGCACCGGCGGCACGATGGGCATCACCGCTTCCGCTGCAGCCCAGACGGTAAATTCGACCAGCGGTCAGTCGATCAGCCTCACCAACGTCGCCGCCACCATTGCGCTTGACTCGACCTCGTCGGGCGGCGGCACCAACAATGTTGGCCTGGCCAATGTCACCGGAACAGTCAGCCTCGGATCCGGCGCATTGAGCGGCGCTTCGGGCGTCGCATTCCTGCTCAATGGCAGTGCTGCGACCCTCAGCTATGGCGGCTCCGTCACCAAGACCACCGCCGGCAAGATCGTCGACATCTCCGGCGTCACCGGCGGTTCGGTCACACTGTCCGGCGCGCTCAGCGCCACCGGCGGTTTCGACAATGGTATCTATGTCCACGGCAACTCCGGCGGGACCATCACTCTCAGCGGTGGCACGAAGACGCTGACCACTGGCGCCAATACGGCGGTCGACTTGACGACCAACACCGGCGCGACGATCAACTTCGATACGGGTGGCCTGGTGATTACCACCACCTCCGGCACGGGCTTCAACGCCAGCGGCGGTGGCACGGTCAGCGTCGGCGCGCTCCTCAGCGACAACAGCATCACCACGACGGCCGGCGGCACCGCGTTGAACCTCAATGGCGTTACGATTGGCGCTGCGGGCATGAATTTCGACAGTGTTTCGGCCACTGCCGCCGCAACCGGCATCTCGCTGACCAATATCGCCTCGTCCGGCGGCGGGGCCATCATTCTCGGCACGGTCAACCTGCAAGGCATCACCACGCGTGGTGTCGATGTTTCCGGCACGCTTGGCGCGGCGCTGTCCTTCAACGATCTCGACATCGGCCTGAACAGCACCACGGGCGTGGCCTTCGACCTCAACGGTGCCACCATCAATGCGGCGGTGACGGCCAATGACTTCGATGTCACCAATGCCGCCGCCGCCGGCACCTCGATGGGCGTCGACCTGCGTGGCACCACTGGCGGCCAGACGGTACGCCTCGGCGATGCCGTTGTCGGCGGCGCCAGCTCCAGCATTGCCGGCGTCAACACCGGCGTGTTCCTCAACAGCGCCACCAACCTCGCTTTCACCTATGGCGACGGCGAATCGGCGACCGACCAGCTCTCGACCATCGGCGCCAATGTAGGCATCGACGCATCCAGTGCGCCGGTTGCCGGCACCTACAATTTCCAGGATGTGAACTTCCAGTCGGCTCCCGGCCTGGGCTTCGGAGTCGGCAAGGTCTATTTCGTCGGCGCGTCCGCGACCGGTGACGGCAGCGGTCGCGACCAGAACAATCTCGCGACGCTGGCCACCGCCGAAGCAGCAGCCGTGGCGACGGACATTCTGGTTCTCGTCAACGATGGCGGCACCATCACCGCGGCAGGCAGCAATGGCAACGACACGCTGGCTCTCGCCACCGGCGAGCAGGTGCGCGGCTTCGGCAACGGCAACATCAATCTGGCGCTGACGGTGCCCTCCACCATCCAGCTCGCCAGCAACAGCATCTCGATCATCGACCAGACGCCCAATGGCGCCGCGACGCTGACGACGAGCGCCGGCAACAATGTCATCACGCTCGGCGCCAGCGGCAACATCATCGACGGCTTCATCCTGAATGGCAGCCCGGCGGGTGCCGCGCGTGGCGTCAAGGACAATGGCGCGGGTGCTGCGAATACCGTCATCAGCAACATGACCATCAGCAATTTCGCCACGCAGGGTATCGAGATCACGCCGTCAAACAGCACGACGATCAACAACGTTACTTTCTCCGGCAACGCCAGCGATGTGTGGCTGAACGCGTCCAACACCACCATCACCAACGTCACCAGCACCGGCGCCACCGGCATTGCTTTCAAACTCGACAACACCACCGGCACGACGACGCTGACCAACGTCAACATCACCACGGCGGCGACCGGAACCGGCATCGCCTTCGGTGGCGCGTCGGGCGCTGGCGGCACGATTGCCGGTACCAATGTCGACATATCGGGCGGCAGCGGCCTTTCGGTGACCGGCGGCAACGCGGTGATCAGCTTCGACGGCGCCAGCTCTATCATCAGCACGTCGGGCGCGGCGGCCACGATCTCGACCCGCGCTGGCGGCAGTTTCACCTTCGCCGGCTCGGTGATCGCCAATGGCGCTGCCAGCGGCATTAGTATTTCCGGCGCGACGGCGGCCAATACGGTGAGCTTCACCGGTACGGTCGATCTCGGCACCACGACGCCGATGACCGGCACCGCAGTCGCAATCAACAACGGCGCCACGGCCTCGACCGTCAGCTTCGCAAACCTCGACATCGTCACCAACGGCACCACCGGATTCAGCGCCATCAATGGCGGCACGGTCAATGTGACGACCGGCACGGTGAGCTCCACTTCCGCGCAGGCGGTCAACCTCAACGGCATCGCCACCACCACCGGCATCAATTTCACCTCGACCAATTCGACCGGCGGAACCAACAACGTGTCGCTGACCAATGTCACCGGCGCCGGCACTGTCAGCCTCGGCTCCGGTGCGCTCGGCGGCGCGACCGGCGCGGCCTTCCTGGTCACCGGCGGCTCGGCCAATGTCAGCTATGCCGGCTCGGTCACCAAGACCACGGCCGGAAACGTCGTCAGCATCTCCACCCGCACCGCCGGCACCACGACATTGTCGGGCACTCTCAGCGCCACCGGCGGCGTGGCCAACGGGATCCTCGTCAACGCCAACACCGGCGGCACGATCAACTTCTCCGGCGCCAGCAAGATACTGACCACCGGAGCCAACAATGCCGTCGACCTGACGGCGAACACCAACACCGCGGTCAACTTCACCGGCGGCGGCCTAGCCATCACCACCACCTCCGGCACCGGCTTCAACGCCACGAGCAACGGTACTGGCACCGTGACCGTTATCGGCTCGGGCAACACGATTTCGACCGGCAGCGGCGTCGCGGTCAACCTTGACAGCGTTGCCATCGCGGCGGGCGGCGTGACCTTCGCTTCCACGAACAAAGGCGCCGGCGGCACCAGCGCCGTCATCCTCGATACCGTCACCGGTTCGGGAGCGATCGACCTCGGCACCGGCGCGCTGGTGGGCGGAACAAGCGCCGTGATCCGTATCGGCGATGGCCTAGGCACCGCCAACAGCGGCGGCACGGCGGCCTTCACCTATGCCGGCGCGATCACCAGCGGCAGCACCGGCCAGGCGGTCAACATCCAGGATCGCGCCCTGACCGCCGGCAACATCACCCTGTCGGGCAACATCACGCATAATGCGGCGGGCCAGATCGGCCTCCTGCTGGACGACAATGTCGCCGGCATCATCACCTTCTCCGGCGCGTCGAAGTCGATCACCTCGACCACGGCGGCTGGCGTCAGCCTGAGCGACAATACCGGTGCGACGATCAACTTCACCAATGGCGGGCTGGTCATCGCCACCACCAGCGGCGCCGGTTTCAATGCCACCGGCGGCGGCACGGTGACGGTGCAGGGCACCGGCAACACCATCGCGTCCGGCACGGGCACGGCGCTTAATGTCGCCAACACGACGATCGGCGCCGGCGACGTGACGTTCAGGAGCATTGCGTCCAATGGTGCAGCCAACGGCATCGTGCTCAACAACACCGGCACCAGCGGCAATCTGGTGGTGACCGGCACCGGCGCGACGGGGGGCAGCGGCGGCACGATCCAGAACTCGACCGGCGATGGCGTCAGCCTGACCGACACTCAGGATGTCAGCCTGAGCAACATGATTATCAGCGACAATGCGGGCAACGGCATAAAGGGCCTGCGCGTCAACGGTGTGGTGCTCAACGGTCTGACCCTGAACAGCAATGCCGATGCCAACACCGAGTCCGGAATCCTGTTCAACGAACTTACCGGCAACGCCTCGCACGTCACCACGTTCACCAACCTCACGGTCTCCAACTCATTCACCCATAACGTGCAGGTCATCAATTCCGGCGGCACGTTGGCGAACCTGGTGGTGAGCGGCGGCACGTTCTCGAACAACGGCGCCTCGAACAATGCCGGCAGCGACTTCATCTTCGAGGCGGACGGCGCCGGTGTCGCCGGCGCGCCGACGATGACGCTGACCGTCGACGGCGCAACCTTCACCGGCAACAACGCCTATCCCGGACCGGGAGTCATCCCTGGAACCGGTCTGTTCGTCATTGCCAATGACGGCACCGTCAACGCTCACATCGGCGAGACCACGGGAAATCTATTCAACAATCTGAACAACGGCATCAACCTTACCCAGAGCAGCAATTCCGGCGCCGGCACGGGCGGCAATCTGAATTTCACCGTCCGGAACAACACCGTCACCAACAGCGACTCGACGGCCATCAACGTGTTCAGCAGCGGCGACCTCGCACGGACGCTTGACGGCACAATCGCCAACAACGTCATCGGTACGCAAGGCGTAGCAACCTCGGGATCGCGAACCGGCAACGGCATCAGGGTTGGGCATGAAAGCCTCGGCGTCGCCAAGGTGCTGATCGACAACAACATTATCCAGAGCATCGGCGTCAACGGCATAAGCGGTGGCGACAGCGTCTCGATCACGCAGCTCGTGCAGCCGGGCACCGTGCACGCGACGGTCACCAACAACACCATTCGCGACAATGCCGACAGCCGCGGCATCACGGTCACCGCCACATTTGCCGGCGCTATCATCAATGCCGACGTTCATGCCAACACCATCACCAACGTCAACAACGCCAATGCCATCCGCTTCCTCGCGGACGGCCTCGGCGGCGCCGACGGCACGATCAACGTACCGCAGGCGAGCGAGGCCGGTATCGAAACCGTCAATGGCGGGGCAACGGCACTGACGGACACCCGGACGTTCTTCAACCAGCCGCTGCCACTGCTGCCTGCCGCGACACCGTAGTCAGCAACCTTGGATTTCGTCCTAGCAAATATATTTTATGAATTTGATATCGACTTGTTGTCTTACTTAGGCATAATACAAGAATTCAGACAGTAAGCGGCCAACGGAGGGAACGGGGATGAGTGAGCCTTATTTAGGTGAAGTCAAGATCATTTCCTGGAACTATGCACCGCGCGGCTGGGCATTTTGTAACGGCCAGTTGTTGCCGCTTAACCAGAACCAGCCATTGTTCTCACTTCTTGGCACCAGGTACGGCGGCAACGGCCAGACAAATTTTGCCCTTCCGGATATGAGGGGACGTGCGCCGGTTCATACGGGCGGCCCTATTGGTGCAATTGTCGGCGGCCAGGGCGGCGAAGAGTTTCACACGCTCACGCTCGGCGAAATGCCGACACACAACCATTTCGTCAACGCATCGAACACTGCCGGCAACGTCAACAATCCATCCGGCGCGCTGTTGGGGGCGAACGCCAGCCCGATCTATCAGCCGCCTGGCAGCGCGGTGGCTATGGCGAAGGAAAACATCACTTTCGTCGGTGGCGGCCAGCCGCATGAGAACAGATCGCCCTATCTCGTCTTGAATTTCATCATTGCCCTGCAAGGCATATTCCCGTCGCGAAATTAAGAGGACGCTTCGATGAGCCAACCTTTTGTCGGCGAGATCAGGATGTTCGGTGGCAATTTCCCTCCGAATGGCTGGGCGTTCTGCCAAGGCCAGTTGATGCCGATCTCCGAGAACGAAACCTTGTTCAATCTGATCGGTACGACCTATGGCGGCGACGGGGAGGAAACATTCGCCCTGCCCAACCTCGCATCCCGCATCCCCGTCCATGCTGGCAAGGGCCCGCTGGTCAGCCAGACCTATATCATCGGAGAACTGGGCGGGGTCGAATCCGTCACTGTTTCAACCCAACAAATGCCGAACCATTCCCATACCTGGACCGGTTCGTCGAATATCGCCAAGAATCCGGGTCCGTCCGGCGGTGTCCTGGCGACATCGAGCCTGCTGACGCCCTATGTGGGTATCGCACCTGATGGCAACATGGCCGCCGGAGCCATTTCGCCGGCCGGCGGCAGCCAGCCTCACGACAATATGGTGCCGTTCCTCGCCGTCAGTTTCATCATCTCGCTATTTGGCATCTTCCCCCAGCAAAGCTAGAGACTTGCCATGACCAATCCGTTCGTCGCCGAAATTCGAATTTTTGCCGGAGATTTCGCCCCGACGGGGTGGGCGACCTGCGATGGCCAGCTCCTGCCAATCTCGCAGAATACGGCGCTGTTTTCGCTGCTGGGCACAGTTTACGGCGGCGACGGCAAGTCGACCTTCGCGTTGCCGAATATGGCTGGCTCCGCGCCCATGGGGCAAGGACAGGGCAATGGCTTGTCGGAGCGGTTTCTCGGCGAGACGGGTGGCGAAACGTCCATCACCCTTCTGCAAACGGAAATGCCGCAACATAATCATTTTGTCGCGATGTCCACCGAGAGTGGCGCCCAGGGAACTCTTACCGATGCGGTTGTTCTGGGGAAGTCGGGGGGCGGAACGCTGTATCAGAACAACACTTCGCAAAATCTGGTCCAGATGGACCCCCAGGCACTGAGCATGGCGGGCAGTACGTTGCCTCACAACAACCTGCCTCCCTATCTGGCGATGACGTTCATCATTGCCATGCAAGGCGTTTATCCGGCGCGTCCGTAAGCGCCACTCCATGATCCAGCTTCCGATTGTGGACAACGGGCCTGTTATATTTTGCTGGGTGCGCGCGGCGCGGATTGATCTGACGTTCCGCCCGATGGCGGACGCCGATCTGCCGTTCCTGTCGGCGCTCTACGCCTCGACCCGCGCCGAAGAACTTGCCGTCACGCCGTGGAGCGATGCGCAGAAAACGGCGTTCCTCGACATGCAGTTTCAAGCGCAGCACGCGCATTACCAGAAATACTATCCCAACGCCGACTGGCTGGTGATCGAGCAGGCAAGGCAAGATATCGGTCGCCTGTATATCGAGCGCTCGGCGAGCGAGCATTGCATCATAGATATCGCCTTCCTGCCGGCGCATCGCGGCAAGGGGTCTGGCGGTGCGTTGCTCGCCGATCTCATCGATGAGGCCGCCGCCGTCGGCAAGTCGGTCTCGATCCATGTCGAGAAGAACAATCCAGCGCGGCGGCTCTACAAACGCCTCGGCTTCACCGTTGCCGAGGACAAGGGCCTCTACGACCTGATGATCCGTTCGCCGTAAGGGCCGTGCCGGTCGTCACGTGCCGCGATACCAGGAGACGATGGTGAAACGTTCGTTGCGCGTGACCGGGGTGACTTCATGCGTCGTTTCCGAACGAAAGGCGACGAGAGAGCCCGGCAACGCGGGCATGGCAACGCGCAGGCCCGGGCCGCTGTAAGGCCCATGCAGGACCAGCGAGCCGCCTGCATAGCTTTTTGGCGAAGGGTTGTCCGATTGACGGTTGAGAAAGATCACCGCCGAGATCTTTCGGAACCGCGACTCGTCGTGAATGAGCGGCGTGTTGCCATCCTGGTGCGGCACAAAGAAATCGCCTTGCCGATAGTGAAGGAACTGAGGTTTCTCGACCTGGCCGAGCAGCAGCCCGAAATGCCGCTCCAGAGCCGCCTTCTGCTGCGCCAACAGGGCACTCACTCGCTCTTCAGTGGCCTGCGAAACATCGGCGCGCACGGTCTTTCGGATCTCCGGCCATGCCATCTTCTGGTCGGCACGCCCCAGCAGGCCGGCCGGACGGCCCACGGCCGCCCGAATTTCCGCGCACAGTGCGCTACACGCCGCTCCGTCAAATACGTCCGCAATCTCGATATAGTCGATCATATGTCGAGCCGCCGCGCTGCCAAATCGCCCTGATGGCCGGAGCGTCCCCGTGGCCGATCCGGTCGAAAAAAATCAGTTGAATACCGCCTCGTAAAGCCGCCCTGCCTCATCGGCAGCGATCGGCACGATGAAGATCTCATGGGCGCCGCTTTTGCCGTTGAACCGATAGATAGCCTGCGGCAGCGCCGCGTCGCGCGGCCCCCTGAACAGCAGCGTGAAGCCACCGCCGTCGCGCGGGCTGTTGGCAATGGGCTGCACCGCGCTCAGTTCCATCGTGAGCGTCTGACCGCCGGCTTCGACGGAAAAGCTCTGCCCCTGCTCGAAATCCGAAAGCGATGCCATGCGCCTGCCCTGGTTCGTCTGTCTTTCAGACGGCTCTCTTGAGATGTCTATCCCGTCAGCCAATCTCGCCGCTTCATGGCGTGCTGTCTATAGAGCTCGATCTCCAGAAGTACAAAAGAGCACGATCAAACAAACAGATAGATTTATCTTGGCCACGTAGGGTGAAGCAGCCGTCAACGCGTTGCGCACCGGCAGCCACTGGCCTAAACCGGAATGGTATAAGAGGAGAACACTAGGGATGACTGACGCGAAAACAGACACGGCCCCGGCCGGAAGCACCGCGACCAACGCGCTGCCGCTGTTCTACAAAAAACCCGAGGCGCTCAATCCGCTGCGGCACGGCTCACTCGGCCTTACGGCGCGGGCCGATTTCTCCTTTGCCCGCACCGCGCACGCCATCCCCGTCGTCGCATCGGAAATGCCCGCGGCGATGCGCTCCTATCCGATCGTTTTCATTGGCGACGCCAAGGCGCCTGTCATCATCACCGGTCTGCGCCAGGACCAGAACCTGTTCGTAGGCGCCGACGGCAAATGGGCGGAGCCGCATTACATTCCCGCCTATGTCCGCCGTTACCCCTTCATCCTCGCCGATGAATCGAAAACGACCGGCCGCCTGACGTTGTGCATCGACCGTGCCAGCGAACGCGTCGTCGAGCAGATGCCTTCGTCCAAGGACAGCGACGAGACCGCGGCCTTCTTCGACGGCAACGAGCCGGCCGAGGCCTCGAAGCAGGCGCTCGCCTTCTGCAGCCAGTTCCAGACCGACTTCAATGCGACTCGCGCCATGATCGACAAGATCGACGCGCACGGCCTGTTCGCGCCGCGGCAGAGCAAGGTGACGCTGGAGGGCGGCGAGACCCTCAACCTCACCGACTTTCAGGTGATCGACGAGCCGGCCTTCAACAAATTGAGCGACGAGGCGTTTCTTGATCTCAGGAAATCCGGCGCGCTTGCGCTGCTCTATTGCCATCTCGCCTCGAGCAACAGCTGGACCTCGCTGGCCTTCCAGGCGTCATTGCGGCGAGCTGGCTGACGCGGCCCGCGACGAAAAGCTTCGGCAAGGCGCGGGTTGTTTAAATCAACGGTTCGCGCCTTCGCACGACGATCTCTCCGCGGCTCGAATCATGCTGTTGTCGTGCAGATCGCTTGCCATGACGGGCTGGCGAACTCCCAATGCTCGACGTGTAGCTCTCGCCGAAATGCGCCGAGGCGGCATCACCCCCCGGTTCGCGGACCTGTCAATAAAGTCGAGCACGCCAGCCTTGCTGCCCTCCTCGATCGTTGAATAGCCGGTCGTCGCCATCGATCACGGTCCGAACGCAAAAAGCCCGCGTGAAGCGGGCTTTTTTTGTTGGTTGCGGGGACAGGATTTGAACCTGTGACCTTCAGGTTATGAGCCTGACGAGCTACCGGGCTGCTCCACCCCGCGTCACCTCCAGGGCAAGCTCTTGCTTGCTCCGGACTCTCCAGGGCAAGCTCTTGCCTGCTCCGGATCTGAAGCAAGCGTTTGCTTGCTTATCTGGACGTAAGCCTGGGCCTATGAACAGGATGGCTTACAGATAGGTATATGGCTGACCAAATGAAAGGGCCGCTTGCGCGGCCCGTGATCCCTTGGCGGGCCTTTTCGTAGAGAGAAGATTCAGTTTCATCCGGTTTGCGGATGAGAGTTCAACGTGCGTTTTGCAGACCTGGCAGCGACCTACTCTCCCGCGTCTTGAGACGAAGTACCATCAGCGCTGGAGCGTTTCACGGCCGAGTTCGGAATGGGATCGGGTGCAGCCGCTCCGCCATAACCACCAGGTCGGCAAAACGCACGTTATATCGAGAAGCTGTTTTTTCGTGCCAAGGCGACGTTTGTGTCTAGCTAACGGACAAAGTCCGCAAGCGCGACTGCGCGTCGCCGGTTTTCCGGCGCCCTCGCGGAGCATAGGCCCTGTTAAGGGCCGCTCATGCGTGAGCGCTGGTCAGATCATCGTGTTCACGATGAGCATAAGGAATGAGAACGATCAAGCCGATCGAACTATTAGTACCGGTAAGCTTCAAGCGTTGCCGCTCTTCCACACCCGGCCTATCAACGTGGTCGTCTTCCACGGTTCTCAGGGAATACTCGTTTTAAGGTGGGTTTCCCGCTTAGATGCCTTCAGCGGTTATCCCGTCCGGATATAGCTACCCTGCTATGCGGCTGGCGCCACAACAGGTCCACCAGAGATCCGTCCATCCCGGTCCTCTCGTACTAGGGACAGATCCTTTCAATATTCCTACACCCACGGCAGATAGGGACCGAACTGTCTCACGACGTTCTGAACCCAACTCACGTACCGCTTTAAATGGCGAACAGCCATACCCTTGGGACCTGCTCCAGCCCCAGGATGCGATGAGTCGACATCGAGGTGCCAAACAACCCCGTCGATATGGACTCTTGGGGGTCATCAGCCTGTTATCCCCGGCGTACCTTTTATCCGTTGAGCGATGGCCCTTCCACGCGGGACCACCGGATCACTATGACCGACTTTCGTCTCTGCTCGACTTGTCAGTCTCGCAGTCAGGCAGGCTTATGCCATTGCACTCAGCGAACGATTTCCGACCGTTCTGAGCCCACCATCGCGCGCCTCCGTTACTCTTTAGGAGGCGACCGCCCCAGTCAAACTACCCACCATACATTGTCCCGGACCCGGATAACGGGCCGCGGTTAGACATCCATAGTAATAAGGGTGGTATTTCAAGGGTGGCTCCACCTGAGCTGGCGCCCAGGTTTCAAAGCCTACCACCTATCCTACACATGCCACTACGAATGCCAATGTAAAGCTATAGTAAAGGTGCACGGGGTCTTTCCGTCTAACCGCAGGAACCCCGCATCTTCACGGGGAATTCAATTTCACTGAGTCTATGCTGGAGACAGCGGGGAAGTCGTTACGCCATTCGTGCAGGTCGGAACTTACCCGACAAGGAATTTCGCTACCTTAGGACCGTTATAGTTACGGCCGCCGTTTACTGGGGCTTCGATTCAGAGCTTGCACCCCTCCTCTTAACCTTCCAGCACCGGGCAGGCGTCAGACCCTATACGTCGTCTTGCGACTTCGCAGAGCCCTGTGTTTTTGATAAACAGTCGCTACCCCCTGGTCTGTGCCACCCTCCTCTACTTGCGTAGAAAAGGGTCACGCTTCTTCCGAAGTTACGCGTGCAATTTGCCGAGTTCCTTCAGCATAGTTCTCTCAAGCGCCTTGGTATACTCTACCTGACCACCAGTGTCGGTTTCGGGTACGGTTTATAAGGAGGAGCTATTTCCTGGAACCGCTCCGCTGCCCGTTCAATCCGATAAGATTGGACAACTTGTGCGATCCGTCACTACCTCCAAGCCCACGAATATTAACGTGGTTCCCATCGACTACGCGTTTCCGCCTCGTCTTAGGGGCCGGCTAACCCTGCTCAGATTAGCTTTAAGCAGGAACCCTTGGTCTTTCGGCGGGGGAGTCTCTCACTCCCCTTACGTTACTCATGTCAGCATTCGCACTTCTGATACCTCCACCACCCCTCACGGGTATGGCTTCGTCAGCTTACAGAACGCTCCGCTACCGCTTGGCCCTTGCGGACCAAACCCTAAGCTTCGGTGCATGGCTTTAGCCCCGTTACATTTTCGGCGCAAAGACCCTTATTTAGACCAGTGAGCTGTTACGCTTTCTTTAAATGATGGCTGCTTCTAAGCCAACATCCTGGTTGTTTTGGGATCCTCACATCCTTTCCCACTTAGCCATAACTTGGGGACCTTAGCTGTAGGTCAGGGTTGTTTCCCTTTTCACGACGGACGTTAGCACCCGCCGTGTGTCTGCCGACTAGTACTCCCAGGTATTCGGAGTTTGGTTAGGTTTGGTAATCCGGTGAGGACCCCTAGCCCATCCAGTGCTCTACCCCCTGGGGTATTCGGTCGACGCTCTACCTAAATAGATTTCGCGGAGAACCAGCTATTTCCGAGTTTGATTGGCCTTTCACCCCTAGCCACAAGTCATCCCGAACTATTGCAACAGTTATGGGTTCGGTCCTCCAGTAAGTGTTACCTTACCTTCAACCTGCTCATGGCTAGATCACTCGGTTTCGGGTCTAATGCGACGAACTGAACGCCCTGTTCAGACTCGCTTTCG
>NZ_CP100472.1:2410000-2412500 GCF_030323185.1 Mesorhizobium sp. C399B
CGATCTCGCCATTGTAGAGGTCCATGACCGGGGACAGGTAGAGCTTGTCGCCGGCCAGGCTGAACTCCGTCACGTCGGTCACCCATTTGCGGTTAGCCCGGTCGGCGCCGAACTTGCGCTGCAACAGATCGGGAGCGGTCCGCCCAGCCTCGCCCCTGTAGGAGCGATACTTCTTCGGCCTGACCAGCGACTTCAATCCCATCCCGGCCATCAGGCTCTGGACGGTCTTGTGGTTGACGCGCCGGCCCAACCGGTGCAGTTGCGCAGTCACCCGGCGATAGCCGTAGCGACCCTTGTGGCTGTCGAAGATGGCCTTGATCGCCGCCTTCAGCGCCGCATGGCGGTCCGAGCGCTTCGCTGCTTTCTGTCTGTAATAGAACGTGCTGCGCGCAAGCTTCGCCAGCTCGAGCAGCCCCTCAAGCGAATGCAACGGCCTTAACGCCTGGACGGCTTGCGCTTTTTGGGCGCATGTCCCTGCGTTAAGGCCTCCAGTTTTTTTAGGTAGTCGTTCTCCATCCGCAGATGCTTCAGCTCAGCCAGCAGTTCTTCGCGGCTTTTGGCCTCGTCACTGGCTGCAACAGGCACTACGGGGGACGGCGGCTTTGACATGGGTCGTCCTCTGGGACGTGGGCCGAGCGCCTCTATCCCGCCCGCATGATAGCGCTTCTCCCAGCCCGTCAGGCAACTGGCATTGCGGATATTGAACAATGCAGCCGTCTGCCGATACGACAGACCTTCCTCCCACATCCGCTCAAGCACCGACAGCCTGAACGCCGCGTCATAACGATCGTACTTGGCAGATAGCCCGGCATCTCCATGGGCCTGGTACAACGCAACCCACTTGCGAACAGTGGCCGCATCAACGCCATGCATTGACGCCGCGCTCGCGTAGCCCTCATCCTCGCCTAAATAGATGTCGACAACCGAGCGCTTGAAACTCTCGCTGTATTTGGACATGCAAAACCCCCGAAGGTTGTGTCCAACTTTCGGGGGTCAGTTCATGAAGCGGGCTTTTTTTGTTGGTTGCGGGGACAGGATTTGAACCTGTGACCTTCAGGTTATGAGCCTGACGAGCTACCGGGCTGCTCCACCCCGCGTCACCTCCAGGGCAAGCTCTTGCTTGCTCCGGACTCTCCAGGGCAAGCTCTTGCCTGCTCCGGATCTGAAGCAAGCGTTTGCTTGCTTATCTGGACGTAAGCCTGGGCCTATGAACAGGATGGCTTACAGATAGGTATATGGCTGACCAAATGAAAGGGCCGCTTGCGCGGCCCGTGATCCCTTGGCGGGCCTTTTCGTAGAGAGAAGATTCAGTTTCATCCGGTTTGCGGATGAGAGTTCAACGTGCGTTTTGCAGACCTGGCAGCGACCTACTCTCCCGCGTCTTGAGACGAAGTACCATCAGCGCTGGAGCGTTTCACGGCCGAGTTCGGAATGGGATCGGGTGCAGCCGCTCCGCCATAACCACCAGGTCGGCAAAACGCACGTTATATCGAGAAGCTGTTTTTTCGTGCCAAGGCGACGTTTGTGTCTAGCTAACGGACAAAGTCCGCAAGCGCGACTGCGCGTCGCCGGTTTTCCGGCGCCCTCGCGGAGCATAGGCCCTGTTAAGGGCCGCTCATGCGTGAGCGCTGGTCAGATCATCGTGTTCACGATGAGCATAAGGAATGAGAACGATCAAGCCGATCGAACTATTAGTACCGGTAAGCTTCAAGCGTTGCCGCTCTTCCACACCCGGCCTATCAACGTGGTCGTCTTCCACGGTTCTCAGGGAATACTCGTTTTAAGGTGGGTTTCCCGCTTAGATGCCTTCAGCGGTTATCCCGTCCGGATATAGCTACCCTGCTATGCGGCTGGCGCCACAACAGGTCCACCAGAGATCCGTCCATCCCGGTCCTCTCGTACTAGGGACAGATCCTTTCAATATTCCTACACCCACGGCAGATAGGGACCGAACTGTCTCACGACGTTCTGAACCCAACTCACGTACCGCTTTAAATGGCGAACAGCCATACCCTTGGGACCTGCTCCAGCCCCAGGATGCGATGAGTCGACATCGAGGTGCCAAACAACCCCGTCGATATGGACTCTTGGGGGTCATCAGCCTGTTATCCCCGGCGTACCTTTTATCCGTTGAGCGATGGCCCTTCCACGCGGGACCACCGGATCACTATGACCGACTTTCGTCTCTGCTCGACTTGTCAGTCTCGCAGTCAGGCAGGCTTATGCCATTGCACTCAGCGAACGATTTCCGACCGTTCTGAGCCCACCATCGCGCGCCTCCGTTACTCTTTAGGAGGCGACCGCCCCAGTCAAACTACCCACCATACATTGTCCCGGACCCGGATAACGGGCCGCGGTTAGACATCCATAGTAATAAGGGTGGTATTTCAAGGGTGGCTCCACCTGAGCTGGCGCCCAGGTTTCAAAGCCTACCACCTATCCTACACATGCCACTACGAATGCCAATGTAAAGCTATAGTAAAGGTGCACGGGGTCTTTC
>NZ_CP100472.1:2417500-6556691 GCF_030323185.1 Mesorhizobium sp. C399B
ACAGAGCGTGTGCGTGGGGATTTCGCCGCTTCGTTGACTTCACTCGCCGTGACAGGCAAATGTCATGGCCCAACAGAAGCGAAAAGCCGTTCCGCCCGGGGAAGAAGCAGCCTTTCTGGATGCCAGACACGGAAGATGTCATAGCCGAACTCGGCAATGAGCCGCCGCTGATCGCGGATGGCCGCAGCGGCCCGCCCGACCGGCGCGAGGTTTCGGCGCGCTGGCTGTCGGGCACCTTTCTTACCGGCGTGACCTCGAGTGTGCTGATGGGCGTGGCGTTGTTTGCCGCCCTTGACGGCCGCCAGCAGCTGGCAACCCCGCCCGAAATCGCCGAACTGGCCCAGCTCGAAAGCGGCGGCGATTCCGGCGAGGTCGCCAAGACCACCAGGCTGGTGGCGCCGCGCCAGATCGCCAAGGCCAAGGACCGCCGGCGCATGGAAGTGTCGATGGTGACCAAGGTCGGCGACCGCGACGTTATCCACACCATGCCGTTCGTGCAGATCAAGATGGCGCTGGCCGCCGGCCACACCACCAACCGCGCCTATCCGCCTTTCGACCCGATGCAGGTGTTCGGCGACGATGGCGACTCGACGCCGGCGCAGCCGGCGACGGCTTCCGCAGTTGGGGGCCAGATCTACGGCGCCAAGGTCGAAAGCGAAATGAGCCTGAAGACGGTCGATTTCCCGGTCGAGACGGCCTCCTTCGACGAGAAAAGCGACCTGTCCGCCGACGAGGTGGAAAAAGTGGTGCGCGAAGCCGGCACCGACCTCAGCGACGGCGCCGTGCAGGTCGCCTCGCTGCATTATGTCGACCCGCAGCGATTCGGCGATGCCTTCGCCGAATCGATGGCCGGCTCCTACGACGTCAAGATCGTGCCGGAAAACGTCTCGGTGGCGCCGCGCGTCGCGCTCGACGACCAGACCCCGGCTTTCGCCGAGGAAATCATTCCCTTCACCAGGGACCGCGACATTGCCGAGGCTTTCGCTGATTCGGGCTATACGGGCGATGACGCCACCGGCATGGCGGAGGCGATCGGCAAGCTGCTCAACGCACCGGCGCTGAAGGCCGGAACCGTGCTGCGGGTCGGGCTCGAGGTACATGGCGACGCCGCCAAGGTCGTTCGCACCAGCGTCTATGACAAGACAACGCACATCGTCACCATCGCGCTCGACGACCGCGGCCAGTATGTGCCGGCGCAGGAACCGGAGCCGAACCCCGAATTGCTGACCGCGTTCGACGATTCGTCGGCACCGGTGGTGGTGCGCGGCAATCTGCCGAACGTCTATGACGGCATCTACCGCGCCGCCTATTCCTATGGCATGTCGAAGAAGCTGACCCAGCAATTGGTCAAGCTCCTGGCCTCCGGCGTCGACTTCCAGTCCAGGCTCAATCCGTCGGACCGCATCGACGTCCTGTTCTCGCAGCCGGACGGCGACGACCAGGCCTCCGACGAATCGGAACTGCTCTATGTCTCGTCGACCTTCGGCGGCCAGACACGCAATTTCTACCGATTCCAGATGCAGGACGGCTCGACCGACTATTTCGACGAGGACGGATCGAGCGCCGAGCAGTTCCTGTTGCGCAACCCCCTGCCGGCCGGGAAATTCCGCTCCGGCTTCGGCGCCCGCCGACATCCGATCCTCGGTTATGTCCGCATGCATACCGGCGTCGACTGGGCGGCGCCGATCGGAACGCCGATCATCGCCGCCGGCAACGGCACCATCGAAAAGGCCGGCTGGGCCGGCGGCTACGGCAAACAGATCATCATCCGCCATGCCAATGGCTACGAGACCTCCTACAATCACCAGAGCGCCTTTGCCAAAGGCATCGAACCCGGCGTTCATGTCCGCCAGGGCCAGACCATCGGCTTCCTCGGTCAGACCGGCCTCTCCACCGGTCCGCATCTTCACTACGAGCTGATCGTCAACGGCACCAAGGTCGACCCGATGCGCGTGCGCCTGCCGGTCGGCAAGGTGCTGAAGGGCGACGACCTGGTCGCTTTCAAGCGCGAGCGCGAGCGCATCGATGAACTGCTCAAGCAGGAAGACAGCAATCCGCTGAAGGTCGCGAGCGCCAAGATCGAAGGCTAGTGCATGTCGCCCAGAAGTGTGCCGCGGCTCTGGGACAACGACATGCCTCAAAACAAACACTTAAAGCGCGTCGTATGAATCCGTTTCAGCGCGACGCGCTTTAAGCCGTCACACTCGACGCCGGCGAATCATAATCGCCCCATCAGAGCATTCCGAATCGGGTCGGCTCCGAATCAGGTCGACTGCTCCTCTTCGGCTCGTGACCAAGGCAGCTTTTGCCCCGAAACGGTGACCCAGGCGATAATAGCGGCAAGGAGGCAAAGCACGGCCGTCACTGTCGACACGGCCGCGAACGCCGCATCGCTGGCGGCGAGCCGTGTTGCATCAAGGTCTGGCGCCAGGCCGGCCAATGCCGGTTCGCCGAATCCCGGAATGCCCGGCCTGACGCTGGTATCGAGCATCGTCGAATAGACCCAGGCCGCGAGCGAGCCCATCGCCGCCACAGCAATCAGCCCGCCAATGCGCGAAACCGCATTGTTGATGCCGGAAGCGGCGCCGGTATCCTTGTCCTCGACCGCGGTCATGACCGCCGTCGACAGCGGCGACACCACCAGCGCCATGCCGAGCCCCATCACCGCCATCAGCGGAAAGATACCGGTCCAGAAATTGTGCATGCCGGCATGAGTGAGCAAAGCCAGCCCGGCAAAGGCGATGGCGACCACCAGGCAGCCGCTGGCGATCGGAAAACGCGGACCGATGCGATCCGACCACTGGCCTACGAGACCCGACAGCAGCGCGATCGACGCCGACAGCGGCAGGAAGATGAAACCGACCTCTTTGGTGCTCAGCCCCCATCCGGCGATCAACAGCATCGGCAGGTAGAACAGATTGGCCGACAGCGCGAAATACAGGAAGAAGGTGGCGAGGTTGGCGCCGGCGAAGGCGCCGATCCGAAACAGCTTGAGATCGATCATCGGCTCGCGCTGCCGAAGCTCGAAGACGATGAAGATGATAAGCAGCACGGCGCCTGCGGCGATGCTCGGCCCCGACATCAACCCCCTGCCTTCGGCGCTCATCGAGGTCAGTCCGTAGGCAAGCGCCCCGAAGGCAAGCGTGGCGAGAGCGGCGCCGCCGAGATCGAGGCTTCGCTTCTCCGTCGGCGCGTCGGCGGGAATCTTGGCCAGCAGGAGATAGATCGAGATCAGCCCGAGCGGCAGGTTGACGGCGAAGATCGCCCGCCAGATACCGCCGCCAAAGGCCGACAGGACGAAGCCACCGAGCACTGGACCGAGCGCCGTCGTCAGCGCCGAGGCGGCGGCCCAGATGCCGATCGCCCGGCCGCGCTCCTTCTTCGGATAGGCCTTGGCGATGATGGCGAGGCTGCCCGGCACCATGATCGCCGCACCAATGCCCTGAATGGCGCGAAAGGCGATGAGCACCAGCGCATTGGGCGCCACCGCGCAGGCCAGCGAAGCGACGATGAACAGCGCAATGCCGGCAACGAAGGCGCGCCTGAGGCCAAACCGGTCGCCGGCGGCGCCGCCGGCCAGAATCAGCGCCGACAGCGTCAGCGCATAGGCGTTGGAAATCCACTGGACCTCGGCCAGGCTGGCGCCGAGGTCGACGCGCATTGCCGGCATGGCAATGGCCAGGATCGACCCGTCGATGAAGCCGAGCGCTGACGCCAGGATCGCCGCTACCAGCACGAACTTGCGCTGCGACTGCGGGCAAAATGTACCGTTGGAAAGCGCCCTGGTCAGGGGAACGGCTGCGGCTTCGCTCGGAGACTTCATGAGCGTCTGCTTAGACTTGTTGCGGGCCGGCAACAACCAGCCAGCACCCTGCGCTCATGAATCCAGCTTTGGATATCGGCCTGCCTTATGGGCAGGCCGATATCACTGCGCTGGAGCGCTCACTTGCTCCGCAACATCATCGGCCGAGGGACCGCCGACGAACTCGACGGTGACGCCCGGCGACACCAGCTTGGCCAGTTCACGCGCATCCCAATTTGTCAGGCGCACGCAGCCATGGCTTTCGGTCTTGCCGATCTTGGAGGGATCGGGCGTGCCGTGAATGCCATAGGTCGGCTTGTCCAGCGCGATCCACACCGAGCCGACGGGGCCGTTCGGACCCGGCGGGATGGTCAGGATCTTGTCGTTCTGGCCCTGCTTGAAATTGATGCTGGGATTGTAGGTGTAGTTCGGATCGAGCGCGACGCGCGACACCGTATGGGTGCCGGTCGGCGAGGGCGTGTCGGCTGAACCGATGGTGGCCGGATAGGCCGCGACCAGCTTGCCACCGGCGTCATAGGCGAACACCTGCTTCTTGTCCTTGTCGGCGACGATGCGGGCAACCGGCGTCGCCACCAGCCTGCCGAAATTGGCGACCTTGATGATGGTGCCGGGACGGCTGAAGTCGGCCTCGGGATTGAGCCCCTTCAGGTAGTTCTCGTCCATGTGGAACCGTTCGGCCAAGGCTTCGGTGACGGAGGTGTAAGCCATGCGGTCGAGCTGCGCCTTCTGGCTGTAATCCTCCGGTATCGAGGCGACATAAGGCCCGGCCGCGTCTTCGGGCGTGATCGTATAATTGGCGAAAGCATCGCCACCGGTTTGCGCCAGCGCAGCCTGGATGCCGACCGCGTCGGTCGAGCGCAGATTGCTGCCGGTGATCTGGTTATAGGCGGCAAGCGCCTTGTCGACATTGGAGCCGAAGCGCCCGTCGACGACGCCGGGTGAAGCGCCGGCGCGGTCGAGCAGCACCTGCAAGGCGGCTACATCCTGGCGTGCGCCGAGTGAAAGCGAGGGATCGACCACGGTCTTGCCACCGGCTTTCGGCGGCAGCGCGGCCTGGCCGGCGGGCGCCGCCGGTTCGGCGGGATCGATAGAGGCTTCGTTCAGCGGCTGGCGCTTGACGGGCCGCGGTTCAGCGGATTTCGGCGCTTCCGGATAGGTGTCGCTGTCATTGGCATCATCCTGCGGAGCGGCCCCCAGGAATCTGTCGCTTTCAGGATCGTATTCATCAACCGGCGGGCCGGGGATTCGTCCCTGATCGTCCAGTTGCCTGCGGCGGAAACGCGCCATGTCTTCGGGATCGTCGAGATAGTAGCGGTCGTCGTCTTCGACCGGTGCGCGTCCAAGCTCACGTGCCCGCATTTCCCGGCGCAGCGCGCGGCGGTCGAGCCTGGTCTGCGGCGGCTGGATGGCGATGACCTTGCCGGTCTCGGCATCGACGATGACGCGGTTGCCCCTGGCGTCGTAATAGATGTCGAGATTGCCGTCCTGGGCAAGCACAATGCCGCCGCTATCGGCGGCGCGGACGGCCGGCAGTGCGTTGTCCACAGTCGGCGATGCCATGGCGCTGGACGTGAGCAGCCCGGCGGCGAGCACCGAAAAGGCAAGGATCGTGCGGAACATGGTGGTCAAACTCTCCGGTACTTACAGCGCCGCGCGTCCGTTTGGACGCGCAAAGGACGCTGTAACACTTCATGTCTGCGCATGATCCTTTCCGAAAATCGAATTTCGATTTTCGGGGTCATGCGTAATTGCCGCCGCCCGGCAGTGTTCCCACCAGAACGTTCTCGCCACCGTTTGGATGCGCAAGGAACGCCCTGATCGTCAAAAGCCTGCAGGCAAACCCCTTCGCCAGCAAACCACAACATAAGCTTTCCAACATGAACCGGGCATGAAGATGGCGGATTACTGGTTGCTACAGGCCCAATTCCTTGCGCGTCTGCTTCGTCAGCTTGAGGACGACGAGGCGGTGGCTTTCGCCGAGATAGTCCTTCAGCGCATCATCATCCATGCTCTGGCTTGTCTGACGCTGGATCCATTTCATGCCGCGCGAGGCGAGATAGGGCGCCGGCCGGCAGCCGGGCTGATCCTTCAGCACGTCATAAGCCATTTCAGAGCATTTGAAGGTGACGAAGACGCCACCCTCCCGGTCATGGCCGGCGATGGTGAAGACCTTGCCACCGACTTTCCAGACATCGGCCCCGCCCCACTGCACGACATGCGTCGTCTGCGGCAGCGAGGCGCAGAAGCTGTTGTAGTCGTCCAGCGTCATCTGCACCCCCGTCAAAGGATTGTTGTTTCATAAGAAAATGCCGCGCGTCCGGTCGGACGCGCGGCGTTGGATCAGGCTGCCGCGTCGGTCGGCACCACAGTGGGCCTGGACCGGAAATTCAACCGGTCGGAGCCGGCCGTGACCTTGACGGTCGAGCCGTCGAGTATCTCGCCAAGCAGGATTTTTTCCGCCAGCGGATCTTGCAGGTCCTTCTGCATCACCCGCTTCAGCGGCCGCGCGCCATAGGCCGGGTCGTAGCCCTTCGCCGCCAGCCAGTCGATCGAATCCTGGTCGAGCGACAGTGTGATCTTGCGGTCGGCGAGCAGGCTTTCCAGCCGCTTGAGCTGGATCTCGACGATGCGGCCCATATCCTGCCGGCGCAGCCGGTGGAACAGGATCACCTCGTCGACGCGGTTGAGGAACTCCGGCCTGAACGAGGCTCTCACCACGCTCATAACCTCGTCGCGCACGGCATCGACGTCCTGCTCTTCGCCGAGATTGACCAGATATTCGGCGCCGAGGTTCGACGTCATGACGATCAGCGTGTTGCGGAAGTCGACCGTGCGGCCCTGCCCGTCGGTCAGCCGCCCGTCGTCGAGCACCTGCAACAGCACGTTGAAGACATCCGGATGCGCCTTCTCGATCTCGTCGAACAGCACGACCTGATAGGGCCGGCGCCGCACCGCTTCGGTCAGCGCACCGCCTTCCTCATAGCCGACATAACCGGGAGGCGCTCCGATCAGCCGGGCGACCGAGTGCTTCTCCATGTATTCCGACATGTCGATGCGCACCATAGCGCTCTCGTCGTCGAACAGGAAATTGGCCAGCGCCTTGGTCAGTTCGGTCTTGCCGACGCCGGTCGGTCCGAGGAACATGAACGAGCCGATCGGCCGGTTCGGATCCTGCAGCCCGGCCCGGGCACGACGCACGGCCTTGGACACCGCCTGCACCGCTTCGCCCTGGCCGACGACTCGCTTGCCGATCTCGTCTTCCATGCGCAGCAGCTTGTCGCGCTCGCCCTGCAGCATCTTGTCGACCGGAATGCCGGTCCAGCGCGACACGATATGGGCGACGTGGTCGGGCGTGACCACCTCTTCGACCATGCCGGCCTTGCCGTCCTGGGCTTCGGCTTCCTTCAGCTTCTTTTCCAGTTCCGGGATCTTGCCATAGGCAAGCTCGCCGGCGCGCTGGAATTCACCCTTGCGCTGGGCAATGGCGAGGTCGTTGCGGGCCGCGTCGAGCTGCTTCTTGAGGTCAGCGGCGAGGCCAAGCTTCTGCTTCTCCGACTGCCATTTGGCGGTGATCTCGGTCGATTCCTCCTCGAGGCCGACGAGTTCCTTTTCGAGACGCGCGAGCCGGTCCTTTGACGCCTCGTCCTTCTCGACCTTCAGTGCCTCGCGCTCGATCTTGAGCTGCATGATGCGGCGATCGATTTCGTCCAGCGCCTCGGGCTTGGAATCGACCTGCATCCTCAGCCGCGACGCGGCTTCGTCGACAAGGTCGATCGCCTTGTCCGGCAGGAAACGGTCGGCGATGTAGCGGTTGGACAAGGTCGCCGCCGCGACCAGCGCCGAATCCGAGATGCGCACCTTGTGGTGCTGCTCGTACTTCTCCTTCAGGCCACGCAGGATCGACACGGTATCTTCCACCGACGGCTCGTTGACGAAGACCGGCTGGAACCGGCGGGCAAGGGCCGCGTCCTTCTCGACATGCTTCCTGTATTCATCGAGCGTGGTCGCGCCGACGCAGTGCAGTTCGCCGCGCGCCAGCGCCGGCTTCAACAGGTTCGAAGCGTCCATGGCGCCATCGGCCTTGCCGGCGCCGACCAGCGTGTGCATCTCGTCGATGAACAGGATGATGCCGCCGGCCGCCGAGGTGACTTCGTTGAGCACGGCCTTCAGCCGCTCCTCGAACTCGCCGCGATATTTGGCGCCGGCAATCAGCGCGCCCATGTCGAGCGCCATCAACTGCTTGTCCTTCAGCGATTCGGGCACGTCGCCATTGACGATGCGCAGCGCCAGACCTTCGGCGATCGCCGTTTTGCCGACGCCCGGCTCGCCGATCAGCACCGGGTTGTTCTTGGTACGCCGCGACAGCACCTGGATGGTGCGGCGGATCTCGTCGTCACGGCCAATCACAGGGTCGAGCTTGCCGGCGCGGGCATCGGCGGTGAGGTCGCGCGCGTATTTCTTCAGCGCGTCATAGCCCTGCTCGGCGCTCGCCGAATCGGCGGTTCGGCCCTTGCGGACGTCGTTGATCACCTGGTTCAGCGCCTGCGCTGTGACGCCGGCCTTGGACAGGATATCGGCCGTCTTGGCCGACTTCTCCATCGCCAGCGCCTGCAGCAGCCGCTCGACCGTGACAAAACTGTCGCCGGCTTTCTTGGCCAATTCCTCGGCGGTCGAAAACACCTTGGCCAGCGGCTGCGCCAGATAAAGCTGGCCGTTGCCGCCTTCCACCTTGGGCATGGCCTCAAGGGCGGTCTCGACGCCAAGCTTGACGTCGCGCACGTTGCCGCCGGCGCGCTCTATCAGCGAGGCGGCCAGCCCCTCGTCGTCATCGACGAGGACCTTCAGCATATGTTCGGGAGTGAATTGCTGGTGATTGCGCGAGAGCGCCATGGTCTGGGCGGACTGAATGAATCCGCGGACGCGCTCGGAGTATTTCTCGAGGTTCATATCTGTCTCCTTCCATCACCGGCCCGCTTTGCGGCACCGGATCAGATTGCGGTGACGGACCCGCTCATCCGAGCCGGGTCCAGTTCACGCCAGATATGGGGCGCAAGCCATTGCCGCTCAAGACGTCCGGCTGATGATATTGCATGGCCGAGCAAACGAAAACGGCGGAGATTTCTCTCCGCCGTTTCATCGACTTATGTCTTGTGGGTCAGTTGTTGGCGTCGACGGCGAACGGGTCGCCGGCAGAGCTTTCGGCCGGCGCCGCATCAACCACGTCAACAGCGGCAGCGGTCTCGCCGGCGCCATCCACCACCTGGCCACCACCAGACTGTTCGTCACCGACCTGATCGGCATTGTTGCGCGGGCGGCGCGGACGCCGCGGGCGACGGGCAGCGCCGCTCTCGGCGGCTGCCTCATTGAGTTCGGCCCGGGCGGCAAGAGCCGCCGGCGACAGGTTTTCGTACAGCGGCGCCGGCTCGGAGAAACCACTCTCGGCTTCGGGCTCAACCGCGGAAACGGTTTCCGCCTGTGCCGGGGTTTCGGTGAAGCGCTGCTGGTCGCCGCGCTGGCCGTTCTGCTCGCCACGCTGGGCAAAGTCGCCACGCTGGTCGTTCTGGCCATAGCCGCCATTGGGGCGGCGGTCACGGTTGCGGCCATTGTTGTCGCGGCCGTTATTGTTGCGGCCATTATTGTCACGGCCACTGTTGTTCTCGCGGCCGTTTTCCTGGCCGTATGCGAGTTCGGCCGGCGTGCCCTCAATCGTCGGCTGCGGACCGTTGCCGTGGTTGGCCATCGGCGCTTGCGTCTCGCCGCCATTGCCGCTGCCGGCATTGTCAAAATCGTCGCGATCTTCATCGTCGTCGAATTCGTCGCGGTTCTGCGGGGCATTCTGGATCGGCATCTGCGCCTGTGCGGCGGCAATGATGCGGTTGTAGTGCTCGGCGTGCTGGAGGTAATTCTCCGCCATAACCCGGTCGCCGGAGCTTTGCGCGTCACGGGCCAGAGTGGCGTATTTTTCGGCGATCTGCTGAGCCGATCCACGGATTTTCACGTCCGGGCCGTTGCTCTCGTAGTTGCGCGTCAGGGGATTTGGGCCCTTGCGGTTGTTGTTATTGTTATTGTTGTTGCCACCGCCGCCGCCATTGTTGTTGCGACCGCGCATGCGCCTGTTCTGCTGTTGTGGCCTCATAAGACTCTCTTCATTTTGAAATTTTCGAAAAACGTTTCACGAACGGAGGCGCTCATGCAGCCAGCCGTTTCGTTTCTTCACCGGCGTTCGCCCGCATCAATTGCGTTGGCGCCACGTGTCATCCTGTTCCGGTTACATCACTTGCCGGACGATTCCCGCACGAAGCTTGGGCGTCGTTTGCGCAAGAAGGCAGCTATTTCCAAGGAAAACCGAATCGCTAAGAGCACTGCCTGCTTCGTCTCATCCGGTTAGGGCGGACCCTAGCCGCATTCCCCGGCATTGCCAAGCGCTTTTTTGCACTGCGTCAAGGCTTTCCCTGTTCAAACATAAGAACCCTGTCGTTTCCGCCAAGATCGACAAATGCCCCGGCCAGCCTGTAGCCGGCTGCCGCGAATATGTCTTTGACCTCATTGCGCTGCGTGTGGCCGATCTCGACCGCTATCTTGCCTTGTGCTTCCAGAAACTTTGCCGCCTCGGCAGCGATGATCCTGTAGGGGCCAAGACCGTCCACACCGCCATCAAGGGCTCTGTGCGGATCGAAATCGCGGACCTCGTCCTGCAGATTTCCAATGTCTCCAGTCGGTATATAGGGAGGGTTTGCGGCAATTACATGGTATCGGCCCGAAACTTTTTCGAACCAGTCGGACTGCAGCCCCACGAACCGGCCGGCGAGTCCGAGTTGCTCGGCATTGCGTATCGCGGTTGCCAGCGCGCCTTGTGAAATATCGACCCCGGTGGCCGTCGCGGCCGGAACCGCGCTGAGCAGCGCCAGCGCAATCGCGCCGGTACCGGTGCCGAGATCGAGGATACGGCATTCCCCCAGCCTTTCGGCCGTCGCTCCGGCAAAAGGCAGGATCGCCTCGACCAGCGTTTCGGTGTCCGGCCGCGGCTCCAGCGTTTCCGGCGACAGCGACAGCCGCAGGCCGTAAAACTCGCGAAACCCGAGGATGCGGTGCACCGGTTCGCCGGCCATGCGGCGCTGCAGAGCAGCGCCGATTGCGGCAACCGCACCCGCATCGACCGTCCGTTGCGGGTCGGCGATCGCCTGCGTCCGGTCCGTGCCGGAAAAATGTTCGACGATCAGCCTGGCATCCAGCGCCGAGTCGGAAAGGCCGGCCGCGGCAAGCCGCTCCCGCGC
Organism: Mesorhizobium sp. C399B; assembly: GCF_030323185.1. NCBI lineage: Bacteria > Pseudomonadati > Pseudomonadota > Alphaproteobacteria > Hyphomicrobiales > Phyllobacteriaceae > Mesorhizobium > Mesorhizobium sp. C399B. The sequence continues at coordinate 2,428,598 of NZ_CP100472.1, forward strand.
CACCCGCAACAACGGCCCGAGCGCGCTGGGCAACATGTCAGCCATCGAGGCCAATATCGGCGAGCAGCTTCGACTGATGGTCGGCAATCAGCGCATTGATGACCTCATCGAGCTCGCCCATCATCACCCGGTCGAGCTTGTAGAGCGTCAGGTTGATACGATGGTCGGTAAGGCGGCCCTGCGGGAAATTGTAGGTGCGGATGCGCTCCGAACGGTCGCCCGAACCAACCTGCGATTTGCGTGACTCCGAGCGCTCCTCGTCCGCCTTGCTGCGCTCGAGGTCGTAAAGCCGCGCACGCAGAATCTGCATGGCTTTCGCCCGGTTCTGATGCTGCGACTTCTCCGCCTGCACCACCATGATACCGGTCGGCAAATGGGTGATGCGCACGGCCGAATCGGTGGTGTTGACGTGCTGGCCACCCGAACCCGAGGCGCGCATCGTGTCGATGCGGATGTCTTCGGCGCGGATGTCGATGTCGACCTCTTCGGCTTCCGGCAGAACGGCCACCGTCGCCGCCGAGGTGTGGATGCGCCCGCTGGCCTCGGTCGCCGGCACGCGCTGCACGCGGTGCACGCCGGATTCGAATTTCAGATGGGCAAAGACGCCCCTACCGGAAATGGTGGCGATGATTTCCTTGAAGCCGCCGGCATCGCCGTCGCTGGCCGACACCGTCTCGAAGCGCCAGCCGCGTTCGGCGGCATAGCGCTCATACATGCGAAACAGGTCGCCGGCGAACAATGCCGCCTCATCGCCGCCGGTGCCGGCGCGGATTTCAAGGATGGCGTTCTTGTCGTCGGCCGCGTCCTTGGGCAACAGCAGGATCTGGATGTCCTTCTGCAGCTCTTCGATACGCGCTTCGACGCCCGGCAGATCTGCCTCCGCCAAGGCCCGCATCTCTGCGTCGGTGCCCTTGTCGGCAAGCATCGCCTCGAGGTCGGCTTGCTCGCGCTCGACTGAGCGCAGTTCCCTGACCTTGGCCACCATGTCCTGCAGCTCGGCATATTCGGAAGCCATCTTCACATAGGCATCGGCCGCCGGGCCGGCCGACATCTGCGCTTCGAGCATCTCGAAACGCTTGACGACCTGATCCATACGCTCGCGGGGAAGATTGACCATGGCTAATGCTATAGCGGGATGGAGCGGTCGTCGGCGAAGGCCTGCAGCAGCGCCCGCATCGGCAGCCCTTGAGCTGGCGCCATCAGATTGTCGGCAAAGAAAGCCTCCAATTCCTCCAGTGGCAGTTCGGTCAACATCGCCTTGACCGGGCCGATCGAGGCTGGAGACATCGAGATCGAGCGGTAGCCGAGGCCGATCAGCGCCATGGCGGAAATGGGTTTTCCGGCAAGCTCGCCGCACAGCGTCACCGGCGTGTGGTTGCGAACCCCGGCGTCGGCGATCTGCTTCAGAACCCGCAGGAACGGCGTCGACAGCGTGTCGAAGCGGTCGGAGAGCTGCGTGTTCCCCCGATCGACCGCCATGACGAACTGGAACAGGTCGTTGGAGCCGACCGAGACGAAATCGACCGCCTTCATCAACTCGTCGAGCTGGAACAGCAGCGACGGCACTTCCAGCATGGCGCCCACCTTGAGGCTGGTCGGCAGATGGTGGGCAAAGCGGGAGAGATGCCGCACTTCGCGGTCGATGATCTCGCGCGCCTGGGCGATTTCGCCGAGTTCGGTAACCATCGGCAGCATCAGCTTCAGTTCGCGCCCGCCGCAGGCCTTCAGCAAAGCGCGGATCTGGGTCCTGAGCAGACCCGGCCGGTCGAGCGTCAGCCGGATCGCGCGCCAGCCGAGCGCAGGGTTTTCTTCCTGGATGGCGCCCTTGAAGTAGGGCAGCACCTTGTCGCCGCCGATGTCGATGGTGCGGAAGGTGACCGGCTTGCCGCGCGCCGCGTCCAGCACGTCGCGGTAGAGCCGCTCCTGCGCCTCGGCACGCGGGAAGGTCGAGGCGACCATGAACTGCAATTCGGTGCGGAACAGGCCGATGCCGGCGGCACCCGCCTCGGCCAGCTGCGGCAGGTCGACGGCCAGGCCCGCATTCATCAGCAGGTCGACCTGGACGCCGTCCTTGGTCACCGACGGCTTCTTGCGCAGTTCCCGGTAGACTTCCTGCCGGCGCGCCCGGAAGCGCACTTTTTCGGCATAGGCAGCTTCGAGGTCGGGCTGCGGCCGCAGATGGATGGTGCCTTCCTCGCCGTCGACGATGATGGCATCGCCGTTTTCCGCCATGGAAACGGCGCCCTTCATCTGGCCGGCGACCGGAATGCCCATGGCGCGCGCTACGATGACGACATGGCTGGTGGCAGCGCCGTCTTCCAGCACCACGCCGCGCAGCTTGTCCCTGGGATAATCAAGCAGTTCGGCCGCGCCCATCGAGCGCGCGACCAGGATGGCATCCTTCGGCAGTGACGCCGCGACGTCGTCAGGCCCGCGCCCCATCAGCTGGCGCAGCAGCCGGTTGGCGAGATCGTCGAAGTCGCTCATCCTCTCGCGCAAATAAGGATCGGTCATGTGCAGCATGCGGGCGCGCATGTCGCTTTGGACCTTTTCCACCGCCGCTTCCGCTGTCAGGCCGTTGCGGATCGCCTCTTCCAGCCGGCGCACCCAGCCGCGGTCGTTGGCAAACATGCGATACGCTTCGAGCACCTCGCGATGTTCGCCCTCGAAGGCGACATCGCGCCGCTCCAGCATGTCGTCGATGGAAAGCCTGAGCGAACCGAGCGACGTCTCCAGCCGGCGCACCTCTTCCTCACTGTCCTCGTTGAACAGATTGGTGACGACGATGCGTGGCTCATGCAGCACGACATGGCCGAGGCCGACACCCTCGTTGAAGGACAGGCCGGTAAAGCTGACGGGACGGCGCAGGTCGAGTTCGAGGCCGGGCCGGGTCAGGCGCGCGAGATCGCCGGTGGCGATCATCTCGGCGATCACCATGGCGGTCGTTTCCAGCGCCTCGACCTCGTCGTCGCGGTAGTGGCGCATGGTCTTGTTCTGCACCACCAGCACGCCCAGCGTGCGCCCTGCCCTGAGTACGGGCACGCCGAGGAAGGAATTGTAGATCTCTTCGCCCGTCTCCGGCAGGTAGGCGAAGGCCGGATGTTCCTGCGCATTTGAGAGGTTGAGCGGCCGCGCGCTCGCGGCAATGGTGCCGACGAGGCCCTGCCCCAGCCGCAGCTGCGCCAGATGGACGGCGTTCGGGTTCAGACCTTCGGTGGCATAGAGTTCGAGCACCGAATCGGCGCGCAGCACATAGAGCGAGCAGACCTCGGCGACCATGTTGGAGGCGATGTCGCGCACGATCCGGTCGAGCCGCTCCTGCGGCTCCAGCGGCTCCTGCATGAGCTCGCGGAGCCGTTTCAGCAGAACGCGCGGGCCACTGGCCGTATCACGCATCGCGGCTTCTTCTCCAATGGGCATTTTGCCCGCCGCAGTTTCCACTGCGACCGGCGCACACGCAACAACTCAAATCGCTCTCGCTACTGCTTATCCAGACCGTACACGGAATGCAAAGTGCGAACCGCGAGTTCCGTGTAGGGACCGTCGATCAGTATCGAAATCTTGATCTCGGAGGTAGTGATGGCGCGGATGTTGATCGCCTTGTCGGCCAGCGCCTTGAAAGCGGTGGCGGCCACACCGGCATGGCTGCGCATGCCGATGCCGATGACCGAAACCTTCGACATGCCGGCTTCCGACTGCACCACGTCATAGCCGATCGAAGCCTTCAGACGCTCCAGCACGGCCAACGCCTTGTCCACGTCGCCGGACGGCACGGTGAAGGTCATGTCGGTGAACTTGCCGTCCTCTGAGATGTTCTGGACGATCATGTCGACATTGATGTTGGCCTCGGCCAGCGGGCCGAAAATGCCGGCGGCAACGCCCGGGCGGTCGCCGACGCGGCGCAGAGAAATCTGCGCTTCGTCCTTGGCGTAGGCAATTCCGGTGACGACCTGCTGTTCCACGATCTCTTCCTCGTCGCAAATGAGCGTTCCCGGAGGATTGAGCAAATCCCCCATTCCGGGCGCATCGGGATCGTCGAAGGACGACCGCACGAACGTACGCACCCTGTGCACCATGGCAAGCTCGACCGAGCGCACCTGCAAGACCTTGGCGCCGAGCGAGGCCATTTCGAGCATTTCCTCGAACGAAATCTTGTTGAGCCGCCGCGCCTTCGGCTCGATGCGCGGATCGGTGGTGTAGACGCCGTCGACATCGGTGTAGATGTCGCAGCGGTCGGCCTTGACCGCCGCGGCAATGGCCACCGCGCTTGTGTCGGAGCCGCCGCGGCCGAGCGTGGCGATGCGGTTGTCCGGGCCGATGCCCTGGAAGCCGGCGACGACAGCCACCTGGCCCTCGCCGAAGCGCTTGATCAGGAACGCGCCGTCAATTTCGAGGATGCGCGCCGCGCCATGCGCGTTGTCGGTCTTGATCGGGATCTGCCAGCCCTGCCAGGAGCGGGCATGGACGCCCATATTCTGCAGTGTGATCGCCAGCAGGCCGGCAGTCACCTGCTCGCCCGAGGCGACCACGGCGTCATACTCGCGCGCGTCGTGCATGGGCGAGGCTTCGCGCGTCCAGCCAACCAGTTCATTGGTCTTGCCCGCCATCGCCGAAACCACGACAGCGACCTCATGGCCGGCATCGACCTCGCGTTTGACGTGACGCGCCACATTGCGGATGCGGGCGATGTCGGCGACGGAGGTTCCGCCGAATTTCATCACGATGCGCGCCATGGAAGCGAAATGCCTTTGACTGAAGCCGGCCCAGGACCGAAAGGGGAAGTAAGCGCTCGACAGAAGCCGGCCGCTGAATGCGCGCCTCCTTAGCCAAATGATCACGGTTTCGCAAGGCTGGCGGCGGATGCCGGCTTCAGGATCGCGGCATATTGCGTTCGGCCCCGCCGCCGCTTACCAAATGCTGCCTGCGGGAAACTCCTTTTGGTCCGGCATATCGAATGATTGTTCGCCTTCGACGCGCCATGCGGTGGCAATCGCTGCCGCTGTTCATCGGCTTCGCCGTGCTGGCGTTGATCGTCGGCACACGCGCCGTGCTGGTCGAGACCCAGAGAGCCAATCGTGAGGCCGCGCGCGAGGCGGTCGAGTATCAGGAATTGCTTTCCGGTTTGCTTGCCATGGCTCAGGAGGCCGAGACCAGCCAGCGCGGCTATCTCCTGACCGGCGAGAAATCCTACCTCCAGCCTTATCGGCAGGCGGTCGACGCCATTCCGGGCCAGCTTGCCCGCATCGACGGCATGACCGCGCCCGACGACGAACTCGTGCAGCAGATCAACCACGTCAAGGACGCGCTTTCACAAAACCAGGCCGAATTGGCTGAGACGATTGCACTCTACGATCGCGGCGATGCGGCAAAAGCTCTGGAACTGGTCCGCAGCGGCCAGGGCAAGGCCGCCATGGACCAGATCCGGGCCAGCATGAACACGATCCGGCGCATTGGCGGCGCAGCCATCGCCGCGCGCGACGCTCATACCGACCTGGTCGAAAACTGGCTGCGAATCGGCTCGATAGCGGCGCTGCTGGCGATCTTCCTGCTTGGCGCCTACACGGTTCGCCTTTCGCGCCGCCGGTTCCGCGCAGTGGCGATCGCCCAGGAAGAGCTGATGCGCAAGAACATCGAGCTCGGCAACGAAATCCAGACGCGTGAAAAGGCCGAATCGCAGATCCGCCAGATGCAGAAGATGGAGGCTGTGGGCCAGCTGACCGGCGGTATCGCCCACGATTTCAACAACATGCTGGCGGTGATCATCAGCGCCATGAACCTCGCCCAGCGCAAGCTGACGCGGGGCGAGCACGACATCATGAAATTCATCGAAGCGGCGACCGATGCGGCGACCCGGGCCGCAAACTTGACGTCACGGCTGCTTGCCTTCTCGCGCCAGCAGCCGCTCGCGCCTCAGGTTGTAGACGCCAATCGTCTGGTCGCCGGCATGTCGGACCTGCTTCGGCGGGCGCTCGGCGAAACCATCCGCATCGAAACCGTGCTGGCTGGCGGCCTGTGGAAGACCCATGCCGATCCGAGCCAGCTCGAAAATGCCATTCTCAATCTGGCGGTCAATGCGCGCGACGCCATGGGCGAGGACGGCAAGATGACCATCGAGACCGCCAACAGCCACCTCGACGAGAGCTACGCCGCCACCCATGCCGAGGTCAAAGCCGGCCAGTATGTGATGATCGCGGTCAGCGACACCGGCGCCGGCATGCCGGCGGACGTCATGGAGCGGGCTTTCGAGCCATTTTTCACCACCAAGCCAGTCGACAAGGGCACCGGCCTCGGGCTGAGCCAAGTGTTCGGCTTCGTCAAACAGTCCGGCGGACACGTCAAGATCTACTCGGAACCCGGCCAAGGCACCACGATCAGGATCTACCTGCCGCGCTTCTTCGGCCCGGAAGAGGCCGCCATATCTTCGGAACGAGCCGGAAATCCTGCCGTGCCGGTCACCGAAACCATCCTTGTCGTGGAGGACGATCCACGCGTGCGGGCTTCCACAACCGATGCCATGCGCGAACTCGGCTACACCGTCATTCATGCCGCAAGCGGCCAGGAAGCGCTGGAAAAGCTGGGCGACAACCCTGGTGTGGCGCTCATGTTCACCGATATCGTCATGCCGGTGATGAATGGCCGCAAGCTCGCCGAGGAGGCGCTGGCGCGCATGCCGAAGCTGAAGGTGATCTTCACCACCGGCTTCACCAGGAACGCCGTCGTCCACAATGGCGTGCTCGACCATGACGTGCATTTCCTGGCCAAGCCCTTCACCATCGAGCAGCTGGCGGCGAAATTGCGCGACGTGCTGGACGCAAAATGACCGAGGCCCTGGAAATCGTCACCTTTCGCCTCAAGCCTGGAGCGGAAGCGGGCTTTGCCGCCGCCAACAACCTGGTCGCCGACTGGCTGGCGCGGCAACCTGGTTTCGTAAACCGCTGCCTGGCGCGGCGGGACGATGGCAGCTGGGTCGATGTCGTGCGCTGGCGAAGTCGCGAGCAGGCTCTCGCCGCCGCCGGCCGCATCATCGCCGAGATCGGCGATTGCGAAGCGATGCGGGCCATCGATTCCGCGAGTGTTGAGATGGGACATGCGGCGATTGTGATCTCGAGGCCCTAGGTCGACTTGCCAGCAGTCGCATAAAACCGGCCTTGACTTTCTTGCCCCGGCACCCGACTTCCTAGCGTCCGAGGAGACCCGCCCCATGCCAGAGGCCCGACGATCGACAATCGATGCCGGAGAAGTGGAACGCTTTTCCGCGCTTGCCGCCGAATGGTGGAACCCGAACGGCAAATTCCGTCCGCTGCACAAATTCAACCCGGTCCGGCTGGCCTATATCCGGGACCAGGTGGCGGCGCGCTTCGGCCGCGATCCGCGGGCGGCGCGGCCGTTCGAAGGCCTGCGTTTCCTCGATATCGGCTGCGGTGGTGGATTGTTGTGCGAGCCGATGGCAAGGCTTGGAGCCGAAGTGGTCGGCGCCGACGCCTCGGCAACCAACATCGAGGTGGCGAAGCTGCACGCGGCCGAAGGCGGCGTGACGGTGGATTATCGCGCTACGACCGCTGAGGATTTGGCCGATTCCGGCGAGAAATTCGACGTCGTCCTCAACATGGAAGTCGTCGAGCATGTTGCCGATGTCGACCTGTTCATCGGCAAGTGCGGCGAGATGGTCAAGCCCGGCGGCATCATGTTCGTGGCCACCATCAACCGCACGCTGAAGGCACTGGGCCTGGCCATCATCGGCGCCGAATATGTGCTGCGCTGGCTGCCGCGCGGCACCCACCAGTTCGGCAAGCTGGTGCGGCCCGAAGAGCTTGAAAAGGCGCTCGGCAGCGCCGCCATGACCATCATCGACCGCACCGGCGTGACCTACAATCCTCTCGCCGACCGCTGGGCACGCTCCAAGGACATGGACGTCAACTATATGGTGCTGGCGGAAAAACGATCGGTCTGAACGAAGGGGCGGCCGTGGACACTATGAGGGCCCGAGAGCTGGCGCTCGATCTTCCCGAAACGGTCGAGCAATCGCATTTCGGCAAGGCTGACTTCCGCGTCCGCAACCGTATCTTCGTCTCGCTGCCCGAAGCCGACCGTGCTGTCGTCAAGCTCGACCGGGACCAGCAAGAGATGATGGCCGCGGCTGAGCCATCGGTTTTCAGGCCCGTGACAGGCGGCTGGGGCCAAAAGGGATGGACGTCGATCATGCTCGAAGCCTGCGACGAACAGACATTCCGCAGCGCCGTTCGGACGGCCTGGCGAAACGTCGCCCCGCCGGCGCTACGGAAGCGCCTCGACGCGAGCCAAATTTAAGCTTGAGCAGTTCGAGCAAAGTGTGAAGCGGTTTTGCCGGGAAAAGCGCATAGCGCTTTGCCTAGGGAATTGCGTAAACCAAAGACCCTATGCCTTCTGGCTCTGCGCCTTGGTGGTGATGATCACGCCGATGGTGATGATCACCGCGCCGGCCCAGGTCAGCAACTGGTAGTGCTCGCCGAGGAAGATGGTTCCGGCAAACAGGCCGACGGCCGCCGCCACATAGCCGATCTGGCTGAGATAGACCGGACCGCCCACGGCCTGCAGCCGGAAGAAGAAGGCAAACATCGCCGAGGCCGAAGCGACTTGCGCCACGACAACCAGCGGCACGGCCCTGAGCGGGGCGAAAGCGCCGACGCCGAACAGCGTGAGAATGCCGATCAGCAGCAGCGTCGCCGAGGCCAGGTGGCTGCCGACGGCCAGTTCGATCGGACCGGTGCCTTCGGGCCAGTCGACGGTGCGATAGATATTGCCGGCGGCAAGGCTGACCGGGATCAAAAGTCCGACCAGCACCCAGTAGACATCGGCCGGCTGGCCGGCCTCGCCGCGCGTCACCGCCACCATGACGGCGCCGATGAAGCCGACGGCGATACCGATACTGCCGAGCGTATTTGGCCGTCGAACGCCGAGCAGGATCGAAAACACCAGTGTGATGACCGGCGACAGCGTGAACATGATGCCGGTATAGCCGGCGCCGAGATGCGGGATAGCCGAAAACATCAGCAGATTGGGCACGGCGTAGGACACGGCGGCGGTGATGAAGAAATAGCGCAGTCTGTGCGACGTGAGCCGCATGCGCTCGCCGTTCGCGAGCAACGGGCACAGCAGCACGCCCCCGGCGCCGAACGAGATGACGAAGGCCCAGACCATGGCCGGAACGCCGGCAGCCGTCGCCAGCTTGCCGAACGGCAGGGTCAGGCCGAGCAGGCCGCCGGTGACGACCAGCAGGCCAAGCGCCGATTCCCAGAGAAATTTCATCGGATGGTCCCGTCACTCACTTGCGGCACTGGGTCGAAACTGTATCTTGAGGTAGCATACCACAAAGATTCTTAACGTCAAGATACTTAGCGGTGAGACAGATGGATCGCGCGGCAAAGGCGGTGGAGCAATGGAAGCGGGAACGGCCGGACCTGGAGGTGTCGCCAATGCTGGTGCTTGGGCGGCTGAACGAAGCCTCGTCGCTAATCGCCCGCGAGCGCCTCGCCCCGCTGTTTGCCCGTTTCGGACTGCAGGCCGGCGAATTCGATGTGCTGGCGACGCTGCGCCGCTCCGGCCAGCCCTACGCGCTGACACCGACCGCTCTATACGAGGCGACGATGGTGACCTCCGGCGCCATGACCAACCGGCTCGACCGGCTTGAGAAGGCCGGACTGATCCTGCGCGGCCCGCACCCCAACGACCGGCGTGGCATTGTCGTGCAACTGACCGAAAAAGGTCTGGCCTTGATCGACGAAGCCCTGACCGCCCACGTCGCCAACGAGCATGAAATCCTCGCCGGGCTCACCGACACGGAGCGGGGGGCACTGGCTCAGTTGCTTGGCAAATTGATCGATAGCGCCAGCTGATCGCTCAATTGCGCTCCTCGGGAAAACTCGGGATCGGCATGAAATCGATGCCATCCTCGGCCAAGCTCTTGGCTTCCTCCAACGTCGCCTCGCCATAGATGCCGCGCGCATCGCTCTCGCCGAAATGGATCTTGCGCGCTTCTTCGGCAAACTTGTCGCCGACATAGTCGGCATTCTCGCGCACCTTCTCGGCCATCGCCTTCAGTTGCGCCAAAGCCTGCTTCTGGGTTTCGCCCATGGCCAGCGCAATTGTTTCCTGCTTCCGCGCGGTGGAGACGGCTGGCGCCATCAGCGCCTTTTGCACCTTGTGCGAGCCGCAGCTCGGGCAATCGACGAAGCCGCGCTTCTTCTGCGTGTCGAAATCGTCATTGCTGCGAAACCAGCCCTCGAATTCGTGCTCGTGCTCGCAGATCAGGGCAAAGCGGATCACGAAGCCGCGCCCCTGAGCCGCGGCGCTTCCACTGCGCCGGCATTGACGGCAAAATCACGCGCGTTCTTGAGATTGGGGATTTTCTTACGCGCGGCCGACGACTGCGCCGTGTCGATCTCGGCGATGATCACCTCCGGATCGTCATGGTCGGCCTCGGCGAGAATTCGACCCCATGGGTCGACGATCAGCGAATGGCCATAGGTTTCGCGGCCATCCTCATGCAGGCCACCTTGTGCTGCAGCAACCACATAGGCGCCGTTCTCGATGGCACGGGCTCGCAGCAGCACATGCCAGTGCGCCTCGCCGGTCTGGCGGGTGAAGGCGGCAGGCACCGACAAGAGGTCGGCGCCGGCCATCGCCTCGGCGCGGAACAGCTGTGGAAAGCGTAGATCGTAGCAGACGGCAAAGCCGAGACTAGCGCCGTCGATCTCGGTGACGACGGCCTCGGTGCCCGGCTCATAGGCGGCGGATTCGCGCCAGCTCTCGCCATTGTCGAGGTCGACATCGAACATGTGGATCTTGTCGTAGGTGGCAAGGGTGGCGCCGTCCGGCCCAAACAGCAGCGCCCGGTTGGCGAGCTTGCCGTCGGTGCGCAGGATGGCGGTCGAGCCGATGTGCAGGAAGACGCCGAGTTCGCTGGCGAGCTTGCGCGCGGCCGCCACGACGATGTCCTTGTCTTCCAAGGTGAAGGAAGCAGCCCTGGCTTCCTTGTCGCGGATCAGCGCACCGGTCATTTCCGGGGTCTGGATGTAGGTTGCACCGAGGCCTGCCGCTTCGCGCACCAGCCGTTCGAGATCGACCGCGTTGCGCTCGGGGCTCTCGCCCGAACGCATCTGGATCGCCGCCGCCTTGAAAATACCCATCGTCACGTCCTCTTTGAGCAATTCCAGGAAAAGTGTGTAACGGTTTTCCGTCCGGAATTGCGTAAAAACAAAGACATAGAGCGGCGCTACGAACCGCTCTTTGTCGTCGAGCCGTTGGCAAGCAGCCTATCCAGCTGCCCCCGTGCCTCCAACTCGTGGAGGTCGTCGGAGCCGCCGACATGCGTGTCGCCGATGAAAATCTGCGGAAAGGTCGAGCGGCCATGCGCCCGCGAAATCATTTCCTGGCGCAATTCCGGCGAAAACGAAGCGTCATGCTCGGTGTAGGCGACGCCCTTGCGGTCGAGCAACCGCTTGGCCGCTGCGCAATAGCCGCACATCATACGGGTGTAAATCGTCACATCGAGCATCGGTCCGTGCCTTTCTTTGACCTTATATAGTCGCGGACTCGTCGGCCCGAAAGTCCCCCGGCAGGACACGCGCAAAGGTCAGCACATCGACCGCTCCGGCGCCGCCCTTCTTCAGCGCCTTGGCGACCGAGCGCACGGTAGCGCCGGTGGTGTAGACATCGTCGACCAGAAGCACGCGGCGCCCAGTGATCTCGATTTCGGCTTCCGCAGGCACACGGAAGGCGGCGCGCACATTGTCCTCGCGCTCCTGCCGCTCCAGCCCGACCTGCTGGCGCGTGAGCTTGACGCGCCGGACCGCCGAGGGCGAGAAAGGCAGCCCGCTAAGCTGCGCAACCGCCCTTGCCAACTCCGCCGACTGGTTGAACTGCCGCCGAAAGAAGCGCCGCCAGTGCAGCGGCACCGGTACGACGACATCGGCGTCTGCAATTACCTCAGCGCCGGCGCGCAGCATCCAGCGCGCCATCCACGGCGCCAGATCGGTGCGATCCTGGTATTTCAGACCTTGCACCATCTGGCGGGCGACACCTGAATAGGCCACGGCCGCCCGCGCCCGCTCGAACGGCGGCGGATCGGCGATCGCCTCGGCCGACAGGAATCCCTCGCCCATATCGTGCGTGAATGGCGTGCCCATCACCGCGCACCATGGCCGCTCCAGCAGCCTGAGTTTCGGCCAGCAGGCACCGCACAAAACGCCGGGTTGCGAGACGTGCCTGCGACAGCCGGCACAGACCGGCGGGAACAGCATCCGGGCCGGCCAGTCCAACATGGCCAGTTTCAACATGGTTTGAGCGAGGCTCTTGATCTCCATCACCGGATCGGCCACGTGGTTTTGTCGTCCGCGCCAGGATATCACTAGACGGACAAACAGGGATGTCTACCGTTGCAGCCGATCATCGATACTGAACTTTGGCTGGTGCGCAAGCGCAGGGCGCTGGCCCACCCCGTAGCCGGCGCGGATTTTCTGATGCGGCGGGCGGCGGAAGACCTTGCCGACCGGCTCGGCGCGGTCGAGCGGAAATTCGGCAAGGCCGCGGTGCTGTTTTGCCAGACGCCGGACGCAACGGACGTGGTCGCTGCAAGCGGCAAGGCAGCGGAGATCGTGCGCGTCGAGGCAGATCCAGCGTTTCTGGACGGCCGGCCAGGGCTGATAGCACCGCTGGAAACAGTGCCGTTCCAGCCGGAAAGCCTCGACCTCGTCGTTTCACTTCTGTCGTTGCAGGCGATGAACGACATTCCCGGCATGCTGGTGCAGATCCGCCGCGCTCTGCGGCCCGACGGGCTTTTCCTCGGCGCCTTTGCCGGCGCCGGCACGCTTTCCGAATTGCGCGAAAGCCTGCTCGCCGCCGAGACCGAACTCTATGGCGGCGCCAGCCCGCGTGTCATCCCCTTCACCGATGTTCGCGACGCCGGCGCACTGCTGCAGCGCGCCGGACTGGCGCTGCCGGTGGCCGACGTCGAAACGGTGACCGTCCGCTACGATACCCTCTTCGAGCTCATTGCCGATCTCAGGGCGATGGGCGAAACCAGCGCGCTGACTGATCGCAGCCGGCGACCGGGAGCGCGAAAGCTTTTTACCCGTGCCGCCGAAATCTATGCCGAACGCTTTTCGGACGCTGATGGCCGCATCAGGGCAAGCTTTTCCATCGTCTGGATGTCGGGCTGGGCGCCCGATGCCTCGCAGCAAAAGCCCTTGAAACCGGGTTCGGCGAAGGTCTCGCTGAAGACGATACTGGAAAACCCCGGCGGGCGGTGACGGCGCTCCGGATCAGTGCTCGGCGAAGGCGTTTGCGAGCCTGCTGTTGTTGTCGCTGAACAGAAACTGGATCGCATTGCTGGCCTTGCCGACACCCCCGACGATGGCAAGCGACAGCACCGCAACGATCAGGCCATATTCAATGGCCGTGGCGCCTGTTTCGTCCTGCAAAAATCGGCGCAGCAATGGCTTCATGATCGTCGATCCCTCTCATCCCCGACCATATCGCCGACCTGTTAAGAAAGGTTAACGGCACAAGCTTAACAGGCTGTGAAATGGGCCTGCGTTGAGGAAGTTCTCAAGCTGGTGTCGACCTTGTTGGTCAGCAGTCGCCGCTGCGTTGGCCGTCGGCGCGGATGATGCAGACTGAGCTCGGTGAGGGCTGCAGCACGCTTCTGCGCAGCGTATAGGTGGCCCGCGAGCCGATCGAACCCGTGCTCATCGGGTCGAGACCGCCTGCAAGAGCATCGCGGCTGGATGATCGCGTCTGGTTGTCCAGCATGGGGACCGCGATCAGCGCCAGCGCCACTGCGGCCGAGCCGAACAACAGCGTGACGCGCAATAAGCGGACGCCGGCGGCGCGAAAGCTGCGATCTGGCCGGATCGAGTCCCATTCCCTGTCGAGGCTCATGCAATCGCTCCCCGCGAACCCGCTTTGCCGCAATTTTTCACGACGAGATAAATCTTCCATTAACGCTGGCTAGATCAGACCGCGAAATGGCTTTGTATCACAACAGGTCGATGAGGAACTGGATTAGCGGCGCGTCGGCCGGCGGCATGGGATAGTCGCGCATCTGCTTTGGCCGCACCCATTTCAATGCCTGCCCTTCCCTGGGCTGCGCGATGCCGCGGAAGCGGCGGCAGACGAACAGGGGCATCAGGAGATGGAAATCATCATAGGAATGGCTGGCGAAGGTGAGCGGCGCCAGGCAAGGAATGTCGGTCTCGATGCCGATTTCTTCCTGCAGTTCGCGGATCAGGCATTGTTCCGGCGTCTCGCCTGGCTCTACCTTGCCGCCGGGAAATTCCCACAGGCCGGCAAGCTGTTTGCCCTCGGGCCGCTGCGCCAGAAGCACGCGGCCATCGGTATCGACCAGCGCGCACGCGGCGACCAGCAGCAGGCGTTTGCCGGTGATCTCGCTCATGCGCCCGGCGGCCGGCGATAGTGGTAGCGATAGACTTCGTCGAAGCCCAGCGAGCGATAGAGCGCCAGCGCCGGCGCATTGCCGGCCTCGACCTGCAGCCAGGCTTCGCGAGCGCCACGCAGCCTCGCCCACTTCAGCGCCGACAGGATCAGGTTGCGGCCATGGCCCTGATTGCGCGCCGACTTGGCGGTGGCGATCTCGAACAGGCCGGCAAGATCGCCGTCATGGACGCAGATCAGCACCGCCAGAGGGTCGGCCCCTTCCTCCAGCGCAAACAGCCCGACTTCGGGTTGGATGGCGCCGATGATTTCCGAAAGACCGGGCCGCAGCGATGCATCCGAGCCGCTGACCTTGAGCGACGCGCCGAGAAAGCGGCTGATATCCTTCAGCGGAATCTGGTCCATGGCCGGCGCCAGTTGCGCGTCCGCCAGCGGCAGCCGCATCACCAGGGATTCGTCGAATGTGCTCCAGCCCTCATTGTCGAGATGCTTGGCTAGGTCCGGCCCCGACAGCGGCGAGATGCGGAAGGTCAGCGGCCTGCCATAGGCGTCGAAGCGCCGGCTGGCGCGGCCGATGCGCTCGGCAATGTGCTGGGTGTCGCCGGGATCGAGCGGGTTGACCGAGTTCAGCCGCTTGGCCGGATGGCCGGCTGTCAGCCGCACCACCCAGGTGCCGTCATAATGCACGGCCGCCGCCGGCCAGGCGCGAAACCCCGCAGCCTCGTAGCGGCGCACGATGGCGAGCATGCTTGCCGGATGCCTGGAAGCCAACTCCATCAGCTCCGGTAATCGCCATTGATGGCGACATATTCCTTGGTGAGGTCGCAGGTCCACACCGTCGCCTTGCCGCGGCCGATACCGATATCGGCGCGGATGCGAATGTCGTCGCGCTTCATATAGGCCGAGGTCGCTTCCTCGGAGTAGCCCGGGTCGCGTTCGCCCTCATGCGCCAGACGGTTGTCGCCGAACCAGATCGACAGCCGGTCGCGATCGGCCGGCTCGCCGGCCTTGCCGACGGCCATGACGACGCGGCCCCAATTGGCGTCCTCGCCGGCAACCGCCGTCTTGACCAGCGGCGAATTGGCGATGGACAGCGCGATGCGCTTGGCCGAGCGCGCCGATTTGGCGCCGGTAACGGTGACTTCGACCTGCTTGCGGGCGCCCTCGCCGTCGCGCACCACTTGCAGCGCCAGCGATTTGAGCACCTTGCCCAGCGCCCCGCGGAACGCGCCGAGACGCGCATCCTTGGGATCGCTGATGGCGGGCGCGCCGCGCTTGGCAGCGGCTCCGGTGGCGAACAACAGCAGCGTGTCGCTGGTCGAGGTGTCGCTGTCGACGGTGACGGCGTTGAAGGTCTTGGCCGTGCCGCGCGACAACAAGTCCTGCAGCACGGGGGCGGCGATCGGCGCATCGGTGGCGATGAAGGACAGCATAGTCGCCATATCGGGCGCGATCATGCCGGCGCCCTTGGAGATGCCATTGATGATGACGTCGGTGTCGCCGAGCTTGACCGTCGCTGTCGCCACTTTCGGATAGGTGTCGGTGGTCATGATGGCCTTTGCCGCCCCGATCCACAGATCCGGCTTGCCGTCCTTGACCAGTCCGGCCAGCAAATGGCTGAATTTGGTGGTGTCGAGCGGCTCGCCGATTACCCCGGTAGAAGCGAGGAACACTTCGCCTGGCGTGCAGCCTGCGGCCTTGGCCGCGGCCTCGCCGGTCAGTTGGGTGGAGGCGCGGCCCTTCTTGCCGGTGAAGGCGTTGGCGTTGCCGGAATTGACCACAAGCACCCGCGCCTTGCCGGCGCCAAGGTTCTCGCGGCAGAAGTCGACCGGCGCCGAGGGGCATTTCGACTTCGTGAACACGCCGGCAACCGCTGTGCCGGCATCGAAGACCATGGCCAAGAGGTCGGTACGGTTCTTGTACTTGATCCCGGCCTCTGCGGTGGCGATGCGCACGCCCTCAATGGCAGGCATTTTGGGATATTTCTTCGGCGCGAGCGGCGAAATCGTTGCGTACATTGGGGACCTCGGGCGACGGAAAAACGCTAGGCGAAGGCCGGTTTGCCCGATAGCACGGCCCGGCGCAAGGGCGTTTTCTTGGCCGCCGCTGTGGGCAAGCCACCAGGGATTAAGCTTGCATTTCAAATCCGTTGGCGTCGGCGGGGCCTCTGGCGTTATGATATCGGCCATGGGCAGGCTGGTGATCTTGGCGGTGGCGTTTATGGGGCTTTTGCTCCTGAGCGCCGATGCGCAGCCGGAACGGCGCGTGGCGCTGGTCATCGGCAATGGCACCTATGCCGAAGCCGGCACGCTCACCAATCCGGTCAACGATGCGCTCGATATTGCCGGCAAGCTGCGCTCGATCGGCTTCGAAGTCATCGAGGGCAACGATCTCGGCAAGCGCGAACTCGAGCGCAAGATCGGCGAATTTTCCGATGCGCTGGAAGGTGCGGGCGTCGGGCTTTTTTATTACGCCGGCCACGGCCTGCAGGTGGAAGGGCGCAACTACATCGTGCCGGTCGACGCCCGGCTCGACATGCCGGTCAAGCTGCAGCTCGAAGCCGTGCCGATCGACGAAGTCCTCGACATCATGGAGCAGCAGACCAAGGTCAGCCTGGTCTTTCTCGATGCCTGCCGCAACAATCCCTTTGCCCGCAGCCTGAGCCGCACCGCCACCACGCGCTCGGCAACGGCGCTTGCCGGTCTGGCGCAGTTCGATTCGACGCGCGGCTCCTTCATCGCCTTCTCGACGGCGCCAGGCGCTGTCGCCATGGACGGCACCGGACGCAATTCGCCGTTCGCCGCCGCCCTGCTGCGGCACATGGCCGAGCCCGGCCAGAGCATCAACGACATGATGATCGCGGTGCGCCGCGACGTGGTCTCCGAAACCCGCGAGGGACAGCGCCCATGGGAACAGGGTTCGCTGCTCGAACGGTTTGAGTTTGTGCCCGGCGGCGAAACGGTTGCACAGCCGAAGCCCGCCGTCCCCCCGGCGCCCGAAACAAAGGTTGCGGCACTCGAACGGTCTGTAGGCGACGACAAGACCGCAATCGAGAAATTCCTGCGCGACGACTATCTTGCGCCCGATGCCGCGGCGATCGGCGAGACCGTCAAGCGGCTCTATGCGCCTTCCGCCACCATCTTCGGCACGCGCTATGACAGCGACGCCGTCGTCAAGCTCAAGACGGACTGGTTCGCGCAATTTGCATCCTGGTCGTTCAGTCTCGAGCCCGGCAGCCTCGAGGTGACGCCGCAGGGCGAGAACCGCGCCGAAGCCGTGTTCGCGATGAGCTACGACTATATGTCGAAAGACAAATCGGCGGCGCGCATGACCGGCAAGGCACGAGTCACGCTTGGGCTGGTGAAGAGCGACGGCCAGTGGCGTATCGCCTCGGAAACCTCGCAAGCGATGAACTGAAATCCCCGCGAAGCGAATGTGAGACCTGCTTCTACAAGCGCTGGAAACGGGCCGTTTCGTTTGCCTGCCAGCTCACCTATATTGCCGGCGAGATTGTTGGCGAGGGCAGACATTGTTGGCGAGGACAGACATGGGCGAGGATCCGGCCCGCAGATCGATCGGGGCGCGGCGCAACCCAGACAGCGCCGAGGCCATTCTCGAGGCCGCGGAGGCGGTGCTGGTCGAGGCCGGCTATGCCGGCTTCTCCATAGAGGCCGTGGCGCGGCGGGCGCGCGCCGGCAAACCCACGATCTATCGCTGGTGGCCGAGCAAGGCGGCCCTGCTGCTGGAGGTCTACAAGCGGCAAAAGCGTGTCGACGTCCCCGATACCGGCAGTCTCGAAGACGACCTCGTCGGTTTCCTGAGGAACCTCTTCGCGCATTGGCGCGACACATCCTCGGGCAGCGTATTCCGCTCGCTGATCGCCGAGGCCCAGTCGGACGAAGCGGCGGCCGCGGCCCTGACTGGCTATGCCGATGGGCGCGTGTCCCACACCGCTCGGATCATCGAGCGCGCCAAAGCGCGCGGCGAGGTTGCGGCCGATATCGACGCAGCGCTGGTCGCCGACCTCATCGCTTCCTATGCCTGGAAACACCTTTTGACCAACCGGCTGGACGAAGATGAGGCGACAATCCTTGCCACTGTCCGCTATGTGATGTCAGGCATCTCCCGCAATTGAAAAGGGCGCCGAACGGCGCCCTTTGCATGTTTTCGGTGCCGGCCTTACTTGCCGGCTTCCATCGTGTCGACGGCCTTCTTCAGATTGGCGTCGGGGATTTCAACCTTTGCGGCGCCGCGCAGCTGCTTGACCAGTGCGAAATACTTGTCGCGGATCACCGCCTGCTTGGCCTGGTCCTTGACGTCGTCGAAGGCCGGCGGCTGTTTGGTGCGCTTGTCCTCGAGCTTGATGACATGCCAGCCGAATTGCGTTTGCACCGGCTCCTTGGTGTATTTGCCGATTTCGAGCGCAACTGCCGCCTTGTCGAATTCCGGCACCATCTGCCCCGGGCCGAACCAGCCGAGATCGCCGCCATTGGTCTTGCCCGAGGGATCGCTGGTATGCTCGTTGGCGAGCTTCTGGAAGTCGGCACCGCCATCGAGCTGCTTGATGATCGCCTCGGCCTCTTCCTTCGTCTTCACGAGGATGTGACGGGCATGAATCTCATTGACCGGCGGCGTGCTGGCGATTTCTTGGTCGTAGCGGGCGCGCACCTCGGCATCGGTAACCTTGTCGACGACGCCCTTCTCGACCATCTCGCCATGCAGCGCGCGCTGCTGCAGGAACGCCATGCGGCGCTGGAATTCGGGATCCTTGTCGAGCCCGGTAGCGACCGCCTGGGCGGCCATGACGCGGATTTCGATGGCCGCCGAAAGGGCGGCGGCGCGGCGCTGCTCGGGTGGCAACTGCGAGAACTGCTGCGACAGCTCGCCCTCGGCAAGCCCAAGGTCCGCCTCGGTCAGCTTCTGGCCATTGACGGTAGCGATAACGGCGTTCGGATCGACGGGGGCTGCCGCCGGCGCTGCTGCGGCAGCGGCCGGGGCGGGAGCGGCTTCCTGGGCCATCAGCGGAGACAGCGACAGGGCCGACAGGCCGAAAGCCAAGCCAAGGCTGGCGAGCGACGCACGGCGAAACAGTAAGGACATCAAGATTAACTCCAAGGGGGGATTGGTAGGGCTTGCAGATCAGCCGGATTGTGGCGGAATTTGGCGCTGCCCATAGGGCTAACGCGGCGTTGACATCAGTTGAGCCCCCTCTTATCTGTCCAACGACTTTGCGTCCAGAACCGTTTTCCGGGCGCTTTTTGTGTTTGTCCGCGTTTCACGCGGAATTGATGGGGCCGGCCGGCGCTCATCTCAAAATTGAGAATTCTATCGAAAGGACCATCGGATGGTCAGTCTCGGCGGTCTCGCCCGTAAGGTTTTCGGTTCCTCCAACGATCGTCGCGTAAAATCGACCCGGCCGCGTGTCGAGGCGATCAACGCCATGGAAAACGAGATGCGGGCGCTGTCCGACGCCGAGCTTCAGGCCCGCACGGAAAAATTCCGCCAGGATATCGCCAACGGCGCTACGCTCGATGACCTGCTGGTGCCGGCCTTCGCCACCGTCCGCGAGGCATCCCGCCGCGTGCTCGGCATGCGCCCGTTCGACGTGCAGCTGATCGGCGGCATGGTGCTGCACAATGGCGGCATCGCCGAAATGCGTACCGGCGAGGGCAAGACCCTGGTCGCCACCCTGCCCGTTTATCTCAACGCGCTTGCCGGCAAGGGCGTCCATGTCGTCACCGTCAACGACTACCTTGCCACCCGCGACTCCGAATGGATGGGCCGCGTCTACAAATTCCTCGGCCTCTCGGTCGGCGTCATCGTCCATGGCCTGTCCGACGAGGAACGCCGCGTCGCCTACGCGTCCGACGTTACCTATGCCACCAACAACGAGCTCGGCTTCGACTATTTGCGCGACAACATGAAGTATGAGCGCGCGCAGATGGTGCAGCGCGGCCACAATTACGCGATCGTCGACGAAGTCGATTCCATCCTGGTCGACGAGGCGCGCACGCCGCTGATCATTTCCGGTCCGCTTGAGGACCGTTCGGAAATGTACAACACCATCGACGCCTTCATGCTGCAGCTCGGCCCGGCCGACTACGAGATCGACGAGAAGCAGAAGACCTCGATCTTCACCGAGGAAGGCACCGAGAAGCTGGAAAACCTGCTGCGCGCGGCCGGCCTGCTCAAGGGCGAGTCGCTCTATGACGTCGAGAACGTCGCCATCGTCCACCACGTCAACAACGCGCTGAAGGCGCACCGGCTGTTCCAGAAGGACAAGGACTACATCGTCCGCAACGACGAGATCGTCATCATCGACGAATTCACCGGCCGCATGATGCCGGGGCGCCGCTATTCGGAAGGCCTGCACCAGGCTCTCGAAGCCAAGGAGCATGTGGCGATCCAGCCGGAAAACCAGACGCTGGCATCCGTCACCTTCCAGAACTATTTCCGCCTCTACAAGAAGCTGTCCGGCATGACCGGCACGGCGCTGACCGAGGCCGAGGAGTTCGGCAACATTTACGGCCTCGAAGTCACCGAGATCCCGACCAATCTGCCGGTCATCCGCAAGGACGAGGACGACGAGGTCTACCGGACGGTCGAGGAGAAGTACAAGGCGATCGTCAAGGAGATCAAGGAAGCGCGCGCCAAGGGCCAGCCGACGCTGGTCGGCACCACCTCGATCGAGAAATCCGAGCAGCTGGCCGAGCGCCTGCGCAAGGAAGGGTTCAAGGATTTCGAAGTGCTGAACGCCCGCCATCACGAGCGCGAAGCGGCCATCGTCGCCCAGGCCGGCAAGCCCGGCGCCATCACCATCGCCACCAACATGGCGGGACGCGGCACCGACATCAAGCTCGGCGGCAACGCCGAGATGCGCATCGAGGACGAACTGGGGGACATGCCTGTAGGCCCCGAGCGCGAGGCGCGCGAAAAGGAAATCATTGCCGATGTCGAGCGCCTGAAGGAAAAGGCGCTGGCCGCCGGCGGCCTCTACGTGCTCGCCACCGAGCGCCATGAATCGCGCCGCATCGACAACCAGCTCCGTGGCCGTTCCGGCCGCCAGGGCGACCCCGGCCGTTCGAAATTCTTCCTGTCGCTGCAGGACGATCTGATGCGCATCTTTGGCTCCGAGCGCATGGACGGCATGCTGCAGAAGCTCGGCCTCAAGGAAGACGAGGCCATCATCCATCCGTGGATCAACAAGGCGCTGGAAAAGGCGCAGAAGAAGGTCGAGGCGCGCAACTTCGACATCCGCAAGAACCTGTTGAAATACGACGACGTGTCGAACGACCAGCGCAAGGTGGTGTTCGAGCAGCGCATCGAATTGATGGACGGCGAAGGCCTGTCCGAGACGATCGCCGAGATGCGCGAAGGCGTCATCGAGGAGATCGTCACCAAGAACATCCCCGAAAACGCCTATGCCGAGCAGTGGAATGTCGCCGGCCTCAAGGCCGAGGTCGCCGAATTCCTCAATCTCGACCTGCCGGTCGAGGACTGGGTCAAGGAAGAAGGCATTGCCGAGGACGACATCCGCGAGCGCCTGACCGAGGCCGCAGACGCCGCCGCCAAGGAGCGCGCCGAGCGGTTCGGCCCCGACGTGATGAGCTATGTCGAACGTTCGGTGGTGCTGCAGACGCTTGACCATCTGTGGCGTGAGCACATCGTCAACCTCGACCATCTGCGTTCGGTCGTCGGCTTCCGCGGCTACGCCCAGCGCGATCCGCTGCAGGAATACAAGGGCGAGGCGTTCGAGCTGTTCCAGGCGCTGCTCGGCAATCTGCGCCAGGCCGTCACCGCGCAATTGATGCGCGTCGAACTGGTCCGCCAGGCCGCCGAAGCGCCGCCGCCCGAAGCGCCCGACATGTTCGGCAGCCACATTGACGGCACCACCGGCGAGGACGACTTTCAGGGCGGCGAAACGGCACTTCTGGTCCGCCAGGAGAGCAACGCCATCGTCGCTCCCGAAGACCGCGACCCGAACAACCAGGCGACCTGGGGCAAGATCGGCCGCAACGAAGCCTGCCCCTGCGGCTCCGGCAAGAAATACAAGCACTGCCACGGCGCGTTCGCCTGAAGGGCGTGACTTTCGATTGATAGGTCGGAGGGACAGCGCCCCCCTCTGTCCTGCCGGACATCTCCCCCTCAAGGGGGGAGATTACGCGGTTGAAGCGTCCCGCTTCTCTTCCAACGTCGACAATTGGCGAAAGCCGCCGTGACGGCCAATCTCCCCACTAGAGGGGGAGATGTCCGGCAGGACAGAGGGGGGCGCGAAGGATCGCGACCTCTCCGTGCAACCTTCGTCAAAACCTCACAACAACCCCGAATCGCGCGCTGCCGCCGTCGCTTCGCCGCGCGACACCGCATCCAGCTTGCCCAGCACCGCCGAGACGTGGTGATCGACCGTCTTCGGCGAAATCGTCAATTGCTCGGCGATCCGCTTGTTGGACAGGCCGCGTTCGATCAGCTGCAGCACCTGCATCTGGCGCAAGGTGAGGCCGGCCAAATTGGCGCGCGTCGACCGGCGTGGGCCGCGGGCGATGCCGCCAACGCCGCTTCTGCGCATGATATCGCGCAGGCGCTGGGCGGCCGGCCGTGCCCCCAGGCCATCGAAAATGTCGAGCGCCAGCCGCTGCCCCTCGTCATCGCCGAGGATGAGCGCCAGTCCGCGCTCGTATGGCGCATTCAATTCGGCCCAGAGTGCCGAAGCCGAACGCCAGTCGCCGGTCAGAAGCAGCCGGTATGGTGTCGCCATGTCGGCAGTATCGACGACGGCCATATCGGGGGCCATGTCGGGAGCGAGCAATGTTCGCCACAGAGCCAGTTCCCCGACATGGGCGCGCGAGCGCACCGGCGTTTCGGCGCGGGTGATCAGCGCCAGCGCCTCTTGCCTGTCGGCCAGCCCCAGCCATGCCTGCTCCGCCATCAGGGCCGCGTAGGAGCTCAGCATCTGCAGGTCGCCGCCGCTTCCGACCAGGCGCGCCATTTCGGCGAACAGCGGCTCGGCCGAGGGATCGCCGCGCCTCAGGCGCAGTTTCGCCAATGCCAGCAGCGCCGGAAACCGGCCCACGGTGGTTGTCCGCTCATTGTCGATGACATCGCTTGCCGTCGCGGCGGCCTCATCCCATTGGCCCTGGCGCAGCTGCACATCGGCCAGCATGCCCCTGAGATAGTCGCGCCAGGTGCCGAGGTCGTTTTCGGTGCAATAGTGGATGCCGCTCTCCAGCACCGGACGCGCCGCGTCGTAGCTCATCTGGGTGATCTCGAAACAGGCGCGGTTGGTGAAGGCGCGCGCGGCATGTTCCTGGAAATTGCCTTGGAGCGCAATTTCAAGGCTTTCGTCGAGGCGCAGGCGTCCGGCATCCGGATTGAGCCACTGCTCGACGCAGCCGACATTGTTGAGGGCATGCGACGCGATGTCGGGACGGTTCATGCGCGCAGCCAGCGCCGCTGCCTTCTCGCCATAGAACAGCGTGTCCTCCACCCTCTCCGAAAGCATCGCCAGATGCGAAAGGTTCGAATAGGCCATGGCGAGTTCGGGACCGGCGGGAGCCGCTTCCAGCATCGCCACAGCCTCGGCGCCGAAGGCGGCCGCCGCCTCGCGGTCATCGCCCATTTCGCTCAGCCGGGAGAGCCATCTCAGGCTATCGCCCTCCTTCAGCCTGTTGCCGTCTGCCTGATGCAACCGGCGCGCCTGTCCCTGCGCTGCAAGCGCATCATCGATCTTGCCGATGAGATGGCACTCGAAGGCATGACTTTCGTAGAGCGCGGCGCGCTCGATCACCGGCAGGCTGTCGGCCTGCTGCAGGGCGATCTCGTAATAGCCGGCGGCATCGCGATGGGCGCCGACGCGCGACGCCTCGCGCGCGGCGATTGGCGCAAGTTCGCGCACCGCCGCCAGATTATGCGCCTCGACCGCATGATGCACCAGGCGGCCTGTGGAGACGTCGCCATTTTCGAGCAGTGCCGCCAGCGCACGCTGGTTGAATTGCCGCCTGTGCGACGTCGTCAGCATCATTTCGATGGCGCGCCGCGCGATGTCGTGCCGGAAGGCGTAGCCGTCGCCCAGATCGTCGAGCAGGCCGTTGGCGACACACTCGGCCAGCTGGCCGGCGCTGGCGACGCCGCACAGGCCCTGCAGGGCCCAGGCGTCGGCGCGGCGCGGAAACACCGACACCGCGTCGAGCATGGCCCGGGCGCCAACCGACAGCCGCTCGGCCCTTGCCAGCACGGCGTCGCGCACGCTTGCCGGCAGCGCCATTTCGTTTTCGGCGCACAACAATTCGGTGACGAAGAAGGCATTGCCTGCGGTCGCCCGGTAGATGGCGTCGCCATCGCGGCCGGCCGCATCGGCGAGCGACAGCACGGCCGCCTGGCTGAGCAGCGGCACGTCCATGCGCGCCACGCTGCCGGTCGGGATTTCGCCAAGGGCGCGGCGCACGCGCATCTGTCCTTCGCTGCGGTCGGTGCGCGCCGTGAGCAACAGCAGGATGTGGGTGTTGGCGATACGCCGGCCAAGGAAGCGCACGA
Organism: Mesorhizobium sp. C399B; assembly: GCF_030323185.1. Taxonomy (NCBI): domain Bacteria; kingdom Pseudomonadati; phylum Pseudomonadota; class Alphaproteobacteria; order Hyphomicrobiales; family Phyllobacteriaceae; genus Mesorhizobium; species Mesorhizobium sp. C399B. The sequence goes on from NZ_CP100472.1 coordinate 2,453,558, forward strand.
AATCGAGCGTCGCATCGTCGGCCCAGTGCAGGTCTTCGATCACCAGCAGGCTCGGTCCCTTGGCCGCAAAGGCGTCGAGCGCATCGGAAAACAGCGGCAGTCTCTGCCCATGCCGGGCGTCGATTGCGCGCGGCAGCGCCCATTGCGCCTCACGGGCCAGATCGTAAAGCGGCCCCAGCGGATCGGGGATCGACAGATCCTCGCAAGCGCTGCGCAACGTCGCCGCGCTCTCTCCGACACGGGCCGCGAATGCCTCGACAAGCGCCGTCTTGCCGGCGCCGGCCTCCCCGGCCAACACGGCGACGCGGCCATGGCCGCCTATTGCATCGCCAAGCAGGCTCTCCAACTGCTGCAGCTGCGTCTGCCGTTCCAGAAGCATCATTATCATCGTCTCATACGATCGGAGTTTTCCCACCATGGCGGGCCGCTCACGATTAGCCCGTGAAGAAAGCGACGCAATGTGACTTTGCACACATTGCCGTGCCTCTTTCCACAAAGAACGACGCCAATATAGGGAATCGTCCCGCCAAATATGGGGAATCGTTCCGATGCGCGGGCCGGGCCGGCGTGGTCAACGTCCAGCCGCGCTCCGATCGAGCGTGAACCAATGGAAAAGGAAACCTTCCATGCCTCGCTACCTGATTGAACGCACATTTCCGGACGGCCTCAACATACCGATGACCGACATCGGCGCCAGCGCGGTGGGCGGCGTCGTCATGCGCAATGCCGAAAAGGGCGTCACCTGGATCCAGTCCTTCGTCACGCCCGACAAGAAGCACAGCTTCTGCATCTACGACGCGCCGACGCCCGAAGCTATCCGCAGCACCGCTCAGAAAAACTCGCTGCCGGTCGACAAGATCACGGAGGTGCGGGTTCTTGACCCTTACTTTTACCTCTGATCCTGCGTTCGGTCGCCACGGTGATGAGCATCAAACTGTCCTTCGCGGCCATGGCGAACTGCCTGATGGCCTGCCGCTCGGTGGAATCGGGCCTGTCCTGGGAAAGACCGGCCGGCCAACCTCCGTGCTCGGCCGTCTATGGCGGTTCGCGTCGAAGCTGCCTGCGTATCTGTCTGAAAGGCGGCGCTTGCCCCCGGAAGGCGACTATCTGAGGCGCGACATCGGGCTATCGGAGCGGGACGTCCCGCAGGAATATTGGCAATATTACTTTTGGGATCGTTGATTTTTCACGGTTTTTAAGGGCTGCGGCCAAAGCCCGGCAACGGAAGCCGCATCGCATGAACCGGGACGGACAAACCAAATCCTAAACCAACGCCGCAGCGTTTCGGGCAGCCTGATCGGCCGCCGTCGCCTCGAGCGTCAACAAACGGACGGAAGACCATGACCATAACTCTTTGGACGACACGCTTCGCGGCTTTCGCCGCCATCTCGATCACGGCGGGTGCGGCCGCCCAGGCGCACGACGCCAACCCGCTGGCCGAAAAGGTGCGCGCCGCCAACAGCCGCTTCGAAAATGTGGCAGCCGCCACTGCCGAAGGCTACGCGCCAATCCCATGCGCCAGCGGCATCACCGGCGGCGCCATGGGCATCCACTATGTGAACGGCGCCTATCTCAAGGACGATGCCGTCGATGTCGCCAAGCCCGAAGCGGTGATGTACGAGCCGACGGCCGACGGCAGCCTGAAGCTGATAGCGGTCGAATACATCACCTCGAAAGGCCCGGCCTCGCTCGAAGGCCAGCTGTTCAACTTCAACAGCGCCCCCAACCGCTACGGCCTCGGCCCGTTCTACGAACTGCATGTCTGGGCTTGGAAACAGAACCCGACCGGCGCCTTCGCCGACATGAACCCGAACGTGTCCTGCGACGCGATGAAGGGGATGTAACGCCCCGACACCTCCGGCACCGGACACACCCGGTGCCTGGCCATCCCCCTTGGCGGGGGAGGGGCGAGCGAAACGCCGACCGGCTCCCCAGTCTTCCCCGGCGTTCGCTCGCCTTTTCGTTTTACCCCGGCTAAATGAAAAATGACGCACCTCAACAGCCGCGCTTCCAAACTAGACGTGTCGATCCCACGCGCCAGCGACATCACCGGTAGCTCCAAGAGCATCAATTCCGACAATCCCGCCTATCTCAAGGACGACGCCGTCGCCGTCGCCAAACCGGAGGCGGTGATGTACGAGCCGATGGCCTACGGCAGCCTGAAAGCACGGTCGAATATATTACCTCGAAGGGCGGCCTCGCTCGAAGGCCAGTTGTTCAAATTCAAGAGCGCCCCCAACCGCTACGGCCTCGGCCGGCTCTACGAACTGCATGCCTGGGCCTGGAAACGGAACCCGACCGGCACCTTTGCCAACATGAACCCGAACGTGTCGTGCGAGGCGACGAAGGGGGATGCAGGCATCGTGGACGTTTAAGCAAAGTTCAGCGCCCAGGACGACCAAGTCCTAACGTTTGGAAACGCGGCTGGTAAGAGTGCTATTTTTGGCATCTCTGCAATTAGTTGCCTACGCCTACATCGATCTCCTGACCTATAACGGCGCTTTCCACAAAATTTCTGAGGCGTTGAGCTGTAGAATTATAAATCGCGGAATTGGGCGACCGACCAGAGAGGGTCAACACGAACGCAACTTCCTGCTCCCCAAGCTCGCGATGATTTGACAATCCAAACTGGAAAAGATCCCGAGCAAAAACCCGCGCATGAAGCCGCATGACATTTCCCGAGTATGTAAGTCCGCCGCGGCGGCTGAAATCTCGGGAATGACGCCTTACAGGGTGCCACTTCGCCAATTCAGAGCGAGCAGTCTCCTCTGGGTCCTTATCCTCTCGCATGCTGCCTAGTAGATTCCCAACACCACCAGACGCCTTCTTATACTGCAACGCAACTTGCAGCCTGGTGGCAAAATAATTTGGTCCGCCTAGCTGAGACACAACCGGATTTAGTATTGCTGTTAAGCGAGCCCGACCAAAGAGATTGCCCGCGCTAATCAATTCGGGAGGTATTGGAATATCGTTCCAATAGTAGGCGTAACCTGGGATCAATGCCGCCCGCCATGCCATTGTGACGCTACCAGGTTCACATATCCAAGGCATGTTTCCGTGGAACGGGGTGCCCCAACCACGCGTGGTCTCGTGAGCCTCCAACTCTGCCTTGTTAATCAAGAGAGCTCGAACTAGGTCAGGGGATGGCTCCTTCAGATTTGCATATGTGTGAGCTGCAAGAGAAGAAACTAGCGGAACCGCATAGCTGCTACCCGATTGCGGTGGGCCACCCCCAACCATGTTCAGAGTTGAATACCAAGAAAGGTCTGGCTTTAGCATTCCATCTGGCCCAGGGCCAACCAGTGATACTTGGCAGGGGCCAGAAGGCATTCCACGGCCGTCAAACTTGCGACCCGCGACAGTGAGGGCAGCTTCACAATCAGCGGGAGGGCATAGTTGTTTTTTCGGGTTGTCCGGATGTTGATTTCCTATTGAAATCACGGGCAAGATGTTGAACTCGCGCGCAATCTGGCGGATTTCGTGTCCTAGGTAGCTGACGACTTCAAGATCATCCTCCGGAATTGTCTGATTGAAGGACATGTTCCAGACCTTGGCGTCCGGAAACCTTCTGGCAACCTGCCGAAGATAGTCGATAAGCATCTCAGTATTTGTGGAAGAATTCCCCCCCGCCCTTGGAATCGCTTGTACCGTTCCAATCCGGCATTCAATCTCTGGAAGATTTAGCTGATTGTTCCAAGCGAACGCTTGGACGACCAGAGAAGAGATTCTATTCCCATGGACATGGTCGGCGACACGATTGACGACAAGTGGCGGAGCGCGCCAAGCCTCAAGAGCGAGGTAGCTTCTAGCGGTCAAACCACCATCAACAACAGCAACGACTGGCTGTGTAGCCGGAGTTGGGAGCGGCGGCCCGGGTTCCGAGCCAACGTTCGGCGCCGTAACCTCGACTCTTCTTACGGGATCAATTCGATATGATGCCCCGGAGGCCACCAACTCCCGCAAAGAACTGCGATTTGGAACCCTGACGTAAGCGCGGGCCGCGCCATCGTTTCGATAACGCCTAGCCGCTCTGCGAATCGCGGTTTGATCATTGCTCATTACTACTGCAATGCCTTCCGCATCAGCATCTCCGTCGGGCGACGGCAAATCTACCCGAGAATATGTAGGCAGAATCAGGCTCTGGTTCTCTATCCTACTTAGCGTCTCAATGACTGACGCGCGGGCATTCTCGTCTCGAAATGGAGCAAGCCAGATAATAAATGCCTTCCCACCATCCACGTCGTCTGCTTCCTTCCAAAGGGATTCGATCGTGTTGCCGCGCAGAATATCCTTTTCGCCAAATGGCTTTATGGATCTCACGCGCGAAATGGCGGTACGCGCCTCAATACTGCTTGCACTTCTGACAAACGAGGCGAAGGCACCTATTTTTTTGACGTCAGCCTCAACAAGATAGCCACCCGACACAGGGCCGGTAAGCGTGCATCCAAATCTGAGGTCAAACAATGCCTTCGGCGTCCAAGTGGGAGCGAAGGAGTCTCGGAACATGGAAGCTACTATTTGTATTTTGCCCCCGTGTTTCGGGTAGCTTTCCACGTCCCTTGTGAGCGCTTCAATATCCCTTGCCAAGGCAGTGCGCTGTCCATCCAATCTCTCGGCGACGACACCGGCCTCCCCCTGCCCTCCAACTGCAGGGCTCTCAGGAACTGGTTCTTTTGTAAGAGCCAAAACCGGATTGAGCAGCGGTTGGGAAGGACGCTTGTCAATTGGCATCTCGCTCCTCCTTCAGGTAGGCGGACACCGCTTGCCGACTTACTCCAAGAATCCGCGCAACATCCGCACCACTCGCGCGACCTTCACGGGTCAACGTTGCCGAAAGAGATTTCTTCTGTTCCGTTGAAAGGCCATTGCGCTCCGGGAGAACTACACGTCCATTCTTGGTCTGAATGATCGACCATGCGGCTGCGGCTAAATCTAAATCATGATTGTCCAACAGTGCTTGCCTGCGCGTTGCCAACGCTAGATTTTGAATGTCCGCGCCATTTAGCCCATTAGAAATTCGTGCTAAAATGGCAGGTATCGATGCGTCGTCTTGCGGTAAAAAATACCGCCAAAGGTCTTCACGTATTGCTTCGTTAGGTGCTGAAAGCTCAATCTTATAGGGAAATCGGCGCCAAATCGCTGCGTCAAGCAGTTGCGCATGATTTGTTGCACCTATCACAACCGCGTGGTCGTCTAAAGAATCCAATCCCTGAATGACGGTATTGACGACGCGCTTGAGTTCGCCCAATTCGTGATGGTCATCGCGCAGCTTTGCTACAGCGTCCATTTCATCCAGGAATAAAACACCACGCTGATTTGGTACGAACTCGAAAACATTACGGATATTTTTTGAGGTATCCCCTAGCAATGACGAAATAACCGAGTCCAAGCGAACCACATAAAGTGGCATATCGAGATGAGAAGCGATATGTCCGGCGAGGAGTGTTTTTCCGGTTCCCGGCGGCCCAGAGATAAGCATTGATAGGCGTGTCGACAGCCCTTCATTGATAAGTATGTCTACGTTTTTGACGTCGTCCAAGAATGCTTGAAACGTACTTCTATTGGCGCCATCAAGGAATATAGGGGTGCTTGGCAGAACCTGCTCTTCGACCAAGGGCAGCCTAGATTTTACATCCACCGGCAGCGTTTCGACGTAGCCCGAGGCTCGAAGCGGCACACCCTTCTTGCGAATTAGCGCACGTATTTCCTTTGCCGCATCTGCATCCTCCTTGCTCAGCGATTGAGCGATTTTGCCTCCGATGCGGCGCACCCGTGTGTAATCTGCAGCAAGCGCCGCATCGAGGAGTTCAAGTACGTCGTTTTTTGAGATAGCCATGATCACCACGTCAATTGATAATTGACATTTGTAAACCTAATCCTATCAATTGACAACTCAAAACTTTATGATGTAAACCTATGGCGTCACATCGGTGATAGCCCGTAGTTGTGAAAGCCGGGCCGGAAAGGAGGTGATTGATATGTCAGGAAAGAACCAGCACGTCGTTCCTCACGCGGATGGCTGGGCGGTACGGGGCGCGGGAAATAGTCGCGTCACAGCCGTTCACGAAACCCAGCGAGAGGCCATTAGCCATGCGCGGTCTATTGCGCAGAACCAAGCGGCGGAACTCCTCGTTCACGGGCGCAACGGACAGATCCGCGAGCGAGACAGCTTTGGTAATGATCCGTATCCGCCGAAAGGCTGAGCAGTTCGCCGAACCTAAAAGGAGGGGCCACGTCGTACGGTGTGGCCCCTCTGTTCGATGAACAGTAGGCGCTTTGCGCCAGGCCAAAGCTAGCTCCAACTGCTCGGAGAAGCTTTCGTCCACTCCCGTCCGGGGACCGATTGCCTTCGGCAACTCCCCGGCGTTCGCTCGCCGTTCGTTTTGCCGCCGGCATGCGATTGACGCACCTTGCACACGCGGCCGTCCTTGTCCGCTCGGCTACCCGCTCCCCACCCAACCGTTTCTTAATGTGTCTCCGCTACATCGAAACCTTGAAAAGAGGCGGAAAACGGAGAGACATCGGGGTGCGCTTTTCCGCGGCGACGACGGCCGGGCGGTTCTTGCCGCAGCGCTTGGCGCTGCGCATGGGGCCTCTGCTTGGCCGCATCGATGCGGTGCTGTTCACCGCCGACGAGCGCGGCGAAGCCGGGCGCATGTCGCTGATCGCCTTTGCCATCCGCATCGTCAGCGCCGTTATCGCCTTCATCAGCCAGGTTCTGATGGCGCGCTGGATGGGCTCGTTCGAATACGGCATCTTCGTCCTCGTCTGGGTGACGATGGTCATCGTCGGCAACCTCGCCTGCCTCGGCTTCCACACCTCGGTCATCCGCTTCATCCCCGAATACCGCGAACGCAACATGCTGGCCGAGCTGCGCGGCATCGTGGTCGCCAGCCGCCTGTTCGTGCTGATTGCCTCAACCGCGATCGCCGGACTTGGCGCACTGGGCGTCTGGCTGTGCGCGAACTGGATCGAGAGCTACTATGTGATGCCCTTCATCCTCGGCCTGTTCTGCCTGCCGATGATCGCCATGGGCGATCTGCTGCAAGGCCAGTCACGCGCCAATTCCTGGGCGTTGTTTGCGTTGTCGCCAACCTATCTGGTGCGGCCGGTGCTGATCCTGGCGCTGATGGCGCTGATGCTGGCAATGGGCTATGCGCCCGACGCCAGGACAGCGATCTTCGCTTCGATCGCCGCCACCTACGCCACCACGCTCGGCCAGCTCATCGGCGTGACCACACGCATGGGCAGGAATATCCCGGCCGGGCCGATGAAGGTGCATTTCGCCGAGTGGTTCATCGTTTCGCTGCCGATCTTCCTGGTCGAGAGCTTCTTCTTCCTGCTCACCAACGCCGACGTGCTGATGGTCGGCGCCTATCTCCAGCCCAATGATGTCGCCGTCTATTTCGCCACCGTCAAGACGCTGGCGCTGGTGCATTTCGTCTATTTCTCCGTCAAGGCCGGCGTTGCCCAGCGCTATGCGCAGTTCACCCATGGCGAACCGGAAAAGCTCGCCGCCTTCGCCCGCGAGACCGTGTCGTGGACGTTCTGGCCGTCGCTGCTGATGGCGCTGCTGGTGCTGGCGCTCGGCGAACCGATGCTGGTTCTGTTCGGCCCGGAATTCACCGCCGGCTATCCGCTGTTGTTCCTGCTGGTGTTCGGCGTCGTGGCGCGCGCCGCCGTCGGCCCGTGCGAAAGCCTTCTGACGATGAGCGGCAACCAGAACATCTGCGCCGCCGTCTATGCCATGACGCTGGCCTTCAACATCGGTCTCAACGTGGTGCTGATCCCGTTCTTCGGCCTGTGGGGCGCGGCGATCGCCACCAGCCTCGCCATGGTCTTCGAGGCCAGCGCCCTGTCCTTCACCGTCTGGCGCAAGCTCGGCATCGTCATGCTGATCTTCGTGCCCGCTGCCGAGGGAGCCGCCTGATGGCCGCCATCCCGCTGATCGAGGAAACCAGCGGCGGTCCGGCCGGCGCCATGGTGTCCGGCCTTGCCGGCCTGGCGCGCGACGCCGATCCGGCGCATCTCGAGATCCTCGCCAACAACCGGCCGCTGCGCAAGCTGGCGATCTATCCGGCTTCGGCCGGCTTCGAACTGGTCGAGGAACTCGACTATCTGTGCACCCGCACGATCGAGCCCAACGTCTTCTTCAACCCGCGCTTTCTGGCGCCGGCCATGCCCCGGCTGGAAGATCGCGAGGTCAAGCTGGCGGTGATCCGCGACGGCGACGAATACCGCAACCGGCTGCGCCTGCTGGTGCCGTTCTCGGTCGAAAGGCCGGCCGTGCCGCTCGGCGTTCCGGTGATGCGCACATGGTCGAGCCCGTTCGGCCCGATCGGCACACCGCTGGTCGACCACGACGACCCGATCGGCGTCGTCGAGGATTTCTTCGGCATGCTGTCGCGGCCGCATCTCAAGTTGCCGAAGGTCTTCGTGCTGCCCGACATGCGGCTCGACGGCCCGTTGGCCAGCGTGCTTGCCACCGTTGCCGAGACGCGCGGCCTGACAATGGTCACCACCGGCAAGGCGGACCGGCCGGTGCTGGAAAGTACGCTCGACGGCGAGGCGTATCTGAAGGCATCGCTGCGCGCGCACCACTACCGCGAATTCCGCCGCCTGAAGCGGCGCCTGGGGGATCTCGGCAGGCTGGAACATGTCGTGGCGCGGGGACCGGACGAAATCCGCCACGCCATCGAAAGTTTTTTGACGCTGGAAGCCGCCGGCTGGAAGGGCCGCGAGCGCACCGCCATGGCCATCGACCGCTACCGCGCCGCCTTTGCCCGCGAAGCCGTGCACCGGCTGGCCGAGCACGACATGTGCCGCATCCATTCGCTGACGCTGGACGGCCGCACGATCGCCTGCCTGGTCGTCTTCGTCGAGGCCGGCGTCGCCTACACCTGGAAGACCGCCTATGACGAGACGCTGGCGACCTATTCGCCGGGCACGCTGTTGATGATCGAGGTGACCAGGCAGCATCTCGACGACCCCAACATTATGATGACCGATTCCTGCGCCGTGCCCGACCATCCGGTGATGAGCCGGCTGTGGAGCGAGCGCAAGCCGATGGGCTCGCTGGTGATCGGACTGACGCCGGATGCCGACCGCCTCGCCCGCCAGGCCGCCTCGCAGCTGCATCTCTACCGCGAGACCCGCAACATGGCCCGTCTGCTGCGCAATCGCGTGAAGAGTTTGCTGGGACGGCGATAGAGCCGATGGCCTGCGCGTTGTTATAGTGGCGGAGCGCGACCGGGCTTCTTGATCTGAGACTTTGTAGTAATCGCGGCAGCTGGCGGTTCCGGTTTTTGGACCGGCGGGAGGGGGCTGGAATTGGGGGGCTATCGGGCGCCTTGGGAGCGCTGGTGCCGACTTTGACCAACATGGCAGAAATCTTCCACTGCCGGTCGATAGGAGCGAAAACAAGTTCGAAGTTTAGCTGCATCGCGGCAGAGGGAAAAAACCCTGCCATATGCAGCATGCCGTTGGATTCGATTTGCGGCATCAACGTCAATTGCGGCTCGAGCACGGCTACACCGCTGAGATCAAGCCCTTCGTTGCGCTGCTTCGCGAAAATCTCACCCAGCCGAGCAGGGTTGTTGGCTTGAAAGTCCGGGGCGCCAAGCTCACGCAGCACGGAATAATTTCCGGTCCTGTTTGCATGGTCGAGTGCCAGCAATGTGGACCTGACCAAGATCAGGACGCCATTGTGGTCGATGTCCGCCGGTTTTGGGGCGTCGGACACCTTGGACGCCGAACGACCATCCTTCTTAGCCTGTGCGTGGGCGGGAAGCACTTGCAGGCAGCAGACGGCCATGACCAAGGCCAGCCACGTCAATCGGCGCATTTTTCACACCCTCCGGCCAAGGCCGCCGGCTCTTGCTCCATCCTCGGCGCTTGCAGGCAGGCGCTAAAACTCGCCGGCTAGACCGAGGCGGAAACCATGGCTGGTTCCACCGCCATAGGCATAACCCGCGGTGAACGCGAAAGGTTCATCGAAGTCGAGGCGATGAGCGAGCGAGCCACCGAACGCCGTTTCACCCTTGAAATAACCGACATTGCCGGCCCAGCTCGTGCGGCCCGGAACGGACGGCATTGGGGCAGTTGTCATTGCTATTGCCGCTGCGATGCCCTGACGGGCCTCGGTGCGATTCTCGGAAATCTCCGTCCCTAGTTCAGAGAAGCCGCTCTCCAGCGCGCCGACTCGTCCGTCGAGCGATGCGATATCGCTGGTGTTTGTCGTCACACGCGTATCGAGCGACGCGAGCATGGTGTCGTGTCCGGCAAGCCGGCCGTCTTGCTCCGTATCCTTCGCTTCCGTCTGCGTGATCCGCGTCTCGTGATTGGCGAGGGTGGTGTCCTGCTGGACGTTTTTGGTCTCGACGCCGGTGAGCCGAGTATCTTGCTGCGTGTTCTTGGCTTCGACATCGTCTAGTCGGCCATCCTGCTCAATGTTCTTTGCTGAAGCGTCGCCGACGACGCCGTCAACATAATCCTTGTTGGCCGCATCCGTTCCTGCCGTCGGGGTGCCGACGTTCGTTACGATGTTGCCACCCATATCAACCGCTCCACCGAAGGTCGCCGCACCCGTCGCCGCGTCGAAATTAATTTGGCTGCCGTTGGGGCCAATAGTGATACCCGGTGCGGGCACAAAATAATCGTCGGAGTCCGAACAATCGTCGTTTATTGTGGTGCCGATCACGCCGGCAAAGCTGCAGATCGTGTTCTCTGGATCTCCCGCGTCACCACCGAAGACGACCTGTGCCGAAGCTGGCGCTACCGAAGAAAGCATGAGAATGAGAAAAAACACTGACAGCGAGGCCACTACGCAGCCAAATCGGCTCTCGTGAGAAGCTTTGCAAGTTGAGTCCATCACGCCCTCCACCACCATTCCCTGCGTAAAGGTGATCGGCGGCCCAAGGTTGAGTCAATCGTCAATAGCGGTTTTCCTCCCGAATCCAGGCCCAGCTCGGCGACATGGCGTTCTCGATGTTGCTCCTGAGCAACAACTTATGCGGTCATTAGCAGGCAGTGTGTCAACCTGTGTGCAAGGTGGACGAGGAGATCCGAGGACGTTCGCAACGTGAGGTAATGATGGAAGCCATGCAATATTGCGAGCGAAATTGAGCGCTTCGGCGGCAGTCCGGACGTGGGCAATCTCAGTGCAGACGGCAGACAGCTTTGACTGTCCGGCCGCTTCGATGGCGGCGCTGTAGCGCGGTCAAGGCATCCGACGCGCCAAAGCAGGCTGATATTGACCGAAACGGATTTTGATCTTGGTTGCTATCGAGCCGCTTGTGCTCGCGATACAGGTCACCAATGACTGCGCCAACCGCGCGGGGAGCCTGAGAAAAGCCACTGGATCAACGGCAAGACACCAGCTATGGGTCGGCGCGGCAATTTCGGCCGGCCTTCACGACAAGCCATCCTGATGATCAGAACCTTTTTGCGTCACGCCGGTCCCCGTGCGGCCTTTTTGCTGCTTGCGCTGCTGCCTGTCCGCGCCTGGGCCGATAGCTGTCCCGAGGATTGCAGCGAGCCCGCGCCGTCCATCAACATCTACAGCCACACCGCCGCCAGCCATCTCAGCCCGGCCACGCTGGGTGCACTGCCGCGCGTCTATGTGCCGAACCGCTCCTCCAACAGCGTCACGGTGATCGACACCATGACACTCAAGGAAGTCGACAGGTTCCCGGTCGGCAGCAAACCGCAGCACGTCGTGCCGTCCTGGGACCTGAAGACGCTCTGGGTCGCCAACAATGGCACCGGCAAGAACGGCAGCCTGACGCCGATCGACCCGATGACCGGCAAGCCCGGCCCGCAGATCGCCGTGGACGATCCCTACAATTTGTATTTCATGCCGGGCGCGGCCATCGTCGTCGACGAAGCCCTGGAGCGGCTCGATTTCCGCGATCCTCACACCATGGCGCTAATGTCGAGCCTGCCGACGCCCACTTGCCCCGGCATCAACCACGCCGAATTCTCGGTCGACGGGGCCTACGCGATCTTCACCTGCGAATACGGCAATGGCGGATTGGCAAAGATCGACCTGAAGAACCAGAAGGTGCTTGGCCATCTCGACTTCTCGAAAATGGGCATGCCGCAGGACATCCGCCTCTCGCCCGACGGCAAGGTTTTTTACGTCGCCGACATGATGAATGACGGCGTGTTCCTCGTCGATGGCGACAGTTTCAAGGAGATCGGCTTCATCCCGACCGGCATCGGCGCCCATGGTTTCGTCGTCAGCCGCGACGGCAAGCGGCTCTATGTCTCGAACCGGGGCTCGCACAAGATGGAGCAGGGCCAGGCAAAGGGACCGGGCAGCGTGACCGTGATCGACTTCGCCACCCGCGCGGTCGTCACGCAATGGCCGATCCCCGGCGGCGGCAGCCCCGACATGGGCAATGTCAGCGCCGACGGCAAACAACTATGGCTGTCCGGCCGCTTCGACAGTGCCGCCTACATGATCGACACGACATCGGGCGCGGTGACCAAGTTTCGGGTTGGCTCAGAGCCGCACGGCCTGACGGTGTGGCCGCAACCGGGACGGTATTCCCAAGGCCATACGGGGAATATGCGCTAAGTCCGTGTTCGAGGCGCGGCTCGAACGCAAAAGGTCGCAAGGGCAACCGCCCATCGGCCGGGACCCGGAACGAGCAGGGGCTTTCCTTGGAAACCGCGAAGCTGTAGCTCCACACACTGGTTTCGGATCCTGCCAGAAGATGAACCTTCGCCGCATCGTCCTCATCGTCGCGCTTCTCAATCTTGCCTATTTCGGGATCGAGTTCGCTGTGGCGCTCGCCATTGGATCAGTGTCCCTGTTCGCCGACAGCATCGACTTTCTTGAAGATGCTTCCGTGAACCTCCTTATCCTGCTCGCACTTGGGTGGTCTGTGCGCTCCCGTGCGCGGGTGGGGATGGCATTGGCGCTCATCCTTCTCATGCCGGGTCTGGCAACGCTCTGGACGGCTTGGGAGAAGTTCAACGTGCCGGTGCCGCCGCAGCCCATCGCCTTGACCTTGGCGGGACTTGGCGCCCTCGCCGTCAACCTGTCCTGTGCCTACATGCTGGCCGCGCACCGGCATCGTGGCGGCAGCCTCACAAAGGCGGCCTTCCTGTCGGCCCGCAACGACGCCTTGGCCAACATCGCCATTATTGCCGCAGGGTTCGTCACGGCCTTGCTCTGGCATTCCGCGTGGCCCGATTTGGCGGTGGGATTGGGGATCGCGGTCATGAACGCCGACGCGGCCCGCGAAGTGTGGGAAGCTGCCCGTGAAGAACACCGTGCGGCGGCCTGAGAGCACGTAGAGCGGGGCTACCGGCCGCCGCTGATTGGCGCTATCGCTGTCATTCGCAGCAGCCGCCGCTGGGTCTTTGTCGAGGCACTGTTCGAACCCGGAGGGTTCGCAAGGGCGACCGCCCGTCGGCCGGTCAGGCCGCCCCATCGGAGCCCGTGAGCGAAGCGAACTGGCGTGAGATCAAAAATGGTGCCCCTAGCCGGAATCGAACCAGCACTCCTTGCGGAACTCGATTTTGAGTCGAGCGCGTCTACCAATTCCGCCATAGGGGCTCAGGCCCAAAGGCCTGGATGGGCGCGGACTATACGGTTGGAGGCGTGTTCGTCAACTGGCCAAATGCGCCGCCGTGCCCTGCTTGCGGCAAAAGCCCGCCTTTCTGTTTCGTGAAGCTCCTGCCATTGTGCGGCGCGGAAAATCTTTCTAGACAGACGCGCATCAAAGCGCGTTGCGTCTGGGCAACCTGCATCCAGGAGAGCCGATGCTTCGCGGACTTTACGACTGGACCTTGTCGCTGGCCGCCCGCAAATCCGCCGAATGGTGGCTGGCCTTCATCGCCTTCGTCGAAAGCTCGGTGTTTTTCATACCTGCCGACGTCTTGTACCTGCCCATGGCGTTGGCGCGGCCCGAACGCGCCTATCGCTACGCGTTGACCGCTACTGTCGCGTCCGTGCTGGGCGGCATTGCCGGCTGGCTGATCGGTTACTATGCCTACGACACGATAGCACGGCCGATGCTGGAGCACTTTGGCGGCCTTGACGCGTTCGAGAGGTGGCAGTCGGCCGGCACCGGGCTGATGCTGGTGCTGCTCGTCACATCGGGTGCCGCCCACCTGCCGCCGATCAAGGTGGTCACCATTCTGGCAGGCGCCCTCCACGTCAATCTTGTCGTCTTCATCGTCTCCGCCATCCTGGCGCGTGGCGCTCGTTTCCTGCTTCTTGCCTGGCTGCTGCGCCGCTATGGCGAGGAGATCAAGGAATTCATCGAGAAGCGTTTGGGATTGATCGTCGGCGCCGGCGCCGCCGCCCTGATTTTGCTCTATATCGTCGTCAGATACGCCTTCTGACCGCCCAAGGCGGGCGGTGGGTCAGGACTATGCCGGCGGACGGCGAATTCAACGGACGAAACATGACAGCCACGATGACAGCCGATACCGGACGCCAGCGGACGCGCACCGCTTTGTTTCTCGCCGTCGCCATGGCCGCCACGGTCGGCTCCGCGCTCGCCTTCCAGCACATAGGCGGCTACATCCCCTGCCATCTCTGCCTGGAGCAGCGCACGCCCTATTATATCGGCGCCCCGCTGATGTTGCTGGCGGTGATCGCCTCGATGTTCAGCGCACCCGCATGGCTGACGCGCGGCCTGCTTGCCGTCGGCGGCCTGCTGATGCTCTACGGGCTCTATCTCGGCGTCTATCATTCGGGCGTCGAATGGGCCTGGTGGCAGGGTCCGGCCGATTGCACGGCCGGCGCCGGCCCGGTCGATACCGGCGGCAAAGGCGTGCTCGACGCGCTCGACAAATTCGTGCCGCCATCCTGCGACAAGGCAGCCCTTCGTATCCTCGGCCTGTCGCTGGCCGGCTGGAACGCCATCGCCAGCTTCATCCTCGCCGCCGTCGCCTTCCGCGGCGCGCTGGCGCGCGAATAATCAAGTGCGAGGTCGCGCCATGCGGCCAGTCTCTTAAGTTGGCACCGCCCCTCATTGCCCTGCCGGGCATTTCTCCCCGTATAGTGACGGGGAGAAAGACGCAGTCATCAATGGTATCGCCAATCCCGAACGCTGAAAGAAGGGCGCCAAATTTGCAGCCAATTCCCTTCTCCCCGTCACTATTCGGGGAGAAGGTTGCGGCAGCCGGATGAGGGGCAGCACCTGACATCGGCGATTGCCCTGGCAAGGCCGATCGGGCCAATCCCTACGGCTCCAACTCCACATCCCAGTAGAGATAATCCATCCAGCTTTCATGCAGATGGTTGGGCGGGAACAGCCTGCCATTGTTGTGCAGGTCGTGCACGGTCGGCTGGTAGGGCTTCTGCAGCGGCCACATCTTGGCGTGCGCCGGCATCATGCCGCCCTTCCTCAGATTGCAGGGTGAACATGCGGCCACGACATTCTCCCACGTCGTCGCCCCGCCGCGATGGCGCGGGATGACGTGGTCGAAGGTCAGATCCTCGGGCGTGCCGCAATACTGGCACTGGAAGCGGTCGCGCAGGAACACGTTGAAGCGGGTGAATGCCGGGTGCCTCGACGGCTTCACATAGGCCTTCAGGCTGACGACGCTGGGCAGCTTCATCGAAAAGGTCGGCGAAGACACCGCATGCTCGTATTCGGCGACGATGTTGACCCGGTCGAGGAACACCGCCTTGATGGCGTCCTGCCAGGACCAGAGCGACAAGGGGTAATAGCTGAGCGGACGGTAATCCGCATTCAGCACCAGCGCAGGAAGCCCATCCGGAGATACGGCAACCGTCACCTTGTTGACCTCCTCGTTCTAGAACCGATCGGCGCGGATACTGTAAGCCCGACATGACAGGGATGTGAAGCGGATTGTCACTCGTCAAAAGCGGCAAAAATGCAGGATTTTAACGCTTTTTTGCCGATTCAGGCCGGGGGTGCTGCGTCCCTGCCCCTGGTTTCGCGATAATAGGACCAGAAAAGCCGCGATGCGACACCTCGCCACGGGCTCCATGATTCGGCCAGAGCGATCAGTGTTTTCTCCGGCGGACGCGGCTCTATGCCGAGCGCGTGGCCAACCGCGCTCTGCAGCGCGACGTCGCGCGCGGGGAAAATATCGGGGTGGCCGGCGGCAAACAGGAGATAGACTTCCGCCGTCCACGGGCCGATGCCCGGCACCGCGATCATAGCCGCGATCGCCTCTTCGGCGTCGAGCGAACAGAGGTGATGCAGGTCGAGCCCGTCAACCACGGCCTGCGCAACCGCGATCAGACCGCGCTGCTTCGGCCGCGACAGCCCGGCCTCGCGAAACATGTCCTCGCCGGCGGCAAGGATCGCCTGCGGCGTCAGCGGAGCGACCAGTTTCACCAGCCGGCCGAAAATCGCATCGGCGCTCGCACGGGATACTTGTTGCGAAACGATAATGGAGGCCAGGCTTCGAAAGCCGGGCTCCGACAGCCGCAGCGGCACCTCTCCGGCCATGCCGCGCACCTTTTCCAGGCGCGGATCGATTGCGCAAAGCGCATCCAGCCCGCGCGCAATATCGTCCAGTGTCGCGATGCGTTGCATGTTTTCTTGTTCCTGAACCGGCCGCACGGTAGCAATTGGCAAAACCGCTGCACAACCCGATTGCCGCTTGTGAGATGACGCTCCTGACATTCCGCTTCGCGCCGAGCCCGAATGGCGAACTGCATCTCGGCCATGCCTATTCGGCACTGCTCAACCAGCAACTGGCGCGTGCGGCCGGCGGCCGCCTGCTGCTGCGCATCGAGGACATCGACACGATCCGCTGCACGCCTGAATTCGAGGCCGGCATCTTTCGCGACCTCGAATGGTTAGGTCTCGAATGGGAACAGCCGGTGCGGCGCCAGGCCGAGCATTTCACCGACTATCAGGCCGTGCTCGACCGGCTGGTCCGCGAAGAACTCGTCTACCCTGCCTTCATGAGCCGTGGCGAGATCAGGGCCTTCATCGCCGACAGCGAAAAGCGCGGCCGCGACTGGCCGCGCGACCCGGACGGCGTGCCGCTTTATCCCGGCGCCGACAAGGCGCTGCCGATCAGCGAACGCAACCGCCGCATCGCCGAAAATGCGCCCTTCGCCTGGCGCCTCGACGTTAAGGCGGCGCTGGCGCGCGTCGGCACGGATTTGTCCTGGCGCGAATTCACCAACGAGACGCTTTCGGCGACGCAGCGCGTCGAGGCGCGTCCGCAGGACTGGGGCGACGTCATTCTGGCGCGCCGCGACATCCCGACCAGCTATCACCTGGCCGTCGTCGTCGACGACGCTCTGCAAGGCGTCAGCCATGTCGTGCGTGGCCGCGACCTCTATTCCGCGACCGGCATCCAGCGCCTGCTGCAGGAATTGCTCGGCCTCGGCCAGCCGCAGTATTTCCACCACCGTCTCATACTCGGTCCGGATGGGCGCAAACTGTCGAAGAGTTTTGCTGATACCGGCCTTGCCGCGCTGAGGCAGGCAGGCATGTCGCCGGACGAAGTCAGGCGGCTGGCCGGGCTATGACTAAAGCCGGGCCAGCCCCGCCTTGAGCAGCGCCAACGCGCCGATAAACGCGAAGGCGCCGCCCAGTCCCCAGGCAACCGCGAGCTTCAGATCTCTCAGGACGATGCCATGTTCGTTCGCGGCCATGACCGCGGCGAAAAAGCCGAGCGTGAACAGCAGCGTGTTGCCGGTCGACCCAAAACCGTCCTCCTGCATGATGGCGTCGAGCGCTGAACCGAAGAAGAAGCCGAACACGGCCACACTGGCCACCGTCATCAACAGCCAGCTTGTGTCCAGATGCAACAGCATGCGCGCTCCCTGTCGAAGCCAAAACGCCATGTCGCCGGATCGATCGACAGAAGTCGATTGCCCTGACGCCGCCCTTTGAATTCGGCCACCTCCTACATCAGGATGAGCTTATGTACCAATTGTTTCGCTTTGCTTGCCGGATTGAACCGCATTAGAGCAATTGCCGTATTTGTCTCTTCACCGAATCGGACCTCTCCACCGGAAACGGCTTCCCCGAAAATGCACAGTCTCAAGCGGTTCATCCCCGCCTCGTTTGTCGTCCTATGGGCGACAGGTTTCATCGGCGCGCGCTACGCCATGCCCTGGGCGGAGCCCTTCACCTTTCTGGCAGCCCGCTTTGTCATCGCCGCCTTGCTGCTTGCCGGGCTGATGCTCGTGCTTGGCTCGAAGCGAGCCACAAGGGCAGAAGCGCTTCACGCCACGGTCGCCGGCATCCTCATGCATGGCATCTATCTCGGCGCCGTGTTCTGGGCGATCCACAGGGGCATGCCCGCCGGGCTTTCGGCGCTGATCGTCGGCCTGCAACCGCTGATCACCGCCGTGCTTGCCGGCCGGTTCCTCGGCGAGGACATCCTGCCGCGCCATTGGGCCGGCCTTGCCGTCGGCCTTGTGGGAGTGATCATCGTGCTGTGGCCGAAGCTCGGCGCTCTCGGCGGCGGCGTTACGCCCGAAACCCTGACGGCGTCGCTGGTCTCGGTGCTGGGCATGAGCGCCGGGACCATCTGGCAGAAGCGCTATGCCTCGGGTGGCGACCTGGTGGCGGCGACGATGTGGCAATATATCGGCGGCGGCTCGCTGATGATCCTGGCTTCGCTGGCACTGGAGACCCACACGGTGATCATCAACGGCGAACTGATCTTCGCCATGGCCTGGCTGGTCCTGGTGCTGTCGATCGGCGCCATCTTCCTGCTGATGGTGATGATCCGCGACGGCGAGATGTCGAAGGTCGCGTCGCTGTTCTACCTGGTGCCGGCCGTCACCGCTGTCATCGCCTGGGCGCTGTTCGGCGAACAGCTCAGCCTCGTGCAGATCGTCGGCATGGCAATCGCGACGCTCGGCGTCGGGCTGGCCACGGCTCGGCCAGCCAAAACCTAGCTGCCGACCCGTGCGCGCGCTTCGAGAAAGCGGCTGATCGCCGCATTGAGTTCGCCGCCGAGGATGAAGATCGCCGACAGCATATAGAGGAAAACCACGGCGATCATGATCGAGGCGAGGCCGGCATAGGTCGTCACATAGGACGAGAAATGGTCGAGGTAGGTCGCGAACATCGTCGAGCCGACAAGCCACGCAGCCAGAGTGAAGATGATGCCAGGCACCAGCGAGACAAAGCGGCGCTTGCCCGCCGGCAGCCAGTAGTGGACGGCAAACAAGCCACCAATGATGACGGTTGAGGCGATGACGTAGCGCCACAGCGTGATCGTGCCCGTATAGGGTTTGATCCACTCGAAATGAGCTTCCGCCAGCCGCGCCAGCAAAGGCGCAAAGACCAGGAGCACGCTGATCGCCAGGAAACCGGCCGTCGCGATCAGCACGAAGAAAATGCTCTGCACCCGGCGGTAGATGATGCCGCGCGTTTCGGCGACGCGGTAGGCGCGGTTGAGCGAGGTGCGCAGCGCCTCGATGCCGTTGGAGGCGAAATAGGCCGCCAGAAGCACGCCGTAGGTCAAAAGATCGGTGCGCCGCACGGTCAGCACGTTGAGCACCTCGCGCGCGATAGGCTTGGCGATCTGTTCGGGCCAGGTGTCGAAGACCAGGTGCACGGCAGTATCGGCGAACGCCTGCGCACCGAGGAAGCTCGCCAGCGTGGTGGCGAAGATCAGGAACGGGAACAGCGCCATGAGCGAAGTGATCGCCAGATGGCTGGCCATGGCCCAGCCGTCATCGGTGTTGAAATGGCCAAGCGCGTCATAGAGCACGCGGCGCAGCACGACGATATTCCGCATCAAGAGCCGCGTTCCCTTCGATTGTCTCGACGCCGCGAATATGGGAAGGGATTGTGGCAAATGGCAACCCTTGCTCAAACCACGATGCCGCCTGCCAAAGAGTTGCGCACCATCATCGTCACCGGCGCCTCGTCCGGGATAGGCGCCCACTGCGCCCGTGCGCTGAAGGCGGATGGCTGGCGCGTGTTTGCAACGGCGCGCAAGCCGGATGACATAGCCGCACTTGAAGCCGACGGCATCGAGGCCTTTTATCTCGACTACCGTGAGCCGGATTCCATCGCAGCACTTGCGGCATCGGTGCTGGAGCGGACAGGCGGACGCCTCGACGCCCTGTTCAACAACGGCGCCCATGCACAGCCCGGCGCCGTGGAAGACCTGCCGGTTGCGGCATTGCGCGAGCAGTTCGAGGCCAATTTCTTCGGCTGGCACGACCTCACCCGACGCATCGTACCGGTAATGCGTCGCCAGGGACATGGCCGCCTCGTTCATTGTTCCTCCATCCTTGGGCTCGCGCCGGTGCCTTTTCGCGGCGCCTACTCAGCCTCCAAGCACGCGCTCGAAGGCCTGATGCTGTGCATGCAGCAGGAACTCAGGGGCAGCGGCATCCATGTCTCGCTGATCGAACCGGGGCCAGTGACCTCGAAAATCGCCAGCAACGGGCTGTTCTGGTTCCTGAAGAACATCGACCACAAGAATTCCGTCCACCACCTCGCCTATGCCTCGCAGCTGGCGCGGCTTCGGGCCGGCGGCAGCTCATCGCGGCTGAAAAAGGGGCCGGAGGTGGTCTATGCGGCCTTGCGCCATGCACTTCTGTCGCGGCGCCCGCGCCCGCACTATGTGGTAACAGTGCCGGCCAGGATCGGCGTGATGCTCAAGCGCATCCTGCCGGCATCGATGCTCTACCGCGTTCTGGCCAGACGCGCCTGACCGCAACAGAACTGGGAACAGATCATGGCAACCGTCATCAAAGTCCTCCTCGTCCTCGTCATGGTCGCCGTGGTGATCGTGCTTGTCCGCGGCCTCATCAACATGATGCGCGGCGGCTCCGGTGTGAGCTCGAACAAGCTGATGCAGGCGCGCGTGCTGTTGCAGGCGCTGGCGTTGGCACTGATCCTGCTGGTGGTGTACTTCACCCGCAAGTGACGGCCGTTCGGGAGGCGACGTGGTCAAGCTCAACAAGATCTACACCCGCACCGGCGATGACGGCACCACTGGCCTCGGCACCAGTGAACGCAGGCTGAAATCCGACCTGCGCGTCGATGCGTACGGCACCGTCGATGAAGCCAATGCCTGCATCGGCATCGCCCGCCTGCACACAGCGGCAAGTTATCCCGCCATCGACGCCATGCTGTCCCGCATCCAGAACGATCTGTTCGACCTCGGCGCCGATCTCGCCGTGCCCGACGACGGCAAGCCGCTCGGCTACGAGCCGCTGCGCATCATCGCCTCGCAGACCGACCGCGTCGAAAAGGATATCGACCTTCTCAACAAGGATCTGCAGCCGCTCAAATCCTTCGTGCTCAATGGCGGCACGCCGGCGGCGGCAGCACTTCATCTTGCCCGCACCGTGGCGCGACGGGCCGAGCGGATCATGGTGGCGCTGGCGCAGGACCCGGCCGAACATGTCAATCGCGAGGGGCTGAAATACATAAACCGCGTCTCCGACTTTCTGTTCGTCGCCGCTCGTGCGGTCAATGACAACGGAAATGCCGACGTGTTATGGGTGCCCGGCAAGAACCGCTGAATTTTCTCGAAGGCGGGAAAGGGCTTGGGGCATGTTCATCCCGCTTTACGACTCCAACAGGTTGCGCCACATCCGGCTGCAATATGTGACGATCGGCCTGATCGCGGCCAACGCGTTGGTCTTTCTCATCACCACGATCGGCGGCGAAAATTTCAACAACGCCGCCGTGCTCGGCCTCGGCTTCATCCCTTCGGTTGTCCACGACACGGCAGAACTCTCGCCCCAATTCGTCGTCATTCCGGAGAGCCTGAGTTACCTCACCTATGCCTTCCTGCATGCCGATATCATTCATCTCGGCGGCAACATGCTGTTCCTGTGGGTGTTCGGCGATAATGTCGAGGACGCACTCGGCCACATCCGCTACCTTATCTTCTACCTGCTTTGCGCCATCGCCGGCGCCTTCTTCCAAGGGCTCGTCGCCTGGAGTTCGGAGGTGCCGCTGATCGGCGCCTCCGGCGCCATTGCCGGCGTCGTCGCCGCCTATCTGGTCCTCTACCCCCGGGTGAAAGTGTGGGTGCTGGTCTTTGCCCGCATTCCGCTGCGTATCCCGGCCTTCATCCCGCTGATCCTGTGGATCGGCTTCCAAGTGGTGATGTTTGCCGCCGGCGGCGAAAACCAGATATCCTGGGCCTGCCATATTGGCGGCATCATTGCCGGTGGCGTGCTGGTGCTCATCATGCGCAGCCGCGGCGTGCCGCTGCTCGCCGGTGACGACGGCGAGCCGGAACCCGCCGATCAGCCAGCCGCTTCTACTGGGCCGGCGCCAGCCGGTCCCGCTCCCGTGCAACCTGAGACGCGTTGGGGCCGGGGTGGCGCTTCCGGTCACAACTGAACCGATTTGAGCGGTTTGGCCGCTGCCGTGGCATATTGACGTGTTGCGTCGCCACAACTACGGAGAGCGCCACCGCTAGGCGGCAGAAGACCAGAATTCGTCCGGCCAGGATTCCGTTTGGCCGCAATTCAGTCAGGAATGTCGGCTTTCGACAACTCTGCGGAGGCGCACGCTGCTATAGCGCGCCCGGATATCTCAGGAGAGGTGACAGGCAAATGAAGATCCTTGTGCCCGTGAAGCGGGTTGTGGATGCGAACGTCAAGGTTCGCGTCAAGGCTGATGGTTCGGCGGTTGAACTCGCCAATGTCAAGATGGCGATGAACCCGTTCGACGAGATCGCGGTGGAAGAGGCACTCCGGCTGAAGGAAGCCGGCAAGGCCGAAGAGATCATCGTCGTTTCGATCGGCCCGCAGCAGGCGCAGGAAACGCTCCGCACCGCGCTCGCCATGGGCGCCGACCGCGCCATCCTGGTCAAGACAGATGAACAGACCGAGCCGCTCGGCGTCGCCAAGGTGCTGAAGGGCGTCGTCGACGCCGAGCAGCCCGGCCTCGTGATCCTCGGCAAGCAGGCGATCGATGATGACTCGAACCAGACCGGCCAGATGCTGGCCGCCCTGCTCGGCTGGGCACAGGGCACCTTCGCCTCCAAGGTCGTGCTCGACGGCGATAAGGCCAAGGTGACGCGCGAAGTCGATGGCGGCCTGCAGACGGTGGAACTGAAGATGCCGGCGATCATCACCGCCGATCTTCGCCTCAACCAGCCGCGCTACGCCTCGCTGCCCAACATCATGAAGGCCAAGAAGAAGCCGCTCGACGAAAAGAGCCCGGCCGATTACGGCGCCGACGTCAAGCCGCGCCTGAAGGTGCTCAAGACCGAGGAGCCCAGCGGCCGCAAGGCGGGCGTGAAGGTCAAGAGCGTCGCCGAACTGGTCGACAAGCTGAAGAACGAAGCCGGCGTGCTCTGAGACTGGAAGGAACAGATAAAATGACCATTCTCCTCATCGCAGAACACGACAACGCAACTCTTTCCGACCAGACCGCCAAAGCGCTCTCGGCGGCGCTGCAGATCGGTTCGGACGTGCATGTGCTGGTGGCCGGCAAAGGCGCCAAAGGCGCTGCCGACGCCGCCGCCAAGCTCAAGGGCGTGAGCAAGGTGCTGCTGGCCGAGGCCGACGAACTGGCCGAGCGCCTCGCCGAACCGCTCGCCGCACTCGTTGTCTCGCTGGCCGGCGCCTACGACACCATAATCGGGCCGGCGACCTCGTCGGGCAAGAACGTCGCGCCGCGCGTGGCG
This sequence comes from Mesorhizobium sp. C399B, assembly GCF_030323185.1. NCBI lineage: Bacteria > Pseudomonadati > Pseudomonadota > Alphaproteobacteria > Hyphomicrobiales > Phyllobacteriaceae > Mesorhizobium > Mesorhizobium sp. C399B. Next base: position 2,477,141 of record NZ_CP100472.1, read on the forward strand.
GCCCTGCTCGATGTCGCGCAGGTCTCCGAGATCATCGAAGTGGTTTCACCAGACACGTTCAAGCGGCCGATCTATGCTGGCAATGCGATCCAGACGGTGCAGTCTACCGACGCCAAGAGGGTCATCACTGTGCGCACCGCCTCCTTCCAGGCTGCCCCCGAGGGCGGCTCGGCAGCTGTCGAGACGGTGAAGGCCGCGGCCAATCCCGGCCTCTCCACTTTCGTCGAGAACAAACTCTCGGAAACCGACCGTCCGGAGCTGACCTCGGCCAAGATCATCATTTCGGGCGGCCGCGCGCTCGGTTCCTCGGAAAAGTTCCAGGAAGTCATCCTGCCGGTCGCCGACAAGCTCGGTGCAGCCGTCGGCGCCTCGCGCGCTGCCGTCGACGCCGGCTACGCCCCGAATGACTGGCAGGTCGGCCAGACCGGCAAGGTCGTGGCGCCTGACCTCTATATTGCCGTCGGCATTTCCGGCGCCATCCAGCACCTTGCCGGCATGAAGGATTCGAAGGTCATCGTCGCCATCAACAAGGACGAAGAGGCGCCGATCTTCCAGGTTGCCGATTATGGCCTGGTCGGCGACCTGTTCGTCATCCTGCCGGAACTGCAAAAGGCGCTTTGACGCTTTCTGCCAAAGCGTATTAAATTGTGAAAGGGTGGGGTAGACGAAGCTGCCCCACCCTTTTAGTTTGCACTGCACAAAAAGCAGGCCGCAAAGGCCTTTTCGACGGGATCGCTGCAAATGGCCAAGATCGAGACGATCGGCATCATCGGCGCCGGCCAGATGGGCGGCGGCATCGCGCATGTATCAGCACTTTCGGGTTTCAAGGTGCTGATCTACGACGTCTCGCCCGACCGTATCGAGAAGGGCATTGCCACGGTCAGCGGCAACATGGCCCGCCAGGTCGGCTCCGGCAAGCTTGAGGAAAAGCTGCGTAACGAAGCGATGGCGCGCATTTCCGCAGCCCCCACCATGGCTGATCTCGCCGGTGCCGATCTGGTTATCGAGGCGGCGACCGAGGACGAGACGGTCAAGCGCAAGATTTACGCGCAGCTCTGTCCCCAGCTCAACCCGGAAGCCATTCTGGCGACCAACACCTCGTCGATTTCGATCACCCGGCTTGCCGCGCAGACCGACCGTCCTGAGCGTTTCATCGGCATACATTTCATGAACCCCGTGCCGCTGATGAAGCTGGTCGAACTGGTGCGCGGCATCGCTACCGAGGATCAGACCTTCGAGGCGGCCAAGGCCTATGTGAAACAGCTCGACAAGACCATCACCGTCTCTGAAGATTTTCCGGCCTTCATCGTCAACCGCATTCTGTTGCCGATGATCAACGAGGCGATCTACACGCTCTATGAGGGGGTCGGCTCGGTCGATGCCATCGACACCGCCATGCGGCTCGGCGCCAACCATCCGATGGGACCGCTGCAGCTCGCCGATTTCATCGGCCTCGACACCTGCCTGTCGATTATGCAGGTGCTGCATGACGGCCTGTCGGATTCGAAATATCGCCCCTGCCCGCTGCTGGTGAAATATGTCGAGGCCGGCTGGCTCGGCCGCAAGACCGGGCGCGGCTTCTACGACTATCGCGGCGAGCATCCGGTTCCGACGCGCTAACCACCAGAACGAAAGTTCCGTGCTCCCTCAGGACGCCGCTGCAAGCGGCGGCTCTGCTTGGCCTCTTGACCCGGTATCGTCAGGCGCCACGGAAACACAGCCGCGGCCGGCGGCCTTGGCCGCATAGCAGGCAGCATCGGCCCGGGCGATGATCTCGTCGACTTCACCGCTGTTGCTGTGGATTGGCGCCAGCCCGATGCTGGCATCGATCGCATGCGGCCGGCCGTCCCAGCTGAACTGCAGGCCGCGGATGGCGTCGATGACAGAGCGTGCGGCAATCCTGGCGCCGGCGCTCGGCCCGGCTTTCAGGATGACCGCGAATTCGTCGCCGCCGAGGCGGGCCACGATATCCTCCGGCCCAAGCGCACCGCGAATGGCCTCGGCAACCCGCTTCAGCAAGGCGTCGCCGGCGGCGTGCCCGCCAGTGTCGTTGACCAGCTTGAAATGGTCCAGATCGATGAACATGAAATGATGTTCGCCCGCCGACCTGGCTGTGCCGGCCTTGCGGCTCCGGTCGACCAGTTCCTCCATGGTGCGGATAAAGCTCGAACGGTTGGCAAGGCCGGTCAGCGCATCATGCGCGGCGGCATAGGCGAGCTGGCGCTGCAAGGCGCGCGCATCGGTGAAGTCCTGGAAGACGATGACAAGACCGCAGAACTCCTGGCGGTCGTTCATGATCGGCGACACCACCTGGCGGATGCTGCAGCGTGTGTCGTCGCGACGGATGAGGACGGCGCGACTGTTCTGGTCGGCAGGGCTGGCGCTGCCGAGCGCCGGCCGCGTCATGCCGATCCTTTGCCCGGTTTCTTCGTCCACCGCCCAGTAGACATGGCCAAGCGTCTTGCCGAGCGCCTCCGCGCCAACAACGCCGGTGAGCTTTTCGGCGACCGGGTTCATGAAGGTGATGCGGTTGGCGGCATCGGTGCAGATGACGGCGTCGCCGATCGACTGCAGCGTCACCCTCAGCCGCTCCTTCTCGTCGGCCAGCATTGCCGCCGATACGATGAGGCTTTCCTCGGTTTGCTTGCGCTGGGTGATATCGGTCAGGCTGCCGATGGCCCTGACCAGCCGTCCGTCCTTGTCGCGTTCGAGCGTCTTGCCGCGGTCGAGGATCCAGACCCAGTGGCCATCCTTGTGGCGCATCCGGAACTCGGCTTCGAAGAACGGTGTCCTGCCCTCCAGATGGGCACGATCGGCTTCGGCGACGTTTTCGCGATCGTCGGGGTGGATCATCGCCAGCCAGCGGTCGGGGTCGCCGTCCAGTTCGCCATCGGCATAGCCCAGCATCTTCACCCAGGTGGCGGAGTAGGTGGTGCCGCCCTTCCGCATATCAAGATCCCAGACGCCTTGTCCGGCGCTGGCCAGGGCAAAATTCCAGCGCGTTTCGGCTTCGGCTATGCGCGCCTCGGATTGCTTGCGCGCATCGATATCCTCGATCTGGGAGACCAGGTAGAGCGGGCTCCCGCTCTTCTCGTCGCGAATGACGGAACCGGCAAGATGGGCCCATACCGGCGTGCCGTCCTTCCTGAGGTAGCGCTTTTCGAAGTGGAAGGCGTTGACGGTGCCCGCCCGCATGCCGTCCATCGTCTCACGGCCGATCTGCACATCGTCGGGATGGGTGATCTGAAAGAAGGTCAGCGCCTCGATCTCCTGCTTGCTATAGCCGAGCATGGCGGCGAAGGCCGGGTTGGTTTCATGGATGCGGCCGTCGAGGCCGACAATGGCGATGCCGATCGCCGAATCCTCCATGGCGCGGCGGAAACGCTGCTCGCTTTCGGCGATCTGCCGGCGGTCGTCCAGTATCCGGTAAATGAACAGGGCGGCGAGAATCAGCGCAACGGCGGCGACCGGCACCGATATCTGCAGGCAGAGTTTCAGCACTTCGGCGCTGACATCGAGCCGCGACAGCAGGAGCGCGACCACGGCAGCGCAAAGCCCTCCGGCCGCAAGCACCAAAGCCACGTGACTGTCAGCCCGCAGGCTTTTTCGCTCTCGTCGCATCACTGTGCATGCCACCCCATGCGCAACACATTTCTGCAAAAAACACTGGATGATCGATTTTAAGGAAAGGTTGCGCCGGAGCCACCGGCAACACGGTGAACCCGCAAACAATTGCCGGCATGATTAAGGATCGGTGATTATTGGGCGATCTTGAACCGCCCGGTCACCAGCGCACGAAGAACCGTCCCCCGAGCGCGCCCAGACCGGCGAGGACGGCGATGGCGAGCGTGTACCAGGTGGCGACGAAAAGCGGCGAATCGTCGAAGCAGTGCGCGGCGTAGAAGGTTGCCGCCAGGCCGCCGGCGAGCAGTCCCGCGACCGCCCCGGCCAACACCGGCCGCGTCGGCGCGCCATAGCGCAGCATCCACAGGAAGACGGCAAGCGGGCCGATTCCGATCAGCGGGATGAAGCCCATGCAGATCATCATGTTGGAGCCGACCATGCGCGTGCTCCACATCGGCTCCGGCACCATGAACAGTTCGAGAGCCACCGCCACGGCCACCAGCAGCGGCGCCGCCAGCATCCAGGCCGCGGCTCTTGCCGTCGAAGCGCCCGGCGTCGACAACGCCCGGACCAGGCCAAAGGCGGTGACGGCTAGCACGATGGTGAACACGAACTTCGCCAGGAACCGCATCGTGTGCATGGCGGTCATGATGTCGGGACGCGGGCCGATGGTGAGAAAGAAGACCAGAGCCGCGATCACCGCCGCGGCTGCCGCCGCCATCAACCAGGCCGAGCGCAGCGGCATCGCCTTGCTGCTTGTGTCGGCGTCGAGTGCCTTGATGAGATCCTCCGTCCTCATGTCACTGCCGCCCGAAGCGCCCCTGCCCAAATCGCTTGGCGATCGCGGCAAGCCCGCGATGCAGCGACACCCGCACCGCCGTCTCGCTGACGCCGAGCCTGGCCGCCGTCTCGCCGATGGAGCGGCCGTCGACCGAGATCGAAGAAACGACGGAGCGCTGCGCAGCCGGCAGTCCGTCCAGCGCCCGGTTGATGTCGCGTTCGCTGACGGTCTCGGTTTCCGGCTCGGCAAAGGTCTCGGCGATCTCGTCGATCTCGATTTCGATGCGCCGTCCGCGCCGCCGGAAAGCATCGATCAGCTTGAAGCGGGCTATCGCATAGATCCATGGCAACACCGGCGCGTCCTGGCGCCAGGTATGCCGTTTCACATGAATGGCCAGCAAGGTTTCCTGCACGACATCCTCGGGATCGACCCCGCCCTGTACGATCTTGCGCCTCGCAAAGCCGCGAACCAGCGCGGCGATCCGGTGCAAAAAGTCGGCGTAGGCCCTTTCATCTCCCGCGATCGCGGCCCGCATCAGCCGGGAAAGCTCGGCCTCATCCTTGCCGCTCACAAGAGTTCACTCCCCGATCTTCGCGCCTCGGCACCGATTTGTTACGTGTCCGGCGAAATAATGTCCAAGCCAAAGTGCCGCAAAATCACGAAAGTTTGCGGGAGCGGCGACCGATTGAAGCAGCCGAGCAATGTTGACTACTGCTGTCAGGTATCGATAGGTGCAGCCTGCGAAACCAGAACCACCGAGATTGAGGATGACGCCATGAGATACACGCTCTCCACCCTAGCGGGGGCCACAGCGCTGGCCGTGAGCATGATCGCCGGGCCGGCGATGGCCGCGGATGCAGGCATCATCGTCTACAACGCCCAGCATGAGAGCCTGGCCAAGGAATGGGTCGAAGGTTTCACCAAGGAAACCGGCATCAAGGTCACGCTGCGCAATGGCGGCGACAGCGATTTCTCCAACCAGATCGTCGCCGAGGGCGCTTCTTCGCCGGCCGACGTGTTCCTGGCCGAAAACTCGCCGGCGATGACCCTGGTCGAAGCGGCGGGCCTTTTCGCGCCGGTCGACGCCGACACGCTGGCGCAAGTCCCGGCCGAATTCCAGCCGAGCAGCGGCAAATGGGTGGGTGTCGCGGCGCGCAGCACCGTCTTTGCCTACAACAAGACCAAGCTCACGGCCGAAAAGCTGCCCAAATCGATGCTCGATCTCGCCGATCCCGCCTGGAAAGGCCGCTGGGCAGCCTCGCCTTCCGGCGCCGATTTTCAGGCCATCGTCAGCGCGCTGCTCGAGCTCAAGGGCGAAGCCGCAACCGCCGACTGGCTGAAGGCCATGAAGGAGAATTTCACCGCCTACAAGGGCAACGGCACGGTGATGAAGGCGGTCAATGCCGGCGAGATCGAAGGCGGAATCATCTACCACTATTACTATTTCGGCGATCAGGCAAAGACCGGCGAAAACAGCAAGAACGTCGAACTGCATTATTTCAAGAACCAGGATCCCGGCGCTTTCGTCTCGATCTCCGGCGGCGGCGTGCTCGCCTCGAGCAAACACCCGAAGGAAGCCCAGGCGTTCCTCAAATGGGTGACCGGGAAAGGCGGCCAGGACGTGCTGAAGACCGGCACGTCCTTCGAATACGCTATCGGCAAGGACGCGCAGTCCAATCCCAAGCTGGTGCCGCTGGCCGACCTGCAGGCGCCGAAGGTCGATCCGGCGACACTGAACTCCAAAAAGGTGACGGACCTGATGACGGCAGCCGGCTTGCTTTAGGCTGGGTTCGTCCTAAAAGGGCAACGATTGCGCTCCTGCCGGACTTTCCGCAGGAGCGCTCTGTTTTCGAGATGGCATTGTCCATGACAACACATTGCGTTTCCGGCCGCGCCTGCGGCGCCCCCGCCCCGGCGGCAGTGGCGCGGTCGAGCTGATGCAAACTGCGGTCGATCTCGCACGTTCAGGCCAGACAGTCGGGCGGTCCCGCCGGAAGCCCATGTCCTGGATCGCGCTTGCCGCCATAATTGTCTCGCTGCTGTCGCTGCTGCCGCTGGCGTTCATCATCTGGATCGGTGTGCAGATCGGCTGGGACACTGCTTCGGCCCTGGTCTTCCGGCCGCGCGTCGGCGAACTTCTGGTCAACACCGTGCTTCTGGTGGCGCTCACCGTGCCGATCGCCACCGTGCTGTCGGTGACGCTGGCATGGCTGACCGAGCGCAGCGACCTGCCCGGCGCCCGCCTGTGGGCTTGGCTGTCGGTGGCGCCGCTCGCCATCCCCGCCTTCGTGCATTCCTACGCCTGGATCACCATGGTGCCGACCTTGCACGGCCTGTGGGCCGGCGTGCTGGTCTCGGTTCTCGCCTATTTCCCGTTCCTCTATCTGCCGCTGGCGGCGGCTCTGCGCCGGCTCGATCCTGCTTTGGAGGACGCAGCCGCAGCACTCGGCCTTGGACCATGGCGGGTGTTTTGGCGTGTCGTGCTGCCACAGCTGAGACTGGCCATTTGCGGCGGCGCGCTGCTGGTCGGCCTGCATCTGCTGGCCGAATACGGCCTCTACGTCTTCATCCGCTTCGACACTTTCACCACGGCGATCGTCGACCAGTTCCAGTCGACCTTCAACGGTCCCGCCGCCAACATGCTAGCCGGCGTCCTGGTGACTTGCTGCTTCGTGCTGCTCGCGCTGGAGGTGCTGGTGCGCGGCGAGGAACGCTATGCCCGCGTAGGCTCGGGTGCCGCGCGCCGCCAGCAGCGCACCAGGCTCGGGCGCGCCACGCTGCCTTGCCTGGCTCTGCCTGCCATCACCACGCTGCTCGCCATCGGCGTGCCCTTCGTCACCATCGGCCGCTGGCTGGTCGCTGGCGGCGCCGATGTCTGGCGTTTCGACGAGATCGGCCTGGCGCTTGGCCAGACGCTCTTCCTGGCGCTCGCCGGCGCCTTGCTTGCGACAATCGCCGCCATGCCGATGGCCTGGATCTCGATCCGCGCGCCCGGGCCGCTGCAGCGGCTGCTCGAGGGCTGCAACTACATCGTCGGTTCGCTGCCCGGCGTCGTCATCGCGTTGGCGCTGGTCACCATCACCGTGCGCATCGCCATGCCGCTCTACCAGACGCTGTTCACAATCCTGGTCGCCTATGCGCTGATGTTCCTGCCGCGCGCCTTGATCAGCCTCAGAGCCTCGATCGCACAGGCGCCGGTCGAGCTCGAACGCGCCGCCGCCAGCCTTGGCCGGCCGCCGCTGAAGGCGCTTTGGTCGACAACGATTCGCCTGTCGGCGCCGGGGGCTGCGGCCGGCATGGCGCTGGTCGCGCTCGGCATCATGAACGAGCTGACCGCCACCCAGATGCTGGCGCCCAACGGCACGCGCACGCTGGCCATGGCGTTCTGGTCCTATAGCGGCGAGATCGACTATGCCTCCGCCGCCCCTTACGCCTTCATCATGGTGGCGATGTCGCTGCCGCTGACCTGGCTGCTCTATGTCCAGTCGAAACGGATGGCCGGGCGATGAGCTTTCTCGAAATCAGTGGCCTCACCAAGCACTACGGCCCGGTCGCAGCCCTTGCCGGCATCGAGCTCAGCGCCGCAAGCGGCAGTCGCACCGCGATCGTCGGCCCGTCCGGCTGCGGCAAGACGACGTTGCTGCGGCTGATCGCCGGCTTCGAGGCGCCCGACCAGGGCCGCGTCGTGCTCGACGGCGAGGTGCTGGCCAATGGCGGCCATGCGGTGCCGGCGCACCGCCGCGGCATCGGCCTGGTGGCGCAGGACGGCGCCCTGTTCCCGCATCTCAGCATCGGCGACAATATCGGCTTTGGCATGGCCCGCGGCGAGGACCAGCGCGCCGAGCGCATCGCCGAGCTCGCCTATACCGTCGGGCTGGACAAGGCGATCCTCAAGCGCCGCCCGCACCAGCTCTCCGGCGGCCAGCAGCAGCGCGTGGCGCTGGCCCGCGCCATGGCGATGAAGCCCAGGCTGATGCTTCTCGACGAACCGTTCTCGGCGCTCGACACCGGTCTGCGCGCCTCGATGCGCAAGGCGGTCGCCGAACTACTCGAAGCCGCCGGCATCACCACCATCCTGGTCACCCACGACCAGGCCGAGGCGCTGTCCTTCGCCAGCCAGGTGGCGGTCATGCGCGACGGAAAGTTCTCTCAGATCGGCACACCGCGAGAACTCTATCTGCAGCCGAAAGACCGCATGGTTGCCGAGTTTCTTGGCGACGCCATCATCTTGCCGGCAAAGATTTCAGGCGGCTTCGCCACCTCCTCGCTTGGTCGCATAGCCGTCGACTCGAAGGAGCGGCGCGACATCGCCCGCATCATGCTGCGACCGGAGCAGGTGCAGGTAAAGCGCACGTCGCGCGAAGGCATGTCGGGTCCTGCGGGCACGATATTCGCCGAGGTGACGGACTCGGAATTCGCAGGCTCGATGTGCACCATTGCCGTGCGGCTGTTGAACAACCCCGATCCGCCGGACGCCGCGGCGATCGGCAGCACACCGCTGACCTTACGCAAGCCGGGAATCGACGCACCTGCCGTCGGCGAGATCGTGCGTCTGACAGTTTCCGGCAAGGCGCATGTCTTCGCCTGAACTGCCGATGCGTCGGTTTGGCGCGAGCGGCTGCGTCAATCGACTCGTTTCCCAGCATTGTCGAACCAATGCAGCTTCTCGGCCCTCGCCACGACGCGCAGTTGATCGCCGGGTTTGGCCGTGGCGCGGCCGGCCACACGCACGACGATGCGGTTGCCGCCGGCGGCACAGTGAAGAAAGCTTTCGGCTCCCACAGGTTCGACCGCCTCGACCGCCGCAGGCAGAATAAGCGCGCCGGATGATGCCTCGGCACTGAAGGTGACGTCGGCATCCTCAGGGCGGAAGCCAAGCGTGGCGGCGTTCGTAGGCGCGAAGTCAACCGTCTTGCCGTCGGTCAGCGCCGGACCAGCCGGTCCTTGCGAAAGAGGCAGAAGGTTCATCGGCGGCGCTCCGATGAAGGAGGCGACGAAGGTCGATGCCGGCTTCTCGTAGATGTCGAGCGGCGCGCCCGTCTGCTCGACCAACCCGCCATTCATGACGACGAGAATATCGGCCAGCGTCATCGCCTCAAGCTGGTCGTGGGTGACGTAGACCGAGGTGACACCGAGCGAGCGCTGCAAATTCTTTATTTCGACCCGCATCTGGCCGCGCAGTTTGGCGTCGAGGTTGGAAAGCGGTTCGTCGAACAGGAAGACTTTTGGATTGCGCACGATTGCGCGACCCATGGCCACGCGCTGGCGCTGGCCGCCGGAAAGCTCGCGCGGGCGCCGGTCGAGCAGCGCCGTGAGCTCCAGCACCTTGGCGGTCGAGCGAACCCTGCTGTCGATCTCGTCCTTGGGAGTACCCCGGTTGCGCAACCCGTAGGCCATGTTGTCGTAGACCTTCATATGTGGATAGAGCGCATAGTTCTGGAACACCATGGCGATGTCGCGCTCGGTCGGACCGATCGTGTTGACGATCTTGCCGTCGATGGCGACGGTGCCGGAAGAAATGGTCTCAAGCCCGGCGATCATCCGCAGCAGCGTGGACTTGCCGCAGCCGGACGGCCCAACCAGCACGCAAAGCTCCTTGTCGGGAATGGCGATGGAGACACCCCTCACCGCCTCGACGCCGCTGGGATAGACCTTCTTCACATCCTTCAGATCGACGGTCGCCATCGGCTTCTCACTTTTCGGAATCGACAAGTCCGCGCACGAACCAGCGTTGCATCAGCACCACGATCAGGATCGGCGGCAGTATGGCCAGCATCGCGGTGACCATGACCAGATGCCATTGGGTATCGGCATCGGCGAAGGAGACCATCTTTCTAAGTGCGATGACGATGGTGTTCATGTCGTTGCTGTTGGTGACGAGCAGCGGCCACAGGTACTGCGTCCAGCCATAGATGAAGAGGATGACGAACAGTGCTGCGATGTTGGTGCGCGACAGCGGCAGCAGGATGTCGAAAAAGAAGCGCCATGGTCCGGCGCCGTCGACACGCGCCGCTTCCACCAACTCACCTGGGATGGTCATGAAGAACTGGCGAAACAGAAGCGTGGCGGTGGCCGAGGCGATCAGCGGAATGATCAGGCCGGCATAGGTGTCGATCATGCCGAGATCGACCATCACCTTGTAGGTCGGCAGGATGCGCACCTCGACGGGAAGCATCAGTGTGATGAAGATCAGCCAGAAGAAGACCATCCGAAGCGGAAAACGGAAGAACACGATCGCATAGGCCGAAAGGATCGAGATGAAAATCTTCCCCACCGCGATGCCGAGCGCCATGATCGTGGTGTTGAGCAGCAATCGGCCGACACTGACGCCGCCGATGCGGCCGACACCGCCGAACAGCGCCTCGCTGTAATTGTTCCAGACCTGGTCGCCGGGCAAAAGAGGCAATGGCGGCTTGAGGATGGTCTGCAGCGTCTGCGTGGAGGCAACGAAGGTGTAGTAGATCGGGAAAGCGACGATCAGGATGCCCAGGATGAGCACGGCGTGGGCGATGAGGGCGCGAAGCGGGGACTGACCAATCATCGCTCGCGCTCAACCGTAGTGGACTTTGCGTTCCACATAGCGGAACTGGATGGCCGTGAGTGAGATGACGATGACCATCAGGATGACCGACTGCGCGGCCGAATCGCCGAGGATCAAATTGACGAAACCGTCATTGTAGACCTTGTAGACCAGCGTCTCGGTGGCCTTGCCCGGCCCGCCGCCGGTGACGGCATGGACGATACCGAAAGTGTCGAACAGCGCATAGACCGTGTTGACGACCAGCAGGAAGAAGGTCGTCGGCGCGAGCAGCGGGAAGACGATGGTCCAGAAGCGCTTCGTCTCCCCGGCGCCGTCCATGGCCGCCGCCTCTATCAACGTCTTCGGCACCGCCTGCAGCCCGGCGACGAAGAACAGGAAATTGTAGCTGATCTGCTTCCAGGCAGCCGCAGACACCAGCAGGATCATGGCTTGGTTGCCGTTAAGCAAAGGATCCCAGGCAATGCCGAGACCTCTCAAGGCGTAGGCCAGCGAACCGATCGAGGGGTTGAACAGAAACAGCCACAACATGCCGGCAATCGCCGGCGCCACCGCATACGGCCAGATCAGCAGCGTGCGATAAAGGCCTCTGCCGCGCACCACCTTCTCGGCCATGACGGCAAGCAACAGGGCCACACCCATGGCGACGATCGCGGTCGCCAGAGAGAACACCAGCGTGACTTTGATCGAGTTGAGGTAGGCCGGGTCGGCCAGCACCTTGCGAAAGTTGGCGAGCCCGACGAACTTGCTCTTCAGCCCGAACGGGTCTTCCCTAAGCATCGACTGGTAGAGCGCCTGCCCGGTCGGCCAGTAGAAAAAGATCAGCGTAATGGCGAGTTGCGGCGCCACCAGCAGGTAAGGCAGGGTCTTGTTGGGGAAGACGACGCGTGGAGACAGGGTGATTCCCTCGCTATTCAGGAAATCGTCCACGCGGGTCCGCGTGGACGAGGTTCAACTGACAAATCGCTTCAGTTTCCGATCGCTTCCTGAATCGCCTTGTTGCCGCGTGCGACCGCGTTGTCGAGCGCCTGCTGCGCAGTCTGCTGGCCGGCCAGCATCTTCTCGAACTCCTCATTCTCGATGTCGCGCACCTGCGGCAGGTTGACGAGGCGCACGCCCTTCGAGTTCTCGGTCGGCGCCTTGCCCAGCATCTGCAGGATCGGCGTCTCACGGCCCGGGTTCTTGTCATAGAAGCCGGACTTCTTGGTCGCCTCATAGGCAGCGAGCGTCACCGGCAGATAACCCGACTTCTGATGCAGATACTCCTGCACTTCGGTCTTGGACAGGTGGGAGAAGAACGCCGCGACGCCCTTGTATTCCTCGTCCGATTTGTTGCCGAACACCCACAGGCTGGCGCCGCCCGGCGTGGTGTTCTGGGGCGCGCCCTTGGCGTCACTATCATAGGGAAGCTGGCCGATGCCGTAGTTCATGCCCGACTTGACGATGTCACCGAGACCCCCCGACGATTCGGTGAAGATGCCGCATTCTCCGGCAAGAAAGATCTGCTTGGCTTCGGATGTACGGCCGCCATATTTGAAGGTGCCGTCCTTGGCCAGGTCGGCGAGCGCCTGGAAATGATTGACGAAGATCGGCGCATTGATCTTGAGCTCGACGTCGGTTCCGGCAAGTCCGTTCTGGTTGGTGCCATAGGAAACGTCATTCCAGGCAGCGAAGGCCTCAAGGTGGATCCAGGTCAACCAGGTCGAGGTATAGCCGCAGGAAGCGGCGCCGCTCGCCTTGATCTTCTTGGCGGCTTCCCACACCTCGTTCCAGGTCTTTGGCGGATTGTTCACATCAAGCCCGGCCTTCTGGAAGATATCCTTGTTGTAGTAGAGGATGGGCGACGAGGAATTATAGGGGAAGGACAGCATGGTCCCGTCCGGCTTCGAATAGTAGCCGACGATGCCGGGCAAATACTGGCTCTTGTCGAAGGTCACGCCGGCGCTGGTCAGCACATCGGCCACCGGCTTGATCGCACCTTCGGCGGCCATCATGACGCCGGTACCCACGTCGAACACCTGGATGATGTCGGGCGCTTGCCCCGCACGAAAGGCAGCGATGCCGGCATTCAGCGTTTCGGGATAGGTGCCCTTGAAAACAGGGAGAATTTCATAGTCGCTCTGGCTGGCATTGAAATCCTTGGCGATCTTGTCGACCACCTCGGCATTGGCGCCGGTCATTGCATGCCACCAACTGATCTGGGTGGCGGTGAAGGCGGAGGTGGTGGAAAGCAGGGTCAAGGTGGCGGCAACACCGGCCGCAAAGCCGAACAACTTCATGTTTCATCTCCCGTTTGTCATTGGCGAAAGGGGCGCTCCCGCGAACGCAATATGTGTCGCTGATGACAATCGGACAACGGATTTGTTGCTGTTTCGTGAATTTCATACCCGGCTAACTTCGCGCCCCCTCGCCTTGCAACGAGGACAGAGAGAAATGCCAAGCCGGCTCAGCGATAGAATGGGGCATGGTGGGCCTGCAAGGATCGCCGACCGCCCAGCGATGCGTGAAGGGCCCGCGTGACAGCGCCACGCACCTGCACCGTGCGGCCGCCAAACCGGCGCTCGGCCAGATCGAGATCGGCCGAGCGGCATCGCGCCAGGCGCTGCTGTAACCGTGCGTCTGGAATGAGAACAGGATCGCCGCAACGTACAACCCGAAAAACCCGCTGTAGTTGTAGTTCGCATAACCGATTCTTCGTCAAGCGTGGCATACTAATCAAGTGGACGGCTTGATTGCTGTGGGAGAGCAGGTGGGGCGAGATGCTGACGGTCTATAATTGTATCGTGCATGAGCACGATCTGAGACTGGTCGCACTGGCAGCGCTCATTTGCGGTATTTCTTCCTTCTCGGCGGTCAACCTGCTTCGCCATGTCGACCGCTCGAGCGAGCGCAACCGCTATACCTGGCTGATGATAGCAGCCACTTCCACCGGCTTCGGTATCTGGGCGACGCATTTCATCGCAATGCTTGCCTTTTCTCCCGGAATCCCCAACGCCTACAATACGGAAATGTCGGCGCTTTCGCTCGCCGGTTCCGTCGCCCTGACCGCTGCGGGCATGTGGATCGCCACCTTGCGCCGGGGCATCGACTACCCTCTGGTCGGCGGCGCGGTCCTCGGCGCTGGTATCGCCGCCATGCACTATATCGGCATGGCCGCCTTCGAGGTCGAAGGGCGCATCGTCTGGAACCCGCTGCTGGTCGGCGTCTCGGTGCTGACAGGCGTCACCCTCGCCGCGCTGGCGCTGCTGGTCGTGTTGCGACGGCCGTCCATGCAGGCCACAATCGCCGCCGCCATCCTGTTGACGCTGGCGATCTGCAGCCTGCACTTCATCGCCATGGGCGCGGTGTCGATCTTCCCGGACTCCTCCATCGAGATATCGCAGTTCACGGTCGAACCGGTGTCGCAGGCCTTCGCCGCCGCTGCAGTCAGCATGGCTATCCTGGTGCTTTCAGCCGCAGCATTGTGGATCGACCTTCGCTTCCGGCGTCACAAGCTCGAGGCCGAGCGCATGCACGGCCTCGCCAACGCCGCCGTCGAGGGGCTGATCGTCTGCGACGGCGCCCGCATCGTCAGCGCCAATGACAGCATCGCGGCACTCACCGGCATTGCGCCGGAAGTGCTGAACGCGATGCTGCTTGGCGACCTCTTCGGCGAACGCACCGCGGCCGGCATGTCCGACTGCAGCGGACAGGCACAGGAAGCCGAACTCAGAGCCCATGACGGCGCCACCATCCCCGTCGAACTTATCGCCAGAAGCATCGACTATTGCGGCAAGCGGCACAGCGTGGTCGCCGTGCGCGACATCCGCGAACGCAGGAAGGCCGAGCAGGAGATCCTGCGCCTCGCCCATTTCGACCCGCTGACCGGGCTCCCCAACCGCCGCAGTTTCTCCGGCCGGCTCGAGGCCGAAATTGCCGCAATGGACCGCGGCGGCAAGGGTGGGCATCTTGCGCTGCTGCTGCTCGACCTCGACCGCTTCAAGGAAGTGAACGACCTGTTCGGGCATGGCGCCGGCGATGCCATGCTGCAGAAGGTGGCGCTATGCGCCTCCGCCGTGCTCCGCCACGGACAGATGCTGGCGCGTCTCGGCGGCGACGAGTTCGCCATCATCGCTCCGAACCTTCCCGATCCGCAGGCGGCCGGCCGCATCGCCGAGGCGGTGCTGGCGGCCATGCGCGAGGAAAACCGGCTGTCGGTCGGTGGCGGGCTGGTGTCGGCCAGCATCGGCATTGCACTTTATCCGCTCGACGCCGATGAGCCGACACTCCTGGTCAGCCACGCCGACACCGCGCTCTACCGCGCCAAGGCCGAGGGCAAGGACACTTACCGTTACTTCGAGGCCTCGATGGGCGCCGAGGCGCGAGACCGGCGCGTGATGGAGCACGAACTGCGCCAGGCCATGGCGCGCGATGAGTTTCGCCTCGTCTACCAGCCACAAAAGGAGATCAGCAGCGGGCGGATGGTCGGGTTCGAAGCGCTGATCCGCTGGCGCCATCCGCAGCGCGGCGACGTGTCGCCGGCGACCTTCATCCCGGTGGCCGAAGACAGCGGCGTCATCATCCAGATCGGCGAATGGGTGCTGGCGACGGCCTGCGCCGAGGCAGCGCGCTGGAAGAACCCTCTCACCGTCGCGGTCAATGTCTCGGCGGTGCAGCTCCACAATCCGAATTTCAGCCGCAAGGTGCATGAAGTCCTGCTCGGCTCCGGCCTGACGCCCGGCAGGCTCGAACTCGAGATCACCGAAACGGCGCTGGTCAAGGACATGCCGCGCGCGCTGGCGACCTTGCGCCAGGTGAAGGCGCTTGGCGTGCGTGTGGCGATGGACGATTTCGGCACCGGCTACTCCTCGCTGTCCAATCTCCGCGCCTTCCCCTTCGACAAGATCAAGATCGACGGCTCATTCATCAAATCAGTCGACAGCAACGGCCAGGTGGCAGCCATCGTGCGCGCCGTTCTGGGGCTTGGCCGCGGTCTCGGCCTGCCGGTTCTGGCCGAGGGCGTCGAGACGCTGGGCGAGCTGAAATTCCTCGACGCCGAGGCCTGCGAGATCGGCCAGGGCTACTATCTAGGCCGGCCCAGCCCGATCGAGGCGTTCAGCGAACTGACCGGCGTCGCGGCACCGGCGGCACAAGACGACGCCGGCGTCAAACAACGCGGCGGCAGCATCTTGATGCTGCCGCCGGCGGCGGCCCTGCGCTCAGCCTAGAGCAATTAGTGTGAAACGGTTTCCGTCCGAAATTGCGTCGAAACAAAAAAGTTAGCGCGGGTAGCCGTTTCGACGAAACGGTGAACCGCTCTAAGGGGCGAGTGCGGCCTCGACCAGGCGCTTGGCATCCGGTCCTGACCATTCGGCCGGTCCGTTCATATGCGCGATCAGGCAGCCTTCGCCATCGATCAGCATGGTGACGGGGAGGCCTAGCGCCAAGCCACGCGTCTTGACGTCGTTGAACAGCGCCAGCGTCGAATCGCGGTAGTAGCCGAGCGACCCGATGCCGATATCGGCGAGGAACTTCTTGGGCTTCACATCGTCGCCGGCATCGACATTGACCGCGACCACTTCGAAGGCATCGCTGCCCTTTTCCTTCTGCAAGGCGTCGAGCGCCGGCATTTCGGCGCGGCAGGGCGCGCACCACGTTGCCCACAGATTGAGCAGCACGGTCTTGCCGGCATGATCGGCGAGCGTCATCGGCTTGCCGTCGGGACCGTTGAAGGCGAGACTTTCCAGCGATTGCGGCGGATCGGCGGGCAGCAATGCCGCAACCTGGCCGGTGGCTGCGGCGGCAACTTTTTTGGCGCGGTCGCTCTTGGCGGCGCAGGCGACGTCGTCCTTGCTGTTGCCCGCGCCGGCCGCAGGTGCGCTGCCGGTGGCTGCGTTGTTGCCAGACCCGCTCTCGCTGACATATACCGCGACCGCGCCGGCCAGCACGCCCGCCAGCAAAGCGGCGAGGATCAGGCGCGGGGCCGGGAAGTATCTGTTACCGTCTGCCATTTTCTAAGACTGCTCCGGAGCACGGGTTATAGCGATGAGCGACAAGAAGGCCAGCAACCAGATGTGGGGCGGACGTTTTGCCTCGGGTCCGGCCGCGATCATGGAAGCGATCAACGCGTCGATCTCGTTCGACCGCAAACTTTATGCGCAAGACATAAGAGGTTCGGTCGCCCACAGCGAAATGTTGGCTGAAACGGGCATTATTTCGGCGGCCGATCAAGACAAAATCGCTCAAGGCCTGAACACGATCCTGAAAGAGATCGAGGCCGGCACGTTCGAGTTCTCGACCCGGCTGGAAGACATTCACATGAACATCGAGGCCCGCCTTGCCGATCTGATCGGCCCGGCCGCCGGCCGCCTGCACACGGCGCGGTCACGCAACGACCAGGTGGCGGTGGATCTCCGGCTCTGGGTCAAGGACGAGTGCTTTCGCGTCGCCGAGGCGCTGAAGGGGCTGATCTCAGCCTTGCTCGACCGCGCCGAGGAGCATGCGGCGACCGTGATGCCCGGCTTCACCCACATGCAGGCGGCGCAGCCGGTGACCTTCGGCCATCATTGCATGGCCTATGTCGAGATGTTTTCGCGCGACCTGTCGCGGACCCACGATGCCATCGAGCGGATGGATGAAAGCCCGCTCGGCGCGGCAGCGCTTGCCGGCACCAGTTTTCCGATCGACCGCCACAAGACCGCGAAGGCGCTCGGCTTTCGCGAGCCGATGCGCAATTCGCTCGACAGCGTCTCCGACCGCGATTTCGCGCTGGAGTTCTTGAGCCTGGCCGCGATCTGCGCCACGCATCTGTCACGGCTCGCCGAAGAAATCATCATCTGGTCGACGCCGCAATTCGGCTTTGTCAGGCTGTCGGATTCCTTCTCCACCGGCTCCTCGATCATGCCGCAGAAGAAGAACCCGGACGCCGCCGAACTGGTGCGCGGCAAGACCGGCCGCGTCACCGGCCATCTGGTCGGCCTTTTGACGGTGATGAAGGGCATGCCGCTGACCTACGGCAAGGACATGCAGGAAGACAAGGAATCGGTCTTCGACGCCGCCGAGACGCTCGATCTGATGCTGGCGGCGATGACCGGCATGGTGCGCGACATGACGGTCAATGCCGCCGCCATGAAAAAAGCCGCCGGCTCGGGCCACGCGACCGCGACCGACCTCGCCGACTGGCTGGTGCGCACGCTGGGCCTGCCCTTCCGTGAGGCACACCATGTCACAGGCCGCGCGGTGGCGTTGGCCGAAGAGAAGAAGGTGAGCCTTGAAAAGCTGGCGCTGGAGGATCTGCAGTCGATCAATCCCGGCATCACCCAGGACATCTTCTCGGTTCTGGCCGTGCAGAATTCGGTCAAGAGCCGCACCAGCTTCGGCGGCACCGCGCCGTCGGAAGTCAGGAAGCAGATCCGCAGCTGGAAAAAGCGCATCGCCAAGGCATGATGCCGGGGTGCAATGCGCCTAAAACTCGGTTAAAAGCGCAGCACATAAAGTTTCGGACGGATGGATCGATGACCGCAAGCAGGATTTTGGTGACGCTGACGCTGCTGACGGCGATGGCTGCCGTGACCGCTTGCGGCCGTAAGGCCGGTCTCGACACGCCCTATGAAGCGGCCGTCCAGGCCCGCAAGGACGCCGAGCGCGCCAAACAGCCGGTACCGCCGGAGCCGGAAAAACCGGTCGTGGACAAGAAGTTCATCCTCGACCCGCTGATCTAGAGCCGATGAGACCGGCTTGGTCTTTCTGACCAGGTCTCGTGCTAACCAGGTCTCGTGCTCCAACTTCCGGAAACACTCTCGTGAACCATTTCGATTACCGCGACGGCGTGCTCCATGCCGAGGACGTGGCGATACCAGACATCGCCGCAAGCGTCGGCACGCCGTTCTATTGTTATTCGGCGGCAACCTTGACCAGGCACTACCGGGTGTTCGCCGGGGCCTTTGCCGGGCTCGACACGCTGGTCTGTTACGCCTTGAAGGCGAATTCCAACCAGGCGGTGCTGCGAACGCTGGCAAAGCTCGGCGCCGGCGCCGACACCGTCTCGGAAGGCGAAATGCGCCGCGCGCTCGCCGCCGGCATCCCGGCCAGCAAGATCGTATTCTCGGGCGTCGGCAAGACCGCGCGCGAGATGGATTTTGCGCTCGAGGCCGGCATTCTCTGCTTCAATGTCGAATCCGAGCCGGAGCTTGAATTGCTGTCGGCCCGCGCCACCGCGCTCGGCAAGGTGGCGCCGGTCTCGCTGCGCATCAACCCGGATGTCGACGCCAGGACGCACAGGAAGATCTCCACCGGCAAGGCCGAGAACAAGTTCGGCATTCCCTGGCAACGGGCGCGCCAGGTCTATGCCCGCGCGGCCGGGCTGCCGGGCACCAAGCCCATCGGCATCGATACCCATATCGGCAGCCAGATCACCGAGTTGCAGCCCTTTGACGATGCTTTCGCGCTTCTGGCGGAACTGGTCGGCGCGCTGCGCGCCGATGGCCATGCCGTCGAGCATGTCGATCTCGGCGGCGGCCTCGGCATCCCCTACCGCACCGACAACAGCCCGCCGCCTTTGCCCGATGCCTATGCCGAGATCGTCAGGAAGCATCTGACAAAGCTTGGAGTGAAGGTGATGTTCGAGCCGGGCCGGCTGATCGTCGGCAATGCCGGCATCCTGGTCTCGGAAGTGATCTTCGTGAAGGAAGGCGACGCCAAGAACTTCCTCGTCGTCGACGCCGCCATGAACGATCTGATCCGGCCGACGCTCTACGATGCCTTCCACGACATCAAGCCGGTGGTGCAGCCGCCGGCCGACACGCCGCGCATGGCGGTCGATGTCGTCGGCCCGGTCTGCGAGACAGGCGACTATCTCGGCCTCGACCGTGACCTGCCCCGGCTCAAGTCTGGCGACCTAATTGCCGTCACCACCGCCGGCGCCTATGGCGCGGTGCAATCCGGCACCTACAACACCCGCCTACTTGTGCCTGAGGTTCTGGTCGACGGCGACCGTTTCCACGTCGTGCGCCGGCGCCAGACCTATGACGAGCTGATCGGCCTGGATTCGGTGCCCGACTGGCTGAAATAGAAGCCGCAGCGCCGGCTGCGCTACAGCCGGTTCTGGATGAGCATCCTTGTGTCGGCGATCCTGTCCTCGTCGCGGCGGTAGAACGTCCATTGCTTGATGCGCTTGGGGCGCAGCAGGCCGGCCTGGGTAAGCACGCGCATATGTTCGGAGAGCGTCGCCTGCGTAATGCCGAGCTTCTCCGCGATCAGCAGCGCGCAAACGCCGTCCTCGACCAGATCGCCGTCTGCCTGGGCCGGGAAATGCGCCTGCGGATCCTTCAGCCAGTCGAGGATCTGCAGCCTGCGTTCGTTGGCGATCGCCTTGAAGACATCAACCTCTTGCATTTAGCCATTTTGCCAAGTTACTAATTGCTGTCAATCCCAAGGAGATGGTCATGACGAACGGCAACACCGTCACGCGCGAACGCATTGCCGCGATGGAACCGCGCATCCGCCGCTATATCAGGCACACGCCGGTGCTGCGCGTCGACATGGCCGATTTCGACCGGCCGCCGCTGGCGGTCGACCTCAAGCTCGAATGCCTGCAGCATTCCGGTTCGTTCAAAGCGCGCGGCGCCTTCACCAATCTGCTCGAACGGCCGGTGCCTGCGGCCGGCGTCGTCGCCGCATCGGGCGGCAATCATGGCGCCGCGGTCGCCTATGCCGCCATGCGGCTTGGCCACAAGGCGACGATCTTCGTTCCCGAAGTCAGCCCGGCGGCCAAGCTGCAGCGCATCCGCGGCTACGGCGCCGAACTGATCGTCGGCGGCGCCCGCTATGCCGAGGCGCTGGCCGCCAGCGAGGCTTTTGCCGAAAAGACCGGCGCGCTGCAGATCCATGCCTTCAACCAGGAGGAAACATTGGTCGGCCAAGGCACGCTCGGCCTCGAAATCGAAAACGATCTGCCCGACATCGACACGCTGCTGGTCGCTGTCGGCGGCGGCGGCCTGATCGGCGGCATCGCCGCCTGGTTTGCCGGCCGCATCAGGATCATCGCCATCGAGCCCGAAGGCGCGCCGACGCTGCATCGCGCCTTCGAAGCCGGCCACCCCGTCGATGCGCCGGCCGAAGGCGTCGCCGCCGATTCGCTGGCGCCCAAACGCGTCGGCGAGATGATGTTCCCGATCGCCGAGGCCTTCGTCGAACGCTCCATCCTGGTCACCGACGGCGCCATCATCGCCGCGCAAAAGGCGCTGTGGGAGCGGGTGCGGATCATCGCCGAGCCGGGCGGCGCAGCGGCCTTCGCAGCGCTGCTGTCCGGCCGCTACACGCCGGCGCCGGGCGAGCGGATCGCCGTCCTTGTCTGCGGCTCGAATACCGATCCGGCGAAATTCTAAACCTTGCTTCGACTGAAGTGGGACGCAAACCCGTCAAAGCTTTTCAAGTTTTCCGGAACCGCCTCGCCTTTGCCGTGTTTGCTGGTAAACTTCTGCTTGTTGAGTCCGGGCTATCCCGCCCGGGCAGGAAGGGCCGATGACGGAACGCCCCATTTCCAGTGGCGATCGCAGCCTGGCCGGGCGGCTTGCCCTGAGCCGGCTGGCGACACGGGTCTCGATGACGGTCGAGCGCGGCTGGCCGCTGCTTCTGCCGCTGCTCATCATCGCCAGCCTGTTTCTCAGCCTCTCCTGGCTCGGCCTTTTCCCCCGGCTGCCTGACATTGCGCGCATTATCCTGGTCACTGCGTTCGGTATTGCCACGCTGGCGGCGCTCTATCCGCTGCGTTTCTTCAAGCTTCCATCCGCCGCCGAAATCGACCGCCGTATCGAGGCGGCCAACCAGTTGCAGCACAGCCCGGTGCTGGTGCAGACCGACCGTCCCAGCGGCAAGGAAAGCATCTTTTCCCAGGCGTTGTGGCGCGAGCACCAAAAGCGCATGGCCGACAAGCTCGGCAGCCTTGGCGCCGACCTGCCGCGTACCCGCGTGCCGGAGCGCGATCCGTGGGCATTGCGTGCCGTGGCGGCGCTGCTGTTGGTCACCGCTTTTGCCTTCTCCTTCGGACCGTCCGGCGGCAGGCTGTCCGATGGTTTCAGTGCCCATGCGGCGCGCGACATCGTACCGCCGCGCGTCGATGCCTGGGTGACCCCGCCGGCCTATACCGGCAAGCCGCCCATCTTCTTGACCGCGCCAGTCATCGATGGCAACGCCAAGCAGGCGGTTGCCACCTTCACCGTGCCGCAAGGCAGCGACGTCTCGCTGCGCGTGACCGGCGGCTCCGGCGAGGAAACGCTAAGCTTTGCCGACAAGGGCGGCAATGCTCGCGCCATCGACCCGTCGGGACCACAGGTGGCGGCCGTCAAGGCAGCGGCGGTCAACCCCGCGACCCCCAAGCTGCGCCAGTTCACCGGCAAGCTGACCGCCGACGGCACGCTGACGCTGAAGTCGGGCGAAGCCGATCTCGGTCGCTGGGCCTTCGCGGTGATCCCCGACAAGCCGCCGACGATCCGCTTCGTCGGCGAGCCCAAGCGCGCCGTCAACGGCGCCTTCGAGCTCAACTACCAGATCGACGACGACTATGGCGCGGCCACCGCCAAGGCGGTTTTCGCGCTGGCCGATCCGGCGGCGCCCGATGCGCATCCGCTCTACGGTCCGCCTGACCTGCCGCTGGCGCTGCCGCGCCGCGGCGGCAAGGCGAACGCCGCCAAGACCACCAAGGACCTCACCGAGCACGTCTGGGCCGGCGCCAGCATCAAGCTGTCGCTTGTGGCCACCGACGATGCCGGACACACCGCGACCAGCGAAACCAAGACTATTGTGATGCCGGAGCGGCCCTTCGCCAACCCGCTGGCGCGGGCGGTGGTCGAGCAGCGCCGCCTGCTGGCGCTCGACGCCAATGCCAAGCCGCGCGTGCTCGACCTGATGGACGCCATCACGTTGCGGCCCGAGGACACGTTCGACAACATGTCGCATTACCTCGCCATCATGAGCGCCCGCAGCCGGCTGAAGATGTCGGACAGCGACGATCAGTTGCGCAACGAGGTTGCCTATCTCTGGGAAATCGCGCTCGGCATCGAGGAAGGCAATCTCTCGTCCGCCGAAAAGCGGCTCCGCCAGGCCCAGCAGGCGCTGCAGGACGCCATCAAGCGCGGCGCCAGCGACGAAGAGATCGAAAAGGCGATGAAGGAACTGCGCGAGGCGATGAACGAATTCCTGCAGGAATTCGCCGAGCGCGCCAAGCAGAACCCGAACGCGCCGCAGGTGCAGCAGAATGGTCGCGAGCTGCGTCACAGTGATATCGACCGCATGATGGACCAGATCGAGAACCTGGCGAAGTCGGGCGACCGCGACAAGGCGCAGGAGCTGCTGTCGCAGCTGGAAAACATGATGAACAACCTGCAGGCCGGCCGTCAGCAGCAGGACAGCGAGATGCGCCAGCAGATGGACAAGCTGGGCGAGATCATGCGCCGCCAGCAGGAGATGATGAACGACACCTACCGCATGGACCAGATGCAGCGCGGAGATAATCAGCAGCCCGGCGAAGGCAATGGCGACGACCCGGACCAGCCGGGCGTCGGCAAGGATCGCGATCCTCTCGCCCGGCCGAAGTCGATGACACCGCAGGAATTCGCCGATGCGATGAAGCAGTTGCAGGAAGGCCAGGGCCAGTTGCAGAGCGAACTCGACAAGCTGAAGAAGGGCCTGGAAGGCATGGGCATGCAACCCAATGAGGGGTTTGGCGACGCTGGCAAATCCATGGGCAATGCCGAAAAGTCGCTTGGCGAAGGCGAAGGCGACCAGGCAGTCGGCCACCAGGGTCGCGCGCTGGAAGCGCTGCGCAAGGGCGCCAAGGAGATGATGAAGCAGCTGCAGGCGATGCAGGGGGACCAGGGCGGCAGCCAGGAAGGCGGCCGCCAACAGGACGCCGGCCGCGATCCGCTGGGCCGACCGCGCGCCAGCCGCGGACCCGATTTCGGCGATTCGGTGAAGGTGCCCGACGAGATCGACGTGCAGCGCGCCCGCCAGATTCTCGAGGCGATTCGCAAGCGGCTCGGCAACGCGCTCAGCCCCGACATCGAGCGCAGCTACCTCGAGCGGCTGCTGGAGCTGAAGTAGCCTCCAAGGCAACATCCGTCGAACTGAATGGTATCAGCGCCATGCCGAAACTCGGTGCCGTCACGCCCATCCTGCGCATCTTCGACATCGCCAAGGCACGCGAATTCTATGTCGACTTTCTCGGCTTCAAGGTCGAGTTCGAGCACCGCTTCGACGACAATGCGCCGCTCTACATGGGTGTAATCCGCGACGGCTGTGTCCTGCATCTGAGCGAACATCATGGCGACGGCGCGCCGGGTATAGCCATGCGCATCAAGGTCGAGGACATCGCGGCATTGCACCGCGAACTGATCGGCAAGAGATACCGCTACGCCCGGCCGGGCCTCGAAACCACGTCGTGGCAGACCCGTGAAGTGTCGGTCGGCGACCCCTTCGGCAATCGGCTGCATTTCTACGAGGATGCAACAGTCTAAGCCGGCCGGTTGACGAACGCCTCGCGGATCGCCTCCTGCATGCCGTCGATAGCTTCGCCTGAGGCATTTGGGCTGCGGTGCATCACCACATTCGAGGAATCGATATGGCCGAACCCGTCAGCGGCGGTGAGTTCACGACAGCCATCCGGAATATTGCTGTGCGAGATCGGCGCGATCGCCAGGCCAGAGGTGACGGCGAGCTTCAGGCCGCCGGTGGTGTCGCTGGTATAGGCGACACGGTAAGCCAGCCCACGCTGCTCCAGCGATTTGATGGCAAAGTCCTTGCACCAGCCGGCCCGGTTGTAGAGCGCGATCGGCACCGGCCGCTCCTCATGCATGTGATGCAGGCTCGATGTCACCCACACGGTCGGATCGTGCATCAGCACCTCGCCGCCGGAAGGATCCTGCCATTCGAACACCACGGCGAGGTCGAGTTCACCGGCCGCCAACGCTGCCAGCTGGGCGCCCGAATGTGCATAGCGCACGGTGACCTCGACCTTGGTGTGACGCTTCGAGAAGGCGCCGAGCGCGCGCGACAGGATGGCGTGACCATATTCCTCGGGAATGCCGATGCGCACCGGCCCGCCAAGAGGTGCCGCCGCCATCGATGCCGCCGTCTCGTCGAGCAGCGAGACGATGCGGCGGGCATTGACGATCAGCTCGCCGCCACGGCGCGTCAGCGCCACGCCGCGCGAGCCGCGTTCGAACAGGCTGTCGCCGACCAGCTCCTCGAGCTTCTTCATCTGCATCGACACCGCCGACTGGGTGCGCCCGGCCTGCTCCGCCGCCCGGGTGAAATTGCCCGCTTCGGCAATGGCGACGAAGGTGCGCAGGAGATCGCTGTCGAGAGTCGGCCGCATCGAATCCGTCATAAGCAAATTTGATCGCTGGTATCATTCCAATTCGTTTGCAACATGTCAAACGCCGCAGCATAGTCCGCTCGCCCATTGGATATGCCGCCGCGAAATCGGCTGCGGACCAATCAAAGAGTCCTCACTCATACCCGCTGCCCGAAACGGTGGCGGGTTCTTTTTACCCCATGGCCGGGCGGCTGCGGGCAGTTAAGGCAAGGGCCGGCAGAACAACATGCGTAACCGGATCGTTCTCGGCATCATCAGCCTCTGCCTTGGCGTGCTGGTGTTCTCGCTCCAGGACCCGCTGGTCAAGGCGGTGTCGGCCGGCTATCCCGTGACCGAGGTGATGTGGATCCGCTCGATCGTCGCTTTGCCGATCCTGATCTTTCTCGTTCGCGCCGACGTCGGCCTGCGGGCCATCGCCTCGAAGCGGTTTGGCCTGCTGACGATCCGCGCCTTCATCCAGTTCAGCTCCTATACCGTCTACTATCTGGCGATCGCCGCTCTGCCGCTGGCCGATGCGGTGGCGCTCTACTTCATGGCGCCGCTGTTCATCATGGCGATGGCCGGGCCCTATCTCGGCGAGCGTGTGTCATGGCAGGCGCTGGCCACCGTGCTGATCGGCATGCTGGGCGTGGTCGTGATGCTGCGCCCGGGCGCAGGCCTGTTCGACTGGGCGGCCCTGTTGTCGCTGGGCTCGGCGCTGCTCTACGGCTTTTCGCAGCTGATGGCGCGCAAGATCGGCGACACAGAATCCTCCACCGTCATGGCCTTCTACCAGAACGGCGCCTATCTGGTCGGGGCCGCTATGGTTGCCGGCACGTTCTGGCTTGCCGGCATAACCCACGCGGTCCATCCGAGCCTCGAATTCCTGGTGCGGCCGTGGGTCTGGCCGACGACACCGGATTTCCTCAAGATGGCCGCCTGCGGCTTCGTCGCTTCCGCGGGCATGATCCTTCTGTCGCAGGCCTATCGGCTGGCGCCAGCCAACCGCGTCGCCACCTTCGAATACACAGGGATCATCTGGTCGCCGTTGTGGGGCTTCCTGTTCTTCAACGAGGTGCCGCGCTCGACCACCGCCATCGGTGCGGCGCTGATCATCGGCGCCGGGCTGCTGGCGCTAGACACCGAGCGGCGCAGGAGCGCTGCGCCTGTCCTCGCCGCGTCTCAGGATGCCGCCTGAAGCGTGTCAGGCGAAGCAGGCGAGCGCCTGGTCGACCCGCGAGCGGATTTCGGCCAGCGTGAAAGGCTTTTGCACGACGTCGATAATGATGCCGTTCAATTCCTCGGCGCGCTCGCGCTGGTCGGCATAGCCGGTCATCAGCAGGATCTTCATGTCAGGGAAAAGCCTGGCTGCGGCGATCGCCATCTCGATGCCATCCATTTCCGGCATGCGGATATCGGAGACGACGAGGTCGTAACCGCCGCCTGCAGCACTGACCATCGCCAGCCCCTGCGCGCCGTCGGCGGCGATATCGATCGAGTGCCCGGCGCGTTCGAGCGCGCGGGCGGCGAGGGTGCGGACGGACTCATCGTCCTCGACGATCAGAAGCTTTGCCATGGGCCGGAATTTGGCGGGCAAAAGTTGACTTTTTCTGAAAATTTGAAGCGTCGGGGGCCTTTTCTCAGGCATCGCCTTTGACGACACCGACAAACGGCAGTTCGCGAAAAGCGTGGGCGACGTCCATGCCGTAGCCGACGACGAAGTAATCGGGACAGTCGAAGCCGACATAGTCGGCGTTCAGCTCCGTCTGGCGGCGCATGCGCTTGTCCAACAGCACCGCGATGGCGCAGCTTTTGGCGCCCCGCGACAGCATCAGGTTGCGGGTGAAGGACAGCGTCTTGCCGGATTCCAGGATATCGTCGATCAGCAGCACGTCGCGGCCGGCGACCTCATTGTCGATGTCGCGCAGCACCCTCACCTCGCCGCTGGTGGTGCCGGCGCCATAGCTGGAAATGAAGATGAACTCGACCTCCGGCGACAGCCCGACATCGTGCATGGCGCGGATCAAATCGGCGGCGAAGATGAACGAGCCCTTCAGCACCGAAATCACCAGCAGGTCGTGATAGTCGTGCTCGGCGATCTCCTTGGCGAGTTCGAGATTGCGCCGCGCGATCGCGGACGCCGAAAACAGGACCTCGATGTCCTTGCCGCGCACAACTGGCATCAACAACCTTTCCAGAGAAACCGACTAGCCGGCGAAGGTGACCGCCACGGCCTTGACGCCGTTTCTAGGCACATCGAGGCGGCTGGAAAAGCCGAATCTTTCGCCGGGCGCCAGAGAACGGTTGGATGTCCCCAGAGTATAGCGGGTGATGCGGCTGTCATTGCCGGTGACACGTATCTCCAGCGAAGGCAATTGTCCCGCCTTCAAACCGTCATTGACGGCCTCGCCGTCCACGAACAGCACCGGGGTGGGTCCCGAGGCGTCGACACGCGACGTGACGCCGGCAATGCTGAGTACGGCGCCCTCCGGCTGTTCGACTGACCAGAACGGCGTCTGGCGCACCAGCGCGTGGCCACCCGAGACCCAGAAGGCGGCAAGCGCCGCACCGATGCCGGCAATCCAGAAGATCGGCCCGCCACGCGATGCCGGCCGCCCGGCTGACGCATCTGATTTGCGCAGCATCTCCATGCCTTCCATCGACGGCGTCGCGATGTCGCGCGCCGGCGTCGGCATGGCTTCTACCCTTGGGATCGGCTGCGGCAGCACCTCATAATCCGCATCGACGATGTCGGTCGCCACAGGACGCGATTCCGGTGCGACACTTGTCCCGGTCATGATTTCGCCGGAAACCGGGCGCGCGGTTCGTTGCTCAGCCATCATGGCCCCGCTGTTGCCTGTTCGTTTCTTTTGCGTAAATGGAAATGGTTAACGCTTCCCCACCGGAACCCTTGTGACGCACTCAAAAACAGCGAAAATTAACCGAGGGTTAACCATGGCGGCCGATGGTCGTCGGACAGAAAGGGCTGGCACGCCGCCGCCCTCAGGTCGTCGCACGTGATCCGCTTCGAAAATGTCGGCCTCCGCTATGGCATGGGTCCGGAAATCCTCCGCGACATCTCCCTGCACATTCCGGAGAGCTCCTTCCAGTTCCTGAGCGGGCCCTCCGGCGCCGGCAAGACGACGCTGCTGCGCCTTCTGTTCATGTCGCTGAAGCCGACACGCGGGCTGATCACCATCTTCGGCAAGGACCGCTCGCGCATCTCGCGCGCTGAACTGCCGCATCTCAGGCGCCGCATCGGCGTGGTGTTCCAGGATTTCCGCCTGCTCGACCACATGACCACCTATGAGAACGTCGCTCTGCCGCTGCGCGTGCGCGGCCGCGAGGAAGCGAGCTACCGCACCGACGTCACCGAACTTTTGAAATGGGTTGGCCTGGGCGAGCGCATGCATGTGCTGCCGCCGGTCCTTTCGGGTGGCGAAAAGCAGCGCGCGGCAATCGCCCGGGCCTTGATCGAACAGCCCGAAATCCTGCTTGCCGACGAGCCGACCGGCAATGTCGACCCGCCACTGGCACGCCGGCTGCTCAGGCTGTTCATCGAGCTCAACCGGCTCGGCACCGCGGTGGTGATCGCCACTCACGATCTCGGCCTGATGGAACAGGTCGACGCGCGCCGCATGATCCTGGCCGGCGGAAGGCTGGATATTTATGACTGAAGTATCGGCCGAACAGCTGCATGAAGACGCCGCCGAACCGGCGACGACGACGCAGCGCGTCCAGCGCCGCATGGCGCCGATCGTGCCGGCGCAGAATATTGCCGGCCGCGCCTTGGTGCTGGTGATCGCCATCATGACCTTCCTGTCCTGCCTGACTTTCGGCGCCGTCACGCTGGTGCGCGACACTGCCTCGGTCTGGGAAAACCAGATCTCGCGCGAGGCGACGATTCAGATCAAACCGGTCGACGGCCTCGACATGGAGGCAGCCCTTGCCCAGGCCTCGCAGATCGTCGGCGAATTCCCCGGCGTGAAGGAAACCCGGATCATCGATCGCGACGCCACCGCGCGTCTGTTGGAGCCATGGCTGGGCTCGGGCCTGAATATCGACGAATTGCCGGTGCCGCGCCTGATCATCGTCACCATCGACGAGACCAGTCCGCCCGACTTTAGCGCCATCCGTGCGGCGCTCACGCCCAAGCTGCCGAGTGCTTCGCTCGACGATCACCGTACATGGGTCGACCGGCTGGTCGCCATGGCCCGCACCACGGTCACCATCGGCATCGCCGTGCTGGTCCTGATGCTGTCGGCGACGGTGCTGACCGTAGTGTTTGCGACGCGCGGCGCTATGGCGGGTAACGGCCATATCATCGAAGTGCTGCATTTCGTCGGCGCCGAGGCGCGCTTCATCGCGCGCGAATTCCGCTGGCATTTCCTGGTCACCGGGATGAAGGGCGCGGCCGCCGGCGGCGCAGCCGCGATCCTGGTTTTCATCGTCTTTTCCTGGTGGTCGTCGCGCAACATGGCAACGCCGCAGGCCGACCAGGCCACTGCTTTGTTCGGCAATTTCGCCATCGGATCGGCAGGCTATCTCGGTGTCGGCCTGATGGTGCTGGTGATCGGCGGACTGACGGCGGCGACCTCGCACGCCACAGTCGTCGCCTATCTCAGCGACATCGATGTCCGCCAGCCGGATGCGGGGTGAACCGTGAGGGCAGAAGCGAAAACAGTTCGGGGGCAAGGACAGGAATGGAAGGGACGATCACGGATCGAAAACCGACGTAACGCAATGTGCGCTTTTTTCCTTACCAAAAAGGCATTTCAGGATTAACCATAGGACGATGAACGCGCGGGAGTCGACCGGAACGGCTGGACAGATGCCAGTGGTGCGTTCGCGTGTGCGCACCGGGCTGGGCCGTTTGCGCACCGCCCTGCGTCTCGCCTCCCTCTGTCTACTGCTGCTGGTGGCCCTGTTTGCCGGTGGCTTCGGCTGGTTCGCCAGCAAGGTCAGCCACATGACGACCCCGACCAACCCGGCCAAGGCCGATGCGATCATCGTCTTGACCGGCGGTCAGGCCCGCCTCGACGCAGCACTCGATCTGCTTGCCTCCGGCAAGGGCGAGCGGCTGCTGATCTCAGGCGTGCATCCCTCTGCCAGCCGCCGCCAATTGCAGGCTGCTACCGGCGGCGACAAGGCGCTGTTTTCCTGCTGTGTCGACATCGACCGCGCCGCGCTCGACACGATCGGCAATGCCGAGGAAAGCGCTAAATGGGTGGAGAGCCACGCCTATGGCAGCGTCATCCTCGTCACCAACAATTACCACATGCCGCGCAGCCTGCTCGAGATGGGCCGCCTGCTGCATGGCGCCAGGCTTGAACCCTATCCGGTGGTCAACACCAATCTGGACAATGGCGACTGGCTGACCAAGCCAGAAGCGCTACGCGTGCTTCTGACCGAATACAGCAAATACCTGCTGGCGCTTGCGCGCGGCGTCGTCCCGGTCCGCCAGACTGCCGACAGCGTCGCACTGGCCGAGGTTTCGACCGCCAAGGACTAAAGCAATTCCAGGAAAAGTGTGTAGCGGTTTTCCCGGGAAAAGCACGTACGCTTTCCCTTGGGAATTGCGTCCAGACAGACGACTCTGACGGCGCTCGATTACCCCTTGGCCGTGCCGTCTTCCGCGCCACGCAGCCGCGCAATCTCCTGTTCGAGGCTTTCAATCCGCTTGTCGCGTTCGGCGAGTGCGGCCGCGACATCGGCGGCCTCGAATCGCTGCGGAATGTGTTGCGGGCAATTGGCATCCCAGGCCGAGACGGTGAACAAGATGACCTGCTCGGGGCGCGCCTTGTAGTCCTGCGGCATCAGCCTTGCCAGAAGCTCGGCATCGTCCTCGACGACGCGCGCCGTGCCCCAGATCTTGACGCGCTGGCGATGCGCATAGTCGATCAGGAACAGGAATGCCTGGTTGTTGTCGGCGAGATTCCCTTGCGTGATGAACTGCCTGTTCCCGGAGAAATCGGCAAAGCCGATGGTCTTTTCGTCCAGCACCTTGAGGAAGCCGGCTGGCCCGCCGCGATGCTGGATATAGGGCTGACCCTCGCCATTGGCCGTCGACAGGAAGACGCTGGTCTGCGCCGCGATGAAGTCGGCGAGGTCGGGCGTGATATGGGCGCGCCATCCGCCGCGCTCCTCGGCGCTGGCATAGCCCTTGCGCGAACCTTTGCGGGTCTGGATCGCCTTGATCGTCGGCGTGAAGGCGACATCGCTGGTGAAAGTATGAGCATTCATGGAAGCCTCCGCGAGGCCGAAACACGGCCATTGTACGAAGAGGTAGGTCCTTCCATGTTTTGGATGTAGATGGCATAGTTGCAAGCTATCCTTCCAATTTCCGGAAGACACTATGGATCGTCTCGAAGCCATGTCGCTGTTCGTCGCCGCGGTGGAAGCGGGCAGCCTTTCCGCTGCCGGCCGCCATTTCGGCATTCCACTGGCAACGGTCAGCCGCAAGGTTTCCGACCTCGAAAAGCACCTTCAGGCGCGCCTGCTGAACCGTTCGACCCGGCAGCTCACGCTGACCGATGCCGGCCAAGCCTATCTCGCCGCCTGCCGCCGCATCCTCGGCGAGGTCGGCGAAGCCGAACGCACCGCTGCCGGCGAATACAGCACGCCGACTGGCGACCTGTTCATCACCGCGCCGGTCGTCTTTGGTCGCTTGCACGTGCTGCCTGTCGTCACCGAATTCCTGGCGGCTTATCCTCAAGTCAACATTCGCCTGACGCTGGCTGACCGGATAACCCAACTGGCGGAGGAACATCTCGACCTTGCCATCCGCATCGGCGAGCTTGCGCCTTCGAGCCTCATTGCCATCCGCGTCGGCGCGATCCGTCGCGTCGTGTGCGCCAGCCCCGCCTATATCGCCGCGCATGGCATGCCGCGGACGCCGGACGATCTGGCCGCGCATGAATGCATCAGTTTCGAAGGGCCTGCAGCGCTCGCCAGCTGGAGCTTTGCCGGCGACAAGGGCGAACTGATCGTGCCGATCCACTCACGGCTGCGCGTCAACACGGCGGAAGCTGCAATCGATGCCGCGATTGCAGGCGCCGGGATGACGCGGGTGCTCTCCTACCAGATCGCGGACGCAGTACGTTCCGGCGTGCTCGTCCCGGTCTTGCGACCCTTCGAGCCGCAGCCGTGGCCGGTGAGCCTCGTCCATGCCGGCCAAGGCCTGCTGGCGGTGAAACTCAGGGCGTTCCTCGATTTCGCCGCTCCGCGGCTGAAGCAGCGGCTATTGCAGGCGACGTGGTGAGTTGAGACTGGCTTTGAGTCAGTGGCGAGCCGGCCTATGTCAGGCCATTGCGGCGTTTCCTTTTTGCCCGCGCTTGGTGTAACCAACGCACACCTCCTCAACGGGCCCTTCCCCGCATGCTCTATATCCGCTCGCTGGCGTTCAACTTCGTCTTCTATGTCAATCTGATCGTCCAGATGGTCCTCTGGACCCCTTACTACTTCCTCTCGCCACGCCATCGCGCCTGGTTCGTGCCGAAATTCTGGTCGCGCACCAGCCTGTGGCTCTACGACAAGATCGCCGGCACCAGGAGCGACATCACCGGCGTCGAGAACCTGCCGGAGGGCTCTTTCATCCTGGCGCCGAAACACCAGTCGTTTTGGGACGCGATCGCTTTCTTTCCCTTCCTCCACGATCCGCTTTATATCCTGAAGCGCGAGCTGACCTGGATCCCCTTCTTCGGCTGGTACATCCTGAAGATGCGGATGATCCCGGTTCACCGCGGCAGCCGCTCCAAGGCGTTGAAGCAGGTCGTTGCATCGACAAAGCAGGAGATG
Source organism: Mesorhizobium sp. C399B (assembly GCF_030323185.1). Classification (NCBI taxonomy): domain Bacteria; kingdom Pseudomonadati; phylum Pseudomonadota; class Alphaproteobacteria; order Hyphomicrobiales; family Phyllobacteriaceae; genus Mesorhizobium; species Mesorhizobium sp. C399B. The sequence continues at coordinate 2,510,210 of NZ_CP100472.1, forward strand.
GGGCGCAATCCGCGCCAGCTGATTATCTACCCCGAAGGCACGCGCCGAGCGCCAGGCGACGAGCCGGCTTACAAATACGGCATTGTCGAGCTCTATACGCAGCTTGGCGTCCCGGTGGTACCGGTCGCCCATGTCGCCGGCCTCTATTGGCCTCGCCGCAAATTCTTGCGCTTTCCCGGCACCATCAAGGCCCGCTTCCTGCCGCCGATTCCGCCCGGGCTCGGCAAGGACGAATTCATGGACCGGCTGATCGGCGATACGGAAGTCGCCTGCGACCAGCTGCTGATCGAGGCATCGCAGGCTCCTAACCCGCCGCAAATGCCGCCGACGGCGGTCAAGCGGCTGGCCGAACTCGCCGCGGCCGCCAAAACAATTCCAGGAAAAGTGTGAGCGGTTTTTTCCGTCCTGAATCGCGCCAAAACAAAAAAGACCAAAGCTTGATCTCTTCTGCGGGCCGGCTCAAGGCCACGCCGCCAGCGCCGTGGTCAGCACCAGCGTCGCCGCGAAGGCCAGATTGATGATCCGCGACGTCAGCGGCTGGCGCAGGGTGCGGGCGAAGGCCGCGCCGGCCAGCAGCCACAGCACATGGATGGCTACGATCATCAGGGTGAGAACCGCCAGCCTGGCCGGGATGCCGAGAGCATCGGCGCCGGCTGCGGTCGCGGAGCCAGCAAGGACCGCAGCAATCGCCACATAGGCTTTCGGGTTGGCAACGGCGAGCAGGAAGCCGCCGAGGAAGGTCGGCAGAACCGCGCTGCTGTCACGCGCGGCCAGCGGCGGCGCTGTCGCTATTCTGTAAGCGAGGTAGAGAATATAGGCGGCGGAAGCGACCGCCAGCACTGGCGCTACGCCCGGCATCGAGGTGAGGATAGCCTTGATGCCGGTGGCCACCACCAGCAGCACCGCGACCGTGCCTAAAATGATCCCCGATGTGTAGTGAAGCGAATTGTGCAGGCCGAAGGCGGCCCCTATCGCCGTGACGCTGATCGTCGCCGGGCCAGGACTGCCCATGACGACGGTTGCCGCCAGCACCAGCGCCAGCAATTGCTGCCAGGGCTGCGCCTGCGAAAGAATGTCTGCGGCCATGCTGCCTCTTCTCCACAATAATGGAGAACAGTGTGGCAAGGCGGACAGCCGTCGTCTTGAACGATCGTGCCGAACCTGCGCGGCTAGGCGCTGGCCTTGTCCAGCGCCACGAGATCCTCCGCGCTGAGCTTCAGCGATGCGGCGCGCACCAGGCTGTCGACCTGGTCCAGCGTCGTGGCGCTGGCGATCGGCGCGGTGATGCCGGGCTGCGCCATCACCCAAGAGAGTGCTACTTCCGCCTGCTTGGCCGAATGGCGCGCCGCCACAGTGTCGAGTGCGGCCAGAATGCGCATGCCGCGCGCATTGAGATAAGCCTTCACGCCGCCGCCGCGTTCACTTTTGCCGAGATCGGCCTCGCTACGGTATTTGCCGCTCAAAAACCCCTTGGCGAGGCTGAAATAGGTGATGACGCCGATATCCTCGGCCACGCACAGATCATGCAGCGGCCCGTCGAAGGATGAGCGGTCGTAGAGATTGTATTCCGGCTGCAGCACGCTGTAGCGCGGCAGCCCGCGCAGGCTGGCAACATCGAGCGCGGCGCGCAGCTGGCCGGCGTCAAGATTCGAGGCGCCGATATGGCGGACCTTGCCGGCAGCGAGCAGCTTCTGGTAGGCGCCGAGCGTCTCCTCATAAGGGGTTGTCGGGTCCGGCCAATGCGAGAGATAAAGGTCGATCACGTCGGTCTGCAATCGCTTGAGCGACGCCTCGACTGCCCTTTCGATATGGGCAGCGGACAGATCCTTCTTGCCTTGTCCCATATCCGAGCCGACTTTGGTGATGACGATGATCTTGTCACGGTTGCCGCGGCTTTTCATCCATTTGCCGATGATGGTCTCGGACTCGCCGCCCGCGTGGCCGGGCACCCAGCGCGAATAGGCATCGGCCGTATCGATAGCGTTGAGGCCGGCGTCGCCGAACCGGTCGAGCAGGTCGAAGGAGGTCTTCTCGTCCGCGGTCCAGCCGAAGACATTGCCGCCCAGGACCAGCGGCGCGATGGAAAGGTCGGTTTGACCGAGACGGCGTTTTTGCAAGACGGGGCTCCGTGGGCTGGCGGCGGGCGACCCGAATGCTCCGGGCCGCAGCTAAGCTAGGTCTCGCCGCGCCGAGGTCAAAGGCCTCAGCCAATTTTTCCAGCGGGCCAGCGCTTCACAAAGGCGCAAGAGCTTCGCCTGCAGGCTCGCCGTGGTCTACTGGCTCACGTGGCGATCCGCTTCGCCACCTCTTCCAGCCAGTGGTCGCTGATACCCAGCGCCGCGAGATGCTGCAGCGTGTTGAGCACATAGTCCTCGTTGTTTCCGGACTGGCCGACGGCGCCACGGATAACACCTGCCGCATGCGCGGGGTCGAGCCCGCCGGCATACTGCTCATGCTGGCGGTCGACGATATAGGCGACCGCTTTCACTCTCTCTCCCGCGGCCGCCCCATTCCCGTCGAGGCTGATATCGAGCACACGCTCGAGGTAGACGCTGGTCACCAATTCGCGCTCGCGCAGATAGGTCAGCACCTCATCGCGCAGCTCGCCGGGCACGCGAAAGGCCAGCCCGATGCAGGAGCCGCCACGGTCGAGGCCGAGCACCAGGCCCGGCCGCTGACGCGTGCCGCGATGCACGAAGGAATAGACGCAGAGCGACCGGCGGTAGCCGTAAAGCCGCGCGCGGCGGGTCTCGACATGCGCGAATCCCGGTCGCCAGATCAGCGAGCCGTAGCCAAAAACCCAAAAATCGCCCATATCGCCAAGCCTGATTGCACGAGAGTGACGCCGCCGCATCGGAATCGGTGCTCTTCTGTTCTTTTTGCTTGTTGCGTAAGCCACAGTCCACCCGCAACACGCCCGCGTTAATGAAAGCCGCAGCATGACGTCAAGTGACGAGCGTCCGTCGAAGTTTCGCCGCCGGCTGATGTGGCTCGCTGCCTTGGTCGTTATGCTGTTCGGCGTCTACAGCGCGGTCTGGTTCTATGTCGCCGGTCGCGTCAGCAGCGAAGCCGACAAAGCGGTAGCCTCGCTCAAGGACAAAGGCATCGAGGCCGGCTGCGCCAACCTCACCGTCAGCGGCTACCCCCTGAGTTTTGCCATCTCCTGTGACAATCTGGCTTACGAGGACGACGCCAGGAACGTTGCCGCCTCGGCAGGCAGCTTCAACTTCGTTGCAGAGCTCATCCGGCCTTTGTCGCCTGCCGCCGAGTTGCGTGGGCCGCTGCGCACCTCGGTGCCGGGGATGGCGCCGCTATGGATCGATTGGGACAATCTGCAGGCCAATGCCAAGCTCTCCTGGCCCTTGCCACGCAGCATTTCGCTGCAGGCCGAGAGCTTGTCCGGCCAGACCGATCCGGCCGACGACACCGACCCGGTTTCACTATTCAGCGCCGGAACGGCGGCGGGCGAGTTGCGGCCGGACGGTCAGGACCTTGGCTATACCGGAAGCTTCACCGATCTTGAGATCGACGCCGACGCGATCGGCGGGCGCGTGCTGCCGCCGCTCGACGGCAGCGGCGACGCGACGCTGAAGAACGGCGTCGCGCTGATGAAGACGCAGGCCAGGAGCCTGCGCGGCCAGGCGGTCGGCATCCACAAGCTCGATCTCTCGTCGGGAACCGCGCGCATCACCGTCTCCGGCCCGGTGTCGGTCGACGCCAACGGCCAGGTCAATGCCGACCTGACGATCAAGCTGCAGGATCCCAAAGCCGTGGCGGCAATCCTCGCCACCGCAATCCCCGAGCAGAAGAGCCAGATCGAGCAAGGCTTTGCCGGTCTGGCGCTGCTCGGCAACGAACCGTCGATGCCGCTCAAGGTGGTGAAGGGCAAGGTCTCGCTCGGCTTCATTCCGCTGGGCAAGATCAAGCCGCTCGATTAGAGCAATTCCAGGAAAAGTGTGAGCAGTTTTCCGTCCGGAATTGCGTTAAAACAAAGAGACAGAGCATGATCGCAAAGAGCGGCAACGGCTTTTGGGGAGAGATCATGCTCGAGCAAGCCGACGCATGAACCGACCGGTGAAACTGCTGAGCGTTGGCGCGCTGACGCTGGATACCATCCTGCGCGTCGAAACCCTGCCCACGCATCAGGGCAAGTTCATCGCCTCGGACGGCGTCCAGATCGCCTCGGGCATGGCGACAAGTGCTGCCTGCGCCGCCCGCCGTCTCGGCGCCGAGGTGTTCCTGTGGGCAAGTGCAGGTGACGATGCCGTCGGCGACCAATTGCTGGCCGGCATCGAGGCCGAGGGCGTCGATTGCGACTTTGTCCGCCGCGTCGAAGGCGCCCGCTCGGCGCTGGCCGCGATCCTGGTCGACGCTCATGGCGAGCGCATCATCGTGCCCTTCTACGACCCAAAGGCGCAGGCCGACCCCGAGGCGGTGCCTGTCGCCGATCTTTCCGGCTTCGATGCCGTGCTGGTCGATGTGCGCTGGCCGGGCGCCGCTGCTCTTGCCTTGACCGCCGCGCGCGACGCCGGTTGCCCGGCAATCCTCGACGCCGACACGGCGCCGCTGGAGGTGCTGGAGCGCCTGCTGCCGCTGGCATCGCACATCGTCGCTTCGGAGACGGCGGCACGCATCGTCTGCGGCCATGCGCTGGACCCCGAAACCGCCTGTGCCGACCTCGCCAGCCGCACCGACGCCTTCGTGGCGGTGACCGGCGGCGCCTCGGGAAGCTGGTGGCATGACCGGTCCGCCGGATGCGTGCGCCACATCGCGGCGCCGAAGATCAAGGCGGTCGACACGCTTGCCGCCGGCGACGTCTTCCACGGCGCCTTTGCTGTCGCGTTGGCGGAAACCATGGCGATCGAGCAGGCGTTGCGCTTTGCCAGCGCGGCGGCCGCGCTCAAATGCCAGCGCTTCGGCGGCCGGCTGGGCGCGCCGGACCGGGCCGAGACAATGGCCATGGTCGCGGCGACCTGGCCCGTCTGAAACAGATTTAACTTTTCACCGGGTGCTCGACCGCCTGCCGGCCGAAATCCGGCACGTCGATATCCTGGCCGGCCTCGATGATCGAACGGCGAACGGCCCGGGTGCGGGTGAACAGGTCGAACAGCTTGTCGCCGTCGCCCCAGCGGATCGCCCGCTGCAGCGAGGCGAGGTCCTCCGAAAAGCGCGCCAGCATTTCCAGGATGGCATCCTTGTTGTGCAGGCACACGTCGCGCCACATGGTCGGGTCGGAGGCGGCCAGACGGGTGAAGTCGCGGAAACCGGAAGCCGAATATTTGATCACTTCCGACTTGGTCACCGATTCCAGATCGTCGGCCGTGCCGACGATGTTGTAGGCAATGATGTGCGGAAGATGCGAAACGATGGCCAGCGTCATGTCATGATGCTGCGGGTCCATCGTGTCGATGTTGGAGCCGCAGCGCCGCCAGAATTCCGACAGCTTTTCCAGCGCGGCCGGATCGGTTCCCGGCAGCGGCGTGAAGATGCACCAGCGGTTTTCGAACAGCTCGGCGAAACCCGCATCCGGGCCCGATTTCTCCGTACCCGCCAGCGGGTGTCCCGGAATGAAGTGCACGCCGTCCGGCACATAGGGCTGCATTTGCGCAATGACGGAGGCCTTGGTCGAACCGACATCGGTGAGGATGGCGCCTTTTTTCAGCGCCGCTGCGATCTCTTGCGCCACCTCGCCCGACGACCCCACTGGCACCGAGACGATGATCAGGTCGGCGTCGAGGACCGCTTCCCTGGCGTCGGTGGTGTAGCTCTCGCCAAGACCGAGCTCCTTCGCCCGCGCCAGCGTGGCCGGGCTGCGCGTCGCGATGGCGACATGGCGGGCCAGGCCCTCGCGGCGGATGATGCGGGCCAGCGACGAGCCGATCAGGCCGATGCCGACCAGCGCGATCTTTTCAAACATCGGTGCTGTCATTGTTTCAGCTTTTCAGGAATGTCGTGAGGGCATCGATGACGCCGCGATTTGCTTCTTCGGTGCCGACGCTCATGCGCAGCGCATTGGGAAAGCCATAGCCGGTAACGCGCCGCAATATATAGCCGCGCTGGGTGAGGTAATCGTCCGCCGCCTCAGCCGAATGCCTCTTGTCGTCGGGAAAGTGGATGAGGACGAAATTGCCGACGCTGGGCGTCACGCGCAGCCCAAGCTTCGTCAGTTCTTCATTCAGCCAGGTAAGCCAGGTCTCGTTGTGCAACGAACTGCGCTCGACATGGGCGCGGTCGCGGATGGCGGCAATGCCGGCCTCGATCGCTGTTGCGTTAACGTTGAAAGGGCCGCGGATGCGGTTGATGGCATCGACGATGTGCAGTGGGCCATACATCCAGCCGATGCGCGCGCCGCCAAGGCCGAGCTTGGAGAAGGTGCGGGTCATGACCACATTCTGTGCGCTGCCCGCCAGCTCGATGCCGGCCTCATAGTCATTGCGCCTGACATATTCGGCATAGGCCGCGTCGAGCACCAGAAGCACGTTGCCCGGGAGAGCGGAATGCAGGCGGCGGACCTCCTGGAACGGCAGATAGGTTCCGGTCGGATTGTTGGGATTGGCGAGGAAGATGATTTTGGTCCGCGGCGTCACCGCGGCCAGGATCGCGTCGACGTCGGCGCGTTCCTCGGTTTCCTTGATCGTCACCGGTGTCCCGCCGGCCGACTGGATGTAGATCTTGTAGATCATGAAGGCGTGTTCGGTGATGATGGCCTCATCGCCGGCCGCCAGATAGGTCTGCGCCAGCAGGCCCAAAATCTCGTCGGAACCGTTGGAGCAGATGATGTTTGCCGGGTTGAGGCCATGCACCTCGGCGATCGCCTCGCGCAGCCGGCGGGCGGTGCCGTCGGGATAGACATCGAGCTTGCTGGCCACTTCGCGCGCGGCCTCGATCGCCTTCGGCGACGGGCCGAGCGGGTTCTCGTTCGACGACAATTTATGGACCTTGGCGACGCCGGCCGGTGCTGTGCTCTTGCCCGGCACATAGGCGTCGATGTCCATAATGCCCGCGCGGGGCGTCGGTCGTGCCTTGTCCGCTGTCTTGTCCATGTCGCAAATCCATCGAGAATGCCTCCGTCCGGAGGCCGCAGCGGAAATACAAGCCGTAGCCGCGAATGTCGAGAGGCGGGCAATAGCTGGCCGTTGACGCCGGGCCGCACGAGTTCTAGAAGAACGCAACAGTTCCGTGGTGATTTGGCCGGTCGGCTTGCAGCCACGTTAAACAACTCGCTAAAGGGCCGTTTGCGTGACGTAACCGGCTTTGCGATCGCATTGCCGGTTTTTTATTGCCTGACGGCGGGCAAGGAGAGTCACATGGCCGCGCTCCGCGCTACAAAAACCAACAACGAGGCCGACAACCCGTCGAGCCCTGTGTTGCGTTTTGGCCCTGACAAGCCGCTGAAGCTTGACGCCGGCACGCTTTTGTCGCCGTTCCAGATCGCCTACCAGACATATGGCGCCCTCAACGATGCCCGCACCAACGCCATCCTGGTCTGCCACGCGCTGACCGGCGACCAGCATGTCGCCAGCACCAATCCGGTGACCGGCAAGCCCGGCTGGTGGGAAGTGCTGATCGGTCCCGGCAAGATCATCGACACCAACCGCTTCTTCGTCATTTGCTCCAACGTCATCGGCGGCTGCCTCGGCTCCACCGGTCCGGCCTCGACCAATCCCGCCACCGGCAAGCCCTACGGCCTCGACCTGCCAATCATCACCATCCGCGACATGGTGCGGGCGCAACTGATGCTGGTCGACCATTTCGGCATCGAAAAGCTGTTTTGCGTGCTCGGCGGCTCGATGGGCGGCATGCAGGTGCTGGAATGGGCGTCATGCTATTCCGAGCGCGTCTTCTCGGCCCTGCCGATCGCCACAGGCGCACGCCATTCCTCGCAGAACATCGCCTTCCACGAGGTCGGCCGGCAGGCCGTCATGGCCGATCCGGACTGGCATGGCGGCAAATATTTCGAGCACGGCAAGCGCCCGGAAAAGGGGCTCGCCGTGGCGCGCATGGCCGCCCACATCACCTATCTGTCGGAAGCCGCCCTGCATCGGAAATTCGGCCGCAATCTGCAGGACCGCGAAGCGCTGACCTTCGGTTTCGACGCAGATTTCCAGATCGAAAGCTATCTGCGCCACCAGGGCATGACATTCGTCGACCGCTTCGACGCCAACTCCTACCTCTACATGACCCGTTCGATGGATTATTTCGACCTCGCCGCCGACCATGGCGGCCGGTTGGCAGATGCCTTTGCCGGGACCAAGACCCGCTTCTGCCTGGTGTCCTTCACCTCGGACTGGCTGTTCCCGACCGAGGAGAGCCGCTCGATCGTGCATGCGCTTAACGCCGCCGGCGCCTCCGTCTCCTTCGTCGAGATCGACACCGACCGCGGCCATGATGCCTTCCTGCTCGATGAACCCGAACTGTTTGCCGCCATCAAGGGCTTCATCGGCTCGGCGGCCCGCGCAAGGGGGCTCGCCTCATGAGCGTCAATGGCAGCCAGCGCGTCGACCTCGAAGTCGTGGCCAACCTGATACCGCCGCAGTCGCGGGTGCTCGATGTCGGCTCCGGCGACGGCCTGCTGCTCGAACTCCTGCAGGAGACTAAGCAGGTCGACGGCCGCGGGCTGGAGCTGTCACAGCGCGGCGTCAATGAATGCGTGGCGCGCGGTCTCTCGGTCATCCAGGGGGATGCCGATACCGACCTCGAATTCTATCCGGACAAGGGTTTTGACTTCGTCGTCCTGTCTCAGACGCTGCAGGCGACCCGCAACCCGAAGCTGGTGCTCGACGAGCTGCTGCGAATCGGCAACCGCGCCATCGTCTCCTTCCCCAATTTCGGCCACTGGCGGGTGCGGCTGTCGCTGTTCGTCAAGGGCCGGATGCCGGTAACCGCGGACCTGCCCTATTCCTGGTACGACACGCCCAACATCCATTTCTGCACCATCCGCGACTTCGTCAATCTGGTCGAGGAACTCGGCGCTTCGGTCGAGAAAGCCACCGCGCTCGACGGCAACGGCCAGAAGATCGGCCTGTCGATGCCATGGTGGTTCTGGAATTTCTTCGGCCAGCAAGCGGTGTTCTTGCTGAAGCGGTAGTTTGCCCCTATTCCAGCACGTTCGTCGCCTTGTGCGGGTGCTGAACGCCATCGGCGATGATCACATCGGCGTGGGAGTTGTCGGTGCGCAAGGCCAGAATCACCCGATAGGCTGATGAATCGTACCAGCCCCACGCATGCGCCCTGTCCGGAAACTCGATGACGATCAGATGCCCGGGCCATTCGTTTTCGACCACGTCCATGTCGCCGCCGTGGACAAGGAAGCGGCCGCCGAACGGCTCCAATGTGGCGTCGATCCTCTGCAGATACTCGACAATCTGCGGGCCCATTGTGACTTGACGCATATGGGCGACGGCGTAGGCGGCCATGGCTGAACTCCCTGTGAGATCGAAGCCCGACGACCGGCTTCGTTGGCGCAATCTGCAGACATGATGGCCATCGGTCGATTACGTCTGGGGTAATCGGCCGGCTTACCGGCGTCCTGGCTCAACAGTTTGTGATGACATTGCCGCTGGTTTTTTGTAGCGTCGAATCGAATGCCATCCCGGGGTAAGGCTTGGACGGCGACCATCAAAACCTCCGGCCTCCAGGCATTTCGGGGCACAATCGAAGCAACATGTCCAAGGCAACCGACCTCGCTCCGCTGATCTCGGTGATCACACCGACGCACAATCGCCGCAGCAAGGTGGTGCGCGCCGTGGAGAGCGTGCTGGCGCAGAATTTTCCCCGGTTCGAACACATTGTCGTCGATGACGGCTCGACCGACGGTACGGCAGCCGCACTTGCCGAAATCCGCGATCCACGGCTGATCTATGTTGGCTCGAAATGGCGCGGCGCCAATGCCGCCCGCAATGCCGGCATCGAGCGGGCGCAGGCGCCGGTGGTGACATTCCTCGATTCCGACGACGTCTATTTGCCGGATCGCCTGGCGCGGACGCTGGAGCAGTTCGACAACAATCCCTCGCTCGAAGTGCTGATCAGTTCCTTCGTGTCGCTGAAGGGCAATCGCCGCACCAACTGCGTCAACCGCGAAGCGCTGCTGAGCCGCGACTCGCTGGAGCGGGCCCTTGTCGCGCAGACCATCTTCATTGCCGGGTCGGCAATCACCGCCCGGCGCGAGTCGCTGCTGGCCATCGGCGGCTACGACAGTGACGTCACGCGCATGCAGGATCGCGAATTGTTGCTGCGCTTTGCCCGTCGCAGCGGCGCGCAGCTGTCCGAAGTGATCGACTGGAAAAAGTACAACTCGGAGAATTCGATCTCCGGTCGCCGGGACGGCTATGTCGAAGCCTATGCGAGCTTGATCGACAAGCACCCCTATATCGCCGACCGCTACCCCTACATTCCGCCTTACATGATCGCCCGGCAGCTCATCGCCGATGCACTCAAGGGCAGGGTTTCGCAGGCGTTCTCCGGCTATATGGCCAACCGGTCGTCGAAGGCGCTTGGCTATTCGCTGCTGCAGCTGTTGCGTGGCTATGTCGGCGGCCGGCGCTGGCGCCGCGATCTCTATGCCGAATTTCGCGACAAATACGGTGCACGGCCGGCCTGAAGTTTGCCGACAAGCCGCGCAGCGGCTTTCCCCTCCGAACTGCCTCAAACCTCATTTGTCGAGTTCCGGCAGATATGGGTCGGAATATAGCCGCCGGTCGCGTTCGCCCTGCAGGCAGTCCATGGGTGCGGCGGCATCGATCGGGACCACGGTCGCATCGGCGATGCCGCTCACCTCCAGGATCAACTTGCGGCGTATGGCGGTGGCGAATTCCGAGGCCGCATAGATCGGCAACACGAAGGAGCCGGGCCCACCGGTGACGCAGTCGTCATAATACTGGTCGAGATGGCTGAAGGTCGGCGACGGGCTGATCAGGATCGGCAGGCCGTTGATGACGATGCCCTTGGCCACCGCCGCATCGCGTGTCGTGGCGACGGGCAGCCCGGTGTTGTTGGGACCGTCGCCGGAAATGTCGATGACGCTGCGTGGCGCATCGAACCCCGTGCCCTCGAACAGCCCGGCGCCGAAGGCAAGCGCACCGGAAATCGAGGTGCCGCGAAAGCTGCGGAACGGCCGCGCTTCTATTTTGTCGGCGAAGGCGTTGGCGCTCTCTGCGCTGTCGATCACCTGCCAGGCGATGACGCCATCCTCGCGCACGACGCCCGCCCATTCGAAATAGGCAAGCGCGATGCGCCCGGTGGTTCCCGAGCGCACGGCCTTGATGAAATCGGGATGCCTGAGCGCCTCGACATAGCCAGCGCGCTGCAGCGCGAACTCCCTCTCGTCCATCGACTGTGAGATGTCGACGGCCAGCACCAGTTCGACATCCACGGCAACGGCCGGGGCAGCCACGGGCGTGGTGCAGGCAAGGCAGGCAAGCAGGCTGAGCGCATCGAGCATGGCCGCACCACGGATGTTTCGCCCCGTGAATCTTCGCCGCGATCGCGGCGAAATAAAGCCCCTTCTACTTCTTTCGCCGCACGGCCGCTTTCGGCGGCGGGTCGATGGCGCCGGTCCTGACTCGGGCGGGTTTCAGTGGCGCAGCACCCGTATCCTTCACGATGTTCAATGCGCGTGGAAAGAAATGACCATTGTGCAGTCCGCGCCCGATGTTGAGGATCGCGGTTTCCGGCAGGCGTTTCTCCAGCATGGACAGTACCCTTCGCAGCGAAGGACCATCGAACGCGTCCATCGCTTCGTCGATGATCACCCATTTCGGCTGCCGCAAGGCCAGCCTGGCGAAGGCCAGCGACCGCTGTTCGTCATCGTTGAGTTCACGCTCCCAGCGTGCGGAACGGTCGAGCGAGGATGACAGCCGCTCGAGGCCGACCTCGGCCAGCACCGCCCCAAAATCAGCATCGCCAGCCGGCGCCGAGCCATTCGGATGCAGCACTTCGCGTAACGTGCCGGCAGGAAAATACGGAACACGCGGCACGAAAATCGGCGTTTCTCCGGCCGGCAAGCCGATCCGCCCGCTGCCCCAGGGCCAAAGGCCGGCAATGGCGCGGAAGAACAATGTCTTGCCGGCGCCTGGGTCGCCGGTGATCATGACGCGCTCACCGGGATGAATCTCGACATGGCTGTCTGAAAGTTTGGTGCAGCCCTCCGGCGAGGCCACTTGGAGCTTCTCGAAGGTCAGGCTGCCATTGGCGTTATCGCCGAATTCGATGCGCTTTTCCTTGTCGTGCAGCACATCGGTTTCATCGAGCGCAATGCGGAAGTCGGCAACGCGCATCAGCGTGGCGCGCCAGTCGGCGATGCCGCCGATATTGTTGATGAACCAGCGCAGCGACGAGTGCACCTGGTTGAAGGCGCCGACCGCCATCATCAACCCGCCAAAGCTGATATCGCCTGAAAAATAGACCGGCGATGCCACAAGGATCGGCGCCACCACGGTGATCCAGCCATAGGTATCGGTCACCCAGGAAAGGTTGATCTGCGCTTTGTAGATGTTTCGCATCGCGCCCAGCACCGTGCCAAGGTCGATTTCGAGCCGTCTCTTGGCATCGGCTTCGCCGTGATAGAGCGCGATGGCGTCGACATTCTCGTTGACGCGCACCATCGAGGAGCGCAGTTCGGCCTCGCGGGTGTAGCGGTCGCTGTTGAGGCGGATCAGCGGCCGCCCGACCAGCCAGCTCAGCCAGGAGGCGATGCCGGCATAGAGGAACGCGGCCCAGACCATGTAGCCCGGTATCGCCAGCGACCAGCCGTTGATGTGGAAGACGAAGCCCGACGAGAGTTGCCAAAGCACGCCGACGAACGACACCAGCAGGATGAAGGATTGCAGCAGGCCGACGCCGAGGTCCGTCGACAGATCGGACAGATGCGCGGCATCCTGCTGCATGCGCTGGTCGGGATTGACGCCGATGGCGCCGGCATTGGCGAGCCGGAAGGCCCGCGCCGGCCGCATCCATTGGTCGATCAGGTCGAGCGTCAGCGCCTCGCGCAGCTTCAGCCGGATCATCTGGTTGAGCCAGGTCTGAGCGATGTTGAGCAGGAGCAGCGTGCCGGCAATCACGGCAAAGATCAACAGCTGATGCAGGAAGGCCGCCATGTCGCGACGCGCCAGCGCATCGTAGAAAGGCTGGTTCCAGCGGTTGAGCAGAACCTGGCCGATCGACGTCGCGACGATGACCGCCATAATGCCGACCGACGTCCAGACCAGCCACTTGCGCACCGGTGAGCCTATCAGCGCCCGTTTGATCGTCGCCACCTGATCGCGCAGGCTGCTGGCTTCGACGGTTACCGGCTGAGCGGTGGCGGACTTGTCCGGTTGATCAGCCATGCACGAAGTCCTTGCGTTCAGAAGCGTTGCTGAAACCAGATGGAGAGACTTGAAGGCATCCGCCGCTCAAACGGACCGCGAATGCATCTGCGACAGAAAGGTGGGAAAAACCCACGCAACACCAGTTTTCATGATGATCACGAAGGTGTCACCTGACGCGTCGTCGATGTCACCCCTTCCGCCCGGCGGCCAAGCCGGGTGGCACCGTGCGGTGACAGTACCGGCACGAAGACACGGCGCGAAGCGCGCTGCGCGACCGGCACGCCCTGATAGAGCCGCTTCTGCGCCTCGACCACGATGACGCCGGAAAAGATCGGCCAGAACCGCCGGCCGGCGCGCTCCAGAACATTGTGGAACCGCATCATGAAGCGCCGCGGCGATGGCGGGAAGAACAGCGCGTCGGACCAGGAAGCCGGTGTGAAATTCGCCTCGCGCAGCAATTCTGTCAGTTGGCCGCGCGAGAACGGCCGGCCGCTGCCGAACGGCGTGTGCTCGAACCGCGCCCAGACACCGCGCCGGTTGGGCACGACGATGACGACGCGCCCTGCCGGCGACAGCACCCGCCAGATCTCGTTCAGCGTCTCGCGCGGGTTTTCGACATGTTCGAGCGAATGCACGAGCAGCATGCGGTCGATGCAGGAATCGACCAGCGGCAATTCCTCGTCGAAGACCAGCGCCGTCGCCGTCGGTCCGTTCGCCGGCCAGACGACGGCCCCTTGCGTGGCAGGCATGAAGGCAAACACCCGCTCGGCATCGGTGCCAAACCGCTCCAGCCACGGCAAGGTATAGCCGAGCCCGACCAGCCGCTCATTGGGCACTGTTGCCCATATTGAGGACAGCGCCATGGTGATCGAGCGTTCTGCCAGGCGGCCGAGCGTGGTCGAATAGAAGGAGCGGAGATCGACGATATCGGAATGCATGCGCGGGACGGTAGCTGCGATGCCGCCCAAGTTCAACAAAGCCGCCACGTTCTGCAAAGCTAGAGTGACATCGGCGGCCAAGCGCCCTATGTCTGCGCCAACAGATGGAGAGATGCCAATGCCGGTCGAAATCGAACAGTTCATGTGCCGCAGCGACAATTTCGGCGTGCTGGTGCATGACCCGAAAAGCGGCGAGACCGCCATTATCGACGCACCCGAAGAAGCGCCGATCATTGCCGCGATCGAGCGTACCGGCTGGAAGCCGACGATGATCCTGACCACCCACCACCATGTCGACCATGTCGAGGCCAATCTGGCGCTGAAGGAGCGCTTCAAGCTGCGCATCGTCGGACCGGAGGCTGAAAAGGAAAAGATCCCCGGCATCGACGAGACCGTCGGGCAAGGCTCGGTCGTCCATCTCGGCGGCGAGCGGATCGATGTCATCGCCACGCCCGGCCACACAGCGGGCCATGTCTCCTATCATTTTCCGGCCTCGAAAGTGGCGTTCACCGCCGACACTTTGTTCGCGCTCGGCTGCGGCCGGCTGTTCGAATGCAAGCCGCCGGTGATGTATGAATCGCTGAAGAAGCTGGCGGCACTCCCGGCGGACACGGTCATCTATTGCGGCCATGAGTATACGCTTTCGAACGCCCGCTTTGCGTTGACCGTCGACCCGACCAATTCGGCGCTGAAAGAACGCGCCGCCAAGATCGAGACCCTGCGCGCCGACAACAAGGCGACGCTGCCGACCACGATCGGCGAGGAATTGTCGACCAATCCGTTCCTGCGCTGGCACGACCCGGCGATCCGCAAGCATCTCGGTATGGAGGAGGCCTCCGACGCCGAAGTGTTCGCGGAAATCCGCAAGCGCAAGGACAATTTCTGAGCATCGTTCCGGGATCAGCCATGACCAGCGCCGCTGAAATCATCGCCATGCTTGGCCTCAAGCCGCATCCGGAAGGCGGCTGGTATGCCGAGACCTTTCGCGACGGCGCCGGTGGCGCGCGTGGCCATTCGACGGCGATCTATTTCCTCCTTGAACAGGACCAGATTTCGGCCTGGCACCGGGTCAAGGACGCGGCCGAGGTCTGGCACTTCCATGCCGGAGCGCCGCTGGCGCTGTCGATGTGCGAGGAAGGTAGTCCAATGCTTAACCAGGTGATCGAGCAGGTGCTCGGCATTGAGCTTGCGGCGGGCGAGCGGCCGCAGATCGTCGTGCCGGCCGGCTGGTGGCAATCGGCGCGCAGCCTCGGCGAATGGACGTTGGTCGGCTGCACCGTGGCACCGGGCTTCGACTTCGCCGCGTTCGAAATGGCCGAGCCGGGCTGGCAGCCTTAGGCCAGAAGAAAACCAAGAGTTATGCAGAGCTGGGCGGCATAGTAGAGCACCCAGACCGCATAACGGATGCCGGCGCGATAGGGTGCTATTGCCGGAACCAGGAATTTCTCCGCGGCAAGCAGCCCGTCCGATGCCATGAACATAACAGCGCCGCCGATGACCCACGGATTGTCGAGCGTCAACGCCGAGATGCCCATCGCCAGAATGGCTGGGATATAGACGGCGATTGGCACCCGCAGGCCGGGGCCGACACGGCGCCAGAGTGCCGCCAGCATGATGACTGCGAAGGCCGCCATGGCCAGCGCGATGACGCCGCGCCATGTCTCGGCGCTGAGCACATCCAGCCCGCCGCCGCTGCGCAGGAAGAGCGGCACATAGAGGACATGCGCCGCAAGGAAGCTGGCCAGCCCGCCGAGGAAGGCCTTTTCGCCGTCACGCGACAGGAAGGCGTCGCCGACGGCGCTGAGCGCCAGCGCATCGACGAGCAACAGCGGCCCACCTTGCATGAAGGCCAGCGCCGCAAGCACGGCCACGGCCAGCGTCTTTGCCGCCGAGCGGGCCAGCGTCGGCCGCATGTCCAGGGTGAAGGCGTAGATCACCGCCGCCACCAGCGAAAAAATCAATGTTGCATTTGCGTTGGCGTCGATGCCGCCGGCGAACGGCATGGTCATGCGCTTGCCCCGCCAGTTGCCGCCTTGCGCAGGAACAACGATTTCGCCGCCAGCGCCGCGCCGCCGGTGATCAGCACGCAGGCGGCCAAGATACGCAGCGACGGCTCGGCAACGCCCGCCGCGATCAGCACCAATGTCGACAGCAGTGGCGCCGCATAGCTTGCCGCGCCGAGCACCTGGATGTTGCCGCGCTTTACGCCGATATCCCAGGCGTAGAAGGCCGCGCCCACCGGCATCAACCCCAAACCAAGCACCGCCAGCCACTGGCCGGGACCATCGGGCAGCACCGTCTTTTCCAGTAGAAGATGGCAGACGAGAGACAGGGCTGCCGTGGCGGCGCAGAACCAGGTGACGATCGAGGTCGGCACCGCCGGAAAGCGCCGCGACAGCAGCGAATAGGACGACCACAGCAGCGCACAGACGGCCGCCATCGCATAGCCGAAGGTGTAGCGAGCATCGAAGGCGAGGCCGCCACCCTTGGTGACGATCAGCACGGTCCCGGCGAGCCCGAGCAGCGCGCCGACGACATGGTTCCAGGCCAGCTTCTCGCCCGGCATCAGCGCTGATCCCAGCACGATCAGCAGCGGCCACAGATAGGCGATCAGGCTTGCCTCCACCGCCGGCGCGTTGCGCAGCGCGGTGAAATAGAAGAAATGGTATCCGAACAGTCCGGCAATGCCGATCACCCAGACCTGGCGTGGGATCTTCAGGCTTTTATCGGTCGCCGGCATGAACAGCCGGGCAACCAGCCCGACCGCGGTGCCGATGGTGAAGGTGATGGCCGAGAGCAAGAATGGCGGCACGGCGCCCGACGCATCGGTGAGCAACGCCAGCAGCGCCCACATGGCGACCGCCGAGAAACCGATCAGTGTTGCGCGCCCCATGCCCGTCTCCGGCGACTCGCCCCATTTCTATTCGGGTGGGCGCGTCTATTCAGTAGCTTCGAACCGCCCCGCGCTGACAGTCAAGGTGCCGATCTGCGTCCCGACCGTGGCGTGGATCGGGGCATATATGCCGGTTTGGCCGAGCGGTGCAAACGTCACCATCATCTGGCTCTTCTTCTTCAGGTAATTAAGCGCCTTGCGGCCCTTGCGGTAGCCTGCCACCGGCTCGAAGCTCATCTTGCAGGTAACGGTGTCGCCCTTGTAGCCCTTGACCGAGATCGATCCTTTCGAGGCGTAGGTCAGCGTCAGGTCGGCGCGCATCTCGCCGTCATAGAATTTCACCTTGCGCCCACAGACCTGGTCGAGGCTGTCGGCATGGATGACGGTAGCCGCCATCGGATCGAGCACAGATGCCAGATCGTTGCTGCCCAGCGGTATCCAGTTTTTGGGATTGCGCTTTTTCGGCTCGGGAATGACCTGGGTGGCGGTCACCGCGCCATTGGCAAAGCGGATATCGACCATGGAAGCCTTCTTGCCGGACTTATAATCGGCGCGAAATACCTGCGGCTGCATCTGCTTGCCCAGGATCTTGCCCTTTGACGAGATCGTGCCGCTCGTGTCGTCGAACAAGGTGGCGAGACCGGCGCTGGAGACGGTGCCGTCTATGGAATAGCTATCGCCTTCGTAGTGGCTGGAAAATGTCGCCTTGGCCACGGAAAGGCCGAGGAACGACACCGTGTATTCGCCCTTGAAGGACTGTGCGGTGGCTGCGGGCGCGGCGGCAAGGGTTGATGTCGGCAAGGCGGCGACAAGTATGGCGACAACGGCATGTGACGGGCGAAGCATGGCGGGCTCGGTCCTTGATTTTTTTTAACCGGAGGCGGGCGACTCCGGCTTAAGATGTCCCTGTCCGACCGCTTATAGGCTGAATTCCGGCCTTTATGTGAAACGCTCGTCACAGTCGTGGGCAAGCCGGAGCTTGACGCATTGGCGAAATGCAACTATGGAACGCCAACTTTTCCATAAGGCCGCCTGACTGAAACCGCGCGCCACCCGGCGCGGGCGAACAAGGTTTGGCAGGCTAGACAGAACTGAAGGTTAGAACCATGTCCCGCACCTGCGAACTCACTGCCAAGGCAGTCCAGACCGGCAACAATGTGAGCCACGCCAACAACAAGACCAAGCGCCGCTTCCTGCCGAACCTCGTCAATGTGACGCTGATTTCGGAAGCGCTGAACCAGAATGTGCGCCTGCGCATTTCGGCCAACGCGCTGCGTTCGGTCGAGCATCGCGGCGGCCTCGACGCCTTCCTGGCCAAGGCCGACGCCAAGGAATTGTCGCAGCGCGCGCGCCTGTTGAAGAAGCAGATCGCCAAGAAGCTGGCCGACCAGCCCGCCGCTTAACGATATCAAGGCGGGGGACGACCGCCCTGAGCATCGGAGCAATCCGATGCTCAAAACTTCTAAGGCAGCAGCATCGGAGCAATCCGATGCTCAAAACTTCTAAGGCAGCGCGACCCGAACTTCGGCTAGCGCCTGGCTGGTTCCATTACCCAGGATAAAAAAATGACTTCCTTCTCGCGATATCTGCCCTTTGTGGCCGCCATGGCGCTTGTCGTCGTGGCATCGAACATCCTCGTGCAGTTCCCGATGCAGGGCCAGGCCGGCGGTCTGTCGCTGGGCGACATCCTGACCTGGGGCGCCTTCACCTATCCCTTCTCCTTTCTGGTCACCGACCTTGCCAACCGCCGCTACGGGCCGACCGTGGCGCGCCGCATCGTCCTTGTCGGCTTAATGACCGCGGTAGTCTGCTCGATCCTCGTCCCGCCCTTCCTGTTTCGCCACGGCCTGATCGAGTTCGAGACATCAGCCGACCGGCTGGTGCGCATCGCCACAGCTTCCGGCGCGGCCTTCCTTTGCGCGCAATTGCTCGACGTCACCGTGTTCAACCGGTTGCGCCGGCAGAGCTGGTGGCGCGCGCCGATCGTCGGCACGCTGGTCGGCTCGGTGTTCGACACCCTGGTGTTCTTCAGCATCGCCTTTTCGGCCGCCTTCGCTTTTGCCGGCCCGAACGACAGCTTTGCGCTGGAGACGGCGCCGCTGATGGGCGTGCTGCCGGTCGAGTCCATGCGCTGGGTCTCCTGGGCGCTGGGCGACCTCTCGGTGAAGCTGATCATCGCTGTTGTGGCCCTGATCCCCTACCGGCTGCTCGCCGCCCACTGGAGCCAGCCGGCCGTGGCTGTCTAGGCCGTGATTCCCTGGGTCCAGCTCGGCTCGGCCAAAACGCCTGACGGCGGGCAGGAACTGCGCCTCAAGCAGCGCGGCAGCGAATTCTCGATCATGCTCGGCACCAATGAGCTGATGAACAGCCGCCTCAGCGGCTCCGAGGAAGCGCTGGCCAAGCTCTCCTGTGAAAAGATCGGCGGCCGCGCCCAACCGAAAATCCTGATCGGCGGCCTCGGCATGGGTTTTACGCTGCGCGCTGCGCTTGCCCAAATGGGCGCCGACGCAGGCATCACCGTTGCCGAGCTTGTCCCCGCCGTCATCGCCTGGGCGCGCGGCCCCATGGAGGCGGTCTTCGCCGGCTGTCTCGACGATCCCCGTGTGACGGTTCGCGAAGCCGACGCCGGGCACATCATAAGATCCGACAAGGCAGCCTGGGACGCCATCCTGCTCGATGTCGACAATGGCCCCGAAGGCATCGTCTACAAGGGCAACGACGCCCTCTATGGCGCTGCCGGCCTCGGCGCGGCGCGTGCAGCGCTCAGGCCCGGCGGCGTGCTGGCTGTTTGGTCGCAAGGCCCCGATGCCGGCTTCACACTTAGGCTCAAGCAGGCGGGCTTTGTCGTGGACGAGGTGAAGACGCGCGCCAATGGCAAGCGCGGCGCGCGCCACGTCATCTGGATCGCCACCAAGCCTTAGGGCTCTCAATCCTGGTGCAGGATGAATTCCAGATAGAGGTTGCGCTGCAGGATCGAATGGTTGTCGTCCGAGATCAGCGACACCATCAGCGCTCCGTCATCGCGGGTCCAGACGTCGAGCCCTTCCATATTGTCGATCTGGTAGCCCATGTCGGCTTCCATCAGCACCGGCCCGTCGGCAACCGCGCCCTTCTCGACACTTTCGCCATAGATGCGTCGCAGCCGCATCCTGACACCGCCGGCCATCGAGAAACTGCGCTCCAGCAGCAAGAGATCGCCATCCGGCAGGAAAGCGCCGTCGGTGATGTCGAAATCGCCGTTGCGCTTGACCGTGAAGACGCCCTTGTGCGGCCCTTCGATGATGGCGGCATAGATGTTGCCAGCCTTGTCCAAGCTCTTTTCCGAGACCACGACGAGGCCGCCCTCGTGCTGGCCGTTGGGATTGGCGTGGGTGACGGTCTCGAAACCGCGGTTCTGTCGCAGTTCGCGGGCTGGAACCAGAAAGTTCAGTTGCTTGAACGGCGCCGTCATGTTGCTGGGGTCAATCTTGAACTGGGCGACGCGGTGATCGCGCTCGAAGCCGACGGTGGCGATGCCGTCCTTGACTGCAAGGCCCTCGGCATCGACTTCCCATTTCCTGTCGATCGGCCGGCCCTTTTCATCGACCATCTGCTGCATGCGGAAATTCTGGATGCCGGACGGCCGCTTGTCGGCATCATGGGTGATCGAGCCGAAGAACCAGAAGCCCGTATCGGCGACGCCGATGAAATCGCTGCCAGGTTTGACGAACCGAAATGCCGACAGCGCGCCGAAATCGCGCGTCGTCGAGTTCATCTCAAGACCGCCGACGAATTCCAGCAGCCCAAACTGCTTGTCGGCGCTGCCGATATTGAAGGTGGTGATCGGCCGCGCCGAGACTTCGACCGGCTCGACCGCGCTTGGGCCGGCGGCGATGGCCGGCGCAAACGCCATGCCGAACAAGGCAGTGACCGCGAAGAGCATCTGCCGAAACCCGCCGCGCAAAAAAATCATCCAGCGCGCCGGTAGCCGCCGCGGCGTGTATCGCGCACGTTTTCCTCGGCAAACAGCGAGGCCAGCTGCTCGGTCATGGCGCCGGCCAGTTCCTCGGCATCGACGATGGTGACGGCGCGCCTGTAATAGCGGGTAACGTCGTGGCCGATGCCGATGGCCAGCAGCTCGACCGGCGAGCGCGTCTCGATCAGCTCGATGACGGCGCGCAGATGCCGCTCGAGATAGTTGCCAGGATTGACCGACAGCGTCGAATCGTCCACCGGCGCGCCGTCCGAGATCATCATCAGGATCTTGCGCTGTTCGGGCCGGGCGATCAGCCGGTTGTGCGCCCATAACAACGCCTCGCCGTCGATGTTTTCCTTGAGCAGGCCCTCGCGCATCATCAGGCCGAGATTGCGCCGGGCGCGACGCCACGGATGATCGGCGGATTTGTAGATGATGTGGCGCAGATCGTTGAGCCGGCCGGGGTTCGGCGGCTTGCCGTCCTTCAGCCACTTCTCGCGAGCCTGTCCGCCCTTCCACGCCCGCGTGGTGAAGCCGAGGATCTCGACCGAGACGCCGCAGCGCTCCAGCGTGCGCGCCAGAATGTCGGCACAGGTGGCGGCAACCGTGATCGGCCGACCGCGCATCGAGCCCGAATTGTCGAGCACCAGCGTCACCACCGTGTCGCGGAATTTGGTGTCGCGCTCCTGCTTGAACGACAAGGGCTGCATCGGGTCGATGACGACACGAACCAGGCGTGCCGGATCGAGATAACCCTCTTCGAGGTCGAAATCCCAGGAACGGTTCTGCTGCGCCATCAGGCGGCGCTGCAGCCGGTTGGCGAGCCGTCCGACGACGCCGGAGAGATTGGCCAGTTGCTTGTCGAGGAAGGCGCGCAGCCGGTCGAGTTCTTCTTCCTCGCACAGCTCTTCCGCACCGACGGTCTCGTCGAAGGCGGTGGTGAAAACCTTGTAGTCGATCTCTTTCGGCAGGTTGGCGAACGGGTTGTCGTTACGGCGCGCCTCGCCCGGCGTTTCGGCGTCCGCATCGTCATCGTCGGAAAGATCGTCGGCAGTGGCGTCGGAGGCCTCAGTCTCGGACGACTGTTCGTCGTCGGCCGAGGCCTCGGCGTCCTCGGATTGCGACTGCTCGGAGCCGGAATCCTCTTCGCCGCCCTCCTCGCTCTGCTCCTCGCCTTGCGGCTGGTCCTCGTCATTGTCCTCGGAGTCTTCGGTCTCCTGATCGTCGCCGAGTTCCTCGGCCATCTCCATGGACGCCAGCATCTCACGCACGATGCGGGCGAAGGCCTGCTGGTCGCCGAGCTTGGCCGACAGTCCGTCGAGATCGGCCTTGGCCTTCTCCTCGACCCAGGGCCGCCAGAGTTCGACCAGCCGTTCGCCGCTCTTCGGGATCGGCCGTCCGGTCAGCTTTTCGCGCACCATCAGCGCCAGCGCCTCCTCGATCGGCGCGTCGGCCTTGTCCTTGACGTCGACAAGGTTGGCCTTGGCGTATTTGTCCTCCAGCATCGAGCCGATATTGTCGGCGACGCCTTGCATGGCGCGGCTGCCGATCGCCTCGACGCGGGCCTGTTCCACGGCGTCATAGATCGAGCGCGCCAGCTTGCCTTCCGGCGCCAGTTTGGTGTGGATGCGCTGATCGTGGCAGGCGCGCTTCAGCGCCATGGAATCACCCAGGCCACGAGTAATCGCAATGTCTGTCTTGGACGCTTTCTTCGGCAGTTCGGGCAGTCGGGCGCGGCTGCCGGCGAGCGCCGGGCGGTCCTTGGCGAAACCGACTTCGAGCTCCTTGTCGCCGGCGATGGCGCGCATGCAGACGGTGACGGCACGCTTGAAGCTGTCGGCTTCAGACCCCGTCTTCGACTTGTTGCGCGTGTTGTCGCCCGGACCCGCCATCGAGGCTCTGCTCAGCCCAGCACCACGTTGGCGGCGCTCTCGGGCAAATCCTCGCCGAAGGCGCGCTGGTAGAACTCGGCCACCACCGAACGCTCCAGCTCGTCGCATTTGTTGAGGAAGGTCAGCCGGAACGCCATGCCGATATTGCCGAAGATCTCGGCATTTTCGGCCCACGTGATGACGGTACGCGGGCTCATCACGGTCGACAGATCGCCATTGATGAAGGCCGAGCGCGTCATGTCGGCGACCCGCACCATCTTGTTGACGATGTCCTTGCCCTTGCCGTCGCGATAGTGCTTGGCCTTGGCCAGCACGATGTTCACCTCATTGTCGTGCGGCAGGTAGTTCAGCGTGGTGACGATCGACCAGCGATCCATCTGCGCCTGGTTGATCTGCTGCGTGCCGTGATAGAGGCCGGTAGTGTCGCCGAGGCCGACCGTGTTGGCGGTCGAAAACAGCCGGAACGCCGGATGCGGGCGGATGACCCGGCTCTGGTCGAGCAGCGTCAGGCGGCCCGACGATTCCAGCACGCGCTGGATGACGAACATCACGTCCGGACGGCCTGCATCGTACTCGTCGAAGCAGAGCGCGACATTGTGCTGGTAGGCCCAGGGCAGGATGCCGTCGCGGAATTCGGTGATCTGCAGGCCATCCTTGACGACGATGGCGTCCTTGCCGACGAGGTCGATACGGCTGACATGGCTGTCGAGGTTGACGCGCACGCAGGGCCAGTTAAGGCGGGCGGCGACCTGTTCGATATGGGTCGATTTGCCGGTGCCGTGATAGCCAGACACCATGACGCGGCGGTTGTAGGCAAAGCCGGCAAGGATCGCCAGCGTCGTCGCCTTGTCGAACAGATAATCCGGATCGATGTCCGGCACATGTTCCGAGGTCACCGAATAGGCCGGCACCACCATCTTGGACTCGAAGCCGAATTTGTCTTTCACCGACACCGTCGTGTCGGGCAAATTGGCGATGTCGCGATCGACCTTGTTCATCTCTATCCAAGTCTCCACGGGCGAAATGCCTGATTTCGCCGGCAATCGATTTTGTCCGGGGGCGGTCTTAGAGCCTTTTCCACCCTTATGAAAGTTGGAAAACGACACGAACCGTTAGGTTGCTCAGCACAAACCCGCCTGCTTGAGCACGCGATAGGCCTGCAGCACATCGCGGAACCGGTCTTCCGAACCTCTATCGCCGCCATTCGCATCCGGATGGTGGCGCTTCACAAGTTCCTTATAGCGCGCCTTGATGTCCTTGCCAGTCGCCTTTGTATCAAGGCCAAGCGTTTCCAGCGCCTTGGCCTCAAGCGGCTTGGCCTTGCGTTCGCGCGCCTCGCGCGGGTCCTTCGGCCCTTTGAACAGATCGAAGGGATCGCGCATGCGGTTGTAATAGCCGGCGCGACCGGAACGCTGCTGGGCGAAATCGGGCGAGGAGCGCGTCGAGGCGCCGGCGACGCCCATCTTCCATGTCGGCCGGTGGCCGGTCATCGCTTCCTTCTGGAAGCGGGCTATCTCGGTGTCCGGCACGCCGGAGAAGTAGTTGAAACCCTTGTTGTATTCGCGCACATGATCGAAGCAGAACTGAAAATACTCGCCTTCCTTCATGCGTCCGACCGGCGCCCGGTGGGTACCGGCCTCCTTGCAGCCGTCCCACTGGCAGATCGGCGAGTGCGACTTCAGCTCCGCATCCTTGTCGGGACGGACCCGAATTTTCTCGAAATATTTGGGGTACGGTTTCATCTCACCCATTTATGGGCTGTTCGCACGTGCGAAACAAGAATTGACATTTTCGCGATCATCGCCCTAACCGCTGAATCGCGGCATAAAGCAGGGCGAATGGCGATTTTTGAGGCGGCCCGGCGGGATCGATCCCGATTTCCCGATCACGCCTTGCAGATATGGTGAAGGGAGATGGCGATGTCCATACAGGCGACGATGGAAGACAAGCTGAACAAGGCGTTTTCGCCGGAGCGGCTGGCGATCGTCAATGAAAGCCACCTTCATGCCGGTCATCACCACCACGGCTCCGACGATCACGGTGCCTATGACGGCACCGGCGAGACGCATTTTCGCGTCCGCATCGTCTCATCCGTCTTTGCCGGCATGAGCCGCATCGACCGCCACCGCGCCGTCAACGAATTGCTCGCAGCGGAGCTGCAAGCCGGCGTCCATGCGCTGGCAATCGAACCGGCTGCACCCGGCGAAAAGACCCGTTGGTAAGTCTCTCCGCCTCAGATCACCGCTTCGATGAGAAACGGTCCCGGACGCGACAGGGCACTGTCGAGCAGCGCGTCGAACCGCTCGCACGTGTCGGCGCGGGCCGCCTCGACGCCCATGCCTTTGGCCAGCGCAACCCAGTCCAGCGCCGGATGGTCGAGATCGAGCATGCGCCTAGCGTTCTCGCCGATCTCATTGACCCCGACATTCTTCATTTCGCCATGCAGGATGGCGTAGGTCCGGTTGGAAAAGATGATGGTCACGACGTCAAGCTTTTCCCTGGCCTGGGTCCACAGTCCCTGCACCGTGTACATGCCGCTGCCGTCGGCCTCGAGATTGATCACCTTGCGGTCCGGGCAGGCGATCGCTGCTCCTGTCGCCATCGGAATGCCGCCGCCGATCGATCCGCCCGTACCCATCATGTAGTCGTGCGGCGCCGCAAAGGCGGATAGCGCGAAGAACCGTCTCGCCGAGGTGACCGCTTCGTCGCAGACGATGGCATTGGCCGGAAGTTTGCGCGCCACCGACAGCGCGATGGCATCGTCCGTCAGTCTGCCGCTCAGCGTCGGTTCGTCTGGAAAGGCGGTTGCGGCGGCGAATTGCTGCGTCGGCTTGATGCCGACCTCGGCAGCCAGCGCCTCCAGCGCCGCTTTCAGATCCTGGCCATGCGCCGCCAGCGAAAGCACCTTGCAATCGTCCCGAACCAGCCGCCCGGGCTTGCCGGGATAGGCGAAGAAGGCAACCGGCTCCTTGGCGCCGACCAGCACCAGCAAGTCGATATCCCGGAGCATGGCCGTCGCCGCATCGACCGGATAGGGAATGCGGGTCGGGGCGAACCGCCCGCGGCCGCGCTGCATGCGGGCGATCAGAACCTCACTGAACAGCCTGACATCGCTTCCCGATGAGATTCTCCCTGCGATTTCAAGTCCATCGGCGCGCGCCGCCTGCCCACGCACCACCATGCCGACACGGCCCGGCGCGGCGCGGATTGCTTCGGCGATCGTGCGCACAACATCCATGTCGACGGCGGGCGGCGGCTCCAGCTTCACCTTGCCAGGCGAAATCGCAGCAACTTCGCCCCAGGCGGCATCCGCAGGCAGGATCAAGGTCGTGACGCCAGGCGGCGTGAGTGAAGCGCGGAAAGCCGCCTCTGCGGCCGGCACAATATCGGCCGGCCCCTTGACGCGGCCAACCCAGTTCGACATCGGCGACGCTAGGCCTTCTATGTCGCTGGTCAGCGGGGCATCGAGCGGCAGATGGTAAGAAGCATGGTCGCCGACAATGTTGATCATCGGGCTGCGCGCACGCCTTGCGTTGTGCATGTTGGCCAAACCGTTGGCGAGACCCGGTCCGGTATGCAGCAACGTTGCTGCCGGGCGGTCGGTCATGCGCGCATAGCCGTCGGCGGCGCCGGTCACCACGCCCTCGAACAGGCCGAGCACGCAGCGCATCTGAGGTTTGCGGTCCAGTGCGGCAACGAAATGCATTTCGGATGTGCCAGGATTGGCGAAGCAGACCGTGACGTCATTGGCCAGGAGCACGTCGCACAGCAGATCGGCGCCATTCATGATTTTCTTTCCCAATCGACAATTCAGGAACAATTGCACCTGTAGGCGCCGGGTCGGCAATGTCCCGCCGGGGCTTTTGGTCTGATCCAGGACGCCTCGCGGGGATCCGGGATCAACCGACGGTCGCATTCAGGAAGGCCAGCATCGCGGCGGTCAACGCGTCGACGTCCTCGCCGAAGTCGTGATTGATCGACATATGCGTGTAGGCGTTGCCGTCGAACAGCGTCACTTCAGTGCCGGTGGCGCGCAGGCGCTTGGCAAAGCCTTCGATTGGTCGTCGCAGCCTTCGGCGCGCGAATAGGCGATGAAGGTCGGCGGATGCTTGTGTCCATCGAGATAGCTGGCCGGCGACAACGCCGCCCATCAGCGCCGCAGCACCGGGCAACCCGCCATTCCAGCCACTCCGAATGTTTCCTCCCAAGCCTTCTACCCGGATTGCAGCCACTCTCCTTCATGTGAAGGGAACCAACAATGCTTTCCGACAGTTGAAGGTGATGAGGCGATTGGAATCCAGATCGGCTCCGAGGGCAGAACATCATGCGTGCAACCCAATCCGACGTCTTCGATCTTTTTTCGGAAATTTATGCCAATGCGGCGGACGAAGAGGTCAGCATCCAACAGTATCTTCTTGCCTGTCGGGAAGACAAATCGATGTATGCTTCGGCTCCCGAAAGGATGGTCGACGCAATCGGCGAACCAAAACTGGTTGACACCAGCAAAGACGAGCGGCTCGGCCGCATTTTCGCGAATCGGACCCTCAAGGTCTACCCTCATTTTTCCGACTTCTATGGAATGGAGGATACGATCGAGCGCATAGCCGGGTATTTCCGCTATGCCTCGCAGGGGCTCGAAGAACGCAAGCAGATCCTCTATCTCCTCGGCCCGGTCGGCGGCGGCAAATCCTCTCTGGCCGAGCGCCTGAAGAAACTGATGGAGCAGCGCCCGATCTACACGCTGAAGGTCGGCAACCAGATCAGCCCGGTTTTCGAGTCGCCGCTTGGGCTGTTCCATCCCGATCACATGGGTGATCTGCTAGAGGATAAATACGGCATAGCCCGGCGCCGGCTGAACGGATTGATTTCGCCATGGGCGGCCAAGCGCCTCGACGAATTGTCTGGCGACATTTCCAAATTCAGCGTCGTCAAGCTGATGCCTTCGCGGCTGCGCCAGATCGGCATTGCCAAGACCGAACCTGGCGATGAGAACAATCAGGATGTCTCGGCCCTGGTCGGCAAGGTCGACATCAGGCAATTGGAAAATTTTAGCCAGTCCGACCCCGATGCCTATTCCTATAGCGGTGGCCTGAACCGGACCACGCAAGGTCTGCTTGAATTCGTCGAGATGTTCAAGGCACCCATCAAGGTTCTGCATCCGCTGCTGACCGCGACACAGGAAGGCAGCTACAACGGCACTGAAAATTTCGGCGCCTTTCCCTACCAGGGGATCATCGTCGCCCATTCCAACGAGTCGGAATGGCAACAGTTCAAGAGCAACAAGAACAATGAGGCGTTTCTCGATCGCATCCTGGTGGTCAAGGTACCCTATTGCCTGCGGATCACCGAAGAGAGGCAGATCTATGAGAAATTGCTGCGTGAGAGCGAGTTGGCCGCCAGCCCCTGTGCCCCTGAAGTTTTGGACATCCTCAGCCGCTTTGCAGTTTCGACGCGCTTGGCCGAGCACGACAACTCGCCGCTCTACACCAAGATGCGCGCCTATGACGGCGAAAATCTGAAGGAAGTCGATCCCAGGGCAAAGTCGGTCCAAGAGTATCGCGACGCCGCCGGCGTCGATGAAGGCATGACGGGCGTCAGCACGCGCTTTGCCTTTAAGATCCTTTCGCAGACATTCAACTTCGATAATGAGGAGGTGGCCGCCGATCCTGTGCATCTGATGTACATTCTGGAGGAGGCGATCAAGCGGGAGCAGTTCCCGAAGGAAACGGAAGCGGCCTATCTTGAATTCATCAAGTCGGAGCTTGCGGCGCGCTACGCCGAGTTCATCGGCCACGAAATCCAGAAGGCCTATCTGGAGTCCTATAGCGAATACGGCCAGAACCTCTTCGACCGCTACATCGCCTATGCGGATGCCTGGATTGAGGACCAGGACTACAAGGACCCCGACACCGGCCAGATCCTCAACCGGGAGATCCTGGACAACGAACTTTCGCAGGTCGAGAAACCGGCAGGCATCGCCAATCCCAAGGACTTCCGTAACGAGGTGGTGAAGTTCACTCTGCGCGCTCGCGCAAGAAACCACGGCCGCAACCCGTCATGGACCAGCTATGAAAAACTGCGCGAGGTCATCGAGAAGCGGATGTTCGGACAGGTCGAGGACCTCTTGCCGGTGATCAGCTTCGGCTCCAAGCAAGACAGCGTTACGGAAAAGCGCCACAACGAATTCGTGCAGCGCATGATCGAGCGTGGCTACACAGAACGGCAGGTACGCCGGCTGGTGGACTGGTACATGCGGGTGAACAAGGCGGGTTGACAGAGCCGGATGGTTCCATGCCGATCTTCATCGACCGTCGCCTGAACCCCAAGGACAAGAGCCTTGGCAATCGACAGCGCTTCCTCAGGCGTGCTCGCGAGGAGTTGAAGCGGAGCATTCGCGATCAAATCCGCACTGGCAGGATCGCCGACGTGGATACCGAGCACGCCGTGCCCATGCCTGAAAGGAAAACAGCCGAGCCGAGCTTCAACGATGACAGGGCCAGCGGACGGCGCCGACACATCCTTCCGGGCAACAGGCATTTTTCCCCTGGAGACCTGCTCCCGAAGCCGCATGGGGGCGGCGCGGCGTCGTCGCCAGGAAACACGGCGTCGGAAGACGATTTTCGTTTCGTGCTGTCACGCGAGGAGGTGCTCGAACTCTTTTTTGAGGATCTCGAACTGCCCGACCTGGTTAAGCTCAATCTCAAGGAAATCCTTGCCTTCAAGCCGCGCCGGGCCGGCTTCGCGGCAACTGGTTCCCCGACCAACATCAATGCCGGCCGCACGATGCGCAACAGCCTAGGCCGGCGCATTGCGCTGAGGCGCCCCACGCAGCAGGAACTGGAGGCGATCCTCCGGGAAATCGTCACGCTTGAGTCGGCCCCGGCCGGCGCGGCGGTGCGCCAGCGCATCGCGGAATTACGCGACGAGCTTGACCGGCTGGAGCGACGGCGCAGGCGAATTGCCTTTGTCGATCCGGTCGATATCCGATTTAACCGCTTCGACGCCCGGCCGGTGCCGAATGCCAATGCCGTCATGTTCTGCCTTATGGACGTGTCCGGATCGATGGGCCAACGCGAAAAGGACTTGGCCAAACGCTTCTTCGTGCTGCTGCACCTGTTCTTGAAACGGCGCTACGAACGCACGGAGATCGTCTTCATCCGCCATACCCATGAGGCGCACGAAGTGGATGAGGACACGTTCTTCTACAACACGCAGAGCGGCGGTACGATCGTCTCCACCGCGCTCGACGAAATGCACCGCATTATCGGCCAGCGCTATCCTGCCAGCGAGTGGAACATTTACGCCGCGCAGGCCTCTGACGGGGACAATTTCACCACCGATTCCGAGCGATGCATAGAGCTCATGAACGGCAAGCTCATGCGCCTGTGCCAGTATTTCGCCTATGTCGAGATCATCGACGAACGCGAGAGCCACATATTCGGTGCTACCGAAAACGGGACGTCGCTTTGGCGCGCCTACAGTACGATCGAGCTGAAATGGCCCAACTTCCAGATGAGCCGCATCGCTGCTCCCGCGGATATTTACCCGGTCTTCCACCGGCTCTTCGCCAGGCAGCCGGTGGCCATCAAGAGCGCTTGAGAGAGAGAGATGGTCAGGCGAGCCAACGAAACGAATTTGTTGTTTTCCGGTTCCGACTGGAATTTCGAGAAATTATCGCGGGCTTTTGAAGAGATCGAGGCGATCGCGGTCGACGAGTTGCATCTCGATACTTACCCGGTCCAGATGGAGATAATCTCCTCCCAGCAGATGCTCGACGCCTACTCATCTATCGGCATGCCACTGATGTATCGGCATTGGTCGTTCGGCAAACATTTCCTTCACCAGGAGCTTCTTTACCGTAAGGGTGGTCGGGGGCTGGCCTATGAACTGGTCATCAACTCCAATCCCTGCATCGTCTACCTCATGGAGGAAAACACCATGGCCTTGCAGGCCCTTGTGACGGCCCACGCGGCGCTTGGCCACAATCATTTCTTCAAGAACAATCATCTGTTTCAGCAATGGACCGACGCCGGGGCAATCCTGGGTTATCTGGACTTCGCCAAGGGCTACATCGCCCGGTGCGAGGAGCGGCACGGCCTTGCAGCAGTGGAGGCTATTCTCGATTCCGCCCATGCGCTGATGGAACAAGGGGTGTTCCGCTACCACCGGCCGCCAAAGCTCTCGTCGGAGCGACAGCGCGAAGGGCTTCGCGAGCGCCTCGAATACGAAGAGCGCTCCTACAACGATCTGTGGCGCACGCTGCCGCCGTCGCAGAACAAAAACAAGTCCGGCAATGAGGATCAAGGGATGGCGGAGCGCAAGAGATCGCTCAACCTTCCCGAGGAAAACCTCCTTTATTTCCTCGAGAAGAACAGCCTGATCCTGGAACCCTGGCAGCGCGAGATCATCAGGATCGTCCGCGTCATCGCGCAATATTTCTACCCGCAGCGACAGACTCAAGTCATGAATGAAGGCTGCGCCACCTTCGTGCATTATACGCTCATGAACATGCTATTCGATCGCGGCCGGATCGGCGAAGGTGCCATGCTCGAAATCCTGCGCAACCATTCGAACGTGATCTTCCAGCCGGCCTTTGACGATCCCCGGTTTTCAGGCATCAATCCCTATGCCCTCGGCCTCGACATGATGCAGGACATACAGCGCATTTCGACCGAGCCGACGGCGGAGGACCGCGACTGGTTCCCGGACATTGCAGGACATGGCAACTGGCGCGAGGTCCTGCTTGAGGCCTGGGCCAACCACCGCGACGAATCCTTTATCCGCCAGTACCTCAGCCCGAGCTTGATCCGAAAATGGCGGTTCTTCGTGCTTGGCGATGGAGCCGACCAACCGCATTTCGAAGTCGCCTCGATCCACAACGAACGTGGCTATCACAAGATACGGGCCGAGCTAGCCCACGGTTACGACCTTGGAGCGAATCGGCCGGACATCCAGGTGATTGATGTCGACCTGCTCGGCGACCGGCAGTTGCGGCTGCAACACAGGGTAAAGGATGGTGTTGTGCTCGAAGGGGCCAGCCGTGACGCGACGCTGCGCCATGTCCGCAGCCTCTGGGGCTACGAGGTCAGCCTGGTCGCAGTTGACGCTCAAACCGGTGCGACCATCCACGAACGGTCTACGAGCCAGATCGCGGCATAAGCTCGGCAAAGAGCGTCATGTGGCGGGCCTGCTCGGTACCTTTAAGATTCGCCCGCCGGCCTGATCCTGATTCTGGCGATCCGGTTTTTGTCGCGCTTCATCACCACGAAGCGCTTGCCGTGGAAGGTGAAAGCCTGCTTTTCCTCGGGGATCGACTGCGTCTCGTGGATGACCAGGCCGGCAATGGTGGTCGCTTCCTCGTCAGGCAGGTTCCAGTCGAGCGCCCGGTTGAGATCGCGGATCGGCACGGTGCCGTCGACGACCACGGAACCGTCCGCCTCCTGCTTCACGCCCTGAATGTCTACATCGTGCTCGTCGGCGATCTCGCCAACGATCTCCTCGATAATGTCCTCCAGCGTCACCAGCCCTTCGACCTCGCCATATTCGTCGACGACGATAGCGAAATGCGCCTTGGCGCGCAGGAAGGCGTTGAGCTGTTCCTGCAGCGTCGTGGTGTCGGGCACGAACCAAGGCTTCGAAGCGATCTTCATCACGTCGATCCGGGAAAAGTCGTTGCCGACCTCGTTCAGCGCTCGCAGCAGGTCCTTGGCGTGCAGCACGCCGACAATGTTGTCGAGAGAGCCTTTCCACAACGGCATGCGGGTGTGCGGGCTTTGCAGGATCTCGCGCACCACCGCTTCCGGCCCATTGTCGGCATTGACCGAGCGCATATTGGTGCGGTGGACCATGATGTCGGAGACTTCGAGCTCGGCGAGATCGAACAGCCCGCCGACGCGGTCGCGGTCCTCACGCACCATCTGGCCGTCGCGGCGGAAATCGTCGACCGCGCCGCGCAACTCGTCCTGTGTCGAGCGCTGCGGCTCGATGCGCGACAGCTCATAGCCGAACATGGCAAGCAGGCGCGTGCGCACGGCCAGGACCAGCAGGATGAGGATGGCAAGGACGGCGACGACGGTCCAGCCGGGCTCGTTGATCATCGCTGCCGGCTTTCCTGGCCCGGGTGGTTCTCCCTGAGGAACGAAAGCACTTCCGACGCCGGTACATCCTTGGCAATAAAAGCCTGGCCAACGCCGCGCGTCAGGATGAAGGTCAGCGCGCCGCGCGACACTTTCTTGTCCTGGGTGATGAAGCCAAGCAGCGCCTCGGCATCGGGCAACTCACCAGGGATGTCGGCCATCCGCCAGGGTAGACCGACGGCGCGAAGATGCGCCTCCACGCGCGCCGCGTCGTCCGGGCTGGCCAGATTGAGCCTTGCGGAAAAGCGGTGCGCCAGCGCCATGCCGATGGCGACGCCTTCGCCATGGACGAGGCGGGCGCCATCATACTGTGTGGCGCCTTCCAGCGCATGGCCGAACGTGTGGCCAAGATTGAGCAGTGCGCGGTCGCCGGTTTCGAACTCGTCGCGGGCGACGACATCGGCTTTGGCGCGGCAGGCCTCGGCAATCGCCTCCGCCCGTTCCGCACCACCGGCGAACACCTTTTCCCAGTTCGCTTCCAGCCAGGCGAAAAACGCCGGTCGGTCGATCAACCCGTATTTGGCAAGCTCGGCATAGCCGGCGCGAAATTCGCGGATCGGCAGCGTGTCGAGCACTTCGGTGTCGGCCAGCACCAGCTTCGGCTGATGGAAGACGCCGACCAGATTCTTGCCGCGCGGGCTGTTGATGCCGGTCTTCCCACCGACCGAGGAATCGACCTGCGCCAGCAGCGAGGTTGGAATCTGGACGAAATTCATGCCGCGGCGCACGATGCCGGCGGCAAAGCCGGTCAGGTCGCCGATGACGCCACCGCCGAGCGCAATGACGACATCGCCGCGCTCCAGCTTGGCGGCGAGCACGCCGTCGACCACCTCTTCGAGATGGGCAAAGCTCTTGGTCTTTTCGCCGGCCGGCAAAGTGATGACGGCAGGCTGGATGCCGCCTGTTTCCAGACCGGCCTTCAGCGCGTCGAGATGTGCCGCCGCGACATTGTCGTCGGTGACCACCGCCGCCCTCGTGCCGGGCAGGCGGCGCGAAATCTCGGCGCCGGCGCGCGCCAAAAGGCCAGGGCCGATCAGGATGTCATAGGCACGCTCGCCAAGGCCGACCTCGACAGTGACCGGTTCGCTCACAGCCGCACCTCGCCTGGCGCAGTCGGAGCCGGAATGCCGAAATGCCCGCACAGCGCGTCGACAACCTCCGTCGCAATGACCTCCTTGCGGTCGTCGCGTGTCGGCACGGTGATGTTGGACGTGGCATAGACCGGGTAGCGCTCGCCCATCAGTCGCTCGAGCACGGCGCGCGGATCGGCGCTTTTGAGCAACGGCCGGTTCTGCTTCTTGGACACGCGTTCCATCAACAGGTCGATCTCGGCCTTCAGCCACACCGACACGCCATGCCCGGCGATCGCTTCCCGCGTCTGCGCATTCATGAACGCGCCGCCGCCGGTCGACAGCACCTGCGGCCCACTCTCCAGCACGCGCAGGATGACGCGCTGCTCCAATGCCCGGAATTCGGTCTCGCCATAGCGTTCGAACAGTTCCGGCACCGTCATGCGCGACACGGTTTCGATCTCCTGGTCGCTGTCGACGAAGGGCAGCGACAGCATCGTCGCCACCTTGCGGCCGATCGCCGTCTTTCCGGCGCCCATCAGGCCGACAAAGACGATCGAGCGGCTGCCCAGCCTGTCGAGCAGCGCGGCATGGCTATCGCCGGGAGGATTTGCTGGTAACGCGTTCATGAGACCATGCTGTTTCTAAGCCGTCTTTGCCGGCGTATCGACATCAAAAGCCCGTTTGCGTCAAGCACAGCGCCTTTCGCACGCAGAGCCCTTCGTCCTTGAATTGACGGAATTAGCGTCCCATAAGGACACAGGGCTTGGAATCGCAGAGCAAGAAGACGGGCGAAGATTGATGCCGACACTGTTCCGCTTTGTCGTGACGATGATGATTCTTGCCGGCATTGCCTATGGTACGATGGTGGCGTTGGCGATGTTCGTCGAGCCGAAAAAAGCCGAAATCACCGTGCGCATTCCACCGGAAAAGCTGAACCCCAAGAAAAACTGACCCAAAACTGACCCCTGGAACATGAACAGCGCGGCTCGCATCGAAGCCTTTCTCGAGATGATGAGCGCCGAACGCGGTGCCGCTGCAAACACGCTGTCTTCCTACCGCCGTGATCTCGAAGACGCTTCGCAGCAGATTGCCGGCGGGCTTGCCGCTGCCGCCGCAGCCGACATCCGCGCCTATCTCGACGATATCGCGGCGCGCGGCTTTGCGTCGACGTCGCAGGCGCGCAAACTGTCGGCGATCCGCCAGTTCTTCAAGTTTCTCTACGCCGAGGGCTTGCGCGGCGACGACCCGACCGGCACGCTGGACAGTCCGAAAAAGGGCCGGCCGCTGCCCAAGACGATG
Organism: Mesorhizobium sp. C399B; assembly: GCF_030323185.1. NCBI lineage: Bacteria > Pseudomonadati > Pseudomonadota > Alphaproteobacteria > Hyphomicrobiales > Phyllobacteriaceae > Mesorhizobium > Mesorhizobium sp. C399B. Next base: position 2,545,703 of record NZ_CP100472.1, read on the forward strand.
AGCGAGGCCGATACCGGTCGGCTGCTCGACCGCGCCGCGCTTGAGACAGGCGATGCCGTCAATGGTGACCGGGTGGCTGCACTGCGCCTGCACGCTTTGGTGGAGGTGCTCTATGCCACCGGCTTGCGCGTCTCCGAACTAGTCGGCCTGCCGGTGACCGTCGCCCAGCGCGACGACCGCTTCTTCATGGTGCGCGGCAAGGGCGACAAGGAGCGCATGGTGCCGCTGTCGGCCAAGGCCCGCACGGCGATGCGGGCTTGGCTCACAGCCCGGGCCACGGTGCCGGCTTTCGCCGACAGCCCGTTTCTGTTCCCGGCCGCCGGCGACAGCGGCTTTCTCTCCCGGCAGGTCTTTGCCCGCGATCTCAAAGGCCTTGCCGCGCGGGCCGGCATATCGGCGGCGAAAATTTCGCCGCATGTGCTGCGCCATGCTTTCGCCAGCCATCTCCTGCAGAACGGCGCCGATCTCAGGGCGGTGCAGCAGCTGCTCGGCCACGCCGATATCTCGACCACGCAGATTTACACGCATGTGCTGGAAGAGCGGTTGGTGCGGCTGGTCAACGATCATCATCCGCTTGCCGACTAGGCCTCATATCGCTATGTGAGGGCAACGTGCCCGCGCGGAGCCTACATCTGCGCGATGTTTGCCTTCCGACGCATCGGTCCGCTCAAGAATGTACAATTACCTCGATTTCGAAAAGCCGGTGCAGGACCTTGAACTCAAGATCCTCGAGCTGAAGAAGCTTGCCGAGAATGGCGAGGCGGTCGACGTCGGCGACGAAATCAGCCGGCTCGAGAAGCGCGTGCGCGACGCGCTGCGCGACATCTACAAGGCGCTGACGCCGTGGCAGAAGGTGCAGGTCGCGCGCCACACCGACAGGCCGCATTGCCTCGACTACATCAAGGGTCTGTTCAGCGATTTCACGCCGCTCGCCGGCGACCGCAATTTCGGCGAGGACCAGGCGATCATCGGCGGCTTCGCCCGCTTCCGCGGCGAACCGGTGGCCGTCATCGGCCAGGAAAAGGGCTCCGACACGGCGAGCCGGCTCAAGCACAATTTCGGCTCGGTGCGCCCTGAAGGCTACCGCAAGGCCGTGCGGCTGATGGAACTTGCCGACCGTTTCCAGATCCCACTTCTGACGCTGGTCGACACCGCCGGCGCTTACCCCGGCGTTGGCGCCGAGGAACGCGGCCAGGCTGAAGCCATCGCCCGCTCAACCTCGGCCTGCCTCGGCCTCAAAGTGCCATCGATTTCGGTTGTAATCGGCGAAGGCGGTTCGGGCGGCGCCATTGCGATCGCCACCGCCAACCGCGTCTACATGCTGGAACACGCCATCTATTCGGTGATCTCGCCGGAAGGCGCTGCCTCGATCCTGTGGCGCGACACCACGCGCTCGAAAGATGCGGCGACCAACATGAAGATCACCGCCCAGGACCTTCTGGAAATGAAGATCATCGACGCCATCATTGCCGAGCCGCTCGGCGGCGCCCAGCGCGCGCCCGAAACGGTGATCGCCGCCACCGGCGATCTCATCGCCAAGACGATGAAGGATTTTGCCGGCGCCAACACCGATTTTCGCGAACAGCGCCGCGAAAAATATCTGGCGATGGGCCGCAGCCTCTGATTTTGGCCGGCAGCGCACCGCAATGTGGCGTCAAGGAGCAATTTCGCCACAAAAATGCCGCCGCATTCGGCTCAATAAAAAATCCGTGACACCGGGCGAATTGCCGTGGGGGGCGCCGTCCGACGCTTGCGGTAAGGAATTTTCAAGGTTAACGGGCTTAGGGTCCGTCAGTGTTCAGCATGCAGGCCCGGGCGCTATCCGGCCGTGCCGCGAGAAAAAGACATAGCCGTATCCATGTTTACCAAGCTTGCCCGCACTGGACTCCTGATCGCCGCGCTTGGCGTTGCCGGCTGCAACGATTCCTCGATGAAGAATTTTGCGCCGGAAGCCAGCAAGCCGCTGCCGGACAAGATCCTGGCCGACATGAAAGCCAAGGGCATGATCCGCACCTCGTCGGTGATGGCTCGCATCTTCAAGGAAGAAGGCAAGCTCGAAATCTGGAAGGCCAAGACCACCGGCCGCTACGAGATGGTCGCCAGCTACGACATCTGCAAATGGTCGGGCAAGCTCGGCCCAAAATACACCGAGGGCGACCGCCAGGCGCCGGAAGGTTTCTATACGGTCCGCCCGTCGCAGATGAATCCGCGCTCGAACTATCACCTGTCCTTCAACATCGGCTATCCCAACGCCTATGACCGTGCCAATGGCCGCACCGGCGCCAATCTGATGGTGCACGGCGCCTGCTCGTCGTCGGGCTGTTATTCGATGACCGACCCGCAGATCGAGCAGATCTACGCTTTTGGTCGCGATGCCTTCCAGGGCGGCCAGACCGAGTTCCAGATCCAGGCCTTCCCGTTCCGCATGACCGCCGCCAACATGGCGCGCTACCGCAACGACCCGAACTATGAGTTCTGGAAGATGCTGAAGGTCGGTTACGACAATTTCGAGATCACCAAGGTGCCACCGAAGGTCGATGTCTGCGACAAGCGCTATGTCTTCAACCAGGTGGCGCCTGAGGGCACGACATTCGATCCGACTGGCGCATGCCCCGCGACCACGCAGCCCGATTCGCTGAAGAGCGCACTCAACGCCTATCAAAGCAGCTATGACGCGGCCTTCACCGGCGCGGTCAAGGCCAGCGTGCCAGCGCCCAAGCCAACCATTGCCGGCATCAAGGAAGCCGCCATCGTTTCAGACTGGTCGAAGCGCCGCGCCCGGGGCGAGCGCGTGCCGATCGAACCGCCGTCGCTGAATTCCGACGGCACGCTGACCGAGACGGCGCGCATGGGCCGCATCGATTCGCCCGCCGGCCGCAAGATGGCGGCGCTGGACGCAGAGAAGGAAGCCAAGCGCAAGGCCGAGGAACAGCGGGTTGCTGCCATCGAGGCTGCGAAAGCCGCCAAGGCCCAGGCACTGGCTGAAAAGCAAGCCGCAAAGGCCCAATCGCTGGCCGAAAAGGAAGCAGCCAAGCAGGCCGCCCAGCAGCCGGTCGCCACTGCGAGCGTCGAGGCGGCGCCTGCGGAACCGCCGGCGGACGAAAGCCGGATGTCGAAGATCAAGAACAAGCTGCTAGGCATGTTCGGCGGCTGAGGTTTTCGCCTTGCCGATGCATGCCGCCCAAAAGTGCGCAGCGGTTTTGGGACAAAGACATGCATGAAAACAAACAAACAAATCACACCGCAATCTATGACCTCAAGGGCCTGAACTGCCCCCTGCCCGTTCTCAAGGCGAAAAAACGCCTAGCGGCAATGCAGCCGGGCAGCCGGCTTTGGCTGGAGACCACCGACCCGCTGGCGGTCATCGACATCCCCGCCTTTTGCGCCGACGCTGGTCACCAACTGGTTGAAACGTCAGCCGTCACCGGCGGCCACCGCTTCCTGGTCGAACGCGGCGCAGAGCGAGCCTGAGAATCAGCCCCCGGCTATCGCCAGCGGATTGCTCTCCAGCGCCGCGCGATCCGGCGTGTCGATCGACGGCCGGTTGGTGAAAGCGGAAAACAGCCGGCGCACATAATCTTCCGGCATATCGAGCGTGATCAGCACCAGCCTGGTGCCGCGTTGGCCGTCCGACCAGGCCAGTAGCCGCGCCGGCGGATGCAGGATCTTCTGTACCCCGTGGACAACAAGCGGCCGCGACGGGTCCTCCGCAAGCTCGATGACGCCCTTCATCCGCAAAAGCTTGTCGCCATGCGCAGAACGCAGCAGGTCGAGGAACATCTCGATCGCCGAAAACGGCACCGGGCCGTCATGGACCAGCGAGTAGGAGCGCACGCGGGAATCGTGGTGGTGCTCATGCTCGCCGTGATCATGATGATGATGGTGGTGCTCATGGGCGGCTTCTTCGCCGAGCCAGCGCCGGACATCGGCGGATTTGGTCGCCGGATTGTAGAGGCCGCAGTCGAACAGAGCCGCGACGCCGGTTCGGCCGTCGCCGGCCTCCAGCACCACGGCGCCTGGATTGAGCTGATGGACTCGCGTTCGCAAAGCATCGACGTCGCCGGAATCGCTGGCCAGATCGACCTTGGTCAGCACGATGCGATCGGCGACTGCCACCTGCTTGACCGCCTCGACATGGCCGTCGAGCGTCGCGTTGCCGTTGACCGCGTCGACCAGCGTGATGACGCCATCAAGTCGGAAGGCCTGCACCAGGGCGGGATGCGCCATGATCGACTGCAGCACCGGCGCCGGATCGGCGAGCCCGGTGGTTTCGACGACGACGCGGGCGAGACGGGCGATACGGCCCGTCTGCAGCCGGTCGACGAGGTCAGCCAGCGTGTCGACCAGTTCGCCGCGCACCGTGCAGCATAGACACCCGTCGGACAGCTGGATGATGCCGTCCGAGGCCTGCTCGACCAGAAGGTGGTCGATCGCCACCTCACCGAATTCGTTGATGATGACGGCCGTGTCGACCAGTGCCGGATCTTTGAGCAGCCGGTTGAGCAATGTCGTCTTGCCGGCGCCGAGGAAGCCGGTGACCACCGTGACGGGTATCGGAAAGCCAGCCATCGCCTAGTTCGCGGCTTTGACCAGCTGGTCGCCCTGCACCGCGGTTGCCTGGCCCACCACGGCCGGTTCGGCGCCCTTTGGCGCCGGAATGTCTGGCCGCCAGCTCGGCAGCGGCACATCGGCGTATTCCTGGCCGCCCTGGTCGAGCATCGCCTTCGGCGCCGGCCCGGTGGCGCCGCCGAGGCCCACGGCAACCAGCGTCGGCACGTGGTCGAGCTTTTCCTGATAGGGCGATTTCGGCACGTCGGCGCCCCTCGCGGCCACCGGCGGAGCCGCCTCGGACTGCTCGTGCGGCGCCTTCTTCTTGCAGATCTCATCATGCATGTCGTTGGGTGACATGGTATCGCCATAGGAAGGCATGGCCGCGACCGTGAGCCAGTTCGGGTCGGGCATGGCAAAGCCCTGGTCAAGCAGCCTGGCGGCGGTCTCGGCACGGCTGATCGCCGATTTTTCGCCGAGCACGACCGCGACCAGCGTGCGGCCATTGCGTGTCGCCGAGCCGATCATGTTGAAGCCCGAGGGACAAACGAACCCGGTTTTCATGCCGTCGGCGCCGGGATAGCGCCCGATCAAGAGATTGTAGTTGGAGATCGCCTTCTTGCCGACGGCAAGGCCTTCGATCGAGAACCAGGGGGCGTATTGCGGGAATTCCTTGCGGATCGCCATCACCAGCAGGGCAAGATCGCGCGCCGTCGTATACTGCTCCGGCGAAAACAGTCCGTTCGGATTGACGAAATGCGTTCCGGTCATGCCGAGCCGCGCCGCCTCCGCATTCATGCGAACGGCGAATCCGGCCTGCGAGCCGCCTATGTTTTCGCCGATGGCCATGGCGATATCGTTGGCCGATTTGACCAGCATCATCTTCAACGCATTGTCGAGCCGCATCACCGAGCCCGGCTTGAAGCCCATCTTGCTCGGCGGTTCGCCCGCCGAATGCTTGGTCACCTTGATCGGTGAATCGAGCTGGACCTCGCCGGCGGCAATCGCCCGGAAGGTGACATAGGCGGTCATCAGCTTGCTCAGCGAAGCGGGATACCAGCGCTTGAAGGCGTCCTGGTGCTGCAGAACCTTGCCGCTGTTGAGGTCGAACAGGATCACCGGATTGGCCAAAGCTGGCCCAGCCAGCATAGGTAGCGCCAAGCCGCCCGTTAGCAGTAATTTGAGGATATGGCTGTGCCGCATCATGGAATCCGAAATCGCCTCTTGCCGTAGTCGCCCCTGGCTCCGTAAGATTTCGTTACGCGATGGCCAGCATGACCTGATCCGGCCCTCAATTTCCGGATCACATTGTCTGGGGTGCTATTTACCCTATGTGACGCCAAGATGGCAAAGTGCCAAGATGGCAACAAGCATGGCAATCACAATTGCAATCAAGCAGGCCAGATCGTCTGCTCCAACAGCGAGATGGAACCATTATGCCGATTCTCAACCGCGCCGCCGAGATGCAGGACGAAGTTGCCGGCTGGCGACGCCATCTGCACCAGACGCCAGAACTGAATTTCGATGTCTTCAAGACCGCCGCCTTCGTCACCGAGAAGCTGAAGGAATTCGGCTGCGACGACGTGGTGACGGGCCTCGGCAAGACCGGCGTCGTCGGCATCATCCATGGCCGCAAGGGGCAAGGCGCGACCATCGGCTTGCGCGCCGACATGGACGCGCTGCCGATCAACGAGATCACCGGCAAGCCCTATGCCTCGACCATTCCTGGCAAAATGCATGCCTGCGGCCATGACGGCCATACGGCGATGCTTTTGGGCGCCGCCAAATATCTGACCGAAACGCGCAATTTCGCCGGTTCGGTCGCGGTTATCTTCCAGCCGGCCGAAGAGGGCGGCGGCGGCGGCAACGAGATGGTCAAGGACGGCATGATGGAGCGTTTCGACATTTCGCGCGTCTTTGGCATGCACAACATGCCGGGCCTGCCGGTCGGCCAGTTCGCCATCCGGCCGGGTCCCATCATGGCGGCGACCGCCGAGTTCACCATCACGGTCAAGGGCCGCGGCGGCCATGCGGCGATGCCGCACGGCACGATCGACCCGATCGTCATCACCAGCCAGCTGGTCGGCGCCCTGCAGACGGTCGCTTCGCGCAGCACCGATCCGGTCGAGGCGGTGGTGGTTTCGGTGACGAAATTCCACGCCGGCGACGCCTATAACGTCATTCCCGAGACCGCCGAGATTGCCGGCACGGTGCGCACACTGAAGAAAGAGATCGCCAAGAAATCGGAAGAGCGCATCCGCACCATCTGCGAAGGAATAGCCACCGCCTTCGGCGCGACGATCGCCGTCGACTATGACGCCAACTATCCCGTGACCTTCAATCATCCGGAAGAAACGGTCTTTGCCGGCGATGTCGCGGCAAATGTCGCCGGCGACACCCAGGTCCACCGCGCCATCCAGCCGGTGATGGGCGGCGAAGACTTCTCCTACATGCTGGAAGCCCGACCTGGCGCCTTCATCTTCATCGGCAATGGCGAGACCGCCGGCCTCCATCATCCGGCCTACGACTTCAACGACGAAGTCATACCGCACGGCATGAGCTACTGGGTGAAACTGGCCGAAACGGCGCTGGCAGCCTGACCTGCCCCGACGAAAGGCCGGCCGATTAGCCTTCGGCCGGCCTTTTCATTGCCTTCGGCGAGCCTCTTGGCGAAACGATCGGAAGCGGCTATGTGTCGGGCCGCGTGGTCCCGTAGCTCAGTAGGATAGAGCGGCAGATTCCTAATCTGTAGGTCACAGGTTCGATTCCTGTCGGGATCACCAGCAAGATCAAAGGCTTGGTGACTGAGATAGCCTGTCGGCATGTTGCAGCACTGATGGACTGGTTTTCGGTGATTTTCACGGACGCGACCAAGCAAGCAGCCTGACTTTAGTTCCATAGAAAAAGTCCATCCCTGAGGTCTCAGGAGCGAGCTTTAAGCATCTACAGCCGCGAAGAGAATCGACCTCTTGCAAGTACAATTTCAGATCGAGCGATGGTTCCCAGTCGATCCGTTACGGTCTGAGTTCGGCGCCGCCAACTCAACGAAGCCGGCCGTATCCTAGCTGGCAACCAGGGGCACCGTGACGGTCGTGGCGTAATTTATCGGATACTGGTCGAAATACGGGAAAGCGATGACGAAGGCATAGCTGGCGGTCAGATGCGCCATCTTGAAACCGCCGCTGGCAGGGTCGGTTGCGATCGTCACAATGACGTTCTTCAGACCCAGGTTCACCAATTTCTGCGTGGCGATGGCCTGGATGTCGCTCTGCGAAAGCGTGTTGTTCAGCTGCAGCGCCCGGGAAGAGGTTTCCAGTGTATAGCGGACGGTCGACACGGCATTCATGGCCCAGCCGAAGGCGAAGATTCCGAACAAAAGCATCACCAGGAAAGGCGCGATCAAGGCGAATTCCAGCCCGGCTGCGCCGGAGCAGTCACGGCGCCACCTGGATCCGATCCTTTCAGCGGACACGGATCACCTGCTGATGACTGATCGCGCGCGGGTCCGGGAAGACACCGAAGTTAAACGGGGGCACCCAGGTGCCCGTCGCCGTTATCTGGACGAAGACGGTCGGCAGCTTCGTTCCGCCGCAAATGGTGGTCGCATCCACGACCGTGGCGCCGCACAAATAGGAGCGGACCAGTACGACCGCGGCGTCCTCGGGCTTGTCGTTCCAGCTCGAAAGCGCGACCGCCTGCGTTCCGGTGTCATTGGACGCGCCGGCCATTACGAGATTGGCCGCGGTTTTGACGCCCGCGCGCATCTGCAGGTAACTCGTTACGTAGGACCAGCCGTCGGCGATGCCGAGGCAGACGAGGCACAGGATGGGCAGCAACATGGAAAACTCGACGGCAGCTATCCCGGATTTGTCCAGGACAATGCGCAAGGTCCGCCCACCCATCCCGCTACTCGACGAGCTGAACGGATTGCGTCGCCGGAATGTTCTTCATCCCGAGGCTGGTGCAGTCCTGCTTGATGGTCGTACTGCCGGACCACTGGATGGTGTCGGCGACGACCTGAGTGCAGCCGCCGTTCCCCGAGAAGTTGCCAAGGTAGTTGACCTGCTGCCTGGGGAAATAGATGGCGCCGGTCAAAAGCGAGTCCGCTGTGCCGTTGAAGGTGCTCTGTGCCGCAGTCCCGGTCCTGTCGCCGTAGAACAGCACGCCGGAATAGGCTCCGGAGGTAGGCGCGCTCAGCGTCACCTTGGCGTTGCCGTTCATGCTGACGGTGTTGCTGCCTGCCATGAAGATGGTTACCCCGCTGCCGGCGACGACCGCGTTGGCGTTGACCTTCATACCGCCCTGCACGACGTAGACGCCGGGCTGCAGGGTGACGTTGCCGCTGAGGCTCATGCCGCTACAGTAGGTGCCAGGCTGGAGTGTTTGCGACGTCTTGTTGCCATTGACATTCTTGCAAGGGTTGCCGGCTGTCGGCGTCGCCAAGCCGGAGAAAGGATCGGCTGCCGGCAAGGCTCGGGTGATGTTGGACTTGCAGACTGTGGTCGCTGGATTGTTCAGCACCATGCCGCCGACCGTGATCAGGCAGTCGGCCTTGAGCACCGCCGAGCCCTGCGTCTTTATGGCGTCCGAGGCAATCGAGTCCGACATGACCGAACAGCCGGTGAGGTTGACGGTGGTGTTGCCGGAAAAGAGCGCAGCCTGGGAGGCCGACGGACTGAGCGCCAGCACGCAAGCTTTGGAGGCGTCATTGATCAGCGCCACCGCCCTTGCCTGTTCGGCAACGGGCGCCTGGTTGAAAATCGCCGTGAAGTAGCGGTCGAGGTTCTGCTTGACGATGACCTCCACTGCCTTCTTCGCGGTGTTCGGGCCGGACAATGGCGGCGTGTTGACCTGGATCGTGCCCGGCGTGGCAAAATTGTTCGAGGTCGCGGACTGCGTGGCGGCGGCGATGATGGTCGGGTTATCGGAACCCGCGACTTTCTCGAGCGCGCCGGCATAGGCCGCGGCATCGGCAACGGCCTGCAGCTTGAGGCTGCTGTAATACCAGAAGGATGTCTCCACACCGAGGCCGGCGCCGCCAACCACGACCGGCAAGGTGAAGGCAACGATGACGGCAACGTTACCGTTCGTGGCGCGCCTTAGGCGGCTCAAAGCAAACCAAATCCGGGTGAACGCGTTGGATGCCATATGTATTAGAAACCACGAATAGATAAACGAATGTCTAAAAACTCCATTCCGATTCGACGTAGTCGAACGGGCTAGCTAGGCGCAAGTTGCAGCGACCGCGCAACATCCTGTCGGAGGTTCCGCCCCAATCGACGAATGCGAAATATGCCGCTATCCCGAACTTTGTTGTCGACCAAGTGACATTTAAATGCCCCCTCTGCGAAGAAGCTATCGAGAAGACAGGGGACACCGCGCTGCCGGTACGGGGAAAGATCGGCTCACGCCGCCTCAGGAACTTTGTGCAATCCGTCCGGGGCTGGCTCTGAGGGCCACACACGCCCGAAACCAACTACTCCAGCCACAATCAGTCCGTGAGGCGCCCACGAAACAACGTGGTGCCGTCGGTCAGCTGCGACCTGGAGATATCCCGGAACCCAGCTTCGGCCATCCACCCGCGATACTGACCTTCCGTGTACGATTCGCCTGCGCGGTAAAGGTTCAGGAAGGTGAGATTGAGAAAGACACCCTCAGGCGGGCCGAGACGGTCGTCATCGACGACACCCCACCCCGCAATTGCGATCTCGCCTCCTTGGGTGAGGCAACGCGCCGCGTTCAGGATCGAACTGCGCGCCTGGTCCGGCGGCAGGACCTGGACGACAGCCTTCAGGATTGCCAAGTCATGCCGGCCGGTCGATGGCGCGACCGTTATGTCGCCTTCTTCGACAACCACATCGCCGGCACCGTATTCCGACAGGATCGCTGGTGCGACCGCCGCGACCGTCGGGAGTTCCATCAAAGTCGCCGCAATATGCGGCCATCGCTCGCGAAGACCGACCAGAATGGTCCCGGCGCCGCCGCCGATGTCGATCACCGAACTGACCGCCGAGAAGTCCAGTTCACGGGCGAGATTTCGGCCGAAAATCACCCCTCCCGGTGCGAGCATGCGGCTGAAGGCCGCTGCGGATTCTGGCCCCGCTTCGGAAAAGTCGTGCAGCGCGGCCGGCCGATTCTGCCGCAGCGACTCTGCGGTCAAAAGGTCGGCTCCCCAGAGTTCGCGCAGCAGCACATGATCGCCGCCGCGATAGGTCGGCTTGGACGCGTCGAGGAACTCCGACGCTTCGGCTCCGTTGCGAAACTGACCATCCTCGACGTCGAGGAGACCGATGCTGGCGAGCGCGTAGAGGAACCGCGACAGACGAGCGGGCTCGACTTTGAGCGCTGCCCCAAGGCTGTCGGCAGTCGCAGCATCGCCGCCGAGCCAGGTGAAGATGCCAAGGTCCAGCCCGGCACGAAGCGCCAAGGCGGGGGGCACCCCTGCGATCAGCTTGTCGATCCGATCGGAATCCACCATGTCATATCCCGTTGTGCGATCCAGGATCGACTTTGAACAGCTCGGCCAACCTCGTCAAATCAGTTCGCCAGCGCGCCGCTCTCCGCGTCGAGCAGGTTCAGCTTGGCGGTATCGGGTTCGACGTAAAGCGTATCTCCGGGGCCAGCGCTGATCCTACCAGCGCCCGCGACCGTTGTGCGCCGGCCCGGCATACCTCAAAAATCCGGCTGTGATAATGGCTGGCCGCGCCTTCGGACGCTACGCAGGCAAGGCCAGCAGCGCCAGTCCGGCCAGCGCCGAGCCGGCCAATGTCGGCAGCATGCCGATCCTCAGTTTCAGCATGGCGACCATGGCGGCCGCCGCCAGCAGCGCGGCGCGCCAATCCAGCGACGACAGCACCGGTAGCTCCATCCCAAGACCAAAACGGTGCACCGCGCCGAAGACGACATGCAGTGCGAACCACAGCGCAAGGTTCATCACCACGCCGACCACAGCCGCCGTGATCGCACTCAGCGCCGCCGACAGCGCCTTGTTGCCGCGCAGCGCCTCGATGTAGGGGGCACCCAGAAAGATCCAGAAGAAGCACGGCACGAACGTCACCCAGAGCGTCAGCAATGCGCCGAGCGATCCGGCCACAAGCGGTCCCATCGCACCGGCGTGACGATAGGCGGCGACGAAGCCGACGAACTGCAGCACCAGGATCAATGGTCCCGGCGTCGTCTCGGCCAGACCAAGCCCATCGACCATTTCACCCGGCGCCAGCCAGCCGAACGAGGTCACCGCTGCCTGCGCGACATAGGAGAGCGCAGCGTAGGCGCCGCCGAATGTGACCACCGCCATCAGGCTGAAGAAGCCGCCAAGCTGTGCCCAAACACTGGCAGGGCCGGTCAGCGCCAGGATCAGTACGACCGGCCCGAGCCAGATCGGCAGCCAGATCGCGATGGTGCGCGGCGCGTGCCATTTCGTCGGCTTGGTGTGAGCGAGGTCGCCGCGTTCGAACATGACGTCGACGGCGCCCCTGACATCGGGCAAATTGTCCTTGCCGCGTGCGGCTCCGGAAAAACGCGCCGGTGCCAAGCGGTTGCCGATCCAGCCGGTCAGCCCTGCAACCAGGATGATCAGCGGAAACGGCAGCCTGATGACATAGATGGCAAGGAACGCGGCCACCGCGATCGCCATCATCACCCGGTTCTTGAGCGCCCGTTTGCCGATGCGGAGGACCGCCTCGACGACGACGGCCAGCACCGCCGCCTTGATGCCGAAAAACAGCGCCTCGATGACGGGCGCATCATTGTAAAGCACGTAGAAGATGCTGAGGCCCAGCATGACAAACGCACCGGGCAGCACGAACAGGATGCCGGCAACGAGGCCGCCGGCGGTCCGGTGCAGCAGCCAGCCGATATAGATGGCGAGCTGCTGTGCCTCGGGGCCTGGCAGAAGCATGCAGTAGTTGAGCGCATGCAGGAACCGCTGCTCGCCGATCCAGCGGCGATCCTCGACCAATTCCTTGTGCATCAGCGCGATCTGTCCGGCCGGCCCGCCGAAGGAGAGCAGGCCGATCCTTGCCCACAGTTTCGCGGCTTGGCGGAAGGTCGGGACGATCGGAGCCTCGGTAGCCTGTGCATCGTCGTCCGCGGCGAGGGCGCTCATGGCGCTTTGCCCGCGCTGGGCCAATTGTGGGTTTCGTCAGTGGCATCGCGGCACCATCTGAAGAACGCATCGTAGAGCAGCATGCCGGCATCAAGCTGTTCGAGATCGTCGCGGAACATGCGCGACAGCCCGAGCGATGCAGCGAGGAACCCGGCCGCCTGCGGTACGAGATCGAGGCGCGCCGTATCGGCTGCACGCACGATCAGCGCAAGGCGATCGAGCGCTTCGGACCGCAACCCGAACTCTTCGATCATCGTGTCGAAGGTGCAGCGCTCGCCGCGATGGCTCCAGAACACGTCGTCGATGTCGAAGGCAACCGCCCCAAACCGATCGGCGGCCGCCAGCACTTCAGACGGCTCGACAAACAGGAACACCGCCGAGGGATCGACGAAGCGGCGGATCAGCCAAGGACAGGCGATGCGGTCGACCTTGGGGCGGGCACGCGTCACCCAGACCGTGCGGCCCTTGTCGTCGCGGGGCGGTATCTTGTCGGCCTTGACCAGAAGTCCCTTGGCCGCCTGCCACGCCTCGAAGCCGCCTTCAAGGGATTCGGCAGCAATGCCCTCATGGCGCAGCCACGCGGCAACGCCTTGCGAGAGCTTCAGCCCCTTCTGGCAGATGACGACAGCATGAGCCCCCGTGAACTCGGCCGCCCAGCTCGAAACAGACTTGAAGTCGCGCCGGCACGAGGCCGGAAGCAGCCGCGGATCGACGTCGTAGTCTTCGTCGATGCGGACATCGACAAGAACAGGCGCGTCGGACAGACCGACAAGGCGGGAAAGCTGCGCTACGGTGATTGCGGTTGTTGACGGCATGGCGTCCACCTCCAGAGTGAGAGTTTGGACGCGATCATTGGGCTGACGCCTCACGGGGTCGTCGCGAAGGAACCCCTTGCCACAATGCTGGATTGATCTTTCGTCTTTGTCAAGGAAAGAGCGGCGCCGGGGGAGCGCGCCTACTGCGCCGTCCAGCCGCCATCCATCGGCAAAGTCGTGCCGGTAATCTGCCTGGCCGAGTCCGAGCACAGAAACAGCGTCAGCGCGGCGAGCTCCTCGACGGTGACGAATTGCTTCGTCGGCTGTGCCGCCAGGAGCACGTCGCGCTTGACCTGTTCCTCGGTCATGCCGCGCGCCTTCATCGTGTCGGGGATCTGCTTTTCGACCAGTGACGTCCAGACATAGCTGGGCGCGATGGCGTTTACGGTGATGCCGTCCTGCGCGACTTCCAGCGCTACCGTCTTGGTCAGACCCGCTATGCCGTGCTTGGCCGAGACGTAAGCCGACTTGAACGGCGAGGCGACCAGTGCATGCGCCGACGCGGTGTTGATGATGCGGCCCCATTTGCGCGCCTTCATGCCGGGCACCACGGCCTTGATCGCGTAAAAGGCGGCAAGCAGATTGATGCGGATGATGGCTTCCCACTTGTCGTCGGGAAACTCCTCGATTGGCGCGACATGCTGTATCCCGGCATTGTTGACCAGAATGTCGAGGCTGCCCAAGGCCTGCTCGGCTTCGCGCACCATGGCGGTCACCGCTGCGCCGTCCATCATGTTGGCGCCGGAGTAGCGGCACTGGACGCCAAAATCCTTCTCGATGCCGGCGCGCTCCTGTTCGATCGCCGCGGCTTCGCCAAGGCCGTTGATCGTGACGTTGGCGCCCTCGGCGGCAAGGGCGCGGGCAATGGCCAGGCCAATGCCGCTGGTCGATCCGGTGACGAGCGCATTCTTCGAAGAAAGGGAACCCATGGAGATCTCGCGACTGTTAGGAGGACTACAAAGGCACATAGTTTGTGCGCCGCAACATGACAATGCCATAACCATATGTCGGCGCCATCACAGCCCTAAAACGCGCTTTGCCGGCCTCGCCGAGCGCCGTCTCAAGGCTGACACGGCAGTGTTATGGTGCGGCGCAACATAGTCGGCCGCGCATTCGCGCAGTCATTCCTGAACCATCGATCCAACGAATCAGGGGGCTGTAGCTTGAAATCGCCGATGTCGTGATGCGTGCCTATGCCATGCCGCTCACCAACCGTCCTTTCCGCCCGGCCCGTATCGCTTCTTCGATCCGACGCCCTGAGCTATCCTGCAATCTCCAGCAGGGCCGATACCAGCAAGTGGCGTTCGTCGGCGGACAGCACGTCGGAATCGAAGAGGTTCATGCTGCGCAGCCCTTCGATGGCCAGAAAGCAGACCAGCAGCGTCTTGAGGTCCGGCGTCTCGCTCTTCAGCCGCTGCAGCAGCTGCGACTTGAAGGCTTTTATCGGCGTCAGGAAATCCGGATCCTCGGCGATCGCCGAGAATATCCACGAAGCCGTCGGCTTCGGCTCCTCGCAATCATCCGCCGAGAGCCGGATATAGGTGGCGAGCAGGCTCTCGCCGCTGGCGCCGGCGACACGGCCCGATTCCAGCGCCAGCTCGAACGCGCGCAGGTAATTCTCCACCAGGCCCTGCATCAGTTTGGCCTTGGTCGGAAAGTTATATAACAGGCCGCCTTTCGACACGCCGGCGCGGCTGGCGACGGCGTCAAGCGACAGGCTGCCGGGACCGGCCTCGCGTGCGACATCGGCGGCGGCGGCGAGTATCTTGTCGCGCGAATTTGCCCTTTGGGTCTTCATCGATCCCTTCCCCCGCACCAGCCTAGGCGGAATTGACAAGACCGTCCAGACGGTACAGTAAGTTCGCCGTCATTTGTAATCGGGACCTGGCGTCGATAAGTGTCCCGCTATTCGGCTATTTTGCCGGACACCGGCCGAGGGGACAGTTCGTGAAGCGCTTCATCTCTATCACCGCAATTCTGCTTCTGCTCGCTCTGGTGTGCGTCGGCGTTGTCGGCTTCAACCTGTTCCGCGACAACGCTATCAAACAGTATTTCGCCACCATGAAGCCGCCGGCGACGACCGTATCGACGGTTGTCGTCAAGCCTTCCGACTGGACGCCGGGCGTCGAGGCGATCGGCACGGTACGCGCCGTGCGCGGTGTCGACCTTACCGTCGAGACCAGCGGCATCGTCAAGGACATCCTTTTCCACGCCAACCAGAAGGTGCCTGTCGATTCGGTCCTGCTGCAGCTCGACGATGCCGTCGAACGCGCGGATCTCGTCGCGGCCAAGGCGCAGTCCGTGTCCGACAAGACGGCGCTCGAACGCGCGCTGGAACTGCAGCGGCGCGGCGTCGGAACGGATGCCACGCTCGACACCGCTCAAGCCGCTGCATCGGCCTCCGCCGCGCAGGTCAACAAGCTGCAGGCCGTGCTTGATCAGAAGCAGCTGACGGCGCCTTTCGCCGGCACCGTGGGCATCCCCAAGATCGACCTCGGCCAATATCTCTCGCCCGGCAACGCAGTGGTGACCTTGCAGGATCTGGACACCATGCGGGTCGATTTCTCGGTACCCGAACAGCAGCTGCCGCTGCTCAAGATAGGCCAGGCCGTGCGGCTCGGCCTCGGCGGCACCGGCGGCGGCGCCGACATGCCGTTTGCCGGCTCCATTCGCGGCATCGATCCCAAGATCGACGCTTCAAGCCGCCTGGTGTCCGTGCGCGGCGAGGTCGCCAACCCCGACGGCAAGCTGACGCCCGGCCAGTTCGTCCAGGTTCGCGTCGAGCTGCCGCAGGAGAAAAACATTCTGTCCTTGCCGCAGACGGCATTGACGTCGAGCCTCTATGGCGACTTCGTCTTCGTCGTCGTTCCGGCGAAGCCGGCGGAAGGCGCCCCAGCCGCGAAACCCGAGGAAAAGCCTGCTGCAGGGGCCGACGCGGCAAAGCCGGCGGCAGATGCAAAGCCGGCCGGCGCGAAACCGGCTGCCGAAGACGCCGCGGCGAAGCCCGCGGACAAGCCGGCTGTCGACCCCGCGAAGCCCGCGGCAGAACCGGAAAAGCCGGCGCTCGTGCTGTCGCAGGTGTTCGTGAAGCCCGGCCGCCGCAACGACGGCATGGTCGAGATCATCGAGGGCATCAAGGCCGGGGACGAGGTCGTCACCGCCGGTCAGAACCGTCTCTTCAACGGCATGTCCGTCGCTGTCGACAACACCATTGATCCCAGCAAGTCGGCTAACCAGCAGGCTCAGCAATGAACTTTTCCGACATCTTCATTCGCCGGCCGGTCCTCTCCACCGTCCTCGCCTGCATGATCCTGCTCCTCGGGTTCCAGGGCATCTTCAACCTGTCGATCCGGCAGTATCCCAAGGTTGACGAGACGGCGATCACCATCACCACCGCCTATCCCGGCGCCAGCGCCGACCTGATCCAGGGCTTCATCTCCGCCCCGATCGCGCGGGCCGTCGCCTCGACCGAGAACATCGACTACGTCACCTCGTCCAGCCGGCCGTCTTCGAGCACTGTGGTCGTCCAGATGAAGCTCGGCTCCAATCCGGATGTCGCGCTGACCGAGGTCCTGTCGAAGGTGCAGGGCGTACGCGGCACCTTGCCGGATGCATCCAAGGACCCGGTCATCGTCAAGGGCACCGGCCAAGAGTTCGCGATGATGTACATCTCGATGCAGAATCCGAACATGAGCAAGGAGCAGCTCACCGAATATATCGAGCGCGTCGTGCGGCCCCGCATGTCGACGGTCGAAGGTGTCGCCGACGTGCAGATCTTCGGCGCCGAGGAATATTCGATGCGGGTCTGGATCGACCCGGTCAAGCTTGCTGCGCGTGGCGTCACCGCCGCCGAAGTGCTGGCGGCGATCAACAACTCCAACTTCCTGTCGGCGCCCGGCAACACCGAGAACGAATATGTCGTCTCCTCGATCACGGTTCGCTCGACGCTGCAGACGCCTGAGGCCTTTGCCGAGCTTCCGCTGCGCTCGACGGACGGCCAGGTGGTGCGCTTGCGCGACGTGGCGCGAGTCGAGCTTGCCGCCGAGAGCACCGACACGAGGGTGAGCTTCAATGGCAAGCCCGGCACCTTCCTCGCCATCTTCCCGACGCCGGCCGCCAACCCGCTGACAACGGCGGAGGCGATCCACAAGATCGTGCCTTTGATTCAAGAGACGCTGCCGAAAGGCATGACCATCGAAATCGTCTACGATTCCACCGAACAGATCAGCGCCTCGATCGATGAAGTGTTCAAGACCATCGCCGAAGCCGTCGCCATCGTCGTCGTGGTCATCCTGTTGTTCCTCGGCTCATTCCGCTCGGTGATGATGCCGATCGTGACCATCCCGCTGTCGCTGGTCGGCGTCTGCTTTCTTTTGTTTGCGGTCGGCTATTCGATCAACCTTCTGTCGCTGCTGGCCATGGTGCTGGCCATCGGCCTTGTCGTCGACGACGCTATCGTGGTGGTGGAGAACATTCATCGCCACATGGAGGAGGACCACATGTCGCCGATGCAGGCGGCCTTCAACGGCATGCGCGAGATTTTCTCCGCCATCGTGGCCATGACCATCACGCTCGCCGCCGTGTTCGCGCCGCTGGCCTTCACCGGCGGCCTGACCGGCGCGCTGTTCCGCGAGTTCGCGGTGACGCTCGCCGGTTCGGTGGTGCTGTCCGGCCTCATAGCCGTCACCATCACGCCGATGATGGCGGCGCGTCTGCTCAAGGCGGGATCGCACAGTCGCTTCCAGCGCGTCGTCGACGGAACCTTCAGCCGTGTCGAGCATGTCTATGAGCGGGCGGTCACCGCCTCCTTGAGAAATCGACCGGTGACACTGCTGATGGTCGTGGCGCTGGTTGCGCTCACCGGCTTCATGTTCACCAAGACCTCGAGCGAACTGGCGCCGGAAGAGGACCAGGGCTTCCTGTTGTCGATCGTGACGGCACCGCGCTACGCGACCTCGGACTACACCGAGACCTACGTCAACCAGATCCTCGGCCTGGTGAAGGACATTCCCGAAACCAGGGCGCAATTCTCTGCCGTTGCCTTTGGCGGCGCCACCAACGGCGCCTTTGTCGGCTTCGCCTTCAAGGATTGGGCCGAGCGCCAGCGCAACTCAAAGGAGCTTCAAGCCGATATCCAGGGACGCCTCGGCAAGGTGGCCGGCGTCGAGGCCTTCGTCTTCGCGCCGCCGACGCTGCCGGGCTCCGGCGGCGGCCTGCCGATCTCCATGGTGGTGCGCTCGACCGGTGGTTCCGCCGAGGTCTACGAGGCGGCCGAGCAGATTAAGAACAAGGCGCAGGCCTCCGGCCGCTTCATCGTCGTGCAAAACTCGATGTCCTTTGACGCTCCGCAGGTGACGGTGACCATCGACCGCGACCGCGCGGCGGCTCTCAACCTGCCGATCGCCGACATCGGCCAGACGCTGACGCTGCTGGTCGGCGGCGCCGAAGTGGCTCAGTTCGACCGCGACTCCAACAGCTACGACATCATCCCGCAGGTGCCGAAGGAATTCCGCGACAATCCCGAGAAGCTCGGCGAATATTTCGTGCGTAGCGTGACCGGCGAAATGGTGCCGCTTTCAGCGGTAGTGAAGATTTCGACCAACGCCGCGCCGGCCGCGATCGAGCAGTTCAACCAGCTGAACTCGGCGACGATATCAGCGCTGCCGCTTCCCGGCGTCACCACGGGCGACGGGCTGCAGACCCTGGAGAACCTTGCCAAGGAGAGCCTGCCCGATACCTTCTTCATCGATTATTCCGGCCAGTCCCGGCAGGAGAAGGAGCAGGGCAACACGATCCTTATCGCGTTCGCAGCCGCCGTAATCGTCATCTATCTGGTGCTGGCGGCGCAGTTCGAAAGCTTCCGCGACCCGCTGATCATCATGATGGCGGTGCCACTGTCGATCTTTGGCGCCATCGTGCCGCTCAATCTGGGGCTTGGAACGCTCAATATCTACACGCAGGTCGGCCTGATCACACTGATAGGTCTGATCACCAAGCATGGCATTCTTCTGGTCGAGTTCGCCAACCAGCAGCGCGAGCTGCATGGCATGAGGCGGCGCGATGCGATCGTCGCCTCGGCCAAGGTGCGCTTGCGGCCGATCCTGATGACGACAGCGGCGATGGCGCTCGGCGTCGTGCCGCTGATCGTGTCCAGTGGTGCTGGTGCGGCGGCGCGCTATTCGATGGGCCTCGTGATCTTCACCGGCATCCTGGTCGGAACCATGTTCACCCTGTTCGTGGTGCCGATGTTCTACACCTTCATCGCCAGCAAGGACCTGCCGCACCACGCCGAAAAGCCAGACCCGAAGCTGATGCCGGTGCACGCGGACTGAGCTGCGAACGGCGTTAGCGAACAAACGAAAAGAGGCCGGAAATTTCCGGCCTCTTTTTTGACTGGATTGATTTACCGCGAAGCTCTGATGGAGC
Source organism: Mesorhizobium sp. C399B (assembly GCF_030323185.1). Taxonomy (NCBI): domain Bacteria; kingdom Pseudomonadati; phylum Pseudomonadota; class Alphaproteobacteria; order Hyphomicrobiales; family Phyllobacteriaceae; genus Mesorhizobium; species Mesorhizobium sp. C399B. Next base: position 2,565,599 of record NZ_CP100472.1, read on the forward strand.
TTCAGGCGGGAACTTGCGGTGCGGCATGACCTGGCCGGCTGCGCTGCACCATCGCTCCAAACGCAGTCTGCTACTTGACGATGACGATGCTGGTGTTGGTCGGGCCGAAGGTTTCGACCAACTGGTAGAAGTCGGCGGCATTGTCGGGATGCAGCCGCACGCAGCCATGCGACGCCGGCCGTCCCAGCCGCTTGATGGCGTTGGTCGCATGCACGGCGTAGCCGCCGCTGAAGAAGACCGAATGCGGCATCGGCGCGTTGTCGTATTTCTTCGAATGCCACATCTCGTGCATGCGGGTCGGCTTGAACGAGCCGGTCGGCGTGACATGCGCACTGTCGCCGGTCGAGACCTTCCAGGCGAAAGTCGGCCGGCCATCGACCAGCACTTCCATGGTCTGCTGCGACAGCGAAACACGCGCCACGATCTGGTTTGCCGCGGCATGGGCGGTGCTGTTGGCGGTGCCAAGCAGAAGCGCGGCGCCGCCGGCTGCGGCGGTGACGTTGATGAGTTTGGCGGAAATGGCTTTGTACATGATGGCTCCTCTTTGCCGGTCCTGCCGGCGTCAATTCGGTGGCCGCCTTATCCCCGCGCCATGTTTCAGACTGACTTCGCTGAGGCTCGTTTGTGTTTCGAATCTGTTTCCTCTGGTTAACAAGCAAGGTGGACAAGGGAAGCGTGCTCCGCCTTCGCTGCGCACTCCCGATCACGCACCGCGCCCCCAAACGAAAGTGCTGATGTCCTTATATGAAAGAAGATTGGCTTCGCTCGAAACCGACTTGCAACAAAGCGCGGCCTGGGCGGCATGATCTGGTTACAGGCTCGCGGCACAGTCATCCCAACGAGAACAGCCGGCGCCAACGAAAATGAGCATCAAATCGACCACCCTGTCCTGGCTCTTCAGGATAAGCATCGCCGCATTTGTCGTCGGCGGCATCGGCACAGTAGCCGGCACCCCGATGACGAAACTGGCGGTGATGAATTCGGGTGAGATTTCGACGCTGCATGCCGCGCTGTTCATAGCCTTGGTCTGGATTGTCTCCAGTCTGCGCATCAACCGTCTCAGGGCCCTCTGGCGGGTCGGCCTCGGGTTGAAGTGGATGCGCGGCCCCTCCGGCAACTTGCTGCCGAGAGGACCGAAGGCCCGCGTCGCAACGGGGGGCTCCGTGGGCGACGCGGGCACTTCGGGTTTATCCTGAAGCACCCGCGGTTCTGATTTTTGGGGACAACCGATGAAGACGAAATCTGCAGCCTCCGTGCTTTCGGTACTGCTCTATGCACAAGGCCTGCTCGGCTTTGCCGGTCTCGCCACGGTTCTCCTGAAGGACCGCGCGCATGCCGCCAGCGAAATCGTAGTCGCCAGCGAATTGCCGTCGGGACCATCGCTTCTGGTGGTGCGCTGACGCCTATGCATGGCGCCCGAGATTGCGCAGCTTTTTTGGGCGAGCCGAGGAACAATCCAGCCTCCCGACCCTCAGTCGGCGCGCTGCGTCGGCGGGTCGAACCGGTAGCCTGCGCCGCGTATAGTTGTGATGGTTTCGGTGTCGAGCTTGCGGCGCAGCCGCACGATGCGCGAATCGATCGAGCGGTCGAAGGCATCGGCATTTTCGGCGGGCGCCGCCGCAATGATGTCGTCGCGCGTCAGCACCTTGCGCGGGCTGGCCAGAAACAGCCTGAGCAGCGCCACCTGGCCCGGCGACAGCTGTTCTTCCGTACCCGAACGGTGCATGACGATGGCCGACCGCAAATCGACGGTGGCATTTTCCAGCACGATCAGTTCCTGGGCGGACCTGCCGCGCCGCGTCAGCAGGCCGCCGATGCGCGCGGCAAGCTCCCTGACATTGAGCGGACTTTCGACGACATCTGCGGCGCCAAGCTCGAGCGCCAGCACCTTGTCGACCAGATCGGCCGGCCGGCAGATCAGGATGAAATCCGGCCCCGCCTTCCCGTCCGCGCTCTGGCCGCCGCCATAACGCCTGAGCAGGTCCCGCCCTTCCGCCTGGCTGAGGCTGTCGCCGACGATGACGATATCGATGCCTCCGGCCGAAAGCAGGGATTCAGCTTCCCAGGGCTGCCGCGCCTCGCGCACGTCATGGCCGCGCCGGTCGAGATGATCGGCAAGATCGCCGGCCACCACATCGGCGACGGAAACCAGCGCGATGACGGATCGTGCAGCCATGTTTTTCTTCCCGTTCCCCCGCAACCGGATATGAGTGCTGGACATCATGTTTATACCCAATCTACTTTCCGCTGAAAGCGGGAGCGAGGCCATAGTGCGGGCACGGATTGTCATCGTCGAGGACGAGCCCGATCTCCGGGACGCGGTCGCCGAGTATCTCGGCGCCAACGGCTACGATGTGACCCAGGCCGGAAGCGCGGCCGAGGCGCGCGCCTTGCTGGAGACGGAATCGTTTCATTTGGCCATTCTCGACATCGCCATGCCGGGCGAGGACGGACTGTCGCTCGGCCGCTGGCTGCGCTCGAAAATACCGGTCGGCATCATCTATGCCACGGCTGCCGGCACCGCACTCGACCGCATTGTCGGGCTGGAGCTTGGCGCCGACGACTACATCGTCAAGCCCTACGAGTTGCGTGAGGTGCTGGCTCGTGTGCGCAGCGTGCTGCGCCGCGTTCCGCAGCCGAGCCCGCCCCAGGCGGCGAAGACACAAGCCGATGGCGGCCGCCGCCTGACCTTCGGCCCGTTCCAGGCCGACCTCGACGGCAGGCTTGTCACCGGCGCCAACGGCGCCGTCATCGACATGGCCAAGAGCGAGTTCGATGTGCTGGAGGTTTTCCTGACCCGCGCCAACCGGCTGTTGACGCGATCGGCGATCTCCGAGGCGATTGGTTTTGTTGAGGATCCTGAATCGTCGCGCGCCGTCGACATTCGCATCATGCGGCTGCGCAAGAAGATCGAAACCGATCCGGCCAATCCGAAATTTTTGCGCACAGTGCGCGGCGAAGGCTATATCTTCTCGCTGCCGACCGGTGACGGGCACTAGAGCAATTACAGGAAAAGTGTACGCGGTTTTCCGCCCGGAATTGCGTAAAAACAAAGAGATAGAGGCTTCTCCGTTTCCGTGAAACGGTGAAACGCTCTAGCAATTCCAGGAACAGTGCGTAGCGATTTCCGTTCGGGATTACATTGAAACATGGAGCGTTTCACCTTTTTCGTGAAATGCTCCATAGCTGCCTAATTCGACGGCCCTTTACTGATGGCTGACATGACCGCTGAACCAGCACCACGTATGGACCCGCAAGGCGCTCGCCAGAGCGCCGCGATGGCGGCTGTGCGCGTCGTCCGCCGGTTGCGCGATGCCGGCGACTGGCAGCGCGAGATGGAAACCATCCTCGAAACGCTCTGCAGCGCCATGAATTGCCAGCGCGGCATCCTGTTCAGGCTGCGCGAATTGCCCGGCCAGGGCTTCGCCCAATCGGTCGCCGCCTACTGGATCGATCCTCGCTTCGGCGGCGAACTGGCTTCGCCGACGGTGATCATGCAGTCGATCGTCGATACCGATCCGCTGCTGGAGCGGATTGGAGAGGACGAGCGGCAAGGCAAGATCTTCGCCGGCCATACGCGCGATCTCGACGGGTTCCTCAGGGCCGATTTCGAAAAGCAGCACATCAAGTCGTTCCTGTCGGTATCGGTGTTCGCGCACGGTCATCTGTGGGGCACGTTCGCGGTCAATGACTGCCTAAACGAGCGCGAATGGACCGAAGAGGAAGAGGCGACGATGCACATCATCGCGCTCGCCATCGGCGACGCCATCGAGCACTCGCCGTCCGACGCCCATGCCAGCGAAGTCATCCGCCGCACCATGCTGCAGGCGTCGCTCGACGCCATCATCGTCATCGACGAGACCGGCTCGATCATCGAATTCAATCCGGCCGCCGAAAAGATGTTCGGCTATCAGCGCAGCGACATCCTCGGCAAGGACCTGCTCGATACCGTGGTGCCGGAATATTACCGCAAGGGCTATGTCTCGGGCGCCGAATACATGTCTGGCCGCGGCGCGCCGATGGTTGGCCAACGGCTTGAGACCGTGACACAGAATGCGGCCGGCGAGGTGTTTCCCATCGAATTGACGGCGACCGAGATGCGGGTGGCTGACCGTCAGCTCATCTTCGGTTCGATCCGCGATCTGCGCGATAAGCTGCGCGCCGAAGAAGAGATCAACCGCCAGCGCGAAAAACTGCACCAGAACGAGAAGATGGCGGCGATGGGTTCACTGCTGGCCGGTGTTTCGCACGAGCTCAACAACCCGCTCGCCGTGGTCGTTGCGCAGTCGACGCTGCTGCATGAATTCGCCACCGACCCGCAGACCAAGGTTCGCGCCGAGAAAGTGCGCGCCGCTGCCGAGCGCTGCGGCCGCATCGTCAAAAGCTTCCTGTCGATGGTGCGCCTGCATCCGGCGGCGCAGGCCGAGACCGATCTCAACCAGGTGATCCGCGCCGCACTCGAAGTAACCGCCTATGGCGCACGCTCGAGCGGCATCATCATCGACACCGATTTCGCGCCCGGCCCGCTGCTGGCGATGGCCGATGCCGACCACGTCACGCAGGTGGCCGCCAATTTCCTGATCAACAGCCAACACGCTCTGGCCGGTATCGGCGGCGACCGCCTGATCAAGGTGCGGACATTCCGCAGCGATCGCGGCAACCCCGGGTTTTCGGTCGAGGACAACGGACCGGGCATTCCCGAGGCGATCCGCAGCCGCATCTTCGAATCCTATTTCACCACCAAGCCGGTCGGCGTCGGCACCGGCATCGGCCTGTCGATCTCGAAATCGATCGTCGAGCGCCACAACGGCAATATCTGGTTCGAGGAGGTGCTGCCGCGTGGCGCGCGCTTCGTCGTCCAGCTGCCGGTAATCACCGGCGGCGCGGCAGCAGCCGGCGACAGCCCGGCTCGTTCCAGCGGCTTGCGCCATGCGCTGATCATCGACGACGAACCCGACGTCGCCGGCTCCCTCTCCGACATCCTGGAACTGATGGGTATCAAGTCGCGGGTCGTGCCGGCCTGGACGTCGGCGGCGGCGACCTTGACCGGCCACATGCCGCCAGACATCGTCTTTTCCGACTTGCGCATGCCCGGCACCAGCGGCATTGCCATCTACCGCGAATTGCTCGCCGACAACCTGGCGCTGGCCAAACGCTTCGTGCTGGTCACCGGCGACCTGATCGGCGCCAAGGCCGAGATCGAAGCCTTGCCGGCGCCGCAGCGCCCGCAAATCCTGGAAAAGCCGTTCTCGACGCTGGACGTCCGCGGCGTACTCTCGGCAATAGCCGACCAGGTCGCCGCCGCCGGCTAAGTTTTCGGAAGCACCCATGTAGGGTCTATCGAGATTCGGGTCAGGCCGAGTCGAGAATGGTGGTTCCCGAGAACCGGAGCGGAGCGTACTTGAAGTACGCGAGCACCGGAAGCGCAGGGAACCTCCATGCGCAGGCCGGCCTCACCCGAATATCGATAGGCCCTAAAAAAGAGGCTCCCGACCGAGGGAAGCGGCGGGAGCCAAGAACGAGCGCGGGAGGAAGCGCTCGGGAGGTTCAGAAAACGTTGGGTGTCGTGGTCAGCGGCGCTGCGTTGGCGATCATGCGGACGGAACGCGCCTTGTGCACGCCGGACTGGGCGGCGATGACGCGCAGGCACTCCGCGCTCTCGGCGCCCCAGGCCTGACCCTGGCAGGCAAAATCGATTTCCGGCTCCGGCAGCCGGGCGGTCTTGATGGTGGTCGGCGCGCCCTGGACAACATTGGCCGGCGGGTTGAGCGAAGCAAAAGCCGGACCGGAAGCCGGTGTCAGGAACATGACGGCCAGAGCGCAGGCGCCCAGCATGGAGAACATCGCAACCGGATGGTCGCTGGCGCGCTGACGCAGTGCCAGTTTGGCGCGTCGTTCGTTGCTGGTGATCTCGACTTTCGTATGCATTGCTGCTCCCCTTCGTTTTCTTATGAAACGAACCTAAGCGCGCCTGGTAACGGGCGAATGATGCGCTTGGCTTGCCCGCGTAACAGGTTTGAAACAAGAAATTCGGGCATATCCGGACAGATCCGGTCATGTGCCGACGGCAAGATGCGTTTGCGAAGCTGTTTCATCCGGGCAATCAAATGTTGACGACAGGCGGGCCGCGAACGCACCAAGCCCGCTTCCTGTCGGCCGCACTATGAACAAGCTCACACTGCGGATCGAATTTGCGGACGCCAGGTATTTTCGTCTCGGAGCGGGCCGTGTTTGCAAGCTCGGCACGGCCAAATCCGCATGCCGGACAGCTATTTCACGCCCCCGGTTAACGCCCGGATATTCCGGGATTTTCTGGCTTTCAGCTGGTCCTGTTGTGCCGACTTGAAAAGTTGTGATTTCTACAAGCCATTGCATTTCAATGTAAAATATGGTTTTATTGAATGAGTATTCAATAAAAGAAGAGCTTTTTTATGAACCCGCATCTCCGTGACGTGGCGATCCCCAATGATTGGGACCGGCGGGGTCTGCCGGGCTGGAGTTATCACTCCGACGCGCTTCTCGAACTTGAGAAGGAATACGTCTTCCGGAACCATTGGCAGATCGCCGGCCATGTCTGCGACGTGCCGAATGCCGGCGACTATCTGACTATGGACGTGGTCGGCGAGCGGGCGCTCATCGTGCGCGGCAAGGACGGCATCGTGCGCGCCTTCAACAACATGTGCCGGCATCGCGGCAGCCGCGTCGTCGCCGACAGCCAGGGCACCTGCAAGAACGCGCTGGTCTGCCCGTTCCATGGCTGGGTCTACAATCTCGACGGCACGCTGCGCGGCGCCGCCCGGCCGCGCTCCTTCCCCGAGCTCGACAAGACCGAATTCGGCCTGATGCCGCTCAACCTCGAGATATGGATGGGCTTCATCTTTGTCCGCTTTCGCAAGGGCGGCCCGCAGCCTTCGGTGGCCGAACTGTTGAAGCCGATCGAGGCCGAGATGGCACACTACAATGTGACCGAGATGGTGCCGTCCTGGGGCATCTGGACACAGAAGACGCCGGTCAACTGGAAGTCGGTGCGCGACGTCGACAATGAAGGCTACCACGTTGCCATGGCGCATCCGGCGCTGCAGGATCTCTACGGCTCAACCTATTTCGACGAGCCGTTCATCGACGGCGTGTCGCGCTCGTTTGCCACCTACAATCCGCATGCCGGCCGGCGCTGGAGCGTGCGCGAATACATCAAGCTCACGCCCGATGCCTCACACCTGCCGGAGCATCTGCGCAGGGCCTGGATCTATTACGGCATCTTCCCCAACAACGCGCTGTCGATCATGCCGGAATCGGTGCAGTTCTATCAGGAGTTCCCGCTGTCGACCGGCGAGACGCTGCTGCGCGGCGCCATCTACCGCTACCCCGACGAGACCCGGGAACAGGCGGCCGCCCGCTATCTCGCCTACCGCATCGACCGGGACACCATGAACGAGGACGTGCAGCTTTCCGTCTGGTCAAACGAGTCCATGATCTCGGAGGCCTTCGAGGGTTTTTATCTCTCCGACCTCGAATACGGTGTGCGCACCCACCACGACCATCTGCGCAAGCAGATCCCGGTGCTGGGCCTGGAGACGGCGCCGGAGGAGAAGGACATGTGGAACCTCAATGAGGCTATGCGCTCGCAGGTGTAGGGGCGGAACTGCCAGTCACCCCTGCCACACGCCCTCTTTGCGCAGATCATCCATGGTCCGCGAAATGCCTTCGCGCAGGATCGCCACCATGTCGTCGATCTGCTCTCGCGTGATGATCAGCGGCGGCGACATCACGCACATGTTGATCAGCGGCCGGACCAGGAGGCCGAGTTCGTGGCAATGCGCGTCGATGCGCTTGCCGACATCCTTGTCGAGCTGCAGCGGATCCTTGCTTTCGCGGTCGGCTACGCACTCGACGCAGCCCATCAGGCCCATGCCGCGGACTTCGCCAACCAGCGGCAGTTCCTCCAGCGTCTTCAACTGCGCCTGGAAATAGGGCGCGACATCGCGCGTGTGGGCCAGCACGCTGTCTTCCAGGATATCGAGGTTCTTCAGCGCCACCGCGCAGCCGATGGGATGACTGGTATAGGTCAGGCCATGGCCGAACATCGCATCGGGATGGTTGGAACGGCGCATTTCCTGAAGCAGCCGCTCCGAGATGATGACGCCGCCAAGCGGGAAATAGCCTGATGTAACGCCCTTGGCGAAGGTGATCATGTCGGGGTCGATGCCGAAGCCATCGCCGGAGGCAAAGACATGGCCGAGCCGCCCGAAGCCGGTCACCACCTCATCGGAGATATAGAGGATATCGTTGTCCCTGCAGATTTCGCGAATGCGCTTGAGATAGCCATCCGGCGGCACGACGACGCCGCCGGATGCCTGCACCGGTTCGCCGACGAAAGCACCGATCTTCTCTGCGCCGACGCGGGCGACCGTATCGCGAAACTGATCGACCAGGAAATCGCAGAAGGCGGCGATGTCAATGCCTTTCGGCCGCCGGAACGGGTCTGGCGAGGACAGTTTGACGACCAGATCGTCGGCGCCGTCCATCCAGTCGCGGTCGCGCGGCCGGCCGTTGAGCGAGGCCGACAGATAGGTCGAGCCGTGATAGGCGCCGCCGCGGCTGAGGATCAGCTTCTTTTCCGGCCGCCCGCGCACATTGTTGTAGAACTGCATGAAGCGCAGTGCCGTCTCGACAGCCGACGATCCGCCGGTGGTGAAGAAGGTATGGCTGAGATCGCCCGGCGCATGATCGGCGAGGCGCTTGGCGAGCTCGGCCGACGGCGCATTCATCGTATACCAGGGCGTGTTGTAGGACAGCATCATCGCCTGGTCGTACATCACCCTGGCCAGCTCCTCGCGGCGGTGGCCGACATTGATGCACCACATGCCGGCCGGCCCGTCGATCAGTCGCTTGCCTGTTACATCGGTGATGTAGATGCCATCGCCCTCGCCAATCAGCGCACGCGCTTCATTGCCGACCGAGCCGGCATAAGGCCAGGGCTGGATGAGATGGCGCTTGGCCAGCTCGACCGCATCGCCACCGTCAGCCATTTCCATCGCTCTTAGGTCTCTTGCAGCCGCCATCATTGCCTCGCATCGTCTGAGCGTAATTTTCACCGGACAGAACATGAAGCGCCAAGGGCAGGAAAGCCGGCTTTCTTCACTCCATTTTGAATGTCCGTTCAATCAATATTACAGAAATAGCGCTTGATTTCAATGCACGGATGCGCTCATGATGAAAGAAAGCCGGCAAGCTTGGAGCGCGCAACCAGCAAAGCGCGCTCCGCAAAAATTGGGAACAGGCAGCCGGCCCGGTCGAAGGGAGCATCATGGCGGAACAGTTCGAGCCAGCAACCGAGATCACGCCCGGGTCGCTGCAATGACGGTAGCTGCCGAAGGGGTGCCCACGCGGCGCATGACGCGAGCAAGGCGAAACGCCCTTCTGCAGTCCGAGTCCGTCCAGGGCCTTGCCCTGATCAGCCCGACCTTGGTCTACGCTTTGATCCTGCTGCTGGTGCCGATCCTGGTGGTCTTCGCCCACTCCTTCTGGACGCAGAACTACCTCACCATCGACCATACATTCACGCTGGAGAATTATCGCATCGCGCTGACCGAGCCGATCTACCGCGATCTGCTCTGGCGCTCGCTCTACATTTCGCTGACGGTGAGCTTTTTCACCGTCATCCTCGCCTATCCGATCGCCTATTTCATCTCGTTCCATGGCGGTCGCCACAAGAGCCTGTGGCTGTTCCTGATTACCATCCCGTTCTGGACCAGCTATCTCCTGCGCGTGATGTCATGGAAAGTCATCCTCGGCTATAATGGCGTGCTGAATTCCGGCCTGATGGGCCTCGGCATCATCGACGAACCATCGACCGCGCTACTCTACAATTCCAGCGCCGTCATCATCACGCTCACACACGCCTGGGCGGCCTTCGCCATCCTGCCGATCTTCGTTTCGCTCGAGAAGGTCGACCGCACCTTGGTCGAGGCTGCCACCGATCTTGGCGACGGCCCGCTGCGCTCCTTCCTGCGCGTGACGCTGCCGCTGTCGGCGCCGGGCGTCATCTCGGCCGCTCTCATCGTCATGATCCCCACCGTCGGCGACTATGTCACCCCAAGGCTGGTCGGCGGCAAGGATGGCGTGATGATCGCCAATGCCATCGAGTCGCAGTTCCATAAGGCCTCCAACTGGCCACTCGGCGCGGCACTGTCCGTGACCACCATGCTGGTCGTGACGCTGATGGCGGGCGCCACCGTGCTCATCATCCGCGCGCTGCAGAGGCTGGCGCGATGACAGCGAGGCGGCGCCTTTTTCCCGGCGGCTGGCTGTCCGCCTACGCCTTCCTCTACGTCGTCTTTCTCTATCTGCCGGTGATCTTCCTGCCGATCTTCTCGATCAACACCGCGCCGACGCCAAAATTTCCTCTCACCGGCTATACGCTGAAATGGTACCAAGACCTGCCGAAGACGCCGGCGCTGCTTGACGCCGCCTGGAACAGCCTGATCGTCGGTATCTCGGCATCGGTGCTGGCGACGCTGCTCGGCATCCTCGCCGCCCGCTCGATCACCCGCTACCGCTATCCCGGCCGCCGCACAATCAATGGCCTGATCATGGCGCCGCTGGTGCTGCCGGAAATCATCCTCGCCATCTCCATGCTGCTGGTCATGCTGCAACTGGGCTTGAGCCTTTCGCTGTTCACCGTCGTACTCGGCCATGTCCTGATCTGCATTCCCTATTCGATGACGGTGCTGACCGCCGGTTTCGAGGGCTTCGACCGCAGCCTCGAAGAAGCCTCCGCCGATCTCGGCGAGAGTGCCTTCGGCACCTTCCGGCGGGTGACGCTGCCGATGGTGGCGCCGGCGATCATTTCCAGCCTCCTGGTCTGCTTCACCATCTCGCTCGACGAGTTCGTCATCGCTTTCTTCCTGACCGGCACCGAGACGACGCTGCCGATCTATATCTGGGGCCAGTTGCGCTTTGCCGCCAAGCTGCCGGGTGTGTTGGCGCTGGGCACGCTGCTGCTGGTTGCCTCTTTCGTTTTGATGACCGTTGCCGAGATCCTGCGCCGCCATGCGGCCAGACGCACCCAGAGCGAGGGAGGCCTCTATGCCTGAGCAGTCCCGGGCCGAACGGCCTCAGGATGAACCATCCAAGCAAGATAAGTCCGAGCGGGCCCAATCTGATCGACCCCAAACCGACCGAGCAATGATCGAAATCCGCAGCGTTACCCGCAGCTATGGGGCGTTCAAGGCGCTCGACGACGCCTCGCTGACCATCAAGGAGGGCGAATTCTTTTCGCTGCTCGGCCCTTCCGGCTGCGGCAAGACTACGCTGCTGCGCATGATTGCCGGTTTCGACAACCCGACCAGCGGCTCGATCTCGGTCGGCGGCCAGTCGATGGAAGGCATCCCCGCCAACCGCCGGCCGACCAACATGGTATTCCAGAGTTATGCCATCTTCCCGCATCTCAATGTCGAGCAGAATGTCGCCTATGGGCTGAAACGGCTCAGGCTGGGAGGAACGGAAGAAAAGCGCCGCGTCGAGGAAGGGCTGGCGCAGGTGTCGCTCACCGGCCTCGGCAAACGCCTCGCCACCGAGCTTTCCGGCGGCCAGCGCCAGCGCGTGGCGCTCGCCCGCGCCTTGGTGATGCGGCCCAAGGTGCTGCTGCTCGACGAGCCGCTGTCGGCTCTCGACAAGAAATTGCGCGAGCAGATGCAGGTCGAACTGCGCCGCCTGCAGCAGGCGGTCGGCATCACCTTCGTGCTGGTCACCCATGACCAGTATGAGGCGCTCGCTATGTCCGACCGCATCGCCGTAATGTTCCGCGGCAAGATCGCCCAGGTCGCCTCGCCCAAGGAAATCTACCAGCGGCCGGTCAACCGCCAGGTCGCCGATTTCCTCGGCGGCATGAATTTCGTAAAAGCGCAGATTATAGAGGAGAATGCCGCCTCGCTGGTCGTCGACACGCTGGGCTTCGGCCGCGTCAGGACCGACAAGCCGAAGGCCTTCATGCGCAATGGCGGCGGCGCCACTCTGGGCATCAGGCCGGAGCGATTGCGCGTGCTGTGGGACAATGCGACGGCGAAATTCGAAGTGGCCGGCAAGGTGGTCGAACGCCACTATTTTGGCGAGATCACCCATCTCATCGTCGAGATACCCGGATTGGAAAAGCCACTGTCGGTCACCGAGACCAACGACTTCGGCGCCGACGATATCCCCGTCGGCACTTCGATCCGCCTCGGCTACGATCCGGAGGCCTTGGTGGCGATGGCGGACTGAGCATGATCCCGAAAAGTGGAAACCGGTTTTCGGAATAAGATCATGCTCCACTAAGAATTTTAAGTTCCGTCGCGATCTGTTTGGCTGCGATCCGCCCCATCACGATGGCGCCTTCGACATAACCCGGGAATGACGGCGACAGTTCCGACGATGCGAAATGAACAGGATCTGCGCCGGCACGGATCGTGCGCTCGGCATCCCTTGCCGTCACATCGACAATAAGGTCGCTGTAGGCGCCGCCGCTCCAGCGGTCATCGATCCAGTCGCGCTGGCTGAAATCGATAATATCGGCCGCCTCCGGGCCAAGGGCATCAACGAGCCTTGCCGTGACCTCCGCACGCAGCGCCGCGTCCGCGAGCGGACGCCAACGCAACGCCAGTGGTCCGCCGACGAAGACGACCAGCGCGGCATGTTGCGCATCCTTGCTGGCGTCACAGGCGAACAGGCCCGGCAGGTCGCGCCACATCACCATGCCGCACAGGTCGCGCTCGCGCCAGAACGGCGTGGGATAGCGCACCAGGATCTTGATCACCGCACCGCTTTCCCAGACGCCGAGCGCCTTTGCGAGAGCCGGCGGCAGAGCGGGCGCGAAATCCAGCTTCGCGGCCGTCGCCGGCGGCAGCGCGACCAGCACTTTTCGCGCTTCGATGGAGTTGCTCGCCGAGACGGCACGAACCCGTTGCGGCCCGTGCTCGATGCGCGTAACCGGTTCGTTCAGCCAAACCCTGTCGCCGAGATCTCCCGCCATGTCGTCGGCCAGCGACTGCATGGTTTCGAGCAGCGAATACTGCAGCTCCGGCACCTCGTTGGTGATGCGGCGGTCATTGTCGATGAGGTACCACAGCGGCACCTTGTGCATCGCCAAGCACCACAGGCCTTCGATCATCGAGCGGAAAGCCGTCTTGGCGTCAGTGGGATCATGCTGGCGTTCGAGCCAGGCGGCAGCGCTCATGCCGGCGATCGAGGGATCGTCCGGCTCGATCGCATTCATCCGCTCGCGGATTGCCATCGCGCCATGATAGGTCCGTTCGGCCTCTTCGACCGACAGCGATGGATGGGTGATGAAATCGCCATTCACATAGGTTTCGACGAAGGCCTTGCCACGGGACGCGGCCAGCGCCGTCACCTCCGGCATGTCTTCGCAGAAAAACTGGCCGCCGCTGTCGATGCGCTCGCCAAGCCCGTTGCGAATAGCCTCGACCCTGCCGCCGACGCGGTCGCGTGCCTCGAGCAGCACGACATTGATGCCGGCCTTTCTCAGCTCAAGCGCAGCCGACAGGCCGGTGAAACCGGCGCCGACGATGACGACATCGGTTCTTTCAGTCCTGTCGCTCAATAGCCGGCCTTGATCTTCTCGAATTCCGTGACCATGCGCTGCTTGAGCTCAGGCGGCACCGGCTGCTGGAACAGCGTCTTGTCCAAGAACTTGTCGAGATTGTCGAAGCCACGGTCGCTCAGCACCTGATGGTCGATCGCGGCCATCCCGGCGCTGTTGCCGTGGCCGTAGCCGAAGGTCTTGACCAAGTAATCGGACACGGCATGCGCGTTGACCGCACTGAGGAAATCATAGGCCTGATCGAGCTTGCCCGGCGCGTCCTTCATCAGCACATAGCCGCACACCCAGGTGGATATGCCTTCCCTGGTGTCGCGGTTCATGGCGATCGGCATGCCTTGGCCCTTGAGCGTCACGAAGGTCTCATTCCAGCCCCAGACGAGGTCGACCTCATTGCCGGTAAAGGCCTGGTTGAGGTCGGTGTCGTCGGTCCAGTAAAAGCGGATGTTCTTGTGGACGTCACGCAGGAAGGCGGACGCCTCCTGGAACTGCGCGTCGGTCATCTTGGTCCAGTCCTTGAGGCCGATGACCAGGCTGGCCAGCGCATAGGCGTCATCGACATTGTCGCCGATGGTGACGCGGCCCTTGAATTTGGGATCGGCGAAAATCTTCAGCGACTGCGCTTCCTCCGCCGTGACCTTGTCGGTGCGGTAGAGCAGCGAAGTGTTGCCCCAGTCGAACGGCATGAACCAGGCCTTGCCGTCGGCGGTGACGGCGAGATCCTTCATCGCCATGATGCCGGGATTGAGATCCTGCCAGCCGGCGATCCGGGAGGTGTCGAGCGGCTGCAGAATGCCGGCCGCGCGCCACTTGGTCACGCTTTGCGAGCAGGGGTGGGCGATGTCGGCCTTGAAGCCGGCGCGCATCTTCTGGAACGCTTCCTCCTCGTCGCCGAAGAAAGCAAAGGTCGGCTCGGCGCCGTATTTGGCGGTGTAGTCAGGGTGCAGCAACGGATCTTCATAACCCGACCAGTCGAACACGACGAGGTCTCCGCCGCCTTCGGCATAAGCAAGCACGGCGCCTGCGCCGACCGTAAGGGCGGCAGCAAGAGCAAGGCGGCGAAGCATGGAATTCATGGCGCGAAACTCCTCATCGCGAAAAGCGGCCGGGCGACGTTACGGAATTTCAGCGGCCTTGGCGAGACCGTCTGCCCGGCGCACTGACAGGCAGACGGAGGAAGCCGGACAGACCTTTAGTACCCCGCCTTGATCTTCTCGAATTCGGCGATCATCTTGAGCTTGAGCGACGACGGCACGGGCGATTGGAACAGGGTCTTGTCGACGAATCTCTGCACATCGTCATAGCCCTTTTCTTTCAGGATCGCCGGGTCGACGCCGGCCATGCCCTTGGCGTTGGCCTGGCCATAACCCCAGTCCTTGACCAGCACCTTGGCGGTCTCGGGATCGTTGATCGCGTTGAGGTAGTCATAGGCCTTGTCGACATTGCCGGGTGCGTCCTTGAACAGCACGTAGCCGCAGACCCAGGTCGAGATGCCTTCGTCCGTATCCTTCTTGGACTTGATCGGCACACCGGCAGCGACGGATTGTACCGTGGCATCGTTCCATGCCCAGGCGAGATCGACCTCGCCGCCGCTCAGCAACTGGACGACGTCCGTGGTATCGGTCCAGTAGGAGCGGACATTCTTGTGCACCTGGCGCAGGAAGTCGGACGCCTGCTTGAACTGGTCGTCCGTCATCTTGGTCCAGTCCTTGAGCCCCATGGCAAGGCTGGCCAGCGCATAGGCGTCGTCGACATTGTCGCCGATCGAGACCCGCCCCTTGAACTTGGGATCGGCGAAGGCCTTCAGCGACTGCACATCCTTCGCGTCGATCTTGTCGGAGTTGTAGGTGAGCTGGGTGTTGCCCCAGTCCCACGGCATGAACCAGGCCTTGCCGTCCGAAGTGGTGGCCAGATCCTTCATCGCCATGATGCCGGGATTGAGATCCTTCCAGCCGGTGATCTTCGAGGTGTCGAGCGGCTGCAGCAGCCCCGCCTCGCGCCACTTTGTCACGCTCTGCGAGCAGGGATGACCAAGATCGGCCTTGAAGCCGGAGCGCACTTTTTCGAAGGCTTCGTCCTCGTCGCCGAAGAAGGCGAAGGTCGGCGAGTCGCCGTTCTTCTCGACATATTTGGGGTGGAAGCTCGGGTCCTCATAGCCGGACCAGTCGAACACGATCAGGTCCTTGTCGGCGGCGACCGCAATCGCCGCGGCCGAACCAGCCAGCGTCGCCGTCAGCGCCAATGTCAGTGTCAGGCGTCGGGCTATTCTTTTCATGCTGTTCCATCCTCTTTGTTTCTGATTGTTCGCTCCGGCTTGGATCCGCCGGTTGTTGTCAACGTCCGCTGTCCGGCGGGTAGTGCTTCGGAAAGGCGGCCGACAGGAATTCGTTTGCCGCCTGTAGCGCGCTCTCACGGGTGACGTCCTCGGTCCCCATCATCAGCCGCAGCCACAAGCCCTCCAGCATGGCGCTGAGCGCCAGCGCCATGACCTGCGGCTCATAGGCGTAACCACCGCCCTGCTTGAGCGTGGCACAGAGGTCGATGAAGATCTTCTGGTAGGCCGCGTCGCGCGCGCCGCACAGCGCCTGGTAGGTCGGCCGCGACTTGGCCTCGCCCCAGAACGCGCACCACGCCGCGAGCTTGCGCTTGTTGCAGATCGAACGGTCGAAATCGGCGGCGACCAGCGCCCGCAGCTGCCGGGCTGGATCCTCGCCGGCCTTGGTCAGCGCGACGCGCCAATGCGCCGCATATTCGTCGGCCATATAGGCCAGCGTGGCGACGAGCAGCTTCTCCTTGCTCTCGAAATGGAAGTTGACGATGCCGCGCGACAGGCCGGCGCCGTCAGCGACATCGGCCATCGTCGTTTCCGAATAACCGCGCTTGGCCAGCGAATCGATGGTCGCTTCGATCAGCTGCTGTTGCCTGACCTCCTTCGACGCCTTGCGGCCGCGTTTTTCCGGCTCGGTTTTTCCAGACGTGTCGGAGGATCGCTCTTCGCGCGCTGCAGCTTTCATCGGTGCCGTCATGCTCCACATTGCCGGCTATCCCACCACAGCCGGCTTCCACCCGCGAAGATGAGTGGGACGGTGCTCGCCACTGTCAAGCACCTTCTGCATGGCTTCCCAGGTCTTGATGTTCTTGTCGACATAGGCCGCTCCGACCGCGACTGCCGCCGTCTCGTAGAGCGGGCCTTTCAGCCTTTCCAGCTCGCCGCGTGCGACCTCGCGGTACCAAGAATTGCGGTCCTTCACAGTGACATCGGCAAAGCCGGCGCTGCGCATCGCTTGCGCATAGCGTGCCGGCGAGGCCATGGCGAAGGACAGGCCTTCGGCCGCGACATAGGCCTTCATCTCAGATGACGGCTCGCCGTCATGGCCGATCAGCCAGTCGGAGGCGGCAAGGACGCCGCCCGGCTTCAGCACGCGGAAGATTTCCGCAAACAGCGCGTCCTTGTCGGACACGTGCACCAGCGCATCCTTGGAGAAGATGACATCGAACGAAGCGTCGGCAAAAGGCAGCGGCCCCGGCGGCGCCTGGACGAAGCTGGCGCGGTCTGAAAGCCCTCGTGCAGCGGCATGCTTTCTGGCCGCCTCGATCACCGGCCGCTCGATGTCGAAGCCGGTGGCATGAGCAGCACCGTGGCGCTCCACCAGATGCAGCGCGATGCCGCCGGAGCCGCAGCCGATGTCGAGGATCGTCTTGCCCCTGAGCGACAGCCCTTCGACCACCCGGTCGACCTCGTCTGGTCCGCCCGGCGACAGATAGCCCTCGCCCCACAGCGCCTCGAGGAAGCGGATCGCGGCGTCGTCATATTCCGGCTCGCCATCTGCCGTTTCGATCATCAGACCTTAAGTCCCGTCAGCCGAATTGCGCAGGTTCGAATGCCGGCAAAGCGTAGCGTATTAACAGGAAAACGCAATATCATTTGTTGAACATTCATTCAGAATGGCTGGACAGAATAGCCGCTGCCGTGCCAAATTCCGCGCATTCGGCGACAAATCACGCGAAAATGAAGGGTCGAGCACCATGAAGGCTGGGCGCGAATGAAAGCTTGGGATGCGATCGTCATCGGCGGCGGACACAACGGCCTGGTCAACGCCTGCTATTTGCAACGCGCCGGGCTCGACGTGCTGGTGGTGGAAAAGAACGACTGGGTCGGCGGCGCCGCCACCAGCCGCGAGCTGACGCCGGGCTTCCTCTACTCCAACTGCTCCTATGTCTGCTCGCTGTTTCGCCCCGAGATCATGCGCGACCTCGAACTGCCGCGTTTCGGCTTGCAGGTTATTTCCTATGAAGGCGGCGCCGTGTTCACCCGCGACGGCGACTACCTCGCCAACTACCGTGACCACGATGCGCACCGGCGCGAATTCGCCCGCTTCTCCAGGCGCGACGCGGAGGCCTATGACCGCTATTCGCGCGACGTGACGCGGCAGTGCCGTTTCATCCAGCCGCTGCTGATGCGCACCGCACCGGACCCGGCCAGTCTCAAGCCGCGCGACCTCGGAGAGCTTCTCTATCTCGGCAAGAAGTTCGTCGGCCTGTCATCAGAAGAAATGGCGCTGACGCTGCGCTTCTGGACCATGTCGATCTCGGAATTCCTCGACGAATATTTTGAGACCGATGTCATCAAGGCGAACTTCGCTTTGTCCGGCATTATCGGTACCGCGCTCGGGCCGATGTCGCCCGGCACAGCCTACGTGCTGCTGCACCATTATATGGGTGAGGTCGACGGCTCGGTCGGCGCCTGGGGCTATGCGCGCGGCGGCATGGGCGCCGTCACCAAGGCGCTCGCCGCTTCATTCAAGGCGTCCGGCGGCGCTATCCGCACCGGCGCCGAGGTCGACCATGTGCTGGTGAGCCGAGGCAAGGCCAAGGGCGTGGTGCTGGCCGGCGGCGAGGAGGTCTACGGCAAGCTCGTCGTCTCCAACGCCGACGTCAAACGCACATTCCTGAAACTGGTCGAGGAGAAGGAACTGCCCGACATTTTCCTGCGGCGGGTCAGGAACTTCAAGATCCGCGGCTCCTCCGGCAAGGTCAACATCGCGCTGGATTCTCTGCCGGAATTCCCGGCACTGCCGAAGGATTCACCCGTTTATCGCGGCGACATGCATTTCACCGATTCCATGGAGCGCATGGAGCGCGCCTATGACGACTGGAAGGCCGGTCGCTGGTCGGCCGACCCATTCCTCGACATGGTCATCCCAACGACGCTCGACCCGACCATGGCGCCGCCGGGCAAGCATTTCATGAGCTGCTTCGTGCAGTACGCACCGCCCAAGGTGAACGGCCGCGACTGGACCGATGCCGACCGCGACGGTTTCGCCGAAAGCGTAGTTGCGCAGATCGCCGAATACTCGCCAGGCTTCCGCGACCGCATCGTCCATATGGAGGTGCGCACGCCGCGCGAGATCGAAGCCGAGGTCGGCCTCACCGAAGGCAACATTTTCCAGGGCGAGCTGACCTTCGACCAGTTGCTGTTCAACCGGCCGGTGCCGGGCTACGCACAATACCGCTCGCCGGTCGGCGGGCTCTATATGTGCGGCTCCTCGACACATCCCGGCGGCGGCGTCATGGGCGCACCCGGCCGCAATGCGGCAGCCGAGATCCTGCGCGACCTCGCCAAATCGACCTCCCATATGAGCCCGGCCCATGACGTCATTTGATGCCATCATCATAGGCGGCGGCCATAACGGCCTTGTCGCTGCCGCCACTCTGGCGAAAGCCGGCCGCAAGGTGCTGGTGCTGGAAGCGGCCGGCGATGTCGGCGGCGCGGCGCGCACCGAAGAGTTTGCGCCAGGTTTTCGGGTCTCCTCGATCGCGCATGTGCTGAACCGCCTGCACCCCGACGTGGTGAAGACATTGGAGCTGGAGAAACACGGGCTGCAGGTCACCCGCGCAGACTTCATTCCGTCGGTCGCCTTGGCGAGGGACGGCCCGCCGCTTGTCCTGCATGGCGCCTATGGCGAAGTGCTGACCGGCTCCACTCCGTCCGAGCAGTCCGCCTGGAAGGAATTGCGCGCGCAACTCATGCGCTATGCCGGCATCCTGAAACCGTTCCTGTCGCGGCGCCCGCCCGATCTCGGTGGCATGTCGCTGCTTGAAACCGCAGCGCTCGGCCAGACGGCCGTGGCGCTGAAAAAGCTCGGCAAGGAAGACATGCGCGATTTCCTGCGGGTGCTCCTGTTGAACGTCGCCGACCTGCTCGACGAACAGCTTGCCGATCTCAGGCTGAAGGGCCTGCTTGCCTTCGACGCCACGCTTGGCAGCCACCTCGGCCCGCGTTCGCCGACCTCGCTGCTTGGCCTCTATTACCGGCTGGCCGGCGAGACTGACGGTGCGGCCGGGGCACAGATGCTGCCGAAAGGTGGTATGGGTGCGGTCGTTGCCGCCATTCGCGCGGCGGCGGAGAAAGCCGGCGTCACCATCCGCACGGCAGCGCCCGTGGCCAGAATAGTCGTCGAGAAAGGGCGCGCCCTCGGCGTGACCCTCGACGGCGGCGAGGTGCTGCACGCCAGAACGATCGTCTCCGCCATCAACCCGGCGACGACCATGCTCGATCTCGTCGGCCCGCGCGAGATCGACACGGGTTTCGTGCGCAAGGTAAAGAACATCCGCATGAGGGGCGACGCGGCGAAGCTCCATCTGGCGCTCGAACGGCAACCGCAATTTTCCGGCGTCGGCGCCGATAATCACAAGGGCCGTCTGGTCATCGCGCCCTCGGCCGACCATGTCGAGCGCGCCTTCAACCCGTCAAAATATGGCGAGTTCTCAGCCGAACCGGTGATGGAGATCACACTGCCGTCGCTCTCCGACCCGTCGCTCGCGCCAAGCGGCGCCTGCGTGCTGTCGGCGATCGTGCAATACGCGCCTTATGCGCTGAAAGAGGGTTGGGATGCCGGCAAGCCGAAATTCCTCAAGGCTGTTATGGCGCAGCTCGAAGCGTACGCCCCCGGTATCGGCAAGTCCGTGCTGCATGCCGAGCTTTTGACGCCAGCCGATATCGAAGCCAATTGCCGCATGCCGGGCGGCCATTGGCACCACGGCGAATTGCAGGCCGACCAGATGTTGATGTCGCGGCCCGTCTCCGGCTGGTCGGGCTACGACACGCCGATCGAGGGGCTGTTCCTGGCCGGCGCCGGTTCGCATCCGGGCGGCGGCGTTTCGGGTGCTCCCGGTTTGAATGCGGCGCGGCGCATCATCGCGATGAAGGGATGATCGGATGTTTCAGCCAGTCAACGCCGCACTTTACGGCGAAGGAATGCCGTCATGACGAGTCCGATCAACAACGCCGCCCGCACCACAGCGCAGTCGCATTTCCGCACACTGCGTCTCGGCACGCCGTTCCAGCCGCGCATCGATGCGCTGGCCAAAACTCAGGACTGGTACAATTGGGCCGGCTATCGCGCGCCGCGTTCGCTGTGGGACGAGGAACTCGAATATTTCGCCATCCGCAGCCAGGCGGCTTTGTTCGACATCTCGCCGATGACCAAATACCGCATCGAGGGGCCGGATGCCGAAGCCTTCCTCGATCGCGTCACGCTGCGCGATGTCACCAAGCTGAAACCGGGCCGCGTCCACTACACCGCATGGTGCGACGACGAAGGTTTTGTCCTCGATGACGGCACGCTGTTCCGGCTGTCACCGACCCGCTTCCGCCTGTGTTCGCAGGAGCGGCACCTGCCTTGGCTGCTCGACAGCGCCATCGGTTTCGAAGTGACCGTCGAAGAAGAGACTGAAAGCGTCGCTGGTCTCGCTCTGCAAGGCCCAACCTCCTTCGCCGTGCTGCGCGAGGCCGGCTTTGCCGGCGTTGAAAAACTCAAAGTGTTCGATCTCGCCGAGTTCCCGCATGACGGTAGCACCGTCACCATCTCACGCACCGGCTTCACCGGCGATCTCGGCTACGAACTGTTCGTGCCGGCCGAAAAAGCGCTCAGCCTCTGGGACCGCCTGATGACGGCAGGCGAACTGCGCGGCATCCGCGCCATCGGCTACGCCGCCCTCAACCGCGCCCGGCTGGAAGCCGGCCTCATCGTCGCCAATGCCGACTTCACCACCGCCGAGCATGCCATTCGCGCCGACCGTCTGCGCATGCCGGACGAGATCGGTCTCGGCTTTATGGTCGATTTGGGAAAAGGCCATTTCAATGGCCGCCGCGCCATGCTCGAAGCGCGCGCCAAACGCAAGCTGCGCCACATGCTGGTCGGGCTGGAGATCGAAGGCAACATCCCGGCCGAGCACGCCATCGTCTACCACAAGAAGCATCAGGAGGTCGGGCTGGTCAGCGCCGCCATCTGGTCGCCGATGGCCAAGCGCAATATCGCCATCGCCTCGCTGACGCGTCCCTATGGTGATACGATGGTGGAAGACCTCTGGGTCGAGATCTACGCCATGCGCGAGTTGCAGTACCAGAAGCTGATGAAGCGGGCCAAGGTGGTGGCCCGTCCTTTCATCAAGCTCGACCGCCGCACCGCCAATCCGCCGGCGGATTTCTGATCATGGCCGACGAACCGGATGATGAGACGGAAGCCGCCGAACAGTGGCAGCTGGTCAACACGCCGCTCGGCGAAAAATGGTCGGGTCGTACCCGCTATGCCGCCGCCATGTACTTCTACAAGCGCGGCGAAATGAGCGCCGAGACGCTCGAAGTCTACCGCATCTGCGCGCGGCTGGACTGGGAGAACCCGCTGCCGATGATCAGGGATCGCGGCGGCCAGGATTGGCTGAAGCGCATGGGCGCTTAAGCCTCAGCCTATGGTTCTTTCGAGAACGCTCAGCCAGTTGCGATAGGCTATCTTCTCGATCAACGCGCGTCCGAAACCGCGCGCGGCCAGCGCATCTATCAGCTTCGGCAGACCGGCAACGTCGCCGATGACGGCCGGAATCATCGCCCCGTCGAAATCCGAGCCGAGACCGACGCCGTCCTCGCCCAGCGCCTGCAGCAGCGAGTCGACATGGCGCACCATGATGTCGAGGCTGGTGTCCGAATTCATCCGTCCGTCTTCACGCAGGAAGCCGGTGGCGAAGTTGAGCCCGACCATGCCGCCGGTCTCGCGGATAGCGCCGAGCTGCCAGTCCGTCAGGTTGCGCGAATGGGTGCACAGCGCATGCACGTTGGAATGAGTGGCGACCAGCGGCGCATCGCTGAGCGCGGCGACATCGCGAAAGCCCTTTTCGTTGAGATGTGACAGGTCGACCATGATCTTGAGCTGATTGCAGGCCTTGACCAGCGCCTTGCCGGCATCGGTCAGCCCCGGTCCGGTATCGGGCGACGACGGAAAGCGGAACGGGACGCCATGGCCGAAGGCGTTGGGTCGGCTCCAGACAATGCCGAGCGAGCGCAGGCCGGCTTCGTAGAGCACGTCGAGCAAGGTAAGTTCGGGATCGATCGCCTCGACGCCTTCGATGTGAAACACCGCTGCGATCGAACCTTTCGCCATCGCCTCGCGAATGTCACCGGCACTGCGGCAGACGGTCAGCGCCCCCGCTCGCTCCAGCCGAAACAGGATCGAGGCCATGCCGATGGTGGAATTGAGCGCATCAGCGCGTGGCAGTTCCGGCGGCAATGGCTCATTGTCGCTCGGCGCCGGCGGCACCGCAGAGCGTTTGCTCTTCTCGACCGGCGGTGGAAAGATCGCGAACATGCCGCCGGCAAAGCCGCCCTTCTTGGCGCGCGGCAGATCTATATGACCGCCCTGCGTCCCCTCGATGAACAGCTTTTCGACGTCTGTGTCTTTCGACTGGTAAAGTCGCAGCAGCGTGTCGTTGTGGCCGTCGAAGACGGGGACGAGATCGGGTTCGGTCATTAGGAAGCCATTCGGTCAATTGGCAGGAGCGGACGAACCGCGGCGAACTGTGTACTTAGGCAAGAAGGCCGAACTGCGCAAATGCCAGAGAGGTGTTCGCTCTTGTGGCTGAGCGACTCCGACCACCTGCCGGGTCCCCGCTGCTTCGCAGCGTCCCGGCGTTCGCCGGCCTTTCATCGTGCCACCGGCACGATGAATTCGCCTTCGGCGACCGACAACTCACCCCACAAGGGAAGAAGGGAAAAAGGTCTATTGCTTCAGCACATCCGCCCATTCCGGATGGCGGCGGAACTGGGCGTTGGCGAAGGGGCAGAGCGGGATGATCTTCTTGCCCACTGCCCGCGCATCCTCGACGGCGCGGGTGACGAGCCGAAGGCCGGCGCCCTGGCCGCGAAACACGTCCGGCACTTCGGTGTGATCGATGATGATCTGGTGCTCGCCGACCTTGGTAAAGGTCATCTCCGCCTCGGCGCCGCCGGGTCCGCGCAGCACATAACGTCCCTTCGAGCCGCGGTCCTCGAGTTCGATCTTAGGCAATTCGTCAGGCATCGCTTGCTCCTTCAACCGGCACGGCAGCGAAAAGCCGCCTTGCCGCTTCGATCTCGTTTGGCCGAATTTCGTGGCCGCCATCGTGCCACTCCACTGTGACATCGGCGCTATCGGCACGCAAATAGGCTTCCAGCCGCGACGTCAGATTGGGCGGGCAAATCGGATCGCGTTTGCCGGCGGTGACCAGGATGCGGCGTCCGGCAAGGCTGCCCTGCACCTGCGGTTCGAACGGGATCAGCGGGTGCAACAGCACCGCCGCATCGAACAGCTCGGGCGCGGCGAACACTACGGACGCCAGGATGTTGGCGCCGTTGGAATAGCCGAGACCCAAGACCGAAGATGGCCTTGCCGCTGCCACCTGCGCCTTGATGAAACCGGCCATCTTGCCGGTCGCCCGCGCGAGGTCGTCCATGTCGTAGACGCCCTCGCCGGTGCGGCGGAAGAAACGCGCCGCACCATGCTCGGAAACATCGCCGCGCGGCGATACGATCGTCGCCTGTGGCGCGAGGTCGCGCCCGAGCGACAGCAGCTGGCTCTCGTCCGCGCCGGTGCCGTGAAAGACGAAGAGCAGCGGGCCGCCGGGCGAACCCGGCAGCGCCTTATGGATGTAAGCTTCCTTGCTCATCGTCTCAGCCTTCCAGCTTCTGCAGATGCTCTTCAAGATAGGGCCGCAGATGCTGGTGCTGCGTCGGCAGTTTCAGGGCTTCGCCGAGATGGGCGGTGTCCTCGTCGCGGTCGAAGCCCGGCTCATTGGTGGCGACTTCGAACAGCACGCCGCCCGGCGTGCGGAAATAGATCGCCCAGAAATAGTCGCGGTCGATCACCGGCGTTACGCCATAACCCGTATCGATCAGCGCCTTGCGCACTTGGAGTTGCTGGGCGCGGTTCTCCACCGCGAAGGCGACATGGTGGACCGAGCCGGCGCCGAGATTGGCAAAGCCCGCGGTAGGCAGCGATTCGATATCGACGACATCAGCGCCGTTGCCGTTCTTGATGGCGAGCCGGCTGACACTGCCGGACTTGTCCACTTGCTCATAGCCCATGAACTTCAACAGCTCTTCCGTGGCGCCGCCATCCTTCAATCTGAGCGAGACCGAGTGGAAGCCGCGTATCGCCTCATCAGCGGGAATGCCGCCTTTCAACCATGGCGCGCGGCTGTCCGCTTTGTCTTCGACCAGCGCGAAACCGTCGCCGTCGGGACCGGCGAAGGCCAGCCGCTTCTCGCCGAACGTCTCTTCGCGGGAGACACCCGCAACGCCTTCATCGGCGAAGCGCTTTTCCCAATAGCCGAGCGTGCCGGCCGGCACCGAATAGGCCGTGGTACCCACCTCGCCGACGCCGTGGCGGCCCCTGGCAATGTCGGGGAACGGAAAATAGGTCATCACCGAGCCGGGCGTACCGTGCTCGTCGCCATAATAGAGGTGATAGACATCTGGCGCGTCGAAGTTGACGGTCTTCTTGACCCGGCGCAGGCCGAGCTTGTGCGTGAAGAAATCATTGTTCTGGCGCGCATCGCCGGCCATCGACGTCACGTGATGCAGGCCCTTGATCTGGTCGAGCATTGTCTTGCTCCTTCCCTTCGGTTTGCGGCCCTTGCCGCTGTCCACGCCTATATGAGGGGCCGCCCGGCAATGGCAAAGGCGGCAAACTCAGAATGGACTGTATCCTAATAGTGAACAGCAGGAAATTTTCGTTCACCATTTAAGCAAGACCGACAGGCTTGCGCCGCAGCCAAATTCCGGTTCATTGAACGTCTTCCCGACGTGACAGGATAGAGCATTGGCCGCGAAAAGCAGACGCCCAAACATCCTATTGATCTCCTGCGACCAATGGCGGGGCGATTGCCTGTCGGCTGCCGGCCATCCCGTGGTGAAGACGCCGAATGCCGATGCGCTCGCCGCCGAAGGCGTCCTTTTCAAGCGGCATTACGGCGGCGCGGCGCCCTGCTCGCCGGCCCGTGCGTGCCTCTACACCGGCCTCTACCAGATGAACAATCGCGTTTGCCGCAACGGCACGCCGCTCGACGCCCGCCACGGCAACATCGCGCTTTCGGCCCGCGCCCTCGGCTATGATCCGACTTTGTTCGGCTACACCGACGTCTCGCCCGATCCGCGCACGATGGCGCCGGGCGATCCCCGGCTGAAAAGCTATGAGGGCGTGCTGCCCGGCTTCAGCGTGCGCCAGTTCCTGCCTGAGCATCAGAAACCATGGCTGTCATGGCTGAAGGCACGTGGCGTCGACACCAGCGCGGGCTCTCCCGGCATTCACCGTCCCATGGGCGGGGAAGCGGGCGACGCCGTGACCAGCGCGCCGCCCGTCTATTCCAGGGACGAGACGCCGACCGCTTTTCTTGCCGGCGAATTCATTCGCTGGCTGGACGAACAGGATTCGCCATGGTTCGCGCATGTCTCCTTCATCAGCCCGCAT
This sequence comes from Mesorhizobium sp. C399B, assembly GCF_030323185.1. NCBI lineage: Bacteria > Pseudomonadati > Pseudomonadota > Alphaproteobacteria > Hyphomicrobiales > Phyllobacteriaceae > Mesorhizobium > Mesorhizobium sp. C399B. Next base: position 2,591,972 of record NZ_CP100472.1, read on the forward strand.
CCGCCCTTTGTCGTACCGCAGCCCTACAACACGCTGTATGATCCGGCGGACGGACCGCCCTTCCGCCATGTCGAGACTTGGCAGGCCGAGGCGCAAAGGCATCCCTATCTGGCTTACGACCTTGGTCGCCAGAAGCGGAGAAGCTTCCGCCCCGGCACCGACGGCCACGTGCGCGACTGGGGCGACGACAACATCCGGGCCATCCGCGCGATCTATTACGGCATGATCTCGGAGGTCGACGCGCAGCTTGGCCGCATCTGGCAAGCGATCAAGACGGCGAATGCATGGGATGACACCATCATCGTGCTGACTTCGGACCACGCCGAGATGATGGGCGACCATTTCATGCTGGGCAAAGGCGGCTTCTTCGACGGCAGCTATCACATCCCATTGATCGTGCGCGACCCACGACGCGGCAATGCAGCCGGCTCGATCGTCAACCACTTCACCGAGGCAGTCGACATCTTTCCGACTTTGCTCGATCTGCTTGACGCCGACGCCCAGCTGCATCTCGACGGCCGCTCGCTAAAACCGTTCCTGCAAGATGAACCGCCTAAGGATTGGCGCGACGCGGCGCATTGGGAGTTCGACTTCCGCTCGAGTGCCAGCGGTGAGGCCGAACGGCATTTCGGCATCGGCTCGCGCCAGTGCAACCTCGCCGTCATCCGTACGGAAAAATTCAAATACGTGCATTTCGGCGGCGGCCTGCCGCCGCTGCTCTTCGACATGGAGAAGGATCCGGGCGAACTGGCCAACGTTGCCGCCGACCCGGCCTATCTCAGCGTGCGGCTTGAATTTGCCGAGCGGCTGCTTGCCTGGCGCGCCGAGCATCTCGACCAGTCGCTGGCGCTTGCAGAGCTGACGGGCCAGGGGGTGGTGGGGTATGTGGGCAGGCAGTAGGCAGCAGGCAGCAGGCAGCAGGCAGCAGAATGTTTCCGGCGGCCTGATGCCTAGTCGCTTGGTTTTTCGCCTACTGCCTAATCCCTACTGCCTATTCCCTTACTGTACCACCATCCGCTGCTGGTCGCGCTTCTCAGCATAGCTGCCCTTGTCATAGGCGGCCTGCGCCTGCAGCTGCTCCTTGGTGAAGTTGGTGTAGAGATATTTGTTCCCGTCCTTGTCGGTCATGAATTTGAGCTTGTCCATGCCGACCGCGACCTCCTTGGCGCCGATGCCTAGAAAGCCGCCGACATCGATGATGACGGCATCCGGCTTGCTGTCGGGCGTGAGCACGACGTCGCCGATCTCGCCGACCTTGGCGTCGTTGGCGCCATAGACGGTGGTGCCCTTCAGGTCGTCGCCTCTGATGTTACCGACCGGCATTTCGGTCAATGTGGACTTGTCGATCGCTGCCGTTTGCGTCGGATCGGTAGCCTTTGTCCCGGCCGGAGCTTCCGCGGTCTTGTCCGCTGGCTGAGCATTGTCAGCCGGTGCAACGGCCGTCGGGGCAGCCGGAGCAGTCGGCTGCGTCGCGTCGGAGGTTGTCGTCACGGGCGCCGGATCATAGGGCTTCCGGTCGAAATCAGGCTGCGCCTGCAGTTCCTCCTTGGTCGTCTGCGCCACCAGCCAGCGATCGCCGTTCTTTTCGGCCCACCGCGCCTTGGCGAAATCATAGGTGACGTTCTTTTCACCCATACCGAGGAAGCCGCCGACGCCGATCACCAGCGACTGCGCCTTGCCATCCTTGGTCAGCACGATGTCGTTGACGTCGCCGATATTCTGGGCATCGTCGCCAGTGCCATTGTAGACATTCTCGCCGATGATGTTGGTTGCGAGATTGCCGTCAGCGCGTTTCACCGCCGGATCTGACGGCGCGGCGTTGAGATCAACCGGCTTCTGCGGGTCGTTCTGCGCCGTGGAAGCAGGCGCCGAGGCCGGATCGTAGGGCTTACGGTCGAAGTCGGGCAGCGCCGTCAACGCTTCTTTCGTCGTCTCGGCGACGAGCCAGCGGTCACCATTCCTCTCGACCCATTGCAACTTGCCGTAGTCGAAGGCGACGTTCTTGCTGCCTATGCCGAGGAAGCCGCCAACGCCGATAATGGCGGATTTCGCCTGGCCGTTTTCATCGAGGACGACGTCGCTGACGTCACCGATCTTCTGCGCATCGTCGCCGGTGCCATTGTACACGGACTCGCCGATGATATTGGTCATCAGCGCGCCGTCGGCCTGTTGCGGCGCCGGCGCGATGGTGGCAGGGGCTTCAGCCGGCGCTGGGGTCGTCGCCGGGGTCGTCGTTGACTGCGCAAACGCACCGGTAGCGATCAGCGTTGCGAGTGCAGTCGTCGCGAACAGTGTGCGGATCATGATTAAGTCTCCTCTTGCGTGATCTCATGCGCGCCGCAATCGGCAAACCACTTGCCGGGAGACCGAAGGCGGCGCCTCCAATGGGATCACAACGTTGTGACAAGGCGCTTGTTCCGAAAAAACGGGAGCATCGAAATACCCTGGGCAAGTCCGCGGAATCGCCCGACATTCCCGCCCGGCCGATGGAACCTTTGCCAAGCTTGCCCGTTTCAGCCTGCGGCTGGCATTCCGGCCTTTAAAAAAGAATACGGAGCGGGGCATGCGATTTGCAGCGGTGCTGAACCGGGACGGCGGCACCTTGCGGACCACCGATCTTTCCGCGCTAACGGACCGCATGCGCCAGACGCTCGAGGCGGCTGGTCACTCCATCGATATCGACATCGTCGCCGGCAAAGAGATTGTCGCGGCGCTCGATAAGGTCGCCGCGCGGCGCGACATCGACGTCGTGCTGGCCGGTGGCGGCGACGGCACCATTTCGGCCGCCGCGGGGCGGCTGATGAATGGCAAGAAGGCGCTGGCCGTCCTGCCTGCAGGAACAATGAACCTGTTCGCCCGCGGCCTTGGAATTCCGCAGACCATCGATGGCGCGCTGAAGTCCTTTGCCGACGGCGAGATCATGGCGGTCGATATCGCGAGCGCGAATGGCCGGCCGTTCGTGCATCAGTTCTCGATCGGCCTGCACGCCAGGATGGTAAAGCTGCGCGACAATATGGAATTCGCCTCGCGCTTGGGAAAGATTCGCGCTTCGGCCAAGGCCGCTTGGACGACGATCAACAATCCTCCCGCCATGAAGGTGACATTGACGGTCGGCGAAGCCGAGATCGTGACCCGCATCAGCGGCATCGGCATTTCCAACAATCTGTTTGGCGAAGGCCATCTGCCTTATGCCGACAATCCTGCCGGCGGCGTGCTCGGCATCTATGTAACCGTGGCGCGGCAGCGTGGCGAGCTGGTCAGGGCGCTCTTCGACATGGCTCGAGGCAGGTGGCGCGACAGCGATCATGTCGAAACTCATCAGGCCGACAAGGCAATCGTGACGATCCATACCGGGAGCAAGAAATTCGGCGCCGTCATCGACGGCGAACTGGTCAAGCTGGAGCGCGAAACGACAATCCAGATCCACCCTGGCGCACTGAACGTCCTGGTTCCGGCGCAAGCCGCCCAGGCGAAGGCCGCCTGATGCGATTACGAATGACGCGGAAAACCCTAGCCGCCCGACTGCCCCTCGCCGGCTGGCGCGCTCTGGTTGGCCGGCGCGCTCTGGCCGGTGGGCTGCCCCTGGCTTTCAGGGGTATCTGGATCGATCTTTTGGCCATAAATCTCGGCCGCTCCCCAAGCAATGAAAGCCAGGAGCAACCCGGCGACCAATATGCGCAGGCCGTGCCAACCCCAGCGCCCCTGACGGGCTTTGTTTTCAGGGGCGATCTTGGTCATTGGCGGCGTTCCTGTCGCGCAACCGGGATGGTGGATAAAACCATCGCCAGCGAAGCATGGTGGGGTAACGATTGCTTGCTACAAAAGTTCCGGCGCGCGACGACGGCCGCGCGAGATGCGCGCCACCGCAGGTGGGGCCTGCAAGCGAGGGGGCTTGGTGGATAGCAAGGTGGCGAAGCAGGCTGGTTTGCCGGTTGAGGTCCGCCGCGCCGTGGCGGCGCCGGAGCGGCTTGCCGTACTGCATAGGCTTGACGCGATCGACACCGACTCCGATCCCGACTTCGATCGCATCACCGGCCTTGCCGCAGCCGTGATGCAGGCGCCGATCGCGCTCGTCACGCTGCTCGACACCGAACGACAGTGGTTCAAATCCTGTGTCGGCTTCGACGAGACCGAAAACGCGACCGACATATCGTTCTGCGCCCATACCATTGCCGCCGGCGACGAGCCCATGGTGGTGCCGGATGCCAGCATCGACCCTCGCTTCTCCCGCAACCCGCTGGTCACCGGCGAACACCATGTCCGCTTTTATGTCGGCGCGCCGATGGTGGTCGCCGGCGCGCGCGTCGGCACGGTGTGCGTGCTCGACCGGGAGCCGCATGAATTTCCGTCCGCTGCCGCGCTCGATCATTTGAAATCGCTGGCCAGCCTCGCCGCCAGCCTGTTTACCCTCAAGGACGCCACCCGCAGCGGCGCCATTGCCACGGCTGCTTTGGCGCAGGAGGAAAAGCGCCGAGCCATAGCGCTCGATGCCGCCTCGCTCGCCAGTTGGGCCTGGGATATCCGCACCGACATGATCGAATGCGACGTGCGTTTGTCGGAGCTGTTCAACCTGCCGCGTTCGAACCGGCTGCGGGCGCGCGACATTTTGGCCGCCATCGACCCGCGCGACGTCTACCAGACCGAGACGCGCTTTCGCGATGCCCTGACCGGCAGCGACGACTATTTCGGCGAATACCGGGTCAAAGGCTTCGATCCGCCGCGCTGGATAGTCACCCGCGGCCGCGTCATCGAGCGCGACGGCGAAGGCAAGCCGACGCTTATCTTTGGCGTCAACTACGACATCTCGGAACGCAAGCTCGGCGAGGACCGGCAAAGGCTGCTGCTGCGCGAGCTCAACCATCGGGTCAAGAACACGCTGGCGACCGTGCAGGCGCTGGCCACACAGACCGTTCGCCACGCTCGCCGCCCAAGCGAATTCCTGGAAGCCTTCGGCGCCAGGCTGCAGGCGCTGGGCGCTGCCCATAACCTGCTGTCGGATCGCGAATGGCGCGGCATCGGTATTCGCGAACTGATGCAGATCGAGGTGAAGCCGTTCGATTCGGCAGAACGGCCGCGCATCGTGATCTCCGGTCCGGAGCTGCTGCTTTCGCCCGACCAGGCGGTGGGGCTCGGTTTGATCATGCACGAACTGGCCAGCAACGCGCTGCAATACGGATCGCTGTCGGTTGGCTCGGGGAAGGTCGATGTCGACTGGAAGGCGGCGGGCAAGAAAGGCGCGCGCCGCCTTGTGCTGACCTGGAGCGAAAGCGGCGGGCCGAAAGTCGACCCGCCGGAACGCCAGGGCTTCGGCTCTATCCTGATCCGCCGCAGCCTCGCCAAGGTTTTATCGAGCGAAGTGACCCACGAATTCCGCAGCGAAGGCGTGTTCGCCGAAATATCGATGCCGCTTGAAGATCTGCCGGCTTAAAGCAATTTCAGAAGTGCGAAGCGGTTTTCCCGGGAACAGCGTATCAGCGCGACGCGCTTTAGTCGGCTTCGCTGTCTGGATCGCCCGGATCCGGTTTGACGTTCTCGCGGTAGATGGCATAGGCCGCGAGCGCGATCATCGGGCCGAGAATGACGCCCTTCCCGCCTTTCCCCTTGAGCAAGGCCGGCAGCACGGCAAGCGCCGCGGTGATACCGAGCGCCTTCAGGTCGGCATTGCGCCTTCGCGCACGTCGGCGCGCACGCGTTCCGGCCGCAAGTTGATGAATGAGCACGATAAGCCCGGCCGTTACCAGGAAACCGGCCGCGAAGCCGAGACAGGCGGCCATCGAGCCGTAACGGTCAGCCGCCCAGATGTAGGCCGCCCCCAGGAGAAACCCGAGGCCGCACAGGGCAGCCACGGCGGCGAGCCCATAGACGATTGCCGCCGTGCGCGCGCGGCGCATGGCGGCAATGGCTTCACCCGAGGCCAAGGCCGAGATAAGCGGTGCCAGCATGCCCATCTCTGTCGAAACTAGCGCCGGGCAAGAAGCGCAAACAGGAAGCCGACGCCGGCCGCGATCGCCAGTGAAGTTACCGGCTTCTCGCGCACATTGGCCGTGATCTGGGCCTCAAGATCCTTGGCGTTGCCACGCAGGCTGTCGAAGACGGCTTCGCCCTGCGCGCGCAACTGGTCGACGCCTTCGGCAGCAGCGCGCCGCGCCGTGCCGTAACCATGTTCGCCGGTCTTGGCCAATTGCTTGGTCAATTTTTCGATATCCGCCTTCAACTGCCGAATGTCGGCCTCGAGGTCGGCGTTCGTCTGACTTTCGTTGGCGGTTTTTCCTGCGGCAGTTGCCATTCTAAACTCCTTGCGTTTGCTTGGCTTCAAACGCCCGACACACATCATGGTTCCGAAATCGGAGACCGTATCCATGAAAGGGTGTTTGCAAGTGCGAGTCCAGCCCCAGATGGAGGCCTGCCTGTCAGATCAGCGGCCGACGGCCTTCGCTTAGGCCCTCCCAGCGCGCGAGATCCTTCAGCCCCTCCCCGTCGATCACTTCGCAACCGCCGTCGCGCCAAGCGATCAGCTTGCGATCGATGAGCTTGCGGATCGTCTTGTTGGTGTGGACCAGCGACAGGCCGAGCGTATCGGCGACATGCTGCTGGGTAATCGGGATTTGCACCGGCGCCTTGCCGTTGAGCCCGACTGCCGCCGCGCGGCTGGCGATGAAGGCAATGAGATAGGCGGTGCGCTCGACCGCCGTGCGCCGACCGACGCTGAGCAGGTTCTCGTCCAGCATGCGCTCCTCGCGCGACGCCAGCCAGGTAATGTCGTAAGCAAGGCCCGGATGGTTGCGGTAGAGCTCGTGCAGGTTTTCACGCTCGAAGACGCACAACAGCATGGGCGACAGCGCCTCGACCGAGTGCTGCATTTCGCCCATCAGGCTGCCCTGCAGCCCGATAAGATCGCCGGGCATGGAGTAGTTCAGGATCTGGCGCCTGCCGTCCGACAATAGTTTGTAGCGGAAGGCCCAGCCCGAAAGCACGGTGTAGAGATGAGCACTTTGGCTGCCTTCGACCAGCACTGTGGCGCCCTTGTCGACGGCCAGTTCGCCCTTCTTGAACATGCTGACATAGGCAAGCTCCTGCTTCTCGAATTCCCGGAACACCGGCAATGGCCGAAGCGGGCAGATCTCGCATGGGTACTGACGGCTGGAAAACGAACGACCATTCTGGCCAGACATTTCGATCCCTCTTTCGAAAGTCTCTTGCCAGAGACTGAGTGCTACGCCTTTGCAAGGCCGCGGTTCCGCTGCCGATGGCATGTCTTTTTTAAATGACAGGATGGCAAATAGCGATCATGACTCGCTACACTCCACTGAGGCGAATTCGAAGCTCGCTTGTGGAGTAGAGCCGGTGGGCGAACTTTTCGGATTAAGGCCTGACCGATCCCCCAAGGTCCACGATGCGGTTGACTGGAGTCACGGTACCCGATGCTGCAAGAATTGAGGAGAGATTGCCAAGTGCCGCCATTGCTTGAGGGATTGCGAATTCTTGTCTTGGAGGATGAATTCCTGATCGCCATGGATGTCGAGCAGCTTTGCCGCGACCATGGCGCGAACGACGTAGTGATTGCCCGCGCTCTGGCCGAGATCGATGAGCAGAAGGTCGTTGGCGAGTTCGACGCCGCTATCGTGGACCTCATGCTGGGCGGAACGTCCACACTCGATTTCGCCGCGCGGCTGCGCCAATCGGGCCTGCCGTTTGTCTTTGCCTCCGGCTATTCGGACCCCGATGAGATCAAAGGGTCTTTTCCCGGCATCCGCCTGGTCACCAAGCCCTATTCGGGGACCGATCTCGTCGAGGCTCTGGCGGCGGCCTGCGGCCGCGCGCCAGTCTGAGATATCTTCGATGCGTATGTGTAGAGAGCCCAGGCCCGCAAACGGGGCCTCCGCCGTCAGGCAGCGTTTGAACCCGTCACCTGGGACGAGATCGCGTCCGGCCCGTATTCGTCTTCGCCGGAGATTTTGAGGATCTCCTGCAACCGCGTGCGGGCCCGGCTGACCCGGCTCTTGATCGTTCCGACCGCACAGCCGCAGATTTCGGCGGCCTCTTCATAGGAAAAGCCTGAAGCGCCGATGAGGATGATGGCTTCGCGCTGGTCCTCGGGGAGTTGCTCGAGCGCGCCGCGGAAATCCTTGAGGTCAAGCTGGCCGTGCTGAGCCGGATGAACGGCAAGCCTGGCCGTCATGATGCCGTCGCTGTCCTGCACCTCGCGGCCGCGCTTGCGCATCTGGGAATAGAACTCGTTGCGCAGGATGGTGAACAGCCATGCCTTGAGATTGGTGCCGGGCTGAAAGCTCTCATGCTTGTCCCAAGCCTTGACCAGCGTCTCCTGCACGAGATCGTCGGCCTTGTCGGCATTCTGCGTCAGCGACACGGCAAAAGCCCGCAGGCTCGGGATCGAGCCGAGCAGGTCGGTCTTGAACCCTTGTGAGACAGCTGCCATGCCTCAGTCCTTCTTCTGTGCGGGTTCGGCCTTTTCCAGTTGGCTGAGCAACTGGGCAAAGCGATCCGGCACATTGTCCGAGACCAGCTCGTCATAATACTGTTTGAGTTTACGGCCAATTTCCGAATTCGCCCCGAGCGGGTCGCCGGAATTGGCCCGGCGCCTGTCAGCGGCGCCAGCCAGCGTTTCTTTATTCATGTCCTTCATTTCGCCCTTAAATCCAGCCGCCCCGAGCCGCCCCATTACACAACGCAAAGCGGCCCCCTCGTCTGGTTGCCCATCGCACCACAAACGTCGCCCGTGCAGTTTCGTTCCACAAGTGTCGGAACTTTTTCGCAAAACCCGCGTTTGGGTGTTGGGGCTTGCAATCAGCTTGACCTGCAATCTATGCAATCACGTCATCTGAGGGAGACGTCTACCATGAGCCTTTCCGCAACCATCGCTCCGCACCTGCCGTTCCTGCGCCGCTTTTCACGCGCCGTATCCGGATCGCAGGAGAGTGGCGATGCGCTGGTCGCCGCGATGCTCGAAGCCATCATCGCCGACGTCGACATCTTCCCGCAAGCGTCAAGCGACCGCATCGCGCTCTACAAGGTATTCGCCAAACTGTTCACCTCCATTGCCATCCGCGTTCCGCAGGAGCAGGCGCAATCGGCATGGGAGCAGCGCGCCGCCGCCAATCTGAACGCCATTGCGCCACGGCCACGCCAGGCTTTCCTGCTGGTCGCGGTCGAAGGCTTCGGTGAAGACGAGGCAGCTGAAATTCTCGATGTCGACGCCAAGGAATTCTCCGAACTGCTTGCCCAGGCGAGCAACGAGATCTCTCGCCAGGTGGCGACCGATGTGCTGATCATCGAGGACGAGCCGCTGATCGCCATGGACATCGAGGAAATGGTCGAGAGCCTCGGCCACCACGTGGTCGGAACCGCGCGCACCCATACCGAGGCGGTGGCGATGTTCGGCAAGACAAGGCCGAAGATGGTGCTGGCCGACATTCAGCTTGCCGATGGCAGCTCGGGTATCGATGCGGTCAACGAAATCCTGTCGTCGACTTCGGTGCCGGTAATCTTCATCACCGCCTTCCCCGAACGTCTGCTGACCGGCGAGCGGCCTGAACCGGCCTTCCTCGTCACCAAGCCGTTCAATCCCGACATGGTCAAGGCGCTGATCAGCCAAGCGCTGTTCTTCGACCGGCAGGCCAAGGCCGCCGCGTGAAGTAGGGCCTTCAATCTCCAACTTTTCGCCGCCTCGCAGCGTTGGCGGCACTGGCGATCGCCTAACCCGGCGATCGGCGGCTGCCCGTCGCGCCGTATCGCGCTCACGCGCGCGAATCAATTCGCGTCCGGGCCTCTTCCAAAGACCTTCTTTTTCGGCAAATGGTGGAACAAACAGCAATCACTCACGTTCTTGATCCAGTATCGGAAGGAGACAGATCATGCTCTACTGGGCGCTCGTATTTCTCGTCGTGGCGATCATCGCCGGCGCGCTTGGTTTCGGCGGCATCGCCGGTACCTCGGCCGGTATCGCGCAAATATTGTTCTTCATCTTTCTCGCCTTCCTCGTCATTTCGCTTCTGGCCGGCCTGTTCAGACGGGCATCGTAGGAGCGGGCGAAGAACACTGGAAGCCGCACCCCTCAAACGGTTTCCAGCCACCGCCGGGCGATGTCCTCCAACGGGACATCGTCCGGCGGACCTTTTCTGGGGACCTACTCAGGAACTGAGTCCAAGTGAATCGTTCGGTCCTGATCAGGTGGACAGGTGATTGATGCGTTCCATTGGCGGAGGCGAGAGCGGACAGGGCGACGAGGTGATCGCACTGCACCCGGCTGAAAGCGGAATGCAGCTTGGCCGGGCCTTGCTTCACGCTCTGCACAATGCCGGCATTTCCGTCCTCTATCAGGATCGTGAATTGAAGACTGTATGGGCCCGCAACATGCGTGCGCCGTGGGTTTCCGACACAGCCGACAGCAACGGCGCGTTGCCACCGGCGCAAGCTGAGCAAATCGCCGCCGCCAAAAGCAATGTGATCGCTTCCGGCAATCCGGAACGCCTTGAACTGAGTGTTCCCACCGGTGATGGCATGCGCTGGTTCCAGGTATGGGTCGATGCCGATCGGGGCCATCGCGGCGACGTGCAGGGCGTCGTCACCACGATGGTGGAAACCACCGAGCAGAAACGCCGCGAACAGACGCTGAAGACGCTGTTGCGCGAAGTCAGCCACCGCTCCAAGAACCTGTTGGCCATCATCCAGAGTATTGCCACCCAGACCGGCCGCTATTCCGAGACACCCGACGATTTCCTGAAGCGCTTTCGCGGCCGCCTGCAGTCACTGGCTTCCTCCCAGGATCTGGTAACGTCGTCGAACTGGCGGGGTGCAGCACTTCGCGAGCTTATCCGCGGCCAGGTCGTTCGCTACGGCGCCGATCCCGCGCAGAGCCTGCGCTTCAATGGCGTCAACCCCTACCTCAATCCCAACGCGGCCATTCATATTGGACTGGCAATGCACGAACTCGCCGTCAATTCATTCAGCTACGGCGCCCTGGCGCGGCCGGACGGCTTTGTCGAGGTAACCGCCGATCTGTCGAACGTCGCAGAGGCCGCAGACAAGCCGGCTTTGTCGCTGACCTGGGTCGAGGCCATTGTCGCCAATGATAACAGGCGCACCGAGAAACGCTTCGGCAGCGTTGCCCTCGAACGTGTCGTGCCGGCATCGCTGAACGGCACGGCGACGCTGGAGATCACCAGTGACCGCCTCGAATATCGCCTCGTCGTTCCGCACGGCAATTTCGAAACCGAATGAGCGGCGGGATTCCTTAACCGGCTGTTCACCATAAAATCCGATGCTGTGGTTCCCAGAGATTGCTGGATCTTGACCGATTCAACCGATGTTTCGGCCGCAGCCTGCAACGCGAGTATGGGAGGAATGATCATGACGGTTGCCGATATGAACAGGCTGGAGCAGGCCGCCCGGGTGTCCATGAGCGGCTTTCAGGATCCTGACGCTTCAGCCTCGCCTTTGCAGCACGCCTGGCATCCCTTGCTTCGCGTCGCCGCTGTCGCGCTCGTCGCCGCTGTTGTGCTGATCGTGGCGTCGCAATTGGCCTGAGCCAGATGCTCAGGTTCACGCTGCTCCCAAGCAGCCTGGCTCAGAAGCTGTCCAGCTCGTAGCCGACCAATTATTAACGCCCCTTTCGGCACAGGAACTTTGACGGCTGTGGACCGTTCTTATGGCGAGAGGACGTATCGCCGTGGAACACATCGCCGCTTTGCTTTTGGTAATTGGCTGTTCGAACAACATGACCGAATGTCGTGAACTGCCGGTGCCGGTCAGTGTTTTCGAAACCGCCGAAGCATGCACGGCAGAACGTCCATTCGCTGCCGGCGACGTGCAGGGTCAGGCCGAGCACGTCGTTGCCAAATGTCTTACGGTCGACCCCGCGCTGGAGGATGATTACGACCAGATCGTCTGGAACGTGCGCCCGGACGGCACCCTCGACGCGTCTTTGCAGATTTCCAGTGTCGTGGTCGCGTCGAACGCCACGCGCCGCGAAAAAGACTCTCTTAGCCAACAATAAGATCGAGCGGGCAAAGGCTGCTGTTTCGTGCTAAATAGCGGCTGGAGCTTACTAAAGTGAGGACAAAAGTGAGGAGAGATTCTATGCGGAAATTGATTATTGCCATGGTTACGGTGGTCGCCGTCAGCGGCTGCAGCACGACCGAGCAGGATGTCGGTGTCGGCGCCGGTGTCGGTGCTTTGGCCGGCGGACTGATCGGCGGCGGCAAGGGTGCGCTGATCGGCGCAGCCGTTGGCGCCGGTTCCGGCCTGCTGGTGCGCAACCTGCGCAACGGCTATTGCCAGTATCGCGACAATCGCGGCCGGCTCTACACCGCTCGCTGCTGATCCGCTTCAAAAGCGTCAGACAATCGCGACGGAGACCGGTCAGCCGGTCTCCGTTTGTTTGACTGCATCAGGCTGCGGGATCCTGATTTCCACCGTAAGCCCATCGATGCGAAAATCTCGGGCAATCGTGCCGCGCAATTCGCGCGTGACATTGAGGTCGATCAGCTTGGTGCCGAAGCCGGTCTTCGCCGGCGCTTCGAGTTCCTTCTGCCCGGCCTCGCGCCAGTTCAGAACCAGCATCCGCTCGGACCCGCGCCCCTCGAACGACCAGTCGACCTTGAGCGCACCCAGGGAATTGCCGGCCTCGCCATATTTCAGCGCATTCGTCGCCAGTTCGTGAAAGGTCAGGCCAAGCGCCTGCGTCGTCCTCTCGTCGAGCAGCACCTGAGGCCCTGACAATATCCCTTCCGGAAGCTCCTTGCCGAACACCTGGCCGAGCTCGATGCGCAGCAGGTCGCCAAGATCGGCCTTCTGCCAGCGCGAACGCGTCAGCATATCCTGGGAAGCCGCCATTGCCTGCAGGCGGGCTGAGAAGGAAGTTGAGAACTCCTTCACGTCGGTTGCTTGCGCTGCCGTCTGGCGCGCAATCGCCAGCACCCGCGTGATCGAATTCTTGATCCGATGCTTCATCTCCTGCAGCATCAAATCCTTTTCGAGCAGGCTTTTTTCCGTCGTTTCATGCAGCAGCGACTTGGCGTCGTAGGCGCGCTCCTGGTAGCGCGCCACCAACGCGATGGCCCCCGCCAGAAGCAGGCCGAACAGCCCGAGCATGACCGGAATGGCGCGCGAGGACGGTTGCGAAAATGCACTTGTCGGCCGAAACAGCACCGTCCACGGCCGACCGGCGACGATGATCTTGCGCGTCACCAACAGCCTGTCGCCAAAGCTCGCAACCGGCGGCGTTTCCGACTGGAACAGAAGATTGTCGGCGTCGGCCGTGCCGTCATAGACCGCGGTGTTGACCGGCAGCAAAGGCGTGCGGCTGAGCGCGGTCTGGAACAGGTCGCGGGCGCGGAAGGCCGCGTAGAGAAGGCCTGATGTCGATGATCTGGACGCATTGATACCATCCGGCGCGGTTTCGACATTGAGCCTGACGAAGACCAGGAAACCGGTAAAGGTCTGCGCCGCGCCAGTGTCCTGGCCGAGCTGGACCAGACCGCTTGCGTGCTGTGCGTCATCGGCCATCGCTTTTTCGATCGCCTCGCGCCGCACCGGCTCGGTGAACATGTCGTAGCCGATGGTGGATTCGTTGGCAGGGTCGAGCGGCTCGAACAGCACGACGGGCGTGCGCCATGGCTGTGTCGTGTCCGGATAGACCGTGTGGGCGGCGCCGCGGTCGCGCAACATGTCGCGCTCGACCGCCGCTTCGTCACCGGTCTTGGCCAGCCTGAGATAGCCGATGCCGCGCAGGCCGGCGAAATTGTTATCGACATCGAGGGCGCTGAAGAAGGCCTTGAATTCGCTACCTGAAATCTCGCCATTGCGGGCGTCGAACAGCGCCTGCGTCGAGCGCAGCAGTGACAGATGCAGATCGATACGGCTTTCGATGCGGTTGAGCGCGTCGTCGGCCGTCGCCTCGAACTTGATGCGCGCCGCTTCCTGGGTCGCGAAATAGGCGAAGCCCGCCATCGTCAGGCTGATCAGTGCAACGGCAATGAAGGCAAGGATCGGGAAAAACTTCTTCAACGCAGGCCCATGGACGGTTCGGGACCTTTATGGGCAAGTCGCCGCGGCAAGACAATGGCGCGGCCAAGCCATAATGACAGCTGGCATATCATGCATATTTAGCCGGCTTATCGATCTCGAGCATCAGTGAACATGACAGCTGACGATAGCGTGGTCTCAGGCCGCGATCTTCAGCGCACCCGGACCGGGAATGGCGCCGGGCGGGCACTTTCCCAGGATGATCATGCCGAGCACTTCGTCCTGCGTCACATCGGTGGTGAGCGCGGTGCCGACGACCTGGCCGTTCTTCATTACGCAGACCCGGTCGGCAAGCTCGAACACGTCGTGAATGTCGTGGCTGATCAGGAAAATGCCGATGCCGTCGGCCTTGAGCTGCTTTACCAGTTCGCCGACCTGCGCCGTCTCCTGCGGCCCAAGCGCGGCCGTCGGTTCGTCCATGATCAGGATGCGGGCGTTGAACAGGATGGCGCGTGCGATCGCCACCGACTGGCGCTGGCCGCCCGATAGCTTGATCACGGGCTCCTTGAAGCGCTGGAAGCGCGGATTGAGCCGGCCCATCACCTTGCGCGCCTCGGCCTCCATGGCGACATCGTCGAGTGTCCCCCACGCGGTCATCAGTTCGCGGCCGAGGAAGAGGTTGGCGGCAGCGTCGACATTGTCGGCCAGCGCAAGCGTCTGGTAGATCGTTTCGATGCCGTATTTCTTGGCGTCGCGCGGATTGGAGATCGAGGCCTCCTGGCCGTTGACCAAGATCTGGCCGGCATCGCGCTTGTAGGCGCCCGACAGGATCTTGATCAGCGTCGACTTACCGGCGCCGTTGTGGCCAAGCAGCGCCACCACTTCGCCCGGGAAAAGATCGATGGACGCATCGTCGACGGCGCGAATGCCACCGAACGCGATCGAGATGTTGCGCATGTCGATCAGTGGCGTACCGGTGGGAGCAGTTTTTTCCATAATCGTTCCTCCCTAGACGCGCTTGCGGTAGACGGTGTCGAGCCAGACGGCGATGACCAGGACAGCGCCAACGACAATGCTCTGCAGCGGCGAGTCGATGCCGAGCAGCACCATGCCGGATTGCAGCGACTGCATCAGTAGCGCGCCGAGCATGGCGCCCATCACCGTTCCGGCGCCGCCCGCGAGCGACGTGCCGCCGATGACAGCGGCCGCGATCACCAAAAGCTCGTCCAGTGTGCCCAGCGCATTGGTTGACGCATTGAGACGGGCCGACGAGATCGCCGCGCTGATTGCAGCCAGCACACCCATGATCATGAACACCTTCATGGTCACCCAGCGCGTGTTGATGCCGGCGAGTTCCGCTGCCTCCGGATTGCCCCCGATGGCGAAGACATAGCGGCCGAAACGCGTGCGCTTGGTGATGAACGTCATGATGATGCCGACAATCACCGCCATCAGCACCGGTATGGCGATGCCATGCGCGATGAACAGCCCGCCTTCGGGAACGGTGATGCCGTTCTGCTGTGCGTACTGGCGCACGATGCCGATCGGCCATGGATAGGAATTGGCGATCCACACGGCGCCGAGGATGGCCGCGCAAGTGACCACGCCAAGCAGGGTCTCGGCCCAGACGGGGCGCAGTGGAAAGCTGAAGCGCTTGCGCTGTGAGCGACCGTTGAGCAGCGCGAAGGCGACCGCCGCGCAGGCGACGATGCCGACGATCCAGCTGGCAGCGGCGCCAATCGAGCCGCGTGGTCCGCCGCCCATCAGCTGGAAGGTGGCGTCGAGTGGCGCGACCGTGCGCCCGCTGGTGATGAGCCATGCCATGCCACGCCAGACCAGCAGGCCACCAAGCGTCACGATGAAGGCCGGAACCTGCATATAGGCGATGATGAAGCCCTGGAACGCGCCGATCAGCAGACCAAGCACCACGCCGGCGGCAAGCGCGACGACCCAGAGCCAGGGGTTTCCAAGCTGGAAGCCGATGACGCGAATCAGGAATTCGGCCTGTGCCACGCCCATGATCATGCCGATCACGCCTTCGACGGAGCCCACCGAAAGGTCGATGTTGCGCATGACGATGACCAGTACCATGCCGGTCGCCATGATCGCGACCGAGGACGTCTGCACCGACAGGTTCCAAAGATTGCGCGGCGTCAGGAAAAGCCCGCCCGACAGGATATGTATGCCGACCCAGATGACCAGCAGCGCGCCGACCATGCCGAGCATGCGCGTGTCGAGCTCGGTCGCTTTCAGGAACCGGGCGACCGCGCCGAGTTCAGACGCTCGTGCCGTATCGGCCTGCGGATTTGAGGTCGTGTCGGTCATGATGTCCTCCAGCGGCTTGCCGTCTGGCGCGGATGCCGGACCACAGCCTAGAAGTTTGCCGCCGATGGCGGAAACACACAATTCTCGTAGAGAAAACGCCGCGGCTTGACAGCCGCGGCGCCTCATTTCTTCAAGTCGTCGAGATCAGTTGCAAGCCGCGACGCTGCCGGCGGCGACGCCTGTGCAGACTTCGTCCTTCTTGATCCAGCCGGCGTCGATGACGACGTTGAGGTTGTCCTTGGTGATCGCGACGGGGGTCAGGAACAGCGACTTGACGGTGTTGCCGCCAGGCGTGGTGAAGTCCTTGGCGCCGGCAATGTCGCCCGTCTTCTTGCCATCGGCAAGCTGCGAGGCGATCTCGGCGGCGTTCTTGCCGAGTTCGCGCGCGTCTTTCCACACCGACACCGTCTGCGTGCCGAGCGCGATGCGGTTCAGGGCGGCATGGTCGCCGTCCTGGCCCGAGACCGGAACCGTTCCGGCAAGGCCCTGCGCCGTCAGCGCGGCGACAACGCCGCCGGCGGTGCCGTCATTGGCCGCAACCACGGCATCGACCTTGTTGTCATTGGCGGTCAGGAACTGTTCCATGTTCTTCTGGGCGTTGGCCGGCAGCCAGCCATCGGTATAGGCCTCGCCGACATTCTTGATCTTGCCCGAGTCGATGGCTTCCTTGAGCACTTCCATCGAGCCCGAGAACAGGAAATCGGCATTCGGATCCGAGCCCGAGCCCTTGATGAAGACATAGTTGCCTTCGGGCTTCGCCTTGAACACTTCGCGGGCCTGCATGCGGCCGACTTCCTTGTTGTCGAAGGTCAGGTAGAAGACGTCCTTGTTCTCGATCAGGCGATCATAGCCGACGACCGGAATGCCTTCGTCCAGCGCCTTCTGCACCGCCGGGCCGATGGCCGAGGCGTCCTGCGCCAGGATGATCAGCGAGTTGGCGCCCTGCGAGATCAGGCTTTCGACGTCGGTCAGCTGCTTGCCGGGATTGGACTGCGCGTCGGCCGAAATGTACTTGTCGCCGGCGGCTTCGATCGCCGTTTTCATCGCCGCCTCGTCGGTCTTCCAGCGCTCTTCCTGGAAGTTCGACCACGACACGCCGATGACCTTGTCCTTCGCCTGCGCGACCGACATCAGCGCCAGCGACATGGCGACACCCGCCAGCATGGCGGCTGCAAATCTGTTCATCATAATCCTCCCTGCGCCGCGTGCGGCGCGACAAAACTGGCCCGAGGGCCGGCACACAGAGGCGCTATTTTTTCGAGCCTCGAAAAAATACTGGTTCAATGATAACGCGCTGTCAACATCGATTCTGATGGATTCTGATGGCCGTGCCGAATTTTTTCGAGGTCCGCAATAAACAATGACAGGGCTGCCGGCGTCTGCCAATATTTGGCTGGTGCCGTCGAACGCCTTCACTATCATGAGGCGCGAGGAGGCCGGGAGGAAACAAATGTCGGTTGGAATCCGCCACGACGATCTGCGCCGTCGCAACCGTGCGATGGTGATTTCAGCCGTGCGCCGGGCCGGCCAGCCGTCGCGGACCGAGATTGCGGCGACCACCGGCCTCAGCCACTCGACCATATCGGCAATCTCGTCTGATCTGATTCAAGAAGGCATCCTGATTGAAGGCAAACCTGGCGAGACCGGCGCACTGAAACGCGGCCGGCCGCAGGTGGGCCTTGGTCTCAACCCGGAAGCGGCGGCGGTGATGACCGTCGTGCTGTCGCTCAATTTCCTGTCCGTCACCGTCATCGACTATGCCGGCCACGTCGTCGCCGAGGAACAGCGCCGGCTGGACACGCTGACCAAGCCGCGCGACGAGCTGATTGGCGAATGCGTAGCAATCGTCCGGCGGCGGCTTGAGGATCCCGACCTCGATGTCCAGAGCATCGCCCGCATTGCCATGGGCATCCAGGGCATCACCGATTCGCAGGCGCGCGCCATGCTGTGGTCGCCGATCACGCCACTGACCGACATTGCCTTCGCCGACATGTTGGAAGCGGAATTCGGCATTCCTGCCACCATGGAGAACGATTGCAACATGATGGCGGTGGCGCTGCAATGGCGCCAGCCCGAGCGCTACCGCGACAATTTTATCGCCATCCTCTTATCGCACGGCATCGGCATGGGCCTGGTGCTGAAAGGCGAACTGTTCACCGGCACCCATTCCTCGGGCGGCGAGTTCGGCCACATGATCCACCGTCCGGGCGGCGCGCTCTGCCGCTGCGGGCGGCGCGGCTGCGTGGAAGCCTATGCCGGAAACTACGCCATCTGGCGCAGCGCCAAAATGATGGGCGAGGATGCCGAGCCGGTCGATATCAGCGACGCTGATATGCGCGCACTCGCCGCGCGCGCCCGCGAAACCGACGGCCCGGAGCGCGAAGCCTATCGCAAGGCCGGCGAGGCGCTCGGCTTCGGCCTCGGCAGCCTGTTTGCGCTGATCGATCCGGCACCCGTCGCCATGGTCGGCGTCAGCGCCGCCGCCTTCGACCTGATCGAGCCGGCATTGCGCGAAGCGATCGCCCAGACCGCCGGCGGCCAGCACTCGAAATCGATCTCCTTCGACACCGAGCCCAACGAGCTGCCGCTGATCCGCGAAGGCTGTGCCATGCGCGCGCTCGGCTTCGTCGATCAGGAGATTTTCGCGCCGGGCATTCAGGCCAAATCCGGCAAGCATGTCGCCTGAATGGCCGGCAACGGCGCGACGCGCAGCATCCTAGTCTTCCCTGATCGCGTAGCCGGCGCCGCGAATGGTACGGATGACATCCGGCATGCGGCCGTTGTTGACCGCTTTGCGTAAGCGCCCGACATGGACGTCGACGGTTCGCTCGTCGATATAGATCGTCTCGCCCCAGACATTGTCGAGCAGTTGGCTGCGCGAGAACACGCGGCCGGGATGGCGCATCATGAATTCGAGCAGCCGGAACTCGGTCGGTCCGAGCCTGATCTCGCTCTTCTTGCGGTAGACACGGTGCGACTCGCGGTCGAGCACGATGTCGCCGACCTTGAGCACGCTGGACAGCACTTCCGGCTTGGCCCGGCGCAGCAGCGCCTTCACGCGCGCCATGAACTCCGGCGTCGAGAATGGCTTGACCAGATAGTCGTCGGCGCCGGTGGACAGGCCGCGCACGCGATCGCTTTCCTCACCGCGCGCGGTCAGCATGATGATCGGCAGCCGCTCGGTTTCGGGCCGCACTCTAAGCCGCCGGCAGAGCTCGATGCCGGAGACAGCCGGCACCATCCAGTCGAGCACCAGGAGATCGGGCACGTTTTCCTGCAGGCGGATCTCGGCCTCGTCCCCGCGTGTCACCACCTCGACCTGATAGCCTTCGGATTCGAGGTTGTAGCGGAGGAGCACGCCTAGCGGCTCCTCGTCCTCCACGACCATGATGCGTGGCGCGATCATAGGCAGTTCACCCTCATCAGGCCGGCGTGGCCATCGCCGTCTCGTCCTGCTTCGGACGATTGGCGGGCAATTGCTGGCCGGTCAGCACATAATACGCATTTTCGGCGATGTTGGTGACATGATCGCCGATGCGCTCAAGATTCTTGGCGCAGAACAAGAGATGCGTGCAGGCGGTGATGTTGCGAGGGTCTTCCATCATGTAGGTCAAAAGCTCACGAAACACGGACGTGTATTTGACGTCGATGCGCTCGTCGTCATTCCTGAGTTTTGCAAGAGCTGCCGCATCGGTGGCGGCATATTCCTCGACGACGCCTTGCACCTGGATCAGCACCAGTTGCGCCATGGCATCGATGGAGTGCGAGAGGTCGCGCGGCGTGACGCTCAAGCCCACGGTGCCGACGCGTTTGGCGATGTTCTTGGCGAGATCGCCGATGCGCTCGAGGTCGCCCGCCATGCGGATCGAGCCGACCACGGCGCGCAGATCGTTGGCCATCGGCTGGCGCTTGGCGATCAGCGTGATGGCGCGGTCGTCCAGTTCGCGCTGGCGCGCATCCATGATGGCGTCGTCGGAAACGACACGCTGTGCCAGCGCATTGTCCGAATTGAGCAGCGCCCTGGTCGAGCCGCTGACCATCGAGCCTGCCAGATCGCCCATGTCGCGGATCAGCTTGCTGATCTGCCCGAGCTCTTCATCGAAGGAGGCGACGGTATGTTCACCCATGATCTTGGTCCTCGTGCCTGAAAATTCACCCGCCGGACGGCTCAGCCGAAGCGGCCGGTAATGTAGTCCTGGGTGCGCTTGTCGTCGGGGTTGGTGAACATCTTGTCGGTGGCGCCCTCCTCGACGAGATAGCCGAGATGGAACATCGCCGTGCGCTGCGAGACGCGCGCCGCCTGCTGCATCGAATGGGTGACGATGACGATCGTGTAGTTCTGGCGCAGTTCGTCGATCAGCTCCTCGACACGGGCGGTGGCGATCGGATCGAGCGCCGAGCAGGGCTCGTCCATCAGGATCACCTCCGGCGACACGGCGATGGCGCGCGCGATGCACAGGCGCTGCTGCTGGCCGCCGGACAGGCCGGTGCCGGGCTCCTGCAGGCGGTCCTTGACCTCGTTCCAGATCGCAGCCTTCTTCAGGCTCTGCTCGACGATCTGGTCCATGTCGGACTTGCGCTTGGCCAGCCCATGGATGCGCGGGCCGTAGGCGACGTTCTCGTAGATCGACTTCGGGAACGGGTTGGGTTTCTGGAACACCATGCCGACGCGGGCGCGCAGTTCGACGACATCGATGTTCTTGTCGTAGATGTCGTCTTCATCGAGCGTGATCTTGCCGGTCACCCGCGCCGAATCGATGGTGTCGTTCATGCGGTTGAGGCAGCGCAGGAAGGTCGACTTGCCGCAGCCGGACGGGCCGATCAGCGCCGTCACCTGGTTCTGGCGGACGTCGAGATTGACGTCGAACAACGCCTGCTTCTCGCCATAGAACACGCCGACCTTGTCGCCGCGCATCTTGATGACTTCGTTCGACTTGGCGTTCATTTTGTCGCCCACTGCATTCTCAAGGGACTGTTCGGTCATGATGTTCATACCAAATTGCCTTTTTTCTACCAGCGCCGCTCGAACCGGCGCCGGAGCACGATCGCGGTGATGTTCATGGCCATGAGGAAGACGAGCAGGATGATGATGGCGCCGGACATGCGCTCGACAAAAGCGCGCTCAGCCTCGTTTGCCCACATATAGATCTGAACCGGCAGCGCGGTCGCCGGATCGAAAGGCGTCGTCGGATAATCGGCGACGAAAGCGACCATGCCGATCAAGAGCAGCGGTGCTGTCTCGCCGAGCGCACGCGCCAGGCCGATGATGGTGCCGGTAAGGATGCCTGGGGCGGCAAGCGGCAGGATGTGATGGAACACCATCTGCATCTTGGAGGCGCCGAGACCTAGGGCCGCCGAGCGGATAGACGGCGGCACCGCGGCGAGGGCGGCGCGCGTGGCGATGATTATGGTCGGCAATGTCATCAAGGTCAGCACCAGGCCGCCGACGAAGGAAGCCGAGCGCGGCATGCCGAGGAAGTTGATGAACACGGCAAGGCCAAGCAGACCGAAGACGATCGACGGCACCGCCGCGAGATTGTTGATGTTGACTTCGATCAGGTCCGTAAAGCGGTTCTTCTTGGCGAACTCCTCCAGATAGATGGAGGCGGCGACGCCGATCGGCAGCGCCAGCAACAGCACGATCACCATCATGTAGAACGAGCCGATGATCGCCACGCCCATGCCCGACGTTTCGGGCCGGCTGGAGGCGCCATAGGTGAACAGGCCGGTGTTGAAATGCTCGGCCATCACGCCGTCGGCTTTAAGCTTGTTCATCCAGTCGATCTGCTGGTTGGACACCTTGCGGCGCGCTTCATCGACGCCGAGGTCGATCTGGCCCTTGAAGGCCGAGTCGAGGTTCGCGGCAGCCAGGATGTCGACGTCACGCGTCCTGCCGATCACCGACGGATCGGCGGAGACGATGTCGCGCAGCTGGACGCGGGCGCCTTCCGACAGGAAGCCCTTGAGCTTCAGCATCATCGGCTTGTTGGCCGGATCGATGCCGAGCTTGGCCACCAGCGCGTTTTCGGCGAGCTTGGGATAGTTCGCCTTGATCAGCACGGTAGGGTCGGTCGCGCGCTTGCCGGAGGGATCGATCACCTTCTCGTCGAAGGTGACCGGCAGCGTCACCGTCGTCTGCCAGAAGGCGGTGTAGCCTTTCGAGACGATGGTGATCAGCATGATGGCCAGGAACGCCAGGCCCACCGAGATCGCAATCACGCCATAGATGCGGAACCGGCGTTCGGCGGCATAGCGCGCCTTCAGCCCGATGTCGCGGCGCGGTCGCGCGACGGCGCCCGCCATCGTGTCCAGGGGGATGTCGGTCATTCGTACTGCTCCCGGTACTTGCGCACGATGTAGAGGGCGACGATGTTCATCACCAGCGTCAGCGCGAACAGCGTCAGGCCGAGCGCGAAGGCGACCAGCGTCTGCGGCGAGTTGAACTCGAGGTCGCCGGTCAGCTGGTTGACGATCTTGACGGTGATGGTCGTCATCGCCTCGAACGGATTGGCCGTCAGATTGGCGGCGACGCCCGCCGCCAGCACGACGATCATCGTCTCGCCGATGGCGCGCGACGCCGTCAACAGGATGGCGCCGACGATGCCGGGCAGTGCCGCCGGCAGGATCACCCGCTTGATCGTCTCGGAGCGGGTGGCGCCGAGGCCGAGCGAGCCGTCACGCATTGCGCGCGGCACCGCGGTGATGATGTCGTCGGACAAAGAGGACACGACCGGGATCAGCATGACGCCCATCACCAGACCGGCGGTGAAGATGCTCTGGCCCTGGATGAAGGGCGAGCCGCCGGTGAGTGCCGCCGACAGGTCGCGCAAGAACGGTCCGAGCGTGACAACGGCGAAGATGCCGTAGACGATGGTCGGAATGCCGGCCAGCAGTTCCAACGCCGGCTTGACCACCGAGCGCACACCGCGCGAGGCATATTCGGACATGTAGACCGCCGACATCAGCCCGACCGGCACTGCGACCAGAAGCGCGACGGCGGCGATGTAGAGCGTGCCGGCGAGTAGCGGGATCAGG
The DNA here is from genome assembly GCF_030323185.1 of Mesorhizobium sp. C399B. Taxonomy (NCBI): domain Bacteria; kingdom Pseudomonadati; phylum Pseudomonadota; class Alphaproteobacteria; order Hyphomicrobiales; family Phyllobacteriaceae; genus Mesorhizobium; species Mesorhizobium sp. C399B. Next base: position 2,615,315 of record NZ_CP100472.1, read on the forward strand.
CCGAACTGACCCTGGCTGCCGCCGGAACCGGCGGCGGCGAAACGCGGATCCCACACCGTGCCGAAGAAGAAGCTCATCGGCGATACGCTCTCGAAGAAGGTGATCGTCTGGAACAGCATCGACAGCACGATGCCGACCGTGGTCAGGATGGCGATGGTCGAGGCCGCAAGCAGCCCCCACAGCATCAGCTTCTCGACATTGTTGCGCGCCCTGGCGCGCGGCGCGATCTGCCTCAGCGCATAGAAGGCGCCGGCGACCGACAGCGCGAAGGTCAGCACGGCGCCGAACAGGCCGAGCCGGTCCTGGACCTGGTTCGCCTCGACCGCGATCGGGATCATATAGTCCTGGGTGTCGCTGGCCAGTGCCACGCCCTTGGCGGCGAGCAGCGGCTGCAATTCGGCGAAAGTAGCGGGAAGTGCGGTATCGCCATCGAGCCGGCGCAGGCCCTTGGCCAGGCTCTTCACCAGGCTGGCGTCGAGCGCTTCGCTGGCCACCTTTGTGTCGGCGGTGCGCTCGGGCAAAGCGGCATGGATGTGCCGGTCGAGATAGAAGGAAGAGCCGATATCCCAGACGGCGAGCAGCAGGACGGCAGGCAGGACCGCGAGCAGAAAGGCCCACCAGCCATGATAATGCGCGCGCGAATGCGGCTTGACCTTGCCGGTATCCTGCGCCGCTGCGCGCTGGCGGCCGATCACAAAAGCGACCACGCCTATGGCGATGACTATGGCGAGTACGAGCAAGGACGACATCACCCACCCCAGGGAAAATTCAGATCGCCGCCACCGTTGCGGCAAGCGGCGAAATCAGGGCGCGGATTTGGTCCGCGCCCTGATCCGGTCGGTTGATTACATCGTCTTTCCGGCGGCGAAGGCGTCGCGCTGGCCCTGACGTTCGGCGTCGGGAGCGGAAACCAGGCCGTACTGGGCGAGCGGGCTTTCCGGGCCGATCATCTGGTCATCAAGGAAGAACTCGACATATTCCTTGAGGCCGGGAACGACGCCCAGATGCGCCTTCTTGACGTAGAAGAACAACGGCCGCGACACGGGGTACGTGCCATCGGCGATGGTCTGCGTCGAAGGCACGATGCCTTCCACGGTAGCGACCTTCAGCTTGTCGGCATTGTTCTCGTAGAAGGCGAGGCCGAACACGCCAACGCCGGTCTTGTTGGAGTCGATGCGGGCCAGCGTCTCGGTGTAGTCGCCATCGATGTCGACAGCCTTGCCGTCCTTGCGGATGGCGATGCAGGTCTTGCCGATTTCCTTGTCGTCGGCGATGCCGGCAGCCTTCAAAGCGGCCTTGTCGCAGCCGGCGTCGAGCAGCTTGGTCTCGAACACTTCACGGGTGCCGTGCTTCTCACCCGGGATATAGGCGGCGATATCCCAGTCGGGCAGCTTCGGATTGACCTGGTTCCACTTGGTGTTCGGGTTGTCGACCAGCTTGCCGTCGACCACCAGCTTGGCGGCGAGCGCCTTGTAGATGTCGGCGGGAACCAGCGCCCAGTCCGGACCCTTGATGTCGGTGGCAAAGACGATGCCGTCATAGCCGATGCGGACTTCCTGGACGTCCTTGACGCCGGCGTCGGCGCAGGACTTCAGCTCGTCCTTCTTGATCGGGCGCGAGGAGTTGGCGATATCGATCGTGTCTTCGCCGACGCCCTTGCAGAACTCCTTGATGCCGGCGCCGCTGCCGCCGGACTCGACCACCGGGGTCTTGAAGTTGGTGAAGGTTTCGCCGAACTGCTCGGAGACGATCTTGGCGTAAGGCAGCACGGTCGACGAACCGGCGACCTGGATCTGGTCACGCGCAGCGGCGACACCGGACGATGCGGCGAACGCTACCGCCACGGCCAATGCCGTAACGAGGAATTTCTTCATGTGGCCTGCTCCTGTTCGGAAGATGGTCTCTTGGCGCCCTCTTCAAACCGGCGCCCGCTGAGGCCAATAGCCTTCGATTATTACAGTCGCATGACAGTTTCGTGTCAGCCCGGTAACGTCGCACAGACGTCTTGTGGGCCGCACCCTTTAAGCCGGTTTGTGGGAATGGAAGTTGCCGCTGGAATCAGACGCTTGCGCAATTCGTGCTGGCATCAAGTCCCGGCACACCGCAGGCCGCGATGCCGAGAAAGAAAAACCGGACGGGAGCGCGTTGCCCGTGACCAGAGCGAATCTTGGCCGAGCCATCGCCAAAAACAGGTCCGTTGGGGTAGATTCGACGCTGTTTCTTGTCGGCGGTCGCTTGCTCCCGCCCGTAACTGAATGAGCGGTTTCGTTGCGACCATTGTCCTGACTGGGCGCCAGCTTTGATATGGTGCGATCGCACCATATCCTTGGCTGTTGCGGCGCGGCCGAATCCCGGCGGCGCCGCAGGTTGCTATCCAGCGTCTCGTTGGGCTTCGCCTGATATGCCGACCCAGCGCTCGACCTTTTCGAGCAGCGCCCTGGGGCTGATCGGCTTGGGCAGATAGTCGTCCATGCCGGCTTCCAGGCAGCGCTCACGGTCGCCCTTCAAGGCATGCGCGGTGACGCCGACGATCGGGATATGCATACCCGTATGTTCTTCCAGCCGGCGAATTGCGGCGGTGGCCTCGAGCCCGTTCATCTCCGGCATCGAGACGTCCATCAGGATCATGCGCGGATTAAGCCGGCCGAAGGCGTCGAGCGCCTTGCGGCCGTTGCCGACGATTTCGAAACTGTAGCCGGTTTCGCCGATTATCTGGGTGAACACCATCTGGTTCACCTCATTGTCCTCGGCAACGAGAATGTCGAGCCGGCGTTCATCCCCGGCGGCCCGGGCGCGGGCACGAACCGGCGGCGGTTGCAGCAAGGCGCGTTCCGATGCAGCGAGCGGCGGCTTTGCCGGCGACGGTTCGTTCCTGCCGCCGCCGGAACCGCTGCTTGCCGCCGGCAGCACACGGCCGTCCGTGATATTGTGATGGTGCCGCTGGATGGTGGCGACCAGCGTTTCCAGAAGCACCGAGGAACGCGCCGGCTTGATCAGCTGGGCGTCGATGCCGAGATCGCGATAGCTGGTGTTGGCGAGCGACTGGTCGACCGAGGTCAGCATGATGATCGGCGTGTCGGCCAGCCCTGCGGTGTTGCGCACGACGCGCGCCATCTCGGCGCCGCTCATCCCCGGCATCTGATAATCGAGCACGACGCAATCGACCGGCACGCCGTAGGCTGCCGCGGCGACCAGCACCTTGAGCCCTTCGGGTCCGCTTTCGGCGGCGCAGGAATCGAAGGTCCATGACGCCATCTGCTCGCTCAGGATCGATCGGTTGACGGCATTGTCGTCGACGATCAGCACCCGTGAGCCGGTCACGTCGACCGGCATGATCCGCCGTCCGGTCTGTTCCTCGGCCCTGGGCAATGTCACGGTGAACCAGAAGGTCGAGCCCTTGCCTTCGGCGCTCTCGACACCGATCTCGCCGCCCATCAACTCGACCAGCCGCGAGGTGATGGCGAGCCCGAGCCCTGTGCCTTCGTGGCGTCTGGTCGACGAGGTGTCGGCCTGACTGAATTTTTCGAAGACGAGCTTCAGTTTCTGCTGCGGAATGCCGATGCCGGTGTCGGTGACCGAAACGGTAAGCTTTGTCCCCGTCGGCCCCCTTTGTCCGGTCACGTCGACCAGCACGTGGCCTTCGTCGGTAAACTTCACCGCGTTGCCGACCAGATTGGTGACGATCTGCCTCATGCGACCGACATCGCCGACGAACAGGCTTTCCAGGCCCGGCTCGACGCGCACGATGAGCTCGAGGTCCTTCTCCTTGGCGCGCGTCGATATCAGCGTCGCCACATCCTCGATTGCTTCGGGCAGGTTGAAGGGCGCAGGGTCGAGCACCAGCTGTCCGGCATCGATCTTGGAGAAGTCCAGTATGTCGTTGATGATGGTCAAGAGCGCGTTACCCGACTTGACGATGATATCGGTGAACGTCTTCTGCTTGGGATCGAGGTCGGATTTGGCCAGCAACTCGGCCATGCCGAGTACGCCGTTCATCGGCGTGCGGATCTCGTGGCTCATATTGGCCAGGAATTCCGACTTGGCGCGGTCGGCCAGCACGGCGCGCTGGCGCGCCTCGCGCAGTTCGGCCTCGCGCAGCTTCAGTTCGGTGATGTCGGTGGTCGACCCAATCAGATAGAGCGAACCGTCGGACGCGATCATCGCGCCCTTGCGGGCGAACTGGTGGCGCACGCTGCCGTCGGCAAGCGTCACCGTTTCCTCGATCTCCTGTGTATCGCCTGTGCGCAGCACGGCGAGATCGCTGTTGACGAAGGCTTCGCCGTCTTCGCCGAAAATCTCGATGTCCGTCTTGCCGATCGCGTCTTCCCTGCGGAGGCCGGTGAGGTCGCACCAGCCCTTGTTGACGTAGAACTGCCTGAGGTCGGAGCGCTTGGCGTAGATCGACACCGGCACGTTGTCGATGAGATTGCGGAACACCTCGTTCTCGCGCATGCTCTCTTCCAGCGCCTGCTCGCGCGCCTTGACGTCGGTGATGTCGGTGCTGGAGCCGACAAGGTGCACCGACCCATCGAGCGCCACCAGCCGGCTCTTGCGCGTCATCAATTGCCGCACCGTGCCGTCGCGATGGGTAACGGGCTCCTCGATCTCGCGGCCGCGGCCGGTGACGACGACCTCGGTGTCGTCATGGGTGTAGGTTTCGGCGTCGTCGATGCCGAAAAGCTGGAGATCGGTCCGGCCGATGACTTCCTCCTTGGGGATGCCGGTCAGCGCGCACCAGGCCTTGTTGACGAATTCCATGCTCAGATCCTGCGCCTTGATGAAGGCGGCGACCGGCAGTTCGTCCATGACGTGGCGGAACAGGTCGATCTGGCGCATGCTTTCCTGCAGCGCCTTTTCGCGGCTCTTGATCTCCGAGATGTCGACGCGCACGCCGATGAAGGTGCCGTCCTCGGTGCGCATATCGTAGACCTGATACCAGCGGCCGTCCGCATTGAGGCGCTCATAGGACGAGTTGGGCAGGCGATAGCGGGCGAGGATGGCATTGAGCCAGACATCGGGGTCGCCTTCATAGAGCCTATCGATTTCTCGATCGCCGCTCGATCGGAAATAGCCGACCGAATGTCCGAGTTCCAGGGCCTCGCGGAAGCTGCGGCCGGGCTGCCATGCCGGTTTCAGCTCCGGCAGCGTGTCCTGCAGCTTGCGGTTTGCAAAGACGAACTTGTCGTCGCGGTCATAGATGATGACGGCCGCCGGCAGCGACTCCAGCACCGTGGTGAGGTTCTTGCGGGCGTCCTCGGCTTCGGTCTCGCGGCGCTTCATGTCGGAGATGTCGAACAGGAAACCGGCGACATAGTTGCGGCCGCTGGGCATGCCGACGCGGTTCTTGCGCACGATGCGCGAGCGGCTGGCGCCCTCGGCGTCGAAAGTCTCCTCGACCTCGTAGGGCGTGCCGGTCGCCAGCACGGCGCGTTCGCTGTCTTCGAATTGGGCGGCGTCCTTTTGCTTGAGGAAGTCGCCGCCGGGCCTGCCCAGCATCGCTTGCGGGCTCTGTCCGAACAGTGCCGAAAACGCCTCATTGACGAAGACGAAACGCAGATTGTCGTCCTTGACGAAGATCGGATCCTTGACGCCGTTGATCACCGCCTCGGCCAGCCGCGATTTCTCCAGCGCTAGGGCGAGTTCAGCCTCGCGATCTTTCATGTTGGTGACGTCGACATAGGAGATCAGCCTTTTGCCGCCGGCGAGCGGCGCCAGCGATGCAATCAGCGTACGGCCGTCATTGCGTGGCAATTGCCTGGAGCCCACCAGGCCGGCCGAGATTTCTGCTTCGCGCTCGGCGATGTGGCCCTGCCATTCGGCATCGTCAGCACCGTACGGGTCCATATCGCGGCTGGCCTGCATCAGTTCGCGGAAGCCGCAGCCGATGCCGGCGCGTCGGGGATCGATTTCCCAGAAATCATAGAAGGCGCGGTTGATCACCTCCGCGCGCATGTCCGCATCAAGGACGAGCACGCCGATCGGCATCTGGTCGACCATCGTGCGAAGATTGGCGAAGGTCTCCGTAATTTTGGCGTTGGCACTCTCGATCTCTGCGTCGCGACGCTTGAGCTCGGAGACGTCGTAGTAGGTCAACAGCCGCTTGCCGCCGGACAATGCCGTCACGGAGAACATCATCGTCCTGCCATTGGCATGGAGAAATTCGCGTGGCGCAACCGAGCCGGCGCTGATCTCCTCGATTCGGGTGGCGAGGTAGTGCTGCCACTGCTGTCCATCGAGATCGCCGTAGATGCCGTTGCGGCGGTTGAGTTCCATCAACAGGCTGAACGGCGCGCCGACCGTGACGGCGCCGTCGGGAATCCTGGAGAGCTCGCGATAGGCCTTGTTGACGATGAGCGTGTCGAACTTCGCGTCAAGCACCACGACGCCCATATGCATGGCATCCATTGTCCGCTCGAGATCGGCGAGGTGCTGCGTAGCCTCGCCGGCCGGCGGATCGCTCTCGTCCTGCCGCAGTTCGTCCAGCGCACCGGCCAGTGCCGTGACGTTGCGGCCGATGCCGCGATAGCCGATAAATTCGCCTTCGCCGTCGAACCGCGGGGAACCGGTGATCGAAACCCAGCGGCAGCCGGGACGGCCGCCCTTCAACTCATAAACAAAGTCGCGAAACGGCCGATGCGCCTGCAGATCCTCCAGATGCGCGGCGGCGTGTCGATTGCCGTGCACCATCTGCTTGAGGAAATCGAAGCGGAAACGGCCAAGAATGCTGGCGGGATCGATGCCGGTGGCGGCCTGGTAGTTCTCCGAAAGCCAGGAAAAGCGCAGCTCGGCGTCGGTCTCCCAGACCCAGTCGGCGCCGGCCCCGACCAGTTCGCGCAGCGCTTCGGGCGAACCCCCGACGGACGTATCCTCGCCGTTCACCACCCCTTTTCGGGAACCGCGTCCGCCGCGTGTTCCAACAGTCCCGTCAGCCATCCCGTTCCCACCCCGAAAGCCAAGGCCGAACCCCCTCAGCGGTTCGCCGGCGGAATGTGCCCGAGAAGCATTAATGATCCGCTAACCATAACCAATCCAGACTGCGGCCAGAGCCACATTGCCCTGCGGTATTCCGCCGGTTGTCGGCGGAACCCCGGCCGGGCTATAAGTCGGCGGGGGTGTTGCTGATGACCGGTTGGATCGTGCCTTGTTTCCTGTGCCTGGCGCTGCTTGCGGGCAGCGGCTGCGCACGCAGCTATGACGGCACGGTGGTGATCCCGAAGCCGCTCGATATCAGGCGGGTCTGGGATCGCGATCCGTCGCAGACTGAGGCCAGCCGGATGCAGGCGGCAGCCGGTGTGTTTCCGACGCCGCCGCCGCAGGAGCCCTACCGGCCCGCGGCACGCAGGCACACAACACAAATAGCTGCGCCAAGGCGGCACGTCAGGTCCAGCCCGCCCAGCATGGCTTCCGAACCGGCCAATCCGCTCACCTGCAAGAATGTCAGCGAACCAGGCAAACGCTACAGGATGGTTTGCGAATAGCTGGTACTAGAGCAATTCCAGGAAAAGTGTGAAACGGTTTTCCGTCCGGAATTGCGTAAAACAAAGACATAGAGCGGTTCGCCGTTTCGGTGAAACGGTGAAACGCTCTAGGCGCAGGTTACTCCGCCGGGAAGAAAGCCGGCCCGACCACCCTGACCGGCCGCGAGCCTGCCAATAGCTCGACCGACTGTCGCTGGGCGGCGCCCCTGGCCTCTGCAGCGTCTGCGCCAGGCTGGGGAATTTGCGCCACGGTGCCAAGATCCGGCTTCGCTGACGGCAAAGGAATGATCGCGTTGGCCATATTGGCTGGCGTCACCGTGCGCGCTCTCAGCTCGGCAACGCGCCGGTGATAGCGCTTGAGGTCGCAGGCCCTGAAGTTCGCATCACCGCGATATTTGAAGGCCGTCGGCAGGTCCTTGTAGCATGTGCGCGTATCGAGCGCGACCATCTCTTCGGTTTCAAGGCTTGGGTCACTGAGCGTGTACAGGTCGACGCCGGCATCGTCGCAGATGTAGCGGCACTGGTCGACCATCTCCTTGACATCGCCGCCTTTCACGAACTGCGATTTCGGCGCCGGGAAGAAATAGCCGTCGGAGAGACGAACGCAAAACAGCATCGAATTGCTGCCGATCATGGCGCCAGCCGGACGCTGTCTTTGTTGCCCGGCGGCGGGCGTGCAGCCGAGCGCGACGAGCCTGGCCTGCAGTCCGGACGTATCCCGGCGCGAAATCGCGGCGCCGGCGATCTGGCGTTGCACCTGTGTGCGGCTTTTGGCGAGGTCGGCGCAAGCATTGAAGAAGCCCCCCACCGCACTTTGCGCCGTGCACCGGCGTTGCCTCTCCAGCCCCTGGATCGCCGCAAGCTGGCGACGCAGCTGCGCAAGCTCGGGGCTGATCCCGCCGCTGCGGCCGGACGGTGCCAGCTGGCTCCTGAGCGCGGCGCATGGATCGGCAAGGGAAGCCGAAATGCCGAGGACGCTTGCCGCTACCGACACCAGTGCAAAGGTCACGACAAGCCACAAACGCATCATCGGCCACACCTGGTCCTTGTACCCCTGTGGAGCCGATCGCCGCTCCAGCCGATTGAGCCTCAATGCGTGAGGCAAGTCTAATTCAAGAGACGCCAGCAACCGCCAGGTATTTTATGCCAAGTGTATTATGCAGGTTCCTGTAAATTCGCTATTACACTTTTGTTTCAAGATTGAGACGTAGCCAGGCTCGGGCGACCCAGGCCGCCGCAATCATCGATCCCGCGTTATCGGCCCTTGCGGATGAAACCTTTCTCCGGTGTCTCGCGTTGTGTCGGGCAAAGGAGACCGAAGATGTCTATTCACTTCACTGTCTCTGGCCTGACCAGGAACCTGTTCCACTCGCTGGGGCTGGACCATGAGCGGGCGCCGAGAGCGCTCGATCCCGAACAGAGCCTGCTGCTGGAATGCTATCTGGCCGGACAGATTCCGGAATCCGCCTGGGCCGACTACGTCTTCGAGACGCCGGAACTGCAGCGGCATGTCGATATCAGACGCCCGCACAACTGATCAGAGCAATTTCAGCAAAAGTGTGAGCCGTTTTTCCGGGAAAAGCGCGTAGCGCTTTCCCTTGGGAATTGCGTCAAGACAACGAGAGAGCGGGTCGCCGTTTCTGTGAAACGCGTGAAACGCTCGCCCGCTCGCCTACCGCTTGGGCGAAGCGAATTGCACGGTGAAGACATTGCCCGCGACGCCTTGCGCCAGCGTCGGCGAGAAGCTCAACGGCAAGCACTTTTGCAGGGCAGTAGTTGCGGCGTCGACGAATGATTTCCTGGTATCGGCATCGCCATCGACCTTGATCGCCGTCGGCCGCGGCGGACCAATCAGCGTGCCGTCGCGCTTGAAGCTGAAGCTCAAGGTGACGCTGGCATTTCCAACACCCGCCGGCGGCGTCCAGCACGCCTGGATGGCATCGCCGACCTCCGCCATCGTGTCGAGCGGCGCGGCATCGGAGGGGTAGCCTCCGGCCAACACAACACCGGCAATCGCAAACACTCTCGCTACGCCCTTCATAAAGCTCCTCGTGTGTCGTCCGCCGACCATGATGGTAGGGTCGAAGCAGACGATGGCAATATGCCTGATGTCTTACAGCATGAGACGCGCCTGATGGCGCATCGGCGAAAAGCAAAAGGCCGGCATTGCGCCGACCTTTCCCTTCACCCTTGCGCCAGTACATCCGTGGTCGCGCGGTGCCTTCAATAGACAGCGTTTTGGTTAATGAATCCTTAGCGTTGCGCGTTGGCCTGCGACTTCACATACGCAATGTAGCCGCGCACGTCGCCGGCCGGCTCGGCATAGGCCTGGCCGAGTTTCTTCTCCATCGCAGCGACATACTCCATGGCCCATTTGGGCAGCGCATAGTCGATGACGGCCAGGAACTCCAGCGTCGATGCCAGGCGTATGTCGGCGATCGACGGGTGCTTGCCGCCGATGAACGGCTTGCCGTCCCTGAAGAAGGAGTGAAACACCTCCAGCGGCTCGGCAATTGCCGCCATGGCGGCCTTCTGCGCCTCGGACTTCTTCTCCGGATGGGCGTCGCTATGGCCGACCTCGCCGGCATAGTGCGGGAAACCCAGCGCCGGATAGGTGGCGCGCGCCACATACGGGTAGAGCGTGCCGATCAGGTAGAACATGGCGCTGTCGACCATCGCCCGCTTGGCCGGCGCCTTGGGATAGAATTTCTCCAGCCCGTGCTTGTTGGCGAGATACTGCATGATGGCGCAGCTCTCCCACAGCACGCCGCGCGGCAGCCCCTTGTCCTCGATCATCGGCGTCAGATGCGCCGGATTGCGCGCCATATATTCCGGCGACCGGGTATGGCCCCAGGCGTCGGTCTCGGCGGCGTCGAACCCGGCCGCACGGGCAAACACCCGAACGGTCATGTTGTTGACGCTTGGCTTCAGCATCGAGAGCTTCAGCGCCGGTTTTTTCGCCGCCTTGGCCTTCGGCGCGGATTTCTTGGCAGCCGGCCTCGTCGCGGTTTTCGCGGCCGGCTTTGCGGCTGCCTTCGGCGCGGCCTTTACGGCCGCTTTTGCCGCCGGCTTCACTGCCTCTTTTACTGCTGGCTTGGCCGCTGGTTTGCCAGCGCTCTTAACTGTCTTTGCCATTGTGGTCCTCCCCTTTTGCTGGCCGTCGGTATGGATTCTTCGGCGTCCGGTCGTCTGACAAGGTCGCGCGCGACCATTCGACCAGCGTCTGGATCGCGTCGGCAAGGTGTACTTCGGCGATGTTGTAGTCGCCGCGCGCAACGCGCAGCTTGTGCGCCTGCATCAGCACGTCGGCATGGGTGAAACCTGCCGGCGGATCGAAGCGATAGGAGGCGAGTTCGATCAAGAGGCCGAGCGGATCCTCGAAATAGATCGAATCCATGAAGCCGCGATCCTTGACGCCGCTGTGCTTGATGGCGCGCTCATCGAGCCGAGCGACCGCCTGCAGGAAGGTCACGCGCGACACCGAGAACGCAATATGATGGACGCAGCCCGGTTCGGTCGGCGTGCGCCGCTTGACCGGCGTGCGGCTCTCGTCGGTGAAGACGGTGATCAGCCTGCCGTCGCCGGGATCGAAATAAAGATGGCTTTCGCTTGGCTTGTCGAGGTTGGGCTGCTCGAAAATGAACGGCATGCCGAGCACGCCCTCCCAGAAATCGATCGAGGTCTGGCGGCCGGCGCCGACGAGCGTGATGTGATGGACGCCCTGCGACTGCAGTTTCTGCATCGGTCTCCTCCTCGCCGACCCCTCGCCTTCCGGGGCGAGCTTGGATCCCGCCACCTCATACCATCGCCGCACGCCATGCGCGTGGCCGATGTGCATGCCTGGCGGCGTTTCCCCCTATCTGTTCCCCGGCGTTTTGCGCGCCGTAACGAGCCCTTTGGAAAGGCTTCGTACAATGATGCTAGTGCAATTGGCAGCGCCGCGCCAGAAGCGACGATAGCTAACGATGCGTGGAGAGCCAAGCGCTCAAGGTTGTCGAATCTTGGCTAAGCGACGGCTCTAAGTTCGGCCTCCGCCAGCGTGCCCAGGCCCGCGCATTCGGCGCATGCCATGGTCTGCCCGGGACAGCCGGCCCGATGCGTACCTTGCGGGCAGCAATGCCCTTTCGACTCACGCCATTTCAAGCAATCGAAAACCTGCCCGCTGCCGTGACAGCGCGAGCATATCATTTTTGCCGAACTCATACTTGCTATGCCCAACCAAATCCGCGTTGCCGCAGATGCTATCCCCGCACCGCAAGTAACAGAGATCGCTACGCTTTCAAGCGTCGCGGCCTGACTTAAATTGGGTGTATTCGGGTGCGCGGACTTGCCGAATTTCGCTGATGCCGCCGACCCTCGCGGTCACACGCGATCCGCGCGGCTGCTGCCCGAAATTTTCGATGATGCGGAAGGAAAGTCGTTGCTTGGTACGCCCAAGGGGAATCGAACCCCTGTTCCCGCCGTGAGAGGGCGGTGTCCTGACCGCTAGACGATGGGCGCGTTCAAGAACCGGCGATATAGGCTGACGGTTTGGAAAAAGCAACTGGCTTCGAACGGCCGGACCGCTTCTGTGCAATGTCGGTTCGTGGACCTAGCGTTTCGGCTCGATCAGGTCCCACAGATTGCCATAGAGGTCGGCGAAAACCGCCACGGTGCCGTAAGGCTCATGGCGTGGCGTTTCGTGGAACTCGACGCCGTTTTCCAGCATCGTCGCATGGTCCCTGGCAAAATCATCGGTTTCGAGAAACAAAACCACGCGGCCTCCGGTCTGGTCGCCGACGCGGCTCTTCTGCACATCGTCCAACGCTTCCGCCAGAAGCAGCCGGGGCCCTTGCCCGACCGCCGGCGTTACCGTCACCCAGCGCTTGCCGTCGCCGAGCTCGATGTCGTCGCAGAGGACAAAGCCAAGCTTGCCGACATACCAGGCGATCGCCTCGTCATAGTCGGCGACGACGAGCGTGATGGTTGCGATGCGGCGATGGTCGGCAAACCCGGTCATTGTTTCGGCCCGCTCATTTGTTGCGGATGGCGAAGCGGCCGATGATACGGCGCTCGGCGATGTCGTAGACGAAGATGGTGCGGCTGCCGTCGCTGATCTCGGCGTCGATCGAAATGCGATTGCCCGACAGAGCCTGGCTGATCACCTTGGCTCCGACCGGGAGCACTATGTCGGCCACGAGCGGCTCGCCGGGCGGAACTGGAATGTCGTTGGCGAGCGGCGGGTTCGCGGGCGGCGCTTTGCGCGATTTGTAGACAATGGCCGCGATCACCACCATAAGGGCCAGCAAAAGCAGGCCGAGATTGATGGCCATGAAACGGATGAGCCTGCCGCGCACCTTTTCGATCTCGGGATCGAGCGGCTTTTCTTCTTCATCGGCAACGGGCCGGGCCATGGCAGAACTTTCCGGAACTTTTTTCGATGAGCGCTCATAGCGAAGAGACCCCTGAATTGATAGAGGCTGGACAATTCATAGAGGCGGCGCCGACCGTGCTCGAAGCCGGCGCGGAAGCGGCCGGCCAGCGCCTCGACCAGTGGCTGGCGAGCGCCCTCGGGCCTGACATGTCGCGCAGCCGGGTGCAGATGCTGATCCGGCAAGGTGCCGTTTCGATCGACGGCAAGCCGGTCGACGAGACCAAGCGCAAAATGAGTGCCGGCGAGCGCGTATCGGTCGTCATGCCCAAGCCCGAACCGGCCGAACCGCAAGGCGAGCCCATCGCGCTCGACGTGCTTTATGAGGACGACGAGCTGATCGTCATCAACAAGCCGGCCGGCCTCGTCGTCCATCCCGGCGCCGGCAACTGGACCGGCACGCTGGTCAATGCCCTGATCCACCACTGCGGCGACAGTCTTTCAGGCATTGGCGGCGTCAGGCGGCCGGGCATCGTCCATCGGCTGGACAAGGAAACCAGCGGCGTCATGGTGGTGGCTAAGACCGACCGCGCCCACAAGGCGCTGTCGGAGGCCTTTGCCGACCACGGCCGCACCGGCGACCTCGAACGTGCTTATTTGGCGCTGGTTTGGGGCATCCCTCCACGGCCGACCGGAACGGTCGACGCGCCGCTTGGCCGTGCTGCCGACCGCGTGCGCCGCGCCGTCGTGCCGGAAGGCCGTGACGATGCCCGCCGCGCCGTGACCCATTTCACCGTCAAGGAGCGTTTCGGCGAGGGCCAGCAGGCGTTCGCCACCGCCAGCCTGGTCGAATGCCGGCTGGAAACCGGCCGCACCCACCAGATCCGCGTTCACATGGCTCATATCGGCCATCCCGTCATCGGTGACCCCGATTACGGCCAGGCCTTCCGCACCAAGGCCAACCGGCTGCCCGAACTGCTGAAGGGTCAGGTCAAGGCATTTTCCAGGCAAGCTTTGCATGCCTGGCTTCTTGCATTTCGGCACCCGGCTACCCATTTATCGATGAGGTTCGAGGCGCCGATACCGGGGGACATGGAGGAACTCGTCGGCGGCTTCCGCAAGCTCTGAACCCGAGCAATTCCAGGAAAAGTGTGAAACGGTTTTCCGTCCGGAATTGCGTCTAAACAAGCCAGCTAAAACCTGAGCGGCATTGTTCACTTCAGCGTGACACACTGTTTCGTGTTGAACAAATGCCTGTCTTTTCTGGTTTTGTTCCTATATAAATCAGTTGCCGCGGGCGAGCCTTTCGGTGCTCGCGTCACATGCCCGCCGCGTTTCGGGGGCATCACTCCAATAGAGAGGGGGCGCAATCATGGCCCAGTCACTACCCAGTATTGTTTCCGGCGAAGGCGGCCTCAGCCGCTACCTGGAAGAAATCCGCCGCTTTCCCATGCTTCAGCCGCAGGAAGAGTACATGCTCGCCAAGCGCTACGCCGAGCATGAAGACACCAGCGCTGCGCACAAGCTCGTCACCAGCCACCTTCGGCTCGTTGCCAAGATCGCCATGGGCTATCGCGGCTACGGCCTGCCGATCGGCGAAGTGATCTCGGAAGGCAATGTCGGCCTGATGCAGGCCGTCAAGAAATTCGAACCCGAGCGTGGCTTCCGCCTCGCGACCTACGCCATGTGGTGGATCAAGGCCTCGATCCAGGAGTACATCCTGCGCTCGTGGAGCCTGGTCAAGATGGGCACGACCGCCAATCAGAAGCGCCTGTTCTTCAACCTGCGCAAGGTGAAGGGCAAGATCCAGGCGCTGGACGATGGCGACCTCAAGCCCGACCAGATCACCGAGATCGCCACCCGGCTGAACGTGTCGGAAGCCGAAGTCGTGTCGATGAACCGCCGCCTGTCGGGCGACGCGTCGCTGAACGCGCCGATCCGCGCCAGCGAAGGTGAATCCGGCGAATGGCAGGACTGGCTGGTCGATGACCACGAAAGCCAGGAAGACATGCTGATCGAACAGGACGAGCTGGAAAACCGCCGCGGCATGCTGTCGGGTGCTTTGGCCGTGCTGAACGATCGTGAGCGGCGCATCTTCGAGGCACGCCGCCTCGCCGAGGAGCCACTGACGCTGGAAGAGCTGTCGTCCGAGTTCGACATCAGCCGCGAGCGCGTGCGCCAGATCGAGGTGCGCGCCTTCGAGAAGGTGCAGGACGCGGTCAAGGCCGCCGCCAAGCGCCAGATGCAGGCGCTGCGCACGATCGAGGCGCAGCCCGCGGCGTAAAGCCGGGTTCGGCTAAGGAACAGAAGGCGGCGTCGGGAAACCGGCGCCGCCTTTTTTGTTTTGTCGTCCGTCGGCGGTTAGCGAAAGTCGGGCAACAGCTGATCTCCCCCCTTGAGGAGATATCCGGCAGGACAGAGGGGGGCGTGACGGATCGCAGCTTGCGATTTTAACTATCCCCAACCTGGAATTGTTCGAGCACACAGCAAAGGTCGGCGGGACAGCACCCCCCTCTGCCCTGCCGGGCATCTCCCCCTCAAGTGGGGAGGTTGGCAGCTTCGGCGACGGCGCCAACAGCATGAACCGATCTACAGCCCATCCAGCGGAAACTTGAGATACCTTCGGCCGTTGGCCTCCGGTTCCGGCAGCCGTCCACCATTCATGTTGACCTGCAGCGCATGCAGGATCAGCCGCGGCATCGGCAGTGTCTTGTCGCGCGCTTCGCGCAAGTCGACGAACTCGGCTTCGCTGCGCGCCGCAACGAGGTGGATATTCTTTGCCCTCTGCTCGGCGACCGTGCTCTCCCAGTACGGCTCGCGCCCGCCGGCCTGATAGTCGTGGCCGACGAACACGCGCGTATCGTCCGGCAGCGCCAGAATGCCCTCAATCGAATGCCACAGCCGCGCGGCACTGCCGCCGGGAAAGTCCGTCCTTGCCGAGCCGCTGTCGGGCATGAACAGCGTGTCGTGGACGAAGGCTGCGTCGCCGATGACATAGGTGATCGAGGCCAGCGTGTGGCCGGGCGAGAACAGCACCTTGACCGGCAGGTTGCCGATCAGGAACGTTTCGCCTTCCCCAAACAGCCGGTCCCACTGCGAGCCGTCTGCGGGGAAATCCGGCCAGTTGTAGATCGCCTTCCACAGCGCCTGGACTTCGATGATCCTGTCGCCGATCGCCGTCGGCGCGCCGGTCCTTTCCTTGAGATAGTGCGCCGCCGAGAAATGATCGGCATGCGGATGGGTGTCCAGGATCCACTCGAGCTCCAGCCCGTTTTCGCGGATAAAATCCAGCAAGGCGTCGGCATTCTTCGTCGCCGTCGCGCCGGATTTTTCGTCGAAGTCGAGGATCGGGTCGATGACGGCGCAGCGTCTCGTCACCGGGTCGGTGACGACATACTGGATGGCGCCGGTCGGCTTGTCGTAGAAGCCGGCGACCTCAGGTTTGGCCGAAGCGATGTCCAATATCCGGCTCCCCTGCCCCTTGCCCGACAGGAACCGTTTTCTCCGTCGGGACTGAACAAGAGCATGGTCATCTGGCAAAGCGCGCCGGTCAAGCACGCCTTGCCACAAATAGGACTGAAGCCCGAAATAGCTCCGACGGAGCAAAACCTAGGCTGACGGCTGCTTGGTCTTCCTGAGATAGGGCAGGATCGTCTCGAAAGCGCCAAAACGCTTGACCGCATCTTCGTTCGAAACCGCGGCGGTGATGATCACATCCTCGCCCTGCTTCCAGTTGGCCGGCGTCGCCACCTGGTGCTTGGCGGTCAGCTGCATGGAATCGACCGCGCGCAGGATCTCGTCGAAGTTGCGGCCCGTCGTCATTGGGTAAGTCAGCACCAGCTTGATCTTCTTGTCCGGCCCGACGACATAGACCGAGCGCACCGTGGCGTTGTCGGCCGGCGTGCGGCCTTCCGACGTCTCGCCGGCGCCCGCCGGCAGCATGTCATAAAGCTTGGCCACCTTGAGATCCTTGTCGCCGATCAGCGGGTAGTTCACCGTCTGGCCGGTCGCCGTCTTGATGTCGGCCTGCCACTTGTCGTGGCTCGCAACGGGATCGACGGAAATGCCGATGACCTTGACGTTGCGCTTCTTGAACTCGCCTTCGAGCCCCGCCATCGTGCCCAGCTCGGTGGTGCAGACCGGGGTGAAATTCTTCGGATGGCTGAACAGGATCGCCCAGCCGTCGCCGATCCAGTCATGAAACTTGATCGGCCCTTGCGTGGTCTCGGCGGTGAAGTCAGGCGCGATGTCGTTGATACGAAGGCTCATGGCATTATTCCCCAGCAACAGATTTCGTCAGGAGCGGCCGTGGACGGCGTCAACGCTCCGGCATTGCCGCATCTTAGCGCAAAAATCGCGGCTGCAGGACAATAGGAAACTATTATTGGCGACGGAACGAGCACTTTCGTTCTACGGACCGACGTTGGGCCGACAATCTTTCGTTTGTGCGGGAAAGGCTCAGGCCTTGTTGACCGCCAGCGACGTGGCCAGGTCTTCCATGCGCTGGGCGAGCGCGCCGAGCGCGCTGGTCAGCACGGTGTCGTTCTTGTCGGCCTTGGTCAGCGCTTCGTCGCGCGTCTTGCGCAGCGTCTGCACTTCGGCCTCCATGCCCTTGACCCGCTTCTGCAGCTCCGAAAGCTCGTCCATCACCATGATGCCGGCCATCACCGTCAGCCGCTGGTCGCCGATCTCGCCGAACGAATCCTTCAGATGCGAGACATAACGGTCGAACCGCTCGGCGAGGTCGATCAGGTGCTCTTCCTGACCCTCGTCGCAAGCCATGCGATACTGCTTGCCGTCGATGGAAACCGTGACCTGTGCCATGGCCTGCAGCTCCTACCTGTCCAGCACCGCGCGGATGGTTTCCATGGCGGTCACCAAGCGGCGCGAAACTTCCTTGTTGGCATCTTCCAGCCGTTCGGCGCGGGCTTCGGAATTGTCGAGTTCCTGCGCCAGCCGTGAACGGTCGGCGTTCATGCGCTGCACCTCAGCCTCGGCTTCGGAATAGTCGCGCTCGTGCTCGAGCTTGGCCGCGACGGCGTTTTCCAGCCCCTCGATGGCCTTGCCCAGCCTGTGGATGACTTCCTTGAGTGTGGTTTCGCCGGTCATGGCCTTCGTCCTGTGCCCTGCCCATCACCGAATCGCTTCGCGTTCAGAACGCGTTAACAAGGAAACATTAGGCACCGGGTGAAGGCAACGTCAACAAAGCTCTCGCGACTGTCCCCCGCTAACGCTAATGTAGGTCGCCCCATAAGGTCTCAAAGCCATCACAAGACCGGCAAATGTGCAGCCGATTTGTTGACTAAAAGCCCGTGGCTGCTATGTGTCGCGCACTCTTTCCTGGGCTCTGCCAAGCCCACAAATCCCCACCCCGGAGGTACCATGACGTCGCGTGAACAACATGACCGGATGGCCAATGCGATCCGTTTTCTCTCCATGGACGCCGTCGAGAAGTCCCAGTCCGGCCATCCCGGCCTGCCCATGGGCTGCGCCGACATCGCCACAGTGCTGTTCACCCGCTTTCTGAAATATGATCCGAAGAACCCCCATTGGCCGGACCGAGACCGCTTCATCCTGTCGGCCGGCCACGGTTCTATGCTGCTCTACTCGCTGCTGCATCTGACCGGTTACGAGGACATGACCCTCGACCAGATCAAGCATTTCCGCCAGCTGGGTTCCAAGACTGCCGGCCATCCCGAATACGGCCATGCCACCGGCATCGAGACGACGACCGGCCCGCTCGGCCAGGGTCTCGCCAATTCGGTCGGCTTCGCGCTCGGCGAGCGCATCATGAACGCCGCCTTCGGCAACGACCTCGTCGACCACTACACCTATGTGCTGGCCGGCGACGGCTGCCTGATGGAAGGTGTTTCCCAGGAAGCCATCGCGCTGGCCGGCCACCTCAAGCTCAACAAGCTGATCGTCTTCTGGGACAACAACAACATCTCGATCGACGGTCCGGTTTCGCTTGCAGACAACACCGACCAGGTCGCCCGCTTCCAGGCCTCGGGCTGGAATGCCAGCCACATTGACGGCACCGACCCCGAGGCGATCGCCTACGCCATCGAAGCCGCCCGCCATTCCGACAAGCCGACGATGATCGCCTGCAAGACGACCATCGGCTTCGGCGCCCCGACCAAGGCCGGCACCAACAAGGCGCACGGTTCGCCGCTCGGCGCCGACGAGATCGCAGGCGCGCGGAAATTCTTCAACTGGGACTCGCCGCCCTTCGAAATTCCGGCCGACATTCTCGACGCCTGGCGCACCGCCGGCAAGGCCGGCGTCAAGCCGCGCACCGACTGGGAAGGCCGGCTCGCCAAGGCCAAGCCCGAGCTGAAGGCCGAGTTCGAGCGCCGCCTCGCCGGCAAGCTGCCGTCGAATTTCGATGCCGTCATTGCCGACTACAGGAAGAAGCTGTCGGCCGACAAGCCGAAGGTCGCCACCCGCAAATCGTCAGAAATGGCGCTGGAAGTCATCAACGGCGCGGTGCCGGAAACCATCGGCGGCTCTGCCGACCTGACGGGCTCCAACAACACCAAGACCAGCCAGACCAAGAACATCACGCCGGACGATTACGGCCAGCGCTATGTCCACTACGGCATCCGCGAGCATGGCATGGCGGCCGCCCTCAACGGCCTGACGCTGCATGGCGGCCTCATCGCCTACGGTGGCACCTTCATGTGCTTCTCTGACTATGCCCGTCCGTCGATGCGGCTGGCGTCGCTGATGGGCATCCGCTCGATCTTCGTCATGACCCATGATTCGATCGGTTTGGGCGAAGACGGCCCGACCCACCAGCCGGTCGAGCACCTGGCGGCGCTCCGCGCCATCCCCAACCACAATGTCTTCCGTCCGGCCGACGCGGTGGAAACCGCCGAATGCTGGCAGATTGCCATTGAATCGGAAAAGACCCCGTCCACCCTGGCGCTGACCCGCCAGAACCTGCCGACGGTGCGCACCGAGCACTCGGCCAGGAACCTCTCGAGCCAGGGCGCCTATGAACTGGCCGCGGCGAGCGGCGAAGCGGCGGTGACGATCTTCGCGACCGGCTCCGAGGTCGAGATCGCGCTCGGCGCCCGTGATTTGCTTGAAAAGCATGGGCACCCGACCCGCGTCGTCTCGGTGCCTTGCTTCGAACTGTTCGACCAGCAGAGCGACGCCTACCGCAAGGAGACGATCGGCAACGCGCCGATCAAGATGGCGATCGAGGCCGGCATCCGCCAGGGCTGGGATCACCTGATCGGCTCCGACGGCATCTTCATCGGCATGACCGGCTTCGGCGCTTCCGGCACCATCGAGCAGCTCTACCCGCATTTCGGCATCACCGCCGAAGCCGCGGCCAAGGCCGCGGAAGCCCGCCTGCACGGCAAGTAAGATCAGGGTCAGTCCCGCGCACCTCCAAGGCGGATTCGCGGGGCTGGACCAACCTAATCGATTTAAATTCGGCCTTCTGCGGCTGGATTCTTGTGCCATCCGCCGCTATGAAGCTGCGGACCCATCTGCCGCCTCCAGCTCCCAGGGAGAGTAAAATGACCGTCAGAGTTGCCATCAACGGATTTGGCCGCATCGGCCGCAACATCCTGCGCGCCATCCATGAATCCGGCCGCAAGGACATCGACGTCGTCGCCGTCAACGATCTCGGCCCGGTCGAGACCAACGCGCATCTGCTGCGCTATGACAGCGTGCACGGCCGCTTCCCGCACGAAGTGTCGGTCTCGGGCGACCAGATCACCGTCGGCAAGGAGACCTTCAAGGTCACCGCGATCAAGGACCCGGCGCAGCTGCCGTGGAAGGAGCTCGGCATCGACATCGCGCTCGAATGCACCGGCATCTTCACCGCCCGCGACAAGGCTGCCGCGCATTTGACCGCCGGCGCCAAGCGCGTCGTCGTCTCCGCGCCTGCCGAAGGTGCTGACCTCACCGTCGTCTACGGCATCAACCACGACAAGCTGACCAAGGACCACATCGTCATTTCGAATGCGTCCTGCACCACCAACTGCCTGGCGCCGCTCGCCGCAGTGCTGCACGAGACCGTCGGCATCGAAAAGGGCATGATGACGACGATCCACTCCTACACCGGCGACCAGCCGACGCTGGACACCATGCACAAGGATCTCTACCGCGGCCGCGCGGCTGCCCTGTCGCAGATCCCGACCTCGACCGGTGCGGCCAAGGCGATCGGCCTGGTGCTGCCCGACCTCAAGGGCAAGCTCGACGGCATCTCGATCCGCGTGCCGACCCCCAACGTCTCGGTCGTCGACTTCAAGTTCATCGCCAAGCGCGCCACCACCGTGCAGGAGATAAACGAAGCGGTGATCGCCGCCTCCAACGGCAAGCTGAAGGGCATTCTCGGCGTCACCCATCATCCGAATGTGTCGATCGACTTCAACCACGATCCGCGCTCGTCGATCCTGGCGCTCGACCAGACCAAGGTCATGGACGGCAACTTCGTTTCGGTGCTGTCCTGGTACGACAATGAGTGGGGCTTCTCCAACCGCATGGCCGACACCTCGGTCGCCTTTGGCAAGACCATCGCCTGATCTGAAGGCATCGTCTCGCAGCTTCGAACGCCCGGCTGTGCCCGGGCGTTTTTCGTCAGCGCGCCGGGCAAGGCGCGCCGAGCCGCCAAACGCCGGAAAATCAGCGGCATAAGGCAAAAAGCCATCCTTGCGCCTTGCACCGGCCATGCCTTCGCCCCACTCTCCCGTGAATCGGTAGAAAGAGGAATTCGAGGGGCAAATCACGGATGGAGCATGCGATCTATCTCGTCACGCTGGTCGGCACAGCGCTAGTCGTCGCCGCAGCGTTCTCGAGCCTGATCGCCTTCCGCTTCGGCGCCCCTTTGCTGCTGCTCTTCCTCTGCATCGGCCTCGCCAGCGGCGTCGATGGTCTCGGTATCGAATTCGACAATGCGCGCGTGGCATATTTTGCCGGCTCGCTGGCGCTGGCGGTCATCCTGTTCGATTCCGGTTTCGGCACGCCGCTCAACGCGCTGCGCCAGGCGGCCGGACCGGCGGTGTCGCTGGCGACCTTCGGCGTAATCCTGACCACTGGCCTGTTCGGCGCCGCCGCCTATTACCTGCTCGACCTCAGCTGGCTGGAATCCTTCCTGCTCGGCGCCGCGGTCGCCTCGACCGATGCGGCGGCCGTCTTCTTCCTGCTACGCGCCGGCGAGATCAATCTGCGCGAACGCGTGCGCGCGACACTGGAAGTCGAATCCGGCACCAACGACCCGATCGCCATCTTCCTGACCATCACGCTGGTCGAGATCATCGCCGCCCACGCCAATCCCGAGACCCATGTGCTGGTCACCGACCTGATCCTCGGCTTCCTGCTCAATATGGGGCTCGGCGCCGTCGTCGGCGTGCTTGGCGGGCTCGGCATCGTGCGCCTCGTCGACCGGCTCAACCTTGACCATGGCTTGCTGCCGATCTTCGTGCTGACCCTGTCACTGATGGTGTTCGCCGCGGCCGGCGCCATTGGGGGCTCGGGCTTCCTGGCGGTCTATCTCGCCGGGCTCATTGCCGGCAACTCCGACATCCGCGCCGTCACCATCCTGAAGCGCTTCCAGGACGGCATGTCGTGGCTGGCACAGATCATCATGTTCCTGATCCTCGGCCTGTTCGCGACACCCTCGCAGTTTCCGGCGATCATGGTGCCGGCGGTGCTGCTCGGCCTATTCCTGATGTTTGTCGCGCGCCCTGTCGCCGTCTGGCTCTGCCTGATTCCGTTCCGCCTGCCGCGTCCCGAGATCGCGTTCGTCTCCTGGGTCGGCCTGCGCGGCGCCGTGTCCATCCTGCTTGCCATCACCCCGCTGCTCGGCGGACTGGAGAACGGCCGCACCATCTTCAACGTCGCCTTCATCATCGTGCTGGTATCGCTGGTGGTGCAGGGCTGGTCGGTCGGTCCGCTGGCGCGCCGGCTCGGCCTGATCGTGCCGGCGAGGCTCGGGCCGCTCGACAAGGTCGAACTCGAACTGCCGGGCTCCGCCCATCACGAACTGCTCGCCTACCGCGTGGCGCCCGGCAGCCCGGTGGCGCGCGGCGAGCGTATCCCGCGCTGGGCACGGCCCTCGTTGGTGCTGCGCGACGGCCGCTCGATGCGTTTCCAGGACATGGGCCGGCTCGCGGCCGGCGACCAGGTTTATATCTTCGTGCCCGACCGCTATCCGCGCCTGCTTGACAAGCTGTTTGCCAGCCGCGCCGTAGTCGACCCCGAGGATGCCGACTTCTTCGGCGCCTTCGCCGTCGATCCCGCCCGCTCGGCCGCAGAGCTCGAGGCCGCATACACACCGGGATTGAGCGAAGCCGAGCAGAAGCTCACCGTCGGCGCGCTGGTGACGGCAAGGCTTGGCGGCCATGCCGAATATGCCGACCGGGTGCTGATCGGCCCGATCGAATTGATCGTCCGCGACGTCGACGACAAGGGCAAGATCACCGGTCTCGGCCTCTCCTTCGAGCCGACCGCGCCGGTGGCGCGGGTTCCGGTGTTCCTGAGCGCCGGCGAGATCGGCGATCGTGTCTCCGCCTTCATCCGCAACTGGCGCAAGCCGACCGAGACGCAGACTGCAGAGGCGACAGCCAATGAGAAGGCCCTTGAGCCGACGGCGGAAAAGATAACGACAGAAGGCTGACAAGCGATCGGTTCACGCTGACGTCCCGCATCATCACGACAGCCTTCGCCTTGATCTCAAAATTTAGCTCGCACCCCGGCTCAAGCCTTGCATCGTCATCGATGCGAGGTATGGTCCCGGCGATTTTCCACGGAAAGGAACCCGCATGGCCGCCTTCAAGACACTCGACGATATCGGCAATATCAGCGGCAAGCGCGTGCTGGTGCGCGTCGACCTCAACGTTCCCGTCGCCGATGGCAAGGTCACCGACGCCACCCGAATCGAACGCATCGCACCGACCATCGCCGAACTGTCCGGCAAGGGCGCCAAGGTCATCCTGCTCGCGCATTTCGGCCGCCCGAAGGATGGTCCCTCGCCCGAATTCTCGCTGAGGCCGATCGCCAAGGCTACCGCGGAGGTGCTTGGCCGCCCGGTCGGCTTTGCCAGCGATTGCGTCGGCGACACGGCGGGCAGTGCGGTCGCCGCCATGAACAAGGGCGATGTGCTGCTGCTGGAAAACACCCGCTTCCACAAGACCGAGGAGAAGAACGATCCTGATTTCACAGAGCGGCTCGCCGCCAATGGCGACATCTTCGTCAATGACGCCTTTTCCGCCGCCCACCGGGCGCACTCCTCGACCGAAGGCCTGGCGCGGCTGTTGCCGTCCTATGCCGGCCGCACCATGCAGGCCGAGCTCGAGGCGCTGGAGAAGGGGCTCGGCAATCCGGTCCGCCCTGTCGTCGCCATTGTCGGCGGCGCCAAGGTGTCGACCAAGATCGACCTGTTGATGAACCTGGTGAAGAAGGTCGACGC
Source organism: Mesorhizobium sp. C399B (assembly GCF_030323185.1). Classification (NCBI taxonomy): domain Bacteria; kingdom Pseudomonadati; phylum Pseudomonadota; class Alphaproteobacteria; order Hyphomicrobiales; family Phyllobacteriaceae; genus Mesorhizobium; species Mesorhizobium sp. C399B. Next base: position 2,639,568 of record NZ_CP100472.1, read on the forward strand.
GCTGGTGATCGGCGGCGGCATGGCCAACACTTTTCTCGCCGCGCGTGGCACCGCTGTCGGCAAGTCGCTGTGCGAGCATGACCTTGCCGCGACCGCCAAGCAGATCATGATCGAGGCCGCCGAGGCCGGCTGCGCCATCATCCTGCCTGTCGACGGTGTCGTCGCCAAGGAATTCAAGGCGGGTGCGGCCAGCGAGACCGTTGCCATTTCGGATGTCCCGGCTGACGGCATGATCCTCGATGTCGGCGAAAAGACCGTGAAGACGATCGGTGAATGGATCGACCGCGCCGCGACGCTGGTCTGGAACGGCCCGCTCGGCGCCTTCGAGATCGAGCCTTTCGACCACGCCACGGTGGCTGCGGCAAAGCACGCGGCGTCCCGCACCAGGGCCGGCAAGCTGGTCTCGGTCGCCGGTGGCGGGGACACGGTGGCCGCCCTCAACCATGCCGGCGTCGCCGACGATTTCACCTATGTCTCGACCGCCGGCGGCGCTTTCCTCGAATGGATGGAAGGCAAGCCGCTGCCCGGCGTCGACGTGCTGAAGAAACAAGCCTGACCGGATTGGGGGGCACAAAAACGGACGCCAGGAACTTTCAACCGATTCGAGCTTTCCGATGCCATTCCTTTGGCGGTAGAGTTCCGTTAAGCGCGGAACAACGCCGTCAAGGAGAAGCAAAATGAGCGAACGTCTCGAAGACATTGCCGCCGCGATGGTGGCCGGCGGCAAGGGCCTGCTGGCCGCCGATGAGAGCTCCGGCACCATCAAGAAGCGCTTCGACGTCATCGGCGTCGAATCGACGGCCGACAGCCGCCGCGACTACCGCGAGATGATGTTCCGCGCCACGGACGCGATGACGAAGTACATCTCCGGCGTCATTCTCTACGACGAGACCATCCGTCAGAAGGCTGCCGACGGCACGCCTCTGGTCGACATCATCAAGGCGGCGGGCGCCATCCCCGGCATCAAGGTCGATGCCGGCGCCAAGCCGCTGGCCGGCTTTCCCGGCGATACCGTTACCGAAGGCCTCGACGGCCTGCGCGAACGGCTCGCGGATTATTACAAGCTCGGCGCCCGCTTCGCCAAATGGCGCGCGGTGATCGACATCGACACCGGCAAGGGCGTGCCCTCGGTCAATTCGATTGGCTCCAACGCCCATGCGCTGGCCCGCTATGCCGCACTGTGCCAGGAGGCCGGCATCGTGCCGATCGTCGAGCCGGAAGTGCTGATGGACGGCGCGCACGACATCGACACCTGCTACGACATCTCGAAGGCAACGCTGATCAAGCTCTATGACGAGCTGCATGCGGCGCGCGTTGTGCTGGAAGGCACCATCCTGAAGCCGAACATGGTGCTGGCCGGCAGGAAGTCGGGCAAGGTGAGCAGCCCCGAAGAGGTCGCGGAAAAGACCATAAAACTGTTCCGCGAAACCGTACCGGCAGCGGTGCCGGGCATCGCCTTCCTTTCGGGCGGGCAGTCGGACGAGGAGGCGACCGCCAACCTCAACGCCATCAACGCCATCGGGCCGCATCCGTGGAAGCTGACCTTCTCCTATGGCCGCGCCTTGCAGGCCGCCCCACAAAAGGCCTGGAGCGGCAAGGCATCGAACGTCGCCTCCGGCCAGGCCGCCTTCACCCATCGTGCCCACATGAACCATCTGGCGGCGCTGGGACGATGGACGGCGAGCCTCGAACAGGCCGCCTGAGCGCAGTCCTCCCGTTGTCATACAACCCGGGCCGATGCGCCCGGGTTTTGTTTATGACAAGGCGGGCTTGGGACGGAGTTCGCCCATCCTTATCTCCTTTTCGGCAAAAGCTGACGGCGATGTCGGTTTCTGCCCACCCCGAACGTCCTTGGGTGAACAGACAGGGAGAACTTCATGACTCGCAAGAAGGTGGTTTCGCGTGAAGACTGGTTTGAGGCGCACAAGGCGCATCTGGCGCGCGAGAAGGAATTGACACGGTTGCGTGAGCGCATCGCCGCCGAGCGGCGTGAACTGCCCTGGATGAAAATCCGCAAGGACTATGTCTTCGAGACCGAGCAGGGTCCGAAGAACCTGGCCGGACTGTTCGGCGCCAACAGCCAACTGATCGTCTACCACTTCATGATGACGCCAGGATCGAACCACCGCTGCGAAGGCTGCTCCTTCCTTGCCGACCATATAGACGGCGCCGATCAGCATCTCAGGCGCCACGACGTGTCGCTGGTGGTGGTTGCGCGCGCGCCGCTGGCGGAACTGCTGCCTTACAAGCAGCGTATGGGCTGGAAATTCGACTGGGTGTCGTCCTACGCCTCGGATTTCAACTTCGACATGCAGGTCTCCTTCACCGACAAGCAGATCGCGGCCGGCGACACCACCTACAATTTCGAGACGCGTCCGCGCACGTCAAAGGACCTTCCCGGCACCAGTGTTTTCTACAAGGACGAGAACGGCGACGTCTTTCTCACCTTTATGTCGCGCGCCCGCGGCGGCGAGGCGCAGATCGGCACCTATGACTATCTCGATATAACGCCGAAGGGCCGCGGCGAAAATGGCCCTTATCAAAGCCTGATGGACTGGGTGCGGCTGCATGACGAATATCAGGAAAAGCAGGCAGCTAAGGAAAACTGCTGCGACTAGAAGCGCGTTCACCTGCGCCCAAACATGCGCTAAGGCTGCCGTTAACCTCTAACGGTATTGCCATGCGCTTCCCGGCCCTTCTTACCTGGCTCGCCTACCCCGTCTATGTCTGGCAGGGCCTCGGCGTGCGCCGCCGCACCACCCGCATGCTGCCGGCACAAGGGCCGGTCATGCACGAAATATCGGGCAAGGCGCCGGCCATCTCGCTGCTGGTGCTGGGCGATTCCTCGGCCGCTTCCGTCGGCATCGGCAATTCCGAGAACGGGCTTGCCGCGCAGCTTGCCGTCATGATCGCGCAACGAACCGGCCTTGCCGTGCGCTGGCGCGCCGCCGGCTTCAACTCGGCAACGTCGGGCCAGATCCGCGACCATGTGCTGCCCAACCTGTCGGCCGATCGGTGGACGCATATAGTGCTGGCCATCGGCACCAACGACACCAAGAATTTCCACTCGGTGCCGCGCTTCAAGAAAGAGTTCGGCGGCCTGCTTTACGCGCTGCGCGCCAAATGGCCGGAGGCCCGCGTCGTCTGGTCGCCGGTGCTGGAATTCACCCGTGCGCCGGCCATGCCGCCGCTGCTCGGCAAGATACTCGAAATCCGCGCTACCGCAATGAACCGCATGGGCGAGCGCCTCTGTTTCGAGCGCGGCGCCGTGCCGGCGCCACGGCTGCCGATCACCAACCCTGAGGCCGGCTTTGCCTCCGATGGCTTTCATGCCTCGGAAGCCGGTTACCGCGCCTGGGCCGAACATCTGGTCGGATGGGTGCTCGCCGATTGACCTGAGGGGGCACAAGCTCGGACTGGTGGGCTTCAGAGAACTGACGCGGGTATTTCCAAATACTGTTGATTGCAGCCTGCTTCCAATGGATCTGAGCCAGAATATCATCCAGCAGCAATGGACGAGCTACGGCCTGGATTCCGAAACCGGCAACGACACCTGCACGCTGACCGGCAACCGCGCCGAATCGAGCAAGCATGTCATTCCGGCCGGCCCGGCCAACGCCACGCCTTTTATTGCGGCGAACCTGCCGGAATTCATGACGACGCGCGGTGGCGATTACTTCTTCGTGCCCAGCCTCAACGCCATCCGGATGATTGCCATGGGAACGGTGGACCCGACCTGACCCTCAAGGCTATGCCCAGTGCCCCAGCGCACCCGCCAGCGCGATGGCCGCCATGGCGATCAGGGCCAGCTTCCAGAAATCGCCGCGCCGCTTCAGGCCCGGCCAGCCGAGCGGCTTGATCAGCTGAATGGCCATCATGCCGATGATGACGAGCGCGAGGAGTTTCGACATGCCCGCCTTTGAGCAGCATCGCGACAGGCTGTCAAAGCGGTTCTTGCATGGTCTCGGTCGACTTGGCCATTCCTGACAAAAGGCTCGTTTCCGAACCGACCGCCAAGCACCTCGCAGCTTTCTTCAACGAGCTGACATGCTCCTGACAGACTGCTGTCAGGAGGGGTATGCGATAGTGTCTCCATCAGAGAAGAGGAGATGGTCATGAACAGCTTTGGTATTTTGAACAGCGTACAGCACTATGTCGGCAAGATCCGCACGATGCGCAATGAAGTCCGTACCCAGCGCTTCCTGAACTCCTTGCCGGCGGACATCCGCAAGGACATTGGCTGGCCGGATATGTATGAGGGTCACAGCCGCATTCGCGAGATCTGAGGCGTTTTACCTGACAATGCTTGGATGCGGACCCCGCAACGCCCGGATCATTGACATGGACCCCCGGGCAGCGACCCCTCGGGCTGGCGCAAAAACTTTGGCGCCTGCTACGGACAATGCTGAAGGCTCCTGACAGAATGCTGTCAGGAGCACCATGCCATAAACGTGTCAGGAGACATGAATGGTGAAAAGCTGGAACGACAGGCTGAACACGCCGGGCGTCAACGGCGTGAAGCCGACGCCACGCACAATGGGCGACGTCGTCGAGGGCCAGCCGATGCTGGTGCCGACGCCCCGTCAGGTCGATGATTTCATCCGCACGATCCCCAACGGCGTCGAGATGGATGTACGCGCCTTGCGCACTGCGCTCGCCATCGAGCATGGGGCGCAAGTGACATGTCCGGTCACCATCGGCTATCATCTGCGCACCGTCGCCGAAGCCGCCAATGAGGATCTCGAACGCGGCATGACGCTGAACGATATCACGCCGTACTGGCGTGTGCTCGACGTGAACACGCCGACAACGAAGAAATTGTCCTTCGGCGCGGAATTCGTCGCCGTGCAGCGCAAGCGCGAAGGACTTAAACCATAATGCGTGTCGCCCAAAAGTGCGCAGCGGTTTTTGGGAGAACGACAAGCATAAAACAGGAGATGGATGTCACCCGGAACCGGTTTCGGGACCGTGACATTCATAGACAAGCAGCCGAGGGACCATACGATGCGACGTGCCGACAGGCTCTTTCAGATCGTGCAGCACCTGCGTGGCGGCCGGCTGGTCACCGCCCAGAAGCTCGGCACATGGCTCGAGGTTTCCGAGCGGACCATCTACCGCGATATCGCCGATTTGCAGTCGACCGGAGTGCCGATCGACGGCGAGGCCGGCGTCGGCTACATGATGAGGGAGGGTTTCGACCTTCCGCCGCTGATGTTCACGCGTGACGAAATCGTCGCGCTGGTCGCCGGCGCCCGCATGGTGCGGGCCTTTGGCGGCGCGGCCATGGCGCGTGCGGCCGACGAGGCGCTGGTCAAGATCGGCGCCGTCCTGCCCGACGCCGAGAAGGACCGCATCGCCCGCACCGAGATCCACACGCCGATGTGGGTGGTGAGCGACGCCGCGCGTGAGGCGATCGACGTGATCGAGCGCGCTGTCGAGAAGCGACAGGTGCTGACCATCGACTACCGCGACGAGGCCGGCCGCGGCACCGGGCGTGACATCCGTCCGCTCGGTCTGTGGTTCTGGGGCAAGGTATGGACGCTGGTTGCCTGGTGCGAGATGCGCGACGATTTCCGCGCCTTCCGCATCGACCGCATCGCCTCGGTGGTCATCGCCGGCCGCATCTTCAAGCCTGAGCGCGGCAAGCAGCTTGCCGACTTCTACCGCGCCGTCGAACGCTCGGAGGACTATGGCATGACGCCGGACCGGGCGGCGCGCAGCTGAGACTTCGATAATCAATGAAAAAGCCCGCTCGATGAACTGACCCCATAAAGTTGGACGGTTCATTGAGCTGGTAGGTTTAAGGGCTGGTTCCTGTATTGCACAGGGGCCAGCCCTTTCAGTTTCAGTTTGATGCGGCGGTGGTTGTAGTAGTCGATGTAGTCCGTGATGGCGTCGTCCAGGCTTTGAACGGTGTCGAAGGTTCCGGGATGGAAGAGCTCGGATTTGAGGATGGCAAAGAAGCTCTCCATTGGGGCGTTGTCGAGGCAATTGCCTTTGCGTGACATGCTCTGTTGAAGGCCTCTGGCTTCCAGCCTGCGTTGGAATGCCGACATTTGATACTGCCATCCCTGATCGGAATGCAGGATCGGCCGTTCGTCCTCACCAAGCCGGGCGAGGGCTTTGGTCAGCATATTGTCCACCAGTTTGAAGCGTGGCCGCCGCGCCGTCTCGAACGCGACGATCTCGCCATTGTAGAGGTCCATGACCGGGGACAGGTAGAGCTTGTCGCCGGCCAGGCTGAACTCCGTCACGTCGGTCACCCATTTGCGGTTAGCCCGGTCGGCGCCGAACTTGCGCTGCAACAGATCGGGAGCGGTCCGCCCAGCCTCGCCCCTGTAGGAGCGATACTTCTTCGGCCTGACCAGCGACTTCAATCCCATCCCGGCCATCAGGCTCTGGACGGTCTTGTGGTTGACGCGCCGGCCCAACCGGTGCAGTTGCGCAGTCACCCGGCGATAGCCGTAGCGACCCTTGTGGCTGTCGAAGATGGCCTTGATCGCCGCCTTCAGCGCCGCATGGCGGTCCGAGCGCTTCGCTGCTTTCTGTCTGTAATAGAACGTGCTGCGCGCAAGCTTCGCCAGCTCGAGCAGCCCCTCAAGCGAATGCAACGGCCTTAACGCCTGGACGGCTTGCGCTTTTTGGGCGCATGTCCCTGCGTTAAGGCCTCCAGTTTTTTTAGGTAGTCGTTCTCCATCCGCAGATGCTTCAGCTCAGCCAGCAGTTCTTCGCGGCTTTTGGCCTCGTCACTGGCTGCAACAGGCACTACGGGGGACGGCGGCTTTGACATGGGTCGTCCTCTGGGACGTGGGCCGAGCGCCTCTATCCCGCCCGCATGATAGCGCTTCTCCCAGCCCGTCAGGCAACTGGCATTGCGGATATTGAACAATGCAGCCGTCTGCCGATACGACAGACCTTCCTCCCACATCCGCTCAAGCACCGACAGCCTGAACGCCGCGTCATAACGATCGTACTTGGCAGATAGCCCGGCATCTCCATGGGCCTGGTACAACGCAACCCACTTGCGAACAGTGGCCGCATCAACGCCATGCATTGACGCCGCGCTCGCGTAGCCCTCATCCTCGCCTAAATAGATGTCGACAACCGAGCGCTTGAAACTCTCGCTGTATTTGGACATGCAAAACCCCCGAAGGTTGTGTCCAACTTTCGGGGGTCAGTTCACGAAGCGGGCTTTTTTGATGAACTGTCGCAAACCTTACTCGTCGTCCGCATCTTCCTTCTTGGACTTGAGCGCCGAGAGCTTGGCGAACACGGCGTTTGCGTCGAGCTCGGCATCCTCGTCCTTCGGCTTCTCCGGCGCCGGCACCAGGCGCTCGGTCACGGCAGCCGGCAGCAGCGTGTCGCCGACAGGCTGCGCCTGCTCGCGGCCGCGCGAGGCGCGGTTGACTTCCATGTCGAGGTCGATCTGCGAAGCGAGACCCAGCGTCACCGGGTCCATCGGCTGCAGATTGGCCGAATTCCAGTGCTTGCGCTCGCGGATCTGTTCGATCGTCGACTTGGTCGTGCCGACCAGGCGCGAAATCTGCGCGTCCTTCAATTCCGGATGGTTGCGGACCAGCCACAGGATGGCGTTGGGCCGGTCCTGGCGCTTCGACAGCGGTGTGTAGCGGGGACCCTTGCGCTTGGATTCCGGCACCCGCACCTTGGGGTCGGACAGTTTCAGGCGCTGGTTCGGATCCTTCTCGGCGCGCGCGATCTCGTCGCGGGTCAGCTGTCCGGTCATGATCGGATCCATGCCCTTGATGCCCTGCGCCGATTCGCCGTCGGCGATCGCCTTGACCTCGAGCGGATGCAACCCGCAGAACTGCGCGATCTGCTCGAAGGAAAGCGCGGTGTTGTCGACCAGCCAGACGGCGGTCGCCTTGGGCATCAGCAGCGTATTGGCCATTTCAAAAATCCTTCTCGTTCGCCCGCGTTCCCGCGCGGGCGGTGGTTTAGAGCCACCAAAATGGGAAATTCGCGGCCTGTATAACCGCTCCGCTGCCGTTTCGCAATGTTTTTGGCGCAGGGCGCAGCCGTCGGACACCGGACAGCGGGGGAGGCCAGGAGGACCTCGGCTCCGGCGATCATTGATGCCGAGTTGTACAGGGGGTCCAAGACGACAAAACCCGCCGGACAGGGTCCAGCGGGCTCGGAACCGGCGACGGGATACCGTCTGCGGCGGCTCTTGCTTCTGCCGCGTGGTCAGGCCTCATCGGCCGACCAGGCTTCGAATTAGATGGCCTTGCGGGCAATCCTCTCGATGTCGCCGCGGCTGATGCCGAGGTCGCTGAGCTGACGGGCGTTGAGCTTGTTCAGCTCGCGCACGGTTTCGTTGTACATACGCCAGTTACGGAAAGCGCGGATCGGGTTCATGGTTGTCCTCCAGTTGTTGGATCAAATCGTTTCGATGACGCTTAGATAGGCAGTGCTGCCCACGAATTGAACAGACGTCTTTGCATAGCCGCAATGCAAATGCTGCATTGCAGCATTAAGCTTCTGTTCATCTTGCCGACAGGCTGAGCGCGGAGCATGGCGCGAGGTTCAGGTCAGGCCGAGCAGAGAATGGCGGCTCCCGAGAACCGGAGCGAAGCGTACTTCAGTACGAAGCACCGGCCTACGCCGGCCGTAGCCTTAACTGCCGCAACGCCTCATGAGGGCTTCGGCCGGCGAAGGCCGGAAGCGCAGGGAGCCGCCATTCGCAGGCCGGCCTCGCCTGAATCTCGCCCCATCTAGCCGACGTCGAGAACGATCTTGCCTATATGCTCGCCCTCTTCCATGCGCTCATGCGCCCGCCAGGCGTCGGTCAGCGGGAAGATCATGTCCATCACCGGCGCTACCTTCCGGGTGCCGAGCAGCGGCCACACCTGTGCTTCCAGTGCGGCGGCGAGCGCCGCCTTGAACTCGACCGTGCGAGGCCGCAGCGTCGAGCCGGTGTGGGTCAGCCGCTTGACCATGATTTTCGAGAAATCGGCGCTCGCCACCGCGCCGGCCTGGACGGCGATCTGGACGATCCTGCCCTCGACCGCGGCGGCCTCGTAGTTGCGCGCGATATAGTCGCCGCCGACCATGTCGAGAATGACGTCGGCCCCCTTGCCGCCGGTCGCATCCTTGACCGCCGCGACGAAATCCTCCTCGCGGTAGTTGATCGCCCGGTCGGCGCCGAGTTTCAGGCAGGCGTCGCATTTTTCCTTGCTGCCGGCGGTGGTGACGACATAGGCGCCGAAGGCCGACGCCAGCTGGATCGCCGTGGTGCCGATGCCCGATGAGCCGCCATGGACCAGCAGCGTCTCACCCTTTTTCAGGCCGCCGCGCTCGAACACATTGTGCCAGACGGTGAAATAGTTTTCCGGAACCGCGGCCGCCTCCGTGTGGGTGAAGCCGGCGGGCAGCGGCAGCACGCTGCCGGCATGAACCTTTACATATTCGGCATAACCGCCCCCCGGCGTCAGCGCGCAGACCCGGTCGCCGATGCGCCAGCGCGATATGTCGTCGCCAAGGACGGCCACTTCGCCCGATGCCTCGAGACCGGGCAGGTCGGAAGCGCCGGGCGGCGCCGGATAGGCGCCCTTGCGCTGCTGCACGTCGGGGCGGTTGACGCCGGCCGCACGCACCCGGATCAGGATTTCGCCGGGACCAGGCACCGGCACGTCGCGCGTTTCCGGTTTCAGCACCCGCGGCCCGCCCGGTTGCGAGATTGCAATGGCCGTCATCGTGGCTGGAATTTTATGTCCGCTCGCCATGAAATTTCCCGTCTCGGTCCGCCGGCTGCCAGCTTCTTGCCGGCTGTTTGCATCTGCGCCCCTGCCCTATGTATGCTGATTGCCGGATCAGGCAAATGGCCAAATCAGCCCCAATACTGAATAGGGAGGAGCGACGATGGCGATCTTCGACGACGAACCCAAGAAGAAAGCCCGCCCGCATGAGATCGGACAGGATCTGTCGCTGCTTTCGGTCGGTGACCTGACCGAACGGATCAGCATCCTGCGCGAGGAGATTGCCCGGCTCGAAGCCGAGCTCCAGACCAAGGGCAGCACCAAATCGGCGGCCGAAGCCCTGTTTCGCCGCGGCTAGTTTTCGCGTTAGTTTCGGCGTTGAGCATCCGCCGCCGAAAAGCCCGAATGCGCCTGTCTTCAGACCCCGCCACCGAATCTCCAGACGGATCAAACAATGTTTGCAAGCTACAGGCCGATCCTCTCGCTGCTTCGCGGCACCGCTTTCCTGCTCGCGGCTTCGGGATTGCACGGCCTGTTGTTGCCGTTGCGCGGCCAGCTCGAAGGGTTTTCGACCGCATCGCTCGGCCTGATGGGCACGGCCTGGGCCGGTGGCTTCGTCACCGGCTGCTTCTTCGCACCGCGCCTGGTGCGCCGCGCCGGCCACGTCCGGGCGTTCGGCGCCTTTGCCGCTTCGGGCGCCATCGTGGCGTTGCTTACCGGCCTGATCATCGACGAATATGTCTGGATCCTGCTGCGCGCCTTCACCGGCTTCACCATGGCCGGAGCCTTCATGGTCATCGAAAGCTGGCTGAACGAGAAGGCCACCAACGAGAACCGCGGCACCGTCTTCGGCCTCTACATGATGGTCACCTATGCCTCGATCATGGGCGGCCAGATGATCGTTGCCGGCGGCGACGTCAGATCGGCATCGCTGTTCATGATCACCGGCATATTGTTCTGCCTGTCGCTGATCCCGACCGCGGTGTCGTCGGCTTCGTCTCCCAAGCCTTTGCAGGACGTCAAGCTCGACGTCAAAGGTCTCTACGCCAACTCGCCGGTGTCGGCGATCGCCTGCCTGTTGGTCGGCATCGCCAATGGCGCCTGGGGCACGCTTGGCGCCGTCTACGGCGCCCGTATCGGCATCTCCACCGCCCAGATCGCACTGATGATGAGCCTTGTCGTTATTGCCGGCGCGGCCATGCAGCTTCCGGCCGGACGCCTCTCCGACAAGACCGACCGCCGTTTCGTGCTGGCGGGCGCGGCTTTCGGCGCCGCACTGTTCGCCATCCTGATCTTCCTGTTCGAACCGCGTTCCGCCGTCCTCGTCATTGTCTTCGCCGCTGCCTACGGCGCCTTTGCCTACACGCTCTATTCGATCGCCGTGGCGCATGCCAACGACCACGCCCGATCGGAGGATTTCGTCAAGGTCTCGGGCGGCCTGCTGCTTCTGTATGGCTTCGGAACCATGATCGGGCCCTTGCTGGCTGCCGCCCTGATGGGCTGGCTCCGCCCCGAAGGCCTGTTCCTGGCCACCGCGCTGGCGCATCTCAGCCTCGCCGCCTACACGCTGCTGCGCATCAGCCGCCGCGCGCCGGTGCCGATCGAAGACCGCGATGCCTTCAAGACCCAGCCGGCCGATCGCTCGGTCACCCCTGAAGCACTGCGGCTCAGAAAAGCGGAAGCCGACGGTTGAGATTTGAAAAGCTTTGCCCCACAAGTATAGGCATGATCTTTTCTGACGCCTTCATGGCGATTGCCGACCCCAACCGGCGCTATCTTCTGGAAGAGCTCCGGCGTGGCCCGAAAACCGTCAACGAGCTGGCTTCGGGCCTTCCAGTCTCCCGCCCGGCCGTGTCCCAGCACTTGAAAGTGTTGCTGGACGCCGGTCTGGTTCAGGCCAGGGCCGAGGGCACGAGGCGCGTCTATACAGTCAGCAGTGCCGGCTTCCTCAAGCTCAATATTTGGCTTGATCAGTTCTGGGAAGCATAGGCCGAGATTCCAGCTCGCCTCCCTGGCTTTCAAGTGTCCGTTGCCAGCGCCTTGCCCAGCGCATCGAGCAGGAATCCGGTACCATGCTCGCGCGATGACGGTGTGTCGTGCCCATCGAGAAACGCGCCCTGCTCGGTGAGCACCAGACGCGTGCCCGTGCCTTCCGGGCGAAGCTCAATTGTCGCCAGCGAAACCGAGATTCTGACATCACCGAACAGCATGTCGTAGCTGTAGACGATGCGCTGGTTGGGCACGATGTCCTGATAGGTGGCGGTATAGGTGTGGATCGGCCCGTCCTTCGGCCCGCCGGCTGACCGCCGACGCGAAAATCCATTTCGTGCCTGTGGGTCATCGGGTTGTCGGGGTCGGCGAACCAGCGCCGCTTGGCGGCCGGATCGCTGAGCGCGAAATAGACTTTCGCCGGTGCAAATGGATAGAGGCGCTCGAGGACGAAGGTGGAGTGGACGACGGATCGTTCGGCCATGGTCAGGTCCTCTAGGTCAGCTTGATGGTTTCTGCGCGACGAAGACGCCGTCGCGATAGGACGCGCCGAAATAGACTTCGACGGCGCGCAACCTGTCGTCATGGAACAGATGCAGTTCGGTGTTGCGGAAGGTCTTTCCGTCCGCCGTCTCGCAGCGATAGAGGACAAAGGCGGCGTCCTCGTCCTCGCATATCCGCTCGATGACGATCGAGCTGAAGGCCGGGCTGTCCGGCCAGCAGCGCTCGAAATAGGTCGCACGGTCGATGGCGTCGTCATAGGGGCTGGTGAAGGTGAAATCGTCGGCGAGCACCGCCGCGACGGCAGCCTTGTTATTCGCCTGGTAGGCGGAAAAATAGCCGCGGATCAACTCCGCTCTGCTTTTGCCGGGCATGGTCATTTCTCCTCTGCTTCAGGTCATTCGGTCCCGGCGAGAAAATCGCCGAGCCGGTCGAGCCGACGCTCCCATGTCAGCCGCCGTTCGTTGATCCAGTGTTCTGCGCTGCGCAGCGCCTGCGGCGCGATCTGGCAGGTGCGCACGCGGCCGAGCTTTTCCGAGCGCACCAGCCCGCTTGCTTCGAGCACGTTGAGATGCTGGACGACGGCCGACAGCGACATCGCCAGCGGTTCGGCCAACTGGCTGACCGAGGCCGGCCCACGCGACAGCCGTTCGACCATGCTGCGCCTGGCCGGGTCTGCGAGCGCCTGGAACATCAGGTCGAGCTGGGCGGGATCGTGCAGCATCGCGATCAGCCGTTATTGTAGGGAAAGAACTTGAAGTAGGGCTGCGCCTCCTCGACCACCCGGGCGAAGGACGGCCGCTTGAGCAGGCGGTCGTGGTAGTGTTTCACGGCCGGATAGCTGTCGCCGAACGGCTCGACCTTGTTGGCGTAGAACAGCGCCGGCGAGGCCGCGCAGTCGGCCATGGTGAAGGTGGGGCCGGCCGCCCAGATTTTCGAACGCATCTCCTCCTCGATGATCGCATAGGCGTTGCGCAGTTGCGCGCGCGCTTCCTCGACCCCGAACGGATCGGTCTTGTCCTGCGGGCGCAACCTGTCGCCGACGATCTTCTGCATCGGAGCCTGCACGTAGAAATCGTAGAAACGGTCGGCCTGGCGGACCTGGAGAGCAAGGTCGGCCTCGGCCGGGATGAGCTCGACCGGCCCGGGATAATGCGCGGCCAGATATTCGATGACGATGGTCGATTCCAGCACCGTGCGATTGCGTGCATCGTCACGCAGCGCCGGCATCTTGCCGGTCGGCGACACCTTCAGGAATGCTGCCCGCGACTGCTCGTCGCCGAGGTCGACGATAACCGGCGTGAAGGGCGTGTCGTTCTCGTAGAACGCAATCAGCGGTTTCCAGCAGAACGATGCCAGCGGATGGAAATGGAAGGTCAGGGACATTTTTTGCTCGTCTGTTTGTGGTTCGCCGATGCTGGAGCGGTGCCAGCCTGCGCCGACACTGAAGCAATTACTTAACTATTTCCGTGAGGCGAATGTGTCAAGGTTCCAGACTGCCTTCAGGGTTTGGTATGCGTGACGATGGCGGCAACGATCGTGCCCCAGTCGTCGGGATGCAGTTCGTGGCCACCGCCTTCGACGCGGACAAGCCGCCCGCCGGCAACAGCGTCGGCAAGGGCTGCGCCATGCTCGACCGGAAAGATCGGATCCGATGTCCCGTGAATGACGAGCAGCGGAACCTTGATCTCGCGCAGGCGTCCTTTCAGATCCTCGCAGCTCTTCAGCATGAAATGGTTAGTCGCGCTCAGGAAGCCGCCGGATCGGTCGTAGTCCCGTTCGACGAACGCCCGCATCGCCTTCTCGTCGAAGTGATGCGCGGTGCTGGCGATCGCACGCGCATCCTTGACGACGAAGCCGACCACCTGGTCGCGGTTCGACCAGTCGACTCTGGCGCCATCGGCCGAGTGCTCCATATAGGCTTCGGTCGTTCCCGGCAGCTGCGATGTGTCGATCCCCACCGGCGAACTGCTGATTACGGTCAGCGAGATGACACGCAAGGGATGTTTCAACACCAGTCGTTGCGCGATCATGCCGCCCATCGACATCCCGATCACATGCGCCTTGCCGATGCCGCAACTGTCGAGGACGCGCACCGCATCGTCCGCCATGTCGTCGAACGTATACGGCGGCTCGCCCGGCGTATATTTGGTCGACAGGCCGGTGTCACGATTGTCGTAGCGGATCACGAAGTGGCCTTCGCCGGCGAGCTTTTTGCAGAGCGCCTCCGGCCACCAGAGCATCGAGGCCATGGCGCCCATGATCAGCAGAATGGCTGGATCTCCGGGATCGCCAAACGTCTGGGAGACGATTTCGGGTGCTGCGGCCCTTGTCATGGGACTCTCCTCCTATCGGCCAATCAAAGGCCAATCAAACTGGTTGCATTTTGCAATCGGTTGCACGATAATAAAACTGATACGATAATGCAACCGGTTTTTTGAGGAGAGTCGGATGAAAACCGAACACCGCTCGGGATGCCCTATCAATCTGTCGCTGGAAGTGTTCGGCGATCGCTGGAGCCTGATCATCCTGCGCGACATGATTTTTGGCGGCAAACGCCACTTTCGCGAACTGCTCAACGGCTCGATCGAGGGCATCGCTTCCAATATCCTGGCCGACCGGATGAAGCGGCTGATGGAACTCGGCATGCTGACCAAGGCCGACGACCCCTCGCACAAGCAGAAGGCGATCTACAGCCTGACCGAGATGGCCATCACGCTGGTGCCGATCATGGCGCATCTCGGCGCTTGGGGCCGCGTCTGGCTGCCGGTGAGCGAGGAGCTTTCGATCCGCGCCGAGCTGCTGGAGAAAGGCGGGCCGCCAATGTGGGAGCAGTTCATGGACGAGTTGCGCCACGACCATCTGGGCACGCCTGTCGCCACACCCGCGCAGCCTTCCGTCCGCGCTACATTGCAGGCCGGATATGAGGCGGTGGTAGCCCGCAAGGCGTCGAGCGGCATCGAGGCCCCGGCCGCTTGACCAACTTATTTCCCCATTATCAGGCCGGCTCTGCTATCAAGGGGCTGAAAAACATAATTTACGGGATTGGATAACGCTCTTGGTCGAGAACTCTAAGGATACTGCCCGCGCCAGGGCAGATATGCGTTTCAAGAAGCAGGAAGAGGCAGCCACGGTGCGGCAAAAGGCGATGGCGGAGTATGTCGCCGAGGCCGACGCCCGCCAGGCCAAGACCAACAAGCTCCGGGCATTGCGCCTTGCCAAGGAAGCGGAAGACCTCGCCAACGCCCCTGCCGTTCCGGTCAAGAAAGCGCCCCGAGCCAAGAAAAAATAGCGCGGCCTTCTTCATCGACGCCCGATCTGGATGCCGGCGGATCGTATCCGCCATGTGCCACGATCAGCAATGCCCGCCATTTCCGCTTTCCCACGCGAAGCAATTTCAACCGCAACCGGGATTTCGCATCCCGCATGTCAGGCGATGATTGACGCGTTTTGATCAGGAGACAGCCATGACCGCACTGACCCTCGAAAAAGCCAAGCACATCATCGACGCCGCCTTCGCCAAGGGCGCCGAGCTGAAGCTCAAGCCGCTCGGCGTTTCCGTGCTGGACGCCGGCGCGCATCTCGTCGCCTTCCAGCGTCAGGACGGAGCCTCGTTCCTGCGCCCGCAAATGTCGGCCGGCAAGGCCTATGGCGCGCTCGCCATCGGGATGGGCTCGCGCCGTGTCGAGGCTTTCGCCAAGGAGCGGCCGCATCTCGTCGCCGGCATTTCCGACGTCTCGGGTGGACGCGTGTTGCCAGTCGTCGGCGGCGTGCTGATCCGCGACAAGGCAGGCGCCGCCATCGGCGCCGTCGGAATTTCGGGCGATACGTCGGACAATGACGAGGCCGCCGCCATCGCTGGCATCGAAGCCGCCGGCTTCACCGCCGATCCGGGCTGAGGGGGAGCTTCGTCATCCCAGGGCGAAGCAGGAGCGAAGCTCCGTCGCGAAGACCCCGGGATCCATGCCGCGACCTTTGCCGCAAGTGTAAGCGGAGCAGAATTCTGAACCGTTGCAACGCCTTAGCTTCACGGAATGGATCCCAAGGTCTGCGCCGCGTCGCTTCGCTCCTTGCTTCGCCCCAGGAGGACCAGAAAGAGCAGCCACGCCAATCGCGAACGGATGCGACCATCCAACGAAGGCGGCTAGTTCAAATTTATGTCTCTACTCGCCGACCGCATCGACACCGAAAACCCGGCCAGCACATCGAACAGGGCGATCACCATCAGCGTGAAGAAGACGGAGTGCGCCGCGCCCTTCACCAGCAGGAACTCGACCAGGAACGCCACGAAGACCAGCGTCGACAACAGATGGTCCATGATCGAGGCGTTCGTGGTGCGCACCGACTTCACCATTTCGAGGAACAGGAAGATCAGCCCGATCACCACCATCAGGTCGCCGAGCGTCATCGAGAACACCCCGCCCGACATCATGCTGAACGAGAAGATCTCGGTCGCCCACGGATCGTCGCCGCTGCCGAATATTCCGAGGAGTCCGAGATTGTAGGCCACGAAGGGCACGATCAGCAGCGGGATGGCACCGAACATCAGGCGTCTCCTCTAGCAATTCCAGGAAAGCGGTTTCCCAAGGAATTGCCTAAACAATGGGGGCACCTTCTGTAGAATGCCCCGCAGGCACGCCGTCAAGATTTTTCGCTAGCGCCCGCAAACACGGAAAAAGACCGCGCGAAACAACCCTGTCAGCCACAGTTGCCCCGGCTGACCACCGACACGCCGGGATTCAGCGCTTGAACTGGCCTGTCCGCACGGCGGCGCCGATAGCGTTGAGGATGAAAAGGCCGGCGGTCATCGAGGTGATCTCGTTGACGTCGCGCGCCGGCGCGATCTCGACGATGTCGATGCCGACGACACGTCCCTTGGCGAACAGCCCCTTGATCAGTTCGATCGTCTGCCGGTAGCTGATGCCGCCAGGCGCCGGGCCTTCGACCGCCGGCATGACAGCGGGATCGAGACCGTCGGCATCGATGGTCAGGTAATAGCGGCCACGGTCCGGGATGCGCTTGAGCAGCGCCGCCGTACCGATATCCTGCCATTCATTGGCGGTGACGATGTTGGAGCCGTAGGCGCGGGCCGCCTCGACCTCCTCGAGCCGGGCGCTGCCCTGGCCGCGGATGCCGAGCTGGAAAATCCCGGCTATATGCGCCATCTCCGAAGCGCGGCGGATGGGGCTGGAATAGCCTTCCCTGACCCCGTTGACATTGTCGCGCCAGTCGAGATGGGCATCGATCTGAACCAGGGTGATCGGCCCTTCGCCGTCAAGCGCCCGCAGGATCGGGATCGGAATGCCGTGATCGCCGCCAATGGTGATCGGCAAGGCGCCGGCGACGCGGATCTTTCGGATCGCCGCTTCGGCCAACCTGTAGTGGCCGCCGGCGGCATCGCCGGGGACATCGCCGACATCGACCACCTTGACGTCCTGCCCGTCAAACAGGGTTCCGCCAATGTCGAAATCATAGCGGTCGAGCCCGAGGCTGATGCGCTGCGAGGCGCGCCGCACCGCCGTCGGCGCGTTGGTCTGGTCGTTGACCAACTCGTCGATCGTGTAGGGACTGCCGTAAGGCATGCCGATGATGGCGACATCCGCCTTCAGCGCATCGAGGTCCTCGACCAGCGGGAAGTTCATGAAGGTCTGGCAGATATCGCGCGGTGCTGTGGTGAGCTTGGTCATGCGGTCCCTCTGAAGCCGGTCGATCATCGCGCGGAAGCGCCGCGACAAGGCATCACTCAATACAGCACCGCCGCCGCAGCTTGTATCGCCACGGACGCCCGGTCTTTGGCATAGTTGGCGGCGCGACGCGCACCAAACGCAAAAAAACCGGCCAATGGCCGGTTCTTTTGGCATTCAAACCCTTCGAAAGCTGGTCTCAGCTTTCCTTGGGCGTCAGCACCTGGCGACCGCGATACATGCCGGTCTTCAGGTCGATATGGTGCGGGCGGCGCATTTCGCCGGAATTCTTGTCCTCGACATAGGTCGGGGCCTTGAGAGCGTCGGCCGAGCGGCGCATGCCGCGCTTGGACGGAGAGGTTTTTCGTTTCGGAACGGCCATGGATATGCTCCACTACATGGTCAAAATGCCCCGATAGCCCTCGTGAAAGGGCCGCGTCAGGGCCATAATCTGAGAAAGTCGGGTGCCTATACACGCCCTGCGCCGTTTTGGCCAGCACCGTGGCGATTTTTTTTGAACTGGCAGCGGTTCTACCTAATCAAGACAACCGACATACGCGCCCGAACGGCCGGCGCGGCGTTCGATCAGCGACGCCAGCCGCCGCAGACCCGGACCG
The DNA here is from genome assembly GCF_030323185.1 of Mesorhizobium sp. C399B. NCBI lineage: Bacteria > Pseudomonadati > Pseudomonadota > Alphaproteobacteria > Hyphomicrobiales > Phyllobacteriaceae > Mesorhizobium > Mesorhizobium sp. C399B. Next base: position 2,658,075 of record NZ_CP100472.1, read on the forward strand.
GGCTTGGCCGGATTGCGGGCGATCGGATTGGGCAGCGAGACGGCCAGCAATGCCGCCTGCCGCCGCGACAGCTGTTTGGCCGAAACGCCGAAATGGTGCTGCGCCGCCGCCTCGATGCCGTAAATGCCCGGCCCCCATTCGGCGATGTTGAGGTAGATCTCCATGATCCGCCGTTTCGACATCACCGCGTCGAAATAGACGGCCAGCGGCAGTTCGACCACCTTGCGCACCGAGCCCAGCGGCCGCGACCACAGGAAAAGGTTCTTCACCGTCTGCATGGTGATGGTCGAGGCGCCGCGCGTCGCCTCGCCGGCCAGCGCATCGTCGACGACGCCGCGCAATTCGCCGAGATCGATGCCGCGATGGAAGCAGAATTGCCCGTCCTCCGACATGATCACCGAATTGGCCAGCACCGGGGACACATCGTCGATCGACACCCAGCGCCGGTCGTAACCGGAGAAGGTCGCGAGGTCTTTGACCATCAAGGTCGATATCGGATGCACGAAGGACGGCAGATAGAGGAAGGTCAGCACAATGGGTATCGCCGCCAGCACGACGGCGACGACCAGGCCGCGCCGTGCCAGGCGCTTCAGACCGGCGCGGTTCACGCGCCTTGGTCGCGCCATCTCAAACCCTTCGGTTTCATGATCGACGATCGGTTCCGTCAAGCCGCCCCCACCCGCGCCACTCTCCCGCCTCCGGCATAATGGCGCGAGGCTTCTTGCGCAACGTCTGAGTGTCGGCTACCGCTCCCGGCCATGACGAAAGACGAGCAATTGGCCTTTGAGGCCGCACTTCTTGGGCGGGCGGCGGCGATCGAGGCCGGGCTCAGGCTGCTGCTCGACGGCCGCACGCTTGCCGGCGAGATCGCCCGGCCGGAGCGTCTGATGGCGGCCATGCGCCATGGCGTGCTGAACGGCGGCAAGCGGCTGCGCCCCTTCCTGGTCATGGAAAGTGCCGCCCTTTTTGGCGCCGATGGCGAGGCGGCGATGCGCGTGGCGGCGGCGCTCGAATGCGTGCATTGCTATTCGCTGATCCATGACGATCTGCCTGCCATGGACGACGACGATCTGCGCCGCGGCCAGCCGACCGTGCACAAGGCCTTCGATGAAGCCACCGCCATACTTGCCGGCGATGCGCTTCTGACGCTTGCCTTCGATGTCCTCGCCGATGAGGCGACGGCGCTGCCGGCGGAGCGCAGGGCGGCACTGGTGCTGGCGCTGGCGCGCGCGGCCGGCACTGGGGGCATGGTCGGCGGGCAGACGCTCGATCTCGAAGCCGAGCGCAGCAGGCCGGACGAAGCCGGCATTATCCGGCTGCAGGCGATGAAAACCGGCGCGCTGATCCGCTTCGCCTGCGAAGCCGGCGCGATCATTGCCGGCGCCGCACCGCAGGACCGCGACCGGCTGGCCGAATTCGGCTCGGCGGTCGGGCTTGCCTTCCAGCTTGCCGACGACCTGCTCGACCTGACCGCCGATGCCAGCCAGATGGGCAAGGCGACCGGCAAGGACGCAGCCGCCGGCAAGGCGACGCTGGTGGCGCTGCATGGCGCGAACTGGGCGCGCAGCCAGCTCCATGGGCTGGTCAAGCAGGCCCATGAATTGCTTGAGCCTTACGGTGAACAGGCAGCCTTGCTGAAGGCAGCGGCAAGCTTCGTGGCAATCCGCAACAACTGAGGTTTGGGCGATCGGATGCCGAACCGTTTTCGGAATTTGTCGGCCTTGCGCTGCCTTGCTTTGGTGTCTCTCAAATGCCCCAAAGCAACTGGGCGCGCTATCTGACCTTGACGACGACCTTGCCCTTGGCGCGTCCTGTTTCGACGTAAGCCAGCGCCTCATTGGTCGCTTCAAAAGGAAAGACCCTGTCGACGACCGGGCGAATCGCCCCATCTTCGATGAGGGACGTGATTTTGCTCAGTTGCTCACCTTGCGCCGACATGAACAGGAACGAAAATCCCACGCCCCGGCGCTTGGCTTTGGTCCTGATACCACGGCTCAGCAGCCGCAGCAGCAGCCTTAGCACCACGTTCAGTCCCTGTTTCCTGGCAAATTCGGGATCCGGAGGACCGGAAATCGAGATGAGCTTCCCACCCGGTTTCAGCACAGTCAGGGATTTCTCAAGCGTCTTGGCGTCCTGGCTGTTCAGGACGACGTCGTAGCCCGACAGGATTTTCTCGAAGTCGTCCTTCCTGTAGTCGACGACGACATCGGCACCGAGATCCCTGACCAGATCGTTGCTTGCCGCGCCCGCTGTTGTCGCAACGATCGCGCCGAGATGCTTTGCCAACTGGATGGCGAATGTCCCCACGCCGCCGGAGCCAGCCTGGATGAAGATCTTCTGGCCTGTCTTCAGACCCGCCCTCTCGATGAGAGCCTGCCAGGCGGTCAGACCGACCAGCGGGATCGAGGCCGCCTCTTCCATGCTGAGGTTCGCCGGCTTCAGCGCCACGTCGGCTTCATCGATTGCGATGAATTCGGCGAATGTCCCGATCCGGCCGTCGCGCGGCCGCGCATAGACGGCGTCGCCGGGTTTGAATTTGCGGACTTTCGAGCCCACCCTGACAACCCTTCCAGCCACGTCGTGACCGAGAATGAAGGGCCGGCGATAGGGAAGGATGAGTTTGAATTCACCGGTTCTGATTTTGGAATCCAGCAGGTTCACTCCTGCGGCATGGACCTCGACCAGGACGTCATTGTCCAGCAGTTCCGGCTCCGGCATCTCGGCCAGCCGCAAAATGCCTTTCTTGTTATATTTGTCGACAACGAATGCCTTCATGGCAGTGACTTTCTGAAGTGCCTGTTGGTGTGCCGTTTGTGCGTGAAATTCTCCGTCCCGCCGTTGTTCAGACCGGCAAGCGGAACTGCTTGCGCAAGGTCTTGTCGAACATCCCCGCGGGGGCGAAGCGGCGCAGCAGGCTGACCTGGCGCGCTGCCTTCCCTGCGGTATAGCGCCGTCGCGGACGGGCGTCGGTCGCTGCCTTGACGACCACATCCGCCACCACTTCCGGCCGATCGGCTTTGGGCATCACATCGGCAAGCAGCGCCTTGAGACCGGCGCGCGCCTGATCGTAGTCCTTCAACAGGGAATCCGGCTCGATGCCGTTCTGGTCGAAGACGGTGCGCACGAATGCCGGCTCGATGACCGAGACGCGAATGTTGAAGGCGCGAACCTCATGATCGAGCGACTCCGAATAGCCCTCCAGCGCGTGCTTGACCGCCGAGTAGTGCGCTGAGTATGGCGCGGGCACCAATCCTAGAATCGAGCCGATGTTGACGATGCGCCCTTGGCCGCGGCGCCGCATCGACGGCAACACCGCATTGGTCATGCGCATGACGCCGAACAGATTGACGTCGAACAGAACCTGCACCTGTGCGACCGAAGATTCCTCGGCGCCGCCAAGCAGGCCGACACCGGCATTGTTGACCAAGAGGTCGATGCGGCCGGTCTGGGCCAGCACGGTTGCAACGAGGGCGCTGACGGACTCCCCGTCGGTCACGTCGCAGGTCAGCATGGACACCTTAGCCGGGCCGTTGCCGGCCTTGCTGCGGCTTGTCCCGAAGACGGTATACCCCGCCCGCGCCAAGGCCTCGGCACTGGCGCGGCCGATGCCCGAAGAGGCTCCGGTCACGACTGCGGTCTTTCCAGAGTTCGCATTCATTTTTTATGCTCCAAAGCCACTGGGGCTAGCTTTCGTTCGCTGGTTGAATTATGATCATAATATCAAATTACAACCGTAATGCAATAGCAGAAAGGAATAGCAGCCATGCGCTACGAAAAGGGCCGAAAGGACGCCTCCCGCGATCGCATCGTGGAGGTCGCAGCCCAGCGTTTTCGCGGTGACGGCATCGCCGCGTCCGGACTGGCAGCCATTATGGGCGACGCCGGACTGACGAACGGAGCCTTCTATCCGCATTTCCAGTCCAAGGCGGAGCTCGTGCGTGAAAGCCTTGTAGCGGCACTGGAGAGCCAGGTGCAGCAACTGCAGGAGGTATTGGCCGCCGGTGGTCCGGAGATGGGCATAGCGGCGTATCTGTCAGCTGCGCACCGGGACAACCCGGGAACGGGCTGCGCCAACGCCGCGCTGCTCCCGGAACTCGCGCGTCAGCCGCCCGAAACGCGCCAAGTCTATACCGAACGCTTGCTGGTTCTGGTGCGTCAGCTGTCTGCAGCGCTTCCGCAGGCCAGGGATCCGGAAGGCGTTGCCATGGGCGTCTTTGCGACCCTCATCGGCGCGCTTCAACTGGCCCGCGCGGTGGCAGGGACCGAATTGTCGGATCGCTTCCTTGCGGCAGGAGCAGATGCCGCGCGCAGGCTGATCCAGCCACGTGACGGCGAGAAGGCATCCTAGAGGCCGGTGGCGGCAGCGGCAAAGGGCCCTGACATCGTCCTGCGGGTCGCACACAGGAAGGGCCGGCTTTTGGAGGCGGGCCGAACCGGTATTTCGCTCCGATTCAATCGGGTCTAACGCAGATGCCTGAGCTTGTCGGGATTGCGCATGACATAGACGGCCGCGATCTTCCCGTCCTCGATGTCAAGCGCGGTCGTCTGCAGTTCGCCATCGGCCTCCTGGGTGACGAACCCCGGCAGTCCATTGACGAAGCCGATGCGCACCAGCGTCGAGCGATTGTCGCGCAGCCAGGCCGCGACTTGCGCGTATTGCTTCATGACGGCGTCGAAGCCCAGCACCGGCGCCAAAGCCGCCGGACGCTTGCCGCCGCCATCGGCATGAGCGCTGACATCTGCCGTCAGCAGCGCGCCGAGCGCCTGCATGTCGCCGCTGCGCGATGCCGCGAAAAAGGCTTCGGCGATCTCCAGGCCACGCTGCTTCTCCACCTTGAAGCGGGGCCGCGCCTCGCGGACATGGCCCCGTGCGCGAGCGGCAAGCTGGCGGCAGGCGGCTGAATCGCGCTCGATGGCGGTCGCGACCTCCTCGAATTCCAGCCCGAACACATCGTGCAGCAGAAAGGCCGCCCGCTCGAGCGGCGAAAGCCGCTCCAGCGCCAACATCAGCGGCAAGGTGACATCTTCAAGATCGCCCTCTTCGACGATCGGCTCGGGCAGCCAAGGGCCGATATAAGTCTCGCGCTGGCGCCGCGTGGATTTGAGCTGGTCAAGGCAAAGCCGCGTCACCGTGCGGCGCAGGAACGCTTCTGGCTCGCGAACCTGCGAGTGGTCGGTCCCCATCCAGCGGATGAAGGCATCCTGCACGACATCCTCGGCGTCGCTCACCGAGCCCAGCATGCGATAGGCGACCCGCATCAGCTTCGGACCCAGCGGGCCGAAGCCCGCTGCCGCGTCGTCGGGTGCCGTCGCCGTCATCAGGCCGCCTTGGCGCTGGCGCGTATCGTTGCTGCGTCGGTGTAGAGCCCGAAGCCAACGGCGATGCGGTTCCAGCCATTGATGATGTTGATCAAAACGGTGAGCTTCACCTGCTCCTCCTCGGTGAAATGCGCCTTAAGATCATCATAGGCGCTTTCGCGGTCCTGTCCTTCCGAGAGGCGCGTCAGCGCATCGGTCCAGCCGAGCGCGGCACGCTCGCGGTCGCTGTAGCAGGGCGCTTCGCGCCAGGCCGGCAGCAGATAGATGCGCTGCTCGGTCTCGCCATTCTCGCGCGCTTCGGTGGCATGCAGGTTGATGCACTTGGCGCAGCCATTGATCTGCGACGCCCGAAGCTTCACCAGCTCGTTGAGGCTGTGCTCGAGCCCGGCGGCGACGGAGAGTTCGGTCGATGCGCGCTGCCACTGCTTGATCAGCGCAGGGGCGGCGGCGAAGAGGTCGATTTTGGCGGTCATGATTGCAGTCCTTGTGTTGGGTACGCCATCATGACGAGGCAGGTCCGGCCGGTGTGACATTCAGGCTGGATTTTTTCGAAGGTGCTTTCCCGGCGCGTTCAATCGTCTTTGATCAGCACGATCTTCGCCGGATCGAAATCGATCCCGACCATCGTCCCTTCCGCCACAGCGGGTGTGACATCAGGCGATGTCGCGAACAGTTCGACCGCCGGATCGCTGATCGCGATCCGGTATTCCATGTGGTCGCCGAGATACGAGCTCTTGACCACCTGGCCCTTCATGGTGCCCGCTGGCTGGCCGGGCAAGATGCGCACGGCATTCGGGCGCACAGCGAGGATCGCCGGCCCCGGAGCGTTACCGCGACCCGGCATGTCGAGCAGCAAGGGTCCGACCTTGACCCTTGCACTGGTCGCATTGCTGGAAAGCACCTCGACGTCGAGCAGATTGGCGTCGCCCATGAAGTCGGCGATGAAGCGGTTGGTCGGCTCGTTGTAGAGGTCGCGCGGCGTGCCGTCCTGGGCGACGCGAGCGGCGTTCATGACGATGATGCGGTCGGAGACGGCGAGCGCCTCTTCCTGGTCATGCGTGACATAGACCATGGTCAGCGCCAGATCTTGCTGGAGACCCCGGATTTCGTCGCGCACGCGCCGGCGCAGCTTGGCGTCGAGGTTGGACAGCGGCTCGTCGAACAGCAGCACCTTCGGCTCCAGTACGATGGCTCGCGCCACCGCGACGCGCTGCTGCTGGCCGCCGGACAATTCGCTCGGCTGGCGCTTCTCGTAGCCGGACAGGCCGACAAGCGACAGCTTTTCGGCGGCGCGCTCGGCTGCCTGCGCCTTGCCAAGCCCCATAGCCCGCAAGCCGTAGCTGACATTCTCCATCACGTTCATGTGCGGGAACAGCGCATAGGACTGGAACACCATGGAGACATCTCGCTCGGCGGCGGACAGCAAGGTGACGTCCTTGTCGTCGATCAGGATGCGCCCGGTGCTGGTCTGTTCCAGCCCGGCGATCAGCCTGAGCGTCGTCGTCTTGCCGCAACCCGAGGGCCCGAGCAGCGTCACCAGGCTGGCCGGCGCGATGTCGAAGCTGACATTGTCGACGGCGGTCACCGCGCCGTATTTCTTGGTGACGCCCTCGAACCGCACGGCCGGCCTGTCCGTGACAACCGGGACAGCATTCTTCGCCGTCTGATCCACGCCGCTTCTCCCCATCAGATTGCTGCCACCACGGCTTCCGCCCCAGGCCGGCGCCGGCCGAGCCGGCGTTCGCCGACCAGCAGCTGGATGCCGATGAGGATGACCATCATGACAACGATCATCACCGCCGAATAGACAATCGCGATGCCGTATTCGCCGACATCTGCGCGCCCGACAATGTAGACGGTGGCGAGATTGAACCGGCCGCTCGCCAGGAAGATGACGGCGCTGACCGCCGTCACCGCGCGCACGAAACTGTAGATCATCGCGGTCACGATCGCCGGCTTCAGGATCGGCAGGATCACCCGCAGCAAGGTAGCAAAAGACCGCGCCCCAAGCGTCAGCGATGCCTCGTCCAGGCTCTTGTCGATCTGGCCCAGATTGGCGAGCCCGGCACGGATCGCCACCGGCATGTTGCGGAAGATGAAGGAGATGACGATGATCAGCCCGGTGCCGGTCAATTGCACCGGCGGCACGTTGAAGGCAAGGATATAGCTGACGCCGATCACCGTGCCGGGAATGGCAAAGCTCATCATGGCCAGGAATTCGAACATGGTGCGCCCGGCGAAACGCTGCCGGTCGAGCAGATAGGCCGTCAGGATGCCGACCGCCGCGGTGAACGGCATGGCCACCAGCGCCAGGCCGATGGTCATCAGCAGCGACGGCCAGGCCGAGCCGCTGAAAAACCAGCCATTGACGCCTTTCTCGATCGAAAAGGCGGTGAGGAAATATTCGAGCGTCGGCGTGTTGTCGCGCCCGATCGATTGCACGAAACCGCCGCCCAGGATGATGCCGTAGACCACGATGGTCAGAACCAGCCACGGAACGACGGCGGCGTAGCAGCCGATCCGCAAGGCCTTGGGCAGCGTCGCCGGTACGCCGCCATCGCCCTTGCCTGCGACGGTGACGTAGCTGCGGCTGCCGATCCAGCGACGCTGGATGACGAAGGCTGCCAGCGTGAACATCAACAGCACGATCGCCAGCACCGCCGCGCGGCCCTGGTCGTGCGCCGCACCGACCACTGCAAAGAAGATGTCGGTCGACAGCACGTTGAAGTTTCCGCCCAGCACCAGCGGATTGGCGAAATCGGCCATGCTCTCGATAAACGAAATCAGGAAGGCGCTGGCCAGCCCCGGCCGGATCAACGGCCAGGTGACGGTGCGAAACGTGCGCCAGCGGCTGGCGCGCAGGGTTTGTGATGCTTCCTCCATGCTTGGGCTGACCCCTTGCAGCACGCCGACCAGAACCAGGAACGCGATCGGCGTGAAGGCCAGCACCTGCGCGATGGTGATGCCGGCCATGCCATAGATCCAGCGGCTGCGCGGAATGCCGAGATGCACCGACATGAGGTTGGTGACGATGCCGGCGCGGCCGAACAGCAGGATCAGCGCCAGGCCGATGACGAAGGGCGGCGTGATGATCGGCAGGATGGACAGGCCGCGCAGCAGCCATTTGGCCGGCAGCTTGGTGCGAAGCGCAATCAGCGCCAGAGCCAGCCCAAGCGCCGTGCAGAAAAAGCCGACGAGGACTGCGATCGCCACCGTGTTCCACGCCACGCCGCAGGAGCCCTCGCCATAGAGGCAGCGCAGGCTCCATATGTTGGCGCTGAAGATCTTTTCGACGAACAGCGCCGGCACGACATTGCCGTCATTGTCCTTGATGGCCGAGGTGAGGATCGACAGCAGCGGATAGGCGACGAACAGGATCAGCGAAGCAATCACGATTGAGAGCGAGCCGACGACGAAACGGTCGCCCTTGCACCATCCCCGCGCGGCGAGCGCCTCGGCGATGAACATCAGCATCGCCACGGCATAGAGCGCCGCGCCCCAGCCAAGCCCCGGCTGCATCGGTCCCGGCGTGCCGGCGATCCGGGTAAGCAAGCCAAACCCCCAGCCCGAATGGATGATGGAAAAGCCTTCGATGGCCAGCCACAGCAGGCCCGCCGCGCCTGCAACCGCAAGGCTCTTGGGGTTATTGCGCGCCACCAGCCTGCTCGCCAGCAGAAGCGGCAGGACAAGCGGCAACAGCCAGGGCCGGCCACCGAGCGCCAGGATGATGGCCGGTGTCGCATCCGCCGGCTGTGCCAGCCAGTCGAACGACAGGAAGCCGCCTTCGACCTTGTACCAAGGCAAGAGCACGAAGCTCGCCCACGCGGCCATTACCCAGGCGAGCGCGCTGCGTCCAGGAGCGGAACTGACCATGGAACCGGCCGCGGCCATTCAATGTCTTTCTGTTGCCAAAGGATGGTGCGCCGGCTGCCGCGAAGGGCAGCCGGCGATCAGATGCTAGAGTGAGCGCAAAAGAACGCGCTCAGCCGCCATTGCGGACCTCGTCGGTGAACTTCTTCAACAGTCGCTTGCGTTCGGCCGACGAGCCGTATTTGGCGAAGTCGTAGTCGATCAGCTTGATCTTCGAGAGGTCCGGCGCCTCGGGCGGCACCGGCGTGGCGGTGTTCGACGGGATCTGGAAGCTGCCGTTCGGCGCCGCGAGCTTCTGCGCATCCGGGCTCAGCGCCCAGTCGTAGAATTTCTGCGCCTCTTCGGCATGCTTGGCGCCCGTCACGATGCTCATCGAGCCGATCTCGAAGCCGGTGCCCTCGCAAGGCGAAACCACCTTCACCGCCGGGTTCTGCTTGGCCGCGTTGATGACGTCGTGCTGGAAGGAGATGCCGATCAGCGTCTCGCCCTTGCCGACGGCGAGTGCCGGCGCGGCCCCTGCCTTGGTGTATTCGGCGATGTTCTTGTTGAGCTGCTTGAGATAGTCGAATGCCTTGTCCTCGCCCATCAGCTGGACGATCGTGGCAAGCATGGTCCAGGCCGTGCCCGATGAATTCGGGTCGGCCATCTCGATCTCGCCCTGGAATTCCGGCTTGACCAGATCGGCCCAGCACGCCGGCGCGGTCAGCCCGCGCTGCTTCAGATCTTCCTCATTATAGCCGTAACCGAGCGCACCGAGATAAATGCCGACCGTGCGGTTCTTCGACCTGTCGGCCTGCTTCAGCGCCCAGTCGCGCAAGTTTGCCAGTTGCGGCGACTTGTATTCCTGGGTGAGGCCCTCTTCCGCCGCCTGCAGATGCGGGTCGCCGGTGCCGCCCCACCAGATATCGGCTTGCGGATTGTCCTTCTCGGCCCGGAGGCGGGCGTAGATTTCGCCGGCGCTCATGCGGGTCATGTCGACGCTGACGCCCGTCTCCTTCTGGTAGGTGGTCGCCATCGCCCGGCACCAGGCCTCGTCGACGGCGCAATACATTGTGAGGCTGCGGTCGGCCGCCTGGGCGGCACTCGCCAATCCGAACATGGCCAGCGCCGCGCCAAGGCCAAGCCAGGCGGCGCGCAAGCCTTGCTTACTGTCAAATGTCTTCATCGATATTCCTCCCTGTCTTCTCACTGGAAACGATCTACCCGTCGTCGAGCGGCACTCCGATCACCTGGGACAATGTCGCCGCAACGCCGGGTGCTGCCGCTAGCACGGGATTGCCCTTCGCCATGCCGTCGCCGTCGAGGAACCGGTTCACACGGCCGCCGGCCTCCTCCACCAGCAGCAATCCGGCCAGGCAGTCCCACGAATTGATGTGCAGCTCGGCATAGGCATCCGAGCGGCCGTCGGCCACATAGGCCAGCCCAAGCGCTCCGGAGCCGGAGCGCCGCACATTGGCGCCGAGTGCCCAGACAAGGCTCACCTTGTCCAGATAGTCGCGATTGGGAATCCTGGGCGACCAGCCGAACTCGACAAAGGCGCGGTCGAACGCTTGCGTCGGCGACACATGGATCGGCGCGCCATTGCGCGTCGCGCCCTGCCCGCGACGGGCAAAGTACGTTTCGCCGATGGCCGGATTGGCAATGCCGCCGATCTCGCTGCGGCCGTTCTCGACGAAAGCTATCGAAATGCAGAAATGCGGAATACCGCGCATGAAATTGGCGGTGCCGTCGATGGGGTCGACGACCCACATGCGGGCAGAGCCCATGCCACCGCCTTCCTCGCCCAAAAACCCGTCCTGCGGAAAAGCCTCTGCCAGCGTCGCGCGGATGTGCTCCTCGACCTTGCCGTCGGTTTCAGTGAGAAAATCCTGCGGGCCTTTCATCGCCACCGGCTGGACGGCGCCCTGCCGGGCATAGCCTTCCATCGCCAGTTGCCCGGCCGTGACAAGCAGTTTCCGGCAGACCTCGGCACGCCTGTCCATCTCGGCCTTGGACAGCCGGTCCGCCTTCGGATGCGCCGCCGCCCTGCTCATGCAGCCGGTCCGGACAATCGCGCCCTCAAAGCCGTCTTCGGCGAAATGGACAGGGTATTCCTCCGATGCCACTCTTGAGCCGGCTTGTATTGCACGGCTGTGCAAAGCTGTTGCATTCGGCCATGCCTGTCAAGTGCGGTGGGTGGCAATGGCAGGAGAGTTGCATTACATTGCACTGGCGTGCAAAGAATCACGAAAACAGCAGCGAGAGCGTTCGCTTGACGGTTCCGAGAATCCGCACCGGTTTTTCCAGCGCCCAGCAGGTTGCCGACCTCGCCGGGGTTTCACGCTCGGCCGTGTCACGTACCTTCACGCCCGGCGCTTCCGTTTCCGGGGAAACCCGCGAGCGGGTGATGCTGGCGGCCGAGCAACTCGGCTATCACGTCAACCATCTGGCTCGCGGCCTGATGCGGGCTTCGACCGGCATCGTCTGCCTCATCGTTGCCGATGGCGACACGCCCTATCATGCCCGCCTGCAGAAGGCGCTGACCCAACATCTGCGGGACGCCGGCAAAATGGCCATGGTGTTCAACACCTCCGGCCCCAGCCACCATGTCGACCAGGCGCTGCGCAACACGCTGAACTATCGCGCCGATGCGAGCATCGTTCTGTCCGGCTCGCCGCCGCAGTTGCTGATCCGCACCTGTCTTGAGAACGGCCAGCGGCTGGTGCTGATCAATCGCGATGACCGCTTCGACGGCCCGCACAATATCGGTGTCGACAACGCTGCAGCCGCAGAGGCAGCGCTGCATGCCTTCATCCGGGCCGGCTGTACCCGCCCCGCTTTGGTGACCTCGGCTGCCGGCACGCCCAGCCTGCTCTCCCGCGAAACCGCCTTCCTTACCGCCGCGCAGAAGGAAGGGCTGGAGGTGACCGTGTGGCGCGAGGGCCGCACCGGCTATGCCACCGGAGCCGATGGCGCTAGGCGACTCTTTTCCGGCCGGCAGCGGCCGGATGCGGCGTTCTGCGTGACCGACCTGATTGCGTGCGGCTTTCTCGATGCGGCCCGCCACGAGTTCGGCATCAGCGTACCCCGCGATCTCTGCGTCATCGGCTTTGACGACATTGAACAGGCCGACTGGGCCTCTTACCGGCTGACGACGTTCTCGCCGCCGATCGAGGAGATCGCCAGGCGCGCCGTGCGGCTCGCGACCGGCGCGCGGGAGGAGGCTGGCAGCCGCCTGATCTGCCATGCGCCCATGGTCTGGCGCAGCACGGTGAGGCCGGGCCAGGGCTGATGCGAAACATGTGTCGGTCAAAACGGGAAACGTACTGATGTCCAAGAAAAAGGCCAGGAAGACCCGCCAGGCGGCAAGACCGGTGGAGATAGCTGTAGGCCCCGAAATCCGGAGCATGATGCGCAAGTTCGGCCTGACCGAGGAAGAAGCACTGCGCATGATGCGCGAATGCGATGCCACCCTCTATGGCGCCAACTCCGGGCACGTGCAGCCAGGATCTTGACGGCCCGCCAGGCGCGAACGGAATTTTAATGTAAATCAAGCGTAATCCCGACCGTTAAAATGATGCGTATGTGTTGGGGTTGCGCATGCCGGAATATTCTTTCTTCATCCGCTCGATCCGGATCCGCTACATCTCGGGATTGCTCATCTTTGCGCTGGCTTCCACCGCGGTGATGTTTGCGCTCAATCGCGTCAATTCCTTCCGCCACGACATCGACGCGCTGAGCAGCAATCTCGTCGTCTTCACCCGCGACCTGCGCAACGCCTCCAGCTTTGCCGAAACCGCCAGCACGACCTGGCGCACCGAAACCCGTGACGGCCTTGCCGCCGCCGCGCGCGGCCATTCGCAACGCCTGACCAGCGAGATCGAAACACTGTCCGCGGAGTTGGCCGCGATCAAGCCGAGCCTATCGGCCAAAACGCTGGACGAACTCTCGTCGGCCGCCGTCAACGGCGACCTGTTCTGGTCGTCGCGTGACATCGTGCGCAACTTCAACCTGATGTCGGCGGCGCAACAGACCGACGAATGGAGCTCGCGCGAAATCCTCAACCAGAACGACCTGTTCGTCCAGCCGATGCTGATGCGTGTGCGGACCGCCATGGATGGCGAACGCCATCTGGCCGACGCCTCCAGCGACAGGCTGCTGTTGTGGGCAAGCGGCCTTCTGTTCGCGGTTCTTGCCATCGTTGCCCTCTGGATCTTCCGGCCGATGGAAAAGGCGATCCGCCGCGCCTTCACCGAATCCGCCGTATCCTTGTTCAAGGCCGAAGCGGCCGACCGCGCCAAATCGGAATTCCTGGCCAATATGAGCCATGAGATCCGCACGCCGATGAATGGCGTGCTGGGCATGGCCGAACTGCTCGCCAAGACCGAGCTTAACGCGCGCCAGAAGACCTTCACCGATGTCATCGTCAAATCGGGCAATGCGCTGCTCACCATCATCAACGACATCCTTGATTTCTCCAAGATCAATGCCGGTCAGCTGACGCTCGATCCTGCACCCTTCCGGCTTGCCGAAGCGGTCGAGGACGTGGCCACACTGGTGTCGGCGCGCGTCGCCGAAAAGAACCTCGAGCTGATCGTGCGCGTCGACCCGCGCCTGCCTGCCCATGTCGTCGGCGATGCCGGACGGTTCCGTCAGATCGTCACCAATCTGCTCGGCAATGCGGTGAAGTTCACCGAGAAGGGCCATGTGCTGATCGATGTCGGCGGCGAGGTGGTCGACGGCATGGTCCAGCTCAAGGTCCGCGTCGAGGACACAGGCATCGGCATTCCTGCCGAGAAGCTCGAGAACGTGTTCGAGAAATTCGCGCAGGTCGACGGCTCGTCGACGCGCCGCCATGAAGGCACCGGCCTCGGCCTTGCCATCGCCGCCCGCCTCATCGACCTGATGGGCGGCAAGATCGGCGTCGAAAGCGAGATCGGCCGCGGCTCGGTGTTCTGGTTCGCCGTGCCGCTGCCGGCGCATCAGCAGGACACGCGCAACGAGATCGTGCCGGTCGATGTCACCGGCGCCCGCGTGCTGGTCATCGACGACAACCCGGTCAACCGCGAGATCTTGCTGGAGCAGCTCAGAAGCTGGAGCTTCGACTGCGCGGCCGCCGAAAGCGGCGCCGTCGGCCTCGCCTTTCTAGACCGGGCCAGCCAACTCGGTGCTGCGGTCGACTGCATCATCCTCGACTACCAGATGCCCGGCATGAACGGCGCCGATGTCGCCAAGGCGATTTCCGCCGACAGCCGTCTCTCCGCCATCCCGGTGGTGCTGCTGACCTCCGTCGACCAGGTCGATTTCGGCAAGATGGTCATCGATTTCGGCATCGCCGCGCATCTCACCAAGCCGGCGCGCTCGGCCATCCTGCTCGGCACCGTCATCTCGGCCATCCAGAAAGCGCGGGCCCAGATCGGCAAGGCCCAGTTCGTTCGCGAGCCTGTTGTTCAGCAGGCGGCACCCGTGACGCCACCCGCCTTCACCGTCATTCGCGGCCCGGCAATTCCGGCGGCCACAGTGCCTGAATCGATCGCCACGCCAAACGGCCCGATCGATATTCTGATCGCCGAGGACAATGACGTTAACCAGCTGGTGTTCGGCCAAATCCTCAATGGGCTTGGCCTCAGCTACCGCATCGCCAGCAATGGCCGCACGGCCGTTGAGATGTACCGGGCGCTGCGGCCGAAGCTGATCCTCATGGACGTCTCCATGCCGGAGATGAACGGCTACGAGGCGACCCGCGCCATCCGGGCGGCGGAGGCAGCGAGTGGCAATCACACACCAATCATCGGCGTCACCGCTCACGCACTGAAGGGCGACCGCGACAAATGTATCGAGTCCGGAATGGACGACTATCTGCCCAAGCCGGTGTCGCCCGACCGCCTCGGCAGTAAGATCGGCACATGGCTCAGCGAAACGGTCGCGGTAAAGAGGGCTTGATCAAATCGCCGCGTCCAGACGATAGCGGCGCATCCAGTTTAGACTAATCTCGTCCGAGAGCTTGGCGACGCCCGGCTTTACGTCGGCGGCATTCGGCGCCGGAACGCCCAGGGCCTTGCAGATGGATGCCAATGCCGCTGCCGGATCGCCTGACAGGCGCTCATAGCCGATGCGCAGCGGGACGATCCCCTGCTCCGCGAACCAGACGTTCCAGCCCGCGTCATAGGCTTCGAGTTCGGCAAGCTCGCGCTGGATCCGCTTGAAATCGTAGCGGGGTTCCTGCGGCGGTGCGACCCGTTCGATCTCGGTTCCGTCGGGCGCGATGTGCCAAAGCCCAGTCTGCTCGGCCTTGATCAGCGACACCGCCTGCGCCAGCTTGTTTTCGCGCGAAAGATGGATGTAGAGGATCCGGCCGAAGGCCTTTTCAAAGCGTGCTTTGTCCGATGGCAGGTCTGGGTAGATCCGGTCGAGGATGGCCGAGAGTTCACCCAGGTTTTCCCGCATCAGGCGCAAGCCGAAGACGGCTGTTCCGCCCTTTCCCGCGCTGATTGCCGCCTTGAGGTAGGCGACATCGAAGTCATGCGCGCTCATCGTATCGGGATGCGGCAATTTCCACTCTTCTGCCCATTCCGCCTTGTCCTGCCGCCGGTAGAACGAGTGCGGATCGCCGGCTGTTTTCGTCGAGGCCAGAAGGCCGCACAGCAAGGTGCTTCCGGTTCTCGGCGTGCCGCAGATTATGTAGCCGTCACGCATCTCGGGGCTCTGTCGCTTGTCATGGATTGGGCTAACCTCGCCAGGCGCGGTGACACGCGCGCTTCGCGAAGGACTCCAGTCTAGCCGCGCCGGAAGGGATAGAGGAATTGCTGCCAATATCCGTTCGGAACGGGATGTCCGTGAATGCCGTAGCCGTTCGGCCAGCGCCCTTCGGGCATATGGTGGGTACCGAACAGCCGGTCGAGCAGCGGGAAATGGATGGCGAAATTTACGTCGATCGCTTCTTTCTCGAGGCCGTGATGCCAGTGGTGGTAACGCGGCGACACCAGCATCTTTTCGACTGGACCGAAACTGGTCCCGATGTTGGAATGGATGAAAGACGAATAGACGTAGACGATCAAAATATACGTCTGGATAGCCGATTCATCGAACCCCAGCACGAACATCGGGGTTGCCGTCAGGCTGCGCAGCATGATGATTTCCAGGAAATGCATGCGCGCACCGGCAATCCAGTCCATCGACTTGGCGGAATGGTGCACGGCATGGAACTTCCACAGCCAGGGAATGCGATGAAAGGCCCGATGCACCCAATACTGGGCAAAGTCGGTCAGGAACATTACCGCCAGCAGTTGCACCAGCCACGGCAAGTCGTGGACCCAGGCGCGCACCGAACCAAGGGCGCCCTGCGCATTGACGAAGTTGGACGGCGCCAAGGTCAGGTAGGTCAAAATCTGCACCAGCAGCGATGAGACCAGATAGTAGAACAGGTCCTCGCGCCATTCGTCGCGGAACACGGTCTGATCCTTGTTGCGCGCGAAAAGACGTTCGAGCGGAACGAACAGCACACCCATGAACAGGGCGTTCAGGATGAAGAAATCAAGCCCGAAGAACACCCCTTCGATGTGCAGTTGATGGCGCACCGGAAGCATGCCGACCAGCGACGCCAGCAGCACAGTGAACATCGCTGCCGCGCCGAGCGTCTTTTGCCTGCGCAGCGTCATGCTGAGGATCGCCAGGATATAGCCGGAGATGAGGACGAAATAGAGCACCGGCTTGAAGAACAGCATCTGGTGGATGGGGGCCAGATCCGGCATCGATGTAAGCGACGGGTAGCGCAGCACGATGACCATCAGCAGGGCGGTGACCCCGGCAAGCAAGCCAATCGAGCCGGACAGCCAGCCAGAACCGAACGGCCGTTTGGCGCGCGGCGTTTCAAGTTCACTTACAACGCGTCTAAGGAAATTTGCCACCGCCCCCTATGCCCCGCCTTTTTGACGATCGCAAAAAAGCTCTCGTCGGAGATATCGACCTCTTTTGCTACAGCAGGGCTCATTAATATTTAATCGCCACGACCCTGCACATGACGGGTGACTATCGCTTTTGGGCGATTGGAAGAGCCATGATTGCAACAAAAGAACACCGGCCACTATAGTCGGAATCTTTCCTGGATGCGACGGGCGCATTCAAGCGGCGTCAGCCGGCTGGTGTCGACTTCGAGGTCGTAGTCCATGCCCCTGTGGATGCGTCCATATTGCCAGCGCGCCAGACCGGGCAGCCTGTCGGCGCGCGCGGCCTCGCGCGCTTCCAGCACCTCCAGCGGCGCCATGACGCCGACCAGATGCAGGTCAAAGCTCGACAGCAACTCGACATACTCCGCTATCTCGTCATTGAAGATCACGTCGTCGACAATGAGATTGTTGCCTTGCCCGGCCATGGCGGCGATGGCATGGCGCATGCCGCGCATGGTTCGCGCGCCGATCGGCCCGCTCCTGATCACCACCGACGGCTTGCCGTCCTCCAGCACCGTCTCAAAGGAAAACCCGTCGGCATGATCCTGCAGCGCCGGCGGCAGCATGTCGATGAAAGCATCCATCTGGACATGCAGGAACGGTTCAGCGGTGATTGTTTGCAGCGCCCTGGCGATCGAGCTTTTGCCGGCGCTGCCGACGCCATTGAGCAGGACGATTTTGGCCGTCATGTCGCCCCTCGGCCTATCGGTTGCGCACGACGATACAGGCGCCGCCGACGCTTTGCAGTTTCTGGCAGATGACGTTGGCGGCGGCACGGTCGTCGACGCCGATCCTGACGGCGTAGATGCCGCGTCGGCCGATCGGCGTGCGCACCCGGCTGACCACCGGGTCACGACCGGAAAGCAGCGCCGGAAACCGGCTCCTGACCCGCAGCCACTGATTGATCGCAGCTCCCCTGCGGAAATTGCCGGCCACCTGCACGCCCCAGGGCTTCACATTGATCGAGGCCATGGCCACGGTTCTCGACATGATCACCGGCAGCTTGCGGCAGGCGACGGCAAAGCTGGTTTTAGCGTCGAGCGGCTCGATCGATCCGGCGTAGGCGCTGTCGGAAAACTTGTCGACGGGCTCGCCCATGACGTCGAAGACATAGCTCTCGGTCTCCATGGGCAAGAAGCCGCCCGAACCCAGCCAGCGCGAAACGCGGCTCTCGCCGGCATTGTAGGCAGCCGCCGCCAGGCCGAGATTGCCGAAGCCGGTCTTCATCTCGCCGAGATATTTCGCCGAAGCCGGGATCGCCTGATCGATGTCGAAAGGATCGGCCAGCCCGCGCATCTTGGCGGTGCCCGGCATGAACTGGGCGATGCCTTCGGCACCGACCGGGCTAACCGCATTGGGATCGAAGCGGCTTTCTTTCCAGATCAGCCGGGCGAAGTAATCCTTCGGCAGGCCGTTCCGCTCGGCATGCGTCTCGATCAGGTCACAGACACGGCCGATCAATCGTTTCGCCGCCGAGCGCGATTGCGGTGGATCGGCGAGCGCCTGTCCGGCACCCAGCCCGCAGAGCAGGATCACACCGGCTTTGAGCAGCCCCCGCATGGCTTATTCGGCCGCAGCCTTGCCGTGCTGGCCAAACCGCTGCTCGATATAGTCGGCAACCATCTTCTCGAAATCGGCGGCGATCGACGGACCGCGCAGCGTCGCTGACTTCTTGCCGTCGACGAAGACCGGCGCGGTCGGCGTCTCGCCGGTGCCGGGCAGCGAGATGCCGATATCGGCGTGCTTGGATTCGCCGGGGCCGTTGACAATGCAGCCCATCACCGCGACCTTGAGGTTCTCGACGCCGGGATATTTCTCCCGCCAGACCGGCATGTTCTTGCGCAAATCGGCCTGGATGTTCTGGGCGAGTTCCTGGAACACGGTGGATGTCGTGCGGCCGCAGCCGGGGCAAGCGGCGACGATCGGCACGAACTGACGGAAGCCCATGGTCTGCAGCAGTTCCTGCGAGACCTGCACCTCGCGGGTGCGGTCGCCATTCGGCTCCGGCGTCAGCGAGATGCGGATGGTGTCGCCAATGCCTTGCTGCAAGAGGATGCCCATGGCAGCCGACGAGGCGACGATGCCCTTGGAGCCCATGCCGGCTTCGGTGAGGCCAAGATGCAGCGCATGGTTGGAACGCGTGGCAAGCTCGGTATAGACGGCGATCAAATCCTGCACGCCGCTGACCTTGGCCGACAGGATGATCTTTTCGCGGGCGAGGCCTATCTCTTCGGCCATTTCGGCCGACAGGATGGCCGACTGCACGATCGCTTCGCGGGTTACTTCCTGCGCCGTCAGCGGAAAGCCTTGGCGCTGGTTTTCGTCCATCAGCCGGGTGAGCAGCTCCTGATCGAGCGACCCCCAATTGACGCCGATGCGCACCGGCTTGTCATGCCTGATCGCCATTTCGACGATCGCGGCGAACTGGCGGTCCTTCTTGTCCTTGAAGCCGACATTGCCAGGATTGATGCGGTATTTGGCCAGCGCCTCGGCACAGGCCGGATGATCGGCCAGCAGTTTGTGGCCGATATAGTGGAAGTCGCCGACCAGCGGCACATTGATGCCGAGCCGCTCGAGCCGTTCGCGGATGCGCGGCACGGCGGCGGCGCTCTCGTCACGATCGACGGTGATGCGCACGATCTCGGAGCCAGCGCGATGCAAAGCCGCAACCTGCGCGACGGTCTGGTCGATATCGGCCGTGTCGGTGTTGGTCATCGACTGCACGACGACCGGCGCGCCGCCGCCGACGACCACGCCGCCGACATCGACGCCGACCGATGTCCGGCGCGCAAAGGGGGAGGAAAAATACCCGGTCATGCCGGCAGCCTCTTGATCACCCGAGCGACATACGTCCACGTCGACGCACGCTCAATCAGCTATCAGCGCATAGCGCTGAGGTTCGGGCATGAGGTGGAGGAGCAAAGATGGCTTGTCAATGGCGACAGACAAGCAGAGCCGCCAAATCGCAGCAGCGCGGTGACCCCACAGACGGGTTTCGCCAGCCAACAGTATCGGAATCAGTAGCAAAAACAGGCCTCCGGCGGCATGTCGCCACCGGAGCGATAGTCACGCGCCAAGGCGGCGCGTCTAATCCTGGAAGGGCGTCAGTGTCTCGTCGGTTTCGCCTTCAGTTTTTCAATCTCGTCCTTGAGTGCCAGCTTGCGTCGCTTCAGATTCACGATTTCGAGGTCGTCGACCGATGGATGGTTCATCGCATCGTCGATCTCGCGTTCGATATCACCGTGTTTCCGCTGCAACTCATCAAGATGGGATGCAAGAGACATGATTGGTTCTCCCTTTCATGGTTTCCTCGATTGCAGCCGTCAAAGGCACGTCCACCGCAGGTCGCATCTGTGACGGCACCATGACAGTCTGCCACCATCCGGCTGCGATGTCGAATGCTGCGTGGTAGCATTCCACGACAATGTGATATGTGATATTGGCTGCGCGCCGGCGGCAATTGATGCCGCCCCCGCCCAATCATGCCCATTGCCGGGCGCCGCAGACATGCAGACGGTAGAGAATGTCCGACCAGGAAAAGGCCGATGTCCGCCTCGAATTTTCCCGCCTGAAGCAGGAGCATGCCGATTTCGACGCGGCCATCAATGCGATGATCGCCATGGGCTGCGACCCCTTGCAGATCCAGCGCATGAAGAAGAAGAAGCTTTTCCTCAAGGACCGGCTGATGGCGCTGGAAGACAAGATCATTCCGGACATCATCGCTTAGCCGACGGCCTCGGGGCCTAACTGCTCACCCCGCTATCGACAGCCGCGCCGCGCGATGGCGCAGCAACGTCAGCAATTCGTCGGTCTTCTCCGCTGAAGTGTCGATCGGCACCACCAGGCACAGCGTCGCCTCGACCTTGCCGGCGGCCGCGAAGACAGGGGCGGCCAGGCATTTGGTGTAGGCGTCGACCAGCCCCGAAGTGATGCAATAGCCGGTCGTTCTGGCCGTCGCGATATCGGCAATGAAGTCGTCGAACTGCAGCCTGCGGCCGTCGGGCAGCAAAAGGTCGTCTTCCGAGACCATGTCCTGGATGGCGGCCCTTTCCAATCCGGCCAGAAGCAGCCGCCCCGATGCCGTCCATGGCAGCGGGATCTGCAGGCCGGTGGCCGAGCTGATGCGGAACGGCCTGGTGCCGGGGCTGGAATGGACGATGGTATAGCGCCCGCTTTGCAGCATGCACAATTCGGAGGTCTCGCTGGTCTCGCGCGACAGATTGTCGACCTCCTGCCGGCCCCGCCTAAGCAGGTCGTTGCCCCTCACATAGTCCATTCCATAGAGGTAGAGCTTCTTGCCGAAATAGACCCGGTTGCCGTCGCCCTCCATCTCCAGGAGACCCGCATCGACCAGCGAACGCACCAGCGTATAGGTGGTGGAGCGCGGCGCATTCACCCCCTTGGCGAGATCGCCAATGCCGATGGCGCGCTGCGTAGCATGCAGGAAGTCCAGGATCTCCAGCACCCGGTTGAGGCCCTTCTCGCGCGAGCCGGAGGTCTTGTCGGGCGTCGGGCTCTCGGCTGGACCAAGCTCCGCCCGATCCGTGAGTCCATTGCTATCTTGCATAACTGATTCCTGATGTTAGTATCTGTCTTGTATAGGATACATATGTCTATTGTAAGAGACAATTCAGGTCGGCGACACGTGTGTCTGTAGGGGAACTCAAACAACAGGAGGTCGCAGTGAACGACGCATCCAAGCGAGATTTTCTGAAACTGGGCATGGCCGGGCTTGCAACGGCGGGCGTGATGACCGCTGTCAGCGCCGAAAAGGCGGCGGCACAAGCCGCATCCGACAGCGTTCTGCGCACCGCGCTTGACCGCGGCAAGCTGATCGTCGGCACCGGCAGCACCAACGCGCCATGGCATTTCGAAAACGATGCCGGCGAGCTAGTCGGCATGGACATCACCATGGGCCGCATTCTGGCCAAGGGCCTGTTCGACGATCCGAGCAAGGTCGAGTTCGTCATGCAGGATCCGGCGCAGCGCATCCCCAATGTCACCACCAACAAGGTCGACATTACCATCCAGTTCATGACCATGACCGCGCAGCGCTCGCAGCTGATCCACTTCTCCAGGCCATACTATGTCGAGGGCGTCGCCCTGCTGACGCTGCCGACGGCGGAAAACAAGACCTTCGACAAGCTGCTCGCCGGTGGTTCGGCGACGCGCATCTCGATCCTGCAGAATGTCGATGCCGAAAGCTCGGTCCATTACGCCCTGCCGGAGGCGCAGGTGCTGCAGATCGACACTCAGGCCAATGTGCTGCAGGCACTGGAATCGAAACGCGCCGATGCCGCCGCTGTCGATCTTTCAACCGTGCGCTGGCTGGCCTCGCGCAACCCCGACAAATATTTCGATGCCGGCAAGAGCTGGTACTCGATGCTCTACGGCGCGGCGGTCAGGCAGGGCGACCTGGACTGGCTGACCTTCGTCAACCAGACCTTCACCATCGCCATGTTCGGCCATGAGACCACACTCTACGACGCCGCCTTCAAGGACTATTTCGGCCAAGAGCCGCCGGCCCGCCATCCCGGTTTCCCGGTTGTCTGACAAGTGCTGGCGGAAGGGTTAGCCCTTCCGCCTTCTAGTTCGCATCCCCTTGGTTATTGCCGGAGACGCATGGGCTATACGCTCAACTTCAACCTGATCTGGCGCCATTTCGACAAGCTGTGGGGCGGCCTTCTGCTCAGCCTCGAGCTTGCCGTGATTTCGATTGCCATCGGCGTCGTCATCGGCCTGGTGCTGGCGGTCTGGTATGTCTCGGCCGGACGCGTGGTGCGCGCCATCATTGCGGCTTACGTCGAATTCATCCGCAACGTGCCGCTGATCCTGCTCGTCTATCTTGTCTTCTACGGCCTGCCGACGGTGATCGACGTCGCCTACGACGCGCCGACCTCGTTCGTGCTGACGCTGTCGGTCTATAGCGGCGCCTATCTGGTCGAGGTGTTCCGCTCCGGCCTCGAAGCCGTGCCGCGCGGCCAGCTCGATGCCGGCAAGGCGATCGGGCTCACGCCTTGGCAGCGGCTGGTTCATGTGCGCCTGCCGACCATGCTGCGCATCACGCTGCCGGCGCTGTCCAACACCTTCATCTCGCTGTTCAAGGACACGTCGATCGCCTCGGTGATCTCGGTGCCCGAGCTCACCTTCGGCGCCCAGTGGATCAACTTCAACACCTTCCGCATCGTCGAGGTCTATCTGGTGACGACGGCGATGTACCTGGTGACCGGCTACACCCTGCTCTTCGGGCTGCGGCTGGTCGAACGCCGGTTCAGGGCTGCGCGCTGACATGCTGAGCCAGATCCTCTACGCCGTACCGTTCCTCGCCCAGGGCTTCGCCATCACCTTGTGGGTGTCGCTGCTGGTCGTGGTGCTGTCGCTGATTGCCGGCGTCGCGCTCGGCGTCGGCCTGGTCTACGGCCCGGCGCCGCTGCGCTGGGCCGTGCGCATCTTCTCCGACACCATCCGCGGCATCCCGATCCTGGTGCTGATGTTCTTCGTCTATTACGGCCTGCCGGCCATCGGCCTGCATCTGCAATCCTTCTCGGCGGCGGTGCTGGCGCTCACCTTGTTTAAGACCGCGCAGGTCATTGAGTATCTCCGCGGCGCCGTCGGCTCCATTCCCAAAGGGCAGTCCGAGGCGGCGATGGCGATTGGGCTGACCTTCCGCCAGCGGCTCACCTACGTCATCTTTCCGCAGGCCTTCCGGCGCTTCCTGCCGCCCTGGATCAACGGCGTCACCGATGCGGTCAAGGGCAGCGCCCTGGTCTCGCTGCTCGGCATCACCGACCTGATGCAGGCGATCAACCAGGTCATCGGCCGCACCTATGAGGCGATGCCGCTCTACATCCTCGGCGCCTTGATCTATTTCGCCGTCAACTATGCGCTTTCCTACGCCAGCCGGCGGCTGGAACGGCGCTTTGCCTTCATCCGGGACTAGCACGATGGCCACAAGCTCGAACGACAATGCTGCCCTTCTCGACATTGCCGGGGTCTCGAAAGCCTTTGGTTCGGTCGAGGTGCTTCGCTCGGTCAGCCTCAAGGTGGACAGGGGCGAAGTGGTCACCGTCATCGGCCCTTCCGGCAGCGGCAAAACCACCCTGCTGCGCTGCGTCAACTTTCTCGAAAGCTACGACTCAGGCTCGATCCGCATCGACGGCAAGGAGGTCGGTTTTCGTGAGGCCGGCGCGCGCCAGCGGCGCAGCGAGCGCGACCTTGCCAATATGCGCGCCGAAACCGGCATGGTGTTCCAGAGCTTCAACCTGTTTCCGCACCTCACCGCCGCCGGCAACATCATGCTCGGCCTCACCAAGGTGCGCGGCAAGAGCAAGGCCGAGGCGCGCCAGATCGCCGAGCATTGGCTGAGCCGCGTCGGCCTCGCCCACAAGGCCGACAGCCTGCCGGCGGAACTCTCCGGGGGCCAGCAGCAGCGCGTCGGCATAGCGCGGGCAGTCGCCATGGAGCCAAAGATCCTGCTGCTCGACGAGATCACCTCCGCGCTCGATCCCGAATTGGTCGGCGAGGTGCTGGCCGTTGTGCGCAGCCTGGCCGAAGACGGCATGACAATGGTGATGGTCACGCACGAGATGGCCTTTGCCCGCGACGCTTCGAGCCGCATTGTCTTCATGGCCGATGGCGGTGTCAGCGCTGTTGGCCCGCCGAAGGAGATCCTTGCCGAAGAGACCACCAATGAGCGCCTGCGCTCTTTCCTGGCGCGGTTCCGCGCCTCGCATTTCTGACATGGGCGGCCCAAAGCAATTCCAGGAAAAGTGTAAGCGGTTTTCCCGGGAAAAGCGCGAAGCGCTTTCCCTTGGGAATTGCGTAAAACAACAGGCCGGCCCAAGGAGAATTCTTCCATGACGCCTTACATCCGGCTCGCCGAGCTCGGCCTGATGCTGCCCGAGCCGCCGACGCCGATCGCCAATTTCGTCACCCATGCCGAGAGCGGCCGGCTGATCTTTCTTTCGGGTCAAGGGCCGCTGCGCGCCGACGGCACGCTGTGCACCGGCAAGGTCGGCGAGGACGTCACCGTCGAGCAGGCCTATGAGCATGCCCGCCTCACCGGCCTCAACCTGCTCGCCGTCATGCACGCCGCCGCCGGCGATCTCGGCCGCATCGTGCGCGTCGTCAAATTGCTCGGCTTCGTCAATGCGACGCCGACCTTCAGCGACCACCCGAAAGTGGTCAATGGCTGCTCGGACCTGTTCGCCAGCGTCTTCGACAAGATCGGCGGCCATGCCCGCTCGGCGATCGGGGTCGGCTCGCTGCCTGGAAACATCACCGTCGAAATCGAAGCGGTCGTCGAGATCGCCGCCTGACCGTCAAGGGATTGCTGAACATGAAAACCTATTCCGACACCGGCTCCAACACCACGATCCGTGAACGGCTGGGACTGCGGCCGATCATCAACGTCTCCGGCACGATGACGACGCTCGGCGCCTCGATCATCGTTCCCGAGGCGATCAGCGCCATGGCCGAGATCGCCTCGCAATGGGTGGAGATGGACGATCTGCAGCGCGCCGCAAGCGTAATCACCGCCCGCCTCACCGGCGGCGAGGCCGGCTTCATCACCGCCTGCTGCGCCTCAGGCATCACAATGGCGATCGCCGGGGCGATGACCGGCACCAATTTGCTGGCGATCGAACGGCTGCCCGACGATACCGAAGGGCTGAAGTCCGAAGTCGTCATCCAGCTCGGCCATATCGTCAATTACGGCGCACCGATCGACCAGTCGATCCGCGTCGCCGGCGCCAAGGTCATTCCGGCCGGCACGGTCAGCGTCACGCAGGATTATCATGTGCGCGAGGCTATCAACGAGCGCACGGCGGCGGCGCTCTACGTCGTGGCGCACCACACCGTGCAATACGGCATGCTTTCCCTTGAGGAATTCTGCGATATCTGCCACGCCAGGGGCGTGCCGGTGATCGTCGATGCGGCTTCCGAATATGACCTGCGCAGCTTCCTGGCGCGCGGCGCCGACATCGTCGTCTACAGCGGCCACAAATTCCTTTCGGGGCCGACCAGCGGCATCGTCGCCGGCCGCAAGGATCTCGTCCGCGCCGCCTATCTGCAAAACCGTGGCGTCGCCCGCGCCATGAAGGTCGGCAAGGAAAGCATCGCCGGCACGATGGCGGCGCTCGAAGCCTGGGAAAAGCGCGACCATGCCGGCATCCGCCGACGCGAGGAAGCGGCGCTCCATCTGTGGAGGGATTCGCTGCAGGGAATACCCGGCATCGTCGCAAACATCATTCCCGACCCGACCGCCAATCCGCTCGACCGGCTGCAGATCTTCGTCTCCCCCGAAAGCCGCTTCAGTGCCGCCGGCCTCGCCTCGGCATTGGCGGCCGGATCGCCGCCCATCATCGTGCGCAACCACGAAGTCGAGCGTGGCCATTTCTTCCTCGACCCGTGCAACCTGCACCCAGGCGAGGCCGAGATCGTCGCCGAACGCCTCCGCGCCGTGCTCACCGCGGCCGACAGGCCGGCGGATGCGATGAGACAGCCGCGAAAGGATTCATCCGGCGCCCTGCGCTGGCCGGACTAGGCTGCGGCGGCCGCCATCCTTGCGGGCCAGCCCGAATTCCGCTAAGGCGCGCCTTTACCGCCGGGAGCATGCGCTTGACCGACCACCGCGCCGACGTCGCCATCATCATGGGCAGCCAGTCCGACTGGGCGACGATGCGCCACGCCGCCGAAACGCTGGAGGCGCTGGGCATTCCGCACAAGCGGCTGATCGTCTCCGCCCACCGCACCCCGGACCGCCTTTATGATTTCGCCAAAGGCGCCAAGGCGGCCGGCTACAAGGTGATCATCGCCGGCGCCGGCGGCGCCGCCCACCTGCCCGGCATGACGGCGGCGATGACGCCGCTGCCGGTGTTCGGCGTGCCGGTCGAATCGAAGGCGCTGTCCGGCCAGGATTCGCTGCTCTCCATCGTCCAGATGCCGGCCGGCATTCCGGTCGGCACGCTTGCCATCGGCAAGGCGGGTGCGGCCAACGCCGCCCTTCTGGCGGCCGCCGTGCTGGCGCTGCACGACGAAAAACTTGCCGCCCGCCTGGATGCCTGGCGCACCGCCCAAACCGCCAGGGTCGCCACCGAACCGACGGACGCGCCGTGAGCCTGCCCGCCGGATCGAGCATCGGCATCATCGGCGGCGGCCAGCTCGGCCGCATGCTGGCTGTTGCCGCAGCGCGCCTCGGCTACCGCACAATTATCCTCGAACCGCAGGCCGATTGCCCGGCGGCTCAGGTCGCCAACCGCCAGATCACCGCCGCCTATGACGATGCGGACGCCCTTGCCGAACTGGCGGCAGTCAGCGCCGTCGTCACCTACGAATTCGAGAATGTGCCGGTAGCGGCTGCCGGCGCGCTCGCCGCCAAGGTCCCGGTCTATCCGCCGCCCAGGGCGTTGGAAGTCGCCCAGGACCGGGTGGCGGAGAAGCTATTCCTGAACGGCATCGGCATCAGGACAGCGGATTTCCGCTCCGTCGACAATGACGACGAGCTGACGGCGGCGCTGAGAGAGTTCGGTGGCAGCGGCATCTTGAAAACCCGCCGCATGGGCTATGACGGCAAGGGCCAGCGCGTCTTCCGCAACATGGAGACGGGCGGCTTTGCCGGCACATGCGAGACCATGGGCAATGTGCCGCTGATCCTCGAATCCTTCGTCGCTTTCGAGCGCGAAATCTCGGTCATCGCCGCGCGCGGGTTGGACGGCGCGGTCGCCGCCTACGATCCGGCTGAGAACGTCCACCGCGACGGCATCCTGCATACCTCGACCCTGCCGGCCCAGATCAGGCTGGAGACGGCGGCGACGGCACAGGGGTCGGCAGCGAAAATCCTGGCGGCCCTCGACTATGTCGGCGTCATCGGCGTCGAGTTCTTCGTTCTTGCCGATGGCACGCTGCTGGCCAACGAAATGGCGCCGCGCGTGCACAATTCCGGCCACTGGACGGAAGCCGCCTGCATCGTTTCGCAATTCGAGCAGCATATCCGCGCCATTGCCGGCCTGCCGCTGGGCAACCCTGGCCGGCATTCAAACTGCATCATGGAAAACCTGATCGGCGACGATGTGCTGCGCGTACCCGCTTTGCTCGCCGAGCCCGATCTGATGCTGCATCTCTACGGCAAGGCGGAAGCGCGCCCAGGCCGCAAGATGGGCCATTTCACGCGCATCAGCCGCCGTAGCTAAGCCATTCCGGCACTTTGCGCGAGGGCGTGGCTCGAGCCCTATTGCAGCTCGTCGTTCAGATCCCCGTCCTCGTCGGGGCTGGCGCAACTCGCATCGCCTTCCCTACAATTGGCGCCCGCGGTGAGCTGTTTGATGCGCTGGTCCGTCAGTTCGGTCAGGCATTGTGAAACCTCCATCGGATGGATGGAGCCGCCCTCGCTGTCTGTCGTCGTATAGGCGCATTCGGCGTCGCGGAAGGCGATCCAGGCGCGTTGCGCGACCTGCAGCAGCTTCCTGCCCTTGTCGTCGTTGCGACCGACGAGATCCTTGTAGGCCTGGTTGAGCTTGGCATCGGCGGCCCGATAGTCCTCGCCGGCGCAGATGTTCATCATCTGCTGGCTGTCGTCGTTGCGGTCGCATTCCTGCGCCTGCGCGATGGAGGCGGCTGCCATAACGGCAAGGCTCGCGGACACAAACAACAGGCGCATGGAGGTCTCCAAATCGGCTTGCGGGTGCCGCACCATTCCAGCCCGCCTTCGGCCGCGCAATGGCGTGGAGCCGAGATGGCGGATATTTGATGGCCAAAGCCATTCTCGGCCTCTATCCAGCACGCTTGCGGTTGACACGGGCAAGGCTCCTCGTTTATGAGCCACCGCAAGTTCAAAGGCGCGCTTTTCAGGCGCGCCTTAATAATTCGGCCCGGACAGGGCCCAGACCGACGGGCAAGACCATGAAGATCAAGAATTCGCTCAAGGCGCTGAAGGCGCGTCACCGCGACAACCAGCTGGTTCGCCGCAAGGGCCGCGTCTACATCATCAACAAGACCGCTCCGCGCTACAAGGCGCGCCAGGGCTGAGTGTTCGGCCGGGGGTTCGTTGCCTCCGTCCATATGATGGTAATTGCCTGGTTCCAGGCACTTTCACGCTAATTTCAGTTTGACGATCCGCGGTACGGGGTTAGATTCCGGCGATGCGGATTCTTTTTGCATTTTTGGCCACCCTCTTTCTTTTCGGCGTCGCTCCGGCGTCGGCGGACGATCCGCCGGCAAAGCCGCCGGTTGCCCTGACCAGGGAAGCCAGGCTCGACCAACTGTTTGCCGAGCTGAAGCGCGAGCGCAACGAAAAGGCGGCCGAGCGCATCGCCGGGCGCATCTGGGGCGAATGGTTCCAGTCCGGCAGCGCCTCGATCGACCTGATGATGCAATGGTCGCAAAAGGCGATGGACGACCAGAAGTTCGACGTCGCCCTCGACTTCCTCGACCAGGTCGTCATCCTGCAGCCAAAATATGCCGAAGGCT
This sequence comes from Mesorhizobium sp. C399B, assembly GCF_030323185.1. Lineage (NCBI taxonomy): Bacteria > Pseudomonadati > Pseudomonadota > Alphaproteobacteria > Hyphomicrobiales > Phyllobacteriaceae > Mesorhizobium > Mesorhizobium sp. C399B. The sequence goes on from NZ_CP100472.1 coordinate 2,687,654, forward strand.
GGAACCGGCGCGCCACGGTGCATTACATGATGAAGAATTTCGGGAAATCGATGTCCGACATCGACCAGACGCTGCAGCTGGAACCACGCCATTTCGGCGCGCTTTCGGGCCTGGCCCAGATCATGGCCGCCACCGGCCACAAGCAGTCGGCGCTCGAAGCCTGGCAGAAGGTGCTGACTATCTACCCGATGATGCGCAGCGCCCAGGACCAGGTCGCGGCAATTTCGGAAGAGCTTGCCGGCGAAGGAATTTGATTAGGCAGTAGGAATTAGGGATTAGTTAGTAGTCAGTAGAGAAGATTGGTCGAGACGCCACCTCCCTACTCCCTACTCCCTACTCCCTACTCCCTACTCCCTACTCCCTACTCCCTACTCCCTACTCCCTACTCCCTACTCCCTACTCCCTAGAACTTATCCCCCTCCACCCCCGTATCTCCGCGCATGAACCTCATTTACGCCGCCTGTGCTTTGCTCCTCGCGCTCGTCTTTGCCCTGGCCGGTGTCACCCGGGCCGGCGCGTGGCTGATCGAGTGGCGGAACCCGCCGGCCGGCGAATTTGCCGACATCGACGGCACCCGCATCCACTATGTCCACGTGCCGGCGCCTCAAAATGCCGAGCTGCCGGCCATCGTCTTCATCCACGGCGCCAGCGCCAACCTCAGGGATCAGATGCTGCCGATCAGGCCTTTGCTCGAAGGCCGCGCGGAGATGGTCTTCCTCGACCGGCCGGGCTTTGGCTGGTCGGCACGCGGCCCCGGCAATGAGAGCCCGTCGGCGCAGGCCGACACCATCGCCAGGCTGATGGACCGTCTCGGCATCCACAATGCGATCATGGTCGGCCATTCCTTTGGCGGCGTGATCACCGCCGCCTTTGGCCGCGAACACCCGGAGAAGACGCTCGGGCTGGTCTTTCTGTCGCCGGTCAGCCACCCCTGGCCGGGCGGCGCGACCGCCTGGTACTACAAGCTGACCGCCACCCCCATCATCGGCTGGCTGTTCTCGGAGACATTGACCTATCCGGCAGGCACGCTGCAGATGGACAGCGCCACGGCCTGCGTGTTTTCTCCCAACAAGGTGCCGGAAGGCTATGTCGGCAATGCCTCGATTCCGCTGGTGCTGCGTCCCGGCGCTTTCCGCGCCAACGCCATCGATGTCGCCGGCCTCTACGACTATACGCTGAACGCCGCGCCGCAATACCGCGACATCACAGCGCCAACGATTGTCATCTCGGGCGATCGCGACAAGGTGGTCTATGCTTCGATCCATTCGGTCGGCCTGGACAGGGACATCCCCGGCGCCGAACTGATCTGGGTCCACAATCTCGGACACAAGCCGGATTGGATCGCGCCAGACCTCGTCGTCGGTGCCATCGAAAAAGTCGCCGGCAAGGTCGTCGACCTGCAGGCATTGGCAAAAACCGTGGAAGCACGCATCGCCGGCGATGCCTACAACGATGCACAGTGCCCCGACATTACGGTGCCCGACGCGCAACTCGCCCCGACGTGACGGCGCATGTATGTCCTGAAGCACGGAATCAAGAAAAACCCCGAAGCGTTCTGGGCGCTACCGGATCGCATCTTCTTCGGCTACGGCGCCTGCCACATCCTTGCGGGCACCTTCCTCAGCCATCCTCCCCTGGACGGATTCTACGGCGAACGGATCATTCCGGGCGAGGATTTCTACGGCAACCATATCTACATGACGAACGGCGTGATCGCCTTCGACTATCACGGCTATTCCAGCCGAGAGCGGCTTCTGCAGCACCACGGAAGGGGATGGGCTTCGCATAGCGCAGGCTGGCACTGCACGCTGGAAAGGGTCGATTTCGACCTGCTCGACACCGCCGACCTCAACCGGCGAAAGATGCGCGGCCCGGATCAGTATCTCTATGACCCACTCCCTCGCGCACACCGCTTCCTTCAGCGTATCGATCACGCCGAAGGTGCGGCAAGAGCGCTGCGAACTGTGATGAGTTGAAGCCTCTGTCAACCTATGTTGCGGGTGGCCTGCACGTCCGATCCGACATAGGCGATGCGCAGCATGTTGGTCGAACCCGGCGTCCTCAGCGGCACGCCCGCCGTGATGATGACACGGTCGCCCGGCTGGCCGAACCCCTCTTCGAAAGCGATGCGGCAGGCGCGGTCGACCATGTCGTCGAGGTCGCTGGCGTCGGGCGAGACGACGCAATGCGTGCCCCACAAAAGCGACAGCCGCCGCGCCGTGTTGAGGATCGGCGACAGCGCGATGATCGGCACTTGCGGCCGCTCGCGCGCGGCGCGCAGGCCGGTGGTGCCCGACGCCGTATAGGTTATGATCGCCGACAGTTTCAGAGTCTCGGCAATCTCGCGGGCGGCGAGCGAAATGGCGTCGGCGCCGGTTGCTTCCGGTTCCGAGCGCTGCGCGTTGATGATGCCGGCATAGGTCGGGTCGGTTTCGACCTTGGTGGCGATGCGGTTCATCATCGCCACCGCCTCGACCGGATAGGCGCCGGCAGCGGATTCGGCTGAAAGCATGATGGCGTCGGCGCCCTCGAACACGGCGATCGACACGTCGGACACCTCGGCGCGGGTCGGCACCGGCGCGGTGATCATCGATTCCAGCATCTGCGTGGCGACCACCACCGGCTTGCCGGCGCGGCGCGCGGCGCGCGTGATCTGCTTCTGGATGCCAGGCACGGCTTCCAGCGGCATTTCCACACCGAGATCGCCGCGGGCGACCATCAGCGCGTCGGAGAGTTCGATGATTTCGGCCAGCCGGGCGACGGCCTGCGGCTTTTCAATCTTGGCCATGATCAGCGCCCGGCCGCGCGCGATCTTGCGGGCTTCCGCCAAATCCTCCGGCCGCTGCACGAACGACAGCGCCACCCAGTCGACGCTTTCCGCCAGCACCGCATCGAGGTCCTTGCGGTCCTTTTCGGTCAGCGCACCGACCGGCAGGTCGGTGTCGGGCAGGCTGACGCCCTTCTTGTCGGAAATGGTGGTGCCGGCGACGACCGCGCAGGTGATCGACTTGCCGTCGCTCTTCACCGCCCTGAGCTCCAGCTTGCCGTCGTCGATCAACAGACGGTGGCCGGCCTCGACCGAACTCAGGATTTCGGGATGCGGCAGGTAGACGCGGGTCGACGTGCCGGGCTCGGGATTGTTGTCGAGGGTGAAGGTCTGGCCCGGGGTCAGCACCTCCTTGCCGTTGGCGAACTTGCCGACGCGCAGCTTCGGTCCCTGCAAATCGGCCAGGATGCCGATCGGACGGCCGACCTTTTCCTCGACCGCGCGGATGCGGCCGACCAGCGTGCGCATCAACTCGTGATCGGTGTGGCTCATATTGATGCGGAAGACATCGGCGCCGGCTTCGAACAGCTTCTGCAGCATCTCCTCGGACGAGGAGGCAGGACCGATGGTGGCGAGGATCTTGACCTTGCGGCTACGTCTCATTGACTGTTTGTTCCCGGGGCGGCTGGAGCGCCTCCCGTTGTGGACTCATCGGTCAGCTGGACCATCCAGCTTGCCTGCTCGCCCGTGTCATATTCCTGGAATCCGGCGCGCTGGAAGCCCCGGGCGACGCAATCGGTAACGCCGGCAATCTTGAATTCTTTTTCGGCCACGCACATGTTGATCGGGCCATCCCAGCGCCCGCCGCGCTCGGCGTCTTCTGCATAAAGATAGTAAAACCTCGATGACAGCGGACCTTCGATCAGCGTCTTGCAGCTCGATCCTTCAATGTGCCACCACCCCTCGGTGATCCAGCCTGCCTTGGCGCGGTAGCCGATGCCAACGCCGACCAGGTTCTGCGTGGCGTTGCAGACGCGGAAATCGGCGCGGGCAGGCGAAGCCGCGACCAGCGCGGTGAGCCCTAGCGTCAGGGCCAGGAGCGGCACGGCAAAGGCGGTGCGCGCACGCGGCCTGCCGGCGGAACCCATCCCGAAACCCCTCAATAACGTCATCTGCATCTCTCAACGCCCCTTTTCGGAAAAGTCCGGGCGCATGTCAACGCGCCGTTCTGTCCAATTCCAATCGATTTAGAAAGGCCCCCGACACGCGATCTGCCGCACGTCACAGGTTTTTCGCAGAAACCGTGGCTAAACAACGGCATTGCGCAACAGTCCTCTTCGTGGGAATGACGATACCACCCTCCCCGGAAGCCAGCGAACAGACCTTTCCAGCCAATGACCCGATCCACAGTTTTCGCGCCTTTCGATATCGTCGAAGGCGACCGCAAGCGAGGCATCGTGCTTGTCGCCGACCATGCCCGCCGCGACCTGCCGGAGGAGTATGGCAGTCTCGGCTTGCCGGCGGCGGAACTCGATCGCCATATCGCCTACGACATCGGTGTCGAGACGGTGACGCGCGAACTGGCCGCAGCGCTCGACGCGCCGGCGGTGATCGCCAATTTTTCGCGGCTGCTGATCGATCCCAATCGCGGCGAGGACGACCCGACGCTGATCCGCCAGCTCTATGACGGCACTGTCGTGCCGGGAAACTACCCTATGGCGCCGCAAGAACGCGAAAGGCGGCTCGACGGCTTCTACCGGCCTTATCAGGACGCGGTCGGCGCCATGATCGCGTCGGTGGCGCACGCCTCAGGCAAAGCGCCGTTCATCTTCTCCGTACACTCCTTCACCCCTGTCATGCAGGGCTTCATCCGCCCTTGGCATGTCGGCATATTGTGGGACCTCGACGACCGCGTGGCGCGGCCGCTGATCGACATGCTGGCGCAGGATAAAAACCTCGTCGTTGGCGACAATGAACCCTATGACGGCGCTTTGCGCGGCGACACCATGTTCAAGCACGCCATCGTCAACGGCTTTGCCCATGCGCTGATCGAGATCCGCCAGGACCTGATATCAGACCGCAAGGGGGCGCTGGCCTGGACGGAACGGCTGGCGCCGATCGTTGACGCCATCGACCGCCGTCCCGATATACATCAGGTGAAGATGTTCGGCTCGCGCACCGGGCCGCTGTGAGGATCCAAGGCAATGACCGAACTCAGCGATGACCAGAAACGCGATTTCGAGGCCGCGGCCTTCCGCCGGCTGGTCGATCATCTGCGCGAGCGCAGCGATGTGCAAAACATCGACCTGATGAACCTCGCCGGCTTCTGCCGCAACTGCCTGTCGAACTGGTATCGCGAAGCGGCCGAGGCTGAGGGCGTCGATCTCGGCAAGGATCAGTCGCGCGAAATCGTCTACGGCATGCCCTATGCGCAATGGCAGGCGCTGAACCAGACCGAGGCTTCGGACGCCAAGAAAGCGGAGTTCGAGGCAAGACGGCCGAGGGATCACTGAAGTAGCGCGCGGTTCACAGGATTGACGTCGGCGGGACAGCGCCTAACGGTTTCCCCTTAGATGTGGCCCACAAGCTTTTCGCAGCCAAGCGCTTGACGAGAAATTGAATCGATTTAATTTGCCGCGCAAAGCCATTCCTTGACCGGATTCGAACCATGGACGCGCAAGACACCATGCAGAGCGCCATTCGCGGGCGATGGGCCGTAGCCGCGATCTTCCTTGCCAACGGATTCCTGACCGGCAGCTGGGCGCCGCAGATTCCGGTGTTCCTGACCCGGCTCGACATCTCGAAATTCACCCTCGGTCTGCTGATCCTTCTGTTCGGCGTCGGCGCGGTCGCGGCCATGAGCTGGTGCGGCCATCTGATCTCCAGGCATGGCTCGCGCACCGTGCTGCGCTGGTTCGGCCTTTGCGGCAGCCTCGGCCTGCTGATCGTGGCGCTGGCGCCCAACGTGCCGCTGGCGGCGATCGCCATGATCATCTTCGGCGGCTCGATCGGCGGCATGGATGTCGCCATGAACGCCAATGCCGTGGTGGTCGAGCGCCGGCTGTCCCGCGCCATCATGTCGTCCTCGCACGGCTTCTGGAGCCTCGGCGGTTTCGCCGGTGGCGGTCTGGGCGGTTACGCCATCCAGACTTACGGCCACCTCGCGCATGCGGCTGTAGTCACGATCATTGCTTTTGCCGTCATCGCCGTGGCGGTCGGCTACCTCATCGCCGAGGACAAGCCGCAGGCCGCCGAGCATCATAAATTAACGCTGCCGGCCAACCCGCTGGTCTATCTTGTAGGGCTGATGGCGCTGCTGACGATGATTTCCGAGGGCGCCGTGCTCGACTGGGCAGCGCTTTATCTCAGGCAGGAGCTCGGCGCCGACCTCGCCATCGCCGGCCTTGCCTACGCCGCCTTCTCCGGCGTCATGGCTGTCATGCGCTTTTTCGGCGACGGCGTGCGCAACCGCTTCGGCGCGGTGGCGACGCTGCGCGGCTCGGCGGTGGTCGCCGCCGCCGGCATGCTGGTCGCCGGCCTGTCGCCTTCGCCCTGGATCGCCATCGCGGCTTTTGCTCTCTGCGGCTTCGGCATCGCCAATATGGTGCCGATCATCTTCTCGGCCGGCGGCAACCAGGAAGGCATGTCGTCGGGCACCGGCATGAGCGTGGTCACCACCATGGGCTATTCCGGTATATTGGTGGCGCCGTCGGCGATCGGCTTCGTCGCCGAGCATTCGAGCTTCGGCCCGATCTTCGTCGCCATGTCGGCGCTGCTGATCGTCGTGCTGTTGATGGCCGGGCTCGCTCACCGCGCCGAATTCGCGGCCGCCCCCGCCGAATAGCGCTTCAGCTCCTCATAGAGGAAATCCGCGACGCGGCGGATGCGCACGCTGGTGCGCACGTCACGATGCATGGCAAGCCACACCGGCAGGCTGGGCAGTGGCAGGCCGGGCAGCAGTTTTTCCAGCAACGGGTCGCTGTCGGCCAGCGGCTCCTGGCCAAGACCGACGCCGTTTCCCGCCCGCAGCGCTTCCCACAGAACGATCTGGTTGTCGGCCCTGAAGCGGAAGCTGCTTCGGGTGACGGGGATGCCGGCTTGGGTAAAGCCCCGGATCATCTCGTCGCTGCGGTCGAAGCCGATCAGCGGGTGGTCGAGAAGATCGGCGGGCTTGAGCGGGCGGCCGTGCTGGTCGAGATAGGATTTCGCCGCGCAGCAGCAGAGCTTGATATCGCAGACCTTGCGCGCCGTCAGCTCGTTCTGCGCCGGCTTGACCATGCGGATGGCGATGTCGGCATCCCTTCGCAGCAGGTTCTCGACCTGGTTCGAGGCGACGATCTCGACCTCGATGCCGGGCTCCTCGATGCCGAGCCGCGCCGTCATCTTCGGCAGCACATAGGCCGCCACCACCTCGCTGGCGGCAATGCGCACCGTGCCTTCGATCGCCTCGACCGAGCCCAATGCCAATAGTGCGAACGCGCTCGCCTGCTCGCTCACCGCTCTGCCGCGTTCGAACAGCGTGGCGCCTGCTTCCGTCAGCGCATAGCCGCGCCGCCCGCGCCGGAACAAGGTGACGCCCAACGCCTGTTCGAGCTCACCGATGTGACGCCCGAGCGTCGGTTGGCTGGCCGACAGTTTGCGCGCCGCGGCCGACAGGCTGCCGGTCTCCGCCACGGTGACGAAACTCTTGATCAGGTTCCAGTCGATATCTTCCATTCAATTATGAATAACAAAGCTGCATCCCTAGTCAATTTTCATTCGCATATGGAGGCATCATATTCGCCGTGCAAACACAAACACGGAGAAGAAAATGACCAAGATCGCAATTCTGGGGGCCAATGGCCGGCTCGGCCGCGTGGTTGGCAAAGCCTTCATCGACGCCGGCTTCGATGTCCGCGCCGTCACCCGCACCGGCAAGGTCCCGGCCGAACTCAAGGGCGCCACCGCCGTCGCCGGCGATGCGCTCGACCGCGAGGCGCTGATCCGCGCCACGCAAGGCGTCGACATCATCTTCAACGGTCTCAACCCGATCTACACCGATTGGAGCAAATGCCTGCCGATGGCGGAAAACGTCGTGGCCGCCTGCCATGCCAATGGCGCGCTGCATCTCTTCCCCGGCACTGTCTACAATTACGGCTCGCCGATGCCTCAACTCGTCACCGAAGACACGCCGTTGCGCCCAACGACCGAGAAGGGCCGCATCCGCTGCGCCATGGAAGCGCTGTTTCGCCGCGAGGCCGATGCCGGTCGCGTCCGCACCATCATCCTGCGCGCCGGCGATTTCTTCGGCGGCACCGGCAGCGGATCATGGTTCGACCTCGTCGTCGCCGCCAAGATGAACAAGGGCGTCTACACCGCGCCTGGCCCTGCCAACCTCGTGCACGAATGGGCCTATTTGCCGGACTTCGCCATCGGCTTCGTCGGCCTGGCGCGTAATCAGGGCAAGCTCGGCTTCTTTGAGGCGCTCAACTTCCCCGGCCACGCCGTCACCGACATGGACATAAAGGCCGCGGCCGAGAAAGCGTTGGGACGTCCGCTGAAACTGACCTTCATGCCGTGGTGGGTGCTGCGCGCCGGCAGCCCGTTCGTGGCGATGTGGCGCGAGATCGTCTCGATGTCCTATCTGCGCTTCGAACCGCACCGGCTCGTGTCCGACCGGCTGGAAGGCATCATCGGCGAAGTCCCGCACACCCCGCTGGACGAGGCCGTGGCCGAGGCCTTGAAGGACATCGGCATCAGCCTCGACCGTGCAAAAGACGCCGCTTAAATGCATGTCGCCCAGAAGTGCGCGCGGTCTGGGACAACGACATGCATCAAAACAAAGACTTTAGACAAAAATCTCTCTCGCGGTGCTGGCCCAATCGCTGGAAATCAGCAACCGGATGGTCATTATGAGGAGACTGTTTATAACGGTCGGCGAGATCACCATCACCAAGGGGAGACGATGCGTTACATACGTCCGCTTTCAATCGAAGACGCCGTTGGCCTGCTGGCCGGCGCTTCCGGCACATCAGCCATTCTCGCTGGAGGCAGTGACCTCCTCGTTCGGATGAAGGGCGGGTTTGTCGATCCCGACCTGATCGTCGACATCAAGGCGATCGAGGGCTTGAGCGAGATCAGGGAGACGGCCGACGGCTTCAGCATCGGCGCCACCGTCCCCTGCGCCGTCCTGGGCGAGAGCTCGGTTCTGAAGAAGGCCTGGCCCGGTGTCGTCGAAGCGTCGAAGCTGATCGGCTCCAAACAGGTCCAGGGCCGCTGCACCATCGTTGGCAATCTGTGCAACGCCTCGCCGGCCGCCGACAGCGTCCCGGCCTTGGTGGCCGCCGCCGCAAAGGCCGTGGTTGCCGGTCCCTCGGGCAAGCGCACCATTCCGGTCGAGGCTGTGCCGATCGGGCCTGGCAAGACCTCGCTCACCAAGGGTGAGATCGTCGAGGCGATCCTGCTCGACAAGCGCGCGCCGCGTTCGGGCGACGCCTACCTCAGATTCATTCCGCGCACCGAGATGGACATCGCGGTGGTCAGCGCCGGCGTGAACCTGACGCTCGACGAGCATGGCGTCATCACGGCCGCGCGCGTCGCGCTGGGCGCCGCGGCCCCGACCGTGCTTCTGGTGGAAGAAGCAGCCGAGGCTCTCATCGGCAGGAAGCTGGATGAGGCGGCACTTGAGCGGCTCGCCAAGATCTGCGCTGGGGCCTGCCGCCCCATCGACGACAAGCGCGGTACCATCGAGTTCAGACGAAAAGTTGCGGGCGTGCTGGCCGGACGGGCCGCGACGACCGCCTACGCACGCGCAGGAGGCAAATGATGGCCGGTGTAGCAGTTTCAACGACAATCAACGGCGATCACGTCGAATACCTTTGCCAGCCCGACGAGACGTTGCTCGACGTCCTGCGCGATCGGCTCGGGCTGACCGGCGCCAAGGAAGGCTGCGGCACGGGCGACTGCGGCGCCTGCTCGATCATCCTCGACGACCGGCTTGTCTGCTCGTGCCTTGTGCTCGGCGCTGAAGCCGAAGGCCGGCGTATCGAGACGGTGGAGGGCATGGCGCATGGCGATCAGTTGCATCCGCTGCAGCAGAAATTCCTCGAGCATGCGGCCCTGCAATGCGGCATCTGCACGCCGGGCTTCCTGATCGCGGCCAAGGACCTTCTGGCCAAGAACCCCGATCCGACCGAGGAAGAAATCCGCTTCGGCCTCGCCGGAAACCTCTGCCGCTGCACCGGCTACGACAAGATCGTGCGCGCGGTCCAGGATGCGGCCAACGTGATGAAGGGAGCGCACGCATGAACTTCGATCCACGCTTTTCGGGCCGCAAATTCTCCTCCGTCGGCACGCGGCCTATCCGTCCCGACGGCGTCGACAAGGTGACGGGGCGCGCCCGCTACGGCGCCGACTTCAACATGGCGGGACAGCTGGTCGGGCGGATCTTAAGAAGCCCGCATGCGCATGCCAGGATCCTCAAGATCGACACTTCGAAAGCGGAAAAGCTGGCCGGCGTGAAAGCGGTGATCACCGCCGCCGACCTGCCCGATCTCACCGATGGCGATGCCGCCATGTACGACGTCCTCGACAATTGCATGGCGCGCGGCAAGGCGCTCTATGACGGCCACGCCGTGGCCGCGGTCGCCGCCGTCGATGCCCGCACGGCAAGGCAGGCGCTGAAGCTCATCGAGGTCGAATACGAGCTGTTGCCGCATGTCACCGATGTCGACGAGGCGATGAAGCACACCGCGCCGTTGATCAACGACACGATCTTCACCGAGGGTCTCGAGGAAAAGCCGGTCAAGCCGTCCAACGTCACCAAGCGCAGCCAGTTCGGCCATGGCGATGTCCATCAGGGTTTCGGCCACGCCGATGTCATCGTCGAGCGTTCCTTCAAGACCGAGCAGACGCATCAGGGCTATATCGAGCCGCATGCCTGCGTGGCGAGCGTCTCGTCCGACGGCACCGCCGACCTCTGGGTCTGCACGCAGGGCCATTTCGTCTACCGCCAGCATTGCGCGCAACTGCTCGGGCTGGAAGCCTCGAAGCTGCGCGTCACCTCGTCGGAGATCGGCGGCGGTTTCGGCGGCAAGACCCATGTCTGGGCCGAGCCGGTGGCGCTGGCTTTGTCGCGCAAGGCGGGACGGCCGGTGAAGCTGGTGATGACCCGCGACGAGGTGTTCCGCGCCTCGGGTCCGACCAGCGCGACCTCGATCGACGTCAAGATCGGCGCCCGCAAGGACGGCACCATCACCGCCGCCGAGGCGACGCTGCGCTACACCAGCGGGCCCTATGCCGGGACCTGGGCCGAGATCGGCGCCATGACGGCCTTCGCCTGCTACAAGCTCAATAACGTCCAGACCGTCGGCTTCGAAGTGCTGGTCAACCGGCCGAAGACCGCGGCCTATCGCGCACCCTCCGCACCGATGGCGGCGTTCGCGGTGGAAAGCGCTGTGGACGAGCTGGCCAAGGAACTCGGCATGGACCCGGTCGAGTTCCGCATCAAGAACGCCGCGCAGGAAGGCACCCGCTCTTCCTATGGCCCCGTCTACGGCCCGATCGGCATCGGCCCGACGCTGGAGGCGGCCAAGCACCATCCGCACATGAAGGCGCCGCTGGGCAAGAACCAGGGCCGCGGCATGGCTTGCGGCTTCTGGTTCAACTTCGGCGGCCAGACCTGCGTGGACCTGAACATCGGCATGGACGGCTCGGTATCGCTGGCCGTCGGCACGGTGGACGTAGGCGGTTCGCGCGCGTCGCTGTCGCTGGTGGCGGCGGAGGAGCTCGGCATCGACTATGCCCAGCTCAAGGCGGTGGTCGCCGACACGTCCTCGCTTGGCTACAACGACATGACCGACGGTAGCCGCGGCACCTTCTCGTCCTCGATGGCGACCATCTCGGCTGCCCGCAACGCCATCAAGATCCTGCGTGAGCGCGCCGCGCAGACGTGGGACATCCCCGTCGACGACGTGGTCTGGGAGAACGGCCACGCCATCGCGAAGGGCGAGAAATACGGCAACCTTGCAGCCCTGTCGCTAAAGGAGATCGCCGCCGCTTCCGGCAAGACCGGCGGGCCGATCGCCGGCCACAGCGAGCTCGTCGCCGACGGCGCCGGCGTCTCCTTCGCCACCCATATATGCGACATCGAGGTCGACCCCGATACCGGCTCGACCAGGGTGATCCGCTACACGGTGATCCAGGATGCCGGCAAGGCGGTGCACCCGACCTATGTCGAGGGCCAGTACCAGGGCGGTGCGGCGCAAGGCATCGGCTGGGCGCTCAACGAGGAGTATATCTACGGCAAGGACGGGCGCCTCCAGAACGCCGGCTTCCTCGACTACCGCATCCCGGTCTGCTCGGACCTGCCGATGATCGACACGCAGATCCTCGAGATACCCAACCCCAACCACCCCTATGGCGTGCGCGGCGTCGGCGAAACCTCGATCGTCCCGCCGCTGGCGGCCATCGCCAATGCCGTCTCGAACGCAGCCGGCGTGCGCATGACCCACATCCCGATGTCGCCGCCACGGGTTCTCGCCGCGATCGAGGCGGAACGGGGAGGCTAGGGCAAAAATGAGGTTCTTGCCCTAATGGTCGAAGTGACGCTCTGGGGCGCGCTGGGCCAGCTCGCCGGCGGCCAGAGCAAGGTCGAGGTCGAGGCCAAGGACATAAGGGAGCTGTTCAGGAAACTGGCTGAACAGTATCCCGGCATCGAGCCCTGGATCGAGAAGGGCATCGCGGTGGCGATCGATGGCACGATCTACCGCGATACGTGGTCGAAGGAGCTGCCACAGGGGGCGGAGATTTTTCTGCTGCCGCGGCTGGCTGGGGGGTGAGTCCATTAGCGGCTCAGATGCATAAGTGATCCGAGGCCGAGCGCAGCGTTCGGTATCCACTCCGATCTTCCAAGGCTGACAGGTAGGCGTGAAGTCGATTGACTTTTGCACAGTCGCCTTTGTGAAAAAGATAATCTCGGCTAGATCAGTTACGTCGAAGCGTTAGGGGCGATAATGTGATTCTAGAAGGCAAGAGATTTGACGTCGAGCACGCGCTGACACTCTACGCGCTGAGCTATGTCACCATACCAGCTGAAGGGTTGTATGATAGCAATGGTGTAAAGCAATTCTCTGACGTTACGAAGAAGTGTCACATTTATATCGTGGGCTTTGTACCGAAGATGGAGCTACTCGATATCACACTCGAAGGCCAAAGCCTTCGTATGTTCTTCAGGGCCCTTGGCAAAGTATATGAACTACCTTGGAAAATGGATGAGGGCGTCGGCTTAGTCCGGAAAGACGAGCAGTGGTTCCTCTCCAAAGACGGAATGCTTGCCAGTCCGCCTCCTTTGGACCGTTGCACAGTGCGGCTGAACAGAAAGTTCGGTACGGGAAAGTTCCTGGTTAAATATATTGGTCAAGCGTACGGCAAAGATGGTTCTCGCAGCGCGCTTGACCGGTTGATGAAACATGAAAAACTACAGGAAATTGCCATCAAAGGCGTCCCTGAAGGTTACCGCTTTCAAGTGCTGATGCTGGCAATTGCGCCCGTTAATCAGGTCGTTACGATTTTTAACCCACGCGCTGAGGACGACTCGCAAAGCGAAAAACGCATCGGCCAGGGGCTCGACAAACTCTTCGGAACTTCCGAAAAAGAGCGTGTTGCTCTATATGAAGCTGCGCTCATTCGCTATTTCCTTCCAACCTTCAACCGCGAATTCTCGGACAGTTTCCCATCGACAAATCTCAAGATTCTCCAGGATTGTTACGAGAAGGATTTTTCGGCCGTAAGTGCGGAGATTAACTTCGATGACTTTCCTTTTTCCCTTTACTCGGAGTCGGTAATCCCCAAGGAGGCACACTTAGCGTTCTTCGACCTTCATGAAGATCAGGCACGCAAAGTCTTTTTTGCTGGAGCATGAAACGGCGCGCCAGAGTGGCTCCTTTAGCCTAATTTGCATACACTGGATGGCTATTAGCTCTACTCGATCCTTTGCAGGGTTGTTTTTCCCCCGGAAATATTCGGTGCAGCAATAGATAAATTTTGCCGTCCAGTACTTATTTCAAGATTCAAAATAATGTCAGTCTAATTTGTCGAGGGGGCGATGAGGGGAGACGAAGAACCTAACGGGCAGCTACGGCGCTATTGGAAATTTCTATGGGACGATCTAAGGGCTCTGCCAGCTTTGGGCACCGTCGACTATCAACCGAAAGGTGGCGCATTCAGGTCATTCGCCCAGGGCAGCTTCAACGGCGAATATCTGGAAATTATTCCCGCCGTCAGGAAGAGAACATTGCTGCCAAAGCTAGGACGATGCGCCTATTGTGGGCAGGTCGCGGATAGCTCAGGTAACTTGCTTCCTCTGTCCAGTGAACATGTCGTTCCAGATTTTCTCGGCGCCGGTCTGGAACTGCCGTCGAGTTCTTGTGCCAAGTGCGCGAAGGCTACCTCTGTCGTGGAATACACGATCTCCCGCGAAATGTTTGGACCGGTTCGAAAGGTATTTGGGCTGACAGGCAAGAAGGGAGCGGTGCCACACGTTCACTTCCCACTCGACATCGGCCGGCTGACCAGCCAATGGGCTATGATACCAATCGTGGACTATCCGACTGTGTTGGTTTTGCCGGTGTTGTTTCCCGCTTCTAGCTACAGCCGGCGCCCAGCGAGCGCTGCAGATCCCTTTAATTTTCGGCTCTACAACATCAATGCTGATCGCGCTCTGATCGAGCGATACGCTTTGGATACTCTGTCCACTCAGACGGTTGATTTGGTACGATTTGCGCAAATGATCGCAAAGATCGCTCACGCCTATGCTTCACACTATTGGCGTGACAATCCATTCGTATCAACGGTATCGCAGTTGGTGCGACAGGTGTATCCGCCAAGACGACCGGCAATCGGATATCTCGAACACGTTGGCTGCCTGCTCGGCACACCTGATCCCGCTTCCACTGCGCTGCACGAAATCGAAGTCGGCCGGATATCATGGTCTGGAGTTACGAGGCGCGCCGTGCGTGTTAGGCTTTTCGCCGGCTACGGGATGCCATCTTACTCTGTTACTATCAGCGACCCTGAGTGAACCCATCAGAGTCACCTCGAAAATACGACGGAAGTCTGTGGCCCAGATGGGCTCTTGTCGTGGTCACAGCAATCGCCCCGGGCGTGCTTGCCATACTCGCCTCCGTACCACAGACGCCGGTTGCGCTCTGCTGCCCTCAAGCCCCCAGCGTCGGCTCCGTATTCACCTCCAGCGCCTCTTCCGCTTCATCCTCTTCACCCAGCACCTCGCCATGAACCCCCAGCGGCCGCCCGATCCAGATCGGATCGACCAGATGGTCGCGCTTGGGGTTGGTGGTGTTGGGGTGGATGAGGATGCTCAGGCCGCCATGGTTCAGCATCAGCCATGGGACCAGCGTGGCGAAGATCTCGGTGGCGAAGGAGACCTGGTACATGGCCTGCTCGTGCGGGCCGACCGGCTCGTCGCGCCAGTTGCCCAGGCGCACGCGGAAGCGTTCGCCGATGCGCAGGCGCAGCCATTCGGCGTGCTGCCGCTCGGCTTGCCCGTCATAGTAGATGTGGGCGTGATAGCTGGCGATCTCGGCGAGAGGCCTTGGCGGGCTGGCGGTGTTCACCTTGATGGCTCCCTCGGTGATTGTGGTGCGGGCAGCGTATACGCAAGGGTGCGGGGTGGCCAAGGGGGACCCAGCGTGTGCTCGTCATCTCGATTTCGGGCCAATCGCATATGGAGCTCCCCCACTCCGTCTCGGCTTCGCCCAGCCACCTCTACCCCCACATTCGTGGGGGAGAGGAAATGCTAATCGCCAAGATCGCTGCCTTGAAAAGCTTGGCATTTCCTCTCCCCCATGGACATGTGGGAGAGGTGGCCGCGAAGCGGACGGAGTGGGGTCGGGCGCCGCCGTATGCCTATTGCCAGCACTTCATCGGGCGAGGACCCGCTGATCGCAGAGGTCTCTTGCCCCAATCAAACCCTGCCCATCAGCACCAGGATCAGCAGCACCACCAGCACAGCGCCGACTATTCCGGACGGCCCATAACCCCAGGAGCGCGAGTGTGGCCAGGCCGGGACGGCGCCGATCAGGATCAGGATCAAGACAATGATGAGGATGGTGCTGACGGTCATTAAGAGTCCCTCGCCTTGCTGGTCGGATACGAAGGGACAATGCAAAAGGCCGTCCGGTAGTTCCGGACGGCCTTTTGTCCGACTGCTCGAATGCAGCTATTCCGCGGCTTTCGGGAAGGCGATTGCCGGCTCATCGAGCGGCTTCGGCCCTGTGGACGCATCCCATTTCTTTTCGCGCCCGAACAGCCGGCGGAAGAACGCGTAGAAGCGGCTGTTTTTGCTGCGCGTGAAGATCATCAGCATCGACGGCGTCACCACCAGCGTCAGCAGCGTGGCAAAGGACAGGCCGAAGACGATCGCCGAGGACAATGAAATCCACCATTGCGTCGACGGCGCGTTGATCGTCGTCTCGTGATGGAAGATTTCCAACCCAAGACCGAAGGCGATCGGCAGCACGCCGAGGATGGCCGAGACCGCCGTCAGCACGACCGGGCGGGCGCGCTCGCGGCAGGTCTGCAGCACCGCCTCCATCTTGTCCCAGCCCTCTTCGCGCAGCCGGTCATAGGTGTCGATCAAAACGATGTTGTTGTTCACCACCACACCGGCCAGCGCGATGACGCCGATGCCCGACATGACGATGCCGAAGGCTTCACCGGTCAGAAGCAGCCCCAGGAACACGCCGATCGTCGCCATGACCACGCAGGACAGCACCAGAAGCACGCTGGTGAACTTGTTGAACTGCATCAACAGCACCAGGAAGATCAGGAAGATCGCCGCGCCGAACGCCTTGCCGAGGAAGGCGCTGGCTTCGGCGCTGTCCTCGTTGGAGCCGGCGAGCTTCCAGCGTATGCCGTTGTCGAGCTTCATGTCGGTGACCGCCTTGGTCACCTCCGCCTGCACCGCCGCAACCTGGTTACCGGCGGCGACGTTGGCCTGGACGACCACGGTGCGCGCGCCGTCGATGCGGTTGAGGATGCCGACCGTCGGCTCCGGCTTGCGCACGACGAAGTTCGAGATCGGCACCGAGCCTTGCGCAGTCTGCACCCGGAGCTCGTCGAGCGTCGACAGCGTGCGCCGGTCTTCAGGCAGGCGCAGGCGGATATCGACGGCATCGTCGGCGCCGGCCGGCCGGTACTCGGACAGCTTCAGGCCATTGGTCACCAGTTGCACCACCGTGCCGACGGCGGTCGGGCTGATGCCGTACTGCGCCGCCTTGGCGCGGTCGACCTCGAGCGCCCAGTCGACGCCGGGCGGCGGCAGGCCGTCGGAAACGTCGATGACACCGGGCACCTTGGCGATGCGCGCCGCAACGGCGCGGGCCTGGTCGTCGAGCCCTTTGGGATCGATGGCCGAAAGCCGGAGCTGGACCGCCTTGCCCGTGGGAGGACCGGCCTCCGGCACGCGCACTTCGACATCGACGCCGGGAATGCCGGCCATGACGGTGCGCAGCTCGTCCAGGATGTGGTTGGCCGATTTGCGCTCGCGCCAGTCGATGAACTCATACTGGATGACGCCGACGACGTCCTCCGGCACATCCTGGCCGCCGCCCTGCGTCTTGCCGACGCGGGTGTAAACCGATTTCACGCCGGGCCAGCCGAGCAGCCGGTTTTCGGCGATCCTGGTTGCCGTATCCATTTCGGCCAGCGAGAGATTGCCGCGGGCGTGCACATAGAGCAGGCCGTAATCGGGCTCGACGCTGGGGAAGAACTCGACGCCCGCGCCATATTTCGAATAGGCGAAGCCGACGCCGGTGAGCAGCACGGCGGTCAGCACCAGCACGGTGATGGGGAAGCGCACCGCCTGTTTGACCAGCGCCATGTACCAGCCGTCGCGATTGTGTTCCTCGTGATGCTCCGGCGCCTTGGCGAAAAGCGCGCCCAGCGTCGGCGCGAACACCAGCGCATAAAGCATCGAGGCCGACAGCGTGACGATCAGCGTAATCGGCATGTATTTCATGAAGTCGCCGATGATGCCGGGCCAGAACAGCAGCGGCGAAAACGCCGCGATGCGCGTCATCGTCGCGGCGATGACCGGACCGGCCATGCGCTTGGCGGCCAGCGTGAAGGCTTCCGCCTTCGGCATGCCTTCGCCCATGCGCCGTTCGGCGAATTCGGTGACGATGATGGCGTCGTCGACCAGCATGCCGACCGCCAGGATAAGGCTGAACAGCACGATCATGTTGATCGTGTAGCCCATCATCGCAAGCAGCAGGATGCCGATCAGGAAGGATGACGGAATGGCAAGCCCGATCAGCAGCGAGGCGCGGCCCGACAGCGCATAGAGGATGACGATGAACACCAGGATGACGGCGATCATCACGTGGTTCTGCAGGTCGCCCAGCAGCTGGTTGACGAAGACGGACTTGTCCTGCGTGTAGGTGATGTTCATGCCTTCCGGCATGGTCTTGACGTAGGCGTCGGACACTTCCCGCACCTTGGCCAGCGTGTCGATCAGATTGGCGCCGATGCGCTTCTTGACTTCAATGGCGATGGCCGGCTTGCCGTTGAGGCGGGTGATGGTCGTGGCATCGGCAAAGGTCGACCGGATCGTGGCGATGTCCTTGGCCTGGACGACGGCATTGGGTCCGGCAACCACCGGCAGCGACGCCACATCCTCTGGTGTTTCGATCAGCGACGGCACCTTGACCGCGTATTTGCCTTCCGAACCCTCGATATTGCCGGCGGCGACCAGGCTGTTGGAAGCGCCGACCGCGCCGATCAACTGGTCGAGCTGCAGGCCGTAGGAGGACAGCTTCATCGGGTCGATGACGACTTCGACAAGATCGTCGCGCGCGCCTTGTATGGTGCCCTCAAGAACGCCCGGTACTTCCTCGATGCGGTCGCGCAGTTCGCGCGCCGCCGCCGTAAGCACACGCTCGGGCACATCGCCGGACAGCGTGACGACCAGGACGGGAAACTCGGAAATGTTGACCTCGGTAACAACCGGTTCTTCTGCCGCTTGGGGCAGGTCAGCCTTCGCGTCCTGAACCTTCGAGCGTGTATCTGTCACCGCGGTGTCGACTTTTATAGACGGCAGAAACTCAAGAAAGACAAAGGCGCCGCCCTGATAGGCGGATGATTTCATCTCCTTTAACCCCTTAAGACTCTTAAGCTTTGCCTCCAGCGGCCTAAGCAGAAGTCTTTCAGCGTCTTCGGGCGCAATGCCTTGATAGGCGACATTTATATAAACATAAGGGGTAGGAACGTCGGGTTCCGCTTCCTTCGGTGTCGACTGATAGGCGACCCAGCCCGCCAGCAGCAGGAAGACCAGCACCGCAATGGTCAGCCGGGCATTGTTGATCGCGAGTTTGACGATATCCATGGCCTGTTCTCAAGATTTCAGGAGCCGCATTGCGGCGGGGACGGCTCCGGCCGGGGCCGCTCCGGCGCTACTGCGTTGTCGCTTCGCCCAACAGTTTCTGGATGGTCGCCTGGTCGGCCTCGACCGGCTTGACGACGTCGCCTTCCTTGACCAATTCCTGGCCGGCGACGATGACGCGGGCATCGGCGGGAATGCCGCCAAGCACGAGCCCCTTCGGCGAGTCGTCGACCAGGTCGATCGGGAAGAACACCACCTTGTTGTCCTTGTCGACGGCACGGATGCCGAGGTCGCCCTTGTCGCCCAGCGTCACCACGGAGCGCGGCAACATGACGGCATCGGTCGGCTGCGCGCTGAGCGAAATCTCGGCCGTCATGCCCGCCGGCACGGAGCCATCGGCATTGGGGACGGCGATCTCGACGCGGAAGGTTCGGGTGGCCGACGAGGCGTCGCGGCTGATGTAGCGCACGGTGCCTTCGACGGTCTGGCCGCTGACCAGCCGCACAGCAGCCTTGTCGCCGAGCTTGAGATAGCCGAGGTCGCGTTCGCTGACTTCACCGCGCGCAATCACCGGATCGAGCTTGAGGATGGTTGCCACCTCGCCGCCCTGCATGACGGAACTGCCGAGCTCCACCGGCACCCGGTCGATGACGCCGTCGAAGGGCGCCTTGACCAGATTGCGGTCGAGTTCGGCCTGCGCCGTTTCCAGCTGCGACTGCGCCGCGGTCAGGTTCGAACGCGCCGTGTCGAGCTGCAGCTTGGGCAGATTGCCGGTCTTCATGAGCCGCAGCGATGCGTCGAGTTCAGCCTGGCGCTGCACGACGAGCTGCTTGGCATTGTCGACCATCGAGATCTTTTCTTCCGCCGCAAGCATCAGCACCAGATCGCCGGTCTTGACGTGATCGCCCTGCTTGACCGGCAGCTTTTCGATGACGCCGGCGACACGCGTCGCCAGCACGGCGCGCTTGTCGGCCTCGGTCAGCCCGGAAATGCGGATGGCGCGGGCATAGGTCTTGCGCGGCGGCGTCACCACCGCGACGGTGCGCAGCGGCGCCTTCGGTTCGGCCTCGGCGGTCTTGGTTGCATCCGGTGCCTTGGTCTGATCGCCCGGCTTGGCCTGATCGCCCGGCTTGGCTGCGCCTTCGACAGCGGCGCTGCCGACGGACGAAAACGCGCCTGTTCCCATCCAGGCGGCGAAGCCGATGAGCACAACAATAGCGGCAAGCTTGTGAAACCTGATCTTCGGCATCATTTTTTTCCACTGCGGGGTTCGGCCAAGTCGTTATCCAACAGGGTGTCCGTCGTCTAACAGCTACCGTGTCTTCCAACTCGGAGCGTCGCCGATATGGGTGCGCGCCAGGCCGTGTTCAATTTGCCGTGAACGGCGAAGCCGCGCTTCTACATCAAAGTTGCATCGCAATACAGTCGAAAAGTTGCAGGAACAGTGTGCCAGGCGATGTAGTGTGGCCAACGGGAAACGGTTTTGTCAGCGCCCCGTCAGGCGGCGGAACCACAGTCTCGGAACCATACGGATGTTGGAGCGCTTTGTTTTCAAGGCGTTTTGAGCACTGACATTCCCCTGTGCCCGCACTAGTTTTGACGCTCAAATGTGGGCGCGCGCTGCGTCGTCGCGACTTGGATGGCAGTAGGCGTCAGTATGATTTTGTATACCGTCACACGCAGAAGTTGCGCCGCATCGGGAAAGCCGCCGGCGCTACTCCGATTTGCCGAACACTTCGCTGATCGTCTTGATCGATCCGGGCGGACTCAGGCCCGCCGGCGTTCCGCCTCCGGCTTCTTGCGGGCGGCGAGGAATTCCTTCACCCGCCGTCCCGGTGCCGGCCCGCGCACCGGTTTGAAGCCGTCATCGAGTTCGCCGGAAAGATCGAGCGTCGGCCGCTTGCCGACGGCGTCGTAATTCTCCTCCAGCCAGTCGCTGGCCGCTATACGGCCAAGGTCTCTGAGATAGCTCAGGAAGGCCCATTCCGCATTGACCTTGGACGACGCCGACAGATCCTTGAACGCCTCGTCGGCATCGATGCGGTGCATGCGGATGTCGCGGTATTCGCCAGGCGGCAGCCGGCCGGCGGCGATCAGCTCCTTGACGAAGGCGATCGAGCGGAATTCGTTCAGCAGCCCGGCATTGAAGGTGATCTCGTCGATGCGGTTCTGGATTTCATTGGCGCTTTTCGGCGTGCCCTCGCGCACCACCGGATTGATCTGCACCAAAAGCACATCCTCGGTCGCCGCCGTCTTGAAGAACGGAAACAGCGCCGGATTGCCGCCATAGCCGCCATCCCAATAGGGCACGCCCTTGATCTCGACGGCGCGGAACAATTGCGGCAGGCAGGCCGAGGCCATCACCGTGTCGAGGTCGATCTCGCCGTCGGAAAAGACGCGCAGCTGGCCGGTCTCGACATTGGTCGCCGAAATGAACAGCTCCATCGACTTGCAGGCGTGGACATTTTTGAAATCGATCTCCTGCTCGACCACGTCGCGCAGCGGGTTCAAGCCCAGCGGATTGGCGACATAGGGTGAGAACACTCGGGACATGGTGTCGAAGAAGAAATAGCCGGGCGTATTCTCGATCGACCAGTTGCCCCAGGCGACGTCCCACGGCATGCGCTGC
Source organism: Mesorhizobium sp. C399B (assembly GCF_030323185.1). Taxonomy (NCBI): domain Bacteria; kingdom Pseudomonadati; phylum Pseudomonadota; class Alphaproteobacteria; order Hyphomicrobiales; family Phyllobacteriaceae; genus Mesorhizobium; species Mesorhizobium sp. C399B. Next base: position 2,709,428 of record NZ_CP100472.1, read on the forward strand.
ACCGGGCTGAAGCGGCCCTTGGCCGCCACCGCGCGCCAGAAGTCGTCGAGCTTTTGCCGTGCACCCTCGACGCCGGCGCGCACAAACCCATCGGCCAGCGCCACCGCATTCATGGCGCCGGCGCTGGTGCCGGACACGGCTGAAATGTCGAGCCTGCCATCCTCCAGCAGCCGGTCGAGTACACCCCAGGAGAAAGCCCCGTGCGAGCCGCCGCCCTGCAGCGCGATGTTGATCTTCTTCGTTTCCTCCGCCTTGCCGTTTTTGGTCATGGCGTTCCTGTTCGGTTTGGTCGCTGCTGCCTCATTCCGCCCGGAAATCGGCGGGTTCGACGGCAGCGGACTTATATTGCAGTGCAGCATATAAGGGATGACCAAGGCAAGAACACGAACACGGTCGCGTGATCACATGAAATTTTGGTCATGGGGAATGGTCCTCCACGCCCAGGTCTTGGCCCTACGAATACCCCCACCCTTGATCCCTCCCCACAAGGGGGAGGGAGACTTGGTAGACGCTGATCTCAGCAAACCACCGACGTTTCGGCGGCGCGCGGCAGCTTCCCTCCCCCCTTGTGGGGGTCCGAAGGACGGGCGAGACCTGTGGCTCGCCCCGGCAAGCTAGGGTGGGGGTCCTCTTCGCAAAAACCTCAAGCAACAAGCTTCGGCACCGGCCCGACATAGCGCGACTGTGGACGGATCAGCCGCCCCGTCGTCTGCTGTTCGCGCGCATGCGCGATCCAGCCGGCGACACGTCCGGCGGCAAAGACATTGCTGAACGCCTGTGGCGGAAAGCCAGCCGCCTCAAGCACAAGCGCTGTGTAAAACTCGACATTGGTCTGCAGCGAGCGCTGCGGCTTGGCGATCCGCAGCACTTCGAGCGCCGTGTGCTCGACCTGTTCGGCGAAGGCCAGGCGGCGGCCGGCTTCGCCCTCGCTGCCGAGCTGCCGCACGACGGCTTTCAGTACATCGGCGCGCGGATCGCGCACGCGGTAGATACGATGGCCGAAACCCATGATGCGCTCGCCATGCGCGACCTTCTCGCGCAGCCAACCGGCCGCGTCGCCATGCGCCTGGATTGCATCGAGCATCTCGATCACCGGGCCGGGCGCGCCGCCGTGCAGCGGCCCCTTGAGCGCGCCGAGCCCGGCCAGCACCGACGATGTCAGCCCTGCCAGCGTCGATGCGACGACGCGGGTGGCAAAGGTCGAGGCGTTGAGGCCGTGATCGCACACGGTGACCAGATAGGTGTCGAGTGCCCTTGCCAGCGCCGGCGACGGGACGGATCCCTCGAGCATCCTCAGCATGTCGGCGGCATGATCGGCCTTCGCGTCAGGTGCGATCGGCTGCTCGCCACGCGCCAGCCGCAGCAGAGCCGGCGTCAGCACGGCGGGCGCCGCGATCAGCCGCAAGGCGTCCGTCAGTGCCTCGCCATCCGGCAGCAGCGCCATGCCGGCGCGCATGGCGCCATAGATCTCAATCGGTGCGAGCAGCGGCAGCGAGGGTGCAAGCCGCTCGAACAGCTCGACGCGAGCCTTGCCCAGCCTCGCTGCCAGTTCGGCATCGCCGGGAAGGCCGTCGAAGAAGCCGTCGAGCAACAGGCGAACCACTTGCGCATAGCGCCAGCGTCCCGCCAATTCCGGCAGCGAATGACCGCGGATCGTCAGGCGGCCACCAAGGCCATCGACATCGGAGAGCACGGTCTCCGCCGCCACCACATCATCGAGCCCGTTCGCCATATCTCATCTCCTTGCAGCTTTTCTGCATGGGAGATAAGGGTTAGGCTGCGCCTCGATCAATCTTGATCAATATAATCAATGTATGGGCTAAAAATGTCCGAATGGCTGTCGCGGGAAGAGGCGCTGGAAAGGCTCAAGGTGCGGCCGCAGACGCTTTACGCCTATGTCAGCCGTGGCCGCATCGGCATGCGGCCGGATGAGAGCGACCCGCGCCGCAGCCAGTACCGCGCCGACGACATCGCGGCATTGGCGACCCGCCGGGCGCGGGGCCGCAGTCCCTCGGCCATCGCCGAGAGTGCGATCGCCTGGGGCGAACCCTCGATCGCAACAGCAATTTCAACCGTTCTGCACGGGCGCCTCATCTACCGAGGGCAAGACGCCGTTGCGCTTTCCAAAGCGGCGACGCTGGAGGAAACCGCTGCTGTGCTCTGGGCCTCGCCTGAACCGGTGGCTTTCAAAGCTCCGTCATCTGAAGCGCCTCATCCAGTCGGCCGCGCCTCGGCCTTTGCGCAGCTTGCCATGCTTGCAGGCCACGGGCGGCCTTCGCTAGGACGCAGCGCCGCCTCGCTGTGCACCGAGGCCGCGCGCACAGTCGGAGCGCTGGCGCAGTCGCTGGGCGCTGAAGCCGGCACAGCGCCCGTCCATAAGCGCCTGGCGCAGGGCTGGTCGGTAGATGCGACGGGAGCGGAAGCGATCCGCTGCGCCCTCGTCCTGCTCGCCGATCATGAACTCAACGCATCGACCTTCGCCGCCCGCGTCGCAGCGTCCACAGGGGCCTCGCCTGCCGCATGCCTGCTGGCCGGCCTGGCAACGCTGTCCGGCCCGCGCCACGGCGGCGCCGGCGAAGCGGTGATGCAACTGGCTGAAGATGCAGCAGCCCACGGCGCGGATGCGGCGATCCGGCGCTGGCTCGGCCATGATCGGCCCTTGCCGGCGTTCGGCCATCCGCTCTATCCCGACGGCGATCCCCGTGCCACCGCACTTCTGGCAGTCATCCCTGTCGACGAGACGCTGCAACAGCTGCAAAAAGCCGCCATGGCGGCAGCCGGTGCCCAGCCCAACATCGACTTCGCCCTGGCCGCACTAACGCGCGGCCTTGGCTTGCCGCGCGATGCACCGTTCCAGCTATTCGCGCTTGGACGCAGCGTCGGCTGGGCCGCGCATATGGTCGAACAGATCATTAGCGGCAGCATCATCAGGCCGCGTGGCCGCTATGAGGGACGCGTGACTTAAGCCGACCTGGCCGTGTTCCCGAAACGCGCACGGTACGCGACGGGCGTCGTGGCGAATTGCCGGCGGAAGTGATGCCGCAACGTGCCTGCCGCGCCAAAGCCGGCGGTCTCGGCAATCCGTTCGATCGGCATGGCGGTGTCTTCCAGCAGCGTGCGCGCCCGCGAAAGCCGTTCCGACAGCAGCCAGCGCGCCGGCGTGACGCCGGTTGCGGCCGCAAAGCGGCGCAGAAACGTCCGCTCGCTCATCCCGGCAAGCTCGGCCAAGATGGCGACGGGATAGTCGGCGGAAATATTGGCGCGCATCCTGTCGATCAACGGTCCAAGCCGGCTGCGCTCATGTGGCTCGGGAACGGAGCTCTCGACATACTGCGCCTGGCCGCCGTCGCGATGCGGCGGCACGACCAGACGGCGCGCCACCATGTTTGCAGCCTTGGTGCCGAAGTCGCGCCGAACCAGATGCAGGCAGAGGTCGATGCCCGCGGCACTGCCTGCCGATGTCAGCACATTGCCCTCATCGATGTACAAAACGTCCGGAATCACGGTGATGTCGGGGTACATCTCCGTCAGCTTCTCGCTGTAGCGCCAATGCGTGGTCGCTCTTTTGCCCGCAAGCAGGCCGGCGGCGGCAAGCACGAACACGCCCGAACAGATCGAAAGAATGCGAGAGCCGCGCTCGTGTGCCTTTCGAAGCGCCTCGATCAGCGCCGGCGGCACCGGAGCCTCCGTTCCGCGCCATCCCGGTACGATCACCGTGCCGGCCTGGCCGATCAGATCGATCCCGCCGTCGGCAACAATACGCACGCCGCCCAGCGCGCGCATTTCACCGGTATCAATACCGGCAACTGCAAAACGGTACCAATCCTCACCCATTTCCGGCCGGGGCAAGGCGAAGATCTCAACCGCCACGCCAAACTCGAACGTGCACAGGCCGTCATAGGCAACGGCAACGACAAGAGGGTTGGCAGGGCGCGGATTGGCAGAGGATGGCATGATCTTGACGATATATGGCAAAGCTGCCAGCTGCAATCGCCCTGCTTCCTGTCATATCTCTCCGTCGCATCAGCAATGGAGATACGAGGATGAGCCACGTGACAGACATTCCGGCGGCATCGCCGGATATCGCCCGCGACCATTTTCTGCGCCGGCTTTCCGTCGAGACCGACTGTTCCGACGTCGCCGCCGCACTGCGTGCCGGGGAGCCGGACTTTGTTCTCCTGCATGTGGTCGGTTCGCCGGAAGCCTATGGACGCCGCCATGTGCCGGGCGCGCTGCATCTGCCGCACCGCGAAATATCGGCCGAGCGGATGGCGCAATGGCCCGAAAAGACGCTGTTCGTCGTCTATTGCGCGGGACCGCATTGCAATGGCGCGGATCAGGCGGCCTTCAAGCTGGCCAGCCTCGGTCGTCCCGTGAAGATCATGATCGGCGGCATAACCGGTTGGCAGGACGAGGACCTTCCTTTCGCTTCAGGCAAGGAGCCCGGTGTCTTGCACGCGTGAGGCCACGCGATATGGTCGGCCTTGAAGACTGAGCAAGCATGCAGAAGGCGATGGTTAGAATTCGTCCATTCGAGCGCCAGGATGTCGGTGCGGTGCTCGCCCTCATGCGGGCGCTAGCTGTCTTCGAGGGTTATGACGACAAGCTTCGCGTCACCGAAGCGAACCTCATCGAGCACGGGCTGGGGCCATCGCCCCGGTTCGGCGTGTTGGTGGCGGAGCGAGAGGGCGTGATCGTCGGCATCGCCGTCCACTACCTCATCCCCCTGGACCTACGACCTGAAGCCGGTTGTCTGGCTGAAGGAACTCTACGTCACTGAAGCGACGCGCGGCATGGGGGTCGGCCATGCGCTTGTTGAACAGCTTCGCCAACACGCTTTGAGCATTGGCGCCTCCGCCATCAAATGGACGGTGCTGAAATCCAACTCGCCGGCCAAAGCCTTCTACCGCTCGCTCGACGGCCAGCCCGACGATATCTGGGAACCGTGGCAGCTGAAAATCGACCCGTGACGGCCGCCTCGACCAACTGAGGGCGGTCGACCATGCGGCGGTCGCTTACGACATCGTATCGAGCTTGCGCTGCATGGCGGCGATCTGTTGCTTCAGTTCCTGAAGGTCGTCGCCGCTCTTTTCCGGGACGTCCTTGCGGGCCGGCTCGGGTGCAGCCGCGGCCGCAGCATTTGTGGCGGCGGTCGGGAAGGGCGTGAACAGGCGCATCGCGTTCTGGAACATTTCCATGTTGCGGCGTGTCTGCTCTTCCAGCGCCTTGATCGGCGTGGCGATCTTCATCACATCCAGCGGCGACTTGCCGATCGCGCCCTTCATCTGCTCGCGGAACCGCTCCTGCTCCTTGGAGAAGGCCATCATCGACTGTTCGAGGAAGCTCGGCACGATCTGCTGCATCTGGTCGCCATAGAAAGCGATCAGCTGGCGCAGGAACGGGATCGGCAGCATGTTCTGCCCATCCTTGTTCTCCAGTTCGAAGATGATCTGCGTCAGCACCGGATGGGTAATGTCGTCACCGGTCTTGGCGTCCTGGACGGTGAACTCCTCGCCCTTCTTGACCATCTCGGCCAGATCCTCGAGCGTCACATAGGTGCTGGTGCCGGTATTGTAGAGCCGGCGATTGGCATATTTCTTGATAATGATAGGGTCGTCTTTCGCGGCCATCAGCATCCTCCCGGGACACCGGCGCGCCTGAGTAAGCCGCCGGTAACGATTGCGCCATTTTTAAGGATATGCGCAAAAGCTCTATAATTCCAAGCGCTTTGTGCAGTGCGGCATCATTTATTGCTGCATGGCCGGCCAATTATGCTGCGCAGCAAACGTTGGGCGATCCCGCCGGCCGCTCACGCCCTGCTTGCGGCGCTTGGCCGGCATGCCCATTTCCGGTTTGACTTGGGGTGTGGAACGGGCAAGAAAAGTCCCAACAAGCCCCCAAGAACACGACACCTCGAAGTCTGGAGAGAAAAATGTCCGCTTCCAATTCAATCGTCGTTGCCAGCGCCGCACGCACGGCTGTCGGCTCTTTCAACGGCGCCTTCGCCGCCACCCCGGCGCATGAACTTGGCGCCGTCGTCATCAGGGAGCTTTTGGCGCGCGCCGGCGTCGAGCCGGGTGAAGTCGACGAGGTCATTCTCGGCCAGGTGCTGACCGCCGCGCAGGGCCAGAACCCCGCCCGCCAGGCGTCGATCAATGCCGGCCTGCCCAAGGAGACCACCGCCTGGGGGCTCAACCAGGTTTGCGGCTCTGGCCTGCGCGCCATCGCGCTCGGCATGCAGCAGATCGCCGCCGGCGACGCCACTGTGATCATCGCCGGCGGCCAGGAATCGATGTCGCTGTCGCCGCACGCCGAGCACCTGCGCGCCGGCGTCAAGATGGGCGACTACAAGATGATCGACACCATGATCAAGGACGGGTTGTGGGACGCCTTCAACGGCTACCACATGGGCAACACCGCCGAGAACGTCGCCCGCCAGTTCCAGATCACCCGCGACGACCAGGACCAGTTTGCGCTGGCCTCGCAAAACAAGGCCGAGGCCGCGCAGAAGGCCGGCAAGTTCAAGGACGAGATCGTCGCCTTCACGATCAAGGGCAGGAAAGGCGACACTGTCGTCGACCAGGACGAGTACATCCGCCACGGCGCCACCATCGACGCCATGTCCAAGCTGAAGCCGGCTTTCGACAAGGACGGCACCGTGACCGCCGCCAACGCGTCGGGCATCAATGACGGCGCCGCCGGCGCGCTGCTGATGAGCGAGGCTGAAGCCACAAGGCGCGGCATCACCCCGCTGGTGCGCATCGCATCCTGGGCGACGGCCGGCGTCGATCCGGCGATCATGGGCACCGGACCTATTCCCGCCTCGAAGCGGGCGCTCGAGAAGGCCGGCTGGTCGGTCAAGGACCTCGACCTTGTCGAGGCCAATGAAGCCTTCGCCGCGCAGGCCTGCGCCGTCAACAAGGGCATGGGCTGGGATACGTCGATCGTCAACGTCAATGGCGGCGCCATCGCCATCGGCCATCCGATCGGCGCGTCGGGCGCCCGCGTCTTCAACACGCTGGTTTTCGAGATGCGCCGCCGCGGCGCCAAGAAGGGCCTCGCCACGCTCTGCATCGGCGGCGGCATGGGCGTCGCTCTGTGCGTGGAAGCGCTGTGAAAGAGAAGTGAGTAGTGAATAGGGAGTAGTGAATGGGGAAGAAGGAGCAGCGCGGCGGGATATCGATCCCTACTCGCTATTCCCTACTCCCTATTCCCTTCTTCCGACCAAAGGGAGGAAGAACTTTCAATGACCAAAGTAGCGCTCGTCACCGGTGGATCGCGCGGCATCGGCGCCGCCATATCGATCGGCCTGAAGAATGCCGGTTACACCGTTGCAGCCAACTATGCCGGCAATGACGAGGCAGCGGGGAAGTTCAGCGCACAAACCGGCATCAAGGCCTACAAATGGTCGGTCGCCGACTACGACGCCTGTGCCGCCGGAATCAAACAGGTCGAGGCCGATCTCGGCCCGGTCTCGGTGCTGGTCAACAATGCCGGCATTACCCGCGACGCCATGTTCCACAAGCTGACGCGCGAGCAGTGGAAGGAAGTCATCGACACCAATCTGTCTGGGGTCTTCAACATGACGCATCCGCTGTGGGGCGGCATGCGCGACCGCAAATTCGGCCGCGTCATCACCATTTCCTCCATCAACGGCCAGAAAGGCCAGGCCGGCCAGGTCAACTATTCCGCCGCAAAGGCCGGCGACATCGGCTTCTCGAAGGCGCTGGCGCAGGAGGGCGCGCGCGCGGGCATCACAGTCAATGTCATCTGCCCCGGCTACATCGCCACCGAGATGGTCAAGGCGATCGACGAGAAGGTGCTGAATGAACGCATCATTCCGCAGATCCCGGTCGGCCGCCTCGGCGAACCGGAAGAGATCGCGCGTTGCGTCGTCTTCCTCGCCTCTGAGGACGCCGGTTTCATCACCGGCTCGACCATCACAGCCAATGGCGGCCAGTATTTCGCCTGAACGACAGCATTTCGCCCGGTAGGACGGGCCGGCTTATGGCCCGTTTTTTCATCGCCGGCCGGCGATGTTCCGGGCTGCGCGCTAGACATTGACCCGTTCCGGCACGCAAAGATTAACGATTTCCAGGCGCCCTGTGCAAAACCCGGTTCGCAAGCTGTGAATTCTCGGTGGACAAGCTGTGGATAACACAACATGTTGGGGTGAACAAACCAGGAAAATCCCGCCATCGCTGATTGATCGCCGATTCGTTCCGGCTTTGAGCGCAACGTTAACGACCAACGCCGAAAATCACCGGCAAATGGTTAAGGCCGATTAAGAAAAATTGAACAATTTCATAATGTTGGCCGAGGCGTATCGGATCACGACGATGCCCCGCCGGCAAAGGTTAACGCCAATGGTCGCCTTGCAGGAATCGGGCCAGTTTCCGCGATTCAGCATATGGTGAGACTCAGCCTCGCAAAATCCACATGTAGCCGTGAACAAAAGCTGAATCTGCCGGAGTCACTGATTCGTCGCCGATTCGTTCCAGACTCGTTCCAACTGTTAATTGAGACCTCAAAGACGAACCGTGGGATTGCCGGCCGGAACATTCCGCTTTCGCTTCGCGCCTGAAATCCCTATGTGTCGCCTGTCATACGCGCCACGCGAGGCGCGCTCCCGACAACACGATGCAGAAAGCCTCATCTCCAGGCCGATGAACATCCAGCCGAAACACACCGAGCCGCTGATCCTGTCGGGCCGCGACGTGACTGCCGTGCTGGGTCCGACCAACACCGGCAAGACCCATCTCGCCATCGAGCGCATGGTGGCGCATGAGAGCGGCATTATCGGCCTGCCGCTCCGCCTTCTGGCGCGCGAGGTCTATGCCCGCGTCTGCGAAAAGGTCGGCGCCCACAAGGTGGCGCTCATCACCGGCGAGGAAAAAATCCAGCCGCCCGGCGCGAAATATTCGGTCTGCACCGTCGAAGCCATGCCGCGCGAGACCGACGTTGCCTTCGTCGCCATCGACGAGGTGCAGCTCGCCGGCGACCTCGAGCGCGGCCATATCTTCACCGACCGAATCCTGCACCTGCGCGGGCGCCAGGAAACGCTGCTGCTCGGCGCGGCCACCATGCATGGCATCCTGCAAAAGCTGCTGAGAGGCGTCTCGGTGGTGACGCGCCCTCGCCTGTCGCACCTGGCCTATGCCGGTTCGAAGAAATTGACCCGCCTGCCGCGGCGTACGGCGATCGTCGCTTTCTCCGCCGACGAGGTCTATGCCATCGCTGAGCTGATCCGCCGCCAGCAAGGAGGAGCGGCGGTCGTGCTAGGCGCGCTGTCGCCCCGCACCCGCAATGCCCAGGTGGCAATGTTCCAGGCAGGGGACGTCGACTATCTCGTCGCCACCGACGCCATCGGCATGGGGCTCAACCTTGATCTCGATCATGTCGCCTTCGCCCAGAACCGCAAATTCGACGGCTACCAGTACCGCAACCTGACGGCGGCCGAGCTCGGCCAGATCGCCGGCCGCGCCGGCCGGCATCTGCGCGACGGCACCTTCGGCGTCACCGGCCAGGTCGATCCGCTGGACGAGGAACTGGTCAAGCGCATCGAGGGGCACGAGTTCGATCCGGTGAAGGTGCTGCAATGGCGCACCGCGCATTTCGACTTCGCCAGCCTCGACGCGCTGAAGCGCTCGATCGAGGCCAACGCGCCGGTCGAAGGCCTGACGCGCGCGCTGCCGGCGGTCGATGCGCAGGCGCTCGAACATCTCTCCCGCGACGAGGACATCCGCGCGCTGGCTACCAATGCCAAGCGCGTCGCGCTGCTGTGGGAAGCCTGCGCGTTGCCGGACTACCGCAAGATCGCGCCGGCCCAGCACTCCGACCTGATCGCTTCTATCTACACCGACCTCGCCAAACACGGCCATGTCGACGAGAACTACATGGCCGAGCAGGTGCGCCGCGCCGATACGACCGAGGGGGACATCGACACGCTGTCGCACCGCATTGCGCAGATCCGCACCTGGACATTCGTGTCCAACCGGCCGGGCTGGCTGGCCGATCAGGCACACTGGCGGGAAAAGACGCGCGAAATCGAAGACAGATTGTCGGATGCGCTGCATGAGCGGTTGACGAAACGGTTTGTAGACCGCAGGACTTCCGTCCTCATGCGGCGCCTTAGAGAAAATACAATGCCTGAAGCCGAAATCAGTCCTACCGGAACCGTCCTTGTCGAAGGCCATCATGTCGGCGAGTTGCAAGGGTTCCGCTTCACCGCCGACCAGAGCGCCGGCGGCGAAGACGCCAAGGCCGTGCGTACGGCAGCGCAAAAAGCGCTGGCCGCCGAGTTCGAGGCGCGTGCCGAACGCTTCGGCGCCTGCGCCAATGGCGACCTTGCGCTCGGCTCCGACGGCACGCTGCGCTGGATCGGCGCGCCGATCGGCACGCTGGTTGCCGGCGAGGACGCGCTGAAGCCGCGCCTGGTGCTTTTGGCCGACGAGCAGTTGACCGGCCCCGCCCGAGACAAGGTCGCCGCGCGCGCCGAGCGTTTCGTCAATTTCCAGATCGAATCCTTGCTGAAGCCGCTGGTCGACTTGAAGAATGCCGAGCAGATCGCCGGCATCGGCCGTGGCATCGCCTTCCAGCTCGTCGAGCATTTCGGCCTCATCAACCGCCGCGACATCGCCGAGGAAATGAAGTCGCTCGACCAGGAGGGTCGCGCCGCCTTGCGCCGGCTCGGTGTGCGCTTCGGCGCCTACCACGTCTTCGTGCCGGCGCTGATCAAGCCGGCGCCCGCCGGACTGATTACGCTGTTGTGGGCGCTGAAGAACGACGGCAAGGACAAGCCCGGCTTTGGCGACGTGGTGCACGCGCTGGCCTCCGGCCGCACATCGGTGGTCATCGACCCGGCCTTCGACAAGAGCTTCTACAGGCTCGCCGGCTACCGCAATCTCGGGCGCCGCGCCGTGCGCATCGACATTCTGGAACGGCTGGCCGACCTGATCCGGCCTGCGACCAACTGGAAGCCCGGTCTGGGACAGCGCCCCGACGGCGCTTATGACGGCCAGTCCTTCATGGTGACGCCGCCGATGATGTCCATCCTCGGCGCCACCGCCGACGACATGGAAGAGATCCTGAAAGGTCTCGGCTATCGCGCCGAGCCGAAGCCGCCCGCAGAGGTGAAGGCGCGGCTGGAAGCGCAGGACAATGCCGCGCGCGAAGCCGCGGCGGCAAAGCTGGCGGAAGCGGCAGCGAAGGCCGAGCAGGCCCAGACGGCGGAAGCCGCTGCAGGCGAAGCTGTCGCTGAAGCGCCGACCGACAGTTCGGAGCCGGATGCGGCTTCCGCCACTGAGGTTGCGGCTGAGGAGCCCGTTGCCGAAGTCGCATCGGAGGCTGTTGCAGACGCTCAGCCGGAAGCGCCTGCCGAGGGTTCGGAGCCAGCTGCGGCCGTTGAAGCTACCGCCGAGGTCCCAGCCATCGACGAAACAACTGCAGAGCCTGCAGCGCAAGAACACGCTCCGGCCGTTGCAGAGGCTGACGACACTGTCACCGAAAGCGCCGACGCTTTTACCTCCCCCTCGATGGGGGAGGTCGCGGCGCGAAGCGACGCGGGTGGGGGTGACAGCGCTGACGAAACCGATAGTGCAGACCGCGTAGCCGATGCAGGCGCAACCGCCGACGCCGGCGCTGCCCCCACCCCGGCGCTGCGCGCCGACCCTCCCCACGAGGGGGAGGGTGGAAGCGCTGAGCCTGTCCCCGAGGCCGAAGCGCCAAAGCCCATCTTGCTGTGGCGGCAGGGTCGTTTCGAGCAGCGCCCGCGCCATCGTCAAGGCCGGGACAATCGCCCGCGTAACGGCCAGGCTGCCCGCGCCGATGCGCCGGCCGACGCTGCCGGCGGACAGCCGGCAACGGGCGAGCGGCCGGCCTATCAGGGCCGGCGCGACCAGCGCGACGGTGCCGCCAAGCCACGTTTCGACCGTTCGAAGTTCAAGCCCAAGCCGCAGGCCGAGGGCGAACAGCGCCGCGACGGCAAGCCGCAAGGCGAGCGTCCGCGCGAGGGCCGGCCTGACTGGAAAGGCGGCAGGCCGGAAGGCAAAGGCGGACCGCAAGGCGCCAAGCCGGCCTTCCAGGCCAAGCCACGCGAAGAACGGCCGGTGCGCTTCGATCCGGACTCGCCCTTCGCCAAGCTCGCCGCCTTGCGCGACCAGCTGAAGAAGTAAGCTCTGAGCATGATCCCGAAAAGTGGAACCGGTTTTCGGACAAGATCATGCTCCAACAAGAAATAACTCGCTGCGATGGTTGCTGAAGGTCGTCAGCGCATCGACAAGTGGCTGTTCTTTTCGCGCGCGATAAAATCGCGCTCGCTGGCGGCCAAGCTGGTTGTCGCGGGACGCGTCCGCATCAACAGCGACAAAGCAGCGCAGGCCTCCGATCTGGTCAAGCCTGGCGACGTTTTGACCATTACGCACGAGCGCCGTATTTTCATTTGGAAGGTGCTTGGCACCGGCGTGCGGCGCGGTCCGGCCGAGGAAGCGCGCACGCTCTACGAGGACATGTCCCCGCCGCCGGTCCCAAAAGGCGAGGCTGTTGCCGATGCCATTCCGGCGCTGCGCGACGCCGGCAGCGGCCGGCCGACCAAGAAAGAGCGCAGGCAAACCGACCGGCTGTTCGGCGAAGACTGAAGCCTTGGCCGTCTGCGCCATGCCGGCGGTCTGGAATTTCATTCCGGACACGCGGGCCCCGCCTGCAATGGCTGCCCTTGCAAGCGGCAGGCAAAGGCGTTACCTCACCAAAAAAGCCGCCGCATCGGCGCGAAAATCGGAAATCGATTTTTCGGAAGGCACGATGCGCAGATTCAAAGTGTTAGAGCGTACTTTGTGCGTCCAAGTGGACGCACGTCGCTCTAGCAAGAACGGGACGTCCCGGAGCCGACCAATGACCTATGTCGTGACCGACAACTGCATCAAATGCAAGTACATGGACTGCATCGAGGTCTGTCCGGTCGACTGCTTTTACGAGGGCGAGAACATGCTTGTCATACATCCCGACGAGTGCATCGACTGCGGCGTCTGCGAACCGGAATGCCCGGCCGATGCAATCAAGCCCGACACCGAGCCGGGCCTCGACAAATGGCTGCAGGTCAACACCGAATACGCCGAGAAATGGCCCAACATCACCGCCAAGAAGGAGCCTCCGGCAGATGCCAAGAGCTTCGACGGCGAGGCCGGCAAGTTCGAGAAATATTTCTCCGCCGAGCCCGGCGAAGGCGATTGAGCGCATGACCCTGGAATCGGAATCGATTTCGGAAAGGGTGATGCGCAAAGCAAAAAAGTGCGGCCTATTGGATCGTCATAACGCTGCGTAACGCGCATCATACATTAACTGCCTTGACAGGCGGCGATGTCGCTCGACCTTCGCGTTTGCAGCAAAACCTTGATTCTTCCGACTTTTTGTGCTACACCAGTTGAAACATGCCGGTGACACAACGTCGATTTATGGCGCAAGCGCCCCAAATCACTGAAAGGTGAAATCCCCAATCGGACCAGAGCGATCTGGGCCAGGCAGTCGCTATGTATGCGGTTTGCCGGTCCCGGCTTTTTCCGATGGGTTCATCTGTTGTGCGGCTAACGATCGGTGTCCCCGGTCGCATGCGTTCGGACCGGCAGGCCGCCGGTGCCACAACAAGGAGTTCAGGGCGTAATGGCAACGATCACCCCGCAGAAGAAGTCCACCTCGGCACGCCACGGTTTCAAGACCGGCGAGTACATCGTCTATCCGGCGCACGGCGTCGGCCAGATCGTCTCGATCGACGAGCAGGAAGTTGCGGGCCACAAGCTGGAACTGTTCGTCATCGACTTCCAGAAGGACAAGATGCGCCTGAAGGTTCCGGTCGCCAAGGCGACCTCCATCGGCATGCGCAAGCTGTCGGAAGAGGATTATGTCGAGCGCGCGCTGAAGGTCGTCCAGGGCCGCGCCCGCGTCAAGCGCACCATGTGGTCTCGCCGTGCGCAGGAATATGATGCCAAGATCAATTCGGGCGACCTGATCTCGATCTCGGAAGTCGTGCGCGACCTCTACCGTGCCGACAACCAGCCGGAACAGTCCTATTCCGAGCGTCAGCTCTATGAGGCGGCACTCGACCGCATGGCGCGCGAGATCGCGGCAGTCAACCGCATGTCGGAAACCGAAGCCGTGCGCCTGATCGAGGTCAACCTCAACAAGGGCCCGAAGCGCGGCGCCAAGGCCGACAATGAGGAAGCCGAGCAGGAAGAAGCTGCCTGATCGCTTTCACCGTCGAATTCATGAAAAACCCGGCCTTGTGCCGGGTTTTTGTTTTTACCCCCTTGTGGGGTTCCAAGGACGGGCGGGACCCGTGGCTCGCCCAGGCAGGTGGCTGCGAAGCAGCGAGGATGGGGACGACACCAGACCGCACCCGGACCTTCCGTCCGACCTCTTCACAAGGGGAACGTAGAAGGCTCAGCCGCCGGCTTCCTTCTCCGCCTCCTGCTTCAGCGTCGCAATAAAACGCTTGGTCCGTTCACGCTCCGGGTTGGAGAACACCACGGCGGACGGCCCCTTCTCGACGATGACGCCGGCGTCGAGGAACACCACCTCCTGCGCAATCTTGGAGGCAAGGCGAAGGTCGTGCGTGGCCATCACCATGGTCGTGCCTTCGCTGGCGAGTTTTCCCAGCACGTCGACCACTTCCTGCGCCAGTTCCGGATCGAGCGCCGAGGTCGGCTCGTCGCAAAGCAGCACTTTCGGCGACGGCGCCAGGGCGCGGGCGATCGCCACACGCTGCTGCTGGCCGCCCGACAGCGTTGCCGGCCAATCGTCCGCCTTGTGCGCCATGCCGACCTTCTCGAGCAGCGCCAGTGCCCGCTCGCGCGCCTTTGCCGTCGGCCATTTCAGCACCGTCACCAAGCCTTCCATGACGTTCTCGATCGCGGTGCGATGCGGGAACAGCTGGAAGTTCTGGAACACCATGCCGGTCTGCAGCCGCAGGCGCTGGATGTCGCGGCTGGGGATCTTGATGCCGGGACGGAATTCCAGCGTCTCGTCGCCGATGCGCACCATGCCCGAGGTCGGGATCTCCAACAGGTTGATGCAGCGCAGCAGTGTGCTCTTGCCTCCGCCGGAGGGGCCGACGAGCGCGGTGACGCTGCCTTCGGCAATGGTGACCGTCACGCCCTTCAGCACCAGATTGTCGCCGAAGCGCTTTTCGATGTCGGTGAGGCCGATCATGAGCGCGCCTCCAGGAAGCCGCCATAGCGGTTGAGCCGCTCCTCCAGCCGCGTCTGCAAGGCCGAAAGCACCGAGCTCATCGCCAGATAAAGGATCGCCGCCTCGACATAGAGGATCAGCGGTTCATAGGTGGTGGCGACGATGCGCTGCGCCGCCTGGAACATCTCCGGCACAGTGATGGCGGCGGCCAGCGACGTATCCTTGACCAGCGAGATGAAGGTGTTGGACAGCGGCGGCACGGCGACGCGGCCGGCTTGCGGCAGGACGGTGCGCCGCATCGCCTGGCTCCAGGTCATGCCGATCGAATAGGCCGCCTCCCACTGGCCCTTCGGCACCGAGCCGATCACGGCGCGGATAATTTCCGAACTGTAGGCGCCTATGTTGAGGGTGAAGCCAATCAGCGCCGCCGGAAAAGCGTCCAGCAATATGCCGACCGAAGGCAGGCCGTAAAAGATCAGGAACAGCTGCACCAGAAGCGGCGTGCCGCGAAAGATCCAGACATAGAAGCGGACCACGGCAACCAGAGGCTTGGGACCGAACAGCCGCACCAGGGCGACAACCAGGCCGACGAACAGGCCGAGTGCGAACGATAGCAATGTCAGCGGTACGGTGAAGATCAACGCCGCCCACAGCAGTGTCGGCAACGAGTCCAGCATCAGGTGTAGCCAGTGCGGCACGAACGGCTCCTCCTTCACAGACCGCCGCGGTGACGGCAGTGCGATTGTGTGCTTCTCATATCATGCGAAAAACGGCGAGCCGTCAAAGACGGCCCGCCGCTATTGGTCATTGCCGGCAAACCGCCGGGAGATGGTCTTTACTGCGAGACATCCTGGCCGAAATAGGTATCGGCGGTCCTCTTGTAGGTGCCGTCGGCCTTGATGTCGGCCAGCGCCTTATTGATCGCCGCGACCAGCTCCGGATCACCCTTGCGCACGATGACGCCGGAATAGTCGGCGTTCTCTTCCTGCGCGGCGATCTTCACATTGGCGTCCGGCTTGTGCTTCTTGAAGTCGAGGAAAGACAGGCTGTCATTGATGGTGGCGTCGGCGCGGCCGGTGAGCAGCAGCTGGATCGACTGGTCGAAGCCGTCGGTGCCGACGAGTTCGGCGCCGTTGGTCTCGGCGAGCTTGCCGAAATTCGATGTCAACGACTGTGCCGACTTCTTGCCCTTGAGGTCGGCGAAGGTCTTGATGTCGGTGTTGTCGCCGCGCACGATCAGCACGGCCTTGGAGGCGATGTAAGGATCGGAGAAATCGTACTTGGCCTTGCGCGCGTCGGTGATGCCGACCTCGTTGATCACGGCGTCGTAGCGGTTGGCGTCGAGGCCGGCGATCAGCCCGTCCCATTTGCCTTCGAGGAACTCGACCTTGACGCCGAGCTTGTCGCCGATCGCCTTGGCGATCTCGACGTCGAAGCCGACCAGCGCGCCGGAAGCATCATGATAGGTGAAGGGCGCATAGGTGCCTTCGGTGCCGACTTTGAGGGTGCCGGCCTGCTTGATCTGGTCAAGATTGGCGCCGGCATGGCCTGATGTAACAGCCAGAACCTGAAGCGTTCCGGCAACGATGAGCGAATTGAGCCATTTCATTTCTGTGTGATCCCGTCCTTGGCCGGTGTCCGGCGCTTGTGAGAGCCGGAAACTGACAGATACAGCGCAGCAAAATAAGGAACCAGATTTCAAAAAAACGACGATCCAGAAATCAGATTCTCAAAGCAGCTCGGATCGGTGCCAATAGTCCCGATCTGCGGTGTCGATGCGCCCTGTCGGATCGCACAAAACAACCGCCATCGGCGGCGGAACCAATCCCCGGTGTGGCACGTTCATGGCTTGTTGTAGGGCGCCGCGTTTCCATTTCAAGAACCCTTGGCTGCGCTAGGCCCGAAGCAATTCCAGGAAAGTGGGAAAGCGGTTTCCTTCGGAATTGCGTCAAACAGAGATAACGGCCGCCAGGCCGTCCGAAAATGTCCGGGAGCAGGAGCGCGGCATGATCGAAGACACGGCAGGACGGACCATGGTCCGCACGGCAATGAAAGCCCCCTACCTCGAGCGCGATGAGGAACATGTTCTCGCCTTGCGCTGGAAGGAGGACCAGGATCAGCAGGCTCTGCATCAGATCACCGTCGCCCATATGCGGCTGGTCATCTCCATGGCTTCGAAATTCCGACATTACGGCCTGCCGCTCGGAGATCTGGTCCAGGAGGGCCATGTCGGGCTGCTGGAAGCAGCCGCGCGTTTCGAGCCGGAGCGCGAGGTGCGCTTCTCGACCTATGCGACATGGTGGATCCGCGCTTCGATGCAGGACTATATCCTGCGCAACTGGTCGATCGTTCGCGGCGGCACCTCTTCGGCGCAAAAGGCGCTGTTCTTCAACCTGCGGCGCCTGCGCGCCCGTCTTGCCAACGGCGCCGAGCCGATCTCCAACGCCACGCTCTACCGCGAAGTCTCGGTAGCGCTCGGCGTCTCCGAGGCCGATGTCGCGAAGATGGATTCCAGGCTTTCAGCACCTGACTCTTCGCTCAACGCACCGCTCGCCGACGAAGCCGGCACCACCGAGCGGATGGACTTCCTGATTTCGGACGATCCATTGCCTGACGAGGTCGCCGGCGACACTATCGACGTTGAACGGCGCCTGATGTGGCTTAAGACGGCGCTCCGCGCGCTCAATGCCCGCGAACTCAGGATCATCGAGGAGCGCCGGCTGACCGACGAAGGTGCGACGCTTGAGGCGCTCGGCGAGACGCTCGGCATTTCCAAGGAGCGTGTCCGCCAGATCGAGGCCCGCGCCATGGAAAAGCTCAAGCTCGCGCTGGTGAAGCAGAATCCGGAGTTCATGGCGGCCTGAGATTGCCAGGAACAGGGGTACCGCCCCTGAGTTATCTCAGAAAAAAGCATGCGAAGGCTGGGGTTTCTGACGAAGACCGGCGCTATCTGTCCGTGACGATCTTGACCTTGTCGCCGGCCGAAACCGAGGCGCCCGGCGACATCGCGTTGAGCACGCGGAACAGATCGAGCTTGCGGTCGACGCCGACCATCTGCGCCGAAAGTGTGCCCATCGTCTGCCCGGCCTGTACCGTGACGACGCGGATATGCAGCGGCTTCAGTGCCGCTTTCTCGGCGGGGCTGAGCACGCGGAACGAACCGCTGACCGAGCGTGCCACCGGATCGAGTGTCGTGCTGGCCGAGGGGGCCGCTGTCAAAAGCCGGTAGACCTGACCGCCGGCGCGGATCACCGCAATGTCGAACTGCCAGCCATCGGCGCCGGCGTGCGCGGTCGCCGCCTGGTTGCCGTCGATCGTCTCCTGGCGCACACTGGTCTCGTCGAGACCGGCCACCCAGCCGCTTCTGATGTAGTCGGTCAGCGCACGATCCTTGTCGATCGACACACCGTCGAAGCGGATCGCCATGTCGCCGGGACCGGTCGCCGTCACTGCCGCCGCCGAATTGTCGATGATGAAGCCGTCGGGCACCGTGAACGATACGCCGAGGCCCGGATGCAGGAAGGTCTGGCCGCGCACATAGCCCTCTTCCGGCGTGTCGCCATAGAGCAGGCCGTCTATCCCGGCCAGGAAGGAATCGCGGTCGCGGGTGCCGATGCCCGGCGCGCCGAACTGGCGGGCGTGGCGCTGCGCCAGATCAATTCGCTGCGGCGTGTTGGGGTGCGTGGCCAGGAAGTCGAGGCTGGCGTCGGTGGCGCCGCTGATCGAGCGGAAATCGGTATAGGCCGACATCGACTGCAGGAAACGCCCGGCGGCATAGGGATCGTAACCGGCCTCGCCGATCGACTTGATGCCGATGGCGTCTGCCTCCAGCTCCTGGTTGCGCGAGAACTGCGCCAGCCTCAGCTTGCCGCGGATCAATGCCTGCTTGGCGGTCGGGCTGTCGCCCAGCACATCGGAGACCACCTTGGTCGCCAGGCCTTCCTCGGCCTCGAGCTGCTGGCGCTGCAAGCCGTGATTGGCGGTGACGTGGCCCATCTCATGCGCGATGACGGCGGCGAGTTCAGCCGAATCATTGGCCAGCGCCAGCAGGCCGCGGGTGACGTAGAGATAGCCGCCCGGCAGCGCGAAAGCGTTGACGTTGGGCGAATTGAGGATGGTGATGCGATAGGTCTGGGTC
This sequence comes from Mesorhizobium sp. C399B, assembly GCF_030323185.1. Lineage (NCBI taxonomy): Bacteria > Pseudomonadati > Pseudomonadota > Alphaproteobacteria > Hyphomicrobiales > Phyllobacteriaceae > Mesorhizobium > Mesorhizobium sp. C399B. The sequence continues at coordinate 2,728,743 of NZ_CP100472.1, forward strand.
GGATTGGCCGACACCACGGTCAGGCTGCCGACAACCTTGGCCACCATGCGCTCGAGCTTGGGATCGGAATATTCGCCGCCATAGGTGGCAAGGATGCGCGGATGTTGCGCCTTCGCCAGTTCGGCAAGCTTGCTGTTGGCGGCGACATTGTCGACCGTGATCGGCTTGTCGGAAGGCTGGAAGCCGGATTCCTGCACTTCGGGAGGCGTGAACATCTGGCAGCTGGCCAGCGCCACGGCAAGGCCGGCCAGCGCGAGGAAGCGCACCAGCGGTCTGCGTTTCAAAGTGTCAGTGCCGGTCGGCAGCACGGCGTTCCTTCAGCTCTCGGCGCATGATTTGGACCGGGGTCCGCGCCAGCGAAAAATCGGTTTTCGTTGGCAATCCTGCACACATCAAAAAACCTACAGCGTTTACGCATCCGGCCGGGTGCGGCGCTGTAGGGGCAAATCACGGCTCGTGCCGGACCAGTACTAAGCGGACCTAGCCACATCGACTGGACCATGGCAAGCAAGCGCCACATCACCTGTAGCCGGTTTGGTCGTAAATTATGTCCGCTTCCGGGCAATATCGCGTGATCCGCCCGAACTTGCGCCGATATAGCGCCGAAACGCTTCAGGGCCAGTGCCGTCGAAAAAATCGGCGGCAGGTCCCGTCGCGGCAACCCTGCCATTGTCCAGAAAAACCATCTGCTCGCCGATACGGCGAGCGTCTTCCGGCTGATGCGTGACGAACAGCACCGTCATCGCCCGCTCGGCATGAACGCCGGCCACCAGGTCGAGCATGTCGTCGCGCAGTGCTGGCCCGAGCGAAGCGAACGGCTCGTCGAGCAGCAGCACTGGCCGGTCGCGCACCAGAACGCGGGCGAGCGCCACGCGCTGCCTTTCGCCGCCGGAGAGTTCGCGGGGCAGGCGCATTTCCTTGCCGGCCAGGCCGACGCGGTCAAGCGCCTCGGCGATTGCGGCGCGATCGGCGTCGGTCAGGTTGAGCGATGGCGAGCGGCCGAGCCCGACATTCTTCTCCACCGAGAGATGAGCAAACAGATTGTTTTCCTGGAATACCATCGATACCGGCCGCGCCGAAGGCGGCTCGGCGCCGACATCGGCGGCGCCGATCAGCACACGACCGGACTCCGGCGTCTCGAAACCAGCCACCAGATTGAGCAAGGTCGATTTGCCCGAACCACTTGCCCCCATGATGGCGGTGATCTTAGATGTATCGAATTCGACATCGAACAGGAATGACGTTTCGCCATAGCTGAACGAGACCTTGTCCAGCCGGACAGTCGTGCCTTTGTCCACAGCGGACGTCACGATCTCTCTCCCCGTCCCAGCCAGTCTGCCGCGACCACCAATGCAAGGCAGACCGCCCCGAGCAGCAAAGCCAGCCCGGCAGCATCGGCCGTGCGATAGCTGCCCATGCGCGCCAGCAGGAGATAGGGCAAGGTCTGCACCGAATCGCTGCCGAACAGCGCGATGACGCCGAGATCGCCGAGCGACAGCGCCACGGCGAAGGCAAAGCCGGTGGCCAGCGGCCGCCGGAGCGATGGCCAGTCGACCAGAAGCAGCCGGTTCCAGCCCGCAATGCCAAGCTGCGCGCACAGCTTTTCGTGGCGCTCGCTGGCCGCATCATAGGCCGGGCGCATCGCGCGGATGGCAAAGGGCATCGCCATCACCGCGTTGACGGTGACGACCATGACCGGCGCGATGGCAAAGACATCGCTGACCGTGCGCAGCAGGAGAAACCAGCCGGCGCCGATGACAATGGGCGGCACGACGAGGACGAAGCCGGCGCCGGTGTCGGTGGCATGTTCGAGCAATGAACGGGCACTGGACCGGCGGCGCAGGGACAGTGCCCGCCGAGCCATGATCAGCGACAGCGACAGCGCCACCGAAAGTAGCGCCGCCGAGAGGGCGAGACCGGCGCTGGTCAGGGTCGCCTGACGCACGGCACTCTCGCCCGCCAGCCGGCCGAGATCGGCGCCGAGGCCGGACGCGACGGTGGCCGCCATTGGTCCGGCGACGAACAGCAAGGCGAGGACGATCAGGACGGCGTTGAACGCTGTTTCTGCTTTGCCGGCCAAGTGATAGCGGCGCGGCGCGACAGGCAAATTGGCGTCGCCGGTCACATTGGCGCCGAGCCGCGTCAGCGCCAGCATGACGGCAAAAGTCAGCGCGATCTGCAGCACCGTCAGCGTCACCGCTCGCGCCGGATCGAAGTCGAAACGCAGCGCCTGATAGATGGCGACTTCCAGCGTCGTCGCCGCCGGCCCGCCGCCGAGGATCAGCACTATGGTGAAGGAGGTGATGCAAAGCATGAAGACAAGCCCGGCGACGCCCGGCAGCGCGGCGCGCAGCACCGGCCACTCGATCAGCCGGAAGGCTGGCCTCGCCCCCATGCCGAGCTGGCTCGCCAGCCGCCATTGATCGGCCGGCACCGTTCCCAGCGCTTCGAGGAACAGCCGGGTGGCCAGCGGCAGGTTGAAGAAGACGTGGGCGACGAGGATGCCCGGCAGCCCATAGATGTCGGGCCAGCTCTGGCCACCGATCGCGGCGAAATAACCGGCGCGGCCATAGAGCGCCAGTATGCCCAGCGCTGCGACAATCGCCGGCAAGGCAAGGGGCACAGTAAACAGCTGCAGGATGAAGCCGCGTCCGAAGAAGCGCGGATGCCGCGACAGCGCCCGGGCGACGAACAGCGCCGGTACGGCGGAAAGCAGCATCGAGAGCGCAGCCTGCCAGAGCGTGAAGCGGACAACGCGCAGGAGATAGAGGTCAAAGGCGGACGCGGCGCCGGAAAGGTCGTGCGCGCCTTCGCGGATAAGGCCGGCGAAGGCGCCACCGATCAGCAGCGCGATTGCCGCAAGCGCGACAATGCCGGCCGTGATGCGGGGGTCAGAGCGTTGCACTCTTTACCGGGCGTCGCGTTCCTTCGCGCCCCCCTCTGTCCTGCCGGACATCTCCCCCACGAGGGGGGAGATTGGCGGTTTTAGCGCTCCGCTCATTCCTGCAGCTTCGGAGATTGGCGAAAGTCAACGTAAAGGCCAATCTCCCCCCTCGTGGGGGAGATGTCCGGCAGGACAGAGGGGGGCGCCGTAGAGCACTCATCTTTTGACTATACAGCCAAATCTACTTGCTCATCACCGCCAGCCATTCATCCACCCAGGCCTTGCGATTTGCCGCGACCTCTTCCGGGCTGAACAGCAAGGTCTTCGCCGGCTTGACCAGCCTATCAAAAGCCGGATTGAGCGGCTTGTCGGTTTTCCCGGCCGGGAACATCCAGTTGGTCTCCGGAATGACATCCTGGAATTTCGGCCCGGTCATGAAGGCCAGGAACTTCGCCGCCAGCGGGTTCTTCGCGCCCGTGGTGGTGATGCCGGCGACCTCGACCTGCAGATACTCGCCTTCCTCGAACGAGGCCGCCTGGTAGCGCCCGGTGTTCTCGGCCACCATGTGGTAGGCCGGCGACGTCGTATAGGAAAGCACCATCGGCGCCTCGCCCTTGGAGAACAGGCCATAGGCCTCGCTCCAGCCCGGCGTCACCGTCAGCACTTTGCCCTTGAGTTTCGCCCAGGCTTCCGGCGCCTTGTCGCCATAGACCGACTTGACCCACAGCAGCAGGCCGAGGCCCGGCGTCGACGTCCTCGGATCCTGGATGACGATCTTGTCGGCGGCATCGCCCTCGACCAGTTCCTTCAGGCTCTTCGGCGGGCTCTTCAGCTTTTCGGTGTCGTAGACGACGGCGAAATAACCATAATCGTAGGGCACGAAAGTGTCGTCGCTCCAGCCGCCCGGCACGTTGTTTTCAGCCACCGCGCCATGTGGGACAAACAGGCCGGAAGCCTTGGCTTCCGCGGTGAGGTTGGTGTCGAGACCAAGCACGATATCGGCCTTGGTCGAGGCACCTTCGAGCTTGACGCGGTTGAGAAGTGCGACGCCGTCGGCGACCGAGACGAAGTCGACGCTGCAGCCACACTCGGCCTCGAATTCCTTCTTCACCTGGGGGCCTGGACCCCAGTCGGCAGTGAAACTCTCATAGGTATAGATCGTGAGTTTTTCCTGCGCGCACGCAGGGCTTGCCAGTAGCGAAACAGCAAGCCCCAGCGCTGGGACAAGACGGGACAAAAAAATGCGCATCGGCGCCTCCTTCATTCGTGTTGAAAGGAATTGAGGCGTCGGGCTGTCCGAAGCGTCTAATCCCTCCGCCGGTACAAACCGGATCAGGTTCAGCGGGTTGGCGAGACTGCCTCTCAGCCGGTCCGCGAAGATCGCGTCCGGCACCCCGTTAGAGCGTTTCGACACATAGGCCCGGCCAAGGTGCCACGCAAGCGGAAGTTTGCCCGAGCATGATCCCGGAAAGTGGAACCGTTTCCGGAAAAAGATCATGCTCCAACAAAGAGTGACGGTGCCGCTCGGCCTTCCGTTTCGTCGGCGGGGCTGGTAAGGGCCAGCGGATATGAGCACATTCACCATCTTGCTTGGCGGCGATCTCGTCCGCACGCCGCGGCTCGACCGCCAGGTCGCGGGCACGCGCGTCATCGCCGCCGACGCCGGCATCGGTCATGCCCGCCTGATCGGCCTGATGCCGGAGCTGTGGGTCGGCGATTTCGATTCTGTGCCGGCGGACCTGCCTGCCGATCTCGCCGCCGTGCCGCGGGAGGTGTTTCCTCCCGAAAAGGACAAGACCGATGGCGAACTGGCGATCGCGGCGGCATTGGAACGCGGCGCCACCAGCCTGGTGCTGGCCGGCGCTTTCGGCGGCAAGCGCGCCGACCACGCCTTCCTCCATCTGGCGCTCAGCCTGCGGCTGGCCGAGGCCGGCACAAAAGTGCTGTTGACCAGCGGAGCGCAGGAAGGCGCCCCTCTGCTGCATGGCAAGGCCGGCTTCGACTATGCCGACGGAACGCTGTTTTCGGTGCTCGGCTTTTCCGATCTTTCGGGCCTCACCGTGTCCGGCGCGAAGTGGCCGCTCGACCATGTCGAGGTCTTGTTCGGCTCGTCGCTGACCATCTCGAACGAGGTCAAGTCCAACACGACCGGGGGCGGCCTCGAAATCGCGCTCGGCCATGGCCGCGCGCTGCTGCTCGCCCACCCCTACCCCTTGCCTGAAAGCTGACATGGCCCCGCCCCTTCTCAACCTCGACGGCATAAGACTGACCTTTGGCGGCACGCCGCTGCTCGATGGCGCCGAACTGACGGCGTCCGCCGGTGACAAGATCGCGCTCGTCGGCCGCAACGGCTCCGGCAAGTCGACGCTCCTGAAGATTGCTGCTGGTCTGATCGAGCCGCAAGACGGCGAGGTCTTCCGCCAGCCTTCGTCAACGGTGCGCTATCTCCCGCAAATGCCCGACATGGACGGCTTTGCCAATGTGCGCGCCTATGTCGAGGCGGGGCTTGGGCCTGCCGACGATCCCTACCGCGCCACATATCTGATGGAGCATCTCGGCCTCGCCGGCACGGAGAACCCCAACGATCTCTCCGGCGGCGAGGCGCGCCGCGCAGCACTTGCCCGCGTCATGGCGCCCGAACCCGATATTCTGCTGCTTGATGAGCCGACGAACCATCTCGATTTGTCGGTCATCGAATGGCTGGAAGAAGAGCTTGTCCGGACGTCTTCGGCGCTGATCGTCATCTCGCACGACCGTCGCTTCCTCGAACGCGTCTCGCGCGCCACTGTCTGGCTCGACCGTGGCCAGACCCGCCGCCTCGACAAGGGCTTTGGCCATTTCGAGGAATGGCGCGACCTTGTGCTGGAAGAGGAAGAGCGCGAACAGCACAAGCTCGGCCGCCAGATCGTGCGCGAGGAGCATTGGCTGCGCTATGGCGTGACGGCTCGCCGCAAACGCAACATGCGCCGCCTGGGCGAACTGCAGACCATGCGCCAGCGTTTTCGCGGCCATCGCGGCGCCGAGGGCTCGGCGACCATGGTGGCCAGCGACGCCGCCGAATCCGGCAAGCTGGTGATCGAGGCCAAGAACATCGAGAAGAGTTTTGGCGACCTGACCGTGGTCAAGGGCTTCTCGACCCGCATCCAGCGCGGCGATCGCGTCGGCCTTGTCGGGCCGAACGGCGCCGGCAAGACGACGCTGTTGAAGATGCTCACCGGCGAGATGAAGCCCGATGCCGGCTCGGTGCGGCTCGGCACCAATCTGGAAATCGCCACGCTCGACCAGAAGCGCGAGGCGGTCGATCCGGCCGAGACCCTGGCGCAGTATCTCACGGACGGGCGCGGCGAAAACCTCGTCATCAATGGCGAGCAGCGCCATGTCGTGTCCTACATGAAGGATTTCCTGTTCAAGCCGGAACAGGCGCGCACCCCGGTGCGCGAGCTGTCCGGCGGCGAACGGGCGCGGCTGCTCCTGGCGCGTGTTCTGGCGCGGCCGGCCAACCTTCTGGTGCTCGACGAGCCGACCAACGATCTCGACATGGAGACGCTGGAACTGTTGCAGGAACTTGTCGCCGGCTTTGCCGGCACGGTCATCCTGGTCAGCCACGACCGCGACTTCCTCGACCGCACCGTCACCAGCATCATCGCCCCGGACGGAGGCGGCCGCTGGATCGAATATGCCGGTGGCTATTCCGACATGCTGGCGCAGCGCGGCGGCACCCGGCTCGACGACCGCAAGGCGCGCGCCAAGGCCGAAGCCAGCGATGCGCCGGCGCCGGGCAAGAGCGAGCCGGCAGCGCCAAAAGGGCCGTCGAAGAAACTGTCGTTCAAGCAGAAATTCGCCCTGGAATCGCTGCCCAAGAAGATCGAGGCGGTAATGGCCTCGATCTCGCGTTTGGAAAACAACATCGCCGATCCCGCCTATTACGAGCGCGACCCGGCCTCGTTCCAAAAGACCATCGCCGCCCTCGACAAGGAACGCGCCACGCTGGCCGCACTCGAGGAAGAGTGGCTGGAACTGGAAATGCTGCGTGAGGAGATGGAGGGGTAGCATTGCCTGCGGTCTTTTATGCGCGTATATTGTGCGCATGAAAGGAGGCATCTCCGTGCTTCAATCGACGCCAAAAACTCAGCGGACCTCTGTCAACACGTCCATTGACTCTCAGTTGATCAAGGACGCCAAAGCGTTGGGCATCAACATCTCCCGCGCTGCCGAAGCAGGGATCGCGAAAGCGATTGCGGCGGAGAAAACGCGTCGATGGCAAGAAGAAAACAGGGAAGCCATCGAAAGCTCCAACGAATATGTCCGAAAGAACGGACTGCCATTGGCTAAACACCGGCCGTTCTGATGGCGCGTTACGATTTCTATCGGAGTACCGAGAGCGACGGTTATCTTCTCGACGTGCAGTCAGATATGCTTGAAGGGCTGAGCACGAGGGTGGTCGTTCCTTTGATGCCGCCCGAGATTGCCCCGCTTCCTGGCCGCCGCCTGAACCCGACCTTCGCTATAAACGGCAAAGATCTTGTGATGGTCACACAGTTTGTGTCGGCCTTCAGCGCGTCCGAATTGCGGATGCCAGAGGGAAACCTTTCTAGACATCACGACGACATCGTCGCCGCCCTCGACATGCTGTTCCAGGGCTTCTGAGCGAAGGCAGCCGCTACTGCCGCCCGTCAACCTGCCGTCTTGGCCTGCCAGGCCTTCAGCGCCTCGTCGAACACCTTCTCGCCCGGAATGCCCTTTTCCATGGTCAGCAGCGCCCGGCGTCCGGTCTTGTAGACCACCGGCACGTCGATCCAGTCCTGGCCTCGAAGCAAGGTCATATTGGCGTCCTCGTCGGCCTTGGTGTCGTTGAGCGCCACCAGGAAGAAGCCGTCGGCGATCTTGGCCGGAATGCCGATCAGCGGGCTGCCGGCATCCTGTTCCGAACTCTTCATGGCGACGCGCAGGATGTTGTCGACGCCACCGCCGTCAAAGCCCTCGGGCGTCAGGAAGATCATCTCGATGATGTGGCTGGCCGGCAGCGTCTGGTCGGTATTGCGGCGGATGGTCATGCGCAGCTGGATGTCCTTGCCGGGAATGGTCGCCTCGGCGCGGATCGCCGGCTCGGGCGGCAGGTCGCCGCCGGGCGATTCCTGCACCAGCGACCAGACGATGCTGCCGGGTTCGGCCGAACCTTGCGCGGTCGAGGTGCGTTCCTCGTAGAAGATCGCCTTCTGGCCGACCGCAACGGTCGGCGCGGGAGCGGCGGCCGCCGGCGCAGCGGGCGGCGTGGCGGCGGCATCAGCCGGTGCTGCCCCATTGGCCGGCGGTGCGACGCCATCGGCGGGCGGCGTTGCCGGTGGCGTGGCGGAAGCGTCGGGCGCCGGCGTGGCGGGCGCGCCCGTGGCTGCGGCGTCGCCGGCCGGCGGGGTCGCAGGCGCTGGAGCCGCAGGTGGCGCTGGAGCCGGGGGGGGCGGTGTGGTCAGCGCGGCGACGGACTCGCCCTCGCCGATGCCGCTTTGACCGGCCGCGGGACCGGGGTCGGTTTCACCGCCTTCGGGCGACAGGCGCTGGGTGAACTTCGTTCCCTCGCCGGCAGCGGCCGGTGCCGGTGCATCGGCCGCGGGCTTGGCCGGCGCCGGCTTTACCAGCGGTTCGGTCGAGACCGTCTTGGTGTCGCCGCCGAGGCCCAGCATCGAGCCAAAGGCATCCTTGTTCAGCCAGATGCCATAGCCGCCGCCGGCGACCACCAGAAGCGCGACGACAGCCGCGATCAACCCGCCATAGCTGCGCCTGCGCTCGGCTGGGCGCAGGCGCTGGAACGTGTCCGCGACCGGCTGCTCGTCATTGGCGAACACATCGGCGCTGTCGTCGTCGGCGTCCAGCTCCACGGCTTGCTTGTCGATGGTTTCTGCACGCGCCGCAGGCGACGGCGGTGTCGGCGCGGGCCTCTGCCAGCTCGGCTCTGTCCTGGCGGTCGGCGCCGGCTGCACGGGTTTCGCCGGCTGCCAGGCCGGCGCAGGCGTGGCGGAAGGCTTTACATGACTGGACTGGTTCTTGTTGCGGTCGATGGAGGAGAAGATGTGCTCCAGCTCCGCCAGCGGATCGGATGCCGGCACCGCCCTGGCATAGTCGCGCTCGACGCTCGAGATGGCATCTTCCAGGGATCGCTTCTGCGTGCTTATGGCTTCGGCGGCCAGCGGCGGCGAATACTCCGCAAGCTTCTTTGCCAGCATGGTACGAACGCTGTCATAGATCCGCGTACGCTTTTCGGGCGTTTCGTCGCCGTGCTTGTCGAGCGCCTTTTTCAGAATAGCAACGAAATCTGCCATGCTTCAGTCGACCTGTATTTTGTTTCCGCGCCGGCCCCCGCAAATCGGCCGCGATGCCCGGAAAGGCTTCAGAAAACTAGTCTTGAAACGGATCGGTCACAAGTATCGTGTCGTCCCGTTCCGGGCTGGTGGAAAGGAGCGCGACGGGTGCCCCGATCAGCTCCTCGATGTAACGGACATATTTGACGGCCTGCGCCGGAAGGTCGTTCCAGCTGCGCGCGCCGGCTGTGGTGCCTTTCCAGCCTTCGAGCGTCTCGTAGACCGGCTCGACACGCGCCTGCGCGCCCTGGCTGGCCGGCAGATAGTCGATCGTTTCGCCGTCGAGACGGTAGCCGGTGCAGACCTTGATCTCATCCAGCCCGTCGAGCACGTCGAGTTTGGTCAGGGCGATGCCCTTGATACCGTTGACGGCGACGGCCTGGCGCACCAGCACGGCGTCGAACCAGCCGCAACGGCGTTTGCGCCCGGTGACGACGCCGAATTCGTGGCCACGCGTACCGAGAAATTCGCCGATCTCGTTCTTCTGCTCGGTCGGGAACGGGCCTTCGCCGACACGCGTCGTATAGGCCTTGGTGATGCCCAGGACATAGCCGATGGCGCCGGGGCCCACCCCCGAGCCGGCGGCTGCCTGGCCGGCAACGGTGTTGGACGAGGTGACGAACGGATAGGTGCCGTGGTCGATGTCGAGCAGCGTGCCTTGCGCGCCCTCGAACAGGATGCGTTCGCCGGCGCGGCGCTTGTCGTCGAGGATTTTCCAGACGCGGTCCATATAGGGCAGGATCTCATCGGCGACCGAGGTCAGCTCGGTCATGATCGCCTCATGCGTGACTTCGCCATGGCCAAGCCCGCGACGCAGCGCATTGTGATGCGTCAGCAGCCTGTCGACCTTGAGAGGCAGCGTTTCCAAATCCGCCAGATCCATCACCCGAACCGCGCGCCGGCCCACCTTGTCTTCATAGGCTGGGCCGATGCCACGACGCGTCGTGCCAATTTTCGTCCCGGAATTGGAGGCGGCGTCCTCGCGGAATCCGTCCAGCTCCCGGTGCAGCGACAGGATAAGCGCCGTGTTTTCGGCTATTTTCAGGCGGTCCGGCGTGACCTCGACGCCTTGCGCCTTGAGTTTTGCCACTTCCGCGACGAAGGCGTGCGGGTCGAAGACGACGCCATTGCCGATGATCGACAGCTTGCCTTGCCGCACCACGCCCGACGGCAGCAGCGACAGTTTGTAGACCTTGCCGTCGACGACCAGCGTATGGCCGGCATTGTGGCCGCCCTGGAAGCGCACGACCACGTCGGCGCGCTCCGACAACCAGTCGACGATCTTGCCCTTGCCTTCGTCGCCCCATTGCGAGCCGACGACCACCACATTGGCCATGTTTCTTTTCCCTTGAGATGCCGCCCTGGCGGCCTGGATATGGTTCGAAACGACAGGCCTCTATAGCGTCAAGACCTCGCAAGCGCGACCTTTCTTTGCCGCCGAAAATGCCCTGAGGCACAACAATTTTCGGCTTTGACATCATTTACTTGCGTCGGCGGGGGCAATAGGCCGGCAAACACAACTTCCCAGGCGGCCGGAATCCCGCAATGCATCGACGCGCCTACCTGTTCCTGCTGCTGACCACCCTGCTGTGGGGCGGCAATTCCGTCGCCGGCAAGCTGGCGGTCGATCACGTCTCGCCGATGACGCTGGTCTTCCTGCGCTGGGTGCTGGCCGTCGCGATCCTGCTGCCGATCGGCTGGCGCACGATCAGGGAGGACTGGCAGGTGGTGCGCAAACACTGGTTCGTGCTGGCTGCACTTGGCGCCAGCGGCTTCACTCTGTTCAACACCATTTTTTACACCGCGCTCAACTACACGACCGCGATCAATGTCTCGATCGAACAGGCGGCAATGCCGGTCTTGATCATCATTGCCAATTTCTTCTTCTTCCGCCTGCGCGTGAGCTGGACGCAGATTGCGGGCGTGGTGCTGACCATCTTCGGTGTCATCTTGACTGCCTGCCACGGCGATCCGCGCCGGCTGCTCCCATTGGAACTCAATTTCGGCGACGCCATCATGCTGGTCGCGGTCGTCCTCTACAGCGGTTATTCGGTCGGGCTGCGGCTGAAGCCGGTGATGCGCTGGCAGAGCCTGATGTTGTCCCTGGCGATCGCTGCCCTCATCACCTCGCTGCCGTTCTTCCTGTGGGAGGTCGCCGCCGGCAAGGTTATCGTCCCCGATATCAGCGGCTGGGTGGTCATCGTCTATACCGCGATCGGCGCTTCGGTCATTTCGCAGATCACTTACATCAGGGGCAACGAACTGATCGGCGCCAACCGTGCCGGGCTGTTCATCAATCTGGTGCCGATCTTCGGCACGCTGCTGTCAGTGCTGATCGTCGGCGAGACATTCCAGCTCTACCAGGCGCTGGCGCTCGTCCTGGTGCTGGGCGGCATTTCGCTCGCCGAATACAGCGGGCGCAAGATGGCGGCACCGAACCGCCGCGGATAACATTTGGCTGCTGCCGCGCTGCGCCGCCGTCGCGATAACTGCTGCCGCGCGCCGACCTGGAACATTTTACCTCTGGCGGAGTTTGCTTGCGTGGGAGGCAACAAGATGAGCCATAACCCTCGCAGCACGGCAAGCATTGCCGGTCACCCCATTCACCCAATGCTGATTCCGTTTCCGATCGCCTTCTTTGTCGGCACCTTCGTTTGCGATCTGATTTTCTGGCAAACAGCCGATCCCGGGTGGGTCACCGGATCGCTTTGGCTTCTCGGCGCCGGCCTGATCATGGGCGCCTTGGCCGCTCTTACCGGCCTGACGGATGTTCTCGGCGATGTTCAGATCCGCAATCTCACGACGGCATGGCTCCATGCCGGCGGCAACGTGCTCGTCGTGCTGATCGAGCTTTATAACTGGTACTCGCGTTATGCCGGTGGAGCGGCGGCTGTGATCCCGACCGGCTTTATCTTATCGCTGATCGTGGTTCTGATCCTGCTGTTTACAGGGTGGAAGGGCTGGGAACTGGTCTATCGGCATCGCGTGGGCGTCTCCGACGGCTCAGACGAATTGACCTGAACCGGCCTCTGCGACGGCCGCCCCAATGATGGGGGGAGGACCGCCGCATCCGCCACGCCGTCAACTACATTGCGTTGACGTCGAACTGCAGCCGCTTGGCCGAGTCGATGGACTTGTGCGCCTTGACCTGTTCCAGCACTTTCTCCGGGAACGGCGCGTCGAGATAGAGCAGCGCGATCGCGTCGCCGCCCGGCCGGTTGCGGCCGAGCTGGAAGTTGGCGATGTTGACGCCGTTCTCGCCGCACACCGTGCCGAGCAGGCCGATAATGCCGGGCGCATCGGCATTGGTTGTGTAGAGCATGTGCTGGCCGACCTCGGCGTCGAGATTGATGCCCTTGATCTGGATGAAGCGCGGCTTGCCGTCGGAGAAGCAGGTGCCGGCGATCGAGCGCGTCATGTGCTCGGTCTTCACCGTCAGCTTGATGTAGCCGTCGAACACGCCCGACTTGTCGCGCTTGACCTCGGCGACGATGATGCCGCGCTCCTTCACCATGATCGGCGCCGACACCATATTGACGTCGGCGACCTGCGGCCGGATCAGCCCGGCGAGCGTCGCACTGATCAGGGCGCGCGTGTTCATCGTCGCGGTCGAGCCGTCGAACAGGATCTCGACCTCGTTGATCGGGTCCTCGGTGACCTGGCCGACAAAGGCGCCGAGCACTTCGGCGAGCTTGACGAACGGCTTTAGCCGCGGTGCTTCCTCGGCCGTGATCGAGGGCATGTTGATGGCATTCGAAACCGCACCCTTGATCAGATAGTCGGCCATCTGCTCGGCTACTTGCAGCGCAACATTTTCCTGTGCTTCCGCTGTCGAGGCGCCGAGATGCGGCGTTGCCACCACATTCTCCATGCCGAACAGCGCGTTGTTCTCCGCCGGTTCGACCTCGAACACATCGACGCCGGCGCCCGCCACCTTGCCGCTCTTCAGCGCCGCGACCAGGTCGGCTTCGACGATGAGCCCGCCACGCGCGCAATTGATGATGCGCACGCCGTTCTTCATTTTGGCGATCGCCGCCGCGTCGATGATGTTGCGCGTCTTGTCGGTCAGCGGCGTGTGCAGCGTGATGAAATCGGCGCGGGCGAAAAGCTCGTCCAGCTCGACCTTGTCGACGCCGAGTTCCTCGGCGCGCTTGTCCGACAGGAACGGGTCGAAGGCAACGACATGCATCTTCAGGCCGACGCCGCGCGTGGCGACGATCGAGCCGATATTGCCGCAGCCGATGACACCCAGCGTCTTGCCGGTGATCTCGACGCCCATGAAACGGTTCTTTTCCCATTTGCCGGCATGGGTCGAGGCATTGGCCTCCGGGATCTGCCGGGCGAGTGCAAAGATCATGGCCACCGCATGTTCGGCCGTGGTGATCGAATTGCCGAAGGGCGTGTTCATCACGATGATGCCCTTGCGGCTCGCCGCGGGGATGTCGACATTGTCGACACCGATGCCGGCGCGGCCGACGACCTTGAGTCTTGTCGCTGCGTTGATCAGTTTTTCCGTGACCTTGGTCGCCGAGCGGATGGCAAGACCATCATACTGGTCGATGACTTCGAGCAGCTTTTCCTTGTCCTTGCCGAGATCGGGCAAATAGTCGACCTCGATACCGCGGTCCTTGAATATCTGGACGGCGGTGGTGGAGAGTTTGTCAGAGACGAGAACGCGGGGCGCCATGGCGGCCTCCTTGAACTGGATTGTCGGGAAAGGGCGGCCCGCAGGCCACCACGAAATCTCAGGCTGCGGCCTTCAGCGAAGCCTTCTGCGTGGCGAAGGCCCAGTCGAGCCAAGGCAGCAGCGCCTCGAGATCGGATGTCTCGACGGTGGCACCGCACCAGATGCGCAGGCCGGAAGGTGCATCGCGATAGGATCCGATGTCGTACGCGACGCCTTCCTTGTCGAGCATAGAGACGATCGCCTTGGCGAAAGCCGCCTGCCCGTCGGCTTCGAGCGCCGCGACATCGGCGTCGGTGAAGGACAGACATACGGACGTGTTGGACCGTGTCGCCGCATCGACCGCGAGATGGCCGAGCCAGGACGACTTGTCGACAAAGCCATCGAGCACGGCGGCATTGGCATCGGCTCTGGCAATCAACGCATCGAGACCGCCGATCGACTTCGCCCAATGAAGCGCATCGAGATAGTCCTCGACGCACAGCATCGACGGCGTGTTGATGGTCTCGCCGTTGAAGATGCCTTCGATCAGCTTGCCGCCCGAGGTCAGGCGGAAGATTTTCGGCAGCGGCCACGCCGGCTTGTAGGTTTCCAGTCGCTCGACGGCGCGAGGCGACAGGATCAGCATGCCGTGTGCGCCCTCGCCGCCCAGCACTTTCTGCCAGGAGAAGGTGACGACATCGAGCTTCTGGAAATCGAGCTTTTGCGCGAATGCCGCTGAGGTGGCATCGCAGATGGTCAGGCCCTTGCGATCCGCCGGTATGAAATCGCCATTCGGCACGCGCACGCCTGAGGTCGTGCCGTTCCAGGTGAAGACCACATCGCGGTCGAAATCGATCTTGGTGAGATCCGGCAGTTCGCCATAGCCTGCCTCGATCCTTCTGATATCGGCGAGCTTCAGCTGCTTGACGACATCGGTCACCCAGCCCGAGCCAAAGCTTTCCCATGCCACCATGTCGACACCGCGTTCACCGAGCAGCGACCACAGCGCCATCTCGACAGCACCCGTGTCCGACGCCGGCACGATGCCGATACGGTAATCCGCCGGAACCTGGAGAATTTCGCGAGTCAGCTCGATCGCCTGTTCGAGCTTGGTCTTGCCGATCTTGGCGCGGTGGGAACGGCCGAGCGCGGCATTCTTCAGCGCCTCGACCGACCAGCCGGGGCGTTTTGCGCAGGGACCTGAGGAGAAATTGGGATTTGCCGGACGGAGTCCGGGCTTCGTATGCGTCGTCATCGTGGTCTATCCTTCCAGATAGTGGCCCCTCGTTGGGGAGGGGTGGCCCACGGACGGCGATATGCGTTCAGCCCTCAGGCGTCAAGAGGAAAGTTTTTGTCGCTGACAAGATAGAAGCAGTCCGGGATCAGGATGTCGTGAGCCCAAACGCAAACGGCGGATCGAAGAGATCCGCCGTCGGGTTTCGTATCTGCAGCCAGCCTACCAGAGGTCGTAGCGCAGCCCGAGCTTGACCGTCTGATAATTGATGCCCTTGTGGATGTTGAAGGCGCCGCTGTCATAAGCGACGTATTTGGCGCCCGGCACCGAGAAATATTCGTAGCCAAGGTCAACCGACACGTTCTTGGCCACCTGATAGGAAAGACCGCCCCCGATCGAATAGGCAAGGTTGAATTTGCCCTCCTTATCCGTTGCACCCTCGTAACCGGCCGGATCATCACAAGAGAACCCGCCCGTGCCGGACGAATTGGGGGCCACTTCCACGCAATCCTTCGCCCCAATGCTCCTGTAATATTTATTGTATGCGACACCGACCCCTCCGCCAAGATATGGAGTGATTCCAACATAGGTGCCGAGATCGACATAGCCATTGGCCATGATGCTGTAGCCTTTGTTGGAAGCATTGTCGGAAAGATCGCATGCCTGCGTAGCCGCGACGGAATTGATGGTGCCAAAACCGTCGTCCACAAGCGTATGGCCGTCGCAAGTGGCTGCCAACTTGGCGTGTTCCCCGAATTTGTCGGTCGGAAGAATCCCGCCGTTCAGCTCGACCCGAAGATAGTCGTTGACATGATACCCCATACCGAAACTGCCTGTGAAAAGGCTGCTCTCATCGGTAAAGCTGTTAAGCGGGCCGGTTGTCGCTTCCTCATGCTCGAAGGGATGGCTGAACGCGTAGCCGACATCGCCGCGCAGATACCAGCCCGAGCCGACCTCGACCGGTTGATAGTCCGGCGCCTGATCGACATAGATCGGCGGATCGTAGTCCGCGGCTTGCGCCGGCGTCAGCAGCGCAAGCGCGAGTGCGGCAAGTGCCGGCGCTGTCAGCAATTTGAAATTCATGGGTCCCCGGCTCCTGAAATTGGCGCTCTTCATTTTGATCGCAAGCGCCGTTTCAGTAGGCATTGTTAACCATAGTGGTTAAGTGCGGGTTAAGGATAACGCGACGTTACCGATTTGATTTCGATAGGCTTTCTCTCCGCACGCCGCGGCCTGGAAGTGCACCGCAATCGGCAAACAAAAACCGCCCGGCATGGCCGGGCGGTTCGCAAATTCCTGGATTTCGAAGCGACTACTTGGTGTAGACCGGCTCCGGTTCGGGAACGTAGGGCTCCGGCGGCGGGGCGCAGTCCGACCGGCCGAACTGGTAGCGCAGGCCGCCGCGCACTTCGTGCACGTTGATGCCGCGATCGAAGCCCGGGCCGACATCGCTGTCGGAGGCGTAGTTGAACATCTTGCCACCATTGATGTGGCTGTAGCGATAGCCGAGATCGAGCTTGACCCGGTCGGTCAGGCAGTAGGAGGCGCCGGCCATGAGGGCATAGGCAAAGCGCCAGCCCTTGCCGCCGCTGTGCTCGAAGGAGCCATCGAGATCGGTATTGTGCAGCGTATCCCACTTGACCCAGGCACCACCGATGCCGGCGCCGACATAGGGCGTCACGCCGTGCCAGGTGCCGATATCGACATAGGCATTGGCCAGGAGCAGCATCGCCGAATAGGACGATGTGTCGACGGAGGTACAAGCTATGCCGCCGCCGCAGAAACCATTGGTCGAGCCGCGGAAATTGGACTTGCCCATCCAGTCGAAGGTCAGATCGGTGCGGAAGTACCGGTTGACCTGGTAACCGACACCGGCGCCGGCCGAAAAGGAACTCTTCAACTTGCCGGAGGCGAACGAACCGGGGAGTTGGGGCGGTGCCGGGCTGTAGGTGGTGTAGTCACCACCGCGGAACTTCGACCAGTGATAGTCGATATCGCCGCGGATGTACCAGCCGCCGAAATCGGCCGGCTGTTCATAGGCGATCGGCGCCGGCGCCTCTTCGACCACTGGCGGCTCCGCCAGATCGGCGGCGAATACTGGCCCGGCCACGCCTGCGAACAGCGCGGCAAGGAAAGCCATTTTTGCTGCATTGAACATGTTTGTCACCCCTGAGAACCCGTCGGAACTTTGAATCCGCTCGAATGTGTTTGACCTCAGTTGTGGATAATGAATTGCAAAAGTTAAAAGGCGTTTAACCCTGTCGATTAACCACGAATTCTCGACATTTTAGCAAACGGCCTCCGCCGCCATGACGCTGGGACCAACCCTGGCCGAAACAAAAAGCCCGCCTGCAGGCGGGCTTGAAGTCTTGAGCCGGCAGTTCGCCCCTCCCGTCGGAGGCAGCGCAATCAGGCGGCGCTGCGCGTTTCCGAGATGATGTCGACGATGTCGTTGACCACGGCCTCGACCAGCTGTGGGTCGTCGCCCTCGGCCATGACGCGGATCAGCGGCTCGGTGCCCGAGGGCCGGATAACCAGGCGGCCGGCCTTGCCTAGACGGTTGCGCGCATCTTCGATCGCCGCCTTGACCAAGGCTTCTTCAAGCGGCTTGCCGCCGGCGATGCGGACATTCTTCAACAGTTGCGGCACCGGCTCGAATTTCTTCGACAATTCGCTGACCGGCCGGTTCTGCCGCTTGATGCAGGCCAGCACCTGCAGCGCCGAGACCAGCCCGTCGCCAGTGGTCGAGAAATCGGACAGCACAATGTGGCCCGACTGCTCGCCGCCGACATTCAACCCGTGCGCGCGCATATGCTCAACGACATAGCGGTCGCCGACCTTGGTGCGATGCAGCTGCAGCTTCATGTCGCCAAGGAAGCGTTCGAGGCCGAGATTGGACATCACCGTCGAGACGACGCCGCCGCCGGCCAGTCGCCCGCTCTGGTGCCAGGACTCGGCGATCAGCGCCATGATCTGGTCACCGTCGACGATGGTGCCGTTCTCGTCGACGATGACGACACGGTCGGCATCGCCGTCGAGTGCGATGCCGATATCGGCGCGCACTTCATGCACCTTCTTCTGCAGGCCGGCCGGATGGGTCGAGCCGCATTCCTTGTTGATGTTGAAACCGTTCGGATCGACATTGATGGCAATGACCTCGGCGCCCAGTTCCCAAAGTGCGGCGGGCGCCACCTTGTAGGCTGCGCCATTGGCGCAATCGACGACGATCCTGAGACCCGACAGCGACATCGAGCGCGGCAGCGTGCGCTTGGCGAATTCGATGTAGCGGTCATGCACGCCGTCGACGCGCTTGGCGCGGCCGAGCCCGTCGGAATCGGCGAGCGCCAGTTCGATATCCTTGTCGAGCATGCTCTCGATGCGCTCCTCGATCTCGTCGGAGAGCTTGTAGCCATCGGGACCGAACAGCTTGATGCCGTTGTCGTAATAAGGGTTGTGCGAGGCCGAGATCATGACGCCGATATCGGCGCGCAGCGAGCGCACCAGCATGGCGACCGCCGGTGTCGGGATCGGGCCGAGCAGGAACACATCCATGCCGGCCGCGCACAGGCCGGACACCATGGCGTTTTCGATCATGTAGCCGGACAGCCTGGTGTCCTTGCCGAGCACGACGCGGTGGCGATGGCTGCCGCGCTGGAACGACAGGCCGGCGGCCATGCCGACCCGCATCGCGATCTCAGCCGTCATCGGAAACTTGTTGGCGCGCCCGCGAATGCCGTCGGTGCCAAAATAACGTCCTGCCATGCTTGCCAGAATCCCCGTCGGTTTTCAGCCGGCTCGTAGTGCCACAATTGGTCCGAGCCCGACTATCACATTGTGTGATTGTATATTACCAATTCTTAGAAAATCATTGTAGCAGGCTGTTCGGAGCGTTGGCAGCGTATCATGACACGGTGTTGCCGCAATATAGCATTCACACTGGGCCACACTGCGCAGATTGGGCCGGTAAGCCGGACTGTTGGAGGGGCAGATCGCAAGGGTCCATCACCTTATCGGGAGAACGCCGTTTAGCATCTGGCGCAGCCTAGCGTTGAGAGCTATTGATTGACACAGGTACAACCTATGGGCGCAGCAACGGGAGAATCGCCATGCTCATCCACCGACTTGCAACTTTGACGGGTCTTGCCGTCGCAACCTTGTTCATGGCGGCGCCCGCCAACGCGCTGACCATGGCCCAGTGTAGTACCAAGTATAATGCCGCCAAGGACGCCGGCACGCTGAACGGGCAGACCTGGAATCAGTATCGGAAGGCCGAGTGCGGCACCGACGCGGCGGCCACCACCGAGACCGCAAAGCCGGCGGCCAAGAAGGCCGCTGCGGCCAAGACGGACACGACCAAGGCCGCCGCCGCTGCTGATGACGGCGCCAAGGGTCTGACGGCCAAGGAATGCAGCGCTAAATACCAGGCTGCCAAGGCCGCCGGTACGCTCAATGGCGCGAAGTGGAACGACTTCCGTAAGACCGAATGCGCCGCCGGCGCTTCCGCCGCGGCAAAACCGGCCAAGGCCACGACCAAGGCCGCAGCCACAACCGACGATGGCGCTAAGGGCCTGACGGCCAAGGAATGCAGCACCAAATACCAGGCGGCAAAGGCCGCCGGTACGCTCAATGGCGCAAAGTGGAACGACTTCCGCAAGACCGAATGCGCCGCCGGGGCCTCGGCCGCGGCAGCACCCGCCAAGGCAACCACCAAGGCAGCTGCCGACAGCAGCGGCAAGGGCCTGAGCATGGCCGATTGCAGCGCCAAGTACCAGGCTGCCAAGTCTGCCAATACTCTGGGCGGCAAGAAGTGGAACGACTTCCGCAAGGCCGAATGCGGCGCAGGCGCAGATGACGACGACACCGTGCCCGCTCCGAGCGAGGCGACCTATACCAGCGAGCCCGAGAAGCCCTCGGTCACCGCTCCCAAGGGCGTGAAGTTCCCGGCCGCGATCTCGAAGAAATACGCCGGCGAGACGCCGGCCAAGGGCCGCATGCACACCTGCCTCGAGCTCTACTACGCCAACAAGGATGCCAACACGCTGAATGGCCTGCGCTGGATCCAGAAGGGCGGCGGCTTCTACAGCCTCTGCAATGCCAAGCTGAAGAGCTGATCGCGTAGCCATATTCTCCAGACAGAGGCCCGCGCATCGCAGCATGCACGGGCCTTTTTATTGCGCTCGAACACACCCGGCGTTGATCGCGTTACATATCGCGGAAGCTGTCGGAATCATCCATTCGCCCACACTGCCCACCCCAGACATATCGGTGATTCGCAAAGATTCCAATTGAACATATGCAGAACAAATGGTATACAAAAGGACATCGAATTTTTGTCAACCAGGAGGGTCTTATGTCCAGATTGAAATTGGCGGCATTGGCTGTGACGGCATGGATTGCGTGGAGCGTCACCCCTGCAAGCGCACTGATAATGAAGGAATGCGGCGAGGCCTATCGCACAGCCAAGGAAGGCGGCACTCTGAACGGCATGGATTGGACCGCTTTCCGCACCGAGAAGTGTGCGACGTCAGCTGCGGAGAGTGCCAATGCGGATGCGGTCAAAACCGAGCCGCAGCCGCAGAAGGAAACCAGCGCGGCGGTCGCCCTCGCTGTAGCGCCGACGGGCGTGACATTCCCGACCACCCTCGCCGCCGAATTCAAGACCGAGAAGCCCTCGAAGGCGCGGATGAAGACCTGCCTGCAGGGCTACCACGGCAACAAGGACGCGGGTACGTTGAACGGCCTTCGCTGGATCCAGAAGGGCGGCGGCTATTACAGCCTCTGCAACGCCAAGCTGAAGAGCTGATCGACCAGCAGCGTTTGAAGATCGAAGGCCCTCAACCGCAAGGTTGGCGGGCCTTCTCTTGGGTCTTGCCCCGTCAAGCGCCTTGTTTCGAGAGCTGGAGCAGTGCGACCAGGCTTGTAAGATCGGCATTGGCCTGGCCGGCAGCCACCCCGCGCTTCATCAGGCTTTGCATCGGCAAGACGAGTTCGGTGCTGACGTCAGCCGACCTGCTGGCATCGATGAGATTGACGTAGGCATCAACCTGCATGCCCAGGTTGGAAACGACATTGCTGGTGTGATCGCCACTGTCGATCTGTTCCGCCCACTTCGGCAGCAGGCCTTGCATCGACTGAAGCCAGGAGGCCAGCAGCGGCATGAACTCGCCGGCCGGGATTCCTGCTGCGCCCGTCAATGCCAACGCCTGCAGAACGCCCGCGAACATGCCGTACATGCCGGTCAGAAGCGAGATATCATAGAGCGGCGCGAGGCCAGCATCCTCACCGAGGAATTTGCTGGTGCCGAGCGCTCCGAGCTGCCCCGAACAGGCATCGAACGCCTGGCGCGAACCGCTGTAGAGAATCAAGGCGTGCGGCCCGCCGATCATCGGCGGCACCGCCATGATGCCGCCGTCGATATAGCTCGCGCCCTGGCTCACCGCCCAGCCCGACATCGCCCGCGCCTGCTCGGGCGTGCCGTTGGTGAGATTGACCAATGTGCGGCCCGACAGCGCGTCTCGGCTTGGGCCGAGCACCTCACGAGCGGTGTCATAGACAAGCAGGCACGCCACGATCAGTGGACTCGATCTGACGGCTTCCTCGACACTCTTGGCCACAATGGCGCCCTTGGCTGCCAAAGCCTCAGCCTTTGCCGGAGAACGGTTCCACACCGTCACCGCATGTCCCTGGTTCAGAAAGGCTTCGGCAAGCGCCGTGCCCATGGCGCCGAGACCGATCACTGTTATGTCGCTCATTCTGCTTCTCCTTGGTTTGGTTGCGCGGTTACGCCGGTGTCGGGCTCAGGTCCTGGCCAAGGCCACCGTCCACGGTCAGCCGCGCGCCCGTGGTGAAGGTCGCGTCGAACGCCAGGAACAGCACTGCGCGCGCCACCTCCTCCATCGTGCCGTGGCGCTTCATCGGCGTGACCGCGTCGCCGATCGCCATGAAGGCGGCCCGCTCCTCGGCCGAGGCGTCGGCCACACCCATCGTCGGCGTATCGATGAAACCAGGGCTGACCACATTCACGCGGATGCGGCGCGGCAGAAGCTCGGCGGCCAGGACCTTGGCGAAGGCGCGCAGTGCCGCCTTCGATCCGGAATAGACGCTCATGCCGCCGGTGCCGGATTCGTCGGCGATCGACGAGGTGAAGACTATGGCGCCACCATCGCTGATGAGGGGCAGCAGGCGCTGCGCGGTGAAGAAAGCGCCTTTGGTGTTGATGTCGAAGGTGCGATCGTAACTGTCCTCGGTGACCCGCTCCACGGGTTCGAGATTGGCCACCCCGGCATTGACGTGAAGGAAGTCGATCTGGCCAAGCTTCTGCCCCACTTCGGCACCGAGCGTGACGATATCGGCCATGTCTGAGATATTGGACCGCACGACATGAGCTCGCGAAAGCAGCTTGGCTCGCGCGGCCTCGATGTTGCGCTGGTCGCGGCCGGTGACCAGGACCTCGGCGCCGCTTTCGATCAGGGCTTCGGCAACGGCGAGCCCCATGCCGTGCGTCCCGCCTATGACAACGGCCTTCTTGTTTGCGTATCGTGTCATGATCCATCCGTTTTTGACAAAATCCGGCCGCCGACGGCCTTTGCAGGTCGAAGCGAGGTACCGATATGATGTTGTGGTGTTCGCCGATGCCGGCGAGCTGGTTTGAAGCTATGGACCGGCTTGGTTTTTCTCAAGTACCGACAAAAATGTAAGCTACCCACCGATTGCTCAGAATTGGATGAAACATGGGAAAGAAACAGCCAGATAGTTGCGGATTGGGGCCGGCGCTGGAGGTCATCAGCGGCAAATGGAAGGCGCTACTGCTCTGGCAGATTCACAAGGCGCCGGCACGATTCGGTGAGCTGAAGCGGCTGGTGCCTGACATCAGCGAAAAGATGCTGATCCAACAGCTGCGCGAAATGGAGGCCGACGGCATCGTCCATCGCGAAATCTTTCCCGAGGTGCCGCCGAGGGTCGAATACTCGATTACCGAATTCGGCATCGAGCTGGACAATGCCCTGATCCCGCTGGCCAGATGGGGCAAGCAACATGCTGGCCGGACTGACGGTGTGCGCCCCGGCAAAGCAAATGCATCCGTCCCGCATGCTCTTTGAGAGACCCTGAATAGCAAAACGCCGCGGATTGAGCCGCGGCGTTTTCTTGCATCAAGTGATGTCAGCTCAGCTCGACGGCTGAGGCTCCATGCCGCCTTCGGGCTCGGGACCCTTTTTGCGGCGGCCGGACTTCGGCACAGCCGAGCCGCGGCTTGTGGGGGTATCATCCCCCAAATCTCGCGCGGGCTTCTGCCCGGCGATCAGCTGCTTGATCTCTTCGCCCGAAAGCGTCTCGTATTCGAGCAGGCCCTGCGCCAGAGCGATCCATTCCTTCTTCTTCTTGGTCAGAATGGACTTGGCCGTGACATAGGCCTCGTCGATCAGCCGGCGCACTTCGGCGTCGATGATCTGCGCGGTCTCTTCCGAGACGTTCTGCGTGCGCGCCACCGAATGGCCGAGGAAAACCTCTTCCTGGTTGTCGCCATAGGCGACATGGCCGAGCTTGTCGGAGAAGCCCCAGCGCGTGACCATGGCGCGCGCCAGCTTTGTCGCCTGCTCGATGTCCGAAGAGGCGCCCGAGGTGATGTTCTCCTTGCCGAACTTGAACTCCTCTGCGACGCGGCCGCCCATCATGATGGCAAGCCGCGAGATCATGTATTTGTAGCTCATCGAATAGCGGTCGCCTTCCGGCAGTTGCATGACCATGCCGAGCGCGCGACCGCGCGGGATGATGGTCGCCTTGTGCAGCGGATCGGCCGACGGCACGTTGAGCGCCAGGATGGCGTGGCCGGCCTCGTGATAGGCCGTGAGTTCCTTTTCGGCCTGGGTCATGGCCGACGAGCGGCGCTCGGCGCCCATCATGATCTTGTCCTTGGCGTCCTCGAACTCGGCCATGGTGACAAGGCGCTTGTTGCGGCGCGCCGCCATCAGAGCAGATTCATTGACAAGGTTCATCAGGTCGGCGCCCGAGAAGCCCGGCGTGCCGCGTGCGATCACCTTGAGGTCGACATTCGGTGCCAGCGGCACGTTGCGCACATGCACCTTGAGGATCTTCTCGCGGCCGACGATGTCGGGGTTCGGCACCACCACCTGGCGGTCGAAGCGACCCGGACGCAGCAGCGCCGGGTCGAGCACGTCGGGCCGGTTGGTGGCGGCGATCAGGATGATGCTCTCGTTGGACTCGAATCCGTCCATCTCGACCAGCAACTGGTTCAGCGTCTGTTCGCGCTCATCATTGCCACCGCCGAGGCCGGCGCCGCGATGGCGGCCGACAGCGTCGATTTCGTCGATGAAGATGATGCAGGGAGCATTCTTCTTGGCCTGGTCGAACATGTCGCGCACACGGCTTGCGCCGACGCCGACGAACATCTCGACGAAGTCGGAACCCGAAATGGTGAAGAACGGCACATTCGCTTCGCCGGCGACGGAGCGGGCGAGCAGCGTCTTGCCGGTGCCGGGAGGTCCGACCAGAAGCACGCCGCGCGGGATCTTGCCGCCGAGGCGCTGGAACTTCTGCGGATCGCGCAGGAACTCGACGATCTCTTCCAGATCTTCCTTGGCCTCGTCGACGCCGGCGACATCCTGGAAGGTGACGCGGCCATGCGCCTCAGTGAGAAGCTTGGCCTTCGACTTGCCGAAACCCATGGCGCGGCCGGAGCCGGACTGCATCTGGCGCATGAAGAATATCCACACGCCGAGGATCAGGATCATCGGCAGGTAGGAGATCAGATAGCTGAACAGCGAGTTGGAACCGTCCGACTCAGGCCGCGCATTGATGGTGACGTTCTTGTCCTGCAGCCGCGAGACCAGCTGCGGATCGCCAGGCGAATAGGTCTGGAAGCCATTGGCGTTGTCGGCGTAGGTGCCCGTGATGCGGGCGCCGGCGATGACCACCGTCTTGACCCGGCCGGCCGCGACCTCTTGCAGGAACTGCGAATAGGGAACGTCGGTCGAGGCCCCGCGAGTCTGCGGCGTCTGGAACAGATTGAAGAGAGCAATGAGCAGGACCGCTATGATCGCCCAGAGCGCGAGATTGCGATAATTCGGATTCATCAATTGTCCCGTTGGTGCCCGCTGGGACACGCGTCATGAGAGGAAACTTGCGCCTAACATAGGGAGAGCGCCCCCCCTTGCCAAGCATAACAGCACGTCTGGGTTAAGCTTTCGCGCCATGATCAACCGGCACTGTGGCGGCCAAAGGGCAAGCCGGGACAGGCGGTGCGCCGATCAACTCGGCCACGGCCTGCGCCAACACCAGATCGAAGCACGGCAGAAAACGGGCAAAGGGCGCAACGGCGGGACTGACGGCGATTGCCGCCGCCGCCGCTACATCCCCTGCAAAACCAAGGCATTCGCCGCCGCGCCATAGCGCCGGTTCCGCAGCCAGGGCGGCGCGCACAAGGCTTGGCGGCGCGCCATCCCCGGCAATCGGCGTTCTGGCGGCGGCAGCGGCGCCAAGCGGCGCGATCAACCATGCACCCGGACTGTCGCCCAATGTGATCGCCCCGGCTTCGATGTCTGGCGTGATCCGCCGGCGACCGTCCCAAAGCAGAGTGCCAGCTATCGGCGCGGAACGCGGCAGGTCGCGCGATTCACGGCGCAGGAAGATGCCGTTTCGCCTGATATCGACGACCGCCCGCGACAATGTGGCGCAAAGCCGACCGGCCCGCATTTGCTCGAACAGCGCTTCGCCGCGCGCCTGGTCCGGCAACAAGGCGGTGCCGCCCGTCGCCGCCAGCAGGACACGCAGCGCATAGACCGAGGCTCGCGTGTCGTCAGCTTCGGCAAGACCGGGATCGAGACGGATGAGACCCCTCGCCGGCCGGCTGGCAAATTCACCGATCAGGGCGGCGGCGCGGCGACCGAGTTGTTCGCGCTCGCCGGCGGCCCGCCTGGCCAGGCCGATCGCTTCGGCAAAACGCTGCCCGCTCCGGTCTTCGCCGAGCACGGCGCGGATGCGCGGGCGTTCGAAATTCGTGTCGATGTTGGTCGGATCCTCGACCCAGCCGACATGTTCGCGCTGCAGGAAGGCGCGCAACGCCGCGCGCCGAGCGCCGAGCAGCGGCCGCGCGATCCAGATCCGCCAGTCATAGAGGGTGGCAGGCGCCATGCCGGCGAGACCTCGGCCTGCAAGCTCTCGCCCGTCATTCCGCGCGGCTCGCATCAGGACGGTCTCGGCCTGGTCGTCGGCGGTGTGGCCGGTTACGATCACACCAATGCCTTGCGCCTGCGCTGCCTCGGCCAGCAACCGGTAGCGCGCCTCGCGTGCCGCCGCGGGCAGGCCGGCCGACGGCTTGGCGCCGTACCAGTTGAGCGTCCGGTGCGCGATGCCGCGCTCGGCACAAAGCTTTGCCACGCTGCGCGCTTCGGCTGCTGCTTCCGGACGCAGGCCGTGGTCGATCGTCACCGCCAGCAGCCGGGCTGTCGGGGCGCTGCGGTCGAGGTGAGCCTTGAGGAGAAGAAGGAGGGCGGTCGAGTCGCTGCCGCCGGACACGGCCGCAAGCGCGCCGTTGGTAAAGTCGATCTGCGAAAAATTCGAAAGGTCAGGCTCGGTATCGAGCATCAATGCATGTCGCGCAAAAGTGGTCCCGGTTCTGGGACAACACGGCAAAGACTAGCACGCCGCCAGCGCCCTCTCCTGCTTGACGCGTTCCTTGAGCGCGGCCGAAATATCGGGATAGCGCTTGCCGATCTCGCCGAAGGTGGCGCAGGCGACATCCTTCTGCTTGAGGCCGACCAGCGACACGCCAAGCTTCAGGAGCATGTCAGGCGCCTTCTTGGCCTTCGGATAGTCCTTGCTGGCGGAGAGGAAAACCTCGGCAGCGTCATGATACTTCTGCTGGCCAAGCAGCGATTCGCCAAGCCAGTAATGCGCGTCCGCCGCCTTGGCGTCCTTCGGGAACCGGGCGATGTGGTCGCGAAAACCCTGCTCGGCGGTGCTGTAGTCGCCCGACAGGATGAACTGGTAGGAGTTGCGGTAGATCTCTT
This sequence comes from Mesorhizobium sp. C399B, assembly GCF_030323185.1. NCBI lineage: Bacteria > Pseudomonadati > Pseudomonadota > Alphaproteobacteria > Hyphomicrobiales > Phyllobacteriaceae > Mesorhizobium > Mesorhizobium sp. C399B. The sequence goes on from NZ_CP100472.1 coordinate 2,755,906, forward strand.
CCGGGTTGTTGGTGGCAGGCAGCGCCGCCACCACCGTGCCGTCCGACTTGCCGGTCTTAGCCCCGGCAGCCGGCGCCTCGGCGGCGGGAGCCGCACCTTCCGCCGGCGCCGCTGCCTGCGTGTTGCCGCCGGCGTCGATTACATTGCCGTTCTTGTCGACGGTGATGGTGCCGAAGGTCTTGGGCGGCGTGCCGTTGATCACCTTGCCGGGATCGCCGGTCTGCGATTCGACGATGACCTCGCCGACGCTCTGGCCGCCATCCGACTGCGCGCCGGCATCGGCCGGCGCCTGGTCTGCCGGGGCCTCGGCGACGCCGGTGCCCGCGCCACCGTCCTGCGGCGCGGCCTCCGATTTCTTCTGGGCCGGCGGCTGCCCGCTGGAGCCGCCTTCCAACTGCTGGAAGCGGAACTCGTTGTCTTCCTGCTGCTTGCGCATCTGCTCCTGCATCTGCAGGATCTGGAAGTTGAGTTCCTCGAGCTTGCCGTTCATCTGCCGGAGCTGATCTTCCAGCCCCGCGGCGGCGGTGCCGTCCTGCTGCTGCGCGATCTGTTGCTGCTCCGGCTTCTCCTTCTTGCCGAAAATGCCGAGCGTCGGCAGATGGAAGGAAAAGCCGCTATCCGCGGGTTGTCCGGTGCCGCTCGCAGAAGCCGCGAAGCCTGATACGAGCAGCAGCGCAAGCGTGCCGCTCAAGACCGATCTGAAATGCATGTGCCTCTCGCCGTGAATATCGTGAGCCTGTTCGCGCCTTCCGATCACAGTGGGACCGGCACGACGCCCTCGGCTCTTAGCAGGAGGCGAGACTTCGGCCAAATTTTGTTTCCGGGTTTGTTTCCGGGACCGAAACTGAAAAAGGCGGCCACAAGGCCGCCTTTCGCATGGAAGTGTTGCAATTATGCGACTAAGGCCGCCGTCTTACTCATCAGGAGCCGGCGCCGGAGAGCGTGGTGACGGCGCGGCGATTCTGCGACCAGCAGGAGATGTCGTCGCAGACCGCGACCGGACGTTCCTTGCCGTAGGAAATGGTCTTCAGGCGGCTCGCCGAAACGCCCCTGGCGACCAGGAAGTCGCGGGTGGCGGCGGCGCGGCGGGCGCCGAGAGCCAGATTGTATTCACGCGTGCCGCGTTCGTCGGCATGGCCTTCGACGACGATGGCGTACTGCTTGTACTGGTTGAGCCACTGCGCCTGGCGCGACAGCGTCGTCTGCGCATCGGCGCGGATCGCGGTCGAGTCCGTGTCGAAGAAGATGCGGTCGCCAATGTTGACGGTGAAGTCCTGCGCCGAGCCCGGCGTTGCCGCACCCGCGCCATTGAGACCGAGATCGGCAGCGTTGTTAGGGGTTTTCTTCGAGGCGCAACCGGTGATGGCGAGCATCGCGATCAGGGCGATCATCGCCGGGTTTCTGGTAAGTGCTGCGATACGGCCCATGCCGCCTCTCCTTCGTATTCGAGTGACTTCGTTGATCACCCAGTAACCACGTTTGGGTTAACCGGCATTCAAGAAACACGGTTAAAATTTGGTTTCAGCCGCCGTCCCCAGCCAAAATGACCTGATGCCACAATGGTCGCGGACCGTAGGCGGAAATGCGGCCAAAACGCGACTTTGGCGTGAAAAAAGCCCCAAAACGGGGCTTTTAAGGTAGTGTTGCCGAGTTGCAACGAAGCGAGCGGGCCAGGCCGAAACTTAGTTACTCCAGCAGCGGCGACCACGCCGGGTCGGAAGCAAAATTCGCGGTCGGGATCGACTGTTCGTTGCGGCCGGTGAGATCGACGGAAACCAGTTTTGGGCCGCCGGCGGAGTCGCGGAAGAACATCAGCACGCGGCCGTTGGGCGCCCAGGTCGGTCCCTCCTGCTGGAAGCCCGAGGAGAGGATGCGCTCGCCCGAACCGTCGGTCTTCATGACGCCGATCTGGAATTCGCCGCCGGTCTGCTTGGTGAAGGCGACGAGGTCGCCGCGCGGCGACCACACCGGCGTCGAATAGACGCCGTCGCCGAACGAGATGCGGGTCTGGCCCGAGCCGTCGGCGCCCATCACATAGATCTGCGCGCGGCCGCCACGGTCGGAAGTGAACACCACCTTGCTGCCGTCGGGCGAATAAGACGGCGAGGTATCGATCGCCGTCGAATTGGTGAGCCTGGTGGTCGAGCGGCTGCGCAGATCCATGGCAAAGATGTTGGAATTGCCGTCGTCGCGCAGCAGGCTCATGATCACCTTCTGGCCGTCGGGCGAAAAGCGCGGCGCAAAGGTCATGCCGGGAAAATTGCCGACCAGTTCGCGCTGCCCGGTCTCGATCTGCAGCAGATAGACCCGCGGCTGACCGCTTTCGTACGACATGTAAGTGATTTCCTGCCGGTTGGGCGAGAAACGCGGTGTCAGCACGATCGAGCGGCCATCGGAGAGATAGCGCACATTGGCGCCGTCCTGGTCCATGATGGCGAGCCGCTTCTTGCGCGCATTCTTGGCGCCGGATTCGTCGATGAAGACGACGCGTGTGTCGAAATAGCCCTTCTCGCCGGTGAGCTTCTCATAGATCGCATCGGCGATGATGTGGGCGACACGGCGTTGATTTGCGTCGTTGGCGAAAAACTGCTCCCCGGCTATCTGCTGGTTGCCAAAAATATCCCATAGTCGGTACTGGGCGCGGATTCGGCCGTCCGCCTCCTTGCTCACGCTGCCGGTGACCAGCGCCTGCGCATTGATCACCTTCCAGTCGTCGAAACGGGGCTGCGCATCCGGATTGGCGATCTTCTCGATGAAGGCGTTCTTGTCTATCGGTGCGAAGAGACCGGAGCGCTTCAGGTCGGCGGTGACGATCTCGGAAATCTGCGCGCCGAGCCCTCCCTGGAAATCTGGGATGGCGATCGGCATCGGTTCGACATTGCCTTTGTTGACGTTGAGCTCGAGGGTTGCTCGAGCAGGCAAGGTGACGACGGCGTTCATGCCCATCGCCATCGCGGCGACCATCAGGAGCGGCTTGAGGATGGATTTCATGTCTTCTCGCTTCTCTTGCTGATTTCTGGGTGCTCAGGCTACAGGCCAAGCATCGCTCTGGGATCGAAGTTGACGCGAACGTCGGACCAAATGTCATGCTTTCCGGCGGGCACCTGCAGGCCGGCGACATCGCATTTCTGCACAGCGCGAACCGCGCTGCTGTCGAACTGGGGGTTGCCGCTGGACTTCTCGACGGTCGGACGGCCCTCCAGCTTGCCGGAGGCATCCAGGCTGAAACGGATCACCACGGTGAAATCCTCAGAACCCTCAAGCCCAACCGGGAGGGTCCAGCAGCCACCGAGTTGTTCTTCCAATGCCCCTTGCTCGGACTTCGACAGCTTCTGGCCTTGATCCTTGTCGCCGCCTAGCGATGCTTGCTGGGTCGAGCGCTTAGCGCCGCCGCCGGATGGCTTCTGCTTGTCGAGCAAAGCCTTGATGTCAGCCTCATTGAACTGCTTGTCATCCGACTTCGGCTTCGACGAGGCTTCCTTGACTGGCTTGTCAGCGTCCTTGCGGTCCGGTGCCTTGGCGCTTTCGGCCTGCGCCGGCTGCGGCTTCGGCCGTGCTTCGGGAGCAGGAGCGGAAGTCGGAAGCTGCGCTTCTTCCAGAGGCTGCTGATCCGATATGGCTTCGGCGACCGCGTCGGGCTTCACGCGTGGCTTCGGCTCTATGGCGGCGGTCGTGTCCGGCTGCGGTGTTGGTGCAGGCTCCTTCACCGGGGTCGGCTTCGGTTCAACCTGCTTCACCGGCTCGGGCTTGACCTCTTCCTTCGGCTGCGGCTCCGGCGCCACCTCCGTCGCAGGTGTCGGCTTCGGCGCTTCCTTTGGCTTCGGCGTGTCCTCGGTCTTCGGCTTTTCGGTCGGCGTCGGCGCCGGAGCAGCCGTCGCTGTTTTCTCCACCGGTTTCGGCTTGGGATCGTCCGTCACCGGCTTGTCGGTATCAACGCTGTTCTCGCCGATTTTCTGTGCATCTGGCACGATGTCGGGACGCTTGGTCGGCATCGGCGCCGGCTTTTCATGCATCACCGCCTTCTTGTCGCCCTGCAGCGTCTGCGCAATGGCTTCCATGGGAACGATGTCGACCGCTATCGACTCGACATCCGTGGACGGCAGCGCGGCCGGCGCCGACAGGGTGAACAGGCCGAAAGCCAGTGCCACCGTATGCAGTATCACCGATGTGGTGAGGCCGGTCTTCATCGTGCGTCTACTGATCCTGTTGCTGCAGTGAAATCAGGCCGATATTCTTGTAGCCGGCGGCCTGGATGAGGGCCATGACCTCCATCGCGGCACCATAATTGGTCGCCTTGTCGCCGCGGATGAAGATGCGCTCTTCGTAGCCGGTCTTGGAAATCGCCTGCAGTTTGGCGACCAGCTCTTCCCTTGGGATTTCGGTCTCCTGCAGGAAAATCTTGCCGGCCGCGTCGATCGAAACGGTGATCGGCTGGGTGTCGGCGTTCATAGCCTTGGCCTTCGTCTCCGGCAGGTCGACCGGCACTCCGACCGTCAACATAGGTGCGGCGACCATGAAGATAATCAAGAGCACCAGCATCACGTCGACCATCGGCGTGACGTTGATTTCCGACATCAATGCATGGTGGCGGCCGCGCCGCCTGTGTCCGCGCCCGCCGCGTCCTGCCATGCCAACCGACATACCCATCTTCTTACCTCAGCCCTTAGGCGCTACTTTTTCATCGATTTGGCGCGAGAGTATGGCGGAGAACTCGTCCGAGAACCCTTCCATCCGCACCGCGATCTTGTTCGCGTCGGATGACAGCTTGTTGTAGGCGATAACCGCTGGAATGGCGGCGAGCAGACCGATGGCCGTTGCCAGCAGCGCTTCGGCAATGCCGGGTGCGACAACCGCGAGACTGGTGTTCTTCGAACCGGCAATCGCCTGGAACGAGGTCATGATGCCGATGACGGTTCCGAACAGGCCGATGAAGGGTGCGGCCGAACCAGTGGTGGCGAGAAAGCCGAGACGGCCCTCCAGCTTCTCCATCTCGCGCGTCAACGCCAGGTCCATCGCCTTGTCGATGCGGGTCTGCAGGCCGAGCGGCGATTTGGCCCCCTTCTCGAAGCTCTTCTTCCATTCGCGCATGGCGGCGACGAAGATCGCACCCATGCCCGTGGTCTTGCGGTCGGCAAGCGTGCGATAGAGCTCTTCCAGCGACTGCCCCGACCAGAACACCTGTTCGAAGCGATTGAGCGACAGACGCATGCGGGCATAGCTGACCAGCTTGTCGACGATGATCGCCCAGGTCCAGACCGAGGCGCAGAGCAGACCGATCATGACCAGCTTGACCACCCAGCTGGCCTGTGTGAACAGCGCCCAAATCGACAATTGCGCTGCCGGATCGGCGAGTGCGGTAGTTTCCATGCTTCAGTCCTTAAGATTTTCCGGGCATCGCTGGCGGCTGGCCCATGGGCATCCTTGTGGTCCGTTCGCGCTTGGCTTCCGGATTAACCCCAAAATGCACCGTTGGCGGCCTTTTCAGGGCAAATATTGGTGAAAGGAAGGCGCGCGGATTCTTCCAATCTTCACCGATCTCTTCATGAACCGTTATGGTTAAGGATGGGTTAGGAAATATGGCGCGGCGCATTGCCGCGCCAAGGCACGACGCGGGCCATCCATCCACAATCGAATGCGCTGCCGATTGGCCGCTCGTTGCCGGCCGGCAGGCCTGGATATCAGCTTGCTCCTGGTAGAAAGGCCGCGATCCATTCTTTCGGAAAGCGCTTCGGCCGGCCGTTCTCGCCGATGATCGCCGCCTCGACCTTTGCTTCGACCAGAACCTCTGTCCCGCGTTTCAATTGCTGCGCCATGACGATGCGGGCGCCGGAAATATCCTGCGTTGATGTGTCGATGGTCAGGATATCGTCCATGCGGGCAGGCGAGCGGAAATCTATCTCCATCCGCCGCACCACCCAGACGATCCGTTCGCCGTGCTTGCCTTCGTGAAGTTCTGTGTGGTGGACGCCCGCCAGCCTGAGATAGTCCGAGCGGCCGCGCTCGAAGAATTCGAGATAGCGCGCGTGGTAGACGACGCCGGAAAAATCGGTGTCGGCATAATAGACTCGCGCCATCAGCCGATGGCCGAATTCCGTCAAGGCTCCGGAAAGCCCGCCGGCAAGCGCCGCCGATTCACCATGATCGTCCATCGCGCTTTCCTTTTTGCCCCCGGCGGGGCACCTGTCTTGCCAAAATCACCAGCGCAGCAAACCGGATGGCACTGTTGACGGCGATGATCAAGACCGTGATGGCAGCGCTGCTGGTGCTGGCGGCGTCTGCGCTTCCCGGTCAGGCCGCTAGCTTTTCGATGAAGCGCGGCCTCAACCTCGACCAGTGGACGACCTGGGTCGGGGAAGACAAATGGAACGACCGACAAGCCATCCTGCCCTATCCGGAATGGCGCAAGTTCCTGAACGAGGATGACCTCAAGGCGCTGAAGGCCGCCGGTTTCGACTTTCTGCGCATGCCGGTCGATCCCTCGCCGTTTATGTCGGATCAGACACTGGCGCTGCGTGACGACCTTTATGCCAGCGTGCGGGACTCGGCGCGCATGATCAACCGGGCCGGTCTGAAAGTGATCGTCGACATGCACCTGATCCCGGCCGGCGGCGGCCGCGAGATCGGCATGGGCCAGGTGATGGACGATCCCGCAACCTTCGACGCCTATGTCGAGGTCGTCCGCAAAATGGCGCGCACGCTTGCCACTGAGGACCCGGCGCAGGTCGCTTTCGAGCCGATGAACGAGCCTATCGTCGACTGCGACAGCGAGGGCACCAGCCTGTGGCCGGAGCGTCAGCAAAAGCTGTTCGCGGCCGCGCGCGCCTCGGCCACCAGGCTGACGCTGATCCTGACCGGCGCCTGTTATTCCAGTGCGGCTTCGCTGGTCAGGATCGACCCAAAGTCGATCCCCGACGACAACATCATCTGGACCTTCCACTCCTACGACCCGTTCCTGCTGACCCATCAGGGCGCGACCTGGGCCGGCGATTTCATCCCTTATGTCACCGGCCTGCCCTATCCGCTGACCGCGGTGCCGCGCGCCGAGCTCGATGCGACGCTGGATGCAATCCGCGCCAAGATAAAAGCCGAGGCGCCATGGACCAGACGGAACGGCCTGCTCGCCTATCTCGATGAACAAGCCGCCAGCATGGACACGGACGAAAAGCTGCTCGGCGTCATGGATGCGCCGTTCGAAAAGGTCGAGGCCTGGGCGAAGGCCAACGCCATCAAGCCGGAAAACATCACGCTGGGCGAGTTCGGCATGATCCGCCAGGAGTATGGCAACCCCTATGTGATGCCGCCCAAATACCGCGCAGCCTATGTCAAAGACATGATCGCGCGCGCCGAGGCGCATGGCTTCTCATGGTCGGTGTGGAGTTTTGGCGGCGCCTTCGGCATCGTCGATGCCTTCAACGGCGAAAAGGCCGAACCCGCCGTGATGGATGCAATCCGCTCGCTCCATTAGCCCTAGGGCATGTCGAGATCCAGATCAGGCCGAGTCGAAAATGAGGGTCCGAGAACCGGAACGGAGCGGACTTTGGTCCGTGACTACGGAAGCGCAGGAACACCTCATTTGCAGGCCGGCATCACCTGAATACCGGCATGCTCTAACCGAGGTCGATCTGTAGTATTTCCGGCCGCATGCCGAAGCGCACCGGTGCGATGCTGAAGCCGAGCCCGCCTGACACGATCAAATTGCGGTCATTCTCGACGACATGGCCATAGGCGAAACGGTTGCCGAAGCGGGACGGAACCACCGGTGAATAGCCGAACAGCCTGACCTGCCCGCCATGTGTGTGGCCCGACAGCGTCAGCGAAACCCGCCACGGCACTTTCGGGAAAATGTCAGGTTCATGCGCGAGCAGGATGATCGGCGCCTGGTCGCTGACCTTCGCCAGCGTGCCGTCGAGATCGTCGAGGCCTTCAAATCTGTCGCGGCCTGCGGCCTTGTTCGGCAACAGTGCCAGCTGGTCGGCGAGCCCGGCGATCCAGAAGCCGTATCCGTCCTTTTGCAGGCGCACGGCGTCATTCTCCAGAACCGCTACGCCGGCTTTCTCCAATGCTTTGCGCGCCACTGTCGGCCCGGCTCCGGCCTGCTGTGCGAAAGGATCGTGCCACCAGTCGTGATTTCCGAGGATCGACAGGACGCCGAGTGGCGCCTTCAGTCCGGACAAGGCCGCCGCCCATTCATGGGCTTCCATCCGGTGCATCAGCAGGGACATGCCTGAGATGTAGTCGCCGAGCAGTACGATCAGATCGGGCTGCAGCGCGTTTGCATCCTCGACGAGCGAAGCGATCCGCTCAGGCGTCATCCAGGGACGGCAGGCGTGAATATCGGCAAGTGCTACAACGCGCAACTTGAGATCTGCAGGCCAATGCGGCGGCGTCAGCCGGTAGCGCTTCACATGCGTCAACAGCATCGGCTCGATGCCGACCGCATAAGCGCCGAGCGACATTATCGAGAAGACCGAGCCACCGACCAAACGCAGGAAGCCACGTCTGGTGATCATCGTCATGGTTTTGAGACGCATTCCATTGAGAAGCTGGCATTAAGAAGCAGGCCTTAAAGCCGGCAATTATGCCTTCACGCTGGCAAGCTTGAGCAGATTCTGCACAGAAATCCGTTCCGAAGAACAAATCTCCGTTACTCTTCCTGGAACAGGTTGATCTGCTGCTGCGCCAGATCCTTTGGCGCGTCGAGGCCGAGATGGCGCCAGGCGTTGGCGGTCAGCACGCGGCCGCGTGGCGTGCGCTGGATGAAACCCTGCTGGATCAAATAGGGTTCGATAATGTCCTCGATGGCGTCGCGCGGCTCGGACAGGCCGGCGGCGATGGTTTCGATGCCGACCGGCCCACCACCGAAATTGCGCGCGATCATCGAGAGATAGCGGCGGTCGAGCGCGTCGAGGCCGAGCGCGTCGACCTCCAGCCGGGTGAGAGCTTCGTCGGCAACCTGCTTGTCGACGTGACCGTCGCCGGCAACGGAGGCGAAGTCGCGCACCCGGCGCAGCAGCCGGCCGGCGATGCGCGGCGTGCCGCGGGCGCGACGTGCGATCTCCAGCGCGCCATCGTCGCCAAGCGGCATTTGCAGGATGCGGGCGCCGCGCCGCACGATCTGCTCCAGTTCCTCGACAGAATAGAAATTGAGCCGCACCGGAATGCCGAAACGGTCGCGCAGCGGGTTGGTCAAAAGGCCGAGCCTGGTGGTGGCGGCGACGAGCGTGAAGCGGGCAAGATCGATCTTGACCGAGCGTGCCGCCGGACCTTCGCCGATGATCAGGTCGAGCTGGAAATCCTCCATCGCCGGATAGAGGATTTCCTCGACTGCCGGATTGAGCCGGTGGATCTCGTCGATGAACAGTACATCGCGGTCTTCCAGATTGGTGAGAAGTGCGGCGAGATCGCCGGCCTTGGCGATCACCGGACCGGAGGTCGAGCGGAAATTGACGCCGAGCTCGCGCGCCATGATCTGCGCCAGCGTTGTCTTGCCAAGCCCCGGCGGCCCGACGAACAGCACATGGTCAAGCGCCTCGCTGCGGCCCTTGGCGGCCTCGATGAAGACTTTGAGATTGGCCCGCACCGCGGCCTGGCCGACGAAATCGGCGAGCGTCTGCGGCCGCAAGGTCTGCTCAGCATCCTCGCCGCGCTTTTCCGGGGCAATGAGGCGGGGTGAAAGGCTCATGCGGCCTTCCTCGCACAGGGCAAAGGACCGGACAAGCAATCACTCACCGCGCCAGTTCCTTCAGCCCGAAACGAATGAGCTTCGAGGCATCGGCGTCCTCGCCGGCCGTCTTCAGCGCCGCCGCGACAGCATTGGCTGCTGTGTCGCGCGAATAGCCGAGATTGACCAGCGCCGAGACGGCGTCGGTAATCGGCGCCGGCGCCACGCCTTCGCCGAGCTCCTGCTTAAGGCCGATGGTGCCGGAGGCGGTTCCGGCATAGGCCGGCGCCTTGTTCTTCAACTCGGTGACGATGCGCTCGGCCACCTTCTTGCCGACGCCGGGCGCGCGGCTGACCATGGCGATGTCGCGCAGCGCGATCGCATTGGCGAGGTCTGCCGGCGCCAGCGTCGACAGGATGGCCAGCGCCACCTTGGCGCCGACGCCTTGCACATTGCTCATCAAGAGCCGGAACCATTCGCGCTCAAGCACCGACTGGAAACCGTAGAGCCGGATCATGTCCTCGCGCACATAGGTCTCGATGAACAGCACCACCGCCTCGCCGGGCGAAGGCAGCGCGGCCAGCGTGCGCGCCGAGCAATAGGCGACATAGCCGACGCCGTGCACATCGACGAGGCAGAAATCCTCCTCGATCTCGTCCAGCGTGCCTTTCAATTTGCCGATCATGCGTGATCCCTCATGCCAGCGCCATCCTGTAGGCGACGCTTTGCCGGTGATGCGCGTGGCAGATGGCGATAGCCAACGCGTCGGCGGCATGTTCGGTGTCGAAAACGGCTTTCGGCAACAGCACCTTTACCATCATGTGGATCTGCTTCTTGTCGCCATGGCCAACGCCGATCACCGCCTTTTTGACGGCATTGGGGGCATATTCGGCGACGACAAGGCCGGCGCGCGCCGGCACCAGCATGGCTATGCCGCGCGCCTGGCCGAGCTTCAGCGTCGCCACGGCATCCTTGTTGACGAAGGTCTGTTCGACGGCCGCCTCGTGCGGCATGGCGCTGTGCACGATATCGGCGAGGCCGTCATGCAGCTGGCACAGCCGCCTCGCCAGTGCCGCCTTGTCGTCGGAGCGTACAGTGCCGGAGCTGATAAAGCGCAGCGAGTTGCCGAGGCTCTCGACGATGCCCCATCCGGTGCGCCTCAGCCCCGGATCGATACCGATAATGCGAATCGCTTCCCTCATGCGCGAAGTCTACCTCCGGCGCACAGCGATGTCAGGGAAATGTGAACAAACCGGAAACGGGAAGCGTTTAACCTCGAGCGAAAGCCGTATTCAGCAGCGTGATCTGGTCGGAAACCGGATTGGCGCGGCGGCCTGTTACCGGCGTCTCGGCAAACGCGCCGCCATAGATCTCTTCGTCCATGCGGCGCACCAGCGCCTGCAGGCGCAGCGAGCGGGTGACGAGGTCGAGGAAATCCTTCGGCAGTTCGCCCCAGCCGACCGCTTCGTCATGCGCCGAGGCGGTGTCGAGACGCACCTTGGATTTTTCCGAGGCGACCTGGTCGCGGGTCATCTCGCCGGAATTTGCCGCCCGCTGCAAAAGCAGCCAGGAGGCGACCTGCATCAGCCTTGTGGTCAGCCGCATCGATTCGGCCGCATAGAGCGTCGCCGCCAGTCTGGACAGCTTCTTGGCCTCGGCCCGGCCCTTGCCGTCGAGATATTCCGCTGCTTGCTCAACCAGGCCCATGCCTTCCTGGTAGAGCGGTTTGAAGGATTGGGAGAAAACCCGGCGTTCCGCCAGCTTGATGGTTTTCGCGCTGCCCTTCGAAGGCTCGTTCATCGATACGCCCCTGCACTGCCCCGTCGGCTGATTCGGCTTCATCGCCGTCACGCCGGCACCCTAGATGACTGAAGCTTGAAAATGCGCTTCGCCGCCGGCGAAGGCAAGCACATGTTTAACAAACGGTTAACGCCTGCGCAGGGGCGCCAAGCGGACCAAAAGCAGACAAAAAAAGAGCCGCGGATAAGGCGGCTCTCAGGAGTTTAACAGGGAGGCGTCAAACGAAGTGGCTCCAACCACTCGGTAAGAATCCAGATCACTGGATGGACATAGTAAACACCTGTAAAGCTTAATGAACCCTTAACGGCGCGGATATTTCTTGATCGACCGCTGCCCTTCTGTGCCGTATCAGCATAACGGTGCCCTAAGCCTGATCGTCGGCTTGTTCATGCCTTCTTCCACACAGCCGGCAAGGAAATGAAGGCGAACAGCAGCATTGCCGCATAAAACCCCATCGAGGAGGAAGCCAGCACCGGCTCGATCTCCGGATGGCCGGCAAGTTCAAAGTAAAGCCCAATCATCAGTGCGATGCCGCAGATTGCCGTCAGCCAGAAATGCACGACGGCAATCGTCTTTTGCCCGACCGCTGGAAACAGGTGGTAGAAGAAGGCAAACACCGCCGACATCAGCCAGCCCGCCACCATGGTGTGCGCGTGGGTCGGCATCTGCCCATGGTCATTGGAGATCGCCATATGCAGGCCGAGCGCCATGCCGCACAGGGAATAGATGACGGCCAGGGTGAAGAAATTTCGTGCTACGCCTTGCATGGGATACCCTCGTTGGTTGTTGCAGACTTGGTCCGACCGCGCGCGGCCAAAATGGAGCGTCGGTCGCGAGCGGCTTAGTCCCCGCAGGTTTCAGGATCATGCCGCGAACCAGCCAATGCCGACACGGCGTCTATCCGGCAAATGCCGGGTATTGTGCGGGCTGGCGGTAAAATCCGGCGACGGCGCCACCGCAACAAGCCGGCACCCACGCGGCATCTTCTGGATACATGTACGGAGATAATCCGCCCTCCTTCGGAAGCAGACGCGCGATAGCAGCGTTTACCCCCGGAACGATGCACAAGGAGCGGCAATGGACTGGTATTCTCTCTTCAAATTCCTGCATGTCATGGCAGCGATCCTCTGGCTCGGCGGCGGTTTCGCCATGCTGCTGGTTTCGATACTCGCCGATCGCGACGGCGACGACGAGACGCTGATGGTCATGCTGAGAACGACGGACAAACTCGGCTTGCGTCTGTTCGTGCCGGCGTCTATCGCGACCCTGGCTTCTGGTCTGGTGCTGACTTCGCTATGGACCGGCTTCTCCGACCTTTGGGTCGTCATCGGCCTTTGCGGCTACGCCGCCGCGTTTCTGACCGGTATCCTCGTGCTGAAGCCTTCGTTCGAAAAGCTTGCCACAATGCTTGCCGCGGACGGCATGACCCCGGCTGCCATAGCGTTTGGGCGCCGCATGATACGGATCGTCAAGTTCGATTTCGTCATCATGATCGTCGTCGTCGCCGACATGGTGCTGAAGCCGACCGCGCACGACATCGCCACTCTCGGCGCCATGGCGGTCGTGGTCGTTGGTGGTGCATCGCTGACCTTTGCGAGCGCCCCGCGAACCAAACCGGCAGCCGCCTGAGCGGGATTTAGAGCAGGCCGGCGATCCCGTCCCAAAGCAGCTTGACCGCGACCACGGCCACGGTCGCGTAGGTGAAGGGATAAAAAATCTCCGGCCGCATGCGCCGCACCAGCCAGGCGCCGGCGATGGTGGCCAGCGGCGCCAGCGGCATCAGCACGGCCGACGCCGTCAGGTTGGCGGTGTCGAACTGGCCAAGCGCGAAGTAGGGGATCAGCTTCAGCGCGTTGGTGGCGGCAAAGAAGATCGCCGATGTCCCCGACAGCACCTTCGGATCGAGCCGGATCGGCAGCGCATAGACCTGGAAGGGGGGCCCGCCGACATGGGCGACGAAGCTGGTGAAGCCGGCGACGGTGCCCCAGAAGGCGGCGGCGATGCGGTGGGGCGCCGCCGCATGGTCGGAACCGTGGCGGAACTGGAGATAGAGCCAGCGCAGCACGAAGATCAGCGCGACAGCGCCGACGATCAGCCGCACCATCTCTTCGGTTACGAGCGCTGCCGTCAGCCAGCCGAGCCCAATGCCGATCACCGCGCCCGGCATCATGTCGACCAGCATCTTTCTGTCGTAGACGCCCCACCACGTCCACACCGAAACGATGTCCATCAGGCACAGGATCGGCAGCAGGATGGCCGCCGCCTGCACCGGCGGCATGGCCAGCGCCATCAAAGGCACGCCAACGAAGCCGACAGCGCCGCCGAAGCCGCCTTTCGACAGCCCGACAAGTATCACCGCCGGAATGGCGGCGGCATAAAACCACGGATCGGCGAGCAGACCTGACATGAACTGGAAATGCTGGAGGGAAGACGGTTGCCCTGCAATAGCCCAGAAACCCTTGCGCCGCGACCGGGAAAATGCCGGCCGTGTCGATCAACTGTGCGTAAAGCGACGGTTCCGGATTTACGGCAAGATCGCCGCCGATGCATAAGGGCGCCGTCCGATGCATCAGGTTTTGACCCCAGGTTTTGGCCCCAGGTTTTGACCCCAGGTTTTGACCCCAGGTTTTTGACCCCAGGTTTTTGACAATGAGCGAACCCCACATCCGCCGCGCCGAAGCGGCCGACCTGCCTGCCATCGTAGCCATGCTCGCCGACGATCCGCTTGGCCGCAGCCGCGAGGATGCGACCGAGCCACTCGCCAAGGCCTATCGCGACGCCTTTGCCGCCATCGACGCCGACCCCAACCAGTTTCTTGCCGTGATGACGGATAGCGGCCGAGTCATCGGCACGTTGCAGATCAGCTATCTCGCCGGGCTGTCGCTGCAGGGCGCCTTGCGCGGCCAGATCGAGGCTGTGCGCGTCGCCGCGGACCGCCGCGGCGAACGGCTGGGACAGCGTCTGCTGGAATGGGCGGTCGAACAGTGCCGTGAACGCGGCTGCAAGATTGTCCAGCTGACCACCAACAAGAGCCGCCAGGACGCGCATCGCTTCTATGACCGGCTCGGCTTCAAGGCCAGCCACATCGGCTACAAGCTGGAGCTTAATTCAGTGGCGGCGGACGGCGCCGGATCGGCTGCGCCTTGATGATGGCGGTGCTGGTCTCCGCCTTGTCGGCGATGCGGTCGAGAAGCTTGTCGAGCTCGCCGATGGAGCGCACGTAGAGCCGGGCCACGAAACAGTCGTTGCCGGTGACCTTGTCGCATTCGCCGAATTCCGGGATCTCCTCAATCAGCTTCTGCACGATGTGCAGCTTGCCCGGCAGTGGCCGCACCCGCACGATCGCCTGCAGCGGAAACCCCAGCGCCTCCGGGTCGATCTCGATGGTGAAGGCGCGGATGACGCCGCGTTCCTCGAGCCGCCGCAGCCGTTCCGAGACGCTCGGCGACGACAGCCCGACCTGCTGCGCCAGATCCTTCAACGAAGTCCGCGAATCCAGGATCAGGATGTCGAGAAGCTTTCTGTCCAACTCGTCCAGCATTTTCATCTCCTCGCAAAAGGGCAGCGCGCGCCTTATTAAATAAGGTGTTGTGCCCTTATCACCTTTCATAGGGCATATAAACCCTCAAGGCGGCATGAGATTATGGCCTCAACAGATAGAGGTATTGTCATGGACAACACGGTACGCGGCACGATCGAGATGACGGCGGCGATGACGATCGTCGGCACGATCGGCTGGTTTGTCGTCATGTCGGGCCAGCCCGTTATGGACGTGGTGTTCTGGCGCTGCGCCTTCGGCGCGGTGGCGCTGCTGATCACCTGCGCGGCACTCGGGTTGCTGCGCGGCAGGCTGACGCTGCGCATTGTTGCCATCGCCGCTCTTGGCGGCGCGGCCATTGTCATCAACTGGCTGTTGCTGTTCAGCGCCTTCTCCCGCGCCTCGATCTCAATTGCCACGGCGGTCTACAACACGCAGCCCTTCATGCTGGTCGGCTTCGGCGCGCTGTTCTTCGGCGAGCGGCTGACCCTGGCCAAGCTGACCTGGCTCGGCATCGCCTTCGCCGGCATGCTGCTGATCGTGCAGACAGGGCCCGATGCGGGTGTCGGTTCCGGCATAACCGGCACAGATTATGTCATCGGCATCGTCATGGCGCTCGGAGCGGCCTTCTTCTGGGCTGTCGCGGCAATCGTCGCCAAGAAGCTCAAGGGCACCCCGCCGCATCTGATCGCGCTGATCCAGGTCTGCGTCGGCGTCGTCATGCTGGCGCCCTTCGCCAACCTCTCGCATTTGCCCGCCGATGCCTGGAGCTGGGCCATGCTGGCCACGCTTGGCGTCGTTCACACCGGCCTGGTGTACATATTGATGTACGCCGCCATCCAGAAACTGCCGACGCATCTGCAGGGGTCGCTGTCCTTCATCTATCCTGTCGTTGCGATCCTGGTCGATGTGATGGCCTTCGGCCACCGGCTGCATCCGGCCCAGCTCGTTGGCGCAGCCGCCATCCTGATCGCCGCCGCCGGCATGAATCTCGGCTGGACTTTGTGGAGGGCCAAATCGCCGGCCGAAAGCCCGCAAGCCGTCAAATGAGCCGCAGAGCGTCTGCTCGCCGGCGATCGTAAACCAAAGCCAGCGCATCGTTCCCCGCCCGCCTGTTCAAGGCGGGCGCTTTGTTCTATGCCGCAATGCAACCATCTTCGCCCGGCATAGGCGAAACCCGGGATCGAAAGCCAATGAACGACGCAACACCCCCCAACCGCTGCCGCATCGTGCTGATCGCGCCCAAGGACGCTCCGGCGCAGCGCATTGCGGCTGCCTTCGACGGCGGTGATATCGCTTCCCTGATCCTGCCTGAAAACGGCATGGACGAGGCTGCCTTCCAGGCCTTCGCAGAACAGATCGTACCGGCCGCGCAAGCGGCCGGCATCGCCGTCATCATCGCCGGCGATACCCGCATTGCCGGCCGTGTCCAGGCCGACGGCATTCATGTCGAGGTTTCCAAGGACGCGCTCGCCGAGACCATCGAACACTTCCAGGGCAAGATGATGGTCGGCGCCGGTGGCGCCAAGACGCGCGACGACACGCTGGAACTCGGCGAAACCAGGCCCGACTACATCTTCTTCGGCCGCTTCGGCTACGACAACAAGCCGGAACCGCATCCGCGCAACCTGTCGCTCGGGCAATGGTGGGCGGACGTGATTGAGATCCCTTGCATTGTCATGGCCGGTTCCGCCATCGCTTCGGTAGAAGCGGTGGCCGCCACTGGCGCCGAGTTCGTGGCGCTGTCCAGCGCCGTCTTTGCCGAAGGCGCCGATCCGAAGGCGGCGATTGCCGCCGCCAATGCGCTGCTCGACCAAACCGCGCCGCGCTTCGAGGGCTGACGTGCGCCGACCTGGACTTCCTCTCGCGGTTCTCGTTGCGGCCTTGATGAGCGGGGCAGCGATCGCGGCGGAAACCGTTCCGCTGCCGCAGCCGAGGCCGGACACCAGCGCGCCCGCCCTCAGCGTGCCGGATGCGGTCGCCCCCGATGCGGGTGCCCCAAAAGCCGGCGCCACCGATTCCGGCGTCCATATCGACAAGCCGATCGACACGCCGCTGCCGCAGCCCGCGACAACCGCGCCGCTGCCGTCGGCCGACGCGATCAACCCCGAACGTTTCGGCGCCAAGCCGGCGGACCCCGCCTATGGCGCTTTCCAGCGCGGCCTTTACAAGACAGCCTACAATCTAGCGTTGGTGCGGGCTCAGAATGGCGACCCGGCGGCGCAAACGCTGGTGGCCGAGATCCTGTCGCGCGGGTTGGGCGTGCCGCTCAACCCAGCGGAAGCCGCCAAATGGTATGCGCAGGCCGCCGAGCAGGGGATTCCTGAATCGCAGTTCCAGTATGCGCTGATGCTGCTCGACGGCCGCTACGTCAAGAAGGACGAGAAGGGAGCTTTTGCGCTGATGCAGGCCGCCGCCGAGGCCGGCAACCGGCTGGCGCAGTTCAACTTCGCGCAATTGCTCGTGCAGCAGGATCCGGGCGATGCCGGCATCGCCAGGGCTGTGCCTTATTATGAGCGTGCCGCGGCGACAGGGCTTGCCGACGCCCAGTATGCGATGGCGCAGGTCTATGCCAATGGCGTCGGCGGCAAGACCCGCGACGATGGAAAGGCCCGCAGCTTGCTGGCACAGGCTGCCAGGCAGAACTACGACACCGCTCAGATCGATCTTGCCGCCTGGATGATCGAGGGCCGGGGCGGTGTTCGCGACCTGAAATCCGGCTTCAACTGGATGAAGCAGGCAGCTGAAGGCGGCAATGTCGCTGCCCAGAACCGGTTGGCAAAGCTCTATATGGGCGGCATCGGCACCGACCCCGACCTGATCCTGGCTGGGGCCTGGTATGTGGTCGCCCGCCGCGCCGGCCTTATCGATCCGGAGATGGACGATTTCCTGCAAGGGCTGACCGACGACCAGACAAAGCAAGCCTTGCAGAAGGCCAACCGCCTGCCCTGACACGCAACGTCACTGTGTATGATCCAGCACAACCTTGCCGAAGGGAGAGCCGTGTTCGAGATGGCGAAAGGCCTGCGCTGCCTCTGCCCATGGGAAGACCCGGTCGATCACCGGCCGCAGCCGATTGACGGCGAGCGCCCGGTTCATCGCTTCGAAGGACTCGCGCGAGCCGACCGGTATGCCGCGTGCTTTCACCTGGCGTCGGAAGATGTCGAGCGGATTGATCACCCTTCGCTGCCGCCGAGATAGCCGATGACGTTGATCTGGGCGCCGCGCGCCGACGCCTTGAGCGACTGCGCGAAACTTTGGGGACCACCGACTTCGATGATGTGGTCCGCGCCACGGCCATCGGTCAGCGCCAGCACGGCCGACGACCAGTCCGGATTGTCGCGGTAGTTGATGCCGTGATGCGCGCCGAGCTCTTTGGCCCGGACAAGTTTCTCATCGCTACTCGACGTAACGACGACCCGCGCGCCGGCCGCCTTCGCGAACTGCATGGCAAACAGCGATACGCCGCCCGTGCCGAGGCTGAGCACGGTCTCGCCCGGCTTGAGGTTGCCTTCCGTAAACAAGGCATGCCAAGCGGTGACGGCGGCGCAAGGCAATGTCGCCGCCTCTACGTCGCTGAGATGCGCCGGCGCGATGACAGCCGCCTGTTCGTCCAGCCGGGCGAATTCGCTCAGCAAACCGTCGATCGGGCCGCCGCGCTGGTAGGAAGGTTCGGCCATGGCGAAGCTGCCGCCGACCCATCGCTGCCAGAACGTGCCGCAGACCCGGTCGCCAACCTTGAAGCGGCTGACCTCGGGGCCAAGCCCGACGACCTCGCCGACGCCGTCGGAAAGCGGCACCAGCGGCAAGGGGAATGTCGTGTGATAGCTGCCGCGCGCGATCTCGACATCGCGATAGTTGAGCGCCGTCGCCTTGACGCGGACGATCATCTCCTGACGGCCGGGCTCCGGCATTGGTCGTTCGACCATCTTGAGATCGTCGATGCCGCCCGGCTTCTGCAGTTCGATTGCCTTCATTGTCGTCGTCCTTTCGTTGAAAGGAAAATTGCTTGCCAGGCGATGGATTTCAAATTCATAATGTTTACAATGATTATGCTTACGAGACATGGTTCTAGCTATGCTTGAGGAATTGCGCACGCTCGCCCTGTTTGCCGAGGAGGGCTCGATCCAGAAGGTCGCCCGGCGCCTGCCGCTGACGCAGCCGGCTGTGACCCGGCAAATCCAGCGGCTGGAGGACATGCTTGGCACGACGCTGCTCGACCGCCGGCAAAAGCCGCCGCGACTGACGCCGACGGGGCTGGAAGTGCTGGCGCGCGGACGCGATATCATCGCTTCCGTAGAAGCGCTGAAATCCTTCGCCGGAAAGACCGAGCCGGAAGGACTGTTCCGCCTGGGTCTCGCCCATGGCCTCTCGGACCGCGACATCGCCGGGGCCATCGGCAACGCCGCGGCGGCGTTCCCGAAAGTGTCGCTACGGCTCAAGACCGGCTGGAGCGCCGAACTGATCGATCAATTCGAACGCGGCGAGCTCGATGTGACGATTGTTCTGCGATCGTCGGATAAGCCAGGCCCGGAAGCGCTTGGCACTGAACGTCTTGGCGTCATAGCTGCGTCCACCGTCCCCGATCCGGAAGACGGTGGCCGGACACCCATGCCGTGGGTGCTTAGTCCGGCCCCTTGCGACGCGCGCCAGAAACTCATGTCGGTTCTGGTCGGCGGAAGGCGTTGTTTCGAGATCGCGGCGGAGATACAGGATCCGGCCTTGCAGATGGAATGGGTCCGTCGGGGGCACGGCCTTGGGCTAGTGCCGTTGCGTCTTGCAAGGCGCGGACTTCCCGACGGCCTCATGCTGGTCAACACGGAAGATGTCGACCTTTCCTTGCAGGTCGCCGCACTTCGTTCGCCTCATCTCAACCGGCTGACTGAGGCTGCGGATGCCATAGTCGAGGCCGTAGGCAAAGTCATTGCAGCCCAGGTTTGAGGCTACCGGCCCTTGTCGGGCGATCTGGCATCCCTTGCCTCTCCTGCCGATTTGTGGTCTTGGGGGCCCGAAATCGCTTGTCCAGCGACCATCCCCATACCAACGGCCAAGCCGTTGGTAGCATCCCGGATCAATCTCATCATGGCCAAGATCAATGGCAACGAAATCCGTCCCGGCTATGTCATCGAGCACGATGGCGGCCTTTGGGTGGCGGTCAGGACCAACACCGTCAAGCCCGGCAAGGGCGGTGCCTACAACCAGGTCGAACTGAAGAACCTGATCAACGGCACCAAGCTCAACGAGCGCTTCCGCTCGGCCGAGACCGTCGAGCAGATCCGGCTCGACCTGAAGGATTTTTCCTTCCTCTACGCCCAGGACGACGCACTGGTGTTCATGGACACGCAGAGCTACGAGCAGCTCGAGCTGGCGAAGGATTTCGTCGGCGACCGCGCCGCCTTCCTGCAGGACGGCATGATGGTGACGGTCCAGCTCTATGAGGACAGGCCGATCGGCATTTCGCTGCCCGACCAGGTGACGCTGACCATCACCGAGGCCGACCCGGTGGTGAAGGGCCAGACGGCCGCGTCCTCGTACAAGCCGGCGGTCCTGGAAAACGGCATCCGCGTGCTGGTGCCGCCATTCATCGGCGCCGGCGAACGCATCGTCGTCGACACCAACGAACTCACCTACATGCGCCGCGCAGACTGACACGTAGGCAGGAACAGATACGATGGCACGCTCCGCACTTCTCAATGTCATGGTCCAGGCCGCCATGAAGGCCGGCCGCTCGCTGTCGCGCGACTTCGGCGAGGTGCAGAACCTGCAGGTGTCGATGAAGGGACCGGGCGACTATGTCAGCCAAGCCGACCGCAAGGCCGAGGACATCCTGTTTGCCGAACTGTCGAAGGCACGGCCGGGCTATGCCTTCCTGATGGAAGAGCGCGGCATGATCGCAGGGGACGACGACCAGCACCGTTGGATCGTCGACCCGCTCGACGGCACCACCAATTTCCTGCACGGCATTCCGATCTTTTCCATCTCGATCGCGCTGGAGCGACAGGGCCAGTTGGTCGCCGCTGTCATCTACAATCCGGCAATGGATGAGCTCTACACCGCCGAGCGCGGCGGCGGCGCCTTCATGAACGATCGCCGGCTGCGCGTTGCCGGCCGCAGCAAGCTCACCGACTGCGTCATCGGCTGCGGCGTGCCGCATCTCGGCCGCGGCCAGCACGGCAATTTCCTCGTCGAGTTGCGCAATGTGATGGCCGAGGTCTCGGGCGTGCGCCGCCTGGGTTCCGCCGCGCTCGATCTCGCTTATGTCGCCGCCGGCCGCATGGACGGCTTTTGGGAAACCGGCCTTTCGGCCTGGGACATTGCCGCCGGCCTGCTGCTGATCCGCGAGGCCGGTGGCTTCGTCTCCGACATGGATGGAGGCCAGGATATGCTCGAGGCGGGTTCGCTCGTCGCCGGCAACGAGGTCATCCAGCGCGCGCTGCTCAAGGCGGTGAAGAAGCCGCTTTCGGCGCGCTGATCACTTGGCATGCCGGCGCGGCGTGCTGAAGCGCCGCAGTCGCAAAACCGCAATCAAAGCTTGAAATACTGCCCGGCGGCCGCCCAGATAAGGGTGACGCAGGATTTTTTATGACGAGCATACCTTCACTATCCTCGCGAGAAGCGCAGCCAGACCAGCCAGTTGAAATCCCTTATGTCGGGCGTTGGCACTACTCGCGTGCGGAGATGATCGCCGATGGCATCGTCCATGCGGTCGGCATCGTGCTGGCGATAGCAGCCGGCTCGGCCTTGCTGGCACTGGCCGCCTTCCATGCCGGTCCCGGCGAATACATCGCCGCCGCCTTCTTTGTGGTGTCGCTGCTGACTGTGCTGTCGATTTCGCTGACCTACAATCTGTGGCCGGTGACGTCGCCGGCGAAGTGGATCTTGCGGCGCTTCGATCATGCGGCGATCTATCTCCTGATCGCCGCGACCTACACGCCCTTTCTGGCCCAGCTCGACGGCTCGCCGCTGGCGCTGCCGATGATTGTCCTTGTCTGGACCGCTGCTTTGACCGGCATTGCCATGAAAGTGTTCCTGCCCGGCCGCTTCGATCGTCTGGCCATTGTCTTCTATCTCGCCATCGGCTGGAGCGGCGTCGTCCTGGTCAAGCCGCTGGTGGCGACGTTGCCGACGACCTCGATCGCGCTGATTGTCGCCGGCGGCATCGTGTACTCCTGCGGCGTCATCTTCTTCGCCTGGAAACGCCTGCGCTTTCACAATGCCCTCTGGCACGGCTTTGTCGTCACCGGCGCCGGGCTGCATCTTGCCGCCATGGTCGACTGCCTGGTCGTCAACCGCCTCTGAACGGCGTGGTGCGGCCCGACAGTCGGGCAATATTGCCAAGCGCCATTCAATTTGGTCACAATTCCGTTTAGAGTCGCGAATTACGTGATCGGCGGCACTGGAGCGGTTCCAGGGAAGTATGAGCGGCTTCCCGTTCGGAATTGCGTCAAGGCAAATAGAGCATCGGAAACGGGGCACGGATGGCTTTTCTCAGATCCTTCGGCGTGGGCAGGCGTTCTGATGTCCTGATGTACGATCCGCACAAACTGTCGAGCCCGCAGGTCTTCCTCCTGACCATGGTCATCTTCCTGGTCATCGTCGCCTTCATCGCCGCCATCCTCACCCGCCAGATCTCGACCGCTTTCGGGAGCAATCCCGGCCTCAATGGCCTCATCGTCGGCGTCCTTGTGGTCGGCATCCTGCTCGCCTTCGCCCAGGTCGGACGACTGTTTCGCGAAGTGCGCTGGGTCAATTCCTTCCGCGCCGGTTCCGAAACCACCGAGCCGGTGCTGCTGGCGCCGATGAAGGCGATGATCGGCCGCTCCTCGACGGTCGCCTTCTCGACGTCTTCGATGCGCACCATGCTGGATTCGATCGCCACCCGCCTCGACGAAAGCCGCGACACCTCGCGCTATCTCGTCGGGTTGCTGGTGTTCCTCGGTCTGCTCGGCACCTTCTGGGGCCTGCTCAACACCATCGGCTCGATCCGCGAAACCATCGAATCGCTCGATCCCGGCACCGGCGACGCCGCCGCCGTGCTCGATTCGCTGAAGCAGGGGCTGTCGGCGCCGCTGGCCGGCATGGGTACGGCCTTTTCGTCCTCGCTGTTCGGCCTTTCCGGGTCGCTGGTGCTAGGCTTCCTCGACCTGCAGGCCGGCCGCGCGCAGACCCGCTTCTATACCGAGCTTGAAAACTGGCTGTCCTCGGTCACCGATCTCTCCTCCGACATCGCCGTCGCCGACCCGGCCAAGACTGAATCCTCCGACGAGATCCGGGT
The DNA here is from genome assembly GCF_030323185.1 of Mesorhizobium sp. C399B. Lineage (NCBI taxonomy): Bacteria > Pseudomonadati > Pseudomonadota > Alphaproteobacteria > Hyphomicrobiales > Phyllobacteriaceae > Mesorhizobium > Mesorhizobium sp. C399B. The sequence continues at coordinate 2,779,180 of NZ_CP100472.1, forward strand.
CCTGTCGGAACGGCTGCGCAGCATGCAGGAAAGCGGCGGCGGCTCCAATCCGCGCGTCGCCACCGCCATGGCCAATCTCGCCGACGGCATTTCCGGACTGGTCAAGAACATGCGCTCCGAGCAGCAGATCATGCGCGACTGGGTCGAGGCCCAGTCGGACGAGCAGAAGGCGATGCGCAACACGCTGGAAAAGATCGCCGACGCGCTGAAGAAACCCGGGGTCCACTAGCATGGCTCTCGCCAGGGGCCGGCGCACCGATCGCCGGATCGACTATTGGCCGGGCTTCGTCGACGCGCTGTCGACGCTGCTGCTGGCCATCATGTTCCTGCTCACCGTTTTCGTGCTGGCGCAGTTCCTGCTCGGACGCGAACTCTCCGGCAAGGATACGGCGCTCACGCGCCTCAACTCGCAGATCAACGAACTGACGCAGTTGCTGGCGCTGGAGCGCTCGAGCGCGCAGGACAAGGACGATTCGCTGGCCAATCTGCAGGCGTCGCTGTCGGCGGCGGAAGCTGAGAAGAGCCGGCTCGAGCAGTTGCTGGCGCAAGGCGCCGGCGCCGGCGACGCCGCCAACCAGCGCGCCGCGGAGCTCGGCGGCGAACTCGACAGCCAGCGCCAGATCAGCCAGCAGGCGCTGAGCCAGGTCGAGATCCTGAACCAGCAGATCGCGGCACTGCGCAAGCAGATCGGCGCGCTCGAGGACGCCCTCAATGTGTCCGAAACGCGCGACCGCGATTCCAACACCAAGATCGCCGATCTCGGCCGTCGGCTCAATGTCGCGCTGGCGCAGCGCGTGCAGGAACTGAACCGCTACCGCTCCGACTTCTTCGGCCGCCTGCGCGAAATCCTCGCCGACCGCGAGAACATCCGCATCGTCGGCGACCGCTTCGTCTTCCAGTCGGAAGTTCTGTTCCCGACCGGGTCGGAAGTGATCAACGATGCCGGCAAGGTCGAGATGAAGAAGCTCGCCGATGCCATCATCGAGTTGCAAAAGGAAATCCCGCCCGAGATCAACTGGGTGCTGCGCGTCGACGGCCACACCGACAACAAGCCGCTGTCCGGCGCCGGCCGCTATCGCGACAATTGGGAATTGTCGACGGCGCGTTCGACCTCGGTGGTCAAATACCTGATCGAGAACGGCGTGCCCGCCAACCGGCTGGTTGCGGCCGGCTTCGGCGAATTCCAGCCGCTCGACCCCGCCGACACCGAAGACGCCCGCAACAAGAACCGACGCATTGAACTGAAGCTCACCGAACGGTGATTTTCAGTCACGCGAAATTGTTTGCCGGCTCAACTCTAGGGCGCAACGCCAAGCCGGCAAGGCCTGAAAACATTATCTTTCTTTAACTACACTTCGCGTTTCCGGGCTCCTACTTTGACGCGCAGGGCCGAGAACCGCCGGCGATGCCTCCCATCGCGACGCGACGGAACCGGACGGCCCGCTTCCGGAAGGTGGAGCGAAAGCGCTTGCCCTTTCCACAGCAGGAGGAGACGCACATCATGCGCTCTTTGAAGACTCTCAGGACCGCAACCCTCACGACACTTCTGATCACTGTTCCACTCGCCGGCGCCCATGCCGCCGGACATCACAAGGGCGCCCTCGACGCCAGCGACCCGACCGACATGACCGGTCCGCGCGTGACCGGCCTGATCGAGCAGGTGCGGGGCGTCGAACAGGGCATCGCGGATGCGCGCGAAACGAAGGGCATCTCGACCTCGGAAGCGCGGTGGCTGCATCTGCGTGCGGCGCATATCGGCCAGGCCGCCGAACGGGTCGCCGCTTCGGACCATGGCCGGATCCCGGCCGCGCAATATCACGATCTGCTGCGCCGCCTCGACAATGTCGATCAGAGGCTGATGTCCGACACCGGCAGCGGCTTCATGATCGGTGATGGCTCCGACGGCGGGAATTATCCGAACGGCTGAGATCCGCTCTGATATCTCCAGGAATGAGGAAGGGACTGTCTGACGCCCCCGGATCTGGCTCCGAGGGCGTCTTTTTTGTCACCAGCCCAGCCACAGCGCAGCGAGGCCCAGCACCGCCGGCACGGTCTGAATATAGAGGATCTTCCGGCTGGCAGTCGCCGCGCCATAGAGGCCGGCGACGGCGATGCAAAGCAGGAAGAACACCTTGATCTGGAATCCCGCCGCGCCGAGATAGAGGCCCCAGATCAGCCCGGCGGCAAGGAAGCCGTTGTAGAGCCCCTGATTGGCGGCGAGCACCTTCGATGCGCTGGCGAAGTCCGGCTTGAGGTTGAACGCCCTGTGCCCGCGCGGTGTGTCCCACGCCACCATTTCCAAATAGACGATGTAGAGGTGGATCAGGGCCACCAGCCCGACCAGGATATTGCCGATCATCTTAGTCTCCCCTCCATGGCGGTGTTCCACCGTCAGCCAGCATTCCACGCACCAGCTCACCGGCGCAAGCTGCATAGCCACCTTTGAGGGTTGCCAATCCTGGCGCGTTGGTATCTTTTCCCGCGGTCCAAAACGCGGAACCTGTCATGTCTTTTCAGAAGCTCGATGATCTCGGCCACAAGCTCGAAGCGCTGGAACATGCGCTCGCTATCCTCGGCGCCGACGAGGCGACTCACATGGCTGTCGGCGGCGGCGAGAAGCGCGCCGAAGCCATGTCGTCCCTGGCCGGGATGCTGCATATCAGGGCAACGGCGCCGGAGATCGCCGACTGGCTCGCCGCCGCCGAACAGGAGGCGCTCAACGAGGAGCAGCAGGCGGCGGTCCGCGAACTGCGTCGCCAATACACCAACCTGACCTGCCTGCCGGTAGAATTCGTCGAGCGCCAGACGGTGGCGCGTATGCGCTCCGAGCAACTCTGGCGCGACCTGCGCGCCAAGAATGACTGGGCAGGCTTCCTGCCGGCGCTCGAAGGTGTCATCGCGCTGGTGCGCCAGGAAGCCGCTTTGCGCGCCGACGCGCTCGGCCTCGATCCCTACGACGCACTGATGGAGCAATACGATCCTGGCAACCGCGCCGCCGACATCACGCCGGTGTTCACCGAGCTGAAGACATTCCTGAAGGGCTTCGTGCCGGAAGCCCTGGCCGCGCAGGAAGCGCGCCTGGCCAGGCATCCCGTGAAGCCGCTCTCCGGCAGCTATGCGATCGACCGGCAGCGCGAGCTTGGTCTCGCCATGATGGCTTCGGTCGGCTTCGACCTCACCCACGGTTCTCTGTCCGTATCGCACCATCCCTTCTGCGGCGGCGTGCCGAGCGACGTGCGCATCACCACCCGCTACAAAACGTCCGATTTCCTGTCGGCTTTGATGGGCGTGCTGCACGAGACCGGCCACGCGCTCTACGAGCAGAACCTGCCGAAGGCCTGGGCGCACTGGCCGCTCGGCAAGGCGCGCGGCATGGCGGTGCATGAAAGCCAGAGCCTGTTCGTCGAGAAACAGGTCGGCCGCAACCCCGAATTCTGGCGCTGGGCGCTGCCCGTGGTCGAAAAGCATCTCGGCGAAGCCTGGTCGCTGGACGACATCCTGCCGCATGTGCACCGGGTAGAGCGCGGGCTGATCCGCGTCGACGCCGACGAGGTCACCTACCCGCTGCATGTCATCCTGCGCTACGAGTTGGAGCAGGAGCTGGTCTCGGGGCGGCTGCAGGCGGCCGACCTGCCCGAAGCCTGGGACGCCAAGATGCGGGAGTATCTTGGCCTTTCGACCATCGACAACCCAGCCGACGGACCGATGCAGGACGTGCATTGGCCGGGCGCCGCCTTCGGCTATTTCCCGTCCTATACGCTGGGCGCCATGATGGCGGCGCAGCAATGGGCTGCGCTGACGCGCGACCATCCTTCAGCCGACAGCGAGCTTGCCAACGGCAATTTCGCCGCCATCAATGACTGGCGCCGCGACAAGATCTGGTCGCAGGGTTCGCGCTGGTCGACGCCCGAACTGCTTGAGCGCGCCACCGGCGAAAAGCTCAACGCCGCGTATTTCACCGAGCATCTCCGCAAGCGGTATGGTCCCGCCTGATTGCGGGTTGCTACTCCGCGGCACCCCTGAAGGCGCTTGCTCCGGTTTCGAACTGCAGCTTGGCCAGCCTTGCATAGATGCCGCCCTTGGCGACCAGGCTCTGGTGCGTGCCTTCCTCGACGATGCGGCCGCCATCCATGACCAGGATGCGGTCGGCCTTCAGCACGGTCGCCAGCCGGTGGGCGATGACGATGGTGGTGCGGCCCTGCATCAGCCGTTCCAGCGCCGTCTGCACCAGCGTTTCGCTTTCGGCGTCGAGCGCCGACGTGGCTTCGTCGAGCAGCAGGATCGGCGCGTCGCGCAGGATGGCGCGGGCGATCGCCACGCGCTGACGTTGGCCGCCGGACAAGGTGACGCCGCGCTCGCCGACCTGGCTATCGTAGCCCTTGTCGAGCCTGAGGATGAACTCGTCGGCCAGCGCGTCCCCGGCGGCGGCCTCGATCTCGGCATTCGTCGCGCCCGGCCGGCCAAAGCCGATATTGTCGCGCGCGCTTGCCGCAAAGATGGTGACATCCTGCGGCACGATCGCAATGCGCTCCCGCACTTCAGCCGGATCGGCTTCGCGCACGTCGACGCCGTCAATGGCGATGCGGCCGGTTTCGGGATCGTAGAAGCGCAGAATCAGCGAAAAGACGGTGCTCTTTCCGGCGCCCGACGGGCCGACGATCGCCACCGTCTCGCCCGGCTTGACCTGAAAACTCAAGCCGTGGACGGCGGCACGGTCCGGCCTTGCCGGGTAGGAGAAGGAGACGTCGTCGAAGCTGATCGCGCCTGTCGCCTTGGCGGGCAGCGGCAGCGGATTGGCCGGCGGTTGAATCGCCGGCGTCTCGTCGAGTATCTCGGTCAGCCTTTCGGCCGCACCCGCCGCCTGGGCAAGCTCGCCCCAGACTTCCGACAGTGCGCCCAGCGCGCCTGCGGCAAACACGGAGTAAAGCAGGAACTGGCCGAGCGTACCGGGCGACATCGTGCCGGCAAGCACGTCACGCGAGCCGAACCACAACACCGCCACGACCGAGGAAAAGATCATGAAGATGGCAAAGAAGGTGAGCAGCGAGCGGGAGAAGATCGACGAGCGCGCCGCTTGGAAGGCGGCTTCCACCGCGGCCGAGAACCGCCCGGTGACCAGCGTCTCGTTGGTGAACGCCTGCAGCGTGCGCACCGCGCCGATCTGCTCGCTGGCATAGGCGGTCGCTTGCGCCAGCGTGTCCTGCGCCTGCCGTGACCGGCGCCTCACCGAACGGCCGAACGCGACCAGCGGCAGCACGATGAGCGGAATGGCCGCGATCACCAGGCCCGACAGTTTCGGGCTGGTGACGACCATCATCGCCACCGCGCCGAGCCCGAGGATGACGTTGCGCAGCGCCACCGAGGCAGTGGCGCCGACGGCGGATTTCACCTGCGTGGTGTCGGCGGCAAGCCGCGAGACGATCTCGCCCGACTGGGCGGTGTCGAAGAAGGACGGCGAAAGCGTCGTGACATGCGAAAACACGTCGCTGCGGATGTCGGCAACGACCCGCTCGCCGAGCGTGATGACGAAGTAGTAGCGTCCGGCCGATGCCGCCGCCAGAATGGCTGCCATCGCCACCAGGGCGGCGAAATACTCGGCGATGACGACGGTGCCGGAAGCACTGAAACCGTGGTCGATCATGCGCCGCACGGCCAGCGGCAGCGCCAGCGTCGTCGCTGCGGCGATGGCGAGCGAAATGAGGGCGCCTATGACCAGTTTGCGGTAGCGGAATATGTAGGGATATAGGCGCCTGAGCGGCCCGAGCGAGCGCCTGCGCCCGTCTTGCTCGCCGCTGATGTCCGCCATTACCGTTTCCTCTGGCCGCTTCCAGGTGGGCGCGTTCAATATGCGCTTGCCGTGGCCTTGTGATTCAATTCCGGCTGATGTATAGGCTCGCCGACCGTTTTAGAAGCCGTGGCTTTTCAATAGCTGCGGCTTCGAGTTTTAAAAAGGGGCGCATCGACGCAGGCCGCGGGCCAGTCTGTAGCGCCACAAGCCAGGAAGCACGACAATGAAGGCCGATATCCATCCCGACTACCACACCATCAAGGTCGTCATGACCGATGGCACCGAATACTCGACCCGTTCGACCTGGGGCAAGGAAGGCGATACGATGAACCTCGATATCGACCCGACCACGCACCCGGCCTGGACCGGCGGCCAGCAGACCCTGCTCGACCGCGGCGGTCGCCTGTCGAAGTTCAAGAAGCGCTTCGAAGGCTTCGGCCTCTAAAGTTTACCTGTATCGCTGAATCAAGAACCCGCCTTTGTGGCGGGTTTTTTGTTGCCGCCAAAGTCAGTCGCTTCAAGCTAACGCGCCGATACCTCCCGCTTGTGGGGAGGTCGGCCCAAGGGTCGGGTGGTCCGACGCCTCCACCCTGCTGCTTCGAAGCGACCCTTCCCAGAGTGGTGCGAGCCTACCCGTCCACCAATTCCCGCAGCGCCATGCGCTTGTAGGCGGCGACCAGCCTGTCGCCCTCCTGCCGATCGACCGAGATCGCCAGCCGCACGGCAGCCTCGCCCATCTGCCAGACCAGAAACGCTGTGGTCTCCAGCGCCACCGGATCGGCGCCGGGATGCAGCCGCTTCAGCACCATGGTCAGGAATTCGGCATTTGCCCGGCTGTCGGCGAGTTCGAGCTGGCGCAGCGCCTTGTCGGCCTGCGTGCCCGACCAGATGTCGCGCATCACCGGCTCGGCCAGGAACAGCTGATAGTAGATATCCACCAGCTCCGAAAACGCCTGCCGCAGGCCCTCGGCGTCGACGACATCCTTGAGCGCCGAGGAGATGCAGGCCTGGCTTTCGGCGGTGTAGCGCTCGGCCAGCGCCCAGACGATCGCCCGCTTGTCGGGAAAGAACTGGTAAAGCGAGCCGATCGACACCGCGGCCCGTTCCGCCACCTCGCCCATGCGCATGGCGTCGCTGCCTTGCTCGGCAATCAGCGCCGAGGCTGCGGCCAGCATGCGCTCGACCCGCTCGCGGCTGCGCTGCTGGGTGGGCGTCCGTCGCGGCGATGCGACCTGCTCCTGGGCAGATGCGGGCGTTGCTGTGTCTTCCATGACGGCCTCCGGTCTCGACAAAATCTGCCAACAGACGGCTTGACTCCCAAAATACGAGGGTTTATCACGTTTTGCAAATGTGAGGATTACTCATATTTGTAAACAGAGGAAAACCACAATGACCGACACCAAACCAGTCCTGATCCTCGGTGGCACTGGCAAGACGGGCCGTCGCCTCGCCGAGCGGCTGACCTTACAGGGCATTCCCGTGCGCATCGGCTCGCGTTCCGGCAGCCCCCGCTTCGACTGGGAGGTTCCGGCGACCTGGGAGCCTGCCATGCAGGGCGTGGGCGCCGTCTACATCAGTTACTATCCCGACATCGCCGTGCCGGGCGCCGCCGAGACCGTCCGCGCCTTCGCCAGGCTTGCGGTGGCAAATGGCGTCACCCGCATGGTGCTGCTCTCCGGCCGCGGCGAGACCGAAGCCCAGCGCGCCGAAGAGATGGTCAAAGCCTCGGGCGCTGACTGGACGATCCTGCGTTGCGCTTGGTTTTCGCAGAATTTCAGTGAAGGTTTTCTCGTCGAGTCCTTGCGGCAAGGCGAAGTGGCTTTGCCTGTCGGCCCTGTTGGCGAGCCCTTCGTCGATGTCGACGACATCGCCGATGCTGCCTTCGTTGCGCTGACCGAACCGGGTCATGTCGGCCAGCTCTATGAGTTGACCGGGCCGCGGCTGCTAAGCTTCGCCGACGCGGTTGCCGAGATCGCCAAGGCGACCGGCCGCGACATCCGCTATATCAAGATCTCGCATGACGAATTCACCGCCGCGACGGCGGCATACGAACTGCCGCCCGAAATCGCCTGGCTGCTCAACGAGCTGTTCACCGAAGTGCTTGACGGCCGCAACGAGACGCTGACCGACGGCGTCCAGCGTGTGCTCGGCCGCGCGCCGAAAGACTTTTCCGCCTACGCAAATGAAACCGCTGCAACCGGCATCTGGAGCAACTGAGATGATCAAGCTTCTTCCCACCCTCACCATCATCGCCGCCATCGGCTCGGGCGTCGTCGGCGGCGTGTTCTTCGCCTTTTCCGACTTTATCATGGCGGCGCTTGCCCGGCTGCCGGTCCCCCAAGGCATCGCAGCGATGAATTCGATCAACATCACGGTGATCACGCCCACCTTCATGACGGCGCTGTTCGGCACCGGCCTGCTCTGTCTGGTGCTTATCGCCGCCGTTCTCATGGGGTGGAGCCAGTCCGGCTCATACTGGCTGCTTGCCGGCGCCGTGATCTATTTGATCGGCAACCCGATCGTGACCATGGTCTTCAATGTGCCGCTCAACGATGCGCTCGCCGCCGTCGACCCGGCCAGCGCCAATGGCGCAGCCGTGTGGGCGAACCATCTGAATCAATGGGTGATGTGGAACCACGTCCGCACCATCACCGCCATCGTGTCGATGGCCTGCTTCATGTTCGCATTGCTCTGAAAAATGACACTTCGCAAACGCAAGGACCTCGCCTCAAGCGGGGTCCTTTTGCGTGTGACCCTTGCGGTCGGAATGACCGAGATCGCGGCCCGGATCGATGACGTCGCGCACCAGCTGCTTGAGCTTGGCGGCATCGGGAAAGCCGCCGTCGCGCTTGCGGTCCCAGACCAGCACATCGTTGCAGGAAACGGTGAAGATGCCGCCTGTGCCCGGCACCAGCGTCACTTCACCAAGATCCGTGCCGAAGGTGGAGAGCAGTTCCTGCGCCATCCAGCCGGCCCGCAACAGCCACTGGCACTGCGTGCAATAGGTGATGACCACGCGGGGCCTCTCCGGCACACTCATGTCTGGGCCTCCTGTATGCGCACCGTGGTATTTGCGAATCGATCGTGTATCGGGTCGTCGCCCAGAGCTATGGATATCGCAATCCAGACCGGCCAGATCAGCACCAAAACGAGGGCAGCGGATGCAACCACTATTTCCAGGCTGGAGTAATCCTGCACGCCACCGGGAGCGGTGCCCCAAGCCTGAAAAGCATACCAGCTTCCCGTCAGGACGATCGGTAATGCGCCGAGAAACTTGATAAGTTGCCGCCGAACAGCCTTTCTCGCCGGCAGGCCGACCCTATGTCTGTCGTCCTCATCATGTACAGTCAGCTCCGTGAGCCGCTTGCCGATTGATTGGCCGGACTTCAACTCCATAATGAGGAGATAAGACGCCAGAGCGATCAGCTCGAGGAAACCCAGGTCCAATGCTGCAGGCCTGAAATTCCCTTGCGAATCCAGATCGATCGAGATGGAGGAGGTTTCTCCAGGCTTTGAGCCCGGCGCCGTACCCACGCTCCATATGGCGACCGGCAAACCGAGTACTGATGTTCTACACACCTGCCAATCATAACGGGCAAGTGTCGGGGCACCGTGAACCGTACCCTCCTGGCATAGTTTCCAGTTCAGCCAAAAGCTGCCTTTTACGCCACCGTTGGTCAGCAGAAATAGAGCCCCTACGAGCAAATAGAGGGCGATCAGGATTACAAGGTAGTCGATGAGTGCAGCGAGAAACCGTCGCCATATGCCGGGCCGGCGAGGCCAGGCCACCGCATCGGCAAAACTTGCCTCTTTATAGTCGGTCATCGGCCCCCCCTGATAACTGACTAATCTATAGGCAGGCCGCCGTCATACAGCAATATTCGCATCCGACTGTATTGCACGGACCTACGCCGCGCTGAGCTTGGCCATGGTCTCGTCGTCGACCTCGAAATTGGCGTAGACGCTCTGCACGTCGTCATCGTCCTCGAGCGTTGCCACCAGTTTCATCAGCGATTGCGCCCGCTCTTCGTCGACCGGGACATTGTTCTGCGGCTGCCAGATCGGCTTCACCGATTCGGCCTCGCCAAGCGAGGCTTCCAGCGCCTTAGACACTTCGCCCATACTCTCGAACGCACAGTAGATGGTGTGGCCTTCCTCGTCGGACTCGACGTCATCGGCGCCGGCCTCGATCGCCGCGTCCATCACCTTGTCGGCGCTGCCGGCGGAGGCCGGATAGTAAATCTCGCCGGCGCGGTTCCACATGAACGACACCGAGCCGGTTTCACCAAGCGCACCGCCGGCTTTGGTGAAGGCGGCGCGCACGTTCGAGGCCGAGCGGTTGCGGTTGTCGGTCAGCGCCTCGACGATCAGCGCCACGCCGCCTGGCCCATAGCCTTCATAGCGCACCGCTTCGTAATTCTCGGCATCGCCCATCGATGCCTTGTTGATGGCGCGCTGGATGTTGTCCTTCGGCATCGACACCGCCTTGGCGTTCTGAATGGCCAGGCGCAAACGCGGGTTCATCGACGGATCCGGTGTTCCGCTCTTGGCGGCGACGGTGATTTCGCGCGCCAGCTTGGAAAACATTTTCGACCGCACCGCGTCCTGCCGGCCCTTGCGGTGCATGATGTTCTTGAACTGTGAATGGCCGGCCATGGCACCCCTGTCGTCTTCGGCTAGAGCATCCCGAAGCGAGGTGGTCTCACCTCGTCCTCCCGGGTACTCGAATTCAAATTTTCAGAGCCGTCCAAGGTGCAACGCGATGGATGCACGGCGTTCTCTGTCGGAATGGCCGGCTTATAGATAAATCGGCTCAATTCGTCCAGCCGCGCCGGTTCAGCCCTCCAGATCGGACTTCAGCCGGTCGATAATGCTGAGCGCATGGCCGGCATACTGGCTGATCCAGCGGTCGTGGATGTGCTTGATCGGCAGCGCGTTGAGATGGTTCCAGCGCTCTCGCCCTTGGCGCTTTGCCACCACCAGTTCGGCTTCTTCCAGCACCTTGAGATGCAGCATGACGGTGCAGCGATCGATGTCGGGAAACGCCTCGCACAACATGCCGGTCGTCTGCGGCGCATCCTTCAGCCGATCCAGCAATTCGCGACGGCGCGGATGCGCCAACGCCTTGAAAACGTGATCGTCTGCGGTTTGGCTTGACATGTTATGTTTCTATAACATATCGTCGAGCCAATCAAGGAGGAGCTGTGGATATGTCTCTTGGATTCAGAGTTTCCGGGCGCATCGGCAAACCGGTCGCCGAAGTCTTCGACGCAGTCGTCAATCCGGAGAAGCTCAGCGGCTATTTCACCACCATCGGCGGCGCCAGCGCCCCGCTGGAAGCCGGCATCGGTGTCGTCTGGTGGGGAAAAGTGCCGGTCGAGGTCGATGAAGTGGTCAAGGACAGCCGCATCGTGTTGCGCTGGGATGCCACAGATGCCGACGACAGGCCGGCCTACAAGACACGCATCGAGATGAACTTCGAGCCGCTGGACGATGGCGGCACCCTTGTGACCATTGCTGAATCCGGCTGGCCGGAAGGCGTGGTCGGCCTGCAGAAATCCTACCTCAATTGCGAGGGCTGGTCGCAGATGCTGGCCTGCATGAAGGCCTATGTCGAATACGGCATCAATCTGCGCGACGGCTACTACCGCGGCGAGATGAGGGGCGAGCCGGCCAACGAGACAAACAGATGAACCGCGCAACGGAGCCCGCAATGACCGCGAAAATGACAGGTGGAATCAACATCGCCATGAAAGTCCCGTCACATCAATACGAGGCGACGATCGCCTTCTATCGCGACGTCGTCGGCTTGAATCCATTCACCGCCAAGGCGCCAGCCATCGGCTTCGAGCTCGGCCCCTACCGTCTGTGGATCGACGAGGCGCCGATGCTGAGCCAGGCCGAAGTCTGGCTTGAGCTTTTCACCGACGATTCTGCAGCCATTGCGGATCATCTCGCCAAGGCCGGCGTCGTCCGTTGCGACGCGGTCGAGCCCCTGGGCGAAGGCTTTCGCGGCTTCTGGATCGCCAACCCGGCCAGCATCGTTCACATGGTGCGCGAGCCTGACGCCTGGTGAGCGCAAACCGGACAAGGAAGCAGCATCGATGGAAATTCACAAAACGCCGACTGCCGAAGCCGGCATGCTGATCAGGCGGCCGGTCGCCGAGGTCTTCGAGGCGATCGTCAACCCGGCCATCACCACGAAATTCTGGTTTACCCACAGCAGCGGCCGGCTGGATGGCGGCAAAGAGGTTCGCTGGGAGTGGCGCATGTACGGCGCCTCGGCGATGGTCAATGTCAGCGAGATCGTCGAGAACAAGAAGATCGTCATGCAATGGAGCGATCCGCCGACCACTGTGGTCTGGACATTCACGGAGATGCCCGGCGCCGAAACGCCTGACGGTGCGACCTTTCTTGAGGTCAGCAATTTCGGCTTCGCCGGCACCGCCGACGAGCAGGTCAAGCAGGCGGTCGGCTCGACCGACGGCTTCGCACTGGTTCTTGCCGGCGCAAAGGCATGGCTGGAACAGGGCCTGTCGCTTGGCCTGATCGGCGACCGCTACCCAAACGGCGTGCCGGGGCGCTAGGGCCGCCCCTGCGACGCCAGCCTCAATGCCCGCCGCCGGATTTCTTGCGCCGCCGCGCCAGCATGTTCAGGCCCTCGACCAGGGCGGAAAAGCCCATCGCCGCGTAGATGTAGCCCTTCGGCACATGATAGCCCATGCCGTCGGCGATCAGCGTCATGCCGATCATCAGCAGGAAGCCCAGCGCCAGCATGACGATGCTCGGGTTCTTGGCGATGAAGTTGGCCAGCGGCCCGGCCGCCAGCATCATCACGCTCACCGCCACGATCACGGCGATGTACATGATGGCAATCTCGTCGGTCATGCCGACGGCGGTGATGATCGAATCGATCGAAAAGACGAGATCGAGCAGCAGGATCTGGAAGATGGCGCCGGCAAGCGAGATCTGCAGCGTCTCGCCCATCATCGTATCCTTGTGGTCGTCGGGATCGACGGTGTGGTGGATTTCCTTGGTCGCCTTCCAGACCAGGAACAGGCCGCCGGCAATCAGGATCAGGTCGCGCCAGGAAAAGCCATGGCCGAACGCTGTGAACACCGGCGTCGTCAGCTGCACGATGATGGAGATGGTTGCGAGCAGCACCAGCCGCATGATCAGCGCCGCCGAGATGCCGAGACGCCGGGCGCGGGCGCGCTGCGCTTCCGGCAATTTGTTGGTCAGGATCGAGATGAAGATCAGATTATCGATGCCGAGCACGACCTCGAGCACGATCAGCGTCAGCAACGCGACCCACGCGGTTGGATCGGAAACAAATTGAAAATGCGGCGCAAAGAACTCGATCAGCTGCATGGAGGTCGTCCCCTCTTTAACGATCTAGAGCAGTTTCGTCGCCAGTTAGGTACTTTACTCGACTATATCAATGTCATGACCAGAACGATGGCGCGGTTTCTTCGAGCCGCGGCCCGCGACGAAAAGGCGCGATTTTTTCGGCCAGGCCCGTCCGGTCGGAAATGTCGACGCCGACGCCGCACAATGTCGCCGGTCCGGTGGCCGCCTCGAAGCGGCCTTTCGGAACTTTCGACAGGAAGCGGTTGAGCGGCTCTTCCTTGTCCATGCCGAGCGAGGAATCATAGTCTCCGCACATGCCGGCATCGGACATGTAGCCGGTGCCGCCATTGAGGATCTGGTGGTCGGCCGTCGGCTGGTGCGTATGGGTGCCGATGACGAGGCTGGCGCGGCCGTCGACGAAATGCGCGAAGCACATTTTCTCCGAGGTCGCTTCGGCATGGAAGTCGATGACCACGGCATCGGCCTGCTCGCCCAGCGGACAGGCGGCCAGCTCGCGCTCGCCGGCCTGGAACGGATCGTCGAGCTCGGGATGCATGAACACCCGGCCCATAATGTTGGCGACCAGCACGCGCGCGCCGTTTTTGGCGATATAGACGCCGGAACCGCGCCCCGGCGTGCCCTTGGGGAAGTTGGACGGGCGCAAGAAGCGCTCCTCGCGCGGCGCGAAGACCAGTGCGTCGCGCTGGTCCCAGACATGGTTGCCGGTGGTGACGACATCCGCACCGGCTGCAATGGTATCGCGAAAAATGTCTTCGGTGATGCCGAAGCCGCCGGCGGCGTTCTCGCCATTGACGATGACGAAGTCGAGTTTGAAATCCGAGATCAGGCTGGGCAGTTGTTCCCACACCGCCGTACGTCCCGATTTGCCCACCATGTCGCCGAGGAAGAGAAGTCTCATGCCCACTTCTATCCAGAGGCACGGACGCTAGGCAAGCGCTACCCGGGCGATTGGCGCTAACGCCGGCCGAAAGTACCACGCTGCCGTTGAGACGGCTTTGCGCTCGCGCCCGCGACGCGAACTGCCGAAGGCATCATCGGTGACGCCGGCGGTGCGGTGCGTCCGCGCAGCCAGAAGAACCAGACGTAAAAAACAGTGAACCCACCAGTAGCGGCCAGGAGCAACAGCCCGCCGCGCCAGCCCTTCATCGCCGCGGTATCGAGGATCGATGGATTGGCAGGGTTGTAATACAACTTCACCGCGTCGCCTTTGGACGCCGTGTAGAGGCCGATGTCCTTTCCCTTGCCGGACCACGTCATCGGTGCATCGTTCGCGACATAGGTGACAGCGACGTTGATGCCTTTCGCGGTGAGGCCATTACCCTGGGCTTCGCTGTAGGAACTGACATCCGTCACAGTGGCAACCGTCTGATGCCAGGCGAACTGGTGGTGCAGGGCCGTTCCGGAAATGTGCAATGCCATCGCGAACAGCGTTACCGCGATGAGGACGAACGGCATCAGCAGGAAGCGTGCGAAGACAAACATGATGGCCGCCATCGGCTCGGACTGTGTTGCCGGAATACTATCCGGCACGTCTTGGAAACGCGTTAAGCGGGATCGCGGTCTTTTAAGCGATGTCGAAGCGGCGCAAACCGCTCTCGGTCAGTATTTCCGGGATGATGACGTCGTGCGCCTCATCCGGCACGAGACCCACCTCCTGGCAATCGAAAGCGATGCCGATCAGTCGTGGCGGCTGGCCCTTGTCGATCAGCCTGGCGATGGCGCGGTCGTAATAGCCGGCGCCATACCCGATGCGATGACCGCGGCTGTCGAAGGCCGCGAGCGGCACCAGCATCACCGCGGGATCGAGAACCTCGGCCTCCGCATGCGGACCGACCGTGCCAAAACCCATCTCGACCATCGGCGCGCCGCGCACCAGTTCGCGAAAGACGATGGTGGTCTTGTCGAGGATGGCCGGCAGGCAAAGCCTGGCCCCCTTCTCGCGCAAGGCGAACATCAGCGGCCTGACGTCGACTTCCGATCGCATCGGCCAGAAAGCTGAAACGATCTGACCCGGCTCGATGGCGAGGTGGTCGCGCGCCGTCTCGGCCATCTCAAGCGCGATCTCCACCCGCCACAGCGGATCGAGCGCATCGCGGCGGCCGAGTGCCTCGAGGCGCAGCTGCTTTTTCAGGGCTTTGGGAGATGTCATGCGCGGACGATAGAAAAGGTCGGATCTGGGTGACGTTTCATGAGCGACGTTTTCTACCACATCATCCGCCAAACTGGGCGGATAGAGGTAAGTGACGATCCACACAACCGGTGGAGAGAGCGATCCCGGGAACCTACAAAGTAGGTGGGCGCCGTATGAGAAAACCCACGGGTCTTCCCAGGGACAGCTCCCTAAGGATCGTTAAGGCCCCGGGGAAAATGTTCTCCTGCCGGGAAGCGCAGACCGCCAAGCCCAATATAGGCGGCTGGTCGGTCAAGCGCTAGTGACATGAGCCGATGTTTCCATTTCGATCTCACACGCTTTGGTCGCAGCCGGCTCGCCCTTGCACAGGTCAAGCAGCGTCCTTACGCTCGCGCTGACCAACCGAGGAGCAAGTATGCGTTTCGAAGGCACGGCGGCCTATGTCGCCGACAAGGATCTGATGGTGGCGGTGAACGCCGCGATCGCGCTGGAGCGGCCGTTGCTGGTCAAGGGCGAGCCGGGCACCGGCAAGACCGAGCTTGCCCGCCAGGTGGCATCGGCGCTCGGCCTCGACCTGATCGAATGGCACGTCAAGTCGACCACCCGTGCGCAGCAGGGACTGTATGAATATGATGCTGTCTCGCGGCTGCGCGACAGCCAGCTCGGCGATGCCAGGTTCAACGACATCAAAAACTACATCAAGCGCGGCAAGCTCTGGCACGCCTTCGCGGCCGGTAAGAAGGTCGTGCTGTTGATCGACGAGATCGACAAGGCCGATATCGAATTCCCCAACGACCTGCTGCAGGAACTCGACCGGATGGAGTTCTTCGTCTACGAAACCGGCGAAACGATCCGCGCCGCTGTGCGCCCCATCGTCATCATCACTTCCAACAATGAGAAGGAACTGCCCGACGCCTTCCTGCGCCGGTGCTTCTTCCACTACATCCGCTTTCCCGATGTCGACACGCTGCACAAAATCGTCGACGTGCACTATCCCGGCATAAAGCAGAATTTGGTGCGTGCTGCCCTGACCCAGTTCTACGAGATCCGCGATGTGCAGGGGTTGAAGAAGAAGCCGTCGACCTCCGAGGCGCTCGACTGGATCCGCCTGCTGGTCGCCGACGACATCGCACCCGAGGATCTGCGCGCCGACCCCAGGAACGCGCTGCCGAAGCTGCACGGCGCACTGCTCAAGAACGAACAGGACGTGCATCTGTTTGAACGCCTGGCCTTCATGGCCAGACGGCAGGGGTGAGGATCGAGGGTTGGCTGACAGCTACGGGCGGCTTTGGCCGCTTACTCCGCGGGAGCAAACCCTCTCTCCTGCGGCGCGACGCGCTTCGGCCCGAAGATGACGAAGCCGATGACCGACAGGGCGAGAACGCCGATCCCGCAATAGAGCATGACCCAGCCGAAACCATTGACCAGCGCGGCATGCACGATGGCGCCGGATGGGCCGAGGGCTGCGAGCTTCGGCGTCCCCTGCGCAAGGCCCTCCAGATTGCCGGTAGCGACCCTTTCCGCCAGTGCCCGCAACTCATCCGGCTCCAAAGCCGCGCCGAGTGTGGCCCGCAGGTGGGAAACGATACCTTGCGTCAGCAGCAGGCCGAGCACCGCGATGTTGATAGCGAGCGTGATCAGGCGTGCGCTGATGTCGATGCCGGACGCCATGCCGGCACGATCCGGCGATACCGCGCCGGTCGTGGTATTGGTGGTCGGCGAATTGGTGAGACCGATGCCTATGCCGGCAATCAGCGTGCCCGGCAGCATGGTCAGCCAGGTGGCGCCCTCGAGCCTGGAGCCGATCCACATGGCGATGAAACCGATCCCTAGCGTCAGCAGACCGAGCGGGATGGCAATTCGTGCCTGATAGCGCGCGCGAATGCGCTCGGCGATCGGCGGCATCACCATGAAGGGCAGCGTGTAGACGAGCAACAGCAGGCCGGTCGTCGTGCTGTCGTAGCCGAGAACGCCGGAATAATAGATCGGCAGATAGATGATGAACGGCCAGTAGCTGAAATTCATGCCGATGGCGCCCATGATCGCGCCGGAAAACTGGCGGATGCGGAACACGGAGAAATCGAACATCGGATAGGGATTGACCCTCTCGGCGACAAGGAAAGCGATGAACGCAGCCACGGAGGCTGATATCACGCCGATGCGGGCGCTGGTCCCGAGATCCGCACCCTGCGTAATCAGATAGGAGAAGCCGAACACAGAAGCCGACAGCGTCAGCATGCCGGCCCAGTCGAGCTTCTGGGCATTGTGATCGCGCGATTGCGTGACACCGGCGCCGATAAAGGCGAGCGCCAGGAGCGCCAGCGGCACGTGGATGAGGAACACCCATTGCCAGTTCGACAGCGCCACGATCAAGCCACCGATGGCGGGCCCGAAACCGAGCCCGATGCCTGAGACGACGCTCCAGGCGACGAAAGCCTTGCCGCGTTCGCGGCCATCCTGGAACTGATGCGACAGCACGGCGACGCTGCAGGTCAGCATCGCGCCGCCGGCGAGGCCTTGCAGGAAGCGGGCGGCGATCAGCAGCGCCGCACTCGGAGCCAGGCCGCACAGCAGCGAGGCGAGGCCGAAGGCGACGGTGGTGATCACCATCACGCTCTTGCGGCCGAAACGGTCGGCCAATGTCCCTGTCGCCATCAGCACCGTGGTGCAGGCAATGGTGTAGGCGTTCATGATCCATTGCAGGTCTTTGAAATCGGCGGCGAGCACGCTTTCGAGTTTCGGCAGGATCACCGGCACGCTGGAGATTTCGAGCCCGAACAAGAGCGACGCCAAGCACACGCCGGTGAGCGCGATGGTGTTTCGTTGAATTGGCATATCGATCTCTTTCCATCCGAGCATGAGGCGCTCTTCAAACCGCGACCAGTTTGTGATAGAGGAGACTCGACCATGAAAAAAGGCTATGCTCGGCTATATCAGAAATGACAAAACGGAATGATTGGCCCAATGGAGTGCTGCGATGACCAGTCTTGATGTGGACGCCGTACGAACCTTTGTGATGGTGGCCGATCTGCAGAGCTTCACCCAGGCGGCCACGGCGCTGGGCAGCACCCAGGCGACAATCAGCGTCAAGCTGCGCCGTCTTGAGGAAAAGCTCGGCGCGCGATTGATCGAAAGAACGCCGCGCCGCGTCAGCCTGTCGACACGAGGCGCCGTCTTCCTCCCCGCCGCGCGCGACTTCCTTGCCGCGCACGAGCGCGCCATGGCGGAGTTTGCATCAGCACCGTGCCGGCTTGCGCTCGGCTTTGTCGATCATGCCGCCGGTCCGGCGCTGTCCATTCTGATTGCCCAGCTCCATGCGCACGATCCATCGCTGACGCTCAGTTTGAGGATCGATACCAGCACGGTGCTCAAGGAAGCTTTCGATCACGGCGAGCTCGATGCAGTCATCGTGCACCGCGAAGGCGACAGCCGTCCTGGCCGGACCTTGTCGCGCAACCACTATGGCTGGTTCGCCGCACCTTCCTTCGAGTGGCAGCGCGGAACGCCGTTGCGCCTCGCGCTCTTAAGCACCGTGTGCAACTGTCCGGATCGTGTGCGGGCGGTCGAGGCGCTGGACAAAGCAGGCATCGCCTGGGAGGAGGCCTTCGTCGGCGGCGGCGGCGCGGCCGTCAACATTGCGATATCGGCGGGCTTTGCCGTTTCGGCGCTGGCTCACTGCGTCGCTCCGCCCGGCCTGATCGAGGTTGGCCGCAAGCTCGGCCTGCCGTCGCTTGACCCTTCCGAAGTGGTGCTGCATTCGCACAATCTGGCGCCGCGCGCGCGTGACGCGCTGCAGATGCTGGCAACCGCATTTCGCGAGTACAATTCGCCGGTGGATTAGGCGATGGTGTTTCCGATCTGATTCCGCCGGAATCCGATAAGGCTTTGGAGGAACCGAAATGACCGAGATCACCGTCCGCCCGCTGGCGCTGGCCGACCATGCCGACTGGCGGCGGCTGTGGACTGCCTACCTCACCTTCTACGAGACCAAGCTGCCGGACGAGGTCTACGACATCACCTGGAAACGACTGTTCACGGAAGGTGAATTCGAACCGAAGGGGTTTATCGCCACGCTCGACGGCAAGGCGGTCGGCCTGACCCATTATCTCTATCACCGCTCCGGCTGGTCGGAGAAAAACAACTGCTACCTGCAGGACCTGTTCGCCGACCCTGATGTGCGCGGCAAGGGCATCGGTGCGGCCCTCATTGAAGCGGTCAAGCAGGAAGCCGGCAAGATCGGCGTCAAGAACGTCTATTGGATGACCCACGAAACCAACGCCACAGCGCGCAAGCTCTACGACCATGTCGCGCGGCGGACAGGTTTTATCGAGTATGATCTGCTATGATGCGAGCGCGATCGAAATAACGCGGAAGGAGCCGAATGATCCGCTATGTCGGAATCCTGGATGGCAGTGACGGCGTTTGGGGAGTGCGGATGCCCGATCTCGCCGGCTGCCACGGGGCCGGCGCAAACCCGGCTGAAGCGATAGCCGATGCCGTTTCGGCTATGCGCGAATGGGCGGAAGCCCGCATCGCAAAGCACTTGCCCATGCCCAACCCACGTACAGTGGCAAATCTTCTGCAATCCGGCGAAATCGACAGTGCCCGTGGCGACTCAGCCGTGACCGTTCGGCATAGATAACGGCCAACCATGTTCCTCCCCTTCTTTCTCGAACTAAAGGCCGCGCGCGTTCCCGTTTCGCTCAGGGAATATCTGTCGCTGCTGGAAGGGCTGGAGGCCGGGCTGGTCGACTATGACGTCCAGGGTTTTTACTACCTCGCCCGCGCCGCGCTTGTGAAGGACGAACGCCATATCGACCGCTTCGACCAGGTGTTTGCGCATGTCTTCAAGGGGATCGAGGCGCTCACCGGCCCCGATGCCGTCGGTGTCGCCAACATCCCTGAGGAATGGCTGCGCCGGCTCGCCGAAAAGCACCTGACCGAGGAAGAGAAGAAACTGATCGAGGCGCTCGGCGGTTTCGACAAGCTGATGGAGACACTGAAGCAGCGGCTGGAGGAGCAGAAAGGCCGCCACCAGGGCGGCTCGAAATGGATCGGCACCGGCGGCACTTCGCCTTTCGGCGCCTATGGCTACAATCCCGAAGGCGTGCGCATCGGCCAGCATGAAAGCCGCAATCGCCGTGCGGTGAAAGTCTGGGACAAGCGCGAGTTCAAAAATTTCGACGACGCCGTCGAGCTCGGCACCCGCAACATCAAGGTGGCGCTGAAGCGCCTGCGCCGCTGGGTGCGCGAGGGTGCGGAGGAAGAGTTCGACCTGCCCGGCACCATCCATGCCACCGCCGAGCACGGCTATCTCGATGTGCAGACGCGCCCCGAACGGCGCAACGCCGTGAAGCTCTTGATGTTCTTCGATGTCGGCGGCTCGATGGACGACCACATCAAAAGCGTCGAGGAGCTGTTTTCGGCCGCCCGCGCCGAATTCCGCCAGCTCGAATATTTTTACTTCCACAACTGCCTTTACGAGGGCGTCTGGAAGGACAACCGGCGCAGGCATGCCGAGACCATCCCGACCTTCGATCTGCTTCACAAATACGGCCCCGACTACAAGGTGATCGTCGTCGGCGATGCCTCGATGAGCCCTTACGAGATCGCGCATCCCGGCGGTTCGGTCGAGCATTGGAACCCGGAAGCCGGCAGTGTCTGGCTTGGCCGCCTCATCCAGCAATGGCCGAATGCGGTCTGGCTGAACCCCGAAAATCAGAAAAACTGGGGCTTCACCCATTCGATCGCGATGATCCGCGATCTCTTCGGCGGCCGCATGTTCCCACTGACGCTGGCCGGGTTGGAAGCCGCGACGAAGCAGCTTTCACGCAAGCATTGATATGAGAGGAAAACCGATGACCTGCTTTCTTTGCCCGCAATGCGGCGTCCAGTTCGCGGCAACGCAGACCCCTCCAGAAAATTGCCCGATCTGCGAGGACGAGCGGCAATATGTGCGCTGGGAAGGCCAGGCCTGGATCACTGGGGAAGAACTCTCTGCCGGGCATAGGCTTGTGATGAAGGACGATGCCGGCGTTCTCGCTTTCGGCATCGAGCCGCGCTTTGCTATCGGCCAGCGGGCGCTGCTGGCGCAGACGCCGCACGGCAATGTGCTGTGGGATTGCATCTCGATGGTGAGCGACGAGGCGGTAGCCGAAATCAACCGTCGCGGCGGCCTGGCCGCGATCGCCATTTCGCACTGCCACTATTATTCGGTGATGGTCGAGTGGAGCGAGGCGTTTGGCGGCGTGCCGATCTATCTCCATGCCGACGACCGCCAGTGGATCATGCGGCCGCACAACGCCATCGTCAGCTGGGCGGGCGAGACGCTGGCCATAAACCCGTCGCTGACACTCGTGCGTTGCGGTGGCCATTTTGCCGGCGGCCAGGTGCTGCATTGGAAACGCGATGACGGTAACGCCCTGCTGTCCGGCGACATATTGCAGGTGACGCCGACGCGTCGCCATGTCAGCTTCATGTACAGCTATCCGAACTACATTCCGCTCAATGCGCCGGCCGTGCGACGCATCGCGGCGGCACTTGAGCCTTTCGAATTCGACGACATCTACGGCGCGTGGTGGCAGCAGAACATCATCGGCGGCGCAAGAACGGCATTTCATGCGTCGATCGCCCGCTATCTTCAGGCGATTGGGTAGGAGCTCGGCTGAAAATGCGAGCAAAACACGTAACAAACGCCTATCTCTAAGCGAATATAGCTTGCAACCAACAACAAGCCGCCAAGGCTGAGGAGATCAAATGGACACCCACACCTACCCTATCACCCGCACCGACGCCGAATGGCGCGCCCGCCTGACGCCCGAGCAATATGCGGTCATGCGCGGCCATGGCACCGAACGGCCCGGAAGCTGCGCGCTGCTCTACGAAAAGCGCGCCGGCACCTTTTCCTGCGTCGGCTGCGACCAGCCGCTGTTCGAATCCAAGCTCAAGTTCGAGAGCGGCACCGGCTGGCCGAGCTTCAATGATCCGGTGCCCGGTTCGGTCGAAAACACCGTCGACCGCAGCTACGGCATGGTCCGCACCGAATGTCACTGCGCCCGCTGCGGCAGCCATCTCGGCCATGTCTTCGAGGACGGCCCGCCGCCGACCGGCCTGCGCTATTGCATCAACGGCGTGGCGCTGAAATTCGAGCCGGCGGCTTAAGCCGCGGCTTGACCACCATCTTCAAAGGGCGGCTTCGGCCGCCCTTTTTCGTGTCAATCTTCTCAGACAACCACCACCAGGATCAGCCAAAGCGTAGCCCCGAGCGTCATCAACGAAGCCTTGGCGCCACTGGATTTTTCCGTGGTTCGCCAGACGGCAAAGGTCAGAAAGATGTTGTAGGGCACGGGCGCGAAATGCACCGCCAGGACGACGGCGAGCGGCAGCTTCAAGCCGAGCAGAATGAGCGCGGCCACCGACGAGGCGATGTTGATCGCCGTGCCGACAAGGACTAGATCGCGCCAGAACAACCGCTCGACCGGCACCGCGCCTTGCCAGCGCGAGCCGAAGAAGGATCCGATGCTTTGCACCAACACCTGATAGCTATCCCTCTCCCAGCACGTCGGTGACGGCGCGCTCGAAGCGCGAGCATTCCGTCACCAGCCAGTCGGCCATGGCCGGCCAGTTGTCCTCGGCATAGCAGTTCACCCGCCACATCGAATTGATGCCGAGGCCCTCGCAGCTCTGCTCCGGCCTGAGCTTCAGCCTGTCTTCGATTGCCGGTTGGAACGGCTTCAGCCGCGACCAGACCCCGGTCGCGCCGAACTTCCCGTTACGGCCGAAAAAGACGCCAACTTGGCTTTGCGCCGGCGCGACATACATGGACAGGACCAGAGCGACGTCAGGCAGCCCGCGCTGCCAGAACCAGGGTCCGCGCCGCGCCATGGAAGCGCGTTCCTCCGGATGCCGTTCGGCGAACAGCGCCCAGAAGCTGCGTTGGCGGAATTCAGAGGCGCGGCGGGCGCCGAAGTCGAATTCGCTCATGGTTCGATGCCCGTTCCAGCATCATTCCTTGGCCCGAGACTGTTTCGAAATTCGCTCCGGCGATATCAGCCGGAGTAGAATTTCCAGACAGCCTTACACGATGCCGAGCGCGGCCTTGTAGAGATCGAGGATGGTTTCCTCTTCCTGGCGCTCGGCCTGGTCCTTCTTGCGCAGCCGGATGATCGACCGCATCGCCTTGGTGTCGAAGCCGGTGCCCTTGGCCTCGGCGAACACTTCCTTGATGTCGTCGGCGATGGTCTTCTTTTCTTCCTCGAGCCGCTCGATGCGCTCGATGAAGGCGCGCAACTGGCCGGCGGCAACAGTCTGGCTGGTATCTGTGATGTCGTCGGCCATGTTTTTTCTCCGCTACTTTTTAAGCACCGCGATTCTGGCGCGGTAAATTGGGAGCGGGTTCGATGCCCGAGCGGGCGCGGCGGGTCAAGCCATTATCGGCGCTTCGTGAACGGCTGCTGCCAGCCGTCCCCAGTGTGATGGATCCGCGCGTCAGCCAAACGCGATCAACAGATCCTTCGCATCGATCTGATCGCCGGCCTTGACCAGCACTTCGGCCACTGTGCCGTCGCGCTCGGCATGAAGGGCCGTCTCCATCTTCATGGCTTCGATCGACAACAGCACGTCGCCGGCCTTGACCGCTTGGCCGGCGGCAACCGAAAGGGCGGAGACCACGCCCGGCATCGGCGCGCCGACATGCGCCTCGTTGCCGGGCTCGGCCTTGCGCCGTGCCTTGGCTGCCGAGGCGCCATGCGCCCTGTCCGGCACCCTGACGCGGCGCGGCTGGCCGTTGAGCTCGAAGAACACGGTGACCATGCCCTTCTCATCGACATCGCCGATCGCAAGGCAGCGCACCACAAGCGTCTTGCCTTTCTCGATGTCCAGGAAGATCTCGTCTTCGGACTTCATGCCGTAGAAATAGGTCGGCGTCGGCAGCACACTGACCGGCCCGTAGGTTTCCTGCGCGGCGGCGAAGTCGGTGAACACCTTCGGATACATCAGCCAGGACGCGAATTCGTACTCCGAAAGCTTGCGCTCCAGCTTCGCCTCGATCTCCTTGCGGCTGGCCTTGAGGTCGGCCGGTTTGAGCAGCGAGCCCGGCCGCACGGTGATCGGCTTGTTTTCCTTCAGCGCCTTCTTCTGCAGCTTCTCAGGCCAGCCGCCGGGCGACTGGCCGAGATCGCCGCGCAGCATCGAGACGACCGAGTCCGGGAAGGCGATGTCCTTGGCCGGGTTTTCGACGTCGGCAACGGTCAGGTCCTGGCTCACCATCATCAGCGCCATGTCGCCGACCACCTTGGATGACGGCGTCACCTTGACGATGTCACCGAACATCAAATTGACGTCGTGATAGGCTTGGGCCACCTCGTGCCAGCGCGTTTCCAACCCGAGCGAACGCGCCTGCTCCTTGAGGTTGGTGAACTGGCCGCCCGGCATTTCGTGCAGATAGACTTCCGAGGCTGGCCCCTTGAGATCGCTTTCGAAGGCCGCATACTGGTTGCGCACCGCTTCCCAGTAGAAGGAGATGTTGCGGATCCATTGCGGATCGAGGCCGGGATCGCGCTCGGTTCCCTTCAGCGCCTCGACGATCGAGCCCAGGCAAGGCTGCGAGGTGTTGCCGGAGAAGGAATCCATCGCCGCGTCGATGGCGTCGACGCCACTTTCCACGCCCGCCAGCACCGTCGCCGCCGACAGGCCTGACGTGTCGTGGGTGTGGAAATGGATCGGCAGGTCGGTGGCTTCGCGCAGCGCCTTGAACAGCACGCGGGCGGCGGCAGGCTTCAAAAGCCCGGCCATGTCCTTGACGGCGATGATATGGGCGCCGGCGGCCTGCAATTCCTTCGCCAGCCCGACATAATATTTGAGATCGTATTTGGCGCGCGCCGGATCGAGGATGTCGCCGGTGTAGCAGATCGCTGCTTCGACCAGCTTGCCCTCGGCGCCCACCGCGTCCATGGCGACGCGCATATTCTCGACCCAGTTCAGGCAGTCGAAGACGCGGAACAGGTCGACGCCGCCAGCAGCGGCCTGGCTGACGAAATGTTGCACGACATTGTCGGGATAGTTGGTGTAGCCGACGCCGTTGGCGCCGCGCAGAAGCATCTGCAGCAAAAGGTTGGGGGCTGCTTCGCGCACTTTGCTCAGCCGCTCCCACGGATCCTCGGTGAGGAAGCGCATGGCGACGTCGAAAGTGGCGCCGCCCCAGCATTCCAGCGACAGCAGCCGCGGCAGCGCCCGCGCGTAGGTGCCGGCAATGCCGGCAATGTCATGCGTGCGCATGCGGGTGGCGAGCAGCGACTGGTGGCCGTCGCGCATCGTCGTGTCGGTGACAAGCACCTCTTTTTGCTCACGCATCCAGGCAGCGAATTTCTCCGGCCCCAACGCGTCTAGCTTCTGCTTGCTGCCATCAGGCACATTGCCGTTGAGATAGGGCACGACAGGCGCTGCCGCATCGGTCTTGGGCATCGGTCGGCCGCGGGTTTCGGGATGGCCGTTGACGCTGACGTCGGCCAGATAGTTGAGCAGCTTGGTGGCGCGGTCCTGCCGCTTCACCTGCGCGAACAGCTCCGGCGTCGTGTCGATGAACCTGGTCGTATAGGAATTGTCGGCGAAGCGCGGGTGGTTGATGATTGCCTCGAGGAAGGTGAGGTTGGTCGCCACGCCGCGGATGCGGAACTCGCGCAGGGCCCGATTCATGCGGGCGATCGCCTCGGCCGGTGTCGGCGCCCAGGCAGTCACCTTCTCCAGCAGCGGATCGTAGAAGCGGGTGATGACCGCGCCCGAATAGGCGGTGCCGCCGTCGAGGCGGATGCCGAAACCGGCGGCTTCGCGATAAGCGGTGATGCGGCCGTAGTCCGGAATGAAACTATGCTCCGGATCCTCGGTCGTGATGCGGCACTGCAGCGCGTGACCGTTCAGCCTGATGTCGGCCTGCGCCGGCACGCCCGACTCTTTCGTGCCGATGGCAAAGCCGTCCAGTATGTGGATCTGCGCCTTGACGATGTCGATGCCGGTCACCTGCTCGGTGACGGTGTGCTCGACCTGGATGCGCGGATTGACCTCGATGAAGTAGAATTTGCCGGTGTCGGCGTCCTGCAGGAATTCCACCGTACCGGCGCCGATATAGCTGGTCTCGCGCGCGATCTTGAGCGCATAGCCGCAAAGCTCCTGGCGCAATGCCTCGCTGAGATAGGGCGCCGGCGCCCGTTCGACGACCTTCTGGTTGCGGCGCTGGATCGAGCAGTCGCGCTCGAACAGATGCACCGCGTTGCCATGCGTGTCGCCGAGCACCTGGACCTCGACATGGCGGGCGCGCTCGATCAGCTTTTCGAGATAGACCTCGTCCTTGCCGAAGGCGGCCTTGGCCTCGCGCTTGCCTTCCATCACCTCGCGGGAGAGGTCGGCTTCCGCGCGGATGGCGCGCATGCCGCGCCCGCCGCCGCCCCATGATGCCTTGAGCATCACAGGATAGCCGACTGTCTTGGCGAGCTGCTTGACTGCTTCCATGTCGTCCGGCAGCGGTTCGGTTGCCGGCACCACCGGCACGCCGACCTCGATGGCCAGATTGCGCGCGGCGACCTTGTTGCCGAGCCGGCGCATCGTGTCGGGCTTCGGCCCTATGAAAGTGATGCCGGCCTCGGCGCAGGCATCTGCGAATTCAGGGCTTTCCGACAGGAGGCCATAGCCCGGGTGGATGGCGTCGGCGCCGGACAGTCTGGCGACCCGGATCACTTCCTCGATCGACAGATAGCTTTCGATCGGCCCCATGTCCCTGGCCAGATGCGGCCCGCGCCCGACCTGGTAGCTTTCATCGGCCTTGAACCGATGAAGCGAATATTTGTCCTCCTCGGCCCAGATCGCCACGGTTTTGAGGCCGAGCTCGTTGGCCGCGCGAAAGACGCGGATGGCAATTTCGGACCTGTTGGCGACGAGGATCTTCGTGATGGCCAAGGAAGGAGGCTCCGGACAGGGAGGGATGGGGCAGAGGCATGATTAACGCGAAAATGCTGCAGTGCAACCAAAATCGGGGAGAGATTAAACCGATTTAAATGGGATTCTAGCACCTCTGCTCGAAAAGCTGCGTGCGATTGGCGTCGCGAGGTGACGCTAATTGTCGTGCCCGCACAAATTCGACCCCGGCTAGCGGCTTATCCAGCCACCCTCGCTGCGCCCTGTCACCAAAGAAAAATGCCCGGCGCGAGCGCCGGGCATTCCATAGAGCTGTGTCCCGAATTACGACTTCGGGAACCAGGAGATCTTGCCGTCCGGACCCTTCTTCCATTCGTACATGATGTAGCCCGGGAGCTTCGGATCGCCCTTCGCGTCATAGGCGAGATCGCCCAGAACGGTCTTGAACGGACCCTTCTCGTGCAGCGCCTTGGCCACTTCCACGGGGTCGTTCGACTTGGCCACGGCAGCGGCCTCGGCGATCACCTGCATGGCGGCGTAGGAGTAGAGAGTGTAGGCTTCCGGCTCGAAGCCCTGGGCGCGGAACTTCTCGACCAGTGCCTTGTTCTCGGGGATCAGACGCGGATCTGGACCGAACGTGTTGAGCGTACCGATAACCGCATCGCCGGCGATCGCAGCCAGCTCGTCGGTCACGATGCCGTCGCCCGACATCAATGTAGCCTTGAGGCCCTGGTCAGCCGACTGGCGGATGATCAGGCCGGCTTCGGTGTGCAGGCCGCCCCAATAGATCAGGGTGACGCCGGCGTCCTTCATCTTGGCGATCAGCGCCGAGAAGTCCTTGTCGCCGACATTGACGCCTTCATACATGACTTCGGTCAGACCGGCTGCGTTCATCGCCTTCTTGGTCTCGTCGGCAAGGCCCTGACCATAGGGGGTCTTGTCGTGGATGACGGCAACCTTGGCGTCCTTGAAGTTGGTCGCGATATAGCCGCCGGCGATGCCGCCCTGCTGGTCATCGCGTCCGCAGGTGCGGAACACGTTCCACAGGCCGCGCTCGGTGAATTTCGGGTTGGTCGCCGCCGGGGTTACTTCGACGATGTTGTTGTCGACGTAGACTTCCTGCGAAACCGGGATCGAGACGCCCGAGTTGAAGTGGCCGATCACGAACTTCACGCCGTCGCCGACGAACTTGTTGCCGACCGAAATGCCCTGCTTCGGATCGGAGACGTCGTCGCCGACTTCGAGCTTGATCTGCTCGCCGTTCATGCCGCCTGCGGCGTTGATGTCGGCAACGGCCGCTTCCGCACCCTTCTGCAGCTGCGCACCGAAGGCCGCATTCGGACCGGTGATCGGACCTGCGACGCCGACGATAACGTCAGCCCATGCATTGCCACCGAACGCGACAAGCGCGGTCAGGGCAACGGCGGACAAAAGTGATTTCTTCATTTAAACGCTCCCATTTACGAGGTGGGCGTGGATGAAACTTTCATGCGATGCCCACCCTTATCGCAGAAAGCGTACTTTGCCGATTTTCAGGCCCTTGTCACGCCGATTCATCCCCGGAACGGCGTTAATGATGAACGTCAACCTTTCGGTTTCCAGCTTAAGATCGAAGCCCGTTCGTAAAGCCAATTATACTGCGTCACCATCTGGTTCGTACGCGTGTATTGATAGCCGACAAACCCCAATATCATGAGCACGATTGTGTCCACGACATAGTATTGCAGCGAAAACATCGTGCCGCCGAACAAGGCATGATGGATGAACCTGATGCCGATGCCGAGGCCCAGCAGATAGGCGAACAGCGCCGGCAGGCTGCGCCATGTCTGGGCGCTGGCCTTGCCGGTCATCCATGCCGCCCAGCCGCCGAGCAGACAGGTGACGAAGAAGAACTGCCAGATGGAAGGTTCCTCGTGAAGAATGCCTTGCATGATGAAGACTCCCTAGCATGATCCCGAAAAGTTGCAGACTTTTCGGACAAAGGTCATGCGACAAACAAACAAGTTGGAGCGGAATACCGTATGCATACATTCCGCTCCAAAATCAGTGATGGCCGCCTTCGAGATAGGCCGCCCGCACTTCCGGATTGGCGAGCAATTCCTTGCCTGTGCCGCTCATGGTCACGTTGCCGTTGACCATGACATAGCCGCGCGTGGCGAGCTTGAGCGCGCCGAAGGCGTTCTGCTCGACCAGGAACACAGTCAGCCCTTGCGTGCGGTTCAGCTCGCGGATGGCATCGAAGATCTGCTTGACGATCAGCGGCGCCAGACCCAGCGACGGCTCGTCGAGCAACAGCAGCTTAGGCCGCGCCATCAGCGCACGTCCGATCGACAGCATCTGCTGCTCACCGCCCGACAGCGTGCCGCCGCGCTGGGCAATGCGCTCCTTGAGGCGCGGGAACAGCGCGAACACCTTCTCGGCATCCTCGTCATAGTGCTTGAGATTGTCGAGACCGGCGCCCATCTGCAGGTTTTCCATCACCGTCATGCGCGGGAAAATGCGCCTGCCTTCCGGCGACTGCGCGATACGCATGCGGGCGATCTCGTGCGTCGGCATCTGGGTGATGTCGGTGCCGGCGAAAGTGATTGAGCCGGCACGAGCGCGCGGCGCACCGAAGATGGTCATCATCAGCGTCGACTTGCCGGCACCGTTGGCACCGATCAGCGCGACGATCTCGCCCTGGTTGACGTGGACATCGACGCCGTTCAGCGCCTTGATGTTGCCGTAGTAGGTCTCGACGCCCTTGATGTCGAGGAGCGTTGTCTCGGCCATCACTTACGCCCTCCGCGCGGCTTGCCTGTCGGGGATTTGGTGGCCGCCGGCTTGGACTTGGCCGTTAGACGCTCGGACGGTGCTCTTGGCGCGGAGTTGGCTCTTGTATCGTATTGGGTGGCTTTTGAAGCTCCCTTCGACACTGTGACCCGCTCGCCCTGGCTGTGGCCGATCGTGTCGCTTACCGGGCCGGCGAGATAGGAAGACGATGTGCCTGGTCCGTGAGCCGAATCCGGCCCGATGTCCAGCTGCTCGATGACGTCTTCATCGCCAACCTCGGTCAGCACCGTCTCGACCTCCTCGTCGTCGACGCCGAGATAGGCGGCGATGACGCGCGGGTCGGTACGCACCGATTGCGGGCTGCCGTCGGAAATCTTGCGGCCATATTCAAGCACCACGACATGGTCGGAAATCTGCATGACCACCGACATGTCATGTTCGATCAGCAGGATCGAGGTACTGCTCTTGATGTCCATCAGCAGCGAATTCAGCGCAGCCGACTCCTTCGGATTGAGACCGGCCGCAGGCTCGTCGAGGCACAGAAGTTCGGGCCCTGTGCACATGGCGCGCGCAATCTCGAGGCGCCGCTGCGCGCCATAGGGCAGGTCGCCGGCCGGATCGTCGGCGCGATCGACAAGATCGGCCTTCTCCAGCCAGTGCTTGGCAAGCTCCACCGATTCAGCCGAGGCTCTGCGGTAGCCGCCGATCCCGAACAGGCCCAGGATCGTATAGCCGGATGCCTTCATCAGCTTGTTGTGCTGGGCAACCAGCAGATTCTCCAGCAGCGTCATGCCCGAGAACAGGCGGATGTTCTGGAAGGTGCGCGCCACCTTGGCGCGCGCCGGGATCTCATGATTGGGCAGCCGTTCGAGCAGGAAGCTCGAGCCGTCGGCCCGGTTGAGCGTAATCATGCCTTCCGACGGCTTGTAGAAGCCGGTGATGCAATTGAAGACGGTGGTCTTGCCGGCGCCATTGGGTCCGATCAGAGCGGTGATCTCGCCGCGCTTGGCCTGGAACGACAGATCGCCGATGGCGATCAGGCCGCCGAACTTCATCGAAAGATGCTCGACCTGGAGGATGGCGTCTTTCATACCCGGATTGGTCTTCTGAATGGAGGTCGCGCTCATCAGCCGTGCCCTTCCTTGGTGAAGGAGGAGGAGACCGCTTTTCGTTCACTGAGGAAGGCCGTCGGTTCACGGCTGCCGACAAAGCCGCGCGGCTTCCACAGCATTACGATGACCATCGCCATGCCGAACAAAAGCATGCGGTAAAGCTCCGGCGTGAAATCTTTTCCGAAGACACTTTTCAGGAAATCGAGTTCGCGCAGTGCCTCGGTGCCGCCGATCATCACCAGCGCGGCGACCGCGATGCCGACCAGCGAGCCCATGCCGCCGAGCACCACGATGGCCAGGATGATCGCCGATTCCAGGAAGACGAAGGATTCAGGGCTGACGAAGCCTTGCCGTGCGGCGAAGAAGGCGCCGGCAAAACCGCCGAACATGGCGCCGGTGGCAAAGGCGGTGAGCTTGGTGGTGGTGGTGTTGATGCCAAGCGAGCGGCAGGCAATCTCGTCCTCGCGCAGCGCCTCCCAGGCGCGGCCGACAGGCATGCGCCTGAGCCTGATGGTGACGAAGGCGGTCAGCAGCGCCAGCCCGAGAATGAGATAGTAGAGGAAGATCTTGTAGTAGGCGCTTGACTGGGCGATGTGCAGCACCTTGCCGATATAGTTCGGGTCGGTCGAATTAAACGTCATCAGGCCGAAGAAGGTGACCTTCGGGATGCCGGAGATGCCGGCCGAGCCGTTGGTGACTTCACGCCAGTTGATCAGCACCAGGCGGATGATCTCGCCGAAGGCCAGCGTCACGATCGCCAGGTAATCGCCACGAAGCCTGAGCACCGGAAAGCCGAGCATAACGCCCCAGAAGGCGGCCATGGCGCCGGCGGCGGGCAGCAGGATCCAGAACGACAGGCCGTATTGCGAACCGAGCAACGCATAGGCATAGGCACCGACCGCGTAAAAGGCGACGTAGCCGAGATCGAGCAGGCCGGCGAGGCCGACGACGATGTTCAGCCCCCAGGCCAGCATCACATAGATCAGGATCTGGATGCCGAAATTGTCGACCCACTTCAACGAGCCCTGCAGGCCGCCGGTTATCGACCACGCGTAGATCGACAGCACCACGACGACGAGGATCGGGTATAGCACCAGCGCCGCAATCCCGAGCTTGGTGAAATTGGCGTGGATGAAGGAGCGGAAATAGAAGATCACGCAAGCGAGCGCGTAAATGACGGCCAATGCGCGCAGGAACTGAAGGTAGCCGGCCAGATCGGGTCCCACCAACACCGGCAGGGCGCTGCCGAACGCAACCAGGACAACCGCCAGCACAACGGCGACGATGAAGGCCGGAAGCAGGAAGAAGCGCGACGCGACGCTCGCCGGCAACAGGCCGGTGGCGACATTGGTGATCTTCTGATTGGCCATGAACGGCTGGCCATATGCAATGTAGAAGAAGCGGCCAAGCATGGTCAGCACGACCACGGTGATGAGCAGCAACCAGCGCTGCACCAGGATCAGCTGGTTGCTTATGTTCTGGTCGGTCTTCAGGCCGATGAAGAGAATGAACAACCCCAGCGAGATGGCGCCGGCATAGAACGCTTCGCGCAATGCACGCTGCACGGGGGAGGCGACGGTGTCGCGCTCCGAGGATACGGAAACCGCCATTGTCTCAGACCTTTTCGACTTCTGGCCGGCCCAAAATGCCGGAAGGCAGGAAGATCAGCACGATCGCCAGGATCGAGAACGCCGCGACGTCCTTGTAGTCGATCGAGAAATACGCCGACCACATGCTCTCGATGAAGCCGATCAAAAGCCCGCCAAGCACCGCGCCCGGCAGAGACCCGATGCCGCCGAGAACGGCCGCGGTGAAGGCCTTGACCCCCGGCACAAAGCCGTCGGAAAAGGCGATGACGCCGTAATACATCAGGAACAACGTGCCCGCGACGGCCGCAAGCGCTGCACCCATGATAAAGGTGATCGAGATCGTACGGTCGACATCGACACCGAGCAGCGCCGCCATCTTGCGGTCCTGCTCGCACGCCCTTTGCGCCCGGCCGAGGGAAGTCCTGTTGACCAGGTACCAGAACAGCGCCAGCAGCAGGGCGGTGACGACGACGATGATGATCTGCTTCAGCGACACGCTGATGCCGTTGATGTTGTAGACTTGGCTGACCATCGGCGGGATCGGCTTGTTGCGCGGACCTTGCGTCACCTGGATGAAGTTCGACAGCGCGATCGACATGCCGATGGCGGTGATCAGCGGCGCCAGCCGGAACGAACCGCGCAGCGGCCGGTAGGCCACCTTCTCGATCGTCCAGTTGTAGAGGCTGGTGAGCAGCATCGCCACGATCATCATGATCAGCAGCGCCAGGACGACCGGGACCGAATAGAACAAGGAGCCGAGGATGAGGAAGACAACGAGGGCGGCGAATGCCCCGACCATGAAAATGTCGCCGTGGGCGAAGTTGATCATGCCGATGATGCCGTAGACCATCGTGTAGCCGATTGCGATCAGCCCATAGATCGATCCCAGCGTCAGCCCATTGATAAGCTGCTGGACAAAGTACTGCATGTGTACATGGCTCCCCTGGAATGTCGCCCATGCAGACGCATTCCTTTTCGTATTTCCCCTAGTCGTAAAGTTTCGAGCCCGGATTGCAACGTGATTTTTCAAACGTCGAGCGTGTTTTGCCGGCACGCCTTCCGATTGCCCGTTTTTTTGCTCCCGACCCCTGGACTATCGCGGACCCTATCATTGGCATAACGCAATGTCTTTGACGATTCAGCCGGGCCAGCGACCTCATTTCGAAGAAATCCCGGTCAAAATTCGGCGATGAGACGAATCCTTGCGTTGTTGGCGGGCTTCGTTTTTTAGCCACATTCCGTACTGACCAGCTGCAACATGGGTTCCTTCCCGACTTATGGCGGTGGATGCCTCGCCCAACGCGCTAACCTTTCGCTGACTGGTTTCGCCAAGAGGTCCCGCTCTGGGTCCAAGTCTTGGTCTCGGTGGATGATCGGCAGCCTACCGTATCACTTAACCACAAAACCGTGCGCGAACGGATCGCGGTCGTCGATGAAGATGGTGTTCAGGCCGGTCATCCGCGCCCAGCCGCCGATCGAGGGAATGATGGCCGGCTTGCCGGCAACAGTGACGTCCTTCTCGACCTTGCCCTTGAACAGCGAGCCGATGATCGATTCGTGGACAAAACTGTCGCCGGCCTTGAGCTTGCCCTTGGCATGGAGCTGCGCCATGCGCGCCGAGGTGCCGGTGCCGCAAGGTGAGCGGTCGATCGCCTTGTCGCCATAGAAGACGGCGTTGCGTGCGTCGGCCCCCTCCACCGTCGGCTCGCCGGTCCACAGCATGTGGGACAGCCGGTTGATGCCGGGGTTTTCCGGATGCACGAACGAGTACTTCTCGTTGAGCCGCTGCCGCACCACAGGGCTCCAGGCGACGAAATCGCCGGCGGAATAATCAGCCATGTCGCGAAAATTCGCCTGCGGCTC
This sequence comes from Mesorhizobium sp. C399B, assembly GCF_030323185.1. NCBI lineage: Bacteria > Pseudomonadati > Pseudomonadota > Alphaproteobacteria > Hyphomicrobiales > Phyllobacteriaceae > Mesorhizobium > Mesorhizobium sp. C399B. The sequence goes on from NZ_CP100472.1 coordinate 2,813,710, forward strand.
GACTATTGCGTAGAAATTGCCGCCATAGGCGACATCGACGGTGATCTCGCCAAGCTGCGGGCAGTCGACCGTCAGTCCCTCGGCATAAAGGAAGGACGGTACATTCGTGATGCGCACCTCCTCGACATAGTCGCCGACTTGCTTGTATTCGGCGATGACCAGCCCGGCCGGTGTGTCGAGCCGGAGCACGCCGGGTGTCTTCGGCTTGATCAGCCCATGTTCGATGGCCATCGTCACCGTGCCGATCGTGCCGTGGCCGCACATCGGCAGGCAGCCCGACGTCTCGATGAACAGGATGGCTATGTCGCAATCCTCGCGCGTCGGCGGATAGAGGATCGAGCCCGACATGACATCGTGGCCGCGCGGCTCGAACATCAGCCCGGTGCGGATCCAGTCATACTCCGCCAGGAAATGCGCCCGCCGCTCCATCATCGTCGACCCCTGAAGCAAAGGGCCGCCGCCGGCCACCAGCCGCACCGGATTGCCGCAGGTATGGCCGTCGATGCAAAAGAAGGATTTTCTGGCCATGATTTCCTCGAACTCAAAACCGTTGCGGGCTGAAGGGGGCAAGATCGATCCGCGAAGTCTGCCCGAGAACAAGATCGCGGATCAAGCGGCCGGTGGCCGCCGCCTGGGTCAGGCCGAGATGGCCATGGCCGAAGGCGTAGACAACGTTGGGCGCGGTTCGCGCCGTGCCGATCACCGGCAGCGAATCCGGCAGCGACGGGCGATAGCCCATCCACTCGCGGCCGCCTGACGCGTCCAGCCCCGGAAGGAACTGTCTGGCTTTTTCCAGCATGGCCTTCGAGCGCGCAAAATTCGGCGGCCGGTCGAGACCGCCCAACTCGACGGCGCCGCCGACGCGCAAGCCCGTCTCGAGTGGCGTGATGACGAAGCCATGGCCGGAAAAGATCAGCATCCGCTGCACGTCGAAAGCGGTCTTCGGCAGTGTCGTGTTGTAGCCGCGCTCGGTTTCGAGCGGGATGGTGTCGCCAAGCGCCTTCGTCAGCAGATGCGACCATGCCCCGGCGGCCACGACAAGATGTCTTGCCTGCCTGGTCGTGCCGTCCGTCAGCGTCAGCGTCGCGCCATCAGGATTGGCGGCGACACGCTCTATGCCCGCCTTTTCGAAACGCGCGCCCAGCCTTTCGGCATAGGCCCACACCCCCTTGCCGAGCAGTTTCGGATCGGCGACGGTCTTCCAGCCCGGCACGAAGGTGCCCTTGATGAAGCGCGGCGACAGTCCCGGCTGCAGCCGCGCCAGTTCGTCGCCTTCGACATGGCGAAAGCCGATGCCGAAGCGCTCGCGCGCCGCCCAGCCCGGCAGCCCGGCCTGAAATTCGGCCTCGCTTTCATAAAGCTCCAGCGAGCCGTCCTCGCGCAGCATCGGCCGCGTGCCGGAACGGTCGAGCAGGCCCATCCATTCGGCCTCGGCGAGCTTCATCATGCCTGCCTGAGCAGCAAGGCTCGCCTCATATTTTTCTGGTGCGCCAGCGCGCCAGAAGCGCAACAGCCAAGGCAACAGCTTCGGCAAGTAGGCCGGCGGGATGCTGAGTGGCCCGAGCGGATCGGCAAGCCATTTCGGCAAGTGCCGCATCATGCCCTTATGCGCCAGCGGCAGCACGTCGGAGAAGGCGAAGGCGGCGGCATTGCCGGAGCTCGTCTCCTCGCAGATGCCGGTGCGGTCGAAGACCGTGACGCTGCGCCCGGCCTCGGCCAGCATGGCCGCAGCGCAGATGCCGACAATGCCGCCACCGACAATGGCGATATCTACCCCTTCTCCCCGTTCACGGGGGTGAGGAGTGGTCCGCGAAGCGGTGGAAAAGCCGACTGCTTGGCTTTCCGAACGACGAACGCCCGGAGCGCCAGCAAAGGGCTGCGGGGCCCGAAGGGCGGATGAGGGGCGGCGGCCCTCCTCTGTGTCCCTGGAATTTCCTTGCACGTCGGCGCTGCCCCTCATCCGGCTGCCGCCATCTTCTCCCCGTGCACGTGCACGGGGAGAAGAAAGCCTTCAGAACTGCGGCAGCTTCGGCCGTACCGCCAGCGCGTCCTTGACGATCTTCTCGACCGCTTTGCGGCGCTCGCCCGACAGCGGCTGGCGCGGCATGCGCACGCGGTCATTTGTGTCGATCGCGAGCACTTCGGCAAGCTTGATGTTTTGGACCAGATAGGTCGAGACATCGAGATCGAGCAGCGGCCGGAACCAGCGGTAGATCGAAAGCGCCTCCTCGCGGCGGCCCTGCTTCATCAGCTGGTAGATGGCGACGGTCTCGCGCGGGAAGGCGACGACCAGACCCGCCACCCAGCCGATGGCGCCCACCGACAGCGCCTCGAAGGCGAGATTGTCGACGCCGGTGAACAGATCGTAGCGGTCGCCGAAGCGGTTGATGATCTCTGTCGAGCGGCGGATGTCGTCGGAGGACTCCTTGATGGCGACGAAGCGCTTGTCGGCGGCCAGTTCTTCCATCTGGTCGACGGTGACGTCGACGCGGTAGGCGAGGCGGTTGGAGTAGATCATCACCGGCAGGTCGCCGGCCTGAGCGACGGCGCGCAAGGCGGCGACCGTCTCTTCCGGGTTGGTGTGATAGATCGGGCTCGGCACCACCATCAGCCCGTTGGCGCCTTCCCGGCTCGCGCGCTTTGCGATGCTCGCCGCCTCGCGGGTGCCTGCCTCGTTGACCGTCAGCAGAACCGGCTTGCTGCCGGCAACTTTCTGGGCAGTCTTCAGCACCTCGATCTTCTCGTCATGCGACAGCATCGGCCCTTCGCCGAGCGAACCGCAGACGATGATACCGTCGCAGCCTGCCTCCATCTGCAAAGCAAAGCAGCGCTCCATCTCGGCATGGTCGAGGCGGTCGTCTTCGGTGAACTTGGTCGTGACGGCGGGGAAAACTCCGGTCCACATGATCGTCTCTCCATCTGATATATCAGCCGTATATCTGTTGGAAAACCGGCTGTCAATGAGGAATCCGTTGTGATATATGGAAGATATATCAGGAGCCCACCTTTGATATCCAGTGAGACAGCATACCCCAAGCCGGCCGCCGCCAAGGCCTACCATGTACTCGAGCATATGATCGTGACGCTGGAACTGGCGCCGGCGAGCTTCGTGACGGAAGGCGCGCTGATCGAAAAGCTGGCGCTCGGTCGTACGCCGGTCCGCGAAGCAATCCAGCGCCTCGCCTGGGAAGGACTGCTCGACGTCAGGCCACGCGCCGGAATCGCAATTGCCCCGCTTCATCCCGGCGACTGGCTGCGCGTGCTGGATGCCAGGCGCGGTGTCGAGGTGGTGCTGGCGCGCTCGGCCGCCCGCTTCGTCACCCGCGAGGCCGCCGACCTGTTTCATGAGGCAGCCCTTGCCATGCAGAAGGCCGTCATCTCGGGCAATGTGCTGGCCTTCATCCAGGCCGACAAGGCGCTCGACGAGGCCCTGGCGATGGCCGCCGACAACCCGTTTGCGGCCCGTCTGGCCGCGCCCCTGCAGACCCACAGCCGCCGCTTCTGGTTCCGCTACAGGGCCGACACAGGACTGGCCGAATCGGCCGAGCACCACGTCGCGCTAATCCGCTCGATCCTGGCTGGTGACGAAGAGGCTGCCGCCAAGGACGCCAAACGCCTTATGGCACTGCTGCGCGGCCATGCCGAAGTGGCCGCCACACGCTGAACTCCGTCTCTGCTCCAGACTTCCGACCGGTCTTTATCAGGTGCCCGGCAAGACTGCTGCCATAGCCGCCCCGTCCCAGCCTTCGCCAGCCGTGATGATGCAGCTTTGGCCGTGTGTGTCGGTGGCCAGGATGGTCCACGTGCCCTGGTCGGAGACGAATATCTCAAGCACCACATTTGGGTTCACCAGGCCACGAGCGGCTTGGTTTTCGTGGAACTTCTCGCCGAGCGCCTTGACCAAGTCGGTCCGCGCCGCGCATTGATCGGCTTTAGCCTGGGCGATGCCGGACATCGCGAACACCGCAAAGAACATCGCCGCCACAAGACGTCGTGTCATCTGACACCTCCTTGCGCCAGACGAGAACCCCGGCTGCTACCGGCGCTATTTTGATGGCCTGCACCACGGCAGGAATGCAATTTAAGGCAGATGACAGGCTCTTGGTTCCATCGCTTAAACGTGATGGCCAATGTCGGTTTCGTACAAAGAAAGGCCCGGGACGTTCAACCCAGGCCTTCTTGCCGATCTTCGAAATCGTCCGGTCAGTTCATCGTCGGGATGACGAACTCGGCACCGTCCTTGATGCCTGAGGGCCAGCGCGAGGTCACCGTCTTGGTCTTGGTGTAGAAGCGGAACGCGTCCGGGCCGTGCTGGTTGAGGTCGCCGAAGGACGACGCCTTCCAGCCGCCGAACGTGTAGTAAGCGATCGGAACCGGGATCGGCACGTTGATGCCGACCATGCCGACCTGGACGCGCGAAGCAAAATCACGAGCAGCATCACCGTCACGGGTGAAGATGGCCACGCCATTGCCCATCTCATGATCGTTGGCGAGCTTGATGGCGCTCTCATAGGTCGGCGCACGCACCACCGACAGCACCGGGCCAAAAATCTCTTCCTTGTAGATGCGCATGTCAGCCGTCACATTGTCGAACAGGCAGCCGCCCATATAGTAGCCATCCTCGTAGCCCTGCATGGAGAAGCCGCGGCCATCGACGACCAGCTCGGCGCCTTCCTTGACGCCGGTGTCGACATAACCCTTGACGCGTTCCAATGCCTGCGCCGTGACCAGCGGGCCGAAATCGGCGGACGAATCCGTCGACGGGCCGACTTTGAGGCTTTCGACACGCGGGATGAGCTTTTCCATCAGCCGGTTGGCGGTGTCGTTGCCCACGGGAACGGCAACCGAGATCGCCATGCAGCGCTCGCCGGCCGAGCCGTAGCCCGCGCCGATCAGCGCGTCGACGGTCTGGTCCATGTCGGCATCGGGCATGATGATCATGTGGTTCTTGGCGCCGCCGAAGCACTGCACGCGTTTTCCCGCGGCCGTGCCGCGCGAGTAGATGTAATGCGCGATCGGCGTCGAGCCGACAAAGCCGATAGCCTTGATATCAGGATCGTCGAGGATGGCGTCGACGACATCCTTGTCGCCATTGACGACGTTGAGAACGCCAGCCGGCAGGCCAGCCTCGAGGAACAGTTCGGCGATGCGCATCGGCACGCCAGGGTCACGCTCGGAAGGCTTCAGGATAAAGGCGTTGCCGCAGGCCAGCGCCGGGGCAATCTTCCACAACGGGATCATCGCCGGGAAATTGAACGGGGTGATGCCGGCAACGACGCCAAGCGGCTGGCGCATCGAATAGACATCGATGCCGGGGCCGGCGCCGTCGGTGAACTCGCCCTTCATCATGTGCGGCGCACCGATGCAGACTTCGACCACTTCGAGGCCGCGCTGGATGTCGCCCTTGGCGTCGGCGATGGTCTTGCCGTGCTCGCGCGCCAGGAGATCGGCCAGTTCGTCATAGTCGCGGGAAACCAGTTCAAGAAACTTCATCAGCACGCGCACACGCCGCTGCGGGTTGGTCGCAGCCCATTTGATCTGTGCTTCCTTGGCATTCAGGACAGCCGCACGCAGTTCCGCCGGCGAAGCCAGCGCCACCGTGCCGCGCACCGAGCCGTCCATGGGCTGCATGACGTCCTGCTTGCGCCCGCTGGTCCCGGCGACATGCTTGCCGCCGATGAAATGACCGTATTCGATCATGGTTTCTCTCCCTGAGTTTGTGATGGCGCATTCAACCCCTTTGCAGGCGCGAAGGCAACGCGAGGGGAAACGCAACCGTTGTGCAAGAAATAGACAACGAAGGACGAGTGTGCATTAATTGCCGCAAATTACAGATTGCTGAAAGGCCCGAAGGTTGCGCTCCGTCACACCCCCCTCTGTCCTGCCGGACATCTCCCCCGCAAGGGGGGAGATCAGATGTGGCTGCCGCCTTCGCAAATCTTCAACGCACCAAAAGAGACGCAGGTGGCGGAGCTGCCAATCTCCCTCCTTGCGGGGGAGATGGCCGGCAGGCCAGAGGGGGGTGGGCGAGAACGCCGCGTTCGCCGCTAGCCCGGACCACCCCAATGAACTGGGATGACGTCCGCATCTTCCTCGCCGTGGCCCGTGCCGGGCAGATCCTTGGCGCCGCCAAGCGGCTGGAACTCAATCACGCCACCGTCTCGCGCCGCATCGCAGCGCTTGAGGATGCGTTACGGACAAAACTGTTTCGCCGGCTTACCACCGGCAGCGAGCTGACGCCGGCCGGCCAGCGCTTTCTCGATATTGCCGAGCGCATGGAAGCCGACATGATCGCCGCGCGCTCCGCCGTGTCGGGCGAAGGCGACGATATCTCAGGCACGGTGCGCATCGGCGCGCCCGACGGGTTTGGCGTTGCATTCCTCGCCACGCGTCTTGGCGCGCTGACCGCGCTGCACCGCGAACTCACCATCCAGCTGGTGCCGGTGCCGCGTTCCTTCTCGCTGTCGCGGCGCGAGGCCGACATCGCCATCACCGTCGAGCGGCCGAGCGAAGGCAGGCTGGTGGCGGGAAAGCTGGTCGACTACACCCTCGGCCTGTTTGCCTCGCGGGACTATGCGCAGGCGCACGGCTTACCCGAGACCGCTGCCGAACTCGGCCAGCATACGCTGATCGGCTATGTCCCAGACCTGATCGTCAGCCCGTCGCTCGACTATGCGGCGGAGTTCAGCCCGGACTGGCGCACCAGCTTCGCCATCTCCTCAGCGCTGGGCCAGGCCGAAGCGGTGCGGTCGGGCGCCGGCATCGGCATCTTGCACACCTTTGTCGCCCGCTCTATGCCGGAGCTGATCCCCGTTAACATCGTGACGCCGATCCGCCGCGCCTACTGGCTGGTCTATCATGAATCGGTCCGGCCACTGCGCCGCGTGCAGATCGTCGCCAACTTCATCACCAAGGCAGTCGAGAGAGAGCGCGGGCTGTTTGTCTGATGGCCGCGCCGCCTTGCCCTCGCCACAAAATCGGCCAGTGTGGCAACAAGCGCGATGTCGCCTATTATTAAGGATTGGCTGCGCCGGGTGGGACACTTTTTTGCAAAGCTGGTGCGGATCAAAATGCGAGCGGTGCTCGCCATCTTGCCGCTTGTCGCGCTTTCCGCCTGCGCCAATCCATGGACCGTAGTTCCGGAAGCCGAACTGCCCAAGCCGGTCCGTATCGCAATGGCCCGCCCGTCGCCTTTCGTCTTCGGCAATTACTGCGGTCCCGGCACCCGCACCGGCGACCTCTCGGCTCGCCCTGTCAATCGCCTCGACAGCGCCTGCCAAATCCATGACGCCTGCTACATCGCGCGCCATAATCATTGCGACTGCGACGGCGCGCTCGTCGCCTCGGCAAAGGCGATCCGTGATGACAAGACAGCGCCGAAAAAGATGCGCGGCGAGGCCGAGCTTTTGATCGCCACTTTCGCACTTCCCGTCTGCAAGGTCTTTCCGCAAGGCTTTATGCCGCCGCGCGACCCGGCTGAGCTGAAGACGATGAACGGGGCCACGGGATGAACCGCGCCATCTGCCTGGCTCTGGCCGGGCTGGGGCTGGCGGCCCTTGCCGCTTGCGCCGCCCCGATCCGGCACAGCTGCGATTTCTTCCCCGATGCGAAGGATTGCGGCCGGCCGTCGGTATCGGCCGGCACGCCCGGACCGCAGACTGCAGCAGCAGCGTTTTTCGGCGATGCCGGTGCCAGCGACTATGAAAGGCAGTTTCTGGCGCTGCTCGCCCACAACCAGATCGGCGCCATCGATAGGGCGAACGGCACCGGTCCGTTCGGCCATGACCGCCACGCCATCGCCAACCGCGATTTCCAGGCCACCTACCGGACGCTGGAACAGCTGGCGAAGCCGGTTAGCGCCGAACAGATGCCGGCAGGTAGGGGCACCGGCGAAGGCCATTTCAACGGCCGTTGGCGCGTGTCGCGGCAGACGCTCTATGTCAACGCCGCCGCGCGGCCCTCCGCGCCAAAGACGTTCAGCTTTTCCGGCCTGCAGGCGCGCTCGATCGAGATCGTGATGCGCCAGGCGGGAAAGCAGCCGGTTGAGATATCGGGCGCCTGCGACGGGGCGCTGGCGATTCGCGCCGGCGGTGGCTCGCGCAGCGTGGCGAGCGGTGCCGCCTTCCGCCTCCGCCTGTCGGCCGGGCAAACCGCCAGCCTGTTCCCCAGCGATGGCCTGAACCGCTGCAGTCTCAAGCTCAGCTCCAGCCTGGCGCCGACAGGCGCCCCGCTCACCATCCTGCGCGAAGAGGTTGCCTATCCGGCGATAGCCGCGCTCGACAGCCGCTACGAGCGTTGTCCAGTGCCCGGTCCATCCGGCCTGGATGAACTCGCCCGCATCTTCTATGCCGGCCGCTGGCTGTCGCAGACCTGTTCGCTGCCGCTCGGGTTACCGCGCCTGTTGCGCAAGTCGCGCGACGGCTTCAACGCCAAGGTCGAAGCGCTGCTCGGCGCGCCTTTACCCGACAGCGCCTTCGACAAGGCCGACCCCGAACTGCCGCTCGATTTCTCGCGCGCGCCGAAACTCAAGCTGGTCTATCTGTCGTCGCTGGAGTTCAAGGCCGATTTTTCCGGCCGCGTCATCGAGCGGCTGATCCGCCATCACGCAGCCCTCGGCACCAAAGTGCGCATCATGGTCACAGACGTGCTGGAGCGCGACAAGGACGATGCCCTGCTGCACCGGCTGGCGGCCGATTATCCCAATGTCGAGTTGCAGGAATATCGTTGGCGGGCCGACCACGGCGCGCCGGTCGACGAGCAACTGTCACAGCTGCACAAGACCCATCACGTCAAGATGCTGGCGACACTTGCCGAGGATCCCGCCCGCTCGCGCGTCATCATCGGCGGCCGCAACATTCATGACGGCTTCCTCTTCCACAAGCCGATCGACCTGTCGCGCTATCCGAACCTGGAGCAATACGGCAAGACCGACGGCCTCTCGCTCAACTACTATTCGAACTGGAGCGATTTCGACATCGAGTTTGCCGACCCGGCCACGGTCGAGACGCTGGCCGCGCATCTCTCGACATTGTGGCTGCGCGACGCCGACACCAACATCGCAAGACCCTTCTCCATTCCGGTGCGCTCCGACAGCCGGCGCCCGCCGGGCACGGTGCGCCATTTCATTTCCGTGCCCTACGAGGACAACCATGCGCTCGAGACCTATTTCGTCGAGCTGATCGACACTGCCCGGCACCATATCGAGATCGTCAATCCCTACCTTAATCTGACGCCGAAGCTCAGCCTGGCCATCGAGCGGGCGCTGGCGCGCGGCGTCAGGATCGACATTGTCGGCCGCATCGACCTCAAGGGCGATATTGGCGGCAAGCTGCTGACCGCGCTCAACAAGCTGTTCGTCGAGAAATATGGCGACCGCATCAACATCCGCGAATTCAAGGCGCCCGATGTCGTGCTGCACTCCAAGATCATGATGATCGACGAAAGGCTGGTGACGATCTCGTCGGTCAATCTCAACAACCGCAGTTTCTTCCACGATCTGGAGAACGGCATGACGGTGCTCGACCCTGCCTTCTACGCCAGGATGCAGCCGGTCTATGACGACTATGTCGCCCATTCGAACCCGGTATCGACCAAGGTGACGATACCGTGGGCCTACCGATGGCTGTTCTCGAAGGGTTGGGTGAAGGAGGCGTTTTGAGGGGCTGGCGAGGCTGAAGGAATGCCGTTCTGTAGCGATCCTTTACCCCCTCTGTCCGGTAGGACAGAGGGGGTGCTGGCCCGCCAGCTTTAAAAAGCACCCCTACCTCAAATACCGCTCCGGCCCCAGCTCCCGCACATCGATATCAGGCACCTTGCTGGAGATGATGTCGGACAGCACCTTGGCCGAGCCGCAGGCCATGGTCCAGCCAAGCGTGCCGTGCCCGGTGTTGAGATAGAGGTTGGAGAACTCGGTGCGGCCGACCAGCGGCGGCCCGTCCGGCGTCATCGGCCGCAGCCCGCACCAGAAGGACGCCGCCTTGAGGTCGCCGCCATCCGGGAACAGATCGCCGACCGAATGTTCGAGGGTGCGCCGGCGCGATTCATGCAGCCTGAGATCGAAGCCGGAAATCTCCGCCGTGCCGCCGACGCGGATGCGGTCGCCGAGCCTGGTGATCGCCACCTTGTAGGTTTCGTCCATTACCGTCGACACCGGGGCGGCGACCGCGTCCTTGATCGGAACGGTGATCGAATAGCCCTTGACCGGATAGACCGGGATCGGGCGCCTGAGCAGGCGCATGAAGCGCGCCGAATAGCTGCCCAGCGCCAGCACATAAGCGTCGGCCGCGCGCGAGCGCTGGTCGGTGCCGACGCTGACGATGCGATTGCGGTTCTTGGAGAAGCGCCGGATCTGCGTACCGTACTCGAACGTGACGCCGCGCGCCACGCAGAGCTCGGCCAGCCGATCGGTGAACATCTTGCAGTCGCCAGTTTCGTCGCCGGGCAATCTCAGCCCGCCGACAAACTTTTCCCGCACGCCGGCCAGCGCAGGTTCGGCGCCAATGCAGCCTTCGGGATCGAGCAACTCGTAGGGAACGCCATATTTCTTCAGCACCTCTACATCGCCGCCGGTGCCGTCGAGCTGCTTTTGCGTGCGAAACAGCTGCAGCGTGCCCTTGGTCCGCTCATCATAAGCGATGCCGGTCGCCTCGCGCAGCGCCTTCAGCGTGTCGCGGCTGTATTCGGCGAGCGGCACCATGCGCGCCTTGTTGATGGCATAGCGATCCGCGGTGCAATTGCGCAGCATCTTGATGAGCCATGTCCACATATACGGATCGAAGGCCGGCCGCACCACCAGCGGGCCGTGCTTCATCAACAGCCACTTGATTGCCTTCAGCGGAATGCCGGGGCCGGCCCAGGGCGAAGCATAGCCCGGCGAGATCTCGCCGGCGTTGGCGAAGCTGGTTTCCAGCGCCGGCCCTTTCTGGCGGTCGAACACCGTCACCTCGTGGCCGGCCTCAGCGAGATAATAGGCAGTGGTGACCCCGATAACGCCGCCGCCCAACACGAAGATCTTCATCGCATCACTCTCCACGACGACTTCCGTCAGAGGGCCGCCGCCTCCTGTCTGCCGGATTCTGCGGCGTCCGCCAAGGGGCGGCGTGTCGCGGCTCTATTCGTTGATATAGCGGCGGTGGAAGCGGGGGCCGAGACTGGTCAGGATTTCATAACCGATCGTGCCGGCATGACCGGCGGCGTCATCGACGCTCTGCGAGGGGCCTAGGAGTTCGACAAGGTCGCCCTCGCGCAGCCGGCCGGCCGGCAGGGCCGAGATGTCGAGTATGATCGAATCCATCGACACCCGCCCGACAAAGGGCAGTCGCACGCCGTCGAGCCAAGCAGCCGAAGCCGCGCGCCGGTGCCAGCCATCGGCATAGCCGAGCGAGATCGTGGCCGCGCGCAAGGGACCGCTGGCCAGAAACGCATGTCCGTAGCCGACGCCCGCGCCCTTATCGATGCCGCGTGTCTGGATGATCTTTGCCTCGAGCCGCACCACCGGCAGCATCGGGTTCGCCTCATCAGGCGTCGGATTGATGCCGTAGAGCGCAGCGCCCGGACGCGCGAGGTCGTACTGATAGCGCGGCCCAAGAAAGATGCCGGAGGAATTGTCCAGCGACGCCGGCGCCTTGGGCAGCATTTTGCGCAGCCGTTCGAACTCCCTGAGTTGCGCGTCATTGGCCGCATTGGTCGGTTCGTCCGCACGGGCCAGATGGCTCATGACGAGGACGACATCGACGCCGGCGAAAGCATCGGCCGTAAGCGCCTCGACCTCTGCCGGCGCCATGCCCAGCCGCGACATGCCGCTGTCGACCTGGATGGCGGCCTTGAGCTTGCGGCCGGCCTTCTGGCCGGCTTTGCTCCACGCCTTCAATTGTCCGCCACTGTTGATGACGGGAACAAGGTCGGCAGCCACCGCTTCGGGTTCCGAGCCCGGCGGCAGCCCGTTCAGCACATGGATTTCCAGCTTCGGTCCGAGTGCGTCGCGCAGCGCGACACCCTCGGTGAGATGCGCGACAAAGAAGCTGTCGCAGCCTTCGGCAACCAGTGCCGCCGCCACTTGCCGCGCGCCGAGCCCGTAACCGTCGGCCTTGACGACGCCGGCGCAGCGCACGCCGCCGAGCTTTGCCTTGAGCCGCCGGTAATTCTCTCGGATAGCGCCGAGATCGATGGTGAGAATGGCGCCGGCCGCCGCTTCGCTGATCGTATCTTTGGCTTTATGCATCGCAGACCCGCTGAAGTCGGCGCTGCCCCTCATTGTCCTGCCGGATATCTCTCCCTATCCCTATACGGGGAGTTGAGGAGCGGTCGGCGTAAAGCGGACGAAAAGCCAACTGCTTGGCTTTTCGAGTGACGAAAGCCGGCAGGCGGGTGAGGGGCAGCCCATACGCTGCGCTAAGAGGCCATTGCCCGGCGTCGTTCATATGGGTCTCGTGGCTGCGGGTGTCCCGATCAATAAAGCACGAATCAGGTGCCGTGCGAACCGTCACATCCAGCTAGGCAAGATGACGGAACGCCGCCACCACATCCTCATAGACCTTGCGTTTGAACGGCACTATCAGATCGGGCAGGTCCTGCATCGGCCGCCATGCCCATTCATCGAATTCGGCGGTGTGGCCGCCCGGCGGCGGATTGATCTGGATCTCTCTGGTCTCGCCGTGAAAGCGGTAGGCGAACCATTTCTGCGTCTGGCCGCGATAGCGGCCCTTGAGGGCGATGCCGACCAGATCGGGCGGCAGGTCGTAATTGATCCAATGCGGCGCCTCGGCCAGCAGCGTGACCGAGCGCATGCCGGTCTCTTCATAGAGCTCGCGCCCGGCCGCCTGCAGCGGCTCCTCGCCCTCGTCGATGCCGCCTTGCGGCATCTGCCAGAGCTGCGTGGTCCCGGCAAATTCGCTGTCCGGTTCGGCGATGCGGTGCCCAACCCAGACCAGCCCGTCGCCATTGAGGATCATCAGCCCGACACAGGGGCGGTATGGCAGCGTCTCGGGATCGATCTTTTTAGCCATCGGAGTTTAAAGCCGTTCTGAGATTCGCTCCGGCGAGGCAGTGGCGAATGATTTCGAGAACCGGAGCGGAGCGTACTCAAAGTAGGCTTGCCCCGGAAGCGGAAAACGTGGGTTCGTTCCAGTCACTGCCACCCGGCCCCGTTGCCGCCGTTGCGGTCGAATGGCAGAGTAATCCCATGAAAAATATTCAAATCATCGACGGCGCCTTGAACGCAACCTTCAGCGTGTTCGAGGCAACAGAGGAGGAGTACGCCGCCATCTTCCCGGATGGAAGAGACATGGAACTGGCCGAAGATTTATTTGAGCGGCTTGGTGAAGACGAGGCAGGTCGCGTGCTGGCGCCGCTTTGGGGTCGTCCCATCCTGAAACGCGATGTGCTCGGAATCCACGGCACCCTGTTCTACAACAACGAATATCGGCGGAGACACATCCCGCAATCAAAGCGCGAGGTCGACTGGGATGATGGTTCAATCAATCAGGCCCAGAGAGAGCTCTTTTCTCGGCATCGTTGAAAATCGCCACAAGCGCCGATCAGCCTTTTTCCGGGTCGATGGCCACCGCCGAGATCGGCACGATCTCGATGCCGCGCTTTTTTGCTTCGACCGCCCAGGACGCCACGGTGTCGACGGTGAGGTCGAAGGCCGAGCCGATGCCGACGGCGGAGCCTTTGGCACGCGCGGTCGCTTCCAGCGCGTCGAGCTTTTTCAGGATGGCGCCGCGGTCCTGCACGGCGTCGATTGCCGTATCGCCGGCGACGAACGGCACACCGTCCTTCAAGGCGAGATCGGACGCCAGGCTCCGCGCGGACGAGCCGTCATCGATATAGGCAAGGCCGCGCTTGCCAAGCTCGGCCATGAACGGCCCCATCGCTGTCGCGTCGGCCGAAAAGCGCGCCCCCATATAGTTTATGACGCCGGTATAGTTGGTGGTCCGCGACAGCGCCCAGCGCAGATTCTTCAGATTGTCGTCCTGGCTTGCCGCCACTGTCAGCGTGTTGCGGCCGGGATTGACGTTGGGATAGTCGAACGGTTCGAGCGGCACCTGCATGACCACCTCATGCCCGCTCTGCCGTGCCGCCTGCATCCAGCGGCCGATGCTGTTGCCTTGCGGCGCAAAAGCCAGCGTCACTTCGGCCGGCAGCTTGGCGATCGCGGCCTGCGTGCCGGTCTGCGACACGGCAAGCCCGCCGATGACGATTGCCACTCGAGCGCCACGCGAACCCGACCACGGCCGCGCATAGACATCGAACGGCCGCCGGCCGTCAGCGGCGCGAACCGGCAACGGGCCGGTGTCGCTGGCCTCGATCAGCGCCCTGTCGGGGATATGCGCGATCTTCAGGTTCTGGCCGATCGTCGACGGGTCGTGGATGACGATGGCTGCATTGGGCGGGCCATCACCCTCCTGGGACTGCACATGGATGATCTGCGGACCGCTGGCCTTGGGCGTTTCCGCCTTCGGCGCTGCCGCCGTCGCTTGAGCAGTGGGCGCTGCGGCCGCGGGCTCGGCCGCCGCCGTCACCTTCGGCGTCGAGACCGCGATTGCTTCCGGTTTGCGGAACGGCTTCTCGCGCAGCGCGATCGCGCCGGAGATGCCGACCGCGGCCAGCACGACCAGCGTCGCCGCGACGGCGCCAGCGCTGATCCCGCGCGACGCGGCACGCGGTCGGACGGTCTGTCCGAGCGGGCGTTCGATGTCCTTGCCGACGTCAGCCAAGCCGCATCCCCCGGCGCGTGATCAGCGAAATCTTCGCCATGCGCAGATCCAAAACTGACGGCGCGTCCCCTGCGCCTTTGAGGCACAGCGCCCAGCTGCCCCCGAATCAAACTGCCGGAACCTCACGGTCCCGGCAGCATTGCATCGCTTCGATTGGGCAGCCAGAGCTACCAGTCGATTTCACTGGTTAAGCACTGCCTTCTCCGGATTCGGCGGGAATGCCGGATCGGTCTTTTGGCCGCGCAGCAGCTGTTCGGCATAGATCAGCTGCAGATCGTCCTTTGGATCCGGCGGCACATAGGCAGCCGAGCCCGAGCCGGTATCGCTCTCGTCGGCCCCCTTGATATGGCCCTTGAGGTCAGATTCACCGCGCGTCAGGTCCCTGCCCTGCAGTTCGGGCGGCAGCGGCTGGTCGACCTTGATGTCGGGCGTGATGCCCTTGCCCTGGATCGACTTGCCGGACGGCGTGTAATAGAGCGCCGTCGTCAGGCGCAGCGCGCCGTTCTCGCCAAGCGGGATGATGGTCTGCACCGAGCCCTTGCCGAATGACTGCGTGCCGACCACTGTGGCGCGGCGCAGGTCCTGCAGCGCGCCGGCGACGATCTCGGAGGCGCTGGCCGAACCGCCATTGACGAGCACGATCAGCGGCTTGGCGCCGATGTCGTCGCCTGCCTTGGCGTCGAAGCGTGTGACGTCCTTCGGGTCGCGGCCGCGGGTCGAGACGATCTCGCCACGGTCGAGGAAGGCGTCGGACACGCTCACCGCCTGGTCGAGCAGGCCGCCCGGGTTGAGCCTGAGATCGAGCACATAGCCCTTGAGCTTGTCGTTCGGCACCTGCTTCTTGATGGTGTCGATGGCATTCTCGAGGTCGTCATAGGTCTTTTCGGTGAAGGAGGTGATCTTCATGTAGCCGATGTCGTTCTCGACCCGGAACTTGACCGCCTTGACCTTGATGATATCGCGCACCACCGTCAGCTCGATCGGCTTGTCGGCGCCTTGGCGCAGGATGGTCAGCTTGATCGGCGTGTTGACCAGGCCGCGCATCTTTTCGACTGCATCGTTGAGCGTCAGGCCGCGAACCTCTTGGCCGTCGATCTTGGCGATATAGTCGCCGGCCAGCACGCCTGCCTTGGCAGCCGGGGTGTCGTCGATCGGCGTGATCACCTTGACCAGGTCGTTCTCCATGGTGACCTCGATGCCGAGGCCGCCGAACTCACCCTTGGTCTGCACGCGCATGTCCTGCGCCTGCTCGGCATTCATGTAGGAGGAGTGCGGGTCGAGCGAGGTGAGCATGCCGTTGATGGCGTTTTCGACCAGCGACTTGTCGTCCGGCGGCGTCACATACTGCGCCCGCACGCGCTCGAAGATGTCGCCGAAGATCGCCAGTTGCTTGTAGGTCTCGGAGCCTGCAGCGTTCGCCGTCGAGCCGGGGGCGCCATAGACCAGGCTCATCGCTGACGCGCCCATCAGCGCACCGGCAATAAGAAGCGACAGTTTCCGCATCATTTCACGTCCTTCCAGAGAAGCGGTCCGCCCACCATGGGGTCGGATCGACGGGTTTTCCATCCTTGCGGAACTCGACATAGAGTTCCGGCGTGGCATTTCCATTCTTCGAGGCCGAGGTGCTTGCCACCCGGGCCTCTCCCATCGCGCCGACCGGCTCTCCTGCGAGCACCGACTGGCCAGACGCGACGCTGATTCTGCTCATCCCCGCCAGGACGACATGATAGCCGTCTCCCGCATTGAGGATCAAGAGTTGACCATAGGAGCGAAAAGGCCCCGCATAAAGCACATTTCCGTCCGCCGGTGCCGTGACGATGGCTCCCGATTGTGTCGCAACCATGTCGCCAAGCATCACCGCGCCGTTACCGTCATCGGCCCCGAAACGCAGCTTGATCTTGCCGGTGACCGGTAGCGAGACCTGTCCCTGAAGTGCCGAAAACGGCGCGGCGGCGGTGAGGCGGTTGCCTTCCGGCACGGGCAGCGAAGCCAGCTCCGTCGACGCGGTTGTGCCTGCATCGGCGTTATCGGCGTCCGGCTTATCGCTGTCGGCCGCTTTCTGTTCGCCTGCCTTGACGGCATCCGCCGCCTTGCGGCTCTTGTCGGCTTCAAGCGAAGCGATCAGCTCTTTCAGGCTGCCGGCCTTGGCCGCAAGCGCCTGGGACCGCTGCTTTTCAGCGGCCATCGCCGTCCAGGTGTCCGCCTCGAGCTTCTGCTTGGCTTCGAGCAGCATGGAGAGGCGTTTCTTTTCCGCCGTCTGCTCGCCGACCGCCGCTGTCAGCCGCGTCCGCTCGGCCTCGATCGAGGCCGTCACCCGGGTCTGTTCCCTGAGGTCGGCCAGCAATTTGTCGGTCTGCTGGCGCAGTTCCGGCACCACTGCGCCGAGCAGGATGGCGCTGCGCACCGACGACAGTGCGTCTTCCGGCTTGACCAGGATCGCCGGCGGCGGATTGAGCCCCATGCGCTGCAGCGCCCCCAGCACCTCGGCCAGCACGTCGCGCCGCGCCGCCAGCGAGACACGGATCTTCTGTTCCTCGCCCTTCAGTCCTTCGAGCCTGGCGCCGATATCCTCGATGTCCTGGCCGAGCTTCTGCTCGGTCATCGCCGACTGGATAAGCGCCGCGGTGATCGAGGCATGGTCCTTCTTGACCGAAGCAATGTCGGCGGCGAGCTTGGCCAGCCGTTCGGACGACAGCGTGATCTCGGCCGACACCTTCTCATATTCGGCACGGCTCAGATCGGGGTCGGGCGCCACGTCCAGCGTATTTTCGGCCCGCGCAAGCCCGAGCGACAGCAAAACCACTGCTGCAGCGATGCCGCAGCGCGCGTGCCGGAAGCCCGTTCGTGATTTCCCGTTGTCAGCCATTGAAGCCCGACTCTATGCGTGGCTTCGTTAACGAACCATCAACCATGATCGAACCGAAGCCTAGCACAAAACAGCCGCGCATTGGGGCGGAAATCCGGACGATTGATCCTCGACCCACTGATTTACGAACGGTGGTAGGGATGTCCCGAAAGAATCGTTGCCGCCCGATAGAGCTGCTCGCCCAGCATGACGCGCACCAGTTGGTGCGGCCAGGTCGCCGCGCCGAACGAGACTATCAGCTCAGCCTGATCGCGAATCGACTGGTCGTGCCCGTCGGCGCCGCCAATGGCGATGACCAACGCCTTGCGTCCGCCATCGCGCAGCTGGCCGATACGGCTGGCGAAATCGTCTGAGGACAGGTTTTTGCCGCGTTCGTCGAGCAGGAACAGCGCCGTGCCCGGCTGCAGCTGTGCCTGCAGCTTCTGGCCTTCCTCGCGGCGGCGCTCATTGGCGTTCTGGGCTCGTCCCTCGGCGATCTCGGCGACACCAGAGAATTCGAACCCGATCGCCGGGCCGCTCTTGGCGAAACGCTCGAAATAGCGGTCGGCGAGTTCTCTCTCGGGGCCGGCCTTCATCCGGCCCACGGCATGAACTGCTATCTTCATCCCTGCCTCGGCGAGCTTTCAATCCATGTCGCACCCCGGATGGTTACGACATGAGACGGAGCTCAGTGCAAGGTCTCTTCCTCGAGGTCCGGCGCCTGCCACATCTTTTCAAGATTGTAGAATTCGCGGACTTCTGGGCGGAAGACATGGACGATGATGTCGCCTGAATCGATCAGGACCCAGTCGGCGCCGGACAGCCCCTCGACGCGCGCCGTGCCGAGACCGGCATCCTTGAGCGCCTTGAGCAGGTGGTCGGCGACAGCCGAGACATGACGGTGCGACCGGCCCGACGCGATGACCATATAGTCGCCGAGGCTCGATTTCCGCTGAATGTCGATTGAGACAATATTTTCGGCCTTGGAGTCTTCCAGACTGGCAAGGACTGTCTTGATGGCACGGGACACGGCGTCATCTACGCTGATCCTGGCCGGCGAAGGCATGACGTCAGCCTTCTTCCGCAATGCTGTTCTCAGTGTATTTCCTTTCGCAGCAAGAACAACCAAATCACCCACGAAATCAGGTGACACCCTATAGATAGGCAGAGTTCCCTTGCAGTTTCAAGACGGGAGGCCCTGCCACCGCGAACGCAGTGCACGACTTCCGGTTCCGGAGCCTTGAGAAAAATCGGAACCCATGGCCGCGGCAGGGGTTATCGACACACCCCCCAAACGGATTTTCCTGATGCCAATCGACCCCCAGAACACGCTGCTCACCGTGCAGGCTGGCCTTGCGCAACTCAGCACACTGATCGTTTCCTATTCCTTCTCCGCCATCGGCGCCATCATCCTGCTGGTCGTCGGCTATCTCGTCGCCGGGCTCGCAGAACGATCGATCTCAGCCGGCCTCGGCCATATCCATGGTTTCGACGCGACGCTGCGCCATTTCTTCTCGAAGATCGTGCGCTACGCCATCCTGATCCTGGTCGTCATCATGGTGCTCGGCCAGTTCGGCGTTCAGACGGCCTCGATCATCGCCGCCATCGGCGCCATCGGGCTGGCAATCGGCCTGGCGCTGCAAGGCACGCTGCAGAACATCGCCGCAGGCATCATGCTTCTGGCGCTCAGGCCATTCCGCATCGGCGAATATGTCGAGGTCGGCGCCATTTCCGGCACCGTCGAGGAAATCGGCTTGTTCGCCACCAAGCTCCGCACGACAGACGGCGTCTATGTGCTGGCGCCCAATTCGACGCTGTGGAACCAGCCGGTGCGCAATTTTACTCGCAACGGTGTGCGCCGCGGCGACATCACGCTGAGCATCGGCTCCTGGAACGACATCGACCTGGCGCAGAAAACCATGCTGGGCGTTGCCGGCGGCGAGCGCCGCGTCAAGCGAGAGCCGGCGCCGATCGCCTTCGTCGCCACGGTGGGCGATGCCAGCGTCGCCATCACCTTGCGCTACTGGACCACGGCGGCGGATTTCTTCGCCACCCAGATCGATCTCACCAAACGCGTCAAGCAGGCGTTCGACGCCGAAGCCATTTCGGTTCCCGCACCTCCGCCGGAGGCTCGACAGGAAACTGCCGCTACCAGGCAGTAGGAGCTGTGAAACCGTTCAGCGCTGATCTTCCGGGGCGTAGGCGAGCTCCACCGGCAGCGGCGCCTGCGCCGACATCGGCGCGAAACTGCTGGTCTCCGTAGCGGGGACGGCGCGCGTGGTGGCCACTCGCCACAGCACGAACAGGCAGAAGACAGTGGCGATGACGATGGCCACATAAATGAAGGCCTGCGTGCCATAGACAGCCGACAGGGCCGTCACGATACCCGGCACGATGAACCCCGACAGCGACCAGGCAAACAGCAACGAACTCGACAGCGCCACCATGTCGTCCTTGCCGGCGCGATCGGCGGCGTGTGCGCTGGCCAGCGAATAGATCGATTCCGAAGCGCCGTCCCAGATCACATAGATCACCACCAGCACCGCCAGAGCGCCACCGTCAAAGCCGATAGCCAGAATACCGGCAACGATGGCCAGTGCCGCAGCGCCGGCCAGCACGTAACGGCGATCGGTACGATCCGAAATCCAGCCGAGCGGGATCTGCAGGATCAGCGTGCCGACGGGCATGGCCGACAAAAGCAGCGCCACATCGGCCTGGCTGTAGCCCTTGGCCGTGGCATGGATCGGAGCGAACCCGGCGATCGCCATCGACAGGCCGCCGACGGCCAGCATGCCGGCCACGCCGACCGGCGAGATCCGCCAGGCGCGGCCAAGCGCCACGGAGGCTGCGCGAGGTGGCGGCGGTTGAGCCAACCGCGTCATGCC
The DNA here is from genome assembly GCF_030323185.1 of Mesorhizobium sp. C399B. Taxonomy (NCBI): domain Bacteria; kingdom Pseudomonadati; phylum Pseudomonadota; class Alphaproteobacteria; order Hyphomicrobiales; family Phyllobacteriaceae; genus Mesorhizobium; species Mesorhizobium sp. C399B. Next base: position 2,834,157 of record NZ_CP100472.1, read on the forward strand.
GACCGGCAGGATCGACACCGCGGTGAAGGCAATGCCGATCAGCGGCGCCTGCGCCGTCGCGATGTCGACCGCCGCCAGCAGGGCATAGCCGACGCCAAGTCCGGCGACATAGGCGACGTAAAACACCGCCATCACCCGGCCGCGAATGGCGTTTGCGACGGCATCGTTGAGCCAGCTCTGGGCGACGATGAACAGGCCGCATATTGCAAAACCGTAAAGCGCGCGCGCCGCGATCCACAGCAGCGGGTAGGTGCCGGCGCCAATGGCAGCATTCGACAGCGCTATCAGCGCCGACAGCACCATGAAGGCGCGGGCGTGCCCGACGCGGCGCACCAGCGGCCCGGTCAGGATACAGCCGGCAAGTCCGCCGGCAGACAGGCCGGTGATGATCAGCCCGGCCCAGGTCGGATCGAAGCGCTCGACGCCAAGCCGGACCGGGATATAGGCGAACATCAACCCGTTGCCGACCGCAATCAGCGCCATCGACACGATTACGCTGGCAATGGCGATCACGGGCGCCGGCGGGGTGCCATGATTGGGGTCGATGTCGGTCTGGTTCACTGAAGTGGCCATATCCAGCGCAGCATCGCCCAGCCAATCGCGAAAGGCCGCCGTAAAAGCGACATCGGCGATCTGGTCTTACGGAGTTACCCCTTGGCTTGCTGGCGAATAGCACTCGATGACAGCGATGAGCGTGGGCCGTGAATAAAAGTCCAGGCCGGCGCCTTCATGCGGGCGAGCCGGGGCGCGTCACCCTCGTCGACGCGGGCATAGTCGAAGGTCTTGGCCACGACCGAGGACAGGAAGGACAGCGTCGCGCCCGGGCGGTCGATGACGGCGATCGGGAAGGCCATGACGATCTGGCGCCAGCGCTGCCAACGGTGGAAATCGCGGAGTGAGTCGGCGCCCATGATCCAGACGAAGTCGACGCCGGGATTGCGTGCCTTGACCAGCGCCAGCGTGTCGGCGGTGAAGCGAATATGATGCGCCGCCTCGAAGGCGGTGACCTTGATCTTCGGGTTCTTGGCGATCTGCTCCGACTGCAGCAGCCGGTCGCTCAGCGGCGCCAATTCCCTCGTGCTCTTCAGCGGATTGCCTGGCGTCACCATCCACCATAGCTGGTCGAGCGCCAGCCGCCTGAGCGCGATTTCCGCCACCAGCGCATGACCGGCATGCGGCGGGTTGAACGAGCCGCCGAACAGGCCGACGGCAAGGCCCTTTTCGGCATGCGGCATGCGGAGGTAGTGCGAGGAAAGAGGCGCCCCACCCTCCCCCTTGTGGGGAGGGTCGATCCGCGAAGCGGAGCGGGGTGGGGGGATTGCAGAATTCAGCGTCGTACCCCCACCCGGCTCGCTGCGCTCGCCACCCTCCCCACAAGGGGGAGGGTAAGGCCAGCGCTCAAGGCCTCACCTGTCCCGACCCGCGCACGCGGTATTTGAACGAGGTCAGCTGTTCGACGCCGACCGGACCGCGCGCATGCATCTTGCCGGTGGCGATGCCGATCTCGGCTCCCATGCCGAATTCGCCGCCATCGGCGAACTGCGTCGAGGCATTGTGCAAAAGGATCGCCGAGTCGATCTCGTTGAAGAACCGCTCGACCGCTTTGGTATCCTCGGCGATGATCGCCTCGGTGTGGTGTGAGGAGAACGTCTCGATATGGTCGATGGCACCGGCAATTCCGTCTACCAGCTTTACCGCGATGATGGCCTCGAGATATTCGGTCATCCAGTCGGCATCGGTCGCCGGCTTGGCGTCGAAGAACAGCTTCATCACTTCCTGATCGGCATGGATCTCGCAGCCGGCGGCGCGTAGCGCGTCGAGGATCGGCACCAGATGTGTGGAGGCCACCGCGCGGTCGACCAGCAAAGTCTCTGCAGCGCCACAGACACCGGTGCGCCGCATCTTGGCGTTGACGGCGATCCTGACCGCCATGTCGAGATCGGCCGAGCGGTCGATGTAGAGATGGCAGATGCCTTCAAGATGGGCAAAGACCGGCACCCGCGCCTCGCTCTGGACGCGCCCGACCAGGCTCTTGCCGCCCCGCGGAATGATGACGTCGAGATTGCCGCCAAGCCCTTTCAGCATCTCGCCGACGGCGGCGCGGTCGGTGGTCGGCACCAGCTGAATGGCGTCTTCCGGCAGGCCGGCGGCCTTCAGCCCCTCGACCAGGCAGGCATGAATGGCGGCGGACGAATTGAGCGAGTCCGAGCCGCCGCGCAGGATCACCGGATTGCCGGCCTTGAGGCAGAGCGCGCCGGCATCCGCCGTCACATTCGGCCGGCTTTCATAAATGACGCCGACAACGCCGAGCGGCGTGCGCACGCGCTCGATCTGCAGGCCGTTGGGGCGATCCCAGGCGGCAATCACATCGCCGACCGGGTCCCTGAGCTCGGCGATTTCACGGATGCCATCCGCCATGGCACGGGTGCGCGCCGGATCGAGCTTCAGCCGGTCCATGAACGAGCCGGACAATCCCGATTCGTGGCCATTCGAGACATCGATGGCGTTGGCGTCGAGAATGTCCTGCTCACGCGAAATGATCGCGTCGGCCATGGCGACGAGTGCGGCATTCTTGGCGTTGGTCGTGGCGATAGCCAGCGGTCGGGCGGCGGCGCGCGCATTGCGGCCTATCCGTGCCATCAAACTGGCTACATCTTCGCCTTGGTGTTTGTTCAACATCTGACCGCTCCGGTGAAGCCTGGTGGATTTACACGCGGCCGGCCTTCGCGGCAATGGCCGCAAATTCGGGAGAGCAGAATGAAGAGCGCCGCAGTCTTGTTTGCTTTGGCCACGATGCTGGCGCCCACCGGCCTTCGCGCAGCCGATTACTGCGATGACAAGATCGAACTCGGCGAGAGCCCCGATGGCCTGGCCATGACCATGGTAGGTTCGATGATGTCCCTCGTACTCGCTGAGCGCTATTGCGGCGCGCTACCGACGCCGTTTTCCCAAATCTACGTCGTAGTTGAGGAGGGACATGGATGTGGGCCGCGTGTGAGGCTTGAAGCAGAATTCAAGAAAAAGATGGAGGAGGAAAAAGCGACAGACGCAATGATGGCCGACTCAGTCATGCACGACCTCATCGCAGACGGGACGGACCTCCCCCAAGCCGAAATGGATAAACGTGCCAAGGCTATCATTGAAGGACAGTTGGGAGGTTGCAGCAAGCTTCTGAAAATTCAACGGGACGTTCAGGAGAGGTACCGCAATCCGCCCAAATGGCCGCGTGAACCTGACAAGTAGCGCGCCGTCAATCGCAGGGCCGCGCCTCACTCGGCCGCGCCGCTCACTACCAGATCGTCGCGGTGAATCATCGCCGATCGCGCCTCGTAGCCGAGCACGGTTTCGATCTCGGCGGTCTTCAGGCCTGCGATCCTTACGGCATCGGCGGCATCATAGGCAACCAGCCCGCGCGCGATCTCGCGCCCTTCGGGCGACAGGATCGCCACCGTGTCGCCGCGCGAGAAATTGCCGCTGACCAGCCTGACGCCCGCCGGCAGCAGCGATTTGCCGGACAGCAGCGCACCGATGGCGCCGGCGTCGACGGTGAGCCGCCCGGCCGGTTCGAGCTGGCCGGCGATCCAGGTCTTGTAGCCTTTCACCGGATTGGCGCTCGGCCTGAAGAAGGTGGCGCGCTCGCCACGCTCGATCGCCATCAGTGGCGACAGCCTGGTGCCCGAGGTGATGATCATGGCGGTGCCGGCGGCGGTGGCGATCTTGCCGGCATCGAGCTTGGTGCGCATGCCGCCGCGCGACAGTTCGGATGCGGCCGCCCCGGCCATAGCCTCGATATCGGGCGTGATGCGGTCGACCACCGGAATGAATTTTGCATCGGGATCGCGCGCCGGCGGCGCCGTATAGAGCCCGTCAATGTCGGAGAGCAGCACAAGCAGGTCGGCGCCCATCATCGTCGCCACCCGGGCCGCCAGCCGGTCATTGTCGCCATAGCGGATTTCGGAGGTCGCTACCGTGTCGTTCTCATTGATGACCGGCACCGCCTTCATCTTGAGCAGCGTCGAGATCGTCGCGCGGGCATTCAGATAGCGTCGGCGCTCCTCGGTGTCGCCGAGCGTCAGCAGGATCTGGCCCGATTTCAGCGCACCCTTGCCCAGCGCATCCGACCATGCGCCGGCGAGCGCAATTTGCCCGACGGCGGCCGCCGCCTGGCTCTCCTCGAGCTTCAGCGCCCGTTTTCCGAGACCGAGAATGGTGCGGCCGAGCGCAATGGCGCCGGACGATACGACCAGGATCTCGGCGCCGCCATTGGCCAGCACCGCAATATCCTCGGCAAGCGAAGCCAGCCAGTCGCGCTTCAGGCCGCTGGTGCGGTCGACCAGCAAGGCCGAACCGATCTTGACCGTGATGCGCCGGTATTTTGTCAGCGACCGCGCCGTCATCGTTATCGGTCCCAGCGGGTCTCGACGGGAGCGGCAGCCCTGTCGCGCGCTTCGCCGACAACTGCCATCAGCGCGCGCAGCACCGCTTCGACGCCCTCGCCGGTGGCCGCCGACAGCAGCATCGGCGCGCGGCCGGCAGCGCGTTTGAGGGACGCAACCTTCTTCTTGCGCTCATCGGCGTCAAGGATATCCACCTGGCTGAGCGCGACGATCTCGACCTTCTCGATCAGCCCATTGCCATAGGCGTCGAGCTCGGCGCGCACGGTCTTGTAGGCCTTTCCAGGATTTTCCTCCTGCGCCGAGACCAGGTGCAGAAGTACACGCGTGCGCTCGACATGGCCGAGGAAGCGGTCGCCGATGCCGACACCCTCATGCGCGCCCTCGATGAGGCCCGGAATGTCGGCGATGACGAATTCGCGCGCATCGATGCGGGCAACGCCGAGGCCGGGATGCAGCGTGGTGAAGGGGTAGTCTGCGATCTTCGGCTTGGCCGCGGTGACGGTTGCCAAAAAAGTCGACTTGCCTGCATTGGGCAGCCCGACCAGGCCGGCGTCGGCAATCAGCTTCAGCCGCAGCCAGACATTCATCTCTTCGCCGGGCTGGCCGGGATTGGCGCGGCGAGGCGCCTGGTTGGTCGAGGTCTTGAAATGCTGGTTGCCGAAACCGCCATTGCCGCCCTTGGCCAGCAGGAAGCGCTGGCCGACCACGGTCAGGTCGCAGATCAGCGTCTCATTGTCCTCGGCAAACACCTGGGTTCCGGCCGGCACCTTGAGCGTCACATCGGCGCCCTTGGCGCCGGTCATGTTGCGGCCCATGCCGTGGACACCAGTCTTGGCCTTGAAATGCTGCTGATAGCGATAGTCGATCAGCGTGTTGAGACCGTTGACCGCTTCCAGCCAGACATCGCCGCCGCGGCCGCCGTCGCCGCCATCCGGGCCGCCGAACTCGATGAATTTTTCGCGCCGGAACGACACAGAGCCGGCGCCACCGTCGCCGGAGCGGATATAAACCTTGGCTTGATCGAGAAATTTCATTGGACTACGCAGTTTCTGTTGGCCTTGCGGCTTTGCTCTAGATCTTGCGCCTTGCTCTAAACCAAGGCGCGGCCAAGGGCGAGGCCGTTTTGCGACTAAAGCGCCGGATGCCCTTTTGTCGGGGACGCGGTAGCAGTGTTCGCGGACGGAGCTTGAGGGGCGCGGGAATGAAGGTTGTGAGCTACAACATCCAGTACGGTATCGGTCTGGATGGCCGCTACGATCTCGGCCGCATCACCGAGGCGGTTCGCGGCGCCGACGTGATCGCGCTGCAGGAAGTGACCCGCAACAATCCGAGGAACGGCAACCGCGACATGGTCGCCGAGATCGGTGAGGCGCTGCCCGAATATTTTGCCGCCTACGGCAGCAATTTCGAGGTCAATGTCGGCTCGCGCCTGGAGGCCGGCCGCGCCATCACCACCACTTTCCAGCTCGGCAACATGGTGCTGTCGAAGACACCGATCCATCTGTCGCGCAATCTGCTTTTGCCGCGCAGCCGCAGCCTTGAGGCGATGAACTTCCAGCGCGGCGCACTCGAGGCGCTGGTCGAGACCCCGCTCGGCTTCATCCGCTTCTATTCCACGCATCTCGACCATCGCAGTCCGGTTGAGCGCGCCAGCCAGATCCGTTTCCTGCGCCAGCGCCTGTTGAACTATGCCTTCGAGGGCGGCGGTCTCTCCGGCATTCCCGAGATCGGCCTGCCGGACCTGCCCTATCCCGAAGCCTTCATCGTCATGGGCGACTTCAACATGCTGCCCGGCTCGCCCGAATATGTCGAACTCGTCGGCCGCCCGGACCATGAATTCGGCATGCCCTTGACCGCCGATCTCGCCGTCGACGTCGCCCAGCGCCTGAACACACCAGACGTCGTCACCTGGGTCGATCCCACGCGACCCGAAGACACAAGCCGCCACAAGCGCATCGACTACATCTTTACCTCGGCCTCGCTCGCCGGATCGCTGAAGCGCCTGTGGGTCGACCCGCAAGCGGTCGGTTCGGACCATCTCCCGATTTGGGTCGAGATGGGCTGAGTTGAGCCCGATCCACAACCAACGTTTCCAAACCTGTCGTTTGGAGGCACGCGCCTAGGTGTTGAGATTCAGGTCAGGCCGAGCCGAAAACACTGTCTTTCGAGAACCGGAGCGGAGTGTACTTAAGTACGTGCACCGGAAGCGCATAAAACCCGCGTTTGCAGGCCGGCCTCACCTGAATATCAAAACACCTAGAAATGCACCCAGTTTCGAAGACTGATCCAGGTCTTTCTGTCCAGCCGGTACCGCTCGACCGGCACCTGGCCGGCGACGATCGAGTTCAGCATGCCCTGGCCGGCATACTGGAAGCCGCATTTGTGGATGACCCGGCGCGAGGCCGGATTGATCACCCGCGTCGAAGCCTGCAGCACGTGGATCGACGTCCGTTGGAAGGCAAGGTCGACCAACGCGTGCGCGGCCTCCGTCGCATAGCCGCGCTTCCAATAGGGCTCGCCGATCCAGTAGCCGAGTTCCAGCCCGCGATCGGTCATGTTGAGGCCGGCGCAGCCGACGAAAATGTCGGTGCCGGCGAGCGTCAGGGCGTAGGCGATGCCGGCCCGGCGCGACCGGGTCATAGCCAGGAAGGCGCGTGCCTCGGCCTCGCCATAGGGGTGCGGCATGCGGGCCAGCATCTCGGCGACGTGACGGTTGTCGGCAAGCTCGACCAGTTGCGCGATGTCGGCTTCACACGGGGCGCGCATCACCAGCCGCTCCGTGGCCAGCACCGGGCAATCTATCGCGTAACTTTCGTCTTCGGTGTCTTCCGCTTCGGCAACCATTCGACGTCCTCCAGGCAAGAAAAAAGGGGAGATGGAAAACCCATCTCCCCTGATCCTTTTCCTGGCTCCATTCACTGGTTTGGCCAGACACCGGTTCCCGAGATGGGCGCCGGTTTTATAGTGCGGAACCGGCTACTCCGCGGCTTTGGTAATCGGGTTGACCGATACGTAGGTTCGGCCGTTGGCTTTTTTGTTGAAGGTGACTGCGCCGGTCTCGAGCGCAAAAAGGGTGTGGTCCGTGCCCATGCCGACATTGACGCCGGGATGCCAGGTGGTGCCGCGTTGACGGATGATGATGTTGCCCGGGATGACGGCTTCGCCGCCGAACTTCTTCACGCCCAGACGCTTGGAATGCGAGTCGCGACCGTTGCGCGACGAGCCGCCAGCTTTCTTGTGTGCCATCTAACTAACTCCGATGCGCCCTGGGGCGCTTGAATGGTCTTATGAACGCGTTCGCGTTCCGTTTCAAGTCCGATCCGGCGACCTTGTCGCCGGTTCGTTTTACTTCTTCGCCAGTTCCTTGGCCTGCTCGCGCCAGTCGTTGATCTGGTCGGTGCTGAAGGGCATGTGCGCGTCGATCTTGGCCACGTCCTTGTCCGACAGCTTGGCAAGCTGGGCGAAGGTGGTGATGCCCTGCTCGTGCAGCTGGCCGGCGGCAACCGGGCCGATGCCCTTGATCACGGCCAAATCGTCCGGCTCGCCCTTCGGCGCCTTGAACAGCGGCGCGGCGACGGCGGTCTCCGTCTTGGCTTCATCCTTCGGAGCAGCCTCGGCTTTGGCTTCCTTCTTCGCCTTGGCTTCCTTCGGCGCGGCCTCGGCCTTCGCCTCGGGCGCTACGTCAGCCTTGACTTCCACCTTGGCTGAGGCCTTCTTGGAAGGCTTGGCGCCACCCAGCAGGATCTCGGCGATCCGCACGGTGGTCAGAAGCTGGCGATGGCCGATCTTGCGGCGCGAATTCTGCCGGCGGCGCTTCTTGAAAGCGATGACGGTGCGGTTCTTGCCCTGCTCGACGACTTCCGCCGTGACCAGAGCGCCATCGACGAACGGGGCGCCGAAGGTGACATTTTCGCCTTCGCCATGGGCGAGGACGCTGCCGATTTCGACGATATCGCCGACATTGGCTTCGAGCTTCTCGATCTTCAGGAGATCGTTGGCGGCAACGCGATACTGCTTACCGCCCGTTTTAATGACTGCGAACATTTTTTGCCTTTCGCTGTTCGGTCGGCCTCGATGAGCCGCGTCACGCGGTTCGGCCGTCTTTTTGTCAGTCTGCGGGTTCGAAAAACAAGCGGCGTGGAAGAACCCTCCACGCCGATTGCGCGCTTCCCCTAACCGAAGGTTCGGTACGAGTCAAGGCAAACGGGCGGAATCCTTGGCCACGCCGCCTCCTTGCCGCCCCCGATCTCTCCAGTCGAGGACCGGTTGGCCCCATCTGCCGACGTGGCCGCAACGCAGCCCTCCAGACAGAGCCCGCACAGGAAGCTGAATTCCCCCGCGGATTTGGCCTTGTAACCTGCCCGCCCAGCCGTTATCTAGTGCGCCGCGCCGGCAACGGCCGACCATGACCGCGGAGAGGTGGCAGAGTGGTCGAATGCACCGCACTCGAAATGCGGCATGGGTGCAAGCCCATCGGGGGTTCGAATCCCTCCCTCTCCGCCACCCTACGCCCTGCGGGCTTCGGGTGGCAGGCCACCCGGAACCGAATCTGGGCGTAGGAGTGTCGCCCGAAGCTACGAAGTAGCGTAGGGGGACCGGAACGAAGCAGGATGCCCTCCGAAGCTTCAGCGTAGAGGCTGCCGCTAGGCAACGAGGCCTTGCCTGATCTGGTTTACCTCTTCGATCGGCACGGGATGCCCGGTGAGGAAGCCCTGCATCAAATTTACCCCCAGGCGCTGCAGCAATATGTACTGCTCCTCCGTTTCGACGCCCTCGGCGAGCACGACATGGCCGAGATTGCGAAGCAGCCCGACCATGTCCCGCAACAGGCTCAAGCCACGAGACGTCTGGCAATCGTGGAGGAAGCTGCGATCAATCTTGACCACGTCGAATTTGAAGCGGCGGAGCCATGTCAAGCCGGCAAATCCCGTTCCGAAGTCGTCCAGCCAGATCTGAACGCCGAGTTTTCGCAACCGCTCCACGTTTCTGACCGCTTGCGCCTCCAGAAAGATGTCACTGCCTTCGGTGATTTCGATGGCCAGTTTCTGGGGCGCAAGGCCGTGCCTGCCAAGGATTTCGGTGATCCGGAGTGAAAAGTTGGGAGCCTTGAGCTGAAGAACGGATACGTTCACCGTCACGACCGAGCCCAATCCGTATTCCGCCATGTCACCGCAGGCTCGATCGATCAGCCATGTACCCAGTTCCACGATCGCTCCGGTCTGCTCGGCAACGGGTATGAATACGGACGGACTGATCATGGTGCCGTCGAAGTCGCATACCCGCATCAGACTCTCGTGGCCCAGCACGCGTCCCGACGCCAGCTCGCGAATTGGCTGGTAAGCGACAGAAACGAGCTGGTTGGAAACTGCCACCTTCAGCAGTTCTGAAAGATTTTCGCCGGAGCGATCCTGGCTGGTGGCATGCGGGTCGTAAATCGTGAACGTAGCCCGACCGGCAAACTTGGACGCGTAGAGCGCGCGGTCAGCTTCCTGCAGCAGGATTCTAAGCTCTATGCTCTGATCGGCGCGCGTCAACGACGCCCCGGCACTGATCGTTACGATGTTGAGCTTGTCGCCCCGATCAGGGTGGTAGATATCCAAATCCTCTACAGCGCGACAGAATTTCTTCGTTATCTCATGAAGGTGAGCCCGCCCGGTGACCTTGCAGAGAATGACGAATTCTTCTCCGCCATAGCGGGCCGCGATGGCGTTGTTGGCAGCCGCCATCTCGGAGAGGACATGGGCGAGTTTGATCAGGCAATCGTCGCCGGCCTGATGACCAAGTCCGTCATTGAACCTTTTGAAGTAGTCGACGTCGATCAGAATGAGCCCTATCTCGTCGTCGTCCGCGGCCCAGTCTTCGCGCAGCTCCGAGAATTCTCGAATGATCGCCCTGCGGTTCTTCATTCCCGTGAGCGGATCGGTGTCGGCGATTTCGGTTAGCTTCTGCCCCTTCTTGATAGCAGCCTGCTCCTGGAACTGCGCCCGAAGCGCGTGCAGGAAGGTCTGGTAACGCTCCAGGCTCAGCCGCCACGAAAGATAAAGCGACAAGACGAGGCAGTTCACGAAATAGGCCGACAACACGACCCGACCGGCGATGTCGGCCTGAAGGGAGAACATCGCGGCGTACACAAAGCTTGCGGCGACCGTCGCGGAGGCAAGGGCTGAAAGCCAAAAACGGAAGTTGAAGAACAGATTCGCACCCAGGATGAACACGGTGCCAAAAACCATGAAATGGGAGAGGGCATCCTGATGCTCTGTTCCAACAGCGGAGACGAGCCACCCAAGGGCACCGGATACAATCGCCAGCGCTGCTACAAGGTGCAAGGTGGCAAGGGCAAAGCCCCGTCGGGCGACAAATTCGACAAGCGCCAGGGAAGTGATCCCTAGCGTAACGCGCGTCAAAACAAGCCGGCCGGCGATATCCGGAAAAAGAAACCAATCGAAAAGGCCATAGGCCACATAGCTGAATACAGCAGCCGCAATACCCCATCGCACAAGGCTGCGATTCTCATCGGCATCCTTCTGCAGGAACAGTGTCAGGAGTTCCGGATCGGCGGAATGCCACCGCGGACGTCCAATCGCTGCCGCCACCTTCTGGGCAACGTCCTCGCTCAGTTGCATCGCAACGCTCCTCCGCGATCTGCAGTAGCGAATGCAACAGCCGACGTCGCCTGCGGTCGGGGAATGAAGACGTCCCTGTCCGCAAGAAAAGTCAGATGTCGCTAACCGAGGGTAAACGGGCGGTTCGGATTTAGCCAGTTTGCAGGATTGATGGCCGTTCCGTTGCTTAAAATTTTACTAAAATTTTATTAAAATTGTTAGCATTGGTCGGCGGCGCACCTATGCTGCTGGCCGGGGACCGGGGCGGTAAACCGGAGAGTAAACGGCATGCCTATCAAGCCAAAACTGCAGCTCGACCAATACAGCCTGGTCACCACCAGGCTGATGAAGAAACATGTTGCGACCTCCGAAGAGGCGGCTGACTCCGACGAGTTGAGGGACAGCACGGCCCAGCTCGCCCTGATACTGGACCTTGCTCATCAAGCCTTTGCGCGAAACAAACCGGCCGCCCCCGTCGTCCATCGTTTGGCGGGGCGACTCCACAAGCTCCGCCGGCAGGTTGCTACCGCGGTTTGGCAGAAACTCGTTCCTTTGGCTCAGCAGCATCGGGTCGCGGAATATTTGCTCCAGGACCCGTTCACGCGGTGGTCGGTCGAAAAACCGCGCGGGTATTCGGGCGATGCAGGCCTGCTGGATATTTACTACAAGCATCCGATCGCCGACGAGATCGTGGCCTCGTCGACCTTACTTGGTCGGCAAATCTATGCGTACACCAGTGAAGCTGCCAGTTCGGTGGCGGGGCGCGAGCGGCGGGATATTCTGGCCAGGACCGTGGACGAGACGGCCAGCAGTGTGGAAAAGGCTGAGGTGCTGGCGATTGCCTGCGGCCACCTCAGGGAAGCCGAACGCTCCGACGCGTTGGCCAGGCATAAACTGCAACGTTGGATCGGCCTGGATCAGGACCCCGTCAGCGTAGCCACGGTGAACCACGACTTTGCCGGCACGGCAGTCGAGGCAGTCCAGGGTTCCGTACGCGGCATCCTACGCCGCGCCTACGCCCTTGGCACATTCGATCTCGTCTACGCATCGGGGCTTTACGATTACCTGCCGCGTGCCATCGGCGTCCGCCTGCTTCAAAGAGCCATGGAACTCGTCAAGCCCGGTGGCGAATTCCTGTTTGCCAATTTCAGCGACGAGATAACGACGGATGGTTACATGGAGACTTTCATGGATTGGCCGCTCATCCTACGTTCGGCCGACGATATGTGGGACATCATCAATGCCGCCCTCGGCGGGAGTCCTTTCGACGCGAAAGTCTACTATGGCTCGAACCGGAATATCGTTTACGGCAAGGTGAGGAAGGGCGATCTCTAACTAGGCGCGGGAATCGCGCGCGCATCCCCGTAACAAGGTAGGTCTGCCATGACGAGGCCATGCCTTCGCCGGCTTTCCGGCGACGGGCGAGCAGGTCGTCCGGGCTGCGGGCGGCCTACGCCGTGTTCGTTCTGCTTGCCGCCATACAGATGTGGCGGCGGTTCCAGCAGCACGACGGTGCTGCCCGCTCGGCGGGCTGCGTCTGGCCGTGTTGCTGGCACTGCCGCTGATCGCCAGGCTGTCGGTCGTGCAATGCAACGCGACTGGCCGGCCTGATCAGGCCTCGAAATAGCGGGCACGATCGAGATCGGCGATGAGCCCCGGCCCGGTCGGCTGCCATCCCAGCGCAGTGCGGGTCTGCTCACTTGACGCCGACAAGTCCCTGCCGATGAAATGCCCGAGAAAGCCGAAATGCGCAGCCGCGTCCTCGGGGCCTATGGAAGCGACCGGCAGGCCGAGCCGGCGGCCGATGATCTCGGCGATCTCTTTGCTCGCCACGCCCTGTTCGGCAACCGCATGATAGCTGACGCCGCCCGCCCCCTTCTCCACCGCCAGCCTGTACAGGGTGGCGGCGTCGAACCGGTGCACCGCCGCCCAGCGATTTGCGCCGTCGCCAACATAGGCCGAGACGCCCTTTTCACGCGCAATGGCAATCAGCATCGGCACGAAACCGTGATCGCCCTCGCCATGGACGGTCGGCGCCAGCCGCACCGTCGATGCGCGCACCCCGCGCGCTGCGAGCGCCACGGCCGTTGCTTCCGAAGCGCGCGGCATGGCGGCCGATGGAGGCGCGGGTTTGTCGTCTTCGGTTGCCGGCCTTCCCTGCGCAAAACCGGCGAGGCCGGAGGTGACAAGCAGCGGCCGCTCGGAACCCTCGAGCGCCGCGCCGAGCGTTTCGATGGCGCGCTGGTCAACTGCGCAACTGGCGGCGAATCTCGAAAAGTCGTGGTTGAAGGCCGTGTGGATGACGCCATCCGATTGGGTAGCGCCGCTGCGCAGGCTGTCGAAATCCTCGATATCGCCGCGATGCGCCTCGGCACCCGCGGCCACGATCGACTCCGCACCTGCTTCCGACCGCGCGAGGCCAAGCACCTGATGGCCCGCCCCGAGCAATTCCCGCACAACAGCCGAACCGACAAAACCGGTAGCCCCGGTAACGAACACACGCATGATGATTTCTCCTTGGTTTTTGTCGAACGCCGTACAGCCAGCCCGTTGCGAAGGAGATAGAAGTTTGAGATCATACGATCTATACTGTAAAATCCGAGATATCTTCGCAATCGTCCGAGAACGCTCATGGATCCGCTGTCAGACGTGCTGTCGCTACTGAAGCCGCGCAATTACCTGTCGGCTGGGCTGGAAACCGGTGGCGACTGGGCGATCCAGTTTCCTGACCAGCAGGCCGCCATCAAATGCGGCGCCGTGGTGTCCGGCCGATGCTGGCTGTCGGTCGAGGGCGTCCCTGACGCGGTGCGGCTGGACGTGGGCGACTGCTTCCTGTTGCCGCGCGGCCGGCCTTTCCGCCTTGCCAGCGATCTCGGCCTGCCGACGGTCGATGCGCGAACGATCTTTTCACCGGCGCGGACCGGCGGCATCACCGTCCATAATGGCGGCGGCGATTTCCTCCTGGTCAGCAGTCGCTTCACGCTGTCCGGCGACCATGCCGGCATCCTCTTGCGGATGCTGCCGCCCATCGTCCACATCCGCGGCGAGAGCGACCATTCGGCGCTTCGCTGGCCGGTGGAGCGGATGATGCAGGAATTGCGCCAGCGGCGTCCCGGCGGCTTTCTCATCGTCGAGCACCTCGCCCACATGATCCTGATCGAGGCCTTGCGCCTGCATATGACCGCGCAAGGCAATGTCGGCTGGCTGTTCGCACTCACCGACAGGCAGATCGGCGCGGCGATCGGCGCCATGCACGAGGACCCGGCGCATGGCTGGACATTGCAGCAACTGGCGGAGCGCGCCGGCATGTCGCGATCGACTTTTGCGCTCAGATTCAAGCAGACGGTCGGGGCCTCACCCCTGGATTATCTGACGCGCTGGCGCATGATGCTGGCCGGCGACAGGCTGATGCATTCCGGCGATCCGGTTTCCGTCATCGCGCTGGCGCTCGGCTACGAATCCGAAAGCGCCTTCAGCACGGCATTCAAGCGCGTCATGGGCTGTTCGCCGCGGCAGTACAGCCGCCGGGAGCCGGACCTGACTGCGCAGGCCGAACGCGAAGCCGCCTGAGGCGGCGATCCGAGCGCCTTGATTACCTTGCCCTTAGAGGCTGTAGCGCGAACGAAACTCGGTGAACGACATCGCCAGATTGTTCTCGTCCACATGGCCGGTGATTCCGTCCACACTGCGCGAGTCGAGTTGTAGCGGGCGAGCCAGAGCGGACAATTGCCGAAGCCGCTCGGATTTCCCAGCGCGCTTCGACCGCTGCGGCCCTTCTGCTCAAATCGATCCCTTGCTTGCTCCATGGCATGCGCTTGACAATCGACTGATTCGCAACCCTTCGGGGATATAAGTATTCCAGTTAACTTAGGGATAATCGGCAGGAGGAACTAGATTTCAGACGCTCAATTGGCACGAGCAAAATCGCGTTTTTCATGCTTTCAGAATGACTTGCTCGCGTGCTGGCGGTTAACCGGCACCAACTTCTCCGATTTCCTTGCCTCTACGGCTGGGTAGCGCAATAGGGTTAATTGCGCGATTGCTAATATGCCTATATCTTAGGCGGCGCGGGGGGGGCCTCATATCTTCCCGCAGTGGCCGGTGCGGTGAAGCCCCACAAGCATGCCCAACCTGCACCGGCCATTCCCTATCTTTTCCAAGAGCTTCCGTGAAGCCTCTAGGACGCGTCGCGTTTCGGCGATGGTCGATTGCAGGGAGTCCAGTTGGCTCTCCGCTCGGAGCTGGCTACGGCGGGCGCTTTCAATGAACTGGTGGTCAGGTTCCCACCGGTCTTTCATCGGGCTTAGCCTCTCTACAGACGAACGAACTTGTCGAGATGCAGGCGTATCCGCTGGCCCTCAGCATAGGACAGCGCAAACGGTTCAATCACGAATGATCGGGTAATTTCCTGGTCTTCCTTGGCCACAGGAACGGACCATCCGCCGCCGGCTTCGACCACTTCCACGCAAGGCAATGCTTTGCGGATTGGACCCACGTTTCCACCACAGCCTCTATACGAAAAGCAATGGTAACCTCGAGTTTTATACTCCCGTCGAAAGCGGGTTTTCAACAACAAAGATGGTCTGAATCATACCATTCGGGTCAGCGGATAGCGGCTGCCGAGGTAGCGTCTCCAAGGCCGAGAAAACCGCCATCCGCGCGCAACAGCGGGTTTCCATAGTCACGGCTACATCCGAAGAATCGACCGCATAGATTCAGGAATGTGTGTTGTCGTCACGGTTCCATACAATTTAGAAGGCCATTCCCCTACGGCAGGGTAGCGCCAAAATGAAAGGATAAGCGGGCGGGCAAGTTGAAGGCGTACTGATGCCGGATCGGGCTTTGGTCCAGCAAAACCCTTTCAGCCTGGCGTCTCGGAAAGGTGCGCGGCAATGGCGCTCACAAAAGCCTTGCCGAACTCCTTGAGTTTGGCGGCGCCGACGCCATTCACTTCGGCAAAATCGTCGAGGTCTTGCGGACGACGCTCGGCCATGTCGATCAGTGTACGATCCGAAAACACCACATAGGCCGGCACCTGGCGTTCCTTGGCCAGCCGCAGCCGCACCGTCTTGAGCGCCGCGAGCAGCGACGCATCGACATTTTCGCTCTGAGGGCTCTGCCCGGCACGAGCCGCGCGGCGCGCGGCGCGCGTGCGCATCTCGACCCGATACTGGAACGGCACCTCGCCCCGGCCGAGTGCGTGGCCCTTGTCCGCGATGGCCAACCCGCCATGGCCGGCCGGGTCCGGCATCAGGAAACCGTTCGCGACCAGCTGGCGAATCATAGATTGCCAAAAATCCTTCTTGTGCGCGGCGCCATTGCCGAAGGCTGCCAGCCTGTGATGCCCCCTTGCCGCGATCTTTTCAGTCTCGTGGCCGATCAGGATGTCGATGACATGGCCGGCGCCGAAGCGCTCGCCGCTCTGCGCCACCGCCGCCAGGATGAGGCGCGCCTCGGCGGTGCCGTCGGCGCGCGGCGCCTGTTCCAGGCAATTGTCGCAATTGCCGCAAGGGACCGCCTCTTCACCGAAATAACCGAGCAGCACCTGGCGGCGGCACTCGGCCGTCTCGCAATAGCCGATCAGCGTATCGAGCCGGCCATGCGAGCGACGCTTGTGTTCGACAGCGGCGTCCTCGTCGTCGATGAACATGCGGCGCATGCGGATGTCGCCAAGGCCGTAAAGCATATGCGCCTCCGCCGCCCGGCCGTCGCGACCGGCGCGGCCGATTTCCTGGTAATAGGCTTCGAGGCTGCCCGGCAGGTCGGTGTGGAAGACATAGGCGACATCAGGCTTGTCGATCCCCATGCCGAAGGCGATGGTCGCCACCATGACGACGCCCGACAGCGTCATGAAGGCGTTCTGGTTGGCATCACGCGCCTCCTTGCTCATCCCGGCGTGATAGGCGAGCGCGGTCACGCCGTTCTTTTCGAGGAATGCCGCCATCTCTTCGGTCTTCTTGCGCGACAGGCAGTAGACGATGCCGCTGCGCCCCTGATGGCGCTCGATGAAGTTGAGCAACTGCCGCTTGCTGTCCTGCTTGGGCTCGATGGCAAGCTTGATGTTGGGCCGGTCGAAGCCAAGCACCTGCGTTTCGACACGCCCGCCAAACAGCCGTCTCTCGATGTCTGCCCGCGTCGTCTCGTCCGCCGTCGCCGTCACCGCAATGATCGGTACGTCGGGAAAGATGCCACGCAGCTGCGACAGGTCTTCATATTCGCGCCGGAACGCCGGCCCCCACTGCGAAATGCAATGCGCCTCGTCGATGGCGATCAGGCTGACATCGAGCCTGGCAAGCGCATCCAGCATCCGCTCGGTCATCAGCCGTTCCGGCGCGAGGTAGAGCAGCCGCGTCTGGCCCGACGCGACGCGGCGCCATGCCGCGACATTGGCATCACGGTCGATCGAGGAATTGATCGTATCGGCGGCGACGCCGGCGAGGCGCAGTGCCGCGACCTGATCCTGCATCAGCGCCACCAGCGGCGAAACGACAATGGTCAGCCCACCCTTGACCAGCGCCGGAACCTGGTAGCACAGCGATTTGCCGGCACCCGTTGGCATGACGGCCAGCACATGGCGGCCGCCAAGCAGCGCCTCCATCACCGCGGCCTGTCCGGGACGGAAATCGTCGAAACCGAACACGTCCTTGAGGACGCGCCGTTTGGGATCGTGCGTCGGCACGCTTGTCGTCGATATCTGCATCACTGATGTTTTTGCGATCGGCCGCCCGAAGCAGCGGCGTGGACAGAACGATTAGCGCAGCCCCTGCGCGACCACAACAAGCAGCAGCAACACCCCACCGGCGATCGACCTGATTGGCATCGTTAAACCTATCTTCACCATGTTGCGGCACCGTCCAACCCTGCGGCGATGTTTCGAGTACCGCTGCGCCACGAGCGCACAGGCAACGGCCCGCGCCTCCCCAGGAGGCGCGGGTTTCCTGTTTCTGGAATTGCCGAAAAAGGTTCAGGCCAGGAAATCGGCGCGGTGCGGGGTAAAGCTGTCGACCAGGCGCCCGGCCTCCAGCGCCTTGACGCCGTGCACCAGATTGGACGGCACGATGAAGCTGCCGCCGGTCTCGATGGTCGCGGTGCGGCCGTCGATGGTCACCTCGAAGCGACCTTCGGCGACATAGCTGGCCTGGACATGCGGGTGCGAATGCAGTGCGCCGACGCCGCCCTTGTCGAAACCGAACTCGACCATCATCAGTTCGTCGGTGTGCAGGAGAACGCGCCGCCTGTTGCCGTCCGGCGTCGGCGTCCAGGCGCTCTCGCCGGGCTGTGCGAAAATCTTGACTTCAATCATGACCATCTCCTCATCGCGCCAGCCAGCCGCCGTCCACGGGAACCACCGCGCCATGCATATAGTCGGACGCTGGCGCCAGCAGGAACACGGCGGCATCGCCTATGTCTTCCGGCCCGCCCCAACGTCCCGCCGGAATGCGCGCCAGGATGGCAGCACTGCGGTCGGGATCGGCGCGCAACGCCTCGGTGTTGCTGGTTTCAATATAGCCGGGCGCAATGGCATTGACATTGATGCCTTGGGCCGCCCATTCGCAGGCAAGCAGCCGGGTCACGCCGAGCGCGCCATGTTTCGACGCGGTATAGGACGCGACGCGGATGCCGCCCTGGAAACTCAGCACCGAGGCGATGTTGACGATCTTGCCGCGCCGCCCGGGATCGGCCAGCACGTGTCTGGCAAAACCCTGGCTGAGAAAGAATAGCGTCTTCAGATTGACGTCGATGACGTCGTCCCAGTCGGCCTCGGAGAAATCGACCGCATCGGCGCGGCGGATGATGCCGGCATTGTTGACCAGCCCGTCGATCGGGCCGGTCTTTTCCCAGACCTGGTCGAGCATCGCCTTGGCGGCCGCATGGTCGGCAAGATCGCATCGCACCGCCTCGAACTGGCCACCGGCTTCCGCGACTTGTCTTTCCGTGTCGTCCATCGCCGAGCGGCCGACACCGATGACGGTGCCGCCGGCGCGCGCGATCGAGCCGGCGATGCCCTGGCCGATGCCGGTGTTCGCGCCGGTGACCAGGATACGCTTGCCGGCCAGGCTGAAGGAGGAAGGGCCGCTCAACGCAATTCACCCAGCGGCACCGGGTCGACATCGGTGTAGTCGACATTGTCGCCGGCCATCGCCCAGATGAAGGCATAGTTCGAGGTGCCGGCCCCCGAATGGATCGACCAGCCCGGCGACAGCACCGCCTCCTCGTTAGCCATCACCAGATGCCGCGTTTCGTCCGGCTCGCCCATGAAATGGAAGACGCGCGCCGTCTCCGGCAGGTCGAAATAGAGATAGGCCTCCATGCGCCGGTCATGCACATGGCAAGGGATAGTGTTCCACACCGAGCCCGGCGCCAGTTGGGTCATACCGACCACCAGTTGGCAGGTCTTGACGCCATCGGCATGGATGAACTGGAAGATGGAGCGTTCGTTGCAGGTTTCCTTGCTGCCGAGATCGAGGCGCTTGGCATCGCCAATGCGGATCAGCCGGCTCGGATGGGTATGATGCGCCGGCGCGCTGAGCAGGTAGAATTTGGCCGGTGCGCCCGCGTCGGCCGACGCGAACGACACGTCGGTCCTGCCCATGCCGAGATAGAGCATGTCACGTGCCTGCAACTGGTGGGTCTCGCCATTTGCCGTCACCGAGCCGGCGCCGCCGATGTTGACGATGATCAGCTCGCGGCGGTCGAGAAAATTCTTGGTCCCCGTCGGCTTGATCGCCTCCAGCGGCAGCGCTGTCCCTTCCGGCACGGCGCCGCCAACGATCATGCGGTCATAATGGGTGTAGGTCAGGCTGATGCGTCCCTGCTGGAACAGGTCGTCAATATGGAAATTGTGACGCAGTTCGTCGGTGCCCATGGAAGCAGCGGCGACCGGGTCGATGGCGAAACGCGAGGTGAAATCGGTATGCGGGTGACTTTGAGTCATTGCTGCTCCAGCTGAATGAATGGCTATTTGGTTGCCGACGCCTTGACCGAGTCGGCGTAGTAGACCTGGCGGGCGTGCAGCCGCTCGCGGTAGCGCTCTTGGCTGGCGGTGAGATGAGCGCGCATCGCCTCGCGCGCGGCTTCGGCGTCGCCTGAGGTGATCGCATTCAGGATCACCAGATGCTCGCGTTGCAGCCCTCGCTGATAGCTGTCGGATTGCACCAGTTCGGTCGACCAGGGCGAGGTCACGTCGCAAGGAATGGCGCGGCGTCCGAGCACATCGAGCATCTCGACATAGAACGGGTTGTTGGTGGCGCTGGCGATTGCCCGGTGGAAGGCGAGATCGGCCGGACCGGTCGGCTCGCTGTTGAGAAGCAGCCGTTCGAATTCGAAGAACGCTTCCTGGATCGCTGCTTCCTGCGCGGCGTTGCGGCGAATGGCGGCGAGCCCGGCCGATTCGATTTCGACGGCCAGGCGCACTTCGAGCACATTGAGCGCGATGGAATCCTTGCTGCCCATGTCGGCGGCGAGCGCGCCGAACATCGTTGAGATGTGCTCGGTGACGAACACGCCTGCGCCCTGGCGCGCCTCGACCAGCCCGTCGGCG
The DNA here is from genome assembly GCF_030323185.1 of Mesorhizobium sp. C399B. Lineage (NCBI taxonomy): Bacteria > Pseudomonadati > Pseudomonadota > Alphaproteobacteria > Hyphomicrobiales > Phyllobacteriaceae > Mesorhizobium > Mesorhizobium sp. C399B. The sequence goes on from NZ_CP100472.1 coordinate 2,854,697, forward strand.
GCGAGCTTGGCCAGCGCTTCGCGGATGACGGTGCGGCTGACGCCGAAGGTCTCGGTCAGTTGTCCTTCGGTCGGCAATTTGTGGCCGGGCAGGATCTCGCCCGCCTGCAGCTGCTTGCGGATCGCTGCGACGACGGTCTCCGACAGTTTGGGTTTTCTCTCGACCCTGAGATCAACAGCGCTATCCGATGCCATATCGCACCCCTGTTTGAAGACGTCTATTTGAAGACGCCCTATTTGAACACGCTCGGCAACCAGAGCGAAATCGCCGGAATATAGGTCACCAGCCCCAGGACCACGATGCCCGCGCCATAGAACGGCCAGATCGAGCGCATCGCTTCCCAGACCGTAATCTTGCCGACGGCACAGGCGACGAACTGCACCGTGCCGACCGGTGGCGTGTTGAGCCCAATGCCGAGATTGAGGATGGTGATGACGCCGAAATGCACGGGGTCGACGCCGTAATGGGTGACCAGCGGCAGGAAGATCGGCGTGCAGATGATGATCATCGGCCCCATGTCCATGAAGGTACCGAGCAGCAGCATCAGGACGTTGAGCAGAAGCAGCACCACCAGCGGGTCGGTGGAAATGGCGTTCATGCCTGCGATCAGCAGCACCGGCACTTTTAGATAGGCCATCAGCCAGCTGAACGAGGCCGCCGTGCCGATGATCAGCAGCACCATCGAGGTCGTGCGCACCGCGCCCTTTGTGGCATGGACGAAATCGCCCCAGGCCATCGACCGGTAGACGAAGACGGTGACCAGCAAGGCGTAGATGATGGCGATGCAGGAGCTTTCCGTCGCCGTGAAAATGCCCGAGCGAACGCCGCCGAAGATGATGCCGATGAGCAGAAGTCCGGGGATGGCGATGACCGCCAGCTGGCCGACACGCGAGAAGCCGGGAAAAGCCTCGACCGGGTAGCCGCGGCTGCGGGCGACGAAATAGGCGGTGACCATCAGCGAAGCGGCGAACAGCAGGCCGGGCAGGATGCCGGCGGTGAACAGGTCGGCAATCGAAATCTTGCCGCCGCCGGCGATCGAATAGATGATCATGTTCTGCGACGGCGGCAGAAGCAGCGCGATCAGCGCCGCCATTGAGGTGACGTTGACGGCATAGTCGGCGCCGTAGCCGCGCGCTTTCATCTGCGGGATCATCAGCCCGCCGACGGCAGCGGCTTCCGCCACAGCCGAGCCGGAAATGCCGCCGAACAACGTCGCGGCGATGATGTTGACCTGACCGAGCCCACCGCGGACATGACCGACCAGCGAGCCGGCAAAGGAAACGATGCGCTGCGCGATGCCGCCGCGCACCATCAGGTCGCCGGCAAAGATGAAGAACGGGATCGCCATCAGCGAGAACGCCGACATGCCCGACTTCAATTGCTGGAACACCACCAGGGGCGGCAGGCCGAGATAAAGCACGGTGGCGAAGGACGCCGCACCCAGGCAAAGGGCGATCGGCGTGCCGGCAAACATCAAAAGCGTGAAGACGCCAAACAGGATCCAGAGTTCCATCTAGGCCTCCTGCACGGCCGGCATTTCCGGCACTTCTTCGAGATTGATATCCTTGTCGATGTCGGCGCCGGACCAGCGCAGCGCGATGCGTTCGGCCGAGAACAGGCTGATCAGAAAGCCGCCGCCAACCAGCGGCAGATAGTCGAAACCGCCGGGAAGTTCGAGCGCCGGGATGATGGTCCGCCAGGTCAGCCCGACCAGCTTGCAGCCGTACCAGACCATGCCGAAGCCGAAGCCGAACGCGATCAGGTCGGACAGGGTGCGCAGCGCCCACTTGCTGCCCTTGGGCAGGATGTAGAGCAGCACGTCGAAGCCCATATGGTAATTCTCGCGCACGCCGACGGCAGCGCCCAGGAAAATGAACCAGTTCATCAGCATGATGGCGGTGACTTCGGTCCAGCTCGGTGACGCGTTGAGCACGAAGCGGGAAAACACCTGGTAGGCAACAAGCGCGGTCATGGCGACCATCCCGATGCCCGCGAGATAGAGCGCACCGTCGCAAATCTTCGAAAGCACCGCGCTGAAGCGCGGTGGCGCTCCGCTCCTGGCCGTTCCCGCAGTCATCCGATCCTCCCGGTCTTTCCGTCCCCTAAAAGCGATTGGCGGGGCGGCGCCATGCCGCCCCGCCAGAAAATCACTTGGTCGCCTGGATGCGCGTCGCGAGGTCCTTGAGCTCCGGCGTCTTCAGATACTTGTCGTAGACCGGCTTCATCGCATCGATCAGCGGCTGCTTGTCGATCTCGCTGACCTTGACGCCGGCCTTCTCGACGATCTCTCGCGACTTCTTCTCCTGCGCGTCCCACAATTCGCGCATCTTGACGACGCTATCCTTGGCCGCCTGCTTGACGATCGCCTGGTCTTCCGGCGTCAGTCTGTCCCAGCTCGATTTCGACATCACCAGCACTTCCGGCACGATCTGGTGCTGGTCGACGGTATAGTGCTTGGCGACTTCGTAGTGCTTGGCGGATTCGAAGCTGGGCCAGTTGTTCTCGGCGCCGTCGATGACACCGGTTTCGAGCGCCGAATAGACCTCGCCATACGCCATCGGCGTGGCATTTGCGCCAAGCGCGTTGACCATATCGACGAACACGTCGGACTGGATGACGCGGAACTTCATGCCTTTCAGATCGGCGATCGAGGTGATGTCCTTCTTGGTGTTGTAGAAGGAACGGGCGCCGGAATCGTAGAAGGCAAGGCCGACCAGATCATGCGTCTCGAAGGCCTTGAGGATCTCGTCGCCGATCGGCCCGTCCATGACATGGCGCATGTGCTCGACCGAACGGAACATGTAGGGCAGCGACGGCACCGCGGTTTCCGGCACGATGCCGTTGAACGGACCCATCGAGACGCGGTTCAGATCGATGACACCGGTCTGCGTCTGCTCGATCGTGTCCTTTTCCTCGCCGAGCTGCGCCGAATGATAGACCTCGACCGAATAGCGGCCGGCGGTGCGCTCCTTGATGAGCTCGCCGAGATATTTGACCGCCTCGACAGTCGGATACCCGTCCGGATGGGTGTCGGCCGAGCGCAGTACGGTCTGGGCGCCGGCAACGCCGATCATCAGCGAGCCGAAGGCGAATGTGGCTGCCATCAGTTTTGAAAAATGCAACATGACTGTCTTCCTCCCTTAAAATTCCACGCGCCCGGCTCACAGCCGGTACGCCTTCTTGGCAAGCGTGTAGGCAAGCTCCCGCGCCAGCTCATGCGCCTCGTCCTCACGCAGCCGGTGCTCGGCGACGAGACGGGCGAGAAAGGCGCAGTCAACCCGGCGCGCCACATCGTGGCGGGCGGGCATGGATGGAAAGGCGCGGGTGTCGTCGTTGAAACCGACAGTGTTGTAGAAGCCGGCGGTCTCGGTGGTCATCTCGCGGAACCGGCGCATGCCTTCCGGACTGTCATGGAACCACCAGGCAGGCCCGAGCTTCAGCGCCGGATAGACGCCGGCAAGCGGCGCCAGTTCACGCGCGTAGCTGGTCTCGTCGAGCGTGAACAGGATGATGGAGAGGTCGCGCTCCAGCCCGACGCAGTCGAGCAAGGGTTTGAGCGCCGCGGCATAGTCGGTGCGGGTCGGAATATCGAAGCCCTTGTCGCGGCCGAATTTTTGGAAAACACCAGGCGAGTGGTTGCGCCATGAGCCGGGATGGATCTGCATGACCAGCCCGTCGTCGCGGCTCATCTTGGCCATTTCGGTCAGCATCTGGGCGCGAAACAGTTTGCGCTCGCGCTCGTCGTCCGAGCCGCGGCGGATGCGGTTGAACAGCTCTTCCGCCGCCGCATCGGAAAGATTGGCGGTCTCGGCCGTCGGATGGCCGTGATCCGACGAGGTTGCGCCGAAACTTTTGAAGAAGGCGCGGCGCTGGCGATGCGCGTCCAGATAGCCGGCCCATGTGCCGGTGTCGCAGCCGGCGATCTCGCCCAGGCGATCGAGATTGGCAGAAAATCCTTCGAAGTCGGGATCGACGACGGCATCCGGCCTGTAGGCAGTGACGACGCGGCCCTGCCAGCCGCTGTCGCGGATCGTCTTGTGCCATTGGAGATCGTCGAGTGCGCCCTCGGTCGTCGCGATGACCTCGATGTTGAAGCGTTCGAACAGCGCGCGTGGACGATAATCGTCGCGCTGCAGCAGGGCGGCGATGGTGTCGTAGTGGCGGTCGGCGGTGTCGGCGTTGAGCGGCTCTTCGATGCCGAACAGATGCTCGAGCACATGGTCGAGCCACAACCGCGTCGGCGTGCCGCGGAAGAGGTAATAGTGCTCGGCGAAGCGCCGCCAGATCGCCCTGGGATCGGTCTCGACCGGCGAGCCGTCGAGGGTCGGGACGCCGAGATCTTCCAGCCGCACGCCCTGGCTGAACAGCATACGGAAAATGTAGTGGTCGGGCACCACCAGCAATTGCGCGGGATCGGGGAATGGCTCGTTGAGCGCATACCAACGCGGATCGGTGTGGCCGTGCGGGCTGATGATCGGCAGGTCCTTGATGCCGGCATGGAGATCGCGCGCGATCGACAGCGCGCGCCCTTCGGCGGCAAAAAGCAGATCCGGATCGGTCAGTCCCGCCACGTCGTTCCTCCCAGGGGCGATATCGGTAGGATTGGAAAGAAATAATGTCAACATACAAAAACTGGATTGTTGTATGATGACTTTTAACCGGCGTCAGGTCATTGTGCGGCGGAAGAGCGGATGTTACGCCGCTAGCAGATCCCGCCCCGCACACCATCCAGCGACAAGCCGCGCCATGACCAGCAGACGCCTTTCCAACGCAACAGTGCAATCCTTGCCGGCCTCGGTCGCCGTCCCCGCCTATGATCGCGCCAGTGTCGCCCCAGGCATCGTCCATCTCGGCGTTGGAGCCTTCCACCGTGCCCATCAGGCCGCCTATGTCGATGACTGCCTAGCGGCCGGCGAAACCGGCTGGGGCATTGTCGGCGTCTCGCTGCGCAGCCCCGACACGCGCGATGCGCTGACGCCACAGGACGGGCTCTACACGCTGGCGGTGCGCGGCAGCGATGGCGAAGCGCTGCACATTATCGGCTCGATCCAGTCGATGCTGGTCGCGCCGGAAGACCCCGGCGCGGTGCTGGCCGCGCTGACCGACCCGCGCACCCGCATCGTCACCCTGACCATCACCGAAAAGGCCTATCTCAGGGCCGCCGACGGCAGCCTCGACGAAAACCATCCCGATATCGTCCACGATCTGGGCAATCCCGGATCTCCCAGGACAGCGCATGGATTCCTGGCGGAAGCGCTGGTGCGACGCCGGGCCGCCGGCACGCCGCCCTTCACCGTGCTTTGCTGCGACAACCTGCCGGCCAATGGCGCCACGCTGCACCGGCTGCTGGTCGGGTTTGCAAAACTGCGCGATGCCGGCGCTGCTGCTTCAGGCGACGCTGCCCTCGCCGGTCATATAGCCGATGACGTTGCATTCCCATCGAGCATGGTCGACCGCATCGTGCCGGCAACCACCGATGCCGACCGGGCGCGCATCGCGGTCGAACTCGGCCTCGAGGACGCCTGGCCGGTGATGACCGAGCCATTCCGGCAATGGGTGATTGAGGACAGGTTTCCAGCCGGACGGCCGGCCTGGGAGAAATTCGGCGTCACCATGGTCGAGGATGTCCGGCCGTTCGAGGACATGAAGCTTCGGCTGCTCAACGGCGCCCATTCGGGCATCGCCTATATCGGCCTGCTCAGCGGCCACGTCACGGTCGACCGCGCCTTCGCGGATCCCGCGATCCGCGCGTTCGTCGACCGGCTCTGGGCCGAGGCCATCCCGACCTTGCCTAGGGATGCCGGGCTCGACACCTCAGCCTATACGGCCGAACTTGCCGAACGTTTCTCCAACACAGCGCTGGCCCACCGCACGGCGCAGATCGCCAATGACGGCAGCCAGAAATTGCCGCAACGCATTGTCGCTACCGCCATCGAGCGCATCCAGGCCGGCCTGGTCCCGGAGCATCTGACGCTGGTGATCGCCGCCTGGATCGCCGCCTGCGAGGCGCGCGGCAAGGACCTGCCGGAAGCCCACTTTACCGATCCGCTCGACGCGGCACTGGCGGCGCTCGGAGCGCAGCCGACGCTGGAACGGGTGGTGACGGTGTTTGACCTCGCCGGCTTCGCCAGCGGCAGCCCCGACCGCCAGACGCTGATCGAACTGGTTGCCGCTCATCGCGAGCATATCCTGCAAGGCGGGGTGGCGCTCGCGCTCGCGGCACTGGGTATACCGGGAAAGACCAGGTGACCTGACGTCGCCCGGATACAAAAAGCCGGGCTTAAGCCCGGCCTGTTTCATACCTTTGCCCGACCATGACCCCTCGGATCACGTCCAGTCATTCTGCGGCTTACGCCGGCAGCAGCGCGCCTTCGAGCGTGGTAAGCTGGCTAAGGAACTGCTCCGCCTTGCTGCGGCTCTGGTCGTCCTTGGCGTCGGCGGCGTCTTCCTTGGCTTCCTGGATGCGGCGGGCGAGATCGGCGCGGTCGATATCGCCGACGGCGACCGCCGATTCGGCGAGCAGCGTGCAGCCGGCAGGGACGATGTCGGCAAAGCCGCCGAACACCACATAGCGTTCTTCCTTGCCGCCGGCGGTCTTCAGCGTGACGACGCCCGGCTTGATCGTGGTCATGACTGGCGCATGGTGCGCCATGACTGTCATTTCACCTTCGGCGCCTGGAATGACGACGGACTCGACCTGCTCGGAAACCAGGAGGCGCTCCGGCGAGACCAGTTCGAACTTGAAAGCTTCAGCCATGTCAATTTAGTGAGTAGGGAATAGTGAGTAGGGAGTAGGGAGAGGACAGCTGTCCTGATCACCCGGCCGCTATTCACTACTGACTACTGACTACTCCCTATTGCCTTGATTACGCTGCTTCAGCCGCCAGGCGCTGAGCCTTCTCGACCGCTTCGTCGATGCCGCCGACCATGTAGAAGGCGGCTTCCGGCAGGTGATCGTAGTCGCCGTTGCAGAGGCCCTTGAAGCCCTTGATTGTGTCGGCGAGGTCGACCAGCTTGCCCGGCGCACCCGTAAACACTTCGGCGACGAAGAACGGCTGCGACAGGAAGCGCTCGATCTTGCGGGCGCGGGCCACCGTCTGCTTGTCCTCTTCCGAAAGCTCATCCATGCCAAGGATGGCGATAATGTCCTGCAGCGACTTATAGCGCTGGAGGATCGACTGCACCTGGCGGGCGACGGCATAGTGCTCCTCGCCGACGACCAGCGGATCGAGCATGCGCGAGGTCGAGTCGAGCGGATCGACGGCGGGGTAGATGCCCTTTTCCGAGATCGCGCGGTTGAGCACGGTCGTCGCGTCCAGGTGGGCGAACGAGGTCGCAGGCGCCGGGTCTGTCAAATCGTCGGCCGGCACGTAGATCGCCTGCACCGAAGTGATCGAACCCTTGGTCGTTGTGGTGATGCGTTCCTGCAGCGCACCCATGTCGGTGGCCAGCGTTGGCTGGTAACCCACGGCCGAAGGAATACGGCCGAGCAGCGCCGACACTTCAGAACCGGCCTGCGTGAAGCGGAAGATGTTGTCGACGAAGAACAGCACGTCCTGGCCCTGGTCGCGGAAATATTCGGCGACCGTCAGGCCGGTCAGGCCGACGCGGGCACGCGCGCCCGGCGGCTCGTTCATCTGGCCATAGACCAGTGCCGCCTTGGACCCTTCGCCGCCGCCCTTCTTGTTGACGCCGGACTCGATGAACTCGTGATAAAGATCGTTGCCCTCGCGGGTGCGCTCGCCGACGCCGGCGAAGACCGAGAAGCCGCCATGCGCCTTGGCGACGTTGTTGATCAGCTCCTGGATCAGAACCGTCTTGCCGACGCCGGCGCCGCCGAACAGGCCGATCTTGCCTCCGCGGGCGTAGGGCGCCAGAAGGTCGAGCACCTTGATGCCGGTGATCAGGATCTGCGCTTCCGTCGACTGTTCGACATAGGTAGGCGCCGGCTGGTGGATGGCGCGCATCTCGATGCCGTCGACCGGGCCTTCTTCGTCGACCGGCTCGCCGATGACGTTGATGATGCGGCCGAGCATGCCCGGGCCGACCGGAACGGTGATCGGCGCGCCGGTGTCATAGACGTCCTGGCCGCGAACCAGGCCTTCGGTGGAATCCATGGCGATACAGCGCACGGTGTTTTCGCCCAGATGCTGGGCAACTTCGAGCACCAGGCGGTTGCCGACATTGGAGGTTTCGATGGCGTTCAAAATGGCCGGCAGATGATCGCCGAACTGCACGTCGACGACGGCGCCGATGACCTGGCGAACCTTGCCGATGGCGCCGGTCTTCTTGACGGCAACGCTCGTCGTCTTCACTGCCGGGGCCGCGGCCTTGGCGGGCGCGGCCGCCTTCTTGGCCGGAGCGGCCTTCGCCGCTGCTGCCGGAGCCTTTGCGGCCGCCTTGGGGGCCGTCTTCGCGGGGGTCGCTGCTTTCGCCATCGTCTTTACCCTTCTCGTCCTTTGTTTCTCACGCTCCATCAGAAGGTCGATGACCTCCTGGCGGTCGCGCCTAGAGCGCTTCGGCGCCCGAAATGATTTCGATCAGTTCCTTGGTGATCTGCGCCTGCCGCTGGCGGTTATAGGTGATCGACAGTTTGTTGATCATGTCGCCGGCATTGCGCGTTGCATTGTCCATGGCGCTCATTTTGGCGCCCATCTCGCCGGCTGCGTTTTCGAGCAGCGCGCGGAAGACCTGGACCGAGATGTTGCGCGGAATGAGGTCGGTGAGGATCTCGCCCGGCTCCGGCTCGTATTCGTAGACGGCATTGCCACCGGCGGTCGCTTCGGCGGGAGCGGAAGCCACGCCGGCAGGAATGATCTGCTGCGCGGTCGGAATCTGGCTGATCACCGACTTGAACTGCGAATAAAACAGCGTGCAGATATCGAAGCCGCCTTCGCCGAACAGATGGATGATCTTACGGGCGATCGCATCGGCATTGACGAAGCCGAGCTTCTTGACATCGCGCAGGTCGACGCGGTCGATGATCAGCGAGGCATAGTCTCGGCGCAGAATGTCGAAACCCTTCTTGCCGACGCAGATGATCTTGACCTGCTTGCCGTCGGCCAGAAGCCGGCGGATATGGTCGCGGGCCAGACGTGCGATCTGCGAGTTGAAGCCGCCGCACAGGCCGCGCTCGGCGGTGCAGACGACGAGCAGATGCACATCGTCCTTGCCGGTGCCGGTCATCAGCGCCGGGGCATCGCCGCCGCCGCCGATCGCCTGCGTGATATTGGCCAGCACCGCACCCATCCGCTCGGAATAGGGACGCGCCGCCTCCGCTGCTTCCTGCGCGCGGCGCAGCTTCGCCGCGGCGACCATCTGCATCGCCTTGGTGATCTTCTGCGTCGCCTTGACCGAGGCGATACGGTTACGAAGGTCTTTTAATGAAGGCATGCTTCAAACCTGATCCCGAGCGTCCGGCTTCTTCTCAAGCGAAGGTCTTGGCGAAGGCGTCGATCTCGGCCTTCAGCTTGGCGCGCAGATCGTCCGACAGCGCCTTTTCCTTGCGGATGCCGTCCAGCACGTCCTTGCCGGCCGAGCGCATATGGCTGAGCAGGCCGTGCTCGAACTTGCCGACCTGGTTCAGCGCCAGCTTGTCGAGATAGCCGTTGACGCCGGCGAAGATCACCGTGACCTGCTCCTCGACCTTGAGGGGCGAGAACTGCGGCTGCTTCAACAGTTCGGTCAGGCGCGAGCCGCGGTTGAGCAGGCGCTGCGTGGCGGCGTCGAGATCGGAGCCGAACTGCGCGAACGCAGCCATTTCGCGGTACTGCGCGAGCTCGCCCTTGATCGAGCCGGCGACCTGCTTCATCGCCTTGATTTGCGCCGACGAACCGACGCGCGACACCGACAGGCCGACGTTGACCGCCGGACGGATGCCCTGGAAGAACAGGTTGGTTTCGAGGAAGATCTGGCCGTCGGTGATCGAGATCACGTTGGTCGGGATGTAGGCCGACACGTCGTTGGCCTGCGTCTCGATGATCGGCAGCGCGGTCAGCGAACCGCCACCCAGATCGTCGTTGAGCTTGGCGGCGCGCTCGAGCAGGCGCGAATGCAGGTAGAACACGTCGCCCGGATAGGCTTCGCGACCCGGCGGGCGGCGTAGCAAGAGCGACATCTGGCGATAGGCGACGGCCTGCTTCGACAGATCGTCATAGCTGATCAGCGCATGCATGCCGTTGTCGCGGAAATATTCGCCCATGGTGGCGCCGGTGAACGGCGCCAGGAACTGCATCGGCGCCGGATCGGAAGCTGTGGCGGCGACGATGATCGAATATTCAAGGGCGCCGCGCTCTTCGAGAACCTTCACGAACTGCGCGACCGTCGAGCGCTTCTGCCCGATGGCGACGTAGACGCAGTAGAGCTTTTCCTTTTCCGGCCCGTTGTCGTGCACGGCCTTCTGGTTGAGCATCGTGTCGAGGATGATCGCGGTCTTGCCGGTCTGGCGATCGCCGATGACCAGCTCGCGCTGGCCGCGGCCAACGGGGATCAGCGCATCGATGGCCTTGAGGCCGGTCGACATCGGCTCGTTGACCGACTTGCGCGGGATGATGCCTGGCGCCTTGACGTCGACGCGCTTGCGTTCGGTCGCCTTGATCGGGCCCTTGCCGTCGATCGGATTGCCTAGCGCGTCGACGACGCGGCCGAGCAGGCCCATGCCGACAGGCGTATCGACGATGGCGCCGGTGCGCTTGACGATGTCGCCTTCCTTGATGTCGCGGTCGGCGCCGAAGATGACGACGCCGACATTGTCGGCTTCGAGGTTGAGCGCCATGCCGCGGATGCCGCCGGGGAACTCGACCATTTCGCCGGCCTGGACATTGTCGAGGCCGTAGACGCGAGCGATACCGTCACCGACGGACAGCACCTGGCCGACTTCGGAGACCTCGGCCTCCTTGCCGAAATTCTTGATCTGGTCTTTGAGAATTGCGGAAATTTCCGCGGCGCGGATGTCCATCAGCCGACCTCTTTCAGTGCAAGCTTGAGCGAATTGAGTTTGGTTTTGAGCGACGTATCGATCTGGCGCGAGCCCATCTTGACCACCAGCCCGCCGAGCAGCGACGGATCGACGGTAACAGTGATGGCCACGTCCTTGCCGGCGACGCTTTTCAGCGCGGCCTTGAGTTCCGTCTGCTGGGCAGCCGTCAGTTCATGCGCCGAAGTGACCTCGGCTGATGTCTCACCGCGCTGTTCGGCAGAGATCCGGCGAAATGCCTTGATCATGCCGGGCACCGCGAAGAGCCGGCGGTTGCGGGCGACGACGCGCAGGAAATTGCCGGTCAGGCCAGTGATGCCGGCCTTGTCGGCGATCGACGCGATTGCCTTGGCCTGGTCCTCGCTGGAGAACACCGGGCTGTTGATGAGGCGCGTCAGGTCGGCGCTGTCATCCAGCATCCTGGCGAAACTGTTGAGGTCGGCCTCGACCTTGGCCACCGAATTCGACTGCCGCGCAAGTTCGAACAGCGAACCCGCGTAGCGTTCTGCGACACCCGAGATTGGCGATGACGATTGAGCCACGGACCGTCTTTTCTCTTGTCTGAGGGGCCGCAGATTGTTGGCGCGAGCAAAAACTCTGGCTAAATCTTTGACCTTACTAAGTTTTTCCAAGCACGGAGGCGCGGCTTCCGCTATCCCCGGCCGAAAGTCGATTGCCGTCTAGCACAGGCATTTTAAGACCGCAATGCGTCGTCCCGCATGCTTTTCGGGCACTATTGTCGCATCCGGCCGCAGAGTTCAACTGAAGCCTTTGGATTGGCTGCCGATTCAGGGCAGAAAGCCGAAGACGAAGGCAAGAGGCAACGCGGCCAGGACGAGTTCGACGACGATCGACGCCCAGTTGAAAGGCGTGTTGGCGCCGTCCGACATCATCGACAGCAAACGGCCAAAAGCGGTGAACAGCCAGGAAAAGCCGAGTGCCATATAGAGCCACGGCTGCGCCAACAGAATGCAGCACAGGCTGACGCCGAGATAGAAGCCCGACATCCGGCCGCGCCCTTCCGCGATTGCCGCTCCCCTTTCGGGCCGGACCTGCAGCCGCAGAATCCGAAATGCCAGCCCTGGCGCGAGGAAAAACAGCAGACCGAGCGCCAAGGTGACGACGGCGCTGGACCAAGCCAGCCATTCGCCCTGGCTGGTCGGCCACGGAAACGCAAATTCCATCTTGCTTTCATCCCCTCACAGCAATGCCGGATGTATTGAATGTCGCTGCAAAAAGAAGTCAAGCGCGCGGCAGTTTTGGCACGCAATTCGTTAAGGAGCGGAAGGCTGTTTAGGCCGCGCGCGCGTCCGGCCAGCATCGTGGCCAACCTGTATTATCAGGCGACGCCTCCCTCCTATCTGCAGGACCGGTTTTGCACAGCCAAAGGCCCCGACACCGATCGCCTTTATTTCCTGACCAGGCACCTCAATCTGGCCGGCACGGAAGCAGATCGATGGAAGCTGAAAGTTGTCGGCAGCGGCAATGTCGCCGTGGCCGCCCAGCCCTGATCTCTGTTTTGGCCCTTCAGGGCAGCATGAATGCGACCGCCGCCTCGGCATGGATGCGCGTGGTGTCGAACACCGGAATGTCGAAATCGCGCTCGCCAATCAGCATGGTGATCTCGGTGCAGCCCATGATGACGCCATCGATCTTCTCATCGCGCCGCAGACGGGCGACCTCGTCGATATAGGCCGCCTTCGATGCCGCGTTGACGATGCCCCGGCAGAGCTCGTCGTAGATTACCTGGTGCACCATGTCGCGCCCGGCCTGGTCCGGCACCACGGGCTGCAGCCCGTATTTCTCCGTCAGCCGGCCCTTGTAGAAATCCTGCTCCATGGTGAAGCGGGTCGCCAGCAGCACCGGCCGCTTGACGCCGGCGCCCTTGACCGCGACGGCCGTGGCGTCGGCAATGTGGATAAGCGGGATCGACACCGCCGCCTGCACCCGGTCGGCGAGCTTGTGCATGGTGTTGGTGCAGATCAAAAGCCCCTCTGCGCCGCCCGCCTCCAGCTTGCGCGCCGCATCCGCCAGCAGCACGCCCGCACTGTCCCAGTCGCCATGATGCTGCCGGTCGGCGATTTCGGCGAAGTCGAAGGAATAGAGCAACAGCTTTGCCGAATGCAGCCCGCTCAGCCGCTCGCGCACGATCTCGTTGAGCAGGCGATAATAGATCGCCGTCGATTCCCAGCTCATGCCGCCGATGAGGCCAAGGGTTTTCATGCGCTGAGCCTCCAGCAGGACCGAACGATCTCTCTCACAGAAAAGCTTTAGGGTTGATGTCAACCTTAACGCGCGCCGTACCACGCTCTTCGGCCCGCCTCCACAAACATCACCGCGCGCCCGATTCGGTCATCCTCGCATTGGCGCCGAGATGATGCAGGCTTTGTATCGTGTGCCTTGAACTCCAGGCAACCGGCGGATCGGGCAGATCGAGATCGAACTGTGCCCGCCCGAGCAGCGAATTGACGATCTTGGCGCTGCGCCAAGCCATCAGGCTGAGCTGCGGCTCGGCTATGCCATGGCTGAGCCGGCCGGCATTGAGTGCGTAGATCCGGCGGTCGTCGGGCCCGTCCCATTCGACCTCGAAGCTGGCGTTGAGCCTGTAATGACCGCGCTCGTCCAGCGCGATCCTGTTCATGAGCGGCGCCATGCAATCAGGAATGGCAAAGGCATAGCCGGTGGCCAGAACCACCGCATCCACGGTGCGCGTCTCGATGGCGCCGTCGAAGCCGTTGCGCATGATCAGCCGGTATTCGCTGCCTTCCCGCGTCACGTTCAGCACTTCGCGGTGGGGCGTCATGTTGACCGCCGTCGTTTCCTCCGAGAGGTGCCGCAGCGTGTAAAGCTGGCGATAGATCGCCTTCAGTGTGCTCGTCGATGCGCCGTCACCGGCAAGCAGTTGCTGTTCCAGGATCGTCTCGCGCCGCCCTTGCGGCAGCCGATGGAAGCTTTCGACATAGCCCGGCGTGAAGAGTTCGTCGGTGAAAGGCGAGTCGTCCAGTGGCAGGAAATTCGGCCGCATCGAGATCCACTCGATTTCGCGGCCGGCGAAGCGGTCGGAGGAGATCAGATGCAGAAGCACTTCGGCGCCGCTCTGGCCACCGCCGATCACGGCGACACGCTGTCCGCTCAGGCGATCGAGGCGGTTGGCGGCCTGGGCGTTGTGGAAGCATTGATCGGAGGCCGCCGCCCGCGCCCAGGCGGGGATGTTGGGCACCAGCCCGACGGCAATGGCGAGATTGCGCGCGTTCACCTGCTCGCGGCCGATACGCAGCCTGAAATTCGTTCCGTCGAAGTCGATCCGGTCGACGGCGCTGGCGAAGCGCAGCGAAGACAAGTTCTCGCCGACCCATCCGAGATAGCGGGCGAATTCCGGCCGCGGGATGGCTGAGAAATCCGCGTTGAGGAATTCATAGAACCGCTTCTGCGCGACCAGATAGGACATGAACGACCATGGGCTGGTCGGATGCGTCGCGGTGACGAGATCCTTGAGGAAGGATGTCTGCAGTTCGACGCCCGGCAGCATCATGCCCGGATGCCATTCGAGCCGCGTCGCCCGATCGAAGAAGCGCGCTTCGACGCCGTCCACCGCATCGAGATGGGCGGCGAGGCTGAGATTGAACGGCCCGATGCCGATGCCTGCGAGGTCAAGCGTATGGGTCATGGCGAACTCCTTATGGAGCTGGCTGGGCTGATGGGAGATCGCCGGGCTGACTCGGGGTTAAGCGGATTGTCGAGCGGTGTGCCAAGGTCGGGCAGAGGGCGTTCGCCGCTGTCGCCGTAGCCGATGGCGAAGCGCACCTTGTTGATGGCGATGCGTGGGATCTTCGGAGCAAACAGATCGAAGAGCGCGAACCGTTCCGACAGATCCGGGTTCTGCGCCTGGTAGCGCCGGATGGCGCCGGCCAGGATGGCGTAGAAAGTCCTCTCGTCGAAGCGGTCATAGGCGGCCAGCGCCTCGGACAGGAAACGCAGAACGCTGACGATGTGTCCCGTTTGCAGATGCTGGAGAAGATGTGCCGGGGGCCGGCGCTTCAGCGTCGACAGGATTTTGGGGTCGAGGCCGGCCAGTTCGGGAAACGGCTGGTCGACGAGATCGAGGTCGCCCTGGAAATCCTTGACCGCCACGCCGAGAGGCGCCGCTCCGTCGAGGATGATGGTGACGTTCTGGCCATGGGCGATGAAGCCGACGCCGTAACGGCACATGAAGTGGTAGAGCGGCACGAACACCGTGGAGAACAGGCGGTCCAGCCATGCCTCCGGACCAAGGCCGGATTGCTCGATGAGGGCGCTGGCGATCGGCCTGCCATGGGCGTCGCGCTGCGGCAGGGCGCCCATCATCATCGGCCGCTGGCCCGCTGTCAGATCCTTTTCGGGGCTTTCGCGCCATATGGCGCCCAGCATCTCGCAAAACTGATAGGGCGCGCCTTCAACGCCGGTATAGTGCGGATGCGGATAGAAGGCGCCGGCGACTTCCTGCAAGACCTTGACGTCCTTGAGCACCGGGTCCGCGGCCGCCACCGTGGCCAGCCAGCGCGACAGATCGGCGCCGATCGCCATGTATTTGCCCGGCACGCCGCGCCACGCTGAGGTGTTGAGGACGGTCAGCGGCAGCTTGACGTGCAGCGCCTCGGGCCGTGCCACATTGGCAAGCGTGCGCAGCGACTGCAAGGGCAGGAACGGATCGCCGAACTGGCCAAGCGGCACCAGCCGGCCGGCGGCGATCTCGCTACCATATTGCGAGGCGATCATCGCCTGCCACTGCCAGGGGTGGACCGGCAGCAGCCTATGCGTCGATCGCGAGATCCCGGCGGCGCTGAAAGCCGCTTCGAGCCTTGCGCGCTCGTAGTCGCCGAGTGCGGCCTGCAGCAGCGCCTCTTCGTCGAGCCCGCAGTCAAGCGCCAGCAGGCAGCGATCGCTGGCGGCGGCAAGCCAGAAGAGCTGGAATGCGGTGGCCGATTCTGGCGCGTAGCGCTCGAAGTCGTCCCGTCCCCACCCAAGCCGTCCCTTGTTGGCAGGGGCCTTCGGATGGCCGTCGAGCAATGCCTGCAACTCGGTATCCGGCAGCGCGGCTAGATCGGCGGCCGGTCGATTGCCGCGTGCCTTGGCGATCCGCATGTCGGCCATCAGCGTGTTGTAAAGCTCCTTCGCATAGGTGCAGAATGTTGCCGGCGACATGCCGAGCGTCTCGCGCGCGTCGGCGAAGAAGGCGACCGCATCGTCGACCGGCAGCTCGATGCCGGCGTCGCGAGTCAGCGTCTCCGGACGGACGGCGATCTGGCCCCAGAGGCGCCGCGTCGCGGCAAAGCGATAGGTCACGCCGGGGCCGGGCGTCAGCTCCCATCGGCCGGGCGAAAGCTCGCGCGGCGACAGGCACTCCTCGAAGGTCAGTTCGGAAATGGCCTTGGCGACGGCGTCGCGGTTGATCGCGGCCCAGCGTGTCGCCTCCCCCGCTTTGGCAATCGGTTGCTGCACCGTCACAGCGGCACCTCGCGGAAGAAGCGCTCGCGTTCGCAGCAGACCAGCGCCGCGCGCTTGTGCGGGAAGTCGAACTCCTTGACTTTGTCGTAGGCGGCGCCGGCGCAATAGCTCAGCATCTTCTGGTGCGCGGCGCGTGGCTCGCCGACGACGCGCTGCGTGCGCGGCTCGTCGAGGAACAGATAGTGGGTGACGGAGCGGAACAGTGACAGCGTCTTCGGCCGGCCGAGATGGCGCATATTGCCGATCAGCCCATGCCAGCCGCGGTCCCAGTCGAGCGGCTCATAATAGGGCCCGAGCCGGTCCTCCTTGGCCCAGTAGAACTCGAAATAGCCGGTCGGCTCGCCGTCTAAGCTGGCGATGACGCCGAAAATATGCGGATCGCTTTCCTGCTCGGCGAGATATTTGTCGAGATCCTCATGGCTCTGGGCAAGTTCCCAGAAGAAGGCGACGCGGCCATCGTTCATCCAGCGATGGAAGAGGTCGAGATCGGTCCGGCGGTCGATCGGCCGCAGCGACACGGCGAGGCCGATTTCCGGAATCCAGCGTTCGTACATCGGGCCGCAGGGGCGCGGTTGGCGCAATGGCGGCAGCCGGTCTTCCGGGCCGATAGCGGTCGTCAATGCCGGATAGGTGACATGCGAGGCCTGGCTGCGCCACAGCAGCGGCAGCTGGCGCAGGACCGAGCGATGGATGACGGCGCATTCCGGTTCACCCGGAACCGTCTCGGTGGCCAGCGCCGAAACCGGCCACAGCGTCTTGGCCGCCGGCAGGAAGGCGCAGTCGAAGGAAGGATGCAGGCGCAGCACGGCGTCGACGAGACCTGCCAGGATTTGCGGTTGGTCGAGGCGGCCGCCAATAAACGCGACATCGTCGATGAGCAGGCGGCCATCCGCGTCGGAGATGCGGGCCTGTCCCACCGCTGTTCCCTCAGCGTTGACCAGGCTGACATGGCCATCGCCGGCACGGATGGCGAGCGGCTCCGCGGCCGAGGCCAGATGCTGCCATCCTTCGTTGCCGGCGACGGTGGCGGGTGACCAGTTCTTCGCAGCCTCGATGTTCATGCGTATTCTCTCACATGCAGGGGGTTGGGAAGCTCGACGTAACCTGCCAGCGGATCGGTCACCTCGGTGTTCTCATTGATGTCGCGCAGCGCGATCAGGAAATTGCCCTTGGCAGCCAGCGTCGGCGCGTTGAGCAAATTGTCGACGCAGGACCGGTCAGCCATCGGCGTGGCGGCCAGCCGCTCGAGCGAGCGGCGGAATATCGCCAGCAGATCGTCTTCGTTGGTGAGGCCAGCGGCGGCAAGGGCTGCGACGGCGGCGAAAGCGCCATTGACGACCAGATAGTAGCCGAACAGCTTCGCAGCCGCTTCCGCTGGGAAGACATGATCGCCCGCCTGACCAGCCTCGGGCACGAATTCGCGCAGCCTGGGCAGGAATTCCTCGACATACCCGGTGCCCTGGCAGTCGCGAAAATAGAGCGCATTCGGCCAGCCGCCGGCGAGGCCGACGACGAGGTTCTGCTGATGGGCGCCGAACAGCAGGCCGAATTCCGAGAAGGCAACGATAAACGGCTCGATGGCGGCATGAAGGAAACGCTCGAACCACAAACGCGCCGTTTCCTCGACAGGTCGCTTCTCGTCGCGGGCGATACGGTGGACCAGGTCGGACAGATGGCTTTCGGTACGGCCGGGATGGCGCTCGCAAAGCGCGCCGAGAACGGCAGCCGGCGGATTGCCCGTGCCGCGAAACGGATTTTCGCGAAACGAGACGATGGTATCCGTCATCAGCCGGCCGTCTTCGTCACGCAGGCCGAACCAGGCGGGCTCACCCAGCACCGTCATGGTCGGGCAGCGCCGCTGCAAGGCATAGCCGAGCTTGCCCTTGACCAGCCGGTGCACCGAAAGGCCGCGCCGGCACTCATGCTCCTCGACGATGCGCCTGGAATTGGTCAGGCGCAGGCTGAGCGAGAATTTCAGCATCCACTCGGCTTCAGACGAATGAACCGTGCGCAGCGAGGTCGTGGCCCGCCACGCTGGTCCGCCGAGCCCAACATCGACGATACGACCGGCGCGAAACAGGCGCTCGACGCGGTCTTCCAGCATGAGCCGTACGGCCTGCCACGGATGCATCGGAACGAGAACCTTGCCCTGTTGCTTGCCAGCCCGAGCAAGCAGCTGCGGATCGCTGGCGGCAAGCCCGCGGACCATCTCGGTGACATCTAGCGGCTCGACGCTGCCTCCAGTGAGGATGGTCGGGTCGACGGCCCACCAGCGCAGTTTGAACGCATTGCAGTATTCATGCCCGAAGCGCGCGGAATCCGTGTGCGTGAACTCTTCGCGACTCATCGGCGCCGGATGCACGGCATGGCCGAAGCGCAGGGCGCTTTCGGCATCGATGAAATCAGGATCGCCTTCGGAGAAGGGCCGCGACGATCCACGCGCCGCAGTCGCGTCAGCGATTGCGGCGATGCTGGCCAGGCTGCGGCGCAGGAAGGTCAGTCGGCTTTTCGCTGTCGCCCGGCCGGCAATGTCGGGATCCGCCAGGATCAGCGCCAAAAGGCTGAAAAGGTCGATCTCGGTCGCTTCGCCATCGGCCCCCTCGTTACTAGTATCGAGGCGCCAGAGCGGCATCGCTAAATCGTGGTAACCAACCTTCGAGCGATGCCGCGCCTCGACGAGCACCGCCGCGCGCGAGGCAGGGAAATTCAGACGCAGCACGGCTGCCTGCGGCCGAAACAGCCCGGTTTGCCTGGCGTCGACGAATTCCCAGCTATCCCATTCCCGCAGCAACGCATTGAGTAACGGGCTTAATGCAGAGGAAGATTCTGGTTTTACTTGTTCCATGTGCATCCCCCATAAATCCCAATAACTGCATGCATTGCATTTATACGTTGTCGTCTTTAAACATTTCTGTTGATTATCTATTCTGAACAAGAAATAAGCTTGGTCTTGTGACGACCCGTATGAAAAATCGATCTTCGCTTCTGCGCCGCCTGGCAACCGCGGTCTCGGCAATCGGCTTCGGCCAGTCGGCCTTCGTATCGCTCGTTCCCCTGGTGATGGAGCGGCTGAGGCTCGACACGTTTGCCATCGGCGCGGCAACTGCTGTCGGCGCGGCGGCCTTTCTGGTCGGCTCGCCGCTGTGGGGTCGCATGGGCGAGCGGCTTGGCCATGCCAGGCTGCTGCGCTTGCTCGGCCTCGCCATGCTGGCCGGCCAGGCGGTGTTCGCCATTCTGCTGATAGCCGGCACGGGAGCCGCGCTGGGCATCGCTTTGCTGATGCTTTCGCGAACCGTGTACGGTTTTGCCGCGTCCGGCGTCATGCCGACGGCGCAGGTCTGGGCCAGCCGCTCGGTTGCCGATGACAGGCGACAGGCCGCGCTGGGACTGCTTGGCGCCGGCGTCAGCATGGGGCGGCTGGCCGGCGCGCTGGCGGCAACGGCTGCCGTCCTGTCGCCGCTGCTGCCGCCCATCCTGTTCCTGTTCAGCCCGCTGTTGCTGTGGCTCGCGCGGGGCAAAGGGGAAGCCGGCGGACGGACCGACGGCAGGGCGGCCGACGTCGGCCGTGGAATATCGCCCTTCGATCGCCGCGCTCTGCCTTGCCTGGCGATGGGCTTGTGCCTGACGCTCGGCTTCGGACAGGTGCAGATGATGCTCGGCCCGATGACCCAGCAGCGTTTTGGCCTTGGTGCGACGCAGGCCACGACGTTGACCGGCTTGGCCCTGATGCTGGTCGCCGTCGTCATGGTTCTGGTCCAGGGACTGCTCATGGCGCGCCTGCGGCTGGCGGAGCGCAACAGCGTCATCGTCGGCTGTCTCATGGTTTGCGTCGGCATGACGGCGCTGGCCGTCACGGCCAGCCATGTTGCCTCGGCAGCGTCTCTGGTGGTGGCGGCGGCCGGCATTGCCCTGGCGACACCCGGCTACACCGCCTGGCTGATGAAGCGCCTGGAGCCCGGCGAGCAGGGCGCGGCGGCCGGCTGGCTCACCAGCACCCATGTGCTCGGCCAGAGCATCGGCGCATTGGCCGGCGGCTTCGCCTTCACGCTCTGGCCCTTTGCGCCGCTGGCCGGCTGCGCGGCGCTGGCTCTGGCCGCAGCCGGTCTTGCAGCCATGGTTCATAAGCACTAGCGAACCCGCACTCATTCGGCGACCTTCGGCAGCGGCATCGGCGTTCCTGGCTGGGTCTTTGCGGCATCGGCGAAATGGGCATTCAGCATGCGATAGGTCGCCACCACGGCGATGCCCGACAGCACTGTCGCCAGGGTGAACAACGCGGAGTAGCCGAGCATGTCGGCAAGGCGGCCGGCAAGCATGGAGCCGACGAGGTAGACGATGAGCTGGGCGCAGGACAGGATGGTGAAATCGGTGCCGGGTTGGTCCGACGACGTGACGGACATGAACAGGCTGTAGAGCGCCACGATCTCCATGTAGCGCACCAGCGTCTGCAGGAACGAGGCGCCGAAGATCGGCCAGAAGCCGGCGATAGCGCCGAAAGCGTGCAGCGCGAAGATCAGGAAGCAGATGGTTCGCAGCGCGCCGAGCAGGCCGAGCACCGAGGCGGCGCCCCTGTTGTGCAGCAGCCACGCCGCCAGCGCCGAGCCGCCGAGCCCGACGGTGAGCGCGGCACCGCCCGAGAGATAACCGATGATATCGAGCGGCACGCCGGCATCGACGAGATAGGAGCCTTCCATCGACTTCACCAGCCCCTCGCTGGCGCGGTAGATGAGCGCGATCCACAGGATCTGGCGTGCCTCCGGCCGGCGCAGAAAGCGCAGGATCGAGGGGCGGTCGATGGCCGCCTGCGGCGCGCTGGCGACGGGATCGGTCTCGCGCATGGCGAAGGCGGCGACCAGCGGGATGATGGACAGCGCGGCCACCATGGCCACCATGGTTTGCCAGCCGGCATGATGATAAGCCAACAGGCCGAGCGTGCCGCCGAGAACGACGCCGAGCGCGACGGCGCCGCCCTGGATCGCATTGCCGATCGGCCTGTCCTTCGGGTCGAGATATTTGGCCGCGTAGCCGTCGGTGGCGATGTCCTGGGTCGACATCAACAGGCTCACGACAAGGCCGACGGCAAAGATCCCGGCGACATCGGTCGGCTCGATCCAAAGCATGGCGGCGATGCCGGCGATGACGCCGATCTGGGTGATGATGACCCAGCCGGCGCGATGGGCGCGGGCCATTGGCCGAAAGCGGTCGACCAGCGGCGCCCAGAGGAATTTCAGCACCAGCGGCAGCATCAGCAGCGCCATCGAGCCAATGGCGGTGCGCGACACGCCCTGCTCGCGCAGGATCGGCGGGATCGCCGCGGCAAACAGATAGCTCGGGATGGCCTGCGCCAGATAAAGGCAGGCGAGAACGACGAAAAGCCGCAGGCGCGAAAGCCCGGCGGGCGCCGGCCGGTCTGCGTCGGCGCTCATTTGACATAGTCCTTCGGTGCGTAACCGTTCAGGAAGGCGCCGGCCTCCGCCCGGCTGCGGGTGACGAGCACTGGAAAGCCGAACAGGCTTTGCCAGACGCGCTGCATGTTCTCGTCGGCGGCGGGGCGCACCAGCGCACAGGCGCGGCAGGCTTTTTCGAGCTGCTCGCGTTCCGCCTTGTACCAGAGGTTTTGCGCCTTGCGCTGGGCGTCGCTCAGCGCGACCTCGATGCGGATATCGACCAGGAGCACGAACGGCTCCCGTTCCTGCGAAAGGCGGCCGAGCGCCTCGATATAGCGCGCGCCATCCGCCGGATCGGCTGGCGCTTCTGCCAGCAGCGAGACTAATGCACCGTTTCGTTGGAGAGACACCGCCACCGCCGCCCCTCAGAATGTGATCTGGTAGGACAACGCAACCGAACGTCCCAGACCCGGAACGTCGGCGCCGCGGGTCGCCGATGCGGAAGGGTTGATGTAGTAGGTGTCGAACACATTGCGCACGGCAAGGTTCAGCACGCTTTCATTGCCGAACGTCTTCGAGACGGCGAGATTGACCAGTGCTGCACCGTCCAGTTCCTGGGTGGCGATGCGGTCGCGTCCGGAAAACAGCTCCAACTCGCTGCGCAGGGTCAGCTCGTTCTCGAAACGGGTGGTGAGATAGACCAGGCCCTTGTAGGTCGAGGGGACACGGTTGTTCGGCAGATACTCGTTCGCTTCGATGTGGCCGTCGCGATCCGCGTCGTATTTGCCTTCGACATAGCCGACCGATCCGCCCAGCGTGAACATGCCGCTGAGGTCTGCCTCGAGATTGGCTTCGACGCCCCAGATACGTTCCTTCTGCTGCGATACCCGGTTGTTGACGATGTCGTAGCTGACGCCGTTGTCCGAGGTCGACAGATAGGTGCTGACGCCGCCGCGATAGTCGCCCCAATCGCCGCGCAGACCGGCTTCCCAGGTGTTCACCAGCTGGGGTTCAGGCGCGATATCGGCATAGCTGATCGCGTAATCCGGCGCGTTTGTGCACGGCAGCAGCGGCCGGATGGCGGTGCCATAGGCGTCGCAGGTTTCGGCGTTGGAGTTCAACCCGGCCCGGCGGGTGAAGCCGCCAATGTCGGTCAGGCTGTAGCCTTGCGAGAAATTGCCGAAAAGCTGCATCCTTTCGGTCAGATCGTAGACGGCGCCGGCGTTGAAGGTGACGGCGTCGTAGTCGAACGAGCCGCCGGTCACCCGGATCGCCGGCAGGCCGATAATGTTGCGGCCGAGCAGAACGGCAGCGGCAGGCCGGGTGAAGTCTTCAACATTGAGATAAAACTGGTCGTAGCGCGCGCCGCCGCTGATGCGAAAGCGATCCGTCACCGGAATTTCGCCTTGCGCAAACAAGGCAACCGAGTTCTGGGTCGTGGGCGAGATGGCGTCCTGACCGTTGGTCAGCTGCTGATCGGTGGCATCGAAGACGTAGTCGGCGCCCCAGGTCAGCGTGCTGCCCTGAGTGATAAAGTCCATCGGCGTGTTGACGGTCAGGTTGACGCCGCTGCGCCGCGATTGCAGCGCCGTCTGGTTGAAGTCGGCGGTCGGGTCCGTACCCGGCGGCAGGATCACCGGCCGCGTCGGGTTCGTCGGTAAATACACCTGGCTGTTGACGGCCGAGAATTTGGTAAAGGGCGACTGCTTGAAGATGTCGTTGTAGAACGCCTTGACCTCGAGGTTTCCGAGCGCGAAGTCGCTGTCGGTGTATTTGGCGGTCAGATATTTCGAATCTTCCTTCAGCGGCTTGCCTTCATAGGGATCGCCGAAATCCGGGGAGACGGGATTGGTCGTGTAATCGGTGAACCAGTCCGGCTTCTGGTTGGCATAGGTCCAGTCGACGCTGGCCTCGAAGCGCCTGGAATCGAACTGGTAGCCGGCCACGCCGAAGAGATTGCCCCTGCCGGTGCGGTCGCCGCCGCCTTGCCCAAGCATGGCGTCGGAAGCCACCTCGTTGCCGTGGCCGTCATAGGTGCGGCGCGACAGATCACCGGACGCCGAGAAGAAATAGTCGAAATCGCCTTTCTTGCCCTCGACTGAGACACTGGTGCTTGGCCCGGCCGACTTGCCGGGGTTTTCGGTGAAGGCGGTGACGCCGGTGCGCACCGTCACCTTCGGCTTGTCGCTGTCGCCGCGCTTGGTGATGAAGTTGATCGTGCCGCCGGTGGCGCCGGCGCCATAAAGGCTGGACGCGCCATTGATGACTTCGATGCGCTCGACCGAATTCAGGTCGATCATCGACAGGATGCGTGAGACGTCCCGCAGCGGTGTGTTGCGCGGCACACCGTCGACCATGATGAGAACGCTGCGCCCGCGGAAGGTTTCCGAAGCGCCGGAAATGGTCTGGTTGCGTGGCGCGTAGCCGGGGACGATGCGGCTGATCAGGGTCGCGGCGTCGATATTTTCCTGCGCGGCTTCCTCGACCTGTTCCTGTTCCACGACCTGGACAGACTGAGCGACGCTGGAAATCGACCTTTCATTGCGGCCGGTGACCAGTATCTGATCGAGCACGGTGGCTCCCTGCTGGTCCGTCGGAGCGGCTTCCTGGGCAAATGCCGCGCCTGCCATAATCGACGAACCCAAAGCCGATGACCAAAGAAGCGTACTGAAAAATCTGCGCATGCTGTCCCCATCCATGCCCTGGTCCCCAGCGCCAGAGCGGAAAGGCCCAGTTATAATTCATGATAAAACGAGTCAACATTTATTTTGTGGCTTTTCAAATCAGGATTAGTCAGCGAACGGATGGGAGCCGGGTACATGAACGGCGCGCACTTTAGCCGGCACTAAGATGCTGAGTTTTCTTGACAAACGGCTTACGGGCGGCCGGCGGCGGCGTCAGCCTTTGTGCTTACAAGAAGCTCTGCGGATCGATGTCGACCTGCACGCGGACCGAGCCGCGCTGCATCGGCCCTTCGGCCAGCATGGTGCGGATGAAGCCTTGGATGTCGGCGCGCTTTTCACCCTGGATCAGCAAAC
The DNA here is from genome assembly GCF_030323185.1 of Mesorhizobium sp. C399B. Classification (NCBI taxonomy): domain Bacteria; kingdom Pseudomonadati; phylum Pseudomonadota; class Alphaproteobacteria; order Hyphomicrobiales; family Phyllobacteriaceae; genus Mesorhizobium; species Mesorhizobium sp. C399B. The sequence goes on from NZ_CP100472.1 coordinate 2,879,581, forward strand.
GGAAACGATGGCGCCCACCGAGCAGCGACAGCGGCGCCTCGGCCGGACCGAGCACGAACAGGTCGCTGGCCTGGGGTGCTGCACGGCGCAGGCCGCGCGCGTGGCCTTCGGCCTCGGCCCGCGTCACCGCACTGACGATGACGCCGGCAAGCCTGCCGAAGGGCGGCAGGGCTGCCCGTTCGCGCTCAGTGATCTCGCGTTCGTAAAAGGCCTCGGCATCGCCCGAGACGATCGCCCGCATCACCGGATGGTCCGGCTGGAAAGTCTGCAGCAGGCCGAGGCTCTTCTTGCCGGTGCGGCCGGCGCGTCCAGTCACCTGGCTGAGCAATTGGAAGGTGCGCTCAGCGGCGCGCGGATCGCCATTGGCGAGGCCGAGATCGGCATCGACGACGCCGACCAGCGTCATGTTGGGAAAGTTATGGCCCTTGGCGACTAGCTGCGTGCCGATGACGATGTCGGCCTCGCCATTGGCGATGGCCTCGAGCTCCAGCCGCAGCCGGCGCACCCCGCCCATCAAATCGGATGACAGGACGATCGTGCGCGAGTCGGGGAAATGCGCCACGACTTCTTCAGCTATCCGCTCGACGCCAGGCCCGCAGGCGACCAGATGGTCGAGCGTGCCGCATTCCGGACAAGCCTCCGGCCGCTTCTCATTGTGCCCGCAATGATGGCAGACGAGTTGGCCGCGAAAGCGGTGCTCGACCAGCCAGGCCGAACAAACCGGGCAGCCGAAGCGGTGGCCGCAGACGCGGCACAGCGTCAGCGGCGCATAGCCGCGCCGGTTGAGGAACAGCAGCGACTGCTCCTTCTTCTCCAGCGTACGTTGCATCTGGTCGATCAGCAGCGGCGACAGAAAGCCGCCGCGGGCCGGCGGCGCGCGCCGCATGTCGATCGTCTTGAGATCGGGAAGCGCGGCTTCGGCAAAGCGCGCCGACAGCACCGCCCTGCTGTAGCGGCCCTGCTGCGCATTGACCCGGCTTTCGACCGATGGCGTCGCCGACGCCAGCACCACCGGGAAGCCGCTGATATGGCCGCGCACCACCGCCATGTCGCGGGCATTGTAGAAGACGCGGTCCTCCTGCTTGTAGGCAGGGTCGTGCTCCTCGTCGACGACGATCAGCCCGAGCTCGCGGAACGGCAGGAACAGCGCCGAGCGTGCGCCGGCGACGACGCGCACGCCGCCTTCCGCCACCTGTCGCCAGACCTTTTCGCGCATTCGGGGCGGCAGGTCGGAATGCCATTCCGCCGGCTTGGCGCCGAAGCGCTGCTGGAAGCGTTCGAGGAAGGCATGCGTCAGCGCGATCTCCGGCAAAAGGATCAACACCTGCTTGCCCTGGTCGAGGGCTGCCGCCACCGCCTCGAAATAAACTTCCGTCTTGCCTGAACCGGTGACGCCGTCGAGCAGCGTGACGTTGAAAGCAGCGGCCGTGACATTGGCGCGCAGCATGGCGGCCGCGTCTGCCTGGTCCGGCATCAGCTCCGGCATGGCGTAGGAGGGATCGGGCGCGGCGACCACCGGTCGAGGCGGGATCATCACCGTCTCGAACACGCCTTGCGCCTTGAGCCCCTCGACCACCGTCGACGACACGCCCGCCGCGTGCGCCAGGCCGGATCGCGTCCAGGCAAGCCCCCCTTCCGCCGTCTCCAGCACGCGCGTCCTGGCATCCGTCATCCGGTCGGGCATGACGAGGGTCCGCTGCAGGCCCTCGATCCATGGTTCGGGATCGAACGCCTCCGGCGCGCGCAACAGCATGCGCGCCACCATGCCGGGCGGCGACAGCGTGTACTGCGCCACCCAGTCGACGAAGCGGCGCATGCCGCGGTCGATCGGCGGGCAGTCGAAGACCTGTTCGATCGGGCGCAGCTTTTTGGCGTCGATATTCTCGACCGCACCATCCCAGACGATGCCGGCAACCTGGCGCGGACCGAGCGGCACGCGCACGATCGAGCCCGGCACCACGCGCACGCCGGCAGGCACAGCGTAGGTGTAGGGCCGTTCGGCCGGCATCGGCACCAGCACCGGCGCGGCTGCGACAAAGGGCGAATCTTCGATCATCGGGCGTGACCTTGCCCCGACTTTGGTCTAGATCAAAGGGCAACCCGGAATGTGCATGGCATGCACATGGAAATCTTTCAGGAGACCCCCATGAAATTTTTTGTCGACACCGCTGACATCAAGGACATCAAGGAACTGAACGACCTGGGGCTGCTCGACGGCGTGACCACCAATCCCTCGCTGATCCTGAAATCCGGCGGCAAGATCGCCGAGGTCACCAAGCAGATCTGCGACATCGTCAAGGGCCCGGTTTCGGCCGAGGTCGTTGCGATCGAATACAAGGACATGATGGCCGAGGCCAACATCCTGGCCAAGATCGCCGACAATGTCTGCATCAAGGTGCCGCTGACGCTCGACGGCCTGCGCGCCTGCAAGACGATCCGCACCGAGATGAACCGCATGGTCAATGTAACGCTGTGCTTCTCGGCCAACCAGGCGCTGCTGGCGGCCAAGGCCGGCGCCTCGTTCATCTCGCCCTTCGTCGGCCGCGTCGACGATACCGGCGCGGACGGCATGGAACTGATCCAGGAGATCCGGCAGATCTACGACAATTACGATTTCGACACCGAGATCCTCGTCGCTTCGGTTCGCACCGTGAACCACGTCAAGCAGGCAGCCCTGATCGGCGCCGATGTCGTTACCGCGCCGGCCGCGACGCTGAAGGCGCTGGTCAAGCACCCGTTGACCGACAAGGGCCTGGATCAGTTCGCTGCCGACTGGGCCAAGACCGGCCAGAAGATCGGCTGAGATCGGTTCGATACAAACGAAAAAAGGCCGGGAAACCGGCCTTTTTGTTGCGGACTGCTAAAAGTCTAGTTGGCAGCGCCAGGGAATGCTCAGGCCTTCTTGCCGTGCCTGACCAAGTCCTGGGCGACCGACAGGCTCACCATTTCAGCCAGTTCACGCGCGGCGCGGTTCTCGGCGTCGAGCTGCGCCCGGTAGGAGGCGAACTCCTGCGTCGGCTTGTCGAAGGATGATGGGATCGACCGTTTGCCGGTTGCGATCACCACGCCGGTCCTGGCATCGGTCAGCACATAGTTTGCGGTCAGCGTCACCGTGCCTGCCGTCGGCTCGTCTTCGTCGGTCTGGATCTGCACCACCGCGGCCGATTCGACCAGTTCGGTGACACCGAGATCGAGCATGTAGACCGGTGCCGTCGTTTCGCCGGCACCCTGGCCGAAGGCGAAGATCAGATTGTTGCGGACCTGCTGGGCGTAGCGGGTCTTGACCGGCTTGACCGCGACCGACGCCAGTTCCGCTGAAGCGCTGAGCGTCGAGCCGGCCGTCAACGGCGCGCTGGAATAGAGCGGCCTGACCGTACAGGCCGAAACCAGCGCCATCGAAGCGACCATGCCGTACAGCGCTGCGCGGCGCAGCAAGCGCGTCGTCTTTTCCAGATCGGGCCCCATCCTTCTGAGGTCAAGCAACGACATTGACGATCCTCTGCGGCACGATGATCACCTTGCGGGGCGCCTTACCTTCCAGCGCTTTCTGCACGAAGTCGAGAGCCAGAACCGCTTTTTCGACCGCACCTTGGTCCGCGTCGCGGGCAATTGTCAAATCGCCGCGCTTCTTGCCGTTGACCTGGACCGGCAGCACGATCTCGTTGTCGACGACCAGCGCCGGATCGTAGACCGGCCATGGCCGTTCGGCGACCAGATCGGTGCCGCCCAGCGTGTGCCAGCACTCTTCGGCCAAATGCGGCATGACCGGCGCGACCACATGCACAAGAATCTCCACCGCCTCGCGGCAGGCGCCTTTCAGCGCCGCGTCGGCCTTGCCCTCGGCGACGTCGTTGAGCGGCGCGGTCAAGGCATTGGCCAGTTCGTAGATGCGGGCGATGGCGCGGTTGAAGCCGAGCTTCTCGATATCCTCGCCGATGGCCTTCAGGATCTTGTTCGCGGCCTTGGAAACGGCACCCGCCTCGCCCTCCTTCGCCGCCTGCGGCTTGACACCGTCGAGCGTCTCGGCGGCGATCGACACCAGGCGCCAGATGCGCTGGATGAAGCGGTGCGCGCCGGCCGCGCCGTCGTCGGTCCATTCGACGTCGCGCTCGGGCGGCGAATCCGACAGCATGAACCAGCGCGCAGTGTCGGCGCCGTAGCCATCGGTGATGTCTTCCGGGCTTACCGTATTCTTCTTCGACTTCGACATCTTTTCGAGTGAGCCGATCGCCGCCTCTTCGCCGGTGGCGATCTCGATGGCGCGGCGCTTGCCGCCGACATCCTCGATCCTGACCTCAGCCGGCGACAGCCAGCGGCCATTGCTCGACGCACCGCCGACGCGGTAGGTCTCATGCACCACCATGCCTTGCGTGAACAGGCCCTTGAACGGCTCGGCCAGGTCGAGATGCCCGGTCGCGCGCATGGCGCGGGTGAAGAAGCGCGAATAGAGCAGATGGAGGATCGCGTGCTCGATGCCGCCAATATACTGGTCGACGGCCAGCCAGTCATCGGCAGCCTTCGGCTCCGTCGGCTCGTTGGTCCAGGGCGCGGTGAAGCGCGCGAAATACCACGACGAATCGACGAACGTGTCCATCGTGTCGGTCTCGCGTCGCGCATCCTTGCCGCATTGCGGGCATTTGACATGCCGCCAGGTCGGATGACGGTCGAGCGGATTGCCGGGACGGTCGAATTCGATGTCGTCGGGCAGCTTGACCGGCAGGTCGGCCTTCGGCACCGGCACCACGCCGCAATCCTCGCAATGGATCATCGGGATCGGGCAGCCCCAGTAGCGCTGGCGCGAAATGCCCCAATCGCGCAGGCGGAAGTTCACCTTGCGCTCGGCCATCGGCCGGCCGCCGATGGCCTTCTGCTCCAGCAGTTTTGCGACTTCGTCGAATGCCTGATCCGGCTTCATGCCATCGAGGAAACGTGAATTGATCATCACGCCGTCGTCGACATAGGCCTCTTCCGTGACCTGGAAAGTCTTTGCGTCACCATCTTCCGGCATCACCACCGGGATGACCGGCAGGCCGTATTTGTTGGCGAAGTCGAGGTCGCGCTGATCGCCGGACGGGCAGCCGAATATGGCGCCGGTGCCGTATTCCATCAGCACGAAATTGGCGACAAAGACCGGCAGCGTCCACGTGTCGTCGAACGGATGCACGACGCGGATGCCGGTGTCGAAGCCCTTTTTCTCCGCCGTTTCAAGTGCGGCCACCGAGGTGCCCATATGTCTGATTTCGTCAATGAACTTGGCCAGTTCGACATTGCTCTCCGCGGCCTTCCTGGCCAGCGGATGGTCGGCGGCGACCGCCATGAAGGAGGCGCCGAAGATGGTGTCGGGCCTGGTCGTGTAGACTTCCAGCTCGTTCGTGTCGCCAACAGGCTCTGCTAGCGGCCAGCGGATCAGCAGCCCTTCCGAGCGGCCGATCCAGTTCTGCTGCATCAGCTTGACCTTTTCCGGCCACTCGCCGAGACCATTCAGGGAATCCAGCAGGTCCTGCGCATAGTCGGTGATCTTGAAGAACCATTGCGTCAGCTCGCGCTGTTCGACCAGCGCGCCCGAACGCCAGCCGCGCCCATCGATGACCTGCTCGTTGGCGAGCACCGTCATGTCCTCCGGATCCCAGTTGACCTTGGAGGATTTGCGCGTCACCAGCCCCTTCTCGACGAAATCGAGGAACAGCATCTGCTGGCGGTGGTAATAGTCGACGTCGCAGGTGGCGAATTCACGCGACCAGTCCAGCGACAGGCCCATCATCTTGAGCTGCTCGCGCATGGCAGCGATGTTGGCGTAGGTCCATTCCTTGGGATGGACCTTGTTCTGCATCGCGGCATTCTCGGCCGGCATGCCGAACGCGTCCCAGCCCATCGGATGCAGCACGTTGAAACCCTTGGCCCGCTTGTAGCGCGCCACCACATCGCCCATCGTGTAGTTGCGGGTGTGGCCGATATGGATCTTCCCCGAGGGATAGGGGAACATCTCCAGCACGTAGTATTTCGGCTTTGGATCGTTGTTATGCGCTTCGAACAGCTTCTTTTCGGCCCAGGCCTTCTGCCATTTGGGCTCTGACGCGCGCGGATTGTATCGTTCGGTTGCCATCGGATGATTTTCACTTAAAAGCAGGCGCAGACCGCCGGACAAGGCCCGGTGGCCAAGGTAAATGTCGTCGCGGTGTTCACCATGGATTGCCGGACCCGTCAACTGCGGCGAGCCGGCCAAGACGATTAAAGACAGGCAGGATATGGACATGGCCAGCGCCGTCGAACAGTTTTTCGCCGTCAAGACGAGGATCGCTGCCGCCGAGCGCGAGGCCGGCCGCGACGCCGGTTCGGTGACGCTGGTTGCGGTGTCGAAGACTTTTGAGGCCGACGTCATCCGCCCGGTCATCGAGGCTGGCCAGCGCGTCTTCGGCGAAAACCGCGTGCAGGAAGCGCAAGGCAAATGGCCGGCCTTGAAAGCGGAATTCCCTGATATCGAACTGCATCTGATCGGCCCGCTGCAGTCGAACAAGGCGAGGGAAGCCGTAGCTCTCGCCGACGTCATCGAGACCGTCGACCGCGAAAAGATCGCCGCCGAACTCGCCAAGGAAATCGTGCGCCAGGGCCGCACGCCGAAACTCTACGTCCAGGTCAATACCGGCTCGGAGCCGCAAAAGGCCGGCATCGAGCCGCGCGACGCCGTCGCCTTCGTCGCCCGCTGCCGCGATGTCCATGGCCTCGCCATCGAAGGCCTGATGTGCATCCCGCCGGCCGACGAAAACCCCGGCCCGCATTTCGCCCTGCTGGAAAAGCTCGGCATGGAGGCCGGCGTGGCAAAACTGTCGATGGGCATGTCTGGCGACTTCGAGACCGCCATAGCCTTCGGCGCCACCAGCGTCCGCGTCGGCTCGGCGATTTTTGGCGGCCGATAACCTCGGTGATCTCGCGGCCCTAACAGTAGCATTTGTTGCTGCATCGCTGCAGCGATGCTATATCTAGCCAAGCTAGCTAGGTATCTTCCATGAACTGGCATCTGCAGGACGCAAAAAACAATCTCTCGAAGCTGGTTCAGCAGGCTCGTGAAAAGGGCCCGCAGACCATCACCTTGCGTGGAAAGCCCGCTGCTGTCGTGTTGGCCGCTGAAGAATACGAAAGGCTCGTCGGTTCTAAGCCCTCACTTGCGGAATACCTTCTTTCCGGTCCCGAGTGGGACGACGACTTCGTCGAAGAGGTCAATCGCCGCTCCAAGGGGCCCGGCAGAGACGTGGACCTCTGATGTTTCTTCTGGACACGAACGTCGTGTCGGGTGCGCGAAAGCGAGAGGGGCCAGTGGCGGATTGGATAATCAAGCAAGAGCGCCAGTCTCTGTTTCTAAGCGTCATCACGCTCGGTGAAATCGCACGCGGAATCGAAATGAAGCGGCGAAACGACCCCGACACTGCAAACCATTTAGCAGCGTGGTTCCACGGTCTGCGCCACAGCTACGAAAACCGAATTCTCGGCATAGACGAGAGCATCGCTGCCCAATGGGGTCGCATCTCCGCGATCCGCACGCGCGGCGACGCAGATGGGCTTATAGCCGCGACGGCGCTCTTCCACGACCTCATACTGGTCACACGCAACGTCGCCGATTTCGACGATACTGGCGTCACAATGTTCAACCCTTGGGAAGCCTGACCCGCCTGTGTTGATCCGGTGTTGGGGTCGGCCGCAGGTTGAGCCAGAGCCGGCCCATCATTGCGCCACGACTGGAAACGAAACGCGCCGTTCCTATTTGCTTGGAGTCATCACCAATCTGCTGGAGCCACCATGCGCTACAATCAACTCGGAAATACGGGGATGTTCGTCTCCGAACTGTGCCTCGGCACCATGACCTTCGGCGCCGCCGGCGAGAATGCCCAATGGGGCCTGATCGCCAGCCTCGACCAGAAGGGCGTCAACGACATCGTTGCCCGTTCCGTCGCCGCCGGCGTCAATTTCTTCGACACGGCCGACGTCTATTCATTCGGCCAGTCCGAACGCCTGCTTGGCCAGTCGCTCAAGGATCTTGGCGTCAAGCGCTCAGACGTCGTCATTGCCACCAAGGTGCATGGCGCCATGGGCCAGGGCCCGAACGAGCGCGGCTCTTCGCGCGGCCACATCATGGATTCGGTCGAGGGCAGCCTGGAGCGGCTGCAGCTCGACCATATCGATCTTTACCAGCTGCACGGCACCGACACGGTGACCCCCATCGACGAGACGCTGCGGGCGCTCGACGATCTCGTTGCCAGCGGTAAGGTCCGCTATGTCGGCGTCTCCAACTGGGCGGCTTGGCGCATCTCTAAGGCCCTCGGCATAGCCGAGCGCAAGGGATTTTCCCGCTTCGAGACCATCCAGTCCTATTATTCGATCGCCGGCCGCGACCTCGAGCGCGAGATCGTGCCGCTGATCAACGAGGAGAAGCTCGGCCTCATGGTCTGGTCGCCGATGGCCGGTGGCCTGCTGTCCGGCAAGTACGGACCGGGCGCGCCCGGCAATGGCGAAGGCCGCCGCGCCGCCTTCAACTTCCCGCCGGTCAATGAGGACCGCGCCTGGGCAGCCGTCGCAGTCATGCGCGACATCGCCAAAAAGCACGATGTCAGCGTCGCTACGGTCGCGCTCGGTTATGTCCTGGCCAAACCTTTCGTCATGAGCGTCATCATCGGCGCCAGCCGCATGGAGCAGCTCGAGCAGAACCTTGCCGCGGCCGAGCTGAAGCTCGACGCCGACGATCTTGCCAAACTGGACGAAGTCAGTGCGCTGCCGGCCGAATATCCCGGCTGGATGCTGGAGCGCCAGGGCGCCGGCCGTCGCCCGGCTCCGTTCGCCCCGAAGAAGTAGTCATCGCTGTCGCCTGATGCTTGGGGGGTCATCTGGCTCCCCAACGTCTTTTCAGCTCATCCGCACGCTCTCGACCAGAAAGTCGAGAAACGCCCGCACCCGTGCGGGCAAATGCCGGCCCTGGCCGACATAGACGGCGTGGGTGGGCTCCTCGTCGCCCGGATTGAAATCCTCCAGCAGCGCCGTCAGCCGGCCCGCCGCGATGTCATCGGCCACATGCCAGTGCGCCAGCCGGGCGATGCCGGCGCCGCCAACAGCCATCAGCCGCATCGACTCGCCATCGCCGACCAGCGTGTTTCCGGTGATCGGCACCATGACGGCGTTCCCGGTTGCATCGACAAACGACCAGCTATCGACATGCCGGACAAAGCCGAAAGCCATGCGATTGTGCCGGTCGAGATCGGCCGGCATCAGCGGCGTGCCATGCGTCTTGAGATAGGACGGTGCGGCAACGACTGTCATCCGGGTTTGCCCGAGCTTGCGCGCCACCAGCCGCGACTCGCCGAGCGGCCCGGCGCGGATGGCGACGTCGGCACGTTCAGCCATCAGATCGATGACGCTGTCGGTAAGCACCAGATCGACCGAAATCTCGGGATAGCGTTCGAGGAACTCAGGCAGCAGCGGGATCAGCCGATGCACCCCGAAGGGCACATAGGAGTTGACGCGCAGCCGTCCGCGCGGCGCGGCACCCACGGCCGCCTCGCGCTCGGCCGCCGCCATATCGGCCAGGATGCGCACCCCGCTGTCATAGAACGCCGTCCCTTCCGGCGTCAGCTGCAGCTTGCGCGTGGAGCGGGTGACCAGCCGCGCGCCGAGCCTTGCCTCCAGTCGCGCGATCAGCTTGCTCACCGCCGACGGTGTCATACGCAGCGAACGAGCCGCAGCCGAGAAGCTGCTCGCCTCGACGACGCGGACGAACACTTCGATCTCGCCGGAACGGTTGATATCGGGTCTGGCCATTTGTGAATCTATTTCACAGGAAATATGCCCAAAGCAAGTCTGGTTCACAAGGCATGGCAACACGATCTCTGCGGTCGGGGCGCGGGTCTGGACAGCGCGCTCATTCGAGTTCGAACTGGAAACCGCCATGCCTCTTGCTCTCTACGCCCTCGCTGCCGGCGCCTTCGGCATCGGTGTCACCGAATTCGTCATCATGGGGCTGCTGATCGATGTCAGCAAAGATCTCGGAGTCTCGATCTCGGCCGCCGGCCAGTTGATTTCGGGCTACGCGTTGGGCGTCGTCATCGGCGCGCCGCTTTTGACCATCGCCACCGGCAACTGGCCCCGCAAGACCGTCCTTCTGGCCCTTATGGCGATCTTCACGCTCGGCAACCTCGCCTGTGCGATCGCCCCCGACTACTGGACGCTGATGGGCGCCCGCATCATCACCGCCCTTGCCCATGGCACTTTCTTTGGCGTCGGCTCGGTGGTTGCCACCGGCCTGGTCGCACCCAACAAGAAAGCCTCGGCGATCGCGCTGATGTTCACCGGCCTGACCATCGCCAACATCCTCGGCGTGCCCTTCGGCACCTGGCTCGGCCAGACCTTCGGCTGGCGCGCCACCTTCTGGGCGGTAGCTCTGGTCGGTCTCGCTGCCTTCGCAGTGATCCTGCTTCTGGTACCACGCAGCCAGACGGCGCCCGAGAAGACCAACCTGCGCGCCGATCTCGCCGTGCTGCGCCGCACGCCGGTGCTGCTCGGCCTCGCCACCACCGTGCTCGGCTACGCCGGCGTCTTCGCCGTCTTCACCTACATCGCCCCGCTGCTCACCGAGATCACCGGCTTCAGGGAAGCCGCCGTGTCGCCGATCCTGCTCGTCTTCGGCGGCGGTCTTATCGCCGGCAATCTGCTTGGCGGCAAGGTCGCCGACCGCTGGTTGGTGCCGGCGGTGCTCGGCAGCCTCGTGGTGCTGGCGTTGGTGCTGGCCACAATGACCTTCGCCGTCCACAGCCAAATCCTGGCCGTCATCTATGTCGGCCTGCTTGGTGCCGCCGCCTTCGCCACCGTGGCGCCGCTGCAGATGTGGGTGCTGGAAAAGGCGCAAGGCGCGGGCCAGAGCCTCGCCTTGTCCTTCAACATCGCCGCCTTCAACCTCGGCAATGCCGCCGGCGCTTGGCTTGGCGGCGCGGTGATTGCCCATGGCCTCGGCCTCGGCTCACTAACCTGGATCGCCGCTTTGCTGCCGGTCGCGGCTCTTGGCGTCGCTGCCCTGGCGCTGCGCCTCGATCGCGCCCCCACAATCGGGGCGCCGGTCTGCGCCCAGTCATGAGCATCACGCGCAATCCTTCTTCGACATCATCAAGGAGCATAAAATGGATTATCGACGTCTCGGCGCATCGGGCCTGAAAGTGCCCGCACTCTCTTTCGGCGCCGGCACTTTCGGCGGCTCCGGGCCGCTGTTCGGGGCCTGGGGCAACAGCGATGCCAAGGAAGCGCGGCGGCTGATCGACATCTGCCTCGAGGCCGGCGTCAATCTGTTCGACACCGCCGATGTTTATTCGAACGGCGCCTCCGAGGAAGTGCTTGGCGAAGCCATCAAAGGCCGCCGCGACGCGGTGCTGATCTCGACCAAGACTTCGCTGCCGATGGGCGACAGACCGGCCGACTACGGCTCGTCGCGCTCGCGGCTGATCAAAGCCGTCGACGCCGCCCTGAAGCGCATGGGCACCGATTACATCGACCTGTTGCAGCTGCACGCCTTCGATGCCGGCACGCCGATCGAGGAGGTGTTGTCGACGCTGGACGACCTCGTGCGCGCCGGCAAGCTGCGCTATGTCGGCGTCTCCAACTTCTCCGGCTGGCAGGTGATGAAATCGCTGGCGGAAGCCGACAAGCATGGCTACCCGCGCTACGCCGCGCATCAGGTCTACTACTCGCTGGTCGGTCGCGACTATGAATGGGAGCTGATGCCGCTCGGTATCGACCAGGGCATCGGCGCGCTGGTGTGGAGCCCGCTCGGCTGGGGCCGCCTGACCGGCGAGATCCGCCGCGGCCAGCCCCTGCCGGAAAAGAGCCGGCTGCACGACACCGCCGATTTCGGCCCGCCGGTCGCGGACGAACATCTCTACCGGGTCATGGATGCGCTTGATGCGATGGCTGAAGAGACCGGCAAGACCGTGCCGCAGATCGCCATCAACTGGCTGTTGCGGCGCCCGACCGTGTCCTCCGTCATCATCGGCGCCCGCAACGAGGAACAGCTGCGCCAGAACCTCGGCGCCGTCGGCTGGGCGTTGACGCCGGAGCAGGTCAAAAAGCTCGACATGGCAAGCGAAGTGACCGCGCCCTACCCGTACTTCCCCTATCTCCGCCAGGAAGGTTTCGCCCGGCTGAACCCGCCTGCGGTGTGATCGCCGACGCTGCCAAATCTCCCCCCTCGAGGGGGAGATGTCGCCGAAGGCGACAGAGGGGGTCGCCGCGCGTGGAGCGCTAGCCCCCATCTGCCGCAGGAGGGTCGCGTCCGGTCGAACCGACCCCCTCTGGCCGCTTTGCGGCCATCTCCCCCTCAAGGGGGGAGATCAGCTATACTGCCGCTCAGTGCAGCACGAACTCCCCATCCACCTTCCGCCATTCGTTCGGCGCGATCAGCTTCTGGTGCGTGTAGCTGATCGAATGCAGCGGCCCGTCGAGCCTGGCCTTCCAGAACTCGATGAACTTGATCAGCACCGGAAACTTCGGCGCCAGATCGTAATCCTGCCAGATGAAGCTCTGCAGCAGATGCGGGTGGTCGGGAAAATGGTACAGAATCTTGGCCGTGGTCAGGCCATACCCCTTGAGCATCAGGTCCATTTCGGAATGATCGCGCATGACAGCCCCTTGGCCTAGTTGATTCTCCATTCCTCCCAACACCGAATTGTGCGCGCCGTTCCTTAACTGTCTATGATTTTCCTGATCCCAGTCGGGTTTTATGCACGAAAACATGCAGTTAGCAGCGACCGCTGCCGAGTGCTGATACAACCGAGACGGGAGCTGCGGCATCCCGCCACGCGAATCCAACGTCTAATGTTGTCGTCAGCGCGGAACTGTTAATAATGCCGCCGAATTCGCGGCTGCGTCGCCGTGATCCTGGCTGTGGTCAAGCCGGCGGGGTGGTTTGGGAGGAAAGTGAAGACATGTCCGAGGTGAAGATCCACCGCGTCCAGCCGGCGTGGAAGAAGAATGCGCTGATCGACAACGACACCTACCTCAAATGGTATGCCGACAGCGTGAAGAATCCGGACAAGTTCTGGGGCAAGCACGGCAAGCGCATCGACTGGTTCAAGCCGTTCAGCAAGGTCAAGAACACCTCCTTCGAGGGCAAGGTCTCGATCAAATGGTTTGAGGACGGCGAAACCAACGTCTCCTACAACTGCATCGACCGCCATTTGAAGAAGCGCGGCAACCAGACAGCCATCATCTGGGAAGGCGACAATCCCTACGACGACAAGAAGATCACCTATAACGAGCTCTACGAGCATGTCTGCCGGCTCGCCAATGTGATGAAGAAGCACGGCGTCAGGAAGGGCGACCGCGTCACCATCTACATGCCGATGATCCCGGAAGCGGCCTACGCGATGCTGGCTTGCACCCGCATCGGCGCCATCCACTCGATCGTCTTCGGCGGCTTTTCACCGGACGCGCTGGCCGGCCGCATCGATGACTGCAAGTCGACCTTCGTCATCACGGCCGACGAGGGCCTGCGCGGCGGCAAGCCGATCCCGCTGAAGGAAAACACCGACAGAGCGATCGAAATCGCCGCCAAGGCCGGCACCAAGGTCGATAAGGTGGTCGTCGTGCGCCGCACCGGCGGCAAGACCGGCTGGGTTCAGGGACGCGACATCTGGTACCATGACGAGATCGCCACGGTGAAAGGCGACTGCAAGCCGGAGAAGATGAAGGCCGAGGATCCGCTGTTCATCCTCTATACCTCAGGCTCGACCGGCAAGCCGAAGGGCGTGCTGCACACCACCGCCGGCTATCTCGTCTATGTCTCGATGACCCACCAATATGTCTTCGACTACCATGATGGTGATATCTACTGGTGCACCGCCGATGTCGGTTGGGTCACCGGCCACAGCTACATCGTCTATGGCCCGCTCGCCAACGGCGCCACCACGCTGATGTTCGAGGGCGTGCCGAATTACCCCTCGCAGTCGCGCTTCTGGGAAGTCATCGACAAGCACAAGGTCAACATCTTCTACACTGCGCCGACGGCACTGCGCGCGCTGATGGGCGCCGGCGACGAACCGGTGAAGAAGACCTCGCGCAAGTCGCTGCGCGTGCTGGGCTCAGTCGGCGAACCGATCAATCCGGAAGCCTGGGAGTGGTATTTCAACATCGTCGGCAACGGCAAGGTGCCGATCGTCGACACATGGTGGCAGACCGAGACCGGCGGCATCCTGATCACGCCGCTGCCCGGCGCCACCGACCTCAAGGCTGGTTCGGCGACGCGGCCCTTCTTCGGCATCAGGCCGCAGCTGGTCGACGGCGAAGGTAGGGTGCTGGAAGGGGCGGCCGACGGCAATCTCTGCATCGCCGATTCCTGGCCCGGCCAGATGCGCACCGTCTATGGCGATCATTACCGCTTCGTGCAGACCTATTTCTCCACCTACAAGGGCAAATACTTCACCGGTGACGGCTGTCGCCGCGACGCCGATGGCTATTACTGGATCACTGGCCGCGTCGACGACGTCATCAACGTTTCCGGCCACCGCATGGGAACGGCCGAGGTCGAATCGGCGCTCGTCAGCCATGAGAAGGTGTCGGAAGCAGCTGTCGTCGGCTATCCCCACGACATCAAGGGCCAGGGCATCTACAGCTACGTTACCTTGATGAAAGGCGTGGAGCCGAGCGAGGAACTGCGCAAGGAGCTTGTCGCCCATGTCCGCAAGGAGATCGGCGCAATCGCCTCGCCCGACAAGCTGCAGTTCGCGCCCGGACTGCCGAAAACCCGCTCCGGCAAGATCATGCGCCGTATCCTGCGCAAGATCGCCGAGGACGATTTTTCCGCGCTCGGCGATACCTCGACACTGGCCGATCCGGCCGTGGTCGATGATCTGATCGCCAACCGCCAGAACAAGAAGGGCTGAGGGGATTTGATGGCTGCACTGGGCGCAGTCACGGAGCTCTGGCGTTACCCCGCTAGTTCGCTTGCCGGCGAACGCCAGGACGCCATTTCGGTCGGCCTTGAAACCATCGACGGCGACCGGCTGTTCGGCCTTGTCGATGTCTCGGACAATGAGATCGCGCGGCCCGACCGCGACGCCAAGTGGCACAAGGTGCCGCGCATCCGCACCCGGCTGAGCAAGGACCGCAAGCTGGAGATCGCCGTTCCCGACGGCGACTGGCTGGTAGCGCCGGGCGCTGAATGCGACAGCGCCGTCTCGACCTATCTCGGCTTCGCCGCCTCGATCCGGCCGTTCAGCCAGGACAACGCTCCCGGCTACACCGGCCCGCTGACCGCGGCGCGCTACCGCAAAGCGCCGATCCATCTCTTGACCACCGCATCGCTGGCCCGGCTCAAGGCGCTGCACCCCGAAGGCATTCCCGATCCGCGCCGCTTCCGCCCCAACATGGTCGTCGACATGGCGGCGGTCGAAGGCTCGTTTCCCGAGACCGAATGGATTGGCCGCAAGCTTGCCATCGGCGACCTGCTGGTGACCGTCTCGGAGCCGTGCCGCCGCTGCGGCTTCACCATCATCAGCCAGGACGGCTTTGACCACGATCCCGGCATCCTGCGCAATCTGGTCCGCCACAACGCCCATAATCTCGGCGTCTATTGCACTGTGGACAGGCCTGCCCGTGTCGAGATCGGCGCGCCGATGCGGTTCGTGTAGGCCTCTACCGCGAGGCAGCGAATCGCAGACCTTGGAAAGCGTGGGGTTCGGCCCCGAATCCTATCCCTACCGATACAGATCCGCCCGTGTCGGCGGCAGCCCGCTCGGCCCGCGTGCGCGTTTGGTGACGACGGTCTGAAAAATCTGCGCCGAGGCGCGCTCGAAGGTGATCGAGCAGCCGGTGAGATAAAGCAGCCACAGCCGTGCCTTGGCCTCGCCGACTTCGGCGACCGCCTCGTCGAAGCGAGCCTGTAGCCGCTCGGCCCACAGCCGGCAGGTGCGCGCATAGTGCTCGCGCAGATTCTCGACGTCGTAGACCAGGAAGCCATGCGCCTCCAGATTGCCCAGCGTCATGCCGATCGTGTCGAGTTCGCCGCCTGGGAAAATGTATTTGAGCAGCGCCTTGAACTCCGGCCCCTTGCGCAAGGTTTTCTTCAAGTCGCCCTTGCTGCGCCTGGTGATGGCGTGGTGCAGATAGATGCCGCCGGGCTTCAGCAAGCGATGGATGGTCTTGAAATAGGTGGCGTGGTTGGCGAGGCCGAGATGCTCGAACATGCCGATCGACGATATCTTGTCGAAGGAGCCTTTGAGTTCCGCATAGGATTTGATCTCGATGGTGATGCGGTCCTGCAGCCCTTCGGCGCGGATGCGCTCGCGGGCGAGATCGGTCTGCGCCTGCGACAGCGACACGCCATGGCCGACGACGCCGTAATTTTTGGCCGCATGGATCAGCATGGCGCCCCAGCCGCAGCCGATGTCGAGCAGCTTTTCGCCCGATTTCAGCCTGAGCTTGCGGCAGATATGGTCGAGCTTGTCGGCCTGCGCCTGGTCGATGCCATTGGCGAAATCCGTAAAGTAGCCGCAGCTGTAGACCATGCGCTCGTCGAGGAAGAGCCGGTAAAAGGCATTCGAAATGTCGTAGTGATGCTGGATCGCCTCCTGGCTCGACCCGCTGACATAGGGGTTGCGACCCGACAGATCGGTGCGTGCACTCATCTGCTTGCGTGACAGGAGCACCGCCGGCAGGTCGCGCAGGATCGCCAGCTTCGGCAGCGACTTGAGCTTGGTCCTGAGCTTGCCTTGCGACGGCAGTGCGTAGAAATCGAAAATCGTCCCGTCTTCGATGTCTATCGTCTTGGAGATCCACATCTCGATCAGCGTCGACAACGATGGCCGCTTCACCACCTGCCAGACGATGTCCTGGTCGTTGATGGTGAGCACGGGCCCGATGGCGGGACCGATCCGCTCGCCGGTCCACAGCTTGACCGCAAAACCCGGCTTCAGCGTTTCGATCACCGTTCGCACGATGCGCGCGGCCTTCTCGGCTGCCTCCATGGCCATCCTCCCGAGTCCTGACAATCCACCTTGCATGGATTTTGCCCGCCCTCGCGGCTCTTCGCAACCCGGCGCAAAAGGCGGCTCGCCAGCTATTTCAAATCGGCATCTTGTTTTTTGCTGCAACGCACCCCATCATCTGTACGTGTTCAACAAATCGAAAGGAGGTGATCCGATGTCGAGTGATTTCGTTTTCCAGAACGTGGCCTCAGCGGATTGCACTTTCGGGAAGCAGTCTTCCCGTTAAGGCGCGATAAGCGCGGCGGGTGACCTCGGTCGCCGCCATTGGCCGCGCCACGGACGGAAACACGGAAGGCCGCCGGCTTCGTCAAGAAGCGGCGGCCTTTTCCATTTCCGGATTGTGTGTCGAAGCGAATCAGAATCCGGTCACGCCAGCATCCGCGCACTGACGGTCTTGTCGACGCCGTGATAGGGCGGGTTGAACAGATTGCCTTCCTGCTCATAGGTCCAGACCTTGAACAGCGAGAGCTGATGCGGGCCGAAGCTGTGCAGCAGCGGCACATCCGTGGCATCACGACCGCGCGCGATGACGACGCGGCCTATCCTCGGACGATTATGACGGGGGTCGAACGTGTACCATTTGCCGTCGAGGAACACTTCCATCCAGGCCGAAAAATCCATCGGCGCCGGGTCGGCCGGCACGCCGATGTCGCCGAGATAGCCGTTCACATAGCGGGCCGGGATGTTCATGCAGCGGCAGAGCGTGATCGCCAGATGGGCGAAGTCGCGGCATACACCAACCTGCTCCTCATGCGCTTGGGCTGCGGTGCGCGTCGACCGCGCATAGCCATAGCCGAAGGACAGCCGGTTGTGGACATAGTCGACGATCGCCTGCACCCGCGCCCAGCCGGAGGGAACATGGCCGAAAAGCTGCCAGGCCAGACTGCTCAGATGATCGGTCTCGCAATAGCGGCTGCCGAGGAGGTAGCCGAGCACATCGTCCGGCAGTTCCGCCACCGGCACTTCCCTGGCCAGCGTGTTGACCGCGTCAGGCTCCCCGCTGTCCTCGACGGCTGCGTCATAGAGAATGCGGAAACTGCCGGCGGGTGCGGTGAAGCGGCGGCAGGTATTGCCGAACAGATCGTGATAGACCTTGCTCGGCACTGAAGGCGACGTCAGCACGCGTGTCTGCCGTTTGATGTCGGCCTGACGATCCCTGTGGATATCAAGCAGCGAGATGACCGGCGTGGCGCCGACGCATTCAATGGCGATTTCGTAGCCGAGCCGGATCAGCACAATGATTGCCCCTTCGATCCCGTGGAAAACAGTATGCTCAAAACGCCAGAGGCGGGACCATGGTTCCCTGGAACTATCGAAAGGCTCTCCCGCGGCTTCCCAGGCAGGCGTGGCGACGTTACGGTCGCATGACATGTTTCGACCCTCCCGAAACGATCCCTAACCCCGTGGAAAATCTGATGTTTGCAGGCAGAAAATTCGCCGCGTTCCTGTTCGATATGGATGGCACGGTGCTCAATTCGATCGCCTCGGCCGAGCGCGTCTGGGCGGCGTGGGCGCTTAAGCACGGTCTCGACGTCGAAGCCTTCCTGCCGACGATCCATGGCGTGCGGGCGGTCGAGACCATCACCAGGCTGGCGCTTCCCGGCCTCGACCCTGTTCATGAGGCGTTTGTGCTGTTGCAGGCCGAGTCGGACGATGTCGAAGGCGTGCTGCCGATCGCCGGCGCCGTGCCGTTCCTCAACGCTTTGCCGCCAGAGCGCTGGGCGATCGTCACCTCGGCGCCGCGCCCGTTGGCGCTGCTGCGCATGCGGGCCGCCGGCATCCCGGTTCCCGCCTTGGTGGTCGCGGCCGAGGATGTGTCGCACGGCAAGCCGGCGCCCGACTGTTTCCTGCTGGCGGCAAAACGGCTCGGCGTCGATATCGGCGACTGTCTGGTCTTCGAGGACGCACCGGCCGGTATCGCGGCGGCGGAAGCAGCGGGCGCGTCGGTGATGGTGATCAGCGCCACTCACCAGCATCCAATGACGACTCAGCACAACTCGATTGGCGGCTACGAAACCGTCTCCATCGCCATCGATGACAGCGGCTGGATGACGCTGGGGGCACAGCGCAGCGCGGCCTGAGGAACTGGAGGACTGGAGGACTGGAGGACTGGAGGACTGCTATGCGCCTTTTTCTTCAACTCTTCAGTTCACCAGTTCCCCAGTTCTTCCGTTCCTGAACCCCTAGAAATCGCTAGCCAGTCCCTTCACTTCCCAGTCGCCGTAGCGGCCGGGTTCCTTGCCGCCGCGGCCGCCGATTTCCTTCGGCAACGCAGCTTCCTTCTGGCGATACGCTTCACGGCGCGCCTCGGCTTCAGCCAGCGCCCGGCTGGCCGCCGGCGTCAGGTCCTTCTCCCGGTCGGCATCAGCTTTGCTGGGTTGGTCGGTCATGCGATAGTCCGGGCGGATTGAAACGAAGGGCGGCGTTTCCCATCATATAGCCATGAGTTCACCCCGATCGACCTTTTTTTGCCACGGCCGCACAGGGAGCAGATGATGAGCACGCTACGCACCACCATGCTCCTGGCCGCGATGACGGCGCTGTTCATGGGCGTCGGTTTTCTGATCGGCGGCACCGGCGGCATGATGATCGCCTTCCTGGTCGCCGCGGGCACCAATCTGTTCAGCTACTGGAATGCCGACAAGATGGTGCTGTCGATGAACCGCGCCGTCGAGGTCAACGCGAAGAACGCGCCCGAATTCCACGCCATCGTCGAGGCGTTGGCCAAGCAGGCCGGCCTGCCGATGCCCAAGACCTATCTGATCGACAATCCGCAGCCGAACGCCTTCGCCACCGGCCGCAATCCCGAGAACGCCGCGGTCGCGGCCTCGACCGGGCTGCTGGAGCGCCTGTCGCATGAGGAGGTGGCGGCAGTCATGGCGCATGAGCTGGCCCACATCCAGCATCGAGACACGCTGACCATGACCATTGTCGCGACACTCGCCGGCGCCATCTCGATGCTCGGCAATTTCGCCTTCTTCTTCGGCGGCAGCCGCGACAACAACAACCCGTTCGGCTTTGTCGGCGTGCTGGTGGCGATGCTGGTCGCGCCCTTCGCCGCCATGATCGTGCAGATGGCGGTCAGCCGCACCCGCGAATACGAGGCCGACCGGCGCGGCGCCGAAATCGTTGGAAATCCGCTTTGGCTGGCATCAGCGCTTGACAAGATCGCCCGCGGCGCCGAACGCATCCGCAACCCGGATGCCGAACGCAATCCCGCGACCGCGCATCTCTTCATTATCAATCCTCTTCACGGCGAGCGAATGGACAGCCTGTTTTCGACCCACCCGAACACCGACAACCGCATCGCCGCGCTGCAGGCGATGGCGCGCGACATGGCAGGCCGCCAGCCGGCGCCGCGCCAGGCGCCGACGCCAGAGCCGATCGAAGAATTGCCGGCCGATGCCGAGCAAGGTCCGTGGGGCAAGGCAGCACGCCCCACGCAGCCGACCAAACCGGCCAAGCCGAAAGCCAATCCGTGGGGCCGCAATCCGACCGGACCCAAAGGTCCGTGGTCGTGAGCGGCGCCAGATCCCGGCCCGCACATTCAGGCGATCGCGAAAACAGCTCGGACGAATTCGTCGCCGGCCTCGCCGCGCGCAAGGCAGCGGCGCGGCTGCTGGCCGCCGTTATCGACGCCAAGACGCCGCTCGACGGGCTGACGGACCACGAGAACGGCCATCCGCAATACAAGGTGCTCGACCTGCGCGACCGCGGCCTGGTGCGCGCCATACTGGTGACCGCGCTGCGCTACCGCATGACCATTGCCGGGCTCCTCGCCCGCCGCCTTGAAAAGCCGCTGCCACCCAACGCCACAGCTTTGTCGCACATCCTGCATGTTGCGGCGGCGCAGATCCTGTTCCTCGACATCCCCGACAGCGCCGCCGTCGATTTGGCTGTGACCCACGCCAAGTCGGACCCACGCACGCAGCGCTTTTCCGGCCTCGTTAATGGCGTGCTGCGCACTTTGGTGCGCGCCAAGGAGACCGAACTGCCGGCAGCTCTTGCCGCCACCGACGAGGCGCCAAAATGGTTCTCCGACCGGCTGAAGGCCGCCTATGGCGCCGAGATGACCAGACAGATCCTGGCGGCGCATCGCGTTGAGGCGCCGGTCGATTTCACGGTCAAGGCCGATCCCGAATTGTGGGCCGAAAAGTTCGGCGGCATCGTGCTGCCGACCGGCACGGTGCGAGTGGAAAAGCTCAGCGCCTCCGTCACCGAACTGCCGGGCTTCAGCGAAGGCGCATGGTGGGTCCAGGACGCCGCCGCCAGTTTTCCGGCGCGGCTGTTCGGCGATGTCAAAGGATTACGCGTCGCCGACCTCTGCGCCGCCCCCGGCGGCAAGACCGCTCAGCTTATCCTTGCCGGCGCCAAAGTCACCGCCTTGGACACCTCGAAGAACCGGCTGGCGCGGCTGACGCAGAACCTCGAACGGCTTGGGCTGTCCGCCGAGATCGTGCAGGCCGATCTGCTGAAATACCAGCCGGCGGAGCTTTTCGACGCCGTCCTGCTCGACGCGCCCTGCTCTTCCACCGGCACGGTTCGGCGCCACCCGGACGTGCCATGGACCAAGACGGCAGCCGACGTCGAAAAGCTAGCCGATCTGCAAGCAAAGCTGCTCGCCCGCGCCGTCACTTTGGTCAAACCGGGCGGCCGGATTGTTTTTTCCAACTGTTCGCTGGACCCGATCGAAGGCGAGGATCTGTATCGCGCCTTTCTGGCCGGCAGCAAGACCGTCGCCGACGATCCGCTGCAGCCCGGCGAAATCGCCGGCATCGACGCCTTCCTGACCCCGCAAGGCACGCTGCGCACCACACCCGCCGATCTTGACCTTGGTTCGCCAGGGGTTTCCGGCCTGGACGGCTTCTTCGCCGCCCGCATGCGACGTGTCGCCTAGGATTTTGTCGGCAGAGCCGCAGCCCTTCGTGACTTCGTCATCCACGGGCGGAGCAAGGAGCGTAGCGACGCAGCGCAGACCCGAGGATGCCATGCCGCGACACATGAGCGCCGCTACGGTCCAGAATTCTGCTCCGCCGCACTCCACGGCCCAGGTCACGGAATGGATCCCAGGGTCTCCGCGACGGAGCTTCGCTCCTGCTTCGCCCTGGGATGACGAAGTGCGAATGCCTCGACTAATCCCGAACGGCTGCGCCCCCTAAAGCATGTCGTCCAGGGACCAGTGCTTCCCCCACCTTGCATCGATCTCATCATCGACATTCTGGTAGCGGATATCGGTGGAGAGCCGGATACGCCCCTCCGCACTCTGGTTGGTCGTCGAGGCGTGGATCATGTAGGGCGAGTGGAGGACGACATCGCCGGCCTCGAAGTCCGCGATCAGCCAGCGTGTATCGAACCGCTCCGCCATGTCGGGCAGGTCCTTCGACACCCAGCCGCCCTCGCTCATGTTCCTGTTGTAGGCGCTGATGCGCTCCTGCGGGCTCAGCCCGGCATTGTCCCTGGCGAACCGGGCCTCCATGTCGAGGCCGATGGCGTGCGATCCCTCGAGATAAACCAGGCCGCCCATGTCGACGGGAACGTCGCCGATCGGGATCCAGGCCGTGACGATGCGGCTGGTGCCGCCGCGAAGATAGACGAGATCGTAATGCGCCGGCGTCGCCACGGTGGTGCCCGGTTGGGTGAAGCGCATGATCTTGCGCTTGTGCAAATAGGACAGCCCGCCGACGAACGCATCCATCAGCCGGGCCATCCGGGGCTGTGCGCAGAACCCTTCATAGGCGGTGGAGCGAACCAGCGCCATCAACCGGCGATCGGCGAGCTGACGGTCGAACGTGCCGGCCGCCAGGCCAAGCGCGGGATCGGACCCGGGCTGCAGCAAGCCGGTGTCGGCCAGATACGAAAACACCCAGCCGCGAAAATCTATGACGTCGCGGCGCGGCAGGATACCTTTCAGCCAGACATAGCCTTGCTCGGCAAGGAGGCCTCGAATGGCATCGATGCCGATCCCGGCGTCGGTTGGCACGAGATGACCCAACCGGTTCGGCGCCATCGATAATGTCTTGCCGTTGGCGTTCAGATCGATTGACGCAACAGGACTCCGTCGTTGCATGCCACCTGTTGAGCTTGACATTTCAGCCACCTGCGATTTTCCATCCTTAGCTGGAAATGCCATACTGTTTGCACACTCGCCCATGGACGTAACGAAGCCATGGACTTTTCGCTCATGAACGATCTCTCTTACGCACTCTACAGATCCGCACCGGCCGCGGCCGGCGGCCTGTCGGTTACAGGGATTGGTCGGCATCGCGTCACGCAGGCGATCCAAGCGCGCAAATTGCCGGAATTCGCCGTGGTGCTGATTGAGAACGGTCAAGGCTGGCTTGAAACCAGGACTGCCGGCATGCAGACGATCCAAGCGCCGGCCCTGTTCTGGCTGCTTCCCGGGAGGATGCATTCCTACGGGCCGGACGCATCGGGCTGGCTCGAACGCTGGGCGCTCTTCGACGGCGCCTTGATACGCGATTTCACCCGGCTGCGGCTGATTGCCGAGGACGCCCCTGTCGTCCCCTTGCGCGACCTCGGCAAAATGCAGCGGCTGTTCGACAGGCTGCATGGTGAGCTGTCGCTCGATACGATGCTGAGCCAGGCAGAAGCCGCCGCCACGATGCATCGCATCGTCGTGCGTGCCGCCCGCCAGGCAATGGATTGGAACAACCGTCAACGAAACCCCAGCCTCCAGGATGCCGCCGACATGCAGCCCATCGTCGACGAATTGCGCCGCTGCGCGTGCGACCCGGTCGATCTCGATGCCTTCGCCGCGAAATTCTCGATGTCGCCGGCAACCTTGCGGCGCAGATTTGCGCGGGCAGCCGGCATGTCGCCCAAGGCCTTCCAACTGCGCACGAGGCTCGACCGCGCCAAACAGATGCTGGCCGCCTCCGATTCGCCCATCGAGTCCATTGCGGCCGCCGTCGGCATCCACGACGCCTTCTATTTCTCCCGTCTGTTTCGCGACCGGGAAAACTGTTCGCCCAGCGAATTTCGGTCTCGCCACAACCGCAAGTGAGTGCCGGATTGCCGGGCATAAACCCGCGAAGCGCTTGACTTTTTTCGGGGCGGGTCGGTGGCCGGCAGCGTGAGGCGCTTCACGTCGGCGGAATTCGACTTCGCACAAGTTCTTGAATCATATAAGCTTCGCTGGGGTACCGGAACATGATGCCGAAAAGTGTGACGCGGTTTTCGGGCGACAGCATGCTCTATCTCCAGGCGACGAGGAGGGGTTTTGGCACTGGCTGCCGGCAGCACGACACGTCTGTGGACGCTTGTCGCTAAGGAGTTTTGGCGCAAGACGCGCCGGCGCCTTCGCGCAGGGCCAGTCTATCGCTGGCGCTATTCCGGGCGCACGCCCGAACGCGTCCTGATTGCACCGCCCGACCTCAGGCTCGCCGATCCGCAGATCGCGCTCGAGATCTACTATGGCCGCTATCCGCTGTCGGGACACCTCGTCGAGACCGGCGGCAAATCGCCATTCCAGATCGATGTCGCCAATCGCGGCTGGGTGAAGACGCTGCACGGCTTTCGTTGGCTGCGCCATATGCGCGCCGCCGGCACCGAGCTGGCCGCCGCCAATGCACGCGCGCTTGTCTCCGACTGGGTCGCCATGCATGGCAACCAGATTTCCGGCATAGCCTGGGAGCCCGGCACCACCGCCAAGCGCGTCATTGCCTGGTTGCAACACTCGTCGGTTGTCCTACAAGGGGCCGAATTTCCGTTCTATCGCGCCTTCCTGAAATCGCTCGCCGTGCAGATCCGCTATCTCCGCTCGATGGCGCGCGAAATGCCGGACGGCAAGGACAGGCTGCGCGCTCGCATCGCGCTTGCCTTCGCCGCGCTGTCGCTGCCGGCGCCGGCCTCCGCACTGCGCGGCGCCACCCGCAACCTGGCGGAAGAACTCGACCGCCAGATCCTTCCCGATGGCGGCCATATTTCGCGCAACCCGATGGCGGTGCTCGAACTGCTCGCCGATCTCCTGCCGCTGCGTCAGACCTATGCCAATCAGGCCGAAACGCCACCGGCAGCCCTGATGGGCGCCATCGACCGCATGCTGCCGGCGCTCCGTTTCTTCCGCCATCAGGATGGCAGCCTGGCCCGCTTCAACGGCATGGGCGCGACCATCCACGACCGCATTGCCACCATCTTGCGCCACGACGACACCGCCGGCGCGCCGCTGCTGCACGCGCCGCATTCCGGCTATGAGCGGCTGTGTATGGGCGGCGTTACGGTGATTGCCGATACCGGCCCGTCGCCGGCCGTCGATGTGTCCAACGCCGCGCATGCCGGGTGCCTGGCCTTCGAACTCTCGTCCGGCCGCCAGCATTATATCGTCAATGCCGGCATCGACACCTATGGCGCCGCCGAGTTCCGGCCGCTGGCCCGTGCCACCGCGGCGCATTCGACCGCCACCATCAACGACACTTCGTCGGCGCGGTTTTCCCATTCGCTGCGCGTCAACGACCTGCTCGGCTCACCCTTGCTCGGCGGCCCGCAGCATGTGCCTTGCAAGCGCATCGACCAGAAGGGCACGCAAGGCTTCATCGCCCGCCATGACGGCTATATGCAGCGCTTTGGCTTCCTGCATGAGCGCGAGCTGAAACTGTCGAGCGAGGGCAATGTGCTCGCCGGCAGGGATCGCTTCCTCCGCCCGGGCGGTGCGGCGATCCGCAACAATGGCCGCGACTTCGTCGTGGTGCGCTTCCACATCCACCCTGATATCAACCTTTTGCAGGACGAGCATGACCGCCTGGTGCTGACCGCCGACCAGGCCGACACCTGGGTGTTCACCTGCACCGAAGTGGTGCCGGAGGTCGAGGAATCGATCTATTTCGCCGGCCTTGGCGGCCCGCGCCGCAGCCGCCAGATCGTGCTCGCCTTCAAGGCCTCGGAGATCGCCGAGGTGCATTGGCAGCTCACGCGCACCGGCATCGCCGGCTATCCCGAGAACAGCTGAGCGTCGTTGCCGGCGCCGGCTTGATCGAGCTTCCGGCTTGATTTCCTGACCTCATGTGCTACGGCCCGGCAACGCTCTCCAATCAGCCCTGAAAGGCCGCCAGCCCATGGCCGTCGCCGCCAAGAACATTCCGGCACCCGACCTCGTTCCGGTCCGCCGCGCCCTGCTTTCCGTCTTCGACAAGACCGGCCTGATCGACTTCGCCAAAGGGCTGGTCGCGGCCGGCGTCGAGCTGGTCTCGACCGGAGGTACGGCAAAGGCGATCGCCGAGGCGGGGCTGGCGGTGCGTGACGTCTCGGAACTGACAGGCTTTCCCGAGATCATGGACGGCCGCGTCAAGACGCTGCACCCGTCGGTGCATGGCGCGCTGCTCGGCGTGCGCGACGATCCCGAACACGCCAAGGCGATGCACGATCACGGTATCGAGCCGATCGATCTGCTCGTCTCCAATCTCTACCCGTTCGAGGAGGTCCGCCGTTCCGGCGCCGACTATGCCGCTGTTGTCGAGAACATCGACATTGGCGGCCCGGCGATGATCCGCGCTTCGGCCAAGAATCACGCCTATGTCGCCATCGTCACCGATCCCGGCGACTACGCCTCGGTGCTGAACGCGCTGGAGATGAACATCGGCTCGCTGTCGCTGGATTTCCGCCAGAAGCTGGCGGCCAAGGCCTTTGCCCGCACCGCCAGCTACGATGCGGCGATCTCCGGCTGGTTCGCCGAAACGCTTGAGATCGAGCACCCGACCTGGCGCGCCTTCGGCGGCAGGCTGGAAAGCGTCATGCGCTATGGCGAGAACCCGCATCAGAGCGCCGGCTTCTACGTCAATGGCGACAAGCGGCCGGGGGTCGCCACGGCCCGCCAGCTGCAGGGGAAGCAGCTGTCCTACAACAACATCAATGACACCGACGCCGCCTTCGAGCTGGTTGGCGAGTTCGACCCCAACCGCTGCGCCGCCGTTGCCATCATCAAGCACGCCAACCCGTGCGGCGTCGCCGAGGGCGCTTCGCTGTCGGCTGCCTATGCCAGGGCGCTGGCCTGCGACCCGGTCTCGGCCTTCGGCGGTATCATCGCCATGAACCGCATCCTTGATGCCGAAGCGGCTCAGGAGATCGTAAAAACCTTCACCGAGGTGATCATCGCGCCGAACGCTTCGGAGGACGCTGTCCGCATCATCGCCGCCAAAAAGAATTTGCGACTGCTGGTCACCGGCGGTCTGCCCGATCCGCACGCCGGCGGCATCACTGTGAAATCCGTCGCTGGCGGCATGCTCGTCCAGGGCCGCGACAACGCGGTGGTCGACGATTTCGAACTGAAGGTGGTGACCAGGCGCGCGCCGACGGCGGCCGAGATGGCCGACCTCAAATTCGCTTTCCGCATCGCTAAGCACGTCAAGTCGAACGCCATCGTTTACGCCAAGGACGGCGCCACGGTCGGCATCGGCGCCGGGCAGATGAGCCGCGTCGATTCCTCGCGCATCGCCGCCCACAAGGCGCTCGACGCGGCGGAAGCAGCTGGCCTCGCGGAGCCGTTGACCAAGGGCTCGGTGGTCGCCTCCGACGCTTTCTTCCCTTTCGCCGACGGGCTCATATCCGCGATCGAAGCCGGCGCCACGGCGGTGATCCAGCCCGGCGGCTCGATGCGCGACGACGACGTTATCGCCGCTGCCGACGCGCATGGCATCGCCATGGTGTTTACCGGCGTGAGGCATTTCAGGCATTGAGCGCCTCTGCCTTTTCCCACAAGGGGAGAAGGAAAAGTGCGGCGCTATTCCACTGGCTGATCCGCCGGGTACGGCGTCCAGATCAATATCGCGATCCCAACGCCCAGGAACAGCACGATGGCCGCCATGCCGAGCCGCGCCGAGCCGCTGGCGAGCGTGATCGACGCCACCATGAACGGCGCCAGGAAACTCGTCGCCCTTCCGGCCAGCGCATAGATGCCGAAATAGCGGCCGGATTCGGCCGCGGTCACGCTGCGCGCCATGTAGGAGCGTGACGACGCCTGCACCGGTCCGAACGCCAGCCCGATCAACAGGCCATAGAAAATGTAGGCCTTTTCCGCCGCCGTGCCGAACAGGCCGCCACTATCGGCTCCCGGCATCATCCAGGCGCCGAACAGCGTGTAGCCTGGCCCGGTCGAAACGATGCCGATGGTGGCGATGCTGAGCAGGACGAGCGAAATCATCACGATGGTCTTGGAGCCAAGCGCGGTGTCCAGCCATGCGGCAACCAGGCAGCCGACGATGGCGACGACGTTGAGAATAATGCCGAACATGCCGATCTCGGTGATCGACCAATGGAACATCGCTGCCGCAAAGGTGCCGCCCAAAGCGAGCAGCGCATTGACGCCGTCCTGATAAATCATGCGGGCGACAAGGAAGCGGAAGATGCCTTTGCGCCGGCGCACTTCAGTCAGCGTCGACTTCAGTTCCGACAGCCCCTCGCGCACCGCCGGCCCGATCGGAATGCCTTTGATGGCGTCTGGCGTGAAGAAGAACATCGGCAGGATGAACAGGAAATACCAGCCGGCCGACAGCGGCCCGGTGGCGCGCGCGTCCTCGCCGAGTTTCGGGTCGAGCCCAAAGAGCGGGTCGATGCCGATGATCGTCTTGCCGGTCTCCGGCGAACCCGCCAGACAGGCGACGACAAAGATCAGCGCGATCATGCCGCCGAGATAACCAAGTCCCCAGGCAATGTTGGAGACGTGGCCGATCTCGCTCTTCGGCACCAGGCGCGGCATCATCGAATCGTTGAACACGGTCGAGAATTCCGCCGCGACCGAAGCGAGAGAAAAGAACAGCACCACCAGGAAAAGGTTCGAGCCGGGAGCGGCGAACCATAGCAGGCAAAGGCTGATGATCTTGATCGAGGCGAAGAACGCAATCCATGGCTTGCGCGGCCCGGTCTGGTCGGCAATCGAGCCGAGGATGGGAGACAGCACGGCAATGACCAGGCCCGCAACAGCGATGCCGTAGCCCCAGGCCGCCTGGCCTGAGACCGGATCGCTCGCCATGCGCGAGACGAAATAAGGCCCGAAGATGAAGGTGGTGACGACGGTGAAAAACGGCTGCGCCGCCCAGTCGAAGAACATCCACCCCCAGATGCCACGCCCGGATGCCCGCTGCACTGCATCTATCGCCGCCATGATGATTCCCCCGGACACCGCGCTTGTCGGACGCCATGTCTGCATGTTTCGAATGCTCATGCAAACCGCCAAAGATTCGCGCTGCCCCTCACCTGGATGTCGCCGCTGTCTACCTGCATAGAGACGCGAAGAAAGGCGCCGCGCCCCTACCTCCCCCTTGTGGGGAGGTCGGACCGAAGGTCCGGGTGGGGGTCGGTGCCGCACCCCCACCCCGCTGCTTCGCAGCGACCCTCCCCACAAGGGGGAGGGTAAGTCCCGAGCCTCACATCCCCGTCAGATCGCTCATCAGCCCCGAAGCCACCGACAGCCTGGACACGGTGATATCCCCGCCTTCGGTCAGCGCCTGCAGCCGCTCGCGAATGCGCGCCACGCGCTCGCCGCCGGCTTCCAGCCAGGCCGCCACAGGATCCGCCGTTCCGGCATGGCCGGCGAGAGCCGCCACCGCGATGCCGCGCCGCGCCGCGCCGATCGTGTCGGTGGCGCGCGACAGCGCCAGCTGGTCGTAATAGTCCGACGGCGTGATAGAACGCGCCGCCTCTTCGACGCGCGGAATGCGGAAGGCATCGCTGACGGCGAAGAACGCCTTGGCCGAGGCGACGACGTCGGCATTGGCCGTGCGCGCCGTCAGTGCGATGTCGGGGATCAGTCCCGCCACATCGGCCATTGCCAGCTGCCCGGCGAGCTTTTCCGGGGCGCCGGCCTTGAAGAGGCCGTGCCGCCGCTCTTCGACCCGCTCGCGCGAGAAGGCCGGTAGCAGCGAGAGCAGCTTCGGCTCCAGCGCCATGCGCGCCTCTTGCAGTTCGGCAATGCGCTGGCCGAGCGCTGCGGTGCCGGCATCGTTCTTCAGATACCAGCCGCTGGTCACGAAGATAAGCCGGCTGACGGACTGGTAGAGATCGAGCTGCGCCTGGCCGTCGATGTGGCTGTCCAGCGCATCGATCTCCCGATAGAGCGCCGGCAACGCGAAGCCGTCGCGCACCACGGCGAAGGTGCGCACCACGTCGGCCGCGCTGCGCCCCGTGGCTTCCTGCAGCCGGTTGACGAATGACGGTCCGCCGCGATTGACGAGATCGTTGGCGACGACGCGGGCGATGATTTCGCGGCGCAGCCGGTGGCCATGGATCTCGGCCGCATATTTCTTCGCCATCCGGTCAGGGAAATAGCCCATCAGGTCGCGGTCGAAATGCGCGTCGTCAGGCACGTCGCTGGCGACGATGTCGGAAAACAGCACGATCTTGGCATAGGCGAGCAGCACGCCAAGCTCCGCCCGGGTCAGCGGCTCGCCACGCGCCTCGCGCTCGGCAAGGGCGGCCGGCGACGGCAGCGTCTCGACAGCGCGGTCGAGCAGGCCCCGAGCCTCCAGCGCCGCCATGAACCGGCTCTGGTGCGCGATGTCGGCAAGGCCGCGCTTGCGGGCGATGGAAAGCGCCAGCGTCTGTTCGTAATTGTTGGACAGCACGAGGCCGGCGACCTCGTCGGTCATCTCGGCCAGCAGCTTGTTGCGGGCCGGCCGGGTCAGCGATCCCTTGCGCATGGCGGACGCCAGCGCGATCTTGATGTTGACCTCGACGTCGGAGCAGTTGACGCCGCCGGAATTGTCGATGGCATCGGAGTTGCAGCGACCGCCATTCATGCCGAATTCGATGCGGGCACGCTGCGTGACGCCGAGATTGGCGCCCTCACCGATCACTTTGGCCCGCACATCGAGCGCGGTGATGCGGATGGCGTCATTGGCGCGGTCGCCGACTTCGGCATTGGTTTCGCCCGAGGCCCGTAAATACGTGCCGATGCCGCCGAACCACAGAAGGTCGACGTTCGCCTTGAGGATGGCGGTCATGATCTCGGCCGGTGTCGCGGTGGTCTTGGCGAGGCCAATCGCCGCCGCCGCTGCCGCAGGCAGCGTGATCGACTTCTGGCTGCGCGAGACGATGACGCCGCCTTCCGACAGTTTGGTCTCGTCATAGTCCTGCCAAGACGAACGCGGCAGCGCGAACATGCGCTCGCGCTCGGCCATCGACGCCACTCTGTCTGGATCGGGATCGATGAAGATGTCGCGATGGTCGAAGGCGGCGATCAGCCTGGTCTGCGGCGACAGCAGCATGCCGTTGCCGAACACGTCGCCCGACATGTCGCCGACGCCGACGACGGTGAAGGGGGTGGCCTGGATGTCGCGGTTGATCTCGCGGAAATGCCGCTTGACCGCTTCCCAGGCGCCTTTGGCGGTGATGCCCATCTTCTTGTGGTCGTAACCGGCCGAGCCGCCGCTGGCGAAGGCATCGTCGAGCCAGAAACCGTGTTTCTCCGAAATGGCATTGGCGGTGTCGGAGAAGGTTGCCGTGCCCTTGTCGGCGGCGACGACAAAGTAGGGATCGTCAGGATCGCGCCTGACGACGCCGGCTGGGGGTATGACGCCATCGAGGCCGATATTGTCGGTGATCGACAGCAGGCTGGAAACGAAATTCTTGTAGGCCGAGGTGCCGGCCTCGAAGATGGCGTCGCGGCCGGCGCTCATCGGCAGCTTCTTCGGATAGAAGCCGCCCTTGGCGCCGACCGGCACGATGACGGCGTTCTTGACCTGCTGCGCCTTGACCAGGCCGAGCACCTCGGTGCGGTAATCCTGGGCGCGGTCCGACCAGCGCAGGCCGCCGCGCGCAACCGGGCCGAAGCGCAGATGCACGCCTTCGACCTCGGAACCATAGACGAAGATCTCGCGCCACGGCCGCGGCGCTGGCAATCCTTCGACCGCTTGCGAATCGAGCTTGATCGCCAGCGACTGGCCCCGCGCCTTCGTTCCCGCAACGAAATGGTTGGTGCGCAACGAGGCTTCGATCAGGTTGAGATAGCGGCGGATGATCGTGTCGTCATCAATGTTAGGGACTTCCTCCAGCGCGTCCTTGATCTTGGCCTTGAGGTGCTTGGCGGCGATCACGCCTTCCGTCTCGGCGGTCGGGCCGAGACGAGCGACGAACAGTGCATGCAGGCCGCGCGCAATGTCGGGATAGCGATTGAGCGCGGCCGCGATGAAATCCTGGCTCTGCGGGATACCGGCTTGCTGCAGGTAGCGGCCATAGGCGCGCAGAATGCTGACTTCGCCCGACCACAGGCCGGCGGTCTGGGCAAGCCCGTTATAGCTGTCATTGTCGATGTCGCCGCGCCAGACCGACAGGAACGCGTCCTCGAACAGCGCGCCGCCATCGCTGAGGTCGATCGGCTTGCCGTAGCTGTTCTCCAGTTCCATGTCGTGGACGAAGACGGTGTCGCCGCCGTCCTCGCCAACTTCGAAGGTGCGCTCGCTGATGACGCGGAAGCCGATGTTTTCCAGCACCGGCACGCGACGCGACAGCGCTACCGGGCTGCCGTGGTGGTAGATCTTCAGCGCTGCCTGATGCGGTTTCTGCTCGGCATGGCGGTAATAGTCGATGGCGATCGGGTTGGCGGTGCTGATGCCGGCGATGCGCCCCGCATCCTTCAGCGCGACGGCCGCGCTGAAGGAATCGCGATAGCTCTCAGGCAGACGCGCGGCGATCGCCTTCAGCGATGGATCGCCGCCGACGGCTTCCGCGGCTTCGGCCAGCGCGTCGTCCCAGGTTCGCACGATGTCGCGGATCGCCGCTTCGATCACAGCCTGCTCGACCTTCGGCGTCTTGCCGCCGGAGCGGCCGATGATGAAATGCACACGCGCCAGCCCGCCCTCGGGGAAAGCCGGATAGTAAGCCGACAAACGGCCCTCGAAGACGGTCTTGAGATAGGTGCCGATCTTCTCGCGCACGACGCTGTCATAGCGGTCGCGCGGCACGAAGACGAGGATCGAGACGAAGCGGTCGAACTGGTCGGCGCGCACCAGCGCCCGCACCCGCGGCCGCTCGACCAGGCCGAGAATGGCCGAGGCGTGCTTCTTCAGGATCGGCACCGGCACCTGGAACAGTTCGTCGCGCGGATAGCTCTCCAGAACGTTGATCAGCGCCTTGCCGGAATGGTCGTGCCGGTCGAAGCCGGACTTGGCGATGATGGTCTCGGCCTTTGACCTCAGATACGGGATTTTCATCACCGAGCGCGTGTAGGCAGTCGAGGTGAACAGGCCGACCATGCGCAACTCGCCGGCAAGCGTGCCCTTGGCGGTGTAGGTTTTGACGCCGATATAATCGAGATAAATGCGGCGGTGCACCAGCGACTTGGCGTTGGCCTTGGTGACGATCAGCGGCTCCGGCCCATGCAGGAAGGCGCGGATTTCGGGCGTCGTCGTCACCGCCTCGGTGCCGCGCCGGAGCACCAGCACATCCGGGTCGGCGAGGATGCCGAGACCGGGTTTGTCGGCGCGCTCCAGATTGCCGCTCTCCGCGCCGCCGGAATATTTGAACTCGCGCATGCCAAGGAAAGTGAAATTGTCGTCGCGCAGCCATTCAAGGAAGGCGATGGCCTCGGCAACGCTCTTCTTGTCGAGCGGCACGGCGGAATAGCGGAATTCGGAAATCGCCTGGTCGAGACGGGCGAGCATCGGCTTCCAGTCGCTGACGGCGGCGCGCACCTGGTTGAGCATCTTGCGCAGGCGGTCGGCCAGCGCGTCGGCCTGCTCCGCCGTCAGGCGCGGAATATGGACATGGACGACGCTCAGGCGGTCGTGATTGCCATCGTCCTTGAGGGCGCTGCCGTCGCCGAGGATCTCGTCGACGCCGGCCTTGCCGTGACGCACGACGATGACCGGATGGGTGACCAAAGTCGGTTCGCCGGCAGTTTCTGTGATCTCGCCGAGGATCGAATCGAACAGGAACGGCATGTTGTCGTTGACGACGGTGATGATCGTCATCGGGCGGCCCTCGCGGGAGACGCCCGACCCGGCATCGACGGCGACGACACTTTGGCCCTTCTTGTGGGCGGCGACCGCACGTCCTGCCAGGTCGGCGGCTCGCTCCAGGTCGGCGGCGTCATAGGCGGCAATGTCTTCGGCCGGCGCGCGGGCCAGCAGATAGTCGGCGAGCCTGGCCGGCTTCCCGTCGGGTTTCACCCCGGCAGTGGCTGTTTTCTTCGGCTTAGCTGCGGATTTCACGCTCGCCATGTTGTCCTCCCGTCACATGCTTTTACGACTATGGTAGCAGATGACCGCTGTTTGGCGACAAAGGTTTGACGGCTCGATAAGAATTACAGGAATTCGACGGTCAGGCGGCGGTGAACGAGGAGGAAGACCCCATGTCCGGCAAAATCAGCGCACTTGACTTGGGTATCGCGGAACTGAGCGAGGCGACAAAAGCCTATTTCGCCAAATGCGAGGAAAAGCTCGGCCTGGTTCCCAACGTGCTTCTTGCCTATGCCTTCGACGAGAAGAAGCTGCGCGCCTTTACCGAAACCTACAATGATCTGATGCTGGGTGAATCCGGCCTGTCGAAGCTGGAACGGGAGATGATCGCGGTCGTCGTCTCCTCGATCAACCATTGCTATTATTGCCTGACCGCGCATGGCGCGGCGGTGCGCCAGATCTCCGGCGATCCGGCTCTCGGCGAGATGATGGTGATGAACTTCCGCGCTGCCAATCTTTCACCGAAACAGACGGCGATGCTCGAATTCGCCGTCAAGCTGACGGAAGAGCCGGCAAAGATCGTCGAGGCGGACAGGGAAGCACTGCGCAACGCCGGCTTCACCAACCGCGACATCTGGGACATCGCCTCGACCGCCGCCTTCTTCAACATGTCGAACCGCGTGGCGGCGGCCATCGACATGCGCCCGAACGACGAATACCACGCCATGGCGAGGTGACCAATGACGATAGATACGTCAGGCAAGTGGTGGGTTGGCAGCGAGCCCACTGACATCGGAGAATACTTGGAAGCCTATGGCGCCGACAACGCCGAGGTTCATGACTTCAGGCTCGCCCGCTGCAAGTGCGGTTCCATCTCGTTTCTCCTCGATGCCGACGATGACGAGGGTGTGGCGCGACGAACGTGCACGGTCTGCGGATCCGAGCATCTTATCTGCGACAGTGCGGAATTTTGGGACGAAGCCCAGCCGGAACGATGGGCGTGCACCGAGTGCGGCTCCGAAGCTGCAAACATCGGCGTCGGGTTTTCCATCTACCCGGAACGTGACGGCGTTCGCTGGCTGTATGTTGGCGTACGATGCGCGGCCTGTGGCGTTTTGGGATGCTTCGCCGGCTGGAAAGTTGGCACGTCTGATAGCATGGATCTATTGGACAAAGTCTAGCTTTGAGGTTCCCATAGAAAGGCGGTCAGGATCGCGCCGCGATGGCCCCGGCAGCGCCGGCCATCGTCGTGGCGCTGATGCGGTTGGCGATCTTCATCGCACGCTTGCTCTTCAACAGTTTGCGCGCCTGTGAGGCCGCGACGACCCAGGCGAGATCGATGGCGATCAGAACCACCGCCATCGTCGCCGTCAGTTCGACCCAGCCGATGACACTCACCGAAGCGAGGTCGATGATCGTCGGCAGCAGCGCCAGATAGAACATCATGATCTTGGGATTGCCGAGCGTCACCGCCATGCCGGCAAAGAACAGCTTTGTCGCCGAATCCTCGCGCGGCATCTCGCCTTCTTTTGCGTCGACAGGTGCGTTCCACATCTTGAAGGCGAGGTAGGCGAGGTAAGCGACGCCGATCCATTTCACGACGACGAAGGCGAAATGGAAGGTCTGCGCCACGACCGCCAGCCCGAACACCGCCAGCGACAGCCAGATGGCCTCGCCGATCCACATGGCGAGCAGGAACGGAAACACGTCACGAAAGCCCTTCGAGATGACGCGGGCAACCAGTGCCGCGATCGATGGGCCGGGGGAGCCGGCGGCAACGAAGAGAGCGGCGGCGAAGATCAGCAGCGAGGTGAGGTGCATGGCGGAGCCTTCGAGCGTTGGATGGCAAATGATATCCGATCGGCGTCAATTTGGCACCCCTCTGCCTGATGGGCCAACGAACGCGACACATTTCGGAGATCGGACTTGCCCGTGCCAGCGGTTTGAGAAAGGATCGCGGCCGTGAAATCAATCGTCATCCACGCCGCAAAAGACCTGCGCATCGAAGAGACCGATTCGGGCGCGCCTGGCGCCGGACAGGTCGAAATATCGGTCGAGGCCGGCGGCATCTGCGGCTCGGACCTGCACTATTACAATCATGGCGGCTTCGGCGTGGTGCGCCTGCGCGAGCCGATGATCCTCGGACATGAGGTCGCTGGCACGGTGAAGGCGCTTGGCGCCGGCGTCTCCAGCCTCGTGGTCGGCGACCGCGTCGCGATTTCGCCCAGCCGGCCCTGCAATGCGTGCCGCTACTGCCTGCAGGGCGTGCAGAACCAATGCCTCGACATGCGATTCTACGGCAGCGCCATGCCGATGCCACATATACAGGGCGCCTTCCGCCAGTGCCTCGTCGCCGAGGCCTGGCAGTGCCACAAGATCGCCGACCATGTCTCCATCAACGAAGCCGCCTTTTCTGAGCCGTTCGCGGTAACGCTGCATGCCGTCAACCGCGCCGGCTCGCTGCTCGGCAAGCGGGTCTTGGTCACAGGCAGCGGGCCGATCGGTGCGCTCAGCATCCTTGCCGCACGTGTCCACGGCGCGCGTGAGATCGTCGTCACCGATGTCATGGACGCGGTTCTGGCCAAGGCCAACGAGATCGGCGCCGACCGCACCATCAATGTCGCCACAGATGCCGACAAGCTCGCTGGCTACAATGTCGAGAAGGGCAGTTTCGACGTCATGTTCGAATGCTCCGGCAATGAGCGCGCGGTGCGAGCCGGGCTCGATGTGCTGAAGCCGCGCGGGGTGCTCGTGCAGCTCGGCCTAGGCGGCGACATGTCGCTGCCTCAGAATCTCATCGTCGCTAAGGAGATCGAAATGCGCGGCTCCTTCCGTTTCCACGACGAGTTCGCGCTGGCCGTCGATCTGATCAACAACCGTCGCGTCGACGTTAAGCCGCTGCTGACCGGCATCTATCCAATGGACGAGGCGGTTGCGGCTTTCGAGATCGCCGGCGACCGCAACAAATCGATGAAGGTACAGATCGCCTTCGCCTGAGCAGGGCGAGACACCCTATGAACCTTGCCGCTCGGCATCTTGCCGCTAGAAGAACCGTCCCGACATTCATTTCGAGCTTCATTTTGCCTCAGTAACCGCCGGTCTCGCCAACTCCCCTGATCACACTTGGCAGGGCGCCGCATTAAGCGGTGCCTGCTCCATTTCACGTGTTCCTCAGGCGGCGGTTCGAGACCGGTTTGGCACTGCTGAACCGTTGTCGCGCGCTTTGCCGCCCGTGACAGCTGATTTCCGACATAGCTAGCTCTCGCCACGCCGTGCCCGCATGGGCATCTCGCCATTGCCGACCTGAAGAACTTCCACCTGGAAGGTTTTCCGGCTTGTCCCAACATCTCGCTATCCACTGGGCAATCACGCCCGAAATCGCGCCTCGACCCCTGGTCCACTGCGACCGCTGCAGCGCCGTGAAAGCCTATCGCTGCAGCGACAAATTCCGCGTCAACGCCAATGGCAAACGCATTGATGTCTGGCTGATCTATCGCTGCATCGACTGCGACAATTCGTGGAATTTCGGCATTTTCGAACGCTGCAACCGCCGCGACATCGAACCCGCGCTGCTGGCAGCGCTCGAAAGCAACGATCCGGCCCCCGCCCGCCGCCATGCCTTCGATGTCGTGGCTTTGCGAAACCGGGTCGGTCGCGTCGAGGAGTTTCCCGATGTCGCCGTTCACAAACACCGGCTCGGCGGCGAAGGCCGACCCGCAGCCGCGCTTGAAATCAGGCTTGGGCTGGAAATGCCGACATCGCTGCGGCTCGACCGCTTGCTCGCCGGCGAACTCGGCATCTCCCGATCAAGGCTTCAGGCGCTGGAGGAGAAACGATTGCTGGTTGTTGTTCCCGAAGGCGCCAGAGCTTTGCGCAAGCCGGCCCGCGACGGCACGGCGATTCGCATTGACCTGGCCGACGAGCCGGATCGTGAAGCCATCATTTCGGCTGCCGTGGGTGAATGACAAGAGGGGCGAAGCACCGGTGCTTCGCCCCTCTCGAATTTAGACAATCAGACGATTACGCCGCGCCCACAACCTTGGCCGACTTCTCGAAGCGCTTGCGCTCGTTCGGGTCGAGATAGAGCTTGCGCAGGCGGATGGTCTTCGGCGTCACCTCGACCAGCTCGTCGTCCTGGATCCAGGCCAGCGCGCGCTCCAGCGTCATGCGGATCGGCGGCGTCAGCTTGACCGCCTCATCCTTGCCGGCGGCGCGGATGTTGGTCAGCTTCTTGCCCTTCAGCACGTTCACTTCGAGGTCGTTGTCACGGCTATGGATGCCGATGATCATGCCCTGATAGACCTTGACGCCCGGGTCGATGACCATCGGGCCGCGGTCTTCGAGGTTCCACATGGCATAGGCCACTGCCTCGCCCTGTTCGTTGGAGATCAGCACGCCGTTGGTGCGGCCCGGCAGCTCGCCCTTGTAGGGCTGGTAGGCGTGGAACAGGCGATTCATCACGGCGGTGCCGCGCGTGTCGGTCAACAGTTCCGACTGGTAACCGATCAGGCCGCGTGTCGGCGCGTGGAAGACGATGCGCTGGCGGTTGCCGCCGGAGGGGCGCAGCTCGACCATCTCGGCCTTGCGCTCCGACATCTTCTGCACGACGATGCCGGCATGCTCCTCGTCGACGTCGATGACGACTTCCTCGACCGGCTCCAGCAATTCACCGTTCTCGCCCTTCTGCATGACGACGCGCGGACGCGACACGGCGATTTCAAAGCCTTCGCGGCGCATCGTCTCGATCAGCACGGCCAGCTGCAATTCGCCGCGGCCGGAAACGAAGAACGAATCCTTGTCGGGCGATTCCTCGATCTTGAGCGCGACATTGCCTTCGGCTTCGCGCAGCAGGCGGTCGCGGATGACGCGGCTGGTCACCTTGTCGCCTTCAGTGCCGGCGAGCGGCGAATCGTTGACCAGGAAAGACATGGTCACGGTTGGCGGATCGATCGGTTGCGCATGCAACGCCTCGGTCACCGCCAGGTCGCAGAACGTGTCGGCGACGGTGCCTTTGGACAGGCCGGCAATGGCGACGATGTCACCCGCCTGCGCCTCTTCGATCGGCTGGCGCTCAAGGCCACGGAACGCGAGGATCTTGGAGATGCGCCCGGTTTCTATCTGCGTGCCGTCATGGTGGAGCACCTTGACCGCCTGGTTGGACTTCAGCGTGCCGCTCTCGATACGGCCGGTAATGATGCGGCCGAGGAAGGGATTGGCTTCCAGGATGGTGCCGATCATGCGGAACGGGCCGGGATGAACGGTCGGCTCCGGCACATGCTTGATGACGAGGTCGAACAGCGGCGCCAGGCCCTGGTCCTTCGGGCCTTCCGGATTTTCCGAGACCCAGCCATCGCGGCCAGAACCGTAGAGGATCGGGAAGTCGAGCTGCTCGTCGGTGGCGTCAAGCGCTGCAAACAGGTCGAACACCTCGTTGACCACTTCGACGTGGCGGGCGTCCGGACGGTCGATCTTGTTGATGACGACGATCGGCTTCAGGCCGACCTTGAGCGCCTTGCCGACGACGAACTTGGTCTGCGGCATCGGGCCTTCGGCCGCGTCGACCAGCACGATCGCCGAATCCACCATCGACAGGATGCGCTCGACCTCACCTCCGAAATCGGCGTGGCCGGGGGTGTCTACGATGTTGATGCGGGTGTCCTTCCAGTCGACCGAGGTCGCCTTGGCCAGGATGGTGATGCCGCGTTCCTTTTCGAGGTCGTTGGAATCCATGGCGCGCTCGGCGACGCGCTGATTGTCGCGGAAGGAACCGGATTGCCGCAGCAATTGGTCGACGAGGGTGGTTTTTCCATGGTCGACGTGCGCGATGATCGCGATATTACGAATTTTCATTTTGTGGTCTCGGGAGCGTTGCAGGCAGCAGGCCAAAAGGCGCCGCCTCTTTCGGTTGCGCGGCTCATACAGGGTTTTTCGCAATTGCGAAAGAGGAGGCGCACCACCAAATACTCATCAAATCTTAAGCATCTCGGTGTGAGATGGTTTTGTTAACCAAGGCGGGAACCTTTCTGGGCCCGGGTAGTTCGAAATTCATGACCGACAAACTCAACCGATTTTGGCCCCTCATCGCTTCGGTCGCATTCGCTGCCGTGCTGGCGGCCAATGCCGCTCAATCGGCCGCCACGGTGAAGGAAGCCAATCCGGCTTCGTCGTCCGACCGGACGGCCGAGCAGATGTTTGCCGACGCCCCTGATGGCGTCGACCCCGTGGTCACCGGCCCGGTCAGCGCCTCTTTCAAGCAGAGGCAGCAGGTTGCAGGCTGCGACAGCGCGGTGTGGCCGAAGATTCCGACGGTTTGCTACCCGGACTGACGGCTGCCCATTCCAGGCATAGCGATCCTTCGCACCGACCCAAAGGCTTACGCCGACCGCACCGGATCGAGCGTCACCTTGTAAAGCTCGATGTCGTCGCGATCCATCAGCCGCACGGTCAGCTGCTCTGTCGCCCCTGAAATGTCCACCAGGCCAAAGAACTGCAGGCCGGCCGAGGGTGGCAGGTTCTGGCCCTGTTCGGTGGTCGGCGCCTTGATGAATTTCAGCTCCGGGCCGAAGGTCATGTCGAAATCATTGGGACCGAAGGTACCGGCGTGGATCGGGCCCGAGACGAATTCCCAGAAAGGATTGAAATCCTGGAACCGCGCCTTGTCGGGGTTGTAATAGTGCGCCGCCGTGTAGTGGACATCGGCGGTCAACCAGACCGTGTTGGTGATGCCGGCAGTCTTGATGTAGCGCAACAGGTCGGCGATCTCGAGCTCGCGGCCTTTGGGCAGGCCATTGTCGCCATTGCTGATGGCTTCCGCGCCGACCTTCTTGGCGCCGTCGTCCCAGACGACGAGGCCGAGCGGCATGTCGGCGGCAATGATCTTCCAGGTCGCCCTGGAATTCGTCAGCTCGCGCTTCAGCCATTTCGTCTGCTGTTCGCCCAGCATGCGTGACTGCGGCGTCATGTCCTCCTGCATGTCGGGGCCGTTCGGGCCGCGATAGGAGCGCATGTCGAGGAAGAACACGTCGAGCAGCGGCCCATGCGCGATCTTGCGGTAGACGCGGCCGGGCTCGGACGGCTCGTAGCGGATCGTCGTCATCTCATGGAAGGCGCGCGCCGCACGCGCCGCGAGCACATGGATGGATTTTTCGGTGTAGCGGCTGTCGGCGCCGAGATTCTTCGAATCCGACCAGTTGTTCAGCACCTCGTGATCGTCCCACTGGTAGAAGGTCGGGCAGATGGCGCTCAAGGCCAGAACGTTTTTGTCCATCATGTTGTATTTCCACTGGTCGCGGTACTCATCCAGCGTCTCGGCCACCTTGCGCTTGCCGTCGATCAGGACGACGTTTTTCCACTTGCCGCCGCCAGGCAGGTCTACCTCGTCCTTCATGGCGCCATCGGCATAGATGGTGTCGCCGGAATGCAGGAAGAAATCCGGCGTGTGCCTGGCGATGGTGGCGTAGGTTTTCATGCCGGTCTCATCGATTCCCCAGCCCTGGCCGGCCGTGTCGCCCGACCAGGCGAATTTTATGTCGCGCTTCGAGGCGGGTGCTGTGCGGAAACGGCCGACGATCGGTTCGGAAACGGCGTTGATATCCGACAGGTCGGCGGCAGTCATCCGGTAGAAGATATCCTGGTCGGAGGCGAGGTCGGTAAGCAGGCGCTTGACCGTGAAGTCGCTGGCCGGCGAGGTATCGAGCGGCGCCAGCCGCGTCGCATTGGCGAAGTTTTCCGTCGACGACACTTCGAACATGACGCGCGAAGGCCGGTCGGTGCGCGTCCACACCATGCCGCTCGAGGCATCGACATCGCCGGACTGGACGCCATGGGTGAAGGCCGGGCGCTGGCTGGCGCGCGAATAATAGGGCAAAGCGAGCCCCGATGCGCCGAGCAGACCTGCGGCGCTGGCAGAGGTGA
This sequence comes from Mesorhizobium sp. C399B, assembly GCF_030323185.1. Lineage (NCBI taxonomy): Bacteria > Pseudomonadati > Pseudomonadota > Alphaproteobacteria > Hyphomicrobiales > Phyllobacteriaceae > Mesorhizobium > Mesorhizobium sp. C399B. The sequence goes on from NZ_CP100472.1 coordinate 2,921,627, forward strand.
CGAAAGCGCGGCGGGTCAACGAGATCTTGTTCATGGCTGTCTCCTGATGGCTTCGAACGGTGCCAGCAAGCTCCAGCTTCAATGTTTCAGCCACATCTCGGGAAGATGAAACTTTGATAACAATCGACAGGTGATCTCCGCCCTTGAGGGGGGAGATGTCGCCGAAGGCGACAGAAGGGGGTCGCCTCGCTTGGAGCGCCGACCTCTGCGCAAGAGGCTGAGTCCGGTCGCACGGACCCCCTCTGGCCGCTTCGCGGCCATCTCCCCCCTGAGGGGGGAGATTAGTACCGCGCCTTACGCCGCTTGCGGCTCCGGATCGAAAGCCGGCCTGCTCGTATTGATCAGCAGCGACAGACACGCAGCCACGATCGCCGTCATGCCGGCGATCAGGAAAGCCAGTTCGTAATTGCCCTGCAATTCGCGCATGGTGCCGCCGAAGGCGGCGGCGGTGGCGGCGCCGACTTGGTGGCCGGCTACGATCCAGCCGAACACGATCGGGCCGCTGCGGTCACCGAAGGCCTCGTTGGCGAGCCTGAGCGTCGGCGGCACGGTGGCGATCCAGTCGAGACCGTAGAGCACCGCGAAGATGATCAGGCTGGTCGCCGAGAAGCCGGAATAGGGCAGATAGATCAGCGCCAGGCCGCGAATGCCGTAGTAGACGCCGAGCAGCTTGCGCGGGTCGAAACGGTCGGTGAGCCAGCCCGAGAGCGTCGTCCCGATCAGGTCGAAAATGCCCATAAGCGACAGCAGGCCCGCGGCCTGTACCTCGGGGATGCCCATGTCGCCGCAGAAGGAGATCAGATGCGTGCCGACCAGCCCGTTGGTGGTGAAGCCGCAGATGAAGAACGTGGCGAACAGATACCAGAAGACGCGGGTGCGGGCAGCGCGGCGTAGCGTGTTCAGCGTATGCGCCAGGAAATTGCCTTGCGATGCCGGCGATACCGGCGGCACGTCATCCGCCCCGGCGCCATAGCGCACCATGCCGATCGAAGCGGGACGCTCCGGAACCAACAGCCAGACCAGCGGCAGAAGACAGGCGGTGGCGATCGAGACGGCGATAGCGACGGGCTGCCAGCCGCCCGACTGGGCGAGCGATGCCAGCAGCGGCAGGAACACCAACAGGCCGGTGGCGCTGGAGGCCGACATCAGCCCCATCACCAAGCCGCGATTGGTCTTGAACCAGCGGTTGACGATGGTGGCGCCGAGCACGGTGGCGACCGCGCCGGAGCCGATGCCGGAAAACACGCCCCAGGTGAGGAACAGGTGCCAGGGCTCGGTCATCAGTAGGCTGAGCGCGGTCGAGCCCGACATGATCACAAGCGAGGCAAGCAGCGTGCGGCGCAAGCCGATACGCTCCATCAATGCGGCGGCAAACGGCCCGGTCAGGCCGTAAAGGAAGATGCCGATCGCAGCGGCAATCGAAACCGTATCGCGCCCCCAGCCGAAGCTTTTATCCAACGGCAGCATCATCACCGAGGGTGCGGAACGAAGCCCGGCCGCGATCAACAGGCAAAGGAAGATGACGCCAACCACGACGAAAGCGTAGCGCTGGCCAAAGGGACGGGATTGAGCTATCATGTTACTGACCGGTACGTTGCAGGGTGAGGACATGTATACGTACCGATCGGTAACACGTCAATCGAGTCATACCATGCCAACGGACAAAAATATTGAACTGACCATCAAGGACGGTCATGCAGCCGCACCGCCCAAGGCTGCCAAGAAAATCCTCGACGTGGCCTACGACCTGTTCTACCGCCGCGGCATCCGGGCGATCGGCGTCGACGAGATCGTCAAGCGCGCCGGCGTCACCAAGCCCAGCCTCTACCGCAGCTTTCCCTCCAAGGACGAGCTCGCCGCTTCCTATCTCAGGCAATATGACCGTGAGTATTGGGAGCGTTTCGACGAAGCCGTGGCTGCCCATCCCGGCGACCCGCGGGCACAGCTCAGGGCTTTCCTGACTCGCGTCGGCAAGCGCACGCAAAGGCCGGACTATCGCGGCTGCGGCATGACCAACGCGGCGGTGGAATATCCCGCACATGGCCATCCGGCGCGCGTCGTCAGCGAGGCCAACAAGCAGGAGTTGCGCCACCGCCTGCGCGCGATGGCCGCAGCGATGGGCGCTAAAGACCCTGAGACGCTCGGCGACGGCCTGCTGCTGTTGATCGAAGGCGCCTATATCAGTGGCCAGCTCTTCGGCCTCGGCGGCCCGGCGGCAGCGGTCGCCCGCAACGCCGACCTGCTGATCGAGGCGAGCTTGAAGAAATAGACCTCTTGCGATCCATTCCAACCGCAAGCAATATCGCTGTCATGTCAGCGATCAAAACAGAATCGCAGGTAACGACTTGAACATTGCTCAGACGATTTTGGACGATCTCAAAAAAATGTTCGGGATCAATTACATGAAGCGGGGCGACCTGGCGTTGATCTCGCACGAGGAAAAGAGGGATATTGCCACGGTCTTCGACCTGAACGAGCACAGGGTCAAGGAGGCCGTTCTGCGCAGAGTGCTTTTTCTGTTTTTGGTCGCATCGGTTGCGATGTATGTTGGGATGTATTTCGACGGCAAGGCACACGGCATTACCCAAACGGCGCGCATTCTGATCGCGTCGATAAGCGCAGTCGCTTTGGTATTTTTATACCTGGATGTTTTTGTTCCCGTCGTCCTGCTTGCCGCCTGCGCGTCACTCCTCGCAATCTGCTGGATGGACTACCAGGCGTTCGTTGCAGCCGCTTCGTTTTCCGCTTTGTACGCGCTATATTTTTTTGCGAGGCTCAGAGCCCGATAGCGAAATAACCACAGGGATTATTCGCCATGCGCGCTCTTCTGCTCTCGCTTGCCCTTGCCGGCCTCTGCCAGGTCGCCCATGCCGACGGAATATCCAGCGTCTACACCGACCTCGACTCGCAAAAGGATTGCGTCACCTATGCGAAGGCCGAGGAAGGTGACGGCGACTGGGCCGAACTCGCCTGCTCCGGCTATCGCGGCTATCCCGTGCTGATCGCCTATGACGATGCGCGTGAATCGCTGTTCTACGGGTTTCCGCCCGGCGGCGAGATGACCTCGGTCTGGGAGAGCTTTTCCGGCTTCAACTCGTCCGGCGCCAGGGTCGAATGGCGCATCGAGACCAAGGGCGACGTTGCCGTTCCCTTTGCCGTCATCCACCGCCGCTCGATCAGCAATCCCGAGGACGAGAACAAGCCGACCGAAGTGCTGCTCGTCGCCAAGGTCGCCCAGATGGAAGCCCGCGACGGCTGCACCATCGGCCTCGTGCTGGCCACCGGCAACCCGCAGGCCAACGACCAGGCGCGCAAGCTGGCGGACGAAAAGGCGAAGAGTTTCGCCTGTGGCAAGGACAAGCACACCGTCATCGGCAACGTCCCGGCTTTTGGCAGGGTGGATAACTAGCCACGTGGGTGCAAGGCACCCCCCTCTGCCCTGCCGGGCATCTCCCCCTCAAGGGGGGAGATTGGCAGCTTCGCTGGCGGCGCTTTTTCTTTCGGCGCTGAAAATTGACGAAAGCCGTTGCGACATCCGATCTCCCCCCTTGAGGGGGAGATGGCCGGCAGGCCAGAGGGGGGTGCCTCGCTGGCGTTTGCCGCTTACTTGAACGAGACGCAGGCCTCTCTCGGCGCTACTTTGCCGCCTTCGCCCGTGCGATCGCGTCGACGATCATCTTCTTGGCGTATTTGGAATCGTGCCAGCCTTCGATCTTGACCCATTTGCCGGGCTCGAGATCCTTGTAGTGCTCGAAAAAGTGCTGGACCTGGTCGCGGGTGATCTCGGGCAGCTGCGTGTATTCGGTGACGTTTTCGTAGCGCAGCGTCAGCTTCGGCGACGGCACGGCAATGACCTTCTCGTCCTGGCCGGCATTGTCTTCCATCACCAGCACGCCGATCGGTCGCACATTGATGACGCAGCCCGGCACCAGCGCGCGCGTGTTGCAGACCAGCACGTCGATCGGGTCGCCGTCGCCCGACAGCGTGTGCGGCACGAAACCGTAATTGCCGGGGTAGCGCATCGACGTATGTAGGAAACGGTCGACGAACAGCGTGCCGGCCTCCTTGTCCATCTCGTACTTGATCGGCTCGCCGCCGATCGGCACCTCGATGATGACGTTGATGTCCTCGGGCGGGTTCTTTCCGATGGCTATGGCTTCGATTCGCATGGCTTAAATCCCTCTCTCGATGTCCAAGATCGATAGCGGGCGGCGCGGCATGGTGCAATGCGGCGATTGGTGCGAAGCGCTAACGGAAGCGCACGGTTTATGATGATTTGTAACCGAGGCCGGTCATTCCCAGACGAAGGCGACCTTCTTGAGCGCCCTCTGCTCGAAAATCTCGACGCCTTCGGCGACGTCACGGCCACCCGCGCCGGCATAGAAGGAAAGTGCGTTCTGGTTGTCTTCCAGCGCCCACACCACCATTCCCTTCAGCCCGTGGTCGGCAAGCCGCGCCCGCGCCGCCTTGAACAGCCGGCTGCCGAGCCCGATGCCTTGATATTCCGGACGCAGGTAAAGTTCGTAGATTTCGCCCTGTTGCTTCAGCTCGCGGGCGCGGTTCTTGCCGATCGTGGCATAGCCGGCGATGGTGCCGCCGATCTCGACCACCAGAACGGTGGCGGCGCGGCGGATGGCGTTGGCCCACCAGTCGGCGCCGCGGCGGTTGATCATGGAGGTCAGCGAGCGATGCGGGATGATGCCGGAATAGGCGCCCTCCCAAGCCTGCTGGTGCACGTCCGCAATGGCGCCAGCGTCGCGCGGTTCGGCTTTCCTGATGTCGATGCTCAGCGTATTCATGATTTGTTAACCATAAACCCGGATCGGCCATTTGCAAGAGTCGAGGTCAGCCCGCCGACCGCTTTCTCACAGCCGATCGCGACACTGCTGACAATGGGCAAAGCCTGCCTGGAAACGCACCCAGCCGGCGCGGTCAGGCGTCCGTCCGGGTAGCGCGTGCTGGCTTTTCAGATCTCGACGAGATGATCGTCCAGTTCATTGGCATCGCCCGACGTCACCGGGAAATGCTCGGCCAGCACCGCGCCGACCTGCCCGATCGCCTTGACGAAGCCGTCGGCGAGCCGGTCGTCACCGGCATGCTGCAGGAGATCGCGCACCACGCCGTCCCAGACATGCTGGCCGACCTTGCTGTCGATGCCCGAATCGGCGACCACTTCGGCATAACGCTCGGCGATCGACACGAAGACCAGCACGCCGGTGCGCGCCGTGGTGCGGTGGACATTGCGGGCGAGGAACTGCCTGAGCGCATTGTGATGTGCCGCCTGATAACGCTGCCGGCGCGGCACCAGATGGATGCGCAAGCCCGGCAGCGCCCACAAAAGCACCAACACCGAGGCCAGTGCCAGCAGTTGGACAATGACGAAATGCGGCAGCCGGATCGACAGCCACCAGGCTTCCAGCCCATAAGCGACGGCGAGGCTGGCAATCAGCATGCCTGATGTCGCCATGAAGGCGGCGGGAAAGAAATAGCCGTCGCTGGCATGCGCAACGACGCAGTAGATCTCGCCGTCGGTTTTGGCCTCGGCCGCGCGGATCGCGGTGGCGATGCGCTCATGGTCCTGTGGGCTGATCGGTCGTGTTGCCATCTTCTCTCACCAGCTCCCTGAAGACCCGCCACCGCCAGACGAACCGCCGCCGCCTGAAAACCCGCCGCCGCTGCTTGAGCCCGAAGACCAGCTGCTGCCCGAACTTCCCGATGACCATCCGCTGCCCGACGACGAACTTGTTGTCCAGCTGCTGGAGCCCGAGGACGATCCGCTCGGCCCCTGGCCGTAGCGAAAGGTCATGCCCAGCCATTTATACACGCCCGGCGACAGCTTGGTGCCGAAGATCGGCGGCAGGAAGGCCATCGCCAGGCCGCCGAAGAACATCGCCGCCCACAGGATCAGGAAGACCGCGACGACGGGATCGATGGGCGTGCTGCGGTCGGCCGGGTTGCGCTTGCCGCGCGCCTCCAGCTCTTCCGGGTTGCCTTCCAGCACCATGACCATGTCGTCGACGGCCTTGGAAATGCCGCCGGAGAAATCACCGGCGCGGAACGCCGGCACCATGTCGTTTTCGATGATCAGCTTGGTGTGCAGATCGGTCAGCGTGCCTTCCAGCCCGTAGCCGACCTCGATGCGCATCTTGTGGTCGTTCTTGGCCACCAGCAGAAGCACGCCGTTGTTTTCGCCGGCCTGGCCGAGTTTCCAGAAGCGGAACAGCCGGTTGGCGTAGGGTTCGATCTCCTCGCCGTCCAGGCTGGGGATGGTGGCGACGACGATCTGGTCGGAGCCTTTGGTCTCAAAATCCGCGAGCTTCTGCGTCAGTGCCGCCTTGGTCGCGGCGTCGATAATACCGGCATTGTCGACCACCCGCCCGGTGAGTGCCGGCAGGTCTGCCGCCAAGGCTACAAACAGCATGGTGAGCATCGTCAACAGGGCGATGCCGATCGTCGCGGCTGCGCGGCCAGGTCTTGGCGGATTGAAGACGCCTACTGTCATGCCGTCACCAGCTCCCCTCAACCACCATGACTGTCCTCAATCACCATGATCATGTCGTCGACCGCTTTGGAAATACCGCCGGAGAAATCCCCGGCGCGGAAGGCCGGCACCATGCCTTCAATGATCCGTGTGGCGTGCTGGTTGGTGAGCGTGGCTTCCAGCCCGTAGCCGACCTCGATGCGCATCTTGCGGTCGTTCACGGCCACCAGCAGAAGCACGCCATTGTTCTTGGCCTTCTGGCCGAGCTTCCAAGCGTTGAACAGCCGGGTGGCGTAAGGCTCGATCTCCTCGCCGTCGAGGCTGGGAACCGTCGCGACGACGATCTGGTCGGACCCTTTGGTCTCGAAATCGGCCAGTCTTTGGGTGAGCGCCGCCTCGGTCGCGGCATCGATGATGTCGGCATTGTCTACCACGCGTCCCGCGAGGGCGGGCAGCTCCGCTGCCAGCGCCGCGACGCTGACGAGCAAGACCAGCAAGGCAGCGCCGGTCATCGTGGCGAAGCGGCCATGCCAGGGATTGGCGATGCGTGTGGTCATCTCTTCACCAGCTTCCCGAGGAGCCGCCGCCGCCGGACGAACCGCCGCCGCCGGAAAAGCCGCCACCACCGCTTGAACCCGACGACCAGCCGCCCCCGCCCGAAGACCAGCCGCCGCTGGATGACCGCTTGTGCGGCTCGAATGTCATGCCGAGCCAGCGATAGCGGCCGGGACCGAGTTTTTGGCCGAAGATCGGCGGCAGGATGGAGGCGGCCATGCTGCCGAAGAAGATGATTGCCCAGATGCTGATGAAGACGCCGAAGAACAGATTGTCGGTATTGATGGGCGGCTTCTGGTTGCGCTCGCCGCGCGCCTCCAATTCCTCCGGATTGCCTTCCAGCACCATCACCATGTCGTCGACGGCCTTGGAAATGCCCCCGGAGAAATCGCCGGCGCGGAACGCCGGCACCATGTCGTTTTCGATGATCAGCTTGGTGTGCAAATCGGTCAGCGTGCCTTCCAGCCCATAGCCGACCTCGATGCGCATCTTGCGGTCGTTCGGCGCCACCAGCAGCAGCACGCCGTTGTTTTCCTTGGCCTGGCCGAGCTTCCAGAAGCGGAACAGCCGGTTGGCGTAAGGCTCAATCTCCTCGCCGTCGAGGCTGGGGATGGTTGCGACGACGATCTGGTCGGAGCCTCTGGTCTCGAAGTCGGCGAGTTTCTGGGTGAGCGCGGCTTTGGTGCCTGCATCGATGATCCCGGCATTGTCGACGACGCGGCCGGTCAGCGCGGGGAGGTCGGCGGCGAAGGCGGTGAGGGGCAGGAAGACGGCCAGAAAGGCGAGAAGAACACCAAGGTTGGCGTTCCTTCGCGTCCCCCTCTGTCCTGCCGGACATCTCCCCCGCAAGGGGGGAGATTGGCAGCTTCCTCGTCGACCCATCCCTTCAAACGTTGGCGATTGGCGAAAGCCAAAATGACAGCCGATCTCCCCCCTCGCGGGGGAGATGTCCGGCAGGACAGAGGGGGGTGTGAAGGAACGCAAGGCTGGCAAAGGCCAAGCTCACCCAGACGTCATCACCCGCCCTGCTTCGTGCCGAAATCGACCTTCGGCGGCTGCATCTTGTCTTCTTCGACGGTGAAGTTGGCGAAGGGCTCGTTGCTGCGGAACCAGAAGGTTGCCCATAGCACCGACGGAAAGGTCCTCAGCGTCAGATTGTAATCCTTGACCGCCAGGATGTAGTCGCGCCGCGCCACGGCGATACGGTTCTCGGTGCCTTCGAGCTGCGCCTGCAGCGCCAGGAAATTCTGGTTGGCCTTGAGGTCGGGATAGGCCTCCGACACCGCGATCAGCCGCGACAGCGCGCTGGTCAGCCCTGATTGCGCATCCTGGAACTTCTTGAGCGCTTCGGGGTCCTTCAGCGTTTCCGGCGTCACCGTGATCTGCGTTGCCTTGGCGCGCGCCTCGACCACCGCATCGAGCGTGTCCTTTTCATGCGAGGCATAGCCCTTCACCGTCTCGACCAAATTGGGAATGAGGTCGGACCGACGCTGATACTGGTTCAGCACCTCGCTCCATGCCGCCTTGGCGTTTTCCTCCGCCGTCGGGATGGTGTTGAAGCCGCAGCCGGCGAGCAGAGGCAGCACGACGGCCATCATCAGCACGGCCGGCAGACTGCGGAAAGGGAAGGCAAGGCGCTGGGCAAACATGGTGAGGTCCCTCGACAGAAGTTGCATGCGAAGCATTAGCACAATCCGCGCTCAAGAAAATGTCTGCCGCTGGCGCGCATTCCTGGCGCGCATTCATGCGCCGGCGAGGCCCTGTGATTGATCGCGCGAACACGGTATGGTTGCCGGCAAACAGGACAGGACCATGGCGGAAGGCCGCGACGATGACAGCGAATCGCGCCGCATTATCGAGCGCGTGGCGAACGAGGGCGGCCTTGGCGGCGCATCGCTGGTGTCACGGGCAGCGAAAGGCGCGCGCGATCATGTTACCGCAGCGGAGGCCGACCGATCCGATCCGATCGAGGTCTGGGGCACCCGCATCGGTCGCGCACTTGGGCTCATCGTCGCCCTCGGCCTTTTGATCTGGCTCGTGTACTACGTCTCCCGGGGCAGCTAGACCATGATCCTGAAAAGTGGGAACCGGTTTTCTCGGACAAGCGGGAACCGTTTTGTCCGGAGATCATGCTCCAACCAAAGAGATAGACCAGGATGACGATTCAGCGAAAAATTATCCGCATCTAGGATTTTCCATGAACAGCGAAAAAGCCGACGCGCCGCGCGCGGTCATCGTCATTTCCAGCCATGTCGCCCGCGGCTCGGTGGGCAACCGCGCCGCCGTGTTTGCGCTGGAGACGCTGGGCTTTCCCGTGTGGGCGGTACCGACGGTCATCTTGCCCTGGCATCCGGGCCATGGCCGCGCCACGCGCATCGTGCCGCCGCTCGACCAGTTCAAGGCGCTGATGGCCGATCTCGAGCGCGCGCCCTGGCTGGGTGAGGTCGGCGCGGTGCTGTCGGGCTATCTCGGCGAGGCCGGCCAGGCCGAGGCCGTCGCCTCGCTGGTTGCGGCGGTCAAGGCCAAGACGCCGGACGCGATTTATATATGCGATCCGGTGATGGGCGATTCCGGCGGGCTCTATGTGCCCGAGCCGACGGCCGCCGCGATGCGCGACCGGCTGATGCCGATCGCCGACATCGCCACCCCCAACCGCTATGAGCTGGAGTGGATGGCCGGCGCGCCTTTGCCCGATCTGAAATCGGTGATCTCGGCCGCCCTCCATGCCGGACCGTCAACAATGCTGGTGACGTCGGCACAGTCGATGATGACCGGCGGCACCGGCAATCTGCTGCTTGACGGCACCCAGGCGCTGCTGGCCGAACACCGCCTCATCGACAAGCCGCCGAATGGCCTCGGTGACCTGACTGCGGCCGTCTACCTCGCCCGCATCCTGTCGGGGCAGCCGCCGATCAAGGCGCTGCAATCGACCACCGCCGCCGTCTACGAAATCCTGGCGCGAACCGCCAAGCGTGGCGGCGACGAGTTGCAGCTTGAAACCGATGCCCAGAGCCTGTCGCATCCGATGGCGATGGTGCAACTGCGCCACCTCACGCATCCGGGGCGGGACCGCCGGGCGTGACCTCGACCGTGGTCGTCGGCGTCGACGGCTGCAAGGCCGGCTGGATCGCCGTCCGCCGCGATCTGGATGCCGCGCCGTCAGTCCGCGTCTTTCCCAGCTTTGCGACCCTGCTCGACGCCTTGCCCGCCGATGCGACAGTGGTCGTCGACATGCCGATCGGCCTGCCGGACGTCTCGAAAAGAGGCGGGCGCGGGCCGGAGACCTTGGTACGGCCAATGCTCGGAGCACGGCAATCCAGCGTCTTCTCTATCCCGTCCCGCCCGGCCCTCTACGCCGACACCAGCGGCTTCACCACGGTCGAGGCCTGGTATGAGGCACATCGGCGCGCCAGCGAGGTGGCCAAGGCGACCTCCGATCCGCCACGCGGCGTCTCGATCCAGGCCTTCGGCATCTTTGCCAAGATACGCGAGATCGACGCGCTGCTGATCGCACGTCCGCAACTGCGCCGCCGCGTCTTCGAATCGCATCCCGAAGTGGCCTTCTGCCGGCTGAACGGCGAAAAACCGATGACACTGCCGAAGAAGATCAAGGGCGCCGTCAATCCGGCCGGGATGGAAGAACGCAAGGCACTGCTCTGCCGGCACGGCTATACCAGAGCTTTCCTTGACCAGCCGCCGCAACGCGGTGCTGCCGCCGACGATTTCCTCGACGCCGCAGCGATGATGCTGATTGCCGGACGCATTGCCGGCGGGGAGGCAACGCCGTTTCCCGACCCGCCGCTTGCCGACCGTTTCGGCATTCCCCTGGCGATCTGGGCGTGAGGCAAGCGGCGCCATGCGTGCGGCATGGCGATTTGCGACGAAGCCATCCGCAATTCGGCATTGCCCGCGACGGGCATTTGCCGTTAGAGCCTTTCTAACTTGAAATGAGCTGCCGTCGCTAACCCCGAAAGGCTTCATCCCTAGCCCATGCCCCATCTCCCCGAACATCTTTGGACCGGCTACCGCAACTTCATGAATGGCCGCTATCTCACCGAGAGCGGACGCTATCGCGAGCTTGCCCGCGAGGGGCAGGCGCCCGAAACCATGATCGTTGCCTGCTGCGATTCCCGCTCTGCCCCCGAGGCGATCTTCGACGCCGGTCCGGGCGAACTGTTCGTCCTGCGCAATGTCGGCAATCTGGTGCCGCCCTATGCGCCGGACGGCGAGTTCCACTCGACCTCGGCCGCGCTCGAATTCGCCGTGCAGAGCCTGAAGGTGAAAAACATCGTGGTGATGGGCCATGGCCGCTGCGGCGGCATCCGCGCCGCGCTCGACACCAATTCGGCGCCGCTGTCGCCCGGCGACTTCATCGGCAAATGGATGAGCCTGATCGCGCCGGCGGCCGAAACCGTTTCGTCCAGCACGTTCATGACGACAACCGAACGGCAGACGGCGCTGGAGCGGATTTCCATCCGCTATTCGATCGCCAATCTCAGGACCTTCCCTTGCGTCTCCATCCTCGAAGGCAAGGGGCGGCTGTCGCTGCATGGCGCCTGGTTCGACATCTCGACCGGCGAGCTCTGGGTGATGAACAAGGACACCGGCGACTTCGAGCGGCCGGATTTGACGTAGACCCATGATCCCGAAAAGTGGGAACCGGTTTTCGGATAAGGGCATGGTCAAATAAGAGGAGGCAAGAATGCGGGTTTGGCCTGCGATCGCTTTCGCCGTAGCGGCGCTGCTGATTTCGCTCGTCCCTGCCCGCTCCGATGACGGCGCCATTATCGACCGCTGGTATTCGGCGCTGCTGGTCGCCGATCGCACCGAATTGTCGGACCTGCTCGCCGACGATGTCCGCATCAAGCTCGACGATCTCGGCGTCGTACAGTCGAAGCAGGAGTTCATCGCGTCGATCGACGAATGGAAGGGCGCGGTCGCCGGCGCCGCAATCCGGCATCGCGTCGAAAAGAGCGAGGCCGGCGTCACAACTGTCATCGCCTGCTATGATTTCCCCAACAATGACATGCTGATGCAGGAGACGTTCGCCGTCACCGGCAACCGCATCACCGCCAGTTCGCAAGCGGCGATCGCGGAAAATTGCGACGGCTTCTGACGCGGGCTTGAACGGCCGCGCTGTTGCGCCGCGCCAGTCATCGCCCTACATCGGTCAGCAAGCTCCGCCAATCATCGAAAGATCCCCCATGCCGTCCACGAAAACCGTCGATCTCGCCGCCCATCCGCTGACCAAATGGCAAGGGCCGCTCGGCCTGCCGGATTTTGCCAGCATCGGCGACGACGATTTCTCCTCGGTGTTCGACGCGGCGCTGAAGGCACATGAGGCCGAAATCGATGCGATCGCCGGCAACAAGGATGCGCCGACCATCGAGAATACGCTGGCAGCCCTCGAGCTCGCCGGTGAGCCGCTCGACCATGTCTCGTCGATCTTCTGGTGCCGGGCCGGCGCCCACACCAACGATGCGATCCAGGCGCTGGAGCGCGATATCTCGCCAAAAATGTCGAGGCATTTCTCGGCGATCTCGATGAACGAGAAATTGTTTGCCCGCGTCGACGATCTCTACCAGCGCCGTGAGACGCTCAAACTCGACGCCGAGACGCTGCGGGTGCTGGAGAAGACCTGGAAAGGCTTTGTGCGATCGGGCGCAAAACTCGACGCCGACGGCAAGAAGCGGCTGGCCAACATCAGCGAGGAGCTGTCCTCGCTCGGCACGACCTTCGGCCAGAACGTGCTGGCCGACGAGCGCGACTGGGCGCTTTTCCTCGACGAGGCTGATCTTGCGGGCCTGCCGGACTTCGTGAAGAGTTCGATGGCCGAAGCCGCCGAGACGCGCGGCCAGAAAGGCCGCTACGCAGTCACCTTGTCGCGCTCTATCTATGAGCCGTTCACGACCTTCTCCGAACGCCGCGACCTGCGCGAGAGCGCCTTCCGCGCTTTCACCATGCGCGGCCAGAATGGCGGCGCCAGCGACAACACCGCAGTGGTGCGCGACATGCTGAAACTGCGCGCCGAAAAGGCCAGGCTGCTAGGCTATGCCTCGTTCGCCGCGCTGAAACTCGACGACACCATGGCCAAGACGCCGAAGGCGGTGCACGACCTCCTCGACCCGGTCTGGGAGAAAGCGCTGGAGAAGGCCGCCGCCGACCAGAAGGAGCTGGAGCGGCTGGCGACCAAGGCAGGCAGCAACGAAAAATTCGCCGCCTGGGACTGGCGCTTCTACCAGGAGAAATTGCGCGCCGAAAAATTCGCCTTCGACGAGGCGGAACTGAAACCCTATCTGCAACTCGACCGCATCATCGACGCCTGCTTCGACGTCGCCACAAAACTGTTCGGCATCACTTTCGAGGAGAAGAAGGGCATCGCCGCCTGGCATCCCGACGCGCGCGTCTTCGTGGTGAAGAACGCCGATGGCAGCGAGCGCGGCCTGTTCCTCGCCGACTATTTCGCCCGGTCCTCGAAGCGCTCCGGCGCGTGGATGAGCGCGCTGAAGTCGGGCTACAAGCTTGGCGATGGCTCCAAGCCGGTGATCTACAATATCATGAACTTCGCCAAGCCGCCGGCCGGGGAAGCAGCGCTGTTGTCGGTCGATGAGGCCAAGACCCTGTTCCACGAGTTCGGCCATGCTTTGCACGGCATGCTGACCGACGTCACCTGGCCGTCGGTGGCGGGCACCTCGGTTTCCCGCGATTTCGTCGAACTGCCTTCGCAGCTCTACGAGCACTGGCTGACGGTGCCCGCAGTGCTGGAAAAGCATGCGCTGCATGTTAAGACCGGCAAGCCGATGCCGAAGTCGCTGCTCGACAAGATGCTGGCCGCCCGCACGTTCGGCGCCGGTTTCGCCACGGTCGAGTTCACAGCGTCGGCGCTGATCGACATGGCGTATCACGCGCGGCCGGATGCGCCGGCGGAACCGCTGCGTTTCGAAGCCGAAACGCTGGAAAAGCTTGATATGCCCGACACCATCGCCATGCGTCATCGCACCCCGCATTTCGGCCATATCTTCTCCGGCGACGGTTATTCAGCCGGCTACTATTCCTACATGTGGTCGGAAGTGCTCGACGCCGACGCCTTCGCCGCCTTCGAGGAGACCGGCGATCCCTTCAACCCGGCGCTGGCGGAACGGCTTCGGAAGAATATCTATGCCGCTGGCGGGTCGAAGGATCCGGAGGAGCTGTACACGGCGTTCCGCGGCAAGATGCCTTCGCCGGAAGCGATGATGGTGAAGCGGGGATTGCTATAGCGCCAGCTTATCTCCCCCCTCAGGGGGAGATGGCCGCAAAGCGGCCAGAGGGGGTCGGTCCGACTGGGCTCGACCTCCTGCGGCAGATGAAGGTCGGCGCTTCACGCGCGAGGACCCCCTCTGTCGCCTTTGGCGACATCTCCCCCTCAAGTGGGGCGATCACCAGCGCCAAGGATCCGCCACCCGTGGCCACACCGGCCGCGTCAGCTTCCTGTAATCCGTTACCGCCGGATTGCTCGGATACGAACTCGGCGCCGAGACATAGATGATCTCCGCCGCGATCGGTTCAAAGCCGGCGTAGAAATGGTTGGTCGACTTGATCAGCAATATGTCCTTCGACAACGGATCGATGCCAATGTTCGAGAAAATATCCGGCTCGAAGGTCTGCGTGCGGTTGGTGTTGAGGATGATGTCGATTTCGGTGCCTTCGATGCGCACCAGCGCCGTCGGCCCGAGCGTCACCCGGCTTGGCCCGAAGCTCTGCCAGCCCTCAGGAACCGCCTTTAGCACCCGCACCTTGGCATCGATCGGTTCGCCGGCCAGCGGCCCGGCCTTGCCGCCGAAGCGCAGGTCGATGACGGCGCCTTCGCCTGCCGCCTGGCAAAAGGTGACAGCGATCGGGTCCCAGATCGTCGCCACGCCAAAATTGTCCACGCCCCGTTCCAGCATGGCGCGCAGCACGACCGTACCGTCGCCGGCGACGCCACCGCCGGGATTGTCCCAGATGTCGGCAATCACAACCGGCTTGCCGGGATTTTCCTTGCGCACGGCCAGTGCCCGCGCGATGCCGTCCTCGGTGTTCAGCATCGTCATCGCCGTCCTTTCGCGCATGGCGTAAAGCTCGTGCCCTAGCCTCTCCGCCAGCGCATCGCCCTTGGCCTTGTCATTGTCAGTGACGACCAGGATGCGCGTGCCCATTTCCGGCACGTCCGCGGCCATGAAGCCATGGATGACCGAGACCGACAGCACGCCGTCCTTGCCGTGCAGCGCCTTGATGCGGTCGACGAAGGAGCGCATCGGCTCGCGGCTGGTCGGCAGCACCTGGATCATGCGGCAGTCGAACGTCGAGATCACCGGCTTGATCTCGTCGCGCGCCGCCGCCAATCCAAGCTCGACGACATGTTCGCCGCGCTCATAGAAGTCGGTGTGCGGGAATTCGAGGAAATAGGCCATGACATTGCATGCCGCGACGCGCTTTGGGGTCAGATGACTGTGCGGGTCGAGCTCGACCGCGATCACCACGTCGGGCCCGACGATTGCGCGAACCCGTTCCAGCAGATCGCCTTCGCAATCGTCATAGCCTTGCGCCACCATGGCGCCGTGCAGGCCGAGGATGACGGCGTCGACCGGCAAGGCTGCCTTCAACTGGCCGAGAATCTCGTCGCGCAACGACTCATAGGTCTGCCGCTGCACCAGCCCGCCCGGCTCCGCCCAGGTGGCGGTGCCTTCGATGACGGTCAGCCCTTCGGCAGCCGCACGCCGGCGCAGCGCGACCATCGGCGAGGAGCACAAGGTCGGCGTGTCTGGATGCTTGCCCGGCCCGGCATAGAACGCCATCTCGAACGACGCCCGGTCGGTCGGCACCGGCGAGAAGGTGTTGGTTTCGGTCGCCAGCGAGGCGGTGAAGATGCGCATGAAAGCTCCGTTGTGAATGGCGCCGTTATTTGACCGCCCCGAGCGCCAGCCCGCGGACGAGATAGCGCTGCAGCCAGATGAACAGGATTGCCACCGGCAGCGTCGCCAGCAGCGTCGCCGCCATTACATGGTGCCATTCGATCGTGTAGCGGCCGGCGACCAGCGAGAACACCTGGATAGGCAGCGTGTAACTTTCCTGGCTGCGCAGCATTGTGAGCGCAACGACGAACTCATTCCATGCGTTGATGAAGGTGAAGATGGCGGTCACCGCTATTGCCGGCAGGCAAAGCGGCAGAAACACTTTTCGCAAGGTCAGCCATCGGCCGGCGCCTTCCATCCACGCTGCTTCCTCGAGATCGCGCGGGATGGTGTCGAAATAGCTTTGCAGCATCCACACGGTGAAGGCGACGTTGAAAGCCATGTAGATGACGCCGAGCGCGGTCGTGGATTCGATCAGACCCCAGGCCGCCATCAGCCGGAACAGGCCGAGCACCAGCACGATCGGCGAGATCATCTGCGAGATCAGCAGGAACTGGCGGAAGGCGCCATAGCCGGCAAAGCGAAACCGCGACATGGCATAGGCGGCCGGCACCGAGATCAGGATGGCGCCGACGGTGGCGATAACAGAGACATAGAGCGAATTGGCCAGCGCCTGGCCAAAGCCGGTCGCCACCCACATGTCGGCAAAATTCGACCAGTGGAATTCGCTTGGCCACCAGGTCGGCGACAGCACCTCCTGCCGCGGCTTGACCGCGGTCAAAAACATTACCGCGAAGGGGAAGATCGTCACCACGAGCAGCGGCGAAAGCAGCAGCCAGGCGATGATCGTACGCTTCAGCTTGGGCGTCATGTGCGCTGCTCCCGCATGGCAAGCCGCACATAGATCATGGTGAAGATCAAAAGGATGGCGAACATCAGCAGCGACACCGCCGATGCTTCACCCAGTTTGCCGATGCGGAAGGCCAGCTTGTAGAGATGGGTGACCAATATGTCGGTCGAGTTGGCCGGCCCGCCCTGCGTCATCACCCAGATGATCGGGAAGGAATTGAAGACGTAGATGGTGTTGAGCACGATGGCGATGTTGATGAACGGCTTCAGCAGCGGAAAGGTGATCTCGCGGAACTGCTGCAGCGGCGTCGCCCCCTCCAGGGCCGCCGCCTCGTAGAGGTCGTCGGGGATCGACGACAGGCCGCCGAGGAAGATGGTCGTGGTGAACGGTACCGTCACCAATATGCCAATCAGCACCTGCATCGGGAATGCCGTCTCGGCGCGCGCCAGCCACTGGATGTTTTCATGGATCAGGCCGAGCCCGATCAGCGCCGAGTTCAGCATGCCGCTTTCACCGTTGAGCGCCCAGCGCCAGACCACCGCCGTCATCGTCAGCGACACCGCCCAGGGCAGCATGATGATGACGCGGGCAATGCCGCGGCCGTAGAAATCGGTGTTGAGGATCATCGCCACCGGCACCGACAACAGCAGCGCGCCGCCGACCACCAGCAACGTCCACAGGCCGGTGCGCCAGAGTGCCGCCAGGAAATCGGGATCGGCGAGGAAGGCTGAATAATTGGCGAAATCGTTGAAGTCGCGTAGCTGGCCGAAGCGGCTGACGTCATGCGTCGAGATCTGGATCAGGTCCCAGACCGGCCAGAAGATGACGACCGCCGCCAGCAACAGGCTGGGCAAGGTCAGCAGATAGGGCAAGAAGCGATTTTGCATCGGCCGGTTTTGTACCGTGGTTCTGTGGCGCTGGCACGCCAGCTCGGATCAATCTTGCATATCGGTCTTTAGCAGCGCTTCAGAAGAATGCCTTTCCTCTCCCCCGTCGATCAGGGGAGAGGTGTCGAGCGAAGCTCGGGGGGTCGACCCTTGGGGCGCAAGGCGAGGTGATGTTTGCCCCTATTGCCCTTCCTATGTCCGTTCGCGGCGGTTGCCAGGTGGTTCCCCCACTCCGTCTCGGCTTCGCCGAGCCACCTCTCCCCCTCCGGAGGGAGAGGAAAGTGTGGCGCGCCCCGATCTCAGGGGCGCGCCGGGCGCAGGGAGATACGCCCTATTTCTTGATCACGGCGTTGGCCTTGGCAGCCGCTTCCTTCAAGCCTGCCTCGGGGTCGCCGCCGAGATAGATCTTCTGCATGGCATCCGAGGTGATCTGGGCGACTTCTTCCCAGCCGGGGATGACCGGCGCAAAGCGGGCGTCGGGCAGCAGCGCGGTGAACGCTGCCAGATCGGCATTGTTGACGTAATAGTCCATCTTGGCCTCTTCCTTGTTCACCGGCAGGAAGCCTTCCCCTTGCGTGAACTTGGCGCGCTGTTCGGTGGTGAACAGGAAGTCGAGCAGCTTCCAGGCCTCATCCTTGTTCTTGGAATTCTTGAACATGATGATGGAATCGGTGACGCCGTACGTGCCGCGCGCGCCGGTCGGTCCGGCGGGGATAGCGGCCACGCCGTATTTCAGGTTCGGCGCCTCGTCCTTGATCTGGTTGGACAGGAAGGGCGCGGTGATCATCATGCCGACCTTGCCCTGCTTGAACAGGTTCTGGACGTCCTCGCGGTTGTTGGAGGTGACGCCGGGTTCCGTCAGGCCTTCGTCGATCATCGACTTGTAGAGCTTGGCGGCTTCGAGCGCGCCCGGCGTGCCGAGGCCCGACGTGCCATCCTTGTTGAGAATCTCGGTGCCTTGCGACCACATCGCATAATAATAATAGACGTCGGTCTCGATCTCCTTGCCCTGCAGGCCGAAGCCGAACGTGCCGGTGCCCAGTGCCTTGATCTTGCGCGCATCCTCCTGCAACTCGGTCCAGGTTGCCGGCGGGTTGGCGATTCCGGCCTTCTCGAACAATTCCTTGTTGTAGTACATGGCGCGCGCCGAGGCCGCGATCGGCAGGCCATAGGTCTTGCCCTCCATGATCGACGGCGACAGGAAGGTGTCGATGAAGCGGTCCTTGAAGTCTGGCTTGATGTAGGCGTCGAGCGGCTCGGCGACATCCTGCTGGACGAAATCGATCAGCCAGCGGGTGCCGATGATCGACAGGTCGGCATTGGTACCGGCCGTGATGTCGGTGGTCAGCTTCTGCAGCAGCACGTCCCACGGCACAACTTCGAACTTGACGGTGATACCCGGGTTGGCTGCCTCGAATTCCTTTTTCACCGCTTCGAAATACGGGCCGGTCTTGGCGCTGTATTCGGCGACGGTTACGCGCACCTCGCCGGCATCTGCCTGCGCGGCCAGGGCGAGCAGGCTCATTCCGGCCATCACGCCGACAGTCCATTTTGCAAGCTTCATTCGATCTCTCCCATTTGATTGCGTCTGCACTCTTGCGGCTTTGAGGCGGCCACGGCTTTATGTGACTTTCCTACATTATCCATGATTTCGCGCTGTGCAAGCGGATTATCCTGTTGCTTAATTACATTTCTTAAAATAGCGTTTTCCGATTATCGTAGATCCCAGGGAGGCGCGCAGCGTGGTTTCAACGGCCGAATTCGCAGGCAAGACCGTGCTGGTGACCGGCGCCGGCGGCGGGCTCGGCTCGGCTATTGTGGCGCTGCTGGCCGAACGAGGCGCGCGCGTCGTCGGCTGCGACCAGTCGCAAGACCAGCTCGGCAGTCCGCATCTGGCGTCGCGCCACGTCTTCGACCTTCTCGACCGGATCTCCACCGATGCCGCGATCACGGCGATCCTCGAGAAAGACGGCGTGCCCGACATCCTGATCAACAATGCCGGCTGGACGCGCGCCGAGACTCTTGCAGCGCTGACCCCCGACAAGATCACGCATGAACTCGACCTCAATCTGACCGGGGTGATGCTGTTCGCCGATCCGCTGATCAAGGCAATGGCCGCGCGCGGTTCGGGCAGCGTCGTCTTCATCTCTTCCGTCAACGCCATCGCCCACTTCGGCAACCCGGCCTATGCCGCGGCCAAGGCCGGCATCAATGCCTATGCCAAAGCGGTCGCTGTGGAACTCGGCCGCAACGGGCTGCGCGCCAATGTCGTCTGCCCCGGCTCGATCCGCACCGCCGCATGGGACCATCGGCTGGCCAAGAACCCGGATGTTCTCGGCAAGCTCAAGCGGCTCTATCCGCTCGGCCGCATCGTCGACGCCACGGAAGTGGCCGAAGCGGTGGCCTTCCTTGTTTCGGATCGCGCATCGGGGATAACCGGCGCGGTGGTGCCGGTCGACGCCGGACTGACCGCCGGCTTCCTGCCCTTCATCGACGACATATTGGGAGCCTGACCATGACCGATGTCGAGTTCCGTGACCTGTCGAAATCCTTCGGACGCCACAAGATCCTCGAAAACATCAGCCTCGACATCAAGAGCGGCGAGTTCGTCGTGCTGGTCGGCCCTTCCGGCTGCGGCAAGTCGACCTTGCTGCGCATGCTGGCCGGGCTGGAGCCGATCACCGCAGGCGACCTCTTGATCGGCGGCGTGCGCGCCAACGATTTGCCGCCACAGCAGCGTAACATCGCGATGGTCTTCCAGTCCTATGCGCTGTTTCCGCACCTGAAAGCGGCCGACAACATCGGCTTTGGCCCAAAGATCCGCGGCGAAAGCCGCACGGCAATCGACGCCAAGGTGAAAAAGGCCTCTGGCGTCCTCAACCTGTTCTCCTATCTCGACCGCTATCCCCGGGAACTGTCGGGCGGCCAGCGCCAGCGCGTCGCAATGGGCCGCGCCATCGTGCGCGAACCCTCGGTGTTCCTGTTCGACGAGCCGCTCAGCAATCTCGACGCGCAACTGCGCGTGCAGATGCGCACCGAGATCAAGGCGCTGCACCAGCGGCTGAAATCGACCATCGTCTATGTCACCCACGACCAGATCGAGGCCATGACCATGGCCGACCGCATCGTGGTGATGGACCGCGGCAAGATCCAGCAGGTCGGCGCACCGCTGGAACTCTACGACCGTCCCGCCAACAAATTCGTCGCCTCCTTCATCGGCTCGCCGTCGATGAGTTTTGTCTCCGGCGCCCTGAAGACGACGCCCGAGAAAAGCTGGTTCGAATCGGCCGGCGGAGGGCGACTGGCGCTCGGCAGCAAGACGGTGCCGGCTGGCAGCACGGTCGAGGCCGGCATACGGCCCGAACACTTCGTCATCGGCGAGGCTGTCGACGCGATGGCGATCAAGGTCGATGTCGTCGAGCCGACCGGCTCGGAAACCCATGTCTATGGTGCGATCGGTGCCGACACGGTGCGCGCCGTGTTCCGCGACCGGATCCAGGTCAAGCCGGGTGAACTGCTGCCGGTCTCGGTAGCGCCGGGCAACATCCATCTGTTCGACACGGCGACAGGCCTGCCGCTATGAGCGCCGGCATGAAAACGAAAATACCACGATGAAGACGACAACCCAGAAATGAAAACGCCGGCCGACATCATCACGCGCCTGCAGCTGATGTCGCAGGACGGCACCAAATCGGACCGCCGCCTGGCCGGTCTCGTGCTCACAGATCTCGACTTTGCCTCCAAGGCGGCAATCTCGGAAATTGCCGCGCGCGTCGGCGTCAGCGAGCCGACGGTCACCCGTTTCTGCCGCAATCTCGGCTGCGAGGGTCTGCGCGATTTCAAATTCTACCTGGCGCAGGCGATCGCCATTGGCGGCCAGTATCTATCGCCCGAACCGCTGAACCGGGACGCGCGCGAGCAGCGCATTGCGTCGGCCATCACCGAAGCGGCAATCGCCGCCATCCAGCGCGCCAGCGAAAACCTCGACATGAAGACGCTGGTGGGCGTGGCCGCGCGCATCGTCAGTTCGGGCAATGTGCTGTGCATCGGCTCCGGCGGCATTTCCTCGATGATGGCGACCGAGATGCAGAACCGGCTGTTTAGGCTCGGCGTGCCGGTGCTGGCGCAGATCGACGGGCAATTGCAGCGCATGTATGCCGCGGTCGCCACATCGGAGACGACGCTGATCGCGTTCTCGGTGTCCGGCTATGCGCGCTCGGTGATCGACGCCGTGCAGGTGGCCCAGCAATATGGCGCCACCACCATCGCCGTAACCCCGCCGGAATCAGCGCTGGCCAAGGCCGCCGATACCGTCATCCAGTTCCAGTCGCTGGAGGACGGCAACATCTACAAGCCGACCTCGTCGCGCTATGCGCTGCTTTCGATCGTCGACATGATCGTCACCTCGGTGGCCGAGACGCGCGGACCAAGGGTTCTGGAAAACCTGCGCCGCATCAAGCAGAGCGTGAACACGCTGAAGGTCGACGATCCAAAGTTGCCGCTGGGGGATTGAGGACTAACGGCCGAGCGCTTTGATGCTCGTCACCAGCGCCGCCGGATCGCCATTCACGCGTAGCGTCTTCAAGCGAGCGGTAGCGCCAGCAACGACCGACACCGCCGATGCGGGAACTCCCAGCGCCTTGGCGACAAGTCTTTGCAATGCTTGATTGGCCGCGCCATTCTCCGGCACGGCGCGCACGCGCGCCTTCAAATGGCTGCGCCCGTCGGCCATCGTCTCCACGCCTCCGAGCCTGTCCACGGAAGACTTCGGCGTCAGCCGGATAAACAGGTCGATGCCGTCGGCGCGCAAGCGGAATGGCGCGCTCATGCCGCCGTCAGGTTCACAGGACCAGCGGCGCTATCGTGGTGAGAATGAGCTGCCTGAGAAAGAACAGGAGCAGAAGCAGGATGATCGGCGAGATGTCGACGCCGCCAAGGTCGGGCATGAACCGACGGATTGGACGCAGCGCCGGCTCGGTCAGCCGGTAGAGCATGTTGCCGATGCTGCCGACGAACTGATTGCGCGAGTTGACGACGTTGAACGCATAGAGCCAGGAAAAGATCGCCGAGGCGATGATGACCCACCAGTACAGGTCCAGCGCCATGACGATTGTTTGAATGAGGGCGAGCATGCCGGTCTCCGATTGTTGCCGACATGTAGCCATTGAGCGCGAAACCGGCAAGGGCCGGTCGCCTACAAGCATCGGGCACAAGGGATTTCGGCAAAACCCCGCCTTGACAGGAAACCGCAGCCTTCGATAAATGCGCCATCCGCTGGACGGGGCTGTAGCTCAGCTGGGAGAGCGCGTCGTTCGCAATGACGAGGTCAGGAGTTCGATCCTCCTCAGCTCCACCAGCGGAATTTCCATTTCTTTGCTCGTCCCGAAAAATATCTGGACTCTGTGCCTGCTGGAGCAACTTGGGAAAGCGCGAGGCCCTTTCGCTTTGGGAATCGCATCACAGGCCGAGCCTGGGGGCGAGATAAGGCGCGAGCGCAAGCGAATAGGTGGCCGTCAAATGACCGGTGTCGCGCCAGACGATCATATTGCCGACGACCGCCGGGCATAGTTCCGGTCCGCACAAAGCGTCAGTCATATCGACGACGCGCACGTTTTTCTGACCCTCCGCGGCAAGCGCCAACAGGTTGTTGAGCTCGGCGTCGCTTCTTTTGGTGGAGCATTTTGCGGGCGTGGCGCTCAGGCAATCGCCGGGTTCGAATCGCATCAAGGGCGTGTTGCGGATGACGATGATCTGCGAACCTGCCTCGGTCAGTTCGCTCCAGACATTGCGCAGCCCCTCGATCATCAGGTCATCCGGAACCGATCCGGCGTTGGACTGGCTGGTGATGACGGCGAGCGGCCTGAGCTTTAAAACCTCAGCCAGCACTTTCTCCCTCCACTCGTAGCAAGATGGATACGGTTTGCCGTCCGACTTGGTAGGCGCACGCGCGAATGCGCAGGCGGATTTCGAGAAAGAAACCAGTTTGAATTTGCGGTCCCTGGCGATCTTGTTCAAGGCTGGACCCCATTGGGCAGCGTGGGAATCGCCAACGAGGACGATGGTTTTCGTGCCGGCAGGGTCGCCCAGCACACATCCCACCGGTTTCGCTCCTTTCAAGTTTTGCTGACATCCCGCCGAGAATAAACCCGACACGTCCCGCCTTAGCCGGGCCAGCGGCGGCAGGAGGTCCACATCGTCCGGAATCGTCGCGCCGGTCAGCAAGGCGGCAGGCCCGGGGTAGGCAGCTGTGCCGATCAGCGTAATGTCGGTGGGTTGCGTCGTCACGAAATGCAGAAGCCCCGCGGATGCCGCCACGCATGCCAGCACCGCGATGGTGCCATATCCCAGCGGCTTCCACCAGGCACCCCGGGATTGCCGGCAGGGTTGTTCGACATAGCGATAAGACAGGTCCGACAGGACCACAGTCACCGCAATCAGGCCGGCACCACTGGCAAAGGTCAGCGAAAAGCCCTGTCCCAGGAAGAATGTGATCAACGGCCAATGCCAGAGATAGATCGAATAGGACCTATCGCCGATGAACCGAAGCGGCCACAAATCGAGCCCACGAAACCGACCGGCTTGGCCTTCGCCAGCCAGGATGATGAGCACGGTGGCCAGGGTTGGCAGCAACGCACTGAGGCCAGGGAACGGTGTCGCCGCTGAAAACAGAAGAGCGGAGGCAAGGATGCCGGCGGTGCCGGCAAGCGCCATCACCCGGCTTGCACCCGCGCCCAGGCGGAACCGGTGCTCGCCAAGCACCAGCAGGCCGCCCAACGCCAATTCCCACAGGCGTGTATGGCTGACGAAATAGGCCTGTGCCGAATCCGTTTTCGTCAGGATGACCGAGGCGGCCAGCGATGCCAGGAAAACGAGCGACAATGTCGTCGCCAAGCATCGTCGCAAGGAGAGATGCCATCGCCGCGCCAGCCAGATCACGCCGATCATGAGCACCGGCCAGACGATGTAGAACTGCTCTTCTATGGAAAGCGACCAGTAATGCTGCACCGGCGTCGGCAGATTGTCGGCGTCGAGATAGCTGACTGCCTCGTGGGCCAGACGCCAGTTCTCGACATAGAGCGCGCTGGCCAGGATCTGGTTGGCCGTTTCCTCCCAGCGCGCCTTGGAAATGAACAGCAGCGTACCGAGCAGCGTCACCAATAGAACCAGGATCGCTGCTGGCAGGAGCCGGCGGATTCGTCGCGAATAGAATTCGATCAGCGAGACGCGACCGTCGCGCAGCGCCATCTGCGCCAGCAGCCCGGTGATCAGATAGCCAGAGATGACGAAAAAGACGTCGACGCCGATATATCCGCCGGGAAGAGCATGGGGCCACAGGTGAAAGACGACGACCAGAGCGACGGCCAGTCCGCGCAACCCTTGTATTTCGGGTCGAAACCGACGGTTCTGATCGATTGTCACCGGGTATCCCCCAACAGTCTCAGCCGGCCTGGATCAACCGGCAGTTCGCGCCACGATCTTCATAAGGGCAGAGTGCCGTGAGGCAAGAGCCGATCGCAGCAGTTCATTCCCTTTCCGTCTCCAGTCCGCTCACCAGCGTGCCGACGAAACCCAGCAGCTCACTTTCGAGGTCGGTGGACGCCAGGCCAATGAAACGGTCTTCGAGCGAGATGGCGACGATCCCATGCACGGCGGAGAACAGCGTGCGCGCGCGGGCCAAAAGCTCCGGCGTTGCCGCCGCCGGGAGCAGCGCCGCCAGCGGCTCGACGAGATGCTGGATCAGCACGGCATGTTCGGCCAGATGCCATCCGGGCACCGCCACGCCTGGCGCCATGCGATGCTCGAACAGCGCCTTCCACGCCATGCGATTGTCGCGCGCGAAAGAGAGATAGGCTTTGGCCAGAGCCCTCAGCTTGGCCCTTGGCTCGGCCGCGCCGGTCGCCTCCTGTTCCAACGCCGCCCCAAGTCTTGCCAGCGTGATCGAGTTGACGTGCAGGATGAGCTCGTCCAGGTCGGCGAAGGCGGTGTAGAGCGCGCCCAGCGCGCAGCCGGCATCGGCCGTGATGTCGCGCGCACGCAGACCGGCGAGCCCCGAGGACTGGATGCGCGCTTGCGCGGCCTCGATCAGCCTGCCTTTGAGGTCCTCGCGTTTGGCGTCCCGTTTTGCGGTCATTAACCTTCTCTTATGCGCAATCATGAACACCGTTCATTTTCTCCTTGAACGCCGTTCACAATGTGCTACTTTGCCTCATGAACAACGTTCATAGAGGAGAAACGGAAATGTTGAAACAGTTTTTTGCTCTCGTTCGCGGCCGAAGCTACGAAGCCGCCGAGGCGGTCGTCGACCGCAACGCGCTGATAATCCTGCGCCAGCAGATCCGCGATTGCGCCGACGCTATCGCGGCCGCCCGCCGGGCGGTTGCAATTGCCATCGCCCAGAATGAACAGGAAGTCGCGCAGTTCAAGAAGCTTGTCCTCCGCATCGACGATTTGGAGAAGCGCACGATCGCCGCGATCGAGCAGGGACAGAATGAACTGGCCCGCGAAGCCGCCGAAACCATCGCCATGCTGGAAGCCGAACGCGACGCCTCCGCCGAGGCGCAGAAAAGCTTCGGCACCGAGATAGAGCGTCTCAAGCGGATTATCCGCGTCTCCGAAATGCGCCTGCGCGAATTGCAGCGCGGCCAGCGCATCGTTGCCGCGGTCGACTCGACCCAGCGCCTGCGAGAAAGCGCGCCCGGCTCCAGCCTGTCGGCGCTCAGGGACGCCGAGGAGACGCTGCTGCGCCTGCGCACCAGGCAAAAGCAGATCGACGCCACCGCGGCCGCCATGGCCGAGATGGAACAGTCGGGCGATCCTGCCGCGGTCTCAGAGAAGCTTGCGACCGCCGGCTGCGGCGCGCCGCTGAGAAGCAGCGCCGACGCCGTGCTCGAACGGCTCACGAAGACCATGACCAAGCCGGCCTGATCGTACCCGGCCTGATTGTTATCCAGTCTGATTGTATCCGGCCTGATTGTATCCAGCCTGAAACAGACCCACGCCCAACCAACCTAACCTTGAAACGAAAGGACCATATCGATGACCCCGAACACCTATTCCCCCAAGGACTCAAGCGCCTGGAAGACCTTCACCATGGCCAGTTTCGCCTTTGCCGCCACGATGATGGCCGGCGGCATCTACTTCATGGAGGCGAGCTTCGCCGCCAAGGGGTTTTATGCGATGGCCGCCATCATGCTCGTGCACACCTCGATCACCATCACCAAGACGCTGCGCGACTCGGAAGAGGCAAGCCGCTTCATCAACCGGCTGGAAGACGCCAAGACCGAGAAGTTGCTGATGGAAGTCAGCCGCAGTAACGAAGTGTAACCGGGTTCCCGCTAAACAAGGCTCAACGCGCAAGACCGCTGATCAATCCAGCCAGGATTTTAATCGGTCTTGCCCAATGGAAGTCGCCGCTATGGAAATCGCCCCGATCAACCGACCGACAGCTCATCTGATGACGTCCAGGCGCTTTGCGCCCTTGTTCTGGACGCAGTTCCTGTCCGCCTTCAACGATAATTTCCTCAAGAACACGCTGGTGTTCCTTATTCTGTTCACGCTGGCGGCGGACCAGGCGGCATCACTGGTCACCTTGGCGGGCGCCGTCTTCATGGCCCCCTTCCTGCTCCTGTCGGCGCTCGGCGGCGAGCTCGCCGACCGCTTCGACAAGGCTCTCATAGCCAAGCGTCTGAAATTCGCCGAGATCGCGGCGGCGGGTGTCTCCGTCGTCGGCATCGCCCTGTCGTCCATTCCCGTGCTGATGACGGCGCTGTTGATGTTCGGCGTCATCTCGGCGCTGTTCGGACCGATCAAATACGGAATCCTGCCCGATCACCTCGAACGCAAGGAACTGCCCAAGGCCAACGCCTGGATCGAGTCAGCCACGTTTGCCGCGATTCTCGGCGGCACCATAGCCGGCGGCGTCGTTTCCGCCGATGGTATCGGCGTCGCGGTGTTCGGACCGATCATGATGGCGCTCGCCGTCGGTTGCTGGCTCGTCAGCCGCTATATCCCGTCCACCGGTTCGGCGGCGCCCGACCTTGTCATCGACAAGAACATCTTCCGCTCGACCTGGCGCCAGGTCGCCGAATTGCGCACCGACACGCGCATCTGGCGCGCCGGCCTGATGACGTCTTGGTTCTGGCTGATCGGCGCCATCGTGCTCTCGCTCCTGCCGGTGCTGATCAAGGATTCGCTCGGCGGCAACGAAATGGCCGTCACCGTCTACCTCGCCGTGTTCGCCGTCTCGATCGCCATCGGTTCGGCCATCGCCGCCTGGATGTCGCAGGGCCGCATCGTGCTGTTGCCGGCACCGGTCGGCACGGCGCTGCTCGCCCTGTTCGGCCTGCATCTCGCCTGGACCATCTCCGGCATGACGCCGTCGCCCCAGGCGGAAACCCTTGGCGCATTCTTCGCCGGCCCAAACACGATCCGCGTCGCCATCGACCTCGCCGGCATGGCCATTGCAGCCGCTTTCCTGGTGGTGCCGACCTTCGCCGCCGTGCAGGCCTGGTCGCCCGAAGCGCGGCGCGCCCGGGTCGTCGCCGCCGTCAGTATCGTCAATGCCGGCTTCATGACTGGCGGCGGCATCATCATGGCCCTGATCCAGACGAAGGTCTCGACCGGCGGCATCCTGTTCGGCCTCGTCGCGGCCAATGCGATTGCCGCATGGCTGATGCTGAAATATTTGCCGACGAACCCCTTCCGTGACTTCGTCTCCATCCTGTTCCGCGCTTTCCTGCGCCTCGAAGTCGAGGGCATGGAAAACCTCAAGGCGGCCGGCAAGGCGCCGATCCTGGCGCTCAACCATGTCAGCTTCCTCGACGGTCCGCTCGCCTTGACGCTGACCGATGAGGAACCGGTCTTCGCCATCGACTACACCATTGCCCAGGCTTGGTGGATGAAGCCGTTCATGAAACTTGCCCGCGCCTTGCCGCTCAACCCGGCCAAGCCGATGTCGACCCGCACGCTGATCAAGATCGTGCAGGGCGGCGACCCGCTGGTGATCTTCCCGGAGGGACGCATCACCGTGACCGGCGGCCTGATGAAGGTCTATGACGGCGCCGCCATGGTTGCCGACAAGACCGGCTCGATGGTTGTGCCGGTGCGCATCGACGGGCTGGAGAAGACCTACTTCTCGCGGCTGAGCTCGCAGCATGTGCGCCGCCGCCTGTTCCCGAAGGTCAAGGTGACTATTCTGGAACCGGTCAAGCTCGAGGTGCCGCAGGAGCTGAAGGGCCGCAAGCGCCGCGCCGCGGCGGGTTCCGCGCTCTACCAGGTGATGTCGGATCTCGTTTTCCGCACCCAGGACATCGACAAGACCGTACTGGAAAAGATCATCGAGACGGCGAACGAACGCGGCATGAAACAGCTCGCAGTTCAGGATCCGGTCACCGGTTCTCTCAGCTACAGCAAGCTGCTCACGGCTGCCGCCGTGCTTGGTGAGAAGTTCCAGACCCTTTATGCCGACCAGCAGACGCTGGGCATCATGCTGCCCAACGCCAACGGCTCTTGCGCGACGCTGCTCGGCGTCATGTCCGCCGGCAAGGTTCCGGCGATGATGAACTTCACCGCAGGTGCTGCCAATATTCTGTCCGCCTGCAAGGCCGCCGAAGTCCGCACCGTGCTGACGTCCCGCGCGTTCGTCGAACAGGCAAAGCTCGGCGCTGTAGTCGAGGAACTCGGTCGCTCGGTCGACATCGTGTGGCTCGACGATCTCAGAAAGACCATCAGTCTCAAGGATAAGCTGCTCGGCTTGCTGCGCAAGTCGACGCCGCGCGCGAAACGCAAGCCCGGCGATGCGGCGGTGATCCTGTTCACCTCGGGTTCGGAAGGCACGCCGAAGGGCGTCGTTCTGACGCACCGCAACATCCTGGCCAACGCCGCCCAGGCGGCGTCGCGTATCGACTTCCATTCGGGCGACAAGGTGTTCAACGTGCTGCCGATCTTCCACTCCTTCGGCATGACCGCGGGCACGGTGCTGCCGTTGATCTCCGGCGTGCCGGTCTATTTCTACCCCTCGCCGCTGCACTACCGCCTCGTGCCGGAACTGATCTACGGCTCGAACGCGACGATCATCTTCGGCACCGACACCTTCCTCTCCGGCTACGCGCGCACCGCGCACCCCTACGACTTCCGCTCGATACGCTATTGTTTTGCCGGCGCGGAACCGGTCAAGACAGCGACGCGCATGACGTATATGGAGAAGTTCGGCCTACGCATCCTCGAGGGCTACGGCGTCACCGAGACGGCGCCGGTGATCTCCATCAACACGCCGATGTACAATCGCTCCGGAACCGTCGGCAAGATCATGCCCGGCATGGAATACCGCCTCGATCCGGTCCCCGGCGTCGACGAAGGCGGCCGGCTGTTCGTGCGCGGCCCCAATGTCATGGCCGGTTATCTCCGGGCCGAGAAGCCCGGCGTGCTCGAACCGCTCGACGACGGCTGGCATGATACGGGCGACGTCGTCGCTATCGACGAAGGCGGCTTCATCACCATTCGCGGCCGCGCCAAGCGCTTCGCCAAGATCGGCGGCGAGATGATCTCGCTCGCCGCTGTCGAAGCGCTGGCCGGCGAATTGTGGAAGGGCTCGCTGTCGGCGGTCGCCACGGTGCCCGACGCGCGCAAGGGCGAAAAGCTGATCCTCATCACTGAGGCATCCGGCGCCACACGAGCGGAATTCCTCGCCTACGCCAAGGCCAACGGCGCGATGGACCTGATGGTCCCGGCCGAAGTGCGGGTGGTCTCAAAGGTACCGGTCCTTGGCTCCGGCAAGCTCGACTTCGCCGCCGTGACAAAAATGGTGCGCGACGAAGAGGCCTTGAAGACCAAGGCCGCCTGACCCGGCTACGGCAACGGGCCGACGCAAGAGCCGGCCCGTTCAGATGATCAACCCTTCGCATGCCGCTGCGAGATCAGCATCGCCATGCGCTGGACTGCCCGCAGCTCCATTTCCACGCCCGGCGACGATGCCAGCGCCGGCATGTTGAGCGCCACCACGGTCAACGGCTCGAGCGTCGCCAGCAGCACATGGGTCGCCTCAAATTTCTCGAACAGCCATGCCAGCTGCTCGCGTATATCCTGGTCGACTGGCGCCCCCGGCTGCGTATCGGCGAGCGAGCGCACGGGCTCCTGCTCCAGTGCACGGGCCAGCACCTTCAGGTCGAAGTCGCCGAGGTCCCCTGCCGGCAGGATCAGCGCACCGTCGACAAGGATATGGCTCTGCAGGCCGCGCAGGAAGCGCGCCGAATCGGTGAGGTCGCCCTCGGCCATATGCTTCAGCAACGAGTCGCGGCGCTTCTCCGCGGTGAGGCTGACGCTGTCATTGTAGATGACTGCCAGCAGCGTCGCCGACAGCACGATCACCACGCCCTGCACACTGCCGCGCCAGCCGAGATCGTCGATGCCGCCCAGCGCCAGCCCGGCGAAAACCGAGCTCAGCGTAATCACGGTAAAGGCGCCGATCGTGTCGCGATGGCCGAGGCTGGCGCGTCCAAGGCCGATCGTCAGCCAGCACAGGAACAGGATGGCGATGCCGCCAAGCCGAACCGGCACTTCGAACAGGCCGGGCCGGTAGTCGGTGACCATGAACGGAATGATCAACAGCAGCGACAGCGCCATGCGCTCGACCGTGCGGTTTTCGGCCGCCGACAGGCTGTCGCGATCGCGCGTCATCACCAGCCAGCCGATGGCGAGAAAACCTCCGAACTGGAAGGCAAGTAGTACCGCCATTCGCCATGGTTCAGCGAAACGTGCCGGGATCGGCGCCAGAAGGAAGAACAGCAGGGCACCGCCGGCGGCGAACAATTTGAGAGCGAACGGCGCGTGCCGGCGCAGCAGGCCTTCGGTCAGCAGCAGTGCGGCCAGCGGCAGCAGACCCGCCGCCGTGATGGTGACGAACCGGAAAAAGGCAAGACCCGTGGTCCAGTCGAGGATGCGGCAGGCAAGCAGCACTGCCAGCACCTTGAGGCCGAATAGAAAGCGCCGCGACAGCGGATCGCCCGTGTCGCGCCCGCCTATGATCGATATCACGACAAGCAGGCCAACCAGCGCCGCTAGCGAGGTGATGGTGTCGGCGACGAGCGTGCCGTCGAGGTTCATCATCGGCCGGCTGCCATCAGCTTGCGGATAAACCGAGACGCCACGAATGAAGCCATCAGCGTGTCCATGGTCTCAGCACATTCCATTGGCGGGTGCTATCGGCCCAGTGAACCACCGGCAGCACCAGCCGCTGCAGCGTGGCGGCCGCGCCGGCCACGGCAAGTGCTGCAAGCGAGCGGCGCGGAACCGTGTCGGCGAGAAAGGTGCGCGCCGACTGGAAGCTCATCTGGCCGATCTGCAGCACATCGTCGCCGCGCCCGTAGTCGAGTTCCTTGCGGCAGAACTCGTTAAAGGTCTCCTCGCGGTGCTTGGCCGTCTCGTCGAAGGTTTTCTTCAGATCGTCCGAGCCGCCCGTATAGGCATTGGTGATGACGAAACGCTCTTCGTCGAAACCCGCTTCGGGGCCGACGCCGAAGACATGGCGGTGCCGCGCCATGATCTGCCGCGCCAGAAGCACATGGGTCAGCGAGCGCCGCGCGCCGGCATGCGGTCCGGGAAACACATTGCTGAACGCCTCCGCGACCATGCCGACGACGGCCGGCACCTGGCTGACGTTGGAGATCCAGATCGGCCTGAACTGGTTGCGCAAAAACATCAGGAAGCAGGTCAGGCCGTAGAGGATCCAGCTGAGACCGCGGCTGCGCTCGTCCGGATCGATCATGACCAGACCGAGGTGCAAGACTTCATAGGGCTTGCCGGCCAGCGAAATCTCCATCAGCGCCAGCGCGTTGAAGGCGATCGGCCGCCCGTCGCTGCGGCGATAGACGATGGTGATGATGGAATGTTCCAGCCGGCTGCGGTCGCCGGAAAACACACCGTAGGTCAGGCTGCCGACTTTCAGCGTCTTCGACGCCACCAGCCGCAGATCGCTGCTCAACTGCTCCAGCTCGGCCGCCTTCATCCAGCGCCCGGGCCGCTCCACGACACGCGTCTCGTAGTCGGCGGATACGCGCATGCGCACATCCATGAACCGACCCGGCAGCAGCTGCAGAACCGCCTTGAGCACTATTTTTCCCCGTGGCAAGAACTCCGACCGTATAGTGGCCGCCGTCCACCTAAGACGCGGTAAACCCGAGACGGCAGTTCTTGGTTGTACTCAACAAAGTAAAAGAACAGCTGCCAGCCAGTGCGGGCTCAGCTTTCCGCAGCAACCAGATGGCCGCCGCCGACATCGTTCAGCGCCAGCTTCAGCGGCGCCTCCCCGATCCTGCGGGTGGCGCTCGGGATTTCCTGGTCGAGGCGCGCGAAGCGCGTTCTGCGCTGCGCCGGATCGGGCACCGGCACGGCGTCGATCAGCCGCCTGGTGTAGGGATGGCGCGGGTTGGAAAACACCTGGTCGCGCGTGCCCATCTCGACGATCTGGCCGAGATACATGAC
This sequence comes from Mesorhizobium sp. C399B, assembly GCF_030323185.1. NCBI lineage: Bacteria > Pseudomonadati > Pseudomonadota > Alphaproteobacteria > Hyphomicrobiales > Phyllobacteriaceae > Mesorhizobium > Mesorhizobium sp. C399B. The sequence goes on from NZ_CP100472.1 coordinate 2,954,750, forward strand.
GGCAACGCGGTCGGAAATGTTCTCGACCACCGCCATGTCGTGCGAGATGAAGAGATAGGCGACGCCGAATTCGCGCTGCAATTCCTTCAGCAAATCGAGCACACGCGCCTGCACCGAGACGTCGAGCGCGGAGACGCTTTCGTCAGCGATGATCAGTTTTGGTCGTAGCGCCAGCGCTCGGGCGATGCAGACGCGCTGGCGCTGGCCACCGGAGAATTCGTGCGGGTAAAGCTCCATCTGGTCGGCCGACAGGCCGACGCGCTCGAACAGCGCCCCCACTCGTTCGCGGCGCTCGTCCTTGGAGGCGATGCCATGAATCACCAGCGGCTCGGCGACGAGCTCGCCGACGCGCATGCGCGGATCGAGCGAAGTGAAGGGATCCTGGAAAATCATCTGGACGTCACGGCGCACCGCCTTGCGCTCGTCGCGGCCAAGACCGGAGAGATTGCGCCCGCCAATGACGATGTCGCCGCTATACGGCGCCAGTCCGGCCAGCGCCTTGGCGGTCGTCGACTTGCCGCAGCCGGATTCGCCGACCAGAGCAAGCGTTTCGTTGGGCGCGATCGAGAAGCTGACGCCCTCGACGGCGTGGACGCGGCGGGTGACCTGGCCAAAGATGCCGCCACGCAGATCGAAGCGGACATACAGGTCGTTGATCTCGGCGACATTGGCCGGTTTCAAGACGTCAATCGCATCCCTGGATTTCTGTCGACCGACGCCACTGCCGATGCGCGGCACGGCAGCCAGCAGTTCGCGCGTATAGTCGGCCTGCGGCTGGACAAAAATATGCGATGTCGTGCCTTCTTCGACCATGCGGCCGTCGCGCATGACGATGACCCGGTCGGCCATTTCGGCAACCACGCCCATATCGTGGGTGATCAGGATGACGCTGGTGCCATGCTGGCGCTGCAGGTCGCGCAACAGCTCCAGCACTTCGCCTTGCACGGTGACGTCGAGCGCCGTCGTCGGTTCGTCGGCGATCAGCACGTCGGGCTCGAGCGCCAGCGCCATGGCGATCATCACCCGCTGGCGCATGCCGCCGGAGAGTTCGTGCGGAAACTGCTTTAACCGGCTTTCCGCCTCCGAAATGCGCACCGCCTTCAACGCCTCGATGGCGCGCCGGCGGGCTTGCGCCGACGACAGGCTGGTATGCGCCTCGATTGATTCGGTGAGTTGCCGGCCGATCGACAGAACCGGGTTGAGCGAGGTCATCGGCTCCTGGAAGATCATGGCGATGCGGTCGCCGCGAATGCGCCGCATCTGGCGTTCGTCGAGGGTTGCTAGGTCGGTGTCGCCCCGATTCCCATCCCGAAGACGGATCATGCCTGACGATATGCGCGCCGCCGGCTGCGGCAAAAGCTGCATGATCGCCAGCGCGGTCATCGACTTGCCGGAGCCGGATTCGCCGGCAATGCAGAGCGTCTCGCCGCGCGCCAGCGTCAGCGACAGGTTGGAGACGACATCGCGCTCGCCGTCCTCGCCGCGCACGCTGACGGAGAGGTTGGCGATGGAGAGGATGGGGTTGTCGGCGAGGGTCATTGTGGGTGGAGCCCTGCGACGGATTGGTTCCGTCGCACCATTCGCACAAACCTTGGCGCTGACCCCCACCCGGACCTCCGGTCCGACCTCCCCACAAGGGGGAGGTAGGGTGGCAGCGCTTTACCCTCCCCCTTGTGGGGAGGGTCGCTGCGAAGCAGCGGGGTGGGGGTGCGGCGCCGACGTACCGTCATTCAAACACGCAACGCGGAAAATAGAACGACACCACCCAGTTCGGCATGTCGACGATCTCGCTGATGCGCAGGTCCCCGCACACCGAGGCCAGCATATAGGCCTCGACCGGATCGATCTGATACCGCCCAGCAAGCAGATCGACCATCTGCGCCACCGCCTCCTTGGCGCCGGTCATCAGGTCCGGCCCGATACCCGTCGTCACCTCATAGCCCTTGGCGTCGAGATGGCGCGTCACCGGACCGGCGGTGGTGAAGCGCGGCGTCTTCAGCCTGGCGTCCTTGACAAGGTCGAGCTTGAGCACGACGTCCATCGGGCTCTCGATCGCCGTGCCGCAGACCTCGCCATCGCCTTGTGCGGCGTGCGTATCGCCGACCGAGAACAGCGCGCCGGCCACCTCAACCGGCAGATAGAGCGTCGTGCCGGCAGCGAGATCGCGGATGTCGAGATTGCCGCCGACCCGCCGTGGCGGCACCACCGAGTGAAGCCCCATCTCAGCCGGCGCATTGCCGATGGTGCCGGCGAACGGCTTCAGTGGTACGCGCGCGTTTTTCCCGAACAGCGCCGGTTCGAGCGCGGCTGCATCGTATTTCCAGATGTTCAGCGCCGGTTCCGTGAAGTCGTCGGCGAGCAGGCCGAAACCCGGAATGTTCGCCGTCCAGCCGAAGCCGGACGGTTTGAACATCTCGATCGTCACCTTGAGCGCGTCACCCGGCTCGGCGCCCTCGACGAAGATCGGCCCGGTCACCGGGTTGACCCCGGCGAAGTCGAGCTTGGCGATTTCGGCAACCGTGCTGTCGGCGTTCAGCTGGCCGCCGGCGGCATCGAGGCACTGGAACTCGATGGTCGCGCCGGGCGCCACCCGCTCGGCCGGGACAAAGGAATTGTCCCAGCCGAAATGGTGGTGGCGCCCATGGATGGTGTAGTCGCAGTTATTGCACATCTTTTACGTACACATTGTCGTAGTTGATCGGGATATGGACCGGGTCGACATAGAGGTTGTCGGCGCCGCCCATGCGCGCGGATTTCATGGTGAAGCGCTGTTCGTTGAAGACCGGCGCCCAGGGCGCGTCTTCCATCACCTTGTCGTAGATGGCGCTCCACATCTTGTCGCGTTCGCCGGCCTTTGCCGGGTCGACCACCGAATCCGCCTCGGCCGCCTTGGCGTCGAGATCCTTGTTGCAATACCACGACCAGTTCCAGCCGCCGGGCACCGCGCCGGCGCAGCCGAGGATCGGGCCGTAGAAATTCGACGGATCGGGGAAGTCGGCGATCCAGGCCATGCCGCCCGACCAGATCATCGGCGCGCCGGCCTTGTCACCGCCGGCGGCGATGACATTGGCCTGCGCCAGCGACTGGATGCTGGCCTTGATGCCGATCGCCGCCAGGTCCTGCTGGATCGCTTGGGCAATGCGCGGGTTGGGATCGGTGTTCATGGCGAACAGCTGCGTGTCGAAACCATCGGCATGACCGGCCTCGGCCAGCAGCGCCTTGGCTTTGGCTACGTCATAGGGATAACCCTTGTAGTCCTTGTCGTAGCCCGGCATCGACGGCGGCAGCGGCTGGTTGGCCGGCACGGCGCGGCCGTTGATGATCTGGATGATGCGCGCCTTGTTGAGCGCCATGTTGACGGCCTGACGCACCTTAACATTGTCGAACGGCGCCATGGTGGTGTTCATGGTGACGTAGCCGGTGTGCAGCTGACCGCCTTCGACGACACGCGCCTTCTGCTCGGGATCGGCCATCACCTCCTGGAACTTGGCCGGCGGAATGCCGTCGCCGGGAACATCGATCTCGCCCTTCTGCAAGCGCAGCAGCGCCACGATCGGCTCCTGGCCGATCTCGAAGGTGATCTTGTCGAGATGCGGCAGGCCCTTGTGCCAATAGTCCGCATTGCGCTCGAAGACGATGCGCTGTCCCAGCGTCCACTCGGCGAGCTTGAAGGCGCCGGTGCCGACCGGATGCTTGCCGAAATCGGCGCCATATTTCTCGACCTCTTCCTTCGGCACGACATGGGCGAAATTGATGGCCATGACATGCAGGAAGGTGGCGTCGGGCCGGGTCAGTTCGAACTTGACCGTGTAGGGGTCGACGACGGTGACACCGGACAGGCCTTCGGCCTTGCCGGCGGCGACATCGTCATAGCCCTTGATCGAGCCGAAGAAGCCGGCGCCGGGGCTCTGCGTCTTCGGATTGGTGACGCGGTCGAGCGAATATTTCACGTCGTCGGCCGTCATCTCGCGGCCATTGTGGAATTTCACGCCATGGCGCAGCTTGAAGGTGAAGGTCTGGCCGTCGGGCGAAATCTCGTAGCTTTCTGCCAGATCGGGCTTCAAATTGGTGGTGCCCGGCTCGTAATCCATCAGCCCATCGAACAGGCTCTTGATCATCGACCAGTTCTGCCAGTCATAGCCGATCGCCGGATCGAGGGTCGCAACATCGTCCTTGTAGGTGATGGTGATGGCGCCGCCTTGCTTGGCGTTGGGATCGACCGTGTCTTCGGCGCGGACGCTTGTCATGCCGAGCATGAGGGCCAAGGCCGATGCCGCGACTGTGGATGCGAGAAACTTTTTCATTGTTGTGTTCCCTTTCTCTGTTTCATTTTCATCTGAGCTTGATGCGGGGATCGATGAACGGCGCGATGATGTCGGCGAGCAGATTGCCGAGCACGATGGCGAAGGCCGAGACCAGCGTGACGCCCATGATGATCGGAATGTCGACGCGCTGGATCGCCTGCCACGCCAGCTGACCGATACCCGGCCAGCCGAACACGCTTTCGACGACGACGATGCCGCCCATGAAGATGCCGATGTCGATGCCGATCATGGCGATGACCGGCAGGATGGCATTCGGCAGTGCGTGGCGGAATATGATGGCGCTGCGCGCCAGGCCCTTGGCCCGCGCCGTGCGGACATAATCCTGGCGCAGGACGTCAATCATCGACGAACGCATCATGCGCGCGTACCAGCCGGCGCCGAGTATGCCCATGGTCAGCGACGGCAGCACCAGATGGCGCCATGTGCCGTAGCCGCCGATCGGAAACCAGCTTAGCCGCACGGCAAAGACGTAGAGCAGCAACAAGCCGACGACGAATTGCGGCGCCGAGACGCCGACGAAGGAGGCCACCATCAGGGTCTGGTCGGTGGCGGAGCCGCGCTTGACGGCGGCGATCAGCCCCATCGAGAGCCCGATCAGCAATTCGCAAAGGATGGCGCCGACCATCAAAAGCAGGCTGGCCGGCAGCCGCGAGACGATGAGTTCGGTGACCTCCGAGCGCTGGATGTAGGAGCGGCCGAGATCGCCGCTGAGTAGCTTCGTCAGATAGTGCCAGTACTGGACCACGAAAGGCTGGTCGAGGCCGAGTTGCTGGCGGATGTTTTCCACCGTCTGCGGCGTGGCACTGCGGCCGGCGATCTGCCGCACCGGGTCGGCCGGCAAGAGGTAGAGCAGCGCAAAAGTGATCAGCGAGACGCCAAGCAGGATGAGCAGCGACTGGATCAGCCGGCGGCCGAGATAGGCGATCATGACCGGCCCCCCATTATTCCCGGCCCCTTTGCGTCGGATCGAGGATGTCGCGCAACGCGTCGCCGATCAGATTGAAGGCCAGCGCCAACGCGAGGATTGCGGCGCCGGGGAAGAACACCAGCCAGGGCGCGGCCTGGAAATAGGTCTGGTTCTCGAAAATGATGTTGCCCCACGACGCGGTCGGCGGCTGCACACCGATGCCGAGGAAGGAAAGCGTCGCCTCGAGCAGAACCGTGGTCGAGATGCCGAGCGTGCCCCAGACGATGATGGTCGGCAGCAGATGCGGCAGGATGTGGCGAAATAGGATGCGCGGCGCACTCGCCCCGATGCTGCGCTCGGCATCGATGAACTCGCGCTCGGCCAGCGATGAGGTCTCGGTGTAGATGACACGCGCCGTCTGCACCCAGTTGACCAGCGCGATGACCATGGCGACGATCCACAGACTCGGCTGAAACACTGCCGCCAGGCAGATGGCGAGCAGCAGCGCCGGGAACGCCATCATCAGATCGGTGAAGCGCATCAGCGCACTGCCGATCCAGCCGCGGAAATAGCCTGCGGTGACGCCCACCAAAGTGCCGATCAAAAGCGCCACGCCATTGGCGACGATGCCGATGATCAGCGAGGTGCGGGCGCCGTAGAGGATGCGGGTCAAGAGGTCACGTCCGAGCAGGTCGGTGCCGAGCCAATACTGGGCGCTGGGCGGCAGCGGCGAGCCCTCGATGGTCAGGCCGTCGAACATCTGCTCGTTGGGATCGTAGCCGGTCAGCCGGGGCGCCAGCACGGCGCCGGCGACAACAATGGCGACGATGACCAGCCCGAGCAGCGCCAGGCGGCGTTTGACCAGCCGACGCCAGACGCCGGCGCGCGGTTTTGCCGGCATGCGTACCGGGAGATCAGGCGCGATGGGACTGGTCATCGCCGCCTTCCTCATCCGTCATTGCCACGATCCTGCGCGCGGCATCCTCGACGCTGATCTGCCAGCTCATCGCCAGCGATCGCAGTTGTGCATAGGCACGCTCGTCATCGCTGCCTTTCGACAGCGCCGTCACCGCGCGCACAATGGTCTGGCGCTCGGCGACGCGCTGGCGCAGCGACGCTATCTCGCCGGCTAAATGCTTGCGTGCCTCGAAGCTCTGCCTTGCGATCAGCAATGCGCTGTACACACCGGCATTGCCGACCGGCTTCAGCAGCTGCGCATCGGCCTTGTGCGACAGCGCCCATTCGATACGCCCCGGCGCCTCGGAACCGATCAGCGCCACCAGCGGCATCGGCGCCTCACCGGCTTCCCACGGGAACTGCTCGTCGAAACCGAGATCGGCATCGAAGAAGACGAAATCGGCGGCGAGAGCTTCCGGCGGCAATTCCGGCCAGCAGTCGATCGTAGCCAGGCCGATGGCCGACAATTGCCTGGTGATGGCCTGCACCGTCGGATGCGGGCGATGCAGGATGAAAGCCCGCGCGCCGCCGAGATTGGGGATGCGCGTCCGCGTCATGACACCACCCTCAGACGCGGACGGCCGAATGTCTTGGCGGGGTCGTAGCGCGACAGATAGGGATCCGGCGCGACCTCATCCTCCTGGCTGACGACCTCGAAGAAGCCATCGGCGATCCGGCCGATGATCACTGGCAGCGTCGCGTGCTGGGAGTGGGCGTCGATGGCGATCGGCCCGAGCCGGGTGGAGAAGCGCCGCTCGGCGAAGGCCTTGGAAAATTCCGCCGGGCCGGCATCAGTGTTGCGCGACAGCACGTCGGCCATCACCTGCACCGAGGCATAGGCGGAGGCCTCGAAGGACGAAGCGAAGGCAGCCGGCCGGGGCGCGAAATAGGGCCCGACCGACAGATGCCCTTTCCCTGTCTCGCCGATCGCCGGCAACTCGCCTTCCGTGAGGTTGCAGGAGATGACGGGGCAGTTTTCCGGCCTGAATGCCGCATCCTCATCGCCCAACTCGCGGTAAGCCGCCAGGAAGGCATACGACGAGGTGCCGATCAGATTGTTGAGGATGAAGCTCGGCCTCGTCGCCCGGATTTCCGCGATCAACCGCGACACGTCGGTCTCGCCGATGCGCAGATAGCGCTCGCCCAGCACTTTGCCGCCGGCATCCGCGATCAGGTCGCGCGCCACGCGGTTCATCTCCCAGCCCCAAATGTAGTTCGAGCCGAGCAGGAAGCCGTTGGCGCCGAAACGCGGCACGACATGCGCCATCAGCGGAACCAGATGCTGGTTGGGGCAGGCGTGCATGTAGACGACATGCTCGTTGGCCTCGAACCCTTCATAGGGGCAGGCATACCAGAGCATGCCGCCGGCCTTCTCCAGCACCGGGATGGTTTCCTTGCGGCTCCACGAGGTGACGCAACCGACGACATGGCGCGCGCTGCTGGTCCTGAAAATGTCCTCGCACAAAGTCGCGTAGCGATCGGCATTACTTTGCGGATCGCGCTCGACCGGAACCAGTTCGATGCCATAGCTCCGATCGAGATTGATGTCGGCGATGGCGCGCGTGGCGCCCATCCGGCACGCATCGGAGACCAACTGGTAGCTGCCCGAGCGGGAATACAGGATGCCGATCTCGATACGCCGTTTCAAACCGATCCTCAGAAATGACAATGCCCCGCAGCCAGCGCCGGAGGGCGAGGCATACGAGGCATATTTGCCGCCCGGCGACCAAGGCCGGTATTTTGCGCTAGCGTATTCGGTCCGGCGGGTCAGTCAAGCGGGAAAGTACGTGGTCATGGGATCGGCCTTGTCCGGCTGCTTCTAGTTCCGCAGCGTGAACATCAAAGGCGCCACGACAGCCGTACCGGCCTTCTCAGGCGGTGGCGCGGGCACCGTCGCACCCTGCAGAATGCCGAGCGCGGCGCGATCGAGATCGGCGTCCCCCGAAGATCGGGTCAGCCGGACGGAGGTCACCTTGCCCGAAGCGCTGACGACGAAGGTCACATTTGCGGTACCCACGGCGCGCCGCGACCTTGCCGCGCTCGGGTAGCGCTTGTGCCGATTGATCCATCCGATCAGCTGGGAGTTCCATTTGCTTGCACTGACTGATGATCCACTCGATTGCGAAGCCTTCGGCGCCGACGCCTTCGCCGCTGCCTTTTGATCGACACTGGCGGTCACGACCGCTTTCGCCGGCGCGGCCTTTTCCTTCTTCTCTTTCTTTGCTTTCGGCTTGGGTTTTTCGGCAGCCTTCTTCGCCTTCTCGATCGGCTTGGTCTCCGCCGGCTTGGTCTCCGCCGGCTTGGTCTGGGGCGGCGGAATGACCACATCCGGCGCTATGGTCGGGACGATGTCGGGCACCACCTCATCCAGCGGCGGCGATTGATCGGGCTGCTCGGCCGCTGCCGTCTCGATCGGAGCGGCGGGTTGAACCGCTTCCGTCTTCTCGGCGACCGGCCCCGGCTGACCGGGCTCGGGCTCCACGACGGGCTTCAGTTCGGCAACCGCCTCCTCGATCTGGTTCGGCGGCTCAGGCGTCACCACGTCGGCCATCGAGTCCTCCTGCACCGCCGGCGCCACCATCATCGGCGACAGCTCGATAGCCACAGCCGGCGGCGGGCCGCCATCGGCCATGTTGGCCAGGCTGAAGCTCTGGACGGCATAGGCGATCGCGACATGCGCGCCGACAATGACAATGGCCGCAGCCGCCCACAAGCCAATTTCGCGCACGCCGGCGCGCGGCGCCGCGGGGGCGGCGGCGGCCAGTTGCGTCACGGGGCGGCGCCCGGGTGCGCCGCGGATGCGTCCGCCGGCACCGTCTCCAGCCCCACCAGCGCGATCTTCAGATAACCGGCGCCGCGCAGCAGGTTCATCACCTCCATCAGTTCGCCATAACCGACCGCCTTGTCGGCACGCAGGAAGATGCGGGTCTGCTTGTCGCCCTTGGTTCTGCCGTCGAGCACCGCGGCGAAAGCCTGGCGCGGCACGCTGTCATTGCCGATCGCCAGCGTCAGATCGTCCTTCAGCGTCAGGAACAGCGGCGTTTCCGGCCGGGGTGCTGGCGTCGCCGTCGAACCCGGCAGATCAACATTGACGTCGACTGTCGCCAAGGGGGAAGCGACCATGAAGATGATCAGCAGCACCAGGATGACGTCGATGAACGGGGTGACATTGATCTCGTGGTTTTCTTCGAGATCGCCATCGATAGCCTCGCGAATTCTAGCCGCCATGGCCCATCACTCCGCCGCCAGCGCGGGCGCCTGCGGCACCGTGCGGAAATCGAGATCGCGGCTGACCAGCCGTTCGACCCCGGCCGAGGCATCGGCAAGAATCTGCCGGTAGCCCGCTATCGACCTTGCAAAGAGGTTGTAGATGACCACTGCGGGAATAGCCGCGACCAGGCCCATCGCCGTGGCGAGCAGCGCCTCGGCGATGCCGGGCGCGACGACCGCGAGGTTGGTGGTCTGCGCCTGCGAGATGCCGATGAAGGCGTTCATGATGCCCCAGACGGTGCCGAACAAGCCCACGAAGGGCGCCGTCGAGCCGATCGTCGCCAGCACGCCGGTGCCGCGCGACACGCGCCGCGCCGCCGCCGCCTCGATGCGCGACAGGCGCGACGCCACTCGTTCCTTCAGCCCGTCGCCGGTAACATGGCCGAGCGCACCGGCCGAAAGGGCAGTCTCTTCCTCGGCTGCCCGCACCAAAAGCGCACCGGGGCCGCCATTGTTGCCAAGCGAGCGCCCGGCCTGGCGCAGTGTCGCGGCATTGCCGATGGCGCGCGCAGCGCGCCGGGCGCCGAGCTTGCCGAAGAGAATCTCCAGCGATTTGGCCAGCCACACCGTCCAGGTGACGAGCGAGGCGAAGGCCAACCCGATCATCACCGCCTTGACGATGATGTCGGCGGCCATGAACATGCCCCAGGGCGACAGATCGTGCGGCAGCGTCAGCGATATTGCCGAAGGCTCGGCCTGCGCGGATGCACCGGGCTGGTTTGCCGGCTGGGGCGCGGTCGGCGCCGCCTGCCCGGCAGTTGGCGAAGCCGGCGCGACAGGCGCAGCCGGTGCGGGCTGTTCGACTACGGTTGGCGCCGACTGGGGATCTGCAGCGGGCACCCTCGTCACCCTGGGCTGCGTGTTTGGCTGCTCTTGCGCAGCAGCGCTGCCGGCCGACAGCATGACCGCGGCCAGCGCCGCCAACAAACCATTTCTGGACACGCTTCGTCCTCGCTTCGTCATTGCACGTAACCGATCGGCTGGCCGGTGACGGGATGCGGGAACACCCCCATCTCGACCCCGAAAACTCCAGCCACGGATTCTGGCTTCTCTCAAACGCGGCACCGCCGCTGGGAAACAATTCAGGCGGCCGAGTGCCCCTGCTTGACTATAAAACATGAGCTTTGTAGTCAACAAACAAGATGGCTTTTTGGCCGACGATTGTGGGCGCGATGTCTCAACGGCACATCGTCCTGGCATCGGTCTACCTGGTGTCGTCGCACCGAGGGATGGACGGCCCAGGGTTGCTGGGCCACGATGCCGAGCAGCAATTGAGGCAGGCTGCGATGATCAAGGCGATACCGTTCGATTTCCCCTATGACGGCCGGCTGGTGCCGGCAAACACCGCGCTGCTGGTCATCGACCTGCAGGAGGATTTCCTCTCGCCGACCGGCTATTTCGCCAGGAAGGGTTATGACCCCGCGCCGCTGCGCGCCATCCTGCCTACGGTCAACCGACTGATATCAGCGGCACGCGCGGCCGGCCTTACCATCATTCACACCAGGCAGGGATATCGCGGCGACATGGCCGACATGACGCCGTACGAGAGATGGCGCCGCAAGCGGGCGGGTCTAGAAGGCACCGACGTGCTGCTGCGCTCCGGCCCCGGCTTTCAGATCGTCGCCGAGATCGACGTCGCGCCGCACGACATCATCGTCGACAAGACCTGCAACAGCGCCTTCACCTATACGGATCTGGAGCTTGTGCTGCGCGCACGCGGCATCACCCATCTGATCTTTTCCGGCTGCACGACCGATGTCTGCGTGCACACGACGCTGCGCGGGGCCTGCGACCTCAATTTCCAGTGCCTGACCATCGCCGACGCCTGCGCCAGCGGCGACCAATACGCGCATGACGCGGCGCTGCATATGGTGACGGTGGAGGACGGGGTGTTTGGTGCGCTGACGGAATCTGGCGCGGTGCTGGAGGCGCTGGCAGTGCTGAGTGGTGATTAGACGCTGGCGGGACAGCACCCCTCTGCCCTGCCGGGCAGAGGGGGGTGTGACGGAACGCTACGAAATAGCTTTCATTCCACCCGCAAATTCACCCTGCGTGAATATCCGACCCGCCCCGCGAGGCAAACGCGCCGGGCTGCGGCACCTCCGCCTCCCGGCGTGCCAGCGAGTTGCGCAAGAGCGCGATCGTCTCGCGGCCGACGCTGGCGATCTCGCGCGGCCGGTCGACACCGACGATCATGAACTCGCTGATGCCCAGCGCCGCATAGGGCAGCAGCGACAGGGCGATCTGCGCCGGTGGTCCGGAAAGTTCGACCGCCTTGTGGCCGACGGTAGAGGCGCCACCCTCCGAGCGGACCCGGACCGGAAGCGCAAAACGCAGCTTGCCGGCGCGGCCATGCTCGGCGGCGGCGCTGCGCGCCCGTTCCATCAGCTGGCGGATCTCGTCGAGCGAACCAGCCGTGAGTTCAAACACGTCGGCATGGCGGCCGGCGACCTTGAGCGCGGTGCCGGACTGGCCACCCATGCGGATGATCACGTCGACGCCATGCGGCCCCTTGCGCGGCACATAGCCACCCTTGATGCTGTAGAATGCACCTTCATGGTCGAAGGGCCGGTCGTTCGACCACAGCCGCTTCAGCAGCACCAGATATTCGTCGATGCGCTGCCAGACCACGGTGTGGCCGACCGGACGCGTCTCGGCATCGTCGTCATCCAGCGGCTCGCTCAGCATCCTCAGCGCCAGCCGGCCGCCGCTCCTGGCGTCGAGCGCCGCCAGTTGCCGCGCCGCAACGGCTGGCGCGATCACGCCGGCCCAGTGCGTCAGCACCACTTCCAGCGACGAGGTGCGGTCCAGCGCCTGGGCGGCGATGTCCATATTGGTCAACAGCCCGGCCGGGTCGTCGACGACGATGTTCTGGAAGCCGGAATCCTCGATCAGCGACAGCTTGGTCGCCGTCTCGACGAAATCATAGAAGAACGGTACGGCCGAACCGGCATCGGCGGCGTGCGTTTTACCGGGAACATGCGTGAACTCGATCGGCATTGCCATCTCCTCCATCACGTTGGATGTATGTCGCCCCCGGTTTTGAGACGACGACATGCGTAAAAACAAGCATCAGCGCCAAAGCGCGTCCGCGTTCGGTTCATCAACTCCGGTCACTCACTGAAAGCGCTAGGTCGCCACCCTTTCGGCCTGATCGGTCAGGGAATCAAGCCGAGCACGACTGCCCCGGTGAACACGAACGCAAGGGCAAAGACGAGATAGGCGAAAGCGCCGGCATAGGCCGGGCGAAAAGCCTGGCTATTGGCCAGCCTCTGGCTGGTGCGGTCTGTCTCGGCGTTCTGGATATAGGACATATCGACCTCCGTTTTGCGGATTAATCTATAAAATCAGTAGACTTTGTCGAGTGCTATTTTTTGGGGATATGTAGAACGATTTTCTCAGTATTCCTTATTATTTGGTTTGGCATTGCTGGGAGCCCCCTGTTGGCGACAAGCGAGCGACAAGCTTGGCCGACGTCTGCATAGGCGATAGCATCGCCATTCCGGCGTAAATGCGGATCATTTCGATCGGGAACGGGGAACAGAACATGGGTACAAGACTAGCCGGCAAGATTGCAATCATCTCGGGCGGCGCGACCGGAATGGGCGGAGCGGCCTCGGAATTGTTCGCCGCCGAAGGCGCCAAGGTGGCGATCATTGACCGCAATGGCGAGGCGGCGGCAGCCACTGCGGCGGCGATACGCGCGCGGGGACATATCGCCGAACACTGGGTGGCCGACGTCTCGGACGAGGCGCAGGTCGAGGCCGCAGTGAAGGCGGCGACGGTCAGGCTCGGCCCGGCCACGGTGTTGTTCAACCATGCCGGCACCATCGTGATAAAGCCGTTCCTGGAGACCACAGTGCAGGAATGGGACTGGCTGCATGCGGTCAATGTCCGCTCGATGTTCCTGATGACGCGCGCCGTGTTGCCGGGCATGATCGCTGCCGGTGGCGGTTCGATCGTCTGCACCTCGTCGATCTCGGCTGTGGCGGCCACACCCATGGAGGTGCTCTACGACACCACCAAGGGCGCCTGCCACATGTTCGCGCGCGCCATCGCAGTCGAATTCCGCGACCGCAACATACGCTGCAACGCCGTCTGTCCCGGCTTCATCCGCACGCCGCACGGCCTGCGCGAGGTCGCCGATCTCGGCAAGCTCGGCGTCGACGTGTCGGACGCCGCATTGGCCGCACAGCAGGGCCGCATCGGTGAGCCGGAGGAAGTGGCCAAGGCAGCGCTGTACCTCGCCAGCGATGAGTCCAGCTTCGTTAACGGGACGCATCTGTTTGTCGATAATGGTTTTACGGCGATGTGAGTATCCCAGGCTTGGCGCCCTTCCTCTCCCCCGTCGATCGGGGGAGAGGAAGGGCGCCAAGTCCTACTCGCTTACCGCTCTTCTCGTCGAAACGGCTTCAGCAGCGCCGACGGCGCAACCGCGTTGCGTGACATCACGGCCATCGCGACGATGGTGAAAATGAACGGCAGCATCAAGAACGTCTCATAGGGAATATGCCCGAGGCCGCTCGCCTGCATGCGCAATTGTAGCGCATCGACGAAGGCGAACAGCAGCGCCGCGCCCGCAGAGCGCCACGGGTCCCAGCGGCCGAACACGACCAGCGCGATCGCCACCCAGCCACGGCCCGACACGACACCAAAGGTGAAGGCGTTGAACTGTGCCATGGTGAGGAAGGCGCCCGCAAGCCCCATCAGCGCACCGCCGAGGATGACCGCCTGGAAGCGCGTGGCGATGACGCTGACCCCAGCGGAATCAGCGGCGCGCGGGTTCTCGCCGACCATCCGCACCGACAGCCCCCAAGGCGTGCGGTAGAGCACGAAAGCAGCGAGCGGGATGGCAATGATTGCCAAGTAGACCAGCGCAAACTGGTTGAAAACCGCTGACCCCAGAACCGGAATATCCGACAGCAGCGGGATCGGCACCGTCTGAAAACCCTTGATGCTGGGCGGCACCGATTGCTGGCCGAAGGTCAGACGGTAGAGGAAATAGGCAAGGCCGGACGAGAACAAAGTAACGCCGATGCCGCAGACATGCTGGCTGAGGCCGAGCGCCACGGTGAACAGCGCATGCAGCGCGCTCATCGCCATGCCGGTCAACACCGCGGCCAGCACGCCGAGCCACAGGCTGCCGCTGAGGCTGGCGGCGGTGAAGCCGGTCATCGCGCAGAGCAGCATGATGCCTTCGATACCGAGATTGAGCACGCCGGCCCGCTCGGAGAACATCTCGCCCAGCGTGGCAAATGCCAGCGGCGTGGCGATGCGGATAATGGCGGCGAGGAAGCCGACCTGAAAGATCTGTTCGAACACCGCGCTCATAAGGCGGCACCGACGCGGCGGATGCGATAGGCCGTGAACAGCAGCGCCACCAGCATGGCGAGCAGCGCCGTGCCCTGGATGACATCGCTGAGGAACGCCGGCACGCCGGTGGCGCGCGACATCGCTTCGGCGCCGGTCATCACGGCGGCCAGGAAGATCGCCGCCGGTACGACGCCGAGCGGATTGAGCCTGGCCAGCATGGCAACGACGATGCCGGAATAGCCATAGCCCGGCGAAATGTCGCTCATCACCTGGAAATGCACGCCGCCGACCTCGCCTACGCCGGCAAGCCCGGCCAGCGCGCCCGACAGCAGCGCCGTCGAAATCAGCACCCGCTCGACGTGGATGCCGCCATAGCGGGCGGCTTCCGGGCTTTCGCCGGTGACCCTGATCCGGAAGCCGAGCGTGGTGCGCACGATCAGGAACCAGATCAACGGTGCCGCGATCAACGCGGCGATGACACCCAGATGCAGCCTTGTGCCTTCGAGCAGCACCGGGAAATTCGCCGAATCCTCGATCGGCGGCGAGATCGGATAGCCGCTGAACGAGTCCTTCCACGGCCCCTCGATCAGCGCCATTAGCGCATAGTAGATGACCGAATTGAGCAGCAGCGAACTGACGACGTCATCGACTTTGAATTTCACTCGCAGGGTCGCCGGCACAAGCGCGACAGCGGCACCGGCAGCAGCGCCGGCCAGCGCCATCGACAGGATCGCCAGCGCGCCCGGCATTGGGATGGCGCCGACGAAGCAGCTGGCCACGGCGCCGGCCAGCAATTGGCCCTCGGCGCCGATGTTCCAGAATTTGGCCCGGAAGGCGACGGCCACAGCCAGCCCGGTGAAGATCATCGGGGCGGCGCGCACCAGCGTTTCGGTGATGGCATAGCTGTCGCCGAACGAGGCCGACAGCATCACGCCATAGGCCTCAAGCACGCCGGCGCCGGCCAGCGCGATGAGGCCGCTGCACAGGACCAGCGCTGCGCCGATGGCCAGCAGCGGCAAAGCGAGATTGAACCAGGCGGGGGTGGAACTGCGGGCTTCGAGGCGGAACATCAGCTATGCCCCTCCGCCGCCCAGACGGTCGCGCCGCCCTTCATCCGCCTGCCGGCACCTTCTCCCCGTATAGACACGGGGAGAAGGGATCCGGGCCCTATGCAACTCCCCTCTTGCAGCTGTGGTGATTGGCGAAACCATGGGTGAGAGCCCCTCTCCCCGCCTCTATACGGGGAGAGGATGCCGGCAGGCAGGTGAGGGGCAGCGCTGACGCTTAAAGTCAGCCAAAAGCGGGCAGTATTATTTGAGGTTTCTGCGAGGAACCGAGTGAGAAAGTCCATCTAGGCTCTGCCCTCCGCCCCGGTCATCAGCAGCCCAAGCCGCGCGATGGTCGCATCGGCGCTGTCCAGCGTGCCGGCGATGCGGCCCTCATACATCACCGCGATGCGGTCGCAGAGCACCAGCAGCTCTTCGAGATCCTCGCCGATGACGATGATCCCGCAGCCCTTGGCACGCATGTCGAGGAATTTTTCGTGGATGAAGCGGGCGGCACCGATGTCGAGGCCGCGCGTCGGCTGCGAGACGATCAGCACCTTCGGGTCGAAAGCCAGTTCGCGCGCCAGCAGCGCCTTCTGCAGATTGCCGCCCGACAGCGCGCCGGCGCGGGTCATCGGCCCGGGGCACCTGATGTCATAGGCCTTGATCTGTTCTTCGGCGAAGGCGCGGATCGCATCTGGCTTGAGCAGGCCCCGGCTGCTGAAAGCCGCAGTACCAATGCGCGGCAACACCATGGAATCGGCGAGCGGCAGATTGGTGACCAGCCCGGTCGTCATACGGTCTTCCGGGATGCGGCCAAGGCCGAGCGCCTGCACCTCGCGCGGCGAGAACCGCGTAACAGGTTTGCCGGCTATCGTCATCGCGCCGGCGTCGGGCGCGCGCGTGCCGGAAATCACCTCGGCCAGCGCCCGCTGGCCATTGCCGGAGACCCCGGCAATGCCGAGGATTTCGCCCGCGCGAACGGCAAGCGATACATCGCGCAGCGGCGTCCCCGAATGCCGTGAGGTGGAAATACCGTCGAGCGTCAGCACCGCCGCGCCTGGGGTCGAAGGTCCTCTTGCCGCCGGCACGATCTCATGGCCGCACATCAGCTGCGCCATTTCTGCCGATGTCGTGTTCGCCGGATCGTCGACACGGCCGGCGACGCGGCCGTGCCGCAATACGGTGCAGCGATGGGTGAGCGCCCGCACCTCGTTCAATTTATGCGAGATGAAGATGATGCCGAGCCCCTGCGCCGCCATCGAGCGCAGCGCCGAAAACAGCCCGTCGACCTCGCCCGGCGCCAACACCGCGGTTGGCTCATCAAGGATCAACAGCCTGGCGCCGCGAAACAGCGCCTTGACGATTTCAAGCCGCTGCTGCTCGCCGACCGACAGCGCGGAGACAGGCAGGTTGGGGTCCAGCGTCAGCCCATGCCGACGGCTGATGTCGGACAACCGGGCAAGTCCGCCGGCGCGGTCGATGCGGCCGGATTTGCCGGGAATGCCAATCAGAAGGTTTTCCAGGACCGTCAGCCTTGGCGCCAAATGAAAATGCTGGTGCACCATGCCGATGCCGGCGGCCAGCGCATCGGCCGAACTGGTGATCCGCACGGTCTTGCCCTGGATAAGAATTTCGCCGGCATCCGGCGCATAGGCGCCGAACAGCACATTCATCAGCGTCGTCTTGCCGGCGCCGTTTTCGCCCAGCAGGCCGAGGATCTCACCTGGGGCGACGCTTAGATCGACAGCCTCATTCGCCTTGACGGCGCCGAAGCTCTTGGTGATGCCGCGCATTTCGATGAGAGGGGCGGACAAAGGTGCTCCTGCGGAGATACCCCTCCCCCTCGAGGGGAGGGTGCCGAGCGAAGCGAGGCGGGTGGGGTCACCTCAACTGCCTCAACCTATGACTTAGCAGGATGGAGCACTTCGCGGAGGACCCCACCCGGCCCTGCGGGCCACCCTCCCCTCAAGGGGGAGGGGTACGCCGAGCTAATCCGAAACCGGCGTGTTCTCGTCGACATCCACCCGGAAATTGCCTTCCAGGATCTCGGCCTTCTTCTTCTCGACCAGATCCTTCACATCCGCCGGCAGCGTCTTGTCGAATTTATGGTAGGGCGCCAGGAACGACCCGCCCTTGGCCATGCGCGAGAAATCGCCATAATCCTGCGCGGTGAAGACACCGGCCTTGACCAGCTTGATCGCCTGCTCGACCGTCGGGTACATGTCCCAGACCGGCCCGGTTATGACCGTGTCGGGGCCGAGGCTCGACTGGTCGGACATGTTGGAGATGGCGAGGATCTTCTTATCGACCGCCGCCTCGATGACGCCGAAGCGCTCGGCATAGATGACATCGACGCCGGCATCGATCTGGGCGACCGCCGCTTCCTTGGCCTTGGGCGGATCGAAGAACGAGCCAATGAAGGCGACCTTCTTCTTGATGTTGGGATTGACCTCCTTGGCGCCGCCAAAGAAGGCGTTGACCAGCCGGTTCACTTCCGGAATGCCCATGGCCGCCACCGCGCCGATCGTGCCCGACTTCGACATCTTGCCGGCGATCATGCCGGAGAGATAGGCCGGCTCGTGGATCCAGTTGTCGAAGACGCCGAAATTGGGCTCGGCCGGGCCGGCGCCCGAGCCGAACAGCCATGCCGTCTTCGGGAACTGCTTTGCCGTGCGGCGCGATTCACGCTCGGCGGCGAAGGCGTCGCCCAGCACCAGCTGGTACCCGCCTTGCGCATATTCGCGCATGACGCGGCTGAAATCGGCGGTCTGCACCTTTTCCGACCATTTGTATTCGATGCCGAGTTCCTTCTCGGCCTTCTGCAGGGCGACGTGGATCTGGTTGTCCCACGGCTCCTCGATCGGCGTGGCGAAGATCGCCGCCACCTTCAGCTTCTTGTCCTTGGCGAAGGCTGCACCCGGCAGCATGGCTGCGGCCAGGCCAAGTGCGCCGAGTTCCAGCACGTCGCGCCGCGACAGGCCGGTCGATTGCGATTTGTTTTTCCGGTTTTCCATCTAGTGCCCCTCTGTTTGACAGCCGTGTCGAGCCGGCTGTTCCGAAATCAGACGCGGAACTATGGAACGGGTGCGGACTTTTGTCCACATGGTCAAATTTGGCGGTGTCGCTGGCAGGAGCCGGCGCTAGCGTACCGCCTTCTCGCCACCGGCTACGGTGATAACGCCGACGATGATCAGCCCGGTCAGCAACAGCCGAACGCCGGCGCTGACGCCGAACGTGTTGAGCATGGTCAGAAGCAGCACCAGGAACAGCGCCGCGCCCCAGACACCGGGAACATTGGCCTTGCCGCCGGCGACCGAGGTGCCGCCGATGACGACGACGGCGATCGAGGCCAGCAGGTACTCGTTGCCGATATCGACATTGGCGCCGCGGAAATAGCCGGCGAGCAGCGCCCCGTCCATGCCGCCGAGCGCGCCCGACAGCGTGTAAGTGAGGAAGCGGGTGCGGCCGACATTGACGCCGGCAAGCCACGCGGCGCGGATGTTCTGGCCGATCGCCAGCACCGAGCGGCCATAGATCATGCGCTGCAAGGCGATGGCCGCACCGATGGTGAACAATACGGTAAGGATCGCCAGCACTGGAATGCCTAGGATTTGCCAGTTGGCAAAATCGGCAAAGCCGGGCGGCGGCTTGATCTGCAGGCCACGCCCATAGCTGATGTCGATCGACTGGATGATGAAGCTGGCCGACAGAGTGGCGATGATCGGCGGGATCCTCAGCGCCCAGATCAGGAGATAGTTGACGGCACCGATGGCAGCGCCGCAGGCGAGCGCGGCGAGCAGCCCGACCACGATCATGGAATCGCTGCCGCCCATGACCTTCATGGCGACGGCACTGGCGAGCCCGATATTGGCCGGCAGCGACAGGTCGACATTGCCTGGCCCGAGCGTGATGACGAACATTTGGCCGACTCCGACGATGACGGTGAACACCGCCAGCGACAGTGCCGCCGTGACCATGCCACCGCCGCCATAGCCGCCGGTGAAAGCGATGGTCGCCAGCCAGACGAACATCGCGCCGATGAACGACCAGATCCAGGGTTTGGCGGCCAGCGGTTTCACAAATGTCATCGCTATCTCTCCCTGCGACTGATCAGGACGCGGGCTGCCAGCACGATGATCAGGATGGCGCCGTTGGCGGCGACCTGCCAATCCGGCGGAATGTGCATGAAGGTGAGCAGAGGCGATGCCGCCAGCGCCAGTGTCAGCGCGCCGAGCACGGCGCCAATCGGCGATACCCGGCCGCCGACGAACTCGCCACCGCCGAGGATGACGCCGGCGATCGCCAGCAGCGTGTAGCCATTGCCGATATTAGCGTCGGCCGAGGTGGTGATGCCGATCAGCGCCATGCCGGACAGAACGCCGAATAGGCCGGTCAGCGCAAACAGCACGATCTTGGTTCGAAGCAGCGACCAGCCAGCGCGCCTGAGCGCCGCCGGATTGCCGCCGGATCCCCGCAGGATGACGCCATAGGAGGTGCGCATCAGCCCAAAATGCACCACCGCTGCGATCGCCAGCGCGGCGATGATAGGGAACGGAATGAAGGGCGGCTTGAAGGCCATCAGCGACAAGAGCCAGTCCGGCGCCTTGCCACCGGGCTTGGGCAGCACCAGAATGGCAAGCCCCTGCCAGACGAAGCTCATGCCCAGCGTCACCACGATCGACGGCAGATTGCGCAGATGGATCAGTGCGCCGAGCAGCGCATAAACGCCTATGGAGCCGAGCAGGATGATCACGCCGAGCAGCGGCGCGTCCTTCAGCCAGGTCGCGGTGACGCAGCCGACAAAGCCGACAAAGGTGCCGATCGACAGATCGAGCTCATTGCCGGCGATGACGAACATCTGGGCGATCGTCGCCAGCGCGATCGGAATAGCGAGGTTCAACATCAGGCTGAAGCCGAAATAGCTGATGGCGCGTGGGTTGAGCCAGGCGATGGCGATAACCACCAGCGCCAGCGACAGCGCCGGCAACAGGCTGCGCAGCAGGCGCGCGCGGGCCGCGCTGCTGCGCGGCGAGGACGTAGGGCCGGGAGCGACTGCCGTCATCTCAGGCCGCGTCGCCGAATGAGGACTGGATGATCTTTTCCTCGGTCAGC
This sequence comes from Mesorhizobium sp. C399B, assembly GCF_030323185.1. Lineage (NCBI taxonomy): Bacteria > Pseudomonadati > Pseudomonadota > Alphaproteobacteria > Hyphomicrobiales > Phyllobacteriaceae > Mesorhizobium > Mesorhizobium sp. C399B. Next base: position 2,975,683 of record NZ_CP100472.1, read on the forward strand.
TCGTCGCGCGTGAGATTGGCGACGATGCGGCCGTTCTTGAAGACATGGATGTGGTCGCAATTGTCGAGCTCTTCGGTCTCGGTGGTGTACCAGAGGAAGGTCCGGCCCTTGGCCGCCTCCTCGCGCACGAGATCGTAGACCTCGAGCTTGGTGCCGATGTCCACGCCGCGCATCGGATCGTCCATCAGCACGATCTGCGCATCGGAACCCAGTGCGCGGGCAAACAGCGCCTTCTGCTGGTTGCCGCCGGACAGCGAGAAGATGTTGTTGGTCATGTCAGGCGTGCGGATGCCGATCTTCTGCTTCCAGAACTCGGCAAGCTCGGCCTCGCGCTGCGGCGAGATCAGCAACCCTTTGCGCAGCCGCGCCAGCGAGCGGATGCCGATGTTTTCGGCAATAGACCATTGCGGGAAAATGCCGTCCGATTGGCGGTCTCCGGCCACCAGCGCCACCGGGGCGGTCACCTCGATATCAAGCCTTCTACGCGTCGCGGCGGCAAAGATCGCCAGCAACAGGTCGGTCTGGCCATGGCCGGCAAGCCCGGCAAGCCCGATGATCTCGCCGGCGCGAGCGACAAGCTCCTTGCCGTCCTGCTGCCGCTCGGGCCGCGCCCGCACCCTGAGCGGGCCCGCCGCCGACCTGGCGGCGATCTCCGCCGCGATCTTCTCGCGCGCTTCCGCGCCGCCCATGGTGGCCACCAGCCGGTCGCGGTCGAACGCTTTTGCAACGTCCGTGGCGACCACCTTGCCGTCGCGCATGACCACGATGCGGTCGGCATTCTGCAGCACCTCGCCCAGCACATGCGAGATCAGGATGCAGCTGCCCCCGGTGGCTACGAAACGGCGCACGAAGGCAAGCAGCTGGCCCGCAGTATGCGCGTCCAGCGAAGAGGTCGGCTCGTCGAGAATGACCAAGTCGAGCGGATCGCGCGTCACCGTGAAGGCGCGCGCCACCTCGACCATCTGCCGCCGGCCGATGGAGAGATCGCCGGCAATGTCGTCTGCCGAGATGCCGTGATCCGGAAAGATTTCGTCCAGCTTGGCGGCAATGAGAGCAGCCGCCTTGCGTCGCCAGCCGAAGCCGGTGAGCGCCGGATGGTTGATGCGCGTATTCTCCGCGATACTGAGGTTAGGGCAGAGCGACAGTTCCTGGAACACGCAGCGTATGCCGAGTTTCAGCGCGCGCGCCACCGAGTAGTCGGTTTCGGCATTGCCACGCACCGCGATCTCACCGCCATCGGGCTGCAGCGTACCGGCCACCATATGCATCAGCGTCGATTTGCCGGCTCCGTTGTGGCCGACCAGCCCGACGCATTCGCCTGATACAACATGGAAGTCGACGCCGTTAAGCGCCCGAACGGCGCCGAAATGTTTTTCGGCGCCGTTAAGCCTGATGATGTCCAAATGGGCGGCGCCGAAATGTTTTTCGGCGCCGCCCAGTCTGATGATGTCCGTATTGGCCTCAGGCATGCTCAACGATATCCGGTCGGTCATGCCGCTGGCAATGAATGCAATGCATCACTTGATATTGGCTTTGATCGCCGCGATTGCGTCTTGCTGGCTGTATTCGTGGGTGGCGACGCCGCCCTCCTTGATTTTCGGCAGCTCGGTCTCGAAATTGTCCTGGGTAAAGGCGAGATACGGCACCAAAAGGTCATGCGGAATGTCGGTGCGGCCGTCGAGCACCTGCTGCGCCACCCAGAAGGCCAGCGACGACACGCCGGGCGCGATCGAGGCCGACCAGGTCTGGTAGCCATCCTTGTCCTTCTGCTCCTTCCACCATTTCAGCTCGTCCTGGCGGTTGCCCATGATGATGGTCGGACGCGGCTTGCCTGCGGCGGCAAAGGCTTGTGCCGCGCCATAACCGTCACCGCCCTGGTCGACGATGCCGACGATGTCGGGCAACGAAGGCAGGATCGTCGCGACCGCCTTCTGCGCCGTCGTCTGGTCCCAGTCGCCGGTCACCGAACCGACGATCTTGAACTCGGGATGGGCGGCGACGCCTTCGAGGATGCCGGCATGGATGGCATCGTCGATCGAGGTGCCGGCAAGGCCGCGGATTTCCAGCAAATTGCCGCCCTTGGGCTGGAACTTGGCCATCTGCTCGACTTCCTGCTTGCCCATGTCCTTGAAGTCGACGACGACGCGGTAGGCGCAAGGTTCGGTGACCGTCCCGTCGAAGGAGACGACGACGATGCCGGCATCGCAGGCCTGCTTGATGGCGCCGTTCAGCGCATCCGGCGATGCGGCATTGATGACGATGGCGTCATAACCCTGCAGGATCAGGTTCTGCACCTGGGCAGCCTGCGTCGGCACTTCCTTGTCGGCGGTGGTGAAGATGTCGGCGGCGCCGACGATCTTGTCCTCCACCGCCTTCTTGGTGACGATGCCGTAGCTGTCGAGCATCGCCTGGCGCCACGAATTGCCGGCGTAATTGTTGGAGAAGGCGATCTTCTTGCCGCTGGTGTCGGCAAGCGCCGTGCCCGAGGCGAGCATCGCCGCCAGAGCGCTCAGGACGAGCAGTTTCTTCATGTCATAATCCTCCCATGGATTGTCGGCCCCGCCGACTGTTGCTGATGGTTTTGGCGTTGGCTGCCTGTTTTTTATCTATTGTCAGACAAATGCAGATGAGCTCGCTTGTCAACTGCGATCGGTTACGCTTTGGCGATCAACTTCAGGTGCGATGATTGAAAAGCCTTCGCCTGCTGGTCTAGGGAAGGGCCCAGGAGACCATGCATGGCAGCGACGCCGCCGACCCTTCCCCCCAGTGCACCCAAAAGAATGGGCGCGCCCGGAATTCCGGCGCGCTGGACGTCAAGCGCCAAGAGCGGCGTAGGTGCCGCGCTTTCGACGGCGAGCCGCGTCTGGTTCACGCTCAGCCATGGCATCGTCAATGAAGTCTACTATCCCGGCCTCGACAGCGCCTGCACGCGCGACATGGGACTGCTGGTCACCGGTCCCGGCGGCTGGTTTTCCGAGGAGAAGCGTGACGCCACACATGCCATCGAGCCGTTCGAGGACGGCGTGCCCGCCTACCGGCTGATCAACGCGACGGCGCGTTACCAGATCGAAAAGCGCATCCTGGCGGATCCGGCGCGCCCGGCCTTGCTGCAGGAAACCAGCTTCACGGCACTCGAGGGCGTGGCCACGGACTACCGCGTCTACGCCCTGCTGGCGCCGCATCTGGTCAATGCCGGCATGGGCAACACCGCCTGGACCGACGAGCACAAGGGGAGGCCGATGCTGTTCGCGTCCGGGCGCGGCACCTGCCTGGCGCTTGCATCCTCGCTGCCCTGGGGTGATTGCTCGGCCGGCTATGCAGGCTTTTCCGACGGCTGGCAGCAACTCAGCCGCGCCGGCCGGCTCAATCCGGCCTGCCAAAGGGCGGAGGACGGCAATGTCGCGCTGACCGGCGAGATCGGCTTTTCCTTACGCAACAGCAAAGCCTTGCTTGCGCTTGGGTTTGGGGCAACGCCGGATGAAGCGGCCGAAAACGCCGCCGCCAGCCTGAAACGCGGGTTTGAGCCGGCGGCAAAGGTCTATGTCGCGAAATGGCGGAAATGGCAGGCAGGCCTGACGGCGCTCGACCACCATGATGCATCCGGCCTCAACACCTACCGCGTCAGCACAGCGGTGCTGGCGACACACCTGTCGCTGGCGAGGCCCGGTGCGGCCGTCGCCAGCCTGTCGATCCCCTGGGGGTTCAGCAAGGGCGACGACGACCTTGGCGGATATCATCTGGTCTGGCCGCGCGACCTCGTCGAAACTGCGGGCGGCTTCCTCGCCGCCGGCGATCCGGCGCAGGCGCTTGAGATCCTCGCCTATCTCCGTTCCATCCAGCAGCCGGACGGCCACTGGCCACAAAATGTGTGGCTCGACGGCTCGCTCTATTGGCCGGGCATCCAGATGGACGAATGCGCCTTCCCGCTGCTGCTTGCCGATGCGCTGCACCGCGCCGGCCACCTGCCGCGCGCAAAGCTCGCCGCCTTCATGCCGATGGTCGAGAAAGCAGCGTCCTATATCGTGCGCAATGGCCCCGTCACCGGGCAGGACCGCTGGGAAGAGGACGCGGGCTACAGCCCATTCACGCTCGCCGTCGAAATATCGGCACTGCTTGGCGCCGCCGATCTGTTCGACGTCAACGGCAAACCCGAGCCGGCTAACTATTTGCGCGAGGTCGCAGATTGCTGGAACGACCAGATCGAGCGCTGGACCTATGTCAGCGGCACACCGGAGTGCCACGAGGCTGGCGTCGACGGGTACTACATCCGCATCGCGCCGGCCGACGCTTCAGGCGCCGCATCGCCGAAGGACGGCTTCGTACCGATCAAGAACCGTCCGCCGGGCGATACCGACAAGCCGGCCGAAGCGATTGTCAGCCCGGACGCGCTGGCGCTGGTCCGCTTCGGCCTCAGGGCCGCGGACGATCCGCGCATCGTCGGCACGGTCAAGATCATCGACGCGCAACTGCGCTGCGACCTGCCGCAAGGGCCTCTATGGTACCGCTACACCAGCGACGGTTATGGCGAACACGCCGACGGCGCCCCCTTCGACGGCAACGGCCAGGGCCGACCCTGGCCGTTGCTGGCCGGCGAACGCGCTCACTACGAGCTGGCCGCCGGCCGCAAGGACAAGGCGGCAAGCCTGCTCGACACATTCGAGGCTTCGGCTGGGGTGGGCGGTCTGCTGCCGGAACAGGTCTGGGACGGCGCCGACATACCGGAGCGCGAATTGTGGCTGGGCAAGCCGTCGGGCAGCGCCATGCCGCTGGTCTGGGCGCATTCGGAACACATCAAGCTGTTGCGCTCGCTCCGCGACGGCGCCGTCTTCGACATGCCGCCGCAAGGCGTCAAGCGCTATGTCAGGGACAAGACCGGCTCGCCGCTGAGGATATGGCGCTTCAACAACAGGCTGCGCACCATGGAAGCCGGCAAGACGCTGCGGGTTGAACTGCTGCAGCCGGCACTGATCCGCTGGAGCGGCGACCAGTGGCAGACCAGCCATGAAATCAACACGTCCGTGAATGTCTTTGGCGTCCATATGGCGGATCTGCCGGTGACCGATATTCCGCGAGGTAATACGATCGTCTTCACTTTTTTCTGGCCCGACGGCGACCGTTGGGAGAATGTCGACTTCACCGTCGGCATTGAGAACTAACTCGCCAGCAATTTCTTTCCTCAAGCGACTAGGACAACACCATGCAGATCGGAATGATGGGACTGGGCAGGATGGGCGCCAACATGGTGCGCCGCCTGATGCGCGACGGCCATCAATGCGTCGTCTACGACATCAACCCGGCAAGCGTTGCCGCCCTGGTTGCCGATGGCGCCATCGGCGCCGCATCGATGGAGGAGTTCGTCGGCAAGCTTTCCAAGCCGCGCAGCGCCTGGCTGATGCTGCCGGCGGCGATCACCGGCAAGATCGCCGACCAGGTGGCAGCATTGATGGAGCCCGGCGACATCATTATCGACGGCGGCAATTCCTATTATCACGACGCTGTCGACCAGGCGGCCGAGCTTGCGGCCAAGGGCCTGCACTATGTCGATGTCGGCACCAGCGGCGGCGTTTGGGGCTTGGAGCGCGGCTACTGCCTGATGATCGGCGGCCCCGATACGGCGGTCAAACACCTCGATCCGATCTTCGCCACGCTGGCGCCCGGCGCCGATGCCGGCGCCACGCCCGACAAGGCGGGCGGGACCGCACCCTTTGGCTACCTGCATTGCGGACCGAGCGGCGCCGGCCATTTCGTCAAGATGATCCACAACGGCATCGAATATGGCGTCATGGCCGCCTACGCCGAAGGCATGAACATCCTGAAATCGGCCAATGCCGGCAAAAGACAGCGCACTGCCGACGCCGAGACCAGCCCTTTGGAAAACCCGCAATACTATCAGTTCGACATCGACCTGCCGCAGGTGGCCGAGGTCTGGCGCCATGGCAGTGTGATCGGCTCCTGGCTGCTCGACCTCACCGCCGGCGCTCTGAAGAGCGACCCGGCATTGGCCCAGTTCGGCGGCCGCGTCTCCGATTCCGGTGAAGGCCGCTGGACGCTGAAGGCGGCGATCGACACCGGCGTGCCGGCGCCGGTTCTGTCCTCGGCTTTGTTCGACCGCTTCTCCTCGCAGGGCGAATCCGAATTCGCCGACAAGCTGCTGTCGGCCATGCGCTATGCCTTTGGCGGCCATGTCGAAAAGCCGAAGGCCGGCAAGTGAAGGCCGCAGGGGAGACGCGCAAGATGAGCCCGGAACGGTCCGACACGCTGGTGCTCTTCGGAGCAACCGGCGACCTTGCCCACAAGAAGATATTTCCGGCCCTCTACCAGATGGTAGCCAAGGGGACGCTGACCGAGCCGGTGATCGGCGTCGCCTTCGATGCCTGGGACATCAACCAATTGCAGGCGCGGGCCCGCGACGGCATCGTCAACGCTCTCGGCAAGATCGACGAAAAGATCTTCGCCAAATTCGCCAGTCTGCTGCGCTATGTCAGCGGCGACTACCGCGACGGCGCGACCTTCGAGAAGCTGAAGACGGCGCTCGGCTCGGCGCAGCGGCCGCTGCACTATATGGCGGTGCCGCCGACCATGTTCGAGACCGTTGTCCAGGGGCTGGAGCAATCCGGTACCGCGCATGGCGCGCGGCTGATGGTGGAAAAGCCGTTCGGCCACGATCTCCAATCGGCGCGCTGGCTGAACCGCGTGCTGCATCTGGTGTTCGAAGAGCAGTCGATCTTCCGCATCGACCACTATCTCGGCAAGGAGGCGATCCAGAACCTGCTCTATTTCCGCTTTGCCAATTCCTTTCTCGAGCCGATCTGGAACCGCAACTTCGTCGAAAGCGTACAGATCACCATGGCCGAGGACTTCGGCGTCGAAGGCCGTGGCAAATTCTATGACGATGTCGGCGCTATCCGCGATGTGATCGAGAACCATCTGCTCAACATCCTTTTGCTGCTCGCCATGGAACCGCCGGTCGGCCGCTCGGCCGACGATCTGATCGACGAGAAGGTGCAGGTGCTGCGCGCCATCCGCACGCTGACCAAGGACGACGTCGTGCGCGGCCAGTTCACCGGCTACCTCGCTGAACCCGGCGTGAAGCCGAACTCGCCGGTCGAAACCTTTGCTGCCGTGCGCTTCATGGTCGACACCTGGCGCTGGCAGGACGTGCCGTTCTTCATCCGCACCGGCAAGAACATGCCGGTGCATGTGACCGAAGTGATCGTGCGGCTGAAGCGGCCGCCGCTCGACGTCTTCGATCCGATCAAGCCCAGCGACGCAAATTACGTGCGCTTCCGCATCGACCCGCAGGTGGCGATCTCGATCGGCGCGCAACGCAAGGCGCCCGGCGACGATATGGTCGGCGAGCAGGTCGAGCTCACCGCGCTCGACGATTCGAAGGGCGACATGCCGCCCTATGAGCGGCTGATCGGCGATGCCATGAACGGCAATGGCCAATTGTTCACCCGCCAGGATGCCAGCGAGCTTGCCTGGCGCATCGTCGGCCCGGTGCTGGGCGACACCACGCCGCCGCATATGTATGAGCCGAAGACCTGGGGGCCTGCCGACGCCATGGCCAGCTTCGGGCCGCCCAACGGCTGGATCAATCCGACTTGAGCAATTCCAGGAAAGTGCGAGCGGTTTTTCCGTCCGGAATTGCGTAAAAACAAAGAGTTGGAGCATTCCCCCGTTTCCCTGAAACGGGGAACGCGCCAAGTGAGCGGAGGAAACGACATGGCCAAGGCAGCCAGGCCCGCGAAGGCCAAGGCGGAACCGATCGTGCTGACGATCGATGTCGGCGGCTCGCACGTAAAAATCCTCACCAGCGCAGGCGGCGAGATGCGCCGGGCCGATTCCGGACCGGATCTGACGCCGCAGCAGATGGTCGCCACGGTGAAGACGCTGGCCGAAGGGCTGCCCTATGACGTGATCTCGATGGGCTATCCCGGCCCGGTCAGGCACAACAGGCCTTCGCTCGATCCCGCCAATCTCGGCAAGGGCTGGGACGGCTACGATTTTGCCGCCGCCTTCGGCAAGCCGGTCAAGGTCGTCAACGACGCGCTGCTGCAGGCGATCGGCAGCTACGATGGCGGGCGCATGCTGTTCCTCGGCCTCGGCACCGGCCTGGGCGCGGCGATGATCCTCAACAATGTCGGCCAGCCAATGGAACTGGCGCATCTGCCGTACCGCAAGGGCGGCAGTTTCGAAGATTATGTCGGCGAGCGCGGCCTGGAGAAATACGGCAAGAAAAAATGGCGCAAATACGTTGTCGACGTCGTCGAGCGGCTGCGTGCGGCGCTGCAGCCGGATTATGTCGTCATCGGCGGCGGCAATGTCGACAGACTGGATGAATTGCCCGCCACATCCAGGCGCGGCGACAATACGCGCGCTTTCGAGGGCGGTTTTCGACTATGGCGCGACAAGGCGCTGATCGTCTGATAGTATTAAAATTCAGTATAGTTGTTCAAAATGACGTGTGGCGCGATACGAAGTCATTGCGTTACGCAGATTTGGCGATTAGATCGGTGGCACCGGATGGAATCATCTGGCGCAACCGCACATATGCGGCAAGACAAATGACTAGAGCGGATTTCCGGCTCCGCTGGGACCACTCTGGGAGTTTCCGCCACCCCCCTAGCGACGGAGAGATAAATTGGCCGACGACAGCAACGACTCTGACAAGGACATCGACCTGCTCGAGCTTACCGCCCATATCGTGTCCGCTTACGTCGAGAAGAACCGCTTGCCCGTTGCCGGCCTGAGCGATCTCATCGCCAGCGTTGCGGCGTCGATCGGCGGGCTCAGCCAGCCGCCAGCCCCAGTGGCGGCGCCGCAGATCCCGGCCGTCAATCCCAAGCGGTCGGTGACGCCGGATTACATCATCTGCCTCGAGGACGGCAAAAAATTCAAATCGCTGAAGCGCCATCTCGGCGTCCATTTCAACCTGACGCCGGAAGCCTATCGTACCAAATGGGGCCTGCCGGCCGACTATCCGATGGTTGCCCCCAACTACGCGGCGTCGCGCTCCGAGCTGGCCAAGTCGATCGGCCTCGGCCGCAAGGCTGCAGTGGCCGCGCCGGCGAAAGCCAAGGGTCGGAAGGCCAAAGTTCCGGCCTGAGTGGGATCAGCGCCTCGGCCCTGAGCCAATCGTTTGGACGACTGGAACAGAAGCCTGCCGGCGAATGAGCCTTGGCAGGCTTCGTGCTTTTGTGGCTTGGATACACCACAGAGATTGCTTTGGGGGAGCAGCGATGAACTACGCCAGAATGGTGATCGAGAAAGAGGCGCCGGAGGAATACGGCTACGATCGCATTCGGTTCAATCTCTCCGAAAGCTCGATCGCCGATCAGAAACTCTCCGACGTCGGCCTGTCGCTGCCGGATCTCACGCTGTTCTACGGCGAGCATCGCGGCGACAAGGAGTTGCGGGCGCTGATCGCGGCGCAAGACAAAGGCATCTCCGCTGACGATGTTCTGGTGACCGCCGGTGCGGCGGGCGCGCTCTTCATCATTTCGACCTCGCTTCTGTCGGAGCGCGACCATCTTGTCGTCGTCCGGCCGAACTACGCCACCAACATCGAGACCCCCAAGGCGATCGGCTGCGCCATCTCCTATGTCGATCTCGATTTCGACGCAGGCTTTGCCATCGATTTCGGCCGCGTCGCCGCCAGCATGCAACCGAACACCAAGCTGATCAGCGTCACCTGCCCGCACAACCCGACCGGCACGATGATGGGCCGGGCCGATCTCGACGCGCTGATTGCGCTGGCCGAAGCGAGCGGCTGCCATCTGCTGGTCGACGAGACCTATCGCGACCTCTCCTATGGACAGCGCCTGCCGGCGGCGGCTTCTCTCAGCCCCAAAGCGATCAGCGTCTCGTCGCTGTCGAAAGCCTTCGGCATTCCCGGCATCCGCATTGGCTGGCTGATCACCAGCGATGCCGAACTGCAGGAGCGCTTCCTCGCCGCCAAGGAGCAGATCGGCATTTGCGGCAGCGTCATCGACGAAGGCATTGCGCGCGGCATGCTGGGGCGCCGCGACGCTTTCTTGGGCGCGCTGCTGCCCGAGATGGCGAAACGCCGCGACATCGTGCAAGACTGGATCGACCGCGAGCCGCTGGTCGACTGGGTGCGGCCACAAGGCGGCGTCGTCGGATTTCCAAGGCTCAATGTCAGTCCAGACTTCGACCTCGACCGTTTCTACGTCAATCTCTTGGAAAACCACGGCACCTATGTCGGTCCCGGCCACTGGTTCGATATGCCCAAGCGCTTCTTCCGCGTCGGTTTCGGCTGGCCGAAAGAGGCGGAATTACAGGGCGGCCTCGACGCCATCACCGCCGCGCTGAGGCAGTAACGTCCGCGTGCAATCGGGCGAGCGGCTGGAAAACCACTTGATCCAGGCCCGATTTTCACGCATACGCGCCCCGAACTTTGATAAGTTTCATTGGCCGGAACAGCGCCCATTTCCGGGAAGTGCCCCGCCGGCCAATGCAAGCAACGGGGCCTGTATCCATGACATCCCATTCCCATACACCGCCTGACCGGCGTTACGCCGCCTTCCGCCATCGCTCCTTCCTGAGCTATTGGGCGGCGCGTTTCCTGACCACCTTCGCCACCATGATCGTGTCCGTCGCCGTCGGCTGGCAGATCTATGATCTGACGCGCGATCCCTTCGATCTCGGCATTGTCGGCATCGTCCAGTTCCTGCCGTCGCTGCTGCTGGTGCTGGTCACCGGCGTTGTCGCCGACCGTTTCGGCCGCCGCCTGATCATGGCGCTGGCGACGGTAGTCGAGGCAGGTTGTGCGCTTGTCCTGTTGTACTTCACGCTGCGCGGTCTCGTCAGCCCGCTGCCGATCTTCATCGTGCTGGCTATGTTCGGCCTGGCGCGCGCTTTTTATGGGCCGGCCTCGTCGTCGCTGTTCGCCAACCTTGTTCCGCCGGAAGATTTCGGCAATGCGATCGCCTGGAACTCGTCCGCCTGGCAAACGGCGACCATTGTCGGCCCGGTCGCCGGCGGCCTGCTCTATGGCGTCTCGGCCGAAGCCGCTTACGCCGTTGCCTCCGTGCTGATGCTGGTGGCCGGTCTGCTGATCTTCACCATTCCGAAACCGGCCCAGCAGAGCGCCACCGACAAGCCGACGATGGAGACGCTGTTTGCCGGCTTCCGATACATCTGGAGCGAGAAGATCGTCCTGGGCGCCATCTCGCTCGACCTCTTCGCCGTGCTTCTGTCCGGTGCCTCGGCGCTGCTGCCGGTCTATGCCCGCGATATTCTGGAACTCGGCCCGTGGGGCCTCGGCCTGCTGCGCTCGGCGCCCGGCATCGGCGCCATCTGTGTCGCGGTCTGGCTTGCCGGGCATCCGCTGCGCGACAGTGCCGGCAAGATCATGCTCGGCTTCGTCGCCGGGTTCGGCGCCTTCACCGTGCTGTTCGGCGTCTCGACCATCACCTGGCTGTCGATCCTGGCCCTTGCCGGCCTCGGCGCCACCGACATGTTCAGCGTCTATATCAGGGAGACGCTGATCCAGCTGTGGACACCCGACGAGGTGCGCGGCCGCGTCAACGCCGTCAACCAGGTCTTCGTCGGCGCCTCCAACGAAGTCGGCGAGTTCCGCGCCGGCACCATGGCGGCGCTGATCGGCACCGTGCCGGCGGTGGTGATCGGCGGCGTCGGTGCGATTGCCGTCGCCGGACTGTGGGCGGTGCTGTTTCCGCAACTGCGAAGGGTGCGGCATCTCAACAGCCGCAACTGATCGAGTAAGCCGCAGGATCCGGCGCTCGGTCCAAATCAGCTTGCGCCGATGACGGCTGAGATGGGCCGGAAGCGGATGGGCCGGTTCTGGGCGAACTAGCCAGATGGCGGGGCAGCCACAGGGTGGACATTTCAGTCCATATGGAAAATGATTATGTTGCCATGCACAATACTGCAGTGCTCTGGTCTCGACGAGAAACCTTAAATATAGAAGAGAACCACCCGACCTCCGGGTCCAGCTAGCGGGGACGCAAATGGACACTTCAGGGAATCGGCAATCGCATCGCGACGCAAGCGGGCGACCCAGCCGATCGGTCGGCTGGCTGGCCCGCTCCGCCGTCCCAGTGGCATTCCTGCTCGGCATGGCTTTCAGCAGCAACGCGTTTGCGCAGGACCAGCAACTGCCGGTGGTGACGGCGGCCAAGCCGGTGGTGCGTGAAATCGTCGAAGACGACGAGTTCGTCGGGCGCTTCGAAGCCGTCGACGAGGTCGCCATCCGTTCGCGCGTCAGCGGCTATCTGGACAAGATCAGCTTCCAGGACGGCGCACTGGTCAACAAGGGCGACCTGCTCTTCACCATCGACCAGCGTCCGTACCAGGCGGCCTACGATGCCGCCAAGTCGCAAGTAGACGTCGCCAAGTCCCTGCTCGAATTCTCCAAGATGCAGCTGGATCGCGCCGATGAACTCGCCAAGACCGGCAATATCTCGGCCGCGACGGTCGACGACCGCCGGCGGGAATACCTTTCGGCGCAGGCGCAGATGCAGGGCGCGACGGCGGCGCTGACGACGGCCAACCTGAACCTGGAGTTCACCGAGATCAAGGCGCCCTTGTCCGGCCGCATCGACCGCCGGCTGGTGTCGGTCGGCAACCTCGTGCAGCCGGATTCCACCTTGCTGACGACCATCGTCACGCGCGACCCGATCGACTTCTATTTCGACGTCGATGAGCGCCTGTATTTCAGCTACGCCCGCGACGCGAAGGAGCGCGGCGGCAGCATGCAGGAAGGCGCCGGCGGGCTCGAGGTGGTGGTTCGCGTCGCCGACCGCGCGGAGGCGGTATTCAGGGGCAAGCTCGATTTTGCCGAGAACCGGATCGACAACGCGACCGGCACCATGCGGGTGCGTGCAAGGTTTGCCAACGCCGACGGCGTTCTCCAGCCAGGCATGTTCGGGCGCATCAACGTGCCGGGGTCGCTGCCGCATAGCGGCGTCCTGGTGCCCGACGAGGCGGTCGGCGCCGATCAGGATCGCCGCATCGTGTACCTGGTGGATGAGGCTGGGATGGTGTCGGCGAAGCCCGTGCGCACCGGCCCGCTTCTCGACGGCTACCGGGTGATCCGCGCGGGCCTGACCGGCGACGAGACGATCATCGTCAATGGGCTGATGCACGCCAGGCCCGGCACCAAGGTGAAAGTCGAGATGGTGACGTTGCCGCCCAAGGTCGACACCGCCGGGTTGCAGCAATGAGGTTCGCCCATTTCTTCGTCGACCGTCCGATCTTCGCATCGGTCGTTTCGATCGTCCTGCTGATCCTCGGCGGGATTGCTTATACCCAGCTGCCGATCGCGCAATATCCCGAGATCGCGCCGCCGACCATCGTCGTTCGCGCCCAGTACCCGGGCGCCGACGCCGAGACGGTCGCAGCGACGGTGGCAACGCCGATCGAGCAGGAGATCAACGGCGTCGAGGGCATGCTTTACATGTCGTCCTATTCGTCCGGCGACGGGGCGATGGCGCTGACCATCACCTTCAAGCTAGGCACCGATCTCGACCAGGCGCAGGTGCTGGTACAGAACCGCGTGTCGGTCGCCGAGCCGCGCCTGCCCGAAGAAGTCCGCCGCCTCGGCATCACCACCATCAAGAGCTCGCCCGACCTGATGATGGTCGTGCACATGCTGTCGCCCGACAATACCTACGACCAGCTCTACGTCTCGAACTACGCCCGCTCGCGGGTGCGCGACATACTGCTCAGGTTGGACGGCGTCGGCGACCTCATCATCTTCGGCGAACGCGAATATTCGCTGCGCATCTGGCTCGATCCGGAAAAACTGTCCGCCCTGGGGATGACCTCGGGCGATGTGGTGCAGGCGCTGCGCGACCAGAATGTCCAGGTGTCGGGCGGCTCCATCGGCGCGCCGCCGACCAATACCGGCACGGCGTTCCAGTACACGGTCACCACGCAAGGCCGCTTCAACGACGCACGCGACTTCCGATACGTGATCGTCAAATCGGCCGAAGACGGCCGCCTGATCCAGCTGCAGGACGTGGCGCGCATCGAGCTCGGCGCCAAGGATTACGTCACCAACTCCTATCTCAACGGCAAACCGGCGGTGGCGCTCGCCATCTTCCAGCGGCCAGGCACCAATGCACTCGCCGCAGCCGCGGAGATCCAGGACAAGATGAAGGAGCTTTCCCAGGACTTCCCGAAGGGATTGAGCTACGACATCGTCTACAATCCGACCGAGTTCGTCGCCGAGTCGATCCAGGAGGTCTACAAGACGATCCTCGAGGCGATGGTGCTGGTCATCATCGTCATCATCGTCTTCCTGCAATCGTGGCGCATGGCGATCGTGCCGATCGTGGCCATCCCGGTGTCGCTGATCGGCACGCTGGCGGTGCTTTACGCCGCCGGCTTCTCCCTCAACATGCTGACGCTGTTCGGCCTCGTTCTGGCCATCGGCATCGTCGTCGACGATGCGATCGTCGTGGTCGAGAACGTCGAGCGAAATATCGCCAGGGGGTTGGCGCCCAATCCGGCGTCGCATCTGACCATGGACGAAGTCGGAACGGCGGTCATCGCGATCTCGCTGGTGCTGATAGCGGTGTTCGTGCCGACAGCCTTCATTCCCGGCATTTCCGGGCAGTTCTACCTGCAGTTTGCGATCACCATCGCGGTGTCGACGGCGATCTCGGCATTCAATTCGCTGACGCTCTCGCCGGCCTTGGCCGCGCTGCTGTTCAAGCCGCACCACACTGCTGCGGCGCCGCCGCGCTTTTTCCTGGAGCGGTTTGGACGGGCGCTCGCCGACGGCTTCAATCGCGGCTTCGACAAGGTCGCCCATTGGTATTCGAGCATCGTGCGCGTGTTGGTCGGCTCGCGGATAGCGATCGCCGCCACGCTGGCCGTTTTCGCGGCCCTCATCTACGCCACGGTCTATATGGTTCAGACGGTGCCGCGCGGTTTCATTCCGTCGCTCGACCAGGGCTATGCGATCGTCGTCGTCCAGTTGCCGGACGGCGCCTCGCTATCGCGGACCGATGCCGTCATCCAGCAGGCGTCGCAGATCATCCAGAAAACGCCGGGCGTCGACTACGCGGTCGCCTTCGCCGGCTTCTCCGGTGCCACCTTTACCAATGCCAGCAACGCGGGCGTGATCTTCGCCAGGTTCAAGCCGTTTGACGAGCGACTGGAAGCCGGCCAGTCCGCGACCCAGGTCATCGGCAATTTGTTCGGCAGCCTGCAAAGCATCAAGGAAGCCTTCATTATCGCACTGCCGCCGCCGCCGATCCGCGGCGTCGGCAATGCCGGCGGCTTCAAGCTGCAGATCCAGGAGCGCAACAGCGCCGACATGCGGCAGATCCTGGCGCTTGCCTATGAAATTGCCGGCAAGGCCAACAAGACGGCGGGGCTGACCGGCGTGTTCACCACCTTCTCCGCGTCCAGCCCGCAATTCTTCCTGGCGATCGATCGCGACAAGGCGCGCATCCTGAACGTGCCGATCCCCAACATCTTCGAGACGCTGTCGATCAATCTGGGCACCGCCTACGTCAACGACTTCAACGCTTTCGGGCGCGTCTACCAGGTGCGCGCGCAGGCCGACCAGGCGTTCCGCCTCGATCGCGCCGACATCTTGAAACTGAAGGTGCGCTCGGCGACCGGCGCGCTGGTTCCGCTGGGCACGTTGATCGAGATCCGCGACGTCACCGGCCCGGCGCTGGTCCAGCGCTACAACATGTACGTCTCCGTGCCGCTGCAGGGCAACGCCGCGCCCGGTGTTTCCACCGGCGATGCGCTTGCCAAGATGGAAGCAATCACGGCACAGACGTTGCCGGCCGGTACCTCCTACGAATGGACCGAACTCGCCTATCAGGAGCGCAACACCGGCAATGCCGCTGTCTATATCTTCGGACTGTCGGTGCTGTTCGTGTTCCTGGCGCTGGCGGCGCAATATGAAAGCTGGGTGCTGCCCTTCGCCATCGTGCTGGTGGTGCCGCTCGGCGTGCTCGCGGCGTTGCTCGGCGTGTCGTTCCGAGGGCTGGACAACAACATCCTCGTGCAGATCGGCCTCATCGTGCTGATCGGACTTGCCGCCAAGAACGCGATCCTCATCGTCGAATTCGCGCGGCAGGCGCAGGAACGCGGCCTGTCGGCCGCCGAGGCTGCCGTCGAAGCCTGCCGGCTCAGGCTGCGGCCGATCCTGATGACCGCCTTCTCGTTCATCCTCGGCGTCGTGCCGCTGATGATCGCGACGGGCCCGGGCGCGGAAATGCGCCAGTCGCTCGGCACCGCGGTGTTCTCCGGCATGCTCGGCGTCACCTTCGTCGGCCTGTTCCTGACGCCGGTGTTCTACGTCACGCTAAGGTCGCTGTTTTCACGGCGCAAGCCGCATGCCGAGGCCGAGCCTTCGGCACCGGCAGAGGTGCCGTCGGAGACGGCCGCCGAGTAGTGTTACACGGGCAGTTCGTGGCGCTGCCGACTATTTCGTTTTGGTGTTGAATTCACGGTTTGCGGCATAGTCGATAGTGAAGGTGCCCGCAGGAGCGCGAACGCCCTGCTTCACGTTGGATATGGTGACTGTCGAGGTAAGGCCCCTCTCGTCAGTCAGGGTCCATCTGCGTAGATCGAGCGATTCCCTGTCAAACACCATAGTGATATTCGAATTGCCGAAGGCCGACTTGTCGGCCAGCCTGATGATCACCTGGGCGCCATCGTCCTTGATACTTTTGAGGCGATTGCCGGAAAAGTTGACCTGATTGTCGAGGAGCAGCTTGAGCGGCGTCTTCGAGAGAGCATAAAGCCGCGATGTCTTGAGCTTCTTGTTATAGACCACCAAGGATTTTCCATCTGCAATTACGCTGACCCCTGATTGGCCTGCATAGTTGAACCGGATCTTGCCCGGCCGCTGGAGGAAAAATTTCCCTTTGGTCCTTTCCGCTCTTGGGCCCGACTGGACAAAGTCCCCGGACATGGACTTTACCGATGAGAAGTGATCGGCAATCGTCTTCGCTTCTACAGGTGCGGCCAAGGCCGCGGTCGAAAGTTCGGCGTTTATCGCGACAGCGCTGACAACGGCGAACCAGAAAGCCCGCAGTCTTTTGCTGTTATATGCCATTCAGTTATCCTACCCCGAAAAGACGCGTGATCGAAAGAGATCACGCGTCTTTGAGATCAGTAGCCGTCCGGGCACTGAGCAACGTAAACTCGACCGTTCCGACCGCGATATCTGCACTGGCCGGCTTCGCTGGCGTGCCCGATGACCGCCCCGGCCAGCGCTCCGACCGCCCCGCCAACAACCGCCCCTTTTACCGGGTCGCCGGCCACTGCTGCGCCTACAGCTGCGCCACCCAAACCACCGACGGCAGCGCCTTGTTCGGTGCGGGAGCATGCCGCGAGCGGAATGAGTAGGCTCAAAATGAGCAGCGTCTTCTTCATTGGTTCTCTCCTGGGGCCGTTATTAGCCGAAGCTTAAATGCGCCACGGAGTTTTTCGATCCATCGGAGTGTTTGGGGCGCAATCCAAATCTGCGGGAACGGGCTAAGGTCCCGGATCCATCGTACACGCCTCCCAGAGGTAAGTCGTCTTTGGGCAAGCTCGGCCGTTCAGAGTAGTTGGATTTTGCTCTATCCCTCAGTAGGCTTGCCGAAGATCAGGCTCAAAAATTCGCTCAGCCAGCGCTTGAGGTGCATATCCCAGATCAGCCGGCCGCCGAGATGGTCGCGGCCGGGCTGCGCGCCGGGCAATTCGAAACGGTGCGCGCCGCGCACCACCCAGCGCTGCATCATCAACCGGGTCAGTTCGCCATGGAACTGGATGCCCCAGGCATTGTCGCCATAGCGAAAAGCCTGGTTGGGGTAGGTTTCCGCCGTCGCCAGCAGCGTCGCATCCCTGGGCAGCGAAAAGCCTTCGCGGTGAAACTGGTAGACCATGTCGGGCCAAGGCAGCAGCTTCTTGCCGGCTTCGGTCGGCTTCAGCGGATACCAGCCGATCTCGACCAGCCCCTCGCCATGCCCCTCGACCTTGCCGCCGAGATGATTGGCCAGCATCTGCGCGCCAAGGCAGATGCCGAGGAAGGGCCGATTCTCCTTTAGCGGAACATTGAGCCAGTTGGTCTCGCGGCGGACGAACTCATCTTCGTCATTGGCGCTCATCGGCCCGCCGAACACCACGGCGCCGGCGTGTCCCTCCAGCGTCTCCGGCAGGCTGTCGCCAAGAGGCGGCCGGCGGATGTCGAGGTCGAAACCTTCCTCGAGCAGCATGTGGCCAACCCGGCCGGGGCTCGAAGTCTCCTGATGCAGCACGATCAGGATTTTTGGTTTCGAGCTCGGTCTGGGCGGCATGGAAAGGCGGAATCCTATTCGTCGCTCGACGTTCCGCTGGCGTCGGGCGCGGCGGCCGCCGCCTTGCGGCGCGCCTCGACGCGATCCTGGCGCTCGACGCCGATCAGTTCGGCAACGCGCCAGACGGTGTTGTCCTCCAGTTCATGCAGTTCGCCGTCGGCATAGACGATTTCCCACATCAGGCCGATGAAAGCCTTGCGCGCCTCGGCGTCGAGATGGCGCTTCAAGACGCTGGTGAAGGCATAGAGGTCGATCGCCTCATTGTCGGCGCGCTCGCCGGCGGCAGCCAGTGCATCGAGCTCGTCGCCGCTGATCGAATAGCTCTGCGCCAGCACCTGCTTGAACCGCTCCCACTCGACATCCTGGCGTACGCCGTCGGCATTCATCACATGATAGAGCAAAGCCGACGCCGCAACGCGCGGATCGTCCGCATTCGCGCGAGCCCCAGCCCCGGAGGGCAGGTCTTTCAGAAAGGCCAGGACGCGTTCGAACATGGTGCTCACTTCACTTTATTGGAGCATGATCTTTTCCAAAAACCGGTATCCACTTTTTGGGATCATGCTTCAGGGATCAAAACAGGCGGAAGCGGCGCGGTGACTTCTCCGCTTCGTCATCGGGGTCGACGCCGGGGTCGTCGGGCAGCCGCGCCAGTTCCTCGGCAGGTTCGACGGGTTCGGCATCGGGTGGTATTGCGGCGAAAGCGGCGGAAGTGACCGGTGTGACCTGGTCGTCGCCCACAGCAGGCTTCGGCTCGATCGGCGCCTCGCTGCTCGTCCTGGCGATGGCCGGATGATCGATCACTTCGGCTTCCTTTGCCGGCTTGGCGGGTGCCGCAAGCACCGGCACATCGGCTTCGGACGCTTCTTCATGGCTGTCGATGAGCTGGCCCAGCCGCTCCATCGGCGCGCGCCAGGCGAAAGCGTCGAGCTTGCCGCTGACCGGCGATACCGGCGCCCAGCGTTCGGAGACGACGCCGTCGGCGACCCAGGCCGGATCGCGCGGCGCGCGGACCGCCTTGGACAGCAATTGCCTGATCTTGCCCTGGTCGCCGGTCTCTGCCTCCTCGATATCGGCCAGCAGCAGGTAAGCGCCTTCCCGGCGATCCATGCGGATCGCCGCTTCCGCCTCGCGGCGGGCGGTGGAAAAATCCTGCGCATCGAGCGCGGCGCGCGCCACCGTCATCGACGATTCGGCATTGTTGCGCTTCAGCTCCTGCAGCTTCTTCGCCCGGTTGAGACGATCGACCACGGCATCTCCCGGCCTTGCGTGGGTGTAGAGCTCGGCGATCTCGGGATGCGGCTCAGCCTTCCAGGCTGCCTCAAGGATCTTCGAGCCTTTGCGCACATCGTTCTGTTTGAACAGAAGATTGGCGGCTGCAACCGCGGCCGGCGCGAAATCGGGCGCGAGCTTGTTTGCCTCGAGTGCCGCTGCCTTGGCTGCATTGGGGTCGCTGTCGGTCAGCGCCTGCGCCTTGGCGGTCAACAGCACGGCGCGGCGGCGATTGGCGGCGTCGCGTTCGATCTGCCTGGTCGACTTCTGCGCCTCCACCAGCTTCAGCGCGCCGTCCCAGTCGCCGCGCCCGGTCAGATCTTCCAGCGTCGATTCGGCGGCCCAAGCCAGTTGCGGCGCGACGGAAGCGGCGCGGCCGGCATAGTGACGCGCCGCGTTGCGGTCGCCGAGCCGTTCGGCTTCGAGATAGAGCCCGCGCAGGCCAAGCAGCCGCATTTCGGGGTCGTCGAGCATGGCCTCGAATTTTTCGCGCGCGCCCTCATGGTCGCCTTCGAGCAGCGAGGCTTGCGCTTCGAGCAGCTGGATCAGCGGCTCCTGGTCGGAGCGGATCAGTTTGGCGGCTTCCTTGGACTTCTTGCGGGCCAGCGCGCCGTCGCCGGCGCCGGCTGCGATCATGCCGGTCGACAGCGCCTGGTAGCCGCGGTCGCGGCGGCGGACGCGGAAATAGCGCGAGATCGTGTATGGGCTGTTCCACAGCGACTTGATCAGCCACCAGACGATCATCACCGCTGCGACGACGGCAACGATCGCCACCGCCGCCACCATCAGGCTGACCTGGTATTGGTAACCGTTGAAGGTAACGACCATCTCGCCGGGACGATCGGCCAGCCAGGCAAAGCCCAGACCGAGGGCGAAGACGGCGGCGAGAAAGATGAGAATGCGGATCATCGTGTCGTCCTCATGCCTTCATCGCTCCTGCAATCAGCGCGTCGACCTGCGTCTCGACGTCGATGCGCGCCTTCAGTTTGCCGGCAAAGTCGGCGCCAGCAGCCTTGACCGCATCCGGCAGCGTTGCGTATTCGCTGAGCGCCTTGGCGTAGTCGCCCTGATTGACCGCCACTTCGATGCGCGCCACGGTTTCCGGCGCGCCGGCGCCTTCGACGCCGCCGATCGGCCGGACCTTGACCAGCGATTCGGCGCTCGACAAAAGGTTCTGGAAGAAGCCGGCATTTTCATCGACCGGCGTCGCCGCCGCGACCATCGCATTGGCCGCGGCGTCGGCCTCGCCGGCGATCTCGGTGCGGGTCGGGACGCCCTTTTCAGCGTAGGGGCGCAGCGCTGCAATCTGCGGTGCATCGGGCGAGATCGCCGCAAAGGTCTCCAACTCGGCGGCGAACGGCGCGCCGCGGTCAAGCGCCGCCTTCAAGGCCGAAGCGGCGATGGCCATCGCGATCTTTGGCTGCGAGGCCTGCGCATCGACCTTGCCGGCGAGCTGCGTCACCGACTGCTCCAGCGCGGCGATCTTGCCTTCCTGCGTCTTGGCTGCCTCACCGGCCGATTTCACCAGTGCGTCGAGGCCCGCCAGTCTTTCATTGAGCGGCGCGAGATCGACGGGCGCTGCACCACCGGCCTGGCCAAGGGCGGCAACCGCCGTCTCGATCTGCTTGACCTTGTCGCCAAGCGCGGCAAGCCCGGCATTGTCGCCGGCGCCGTCCTTTTCGACCGCCGATTTCAGCGATGCGACATCGGCCTTGACCTGATCCAGCGCCGAAGACAGCCCGTCGACCTTGGCCGTTGCGGCGCCATTGCCGCTGGCTTCCCTGAGGTCGGCGATTTCGCGCTTCAGCGAAGCGATCTCGCCATTGACGCCGTCGAGCGAGACCGTGCCCGCCCCTGAGCCCGGAGCGCCAAGCACGCCGGCAAACTGCAGCCCCCCGGCGGCAGCCAGCGCGATGACACCGCCGATGATGCCGGCGGCAATGCCGTTCGTGCGCTTCGGTTGCGCGGCCATGGGCTGGTTCCCGGCTGTCCTTGGGGTTTCCTTGGGTGCACCCGGCTTGGGCGAGGCATCCTCGAAACTGAAGTCGGAGGTTCTGGCGCGCGGTGGCGCATCCGAAGCAGTGGGGTAAGGCTGCTCCGCCTGGGTGGACGCCTTGGCATCGGCGCTTTCGGGAGCGGCCTGCGCCGCGGCATCGGAGTGCTCCCACGGCTCGAGATCGGCTTGATCGGCATGAACGGGCTCGTCAGGCGTCTCCGGCTGCGCATTGGCCATGGCAGCCGCATCCTCAGCCGCAACCGACCCTGCCGGGGCCTCGACGTCGTCCGAGTTGGCGACATCCGTCTTGGCGGCATCCGCATCGGCAATGCGCGAGACAGCGCCGGGTTCGAGTTCGATGGTCACCGGCTCGCGGCGGCTTTTCGAATGTCGCATCTTCGGCGTCTTGACCATGCCTGGGCTCCGCAATCCTGCTTCGTCTGGGCGCCCGACGGCGCGTGATGGTTTGAAAAATGGTCTAGCACATCATCATCAGGTGAAAAGGGGCGGCGTGATGACACGGGGCTCAGTCGCCGCGGTGCAACAGCTCAAGCAGCGCCTCCTCCTGCGGTTCCCGCGCAATGCGTATTTTTTTGCCGGCGGCATTGTCAAACGCCGCTGCCACGCGCTCGGAGAGCGCAAAAGCCTGCATGTTTTCAAAGAGATCGCGCAGTTCCGCCCGGCTGGCCAAGGCCTGCAACGCTGCCGCCGCCTTGGCTGAATAGAGCAGCACCGCGTCGACCGCCTGATCGGACAGGCGTGTACGGATTTCAGCATCGGAATAATCGAGCGAAATCGTGTCGTAGGTTTCGACGGTGCGGACCTCGACGCCGGCCTTTCGCAGCCGCGCCTCGAATGCCGGAAACCGCACGCGCCCTGTGAGATAGACGACCGCCTTGCCGGAAAGGCCGGCAGCAATCGCCTCGGCCAGCCGCTCGGCGTCGCCCGCCCCTTCGCTGACCGACAAGAACCCTGTCGAACGTGCCGCTTCAGCCGTCCTGCGTCCGACGGCATGGCAAGGCAAGGCGGCGAGCGCACGAATGAGTTCTTTCGGCGCATGCCGCACCGCATTTGCGCTGGTCACAGCGACGGCCACGGCATTGTCGCTCGCAGCATCGGCGCCAACCCGCAGTGTCACCGTTTCGGTCAGCGGCAGAAGGAGCGGCTCAAATCCCAATTCCTGCAGCCGCCGCATGGTTCGCGACGCCCCAGGTTGCGGCCGCGTCACCAGGACACGCATATCAGACCCAGCCGTCGAAGAAGGTTTCGCCCGCTTTGACCCGCACCATCCTGGCCGCGTCCGTGCCGATGTCAGCGGCATCCAGCGCCAAGCCTTCGGCCTTGACCTCATGCGATTGCGTGCCATCGGGCGAAATGATCAGCCCGGCGAAAACCAGCCTGCCGCCCGAGATCGTCGCATAGCCGGCGATCGGCGTGCGGCAGGAGCCGTCGAGCGCCGCCAGGAAGGCGCGCTCACAGGCCAGCGCCTGGCCTGTCGGCACATCATGGATGGCCACCAGCATCTTTTCGACCTCGCTGTCGCCGATGCGGGTTTCGATGCCGATTGCGCCTTGTCCCGGCGCCGGCGGAAAAGCATCGAGCGGCATCAGGTCGGTGACGACATGGCCGAGCCCGAGCCGCTTCAGCCCGGCATAGGCGAGGATCGTGCCTTCGGCGACGCCTTCCTCCAGCTTGCGCAGCCTGGTCTGCACATTGCCGCGGAACATGACCACGTCTAGGTCCGGCCGCATGCGCCGGATCAGCGCCTGGCGCCTGAGCGAAGACGACCCGACCTTGGCGCCTTGCGGCAAATCAACAATGCGCTTCACCGCCTTTCCGATGAAGGCGTCCCGCGCATCCTCGCGCGGCAGGAAGGCGGACAGCTCCAGCCCGTCCGGCAGCACTGTCGGCATATCCTTGGAGGAATGCACGGCGATATCGATCGTGCCGGCCAGCAGCGCCTCTTCGATTTCCTTGGTGAACAGACCCTTGCCGCCGGCTTCCGACAGCGGCCGGTCCTGGATGCGGTCGCCGCTGGTCGAAATGACGACGACCTCGAAGGCTTCCGCCGGCATGCCGTGCGCTTCCATCAGCCGCGCCTGCGTTTCATGCGCCTGGGCGAGCGCCAGCGGGCTGCCGCGTGTTCCGATTTTCAAAGTTTGCATGGCGCGCGGTCCGTGATAACCCCCGGCTGGCTTTGCGTTTCCGGCACTCCCTCTAACTAGGAAAGTCCGGCGACACAATCTCTGGAGACAGCGACGAATTGATCCGCGTTCTGGGCATTGAGACGAGTTGCGACGAGACCGCCGCCAGCGTGGTGACGCTGGACGGTGATTCCGTGCCGGTGATTGCGTCCAACATCGTGCTCAGCCAGATCAAGGAGCACGCCGCCTTCGGCGGCGTCGTGCCGGAGATCGCCGCGCGCGCCCATGTCGAGGCGCTGGACGGCATTGTCGAGGCCGCTCTTGCGGATTCGGGCGTAGCCCTGGCCGACATCGACGCCATTGCCGCCACTGGCGGCCCCGGCCTGGTCGGCGGGCTGATCGTCGGCCTGATGACGGCCAAGGCGATTGCAGCGGCCGCCGGCAAGCCGCTGATCGCCATCAACCATCTCGAAGGCCACGCACTGACCGCAAGGCTGACCGACGGGCTCGACTTTCCCTATCTGCTGCTGCTGGTCTCCGGTGGCCACACCCAGATCGTCGCCGTGCGCGACGTCGGCGACTACCAACGCTGGGCGACGACCATCGACGACGCGCTCGGCGAAGCTTTCGACAAGACGGCCAAAATGCTCGGCCTGCCCTATCCCGGCGGCCCGAACGTCGAAAAGGCGGCAATGTCGGGCGATGCGACGCGCTTTGCCTTTCCGCGGCCGATGAGGGGCTCGGCGCAGCCCGATTTCTCCTTCTCCGGCCTCAAGACCGCCGTGCGCCAGGCGGCGACCGCCATCCAGCCGCTAAGCGAGCAGGATGTCGCCGACATCTGCGCCTCGTTCCAGGCGGCGGTAGCCGACGCACTTGGCGACCGCGTGGCCCGCGCGCTGGCCCGCTTCCGTGACGAATTTCCGGACAAGGCCGAGCCGGCGCTGGTCGTTGCCGGTGGCGTCGCCGCCAACAGAGCGATCAAGGCGACGCTGCAGAAGCAGTGCGCCGAGGCCGGCTTCGCCTTTGTCGCGCCGCCGCTGAAGCTTTGCACCGACAATGCGGCGATGATCGCCTGGGCCGGGATCGAGCGGTTGCGGGCAGGCTTGTCGCAAGAGAACGGCTTCGATTTCGTGCCGCGTTCGCGCTGGCCGCTGGACAGCATTTCGGCGCCGATGGTCGGCTCCGGCCGGCGTGGAGCGAAAGCATGAGCGCCGGCAAGACAAGCGGCAGGGACAAGACCGGCTGGCGCGTTGCCGTGCTTGGCGGCGGCGCCTGGGGCACGGCGCTGGCGCTGGCGATGCTACGCGCCGGTCACGATGTCCGGCTCTACGCCCGCGACGAAGAGACGGTTTCCGCGATCCGCCGCGGCGAGAACCCGCGTTATCTCCCCGGCATCGCCATTGAAACAGGCATTGCGGCGACGAGCGATATCAGCACGGCCCTGACCGATGCCGATTGCGCGCTGGCCGTGGCGCCGGCGCAGGCGCTGCGCGCCATGCTGACGACGGCAAAGCCCCATATGCCGAAAGGCATCCCGCTGGTTCTCTGCGCCAAAGGCATCGAGCGCGACACCGGCGCGCTGCTGTCGGCGATCGTTGGTGAGATCCTGCCCGAAACTCCGGTTTCGGCCTTGTCCGGTCCGAGCTTTGCCGCCGATGTGGCCAGGGGTCTGCCGACCGCTGTCGTGGTTGCTTCCCCCGACGACGCCTTGGCGGCCGAGCTTGCCGCGCGCTTTTCGGCGCAGAATCTGCGCTGCTATTCCAGCGACGATTTGATCGGCGTCGAGATTGGTGGCGCTTTGAAGAATGTCTTCGCCATTGCCGCTGGCGCCGTCACCGGCGCTGGGCTCGGCGCCAGCGCGCAGGCCGCCATGGTGACACGCGGCTTCGTCGAACTGCGCCGCATCGGGGCATCCTTCGGCGCCAAGCCGGAGACGCTGATGGGGCTTTCCGGCCTCGGCGACCTTTTGCTCACCTGCTCTTCGGCCCAGTCGCGCAATTTCGCCTATGGGCTGGCGCTGGGGCAAGGCAAGCCCTTGGCCGGACTGCCGCTCGCCGAAGGCGTGCCGACGGCGGCGATCGCCGCCCGCATCGCCACCGAGCGCCACATCGACGCGCCGATCATCGCTGCGGTGTCGGCGATACTGGACGGCACGATCACCATTCGGCAGGCTGTGTCCGCGCTGATGACGCGACCCCTGAAAACCGAAACCGACCTCTGATCCCCAAACAAACCGGAGTTTAACATGCTGTTTGCGTTGATTTGCAAGGACAAGCCGGGCAGCCTGCAGGTGCGGGTCGATACGCGGCCGGTCCACGTCGCCTTTCTCGAACGCCTGAACGCCGACAACAAACTGGCCTTTGCCGGCCCGTTCCTCGACGCCGAGGGCAAGCCCAATGGCAGCCTCGTCGTCGTGGAAGCGCCCGACCTCGCCGGTGCGCAGGCGCTGTCGGCTGCCGACCCCTATGCCAAGGCCGGGCTGTTCGAAAGTGTCGAAATCCGCCAGTGGAACTGGACCTTCAACAAGCCGGCGGCTAGTTAGTTCCGGCGGCGCCTAGAGCGATCCCAGGAAAATTGTGTAACGGTTTTCCGTCCGGAATTGCGCAAAAAATAGTAGTTGGAGCAAAGACATGAACTACTGGCTGTTCAAATCCGAACCTTCGGTCTTCTCCTTCGAGGCGCTGAAGGCCAAGGGCAAGGCCGGCACGCAGTGGGACGGCGTGCGCAACTATGCAGCGCGCAACAACATGAAGGCGATGCAGATCGGCGATCTCGGCTTCTTCTATCACTCCAATGAAGGGCTGAACGTCGTCGGCATTGCCGAAGTCTGCGGGCTTGCCCATCCCGACAGCACCACCGACGATCCGCGCTGGGAATGCGTCGACATCCGCGCCTTCAAGGACGTGCCGAACCCGCCGACGCTGGAGCAGGTCAAGGCCAATCCGAAGCTTGCCGAGATGGCGCTGGTGCGGCTTGGACGGCTTTCCGTACAGCCGGTGACGCCGGCCGAATGGAAGGAAGTCTGCCGCATGGGCGGCCTGACGCCGGCTCCGTGACGGTCCTTACGCCGAACAGCGCGAAAAAGTTCATTCTCGACAACACGGCGCTTATGTCGCCGCCGCATGTGCCGGAGATTGTCCTCAATCTGGCCGACGAAGCGCATGACCTCTGGCAGCGCACGGAGAACGAGCTGATCGAAATCGGCCTGCCGCCACCGTTCTGGGCCTTTGCCTGGGCCGGCGGTCAGGGCCTTGCCCGCTACGTGCTGGACAATCCGTCGGATGTGCGGGGCAAACGCGTGCTCGACTTCGCCTCCGGCTCCGGCCTTGTCGCCATCGCCGCCGCCAAGGCGGGTGCGGCGCACGTGATCGCCGCCGACATCGACCCGTTCTGCGAAACGGCGATCCGCCTCAACGCAGAGGCCAATGGCGTTGCCATCGACTTTTGCGGCACGGACTGCATCGGCACCGACGCCGGCTGGGACGTGGTACTGGCGGGCGACGTCTTCTACGACAAATCCTTCGCCGACACGCTGATGCCGTGGTTTTCGACACTGAAGGCGCGCGGCGCTGACATCCTCGTCGGCGATCCGGGCCGCTCCTACATGCCGAAGGCGGGACTGGAGCCGCTCGCCGTCTACGAAGTGGCGGTGACGCGGGCGCTGGAGGACGCCCTTGTCAAGCGCACCACGGTGTGGCGCTTCGCTTGACGGCATTGCCGAACAGGCGTTCCATCGCGCATTGATTTGAAGAATACGCATGTCGTTATCCCAGAACCGTCAGGCTTTGGGCTGCATGCTTGAGGGGAGGACTTTATGGATTTTTCAGTGGTGAACTGGCTGGCGGTGGCTGTCGCGGCCGTCGCGGCGTGGCTGTTTGGCGCCGTCTGGTACACGGCCCTCAGCAAGCCTTGGATGAGGGCGGCCAGGATCGATCCGTCAACGTCAAAGAAATCAATATTGCCCTTCATCATCTCCTTCATCGCCGAGCTGATCATGGCGCTGGTCTTGGCCTTGGTCGTCGGCGCGATGACGGGCGGCGAGCCGGTCCTTGTCGTAGGGCTGGTCTTCGGCTTCGTCCTCTGGCTGGGTTTCGTCGCCACGACGCTGACGGCCAACCATCGCTATGAGAATTTCGGCTGGGACCTGACCCTGATCGACGGCGGCCACTGGCTCGGCGTGCTGTTGATCATCGGCGCGGTGATAGGCTGGTTCGGGACGCCGGTCGCCGGCTGAGGCCTGCAGAAGTCGTCAGGTCTGCGTCCTGGCGACTTCGTCGAGGATCCATTCACGGAAAGCGATGATGCGCGGATCGTTGGCAGTGCTCTCGGGATAGACCAGGAAGTAGCCGAACTCCGGCCCCACGCGCAGACCGAGTTCAAAGGGCTGCACCAGCCTTCCCTGGGAAAGGTCGTTTGCCACCATGGCGAACTCGGCGAGCGCCACGGCATTGCCGTCGAGCGCCGCCTGCACGGCATCGGTGGAGGTTCCAAACACGATAGTCCGACTGTCGTCGAAATCGTTGATGCCGGCCGCCGCCATCCACATGCGCCAGTTCGGCCATGTCACGCCTTGGCGCGACCATTCGATATGGGCAAGCGTGTGGTTGAAGAGGTCGCGCGGTTCGCGCAGCGGCGGGCCGGAGGTCAGCAGGCTCGGGCTGCACACCGGAATGAGGATGTTGTCGAACAGGCGATGGGCGCGAAGCCCCGGATACTTGCCGACCCCGAACCGGATGCCGACATCGACGTCGTCGAGTTCGAAATCGCGCACTTCGTAGCCGATGTCGAACCTCAGCTCGATACTGGGCTGAAGTTTGCGAAAATCGTCGACGCGCCGCATCAGCCATTTTGACGCGAACTGCGCGTCGAGCGTCACCTTCAGCAATGCCGTGCCGCGCGTCAGCTTGCGCGCCCGCGACACCGCCCGGTTGAGCAGGTCGAGCGCATCGATCGAGGCCTCGAACAGCACCGTACCTGCCTCGGTCAACCGGATGGTACGACTGGTTCGCGTGAACAGCACCAGCCCGAGCTGATCCTCGATTTCCTTGATCTGGTGGCTGACCGCCGCCGGCGTCAGCCCGAGCTCGTCGGCAGCGCGGGTAAAATTGAGGTGGCGGGCGGCGGCTTCCAGAGTCCTCAGCGCGCGCGTTCCGGGCAACAGACGGGACATCACCGTATCCTCAAATAAAACTTGACGGTCCGAAAAGAACTACTCGTTTCTCTTATGGATTTCAATGCGGCATGATGCATCCATCGAAACACCATCAAGCCGGATTTGATATCCGGCGGAACACGGAGCGCATCATGTCCATCTTCGTTTTGAACTCGCCAGCAGCTCGCTCGAACTGGTTGCATGCCGTAACGGACTGGCTTCGCCAGGCGAAAGTCGCCATCAACCTGCCGCGCCAGGACGTGGAGGACCTTTCGGATCGCCAACTGCGCGATGTCGGCGCGCAGCGCAAGGACGTGACGCGGGCCGTGGACCGGGAACTCGGCCGGCTTGGATTGCTGGACACTGGGTGGCAGAAGCCGAGAAGGCGTTAGGCAATGGTGAGTAGGGAGTAGTGAGTAGTGAGTAGTGAGTAGTGAGTAGTGAAGGATTGAAACGACGCCGAGACCATCCTACTCCCTACTCCCTACTCCCTACTCCCTACTCCCTACTCCCTACTCCCTACTCCCTACTCCCTACTCCCTACTCCCTACTCCCTACCTCACCACCCTCACCACCGTCCGGTCCGACACCAGCGGCAACAGCCGCGCCATTGTCCGCGCTGTCACCGCCACGCAGCCTTGCGTCGGTGTGAAGCCTGGGCGGGTCAGATGAAAGAAGATGGCGCTGCCGCGGCCGCGCCGGCGCGGCGCCATGTTCCAGTCGAGCACAAGGCAGGCGTCATAGAGGCGGTCGTCGCGCCGCATTCGCTCATGGCTGGCGCCATAGGGGATTTTCACCGGCCGGTTGTAGTTGCGGTCGTCCGGCACCTCGCACCAGCCGAGATCGGCGCCGATCGGCGCCATCGCCAGCCGGGTTTTGCGGCCGGCCGCGAAATGATCGCCCCGAAAATATCCTGACAAAATCCGCATCTCGCCAAGCGGCGTCGCACCGTCGCCTTCGCGCTTGTTGGCTGAGATGCCGCCGCCTCCGAGCGCGCAGGCAAACACCTTGCTGCCGGCCTGCAATATCCCCTGGCTGGGGTTGCCCGGCCTCGCCCGAACCACCAGCACACGCAGCCCTTTCGGCAAAATTGCGCCGGCTGCATTGCGATCGCGTTTTTTCTTGTATGATCGTGTCACGGAACAAATCACTGTGATCGGACTGTTGCGCCGGTCAGCTTCCGCATAAATGGGGGGCGGTCAACTGAAAATTCTTTTCAAAACAATGGATTGATCCATGACATCACGTACCATTCTGATCGTTGACGACGATGACGACCTGCGCGGAACCCTCGTCGAGCAACTGGCCCTTTACGAAGAATTCGACGTCTTGCAGGAAGCGACCGCCGCCAAAGGCGTCGCCGCGGCGCGCGGCGGGCTCATCGACCTGCTCATCATGGACGTCGGGCTGCCCGACATGGATGGCCGCGAGGCGGTGAAGATCCTGCGCAAGGGCGGCTACAAGGCGCCGATCATCATGCTGACCGGCCACGATACCGATTCCGACACAATTCTGGGCCTCGAGGCCGGCGCCAACGACTATGTCACCAAGCCGTTCCGCTTCGCCGTGCTGCTCGCCCGCATACGCGCACAACTGCGCCAGCACGAGCAGAGCGAAGACGCCACCTTTTCGGTCGGGCCCTACACGTTCAAGCCCAGCCAGAAGCTTCTGATCGACCAGCGCGGCGGCAAGGTGCGGCTGACCGAGAAGGAAGCCTCGATCATCAAATATCTCTATCGAGCCGACCAGAAGGTGGTGACGCGCGACGTCCTGCTCGAGGAAGTGTGGGGCTACAATTCCGGCGTCACCACGCACACGCTGGAAACTCACGTCTACCGGCTGCGCCAGAAGATCGAGCGCGATCCTTCCAATGCTGAAATTCTTGTGACAGAAAGCGGCGGCTACAAGCTGGTTCCTTAAACTTTTCATTGTTCAATAAGCGGTCGGGGCGGGACTGTTTCGGGGAGGATCCGGCTGGGGGAGCCTGGATCGGCCCGCTGCGCAGATTGAAGTGTTAGAGCGTCCTTTGCGCGTTCAATTGGACACGCGGCGCTCTAAGGGAGGGATTGGACTGACCGTTCGGGGACGCAGCTAGAGATGGCGCTGGATGACGACATCCGCATCCTGTCCGCCGTGAAGCTCTTTGAGGGTTTCACGCAGGAACAACTGCGCCTGCTCGCCTTCGGCGCCGAAGCCACCCATCTGCAGGCCGACCGCAAGCTGTACCGCGAGGATGACGAAGCCGACTCGGCCTATATCGTGGTCAGTGGCCGCATCGTGCTCTACCGGGAGCAGGATGGCGACCGCATCCCGATCGGCACCGCCGGCCCCGGCACGATCCTCAGCGAACTGGCGCTGATCGCCGACTCAAGACGGCTGACCAGCGCCTCGGCCGAGACCGATTCGGAAGTGATAAGGTTGAGCCGCAAGATGTTTCGCCGCATTCTGGAGGAATATCCCGAGGTGGCGGTGAAACTGCACCAGCGCATCCTCGATGATTTCCAGGCCATGATCGCCCGCATCGAGAAGCTGGCGCCAAGGTTTGGCGGGTAGGTCCCCGCGACCGCGCTCACGCTTGGGTGTGTCGAGATTCAGGTCAGGCCGAGTCGAAAATGGCTGATACCGAGAACCGGAGCGGAGCGTACTCAAAGTACGCGAGCACCGGAAGCGCAGGTATCGGCCATTTGCAGGCCGGCCTCACCTGAATATCGGCCCGCCTAATCCAGGTCGAACCGCGCAATCACCGGCACATGGTCCGAGGGCCGTTCCCAGCCACGCGCCTCTCGCAGGATCTCATAGCCGGCAAAGCTCGGCACCAGGTTCGGTGACGACCAGACATGGTCGAGCCGGCGGCCGCGGTTCGAGGCTTCCCAGTCCCGCGCGCGATAGCTCCACCAGGTGTAGAGCTTCTGCTCTGGCGGCACGTCGAGCCGCATCAGGTCGACCCAGTCGCCGGCGATCCGCATCGCGTCGAAATTTTGCGTCTCGACCGGCGTGTGGCTGACGACGTTGAGCAATTGCTTGTGCGACCAGACATCGTGCTCCTGCGGAGCGATGTTGAGGTCGCCGACCAGGATCGAGGCCGACACCTCGTCATGCGCGGCGCGGATGGCGTTCATCTCGGCAACGAAATCGAGCTTGTGGCGGAACTTGCGGTTGATCTCCGGATCGGGCTCGTCGCCGCCGGCCGGCACGTAGAAATTGTGGACCAGGATTGCCTTGCCGCCGGCCTGCACCTTGACCGACAGATGCCGGCTGTCATCGATCTCGCAGAAGCGCCGTTTCTCGACAATCTCGATCGGCCGCCGCGCCACCGTCGCAACGCCGTGATAGCCCTTCTGGCCATGGAATGCGATGTGCTCGTAGCCGGCCTTGCGGAACGCCTTTTCCGGAAACAGCTCGTCGGGAACCTTCGTCTCCTGCAGGCAAAGCACATCGGGCGCCTGCTCCGTCAGCAGCCGCTCGACGATCGGCATGCGCAGGCGCACGGAGTTGATGTTCCAGGTGGCGATGGAGAAGGGCATGCGGCGGTCCGAACAAGGTCGCCGATCTACTGCCAGCCTAGCGCCACAAACACAAGCCAGCCTTTGCGGGCGGCGGCTCTGATTCAGATCAGGCCGAGTCGAATGGCGGTCTCCGAGAACCGGAGCGGAGCGTACTTAAACCACGTGAGCACCGGAAGCGCAGGAGATCGCCATTGGCAGGCCGGCCTCACCGCATCTAGCGCTGGTTGGTGTTCAGCTCGCGGTTCGCCGCATAGTCGATGGCAAAGGTGTCCGCAGGGAAGCTGACGCCTTCCTTGGTGTTGTAGATCATCACCGTGGTGTCCTTGCCCTGCGCGTCGGTGATGGTCCACTGGCGCAGATCATAGGATTTCGGATCGAACATCATGGTGATCTTCGAATTGCCGAACACCGACTTGTCGGCAAGCTGGATGGTGGTGAGGTCGCTCTCTTCCTTGATCGATTTCACGCGGCCCCCCGAGAGGTCGATCTTGGTGTCGAGCAACAGCTTCAGCGGCGTCTTCGACAACGGATAGAGATCGGACGTTTTCAGCCGCTTGTTGAGGATGACCACCGACTTGCCGTCGGAAATCACCCGGAAATTCGACTTGCCGTCATAGTTGAAGCGAATCTTGCCTGGCCGCTCAAGGAAGAACTTGCCGCCGGTCTGCTGGTTGTTGGGGCCGAACTGGACGAACTCGCCGCTCATCGATTTGACCGAGGAGAAATGGTCGGCGATCTTTTGCGCCGTCGGCGGCACCGCCGCCTGCGCCGAGGCCAAGAGCTGGAACCCCGGCACGACGTTGATGGCCGCGGCGCCGGCAAGCATCAGGCCAAGGCCGAGCAACTGGCGACGGTTTGGAGCGAAATCGCTGATCGCGGAAAGATCGTTTTTCATGCCGGTCACTCTCGTGTGGTGTGTGTCTCGTTGCAGTCCGTGGACCCCCAGTTAGACTTAAGTTTGGCGGGCCTGACAGCGCTCAGTCGCTGAAACGCGCCAAAAGGTTCAAGGTTGCCGCCGGGCCGTATCGGCTGATCAGAACTTGTCGTCCTCGGTCGGCACCAGGATTTCGCGTTTGCCGGCATGGTTGGCCGGGCCGACAATGCCTTCCTTCTCCATCTTCTCGATGATCGAGGCGGCGCGGTTGTAGCCGATGCCGAGCCGGCGCTGGATGTAGCTGGTCGACGCCTTGCCGTCGCGCAGCACGACCGAGACCGCCTGGTCGTAGGGATCGTCGGAATCCTCGAAATTGCTGTTGCCGCCGCCGCCAGCGCCGCCCTTGCCCGACGGCTCGTCATCGTCCTCGCCGTCATCCTCGGTGATGGCGTCGAGATATTCGGGCACGCCCTGCAGCTTCAGATGGGCGACGATCTTCTCGACCTCGTCGTCGGCGACGAACGGGCCGTGCACGCGCTGGATGCGGCCGCCGCCGGCCATATACAGCATGTCGCCCATGCCGAGCAGCTGCTCGGCGCCCTGCTCGCCCAGAATGGTGCGGCTGTCGATCTTCGACGTCACCTGAAAGGAGATACGGGTCGGGAAATTGGCCTTGATGGTGCCGGTGATGACGTCGACCGACGGACGCTGCGTCGCCATGATGACATGGATGCCGGCCGCGCGCGCCATTTGTGCCAGGCGCTGCACCGCGCCTTCGATGTCCTTGCCGGCGACCATCATCAAATCGGCCATCTCGTCGATGATGACGACGATGTAGGGCATTGGCTCGAGATCGAGGTTCTCGGTCTCGTAGATCGCCTCGCCGGTCTGGCGGTCGAAGCCGGTCTGCACGGTGCGCGAGATTTTTTCGCCCTTCTTTTCAGCCAACTGCACGCGCGCGTTGAAGCCGTCGATGTTGCGCACGCCGACCTTGGACATCTTGCGGTAGCGGTCCTCCATCTCGCGCACCGTCCATTTCAACGCCACCACGGCCTTCTTCGGGTCGGTGACCACCGGCGTCAGAAGGTGCGGGATGCCGTCATAGACGGAAAGTTCGAGCATCTTCGGGTCGATCATGATCAGCCGGCAGTCCTGCGGCGTCAGCTTGTAGAGCAGCGACAGGATCATGGTGTTGATGGCGACGGACTTGCCGGAGCCGGTGGTGCCTGCGACCAGCACATGCGGCATCTTGGCGATGTCGACGATCACCGCCTCGCCATTGATGGTCTTGCCCAGCGCCAGCGCCAGCTTGGACTTGGTCGTCTCGAAATCGCGGCTGGCCAGGATCTCCCGGAGATAGACGGTCTCGCGCTTGGCATTCGGCAATTCGATGCCGATGGCGTTGCGGCCCGGCACCACGGCGACGCGGCAGGCAATCGCGCTCATCGAGCGGGCGATGTCGTCGGACAGGCCGATGACGCGGGACGATTTGATGCCGGGCGCCGGTTCCAGTTCATAGAGCGTGACGACGGGGCCGGGCCGCACCGCGATAATCTCGCCCTTGACGCCGAAATCCTCCAGAACGCCTTCGAGCAGGCGCGCATTCTGCTCCAGCGCGTCCTTGGACAGGCTGGCGTCGCGCACCACGTTCTTCGGCTCCGACAGGAAATGCAGCGACGGCATTTCGAATGTTTCCGAGCCGATCAGCGAGGTCTGCGCCTCGCGCTGGACGCGCGCGCCGGGAGCGGGACGCGGCGCAGGTGCGGCGACGCGGGTCGCCGCATCTGACCGGAAGTTCTGCACCTTGGCGTTCGGCGCGGCACGGCGCTGGACCGGCTCGTCGTCGAGTTCGACCTCCTCGTCGCCATTGTCGAAACCGGCATCGAGGACGTCGTCATCGTCCGGATCGACGGAAACGCTGCGGTCATTGACCATGGCGGCGAAGAATTCCGGCTCGACGCGGGCGCGGCCATCCGGGCTCATCCGCGCTTCGGCGAATTCCGCCGATTCGACCCGTTCGGCGGCGCGGCGCCATGCGGTGGAGCGCTGCTCCATCTCCGGCTCGAACTCGTCGCGCTCCTGCTGGCGGCGCACAGCCCGGCGATGCATCCAGGCGCGGAAAGACAGCCACCAGTGGGTAACGGCGCCGAGCGCCAGTATCCCCTCGTCGCCCTCGTCCTCGTCTTCGTCGAAGAGCAGGTCGTCCTCTCGGGGATCGGGCTCCGCGGTGCGCTCCATGACGGCAAAGCCGTTCTTGCGCGCAATCAGCGCCGAGCCATAGGCAAACAGCCACAGCGCCGGCGCAATGAGCACCATGGCAATGATGCTGGCAACGATGCCGGTCGGGTAGCCGCCAATGACCAGGCCCGGAATATTGAGCACCATGTCGCCGAACACGCCACCGAGGCCGGTCGGCAACGGCCACGTCTTGGGCGGCACCACGCAGCCGGCCATCGCCGCCGCGAGCAGCGCGAAGCCGAACCAGGCAAGGCCGCGCTTCGGCAGCCTGTCGACGCCGCGCGCCGAAAACAGAAGAAAGCCCCAGATCACCGCCGGCACCAGGGCGGCAACCGCGGCAAGGCCGAAGAACTGCATGGCGAGGTCGGAGAATACCGCGCCCGCATAGCCCATGGCGTTGGTGACGATGTTGTCGGTGGCGTGCGAGAAGCTGGGATCGGCGACGTTCCAGGTCGCCAGCGCCGCGACGCCAAAGGCGACCAGCGCAAACAGGCCGGCGCCGACCAGCCGCCCGACCTGGCGCCGCGCGAATGCCTGGATGCCGTGCCCCGTATCGGTTAGCGCGAGCGGTGCTGAAGCCCCTGAACGCATGCTTCGTTCCCCGTCTGTCATGGACTGGCCGGGCGCATGACGCACTCCGGCAGATTCGGATGTCAGACTATCGGGGGGAAGGTTAAGGCCGCATTAACTATACGCACCCAGAGCCACGATCTTGCTCACTCCACTGTAGGCAGTCTCAACAGTTCAGAACCAATCCGGTCGACGTCTCCCCGCCGGCGGCCATCACTAGAACGTGATTGCGCAGGGACCGAGGCCTGCCAGCACGGTTGCCAAAAAGAGAGGCCCGGAATAACCCGGGCCTCAAAGCGTGAACTCCTTTCGGGAGCGTCACGACGGGATGGGAGAATGCGGGGCGGCCGAAGCCGCCCCGCGGTGCTTACGAGTGGTAGGCCGCTTCGCCATGCGAAGTCAGGTCGAGGCCTTCGCGCTCGGCGTCGGCTGTCGGACGCAGACCGATGATCAAGTCGACGACCTTGTAGAGGATTGCGCTGCCGATGCCCGACCACAGCAGGGTTACCAGGACGCCTTTGCCCTGCGCCAGGAGCTGCGTGGCCGTGCCGGCATAGCCGGCGGCGAAGTCGGCCGTCGAATAGTCGACGATGCCGGCGCCGCCGAGGGCGGGATTGACCAGAATGCCAGTGCCTAGCGCACCGATGATGCCACCGACGCAGTGGACGCCGAAGACATCGAGGCTGTCATCATAGTCGAACGTGTTCTTCACCACCGAGACGAAGAAGTAGCAGACGAAGGTGGCAACGATGCCAAGCACGATAGCGCCCATCGGGCCGGCAAAACCTGCAGCCGGCGTAATCGCGACGAGGCCGGTGACCGCGCCCGAAACAGCGCCGAGCATGGAGGCTTTGCCGCGCAGCAGCGATTCAAGCACGATCCAGGCCACTGCCGCCGCCGCCGTGGCGACGAAGGTGTTGATCATCGCCAGCACCGCATAGGCGTTCGCTTCGAGGTTCGAACCGGCGTTGAAGCCGAACCAGCCGACCCACAGCAATGAAGCGCCGACCATGGTCAGCGTCATCGAGTGCGGCGCCATGATGTCCTTCTTGTAGCCGATGCGCTTGCCGATCATCAGCGCGCCGACGAGACCGGCAATGCCCGCATTGATGTGAACGACCGTGCCGCCGGCGAAGTCGATGGCGCCGAAGCTGAAGATCAGGCCGGACGGGTCGGCATAGGCGCTCGGGCCGCCCCAGAACCAGACCATGTGCGCGATCGGGAAGTAGATTAACGTCACCCATAGGATAACGAAAAGGATCAAGGCGGAGAATTTGACGCGTTCGGCGAATGCGCCGACGATCAGGGCGGGCGTGATGCAGGCGAAGGTCATCTGGAAGACGACGAACACCAGTTCAGGAATGGCGACGCCCTTGCTGAAGGTTTCCGAAAGCGTCGATACGTTGACGCCGGAGAGAAACATCTTCGAAAGGCCGCCGACGAAGGCGTTGCCCGGGGTGAAGGCGAGGCTGTAGCCGTAGAAGACCCAGATGATCATGACCACGCTGGTGATGGTGAAGACCTGCATCAGCACCGACAGCATGTTCTTGGTACGAACCAGGCCGCCGTAGAAAAGCGCAAGGCCGGGAATGGTCATCAACAGCACCAGCACGGTGGAAATCATCATCCACGTGGTGTCGCCCTTGTCGACGGTAAAAGCCGGCGCTGCTGGCGCTGCCGCCGCGACGGCGGGAGCCGCCTCCTGCGCGAAGGCAGCAACCGTGCCCAATGCTCCGAGCGCTAAGGAGCCCAGCAGCGCGGAGCGCGCCACTGACTTCAAGGTGGAAGGTATATTCATTGAACTCTCCATTGGAATACGTGTTCGCCGCTCAAAGTGCGTCGGTGTCTGTTTCGCCGGTACGGATGCGCACCGCCTGATCGATGCCGAAGACGAAGATCTTGCCGTCGCCGATCTGGCCGGTCTTGGCCGCCGCCGTGATGGCTTCGACGGCCTTGTCGACCAGGTCTGTGCTAACCGCGACTTCGATCTTGATTTTCGGCAGGAAACTGACCGCGTATTCCGCCCCGCGATAGATTTCCGTGTGTCCCTTCTGACGCCCGTAGCCTTTGACTTCGGTGACGGTCAGGCCCTGGATGCCGACGGCGGTGAGCGCTTCGCGCACCTCGTCGAGCTTGAACGGCTTGATGATTGCCATCACGATTTTCATAAGGTTTCACCCTTTGCTGTTGCGGTCCCCCGCGTTTGCACACCTTCACCGATCCCAAAAAGCCCGGAGAGTGCCCAACAGGATTCAAGCTCCGTGCCAGTTGCCGAAGCAGGGTGTTAACTCATTGTAAACAAACGGATCGCTCGAGTCCCGGCGCCACGGTGCGCACTGTCAACGGACAGTCACTGATTAAAAAGTAGGCAATTTTTCGAAAATGCCTATTCCGCAGGCGGCCGCTTCAGCCGGATCAGGCCTTCTTGGGCAACCGAGGCGATCAGCGTGCCGTCGCGGGCAAACAGCGAGCCGCGGGTGAAGCCGCGCGACCCCTGCGTCGACGGGCTGTCCTGCGTGTACAGGATCCAGTCATCGAGCGGATGGCTGCGATGGAACCACATCGCATGGTCGAGGCTCGCCGCCTGGATGTCGCGGTCGAAAATGGCGCGGCCGTGCGCAAAGGTCGAGGTGTCGAGCAGCGTCATGTCGGAGAGGTAGGCAAGCACCGCCGCCTGGATGCCGCGGTCGGCCGGCACCGGGCCGGTGGTGCGGATCCAGATGTTCTGCTGCGGCTCCAGCTTTTCGCGGCTGGTGTAATGCTTCAGCATCACCGGCTTCATCTCGATCGGCCGGTCACGCTCCCAGTAGCGCTTGATGCCGTCCGGCACCGCCTCGCCGAACTTGCCCAGCAATTCGCGCTGCGACAACAGGCTGTCGGGCGGCGGCACGTCGCGCGGCATCGGCAGCTGATGCTCAAGGCCAACCTCGTCCTGCTGGAACGAGGCTTCCAGCGAAAAGATCGCCTGGCCGTGCTGGATCGCCACCACGCGCCGCGTGGTGAAGGAGCCGCCATCGCGGATGCGGTCGACCTCGTAGACGATCGGCACCTTGGTGTCGCCGGGCCGCATGAAATAGCCGTGCAGCGAATGCACGTGGCGCTCGGGCTCGACGGTGCGCTGCGCGGCGACCAGCGCCTGGGCGATGGTCTGGCCGCCGAAAACGCGCTGCCAGTCGAGCTTGGGGCTGCGACCACGGTACAGATTGTGTTCAAGCTGCTCGAGGTCGAGAATGCTGAGAAGCTCGTCCATGGCCGCCGTCATGCTTCGTGACCTCGCCGTAAGATGCTATGGCGGTTTCCGACAGGAATGGCGGGCAGTCAAGGCCGGAATGCCCCAGTGGGCGGGGATGGTCGAGACTTCGAAAGGAATTGACATGGCGAACCGCAACCCGGACGCAAAAACCCCGCTCGACGTGCTGGTCGCTGGCGCCGGCTATGTCGGCCTCGCCGCCGCCGTGTCGCTGAAACAGGCGCGGCCGGGCCTCGCCGTGGCGGTCGTTGATGCTGCCCCCGCCGGCGTCTGGCAGAAGGACCGCCGCGCCTCGGCGATCGCCGCCGCCGCCTGCCGCATGCTCGACCAGCTCGGCGTCTGGCAGGAAATCGTCGGGCAATCGCAGGCGATCACCGAGATGATCGTCACCGATTCGCGCACCGCCGATCCGGTGCGTCCGGTGTTTCTCACCTTCGATGGCGAGGTCGCGCCGGGCGAACCGTTCGCCCACATGGTCGCCAACAAGGACCTGAACAGCGCCTTGCGCCGCCGCGCGCAAAAGCTCGGCATCGACATCAGCGAAGGTGTCGCGGTCGCATCGTTCGACGGCAATGGCGCCGGCATCACCGTGCATCTGGCCGACGGCGCGGCGATTGAGGCGCGGCTGCTGGTCGCCGCCGACGGCGTCAATTCCAAATTGCGCGACATGGCCGGCATCAAGACGGTGAAATGGGAATATGGCCAGTCCGGCATCGTCTGCACGGTGGCGCATGAGCGCCCGCACAATGGCCGCGCCGAAGAGCATTTTCTGCCGGCCGGCCCGTTTGCAACGCTGCCGCTCAAGCCGACCGAGGACGGCACCAACCGTTCGTCGCTGGTCTGGGTCGAACGTTCCGAGGATGCCGAAAAGCTGGTCTCGGGCGACGACCTCGTCTTCGAGCAGGAGCTTGAATTGCGCTTCGGCCTGAAGCTCGGCGAAATCCGCGTCACCGACAAGCCGCGCGCCTGGCCGCTCGGCCTGACCATCGCGCGCGCCTTTGTCGCCCCGCGCATCGCGCTTGCCGGCGACGCCGCGCACGGCATCCACCCGATCGCCGGCCAGGGCCTCAATCTCGGCTTCAAGGATGTGGCGGCCCTTGCTGAAGTGGTGGTCGAGGCCGATCGCTTGGGACAGGATATCGGCGCGCTCGACGTGCTCGAGCGCTACCAGCAATGGCGCCGCTTCGACACGGTGCAGATGGGCGTCACCACAGATGTGCTGAACCGGCTGTTTTCCAACGACATCGGCGCGCTGCGCCAGCTCCGCGACATAAGCCTCGGCCTTGTCGAACGGATGCCCAGGCTGAAGGAGTTCTTCATCCGCCATGCGTCGGGGCTTTCCGGCGGCACACCGCGACTATTGAAGGGGGAGGCGATCTAGCAGCCAGACAAGGTAGTAGAAGACCACAATGGCGACCAGCGTGCCGATCACCAGCCTGCCGGCGCGGGATTTGCGCAATCTGTCACCAAACAGCATGCCGATCAGATCGGCCAATTCCGCAGCCACGTACGCAATTGCTTCCATCTGTGCCTTGACGGTTTGGGGGTACCGTCCCATTGATGTGGGGACGACCGCCTTCCGTTCAAGATCAATGTTGACCGAGGTCAGTTGACCTCAAACCCCAGCTTCTGCCGCAGTCGCAGCATGCGTTGGTCGGGGACCTTGAAACTCTGCTCGCCGCTCTTGGCAACACGATCCAGCATCTGCAGCAGATCTTCGCGCTCATGCGGATCGAGGCGCTCGCGCAGGAAGGGCGCCAGCTTGTCGATGACGATCGTCGTGTCGTCGATCTGCGCCGCGGCCCATTTGGCGTAGACGACGGCTTCATCGGTCTTCTTCTGGTTGTCCGCAATCTGCGAGATCACCTCGCGGATGACCGTTTCACGCTTCGGCAGGATCGGGCCGTGCTCCGCTGCCAGTGCGGTGATCAGCGTTGCCGCCGCCACCACCGGATCGTCGATCGCCGTCAGCGGCGACAGCGCCGCCTGCTTGCGCAGCTTCTTGCGCCTTATGTTGCCCTGGACGCGGCCGACGACGTCGGCGACCTCGCGCGCGGCTTCGTTCATGGCCTTCATGCGATACCACCAGAACGCCCCGGCTCCCAGCACGCCGAGAATAGCAATCAGGAAAGGCATGTCGAATTCCCCCGAAAATGCGGCGACGATAGGAGAACTCCGGCGTTGCTTCAACACGCAAGAATTGTATCTGATGAGAAAACAGAGCTGGCCCCCTAATCATCCAGACGCCGAGATCGGACGTCCTGGGTTCAGGTCGCTCGTCACGGGCATCTAATGGTGCACCGCTTGGCGATAACGCCGACTTCGCATCCACCCCACCCCACCTGCAAGATATTTCACATACTGATATTTCGTTCGCCATCATTGACATGCCACAAATCCCGCCGTATTCAATCTCGCCAGAGATTTCATCTTATGAAATTTCTTGCAAAGCTGATGCGACGAGGCTTTCATCGTCGGGGAACCCGGAGGAGAGAATGAACAGGATTGGGCTGGTGGGCGCGCTGAGCGCCGCTGTGATGACGTTGACCCTGGCGATGCCGGCGTCGGCAGAGAGCAAGTTTCAGTGCAAGCCGGATGAGACCTACGTGATGAACGTCATGGTCTCCGCGCATCCCTATTGGGTGCCGGTCTATCAGGGCTTCAAGCAGGCGGCTGCGGCGATGGGCTGCAAGACAGTGTTTTCGGGCACGCCGGACTATGACATCGCCAAGCAGATCGCTTCCTTCGAACAGGATCTGATCAAGAAGCCGGCCGGCGTGCTGCTGCACCCGATGCAGGCCGATCCGTTCATCGAGCCGATCAACCGCGCCATCGAGAACGGCACCACCGTCGTCACCTTCGCCGCCGACTCGCCAAAATCCAAGCGCGTCTCCTACATCACCTCGGACAATCTGGCGGAAGCCAAGTTTGCCGCCGAGGAGATCGTCAAGCAGGTCGGCGACGACGCCGAATATGGCGTGCTTGAGAACCCCGGCCAGAGCAACCACGATCTGCGCGTCACCGCCTTCATCGACTATCTCGCCAAGAACTATCCGAAGATGAAGCTGGTCGGACGCCAGGTCTCCAACCAGGACGCCAATGTCGCCAACAAGGCGGTGGCTTCGATGCTGCAGGCCAACCCGAACCTCAAGGCACTGTGGATTCCTGAAGCCGGCTCGGCTGAAGGCGCGGTCGCGGCCGTTCTCGAAGCCAAGGCCAAGGTGCTGATCATGCATGCCGACATCACCCCGGCGACGCTGGAGCAGATCAAGGCCGGCAACATCCACATGGCGCTGAGCCCGAACCAGGGCATGCAGGGCTATCTCGGCTTCATCGCCACCTTCATGGCGGCGCATCCGGAGCTGATCGACCCGTTCAACGACTACAAGACGTCGGGCCACAACCCGATGAGCATCCCCTTCGCCGATAACGGCTTTGCCGTCATCACCAAGGAGAATGCCGACTCGTTCGACCTGAACAAGTACATGCAGGGCCGCGATCCCAGCTGATCCGACCATTGGGCAGCCGCGCCGCTTGGCGCGGTTGCCTCCATCTTCCTGAGCAGTCGAGAACCTCCGTGGAAAAACCGGCCCTCCTCAAAATATCCGGCCTCAGCAAATCGTTCGGCCCTGTCCGTGCGTTGCGCGATGTCGGGTTCGAGCTGCGCGCCGGCGAAATCCACGCCATTGCCGGCGAGAACGGCGCCGGCAAGTCGACGTTGATGAAGGTGATCGACGGCATACTGCCGCCCGACAGCGGCGACATCCAGATCGACGGCCGCTCCGTTTCGATCCCCTCGCCGCTGGCGGCGCAAAAGCTCGGCATCGGCTTCGTTCATCAGGAGATCGCGCTCTGCCCCGATGTCTCGGTGGCCGAAAACATCTTCATGTCGATCACCAACGCCAGCAAGGCGCTGCTGATGAATTACCGCGACCTCGAGAAACGTGCGACAGCCATCCTGGCGCGACTTGGCAACATCGATCCAACCGCAATGGTGCGGAGCCTGTCGATCTCCCAGCAGCAGCTGGTCGAGATTGCCAAGGCGCTGACGCTCGATTGCCGCGTCCTCATCTTCGACGAGCCGACGGCAGCGCTGACCGAGCGCGAGGCCAAGAAACTGTTCGAGATCATCCACCAGCTTGCCGGCGTAGGCATCGGCATCATCTACATCTCGCACCGCATGGCCGAAATCTTCGAAAACTGCGACCGCGTCACGGTGCTGCGCGACGGCCGGTACATCACCACGCTCGACATATCGGCGACGACGCCCGAACAGGTGGTGGCGTCCATGGTCGGCCGCGTCATCGACAGCCTCTATCCCGAGAAGCTGCGCGACGACGAGCGGGCTGAGGAAATCCTGCTCGAGGTTAACAAGCTCTCGGAAGCAACCACCTTCCGCGACATCAGCTTCCAGTTGCGCAAGGGCGAAATCCTCGGCATTGGCGGCCTGATCGGCGCCGGTCGCAGCGAGATCGTTCGGGGTGTCTGCCGGCTGGAGGGTCAGGTGACCGGCAATGTCAGCCTGCATGGCAAGCCGCTGTCGCTGACCCATTATGGCGACAGCATCGCCGCCGGCATCGTCTACCTCTCCGAGGACCGCAAGGGTGACGGGCTGTTCCTCGATATGTCGATCGCCGCCAACATTTCGGCGCTGGCGGTGGATCGGATCTCGAGCCGCTTCGGCCTCATCAACGATCGCCGCGAGAAGCAGCGGGCGGAGACGATCGGCAGGCAGCTGTCCTTGAAGTGCGGCCATGTCGGCCAGCCGGTTTCGACGCTGTCGGGTGGCAACCAACAGAAGGTGGCGATCGCCAAGATGCTGTCGGTAGACCCGAAAGTGATCTTCCTCGACGAGCCGACGCGCGGCGTCGATGTCGGCGCCAAGGCCGAAATCCACCGGATCCTGCGCAAGCTGGCGCGCGACGGCGTCGGCATCGTGGTCATCTCGTCGGAACTGCCGGAACTGATCGGCGTCTGCGACCGGGTGCTGATCGTGCGCGAAGGGCGCATCACCGGCGAGGTCACCGGCGCGGAAATGACCGAAGAAAACATCATGGTCCTGGCA
The DNA here is from genome assembly GCF_030323185.1 of Mesorhizobium sp. C399B. Taxonomy (NCBI): domain Bacteria; kingdom Pseudomonadati; phylum Pseudomonadota; class Alphaproteobacteria; order Hyphomicrobiales; family Phyllobacteriaceae; genus Mesorhizobium; species Mesorhizobium sp. C399B. The sequence continues at coordinate 3,020,049 of NZ_CP100472.1, forward strand.
TCGCTTGCCGATGACGGCCGGCAACGGAGCGCCGCATGAGCATCGTGGGGGAAAGCATGGACAGCGTGACACCGCCGGCCCGCATCGGGTTCAGTGAAAGGCTTGGCGGCCTGATCAGGATGCGCGAGACCGGCCTGATCCTCATCATCGCCGTGCTCTTTGCGGTCATGTCGCTCGCATCGCCGTACTTCCTGACCTGGGACAACATGCGGGCGATGGCGATGGCCTTCGCGGTCGAAGGCATCGTCGTCGTCGGCATGACGATCCTTCTGATCTCAGGCGGCATCGACCTTTCGGTCGGTTCGGTCACCGCACTCGCCATGGTGATCGCCGGCCTGCTGTTCCTCGGCGGTGTCGACCCTTGGCTGGCATCGCTGGTTGCCATCGCTGCATGCGCCGGCATCGGCGGATTCATGGGCTTCTTCGTCACCCGAGTGGGACTGCACCACTTCATCGTCTCGCTGGCGGTAATGGTGATCGCGCGCGGGCTCTGCTTGCTTGGCACCGGCGGCCGGCCGCTCGGGCTCTACACACTGCCGCCCGAGTTCAAATTCATCGGCCAGGGCGCCATTGGCGGCATTCCGGTCGTCATCATTATCTTCATCGTCTTCGTCATCCTGTCCGACTTCATGCTGCGCCGCACGACGATTTTCCGCAAAGTCTTCTACACCGGCAGCAATGAGAAGGCGGCCGCCTATTCCGGCATCCGCACCAAGAAGGTCGTGTTCCTGACGACGACGCTCTGCTCGACACTGTGCGGCTTTGCCGGCGTCATCTACATGGCCCGCTTCGGCTCGGCCCAGCCGACTTTCGGCGCCGGCATGGAGCTGAACGTCATCGCCGCCGCGGTGATCGGCGGCGCCAGCCTGACCGGCGGCTCCGGCACCATTCTCGGCGCCATCCTCGGCACCATCCTGCTCTCCGTCGTTTCAAGCTCGCTCGCTCTGCTCGACGTGTCCGTCTATTGGCAGGACATCATCCGCGGGTCCATTCTGCTGACGGCGGTCACCGCCGACTACTACTTCAACAAGCGGCGGGGCTGAGATGGCGGACGGCAGGGAAGATTTCGAGGCGATCCGGCAGATCCACACCGTTCTGGTGCTGCACTTCGTCGACGGCATGAAGCAGAACGACATTGCGGCAGCGCTCAACCTCTCGGCGTCGAAGGTCAATCGGCTTATCGCGCAAGGGCGCAAGCTCGGCATGCTGCGGATCGCGGTCGAGAGCCCGTTCCAGCGCCTCGTCGACATCGAAAAGCAGCTGATCGAGGTCGCGCAACTGGCGGCCGCGATCGTGACGCCGACCGTGGCCGGCAGTCCCGACAGCACCCTGCAGCAAGTGGGACGTGCGGCGGCCAACCAGTTGCTCGAGACCTTGCGCGACGGCGACGTCATTGCCATCACCGGCGGCAAGGCGATCAGCGCGCTGGTCGAAAACCTGCAGCCCGAGCGCGCCTTCGACGTCACCGTCGTGCCGCTGACCGGCGGCGTCCAGGGCAAGCACTATACCGACGTCAACCATCTGGCGACGCGGCTGGCCGAACGCCTCGGCGGTACCAGCATGCTCTTGCACGCGCCGCTCTTTGCCGAAAGCCGCGAGCAGCGCGATCTCCTGCTGGACATGGCCTCGGTGCGCGAAATCTTCGATCTGGCGCGCAAGGCGGCGATCGCGCTGGTCGGCGTCGGCTCGATCCAGACGCCGGGGTCGAGCTATTACGACCTCCACCCGGGCCTCGATCCCGACCGCGAAAAACTCGCCGCCAGCGGCGCGGTCGGCGAGTTCCTTGCGCATCTGATCCGCGACGACGGCACGCTGGCCGACTATCCGCCCAACGACCGCCTGGTGGCGCTGGCGCCTTCGGAGCTCGGTCGTTGCCGGTCGGTGATGGGCGTCGCCAGCGGCGCCGAAAAGGTCTGGCCGATCCGCGCAGCGCTTCGCGGCAACTATCTCAAATCACTGGTCGTCGACGAAGAGACGGCCAATGCAGTCCTGAGCAATGCGGGGAGCATACGCAATGTCGCCTGAAATGTTGACGCGCACCATTGGCGCGTCGGGAATATCCGCCTCCGCGATTGGCCTCGGCACCTGGGCCATTGGCGGCTGGATGTGGGGCGGCACCGATGAGGCGCAGTCGGTCGACACCATCCGCGCCTCGATCGACGAAGGCGTTTCGCTGATCGACACCGCGCCTGCCTATGGCCAAGGCCTGTCGGAGGAAATCGTCGGCAAGGCGATAAAGGGTCGCCGTGACAAGGTCGTCCTTGCCACCAAGCTTGGGCTGGTCTGGCATACCAAGAAGGGCAACCACTTCTTCGACTATGACGGCGCGCCGGTGCATCGCTATCTCGGTGCCGACTCTGTCGTCTACGAAGTCGAGCAGAGCCTGCGCCGCCTCGGCACCGACCATATCGACCACTACATCACCCACTGGCAGGATCCGACCACGCCGGTCACTGAAACGATGGAAGCGCTCGACCGCCTCAAGACCCAGGGCAAGATCCGCTCCATCGGCGCCAGCAATGTCAGCGTCGCCGATGTGAAGGCCTATCTCGCGGCCGGCCAACTCGATGCGGTCCAGCAGGAATACAGCATGGTTGCGCGTGACATGGAACAGGATCTCTTGCCCTTCTGCGCCGGGAACAACGTGTCGGTGCTCAGCTATTCGTCGCTGGCGCTCGGTCTGCTCTCGGGCAAGATCGGTCCCGACCGCCTCTTTACCGGCGACGACCAGCGCAAGGACAATCCGCGCTTCTCGCAGCCCAACCGCCGCAAGGTGGCAGCGCTGATGGAAGCGATCAAGCCGAGTGCCGAGGCGCACGGCGCCAGCGAGGCGCAGGTGGTCATCGCCTGGACGCTGCAGCAGCCCGGCATCACCTTCTCACTCTGCGGCGCGCGCAGCCCGCAGCAAGCCAGGGAAAACGCGCAGGCCGGCCGCATCAAATTGTCGGGACAGGAGATCAACCAGATCAGTGAGGCCGCCAGCCGCCATCTGACCAATCTCGACGCCTGACCGCCACCAGTAACCCGAACCAAGTTGAGCTGCCGTCCACCGGACGGCAGAACGGCCCAACCTTGCCCGGCAAAGCCATGCCTGATCAGAGAACCGTCATCCTCGACACGATCCGCCGCAACGGCGCGTTCGATGTCGTTGTCATGGGCGGCGGCATAAACGGCATCGGCGTTTTCCGCGAACTGGCGCTGCAGGGTCTCCGAGTTCTGCTGGTCGAACGCAACGATTTCTGTTCGGGCTGCAGTGCGGCACCCTCGCGCATGATCCATGGCGGCCTGCGCTATCTCGAGAATGGCGAGTTCGGCCTGGTGCAGGAATCGCTGCGCGAACGCGACGCGCTGCTGGCCAATGCGCCGCATATGGTGCGGCCGCTGCCGACGACAATTCCGATCCGCTCCGTCTTCTCCGGGCTGATGAACGGCGCGGCAGGCTTTCTCGGCTTTTCGGAAACGCCTTCCAGCCGTGGCGCGCTGGCGATCAAGGCAGGCCTCGCGCTCTACGACTGGACGACGCGCAAGCGCCGGGTGCTGCCGCGCCACAGTTTCCGTGGCGCCAGGGCGACCTTCGCGCAATGGCCGGCGCTCGATCCCAACCTTCGTTTTTCCGCGACCTACTACGACGCATGGATAAGCTATCCCGAACGGCTCGGCATCGAATTGCTGCTCGATACCGCACGCCTGGCGCCCGACAGCCTCGCGCTGAACCGCGCTGAGATTGCGCGGGTAGGGTCGGCCTTCGAACTCACCGACACGGCTGGCGGAGAACGTTTCGCCGTGACCGTCAAGGCGATCGTCAATGCGACAGGCGCCTGGCTCGATTCGGCGATCGCCCGGCTCGACGCCTCCGAAAAGCCCGCGTCGCCCCTGGTCGAGGGCACCAAGGGCTCGCACCTCATCCTCGACAACGAGCCGCTCTACCGTGCGCTCGGCGGTCACATGATTTTCTTCGAGAATGCCGACGGTCGCGTCTGCATCATGTTTCCCTATCTCGGCAAGGTGCTGGTCGGCTCGACGGATATCCGCGTCAGCGAAGCCGGGCGCGTGCGCTGCGAACCGGCCGAGACCGACTACATATTGGCGGCGGCGCGGTTGGTATTCCCGTCCATTCCGGTCCGTGCCGCCGACGTCGTCTTCACCTATAGCGGCATCCGGCCGCTGCCGAAGAGCGACCATGCCTTCACCGGCAGGATATCGCGAGGCCATTCCGTGCATCGCATAGCCGGCGGCATCCCACAGTTCTGCATGATCGGCGGCAAGTGGACGACCTTCCGCGCCTTCGCCGAACAGGCGGCCGACGAAGTGCTGGCCGAGCTTGGCCGCGAGCGCATTCGCGGCACGCTGGCGCTGCCGATCGGCGGCGGCCTCGGTTTCCCCGCAGATCTGGAATCGATGGCAGCCGATCTCGCCGGTGAGTTCGCGATCGGTACCGACCGCGCCGCGTATCTCGTCGATCGCTACGGCAGCGGCGCGCGCGACATCATCCTGTTCTGCCTCGGACGTCCCGACGATATCAGGCTCGACGACAGGACCGAAACCACGACGGCCGAGATCGTCTATCTCGCCCGGCATGAGTTCGTGACCTGCCTCTCGGATGTTGTCTTGCGCCGCACGTCGCTTGCCATTGCCGGCGACATCTCGACGGTATCAATCGAGCGCATCGCCGATGTACTGGCCGCCGAACGCGGCTGGAGCGATCCGTACCGCGACGAGGAGATAAAAAGTCTCAGCGCCGAACTCGACACCTATCACGGCGTCTCGCAAGAGATGCTCGACCAACGCACGATCCCAGGAGCAGAACATGAAAGTCAGCACCAAGGCCCGGATGAACCGGATGTTCACCAACGGCAATTGCCTCGACGTGGCGCTCGATCACGGCGTCTGCAATGAGCCGGGGTTTCTCGTTGGCCTGGAGGACATGCCACGTGTCATCGACACGCTGATCGCGGCGGGGCCCGACGCGTTGCAGCTGACCTATGGCCAGGCCGACCTCTTGCAGTCGCGGCAAGACAAGGACAAGCCGGCGCTGGTCATGCGCATCGACATGGGCAACCCCTACAATGCCCAGCGCCACCGCGTGATGTGGTCGATGCTGCAGAATTATGACGAGCCGATCATCGGCGCGCTGGAGATGGATGCGGCCTGCGTCGTCGTCAATTTGTTCATGCTGCCCGACGAGCCGGAGCTGTTTCGCCAATGCGTCGAAAACATCGCCAAGGTCCGCGCCGCCTGCCAGCGATACGGCATGCCGTTGATGATCGAGCCGCTGGTCATGCTGCCCAACGATATCAGGGGCGGCTACCAGGTCGACGGCGATGCGGAAAAGATCGTAACGCTGGTGCGGCTCGCCGCCGAAATGGGCGCCGACATCATCAAGGCCGACCCGACCGAGCACGCGGAAGATTTCCACCGCGTCGTCGAGGCGGCACGCGTGCCGGTGCTGGTGCGTGGCGGCGGCAAGGACGATCTCAAGACGGTGCTGGCAAAATCGTCAGCCCTGCTCAGACAAGGCGCCAAGGGGCTGGTCTATGGCCGCAACATCTATCAGCATGCCAATCCGAAGGCGGTAGTGAGTGCGTTGATGGCGATGATCCACAACGACGCCGGCGAAGAGGCTTGGGACATCTACAACAATGGCTGATCAAGCCGCCTATCTGCTCGGCCTCGACGCCGGCAACACCATCATCAAGGCGGTGCTGTTCGATTATGCCGGGCGGCAGCTCGCCATGCATGCGGTCGCCGGCCGTTCGCAGACGCCGCAACCCGGCTATGTCGAGCGCGACCTCGGCGGCATGTGGGCCGATGCGCGCGACGCTATCCGCGCCTGCATCGCGCAGGCCGGCATCGATGCCCGCGGAATCGCCGCCATCGGTTGCGCCGGCCATGGCAACGGCCTTTATCTGGTCGACCGTGCCGGCGAACCGCTGATCGGCATCCAGTCGCTCGACACCCGCGCCGCCGGCATGGCGGCGGCCTTGGCGGCGCGAAATGCCGAAGCGCTGCACGCCATCTGCTTGCAAAAGCCATGGCCGGCGCAGACGCCGACCTTGCTGGCCTGGGTCAAGCAGCATGCGCCCGACCTTTATGCCGCGGCCGGCACAGCGATGCTGTGCAAGGATTTCATCACCTACCGCCTGACAGGGGAGCGGGGGAGCGACGTCTCCGACATGTCCGGTTGCGGCCTCGTCCGCATGCCCGAAGGCGTCTATGATTCCGAGCTTCTCGCGCTCTACGGCATCGAGGACGCGCAGGCCAAACTGCCTCGATTGCGCGACAGCGCCGACATCGCCGGCGCGGTCACCGCACAAGCGGCTGAAGAGACCGGACTGGCGGAAGGCACGCCGGTCATCGCCGGCTATTTCGACGTCGTCGCCAGCGCCATGGGAGCCGGCGTCGTGCGTCCCGGCGAAGCCTCTGTTATCGCCGGCACCTGGTCGGTCAATCAGGTCTTCTCCACCGCGCCGGTCGTCGACCCAGATGTTTTCATGGTGGCGCGCTTCGGTCCCGGCCGTTTCGTCAACATCGAATCCAGCGCTACATCGGCCGCCAATCTCGAATGGTATGTACGCGAACTCGTCGAGCGCGGTGCCCATTATGACGATCCGTTCGGCCACTGCAACGCGGCTGTCGGCGCGGTGACGCCAACCTGGGACGATCCGATGTTCCACCCGTTTCTCTACGGGTCGGGACAAGGGGCGGAGTTCCGCGCCGGCTTCTACGGCCTCGCCGGCTGGCATAGGGAAGGCCATATGCTGCGCGCGCTGTTCGAGGGCGTGATGTTCGAGCACCGGCGCCACATCAATGTCCTGAAGGACGCCGGTGTCAGCTTCGACAAGGCGGTCCTGTCCGGCGGCGGCTCGCGCAGCGAGCACCGGCCGCAAATCTTCGCCGACGGGCTTGGGGTGCCGATCACCGTGCCTGAGGCGCGCGAGACCGGCGCGCTTGGCGCGGCAATCGGCGCCGGGGTCGCGGCCGGCCTGTTCGCCGACTATGAGGCCGGCGTCGACGCCATGACCCGGTCAAGCGCCGCCTATCGTCCGAACCCGGCCATGCAGGACCATTACAACAGGCGTTATCGCGCCTATTGCGGCCTTGCCGATACGCTGCGATCGTTCTGGGACGAACAGGCGGCAGAACCGAGTAGAACACCGAGTAAACCACCGCAATGACCCAACGGCTCGATGGCGACTACGACTACATCATCGTCGGCGCAGGCACGGCGGGCTGCGTGCTGGCCAATCGGCTGAGCGAAAACCCGGCGACGCGCGTGCTGCTGCTTGAGGCCGGCGGCAGCGACAATTATCACTGGGTGCATATCCCGGTCGGCTATCTCTATTGCATCGGCAATCCGCGCACCGACTGGATGATGAAGACTGCCCCCGAAGCCGGCCTGAACGGCCGCTCGCTGGTCTATCCCCGCGGCAAGGTGCTGGGCGGCTGCACCTCGGTCAACGGCATGATCTACATGCGGGGACAGGCGGCAGACTATGATGGCTGGCGGCAGATGGGCAATGTCGGCTGGGGCTGGGACGATGTGCTGCCCTACTTCCTCAAATCCGAGGACCATCATGGCGGCAAGACCAAGCTGCATGGCTCCGGCGGCGAATGGAAAGTGGCGCGGCAACGCCTGTCCTGGCCGATCCTGAACACGGTGCAGGAGGCGGCCAAGGAATTCGGCATCATGCCGCGCGAGGATTTCAATGACGGCGACAATGAGGGGTCGGGTTTCTTCGAAGTAAACCAGAGCAAGGGCGTGCGCTGGAACACGGCCAAAGCATTCCTGCGCCCGGCGCTGCGACGGCCGAACCTCAGGCTGGTCGTCAACGCGCATGTAGAGACGGTGCTGTTCGAGGGCAAGCGTGCTATCGGCGTTTGTTATCGCGTCGGCGGCCAAACCATCGAGGCAAAGGCCAGCGAGGTGCTGCTGACCGCCGGCTCGATCAACACGCCGAAACTGCTGGAGCTTTCCGGGGTCGGCGAGCCGGATCGCCTCGCCGCGCTCGGCATCGATGTGGTTCACGCCAGCCCCAATGTCGGCGAGAACCTTCAGGACCATCTGCAGATCCGTACCGTCTATAAAGTGTCGGCGGCGCTGACGCTCAACACGCTTGCCAACAGCCTGAGCGGCAAGGCGAAGATCGCGCTGCAATATGCCTTTGGCCGCTCGGGACCGATGTCGATGGCGCCGAGCCAGTTCGGCATGTTCTCGAAATCCGATCCGTCGATGGCGACGCCGGACCTGGAGTACCACGTCCAGCCCTTGTCTACCGACCGGCTGGGCGACCCGCTGCACCCGTTCCCGGCAATCACCATGTCGGTCTGCAATCTGCGCCCCGACAGCCTCGGCTCCGTGCATACCACGACGCGCGACCTGGCGGTGCAGCCGGAGATCCGGCTGAACTACCTCTCGACGGTGCGCGACCGCGAGATCGCGCTGCGCTCGGTGCGCCAGGCGCGCGGCATCATGACTGCGAAGGCGCTTACCGGTTTCCGGCCGGAGGAGATCCTGCCGGGCCTCGCCCACCAGTCCGACGATGACCTGCTGCACCAGATCGGCTCGATCGCGACGACCATCTTCCACCCGGTCGGCACCTGCCGGATGGGTGTCGACGACCGCGCCGTCGTCAGCCCGGACCTGCGCGTGACCGGTGTCGAGGGCCTGCGCGTCGTCGACGCCTCGATCATGCCGCGCATCGTCTCCGGCAACACCGCCTCGCCAGTGGTGATGATCGCCGAGAAGGCGGCGGATATGATCCGCCGGCCTGCATAGATGTGTGGGGGAGCGGGGGCTAGTTTAAGACCCCGGCACGTCGTAGATCGCCCTGACTTCGACGGTGCCGATTTCGGCCAGCGGAATTTTGCCGGCGATCTCCAGCGCCTGTTCGAGAGTGTCGGCTTCGATCATGACGAAACCAAGCAACTGCTCCTTGGTTTCGGCAAACGGACCGTCAGTGATCAGCCGCTTGCCTTGGCGCCGCCGCACCGTCTTCGACGTCTTCACCGATTGCAGCGCCTGCGCGATGATCAGCTTGCCTTGCTGGTCCAATGACCGATCATAGGCCATCGAATCGGCGTCGAGCTTGGCCAAACGCTCCGGCGTCATGGCATGGAGGTCCTTTTCCTCGCCGTACACCAGACAGACATATTTCATTTCCAGCTCCCTTGCTGTGACGACCCATAGGCGATCACGGTGCCGGCGGCATCCTTGCCGGCAGCAGCGTGGTCGAGCACGCAGACCGCAATGCCGATCACAGCGGCCACAGCAAGCAGCCGGCCGAAGCCGGAAGGTCGCGAGCACTCGATCTCGTGTAGACGCGCGCTTTTGTCGGCGTCGTTCCAATGGGCAGAAAACAGATTGTTCATCTTGGATCTCCATCCGCCACGAGAATCCGTGGACGCTCGCAGGACGGCCGGCGCCGATGCAAGTCGACATTTTTGCACGCACATTTTTCAGAAAAGATTTGCAGGGCTCGCCGGCGTCGCATCCGGCCGAAACAGCGCGGTGGTCTTCCCCTGCCGCCGCGCTATAGTTGGAGGGAACGCCGCGTGGCCGGCGCTGTCGCTGTAATCAAGGAGAATCTTATGGACCGCACCGCAAACGCCGTCTGGAAAGGCAATCTGAAGGAGGGCACGGGCACGCTCGACAGCCAGAGCGGCACCTTGAAGGGCACGCCCTATTCGTTCAAGGCTCGCTTCGAGGACGAGAGCGGCAAATCCGGCACCAATCCCGAAGAGTTGATCGCGGCGGCACACGCCGGCTGCTACGCCATGCAGCTGTCGCATTTCCTGGCCGAGAACGGCACGCCCGCCACCGAGCTCGACGCCAAGGCGGTGGTGACGCTGGTGCCCGGCACCGGCATCACCGGCAGCGCCATCACCCTGATCGGCAAGGTGCCGGGCATTGATGCGGCGAAGTTCAAGGAACTGGCCGAGAAGGCCAAGGCGGAGTGCCCGGTTTCGAAGGCACTCGGCGCCATCAAAGTGTCGCTCGACGCGAAACTGGGGTGATCCGCCGATTTTGCCCGGGGTAGCGATCCTTCGCGCCCCCCTCTGCCCTGCCGGGCATCTCCCGGGGAGATTGGAAGCCCGGTAGCTGGCACTTTCTTTCGACGTTCGTGATTGGCGAAGGCCGGCGTGACATCTGATCTCCCCACTTGAGGGGGAGATGGCCGGCAGGCCAGAGGGGGGTGCTGTCCCACCAACGTCTCGGATAACTATTAAGCGCCCAGCGCATCAAGCCGGGCGCGAAGGGCTGCGACTTCCTGCTCCAGAGCCTCCAATCTCGCTTCCAGGTCGGAAGCAGGCAAGGCCGGCGCGCTCCGCTGCACCGATAACGCCGCGACGTCCACCGGTCCTGCGAGCAGATGCACGTAGCGGTCCTCGCGCTGGCCTGGCCCGCGCGGTATTTCCTGGATCAGCGGCGGTCGGCGGCCGATCAGCATGTCGAGTTCAGCGCGCAGGTCTTCGATCGACGAAAACCGCGCCATGCGCTCAGCTCGCGCCAGCAACTCATGCGCCGTCTGCGGCCCGCGCAGCAAAAGCAGGCCGATCACCGCAGTCTGCGGCCTCGTCAGCGAGAAGCGCTGCGCCATCTGATGCTCATAGCGCTCGACGCGCGAGCCGAACATCTGACGCACCAGCCCCTTCTGCTCGAGCAGCTTCAGCGTCCGATGCACCTCTGTCGGCTCGAGCGCCATCACAGGCTCGCGCGCCGTCTTCTGGTTGGCGGCTGCAAGTGCTGCATTCAGCGTCAGCGGATAGACATCCGGCGTCAGCTCCTTCTTCTCGATCAGGCAGCCGAGCACACGGGCTTCGACGGGATTGAGAATGGGAAGGTCATCGCTCATTGAAGTTCAGCCTCCCGGCGGTAAAATTCGGTTGCAAGGGCATGTTTGCGCGCTTGGCCGGCTTTGTCCCTGACGGGGCCGACTAGGTTCATTTCGTGGTGACCATAGCGGGCTTCGAGATAGCGCGCGATTGCGGTCGGGATGAGGCCCGAGCCCATCTCCCGCGTCCGGCTTTTGCGCTCGATCAGGCCGCGGATTTCGTCGCTGGCTTGAGCCGGTATCTCGGTCTGATCGAGGCATTCGCCAAGGTTCATCGGCGGCAGGCTGGCAAAGCCGCGCTGTTCCATCCAGTCGAGCGCCACGAGCGGGCGGATCAGATAGAACAGCTTCTTCAGCTTCACCTCGCCGGAGAAACTGCCGATCTTGGCGACATGCGAACGCGCAAGGCCGAGATAGTGGTGCGATACCTTCGCCGGATCGACGATCTCGGCCAGCAAATCGAGAAGGCGCTGGCGAAACCCCGAAACCTCCTCATAGACGATCGGCGACTTCGCCCATTCGACTATGACGGCATTGCCGCCAAGCGCCAGCAGCAACGCCTTGCGCAGATCCCAGCCGCCGGCATCGATCTCGCCTTCGATCGGAAACTCGATCACATCGCGCGCCTGCTGCAGCACGAGGTGATCGGTTACCGGTCTGATATAGACAAAGCGGCAGTCATAATCGCTGTCGGGAGACGGAAACCCCCAGGCGCGGCTGCCGCTTTCGATGGCAAACAGGATTTTTACAGGCTGGCTTCGCACCAGATCGAGGCGGGCGCGCAGCGCCGCGACGGCGTCCGGCGAAAAGTCGGCGGGTAGCGGCGGCGTCAGACTCTGCGCTCCACCATCATCTTCTTGATCTCGGCAATCGCCTTGGCCGGGTTGAGCCCCTTCGGGCAGGTCTGGGCGCAGTTCATGATGGTGTGGCAGCGGTAGAGCCGGAACGGGTCTTCGAGATCGTCGAGCCGTTCGCCCGTGGCTTCGTCGCGGCTGTCGATCAGCCAGCGATAGGCCTGCAGCAGCGTCGCCGGGCCGAGATAGCGGTCGCCGTTCCACCAATAGCTCGGGCACGAGGTCGAGCAGCAGGCGCATAGGATGCACTCGTAGAGCCCGTCGAGCTTTTCGCGGTCCTCATGGCTCTGCAGCCATTCCTTGGCTGGCTCTGGCGACACTGTCTTCAGCCATGGCTGGATCGAGGCGTGCTGGGCGTAGAAATTGGTGAGGTCGGGCACCAGATCCTTGACCACCTGCATATGCGGCAGCGGGTAGACTTTGACGGCGCCGGAAATGTCGTCGCAGCCCTTGGTGCAGGCCAGCGTGTTGGAGCCATCGATGTTCATGGCGCAGGAGCCGCAAATGCCTTCGCGGCAGGAGCGGCGCAACGCCAGCGTCGGGTCGATCTTGTTCTTGATCCAGAGCAGCGCATCGAGCACCATCGGCCCGCAATCGTCCATGTCGACGAAATAGGTGTCGATGCGCGGGTTCTCGTCATCGTCGGGCGACCAGCGGTAGATGCGGTATTCCCGCAGGTTGGTGGCGCCCTCCGGCTTCGGCCAGGTCTTGCCCGGCTGCACCTTGGAGTTCTTGGGAAGCGTGAGTTCGACCATTACCTCAGATCCTTTCGGATGACGGTCTTCGGCACCATGGTCAGTATACCCTGGCCTTCGGCGCGATCTTGGCAAGACTGATGCCGCCGTCCTTTTCCGCCACCAGCGGCTCGGTGTGCACGGGACGATAGCTGAGGCTCACCTGGCCGTCCTCGCTTAGCCGGGCCAGCGTATGCTTGCGCCAGATAATGTCGTCTCGGGCCGAAAAATCTTCGCGCGCATGCGCGCCGCGGCTCTCCTTGCGCGCCTCGGCGCCGTAGACCGTGGTGATGGCGTTGGCCATCAGATTTTCCAGCTCCAGCGTCTCGACCAGGTCGGAATTCCAGATCATCGAGCGGTCGGAGACTTTCAGGTCCTTGAGCTCGGTCCATATCTGCGAAATGCGCTTGCAGCCGTTTTCGAGCGACTCCTGTGTGCGGAACACGGCGGCGTCTTCCTGCATCGCCTTCTGCATTTTCTCACGCAGAACGGCGGTTGGCGTCGAGCCATTGGCATGGCGCAGCCGGTCGAAGCGGTCCATGATGTTTTCGACCGAGGCTTCGTTGGGCGAAGGGATCGCCGAATTGCGGTCGATGACCTGGCCGGCGCGGATTGCGGCGGCGCGGCCGAACACCACCAGATCGATCAGCGAGTTCGAGCCCAGCCGGTTGGCGCCGTGCACGGAGGCACAGCCGGCCTCGCCGACCGCCATCAGCCCGGGTGACACCCGGTCAGGATTCTCGACAGTCGGGTTCAGCACCTCGCCCCAGTAATTGGTCGGCACGCCGCCCATATTGTAGTGCACCGTCGGCAGCACGGGGATCGGCTCCTTGGTCAGGTCGACGCCGGCGAAAATCCTGGCCGATTCCGAAATGCCCGGCAGCCGCTCATGCAGCACGGCCGGATCGAGATGGTCGAGATGCAGGAAGATATGGTCCTTGTTCTTGCCGACCCCGCGGCCTTCGCGGATCTCCAGCGTCATGCAACGCGAGACGACGTCGCGCGAGGCCAGGTCCTTGGCCGACGGCGCGTAGCGCTCCATGAAGCGCTCGCCCTCGGAATTGACGAGATAGCCGCCCTCGCCGCGCGCGCCTTCGGTGATCAGGCAGCCGGCGCCGTAGATGCCGGTCGGATGAAACTGCACGAACTCCATATCCTGCAACGGGAAGCCGGCCCGTGCCGCCATGCCGCCGCCGTCGCCTGTACAGGTGTGCGCCGACGTCGCCGAGAAATAGGCGCGGCCATATCCGCCGGTCGCCAGCACCACCATCTTGGCGGAGAAGCGATGGATGGTGCCGTCGTCGAGGTTCCAGGCGACGACGCCGGTGCAGGTGCCGTCCGGTTCCATGATCAGGTCGAGCGCAAAATACTCGATGAAGAACTGTGCATTGTTCTTCAGCGACTGGCCGTAGAGCGTGTGCAGGATGGCGTGACCGGTGCGGTCGGCGGCAGCACAGGTGCGCTGCACCGGCGGGCCGTCGCCATAATTCATCATGTGTCCGCCGAACGGCCGCTGGTAGATCTTGCCCTCTTCGGTGCGCGAGAACGGCACGCCGTAATGCTCGAGCTCGTAGACCGCCGCCGGTGCCTCGCGCACCAGATATTCCATGGCGTCGACGTCGCCCAGCCAGTCCGAACCCTTGACGGTGTCGTACATGTGCCACTGCCAGGAGTCCGGACCCATGTTGGACAGCGACGCGGCAATGCCGCCTTGTGCCGCCACCGTGTGCGAGCGGGTCGGGAACACTTTGGTGATGCAGGCCGTGCGCAGGCCCTGCTCGGCCATGCCGAGCGTGGCGCGCAGGCCGGCGCCGCCGGCGCCGACGACCACCACGTCGAACTTGTGGTCGACAAAGGTATAGCCGGTGGCCGATTTCGCGTCCTTGGCCAAATCAGCCTCCGAATGCCAGTTTGAGCAGGGCGAAGATCGAGGCGACGCCGACCGCTATGGTGAAAAACGTGCTGAGTGCGATCAGCGCCAGCTTCATGCCTTCGGCATGCACGTAATCCTCGATAATGACCTGCATGCCGACACGCATATGGGTGAGACCGGAAACGAGCACCAGCGCCAACACCAGCGCCACGAACGGACTGGCGAGCGCCGCCCGCACCTCGGCGAAGCCGGCGCCATTGAGCGCGATCAGGAACCCGACGAAGAACAGTATCAGCGGGATGTTGGCAATGGCCGTCAGCCGCTGTCGCCAGAAATGCCCGGTGCCTTCGCGGGCCGAGCCCAGACCGCGGACCTTGGCCAGCGGCGTGCGCATATCGTTGTTGTTCGTGCCGCTCATCACAAGGTTCCCCGCGCCATGTAGCCGGCGACCCAGATCAGCAGCGTGAGCAGGATGGAACCGGCGAGCGTCGCCCAGGCGATCTTCGATGCCGTGTGTTTCTCCAGCCCGGCGCCGGTGTCCCAGACGAGATGGCGCACGCCGCCCAGCATGTGGTGCATCAGCGCCCAGGTGTAGCCGAACAGGATGAGCCGGCCGAGCCAGGTGCCGAAGGCCCAGTTGATCCAATCGAAAGCGCCTTGCGAACTCGCCGCCGCCATCAGCCACGCGGCGACCAGCAGCGTGCCGAAATACAGCGCCCCGCCAGTGATGCGATGAATGATTGACATCGTCATGGTGATCGGTGGGCGGTAAATCGTCAGGTGCGGCGAGAGCGGCCGTTCACGTCTGGCGGTTCGGGTGGCTGGTGATTTGCTCATGGCTGCCCCAGTTCGATGTCCGGAGCCGCGGTGGAAAGCGGCACTTACCGCCTCGATATATGACTTCAGACAGCCGGTTTCTAATGCTCTTTTTGCACCGCGTCAAAGCCGGAAAATCGTTTTGAAAACGTCATTTAGTCTGACAAAAGGCTGCTGTTTCGCTTCAATCGATTTGGCCACCGTCGAAAGCCGGCGCACCGTTCGCTGCAGTGCGGCATTTCCTTTGCAATCGACGCCAGGCTATCGTTTGCAGGTCTGTGGTGTCGAGCCCCTCTTCATCACCAGCGCCTCGCGCGCGTCGATCACGATTGCGTCATGCGACGCCGCTTCCTGGTAGCGGCTGGACTGGTTGGCGGGTGATGCGGCAAACTCCTCGGTCGTGCCGTCTGGCCTGACAACGCGCAGCGCCGTGCCGAGATTCTGGATGGTGATCACACCGCCATTGCCGCATCTGTAAGTCGCCGTGCCGACAGCAGACCGCGGGGCCGTAAGGTCGGTGACAATCTTGGCTGGCGGTGCGGCAGGTGCTGCAGGAGCCGTTGCGGAAGCCGGGGGCGCCACAGGTGGGGCGGACTGCTGAGCCGGCGCGGGCGCGACAGTGGGTGGTACGGTATTCACCGCCGTCGGCGCGCCGTTCTGCGGCACGCAGGCTGCGGCAGTCAGCAAGGGGATCGACAACAGCGTCACCCGAAACGTCCGGCGTAACGCCATATGCTGTCCTCCTGCGCGGCTAACTAGCCGCGATGTTCCACCAAGATCAAGCTCACCCGACGTCAGCGTAGTTGTGTGCGTCGCGGCCGATGGTGCGGGCAAGCATGGCCGAATGATGACGCCCGGGTTTTCCATCCCGTCGGATATTAACCATGTTTGGCGAGAGATCGCCGCCGGATGCGCCTGCCCTCTTAACAAAGATTAAGAAAAGGTTAATTTCCGATTCGATCGGGTCCACATCAGAGAGGACACCATGCTTTCGAATTCAGGAAGAGAGCGCCTTGCGGCGCTTGTGCTGGCTGCGGCCAGTCTCGGCTTCGCCGCCCCGGCAATGGCCTGGTCGCGTCATCATGACCGTGTCTATGCCGATTCCCTGGGCAATCTCGTCATCGACAGCGCCGCCGGCTACAAGCGCATCATTGTCGGCCAAGGCAGGCTGGCCAAGAAATTGTCCGACTATACCAGCGCCGGTCAGCCGGAAGCGGAACCGGAAGTCCTTTATGAAGACGAGGCGGATCACATCTCCAGGCGTGGCTGCTACCAGCCGCCGGTGTTCGTGAAGGGCCGCTCCTATATGTACGGCCTCTCCGACGGCGAAATGCCCAACCTCAGCCCTTGCCGCTGATGATCCGGCACGGCCGAGAGGCCGTTTAAGCGAGACGCTAACCGACGCTGCCTGTATCCGGGATGAACACCGTTTCGGCCCGCTCATAGGAAAGCCGCACGCTGTCGCGGCCGTTCTTCTTGGCCTTGTAGAGCGCTTCGTCGGCGCGCCGCATCAGCGGCTCCAGCCCTTCGTCGCCGGTGCGCGCCGCGACGCCGAAGCTCGCGGTCACCCTGGTGCCCGGCGGCAACCCGTCGACACTGCCGGCCGAATAGTGCGTGCGCACGGCTTCGGCAAACAGCCGCGCCGTGGCAAGATCGCTCAGCGACAGAAGCACGGCGAACTCCTCGCCGCCGATGCGGCCGGCAACCGCACGCGTGCCGGCGGCCGCGCGAAGCTTGGCGGCGAAGTCGGCGATCACCTGGTCGCCCGCGGCATGTCCATATTTGTCGTTGAGCGCCTTGAAGTGATCGAGATCGGCCAGCACCAGCGCGACCGGCACCTTGGCGGCGGCGCAGTGTTGCAGCACCAGCAAGGCGCGCTCCTCGAAACCCCTGCGGTTGAGCAGGCCAGACAGCGGATCGGTGTGCGTCTCGGTCTTCAGCGCCTTCATCACGTCGAGCGCAGCTGCCGAGAATAGGCAGAGCGCGATCAGCAACGACAGCAGCGCGTGCGTCAAAAGCGCCGTCGTCCAGTAGGACGAGCCATAAAACCCGTCATAGCTGGTGAACGGCCCGTGCGAGATGACGACGAGCAGCGTGCGGCCGATAAAGTTCAGCCCGGACAGCAGCGACAGTACGAACAGGATTTTTTCCGTCGGGCCGTTCTTGCGCACGGCGCGCAGCTCGGCGGCGACCAGCAGGCTGAGGCCGCCAAAGCCGAAATTGATCGACAGGATGCGCCAAGTCAAGTCCGGCTGGACGAACAGGAACCAGCAGAATGCCACCATCCCGCCACCCGCCAGAATGCCGATCGCGATATAGGGCACGCGCCTGCCGTAGCGTGAGATGATCGCACCGACGAGGCAACAGGCGGCGAGCGTGAAGCAGAGGTTGGAGACCAGCTTGGTCAGCACCATGCCGCCGGGCAGCGTGAAATACTGCAGCAGGAAGCCGGGCGCGGACACGCAATAGCTCGTGCCGAGCACAGCCAGATAGGGCCGGTGGCGCTGATAGAACCATAGCACGAGGAACGCCGCGCCGAGCGCCAGCGCGATCGTCGGATTGAGCAGCGCTATGAACAGGCCGGTGTCCAAAGGACGGTGACTTCCCCGCTTGACGTCAGGGAAGACCTTAGAGCGCAAGCCCCAACAAGCGGTTAAGCCGGGACGAATATGCAAGTCGCCACTGATGAAGCTGCTGCACGGAACCGGGACCTGAGGCAGGCGTTTCGTGACAGCAATCAAGGAGAAGTTATTCATGGCCGACACGATCACGCTGACCGACCACGAAGCAATTCGCTCATGGGCCGCAGGGCGCGCCGGATTTCCGGCGATCGTCGATGTATCGCCCGAAACCGGAACGCAGCCGTTGCTGAGGCTCGTCTTCGGCCAGCACGCCTATCAGGACCAGGATCAACCTGAACGCCCGGTCAACGCAGGCGGCTACGAGCTGGTCGAATGGGACGAGTGGTTCAAGATCTTCGACGAGCGCGAACTGGCGCTGGTGGTCGCGGCCGACGAACCCGGCAGCCGGGAGGAATTTCATGAAATCATCCGGCGTGCCGGCTAGGGCATATACCCCAAGGGTCTTAGAGCGGCGCCCATTAAACAAAACCCCGAACGGTTTTGCCGTTCGGGGTTTGCATAAGCTCAGATCAGGCTTGAAACAGTCTGCGCTATTTCCAGTCGCGGATGTCGACGAAATGGCCGGCGATCGCCGCCGCCGCCGCCATCGCCGGCGACACCAGATGGGTGCGGCCCTTGAAGCCTTGCCGGCCCTCGAAATTGCGGTTCGAGGTCGAGGCGCAGCGCTCATGCGGCTTCAGCCGGTCGTCGTTCATGGCCAGGCACATCGAGCAGCCCGGCTCGCGCCAGTCGAAACCGGCGGCAATGAAGATCTTGTCGAGACCCTCGGCCTCCGCCTGTTCCTTGACCAGACCGGAGCCCGGCACGATCATCGCATCGACATGCGCACTCACCGTCTTGCCTTCGACCACCTTGGCCACCGCACGCAGATCCTCGATGCGGCCATTGGTGCAGGAGCCGATGAAGACGCGGTCGAGCGTGATGTCGGTGATCTTCGTGCCCGGCGTCAGCCCCATATAGTCGAGCGCGCGGATCTTTGACGTCCGCTTGTTCTCGTCCGTGATCTCTTCCGGATTGGGAACGACGCCCTGCACCGAAACGACGTCCTCGGGCGAGGAACCCCAGGAGACGATCGGCGGCAGCTTGGCCGCGTCGAGCACGATCACCTTGTCGAAATGCGCGCCCTCGTCGGACTGCAGCGTCTTCCAGTATTCGAGCGCGGCGTCCCACGACGCGCCCTTCGGCGCGCGCGGCTTGCCCTTGACATAGGCGAAGGTGGTTTCGTCG
The DNA here is from genome assembly GCF_030323185.1 of Mesorhizobium sp. C399B. Classification (NCBI taxonomy): domain Bacteria; kingdom Pseudomonadati; phylum Pseudomonadota; class Alphaproteobacteria; order Hyphomicrobiales; family Phyllobacteriaceae; genus Mesorhizobium; species Mesorhizobium sp. C399B. Next base: position 3,039,027 of record NZ_CP100472.1, read on the forward strand.
GCCGCGATCAGGCCGGCGCGCGCGCCGCCCTCGATCGACATGTTGCAGATCGTCATGCGGCCTTCCATCGACAGCGCGCGGATCGCCTCACCGGCATATTCGATGACATAGCCGGTGCCGCCGGCGGTGCCGATCTCGCCGATGATGGCGAGGATAATGTCCTTGGCGGTGACGCCTTCCGGCAACTGGCCATCGACACGCACCAGCATGTTCTTGGCTTTGCGCTGGATCAGCGTCTGGGTCGCCAGCACATGCTCGACCTCGGAGGTGCCGATGCCATGTGCCAATGCGCCGAAGGCGCCATGCGTCGAGGTGTGGCTGTCGCCGCAGACGATGGTCATGCCAGGCAGCGTGAAGCCCTGCTCCGGCCCGATGATGTGGACGATGCCTTGGCGGATATCGTTCTCGGAATAATATTCGACACCGAAATCCCTAGCGTTCTTGGCCAAGGCCTCGACCTGGATGCGGCTTTCCTCGTTCTTGATGCCGAACTTGCGCTCGGGCGAGGTCGAGACATTGTGATCGACCACGGCCAGCGTCTTTTCCGGATGCCGGACTTTTCTGCCGGTCATGCGCAGACCTTCGAAGGCCTGCGGGCTGGTCACTTCATGGACGAGATGGCGGTCGATGTAGAGCAGACAGGTGCCATCATCCTGGCGATCGACGACATGGTCGTCGAAAATCTTGTCGTAGAGGGTGCGCGGTGCGCTCATGTGCGTAAGTCCGTCGATTTGCAAAAAGGGGAAGGGCAGACGCGCCTAAGCCTTCGGCCCGGCGAAAGCGGCTTAGCTAAGTCGGCTGGTGAGCGCGCCGGAAATGCGCGAAGAGAAACGCGACGGCAGGCGTTTTCTGTCCTGCAGCACGAAACCCTTATAGGCCGGATCGCCAAAAAGCTCTTCCATGGCGTGGCTCATACCAATGTTTTGGCTTTTCGGCAATTGCGGCGTGTTTTCGCTTCTCCCCTTGTAAGAGAAAGGGAAGGGGCGGCGCTCAAAGCACCTCGAACACAAAAGTCTTTACCAACGCATCCGGCTCGGCGATCGCATAGCAGCGGAACCATGGGCTTTGCTCGACCGGCCGCCATTTCCCGGCCCGTTCCAACTCATCGAACACGCCCTGGAAGCCGCCGCTGTCAAACACCTGGTCGCGCACCGTGAAGATGGCGTGGCCGCCTTTTCTGGTGATGCGGACAAGCTCGTGCAGGCCGGACGCCGGCGCATGGCTGATGGTGAACACGCCAGTCGAGAAGAAGGCGCGGAAATGCCCGTCTGGCCAGGGCAGCGGCCCGCCGAGCATTGCCTGCTTCAGATCGCCATAGGCATTGCGGCTGCCGGCGATCTTCAGCATGTCGTCGGAGAGGTCGAGGCCGGCAATGTCGTGATAACCCAGCGCCTTCAATGACGGACCTGACAGGCCGGTGCCGCAGCCGGCGTCGAGCAGCGGGCCTTCACCCACCTTCACATGGCGCGCCACCCAGGCGGTGATCAGGAACGGCAGCAGATAGCCGAGCGAAGCGGTCTCGCCGTCATAGGTCGCGGCCCAGTCTGCATAGGCCTTGGCCAGCCCTTCCGGCGTGTCGGCCGAATAGACGGTACCCAGCGCCGCATTGGCCTTGTCGATCGTCATCGCCTGCATCCTCCGGAATCCTGTCCTCCGCGATCGTAGCCGTGCCCGCGTCGGACTTCTATTCCTGCTGCGCCCGCCGCAGTCGTTGCTCCAGCCCCCGCAGCGCCAGCGACAGGCTGACGGTGAGGATGAGATAGATATAGGCGACGATCGTATAGGTCTCGAAGAAGCGGAACGAGCCGGCGGCGTAGATCTTGCCCATCTGCGTGATGTCGGCGACGCCGAGCACCGAGACCAGCGAGGAATCCTTGACCATGGCGACGAAGTCATTGCCGAGCGGCGGCAGGATGGTGCGGACCGCCTGTGGGAAGACGATCAGCCGGAAGCGCTGCGTGCGCGTCAGCCCGAGCGCCTTGGCAGCCTCGATCTGGCCTTTCTCGACCGACTGGATGCCCGCGCGAAAAACCTCGGAGATGAAGGCGGAATAACCGATGGTCAGCGCCATGATCGCACGCCACAACAGCGACACGTCGCGCACCAAAAGCTCGCCGAGATAGCCGGCGTTTTGTAGCGGCGCGGTCAGCGCATTCCACGCAGCCACGAAGGCCGGCGCGCCGGCGAAGGCGATCCAGAACAACAGTACCAGGATCGGCACGCCGCGGATGATCTCGACATAGAAACGAGCGATCTGCCTGAGCCAACGCGACCCCGACAACCCCATCAGCGCAATGCCGAGCCCGGTGGCGGAAGCCAGCGCGAAGGCGACCACGGTGACAAGAATGGTGATGCCGATGCCTTTGGCGACGGTGGCAAAAACCTGGGCGTAGAGATCGCTGGCGGCAATGGAGAGCGCAGCGACGACGGCGAGCGCGATCGCGGCGGCAAGCCACCAGGGAAAATCGGGTTTTGAGGTTGAGGCGAGCATCAATGCCCAACGCTGGTGAACAGCTGCGCTCGCAAGATCTGCCGATCTCCCCCCTTGCGGGGGAGATGTCCGGCAGGACAGAGGGGGGTGCTGTCCCTCCAACCTGTCAAACGGTTACAGTCACAACCTTTGGCCTCTTTGGAAAAGCTCAAAACAAAAGGGAGGCGATCCTTCACACCCCCCTCTGCCCTGCCGGGCATCTCCCGCGCAAGGGGGGTCAGCGGCCGTCGCGCCAAGACGGCCTACTGCCCCATCTTGTAGTCGAGAAACCACTTCTTGTTCAGCGCCTCGATCGTGCCGTCGGCCTTCAGCGCCGCGATCGCCGCGTTGACCGGCTTCACCAGGTCCGAGCCTTTCGGGAAGATGAAGCCAAAATCCTCGGTGCCGAGCGGGCCGCCGATCAGCTTGAGCTTGCCGCCGGAGGCATCGACATAGCCTTTGCCGGCGGTGCCGTCGGTCAGGACGACATCGACGTCGCCGGATTTCAGTGCCTGCACCGAAGCGCCGAAGGTCTCGAACTGCTTGATGCGCGGGTTCTGCTCATTGCCGTCGAGCACGCTGTAGACGGCGGTGTAGAACGGCGTCGTTCCGGCCTGCGCGCCGATCAACCCGTCCTTGAAGGCGGCGAAGGTCTTGGCGTCGGTGAAGCGGCTTTCATCGGCGCGCACCAGCATGAACTGCTCCGAACGCATATAGGGGTCGGAGAAATCGACCTTCTCCTTTCGGTCGTCCTTGATGGTGATGCCGGTCATGCCGATGTTGTACTGGTTGTCGGAAACCGCCTGGATCATCGCGTCCCAGGAGGTGTTCTGGTACTCCACCTTGAAGTTCAGCCGCTTGGCGATTTCGTCCATCGCGTCATATTCCCAGCCGATCTGCTTGCCGGTCTTGGCGTCGATGAACTGCAGCGGCGGATAGGCGTTTTCCGTCACCACCACGACCTTCTTGCCGCCGAGATCGGGCAGCGCATCGGCCGCCCATGCAGCGACGGGCGCGAGGAAACAGGCCGCGAGGGCGGCCAGCAGCAGCTTCGATTTGGTCATGACACGCTCCAGGATGAGAAGCCCGCTTGCAGCCGGGCTCGCATGAAAATCCAGGCGCGACTTTAGCCGTCCGCAGACGGCTTGCAAGCCGGTCCGGTGCTCAGCGTCCGGTGAAAGCGGATTCCAATGCCTTCAACCAACGCGGTTTTAGAACGCCCCGCGGTCGGAATTTATTCCGTGATCCCGCGACGGCAAACCAGGCCTCTCACGGACACAAGGAAATCCGTCAAACGACGAGTCAGGACGGTGAAGTCGCGTTGCGCAACTTGGCCACAAATCCAGTCAAGGTCCGGTGCAGCGACTTCAGCTCTTCAGCTTCGAGCGGCATGGCGCAGGCAAGACCTGCGGATACGTTCTTGATGCGGGCGCGCAGCGCCTGGCCCTTGGCAGTCGGTTCGACCAGCACGCGGCGCTCGTCGGCTGGATCGCGACGGCGGGTGACGAGACCAGCCGCTTCCATCCGCTTGAGCAGAGGCGTCAATGTCGCCGAATCCAGCCCCAGCGCCTCGCCGAGTTCGCCGACCGTGCTCGGCGCACGCTGCCACAGCGCCAGCATCGCCAGATATTGCGGATAGGTCAGGCCGAGCGGGTCAAGCAGCGGCCGATAGAGCTTGGTCATCAGCCCGCTCGCCGAATAGAGCGCGAAGCAGAGCTGCTGGTCGAGGCGCGGAACGGCGAGTGTCCCGGCGGTGTCCGCCGGGACTTCGCTGGCCCTGGTTTCGGTCTTCGTCGTCATGCTGCCTTTGCCGGAAGCGCCACTGTCGAAAGCGCCACCTCGATATTGCCTTTGATCGCATTGGAATAGGGGCAAATCTGATGCGCTGCCGATACAAGCGCTTCCGCCGCCGCCTGATTAAGGCCTTTGGTCTCCGCGGCGAGTGCGACACCAAGTTTGAAGCCTTCACCATTGGGAAGCAGGCTGACGGTGGCGCTCACCGCCGCATCCTCCAGCGGCAGCTTCTGCTTGCGCGCGACGAAGCGGATGGCGCTTTCGAAGCAGGCGGCATAGCCGACCGCGAACAGCTGCTCGGGATTGGTGGCGCCACCCTGTCCGCCGAGCTCCTTCGGCAAAGCGAGGTCGACCTTCAGCAGGCCGTCGCTGGTCTCGCCGTGGCCGGCGCGGCCGCCGGTGACGCGAGCCTGTGTGGTGTAGAGTGCCATGTCAGTTCTCCATTTGATTTGTAAACGATTATTTAGTGTACGATGTAATTCGGGTCAACAGCCGTGGCCAAACTCTCGGCCGGCAATCGTTCACAGTCTGGTGAAACGAAAAAAGGCGGCCGAAGCCGCCTTTTCAAAATCCTTGGACGAGATCTTATTCGGCCGGGGTCGCTTCAGCCGCCTTTGCAGCCTCGTCGGCGGCCTTCTTCTCGGCGGCTTCCTTGGCGGCCGTCTCGGCGGCCAGCGCCTGGGCAGCGGCGACCTTCTCGGCCTCGATGCGGGCCTTCTCAGCGTTCAGCGCGTCGCGCTCCTCATCGTTCAGCTTGCGGGCGCGCACGCCGGTGTTTTCCGAAATACGGGCCGACTTGCCGCGACGGTCGCGCAAATAATAGAGCTTGGCGCGGCGCACCTTGCCGCGGCGCACGATCTCGACGCCTTCGACCATCGGCGAGTAGACCGGGAAAACGCGCTCGACGCCTTCGCCGTAGGAGATCTTGCGGACGGTGAAATTTTCCTGGAAGCCGGCGCCGGCGCGGGCGATGACGACGCCCTCATAGGCCTGGACGCGGGTGCGGGTGCCTTCGGTCACGCGGACCTGCACGCGCACGGTGTCGCCGGGCTGAAACTCGGGAAGCTTGCGCTTGGCTTCGATCTTGGCGGCCTGTTCGGCCTCGAGCTGACGGATGATATCCATCTCAATAGTCCACTTCTTGTTCTTCCGACAGTCAGAGCGTCCGACACTCGCCTTGCAGTTCCATTGACCGCTCGGCTATGCCCTTTGTCCCCGAGACATCTTGTCTTCGAAACATTGGGCAGGGGCGACTACACCGTCATTGTTGACGGGTCCGGGAGATTTTTCTCGCCAGTACGGGCGGGCACATACAGCTATTTCACTGACTTGTCACGCCTTGGCCCTGTCTTTTTTGGGTTGCGCCGGCCCTTCAAGCTTCCTAATCCGGGAGCAGCACACTTGTCCGGCGGCCTCACAATGTCTGTTTTCGACGCAGTCCTGCTCTTCCTCGCGGGTTTTCTGTCAGGCGCCGTCAACGCCGTTGCCGGCGGCGGCACCTTCATCACCTTCGGCGCCATGACGCTGGCCGGCCTGCCGCCGATCGTCGCCAACGCCACCTCCTCGGTAACGCAGTTTCCCGGTTACATCACCTCGACGCTGGCTTACTGGACCGACATCAAGCATTTCTGGCGCGGCGCGCTGCTGCTTTCCCTGATCTCGGCTTTGGGAGCGCTGGCTGGTGCGCTCATCCTGCTGGCGCTCTCAAATCCGTCGTTCCGCGCCCTCGTGCCGTGGCTGCTGCTGGCCGCAACCGCCTTGTTCGCCGCCGGGCCGTGGCTGAAACCAACGCCGAAGCCTGGGCATGAAGCCACGGTCGGCTCTCTGGCCGGTTCGCTGGCGCAGTTCGCTACCGCCATCTATGGCGGCTTCTTCGGCGCCGGCATGGGCGTCATGATGCTGGCGACGCTCGGCCTGACGCAATCCGGCGACTATCACCGGCTGAACGCGCTGAAGAACATGCTGGCCGTGGTCATCGCCGCCGTTGCCATACTGGTCTTCGTTTCCGGCGGCGTTGTTGCCTGGCCTCAGGCAATCGTCATGATCCCCGGCGGCGCGCTCGGCGGCTATGCCGGCGTCTGGATCGCCAAGCGCGTGCCGCAAAACGCAGTACGCGGCTTCGTCATCGCCGTCGGCCTGTTTCTCGCCGTCTACTATTTTGCCAAGGGCTGAGCGGCGAGCAAATCCGGCCGGCGCTCCCTGGTCAGCTTCTCGGACTCGGCGCGCCGCCACGCGGCGATCTTCTTGTGATTACCGGAGACCAGCACGTCGGGGATGGGGCGGCCTTCGAACTCCTGTGGCCGCGTGTAATGCGGGTGTTCGAGCAGGCCGTTCTCGAAACTTTCTTCCTCGCCCGACACCGCATTGCCCATGACGCCGGGCAACAGCCGCACAACGGCGTCGAGCAGTACGAGCGCCGCCGGCTCGCCGCCCGACAGGATGAAATCGCCGATGGAGACCTCTTCCAGTCCACGCGCCTCGATCAGCCGCTGGTCGACGCCCTCGAACCGGCCGCAAACGATGACGGCGCCTGGCCCGCCAGCCAGTTCGCGCACGTGCGCCTGCGTCAGCGGCTTTCCACGCGGGCTCATCAGCAAACGCGGCCGCGGATCGCCCGCCGGCGACGTGTGGTCGATCGCCTTGGCCAGCACATCGGCGCGCATCACCATGCCGGCGCCACCGCCGGCCGGCGTGTCGTCGACGGTGTGATGGCGATCGCTGGCGAAGTCGCGGATCTGGATAGCTTCCAGCGACCATGTCCCGACTTCGAGCGCCCGTCCGGCCAGCGACAGGCCTAGCCCGCCCGGAAACATCTCGGGATAGAGCGTCAGCACCGACGCCTTGAACGTCACCGGTTGCCTCCGGCTTCGCGCGGCCCGCGCGGCCGGCCCTTCGCGTCGAAATCTTCTTCGCGCGGCGCGTCGCCATCCTCATCCTCAACAAGGCCGGCGGCTGCCGGGTCGACGCGGAGAAAACCTTCGGCGATCGAAACCTGAGGCACGGCGGCCTGGGTGAACGGGATCAGCACGCCTTTGCGCCCGCCGAGGGTAACGTCGAGAATGTCGCCGCTGCCGAAATTATGCACCGCCACCACCTTGCCGATGACCGCGCCCTTATCGTCGCGGACTTCAAGTCCGACGAGATCGGCGTGGTAGAATTCGTCCTCCTCGCCATCGTCGGGCAGCATCGAGCGGTCGACGAACAGCTCGGTTCCGGCCAGCGCCTCGGCGGCGTTGCGGTCGGCAATGCCCTTGAAGCGCACCACCACGACGGTGTTGGCGGGCCTGATGTCGATGATCTGGAAGGCGCGGCCGTCCTTGGCATAGAGCGGCCCATAATCGGCCAGCGCCATCGGCTCGCCAGTGAAGGTCTTCACCCGCAATTCGCCCTTGATGCCGTGGGCGGCGCCGATTACGGCCATTTGCACGGGGTTCTGGGGCTTCGACATGGCTGATATCCTTTGCCCTGCTCTAACGCCCTACGGGCGTCATTTCAATGATCGCTCGTGGCCATTTCAATGACAGGTTCTTCACCGCTTCCTAACCCGGCTGCCTGACAATGGCGGCATGCAGGAATTTCTCATCCCGGCAAAACCCGACCTCCAGGCAGCGCGCGAAAGCTGGCTGAAGATGCTGGCGCGCGAGCGCCGGCTGTCGCCGGCGACCGTCGAAGCCTATGAGCGCGACACGCGCCAGTTCCTGCATTTCCTCACAGGGCATTGCGGCGGCTCGCCTGGTCTTTCCGACATCGCCACTCTCCGCCCGGCCGATCTGCGCGGCTTTCTTGCCGCGCGGCGCAATGCCGGCGCCGGCGCCCGCACGCTCGGACGCGGCCTCGCCGGCATCCGCTCGCTGCTGCGCTTCCTCGAACGGCGCGGTCTCGCCAATGCCGCCGGTGCCGCGGCGTTGCGCGCGCCGCGCCAGCCGAAATCGCTGCCCAAGCCGCTGACCGCCAGCGATGCCAAACATGTCGTGTCGGTGGAAGGCCAGCTGGCTGAAGAGCCTTGGATCGCCGCCCGCAACGCCGCCGTGCTGACGCTGCTTTATGGATCGGGCCTGCGCATTTCCGAAGCGCTGGGCCTCAGCGCCGCCGACCTGGCATCGGAAGCCGACACCGTGCTGCGCGTCACCGGCAAGGGTGGCAAGACACGGCTGGTGCCGGTGCTGCCGGTGGCGCTCCGGGCAATCGCCGAATACCGAAAACGGTGTCCCTACCATCTCGATCCCAAGGGCCTGCTGTTTCGCGGCGCCCGCGGCGGGCCGCTCAACCCGGCCATCGTCCAGCGCGACATGGCCAGGCTGCGCTCGGCGCTGAACCTGCCCGACACCGCGACGCCGCACGCGTTGCGCCATTCCTTCGCCACCCATCTGCTCGGGCGCGGCGGCGACCTGCGCACCATCCAGGAACTGCTCGGCCACGCCAGCCTGTCAACGACGCAGGTCTATACCGGCGTCGACACCGCAAGACTGCTCGAGATTTACGAATCCGCGCATCCCCGCGCGTGACCACTGTATAAGTCCAGGACAATTTCCCCACGCCGGTTAACCGTTTCGCCGCTTTTCAGTCCTAGAACCGCACCATGAAACGCGCCCTTGCCATTGCCGATCGCGCGGCCCTTGTGTCGCTGAAGCTGCTCGTCGCGCTCAACGCCGTGTTTTGCCTGTCTTTTCTCGTCGTGCTGCTGCTTGCCATGGGCAGGGCGCATGCCGAAGCCCCGGCCTGCGCCGGCGCCGATCTGCTGTCGGCCCTGCAGAAGGAAGACCCCGCCACCTATTCCAGGATCGAGACGGAAGCAGCAGCGACGCTGAACGGCAAGGGCCTGTTGTGGAAGCTGGAGAAATCAGGCGAAAAGCCATCCTTCCTGTTCGGCACCATGCACATGACCGACCCGCGCGTGACCACTCTGCCGCCGGCAGCCAGGAAAGCCTATGACGCTGCCGGCACCATCATCATCGAGACCACCGACGTGCTCGACAAGCAGAAGATGATGGAGGCCATGCTCAAGGAACCCGAGCTGATGATGTTCACCGACAACACGACGTTGTCGTCGCTGTTGTCGCCGGAGGATGCGGCGGTGGTGAACAAAGGGCTCGATGCGCGCGGCATTCCGCCGGCGAGCGTCTCCAAGATGAAGCCGTGGCTGCTGTCGGCCATGGTCGCGCTGCCGGTCTGTGAGGTCGCCCGTCAGGCAGGCGGCGCACCGGTTCTGGACGTCAAGCTGGCGCAGGACGCCAAGGCCTTGGGGAAGCCGGTGGAAGGGTTGGAGACCGCTGCCAGCCAGCTGCGCGCCATAGCCTCGCTGCCGATTGCGTTCCACATCAAAGGGCTGGTCGAGACCCTGAAGCTCGGCGACAAGATAAACGACATCAACGAAACCATGATCGTGCTTTACCAGCGCGGCGACACCGGCACCTTCTGGCCGCTGTTGCGTTCGATCTCGCCCGACGAAGACGACGACGCAGGTTACGCCGAATTCGACCGGACGATGATCACCGGCCGCAACAAGGTCATGGCCGACCATGCCGCACCGATCCTGGCCAAGGGCAATGCCTTCATGGCCGTCGGCGCCATGCATCTTCCCGGCCCCGAAGGCCTGGTCGAGGATTTTCGCAAGGCCGGCTATACCGTCACCGCCGTCGACTGAGCAGCGCCCGTCTTGAATACCGAATCACGTAAGCCCGGCTCTGTGCGGTGCGCAACTGATTCGCAAAGCGGAGGCGGTTGGCCCTATTTTTGGCGGAAAAGGCCAGCTAAGCTCGTTCTACCTCGTTCGTGATTGATTTTGCGGGGGAAATACAGGCCAACAAGCGGTTGCGAATCAGAATTTTCCTGCGTTCGTCAATTTGAAGGCCTAGTATGAACCCGTTCAACGGTTGCGCGTTGAGGGGTGTTGATTGATGCTTTTCATCCACGGAGGACACTTTTATGGCGAACCCTAACGATCCAGCGCCCAGGTCGGGTGGTGGCAGCGGCTGGCTGATTGCGCTGGTCGTCGTCATCCTTGCGATTGTCGCGTACTATGTTTTCGGCAGAAGCGGCGAACATCCTGCACCCGCAGAGCCGCCGGCAGCCAGCACACCGGCGCCCGCACCTGCACCGGCTGAGCCGATGAAGCCCGCCGAACCGGCTCCCGCACCAGCCCCTGCTCCCGCACCGGCTCCCGCACCGGCTCCTGCGCCAGCCCCGGCACCCGCGCCCGCTCCGGCGCCGAGCCCGTAATCTGGCCAACTGATCTGGCATCTTGATTCCAGCCAAGAACGGCCCGCTGAAAAGCGGGCCGTTTTGTTTGGGGCACCTATCGGCGAGCGTCGCGATTCTTCACCGCCCCCTCTGTCCTGCCGGACATCTCCCCCTCGAGAGGGGAGATCGGCAGTTCACGAACAGCGCCAGGTTAGAAACGTGAGAAACTTGAAAGCTCGCGACGCGGCGGTGAAGTCCAATCTCCCCCCTTGAGGGGGAGATGGCCGGCAGGCCAGAGGGGGGTGCTGTCCCTCCAGCGTTTCCCTAAATATGGATCGGCTTGAAGAACGTCGCCAGCGCTGCTTCCTTCACCGCTTCCGACATTGTCGGATGCGCGTGGCAGGTGCGGGCGAGGTCTTCGGATGAGCCGCCGAATTCCATCAGCACCGCCGCCTCATGAATCATCTCGCCGGCGCCGAAGCCGACAATGTGGACGCCGAGCACGCGGTCGCTGGCTTTGTCGGCGAGGATCTTCACGAAGCCGTCCGTGTGGAGCATGGCGCGCGCGCGGCCGTTGGCGGTGAACGGGAATTTGCCGGTTTTGTAGTCGATGCCGGCCTTCCTCAGCTCTTCCTCTGTCTTGCCGACCGAAGCGATTTCCGGGCTGGTGTAGACGACGCTCGGAATGACGTCGTAATTCACATGGCCGGCCTGGCCGGCAATGGTCTCGGCCACCGCCACGCCTTCATCCTCGGCCTTGTGCGCCAGCATCGGACCGGCGATGACGTCGCCAATGGCGTAGATGCCGGCCACGTTGGTCCTGAGATGCCCGTCGGTCTTGACCCGGCCGCGCTCGTCGACCGCGACGCCGGCTTCTTTCAACCCGAGGCTGTCGGAATAGGCCCGGCGTCCGGTCGAGATCAGCACCGCGTCGGCCTCGATGGTCTCGGCCGCACCACCCTTGACCGGCTCGAACGTAACGGCGGCGCCCTTTTTGGCCTTGGTCACCCCTGTCACCTTGGCGCCGAGCTTGAACTCGAAACCCTGCTTGGAAAGCAGGCGGTGGAACTGCTTGGAGACCTCGCCGTCCATGCCGCCCAGGATGGTGTCGAGGAATTCGACCACGGTGACCTTGGCGCCGAGCCGTGCCCAGACCGAGCCGAGCTCCAGACCGATGACCCCACCGCCGACCACCACCAGATGGCCAGGCACTTTCTCCAGCGACAGCGCGCCGGTCGACGATACGATCACCTTCTCGTCGATGCCGACCTTGACGCCGGGAATGCCGGCGACATCGGAGCCCGTGGCAATAACGATGTTTTTCGTCTCGATCTCCTCGACCTTGCCGTCCTCAGCCGTCACCAACACCTTGCCGGCCGCAACCACCTTCCCGGTGCCACGGAAACTATCGATCTTGTTTTTCTTGAACAGGAAGGCGACGCCATTGACGTTGGCCGAAACGGTCGCGTCCTTGTGCGCCATCATCTTCTTCAGATTGAGTTTCGGCGCCGGTATCTCGACGCCCAGCGTATCGAAGGAATGGCCCGCTTCGGCGAACATCTCCGAGGCATAAAGCAGCGCCTTGGACGGGATGCAGCCGATGTTGAGGCAAGTGCCGCCGAAGGTCGCGTTCTTCTCGACCACCGCGACCTTCAGCCCGAGCTGCGCCGCCTTGATGGCGCAGACATAGCCGCCCGGTCCCGATCCGATGATAACGACGTCATAAGCCATGATGGGTGTCCTTCTTGCCTAGAGGATGATGCCGAAAAGTGTGAAGCGGTTTTCGGAGAACATCATGCTTTATCCCTTTGATTTGTGGCCTTCAGCGGCCGCCGCTGACATTCAGGATCGCGCCCGTCGTATAGGACGCCTCATCCGACAAAAGATAGAGAACCGCATGCGCGACTTCATCGGCCGTGCCGGCGCGTTTCATCGGCAGCATGTCGCGGAACCGCTCGACCCGGTCCGGCTGGCCGCCCGAGGCGTGGATCTCGGTGTCGATGATGCCCGGCCGTATCGCGTTGACGCGCACGCCTTCGGTCGCGACTTCGCGCGCCAGGCCGAGCGTAAAAGTGTCGATCGCCGCCTTGGACGCTGCATAGTCGGCATATTCGCCGGGCGAGCCGTGTAGCGACGCCGCCGACGATATATTGACGATGGCGCCGCCCTGGCCGCCATGCTTGCTCGACATGCGTTTGACCGCTTCGCGCGCGCACAGGAACGAGCCGATGACGTTGATGCGCATCATGCGCTCCAGCCGCGCCAGGCTCATCTCATCGACGCGCGCCTTGACGTCGACGACGCCGGCATTGTTGACCAGCGCGTCGAGCCGGCCATAGGCGCGATCGACGGCTTCGAACATGGCGACGATGTCGGCTTCGACGCCGACGTCGCCCTTGACGGCAAATGCCTCGCCACCCGCCGCCTCGATTTCGTCGACCAGCGCCTTGGCGGCAGCCTCGTTCGAGGCATAGTTGACCGCGACCCGGTAGCGCGCCTTTGCCGCAAGCCGGCAGGTGGCCGCGCCAATGCCACGACTGCCGCCGGTGACCAGAAGCACCTTCTTGGACGCGCTCATTCCTGGCAACCTTTCAGCAGAAACACGTCCCATGGCAGTTTTGAGAAACCGTTCGGGCCGAAGGCCGTCGACATCTGCAGCGACGGCCCGAGATCGGGGAAGATCAGGCTCTGCGGCGCGTCCGTGCCTTCCGCCGCCAGGAGCGCGATGTTGCCCTTGTCGTCGGCGCTGTAGATGACGCCATGCCAGACCGTGCAGGCGGCAAGCTCGTCACCGGTGACGTCGCCGGTCGGGCATTTGTACATCAGCGACCCTTGCGGTCGCGAAACACCGGATGTCCACATGACAATGCCGTCGAGAACGATGCCCTTGTCGAGCACCATCTTGAACGAGTTGGTGACGGTGACCGCATCCGTCGTCGGCCGGAAATCAATGCCGGCCTCGCTTTCGGCATCGCCATAGACAGCAAGCGCCAGCGGGCAGGCGGCATGCGCCTCGTAACCCGCTGCGAGAACAGCCAGCCCGGCCATAAATCCGATCATTGGCGAAGCGATGTTTGTCATGAATTGCTCGGGCTGCTCTCGCGGCCGTCGGCGTTTTCGAGCACCTCGAAATCGGTCATCAAGACCAGCGGCTCGCCGGCCGCATCCAGTCCCCAGAAGGAATAATAGTTCCCATCACCGAAGCCAGTGTCGAACATGGCTATATTAAGCGGATTTCCATCAACCGGATTATCCATGCGGAACTTGTCGAACGAGCATGCAACGTCAGCAAGATAGCTGTCGAGTTCCTCCTGCTCGGACATCAGCGTCAGAACCGACTTGTCCATGAACGAAGCAACATTGTCATCGACAATAAATCCAGACTTCCAGGACGATGTGCCGACGTCGCGGACGAAGGCAGCCAACTCCCACCGCACCGGCAAGCCAGTGCCAAACCGCAATACCGCTGCAGCAACACGGCCTTGCGCCTCAAGCAACGTGACTGGATAGCATCCCGGCCTGACCTTACGGCTAAACACAGGCCGTTCCAGCCCGGTAATCAGTGGATCGCAAGGGATGATTTCGCCGGTCGGTAGCTCAAGCTCACCGATCGCGGTGACGATGATCTTCCGCTCCGCCATTTCGGCTTCGCTGAGAGCGAAGACACCGAGATTGCTGCTCGCCGGCGCCGAATCCCATTCAGTCGAGGTCGCCGGCGGAGAGATGGCGGCGGAAGCCGCCGGCCGGGAACGCCTCAATACGCTACCCGCTACTCGACCCAGCTTGAACCCAAACCGCGCCAGCCAGCCGCTCATGACGGATCAGCTCCGATCACAAATCAAGCACCAGCCGTTCGGGATCCTCCAGGCTATCCTTGACGCGGACCAGGAAGGTCACGGCTTCCTTGCCGTCGACGATACGGTGATCGTAGCTCAGCGCCAAGTACATCATCGGCCGGATCACGATCTGGCCGCCGACCACGACCGGCCGGTCCTGGATCTTGTGCATGCCCAAAATGCCGGACTGCGGCGCATTGAGGATCGGCGTCGACATCAGTGAGCCGTAAACGCCGCCATTGGAGATGGTGAACGTACCACCCTGCATGTCGGCGACCGACAGCTTGCCGTCCCGCGCGGCAATGCCCAGCCGGCCGATATCCTTTTCGATCTCGGCAATCGACATTTGGTCGGCATTGCGCACCACTGGCACGACGAGACCCTTTTCGGTGCCGACGGCAACGCCGATATGGGCATAGTTCTTGAAGATGATGTCGGTGCCGTCGATCTCGGCATTGACCGAGGGGATTTCCTTCAATGCGTGCGTAACCGCTTTGGTGAAGAAGCCCATGAAGCCGAGCTTCACGCCGTGCTTCTTCTCGAAGATGTCCTTGTACTTGGTCCTGAGCGCCATCACCGCCGACATGTCGACCTCGTTGAAGGTGGTCAGCATGGCGGCGGTCGACTGCGCTTCCTTGAGCCGGCGCGCAATGGTCTGGCGCAGCTTGGTCATGCGCACGCGCTCCTCGCGCGACGCATCGTCGCCCGAGGACGGCGCACGCACGGCGACCGGAGCCGGTGCGGCCTTCGGAATTTCGGCCGGCTGCGACGGCGCGCCCTTGGAAATCGCGTCGAGCACGTCGCCCTTCAGCACCTGGCCGCGCTTGCCCGACCCGGAAACCTGGTCGACCGACAGATTGTTCTCGGCGATCAGCTTTGCGGCAGCTGGCGCCGGCGGCATGGTGCGCGGCTCGACCGGCCCGGCGTCGCCGGCTATCTTGGCGGTCTCGGCCGCGGCCTGCTTGGTCGTATGTGCCGCGTCGGGGCTCGACGCCTGCGACACAGCTTGCGGCTTGGTCTCCTGCTTGGACGCCGGGGCGGCCGTGGCGACGCCTGCCGAGATCGAACCCAGCAACGCGCCGACGCCGACGGTCTCGCCTTCCTTGGCGGTGATCTCGCCCAGCGTGCCGGCGGCGGCGGCAGGCACCTCCACCGTCACCTTGTCGGTTTCGAGCTCGACCAGCGGCTCGTCGACGGCAATGGCATCGCCGACCTTCTTGAACCACTTGCCTATGGTCGCCTCGGTGACGGATTCGCCGAGAGTGGGAACGCGGATTTCGGTAGCCATTGTGCCTGTTCCGTTTCTTCTCTGTCTGTTCTATTCGCCGGGTTGTTCTATTCGCCGAGCGCGTCTTCGAGCAGGGCGGCGAGCTGCGCCAAATGCTTCGACATCAAGCCGGTCGCCGGCGATGCCGCCGCAGGACGTCCGGTATAGCGCACCCGCTGGTGCTTGGCGTCGATATGCGCCAGCACCCATTCCAGATACGGATCGATGAACGACCAGGCGCCCATATTCTTGGGTTCCTCCTGGCACCACACCATCTCGGCATTGCGGAAGCGCGACAGTTCGGTGATCAGCGCCTTGGCCGGGAACGGATAGAGCTGTTCGACGCGCAAGAGATAGATGTCGTTGATGCCGCGCTTCTCGCGTTCCTCGTACAGGTCGTAATAGACCTTGCCCGAGCACAGCACGACGCGGCGGATTTTGGAATCCTTGGTGAGCTTGATCGCCTGGTTCTGCAACAGCTGGGCGTCGTCCCACAACAGCCGGTGGAACGAGCTTTCGCCCGAAATCTCCGGCAGCGTCGACACTGCCCGCTTGTGGCGCAGCAGCGACTTCGGCGTCATCAGGATCAGCGGCTTGCGGAAGTCGCGCTTCAGTTGCCGGCGCAATATGTGGAAGTAGTTTGCCGGCGTGGTGCAGTTGGCGACTTGCATATTGTCTTCGGCGCAGAGCTGCAGGAAACGCTCGAGCCGGGCCGAGGAATGTTCCGGCCCCTGGCCCTCATAGCCATGCGGCAGCAGGCAGACCAGGCCCGACATGCGCAGCCACTTGCGCTCGCCCGACGAGATAAACTGGTCGAACACCACCTGGGCGCCGTTGGCGAAATCGCCGAACTGCGCTTCCCAGAGCGTCAGCGCCTTAGGCTCGGCCAGGCTGTAGCCATACTCGAAGCCGAGCACCGCCTCTTCCGACAGCATCGAGTTGATGACTTCGTAGCCGGCCTGTGCGGCCGAGAGATTGTTGAGCGGGATGTAGCGGGTCTCGTCGCGCTGGTCGTAGAGCACGGAATGGCGCTGCGAGAAGGTGCCGCGTTCTGAATCCTGGCCGGAGAGCCGGATCGGATTGCCGTCGAGCAGGATGGCGCCGAAGGCCAGCGCCTCGGCCGTCGACCAGTCGATGCCTTCGCCGGAGTCGATCGCCTGGCGGCGGTTTTCGAGGAAGCGGATGATGGTCTTGTGCGCCTCGAAACCTTTCGGCACCTCGGTCAGTTTCTTGCCGATGTCCTTCAGCACCTTGACCGGCACGGCGGTCTTGCCGCGGCGCTGTTCGTCCTGGTTGTCGGCGGTGCGCAAACCAGACCAGGCGCCGTCCAGCCAGTCGGCCTTGTTGGGCTTGTAGTGCTGGCCGACTTCCCATTCGGACTCCAGATGGGCGCGCCAGTCGGCCTTCATCTTGTCGAGTTCGGCCTGGCTGATATGGCCCTCGGCGATCAGCCGCTCGCCATAGATCTGCACCGTCGTCTTGTGGTTGCGGATGTTGGCGTACATGATCGGCTGCGTGAAGGCCGGTTCGTCGCCCTCATTGTGGCCGAAGCGGCGATAGCAGAACATGTCCACCACCACCGGCTTGTGGAACTTCATGCGAAATTCGATCGCCACCTTGGTGGCATGCACCACCGCTTCCGGGTCGTCGCCATTGACGTGGAAGATCGGCGCCTCGATCATCTTGGCGACGTCGGACGGATAGGGCGACGAGCGCGAGAAGCGCGGATTGGTGGTGAAGCCGATCTGGTTGTTGATGATGAAATGCAGCGTGCCGGCGACGCGGTGGCCGCGCAGGCCCGACAGGCCGAGAATTTCCGCGATTACGCCCTGGCCAGCAAAGGCGGCGTCGCCATGCAGAAGCAGCGGCAGCACCTTGGCGCGCTCTTCCAGCGGCACGATCTCCTCGCGGCTGCGGCCGAACAGATAGTCCTGCTTGGCGCGCGCCTTGCCCATCACAACCGGATCGACGATTTCCAGATGCGAAGGATTGGCGGTCAGCGACAGATGCACCTTGTTGCCGTCGAATTCGCGGTCCGACGAGGCGCCGAGATGGTACTTGACGTCGCCCGAGCCCTCGACCTCGTCAGGAGCGGCCGAGCCGCCCTTGAATTCGTGGAAGATGGCGCGATGCGGTTTGGCCATCACCTGGGACAGCACGTTCAGCCGGCCGCGATGCGCCATGCCGAGCACGATCTCCTTCATGCCGAGCTGGCCGCCGCGCTTGATGATCTGCTCCAGCGCCGGGATCAGGCCTTCGCTGCCATCGAGGCCGAAGCGCTTGGTACCCTTGTACTTGACATCGATGAACTGCTCGAAGCCTTCGGCCTCGACCAGCTTCTGCAGGATCGCTTTTTTTCCCGTAGCGGTGAAGGAAATCTCCTTGTCGGCACCCTCGATGCGCGCCTGGATCCAGGCCTTCTCCTCGGGGTCGGAAATGTGCATGAACTCGACACCGAGCGTCGAGCAATAGGTGCGGGTCAGGATCTCCAGCATCTGCCGGATGGTGCCGAATTCGAGGCCGAGCACATTGTCGAGGAAGATCGGCCGGTCGTAGTCGGCTGCGGTGAAACCGTAATTCTCCGGGGACAGCTCGTTATAGTCCTCAAGCGGCTTGGCGATGCCGAGCGGGTCGAGATTGGCATGCAGATGGCCGCGCATGCGGAAGGCGCGGATCATCATGATGGCGCGCACCGAATCGCGCGTCGCCTGATGCACGTCGGCATCCGACAGCACGACGCCATTGGTGACCGCCTTGTCCTTGACCTTCTTTTCCAGATGCTTCTCGACGATGCCCCAATTGCCGTCGAGCGCCGACACCAGTTCGCCATTGGCCTGCAGCGGCCAGGAGGGCTTTGCCCAGGAAGCGCCCTTGGCGTTCTTGCGCACATCGCCGGCGTCGTCCTTCAGCCCGGCGAAAAAATCCTGCCATTCGGGGTTTACCGACTCTGGATCATCCTCATAGGACGCGTACAGCGCGTCGATATAGTCGGCATTGCCGCCATAGAGGAAAGAGGTGAGCGAAAATTGGTCGTTGGCCTGATCTTGTCTTGCCATTTTTGTCCGCGGAGCCTGGCTCCGTCTCCTTTTCAAAAGCGAATAGTGAGTAGCGAATAGCGAGTAGGGATTTTTCCCGGGTCGCGCCGTTACTCTCTTTTCCCTATTCGCTATTCACTACTCGCTACTCACTTGGCCTTGATCGCCTCGACCAGCGTCGTGCCCAGACGCGCCGGCGATGGCGATACTTTAATGCCGGCCGATTCCATCGCCGCGATCTTGTCTTCCGCGCCGCCCTTGCCGCCGGAGATGACCGCGCCCGCATGGCCCATGGTGCGACCGGCCGGCGCGGTGCGCCCGGCGATGAAGCCCGCCATCGGCTTTTTGCGGCCGCGTTTGGCCTCGTCCTTGAGGAACTGCGCGGCGTCTTCCTCGGCCGAACCGCCGATCTCGCCGATCATGATGATCGACTTGGTCTCGTCGTCGGCGAGGAACATCTCGAGCACGTCGATGAACTCGGTGCCTTTGACGGGGTCGCCGCCGATACCGACGGCGGTCGTCTGGCCGAGGCCGACATTTGTGGTCTGGAACACTGCCTCATAGGTAAGCGTTCCCGAGCGCGAAACAACGCCGACCGAGCCTTTGCGGAAGATGTTGCCGGGCATGATGCCGATCTTGCATTCGTCGGGGGTGAGCACACCAGGGCAGTTCGGGCCGATCAGCCGCGAGGTCGAGCGGTCGAGCCGCGCCTTGACCCTGACCATGTCCATCACCGGAATGCCTTCGGTGATGCAGACGATCAGCGGGATCTCGGCTTCGATGGCTTCGAGGATGGCTTCGGCGGCGCCCGCCGGCGGCACATAGACGACCGAGGCGTTGGCGCCGGTCTTTTCCTTGCCCTCGGCGACCGAGGCGAAGATCGGCAGGTTTTCGCCCTTGGCGCCGGTCCAGGTCTCGCCACCCTTCTTTGGATGGATACCGCCCACCATCCTGGTGCCGTGATAGGCCAGCGCCTGTTCGGTGTGGAACGTGCCGGTCTTGCCGGTCAGGCCCTGCACCAGCACCTTGGTGTTCTTGTCGATGAGAATGGACATCGGAGCCCTTTTCTAAAAACCGTTGATCGAGGAAGGCGAGACGCGCCGGTAGACGCCGCTCACCATGTCTTGCCAGCTGTCGCTGCCGGCAGGTTTGAAATGCAATCGCATGCGGTAGGCATCGGCATTGTCGAAAATATATGTGACCCGCGCGGAACCGCGCGGCGACGACCGATCAAGAGTGAGCTCGCTGCCGTTCCATGCGCCTGTGGCCGGCGAGGCCGGCACAAAGCCCATGGAATCGAACTGGTGCATGGTGACGAGGCTGTTTTGCTGATCGAATCCGAACACTGAGTGCGAGCCGAACGAGACCGTGCCGTCGCGGCGCTGGCGATAGCGCTGCACCACGAACAGGCCGCCGAACTGTGCCTCCCCCAGCACTTCCGACGTCGCCGGTCCACCATCGGCCCATTGTGTTTCCGCCACCTCTTCCTCGCCGCGCCACGCGCCGACCAGCGCCTGCAGGCGCTGGTGATCGGCCGAGAGCAAGGAGAACGCGTTCATGGGTCAGAGCCGCTTCAGGTCGGAGACGGTGAGGTCGCTCTTGGCCTTGCCGGTGTTGAGCGTCGTTGCCGGCTCGAACATCAGCACCACCGGCTCGGCGGTCAGCGACCGCGGCCGGTGCTCGACGCCCTTCGGCACGACAATGAAATCGCCCTCGCCGAGCTCGACCGGGCCGTCGCGAAAATCGATGGCGATCTTGCCCCGCAGCACGAGAAAAGCCTCGTCCTCATGCTCGTGCGCATGCCAGTCGAAGGTCTCGCCGAACTTGGCGACCTTGGCCTGGCTGTCATTGACGTCGCCGGCAATATGCGGATCGAAGACCTTGGTGATCGTTCGATCCGCCGCCTCGACCAGGTTTATCTTGCGCGGAGGCATTCGCCTTCAGCCCTTCACCGCCGCCACGATCTTCTTGGCTGCGTCGTCGAGATCGTCCGCCGACACGACGTTGAGGCCGCTGTCGTTGATGATCTTCTTGCCGAGCTCGGCATTGGTGCCTTCAAGACGCACCACCAGCGGCACTTCCAGGCCGACTTCCTTGACTGCGGCAAGGACGCCCTCGGCGATGATGTCGCACTTCATGATGCCGCCGAAGATGTTGATCAGTATGCCTTTGACGGCCGGATCCTTGGTGATGATCTTGAACGCCGCCGTCACCTTCTCCTTCGACGCGCCGCCGCCGACATCGAGGAAGTTGGCGGGCTCGGCGCCGTAGAGCTTGATGATGTCCATAGTCGCCATGGCGAGGCCGGCGCCATTGACCATGCAGCCGATATTGCCGTCGAGCGCGACATAGGCGAGGTCGTATTTCGACGCCTCGATCTCCTTCTCGTCCTCTTCGGTGGTGTCGCGCAATTCCATCAGTTCGGGGTGGCGAAACAGCGCGTTGTTGTCGAACGACACCTTGGCGTCCAGCACGCGCAGGCGGCCGTTTTTCATCACGATCAGCGGGTTGACCTCGAGCAGGCTCATGTCCTTCTCGACAAAGGCCTTGTAGAGGATCGGGAACAGCGTGCCGGCATCCTTGGCGGCATCGCCGTTTAGTCCCAGCGCTTCCACCAATATGTCGACGTCGATGGTCGTCACGCCGGCCAGCGGATCGATGGCGCGGGTGATGATCTTGTCCGGTGTGTCGTGGGCGACGCCTTCAATGTCCATGCCGCCCTCGGTCGAGACGACGAAAGCGATGCGGCCGACCGAGCGGTCGACCAGGATCGACAGATAAAGCTCGCGCTCGATGTCGGCGCCGTCCTCGATATAAAGACGGTTGACCTGCTTGCCGGCGGGGCCGGTCTGCTTGGTCACCAGCGTGTGGCCGAGCATCTCATTGGCGTTGGCAACGACTTCGGCAACCGACTTAGCCAGCCGCACGCCGCCCTTTGCGTCGGGCGACAGTTCCTTGAACTTCCCCTTGCCGCGGCCACCGGCGTGGATCTGGCTCTTCACCACATAGAGCGGGCCGGGCAGCGCTTGTGCCGCGGCTTCCGCCTCGCTTGCCTTGAACACCGGCACGCCTTCGGCCACCGGCGCACCAAACGACTTCAGCAGCGCCTTGCCTTGATATTCATGGATGTTCATCTGGATGGTCTCCGGAGGATTATTTCGAGGCGAGATGCGGGGCGATCTTGACGCAAGCCTCGGTCAGGCCCTGCACCGTCGCCACCGAAGCGTCGAACATCTTCTGCTCGGCCTTGTTGAGGTCGATCTCGATGATGCGCTCGACGCCGCCGGCGCCGATGACCACGGGAACGCCGACATAGGTGCCCTTGACGCCATACTGGCCCGAGAGATGCGCCGCACAAGGCAGCACGCGCTTCTTGTCCTTGAGGTAGGATTCGGCCATCGAGATGGCCGAGGCGGCCGGCGCATAGTAGGCCGAGCCGGTCTTCAAGAGGCCGACGATCTCGGCGCCGCCATCGCGGGTACGCTGCACGATCTGGTCGAGCTTTTCCTTCGAGGTCCAACCCATCTTGATGAGGTCCGGCAGCGGAATGCCCGACACCGTGGAATAGCGGATCATCGGCACCATGGAATCGCCGTGGCCACCCAGCACGAAGGCGGTGACGTCCTCGACCGAGACCTTGAATTCCTCGGCCAGGAAATAGCGGAAGCGCGCGCTGTCGAGCACGCCGGCCATGCCGACGACATGGGTCTTGGGCAGGCCCGAAAACTTCTGCAGCGCCCAGACCATGGCGTCGAGCGGGTTGGTGATGCAGATGACGAAGGCCTTGGGCGCGTATTTCTTCAGCCCGGCGCCGACCTGTTCCATGACCTTGAGGTTGATGCCGAGCAGATCGTCGCGGCTCATACCCGGCTTGCGCGGCACGCCGGCAGTGACGATGCAGACATCGGCGCCCTCGATCCCGGCATAATCATTGACGCCGGTCAGCCGGGAGTCAAAACCGTCGACCGGCGACGACTGCGCGATATCGAGGCCCTTGCCTTGCGGGATGCCCTCGGCAATATCGAACAGCACCACGTCGCCGAGGTCCTTGAGGCCGATCATGTGAGCGAGCGTGCCGCCGATCATGCCGGAGCCGATGAGCGCTATCTTGTTGCGTGCCATGTGAGGAAATTTTCCCTTTGTCTGTGACGACGCCCAAAATCCCTGGCGATCTGTTGACGGCGTCGAGGAAGAGGCCGGAATGCTGTGGTCTCAGCTAGATTTCGCCGCATCCAGTAGCCCCGGTGGAAAATATATTCAATCGATTATTTTCGAGTGAATGATTTCAATCGGTTAGAAACATTGGGACTTACGTAAACGTCAAGGTTTGTAGGCCGACTTGAGAGGTTTTATACAATGAACGTGGAAATCAGAAGACTCTATCCAGGCGATGACG
Organism: Mesorhizobium sp. C399B; assembly: GCF_030323185.1. Taxonomy (NCBI): domain Bacteria; kingdom Pseudomonadati; phylum Pseudomonadota; class Alphaproteobacteria; order Hyphomicrobiales; family Phyllobacteriaceae; genus Mesorhizobium; species Mesorhizobium sp. C399B. Next base: position 3,062,005 of record NZ_CP100472.1, read on the forward strand.
CCCTTGTGAAGCGCATCGCCGAAGACGTGTTCGACGAGCCGGTGCGGGCCGACAGGCTTGCCGCTTACCTCGCCTCGCCGGGTCATTTAATGATTGTCGCGCTGGCAGACGGCGTCGTCGTCGGCCAATGCGCTGCCATCATCCACCGCCATCCCGACAAGGTGACCGAACTCTACATCGACGAAGTCGGCGTCTCGCCGGCCTTCCAGCGCCATGGCATCGCGCGAAAGATGCTCGACGCCATGTTCGCGCTCGGCCGCGAGCAGGGATGCGGCGAAGCCTGGGTCGGCACCGAACCGGACAATGTTCCAGCGCGCGCGCTTTATGAATCGCGCGAGGAGGTGCATGGGCCGGCGGAGTCGTTTGAGATGTATGTGTATGAGCTTTAGGCGTCGGCGGGACAGCGCCCCCCTCTGCCTTGCCAGGCATCTCCCCCACGAGGGGGGAGACCGGACGTCACGCGACCTTTCGCCAATCTCCAATGGCCGCAGGAATGAGCGGAGCGCCGAAACCGCCAATCTCCCCCCGTGTGGGGGAGATCTCCGGCAGGACAGAGGGGGGCGAAGGATCACTACATAATGACCTCTTGGAACCCTCAGACCTGCGCTTCCGCGTTGTCCTTCTGCCGTTCCGCCCAGTCCTCCAGCCAGTCGCGGCTTTGCATCTCGATCAGCCGCGAGGCGGTGCGTTCGAATTCGAACACCTCGACGCCGCGCCTGGCCGTGTAAAGCTCAGGCGGGGGAGCCTCAGCGCTCACCACCAGCCGCGTGTGATGATCGTAGAGCGTGTCTATCAGGAGGATGAAGCGCTTGGCCTCGTTGCGCTTGCCTTCGCCCAGCACCGGCACGTGATCGATGAAGACGGTCGAGAAGCGGCCGGCAATGGCCAGGAAATCGCGTGCGCCGAGCGGCTTTTCGCAGAGGTCGGCGAAGGAAAACCGCGCTGCATCCCCGGCGGCAGCCGGTATCCTCACTTGCCGCCCCTTGAGCGTCAGCGAGGTCTCGGCCGTCAGCGCTCCACGCGTCATCGCCTGCCAGGCCTCGTCGAGCACACGGTCGGCTTCGGCATCCGCCGGGGTGACATAAACCGGCGTGCGGGCGAGCTTTTCCAGCCTGTAGTCCTTGTCGGCATCAAGCGTCAGCACATGGGCGTGGCGCTCGAGAATGCTGATGAAGGGCAGGAAAAGCTGGCGGTTCAGCCCGTCGCGATAAAGGTCCTGCGGCGCGACATTCGAGGTGGCGACCAGAACCACGCCATTGGCGAACAGCGCCGAAAACAGCCGCGACAGGACCATCGCATCGGCAATGTCGGTGACCGAAAACTCATCGAAGCACAGCACCCAGGCCTGTTCGGCAAGCTGAAGCGCGACCGGCGGGATCGGGTCGTCCTCCTTGACGTCGCCGTTCTTGCGCGCCTGCCGGTGCTTCTGGATGCGGTCCTGCACATCGGCCATGAAGTCGTTGAAATGAACGCGGCGCTTGCGCCTGACCGGCAACAGCTCGAAGAACATATCCATCAGCATGGTCTTGCCGCGACCGACGCCGCCATGAATGTAGAGGCCCTTGACGACCTCGCGCGTCTCGCGCTTGCGGGCAAACAGCCAGCCGAGCGCGCTCGACTTGTGCGCCAGCCGCTTGACCGAGATCTCGTCGGTCAGCCGGTCGAGCGCGGCGGCGATGCGCTCCTGCGCAGGATCGCGCTCGATGGCGCCGGTTGCGACCAGATGGTCGTAGCGCTGCCTGACGGTCGCATGGGTCTGGAGGCCGTCACGCAGATGCATCGGTCACGTCACTTACTTTGAGCGGATTGCTCCAGGAAAGATCAGGGTGTGTTGCGGTTCAGGTCAGGCCGAGCCGAGAATGGTGGCTCCTGAGAACCGGAGCGGAGCGTACTTAAGTACGCACCGGAAGCGCAGGAAGCCGCCGTTCGCAGGCCGGCCTCACCTGAATATCAGCATACCCTGCCTACCTTGTAAGCGATATCGGCAAGCCGTTGGTAGTCTGGCCGTCGAATTTCGAACCGCCCGAGGAATAGAGCCGCGCCAGCGTGCCGCCATTCTCGTCATAGAGCGTCAGCTGCTTGCCGGCGACGTTCCACGATTTGATGCCGTCGATGGGCGGCGGGCAATGCAGCGGCCCGGCGCGGAAGCCGGCGCCGAATTTGGTCTGCGGCGTCGCCACCTTGCAGCTCTGTCCGGACACGCTGGCGTTCCAGACGCCGGCAACGCTCGCAGCGGTAAGGTCGGAGGCTCCGGCCGGCGCCGATCCGTCCGGCGGCAGCGAGGCGACCTGCGCGCCTGCCGGCGCGGTCGGGAATTGCGATGGGTCGGTGGTGCCCGGCGCTGCCGGGGGCGGCAGTTGGCTTCCGCTCACCGTGCCGGCGGGCGCGGGCTGCAGCGGGGCGGGCTGCTGGTCATCCATCGATGAAAAACGCGAGGTCGAACAGCCGCTCGCAACGAGCGCTGCCAGCGATACGGCCATCAGCCCGCTTCTCGAAAAAATCATTCAAACCTCCGTCGGATCCGGCTGGGGGGGAAGCCGTCCGCACAATCTCACCCCTCACCAAGATGGAGAAGGTGGCGAAATTTCAACCCGATATGGTTAAAATAGGGTTTGCACCACGAATTGTTGTAAATTTGTCGCAAAATGGCTGGCGGACAAAAGGCATGTCTTCGCTCTAGCGCGGTTCCAACCGGTACATTGGTTGCGAAAGCGGCACCGGAGCCCGCAGCAGGTCGGCGCATCGGCGGTCGAGCGCAACTGCCGGCGCAAAACTGACTGAAGCGCTTGAGGCGCAAGGCCTGGCGCGTGAGCGGTTTCGCGCCTTGCGTCCGGGCGAGGTTTGGGACGTTCCCGAGATCGAGCGCGGCTGGAGTCTGCATTTGGCCGTTTACGGCACTGCCATTTTAGCCGATGGTCTATCGCAACAGGGGGAACAGATGAAATCAATCTTGGCAGTTTTGATCGCGCTGGTAATTTCGACGCCGGCCGCTTTCGCGGGTGAAATCACCGATCGCGCCGCTGAAGCCGAAAAGGCACTGCAGGCGGGTGATGGCGCCGGCGCGCTGGACAAATTCCGCAGCGCCGAGGACGCTCTGTGGCAAGCGATGCCGCTTGGCGTGCAAAATGTGAAGCATATCATGTCGGCCAGCGGGTTCGGCGCCTACGCCGAGCGCCCGAACCATGTCTACAAGCCGGGCGAAGAGATTGTGCTTTATATGGAGCCGGTCGGTTACGGCTACGGCTCGGATGGGCTCGGCAACAACCAGATCGCGCTTTACGTTGACCTTACCGTGCTTTCCCAGTCGGGCGAGAAGCTGGGAGCCGTCGAAAAGCTTGGTCGGGTCCAGCTCGCCTCGCGCTCGCATAACCGAGAGATGTTCTTCAAATTAAACGTCTCCCTGGATGGCGTTCCCCCGGGCAAATACCGCGCGGATTTCCTAATGCACGACGAGAACTCGCCAAAGACGGCGCCTTTCACGACCGACTTCGAGATTGCCGAATAGCGCGCCCAGTCGGAAAGAGCCTCGCGGCAACGGAACCAGAGCGCCGCAGATGCGTTCTTAAGCCGGCTGCAGGCCAGTCAATTTGCGAGGCATTGTCCATGATCAAATGGATCATCATTCTTCTGATCGTTGCTGCCGCCGCCAGCCTGCTCGGCATGCCGGCGCTGGCCGGTGCCGCCGCCACCGGCGCGCGCCTGCTGATCGGCATCGTTCTCGTCATCTTCCTGCTGATCGTACTCGGCGTTTTCGCGGTAACCTAGACGCAGCCCACACTGGTAATTCCCGCCCGTTTCCGCCATATAGCGGCGAAACGTACAGGAATTACCTCAGATCATGGCAGGCACTGCCCCCTTCGCCAAGATGAACGGCATCGGCAACGAAATCATCGTCGCCGACATGCGTGGCCGTGCCGATAGGGTCACGGCGGCGTCGGCTGTCGCGCTGAACGCCGATGCGGCGACCAGGTTCGACCAGATCATGGCGATCCACGATTCGCGCACGCCGGGCACCGCCTTTTACATCGACATCTTGAATTCCGACGGCTCGGGCGCGCAGGCCTGCGGCAACGGCATGCGCTGTGTCGTCCAGGCGCTGGCCGCCGAAACCGGCCAGAAGACTTTCACCTTCGAGACCCGCGCCGGCATCCTCAACGCCGTCGAACATGCCGACGGCACCATCTCGGTCGACATGGGCACTCCGCGCTTTGGCTGGCAGGACATTCCGCTGGCCGAGGAATTCCGCGACACCCGCATGATCGAGTTGCAGATCGGCCCCATCGACGCGCCGGTGCTGCATTCGCCTTCGGCTCTCTCGATGGGCAACCCTCACGCTATCTTCTGGGTCGACAACGATGTCTGGTCCTACGAACTCGAGCGTTTCGGCCCGCTGCTCGAAAACCATCCGATCTTCCCCGAGCGCGCCAACATCACCATCGCCCAGGTAACGTCGCCGGAGACGATGATCATCCGCACCTGGGAGCGCGGCGCCGGCCTGACCAAGGCTTGCGGCTCGGCCGCTTGCGCTTCCGTCGTCGCCGCTGCCCGCACCCGGCGCACCGGCCGCAGCGTTACGCTGATGACGCCCGGCGGCGGCTCGCTGCATGTGGAATGGCGCGACGACGACCACGTCATCCTGACCGGCGCTGCCGAATGGGAGTTTTCCGGCAATTTCGATCCGTCGACCGGCACCTGGGCCCGCGACACCAAAAGCGCGGCCTGATGTCTGCACTTGCCGATACCAAGGGCCCCAACTCCCAAGGCATAGACGTCGTCACCTTTGGCTGCCGTCTCAACACCTATGAATCCCAAGTGATGCGCCGCGAGGCCGAAAGTGCCGGCCTCGGCGCGCTCAAAGGCGGCGCCATTATCTTCAACACCTGCGCCGTCACCGCCGAAGCGGTGCGCCAGGCCAGGCAGTCGATCAGAAAGGCCCGCCGCGAAAATCCGGCGGCGCGCATCATCGTCACCGGCTGCGCCGCGCAAACCGAACCGCAGAATTTTGCCGCCATGGACGAGGTCGACCTCGTGCTTGGCAACGAAGAGAAGCTGAAGGCCAACTCCTACCGCGCGCTGCCGGATTTCGGCGTCAACGACAGCGAGAAGGCGCGCGTCAACGACATTTTCTCGGTGCGCGAGACCGCCGGCCATATGGTCGACGCCATCGAGGGCCGGGCGCGCGCTTTCGTGCAGGTGCAGAACGGCTGCGACCACCGCTGCACCTTCTGCATCATCCCATATGGGCGCGGCAATTCACGGTCGGTGCCGATGGGCGCCGTGGTCGAGCAGGTCAAGCGTCTGGCCGGCAACGGCTATGCCGAGATCGTGCTGACCGGCGTCGACATGACCAGCTTCGGCGCCGACCTGCCGGGTGCGCCCAAGCTGGGAAAGCTGGTGAAGACCATCCTGAAGCAGGTGCCCGACGTGAAGCGGCTGCGGCTGTCCTCAATCGATTCGATTGAGGCGGATGATGATCTGCTCGACGCCATCGCCACCGAACCCAGGCTGATGCCGCATCTGCATCTGTCGCTGCAATCGGGTGACGACATGATCCTGAAGCGCATGAAGCGCAGGCATTTGCGCGACCAGTCGATCCGCTTCTGCGAGGATGTGCGCAAGCTGCGCCCCGAAATCGTCTTCGGCGCCGACATCATCGCCGGCTTCCCGACCGAGACCGAGGAAATGTTTCAGAATTCGATAAAGATCGTCGAGGAATGTGGGCTGACGCACCTGCATGTCTTCCCGTTTTCGCCGCGCGAAGGCACGCCCGCCGCGCGCATGCCGCAGGTCCGCCGCGAACTGGTCAAGCAGCGCGCGGCCCAGCTGCGCGCCGCTGGTGAGACTGCGTATCGCCGCCATTTGTCGTCACTCCCGGGAACGCGCCAGTCGATCCTGGTCGAGCGGGACGGCCTTGGCCGCACCGAAGGGTTCACGCTTGCCGCGCTAGGCACCGGCGCGCCGGGCGAGATCGTCGAGGCAGATATCACCGGCCATGACGGCGCGCGCCTGATAGCCTCGCCCCTCACTGCCCGCGCCGCCTGAGACGATTGAAGCATGGCCGGTTTTTTCAAGAACATATTTTCGTTCGGCAAGAAGGAAGTCGTCGAGGAGCGCATCGACGAAACCGCTCCCCTGCCGCCGATCAAATGGGATGCGCTTGAGGCGCTGAAGCCGGCGGCCGAGCAGGTCGTTCCGGAGTTCTTGAAGCGCGAGGAGCCCGAGCCGCCGACGCCCCACCCTCCCCTCGATGGGGAGGGTCGCCACGAAGTGGCGGGGAGGGGTGAGAGCGCCGACGCCGGCGCCACTCACCCCCACCCCCAAGCTTCGCTTGGGACCTCCCCCATCGAGGGGAGGTAAAGCCTGCGCCGCAGTCGGCGCCAGAAGAACCGAAGCCCGAACCCGCGCCGACCATCCCGCCCGCGCCGGAACCGGTCGTCCCATCCGAGCCGGAACCGTTGCCGGAGCCCGCGCCGGTAGAAGAACCGCAGCCTGAGCCGGAGATACCCGAGCCGCCTGCACCGGAAGAAGTTCCTGCGCCGCCAGCCGTTCCGGAGCCGGCTCCCGAGCCGCAGCCCCAAGAAGTGCCGCCGGCGCCGGCCGAGCCGGAGATCGAACCATCGCGTCCGGAACCGCAGCTGGAGCCGGCTCCCGTCGAAGTGCCGACGCCTGCCGATACTCCAGCAGAACCGGCCGCCCCGATCGAAGTGCCGCAACCGTCCGCGCCGCCCGCACAGCCTACCTCAGAGGTCAGCGCCGCCCCTCATCCGCCTGCCGGCACCTTCTCCCCGTATAGCCACGGGGAGAAGGACGAGGCGCCCCACCCTCCCCTCGATGGGGAGGGTCGACGCGAAGCGGCGGGGTGGGGTGATGGCGCCGACGCCAGCGCAAATCACCCTCACCCCCAAGCTTCGCTTGGGACCTCCCCCATCAAGGGGGAGGTAAAGCGCACGTCGGTTGAAGCTGTACCCGCGCCGGTCGAAGCCAAGACCATCGTTGCCGAGCTAGCGCCCGCGCCGGCCGCGCAACCTTCGCCACAGTCAAAACCAGCTCCCGGCAAAGTCACCGTCACCAAAAAGGTCGAGCAGAAAGCCGAGCCGCAAAAGGCGCCCGAACCGGCGCCGCGACGCTCCTGGTTCCAGCGCATGCGCGACGGGCTTGCCCGCTCCTCGAAAGAACTCACCGGCAACATTGCCGGCGTCTTCACCAAGCGAAAGCTCGACGAAGAGACGCTACAGGACCTCGAAGACGTGCTGATCCGCGCCGATCTCGGCATGGAAACAGCCTTGCGCGTCACCGATGCGCTCGCCGCCAGCCGCTATGGCAAGGATGTCTCCGACGCGGATGTCCGCACCATCATGGCGGCCGAGGTGGAGAAGGTGCTGGCCCATGTCGCCATGCCGCTGGAGCTCGACCTGTCGCACAAGCCGCATGTCATTCTGGTGGTCGGCGTCAACGGCACCGGCAAGACCACGACCATCGGCAAGCTCGCCGCCAAACTTACCGATGGTGGCCTGTCGGTGATGCTGGCCGCCGGCGATACCTTTCGCGCTGCAGCCATCGAGCAGCTGAAGATCTGGGGCGAGAGGACGAAGTCGCCGGTCATCGCCTCGAAGATAGGCGCGGATGCCGCCGGCCTCGCCTACGACGCTTTCGAACGCGCCAAGGAGGCCGGCTCCGACGTGCTGATCATCGACACCGCCGGCCGGCTGCAAAACAAGACCGAACTGATGGCGGAGCTGGAAAAGATCGTGCGCGTGCTGGGCAAGCTCGATCCGGAAGCGCCGCATACCGTGCTGCAGACGGTCGACGCCACCACCGGCCAGAATGCGCTCAATCAGGTCGAGATCTTCCGCAATGTCGCCGGCGTCAACGGCCTGGTGATGACCAAGCTGGACGGCACGGCGCGCGGCGGTATTCTGGTCGCGATCGCGGCAAAGCACAAACTGCCGGTCTACTTCATCGGCGTCGGCGAACAGGTCGACGACCTCGAACCATTCTCGGCCGGCGAATTCGCCAGGGCGATCGCCGGCGTAGCGTAACAGGCAATGATCCCGAAGAGCTGACGGCTTTTTGGACAAGATCATGCGTCAGAAGGAAGTCATGAACTCACCCATCCTCGAACGCGACCCGTCCGATCCGCGAAAGAAGAAAGAAAGCGTCAATCCGCTGCTCAAGCTGGTGCTGGAACTCGGGCCGCTGATGGTGTTCTTCTTCGCCAATGCACGCGGCGCCTGGCTGGTGCAGAAATTTCCTGTCCTGGCCGAATTCGGCGGGCCGATCTTCGTCGCCACCGGCCTTTTCATGGCGGCGACGGCGATCGCGCTGATCGCCTCCTGGCTGCTGCTGCGCACCTTGCCGATCATGCCGATGGTCTCGGGCGTCGTCGTCTTCATCTTCGGCGCGCTGACGCTCTATCTGCAGGACGACGTGTTCATCAAGATGAAGCCGACCATCGTCAACACCCTGTTCGGCGGCGTGCTGCTCGGCGGTCTGTATTTCGGCCGATCGCTGCTCGGCTATGTCTTCGATTCGGCCTTTCGCCTCGATGCCGAAGGCTGGCGCAAGCTGACTTTCCGCTGGGGCCTGTTCTTCCTGTTCCTGGCTCTTGCCAATGAAGTGGTGTGGCGGAATTTTTCCACCGACTTCTGGGTTACCTTCAAGGTCTGGGGCATCATGCCGATCACCCTGTTGTTCACCTTCAGCCAGATGCCGCTGATCCTGCACCATTCGATCGAGGATAAGACCGAGAAGGTGGAAGAAGCCGGCAAGTAGAGCAATTCCAGGAAAAGTGTGAAGCGGTTTTCCGTCCGGAATTGCGCCCGAATAAACGGAGACGGCCATGGAATTCGTTACCACGCGCGATGAACTGAGGACGATCTACAAGACGCCGCGGCCGACCGACACCTCGATGCGCAAGGAACTCAGGGCGCTCGACGGCCACTACCGCTCTTTCATCGGCAAGAGCCCTTTCGTGCTGATCGGTTCTTCCGACGGCGCAGGCAATGCCGACGTGACGCCGAAAGGCGACAGGCCCGGCTTCGCCCTTGTCCTTGACGACAAGACCATCGCCATTCCCGACCGGCCCGGCAACAACCGGCTGGATACGCTGGAAAACATCCTGCTCAACCCTTCGGTCGGGCTGCTTTTTCTTATCCCCGGCATGAACGAGACGCTGCGCATCAATGGCGACGCCCGCATAACCGTCGATGCCGGTTTGCGCGAGCGCCTCACCGTCGACGGCAAGCAACCGCAAAGCGTCGTCGTGGTGAGCGTCAAGGCCGCTTACATGCACTGCGCCAAGGCCTTCATGTGCTCCGAATTGTGGAAGCCGGACAGCTGGCACGACCGCGCGACGTTGCCGACGCTCGGTCAGATCCTGTCCGATCAGATGGCGCATGCCGAAACTGCCGACGATTTCGACCGCTCGCTGGACGAAGCCTACAGCAAGACCCTGTGGTAGATTTCGGGTACGATTCGCCATTGCGGTCCTTTGCCGGTTTTCGCTAGCCCTGTTTGCCCTTGATCGAACTCCTCGCCATCTCCGGCAGCCTGCGCGCCGCCTCGACCAATTCGGCGCTGCTGGTGGCGCTGTCCGCGAACGCGCCTTCGAATTGCCGCGTAACTGTGTATGACGGGCTCGGCCTGCTGCCGATCTTCAACCCGGATGACGAAGGCGAGCGCACACCGGCCGAGGCCATGCGGCTGATCGAGGTCGTCACCAGCGTCGACGGCATCATCGTCTCCTGCCCCGAATATGCCCATGGCGTGCCCGGCGGCATGAAAAACGCGCTCGACTGGCTGGTCTCGCGCGACGCCGCCGTCGGCAAGCCCGCCATGCTGGCCCACGCCTCCGCGCGCTCGCTCTATGCCCGCGCCGCGCTGGCCGAGATCATGCGCACCATGTCGTTCGCGCTTTGTGAGAATGCGGTTCTGGAGATTGCCCTGCTCGGCAAGAAACCGCCGGAGATAGAAGCGATCCTGGGAGAGGACGAGAACCTGCGGGCCATGCGCGAAGCGGTGCAGGTTTTCGCGAGTTTTATACGCGCAAACGTTGCCTCGTCATCCTAGGGCGGAGCAAGGAGCGAAGCGACGCGGCGCAGACCCTAGGATGACGAACGAAAGGGGGCGGCGCACCCCAACGTGCCGCTGTGCTACCCCTTCCGCAACGTCTCGACATCGGTCACACCGACATACCAGTCGCGCGCGTTGACCTCTTCGAACACCACCCAGACGTCGTCATTGCTAAGCCCGGTGGCGTCCATGATGGCCGCCGTGACCTTTTTGGCAATGTCGGCCTTCTTGCCAGCGGGATCAGCGGCGATCACTTCCTTGACGATGCGGATGTTGACGAATGGCATGATGTCCTCCCCTTGAATTGTGTCTGATAGCGCCGCGCCGCGGCTCCGAAATCCGCTCCGGCGAATCGCTTGTCGGTCGTTCCGGCGGCCGCCGCGCAACAGGCGCCGCGGACATGCGCAGAAACGCCATCAAGGGCCGCCAGAGAAGCGTTTCCAGCAGCCTCAATACGTCTTCGCCCCGTTCACCATCAGCCGCACCATGTAGAGCGACGTGGTGCCGGCGATGTAGAGGCAGTTCAGCTTGTTGCCGCCGAACACGCAATTGGCGGTCACTTCCGGCACCTTGACCTTGCCGATCAGCGTGCCGTCGGGATCGTAGCAATGGATGCCGTCGGCGGCACTGGTCCAGATGCGGCCGGCCTCGTCGAGCCGGAAGCCGTCGAATAGGCCGGCCGTGCAGTCAGCGAACACCTTCCCGCCCGAGACCTTCTTGCCGTGCTTGCCGACGTTGAAGACCCGCATATGCGCGGGGTTCTGCGCGCCATGGGTGCGGCCGGTGTCGACGACATAGAGCTGGCTTTCATCCAGTGAAAAGGCAAGCCCGTTCGGCCGGACCATGTCGGTGATGACGGCCTCGACCTCGCCCGTATCCGCATCGACCCGGTAGACATTGCAAGCGCCGATCTCGCTTTCGGCCTTGTCGCCCTCATAGTCGGTGTCGATGCCATAGCTCGGATCGGTGAACCAGATCGAGCCGTCGGATTTCACGACCGCGTCATTGGGCGAATTCAGCCGCTTGCCTTTCCATTCGGCCGCGATGGTGGTGACGGAACCGTCATGCTCGGTGCGGCTGACGCGGCGGCCGGAATGCTCGCACGTCACCAGTCGGCCCTGGCGGTCGACGGTGTTGCCGTTGGAATTGCCGGAGGGCTGACGGAAGACGCTGACATTGCCGTCGGTCTCGTCATAGCGCAGCATGCGGTTGTTGGGGATGTCGGACCAGACGACATAGCGGCCGGCGGCGAACCAGGCCGGCCCTTCCGCCCACTGACATCCGGTAAACAGCTTTTCCACCTGGGCGTTCCCGTTGAACAGCCGCGCGAAACGCGGATCCAGAATTTCGTAATAGTCTGCGGTCGCCATGCATTTCCTCCGGGCATCACGTGACGCGCGGATCAAGCCAGCCTGCGGGCGCGATGGCAAGGTGGCGCAGGCGCAATTTGTAAGACAAAAGGTGCCCGGCCGGCATGGCCCGCCAGCCTGTCCGGCCGTTTATGGTGCTGTAGCGCTGTATTAACCCGCTATGCGCCCTGTGCAATGGTGCATTGCAACATCTTCTTTTTGCATCGCACCATTCCTATGTCATGGTGCGAACGACCAAGGGAGGAACAAATTCACCGCTGATATGCGGCACGAAAGGACCCTTGCTATGGCTTTTGACAACCTCTTCTCCCGCGCGCGCACCTCGATGGCCAAGCGCCGCCACTATAACCGCCTCGTCGCGGAAATCGAAAACCTGACGAGCCGCGATCTGGCCGACCTGCGCGCCGACCGCTCGGAAATGCTCTACCAGGTCCACAGGCAGATCTACGGCTGAGCATTTCAGACCTCAGCGGGGCACCGCCCCCTCACCCGGATTGCCAAACCGAATTGCATGAGCAATTCGGGCAATCCGACCTCTCCCCCCGGGGAGAGGAGCTAGCCTGTGCCGATGCTTCCCTCTTCTCCCCCACGGGGAGGAGGGGGCGCGTAGCGGCCCGATGAGGGGGCATGGCGCCAACGTCAGCCCGGTGCCGCGAGCGCCTTTTCAATCTGCGGCAACAGAACATCCCTCGCGGACTCCCCTGTCAGCGGCCCGACATGCTTGTAGGCAATCTTGCCGTCCTTGCCGATGACGAAGGTTTCCGGCACGCCGTAGACGCCCCAGTCGATGGCCGTGCGGCCGGCCTCGTCGACACCTATCGCCTGGAACGGATTGCCGAGATCACCAAGGAACCGGCGCGCGTTTTGCGCTTGGTCCTTGTAGTTTAGCGCGGCCATGACGAAGCGCTTGTCCTGCGACAGCTGCAAGAGCACCGGATGCTCTTCCCGGCACGGCGCGCACCACGATGCAAAGACGTTGACCAGCGTTACCTTGCCGGCGAAGGCTTTCGAATCCAGCCCGGGCAGGTTTGACCCTTCCAGCGCCGGCAGGTTGGTCTGCGGCGCCGGCAGGCCGATCAGCGCCGACGGCACTGCCGCCTCATCGCGTCCCGACAAAAGCTGCGACAGGAACAATCCGGCGAGGCCGAGAAAAACCAGCAGCGGCAACAGCACGATCAGGCGGCGGCGCGGCGACGCCGGCGTTTCGATTTCCGTGCTCATGGCTTGCTGGCCCCAGTGCTGGCCCGAGTACCGGCTTTGTCCGAGCGACGCCGCACGCCGGCCGCTTCGAGGTCTGCCAGTTCGCGCTTGCGGGTCCGCTGGTCGAGCAGGATCCAGCCGATCAGCCCGGCCAGCACGATCACCGTGATGCCATAGGCGGCCGCGACATAGAGTGCGTGTGCACTCATGCGCTTCGCTCCCCTTCCACCGTCACTTCGTCGTGCTCGATCATGGCCTTCCCATGGCTTTGCGGCTTTCTTAGCTTTGCGGCTGGGGCTTCGCAATTGATCGTCGCGCCGCAGCGGTCATATCAATCCGTTCCATGCCGCAGCGCCAGTGCTGCCGCCACCGGACCCAGCACGGCAAGAAACAGCGTCAGCGCGGCAAGAATGAGGAAGGGCTGCAGGAACGGATCAGGGTCGGCCACCGCGCCGTAGCTCGCCGACACCCCGAAGATCAGCACCGGGATGGTCAGCGGCAACACCAGCACCGAGATCAGCAGCCCGCCGCGCGGCAGCGCCACCGCCACCGCCGCCCCGACCGCGCCGATGAAAGTGATGGCCGGCGTGCCGACCAGCAGCGTGAGCGCGGTGGCGCCGATGCTGAGCGGCTCCATGTTCATGAACAGGCCGAGCAGAGGTGCCGCAACCACCAGCGGCAGAACGCTGCCCATCCAGTGCGCCAGGCACTTCACCAGCACCGTCAGCGCCAGCATGTGGCGGTCATTGCCCAGCACCAGAAGATCGAGCGAACCGTCTTCGCGATCGGCCTGAAACAGCCGGTCGAGGCCGAGCAGGCAGGCGAGCAGAGCGCCGATCCAAAGGATCGCCGGACCGATGCGGGCGAGCAGCTTCAGGTCCGGTCCGACACCGAAGGGGATGGTGGCGATGACGGCGAGGAAGAAGATGACGCCGGTGAGCGCCCCGCCCCCGGCACGGATTGAGAGACGGACGTCGCGCAGGAAGAGGGCTAGCATTGGCGAGCCGCGCCTGCGGTTTGATCGCCATCTTGCCGCAGGTGGCGTTCCTTCACACCCCCCTCTGTCCTCCCGGACATCTCCCCCGCAAGGGGGGAGATTGGCAGTTCCGTTGCTGACGCCTCTTTTTCAATGCCGGTGATTGGCGAAAGCCGGCATGACATCTGATCTCCCCCCCTGCGGGGGAGATGCCCGGTAGGGCAGAGGGGGGTGGGCGGGAATGCCGACATCACCCTATTGCTCCCATCCTCAATTCCTTCGCCCCATCCAATCCCAGTGGCAAATGCGTCGCCGCGACAATAATCCCGCCCTCCGCGCAATGCCTCGTCATCAGCCCCGCAAACCGCGCCTCCGAGGCCTTGTCCAGCCCAGCCGTCGGCTCATCCAGCAGCCACAGCGGCTTATGACTGACCAGCAATTTCGCAATCGCCGCCCGCCGCCTTTGCCCGGTCGACAGATATCCGAAAGGCAGATGGCCGATGCCGCCGAGACCAACCGTCTCCAGCGCCTCCCCCACACCCGACTGCCCGTCGCCGTTGAAATCGCGCCAGAAGCGCAGATTCTCCGCCACGCTGAGCGCCGTCTTCATTGCATTGAGGTGGCCGAGATAGTGGATCGCCGAAGCGATCGTCGGAAACGTCTCGCCGCCGCCCTCGATGCGCACATCGCCTTGCGCCTTCGGCAGCAGCCCGGCGATGACCCTGAGCAGCGTCGATTTGCCCGAGCCGTTCGGCCCGGTGACGACCAGCACCTGGCCCTTGTCGAGCGCAAAACCGATGCCGGAAAAGACCGTCTCGCCGCCGCGTTCGCCGCCCAGATTTTCGGCAATCAGCCGCATGCCTGCCCGTCCCGAAAACTTTACCGCGCGATAGCTGCCGCATCGCACAAATTTGCTCCGCAACTGTCTAGAACTATTCCAGAAAATTCTCTATATGCGGGACATCCGTGCCAGCGGTCGGCACGGGAACAGAATTTGCGCCGAACCAGCGCACGCGCCGCCTTGAACGGCTCGGGTTGGCTGGGAACGGACAGCGGAAATGGCCGTACCCGCACCTTTGCGCGTGATTGCATGCCCATCGGCGTCCGTTCCCTTTCAGGCTGAACAGACAAGGACGGACCGCACGTGTCAAAATCCCTCGACAGTTTCAATTGCCGCCGCACCCTCACCGTGGGTGGCGCGGACTATGTCTATTACAATCTGGTCGAGGCCGAGAGGAACGGCCTCACCGGCATTGCCCAGCTGCCTTATTCGATGAAGGTGCTGCTGGAAAACCTTTTGCGCAATGAAGACGGCCGCTCCGTCACCAAGGACTCTATCCAGGCTGTTGCCGGCTGGCTGACCGACAAGGGCACCGCCGGCGTCGAGATCGCCTATCGCCCCGCGCGTGTCCTGATGCAGGATTTCACCGGCGTCCCGGCGGTGGTCGACCTGGCCGCCATGCGCGACGGCCTCAAGGCGCTCGGCGGGGATCCGCAGAAGATCAATCCGCTGGTGCCGGTCGACCTCGTCATCGACCACTCCGTCATCGTCGACGAATTCGGCACGCCACTGGCCTTTGCCAGGAATGTCGAGCTCGAATATGAGCGCAACGAAGAGCGCTATAAATTCCTGAAATGGGGCCAGCAGGCGTTCCGCAATTTTCGCGTCGTGCCGCCCGGCACCGGCATCTGCCATCAGGTCAACCTCGAATATCTCGGTCAGGTCGTCTGGACCAACACGGAAGACGGCGAAACCACCGCTTATCCCGACACCTGCGTCGGCACCGATTCGCACACCACCATGATCAACGGCCTTGGCGTGCTCGGCTGGGGCGTCGGCGGTATCGAGGCCGAGGCGGCGATGCTCGGCCAGCCGGTTTCCATGCTGTTGCCCGAAGTCATCGGCTTCCGCCTTACCGGCAAGCTCAGGGAGGGCATCACCGCCACCGACCTCGTACTGACCGTCACCCAGATGCTGCGCAAGAAGGGCGTCGTCGGCAAGTTCGTCGAGTTCTTCGGCCCGGGCCTGTCCAACATGACGCTGGCCGACCGCGCCACCATCGGCAACATGGCGCCCGAATATGGCGCCACCTGCGGCTTCTTCCCGGTCGACGGCGAGACCATCCGCTACCTCACAATGTCGGGCCGCGAGGAAAGCCGCATCGCCCTGGTCGAGGCCTATTCCAAGGCGCAAGGCATGTGGCGTGACGCCGGCTCGGCCGACCCTGTCTTCACTGACCTGCTCGAACTCGAGCTCGACAGCGTCGTGCCGTCGATGGCAGGTCCCAAGCGCCCCGAAGGCCGCGTTCCGCTCGAAGGCATTCCGGCCGGCTTCGCAAAGGCGATGGAAACCGAGTACAAGAAGGCTGCCGAAATCCACAAGCGCTATGCCGTCGAAGGCACCGACCATGATCTCGGTCATGGCGATGTCGTCATTGCCGCCATCACGTCCTGCACCAACACCTCCAACCCGAGCGTGCTGATCGGCGCCGGCCTTTTGGCGCGCAACGCCAACCGGCTCGGCCTCAAGCAGAAGCCGTGGGTGAAGACCTCGCTGGCGCCGGGCAGCCAGGTGGTCGCCGAATATCTGGAAAAGTCCGGCCTGCAGAAGGAGCTCGACCAGATCGGCTTCAACCTGGTTGGTTTCGGCTGCACCACCTGCATCGGCAATTCCGGCCCGCTGCCGGCGCCGATCTCCAAGACCATCAACGATAAGGGCCTGATCGCCGCCGCAGTGCTCTCCGGCAACCGCAACTTCGAAGGCCGTGTTTCACCTGACGTGCAGGCGAACTATCTGGCGTCGCCGCCGCTGGTGGTAGCCCATGCTTTGGCCGGCACCGTCACCAAGGACCTGACCACCGAGCCACTCGGCGAAGGCCGCGACGGCAAGCCGGTCTATCTCAGGGATATCTGGCCGAGTTCGGCCGAGATCCAGGAGTTCATCGAGAAGAACGTCACACGTGAGCTATTCGCCCGCAAATATGCCGACGTCTTCAAGGGCGACGAATACTGGCAGAACGTCAAGGCGCCGGAAGGCCAGACCTATGCCTGGGACGACAACTCGACCTATGTGCAGAACCCGCCCTATTTCGCCGGCATGACCTCCGGTTTCGGCAAGATCGGCGACATCAAGGGCGCGCGCGTGCTCGGCCTGTTCGGCGACAAGATCACCACCGATCACATCTCACCGGCGGGTTCGATCAAGGCCGCTTCCCCGGCCGGCAAATACCTCACCGACCATGGCGTCGGCGTTGCCGACTTCAACCAGTACGGCACAAGGCGCGGCAACCATGAGGTGATGATGCGCGGCACCTTCGCCAACATCCGCATCCGCAACCACATGCTGGGCGAGAACGGCCGCGAGGGCGGCTACACCATCCACTACCCGTCGAAGGAAGAGGAATCGATCTACGACGCGGCGATGAGATACAAAAAGGAAGGCGTGCCGCTGGTCATCTTCGCCGGCGTCGAATACGGCAACGGCTCCTCGCGCGACTGGGCAGCTAAAGGAACGAATCTCCTCGGTGTCCGTGCCGTCATCGCCCAGTCCTTCGAGCGCATCCATCGCTCCAACCTAGTCGGCATGGGCGTCATCCCCTTCGTCTTCGAGGAAGGCACCTCATGGGCCTCGCTCAACCTCAAGGGTGACGAGCTGGTCGAGATCGACGGCATAAGCACCATCAAGCCACGCCAGACGATGATCGCCAAGGTGACCTATGGCGACGGCACCGTGAAGAACGTGCCGATCATCTGCCGCATCGATACGCTGGACGAACTCGACTACTTCAAGAATGGCGGCATTTTGCAATACGTGCTGCGCGATCTGGCCGCGTAGCGGCCAGGGCTTAGGCAGTAGGGATTGGGCGGTAGCGGGGAACGACATCCCCTACTCCCTACTCCCTACTCCCTACTCCCTACTCCCTACTCCCTACTCCCTACTCCCAGTCTTTCCAAAGCATTGCCCGACCCGATCGAAGCCCCGCCCTGTACGACAGGAGTAAAAACCGGCTGGGCTCAGCAAGATCTGCCCCACGCTCCTGATGCCATGCTCCCGATCGAACCGGGCGGTGAAGTGCTCCCCCTGTGATGCCATACCCATGGTTGCGGCAGCAAAAATTTCACCGCAACGTGACTTCCCGTTGACTGTCGCTTCTGCCACAAATCTGGGCAACCAGAACAAGGCCGGCGTCACCGGCGGGAATCGGAACGATCATGGCACCTCGACAACCTCTGCGGCTTGCGGCTTTTGCGCTGGCCTTCTCGGCGCTTGCCGGGACCGGGTTCGCCGAGGAATCGGGAACGACCCAGACCGACAAACCGCAGATTGACAGGCCCTTGGGCGTGGTCGAGCTGTTCACCAGCCAGGGCTGCAATTCCTGCCCGCCGGCGGACGCTTTCTTTGCCGAGCTGGCGGCCAAGGACAACGTCGTCGCGCTCGCCTACCACGTCAATTACTGGGACTATCTCGGCTGGCAGGACACGCTGAGCAGCAAGGACAATACCGACCGGCAATATGACTATATGCGCGCCTTCGGCACCCGCTCCGTCTACACGCCGCAAGCCGTCATCAATGGTCGCAGCCATGTCAACGGCGCCAGCCGCAAGGAGGTCGACGGCGCGCTTGCCCGCATGGAGAAATCCGGTGAAGGCATGCGGGTCAGCGTCAAGGTCAGCCGCACCAGCGATCGCGTCATGATCGATGCCGGCGACGCCGGTAGCGGCCCGAGCGACGCCCATGTCGTCATCGTCTATTTCGAACCACCGCAGACGGTGACCATCGCCAAGGGCGAGAACACCGGCCGCAGCATGACCTACTGGAACGCCGTCACCGGCATCCAGACCGCCGGCATGTGGCACGGCAAGGCGCAGCGCTACGAATTGCCGATGACCGAGATCGCCAAGAAAGGCGGCTGCGCCGTGCTGCTGCAATCGGTTGGCAAGGACGGCCTGCCGGGGCCTATTCTGGGCGCGGCGTTTATTCACAAGCCTTAAGAGGCTGGTCCATACCTTTTGATATCGGCGGGACAGCACCCCCCTCTGGCCTGCCGGCCATCTCCCCCGCAAGGAGGGAGATTGGCAGCTTCGCCACATCCGCCATCCTGTCCCACGTTTGAGATTGGCGAAAGCAAACGCGAAATCTGATCTCCACCCTTGCGGGGAGATGTCCGGCAGGACAGAGGGGGGTGTGAAGGATCACGACGACAAGTGTCTGGCGCCGCCCAACAAAAAAACCGACGTCAGCTTGCTTCTGACGTCGGTCATTTAGGCTTTGGGATCGTCGCACCCGGTCTCTCCCTGAGGAAAGTCCGAGGTTGGTTCGATCCGACGCAGACCCGTGGGCGGGGGGCTTGGGGTTTACGAGCCGGTGCCGGACCGAACCGTCTCAGGCAACGCCGGTAAATTCGTCGGACATTGGGGCATGAGCGCGGATAAAAAAGGGCGGAAATGTGGCGAGGCATCACCAATTCAAACACCGCGTTTTATAAAAGTGACTGGACGTTGCGAAAACAGCGCGGTCCCGGGATGGTTAGCCGGGCCTTGCAATTCCACGGCGAACACGCCAACTTCTGCAAGCGAGATTCATTTTCAAAGGGATCGCGGGATGACCGATCGCAGCGGTGGGACGGAGGATGGGGACGCATCCGCAATATTGATCCCGCTGCACGAGGCGCGACGCGAACGCCTCGACCAGCCGGTCCGTTTCGACCGGCGTGAACTCGATGAGATCCTGAGGCTGTACGGACGCATGGTCGCCGCCAACGAATGGCGCGACTATGCCATCGATCATCTGTCTGATCGGGCTGTGTTTTCAGTCTTCCGCCGGGCCAGCGAAGTGCCGCTGTTCCAGATCGTCAAGGATCCGAAACTGGCGCGCCGGCAAGGCGCCTTCGCCGTCATCGCCGCCGGCGGCCGAATCCTCAAGCGCGGCCAGGAACTCGGTCGCGTGCTCAACGTCTTCGATGCTAAGCTGAAGATTGTCCAGGCCTAATTGAGAATTGGGGAATTGAAGAATTGAAAAAAGAGGATGTAACGGTCGAAATACCGCCGGGTTTGTTGCTATTCAAATCCTCAATTCTTCAGTTCTTCAACTCCTCAATTCCCGCTCCTCAGGCTCTCACGAAACTTCCGCTCCGGCAGCGAATGCGGATCGGGCGGAACCGTTGCGCCGCCATTCAGCGACAGCTGCATGAACACCGTGTCAAGCCAGCGCCCATGCTTGTAGCCGGAGCCTTCCAGGCGACCGGAATGGCGAAAGCCGAGCTTTTCATGCAGCCGCACCGAGGCGCTGTCTGCATGGCCGTCACCGATCACCGCGACGATCTGGCGAAAGCCCGCCATACGGCAGGCTTCAATCAGCGCCTGCATCAGCAGCAGCCCGACGCCCTGGCCCTTCGCATCAGGCGCGACATAGACGGAATCCTCTACGATGAAGCGGTAGGCCGGGCGCGGCCGGAACGCGCCGGCATAGGCGTAGCCGAGCAGCGCGCCATCTCGTTCCGCCACCAGATAGGGAAAGCCCCCCGCCGTCAGGCTGTCGAAGCGCCCACCCATCTCAGTGCGGCTGGGCGGCTCGAGCTCATAGCTCGCGGTGCCATGCGTCACGGCATCGCCGTAGATCTCGGTGATTCGGCCGAGGTCGCCTTCCAAGGCCGCGCGGATGGAAATAGTGCTCATGATTTATGCAGACGATTCATCTGCCTCCATGACAGCAAAGGCCGGCACAAAAGAAAAGGGCGGCCGTTGGCCGCCCTCTTGATATCAGCTGGTCCAGTTGCCTGATGGGAAGACCGCCTAGCGGCGATCGCCCATGAACTGCAGCAGGAACATGAACAGGTTGATGAAGTCGAGATATAGCCTCAACGCGCCCATGATCGCCTTGCGGCCGGCAACGTCGGCCTGATCGCCTTCGTAGTACATTTCCTTGATGGTCTGCGTGTCATAGGCGGTGAGCCCGGCGAAGATCAGCACGCCGATCGCCGAGATGGCGAAGCCGAGCGCCGACGACTGCAGGAAGATGTTGATCAGCATGGCGATCACCAGGCCGACCACGCCCATGACCAGGAACGAGCCGAACGCCGAAAGGTCGCGCTTGGTCGTGTAGCCGTAGAGCGACAGCGCGCCGAAGGCGGCCGCCGTGGCAAAGAAGGTCTGAGTGATCGAGGCGCCGGTGTAGACCAGGAAGATGGTCGACAGCGACAGGCCGACCAGGCCCGAATAGACCCAGAAGGTGGTTTGCGCCGCGGCCACGCTCATCGACTGGATCCTGAACGACAGGAAGAAGACGGCGGCGAGCGGAGCCAGGATGACCACCCAGCGGAAGGCGCTGGCATAGATCAGCGTGCCGAAAGCGGTCAGCTGTCCGTCGCCGGTGACGGCGAGCTGGAAAGCGCCCCAGGCGGCGACGCCGGTGATGAGGAGGCCAAGCCCCATCAAATTGTAGACCTTGAGCATGTAAGTGCGCAGGCCTTGGTCGATGTCGGCGCGCGCGCCCGGCACGGCCGAAGTCTGGTAGTTGCGAATGGGCTCAGCCATTGGAATCCTCTGTTGCTTCTGCCCCGTACGGTGTCAGGCCCTTTCGGACCTGGGCGCCGCTGGCGGGGCTCCAGCATGCCTGTGGCGAAATATGATGGTTCTTGACGTCAAGAACAAGACCGTAACGGGCTGCAACGCTTGGTGAATCTCCGGAAGCCGGTTTTCTTGGGCTTCCATGACTGCACATTACCAAGATTTAATCGGAAACGGCAGATTCGGCCAACCTTGCCGTTTTGGGCCTAGAGGTCGCGCAGCACCGGCGCCGCCTTGTGCCCGAGCACCCGCCAGGTGCCGGCAAGGCCGATGCCGACCGTGATCACCAGCGCAAACACCAAGGTCGCCACTGCCACCTCCGGCATGAAATGCGACGGCAACGTCATGATGCGGGCAACGATGTACCAGGCGGCGATGCCACCGGCAGCCAACGCAAACACCGCGGTGGCCAGGCCGATCAGCATGTATTCCAGCGAAAACGCCGCGATCAGCGTGCGCCTCGTGGCGCCCAACGTCTTCAGCACCACGGCATCGTGGATGCGGGCGCGATTTCCCGCGGCGAGCGCGCCGGCCAGCACCAGCACCGAAGCGATCATCGCCACGCCGGCCGCGGCCCGGATCGCCGTGCCGAGCTGGCCGACCAGCCGGTTGACGACGTCGAGCGCGTCCTTGACCCGAACTGTCGTCACCGCCGGGAAGGCGCGGGTGACGGCGTTGAGCAGGCGGGCATCCTCTGCTGCCGTGGCATCCTTTTCGGTCAGCGTCGCCAGCCAGCCATGGGGCGCGCCTGCAAAAGTGTTGGGCGAGAACACCATGACGAAGTTGATGCCCATCGTCTCCCATTGCACCTCTCGGAAATTGGCGATCCTGGCCGTCACATTGCGTCCGAGCACATTGACGGTGACGGTATCGCCGAGCTTCAGGCCGAGCGCCTTGCCTTCATCGTTGGAGAACGAGACCAGCGGTTCGCCGCTGTAGTTCTCCGGCCACCAGCTGCCCTCGGTCAATGTCGCATTGGCCGGTTGTTTGGCGTCGTAGGTCAGGCCGCGATCGCCGCGCAGCACCCAGGCGCCTTCCGATGGCACATTGGCCTTGTCGACACTAACGCCGTTCAGCGCCATCACCCGGCCGCGCAGCATCGGCACCTTGACCAGCGTTCCCTTCGGCGCCTCATTGCCGATCAATGTCGAGAAGGCATCGACCTCGCTATTCTGGATGTCGACGAAGAAGAAATTCGGCGCCCGTTCCGGCAGACTGCCGGAGATCTGCTGCCTGAGATTGCCGTCGATCAGCGCCAGCGTCACCAAAAGCGTCAGCCCGAGGCCCAGCGACAGCACGACGGACGGCGTCAGCGCGCCGGGCCGGTGGATGTTGCCGATGGCGAGCCTGAGCGCGACCGAGCGCACACGCGGGCTTTTGCGCGCCACCCACTGCACCAGCGCACCGACCAGGCGCAACACCAGAAAGGCAAAGACCGTCGCGCCGACGAAGATCAAGGCGATGCGCCGGTCGCCGGAAAACAGGATGGCGAGCGCCGCCAAAGCGACCGCGATGCCGACCGCCGTGGCAAGATAGGGCAGGCGTGGAAAGCCGCGGCCCTCAAAACCCATTTCGCGAAACAGCGCGGTCGCCGGCACATCGCGGGCGCGGCCGAGCGGCAACAGCGCGAAGGCAAGCGTCACCAGCAGCCCGAACAGCGCGGCAAGAGACAGCGCACCGGGATAGAAGCCGCCTTTAGCCGGCACCGGAATGACCGACTGGAGCGCAGCGCTGGCAGCAAACGGCATGGCGGCGCCGAGGATGAGGCCAAGCGCGATGCCGAGGCCGGCGATCATCAGGATCTGCACGAGATAGACGGTGAAGACGAAGCCGCCCGAGGCGCCAAGGCTCTTGAAGGTGGCGATGACGCCGCGCTTGCCGTCGAGATAGGCGCGCACCGCATTGGCAACGCCGACGCCACCGACGACCAGCGCCGTCAGCCCGACCAGCGTGAGGAATTGCGAGAAGCGCTCGATGTTGGCCGACAGCGCCGGCGCCGCATTGGAACGCGTGCGGATCGACCAGCCGGCTTCAGGGAAATCGCTCGCCGCCCGATCTTGGATGGTCTTGAGATCGGCCTCGCTGGCGCCGGCCGGCAGCCGAACCTTGTAGGCATTCTCGACCAGGCTGCCTGGCTGGATCAGGCCGGACGCGGCAAGCCCCGCGGTCGAGACCATCAGCCGCGGCGCGAAGCCGAAACCGTCCGACACCGCATCCGGTTCGCTCACCAGCCTGGCCCGCAATTCGAATGTCGCGCTGCCGACCTTCAGCCGGTCACCGATCTTCACATTCAGCCGGTCGAACAACAGGTCGGGCGCGGCGGCGCCAAAGACGCCTGATTTCTCGCCGAACAAATCCTTTCTGCCAAGCTGCGGCGCGGTCTCGATCGCGCCATAGAGCGGATAGACGTCGTCGACGGCCTTGGCCTCGACCAGCGCCTGGTCGGAGCCGTCTTCCAGCCGCGCCATCGAGCGCATATTGGCGCTGTGCGACACAGTGCCGAGGCGGTCGAGGAAGGTGCTTTCGGCTGGCGTCGCATCGCGCTGGTTGAGCTGGAAGCGCAAGTCGCCGCCAAGCAGCGTCTGGCCCTGGTCGGCAACGCCTGCGGTGATCGCCTGCGCCACCGAATTGACCCCGCCGATTGCAGCGACGCCGAGCGCGATGCAGGCAAGGAAGATCATGAAGCCGGACAGTCCGCCGCGCATCTCGCGCAGCGAAAAGCGGAACGCGAGCTTCAGCGTCTGCGACAGTGGCATCAGGCCGGCACCTTGACCTGCGCTACCGGCGCATCCTCGATGCGGCCGGAGCGCATCGACACCTGGCGCGAGCAGCGCGCCGCAAGGGCCGGATCGTGCGTGACCAGCACCAAGGTCATGCCGCGCTCGGCCGCCTTGGCGAACAAAAGGTCGGCGACCTGCCGCCCCGTCGCCTGGTCGAGATTGCCGGTCGGCTCGTCGGCAATCAGAATGCGCGGCGACGGCGCCAGCGCGCGGGCGATCGCCACGCGCTGCTGTTCGCCGCCGGAGAGTTCGCCGGGATAGTGGGTGACGCGGTCGCTCAGGCCGACGGCCGCCAACTCCTGCGCGGCGACGCCGAACGGATCGGCATGGCCGGCCAGTTCCAGCGGCACCGCGACATTTTCGAGCGCCGTCATGTTGGGAATGAGATGGAAGGACTGGAAGACGATGCCAATGTTTCGGCCCCGAAACGAGGCGAGCTGGTCCTCGCTTTTGCCGTTCAGCAATTCGCCGGCAATGCGCACCGTGCCCGAATCGACCCGCTCCAGCCCGGCCAGCACCATCAGCAAGGTCGACTTGCCGGAACCCGAAGGGCCGACAACGCCGGTCGCCTCGCCGCGCGTCACGTCAAGGCTGACGCCTTTCAGCACATGCACAGACGAAGCCCCTTGGCCCAGGGTCAGGGATATGTCTTTAAGCGCGATGACGGCTTCTGTCACAATTAAAGCGTCCTATATCAGGATGAAGGCTCTGCTTGCCGGAAGCCGTCGCCGGAAGAATTCCTCGGGTATATGGGGCCTGCCACATGTCTTTCAAACGCAAGATATCTTTCAAACGCTTGAATGCCGCAGGGCTCGTCCTTTTCGTCACCCTTTGCGGCGCCATTTCGTCCGTGCGCGCCGAGACGTTCACCATCGTCGGCTTCGGCGACAGCCTGATGGCCGGTTTCGGCCTCGGGCCTGGCGATGGCTTTACCGACAAATTGCAAGCTGCGCTGCGCGCCAAAGGCCATGACGTCACCGTCGCCAACGCCGGCGTTTCAGGCGACACCTCGAGCGGCGGCTTGGCGCGGCTTGACTGGTCGGTGCCGGATGGGACAAGGCTGGTTATCCTCGAACTCGGCGCCAACGACATGCTGCGCGGCGTCTCGCCCAGCATTACGGAAAAGAACCTGGACGACATGCTGGCGAAGCTGAAAGCGCGCAAGATCGCGGTGCTTTTGGCCGGCATGCGCGCCGCTCCCAATCTCGGCGCCGACTACCAGAACGCCTTCGATGCGATCTACCCAAAGCTGGCCGCGAAATACGATGTGCCGCTCTATCCGTTTTTTCTCGATGGCGTCGCCGGGCAGTCCGGCCTGCAGTTGGAGGATGGCCTGCATCCCAATCCGAAGGGCATCGCAGCGATGGTCGAGCGCATCATGCCCGCCGTGGAGAAGGCGATTGCGGCAGTTGAGGGTGGCGGTTGAACGCCGGTCTGACGAGAATAACGCGGCGTTCGCCTCGCGCGAACTTTGAAACAAAAGACCGGGCTGCCGATGACCCGAGTCATCCATGCTGCGCTCGAAGAGCATATGCAGCATCTGGGTAATGCAAGCGCCGAGGCGGCACGGCAATAGTGCTTATTCATCGCTTGGAGGCGCCTGTTCGTAAAAATGCCTGCAACCAACAAACCACTTGCCCCGTTTGACTATCGATGATTCGCTAGGGGCACAGTTCGATTCGAGGAAGGGAGGCTCACCATGCCGCGTCTTTTCACCGCCCTCGAAATACCCCGTGACGCCGCTCTTTCGCTGTCCCTGCTCAGGGGCGGCCTGCCCGGAGCCCGCTGGATCGATGTCGAAAACTACCATCTGACGCTGCGCTTCATCGGCGACGTCGAAGGCCATATCGCCGACGAAATCGCCAACGCGCTCGACCGGGTGCACCGCCCATCCTTCTCGCTCACCCTGTCCGGAGTTGGCGCTTTCGGCCAGAAGAAGCCGCACGCCGTCTGGGCCGGCGTCTTCGCCTCGCCCGACCTTTCGGCGCTGCAGAGCGAAATCGACCGCATCTGCCAGCGGCTCGGCCTGCCCGCCGACCCGCGCAAGTTCACCCCGCATGTTACGCTGGCACGCTTGCGCAATTCGAGCCCGCTCGACGTCGCCCAGTACCTGTCGGCGCGCGGCAATTTTGCGACGCTACCGTTTCGCGTCGGCCGCTTCGTGCTGATGTCGTCGCGCGATTCGGTCGGCGGCGGTCCCTACATTGTCGAGGAGGCGTGGCCGCTCTCCGGCGTCGACGCCCGCGCCACCAATCTCGTCGCCAGCGCCTCCGACGCTTCGCGGATCATGCGGTAGACCGAAGCGAACGCTTCGGCCCCGTCATAATAGGGATCCGGCACGTCGCGGGTTTTGCCCTGCGCAAACTCTGCCAAGAGATGAATACGTTCGCGCGCACCGGCCGGCGCCAACGCCTTGAGGGTCGCGGACATTCTGCCTATCCATGCCGAGGATCAGGTCGAAGCGCGAAAAATCCCCCGGCCTGACCTTGCGTGCCCGCTGCCCTGATATGTCGATGCCGTGGCGGGCCGCAATCGCGATCGAGCGCGGGTCGGGCGCTTCGCCGAGGTTCCAGCCGCCGGTCGCCGCAGAGTCCAGCACAATATCGTCCAGCACCATGTCGCGGCCGCGCTCCGCCAGCACGGCGCGAAACACGCCTTCGGCCAGGGGTGAACGGCAGATGTTGCCGAGGCAGACGAAGAGTATGGAATTTATCGGCTTTACGCTCATTCGATATGCGCCGTTCGTGCATTTGGAAGCCCAAAACGCAAAGGACTTTTGGGCGACTTGCATTATGGTGAGGGTCGATATGTGGGATAGCACGGGAAATCATCATGAAGAGAGAGAAACTCAGCAAGGACGCCATCGCCGCCGCACTGGCCGAACTGCCTGGCTGGTCGCAGGCAGCCGATGGCGCCTCCATCAAGCGCAGCTTTGTCTTCAAGAATTTTTCCGAAGCCTTCACCTTCATGACCCGCGTCGCGCTGGCCGCCGAGAAGATGGACCATCATCCCGACTGGTCGAACGTCTACAAGACTGTCGACGTGACGCTCAACACCCATGATGCCGGCGGTGTCACCGCGCTCGACATCGCGCTGGCCAAGAAGATGAATGGGTATGCAGGCGGCTGAACGCTGGGGCGGCAACGCCAAATCGGCGCCATCCTCTTGCAGTGGACCGGGACTTTCACCACATTTTCCGTGGCGGCCGCGCGCAACGCGTAGCGCGACGGCCGGCAAGGAGAGGATTGATGGCGCAGCAGCCCGGTTTTGATTTCTTCGGCTTCGGCAGCAAGCTCGGCGACGAGAGTGAAGTGCGCGCCAAATTCTGGCGCACGGCCAAGAAGGCCGCCCGGCAGATTCCGTTCATGGAAGAGGTCGTCGCCGGCTATTATTGCGCGCTCGACAGGAAGACGCCTTTGCGTGCCAAGGGCATATTGCTGGCAGCGCTTGGCTATTTCGTGCTGCCGGTCGATGTCATACCCGATTTCGTCTTCGGCCTCGGCTTCACCGACGACATCGCCGTGCTGACCGCCGCGATCTCCGCGGTAAGCGCCCATATCACCCCTGCGCACCGCAAGGCCGCCAAGGAGGCGATCGCCGACAAGAGCTGAATCGGCGTCGCGTTGGCAACTGGGTTCAGAAGAAATCCTCCGATCAAACAGGACGATAGCGGCTTGGCTTCGGGTTCCGCTGCGGCCGTTCGAAAAGTCAAACTCTTGCCGCTTTCGTGGCCTCCAAGTCGCCGCAGGGACATTGCGAAAGCCGTTTTTTCAAGAAGCGGCGCGGAAATGGCGGTGGTTTCCATGGGTGAATGTCCTTTTCCAAGGGAAATTCACCGTTTGGTAACCCAGATTAAATCAAAATGAAGCGACGGGCAGGACGCCAAGCCGGCCTGCCCCGCACCATTTGGAATACGGGAAAAGCGATGCGCGGATTGATTGCACTAGTCTCGAGCCTGGTCCTGGTGGCCTTTGCCGCGCCGGCGCTGGCGCAGCAGGCGACCAAGATCGGCCAGCACAATGCCTGGGGCACCTACAGCTACCAGGCGCAGGGCGGCAAGGTCTGCTATGTGCTCACCGTGCCGACCGACAAGCAGCCGCCGACGCTCGATCACGGCGACATGTTCTTCTTCGTCAGCCAGCGCCCGGGCCAGCAAGTGTCCTACGAGCCGCAATTCATCGCCGGCTACACATTCCAGGAAGGCTCCAAGGCCACCGTCACCATCGACAAGAAGACGTTCTCGATGTTCACCCGCGGCAAGTCGGCCTGGGTCGAGAACGCCGCCGAAGAGCCTGTGCTGATCGCCGCCATGAAGACTGGCACCGACATGAAGGTCTCGGCGAAGTCTGGCCGCGGCAATCCGACGACCTATGTGTTTTCGCTGAAAGGCATCTCGGCCGCGCTGACGTCGATCGCCAAGTGCAAGTAGGCTAGCGCGGTTCCCGCCGCATGACTCTCGCCGCAACCTGTGCTATGCGCCGCGCTTCTTTTCGGCACGATGGATGAAATCGGCCGCAATTCGCTTATATTGGCGCTGATATGACCCTTTCCTTCGATCTCACCAATGAGGGCGCACGCGACGCGTTGCGCACTCGCGCCACGCCCGAGAAGCCGTCGCTGATCGGCCTGACCCGGACCGAGCTCGGCGAGGCCCTCATCAGTGCCGGCATCGTGCCCGAGCGCCAAGCGAAAATGCGCGCCCAACAGCTCTGGCACTGGATGTATGTGCGCGGCGTCTCCGATTTTGCCGGCATGTTCAACATCTCCAAGGATCTGCGCGCCGAACTCGACAAGCATTTTACCGTCGCCCGGCCCGAAATCGTCGAGGAGCAGGTTTCCTCCGACGGCACGCGCAAATGGCTGTTCCGCTTTCCGCCGCGCGGCGCCGGCCGTCCCGTCGAGATCGAGACCGTCTACATCCCCGAGGAAGGCCGCGGCACGCTATGCATCTCATCGCAGGTCGGCTGCACGCTGACCTGCTCGTTCTGCCACACCGGCACGCAGAAGCTGGTGCGCAATTTGACGACGGAAGAGATCCTGGCGCAATTGCTCACCGCCCGCGACCGGCTGGGTGACTTCCCCGACCGCGACACACCCGACGGCGCCATCGTCCCTGCCGAGGGCAGAAAAGTCTCCAACGTCGTCATGATGGGCATGGGCGAGCCGCTCTACAATTTCGAGGCGGTGAAGAAGGCGCTGCTGATTGCCTCCGACGGCGACGGACTGTCGCTGTCGAAGCGCCGCATCACGCTCTCGACCTCCGGCGTGGTCCCCGAGATCTTCCGCACCGGCGAGGAGATAGGGGTCATGCTGGCGATTTCGCTGCACGCCACCAATGACGATTTGCGCGACCTGCTTGTGCCGATCAACAAGAAGTATCCGCTGAAGGAACTGATCGAGGCCTGCCGCGCCTATCCCGGCCTGTCCAACGCCAAGCGCATCACCTTCGAATATGTGATGCTGAAGGACGTCAACGATTCCATCGAGGACGCCAAGGGGCTGATCAAGCTGCTCAAAGGCATTCCAGCCAAGATCAATCTGATCCCGTTCAACCCGTGGCCGGGCACCAACTATCAGTGCTCGGACTGGGAGACGATCGAGAAATTTGCCGACTACATCAACAATGCCGGCTATGCCTCGCCGATCCGCACGCCGCGCGGCCGCGACATCCTGGCCGCCTGCGGGCAGCTCAAATCCGACTCCGAACGCATGCGCAAGGTCGACCGCCTGGCGCTGGAAGCCATGATGATTGCGGGGCATGGCGAGGCGTGAGCCGCCTCTTCGCCTATATCCTCCGTTTCGCTGTCATCCTGTTCGGCTATGTCGTCGCCTCATTGGCGGCGAGCGCCTTTCTCAACGTGCTGTTCCTGGCTTCCGTCGGTTATATGCCGGACGATGCGCACCCAGCGGCGGCCGCGGCGCTGTATTTTTCGATCCCGTTCGTGGCGCTGTTTGTCGCCTATTTCGCTTTCATACCGGCGGTGGTCGCAATCCTGATCTCCGAGGTCCTCAGCCGCCGCGACTGGCTGTTCTATGCACTCGCGGGCGGCTTGGTGGCCGCGGCCTTCCTTGGCTTCGTCCACCAGAACGTGGATTTCGACGTCACCGAACCGCGCGCCATCGCCGCGGTGATCGGCTGCGGCATGGTCGGCGGCATCTTCTACTGGCTAAGCGCCGGCCGCTGGGCCGGAAGCTGGTGGCAGGCCGCTACTTCGCCTGAGCGGTCAGGATCTTGAGCGCGAAGGCCGAAAACACACCGGCAAAGAGATAGTCGACGACCCGCGTTACGCGCGGGCTGGCCTTCATCGCCGCCGAAAACCTTTCCGCGGCAAACACCATCGGCGCCGTCACAGGGATCGACAGCACGATGAACATGAGGCCGAGGGAGAACAGTTTTCCCGGCGCGTTCGGATCGTGAGCCGAGACGAACTGCGGCAGAAACGTCATGAAGAACAGGATGATCTTCGGGTTGAGCAAATTGACGCCGAGTCCGGCGGCCCAGCTGCGGAACAGCGAAATCTGCGGCCCGTTCTTCTTCTGCGGTGAAAACGCCGAGCCCTTGGTCATCGCCTGCCAGGCCAGGAACACCAGATAGGCGGCGCCGAAGATTTTCAGCACCAGGAAGGCCATCGGCGAGGCGACGATCAGCGCCGAGATGCCGACCGCCACCAAAGTTGTATGGATCAGCGTGCCGAACAGAGCACCCGCCAGCGAGGCAAAGCCGGCGGCGCGGCCCTGGCTCAGTGTTCGCGAGACGAACAGCGTCATATCCGGCCCCGGCGTGATCGCCAGGATCATGGTGGCGATGGCGAACTGGATCAGTGTTGTGGTGTCGGGAATGAAGGACATCGGTGCCCCTGGCGAATGATCGTCGGTCTATAACGCAGCCTCCCCGCTCACGCCAGCAACTGACTGGCGTCGCATCTGGTCCAGCGGCTGCGGCGGCCGGCGCCCGTTCATCCCTTGCGCTGGCCGGAAATGCCGTGATACCTCGCCCGCGAAACTCACGCGCGGAACCGCCAAAATGTCCCCAGCAATGCCCAAGACAAAAGACGTCAAGAAGGTCGTGCTCGCCTATTCCGGCGGTCTCGACACCTCCATCATCCTGAAATGGCTGCAGGCCGAGCTCGGCGCCGAAGTCGTCACCTTCACCGCCGATCTCGGCCAGGGTGGCGAGCTGGAGCCGGCGCGCCAGAAGGCTGAGATGATGGGCATCAAGGATATCCGCGTCGTCGATGTGCGCGAGGAATTCGTCTCGGATTTCGTCTTCCCGATGTTTCGCGCCAACGCCGTCTATGAAGGCACCTACCTGCTCGGCACCTCGATCGCCCGCCCGTTGATTTCCAAGCACCTGGTCGAGATCGCCCAGGAGGTCGGCGCCGATGCCATTGCGCACGGCGCCACCGGCAAGGGCAACGACCAGGTGCGTTTCGAGCTGTCGGCCTATGCGCTGAATCCCGACATCAAGGTCATCGCGCCGTGGCGCGACTGGTCGTTCAAGTCGCGCACCGACCTGATCAACTTCGCCGAGCAGCACCAGATCCCGGTGGCCAAGGACAAGCGGGGGGAGGCGCCGTTCTCGGTCGACGCC
The DNA here is from genome assembly GCF_030323185.1 of Mesorhizobium sp. C399B. Lineage (NCBI taxonomy): Bacteria > Pseudomonadati > Pseudomonadota > Alphaproteobacteria > Hyphomicrobiales > Phyllobacteriaceae > Mesorhizobium > Mesorhizobium sp. C399B. Next base: position 3,093,559 of record NZ_CP100472.1, read on the forward strand.
AACCTTCTGCACTCCTCTTCCGAGGGCAAGGTGCTGGAAGACCCGTGGAGCGAGCCGCCGGAATTCGTCCATCAGCGCACCGTCTCGCCGATGGACGCGCCGGACAAGGTCACCGAGATCGAGATCGAATTTTTGAAGGGCGATCCGATTGCGCTGAACGGCAAGAAGCTGTCGCCGGCCGAGATGCTGACGGCGCTTAACGATCTTGGCCGCGACAATGGCATCGGCCGGCTCGATCTGGTCGAGAACCGCTTCGTCGGCATGAAATCGCGCGGCGTCTACGAGACCCCCGGCGGCACCATCCTCATCGTCGCCCACCGCGCCATCGAATCGATCACGCTCGACCGCGGCGCCGGCCACCTCAAGGACGAGTTCATGCCGCGCTACGCCGAGCTGATCTACAACGGCTTCTGGTTCTCGCCCGAGCGGCTGATGCTGCAGGCGATGATCGACAAGAGCCAGGAAGACGTCGAAGGCACGGTGCGCCTGAAACTCTACAAGGGCAATGTCATGGTCACCGGCCGGAAGTCAAAGAAGACGCTCTATTCCGACGCGCTGGTCACCTTCGAGGATGACCGCGGCGCCTACGACCAGAAGGACGCCGCCGGCTTCATCCGCCTCAATGCGCTGCGGCTGAGGACGCTGGCGGCAAGGAGCCGCAAGGGTGAACCAAACTAGTGTTCCAGGAAAACCCGGCGGTCACGCAGGGTTTTTATTTGGTACCTCTAATATAAGAGGCCAAGCTGGCTGACATGGTTTCCGTTTGACCTTTTAAAAGCCTCATCTAAATTCCTTCGCGGGACGAGGGATTCTGATCGTGAAAAACGCCATTTTTCTCATGCTTGCGGCGGCCATCGTCTTTACCGGATGCCAGTCCTCGCAGGCGGCCGCGAAACGCGAGCAGGACGGGTGCATCTCCGCAGTCCATTTGTGGAGCATCACGTTCAAGCACGAAATCGCCTCTTTCATGGGCGTCTCGCAGGAGCGCATGCCAGCCCTGTTCTGCCAGCGCCTTGGCGAAGGGGTCCGCAGCGGGCGGATCAGCTACTCCGATTTGAACAGAGTGCAGCTAGACCTGCCCACCGAGATATGGCTGGTCATCAAGGGCAAGTCAAAGGCGGCTGCCAGGGCCGCGCCAGCGCCGCGGAACTCCAACTTCCGTACCTGCAACGGTATTACCGGTACCTACCAGATTCCCGCTTCCCGCAAATGCCCAGTGAGCGGCTACGCTCAGCTCGACCAACCGACCAAAATCGATATAGAGGGCAGGCCAAAGGCGGTTCCGCCAATGCGGAGGAACTCCAAGTTCCGTACCTGCTCAAATGTTTACAGCGGCTCCTTCGAGGTTCCCGCTTCCGAGAAATGCCCGTCGGGCGGCGGCTACGTGGGCAATTGAGGAACCCAGGCGCTCGCCGCTCTTGCCTCACGCACCAACAAAAAGCCCGGCGCATGGCCGGGCTTTCCGTTCTTCGATCTGGATATTTCTATCAGCCCCCGTCGATCGCGTCGGCGATCTGGGCGATGGCCTGCTGGTAGACGCTGGCGGAATTCCAGCCGGCGATGGCGCCCATATTCGCACTCGCGCTCGCACCCGCCCGCCAGCCATGAGCCTTGAGGAAGTTGGCCGTCGAAGCCAAGGCCGTCGCCTTGTCGCGCAGATTTCCGTTGCCGACGCCATACTTAAGGACATTGCCGGGCAGGAATTGCGTATGGCCGATCTCGCCATGCGCAGCGCCGACCGACGAGGCGCTGAGCGCACCGCGATCGACCAGCTTCAGCGCCGCAATGGCATGCGGGTAAAAGAAGCCCGGGCGGCGGCAATCATAGGCAAGCGTCAGAATGGCGGAGACCGTGTTCTGGTTGCCCAGGGAGGCTCCGAAGCCGGTTTCCATGCCCCAGATGGCCAGCAACACGCCCGGCGACACCCCGTAATTGCTCTCGATCCTGTCGAACATCGCTGCATTCGACTTCTTCAGCGCACGGCCCCTGGAAATGATCGCAGCTCCGCCACGACGCTTCATGAAGGCGTCCACCGAACCGCTGAACGCCTTGTGGATGGCGCGGTCGACGGAGATTGTCTTTGTCGCGTAGCTGGCACCGGCCAGAGCAGCCAGACCCTTCCCGCCGACACCTTCGGACCTGGCCTGCGCGGCAAAGTCCTGCTTCCACGCCTCGAAGCCCGCGCCGGTCTTGCCGCAGCTGGCCGCCGCCTGCGCGCCCGTCGCCAGCGCAAGTACCGCGACCACCGCGGCAGCAATAATCTTTCCCTTGGCAAGCAATGCCATGCTTTTTCTCCTGATTGCCTGAATCACGTCCCGGTTGCGAACTTGCCAGCGAAACGCGCCATTGTCACCGTACCCCCGGCGCTACGCTGGCCAATGCAGCGGAATTTGCTTACGATCAAGTGCTTATTGTGGCCGAAACGCCCGGGCGCCGGGCAGGCGAATTCGCTGCTCGGGTAAAAAGAGGTGACGGGGGCATGGAACGGCGGCCCGTGGCGGGCGTTTGGGCGAGGCGCCGCTCCGCACCATATTCCTCCTCTGACGCCATACGCCAACGCCTGACGCATCGAGATCGACATGAAACTGTTCGACTGCCCGCATTGCGGCCACCGCCTCTACTTCGAGAATGCGCAGTGCCTGAATTGCGGGAGTCTCGTGCTTTACGATCCCGAGCATGCGCGCTTTGCCTTGTCTGACGTCGACGGCATCTTCCACTGCACCAATGCGGATGAATGCGCCTGCAACTGGATGGCCGAACCGGGCCATACCTACTGCCGCGCCTGCTTGCTGAACCAGCTGATCCCCGACCTCTCCGTCGACGGCAACCGCCGCCGCTGGATTCGCGTCGAGGCGGCCAAGAAGCGCGCCGTCTATTCGCTGCTCGCCTTCGGCCTTCCGGTCGCGCCCAAGCACAAGCACGGCGACGAAATCGGCCTCGCCTTCGACTTCATTGCCGATCCGATCGGCGGCGGTCCCGGCGGCGAACGCATCCTTACCGGCCACGACAACGGCCTGATCACGCTCAACGTCGCCGAGGCGGACTCGGCCGAGCGCGAGCGGCGTCGCGTCGAGATGGGCGAAAATTACCGCACGCTGCTCGGTCATTTCCGTCATGAGCTTGGCCATTACTACTGGGACCGGCTGATCCGCGACGAGCCGCAACGGCTCGATGCCTTCCGGGCGCTGTTCGGCGACGAACGCCCCGACTACGAGCAGGCGCTGAAGGCCTATTACGCCAATGGCGCTGCGCCCGACTGGCAGCAGAACCACATCTCCGCCTATGCGACGTCGCATCCATGGGAAGACTGGGCCGAGACCTGGGCGCACCATCTCCACATCACCGACACGCTGGAGATGGTGCACGCGCTGAATTTTCCACTCGGCCAGCTTGAGACGATGGAGACCAATGTGCTGCCGCAAGGCGACACCGGCGGCCGGTTGCAGGCGGCGCCCGCGGAACCTGACGCCGTGCCCGAGCCGTTCGAAAAGATTCTCGCCCGCTGGCTGGTACTCTCGGAAGCCTCCAACTCGATCAACCGCTGCATGGGCCTGCCCGACCTTTATCCCTTCGTCATTTCGGACGTGACGGCGCAGAAGCTCAGCTTCGTGCATGAGCTTTTGACCGGTTTGCCGAAAGAAACCGGAACAAATCGTGAGCTGGCGTCGGTATTTTAGCCGGAACGCATGCGTTCTGGTTTCGTTTGGTGTCGCGAGGGACCATGAAAGGGAGAGAAACCATGAGACGCATATTGTTTCCGGCCGTCGCCGGGGCGCTTGTCGCGATGTCGGGTGCGGCACTTGCCGATACCGCCGTCTCGGCCGTCACCGATCTTAATGTGCGCGCCGGCCCCGGCCCGCAATATCCTGTGATCGGCGTGCTCGCCGCCGGCCAGTCGGCGACGCTCAATGGCTGCATCGAAAACAGCAAATGGTGCACCATTGCCGAAGCCGGAGGCCAGGGCTGGGTCTATTCCGACTATGTCACGGCCGATTTCGGCGGCAACCGGGTCGTTCTGACACGCCGCCCCGCCAACGCCGCCATCACCGTGGTTACACCGCCGCAGGATGATTATCCCGATACCTATACCGGTGCGATTCTGTCCGACGACGGCCCCGTCGACGCCATCGACAGGCCACCGGCGGAAGTCGGCACCTATGTCAGCACGCACCGGCTCGATCCTGTCTATCTCGAAGGCGAGGTGGTGACCGGTGCCACCTTGCCCGACACGGTCGAACTGCGCGAAATCCCCGACTACCGCTACCGCTACGTCTATGTGAATGGCCAGCAGGCGCTGGTCGACCCGCAGACACGGCGCATCATGTACGTCGTGCGCTGATTTTGCCTGGAAAGAATGACAAGTGAACTCGTGCCGCCCTCCTGCCGAGGCTGAGGGCGGCAAAAGGGTCGCTGAACAGCAGCAATTGCGCGAGAGCCGACGATCCCCTAGATCATGCGACCCGATGCGTTCGGCAGAGGAACTCGCGTGATATCAGATTCAGCCGCCTTCGAGCGCTATAGCAACACGGCCACCGAAAAGACGAACCTGCCGCGGCTGATAATTGGAACGGCAGTCGTCGTCCTGTTCTGGGTGGCGATCACCCTGGTTGTGGTGCTTGGCGGCACCTATGTCGCGATCGTCTGGCATGTATTGCCGGACGATCCGCGCGGGCCGCTTCAGGGCTTTCTGGCCTCGCCCATCGGCATACTCGCCGCACTCACCTCGTTTACCGGCATCTGGCTCGGCCTCTGGCTTGCCATGCGTTTCGTCCATGGCGAGCCGCTCTCGGCGCTTTTCGGCGCCAGTCGCCGCGTGTCCTTGTCGGGCTTCCTCAAGGGCCTGGTCGCGGTGCTGATCACATCGGCGCTTTCCGAAATCCTGCTCTACTGGCTACAGCCCGAAATCGCCCGCGGCACGATCAACCTGTCGACCTGGCTGCTGTTCCTGCTCCCGATCGTGGCGCTGACCCTGCTGCAGACCTCGTCCGAGGAGATGCTGTTTCGCGGCTATCTGCTGCGCGGCCTGGCCAGGCGCTTCGAGAGCCCTTACGTGTGGGCGCTATTGCCCGCTTTGCTGTTCACCTCCTTGCATTGGAGCCCGGGCTCGACCCCCGCCATCAACGCCTGCGTGCTGGCCTCGATCGCCGCCTTCGCCTTGCTGTTGACGCTGGTGGTTTATGTCACCGGCAATCTCGGCGCCGCCTTCGGCGCCCATCTCGGCAACAATCTCACCGGCTTCCTGCTGATCTCGCATCAGGAGAACTACAATTCCTTCGCCCTGTTCAACGCCAAGCCGCTGGAAGGTCCGGACTGGACGACGACGGATGCCGTCATCATCGCCGCCATCGGTATCGTCTGCACCTTGCTGACGATCCTGCTGCTTCTGCACCCGCGCTCGCCGCTGAAGGTTACGGCCGACCCTCGGGATGCAGGGTGAACTAAACAGGGACCGATCCAGAGACCGGGAAGCCGCCCTTGTCTTGACTCTTCGGCCGATTTCCTGTCTACAGCCCCGAAATCCGCGACGAGTATCCCTCCGAGCAAGCCGACCAGGACGCCAAAACCTTTTGAGGTGGGTGCTGTAAACAGATCCTGGAGGCCAACACCCGGCAGCGCTGAGCGCCCCCGGGTGCTTTTTGGTTTTGAGCTTTGCTTGGATGAGCGGCGCGAACGCACTACCTCTCGGGCACCATCGGGGTGCCTGAGAAAAAGGAAACGGAATGTTTGAATCGCTGCAGGAGCGCACAAGAGGCGTGGAGGGCCATCGGCCCGACAGGGATCACCATGAATCCAAGGCGCTCTCGCGCGGCGGGTTGACCAATGTTTGAATCACTTCAGGAGCGCCTTGGCTCCATCCTGAACGGCCTGACAGGCCGCGGCGCGCTATCGGAGGCTGATGTCTCGGCGGCGTTGCGCGAGGTGCGCCGTGCGCTGCTCGAAGCCGACGTTGCGCTGGAAGTGGTGCGTTCCTTCACCGACAAGGTGCGCGAGAAGGCCGTCGGCGCCGCCGTCGTCAAGTCGATCAAGCCTGGACAGATGGTAGTCAAGATCGTCCATGACGAGTTGGTCGACATGCTCGGCGCCGAGGGCGTCGCCATCGACCTCAATGCGCCGGCGCCGGTCGTCATCATGATGGTCGGCCTGCAGGGCTCCGGCAAGACGACGACCTCCGCCAAGATCGCCAAGCGCCTGACCGAGCGCCAGAACAAGAAGGTTCTGATGGCCTCGCTCGACACGCGGCGGCCCGCGGCGCAAGAGCAGCTGCGCCAGCTCGGCGAGCAGGTCAAAGTCGCGACGCTGCCTGTCATTGCGGGCCAGAACCCGGTCGACATCGCCAGGCGCGCCGTCCAGGCAGCCAAGCTCGGCGGTCATGACGTCGTCATCCTCGACACCGCCGGCCGCACCCATATTGACGAGCCGCTGATGGTGGAGATGGCCGACATCAAGAAGGTGTCGAGCCCGCACGAAATCCTGCTGGTCGCGGATTCGCTGACCGGCCAGGACGCCGTCAACCTTGCCAAAAGCTTCGATGAGCGCGTCGGCATCACCGGCCTGGTGCTGACTCGCATGGACGGCGACGGCCGTGGCGGTGCCGCGCTTTCGATGCGCGCCGTCACCGGCAAGCCGATCAAGCTGATCGGCACCGGCGAAAAGATGGACGGGCTGGAGGAATTCCACCCCAAGCGTATTGCAGACCGCATCCTCGGCATGGGCGACATCGTCTCGCTGGTCGAAAAGGCCGCCGAAAACATCGACGCCGAGCAGGCGGCGGCGATGGCCAAAAAGATGCAGTCGGGCAAGTTCGACCTGAACGACCTTGCCGGCCAGCTTCAGCAGATGTCGAAAATGGGCGGCATGGGCGGCATCATGGGCATGATGCCCGGCATGGGCAAAATGAAGGACCAGATGGCGGCCGCCGGCCTCGACGACAAGATGTTCGGCCGCCAACTCGCCATCATCTCGTCGATGACCAAGGCCGAGCGCGCCAATCCGGACATGCTGAAACATTCGCGCAAGAAGCGCATCGCCGCCGGCTCAGGCACGGATGCGGCCGAGATCAACAAGCTCTTGAAAATGCATCGCGGCATGGCCGACATGATGAAGGCGATGGGCGGCAAGGGCAAAGGCGGCGGCCTGATGCGCGGCATGATGGGCGGCCTTGCCTCCAAGATGGGCCTCGGCGGCATGATGCCGGGTGGCCCCGGCGGCATGATGGGTGGCGGCATGCCCGACCTCTCCAAGATGGATCCCAAGCAGCTCGAAGCCTTGCAGAAGCAGATGCCCGGCCTTGGCGGCATGAAGGGCCCGCCCACCCCGAGCGGCGGTGGCCTGCCCGGTCTGCCCGGCGGCATGAAGCTTCCCGGCCTTGGCGGCGGTGGTCTGCCCAGCCTCGGAAAGAAGAAGTGAGGACGCTATGAACGAAGAAAAAGACATGGCCGACGCACGCACCATCCTGGCCGGCTATCGCGCCTCGATCGACAACATCGACGCCGCCCTCATCCATATGCTGGCCGAGCGCTTCCGCTGCACCAAGGCGGTCGGCGTGCTCAAGGCCGAGCATGGCCTGCCGCCCGCCGACCCGGCGCGCGAGCAGGAGCAGATCACCCGCCTTCGCCAGCTGGCGAAGGACGCCCATCTCGACCCCGATTTCGCGGAAAAATTCCTCAACTTCGTCGTCCGCGAAGTGATCCGCCATCACGAGCAGATCGCCGCGTCCAACGGCGCAAGCAAAACCGGCTAACAAAGTGCATGTCGCCCAAAAGTGCGCAGCGGTTTTGGGACAACGACCTGCACCAGACAAAGCCATTAACCCAACACTGAAATCAGAAATTTAGGAGAAATGAAATGCCCTTGAAGATCAGACTGGCCCGTGCGGGCTCGAAGAAGCGCCCTTACTACCACGTCGTCATTGCCGACGCCCGTTCGCCGCGCGACGGCCGGTTCATCGAGTCGATCGGCTCGTGGAACCCGCTGCTGCCCAAGGACGGCGAGCGCGTCAAGGTCGACGCCGACCGCGTCAAGCATTGGCTGTCGCACGGCGCCCAGCCGACCGACCGCGTGCTGCGCTTCCTCGATGAGGCCGGCCTCCTCAAGCGCGAAGCCCGCTCCAACCCGAAGAAGGCCGAGCCCGGCAAGAAGGCGCAGGAACGCGCCTCTCTGCTGAAGAAGGCCCAGGAAGACGCTGCCGCCGCCGTTGCCGCCGCTGCTGCAGCCCCGGCCGAAGCGGAAGCCGCCACCGCCGAATAAGCATCGCGTCATCGCATCGACAAAACGGCGGGCCTGTGCCCGCCGTTTTGCTAATGTGCGGCGATGTCATATGCGTTCGAACGAAAGATGACTGAGCGGACCGTCACGGAAGAGACCCTTTTCGGCGGCGTAGCCGGAACGCTGTTGCGATGCGCCGGCGCCACGACAGGCGTCGTCGTGCTCAGCGGATCGAGCGGCCGCATCGACGTCACCCGCGCCCGGCTCTTTGCCAAGGAAGGAGCATCCGCTCTCGCGCTGCAATGGTTTGGCGGCGAAGGTCAGGTGCCCGGCATTTGCGAGATCCCGCTCGAAACGTTTTTCGCGGCGACCGACTATCTTGTCCAGATGGGATGCCGGCGCATCGTCTATGTCGGGACCTCGAAAGGCGCCGAGGCCTCCCTGCTTGCGGCGGCTCACGATCCACGCATCGGCCTCGTGGTTGCGATCAGCCCGACATCGGTGGTCTGGGGCAATATCGGGCCGGGCCGCGACGGCGTCAGCTGGCCGGAACGATCGTCGTGGACGCTCGAGGGGATTCCTTTGCCGTTTGTCCCAAGCAATCCCGCTTGGAACGCTGAGTATGTCGATGGTCTGGTGTCCTACCGGGGGCTCTTCCTACGTGCCTTGCAAACCTTCAAGGACGCAGCGGCCAAGGCTGCCATTCCCGTCGAAGCTATTTCAGCCGACATTGTTCTGGTTGCGGGCGGCGACGACGCGCTATGGCCATCGCTGGATTTTGCCCAGTCGATCGTTCGGTGTCGCCAGGACACCGCAATGACCACCTGCCTCGTCTCAGTGCCCGACGCCGGCCACCGCATTCTGCTGCCGGGCGAAATCACGCCGCGCTCGAGGCTGCATGCCCATGGCGGCAATGACGACGCCGACACGCGCCTGGGCCGCCTGGCTTGGGAGCATATCCGGGGATTGCTGTAGCGCAGGCAGCCATGGTCCAGCTGCCTTGGGCAACAGCGAAACCGGCGATCTATAGCCGCCGGTTTCCGATGTTGGACCTGGCTGTGTTCAATAACCGTCGGGGCAGCTGGCGATATAGGTGCGCCCGTTGCGGCCGCGGTAGCGACATTGACCGCTTTCGCTGGCACGGCCGATCAGCGCGCCGGCCACGGCGCCGACGGCGCCGCCGACGACGGCGCCCTGAACCGGATCATTTGCCACAGCTGCGCCAACCGCCGCGCCGCCGAGACCGCCGACCGCGGCACCCTTTTCGGTTTGCGAGCACGCACCCAGTGCGGTCGCCAGTACCAGAATGATCATCGCTTTTTTCATTGTCGTTCCTCTCTCACGCGGATCGCCGTCCTCGCCGCCACGGCTCTAACTCCCAGACAGCTGATTTGATCCCGAAGACGTGAGAGATCCCGGTGCGCGCGCCTGTCACATTCGTAACGACCGCCGCCGAGCTTGTTGAAATGCAGGACGTTTTACCTTTCAGTGGCCTTCTTCAGATTGGCGAGGCCAGCCTCGAAATCCTTGCCGATCAGCGTATCGAAATTCATGAAGAGGCCCAAAAGCTTGGCAATGAAGGGCCGGCTGCCGCGCATTGCCAGGTGACTGCGGTGGTGTCGCCCGAGGGCTTCAGGGTGAAGTCGACGCTGTTGTTGGCCCGGAATGGCTTCTCGAAGTCGAGCTTCAGCGACACGAGCGAGGATGGCACGGAATTGACGATCTCCATGCGTCCCTTGCCGGCCTTGGCATTGCCTTCCCAGGCGTAGGCGGCGCCCTTGCCGGCATCAGCGCCCGACAGCGTGCGCTTCATCTCGGGGTCGAGCTTTTCGTAGGGTGACCACTCCGGCCAGTGCTTGAAATTGTTGATCAGCGGAAAGATCGCTTCCGGCGCGGCCTTGATGCTGGCGGTGCGGGCGGTGACGAAATCATTCGACCTCGTCGCCGCATAGATGAGCACGGCGGCGATGATGACGACCAGGAGGATGAGAATGGTGCTGAGCATGTTTTTCTCCTCGCTTAACGGCTGAACGGGATCAGGGCGCGCACGCTTGGGTCGCGCAGATAGAGACCGCCCCACAGGATGATGCCGAGATAGACGCTAAACAGCGTGTGCGAAAACAACGGGCTGCCGACGCGCATATTTGTGGCGATGGCGCCGCCGAGATAGCCGGTGAGCAGGATGGCGCCGAGCACCGAGGTGCGGGGCAGCGCATAGAGCGCGGTCGAGATCAGCCCGATAATGCCGAGCGTGCGCGCGACATTGACATCGGCCGGCCAGCCGAGCGGCACCATGGTCTGGGTGACGACATCGAGCGGCGGCAGCTTGATGACGCCGTCGAAGATCATGAACAGGATGATGAGGCCGCTGAGCACGCGGCCGGTCCACAGGGCGCCCGATGAGACGGGCATGGTTTGAGAAATACTCACGGGTGTTCCCTCCTAAGCGGTTCGAGCCGTTTGCTGGCTTCGGACCAAGGACGAGCGATGGGGCGGCGATCCTACAGGGTGCGGATTCTTTTTGGGTAGCAGCAAGCAAAAGCCGCTGCGTGGCGATCCTTCACACCCCCCTCTGGCCTGCCGGCCATCTCCCCCGCAAGGGGGGAGATTACACGCTCGACCGCTTCGGCAATGTTCCATGAATGAGCGGAGCATCGAAACCGCCGATCTCCCTGCTTGCGGGGGAGATGCCCGGCAGGGCAGAGGGGGGCGCTGTCCCTCCACCTTGACGGACTATCGACATCCACCAGTCACGGCTATTGATAGGGCTGGGCGAGAGACGAGCGAATGGCCGGCGAGACTGATCTGAAAAAGCTGCTGGCGGCGATGACGCCGGAACTGCTGCCGGACGTCTACGTGTTCGCTACGCTCACACCTGGAATCAGCCGGCAGGCAGGCCTCGATCCCGTGATGGTCTTTCGCGAGCGCGAGGGTGTGACACTGATCGTGACCGAGGACGCGGCACGGGCGGCCGGGCTGACCGCTTCGTTCCGCTGCCGCATGATCACCCTGAACGTCCACTCCTCGCTGGAAGCCGTCGGCTTCCTCGCCGCCATCACCGCCCGGCTGGCCGCCGCCGGCATGGGCGTCAATCCGGTCTCTGCTTTCTATCATGACCATCTGTTCGTGCCCGCTGAGCGGGCCGAGGAAGCGATGGAGTTATTGCGCCAACTGGCCAAGGATAACGCCGGCTGAATATCAAGCTCGACGCACGTAGAGAATATCCGGCAGGCCTTCTTCGTTGGTGGTGCCCGCGCCGAACGCCTCGGGGCGAAAGCCATGGCGCTCGTAGAAGCGACGCGCGCCGGTGTTGGCCTGGAAGCAATGCAGTTTAACGATCCGTAGCGCGGCGGTCGCTTGCACCAGCAGCCGGCTGCCGATGCCTTGCCACGTCCAGGCGGGGTCGAGATAGAGCTGTTCCACCCAATCGCCGCTCAGGGCAATGAAGCCGACAATGCCGGTGCCGGCCTCGGCGACCGTCACCTGCTGCCGGGGCAGCACGATCTCGCGGATGAAGGCAAGATCCTCATCCGGCGTGTGGATGACCGGCATCCAGGAACGAGCCAAGTGCGGCCCGCATGACAATGGCGATGGTCGCGGCATCCAAAGCCGTGGCGGGGCGCAGCACGATTTTGGTGGGATCGTTCAAAGGCGTTTCTCAACAGAGGTCAGCGCTGCCCTCATCCCCCTGCCGGGACCTTCTCCCCGTGAACGGGGAGAAGGAAGGCTTCGGCCGAAGGCCGAGCCCGCGACTACGGGCCGCCGGCTTTCCGGCGCCCCGCGGAGGGCCAGCCGCGGCAGCGGCGATACGGCCCGTGAGCGATAAACGGAATCGGCCGAAAGCCGAACCCCGTGAGCGAAAACAAACCAGCCGTCAGGCCGCCTTCTTCTTCGGCTGGATCAGGCCGCGCTCGACCAGAAGCTCGGCGATCTGCACCGCGTTGAGCGCCGCGCCCTTGCGCAGATTGTCGGAGACGATCCACATCGACAGGCCGTTGTCGATGGTCGAATCCTCGCGGATGCGCGAGATGAAGGTGGCGTCCTCGCCGGCCGATTCCAGCGGCGTGATGTAGCCGCCATCCTCGCGCTTGTCCAAGACCTGGCAGCCCGGCGCTTCGCGCAGGATATCGCGCGCCTCGTCGGCGGTGATCGGCTTTTCGAACTCGATGTTGACGGCTTCGGAATGGCCGATGAACACCGGCACGCGCACACAGGTCGCCGTCAGCTTGATCTTGGGGTCGAGCATCTTCTTGGTCTCGGCGACCATCTTCCACTCTTCCTTGGTCGAGCCGTCGTCGAGGAAGACGTCGATGTGCGGAATGACGTTGAAGGCGATGCGCTTGGTGAACTTCTTGACCTCGACGCCATCGGCGACGAACACCGCGCGGGTCTGTGTAAAGAGTTCGTCCATGCCTTCCTTGCCGGCGCCGGATACCGATTGATAGGTGGCGACGACGACGCGCTTGATGGTGGCGACATCGTGCAGCGGCTTCAGCGCCACGACCAGCTGCGCCGTCGAGCAGTTCGGATTGGCGATGATGTTCTTGCGGGTGAACAGCGAGATCGCATCCGGGTTCACTTCCGGCACGATCAGCGGCACGTCCTGGTCGTAGCGGAAGGCCGACGAGTTATCGATGACGACGCAGCCCTGCTTGCCGATCTTCGGCGACCACTCCTTGGAGACGTTGCCGCCGGCCGACATGATGCAGATGTCGGTGTCGGAAAAATCATACTGGTCGAGCGTCTTGACCTTCAGCGAACGGTCGCCGAACGACACTTCGGTGCCCTGGCTGCGCCGCGAGGCCAGCGCCACGACTTCGCTTACCGGAAAGCCGCGCTCTTCCAGTATGTTGAGCATTTCGCGCCCCACATTGCCCGTGGCGCCGACTACCGCAACTTTGAAACTCATCAGAAATCTCCTGTCCCTCTCCGCTTGGTTTTTGGAGAAAACCCGCCGGCCAATGCGGGTTTTGTCCCCCGGGCCGGACCCGGGAGAGGGTGGTTAGGCCAAGGGAATCACACCGTTTTGGTGGTGGTTTTGGCCATAGTTTTGCTGGAACGGTAAGACGCGCCAACGCGCCCGGCCCCATGATTGTGGCCGGGGAAGTCGAATGCAAGAAGAGCCATCAGAAGGCCGCGCATCGAAAATGATCCCGTTCGATGCCGGCTTTTACGCGGTTTGCGTCAGGAGTCAATTGCGGCAAGGCACTCGCTTGCCCTGTACAATAGCGGCCGCAAGAAGTACGAACGCCCAAATAGTGTTTGGCTGGCGTGGCGCCAGCCCCGGCATGTGCTGCATGATGAGCCCATGCCCCGAATTCCGAAAGAGTGAGATGTCCAATTTCGAACGTATCGTTCCTGCGCTGGCAGAGGCGCTGGAAAAACGCGGCTATACCGAGCTGACGCCGGTGCAGAAGGCGGTGCTGGAACTCGGCGAGGCCGACGCTCTGGTGTCGGCGCAGACCGGCTCCGGCAAGACTGTCGCCTTCGGCCTGGCTTTGGCGCCGACCCTTCTTGGAAGCGCCGAGCGTTTTGACCAGGCTGGCGCACCGCTGGCGCTGGCCGTGGCGCCGACGCGCGAGCTCGCTCTGCAGGTGATGCGCGAATTGCAATGGCTCTACGCGCCGACCGGCGCCACCGTCGCGTCCTGCGTCGGCGGCATGGACATGCGTTCCGAACGGCGCGTGCTGGAGCGCGGCGCCCACATCGTCGTCGGCACGCCCGGCCGCCTGCGCGACCACATCACCCGCAACTCTCTCGACATGTCGGCGCTGAAAGCCGTGGTGCTGGACGAGGCCGACGAGATGCTCGACCTCGGCTTTCGCGAGGACCTCGAATTCATCCTCGATGCCGCACCGGCTCAGCGCCGCACGCTGATGTTTTCGGCCACCGTGCCGCGCTCGATCGCCACGCTGGCGCAAGGCTATCAGCGCGACGCCGTACGCATCTCGGCCGGCGGCGAGGAAAAGCAGCATCTCGATATCGAGTACCGGGCGCTGAATGTCGCCTATCCCGACCGCGAGAACGCCATCATCAACGTGCTGCGGTTTTACGAAGCGAAGAACGCGCTGGTGTTCTGCAACACCCGCGCCGCCGTCAATCATCTGACGGCGCGCTTCAACAACCGCAATTTTTCCGTCGTGGCGCTGTCGGGCGAGCTCAGCCAGAACGAACGCACCCACGCGCTGCAGGCGATGCGGGACGGCCGCGCCAAGGTCTGCATTGCCACGGATGTCGCGGCGCGCGGCATCGACCTGCCCAATCTCGAACTGGTCATCCACGCCGATCTGCCGACCAATCCCGAAACGCTGCTGCACCGCAGCGGCCGAACCGGCCGAGCCGGACGCAAGGGCGTCAGCGCGCTGATCGTGCCCAACGGCGCCCGCAAGCGCACCGAACGGCTGCTGCAGAATGCCGGGCTGAAGGCGACATGGGCGAGCCCGCCCTCCGCCGACGACGTCATCAAGCGCGACGACGAGCGCATCCTTGCCGATCCAGCCTTCGAAGAGCCGATTGCCGAGGACGAGCGCGGCTTCATCGACGCGCTTCTGGCCAAGCATGGCGCGGAACAGGTGGCCGCCGCCTTCGTGCGCCAATGCCGCGCCAGCCGCTCGGCGCCCGAGGAACTGACGGAGGTCGCGGCCTTCACGCCGTCGCGAGACAGACCGGCGGGCGAAAAATTCGAACGCCGCGACGAAGCGCCCAGCCGCCGCGACGATTTCGGCGACAGCGTCTGGTTCTCGCTGTCGATCGGGCGCAAGCAGAATGCCGAGCCGCGCTGGCTGATCCCGATGCTGTGCCGCACCGGCAACATCTCCAAGCGCGAGATCGGCTCCATCAAGATGCAGCAGGATGAGACCTACGTGCAGATCGCGGCCGACTGGGCCGATCGCTTCCTCGCCGCCGTCGGCCCCGACAAGAAATTGCAGGGCAACATTGCGGTGAAGCGCCTGGACGGCACGCCCGACCTGTCGCGGGCCGGCTACCAGGCGCCGAAGCCCGACAAGAAGCCGCATCGCGGCAAGCGCCCGTTCGAGGCGCCGCAAAGCGCACACAAGCCGAAATTCGAGAAGCGGGAACGGCCCCCCGGCGATGCAAAGCCTTGGGCCGGGAAACCGAAATTCGACAAGGCTGGACCGCCGAAGAACAAGAAACCGAAGAAGCGGCCGGTTTGAGGCTCTTATCGGCCAATTACAGATGTAGGCGCTGCCCCTCATTGCCCTGCCGGGCGTTTCTCCCCGTATAGTGACGGGGAGAAAGGGCTGACCGCAGCCTTGGCGCTCTTCTTGCAACGTTGGCGATTGGTGGAATCGTCGATAACAGCGACCCCTCTCCCCGCCACTATACGGGGAGAGGATGCCGGCAGGCAGGTGAGGGGCAGCGCCAACGCACCGGAAAATAAAGCAACTCATGCCTGAACCGTTCGCCCTCCATTTCGTCCACCCCCTTGCAGTCCGCCGCAACTTTGAACAGTCTGTGCCTGCACGGGGGCGAGGCTAAATGCGCGGCGAAGTTCTTCACTATGACGAGGCCCAGGGTTTCGGCTTCATCACCGGGGCGGACGGCAACCGCTACACCTTCGCGCGCGAGGATCTGCGCCGTGATACCGTGATCGCGAACGGCGCTGTGGTCGAGTTTCTGCCGGCAAGCGGTCAGGCGCGCGACGTTTTTTCAATCCGCGCCCAGCCCGCCAGTCCCGCCACCGCTGCGCCAGCGGCAAGCGCCGCGCCGCCCAAGGCGGCTGCCGCTTCAGCCGCCCCACAGCATTTCGGCCGCCTGGCGGAAGACGGCGCGGTTCGCGATAGCGGACTGCCGGGTTATTTCTGGCGAGGCGTGACGCGCAACTACATCAACTTCGCCGAACGCGCCCGCCGCAAGGAATTCTGGGGCTACTGCCTGTTCTGGACCGTCAGCTTCATCCTGGTCGGAATTGCCGGCGCCCTCGCCGACCAGGCCGTCGGCAATTTCGATGCCGGCAACTGGCCGATTGTGATGATCGGCGTCTGGGGGCTGTTTTGGCTAGCGACGTTCCTGCCCTGGGTCGGGCTCGTCGTGCGCCGCTTGCACGACATCGGCCTGACCGGCTGGCTGGCAATACCTTACTTCGCAATCACCTTCATGTTCGCTCCGGCTACGCTGATCCTCGCGCTGATACTCGGATTGATCCCGACCCAGGCCCACGAAAACCAGTGGGGGCCGGTGCCTGGAGGAGGCGGAGCCTAGACCCGCGCCAAGAAATGAGCAGCCGGCTGTTTGCGGACAGCCGTGCTATAACAATGGCTTAGGTCGCAGCCGGGAAGGCAGCTGCTGTTTTGACCGGACGAACGAAATATTTCTCTTGCCATTTAGTCTGTGCACAGACAATCTGTGCAATCATCAAATCGACGATCGAAAACGGATGATGGAGCCAAGACAAATGTGGACCAACGAGTACACCGCAATTTCCCCCCTTTCGGCGCAGGCCATCTGGAACGCGCTCAAGGCGCTGCACGAAGGCCGCCTCACCTACGAAGGCTCCGATACCTTCGTGCTGCACGGCCCGTTCGCCAAGGGCACCCGCGTCTCTGTAACGCCCGTCGGGCAGGACACCTTCGAATCGACGATCGTCGACCTCGTCGACGCTGTAACCTATGCCGACGAGACCTCTTCGGCGACACGAAACTGCTGTTCAGGCATACGCTGACGCCGGTCGAGGGTGGCACTCAAGTGACTCATCGCCTCGAGATTTCCGGCCCATCGGCCGCCGAGGTCGGACCAGAGCTCGGGCCGCAGATCAGCGGCGATTTCGACACTTCGATGGCTAAACTGTTCGAGCAGGCAATGGTGTTGGCGAACGGTGGCTGATCAAGGGGATCTGAACACGCGCTTCAGCGGACCATCCGAGAGCCCCGGCTTGCTGCTCTGGCGAACCACCATGCGCTGGCAGCGCGTCATGACGGCGGCGCTGGCCCCGCTTGACCTTACCCATGTCCAGTTCGTGCTGCTGGCTTCGGCGATGTGGCTCGGCCGCTATGGCGAGCCGCCCAACCAGGTCCAACTCGCCGCGCAGGCCGGCACCGAGGTGAAGATGACGTCGGACGTCGTCGCCCGGCTTGAGGCAAAGGGACTGATTGTGCGGGACACCGACCCGCGGGATTCCCGCGCCAAGGTGATCCGCGTCTCCACGACGGGGACGGCCGCAGTCCAGCGCGCTATCGTCGCCGTCGAAGCCGCCGACGCTGCTTTTTTCTCAACCGTGGATGAGGCGCAACTCGTCGGCCTGCTGAAACGGCTGGCCGGCGAGATCCGCTGAGTCGGCCGCTAAGCCAGGAACTTGGCGATGATGGCATCGCCCATTGCGACAGTGCCGACTTCGGTCATGCCCTCGGACAAAATATCCTTCGTCCGGAGCCCGTCGTCGAGCACGGCGGCTATTGCGCCTTCGAGCTTGTCGGCCTCATCGACCATGCCGAAGGAATATCGCATGCACATGGCAAACGACGCGATCATGGCGATCGGGTTGGCGATGCCCTGTCCGGCAATGTCGGGCGCCGAGCCATGCACCGGCTCGTACAGCGCCTTGCGCTTCCTGGTCTTCACATCGGGCGCGCCGAGCGAGGCCGACGGCAGCATGCCGATCGATCCGGTCAGCATGGCGGCGATGTCGGACAGCATGTCGCCGAACAGATTGTCGGTGACGATGACGTCGAACTGCTTTGGCCAGCGCACCAACTGCATGCCGCCGGCATCGGCCAGCATGTGGTCGAGCTTGACGTCGGCATAGCGAGTCTTCTGGGTCTGGGTGACGACCTCGTTCCACAGCACGCCGGATTTCATGACGTTGCGCTTTTCCATCGATGTCACGTGGTTCTTGCGCGTGCGCGCCAGCTCGAAGGCGACGCCCGAAATCCGCTCGATCTCGAACGTGTCGTAGACCTGCGTGTCGATCCCGCGCTTCTGGCCGTTGCCGAGATCGATGATCTGCTTCGGCTCGCCGAAATAGACGCCGCCGGTAAGCTCGCGCACGATCAATATGTCGAGGCCCTCGACGACTTCCTGCTTCAGCGAGGACGACGCGGCCAGCGCCGGATAGCAGATGGCGGGCCGGAGATTGGCGAACAGCTCCATATCCTTGCGCAGCCGTAGCAACCCGGCCTCGGGACGCACCTCGTAAGGCACCTTGTCCCATTTCGGCCCGCCGACGGCGCCGAACAGCACGGCGTCCGCAGCCATCGCCTTTGCCATGTCGGCATCCGAAATCGCCGCGCCATGCGCGTCGTAGGCACAGCCGCCGACCAAGCCTTCATCAGTGGCAAAACCGCTGCCGAGCTTTGCGTTCATGGCCGCGATCAGCTTCTTCACCTCGGCCATCGCCTCGGGGCCGATGCCGTCGCCGGCGAGCAGGAGAAGATTTTTCGAAGCCATGGAGAACCGTCCCAACACTGTTTGGAGAAACCGCGGCCTTGCTAAACGCCAAGAGCTTGCGGCGCAAGGGGATGAAGAACGCTACGACGGCGCCCGCGTCTCAAGACCTGGGTTCCTCGCCGTGGCCAGAGGCGGGGGAGAGGAACAAATCACTTGTGCGACAAAATATTCACCAACCGGCCGAACGGATCGCGCACATAAAACCGCCGTACGCCCCAGGGTTCGTCGGCGGGACCATACTCGATGGCAAAGCCGGCGGCCTTCATGCGTTGCAGCGCCGCATCGACATCGTCGACCTCGATGGAGAGGTCCGGCACCGGCGTGCCGGAGCCGCCCTGGGCCATGAAGCTGATCTGCACCTGCATCCGTGCGTCGGAGCCTAAGGTGACGATCCAGCCCTGATCCATCAGCACATCGAGGCCAAGCACGTCCTGATAGAAGCGTTTCGCCGCTGCCGCGTCTGGTGTCCCGATATTGGCCACGATGCGCCGGACCGTCATGGCTTTGCCTCCTCAAGCCGTACGCCGCAGCGCCGTGACTTCGATCTCGATCTTCATTTCCGGCTTGTTGAGCTGGCACACGATCATCGTGGCCGCCGGCCTGATCTCGCCGAAAGCCTCGCCGAGGATGGGGAAGACGACGTCCACGATGGCCCGGTCTGTGATGTAGTAATGCGCCCGCACCACATCGGCCATGTCGAAGCCGCCATCCCTCAGCGCCTCCGCGATGGTCGCCAGGCAATTGCGCGTCTGCGCCTCCACCGTTTCCGGCATGGTCATCGTCGCATAGTCGTAGCCGGTCGTTCCCGACACGAAGCACCAGTCGCCCTGCACCACCGCGCGCGAATAGCCGGCGGTTTTTTCGAAGGGCGAACCGGTGGAGATGAGTGTGCGCATGGAGCCTCGCTGTGGTTTCGGACACTTTTGCAGGGAAAGGGCCGGCCGGGCCATGGGCCAAGTCAGGTGCAAATCTTGGTCGTCGGCGGGACAGCACCCCCCTCTGGCCTGCCGGCCATCTCCCCCTCAAGGGGGGAGATTAGCAGTTCGGACGCCTTTCTCGCTTTCCACATTTGCGATTGGCGAAAGCCAGAGTGACGTCTGATCTCCCCCCTTGAGCGGGAGATGCCCGGCAGGGCAGAGGGGGGTGTGACGGATCGCGACGGAACAAGCATGAACACCGAGTGTTCGCCGCGCTGCCGCGAACCCTAGTTCCCCGACTCCTGCGCCTTGTCCATTGCTTCCTTCACATCCGCAGGCCAGGTCTTCACGTCAGGCCACGCCTGCGGCTCGCCATTGTCGCCGCGCCGGGCGAAGTAGAGCGTGTGCTTGGCCGGGTCGACCGCCATGAAACCGTCATTGCTGCCGCATGCGTGCGGCACGCAGCCGGTGGCGTAGAAGGCGCCCGACGCCGTCTTTTCGGTGCCGCCGCCGACCAGCAGGCTGGTCGCCATGTCGGGCATGGTGTCGCCGAGCAGCGTCTGCGCCGCCTTGTAGACGGCCTCATTGTGGAAGGCGTCGATGATGTTCTGGTATTTGGCCGGATCGACGTCCTTCCAGTCCGTACCCGGCTCCGGCGCGTAGGTCAGGTCGCCCGAGATCGTCAGCCCGTCGCTGGGTGACCATTGCAGCGCTTGCTTCGTATCGCCCGGCAACAGATACGGCACGAAATAGATGGCGTTGTCGGCCACCGCCGCCGGCGGCGCGCCGCATTCGTCCTGTTCGACCTTGAGGCTTTGTATCTCGCCGCCTTCCGGCTTCCAGACGATGACCTTGGCCGGGCCGCACTGGTTGCCGCCGTCGCCGACATCGACCAGCGCCACGTTGACGCCGCCGACCTTGACTGTTCTGTCGAAGAACACGTCGTAATTGCTGGCCAGCTGCTTGCCGTCATAGGCCAGCACCTTTTCGCCATCCTGCTCTGGCTCGGTAATGGTCAGCTGCCCGCCCTCGAACGGGACCGGCCCCTGGCTGTCATCGTCCGCCAGGGCCGCATTGCTCGACGCGCCCGGATCGGCGGCGGACGGATCTTCTGCCGGCACGAGTATCTTGTCGGTCTGTGCTTGCGCGCCGGCCACCGGCATCAGCATCCACGCCAGCGCGCAGGCGCCGGCAAGAAGAAAACGTGTCATGACTGTCCCCTCCGTTCAGCCGCCACGAACCCGGCTTTGTGGCGGCCGGGCCATCTCGTACCACTCAGGCCCAAGGACGCTCGGCAGCGTTCTTCTTCTCGAACGAGGCGATGGCGCCGGCCTTCTCCATGGTCAGGCCGATATCGTCGAGACCGTTCAGCAGGCAGTGGCGCTTGAAGTCGTCGAGGTCGAAGGTGACCACGCCGCCGTCGGGGCCGCGGATTTCCTTGGCCTCGAGGTCGACCGACACCGTCGCATTGGAGCCGCGCGAGGCGTCGTCCATCAGCTTCTCCAGGTCTTCGGGGCTGACGGTGATCGGCAGGATTCCGTTCTTGAAGCAGTTGTTGTAGAAAATGTCGGCGAACGACGTCGAGATGACGCAGCGAATGCCGAAATCGAGCAGCGCCCACGGCGCGTGTTCGCGGCTCGAACCGCAGCCGAAATTGTCGCCGGCGACCAGGATCTGCGCCTTGCGGTAGGCTGGCTTGTTGAGCACGAAGTCGGGGTTTTCCGAGCCATCGTCCTTGTAGCGCATTTCGGCGAACAGGCCGCTGCCGAGCCCGGTGCGCTTGATCGTCTTGAGATAATCCTTGGGGATGATCATGTCGGTGTCGACATTGACGATCGGCATCGGTGCGGCGACGCCGGTGAGCTTGGTGAATTTTTCCATGGCTTTTGCCCGTTCTTGATCGAATTCGTTGCGTCAGGGTTTGCTGCGCCCGGTTTACACAAAGCCGCCGGCAAATAAAAGGCAACTGTTGGTGCGCGGCCCGATCGAAAGATCGGCGGCAAACGTCTTTAAAACCGGCCGCCGCTGGTGCACCTTGCGCCCATGACCACACAATCGAATATTATCTATGCCAGTGAGCCTGAGCTCGACGTCGCTGAATTCCGCCGCGTGCTGGTCGAATCCACGCTCGGCGAAACACGCCCCGTCGATGACGACGCCCGGCTGCAAGCGATGCTTTCAGGCGCGAACCTGGTGCTCACGGCGCGGCTCGACATCGAAGGCAGGCCGCTGATCGGCGTTATCAGGGCCATCACCGATTTTTCCTGGGTGTGCTACGTCTCAGAGCTCGCCGTGTCGCAATCGGCGCAAGGCGTCGGCATCGGCAAGGGCCTGATGGACGAGGCCCGCCGGCAGCTTGGGCCTTCGGTCGCCATCAGCCTGATCTCGATGCCCGACGCCGTCGGCTTCTACGAGCGTATCGGCATGAAGCGCATGGCCGACGCGTTCTGGTTCTCCCGCGAGGGCTGACGCCGCATCGGGCGCAATTGCCGACCGGGTTGGGCAGTCAAGGCGGGCAAGGTTATCGGGCAATGCGGAACGGTGTTCAGGACCCTGCTGAGCAACGCCTCCTTGCCGCCCTTGACCCGCGCTTCATCCGGTCCACATCCCCAGCATGGGAAATCGCCGATCTCTCATAGGCACCGCCGGCTGGGGAATTCCGTCTCGATACAAGGCTGAGTTTCCGCAGTCCGGTTCGCATCTCGAACGTTACGGAAAACGCTTTCCGGTCGTCGAGATCGACACCTCGTTCTACAAGCCGCACCGCCGCGAGACCTATGAGCGCTGGGCTCACGCCGTGCCGGAGCACTTCCGCTTCGCGGTCAAGGCACCGAAGAGCATGACCCATGAGCATCGCCTCGCCGATTGCGAGGGGCTGACGGAGGACTTTCTCGGGCAGGTCGAAGGTCTCGGCGAAAAGCTGAGCGTGCTTCTGGTGCAGCTGCCGCCGAGCTTGCCCTTCGAGCCGGAGGTCGCCGGCGGTTTCTTCGACATGTTGGGCAAGCGTATCCGGGCAAGGCTGGCATGCGAGCCGCGCCATCCCACCTGGTTCAGTGCCGAGACGGACGCACTGCTGGCCGGTCACCAGGTCGCCCGGGTCGCCGCCGACCCGGCTTCGGTTCCGGAGGCAGCAGGGCCGGGTGGCTGGCCCGGCCTTGCCTATTTCCGCTGGCACGGCGCGCCGCGCATCTACTATTCGGGTTACGATACCGAAACGCTCGACCGGTTTGCGCGGCAAGTGGAAGCAACGGCCGCTTCCGGTGCCGAGGTCTGGGGGATTTTCGACAACACGGCCGCCGGGCATGCACTGGGGAACGCGATGGCTGTCAGTGCGATGGTTGCTTAGACGCTCGCGGGACAGCACCCCCTCTGGCCTGCCGGCCATCTCCCCCGCAAGGGGGAAATCAGATGCCGCGACCGCTTCGCCAATCGCCGACGTTGCAAGAATGGCGCCTTCGCCGAAGCTGCCAATCTCCCCCCTTGCGGGGGAGATGCCCGGCAGGGCAGAGGGGTGGGCGGGAACTCGACAGTGAGCTTTTGCCGCCTCAAATCACATTCAATTCCCGGAACGCCCTTCCTTCGGCCACTCTGGCGTACCCAAACGCCGAGCAATCCACCGTCCGATACCCGCCATGCACCAACAACTCCGCCAGCGCCTTGCCGACCGCCGGCGCCTGCTGCAGGCCGTGGCCGGAAAATCCGTTGGCAAAGATGAAATTGCCGACCTCGGGATGCGGCCCGATCACCGCGTTCTGGTCGAGCGTGTTGTAGTCGTAGTGGCCGGCCCAGGCGCGTGTCGGCTTGATCGCCTCGAAGGCGGGGATGCGGGTGGCCAGCACCGGCCAGATCACCTCTTCGAACAGCGGCCAGTCGACCTCGAAATCGGCTGGATCGGCGGGACCGTCGCCCTCTTCCGGCTCGGCGCCGCCGGTGAGATAGACCGAGCCTTCCGGCCTGACATAGATGCCGGAGGGATCGACCAGCAGCGGCATGTCGGCGTATTTTTCCCGCGCCTCGAAGACGAAAACGTTGCGCTTGCGCGGCTCGACGGGCAGCACGAGTCCCGCCATGCCGGCCACCTTGCCGGCATTCGGCCCGGCGGCATTGACGACGATGCCGGCTTGCAGTCTTTCGCCATTGTCGAGGTCCATGCCGGTGACGCGGTTGCCCTGCCTTTCGATGCCGGTGACGTCGGCGGCGATGAAATCGATTTGTCTGTCGCGCAGCGCCTTGCGGAACAGCGTCAGCATCGCATGAGCGTCGAACCAGCCCTCGCCGCTGCGGCCGAAGGCGCCGGCGCTGATGCCTTCCGTCGACAGCCACGAAAAGCGCTTTGCCAGCTGGTCGGCATCCTCGAGCAGAATGTCGGCGCCCTCGGCGACCTGCGCCTCGTGGTTGGCTTTCAGGATCGGCAACCCGGCCTCGCCGGCCAGGATGAGATAGCCGCCCTCGCGAAAGCCGATATCGGCATCGGCGCCGAAGGTCTCCTTCAGCCGCCGGAACAGGTTTAGCGTGAACTGCGACAGCCGGATGTTTTCCGGGATCGAGAATTGCTGACGGATCGAGGCCATGGACAGCGTCGTTGCCGCATGGGCGAATTGCGGATCGCGTTCGATCAGCGCAATCGAGCCGGTAAAGCCTTCCTCGCGCAGATAATAGGCGACAGAGGAGCCGACGATGGCCCCGCCGATGATGACAATGTCGTAGCGCACGTTTTCTCCGATCCGGCCGCCGGTATGCTTCACGCCGCCGGCACAATGATCTCGAAGCGCGTGCCGCGTCCGGAGTCAACCAGCGCGATCGTGCCATCATGCGCTTTCAGGAGGGCCAGCACGATGCCGAGGCCCATGCCGGTCCCGCCGGATTCGCGCCGCGTGGTGAAGAACGGCTCGAAAATGCGTGCCCTGTTGCTCGGCGAGATGCCGGTGCCGTCGTCGCTGACCGCAATGGTCACCTTGCCTTCGGCGGTGGCCGCAGAGAGAAGAACCTGGGTGGCTCCGTGCCTGGCCGAATTGTCGATCAGATTGGCAAGCACGATCGCCGCATTCTCGGCTGATATCCGCAGGCCGATTTCGCCACCCGCCTCAATGTTGACCGCCAGCCGGCCATCGACCGGAAGCAGCGCCAGCGCTGCATCGAGCGATGTGCTTTCGCCGCTCGGCGCCAGATTTTCGGCGCGCGCCAGGTCGAGCAGGCGACGCACCAGCAGATTGAGCCGGCCGGCGTCATTGACGATGTTGCCGGAGAACCGCTTGCGCTCGGCGGCATCCATCGCCTCGCCGGAATCGCGCAGCAGCTCGGCCGCGCCCTGGATCGCCGTCAGCGGCGATTTGAGCTCGTGCGAGACATGGGTGGCAAAAGTCTGGATCGAGTCGGAGCGCGCTTGCAGCTTTTCGGCCATGTCGAGAAAGGCGGCGGACAGCTCCGCCATTTCGCGCGTGCCGTGATGGTCGAGCGGCCGGATCGCGTCGCGGTCGCCGGCGGCGATGCGCCTGGTGCGCTCCATCAGCGCGTAGATCGGCCGGCTGACGGTGCGCAGGAAGACCAGCGCGATCAGCAGCGTGCCGAACAGCATGGCAATGGCCGCCAGCGTCACCTTGCCGCGTTCGCCATAGAGATGTTTGACGATGTTGTTCGGCGTCCGGGAGAGATAGATCACGCCGGCGACGTGGCCAGCGACCGCAATCGGCATGGCGACGAAGACACGAACTTTCGTGCCGCGGCTGACCGAATAGAGCGGCGGCGGCGGCTGATCGGGGATTCGTTGCCTCAATGCGCTGGCATAGCGGCCGGCAAGGGCCTCGCGCACCTCCTCGACATTGGCCAGGGATAGTCCGACCTCGTCGCGCCCGGCAATGACGACGCCCTTGGGATCGAGCAGCCGGAAGCCGGCCAGCGTGGTTTTTTGCGTCGTGTCGAGAATGCCGGACAGTCGCGCGCCGATGGCCGTGAAGGCTGGATCGGTGGCGGCGGCAATGCCGGCGGGCCGGGTCGGCAGCAGATAGTCGGAAGCGAGATCGAGGCTCGGCTCGATCGGCTGGTAAGGCGAGTCGTCGCCGCGGCTGGCATCGCCGCTGTCAGCCTGCATCGGCACCCCTAGCTTCTCCGGGGCAATGGCGGCGTCACTGATATTCTGTGCATAGATGGCGGCGATGACGGCGCCTTGCGCGATCAACTCGCCCTCAGTCTGGCGGATCAGCTGGTTTTCATAAAGCCGGAAGAAGAACAGGCCGACCAGCGGCAGCGCCAGCACCATGATGAGGATGGCGAGAACCACCGTGGCCAGCCTTGGCCGCCATTTGGTGCCGATCCATTTGGCGTCGCTCAGGCGCCGCATCGGCCGAGCCGGAAACCGACACCATGCACGGTTTCAATGGCGTCGAGACAGCCCGCCGCCGCCAGCTTGGCGCGGATGTTGCGGATGTGGCTATCGACGGTACGGTCGGCGACGTGGATGTTGGCGGCATAGGCGCTGGCGACCACCAGGTCGCGGCCCAGCACATGCGCCGGCCGCGCCAGAAATCCCCTGAGGATCGAGAATTCGATCGCCGTCAGCGCCAGCGCCTTGCCGTCGAAACTGGCGCCGTGGCTGGCCGGCGCCAGGCTGAGCTTGCCATGCGCGAAGTTCTTGTCGTCGGCGGGGTCGGGCGCCACCGGGCGGGCGCGGCGCAGGATGACGTTGACGCGCGCCACCAGTTCGCGCGGGCTGAACGGTTTCGTCACGTAGTCGTCGCCGCCCATTTCGAGCCCGAGGATGCGGTCGATTTCCTCGTCGCGCGCGGACAGGAACAGAACCGGCACGTCGGAGCGCTGCCTCAGCCGCCGGCAGACTTCCAGCCCGTCCATCTCCGGCATGCCGATGTCGAGCACGACGAGATCGGGCACGCGGCGCTCGATCGCCTGCAGGGCCGCGGCGCCGTCGGACACGGCCTGCGTCTTCATCCCGGCCTTTTCCAGCGCAAAGCAGATGATCTCGCGTATGTGCGGATCGTCGTCGGCGACCAGGATCTGATGCGGCATGGATCTAACGGTCCGGCACTGAAGGTTGCGAGGGCTGGGTAGGTGGAGGAAGCACGAGCGGACCTCTCTTGTCGAGAACCTGCACGAGCCTCCAGCCGCGAAAGCTCCAGGCGCGCCACTGCTTCTGCTCGGCGATAGTGTCGTCGATCATCATTTGGTCGGCCAGATAGGTGGTTTGGTTTCCGAATTGGTGCATGTAGAGGCGGTCCAGCGCCGGCATGGCGGCAGCGCCGAGCGAGCGCAGATATTCGGTATCGATAGGCGTGCCGTCGCCGGTCATTTCAAGGGAATGGTCGACATTGAAATTGGCGATCGTTGCGGCGAAGTTGATGAAGCAGCAGGCATAAAGCGCCGCCGATAGCGTCGCAAGATTGGCGGAGAGCAGCCATTCGTTGGATTTTCCAACCGCGATGCGGGCAATGATCAGTGCAAGCCCTGACGCCACCAACCCCATCCAGACGAAGGCGGCGATGCGCCAGTAGGTCAGTGCATAGACGCCGATATAGAGATCGAGCCTGAGAATCGACGAGATGACCAGCACGATGTTCTGCGCCACCCAGGCATAGACCAGCCGGCGGATCAGCGGATTGCCTGAGGTTTCGCTGCCCGGCCGCAGCGCCGCCAGCACGAAGCCGGCGGCCAGCAGCGCGGTGGCGATCAGCGGATACGCGCCGCGATGGGCATAGGCGGCATAGCTCAACCCGTCGGGAAGGGCGGCCCCGCCCCAGAGATAGGCGGCGTCGAGCCCGGTCTGCAGCGCAAACAGGGCATTGAAGACGATCAGCGCGCGCAAGATCGCGGCCTTGCCGAAGACGACGGCCTCGATCGTTGTCGCTGGTTTAGTCGCGGCCGGTGCGGCCACGGCTGCAGGCGGCGTCAAAGGTGGAAGGCGGCGTGGAAGGCGGCGCAGCAAGCGCGGCAGGCGAGGCCGCAGGAAAGCCCAGACGCCGGCGAGCACGAACAGCCAGAAGACGATCCGCGCCAGCTGGATGAGATCGAGCAGCTTCATCAGGTCGATCAGCGACAGCCAGTATTCGATGACCGGATTGGCGGCGCCGAACAAGAACAGGAACACCGCGCCCAGCGTCACCGGCATGACCCAGACGATGATGGACGCCAGGCGGATGCGGCGGCCGCCAAGCCGGCGCACCGTGCGGCGCCATTGGAAAAAGTCACGGATAAGGCGCAGCGGCGCCGCCAGCAGGAACAGCGCGACCTGGCCGGCAATGCGGGCGATGCCGTGCCGCAGCCGCCCGGACAGGGACAGCGCAAACACCACCAGCGACACGACAGCTATCGCCACCGACAGCGGGCTGACGTTCTCGGCCAGCGGCAGCAGCGCGACGAACAAAGCGGCCGGCTTGAGCCAGGGTCGGGTGGAATTCAGCGCGGCAGGATGCACAGCGACCACCGCGCCGGCGATCAGGATGGCAAACAGCAGGACAGTGATCCCGGCGGGCTGGCCATAGAAGAAAAAATCCGCCAGGGCGACGAGCAGGACGGCGATGCCGAAGCGGCTGGAAAAGCTTGCAAACGATGTCATGCGCGGATTTTCCTGATGGGCTGGGTCCGCTCGGCCGGTGGGCGGATAAAAGGGAGCAGGCTCGCTTCCAGGTAAGGGCGGGCCTCCGCCCGGGGCGGATCGACCAACCACCAGCTTTCGCTGCGCAGGCGATAGGGCAAGGACCAAAGGTGAGCGTTTCGCTGTTGCATGCCGCTGTTGTCGCGGGCTCGCATGGAAACGGCGGGGCGGAGCGGAGGAGGTTTTCCGCAGGGATGTGCAGTTTTCGTGCAGGACCTGCGCTTCCAGCCAGGCTCCTTTTTCCTCTCCCTCCGGAGGGGGGAGAGGTGGCTCGGCGAAGCCGAGACGGAGTGGGGGAACCACCTGGCAATCGCCGCGAACGGACATCGGAAGGGCACTGAGCGCATTGCTCGCGTTGCGCCCAAGGGTCGACCCCCACTCCGTCGAGCTTCGCTCGACACCTCTCCCCCGATCGACGGGGGAGAGGAAAGGCCCCCCTTCCGCAACTGCTGCGGGACGGGCGGGGCAGCGCAAGCTTTCGCAGTTGGCTCGTCATCAGGTACCGGTCGGACGCTTGCCTCACCCGCCCCCACGCGGCATAGATCGGCCATGACAAGCGAACCTTACCGCCCGCGCCGCTCGGTGCTTTACGTCCCCGCCTCCAACGACAAGGCGCTGGCCAAGATCGCGACGCTGGCCTGCGATGCCGTGATCATCGACCTCGAAGACGCCGTCGCGCCCGCCGACAAGGTCGCCGCGCGGGACAAACTGGCCGGCATTTTCGCCAGCCGACCGAAACGCCGCTGCGAGATGATCGTGCGCGTCAACGCGCTGTCCAGCGAATGGGGCACTGAAGACCTGCTCGCCGCGGCAAAATTCGAGCCCGACGGCATCCTGTTGTCCAAGGTCGCCACGCCGCGCGATATCCTCGAAGTCGGCGACGTGCTCGACGACAATTTTGCCCCCGACAGCGTCAAGCTCTGGGCGATGATCGAGACGCCCAAGGCCATGCTCAACATCGGCGCCATTGCCGAACTCGGCCGCGACCCGGCCTCGCGCCTAGCTTGTTTCGTGGCCGGAACGAACGATCTGGTCAAGGAAACCGGCATTCTGGCGACGCCCGACCGCCGCTATCTTGTGGCCTGGCTGATGCAGATGGTGCTGGCGGCGCGGGCCGGCGGCATCGACATGCTCGACGGCGTCTCCAACGATTTTCGCGACCTCGACGCGTTTGCGCGCGAATGCACGGAAGCCGCCGCCATGGGCTTCGACGGCAAGACGCTGATCCACCCCGCCCAGATCGAAATCGCCAACCGCGCCTTTGCGCCCGCGCCCGAAGCCTTGGCCGAGGCGCACGCGGTGAAAGAGGCTTTCGCCTTGCCCGAAAATGCCGGCAAGGGCGTGATTGCGCTGGATGGCAGGATGGTCGAACGGCTGCACCTGGTGCAAGCCGAGAAACTGCTGGCGAAGGCCGCCGCCATCGGCGCATGATCCGCCCCGAAAAGACGAACTCACGACAGGATCTGACCCATGAGACTTTACCGCTTTTTGTCCGCCCCCGACGATTCAACCTTCTGCCACAAGGTGACCGCGGCGCTGAACAAGGGCTGGCACCTGTACGGCTCGCCGACCTACGCCTACGACAAGAAGACCAAATCGATGCGCTGCGGCCAGGCGGTGGTGAAGGATATCGACGGCCAGGAATACGGGCCGGATACGAAGCTGAGTGATTGGTAGGGAAGGCGTCAACCTCCGCGTCTTCGTCATCCTAGGGCGAAGCAAGGAGCGAAGCGACGCGACGCAGACCCTAGGATCCATGCCGTGCCGTTTGCCCTAGAGTGCAGCGGATCAGATGACGCTTGTGCCGGCGCTCGTTACTGCGGATCTGTGCTGTTCGCAGAACCGCTTGCTTTCCTGCACCGCGGCACCTGCACCGCCGTCACGGCATGGATCCCAGGGTCTTCGCGACGGAGCTTCGCTCCTGCTTCGCCCTGGGATGACAAAGGCGGGGGCTATTCCGCCGCCTCTTCGAGCTTCTCCATATCGTCGTCCGACAGGCCGAAATGGTGGCCGATCTCGTGGATCAGCACGTGGGTGACGATGTCGCCCAGCGTCTCCTCATTCTCGGCCCAGCAGTCGAGGATGGCGCGGCGGTAGAGGGTGATGCGGTTCGGGCCTTCGCCGGTCTGCGGGTTCCAGCGCTCGGCGATGCCGCGGCCCTCGAACAGGCCAAGCAGGTCGAACGGCGTCTCCAGCGACAGATCGTCCATGATCTCGTCGGTCGGGAATTCGGCGATCATGATGACGATCTCGCCGGTCAGCTTGCGAAAATCGTCCGGCAGATGCGCGTACGCCTCCAGCGCCAGAAACTCCATCTCCTCGATCGAGGGCGAGAGTTCGTCATGCCAGGTGCGGGTCTTGTAGATGCGGGCCATGCTTTGTCCTTTGATCCCGGCATATAGGCTTTCCCTCCGGACTCGGCAATGAAGCGGTAATTCCATGACGTCAATGGCTATAGAGGAATAAATTCCTTCTGACTCCGCTTGACTCTTCCGGCACCCTCTGGAATCTATAGGAACATAACAGGAACAGTTGTGAAAGAAATTGACCGTCATGGCGACATCAGCCGTGGCGCGGGAGACTGTTTTTGCCCTGCGCCGCCAGATCGCGAAGATCGAGGGAACGCTGCCCGAGCGCCTGGCCGCGCCGGCTGGCGAGGGGCTGCGCGCGGGTCCTGGCCTCGACGCCGCGCCTGAACCCGATGCCGATGTCACCATCATCCGGCGCGGGCTTGCCGTGGCTTCGCCGGATGCTTTCCTGGCCACCGGCGTCGAGCGCCTCGATGCGGCGCTGAGCGGCGGCCTTCCGAAAGCCGCCTTGAGCGAAATCCATGGCCTTGAGACCCGCAATGCCGGGGCCGTCGCCGGCTTTGTGCTGTCGCTGGTCAGCCTGATCCTCAAGGGCCAGCCCTTGCCCGTGCTGTGGATCGGCACATCGGAGATTTTTCGCGAGGCCGGCTTTCCCTATGCCAGGGGATTGCAGGGCATGTTCGGTATCGCACCGGAGCAATTGCTGTTTTCCGAGGCGCCGAAACTCACCGATGCGCTGTGGGTAGCCGAGGAGGCCGCGAAGATGACGGCGCTCGCCGCAATCATCCTCGAAATCCGTGGCAGCCCGCAGCGGCTCGACCTCACCGCGACGCGCCGGCTGCACGCGCGCGCCCAAAACGCCGGCCGGCCGGTGTTCCTGCTGCGCCAGGCCGGCGAAGCCGAGCCGACCGCCGCACCGGTGCGCCTCATCGTGTCGGCTGCACCAGCGGCGAGCCGCCGGACGATCGCCGGGTCGCTCGCCGGCTCGATCGGCCGGCCTGCCTTCACCGTCAGCATCGGCAAGAGCCGCACCGCTCTGCCTGGACAATTCACACTGGAGTGGAATCCCGATGAACACGCATTCGAAGAAAGAAAGCCCCGCGAAAAACGGGCAGAGAATTCTGTCGCTGTGGTTCCCGCATCTGGCGGCAGAACGGATCCTGCGCCAGCGCCTGGGACGGTCGTGGCGTTCCCGGCCTTCGGATCATCTGCCGCCATCTCACCCACCGCTCGTGATCAGCCATCGCGACCGCAACGCCCAGCGCATATCGGCCCTCGACGAGCGGGCTGAGGCGCTGCATCTGAAGCCTGGCATGGGCATTGCCGATGCGCGCGCCATGCATCCCTCGATCGACATCGTCGAGGCCGATCCGGACGCCGATCGCCGGCTGCTCGAAGGCCTCGCCGACTGGTGCGATCGCTATACGCCGCTGGTGGCGCTCGACGGTACTGATGGCCTTTATCTCGACGTCACCGGCTGCACGCATCTGTTCGGCGGCGAGCGCGCCATGCTGGACGACATCCTTGCGCGGTTTTTCCAGCAGGGTTTCGATGTCCGCGCCGGGTTGGCCGCGACGCCGGGTGCAGCCTGGGCGGCGGCGCGCTTCTGCGGCAACCGCATCGTTGTCTCCGGCGAGGAGGAAGCGCTGCTCGCCCCCTTGCCGCTGGCGGCACTGCGCATCGAAGCCGATATCCGCGCCAGCTTGGAAAGCGTCGGCCTGCGGACCGCCGGCGCGATCATGGCAGCGCCGCGCGCGCCGCTCGCCCGTCGCTTCGGCGCGACCTTGCTGTTGCGGCTCGACCAGGCGCTCGGCCGTCTCGACGAGGCGGTATCGCCGCGCCTGCCCGTGGCCCCGCTTTCGGTCGAACGCCACCTGGCCGAGCCGGTCGTGCTGACCGCCGAGATCGAACGGCTGGTGCTCTTGCTGGCGGTGACGCTGAAGGCCGATCTCGAACGCCGCGGCGAGGGCGCAAGGATGCTGGCGCTGCTTTTGTTTCGCGTCGACGGCGCCGTCAGCCGCATCGCTGTCGGTACCTCGCGACCGTTGCGCGAACCCAAGCTTATCCAGCGCCTGTTCCATGAGCGGCTGGCCGCGCTCGAACAGGACATCGATGCCGGCTACGGCTTCGACCTGGTGCGGCTTTCGGTGCTGGCGGCCGCCGGCTTCGACATGCAGCAGGCCGATTTGACCGGCGAGACCGAGGATGACGGCGCCGACATGGCACTCTTTGCCGACCGCATCCGCGCCAGGCTCGGCGACAGTGCGGTGCTGAAACCGGTCGCCCTCGAGAGCCATCTGCCGGAGCGCGCCATCGCCACCATCCCGTTCTCGGAAGCGCCACAACGCAAAACACCGCTCAGGAAGCCGGGCTCGAAAGACGCGCCGCGCGCAACCATCTTCCCGCCGGAACGGCCGATCCGGCTGTTCCGTTCGCCCGAGCCGATCGAGGTGCCGGCCACCGAAATGCCTGAGGGTCCGCCGATGAATTTCCGCTGGCGCCGCGCGCTCTACCGGGTCGCGCGCGCCGAGGGGCCGGAACGCATCGCGCCGGAATGGTGGCGTGAAACGTCAAGCGATCCGCTCACATCGACGCGTGACTATTTCCGGATCGAGGATGCCGACGGCCGCCGCTACTGGCTCTACCGGCAAGGCCTCTATGGCAACCCGCAGGTGCCGCCGCGCTGGTTCATGCATGGGGTCTTCGCATGAACGCGCTGACCGTCATCCCCTATGCGGAATTCGGCATCCAGTCGAACTTCTCCTTCCTGCGCGGCGCCTCCAAGCCGGAGGAGCTGGTGGTGGCGGCCAAATTCCTCGGCTTTTCCTCGATCGGACTGGCAGACCGCAACACGGTGGCCGGCGTCGTGCGCGCCTGGCAGCAGGCCAAGGTCGAGAAGCTCGCCTATCACCCCGGTTGCCGCCTGGTGTTCGGCGACGGCACGCCGGACATTCTCGCCTATCCGCAGAACCGCAAGGGCTGGGGCCATCTCTGCCGCATGCTGACGCAAGCCAATTTGCGCGATGAAAACGAGAAGGGCGCGACCCTTCTCCAGCGCAGCGACCTGCTCGAATGGGGCGACCTGCTGTCGCTGGCGGTGCTGCCGGATCTCTCGGCGAATGCCGACGATCCCCTGGCATTGGTCCGTCAACTGAAAGACCGTTTCGGCGCTAATTTGCGGCTAGGCATGGCGCCGGATTATCGCGGCAATGACCGTTTCCGCATCGAGCAGGCGGCGGGCATGGCGGACATCGCCGGCGTGCCGCTGATGGCGACCAACGACGTGCTTTATCACAGCGCCGAGCGCCGCTCGCTGCAAGATGTGCTCACCGCCATCCGCCTCAATTTGCCGGTCGCCGAGGTCGGGCTGGAGCTGACGGCCAACGCCGAGCGCCATCTGAAGCCGCCGCTGGAAATGGCCCGTCTCTTCCGCCGCCATCCACCGGCGCTGGCCGAGACGCTGCGCTTTGCCGGCGAACTGACCTTCTCGCTCAGCGACCTCCAGTACAATTATCCCGACGAGCCGACGCAATCAGGGCTTGGGCCGCAGGCCGAGCTAGAGCGTCTGGCCAGGGAGGGGGCCGCCACGCGCTATCCGGCGGGCGTCCCCGCTTCCGTCTTGCAGCGCATCAGTGAGGAGCTCGCTCTGATCGAGCGTCTGAATTATGCGCGCTATTTCCTGACCGTTTACGACATCGTCCAGTTCGCCCGCAATGAGGGCATTCTGTGCCAGGGCAGAGGCTCGGCCGCCAACTCGATCGTCTGCTACTGCATCGGCATCACCGAGGTCGGCCCCGAGCGCATCGACACGTTGTTCGAGCGCTTCATTTCCGAGGAGCGCAACGAGCCGCCCGACATCGACGTCGATTTCGAGCATGAGCGGCGTGAGGAGGTGATCCAGTACATCTACTCCAAATACAGCGCCAAGCGCACCGCGCTGGCTGCCGCCGTCATCAGCTATCGCGGCCGCTCGGCGCTGCGCGAGGTGGCCAAGGCCATGGGCCTGTCGGACGATGTCCGCATTGCGCTCTCCAGTTCGATCTGGGGCTGGTCGACCTCGGAGCTCGGCGAGAAGGAGGCGCATGCCGGCGGCCTCGACCACAACGAGACCTCGACCCGTCACGTGATCGCCCACGCCAACGAGATCATGGGCTTTCCCCGGCATCTGTCGCAGCATGTCGGCGGCTTCGTCATTACCCGCGACCGGCTCGACGAGATCGTCCCCATCGTCAAGACGGCGATGGAGGCGCGCAAGATGGTCGAGTGGGATAAGGACGATCTCGACGCGGTGAAGATCCTGAAGGTGGATATTCTGGCGCTTGGCATGCTGACCTGCCTGAAGCGCGCCTTCACCTTGCTCACCGACCATTATCCGAAGGCCCGGGATGATTACGGCCGACCCTATGTGCTGGCCACCCTGCCGCCGGAAGAGAACGACGTGTACGACATGATCTGCCGCGCCGACACGCTCGGCGTCTTCCAGATCGAATCGCGCGCGCAGATGTCGATGCTGCCGCGTCTACGCCCGCGCGAATTCTACGACCTGGTCATCGAGGTGGCGATCGTGCGGCCCGGCCCGATCCAGGGCGACATGG
The DNA here is from genome assembly GCF_030323185.1 of Mesorhizobium sp. C399B. Classification (NCBI taxonomy): domain Bacteria; kingdom Pseudomonadati; phylum Pseudomonadota; class Alphaproteobacteria; order Hyphomicrobiales; family Phyllobacteriaceae; genus Mesorhizobium; species Mesorhizobium sp. C399B. The sequence continues at coordinate 3,128,591 of NZ_CP100472.1, forward strand.
TGCACCCCTATCTGCGCCGTCGGCAGGGCAAGGAAGCGGCTGAATATCAAAAGCCAGAGCTGGAGGCTATTCTCAAGAAGACACTCGGCGTGCCGCTGTTTCAGGAACAGGCGATGAATATTGCAATCGTCGCCGGTGGTTTCAAACCCGGCGAAGCCGACGAACTACGCCGCGCCATGGCCACCTTCAAGCGCACCGGCACCATCGGCAATTACCGCCAGCGCATGATCGACGGCATGGTCGGCAAGGGATACACCAAGGACTTCGCCGAGCGCTGCTTCAAGCAGATCGAAGGCTTCGGCGAATACGGCTTTCCCGAAAGCCACGCCGCCTCCTTCGCTTTGCTCGTCTATGCCTCCTGCTGGTTCAAGACCTTTTATCCCGACGTGTTCTGCGCCGCGATCCTGAATTCGCAGCCGATGGGGTTTTACCAGCCGGCCCAGCTGGTGCGCGACGCGCGCGACCATGGCGTCGATATCCGCGACGTCGACGTCAATTTTTCCGACTGGGACTGCACCCTGGAGAAAGCCCAATTCGATCCGGGCCGCATCCTGGGGCGCCATGCCGAAATGCGCGGTGTCATCAAGACCCGGTACGCCGTCCGGCTTGGCTTCCGTCAGATCAAGGGCTTGGCCGAGAAGCGTATGGAAGCTTTCACCGCGCGGCGCGGCGCCGGCTATACAAGCGTCAGGGATGTGTGGCTGCGCTCGGGCCTCGATGTCGGCGAAATCGAAAGACTGGCGCAGGCTGACGCCTTCCGCTCGCTCGGCCTCGACCGTCGTGAAGCCTTGTGGGCGGTGCGCGCGCTGGATGGCAAGAGCGCCGCCGAACGGCTGCCGCTGTTCGACCAGCCGGCGATCCGGCTGCGCGAACTCGAGCCCGAGACAAAACTGCCGACAATGCCGCTCGGCGAGCACGTCATCCACGACTACCGCGCGCTCGGCCTGTCGCTGAAGGCGCATCCGGTCGCCTTCCTGCGCGAGCGGCTCGACCGCGCCGGCGTCATTCCCAATGCCAATCTCGGCTCGGTGCGCGACGGCAGGCGGGTCTCGGTCGCCGGCCTGGTGCTGGTGCGGCAGCGGCCCGGCAAGGGCAATGCGATCTTCCTGACGCTGGAAGACGACAAGGCCGTCGCCAACGTCATTTTCTGGGAGCGGACCTTTACCCGTTTCCGGCCCATCGTCATGGGCGCGCGCTTCGTCAAGGTCACCGGCAAGCTGCAGTCGGAATCCGACGTCATCCACATCGTCGCCGAAAAGATCGAGGATTTGACACCGTGGTTGACGGTGCTGCTGGAAGAGATGACGCCGGCTGCCCGGCCCGACATTGCCACCCTCTCGGACAAAGCTGAAAGGGTCATGCCCAAGGGGCGGAATTTTCAGTAGGGCAAGTGCAGGGCGGTCGGGAGCCCATGACATTAATGCCGGCAAGGGCAGAGGGGGGCGCGAAGGATCGCCAACAGAATGGCTTCTTAGGCTGAGGTCCGTTTGAACCACCCCTGGTCCCTCAGCCCGGCCCACCCAATCGCGGCGGCGACAGCACGTCTTCCGCCGAAATCGTCCGCGCCTCCGAGGGCAGCATGATCGGGATGCCGTCGCGCACGGGATAAGCGAGCTTGGCGATCCGCGAGATCAACTCGCCGCGCACCGGGTCCCAGGCCAGCGGCCCCTTGGTCAGCGGGCAGGCCAGCAGCTCCAGCAATTTTGGATCGACATTGACCGACTTGCCGTCACGCCCATCCGCAGCCATTGGATCCCCCTTCAGCCATCGGCTCAGCCCTTATTGCAGGCTGGAGCCAAAGTCCTCATTCTCGCGCGCCAGCGCCATTTCGGTGATGGCGATCAGCGTCTCCGCGCGGGCTTTCAGGTCGGGCGCCTCCAGCAGCGCCTGTTTCTCGGCCGGTCCGTAGGGCGCCATCATCGACAGCGCATTGACCAGCATGGTGTTCTCGGCGCGGCTGACGCTTTCCCAATCGGCTTCGAGATCGTTGGCCTGCAGATAAGCGCGAAACGCTTTCAACAGCGCCGGCCGGTCGACCTCGCTTGCCGCCTGGTCTTCGGCAAGATCGGTGAGGAACGGCGCCAGCTTGCATTGCCGGAAAGGCGTCTTCACCGGCAATTCGCTGGTGATGCGGAAACGGCAGACGCCCTGCAGCGAAACCAGATAGCGGCCGTCGCCGCTCTCGGCCATCGAGATGATGCGCCCGGCGCAGCCGACATTGCACAGTTCCGGCTCCCCGTCGGCGCGCAACGCGCCATTGAGGCTGGGCTGGACGATGCCGATCAGCCGCGCGCCGGCGATCGCCTCATCCACCATCTGCAGGTAGCGCGGCTCGAAGATGTTGAGCGGCATGCGCCCGCCCGGCAGCAGCAGCGCGCCGGCAAGCGGAAACACCGGAATGGTTGCCGGCAGATCCTTGCCGACCCGGTAAAATGCGTTTCCGACCTGCACCTTCACTCCTCCGACCCGCTTCGGGCGCGATGTTATCGGCCTAATCTGGCGCGGCGGCCGCCGACCGCAAGGCCCGACAGCCACGCCCCGGCAATTTGGCCGGCAAACGGCTCAGGAAAACAGCAGCGACGACAATTTGCGCCGTGCCGCCAGCGTCGCCTCGTCGGTCATGCCCCAGGCCTCGAACAGTTTCAGCAGCTGCGCCCTGGCGCCGTCCTCGTTCCACGTCCGGTCGGCTTTTATAATCGCCAGAAGATTGTCGGCCGCCGCATGGCGCTCGCCCCTGGCGTTCTGGATCATGGCGAGGTCGAAACGCGCCTGGTGGTCGCCGGGATTGGCGGCCAGTCGCTGCTCGAATTCAGCTGGATTGCCAAGTGCTGCCGCTTCCGCAGCCAGCGTCATCTTGGCACGCAGCGCGGCAAGTGCCGGCGCATTTTTCTTGGCCTCCGGCGCCGTTGCCAGCAGCGCCTCGGCGCCGTCGCTGTCGCCGGCCTCGAACAGAAGCTCGCCCAGCCCGGCAATCGCCTCGATCGTCTCCGGCGCTTGCGCCAGGATGGCGTCGTAAATGTCGGCTGCGGTCTGCGCATCGCCCGCCGCATGCGCTTCCGCCGCCGCGGCCAGTGCTTCGGCCACCGGCGGCGCGCCATTGCCCTTGCCGCCGACCTTGGTGATGAACTCGGCGATCTGGCTCTCGGGGATGGCGCCCATGAAGCCGTCGACAGGCTGGCCGTCCTTGAAGGCGATGACCGCCGGGATCGACTGGATGCCGAGCTGGCCGGCGATCGAGGGATGATCGTCAATGTTCATTTTGACCAGCTTGACCTTGCCGCCGGCGGCCTTGACCGCCTTTTCCAGAAGCGGCGTGAGCTGCTTGCAGGGCCCGCACCACGGCGCCCAGAAATCGACCAGTACCGGCTGTTTGCGCGATTCCTGGATGACGTCGGCGGCGAAAGTGGCGGTCGTGGTGTCCTTGATCAGCTCGCCAGCGGCAGGTGCTGCGCCGGGTGTCGGGCCAAGTGCCGACTTGGCCGGCTCGGCGCCGCCATATTGCACGGACGTGGTGTACTGGCCAGAATTGCCGCCGAATTGGCCGCCAAACGGATTGTTGTTGTCGCTCATGTCGTCGCCCTTCCGATCGCGCCCAGCGGAGCAGCGCGACGTCCTTAACTAGAGGTCAGTTTTCGCCATCCATGTGGCGATCAAGCCGAGACTTTCAAGATAGCAGCATCATGTCCGGTTGCCTCGACGAATCTGATGAGGTCGGCGGACGCGATCGACGTCGTCGCCTCATTGGTCAGCGGATGCGCGTTGACTGTCGCATGTGCTATCAAATCCTGGTCGAGCACCACTTTGACCCGTCTTTCGGTGTCGTTGATCAGCCCGAACACGGTGACCGCGCCCGGAATGACACCGAGCAGCTCCATCAGCATCTCCGGCTTGCCGAACGACACCCGGCCGGCGGCGCCGATCATCGTGTGGATCTGCTTCAGGTCGACGACCGCCTCCTCGCCGACGCTGACCAGGAAGAAATTGTCCTTCTTGTCCTTGAGAAACAGATTTTTCGTGTGCCCGCCCGGTATCTCGCCGCGCAGCGACTGCGAATCGGCCACCGTATAGAGCGGCGGATGGCGCACGGTCGACACTGATATGCCGAGATCGGCAAGAAAGGCGAAAAGCTCAGCTTCGGTCTTCGGCATTGGTGGTCTTCCCCTGTATCGGCGCGCGGCAAAGCCGTTTACGGCCAATGATGCCGCCGAGACAAGACCGTCATGCGGGAAGTCGATGAACCACCCGCGTGGCCGACAAGGTTCCGCCAAGCGATTTGGCGCGACCAAAAAGCCCGTCATTTCCCTGTTGCAATCGCCGCGCTCTTCAGCCATATAGGCCCGGCTTGCGGCCAAAGGGCCGTGTGAGCGGGTGTAGCTCAGGGGTAGAGCACAACCTTGCCAAGGTTGGGGTCGAGCGTTCGAATCGCTTCACCCGCTCCAGTTTCCTCTAGGGGAATCAAGCGATGAAGAGGCGCCTTTCGGGGCGCCTTTTGCTTTTTCCAGACCGGCGATGTAAGCGCGTTGCGGGACACTTGTTCTCCCTCAGAACCAGGCGCAGGTAAGACGGCGTGGCGCACAATCCCTCGGGTTCAATTTCGGCGAAAGGCGGCACCGCATCTGAAGCGCTTGCTTGGCTGGCGTTGCGGAACGCCGCGTCCGAATGCGGCTCAGGCTCGCGCTTGATCGACCCGCAGCCCCTGCGCGCACTCCCGGCGGGACGCAAGTGGGCGCATGAGATTGCCAAGGTAATCTTCGATGGCCTCATGGCAGGAAGCCTGTCGGTGCCGGCGCAATTGGCTGCCGGATGGGCGAGGTTCGGCAGCGCAACCACCGCGTTGATCATCGAACTCGGCAAGATCTGGGACAATCCCGCAGCGGCTCGCCGCGTCCAGTACCAGCTTGAGCAAATGCTTCTCGAACCCGACGATCTTGCCACGCCGCGCAGGCTGGCGCGAACGCTCGGAATTCGCGTCGACGCTCGCAATCCGACCGCGACCGAACTGCCGGAAGGCATCGATCAGATCTATGCCCATCTGATGCTGGATGGCCGGATCGAGGCTGTCGTGCAGTTCGGTGCACTCGGGACGGTGACGAGCGATCATTGGATTGAATTGATCCTGGATGTAGTGCCTGCTGAGCGGCTTGCGGGAGGATCGCCTGCACCGCAAAAGGGCGCCGGCGCGACCACGTCAAACACGCCTGCAGCCGAGGTATCGTTTGCCATGGCGGGAAGCGAGCCCGATCAGGACAGCCACTTCGGCAAACTCGCGCAATTGGCCGCACAGGCGCATGACCTGGTTCGGTCGAGCGCTGAACCGTCAGAGCCTGTTACGCCGCGCCGCGCACGGGTCGCGGACAAGCACGACAAGGATCGCACGGCGTTCTGGAACAGCTATTTCGCGACCGAGGATCCCTGGAACTACAGCTCGCTCTATGAGCAGGAAAAATATGAGCGGCAGATCGAGATCCTGCCTGCCGGTCCCATCGGCCGGGCGCTTGAGCTGGCCTGTGCGGAGGGCCATTTCACGCGGCAGCTGGCGCCGCGCGTGGGCCATCTGACCGCAACCGACATCTCCGCCATAGCCATCGAGCGAGCCCGCGCCCGATGCAACAATCAGGCGAATGTCGAGTTCGGCGTACTCGATTTCGCTGCCGACACGCTGCCGGGTGAGATGGATCTGATCTTCTGTTCGGAGGTGCTCTACTATCTGGACGATCTCGCCGAGTTGCGGCGCATCGCCAGGAAATTTGCCGAGGCGTTGGCGCCTGGCGGCAGTTTCATCAGCGCACACGCATTCGTGCTGCGTGACAATGTCGAAAAGACGGGCTTCGACTGGAACACATTCGGTGCCCAGGCGATCTCCGAGACGCTGGCAGCGACCGAAGGCCTGGTGCTCGAGCAATCGATCCAGACCGAGCTCTACCGCATAGACCGCTTCCGCCGCCTATCGCCGGGCGATGTGGCGACGGACCCGGTGATCGATCATGTGCCGATCCGCGCGCCCATCGAAATCGGCGTCGCGCGAAATATCGTCTGGGGTGGGGCGCGAGCCTTGCGCCGCGACGTCGCACGTAACGAGCAGCGCCAGCATATCCCTGTCCTCATGTATCACGGCGTTGCCGATGAAGGTCCGGCCGCGCTCGCTCGCTTTCGGCTCACGCCCGCCGCATTCGCCAGCCAGATGGGATGGCTGCGCGCCAATGGCTTTCACGCCATTGGCTCCGAGCAGCTGGAAGCATCCATCGCCAACCGTCAGCCTTTCGTCGGCCGCCCGGTGCTCATCACTTTCGATGACGGCTTCCAGAACTTCGCCGACCATGCCTGGCCGATCTTGCGCGCCAACGACCTGACCGCGGAAGTGTTCCTGGTGACGGACCTGGTGGGCGAAAGTGCAAAGTGGGACACCGACATCGGTCCGCCGACGCCGCTTATGGGCGCCGGGACGGTGCGACGCCTCGCTGCCGAAGGCGCCTTCTTCGGCAGCCACATGGCGACGCATCGCGCCATAGATGGTCTGTCGAGCGCTGACCTGGCCGCCGAGCTCCTGCGCTCTCGTCTGTTCATCGAACGCTGGACCGGCCGGCCAACCAGGGCGTTCGCGGCCCCCTTCTCCGTCACCGACCGACGGCTTGGCCGGCTGGCCAGGGAGTGCGGCTATCGAGTAGGCTTCGGCCGCAGGCACGGGCCGGCGGACCTCCATAGCGATCTCATCGACCTTCCGCGCATCGAGATTCGCGGCGACCGCTCGCTCGATGACTTTGTCGCCACTGTCGAGGCCGTGCTCGGATAAACGGTGAACTTGTCAGTTCATTATTGGGCGACTTGCGACACGGCTGACATCAGCTCCTTCGGGTTTGGGGCGCCAAACATGTATCGCCCACCCTCCGGGACCTCCGTGAAGCTCCAGCGGACGATCCCCTGCCGGTCCAGCAGGAACTGACCAACCAGTTGTCCGTGTCCCGTGGCCATCATCTGCTCGTCGGCTTCGGTCAGTTCGTAGTGGTCCTTCTTGTCGAGGATTGCGGCGGCTGTCATCGGATCCATGGGACCGGGCAATTCGCCAGGTATGTCGACCCGCATGTCCTGTGCCGCTGCCATCGCGACCTTGTACGGCCAGTTCGTCTCGTTCTCGGTGAATTCGAGATTGGGCAGTCCAAAAGCACGATGTGAAGCGCGTTCCGGGTCCGACGCCGCAAGCAGGTTCGGCATTGGATGGTAGCGGAAATAGAGCCGCGCCCGTTCGATCGGCGTGTTGACCACCGTCAGGCTCTCCACGCCCTTTTCGCGCAGCTCCGGATCGAGACGCGCCTGAGCGGCGATGTGGCGCCGGCAAAACGCACAATGCAGACCTCGAAACAGGCCGACCAGCACCGGTTTTTGCCCGCGAAAGTCGTCAAGCGCAATCTTGCCTTCCTGGGTAATGGCGTCGAGTATCAGGTTCGGCGCCCGGTCGCCCGGTTGAAGCGGTATCAATCCACTAGGCGCGGACATGTCCAACCCCCTATCCCGGCTAGTCGAGAAAAGGCAGCACCACAAGCGCTTCCGGGTCGAGCCCGTGCTGGGCGCATATACCCTGCGCCAGGGAAAAGTAGCGTTCGGCCTCGGCCAGATTGTCGAGGTCGAGATTAAGCGTTGCGAGTCCATCATAGCACGGAAACAGCAGTTGGGGCTCGCCCGTTTCGCGGGCTACCTCCAGTGCTTCGTGGAACAAGCCGATCGCCAGTTCCGGATGGCCGTTGCACTGGTGGATCTGCCCAAGCACGATCAACGGCACTGGCAGGTGCTCGCGCTGGTCGAGCGCCCGGTCAATCTCGATGGCCTTCTCGGCAGCAGGCACGCCCTCCGTTGGACAGCGATCCGTGAAAGTACAACAAGCTACCGCCAGATTGGCGAGGAGGCGCGCCTGGAAACCCAAATCGCCAATACGGCGCGCCACTTCAAGACCGCGCCGACAGACCTCCATCGCCTTCGCCGGATCGATGGTCGTGTAGAGCACCCCGAGATTGGTGTAGCCGCGGCAGGCCGCGCCCAGCAGACCGGCGGCTTCGGCCAATTCAATGCTGCGCTCAACCTCACGCACGGCTTCATGGTTTCGCCCAAGGCGAGCCAGCGCAACAGCCTTGGTATTAAGTGCCTCGGCGGTCACGAGGGTGGCATCATCGGAGACATGTTCCGTTGTCAGAGAGCGTACGCAATCCAGCGCCGCGTCTGCCCATTTTGCCGCGAGAGTGTGATCTCCGCTGCGGAACGCTTGTCGGCCACGTTCTTGCCAGAGATGCGCCTGCTCGATCGGGGCATCCGCTCCATCGAGGAGCGCTGCCGCTTCAGCGTAGCGCGATTCCGCGTCGTCCCGCTTGCCCACGTCCCAAAACAGCCGACCGATCTTGCGCAAAACGCGCGCCGCCGCGACACGATCGGCTGACTCGCGATAGGCCTGCAGCACCGCCTCGTAGTGGCGGTGTGCAATCTCGCGGCGGCCTGCCGGGCCGCTCAAATCGGCAATGCGCTCTGCAATTGCCAGTTTGAGCGGTGTTTGCCCGATCGCGCCCAACGCAGTCAGTGCTCGCTCGTAGAAACGAAGGGCGTCGTCATTGGCGTATATCATGCGAGCGCGATCTCCCGCCGCCTGCAGGTAATGCGCGCCCCTCTCCCGCTCGGCGCTCTGAGCGAAATGATGACCGAGCACGGCCAGATCCTCGAACCGTTCCGGCTTGTCGCCGCACAGTTGCTCCAGGGCGGCACCTACCCGGCGGTGGATGTCGGTCCGGCGTTGCAGGAGCAGATTCTGGTAGATCACGTCCTGCAGCAATGTTTGCGTAAAGCGGTAGCTTTGCGACGAGACCGAGCCTGATCCGGCAACTTCCTCGATGATTTCCGCATCGCAAAGCAGTTCGCAGCCCGCTTCCAGTCGGCCGGGGTCGGCTGCCACGGCTTTCAGAAGCGTGGCATCGAAGCGCGGGCCGATTACCGCGGCTTCCTGGGCCAACCGGCGCACCTCTTGCGGCAGCCGGTCGACGCGAGCAAGCAACATTGCCTGGATCGTGGCGGGGATGCCGGTTGCGACTTCGCCTGCCACGGTCCGCCATTGCTGGCCCTCGCGCACCAATACACCGCGATCGATAAGGCCGCGAACGATCTCCTCCAAGAAAAGCGGGTTGCCGCCCGCGCGCTCGAGGATCTGGTCGAGAAGCCCTCCTGCGGCGTTTACCCAGCTCTCGCCGAAAAGCGCCGCCACCAGGCGGCGTCCGTCATCGCTGTCGAGCGGCGAAAGCCTGAGCGCTGTGTGGCTGACCCGACTTGAGTCGAGTTGGTCGTTGTCCGACGCCGGACGATGCGTGACCAGCAACATCAGCCGCGTGCGTTCCAGTCTGTCCATCACGAAACGCAGTGCCTCGAGCGAGACGGAGTCGGCCCAGTGCAGGTCTTCGACGACAATCAACAGCGGCGACAACGCAAGCCGCCGTTCCATGATTGTGCGGACCGCGTAGAGAATTTGCCGCCGCAGCTGCTCGGGCTCGACATGCTGCAAGGTGGCATCGGGGTCGCCGAGGCCAAGCACATGGTAGAGCAAAGGCATCAGCCGCTTCGCCTCCTCGCCCTGCAGGCCGAGATCGGCAAGCAAGGCTGCGAGCTTGCCCCGCATTTCGTCCCCATTGTCGTTTTGCATCATCCCGGCAGCGCTGCGCACCACTGCACCCAGGGCGCCAAATGATTGTTCACCCAGCGGTGAGCACGTGGCCTGCCGCACGGCGACGTTGCGAAAACGATCCTCGTCGCCGACGCGGGCGACGAACTCCTTCACCAACCGCGACTTCCCGATACCGGCTTCGCCGACGAGGCGGACAAGCTGGGCCGAGCCGCCGCACGCCAAGTCAAGGCTCGCCAGCATTCTGTTGAGCTCCGCATCACGACCTATTATGGGCGCACTGAGGCCGAGCGCCTCGAGCCCGCGCGCTGCACGCGGCGCCGCAAGCGGTGCATCCAGTCGGTGGACGAGCACACTGCCAGCCTTGCCGCGAAAGACGACATCGCCCAGCGACTCGTACGAGAAGGCATGCCGGGTCAGCCTGTGCGTGAGTTCGCCCACCAGCACCTCACCCGGTGCAGCCAGCGATTGCAGGCGTTGCGCCGTATTCACCGTGTCGCCGGTCACCGAATAGGATTTGGCGGTGCCGATGCCCAATCCGCCAGTAACGACCGGACCCGTGTTTATGCCTATGTGGAGCAGCAGCGGCGAGCCGGAGTGGCGGGTGCTTTCACCGAGCCGCGCCGTCCGGGCGATCATGTCGAGAGCGGCTCGAAGCGCACGTTCCGGATCGTCCTCATGCGCGACCGGCGCACCGAACAAGGCGAGCAGAGCGTCGCCGATGAATTTGTCGACGAAACCACCAAAGCCTTGCACGGCCGCCGTCAATTCCTTGAACAGTTCGTTCTGCAGCGCCTGCATGACCTCGGGGTCGAGCTGCTCGCTGAGTGTCGTGAAGCCGCAGAGATCGGCGAACAGCACCGTTACCGTTCGTCGATCGGCGTCGGAGACGGAATGCGGCCCCTCTTCGCTTTCGATGTTCGGCGACGGAGCTCGAGAGGGCTGCGCAATGGTGCGGCTTGGTGTCGGAGCAGGCCGTTCGGCAGCTTTTGCGGACGCACCCACGCTTGCCCCACATTTAGGACAGAACTCGAAATCAGGTGCGCAGGCGTAGCCGCAACTGGCGCATGGCACGGGCTGGCGGCGGCCACACTTCGGACAGAAGGCGTAACCGCCCTCGATCTCGAAACCGCAGCCAGAGCAGTTCATGGACACCTCACCAAAGCATGATGCCGAAGAGTGTGAAGCGGTTTTCGGACGACATCATGCTCTATCTCTTTGACCTTGGGCCATGACGCGTGATCTCGCCACGCTCGTCACGGCCGGGGTATTCACAAGGATGAACCCATAGTCGTCAACCGGCAAGCGGCAGCACAAATGGGCATCGGTCTGGGTTGGCGGTGGAGCACTGCCGATACGGGCGGCCGCGTGGCCGTGATTTGCGAAAATTCCCTCGTCCCGCCGTCTTCCTGCTATGATGGAGATGAGGAGGCGACCCATGAGCGAGAACCGTAAGCTGGCCGCAATCCTGGCTGCAGATGTGGTCGGATACAGCCGGCTCGCGAGCGCGGACGAAGATCGTACCTTGGCGCGGTTGCGGGCACTGCGCAGCGACCTGATCGATCCGATCATTGCAGTGCACCACGGGCGGGTTATCAAGCGTACCGGAGATGGGGCACTGGTTGAGTTTCGCAGTGTGGTCGATGCCGTGCGCTGCGCCGTTGAGATTCAAAACGGTATGGTTGAGCGCAATGCCGGCGTACCGCAGGAGCGCCGCATCGAGTTCAGGATAGGCATCCATCTGGGCGACGTGGTCGAAGAGAGCGATGGCGACCTGATGGGTGACGGCGTCAACATCGCCTCGCGTCTGGAGGGCGTTGCGGCGCCCGGCGCCATCTGCCTGTCCGAGGATGCCTATCGCCAGGTCAAGGCCAGGCTTGACCTCTCGGTCAGCGATCTCGGCAGCACACAGCTCAAGAACATCGCCGAGCCGATCCGGGTCTATTCGCTGCAAGTCGGCGCCGGGGCCAAGGCGGCCGCGACCTCGCAAACCGCGACGAGCCCTCCGGGTGCGGCAGCGCCGCCGAAACTGTCGATCGCCGTGCTGCCGTTCGCCAATATGAGCGGTGATGCCGAACAGGACTACTTCGCCGACGGCATCTCCGAAGACATCATCACGGCGCTGTCCAAACTGTCACAGCTCTTCGTCATCGCTCGCAATTCGTCCTTCATCTTCAAGGGCCAGAACGTCCATGTGCAGGATGTCGGCACGAAGCTCGGCGTGCGCTATGTCCTTGAAGGCAGCGTACGCAAGTCGGGGAACAAGGTACGCATCACCGCGCAGCTCATCGATGCAATTTCAGGCGGCCATCTTTGGGCGGAGCGGTTCGATCGCGATCTGACCGACATATTCGCCGTGCAGGATGACGTGACGCAGCACATCGTCGGTGCACTGGCGCTCAATCTGACCGAGGATGACCGTCTGCGGCTGGCGCCCGAACACCAGCGCAACCCGGAGGCGTATGACTGTTTCCTGCGGGGCCGGGAGCTGTGGCACCGGCTGACGAAGGACACGAACGTCGCGGCCCGCGAGCTCTTGCAGCGGGCCATCGAACTGGACCCGAAATTTGCCTCTGCCCACGCTTTCCTAGCCCTCACGTACGGGCTCGATTACCTCAACAGGTGGGGTGCGTCGGACTCGATGGCGCAATCGGAAGAGGCAGCAACGCGAGCGGTAACGCTGGATGACAGCGATCCCTGGGCGCACTGGGCGCTGGCATCGGCCAAGCTTTACACACGGCGGCACGATGAAGCCATCGGCGAGGTCGAGCGCGCGATAGCTCTCAATCCGAACTTCGCCGAAGCGCACGTCGCCCGCGGCGAGGCGCTGTATTATTCGGGTAGATCCGCGGAGGCGCTAGAGAGTTTCGCCCGGGGAAAGACCTTGAATCCATACTTCCCGGATGTGCTTCTGCACTTCCAGGCTTTGGCATCGTTTCAACTGGGAAGGTACGAAGAGGCCGTCGACCTCTTGCTGCAACGGCTGGCTCGCAACGCTGTCACCGACGTCTCGCGTGCGCTTCTGGCCGCATGCTACGGCCATCTGGGCCGTTTGGAGGAGGCCCATGCGGCATGGCAGGACCTGCTTCGCGTCAATCCCGCCTATTCGCTGGAACATCGTCGCAAGGTCTTGCCTTACAAGAACCCTGCCGATTTCGAACTGATGGTCGAGGGGCTCCGCAAGGCCGGCGTGGTGCAATGACGGGCTAAAGCCCGGCCGGATCAGAGGCCTGAGGCCCGGCCGATCTTGCACCATCGGGCGTTTTCGCGAACCGGTTTCAGGTCGTCGGTCGTCTCGGCAAATGTCCGCAACCGGTATTGCCGCAGCAGGTCCGGGAAGAGCGCCCCTTCCGGCAGGCCGGCAAGCTGCTCGCGGACCGAGATCTTTTCATCGATGACCCGCATGCCCCAGGCATTTTCCCGAACCTGCAGCTCGGCGGCCAGATCGCGCTCTTCTGGCGCGTTTTCATCAAGCGCAGCCAGCAGGATCGAGTGGAAAAGCGCGACATAGCCAATCTGTCTCAGGCCGCCCACAACCCGCACGCGCGGCAATATGGCAAGGGCAAGGAACATCAGGAACAAGTCCGGCAAAAGCAGGCCGTCCAGCAGTGCCTGCTGGAGATGCGGCCGCTCGAACGGGATGGAAAGACCATGCGGCCTGTCAGGCTCGATCAGCCGCCCGTTCTCGAGGACGAGCTTGCGCACGCGCTGCTCGCGGATGCCCCAGAAATAGTCCGTGGCATTGGGCAGGAACCTGCCAAATGGGCCCGATGCGGCTTCTTGCAAGGCATGGTCGAGACGCCGGCGCCTTGCGGGCTCGAGGAGCAGCCTGGAAAGAAGGCTGCCTTCATCTTCCAGATGCCGCGACACGACAGTCGCGGCCAGCCTATCATCGATGAAAACCGGCCGAGCCATGCCGGAACGATCCCAATCGGCGACCAGATCCTCGTTGAGTTCTGTCAGCGCATCGGCGGCGGTTGCAAACACCTTGTCCTGGCTGGCAAGCAGCGTGCCCAGCCAGCTTCTGGCATCCGTCTCATTGCCCACCGTTTCGAGCGCGCGCCCGTTGAGGGCGACGGGACCGGCCGCGCAGGCGCTTTTGCGGCACAGTTTGTGGCGCCCCATGCCAAACAAATTGACCTTGTCGTCGCCGACATCGAGCCATCCCGGCCCCTCCCGGCCGGTTGTCTCCATGGTCATGGTCGTTCCCATGAAGCCGAAAAAAGCCGACAGCCTGTTTTCGACCGCGCCGAGCCAGGCAAGCAGCAGGGCATCGAAGGTGATGCGATCCATCAGAAGCAGGCAGTGCAGGCCGGACTGGATAACCGGTCTGTGGTCGAATTCGTTGAGGGCCTTGCCGATCGCTTCAGGCTGCATGATCGCACCGAGGCGCTGCTGCAGGACGTCGCGCAGGATCGAGCGGGCAGCAATCGACGGGGCCGATCCAGGCCTTGCCACCGGCCGCCACAGATGGCGGGCATAATCGGAAACCGGTGCATTCCAGTTCTGCTCGATGTCACGCACGACCTCCGGGCAGAGCAGCGACAGCACGGCCAAAATGTCCACCGGAGGGGCAAGGGCAGGGACGGTGGTCATCAGAACCGCAGCCGGGCCATGCTCAGGAGGTCGTGGTACTGCCCGTCGGTAAAACCGGCCTTCACATGCCGGCCTTCGACCTCGAAGCCATGGCTTGTGTAGAGACGGATGGCCGGTTCGTTGTCGGCATAGACAGTCAACTCGACCCGCTTAAGGGCGCGCCAATTGTCGGCCACGTCAAGCAGCGCGCCTAGGATGGCAGAGCCGATGCCTCTGCCGACAAAACCATCGTCAAGGCCGATATTGATCTCGCCGATATGCGAGCGGCGCGGCGAACCCTGCGCGACCAGGCTGCCATGGCCGACAACCTTGCCGTCCGACTCGGCAACGATCCAGGTGGTTTCCGGGCCGGACTTGGCGATGCGCCGCTCCACCTGCTCCACCATCTCGAATGGCATCCTGAGTGTGCCCCAGCGGAAGCCCGGCATATTGAAGATAGCGCAAAGCGCCTCGGCATCGCTTGGCCGGACGGCCCGGAGCTGCGGCTGGATTTTCTCTAGGGGTGGCGTGCTGGTCATGGCTTTTCCGGCTACAGCAATTCCAGGAAAAGTGTGAGCGGTTTTCCGTCCGGAATTGCGTCAGAACAAAGGACAGAGGCAATATGCCCGGCACGATGCACCGGACGTCACCTGAAAATCCAGCCGTCTCTGCGACCTATGCCGATTGCGCGGCAAAATGCCGGGGGGCGGCGTAGAGTTTGAGGATACCGCTGATGCCGATCCAGCCGAAAAGGGCAAGCCAGCACAATGTCCCGGCCGCCGTCCAGTCGATCCGGTGCACGGCGGCGTCGGTGATGACGAGGCCAAGAACGGCAAGCAGGCCAACCAGAAACTGCGCCAGGCCGAGCACCAGCAATTCCTCACGCGGCGCACTTCTCCAGAGGAGATAGGTGCCGCCTGCACCCGCGAGGAAGATGGCACTGTAGACCTGGGCGTGGAAGGCATCGATCGGCCATGGCCAGAAGCCACCGAATGTCAGGGGAAACAGCAACAGGCCGACGCCGTAGGCCCCGAGGATCGTCATTTCCACCGGTAGGTAGGCGCGCCATGCGGGGTTCAAGATCACGCCTTTTGCAGAAGGGCGGGCCCTTGCCCGCCACAGGAACAGCCCGGATACCGCGGCTGACGCAAGATAGACCAGAAACCAGAGCCAGGGGGCTTTGCGCTCGAAGTTGAAATAACCGAGATTGATGAACGAAGCCGCCGACACGATGACGGTGAAGATGAAGGCCATGACCAGCACGAGCCTGCCGGGCGACCAGCGATTCCAGACCAGCAGCGCCGCCATCACTGCCATTTCGGCGGTGTAGAAGCCGCCGAGGAAGCGGGCATTGAACGGCGTGACGGCCCAGGGCCAGCGCGGCTTGACCAGCGCAGGCGCGAAAAACAGGCCGGCCCCAACGATCAGGACGATGATGACCCCCGCCGAGAAAAGGCGAAGGGCCGCCGGAAATGGCGGGTTGTCGCGTGTCGGCATGGAGAAAACCCCAGAGATGAATGCCCCATGGGCTATCATAGTTTGGAATTCAACAAATGGAAATTGACCTGTCACCAGGCTTGTCCATTCGAATGGCCGTACGGTCCGTTTCGCAGTATGATGGAGCGTTCGGGTCGAAGATCGGTCCGGCCAACACGCCTAGAGCCGGATGATTTCAGGTCTGTCCGACCTGAAATCTGAATCCGCCTCTAAATCAGGAAATAGAGCATGATGTCGTCCGAAAACCGCTTCACACTTTTCGGCATCATGCCCTAACGGCGCAATTTCCGGAGCCTGCACGATGACCGAAGCTCAGGATCTGTTCTCGCTTCTGCGGCAATCGACCGATGTCGATCCGCAGGCAATCGACGCAATCCGGCAAACCATCGCCGAGGGCAAGGACCGCGAACTTTGCCGGATCAATGCGCTGGCCTTCGCCAGCAAGCATGGCCTCGACGAGGAACGCACCATAAGCGCCTTTCTCCATGCGGCGCGGGTGGGCATCTTCGACATTTCCTGGAATGTTCTGTGCCCCGGCTGTGGCGGCGTGCTCGACACCAACGCCACGCTGAAAACCATGCAGAAGGACGAATACACCTGCGCGCTGTGCTCCCAGGGCTATTCGCCGACCCTCGACGAGATGGTCGAGGTGACATTCACCGTCAGTCCCCGCGTGCGCAGGATTGCCGCCCACAATCCACACGAACTGCCGTTGGTGGAATATTACCGCCAGATCTACTGGGCGTCCGGGGCCGATCTGCCGGACGAGGATCTGGCGGAAAAGATGGAAGCGTTCTCGCTGGAAGATATCGAGCTTGCGCCCGGTGAAAAGGCGGTTCTGCACATCCAGCTTCCGCCCCAATTCATCATCGTCTTCGAGCCGGTCACGCATTCGGCCCAGTTC
Source organism: Mesorhizobium sp. C399B (assembly GCF_030323185.1). Lineage (NCBI taxonomy): Bacteria > Pseudomonadati > Pseudomonadota > Alphaproteobacteria > Hyphomicrobiales > Phyllobacteriaceae > Mesorhizobium > Mesorhizobium sp. C399B. The sequence continues at coordinate 3,145,213 of NZ_CP100472.1, forward strand.
ATCGACGCGAAGGGCGAACCGGCAAAAGAGCGGCGAAACCTCTCTCTGGCCTTCGACCGCGACCATGTCCAGAGCCAGACGCTGGAGATGCAGCCCGGCCCATTGCGCATTTCGCTGGAAAACAGGACCGACACGCGCGTGCTGCCGACGGTCTTCATCGCCTGCCCGGTATTGCATGATTTCCTGGGCAAGCGCCGGCCCTTCGTGACCGCCAAGCGCCTGCTCACCAACCAGACGTTCCGGGATCTCTATCGCACGGATACGCTCGACATCAACCAGCGCCTGAAGATCACCAGCCTGACCTTCCTGTTCACCGATCTGCGCGGATCGACCGAGCTTTACGAGCGGGTGGGCGATCTTTCAGCCTTCGATCTCGTGCGCGAGCATTTCCAGGTTCTGCACGAGATCGTCGCGGCGGAGGCAGGCGCGGTTGTGAAGACGATCGGCGATGCGGTGATGGCGACCTTCGCGACGCCTGACCGTGCGATTGCCGCGGCGCTGCGGATGCGCGACGCCATGCGGGCGCTCAATGACAAAAGCGGGCGCGAGGACCTTCTGCTAAAGATCGGCGTTCATGCCGGCCCCTGCATAGCCGTGTCCATGAACGAGCGGCAGGATTATTTCGGCCAGACGGTCAACATTGCTTCGCGGGTCCAGAACCTCGCCAACGCACAGGCGATCTTCGCCACGCGTGCGGTGGTCGACGACAATCTCACTGCCGATTTGTTGCACAGGAACGCGCTGACGCCCGTGCCGCACGAGGTCTCGCTGCGCGGCATCGAGCGGGAGATTGCGGTCTATACGATCCCCTGAAGAGTTCTCTGCCGCTTACACGCGCTTGCAGAGGAAATAACGGTCGGCGGGCTCCGAAGTGGGCGCCGGGAGGTGTTGCAGCAGCGGGTGATCGAGCGGCGTGCCACTGACCGCGAAGCCGCCGACGCGAAGCAGGCTCGCAATCAGATCGGGAAGCCAGGTAGCGGTCACTGCATCGCGATCGTCATAGCCGGTGCCAATGTCGGCATGAACAAGGGCGGCTTCGATGCCAATGAACTTGCGGCCCGTCTCGCGTATTTCGCCGAGCACGAGGTTTTCAGCTTCGGGAATTGAGCTAGTGTGCGCGCCAACTTCGCGGTCGAACACCACGATCCGGCGCCCGGGCAGAAGCTCGCGCAGATGGTGGAATGTCCGGCCATTGCCGAGGCCGAGCTCAAGCACAAGCCCCTCCATCTTCGCCACATCGGGGCAGATTCGATTGAGAATGTCGCGCTGCGCGGTCATCCTGCTGATGAAATTATCGAGGCGACTCATATGCGATTGTGTGTCCTGAACCAGCAGCCCCGATCGAGGCTTGCTGCATATAAAGGCGAACGACGAACCCTGCAATAACGCAACCGGCCGCCGACAAGCGTCATACCGGGTGGAGTGTTCGGCAGGCCTCGCGGTGGAACAGCGATATCACTTGTAGGGGTCTGCGGCGTCCCGCAAGCCGTCGCCGAGGAAGTTGAACGCCATGATAACGAGGATGACCGGCAGCATCGGCAAAAGCAGCCATGGATAGAACGCGATCACGCTGACGCTGCGCGCCTCGGTGAGCAGGATGCCCCAGCTGGTTATCGGCGCCCTCAGGCCGAGCCCGAGGAAGCTCAGCGCCGTTTCGCCCAGGATCATGCCAGGGATGGAGAGCGTCGCCGTCGCGATCAGATGCGACATGAAGCCGGGAATGAGATGCCGCCTGATGATGCGGCTGCTTCCGGCGCCCATCAACTGCGCCGCCAGAACGTAATCCTCCTCGCGCAAGGCCAGAAGCTTTGAACGCACGGCCCGCGCCAGTCCGGTCCAGTCGAGCAGCCCGAGGATGACGGTGATGCCGAAATAGATCAGGATCGGACTCCAGGTTATCGGCATGATCGCCGCCAGGGCCAGCCATAGCGGAATGCTGGGAATCGATTGCAGGACTTCGATTATCCGTTGGACGATCAGGTCGAAGATACCGCCGTGATAGCCGGCCAGCCCGCCGATGACGATGCCGAGCAGGAAGCTGAAACTGATGCCGACGAGGCCGATAGTCAGTGAAATGCGTGCGCCATAGATCATGCGTGAGAGCACGTCGCGCCCCAGCCTGTCGGTGCCGGCCAGAAAGAGTTGGCCGTTCTCGGCAGGACAGACAAAATGCCTGTCACCTTCGATCAGGCCCCAGAACCGATAAGTGTCGCCCTGGCAGAAGAAACGGAGCCGCTGAACTTCGTCGTGGTTCTCGATGTAGTTCCGCTTGAGCGTGTCCATATCCAGCGTCATCTGGCGGCCATAGACGAACGGCCCGACGAACTCGCCATTGTGGAACAGATGCACGTGCTGCGGGGGCGCATAGATGTAGTCCATGTTGCGCGAGTGCAGATTGTAGGGCGCCAGGAACTCGCAGATCAGTATCCCGGAATACAGCACTGCCAGGAATATGCCGGATATAAGCGCAAGCCGGTGTTTGCGGAATTTCCACCACATCAGCCGCAACTGCGATGCCTGAAAGACCTTCGATTGCTCCGGCGTCATCGCCTCGACCGACTGCAGGTCGAAGGGCGCGCCGGAAATGTAGTGTTGCAGTGGAGCACCCGGAGCGGGCAGCGGCGAGTCCTGCTTCATTTGGTGCTGCCACCCTGCAAACGAATTCGTGGATCAAGCAGCGCCAGCGCCAGGTCGGAAATCAGCACGCCGATAACCGTCAGGAAGGCGAGGAACATCAGGAATGACCCTGCCAGATACATATCCTGGCTTTGCAGCGCCTTGATCAGCATCGGCCCGGTCGTTTCCAAAGACAGAACGATAGCCGTGATCTCAGCGCCGGAGATGATGGCCGGCAGGATCGAGCCGATGTCGGAAATGAAGAAGTTGAGTGCCATGCGCAGCGGATATTTGACCAGCGCCTTGAACGGATGAAGGCCTTTGGCGCGCGCCGTCACGACATATTGCTTGTGCAGTTCGTCGAGCAGATTGGCGCGCAGCCGCCGGATCATGCTCGCCGTGCCGCCGGTGCCGATGATCAGGACCGGGATCCAGAGATGGGCGAGGATCGACTTCGCCTTGGCCCAGCTCATCGGCTCGCCGAGATATTGCTGGTCCATGAGATGGCCGATGGAGGTGCCGAACCAGATGTTGGCGAAATACATCAGGATCAGCGCCAGCATGAAATTCGGAATGGCAAGGCCGAGAAGGCCGAAGAAAGTCAGGCCGTAGTCGCCCCAGCTGTATTGATGCGTGGCGGAGTACATGCCGATCGGAAAGGCGATGAGCCAGGTGAAGATGATCGTGACGAAGGAAACCAGCACGGTCAGCCACATTCGGTCGCCGACGACGTCGCGAACCGGCAGCTCATATTCGAAGGAATAGCCGAAATCGCCGTGCAGCATCCCGCCCACCCAGTAGAAGTAGCGAATGACCGGCGGCTGGTCGAAACCATATTCCTTGCGCATCATCTGGATGCGGTCGGAATCCACCGCTTCGCCCTGGGCCCGAAGCTCGGCGACATAGCTGTCGAAATAGTCGCCCGGTGGAAGTTCGATGATGGTGAACACCAGCGCCGATATGACCAGCAGCGTTGGAACCATCACGGCGATGCGCCAGACAAGATATCGAAGCACGCTCAGGAGCCTCCAAGCCAGAATGTGTCCGGCATGTAGACACCGAAATAGGAGGTCGGGTCGTAGCCGTAGAGTGCTTTGTCAGGCAGGTTGCGCAGCCGCGAGGATACCAGAATCGGCTGAAGTGTTTCGTTCACCGTACCGATAGAGAACACCTGATCGGTGTAGATCGACAGCATCGAGTTCCAGATTTCGGCGCGCTCGCTGGATTGGGTCGATCCGTTCCAGCGCTTGAGCAAAGCCATCAACTCGACCACTTCAGGAACATCGGGCGCCTCACCCATCTTGCCATGCGACAGATAGTAAGCGCCCCAGAGCGGCCATTGCAGCTGGTCGTCGATGGTGGGGGCCAACTGGTATGGATTCATGTCGGCGGTCGGCACGCCATTGTCGATGCCCGACGACATCGACATCAGGATCTGGCCGCCCAGCGCGCGGCTGCGGAAGATGTCGCGCTGCGAAGTCCGGATGAACAAAGCGATGCCGATCTTGCGCCAGTGATCAGTGATGAGTTCGAGCGCATCAGTTTCCAGCGTGCTTTCGCCGGCCGTTTCCACGATGATCTGCGCCGGGCGTCCATCGGGAAGTAGCCGCAGGCCGTCATCGTCACGGGCCTGAAGGCCGACCTCGTCAAGCAGGGCATTGGCCTGGTCGGGATCGTGGGCGACCCAGGCTTTCGCGAATTCCGGCCGGTAGAGCGGGCTCTCCGGCAAGACCGTGTCGGCGCTTTCCTGCGCCAATCCGTAGAACACGGCCATGTTGATCTCGCGCCGGTCCACAGCGAGCGAAAGGGCGCGGCGCACGCGCACGTCACGCAAAAGGCCACGCCACACCGGGTCGGCACAATTCAGATTGGGCATCAGCGCCAGGCGCGAACCCTGTGTGCGTTTCCACAGATGCATCTTCACCGGGTAGCGCTTCTCCGCGTCCTTCAGGAAGGAGTAATCGCTGAAGTCGATTCCCATGCATTGCAGGTCGCTCTCGCCCGCACCGGTCTTGGCGGAGATGATCGCCGACGAGCTGACATTCATGATGATCCGGTCGACATAGGGCAGTTGCCGGCCGTTCTCGTCTGTTCGATGAAAGAACGGGTTGCGCTCGAAGATGAACTGCTCGGCCGGCGGCTTGGTCCGGTTCTGCCAGGGGTCGAGTGTCGGCAGATCCGGGTTCTCCGGGCGATACTGCCGCGACATGCGGATGTGCAGGAGCGTCCATTTTGCGGTCCGGTTCTCCTTCATCAGGCCGGCGAGCCGGAATGGATCCTGATATTTCTTGTGGAACTGCTTGAGATAGGCGGCCGGCAAAACAAGCGGTGTCGGCGAAGCAGCGGCAAGCTTGGGCAGGAAGTCGGGATTGGGCGCATCCCAACTGTAGCGCACCGTCAACGGATCGACGATCTCGAAACGTGGCGGCTTGCCGTCCGCCAGCAGGGCAGGGGCGAGCCCGCCCTGCGAAAGCTCCTCGTTCAGCCACACATCTTCCCAGCAATAACGAAAATCCTCCGGCGTCAGCAGGCTGCCGTCTGACCATTTATGGCCTTCCCGAATCTTGAACGTGAAGACGCGATCATCCTTTACGTCGAAGCTTTCGAGAATGTCGGCTTGAAAGTTAAGCTTTTCGTCATAGCCGACCAGCCGGGAATACCCGTAGATCGTCATCATCCGGATATCTTTCTGGCTGCCGATGATCGTACGCAGCGTGCCGCCATACTGGCCGGGCTGCCGGCCCATCGCGGCGAGGTTCAACGCGCGCGGGCTTTTGGGCAGGCGCTCCGCGAGTGGCGGCAGAGCCCTGGCTTTCAGCTGCGGCTGAAGAAAATCCGGCTCCAGATCGCCGGCGCGCGCCGTGCCCGGCAGAAATGCCGAAGCCATGAGACCAAGGACAGTGCGGCGGCTGATCAATGGCGTAACTCGCTGACATCGGCCGAACGTCGGGCCAGCACGAGATGGCCGCCGCCGAGATCGAGCGGCGACAGCATATCCTCTTCGCCCTCGTCGCGGAATTGCGGGCCCCATGCGCTGGTGTCGGAAGCGCCGCCGAGCTTCAGCGTCTTGAAATCCATCGGCCGGTCGAGATCGGGGAAGGGGACTGCGGCGAGCAGTGAGCGCGTGTAGGGGTGGATCGGTTTCCTGAGCAGAATTTCGCGCGGTGCAAGCTCGACGATACGCCCGCCGCACATCACCGCGATGCGGTCCGCCATGTAGTCCACCACCGCCAGATTGTGGGATATGAACAGGTAGGTCAGGCCCAGTTCCTTCTGCAGGTCCTTCAGAAGGTTCAGGATCTGCGCCTGCACGGAGACATCGAGCGCCGAAACCGGCTCGTCGCAGATCAGCAGTTCAGGCCCCAGCGCCAACGCGCGCGCGATGCCGATACGCTGACGCTGCCCGCCGGAGAAGCTGTGGGGATAACGCTGGATGAAGCGCGGATCGAGCCCGATTGCCTGCATCAGGCTCTTGACCGTGGCTAGCCGGGACGCGGCATTGCCACGTTGATGGATTTCCAGCGGCTCGCTCAAGATGTTTTCCACGGTCATGCGAGGCGAAAGCGACGAGACCGGATCCTGGAAAACCATCTGGAGTTTCGCCCGCAGCAAGCGCAGGGCGTCTCCCTCGGCTTCCAGGACGTCGATCGGTCCGTCGCGGCCGTTGAAGATCACGGAGCCGCCGGTAGGGGTGACGGCCCGCATCAGGATCTTGCTGACGGTGGTTTTGCCGCAGCCGCTTTCGCCAACCAGGCCCAGGCACTCACCTCGCCTGATGTCGAAGCTGACGCCGTCCACGGCGCGAACAGAGATCTGATGGCTCCCGCTGAACCATCCGGAGTTGCGGATGGTGTAGACCTTTTTCAGATCCCTGACCGACAGCAGAATGTCGTCCGGCCCCTTCGCTTCCGGCGCCGTCTGCTTGCCCAGCAGGGTCCCGACATTCACCGGCACCTCGCGGAGCGCCTTCAGCCTTTCGCCAGGCTTCAGGTCGAAATGCGGGACGGCTGCCATGAGGCCCTTCAGGTAAGGGTGGCCTGGCCGGCGGAATATTGCCTCCACAGGGCCCGCTTCCATGATCTCGCCATGGTACATGACCACCACCTCGTCGGCGACATTGGCAACCACCCCGAGGTCGTGCGTGATCAGCAGCATTGCCATGTTGAGCTTGGTCTGAAGCCCGCGCAGCAATTGCAGGATTTGCGCCTGGATGGTGACGTCCAACGCCGTCGTCGGCTCATCGGCGATCAACAGAGCGGGCCGGCAGATAAGCGCCATGGCGATCATGGCGCGTTGCCGCAATCCTCCCGAAAGTTCGAACGGATACATGTCGTAGGCGCGCTTGGGATTGGGGAACCCGACGAGGCCGAGCATTTCCTCGGTCCGTGCCTTGCGCTCCGTCCGATCCATGTGCGTATGAATCTGCAGGGATTCGCTGACCTGGTTGCCGATCGTGTGCAGCGGCGACAGCGATGTCATCGGCTCCTGAAAGATCTTGCCGATGCGGCTGCCTCTCAACGCCCGGATTTCGGGTCCGTCGCGCGGCATCTGCAGGATATCCTGCGTCGTGCCGGGCTTTTTGGGATCGGAAAACAGGATACGGCCGCGAACATGGGCCGTGTTCGGCAAGATGCCCATCACGGCCTGGCTGAGAACCGATTTTCCGGAACCGGACTCACCGACAAGTGCGGTGACCTTGCCGGGCAGGACGCGAAGATTTGCCCGCCTGACGGCATGCAACGGTCCCCCGACAATGGCAAAAGAGATGCCAACATCCTCGATCCGCAGCAGATCAACGCCTGCATCCATTCCCACACCAGCCCCAATCTGGCGCCTCCCGACCGGCCCCAAAAAAGCAAGACTAGCGCATTGTCAGCGCAGAGCAACTTGGATTCGAAACGAATTCCCCGGCGACCGGCGGCCGGACAGCATACCAGGGCGTCCAGATCGGATGGTGGTGACTACTGGAGCTTCCTCCGGTCGCCCGCCGACAGCCGCGCGGCATCGCGATGAAGCAGCATGACCTGCTCGGCGTCCGATATCCGATCGTGAAACGGCTGCAGCGCAGCGTCTTCATCGAGTGCGAGAGCACCCGACAGATCGGGTGAAAGCACCGTCAGCTTCTGCTTGCTGCCCGCCAGTTCCTCCTCGCCGAGCGTCAGCCAACTGTTGGCCCCGCAATAGCCGGCGAAGTCCTTGCTGGCGAGAACGCTGTGCGGATATTTCTTGGTCAGGGTCTGGAGACGCTGGACCTCGTTTACAGCCGAGCCGAAGACCGAGAATGTGAGTCGGTCGGTAAGCCCGACATTGCCGAACATCACATTGCCGACATGCAGGCCGATACCAAATTTTATGTCGCCCAGTCCTTGCTCTTTTCTGCGCAGATTGAGCTCCATCATGCGCATGCTGGCCTTGTGCGCAGCCGCAAGAGCAGCCTGGCAGGCGATCTCTGACTGCGCGCGGTGCCTTTCGCAGGGGTAGACGGCAATGAATCCATCCCCCAGGAAACTCATGATCTGCCCGCCTTTGCGATTGAATGGTGCTGCGATGGCATCGAAAAACTGGTTCAGCGTATCGATATAGACTTCGCGGCCGGAGGTTTCGGCGAGCCTTGTCGACCCGCGCATATCGCCCATCACCAGCGCGGCCCGGATTGTGTCGCCCTCGCCGCGCTTGATCTGGCCGTCCAGCACGCGCCTGCCGGCGTCACCGCCGAGATACGTGGTCATCATGTTGTCGGCGAGCTTGGTGAGCACCGCCATCTTGCTTGCTATGGCGAGATGGTTCTGGATCCGCAGCAGCGCCGAAATCATGCTGTCGCTGAAGCCTGAAGCACTGTCGGTGGACCAGGACCCCAACATGCCCTGACTTGTATCGCCATTGAAGGGATGGACGAAAGCCATGTAATCGGTGACGCCCATAAGCCTGAGCTCATCGAAAACAGGAAACTCCGACCGCACCGACGGGTCGAGCCGGCGCCGCAGATGGTCGAGCTTGTTGCTGAGCAGATGGTAGTATGGGCTGGTTAGGAATCTGTCGGAATGGACGCCGTTCTCACTCCGGAAGCCTTCCACTTCCAGGCCTTGGCCGCGAATCCAGGTGAAACCGAGCGCGTCATAAAGCGGATGCAGCATCGAAAAGCTCAAATGCACCCGCTTCAGCGGCAGGCCGGCAGCAGCCAGCCGTTCACAAAAACCCTTGACCAATGTTTCCAGGTCGTCGCCCGCCAGCGCCGATTGGGTCAGCCAATCGGCAACCTTATCCATGAGAATGTTGGAAATTTCTGCTTGCGCTGTGCTCATGCTATCTCGAAACCCGTCGAAGACGAGCCATCTCCTTTGATCCGCAAAATTCTCGAAGTCAATGAAGCCGGCTTCGGGGGCAGAAGCCGGCGAAGAATATCCCGAATGACTGTCCTTGCAGGAAGCAAGCAGACGTCGACCGCACAAATCACCTGCAACACTATGTGGCGAGGCTGCCGGCGAAGTGCAATCCCGATCCTGACATCGCGCAAATAATTGGTCGGCTCAGGCACCGTTGGGCTCGCCGGGTCCCAAGAACCATGGCCGCGGCGCATTGCGGAAAATCGATTCCCCAAGCCGTCATCAGACCGGCGCCTTCGCCTTCAGGCTTGCGGCAGCCATTGCATAGCCGCCGGCGGCGCCATCGATGAAGTGAACATGATCGCGCTGCAGCGGCGAGATGACGAGGCATGTCATCAAGGCCGACTTCTGGCGGTGCAGGCCATAGTTGCAGATGCCGGCCTCTTCCGCTTGTTTCAGCCGGTTCTCGATCCGCTGCAACACATCCGCGTCGACGTCGATGGTCATCTTCAAGCCGTCGTCGAACTTGCGGAAATCCGAATTGCTGGCCACCTCGCGCTTGTAGACCTTCGGATCGAAACCGCCGATCGTCCAGCCCAATTTGTCGGTGACGGCCGTAAGCGTCATCAGGAAGATCACCCACAGCTTGGCCAGCCACCGCCGCCCCGGCGGCGCCGTGGCCCGTGCCTCGACATCGAGACCGGCGGGCAAGAGACTATAGGCCGGACCGTCCACCGGCACCGGGTGGCCATCGCGCTCCTGCCTGCCGGCAAGGGTGATGATGTCGGAAGCCAGAAACTGGAAACCACGCAAGTCGCGCGATGCCCCGGGCACGGCTATGATCGAGACAATTTCGCCATGCCGGGCTTCGATCGGGTTCCAGCGGCAGGAGAGGCCGGTCAGATCCGGCCGCGCGCCGGCCGGGGCGGGGTCGACGCGGTAGCGCCCGGCTTTCATTTCGGCTTCCGCCCAACTGCCGCCGCCGCCGGCGAACATGGCATAGAAGGCTGCTTCAGAGGCCTGGAACCTCGCCACGCGAACGTCGAGGCCTTGCGCTCTTATGTCCTTTATCGGCACGATTGCGGCACGCAAGGTCAGGTCCAGTTCGTCCGCCACCCATCTCTGGACAGAAGCCAGCGCGTTACGGGCGATCTCCAGCGCCGAGCCGGGAAACGCCACGAGCGCGCCGTCGCCGCCGAAGACGAAGGGAAGATCTTGCCGGCCCAGTGCATTGAGCAGCGCCGAAATGACGCTGGCGCCGGCCATATTGACGGTTTTGTAGCGCCCGGCTTCGATCGCCTTGGTCGAGCCGACGATGTCGGCGGTGGCCAGCGCCCAGCCATCGGGGAGAGGCCGATAGTTGTCGATATCGGCAACGCTTTCGAACTTTGCGAAGACCGGCAAAGAAGCGACGAACGGGTCGGACGCGACAGCTGTTTCCATAAGCATCAGATAGCACATTCCAGCGCTTGAAGGTGAAGTCGATCATGCCTCGAAATTGACTTGGGCAGGCTTTGCGATGATAGGATCGCGCGATGCGAATTGCCTTCTACGCCCCGCTGAAGTCGCCCAATCATCCCGTTGTCTCCGGCGACCGCCAGATGGCACGGATGCTGGTCCAGGCGCTGCAGCATGGCGGGCATAGCGTCGAACTGGCATCGGAGTTGCGCTTCTATCTACGCCAGCCGGAACCGAAAAGTTTCGATGCGCTCATGATCGAGGCCCGGGACGAAGCCGCGCGACTGACAAGGCTTTGGGACCGTGACGGCAAGCCCGATCTCTGGTTCTCCTATCATCCCTACTACAAGGCGCCCGACCTGATCGGGCCCGAGCTGGCGTTGGCCTTTGCCGTCCCCTATGTGACGGCCGAAGCCTCCTATTCCGAACGGCGCAACGCCGGTTCGTGGGCCGATAGCCAAGCATTGGTCGCGCGAGCCATCGAACAGGCGGCGCTGAACATCTGCTTCACGCAAAGGGATCGCCAGGGGCTGGCGGATGCTGTTCCCCACGCCGCTCTCGGTATGCTTTCACCCTTCATCGACACATCGGCATTCCACGAAATGCCGGTACTGGATTATCCGACGCGCCTCGTGACCGTCGCCATGATGCGCCCGGGCGACAAGGTCTTGAGCTATCGCATGCTGGCGCAGGCGCTCGGGTTGATCGGCCATCTCCCCTGGACGCTATCGGTCGTCGGGGACGGACCTGCCCGTGACGAGGTAAAGGCGCAATTCGCCGGCTTGCCCGCCGACCGTATCGAATGGCTTGGCGCCATCGAGCCTGCCGCCGTGCCGGATGTCCTTTATCGCGGGGGAATCTACGTCTGGCCGGGTTACGGCGAGGCCTATGGCATTGCCTATCTTGAAGCACAGGCCGCCGGCCTTCCGGTGGTGGCTCAGGACATTGCCGGCGTGCCGGAGGTCGTGCGGCATGGCCAGACCGGGTTTCTCACCCCGCCGGGCGATGTGGGGGCGTTCGCTTCGGCCATCGCAAGGCTTCTGGCCAATAATGACGAAAGAACCATCATGGCTGCAGAGGCCAGACGTTTCGTTCTCGAAGAACGCTCTCTCGGTGCTGCAAAGGCCCGTCTGGCGGAACTTCTCAAGATGATCCCGTTGTCATGACGTCCGACCCGATTTGGCAGCCTCTGGTGGACGAGCTGGCGCATCGGCAACGGTGGGGCCGCAAGGCAGAGTTCTGGCTGCGCGACGACGACGCCGTGGATCCGACGCCGGCGCTCGATCGGTTGCTCGACCTCACCGGTGACTTCGCGGTTCCGGTCACTCTGGCCGTCATTCCGGCCCAGACCGACGGGAAGCTTGTCGTCCGGCTTGACGCCGCGCCGCATGCCACGGTCGCCATTCATGGCTGGGCGCACCGAAATCATGCGCCCGAGGGTCAAAAAAAGCAGGAGCTCGGCGCGCATCGGCCACGCGAGGTGGTGCTGGATGAGCTGGCCGGCGGGCTGTCGCGTGTAACCGGCCTGCACGGCGCACGTGCGGTTCCGATGCTGGTGCCGCCCTGGAACCGGATCGACGCCGGCCTGGTACCCGACCTCGGATCGATAGGATTTGCGGCATTGTCGGTGTTCGGGCCGCCAAGGCCGGCTTCCTTGGCGGTCATCAACAGCAATGTCGACATCATGGATTGGCATGGCACGCGCGGCTGCCGCGATCATGGTCTGTTGGTTCAGGCCATCGTCGCGCAATTGCAGCGTGCATTCGACGGCGGCGAACCGGTCGGCCTGCTCACCCACCATCTCGTCCATGATGAATCGGCATGGCTTTTCCTCGAACGGCTGTTCACGATCACCGCGCGGACCGAAGCCTGCGCATGGCTTCCGATCAGCACATTGACCGAACGCAGCGCCGGAAAATAGCTCAGCGCTTTTTGTTCACTGAAGTTGGGAATGTGAGCGTCTGGCCATCCCGCGCCGCAAAAGCGCCGGCAAACCTGTCCTTGGCCAGTTTCTCCATCTCGTCCAGCTCATCGTCGGTGCGTGCCGGATCGTGGTGAAACAGCGCAAGCCCGCGCGCGCCGGCCGCCTCGCAGAGCTTGACGCCCTGTTGCCATGTCGAGTGCCCGTTGCCGCGGTAGCGCTCCATTTCCTCCTCGGTGTAGGTGCAGTCGTAAATGACGAGGTCGGCATCTCTGATCAGGCCGAGCACCGCCTGGTCGAGTTTGCCCGGCTCGTGCTCGGTGTCTGTGATGACCGCCACGACGCGGCCCCCCCATTCGACCCGGTAGCCGATGCAGCCGCCCGGATGGGTAAGACTACCGGTTCGTACAACAACTCCTTCGCGTGGCCGAAGCAGGTCTCCGGATGCGAAATCGCGGCAGTCGAGGCTCGCCTTGCAGACACCGAGTGTCACCGGAAACCATGGCGGCCGAATGAATTCATCGACCATCTGCCGCGTCGTCATGCGTCCAGCCAGATGCCCGGACCAAAGCGTAACTTTGATGCCTCGTTCATAAATAGGCTTGAAAGCCGGCAGCCCGATGATGTGATCGTAATGGCAATGGGTGAAAAACAGGTCGAAATCGGTGACGCCCGCCGCCCGAAGCGTCCTGCCGGCAGGCCGCAAGCCGGAGCCCGCGTCGAACAGAAGCGTATGCTTGCCGCATTGCATCTCGATGCAGATCGTGTTGCCGCCATAGCGAGCAAATTCTGGCCCCGACACCGCAATGCTGCCGCGCACGCCCCAAAACCTGACAAGGAAGAAATCGTCGTCCATGCACCCTTTCGCCCATCGTAGCCAACCAACTGCTGCCAGAGTCGTTCCAGGAAAGGTGTGACACGGTTCCGGAAACTGCATCAAAACAAAGAAACAGAGCGGCTCGCCGCTTCAGTGCAACTGTGAATCGCTCTCGGCCGTTCGTGCGTCGATCAGGTCCGCGGTCGTACTGCTTAGCCTATCGGCAAGAACCCGCAATATCTCGATGGTCATTTCGGGAAACTCCTTCATAAGCCTCAGGAAATGGTCCTTGCGGATTCTCAAGGCCTCCAGCTCACTTGCCGCTTTGACGGTGGCAGTACGGGAGCTGTTGCACAATATGGCAATCTCGCCAACGATCGAATTTGGCAGCAATTCAGCAACTTTGATCGGCCCATTGTCGGAATCGACCAGAATATCCGCGCTGCCCGAAAGGATGACATAGGCGGCGTCTGCCTCGTCGCCCTGCCGGAAAAGAATCTGGCCGGCACTGTAGTTCACGCGATCGGACGTGAACGCGAGCAGCTTGAGCTTTGTCGGCTCGATGCCAGAGAACAAGGGAACGCGTTGCAGCATTCCAACTTCATCCTTGAGCAGCATTGTCGCAAACCTTCCTGAATTCGCGTTTGCCAGACTATGACACAAGTTCCTTGAAGATACCGTTTCCCGCCAAGAGTGTCTCGTGTGTTCCGTCTTCCACCAATTGGCCTGAGTCAAAGACCACAACCCGATCGAACATCGCCGCCATTGCCGGATTCGTCACCACCCACACAATTGCCGGCGAATGGCCGTCGCGTCTGGCTTCGTCGAGCACATTCCGCAACACCTTGTCCTGCACGCGCTGGTCGAGCGCCGACAGCGGCCGATTGAGAATGAGGAAATCGGGACGCTTGAGCAAGGCGCGGGCAACATCGAGCTTCTGTCGCTGTCCGCCGGTCAGCCGCCTGCCGGCGGCGCCGACGTTGAAGTCCAGGCCGACATCCAGAAGCTCGGCATAAAGCCCCAGTTCGTCAAGAATATCATAGACGATGGAGCGAATGCGGTCCGGCGCGTCGGGATGGTTGTTGCCGACACGCCCGAACAGGACGTTGTCCATGACGGTGGCCGCGGCGATGTATTTGTCAGGGTCAAACCGTTCGACAGCTTTCTCCAGCTCGGCCGGCAGGTTTCCATAGAACTGGTTGCGTGCAGCGATGATCTTGCTCATCAGCTCGTCGGTCAAGAGGCCGAAGCGATGCCGGGGCTCGATATAGGCAAAGCTCAACGTGACCATCATGGCGCGGTCGTTCTCCGAAACCGCATCGTAGGGGCGATTCTTGAGCCGTTGCAGCAAGGTTTCGTAGGCGGGTATCTCCTCGGCGCTCATGAAGGCGAGCTGCTGGAAGAACTGGTGTTCGGGCGGCAGGTCGGCAAACAGCTCGATCGCCTGTTCGGCGATCTCCATGCCCATTTCGTAGAGCGTGCGGTCGAGGCCGGCTTGCTTCAGCACGGAAGCAAAATAGGGATTGGACGCCAGTGCCTTGTGAGCCAGTTCGGGGCCGGCCGCGGCGCCGAAGAGCAGGTTCTGGCCGATCGTCGCTTCCTTGTTGTAGGCGCCCGGTTCAAAAGGAACCACCAGCGCGCTCAGGCCTTCTTCCTCCAACCGGGTTCGCAGCGCCGCACGCAATTCGACGATCCGCTCGGCAAGCTTCGTGTGGCGCTTGAGGTCGGCCGAAGAGCGCAAGCCAAGATCCAGAATGTCGCGCGACAGAAGAACCGCGTCGAGCACCCGGCGCACGGCTTCGAAGAGGTCGTGCGGGCCGGTGGCGCCGGCGGAGGCATAGTTGATCCAGTCGCTGCGGATATCGAGATCCGGATTGCCCGACCGGCGCGCCTCGTCGATATTCCAACGGTGCTGGTCCGCCGCTGCGCCGTCATATGTCACCGATGTCAGCGGCGCATGCTTCAAACCGTAGAGCAAATTGTCGCGCAGGCTTGCCTGGAACAGGAAAACATCCGACGAAGCGTAGGACATGCGCCGGCCGGTCACGGCTTCGGGGAGATCAAGCAAGTCATCGGAGCCCGAAACGATCCTTCCGCTGTCCGGCCAGGTCAGCCGCGCAAAGGCTTCCGCAAGCGCCTCCGCTCCCCCTGTTGCGGTGCTGACCAGAGCCACCGTCTCACCCGGCTTGACCTCGAGCGAGATGCGATTGAGGAGCATTGCGCCGCCATCGTCTGCTATCGACAGGCTGACCGCCGACAGCGGCTTGGTCATCGGATCGGGATCGTCGACCGTCAGTGCTCCGATTTCCGGCGCGATGATATTCTCGACGGTGAACTGTTCGACGACCTGCTGATATTTGACCTGGACATCCTGCCGGTCCTGATCCCAGTCGATCAGTTCCTTCATCGGTCCGGGCAAGTCCTTGTAAGCGCCGATCACGGCCACGAGCTGGCCGACATCCAACCTCCCCTGGATGACCAGATAGCCACCGATCATGTAAAACAGAAAGGGCGTGAGCTGCGCGAGAAAATTGTTGAGGAACTTTACCATGAATTTCCATTGGTAAAGATCGAAGCGGATTTTAAAGATGAGCCCGAGCCGGGCTGCTATGTCGGCGCGCTCGTAGTTCGACGTATCGTGGACGTGAACCGCGCCGATGCCGTCGACGATTTCGCCAACCCGGCCTGAAAGCGCGCGCGCCGTCAACTGCCGCTGGCGCCCGAGCACGAGCAGCCGCCGCCGCATTCGCGGGATAAGCACGATCTGGATCGCCACGATCACGACCGCTATCATTCCGAGCCAGACGTTCTGGACCATGATGAACAGCATGGCCGTCAGCGCCTGGCCGCCGAGCAGCACCGGCTGCAGGAAGGCATCGCCAATGAAGCCGCCCAGCGGCTCCACCTCGTCCTTCACCATGGTCGCCACTTCGGCGGATTTCACCCGCTTGAAGTAAACCGGCGGAAACCGCAGCACACGATCGACCAGATCGAAACGAATACGCCGCAGCATGCGTTCGCCGAGCCGGCCCTTGTAAGTGTTGATGTAGAGCTTGAACAAGCCGTTGATGACGACCAGCAAGAGGAACACAAGGCTGAGCGCAAGCAGGGTCGAGGTGCGGTCCAGTTGAAAACCGGAGAAGAACTGGACCTCGCCGATGAACGGCAGGTTATAGTGCAACCGCATGAATGGCAGGGTCGCGCCCGGTTGCTCGAACCCCTTGCCCTGGATCGGGCCGTTGACGATCAGCTTCGGCAGGTCGAACGACATGAAATACGGGACCATCGAAAGCACGACGATCATCAATATCCAGAGCTGCTGCTTCCTGGTGTGCGTCCAGATATAGCGGGCTAGGCTGGTTTCCATATGCGATTGTCAGTTTGAAGGATGCGGAATGTAAAGGCACCTGCTGGCAAATGGTGTATCGGCCATGTCTTCGCCGCCAACGACGAGCTCAAAGCGGCAGCTGCGCGCCAGGCGGATGGGCGCCGATGGTCCGGACAAATGCAATCGGCCTCCTCCGGTCAATGGCGAAACGGGTTGCGGCACAGTCGCGTCCGCAAGTCGAACAGGCTTGCAAGAGGCAAGATTGCGTTGTGTCGCCCGAAATCCCAACATAGAAGACGAATATGATGGATGTCACGCAACCACGCAATGCCGGCATGGGTGGGCATGAGCAAGCCCTGGATCTCACGCGGGGAATTGCCGCCTATGTCGACCACCCTCTCGTGGCCGGGCTGGCGCGCGTCATCGCCAAGCATCCGCAGGCCGATATCGCCAATGCCTTCAACCACAAGCAGGTCGCCTGCAAGATGTGGGCGCTCGACAGGCTGTTCGAAAGCTGCGGCGGCCGGTTCGAGCGCATATGGGTTCTGGGTGGATGGTACGGCGTATTGCCGGCGATGCTTTTCAATGACGCCCGCTTCGACATCGGGGCGATCGACAGCATCGACATCGATCCCGAAGTCGGCGCGGTCGCCCGGACACTCAACCGGCAAGCCGGCGAGCGGTTTCAAGCGCTGACGGCAGATATGTACGCACTCGACTATGGCGCCGGCCGACCCGACCTGGTGGTCAATACGAGCTGCGAACACATAGCCGATCTCAGCGCCTGGCTTGCCCTGCTTCCGCGGGGTACGAACGTGCTGCTGCAGTCGAACGACTATTTCAGCGAGCCGACGCACATCAACTGCGTGGCGTCACTTGCAGCCTTCGAAGCAATGGCGGCGCTGCGGCAGATCAGGTTCTCCGGCGAATTGCCGACAAAAAATTATACACGCTTCATGCTGATTGGAACTGTTTGAAGCGCTCGCGCAGGATTTGCGCCGAGCGCCGCGCCCCTTCCAGATCGAGACGATGCGAGGCTGGCGGCGGTCCCGCAAGCGCCTGCTCGATCGCATGCGCCAGACCTTCAGGCGTCAGGTCCTGTTCCGTCAGCACCGTTGCAAGACCGAGCTCTTCGAGCATCAGAGCGCGACGCGTCTGCTCGGTTTCCCCGCCGGCTGCAAATGGAACGAGCAGCGAGCGACACCCCGCGCGCATGACATCGCAGACCGTGTTGTAACCCGCCTGCGAGACCGACAGGCGGGCGCCGGTCAGCAGGCTGGCGAAATCCTCGCGGAACCGGAAGATGGACAGGCGTGGGGAGGCATCGCGTGAAATCGCGTCAAACTCGTCCTTCGGCAGGTTTGGGCCGGTGATCAAACACCATGTCCAGGCGTTGTCGGCATTTCGCGCCGCCGCGACGGTGGATCTGACAAGGCTCTTTCCGGCCGCCCCGCCGCCAACCGACACCAGAACGTCGAAGCGCTCTGAGGCCGCTTGCGCCGGCGGCGCAGCAACGAGCCCGGTGTAGGCGACCTCGGCCCTGATCGCCCCAGCCAGCGGAAATGTCTTGTCGATGGTTGCGAAAGCCGGATCGCCATGGACCATGACAAGATCGAAATGCCTGTTGACGAGATCGACCGTTTCTTCGTTTCGGCTCGGCTTCACGCGCTCCTGAAGGATGTCGCGGACGGACGCCGCCAGCAGCGGTCTGGGCGATGTCGCTTCGATGGCCTCGATCAGTGGCAAGAGTTCGAAACGCATCTGCCGGCGTCCAAAGGGAAACGCCTCGATAATGACGATGTCGGGCCTGTAATCCCGGAAAGCCTGCAGCAGCATCTCTGAGCGCCGCCTCTTGAAATCATCGTCGATGGCTTTGCCCTGCAGGTCGACAAGTCCGGAAAATCCTTCGTCACCGGAGGTGACAGGCGGCAGGGTCACGGATTTTACACCCGATCCCGGAAATCCCGCGATCGGCGCTCCGCCGGTCACGACGGTGACGTCGAACCCGTCATCGACCAGAGCCGCCGCAATGCGGCTGGCGCGCGCGAGATGGCCGATGCCGAGCAGGTGCTGAACATAGAAGAAAGCGCGCAGCCGCTTCATTCGGCGGCCCGCCACTCCCGCTCGAACAGTTCCTTGAGCTGTCCAATGCCTGCCACATGGTCGAAATTGCTTCGCACGCGCCGCTCCGCGGCGTCGCCGAGGCGGGCGCGCAGGACGGGATCGCGGATCAGGCGCTCCAGCGCCTGTGCCAGGGCAGTCGGGTTTTCCGAGGGAATCAGCAGCCCGGTTTCATCCGACGATAAAAGCTCCGGCACGCCGGAAATATCGGTCGACACGCAGGCAAGCCGCTGGCTGGCCGCCTCCACCAGAACATTCGGCAGGCCGTCCCGGTCGCCGTCCGCGGTGATCCTGCAGGCCAAAGCGAAGATGTCGGCGCTGCGGTAGTGCTCAAGCACCTCCTCCTGCGCCAGCGCGCCTTTCCAGGAGACGCGCCCCTCCAGCCCGAGCCTTTGCGCCAGCGCCTTCAGCCGGTTCAGTTCCTCGCCGCCACCGATATGCTCGAAACACCACGCCAGATCGCCAGGCAAGAGGGCAAGAGCCTCCAGCAACGTATCATAGCCTTTCTTTTCAACGGCGCGTCCGACACTCAAGATCATGACCGGTTCGGCCGGCGCCGAGCCGTCACGCTGTTTTCGCGCCTCGCCGAAACTGCCGAAGCGGTCAAGGTCGAGCCCATGATAGCTCAGATGCACGGACGAACTGCCGTTGGCGAGTTTTTTCAGATGGTCGAAGCCGGTTTTCGTGCACGTGACCGTCCAGCGCGCCGAGGAAAGCTTGCCGGCCAGATCCCAGTCCGCCGACGTCCAGATGTCCTTGGCATGGGCTGAGCAGCTCCAGGGCAAGCCACGAAGCTGGCTGGCATAGCGCGTCACAGATGCCGGCGTGTGCGCGAAATGGGCATGCAGCCATCCCGCGTCTTGCGGCCATTCGGCGGCCAACACGAGCGCTTGCCCGAAGCGGCGCGCGCGATTGCGGGTAAAGTCGCGGCGGATATCGGCAGCCAGCGATTTGAGCGCGCGCCAGAAGCCAGGCCGCGGCAGACAGGCAAACAGCGACCGAAGCACGCGCAGCGGCTCTCTGTGCAGATATTCGGGTAGATAGTGGACGGGGGCCTTGATCTCGTCATGCACGGGATGACGTTTTGCGTCGGTCGGCCGCCTGAGCGCGAAAAGTATCAGGTCGAACCCCGCACGCTCGAGACCGAGCAATTCCTGCGCGATGAAGGTTTCCGACAGCCGCGGATAGCCCTTCAGAACCACGACGATCTTGCGGTGTTGCAACTCAGTTCATGCCTTCAATGACCGAAAGGTGATGGCCGGCCCGGCGGTCGAGCAGTTCCGCGACGATTTCGGAAATATGAGGCAGCCCCTCCAGCGTCAGATGCGCGTTGCTCTGCGATGGGCGGGGCCGGCCCGGCAAAACCTGCAGCGCATCGGCAAACCGTTGGGCATCCTCGGCCTCCTCGGGCAAAAGCATCTCGATGAGGCCGAGTTCGGCTGCGCGCCGTGCCCGGATCAGCTGTTCCTCGCGCGGCGTGACGCGCGGCACGATCAGCGCCGGCTTGTCGAAAGACAGTATCTCGCAATAGGTGTTGTAACCGCCCATCGCCACCACCGCCTTGGCGCCGGCAATCAGCTCTTCCATCCGGTTGTCGAATTCGATGATCTTGACATAGGGGATCTTGGCCCCCTTCCGGACCAGCTTGTTGCGCTTGCGCGCCGGCATGTAGGGCCCAAGCACGATCAGCGCCCGGTGCTGCAATCGCGGATCCTGCTGATAGGCCTCGATGACGTTGTGGATCAGGTCGGCGCCGTCACCGCCGCCACCGGTGGTAACCAGGATATAGTCGCCCTCGGGCCGGTGGCCGGGCAACTGGTTCTGCTGCAGGCTCCGTTGCAGGAAACCGACGAACTTCATCTTTGCCCTGACCGCCGGCGGCACCTCCAGGCCGGTCAGCGGATCGTAGAAATCCGGCGGGCCATAGACCCAGACCTTGTCGTAGAACAGGCCGATCTTGCGCATCACATCCCTGCGTGCCCACTCCGCTTCGAGCAAATGCGGCGCGTCCATCACCTCGCGCAGGCCAAGCACGAGCGTGGTGCCCCGCGTCTTGAGGTAGGACAGCGTATCCTCAATCTCTCCGCGCAGCCCCAGCGGTTCCTTGTCGACGATGAAGATATCCGGCCGGAAGCTCTCGGCCGTGTGGCGGATAATCGACTGCCGCATCCTTAGCGTCTCGTGCAGATCGATGTCCTTTTCCAGCGAGGTGTATTCGCCGTTTCGCAGCTTGATGACGCTGGGGATCTTCACGAAGTCGACGCGGGCGCGGTAGTCGAAGGCGCCGGCGATGGTGGCGCCCGAAATGATTAGCACCTGAAGTCCGCGGAAATCCCCGACCAGCGAATGCGCGATCGTTCGGCAGCGCTGCAGATGGCCGAGCCCGAACGTGTCGTGGCTGTACATGAGAATTCGTGCGTCTTTTGCGTGCTGTGTCATTGTGAACGTCTTTTAGAATTCTCGCCGGACCGTGGGCAACCCCGCAGGCTTCGAAACCATTCTCGCGGGTCTATCGACCTGTTTTGAAACATGGGGGCGAGAGGTACGCAACGGCATTCTTCACCAGGTCACGAATGCCAGGGGCGCTGATTGTGGCGCCATGCCTTGTCTTCGCCGACGATAGACGGCCCGAGCACAAATCTCTGTCATGAGGCTTGACCCCGTGGAATTAAATGCCCTGCGGCCTGAGGCAGGCAAAGCGCACATTGCGAAAAATCAAGGGCGACCAAGGCGAAACGAGGCTGCCGCACATTGTGAGGAGAACCCGCACCTTGGGAAAATGCTTCATAATCCATCGAAACACAACGGCCGCCAGAGGCCGCACGTTGCGGCCTTTTATCCTGCCATCAGCCTTGGCCTGTGGCAAGCGTCCGGTCCTTGCACCGTTGAAGCTGGTGCAATCTCGCGTCATGCCGGCTTCGTCCGTCATGTGGAGGATAGCTGCGGCCCCAATGAGATTCGTCAGCCAGGCGACCCATTCGCCAGTTCCGCCCAAAGCTTTGCGTGAACACGCCGGCCGGAACGGCGGCTAAGCCAGCCGCGCCCTTGTCGTCCTCGGCGTTGCCAGCAGCAGACTTGTCTCGCTGCCGGTTATCCCGGGGATGAGCCGTATCCGCCTAAGCACGGCGTCGAAATCGGTGAGCGATGCAGTGCCGAGTTCGACCACTAGGTCCCAGCGGCCATTGGTGGTGTGAATGGTCGAAACCTCGGCGAGGCCGCCGAGCGCCCGGACCACGCGATCCGCGGCATGGCCTTCGATCTCGATCATCATCACGCCGCGTATCCGCTGGTCGACCGCGTCGGCGCGCAGCACCACCGTGTAACCGATGATCTCGCCCGTTTTTTCCAGCCGCTCCATGCGCGCCCTGACCGTGGCGCGCGACACCCCGAGATCGACCGCGAGATCGGAGATGCTGCGCCGGGCATCATGCCTGAGCAGCGTGACCAGCCTTTCGTCGAGCAAGTCCATGATTCTATCCACTTTGACCAAGCTGACTTATCGGATTGATAAATCATTCTTCTCGAAATGCCAATTTCGCCTGTTCATTCTGCCGGGCCGGGATGGTTCATTCCACGCATCAATTGCCCAATCAATTTGCAAGGACACCAAAAACCATGCGCTGCAGGATCGTTGGCGCGCCGGTGCAGGACGGCGCCGGCAGGATGGGATGCGAGATGGGGCCAAGCGCGCTGCGCACGGCCGGGCTTGTCTCGGTGCTGTCGGAACTTGGCCACGAGGTCGAGGACTGGGGCGCGGTGCAACCGGCCGCCGTGCGCGCAATCGTCCACGGCAATCTCGCGCTGAAGGCCCTGCCGGAGATTTCCGCCTGGACGGCGGCAATTGCCGAGACCGCCTATGCGGCTTCGCGAGACGCCATGCCGATCTTCCTTGGCGGCGACCACGCGATATCGGCCGGCACGGTGTCGGGCATAGCCCGCCGCGCCGCCGAACGCGGCCGGCCGCTCTTCGTGCTGTGGCTCGACGCACATCCCGATTTCCACACGCTCGATACCACCGTCAGCGGCAATCTGCACGGCGTGCCGCTCGCCTATGCCAGCGGCCGGCCGGGCTTCAACGGTTATTTCCCGGACCTGCCTGTCGCCGTCGACCCTGCCCACATCTGCGTCATGGGCCTGCGCAGCGTCGATCCGGCGGAGCGCCGGGCGCTGAGCGAAGCGGGGGTTACCGTGCACGACATGCGCACCATTGACGAGCACGGCGTTGCACCTTTGCTGCGCGCCTTCCTGGCCATCGTCGAAAAGGAAAACGGCCTGCTGCATGTCAGCCTCGACGTCGACTTCCTCGACCCCTCCATCGCGCCGGCCGTCGGCACCACCGTGCCCGGCGGCGCCACCTTCCGCGAGGCGCATCTGGTGATGGAGATGCTGTCCGACAGCGGCCTGGTCTCCAGCCTCGATCTGGTCGAGCTCAACCCGTTCCTCGACGAGCGCGGCCGCACCGCCACGCTGATGGTCGACCTCGCCGCCAGCCTGATGGGCCGCCGGATCATGGACCGCCCGACCCGCAGCCATTCCGGAAGCATTGCATGACCCAGCCTTCCCGCCTTGCCATCGTCCCCTTCGTCAGCGTCGACCGCATGATGAAGCTGGTGCTGACCATCGGCGTCGAGCGGTTCCTCACCGAACTCGCCGCCTATATCGAGGAGGATTTTCGCCGCTGGGAGCTGTTCGACAAGACGCCGCGCATCGCCTCGCACAGCCATGACGGCGTCATCGAACTGATGCCGACCAGCGACGGCCGGCTATACGGCTTCAAATATGTCAACGGCCATCCCAAGAACATGCGCGAGGGGCGCCAGACCGTCACCGCCTTCGGCGTGCTCGCCGATGTCGGCTCCGGCTATCCGATGCTGCTCACCGAAATGACGATCCTGACGGCGCTGCGCACCGCGGCGACCTCCGCTGTCGCGGCCAAATATCTGGCGCCGAAAGGCGCGCGCTCGATGGCCATCATCGGCAATGGCGCCCAGTCCGAATTCCAGGCTGTCGCCTTCAAAGCGCTGCTCGGCATCGACCGGCTGCGGCTCTACGACATCGACCGCTCGGCTTCGGAAAAATGCGCCCGCAACCTCGCCGGCAAAGGCTTTGACATCACCATCTGCGCCACCGGCCAGGATGCTGTGGAAGGAGTCGACATCATCACCACGGTGACCGCCGACAAGCTGTCCGCCACCATTCTGACCGACAACATGGTCGGTTCCGGCGTGCACATCAACGCGGTCGGCGGCGACTGCCCCGGCAAGACGGAACTGCACCGCGACATCCTTTTGCGCTCCGACATCTTCGTCGAGTTCTCGCCGCAGACGCGCATCGAGGGGGAAATCCAGCAGCTCCACGCCGACCATCCGGTGACCGAGTTGTGGCAGGTGATGACCGGCAAGGCGGAAGGCCGCAAGACGGCGGAACAGATCACCTTGTTCGATTCCGTCGGCTTCGCCACCGAGGATTTTTCCGCACTGCGCTATATCAGAGACCAGCTTCAGGCCACCGGCCTCTACGAGGAGCTCGACCTGCTCGCCGATCCCGACGAGCCGCGCGACCTCTTCGGCATGCTGCTCAGGGCAGCGCTGCAGCCGGCAGCCGCCTGAGGGGCTTCAGCCGCGCAACGGCGCGCAGCTCTCCCGTTCGACGAGCACCGGGGTGAGCACTTCGCGGCGCGAATGCGCCGCCGGCTCGGCAACCCGCTCGAGCAGCAGGCTGACCGCCCGCGTGCCGATCTTCTCGACCGGCTGTGCGATCGTCGTCAGTGGCGGCCAGGTGGTGACGGCATAGGGTATGTCGTCGAAGCCGATCATCGACATGTCGCCGGGGACCCGCAATCCGCGCCCGCGCAGCACTGTCAGCGCGCCCATGGCCATCAGATCGTTACAGGCAAACAGCGCCGTGATCCCCGGCGCCTGCGCCATCAGCCGCTCCATCGCCATGCGGCCGCCGGCGAAGTGGTAGTCGGAATCCACCACCGAGGCCGGCGGCAGGTCGAGGCCGGCTTCCTGCAGCGCCCTGGCGAAGCCGCGCAGGCGGGCGGGGCTGGAGCTGGAATCGCGCGGGCCGCCGATGACGCCGATCTTCTCGTGACCGAGCCCGGCCAGATAGCGGCCGGCGAGATAGCCGCCATAATCGTGATCGACCAGCACGGAATCGACATTGACCGAATGGATCTCGCGGTCGATCAGCACCGCCGGGACGCCGGGCAGAAGGCTGGAGAACACCCGCGCATGATCGGACGAGCCGGCAAAGATCAGCCCGTCGATCTGCTTGGCCATCAGCACCTGGAGGTAGCGCTCCTCCTTCTCGGCGCTGCCGTCGGAGTTGCACAGGATCACCGTATAGCCGGCAAGGAAGCCGGCATCCTCGATCTGGCGTGCCACGCCGGCGAAGAACGGATTGGAATTGTCCGGCAGCAGCAGGCCGATGGTCTTGGTCTCGCCGCGCCTCAGGCTGCGCGCCAGCGTGTTCGGACTGTAGCGCAAGGCGGCGATGGCCGAATGCACGCGCTCGGCCGTCTCCGGCTCGACATGGCGCGTGCGGTTCATCACATGCGAGACGGTTGCGACCGACACTCCGGCATGGCGCGCGACATCGGCAATCGTCGTCATTTCTTGTCCCCTAGTGCATGTCGCCCGGAGTGTCCGGCGGATCTGGGAAAATGACATCCATAAAACAAAAACCAAAAAGCGCGACGCGCTTTATCGGATCACCCTCAACAGCTTTTCCCGATAGGCATCCAGAATGACGGCGAGCACAATGACAAGGCCTAGCACGATCGGCTTGAAATTGTCGCCGACGCCGAGCAGCTCGTAGCGACGCCGGCGACCGGGCCACCGATGTTGACGCAACAGATAGACCATGGCGACGATGCCGGCGCGTTCTCCCTTCCGCCGGAGCGCTGTATCCTTCTCAGGCTAGTGATTCCCGCAGACAGGAAACCTTCATGAACGGCCTGACGCCCATACTTTCCACCGTGACCGCCTCGTTCCTTGCCTCCTTCGTCGAAGTGGTCGAGGCCTTCACCATCGTGCTGGCGGTAGGCGTCACCCGCAGCTGGCGGCCAGCGCTGACAGGCGCGGCGCTGGCGCTGGCGGTGCTGGCGGCTCTGGTGCTGGCCTTCGGACCGCTGCTGGCGCTGATTCCCATTGCGGTGCTGCAGTTCGTCGTCGGCGTGCTCCTGGTCCTGTTTGGCATGCGCTGGTTGAGAAAGGCCATTTTGCGCAGTGTCGGCGTCATCGCCCTGCATGACGAGGACGCGGCCTTTTCAAAGGAAACCGCCGCTTTGCAGCAGCAGGCCAATGACCGCCGCGCCGATTATCTGGCCGGGCTCGCGGCCTTCAAGGCGGTGCTGCTCGAAGGTGTCGAGGTGGTGTTCATCGTCATTGCCGTCGGCGCCGCGCATGCACAGACCTTCTATGCCAGCCTTGGCGCGTTGGCAGCCTTCGTCCTGGTAACGATCATCGGCCTTGCGGTGCACAGGCCGCTGGCGCGGGTGCCGGAAAACGCGCTCAAATTCGCCGTCGGCCTGATGTTGACAAGCTTCGGCATTTTCTGGACCGGCGAAGGCCTGGGCACCGACTGGCCGGGCGCCGATCTGGCGCTGCTGGCCATCTTCGCAATCATCGCCGTCGCGTGCTTCGCCATGGTGCGCTGGTTGCGCGCCAGCTACCCCAGGCTGCACAAGGAGTTGCTCGATGAACGTCGTTCGCCTCATTCTAAAGGAGCTCGTCGGCATGTTCATCGACGACGGCAGCCTTGCGACGCTGGCGCTGCTGTTGATCGTAGCGATTGCCGCGGCAGTGAAGCTGCTGGCGTTGCCGCCGCTTGCCGGCGGCGTCCTGCTTCTGCCCGGCTGCCTCGTCATCCTGCTCTACAGCGTGCGCCGCGCGGCACGGCGCTCCGGTCAGTAGAGGGTGAAAAACACCGGCAGCATGCCGCTGATCCGCAACTGCTCAATCGTCTCGATGGCCGGGAACAGCGCCAGGAAATAGAGCCCGTCCGTGAATGTCCGCCGCAACGCCTTTGTCGAGAACCGGCGTTCGGCTTGATCGTGAAACAGCAGCGGGTTCGGCCAGAAAGGCGGCGTGCGTTCGGCATAGACGCTGTAGGCGGGGCCGAACTTTCCAAACAGGAACTCGGCTTCCTTGCGCACCGTCACCCGGAACACCAGGTAGCTCACCAGAGCCAGCGCCGCCGCCACCAGCACCGAGCCGTACATCAACCCGACGCCCGCCGCGCCGACCGTGGAAAAGAAGTAGAGCGGGTTCCGGCTCATCGAGAACGGGCCGATGGTGACCAGCTCGTCGTTCTTCCTTCCGCCGACATAGAGAATGCTCCACAGACGGCCAAGGAAGCAGACCAGCACGAAGCCGATGCCCAGCGCCTCAATGTATCCGTGCCCGTCCGAGCCTTCGACGAGAAAGGGCTTGGTGAACAGCAACAGCATGACGGCGAGGGCTGCCGCCACTTGTATGACGAGCAGGCGCTTGTGCTGGTCGAACGCCTTCGCTGCCGGCTTGGGGGGAGCGTAGCTCATCATAGTTCCTGCACTCCGGCAGGGCTCATAGCGCCGGTGTCTCGCCACTCACCAGCGAGACGGCGGCCGATTATCTGGCCGTCAATCTTGGCTTCGGACTGACCGTCACCTCGCTGATCATGACCGGCATCCTTGTCGTCGCGCTGGCGCTGCAATTCGCGCAGAGGCGTTATGTGCCATGGGCCTATTGGCTGGCGGTGGTGCTGATCAGCGTCGTCGGCACCTTGATCACCGACAATCTGGTCGACAATTTGGGCGTCCGTCTGCAAACCACCACGATTGCCTTCACGGTCTTGCTCGCCGCGACATTCGCGGTCTGGTACGCCAGCGAAAGAACGCTCTCCATCCATACGATCGTCACCACCAGGCGCGAGATCTTCTACTGGCTGGCTATCCTGTTCACCTTTTCGCTCGGCACCGCGGCCGGCGACCTTGTCGCCGAGACGTTCGACATTGGCTATCTCACGACTGGCTTCTTGTTCGGCGCGGTCATCGTCTTCATCGCCCTCGGCTATTTCGCCTTCGGCCTCGACGCCATCCTCGCCTTCTGGCTGTCCTACATCCTGACGCGGCCGCTTGGCGCCTCGTTCGGCGACCTGCTGTCGCAGCCGGTCGAATATGGCGGCCTCGGCTTCGGCACCACCTTCACCAGCATGATCTTCCTGGGCTGCATCGTCGCCCTCGTTCTCTATATGAGTCTGAAGAAGGGCACCGGCGAGGCCGACAAAATCCTGCTTGAATCGGAGTAGATGCAAGCACCTGCACGCCCGCCTGACGCGACGAGAACGCGCCAAAACGTCAATGGATCCCTGCCGTGGGTCGCCCTGGGCAGCTATCGCGCTCACCTCATGGACGGAAGAATGAACTCCAGGAAATCCGGTTATAGCGGCCTCCAAATTAGCCTGCATTGGATGATAGCGGCGCTTGTCCTGTTCCAGCTCCTGTTCGGCGAAAACATGACAATCTATGTCGATGCGGCAGCGGACAGACGCCAACTGTCGTCCTACGGGCAGACCATGGGGTCCGCCCATTACTGGGTCGGCCTGGCGATCCTGTTGCTGGTGTTCGTGCGACTGGCCGTCCGCCTCTTCATCGGTGCGCCCAAGCCGCAATCCACAATGCCGAAATGGATGGCTTTCGCCTCACGCACAACGCATGCGCTGTTCTATGGCCTTCTCGTTGCCGCTCCTGTTTCCGGGCTTCTGGCCTTTTATGTTTGGAGCTGGATGGGCGATGTCCATACTTGGGCAAAGCCGGTATTCATCGTTCTGATCTGCATTCATGCCGGTGCGGCACTCTTCCATCATTTTATTCTGAAAGACGCCGTGCTGCGCAGGATGCTTGTCCCTGCGCGCGATCCGGTCGGATGACACTTATGGACATGTGCAACGACCAAGAGCGACCAGGCGCCGGCGGATATTCTAGGAACGGACCGCCGCCGGTGCTAGCATGCCGCTCTGGCAAAGCCTCGGCAACAGACCGGAACAGAGATGCGACTTCTCTTTGTTGAGGATGACCCCAGGACCGCAGACTATGTCGTCAAGGGCCTGAGCGAAGCCGGGCATGTCTGCGATCTGTTGCGCGACGGGCATGACGCGCTGTTTGCCGCGACACGCGACGCCTATGACGTGATCGTCGTCGACCGCATGCTGCCCGGCCTCGACGGCCTGTCGATGATCAAGGCGGTGCGGGCGGCGGGCGTGCGCACGCCGGCGATCTTTCTGACCTCGGTCGGCGGCGTCGACGACAGGGTTGAAGGGCTCGAGGCCGGCGGCGACGACTATCTCGTCAAGCCATTCGCCTTTTCCGAACTGCTCGCCCGCATCAACGCGCTCGGCCGTCGCCCTGCGGTGCAGGAGCTGAAGACGACGCTGCGCATCGCAGACCTCGAAATGGACCTGATCCAGCGCCGCGTCACCAGGCAGGGCCAGGCGATCGACCTGCAGCCGCGCGAATTCAGCCTGCTCGAAGTGCTGATGCGCGGCGAGGGCCGCGTCATCACCCGCACCATGCTTCTGGAACGGGTCTGGGATTTTCACTTCGACCCCAAGACCAGCGTCGTCGAAACCCATATCAGCCGGCTGCGCGCCAAGATCGACAGGCCGTTCGAAACCACGTTGATCCACACCGTGCGCAACACTGGCTACAGTGTTCACGACTGAGGCGCGGCATGACAGAAACTTGCTATGACTGAGACAGGCTCTCGCCTGCTGCGCAGCACGCCGTTTCGGCTGGCCCTGACCTTCGCCTTGCTGTTCGTGCTCGCCTTCATCCTGTCAGGCGCCATCGTCTACCAGCTGATGAGCGCGGATCTTGCCGAGCAGCTCGACCAGTCGGTCAAGGAGACCTATTCGGTCGTGGCGGTGACCTATGCCGGAAACGACCGGGAGGATCTGGTTTCGGCAGTCGACAGCCACGCCGCGCTCAGCCCGAGCAAGGAACAGCTGTTCTCGCTCACCGATCCCGCCGGCAATCGCCTGGCCGGGAATTTCACCGCCGCCGACCTTCCCGATGGCTTTTCGGATTTTGCCGCTTCCCTGCCAGGCGTTGCGCCGGACACTATGTACCGCGCCTGGACCGGTTCGGTCGGGCCCAACAGCCTGACAATCGCCTTCTCGCTTTCCGAAACCGAGGAGCTGGAACGCATCGTTTTGATGAGCTTCGGCTGGGCCACCCTGATCATTTCAGGGCTGGCGGTGGCTGGCGGCGCCTTGCTGGCGTCGCGTGTGCAGCGTCGCCTCGACGGCATTGCCACCACCATGGACGATGTCTCCAACGGCCGGCTCGACGCCCGCATTCCACTGCTCGGCAATGGCGACGACATTGACGGCGTCTCGCGCCAGGTCAACGCCGCGCTGGAGCGGCTGGCGGCGCTGGTGGACGGCATGCGCCAGGTCAGCGCCGACATCGCGCATGATCTGAAGACGCCGCTCAACCGGCTGCAGATGATTTTGGAAGCTGCGGCCGACAGGACCGCGCGGGGTGAGGCCGTTGCCGATGAGCTGGCGGAGGCACGTGGGGAAAGCCTGCAGATCAACGATACTTTCGATGCGCTGTTGCGTATTGCCCAGATCGAGGCCGGCGCCCGCAAGGCGCGCTTTGTCGATCTCGACCTCACCGGCGTCATCGATGCCATTGCCGAAATCTACGCCGGTGTCGCCGAGGATGACGGCAAGTCGCTGTCGGCCACGATCGTCCACGGCACGCCATGCCTGGTCCACGGCGACCGCGACCTGCTGACGCAATTGTTTGCCAATCTGGTTGAGAACGCGCTGCGGCATTGCCCCGATGGCACGGCAATCCTTCTATCGGTGCGGCGGCAAGGCGACCGCATTCTGGCTGAGGTCGCCGACAATGGCCCCGGCATCCCGGCGCAGGAGCGCGAAAAAGTGTTCCAGCGGCTCTACCGGCTCGACTCCAGCCGCACCACGCCCGGCAGCGGCCTTGGCCTCAGCCTGGTGCGGGCAATCGCCGACCTGCATGGTGCAACGATTGCGCTGGAGGATCGCCGGCCTGGGCTGGCGGTAATTGTCGGGTTTCCTCGGGCGGAGGGCACCGGTCCCGGCTTGAAATGACAACGCCAGAGCCAGGTCGACCCCACTCCGTCGAGCGAAGCAGCGACGGAGTGGGGGAAGGCGCTCATGAAACGCGAAGTCGCTGACAATTCTCCAAGTTGATGATCGCAGTCGACAAAGGTGGTCGCGATTAGCCTTGCACATGTTTCCACCCGAACGGCTGCGGGTTGATCAAGACGACCGTTGAACCTACCGGCCCACCGCACCCCGGCGAAAATCCGAGGGCGACATCCCCGCCAGCTTGCGGAAGGATTTGTTGAAGGCGCTGAGCGAGCCGAAGCCTGAATCCATGGCGACGCGCAGCACATTGGCGTCTTCATGCATCAAAAGCGCCTGCGCATAGCTCAGCCGCAGCAGGTTCATATATTCGTTGAGCGTCATGCCGGTCGACTTCTTGAAAATGCTCATGGCGTATTTGGGATGGATGTCGGCCGCCGCCGCGATGTCGACGCAGTCTATGTCGTAGAGGAAATTCTCGGCGATGAAGTCGCACATGCGACCGACATTGCGCAGCGATTGCTGGTCGAACGGGCCGCCGGGTTCCTGGCCGATGGCGGTTTCCGGCACCAGCCGGTAGGGCTCGAAGCGCACCCGCTCCAACCGCAGCAGCAGCTCGTTCACGGCGTGCTCGGTTATCGCCGGATCGCCCGAGCGGAAATAGCGGTTCCAGCGTTCGAAATTGTGATGATCGGCCTGGTCGGTCGCCGATGTCACCAGCGTGGCGCCCGTCATCAGCCGGTGGCGGACATCCGTCGGCAGGTGCAGGCGGAAGAAATGCACCAGCGGCAGATGCGCGCCGGCATAGATGGCGTCGTCGGAGAGATCGTCCATCTGGTGCGGCAGCCCGCCCCAGAACAGGCACATGTCGCCCGCCGTGAGCGCGATCTCGTGCTCGTTCATGCGGTAGTGCACGCTGCCGCGGACGATGAAATTGACCTCGACCTGGGCATGCCAATGCGGCTTCAGCATCACCAGCGGATGGTTGTGAAACATCTGCAAAGCCATCGGCAGGCCTTCGACGCTGCTGGCGCCAGGCTGGTAAAACGGCCGTTCCGGCATCTTACTTTCCGCCCATCTTTTATTCCCGTTGTCAGGGACAAGCCTTCCGCGCCGCCTAGTCTAGCCATGCTCGCGAAGAGAGAGCAAATGAAATGGGAGGATTTCAATGCGCACGACACTGATCTGTGCCGCGCTGGCGCTTGGCCTGGGCTCAGCCCCGGCTTTGGCGCAGTCCGGCGAAATTACGATCTGGAGCTGGAATATCGCCGCTTCGTCGCTGAAGGCTACGGTGGCCGGCTTCAACAAACAGTATCCCGACGTCAAGGTCACCGTTCAGGATCTCGGCAACCAGCCGACCTATGACAAGTCGATCGCCGGCTGTGCGGCCGGCGGCGTCGGCCTGCCCGATATCGTCTCGATCGAAAACGGCGAGGCCGAGAACTACTGGAGCCAGTTCCCCGATTGCTTCGTCGATTTGCACACGCTGGGCTACACCGCCGACGACCAGAAGAAATTCCCGGACTTCAAGCGCACCGAACTGGAGGTCGGCGACAAGGCCTATGCCATGCCGTGGGATTCCGGCCCGGTAGCCGCCTTCTACCGCCGCGACTTCTACGAGAAGGCCGGCGTCGATCCGGCCTCGATCAAGACCTGGGACGATTTCATCGCCGCCGGCAAGAAGGTCCAGGCCGCCAATCCCGGCGTCACCATGACCAATGCCGATTTCAACGGCGACACCGAATTCTTCCGCATGATTTCCAACGAACAGGGCTGCGGCTATTTCGCCGCCGATGGGCAGTCGATCACCGTCAACCAGCCGAAATGCGTCGACACGCTGGCCAAGATCAAGGACATGAAGGACGCCGGCATCATCTCGTCGGCCGACTGGGGCACCAAGATCACCAACAACACCGCCGGCACCGTCGCCACCCAGGTCTATGGCGGCTGGTATGAGGGCACCATCCGCACCGAATCCGCCGGCGAAAACGGCAAATGGGGTGTCTATCTGATGCCGAGCCTGACCGCCGACGGCCCGCGCGCCGCCAATCTCGGAGGCTCGTCGCTCGCCATCACCTCAGCCTCGAAGAACAAGGAGGCCGCCTACGCCTATCTGAAATACACGCTCGAGACCAATGAAGGCCAGATCACCATGCTCAGGGATTTCGGCCTGGTGCCGTCACTGATCTCGGCCCTCGACGACCCCTACGTCTCGCAGGGCCTGCCCTATTGGGGCGGCCAGGCAGTGTGGAAGGACATTCTCGCCACGCTGCCCAAGGTGGTGCCGAGCCGCGGCACGCCGTTCCAGAGCGACGCCGAAATCATCATGCGCGCCGTGCAGACCAAATATCTCGGCGGCGGCTATCCCGATGCCAAGGCCGCCCTCGACGACGCCGCCAGCCAGATCGCTTCGGCGACGGGACTGCCGATCAAGTGACCAAGGCGGTGATGCTGGCGGGCCAGATATAGGGCAATTTGCCGGACTGTTGGCGCTGCCCCTCACCTGCCTGCCGGCATCCTCTCCCCGTATAGTGGCGGGGAAAGGGACGCTCTCGCCCAACAGTTCGCCAATTGCCGGCGGCGTCCGCCGGCTAACAACACGCCGGATATCAACCGGGAAAGAGGAAGGAGGAGGAAACCATGCGCTACCAGAACGCCACGGCCTATCGCTTCCTTACGCCCTACCTTCTGATCTTTGCCATCTTCTGGGTGTGGCCGATCATCTCCTCGTTCATGATTTCCTTCCAGGCGACGCGCACGGTGCCCTGGCGCTTTGCGCCGACGTTCAACTGGGGCCGCCTGATCGGCGACCCCGCTTTCTTCAACGCGCTGAAGAACACGCTGCTCATCCTCGTCATCCAGGTGCCGGTGATGATCTCGCTGGCGATCATCATGGCGGTGCTGCTGAACTCGCCGCTGCTGAAAGCACGTGGCCTCTACCGCTTTGCCTTCTTCGCTCCGGTGGTGGTCGGCGAGGTCGCCTATTCCGCCGTGTTCCGGCTGATGTTCAACCTGGATTTCGGCATCATCAACAAGCTCCTCGCCGGCGTCGGCCTGGCCAAGATCGACTGGTTCTCCAACGTCACACCGGCCATGGCGCTGATCATGATCGCGGTAACCTGGCGCTGGGCCGGCTACAACGCCATCATCCTGCTCGCCGGCCTGCAGTCGATCCCCGAGGACGTCTATGAAGCAGCGACGCTCGACCGCGTCAGCAAGCTCAAGCAGTTCTTCTACATAACGCTGCCGCTGCTCAAGCCGGTCATCGTGTTTTGCGCCGTGCTGTCGATCATCGGCACGATGCAGCTGTTCACCGAGCCGTTCCTGATCACGGAGCGCGGCGGCCCCGGCGGCGGCACCGAGACGCTTGGCCTGCTGCTCTACCGCCAGGGTTTTCGCTCGCTCAATTTCGGCTACGCCTCGGCCGTCGCCTACACCATGGCGGGGCTGGCAATCGCCATCACGCTGGTGCAGCTGTGGCTGACACGAGAGCCGAAATGAGAGGGGAGCCGAAATGAGTTCGCTGTCGCAACGCCGGCTCGGCCGCAGCGTCCTGCTGCATCTGGTCCTGACACCGCTGGCGGTGATCTGGCTGTTTCCGCTGTGGATGATGGTGGTGTTTTCGACCATGCCCGACAACGGCATTTTCAGCCCCGGCATCGAGCTTCTGCCGCACGGCAATTTCGTCGACAATTTCAACAACCTGCAGCGCGACACCAATTTCGTCGGCGCTATCGGTATTTCGGTGGCGGTGGCGGTGACCTACACCTTCTTCTCGGTGCTGCTGACCTCGATGGCCGGCTGGGCGCTCGCCCGCTATCAGTTCTTCGGCAAGGGCGCGGTGGTGGCGATCATCCTCGGCACCATCACGCTGCCCTATGCGGTGGTGCTGATCCCGCAATTCATCATGGTGGCGCGCGACTTCCAGCTCGCCAACACCTGGATTGCGCTGATCGTGCCACCCTTGTTCAATTCGCTGGGCGTGCTGTTCATGCGCCAGGCTTTCTCGATGATGCCGGCCGACCTTTTCGACGCGGCACGTGTCGAGGGCGTCAAGGAATGGCGTATCTTCCTGTTCGTCGCTTTGCCGCTGGCGCGGCCGATGCTGGCGGCGCTCGCCATCATCCTGTTCCTCGCCTCGTGGAACAATTATCTCTGGCCGCTTTTGATCAACAGCCAGCCCGGCGCGATGACGGCCCCTGTGGCGCTCGGCACGCTGATCGGCCTGACCAAGGTCTCATGGGGCGGCATCATGGCCGGCGCCGTCATGCTGACCGTACCGATGCTGGTCGTCTTCGTGCTGCTGCAGCGCCATTTCATCGCCGGCATCGCCGCCGGTGCCGTCAAGTAGGGACAACAGCGATATGGCGGCAGTCACCCTCACCAATGTCGTAAAACGCTTCGGCGTCTATGAGATCATCCATGGCGCCAACATCGATATCGCCGATGGCGAGTTCGTCGTCTTTGTCGGCCCGTCGGGTTGTGGAAAATCGACGCTGCTCAGGATGATCGCCGGGCTGGAGGATATCAGCGGCGGCGAGATCGCCATTGGCGGCAAGGTGATGAACGATGTCGAGCCGGCCGAGCGCGGCATCGCCATGGTGTTCCAGTCCTACGCGCTCTACCCGCACATGAGCGTGGAGCAGAATCTGAGCTTTGGTCTCAGGATGACCGGCAACCCCAAGGAGGACACCGAGCGGCGGGTGAAGCGGGCCTCCGAAATCCTGCGCATCACAGAGTTGATGGCGCGGCGGCCGAGGCAATTGTCCGGCGGCCAGCGCCAACGCGTCGCCATTGGCCGCGCCATCGTGCGCGAACCGCAAGTCTTCCTGTTCGACGAGCCGTTGAGCAATCTCGACGCCGAGCTGCGCGTCCAGATGCGGGTCGAGATCTCGCGCCTGCACAAGGAACTCGGCACAACGATGATCTATGTCACCCACGACCAGACCGAGGCGATGACGCTGGCCGACCGGATCGTCGTGCTGCGCGGTGGCCATGTCGAGCAGATCGGCAGGCCGCTCGATCTCTACGACAATCCCGACAACCAGTTCGTCGCCGGCTTTGTAGGCTCGCCGAAGATGAATTTCATCAAGGGCCGCGTCGTCGGGCGCAACATGAGCAGCGTCACCGTCGAGCTGGTGGGCGAGGAAATGACCCGCATTATGCAACCGTTGACCGGCGCCGTGCCGCAAACAGGAGCCAAGGTCATTGTCGGCGTGCGGCCCGAACATTTCGGCAATGGCGGCGAAGGCGACGCCGACCTCACCGTCGGCATCGACGTGGTCGAGCATCTCGGCGGCACCAGCTTCATCTATGCCAGGACCGCCCATGGCGAAGACCTGGTGATCCAGCGCGACGCGGCAAAGGTCCCCGACACCCAGGCGATCACCGTGTCCATCCGCAAATCCTATCTGTTCGATGAAAACGGCCAGCGGCTGCGCTGACCTTCCAGCTATGCAAGGAGAATGACCATGACTGCAACCGCGCCCATCCGCTGGGGGGTACTCGGGCCCGGCGACATCGCCAAAGCGTTCGCCCGCGGCGTGGCAGGCTCGCGCACCGGCACGATCGTGGCGCTCGGCGCCCGCAATCCCGGCAAGGCAGGCCTGGCCGAGACGTTTCCCGGCGCCCGCATCCTCGACGGTTACGACGCGCTGCTCGCTGACCCCGAGGTCGACGCCGTCTATATCGCCATCCCGCATCCCGGCCATGCCGAATGGGCAATCAAGGCGGCGGAAGCCGGCAAGCATGTGCTGTGCGAAAAGCCGCTGGCGCTGACCGCCTTCGAGGCCGACGCCATGATCCATGCTGCGCGCAAGGCCGGCACCTTCCTCGGCGAAGCGTTCATGTACCGGCTGCACCCGCAGACGGCGAAGCTGGTGGAACTCATCAAGTCGGGCGTCATCGGCGATGTCAGGCTGATGAAGTCGAGCTTCGGCTTCGCCATGCCGGGCTTCATGCCCGAGCACCGGCTCTACGCCAACGATCTCGCCGGCGGCGGCATCCTCGATGTCGGCGGCTATCCCGTCTCGATGGTGCGGCTGATTGCCGGGGCTGCGACTGGAAAACCCTTCGCCGAGCCGGACAAGGTTGTCGGCACCGCCCATCTCGGCAAGTCCGGCGTCGACGAATGGGCCTCGGCGCTGCTGCATTTCCCCGGTGGCGTCGTCGCCGAGGTGTCCTGCAGCATCTCGCTGAAACAGGACAATGTCCTGCGCATCCTCGGCACCAAGGGCCGCATCGAGGTGCCGGATTTCTGGTTCGCCGGCGGCGGCAACCGCGATGGCGGCCCTGGCCGGATCGATGTAATTCTCGCCGACGACACGCGCGATACCATCAGCGTCAACGAAACCCGCCATCTCTATTCCTTCGAGGTCGACGCCGCCGGCGAGGCGATCCTGGCCGGCAAACAGGAGTTCGCCTGGCCGGGCATGAGCTGGGCCGACAGCCTCAGCACGCTGCGCGTCCTCGACAGATGGCGCGCCGCCGTCGGGCTCGAATATGAGATCGAAAAGCCGGCTAAGCGAACCAACACCATTTCGGGCCGGCCGCTGCGCACCGGCGGCACGGCCATTGGCAAGCGCAAGATTCCGGGCCTGTCGAAGCCGGCCTCCGTGGTGGCGCTCGGCTTCGAGGATTTCCGCACCTTCTCGTCGGGCGCAATCCTGCTCGACGCCTTCTTCGAGACCGGCGGCAATCTGTTCGATACCGGCTATGTCTACGGCGCCGGCTACACCGAAACGCTGCTTGGCCAGTGGCTCAGGAATCGCGGCGTGCGCGAGCAGTCGGTGATCATCGCCAAGGGCGCCCACTCGCCGCTCTGCTATCCCGATGTCATCGGCAAGCAGCTCGCCCAGTCGTTGGACCGGCTGCAGACCGACCATGTCGACCTCTATTTCATGCACCGCGACAACCCGGATGTGCCGGTCGGCGAATTCGTCGATGCGATGGACGCCGAGGTCAAGGCCGGCCGCATCCGTGGCCCGTTCGGCGGCTCGAACTGGACGATGGCGCGCATGGACGAGGCGATTGCCTATGCCGAGCGCACCGGCAAGCAGAAGCCCGGCGTGCTCTCCAACAATTTCTCGCTGGCCGAGATGCTGGAACCGATCTGGGCCGGCTGCATCACCTCGTCCACCGACGACTGGAAATCCTGGTTGACGAAAAGGCAGATGCCCAACTTCGCCTGGTCGAGCCAGGGCCGCGGCTTCTTCACCGACCGCGCCGGCCGCGACAAGCAGGACAATGAGGAGCTGGTGCGGGTCTGGTATTCCGAGAAAAATTTCGGCCGCCGCGACCGCGCCATCGAGCTGGCGCAGCGCCTGGGCAAAAGTCCGATCCACATCGCGCTCGCCTATGTGCTGGCGCAGCCTTTTCCGTCGGTGCCGTTGATCGGCCCGCGCACGCTGGACGAGTTGGAGGACAGCTTGAAGGCGCTGGATATCAAGCTGTCGGCGGAGGATGTGGCGTGGCTGGATAGCGGGCCGGAAAGGCGGCGGGCTTAGCAGCTAATCTCCCCCCTTGAGGGGGAGATGTCGCCGAAGGCGACAGAGGGGGTCGCCTCGCGTGGAGCGCTAACCTCCTTCTGCAGCGGCAGGTAGGCCGAGCCCAGTCGAACTGACCCCCTCTGGCCTGCCGGCCATCTCCCCCGCACGGGGGAGATTAGCGGCTCATGCGTTCCACCTACCGATCGATCCGTGTCGACAAAATAATCGACGACGACGTCCGCTCGACCCCGTCCATCGCCCCGATCTCGTCCAGCAACGCATCCAGATCCCTGATCGACGGCGCGTCGACGATGACGATCATGTCGAAATTGCCGCTCACCGAGTGCAGCGTCCGTACCGGCGGCAGCGCCTGCAGCGCCCGCACCACCTTGTCGGCGAGCTTGGGCGTGACGGTGAGCAGCACATGCGCCCGCACCAGCCCCTGCTCGTAGTCCGGCGCCATCCGCACGCCATAGCCGGTGATGATGCCGCGCTGTTCCAGCCGCTCGATCCGGCTCTGCACCGTCGTGCGCGAAACGCCGAGCTGGCGCGCCAGCTCAGTGGTCGATGCGCGGGCATTGGCGCGCAGCAAGGAAAGCAGTTTTTGTTCGGCGTCAGTGAGCATTTCGACGAACTTTATCGGCGTATTGATCAATTGTGGGGTTCGTTTCGAACAGTTTCACGCTTCCTTTCGGCAGGCAAGCTGCGATTCTTGAAGGCATCGCGTCCACCGCGCGCGGTCTG
Organism: Mesorhizobium sp. C399B; assembly: GCF_030323185.1. Classification (NCBI taxonomy): domain Bacteria; kingdom Pseudomonadati; phylum Pseudomonadota; class Alphaproteobacteria; order Hyphomicrobiales; family Phyllobacteriaceae; genus Mesorhizobium; species Mesorhizobium sp. C399B. Next base: position 3,184,145 of record NZ_CP100472.1, read on the forward strand.
GGCCAAAGAGTTTTCACGAGGGGCAAGGTCATGAAGAAAATCATCGTCGTCGGCGCCGGCAAGATCGGCTCGACCATTGCAGGCATGCTCGCCGACACCGCCGATTACCACGTCACTGTCGTCGACCGCGCCGCCGCCCAGCTGGCAGCAGCCGAACTCCCCACCGGCGTCGAGTCGCTGGAGCTAGACATCGCTACTCCCGGCGCACTCGAGGCCACCCTTGCCGGCGCCTTCGCCGTGCTGAGCGCCGCGCCCTTCCATTTGACCACACGCATCGCCGAAGCGGCCGCCGCAACCGGCGTCCACTATCTCGATTTGACCGAGGACGTCATCTCCACCCGCCGCGTCAAGGAACTGGCGCGTTCGGGCAAGGGCGCGTTCATTCCGCAATGCGGCCTTGCGCCGGGCTTCATCTCGATCGTCGCCAATGATCTCGCCAGCCGCTTCGACACGCTGGAAAGCGTTCGCATGCGCGTCGGCGCGCTGCCGCAATACCCGTCCAATGCGCTGAACTACAATCTGACATGGAGCACCGACGGCGTCATCAACGAATATTGCGAACCCTGCGAGGCGATCGTCGAGGGCGAGCTGATCGAAGTGCCGCCGCTGGAGGAGCGCGAAGAGTTCTCGCTCGACGGCGTCACCTATGAGGCCTTCAACACCTCCGGTGGGCTCGGCACGCTGGCCGAGACGCTGAAGGGCAAGGTGCGCACGCTGAACTACCGCACCATCCGCTATCCCGGCCACGCGGCGATCATGAAGGCGCTGCTCAACGACCTCGGCCTGCGCCACCGCCGCGACGTGCTGAAGGATATCTTCGAGAGCGCCCTGCCGGCAACGCTGCAGGATGTGGTCATCGTCTTCGTCACCGTCTCGGGCCGCCGCAATGGCCGCCTGCTGCAGGAAACCTACGCCAACAAGATCTATTCGCAGCGCATCGGCAACCAGGTGCGCAGCGCAATCCAGATCACCACCGCCTCCGGCATCTGCGCCGTGCTCGACATGCTGGCCGACGGCACCTTGCCGGCGACCGGCTTCGTCAAGCAGGAAAACATCGCGCTGGATGCGTTTCTCGCCAATCGTTTTGGGCGCGCTTATGCGCAGCACGAGATGGTAAGCCGGCTGGCAAGCTGAGCTACTTCACCCTCCCCCTTGTGGGGAGGGTCGGCTCGCGGTCGAAGCGAAGCGGAGATTGCGAGACGGGGTGGGGGTGAGCGCCAACGGTCGGCGCGAGGACCCCCACCCCGCCCCGCTTCGCGATCGACCCTCCCCACAAGGGGGAGGGTGAAGCGCCCGCTACTTCCGCAGAGCCATCGGTCGTCCGAGCAGAAACCGGATGAAGTTGCCTGCGGTCCGCGGCGCCATGCGGGGCTGCGTCGCCTGTCGTGGCGCGCTTTGCCTTCGCGCTGGCACCTTGGGTTCGACACCCGGTCGGCCCACCGTGAAGGAGGGCCCCGAGACCGGCTTCCCCCTCAACACGTTGGCGGCGTTGTTGTCATGGATGACGATGCACCATTGCGCGCCCTTCGATGCCGCCACGACGGTGTTGAAGCGCGTCGCCATTTTTGCGTGGTGCTCGCTGTAGACGCCGCTCATCGCCGGCGATCTCCTTTCGACCAGCGTGCCGAACGCCGACGTGACATAGTCGTGGTGCGTGTAGCGTCCGCTTGCCGTGTCGAAATTCTGGCCGTCCGGAAAGGCAATGTAGAGCGGCTGCAGGTCCACCACACGCTTTTCGATCTCCCGGCGCGCGTAGTGCTCGACGCGCTCCATGAAGGTCGGCGCCAGCGCGTCGTCGCTGTCGAGCCGCGTGAGCGAAACATAGTCGGCATCGGTATCGGCCTGGACGAAGGCATTGAAGCGATCATTGTAATCCTCGCCCGCCTCGACAAGGATCGGCCTGACGTCGACACCGGCCACGCAGCTGCACACGGTGCGAATATAGTTCTCGTGCGTATCGGCATCGAACGCCAGAAGGACGGTAAAATCCTTCAGCGACTGGCCTTCGAGCGACGACGCGCAATAGGTGTCGAACAACGCCAGGCGCTCGACCAGCCAGACCGGGTCGAGATTGGCGCGGCCCTTTCCGTCCCACTGGCTTGGCTTGAAGCCAGCGGCGATGTTGTAGCGTATGGCGATGTATTTCTTCAGGCCGGTGTCCATGGACCGACACTTAGTACATTCCGCTGATCTGCGACAACCAACGGCTGAGCGGCCACCCTCCCCCTTGTGGGGAGGGTCGGCTCGCGGTCGGAGCGAAGCGGAGATGGCGAGACGGGGTGGGGGTGAGCGCTGACGGTCGGCGAGGACCCCCACCCCGCTCCGCTACGCGGATCGACCCTCCCCACAAGGGGGAGGGTAAGCGCACTTCAAATATGCAGCGCGTGGCCCAGCGCCTTCAGCGCCGCTTCCTGGAAGCCTTCGCCTTGCGTCGGATGCGCATGGATGGTCCCGGCGATATCCTCCAGCCGCGCGCCCATTTCCAGCGCCAGGCCGAACGCCGCCGCCAGTTCCGACACGCCTTGCCCGACCGCCTGGATGCCCAGCACCAGATGGTTGTCCGCGCGGGCGACAACACGAACAAACCCGTCCTCGCCGAGTTTCGTCATCGCCCGGCCGTTGGCGGCGAAGGGGAACTGGCCGATCTTGATTTCGCCTGAAGCCTTCGCCTCCTCCGGCGTTAGCCCTGCCGTCACCAGCTCCGGATCGGTGAAGCAGACGGCCGGGATCGAGCGCTTGTCCCAGCTGCGCTTGTGGCCGGCGACGATCTCGGCCACCATTTCGCCTTGCGCCATCGCCCGGTGCGCCAGCATCGGCTCGCCGGTGACGTCGCCAATGGCATAGACGCCGCGCATCGAGGTGCGGCACTGGTCGTCGATCTTGATGAACTTGCCGGCCATGTCGAGATCGATCTGATCGAGGCCCCAGCCCTCCGTCACCGGCTTGCGGCCGACCGTGACCAGGATCTTGTCTGCCGCGATTTTGGTGCTCTTGCCGTCCGCGGTCTCGACCAGCAGCGCGTCGCCCTTGTCCCCCTTGGCCTTGGCGCCAAGCATCACCTCGACGCCGAGCTGGGCCAGCCGTTTCACCACCGGCCGGGTCAGTTCCGCATCATACTGCGCCAGCACGCGCGGCAGCGCCTCGACCACGGTCACCGCGGCGCCCATTTTGGCGAACGCCATGCCGAGTTCCAGCCCGATATAGCCACCGCCGACCACCGCGAGCCTCTTCGGCACTTCGCTGAGAGCCAGAGCCTCCGTCGACGAGATCACCGGCCCGCCGAACGGCAGGAACGGCAGTTCGACCGCCGCCGAGCCGGTGGCGATCACCACGGTCTCGGCGCGGATGATCTGCGTGCCGGTCTCGGTCTCGACCGCGACGGTCTTGCCGTCGCGAAAAGTCGCCCAGCCATAGACGGTCTTGACCTTCGCCTTCTTCAGCAGCCCGGCAACGCCACTGGTCAGCCGGCTAACAATCCCGTCCTTCCAGGCTACCGTCTTGCCGAGATCGAGCAAAGGAGCCGTAGCCGAAATGCCGAGGGGGCTGCTGCCGCCGGCCATTTGCGCGACCTTCTCGAACTCTTCCGCCGCATGGATCATTGCCTTGGACGGGATGCAGCCAACATTGAGGCAGGTGCCGCCCGGTTTGCCGGCTTCGACGATCACCGTATCGATGCCAAGCTGTCCGGCGCGAATGGCGCAGACATAACCGCCAGGCCCGGCGCCGATGACCAGCAGCTTGCAGGAGATTTCTTTCATCTTGGCTGTCCTTTCGGCGAAGGCCGCCGCGCGCCTTTCCTTCTCCCCTTGTGGGAGAAGGTGGATCGGCGCGATAGCGCCGAGACGGATGAGGGGTGTTCCAGCGAAGTGAGACGTTGGCGTTCCCTGGAACACCCCTCATCCGTCGCCTTCGGCGACACCTTCTCCCACAAGGGGAGAAGGTGGAGCCTGGATCCCAACGCCTCGCGCATCTCGCTCATCACCCTCAATCCACAAATATCAGCGCCGGCGTCTCAATCAGCGCCTTGATCCGCTGCACAAACACCGCCGCATCCCAGCCGTCGACCACCCGGTGATCGAAGCTCGATGACAGGTTCATCATCTTGCGCGGGATGAACTGGGTGCCGTCCCAGACCGGCCGCACCATCATCTTGTTGACGCCGACGATCGCCACCTCAGGATGATTGATGACCGGCGTCGTCGCCACGCCGCCCATGGCGCCGAGCGAGGTGATGGTGATGGTCGATCCCGACAGCTCGTCGCGGCTGGCCGTGCCGGACTTCGCCGCTTCGGCCAGGCGGTTGAGCTCGGCCGCGCAATCCCAGAGGTCGCGCGCCTCGGCGTGCTTGACCACCGGCACCACCAGGCCCGACGGCGTCTGCGCGGCAATGCCGATATGGACGCCGCCATGCTGATGGATGATGCCGGCCTCGTCGTCGAACAGCGCGTTGATGTTGGGCTGGTCGGCAATCGCCTTGACCATCGCCCGCATCAGGAACGGCAGCAGCGTCAGCTTCGGCCTCTCCACACCCTTGCGCTTTTCCTTGTTGAGCGCCGCGCGCAACTCCTCAAGTGCTGTGACGTCGATCTCCTCGACATAGGTGATGTGCGGGATGCGTGACTTCGCCAGCGACATTTTTTCGGCGATCTTGCGCCGCAGTCCGATGACCTTGATATCCTCGACGCTGTCATTGCGCGCCAGACCCGACGCCTTCGCTACCTGCGGTCCGCGTGCCAGGAATGCCTCGATATCTTCGTGGCTGATGCGGCCGGCAGGGCCGGTACCCGACACCTGGCGCAGATCGATCCCCGCCTCCTTCGCCCTGAGCCGGATGGCGGGCGACGCCAGGGGCTTTTCGCCCTCCGGGCGCGGCGCGCCGGAGGGTGCCGCACCTTTAGATGTCGGCGCAGCACCCCCACCCTTAGCCCCTCCCCACAAGGGGGAGGGGGATTCTGTCTCAGCTGCCCGTGCGCTTTTGGCTGCTGGTGCAGGTGGTGGCGACTTGGCGTCGGATTTCGTGGCCGAGACGCCTCCCTCTTGTGGGGGTCCGGAGGACGGGCGAAACCCGTGGCTCGCCCCGGCAGGGGTGGGGGTCGGTGCCGCCGTGACCTCTGACGATTTCGAGCCTTCGGCGACATTGCCCTCCCCCGCCACTTTCAGCCGCACGATCGGCGAACCGATCGCCACCGTGTCGCCGATCTCCGCGCCCAACCACAGAATTTCGCCATCGACCGGTGAAGGGATTTCCACCGTCGCCTTGTCGGTCATCACGGCAGCAAGCACGCTGTCCTCGCGCACGAGATCGCCGACCTTGACATGCCATTCGACCAATTCAGCCTCGGCGACACCTTCGCCGACATCGGGCAGCTTGATGATGTGTTCGCCCATCCCTAGGCTCCCATGGTTTCGATCAAGGCGCGGCCGACCCGCGCCGGCCCCGGAAAATACTCCCATTCCTGCGCATGCGGATAGGGCGTGTCCCAACCGGTGACGCGCGCCACCGGCGCTTCCAGATGGTAGAAACAATTCTCCTGCACCAGCGCCGACAGCTCGGCGCCGAAGCCGGAGGTCAGCGTCGCTTCATGCACGACGACGCAGCGTCCGGTCTTCTTCACCGAAGCGACTATTGTGTCGAGGTCGAGCGGCAGCAACGTCCTGAGATCGATGATCTCGGCGTCGATACCGGTTTCTTCCACGGCGGCCTGCGCGACATAGACCATGGTGCCGTAGGCAAGCACGGTGACGGCGGAGCCCTGCCGGCGGATCGCCGCCTTGCCGAGCGGCACGGTGTAATGGCCATCGGCGACTTCGCCGAGTTCATGCTTCGACCATGGCGTCACCGGCCGGTCGTGATGGCCGTCGAACGGGCCGTTATAGAGCCGCTTCGGTTCGAGGAAGATCACCGGATCGGGGTCCTCGATCGCCGCGATCAGCAGGCCCTTGGCATCATGCGGGTTGGACGGCACCACCGTCTTCAAGCCCGATACATGGGTGAACAGCGCTTCCGGGCTCTGGCTGTGCGTTTGGCCGCCAAAGATGCCGCCGCCGGTCGGCATGCGGACAACGATCGGGCAGGTAAAATCGCCATTCGAGCGGTAGCGCAGCCTTGCTGCTTCCTGCGTCAGCTGGTCGTAGGCCGGATACATGTAGTCGGCAAACTGAATTTCCACGCACGGCTTCAGCCCGTAGGCCGCCATGCCGATGGCCGAACCGACAATGCCGGATTCGTTGATCGGCGCGTCGAAGCAGCGGCTCTTGCCGTATTTGGCCTGCAGGCCATGGGTGACACGAAAAACGCCGCCGAAGAAGCCGACATCCTCGCCATAGACGATGACGCGTTCGTCGCGCGCCATCGACACATCCATAGCGTCGCGGATCGCCTCGATCATGGTCCGTCTCGGCATGGTTCAGACTCCCGCCTGCTGGCGCTGGCGTCTGAGATGCGGCGGCATCTCGGCAAACACGCCCTCGAACATTTCGCGCGTCGACGGCTTGCCGCCGGCATGCAGCGTGCCGTTGCTTTCGGCCTCCTTCTGCGCCGCGATCACCGTCTCCAGGATCTCCGCTTCCGCCTGGGCGTGGCGCTCGTCCGACCAGACGCCGCGCTGGATCAGGTGGTTCTTCAGCCGCATGACCGGATCGCCGAGCGGCCAGGCGTCGGATTCGGTCTTCGGCCGGTAGGCCGACGGATCGTCCGAGCTCGAATGCGCGCCGGCGCGGTAGGTGACATATTCGATCAGCGTCGGCCCGAGATTATTCCGCGCCCTGTCCGCCGCCCATTTGGCCACCGCATGCACGGCGAGATAGTCGTTGCCGTCGACGCGCAGCGCCGGAATGCCAAAGCCCAACCCCCGCGCGGCAAACGTGCCGGAGCCGCCGCGGGCGATGCCCTGAAACGTCGAGATCGCCCACTGGTTGTTGACGACGTTGAGGATGACCGGCGCCTTGTAGGTCGAGGCGAACACCAGTGCCGAATGGAAATCGGATTCGGCCGTCGAGCCGTCGCCGATCCACGCCGCCGCGATTTTCGAATCGTTGGAGATTGCCGAGGCCATCGCCCAGCCGACCGCCTGGATGTACTGCGTCGCCAGATTGCCGGAGATCGAGAAGAAGCCGTGCTCCTTCGACGAGTACATGATCGGCAGCTGCCGCCCTTTGAGCGGGTCGGCTTCGTTGGAATAGATCTGGTTCATCATCGTCACCATCGGGTAGCCGTCGGCGATGAGCAGGCCAGCTTGCCGGTAGGTCGGGAAATTCATGTCGCCCGGCGCCAGCGCCTTGCGGAAGGCGCAGCTCACCGCCTCTTCACCGAGATGCTGCATGTAGAACGAGGTCTTGCCCTGGCGCTGCGCCATCTGCATGCGGGCGTCGAAACTGCGCAGCGTCATCATGTGGCGCAGGCCTTCGAGCAGCTCGTCGTCGGTGAGCAGCCCGGCCCACGGTCCGACCGCTTCGCCGTCGCGGTTGAGCACCCGGATGATCGAAAACGCCATGTCGCGGATGGTGCGCGGATCGACATCGATTTCCGGCCGCGGCACCGAGCCCGCATTGGGGATCGGCACGTTGGAAAAGTCGGGCGTTCCGCCCGGCCGCACCTCCGGCTCCGGCACATGAAACCGCAACATCCCAGCATCGGTCATGACCATGGTCCTCCCATTTGCCGCGGTGATATTTGCACATCCGCGCGGCGGGCGCAGTGCGAATTCATCGGGCGCCGAACCTGACCGGACGTCTCGGCCGGCAAGCGACCGCAAGATGCAGATATGTCGGCGAAATTTCTTGTCGATGTTGGGGGGCGGAACGCAATTTGGCGCAAGCTTGCGAGGGGATCGCCGCCAGATACGAGCGCGTGCTCCCTTCTCCCCTTGTGGGAGAAGGTGGATCGGCGCGTTAGCGCCGAGACGGATGAGGGGTGTTCCAGGGAACACCAACGTCTCACTCCGCTGGAACACCCCTCATCCGTCGCCTTCGGCGACACCTTCTCCCACAGGGGGAGAAGGGAAGAACGGTCGGCGCCTTTGCCTATCCCGTTCACTCCGCCCTCTCCCCATGCTAACCACCCCCTCATGGCACAGAAAAAGGGATACGAGGTCGATTCGTGGCTGGCGAAGCCGGACGCGCGCATCTCGATCGTCCTGCTTTACGGTCCCGATCGCGGCCTGGTCGCCGAGCGCGCAAAGGCCTTTGCCGAAAAGACCGGCCTGCCGCTCGACGACCCCTTCTCCGTCGTCCGCCTCGATGGCGCGGAGGTCGATCGCGACCAGGGCCGGCTGCTCGACGAAGCCCGCACCGTGCCGATGTTTTCCGACCGGCGGCTGCTATGGGTGCGCAATGCCAGCGGCCAGAAGCCGCTGGCCGAGGACGTCAAGGCGCTGACGGCGGAGCCCGCCCGCGACGCCATCATCCTGATCGAGGCCGGCGATCTCAAAAAGGGCGTCGGCTTGCGCGCAATCGTCGAGGCCGCCGACACCGCCATGGCGCTGCCTTGCTACGCCGATGAGGCCCGCGACATCGACAGCGTCATCGACGACGAATTGCGCAAGGCCGGCATGTCGATGGCGCTCGATGCGCGCCAGGCGCTGCGCCGCAATCTCGGCGGCGACCGGTTGGCCTCGCGCGGCGAGATCGAAAAGCTGGTGCTTTATGCGCATGGCCAGAAGGACATCGGCCTCGACGACGTCAGGGCGATGTCCGGCGACGTCTCCGGCGCTTCCTTCGACGATGCCGTCGACGCGGTGCTGGAAGGCAAAGTCAGTGACTTCGACATCGCCTTCACCCGCCACTGCCTGTCCGGCGGCCATCCCTTCCTGGTGCTGTCCTCGGCAATGCGCCAGCTGCAGCAGCTTCAAATCATGCGCGGCCAGATGGACACCGCCGGCCGCAACGCCGCCTCGGCCGTGGCCGGCGCCCGTCCCCCGGTGTTTTTCTCACGGCGCAAGCTGGTGGAAAAGGCGCTGGAGCGCTGGAACGTCGAGGCGCTCACCCGCGCGCTGAACCGGCTGCAAGCGGCGGTTCTGCAGACGCGGCGCAGGCCGGATTTGTCCGAAGCGCTGGCGCGACAGGCGCTGCTCGGCATTGCGGTGGAGAGCGCGAGGCTAGGGCAGCGGTAATCTCCCCCCTCGAGGGAGAGATGTCGCCGAAGGCGACAGAGGGGGTCGTCGCGCGTAGAGCGCTGGCATCCTCCGCATGAAGATGGCGTTGGCGATTGTATCGGGCGACCCCTTCTGGCCTGCCGGCCATCTCCCCCTCGAGGGGGGAGATACGCAGCTTCGGTGTTTTCGCCAACCACCAGCCACAAAAAAGGGCCGGTAGCCGCCAGCCCTTTTTCTTCATCTTAAGCCAGAACTTCATTCGCCGGCTAAATAACCTTGCGCCGCAATCGCCTAGCGCTCGTCCTTCAACCGCCGGCACAACTCATCCAGCTGCTCCAGGGTGCGGTAGTCCACGCGGATCGCGCCGCCCTTGCCCTTGTGTTCGATGGTCACGATCATGCCGATCGTGTTGGTCATCAGCTTTTCCAGCGCCAGCGTGTCGGCATCCTTGCCCGATCCGCCTGCGGGCTTTGCCTTGGGTGGCGTGCCGCCCGCCGGCATCTGCGCCAGCGCCTCGGCTTGGCGCACCGAAAGCCCTTCCTCGACGATCTGCTTGGCCAGCCCTGCCGGATCCTGCGCTGTCACCAGCGTGCGGGCATGGCCGGCCGACAGCGCGCCGTCGACCAGCATGTCGCGGATCACGTCGGGCAGCTTCAGCAGCCTGAGCGTGTTGGCGACATGGCTGCGGCTCTTGCCGATGACATTGCCGAGATCGGCCTGGGTGTAGCCATGATCATCGATCAACTGCTGGTAGCCCATCGCTTCCTCGACCGGATTGAGGTCGGTGCGCTGGACGTTCTCGATGATCGCCAGTTCGAGCGCCGTGCGGTCGTTGACGTCGCGCACAATGATTGGGATCTCGGTCAGCCCGGCGCGCTGCGCGGCGCGCCAGCGTCGCTCGCCGGCGATGATCTCATAGCGCCCGGCCTGGGTCGGCGACGGCCGCGCCACCACCGGCTGCACCACGCCATGCTCGCGGATCGACTGGGCAAGATCGGTCAGGTCGGCGTCGCCAAAATGCCGGCGCGGGTTTTTCGGGTTGGGGCTCAGGAATTCGATCGGCACCTTGCCGTCGGCATTCAGGCTCGGCTTTTCGGCCACAGCCGGGCGATCGATCTCGCCGATCAGTGCCGCCAATCCGCGCCCCAGTCTCTTTCTCGAAAGGTCTTCGCTCATTTCAATTCCAGATTCTTAATCGTTTCGGTATCGAATCGGCTTGATTTATCAACCCTGCCTAATCAAGCAGCGCGCAATTTGCGCTCGCGGCGGATCACTTCGGATGCCAGCTGCAGATAGGCCTGGCTGCCCGAGCATTTGAGATCGTAAAGGATCGCCGGCTTGCCGTAGGATGGCGCCTCGGACACCCGCACATTCCTAGGAATGATGGTCTCGTAGACCTTGTCGCCCATATGCGCCCGCACGTCCTGCACTACCTGGTTGGCGAGGTTGTTGCGGCCGTCATACATGGTCAGCACGATGCCTTGGATGATCAGGTCCGGATTGATCGAACGGCGTACCTGCTCGACCGTCTCCAGGAGTTGGCTTAGCCCTTCCAGGGCGAAGAATTCGCATTGCAGCGGCACAAGAACAGAATCGGCTGCCGCCATTGAATTCAAAGTCAAAAGGTTAAGCGATGGCGGGCAGTCGATCAGCACGTAGCCGAACGGCGCACCGCGCTCGGTCGCCGCGCGCAGCGCATTGCGCAGCTTGAGCACTCGGTCCGGCGCCGAGGCGATTTCCATCTCGATGCCGAGCAGGTCGAGCGTCGACGGCACGATTGACAGGCCCGGAACTGCCGTCGGAATGGCGGCTTCTTCCAGGCCCAACTCGCCGGTCAGCACGTCATAAGAGGAAACGGTGCGGTCCTTGCGGTCAATGCCGAGACCGGTCGAGGCATTGCCTTGCGGATCGAGATCGACGATCAGCACCTTTTCGCCGATGGCGGCCAGCGCCGTCGCCAGATTGATGGCCGTCGTGGTCTTGCCGACGCCGCCCTTCTGGTTGGCGACGGTGATGATGCGGGGGCCAGTCTTCATGGGTCTATGCCAGGTATTCATTTTGCGGGTCGCCACAAGGGTCATCAAAGCGGTTGCGAGAGAAGCTTACGCAGTCCGCAGATCGGTCACTTCGAGGATGACGCCATGGGCGTCGGTCATGCTCGGATGTTCTACCAGATCGAAGGCCCAGCGGTGAGTGCTTTCTTCCACCTCAGCGCGGTAATCCCGGCCTTTGTGGAACAGCGCACGCGACCCCTTGGTCAGCCAGGGCGCCGACAGATCGAGCAGCGCCGGAAGTGCGGCGAGCGCCCTTGCAGTCACGATTTCCGGTGTGGAAACAAGTGCATAGCTGTCGTCGATGCGCCGCGCGACAACCCGCGCCGGCAAACCGAACTGGCCGATAACCGCTTGCAAGAAGGACGCTTTCTTGCGGTTGCTCTCCACCAGATCAATCGACGCGCCTTCGCGCTCGACCAGCAGGAAAGCCAGCACCAGGCCCGGAAAACCACCACCTGAACCGAGATCGGCCCAGCGTTTGGCCTGCGGTGCGATTCGCGCCAGCTGCGCACTGTCAAGGATATGGCGGCCCCAGACATCGTCCAGCGTCGACGGCGCGGCCAGATTGATGCTGCGGTTCCATTTCAGGAACAGCTGCTCGAACACCATCAGGCGCTCGAATGTTTCACGTGAAACCGGTCCCGCGGCCTCCTGCAGGCTCGTCCATGTGGCAGCGCTCACGCAACGGCCCTTTGCGCTGCCGATTCGGCATTGCGGACATGCGCCACAATGATCGCCAACGCCGCCGGTGTCATGCCTTCCATACGCTGGGCGTCGGCGATCGAGCGCGGCTGGCGCGTTAGCATCTTCTGCTTCAGCTCATTGGACAGGCCGGGGACATCGGCGAAATCGACCGAAACCGGAATCAGCCGGCTTTCCTCGTGGCGGATCTGTGCGACATCCGCCTGCTGGCGATCAAGGTAAACCGAATATTTCGCTTCCGTTTCGAGCCGCTCGGCGGTTTTGGCGTCGATGGCGCCAAAGGCCGGCGCGACACGGGTCAGCCAGGCGATATCAACGCCGGGATAGGCGAGCAACTCATAGGCGGAGCGGCGCACGCCGTCCCTGTTGACCTCAAGTCCGTGCCGCGCCGCTTCATTGGGCGTCATCGTCGTGGCCCGCGCCAATTCGCGCGCCTTCTCAAGGTCCTCAGTGACCTGATTGAACCGCTGCGTCCGCTGCGCTGACGCGATTCTCAACCGCATTGCCAGCGGCGTCAGCCTCTCATCGGCATTGTCGGCACGAAGTGACAGGCGGAACTCCGCCCGCGAAGTGAACATGCGATAGGGCTCGGCAATGCCGCGGCTGGTGAGGTCATCCACCATCACGCCGATATAAGCTTCCGTGCGGCTGAGCACGATCTGGTCCGCAGCAGCTGCCTTGCGCGCCGCGTTCAACCCGGCAAGCAGGCCTTGCGCGCCGGCCTCTTCATAGCCGGTGGTGCCGTTGATCTGCCCAGCGAGGAAAAGTCCCGCAATACGCTTGGTCTCAAGCGTCGGCTCGAGTTCGCGCGGGTCGACATGATCGTATTCGATGGCGTAGCCCGGCTGCAGCATGGTCGCCCGCTCAAGGCCCGGTATCGTCCTCAGAATATCGAGCTGAACATCCTCGGGCAGGGAGGTCGAAATGCCGTTGGGGTAGACCGTGTCGTCGTCGAGCCCTTCCGGCTCCAGGAAGATCTGATGGCCCTCGCGATCGCCGAACTTGACGATCTTGTCCTCGATCGACGGGCAATAGCGTGGCCCGACGCCCTCGATCGAGCCCGAATACATCGCCGAGCGCCCGAGATTGGCGCGGATCAGATCGTGCGTCGCGGTTGTCGTACGGGTGATGCCGCAATGGATCTGCGGGTTCTGGATGGCGTCGGTCATCAGCGAAAACGGCACCGGATCCGCGTCCGCCGCCTGGCTTTCCAGCGACGCCCAGTCGATGGTGCGGCCATCGAGCCGTGGCGGCGTACCGGTCTTCAGCCGTCCAAGCGCAAAGCCGGCGCGGTTCATCGTTGCCGACAGGCCAAGGCTTGCCTGCTCGTTCATCCGCCCGGCGACGATCTTCCTCTCGCCGATATGGATAAGGCCACGCAGAAAGGTGCCGGTGGTCAAAACGACGGCGCCGCACTTCACCCGCCGGCCGTCGGCCAGGAGCACGGCGGCGATCCGCCCTTCGTCGATTTCGAAGTCCAGAACCTCGCCTTCGACGACATCGAGATCGTTCTGCTGCCGAATCGCTTCCTGCATCGCCAGCCGGTACAGTTTGCGGTCCGCCTGGGTGCGCGGCCCGCGCACGGCTGGCCCCTTGCGGCGGTTGAGCAAGCGGAACTGAATGCCGGCAGCATCGGCAACCCGACCCATCAGCCCGTCCATGGCGTCGATCTCGCGCACCAGATGGCCCTTGCCGAGCCCGCCGATTGCCGGATTGCAAGACATGACGCCGATCGTGTCGAAGCGCAGCGTCACCAGCGCCGTCCTGGCGCCGGCACGCGCGGACGCACTGGCCGCCTCGCACCCGGCATGGCCACCACCCACCACAACCACATCATAGTGATCGATCATTTCATTTTCCAAATTCAGAAGTTGCCGACACATGTCCCTGGGAGCCGGCGCTGTCAAGGATGGGAGGGTGGATTCGTTTCACGCGGAACGAAGTGTGGAAGCCGTGGCGATGTTTCACGTGAGTCATGGGAGCAGGCAGCAAAACTCACTCACCGGCAGCGCCGCCCCTCATCTGCCTGCCGGCACCTTCTCCCCGTGAACGGGGAGAAGGTGCAGCTCAGGCGCTGGCGCGCCATTCTCGGCGGTTGGCGAAATCCCGGATGACAGCATCTTTCTCCCCGTCACTATACGGGGAGAAATGTCCGGCAGGACAATGAGGGGCAGCGCTGACTTCTGCCTGCTCGGCATTCTGCCAACTTGCTCGTTTCACGTGAAACAACACGCGCCTACACGGTCGCTCCGTGTTTCACGTGAGTCACGGTCGGCCACGTCCTGTCGTTTCACGTGAGTCACTTCCCGATGCAAAACTGCGAGAAGATCACGTCGAGCAGATCCTCGACATCGACCGCGCCTACGATCCGGCCAAGCCGGTCCGCAGCAAGGCGCAACTCTTCAGCCCGGAGCTCCTGGCCGCATGCCTCTCCCGCCGAGGCCGAAGTCAGGAACCGCTTCGTCTCGTTCAGCAGCTCCACGTGACGCAGCCGCGACGGCAGGATATCGCCGGCATCGCCAATCGCAGCGGCGGCGCGGTCTCCGATCTCGGCTAGCAACCCGCCCAGCCCGGTGCCGTCTGCGGTCGAGATGACCGCATCGTAGCTCATGGGCAGCGGCTCCCCGGCTACTAGATCGGCTTTGGTTCCAATTCGCAGGAGCGGCGCATCGAAACGCGCCGCGCCGGCGTCGACAGGATCGACCATGTCTTCCAGCAGCAACACCAAATCGGCTGTGTGCGCCTTGGCGCGCGCCTTCTCGATGCCGATCGCTTCGACCTTGCCGGGTGCCTCGCGCAGCCCCGCAGTGTCGGTGACCCTGACCCGCACTCCGTTGAGGTCCAGCACCACTTCGAGCAAATCGCGCGTCGTGCCGGGTTCGTCGGTCACAATCGCCGCCTCGCGTCGTGCCAGTGCATTGAACAGGCTGGATTTGCCGGCATTCGGCGCACCGAGGATGACGACCTCGAAACCATCGCGAATGATCTCCGCGGCGCGGAAGCCATCGACGTGCCGCTCGATCTCACCAACCATCGCTCTGACATCGGACCAGACCGTATCCGAAACGGAACCCGGCACATCGTCCTCGTCGGCAAAGTCGATTTCCGCTTCGATCATGGCGCGCGCATGGATCAATCGCCGGCGCCAGCCGAGATAGAGTGCACTTTGCGCACCGTCGGCATTCTGCACGGCAAAGCGGCGCTGCGCCTCGGTTTCGGCGTTGACCAGATCGGCCAGCGCCTCGGTCTCGACCAGATCGAGCTTGCCGTTGAGAAAGGCGCGGCGCGTGAATTCGCCCGGCTCGGCATGGCGCACACCGTCAAAGCCGGCGATCGTCTCCAGCATCTTGCCGGCAACGGCGCGGCCGCCATGGGTATGGAATTCCGCCACGTCCTCACCGGTAAAACTGTTCGGCCCCCGAAAAAACAGCACCAGGCCGTTGTCGATCAGCGATCCGTCGGCCGCCCGGAGCTTGCGCAAGGCGGCGACACGGTCCTTAACCATGCCACCGGCGATCGTTTCGACAACGAATCGAGTCTTTGGCCCGGAAATGCGGATGACAGCGATGCCGGCGGGCAGGCGGCCGCTGGACAGTGCTACAATGGAATCGCCTGAAATCATTTGCCCTTCTCACCGGTCGCCTAGCTGTCCGGTCGACAATCCCACAGTGTCGCGGCCGTCATGAACCGGCTGTTCGTCAATATCAAGGTCGATCGCGAGGAGCGGCCGGACATTACCAAATCTGTATAGCCGCCTCGTCATCCATGTGCGAGCAGGCGGGTCCTAATCCCGACGCCAAGCAGTTCTGGGCGGGATGTACCGGCTATCCTGCCCGTGGGGCCGGATCCGTAGGAACCGAGCCGCTGCTGCGACGCCGGTAGCTCAACCCGTGTTTCCGTCCAAGGCCGAAGGAAGCCGCGTCACATCAATGGATAGCGGCCGCGGCGCGAACAGCAAATCCTTGGCCGCGACCACCGCTCCGACCGTGATCAGGATGCAAGCAACAGCCACCGACCAGTGAAACACACCAAAGCCTGCCAGCAGAAGCACGATGACCGAGAAGAGGGGAGCCGCGTAGGAGAGGGCGCCGAGGATCATGATGTCGCCGTGCTTGCAGCCATAGTCCCAGGCGTAAAAGCCGGCGCCTAGCGGTATTACGCCCAAGATGACGATGGCGCTCCACTGCGTCGCCGTCTGTGGCCAGACGGTAGCCTCAAGCGTCAGGTGCAGCACCAAGGCGACCGCAGCCGTGATGAAGCAGTAACCGGCGACGACATCGGTCGGCACCTTGCCAAAGCGGCGCGATAAAACCGAATAGCCGGCCCAGATGAAAGCGCAGAACAGCGCGATGACATGCCCCTTCATCACACCATTGGCCAGTCCGATCGTGCCGCCCTTGGTGATCACCACAATGGCGCCGGCAAGGCCGAGCACGACGCCGGCGATGTGATGGGCCCTAAGCTTTTCTCCAGGCAGGAAGGCGGCAAAGACGACGATCAGCAACGGCCAGAGATAGGCGATCAGGCTGACCTCGACCGGCGGCGCCGACTGGATGGCGAAGAAATAGGCGCAGTGATAGATGCACAGCCCCGCTGTGCCGAGCGCCCAGACCTGCCACGGCTGGCGCAGCGACTTGGTCGCCGCCGGACGGACAAGCCAGCTCGACGCGCCGGCCAACCCGCCAAGCAGAAACGTCATCGCCGCCAGCTGAAAGGGCGGAATCGGTCCAGCCGCAGTCGAAAGCAGCGCCAGGAACGACCATGTCAGAATGGCCGAGAAGCCGATCAGGGTCGGGATTGTTTTCTTCATGCGGCCTCCGATCTTCGAGACGGGATTACTCGCATGACGACGGCGATGGAAATTGCCGCCCAAGGCCACGCCCTGTCGGAAATGCGACCTGTTTGCCCCCGCAATGAAAAACCCCGTCCCGGTTTCCCGGAACGGGGTTTCATGCATGACCGATGATCCGGTGAAACTGCTTACGTGTTCATTGAATCGAAGAAATCGGCGTTGGTCTTGGTCTGCTTCAGCTTGTCTATCAGGAACTCGATCGCGTCGGTGGTTCCCATCGGCGCCAGGATGCGGCGCAGGACGAAGATCTTCTGCAGATCCTGCTTGGAGACCAGCAGGTCCTCCTTGCGGGTGCCTGACTTCAAGATGTCCATGGCCGGGTAGATGCGCTTGTCGGCGACCTTGCGGTCGAGCTGGATTTCGCAGTTGCCGGTGCCCTTGAACTCTTCGAAGATGACTTCGTCCATGCGGCTGCCGGTGTCGATCAGCGCGGTGGCGATGATCGTCAGCGAGCCGCCTTCCTCGATGTTGCGGGCCGCGCCGAAGAAGCGCTTCGGCCGCTGCAGCGCGTTGGCGTCGACACCGCCGGTCAGCACCTTGCCGGAGGACGGCACAACGGTGTTGTAGGCACGGCCGAGGCGGGTGATCGAATCGAGCAGAATAACGACGTCGCGGCCATGCTCGACCAGGCGCTTGGCCTTTTCGATGACCATTTCGGCGACCTGGACGTGGCGCACCGCCGGTTCGTCAAAGGTCGAGGACACGACCTCGCCCTTCACCGAACGCTGCATGTCGGTCACTTCTTCTGGCCGTTCGTCGATCAGAAGTACGATCAGATAGCATTCCGGATGATTGGCCGTGATCGAGTGGGCGATATTCTGCATCAGCACCGTTTTACCGGTACGCGGCTGCGCGTTGATGAGCGCGCGCTGTCCCTTGCCGATCGGCGCCACCAGGTCGATCACCCGCGACGAGATGTCCTTGCCGGTCGGATTGTCGATCTCCATCTTCAGCCGCTTGGTCGGATAGAGCGGCGTCAGATTGTCGAAATGGATCTTGTGACGGATCTTTTCGGGATCGTCGAAATTGATCGTGTTGACCTTGAGAAGGGCGAAATAGCGCTCGCCCTCTTTTGGGCTGCGGATCGGCCCTTCGACGGTATCGCCGGTCTTCAAGGAGAAGCGGCGGATCTGCGAGGGCGAGATGTAGATATCGTCGGGACCCGGGAGATAATTGGCGTTGGCTGAGCGCAGGAAGCCGAAACCGTCCTGCAACAACTCGACCACACCATCGCCGATGATCTCGACGTCCTGGGCGGCCAGTTTCTTCAGGATGGCAAACATCAGTTCCTGCTTGCGCATGACGCTGGCGTTTTCCACTTCGAGCGATTCGGCATAGGCGATCAGCTCTGGCGGCTTCTTGTTCTTGAACTCTGCGAGTTTCATTTCTTGCATAGACGGACTCTGAATCTGCTTTGGGGAAAATATATCGGCTGGATGCGATAAATGCCGGGCGCGGCCGAAAGCAATCAAGGGCGGCGCATGACGGGAAGGAAGACCCGTCTTTTATCGTCGGTCGGGGGAAAGAGCAAGCTGCGTTTTGTCGACCGAAATGGGCCTAGAACGGCTTGACGACAACCAGGATGACGATGGCGATCATCAGCAATGTGGGGATCTCGTTGACGATTCGCCAGTGCCGCGCCGGTTTTTCATTGCGGTCCTCGGCGAATTTCCTGACAGCACCGGCCAGATAGCCATGCACGCCCGACAGCAACAGCACCAAGCCTATCTTGGCGTGCAGCCAGCCGCCGTGAAAGCCAAACACTTTCCAGGCAAGCCAAAGCCCGAACACCCAGGTGACGATCATCGCCGGATTGATGATGCCGCGCAGCAGACGCCGCTCCATCACCTTGAAGGTCTCCGATTGGACGGACCCCTTCTCTGCGTCGGCGTGGTAGACCAGCAATCGCGGCAGATAGAGCATGCCGGCCATCCAGGAGATGACGGCCAGGATATGGATTGCCTTCGCCCAGGGATAGAAACCCTCAGGCGCAAAGAAAAACAAAAGTGCGGTGAGAACAACCAGCACTCCGATGCCGATGGTCATGCGCATCATCGCCCCACGAGTGCTGTTGCCGCGCGTATTATCCGATTGAGCCATCAGCGTGTCGCGCTCCGCACCTGCTTCACCATCGCCTCGACATGTGCCACCGGCGTCTCCGGCGTGATGCCATGGCCGAGATTGAAGATCAGCGGTCCGTCGCCCAGCGCCTTGAGGATCGCATCGACGCCGTCCGACAGGGCTTTGCCGCCGGCCACGAGCCGCAAGGGATCGAGGTTGCCCTGGACCGCACCCGAGCGCTGCAGTTCGTTCGCCGCCGCCAGGGGTACGGTCCAGTCGATCCCCAGCCCCGTGACACCGGTCTTCTCACGATAGGTCTCGTAGCGGGCGCCGGCGCCCTTGGGAAAGCCTATGATCGGAACATCGGGATGAACCGCACGAACCTGCCTGACGATCTCCGCCACCGGCTGCACGCAGAACTGATCGAAAGACGCATCATCAAGCACGCCGGACCAGGAATCGAAAATCTGCACCACGTCGGCACCGGCTTCGATCTGGCGGATCAAATAGGCCGCGGAGTGATCGGCGAGCACTTTCAGGAGATGCTTGAAGGCCGTCGGTTCGCGATAGGCAAACAGCCGCGCCGGCGCTTGGTCGGGTGTGCCGTGGCCAGCTATCATGTAGGTCGCCACCGTCCACGGCGCGCCGCAGAAGCCGATCAGCGTGGTCTCGTCAGGCAATCTTGCCCGCAGCCGGCGAACCGTCTCGTAGACCGGTTCGAGATTCACGTGAAACGTTTCACTGTTGAGAGCCGAAATCTCAGCTGCAGTGATTGGCGTCAGCAGCGGCCCGCGGCCCTCCTCGAAGCGGACATCGCGTCCCAGCGCATGCGGCACGACCAGAATGTCCGAGAACAGGATCGAGGCATCGAAGCCGAAGCGCTCGATCGGCTGCAGCGTCACTTCGACGGCCAGATCAGGATTGTAGCAAAGGTCGAGAAAGGACCCGGCGCGCTTTCTGGTCTCGCGGTACTCCGGCAAATAGCGCCCGGCCTGGCGCATCATCCAGAGCGGCGGCGGAAACACTGCCTCGCCTCTCAGCACGTCCAGCACGATGCGGTTCTCGGGCATTGAGCGCTCTCTTCCCTGCCTTCTCTATAATTAAATAGTCTATTTCTAGAATCTTCTGGTTCTAAGAGTCTGTTGGTATCGGTGGTTGTCACCTGTCCCGCTTTGCCCTGGAAAAGGCCAGCCAGCATTTTGTCGCGTGTTTCTTCCGCGGGATTGGCAAAGAGTGTGGATGACCAGGATTCCATCACTGGAGTCAATGGTTTGACGTAGCCGCTGAAAAACCGCCTCTGTGGATGAAGCGCTGGCAAAAACGCCCGTCCCCAGATTTGTCCCCAACCGCACAGTGAAGCTGACAGCGCATCGAATTGTGGACAACTGGCCTTCTGATACAGTCGCCTCCAGCCGGTCGCCTTTGCGGCCCCGGTTTATCCACACAAGCCCACAGCCTGAGGCGCCCCCTGTGAACAAACCCCAGAGCTTCTTTCACCTGCACCTGATTTCCGACGCCACCGGCGAGACGCTGCTGGCGGCCGGCCGAGCCGCCTCGGCGCAATACAAGGATGCGCGCGCCATCGAGCATATCTATCCGCTCATCCGCACCGAAAAGCAGGTGGCGAAAGTCTTCGAGGACATAGAGGAGGAACCGGGCATCATCCTCTACACCGTCGTCGACCAGAAGCTGGCGCGCGGTATTGACGAGCGCTGCGCCGCCATGGGGCTGCCCTGCGTTTCGGTGCTGGAGCCGGTCCTCACCGTGTTCCAGTCCTATCTCGGCACGCCGGCCGGCCGCCGCGTCGGCGCCCAGCATGTGCTCGATGCCGATTATTTCCACCGTATCGACGCACTCAATTTTACGATGGAGCATGATGACGGCCAGCTGCCGCTCAACATGGACGACGCCGATGTCGTGCTGATCGGCATTTCCAGGACATCGAAGACGCCGACCAGCATCTATCTCGCCAACCGCGGCATCAAGACCGCCAACATCCCGATCGTGCTCGGCGTGCCCGTGCCCGAAAGCCTGGTCGCTGCCACCAAGCCGCTGATCGTCGGGCTGATCGCCACCGCCGAACGCATCTCGCATGTCCGGCAGAACCGCGTGCTCGGCAACAGCAGCACCTACGAAGCGACCGATTATGTCGACCGTGCCTCGATCGCCGAAGAGCTCGCCTATGCCCGCCAGATCTGCACCCGCCACAATTGGCCGATGATAGACGTCAGCCGCCGTTCGATCGAAGAGACCGCGGCAGCCATTGTTGCCCTGCGGGGGAAGAATAGATGATGGGATGGCAACGCGACCTCCTGCCCCGATCAACCACAATCGACCAGGCCCAGAACCCATGACCGAAAAAATCATCCTTGCCTCCGGCAGCCCGTTCCGCAAAGCAATGCTCATCAATGCCGGGCTCGGCATCGAAGCGGTGCCTGCCGATGTCGACGAGCGTGCGCTCGAGGCGCCGTTGCAGGACAGCGGTGTGTCGCCGGAAGATGTCGCCCTGATACTCGCCGAAGCCAAGGCGACCGAGGTCAGCGAACGCAGACCGGGCGCCCTGGTGCTCGGCTGCGACCAGACTTTGTCACTGGGAGATGAAGTGTTCCACAAGCCGGCCGACATGGAAGGCGCCCGCCGCCATCTGCTGGCGCTGTCGGGCAAGACGCATCAGCTGAACAGCGCCGCCGTGCTCTGCCGCAACGGCAAGGTGCTGTGGCGTCACGTCGGCATCGCCAGCCTTACCATGCGCAAGCTCGATCCGGCCTTCGTCGGCCGGCACCTGGCCCGCGTCGGCGCCAAGGCGTTGTCGAGCGTCGGCGCCTACCAGATCGAGGGCGAAGGCATCCAGCTGTTCGAAAAGATCGAAGGCGATTATTTCACCATTGTCGGCCTGCCGCTGTTACCGGTGCTGGCGGAATTGCGTGCGCTCGGAGCCATCGATGGTTGAGAAAAAAGCTTTCGTCACCGGCCATCCGATCGCGCATTCGCGCTCGCCGAAGATCCACGGCTATTGGCTGAACACATACGGCATCGACGGCAGCTATCATGCGATCGATGTCGCGCCGGCCGATTTTCCCGAGTTCCTCTCTTCCCTCCAGGCCAATGGCTATCAGGGCGGCAACGTCACCATTCCACACAAGGAAGTCGCCTTCGCCCGGGTCGAGCGCCGCGACGAGGCGGCGGAGATGATCGGCGCGGTCAACATGCTGTGGCTGGACGACGGCGTGCTGTGGGGCGGCAATTCGGACTGGATCGGCTTTGCCGGCAATCTCGACGAGCATGCCCGGGGCTGGGAGAGAAACGCTCCGGCCGTGGTGCTCGGCGCCGGTGGCGCGTCGCGCGCGGTCATCCACGCGCTTAAATCGCGCGGCATCAAAGATATCCGCATCGTCAACCGCACATTGGCGCGGGCGCAGGAACTCGCCGACCGCTTCGGGGCCGGCGTCTCGGCGCATGGCGCGGTCGGCGACTTGCTTGGCGATGCCGGCTTGCTGATCAACACGACGGCACTTGGCATGCATGGCGATGCGACGCTGGCCGCCGATCCGGCCGGCCTGCCAGCTCACGCCATTGTCGCAGACATCGTCTATGTGCCGCTGGAAACACCGCTGCTTGCCGCTGCCCGCGCGAGAAACTTGAAGACGGTCGACGGGCTCGGCATGCTGTTGCACCAGGCTGTGCCCGGTTTCGAACGCTGGTTCGGCAAGAAGCCGCAGGTCACGCCTGAGTTGCGACAGATGATCGTCGCCGACATCGTCGCCAAATGATGGGTCGCAAATGATGGGCGCCAAATGATGACCGTGCTCGGCCTCACCGGATCGATCGGCATGGGCAAGTCGACGACGGCGAAAATGTTCGTCGACGCCGGCGTGCCGGTGCATGACTCCGACGAGACCGTGCATCGCCTCTATGCCGGCAAGGCAGCACCTCTCGTCGAGGCGGCCTTTCCCGGCACCGTGATTGCCGGTTCGGTCGACCGCACCGAGTTGGCGCGCCGCGTGCTCGGCAACGCTGCTGCGCTGAAGACATTGGAGGCGATCGTCCATCCGCTGGTGCGGGCCGATGCCGATGCCTTTCTGGCAAGGCACCGCGCCGCCGGCGCGCCGCTCGTCGTGCTCGACATTCCGCTGCTGTTCGAAACCGGCGGCCGCAACCGTGTCGACAAGGTCGTCGTCGTCACCGCGCCGGCCGATATCCAGCGCGCCCGCGTGCTGGCGCGTCCTGACATGAGTGAGGAAAAGCTGGCGGCAATCCTGGCCAAGCAGGTGCCCGACGCCGAAAAGCGCCGGCAGGCCGATTTCGTCATCGACACCGGTGAAGGCATGGACGCCGCCCGCACCGCGGTCGGCGCGATCATTGCCGAGCTCTCAGGACGCTGAGCTCGCCTGCTAACTCCTGGGGGATAAGTCGCGCCCATAAGGCCCCTGACGGCAGGCTGTCGGCATTGCCCATTGCCATTTTGTTCCGCTCCATGATTCTACTCCTCCAGGAGTAGGTTGATTCTATGCGTGAGATCATTTTCGATACCGAAACCACCGGACTCGACATGCGCGACGACCGCATCATCGAGCTTGGCGGCGTCGAGCTGGTCAACCGCTTCCCGACCGGCCGCACCTTCCACAAATTCATCAATCCGCAGGGGCGCGCCGTCCATGTCGAGGCGCAAGCCGTGCACGGCATCAGCGCCGCCGACCTCGTCGGCAAGCCGACCTTTGCCGAAATCGCCGAGGAATGGCTCGCCTTCACCGACGGCGCCAAGCTCGTCGCCCACAACGCCAATTTCGACATCGGCTTCCTCAACACGGAATTCGGGCGGCTCGGCCAGCCGGCCATAGACACCGGGCGCGTCGTCGACACGCTGGCGCTGGCGCGGCGCAAGCATCCGATGGGCCCTAATTCGCTCGACGCGCTCTGCCGCCGCTACGGCATCGACAACGGCCACCGCACCAAGCACGGCGCGCTGCTCGATTCCGAGCTCCTGGCCGAAGTCTACATCGAACTCATCGGCGGCAAGCAGGCCGCACTTGTCCTCGACGCCGTCGTGGTGCAGCTCAACAGCAATGGCGACGTTGCCGATATCGACATCTCGATCGCCGCCAGGCCAATCGCCCTGCCGCCGCGCCTGACCGAGGGCGAGCGAGCGGCGCATGCGGGGCTGGTGGCGACGCTCGGTGAAAAGGCGCTGTGGCTGAAGGTGGCGGCGGGGTGAACGGATCGCGGAAGTAGCGTTCCGTCACACCCCTCTCTGGCCTGCCGGCCATCTCCCCCTCAAGGGGGGAGATCAGCAGCTTCGCCGCTCCAGCCCATTCCTGCAACGTCTAAATTTGGCGAAGGTCGCGATGACGGCCAATCTCCCCCCTTGAGGGGGAGATGCCTGGCAAGGCAGAGGGGGTGCTGTCCCGCCAGCATCTCAGTATACTAAAAGCCCGGCACGAAGCCGGGCTTTCAACTCATGCGCGTGACGCTTGCCTTCAGCTCACCTTGACCTTCGATGCCGCCTGGTCCTCGGCCAGCTTCTGCTGGAACATCTGTGCAAAATCGATCGGGTCGAGCATCAACGGCGGGAAGCCGCCATTGCGGGTGGCTTCGGCGATGATCTGGCGGGCGAACGGGAACAAAAGCCGCGGGCATTCGATGAACAGGATCGGCAGCATGTGCTCCTGCGGGAAGCCGGCGATGGCGAAGACGCCGCCATAGACCAGTTCGACATTGAACAGCACTTCCTGGTCGAAGGACGCCTTGGCGTTCAAGGTCAGATTGACGTCGAACTGCTTGTCGGAGAGCGGGTTGGCATTGACATTGACGTTGATCGCAATGCCTGGGGCCTTGTCGCGGCCGCGCAGCGAGTTCGGCGCGCCGGGGCTTTCGAAGGACAGGTCCTTCACATACTGGGCAAGCACGTTGAGCGACGGCTGCGCCGTTTCGCCGTTGCCGTTGGCGGCGCCGACCGGCGCGTCATCTTTGCTGGCCATGAGCCTTGTTCCTTTTGCCTGGACAGCAGCGCTGACCGAATTGAAATCGGGCGTTGGCTAGCATGGTCGGCAAGACAAGACAAGGTTTGCCGCCTTCAGGCCGAAAGGGGTCAATAGTCAGTCGTTGGCAAGGTGACGTTCAGTCGTCCTTCAGGCGGCGCCACGGCGAGTTATGGTCGGGACCGCGCTTGAAATCGTCCTCGCGCGAATAGTCGCGGTCGTCGAGGTCGATGACCTTGTCGCGCGACCTGCCGCGAAAACCGCCGGCCGTGAAATCGGTCGCGACGACGATGCGGCCCTTGAGCTTGCGCCAGGCAAGGTCGCGCACCGGCGGCAGGAACAGCAGCAGGCCGATAATATCGGTAATGAAGCCAGGGATGATCAACAGGATCGCGGCGACCACGATCATGGCGCCATGCGCGAGCTGGCGGCTGGGGTCGCCGCCGCCGGCCATCTCGGCGCGGACCCGCGCCATGACGCCAAAACCCTGGTGCCGGAGCAGAAGCACGCCGGCAATGCTTGAAGCCAGCACCAGGCCGACCGTGGCGAGCGCCCCGACCTCGCGGCCGACAATGACGAAACCGGCGATTTCCAGCAGCGGCAGCGCAAGCAGGAACAGAGGAAGGAAGGAAATGCGCAAGTCTTGACCGATCGTTTCCATGTTTGCCGGGCGGCGCATAATCGCCGCTGGCACTGAGGCCGTTAGATAGGTATGCCTGCCTTTGATTTGAATGATTGCGCCATGCGTTCTATATGCTTTGCATGTTTAACGCCATGCGACCGCCGCCCGATTGGCTGGCGGTCCCGGCCAAGTCAGGGATTGATTGGCGAAAGATATGGGATTCTTCGACTTCGGCACCATTTTCTTTCTGATTGCGGCGGTGGTGATCTTTTTCCAGCTGCGCAACGTGCTTGGCCGCCGCACGGGCAGCGAGCGCCCGCCCTTCGATCCGTACACGGCCAGCCGCACCGAGAAGGACGCGACCCAGAAGCCCGAAAATGTGGTTTCGCTGCCACGCAAGCGCATGCCGGGCGAGACGGCTGCCGAGACCTACGCGGCCATCGATGCCTTCGCCAAGCCCGACACCGACCTCAACAAGGGCCTGCGCGCGATCAAGGATAATGATCCCTCCTTCGACCCCAAAGTCTTCGTCGACGGCGCCAAGATGGCCTACGAGATGATTGTCATGGCCTATGCCGATGGCGACCGAAAAACGCTGAAGAACCTGTTGTCGCGCGAGGTTTTTGACGGCTTCGTTGCCGCGATTGGCGACCGCGAGGCGAAAGCCGAAAAGATCCAGTCCTCCTTCGTCGGCATCGACAAGGCCGACATCGTCTCGGCCGAGATGAAGGGCGGCGAGGCCCACATCACGCTGCGCATCGTGAGCGAACTGATTTCGGCGACCCGCGACAAGGCGGGTGCCGTCATCGATGGCGATCCCGAGACGGTGGCCGAGGTCAAGGATGTCTGGACCTTCGCCCGCGACACACGCTCGCGCGATCCGAACTGGAAGCTGGTCGCCACCGAGGAAGAAGACTGAGCCTATGCATGTCGCCCGGTGCGGGCAGCTTTTTTGGGATAGCGACATGCAGGCAAACATCGGCAGTGGCGAGGCTGAGGTGTCGCTCTCGCCGCTTTTCGTGGAAAAGTCCTTCGATGATCTTCCCGGTTGGAATTCCGATGACCATCTGCCCGCTTTCGAAGCCTTCCGCCGTTCGGCCTTTCATGTCCTGAACAAGCCCTACCGCACCGGTTCGTTGGGCGTCCGGTTCAACGCGTTTGCCGGCGCCTATGACGAGGCGCGCACCGTTTCGCCGGCGAATCGGTCGGCGGCCAAGGCTTTTTTCGAGCGCCATTTCGC
Source organism: Mesorhizobium sp. C399B (assembly GCF_030323185.1). Classification (NCBI taxonomy): domain Bacteria; kingdom Pseudomonadati; phylum Pseudomonadota; class Alphaproteobacteria; order Hyphomicrobiales; family Phyllobacteriaceae; genus Mesorhizobium; species Mesorhizobium sp. C399B. The sequence goes on from NZ_CP100472.1 coordinate 3,210,743, forward strand.
CCCGGTCCAGATTCGATCCGAAAACCTCGGCCTGGTCACCGGCTTCTACGAGCCCGAGGCCGAGGCCTCACCAGTGCGCACGGATGAATTCACGGTGCCGCTGCTGGCGCGGCCTTCCGATCTCGTCGACATCGATGATGCCAACCGTCCTCGAGGGATGGACGACTATCTCGCTTTCGCCCGCGATACGCCGCAGGGCCTGGTGGAGTATTTCGACCGCAGTGAGATCGAGAGAGGCGCGCTGGCCGGCCAAGGCCTGGAAATCGCCTGGCTTGCCGACAAGGTCGACGTCTTCTTCATCCATGTGCAAGGTGCGGCCAGGCTGAAGATGACCGACGGCCGGCTTTGCCGCGTCACCTACGCCGCCAAATCCGGCCAACGTTTCAGCGGTCCGGGGAAGATTCTCGCCGAACTCGGCGAAATCCGACTGGAAAAAGTGACGATGCAGTCTATCCGCGCCTGGTTCAGGGCGCATCCGGATCGCGTCGACGAGATCCTCTGGCAGAACCGCTCCTACATCTTCTTTCGCGAAGCCGATGTCGACGATGCCGCACTCGGTCCTATCGCCGCCGCCAAGGTGCCGTTGACGCCCGGCCGCTCGCTCGCCGTCGACCGGCTGCTGCATACGTTCGGCACGCCCTTCTACATCGACGCTCCGTCGCTGACCGCCTTCGATGGAAAACCGTTCCGGCGGCTGATGATTGCGCAGGACACCGGTTCGGCCATCACCGGGCCGGCGCGGGGCGATCTGTTCGCCGGCTCCGGCGATGCGGCCGGCGAGATCGCCGGCGTCGTTCGCAATGCGGCCGATTTCTATGCCTTGTTTCCACGCGCTCTCGTTTCGGAATCGAATCGATGAACAAGCGCCCCGATAAACTCAATGAAGACGACCGGGTGCTGTGGAACCTGGTGGCGCGCACCGCCCGACCGTTGAAGGGCCGGACTGCGGTCGAGATTCCCGACATTGTCGTCGACCCCAAGCCGGCACAGACGCCGGTCGCTGTCGGTCCGGTCCTCGCCGCCAAGCCGAAGGCGCAGCATGTATCGCACGCGCTGGACGAGCCGACATTGGACAAGCTGAAGAAGGGCCGGCTGCCGATCGAAGGCCGCGTCGATCTGCATGGCATGACCCAGGACGAGGCCTATTCGCTGCTGTTTTCGTTCCTGCACCGGGCCCATGCCGGCGGGGTCCGCTATGTCCTAGTCATTACGGGAAAAGGGTCGTCGTCGGGCGGCGACGGCGTCTTGCGGCGCGCCGTGCCTGCCTGGCTGTCGACGCCTGCCTTCCGGCCGCTGGTCTCCAGCCACGATCACGCCGCCCGCAACCACGGCGGTTCGGGCGCGCTCTACGTTCGGCTCAGGCGAACCCGCTGATGACGCCGTTCGGCGAAAAACTGCGGGCGCTTCGAGCCGAGCGCGGCTTGCGCCAGAAGGACATGGCGCAGGCGATCGGAGTCAGCGCCGCCTATCTGTCGGCGCTGGAACATGGCCGCCGCGGCGCGCCGACCTGGACGCTGATCCAGAAGATCATCGGCTATTTCAACGTCATCTGGGACGATGCCGAAGAGCTGGCGCGTCTGGCCGAGGCCTCACATCCGCGGGTGAGACTCGATACGTCCGGCCTTAGTCCTGCTGCCACCGAGTTGGCCAATCTCCTGGCCGAAAACATCGAGAAGCTGGACGAAGCCGAGCTTGCCCGCATCACCGGCTCGATCCGGGCGGCACTGGAGCGGCGTAAGTAGGGCGGCGCCAAGGCCACGAATGCTCATCAATAGCGCCGGCATTTCATCCTGAAGGCGATGCCCGCCGGCCGTTAGCCAGCGGGCATATAGCGAGATTACTTCGCGCCGGCCTGGCCGCCACGGCCGCCAGTGCTGTCATGATCGCCGCCGCGACCGCCACCCAGGCAGTCCGAGGTGAGATCGCAACAGCGATTGCCCCACTGGTTGTTCTTGGCGCAGCCGGTCTGGTCGGCCATAGCGGATCCGGCCAGGGACGATACCGCGATGGCGGCGAGGAAAGCATTACGCAGGAAAGCAGTCATTTGAAGTCTCCATGGTTGGGTTTCTGTTTACGGCTGTGTGTCGCCGCTGGAGACGGTTTGGTTCACGCAGGTAGCGAAATTTTTTGAGGAGGCGTTTCGAGAGATAAGATTTCGAGGGCAGCGCTGCCCTCATCCGCCTGCCGGCACCTTCTCCCCGTAGTGACGGGGGAAGGGAGATAGCCGCTGCGCCGGCACCTATTCCGCAGCGTTGATGAGGGCAGCGCTGACTCATCCTGAAGATGGCGCGCGGGCCGATATCCCGCTCGTTCGAAAGCGTCGTGTCCTTACTGAACCGCGCCGACCAGTACCTGCTGGCCGCCGCGGATCGAGACCCAGCGGCCGGTATTGTCGATGGCCTGCCGCTTGAGGAAGCGATAGCCGGTGGCGTCCCAGATCTTCACCTTGTCGGTCAGATTGTCGAGGACGTAGTCGCCCTTGTCGGTGCGCACGGTCAGCACGGCATGGCCTTCGCCGTCCGGCTTGCGCACGACGGTGATCAAGAGATCGGCCAGCGACACGCCAGAGCGCGAGAGCTGGCGGCGCTTTTCCAGCACATAGTCTTCGCAATCGCCGACGCCCTTGTCGGGATAGGCCCAGACCTCGTCCTTGCCATAGATGTCGTAGTCGCTCATCGGCTTGACGGCGGCGTTGACCCTTGACGTCACGTTGATCAGCTTGCGCATGAAGGCGTCGGTCATCGCGGCGGGGTTGAGGTTGCTCGGCCGGATCGAGCATTCGCCGGGCTGGGTTTTACAGAAATCATAGTGGCCGATCGGCTGCGAGGTCATGCCGCCCGTCGCCATGGCGCCGCCTGCAAGTGCCGGCACTGCCCAGCACGCAGAGATCGCCAGCCCTGCTGCCGCCCACAAGCGCAGCGTCCGTGCCATCGATGAGGAAGTCATTGTCCCCGTTCGCCCTTGTTGTTAACGAAAGGTTAAAGGGGATTTACACTCCGTGTCAATTATCGGGGGAGCCAGATTCTTCGGCATGGTTACCCGCGCCCGCCCAACAGCGTCTATTGTGCAACAGAACGCCTGTGGCGCGCAAAATCGCCCCGCTTTTGCGGGCAATGCACGCTGCAGCCGGATCGAGCCTCAGCCTTTGGCGGAGCGGACCAGCTTGGGTTTCACCGCTACGCGTGTTTGGCGGCCGTAGCTGGTGATGAAATCGACGATGCGCGGCACGATTTCCGAGCGGAATCGCGACCCGTTGAAGACGCCGTAATGGCCGACGGCCGGCTGCATGTAATGCGCATGCCGGTCAGCCGGGATGTTGGGGCAGAGATCGTGGGCGGCCTGGGTCTGGCCGAGACCGGAAATGTCGTCGTTCTCGCCTTCGACCGTGAACAGCGCGACATTGCGGATCGCCTTGGTGTCGACCACCTCGCCGCGATGCGTCATCTCGCCCTTGGGCAGCGCATGGCGCACGAACACCGTGTCGACGGTCTGCAGATAGAATTCCGCCGTCAGGTCCATCACCGCCAGATATTCGTCGTAGAAATCGCGGTGCTTCTCGGCATTGTCGCCGTCATGCTTGACCAGATGCATGAAGAAGTCCTTGTGGGCCGTGATGTGGCGGTCGAGGTTCATGCTCATGAAGCCCGACAGCTGCAGGAACCCCGGATAGACCTCGCGGCCGAAGCCCGGCACCGGCCATGGCGCATGCATGATGACGTTGTCGCGGAACCAGTCGATGCCCTTCTCCTTGGCCAGAAGATTGACCGCGGTCGGGTTGCGGCGTGTGTCGATCGGCCCGCCCATCAGGGTCATGGTCGAGGGCACGAAGGGATCGCCGCGCTTTTCCATCAGCGCCACCGCCGCCAGCACCGGCACCGAAGGCTGGCACACCGCCATCACATGGGCGTCCGGCCCCAGCGCATGCAGCATGTCGATGATGTAGTCGATATAGTCGTCGAGGTCGAAATGGCCGTCGGTCACCGGCACCATGCGGGCATCGACCCAGTCGGTGATGTGCACGTCGGCATAGGGAAGCATCGCCTCGACCGTGCCGCGCAGCAGCGTCGCATAATGGCCCGACATCGGCGCCACGATGAGAAGCTTGGGGTCGGCCTTGCGCCCGGCGGGCACCGACCGCTCGAAGCGGGTAAGATTGCAGAACGGCTTCGACCACACGGTCTTTTCGCTAACCTCGACGCTCTTCCAGTCGACCACGGTCTTGCTCAGGCCGAAATGCGGCTTGCTGTAGCGGCGCGTCGTGCGCTCGAACAGTTCGGCGGTGGCGGCGACCGAGCGGCCCCACGGCGTATGCGAAAACGGATTGAGGGGGTTGGTGTAGAACAGCCGCACTGCATCGGCATAAAGCCGCGCGGGCTGCAGGGCGGCATGGTTCATTTCATAGAGCTGGTAGAACATCAGGTACTCCGCAGCTGCCGTGACCGAAGGGACGACGGACAGCGCCGAGCCTTGAATGTCTCGCGCGGAGGTTAACAAGATATTGCTGCGATGCAATACGTCACGTGGCGTGACATATGCCAATCTTTCGTCCAAGGCCTTGAGAAACCGCGTTGGGCGGGTGCAGCCGGCTCAATGTGCACTGCAAAATGCAAGGCTGTTGGACGACGGGGCAGGATGTGTCCGGCCCGATCGGGCCGGACTTGGACAGATCTAGACGCGCGCCATGCACACCGAGGTATGGCCGGAGCCGATGAAGCCGAGTTGGCCGGCGGCGCCCTTGGACAGATCGAGCACGCGCCCTTTGATGAACGGGCCGCGGTCGTTGATGCGCACGATGACGCTGCGGCCATTATTCTGGTTGGTCACTTTCAACTTGGTGCCGAAAGGCAGGCTGCGGTGCGCGGCGGTCAGCGCCGACGGGTTCATGCGTTCGCCATTGGCGGTCCTGGAATGCAGTGCGTACCAGGAGGCGCGGCCGCACTGGCCAGCGGCGGAGGAGGCGGATGCACCGACCATCAGGCCAGCCGCGATCGTTACCGCGACAAGCGCGGTCTGGTTTGTTTTCTTCATGTTGGGGGGATTGGCTCCGTTTTCGACAGACCCCAGCCGTTAAGTGTCGAATAAGGCAGGAAATGCGGCAAGCATCGGGCAGTTCCGTGGCACCGGCACACGTTTGGAGTCGCTGGGAAACAGTTTGTCAGGCATCTTTCGTGTGGCGCGGCCGTATCGCCGGCGATATTGCGAGCTGTTTCACAGATTCCGTGAGCAAGGCAGGACGTTATATTACAAGTAGAAGAGAGCGCGATTGGGCGCCGTCCTTTCGCTCTGTCATCACGGTCATGGCGCAGTTGACCATCGACTTTGAAAAGGGATTCCAACGATGAGACTGCTCAAATATCTGCTGGCTCTGATCGTACTGGCCATCGGCGCGCTGTGGTCGCTGCAAGGCATTGGCGTGGTCGGCGGCAGCTTCATGACCGGCCAGTCGCAATGGCTCTATATCGGCATCGTGACCATGCTGGTCGGTTTCGCCGGGCTGGTATGGGCGAGCCGTTCGCCGGGGTGAGTTGCGACGAAAGTCGACCGCCACAGATCGACCCCCACTCCGTCGAGCTTCGCTCGACACCTCTCCCCCGATCGACGGGGGAGAGGAAAGGCGCGAGCCTTGCAGGGGCGCGAACTTATGCGGCCTGGCTCCCTTCCCCTCCCTCCGGAGGGGGGAGAGGTGGCGCCGCGAAGCGGTGACGGAGTGGGGGAAGGCGCTGGTCAAACCCGCAGTCGCAAACAGGGCCAACCCGGCGAGCAAGAAAACAGCCACCCCATATTGCCGGTCCATTCTGTTACCTATCTATCCGGTTCGGATAGAATGCCCTGCCCGCGATAGGCTCTACCCGAACAGCTGATCCAGAATCCTGCCCTCCAGCCTGGCAAGCTCGACCGAACCACGCCGGCGCGGCCGCGCCACCGACACGTCGAGATCGAGCGCGATGCGGCCCTCGTCGATCACCACCACCCGGTCGGCGAGCGCAACCGCCTCGGCGACGTCATGCGTCACCAGCACGGCGGTGAATTTTTGCTCCAGCCAGATACGTTCCAGAAGCTGCTGCATTTCGATGCGGGTCAGCGCATCGAGCGCGCCGAGCGGCTCGTCGAGCGCCAGGATCCGAGGCTGTCCGATCAGTGCACGCGCCAGCGCCACGCGCTGCTTCTGGCCGCCCGACAGCACCGAGGGCCATTCGTCGGCGCGGTCGGCGAGGCCGACTTCACCCAGGATGGCGAGCGCGCGCCGCCTGGCTTCCGCACCGGTGGCAAGCCCGGTCAGCCCGACCTCGACGTTTTTCACCACGCTGGCCCAGGGCAACAGCCGCGGCTCCTGGAACATGAAGCGGCTCTCTTCGCCAGCGCCGGCCTTGGCTTCCGGCCCGAATGTCAGCGATCCTGCCGTCGGCCGGTCGAGCCCCGCCAGCAGCCGCAAAAGCGTGCTCTTGCCGCAGCCGCTCTTAGTAGAGAAACGATTTTGCGAGATGAATAGGCGGAACGGAATTGTTTTCTACGGGCGGGTCGAGAAAGCCTCTTTCTCGCCGTTCACGGGGCGAGGAGCGCCAATCACCTCACTGCGACCAATACTGCCAGGCCCAGTAAAATCCCTCGTCGCGCGGCGGCAGGCGGTCGCGTTCGGCGTCGAGTTGCACGGGGGCCGGCGATTTCGGCTGCGGCTGCGACGACGAGTTCTCCCGCCAGGCGAGCAGCCAGTTGCCGAGATGGGCGAACAGCACCGCGGTGGACTGGGTCATGACATCACTCCTTCTGTTCCGGGGTCGGCGGTCGCCGTGCTGCGAAGGGAAGCAGCCGGTCAAACCGGCAGAACTTGTTGTCATTCCTTTCCCGCCCACGGAACCAGCTGACGCTCGATTCGGCGGATGATGAATTCCAGCACGAAGGCTATTGTCGCGATCACCACTATTCCCATCACCACGACATCGGTGACCAGGAACTGGGCGGCTGACTGGATCATGAAGCCGAGGCCGCGCGTTGCCGCCACCAGCTCGGCTGCAACCAGCGTCGACCAGCCGGCGCCGAGCGCGATGCGCAGGCCGGTGAGGATCGACGGCAGCGCGCTGGGCAGGATGACATGGCGCACCACTTGGCGCTGCGTCGCACCAAGCGAACGCGCCGCATCGATGCGCTCCTTTGAGACACCGCGCACGCCCGAGGCCGTCGACAGCGCCACCGGCGCCAGCATGGCAATGGCGATCACCAGGATCTTTGACGGCTCGCCGATGCCGAACCAGATGATGACCAGCGGCAGATAGGCGAGCGGCGGGATCGGCCGCAAAAATTCGAGCAAGGGATCGAAGATGCCGCGCCCGACCGTCGAAATGCCGATAGCCAGCCCAACCGGAACGCCGATGACGATGGCCGCGAGCAGCGCCGCGAACACGCGGCCGAGGCTGGCGACGATATGCTGCAGCAAAGTCGCGTCGACGAAGCCGTCCTTGATCACCACGATGAACTTGGTCCACACGGCGGCGGGCGACGGCAGGAACACCGGCGACACCAGTTGCAGGCGCGCAGACAGCGCCCATGCCGCCAGCACGACCAGGATGGTGACGGCGCTGATCGCCCGCGAGGAAACCCCGCGCCGCTTCCGCACCGGCCGCGACCACGGCACCGAAATGGCATCGGCCTCGCCGGTCCCGGTGGCCGGCCGCTCGCTGTAGGAGGTGACGCTCATGCCACCTCTCCTTCGAAGATCGCATCGGTCAGCTCGCCGCGCGCCGCGGCAAAGGCCGGATCGGCCTTGATGGTGCGGATCGGCTCGCCTGCGGCATAGCGCCGGCTGAAACCGGTCTCGAATGTCCGCACCACGCGGCCCGGTCCGGGCGCCAAAACGACGATGCTTGTGGCCAGCACCAGCGCCTCCTCGATGCCATGCGTGACCATCAGCACGCCGACCCGGCTTGCGGTCCACAGGTCGAGCAGCGTCGTCTGCATGCGCTCGCGCGTCAGCGCATCGAGTGCGCCGAGCGGTTCGTCGAGCAGCAGGAATTCCGGCTCGGCCGCGAGCGCTCGGGCGAGGCCGACGCGCTGGCGCATGCCGCCGGACAATTCCCAGATGCGTTTGTCGCCGACGCCGTCAAGCTTGACCAGCGCCAGCAACTGGTCGGCGCGGCGCGCCCGCTCGGCTTGCGGCACGCCGCGCAGCCTGAGCGCAAAGCCGACGTTTTCACGAGCCGTCAGCCAGGGAAACAGCGCATCGTTCTGGAACACGACCGCCCGGTCGGAGCCTGGGCCGGTGATCGGTCTGCCGCCGATCGTGGCGACCCCGCGCGCGGGTTCGACCAGGCCGGCGGCGACATTGAGCAGCGAGGTCTTGCCGCAGCCGGAGCGGCCGACCAGCACGACGAAATCGCCCTTGGCGACATCGATGGAAACTCGGTCGACCGCCGGCGCTGCTTGGCCGTCATAGTGAACCGAGGCCTTGTCGAGTACGAGATGCGGGTCGAGTACGAGATGCGGCATGAAAAGGGGCTCCGGAAGAAAATCAGCCTGCCCCGGCCCTCGTTAAGCGGATCCGGGACAGGCAGCACGCGGCGTCAGGGAAGAGGAAACCGCGCGTGTTCAGAGCAATTCCAGGAAAAGTGTGAAGCGGTTTTCCGTCCGGAATTGCGTAAAACTGAAGATCAGTTCGAGGCCAGAGCCTCGGTCACGTATTTCGACGACACGTATTTCGAATAGTCGGGCAGCACGGCGTCGATCTTGCCCTGCTCCTTGAGGAAGGCCGAAGCTGCCTCCATCGCCTTGACCGTGCCGCCGCCGAGGAATTTGTCGGAAGCCTGCTCCTCCAATGTCGGGAAGACGTAACCCTTGAGGAGCTGCGGCACCTCTTCCAGTTTGGCGCCGGTGATCTTGGCGATCTTGGCCGCTTCCGGCGACGAAACCGACCATGCCTCGGGCTTGGCCAGGAACTGGGCATAGGATTCGCCGGTCACCTTGACGAAATCGCGCACGGCGTCCGGGTTCTTTTCGGCGAAGTCGGTGCGCACGATCCAGGCGTCGAAGGTCGGCGCGCCCCAGGCGGCAACCTGCGAGGAATCCAGCACCACCTTGCCTGTCGTCTTGATCTGGCCGAGCGCCGGATCCCAGACATAGGCCGCGTCTATGTCGCCGCGGGCGAAGGCGGCGGCTATTTCCGGTGGCCTGAGATTAAGGATTTCGACCGACTTCGGGTCGACGTTTTCGTGCTTCAGCGCGGCAAGCAGGCTGTAATGCGTGGTCGACACGAACGGCACCGCCACCTTCTTGCCGGCGAGGTCGGCGATCTTCTCGATGCCGGATCCATTGCGGGCGACCAGCGCCTCGGACTGGCCGATCAGGCCGACGACAAAGATGGTCTGGATCGGCAGTTCGCGGCTGGCGGCCGCGGCCAGCGGACTCGAGCCGACATAGCCGATATCGACCGAACCGGATGCGACGGCGGCGATGACATCGGCACCGGAATCGAACTTACGCCAGTCGATCGTTGCCTTGGTCGCCTTTTCATAGGCGCCGTCGGCCTGTGCTACTTTCGAAGGTTCGACCACCGTTTGGTAGCCAATGGTGATGTTGAGGTCCTGCGCCTGGGCCGGGCCGAGGAAGGCCGCACCCGCCAAAGCTGCCGACGACAGGAGGACAATGCGTCGCGAAATGCTGGACATGAAAGGCTCCATGAAAAATGAGAAAAACCGGATGCCTGTTCATAGTCAGCTAATTCTATCATTCTTGTAGAGTTAAATCCTTCCAAGCAAGAAGCACTTGTTAGAAAAAAACCACCGGCTGATGCGGGCGCGGTGACCGGCCCGTGTCGAACCGTGCGCAAACGCAAACGGCGCCCGAAAGGTGCTGAAGAGTTGGTGGTCCTGCCAACCCTCGCTACGGAAGAGGCCTGATTTGGTGCTCGGCGCGCCGCTTGCGGCCTGCCGCAGGATCGATGTCGAGCCGTTGAGCCTCACCGACTTCCGCAGCGACGGCCACCGCTGGATGCTGCGGTCAAGCGGCGTGCCGGTGGCCGCCAAGGCCGCCCGGTCTCAGAGCGGCAAGGCGGCGTCCTGATTTCGGGCGCAGGGCGGCGCCCGAGTTGTCGGGAGTCATGTTTCGCCGATCCGCGGGCTGCGACCCAAAATTCCTGGCAAAGCCCCAAATGGCGCAAATCCATGCTGTAAAAGACGGTTGATTTGAAAACACGTTCCGCGTGTTCGAGGGTAAGTATAGTAATCTTATCGACATTGGGAGCAGGAGCCGCCGCTCATCGCCGCTATCGCTCGCGGCTGGCTGTGACCTTAACGGCACAAAGCTTGCCAAAGTGGCCCCTGCGGCGTGAAAACGAAGCAAAATCAAGGTTTCTCGGCTTGTATATCATGTCAGTAGAATTTATGTGTCGAAGCAGCTTGCACGCGGCGGGGAGGCACGTCAGGCGTTTCGCAACCGATGGTTTTGGGCCATCGCCTGACAGAGAAACATTCGGTCTATGCTCACCAAAAAAGGCAAGTACGGCCTCAAGGCGCTGGTCCATCTGGCGCAACTGCCGACGGGACAGCTCGCCTTTGTCGGCGACATCGCCAGCGGCAACAACATCCCGAAGAAATTCCTCGACGCCATTATGGGCGAATTGCGCAATGCCGGTTTCGTCCAGAGCCGCAAGGGCAAGGATGGCGGCTATCGCCTGGCGCGCCCGGCCGACGAGATCAAGGTCGGCCATGTCGTGCGCGTGCTCGACGGACCGCTGGCGCCCATCCCCTGCGCCAGCCGCACCCAGTATCAGCGCTGTGAAGACTGCAATGAGGCGACATGCCAAGTCCGACATCTGATGCTCGAGGTCCGGCAGGCGATCGCCGAGGTGCTCGACCAGCGCACGCTGGCCGAGATGCGCGACATCGTCCTCGACGACCTTCCGGTCGCGAGGGACATCGACGAGCTTGCGCCGGCGCAAAAGGTCCCCGCCTGATCCTGAGCCTGCTCGCATGAGCGTCGCGCGCGCCAATTCGATCATCCCCAGCTCGATCATCATCGTCGGCGGCGGTGCCAGCGGCGTCGTGCTGGCCGCGCATCTGCTCAAATCGGCCAATCCGGACCTGCGCGTTACGCTGATCGAAAAGCGTCCGCATTTCGGTCAGGGCATCGCCTATTCGACGCTTTTGTCGGCGCACGTGCTGAACGTCAGTGCTGCCGGCATGAGCGCCTATGCCGACGATCCCCTGAATTTCTGGCGCTGGTTGCAGGGGCGCGGCCTGATAAGCCAGGAACAGACGCCGCAGACACCCTTCTATGCGCCGCGCAGCGTCTATGCCCGCTACCTCAAGGAAGTGCTCGACGAGCTCGAAGCGCGCGAAAAGGAAACCGGCCGTCTCAGGCTGATTCGCGAGGAAAGCCTGTCGATCTCGCCGACATCGTCCGGCGTCGAAGTTGTGCTGGCCAACGGCACCAGCGTCGTCGCGCATCTGGCGGTGCTTGCCACCGGCCATGACGAGCAGCCCGGCGCCGGCCAGGGCCACGCCATCCGCATGGGCACCGAGGCCGACACCGCGCTCGATCCTGAAGCCCGCGTGCTGGTGCTGGGCACCGGGCTCAGCATGGTCGATGCCTTCCTGTCGCTCGAGCAGCGCGGCCATCGCGGCGAGATCGTCGCCTTATCGCGGCGCGGGCTGCTGCCGTCGCCGCACCGCAAGGGCAACCCGATCAAGCTCGACGTCGCCGACATTCCGCTCGGCACGCAGCTCTCCTATTTCGTCGGCTGGTTCCGCGATCTGATCCGCGAAAACCAGAAGGCCGGCATCGACTGGCGCGACGTCGTCGATGGGCTGCGACCCTTCAATCAGAAAATCTGGCAGAACTGGCCGTCCTCGGCCAAGCGCCGCTTCGTCGAGCACACCAAGGCCTGGTGGGACATCCATCGCCATCGGCTGGCGCCCGAGGTGCATGCCCGCGTCACCGAAGCGGTGCGCACCGGCCGCATCCGCCCGGTCGCCGGCCGTGTCGTCGGCATCGAGGCTGGCGATGGATTCACCGTCGGCATCCAGTCCCGCCACACAAAGGCGCTGGAAACGCTGCAGGTCGCCCGCATCTATGATTGCACCGGCATCGCCCGCGACATCTCGACGACGTCGAACAGCGTCGTGCGCTCGCTGGTCGACCGCGGCCTGGCGCGGCCCGACCCGCTGCGGCTTGGCCTCGATGTAACGGCCAAGTGCGAAATCATCGCCGGCGACGGCACCGCATCGGCCAAGATCCTCGCCGTCGGGCCGCTGACCCGCGGCACCTTCTTCGAGATCGACGCCATCCCCGACATCCGCGTGCAATGCGCTAGGCTGAGCAAGCAGCTGCTGGGGTAAAGCTGTTGACGTCGGCGGGATAGCACTCCCCTCAGAGGGGAGTGGGAAGGATCGCTACGGAGGGTGTTGGGCTTGAGTCCAAAGCCCGCCTCAAACTGGAATTCCATTCCCCCTCTCGCCGGTTGATTGGCACGATCTACCTTCTTTCCGACTGCAAACGGCCGGAAAAGAAGCTACGCTGCCGCTCTGCCCCCGAGGCGGTCGCTTGTTCAAGGGAGCACATCGACATGAGCGAGCACGGAAAAGCTGCGCCAGGCAGTTCGGACGGCACGTTATCGCGCCTGCGTCCGCCATACGCCTCGGTGCTCGACCTCATCGGCCAGACGCCGGTGGTCGAACTGACCAAATTCGACACCGGCAAGTGCCGGCTGTTCATCAAGCTCGAAAGCCAGAATCCCGGTGGCTCGATCAAGGACCGCATTGCGCTGTCGATGATTGCCGCGGCCGAGAAGGAAGGCAAGCTGAAGCGCGGCGGCACCATCGTCGAGGCGACCGCCGGGAATACCGGTCTCGGCCTCGCCCAGGTCGGCATCCCCAAGGGCTACCGCATCATCCTCGTCGTGCCCGACAAGATGTCGCGCGAAAAGATCCAGCATCTGCGCGCGCTCGGCGCCGAAGTGCGCATGACCCGCTCCGATGTCGGCAAGGGCCATGCCGAATATTACCAGGACATGGCCGAGAAGATCGCATCGGAAACGCCCGGCGCCTTCTACGCCAACCAGTTCGCCAACCCGGCCAACCCTGAGGCGCATGAGACCACCACCGGACCGGAAATCCTTGCCCAGCTCGACGGCGACCTCGACGCCGTGGTCGTCGGCGTCGGCTCCGGCGGCACGCTGACCGGGCTTGGCCGCTATTTCGCCAGAACATCGCCGAAAACCGAAATGGTGCTGGCCGACCCCGTCGGATCGGTGCTGGCGCCGCTGATCAAGACCGGCAAGATGGAAGAGGCCGGCAGTTGGACCGTCGAAGGCATCGGCGAGGATTTTGTGCCGCCCAATGCCGATCTGTCGCTGGTCAGGAAAGCCTATTCCATCCCAGACAAGCAGAGCATGCTGGCGGTGCGGGACCTGCTTTCGAAGGAAGGCATTCTCGCCGGCTCGTCTTCCGGCACGCTGCTGTCGGCCGCGCTTCGCTATTGCCGCGAGCAGACGACAGCAAAACGCGTCGTCACCTTCGTCTGCGACAGCGGCAACAAATATCTGTCCAAGGTGTTCGACGATTTCTGGCTGGCCGAGCAGGGGCTGGCCGAACAGGAACAGCATGGCGATCTGCGCGACCTCGTCATGCGCTCGCACCGCACCGGCGACACCGTTTATGTCGGCCCCGACGAAAGCCTGCTCAACGCCTATGGCCGCATGCGCCGCTCCGATGTCTCGCAGCTGCCGGTGCTGGACAACGGCAAGCTGGTCGGCATTATCGATGAGGGCGATATATTGGCCAAGGTCGACGGCCCCTATGACGGCCGCTGGGACCGTTTCAACGCCCCGGTGCGCACCGCCATGACCTCCAATCTGCACACGCTGCAGGCCAGCCAGACGCTGGATGCGCTGCTGCCGGTGTTCGACCGCAACGAGGTCGCCATCATCTTCGATGGCGACGAGTTCGTCGGCCTGATAACCCGTATCGACCTGATCAACCATTTGAGGCGCGCACGATGACTGCTGAAACATCCCCATCGGGCAAGAACCGCCTGGCTTTTTCCACGCGCACCATCCATGGCGGCCAGAGCCATGACCCGCTGACCGGCGCGGTGATGGTGCCGATCTACGCGACCTCGACCTATGGCCAGCAGTCGCCCGGCGTGCACAAGGGGTTTGAGTACGCCCGCAGCCAAAACCCGACCCGCTTTGCCTTCGAGCGCGCGGTGGCCGATCTCGAGAGCGGCTCGGCGGCCTTTGCCTTTGCTTCCGGCCTGGCGGCGATCTCGACCGTGCTCGAGCTGCTCGACAGCGGCGCCCATATCGTTGCAACCGACGACATCTATGGCGGCTCGTTCCGGCTGATGGAGCGGGTGCGCAAGCGCTCGGCCAATCTGCAGGTGAGTTTTGTGGACTTCACCGATCTGGCGGCGGTGGAAGCAGCGATTCGCCCGGAGACAAAACTGCTCTGGGTCGAAACTCCGACCAATCCGCTGCTGCGTATCGTCGACCTCGAAGGCGTTGCGGCACTCGCCAGGCGCAAAGGGGTTTTGACGGTCGCCGACAACACGTTCTGCAGCCCCTACATCCAGCGGCCGCTGGAACTCGGCATCGACATTGTCGTCCATTCGACGACAAAATATCTCAACGGCCATTCCGACATGGTCGGCGGCGTCGCCATCGTCGGCGACAACAAGAATCTCGCCGCCCAGCTGAAATTCCTGCAGAACGCCACCGGCGCCATCTCCGGTCCCTTCGACAGTTTTCTCGCGCTGCGCGGCATCAAGACACTGGCGCTCAGGATGGAGCGGCATTCCACGAACGGCCTGAAGATTGCGCAGTGGCTGGAGGCGCGAAAAGATGTGCGCCGCGTCGTCTATCCCGGCCTGGCCAGCCATCCGCAGCACGCCATCGCCGTCCAACAGATGCATGCCTTCGGCGGCATGATCTCGGTCGACCTCGACCGCGACCTCGCCGGCACCAAACGCTTCCTGGAACGGACGCAACTGTTCACGCTGGCTGAAAGCCTCGGCGGCGTCGAAAGCCTGATCGAACACCCGGCGCTGATGACGCACGGCTCGATCCCGGCGGAAAAGCGCGCGGAAATCGGCATTTCGGATTCGCTGGTGCGGTTGTCGGCGGGGATAGAGGATGGCGATGATCTGATCGCCGACCTGGACCAGGCGCTGCGGGGCTAGGCGTACCGGATGCGTACCGATGACAATGAGGGGCGGCGCTGACCGTCGAGATTAAATCCCAATCCGCCGCGCGTTAACACATTCAGCAGCTTTTGCTTAACTCTTCGCCGCTATGTCCCGCCCCGGGGAGGCATGGCGAGAGTGAGTGTGATGGACAACAACCCGGAAAAGCGCAGCGAATGGCGCGCCATTTTTTATGTGCAGGCCCGCGTGGCCATCCTGTTTGTCCCGGTCGTCGCCAGCCTTCTGATCATTGCCGCTCTTGCCGGCAACGACCACAGTTCCGACGCCCTCGACCGCACGGTTACGGGCTCGGTGAAATAGCGGCACGGCCGTCGGCTTGCCTGCCCGGGAACGGCCGCCTCAGAAAAACTTCGGGATCGGGCCGTTCTGCGGCGTCACGTCGCCTTCCAGGTCGATGAACGCCTCGTCGACAAAGCACCAGGCCCAGCCTTCCGGCGGGTCGTAGCCTTCGATGATCGGGTGCTTGGTGGCGTGGAAATGCTTGGTGGCGTGGCGGTTGGGCGAGTCGTCGCAGCAGCCGACATGGCCGCAGGTGCGGCAGAGCCTGAGATGCACCCACATCGAGCCGCTCTTCAGGCATTCCTCGCAGCCGAGCGCGCTCGGCGTCACCGTCTTGATGTCGCGCGTGTGTTTGCATTCATCCATTATGCTCTGGCCAGTTCGGGCGCTGCTGCGTCGGGTCGCGCGAGATAGGCGTGCAAGGCAGCCACCACCTGGGCGCCTTCGCCGACGGCGGCGGCGACCCGCTTGACCGAGCCGGAGCGCACGTCGCCGATGGCGAACACGCCGCTGCGGCTGGTCTCCATCTGGCCCGCCCCTATGTCGGCGCCGGTGCGCACGAAGCCCCTGGCGTCGAGCGCGATATCGCACCCAGCCAGCCAATCGGTGTTGGGGTCGGCGCCGATGAACAGGAAGAGATGCTGGATCGGCCGCGTCTCGACGCCGCCGGGGTTGCGCCAACGCAACTGGGTGAGATTGCCGCCTTCGCCTTCCAGCGCCTCGATCTCGGTCTCGCCAAGCACCTCGATGTTGGGTTGCGCCTCGATACGCTCGACCAGATAGCGCGACATGGTTTCCCTGAGGCCGCCGCGGCGCGCCAGCATCGTCACCTTGCGCACCTGGCTGGCGAGATAGACGGCCGCCTGCCCCGCCGAATTGCCGGCGCCGACCAGCGCCACTTCTTGCCCTGTGCATAGCCGCGCTTCGATCGGCGAGGCCCAGTAATGCACCGACGTGCCCTCGAACTCGGCCAGCTTGGCGATGTCGAGGCGGCGGTAGCGGGCGCCGCTGGCGATTACCACCGTGCGTGCGCGCAGGCTTTCACCGTCGCCGACGGTAAGCGTGTAGCCCTCGCCTGCTGCACCGAGCAGCTTGGCCTCGTCCGGGATGACTATTTCGACGCCGAATTTCTGCGCCTGGTTGTAGGCGCGCGCCATCAGCGCCATGCCGGAAATGCCGGTGGGGAAACCCAGATAGTTCTCGATGCGCGCGGAGGCGCCGGCCTGGCCGCCGAAGGCGCGGCAATCGAGCACGATGGTCGACAGCCCTTCGGATGCCGCATAGACCGCGGCCGCCAGCCCCGCCGGCCCGGCGCCGACAATGGCGACGTCATAGACCATGTCGGGATCGATCGGCCGCAGCAGGCCGATGCAGCGGGCAAGTTCGGTTTCGCCGGGATTGTGCATCAGCTTGCCGTTGGGGCAGAGCACGATCGGCAGATGGTGCGGGTCGACATGAAAATGCTCAATCAGCGTCTTGGCGCACGGGTCGCTGTCGGAATCGAGCGCGCGGTGCGGCTGGCCGCTGCGGCGCAGAAATCCCTGCAGCCGCAGCGTGTCGCCATTGCCGGTCGGACCTACGACGATCGGTCCGCTGCTGCCGCTTTCCAGGAGCCCGACGCGGCGCAGGATCAGCGCCCGCATGATCCGCTCGCCAAGGCTTGCCTCCTGCACCATCAGGTCGCGCAGCCGCTGCGAGGGGATGACGAAGGCCTCGACCGGCTCGGCCGCCTCCGCATTGACCAGCGACGGCCGGCTGGAAAGCTGCGCCAGCTCGCCGATGAAATTGCCCGGACCATGAGTGACGATGGTCTCGCGCCGGCCGGGCCTGACATCCTGGGTGATATCGACCGTGCCCGACAGGATGACGATCAGCCCCGGCGCCACGGTGCCGGCGGTGACGATGTGCTCGCCGGCGGCATAGGAACTCGCCTCGCCGAACCGGCGCATGCGCTCGATATCGGCGTCGCCCAGGATAGGAAACATCTGGTCGCGGCGGGTGACGGTGATCGGCTGGGTGGGTGGGGCCATAGATAGAACGTAGCGCCGAGACGGCCGGGTTTGAAGTGGTTTGTTGGAGGACTGGCCGGAAGGGAGGTGGCTCCCGCGCCATCTGGTTCGGATGCTTCGCATGGCCCCGCGCTGCAAGGCAAACAGCGCGCCGACCAGTGCGACCTTTATAAGGGCGAGCCCGAGCAGTACCGTCGGCAGTCCTCGCTCACCGGTGTGTTGCAGGAGCAGCGCGCCGACGAACGGCGCCGCGGCTATCGCGTTACGCCAAGCGCCTGGGGTGCGGTGGTATCCTCGGGCTCCCCGAAGGCAGATCCCGGCGAAAGCCCATTCGTCACATCTTTGTAGAGCGCTATCGGATGCGGGCGCCCCACCAGATATCCTTGGATTTCGGGACATCCTTCCCTCATCAGGAAGGCACGCTCGTCCTCTGTTTCGACACCCTCCGCGATGACAGGCAAGGCCAGCGCATTCCCCAGGCTGAGTATCGTGCGCACGATGGCGGCCGATTGGACATTCGAACCGACACCCGAAACAAAACTGCGATCGATCTTGATCTTGTCGAATGGAAACGCCTGCAGCGAGGACAGCGAGGCATACCCGGTGCCAAAATCATCCATCGAGACCCTGACGCCCAACGCCTTCAACCTCCGCAAAACCGACAAGGCAGTTGCCCGGTCGCGGATGAGAACCCCTTCCGTGATTTCCAGTTCCAGCCGCCCCGGAGCAAGGCCGGTCTCGTAGAGGATAGAATGAACGAGGCCTACCAGGTCCCCGAAACGGAACTGCACGGGAGAGAGGTTGACGGCGATCTGCAGCGGTGAGGGCCAGGAGGCCGCGTCTCTGCACGCCTGCCTGAGCGTCCATTCACCTATCTCAACGATCGTGCCATCCTGTTCGGCAAGCGAGACAAACGCGTTCGGGGAGATGAGCCCATGCTTTGGATGGTGCCATCGGGCGAGTGCCTCGAAGCCGAAAATTTCGCCGTCCATCCTGGCTTGCGGCTGATAATGAAGCACAAGTTCGCCATGGGCGACCGCAGAGCGCAAATCTCGCTGCAAGGCGTAGCGCTCTCTTAGCCGCTTATCCATCTCAGGATCGAAGAATTGCACCATCCGACGACCGTCCGCCTTGGCCCGGTAGAGCGCTGCGTCGGCATTTGCCATCAGCGCCGCTGCATTCTCTCCGTCTTTCGGATAGATCGCCGCCCCGATGCTCACCCCGATCGAAATGTGCTGGCCCCGGATTTCGAATTTGCCTGCCGCCGATTCGAACAGACGGTCCGCAACGTCCTTGGCACTCGCGGACCGGTCATCCATGGCCAGGACAACCGTGAATTCGTCGCCGCCCATGCGCGCGATAAAGGCCTCAGGCGCCGCGGTTTGGAGACGCCGGGAAATGGTGCAAAGCAGATCGTCGCCGGCGGCGTGCCCGAAAACGTCGTTCGCCTCTTTAAAATGGTCAAGGTCGATGCTGAAGACGGCAAAGCTGGCGTGCGTTGCTTTTGCACGCTCGAGCGTCGTGGCCAGGTGTGCTGCAAGCGCGGCTCGGTTCGCCAGGCCGGTAAGCGGATCGTGGTGCGCGAGATGCGCGATTTCCTCGTGCCGTGCCATCAGTTCGGTGCGCGCTACGTTCATGTTCTCGCGCGCGTCGTCCAGGCCGTGGGCGGCTTCCCTCACCTTGTCCTGGAGCAGGTTGAAACTTTCGGCCATCTCTCCAAGTTCGTCACGAGAGTTTACCGTAACCGGCATGATATTCACGGAGGCATGCGCCGCAGCGAGGTCTCCCCGCCCCAGGGCGACCATGGCAAGAGAGAAATCCTTCAGCGTTCCGGATGTCAGACGCTTTGCCGCGTTGCTCACCTCGGTCGCCGAATGGGTGATCATCCCCGGCAAGATCAGGCCAACGCTGATGGTCAGCAGCGCGACAACGACAAAAATGTCCTCCAGCGCGGCGACCAATGAAGTGTCGCCTTGGGGAACGCTGCCGATCGCCAGGAAATAGCCGGCACCGTCAAGCACGAGCACAAAAAGCATGGCTCCGGTAAGCTTCAGGTGAAGCGTATGTGGCAGCAAGGGTAGAC
The DNA here is from genome assembly GCF_030323185.1 of Mesorhizobium sp. C399B. NCBI lineage: Bacteria > Pseudomonadati > Pseudomonadota > Alphaproteobacteria > Hyphomicrobiales > Phyllobacteriaceae > Mesorhizobium > Mesorhizobium sp. C399B. The sequence goes on from NZ_CP100472.1 coordinate 3,230,303, forward strand.
CGAGTGCGTATCGATCCTCCATCGTGCGCCAGGCGTATAGCGCAGCACCCGAATATGCCAAAGCCAGACCGAACAGGACGGTAGGAAGGCCAAATTGCTGAAATCCCAGTATGGCGGTCAACAGCCATATTGCAGCCGCGCCTACGCCAAGGATGATCGTTCCCCTGGGAGCCCGGAAGGGTCGCTCGGCTTCGGGACTGTCACGGCGCAAGAGCCAGACTGCGATGTTTGGCATGCAGATGCTGATCAGGTACGTAAAATTGGCCGCGGCGATCATCCAGAGCGGATACCCGCACAGCATGAAGCCGATTGCCGCGGCAGCTGTGAGCAGCGTTGCCGCCCAGGGACAATCTGTTGAGGTGCGCCTGGCCAGGAAGCTCGGCAGCAGGCCGTCTTCGCTCAGCTGCGCAAGGGTCCGCGCGGCGCCTGCCAATGGCTGCAACGTTCCATGGAACATGTTCAGCATGATGAGCCAGATGGCGGCCGCCTTGCCGAAACTCCCCAACAAGGGCGCAAAGGTGGGCCCGAGAGCTATGGCGAGGTCGGTGCCGAGCGGCTCCGGTCCGAGCACACCCAGCCAGACAACCGGCAGGACCAGGAAATAGACGCCCGCCATTGCGGCGCTGGCCCACATCGCCAGAGGAATGTTGCGGTTGGGATCGATGGTTTCGCCAACATGGCAGGCTGCAGCCTCAAATGCCGGTGCGGCAAACCCGATCAGATACAGTCCCGCCATCACCGACGTGATGTCGCCGAACAGGCCGGTAAACGGGCTGGTCAGGGCAAAATCCGTCGCCTGCCGCCAGTCGACCGAGCCACTGATGACCGGTACGAGGGATGAGAGAAACGCAAGCGTCGCGGAGGCCGTGGCGATCGGGATCGCCAGTTGGACCACCCACTTGATTCCACACAGGTTCACCGTCGTAAAGAATGCGATAAGCCCGCAGGCGACCGCCTCCACGGGGAGGCCCGGCAGGTACCATTGCTGGATTGCAGACGCTGAAAGAACCGCTGTCAGTCCGCAGGTCGGCACCCAACCCCACCAATAGCAGGTGCCCGTCAGAGCCGAGAGAACGGGACTGTAAGGTCGGAAGGCTTCGGCGCACGCTGCAGAGATACCGCCGACGCGGTTTGGCCACATGAGAACCAATTCGGTCCACGCAGGCGCGGCGGCCCAGCTTAGAAGCAGACCAACAACGAGCAAAGGAACCGCAGCGCTTCCTTGACCGGGAATATTCCCCTGGCCGACAAAAAGGGCGGCAATCAGAAACAGGCTTTGATTGCTGCCACCCATGGCGAGCGCTGTCGTGCCCATCCATCCCAAGGTTCTCGGGTGCGGTCGTGAAGGCGTGAGGCCCGGCATTCAGAGACATCCATTCGAGTGCGGAGCGCTGTCTGACTGGCGAATGTAACCTGCGGAGATATGTCTGTCGAACGTCGCGCTCCCGAAGTCAAAGTTGGACCTTAGGTGAGACGTATTAAGACTTCGTACCAAATCCGATCCCGCTGATGATCACTGTCAACTTCCGGTGGCTGCGGTTCAATCATGCTGATGCCGGTCCGAATGGCTCGATCTCCTCCGATCCGGGATATCATTTCCAATTTTATCTAATCGCCCACTATGGAAGAGCGATCGAATAGTCGCGAATACAGCCTAATATCGCTTATTATCGACAAATCTCGTGATTGCGGAGCGTGACCGCCTTTGACTTCGTACCTCGCCATCGTGGGGGCAAGCACCGAGACTTCACGCCGTGCCTCAAGTTGGAGCTAACTTGTGCGAGCACGCCGCATAGCCGCGCGTTGCAGGGTAAACAGCGCGCCGACCACGCTGGGCGCGGCGGTCGGCCTCGGCGCGCTGGTGGGTCCTTCCCAGGCCGGCGCCCGTACGGTCGAGATGGCGATCGCCCGCTACCATCATCCGATCTGGACCAAACTGGCCTCGGTGACATTTGTGACCATAGGCGTGGCGACGCTCTGGACCGGCCTGCCTGTTCTGCCGGCCGCGCTGATACGGCGCCGGCATCGGCTCGCATGGCCGGGTATCTTCACATGCAGCGACATGGTGTTCTGGACGATGCTTGAGCGCGACGCGACCTCGCCAGCGGGCACGCCTTCGACGCCGGCCCGCAGCAGGAATGTGTTCAGCACCAGAACACTTGGGATCAGCGTTGCGGGAGCCTGCACACGTGAGTACTTCGCCCTTACAAGCCTTCCGGCTGGTCCTCGAGGACGAACGAAGCTGCAATCAGGTCATCGCCGCTGATGCGGCCACTGCCGCCAACCATGATGGATGCGACTTTCTGAAAGGTCTTCATGTCGGCCTCTGTTATGCGCGCATCGCGCATTCTCGCCCTGAGCGAACCCAGGCGGGCATCGAGGGCTGGCGATGTCTCGACGTCATCGATCATCTTCGATCATCCTGGAGCGCAATGTTAAATCCGCGGCCCGCCGCCATGGTCGGCGGCGGGCTGCAGCTATTCGATCAGTCGTAGACCTTCACAATTTTCCGGGTGCCGGGGTCGACCAGGACGGTGCGGTTGTCGACCACGACATAGCGGTATTTGACGTTGGGAACTTCGTGCAGCTCGACCGTATCAGGCAAGGCACTGCCGACGTTCAGCTCCACGCCCGGGATCTTCACCGAAGCAAGCGGCTGCTTTTTCACATATTCGCGGACGACCGTATCCTGCTCCGGTGTGATGACGACATCCTGAGCTGCGGCGCCGCCGACGCCAGCCAAAAGCAACAAGCCTGCAGCAGCACTTGCAAAGTGGATTTTCATGGTTTTCTCCTCGCGTAATCCGGCGACGGCACCACGCCTGTTCGCCGAGGGACCGAACTTGAGATCAGCCAGATTGTTCCTGGGACTTCAGTCCGCGGCGAACCAGACCAAAGTCGGATATCAGCTAAGACCCAAGTCCCGAGGCGGAACGTTCAAGCGGGGCAGGCGTTTCCCAAATGCAACTAAATAAAACAGGAGAGGAACACATGGCCGACGGCCCAACTGTTGTTAATTCTGGGGGTGGCGGCGGCACTGCGATTGCTGTTGTTCTTGCACTTATTGCAGTCGTAGTATTGCTTATTTTTACCGGCGTCATCAATATCCGCGGCGACGGCGGCAAGGATATCAACGTCAAGGTTGAAGCGCCAAAGGTGGAAGCTCCGGCTGCACCCGCAAAGCCTGCGGCACCTGCCCCAGCCCCTGCGAGTGGCGGCTGATCTGCTCGCATCCACGCTTCCGAACTGACCTATGAAAAGGAAATTCCCATGACCAGATATTTCGTCAGCGCCGCCGGCGCCCTCGTCCTTATGGCGGGCATCGGCACCTCGTTTGCCGAGGACGTTATTGTTCTCAAGCCCGAACAACAGACGGTCGTTCGCGAATATATCCATAAGCAAAAGCTGGCATCAGTCAGTTTGCTCGGCGTCGAACTCAATGTCGGCACGGCACTTCCAGACACTGTCGAGCTCCACGCAATCGACGTTCCGGATGTCCGCTACAAGTATACGGTTGTCGGAGATCATGCGGTTCTCGTCGATCCCGACACGCGCAAGGTCGTGCAGATCATCGAATAACGCGCGAGCCCGCCGCTCCGGTCTGGAGCGGCGGGCTGTGGCTGCCCTGTGAAAGTCTACGGGCAGCCTTTTCTCAACGGGAGGATGTCTGATGTTTAGCGACAAGGAAACTTGGGTCCTGGAAGCTGCCTTACTCGCGGCAATTCCAATTTGCGTAGCCGTCACCGCACTCGTGGCATTTTTGACCGCGGCCTTGATATGAATCGCTTCCTGTTTGTGATGGGCGACTTTCTATCCCGGCCACCGGGCTTCTATGTCCTTCTTGTAGCCATGCTGCTCTGTACTGCGTTGGTGCCATTCGGCCTGACGAATGTGGTCACCTACGCATTGTCGGTAGCGGCCATCGTGATCACCGGCGTTGTACTGATCCAGGGTTACCGCGACACGGCCGCCATTCACGCCAAGCTTGATGAGATTATCGTTTCGCTGAATGAGACCAGAAACGATGTCGTCGGCTTGGAGCATGCCGAGCCGGAGGAGATTCGGGAGAAGCTCCAGACACTCGAAGAAGAAGCAATGAAAGCGGTTCGCCCGCCGCATTGACCCTCCGCCGGACTATCTGTCATCCATCAGCAAAAAAGCCCGGGAAACCGGGCTTTTTTGCTTCGCGTCTAAATCATTTCGGATTTATCCGAAACGGGAATTTGGTGCCCAGAAGAGGCGTAACGCGGCAGTATCGAACCGCCTGCCTATCTGGCTCTAAGCCTTACATGCCAAGAAGTTGAAGCGTGTGAGTGTCTCCGGAGGGTCCTGCTTCGGTGGACCTCTAAGATGGCTGATCGGTGGACCTCGGTCAAGCCCCGGTTCACACCCTGCTGAACCAGCTAGGGTCAACCAAAACCTTCTCAACCATCTCCGTCGAGACCCCGAGCTTGAGTTGTTTCAGGAGGTCGCAAAGCTGCTCGCCATCAATCAACTCTATCGCCGGCGCTCCGTCGCGTGTGGCCTCCTTCTTCGCCTCGGCAGTGAAGGTGCCTGTGGTAATCAACAATCCTTTGTCGCTACGCCCGACCATCGCGCCCCGGAAGTCGCGGATCGTGCTGGGTCCTACCGAACCGCTATACCGCTTGCATTGAAACAGGACCTGGAAGGAAAGGAGGTTCAATCTCAGAACCCCGATGCCATCAATACCACCATCCCCAGCGCGGCCCGTTACCTCGACCTTGATGAAGCCGGCCTCACGCAGCAGCCGCTGAGACAGTCGTTCAAACGCATCTGGCGGGATCTTCTTCAGACAGTCTAGCAGTTGGTCTTTCCAGTTGATGTCGAGCACGTCGGTGGCGGGTTCCTCACTGCTCACCGGCGCGACTTTCCGCGCTTCGGTGTCCATCTTTCGGACTATCGAAGGAACCTGAGCTACTACAGCCTCGGTAACTTCCTCCCCGGCGTCGGTTAGCGCCCACACACCACGGACGCTGTTGTCCACGTACCCAGCCTTCTTGAGGTAAGTCTTCGACCAATGAAGGTTGTAACCGACCTTCGACTGTCGCCCGTCCGTGTGTGGGACGTTTTGCACCTCCAAGGGGAGATGCATTACCTCGATGACTTTCGTAAGCAACTCATCGTTGGTCGCGGACCCACCAAGCTCTTTCAGCGCGGTGATCGTGGGCCACAACATCTGACTATAGGCCGGCACTAATACCATCTTATCGTCCCCTCCTTGCCATCGTGTACACGGATGCACCGGACGCGAGCAAGCCCCACAACCGAATGGCGGGTCAGTTGTTCAAAAGGCCCACCCCCGACACACCTCTTGGGGCGATGCATCGGGGGCAGGGTATGTCGTCATCCTTGGTTATTGAGTGCAGTTCGGATGCGCTGGGCGTGTTCCGCGATGGTCTTGAAATCGCCCCTGACGACAAGTGAGCGGATCGCCGGAAGGTCTGCCTCGTCGCAGCAGTCGAGGTAGTCGTTGAGGGTGAGCCCGACAGGTGCCAAGCATTCGCTCGTCATACGGTTCTCGAACGCCTTCACGGTCGCGTCGAGGGTCTGCTGATCGACCCCGACGACGTTGGCGTCGAGCGTCCCGTCAAGGGTGAACTTGGCCACGATCAGTTCAGCCGTGTCACGGTCCACTGTCTCGTTGAACGTTGTGATCGCCTGATCTGCAATCGCCTCGATCTCGGCAGGGTCGGCGGTGTCGAGGTCTAACGCCTTGTCCTCGCCAGTCTTGTCATCCACGGTGGGCAACGGAGCGGCATCAACCGCCCCATCACTCTCGGCCCCCGTGGTTACCTGAAAGACGAGCCGTATGGCTTCAACGCCACATTCACAGCCGCGACGTAATCGGCCTGCCTGATCTCGCCACGGGCAAGCATGTCCTTGGCCTGCTGTGGTCCAAGCTGAATGCCGCCGATTGTCACCGGAAGCTGGTCGACAAGGGCCTGAGGTGCCGCGTTGAATGCGCTGGCATTGGCCGCCGCTGCTCTGGCCTGCTGACCTTCATTGAGCGCCTGCCCGGTGTTGAAGCCGCTCCGTTTTGCATTAAGCTGCTGGTTGGCTCTGAGACCAAGTTCCGTCCGGTGGGCAATGTCAGCCTTGAAGGCCTCTTCCTTGGCCTGCTCTGCAAGGGCTGCCTGCTTCGCCTCGTTGGCTGCCTGCTCTGCTTCTTGCGCCCGGAACATGGCCTTGGCTACGGTCGTGTTGTCGGTTTGATACTTGTTCGGGTTGTCGTCGTAATGGGTCATTCTCGTTCCTTCTGGTTGATTTGAATTGGTTTTTTGCGCTGCCTGCCCGTCTGATGCAGGGTGCTGCTGTTACCCACCAGCCAGTTGGTGGGGGATGGTATAGCGACTGAGCGTTAGCCCCGTGGGGTGAACCCGTAGGTGGTCGTCACAGCGCCCTCAGGACGCGCGCTAGGTCTGGCTGGGGCTGGCGGCCCGGGAAGCTCGTCGCTGGCTCCGGTGGTCACTCTGCGGGGCGCTGCAGGCCTCGTCGTGACCTCGGCAATACGCCTCGCGATTGTCACCACGTCCAAGGCGGGATAGCCATATACCTCAAAGCATCGCTCGGCTGCCGTGTTGAAGCACTGGGTCCATTCGATGCCAATCCCCGGCAGCCTTCGATCCAGCTCGGAGACGGTTTCCCAGTCGTCGGCCCTGATCCACTCGACCAAGGCAAGAGCCGCCTCCCGCGTCGGATATGTGGCCACCCAATCCCGCCGCTTGATCTGCTCCGGCGTCATGTCCGGTCACCCTTGGCGGTCATCCGACCCATTCGGTAGAGATACGCAATCGGCGAACCCTCGGGGTTCTCGATCTCGTCCACCGCGAACGGGTCGAGGGTGCCCATGGCAACCAGCCGGTCAATCGTCTGGTGGTATTGCTTGACGTCGGTCGGGCTCATCGTCCGCCACTCATCCTTGCTCGGCTGGACCACGATGCCTTGCGCTATCATTCGTCTCGATTTCCTTCGCTCCTTTGCTGCTTTCAGTGATTTCGTTCGGCGCATCTTGGCGCGCTGTGAAAGAGCTTCGTCGGGCGTTATCCGCTGGCCCCGTATTTGGTCGAGCGTCAGCCTTTCCCGGCCCCCCCGCTCTGCCCTCTCGTCGTGGTCGAGCTTATGCCGCTTGCCTCGCCTGTCGTCGTCCTGGCGGGCCTTCGCCTCGGCAATCTTGCCGGTGACCATGGCGTCCCAATCCGCTTGGGTGAAGCTCTCAACCTCGGTCGAGGTCATGACCAAGAACACCACTTCCCGGTCAGTCAGCCCCACGGCGTCGTTATGCGCCTGCATGATCTGGAACGCGGTCGGGCAATAGACACAACTGCCGGTCTCGCTCACCAGCCCGCGCCAGCCCCGCACGGGGTCATCCTCAATGGTCGAGGTGCCGTCTGGGTGTCGGTCGAGGTATTGCGCCATGAACGCCGTAACGGCCCCATGGGTGACGTATCGATCTAGGTGGTCGTTCGGGTCCCATCCGGGCGTCCGCAGCGTGACCAACGCTTTCTCATCTGGGCTCATCGTCTCCTTCGTGTTGATGTGGAAAGAGCGCCCCGGTTGGAGCGCCCTGTATAAATTGCATAGCCTAGTGATTACACAGGCGGGGCTTCAGAAGTCCTCATTCTCGACCTCAATGGCCCTTCTGTCGTCCTCGCCTACATGCTCCCTAAGGAACCCGTAGACTTCCGGCAGCTTCCGCCCGAAGTATCTCGACAACGCCCTAGCCGCGATTTCGGGGTTCAACGCCAGCTTGGTCGAGAACCGCTTAGTCAACTCGTCGGCGTATCTCTCGGCAACGGCTTCCATCCATTTCTCCTGTTCATCGTCATCGTTCAAAGCCTGATCCTTGCCATTCGCCGCAAGTCGAGCCCGAAACCACGACTTATGGTCCCCGGCCTGTTCCCCTAGGGTCTTCTTGGCGCGCCGCATGATAGACACTTGGGCTTCCGATATGCCCGAAGACTTCGCCACCGCCGCCTTGCTGTGCTTGTCAATTAGCACCAGCCGCCACGCGAAGTTCTGCCGGTCAGTGTTGTCCATCGGCAGCTTGGCCTTGGAGTTGGCCTCGCCAGCCACCAGAACGGCCTCTTCAGGCGTCCCGCCGAAGTACCTGACGGGCACCGGATCGGCCCACTTAGCAGCCCCATAGGCTTCAACCCGATGGTGCCCGTCGATTAGGATGGTCCTGTTCCCGACCACCATCACGGTGACCGGGTCGAGGGCTCCGACTGCCTTGATTGCCTTGATCAGGTCCGACACATGCCGCTCGCTGATCCCGCCCCTCGGCTGGAACAATTCCGGCATCGTCTCGATGATCTCAATGCGCAGTTCTGGTGGGCCTGTTGTGGCACCTGAAGCCGGCCTTGCGGTGAACTGATCGGTCAATTCCAGGAGTTGCTCTCCTGCACTCATTCTCGCTCCTTGTTGTTGGGGTCTCGGACACCTGTCCACCGGGAAATGCACGGATAGGCAGACACGCGCCTGAACATTCGCGGGCTCGCACCTCACCAAGACCGACCACCCCGGCGACACCTTCAAGTCTCCCCGGAAGGAGCAACGAGGGTGCCTGTCGGGTCTGCACAGGATGGTCGATCTGGGAAAGGCGCGTTTCGTAGACCTAGTGGGGGCCTTATTCGATTTGCCGCGCTGCTGCTGTGCGTTGCGTAGGTGCCAGTGGGCAACCTATTCGCCTTCGTAGGTGGTAGTGGAGGCCTTATTCGGCTGCCTGCCTCGCGAGGATGCGGCTGACAGTCTTCATGTCCATACCGACCGCAGCGCCAATCTTGTTGAAGCTCGCCCCGTCGTTGCGCATCGCGACCATCTTGGCGAGGGTGGCCTGCTCTGCCTCATTCGGCACCAGCCGCTTGTCCTTAGCCTCTCCCACGACATCAAACCCGAAAGGCTTCTTGCCGCCGTTGTAGAGGCCACGGGAAGCCATGCTGCGCTTAACGTCCCTGATGCGTTCCCTTATGCGGTCTCGCTCGTTCTCGGCCACGGCTGACAGGATCGTGAACACCAGCTTGGAAATGCCGTTCCCACATACGTCGCCACCAAGGTCCAGCATGTGCAACTCGACCTTGGAGCCCTTCAGCTCCTCCAGCGTTACCAGCGCATCGGTCGCATTGCGGAACATGCGGTCGAGCTTCGGAGTGATGATGATGTCGCCTGATGCCGTCCCGGCCAACATGCGCTGACCCTCTGGACGGTCGGCCAACGGGATCGACCCAGATACGCCCGCTTCAACAAACGTCTCGGCGATGGTCCAGCCCTTCATCATGGCATAGCCTTCGATTGCCCGCTTCTGGGTCTCAAGGCTCTCGCCTGAGTTGGCCTGCTCAAAGGTCGAAACGCGGCAGTACCCATAGACATTCATGGCTCATCCTTATGGCTGTGCAGCAGCAATGCCATACGATAGTCAATGCCATAGGCGAAATCAAGGGATTTGATGAGGTCGGGTGCGTTGGGGCTGTTGCCCTGTGCTAGTGGAAGGCTCAGTCGTCCGCGCCGCTGGTCTGGGCTCTTCGATAGAACCTGACCGGGTAAGGGGGGGCGGCGCGCGTGCCTGTTATCCGATCACCCATAAGGAAATTTCTGCAATTTTATAGCGACCCTCATTCAGGATTTCGAGAAACGCCCTGATGTAGAATGGCCTCGACCGAAAGGGGAGAACGGACTTGTACAGTGGATGGAGCTTGTCGACCCACCTCGCACCCGGTTGGCTTGAAATCGTTGTCGAAGCCTACGACGCCGGTAAGATGAAGCGGCTGCACAACATGCTCGTGCAACAGTCTTCCCTTAACAAGGACCAGCGGGTCCCCTTGCTCCGCACCTTAGTCTGCCGCTTTGATGGCTTCTGGTTCGAGAAGATCGTTGAGGGTCATTTGAACCACAGAGCCAAGGCCCCATTCACACAGCCGCTAGTCGCGCGCTTTGACCGCCCTGAGCCGGGAGTGGAGCGGACCTGCGTTGGTGCCGATGTCATCGCGTGGGTTGACTGCGTGGTCACGCCGGAGAGCTTCAGAATTGGGGGAGCCCTACCGGAGCGTCACCTATTTGAACCAATAGGAATGGTAGAACGGCAGTCCATTTAGGCCGGGCCACTCTCCCAAGCGCTTGACCGTGTACCCCTGCAGGAAACCCGGTCTGTGAATGTCGACAGGCTGCGCGGTCGGGAAGTCCGAAGTAGACTGCGACACGAAAGCCATTGTTGCGAATGAGTGTCGAAACGTCGCCCAATACCCTGTCACACCATGATCGCTTCCCTTGGAGAAGGCGAAGCTGAACTGGTCACCAACCCCTTTTGTCCCTTGAACCATCGTGTAGCCAGGCCCCAAGGTTTGCAGGAAATCGTCGGGAAGCCGACCCTCGAACCGTTGGTGGTTAGTGAACCACTTTGCAACGACGCCCCCGCCCGGCCGGATGATTTCGCGGGTCAGGCGATGGTGGAGTGCGAGCCCAATGCGAGCCGCAAACGTTGTCATGACGGAGTTCATGAGGGGGCCGATACGAAACGTCCCTGCGCCTTCAATCTGCTTGTAGGGTTGAGGCCGACCCGCCTCGGCAACCAAATGCGGATAGTTCCTAACGAACGACCGAATGGAACGCTGCATGTCAGCTCTTTGGGTGTCGGTCTCGGGGTTCGGATAAAACCGGCTGGCGAAGGCTGCCACATCGTCCATTTCGCGGGTTCCGGTGTGGCAGGATTTGCAGACCGTGACTTCTCCACCCTTTGGTCGCCATGCCCCATCGAACAGGCCCGTTGGCGGAACATGGTCTATGTCGTCGCCGGGCGCCACCCCTCCGCAGTAGATGCAGTGGGGCTGTGCAGTTCGGATGCGTTGGCTCAGGCTAACCATCTCCTCTCAGGGCCTTAAATAGCTCGCTGGAGGGCTCGCTTTGCCACCTCCAGCCTCGCTTCAGGCCCACCATAAGCCTCACTGACGGCACCCGACGAGTGACCCAAGATCATGTTCTGAACTGCCTCTGTTGCGTCAGTCCTGACCAGATTGTCCTTGAGCGTGTGTCGCAGCGAGTGCACCGTCACCTTCGGGTCGGTCACGACCTTGCGAACATGCTTCATCAGGACCTGTGAGGCTGCCGTAGCGCCACCTTCTCGGGCGTAGGCTGGGAACAGCATGGCGTGGTCTCCAGCCGCCTCGCGGGCCTCCTGAGCGGCCTTGAGCGCCTCCCCAACCAGTGGCACCCGGCGCACACTGCCGGCGTTCTTCAAGCGCCTGTGCGGGTGAAACCTGAGGTCGAGATAAGGGAAATCCCCGTCAAGGTGAACGTCTTCCACCATGAGCCCGGTCACTTCCGCCAGCCGGCATCCGGTTTGCTCCAGCATCCGCCAGATACGTTGAAGGTCGACCGAAGCGTGGCCCAGTACCCGCGCCCTGGCTGCCTTGAGTTGAGCCTCGGAGAAAGGCTTCCGGTCTTCCTTAGCCAGCGTCTGCTTCTTGACCTCCAGCCCGTTGAACGGATTGGTCGCGTCTCTAAGATCAAGCTCCTTGATGCCGTATGTGATGATCGCCCGAAGGTCGTTCAGGTAGCGATGTACCGTCGCGGGGGCCATGTCGCCATCAGCGAGCATGTGGTCCCTGACCTCCCTGGCGTCAGTCCGCGTCAGCGATCTGATCTGCGGATCACCCCGGTTCAGAGCTTTTTCGACGTGGCCTTGCACCCGCTCGACGCGCTGCCGCTTCTTGGTCTCGTCGGGCGTCCCCTCGACCCTGTCTTTCAGGTAGAGCTTCACGGCATCGGCAAGCGTCGGTTCGGGCTTCCGATCTGGCACGACCAAGGCCCGGTAAAGGTCACCCTGCCCGGTCTCCTCCAGATGGTCGGCCAACGCCTCAGCCGCGTCTGCACTCATCGGTCCCCATTCGGCAATTTGTCGTGTCGCCCATTGGTAGCTTTCAAGCTTGGTCTTGGGCTGGGCCTTCGTGGGCTGGCCCTTCATTGCCGCCTTCAACTCGGTCTCGGCCTGCTTGTGAGCGTGGTCGTAATGTCGCACCACCTCAGCGGGCGTCTTGCCAAGGGGGAGAATGATCCACGCCTTTCCAAGCGCCGGTCTCAGGAAGTTGGGCACCTTCCGCCGATAGCGATAGTGCGCCTTGCCGGAGGGTTGATGAACGTAGGGGAGATTGATGTCCAAGGGTGAGCCTCCAGAGGGACCTTTAAGTGGACCTCCGGGGACGCTCAACGCCTTGATTTCCTTGGATTTCACGCGTTTGCGTGGGATAGATGGTGCCCAGAAGAGGACTCGAACCTCCACTCCTTGCGGAACACGGACCTGAACCGTGCGCGTCTACCAATTCCGCCATCTGGGCTGGTGCGGGCTCATGTAAGCGGGCAAACGATATGTGTCAACGCGCTTTTTCGAGGGCCGCTGCCTGCCGGCTTAGTTTCCCGGGGGTCAGCGCCGCCCCTCACCTGCCTGCCGGCATCCTCTCCCCGTACGGTGACGGGGAGAGGGGCGCTCTCATCGATGAATTTTCGCCAGTCACCTGCGTCACAAGAAGAGCGCCGAGGCTGCGGCCAGCCCTTTCTCCCCGTCACTATACGGGGAGAAATGCCCGGCAGGGCAATGAGGGGCAGCGCCGACTTGGCGAATGCGCTGGCCGAAAACCTCACCCCTCCAGCACGTCCTTCGACGCCACAGTGGAATCGGCGTTGAGCTTGTAGATCACCGGCACGCCGGTGCCGAGCTCGAGCTTGACGATCTCCTCGCCGCTCTTGCCGTCCAGCGCCATGATCAGCGCGCGCAGCGAATTGCCATGCGCGGCGACCAGCACGGTGCCGCCTTTCAGAACATGCGACTGCATGTCGTGCAGGTAATAGGGCCAGACGCGGGCGCCGGTGTCCTTCAGGCTTTCGCCGCCGGGCGGCGGCACGTCGTAGGAGCGGCGCCAGATGTGCACCTGCTCCTCGCCCCACTTCTGGCGCGCGTCGTCCTTGTTGAGGCCGGAGAGATCGCCATAGTCGCGCTCGTTCAGCGCCTGGTCGCGGGTCGTCTTCAAATCGCTCTGGCCGACCGCGTCGAGAATGTGCTGGCAGGTCTTCTGCGCCCGGATCAGCGCCGAGGTGAAGGCAATGTCGAATTTCAAGCCGCGTGCCTTGAGCTTCTGGCCGGCTTCCTTGGCCTCCTTGTGGCCCTGCTCGGTAAGGTCGACATCGCGCCAGCCGGTGAACAGGTTCTTCAGGTTCCATTCGCTCTGGCCGTGGCGCACGAGCACGAGAGTTCCCGACATGTTTGCTCCTTCAAAATTATGGATAGTTTAGCTCAAGCCGAGCACGTCCCGCATGGAATAAAGTCCAGGCTTTTTACCGCGCGCCCAGAGCGCGGCCTTGACCGCGCCGCGGGCAAAGATGGCGCGGTCCTCGGCATGGTGCGACAGCGTGATGCGCTCGCCGGTCCCGGCCAGGATGACGCTGTGGTCGCCGACCACCGAGCCACCGCGCAAGCTGGCAAAGCCGATCGTTCCTGGCTTGCGCACGCCGGTATGGCCATCGCGTGACCGCACATCGTTGCCGGCAAGGGAAATGCCGCGTCCCGCCGCCGCCGCTTCGCCGAGCAGCAAGGCGGTGCCCGAGGGCGCGTCGACCTTGTGCTTGTGATGCATTTCGAGGATCTCGATGTCGAAATCCTCTGGACCGAGCGCGCGCGCGGCCTGCTCGACCAGCACCGCCAGAAGATTGACGCCGAGGCTCATATTACCGGATTTGACGATCGTCGCGTGGCGCGCCGCCGCTTCGATCCTGGCGTCGTCTTCCGCCGAGCAGCCGGTGGTGCCGATGACATGGGCAATGCGTGCCTGCGCGGCATAGCCTGCGAATTCGACGGTGGCTGCCGGCATGGTGAAATCAAGCACGCCGTCGGCCTTGGCGAACACCGGCAGCGGATCGTCCCCGATCGTCACATTGATGATGCCGATGCCGGCAAGCTCGCCCGCATCCCTGCCGAGATAGGGCGATCCGGCTCGTTCGACCGCGCCGACGACGCGGGCGCCGGGGATCGAATGGATGGCGCGGATCAGCGTCTGGCCCATGCGGCCGGCCGCCCCCACCACCACCAGGCCCATTTCGCCGGATTCGCTCATGCTGTTCTCCCCACCGCCTTCTTGGCGCGGCTGCGCCGGACCGGAGTTTGGACGGGCTTGGAGTCGTCGACAAGCCCCAGTCCGTTCTTGCCTTGAATGCGGTGGAAGCGGGCGTAGACACTGTTTGGATCGGCCATTAGCGCGGCATGGGTGCCTTCCTCGACCAGGCGGCCCTCTTCAAGCACGATAATGTGGTCGGCGTTGACGACCGTCGACAGGCGGTGCGCTATCACGATGGTGGTGCGCCCTTCCATCACATGGGTCAGCGCCTCCTGGACGCGCGCCTCGGCCTCGTTGTCGAGCGCCGAGGTCGCTTCGTCGAGCAAAAGGATCGGCGCGTTGCGCACGATCGCCCGCGCAATCGAGACGCGCTGGCGCTGGCCGCCGGAAAGTGTCGAGCCGCCCTCGCCGACGGGCGTGTCGTAGCCCTGCGGCTGCTGACGGATGAACTCGTCGGCCGCCGCCAGCACCGCCGCCCGCTCGATCTCGGCGTCGGTCGCCGAAAGCCGGCCGAAACGGATGTTGTCGCGTATGCTGCCTTCGAACAGATAGGGCGCCTGCGAGACATAGGCGATCGAGCCGCGCAGCGAGTGCTTGGTGACTTTGGAAATGTCCTGGCCATCGATCTCGATCGAACCCTTGTCGACATCGTAGAAGCGCTGCAGCAGCGCCACGAGCGTCGTCTTGCCGGCGCCCGAGGCCCCGACCACCGCCGTAACCTTGCCGGCCGCGGCGGTGAAACTCAGGTTCCTGATCACCGGCATGCCGGCGCTGTAGCCGAACGTCACATTGTCGAAGCGAACCTCGCCGGTGGTGATCCTGGCTTCGACCGCGTCGGGCGCATCGCCCTGTTTAGGCTCCAGGTCGAGCAGCTCGTAAATCATCCGGGCGTTGACCAGGGCACGTTCCATACCAACCTGCGTACGAGCCAGGCGCCGTGCCGGGTCGTAGGCCATGATCAGCGCGGTGATGAAGGAAAACACAGCGCCTGGTGGTTGTCCGAGCACCAGCGCCCGGTAGCCGGAATAGGCAAGGACGGAGGTAATGGCGAGACCGCCCAAAATCTCGGAAATCGGCGACAGCCGCTCCGCGACCCGGGCGATCTTGTTGTTACGCTGCTCGGCCGTATCGGCCATGATGCCGATCCGGCGCGCCAGCTCGGCTTCCAGGGTGAAGGCCTTGACGATGGCAATGCCTTGGGT
The DNA here is from genome assembly GCF_030323185.1 of Mesorhizobium sp. C399B. NCBI lineage: Bacteria > Pseudomonadati > Pseudomonadota > Alphaproteobacteria > Hyphomicrobiales > Phyllobacteriaceae > Mesorhizobium > Mesorhizobium sp. C399B. The sequence goes on from NZ_CP100472.1 coordinate 3,245,619, forward strand.
GGCCTCCTGCACGGACCCGTTCAGCCGCGAGTTGATCAGCACCGATTCCCGGTTGATGCGCCGCAATCGGCGGGTGATGTAGACGACGGCCCAGATCAGCGGCGGCCCGATCAGCAGCGAGCTGAGCGACAACACCGGATCCTGGTAGATCATGACGCCGACGAGGGCGATCAGCGAGACCGCGTCGCGGCTGATGGAGGTCAGCGTCAGCGATAGCAGATCGCGAACGCCCCCGACATTCTCGTTGACCTGTGCCGCCAGCCGACCGGAACGCGTATCGTTGAAGAAGTCGACGCCGAGCTTCATCAGGTGGTCGAAGCTGCGCTTCTGGTAGCGGGCGACCAGATTGTTGCCGATCTTGGCCAACGCGACCGCCTGGCCGTAACCGGCGAAGCCGCGCAGCACGGAGGCGGCCATGAACCCGGCGCAGATCCAGACGATCATGTCGCCGCGTCGTTCGTAGAAGATCTCGTTGATCATCGGGGCCATGATCCACGCCGTGAAGGCGGTGGTGGCGGAAACAATCAGCAGGCAGCCGACGGCAACGACATAGGTCCAGCGATATTCACTACCGTTTTCGGCCAGGATGCGGCGCAGCACCGCAGTGACCTCAGCTGGCTGGACTTTCAGTTTGAGTGGACTTTGAGCGGTCAAATCGCGGGCGCTTCGTGGTTTGCTAGAGCATGATGCCGAAAAGTGTGAAGCGGTTTTCGGACGACATCATGCTCTATCTCTTTGATTTAGAGCCGGATTCAGATTTCAGGTCGATTCGATCTGAAATCATCCGGCTCTAGGGATGCCAGGCTGGAATTCGGCCCCCTCTTAGCGCCCCGGCTACGGCTTGCCTATGGCGAAACTTCGTCGCGGCCCGAGGTTAGGGTCACGAAAGCGGCAGCCATTTCCAGGAAAATACCCGTTTTCGGGACGAAATGGATCATGCCCGCCAGCGCCGCCCCGCCGTCTGGACGCCGAACAGCGACGGGTTGCGGGCATAGGCGGCAAGGCCCAGAAGTGCCGCCAGCGGGTGGGTGATGACATAGACCGGCATCGAGGCCATCAGCGCGCTGTGCGGCGCCTTGTCCTCGAAGGCGGCGCGGAAATTGCCTTCCTTCAGCGCGGGCACGATCTTTTGCGCGATGCCGCCGGTCAAGAACACGCCGCCGCGGCTCATGAACACCAGCGCGAGGTCGCCGGCGGTGCGGCCGAGGCAGGTGACGAACAGCGCCAGCGCTTCCTCGGCGACCGCATCGGTCTTGGCCAGGGCCGCCCCGGTGATTTCGGCCGGCGTGGTGAACGGCGCCCGCTTGCCGTCGGCCTTGGCGACCGCCCGGTAGACATTGACCAGACCGCGCCCGCACAGGATCTGCTCGCCCGAAATGCGGCCGTCCAGCTTTTCGATATGCGGGAACACCTCGAAATCGCGCGGCGTCCGCGGACCGATATCCATGTGGCCGCCTTCGCCAGGCACCGGTATCCAGTGGTGGAGGGCATGAACCAACCCGGCGACGCCGAGGCCGGTGCCGGGACCGAGCACGACACGCCCGGCATTCTCCTCCGGCGTGCCGCCGCCGATCTTTTCCATGTGCTCTTCGCCGAGCGCCACGACGGCCAGCGCCTGCGCCTCGAAATCGTTGAGCACGACGATGTCGCCCAGGCCCAGATTGGCAAACATCTGCTTCGGCTTCACCACCCAGGGACAGTTGGTAAGCGGGATCTCGTCGCCATCGACCGGTCCGGCGATGGCCAGCACTGCCGAATTCGGCCGGATGGACGACCGGTCGAGCACCGCCGCCTGGATCGCCTCGTCTATGGTGGCGAAATTGGCGGTTTGCACGATATGCGGCTCACCGGCTTCCGAATTTGCGTCGAGCACGATCGAAAAGCGCGCATTGGTGCCGCCGATGTCGCCGATCAGCACTGGAAACCGCAACGCGGTGTCGTCGTCGCCTGACATGCTCTTGCTCGTCCCCTTTGCGGCGCCGTTGCGACCGTTTCAATCGCCCGGTTTTTCAATCGCCCGGTTTTCAATCGCCCCGGTTTTCAATCGCCCCGGTTTTCAATCGCCCCGGTTTTCAATCGCCCCGGTTTTCAATCGATTGACTAGCGCATGGCCCAGGAAAGGGAAAGCGTCAGTTCGCCATCACTGTCCGACGTTTGCCGGCGGCCGTCGCCTTGGCAGGGGAATGCCGATCTCCGGCGTGGCGGTGAAGGCGTTGGCTGCGTTTGGCAAGCCGCCCGCATTGCCCGCAATAGGCGGAGGCGCGTCGGGTTCCGGCGCCCTGGCGGCGATCGGCACGCCGCCGCCGCGATAGGTGACGGCTTCGGCCGAGTCCGCGTCGGGCTGGTCAAGCACGAACTGGCATTGTTTCGGCAGGTTCGCCATCGTCATCAGGTCGCGCGCCTTGGGCGCATCCGGGTTCTTGTTGGGGCGCCACGGCTCCTCGGTAAACCACCAGGCCAGCGGCTTGCCGCAGCCGTCATCGTCGGGCGTCGCTTCCTGTCCCTTGCAGTTGGGCGAACCCGGCTGGCAGCCGATGCGGATGTGGAAATGATAGTCATGGCCCCAGAACGGCCGGATTTTTCTCAGCCAGGTACGGTCGCCGGTGACGGTGTCGCACAGCTTCTTCTTGATGCCTGGATTGACCAGGATGCGCTCGACCTCCGGATAGCTCGCGGCGCGCTTCAGCAGCTTGGTGTGCATCGGCTTCCACAGCCTGTCCTTCACCAGATGCGTCTTGTCGTCGACCATCAGCGTCGCGCTGATGTTTTCTCGCTCCTGGGTGGTGAGCTTGCGGTCGGGCATCGGCGTCAGCCAGATGTCGGCGTCGAGGCCGATCTGGTGCGAGGCGTGCCCGGTCAGCATCGGCCCGCCGCGCGGCTGCGAAATGTCGCCGATCAACAGCCCCGGCCAGCCGTCGGCGGCGGCATCGCGCGACAGTTTCTCGATCAGCGCGATCATCGTTGGATGACCCCAACGCCGGTTGCGCGAGGGACGCATCACCTCCCAGTTCTGGCCGTCCATCGGAATGGCGACGCCGCCGGTGAAGCAGCCCTTTGAATAGAAGCCGAAGGATTGCGCCGCGGCCACCGCCGGCAGCTTCTTGGCGCCGAACAGGTCTTTTGCCCGTGGCTCGGCCGTGATTGCGCCCGCCACCAGCCCGGCCAGCGCCATGATCGCCAGCGCCGCCGTCAGGAACGGCCGTCTGCCGGTCAAGGATCGCATCGAAATCGTCATGAACCCCACTGCAAAAGTCCGCAACACAATCGAATCATATCACCCTCGGGCTCGCGTTTCGATTATCTACCTTCATCGGGCTGCGCGGCTCGCCGTCGCGCCAGCTGCCGTCGGCCCACATCCGATCGAACGCCTGGCGGTAGTCCGGATAGCGGAACCGGTAGCCCGCTGCCTTGATCGCGGCGTTGGCGACGCGCTTGTTCTCGCCATAGAAGGACCGCGCCATGGGCGAAAGTTGGGCGGTCTCGAAAGGAATCTCTGGCGGCGGCTCGACGCCCATCAGCGAAGCGGCATAGGTGACGACATCCTGCGGCGGCGCCGGCTCGTCATCGGTGACGTTGAAAATGCCGCCTCTATTGCCACCGATGAGGTGCCAGAGCGCGCCGGCGATGTCGTCGCAATGGATGCGGTTGAACACCTGGTCGGGCTTGACCAGCCGCCTGGCCGTGCCGTTTTCCAGATTGACCAGCGCGTTGCGTCCCGGCCCATAAATGCCGGAAAGCCGCAGGATCGCCACCGGCTTGCCGGTCTTGAGGCCAAGCTGCAGCCAGTCCCGCTCGGCTGCCACGCGCATGGCCGAGCGTTTCGATACCGGCCGGCACTCGGCCGTTTCATCGACCCAGGCGCCGTCATAATTGCCATAGACGCCGACGGTCGAGAGATAGCCGATCCAGCGAAGCGCCGGCATCGCCTCGATCGCCTTGCGCGCGGCGAGAAGCACAGGGTCGCCGGCCTCCTCCGGTGCCACGGAGACGACGAGATGGGTGGTGGTCTCCAGCGTTTCGCCGATTTCAGGTGTCAGGGCGCCGTGAAACAGCAGCGGCGCGATGCCGGCCTGACGCAATGCCTCGAATTTCTCGGCCGAGCGCGTGGTGCCGAAGATCGTAATCGCCTCCGCATTGGCCCGTGCAAAGGCTTTGCCCGAATAGCCGGCGCCGAAGATAAAAACCTGTTTTTCGCTCATGCGTGCGCCTCAATTGGCAATGCGGACAGCCATTCGTCCTGCACTGTCGTGTCGGTTTCGGTTTTCAAGTAGATCGCCGCCTGCCCGTTGAATTCGGCGGCCGTCACCAGCCGCGCCAGCGCCCAGATCGCCGCGCCGCGCACCAGCGGCGAGGCGTCGCCAAGGAGGGTGCGGACAGGGTCAGCCAGCAAAGTATCGCCGGAATTGCCGGCGGCAACCAGCACGTTGCGGACAAAACGATCGCGGCCGATGCGCTTGATCGGCGAGCCCGAGAAGAAAGACCGGAACGCCGTGTCGTCCAGCTGCAACAGCTCGCCGAGCGGCGGCTCGCGCAGTTCGTCGCGGGCAGCAAGCTTGGCTTCCGAAGCGGCGCGGGCAAACTTGTTCCACGGGCAGGCGGCGAGACAATCGTCGCAGCCATAGACGCGGTTGCCGATCTTTTCGCGGAATTCTTGCGGGATGGGCCCCTTGTTCTCGATGGTCAGGTAGGAGATGCAGCGCCGGGCATCGAGCCGGTAGGGCGCCGGAAAGGCGTCGGTCGGGCAGGCGTCGAGACAGGCGCGGCAGGAACCGCAATGGTCTACCTCGGTCGCATCGGGCGTGAGCTCAGCCGTGGTGAAGATGGTGCCGAGAAACAGCCAGGAGCCGTGCTCGCGGCTGACCAGGTTGGTGTGCTTGCCTTGCCAGCCGAGCCCGGCGGCCTCAGCCAGCGGCTTTTCCATCACGGGCGCCGTATCGACGAAAACCTTCACGTCGCCGCCGGCCCGCGCCACGATCTTGCCGGCGATCTCCTTCAGCCGGCCTTTCATCACCTCGTGATAGTCGCGGTTTTGTGCATAGACCGAGATCGCGCCGCGATCGCGCCTTGCCTGCAGCGCACGCGGATCGTGGTCGGGGCCGTAATTCATTGCCAGCACGATGATCGAGCGCACCTCGGGCCACAGCGTCGAAGGCTCGCTGCGGCGTTGGAGCGTCTCCGCAATCCACGCCATCGAACCGTGAAAACCATCGGCGACGAATTCGGCCAATCTGGCCGGCGCCAGCGGGATCGCATCGGGCGTGGTGACGGCAACCGCATCGAAGCCTGCGCGCCGCGCCTCGGCGTCGACCAGCGCGCGCAGGGTTTGGCTTCTAGAAGTCGAGGTCCGCATAATGCGACACCGGCGACAGGCCGCGCACTCGGTCGGTGAGCAGCGGCCGGAACGACGGCCGCGATTTCACCCGCGTGTACCATTCGCGCGCCGCGGCATGCTCGCGCCAATCGATCTCGCCGAGATAATCCAGCACCGACAGCGTCGCGGCCGCCGCCAGGTCGGCATAGGTGACCTTGCTGCCGGCCAGCCAATGACGGGTGCCGGCCAGCCAGTTGGTGTACTTCATGTGCTGGCGAATGTTGGCGCGCGCCGCGCGGATCGCCGCCGAATCGGGGGAACCGCCGCCCGCCGTTTCCGGCATCACCGGCTTCAGCACGCGCTCGCGCACCAGATGCCGGGTCACTTCGCTCTCGGCCTTGTTGAGATACCAGTCTGTGAGACGGCGGATTTCGGCGCGCTGCATCGGGTCTTCCGCAAACAGGCGCTTGTCGCGCTTCAGGACGCCACGTGTCTCGTCAAGATATTCCGCGATCACCATGGCGCCGACGATCGGCACGTCGCCCTCGGCAAGCAGGATAGGCAAGGTGCCGGCCGGGTTCAGCGCCAAAAACTCCTTGCGCCGCGTCCACGGTTTTTCCTCGATCAGCGCCAGCTCCTCGCCATATTCGCCGAAGGCGAGGCGCACGAAGCGGCAGGTGGCGAACATCGGGTGATGGAAAAGCGTCAGCATGATTCCGCGATATTAAGGCGCACTGGCGAATCGCCGTCCGCACCGGTAAGTCTTGGCGGCCCGTCATGCGGCCGTCACGGTGCTGCGACCTATAGGGGGACTTCCGCGCCGTGACAAGCAAGCCCTTTTGCCAGCCGTTTCCTTCCGTCCCTTGAATGCCGAGGTTGCCATGGATAGCCACACCATTGTCGAAGCCCTGCTGCTCGGCCTGCTGGAGGGGCTGACCGAGTTCATCCCGGTCTCCTCGACCGGCCATATCCTGCTCGCCGGCCATTTCCTCGGCTTCCATTCCACCGGCAAGGCTTTTGAGATCCTGATTCAGCTCGGCGCCATCCTGGCGATCCTCAGCGTCTATTTCCGCCGTCTGTGGCAGATGCTGCTCGACCTGCCGCATGACCGGCTGACGCGGCATTTCGTCCTCGGCATCCTGATTGCCTTCCTGCCGGCCGCCATCATCGGCGCGCTGGCGCATGATTTCATCAAGACGGTGCTGTTCGAATCGCCAAGGCTGATCTGCATCATGCTGATCATCGGCGGCGTCGTGCTGCTGGTCGTCGACCGCATGAAGCTGCAGCCGGTCTACCGCGACGTCGAGCGCTTCCCGACAAGGCTTTATTTGCAAATCGGCCTGTTCCAGTGCCTGTCGCTGATCCCCGGCACGTCGCGCTCCGGTTCGACCATCGTCGGCGCGCTGCTGCTGGGCGTCGACAAGCGCGCGGCGGCGGAATTCTCCTTCTTCCTCGCCATCCCGACCATGGTCGGCGCCTTCGCCTTCGATCTGTTCAAGAACCGCAACGTGCTGAGCAGCGCCGATCTGCCGATCATCGCCATCGGCTTCGTCGCCGCCTTCGTTACCGCGCTGATCGTCGTGCGCTTCCTGCTCGATTACGTCTCGCGCAACGGCTATTCGCTGTTCGGCTGGTGGCGCCTGGTCGTGGGTGGCGTCGGGCTGGTGGCGTTGATGATCTGGGGGTGAGCTTTACCCTCCCCCTTGTGGGGGTCCGAAGGACGGGCGAGACAGGCGGCTCGCCCCGGTCAGTCGATCCGCAAAGCGGATCGGGGTGGGGGTCGGCGCCACACCCCGCCCCGTTTCGCCAACGACGCGTCGCGTCGCTTGCTCACAAAGGGGGAGGGTAAAGGCCGCTAACTCCTCCCAAAAAACGCGTTCTCGACATGCACCGGCCAGCGCCAGGGCAGCACCGCGATCATGTCGAAGCGCATCGACAATCTGCCGTAGTCCGGCTGCCGCGACAGCCAGATGTCGGCGGCGCCTTCGATGCGGCGCTCCGATTCGTGGCCAATCGCCTCCATCGCTTCCATCAGCGTGCGCCGCGCCTTGACCTCGACGAACAGCACCAGGTCGCCGCGCCTGGCGATCAGGTCGATCTCGCCGAAGCGGGTGCGATGCCGGCGGGCGAGGATGCGATAACCTTTCAGCATCAGCGCCGCTGCCGCCAGCCACTCGCCGCGATGGCCGCGCCGATAGGCTTTTTGGCGGCTGGCGGCCGGGCGCTCAGCCACCTTCGCCTTCTCCAACCGCATCCCTGAGTTCCAGCAGCCGCCGGTAAAGCGCCTGCTTCTGCCCGCCGGTCATCTTCGCCGCCTCCGCCGCCGCCTTGGACGCCGGCATTTCGGCGGCCAGCGACAGCAGCAGCCTGTCGATGTCGGCGGGTTGGTCGGGCTTGATCTCGGCGGGCCCGACGCAGATGACGATCTCGCCCTTCGGCGTGTCAGCCGCCGCATAGTGGTCGGCCAGCGCCTGCAGCGTTCCCGTCCGCATCTCTTCAAAAGTCTTGGTCAGCTCGCGGCCGATGGCGGCCTTGCGCGCGCCGCCCAACGCCTCGACCATGGCGACCAGCGTTTCGGCCAGCCGACGCGGCGACTCGAAGAAGATCAGCGTTGCCGGCACCGCCCTGAACGTTTCGAGCTTTGTCAGCCGCTGCCCAGATTTCACCGGCAGAAACCCGGCAAACAGGAAGGCGTCGGACGGCAGGCCCGACGCCGTCAGCGCCGCCAGCGGCGCCGATGGGCCGGGGATCGGCACCACGCGCAGGCCGCGCTCCAGCGCTTCGCCGACCAGCCGGTAGCCTGGGTCGGAGATCAGCGGCGTGCCGGCATCCGAAATCAGCGCCACGCTCTGCCCGGCCTCGAGTGCCGCGATCAGCTTCGGTCCGGCCTCGCCGGCATTGTGTTCATGATAGGCCGTGGTGCGGCGGCGGATGCCGTAGCGGTCGAGCAGCACGCGCGAGACGCGGGTGTCCTCGCAGGCGACGACGTCGGCGGCCGCCAGCGTTTCCAGCGCGCGCAGCGTGATGTCGGAGAGGTTGCCGATCGGCGTCGCCACCAGATACAGCGCCGGCGCCAGCGGCCGGACCGCGATCTCGGTCTGCCCGATCACATAGCTGCGCTTCTCGCCGGTCACCGGGGTCTCTCCATTTCGCCCTGTTTGGCACGGCGCGCGCCGGGTTGCAAAACTCCCGAACGTCGAGCCAAACCTGACGCCGATGTAACCCGGCGGCCATGTCTTTGCCACAGTGGGGAACGAAAGCGTGGCTGGCGGATTGAATACCTGAGTCTCTTGAGGAGGAGGACAGGATGGACAGCCTGGAATTGCAGGACGTTTTCGAGCCCTATTATGCCGAGCGCAAGCGCTTCACTGCGCGAAAGGGCAAGCGTGCGCTCGCCGAAAGCGACACCGGCCTGGCCAGTCGGGCGGCCACCGCCTTGCCGACGAATGTCAGGCTTTCGGACAACAAACCGGACAGCACGACGGAGCACTGACCGTACGATGCCCAATCGTTTCGATATCTTCATCACCCGTCTTGAAACGAAGAGCGCCCGCGAAGGCGCGCCGCCGCATCCGATGAACGACCAGAACAGCGTCCGCCGGGACAAGAGCGACGCCAAGCCGGCCCGGACCGGAGAGGCGCATGCCGAGAAACACCGCGGCAAGCGCCGCTTCAAGCACGACGCTTAGTTTGTCGATCGGTGCAACATCGTCATCCTAGGGCGAAGCAAGGAGCGAAGTGACGCGGCGCAGACCCTATGATCCATTCCGTGACCTCTGCCGAAGGATGCAGCGGCGCAGAATTCTGAACCGCTGCAGCGCCTTAACCTCGCGGCATGAATCCTCGGGTGAAGTCCGAGGATGGCGAACGCGGGCGTGGAACGCCCCAACCACATCAGTCAGCCCAGGTATCGCGTCACCCTCACCTCCAGCAATCGCACCAACTCCGGATCCATGAATCCGTAATCATCCGGGATGTCGAGGCAGATGACGCGGGCCTTCTTCAGGCTCTCCTTGAATTTCTTCTGCAGCTTGGTGCGGTGCGCCTTTTCCATCACGAAGACGATGTCGGCCCAGGCGACCAGCTCATGCGTCAGCGGCGTGTCTGCATCGTGATTGGTGCCGGCCGACTCGACCTCGATATCCCTACGTTTGGAGAACACCTGCTCGGCGGTCGGGCTGCGCAAGCGGTTCTGGCTGCAGACGAACAGGACGTTCTTCACCGACTACTCATCCCAGATCTTACGCAGATTTTTGCTGAGAGGGATGTACTGATCAAATGTGAGTCCATTCAGATCAAACTCGAGCAACTCATCCTTGGCGATTCCGCGAAGCTTATTTCCAATATATGTTATGAAACTGAGGACAACGCTGAATTCGCTCAAGTGGGTCAATTTTAGTTTCGATGTGACCGTTGCGTTCCTGATGAAAATCGCCTGAGCCTCAAAGAGGTCGTCTTGCTCTGGAGATCTCAAGATTTCGGTCAATCCAAACTCGAACACATCATCCGTGTTCAATGTCATCAAGGTCTCGTGGATCAGGAACGTCATCGCAGGAGTCACCTCGGATGCGGCGCTGGCACGCCAGCGGTTCAACAAGTCGACTTTCTAACATCCTTGCTCAAGCCGATAAATCGTCCAACAGCCCGGCCATTTGCCCTGTGGGCTCACCGCGCCAAATCCGCCACCACGGCATCGAGCACGATCATGCCGGCTGGCGTGGCGCGTAGCCTGGCATTGCCGATCGGCGCCACCAGCCCCTCATCCTGCAGCACGGTCAGCCGGGCGCTCGACAGGCCGCGCCCGGAAAACGCCTCGTAGCGGGAAAGGTCGATGCCTTCGGCCAACCTCAGCCCCATCAGCAGGAACTCGTCGGCCTCTTCGGAGCGCGTCAGGATCTCGCCGCCGGTGACGCCATGGCCCCTGGCCTCCACCAGATTGGCCCAGGTCTCCGGCATCCGCTCGGCGATCGTCACGGTGCGGTGGCCGTTCTCGATAAAGCGGCCATGCGCGCCCGGTCCGACGCCGACATATTCGCCATAGCGCCAATAGGTCAGATTGTGCCGGCTCTCGGCGCCCGGCCTGGCGTGGTTGGAAATCTCATAGGCCGGCAGGCCATGCGCCGCGGTGACCTCCTGAGTCAGCGCATAGAGATCGGCGGCCCGGTCATTGTCGGGAACGGTAAACTTGTGCGCCGCATGCAGCGCATGGAACGGCGTGCCTTCCTCGATGGTCAGCTGGTAGAGCGACAGATGGTCGGCGGCATGGCCGATCGCCTGTTCGAGCTCCGCCTGCCATTCGTCCAGCGTCTGGCGGGGGCGGGCGTAGATCAGGTCGAAGGAGAGTCTTGGGAATATGTCCCGTGCCAGCCCGATGGCATGCAGCGCCTCGTCGACATTGTGCAGTCGGCCGAGAAAGCGCAGATCCTTGTCGTTCAGCGCCTGCACGCCGAGCGAGACGCGGTTGACGCCGGCGGCTCGGTAGCCGCGAAAGCGCTCGGCCTCGACCGAGGATGGATTGGCCTCCAGCGTCACCTCGATGCCGTCGGGCACCGTCCAGTTCTTCGCCACGGCGTCCAGCACCGCCGCCACCGTCTGCGGCTGCATCAGCGACGGTGTGCCGCCGCCGAGAAAGATGCTGGTCACCTCGCGCGCCCCGGTCCGCTCGCGCATCGTCTTCAGCTCGGTCTCGAAGGCGCGGGCAAAGCGCTCCTGGTCGACCGGCTGGTGACGGACATGGCTGTTGAAGTCGCAATACGGGCATTTGGCCGCGCAGAACGGCCAGTGGATGTAGACGCCGAAGCCCGGGCTGCGGTCCAGCGACATTAAGCTGAGCCTAACCTGGCGCGGGCGAATTTCTGGAAGGCGCGGGCGCGGTGCGACAGCGACGTCGGCTGACCGGGCTTCCAGCCGTGTTTTTCCTCAGCGCTCATCTCGCCGAACGTCTTTTCGAAACCGTCGGGCAAAAACACCGGGTCGTAGCCGAAGCCGAGTTCGCCGCGCGGCGGCCACACCAGCGTTCCCTCAGCCTCGCCGCGATAATATTCAGCCTCGCCATTGGGGAAGGCCAGGCAGATGACGGCGACGAACCGCCCCTTGCGCTGCGCTGGCTCGGCGGCGCCGACCTCCTGCAAGGCCACTTCGGTGCGCTGCATGGCCATGCCGAAGTCGCGGCTGCCATCGGGAGCTTCGGCCCAATTGGCGGTGTAGACGCCGGGAGCGCCGTCGAGCGCGTCGACGCACAGGCCCGAATCGTCCGACAGCGCCGGCAGGCCGGTCGCCTTAGCCGCGGCGAAGGCCTTGATGTAGGCGTTTTCCTCGAAGGTGGTGCCGGTCTCCTCCGGTTCCGGCAGGCCGTAGTCCTTGGCCGACTTCGCCTCGAAGCCGAACGGACCCATCAAGTCGGCGAATTCGCGCAGCTTGCCTTCATTGTGGCTGGCAACGACGATCTTCTTTCCATCGAGAGAATGCATCAAAGGCCCCAGATCCTTGGCTCGGCGAATTCGATCGAATTGCCCGAGGGGTCGCGTATGTAGATCGAGCGCCCGCCCTGCGGCCATTCGAATTCGCTTTCGATGGCGATGTTTTTCGCCTCAAGTTGCGCCTTCCACTGTGCGAGTTCATCCGCACTTGCGGCAAAGCAGAGATGGCCCTCGCCGACCGTGCCATGTGGCGGCACTTTCAGCCGCGCATCGGGCGCCGGCGGGATTTTGGTGGCTTCGGCGTTGAAGACCAGCAGCACGCCCGGGCCGCAGCGGAAGAAGAGATGGCGGCCGTCGACCTTGCCGAGGAGAGGGAGGCCGAGGACGTTGGAGTAGAAGGCTTCGGCAGCGGCGAGATCCGTGACGTAAAGCGCTGACTCAAGAATAGCGGAGGGTTGCATCAGGCACCCCCCTCTGCCCTGCCGGGCATCTCCCCCGCAAGGGGGGAGATTGGCAGTTCCGCTTTCGGCGTCTCAACGTTGATGGTTGGCGAAAACGGTAGCGACCTCTGATCTCCCCCCTTGCGGGGGAGATGGCCGGCAGGCCAGAGGGGGGTGTGAAGGATCGCCGACGTCATCACGTTAAATTCAATCAGGCCACAGCCATCTGCTGCAAGCTCACCAGCCGCTGAATGCCCTTCTTTGCCAGGCCCATCAGCTCCGCGAACTGCCCTTCCGAGAACGGCTCGCCCTCGGCGGTGCCCTGGATCTCGACGATGCCGCCCTTGCCGGTCATGACGAAATTGGCGTCGGTGCCGGCAGATGAATCCTCGATATAGTCGAGGTCGATGACCGGCTGGCCGTCATGGATGCCGCAGGAAATTGCCGCGACATGGTCCTTCAGTACCTTGGCAACACTGGCCATCTGCCGCGCTTCCATCCAGCGCAGGCAATCGTAGAGCGCCACCCAGCCGCCGGTGATCGAGGCCGTGCGGGTGCCGCCATCGGCCTGGATGACGTCGCAGTCGACGGTGATCTGCTGTTCGCCCAGTGCCTGCAGGTCGACAACGGCGCGCAAGGAGCGGCCGATCAGCCGCTGGATTTCCAGCGTGCGGCCGCCTTGCTTGCCGGCCGAGGCTTCACGGCGCATGCGCTCGCCGGTCGAACGCGGCAGCATGCCGTATTCCGCCGTCACCCAGCCCTTGCCGGAATTGCGCATCCAGCCTGGCACCTTTTCCTCCAGGCTTGCCGTGCACAACACATGCGTGTCGCCGAATTTCACCAGGCACGAGCCTTCGGCGTGTTTGGAGACGCCGCGCTCGAACGAGATGGCGCGCATTTCGTCGGCTTGGCGTTTGGAAGGGCGCATCGAGGCCTCTTTCTGTTCTTTTACGGTTGCGTCGGCGGCTTGTAGACGCATGCAGCCCATGGCGCAAAGGAAAAGGCCGGGCGATCTGGCACAGACGCCGGGTTGCGCGGGGGCGATGGAAGTCTATATCCTTGAGCCGGAGGTTTTTGGCTCGAATGACCAAGGCAGTCACCGAACCCAGTCTGCTGGCGCCCGCGCTGCAATCGCTCGACATGCGTTCGCGCGACATTTTCCGGCGCATCGTCGAATCCTATCTGAAGGACGGTGAGCCTGTGGGATCGCGCAGCCTGTCGCGCATCCTGCCGTCGTCGCTGTCGCCGGCCACCATCCGCAACGTGATGAGCGACCTCGAGCATCTCGGCCTGATCTATGCCCCGCACATCTCGGCCGGGCGCCTGCCGACCCAGACCGGCCTGCGCTTCTTCGTCGATGCCTTCATGGAGCTTGGCGATCTCTCCGACGAGGAACGCCGGGTCATCGAGGCGCAGGTGCGCGCCTCCGGCTCGGGCGCGACGCTGGAACACATGCTGACCGAGGCCAGCCAGATGCTGTCGGGCATGTCGCGCGGCGCCGGCCTGGTGCTCGCCACCAAGAACGAGGTGGCGCTGAAGCACATCGAGTTCATCCAGCTCGAGCCGACCAAGGCGCTGGCGGTGATGGTGTCGCAGAATGGCGATGTCGAGAACCGCGTCGTCGACCTGCCGGCCGGCATCACCGTCTCGCAGCTGCACGAGGCCTCCAACTTCCTCAACGCCCATATCAGGGGCCGCACGCTCGCCGAGGCGCGCATCGAGATCGCCCGCATCAAGGACGAGACCAGGGCAGCGCTGGACACGCTGTCGCAGGATCTGGTCGAGAAAGGCCTGGCGGTGTGGGCCGGCGCCGATAGCGGCCTGCCGGCGCGCCTTATCGTGCGCGGCCGCGCCAATTTGCTCGAAAACGTCACCGCCCAGGCCGATATCGAATTGCTGCGCCACCTGTTCGAGGATCTGGAGACGCAGGACGGGCTGATCCAGCTGCTCGACCTCGCCGAGGACGGCCCCGGCGTGCGGATCTTCATCGGCTCGGAAAACAAGCTGTTCTCGCTCTCCGGCTCGTCGCTGGTCGTGGCGCCTTACCGCGACAAGGACGCCCGCGTCGTCGGCGCGCTCGGCGTCATCGGCCCGACCAGGCTGAATTATGCCCGCATCGTGCCTATGGTCGACTACACTGCGCAATTGATTACCCGGATGTTAAGATAATTCGAAAGCCGGGATCACCGTAAAGGAGGGCGCAGAATGGCGCTTGAATCGTTCAAGGCCCAGATCAGCATGCTGCTCGAAGAAATGGTCAACCAGCCGGAGGACGAGCACGAAATCCAGGAGCAGCTGCGCGAAAAACTGCGCGAAATGCGCGCCATGGGCTTGCCGCTGCCGGAAGATCTCGTCGCATTGGAAAAGCGTCTCGACGACGATCTCGACGTCGAAGAGGAAAGTTGAGCGGTTCTCTCGTCGAATCTGCGCGCGCGCACGCTTCTCTTTTGCGGCGGCCGCACAATATCTCCCTTGTGCATGACGCGCCGACCGGCGCGAGTTCGAGGAGAACAGCATGATCCGGATTGCCGGCTTGGCAGGCCTTGCCCTGCTTCTGGCCACCAGCGCCTTCGCCCAGGAGGCCGATCAACCGCTGCTGACCGGCAAAGACGCTTTCGGCGACTGGACGGCCGACAAGCCAGGTGTGCGCCGGCTGATCAAGCCGGATGATCTGCAAAAGCCCAACATCACCGAATCCGCCTCCAACAGCGCCGGCCTTGGCGATCGGCCCGAGGGCGCGAAGCCCGTCCTGCCGCCTGGGTTTTCGGCCGAACTGGTTGCTTCCGGCATTTCCAATCCGCGGGTCGTGCGCGTGGCGCCGAACGGCGACCTGTTCGTCGCCGACAGTGACGCCAACCAGATCCGCGTCTATCGGCTGGCCAAGGGTAGCGCGAAGCCGGCCGAAGAGGGCATTTTTGCCGACAATCTCAACCAGCCCTATGGCATCGCCTTCTACCCGCCTGGCGACAAGCCGCAATGGGTCTACGTCGCCAACAACGACAGCGTGGTCCGCTACGCCTATCGCGACGGCGACCTTAAAGCCTCCGGCGAACCGGAGACGATTGTCTCCGACATCCCTACCGGCGGCCACTGGACCCGCGATATCGCCTTCTCGCCGGACGGAAAGACGCTGTATCTCTCGGTCGGCTCCGGATCGAACGTCGCGGAGGGCATGCAGAAGGCACCGAAGGGCGGCCTTGGCGCCTGGGCAAAATCACAGCCACTCGGCGCCACCTGGGGTTCCGAGGATGGCCGTGCCGACGTGCTGGCCTTCGGCCCCGACGGCAAGAATGGCCGCATCCTCGCTACCGGCCTGCGCAATTGTTCGGGCATGACCGTGCAGCCGGCCACCGGCGCGCTGTGGTGTGTCGTCAACGAGCGCGACGGTCTCGGCGACGATGTGCCGTTCGAATATGCCACCTCAGTCAAGGATGGCGCCTTCTATGGGTGGCCCTGGTATTATATCGGCGCCAACGAGGACCCGCGTCACGAGGGCGCGCGCCCAGACCTCGCCGGCTCCGTCACCGTGCCCGACGTGCTGATGCAGGCGCATTCGGCGCCGCTCAACGTCGCCTTCTATGACGGCGGCAATTTCCCGGCAGAGTACAAGGGTGACGCCTTCGTCGCCCTGCACGGCTCCTGGAACCGTGGTATGAGGACCGGCTACAAGGTGGTGCGGCTGAGATTCAGCGACGGCAAGCCGACCGGCGAGTACCAGGATTTCATCACCGGCTTCGTCCTCTCCGACGACGCCGTCTGGGGCCGGCCGGTCGGCGTCGCGGTGGCCAAGGACGGCGCGCTTATCGTCACCGAGGATGGCAACGGCACCATCTGGCGCATCACTCATGTCGATGGCCCATCCTGAGCCGGCGAACAGCGCAATCCGGCCCTAATGCACGTCCCGATGGATCACCTTGGGATAGGTATGGATCACCTCGGCCGATGAGACGCGGTCATCGAAACCGGTATCCCTGAGATTGAAGAGGCCGACAGAGCCGAAGGACTTCTTCGCCCCTTGCGCGAAGCGGCCGTCGCTGAAATCGTGTTCGTAAAGCGTCACCGTGACGTGGCCGGCATTGAGCTTCGGCACGTAAACACTGCTGATGGTGTCGTTGGCGACGCCAAGCTGGTTGACGTTGAAGCGATAGAGGTCCTGCACCATGCGCCGGGCCGCATTGCCATTGATCATCCAGTATTCGCGGCGCGATGCGCGGTTCGGGTCGATGAGTTTGAGCGGCGCCTTGCGGCCAAGCCCGAGCCAGTGCTCGAACACCATCACATTGGCGCCCCAGGGATAGGGATAGTTGGACTTGTCGATGATGCGTGGCGGGCCATCCTCGGCAATCTCGGCGGTATCGACATAGTCCAGCCATTGCAGCTGGAACGACGCTTCCACGTTGAGGTCGGTATTGCGCGGATCGGCAGCAATGATGCGCCAGTCCGAGACCGGCGGATATTTGGTGTCGAGGTCGATGTAGAATTCGCCTTTGGCGGTGTCGTCGGGGTCTATCATTTGCGGTCCGTCACGCTCGATCGCCACCAGCCGCACCTTGAAGCGGTTGTTGACGACCAGCGGATAGATCATCGGACGAACGGGGTGGGCGCCATGGTTCCGGCTGTCGGTAAAATATCCAGCCTGCGGAACGACATCGCTATCGCCCTTGTCGAACAGGCTGAAAGCCTGACGCCCCTCGAACCACAGATACCATTCCAGCTCGTGGACGTGACCGCGTGCTTCGGAATAGTTGTTGGGCATCCACTTCATGAGCTGGATGTGAAGTCGTTTGGCTAACATGGGTGCTCCTGCCGTTCGGAGCCATGCGAGATAGCCGACCGCCTTCGGGGCGTAAGTGAACCATCTCTCGCTTTCAGGCGATGATGACCGGCTTTCATGTCCTGCTTGGCGCAATCGAATCCGTTTTGCCGTTGCAGGCTTTCATGGCATCAGAGTCGTTTCACGAGGTGCGACCGTCATGACCCTCACCGGCTTCCTTGCCTATAGTGCTGCGCTGGGCATCGCCGCCGCCATTCCCGGCCCCGGCGTCACCGCGCTTGTGGCGCGGGCGCTCGGCTCCGGCTTCCGCTCGTCGCTGGCGATGTCGTTCGGCCTGATGCTCGGCGACCTCATTTATCTCACCGCGGTGGTGCTCGGCCTTGCCTTTGTCGCGCAAAGCTTCGGCATGGTGTTTCTCGCCATCAAATGGCTGGGCGTCGCCTATCTCGCCTTCCTCGGCTGGCGTTTCTGGACGGCCGGGATCACGCCCGAGACTGTCGAGGCCAGGAAAGGCAAGGGCGGCCTGGTTTCGAGTTTCCTTGCCGGGCTCACCGTTACGCTGGGCAACCCGAAGACGATGATCTTCTACCTCGCCATCACGCCGACCATCGTCGACCTGAAGACCATCACGCTCGCCGACTACGGCATCCTGGTCGCGCTCACCGTTATCGTGCTCTTCGTGGTGCTTGTGCCCTATCTGGCGCTGGCCGCCAAGGCGCGCTGGTTCCTGAAATCGCCGCGCGCGCTGAAGGCGCTGAACCGCACGGCCGCCGGCTTCATGGTGGGCGCGGCCGCAGCCATTGCCGCACGTCAGTAGATCGGTTCAGGCAATTCATTCCGCCGATCGGTCCATCCGGAAATGCGGCTTCGGAAGGCAAGCGTTTTCAGCAAGCGGCCCACTCGATATTTTCGGCCGGCAGCCTATCTTGCGCGGGCGAAAGCCTTATTCTGTCCGCCGACGCCAATTGCCTGATCTGATTTGGGAGCGAAACCAATGAACAAGCCTTCCGCGCGCGTGCCCGGCCGCGGCCGTGTCTACAACTCGATCACCGAGACGATCGGCGACACGCCGCTGGTGCGGCTCGACAAGTTCGCCAAGGAGAAGGGCGTCGTTGCCAACCTTCTTGCCAAGCTCGAATTCTTCAATCCGATCGCCTCGGTCAAGGACCGCATCGGCGTTTCGATGATCGAGGCGCTGGAAGCGTCGGGCCGGATCAAACCCGGCAAGACGACGCTGATCGAGCCGACCTCCGGGAATACCGGTATCGCGCTCGCCTTCGCCGCCGCCGCCAAGGGGTACAAGCTGATCCTGACCATGCCCGAAACCATGTCGGTGGAGCGCCGCAAGATGCTGGCGCTGCTCGGCGCCGAACTGGTGCTGACGGAAGGGCCGAAAGGCATGAAGGGCGCCATCGCCAAGGCCGACGAGCTGGCCGCCACCTTGCCCGACGCCGTCATCCCGCAGCAGTTCGAAAACCCGGCCAACCCGGAGATCCACCGCCGCACCACCGCCGAGGAGATCTGGAACGACACCGATGGCGGGGTCGACATCTTCGTCGCCGGCATCGGCACCGGCGGCACCATCACCGGTGTCGGCCAGGTGCTGAAGCAGCGCAAGCCTTCGGTGCATGTCGTCGCCGTCGAGCCCGAGGCCTCGCCGGTGCTGTCGGGCGGCCAGCCCGGCCCGCACAAGATCCAGGGCATCGGCGCCGGCTTTGCGCCCAAGATCCTCGACACCTTGATCTATGACGAGATCGTCAAGGTCTCCAACGAGGATTCGGTCGCCAATGCCCGCCTCGTCGCCCGCCTCGAAGGCGTGCCGGTCGGCATCTCGTCGGGCGCCGCCCTGCAAGCGGCGATCGTCGTCGGCTCACGGCCGGAGAACAAGGGCAAGAACCTTGTGGTGATCATCCCGTCCTTCGCCGAGCGCTATCTGTCGACGATCCTGTTCGACGGGCTGGGCGCTTAGTTTTCGCGGAGCGGGAAGGACGGATAGGTAGCGATCCGTACCTCCTTCTGTCCCGCCGACACCTCCAGCACTTGCTCCGTCTGGACCGCACAAAATACCGCGTGGCACCGGGCCGACCCGCTTGAGCGCGGCGCTCTGCCGGTGCAAATCTCCAACGGCCCGCGTGGGCCGGGGAGGACATTCATGTACAGACTTTACACGCGCCCAGGCAGTGGCGGTTTCGTCGTCGAGGCCGCATTGGCGCTGGCAAACGCGCAATTCGACCAGATCGATGTGCCCAAGAAGGATCCGCCGGACCCGGCTTTCCTCGACATCAGCCCGTTGAATCAGGTTCCGGTGCTGACCTTGCCCAACGGTCAATCGATAACCGAATCGGCGGCGATCTGCATCCTGCTTGCCGAGCGCCATCCGGAGGCGGGTCTGGCACCGGCCGCCGGATCCCCGGATCGCGCCGGTTTCCTGCGCTGGATGGCGTTCATGTCGTCGGTGCTCTACCCCGCCATCCTGCGCCTCTACTATGCCCATCGCTACACCACCGATGCCGACGGCAAGAAAGCCGTCAAGCAGGCAGCCATTGCCGAGATGGACCGCGGCTTCGCCATTGTCGATGCAGCCCTCGAGGGGCGCGGCTGGCTGGTCGGCGACGCGATGTCGCTGGCCGACATCTACCTCGTCATGCTGGTGGCCTGGCACCCCGACATGGACAAGGCGCGGGCCGACTGGCCGAACATCGAACGCTTATGGTCGGCGCTGCGCGCGCATCCGCTGATGAAACGGCTCAACACCGCGCATGAGATGTGGCCGGCCTGAACGACGCTTCAATTTCGCAGGATCGCCCGTTTCGCCTGCAGGAAGCGGCGCACGGCGGGGTCGCGTTCAAGGCCGATCGCCCGGTCATAGGCTTCGACCGCTTGCGCCGCATTGCCGAGCCTGGCCAGCAGGCCGGCGCGGGCGGCCCAGTAGGGCTGGTAGTCGTTGAGCCGCTTGTCGTCGCCCAGCACGTAGAGCGCCGCCAGTCCTGCCGCCGCCCCTTCGCCCTCGGCAATCGCCACGGCGCGGTTGATCGAAATCACCGGCGAGCCTGATATCGCCGACAGCGCATCGTAGAAGTTACGGATCGCCGCCCAATCGGTTTGGCCGATCCGTCGCCGCGTCGCATGCACCGATTGTACCGCCGCTTCGAGCTGGTAGCGGCCGATGACGCCAATGGTGGCGGCGTGGCCCAGCAGCGCCTCGGCCTCGTCGATCAGCGCGTGATCCCAAAGAAGACAATCCTGGTCGGCGAGCGGCACATAATCTCCAGCCGCATCGCGCCGCGCCGGGCGCCGCGCCTCGGCAAACAGCATCAGCGCCAGCAGGCCGAGCGCTTCCGGTTCGTCCGGCATCAGGGATGCCACCAGCCGCCCGAGCCAGATGCCTTCGGTCGCCAGATTGCGCGCTCTCGTCTCGGTCCCTGCCGGGTCGGTCCAGCCTTCGGCGAAAGCCGCGTAGATCGCTTCCAGCACCGTTTCCAGCCGGTCGCCGAGTTCGGCGCGATCCGGCACGCGGAACGGAATGCCGATCTCGCGGATGCGGCTCTTGGCGCGCACCAGACGCTGGCCCATCGTCGCCGGCGAAACCAGGAAGGCCGAGGCGATCGTCGCCGCGTCGAAACCCAGAATGGTCTGCAGGATCAGCGGCGCCCGCACGCTGGCTTCGATCGCCGGATGCGCACAGGCAAACATCAGCCTGAGACGTTCGTCGGGCAGGTCTTCGTCTTCCATGCTCGCCTCCATCTCCTCGGCCATCAGCTTGAGATGGTCGCGGCTCGCCTCGCTGGTCAGCCGACGGCGCACCGCGTCGACGCGCCGCCGGCGCGCCACAGCCACCAGCCATGCTTCCGGCTTGTCGGGCACGCCGGTCTGTGGCCAGCGCTCCAGCGCCGCGGCGAAGGCCTCGGCCAGCGCGTCCTCGGCGCCGGCCACGTCGCGGGTGCGCGCCGCTAGCCAGGCGACCAGCTTGCCGTAACTCTGCCGGGCGGCCGCTTCGGCCGCCGCCCGCGCGATCTCCGGGCGATTGTCCATCACGGTGTCATTTCTTGGGCATGTAGTCGGCCATTTCCCAGATCGGCCGCAACTCGACCGTGCCGGCGCTCGCCGCCGGACAGCGCGCCGCCCAGTCGATGGCGGTATCGATATCGGCCGCCTCGATCATGTAGAAGCCGGCAAGCTGCTCCTTGGTGTCGGCATAGGGGCCGTCGATCACGTTGGTCTTGCCGTCTGTGATCCGCACCGAGGTGGTCGCCTGGGTCGGGCGCAACCGTTCGCCGGCGAGCCATGCGCCGGATTTCTTCAACGCTTCGGTATAGGCGGCATATGCTGCGCTCATCTGCTGAGCCTTCTCGATTGGCGTGTTCGCCTGCGCGGCTTCGTCGCTGTTGATCAAAAGCATGTATCGCATGGGTCTTCTCCCGTGGTTTCGAAGGCCGCGTCCTAGCGGGGCCAGACGTATGTCGCGCGGCGGCGGCCGATTTCGACAGGCTTCAGAAAAAAACTTTCGCCTCCGCCAGGAGATTTCGCAAGGACCAGATGTTCCTCCGTCTGCTGGCGGATGACCGGCAGCGGACTGGCCGTGGCTCCGCCCAGCACTATCCTATGTCGTTGGCGGGCACGTCACACGAGGCATGGGAGAGAGAATGGAACTCGTGACCCACAAGAAATTCAAGAACGGCCGGTTGATGCCATGGGGCAAAGGCACGGTCGTCAGCGGTGCGAAAGGCACCGTCTATCTGCGGCAACACCGCGACATCGGCTGACTACGATCCGGCCGGCAAGAAGGGTGGCGGCTTCGCCGGCGATGCCGCGGCGCAGTGGCGGGAAGTTCTCGGCAACATCAAATCGGATCTGGAAGAACTTGGCAGCGGGCTCGACCATCTCATCAGGCTGACCTTTTTCGTCAAAGGGCCATTTCCCGACGGCGGCGTCCTCAGCTCGCCTAATTTTCGTCTCGACGTGCTGGACGCGTTTTTCGCCGAGCATTGTCCGAAGCATTGCAGCGACAACAATCCGCCGCCTTCGGAGGTAATCGGCGTCGCAGCGCTTGCCCAGGCAGACATCGTCATCGAGATCGTCGCCGTCGCGGCGCTGCCGGACTGAGGCGCGAACGAACAGGCCGGCCTTGCGCGAGGTCGCCATTGCGACCGAAGCGCGCCGGCACGAGTTGCGCCGCCGCGCCGGTGCGGATGTTGCACCAGGCCTCGGCTTTGGCCAGTGAGCGCCCGGCAACGAGCAGGATCAGGCGGGGCTCGCTCTCCAGCAATTGCACGATGCGGCCGCCGAAAATGCCATAGCCGCCAACGACCAGAAGCCTCATGGCGCCGCTCTTTTTGCGTATGTCGTTCCCGGAACCGAGGTCACTTTTGGGTGACATGCGATTAGCCGATCACACGCGCACGTATCGCGGCGGACAGGATCTCGCAACTGTCCTTGCGGCCGAACATGGCGTAGCGGTTTTTGGCGATGCGTTCGTAGAGCCAGTCTCGCAAGGGGCGCGGGATGAGCAGCAGGGCCTTCACCGCCCGCCACGGCCAGCCGAGTTCGGCCATCACCGCGATGAAACTGTCCAGCCGGATGAAGGGAGCGCCGCCGACAAGGACCAGATTGGTCTCGTAGCTGTCGGTGCGCAGCCCGTATCTCTGGAACAGCGCCTCGCCGAAGGGCGACTGCGCCGTGGCGAAGCGGAAGCGGTTTTTGCCGTCGAGCCCGACCACCGTGCGTACGAAGCCCGAGCACAGCGCGCAGACGCCGTCGAAAACGATCAATGGCTGGCTGGCATCGAAGGGTTCAGGAGAAGAAGTCACGGGACGTCCGGCAGCTTGTGTCTTCAGACACTAAGCCCGCCGGCAGCGGGATCAAAGCTGCGGCGTTGTCGCACGGCTTCTCGCGGCCAGCGCGGGGCGCTCGGCGCGATAGGTGGTTGCGCGGGGATCGGCCTCCGGTCTGCAGATCCGGCTGTCGTGACGCGTTTCGAACGTCATGATCAATGCGCGCCGAGCGAGCTGCCGCGACGGGCGCAGGCCGGACCCGGGCCGCGCATGTAGTAGCGCTCCGGCCGATAGGTCGGCGCGATGAACTCGCGGATGGCGGCGGCATAGCCGGCAATGTGGCCCCAGAATTTCATTTTACTCAAGTCCCTGTCCCGATTTTCGGATGTCCCGTCCGATTGCGGGGATCATAGCGTCGAGGCGTGAATAGTCGGTGAACACGATGTTAATCTTTGGTCGAAAACCCCATGCTTCGTGGCTGGAATGCGGCTGTTTGGGGGTCTTTCGGTGTGGTTCGTCGCCATTTCCGGCATTGTGACTTTTGCATCACATATGTTTCGTCTGAATGTCGCTTGGGCGCGGTTCTGTTTCAGATTTGGCGAGCCTCTCGAAATTTCCATGCTCGCTGCCGAAATGCCCCTGGTTGCGCGCCCGGAACCGGAACGGGCCTTGCCCGTTCTCGCTTGAACCGCATCGCGCAGGAGTTCGCCATGGCACCTCGCCCCGCCTGGAAGGGCTATCTGAAACTGTCGCTGGTCACCTGCGCTGTCGAACTGACCAACGTCGTCACCCACGCCGAAAAAGTTTCGTTCCGGGTGCTCAACCGCAAGACCGGCAACACGGTCAAGCGCATCTATGTCGATTCTGAAACCGGCAAGCCGCTGGGCGATGGCGACGAGATCAGGGGCTATGAGGTGAGCCCCGGTGAGTTCGTCCATATCGAGGACGAAGAGATCGAAGCGGTGCAGATCGAGTCCTCGCACACGATGGCGCTGGACGGCTTCGTCGACAAAGCCTCGATAGAGCAGATCTATCTCGACACGCCCTATTATGTCACGCCCGCCGACAAGGTGTCGGAGGAGGCCTTTGCCGTCATTCGCGATGCCATGGCGGACAAGAAGATGGCCGGGCTGGCGCGCGTCGTGCTCTATAGCCGCGAGCGGCCCGTGGTCATCGAGCCGCGCGGCAAAGGCATGGTGCTGACCACCTTGCGCTACGGCAACACGGTGCGGGAGCCGGAGAGCATCTTCGGCGACATCAAGGCGGTGAAGACCGACCAGGAGATGACCGATATGGCCGAACGCATCATCGACAAGAAGAAGGGGAAGTTCGATCCGTCGACATTCGAGGACAAGTATGAGGACGCGCTGCTCGAATTGATCCGCGCCAAGAAGGCCGGCAAGAAGGCGCCGAAAGCGCAGGCCGCGCCCAAGCCGTCCAATGTCGTCAATCTGTTCGACGCGCTGAAGAAGAGCCTGTCCGATGGCGGCCAGGCGGAAGGCCCGGCGAAGAAGGCCAAGCCGGCGGCAAAAAAGCGGCAAGGCGAAAGCTTCTGCGCCCAAGCGCAAGTCGGCTTGAGGGTCGGCGCCGTGGCCAGCCTCGAACAATATCAGTCCAAGCGCGATTTCAAGAAGACGGCCGAGCCGGCGGGCAAGGTCGCGCGCGGCAAGCAGCCCGGCGGCATCTTCGTCGTCCAGAAGCACGACGCGACCAGGCTGCACTATGATTTCCGCCTCGAGCATGAGGGCGTGTTGTGGAGCTGGGCGGTGACGCGAGGCCCGAGCCTCGACCCCCACGAAAAGCGGCTGGCCGTGCATGTCGAGGACCACACCGATCGACTATGCCGGCTTCGAGGGCACCATTCCCAAGGGCGAGTATGGCGGCGGCACCGTCATCGTCTGGGACGAAGGCACATGGACGCCGGAGATCGACCCCGCCAAGGCGATGAAAAAGGGCCATATCGACTTCGAACTCAACGGCCAGAAGCTGAATGGGCGGTGGCATCTGGTCAGGTTAAGACCCCGCCCGGGCGAAAAGCGCGACAACTGGCTGCTGATCAAATCCGACGATGCCGCCGCCCGCCCCGGCGACGATATCCTGAAGGACGCACCGAAATCGGTGAAGTCCGGCCTGACCATCGAAGAGGTCGCGGAAGGCAAGACCGCCGACGGCAAGAAGCCGAAGGTCTGGCACTCCAACAAGCCCGCGGCATCCAGCAAGGCGAAAGCCGGCAAGCGCCTCGACTTCGTCGAGCCGCAGCTGGCGACGCTGGAGCGCGAGGCGCCGCCCGGCGAGGACTGGCTGCATGAGGTGAAGTTCGACGGGTACCGCATGCAGGCGCAGATCGCCGGCACGGAGGTGCGGCTGCTGACCCGCACCGGCCTCGACTGGACGGAGAAATTCGGCCCCGAGATCGTCGCGGAACTAGCCCAGCTGAAATGCAGCGACGCCATCATCGATGGCGAGATCGTTGTGCTCGCCGACAGCGGCGTTTCGTCCTTCTCGCTGCTGCAGCAGGATCTCTCCGCCAATCGAACCAACCGCTTCACCTACTATGTGTTCGACCTGATGCGGCTTGACGGCAAGGATTTGCGCCGCGAGCCGCTGGTCGAGCGCAAGCAGGCGCTGCAGGAGCTGCTCGGCGAGACGGCCGAAAATGCCGCCGTCCGCTTCAGCGACCATTTCGCCGAGCCCGGCAAGATCATGCTGCAGCACGCCTGCCGCATGGGCCTTGAAGGCATCGTCTCCAAGCGCGCCGATGCGCCCTACCGCAGCGGCCGTGGCCCAAGCTGGGTGAAGTCGAAATGCACGGCCCGCCAGGAATTCGTCATCGGCGGGTATCTGCCCTCGGACAAGACCGGCCGCGGCCTGCGCTCGCTGCTGGTCGGCTACCACGAGGGCGGCAAGCTCCACTATGCCGGCCGCGTCGGCACGGGCTTCACAGCCAGGAGCGCCACCGATCTGAAGAAAAAACTCGATGCGCTGAAGGCAGACGCCTCGCCCTTTGCCGCCGCCGTGCCGAAGGGCAAGGGTCTGGTCTGGGTCAGGCCCGAACTTGTCGGCGAAGTGGAGTTCCGCAGCTGGACGTCGGACCGTATAATACGCCACGCGTCGTTCCAGGGACTGCGCGAGGACAAGCCGGCGGAGGAAGTCGTGCAGGAAAAGCCATCGAAGGCTGCGAACAAGGCAAAGCCGGCGGCAAGCGGCGCCGGCAAGGCCGCCGGGGCTAAGGCGCCCGCGACGATCACGACCAGCGTAAAACTATCCCATCCCGACAAGCTGCTGTGGCCCGAGGAAAAAATATCCAAGCAGGCTTTGCTTGAGCACTATGCGCTGGTCTGGCCGCGCATGGAGCAGTTCGTCGTCAACCGGCCGCTCAGCCTGGTCAGGGCGCCGGACGGCATCGGCGGTCCGCGCTTCTTCCAGAAACATGCCTCGGCCGGCATGAGCGACAAGATTGCCCGCATGAAGGACCCGACCGATGGCGAGGAAATCCTGTTCATCCGCGATTTCGACGGCCTTGCCGCTCTGGTCCAGTACGGCGTGGTCGAGGTCCACATCTGGGGCTGCAAGATCGATGAGCTGGAAAAGCCGGATCAGATCATCTTCGATCTCGATCCCGATGAAGGCGTCGACGTCAAGGCGGTGCGCGAGGCCGCACTCGACATCAGAGGCAAGCTCGACGATCTGTCGCTGCCGAATTTTGTCAAGCCGTCGGGCGGCAAAGGCTATCACGTGCTGGTGCCGCTGAAGCCGTCGGCGGACTGGGAGGCGGTCAAAACCTTCTCGCATGATTTCGCCAAGGCGCTGGAGCAGGCCGCGCCCGACCGCTACACCGCGACGCTGTCGAAAAAGGCGCGCACGGGAAAAATCTTCGTCGACTATCTGCGCAACGGCAGGGGCTCGACCACGGTCGCGCCTTACTCTTCCCGCGCCAAGAAGGGCGCGACGGTGTCGATCCCGGTGACCTGGGCGGAGGTTGAAAAAGGGTTGGCGCCGAATTCCTTCCCGATCGGGGGCAAGACGACGCTGAAGGAACTAGCGGAGGCCGATCCGTGGGTGGACTTTTTCAAGCAGGGAAAGGTGCTGAAGCGGGGGTGAGCGTCGCGCGCCTCACCTGCTACGCAAGCGTTCCGTCACACCCCCCTCTGTCCGGCAGGACAGAGGGGGGTGCTGTCCCACCAGCGTCGCCCAATTAGCGCCTGCAAACTAACCCAAAAACACCTGCTCGAACGCCTGCTTCCCCGGCGGTGAAAACACCACCGCGCGGCTGTCCTTCTCCCGCCTTGCCCCATTTCTCCGACAGGATCTTGTCCAGAATAGCCGCGCCGAGCGTTCCCGCGAGGTGCGAGCGGCGCACGCTCCAGTCGAGACAGGCGCGGCAGACCGGCCGGCGCGGCTTGGCGCCGACATCGATACCGAGGGCCGAAAAATATGACGCCGCCGACGGCCCGAGCCTGATCTCCCCCGGCCGGATCTGCCCCGGCCTGATCTCCCCGAGCCTGATCTCCTTGTCGTCGCGCAACAGGATNNCGCGCGCGACGAGCCGGTCGAGCATCGCCACCGCCTGTTCGCCGGCGAGGTGGTCGTAGCAGACGCGGGCCACGCGCATGGCGCCGTCGCGCGGGCCGGGCCGCACCCGCTTGGGGCCGACCGCTTCGGCCACCCCGGTGATCGCCTCGATCATGCCGGCAACCTGCGGCCCGGCGAGGCCGTAATAGCGATGCCGTCCCTGGCTGGCCAAAGTTAAAAGCCCGCCCTCCCATCAGTTTCGACAGATGCGAGGACGCCGTCGGCAGCGAGACGCCGGCCTCCAGCGCCAGTTCGCTCGCCGTCAAAGCCGTGCCGCCCATCAGCGCATTCAGCATGTTTGCCCCGCGCCGGATCGCCGACCAGGCTGGCGATGCGGGCAATGTCGGGTCCTTCACGCATAGTTAGGCCTCCATCGAAGCATTCTCGTCAGATTAAGCATTATTGTCGGGCGGGATCAAGGAGAACGCCGATGCCAACCGCTTCCGCCCCACTCGCCAGCCGCCGGCCGTTTCCGTTCGTCACCTGGCTGCAACGGCGGCTGCTCGCCCGCTGGTACCGACCGCCATCTGCAGCGGCTCCGACCTCGCGGAGGTCGACGACCATCTGCTGCGCGATCTCGGCCTGACCCGTGAGGATGTGCGCCGCGAATGCGCAAGGCCCCTTCTGGCAGGCCTGACCGCCAGCGCTTTTGCTTAGCACACCCGGCGGCACAACGTTTCGACGCCGCTCGAACTATCCACGCGAAACCCAAGGAGTTCACGATGGCCATCACCTGCTTCATTCGCTATGAGATCGACCCGTTCGGCAAGCCGGCGTTCGAGCAATATGCCAAGGCCTGGGGCCAGGCGATCCCGCGCTGCCGGCGCCGATCTGATCGGCTACTACGCCCCGCATGAGGGCTCGGCCACTACGGCCTACGCCGCCTACAGCATCGACAGCCTCGCTGCCTACGAGGCCTACCGCGCTCGTCTCGCCGCCGATCCCGCCGGCAAGGCCAATTACGAATTCGCCCGCCGCGAAAAGTTCATCTTGAAAGAGGACCGCATCTTCCTGAAGCTGGTGTCGGGGCCGCATGGACCGCGGCAGCTGTTCCAGACCGCGGTCAAGGAGGAAGCATGATCGCTGTCATCTTCGAGGTGCAACCGGCTGAGGGAAAGCGCGATGCGTATCTCGGCATCGCCGCGGAACTGCGGCCACTGCTCGACGGCATCGATGGTTTCATCTCGATCGAGCGGTTTCAGAGCCTGGGCGATCCCAACCGGGTCCTGTCACTGTCCTTCTGGCGCGACGAGGAAGCGGTGAAAGCCTGGCGCAACACGGAAGAGCATCGGCAGGCCGCAGCGTGCCGGCCGCGGCGGAATATTTTCCGGATATCGGTTGCGGATTGCGCATGTGGTGCGGGATTACGGGCTGACGGAGAGGGACGAGGCGCCAGAGGATAGCAGGGCGGTGAATGGGTGACTAGGTATCGGCCGTCGCGCCAGGCCCCCTCATCCGGCCGCTTCGCGGCCACCTTCTCCCCGCTGGGGAGAAGAGACTGGCGCAGGCGTCGAAAATCTCCTCTCCCCTCGGGGAGAGGTCAGCCGAGCGTAGCGGAGGCTGGGTGAGGGGGCGCTTTGGCGCTCACGCATTCCCGATCAGCACCCCGGCCGCAAACACCAGCGCCCCACCCAGCACCACCTGAAACGCCGCGCGCCAGGAACGNGGTCTGCATGTAGCGGTTCTGCACGAAGGCGATCGCCCACAATTCGAAGAACACCACGACGGCCGCCACCGCCGTCGCCGTCCAGAAATGCGGGATGATGTAAGGCAGCGCGTGGCCGAGGCCTCCCAGCGTCGTCATGATGCCGACCGTCAGTCCGCGCTTGATCGGCGAGCCACGCCCTGACAATTTTCCATCGTCGGAAGCGACTTCGGTAAAGCCCATCGAGATGCCGGCGCCGATCGAGGCGGCGAGGCCGACCAGCAGCGTCTGCCAGGTGTCGTGGGTGGCAAACGCGGCGGCAAAGATCGGCGCCAGTGTCGACACCGAGCCGTCCATCAGCCCGGCCAGTCCCGGCTGGACATAGGTCAGGATGAACTGGCGCTGCTCGGCGCTGGCTTCCTCGTCCTTCACCTCGCCCGGCACGAGTTTCTGTTCCAGCCGATGCGCCGAATTCTCATGGCTTTGCTCGGCCGCGGCCAGGTCGCCGAGTAGTTTCCGCGTCGAGGCATCGCCGGGTGCGCTTGGCCGCCTCGACATAGAAGCGATAGGCCTGCCGCTCCATCTCTTCGGGCTTGGCGCCGCACATGCTCGATGCCGAGCGGCCGCACCAGCCAGTCGGGCTTGCGCTCGTAATAGCCTTTCACGTGCTCGCGGCGCAGCAGCGGAATGCGCTCGCCGAAACGCTTGCGGTAAAGCTCGATCAGGGAATCGCGATGGCCGTCTTCCTCCGCCGCCATCGCCTCGAACACTTTCGCCGATTGCGGAAAACTGTCCGCCAGCCCGTCGGCATAGGCGCGGTAGATGCGCCCGTCATCCTCTTCGGATGAAATTGCCAGGGCCAGGATCTCCTGTTCCGACAGCGTTTCGAAAGGACGGCGGCCGAAACCGAAGACACGGGAAAGCATGAGAAATTCACCCCAGTTTAGAACAATTCTAAACTAGGCGCTGCAATCTCCGCGGTCAATCACCGGTCAAGAAATGTTGAAGCGCCGGATTGCAACGCGCCCTTCATTATCGGCAAATGTTCACCTATATTGTCGCGACACGCAAGCGAAAGGCATGAGCAAGATGACGGCAAAGCCGCACGACCACTTCGATCCGAAACCCGTCCTCGATCTTATCGCCAGCATCGAGGCCGATTTGCAGCGGCTGAAAGGCCTGGTAGAACAGCAGGTCGAAAAATTCGACCCCGCCAATCCGCACAACAAGGCGCCCGACGGCAAGCTGACCGAGGAGGGCGTCGAATGCTGCTACCGCCTGTTCGACGAAGGCAAGTCGCGCTACTCGGTCGCCCAGCAGATGAAGATCTCGTTTGCCGCCGCGACGCACCGGTTCAATTCCTGGCGCAAGGCAGGCGGGCCGAAGCGGCAGAGGGCATTGCTGGGATAATTGGCGAAAGCCAAGGCGAAACCCGATCTCCCCCCTCGTGGGGGAGATGGCCGGCAGGCCAGAGGGGGCGCTGTCCGGCCGACCTTTCCCTGCCTAAAGCCCAGCACCGGCACCGTTCAGGATGCGCGTCCAAGCCCAGCCGCAATCACAATATGCTGGCAGACATTGTCGACGTCGCGGATGACGTCGTCATTCCAGACCGCAGGACGGTCCAGCCATCTTGTTCGAGGTGCGATGTCCGCGTTTCATCACCGGCAGCCGCGCCGGGCGTCCGCATGCTGGGAGCCATCGACTTCGATGACCAGCTTCTTCTCCGGGCAAGCGAAATCGACGATGTAGGCGGCAATCGGAAATTGTCGCCGGAAGCCAAGCCCCATCAGCCGGTGGGCACGAAGTTCGTTCCAGAGCTTGAGTTCGGCTGGCGTCAGGACTTTGCGCATCGATCTGGCGTTTGCGCGATGTCGAGGCGGTAGAGGCGTGTGCGGCATTACGATGCTCGGTGGTTGCCGAGGCTTGCGCTCAATGGCGCCCCCCTCTGTCCTGCCGGACATCTCCCCACTTGGGGGGGAGATTGGCTGTACTTCCTACGGCGTCAGTTCAATTTCCTCCGTCTCGCCGCCATTGCAGGTGTAGCAGCAATCCTCGCATCTTTCCTTGTTGTTGGGGCCGACGCCCCAATAGGTTCCCTCGTCGCCGTCGACCCAGGCGCCGTAGCAGATGGACTCGCCTTCGTCGCACGAGACCGGGATCTGCTTGGTCTCGCCATCGTCGAGATAAAAATCCTTGTCATTGCCCGGCCAGACATAGTCGCGGTCCTGGCTGTAGAGCTCGAGGCGCATGGCGTTGGGATGGCTGTTCTTGACGGCGAAGGTGATGTCGGCTGCGTGCGCTGCCGGCGCAAACAGCGCGGCAAGCGAGAGCGCGACGACGACGCGGCGCAGACAAGTGAAAGACATGGTGTTCCCCCGAGGCAAATCGGCCCCCCGGCCGAGGGAATCAGCATCGCACGATGGCGGCGGAGATTGAAGGGCGGGGCGTGACTGATTTTGGGGGGATTGGGAGAGGTTGGTGGAGCTGCTGATCTCCCCCCTCGTGGGGGAGATGCCTGGCAAGGCAGAGGGGGGCGCTGTCCCGCCGACCTCTCATTCCTGCAGCCGCGCCATTTCAATTTTAGGCTTGCTGATCCATACGCTGGCGATCCTTCGCGCCCCCCTCTGTCCTGCCGGACATCTCCCCCACGAGGGGGGAGATCAGCAGCTTCGGCGCCCCGCCCGTCACTCCACCAGATCGATCGTCTCCGTCGTCTTCTCCACGCAGATGAAACAGCACGTATCGCATGGCTGGTCATTATCCGGCCCGACCCCGGCGGAGACCGCATCATTGCCATTCACCCAGGCGCCATAGCAGATGTTTTCGCCCGAATTGCACGAGATCGGCACCGATTTCTGCGAGCTGGGCTCGATCAGAAACACCTGGTCGCCGCCCGGCCAGGACATCTTGCGGTCACGGCTGAACAGCTCCACCGCCACCGCCTGTTTGCGCAAATTCTTGACGAAGAACGCCATATCGGCGGCATGCGCCGGGGCGGCGAGGAGGAGAGCGCAAAGGGTGAGGCGGAGCATGGCGGCGGGTTTCCGAATCGGAGACGCACGCTCGCATGGTCGGGGAAGAAGCGCCATCTTCCCTTCTCCCCCTGTGGGAGAAGGTGGCCTCGCGAAGCGAGGTCGGATGAGGGGTGTTCCAGGGAACGCAAGCGTCTCACTCCGCTGGAACACCCCTCATCCGGCTCGGCGCTATCGCGCCGATCCACCTTCCCCCACAAGGGGGGAAGGAAAAGTCAGCGCCCCACCTTCACCCTGCGGCGCCAGCCGTCGGATCGCGTCAATCACCTCGGCGACTTCAGCAACGTCCATATCCAGCCGGCAAAGGTCAGCACCAAACACGGATAGCCGGCGGCGGGCAGCGGCGCCGAGGTCGGCAGCAAGGGCGCGCCCCACAGCACCATGGCCACGGTCACGACAAACAGGATGGCGGCGATGAGCCCGGTGAGCCGCATCCAGAGCGCAAAGGTATTCGCCGCGGCGATCAGAACGAGTGCCGCCGCCCACAACGAGATGCCGCCGACATAGGAGGGCACGCTGGCCTCCAGCCCCGCCGCATTGCCGGCCATCAGCAAGCTCTCGCCGGCAAGGAAGGTGAGGAACCCGGCAGCTATGCAGTCATTGCCCAGCCGCTGGTATTTCATGGTCAGCAGCGCGGTTGCCATCACAAGCGCCACGCCGTCGATCGCCCAGAGTGTTTCACGCAGCGGAGCGCTGGTGACGAAGGTGCCGGCCAGGCCGAAGGCGCCACCGATGGCCAGGCCGATTGCGGCGATGGTGTCTGACGTGGTGCGCATGCGGGTTCTCCCAAAGCCGGAGAGAAGGATACGCTAAGGTAGAGGGTTGTTGAAGGCGTGGGCTCTTTCGCAGAGCCCCTTGCAAACATTCAAACTCCATTTGATAGCGCAAGTGGTGGACAGACAGAAATAATGATCGTGCCAGAGAAAAAAGTCCTTGATCCCGGATTCGGGACGGCCTCTCAGTTGAAATCGGCAGAAATATCTTGAAAGTGCCGGTATGGGGACGAATCAATCCGAAAAGTTGAGCAACGCGAGCTTTGCCGCGACGCGCTCTGAGCGCATTTCAGAATATAAGAACCGCCGGCAAGCCTTCGACTACGAAAAGGTGCCCGCACCTTCCGTCGACGATTTTAAAGCCAAAGGGTGGGAATTCGACAAGGCGCTCAAAACAGGCATACGTCTAAGACGGCCAAAGTCAAATGTGGAAATGTTGGAGAACAGATTTTGGTCCGTTCTCTACCTGCTTGGTTTTGAGCAACTCAACGTCGGGCATGAATTCGTCGTTCCCATAGACGCCGATGGCGATCGCATTGCGAAGAAAATAAGCGTCCTTGGAATCGATGAGGATACGATCGTTGTTGCGGATTGCCAAACAGCCGAAAGCCTTCGGCGGAAGAGCGCTTTCAGTTTGGTGGCAGATCTCGACACGCACAAGCGTGCAATAGCCAACACCCTCAGGAAGTTTCTGGGGTGACGGCTCCGGTCGAAAAATAATCTGGTGCGTCGTGACGTCTCAAGTTCGTTGGTCGGAAGGAGATTTGGCGAAAGCGAAGGAAAAACAAGTGCATGTTCTGCGGGAGCAGGAGTTGCGATATTTTCAGGAAATTGCAAAGACACTTGGCCGCGCCGCAAAGCACCAATTTGTCGCGGAGTTTCTAAGCGGCCAGAAAATTCCTGCATTAGCCAACAGGTATGTTTCCGCGTCCCGATTTAAGCTCGGGGGCCGAACAGCTTACGCGTTTACAGTACCAGCCAAGGAACTGCTCCGGCGCGCATTCGTGAATCACCGAGACCTTCGCGATCCTTCTGGAGCTCCATCATATCAGCGGCTGATCGACTCTAAGCGTATCAAAGCCATTGCGAGCTTTCTCTCCAAGGGCGGATATTTTGCTAACTCGATTATTGTGAGCTTTCACATCCCGGTCAGATTCGACCAAGGAAGTCGCGATGACGAGTCAGACGTGCGCTTTGGCAAACTTTACCTGCCGGAATCGTACAAGACCTGTTGGGTGATTGACGGACAACATCGCCTGTATGGCGCCATCTTTGATGGAGGAGGGCATCGATCCGATCATACCCGTTGTAGCTTTTGAGAAGCTTCCAGCCACCGAAGAGGCCATCCTTTTCACAACTATCAATAAGGAACAAAAGCAGGTGCAGCCGCGGCTTTTGGACGAACTGGATGGGGAACTGAAATGGGACTCAGACGACCCGGAAGAATCAGCGAGAGGCATCGCAGCTCGCTCGCTAGACCAACTTCGACATGAGATTGCTGGCCCGTTTGAAGATCGCTTCGCCCCGCCTGGCGTTCCTGCTACCAAGAACCAGGTTCTAGCGCTGCCTCAGATCAAACTGGCCCTTCTAAAAAGTGGTCTACTTGGACGGCGCTCTAGCCGAGATGGCTCATACCTGCCTGGCGCCCTGACCGGCGGAACTAAAAAATCAACATTAGAAAATACGTCGCAATTTCTCAGCGCGTATTTTTCGGCGGTCCGCGCGGCCAATGTCGCTCGGTGGGAAGCCGGACCTCCACAGCTTCTCTGCTACAACCCCGCCATCCAGGCTCACTTAAGACTATGTGGCGAAGTTGTGAGACACCTGACCCAATACTCGAAACTGGACCCCCATGAGAGCGACCCAGAGGTTATTGTCGAAAAAATCATCGGATTCTGTAAGTCGCTCTTCGACTTCATATCGAACGGTACCGACGAAGCCTTTAAGGATCGGTTCTACGTTCCGTTTGGATCTGGTGGACCGGCGCGATATTTTTACCGGGCTGCCGAATTGGTGGCTCAAGCCAACTCCAATTTCGACCCGGACGGCCTCAAAGAATTTCTGGCCGGTACGAACAAGGATACTCGTGAGGAATGTAATCGCCTGGTTTCTTGGGTCACAGACGAAGTCCATGGCTTTGTTGTTAGACGGTTACGAGACGAGCATGGGGATGACTTCTTCAACGTAGCGGTGCGGAACAAAGAAATAAAAAAGAAGGCATACGAAAAAAGCTTGGACGATCCAGCGGGACCGAAGCCTCTAGAAACATATCTAGATCTGATTGAGTTGAAGAAAATAGTGGAAACACCCGAGAACTGGCCTCTGTTCAAGGAGGCCCTCAGCTTTCCGCTGCCCGAACAATCGAAGGGCTTGGCAAAGTATCTCAAGTGGCTCGAAGATTTTAACGAAGTCCGGAAAATTTGGGCACATCCTTACGGACGTTCATACTCCGACGACGACGTCGCACTGCTTGAATTCATCCAAAGCGAGTTGAGAAAGAGGCTCGCGTAATGCTTTTTCGTACACCTGGTTCAATTATTTCTCCGCTCAAATGGGCCGGGGGGAAAAGGTGGTTGGCTAACCGCCACCAGGCTCTTTTCCCCAAGCAATTCAACCGCTATTTCGAACCCTTCTTGGGCGGCGCTTCGATCTTTCTTGCGCTGAGGCCAGAGAGCGCGGTCCTGTCAGACGCAAACGCGGAACTGGTCGAGATGTATAAGGCGATCAGAGATGACTGGTCGTCTGTTTCTGAGAAGCTACGATGGCACAGTGAACTTCACAGCGAGGCTCACTATTATCGGCAGCGCAGCGCTCCTCCAATGGAACGGTTCGAGCGTGCGGCGTGGTTTTTGTATATGAATCGCGCTTGTTACAACGGGCTTTACCGCGTGAATAGGCGAGGCGAATTCAATGTACCAAAGGGATCAAAATCGGAAATTTTGCTAGATACCGATGACTTTGCCGAGGTGTCCTCGGCCATGGCGAAGGCCGATCTCATATCCGATGATTTCGAAGCGATAGTTGACATGTCAGCCAGTGGAGATTTTGTTTATCTAGATCCGCCTTATACCGTAAAGCACAACAACAACGGATTTAACAAATATAACGAAAAATTGTTCTCTTGGTCTGACCAAGAGCGGTTAGCCAAATCGGTCGAACGAGCTAAGGCCAGAGGTGTAACGCTGATTGTAAGCAATGCGAACCATCAAAGTCTATTGGAACTTTATGAAGGTTTCGGCGAAATAGTCGAACTCACGAGACACAGCACCATAGGCGGCCTCAAGGCGTCTCGTGCAGCGGTTACAGAGATTTTGGTTCGTATTGGGTTTGACTCTTAATCGCCCATCTTCAAGGCCTGGATAAACGCCTCCTGGGGAATATCCACCTTGCCGAACTGCCGCATCCGCTTCTTGCCCTCCTTCTGCTTGTCCAGCAGCTTGCGCTTGCGGGACACGTCGCCGCCGTAGCACTTCGCGGTCACGTCCTTGCGCAGCGCCGAGATGGTTTCGCGGGCGATGACCTTGCCGCCGATGGCGGCCTGGATCGGGATCTTGAACAGATGGTTCGGGATCAGCTCCTTCAGCTTTTCGCACATCTGGCGGCCGCGCTTTTCCGCCGCCGTGCGGTGGACCAGCATGGACAGCGCATCGACCGGCTCCTCATTGACCAGGATCGACATCTTCACCAAATCGCCTTCCTTGTAGTCGGTCAGATGATAGTCGAAGGAGGCGTAGCCCTTGGAGATCGATTTTAGGCGATCATAGAAGTCAAAAACCANTTCGTTGAGCGGCAGGTCGTAGATCAGCATGGCGACGCTTGCCGACATAGGACAGGTCGGCCTGGATGCCGCGCCGGTCCTGGCAGAGCTTTAGAATACCGCCGAGATAGTCGTCGGGGGTGAGGATGGTGGCGCGGATCCACGGCTCCTCGATGGCTGGAGATTTTCACCACGTCGGGGCATGTC
Organism: Mesorhizobium sp. C399B; assembly: GCF_030323185.1. NCBI lineage: Bacteria > Pseudomonadati > Pseudomonadota > Alphaproteobacteria > Hyphomicrobiales > Phyllobacteriaceae > Mesorhizobium > Mesorhizobium sp. C399B. Next base: position 3,282,320 of record NZ_CP100472.1, read on the forward strand.
GGCGGGGTTGTGCAACTCCTTAACCGAGGCCGTCATTGAAGCAGCAGCCGGTAGACGACGCTCGGCGCCGTGGCAATGAGGTCGAGGTTGAACTCGCGTTCCAGCCGCTCCTGGATGATTTCCAGGTGCAGCAGACCGAGGAAGCCGCAGCGATAGCCGAAGCCGAGCGCGGCACTGGTCTCCATTTCATAGGAGAAGCTGGCGTCGTTGAGGCGCAATTTGCCGACGGCGGCGCGCAGATCCTCGAAATCGGCGGCGTCGACCGGGAACAGGCCGCAAAACACCACCGGCTGCGCCGGCTTGAAGCCGGGCAGGGCGTGCGCGGTCTGGCGCTTGTCCTCGGTGATGGTGTCGCCGACGCGGGTGTCGGCCACTTCCTTGATCGAGCCGGTGAAGAAGCCGAACTCGCCGGGGCCGAGCTCGTCGACATTGATGCGGGCGGGCGTGAACACGCCGGTGCGCTCGACCAGGTGTTTTGCGCCGGTGCCCATCATGCGGATGGTCGCGCCCTTTTTCAGCACGCCGTCGATGATGCGCACCAGGACGATGACGCCGAGATAGGCGTCGTACCAGCTGTCCACCAGCATGGCTTTCAGGGGTGCCGACGCGTCGCCTTCGCGCGGCGGCGGCAATTGGTGGACGATTGCCTCCAGCACATCGGGAATGCCGAGGCCGGTCTTGGCCGAGATCAGCACGGCGTTGGAGGCGTCGATGCCGATGACTTCCTCGACCTGCTCGCGGATGCGCTCGGGCTCGGCGGCCGGCAGGTCGACCTTGTTCAGCACCACGACGATCTCGTGATTGTTGTCGATGGCCTGGTAGACATTGGCCAGCGTCTGCGCCTCGACGCCCTGGGAGGCGTCGACGACCAGCAGCGAGCCTTCGCAGGCGGCGAGCGAACGCGACACTTCATAGGCGAAGTCGACATGGCCCGGCGTGTCGATCAGGTTGAGGATATAGTCCTCGCCATTGTTGGCGCGGTATTTCAGCCGCACCGTCTGCGCCTTGATGGTGATGCCGCGCTCGCGCTCGATGTCCATCGAGTCCAGCACCTGCTCCTTCATGTCGCGCAGCTCCAGCCCGCCGGTGGACTGGATCAGCCGGTCGGCAAGCGTGGATTTGCCATGGTCGATATGGGCGACGATGGAGAAATTGCGGATGTGGTCGAGAGGCGTGCTCATGGCGCGCGCTTTAGCAGGGGCGGGTTGCAGGGGCAAGCGGGGGGCGGTGCCCTTGCCTTCTCCCCTTGTGGGAGAAGGTGGATCGGCGCGCAGCGCCGAGACGGATGAGGGGTGTTCCAGCTTGACGCCGGCGTTCTTTCACCGCCATGGCTGCAAACTGACATCCCTTACATAAGCGATTATCGTGGTGCAGACGCTGTCCATGTCTTTCAGGACATCGTCGTTCCAAAAGCGCAACACACGAAAGCCTCTCGCCTCCAGTTCCGTTCTACGGGCCTGGTCTGACTCTGAGTCCGCATGCTGACTCCCATCGATCTCGATGATGAGGAGTGATTCAAGACAAGCGAAATCGGCGACGTATTTTCCAACAGGAACTTGGCGCCGAAATTTGATCCGATCGAGCCTGCGGTCACGTAGTTCGTGCCACAGTTTGTCTTCCGCCTCCGTCATTTCACGTCGGAGCGAACGGGCAAAGTTTCGTTTGGCAGGAGCGACGGGCTGATGTGGCATGACGTTAGATTAACCAACGTCTCACTCCGCTGGAACACCCCTCATCCGTCTCGGCGCTTCGCGCCGATCCACCTTCTCCCACAAGGGGAGAAGGCAACGACGCGTCCGCCCCCAATCACGAAGCGGTGAACCATGTAACGAAGCCTCGGGCAGCGACGAAGTGTGGGATGAACCCGCCGCAACGGAGACCCCCGATGACTGGACTTAACCCAAAACGCGCCGGCATGCTGGCTGCCGTAGGCGCCGCGCTGATGATGCTTGGCGGCACCGCCTTCGCCCAGCCGCTCACCGTGGTCGAATTGTTCACCAGCCAGGGCTGTTCGTCTTGCCCGCCGGCCAATGCCAATCTGATCAAGGTCAAGGACGAGCCGGGCGTTCTGGCGCTGTCGTTCAACGTCACCTACTGGGACTATCTCGGCTGGAAAGACATTTTCGGCCGCGAGGAATTTACCCAGCGCCAGGTGCGCTATGAGCCGTCGCTCGGCCGCTCCGGCCCGTTCACGCCGCAGATCGTGGTCAATGGCGGTGCCGATGCGGTGGGTGCAGCGCCCGGCGAGATCGAGCAGCTGATTTCCGCGAGCGGTCACACGAACGGGCCGACGCTGTCGCTCGACGGCGGCAAGATCAGCATCGGCGCCGGTTCCGCGCCGGCCGGCCGCGCCGATGTCTGGCTGGTCCGCTACAACAAGGGCGTCATCGAAGTGCCGGTGGCGCGCGGCGAGAATACCGGGCGCACGCTGCCGCATGCCAATGTCGTGCACTCGCTGGAGAAACTCGGCAGCTGGAGCGGCGACGCCACCACACTGCCGCTGCCGGCGGCAAGCGGCGGGCTGAGCACCGCGGTGCTGGTGCAGTCGCCGGGTGGTGGGCCGATCCTGGCTGCAGCCGCCGACTGATTCTTTTTCTACGCAACGCCGCTAGCGCGGCATAACCGGGCTCGCATCCGCGCGCCCTCTTCAAGGAGGAAATACCATCATGACCAAGACCCTGACCGCGCTCGCTTTTGCGCTTTCGATGACCGGCTTCGCCGCCGGCGCCCGTGCCGACGAAGCGACCAACGCCATGAAGCCGGCGATGGCAACTGATGCGATGAAGCCCGCGACCGATGCCATGGCGCCGGCGACCGGTGCCATGAAGCCCGCCGACCCAATGGCGACGAATGCAATGAAACCCGCCACCGACGCCATGAAGCCGGCCGATGCCATGAAACCCGCAACGGATGCGATGAAGCCGGCGGACGCCATGGCGCCCGCGCAATAAGGCTGGGTTCCATGGCCCGGCCGCACAGTGGCCGGGCCGGCGCACGGCAATTTGAGAAACCAGGCGGGACGTTCTGTCGTATAGTCTTCGCCACCATCAAGGAGATCAGACATGACCGGCATTGCAAGGACGAGAACGCCGATCTTCAAGAGCGCGCTTGCCGCGCTCATCGTCGCCGCCGCCGCGGCCGCCTTCTGGCAGAGCCCGGCGCGCTCGGCCGAGGACGCGGTGGTGATCCCGCCGCCGGCAGTGGACGAGAAGGCCGCCAGCGGCAGCGAGAAGGCTATCTTCGCCGGCGGCTGCTTCTGGGGCGTGCAGGGCGTGTTCCAGCACGTCAAGGGCGTGACCAAGGCCGTCTCCGGCTACACCGGCGGCGCCAAGGATGACGCCGTCTACGAAACGGTGGGCAGCGGCCGCACCGGCCACGCCGAATCGGTCGAGATCACCTACGATCCGTCCAAGGTGACCTACGGCCAGCTGCTGCAGGTCTATTTCTCGGTCGCCCACAACCCGACGCAGTTGAACTTCCAGGGCCCGGACTCGGGCACCCAGTACCGCTCGACCATCTTTGCCGAGAATGGCGAGCAGCAGAAGATCGCCCAGAGCTACATCGCCCAGCTCGACCAGGCGAAAGTGTTTGCCAAGCCCATCGTCACCACGCTGGAGACGGGCAAAACCTTCTATCCGGCCGAGGAATATCACCAGGACTTTTTGACGCTGAACCCGACCTACCCCTACATCGTCTACAACGACCTGCCCAAGGTGGCGAATTTGAAGTCGCTGTTCCCGGGGTTGTACAGCGAGAAGCCGGTGCTGGTGCTGGCGGGGAAGAGCTGAGCACCTAATCTCCCCCCTCGAGGGGGAGATGTCGCCGGAGGCGACAGAGGGGGTCGGTCCGACCGGACGCGACCTCCTGCGGCAGAAGAAGGTTAGCGCTCCACGCGCGGCGACCCCCTCTGGCCTGCCGGCCATCTCCCCCTCAAGGGGGGAGATCAGCTCCCCTCAATCATACGTCAGATCCGTCGCCTTGCCCCCAAACACCCGATACGCATAGAACGAATAGAAGATGATCACCGGCAGCACGACCACCGTGCCGGCGAGGATGATGGCCAGGCTTTCCGTCGCCGACGCCGCCTGCCAGATGGTCAGCCTGTCGGGCACCACGAAGGGGTAGAACGACCAGGCAAGCCCGGCAAAGCCGAGCGCGAAGATGGTGGCGAGCGTCAGGAACGGCCCGCAGCGCATGGCGGTCGTCGGGCTTGGGCAGGTGGAAGGTCTGCCGCCATAGCCACATGAACAGCAGCGCCGACAGGATCGGCAGCGGCGACAGATAGAGCATTTCGGGCCAGACGAACCATTTGGCGAAGATGCGCGGGCTGGCGAATGGGGTCGCCAGCGACACCGCCGCCATGCCGAGCGCGGTCAGCACAAGGGCCGTGCGCAGCCAGGCCACCGCCTTCCTCTGCAATTCGCCCTCGGTCTTGTAGATGACCCAGGCCGCGCCCATCGCTGCATAGGCCGCCGACAGGCAGAGCGCCACCAGCGCGCCGAAAGCGATGCCACCAAAAACCGACATCGAGGCCAAGCACATAGACGCCGAGCATATAGCCTTGCGCCAGCGAGGCGATGACGGAACCGAGGAAGAAAATGCGGTTCCAGCGATGCTTCTTGCCGGCGGGCACCTTGGCGCGGAAATCGAAGGCGACGCCGCGCAGGATGAGGCCAACCAAAAGCACGAAGACCGGAATGTAGAGCGCGGTGAGGATGACGCCATGCGCCAGCGGAAAGGCGACCAGGAGCAGGCCGACGGCCAGCACCAGCCAGGTCTCGTTGGCATCCCAGAACGGGCCTATTGCCGCGATCATGGTGTCCTGCTCGGCATCTTCGGCGACCGAGAACAGGATGCCGATGCCGAGATCGAAACCGTCGAGAATGACGTAGATCAGGATGGCGAGGCCCATCAGGCCGGCGAAGATCAGGGGCAGCGCGGTTGGCCAGTCGAAGGTCATCGGTCTGTCATCCCTCTCATCAACGGTTCTGCCCTTCGCTATGGCTCCGGGCGTTCGTCATTCGAAAAGCCAAATCGTTGGCTTTTCGTCCGCTACGCGGACCATTCTCACTCCGCTGCGGCCGGTTGCGACATCGCCGTCTTCATCACGCCCGGCAGCGGCGAGGTGTCGCCGTCCTTGGCCGCCTTCAGCGCCAGGTGCACCAGCACGCCGAGATAGGCGATCAGCAAAAGCACATAGAGGATGAGATAGATGGCGAGCGTCAGCGCGACATGGCTGCCGGCGACCGGGCCGATAGCGTCGGCGGTTTTCAGCACGCCGGTGACCAGCCAGGGCTGGCGGCCGATTTCGGTGGTGTACCAGCCGGCCAGCGTCGCCAGCCAGCCCGACAGCGCCATCGGCACCATCAGCATGGCCAGCGGCCTCGGCAGGCTGTGGCGGCGCTTGAGGAAGAAGGTCGCCGACCACGAGACGATGAGCATCAAAATGCCGGTGCCGACCATGATGCGGAAGCCCCAGAACACCGGGAACACCGGCGGGTGCAGGCCAGGATAGTCGTTGAGCCCCGGCACGATACCGCTGGTCGAATGCCGCAGCACCAGGCTGGCGCCGTCGGGAATGGCGATCTCGAATTTGTTTTCCTTCGCCGCCTCGTCGGGCAGCGCAAACAGCACCAGCGGCACGTTGGGGCCGGTGTTCCAGTTCGCCTCCATGGCGGCGATCTTCTGCGGCTGGTGCTCCAGCGTATTCAGCCCGTGCTGGTCGCCGGCGAAGATCTGGATCGGGATCAGGATGGCGGCGGTGAAGACGCCGGTGCGCAGCGCCTTCCACATCGATTCCGACCGGTCGCCGGTGAGGTAGCGCAGCGCCGACAGGCCGGCGATCAGGAACGACACCGTCAGGCCGGAGGCAAGCAGCATATGCGTCAGACGGTAGGGCATGGACGGGTTGAAGACGATCGCCCACCAGTCGACGGGATGCGCCTTGCCATCGATCATCTCGAAGCCGGCCGGCGTCTGCATCCAGGAATTGAGCGCAATGATCCAGAAGGCCGACAGCGTGGTGCCGCCGGCGACCAATACCGTCGCCAGCGTGTGGACGCGGTTGGAGACGCGGCGGAACCCGAACAGCATGATGCCGAGGAAGGCCGCTTCGAGGAAGAAGGCGGTGAGGATCTCGTAGGCAAGCAGCGGCCCGGCGATGTTGCCTACATGCTCCATATAGCCCGGCCAGTTGGTGCCGAACTGGAAGCTCATGGTGACGCCGGAGACCACGCCCATGGCGAAGGACAGCGCGAACACTTTCACCCAGGTGAAATAGGCGCGCATCCAGGCGGAATCATTGGTGGCGTTGTAGCGGAGCTTGAAGAACAGCAGCACCCAGCCAAGCGCAATCGTGATGGTCGGAAACAGGATGTGGAACGAGATATTCGCCCCGAACTGCATTCGCGACAGGATGAGCGGGTCCATGCGGGCTCCGGCTGCTGTTTGTTGGCGCAGAATAGGCGGCGGATGCGGTCCGGTCAAAGCGGCTTGGCGTCACGCGGGGCGCGTTGTCGCAGCAGATGGGATCAATCCGTCAGTGCCCCGATACCCCCATGACGAAACGGCAAAAGGGGAACGTTTGTCCACAATTGTCAGCAGCGGCATTGACTTCCCGCCGTGCGCACCGACATTCAGCGCAATAATAATCCCCGCCTCTTTCAAACAGTCGTTTTCGGCCTCATGTCTTCCACGAATTTGCCTTCCATCATTTCGATTGCCGGGGTCACCAAGACCTACGCCACCGGCTTCAAGGCGCTGAAGGAAATCAACCTCGACATCGAACGCGGCGAGATTTTCGCGCTGCTGGGGCCGAACGGCGCCGGCAAGACGACGCTGATCTCGATCGTCTGCGGCATCGTCAACCGTTCGTCGGGAACGGTGACCGTCGACGGCCACGATATCAACCGAGACTACCGCGCCGCGCGCAGCCTGATCGGGCTGGTGCCGCAGGAGCTGACCATCGACGCGTTCGAGAGCGTCTGGGCAACCGTCACCTACAGCCGCGGCCTGTTTGGCAAGGCGCCCAATCCGGGCTTCGTCGAAAAGGTGCTGCGCGACCTGTCGTTGTGGGACAAGAAGGACGCCAAGGCGATCACGCTGTCGGGCGGCATGAAGCGGCGGCTGATGATTGCAAAGGCGCTCTCGCATGAGCCGCGCATCCTGTTCCTCGACGAACCCACGGCCGGCGTCGACGTCGAACTGCGCCAGGACATGTGGGCGATGGTGCGGCGGCTGCGCGACGACGGCGTCACCATCATCCTCACCACGCACTATATCGAAGAGGCCGAGGCGATGGCCGACCGTGTCGGCGTCATCAACCGCGGCGAGATCATCCTGGTCGAGGGCAAGGCCGAACTGATGCGCAAGCTCGGCCGCAAGCGCCTGATCGTGGAATTGCGCAACCCGCTCCCCGCCATTCCCGATGCATTTTCGCACTACGCGTTGGAGCTGTCGGGCGATGGCACACAGCTGACCTACACCTATGACAACCAGAGCGAACGCCCCGGCGTCGCATCGCTGCTGCGCGAACTCGAGACGGCAGGCATCCAGTTCCGCGACATGGACACGCAAAACAGCTCGCTCGAGGAGATCTTCGTCAATCTGTTGAGGCAAGAGCCATGAATTGGCGAGCAGTATGGGCGATCTACCGGGTCGAGATGGCGCGTGCGTTCCGCACCGTGCTGCAGAGCATCGTCTCGCCGGTGATCTCGACATCGCTTTATTTCGTCGTCTTCGGCTCGGCCATCGGCTCGCGCATCACCGAGATCGACGGCATCAGCTACGGCGCCTTCATCGTGCCCGGCCTGATCATGCTCTCACTGTTGACGCAGTCGATCTCCAACGCCTCCTTTGCGATCTATTTCCCGAAATTCGTCGGCTCCATCTACGAGCTCTTGTCGGCGCCGGTGTCGTATCTGGAGATCGTCATCGCCTACGTCGGCGGCGCCGCGACCAAGTCGATCATCCTCGGCTTGATCATCCTGGCGACGGCCTCGCTGTTCGTGCCGCTCACCATCCAGCATCCGTTCTGGATGCTGGCCTTCCTTGTCTTGACGGCGGTGACCTTCAGCCTGTTCGGCTTCATCATCGGCATATGGGCGAAAAGCTTCGAGCAATTGCAGCTGGTGCCGCTGTTGATCATCACGCCGCTGACCTTCCTCGGCGGCAGCTTCTATTCGATCAACATGCTGCCCGAGACCTGGCGCACGGTGACGCTGTTCAACCCGGTCGTCTACCTGATCAGCGGTTTCCGCTGGAGCTTTTACGGCAAGTCCGATGTCTCGGTCGCCGTCAGCCTCGGCATGACCGTCGTGTTCCTCGCCATCTGCATCACCATCGTCGCCTGGATCTTCCGCACCGGCTACCGGCTGCGCAACTGACCCTGCCACTCTAAATCAGGCGATCGCCCATGCGCCGGTCAAATCAACAGTTTTCCTGAGGGCAGATCGGCCACGTTGGCCGCCACGGATCTTGCTAGATCGCCTTGATGAGGCGCAGCAACCCCAGCATCTCGATCAGCCTGCCCTGGCGGAAGGCGATATAGGTCGGTTCCTCGATGCCATGAAAGCGGCGCTTGAACGCCGCCTGGCCCTTGAGGTTGAACTTGCTGCGGTTGACCCAGGGCGACTCATAGGCCCGCTCGAAGGCGTTGCGCCAGAAGCTCGATTCGGCAAAGCTGTTGGCTCCGACATCGAGCATCGGCGACAGGCCGAGCGTGACGACCGAAATGCCCTCATTGCGAAACCGGTCGACGGCGAATTTGGTCAGCCCGATTTCGGCATGCGGCGAGGCATCGATGTGCTTGCGCTTGAACGAGGTGGTGTAGCCGATCACCTTGCCATCCCGGAACATCGGATCGAAATCGAGCAGAGCGACGAGCTCGCCTTCCGGGCTGTAGAGCACGAAACGGCGCATATCGATGCCGAGATGATCGGCAAAGGGGCGGTTGAGGAACGCCATCTCCCAGCGCTTGACGATGCGGTCGGCCCGCCAGTTCTGCGACAGGCGCTGGACCTCGTCGAGATAGACCGCTCCTTCGCCAAAGGAAAACCCCTTCTTCAAGAGCCAGCGTTCGGAATAGCGCACGGTTTCGTTGCGCTTGCCGGAAAAATCGTGAGCCGGCAGTTCCAGCCGCGTGTCGACGCCGAGACGGTTGACCTGGTAGCCGAGCCCGGACAGCACGCGCGCCGTCGGTTCGCCGATCTGCACGAACCACGGCCTGTCGGCGGCTTCGACAAAGCGCCTGATATAGTCGGGCCGATCGGCCGGATGGGCCACCGGGTCACCTAGCGCGAAATGGTGCTTCATCTTGGTGCCGAAGGCGATGTAGCCGTCGGCGTCGCCGAAATAGGACAGTTTTTGCTGCACGGCGGTCGAATAGGCCAGCGAGAAGTCGCCGTGCCGGCGGACAAGCGCCAGCCGCTCGACATGCGAAAAATCCTGGCGCGGCACCTTGGCTGCGGCGCCCTCCAGCAGTCTGTCGAGAAAGATGCGCAAGGAGGGCATGGTCGAGCTTCCGCGTGCCGATGATAAACAGAGGCTTGCCCCCAAGGCCTCGAATCAGTCGCATTGACGCGACCTCATTATCGATCATATCGCCCCTGTGCCATATGGGACGTGCCATATAGGACGGGTCCCCATGGCGCACCTGAAAGGAAATCTCGACCGAATGGCGGCTACGACAAGCGAAACGATGCCTATCGTCCCGGGGCCGAAAGGACTCGACTATACGGTTATCGTCATCGGCGCCGGAGCGGCGGGGCTGGCGGCCGCCGACGCGCTTGGCCGGCGCGGCGTGCGGGTCGTCGTGCTTGAAAAGGAGCCGCGGATCGCCGAACCGTGGCGAGGGCGGCACGAGAAGCTGACCCTCAACACGCATCGCGCGCTGTCGGCCCTGCCCGGCCTTGCCTATCCGCCACGCACCGCCGCCTTTCCGAACAAGGATGCCATCGTCGGTTATCTCGAGGATTTTGCCCGCGCGCGCGGCGTAAGGGTCGAATTCGGCACCGCCGCCGAGCGGATCGGACGCAGAGGCAATGGCTGGCTCGTCCATACGGGCCGGGAAACGCTGAGCGCCCGCAATGTCATCGTCGCCACCGGCCGCGACCGCTTGCCATGGACGCCGGACTGGCAAGGCAAGGCGACTTTCACCGGCAAACTTGTCCACGCCGCCGATTTCGGCACAGCGCAGGACTATGTGGGCAAAAGCGTGCTGGTGGTCGGGGCCGGAAATTCCGGCTTCGACGTGCTCAACCACCTCGCCCGTGCCGACACAAAGGCCATCTGCTTGTCAGCCAGGCAGGGTCCGTCGCTGATGCCGAAACGGATCGGCAAGGTCGCCGTGGCGCGCTTCGGCGGTTTCATGGCGATGCTGCCGACGTGGATTGCCGATGCCGCGATTGCCGCGACGCAGCGGCTGGTGTTCGGCGACCTCACCCGCTTCGGCCTGCCGCCGGCGCCGAAGGGCGGCGCCAGCCGGCTCGGCGTCGAGCAGATCGCTATTGCCATTGACGACGGCGCCGTCGCAGCGCTGAAGGCCGGACGGATTTCGGTGGTGGCGCCGGTGGCGGCTTTCGAAGGCGCCGGCGTGCGGCTGAACGACGGCACGGTGCTCGAGCCGGATGTAGTGATCGCGGCAACCGGCTATCGCACCGGCCTGGAGGCCATGCTGGGCGATCTCGGCGTGCTCGACGCCAAGGGCGTGCCGAAGGCCAATGGCGGCACCCCGAGCGGCCAGCCCGGCCTGTGGTTCATCGGCATGCGGCCAAGTCTGACCAGCTATTTTCACAGCGCCGGCCTGCAGGCCGAAGCGATTGCCCGTCAGATCGCCAAGGGGTTGTAGACGAGCGCTTCTGGACGGAGAAACACCGCGCACTTCGGGCTGCTGCTATGGCGCGGACTAGTGGTTCAACGCATCTGCAAGACGGATCGAATATCCTGGCGATTGGGCTGAAACGCCGATCCCGTCGTCATCCACGGGCGAAGCAAGGAGCGTAGCGACGGCGCAGACCCGAGGATCCATGCCGTGACTTCTGAACTACGCTGCGTTGCAGGTTCTGCTCCGCTGCTTCCACGGCCAAGGCATGATCCCTGGGTCTCCGCGACGGAGCTTCGCTCCTGCTTCGCCCAAGGACGACGAAGTTGAGATGCTTGCGGCCAACCTCCAAAGCAGGCGCTTGAACTCGTTCATTGCATCATTATATAACATGTTATACTTATCCAGGAGACGGACCACCCATGGAAGACATCATTCGATCCCTTGGCTATCTCACCCTCGGCAGCAGGCTGAAGCGCATCGGCGAGCAGTTGCAGGCCGATACGCAGCGCATGCTCGATGGGCTGGAGGTGCCGGTGCAGTCCAGCCAGTATCCTCTGCTGGCCGCGCTCGACCGGCTTGGGCCGCTGCCTGTCGGCGAACTGGCGCAGTCACTGGGGATCACCCAGCCGGGGGTGACGCGCAGCGTGGCGCTGCTGGCCGAGTTGGGGCTGGTCGAGGCCGCGCCATCGAACGACGACCAGCGCCGCAGGATGATCTCGCTGACCGCGAACGGCCAGCGCCTGGTCGATAGGGCGAAGCGGGACGTTTGGCCGCGCATCGAGAACGCCGTTGCCGACTTGTGCAAAGACCTTGCAGGGCCGCTTCTCGAACAACTCTCGGCAATAGAGGACGGCCTGGCGGCGGCCCCGCTCGACCGTCGTGTGAAACAGGATGTCGCGCCATGAGCCATGTCCTCGATCGTCCGGTCTGGAGCGCGCTCGACACGCGGCATCGGATCTTTGCGTATGGCGACAGGCTCGCCAGGCGCTATCCCTCCTCGATCGTCCCCTTCGCGGCTTCCGGGGCAGACGACGCTGAGAGCCTGCAGGCGCTCGCAAGCCTCATTCCTGCAGGTGAGAGCGTGTTCATGCTCCAGGCGGACCCCATTGCCTTGCCGCCGGAACTGACCGCGACCGTGACCGCCTTCGGCGTTCAGATGGTTGCCGAGGCGCCATTGCCTTCCGTGTCGGACGAGCGTGTACAGCAGCTGACGCAGGACGACGCGGCCGAGATGCTTGCTTTGGCGTCACTGACCAAGCCCGGCCCGTTCACGCTCAAGGCGCTGAGCCTCGGCGAGTTCTGGGGCGTGAAGATCGACGGCCGGCTGGCGGCGATGGCCGGCGAGCGCATGAAGCAGCCCGGCTACAGCGAACTCAGCGGCGTCTGCTCGCATCCCGAATTTCGCGGCAGCGGCCTCGGCCGGCTGCTGTCGGTGTTCGTGGCCAACCGAATTTTTGCGCGCGGCGAAGTTCCCTACCTGCATGCCTATGCCAGCAATGCCGGCGCGGTTGGGTTGTACGAATCCATCGGCTTCAGGCTGCGGGCAGAGATGAATGTGGCCGTCGTGCAGCGCGCCGGCTAGAGGCCTTTGTTTTTTACGCAATTCCGGACGGAAAACCGCTTCACACTTTTCCTGGAATTGCTCCAGGCCGCCTTGCGGGCCTCAGGCTGATTTCGGCTCCAACCTGCGGAAACCCACGGTTTCCATAAGCATATCTTCCTCGATCATGCCGGCATTGTGGAGCGCAAGCAGGTTCAGCGCGATCTCCCGCGCCTCCGCCGAATCGGGATGCACGTCGCGCCTGCGGCAGGCTTCGTCGAACACGCGTTGCAGCCTGGCGATGTCGTCGGGTTTCAGCAGGCCACGGTCATAGACGGACTTTGGCATGGCACTCTCCTCCAGAAGACGTAGGACGCCATGTTTAAAAGTCCATTCTTTTCCAATGCTTGAGCGCAGCTGCCTGGGTTTGCACGAATCCGACCGAGCGTGGCAGTCAGACCGCGATCGCGCTGCCATTCATTCAGCACCTCGGCCGTGGCCTGTTCCGCCGCAGTCTGCTTGACGTGCCGCCACGCTTGCGAAACAAGAGCTGCCACAAAGGACAGCGAGGCACAAAAGTGAGTTTCTGGGGACTGGCGCAGCTCGTCATTTCGACGGTGATCTTCCTGCTGGCGGCCATCGCGGCCAAGCAATGGGGGCTGGCGCCAAGCCTTGGCAAGATCGTGCTGACACTGGCGCTCTATACGGCGGGCAATCTGATGATGCTGCGGCTGGTTCGTGAGTTCGGCATGTCGGTGTCGTTCAGCCTGTCGGCGGTGATCCAGCTGGTGGCGGTCAATGTGGTGGCGCTGGTGTTCTTCGGCGAACGCGTCAATGCCTTGCAAGCGACCGGCATCGTGCTGGCCATCGCGGCGGTGGTGCTGATCTCGCTCGGGCCTTACCTGCAGGGGCGACTGTAATCCGATGAAGACCCCGCGTGCGTTCACCAACTGGCTTGAATTTCCGGTGCTGCTGGCCGGGCTGGTGATAGCCGCCGGGCTGTGGGGCTTCGAGGAACTGATGGAGGTGGCGCGGGCCACCACGCCGCACGCTTTCGATACTGAGATCCTGCTCGCTTTCCGAAAAGTGGGTCAGCCGGATGTTCCCGTCGGCCCGGCATGGCTGGAAGGCGCGATGCGCGACATCACCAGCCTCGGCAGCTCCAGCGTGCTGGTGCTGATCGTAACGGCGGTGATCGTCTACCTCCTGCTGATCCGTAGGCCGAGGACGGCGCTGCTGATCTTTGTCGCGGTGGCTGGCGGGCAGCTGCTGTCGACCTTGCTCAAGGCCGGCATCGACCGGCCGCGCCCCGATCTTGTCTCGCACCTGGCCAACGAGACGTCGCTGTCGTTTCCCAGCGGCCACGCCATGCTGTCGGCGGTGACCTATCTCACGCTGGGCTCGCTGGCAGCGCGCTTCCTGCCGGGACGAACGACGAAAATCTATGTCCTCAGCCTGGCGGTGCTGGTAACGCTGCTGGTCGGCGTCAGCCGCGTCTATCTCGGCGTCCACTGGCCTTCCGACGTGCTGGCGGGATGGTGCGCCGGCTTCACCTGGGCGACGCTGTGCTGGCTGGCGGCGCGAATGCTGCAGCGGAACAAGGCGGTGGCCGGTGGCAACGAGCCCGAAGACTGACGATCCGGAGCGACATTCAAATCAGCCGGTTGATCAGCCCGTGTCCGCAGCCTGCCAGCAGAAAAACCGCCGACAGCAAGGCTGCCGACGTCGTCAAGGTCCTGAAAATCTTCAACTGATATTTCCCCGCCAATAAGAGCCAAGGCGGTTAACGTAGCATGCTCATCCCGTATCCCGGCATCCGGCTTTGTGAGGAGATCATGTTTCATGTATGCTTTATGATGGTTGAAACATCACTATGATTGTATTACACGTCGTCTCCGCAGACTCAGACGGGGGTTCCGACCGATGATCACTGCCGCCCAGATGCGCGCCGCGAGGGCGCTGGCCGGCATCGATCAGAAGACACTCGCCGAGCGTGCCGGCGTTTCGCTTCCGACAATCCAGCGCATGGAAGCGAGTGACGGCGTGGTCAGGGGTGTGGTCGATACGCTGATGAAGGTTATCCAGGCTCTCGACGAGGCCGGGGTGGAGCTCATCGGCGAGAACCAGACCAGCGAGCGCGGCGGCCGGGGCGTGCGCCTCAAGCCGGTCGCGCCGCCGAACCCGCAAGGCTGAGCCGGCATATAGTCGCGACGGCGACCGCCGACAGTCCTGCCGACGATCCCGCCGCCTTCACGCAAGCGGAAGGCAGTCCATGGATCAGATCCGGCGGGCAGTGCATCAACCGGCCCAGAAGTCGGCAAAGCCGACATTTTCAGAGCTGTTCACGCCCAAGCTGGTGACGGTCTGGCGCGAAGGTTACCGCCTGCCGCAGTTCAAGGCCGACTTCATGGCCGGGCTGACCGTCGCTATTGTCGCGTTGCCGCTGTCGATGGCGATTGCGATTGCTTCGGGCGTGACGCCGGAGCGCGGCCTGTTCACCGCCATTGTCGGCGGCTTCATCGTCTCGGCGCTCGGCGGCAGCCGCTTCCAGATCGGCGGCCCGGCCGGCGCCTTCATCGTGCTGGTGGCGGCGACGGTGCAGCGCGAAGGCGTCGACGGACTGCTGCTGGCGACGATGATGGCCGGCATCTTCCTGCTCGCCATCGGCTATCTCCGGCTCGGAACCTATATCAAATTCATCCCTTACCCGGTGACGGTCGGCTTCACCGCCGGCATCTCGATCATCATCTTCTCCGGCCAGATCGTCGAACTGTTCGGGCTGAGGCTTGCCGGGCCGGAGCCCGGGCCGCTGCTGCCGAAGCTGATGGCGATCGGCCACGCGGCCGGCACGCTCAATATCTCGGCAACGCTGGTGGCGGCGCTGACCATCGCCACCATCGTCGGGGTGAAGCGCTGGCGGCCCGGCTGGCCGGGCATGCTGATCGCCGTCGGACTGGCCTCCCTTGTCGTGGCGCTGCTTTCGCTGCCGGCGGAAACGATCGGCACCCGCTATGGCGGCATTCCGCGCAGCCTGCAATTTCCGGCGCTGCCGGCGCTCAGCCTCGACAAGGCGCTTGCGGTGCTGCCGGATGCGGTGGCCTTTGCGCTGCTCGGCGCCATCGAATCGCTGCTGTCGGCCGTGGTCGCCGATGGCATGACCGGGCGGCGGCACCGTTCCAATTGCGAGCTTGTCGCGCAAGGCTTTGCCAACATCGCTTCTGCCCTGTTCGGTGGCATCTGCACCACCGGCACCATCGCCCGCACCGCCACCAATGTGCGGGCCGGCGCGCATGGGCCGGTTTCCGGCATGCTGCATTCGCTTTTTCTGCTGGTCTTCATGCTGGTGGCCGCACCAATGGCGAGCTACATCCCGCTTGCCGCCCTTGCCGGGGTGCTGGCGGTTGTCTGCTGGAACATGTTCGAGAAGCAGGCCTTCGCCACGTTGCTGCGCGCTTCGCGCGGCGACGCCCTGGTGCTGATGGCAACCTTCCTGATCGTCGTCTTCCGCGATCTCACCGAAGGCATCGTCGTCGGCTTCGCGCTAGGCTCGATCCTGTTCATCGACCGCATGGCCAAGTCGATCGCCGTGGAGGCGGATTTGCCGCTGGTGCAGGACGATGTCGCCGACAGCAGCGGCCGCGCCTACGATGCAAGCGAGGCAAGCGACGCCGACACCGTCGTCTATCGCATCTCCGGCGCCTTCTTCTTCGGCGCCGCCTCGACTGTCGGCACGGTGCTCGACCGCATAGCCGACCAGCGCAAGAACTTCATCCTCGACTGCTCGGCGGTGCCGTTCTTCGATTCCACCGCGGCCAATGTCATCGAGGGCGCGGCGCACAAGGCGAAGCGCGCAGGGGTGCGTTTCATCATCGCCGGCGCCTCGCCGCAGACACGGCGCATGCTGATCAACCACGGCGTCAAGCGGCCGCTGGTGACCTTTGCCGCTTCGATCAAGGATGCGCGGGCGCAACTCAAAGCCGCGCCCGTTGGCTGAGCCGGCAAATGTGCGCCGTCAGTCCAGGCTCAGCACCGCGATCTCGCCCTCGTTCATCAGCGGCACGAAAATCCGCGTGCCATCTGTGCCGATATCGGCGCTGCCCGGCTTGAACTGCTCTACAGCCTCCGGCGCCTCGCCGACTTTGTACCTATAGAGCGTGCCGGTCATGAAGGCGGTGGCGTAGATGCTGTCGCCGATGGCGACGACGCCATCGAGGTCGGCAAAGTTTTGTGCGCCAGGCAGCGGCGTCACGGCTTTCGTCGCGAGATCTACCGACAGCAGGCCCCCGGGCGCGGCAGTGCTGAAGTCCGGCTTGATGCCCTTGCCCCAGGACGCCACGATCAGCCGATCGCGATCGGCAAAGATGCCGTTGGGTGCGGCGAGCTTCGCATCCTTCACGAACAGTTCCGGCTTGTCGCCGTCAATGCGGTAGATCGCATCGGCCAGCATGTCGGTGACATAAACCTTGCCCGAACTGTCCGATGTCACGTCGTTGAGGAAAACGGCGCCGGGCACATCGATGGTCGAGATGAGCTTGCCGCTGGCGAGATCGACGATGCGCACCTTGGTGATATCGGCGACGTAGAGCTTGCCGCCGGAGATCGCCGAGCCTTTTGGTGCATCCATGCCGTCGGTCCAGTGCTGGCTAATGATCTTGCCGTCCAGCGACAGCACCGAGAGATAGCCGTTGCCGTCGGCCTCCCCGGGATTGCCGACGATGTTGGAGACGATGATGCGATTGTTGGCGGCGTCGAACAGCGCCGATTCCGGTTGCTCGAAGCCCGAGGCGCGCCAGAGTTCGGCGGCCTCGGCCGCAGGTGCGAGCGCGATACCGAAGGCGGCGACGCAAATCGAGGTGATGAGGGTTTTCACTGCCAGGTCTCCTGTGGTGGATGGCGGAGAGCTAGAGATGTCGATACTTTTCCGGAAGGGCGATTGCCGCTAGTATCGAAACGCGATACCAAATCGCGAGAAAAGAGGTGCATTCCATGAACGGCCTGATCTTCGAGGCGCTGAAGCGGACGCTGAAGGCCAAAGGCGTCACCTATCGTGAGCTTGCCGGGCGGATGGGCGTTTCCGAGCCGACGGTGAAGCGCATCTTCCACGAGCGCAACTGCAAGCTCGACCGTCTCGTCGGGATCTGCGCTGCCGCCGGCGTCGGGCTGGAAAACGTGCTGGGGTCGATGAACCGGGGGCCGGGACCGGTCAACCGCATCGCGCCAGAGGTCGAGCGCAAGCTTGCCGGACGGCCGGCGTTGCTGTTCATCTTCGTCATGCTATCGGAGAAATTCACGCCCGAGGGCGTCATGCGCTCGCAGGGCTTGAGCGAAGCCTCGATGTTCCTCTATCTGCGCGATCTCGAAGCGCTCGGCCTCATTGCGCTGGGCAGCGGGCTGTCGGCACGGCTGCTGGTCGACACACCGATCCAGTGGAATTTCGAAGGGCCGCTCAGGCCGCTATTCGAGATGACAAACAAGAATTTCATCGGCTGGGCGATCACCCATCTGGAGCGGGAAGCGACCTTCGTCTCTTTCTCCAGGCGGATGCGGCCGGAGACGGCGGAGATGGTGAAGCGCGAGGCGGAGGAACTGGCCGAGCGCGCCAAACTGCTCGCCCATCACGACCAGCACACGACGCCGGAAGACGGGCTGACCGGCTACAAATGGACGTTTGCTTTTGGCGCAACCCCGTTTCCGGCGATCATGCCGATCGGCCCGCACCCCAGGGATGCCGGTGCGTCCGACCGGCCCACCGCTCCGGCAAAGGGACGCCGTCCGTTGCCGGCTTGACGCGCCAGCCGCGTTTCAAAAACGAAACCATGATAGAGTTCGCGCGCTGATTTGCCTGACTGTACGGGGCGGGTTTGCCGAATGCGTGACCGTCCCCGCAAAATCGAAGTGATCCTATGCCGACCGCGCCAACACTTGAACTTCGCCGCTATTCGCGCCTGAAAAATTTGCGGGAGCGCGCAGAACGCCAGGGTGCTGCATTGCAGTTCTGGGCGCGCACGGCATCGCTCGCCGTGATCTCCTGCTTCTTTTCGTTGATCAGCCGCTGGGATGCCTCGCTGCTCTTCGTGCTCGCAGGCCTCGTGCTGTTCCAGCTCGTCGGCCTGATCCAGTTTCGCTTTGCGCGCCGTCGCAACGCGCCATGGTGGATCGGTTACCTCGTCGGTACGCTGGACATCATTCTGTTGACCGTTCTGCTGGTAACGCCCAACCCGTTTGCCCAAGAGGTCGCGCCGGCCGCGATGCAACTGCGCGAGGGCAGCTTCAAATTCCTGCTGATTTTCGTATGCCTTGGCGCGCTGACCCTTTCGACGCGATTGGCGCTCTATCTCGGCGCGCTCGCGGCCTTGACGTGGACGATCGGGGTGGGATGGGTGGTTTTTCATGCGGGAACCGTCATTCCGGCAACGAACCTCTATTCGCTGCCGATGACAGAGCGACTGAATCTCTATCTCAACCCCAATTTCGTCGATACGTTCGCGCAGGCGACCAATGTGTTGGTTGTCCTGATTATCGGCGCGATCATGGCGCTGGTCGTCTCCCGTTCCCGGCATCTGTCGGAAGACTATGTCAAGGCGGAGCGCGCCCGCGCCAATCTCGCCCGGCATTTTTCGCCCAATGTCGTCGACCAGCTCGCCACGGATGACGAGCCCTTCGGCCCGGTCCGCCGGCAGGATATCGCGGTGCTGTTCGCCGACATCGTCGGCTTCACACACTATTCCGAGGATCATCCGGCCGAAGCAGTGTTCGAACTTCTGCGTCAGTTCCACCGTCGCATGGAGCAGGTCGTTTTCGACCACCACGGCACCGTCGACAACTATATCGGCGATTGCATCATGGCGACCTTCGGGGTTCCGCAAGCCAGCCATGACGACGCGACCAGGGCCATCCAGTGCGCTGAAGCGATGATCGCCGCTCTCGAGGACTGGAATGTCCAGCGTGTGTCCAGGGGATATCCGCCGCTGGACGTCCGGATCGGTGCACAATATGGAGCAGTCGTCCTCGGCGCGGTCGGCAGCGAGCGCAATCTGTCCTTCGCGGTGGTGGGCGACACCGTCAACGTCGCCAGCCGTTTGCAGGCGCTCTGCCGTGAGCTTCAGGCGAATATTTGCTTTGGGTCACGACTGGTTGAGGCCGCGAAGGCGGAATCGCCCGCGACACAGTTGAATGCGCGCGATCATGGACCGGTTAGCATCCGCGGCCGGGACGAACCGGTCCATGTCTGGGTCGAACACAGAGCCGAAAACCAGGGCGCTATTGCGGTTTCGGCGTGATGCAGGCCGCCATGTGAGACGCCTGCACCTCATGACTCAGGCCGAAGCCATCACGTGTCTGAGGCGATTGCGCCAGCCTTCGCGGCTGCGGCGTCGGTGCCTGCCTTGTCCTCCCAGGTCACCGCCCGGTAGTCGAACCCAAATTCCAGCGTCGGTTTCACGATGCGGAAGAAGGGCGACAGGTCGAAGTCGCGCGGCGTGTAGAGCGAGTGGTGGCGGATGTGCAGGATTTCGCGGCGCGAATAGTTCGACTGCGCCGAGGCGCGGCCGGGCGCGCGGGTGATCTCGGGCAGGATCGGGTAGCGGATCTCGCCATAGGCTTCGGCGATCAGCGTCGAGCAGATGGCGCGCGTCGGATCGCCGGAACCGAAAGCCAGCATGCGGCGGCGCCAGCGCACCGGCACCGGTGGCGTCGGCAGGAAAAAGCGCAGCATGTCGAAGATGTTCTTGAGATCGTATTTCAGGCCGAGCTTGCCGATCATGAAGGCGACGACATGGTCGCGGTCTTCCGGGGTCAGCCCGCTCGCCCGGCAGATACGGGTGTTGTAGGTGCGGTAGCGCGACAGCGGCACGGCGACACAGCCTTCGCCGAGCGTCACTTCGATCAGCCGACGCCGTTCCGATCCGTCCTCCGGTTCGGACAAGGCATCGCCGACATAGAAGGCGGCGTGCGACCAGGTCGACTGTGTCAGGTATTTGATCGCCGCCGAGATCTTCTGGTTGCCTTCGATGAGCAGGATGTCGCCGGGCTCGAGCGTGCGCCGCAACGTCTCGGCATCGGACGGCGTGTAGGGCTCATAGCCCGAGGATTCGTCCTGCAGCCGGCCGGCAAGCCAGCGGCCAAGGCGGTCGAGAATCGTGTCGCGCGGCGCGGTCATGGCAAAGTGTGACTAGCACGAGGTGACGCCCTCGGCCATGATCAACCGACCGGGACCTCTTCCGACAATGCCGGGCCGGCGAGGTCGTCGCGCGCATTGCGTGCGAGCTTCTTCGTCGAGCGCTTGGGGCTGTCGCCGAACAGCTCGGCCGCTCCGGCGAGGCAGCTCTTCTTCAGGCTTTTTTCCGAGCGCTTCAAAAGCTTGCCAAGAAGCCTTGTGTCCTGCGCATCGCCGAGCGGCTCACCGTCGGCCTCGATCAACACGCGCATGACGAAGACGTCGTGCAGTTCGCCGAGCCTTTCACCCAGTTCGTCGACCGCCTTGCGCCGCACCTTGATCGGCGTCGGCCACAGCCGGCCGAGCAGCGAAAGATGCATCGAGTGGGTCTTGGCCGCCTTACGCAGATCGTGGAAATCCTCGGCTCCTCCGTGGGATCCGGCCTTGTCCAGCGCCTTCCTGGCCCGGCGCAAGGTCTTGCGAGCGCCTTCCGCAAGCACATCGGCTGCATGCTCAGGCAGATCGGGGAGCAGCAGCCGCTCGATCCGGATCAGGCCT
This sequence comes from Mesorhizobium sp. C399B, assembly GCF_030323185.1. NCBI lineage: Bacteria > Pseudomonadati > Pseudomonadota > Alphaproteobacteria > Hyphomicrobiales > Phyllobacteriaceae > Mesorhizobium > Mesorhizobium sp. C399B. The sequence continues at coordinate 3,303,395 of NZ_CP100472.1, forward strand.
TCCTCGCAGGCGGCCGTGGCCGCGCCTATGGCGGCGTCGAGACCAGCCCCGGCATGGATTTCATGCTGGCGGGCGATAAGCCGGTCGCGCACGCTGTCGAGGCCGCCGCCGGCAACCTGCTCGGGAAAGGCGGCTGCCAGCCGGTCGACGGTCTCGACCAGCGCGGTCGCCTCGCGCGGCCCGGCAAGCAGCGCCGCCACCTGACGGTAGCATTGGTTCTCAGTCCGACAGAATGTTTCATTTCCGGAACGGACCAGCCGCAGCAAGGCGCGCGCGCTCTTCAGCCGCTTGCGGCATTTGTGCAATGCCTGCTCCGGCTGGTCGCGCGCGACGGCCAGATGGGCAAGCGCCTTGCCGATCTCCTCGCCAAGGATACGCCTGACCTCGCCGGTCAGCGGCAGGCGCGGATCGATGCGAAAGCTCATGCGGCGATCTCCGGAATCCCCCTAGAGCATGATGCCGAAAAGTGTGAAGCGGTTTTCGGACGACATCATGCTCCATCTCTTTTGATTTAGAGCCGGATTCCGATTTTAGGTCGACCCGACCTAAAATCATCCGGCTCTAGGGCGAGCGACGCGTTGTAAAATCTCTGCTCGCCGGTCACTTCGCGGCCGAGCCAATCAGGCAGCATTTCGTCAGGTACATCCTCCGGCGTCTCCAGTTCGGCCACCACAAGGCCGGCTAGGATCCCGCCGAAAACATCGACTTCGTAGAGATAGCCGCGATGCCTAACATGGTGGCGTGTCTTCTCGATGACATGTCCGATGGCGAAGGCCAGCATCTCCTCAGCATCAGTCAGAGGAATTTCATATTCGTATTCGTCGCGCTCGCGGATCTTGCTGCCGAATTTGAGCGTCAGCTTCGCCGAACTGCCGTCGCTGATGCGCACGCGCACGGTGCGGCCAGGTGCTGCGGCAAGATAGAACTGGCGAATGCGTATATTCGCCTCGGCCATTTCTAGCCATTCGGCGCTGGAGACCAGGAACTTGCGTTCGACTTCCTTGCCCATGGCCGCGCACTAAAGCGTCTGCGGCGCGACATGGCAAGCGGCCGTAGACAATCAATTTGACTTTAATCAATCGTTTGATTAAACAGGCCACATGATCAAATCCGCGCCCAACAAAATGCCTCGCCAGGAGACATCGCCCGCCGAGCAGACGCGCGCCGCACTGGTGCTGGCCGCGCTCAAACTGTTTGGGCGGCAGGGCTTCGACGGCACCTCGACGCGCGAGATCGCGGCGGAGGCGAAGGCCAACATCGGCTCCATCGCCTATCATTTCGGCGGCAAGGAAGGGCTGCGCGGGGCCGCCGCCGACCACATCGTTGAGACCATCCAGGCGGTTGCCGGCCAGGCGCTCGGCGGCATGCAGCTGCAAGGTCAAGCCAGTTCAGAGACGGCGCGGGCGCAGCTCTCGACCGCATTGGAGCGGATGGTAGGATTTGTCGTCGCCAGGCCGGAGGCGGGCGAGATCGTACAATTCGTACTTAGAGAGTTGTCGCATCCGACGGCCGCCCTCGACCGCATCTATGACGGGGTGTTCGAACCGACGCATCGCCGCCTCTGCCAGATCTGGGAACAGGCGACGGGCGAGCCGGCCGAAAGCGAGGCCACCAAGCTCGTGGTCTTCACGCTGATCGGCCAGGTCATCTATTTCCGCATCGGCCGCGAAGCAGTGATGCGTCGTATGGGCTGGCGCGAGATCGGTAACACCGAAGCCGCCAAGGTGGTGGCGGCGGTCACAAGCAATCTTGGCGCCATACTGGCGGCCCGAAATCCGGTCGCCCGCAAGGAGGGCAAGCGATGAGTTTTCTCTGTTCCCTGCCGCTCGCAGCCCAGCTGTTCGGCGCCTGCGCGCCGGCAGCGCCGCTTGCCGTCGGCTATGTCGAGGGCGACTATGTCTTGCTGGCGCCGATCGAAGTGGCGCAGGTCGAGACCGTCGCGGTCAAGCGCGGCGACCGTGTTGTATCAGGCACGCCGGTGGTGACTCTCGAAAGCGCCGACGCAAAAATCGCCGTCGCCCAGGCAGAGGCCGCGCTCGCCCAGGCGCAGGCGCAGCTGGCCGACCTGCAGATCGGCAAGCGGCCGGAGGAGATCGCGGTGCTGAAGGCCGAGGTCGACATGGCCAAGGCCCAGGCCACGGATGCCAAGCGCAAATACGACCGCGCCGCCGACCTGTTCAAGCGCGGTGCCGGCACGCAGGCCGACTACGACACCGCCGCCGCGACGCTGGAGACCGCCAATGCGCAGGTCGGCCAGGCGCAGGCCAACCTCGCCGTCGGCGGTCTGCCTGCGCGTCCCGAAACGATCAAGGCGGCAGACAATCAGGTCAAACAGGCACAGTCGGCGTTGAAGCAGGCTGAGTGGCGGCTATCGAAGCGCGTGCTGGCGGCACCCTCGCCCGGCCGCATCAATGACGTCATCCGCAATCCCGGCGACACCGCCGGTCCGACCGCGCCTGTCATTTCGATGTTGCCGGACGGTGCGGTAAAGCTCAGCGTCTATGTCCCGGAAAGTGCGTTCTCGTCGATCAAGGTCGGCACGCTGCTTGTCGTCCATTGCGACGGCTGCGGGCCGGAGGTGAAGGCGCGCGTCAGCTATGTCTCGCCCGACCCGGAATTCACCCCGCCGGTGATCTACTCGCTCGAGAACCGGCAGAAGCTGGTCTACCTCGTCGAGGCGCGGCCTGAGGGCAAGGCGCAAGCGCTGCAGCCGGGACAGATCGTCGATGTCGAGCTGGCGGCCTCCGCAAAATGAACGCCATCGACGTTCATGGCCTGGTCAAGCGTTTCGGCGACAAGACTGTCGTCGACCATGTGACGATGACGGTGGCCGAGGGCGAGATCGTCGGCTTTCTCGGGCCCAACGGGTCCGGCAAGACGACGACCATCCGCATCATGTGCGGCCTGCTGACGCCCGACGAGGGCGAAGGTACGGTGCTGGGTTTCAACATCCGCACCGAGTCGCTCCGCATCAAGCGCGAAGTCGGCTACATGACGCAGAAATTCTCGTTCTACGAGGATTTGACGATAGGCGAGAATCTCGAATTCGTGGCGCGGCTCTACCGGCTGAAGCCGGTCGAGGAGCATGTGTCGAAGACGCTGGAAGAGCTTGGCCTGACGAGCCGCCGCGACCAGCTCGCCGGCACGCTGTCGGGCGGCTGGAAGCAGCGGCTGGCACTGGCCGCCTGCATCATGCACAAGCCGAAGCTGCTGCTGCTCGACGAGCCGACCGCCGGCGTCGATCCGAAGGCGCGGCGCGAATTCTGGGACGAGATCCACCGGCTGGCGAGCGGCGGTCTGACCGTGCTGGTCTCCACCCATTACATGGACGAGGCCGAGCGCTGCCACCGCATCAGCTACATCTCCTACGGCAAGATGCTGGCCACCGGCACGGTGGACGAGGTGGTGACGAATGCCGGTCTGACCACCTTCGTGCTGCAGGGACCGCGCCTCGACCAGGTCGCCGATGCACTCAGGGACCGGCCCGGCGTCGACCAGGTGGCGCCGTTCGGCGCGACGCTGCATGTCGTCGGCTCCGACAAGGCAAAGCTCGAAAAGGCGCTCGCCGATGTCGAGAAGGAGCACAAGGGCGTCAGCGTAAAACCCGGCGAGACCAGCCTCGAGGACGTCTTCATCCAGTTCATGTCCGGCTCGAAGGACAATATGGCATGAACAGCGTCTTCTCCTTCGCCAGGCTCGGTGCGCTGCTGATCAAGGAATTCATCCAGATGCGGCGCGACCGCATCACCTTCGCCATGATGCTGGGCGTGCCGCTTTTGCAGCTGGTGCTGTTCGGCTACGCCATCAACAACGATCCCAAAAGCCTGCCTGCCGCACTGGTGGCGACCAGCAACGACCCCTACACCCGCGCCATTGTCGCGGCCCTGCAGACCACCGGCTACTACCGCTTCGACCATGTCGCGCAAAGTGCCGAGGATGCTGAATTCCTGATGGCGCGCGGCGATGTCGCCTTCGTCGTCACCATCCCGGCCGATTTCGGCCGCCGGGTAGAGCGCGGCGACAATCCGCAGATCCTGATCGAGGCCGACGCAACCGACCCGGCCGCCGCCAGCGGCGCCATCTCGACGCTAAGCAAAGTGGCCAGCCAGGCGCTGCTTCGGGCGCAAGGCATGCAGGAGGCGGCGAGTGAGGCCGCCAGGGGCCAGCTCGATGTGGTGGTGCACCAGCGCTACAATCCGGAAGGCATCTCGCAATACAACATCGTGCCCGGCCTGCTCGGCGTCATCCTGCAGATGACCCTGGTGATGATGACCTCGATCGCGCTGACCCGCGAGACCGAGCGCGGCACTATGGAAAACCTGCTCGCCATGCCGTCCAGCCCGTTCGAGATCATGCTGGGCAAGGTGCTGCCCTATCTGGTGGTCGGCGGCGTCCAGGTGGTCGTCGTGCTGGCGGCGTCGAAGCTTCTGTTCGCCATTCCTTTCACCGGCTCGATGTCGCTGCTGCTTACAGCCGTATTGGTGTTCGTGCTGGCGCTGGTGCTGCTTGGCTACACCATCTCGACCATCGCCCGCACGCAGATGCAGGCGCTGCAGCTGACCTTCTTCTTCTTCCTGCCGTCGATCCTTTTGTCCGGCTTCATGTTCCCCTATCGCGGCATGCCGGGCTGGGCGCAGACCTTCGGCGAGATTTTTCCGCTGACGCATTTTCTGCGCATCACCCGCGCGGTGATGCTGAAGGGCGCCGAACTGCCGGCGGTTGCGGGCGAGATCGCCTGGCTGGTCGGGTTCGTGGCCTTGTTTGCCGGCGTCGCATTGGTGCGGTTCAGGCGCACGCTCGACTGAGCGTTCAGGAATTGAGCGATCGCGGACCGCTGACGAACGGACTGCCCCTGACATAGAACCGCAGCGGGCGGTCCGCATCCTTCGTGATGCCGATGCGGATGCCTTGGCCGATGTCGCCGGCCTGATGCTCGTCGGCTGCCAGCCGTAGCGGGCCTTGGCGGCACAGATCGAGGCCGTCCAGCGAACGGTCGATCCGCAATGCCTGGGCGAGCCGCCCCGGCCCGCGCGCCAGGTCGCGCAGGCGCTCCACGCCCCGGTTCAGCCGCATGATGGCGATGCCTTCGAGCGGCTCCAGCGCCCGGATCAGCACGCCGGTGCCGGTGCCCGGCCCCTCGCTCGAGACATTGAGCATCCAGGAGACCCCATAGGCGAGGTAGACGTAGGCGTGTCCGGGCCCGAGGAACAGCGAACGGTTGCGCGGCGTCATGCCGCGATAGCCGTGCCCGGCGGCGTCGCCGGTGACATAGGCCTCGGTCTCGACGATACGGCCGCTGACGATGCCTTCCGGCAGCTCCCGCACCACGAGCTTGCCGATGAGATAGCGGGCGAGATCGGCCGTATCATCAGGCAGTTCGGCACGATCGAGCGGATGGTGGCCGGTCATGCTACCGCCGCCGTGTTTCAAGGTATCCGTTCGACCCATTGCGCGCGCGACTGCCCCGGCTCGAACGGATCGCCGAAATACCGGGTCTCGCGAACCACCTTGCCATCGACGAACTCCATGATGCTCACCGTATAGGACGGAATCCCGTCATAGGTCAGGACATATTCGGTGATCCAGAGGTCGCCTGACCCGGTGATCCGCCGCACGGCAAAGCGCTTCCGGTTGGGCTGCGTGGCGCGCGACGACTGGATGTTGTGCCGTCCGCTGATGCGCTCGCCTGATTGCGGATAATCGAGCACCGCGTCCTCGCGATAGATCTGATGCTCCGTCTCGAGATCATTGGCATCGGAGGCAGCCCAATGGCGCTCGAGAGCCGCCCTTATCTCAGCGTCTGCCATATCGGTTCTCAGGCCGCGGCCATGATCTCGGCATAGGTGGTGAAATCGACATTGCCGCCTGACAGCACGACGGCGACGCATTTGCCCGACAGTTCGATCTCGCCTGACGAGAGCGCCGCCAGCGCCACGCAGCCGCCGGGTTCGACCACCAGCTTGAGATGGGCCATGGCGTCGCGCACCGCCTGTGCGGCCGCCTTGTCGGAGACGGCGATGGCGCCGGCGAGGTTCTTGCGGTTGATCTCGAAGGTGATGGCACCGGGCTCTGCGGTGAGGATGGCATCGCAGATCGAACTGTGGCCGGGCTCGTTGGAAACCCTTTTTCCTTCGATCAGCGAGCGGCGGGTGTCGTCGAAATGCTCGGGCTCAACGGCCCAGACTGCTGTGGCCGGCGAGGCATCCTTGACGGCGATCGAAATGCCGCTCGTCAGGCCGCCGCCTCCACAGGGAATGACGACCGCATCGAGGCTGACGCCGAGCGCTTTTGCCTGGCGCATCAGTTCGAGACCGATCGTGCCCTGGCCGGCGATGATGGCCGGATCGTCGAAAGGAGGCACCAGCACCATGCCCTTGTCCATGTAGGGTCGCACCACCGTCATGCGGTCGTCGCGAAAGCGGTCGAACGGCACCACTTCTGCGCCCATCTTGCGAACATTGGCGATCTTCATCGCCGGCGCGTCGGCCGGCATGGCAATGACCGCCTTGACGCCGAACATGGCAGCCGCCGCGGCGACGCCCTGAGCATGATTGCCTGAGGAGAAGGCGACGACGCCGCGGCTGCGCTCTTCTTCGCTCAGCGAAGACAGTTTGTTGTAGGCGCCGCGGAATTTGAACGAGCCGGTGCGCTGCAGCGTCTCCGGCTTGAACAGGATGCGGCCGCCGAAGCGTTTGTTGAGTTCCAGCGATTCGATCAAGGTCGTATCGGCGATCAGGCCGGAGAGCCGCGCGGCGGCGGCATGGATGTCGGCGATGCCGGGAAGCGTGGTCATGGCGAAGTCCTGAAAGGGATGAGATCGGCGCATGGTGCACGCAAAGGCAGGCCACGCACCAATGAAAAAATGTGACCGTTACAAAGTTTGGCGGGCATGAGCGGCGACGAGGGTCAAACTGGCCCACCTCTCCCGCCTTTATCCGCCGGGCCGTATCGGCTAAGGGCGGGGGAGCAGAATCCCGGACCGCCAGACATGACCGCCAAGACAAAACCCCTGTTCCTCGGTATCGACACCGGTGGCACCTATACCGATGCCGTGCTGTGGTCGGAACAAGGCGGGCCAAAAGGCAAGGTGCTGGCTAAGGCCAAGGCGCTGACCACGCGGCACGATCTTGCCGTCGGCATTTCCGGCGCGGTCGATGCGGTGCTGGGAAAATCGGCCACCGATCCGGCCGCGATCAAACTCGTGTCGATGTCGACGACGCTCGCCACCAATGCGCTGGTCGAGGGCCAGGGTGGGCGTGTGGCGCTCATCATGATCGGCTTTACCGGGGCCGACCTTGCGCGCGACGGGCTGAAGACGGCGCTCGGCACCGATCCGGTGGTGTTTTGTCCGGGCGGCCATGACGTGCACGGCAATGCGGCCAAGCTCGATCTGTCGGGGCTGGAAGCAGCACTCCCTGAACTCGGCGCCTCGGTGTCGGGCTTTGCCGTGTGCGCCTATTTCGCCACCCGCAACCCGGCGCATGAACTCGCCGCGCGCGACCTCATCCGCGAAAAGACCGGCCTGCCGGTGACCGCCAGCCATGAATTGTCGGCCAAGCTCGGCGGTCCGCGTCGCGCGCTCACCACCTTGCTCAACGCCAGGCTGATCTCGATGATCGACCGGCTGGTGGCGGCAACCGAAGGATTTTTGGAAGCCCGCAACATCGCAGCGCCCTTGATGGTGGTGCGCGGCGATGGCGCGCTGGTTTCGGCGGCGTTTGCCCGCCAGCGGCCGATCGAGACCATCCTCTCCGGCCCGGCCGCCAGCCTGGTCGGCGCCCGCCACATGACGGGCCTGGACAACGCCATGGTGTCGGACATTGGCGGCACCACCACCGATGTCGCCGTGCTCGACGGCGGCCGTCCTCGGCTCGATCCCGAAGGCGCCACCGTCGGCGGCTTCCGCACCATGGTCGAGGCGGTCGCCATGCGCACTTTCGGCCTCGGCGGCGATTCCGAAGTGGCACTGGAAGATGGCGCGCTCAACCCGAAAATCCTGCTCGGGCCGCGCCGCCTGGTGCCGCTGGCGCTGGCCGGCATGATGCATGGTGTTTCCGTGACATCGGAGCTCGAGCGCCAGCTCAGGGCGCCCAACCCCGGCCGCATGGACGGCCGCTTTGCGCTGCGCACGGGCGTGCCGGACAGGCTCGCCGCCGGCCTGACCGCGCCCGAGGCGAAACTGTATGAACTCATTGGTGCCGTGCCGCTCGCCATCGACAGGCTGCTCACCTCGAACGCCCAGAACGCCACGCTGAACCGGCTGGTCTCGCGCGGTCTTGTGCATATCTCGGGCTTCACCCCTTCGGACGCCGCCCATGTGCTCGGCAAGCAGGCCAACTGGGACCCGCTTGCGGCCCGGCTCGGCGCCGAACTGTTTGCCCGCAAGCGCGACGGCCGCGGCCAGTACATCGCGCCGTCTCCGGAGGTGATTTCCGAACGCGTGCTGCTGACGCTGACGCGCTGGTCGGCCGAATACATTCTGGAGACCGCCTTTGCCGAAGACGGGCTGGATGGCGCCGCCACCGTCGCGCATGCGCTGGTGCAGCGCGCCGTCGATTCCCATCCCGGCATCGCAAGGCTCAGCGTCGCGCTCGATCGTCCGGTCATCGGCCTCGGCGCCTCGGCGCCGCTGCACTATGCCGGCTTGGCCGAGCTGGTCGGTAATGAGTGCGTTGTGCCGGAGGATACCGACGTCGCCAACGCACTCGGCGCCGTCGTCGGCCAGGTCCGCGTCTCGGCCGAAGCCCGCGTCAGCCAGCCTAAGGAAGGTTTGTTTCGTTTGGCGTCGGGGCAAACGGTGCGCGACTTCACGGACGAGGCCGAGGCGATCGCGGCAGCGGAGGCTGATGTGCGGGCGATCGTAGCCGCGCGCGCGAAGGATGCCGGCACGGATAATGCCGAGATCGACGTTTCGACCGAGTTCAAGGTGTCTACGGTTGAGGCCCAACGGATGTTTATCGAAGCGCATGTGGTGGCGGTTGCATCGGGTCGGCCGAGGATTGCGGTTTAGGTGATCTCCCCCACGAGGGGAGAGATCAGCAGCTTCAAATTCCCCGCCTTCACCCTAAGCTGAATTGACCCTTCACCCCTGACATGCCAAAGGCCGCAAAGCCTTTCATCTGGAGAAGCCCTGATGACCGATCGCGTCGAGATCGCCGGATTGCGGATTGCCCGCGAACTGCATGACTTTGTCGGCGAAGCGCTGCCGGGTACCGGCATTGCCGCCGACGCCTTCTGGAACGGCTTTTCGGCTATCGTCCATGATCTCGCGCCGAAGAACCGGGCGTTGTTGGCCAAACGCGACGCCATGCAGGAACGGATCGACGCCTGGCACCGCGCCAATGGCGCGCCCATCGATATGGAGACCTACAAAAGCTTCTTGCGTGAGATCGGCTATCTCGTGCCCGAAGGGCCGGCCTTTTCCGTGTCGACCGACAATGTCGACCCCGAGATCGCCACCGTTGCCGGGCCGCAGCTGGTGGTGCCGGTGATGAATGCGCGTTATGCGATCAACGCCGCCAATGCCCGCTGGGGCTCGCTCTACGATGCGCTCTACGGCACCGACGCCATTGCCGAGACCGGTGGCGCCGAGAAGGGTAAAAGCTTCAACCCCGTGCGCGGCGCCAAGGTGGTTGCCTGGGCGAAGAGTTTTCTGGACGAGTCCGTGCCGCTCACCTCGGGCAAATGGGCCGGCGTGAACGGGCTGACGGTTTCGGGCGGCACCTTGCGGCTCGGCGCCGGCGCCGGCGGCACCACACTGGCCAACCCGAAACAATTTGCCGGCTACCGCGGCGACGGCGCCAACCCGGAAGCCATCCTGCTGGTCCAGAACGGCCTGCACATCGAGATCCTCATCGACCGCACCAACCAGATCGGCCGCACCGACCCGGCCGGCATTGCCGACGTGATCCTGGAATCGGCGCTGACCACCATCCAGGACTGCGAGGATTCGGTCGCGGCGGTGGATGCCGAGGACAAGGTCATCGTCTACCGCAACTGGCTCGGCCTGATGAAGGGCGATCTGGCGGAGGAAATCAGCAAGGGCGGCAAAACCTTCACGCGCAAGCTCAATCCGGACCGCGCCTGGACCGCGCCCAGTGGTGGCGCGCTGAGCTTGCCTGGCCGCTCGCTGATGCTGGTGCGAAACGTCGGTCACCTCATGACCAATCCGGCCATCCTCGACCGCGATGGCAACGAGGTGCCGGAAGGCATCTTGGATGCGGCGATGACGGCGCTGATCGCGCTGCACGATGTCGGCGCCAACGGGCGTCGGATGAATTCCCGCGCGGGCTCAATGTATGTGGTGAAGCCGAAGATGCATGGGCCGGAGGAAGTCGCCTTCGCAGTCGAGATTTTCGACCGCGTCGAAGCGCTGCTCGGTATGGCGGCAAACACCATCAAGATGGGCATCATGGACGAGGAGCGGCGCACCACCATCAACCTCAAGGAGGCGATCCGCGCCGCCAGGGAACGCGTCGTGTTCATCAACACCGGCTTCCTCGACCGCACCGGCGACGAGATCCACACCTCGATGGAAGCCGGGCCGATGATCCGCAAGGGCGACATGAAGCAGGCCGCCTGGATCTCCGCCTATGAGGCGTGGAATGTCGACACCGGGCTGGAATGCGGTCTGGCCGGCCACGCCCAGATCGGCAAGGGCATGTGGGCGATGCCGGATCTGATGGCGGCGATGCTGGAACAGAAGATCGCGCATCCCAAGGCCGGCGCCAACACCGCCTGGGTGCCGTCGCCGACGGCGGCGACGTTGCACGCCACGCACTATCACAAGGTCGATGTCCATGCCGTCCAGGCGGCGCTCAAGAGCCGGCCGAAGGCGAAGCTCGATGATATATTGTCGGTGCCGGTGGCGGTGCGGCCGAACTGGACCCCCGACGAGATCCAGCGCGAGCTCGACAACAATGCGCAAGGCATTCTCGGCTATGTCGTGCGCTGGATCGACCAGGGCGTCGGCTGCTCGAAAGTGCCCGACATCAACGATGTCGGCCTGATGGAAGACCGCGCCACGCTGCGCATCTCCTCGCAGCACATCGCCAACTGGCTGCACCACAAGGTTTGCTCCGAAATTCAGGTGATGGATTCGCTGCGGCGCATGGCAGCGATCGTCGACCTCCAAAATGTCGGCGACCCGCTCTACCGCCCGATGGCCACCGATTTCGACAATTCCATCGCCTTCCACGCCGCCTGCGACCTGGTGTTTAGAGGCCGCGAACAGCCGAATGGCTATACGGAACCGGTGCTGCACGCACGGCGGCTGGAGCTGAAGGCGAAAGAGCGGGCGAATTAGCGCCTGCGTTTCCCTCCCCCTTGAGGGGAGGGTGGCCCGAAGGGCCGGGTGGGGTCCTGCGTGAAGTGCAGCGACTCCCTTCGGACGACACTACAAGCAATATAATTGCAGAGGCCCTTTCTCGGCTCGGCTCCAAAAAGATCGACCATTCTTCGGCGACCCCCACCCTGCCGCTTCGGGGCCACCTTCCCCTCAAGGAGGAGCGTTACGCCGCCTGCGCTACCCGCTCCGACATCATGCGGTAGGAAATCGCCTCGGCCAGGTGAATTCGGCCGACGGTTTCGCTGGCGTCGAGGTCAGCCAGTGTGCGCGCCACTTTGAGCACGCGGTGATAGGCGCGCGCAGAAAAGCCGAGTTTCTCGCTGGCGTCTTTCAGCAGCGACAGGCCTGCTGCGTCCGGCGCGGCGATGTCCTCGATAACAGAAGGCGAGCAATGGGCGTTGGTGGTGGCGCTGGTAACGCCCAGCCGCTCGAAACGTTCGCGCTGGATGGTGCGGGCGCGCGCCACGCGCTGGGCGACGGCTGCACTTTTCTCCGCTCGGTCGGGCCGGATCAGGTCGGCGGCCGAGACCGCCGGTACCTCGATCCTGAGGTCGATGCGGTCGAGCAACGGGCCTGAGATGCGCGCCTGGTAATCGGTGCGGCAGCGTTCGCCGCGCAGGCAGCGATAGCCGGGCTCGCCGGCCATGCCGCAACGGCACGGGTTCATCGCCGCCACCAGCTGGATGCGCGCTGGATAGGTGACGCGGTGGTTGGCGCGCGCGATCATGCAGTCGCCGGTCTCCAGCGGTTGGCGCAGCGCATCCAAGGTCTGCGGCGTGAATTCGGGAAACTCGTCGAGGAACAGGACGCCGTTATGGGCAAGCGATACTTCGCCCGGCCGCGCCCTGATGCCGCCGCCGACCATTGCCGCCATCGAAGCCGAATGGTGCGGGGCGCGGAACGGCCGCCGGTCGGTGAGCTTGCCTTCGCCGAGCTCGCCGGCCACTGAGGCGATCATCGAGACTTCAAGAAGTTCCTTGGGCGCCAGTGGTGGCAGAATTGAAGGCAGCCTCTGCGCCAGCATCGATTTTCCCGAGCCGGGAGGCCCGACCATCAAGAGATTGTGGCCACCGGCCGCCGCCACTTCCAGCGCCCGCTTGGCGCTTTCCTGGCCCTTGATGTCGGAAAGGTCGGGCAGGTCGCGGGCCGAGACATGGATGCCGGGCTCGGGCCGCGACAGCACCTGCGTGCCGCGAAAATGATTGGCGATGGCAATCAGGCTGCGCGGCGCCAATATGTCGAAATCCTTGCCCGCCCAGGCCGCTTCCGGCCCGCAGCCGAACGGGCAGATCAGGCCTTTTCCCTCGGCATTGGCGCCGATCGCCGCCGGCAGCGCACCGGCGACCGTGGCAATGGTGCCGTCGAGCGACAATTCGCCCAGCACGACATAAGACGCCAGCATATCGCCCGGAATGGCGCCGAGTGCTGCCATCAGGCCGAGCGCGATCGGCAGGTCGTAATGGCTCCCTTCCTTGGGCAGGTCGGCAGGCGCCAGGTTGACCGTCACCTTCTTCGACGGCATCGACAGGCCCGAAGCGTGCAGCGCCGCCTGCACGCGCTCGCGGCTTTCGGCCACCGCCTTGTCGGCCAGGCCGACAATCTGCATGCCGACCTTGCCCGGCGCGATCATCACCTGGACATCGACCGGTACGGCCTCGATGCCCTGGAAAGCAACCGTGCGAACGCGCGCCACCATCTTGCTCTGCCCCCGGATATCGGCTCGCCTCGGCCTCGTGGTTCAGACCGCGAGCGACGTCAGGACAAGACAACCATAGATTTCAGGCGAAGGCAAGAACATTACGGGAACACACACACGATCGCGATGCTCCCTATGCCGAGCCTACCCCCCGCTTTTCCTCCACCGCGTCCCAGAACAGGCTGGCGATATCCGCGCCACCAAAGCGTTGCACTTCGCGCACGCCGGTTGGCGAGGTCACGTTGATCTCGGTCATGTAGTCGCCGATCACGTCGATGCCGACCAGGATGAAGCCGCGCTCTTTCAGCGACGGGCCGATGCGGGCGCAAATCTCGCGTTCGCGCTCCGTCAGCTCGGTCTTTTCGGCGCGGCCGCCGACATGCATGTTGGAGCGGGAATCGTGGTCGGCCGGCACGCGGTTGATGGCGCCGACCGCCTCGCCGTCGATCAGGATGATGCGCTTGTCGCCCTTGCGCACATCCTTCAGATAGCGCTGGACGATATACGGCTCGCGTGACAGCTGGGCGAACATTTCGAGCAGTGAGGCGAGGTTGCGATCGTCTCCCTTGAGATGGAAGATGCCGGCGCCGCCATTGCCATAGAGCGGCTTGACGATGATGTCGCCGAATTCCTTGCGGAAGGCCGCGACCTCCTGGGGATCCTTGGTGATCAGCGTTTCGGGCATCAGATCGGGGAATTCGGTGACGAAGATCTTTTCCGGGCTGTTGCGCACCCAGGCCGGGTCGTTGACGACCAGTGTCTTCGGGTGAATGCGCTCCAGAATGTGCGTGGTGGTGATGTAATTCATGTCGAAGGGCGGATCCTGGCGCAGCAGGATCACATCCATCTCCGACAGGTCGGTGCGCACCTTGTCGCCCAGCGTATAATGATTGCCCTTTTCGTCGCGGAGCTTCATCTCTTCGATGCGGGCAAACACCTTGCCGCCCAGCATCGACAGCCGGTCGGGCGTGTAGTGGAACAATTGGTGGCCGCGCCGCTGCGCCTCCAGCGACAGCGCAAAAGACGTGTCGCCGGCGATCGAGACGGTGGAGACATGGTCCATCTGGACGGCGATCTTCAGGGTCATCTTCCGGTCTCCAGCGGGTCGAGCAAGTCCAGGAAAAGTGCGTAGCGGTTTTCCGTCCCGGAATTGCGGCAAGGCAAGTCGCCGATATACGGAACTTGGCGGCTTCTGCCAATCGCGCTTGCTTGGCCCAGACCTTTACCGGTCGAAGACCAGCCGGGAGTAACCGAGGAAGGACAGCGCCACGGCGACCAGCGAGGCGACGGCAAGTGCCGCCAGCGGCGGCATTGCCGGCAGCGCGAACAGGATGGCGCAGTAGACGAGATAGTTGACAATGCTGGTGGCGATGCCGACGCCGCCATAGCGCGCGCCCTCCTGCGCCACGCCGCGGCTCGACGGCGAAAAGGTCAGGTGCCGGTTGATCTGCCAGGTGACGCACAGCGCAAAGCCGATCGACAGGACACGGGCGACGAAGGGACCGAGCGGCGTCACCGCCAAGAGCAGCCAGAGCACCGCGGCATCGGCGACGAAACCAACGCCGCCGGCCAGGACGAAGCGGGCGAGCCGGCTCACGGCCTCAGGCGGCCCGGGGCGTCTTGCCCGGTTCGGCCTTCGCTGTTTCGCTCGTGCGTTCGCGCCGTTCGACCCGGCCCGACGGAACCGAGAGATAGAAAATGCGTTTCTGCTCGGCGCGTCCGCGCGATACCGAATCGAGGATCAGTCCGGTCACCATCGCAAGCATCGAGAGCAGCAGCAGGCCGACCGACAGCACCCAGGTCGGCATGCGCGGCACGAGGCCGGTCTGGGCGAATTCGATCAGCACCGGCGTCATCAGGGCAAGGCTCGACGCCAGGAAGAAAATCGCGAAGGCGCCGAAGAAGCGCAGCGGCTGCGTTTCCTTCATCAGCATGGCGAACATCCACAGGATCCTGGCGCCGTCGCGATAGGTCGACAGCTTCGACGACGATCCCTCAGGCCGGCGGCCATAATCGAGCGCGATCTCGCTCACCGGCAGTTTGAGCTGCGAGGCATGCACCGACATTTCGGTCTCGATCTCGAAGCCGCCGGAAACCGCGGGAAAGCTCTTGACGAAACGCCTCGAGAAGACGCGGTAGCCGGAGAAGATGTCGGTGAAGTCGGCGCCGAACAGCCGCTTGTAGAGGCTGTTGAAGATGCGGTTGCCGAAGGCATGGCCGGAACGGCCGGCATCGTCGGTGACGCCGCGCCTGGTGCCAACCACCATGTCGCAGCGCTCGGTCTGCAGGATGTTGATCAGCAGCGAGGCATCTTCCGGCGCATAGGTGCCGTCGCCATCGGCCATCAGATAGATGTCCGCATCGATGTCGGCGAACATGCGCCGCACGACATTGCCCTTGCCCTGGCGCGGCTCGCGGACGACGATGGCGCCCGCTGCGCGCGCCTTGAGCGCGGTCAAATCCCTGGAATTGTTGTCATAGACATAGATCTCGGCCGATGGCAGCGTCTCGCGAAAGCGCCGCACCACCTCGGCGATGGTCAGTTCCTCATTGTAGCAAGGCAGGAGCACGGCAATGGCCGGCTCATGGCGGACTTCGTGCGGCATTTCCGTCTCCCGACACCCGGCGGAGCCTCCGGCCGCGCTCATATGCGGCCTCGCTCAGGCGACTTTACTATTTATTGAAGCTGTTAAGGCTAGGTTTAAGGCCGCAGTCTTTCCGACGAAGGTCATGATGATGAACGCAGCCAAGGCGGGTGCTTCCTCCTGGAAGTCCGATATGACGCTGGCGCTGCTTGCCATGCTGGTGGTGCTGGCCGTCAATGCCGCCACGGGCTTTCGCGAATTGAGCAATGCCGGCGGCGACAATGACAGCCTGCTGCGGCTGGTCGAGGTTCGCGACATGCTGGCCGGCCAGGGCTGGTTCGACCTGCATCAGTACAGGATGGGGCCGGAAGGCGGTTTCGTCATGCACTGGTCGCGGCTGGTCGACGCACCGCTCGCCGCCATCATCCTCGCCGCCTCGGCGCTGACCGGCAGCATGGCCATGGCCGAAGTGATCGCACAGGTGCTGTGGCCGTCGCTGCTGTTTTGCCTGGCGGTGTTTTTTACAGCCCGTGCGGCACGCAGCTTCGCCGGCGTCGGCGCCGTGCTGCCCGCTATCGTCATCGGCGCGGCGGCGCTGCATTTCATCGGCATTTTCTTGCCGGGTGCGCTCGATCATCACAATGTCCAGCTGACGCTGACCATGGCCAGCCTCAGCCTGCTGCTCGAGGCGCCGACGCGTCGCTGGGCGACCCTGACTTCCGGCCTGTGCGCGGCCCTGACGCTGGCCGTCGGCATGGAAACCGCGCCCTATGTCGCCACCATCGGCGCCTGCATCGCTTTGCTGTTCGTCGTCGATCCCGGCGGCGAACGCCGGATCGCCAGGGATTTCGGTCTCGGCTTTGCCGGGGTTTCAGCCCTCGTCTTCGTCACCACCATCCCGCCATCGGCCATGGGCCAGCCGCAGTGCGATGCCTTCTCGGCTGTGCAGTTCGTGGTGGCGGCAATCGCCGGACTGGGGCTTGCCGCCGTGACGTCGCTCACGGTGTCCAATGGCACGGCCAGCCGCCGCCTGATCTCGCTTAGCCTGCTCGCGCTTGGGCTGGGCGTCGTCATCGTGGCGCTGTTTCCGCAATGCCTTGCGGCTCCCTACGCAAACCTCGATCCGCGCCTCAAGGAATTGTGGCTCGATCACATCGACGAGGCGCAGTCGCTGTTCAGTATTGCCGTCAATGAGCCGGCGTCGCTGGCGGCGCGCTATGTCACGCCGCTGGTGGCGATCGCGCTGATGGCGCTTCGCCTGCGCGGACCATGGCGCCGCCAGGACATCCTCGTCGGCGCCTTGCTGGTCGGCGCCTTCATCGTCAGCGCCTGGCAGGTCCGCGGCTCGACATTCTCGATCGCCTTTGCCGTCATCCCGCTGTCGGCCTGGATCGCAAGCTGGCGCGAACGGGCGAGGATCAGCCCTGCGCGCAGCGTATCGCTGCGCATGGCGGCGGTCTGGCTGGTGTCGGTGAATGCCGTCTGGGCCGGCGCTGCCGCCGCGACGTCGAACGTATTCGAGGCCAGCAAGGTCTCGGTCGAGGCACAGGACACCGACAGCGATCCGTCCTGCGAGCGCAAGGCCTCCTTCGCGGCGTTGGCCCGGCTGCCGGACACCACGGTGCTTGCCATTTCCAATCTCGGCTCGCCCATCCTTGCATATTCCGGGCACCGCGTCTTTGCCGGCCCCTATCATCGCAACATCGCCGGCGATCTGCTTGCGCTCGATGCCTTCCTCGGATCGGCGGACCAGGCGGGGACGATCGCAGCGGCTCATCACGTCGGCCTGGTGGCGCTGTGCCGCGGCAGCGCCGAAAGCAAGGTGCTCGCCGCCAAGGCGCCGCAAGGCTTCCTGGCCGGGCTGATGCAGGGAAGCGTCCCCGATTGGCTCGAACCGATGGCCGAAACGCGCGGAGACCCGATCGAACTCTACCGCGTCCGCTAAAGCATCATTCGCCAGCGAAAAATCGATTTCGCGATACGCTTCCTAAACGCTTTGCTGCCAGTCTCAGCCTAAATTTCGGGCGTCACAAACAGGGATACCGATGCAAACGACGTTTGGCACCGGGCAGGCAAGCAGGGAAAACTCGGATCTGGCGTTCACCGATGCGCTGACCGGGCTTGGCAACCATCGCCGCTTCTTCGACAAGGTCGATCGCCTGATCAGCGACCGTGCGGACGATCCCGCGCCGTTCACGGTCGGCATTCTCGACCTCGACGGCTTCAAGCCGATCAACGATCTGTTCGGCCACAAGGCCGGCGACGACATATTGATCCAGGTGGCAATGCGGCTGCGCGCTTCGATGGACAGCCACTCCACCGTTTGCCGCATCGGCGCCGACGAATTCGCCTTCCTGTATCCGATGGTGTTCTCGGAGGAAGCGGCGGCCGAGAAGTCGCGCATGATGATCGAAATCCTGTCGGCGCCCTACGATGTCGGCGAACGCACCGCCAGGCTTTCGGCCTCGGTCGGCTGCTCGCTCTTTTATTCCGGCGACGAAACCACGGAAATCCTCGTCAACAAGGCCGAAACGGCGCTCTACCACGCCAAGCGTTCGGGCCGTGGCCGGGTCGTCGTCTACACCCGCGAAATGGAAGAGGCGGCCAAGCGCGTCACCCGCATCGAACAGGCGCTGCGCCGTGCCGTCTCGGCCGGTGAGGTCGAACCGCATTTCCAGCCCATCGTCGATTTGACCACCCGCCGCACCATCGGCTTCGAGACGCTGGCGCGCTGGACCGATCGCGACCTCGGCGTGGTGCCGCCGACCGTGTTCATCCCGATCGCCGAAGAGCGCGGCATCATCGGCCCGCTATCGCAGCTGGTGCTGCGCAAGGCGACCGAAGCGGCGCGCAGCTGGCCGAAGGACCTGTTCCTGTCCTTCAACCTGTCGCCCTCGCAGCTCGTCGACCAGAACACTGGCCTGCACATATTGTCGATCCTCGACCGCACCGGCTTCGATCCGCGACGGCTGGAGATCGAAATCACCGAAACCGGCCTGATGAACGATCCGGCCTCGGCCGAGAAGATCGTCGAGGACCTGCGTCGCGTCGGCATCCGAGTCTCGCTCGACGATTTCGGCACCGGCCAGTCCTCGCTCGGCCGCTTGCGCGAATTCCATTTCGACAAGCTCAAGATCGACCGCGCCTTCGTCTCCTCGATCCTCGACGACCGACCGTCGGAACACATCATCCGCGCCATTCTGGCCATGTGTGAAGGGCTCGGCATGGATGTCGTCGCCGAAGGCATCGAGGAGGAGGCGCAGGCCGACCGCCTCGTTCAGTTCGGCTGCGCCGGCGGCCAGGGCTATCTCTTCGGCAAACCGGTCGATGCCGACGCCACGCTCGGCTACCTCCGCGATTCCTATCGCGGCGCCCTCTACGCCAAGGCAGTCTGACCGGCGGTCTGGCCTGCGTCGAGCAAGTCAGCGGCGCGAGCCAAGATCGACTGTGGCCGCCATCTTGCGGCCTTTTGTCTGACATAAGCCAATCAAATCGCCGTTTTCGCCCTTGCTCCCCGGACTTGGCTGGATAGGATGCGCGCCGACCGGACCGGGAGATGAAGATATGATGCCATCGGCGGATTTTGCCGACCTCAGGGGAGCCTCGGTGCTGATCACCGGCGGCGGTTCCGGAATTGGTGCGGCACTGACCGAGGGCTTCGTTCGCCAGGGCGCCCATGTCGCCTTCATCGACATCGCCGATGGCCCAAGCACGCTGCTTGCCGACCGCGTCGAAAAAGAACTTGGCCGGCGACCGCTCTACCTCAAGACCGATTTGCGCGACGTCGAGGCGTTGCGCGCTTCGGCCGCCAAAGCGGCTGAGGCACATGGCGACGTCACCGTGCTGGTCAACAATGCCGCCTGGGACGAACGCCACGACGTCGCTGACGTTACCGTCGAGTTCTGGGACAACAATCTCGCCGTCAATCTGCGCCCGCATTTCTTCACCGCACAGGCGGTCGCGCCGGGCATGAAGCGGGCCGGCGGCGGTTCGATCATCAACTTCACCTCAACCTCCTATCTCATCAACCACCCCGATATGCCGGCCTACACCGCCGCCAAGGCCGGCATACTCGGCCTCACCAAGGGTCTCGCGGGCAAGCTTGGGGTCGACGGCATCCGCGTCAATGCGATTGCGCCGGGCTGGGTGATCACCGAGCGGCAGCGGGAACTCTGGGTCACCGAGCAGGGGCTCGCCGCCCATGTCGCCAAGCAATGCATCAAGCAGGTCATGCAGCCCGACGACATCGTCGGCACGGTGCTGTTCCTGGCCTCCGACGCCTCGCGTATGCTGACGGCGCAGATGTTGATCGTGGACGGGGGTTTCCTGTGAGCCCGGTGAATCAAAATCCGGCAAAAGGCACGCCGGCAGTCGCCGCCGTCGACTGGGGCACGACCCGCATGCGGGTCTGGCTGGTCGACGAGGCGGGCGGGGTGCTTGCCGAGCGTCGCGGCGATGATGGGTTGATCACCGCGCAGCAAAAAGGCTTTTCGACCATCCTCGAGGGCCATCTGGCGGCGCTCGGCGCACCTGACACACTGCCAGTCATCATCTGCGGCATGGCCGGCTCGCGCCAGGGTTGGCTGGAAGCGCCTTACGTCATCGTGCCGGCGCCGCTCAGTGCCATCCTCGCGGGGGCCGCCCGCATTCCCGGCCAGAGCCGCGACATCCGCATCGTGCCTGGCCTGGCGCAGCGCCTGGAAGATGCGCCGGACGTAATGCGCGGCGAGGAAACCCAGCTTGCCGGCGCCGGTTTGCCGGCAAAAGGTCGCCATCTCGTCTGCATGCCCGGCACCCATTCGAAATGGGTTCTGGTCGAAGACGGCGCGGTCGACGGCTTCTGCACCTGGCCGACCGGCGAGCTGTTTTCGGTGCTGGCCACTCACTCTATCCTGCGCCATTCGCTGGGCGAGAGCCCGAAGCCGGTCACTCCGGACAATCCGTTCTTCCAGGAATGGTGCCGCAAGGCTTTGGCGGAGGGCGGCGATGTCACCTCGCGGCTGTTCTCGATCCGCGCCGCCGGCCTGCTGCAGAACCTCAAGGCCGACGATGCCGCCGCTTGCCTGTCCGGCCTGCTGATCGGCGGCGAGATCGCCTCGGCGGGCCGCCGCTATGGCGAAAGCACCACCGCAATCGTGCTGGTTGCGTCCGGCTCGCTAGCAGCCCTCTACCGCCAGGCGCTAGACCTTGCAGGGCTTGCCGTCAGGACGGTCGACGCCGACGAGGCGGTGCGTGCCGGCCTTATCGAGGCAGCGCGGGAAAATGGCATGATCGCCAAATGACTCACCAGAGTGGAGTGACAGCGTGACCCAGACCGCCCCCTTCCCGAAGCTCAAGCGTGGTCTTGTCGCCATTCTGCGCGGCCTCAAACCCAGCGAGGCGGTTGCCATCGGCCAGGCGCTGTTTGACGCCGGCATCGAAGCCATCGAGGTGCCGCTCAATTCGCCGGAGCCGTTTTCATCGATCGCCAGCATTGTCACCGCTTTGCCCAAGACAACGCTGGTCGGCGCCGGCACGGTGCTGACTTCAGCCGATGTCGACACCTTGGCCAAGGCCGGCGGGCGGCTGCTGGTCAGCCCCAACATCGATGCCGACGTCATGGCCCGCGCCATGCACCATGGCATGGTGACGATGCCAGGCGTGTTCACCCCCACCGAAGCTTTTCAGGCGATTAGGCTTGGGGCTTCGGCGCTCAAATTCTTCCCGGCAAGCGTGCTCGGGCCCAGCGGCATTTCGGCGATGCGGGCCGTGCTGCCGGCCGATACCGTGGTCGGCGCCGTAGGCGGCGTTTCCGACAAAGACTTTGCCGGCTACAAAGCCGCTGGGGTAACTGCTTTTGGTCTTGGCTCCAGCCTGTTCAAACCCGGCATGAGCGTCGATGAAGTGGCCACGCGCGCGCAGGCGGCGGTGACGGCCTGGGACGCGGCCTTCGGCGGAGCGGCATGATGGGAAACGTTTCGGTTTTTTCGGACCATGTCTGCGAACTCGGCGAGGGGCCGAGCTACGATCCCGCCACCGATACGCTGTTCTGGTTCGACATCGTCAACGGGCTTTTGCTGGAGCAGGGTGTCACGTCCGGCGCGCGGAAGGTCCATGAGCTCGCCCAGATGGCCAGCGCCATCGCCATTATCGATGACAATCGCCAGCTTATCGCCACCGAGACTGGCCTGCATGTCCGCGACGTCTCGACCGGCAAGCTGACGCTGCACACGGCCATCGAGGCCGACAATGCGCTGACCCGCTCCAACGATTCGCGCGTCCATCCGTGCGGCGCCTTCTGGGTCGGCACGATGGGCAAGGGTGAGGAGAAGGGCGCCGGCTCCATCTACTGGTTCTTCAAGGGCGAGCTGCGCACGCTTTACACCGGCATCACCGTGTCGAACTCGATCTGTTTCTCGCAGGATGGAACGATCGCCTACTACACCGATACCTCGACCGGCCTGTTGATGCGCGTCGCCTGCGATCCGGCAACGGGCCTGCCGATCGGCGAGTCGAAAGTGTTCGTCGACCATCGCTCGTCCAAGGGCTTTGTCGACGGCTCGGTCGTTGATCGCGACGGCGTGCTGTGGAACGCCGTCTGGGGCGGCAAGGCGGTCAAGACCTATTCGCCAGATGGCACATTGTTGCGCGAAATTGCCGTGCCGGCGGGGCAGTCCTCGTGCCCGGCCTTTGTCGGGGCCAAGGCCGATCGGCTGGCGGTGACCTCGGCCTGGAAAGGCAAGGACGACAAGCAGCGCAAGCTCGACCCACAGGCCGGCATGACCTTCCTGCTCGACATCCCCGTCAACGGCCGCTTCGAGCCGCGCGTGGTCATCGCCTGAGCGTACCGGTTGTCGTGCAGGCGGCGGGCGCGGGTCGATTTCGCGCAAGCCGATCGCATTGGCCGTGCGATGGTGTGGCTGCATCACCGAGAAGCTTTGACCCATGCCGCGCCCGACCTTGATCCTCGTCCACGAGCCGGAAAAGGCCTGTTTCGACAGGCTGGTCGCCGACGGCTTTCCCGCCGAGCGCGCCTTGGAAATCTCGTCTTATCTGGCGCAGTCGACCGATCTCGCTCCTGAGTTCGATCAACTGGCGACCGCTTGTGAAAAGCGCGGCCTCGCCTTTATGCCGGTTGCACTCGACGATGCGGCAAGCGCGCTGGCGAAGGCCGATCCCGCAACCACGCTGGTCTGGACGCTGACCGACGGCATTGCCTATTTCCGCGGTGCTGCAGCGCCCGCACTTGCCAGGCTGAATGGGCTTAGAACCATCGGAGCCGACGATGCGCTGTTCGCGATTTGCCAGGACAAGTTCCGTTCCGGCGCCGTGCTTTGCGCGCTCGGCCTGCCGGCGCCGCAGGCAGGCCTGGCCCGCGACGGCCGCTGGCTGGCCGACCCGCCAGCTTCGGAAGCCGGCTGGTTCGTCAAGCCGAACCGGCTCGGCTCCAAGGTAGGCATCTGGCCGGATTCACGCTGCAACGACCTGGCCCATGCGCTGGAGCTTAGCCGGCGGGTCTATGCCGCTTATCGCGACGATGTCGTCGTCCAGCCCTATGTCGGCGGTCGCAATGTCCGCGCCAGCTTCCTTGGGCTGCAAACGGATGCCGGGGCGGAAGCGCTCGGCGTTGCATTCGTCGACTCCGGCGGCGATTTCCAGACCATGGCGGACTCGATGGCGCTTTACGGCGACACCGGCGAGGCCGCCAAGGCGGCTGGACTATACAGCGAGCCGGTGCTGGAGGCGGTTGCCGACACCCAGCCGGCAGCCGCGGCAACCATCCGCCGCATCGCCGAGCGGCTGGTCAGCGGGCTCGGCCTGCGAGACGTGTTTTCCCTCGATTTCAGGGTCGAGGCTAACGACCATGTCCACCTCATCGAGTTCGAGGTCTGTCCCGGCCTGCCCTGCTTCGATTTCCGCGCCTATTGCCTGATGCAATGGGGCATGACGCTGGCCGATGCGGTTGCCGAGACGGCGGCGAACCGACTGAACCGACAGGCGATCTGAACGGTCGAGGGACCAGCGCGACCTACCGCGCCTTGACGGCTTTTGCTCCACCTTTAGTGTCGCGGGACAGTCCTCAGGCAAGGCCGCGCGATGAGCACACCAGCAAGCTCCCTCCACCATCACATCAGGCGCATGGCCGGGCGCGATCCGCACGAGGCGCATCGCGTCGCCACGCCGCTCGAGCTGCTGTTCGATCTGACCTTCGTCACCGCCTTCAGCCTTGCCTCGTCGCAACTGGCGCATGCCTTGGCCGAGGGCCACTACGCGGCGGCGCTGATCGGCTTCGGCTTTGCCAGCTTCGCCATCTGCTGGGCGTGGATCAATTTCTCCTGGTTTTCCTCCGCCTATGACACCGACGATTGGATCTTCCGCCTCGTCACCATGGTGCAGATGATCGGCGTGCTGGTGCTGGCCATCGGCCTGCCGCGCATGTTCGCCTCGATCGAGCATGGCGAACACCTCAACAATTCGGTGATGGTGCTGGGCTACGTCATCATGCGCGTCGCCATGATCTTCCAATGGCTGCGCGCGGCGCGGCAGGACCCTGGGCGGCGGCGTGCCTGCCTGACCTACGCCGTCGCCATTGCGATCGCCCAGATCGGCTGGGTGGTGCAGATACTGGTCGATTTCTCGCTGGAGACCAGCCTGGCTTTCGGCGCCATCCTGGTTCTCATCGAGCTTGCCGGGCCGGCGATCGCCGAGCGCAGGGATGGCGGCACGCCCTGGCACGCGCACCACGTCGCCGAGCGCTACAGCCTGTTCGCCATCATCGCGCTGGGCGAAGGGGTGGTCGGCACGCTGGCGACGCTGTCGGCCGTGGTCGAGGAGCAGGGCTGGAACCTCGATGCCGCCTTGATCGGCATTGCCGGAATGGGTCTCACCTTCGGCATGTGGTGGGTCTATTACATGCTGCCCTCGGGGACGGTGCTGCACCAGCACCGCAATCGCTCTTTTATCTGGGGCTATGGCCAGATGCTGATCGTCGCTGCCATCGTCGCCACCGGCGCCGGGCTGCATGTCGCGGCCTATTTCATCGAGCACAAGACCCATATCGGCCCGGTGGCGACGCTGCTGTCAGTTGCCATTCCGCTAGGCGTGTTCCTGGGGGCGATCTACGCGCTGTATTATTATCTCGTCCAGCGCTTCGATCCCCTCCATGTCTGGCTGCTGGCGGGAACGGCTGCGGTCGTCGCACTTGCCATCATCGCCGCCCTTGCCGGCGTCGACATGGCGGTCTGCCTCATCTTACTCACGCTAGCGCCGGCCGTCACCGTTGTCGGCTATGAGCTGTCGGGGCACCGCCATCGACTGGAGGTGCTGGCGCAGGAGGAAGCGCCGCACTGAGCAGAGCAGCTTCGCGCGTCAGATACCCTCGACCAGCACGATCTCCCCATCGGCTACTTTCTGACGGATGGCGACGGCGCGCTGGTACTCCGGCGAGTGGTAGCAATCGTGCGCCGCGCTGAGCGATTCGAACTCGATAATGACATTGCGGGCGCGGCCAGCCCCCTCGGCCTTTTCATGCTCACCGCCACGGGCAAGGAACTTCACGTCGAAACGGTCGAAAGCGAGCTTGGCGGCAGCGACATAGTCCTTGTAGCCTTCGGCGTCGCGCACATCGACGCGGGCTATCCAGTATCCCTTGGGCATTTTCTTCTCCTCGTTACGCGGCGCGCATCTCTTCCAGTATGGCTTCCGCCGCCGCGCGCCTGTCGCTTGCCGCCACGATCGGCCTGCCGACCACGAGATGGCTGGAGCCGTTGCGGATCGCCTGGCCGGGCGTCACCACGCGTTTCTGGTCGCCATGGTCGCTGCCCTTGGGCCGTATCCCCGGCGTCACCACCGCCAGGTCGGGTCCGACGATGCGGCGCACCGCTTCCGCCTCCTCGGCCGAGCAGACGACGCCGCCCATGCCGGCATGCAGCGCCTGTTCGGCGCGTCTCAGCACCAGCGTGTGCGGGTCGTATTCATAGCCGGCGTCGATCACGTCCTGCTCGTCCATCGAGGTCAGCACGCTGACCGCCAGCAGGCAGAGGTCGCTGCCCCTGGCGGCCTCCACCGCGGCTCGCATCGCCTTGGGATAGGCGTGGATGGTCAGCATGGTCATGCCCATGCGCACGATGTTCTCGACACCCTTCGCCACCGTGTGGTCGATGTCGAGCAGCTTCATGTCGAGGAAGATTTTCGTGCCGCCGCTGGCCAACTCCCTGGCGAAGTCGAGCCCGCCGGCGAAGGCCAGCTGATAGCCGATCTTGTAGAAGGAGACGACGCCGTCGAGTTCGCGCACCGCCTGTTCGGCCTCTTTCACCGTCGGCACGTCGAGGCCGACGATCAGCCTGTCTCTCATCGTATGGGCCTGCATGGCTGTGGAAATCATGCCCCGGTCCGGGTCGACAGCATGCGCGAGGTTTCGATCAGCGTGCGGCATAGGTGCTCCATCGATTTGGTCAGTCTATCATCCCTGAAATTGCCGTCGCCGTCGAAGGCATTGCCGCCATCGGATACCGAGCATTCCGGCGTCACCATCTCCAGCTGGCAGCGCACCAGCACGGCGCGCAGATGGTTGATGCAGCGGATCCCGGCGAAATGTCCGTTGGAAGACGAGCACAGGCCGGCGACCTTGCCGACAAGCGGCCTCACCGGCCGGCCGCCATCCAGGCGCACCCGGCTCACCCAGTCGATCGTGTTCTTGAGCAATGGCGGGATCGAGCCATTATATTCGGGCGTCGCGATCAGCAGCCCGTCATTGGCGGCGATCAGCCGGCCAAGCTTCACGGCGTTGTCGGGAACGCCTTTTTCCTTTTCGAGGTCCTCGTCGATGATCGGCAGCGGATAGTCGGCCAGCGAAATGCGCGTCACCTCGGCGCCTTGCATGGCCAGCTCCTTCTGCGCCACATCGGCGGTCCTGCCGCTGAAGGCGCCGCTGCGCACCGAGCCGGCAAAGACGAGGATTTTCGCGATCACAGCCATTGGCCACTCTTGTTCCCGGACAGGTACAGCCAGAGGCTGCGCAAATCAACGCACTGGCTCAAAAAACGGAAACGATCGGGGGGGCAAGCGCGCGAAGGTGTGCCGAGCAGCTGGGCTATTGCTAGTGGGTGACCGCAATTCTTGCACTCAGCGCGATGAGTGCAACTCCGAGCAAGGCATCTATCGGCCTGCGGACGCTGCCATATACCGACCGAACCCTTCTTGTGGAGAACATTAGCGCGACAAGCCCAAACCACGCCATCGCGACCAGCCCGATTATGGCCAGCGACACTGCCTGGACCCAGATCGGAGCCTGCATCGGCAATACCGATATGAACAGGCTCGCGAAGAACGCGGCCGTCTTCGGATTTGTAATTCCGACAACGAATCCGCTTCGCCAAGGAGCCGTAGTCTCTGCGCCACCGACGGCCAGCGGTGGCCGCGCCTGCCAAGCCGACAAAAGGATCTTGCTGCCCAGGTAACCGAGATACACGGCACCGGCGATCCGGACGGCAAGGTGAGCCCATGCAATCTGCGTCAGTACGAGGCCCAGGCCACACATCGCGAGAGCCGCCCACACCATGATCGCTGCGGCAATGCCAAGCGCCACATGGAACCCCGCGCGACAGCTGATCAGCGCATGGGAAGTCACGGCTACAAAATCGGGTCCTGGGCTCATGGCGCCGAGCAGGAAGACCGAAGCAAGGGTCAGGAATTGCGGAAGGTAGCTCATGCGATACTCCAGTTTCAGTCTCGTCGTACCGCACGCCTGCATGCCGGAGAGGCCAGGAAAGCCGCTCGCCGATTTCGAGGGTCGTTTCCCTCACCTTCACAAAACCTACAGCGCTCTTTAATATGAGCGAAATGAAAGATATTTCGGCAGCCATGAACAAAGCTAATATCAACATCACGATGGTGCGCGTCCTGACATCGCTCAGCGAGACGCGCAGCTTCACCAAAACCGCCGAGCGGCTCTGTCTTTCTCAATCGGCCATAAGCCATGCAATGAAGGCGCTGGAGGAGATCGTTGGCGCGCCCCTCGTCATACGTGATCGGCGCGGTGTCGCTTTCACCGCGACCGGCGAGGCGGCTTTGGACGCGGCGCGCGCCGCTTTGCATGCTTTAGGCCGTCTTGTCGGCCTACGGGAACACTCCATCAAAGGCAGAGTACGGCTCGCGCTGGTCAGCAGCGCCTCGGTAAAGATTGCTCCATATGCGTTGAACATTACTTCCGTCCGGCACCCGGAGCTTGCTGTCGAACTGCTCTTGGGCACGGATACCGAGGTGGCGGAGTGGGTCGATCGCGGTGCCGCCGATATTGGACTGTCCTACATCGCCGGCAATTGCCAAGCCGAGGAACTTGTCGACGACGAACTCTTTGTGGCGTCATCGCAAAAGAACTCAGTCCAAGGCGGGTCATTTCCGATCCGCGCTCTCGACGGCCAGCCATTCATCATGTCGAGCGGCGGCTGCGGACCAATGCTTGCCGAATTGTTCCAGGATTTTGGCGTTGCGCCAGTTGTCATCCTGTCGGCGAGCGATATGGCGGCGCTGCTTGCTCTGGTTGGGGCCGGGCGCGGTTTGTCGATTGCGCCAGGCCTGGCGTTTCCGGCCGATTGGCAGCGAACCGTCGCGAGGCGTCCTCTGGAGCCGCGTGCGCGTCGGCCTCTGCTGCTTCTGTTCTCCAGCAGCGCCGAAGCAACGGCCGTGCGGGCCATGTGCGCGGCGATCAGAGAAGTCGCCACGAGTTTGCGAGGCGGATAACAGTCAAGGATGTGGATCCTTTCTGGAACGTCGATCCTCTACAAGGCGCCAGAGACTTCTCCCGCCCTCGATACCAAGCTAATGCGCTTCCCGCCGGTAGATCCACAGCTGCGTCGGCGGGATGTTGCGGAAGATGAAGTCGAAATGCTTGACCGTGTAATTGCCGCGGCCGGGCGGGATCGGCGACAACGGCCCATAGGTCAGCTGCACGATCGGCCGTCCAACCGGGATGCGGTCTAGCAGGCTTTCAATATAGGCGATCCGCTGTGCGACCGGGAAATTGAGCAGCGGCACGCCGGAGACGACGGAATCGAAAACCATCCCGCTCTTCTCGCCAAGCGTGGCGTTGAGATTGAAGGCATCGCCCTCGATGACGTTGACGCCGGGATAGAGCTGGCGCAGATGGCGCACGAAATCGGTGGAATATTCGACCGCGTAGAGGTTTTCGGGCTTAACGCCCTGGGCGAGGATTGCACGGGTGATGACGCCTGTGCCGGGGCCGACTTCAAGCACCGGCAGGCCGGACTTCGGATTGACGATGGAAGCCATCTTGCGGGCGGTGACGGAGCTTGTCGGCACGATCGAACCGACCGACTTCGGCTTGTCGATCCAGCCTTTGAAGAATTTGAGTTCGTCGTCGAACTTTTCCGCCAGCGCCTTCCGCAATCCCGGACCACGTGCCATGCAAGTTCTCCTCAACACTCCCCGAACGCTACTTAGCAGCTAACAGGTCCAAGGCAAGGCGCGATCTGGCATAAGATGTTGATGACGTTCGGGAAGCGTGGCGGCCTTGGTTTGGGTTCAGTGCTCGCCGAAGGATTCGAAAAAGTCCTTCATGCGGGCGAAAAAGCCGCTCGACTGGGGCGAATTGTCCTTCGACGACAGCTGCTCGAACTCTTCCAGCAACTCGCGCTGGCGGCGCGACAGGTTTTGCGGCGTTTCGACCGCGGTCTGGATGTAGAGGTCGCCGACATTGGGCTGGCGCAGCACCGGCATGCCCTTGCCCTTGAGGCGGAACTGGCGGCCGTTCTGCGTGCCTTCGGTCACTTTCACCTTGGTCTGGCTGCCGTCCAGCGTCGTCACCTCGAACGAGCCGCCAAGGGCGGCCGTCGTCATCGATATCGGCACCTTGCAGTAGAGATCGGCGCCGTCGCGCTGGAAGAATTCATGCGGCTTCACCGCCAGGAAAATATAGAGGTCGCCCGATGGGCCGCCGCGCAGGCCCGCCTCGCCCTCATTGGCAAGCCGGATGCGGGTGCCGTCCTCGATGCCGGCCGGGATATTGACCGACAGCGAGCGTTCCTCGGTGACGCGGCCCTGGCCGGCGCATTTCGGGCACGGGTCCTTGATCGTCTGGCCGCGGCCTTGGCATTGCGGGCAGGTACGCTCGATCGAGAAGAAGCCTTGCGTCGCCCGTACCTTGCCGTGGCCATGGCACATCGAGCAGGTCACCGGCTGGGTGCCGGGCTTGGCGCCGGTCCCGGAGCATTCCGTGCATGAGATCGAGGCCGGCACGCGGATTTGCGCGGTCTTGCCGGCAAACGCTTCTTCCAGCGTGATTTCCATATTGTAGCGCAAATCGGCGCCACGCTCGCGGCCGCCCGACGAGCGGCGCTGGCGCCCGCCCATCATGTCGCCGAAAATATCCTCGAAAATGTCGGCGAAGCCGCCGGCGCCAAAACCTTGCGCGCCGCCATTCATGCCGCCCTGCTCGAAGGCGGCGTGACCGAAACGGTCATAGGCCGCGCGCTTCTGCGGGTCCTTCAGCGTTTCGTAGGCTTCGTTGATTTCCTTGAACTTGTGCTCGCAGGAGTGATCGCCGGGATTGCGGTCGGGATGGAACTGCATGGCCAGCTTGCGGAAAGCGCTCTTGAGCTCCTTCTCGTCGGCGCCCTTTTGCACGCCCAGCGTCTCGTAGAAATCAGCTTTCATCTTTTCCCGCAGTCCGGATGCTCAACGTCTTGATGCATGTTGCGTCGTTTGCCGGCACGTTGTCTCGATTTAGGAGCGGTGATGCCCGGATGCTAGGGCCGGCGCGCTTGTGCCTGTGTTTTTCAGTGACTTTTTCGGCAAGGCCCGCACTTTTTCAGCGAGGGTTGCAAAAAAGCCCGGCTTTGCGCCGGGCTTTCCGCTTTATTTGCCGTCAACCGGTCAGGCCGACTTCTTCTTCTCGTCGTTTTCGTCGATTTCCTCGAAATCGGCGTCGACCACGTCGCTATCCTTGGCCGCGTCCGCCTTGGCGTCGGCTTCCGCCGCTTCCTTCTGCGAAGCTTCGTACATGGCCTGGCCGAGCTTCATGGATGCTTCGGCAAGCGTCTGCGACTTGGCCTCGATGTCGGCGGCATCGTCGCCTTCGGCAGCAGCCTTCAGCGCCGTGATAGCCTCCGATATCGCCGTGCGCTCGGTTTCCGAAACCTTGTCGCCATATTCCTTCAGCGACTTCTCGGAGGAGTGCACCAGCGCCTCGGCCTGGTTGCGGGCCTCGACCAAAGCACGCCGCTGCTTGTCGGTCTCGGCATTGGCTTCGGCGTCCTTGACCATCTTCTCGATGTCGGCGTCCGAAAGGCCACCAGAGGCCTGGATGCGGATCTGGTGCTCCTTGCCGGTGCCCTTGTCCTTGGCCGAAACGTTGACGATGCCGTTGGCGTCGATGTCGAAAGTGACCTCGATCTGCGGCACGCCGCGCGGCGCCGGCGGAATGCCGACCAGGTCGAACTGGCCGAGCGCCTTGTTGTCGGCAGCCATTTCACGCTCGCCCTGGAAGACGCGGATGGTCACGGCCGACTGACTGTCTTCAGCGGTCGAGAACACCTGGCTCTTCTTGGTCGGGATGGTCGTGTTGCGTTCGATCAGGCGGGTGAACACGCCACCCAGCGTCTCGATGCCGAGCGACAGCGGCGTCACGTCGAGCAGCAGCACGTCCTTCACGTCGCCCTGCAGCACGCCGGCCTGGATGGCGGCGCCCAAAGCGACGACTTCATCCGGGTTGACGCCCTTGTGCGGCTCCTTGCCGAAGAACTGCTTCACGATCTCCTGGATCTTGGGCATGCGGGTCATGCCGCCGACCAGGACCACTTCGTCGATCTCGCCAGCCTTCAGCCCGGCATCCTTGAGCGCCGCCTTGCAGGGCTCGATGGTGCGCTGGACGAGATCGTCGACCAGCTGCTCGAACTTGGCACGGGTCAGCTTCAGCGTCAGGTGCTTGGGGCCGGTCGCGTCGGCGGTGATGAAGGGCAGGTTGATTTCCGTCTGCGTCGTCGACGACAGCTCGATCTTGGCCTTTTCAGCCGCCTCCTTGAGGCGCTGCAGCGCAAGCTTGTCGTTCTTCAGGTCGATGCCCTGTTCCTTCTTGAACTCGGCCGCCAGGTATTCGACGAGACGCATGTCGAAATCCTCGCCGCCGAGGAAGGTGTCGCCATTGGTCGACTTCACTTCGAACACGCCGTCGCCGATTTCGAGCACCGAAATGTCGAACGTGCCGCCGCCAAGGTCATAGACGGCAATGGTCTTGCCATCCTTCTTGTCGAGGCCGTAGGCAAGTGCTGCAGCCGTCGGCTCGTTGATGATGCGCAGCACCTCAAGGCCGGCGATCTTGCCGGCGTCCTTGGTGGCCTGGCGCTGGGCGTCATTGAAATAGGCCGGAACGGTGATGACCGCCTTCTCGACCTTCTCGCCGAGATAGGCCTCCGCCGTTTCCTTCATCTTCTGCAGGATCATGGCCGAGATCTGGCTGGGCGACTGCTTCTTGCCGCCGGCCTCGACCCAGGCATCGCCATTGTCGCCCTTGACGATCTTGTAGGGGACAAGCTTCTTGTCCTTCTCCGTCACCGGGTCGTCATAGCGGCGGCCGATCAGGCGCTTGACCGCGAAGATGGTGTTTTCAGGATTGGTGACCGCCTGGCGCTTGGCCGGCTGGCCGACGAGACGTTCGCCGTCGCCCGAGATGGCGACGATGGAAGGCGTCGTGCGCGCGCCTTCCGCATTTTCAATGACCTTGGGCTCCTTGCCATCCATGATGGCGATGCAGGAGTTGGTGGTGCCGAGATCGATACCGATTACTTTTGCCATTTTTCTAGTCTCTCCGCTAAGCAGGCTCTCAGGACCCGTAAGGCGTTCCGACGAAAGCCCCTGTTCACAAGAAATTCCGCTCCGGCAACCGGCATTCCGGCACTGGGCGGCTTGGCGCGTATATAAGAACAGGCGGCATCGGGCGCAAGCATTCTGCGCATGGCATCCACCGCGCCGCACTTGGCGCCTTTGAACAGCCGCCCAGCGGCCCGGATGTGCTCCAACCGCGCTCAAAACCCCAGGATCTGCGCGATCCCCCGGCGAAGCGCCCAGTCAGGGCTTCGAAACCACAAGAAAACGTCACCTATGCGTGAGAGAGGCGGCTCCTGGCTGAGGAAGGCGCCTGCCCACAGCAGACACAGGCAAAAGCGTCACGCGGCCTGCGACAGCGATTTATGCGCCTCGGCCAGGATTTCGAACGAGCGCACGCGTGCCGCATGGTCGAAGATCTGCGCGGTCACCATCAGCTCGTCTGCGCCGGTGCGGCGCACGAACGCGTCTATGCCTTGCCGGACGGTTTCGGGAGAGCCGACGACGGCGCAGGACAGCGCCTGCGAAATCATGGTTTTTGCCATCGGCTCGAGCGTCTGGTCATAGCCCTCGACCGGCGGCGGCAGGCGGCCGGCCCGCCCGGTGCGCAGATTGACGAAGGCCTGCTGGAGCGAGGTGAACAGCAGTTTTGCCTCTCCATCGGTCGGTGCGGCGAAAACGTTGAGGCCGAGCATGACATAGGGCTTGTCCAGCTGTTCCGAAGGCTGGAAGCGCGAACGGTAGATCTCCAGCGCATGGTCCAGTTCGGCCGGCGCGAAATGCGAGGCGAAGGCATAGGGCAGGCCGAGCATGGCGGCGAGCTGCGCGCCATAGAGGCTGGAACCGAGGATCCAGACCGGCACCTTCTGGCCTTCGCCGGGCACGGCGTGGATACGCTGGCCTTCCGCGGCCGGCTGGAAATAGCCCATCAGCTCGACGACATCCTGGGGGAAATTGTCTGACGCCTCGAGATTGCGGCGCAGCGCGCGCGCTGTTCCCATATCGGTGCCGGGCGCCCGGCCGAGGCCGAGGTCGATGCGGCCGGGGTGCAGTGCCGCCAGCGTGCCGAACTGCTCGGCAATCACCAGCGGCGCATGGTTGGGCAGCATGATGCCGCCGGCGCCGACGCGGATGGTCTTGGTACCGTCGGCGACATGGGCGATGACGACGGCGGTCGCCGCGCTGGCGATGCCCGGCATGTTGTGGTGCTCGGCCAGCCAATAGCGCCTGTAGCCGAGCCGCTCGGCATGGCGGGCCAGGTCGAGCGAATTTGCCAGCGATTGCGAGGCGTCGCTGCCTTCGACGATCGGCGACAGGTCGAGAACGGAAAGTGCGGTCATGGGCCTCAAGCCTTTACGATGTTCAACTGCCTGACCCTGGTTTCGAAGGCGCGGTCGGGAATGACGATGTCGAGCTGGTGCCAAGCAACGGGTCCATATTCTCGAACGGGATCCTGCGGACGCTGGCGATGCAGCGCGCTCAGCTTGTAGAGCGACGCATCGATCGGACCGCGATAGCCAATGCGGTCGAAATAGGAATC
This sequence comes from Mesorhizobium sp. C399B, assembly GCF_030323185.1. Lineage (NCBI taxonomy): Bacteria > Pseudomonadati > Pseudomonadota > Alphaproteobacteria > Hyphomicrobiales > Phyllobacteriaceae > Mesorhizobium > Mesorhizobium sp. C399B. Next base: position 3,337,381 of record NZ_CP100472.1, read on the forward strand.
GAGGTCGAAGGAGGCATCGTTCATCGCAGGGTCCGGCTTGACCGGCTCGATATAGGCACTCCGCCTGAAGACAACAAATGCGCGATGACGGACAGGCGCGGCAAGCTTATGCCGCGGCCTTTCCGTTCTCTTCGGCCGCTTCCTCCTCCACCACGGCCGTCTGCTGTGCGGCGAGAAAATTGCCGACATGGCTGAGGCCATCGAAATGATCGCAGAACACTTTGACGACGACCAGCAGCGGCACCGCCATCAGCGCGCCGACAAAGCCCCAAAGCCAAGACCAGAAGGCGATGGCGATGAAGATCGCCACGGCGTTGATCTCGAGGCGTCGGCCGACAACCATCGGCGTAACGAACTGGCCTTCGACGATGTCGCACAAAAGCACGAAGCCCGGCGCCAAAAGCGCGTAGGTGATCGAGTCGAAGCTGATCATCGCAATGACGCTGACCAGCACGATGGTGATCAGCGCGCCGACATAGGGCAGGAAGTTGAGCAGCGCCGCCATCGTTCCCCAGACGAGCGGGTTGGGCATGCCGAGCGCCCACAGGCCAAGGCCGATAACCGCGCCGAGACCGGCATTGATGACGGTGACGGTGAGCAGATAATGCGAGATTTCGCGCTCGACGTCATAGACGACGCGCAAGGCCCGCTTCTTCTCACTGAGGCTGGCGAAGGACTGGATGATCTTCTCATAGAACATCGTGCCTGACGCCAGCAGGAACAGCGACAGCACGAAGATGATGGTCAGGCTTGTCCCCGCCGACAGGACGTTGCTGGCGGCGGCCGACAGGACGCCGGACTGCGCCATCGCCACCTTCTGGATGCCCGGCTCCTGCGAGGTCTCCGTCATCTGTTCGATCTGATGCGAGATCTGCATGATCCTCTCGAGCGGACGCCGTAATTGCGCCAGCCGTTCGGTAAGTTGTTGGCCGATCGACGAGGTGTTGTTGAGAAGGTCGATGACCGGGCCGCTGAGCAGATAGCCGGCAACGCCGAAGACGCAGATCGACAGCACGACCAACATTGTCGCCGAAACCACTTCCGGAATGCCGCGCTTGCGCAGGAAGCGGACGATTGGTGTCAGCGTGAGCGTCAGCAGGAAGGCGAGGATGACCGGCATGAAGAAAGCACGCGCGAAATACAGCGCGTAGATGGCCATGAACAGGAAGATCCCGATGAGCAGCGAACGCATCAGATGCGTGTCGGCACGCGCCACAACTCTCGCCTCTTCGGTCTCGGCAAGGCCAGCACCCAAAGCGGCGGGTTCGGCTTTCATGATTTTCCCTCAGCGGCGCACCGCAATTGGTGCATTCCCCTGACGGAAACGCCTCTGCAAGCCCAAGGTTCCGTTAGCCGGCAAGGCCCTCAATCCGGGCCGCCCGTCGCTCAGGCGGCTGGCGCTGCGACGGCGACGCCGGGCTTGGCGGTCTCCTTGCGCACGATCGGCGCCACCTTGGTGCCGTACAGTTCGATCGCCTTCATGATCTTGGCGTGCGGCATGGCGCCGATCGCCATCTGCAGCAGGAAGCGGTCATTGTTGAAGATCTTGTGCTGGGCGACGATCTTTTCCGCCACCTGCTCCGGATTACCGACAAACAGCGCGCCGTTCGGACCACGCGACTGATCGAAATGCGCCCGCGAGGTCGGGCCCCAGCCGCGCTCGCGGCCGATGCGGTTCATCACTTCGGCCTGCGGGCCGTAGAAATCGTCGGCCGCCTGTTCAGTGGTCCCGGCGATGAAGCCGTGCACATTGATGCTGGTGGCAAGGCCCGAGGGGTCGGTACCGGCCCGCCTGGCGGCATCGCGATAAATGTCGAACAGCGGTGCAAACCGCGCCGGCTCGCCGCCGATGACGGCCAGCGCCAGCGGCAGGCCGAGCACCCCCGCGCGGGCCGCAGACTGCGGCGTTCCACCTATTGCGATCCAGATCGGCAATTTGTCCTGCAGCGGCCGCGGATAGACGCCGCGGTCGTTGATGGGCGCGCGCAGATTGCCGGACCAGGTGACCTTGACGCTGTCGCGTATGGCCAGCAGCAGGTCGAGCTTTTCGGCGAACAGCTCGTCATAGTCCTCGAGATTGTAGCCGAACAGCGGGAAGGATTCGATGAACGAGCCGCGCCCGGCCATGATCTCGGCCCGGCCGCCCGACAAAAGGTCGAGCGTTGCGAACTGCTGGAAGACACGCACCGGATCATCGGAGGACAGCACGGTGACCGCGCTGGTCAGCTTGATGCGCTTGGTGCGTTCGGCGGCAGCGGCCAGCGCCACCACCGGCGCGGACGCGGCATAGTCGGGGCGGTGATGTTCGCCCAGACCAAAGACGTCGAGGCCGACCTGGTCGGCCAGCTCGACCTCCTCGATCAGATTGCGTAGTCGCTGATGCGGGCCGATCGCGCCGGGGCCGGGCTCCGGGCTGACGTCGGCGAAAGTGTAGAGACCGAGTTCCATGGCATGTCATCCAAATGTTCTGATTTGCCGCTAGAGGTAGCGGCGAGCCGCCCCGGCCGCCAGAGGGGCGGATGGTGAACAGTGCATGTCGGTTTCGGCCGGCTTTGTTTCAGGGAAAACGCGTCTCCCGGCTGCAACAGCCTAAACTTTCATGGCTGGCATACCGTTTTGGCGCTTGAACTCTCGGTTTTCGCGCGTATGTAAGCGTCGCGAATTGACTTCAGGGAAGTGGACTTGGCTATCTACAGGGAAAAAGACATTTTCGAGCGGCGCAATGCCGCGAACGAGGCAAAGAAGGCGCTTCTGGAGCGCTTCAAGTCGAAGCCGGCGGCTGATGATCCTGCGGTTCTGGCCAAACAGGCCGAACGCAAGGCGATTCTTGAGGCTCGCGAAATACGCGAGGCCGAAAAGGCCAGGCTGAAGCAGGAAAAGCTGGCACGCGAGGCGGTCGAGAAGGCCGAGCGCGAGGCAGCAGCCGAAGCGGCGCGTATTGCGGCCGAAGAGGCAGCGCAGGCTGAAGCGAAGATCAAGGAAGCCGAAGAAAACGAGCGCATCGCCCGTTTGCTGGCCGACGAAGCCGAACGCAAGGCCAAGCGCGACGCACGCTATGCGGCGCGCAAGCAGCGTACCGGCAGGACGCCTCCGGGCTTCTCCGCCCGCTAACGCTTCGATCGAAACGATCGGACATCAGGGTCGCCTTCCAGCGGCCCTGAATGTGTTTGTGCGTCGATTTCCTTGGTTGCTTTGCTCAGGCGGCGAGCTTCAGCCCCATAATGCCGCAGACGATGAGCGCAATGCAGGCGAGCCGGATGGCCGTCGCAGGCTCGCCCAGCAGCCAGATGCCAAGAAGCGCCGTGCCGACCGTGCCGATGCCGGTCCACACCGCATAGGCCGTCCCGACAGGCAGCGTCTTGAGCGCCAGGCCGAGCAACCCGAGGCTGATGATCATCGAGGCGACAGTGAGCACCGTCGGCAGCGGCTTCGAGAAGCCGTCGGTGTATTTGAGGCCGATCGCCCAGCCGATTTCGAACAGGCCGGCGAAAAACAGAAAAATCCACGACATCGGGATGCACTCCATTCCATGAGCATGGCGGGCCGTCCCGGCCGATTTATGGGAAGGCGCGAGGTCGTCCTCGCCGCTTCGACACAAGCGGCTGCGCCGGTGCGATCAACAAAAACACCGGCCGCATCGTTCATGCCGCCGGTGTCAAAATCTGCGCCGAAACGGTTTGTCCGGATTTCAACCGTCCAAGATCTTCCGAGGCGGGCTTACTTTTCCTTGAGCCTCATCGCCTTGACGGGCGGCGCCTTGAGTGCCGGAGCCGCTGCGGGCTTCTTGGCGTCTTTTTTCGGCTTCCGAGCTTCCTTGCCCGCCTTCATCGCACCTTTAGCCATGATTCGTTCCTCCAGTTGCTGGGAGGCCAAGTGAAACAAGAGAAACGCCGGACTGCAAGAGGGCTGCGTCTGTCGCCGGCGCCGTCGGGCCGCTTTCAACCGGTTTCTAATTTGCTCGTAAACCATTCCGGTCCGTGCCATGGTTGCCTTCGCACTGCAGCATCTGCCATGCCTTCGCCCGGCGATGATCAGGCAGTGCGGTCAGGACGACAATGCGAATCCGCATCGGCAGCGAGATGAGTTTCGATTTTCCGCAGGAAACGCCGCTGATCGCGATGCTCAACGTCCACTACTCCAGGGCCTCCGATCTCGAGCGCCCGGATTTCCTGACCTCCAACCCGCCGGTGCCGATCCAGAGCTACCGCGACAGTTTCGGCAATTGGTGCAACCGTTTCGTCGCCCCGCCCGGTCGCTTCACCTTCGGCACCGATTCGGTAATCCGCGACCCCGGCACGTTCGAGATGGGCGACCTGATGGCCTGGCAGCACGAGGTGCGCGATCTGCCGTCGGACACATTGCTGTTCCTGTTGCCCAGCCGCTTTTGCGAGAGCGATCTGCTGGCCAGCGAAGCCTGGCGGCTGTTCGGGCATACGCCGCTCGGTATTGCCCGCGTCCAGGCGGTCTGTGACTTCGTCCACAACCATATCGTCTTCAGCTACGGCAATGCGCGGCCGACCCGCACCGCGGCGGAAGCCTATCGCGAGCAAAGCGGCGTCTGCCGTGACTTTGCCCACCTCGCCGTCACCTTTTGCCGTGCGCTAAACATCCCGACCCGCTACTGCACCGGCTACATCAGCGACATCGGCCTGCCCAAACCTTGGGCGAGCATGGATTTCGCAGCCTGGATGGAGGTCTATCTCGGTGGCCGCTGGCATGTCTTTGACCCGCGCAACAATTCGCCACGCATCGGCCGCATCCTGATCGCGTCGGGTCGCGACGCCGCCGACGTGCCGCTGACCCACATCTTCGGACCGGGCACGCTGGCTGGTTTCAAGGTGTGGACGGACGAGATCATCGAATAGGGGCGTCTTTCCGCAAGCTGGCCTTCAACCTGAACGACCAGGCGATTCGTGCGTTGTGATGCCTGTGGAGCTCGGCGGCAGGCCGTTACATTGGGCGCCTTGGAGGGACAGCATGGCAGCGCATGGCGGGTCGAAGACGGTCATCTACGCGGCGCTCGCCGGTAATCTAGCTATTGCTATGACCAAATTCGTCGCCGCCTTCTTCACCGGCAGCTCGGCGATGCTGTCGGAAGGCGTGCACTCGCTGGTGGATACCGGCAATGGCGGGCTGCTGCTCTACGGCATGCACCGCGCCGCCCGTCCGCCGGACCGCACGCACCCGCTCGGCCATGGCCGCGAGCTGTATTTCTGGAGCTTCATTGTCGCCCTGCTCGTCTTTGCGCTCGGCGCTGGCGTGTCCTTCTATGAAGGCGTCGTCCACATCATGGCGCCTCAGCCGGTCGCCAATCCCAAAATCAACTACATCGTGCTTGGCCTCTCAATGCTGTTCGAGGGCAGCTCCTGGTACGTGGCGCTGAAGGAGTTCCGCCAGCAGAAGGGCAACCAAGGCTGGCTGCAGGCCGTGCAATCGAGCAAGGATCCGAGCGTCTACACGATCCTGTTCGAGGACAGCGCCGCCCTGCTCGGTCTGTTCGTCGCCTTCGCCGGCATATTGGCGGCCGAACTCCTCGACATGCCCGAGCTCGACGGCGTCGCCTCGATCGGCATCGCGATGATCCTCGGCGCCACCGCCATCTTTCTGGCGCGCGAAAGCAAGGGATTGCTCATCGGTGAGCCGGCCTCGCCGGAAGTGCAGGCCAAGGTGCTGGCCATCGCCCAGCAGGATCCGGCAGTGCAGCGGGCCAACGGCGTTCTCACCGTCCATCTCGGCCCGCAACAGATCGTCGCTGGGCTGAGCATCGAATTCGAGGACCATCTGACGGCGCCTGAGATCGAAGCCTGTGTCGAGCGCATCGAGGCGCTCTTGAAAAAAGAAATGCCGGAGATCACCAGACTGTTCGTCAAGCCGCAGACGACCGGAACCTGGGAGCACCGGCGCAAGCAGGTCGAGGCGGCGTCGGACTAGTTCTGGACCAGCAGTCCACCGTTGGCGCCATCGCCTGGTCCCGCTAAGATCACCCGACGGATTTCGGAGAATCAACGATGAAAATCGATGGTGGGTGCCATTGCGGCGCCATAACTTATGAAGCAGACGTCGACCCGGAAAAGACCTCTATCTGTCATTGCACCGACTGCCAGCAACTGACCGGTACCGCCTTTCGTGTCACTGTTCCCGCGCCTGAGGATCATTATAGGATCACAAAGGGCACACCGAAGGTTTATATCAAGACGGGATCGAGCGGCGCCAAGCGTGCCCAGGCGTTCTGCGGCGACTGCGGTTCCCATCTTTACGCAACGTCGGTTGGCGACGGGCCGAAGGTCTATGGGATCAGGGCGGGGACCGCGCGGCAACGCGAGGATCTCGTTCCGACCCAACAGAAATGGCACCGATCGGCCCTGCACTGGCTTCCGGAATTCGAGGGCGTAAGCATCGTAGAGGCGCAGTAGCACCTGCCTCCCGGTTAAACGCGGCCCAAACCAGCCAATAATGTGCTAGGCTAGCCATCAAACGGATGGCGGGGGATAGCAATGTCGGAAACGGACAAAGTGTTTGCCGGCTCGATTCCGGAAAACTACGACCATTACATGGTGCCGCTGATCTTCGAGCCGTTCGCCGCGGATTTGGCACGACGGGCAGCGTCCTTGTCGCCCGGCGCCGTCCTGGAAGTCGCCGCCGGTACCGGCGTTGTCACCCGCGCATTGGCTCCAAAACTGTCTCCCGGCGCAAGCTATGTCGTGACCGACCTCAACCAGCCTATGCTCGACTACGCGGCCTCGCGACAAGCTCCCGACAGTCGTATACAATGGCGTCAGGCGGATGCTCTGGCGCTGCCGTTCGAAGATGCGGCTTTCGATCTCGTTTGCTGTCAGTTCGGCGCGATGTTCTTTCCCGACCGAGCCGCCGGCTATCGCGAAGCAAAGCGGGTCCTGAAGACCGGCGGCCATTTCCTGTTCAACGTGTGGGATCGCATCGAAGAGAATGTATTCGCCAATGATGTGACGAATGCTCTTGCGGAGATTTTTCCGAACGATCCGCCCCGCTTTCTCGCCCGCACGCCGCACGGCTACAATGACATTGCATTGATCCGCGGCGAGTTGGAAGCCGCAGGTTTCTCCCGTGTGGTGATCGACACGAGGGCCGAACAAAGCCGTGCCTCCTCGCCGCGCCTTCCGGCGGTTGCCTATTGCCAGGGAACTCCGCTTCGCAACGAAATCGAGGCTAGAGGAAAACTGGAAGCCGCAACCGATCACGCCGCGTCCGTGATTGCAGCCAGACACGGCAGCGGCGAGGTTGCGGCCAAGATCCAGGCGCACGTGATCGTGGCTACGGTCTAATGCATGGCGCCCAGAAGTGTGCCGCGGTTCTGGGACAACGACATGCATCAAAACAAAGACTTTTAAAGCGCGTCGTATGAATCCGTTCAGCGCGACGCGCTTTAATCGTCGCCTTCGACGACACGTAGCCTGAGCTGCCCCGTCTTGGAATCCGCCACCCGCACTCCGGCTTCGGCCTTGGCGGGTCCGCCACCGCGCACTTCGGCTTCGCTTTCGCCAAACTCCAGCGCTTCGATCTTTTGGCCGCGCTTGGTCACCTTCGACGTCGACACCAGTATCTCGTCGATATCCTTGGCCGACTGGCCAAAATGCGTCTGCAACCGGCGCACGCGTTCGTCGACGCGCGCGACGTCTTCCATCAGCCGGATCACCTCGCCCTGGATCAGATGCGCCTGTTCGCGCATGCGGGCGTCCTTGAGGATGGCCTGGATGACCTGGATCGACAGCATCAAAAGCGACGGTGAGACGATGATGACACGCGCCCGGTGCGCCTTCTGGACCACGGCGTCGAAATTCTCGTGGATTTCGGCGAACACCGATTCCGACGGCACGAACATGAAGGCGGTGTCCTGCGTCTCGCCCTGGATCAGGTATTTTTCCGAGATATCGCGGACGTGAATTTCGATGTCGCGGCGGAAAGCCTGGGCCGCGATCTTCTGTTGTTCGGCGCCATCGGCGGCGCGGATGGCGTTCCAGGCTTCCAGCGGAAACTTGGCGTCGATGGCAAGCTGCGGCGCACCGTTCGGCATCCTGACCAGGCAGTCGGGACGGCTGCCGTTTGACAGCGTTGCCTGGAACTCGTAGGCGCCCATCGGAAGGCCGTCGGCGACGATCGCCTCCATGCGCGACTGGCCGAAGGCGCCGCGCGTCTGCTTGTTGGACAGGATCGCCTGCAATTGCACGACCTGGCCGGCCAGCGACTGAATGTTGCCTTGCGCGGTGTCGATGACCGCCAGCCGTTCCTGCAGTTTGGCGAGGCTCTCATGCGTCGATTTGGTCTGTTCGGTCATGGTTTGACCGAGCCTGCCGGTCATGGCGTCGAGGCGCTGGCCGATCGACTGGTTGAGTTCGGCCTGCCTTGCGCCGAACACGTCGGCGATGGCGCCCATGCGGCCCTGCATCTCGGCCTGGCTTTGCAAAATGCCGGCCATCCGCGCCTCGGCGTCGCGGGCGTGGTCGGCGGCTTCCGCCGCGGCGATGGTGCGCGCCTTGGCCGATCGCCACAGCGCCACGACAAGCGCCAGGAACAGGCCGAGAAACACCAGCGCGCCGAGGGCCAGTGCATGGCCGAGCGTGATCGTCGTGGCGCCAAGCCGGGCAACGGGTTCGGAAAGGATGGTGCTCAGGTCGTTCATCCCGCCAGCATAGCCGATTCGCAGACCTGGCACAGATCAAAACGTGAACGAGACCGATTCGCACCGGTTGACGCTTCTCCTGCGACGTTTTAGGTGAGGCGCCATGTCGATCAAGCCGCTCATCATCCTTCCCGATCCCATCCTGCGCCAGGTTTCCAAACCAGTCGAACGCGTCGACGCGCCTTTGCGCAAACTGGCCGACGACATGCTGGCGACGATGTATGATGCGCCGGGCATCGGTTTGGCCGCAATCCAGATCGGCGAGCCGCTGCGCATGCTGGTCATCGACCTCGCCAAGGAAGACGAGCCGCCGGCGCCGCATGTCTTCATCAATCCCGAAATCCTCGAAAGCGCCGACGCCCGCTCGGTCTACGAGGAAGGCTGCCTGTCGATCCCGGACTATTACGCCGAGGTCGAGCGTCCCGCCTCGGTGCGCGTGAAATATCTCGACCGCGACGGCAAGCTGCAGGAGATCGAGGCCGAAGGCCTGATGGCGACCTGCCTGCAGCACGAGATCGACCATCTCAACGGTGTGCTGTTCATCGACCACATCTCGAAGCTGAAGCGCGACATGGTGGTCAAGAAGTTCAAGAAGCTCGCCAAGGACAAGGCGCCGGGCAAGCTGGTGGGATAGGCCCTGCTTTCGGCGACTCGCACAAAATCCCGTCTCGACCCGCCCCTATTGAGAGACGCTTCCTTGCGTGATATCATTGATATCAGACTGGAGACTCAGATGGGCGATATGTTGATCAGAGATATTCCCGAGCCGTTGAAGCGTGAAATCGAGCATGCGGCACGCAAGGGCGGCCAAAGCCTCTCGATCAAGGCGATCGATCTGTTGCGAAAAGGCATGGTTGCGGAAAAAGAAGGCAAGGCCGAGCCTGGACTCACGGCTTGGGATGCGATTCGCGCTGCCTTCGCCTCGGAAAATGCAATCAGCGACGAATTTGCGCAGATGATGGATGAGATCGAAGCGGAACGGAAACGCGACTTTGGCCGCACCATTGAGAATTTCGAGTGATAATCCTCGATACCAATGTCGTCTCGGAAGCGAGCCGGCCCGCGCCCGATCCAAACGTCGCTAAGTGGTTTGGCAGACAGGACCTGCTCGACCTCTATCTCTGCGGTCCTGTTGTCATGGAGCAGTCCTTTGGAGCCGAAAGGTTTCTCAACAAGACCGGCTCGGACCGCCACGTCCGTGCACTTGACCACCTGGTTTCGAAGCAGTTTTCGGGACGTGTCGTCGAATTTGCCGGTCCCATTCCCCGTCTGGCGGGCAAGCTCCGGGCAATGCGGGAAACTATCGGCCGGCCGATCAGCCTTTCCGATGCCATGATCGCTGCCATCTGCCTGTCGCACGACGCTATGCTGGCGACGCGCAATATTAAGGACTTCGAAGAGCTTGACCTCAAGATCGTAAACCCGTTTGAAGCAGACGCTTGAGCGGACTGCCGCGCGCAGAACAGGATACTGGACGAAAAATGCCGCTTCGCGTCATCTTCATGGGCACGCCGGAGTTTTCGGTGCCGGTGCTGCGCGCGATTGCCGAGGCCGGGCACGAGATAGCAGCCGTCTACACCCAGCCGCCGCGCGCCGCGGGCCGCCGCGGGCTGGAGCTGACACCGTCGCCGGTGCAGCGCGAGGCTGAGCGGCTGGGCATCGAAGTGCGCACGCCGCTGTCGCTGAAGGGCGAGGCCGAGCAAGCTGCTTTCTATGCGTTGCGTGCCGATGTCGCGGTCGTCGTCGCGTATGGTTTGCTGTTGCCGAAGGGTATTCTGGAGGCTCCGCGCCTCGGCTGCCTCAACGGCCACGCCTCGCTTTTGCCGCGTTGGCGTGGTGCAGCTCCCATCCAGCGCGCCATTATGGCCGGCGACGTCGAAACCGGCATGATGGTGATGCGCATGGAAGAGGGCCTGGACACCGGTCCGGTGGCACTGGTTGAAAAATGCGCCATAGAGCCCGACATGACCGCCGGCGATCTGCACGACCGCTTGATGAATATTGCTGCCACGCTGATGGTGGAAGCGCTGTCCCGATTGGAGACAAATACCCTGGCATCGACTTTGCAGGCGGCTGACAGGGTGACCTACGCCAGGAAAATCGATAAGTCGGAGACACGTGTGGACTGGACGCGCCCGGCTGCGGAGGTCCACAATCACATTCGCGGGCTGTCGCCATTCCCCGGCGCCTGGTGCGAGGCCGACATCGGCGGCCGCACGGAACGGCTGAAACTGCTTCGCTCGACGCTTTCTGAAGGTACGCTTTCTGAAAGCATGGGCGAGTCGGGAGGAATTCTCGATGACCGGCTGACGGTCGCCTGCGGGTCGGGCGCGGTCAGGCTGGTCGAAGTTCAACGGGCGGGCGGAAAGCCCGCTGCCGCGCAGGAGTTTCTGCGCGGGGCCAAGATCGAAAAAGGAATGAAGTTCTCATGAGCATGATGTCGATACGCGGCGCGACGCCGCGGGACCGCGAGGCCATACGCCTGGTCGAGGAACACGCATTCGGCCAGCAGGCGGAGGCCGGGCTGGTCGACGCTCTGGTCACCGGCGGCGACGCCGTTGTCGAACTGGTGGCGGAAGAAGACGGCCAGGTGGTCGGCCACATCCTGTTTTCCAGGCTGTTCGTCCAGAACGGCGGCAAGCAGTTCGCAGCCGTGGCGCTGGCGCCGTTGGCGGTGGAACCTTCGTTCCACGGCTCGGGCATTGGCGGTGCGCTGATCCGCGAGGCGCATATCCGCCTCAGGGATGGCGGCGAGACGCTCGCCGTTGTGTTGGGCGATCCGGCCTATTACGGCCGCTTCGGCTACAGCCATGCGCGCGCCGAAAAGTTCGAGAGCGAATATCTGGGCGAAGCGCTGCAGGCGCTGGCCTGGGGTGACGCACCCGAAAAAGGCAAACTGGTCTACGCCCAGGCCTTTACCGCACTCGCCGCCTGAACGAAGGGTGTATGCCGCGTTTTCGTCTCGATATCGAATATGACGGCAGCCTCTTCGCCGGCTGGCAACACCAGGCGGATCAGCCTTCGGTGCAGCAGGCGATAGAGCAGGCGATCGAGAAATTCTGCGGTGAGGCGGTGCGGATACGCGCCGCCGGCCGCACCGACGCCGGGGTGCATGCGACCGCCCAGGTGGCGCATGTCGACCTCGCCAAGGCATGGCCAAACGACAAGGTGCGCGACGCCGTCAACGCGCACCTGCAGGCGGCGGGCGCGCGGATCGCCATCCTGCAGGCGACGGTTGTCCCCAATGAGTTCGACGCCCGTTTCTCGGCCCGCGGACGGCACTATCTCTACCGCATCCTCAACCGGCGCGCGCCTGCAGCGATGGAAAAGGGCAAGGTCTGGTGGGTGCCGAAGCGGCTCGATGCGGACGCCATGCACGAAGCGGCGAAAGTCCTGCTCGGCCGACATGACTTTACCACCTTCCGCTCGACGCAATGCCAGGCCAACAGTCCGGTGCGGACGCTGGAGCTGCTCGATGTAAGCCGCCAGGGCGACCTGATCGAAGTCAGGGCCTCGGCGCGCTCTTTCCTGCACAACCAGGTGCGCTCCATGGTCGGTTCGCTGAAACGCGTCGGCGACGGCGGCTGGACCGCCGCCGACCTCAAGGCCGCGCTCGCTGCACAAGACCGCGCCGCCTGCGGCCAGGTGGCGCCGCCCGACGGGCTTTTTCTCGTCGGTGTAGACTATCCGGAAAAGTTCTAGGCCGGAGCGGCGGTCGGCACAGTGATGCCGAGCAGCGCCACCAGGCCGAACAACACGGCCAGAGACACCACCAACATGCCTGCGAACACGGCGCTGCCGACAGCCGCGCCCTTGCCGATCGCGGCGTTGGTCATCCGCCAGGAGAGTACCAGCGAAAGCACCACCAGAACCAGCCACACCAATTCGGCAACCGGGTTGCCGGACGGCAGGAAAAGCCTGATCAGCGCTGAAGGCAGCAGCATCCAGGCGGTGATCGCCGACGCCCAGTTGCTGGCGACGACATAGTGGACGAAGCGGTCGCCAATGCCGGCGCGCGATGCGACCAGGGCAAGCACAAACAGGGGCAGCAGCCACGAGCCGAGGTCGACGGTCGCCAGGCGAACCAACATGCCCAGCCGACCGGCGAACGCATTGGGATCGCCGATCTCGTTGGCCGTGCCGACCCAGCCGACGATCATCGCCGGCGCGGCGACGACGATGGCGAAGAAGGAATTCCAGAAGCCGTCCGCCGAAAGGTCGAGCAGCCGCAAGCCGTCGGCCTTTCCGAGCATCAGCCGCCAGGCGCCGTTAAGCGATGAAGAGGTCTCGTCAACCGAAAGCATGATCAGCCCTGCTCGAACCAGTCATCGATGAAGCGCTGGTAGATTTGGGTCAGCGTCTCGAGGTCGGCCAGTGCGACGCGCTCGTCGACCATGTGCATGGTCTTGCCGACGAGGCCGAACTCGACCACCGGGCAATAGTCCTTGATGAAACGCGCATCCGAGGTTCCGCCCGAGGTGGACAGCGCCGGCTCCTTGCCGACCGTCGCCTTGATCGAGCCGCGCAGCGTCTCGATCAGCTTGTCGTCGCGCGTCAGGAAGACATGGCTCGGCCGGTCGCGCCAGATCAGCTCGTAGTCGACCGGCGTCTTGCCGGTCCGGTATTTCTTGCGCTTCGCCGCCTGGTCGAGGCGGTTATGGATCTCGGCCTGCACCGTCTCGGCAGTCCATGTGTCGTTGAAGCGGATGTTGAAGGTGGCTGTCGCCTTGGCCGGAATAACATTGGTCGCCGGGTTGCCGACATCGATCGAGGTCACTTCCAGATTGGTCGGCTGAAAATCCTTCGTGCCCTTGTCGAAGACGGGTGACAGCAAGGCGTCGACCAGGCTGATCAGGCCGCGCACCGGATTGTCGGCGAGCAATGGATAGGCGACATGGCCCTGGCGGCCGTTGACCGTGACACTGCCAGACATCGAGCCACGCCGGCCGATCTTGATCATGTCGCCGAGCGTGTCCGGATTGGTCGGCTCGCCAACGATCGCGGCGTCCCATCTCTCGCCCTTGGCCGCCGCCCAGTCGAGCAGTTTTGTCGTCCCGTTGATCGCCGGCCCCTCCTCGTCGCCGGTAATCAGCAGCGAGACCGAGCCTTTCGGACCACCCTTTTTCTCGACATGGCGCGCCACGGCGGCGATGAAACAGGCGATGCCGCCCTTCATGTCGACGGCGCCGCGGCCATACATCTCGCCCTTGGCGATCTCGGCGGCGAAGGGCGGATGCGTCCACGACGCCTCGTCGCCCGCCGGCACCACGTCGGTATGGCCGGCAAACATCAGATGCGGCCCGTTGCCGGAGCGACGCGCGTAGAGGTTCTCGATGTCGGGGGTGCCGTCTTCGGAAAACACAGGGCGTTCGACGGAAAAGCCGAGCGGCTTCAGCATGCCTTCCAGGGCAGCCAGCGCGCCGCCCTCGGCGGGCGTTACGGAGGCGCAGCGTATGAGGGTCGCGAGGTTGGCGGCGGGATCGGTCGGCAGTTTCATGGGCAAAGCGATAGTCGAAAGCGAAAGGCCTGTCACGGCCAGAGATGATGACCGGTCCTGCCGCCGACATTATGGTTTTCATGTCGTATAGTGCAGGCCAACACGAGGTAATCGCATGGCCAACGCCGAAAAGACCATCGTCATTGCCGGCGCCGGCAGCATCGGCTGCTATGTCGGCGGCTGCCTGGCGCTGGCCGGACGCAAGGTGGTGTTTTTGGCGCGGCCAGGCATCGCGACGGTCTTGCTGGACGGCGGCCTGCGCATCACCGATCTCGATAATCGCGACCGATCCATCCGGCCGGAGTCCGTCACCACTGATCCCGCCGCTGCCCTGGCCAGTGCCGACGTGGTGCTGGTGACGGTCAAGAACGGCGCTACCGAGGAGATGGCGTCGCTTGTTGCCGGACATGCGCGCGGCGAAGTCGTGGTGGTCAGCCTCCAGAACGGCGTCGGCAATGCCGACCGGTTACGCGCCGGGCTCGGTGGCCGGACTGTGCTCGCCGGCATGGTGCCGTTCAATGTCGTCCAGTCGGCCGTAGGCAATTTGCCGCTTCACGTGCATCGCGCCAGCGACGGCAAGGTGATGATTGAAGACGGTATGGCCGGGCTTGCCGGCCTTCTCGATGTCGAAGGGCTTGGCGTGGAAACCCATCCCGACATGAAAGCCGTTCAGTGGGGCAAGCTGCTGATCAACCTCAACAACGCGCTTGTCGCCTTGTCCGGCCTGCCGCTGGCGAGCGAACTTGCCGACCGCCGCTGGCGGCGGATCCTGGCCGGTCAGATCGACGAGGCCCTGGCGGCGATGAAGGCGTTACATATCGCGCCGGCGCGGATCGGCGGCTTGCGTCCCGGCCTGCTGCCGAAACTGCTCCGGCTGCCGGACTGGCTGTTCCGGCTGGTCGCCCGCCGCATGCTCGCGATCGACCCGCAGGCGCGCTCGTCGTTGTGGGACGACCTCCAGCGCGGTCGGCCGACCGAGATCGGTGACCTGCAGGGGGCCGTCCTGAGCCTCGCCGAAAAGGCCGGCACGCCGGCGCCTCTGCTGAAGCGGGTCACCGCGCTGGTGCGGCAGGCCGAGCGGGAAAAGCGCGGCTCACCCGGGCTGACGCCGGAAGCCGTCACTGGATAGTCTACTTGCCGCGAGCCTCGGGCCTTGGCCCGCATAGCCCGAAAACAGGCGCGTGGGCCCGCCGCGTCACAGCTTTGGTGCGCGCCTCGGAGCCGGCGCTTTGCTCGCCGGGCCTGGCGCCGGCACGGGCTGCGCCGCCGGGTGGTTCTCGATCAGCGTGATCTTCTGCCAGATCTTGCGCGACAGGTTGGACGCCAGGTTCTCGACGTCGTTGACGCCGTCGATGACCACATCGTCATTGACGGACTGCGCAAACAGCGCCGCGATCTTGCCGGTGATCGACAGCATTTCCGAGCAATAGTCGAGGTAGCGCGCCAGGTCGGCGGCATTGGTGATGCGCGCCGGCGAATGCGCGGTCGGCCTGAAATTGGCGGACAATGCTGCCGGATCCTTGGTCAGCTGGTGCATGTCGATGACATGGATCAGCGATCTCAACCCATGCAGCTGGCGAAACACCCGCTTGCGCTTGATGCGCTCCTCGGTGCGGATCAGCGCCAGCAGGCCGAGCACGGCAAGGATCATCATGTTGATCGTGGCTTCGATGCCTTGCACCGACTGCACCGCATCGTCGGCCTGCGAGATATGGATGAGCGGCAGGATGGTGCCGACGAACAGGAAGATCAGCGCGCCGGCGGCAACAGCGGCGACGATGGCGCCGCGCAGCCACCAGATCGGCGCTTCCAGCGCCTGCGCCGCCTTGGCCAGGTCGCGCGACAGCGACACCAGTTCGGCGGCGACGCCGCGCAGGCCGGCATCGGGAAAACGCTCGGCGACGCGCTCTTCCAGCCGCTCGGCGGTGTCGATGATCAGTTTCGGATCAAGCGTGCGGTAGCGCATGGCGAGATATCCGGTCGGCGCTCATGGTTCAGCCGGCGCGTTGCTGCGTTTGCCGTAGCGGTTCGGACCGGGGTCACCGCGGAAACACGCTAGAACGATGAGAAGAATGGGGCCGATGATAAGAGAGATCAACGCGTAATAAGTCGGCTTGCCGAAATCATGAAACCGCTTTGCGGTTACCGCAAAGCTCGACCATGTCGAGATCAGCAAAACGACCCAGAACACAAGTGCCCAGTTCTGGCTGGTTGCGGTGCCGGGTTCCAGTCTCGACAACTGGTAGAGCGGGAAAAACTGTGCAAGCACCAGCAGCAGCCCGGCGAGCACGTAGGCACTTGGGCTGACGCGCCCTGAGAGGCTGAAGAAAAGCCAGGGAAGTGGTGGTGTGTTGGGCAATCTGGAGCGCTCTGGTTGCTCGGACAGGATCAATCACGCAGCAGTTCGTTGATCGAGGTTTTCGACCGGGTCTTAGCATCGACGCGCTTGACGATGACGGCGCAGTAGAGGCCAGGGCCCGGCTCGTTGTTCGGAAAGGCCTTGCCCGGCATCGAGCCGGCGACGACGACCGAATTCGGCGGCACCTCGCCATAAAACACTTCGCCGGTGGCGCGGTCGACGATCTTGGTCGACTGGCCGATGAACACACCCATTCCGAGCACCGAGCCTTCGCGCACGATGCAGCCCTCGACCACTTCGGAGCGCGCGCCGATGAAGCAATTGTCCTCGATGATGGTCGGGCCGGCCTGCATCGGCTCCAGCACCCCGCCGATGCCTACGCCGCCCGAGAGGTGCACATTCTTGCCGATCTGGGCGCAGGAGCCGACCGAGGCCCAGGTGTCGACCATGGTGCCGCTATCGACATAGGCGCCGACATTGACGAAGGACGGCATCAGCACCGCGCCCGGCGCGACATAGGCCGAGCGGCGCACGATCGAAGACGGCACGGCGCGGAAGCCTGCCTTCTCGAAATCGACCGCGCTCCAGCCGTCGAACTTCGACGCCACCTTGTCCCACCAGACCGCCTGGCCGGGGCCGCCCTTGATGATCTCCATCGGATAGAGCCGGAACGAGAGCAGCACCGCCTTCTTCAGCCACTGGTTGACATGCCATTTGCCATCGGGCTGGCGCTCGGCAACGCGCACGGTGCCACGGTCGAGCAGGTCGAGTGAGGACTGGATGGCGTCGCGCGTTTCGCCGCGGGTCGCGGTCGAAATCGTGTCGCGCTCCTCGAAGGCCTTCTCGATCGTCTTTTCGAGGCTGGCCAGATCAGGCTTCGACATGAATTCGCTCCGTTACCACGCTGTTAAGGCCGTCGGCCTTAACCTTGTTTTGAAAGTCGCGCGGACCCTATGTTAAGGCGTATTGGGGGTCAATCGCGCGTGCGCCATGGGACGGCGCAAGTGAACTGTTGGGACGGGTAGAAAGCATATGACTCCCATGGAAAAGGCGGGATGGACGCCGCTGCCGCATTCGGACGAGGATCTCGAGCGCTCGAAAAGCGTTCCCGACACGCCGCAGACGCGCGCCGAAACCTACCGGCTGGCCTGGAACGATCCCGACTTCATGACGCGCCGGGAATTGCGCGCTGTGCGCTTGCAGCTTGAGCTCTTGAAGCCCGAAATGATCCTGGCCGAGCGCGGCATCCGCTCGACGGTGATCCTGTTCGGCGGCGCGCGTATTCCCGAGCCCGGCGGCGAGGCCTGGGCCGCCAAGAACGAGACGCAGAAGAAAAACCTCGAGGAAAACAGCAAATATTACGAGGAGGCGCGCAAATTCGCCCGCCTCTGCTCACAGCAATCGGCCACGTCCTACTACCGCGAATTCGTCGTCGTCACCGGCGGCGGTCCAGGCGTCATGGAGGCGGGAAATCGCGGCGCCGACGATGTCGGCGCGCCGTCGATCGGCCTCAACATCGTCCTGCCGCACGAGCAGGCGCCGAACGCCTATGTGACCCCGGAGCTGTGCTTCAACTTCCACTATTTCGCCATCCGCAAGATGCATTTCGTCATGCGCGCCAAGGCCGTCGCGGTGTTTCCGGGCGGCTTCGGCACCATGGACGAATTCTTCGAGACGCTGACGCTGATCCAGACCGGCCGCATGGAGCGCGTGCCGGTGATCCTGTTCGGCAAGGCGTTCTGGCAGCGCGCGATCGACCTCGATTTCCTGGCCGAACAAGGCACCATCACGCCCGGCGACCAGGATATCATCGACTTTGTCGACACCGCCGACGAGGCCTGGGGGATCATCAGCCGCTTCTACAAGTTGGGGGAGTAGGGGAACCGGGAATTGAAGAACTGAAGAATTGAGGAAAAGGAGGTCCGGATCGGTCTCCCTTTCACCAGTTCTTCAATTCTTCAGCTCCTCAATTCCTCTACCCCCTCCACTATCCCCGTCAGAAACGTCGCGAGATCGTCGGTGACGAAATCGACGTCGTCCTCATTGGCCGGATCGCGTTCCCAGATCTCGGCAAAGGTCGGCTCGAAATTGCGCGGCACCACCAGCACCGTGGTCATGCCCAGTGATTTCGGCACCTCGAGGTTGCGGGCGAGATCCTCGAACATCACCGCATTGTGTCCGGTGACGGCGTGCAGTTCGGCAAACTTCTCATAGGTCTGCCGCGACGGCTTCGGCGTCAGCCCGGCGGCGACGATATCGAAAATGTCGTCGAAATGGTCGAGTATGCCGAGCTGGCGCGCGGTGCGCTCGGCGTGCCTGCGGTCGCCATTGGTGAAGATGAACTTGCGGCCGGGCAGCTGGCGGATGGCGGTGCCCAGCACCGGATCCGGCACCAGCCACGAATAGTCGATGTCGTGCACCTTTTCGAGAAAATCGTCGGGGTCGATGCCGTGGCGCGTCATCAGCCCGTTCAGCGTCGTGCCATATTCGAGATAGAGTTCCTTCTGCAGCTTGCGCGCTTCCTCGCGCGGCAGCGTGAGCAGTTCTCCGACATAGGCCGTCATCTTGACGTCGATCTGCGAAAACAGATTCGAATGGTGCGGATAAAGCGTGTTGTCGAGGTCGAACACCCAGTCGGTGACATGGGCGAAGCGGGCGGGATCGGGCAGCGTGGTCATGGCGTCCTTATGGCATGAAATATCTGCCGTTCGAACCCCTTTCTGATGTAGAGCTTATCCACAACCTATGTGCATCTAGAGTTGTAAAAATGGGCTCACCATTCAAATTTTAGCCATCACGGAAAGGTGGCCTTCAGGGCTTGCTGGCACAGAGACGGTTCAGTGGGAGCCAGCGATGAGTCGCATAGTCTTAAAGTCCGCCGCGGTCGCATTCGGCTCGGTAGCCATCTCGCTTTTGCTGACGCTGATCATCGTTCCGGCCATGGGTTTTCCGGTCGACCGCACTGTCTGGCTGACATCGACGGTGTGCCCGCTGGCGCTCGCCTGGATCGCCTGCGCCAGCACCTTCTGGCAGAGCGACCGACTGAAAAACGCGCATCGCGATCTCGCCCGCGCGCATGCCCAGCTCGCCGCCGCGCATCGGCGCCTGTCGGCGAAGGCGAGCCGCGACGACATGACCGGCATGCTCAACCGCGAGAGCTTCTTTGCCGCGTTGGACGGCTCGCGGCGCAAATCCGATCGCGGCGCGCTGCTGATCATCGACGCCGACCATTTCAAGGCGATCAACGACAGTTTCGGCCATCTGACCGGCGATGACGCACTGCTGTTGATCGCCAGCGCCATCGAGCGCGGCGTCCGCAGCGGCGACGTGCTTGGCCGCATTGGCGGTGAGGAGTTCGGCGCCTTCCTGGTCGGCGCTACGGAAGCCGAAGCCCGGCGCGTGGCCGAGCGCATCCGCCGTGAAGTCGAGCTGGTCCGCTTTCGTCCGGTCGACGAGCGCACGGTGCCGCTGACCGTCTCGATCGGCGGCATCACCTGTGCGCAAGATGCCGATGTCTCGGACCTGATGCGCGCCGCCGACCGCCGGCTCTACGAGGCCAAGCACCGCGGCCGCAATTTGTCGATCCTAGACCGGGATATTTCCGAAGCTGCCTGAGGTGTTGGTGGTGGGGCTGTTAACGGATCGCCGACATTGTTTCCACGCAACTGCGCCGTTTACCGGGTTGTAACTCGTTTACAGGCAAGCCTTGGCACGGGCATGGCATGTCTGGCCGGTACGTGTGCCGTTCAGGGAACGCTATGCGTGGATCGAAGCCCCCATCCAGAGACGTGTCATGAGTTTGTTCATCAGGAAAATATCGCGCCGCACCATCGTGCAGGCGCTGATTGCGATGCCGGCGCTACAGCTTTTTCGCAAGCTGCCTGACAGCGACCGCCCCCCATCCGATCCCGACGAGATCGTCGTGGTCAATGGCTGGATCCTGAAGCGGAGCGATCTGGTATGATCTTCGACAGCTATGAGGCGTTTCGAGCCTCGGATTTCAAGCCCAAGGTCTGCATTCTCGGCTCCGGGCCGGCCGGCACCACCATTGCCAGAAAGCTCGGCGCCGCCGGCATTCCGGTCGTGGTGCTGGAGGCCGGCGCACGCGAATTCAGCGACGAGTCGCAGGATTTCTACCGCGGCTCCACGGTCGGCGATCAATATTTCGATCTCGACATCACCCGGCTGCGCTTCATGGGCGGGTCGTCGAACCACTGGGCCGGCTGGTGCCGCGTGCTCGACAAGCAGGACTTTGAGCCCAAGGCATGGGCGCCGGACACCGGCTGGCCAATCGCCCGGACCGACATCGAGCCCTATCTGTCCGAGGTGCACGACATACTCGAGCTTCCCGACTTCAAGCCCGATGTGCCGATTTCAGACGACATACGCTGGGTGCAGCTGATCAAGAGCCCGGCCGTGCGCTTTGGCGAGAAATTCTCCGACGAGCTCGACAAGAGCAAGAACATAGCGCTCGTGCTCAACACCTATGCCACCGAACTTGCCGGGGACGGCAAACGAGTGACCGGCGCCAGGCTGTGGTCGAACGGCAAGGATGCCGGCGCCTTCAGCGCCGATTATTTCATCGTCTGCGCCGGCGGGCTGGAGAATTCGCGGCTGCTTCTATGGTCGAACCAGCGCTCGAATGGCGGCGTGGTGCCGAACGCCACGGCACTTGGCCGCTACTGGATGGAGCACCCGACCTTCGAGGGCGGCAATGCCATCCTGGCCGATTACAGGGAGTTCGAGGTCGATGCCGTCAACGAGGCGTTCTTCTCGCCGACGCTCGCCGCCATGGAGCGGCTGCAGATCATGAATTTCGGCATACGCCTGATCGAGACGCCCTATGCCGGCGTCAAGAGCCTGATTGCCGACCTCGCCTGCACCGCGCCCGAGGCCGCCGAATGGGTCGCCTACCAGCTCAGCCAGAACCTGCGCTGCGCCGCCCAGCTCTACGTCGCCTGGGAACAGGCGCCGCTGGCCTCGAACCATATCGAATTGTCGAAGACCGATGTCGACCGTGCCGGCGTGCCGCGCATCGAGCTGCACTGGAAGAAGTCGCCGTTGGAGCGCCGCACCATCCTCGAGGGGCTCAAGCTGTTCGGAACGACGCTGATCGAGAAGGACCTCGGCCGCGTCCGCATCATGGACTGGCTGACCAATGGCGAGGACTACCCGACGGATGAGGAACTGGCCGGCCACCATCATATGGGCGGCACGCGCATGGGCACCGATATCACCAAGAGCGTGGTCGACGCCAACTGCAAGGTGCACGGCATGGACAATCTCTATGTCGGCGGCTCGTCGGTGTTCTGCACGTCGGGCGAATGCAACCCGACGACGACGATCACCGCACTTGCCTGCCGGCTAGGCGACCATCTGACCAAAGTAATCACGGTGTGACGAAGTCATCCCCGGTGTGACGAAGTCATTACCGTCTGATTGTCAAAAAAGCGAACGGCGCGACAGGATTGCTACCGGCGCTACCCATGCCTTGGTGTCGAAACCCTCGGAAATCAGCGCCAACGAGATCTCCCTCCCCTTTGGGGAGGGATTAAGGGTGGGGGTAGGTGCCGCGCAAACCCTTCAGGATTTGCTAAACCGTCGCTGGATCCAGCGCCGGCTGCCCCTTGCGGCGGGCGACGATCGCCTTGAAATCGGCGGTCCGGAACGCATCGCGCAACACGTCGAAAGACGGCAGCACGAAATAGGCGCGCTGGAACTTGTCGATCTCGTAGCCGGTGCGCATCACCGTTTCGAGGTCGAAGGGCACGTGGTGCGCGTCAGGGCTCGCGACGGCGAACTGCAATTCGGTGAACGACGACATCAGCCCGGCGCCGAAAGCTTTCCGCTTCTGGCCCTCCTCCTGTATCAGCCCGTATTCGGCGGTGTACCAGTAGAGCCGGGTGATCATCTCGTCACCGCCCAGCGCAATCACGCTCTCGGCTTTTTCGCCATACATCTGCATGAAGTCGGCAAACACCGGCTGCGTCAGGATGGGCACATGGCCGAAGAAGTCGTGGAACATGTCGGGTTCGACGATGTAGTCGAGCTCGTCCTTGGTGCGCAGCCAGTTGGTCACCGGAAAGCGCCGGTTGGCGAGATGGTCGAAGAAGGGCGCGGCCGGGATGAGGCCAGGCACGGCGACGATTTCCCAGCCGGTCAGCTTGCGCAGCTTGTCTGAGACCGCGCCGAAATCCGGGATCTTGTCGAGCAGGCCGAGCGCGGCGATCCCATCGAGATAGGAATGGTGCGCCAGCTTCTGCGTCAGCTTGGTCTGCCGGTCGCACAACGTGCGCCACACCGCCTGTTCGTCGGCGCTGTAGTTGTAGCCCTGCGCCACGGTGAAGTCGGAACGGCAGACCGAATAGTCGCCACGCAGGCCTTGCGCCGCGCAATCACGGGCATATTCGGCAACGCTCATCGTCGTCATGGTTCTTCTCCCCTGATCGTGACACTTGAATATGTCCGCAGAGTCTAGCGGCGGCCGGCGAGGCAGTTCAGCTTTGATGATGGCTTGGGTCCATGATTTGGGGTAAAAATCACCAAGCAGAAGCTGAAAGAGAGTGAAAATGCCTCAGTTCGACGATTTCGAGATCAAGATGCTGGATGTGCTTCAGCGCGATGGACGCAAGCCCGTGTCCGAACTGGCGCAGGAGATCGGCCTGTCGACGACGCCTTGCGCTCGCCGCTTCGAGGCGCTGCAGGAGGCCGGCATCATCAAGGGCTTTGCCGCCGTGCTCAACCGCCGCGGCGTCGGCCTGATGGTCGAGGTGTTCATCCAGGTGCGGCTCACCAGCCACAGCGACGGTTCGCCCGAAACCTTCATCGCCGCCGTGCAACGCATGGATGAAGTGTCGTCATGCTGGACGATGACCGGCGACCACGATTTCCTGCTGCACGTCATGGTGCCGTCGGTCGACGAACTCAACGCCTTCGTCATGCACCGCCTGATGCGTCTTGCCGGCGTGCGCGACGTTCACACCCAGCTGGTGCTGCAGAACATCAAGGGCCCGGGCCACGTGCCGCTCGCCCACCTCAGGCGGTAGGACACGCACCGCCATTTCTGCGGAAAAGCTGCACGCAAACTGCTGAACGGAGCCCAAATGCGAAACTGAAACGCCGGCTACGCCATGCGGACCGTCGCTCAAAGGTCCGTCATGAACATCGTGCTGATCAATCCGCCGCACACCGCCATCGGCAGCCGCGTGCCCGATGACCATCTGCCACCGCTCGGCCTGCTGGCACTGGGCGGCCCGCTTATCGAAGCCGGCCATAAAGTCCGGCTGGTCGATGCCGAATTCGGGCCGATGCCGTTGGAAACGCTGGTGCGCGATGCGCTCAGCGGCCAGCCCGATTGCATCCTGATCGGCCATTCCGGCTCGACCTCGGCGCATCCCACCGCGCTCGCGATCGCCCGCATGGTCAAGGCGCTCGAGCCGGCGACGCTGGTGATCTATGGCGGCGTGTTCCCGACCTATCACTGGCGCGACATACTGGCGGCGAGCGATGTCTTCGACTTCATCGTGCGCGGCGAGGGCGAGGCAACCATCCTTGCCCTGGTCGTGGCACTGGACAATCGCCGGCCACTGGCCGATGTCGCGGGCATCGCCTATCGCGACGATCTCGGCCGCCCCTTCGCGACGCGGCCGGCCGGGACCATTGCCGATCTGGACGAGTACCGCGTCGGCTGGGAGCTGATCGATCACCGCCGCTACAGCTATTGGGGCGGCAAGCGCGCCGTGGTCATGCAGTTTTCGCGGGGCTGCCCGCATCTGTGCAACTATTGTGGCCAACGCGGTTTCTGGACCCGCTGGCGGCATCGCGACCCCAAGAAATTTGCGCAGGAGATTGCCTGGCTGCACCGCCAGCACGGCGTCGAACTGATCAACCTCGCCGACGAAAACCCGACCGTGTCGAAGAAGGTTTGGCGCGCCTTTCTCGATGCGCTGATCGCCGAGAACGTGCCGGTGCTGATCGTCGGCTCGACCCGGGCCGACGACATCGTGCGCGATGCCGACATCCTGCACCTCTATCGCAAGGCCGGCGTCATCCGCTGGCTGCTCGGCATGGAAAACACCGACCAGCAGACGCTTCAACTGATCCGCAAGGGCGGCAGCACCTCATCCGACCGCGAGGCGATCCGGCTGCTCCGCCAGCATGGCATACTGTCCATGGCGACCTGGGTGGCGGGGTTCGAAGATGAGACCTTTCGCGATCTGTGGCGCGGCTTTCGCCAGCTGCTTGCCTACGACCCCGACCAGATCCAGGCGCTCTATGTCACGCCGCACCGCTGGACGCCGTTCTTCCGCATCGCCAAGGACCGCAAGGTGATCCAGACGGATGCCCGGCTGTGGGACTACAAGCACCAGGTGCTGCAGATGACCCGGCTGAAACCGTGGATGCTGTTCTTCTCGGTCAAGCTGATCGAGGTCGCGGTGCAGTCGCGGCCGAAGGCGCTGGCGCGCATTCTCTTCCACCCCGATCCCGAACAGCGCCATTCGATGCGCTGGTACACCCAAATGGGCCGCCGCGTGTGGTTCCGCGAGGTCTGGGGTTTCCTGGCCCGCGACCGCCGCCTCAAGGATGGTCCGACGCTGGCTGAGTTCTGGGGCGCTCCGCAGGATGCTGATGAGGAATCCATGCTCGTCATGCGCCCGTCGCGCAAGCCGGCCGAAGCGGCTGTCGCGATCTCGGCCGGCACCTGACCGGCTCGCTGCCATTCATAGATACGTACCGTATGCGTATTGACATACGCGGCGTATGTACCCACCTCATGCATACGGGACGTATGTGAGTGCCCCGGACAATGGAGTGAAAATGACCAAACGTGACGCGATCTTTCCTGCCGGCAGGCAGGCTCTCTACGAGATCAATCGCTATTCTGCTGCAATCCGATCGGGCGATCTTTTGTTTGTCTCGGGCCAGGTCGGCAGCCGCGAGGACGGGTCGCCCGAACCTGTCTTCGAAAAGCAGGTCCAGCTTGCCTTCGACAATCTCGCGGCAGTGCTGAAAGCAGCGGGCGCCACGTTCGACGATATAGTCGACGTGACCACCTTCCACACCGATCCGGCAACGCAATGGCCCGTGATCGATGCCGTTCGGCTGAAGGTGTTCGGTGAACCGCCCTACACCAATTGGACGGCGGTCGGCGTCAACTGGTTAGCCGGCTTCGACTTCGAGATAAAGGTCATCGCGCGCCTGCCCCAGCCTGCCTAAGGGCTGGCCAGCCGACCAACTGGCCGCCAAGCCAGTTGCCGATCAGGGCACGATTAGCGTGCCGGCGCCGTGTTCGGTGAACAGTTCCAGAAGCACCGCATGCGGCGTCTTGCCGTTGAGGATGACGACGCCTTCGACGCCGCGCTCGATCGCCTCGATGCAGGTCTCGACTTTGGGGATCATGCCGCCCGACACCGTGCCGTCCTTGATCAGCGCCTTGGCTTCGGCCACCGTCAGCTCGTCGATCAGCTTCTTGTTCTTGTCGAGCACGCCGGGCACGTCGGTCAGGAACAAAAGGCGCGTCGCCTGGCAGGCGCCGGCGATGGCGCCGGCGAAGGTGTCGGCATTGATGTTGTAGGTATGGCCATCGCGGCCGGGCGCCACCGGCGCCAGCACCGGGATCATTTCGGAGCGCGCCAGCAGGTCGAGCAGGGTGCGGTCGACTTCGACCGGTTCGCCGACGAAACCGAGATCGAGCACACGCTCGATGTTGGAATCCGGGTCGATCATGGTCTTGCGCGCCTTTTCGGCGAACACCATGTTGCCGTCCTTGCCGCACAGGCCGATCGCCCATTCGCCCTCGGCGTTGATCAGCGCGACGATCTCCTTGTTGATCGAACCGGCCAGCACCATCTCGACGATTTCGACCGTCTTCTGATCCGTGACGCGCAGTCCGCCTTCGAACTTGGATTCGATGCCCATCTTGGCCAGCATGGCGCCGATCTGCGGCCCGCCGCCATGGACGACGATCGGGTTGACGCCGGACTGCTTCAGCAGCGCGATGTCACGGGCGAAAGCCTTGCCGAGCTCGATATCGCCCATGGCATGACCGCCATATTTCACCACCACCGTCTTGTGCTCGTAGCGCTGCATATAGGGCAGGGCCCGCGAGAGCAGGGCGGCCTGCATTTCGGCGGTGGCGGTGATCTCCGTCATCGGCATGGTTCCCTGGATGTGGGTAAGGACGGCGGCGTCTTAGCGGGAATTGGCCCAGGCCGCAAACAGCTTTGCTATCACGATGATGAAATCTGCCGGATCAGGCCGGCACCTTGAGCGGCGCCCGCCGCGTCAGCCACCCGGAAACCTTCTCCATCTGCGCAGCAAGCGACAAAAGCGTCCTGCTCGTCGCCGGGGCGGCCGACGGCCTGGATGCCGAGCGGCAGGCCGGCATCGGTGACATGGACCGGCAGCGCGATCGACGGCTGGCCGCTGACATTCTGGATCGCCGGCCAGTGGTGAACCACAGGCTCTTGTCCATCAATTGCCCAAACAAGGATCTGATCTCCAAGAGACGGGTCAAATGCAATTTGTCGAGCAGGTTTTCGATGAGCTCGTCGGCCCCCTTCGGGTCCATGGCGCCTCAGGCAAGCGGCGGATGCGCAATGATCGGGTTGCCTCGGCGCGCGCGATCGCAGCATCGACAAGGTCTGGCGGCGAGATCTCGCCTCTGTGCAACAGCTCTGCCAAGCCGGTCGCATCGTTCTCCCACAGCATCCGTTCGGCCGACATTGCTGTTCCCCTATCTGCGGGAGGCTAACGACAGCCGATTTCCTTGGCAACCGACCGGCGATTACTGGCGATCGGGCGCGGACATCGATTGCGTGGACAACAAGATTTCTGCCTTTGCAAATAAATCGTGATCGCTTAGCTTGTCCGTATGACGCCGCAGGATATCTCCACCCTGATTGTCCGGACCTCGATGAAGGATCGGACTGCGTTCGATCTGCTTTACCGGCAAACCAGTGCGAAACTTTTCGGCGTGTGCCTTCGTGTATTGAAGGATCGCGGAGATGCGGAAGAAGCGCTGCAAGAGGTCTTCGTTAAAGTGTGGACGAAGGCGGACCGTTTCGCTGTTTCCGATCTAAGCCCAATCTCCTGGCTGGTGGCCATAGCACGCAATCATGCGATTGATCGCATCCGGTCGCGACGCAAGCCCGCTGCCGATATCGATGCCGCGCTCGACGTGGCTGACCCCGGTCCGGGGCCAGAGGCTATGGTTGTTGCGGGCGGTGAATCCGAGCGCATCTATCAGTGCCTTGAAGAGTTGGAACAAGACCGGGCGCAAGCCGTTCGGGGTGCTTATTTGAACGGCGAAAGTTACGCCGAGCTCGCGGAACGTCACAAGGTTCCGCTCAACACGATGCGGACATGGCTGCGCCGCAGCCTGTTGAAACTTAGAGAATGTCTGGAAAGATGACCCTGGCAGAAGAAAATGGACCGGAACGTGGAGGCGACGACCTGCTCGCAGCCGAATACGTTCTCGGCGTGCTGCCGGCGGATGAGCGCCAGATAGCCTCCGGACGCATCGACGCGGAGACCGGCTTTGCCCGTCTCGTCGATTCCTGGGAAGTAAACCTCTCGCCGATGGCTGCCGCTTATGCTGAGGTAGAGCCGCCGGCCACCATCAAGCCGGCTATCGATCGCCGGCTGTTCTCCTCCACCGCGGCGTCGACGACGGCCCCGAGCGGCAGCCTGTGGTCCAGCCTTAGCTTCTGGCGCGGCCTCACCGCAGCGGCTCTCGCGGCCCTGGTGCTCTATGTCGCCGTGCCTTACGTCAGGTCGCCGGTCGTCGTGCCGCAGGAGCGCCTCGTCGCCTCGCTGGCTGCCGAAGGCAGCGATGTCAAATACCTTGTCGTCTACGACGCTTCCCGCCGCGATGTCGGCCTGTCGCTGGTTTCGGGCGAACGCGCCGCCGGCAAGGACTTCGAACTGTGGATGATCGAAGGCAAGAATGCTCCGGTCTCGATGGGCGTCATCCCCGCCGGCCAGGTCGCCCATATCCCGGTTACCCCGGCCGTGCAGCAGAAGCTGGCGCAAGGCGCCGTGCTTGCTGTCAGCGTCGAGCCGACGGGCGGTTCGACGACGGGACAGCCGACCGGACCGGTCGTTGCCGCGGGCGACCTGAAGGGCATCTGATAGATCGTAAAACCATGACGTGACAATGAAGACAGCGGAAGTACATCTTCCGCTGTTTTCGTTTTGGATACGCTGCTGGAGATTAGAGGTTCGATCTGGGAGATTAATTCGCCGACAAAATAAAGGAAATTTTTCCCGGCGCGCGGAAACTCAGGCAGGTCTATTTCGTATCTCCTCTGTTCCGAAAGAGGAAACAATAACCCCGAGGAGTTCGAACACTATGCGTAGAATCGCCACCCTTTTGCTCGCCGGTACCATTGCCGTCTCCGCCCTCGCCACAATCGCCTATGCCGAGAATCCGATGGTTGGCGGCGCCGCCATGTACGCCAACAAGAACATCGTCGAGAACGCCGTCAATTCGAAGGATCACACGACACTGGTCGCCGCCGTCAAGGCTGCCGGCCTGGTCGAGACACTGCAGGGCGCCGGCCCGTTCACCGTCTTCGCGCCGACCAATGAGGCCTTCGCCGCGCTTCCGGCTGGCACGGTCGAGTCGCTGCTCAAGCCCGAGAACAAGGACAAGCTCACCAAGATCCTGACCTGCCATGTCATCGGCGCCAAGGCGATGGGCGCCGATGTCGCCTCGATGGCCAAGGCCGATGGCGGCACCCACAAGGTCAAGACGGTCGGCGGCTGCGAGCTGTCGCTCAAGGCCGATGGCGGCAAGGTCACCGTAGCCGACGAGAACGGCAATGTCGCCAATGTCACGATCGCCGATGTCGAGCAGTCGAACGGCGTCATCCACGTCATCGACAAGGTCCTGCTGCCGAAGATGTAACAAAGCCCCTGCCGCCGACGAACAGGCGGTAAGCTCTCTGATTGCGCGGCTCCCCCTTCGCGGGCCGCGCAATCTTCCGAGCGCTCCACGCCGTCCGCCACAAAACGCGGAGCCGGCTTGGAGCGTTCGGTTTGCAGGGCAACCGTCACCGGCTTTTGATTTTCCAGTGGCGGCCAAATCTGGCAAAATGATCCGCAGGAGGATTTCCGTCATGAACCGTCGCGACTTGCTTTTGAGTGGCGTCGCCTTTGCGGCCGTCGCCGGCGCCTTGGCAACGCTACGCTTGGGCGGAACCCAGTCCGCCAGAGCTGCCGAAACCTTCGAGGTCACCAAGACCGACGCCGAGTGGCACGCCATCCTGTCGGATGAAGCCTTCAATGTGCTGCGCAAGGAAGGCACCGAATATCCCGGCACCAGCCCGCTGCTCAACGAGCACCGCAAAGGCATTTTCGCCTGCGCCGGCTGCGACCTGCCGGTCTATTCCTGGGAGACCAAGTTCGATTCCGGTACCGGATGGCCGAGCTTCTGGCAGGAGATCGCCAACAGCGTCGGCAAGACCACGGATCGTTCTCTGGGCATGACCCGCACCGAGGTTCATTGCCGCCGCTGCGGCGGTCATCTCGGCCATGTCTTCGATGACGGTCCCGCACCCACCGGCCTGCGCCACTGCATCAACGGCGTTGCGCTCAGCTTCAAGCCGGCCACTGCCTGACCGTTCGGCGTCTTTAGCGGGGTGGGGATTTGGCGCCGGCGTGACGACCGCCTCCTATCTCTTGAAATGGAGCGAAAACAGTCAACTTCAAGAATTGGCAGACGGCTTTTTATGCGTAGATTCCGCAGCCCTAACGAGAGGGCCAGAACCTATGCAACCAACCAAAGCACGGGCTCGCGACGGCGAGCCCAAATCGACCGCCAAATCGACCGACGGTGTTGATGCGGACCGGCCGCGAATATCCCATTTCGTGGTGATCGCCGGCGGCGGCCCGACCGGGTTGATGCTGGCCGGCGAGCTTTCCCTGGCCGGCATCGATGTCGCCATCGTCGAGCGGCGCGAGAACCAGGACCTCGCCAGCGCGCGCTCGGGCGGCCTGCATTCGCGCACCATCGAGATCTTCGACCAGCGCGGCATTGCCGATCGGTTCCTGTCGCAAGGCCAGACCGCACAGGTCGCAGGCTTCGTCGGCGTTTCGCTTGATATCAGCGACTTCCCCACCCGCCACAATTACGGGCTGGCGCTGTGGCAAAAGCACATAGAGCGCATCCTTGCTGACTGGGTCGAGGAGCTTGGCGTCACGTTCTACCGTGGCCGCGAGGTGACAGGCTTGGTGCAGGATGGCGGCGGCGTCGATGTCGCGCTGAGCGATGGCGGGTCGCTTCGTGCCGATTATCTCGTCGGCTGCGACGGCGGCAGAAGCCTCGTGCGCAAGGCGGCGGGCATCGAGTTCCCCGGTTCCGAGCCGACAACCAGCAATTTGATCGCCGAGATCGAGGTAACGGAAGAGCCGCAATGGGGTATCCACCGCGATGCCATCGGAATTCACGGCCTCAGCAGACTGGAAGACGGTACGGTGCGGGTGCTGGTGACCGAACGCGAGGTCGGGGCCGGCGGCGTGCCCACATTGCATGAGCTCAGCGAGGCGCTCATTGCCGTCTACGGCACCGATTACGGCGTCCACAATCCAACATCGCTGGCCCGCTTCACCGACATGACCCGGCAGGCAGCCTCATACCGCAAGGGGCGGGTGCTGCTGGCAGGCGACGCCGCGCACGTGCATCCACCGGACGGTGGACAGGGGCTGCAGACCGGCGTGCAGGACGCGGTCAATCTGGGCTGGAAGCTCGCCCAAGTGGTCAGGAAAACTGCGCCCGAAAGCCTGCTCGACAGCTACCAGGCAGAGCGCCACCCGATTGCCGCGCGTGTGATGAAAAACACCATGGCGTCGGTCGTGCTCCGTCGCGAAGACGAGCGCACCAAGGCGCTGCGCGATACAGTGTCGGAACTTCTCGGCATGGAAGAGCCGCGCAAGCGTTTTGCCGGCATGTTGTCCGGCCTGGACATCCACTACGATCTTGGCGAGGGGCATCCGCTGCTGGGGCGTCGCATGCCGGATCTCGACCTCGTCACCGCTGCCGGTCCGCTGCCGGTTTTCGCCCTGCTGCACGACGCTCGGCCGCTGCTGCTTAATCTAGGTGAGCCCGGCGCTTTTGGTATCGGCCAGTGGGTGGAGCGGATTCAGCTGGTCGACGCCAGCTACGATGGCGCAGGGTGCTGGGGGCAGTCGAAGCCCCACGCGCAGTGCTGGTCCGGCCTGACGGTTATGTGGCCTGGGTCGGCGGCCCTGAAGCAGCCGGGCTAACCGACTCGCTGACCAAATGGTTTGGGCCGCCTGCCGCAGCATAGCGCGCCGGGTGTTCGACCAAGGAGCTTGACAACGATCGATGCTTAAGCGTGACCCCGGAAATCGGGGGTGATTTCCGGGGTCACACATGAGGGCGCCAGGCGGGGGGTCCGGCGCGCTCAATGGCCTCCGCCACCGCTGCCCGCGGGCGGCGCCGGCTTGGCGATGACCAGGGTGAAGACCGCCATGGTCGCGAACAGCACGGTCAGCATGGTGAACACATCCATGAACGACAGCAGCGACGCCTGCTGCTGGACCATGCCCGACAGTTTGGAGATCGCCGCCTTGGTGGCGTCGAGGCCGGGAGTCTGCTGGAAGTCGAGCGTCATGTTCTGCAGCTTGGTCTGCGCCGCCGCACTGCCCCATTCCACATGCTCGGCCAGCCTGGCGTAGTGGAAGGCGCTGCGATCGATCAGCACGGTGTTGATGACGGCAAGGCCGACCGCACCGCCGAGGTTGCGGGTCAGGTTGAACAGGCCCGACGCGTTCTTCAGCCGGTCCGGCGGCAAGGTGCCGAGCGCAATGTTGTTGATCGGCACCATGCACAGCATCATCGAGCTGCCGCGCAGGATCTGCGGGATCAGCAATTCCCAGAAATCCCAGTCGGCGGTCAGATGCGTCATCCACCATGTGCCGGCAGCGAAACCGAACAGCCCGATCATCATCATGATGCGCAAATCCATCTTGCTCGACAAGATGCCGGAAATCGGCGCAGTGACGAACATCGCCAGGCCGCTGACGAACAGGGCTTCGCCGATCATCAAGGAATCGTAGCCGCGGATGCGTCCGAGGAACACTGGATAGAGATAGGTCAGACCGTACAGGCCGATTCCGATGACGAAGGAGAACAGCGAACCGAAGGCGAAATTGACGTTGGTGAAGGCCCTGAGATCGACGATAGGCTCCTCGGCGGTGAAGGCACGCCAGAAGAACAGCGCCGCACCGACAACCATGATGATGGCGCAGATGAACACGGCCTGTTCCTGCAGCCAGTCATGGTTCGGACCTTCCTCGAGCACATATTCCATGCAGCCGAGAAATGCCGCCATACCGGCAAGGCCCCACCAGTCGAACTTGCTGAACAGGCCGAGATTGGGCTTGTCAAAATCGATCAGGGTCCAGGTCGTAACCGTCACCAGAATGCCTGGAATGACATTGATCAGGAACAGCCAGTGCCACGACATGGCATGGCTGATATAGCCGCCGACGGTCGGGCCGATGGTCGGCGCCAGCGTCGCCACCAGGCCGATCATCGGCGACACCATGGCGCGGCGCGACGGCGGGAAGATGGTGAAGGCGGCGGCGAAAACGCTCGGGATCATGCCGCCGCCGATAAAGCCCTGGATGGCGCGGTAGACGATCATCTGGTCGATGTTGGTGGCGGTCGCGGCCAGCGCGCTGGCCGCCGTGAAGCCGGCCGCGGCGCCTGCAAACAGCACGCGCGTCGACAGCATCCGGCTGAGGAAGCCCGACAGCGGGATCATCACCACTTCGGCGATCAGATAGGCGGTCTGCACCCATGGGATTTCATCGGAACTGGCGCTGAGGCCGGCCTGGATCTCGGCCAGCGAGGCTGAGACGATCTGGATGTCGAGGATCGCCATGAACATGCCGAACACCATCGCCAGGAAGGCGATGAGGCGGCGCGTCGAGATGGTCGTCGGTACCGCCGGCATGGCAGGCACCGGCGCCGCTCCTGCTGTTATGGTTGCGGTTGCCATGGCATTGCTCCCGGCGTTCGCTCAGTTCGCCGCGGCCGGAGCCGTGCGGCTGTCGACGGCGACAACGACGCTCAGGCCGGCGCGCAGCCTGCCTGCCTTCAGCACATCGGCCGGCACGTCGATGCGAACCGGGATGCGCTGCACCACCTTGGTGAAGTTGCCGGTGGCATTTTCCGGCGGCAGCAGCGAGAACACCGCACCCGAAGCCGGCGCCAGCGACGACACCGTGCCTTCGAAATCATGGCCGTCCGTGGCGTCGACCGAGACCCGCACCTTCTCGCCGGGCACCAGCTTGGCCAGCTGCGTCTCCTTGAAGTTGGCAACGATGTAGAGCTTGTCCAGCGGCACCACGACGGCGAGCTTCTGGCCGGGGCTGACGAGGTCGCCCTGCTCGACCGAGCGGTTGCCGACGACGCCGTCATAAGGCGCCTTGAGCACGGTGAAGGACAGATCGCGCGCGGCCTTGTCGCGGTTCAGCCGCAGCGAAGCCAGCGTGCTGGCCGATTCGGCGCGCTGCGCTTCGAACACGCCGATATTGGCCTGTGCGGCTGCAATCTGCGCGTCGGCGCCGACAAGGGCTGCATTGGCCTGGTCGAGAGCGGTCTGGGCGTCGTCCAATTGCGCCTGCGTGCCGACATGCGTCTTGACCAGTTGCGCGGCGCGCTGCTGGGCACGAGCGGCATTGTCGGCTGCCGCCTGGTCGGCGACCTTCTGCGCCTGCGCCTGTTGCAGCGAAGCGTGCGCCGCCTTGGTCTGCGCGTCGATACGGTCGAGCGTCTTGGCCAGCGTGGCGATCTGCGCCTCCGCCTGGGCAACGGCTATTCTGTAGTCGCCGTCGTCGATCGTCAGCAGCGGATCGCCGGCCTTGACCTGCTGGTTCTCCGAGACCTTGACTTGATCGACATAGCCGGAAATCTTCGGCGAGACGAACGACATGTCGGCCTGGACATAGGCATCGTCGGTCGAGATCAGGAACCGGCCGTCGGTCCAGTAATTATAGCCATACCAGGCGCCGGCGCTGAGCAGAGCGAGGCCGACGATCGGCAGCATGAACGAGCGAGCCGACCGCTTTTTCTTGGCCGGCACCTCGGCCAAAACTTCGGCGGCAGGCTTGATCGGCGCTTCCGGCGCTTCGATAACCGGCGAGACCTTGGCGTTGGGAAAGGGGCGGACTTCGGCGGTGGTTGGCGTGTTCGAGGACATGATATCTCGCTACCGTAGCTACATAAGGAAAATGTGTTATACTGAACCGTTCGGTTCGATGCGAACGTTGACATAGCGCTAAAGCAGGCCCATATCAAGAGCAATCGAACCGCTCGGTTCGAATTATTTCGCGAGGTGTGACTTTAATGGCCGACACGTTACCCGACGTCGAAAATGATCCGTGCGATGTGCTGGATAGTGCGCGTCGCGGCCGCCCGGCGGCGGGCCAGGATCCGGTCAAGCGCAGCCAGATTATCGAGGGCGCGCGGCGCGTGTTCATCGACAAGGGCTTCGAAGCGGCGTCGATGAACGACATTACCCGCGAGGCCGGCGTCTCCAAGGGCACGATCTATGTCTACTTCGCCAACAAGGAAGAGCTGTTCGAGGCGCTGATCGAGGAAGAGCGCGGCACCATCTTCAAGAACATGTACGACATGCTCGACCGCGCCGACGATCTGCGCCAGACGCTGGTGAAGTTCGGCAAGGTGCTGTCGATGAAGATCACCTCGGCCAAGGTCATCCAGGCGCAACGCACCGTGATCGGCGCCTCCGACAGGATACCGGACATGGGCGCGCGGTTTTACGAACGCGGCCCCAAACGCGGCCACGACAAGGTGGTCAAGTTCCTCAATGCAGCCCTAGAACGCGGCCTGCTCAAGATCGATGATGTCGATCTTGCCGCCTATCAATTCACCGAACTGTGCCTCGCCGGCCTGTTTCGCCAGTGCATCTTCGCCTACCGCACCAAGGCGCCGAGCCAGGATGAAATCGACCACATCGTGCGGTCGGGCGTCAGCCTGTTCCTGAAGTCCTACGGCACTGAAAAACTTGCCGAGGAAGAAAGCCACCAGATGATCGCGCTCGAGGCGAAGTCCAAGGCAAAGGCCTAGTTAGCCAAAGGTCTTTTTTCGCAACTCCGGACGGAAAACCGCTTCACACTTTTCCCGGAGTTGCTTTTAACCGCCATTGGCCGCCAGCACGATCGCCGCGCGCAGTTCGTCCAGACCCTCGCCCTTTTCCGACGACGTGGCGAGCACGAACGGAAACGCCGCCGGTCGCTTCTTGATCTTCAGTAATGTCTCTTCGATCAGCTGCGGCACGCCGGCGGCCTTGATCTTGTCGGTCTTGGTCAGCACGATCTGGTAGGACACCGCCGCCTTGTCGAGCAGCGACAGCACTTCGTCGTCCTTGGCTTTGATGCCATGGCGGGAATCGATCAGCACATAGACCCGCTTCAGCGTCACGCGGCCCTTGAGATAGTCGAAGACCAGCTTGGTCCAATCGTCCACCTTTTCCTTCGGCGCGCTGGCATAGCCGTAGCCCGGCATGTCGACCAGCGCCATTGGCGGCAAGTCGGTGCCTTCGCCGGAAAACCCGCCCGGCACGAAATAGTTGAGCTCCTGCGTGCGCCCCGGCGTGTTGGAGGTGCGCGCCAGCCCGTTATGGCCGACCAGCGCATTGATCAGCGACGACTTGCCGACATTGGAGCGGCCGGCAAAGGCGATCTCCGGCGGCCCCTCCGGCGGCAGGAACTTCATCGCCGGCACGCCGCGGATGAAGATCCACCCCTTGGTGAACAGGTCGGTGCCGATGACGGTGTTGCCCAGCGCGTTCAAATCGCTGCCTCCAGCCTGGAAATATCGGCGCCCCGAATGGCGTTGAGGTTGCGGCCGATCTTGTCCACCGGCCAGTTCCACCACGCCACGGAAAGCAGCCGCCTGACCGTCCTGTCGTCGAAACGCATCTTCACCACCTTTGCCGCATTGCCGGCGACGATCGCATAGGCCGGCACGTCATGCGTCACCACCGATTTCGCCGCCACGATGGCGCCATTGCCGACCGACACGCCGGGCATGATCACCGCATCCATGCCGATCCATACATCATTGCCGACCACCGTGTCGCCGCGCAGTTCCTGCGACCACGTCTTCGGGTCGAAGCCTTGCTCCCAGCCATGGCCGAAAATGTTGAACGGATAGGTGGAAAAGCCGGACATGGCATGGTTGGCGCCGTTCATGATGAAGCGCGCGCCCTCCGCGATGGCGCAGAACTTGCCGATGATCAGCTTGTCGCCGATGAAGGGATAATGATGCAGCACGCACCGCTCGGCGAATTTGTCCGGTCCGTCAGGATCGTCATAGTAGGTGAACTCGCCGATCTCGATATTCGGCGCGGTGACCAGGGGCTTGAGGAAGCCGACGCGGGTGTGCATCGGGATCGGGTGTTTGATGTCTGGGTTGGGTCCGTCCATGGCGAGATCCGTCGAGAGTGGCGCAAATTAAAGCCGCCATTCGAGATGGCGTGATCCGCCCTATAGCACCAATCGCCCGATGAGCGAGCCCTGCTGGGCTTCGATGTTCAGTTCGTGCCGCGGCAGATCACGATCAGGTCGACCGCCGCCGTCGGCTAAGGCGCCCTGAAACAAAAAAAACGGGGCCCTGCGAAGGACAAGCAGGACCCCGGTGGTGTCGAAGACGGCTTCAAAAGAATGGCACCTCCTCGTGAGGTGGGGAAGGCAGACCGAGAAAGCCCGTCGCAGCCCGCCGTCATTCCCCGTTGCGTAAAGCCGTTACTTCGGCAACAGCACCTTGTTGACGACGTGGATGACGCCGTTCGACTGGTTGACGTCGGCGACCGTTACCTTGGCGGCGCCGCCGGATTCGTCGACGATATAAAGCGCGCCTTTTTTTACCTCGGCGATCAGCGTGTCGCCGCTGACGGTCTTCATTTCATACTTGCCACCCATCGCCTTGGCCTTGGTCATCATATCCTTGGCCGAGATCTTGCCGGCCACGACATGGGCGGTCAGGATCTTGGTCAGCTTGTCCTTATTTTCGGGCTTCACCAGCGTGGCGACGGTGCCGGCCGGCAGTTTCTTGAAGGCGGAATCGGTCGGCGCAAACACCGTGAAGGGTCCCGCGCTTTCCAGCGTGTCGACCAGGCCGGCGGCCTTGACGGCGGCAACCAGCGTCTTGTGGATCGGCGAGTTGAGGGCGTTCTCGACGATGTTCTTCGAGGTCAGCATCGCAGCGCCGCCAACGGCGGGATTGGCGAGCGTATAGGCCGTCGTAGCTGCGAGGCCCGATAGAGCCAGGCCGGCGGAAAAGCAGAATGCCTTGAGGATGGACTTTGCCATTGGAGAACCCTTCTGGTGCGACAATTGTTGATTCGATTGTCGGGAAGAGTTACGCGGCGATTGCGGGAAAGTTTCGGTGCAGAGTAAAAAAGGATAATGATAACAAATATTTAAAGGCGAATGCCCATTCCACGCGCCGCATCCCCGCGATGGACATGACGGGGTCACGGATCAAAAACAGCGGTCTTCGGATTAGAGCTGATCGGTGTTGATCGGCCTTGGCGGTACAAGCAGCAGCCACGCCGGTTGCACGCCGCAAGTTTCGCGCCTCACGGGAACGTGATGCGCGCCTCGTCCACAAAAACACCGGACGAGCCGGGGCTTTGATTGCCACGCTGTTTATTCAGCTGGCGAGGGTTTCTTTCGGAACAATGCCGTCAGATTGTCCCACAATTCGATCTTGGCGCCCTGGCGCTTCATGATCACGCCCTGCTGCAGGATCGACAGCGTGTTGTTCCAGGCCCAGTAGATGACGAGGCCGGCCGGGAAGCTGCCCATCATGAAGGTGAAGATCACCGGCATCCAGGTAAAGATCTGCGCCTGCGTCGGATCCGGCGGCGTCGGGTTCATGCGCATCTGCAGGAACATGGTGATGCCCATGACCACCGCCCAGGCGCCCATATGGGGCAGGAAGGCCGGTGGCGCGAAGGGCAGCAGGCCGAACAGGTTGAAGACCGAGGTCGGATCGGGCGCCGCCAGATCCTGGACCCAGCCGAAGAACGGCGCGTGCCGCATCTCGATGGTGATGTAGAGCACCTTGTAGAGCGAGAAGAACACCGGGATCTGCAGCGCCACCGGCCAGCAGCCGGCGAGCGGATTGATCTTCTCGGTCTTGTACAGCTCCATCATCGCCTGTTGCTGCTTCATCTTGTCGTCCGCGTATTTCTCGCGGATCTCGAGCATCTTGGGCTGCACCTTCTTCATGTTCGCCATCGACGCATAGGATTTGTTGGCGAGCGGGAAGAAGAGGGTTTTGACGACCACCGTGGTGGCAAGGATGGCCAGGCCGAAATTGCCGAAGAATTTGTACAGCGTGTCGATCAGGTAGAACATCGGCTTGGTGATCCAGATGAACCATCCCCAATCGATCAGCCGGTCGAACAGCCTGATCTGGCGGTCCTGGGCGTAGGCGTTGATCTTGTTGACTTCCTTTGCGCCGGCGAAGATCTCGGTCTCGACCGTCGCCGACTGGCCGGCGGCAATGGTGATCGGGTCGGTGAGGAAGTCCGACTGGTAGCGCGGGCGGCCATTGTCGTAATAGGCATAGTGCGGCTGGAACGGCTGCTTCTCGGTCGGCACCAGGGTGACCGCCCAGTATTTGTCGGTGATGCCAAGCCAGCCATCGGTCGATTTGCTCGGCGTATAGAGCTTGTTCTTCTCGATGTCGGCGTATTTGTGCTCCTGCAGGCCTTCCGTGCCGGTGACGCCGATCAGGCCTTCATGCAGCACATAGGAACTGGCAATGGCTGGCTTGTCGAAACGAATGACGCGGCCGTAATTGGACAGCGTGACGGGGGCCGAGCCTGAATTCTGCACCGCATCGGAAACGGTGAACATGTAGTCGCCGTCGACGGAGATCGTGCGCTTGAAGGTCAGGCCCTTGTCGTTGGTGAAGGTCAGCGTCACCGGCGTCGCCGGCGTCAGCGTCGCAGTGCCGTCGACGCTCCAGACCGTTTCCGGGCCCGGCACCGTGCCGGTCGTGTCGCTGCCGACAAAGCCGATCTCGGCATAATAGCCGGTGGGCAGCGCCTGCGGATTGAGCAGCTGGATCTGCGGCGATGTCTTGTCGACCGTCTCGGTGTAGTGCTTGAGCTTTAGGTCGTCGAGGCGGGCGCCGGTGAGGTTGATCGAGCCCGACAGGCTCGGCGTGTCGATGTTGACGCGGGCCGTCTTGGCCACTTCCTGCGCGCGGCCTTCCGGCGTCGTGACATAGGTGCCGGGCGCGTTTGGAATGGCGCCGGGCGCTGCGGGCGCCGGCGTGCCGCCGGGGTTGGCGGCCTCGGCCGCCTTCTTCTGCTCCGCCGCCCGCTGCTCTTCGATGCGGGCCGCCTCGCGCTGCTGTTCGCTGCGCGGCAGCACATAGAAATATTGCCACAGCCCGAGGATCAGCACCGACAAGACGATGGTGATGTAGAAGTTCCGGTTGTTTTCCATCGAAAGCCCTTGGCCTATCGTGTTCCGCTGAGACGGCGGGAGAGTTCGGCCTTCAACTGGCCGAACGGAATGGTAAGCACGTCTTCACGCCCGACGATGACATAGTCATTGCCGGGCGCCATGTCACTTGCGGCATGGGTGCGCACGGCTTCTTTCAGCCGCCGCCTGACGCGGTTGCGCACAACCGCATTGCCGACCTTCTTGGTGACGGTGAAGCCGACGCGCGGCGGCAGGCCGTCTTTGCGGTCGAGAACTTCAACGAGAAAAAGCCGCCCGCGCCGCTTTTCACCGCGGCGGACGGCCAGGAATTCCGCACGTTTCAGAAGCCGCTTGGGGTTTGGTCCCACTGGCTTGCCGGTTGCGGGCAACGATCTCGTCTTCCGTTCAGGCGCTGAGCCGCTTGCGGCCGCGGTTGCGGCGAGCTGCGACGACGCCGCGACCACCCTTGGTGGCCATGCGAGCACGGAAACCGTGCCGGCGTTTGCGGACGAGTTTGGACGGTTGGTAGGTACGCTTCATTTGTTTTAATACCGCGGGGTGCGGCCCTTCTTGATTCTGTCACTGTGTAACAGGAGCTTTGCCGGGCCGGCATTGGCGCGATCGAAACCGCGCCGGGACGAATGGCCCGAGCGTGAGCGGCTTATAGAAAGAAGGGTTTTGGGAGTCAATCCAGCGCGAACGCCAGTTCGTCGCAGCGCGAACTGCCAGTTCGTCATGGCGCGACACCCCGTTCGTCGCAGCGCGAAAACCCAGTTCGAGGCGATCTTTATTGCTGGTACCATCGTCCAACGAAGGATGAAATTGGCAAAAAAGCCGCAATCGCCTAATCTCAACCGATCAAGCGTTTGTGAAGACAGGCCTTAATGAGCGAAGTTGCATCAGCGGATGAAGGGAGCGGCCCGGCGACAGCCGATGCCAGCCCGGCGACCGTTCGCCCGGTTGCGAGCCGTTCGGTGCCCAATCGTTCAGTGCCCTTGGCGCGCGGCCTGTCGACCAAGCTGCTCTTGCTCACCATTGTCTTCGTGCTCCTGGCCGAAGTCCTCATTTTCCTGCCCTGGATCGCCAGCTACCGCCTGGCCTGGCTGAAGGAGCGGCTAAGCACCGCTGCCGCGGTGTCGATCGTGCTGGTGCAGGGCGAGCCCAATTCGCTCTCCCGCGCCGCCCAGAACGACGTGCTGATGGCAATCGGCGCCAAGGCGATCGCGGTGCGCGACGGCGGCGTATCGCGCCTGCTGGTGGTGGCCGAGATGCCGCCGCAGGTCGACGAGCACATCGACATCGCCAATGTCGGCATGATCAAGGGCATGACCGGGGCGCTGGATACGCTGTTCTTCGGCGGCAAGCGCATGCTGCGGGTGTTCGGCCCGGTCGGCGACAGCGACAAGGAATTCGAGCTGATCATGCCCGACTATTCCCTCCGCAACGCCATGCTGCGCTATTCGCGCAACGTCGCCTTCGTCTCGCTGCTGATCTCGCTGTTCACCGCAATGCTGGTCTATGCCGCGATCGACCTGATCATGATCGGCCCGATCCGCACCATGACGCGCTCGATGCTGTCCTTCTCCGAGGCGCCCGACGATCCAGGGCGCATCATCCACCCGGCCGCCCGTGCCGACGAGATCGGCGTTGCCGAGCGCGAACTGTCGCAGATGCAGGAACGGCTGCAAAAGATGCTGTCGGAGCAGAAGCATCTTGCCGATCTTGGCCTCGCCGTCTCCAAGATCAACCATGACATGCGCAACATCCTGGCCTCGGCGCAGCTGATGTCGGACCGCCTGCGCCTGGTCAAGGACCCGACGGTGCAGGCCTTCGCGCCAAAGCTGTTGCGCGCGCTCGACCGCGCCGTCTCCTATTCCGAAGGTGTGCTCCACTATGGCCGCACGCAGGAGCCGGCGCCCTCACGCCGCCGCTTGCGGCTGCGCCAGCTGGTCGACGACGTCCACGGCCTGCTCGACATCGAGGACGGCATCGAATTCGTCAATGCCGTCGAGCTCGCCTTCGAGGTCGATGCCGATTCCGACCAGCTGTTTCGCGTGCTCACCAATCTGTGCCGAAACGCGGTGCAGGCGATGGCGGCCGACGCCGAGAGCGCGCTGGTGCGCCGGCTCGCCGTATCGGCCGAGCGCATAGGCAGCGTAAGCCGCATCATTGTCACCGACACCGGTCCCGGCCTGCCGGCGAAGGCGCGAGAAAACCTGTTCGCGGCGTTTCGAGGCTCGGCCCGCAGCGGCGGCACCGGCCTTGGCCTGGCCATCGCGCACGAGCTGATCCGCGCCCATGGCGGCACGGTGGAACTGGTCGAATCGATCGGCGGCCGCACCACCTTCGCCGTCACCATCCCCGACCAGCCGGTCCGCCTCGACCAGGCCCGCAACGGCCTGCGCCGCCCTGCCTGAGCTGTATTGATATTCAGCCGAAGCCGGACTGAGCTGAATCTCAGCACCCCTTTGATCGGCACCGTCGAAAGCAGCTGCGACAAAACTTTTGCCGGATTGGCTTGCTTTTCGGAAATTCAGTCGCTAGGGAACACGTCTTGTCGCGGCCGGTCGTCAGGATCGGTTAGCGGGGCTATGTAAAGCATGGCCTGTTGCGCGCCCGTAGCTCAGCTGGATAGAGCACCAGACTACGAATCTGGGGGTCAGGAGTTCGAATCTCTTCGGGCGCGCCATTTCCGCCGAATCTGCGATTTCCTGCGATCCGCTTTCGGTCTTGGGCTCGCATATGAAGAGCAGGTCGCGGAACACGTTGCCGAGCACCGCCTCATCCGAGTGCTGGAGAACTGGACGCCGCCTATTCCGGGCTTCTTCATTTATTACCCCAGTCGTCAGCCTGACTGCGCTATAAACGCGCTGCGATGTTCTTGAAACGGGAGAGTACGCGGCGACCGTTATCTGGGCGCAGCGACGCTGAATGCTCATTCACGCCGCCGCGCAGCACGCTCACTTTTCTTCCGCCTTTCCCGGATCAGGGCCCAATAGGCCTCGCTCCAGCCAGATACCGCTCATTGTCAAACGGCTCGGCGTGGGTGCTGCCCGGGCTCCACATGTGGCGGTGGGTCTCGGTCAGATTGCCGAGATAGACATGCAGCGCGCCTGAGCGGGCGATGCCGGTGTTGGCCACCGCGTGCACGGTATCAGGGGTCATGTGCACCACCGCGGGCGCCGCGATGTCGTGGCGTTCCGGCGCATCGATCTCGCTGCCGTCGACGGGATAGATGAAGTTGGTCTCGCTGCCCTTGTAGATGCCGATCAGCGCATCCATCAGATGGTTGTGCGGCGGGTACCGCAGGCCGGGCGACAGCGTGATGTGGTAGATGGTCAAGTCAGGGCTGGCATGCAGCAGCACCTCATCGTCGTCTTCCTCATGCGCGAGCACGCCTGATGCATGGAAGCGGTCGGTGTGTTCGCGCAGCACCGCCTTGACCCGTTCGATGGCATGAGCACCTTTGGCTGCGTTGACGATACCGGCGGTTACGGCGTAGAGAGGCGAGTTGGCGGCAAGAGACATTTGTCGTCATCTCCATTGGGAAGCTCAACCAATACAGCTGAGATGCTCAGGCTAGCGAATGCCGACAGACCCGTCAACCGGATGGTCGAAACGGGCAAGCAGACTACGCGGGCAGACTACGCGGGCAGACCACACGGGCAGGCAGATATGGCTCTTCCGAAATCAGTGTCACCGTCCGCCGTCAAGGCGCCGTCGACCGCCGACATATTGCGCAGCGAGGAAGCTTATGAGCAGCTGAAGAGCGACATCGTCGCCTGCGTCCTGCAACCCGGCGAAAGCCTGACCGAAAAGCAGATCGGCGACCGCTACCAGATCAGGAAGGCGACGATCCGCTCGGCTTTGGCCCGCCTGACGCAGGAAGGGCTGATCAAGAGCGAGCCGCGCCGCGGTTATGTCATCGCACCGCTTAGCCTGCGCGACGTCAACGAGATCTTCGACCTCCGCAGCCTGATCGAACCGGAAGTGTTCCGGGTGGCCGCGGCAAACCTCACCGAACGCGGGCTCGACGACATCAGGCTGGCGGCGCAGAAGGTGCTGAAGCCGGAGACGCTGCGCAGCCATGTCGCCTTTCTGGCGGCCGACCGCGCCTTTCGCCTGGCCCTGGCTGAACTCTCCGGCAATCTGCGGCTGGTTCGCCTGCTCGACCAAACGCTCGACCAGTCGGAGCGTGTCCTCCATCTCGGCTTCAAATCGCGCGACTTCACGCAAG
Source organism: Mesorhizobium sp. C399B (assembly GCF_030323185.1). Lineage (NCBI taxonomy): Bacteria > Pseudomonadati > Pseudomonadota > Alphaproteobacteria > Hyphomicrobiales > Phyllobacteriaceae > Mesorhizobium > Mesorhizobium sp. C399B. The sequence continues at coordinate 3,381,632 of NZ_CP100472.1, forward strand.
CGATCATCGGCCAGCAGAAGGAGTTGGTGCTTGCCTGCGAGCTGGCCGAAGTCTCGGCCATCGCAAAGCTTGCCCGCTCGCAGTGCCTGTCGCTCAAGAAGCAGGTGCTCGAGGCCTTGCTCGCCGGCTCCAAGCTGCAGGACGCCAATTTGCAAAGCTTCGCCTGAGGCGCGAAGTCCGCGCTCTCTGGCCGATGCTTACTCGTCGATGAAGCGGATGTCCGCATCGGCAAGGCAATAGGGCGCGTAGCGGAAATCGCGGATATGGCTGACCTTTCCATCCTGCCAGTCGACCAGCATGAAGCCGCGCACGGCGTCATCTCCCGTTTGCGGGTTGCGGATCAGGATGGCCGGCCTGCGGTCGACGAAGCCGAGCGACAGCGCCCAGTCCTGGACACGGTCGTAATTGCCGAAATAGTTGGAAACCTGCGCCTTGCCGCGCATGCGGGTGCGGTTGACGACTTCAAGCTGGATATCCTCGGCGATCAACGCGCGCACGGCGTCGAAGTCGCGCGCGTTGAACAGGTCGACATAGCGGCGCAGGCGCCGCTCGTCGTCGGCGTCGAGCTTTGGGGCAGGCGCCTGCTCGTCCTGTGACGCCAGCAGGCGCAGCTGCGACCGCCCGCGATGCAGCGCTGCCTTGGTCGCGGCCAGCGTCGCGCCGGACACTTCGCAGGTTTCGTGCAGGCTGAGGCCAAGCACGTCGACAAGGATCACGGCGCTGCGCTGCACTGTTGCCAGCTGCATGAAGCTTCGCAGGCTGGCGGCGGTGGCGAGCCTCGCATCGGCGCTTGCGGAGGGGTCTTCGATCGTCGTCATGTCGGTCTCGCTCATGCGCGCCTGCTCCCGCTGGCGCCGGCGCAGATGATCCTGCGCGGCATTGTGGGCTATGCGGAACAGCCATTGCTCCGGACGCCCAACGGTGGCGTCGCCGTCGATGGCCTGCAGTGCCTTGATCAGTGTCTCCTGGACGATGTCCTCGCCATCGATCACCGAGCCGGCCATGCGGGCGCAGTAGCGGTGCAGCTTCGGTCGCAAGGCGCCGAGCATCGCCTCCAGGGCAACGCGGTCGAGTTTTGCTGTGTTCATCCTGTCCGTTCCCAAAATGCCGGTCTTTGCATTCAAGCCGGCACGACCTCGCCGGCCAGCATACGATAATTGCCGACGATCTTTGCCGGCGATCTGGCAAGCGGCGTCGAGCGGCGCCCGGCATGATCGGCGCTGAAGGCCTTGAAGGCTGCGAGCCCCGTCAGGCCGTCGCCATCCTGGCTGACAAGATGGATGAACTCGCCATTCTCCAGTTCCAGGACGAGGTAGCGCACGGATTGCGGCTTCGTGTCGTCGAGTGCCTCGAACACCTGTGCAACCAGCATACGGTTCTCGGCGATGCTTTCGTCCTTCACGCCGTAGCGGATGAGATTGTAGCCCATTGTCGTCTCCTGTTTTTCAACTCTGCACAGAGAAGACGTTTCGCGGCCTCGAAAAGATTCGTCGCCCGGCGAATCTTTTCGATCGTCCGGATCGTCTTTCCCGTCGACGGCTGCGCGGCAGCCGTCCAGGAGCAGGAGAGACCCATCATGCACATCCAGTTTGCCGAATTGCCGGTGTTCGACCAGGCCCGCGCCAAGGCCTTCTACACCGGACATCTTGCTTGCCAAGTGGCGGAGGACCAGCTGATGGGCGACAGCGGCTGGCGCTGGATCGAGCTGACATTTCCCGGCGCCGTCACCAATTTGCATTTCGTCAAACGCCCCGATGACACGCCGGGCACTGAGCCCGTGCTGGTGCTCGTTGATGGCGATGTCGAGGCAACGGTCGCGGGCCTGAAGGCGCGCGGCGTCGAAATCATCACCGAGCCGCAGGAAGCGCCTTGGCAGCCGGGCCGCACAGTCGCCGAATTCCGCGACAGCGAGGGCAACCGCATGGTTGTCGCCAGCAAATGATCGGACCCGGCGCAAAGCCGAACTTTGACATGAGAACAACAGGAGAGATGGACATGACCCCCCAAACGTCGACGCTGAAAGTACCGGGCGCCAGCCTCTATTATGAGATGCGCGGTTCCGGCCCCGTACTGTTGATAATCCCCGGCGGACCGCAGGACGCCGGCGTCTTCGCCGATGTCGCGGGCCACCTCGCCGACCGCTACACGGTGGTCGCCTATGATCCGCGCGGCAATTCGCGCAGCACCTTCGACGGAGAGCCGCAAGAGCAGGACCTCGATGTCCATGGCGACGATGCCGCGCGATTGATCGAGGCGCTTGGCGCCGGACCGGCCTATGTGTTCGGCACCAGCGGCGGCGCCCAGATCGGGCTCAACCTCGCCGCCCGCCATCCCGGCCGGGTTCGTGCGCTGGTGGCGCATGAGCCGCCCAGCATGATGCTGCTCGACGACCCGTCGCCGTCACTGGCCGGCATGCGCGACCTGCACGACACCTATCGCAGCCAGGGCGTCGAGGCGGCGATGCAGAAATTCTTCAGCGAGAACAGCCTGTCGGAAGGGCCGGGTCAGGATGAAGCCGGGCCGCAGGACGGACCGCCTTCGTTCGAACCGTCGCCCGAGGAGGCCGAGACCTTTGCCAGGGTCAGCGGCAATTTCGAATACTGGCTGGCGCATGGCGTCATGCCGCTGTCGCTCTACCGTCCCGATATCGAGGCGCTGCGCGGCCGCCCGGTCGTGGTCGGCATCGGCGAAGAGTCCATCGGCCAGCCGATCGACGGCATGGGCAAGGCGCTGGCCGACAGGCTCGGCAGCAAGCGCGCCGCCTTCCCCGGCGACCACATGGGCTTTGCGCCCTATCCCGACCGCTTCGCCGAGACCTTGCACCTGACGCTCAGAGGCGCGTGAGATCGTCAGTTCGATAGGAAAGGGCGTCCGCATGCACAATGCGGACGCCCTTCTCCCATGAAATTACCGGCTAAGATTGCTGTATCAGACGGCCTCCCAGCCTTCCTTGCCGCCGGCGCGGAAGATGGCGTCGATGACCTTCTGGTTGAGCACGGACTCCTCCAGCGTGAAGACACGCTCCTTGCCACCCTGTGCCGCCCTGGCAAACGTCTCGACCTCGCGCCGGTATTGCTGGGTGCCGGGAAAGCGGAACACCTGCGCCTCCGTATGGTTCTGGTTGTGCAGTTCGATGCGGTGATGGTCGTAGAGCCCGGCATTGAACGGCGAGAACACCTCGATGAAACCTTTCTCGCCGTGGAACACCATCACCTGCCGCGCCGCCATCTGCGTCGACAGATAGAAGGACAGTTCGAAATCGCCGAAATCGGCGCGGATCGAGGAATAGATGTCGGTGCCGAATTTCTTGTCGCGCTCGATCGTCGCCTGCACGCGCAGCGGCTCCTTGCCGGTTGAAAACCGCGTCGACACCGTCGGATAGACGCCGATATCAGGCAGCGCGCCGCCGCCGAGATCGAGCTGGTTGCGCATGTTGGTGGGATCGACATTGTAATAGGAGAAGGCGCCCTGCACATGGCGCAGCCGGCCGATGGCGCCATCGGCGATGAGATCGCGCACCTTGATCCATTGCGGGTGGTAGATGACCATGAAGGCCTCGCAGACCAGCATCTTCTTCTGGTCGCGCAGCTTGATCAGCGGCGCGATGTCCTTGGCGTCGAGCGCCAGCGGCTTCTCCACCAGCACATGTTTTCCCGCTTCGATGGCCTTGGCCGTCCATTCGACATGCTGCGATGTCGGCAGCGGGATGTAGACGCCGTCGACGTCTTTCGAAGCCAGCAGCTCCTCATACGAACCAAAGGCATGCCTGGCGCCGAACCGCTCGCCCAGGGCCTCGGCCTTCGACAGGTCGCGGCTGGCGATCGCGGACAAAACGCCATTCTCGGCCTCGACGATTGCCGGCAACAATTGCTCGCGGCCGATCTTGGCCGTCGACAAAACACCCCATCGGAACATCAGGCTTCTCCTATCGATTTACAGGCGAGGAGGTTTGCCCGAAATTGCGGGAAAAGCCAATGCGGATCGCTGGTCCTGCTAGCCTCGCTTGCCCGTCAGCGTCATGTCGAAATCGACAATATTCGAATAGATCGGCGTGCCGACATCCATGCCGTAGCGGGAGCGCAGCACCTTGCCGGTGACGTGGAACGTAATGACGCCACCCTTCAACCGGCCGAGCTCGGCAGTGAACTTTTCCGCAAACGTCTTGCCGCGCGCCGTCAGCCGGCCGCTGACCAGCGCCGTGGTGTCGCTGGTTCGGGTTACGCTGGTCGAGCGGAACTGGATTTCGGGGCTGTTGGCGACGTCGAACACCGCATCGGAGCGCAGGAAGGCGTCGATGCGGCCCTGGCCGGTGCCGACGCTTTCGGGATAGATGGTGAAGTTGACCGCGGAACGGCCGACATCGCTGTTGTCGATGCGGATGGAGCCCTTGAAGCGGCCAAAGGCGCCGTCGAGGCCGCCGCCACCGACCTTGCCGATGGAGAAGCGAATGCTGGAGCTGGCCGGGTTGACCGTGTAGCTGCCGGCGGCGTCGCCGAGGTCCACAGCGGCGGAGACAGGCATGGCAAGGCAAGCGGCAACAGCCGCCAATCCGAAGATGCGCGCATACATGGGTTTTGTCCTTCTGGGGCAGGCGAAGTGATGCGCCCTCACCCCAATGAACGAATGCGCGGCGCGCGCTATTCCATGTCCTGATCTGACGAAGGCGTGATCATGCGCGTGAGCACGCTGTCGCGCAGCCAGAAATGATGCCGCAGCGCCGCCAGCGCATGCAGCGCAACCAAGGCAATGCCGGCATAGGCGAGATACCGGTGTGCTGCCGCCCAGAAGTTTTCCGCCGCACCGGACACGCCGAGCGGCAGGTTCGGCATCACGAAAAGGTTGAACGGCATGCTGGGGATCTCCAGCATCGACACCGAAACCAGTGCCCAGCCGGACAGCGGCACCGCGAGCTGGAAGCCATAAAGTGCCAGATGCGCCAGCGGCGCCGTCCGACGCTCCAGCCCTCCGACCGAGGCCGGCAAGGCCGGGGCCGCATTGCCGAGCCGCCAGGCAATGCGCAGGATGAGGAGGCCGAGCAGCAGGAAGCCGAAGGATTTGTGCAGCTGGATCAGCTCGAAGGCGGTGCGCTGGCTGGTCAACCGCACCATGATGAAGCCGAGCATGAACTGGCCGATGAACAGGATGCCGATCAGCCAGTGGAGGACGATCGCCGCCCAGCCGTAGCGGGTTGAGTTGTTGGTGATGGATGCCGGCATGGTTGGTGAACGAATGGCAGCTGGGCTTTCTTCCACCCTCCCCCTTGTGGGGAGGGTCGGCGCGAAGCGACGGGGTGGGGGGTAGCGCCCTACGAAGACCCCCACCCCGATCCGCTACGCGGATCGACCCTCCCCACAAGGGGGAGGTGGCTAAGCACCGGCCTTGAAGAAATCCACAAACGCCCGCAGTGCCGGGCGCATCTGGCGGCGGCTGGGGTAGTAGGCGAAGAAACCGTCGAAGGGCGGACACCAGTCTTCCAGCACGCGGATCAAGCGGCCGTCGGCGAGCGGTGCGCGCACATAATCGTCGAAGACGAAGGCGAGCCCAGCGCCGTCGACCGCCGCCTGGGCGATCAAATGGTCTTCGTCGAGGATCAGCGGCCCTTGCGCCGCGATCTCGATCTCTTCGCCATCCTTCTCGAATTCCCAGCGGTAAAGAATGCCGCTGGAAAAACGGAAGCGGATGCAGCGGTGGTCGGCAAGATCGCGCGGATGGCGGGGTCTTGGCATGGTCGCGAAATAGCATGGCGCGCCGACCACGGCGCCGCGAAGGTCCGGTCCGATGCGCACCGCGATCATGTCGCGCTGCAGGCTCTCACCGAGCCGCACGCCGGCATCGAAGCCGCCTTCGACGACGTCGGTGAAGCGATCCTCGATGACGATTTCCAGCACGATGTCAGGATAGGCCGCGGCAAAGCCGCCGAGCCTGGGCGTCAATGCCAGGTGGGCCGCGGTGCGCGGCACGGTCAGCCGCAGGTTCCCGGCCGGCCGGTCGCGCGCCTCGATCGCCGTTTCCAGCGCCAGATCGATCTCGGACAGCGCCGGCCGCAGCCGTTCGAGCAACTGCGCGCCCTCTTCCGTTGGCGCTACGCTGCGGGTGCTGCGCGCCAAAAGCCGCACGCCGAGCCGCGCCTCCAGGCTGGAGACGGCATGGCTCACTGCCGAGGGCGCTATGGCCAGTTCGCGCGCCGCGCCACGAAAACTGCCGCATTGGGCGACTGTTGCCAGTACAGCGAGTTGAGAAAGATGCGCTCGGTTCATTGCTCTATTTTATAGAACAGCCCGTGCGAATGACAGCCAATTATCGAACGTAAAGCCAAGCGCTATCTCTCTTTCATCGCAACAAGGAGACGCGCCATGAAAACCCGCAAACTTGGTACTGAACTCGAAGTCTTCCCCGTCGGCCTCGGCTGCATGGGCATGAGCTTCGCCTATGGCGGTCAGGCCGAGGCGGACGCAATCGCCACGCTGCGCCGCGCTGTCGAGATCGGCGTGACGTTTTTCGACACCGCCGAAGTTTACGGCCCCTTTGAGAACGAGATCCTTCTCGGCAAGGCGTTGAAGCCGGTGCGCGACAGGGTGACGATCGCCACCAAATTCGGCTTCAAGATTTCCGAGGAAGGCTCAGGCCTCGAACGTATGGTTGGCGTCGATAGCCGCCCGGAGCACGTCAAGGCAGTGGCGGAAGCCTCGCTGAAACGGCTCGATACCGATGTCATCGACCTCTACTACCAGCACCGCGTCGATCCCGGCGTGCCGATAGAGGACACGGTCGGCGCCATGGCGGAACTGGTGCGCGACGGCAAGGTGCGGGCGCTGGGCCTGTCGGAGGTCAGTGCCACCACCATCCGCCGGGCGCACGCCGTGCATCCGATCGCTGCCGTGCAGAGTGAATATTCGCTCTGGAGCCGCGACCCCGAAGACGAAGTGTTCGATGTCTGCCGCGAACTCGGCATCGGCTTCGTCCCCTACAGCCCGCTCGGTCGCGGCCTGCTCACCGGCACCATCGCCAAGCCCGAGGCCCTCAGCGACGACGACTGGCGCCGGACCTTGCCGCGTTTCCAGGCCGACGCCATGGCGGCCAATGCCAAGGTGATCGCCACGCTGGAAAAGCTGGCGGTGGAAAAAGGCGTCACCTCGGCCCAGCTGGCGCTGGCCTGGGTGCTGCACCAGGGCGACTTCATCGTGCCGATCCCCGGCGCAAGAAAGATACGCCATCTCGAGCAGAACACGGCGGCGGTCGGGATCGAGCTGAGCGCGGCTGAGGTCGCGGCGATCGGCGATGCGCTGTCGCCGGACAAGGTGGTTGGCAAGCGCTATACGGAGGAGCTGTTGGCGCTGGTGAATGGGTGAGTGCCTTTACCCTCCCCCTTGTGGGGAGGGTCGATCCGCGAAGCGGATCGGGGTGGGGGTCCTCGTGAGGCGCACCCCCACCCCGTCTCTCTGTCTCCGCCTCGCTGCGCCAGCGAGCCGACCCTCCCCACAACGGGGAGGGTAAGTCTCACCACGGCACCACCGTAATCTCCGGCCAGCACGCCTTCGCCCTCGCCCCCTTGGCCTCATGCGTGCGCCTGTTATCCATCAGCCGGTTGGGCGTGATGCGAAACGCGAAGAGGTCATCCAGCCCGAACGGCGCCACGACCTCAAGCTGCCCATCGGCATCGTATCGCACCCCGACCGCATGCGTCTTCGAAGCAAAATAGCTCACCGACTCGCTGGAACTCGTATAGCGCGGGCAGGGCTGGCCGAATTTCTGCGGATACCACAGATGCACCCGTGCCTGGTTGCGCACCTCGGCCGGCAGAGCCAGCCCCTCGAAATGCTGCGCGGCTCGACGGATGACCGCGTCCTCGGCCTCGTAGGACAGGTCGCTGTCATCGAAGTAGAAGAGATCGACATCCTTGATGCCGTAGCCCGGCGCCTTGCCGGTCAGGTGGTTCCAGACGCTGTTGTAGAGCGCGCCGGACACCACCAGCCAGTCCGGCAACGCCAGCGTGCGGGCCCGCTCCAGCGCGTCGCTGACGAGCGCATCCGCCAACACCATGGCGAGAAACGCTTCGCGCTGGGCTTCGAACGGCAGACCGGAATAGCGCAGATGGTCCATCGCCCTTTGGAGAGCGATTCGCAACTGCCGGCAATCCTCAGAAGCAATTCCAGGAAAAGTGTGTAGCGGTTTTACTGGGAAAGCGCGCCGCGCTTTCCCTAAGACGCGCTCCCTAAGAATTGCGTGAAGTCGAAATACGTAGGGCGGCGTTAGCCGCTCTACGTTCTCAGCATGCCGCCCGTTTGCTTGCCAACATTGTCGACGATGCGCTTGGCCAGCGCCTCGAAATCCTCGTCGGTGAGCGTCTTTTCAACCGGCTGGATAGATACTTCGATGGCAATCGACTTCTTGGCGGTCCCGAGAGATGCCCCCTCGAACACATCGAACACCGAAACGCCGGTGACCAGCTTCTTGTCGGCGGCGAGCGCCGCGCGCACCAGCGCGCCGGCCTCCACCGTCTTGTCGACGACGAAAGCAAAGTCGCGCTTCACCGCCTGGAAGGCGGACAGCTCCAGCTTTGGCTTGGTTTTCGTCGGCTTGGCCTTCGGCTCGGGCACGGCGTCGATATAGACCTCGAAACCGCAGATCGGTCCGGAAACGTCCAACCCCTCCAGCGTCTTCGGGTGGAACTCGCCGAAGGTGCCGAGCACTGTCTTCGGGCCGAGCTTGATCGTGCCGGAGCGGCCGGGATGATACCAGGCCGGACCGCCTGGCTCGATCTGCAGCCTGTCGACCGGCGCGCCGCAGGCTTCCAGCGCTGCAATCGCGTCGGCTTTGGCGTCGAACACGCCGACCGGACCGGAATTGCCGGCCCAACTGCGGCCGGAACCGTCGAGCTTGGCGGTGCCGCGGCGCACACCGGCGGCAACGCGCCGCTGCTGGTCGGGGCCGTCGCCCTCATAGGTACCGGAGACCTCGAACAGCGCGACATCGCCGATGCCCTTGTCGGCATTGCGCTGCGCGGCGACGATCAGGCCGGGCAACAACGAGGGCCGCATATCGGACATGTCGGTTGCAATCGGATTAGCGAGCTTCAGCGCCGTCTGGCCGCCGCCGAACAGTTCGGCGTGTTTGGCCGGGATGAACGACCAGGTGAGAACCTCCAGCATGCCCCGCACGGCGAGCGAGCGCTTGGCAGTGCGGGTGCGAACCTGCAGCGTGGTCAGGATCTTGGAATTGACCGCATCATGCGCGCCCAGCGGTTGCGGTGCGATGTTGTCGACACCGTGGATGCGCATGACTTCCTCGACCAGGTCGGCCTTGCCGTCGACATCCGGGCGCCAGGACGGCACCGCTACATCGACGACATCGCCCGAGCCCTGCGGCTTGAAGCCGAGGCGCGACAGGATGTCGAGGCTCTCCGCCCTGGGCACCTCGATGCCGGTCAGCCGCTTCACTTCCGAAAGCGGGAAGGAAACGGTCTTCGGCGTATGGCCGGCGTAGCCGACGACCTCGATTTCCGTCGGCTCGCCGCCGCAGAACTCCAGCACCAGCTTTGTCGCCAGTTCGACGCCGGGCACCATGAATTCCGGGTCGACGCCGCGCTCGAAGCGGTAGCGCGCATCGGTGATGATGCCGAGCGTGCGGCCGGTGCGGGCCGTGGTGATCGGATCCCAAAGCGCGGATTCGATCAGCACGTCGGTGGTGTTCTCGTCGCAGCCGGAATGCTCGCCGCCCATGACGCCAGCGATCGATTCGACGCCGTTGTCGTCGGCGATCACGCACATCTGCGGCGTCAGCGTGTATTCGCGCCCGTCGAGCGCCAGCACCTTCTCGCCGTCGCGCGCGCGGCGCACGACGAGATTGCCGGCGACCTTCTTGGCATCGAACACATGCAGCGGCCGGCCACGGTCGAAGGTGACGTAGTTGGTGATGTCGACCAGCGCGCTGATCGGGCGCAAGCCGATGGCGATCAGCCTTTGCTGCAGCCATTTCGGCGACGGCCCGTTCTTCACGCCTTTCACCAGGCGCAGCGCGAAACCGGGGCAGAGCTCCGGCGCCTCGATGGTCACCTTGACCGGCGTTTCACCTTTGCCAAGGACCGCTTCGACCGGCGCGGTCTTGAGCCGGCCAAGCCCGCTTGCCGCCAGGTCCCGGGCGACGCCGTAAATGCTGGTCGCATCCGGCCGGTTCGGCGTCAGATTGATCTCGATCACCGGATCGTCGAGATGCGCGTAAGCCGCGAAGCTGGTGCCGACAGGCGCATCGGCCGGCAGGTCGATAATGCCATTGTGCTCATCCGACAGCTCCAGCTCGCGCTCGGAACACATCATGCCATGGCTCTCGACGCCGCGGATCTTGCCGACGGTCAGCGTCACGTCGATACCGGGCACATAGGCGCCGGGCGCGGCGAAGGCGCCGATCAGGCCGGCGCGGGCATTCGGCGCACCGCACACCACCTGGACAGGGGCTGCGCCATTGCCGGTGTCCACGGTCAGCACCCGCAGCCGGTCGGCGTCGGGATGCTGCACCGCCGTCAGCACCTTGGCGATGACGAACGGCTTCAGGCCGGCCTTGTCGTCGACATGCTCGACTTCGAGGCCGATCGAGGTCAGCCTCTCGACGATCTCGTCGAGCGTGGCGTCGGTGTCGAGATGATCCTTGAGCCAGGAAAGGGTGAGTTTCATCACTATGTTCCGTTTTGTCTGTACCCGCCCGGACCTTGTCCATCGGGTCTGGGCACGCTTGTCTTCAAATGGCGCGGCAAGTCGTCGGGCATATGCACGAAGGGCAGCTGCTCGCGCACATAGGCATGGTGCGTCGGCCGGAAATAGGCCGGCATGTCCATGGCGCCCAGCATGAAATAGATGTGGTCTTCCAGCCGCTCGTCGACATAGGCGATAGGCGAGCCGCAAATGCCGCAGAACGAGCGCGTCACCGGCCCGTTCTCGTACATCTTCAGCGCCTTGCCGGTGAAAGCCACCTGCTCGGTCAGGAAGCCGACAAAGGCCGACACCGGCGCGCCGCTGGCGCGCCGGCAATCGCCGCAATGGCAATAGCTGATATGGTGCGGTTCGACTGATGCCTCGAACCGTACCGCGCCGCAGCGGCAGCCACCCGTGTGCGGCGCCGTCATGCGGAAAGACCTCCGAACAGCGTCGGCATGTCGAGCGGCCTGAAACCGTAATGCGACAGCCAGCGGACATCGGCGTCGAAGAAGGCGCGCAGGTCCGGCATGCCGTATTTCAGCATGGCGATGCGGTCGATGCCCATGCCCCAGGCAAAGCCCTGATATTCGTCGGGATCGAGCCCGCCGGCGCGCAGCACATTGGGGTGGACCATGCCGCAGCCGAGGATCTCCATCCAGTCGGAGCCTTCGCCGAATCGCACTTCGCCGGGCCGCGAGCGGTCGCACTGGATGTCGACCTCGAGGCTGGGCTCGGTGAACGGGAAGAAGGACGGCCGGAAGCGCATCTTGACCTGCGGCACCTCGAAGAAAGCCTTGCAGAATTCTTCCAGCACCCACTTCATGTTGGCGACATTGGCCGATTTGTCGATCACCAGCCCCTCGACCTGATGGAACATCGGCGAGTGGGTAGCGTCGGAATCCTGGCGGTAGGTCTTGCCGGGAATGACGATGCGGATCGGCGGCTTCTGCTTCTCCATGGTGCGGATCTGGACCGGCGAGGTGTGGGTGCGCAACAGCTTGCGCTCGCCCTTCTCGTCCGGCTGGAAAAAGAAGGTATCGTGCATCTCGCGCGCCGGATGCCCTTCGGGGAAATTCAGCGCGGTGAAATTGTAATAGTCGCTCTCGACATCGGGACCTTCTGCGATGGCAAAGCCGAGATCGCCGAAGATCGCCGCGATCTCGTCGATGACCTGGCTGATCGGATGGATGCGGCCGCGCTCGGCCGGCGATTGCCGCACCGGCAGCGTCACGTCGACCGTCTCGGCGGCGAGGCGCGCAGTGACAGCAACATCCTTCAACTCGGCCTTGCGTGTCGTCAGCGCTTCGGTGACGCGGTTCTTCAGGCCGTTGATCGCGGGGCCCTTGACCTGGCGCTCCTCGGCGCTCATCGCGCCCAGTGTCTTCAGCAATTCCGAGATCGACCCCTTCTTGCCGAGAGCCGCGACGCGCACGGCTTCGATAGCAGCCTCATCGGCGGCCGACGCGACGTCGGCAAGCAGGGAGTTTTCGAGAGTATCCAAGCCGGTAGCTATGTCGTTCACGGTCAAACTCGCTGTGTTGGGAGTCAACTTTGAGGTGAAAGTCACTTTCAAGTTGAAAGTTCAGCCATAAGAAAAACCCGCGCCAGCCGTGCCAGCGCGGGTTCCCCAATCAGAATTGCGAATGCTGGGAAGCGCTGGGCTCGGAGCCCGATCCCGAAAAGTTGCAGACTTTTCGGAAAGATCGCGCTCCTCGCTAAATTTCCCTGAGCATGATGTTGTCCAAAAAGTCAGCAACTTTTTGGCATCATGCTCTAGGCGACAGCGCTTTCAAAAGCATTCGGGGTGGTGTTCTTCAGATATTCGAGCGCGACCTTGGCCTTGGCCACGAGTGCGGCGAACGCCTGCGGTTCATGGATGGCCATGTCGGACAGGATCTTGCGATCGATCTCGATACCGGACTTGTTGAGGCCGTCGATGAAGCGGCCATAGGTCAGGCCATGCTCGTGCGTCGCGGCGTTGATGCGCTGGATCCACAGCGCGCGGAACGAGCGCTTGCGGTTCTTGCGGTCGCGATACGCGTACTGCATCGACTTTTCGACCGCCTGCTTGGCGATGCGAATGGTGTTCTTGCGGCGGCCGTAGAAGCCTTTCGCGGCTTTCAGGACCTTCTTGTGCTTGGCGTGCGAGGTGACGCCTCTTTTTACGCGTGCCATGTCATGATCTCCTTAAACGCTGTTCCTGAAACCGAATGCTCAGAGGCCGTTCGGCAGAAAATTCTTGATGACCTTCTTGCCATCCGGTTCAGCCAGAACCATCGTGCCGCGGGCATTTCGAATGAACTTGTTGGAACGCTTGATCATGCCGTGACGCTTGCCGGCCGCAGCCGACAGGACTTTACCCGTACCTGTGATCTTGAACCGCTTCTTGGCGGCCGATTTGGTCTTCATCTTGGGCATTTTGCTACTCCGTATTGGTGGCGCACAATCGCGCTTCTTGTTCGCTTCGGGCGGACCAAAAGCCCGAAAAGCAAATGAAACCGCCACGGCATGCCCTGCCGGGCGGTTTTCTTGGAACGGCGGTCCTATACGTCAAAGCGGGCTGGCGCGCAACACCCGAGCGGCTGCGACGCTCTGTCCGCGATCAGGGCAGCCTAAACAGCACCGGCAGAATGCCCGATTGCTGGGCGCCATCGATGGTCTCGAACACCGGCAACGCCACCAGAAACACCAGCCCGTCGAGCAAGGTGGTCAGCAAGAGGCGCGGCTTGAAGCTGCCGGTGTCGCCTTCCTGGTAGAGCGACAGCTGGGGGAAGAAACGCGGCACCCGCGCCAGATAGGCTGTGTAGGGCGCGCCGAGAACCTCCTTGAGATACCGTTCCTCGCGCAGGATGACGATGTGGAAGGCGCCGGCGCACAAAAGCGCAAACAGGACGATGCCGGAGAACGAGCCGATCTGCGCCCCGACGCCGGCGGCGGCAACGGTCGAGAACACGTAGAGAGGATTGCGGGTGATCGAATAGGGTCCGCCGGTGACCACTTCGGAGGATTTGCGCCCCCCGATATAGAGTGTCGACCACAAGCGGCCGACGACGCCAAGGAAGATCAGCAGCACGCCGACCATCTCGATCGTTTCATGCACCGGGGTATCGGGCGGGAAGGTCGACTGGCCGAACAGCAGTGCCGCAAACAGCACCACCACCAGCACCGCAAGCACCATCCGGCGCATGTGCTGGTAGCCGCCCAGCTCCTTGATGGGCGCAGGGTTGATTTCATTGGCCATGTCGGGAATCCGATTGTCGAGAAGCTTTGCCGGCGATCGCGGCGTCTGGACAGGAGAATCGGCGTCCCGCCGATCGCCGGGACGCCATGAGACAGGATTCAGGCGGATTTAGAGCGCAACGCCCGAACTGATCTAGCGCGGCGCCAGCACCATCATCATCTGGCGGCCTTCCAGCTTCGGCTCGGCTTCGACCTTGGCGATGGTAGCCGTCTCCTCGCGCACCTTGTTCAGGAGCTGCATGCCGAGTTCCATATGCGCCATCTCGCGGCCGCGGAAGCGCAGCGTCAGCTTGACCTTGTCGCCTTCCTCGAAGAAGCGCCGCACGGCCTTCATCTTGGTTTCGTAGTCATGGCTGTCGATGTTCGGGCGCATCTTGATCTCTTTGATCTCGATGACCTTCTGGTTCTTGCGCGCCTCGGCCGCCTTCTTCTGGTTGGCGTATTTCAATTTGCCGAGATCGAGGATCTTGACGACAGGCGGCACCGCATTGGGCGAGATCTCGACCAGATCGAGCCCTGCCTCTTCGGCGAGCAGCAATGCGTCGTTGATGGAAATATCGCCGCGGTTCTGGCCATCGGCGTCGATCAGTTGGACCCGGGGAACCCGGATATCACGGTTTGAGCGCGGGCCATCCTTGGTGGGCGCCGCTGCTTTGAAAGGTCTGCGAATGGTCGTGGTCTCCTTGGCCGTTTCGTTCAGGGTTTCAATCTAAAAATGTTCGGGACGCGCCAATGTGGTGAGCGCGCGGGCGGAGTCAATAGCACAGCGCTGACAGAAAATCACCCTGATCGCAGGCCTGCACCAAACAAAGGATGTCGCGAGCACTTTCCGCCTCGCCTGTGCCTGTGTCAAAAGACCGGCGAGTAAAATCAGGCTCCCACAATCAGCCCCCCAGAACCAGGATTGATCCACAGCCATGACCGCGACCACCCCAACCCTGCTGGATGTCGACGGCATCGATATCGCGGTTCGCCATTCCTCGGGCGCAACGCCCGGCGTCGTCTGGCTCGGCGGCTACAAATCCGACATGCTGGGCACGAAGGCGCAGACGCTGTCGGATTGGGCGGCCAGGGAAGGCCGCGCATATCTGCGCCACGACTATTCCGGCCATGGCGAATCCGGCGGCGCCTTTGCCGACGGCACCATCTCGAAATGGCTTGGCGAGAGCCTCGCCGTCTTCCGGCGTTTCACCGAGGGCAGGCAGGTCCTGGTCGGCTCATCGATCGGCGCCTGGATCGCGCTGCGCATGGTGCAGGAAATGCGCAAGGCGGGCGACAGCAATGTGGTTGGCCTAGTGCTGCTCGCGCCGGCGCCGGATTTCACCGCCGAGCTGGTCGAGCCGGCTCTGACGGAGGAACAGAGGCGCGACCTCCGGGAGAAAGGCTTTTTCGAAGAACCTTCGGACTATTCCGCCGAGCCTTACATCTACACAAGCGCGCTGATCGAGGACGGCAGGGTGAACCGGGTGATGACCGGGCCGATTGATACCCATTGCCCCGTCCACATCCTGCAGGGTCTGGCCGATGCCGATGTGCCGGCAAGCCATGCGCTGAAGCTGGTCTCGCTGCTGCCAGCCGACGACGTCATCTTGTCGCTCATTCCCGACGGCGACCACCGCCTGTCGCGGCCGCAGGATCTCGACATGCTGCTGAGGGCGGTGGGCGACATGGTTCAGCGGGCGGGGTAGGCGAGAATGCGCATTTCCATCCCGATATCCGCCTTTGTCGCGGCAATCGTCGGCTTCGGCGGCACGCTGGCCGTCGTCATTGCCGCCGCCAAGGCGGTTGGCGCCACCCAGGCCGAGACCGCGAGCTGGGTGACGGCAGTGTGCGTGGCGATGGCGATCGAATGCCTGTGGCTGTCCTGGCGCACGAAAATGCCCATCATCACCGCCTGGTCGACACCGGGCCTGGCGCTGATGGCGGCATCGAGCGGGTTTACCATGGCCGATGCGGTCGGCGCCTTCATCGTCACCAGCTTGATGTTGATCGCCACCGGCCTGTTCAAGCCGCTGACCCAGCTGATATCAAGGATACCGGCGTCAGTCGCGTCCGGCATGCTGGCGGGCATCGTCGTCACCTTCGCGCTCAATGCCGTCAAGACCATTCCGGTCGATCCCTGGCTGATCCTGCCGCTGATCGCGGCCTTCTTCGTCATTCGCCTGTTCAACCCGGCGCTGTCGGTGCTGGCGGCGCTGATCGGCGGCGGCATCGCCGCATTCCTGACAGGCCGCGTCGGCGGACTGCCGGCGCCGGAACTGTCGACGCTGACGCTGATTGCCCCGCATTTCAGCGCCGCAGCTGTCATCGGCCTGGCGCTGCCGCTCTACCTCGTCACCATGGCGTCGCAGAACCTGTCGGGTCTCGCCGTCTTGCGCGCCGCCGGCTATCACCCCGAACCCGGCCCGCTGATCGGCGTCACCGGCCTGTTCTCGCTGCTGTCGGCGCCGTTTGGCGGCTCGACCACCAATCTGGCGGCTATCTCTGCGGCGATCTGCACCGGGCCGGACGTCCATCCCGACCCGGCCGAGCGCTGGAAGACCGGACCCTTCTATGCACTTGCCTATCTGATCTTCGCGGTTTTCGGCGCCTCGCTGGTGGCGATCTTCGCAGTGCTGCCGCAAAGCCTGATCGTGCTGGTGGCCGGCCTGGCGTTGATGGGGTCGCTGGCCAACGCGCTGGCGATCGCGCTCAAGGACGAGGACCAGCGCATGGCGGCTACTGTCACCTTCGTTGTCACCGCGTCGGGGCTGACTTTGTTCGGCGTTGGCGCCGCCTTCTGGGGCTTGGTCGCCGGCCTGGTCGTGCTTTTCCTCGAAGCGGTCAAAAAGCGATAATCAATTCAGGACCTTGTCCGGTTTTGGCGGACGTTGTCTTGAATCGCCGTTTTTCTCATCCCATTTCGAATCCACGCAGCCGCTCTTGGCTGTCTCCAACCGAAGGAATGGGAGAAAATGAACACATCCGCATTGATCCGCCCGGCCTGGACGCCGGCGACCATCGCGCTGATGGTGATCGGCTTCATGGTGTTCTGGCCGCTTGGCTTCGCCATGCTCGCCTACATCATCTGGGGCGACCGGCTTGACGGCTTCAAGCGCGACGTCAACCGGGCCACCGACGGCATCTTCGCCGGCTGCCGTCGCGGTTCCGACAAGGCCGCGCGCTGGGGCCACGGTTCGGCCCGCACCGGCAATGTCGCTTTCGACGACTGGCGCGAGAAGGAACTCGAACGCCTCGCCGAAGAGCGTCGCAAGCTCGATGAGATGCTGAGCGAGTTCGACGAGTACGCCCGCGAATTGCGCCGCGCCAAGGACCAGGACGAGTTCGACCGCTTCATGGCCAACCGCAACAAGTCGACAGCGCCTGCGAAGACAGGCTCGGCCGAAACGGCCAAGCCCGCGACGCCCAAGCGCAAGGGCCCGAACCTGCTTGACGACTGAGGCTGCGCGCATGACCCCGAAAATCGAAACCGATTTTCGGAAAGGTTCATGCGCCGAATTAGAGTGCTACAGCGTCCTTTGCGCGTCAGAGACGCGCGGCGCTCTAAGACAGGCCTTGGCATGATGGACGGCGTCGCGCGAGCGGCGCCGTTTCTTTTTTGTTCTGGTCGTTTTCCTCGAATCGCGTATCGTTCAGCCATGTCCTTCGGCTTTTTCCGCAACCTGACCAAACCAAAACCCTCGCCTGTCGAAGAGCGAGAGCACGTCGTTGCCGGCCGCACACTGCCGCTCAGGATCGTCGAGAGCGCCCGCGCACGGCGGCTGACGCTGCGCATCGATTCGGGCGGCCAGGGGCTGCGCATCACCGTGCCGCCGGGCCTGCGCCGCGGCGAGGTGGAGAAATTCCTTCACCGCCATCAGGGCTGGCTGGAGCAGCGTCTGGCCAAGGTACCGACACGGCCGCAAGTGCGCCCCGGCATCAAGATCCCGATACGCGGCGTCGCGCATCGCATCGTCCACGAACCGTCGAAACGCGGCACCGTCACCGTGTCGCGCGACGAGCGCGGTCCGCTGCTGATCGTCCATGGCGAGCGCATACATTTGCCGCGCCGCATCGCCGATTTCCTCAGGCGCGAGGCCAAGAAGGACATCGAGAAGCTGGTGGTCAAGCATACCGAGGCCATCGGCAAGCGCGCCAAGGCTATCCGCTTCAAGGACACGTCGAGCCGCTGGGGCTCCTGCACTTCCGACGGCAATTTGTCCTTCTCATGGCGCATCATGATGGCGCCGACGCCGGTGATAAACTACTTGGTCGCGCATGAGGTGGCGCATCTCAAGGAGATGAACCACGGCCCGAAATTCTGGAAACTGTGCGAGCAGCTCTGCCCCGACACCGACCGCTGCAAGGACTGGCTGAAGCGGAATGGTGGGGCATTGCAGGCGATTGTGTTCGATTAGCCTTCGCCGGCGGCGCGCTCAATCATCATTGGCCGCATTAAGCTCTTCAGGCCGCAGCCCTTCGTCGCCATGGCGCGGCCATGGCAGGAAATTCTGCTCGAACGCATCGCTGCCGAAATAATCCAGGACCCGGTGCGCTTCCGCCCCGTCGAAGGCGGCCTTTTGCATCAGATGGGCGATGACGTCGCGCGCTTGCGCGATCTTCTGCCTGAGTTCGGCTATGCTCTGGTCGGCCATTCGTCTGCTCCGCCTTGCTTCTCCCATCAATAGGTAGCGCCTTTGGCGTTGCCGGCAAACAGCATGCTTTTTCTCGACTCTTGGCCGGTTTCGTGCCAAGCCCCGCGCCATGGCGCTCGATATCAAGATCTGTGGATTGAAGACCGATGAGGCAATGGCCGCGGCCCTGGCCGGCGGCGCCAGCCATGTCGGCTTCATCTTCTTTGCTAAAAGCCCGCGCTATGTCGAGCCTGCGGCAGCCGGCCGCCTGCGCGAGGCGGCAATCGGCAAGGCCAGGGCGGTCGCCGTGACGGTCGATGCCGATGACGCGTTCCTGGACGAGATCGTCGAAAAGATGCGCCCCGACATGCTGCAGTTGCACGGCACGGAGACGCCCGAGCGGGTGGCCGAGGTGAAAGCTCGCTACGGCCTGCCTGTCATGAAGGTGTTCTCCGTCAGTGAGGTAGCCGATCTCGAGCGGCTAAAGCCGTTCATCGGCGTTGCCGATCGCTTCATGTTCGATGCCAAGCCACCAAAGGGCTCGCAACTTCCGGGCGGCAATGGCGTCGCCTTTGACTGGCGCATCCTGGCCGGCCTTGACGCCGGGCTCGATTACATGCTTTCCGGTGGGCTCAACGCCGCCAATATCGGCGACGCCCTGATATCAGCCAATCCGCCCGCGATAGACATTTCGTCGGGGGTGGAAAGCGGCCCGGGCGTCAAGGATCCGGCGCTGATCGAGCAGTTCTTCCGGGCCGTCAGGGCCGCGCGCGACGACCGCGCTGCCTGAGGCACTTCTTTCGAACCCGAGCATGTTCCGGAGAAGTGGGAACCGGTTTTCCGATAAGACATGCTCAGAACCAAGACCAGGAGATCGGCGATGAACAAGCCGGCGACACCCAATTCCTTCCGCACGGGACCCGACGAACAGGGCATGTTCGGCATCTTCGGGGGCCGCTTCGTGGCCGAGACGCTGATGCCGCTGATCCTCGACCTCGAACGGCACTGGAACGAGGTCAAGAACGATCCGGACTTCAAGGCCGAACTGACCGACCTGTCGACCCATTATGCCGGTCGGCCATCAAAGCTGTATTTCGCCGAAGGGCTCACAAAACACCTTCGTGAGGTTTCCTCGGCGAAGGGCCTCGGGGGCGGCGCCAAAGTCTACTTCAAGCGCGAGGATTTGAACCACACCGGTTCGCACAAGATCAACAACTGCCTCGGCCAGATCCTGCTGGCCAAGCGCATGGGCAAGAAGCGCATCATCGCCGAGACGGGCGCTGGTCAGCACGGCGTTGCCGCGGCCACGGTCGCGGCGCGCTTCGGCTTTCCCTGCGTCGTTTATATGGGCGCCACCGATGTCGCCCGCCAAAGCCCCAACGTCTTCCGCATGAAGCTGCTCGGCGCCGAAGTGCGGCCGGTGACCGCCGGTCACGGCACGCTGAAGGACGCCATGAACGAAGCGTTGCGCGACTGGGTCACCAATGTCGAGGACACTTATTACCTGATCGGCACTGCCGCCGGCCCGCATCCCTATCCGGAGCTGGTGCGCGACTTCCAGTCGGTGATCGGCATCGAGGCGCGCGCCCAGATCCTCGAACAGGAAGGCCGGCTACCCGACACCATCATCGCGGCTGTCGGCGGCGGCTCGAACGCCATCGGCCTGTTCCATCCGTTCCTGGATGACAAAGAAGTCCGCATCATCGGCATCGAAGCCGGCGGCCGCGGCCTTGACGGCATCGAGCATTGCGCCTCGATGAATGCCGGCGCGCCCGGCGTGCTGCACGGCAACCGCACCTATCTCTTGCAGAACGCCGACGGCCAGATCCTCGACGGCCATTCGATCTCAGCCGGCCTCGACTATCCCGGCGTCGGCCCCGAACATTCCTGGCTGCGCGATTCCGGCCGCGTCGAATATGTGCCGATCCTCGACGACGAGGCGCTGGAAGCCTTCAAGCTGACGACGCGCGTCGAAGGCATCATCCCGGCGCTGGAATCCGCCCACGCCATCGCGCATGCGGTGAAGATCGTGCCTGATATGGACAAGGACCAGATCGTCATCGTCAACCTGTCGGGACGCGGCGACAAGGATGTGCACACAGTGGCCTCGATGCTGGGCATGGAGATCTGATCATGGTGACCCGCATCGACCGCCGCATGGCAAAACTGAAAGCCGAGGGCCGCCCGGCGCTCGTCACCTATTTCATGAGCGGCGACCCCGACTATGACACCGCTTTGTCGATCATGAAGGCGCTGCCCAAGGCCGGCGCCGACATCATTGAAATGGGCATGCCGTTTTCCGATCCGATGGCCGATGGACCGGCGATCCAGGCCGCTGGCCTGCGGGCGCTGAAAGGTGGCCAGACCCTGGTCAAGACGCTGAAGACGGCGGCTGATTTCCGCGCCACCGACAATGAAACGCCGATCGTGCTGATGGGCTACTACAACCCGATCTACATCTACGGTGTCGATCGCTTCCTCAAGGACGCCATCGCCAGCGGCATTGACGGGCTGATCGTCGTCGACCTGCCACCGGAGATGGACGAAGAACTCTGCATTCCGGCGCTGAAGGCCGGCATCAACTTCATCCGCTTGGCAACGCCGACCACCGACGACAAGCGCCTGCCCAAGGTGCTGCAGAATACGTCGGGCTTCGTCTATTACGTGTCGATGACCGGCATCACCGGCTCGGCTTTGGCCGACACCGGCAAGGTTGCCGCCGCGGTCAAGCGCATCAAGGGCCACACCAATCTGCCGGTCTGCGTCGGCTTCGGCGTCAAGACCGCCGAGCAGGCGCGCATTATCGGCGCCAATGCCGATGGCGTCGTCGTCGGCACCGCGATCGTCAACGCGGTCGCCAATGTGTTGGGACCGAAGGGCGAGAAGACCGCCGACCCGGCCGAGGCCGTCGCCACCCTGGTCAGCGGACTGTCTCAGGGCGTGCGTTCGGCCCGCCTTGCTGCTGCCGAATAGTTTCCCTACTTAGGCCTTGTGCAAGTCGTTATCCCAAAACCGGTTCCCACTTTTGGGCGACATGCACGAGCCAACTCTTCGTCAGGACAGGAGCCGAAGCGATGAACTGGATCACCAATTACGTTCGCCCGAGGATCAATTCGATGCTCGGTCGGCGCACCGACATGCCCGAGAATCTCTGGATCAAGGATCCCGAGACCGGCGAGATGGTGTTTCACAAGGACCTGGAATCCAACCAGTTCGTCATCCCGTCATCGGGCCATCACATGAAGATTTCGGCCAAGGAACGGCTGAAATTCTTCCTCGACGACGGCAAATACGAGCAGCTTGAGAACCCCAAGGTCATGCAGGACCCGCTCAAGTTCCGCGACGAGAAGCGCTACACGGACCGGCTGAAGGACGCCAAGGCCAAGACCGGCCTGGAAGACGCCATCATCAACGCGCTGGGCACGGTCAAAGGCCTGCCGGTTGTGGTGACGGTGCAGGATTTCGCCTTCATGGGCGGCTCGCTCGGCATGGCCGCGGGTGACGCCATTGTGCACGGTTTCGAGGTCGCCTTGCAGCGCAAGCGGCCGCTGATCCTGTTTGCCGCCTCCGGTGGCGCGCGCATGCAGGAAGGCATTCTGTCCCTGATGCAGTTACCGCGCACCACGATCGGCGTCGACCGGCTGAAGGAAGCCGGCCTGCCATACATCGTCGTCTTGACCAACCCGACCACCGGCGGCGTTACCGCCTCCTACGCCATGCTGGGAGACGTCCACATTGCCGAGCCCGGCGCGCTGATCGGCTTTGCCGGCCCGCGCGTCATCGAGCAGACCATCCGGGAGAAACTGCCGGACGGTTTCCAGCGCTCCGAATATCTGATGGAGCACGGCATGGTCGATATGGTGGTGTCGCGGCTGGAACTGCGCGAGACGATTTCACGGCTGTTGAAAATCCTGCTCAAACTGCCGCAGGAGCAAAAGCCGCTGGAGCCGGAAATCCTGCCGCCGTCGGTCATCCCGACGGAAGCCCGCCCGCAAGCCTGACGCGACACAATACGCCGCCATGCAAAATTGCGCACGGCGCGCGCCTTCGTCATCCTAGGGCGAAGCAGGAGCGTAGCTCCGTCGCGGAGACCCTAGGATCCATGCCGTGATCTGCGAACTGCGCCACGGCTGCAGTAACTGTGAAAATGTAGAGGCGCTTGAGTGGACGTATTGGCGGGACGCTGGGACGGAGAGGCAGGGCCTTCTGGGCCGCTGCGACTTTCGGTGAGGTCACGGAATGGATCCTAGGGTCTGCGCTGCGTCGCTGCGCTCCTTGCTTCGCCCTAGGATGACGAAAGGCGCGGCTATCCGTCTTCATGGCAGACAAAACCTGATGCGCCAACATAAGTCTTTTGAGGGCCTGTCGCCATGACAACGCTTGCCGCAGATCGTGAAATCGAAGCCCTGATGGCACTGCATCCGAAAGGCTTCGACCTTTCGCTCGACCGCATCACAAGGCTGCTCGAACGCCTCGGCAATCCGCAGGAGCGGCTGCCGCCGGTCATCCATATCGCCGGCACCAACGGTAAGGGCTCGTGCGCGGCCTTTTCGCGCGCGCTGCTCGAAGCCGGCGGCCACCTTGTCCATGTCCACACTTCGCCGCATCTGGTGAACTGGGCCGAGCGCTACCGGCTGGCGGCCGAGGGCGGCGGCCGGCTGGTCGACGACGAGACCTTCGCCGAGGCCATCGCCCGCGTCGCCCGGGCCAATGCCGGCCAGAAGATCACCGTCTTCGAAATCCTAACCGCCGTCACCTTCATCCTGTTTTCCGAGCATCCGGCTGCCGCCGCCATCATCGAGGTCGGCCTTGGCGGCCGCTTCGACGCCACCAATGTCGTTGCCCGGCCGGCGGTGTCGGTGATCATGCCGGTGTCGATGGATCACGAAGCCTATCTCGGCGACCGGGTCGAACTGATCGCCGCCGAAAAGGCCGGCATCATGAAGCGCGGCTGCCCGGTGGTCATCGGCGCGCAGGAGAGCGAGACGGCGCTGCAAGTGCTGATCGAAACCGCCGAGCGGCTGGATTGCCCGACCTTCGTCTACGGCCAGGATTTTCTCGCCTTCGAGGAAAACGGCCGCATGGTCTATCAGGATGAGGACGGGCTGATGGACCTGCCGCCACCGCGCCTGCCCGGGCGCCACCAGTTCGCCAATGCGGCGGCAGCGATTGCCGCCGTCAAGGCCACCGGTTTCGAAATCAGTCATCGCGCCACTGAGAAGGCGATGGCGAGCGTCGCATGGCCGGGCCGCATGCAGAAACTGGTACAGGGCCGGCTGATGGAGCTGGCGCCCAAGGGCGCCGACATCTGGCTCGACGGCGGCCACAATCCGGGCGCCGGCATGGTCATTGCCGAGGCGCTGGCCGAGCAGGAGGAAAAGAACCCGCGGCCGCTGTTTCTGATCTCCGGCATGATCAACACCAAGGACCAGAGCGGCTACTTCCACGCCTTCAAGGGCCTGGCTCGGCACGTCTACACCGTGCCGGTGAGCATGAGCGATGCCGGCGTGCCGAATGACGAGCTGGCGGTGCGGGCGACCGAAGCCGGCCTCACCGCCGAACCGGTCAGTTCCGTCGCCAGTGCGCTGATGCTGCTGCGCGACACCTGGGACGGCCCGGCGCCGCGCATCCTGATCGGTGGTTCGCTGTATCTCGCCGGTGCGGTGCTGGCCGAAAACGGCACGCCACCGACCTGAATCCACACTTTCGCGAGGGAGCCGGTGATGATCAAGGTGAAGCAACTCGCCCATGTCTGCATCTTCGCGCATGATCTGGAAGCGACGCGGGCCTTCTACCGCGACGTGCTCGGCCTCGACACGCAGTTCAACTTCCTGCGCGACGGAAAGGTGTTCGGCTTCTACCTCAATTGCGGCGGCCGCAGCCATGTCGAGGTGTTCCAGAAGGACGGCACTGCATACAGCGAGCAGAACCAGATCAACCATTTCTGCCTGGAAGTCGAAGATCTCGACGCGGCGATCGCCCATATCAAATCGAAGGGCATCGACGTCACCGCCAAGAAGCACGCCTGCGACGACACTTTTCAGGCCTGGATCCGCGATCCCAACGGCGTGAAGATAGAGCTGTTCGAATACACCGCCAAAAGCGCGCAATTTACCGGAGGCGACCGCATCGCCGACTGGTGAGCTGTGTTGGTGTCGACGAGGATCAAAGCTCCGGCCCTGTATGGACCTTGCGGCTTTTCCGGATGATTTCTTCCAGATCGATATCCGCGCCACTGCTTGCCGTCAGGCGGGAGTAGAAGGTGGACGCCGGTTCTCGCCCCGCCTCCCGAATCTCATAGGATTCGAGCGCGCGTTCGACGATATCCGCTATCGAGCGGTTTTCGCGATGAGCAAGACGATGCGCAAGATCTCGTGCTTTTGCGCTGCGGACGGAAAGCCGGGGTTCGGCCATTTCAAAAATGCCTTCGAGAAAATATATCCCCCATTTAGGACGAGCCATCAAGATGGCAGAGGATGGCAAGCCATCACCTTAGCTCAATCTCGATGAAGGCATACTCGCCGTCATTGGCGCTGATGACGTCGTGCTCGACGCCTTCCTTGCGGAAGTAGGGCGCGCCCTTCTTCATTTCAGCAAAACTCTCGCCGTCCTTGGTCACCAGCTTCACCTTGCCGTCCATCAGCGGCACCACGACGTAGTCATGGCCATGCCGGTGCCAGCCGGTGTTGTCGCCGGGCTGGAAGCGATATTCGGTGACGATGACGCGCTCATTGTCGATGAAGACGGTGGCCTTGGCGGATCCGGTCATTGTTGTCTCTCCTGTCCAGCCTCAAGCAGAAGACATGGAGCCTTCAGGCGCGAGGGCCAGAGAGGTCAGGCGATAACGCCAAAGAAAAGCCCGGCGCGAGGGCCGGGCTTAACTTCAGAAACTCCTACAGGATCAGGCGAGGCTGCCATTGATCCAATGCGACAGCGCTGTCTTCGGCGCGGCGCCGACCTTCATGTCGGCGACTTCGCCGCCCTTGAAGATCATCAGCGTCGGGATCGAGCGCACGCCGAATTGGGCGGCAAGCTCGGGGTTCTCGTCGATGTTCAGCTTGGCGATCTTGATCTTGTCGCCGAGTTCGTTGGCGATCTCTTCCAGCGACGGACCGATCATCTTGCAGGGGCCGCACCATTCGGCCCAGAAATCCACGACGACGGGCTGCGAGGCGTTGAGCACATCGGCCTGGAAATTGCTCTTGTCGACCTTGACGGTGGCCATACGAAAATCCTTTCGAAATTTATCTCGCACCAAATGTGGTGGTTCAGCAGCCCTTCTTCAAGCAGAACTTGTGTCACGCTCCCGTGAGTCGGGCAAGGGCGTCATCCATCGCTTGCACCGGCAGTTCGATAAGCCTCGGTGCCTCGGTGAACAGCAGTGCTGCCGTCACCGCGCGGCCGGGGTAAAGCGGCTGGAGCAGCGCGCGGTAGAGCGCCAGCTGCAGGATATAGGCCGGCGGCACCTGGGCCAGGCCTGCGGGCGCCGGCCGGTTGGTCTTGTAGTCGACGATCGATACGCGCCCGGGCGTCACCGCCAGCCGGTCGATCTTGCCGGAGATCGAGCGCAGCCTGCCCTTGACCTCAAGGCTGCCCATCACAGCAACTTCGGCGCGGGACGACGGCGAAAACAGCCCGGCAAAACGCGAATCTCTGAGGATCGCCATCACCGAAGCCAGCGCCTTGTTGCGCTCGGCCTCCGGCCAGTCGGCGCCGGCTCGAATGAGATACTGCGCCGCCGCGCCTTGCCGTTCGTCTTCGGCAAAACCGGGCAGCATCTGCAGCAGCTTGTGCAGCGCCAGCCCGCGCATCACCGCAAAGCCCGGCTCCGCCTCGCTGTCCAGCACCGGCGAGCGGGTATCGACAACAGCTTCCTTGGCCTCGTCGATCAGCGCCGACGCGCCGGAAGGCGACAGCGGGCGCGGCAGCTCCTCATAAGGCGGCAAGGGCCGGAACAAGCCCACCGGCAGCGGCGGCACCTGTTGCGGCAGCCGCGACTCGTCGGCTGCCGCTTGCGCCACCGGCGGAAGCTTGGTCATGACGAAACGGTGCACCGGCTCGCTGCTGGCGGGGTGGCGGCGCTCCGTGCTTTCCGGCGCGGCAAGCAGCGCGCGGCTGACAATCGAATGCCAGGTGCCGGTGCTGGGCTGACGCTTGCCGTGATAGCCGCAGACGATCAGCCGGTCCTCGGCGCGCGTCATGCCGACATAGAGCAGCCGCCGGTATTCGTCGTCGGCAAGCTCCCGCGCCCTGGCCGAGGCCGCCTTGGAGAAGCCGTTGGCGACATCGGCGGCCGAGCGCCAGAGATAGCCCTTGCCGTCGAAATTGCGGCCCGAAGCGTCGAACGGCATGAGCCGCGGCAGATGCTGGTCGCTGAACGGCGCCGAACCGCCATCGACCAGGAAGACAACAGGCGCTTCCAGGCCCTTGGCGGCATGCACGGTCATGACGCGGACCTCGTCGCGCGTCTGGTCCATCTCGCGCTTGATCTCCGGGCCGGTGTTTTCCAGCGTCGCCAGGAAAGCCTCCAGCCCCGGCAAGCCGGTGCGTTCTTCGGCCAGACAGAAACTCAGGAACTCGTCGAGAATATCGCCGGCTTCCGGTCCAAGCCGGGCGATCATCTTCTTGCGCAGGCCGTCGCGCGCCAGCACCCCGGCGTAGAATTCGAACACCGGCCGGAACGCCGCCTCGTTGGCCCAGCCGTCGAGCCGGGCAACGACATTGGTCAGCGCGGTATTGTCGCCAGCATGCTGGCGTAATGAGGCGATCAGCGATGTTCCGGCTGGCCGTCCGGCGCCAAGCGTAAAAAGCGTCTCCTCCGACACGTCGAAAACCGGGCTGCGCAGCACGGCGGCGAGCGACAGGTCATCCTGCGGCTGGATGAGGAAATGGCCGAGTGCGATCAGGTCCTTGACCGCTATGTGGCCGGGCAGGCTCAGCCGGTCGGCGCCGGCGACGGGAATATCGCGGTCCTTCAGCGCGCGCGACAGCGCATGGACGAAGCGGTCGCGCTTGCGCACCAGCACCAGTATGTCGCCGGCCCTCAGCCTGCGTCCCTTGCCCTCGATGATCTCGCGGTCCTTGAGCCAGGTCTGGATGGCCGCAGCCACGTGCTCGGCCACCCGCACAGCCGGCGCGCTGGCATGATTGACCGGCAGCGTCCAGTCGTCGGGCTCCTCGACGGCGTCAGCGCCGAGCGACGGCCAGACCTCGACATAGCCAGGCGCGTCGTTGCGGATCGCCTTGTGGTCGAGCGGATCGGGGTCATGGCTGATGCCGCGCCGCACGCCCGGATCGGCAAAGACGCGGTCGACGGCGGCAAGCACGTCGTCGGTCGACCGGAACGACCAGGTCAGTTTCAGGTCGGCAAACGAAGCATTGGCGGCGTTCACGCGTCCGGAAAACAAGAGCCGGCTGTCGGCGAAGGAATCCGGCGCGGCACCCTGAAAGGAATAGATCGACTGCTTTTCGTCGCCGACGGCGAACACCGTGCGATTGGTCGTGCCGCGCTGGCCGTGGCCGGCAAAGAACTCCTCCGCCAGCCGCTTCACCACCTCCCATTGGTCGGGGCTGGTGTCCTGCGCCTCGTCCAGCAGGATGTGGTCGATACCCTGGTCGAGCTTGTACTGCACCCAGGGTCCGGCATCCGGCCGCGCCAGAAGGTTGACGGTGCGGGTGATGAGGTCGTTGAAGTCGAGAAAGCCGCGGCTGCGCTTCAGGCGCTCGTACCGCACGATCAGCCAGTCGGCTATGGTCAACGCCGCGACCGTGCCTTCCAGCATCCGGAACAGCGCCAGCCGGTCGGAGACCTCTGTTATCGCATTGACGGCCGCCAGATAGCGCTCGGGAAGGTCGGGCAGCCGGCCGAGCAGCGCCTTCTTGAACAACTTTGAGGGATCATAGGGGTCGCCATCGGCCTTGAGAAAGGCTTTGCCGAGCATCTGCAGCCGGCGGGTCGGGTCCGTCTCGGCAAAGGCCAAGCGGGCATAGGGCAAGAGATTGTTGAGCACGGTGCGGGCGTCGGCGGCCTCGGCGGCACTGGCGAACACTGCAAAGAAGTCCGGCAGGAAACCCGGCAGCGGCCATACCGATGCCGCTATGTCTTCGGCGCTCTGCCCGGGGCGAAAATGGAATTCGTCGAACAGGGCCTGAAAGCCGCCGCCGTCGCGCCGGACCGCATCGATGAAGCCGCGTAAGCCGTCGCGCTTGCGCACGATTTCGGCGAGCAGCGCATCGAGTCCGTGTTCGCCGCCGCGCTCCAGCACGGTGGCAAAGGCCTCGGCCAGTCCGGTGTCTCCGGCTGACGTGCCCGAAATCATGTCCCGGCGGGCGCCAGCAAACAGCGAGGCCTCCATCTGCGGATCGAGCATTTCGAAATGCGCCGGGATGTTGGCCTCCAGCGGAAACTGGTGCAGCACCGATTCGCAGAAGGCGTGGATGGTCTGGATCTTCAGCCCGCCCGGCGTTTCCAGCGCTTCGGCAAACAGCCGGCGCGCCCGCCGCATCGTGTCGCGGTCGGGTCGGCGGCCGTCCACCGCCTCAATCTTTGTGGCAAGCTCGGCATCGCCGAGCGCCGTCCATTCCGACAGGGTCGAGAACACGCGGTTCGACATGTTGGCGGCGGCCGCCCGCGTATAGGTCAGGCACAGGATCTTCGACGGATCGGTGCCGTTGAGCAGCAGCCGGATGACGCGCTGGGCCAGCACATGCGTCTTGCCCGAGCCGGCATTGGCCGACACCCAGGCCGAGTTCTTCGGGTCGGAAGCGCGCGCCTGGCTGGCGGCGGTTTCGCTGGGGATGGGATAGGCTTTTTTCATGTCTCCCCCGCCTCGTCATCGCTGTCGCCGCCGGCCGACCATTCGAGCACGCGCGCCAGATGGTCGTAATCGCCATCGCTCTCGCCCTCGCGAAACGGCAGCGCCCGCGACAGGTAGCCGGTCGTCGGATCTGCATAATGGACCAGCAGCTTTTCCAGCCGCGCCCAGGCCTCCTCGGCGAGGTCTTCGGCGGTCCGAGGCTGGCGGTTGTAGTCGAGGATGGATTCCTCGAACACTTCGCCATTCGGCTTCAGCCGCACAAATGCAAGCTGGGAGGGCTCGCGCGCGCCAAGCCCCTTGAAGGCGCCGCGCCGGAGCAGCGCCCCTTCGAGCGCCAGCTGTGGCGCCAGCAGCGTGTGGGCCTGCGCCTTGGACGGGGACGAGCCGGTCTTGTAGTCGAGAATGTCGGCCATGCCACCGGCCAAAAGGTCGACGCGGTCGGCATAGCCGGACAGCGTCACGCCGGTGCGGCCGACAGCGGTCTTTTCGGCGCGCTCCTCGGCATGCCGCCGGGCGACGGCGGGAGCGCGGCCGCGCTCCCATTCGATGATGTTGGCGGCAAGCTTTTCGAAGCGCGGCCACCACACAGCCTCGACATCGGCGGGCAGGGCGATCTCGGCAAAGCAGGTCCGGCCGGCAGCGATGAGGCGTTCCAGAGCTTCGGGCGCGCGGGGATCCGCCACCTCTGTCGAGAACAGATGCAGGATGTCATGAAACAGCGTGCCGCGCTCGGCCGCGCCGGGGTCGCGGATCACCGGCTCGAGCGGCAGAAGGCTCAGAATACGCTTGGCATAGACCGCATAGGGGTCGCGGCGCAGCGTCTCGATCTCGGTCACCGAGAAGTGGGTGGGCCGCATGCTCAGCGGCGGTTTCGGCTGCGGTCGCGGCGCGAAATGCTGCCGCTCGCCGGCATCGAGCGCGCGCGCCCAGGCAAGCATTTCGTCGCCGCGTCCGCGCAGTGCGGCTGCAGGATCCTTGCCGATGAAGGTGAGGATGCGCTGCAACCAGCGCGACGGCACCGCCGGTGCGTCGCTGGCGCGGGCGGAGCGCGTCAGCACCACCTTTTTCGCCCCCATCGCCATCTGGAAGTCGTGGGCGGCAAGGCCGATACGGCGCTCCGGCGGCTCGAGATCGATGCCGGTCTTCATCAACCGCGACATGAAGCGATCGCTTTCCGGCTTGCGTGGCCACACGCCCTCGTTCAGCCCGCCAATGACCAGCGTGTCGACATTCTGCAGCCGCGCTTCCAGCGCGCCCCATATCGCGATGTTGCGGTCTGTGCCTTGCCCCGGCTTGACCGTTTCCGGTGCTACCAGCGCGTCCATCACATCAGGCCATTCGTCGGCCGGGAAGTCGAAGGACGCCGACGCCGCGACCACGCCGCGCAGCAACTCGGCGAGTTTTTCACCGGCATCGCCGGCATAGAGTTCAGCGAGGCTGCCGTCCGCCGTGCGGCCGAGATTTTCCAGCGCGGCGACGCTCGCTCTGGTCAGCGCGACGAGATCGGCGTTCTCTTCTCCGCGAAAGGCGGTCAGCGGCGCCAGTGCCGTCACAAGCCGGCTCAGCAGCTCGCGGGCATCGTCGATGCCGCGCACGCTCAGGCGCGAAAACCAGAAGGGCTGGCGCTTGTCCCCGCGCAGCCCGGCGAGACGCTCCTCGAACAGTGCTGGCAAAGAGGCGATGTCGGGGCGTCCGGTGCCGCCGCGCAGCGCCACGAGTTCGATGAGCTCGGTGGCATGGCGCACGCCGGTGCGCTCAAGTCCGAGCCCGAGCAGCGGATGCTTGAGCAGCGACAAAAGGCCGACGGGATCGCCCGGCCGGAATACTGCTTGAAGTGCGAGCCGCAGCAGGCTGGCGGCAGGCATGTTGGCGAGCGGCGTGCCGCCGGAATCGTCGGCGATCACGCCGAAGCGCAACAGCTCGGCCGAGACGCGCCGCGCCAGCCCGCGGTCGCCGGTAACGAGAGCTGCCCTGTGTCCCGGCTGTTCCACGGCGGTTTTCAGCGCGATGGCGATCGCCACCGCCTCGTCGCGTTCGCTGGCGGCTTCGACCAGCGTCACGTCGGCGAAGGCCTCGGCGATATCCAGGGCGTTGAAGCGTATGCGGGTCTCGGCCCATAATTCCGTGGTCTCGGCCGGCCGCAGCGCCTCGCCGACAAGGGCCGCGCGAAGCGCCAGTGCGGGCTCGGCGGCGACCACTTCCTCGACATCGCCACGCAGCACGCCGATCTTGCCGATCAGCTTGGCCATGCCGTATTGCGGGTGGCCGAGCAGTGCCGGCCGCGCACCGGGCGCCGCAATCGCGGCAAAAGACGGTTCGTCCAGCATCCCATCGAGCCCGGGCAGCACCGCGGCGCCGTTGGGCAGGCTGGCGACCGTGGCAAGCAGTTCAGCCGTGGCGGGAATAGAGCCCGTCGAGCCGGCGGCGATCACCGGGCCTTTGGGCGGGTTGCGTTCCAGCCGCTTCGCCTCGCGCCGGATCAGCGCATTGCGGTGCGCGGCCGGGTTGGAGCGGTCGCGCTCCTCCAGTAATTTCGGCCAGGCCTCGGTGACGATACGGAGGAAATCGAGCGTCACAAGCCACCATCCGGCAAGATTGCCGGTGACCAGATCGGCAAGCCTGGTCCAGTCCGTGCCTTCGGTTTCGATCTCGTCCATCAGCCGGGCGAGGTCACGCGCTAGCCAGATCGCATCGGCGGCGGAGGCCGGCACGACGATCTCTTCGTTGAACATATCAAGGACATGCGCCGGCAAGGTGCGCTTCCAGGCCCGCACCAGCGGCGCCAGCAGCAGCAGGCGTTCGATGGCTGCGATCGGCGGCGCCATTTCAAGCTCGGTCGGCGTGCCGGCGTCGAAGGCGGCTTCGACCTCGTCGAACTCTCCGAGCGGGCGGATGACCGGCAGGATCGCCGAACGGCGGCTCCCTCCCGGTCCCGAAAGCGCGTCGACAAAAGCGCCGCGCAGCGCACGGGCCGCGCGCCGTGTCGGCACATAGATGGTGACATCAGCCAGCGCCAGCGGATCGCCGTCGAACCGGAAGCCGGGCACCAGCCGTCCGGCCAGCAAGGCCTCGGCCAGAGTCGGCAGGAATGGCGCTCCGGGCGGGATCGAAAGAACGCGGCGCGCGCCGCTCATACCACCTTCGCGAGAGCGTCGGCGACCGCCGCTTCCGCCTGCGGAATGGCGTCGGGAGTGCCGACGGTGATCCAGCTTCCGCGCATCTGCATGCCGAACAGACGGCCAGAGGCGATTGCCTTGTCGAAATAGGTGTTGAGCGAATGCGCCCCGGCCGGCGCATCCCTGAAGATGGCGGGATTGACGATTGCCGCTCCGGCATAGATCAACCCGGCCGGATCGCCTTTCGAGCGCCGCAGGCCGCCATCCGGCGCCATCAGGAAATCCGTGCCGACACCGTGTCCGGTGGCCGAGTCGAGATCGGTAAGCATCAGCAGAATATCCATTTTCGCGCCGTCCCATGCAAGGGCAAGGCGCTCGAGGCTGGGCTGGCCGCTGTCGATCCAGAACGTATCGGCGTTGATGATGTAGAAGGGTTCGGCACCCAGCAGCGGCAATGCCTTGACGATGCCACCCGCCGAATTCAGCAGCGCGTCGCGCTCGTCGGAAATGACGATCTTTGGCGCCCGCCTGTGGGCGATATGGGCGACGATCTGGTCCGGCAGATAGTGCACGTTGACGATGGCTTTCTCGACGCCGGCCGCTTCGAGACTGTCCAGCCCCCAGTCGAGCAAGGTCCTGCCGGCGATCCGCACCAGCGGCTTCGGCATGGTGTCGGTGATCGGCCGCATGCGCTTGCCAAGACCAGCCGCCAGCACCATCGCTGTGGTCAAGGTCACGGGAGCCGTTCCTCCAGCAGGCCATGTGCCATGTAAAACTCCTTCAACTGAGCCAGCGCCGGGTGCGCCAGCGCCCGCCTGAGATAATCGCGGATGCGCGGCAGGTGTCGGAGATAATAGGGCTTGCCGTCGCGCTTTTCGAGCCGCACGAAAATGCCGAGGATCTTCGAATTGCGCTGCGCCGCCATGATCGCATAGGCCGCGCGGAAGGCGTCCTCATCGAAGCCGACGGCGGCGTGGCGCGCAGCGACATAGGCGTCCACGGTCCGCTGCTCGATATCGGGCGAAACGGTGACGCGGGCATCCATGGCCAGCGACGCAACGTCATAGGCCGCAGGACCCATCAGCGCGTCCTGGACGTCGACGATGCCGAGGCGGTCGTGGCCTTTGCGGTCACCGCGCCAGATGATGTTGGGCGAATGGAAGTCGCGCAGCATCAGCGTGTATTCCTGTGTGTCCAGCCGATCGAGAACCGCGTTCCATTCCCTGTGATAGCCGGCGCGTAAAGCCTCGCTTGCCGGGCTGCCGGTCACCATCGGCACATACCAATCGACCAAGAGATCGGCTTCGATCAGCATGGCGTCGCGATCGAACGGCGGCACCTCGTGGAAGACGCCCGGCACGGCCTCCATGCGCTGCGGCCAGGTCTTCCCATGCATCATCGCCAGCAATTCGGCCGCTGCCGCGTAGCGCTCGGCCACCGGCTCATCATTGCCGTCGAGAAAACCTTCCGAGCCCAGATGCTCCAGCAGCAGAAAGCCCCGTTCGAGATCCTCGGCATGGATTTTTGGGACACTGACACCTTGCGACAGCAGCGCCTTGTCGATGGCGACGAAAGCGGTGACCGACTGCGCCGTGTGGGCGATCACGGCATAGGGCTTGCCGTCGCGCACCGGCGGCCCCAGCACCAGCCTTGGCGAATTCATCAGCACGCGCGGCGCAAGGCCGGCGAGCGAAACAATCTCGTAAGAGCGCGCCGAGGCGTCGCCGACGAAATGGCGCCGCGCGGCGTCGCCCCAACCGGCCGTTTTGAGGAAATCGCGCATCGCCAGCGATCGCGCCACGCGTTCGAAGGCAACGCCTTGGCCCGATAGTTTCGCCAATCGTCCTTCGTCCTGATGGACGAGTTCGATCCAGATCGACGTTCTCGGAAGAGCGGCCTCCGCCCGTTCCGGCCACTCGACAAGGGCAGCGCCCTGCAGCAGCGCCTCGTCGAAACCCAGCTCGTCCATCTCGCCGGCCGAGGACAGGCGATAGAGATCGAAATGGTGCACGGGGATGCGCGTGTCGTAGCTTTGCACCAAGGTGAAGGTAGGGCTCGGCACATCGAGGCCGGCATCATCGGCCAGCGCCCTGATCAGGGCCCGCGCCAGCGTCGACTTGCCGGCGCCGAGATCGCCCTTGAGCGCCAGCACGTCGCCCGGCCGCAGCGCCATGGCCAGGTCCTCGCCGAACCTTGCGGTCGTAGCCTCGTCGGCGAGAAAACGCTCCAGCACAACAACGGTCATCGAGCCCGCTACTCGGCCGCGGCGCGGATGCCCGACGGTGCATCGGGGAAGGTGCAGATGACGGTGGTGCCCTTGTCCTTGCCGGTCTCGATGCGCACGCTGCCGCCATGCAGTTCGACAAAGCTCTTGACGATCGACAGGCCTAAGCCCGCGCCGCGCCGGCGTCCGCCATTGGTGCGCGGCTCGAAGCGGCGGAACACCGAATCGAGCAGGTCCGGCGGCATGCCGGGGCCGTTGTCATGGACGGAGAATTCCACGCCTTGCTCCAAATGCCGGCAGGCGAGCGTGATCGTGCTCGCCTCCGGCGCGTAATTGGCCGCGTTGCTGAGCAGATTGTAGAGGATCTGGCGAACCCGGGTCTCGTCGCCGTGAAAACTCTTCGGCGCCGCAGCGGCATCGATCCGAAGCTTGATCGAATGCTCTTGCAGCCGGTCGGCGACCAGTTCGGCCGCGGCCTCGATGGTGCGCTCGACGCTTACTTCCGAAATGTCGAGCTGCATGATGCCGGCGTCGACGGTGGCGAGGTCGAGTATGTCGTTGACGATGGTGAGCAGCACCGAGGATGACGAGCCGACATGCTCGACATATTCGCGCTGCTTTGGGCTGAGCGGCCCGGTCGCCGGCAGCGACAGAAGCTCGGTGAAGCCGATGATGTTGGTCAGCGGCGAGCGCAGCTCGTAGGAGACGTGCTGCACGAACTCGTTCTTCAGCTGGTCGGATTTCTGCAGCGCTTCGTTCTTGTCCTTCAGCGCGCGCTCGACATTGACGCTGTCGGTGACGTCCACAAAGGTCATCATCACCTGGCCGTTGGGCAGCGGGATGACGGCGTAGCTGAGCACTGTGCCGTTCTTCAGTTCGGTCTGGCCATGGCGGTCGCGGCGCTCGTCGTCGAAACCGGTGATGGCGGCGACGAACCCGCCCCACGGGCTGTCGACGGCGCGCTGGTCGCTGAGATCGCGGATCGCCGAGACATGGACGTTGGGCTTGATCACATCCTGGCTCAGTCCCCACAGCGCGACAAAGGCCGGGTTCGACAGGCGCAGCCGCCCATCGGGACCGAACACCGCGACGCCTTCGGCCAGATTGTCGAGCGTTTCGCCCTGGACCCGCACCGCCGTCTGGTAGCGGCTTTCCAGGTCCATCTTCTCGGTCAGGTTCTCGAACACCCAGGTCACGCCGCCCTTCGGCTGCGGGTTGGCGACCACGCGGATGGTCTTGCCGTCGGGCAAATGCCACCAATGCTCTTGCGATTCCACCGCGCGGTAGGCGCCAAGCAGGCCTTCTTTCCAACGCCGCCATTCCGGCTGCTCGGCGATCTTGCCTTCGCTGCGCAGCCGGTCGAGCAGCAGCGCATTGTCGGGCGCGCTGTGCAGGAAGCCCGGGTCCAGCCCCCACAGTTTCTGGAACGCCTGGTTGAAGAAGCGCAACTTCTCGTTGGCATCGAAGATCGCCACCGCCGTGTTGAGCTGGTCGAGCGTGTCGGCATGGCTGCGCACCGTGCGCTCATATTCGCCGCGAATGGTTTCGGTGGCGCTGGTGTCGCAGGCAAGGCCGGCCGAGCCGTCCGCACCGGCGAAGTCGGTGACGGCGAACACGCGGCGGTCGCCCTCGATCACCGTCGACAGCGTTTGTTCGAAGATTGGGCGCGATTTGTGCTGCGCGGCGATCTGTTCGCGCGCTTGGGCGCCGAGGAATTCCTTGGCTTCGCGCACGGCGGTCTCGGCGTTCGGTGCCTCGACCGCTCCGGCATAGGCACGGTTGACCCATTTCAGCCGCCCGTCGGTGGCGCGCAGCCAGGCCGGCATCGGCAAGGCGTCGAGCAGGCCGATCATGGTCTCGTAGTCGGCAGCCAGACGCTGGTTCTCGATCTTCAGCCTGGCTTGGCTCCTCTGAGTTTCCGACAGCGAGACGAAGCGCACCAGCACATGCGCGGCGCTCTTGCGGCCATGCACTTCAAGCGGCGCCCCGGCCTGCGATTCGATCACGAGATCAAAGGGTTTCGCTTTCTCGCGCAGACCAGCGACGGCATTTTCGAGCGCCGCCGCCGAGCGCGGCATCAGCCAGCGGCCGAAGGCGAGGAAGGCTGCACGGTCGTCCGGCGCGCCGCTTTCCAGCGGCAGCGTGCCGATCAGCTCCGGCTTCTTGTTCTCGGACGCCCAGACGATGACGCGCTGGTCACGCAGATTGAGCAGCGCCTCGGAGCGCTGCAGCGCCGCATTGATGTCGGCAATGCGGGCTCTGAGTTCGACATTCTGCGCCGAGGTGCGGGCTCTTTCGCGGATCAGGAAGATGGCCGAGAGCAGTGCCGCGCCCATGACGCCGACGAACATGGCGAGCTGGATGACTTCGACCGCGCTGACCGACAGTCCGGCCTTCTGCGCAATGGCCGGCTCGGCATGGGCTGCAAACGAGGTGAGCGGGCCGGCAAGAGCTGAGGTGGCAAGAAAGCCGGCGGTGCGGGCGCCGACGCGCCTCTTCAGGCCACCGCCTGTCGTGACGGAGCCAGTGCTATCGGAATCGTCATGGCCGCCGGAAACGGCCGATCCCGCGCGAGGCGGGTTTTCCCCCGGCATGCCTTGGTCCTCTTCGCCGCCTGAATGCAAGACCGCCCAGATCAGGATCACGTTTGGTAGAAACGCCCTTCTGACCTAACTCTCTCTTGAAGAGCATGATCTTTTCCGAAAACCGCTTCCCACTTTTCGCTGACGCGGTCCTTCGGTTCGAATCATGCTCTCGATGCGTACGCCGGCCCTCGTCCCCGGCCCACGAATCAGCACAATAGCGCGTGCTGGAATCGGCGTGAAGAATCATCCGCGCAAAAAAGAAGCCGGGCGAAAAGTCAATCGCCCGGCTTCAATATCTAGTGATAAACGCCGCTTCTGTTAATAGCGGTAGTGTTCCGGCTTGAACGGACCCTGCGGGGTCACGCCGATATAGGCGGCCTGTTCGCCGGACAGTTCGGTTAGGCGGGCTCCGAGCTTGTCGAGATGCAGACGCGCCACCTTCTCGTCGAGGTGCTTGGGCAGCACATAGACCTGGTTCTGGTACTGGCCGGGCTTGGTGTAGAGTTCGATCTGCGCCAGCACCTGATTGGTGAACGAGGCCGACATCACGAAGCTCGGATGACCGGTCGCGTTGCCGAGGTTGAGCAGGCGCCCCTCGGACAGCAGGATCATCCGCTTGCCGTCCGGGAAGGTTATCATGTCGACCTGCGGCTTGACGTTGGTCCATTGCAGGTTGCGCAGCGACGCGACCTGGATCTCATTGTCGAAGTGGCCGATATTGCCGACGATCACCATGTCCTTCATCGAGCGCATGTGGTCGAGGGTGACGACATCCTTGTTGCCGGTGGTGGTGATGACGATGTCGGCGGTTGGTGCGGCATCTTCCAGCGTGACGACTTCAAAGCCGTCCATCGCCGCCTGCAGCGCGCAGATCGGATCGACTTCCGTGACCTTGACGCGGGCGCCGGCGCCCTTGAGCGAAGCCGACGAGCCCTTGCCGACGTCGCCATAGCCGCAGACGACCGCAACCTTGCCGGCCATCATGGTGTCGGTGCCGCGGCGGATGCCGTCGACCAGCGATTCCTTGCAGCCATATTTGTTGTCGAACTTCGACTTGGTGACCGAGTCGTTGACGTTGATCGCGGGGAACGGCAGCAGGCCCTTCTTCTGCAGCTGGTAGAGACGGTTGACGCCCGTCGTCGTCTCTTCGGTGACGCCGCGAATGGCTTCCTTCTGCTTGGTGAAGAAGCCGGGTGAGGCCTTCAGGCGCTTCTTGACCTGGGCGTAGAAGTATTCCTCTTCCTCGCTCTGCGGGTTGGACAGCACGTCCTCGCCGGCCTCGGCGCGGGCGCCGATCAGTATGTACATGGTGGCGTCGCCGCCATCGTCGAGGATCATGTTGGAGAGGCCGCCATCGGCCCACTGGAAGATCCTGTCGGTGTAGTCCCAATACTCCTCGAGCGACTCGCCCTTGACGGCGAACACCGGGATGCCGGCCTCGGCGATGGCTGCGGCCGCATGGTCCTGGGTCGAGAAGATGTTGCACGAGGCCCAGCGGATATCGGCGCCAAGCGCCTTCAGCGTCTCGATCAGCACCGCAGTCTGGATGGTCATGTGCAGCGAGCCGGTGATGCGCGCACCTTTCAACGGCTTCTTGTCGCCGAATTCCTCGCGGCAGGCCATCAGGCCCGGCATTTCGGTTTCGGCGATATCGAGTTCCTTGCGGCCCCAGCCGGCAAGCGAGATGTCGGCGACCACATAGTCCTTGCTACCTGTCATGGCAGTGCTCCGGTGTGATTTGTCTTCAGAATGCGCCTGCGCCACACGGCGCGTCGAAGGGCGCGGAATGCCGGCCTGACTAGCAGATCGCCGCCAAGACGACAATGGATATAAAGAAATCTTTATGCGCGTATGTGTTTTACGGGGATGCATGCCGCCCAAAAGTATCCCGCGGTTTTGGGACAACGGCGTTCAAAGCAAAAACTTCAGCACTCTTCGCCGAAGCGCGAGGCGACCAGCTGCTCCAGCGCGTCCATCGCCGCTGCGGCTTCAGCGCCGCTGGCGGTGACGCGGATCGAATAACCGGGGCTCGCCGCCAGCATCATCAGCCCCATGATCGAGGTGCCGCCGACCTTGAGACCATCCTTCTCGACATGGACGGTGGCGTCGAAGCCGCTGGCGACCTGGACGAACTTCGCCGAGGCGCGCGCATGCAGGCCGCGCTGGTTGACGATCGGGAACTCGCGCACGATCTCACCGGGCGACAGCGCGTTCATTTGCTGCTCAGCAGCTGACTTGCGACGTTGATGTATTTGCGCCCCGCGGCCTGCGCCTCGTCGAGCGCGGTCGCCATGTTGTCGCCCTTGCGGATCGACGACAGCTTGATCAGCATCGGCAGGTTCATGCCGGCGATGACCTCGGTGCGACCGGATTCCATCACCGAAATGGCGAGGTTGGAAGGCGTGCCGCCGAACATATCGGTCAGAACGATGACGCCGGTCCCGGTGTCGACGCGGCCGACGGCGTCGACGATATCGCGCCGACGCTGCTCCATATCGTCATCGGCGCCGATTGCCACGGTTTCGAAATTGTCTTGTGGCCCCACGACATGTTCCACGGCATGGCGGAACTCGGCGGCCAGTTGACCGTGCGTTACAAGCACGAGTCCGATCATTCTATGGTGGCTCCCGTCATCGCCGCTTCACAGGCGCTTTTTATGCTCGCCGGCCATCCCAGGCGGCGGGAGCGCTATCTTGTCGACGCGCGGCGCGTTGACAAGCCCAAAATTGCGTCGGCCATGGCCAATTTGACGCATTGCAGCAAAAAACCGGCGGCGGATCATACGAAAGGCGCAATCGCCAGCCGCGCCATTACCGCCGGCAAAGCCGCAGTGACGTTGCGCTGAACGAGGTCGATGCGCGGCACCACACAGCCGGCAATGGTCGCGCTCGACTCTTCCTGGAAACGCTCCACAGCGTTAGCGGCAACCAGCTGGATCGTAAGGTCGATGACTCCCACAGGTTGGAACAAAAGCGGCTTCGGACCAAGTCCGGGCACCTCTGCGAGGCCGGCAATGCTGGCGGGCGCATGGCAGACCAGCCGCCCGAAACGCGCCGCGACAAACAGCTGGTCGTCGCCGATCAGCCGCGCAAACAGCCCGAGCCGGCTGAAATGGTCGATGAGCGCCAGCGCCAGCGTTGTCTTGCCCGAGCCGGACGGCCCGGTGATCAGGACGCCCCGCTCGCCAATCAGGACTGCGGTGGCATGGATGTTCTCGGGTTCCGCGGTGGGATCGGGCATGCGCAGCCGCGATCAGCCTTCGGCCGGCAGCGTAACGACGAAGCGCGCGCCCTTGATGTCGCCGG
This sequence comes from Mesorhizobium sp. C399B, assembly GCF_030323185.1. NCBI lineage: Bacteria > Pseudomonadati > Pseudomonadota > Alphaproteobacteria > Hyphomicrobiales > Phyllobacteriaceae > Mesorhizobium > Mesorhizobium sp. C399B. Next base: position 3,422,220 of record NZ_CP100472.1, read on the forward strand.
GCTTGGTGCCGGGGATGTTCTCGGCGGTCAGCGTGCCGCCATGGGCTTCGACGATCTGCCTGGATATCGACAGGCCAAGCCCCGAATTCTGGCCGAACGCCTCGCCCGCCGGGCGGTCGGTGTAGAAGCGCTCGAAGATGCGGTCGATGGCGTCGGCGCGGATTCCGGGGCCGTTGTCGTCGACGGTGACGATGTTGACCTTGCCCGAGCGTGCCAGGGAAATGGCGATATGGCCGTGGTCCTCCGGCACGAAGGAGCGGGCATTCTCGATCAGATTGGTGATGACCTGGCCGATCCTCAGATCATGGCCGGTGACGAAATAGCCTTTGACGCCTTGCGGCAGCTTGGCGGCCTTGAATTCGATCTCGACAGCCTTTTTGTTGCGCGTCGCTTCGCGCGACACGGCGACGAGATCGGTAATGAATTTCTTCAAATCGACCGTGGCGGCATCCTCACGCGCCAGTTCGGCGTCGAGGCGCGAGGCATCGGAAATGTCGGTGATCAGCCGGTCGAGACGCCGGACATCGTGCTGGATGATCTCCATCAGCCTGCCGCGTGAATTGTCGTTCTTGGCCAGCGGCAAGGTCTCCACCGCGCTGCGCAGCGAGGTCAGCGGGTTCTTCAGCTCGTGCGAGACATCGGCGGCGAAGCTTTCGATCGCCTCGATGCGGGCATAGAGCGCATTGGTCATGTCGCGCACCGCGACCGACAAATTGCCGATCTCGTCCTGGCGGTCGGAAAAGTCGGGGATCTCCTCGCGGCTCTTGACGCCGCGCCGCACCCGCACTGCCGCCGCCGATAGCCGGCGCAGCGGATTGGCGATGGTGGATGCGAGCAGCATCGACAGGATGGCGGTGACCAGGGCGGCGATGCCGAACACGCGCAAAATAGCCTTGCGCTCGGCGGCGACGATCTTGTCGATGTCGCCGCCTTCCGTCGACAGCATCAGCACGCCGAGAACGGCGCGGAAGCGCTGGATCGGCACCGCCACCGAAACGATCTGCTCGCCTTGTTCGCTCACCCGCACGATCGTCGATGGACTGCCGGTCAGCGCCTTGACCACTTCCGGGAAGGCCGCACCGTTGCCGCCGGGCTGCTCATGGTAGACGGGCAGGTCCTTGTTGCGGAAGAAGTCGAAGACGAATTTCTGCACGCGCTCCAGCATATCCGGCTGCTCGTCCTCGACCGGCGGCAGGTCGTAGCGCAGGATCTGGCCGCGCGAATAGAGATGGCGCGAATCGAGCAGCAGATTGGCGTCGCGGTCATAGATGCGGGCCCGGGTGCGCGTCGGCGAAATCAGCCGCCGCAGCACCGGCGCGACGCGCTCGGGATTGATCGGGAAATCCAGATTGTCGAGCTGGTCTGAGCCCGGCCCCAGGCTTTCACCGGCCTGCAGTTCGAGCAGTTTTTCCGGATCGATGCTGATCGAATCGGTCTCGACCGTTGCCGACGCGGCAATGGCGCCGGCGATGATCTCGCCCTGCGTCATCAGGCTTTCGACGCGGGCGTCGATCAGCCCGTCGCGGAAGGTGTTGAGATAGAGGATGCCGGTGACCAGCACGGCGAGGCCGGCCAGGTTGAGGAACAGGATGCGCCGGGTCAGGCTGGAAAAGATGTGGTGGCCGAGGAAGCGGCGCATCGGCACCGTCAACCTCGACAGGAATGCGGGCAGAATCCGCGACCGCCTGACAGCGCTCGTTCGTCTGCTCCGCTGTACATCCACTGCCATCGAATAGCAGCTCCCGCCTAGTCTTTGGTTTTATGCATGTCGTCGTCCCAAAAACGCGACCACTTTTGGGCGACATGCATCAACTCAAGCTTCGCGGAACCGGTATCCGACTCCGTAAAGGGTTTCGATCATTTCGAAGTCGTCATCGACGGCCTTGAACTTCTTGCGCAGCCGCTTGATGTGGCTATCGATGGTGCGGTCGTCGACATAGACCTGCTCATCATAGGCCGAATCCATCAGCGCATCACGGCTTTTTACCACGCCGGGGCGCTGCGCCAGCGAGTGCAGGATGAGAAATTCGGTGACCGTCAGCGTCACCGGCTCGCCCTTCCAGGTGCAGGTATGGCGTTCCTGGTCCATGACCAGCTGGCCGCGTTCCAGCGAACGGGCCTGCTGGCTGGGCGCCTTTGCCGCAGCTTCGCGGGCGCTGGCGCGGCGCAGCACGGCGCGCACCCGCTCGACCAGCAGGCGCTGCGAGAACGGTTTGCGGATGAAATCGTCGGCGCCCATCTTGAGGCCGAAAAGCTCATCGATCTCATCGTCCTTCGAGGTCAGGAAGATCACCGGTAGGTCGGACTTCTGCCGCATCCGGCGCAACAGCTCCATGCCGTCCATGCGCGGCATCTTGATGTCGAGGATGGCGAGATTCGGCGGCCGCGCCGCCAGGCCTTCCAGCGCCGACGCACCATCCGTGTAGGTCTCGACGCGATACCCCTCGGACTCGAGGGCGATCGACACCGATGTCAGAATGTTGCGGTCGTCATCGACAAGCGCGATTGTTGCCATTTCAAGCGGCTCCCTCATGAGCTGTCCCTTCTGTCTTAGAGAAGGGGCTTTTGCAGGACAAATTAGGTACAAAATGTGGCACAGGCTCCACCCGCTGTCGCGGACGGCTTGCCGGCGGCCCCATCGGAACCTCTACACGGGTTGGACGAACACTGTGTGCCAATCCTTTGGGCAACCACCGTGATTTTTTGCACATATAAACGATTTAAACAACTTTCAAAATTTTTAAATCGATTAATGATTTGATTTCATTCGAGTTTTCTGGTTCTCACCGTCTCAGCCCCTAACGCGGGCTCGCCGGAAACGCGCCGGCAAAGTGCGGCGAATCCAGAAGAAGGGACCCTTGATGTCGGAAGTCGGCAAACGCAATTCTGCTTGCGCGATCGATCGTATCGGCCTGAAAACCACCGGCACGGTGCATTATAATTTTGGTGCGGCCGCCCTTTATGAGGCAGCGATCCGTCGTGGCGAGGCCCGGTTGACCGCCGGCGGCGCGCTGCTTGCCGAGACCGGCCAGCACACTGGCCGCTCGCCCAAGGACAAGTTTGTCGTCCGCGATGGCGCCACCGAGCCCCATGTCTGGTGGGACAACAACAAGGCGATTTCGGCGGGCCAGTTCGAAATGCTGCTCGCCGATTTCCTTGTCCACGCCGCGAATAGCGATCTCTATGTGCAGGACCTCGTCGGCGGCGCCGATGCCGAGCTGAAGCTGCCGACGCGGGTCATCACCGAATTCGCCTGGCACTCGCTGTTCATCCGCAATCTTTTGATCCGCCCGCAGGCCGCCGAGCTCGAGGATTTCGTGCCGGAGATGACGATCATCGACCTACCGTCCTTCCGCGCCGATCCGGCCCGCCACGGCAGCCGCACCGAAACGGTGATTGCGGTCGATCTCACCCGCAAGATCGTGCTCATCGGCGGCACTTCCTATGCCGGCGAGATGAAGAAATCGGTGTTCACCATGCTCAACTATCTGCTGCCGGAAAAGGGCGTCATGCCGATGCACTGCTCGGCCAATGAGGGCCCGGGCGGCGACGCAGCGATCTTCTTCGGGCTTTCCGGGACGGGCAAGACGACGCTGTCGGCCGATCCGTCACGTACGCTCATCGGCGACGACGAGCACGGCTGGGGACCGCACGGCATCTTCAACTTCGAAGGCGGCTGCTACGCCAAGACGATCCGGCTGTCGGCCGAGGCCGAGCCGGAGATTTTCGCCACCACGCAGCGTTTCGGCACGGTGCTGGAAAATGTCGTGCTCAACGCCGACCGCGTGCCGGACTTCAACGACGGCCGGCTCACCGAAAACACGCGCTGCGCCTATCCGCTGGATTTCATCCCCAATGCCTCGAAGAGCGGACGGGCCAGCCACCCGAAAAACATCATCATGCTGACCGCCGATGCCTTCGGCATCATGCCGCCGATCGCCCGGCTGACCCCGGCGCAGGCGATGTACCACTTCCTCTCCGGCTACACCGCCAAGGTGGCCGGCACCGAGAAGGGCGTTACCGAGCCGGAAGCGACTTTCTCGACCTGCTTCGGCGCCCCGTTCATGCCGCGCCACCCCAAGGAATACGGCAATCTGCTGCGCGAGCTGATCGCCCGCCACGGCGCCGATTGCTGGCTGGTCAACACCGGCTGGACCGGCGGCGCCTACGGCACCGGCAAGCGCATGCCGATCAAGGCGACGCGCGCCTTGCTGGCCGCAGCGCTTGACGGTTCGTTGAAGGCGTCCGGTTTCCGCACCGACGCCAATTTCGGCTTCGAGGTGCCGGTTGCTGTGCCTGGCGTCGACAGCGCCATTCTCGACCCGCGTTCGACCTGGGCCGACAAGGCAGCCTATGACCGGCAGGCAGCGCGATTGGTCGGCATGTTCGCCGTCAACTTCGAGAAATTCGAGAGCCATGTCGATGCCGTCGTGCTCGGCGCAGCACCCCGCCTGCAGGAAGCTGCGGAATAGTCGAGGCGTCTTCACCGAAGCATCCTTGAAAGGCGCGATCTCGATCGGGCCTTTTCTTTTTTGGTCCGCCGCGCCATGACTGCGGCATGCCTATCGACGACATCATCATATCAGACGAAGCCGTAATCCATCCGGGCGACCTGCACGAGGATTTCATCCGCTCGTCGGGTCCCGGCGGCCAGAACGTCAACAAGGTGGCGACCGCCGTCCAATTGCGCTTCGACGCCGCCAATGCGGCTGGCCTGTCCGAACGCGTGCGCGCGCGCACGATCAAGCTCGCCGGCCAGCGCGCCACTAAGGACGGCGTCATCGTCATCGAGGCCGGCCGCTTCCGCACCCAGGAGCAGAACCGGGCCGATGCCCGGGCAAGGCTGACGGCGCTGGTCGCCAAGGCCGCGGAACCGCCGCCGCCGCCGCGCAAGAAGACCAGGCCGTCGAAAGGCTCGGTGGAGCGGCGGCTGCAAAGCAAGGCAGGGCGCGGCACGATCAAAAAGCTGCGCGGCCGGGTAGAGAACGACTAAGGACCGCGCCGACTGCGTGCATAAAGCGGCCTCCCCTTCGGAACCGCAGACGCAAGGTTTCACCATTGCCACAGAAAGGGAGGCCGACAACGGTGGCTTTCGGGTCGCTGTTTCTGATTGGCGGTGGCATGGTTTCAGTATCAACCGGAGGCGAAGTCATGCTCGTTCTGCCCAAAGGCGTCCGCCACATGCCTGGTTATCTGTCCCGCGCGGCGCAGGAAGCGCTGGTCGAAGAGGTGAGGACCATTGTACAGCGGGCGCCGCTGTACGTGCCGGCGATGCCGCGGACCGGCAAGGAGATGAGCGTGCGCATGACCAATTGCGGCACGCTCGGCTGGGTCACTGACAAGGAGCTGGGCTATCGCTACCAGCCAACGCACCCACTCACCGGAGAGCCATGGCCGCCGATCCCGGACGCGCTGCTGCAATTGTGGCGGGAGGTCGCCGCCTATCCGAATCCGCCGGAGGCCTGCCTGGTCAATTTCTATACGCAGGACGCCAAAATGGGTCTGCACCAGGATCGCGACGAAGCCGATTTCTCGGCCCCAGTGGTCTCGGTGTCACTTGGCGACGATTGCCTGTTCCGGGTCGGCCAAGTGACGGGCAGGGGGGCCACACGCGACGGCGGTACCAAATCGTTCCGCCTGAAAAGCGGCGACGTCGTCGTGCTCGGCGGCGAAGGCCGGCTCTGCTTCCACGGCGTCGACCGCATCTATCCGTCGACCTCGGCGCTGCTGAAAAATGGCGGCCGGATCAATCTGACGCTGCGGCGGGTGACGGAGCCCGGCTAAAGTCGTCGCGAACAAGGACCCTCAACGTATCGTCCTCCGCGATCTGGCGATAGTGTTGCATGAAGCGGACGAAATCCTGCCGGCCGGAAAGCTCGGTCAGCCACAAGATGTCCTCCTTCTGCACAATGACCAGCGATGGCTGGTTGGTTTCGAGTTGGGCAAGCTTGTCCTCGATGTAGCGATCGGTGATCCGCTTGTAGTGTTCGGCCCCCGCCTCGTTGCCGCTTTGCGCCTCGACCTTCGCGAAATAGGTAGCAAATCCCCCGAGCCAATCGCTGCAGTACGTCGAGATCCAGCTCCCGCCGACCATTCGCGTCAGTGGATGGCCCGCCGCAATGTCCGAACCTATGAGCGCGACCTTCGGATGGTCTACCGCGGCATTTATCGTCGCGACGAAATCGGCGCTGGGCTTCTGGCTGGGCCAGAAGGGGACAGCATTGGCCAAAATGGTGGCGGCAAGCAAAAGCATCCGCGCCAGCCCCATGCCCGATAGCGATTGCCTCGCTGGGTCAATCTGGATGGCTCTGAGCAGCAACGCCGCCGCTATCAGGCTGATCGCCGGGAATGCATGATAAGGCCAGCCCTTGGCCTGGTAGACGAGAGGCACGGTGGCGGCCAATGACGCCAGGGCGAACACCACGATCATCGGCGACAGGGAGAGGCCTGGCCGAAGCGAGCGTAACATGTAGAGAGCGACGAGATAGGCTGGTGCATACTTGACCAACAGCGCTTGCACCACCCGCAGCCGCATATAGGTGTCGGTCAGCACCGGATAGATGGTGTTGAGGAACTCTGGATAAAAGTACAGCACGGCGACGAGATAGGCGACGCAGACCAAGCCGATTACCCAGTATTCGATGCGGAAGAGCGACCAGATCGACCGGCGCTGAAAGGCCACGTACAGCGCCGGAACCAGCACCATCAGCGCATAATAGGGTTTCACCAGCACCAGGACGCTGCCACAAAGGCCGGCCAATGCCGCTATCGACAAGCTCGGCGTGCGCCCTTCCGTCGGCGCGGCGCGCCAAGCCATCAACACCAGCAACGGCAGAAACATGGCGATGCCCAGATGTTCCCGCTCGCTGAAAGCGTTGCCCGGAAGAATGATCAGCAGTGCCAGAAACAGCGGCAGCATCGAGAACAGCACATGGTTCTCGGCAAAGCCGGCCAATCTGGCGATCCGCGCGGCAATGCCGAGACCCAGCAGGCAGATCGTATAGGCATAGAGATGAATGACGACTTCCGGCGAAATGCCGAGAGCGTGCGCCAAGGCCACGGCCGGCATGAACATCCACGGCGTGAACGGCGGATTGACCTCGAAGAGATCCGCATAGAGCCGTGAGCCGGCAAGCACCTTCTCGGACATGGTGATTGCCCAACTGGTGTCGGGTATGACGCCCCAGCGCATCTGCCAGGGCACGGCCGCCACCAGCACGAGCAGGCAGATGATCCTGGTCGGTGGCAGCGTTCGCGAGCTGCCCTGGGCCGAAGTCAGGGCGGATCTCTCGATGAGCGAAGTGCGGATCTCCGTACTCATCTGGCCGCCACGAAGACGAATTTGCGCAGGATAATGAAGTTCAGGACCGGAACCAGGATGGAAGCGATTGCCACTGGCACCAACGGCGGCAGTCCAGCTACGTCGGTAAGGATCATAGCCAGCCCGACCGAGAGCAGAAACCCGATCGCCGTGGCGCAGGCGAAGCGGACGATCTCGAAGCCAATCGAGCCGTCCGACATGAACGTCACGAAGCGATGCCCGCAATAGGAGAACACCGCGCCGGCGCCATAGCCAGCGACCGAGGCGATTGCCGCAGGCCTGCCAAAGCCATGCAGAGCCGAAAGGGCCAAGGTCAGCACGGCGTAGATCAGGGTCGATACGCCGCCGATTGCAGCAAACCGCAGGATTCGCGCCGGCTCCGAACGGCCCATGGCCCATGACCAGAACCGGTAGCCGGGCAAAGGATCGTTGACCGCCTGGCGCACAGTCAACCGAACCGGCGTTCGTGCGTCGCGGGCGGCGTCTTTTTCGACGTCTGGGAATTGCTGATGGCGGCGATCGCTTCCTCGAAGCCGGTCAGCCGGTCGACGACGTAAAGCGGCCGCCGTTTCACCTCGGCATGAATGCCGCCAACATAAAGGCCGATGACGCCGGTCATCAGCAGATTGATGCCTGACAGGAAGGAAATGATCACCACCGTCGATGTCCAGCCATGGACGACGCCGCTGACAAAAAGCCAGGAAAACACCGCGTAGAGCCCAAGCAGGGCGGCGAGGCCGGAAATGGCCAGACCCGCCCACAGCGCCAGCCGCAGCGGCTTGTCGGAAAAGCTGATGATACCGTGCACGGCCAGCCGCACCATCTTCCAGAACGGATATTTGGTTTCGCCTGCTGCCCGCGTCGGCCTCTCGAACGGCACGGCGGTCTGCTTGAAACCCATCCAGCCGAACATGCCGCGCACGAAGCGGTCACGCTCGGGCATGCGTTTGAAAGTCTCGAGCGCCTTGCGGCCGACGAGGCGGAAATCGCCGACATCGCGCGGAATGCTGACGGAGGTCATCTGCTCGAGCGCGCGATAGAACAGATTGGCGCTGACCCGCTTGAACCAGGTTTCGCCCTCGCGCCGGATGCGCCGCGCGTAGACGATCTCGTAGCCTTCTTTCCACTTGGCGACGAGATCGAGCACCACCTCCGGCGGGTCCTGCAGGTCGGCATCCATGACGATGACGGCGTCCCCGGCGGCAGCATCCATGCCGGCGGTGATGGCGATCTGGTGGCCGAAATTGCGCGACAGCTCGATCAGCCGGAAGCGGTCGTCTTCGGCAACCATGCCGCGCAGGAAGATGAGGCTGGTGTCGCGGCTGCCATCGTCGATGAAAATCGCTTCGGCACGGCCGTCCAGCGCGTCCAGCAGCATGCGGATCCGCCGCACCAGCAGCGGTAGCACCGCTTCCTCGTTAAAGATCGGAATGACCAGGGAATAGACCGGGGCTTGGCGGCCCACGGCATCGCTCGCATTGATCACCGCTTGCTCCCGACCCGCTGGAATTGCAGCAAAAACTAGCCGGGATTGCCTAAGGCGCCGTTAACCCAGTCGTCACAGTTTCCTGAGCGCCACTTCCTCGACCAGATGATTGGCGCCCTTGCGCAGGATGAGGTCGGCCCGCGCTCGTGTCGGCACGATGTTCTCGCGCAGGTTTTTCAGGTTGATGTTGGCCCACAAGCCTTCCGCAATGGCACGCGCGGCGTCTTCCGAAAGCTGCGAATAGCGGTGGAAGAAGGAGTCCGGATTGCGGAAGGCCGTCTCGCGCAGGCGCATGAAGCGGGCGATGTACCATTGGTGGATCAGCTTTTCGTCGGCGTCGATATAAATGGCGAAATCGAAGAAATCCGACAGGAACGGCACTATCTTGCCGTCCTTCGGCAATTTGCCGGGTTGCAGAACGTTGATGCCTTCGAAGATCAGAATGTCTGGCCGGTCGATGGTGACGAACTCGCCGGGAATGACGTCATAGGTCAAATGCGAATAGACGGGCGCGCGGACATTGCGCTGGGCCGACTTGATGCCCGAGAGGAAACGCAGCAGCGCACCGACATCGTAGCTGTCGGGAAAGCCCTTGCGCTCCATCAAATTGTCGCGTCGCAACACCTTGTTGGGCAGCAGGAACCCGTCGGTAGTGATGAGATCGACCTTGGGGCTCGACGGCCAGCGCGCCAGAAGCTCCTTCAGCACGCGCGCCGTGGTCGATTTGCCGACCGCAACCGAACCGGCAATGCCGATGATGAACGGTGTCTTGACCACATCCAGCGCGTTGAAGAAGGCCTGGCGCTGGCGAAACAGCAACTGGCTGGCCTCGACATGCGCCGAAAGCAGCCGCGAGAGCGACAGATAGATGCGCTTGACTTCTTCCAGGTCGACCGGATCGTTCAGTGAGCGCAGACGGTTGATCTCGTCTTCGCCCAGCGTCATCGGCGTGTCGGCGCGGAAGTTCGACCATTGCTCGGCCGAGAAGAAACGATAGGGGGAATATTTCTCGGTCGGAGCGAGCTGGTCCATCGAGTTTCCTGCCCTCTAGAGCATGAGGCCGAAAAGTGTGAAGCGGTTTTCGGGCGACATCATGCTCCCTCTATCAATTTAGAGACGGATTCAGATTTAAGGCCTCGGCCCGAAATCATCCGGCTCTCGCGGTCAGCCTTTCGGCCGGGATGCCTTTTCAGTGACGCCCGAACGGCCGGTACGGCCCTCAAGCTCCTTCAGCACCTCGCCCAGCGAAACGCCGGCCATGCCAAGCACGACGAGCCAATGATATATGAGATCGGCACTTTCGGAAACGAGGGCATTTTTGTCGCCTTTGACGGCGGCAATCACCGTCTCGACTGCCTCTTCACCAAGCTTCTGCGCCGCCTTGTCGATGCCTTTGGCGAACAGTTTTGCCGTCCACGAGTCCGGGTCGCCGGAACGGGCGCGTTCGCCAATGATCGTTTCCAGATTGGACAGCGAAAATTCAGCCATGGCGCAGCCTACAGCCTTTGTGGAGTGGATTGAACCGGGTAGTCCAGCCGCATCGGCAGCCCGGCCTCGGCCATATGCGCCTTGGCTTCCGCAATCGTGTAAGTGCCGAAATGGAAGATCGAGGCCGCGAGCACGGCGCCGGCGTGGCCGTCGCGAATGCCCTCGACCAGATGGTCGAGCGTGCCGACGCCGCCCGACGCGATGACCGGCGCGCGCACCGCATCCGCTATCGCGCGGGTCAGCGCAATGTCGTAACCGGCCTTGGTGCCGTCACGGTCCATCGAGGTCAAAAGAATCTCGCCGGCGCCGCGATCGACCATTTTTCGCGCAAACTCGACCGCATCGATGCCGGTCTTTTCACGGCCGCCATGGGTGAAGATCTCCCAGCGGTCGGCTTCATTGGGTGCCGACACCTTCTTGGCGTCGATGGCGACGACAATGCACTGGTTGCCGAACTTGTCGGCGGCTTCCGCGACGAAATCGGGGTTCTTCACCGCCGCAGTGTTGATCGACACCTTGTCGGCGCCGGCCAGCAACAGTTTGCGAATATCGGCCACCTGGCGCACGCCGCCGCCGACGGTCAGCGGCATGAAGCATTGTTCGGCGGTGCGGGCGACGACGTCGAAGATGGTTTCACGGTTGTCGGACGACGCGGTGATATCGAGAAAGCAAAGCTCGTCTGCGCCGGCCGCGTCATAGGCTTTGGCCGCCTCGACCGGATCACCGGCATCGATGAGGTCGACGAAATTGACCCCCTTGACGACGCGGCCGTTCTTGACGTCGAGGCAAGGGATGACTCGGGCCTTCAGCATCAGCCCTTCTCCATCGTCGCCAGCAACTCGCTGAGCAGTTCGCCGACCAGCGGCGGAACCTCGGCCTGCGCATCGAACGCCGGATCGTAGGCGGAAATGGTGATGCCGGAAATCGGCAGCAGGCCGGCCATGCCGCAGACAGCCTGGCGCAGCTGTTTCGGCTCCGGGCCGCCGGGCGTGGTGTAGCGGTTGGCCTGCAGCGCCCCGGGGTCGTGCACGTCGAGATCGAGATGCAGGTGCACCCGCTTCGCGTCCGGCGCCTTCAGCCTGGTGCTCGCCGTCGCCCAGTCCGGGCATTCGGTGCGGATGACCGGCAAAGTCTTCAACAGCTCTGTTTCGGCCGGATCGAGATCGCGCGCGTTGACCAGCACGCAGCGCGCCGGATCGATCGGCTTGAAGCCGGGGATGGCCGAGGCCATCGGCTTCCAGCACAGGCCGAGAACCGTGGCCAGCGCCATGCCGTCGAGAAAGCCGAAGATGGACGTCTCCGGGGTGTTGAGATCGCCATGCTGGTCGGCCCAGATGATCGCATCGGAATCCTCGCCGGCAACCGCACCGGCCGATGTCAGGCAATTGCCGGCCAGCACGATGGGAAACCGGCCGCGGTCTATGGCGATGCGGACCTCGCCGGAGACGGCACCGCACACGGCAAAGCCGGTGGCGATCTCGCGCTGTTGTTCGTCGCCAACCCTGCCGATATCGGTGACGACGACGTCATGCCCGGAGAGCGTCAGCGCGTCGACAAGCCCGCCGGCGATGAGTGCATCCGGGCCTCGGCCCATGCCGCCGTGATAGTGGCCGCTGTCATAGGAGGCCAGGATGATGGAGATTTTCACGGCCGGGTCTCCATCGCCTTGCCCTGCAGCACCGCCAGCGCCTCGGCCGGGTCGATGCGCCCGTCATAGAGCGCGCGGCCGGAGATGGCGCCTTCCAGTTTCTTCGCGTCGGGCATGGTCATGCGCACGATGTCGGCGATCGAAGCCAGCCCGCCCGAGGCGATGACCGGGATCGAGACCGCGTCGGCGAGATCGATCGTGGCATCCCAGTTGATGCCGGTCAGAACGCCGTCTCGGTCGATGTCGGTGTAGATGATGGCGGCAACGCCGGCGCCTTCGAATTTCTGCGCCAGTTCGATGACGCCGAGGCTGGAAGCCTCGGCCCAGCCTTCGACCGCCACCTTGCCGCCCTTGGCGTCGATGCCCACGGCGATCTTTCCAGGAAATTCCTTGCAGGCTTCCCGGACCAGGTCGGGATCGCGCACCGCCACCGTGCCGAGGATGACGCGGGCCAGCCCGCGGTCGAGCCAGTCCTCGATCTGCGCCAGCGTGCGGATGCCGCCGCCGAGCTGCACCGGGTTTTTCGTCGCCTTGAGGATGGCGCCGACCGCCGCGCTGTTGACGCTCTGGCCCTTGAAGGCGCCGTTGAGGTCGACGACATGCAGCCATTCAAACCCTTGCTCTTCGAAGGCCTTGGCCTGGGCCGCAGGGTCGTCATTGTAGATGGTCGCGGTCGCCATATCGCCGTGCTTCAGCCGCACGCACTTGCCGTCCTTGAGGTCGATGGCCGGAAACAGGATCACCGTTCAGACCCCTTCCACAATGGCGAAATGCGAGGTCGAATAAGCGCGCCGGAATTTCAGCGCTGCCTGGTATTCGGGGGAATGGAAGCAAGCCAGCGCGACCTCGTAGCTTTCGAACTCGACGATCACATGGCGATTGCCGGATGGCCCTTCCGGGCTTGACGACTGACCGCCTCGCGTCAGGAATTTCGCGCCGTATTTGTCGAACGCCGCTTTGTTGGCGGCGATGTATTTCGGATAGTTTTCCGGATCGGTCACATCGACCATCGCCATCCAGTAGCCCTTCTTGCTCATCTCAAGGCCTCCAGCGCAGGAAGTTGGTGATCAGTGCCAGGCCGAGCGCCTGGCTCTTTTCCGGATGGAATTGCATGCCGGCAAGGTTACCGCGCGCGACCGCCGCCGTTACCGGGCCGCCATAATCGGCGACGGCCAGCACTTCGTCCGGCCTTGTCGCGTCGAGATGGTAGGAATGAACGAAATAGGCGTGCAGACCCTTGGGCCCGGTCGCAATACCCGAAAACAGCGGGTGCTTGCGCTCCAGATCGATGGTGTTCCAGCCGATTTGCGGGATCTTCAGTGCCGGATCGGCGGGCGTGATCTCCTTGACGTCGCCGGCAATCCAGCCGAAGCCCTTGGTCACGGTCTTTTCCAGGCCGCGCTCCGACATCAGCTGCATGCCGACGCAGATGCCGAGGAACGGCCGCGCCTTGGCGATCGCTACCTCTTCCACCGCTTCCCACATGCCGGCGACGCCGCGCAGGCCCGCCGCGCAATCGGCATAGGCGCCGACGCCGGGCAAAACGATTCGGTCGGCGCTGCGCACCCGCTCGGCATCGGCGGTCAGCTCGATGGCAGCGGCAATGCCGGCTTCATGCGCGGCGCGCTCGAAGGCCTTGGTGGCCGAGCGCAGATTGCCCGACCCGTAATCGATGATGGCAACCCGCATCTCAGGCTTTTCCCGGCGTATGGCTCAGGCCCAGCGTCAGCCCGGTCTGCGTCGGCCGGGCCAGGCTGGCGTCCGGCACGATGCGCGGCAGCGGCGCCGGCTCGTCGGCAAGCGCCTCGGCGTCCAGTGTCTGGCGGATGTCGGCATCGTCAGGATTGTCGGCTTCGACGACGCCCCATTCATGCCAGCCGCGGCAGCGCAGCGCTGCGATCCGCAGCCCTTGGCCTTCCAGCCCGATATAGAGCGAGACCAGTAAAGACAGTGCGGAGCCGGCCCAGTCCAGTCCCAGCCATTGGCCGAGCACCGAGATGAGCCCCATGGCGACGAAGGCGAGCGCGGCCTCGATCCACAGCCTGTGCCAGGCGAGCCACAGCGGCGCCACCAGGAAAGCCAGCCAGGAAAAACCGTCGCGGACCAAAACGGTTGCGTCGGCCGCCTCGGTGCGGCCTGGCGGTTCCATCACGACATAGATGGCCATCAGCCTACCCTTTCAGAGATCCCTTGGTGGAGGGAACCGCTTCCGGCTGGCGCGGGTCGCGCTCCAGTGCGAAACGCAGCGCGCGCGCCACCGCCTTGAAGCAGGTTTCGGCAATATGGTGATTGTTGGCGCCATAATGGTTGGTGACATGCAGCGTGATACCGGCATTCTGCGCCAGCGCCTGGAAGAATTCACGCACCAGTTCGGTGTCGAACGTGCCGATCTTGGGCGACGAGAAGGCGACATTCCAGACCAGGAACGGACGGCCCGACACGTCGATCGCGGCCCGCGTCAGCGTCTCGTCCATGGCAAGGTCGACAGAGGCGTAGCGCATGATGCCGCGCCGCTCGCCCAGCGCCTTGGCCAGCGCCTGGCCGATCGCAATGCCGGTGTCCTCGACCGTGTGGTGGTCGTCAATGTGCAGGTCGCCCTTGGCCTTCACCGTGATGTCGATCAGCGAGTGGCGCGACAGCTGGTCCAGCATGTGGTCGAAGAAGCCGACGCCGCTCGACATGTCGGATTTTCCGGTGCCGTCGACATGGACCGAGACGCTGATCTCGGTTTCCTTGGTCTTGCGGCTGACTTCGGCGGAACGGGACGCCATTACCTTGTCCTTGGCTGAGGGGTTCGAAACTCAAGACGGGGTTCCAAGCTGTCATTTGCTTGAAAACGAAAGCCTTCTAGCAGCATGATCCGGCGATTGCCAGTTGCGATGCGGACAGCCACCGGCCATGGCGGACGCCGTTTGCAATCACCCGCCCCATGCATACATATGGCCGATCGAAATCACTCTACCGCGCGCCAATCGCCTTATCGGGATCGCGCGAATCGGAGCTAAAAATGTCGAATGAACTGAGCATGCACGCCACGACCATCGTGACGGTGCGCAAGGGCAACAAGGTGGTGATCGCCGGCGACGGCCAGGTCAGCCTTGGCCAGACCATCATGAAAGGCAATGCCAAAAAGGTGCGCCGCATCGGCAAAGGCGGCAATGTCATTGCTGGTTTCGCCGGCGCCACGGCGGACGCTTTCACCCTTCTGGAGCGGCTCGAAGCCAAGCTCGAACAATATCCCGACCAGTTGACGCGCGCCTGCGTCGATCTCGCCAAGGACTGGCGCACCGACCGTTATCTGCGCCGGCTGGAAGCGATGATGCTGGTGGCCGACAAGTCGGTTTCGCTGGCGCTCACCGGCACCGGCGACGTGCTGGAGCCCGAATTCGGCGTCATGGCCATCGGTTCCGGCGGCAACTATGCGCTGGCCGCTGCCCGCGCGCTGATGGACAGCGACAAGGATGCCGAGGAGATCGCCCGCAAGGCGATGCAGATCGCCTCCGACATTTGCGTTTACACCAACAACAACTTTGTTGTCGAAACGCTCGATGCCGGCTAACCCGCCGGTGCTCTATGATTTTCGACCGGTTACCGAAAAAGACCTGCCGATGATCGCCGGCTGGCTGGCCGAGCCGCATGTCGCCGAATGGTGGGACGATCCGGAGACGGAAATCGCCGAAATCGGGGAGCACATCGACTCTATTTCTGTAGAGCCGCTGATCGTCGAGCTCGACGGCAGGCCGATCGCCTATCTGCAGAGCTACGATCCGCATCTGGAAGATGGCCATCCCTATGCCGACCAGCCGTTCGGCACGCTCGGCATCGACCTGTCGATCGGCGTGCCGGACCTGGTTGGCAAAGGTCATGGCTCGGCTATCGTCAGGCAATTCGTCGAGCAACTGTTCGAGGAAGGTGCGCCGCGCGTCATCATCGATCCGCATCCCGACAATGGCCGCGCCATCCGCGCCTATGAAAAAGCGGGCTTCAGGGCTATCGATCGCAGACACTCTAGATATGGGGAAGTCGTGCTGATGGCCGTCGATGCCGAAGAGAGCGACCAGCGACGTGGAAGAAGGGGAATGAGTTGATGGCGACACCGGGCACTGCCAAAAATTACTCGGCCTACGAAGACAGCTGGCGGATGGGGCTTCTGCTCGTGCTCGCTCTGCTCATCTTCCAGGCCGGTGCGCTTTACGGCATGGGCCGCACGCCGATCTGCACCTGCGGTTACGTCAAACTCTGGCACGGTGTGGTGAACAGTTCGGAGAATTCCCAGCATATTTCCGACTGGTACACGTTCTCGCACATCATCCACGGCTTCCTGTTCTACGCCTTGGCCTGGTTCCTCTTCCCGCGCTCGCCAATCGGTCTGCGCCTGGCTTTCGCCGTTGTCATCGAGGGCGGCTGGGAACTCCTGGAAAACAGCCCGTTCATCATCGAGCGCTACCGCGCCGGCACCATTTCGCTGGATTACTATGGCGACTCGATCATCAATTCGGTGTCCGACACGCTGGCCATGGTGCTGGGGTTTGTGATGGCCAGAAAGCTACCTATATGGAGCATCGTCGGCCTCGCCCTCATCTTCGAACTGGGTGTCGGCTACCTCATCCGGGACAATCTGACACTCAACGTGATCATGCTGCTGCATCCGTTCGAGTCCATCAAGCAGTGGCAAAGTGGAATCTAGTGATATGACCACCTTCTCTCCCCGTGAAATCGTTTCGGAACTCGACCGCTTCATCATCGGCCAGAAGGACGCCAAGCGCGCCGTGGCCATTGCCTTGCGCAACCGCTGGCGCCGCCAGCAGTTGGAAGGCCAGATGCGCGAAGAGGTGATGCCGAAGAACATCCTGATGATCGGCCCGACCGGCGTCGGCAAGACCGAGATCTCGCGCCGCCTGGCGCGACTCGCCGGTGCGCCTTTCGTCAAGGTCGAGGCCACCAAGTTCACCGAAGTCGGCTATGTCGGCCGCGATGTCGAGCAGATCATCCGCGATCTGGTCGAGATCGCCATCGGCCTGGTGCGCGAGAAGATGCGCGAGGACGTGAAGGCGCGCGCGCACCTCAATGCCGAGGAGCGCGTGCTGGAAGCCCTGGTCGGCAAGACGGCGAGCCCGGCGACCCGCGATAGCTTCCGCAAGAAGCTGCGCGACGGCGAGCTCGATGACAAGGAGATCGAGATCGAGGTTGCCGACACCGGCACCGGCGGCATGCCCGGCTTCGAGATCCCCGGCATGCCGGGCGCCAATATCGGCGTGCTCAACATCAACGACATGCTGTCGAAGGCGATGGGTGGCAAGAAGACCAAGGCGCGCAAGACGACGGTCAAGGAGTCCTACGCGCTGCTGGTCAACGACGAGTCCGACAAGCTGCTCGACCAGGACGAGGTGGTGCGCCGGGCACTCGACGCGACCGAAAATGACGGCATCGTCTTCCTCGACGAGATCGACAAGATCGCCTCGCGCGAAGGCGGCATGGGCGCCGGCGTCTCGCGCGAAGGCGTGCAGCGCGACCTGCTGCCGCTGATCGAAGGCACGACGGTGGCGACCAAATACGGACCGTTGAAGACCGACCACATACTGTTCATCGCCTCGGGCGCCTTCCATGTCTCCAAGCCGTCCGACCTGTTGCCGGAATTGCAGGGCCGCCTGCCGATCCGTGTCGAGTTGCGGGCGCTGGAGAAGGACGATTTCATTCGCATCCTCACCGAGACCGAGGCCAGCCTCATCAAGCAGTATATCGCGCTGATGAAGACCGAAGGCGTCGACCTCACCTTCACCGACGATGCCATCGATTCGCTGGCCGGCATCGCTGTCGACCTCAACGCCAGCGTCGAAAACATCGGAGCGAGACGCCTGCAGACGGTGATGGAGCGCGTGCTGGACGAGATCTCCTACGACGCGCCCGACCGCAACGGCACCAGCGTCGCCATCGATGCCGCCTATGTGGAAAAGCATGTCGGCGACCTCTCGCGAAACACAGATTTGTCGCGATTCATCCTTTAAACGAGGGCGCCGGTTCATCCGGCGCCGGTATTAGAGCGCCGCGCGTCCTTTGGACGCGCAAAGGTCGCTCTAACAGTATTGAATCGACGCATCGGACTTTCCAAAAATCGGTTTCGATTTTTGGGCCGATGCTTAGGCACCAATTTCCGGCAAACATCATCGTGTGTGGCCGGATGGTATCATGCGGCCACCTTTCGTCTTGCCGGCTGCAAGGGCGCTCTCGACTCGACCGGGAGCTTTACCTAGTTTGCGCGGCAATTCTCTAGGCGGCGGCGCATGAAAAAACTGATCCTGCTCATTCTCGGCTTGACGCTGGCGGCGACGCTGTTCGCGGCTGACGCGGCGACATTGGTGCCGGCGGGCAACCGCAATGTCGTGCAGCCTGACATACCGGGCGCCTCCAGCCGCCGCACCCAGGCCACCAACACCACCTTCCAGGCCAAATACCGCAAGGTCTACGCTCTGTTGCAGAACGACGCCGAATTGCGCGCCAAGATCAGGAAGGCGGCTGCCGGTTACGGCATCAACCCCTTGCACATCGTCGGCGCCATCGTCGGCGAGCACACCTACAATGTCGATGCCTACGACCGGCTGCAGACCTACTACGTCAAGGCGATCTCCTACCTCTCCAGCAAGCTGTCCTTCGCCTATGACGGCGAGGACATCACCGATTTCGTGCAGCGGCCGGAATTCAAGAAGTGCACAATGTCGGACAGCTACGACCTGTGGGAATGCCGCGAGCAGGTGTGGAACCGCTCCTTCCGCGGCAAGACCGTCGGCGGCACAAGCTTTCCCAACGACCGCTTCGGCGCAACCTTCTTCCAGCCCTATTATGCCGGCCAGACCTTTGGCCTCGGCCAGCTCAACCCGCTGACCGCGCTGCAGATGAGCGATCTCGTGCACAAGGTGTCGGGGCTGCCCGAGCTCGATGTCGGCGATCCCAATGGGGTCTACAAGACCATCATGGATCCGGACCTGACATTGCCCTACGTCGCAGCGACGATCAGGAAGTCGATCGACGCCTACAAAAACATTGCCGGCTTCGACATCTCAGGCAATCCGGGGCTGACCGCCACGCTCTACAATGTCGGCAATCCCGAGCAGCGCGCCTATGCGCTGAAGGCCGAGAACGACAAGCGCCGCGCGGCGGGTGAGGCGGTCAAACTGCCCGAGGAGAATTATTACGGCTGGCTGGTCAACGACAAGCTGGACGAGCTGAAGGCGCTGTTTTAGCGGGCTTAGCTCAGCCGTCTACCTCCCCCTTTGTGGGGAGGTCGGACCGCAGGTCCGGGTGGGGGCCGGTGCCGCACCCCCACCCCGCTGCTTCGCAGCGACCCTCCCCACAAGGGGGAGGGTAAGTCAGCCCTTCACGCTGCCAGCAACGACTTCAGCTTCACATCCGGCGACCCCAACGCCTCCGGCGCCGGCTGTGCCCGTTTCGCGATCAGCATCTCGGCCAGCCTGATGTCGCGCGCCACGGCATTGCCCGTACCGAGGCCGCTCGCCGCCACCAGCCTGCCATCCTCGGCCAGATGAAACAGAATAAAAGCACCGTCGCCGAGATCGCGGCGGACCGTGCTTTTGCCCTCGTCCGAAAGGCCGGCGATCTGCAGCGACAAACCATACTGATCCGACCAGAACCATGGCACCGCGGCATGCGCTTCGCGGGCGCCCAACATGTTCTTCGCGGCCAGCGCACCCTGTTCCTGCGCATTGCGCCAGGCTTCCAGCCGCACCCGCCGGCCAGCATAGACAGCGAGCGGAAACGAGCAGCAATCGCCGGCGGCGAAGATGTCGGGATCGATTGTTTGGAGTTCGCCATTGACGGCGATGCCGTTATCGACGGTCAGGCCCGCTTCCGCGGCAAGCCCGGTCACCGGCACGGCGCCGATGCCGATGACGGCGAGATCGGCGACGATGTCCTGCCCATCGGCGAGCATGATGTGCACCTCAGCGCCGTCGTCGGCGATATCAGCGATGCCCTGACCGGTGAGCACGGTCACGCCTTCGGCCTCATGCGCCTGATGGATGATTTCAGCGATCTCCGCCGGCACCCCGCGCATGAGGATGCGCGGCTGCGCCTCAATGACGGAGACGGCAGCCCCTGCCTTGCGCGCCGAAGCGGCGAGTTCCAGGCCGATAAAGCCACCACCAATGATGGCGATGCGGTTTGCCGGGCTGAGGTGGGCGCGAATGGCCAGCGCGTCGGCAAAGGTGCGGAGGTAGACGCAGCGCGACCCCAATCCCGGCATCGGCAGCTTGCGCGGTGTCGAGCCGGTCGCCAGCAGCAGCTTGTCGTAGGGCAGGGCCGAACCGTCCGACAGCCGCACCATATGCGCCGGGCGGTCGATCGCCACCGCTTGAACGGAATGGATATGCCGGATCGATTTCTCGGCCAGAATTTCGTCGCTGGCGATCGTCTTGATCTCGGCCGCGTCGCTCGTCATTGCGTCCTTGGACAGGGGCGGCCGCTCATAGGGCACATGGGGTTCGTCACCCACCAGCGTCACCGGCCCGTCATAGCCCAGTTCGCGCAGAGCAAGGGCTGCCCGCCCGCCGCACTCGCCGGCGCCAATGATGACCATTCCCGCCTGCATGGTCCTACCCGATCTGGATCAGCACTTTGCCGGCCTCGACCTTTACCGGATAGGTGGCGAGATTGACGCAAACCGGCGCGCCGCGTGCCGCCCCCGTCTTGTAATTGAAGCGGCCATTGTGCTTGGGGCACTCGATGATGTCATCCATCACCAGCCCGTCGGCCAGATGCACCTTTTCGTGCGTGCACAGGCCATCGGTGGCGAAGTAGTCGTCATCGGGGCTGCGATAGATGGCGAAGGTGCGGCCGCCATGATCGAAGCGCATCACATCTTCTTCGTCGATGTCGCCGGCAGCACAGGCTTCGATCCAGTCGCTCATGTGTTCCTCCCAAAAGCAATTCCAGGAAAAGTGCGTTGCGGTTTTCCGTTCGGAGTTGCGTCAAAACAAAACCTTAATCGCGCGATCATTCCGCCGCGGCGGCGACGGCGTCTTTGTGGAGTTCCTCGCGGTACGGCCGCGCCGTCGGCGGCAGTTCGCGCTTGAGGAAATAGTCCTCGTTGCGCAGCTGGCGCAAAAAAGCCGGGATCATCTCGCGATAGCCCGCCAGGATCGACGGCGTCGGCGCCGGCAGATCGTGCTTGATCAGCGCATGCAGTTTAGGCAGCGCATGATAGGGCACCATCGGGAACATGTGGTGTTCGACGTGATAGTTCATGTTCCAGTAGATGAAGCGGCTGACCGGGTTCATGTAGACGGTGCGGCTGTTCAGCCGGTGGTCGACGACATTTTCCGCGAGCCCGCCATGCTGCAGCAGGCCGACCATGACATGATGCCAGGCGCCGTAGAGCCGGGGCAGCCCGACCAGCATCAGCGGCAGCCATGAACCGAAATAAAGCGCCAGCGCGATCGTCACGGCATAGATCGCCGTCCAGATGCGGGCGATGCGAATGGCCTTAGGCTGCTCCTGTTCGGGGATAAAAGTCTTTTCCGCCGCGCTGATATTGCCGGCGGCATTGCGCAGCATGTCCGACATCGCATGCCAGGCATCCAGCACGCCGATAAAGCCAAGCGCGACCCGGAACAGATCCGGCGGCCGCATGACGGAGATTTCCGGGTCGCGGCCGACGATGATGGTGTCGGTGTGGTGGCGGGTGTGGCTCCAGCGCCAGGTCACCGGATTGCGCATGATCATGAAGCAGGCGATCTGGTAAACCGCGTCGTTCATCCACTGGGTGCGGAAGGCGGTGCCGTGGCCGCATTCGTGCCAGCGTGAGTCGGTGGAGGAGCCGTAGAGCACGCCATAGACGAAGAAGAACGGCACGCACCACCAGCTGCCCCAGAACCAGGCGCCGCCGGCGGCACTCAGGATCAGCGCGGCCAGCCAGATCGCGGTGTCGCGGATCGCCGGCCCGTCGGAGCGCTGCATCAGCTCCTTCATCTGCTTGCGCGGAATATCGGTGTGATACCACTCGGCCGCCGCCAGCCCGGTCTCGACGGCGAGCTTGGAATCGCGGCCCATCAGGCTGTAGTCGCGCCGAAACGGTAGTGTGGATAGTGTCGCTTCCATAGGGGCTGCCTCCGTCGGCCACAGCATCCGTCAGGACGGATATGTCCATTACAGGCGCTTGTGTCCGAGCGCAAAATAGCGCCATGCGGTGATAGTCTCAATATCACAAAGATAGTTTCTATCATTTTCCATCAGAACGATGTAAGCAGTTGCAGGCACTCATGCGGGACAGTCATGGCAAAACGGCCAACCATCACCGATCTGGCGCGCATCTCCGGCGTTAGCGTCGCCACTGTCGACAGGGTGCTGAACAACCGGCTGCCGGTGCGCGAGGAAACCGCGCGCCGCGTCTATGAGGCGGCGACCGGCATCGGCTACCACGCCGCCGGGCTGATCAAGCGGCGCATGCGCCAGGAATTGCCGGAATACCGCCTCGGCTTTCTGCTGCTGCGGGGCAATGATGTTTTTTACGGCGATTTCGCGAGGGAGCTAGAAATGGCGGTCTCGCAATCGCAGCGCTTCCGCGGCGTCGCCACCATCGATTTCGCCAGCTCGCTAGCCGCCGACGAGATCGCCGCCCAGATGCGCAAGCTGGCAGCGAAATCCAGAGCAATCGCCGTTGTCGGTCCGGACCATCCGACGCTGACGGCGGTCGTGGAGTCGCTGAAAGCGAGGGGGCAACCTGTCTTCTCGCTGCTGTCCGACTTTGCCGCTGGCATCCGTGAGGGATATGTCGGCCTCGACAATCGCAAGGTCGGTCGCACCGCGGCCTGGATGATCGCCAGGGCGGCAAAGAACCCCGGCAAGGTCGCCCTTTTCGTCGGCAGTCATCGCTTCCACGGCCATGAACTGCGCGAGATCGGATTTCGCTCCTTCTTCCGCGAACATGCGCCGGACTTCACGGTGATGGAAACGCTGGTCAATCTGGAAGCCAACCAGGTCACCCACGATGCGATGATCGATCTCCTGGTGCGGTATCCGGATCTTGCCGGCTGCTATGTCGCCGGCGGCGGCATGGAAGGCGCGGTCTCGGCGCTGCGGGCTGCGAAGCCCGCAAGCATGCCGGTGGTCGTCTGCAACGAGATCAACGCCGAATCGCGCGCGGCACTCGCCGACAACATCCTGACCATGGTGATCTCGACGCCGCTCGCCGCCTTGTGCCGCGAGCTTGTCGACCTGATGGCGCATTCCATCGAGGCCGGCGCCGCCAACGCGCCGGGCCAGACCTTTCTGCCCTTCGACATATATCTGCCGGAAAATATCTAACGCGTTGCCGCGCCGACCCGTTCGGCGCGGGCTCTCCGGCGATGATAGAATCTATCAGAGTCTGCCTTCAGACACGGCCTGTGCCGCTGCCGGCCTTGATTCGACGTGAAATTGCGGCGAGGCGACCGAAAATCCGCTTTCCGACTTAGGAATCGCTCTTGACGTCTCGCGAAAAAATGGAATAAATATTTCATCAGATTGGTATTTTGGTTCTTTCGTTCCGGAACATCTGTTTCAAACTGGGAGCCTGGCGTTCCATCGCTTGGACAAAACGCCATACGGAACAGGAAGGCATCAGGGAGAGATTCCTCGGGCTATCGGGGATTCCGGGTAGATCGGTGCAGCCGGACACCAATGTGGAGGAGAAACACAATGAAGAAACTGATTTTGGGCGTCGCCTTTGCGGCGCTGATGAGTTCGTCCGCTTTTGCCGCCAAGGTCGGCGTGTCGATGGCCAAGTTCGACGACAACTTCCTCACCGTGCTGCGCAACGGCATGATCGAGCAGGCCAAGGGCATGAGCGGCGTGGAACTGCAGGTCGAGGACGCGCAGAACGACGTCGCCAAGCAGCTCGACCAGATCAAGAACTTCGCCGCCTCGGGCGTCGACGCCATCATCGTCAACCCGGTCGACACCTCGGCCACGCAGGCGATGTCGGACGCCGCAGCCGCCGCCAAGATCCCGTTGGTCTATGTCAACCGCCAGCCGGTCAATGTCGACACGCTGCCGGACAACCAGGCCTTCGTCGCGTCGAACGAGGCCGATTCCGGCACGCTCGAGACCAAGGAAGTCTGCCGCCTGTTCACCGAGGCCGGCAAGAAGGAAGCCAATGTCTATGTCATCATGGGCGAGCTTTCCAACCAGGCCGCCGTGCAGCGCACCAAGGACATCGAAGAGGTGATCGCCACGCCGGAGTGCAGCTTCATCAAGATCATCGACAAGCAGACTTCGAACTGGAACCGCGACGAAGCGCAGAACCTGATGACCAACTGGCTGTCGACCGGCAAGCCGTTCGACGGCGTCATCGCCAACAATGACGAAAGCGCCATCGGCGCCATCCAGGCGATGAAGGCCGCCAACATCGACATGAAGACGGTGGTCGTCGGCGGTGTCGACGCCACGCAGGACGCGCTTGCCGCCATGCAGGCCGGCGACCTCGATGCCACCGTGTTCCAGGATGCGGCCGGCCAGGGCGCCGGCGCGCTCGACGCGGCACTGAAGCTCGCCAAGGGCGAGAAGGTCGAGCACAAGGTCTACGTGCCCTTCCAGCTGGTTACGCCGGCCAACATCGACAAGTTCCTGAAGAAGAACTGAGCCGGCAACTCACGCGTAAGCAATTCCAGGAAAAAGTGTGAAGCGGTTTTCCGTCCGGAATTGCGACAAACAAACAAGAGAGCGGCGCAACCGCGCCGCTCCCGTTTCCCCCACCGCCCTGAGGGGCGGAAGGGCAAATGCGGCCTCACGGAGGACAAGGCATGTCACAGACATCTCATGGCGTCGGCGGGGTCAGCTATGACGCGAAGAGGCGGACATGGCCGGCCGAATTCAACGTCTTCCTGGCGCTGGTCATTCTGGTCGTCATCTTCGAAATGATCGGCCGCATCTTTCTTGGCGACAGCTTCCTGTTCAACACGCGCGACAACGTCGCCGGGATCTTCAATGAGGCCCGCCTGCAGATCATCATCCTGCAGGTGTCGATCGTCGGCATCATCGCCATCGGCGTCACGCAGGTGATCATTTGCGGCGGCATCGACTTGTCCTCGGGCTCGATCGTCGGCGCCACCGCCATGATCGCCATGAGTTTTGCCCAGGTGGCGACGGTCAACGGTAACCCCAACCCCAAGGCGATGTTCCTGGCGCAAGGCTGGACCGACCTGCCGGTCATCGTGCCGGTGCTGGTCGCCATCGGCTGCGGTCTGCTCGCCGGTCTCGTCAACGGCTCCTTGATTGCATACACGCGCATTCCGCCGTTCATCGCCACGCTCGGCATGATGGTGACCGCGCGCGGCATTGCCAAATGGTGGTCCAAGGGTCAGCCGATCTCGTTTCCGACCGAAAGTTTCGCTGGTATCGGCAAGGGCCTGATGCCGGTCATCATCTTCCTGTCGCTGGCGGTGCTGTTCCAGCTGATCATGACCTACACACGCTACGGCAAGCACTGCTACGCCATCGGCTCCAACGAAGATGCCGCGCGCATGTCGGGCATCAAGATCGCCAACCACAAGATCCTCGTCTATGTCATTGCCGGCATCCTCGCCGCGCTGGCCGCCGTCGTGCTATCCTCCAAGAACCTGACGGCACAGTCCGGCATGGGCGTCATGTACGAGCTCGACGCCATCGCCATGGCGGTCATCGGCGGCGTCTCTTTGTCGGGCGGCCGCGGCTCGATCGTCGGCACCGTGATCGGCTCACTGATCTTCGGCGTCATCATTTCCGGCTTCACCTTCCTGCGCCTCGACGCCTACTATCAGGAGATGGTCAAGGGCGTGATCATCGTCGGCGCGGTCGTTCTCGACCAATGGCGCCAGCGCATGCGGGCATTGAGGGCTTGACCATGCCAGATATCTCCACGACAGACATCGTCCTGAAGACCGAAAACCTGACCAAACGCTATGGCGGCGTCCATGCGCTGGAAGGCGCGAATTTCGAGCTGCGCAAGGGCGAGCATGTCGCCATCATGGGCGACAATGGCGCCGGCAAATCCACCTTCGTGCGCCAGATCACCGCCGTCGAGCAGCGCACCAGCGGCCAGATCTGGTTCGACGGCAGGGAAGTGAATTTCGCCGGGCCGATCGAAGCGCGCACGGCGGGCATCGAGACCGTGTTCCAGAATCTGGCGCTGGCCGACGATCTCGACGTGCCGTCGAACCTGTTCCTCGGCCGCGAAAAGGTGCTTTTCAATCTCGGGCCGTTCTCGATCCTCGACCGCAAATACATGCGCAAGGCGACCGAGGCGGCGCTGATCCGCACGGCAGTGAAAATCCCCAATTTGTCCAACACCATTCGCCACATGTCGGGCGGCCAGCGCCAGTGCGTTGCGATCGCCCGGACCGCGACCTTCGCCTCCAAGCTGATCATCATGGACGAGCCGACGGCAGCCCTTGGCGTGCAGGAGACCGCGCAGGTCGAAAACATCATCCGCACGCTGAAGGACAATGGCGAACCGCTGATCCTGATCAGCCACAACATGCGCCAGGTGTTCGACCTGTGCGATCGCATCGTCGTCTTCCGGCGCGGCCGCATCGTCGCCAACCTGCGCAAGGAAAACACCGACGGCAACGACATCGTCTCCTACATCACCGGCGCCAAGACCGGGGAGGCGGAACTCGCGGCCTGAACAGGATGGTCATCCTGTTTTCTGGCGTGCTCGAAAAATTATCTTGCCACCTTTCTCAAAAGGAAGGTGGAGACACAACTCTCTCGAACCCATCCCCCTAGAGGAAATACCCCATGACTGTTCGTTTCGCCCTCCTCGGTGCCGGCCGCATCGGCAAGGTCCATGCCCGCGCCGTCGGCTCCAACCCGCAGGCCAGACTGGTGGCCGTTGCCGACGCTTTTGAAAAGGCCGCGACCGAGTTGGCAACCGCCTATGGCGCCGAAGTGCGCACCATCGACGCGATCGAGAAGGCCAAGGACGTCGACGCCGTGGTCATCTGCACGCCGACCGACACCCATGCCGATCTGATCGAGCGTTTCGCCAAGGCCGGCAAGGCGATCTTCTGCGAGAAGCCGATCGACCTCGACGTCAAGCGCGTCGAGAAATGCCTGGCGGTGGTCGACAAGGCCAAGGCGACGCTGATGGTCGGTTTCAACCGCCGCTTCGATCCGCATTTCGCCGCCGTGCGCAAGGCGATCGACGACGGCGCGATCGGCAAGGTCGAGATGGTCACCATCACCTCGCGCGATCCAGGTGCGCCGCCCGTCGACTACATCAAGCGCTCGGGCGGCATCTTTCGGGACATGACAATCCACGATTTCGACATGGCGCGCTTCCTGCTCGGCGAAGAGGTGGTCGCGGTCAGCGCCCATGCCTCGGTTCTGGTCGACGAGAAGATCGGCGAAGCGGGCGATTTCGACTCTGTCAGCGTCATCCTCGAAACCGCGTCCGGCAAGCAGGCCGTCATCTCCAATTCGCGCCGCGCCACCTATGGCTACGACCAGCGCATCGAGGTGCATGGCTCCAAGGGCATGGTCGCCGCCGAGAACCAGCGGCCGGTGTCGATCGAGGTCGCCAATGAGAAGGGCTATACGCGCCCGCCGCTGCACGACTTCTTCATGACCCGCTATCTCGACGCCTACGCCATCGAGATTGCCGCTTTCATCACTGCTGCAACCTCGGGCAAGAAGGCATCGCCAAGCGGCGCCGACGGCCTCGTGGCGCTGAAGCTGGCCGATGCCGCGCTGAAGTCGGCGACATCAGGCAAGACCGTCCGTCTCGACAAGTAAGAACCGGAACCAAGGCACAGGAGCAGAGCGATGAGCACATCCGCCGATCGCAATTCGAAGACGCGCGCCATCGTCACCGGCGGCGCGCAAGGCATCGGCTTTGCCGTCGCCGAAGCGCTGGCCGACGAGGGCTGCAAAGCGCTGGCGCTCATCGGCCGCTCGCAGGAGAAGGGCGACAAGGCGGTCGCCCACTTCAAGAAGGCCGGCGTCGATGCGATCTTCATCAGCGCCGACGTCTCGAAAGTGGCGGACTGCAAGCGCGCGGTGGCAACCGCGATCTCGCATTTCGACACCATCAACGCGCTGGTCAACGCCGCCGCAACGTCCGCGCGTGGTTCACTTGTCGAAACTTCGGAAGAGGTGTTCGACCAGATTTTCCACACCAATGTGCGTGGTCCCTTCTTCCTGATGCAGGGCGTGGTGGCGCATCTGCTGGACAAGAAGGCGCCGGGCTCGATCGTCAACGTGCTCTCTATGTCGGCGCATTGCGGCCAGTCCTTCCTGGCGCCATATTCCTCGAGCAAGGGTGCGCTGGCGACGCTGACCAAGAACGTCGCCAACGCCTATCGTTTCAACCGCATCCGCTGCAACGCCGTGCTGCCGGGCTGGATGGACACCGAGGGCGAGGACATCGTGCAGAAGAAATGGCACGGTGCCTCCGACGACTGGCTGGCAAAGGCAGAGGCCGGCCAGCCCATGGGCCAACTGGTGAAGCCCGACCAACTGGCGCGGCTGATCAGCTACATGGCCAGCCCGCAATCCGGTGTCATGACCGGCTCGCTGGTTGACTACGACCAGAACGTCGCGGGGACCTCGCCGGAGTAGCCTCAAACCCTGTTGCAGCAACATCGCCATTCCCACATAGTCATGATAGTCAGGCTAGTCACGAGCATGCGATGCTAACGTCATCCCAACTGGACGGTTGCCGGGGCAAAAGCCCGGCTCTCCGAGGTCATCGAGCGCGCACAGTCCTCGCCGCAGACGATCACCAAGAACGGCAAACCAAGCGTGGTTGTCGTCTCGGCCGAGGAATGGCAGCGCAAGATCGCACGCAAGGGTACGCTTGCCGAGTTCCTGCTGGACTCGCCGCTGCGCGGCGCCGATCTCGAGCTTGAACGTCAGCGCGACGAACCGCGTGACCTGCCGCCGTGAGACTGCTGCTCGACACGAATGTCCTGTCCGAGGTGACGAGGCTAGCGCCTGACGCACGTGTCCTGGGCTGGCTGGACGAGCTTGATGAGGACCGCTCCTTCATCAGCGTAGTGTCGATCGCCGAGATCCGGCGCGGCGTCTCTCTGATGGATGAGGGCCGCAAACGCGAGGCGCTGGCCGAATGGCTCGCCCGGGACCTGCCCCAGCGCTTCGAACAGCGGGTTTTGCCGGTGAACGATGCGGTTGCCTTGGCCTGGGGCGACCTGATGGGTCTTGCGAAGCGCCGCGGTCGTGGTCTGTCGTCGATGGACGGCCTGATCGCAGCCACTGCGATTGCGCACGAGCTCACCTTGGCAACGTGCAATACGAAAGATTTCGAAGGCTTTGGGCTTGAACTCTTCGATCCCTGGACGGCATGAGCCGCTCCGCGTTATACGTGTTGGCGATTGGCGAAACCGCCGGCACTTCGTCATCCACGGGCGGAGCAAGGAGCGTAGCGACGCAGCGCAGACCCGAGGATCCATGCCGCGACTTCAGAGCGCTGCTACGGTCCAGAATTCTGCTCCGCCGCACTCCACGGCCCAGGTCACGGAATGGATCCCAGGGTCTCCGCGACGGAGCTTCGCTCCTGCTCCGCCCAGGGATGACGAAATCGCGAGGATTCGGCCCATCCCGAATTGTCTCCGCATACCCCACGTGACAAGCGCCTCGGCATCGACTATATGACGCCTGATGATCAACCTGACCGCCACCTATTGGTACTTTAGCAGCTCGCTGGCGGCGGGAGGATTGCGCTCGATCTGAAGATTGCAGCAACAAGTCCGAACAGCCGCCAGACCTGGCGGCTTTTTTGTATCAGCCGGCAGGTCTCCTAAAAACAGGAGCAGAAAGCCGTGTTGACCACCACAGACGATCTTCGGGTCAAGGAAATCCGAGAATTGAGTACGCCGGACGAGGTGATGCGGGAGATCCCGCGCACGCTGACGGCAACGCGCACCGTGAGCGCATCACGCAACGCCACCCATGCCATCTTGAACGGCACCGACGACCGGCTGCTTGTCATCGTTGGCCCGTGTTCGATCCACGACCCGGTCGCGGCCGTTGACTATGCCAGCCGGCTAGTGGCGCTGCGCGAGACCCTGTCCGACCGGTTGGAGATCGTCATGCGGGTCTATTTCGAAAAGCCGCGCACGACTGTCGGCTGGAAGGGCCTTATCAACGATCCCGATCTCGACGGCAGCTTCAACATCGACAAGGGGCTGCGGATGGCGCGCAACGTGCTGTCGGCGGTCAACAATCTCGGCCTGCCCTCGGCCACCGAATTTCTCGACATGACGACGCCGCAATACATTGCCGACCTCGTCGCCTGGGGCGCCATCGGCGCGCGCACCACCGAGAGCCAGATCCACCGCGAACTGGCTTCCGGCCTGTCCTGCCCGGTCGGCTTCAAGAACGGCACCGACGGCAATCTCAGGATCGCCGCCGAGGCGGTGAAATCCGCCGCCCAGCCGCATCATTTCATGGCGGTGACCAAGGGCGGACGCAGCGGCATTGCGACTACTACCGGCAATGAGGACTGCCACGTCATCCTGCGCGGCGGCGTTCAGCCGAATTACGATTCGGCGAGCGTCGAGGCGGCCTCGGTCGAACTTGCCCGCATCGGCGTCGCCCCCCGTCTGATGATCGATGTCAGCCACGCGAACTCGAGCAAGAAGCCGGAGAACCAGCCGAAGGTGGCGGCCGATGTCGCCGGCCATGTGGCAGCAGGGGACGAGCGTATCATCGGCGTCATGATCGAGAGCAATCTCGTCGCCGGCCGGCAGGACGTGGTATCAGGCAAGCCGCTCGTCTATGGCCAGAGCATCACAGATGGCTGCATCGACTGGGCGACCACAGAGACGGTGCTGCACGGCCTCGCCGGCGCCGTAGAATGGCGCCGCTCAGCCCGCCGCGCCATGATGGAGAACCGGCCGGGCGCCGCCTGATACGAGGCGATGCGCGGGAAGGACGCTGCGGCTCCCCTTGCACCCCGGCAACCGGTCTGCTAAATACTGAACCGTATGGTTCAGTATACCGACTTGGATTCCTCGTTCGCCGCGCTCTCGGACGCCACCCGGCGTGGCGTTCTGGAGCAGCTCGGACGCGCAGACGCTTCGATCACCGAGCTTGCCGGAAAGTTCCACATGACCCTCACGGGCATGAAGAAGCACGTCGGCGTCCTGGAGCAGGCGGGGCTCGTCACCACGCAGAAGGTTGGCCGCGTGCGGACCTGCAAGCTCGGCCTGCGCGGACTGGAGGAAGAGGCGGCCTGGATCGAGCGGCACCGCCTGCTCTGGGACGCACGCTTCAACGAGTTGGACAAGGTTGTCGAGGAATTGAAACGGAAGGAGAAAGCCGATGCGCCAAAGAACCGAGAGTGAGCCCACGAACAGCCGCACCACGGTCGAACGGAAGTCCGAACGGGAGCTGGTCGTCACGCGAACGGTCAACGGTCCGGCGCGCATCGTGTTCGAGGCGTGGACCAAGCCCGAGCTGTTCAAGCAGTGGTGGGTGCCGAAGTCGATGGGCATGTTCCTGCGTTCATGCGAGATGGATGCTCGTACCGGAGGCACGTACCGCCTGGTGTTCGGCCACGACGCCTCGGACCTTCACGAATTCTTCGGCAGGTATATCGAAGTGACACCCCACTCACGCCTCGTCTGGACCAATGAGGAAGGTGGTGACGGTGGACCCGTCACCACGCTGACCTTCGAGGAAAAGGGTGGCAAGACGCTGCTGGTCATGCACGAACTCTATCCCTCGAAGGAGGCTCTCGACGCGGCCGGTACCGGGGCGGCGGATGCGATGGGCGAGACGTTCGAGCAATTGGACGAGCTTCTCGTCGTCTTGGGCGAGGGCGTGAGGCGGTCATGACGTCATCGGTCTCGCGGACGGGGTAGCTGCCGCCCTCGACGACGAAAAGACCGGGACAGTGATCCGCAAGCGCCGCACCGAGGCGAAGAAACGCGGCGTCATCGCTTGATCGGGATCACGCTGCCCTCAACCCTTCCCATGCCGTAAACACCGAGACAGCAAACAGCAGCAGTCCGGCCGCCCGGCCCGCAAAAGCGGTCGCCCGCGGATTGGCCACCAGCAGATTGCGGCTGCGGCCGGCGGTGATGGCGAGCCCGCCATAGATGGCGGCCTGCGTCAGCATCGTCAGCAAGCCCATGACCGTCGCCTGCATCCAGATCGGGCCGTAATCCGGCTTCAGGAACTGCGGATAGACGGCAAATATGAAGAGATAGGCCTTCGGGTTGATCAGGCAGGTCACCAGTCCCTGGCGAAAGGCCTTCCAGGCCGTACGGCTGCCGGCGGGCCCGTCGTGGCCGACGGTGATGGAACTGCGCATCAGCGAGATGCCGATGAAGGCCATGTAGGCGGCGCCGGCTATCAGCAGCGGCTTGTACAGGATCGGTACGAAATGCATCAGCAGGCCGACGCCGATGGCGCCGTTCAGCGTGTGCACGATGCCGCCGACCATGATGCCACCGGTGGCGGCGAGGCCCCGGTCGCGGCCGCCGGTGAGCGCATTGGCAAGCACGAACAGCATGTCCATCCCGGGTACGATGATGATGCCGGACAGCAGGATAAAGAACAGCCAGAGATTTTCCGCGTAGCTCATGTCAGTTGCCTGTCGCTTCCTGCTGGGGTGCCGTGGAGGAATTTGTTGATTTTCAACCCGATAGGCAGTCCAATAAATCATCCCAACTGACGGGGATGTGTCAGTAGCGTTCATCAGGGAGAGGAAATGCGCAAGGCGTCGCGGCTGTTCGAGATTATCCAGATCCTGCGGCTGGCGCGGCAGCCGGTGACGGCAGCCATGATCGCCGGGCAGCTGGAAGTCACGATGCGTTCGATCTATCGCGACATCGCCGCACTGCAGGCAATGCGCGTGCCGATCGAAGGCGGGCGCGGTATCGGCTACATATTGCGGCCCGGCTTCGACCTGCCGCCGCTGATGTTTTCGATCGAGGAGATGGAAGCGATCGTCCTGTCGCTCGCCCTGCTGGAGCGCACGGGAGACAGCGAACTCAAGCAGGCGGCCAAGCGCGTCAGCGCCAAGATCGCCAGCGCCGTGCCGCCGCCGTTGCGCCAGGCGTTCGACGCCAACGCGCTGCATGTCTGGGGGTTCGCAGCACCGGCAATCGGCACCATCGATCTGGCGCTTGTGCGCCGCGCCATCCGCGACGAGGAAAAGCTCGACCTGTCCTATCGCGACGAAATCGGCCGCGCCTCCGAGCGGCTGATCCGTCCAATCGCGCTGATCTACTATTCAGAAACCGCCAACATCGTCGCCTGGTGCGAATTGCGCCAGGCCATCCGCAATTTCCGCAGCGACCGCATCGCGGATTGCCGGGCGACCGGCCTGCGCTTCAAGGGCGAAGGCGATCGCCTGCGCCAGGTCTGGGTCAGTGGCTGGGAGGCGAACGCTGTCGCTGGCGGCTGAAGCGAGCGGGTTTACCGCACATCCACCCAGCGCTCTTCCTCGAACGACCTCGCCATCGCGTGCACGGTGCGCTCGATCTCCAGCCCTTCGGCAAATTCGATGACCCGTGCCGGCTTGCCGGCAAGCCGCGTCAGCAATTCGTGGCACTCGATGATCTTGAGGTCGTTGAAACCGAGCCCATGGCCCGGCGCCGGGAGGAAGGCGTCGTAAGGCTTGTGGTGCGGCGCCACCAATATGGTGCGGTAGCCCTGTTCGGTCGGGCGATCGGCGGTGACGTAGAGCTGGATTTCGTTCATCCGCTCCTGGTCGAACAGGATCGATCCCTTGGAGCCGAAAATCTGTATGGCGATGCGGCCCTTGCGGCCCCAGGCCGAGCGGTTGACCAGCAGCGTGCCGGCAATGCCGTTTTCCAGATGCATCAAAACGCTGGCGATGTCGTAGGTCTCCACCGCACGGCGGCCGCCGCTGGCCAGCTTGCGGTCGACATAGGGTTTGGCCATGTCGCAGATGACTTTTGCGACGCGGCCGAACAGCGTCGAGACCAGCGACAGCGGATGCACGGCGAAATCGTCGAGCGCGCCATAGCCGGATGCGGCCTCATGCTTCCAGAAGAACAGCGCTTCGGGGTCGGCCATGAAGTCCTCGTCCATCTCGATGCGCAGATGGTTGACCTCGCCGATGATCTTTTCCTCGAGCAGCGCGCCGATGTGGCGGATGGCCGGGCTCTGTATGTAGTTGTAACCAAGCGCTGCGACCTTGCCGGACTTCTTCGCCGCGGCCGCCATCGCCGCTGCTTCGGCAAAGCTCGGCGCCATCGGCTTCTCGCACCACAGATGTTTGCCGGCTTCGAGAATAGCGATGGCCATCTCCGGATGGAACTGATTGGGCGTGGTCAGCGAGACGATATCGACCTCGGGGTCGTTGACGACGGCACGCCAGTCGCCCGACGCCTTGGCGAAGCCGAACTCACCGGCCTTGCGCTTGGCCAGCTCCTCGTTGACCTCGCCGAGATGGACCAGCTTCGGCTTGGCGACATCGGGAAAGACGGCGCCGACGGCGCTCCACGCAATGGCGTGGCATTTGCCCATGAAACCCGTGCCGATAAGACCAACGCCGACCATTTCTTTCTCCCAATACCTGAAGCGATCGATGGATGAATTAGTCCATTTCTTCTCCGAATGGAATGTCTGCCTCATTTTTTATGGCCTTCTTGCGCAGGCTCGCTATGATGGGGCAGAGAGGACGTCACTTGAGTTAAAGAGAGCATGATGTCGTCCGAAAACCGCTGCACACTTTTCGGCATCATGCTCTAGATGAGCTTGGACGGGGCGACGATGGACGAACGGGTACCTCGCGACTTCGAGACGCTGCGCGCCACGATCCTCGATCGCCGTGAAACCTTGCCCAAGCGCATCGCCCAGATCGCCGCCTATGCGCTCGACAATCCCGATGACATCGCCTTCGGCACCGCCGCCAGCATCGCCGCTTCGGCGGGCGTGCAGCCGTCCACCTTGATCCGCTTTGCCCAGCAACTAGGCTTCGACGGCTTCACCAGCCTGCAGCAGGTGTTTCGCGAGCGGCTGCGCGAGCGCAATTCCTCTTATGACGAACGCCTGCAGGCGCTGCGCGCCAAGGCCGATGCGGGTGCTGGACACCGCGCCATCTTCGACGGCTTCGTCGCCGCCGCCAGCACTTCGCTCAACGACATCTCACGCTCGCTGGACGAGGCCCATCTGGAAGACGCAATTGCGCTGCTGGCCAAGGCCGAGACCATCTATGTCCTGGCCAAGCGCCGCTCCTATCCGGTGGCGAGCTACATCGCCTATGCGCTGGGCAAACTGAAGATCCGCAACCAGCTGATCGAATCCGCCGCCGGCCTCAATGCCGAAATGGTCGCCTTCGCCACCCCGGCGGACGCCGTCATCGCCATCAGCTTCTCGCCCTACGCACCGGCCACCATCGAGGAGGCCCGCACCATTTCCGAACAGGGCGTGCCGATCGTCGCCATCACCGACAGTTCGTTTTCGCCACTCGCCCAGTTCGCCAAGGTCTGGTTCGAGGTCGCCGAGGCCGATTTCGCCGGCTTCCGCTCGCTGTCGGCCACCATGGCGCTGGCCATGGCGCTCACCGTCGGCGTCGGCGAGAAGCGGCGCAGCACCGGAAAGAAGCGTAAGGCCTAGGCCGGCGCCCGGCGCTCGAATTCGCGGAGGAATGCTCATTCCATATTGACTATGGATTGGAATTATTATTTCATATTCCCGGCGCCACGCTGCCGCTCGCGCGTGTCCCCCAACTACGTTGCTCAAGACAACAAGACCGACGGGAGGTTCCAATGAGCGAAGCCGTGGACGCCAAACAGGCGACGCTCGATGTCATCACCATCGGTCGCGCTTCCGTCGACCTTTACGGCCAGCAGATCGGCTCGCGGCTGGAGGACATCACCTCCTTTGCCAAATCGGTCGGCGGCTGCCCGGCCAACATCTCGGTTGGCACGGCGAGACTAGGCCTGCGCTCGGCGCTGCTCACCCGCGTCGGCGACGAGCAGATGGGCCGCTTCATCCGCGAGCAGCTGCGGCGCGAAGGCGTCAATGTCGACGGGCTGAAGACCGACAAGGAACGGCTGACGGCTCTGGTGCTGCTTTCGGTCGAGAGCGAAGGCGTCTCGCCGATGATCTTTTATCGCAGCGACTGCGCCGACATGGCGCTCGCCGAAGAAGACATCGATGAAGCCTTCATCGCCTCGGCCCGTTCCATCGTCGTCACCGGCACGCATTTTTCCCGACCCAACAGCGACGCCGCCCAGCGCAAGGCTATCCGCATCATCAAGGCCAGGGGCGGCAAGGTGGTGTTCGACATCGACTACCGCCCCAACCTCTGGGGCCTCGCCGGCCATGCCGAAGGTTTTGAGCGCTATGTCAAATCCGACCGCGTCTCGGCCCAGCTGAAGACGGTGCTGCCCGATTGCGATCTCATCGTCGGCACCGAGGAAGAGATCATGATCGCCTCGGGCGCCGACGATTGCCTGAGTGCGTTGAAGACCATCCGCGCTCTGTCCTCGGCGACCATCGTCTTGAAGCGCGGCGCCATGGGTTGCATCGTCTATGACGGGCCGATCAGCGACGATCTGGAAGACGGTATCGTCGGCAAGGGCTTTCCGATCGAGATTTACAATGTGCTGGGCGCCGGCGACGCCTTCATGTCCGGCTTCCTGCGTGGCTGGCTTGGTGGGGAAAACCATGCGACGTCGGCGACCTGGGCCAATGCCTGCGGCGCCTTTGCCGTCTCGCGGCTGCTCTGCGCGCCGGAATATCCGACCTTCGAGGAGCTGCAGTTCTTCCTCAGGAACGGCAGCAAGCACCTCGCTTTGCGCAAGGACGAGGCGATCAGCCACATCCATTGGGCGACGACCCGCCGCCGCGACATCCCCTCCATGATGGCGCTCGCCTGCGACCACCGTGTGCAGCTCGAGGACGTCGCCGCCAGGACCGGCGCCGACCCGGCGCGCATCCGCGACTTCAAGGTGCTGGCGGTCAAGGCCGCGGTAAAAGTCGCCGCCGGCCGCGACGGCTATGGCATGCTGATCGATGAGAAGCATGGCCGCGAAGCGATGTTCGAATTCGCCCGCCACCCCTTTGCCTGGCTCGGCCGTCCCGTCGAACTGCCGGGCTCGCGGCCGCTGCGCTTCGAGTTCTCGCAGGACATCGGCTCGCAACTGGTGGAATGGCCGGTCGACCACTGCATCAAATGCCTGTGCTTCTATCACCCCGACGATCCGGCAGCGCTCAAGGAAGAGCAGCAGCAGAAGCTGCGCTCGCTGTTCGAAGCCGCGCGGAAGGTCGGCCGGGAGCTTCTGGTCGAGATCATCGCCGGCAAGCACGGCAAGCTCGACGAAACGACCATCCCGCGCGCCCTGGAAGAACTCTATGCGCTTGGCATCAAGCCGGACTGGTGGAAGCTCGAACCGCAGGCGTCGGCCGGCGCCTGGGCCAAGATCGAAGCGGTGATCCTGAAGCACGATCCCTGGTGTCGTGGCGTCGTGCTGCTGGGTCTCGAAGCGCCGCAGGACGAACTGGAAGCGGCCTTTGCCGCCACCGCCAAGGCGCCGATCGTCAAGGGTTTTGCTGTCGGCCGCACCATCTTCGTCCACGCCGCCGAACAATGGCTGGCGGGCAAGATGACGGATGACGAGGCTATCGCCGACATGGCCGCGCGCTTCGAACAGTTGACCGAAGCGTGGCTTGCCGCGCGTGGCCGTAAAGCAGCATAAAGGCGCGGCAAGAGGACTGCGGAGGAAAACACCATGAGCAAGACAATCCGCCTGACGATGGCGCAGGCGCTGACCCGCTTTCTCAGCAAGCAGATGACCGAGATCGACGGCAGACGAGTGCCCATCTTCGGCGGTGTCTGGGCGATCTTCGGTCACGGCAATGTCGCCGGCATCGGCGAGGCGCTGTACCAGCTGCGCGACGAATTGCCGACCTTCCGCGCCCACAATGAGCAGGCGATGGCGCATGCGGCGATCGCCTATGGCAAGGCCAATTTCCGCCGCCGCTTCATGGCCGCGACCTCTTCGATCGGCCCCGGTGCGCTCAACATGGTGACGGCGGCGGCGCTCGCCCACGTAAACAGGTTGCCCGTCCTGTTTTTGCCGGGCGATGTCTTCGCCAACCGCATCCCCGATCCGGTGCTGCAGCAGGCCGAGGACTTTTCCGACGGCACCGCGACGGTCAATGACTGCTTCCGTCCGGTGTCGCGCTATTTCGACCGCATCACTCGTCCCGAGCAGATCATCCCGGCATTGGCGCGGACCATGCAGGTGCTGACCGATCCGGCGGAATGCGGCCCGGTGACGCTGTCGCTCTGCCAGGACGTGCAGGCCGAGGCCTATGACTATCCCGAGAGCTTTTTCGCCGAACGTGTCTGGCACCAGCGCCGTCCGCGCCCGGACCGCCATGAATTGGCGGCGGCGGTCACCGCGCTGAAGGGTGCGAAAAAACCGCTGATCATCGCCGGCGGCGGCGTGCTGTATTCGCAGGCTTCGGATGAACTGGCGAAATTCGCCGAGAGCGCCGGCATTCCGGTCTGCGAGACGCAAGGCGGCAAATCCTCGCTGCCGGACACGCATCCGCTGAACATGGCGGCGGTCGGCGTCACCGGCACGTCGGCCGCCAACCGGCTGGCCGAGGAAGCCGATGTCGTGCTGGCGATCGGCACCCGCCTGCAGGATTTCACCACCGGTTCGTGGGCGCTGTTCAAGAATTCCGGCAAGACCATCATCGGCCTCAACGTGCAGCCTTTCGACGCCGGCAAGCACCGCGCGCTGCCGCTGGTCGCCGACGCGGCCGAAGGGCTCGCCGAACTCGGTGCTGCGCTGGGGAACTGGAAAGCACCGGCGACATGGACCGACAATGCGACCCAAGGCAAGAAGGCTTGGCAGGCCGAAGCCTCCAAGGTGACGGCGTCAACCAACGCCGCCTTCCCGTCGGACGCGCAGGTGATCGGCGCCGTGCAGCGCGCGCTAGGATCCGGCGTGACCTTGCTGAATGCGTCGGGCGGCCTGCCGGGCGAGTTGCACAAGCTCTGGCAGGCAGGCGCGCCCGGCTCGTACCATGGCGAATATGGTTTCTCGACCATGGGCTACGAGATTGCCGGCGGGCTCGGCGCCAAGATGGCCAAGCCCGACCAGGAAATCGTCGTCATGGTCGGCGACGGCTCCTACCTCATGATGAATTCCGAAATCGCCACGTCGGTGATGCTTGGCCTGAAGCTGACCATCGTGGTGCTCGACAACAGGGGTTATGGCTGCATCAACCGGCTGCAGATGGCCACCGGCGGCGCCAACTTCAACAACCTCTTGAAGGACGCGCGCCACGAGATCCTGCCCGACATCGACTTCGCCGCGCATGCGGCCAGCATGGGCGCTATTGCCGAGAAGGTGCCGTCGATCACCGGCCTGGAGACCGCGCTGCAAAAGTCGAAAACCAACGACCGCACCACCGTGCTGGTCATCGACACCGACCCGCTGATTTCCACCGATGCCGGCGGCCATTGGTGGGATGTCGCGGTGCCGGAAGTCTCCGCACGGCCGCAGGTCAACGCAGCGCGCAAGGCCTATGACGAAAAGCGGCAGATGCAGACAATCGGCGATTGATGTACATGCACCCGCCCCCTACCTCCCCCTTGTGGGGAGGTCGGACCGCAGGTCCGGGTGGGGGTCTGGCGCCGCACCCCACCCGCTGCTTCGCAGCGACCCTCCCCACAACGGGAGGGTGAACAAGAAACCGGAGCTAAAACTTGAAAGCCAAACTGGGCATGTCCCCCATTGCGTGGTGGAACGATGATCTTGCCGACCTCAGCGACGACGTCTCGCTGGAAGAGTGCCTGCGTCAGTCGCGCTCTGCCGGCTTCACCGGCATGGAAATGGGCCGGCGTTTTCCAAACGACCCCGAAATCATGCTGCCGATCCTGAAGCAGGCCGACGTGACGCTGTGCGGCGGCTGGTTCTCAGGCACGCTGGTCGATGAGGACATGGGCAAGAACAAGGATCGCATCCAGCCGATGATCGACCTGTTCAAGGCGGTGAATGCGCCTTGCATCGTCTATGGCGAGGTCGGCCGCTCGATCCAGGGCGATCGCTCCAGGCCTCTCGCCACCAAGCCGAAATTGTCGAACGACGAGATGAGGGCCTATGCCAGGCGCCTCACCGAATTCGGCGAATGGTGCGCCGAGCAAGGCATGCCGCTGTCCTATCACCATCACATGGCGGCAGTGGTCGAGACCGAGCCGGAGCTAGATGCCTTCATGCGCCATTCCGGCGAAGGCATTCCGTTGCTGCTCGATGCAGGGCATCTCGCCTTTGCCGGTGGCGACGTGCTGCGCGCCATCGACAACCACCACAAGCGCATCAGCCATGTCCATGTGAAGGATGTGCGCATGGGCGTGATCGACGGGCTCGACCGCACAAAGCAGTCCTTTCTCGACGCCGTGGCGCTCGGTGCCTTCACGGTGCCTGGCGACGGTTCGCTCGATTTCGGCGCCATTGTGCAGCGCTTCGCCGAGCATGGCTATGAAGGCTGGTTCGTCGTCGAGGCCGAGCAGGACCCGAAGAAGAACCCGCCGCTCAAGATGGCGCAGGTCGGCCACAAGGAATTGATGCGGGTGATGACGGCGGCCGGCTACACGGTGGAAACGCAGGGTTTTCCCAATGCCTGAGGCGATCCGATGAAGGATTACGAGCACCCGTTCTTCCGGCCGCTGTGGCGGCGCGTTGCCGTCGTCGCCGTCTGCGTGATCTGGGCCGGAATAGAATTCGCCTCCGGCACCCCATTCTGGGGCATCATTGCGCTCGGCTTTGCCGCCTACGCCGTCTGGCAGTTCTTCTATCTTTACAAGCCGGTGGAGGAGAGCAAGGCTGCGCCTGATCGACCGAAGACCGGCGAAGCGAAGGCGGACGCCGGACCGAAGGAATGAAGCGGCCGTGGCTCGGAAGGGCTTGCGGGTCGGACACTGGACACCTGGCGTATCGCCTACGTCGATGATTGGCCGGAACGTCCCTCGCTTCGTCATCCTAGGGTCTTCGCGACGGAGCTTCGCTCCTGCTTCGCCCTAGGATGACGAAGTTGAGAGGCCGACCTCGAAGACATGCGATAGGAGAGACAAAACATGTCGAAACTGCTCGTCAAAGCCGACAAGGGCCATGGCCGCGTCGCCCATGTCACGCCCAACAGCGCCGGATGGACCTATGTCGGCTTCGACCTGCACCGGCTGAAGCCGGGCGCGACCGCATCCGGCAAGACGCGGGATCGCGAAGTCTGCCTGGTGTTCGTCACCGGCAAGGGCACGGCAAGGGCCGGCGGCCAGGAACTCGGCCTGCTCGGCGAGCGCATGTCGCCCTTCGAGGGCAAGCCGTGGTCGGTCTATATTCCTGAGGGGTCGGATTGGTCGGTCACCGCCGACACCGATCTCGAGCTCGCGGTCTGCTCGGCGCCGGGCCTTGGCGGCGGCCTCCCGGTGCGCGTCATCGTCCCGGACGACCTCGGTCAGGAAGTGCGTGGCAAAGGCACCAACACGCGCTACGTCACCAACATATTGCCCGAGGGTAAGCCGGCCGACTCGCTGCTGGTGGTCGAGGTCATCACGCCCGGCAGCCACACATCGAGCTACCCGCCGCACAAGCACGACCAGGACAATCTGCCTGCCGAATCCTATCTCGAGGAAACCTACTACCACCGCCTCAACCCGCCGCAGGGTTTTGCCTTCCAGCGCGTCTACACCGACGCCGACAAGACCGGCGCCCGCGAGCTGGACGAAGCCATGGCGATCGAGGACGGCGATGTTGTGCTGGTGCCCAAGGGCTATCACCCCTGCGCCGCCTGCCACGGCTACGACCTCTATTACCTCAACGTCATGGCCGGGCCGAAGCGGACGTGGAAGTTCCACAACGCGCCCGAGCACGAGTGGCTGACGAAGGCCTGATCGGCCTTCGCTTGCGCCGGAAGCGGTTGGTCCAGCAGCAAAAAATCGTCGGCTAACGATCCATGGGGTCGATTTGCCTTCGAAAACCCGCATAAGCTTCGTCAATCCGTCATGGAAATCACCTATGGCAGCGGGCTGACGAGGATTTTTTTCGATGCGCTACGCCATCTATTTCACCCCAAGGCAGGACGAGCCGTTGGCGCGGATCGCCGCCAACTGGCTGGGCCGCGACCCCTTTGGCGCCGCCGCGAGGCCGGTCGAGGCGGTGGGCGAGCTGTCGGCGGCCGAAGTCGCCTTTCACACCGCATCGGCGCGGCGCTACGGTTTTCATGCGACGCTGAAAGCGCCCTTCCGGTTGGCCGCCAACGAAACCGAAAGCTCGTTGCGCGCGGCGCTGGACGCCTTTGCCGAAGCAATGCCGACGGTCACCATCCCGCGCCTGGTCGTCAGCCAGATCGATGGTTTCTTCGCTTTGCTGCCGGAAGGCCCGCTGCCGCCGCTCAACCGTTTCGCCGATGATGTCGTGCTTAGCTTCGACCGTTTTCGCGCGCCGCTCACCGAGGCCGAGATCGAGCGGCGCAGCCCGGATTCGCTGAAGCCGGCCGAGTTCCGCAATCTCTGCCAGTGGGGCTATCCCTATGTGTTTGAGACCTTTCGCTTCCACATGACACTGTCCGGCCGGGCCGGGCCGCAGGAAAGCCAACGTCTGCGCGCGGCAATTGACAGCCTGTTCGCCGATGTGCTGCAGCAGCCGGTGCTGGTGGATGCGCTGACGCTGTTCGTCGAAACCGAACCGGGCGCTCCGTTCATGGTGCTTTCGCATCATGCGCTCGGCCGCCGGGCTGCCCGAAAAACTGCCTGACCACAATTCGTCCGAGTAAGCAAGGACTGCCTGAAATGACCGCCGAAACCGTTCTCCACAACGCCCGCATCGTGCTTGCCGACGAGATCGTCGAAGGGTCGCTCGTGCTGCGCGACGGTTTTATCTCCGGCATCGACGCCGGCACCGGCCAAATCGGCGGGAGCATGGGCGGCGAGGACATGGGCGGCGACTACATCATTCCCGGCCTGGTCGAGCTGCACACTGACCATCTCGAAGGCCACTATGCGCCGCGCCCGAAAGTGCGCTGGAACCCGATCGCCGCCGTCCTTGCCCATGACGCGCAGGTGGCCACCGCCGGCATCACCACCGTGCTCGACGCTTTGCGTGTCGGCATGGACGAGGACGCGGATATTACCTCCGACGACATCCGCAAGCTCGCCGGCGCGATCGAGGACAGCGTCGCGAAAGACCGGTTGCGGGCCGACCATTTCCTGCACCTGCGCTGCGAGGTCTCGGCGCCGGATTGCTTGCGGGCTTTCGCCAATTTCGATGGCGACGGGCGGGTCAAGCTGGCCTCGCTGATGGACCATGCGCCGGGACAGCGTCAGTTCGTCAATCTCGAGACCTACGCCCATTACTATCAGCGCAAGCTGAAATTGACCGATCGCGACTTCCAATTGTTCTGCGAAAAGCGGATGTCGGAATCAGCGAAGAATTCGGGACCGAACCGGGTGGCGATATCAGCCGCCTGCAACGAGCGGGGCATTGTGCTGGCAAGCCATGACGACGCCACATCGGGCCATGTCGACGAAGCGATCGAGCAGGGCGTGCGCGTCGCGGAATTCCCGACCACGCTGGAAGCCGCCAAGGCCTCGAAGGATGCCGGGCTCGGCGTGCTGATGGGCGCGCCCAACGTCATGCGCGGCTCCTCGCATTCGGGCAATGTCTCGGCCCGCACGCTGGCCGG
This sequence comes from Mesorhizobium sp. C399B, assembly GCF_030323185.1. NCBI lineage: Bacteria > Pseudomonadati > Pseudomonadota > Alphaproteobacteria > Hyphomicrobiales > Phyllobacteriaceae > Mesorhizobium > Mesorhizobium sp. C399B. The sequence continues at coordinate 3,465,831 of NZ_CP100472.1, forward strand.
CGACGGCCTGCTCGACATATTGTCGTCCGACTATATCCCTTTCAGCCTGATCCAGTCGGCCTTCTTCCTCGGCGACGTCGTCGAGGGCATCTCCTTGCCGCAGGCGGTCGCGATGGTGTCGAAGAACCCGGCCGAGGCCATCGGCCTCAACGACCGCGGCGTCATCGAACAGGGCCGCCGCGCCGACCTCGTGCGGGTGCGCGTCGACGACCATGTGCCGGTCGTGCGCACCGTCTGGCGCCAAGGGCGGCGGGTCGCCTGATGGTCTCGGCGTCGATCGAGCGCGAACTGACCAGCGAGGCCTTTCCGGTCCGCAACGGCGTCTTCGTCGCCGTCGTCGGCCCGAGCGGCGCCGGCAAGGATACGGTAATCGGCTATGCCCGCACCTTGTTTGCCGACGAGACGAAGCTGGAGTTCGTCCGCCGGGTCATCACCAGGCCGAGCGACGCCGCAAGCGAGGATCACGACACGCTGGCCGACGCCGCCTTTGCCGAGGCCCAGGCCGACGGCGCTTTCGCCATTTCCTGGGAGGCGCACGGCCTGCGCTATGGCATCCCGGCCGATGTCGACTGGTCGATAGCCAATGGCCATGTCGCCGTGGCCAATGTCTCGCGCGCAGTCATCCCGGTGCTGCGGGAGCGCTATGCCAATCTGGCTGTCGTCGAGATCACCGCTTCGCCGGAAATCCTCGCCGAGCGTCTCGCCCAGCGCGGCCGCGAATCGCGCGGCGAAGTGCTGGCTCGGCTCGCCCGCAGCGCCAATGTCGCTTTGTCCGGACCCGGTGTCACCTCCATCGACAACGGCGGCCAGCGCGAAGCCGCCGGAGAACGCTTCGCCGAGGTGCTGCGCAAGGCGATGGCCTTCTCGGATATCTCCGGCGTGATGTAGCGCTACTCGGCCGCGACAGTCTTGCGGCTGGCATCGAGCATCAGCCGCCTTGCGCGGAACACGCCCCATTGCTGGTCGACCAGCACGCCGATCAGGATCACGCCGCCCATCACCGCGAAGTTGAGCGAGGACGGGATGCCGAGCAGATTGACCAGGTTCTGCAACTCCTGCAGCAGCACGGTGCCCAGGATGACGCCGACCAGCGAGCCTTCGCCGCCGCGCAGCGAGAAGCCGCCGAGAACGGCGGCGGCAATGGCGTAGAGTTCGTAGAACTGGCCGTGGCTGGCCGGCGAGATCGAGCGCGTGTACATGGCGAAATAGATCGCCGACAGCGCCGTCAGCACGCCGCAGATGACATAGGCGGCCATGACGACACGGCCGGTGCGAATTCCTGAATATTTCGCCGCCTCTTCGTTCTTGCCGATGGCATAGAGGTAGCGTCCGAACACCGAGCGGTGCAGCACCACCCACATGACGATCGAAATGACGATCAGTGCGATGAAGCTGTTGGGCACGCCATAGCTGCGGCCCGCAGTGAGGAATTCGAGCTCGGGAAAATTCTGGCCGAAGGCGAAGCCGGCGGTGCCGTCGGCGGTATAGAAACGGGCGACCCCGCGATAGATCAAAAGGCCGCACAGCGTCACCACGAAGGGCTGCAATTTCAGCCTTGTGATCAGCCAGCCATGCGCCAGCCCGATGATGCCGCCCAGCACCAGGATCAGCGGCAGCGCCACCGGCCATGGCATGTCGCGCACGGCGATGAAATCGATGAACAGCGTGCCGAGCAGCGCCACCAGCGATCCCACCGACAATTCGATGCCGCCGGTGATGATGACGAAGGCCTGGCCGATGGCGAGGATCCCGAACAGGCCGATCAGGTTCGAGGTGTTGGCGAGGTTGATCGGTAAAAGGAAGCGCGGGTTGATGGCGGTCACCACGGCGCCGACCACCAGGATCAGGATCAGCAGGCCGAGATCTTTTTTGCTCATCATCTTCTCCCCAATGCGCCGGACCGGCAATCGCCTGAAGCCCGCTAGTTTGCCGGCTTGCCGACCGCCAGCAACAGCACGTTTTCCTGGCTGAATTGTTCCTTGTCGAGAATGCCCGAGATCTGGCCCTCATGCATGACGGCGATGCGGTCGGACACGCCGATCACCTCTTCCATGTCGCTGGAGATCATCAGCACGGCGACGCCGGCATCGGCCAAGGCTCGCATCAGCCCGTAAATCTCGGCCTTGGCGCCGATATCGATGCCGCGCGTAGGCTCATCGAGGATCATCACCTTCGGGTTCATCGCCAGCCATTTGCCCAGCACCACCTTCTGCTGGTTGCCGCCCGACAGCGTGCCGGTTCGCGTCTGCACCGACGGCGCCTTGATGCCGAGATTGCTCTTCTGCTTCTCGGCGGTGGCGGTCTCGGCGCTTGCCGACACCAGTCGACGCTTCGCATGCGCCGGCAGGTTGGGCAGCGAGATGTTCTGCGCGATCGACAGGTCAAGCAAAATGCCGGTCAGCTTGCGGTCTTCCGGAACCAGGAAAATGCCATGCGCGACCGCATCGGCCGCCGAACCCAGCACAAGCGGCTTGCCGTCGAGTTCGAGCCCACCGCCAAGCGTGCTGTCTATGCCGAAGAACACCCGCGCCAGTTCGGTGCGGCCGGAGCCGACAAGGCCGGCGAGGCCGAGGATTTCACCGCGCCTGATGTCAAGGTCGACCGGCCGGGCAGGGTAGGCGGGGGTGCGGATGGCTTTGGCCGAGAGAGCCGTGGCGCCCGGCGCCCGAGCCGCCTCGGAGGCCTTCTCGCGCTCCTTCAGCATGCGGCCGATCATCAGCTTGACCATCTGGTCGTGGTTGATGGCGCTCTTCGGCAAGGTGCCAGCCAGCATGCCGTCGCGCAGCACCACGACGCGGTCGGCGACGCGCTCGACCTCATGCAGCCGGTGCGAAATGAAGATGACGCTGATGCCATCGGCCTTCAGCGCCTTGATGACGTCGAGCAGCTTGTCGGTTTCGGCGAGCGGCAGGCTCGACGTCGGCTCGTCGAGGATCACCAGCCGCGCCTTGATCGACAGTGCCTTGGCGATCTCGACCATCTGCTGCTGCGCCAGCGACAGCGAGGCAACCGGCATATCGGCGGAGAAATTGGCGCCGACGCGCTTCAGCAGTGGCGCCACCATTTCGCGCAGCTTGGCGCGGTCGACCAATCTCAGCGGCCCGCCGCGCAACGGCTCGCGGCCGAAGAAGATATTGGCGGCAACATCGAGGTTTTCGAACAGATTGAGTTCCTGGTGGACGAAGGCGATGCCCGACCCCAGGCTGCCTTCGACGGTGAGCGCGTCATGCGCAACGCCGTCGACGGTGATGGCGCCGCTGTCCGGCCTGGTGACGCCGCCGAGGATCTTCATCAAGGTCGACTTGCCGGCGCCGTTTTCGCCGACCAGGCCGATCACCTCGCCCGGCCTGACTTCCATGGAAAAGCCGTCCAGCGCCACCACGCCCGGATAGGTCTTGCGCACGTTCTCGAGGCCGAGGAACGGGGTGGTTGCGACGATGGATGGGTCGGAATAATTCATCACGCCATATTTGATCAGGCTTGCCAGCAGCCGGTGGGCTACAGACTGACGGGCCTTGGCCGGCCCGTCAACACGATCGCCGGCTCAAGGCGAACCCTGAGCCGGCGCAACTGCTCGTGGTCTCAGTTTCCGGACATCGCCTTCAGATTGGCGGCATAGGTGTCGACATCGTCCTTACCGATGATCTTGGTCGGGATGATGATCAGGCCGCCTTCCGGAATGCCTGATTTGTCGCCCTTGAGATAGGCGGCCATCAGCTTCATGCCCTGATAGGCCCACTCGAAGGGCTGCTGCACGACGGTCGCCGCCACGGTGCCTTCCTTGACGCCGCCCAGCGTGATCGGATCGTCATCGAAGCCGACGACGGTGATCGAGCCGAGCTTGCCGGCGTCGCGCAGCGCTTCATAGATGCGCGGCGTGTTGTAGGAATAGAAGCCGACCATGCAGGTGATGTCGGGGCTGGCGACCAGCGCGTCCTCGACATTCTTCTTGGCGCGCGCCTGGTCGATGTCGTCGCCGCGCACGTCCACCAGTTCGATCTTGCTGCCGGCGAGGCCGTCCTTCATGCCCTGGATGCGTTCCTTGGCATTGTCGGCGCCGAGCAGGCCGACGAAGCCGAGGCACTTGCCGCCGTCCGGCATCGCTTTCTTGGCGATCTCGGCCGCCTGCTTGCCGGCGTCGACATTGGACGAGCCGATATAGGCGACGCGCTTGGTCTGCGGGGCATCGGAGTCGGTGGTGAACAGCGCCGTTTCCGACGCGATCTTGTTCAGGCCGTCGGTCGAGGTCTTGGGGTCGACGGCCGAGACCATGATGCCCTTGACGCCGGCGGTCACCAGATCGTCCATCAGCCGCTGCTGGATGGCGACCGAGGACTGCTCGGGATACTTGAGTTCGAGATTGTAGTCGGGCAATTCGGCCTGCGCCTTCTTGACGCCGGCTTCGGCGGCCTTCCAGAAATCAGAAGCGCCGTTGACGACGAAGGCAAGCGTCGGCTTGTCGTCGGCGCGCGCAATGGCTGTCGCGGTCAGGCCAAGCAGCAGGGCTGCGGTGGCCACGGATGCATGTCGTATCAAGGATTTCATGTTCAACCTCCCGTTTTGGCTCAGTCGTCGGACTGAACCGATCTGAATTCACTGACTTGCCGCTCGCGATTTGGACGCCCTCCTCCTCAGGGGTTCCCGGCGCTGAAGAATGGCGTCGTCGGTCGCGATCACGGACTTTAGAGACTCATCCCGTGCTCGTAAATAGTCTGATTTGTCTGACATATCACATGTCCGAGACCACGCTTGCGGAGGCAAACCCCGCTCGCCATCGGGCCATTCACGTGCACTTCTCGCCGCACGGGTCCCACCTGACCGGACACGGCGGATTGACGTTACAGCGTCGTTTTGTATTAGTAAACACTATTAGCAGAGGTCTCGCGCGGACACTCGGCGGTGGCCCTAGGTCTAGTTTTCCCGAACAGGTGCAGCACGGCTTCGCGCAAGCAGATGCCTTGCAGTCCTCAAATTTCACGCGGCCCGAAGTGGCATGGCGGCGAACTTCAAAGCTGCTAATAAAGATAAACGCCTTCGACTATTTCCATTGGTCGACGGCGCGACACCATCTTGTCGGTGTGGCAGGCTTGCGACTAGACAGGCTGGGGATTGGGACGCAATGCCATGAGCGAGACGAGGGATCCGGACGACACGGCGAAGCGGCGCAAGGCGCCGGCGAGAGCCGCCAAGGGCGGCCGCGTCACCATGACCGACATCGCCAGGGCAGCCGGGTGCTCGCAGGCGACCGTCTCCTTCGTGCTCAACGATTCGCCCGGCATCCGGCTGTCGCAGCAGACGCGCGAGCGGGTGATCGACGCCGCGCGTGCGCTCGGCTACGCAGCACCCGCCTTCTCGGCGCTGCGCAAACCTGTTCCCGCCTTCGATGGACTTGACGGTGTCATCGGTTTCGCTGTCGACCAGCTGGCGACAAGCCCGGAAGCCGTTGTCGCCATCGAGGGCGCGCGCCAGGCATCGTGGAACGCCGGCAATGTGTTGCTCGTGGCGCAGACCATGGGCGACGCCGTCATGGAGCCGCGCGCCATTGCGGCGCTCACCAGGCGCGGCATCTCGGCGCTGATCTACATGACCATCTTCACCCGCGAGATCACGGCACCGGACTTCCTCTACGGCCTCGACATCCCGGTCATCCTGCTCAACTGCTACACGGCCGATTATGCCTTCCCGGCCGTGGTGCCGTCCGAGATCGCCGGCGGCCAGAACTCGACCCGGCATCTGATCGGCCACGGCCACCGCCGCATCGCCACCATCACCGGCGAGCCGTGGATGCAGGCCGCGCAGGACCGGCTGAAAGGCTACCGCAGGGCGCTCGCCACCGCCGACATCCCGTTCGATCCCGAACTGGTGGTCGAGGGCGACTGGTCGGCGAGCGCCGGCTACGCGGCGACCGTGAAGCTTTTGGCGCTGAAAGAGCGTCCGACCGCTATCTTCTGCCAGAACGACCGCACGGCCATCGGCTGTTACGAAGCGCTGAAGGAGGCGGGCCTGCACATCCCGCAGGACATCTCCGTCGTCGGCTATGACGACGAGGAGATCGCCCGTCACCTGTTCCCGCCGCTGACGACATCGATCCTGCCGCATATGGCGATGGGCCAATGGGCGATCGAACAGCTCGAAGTGCCGCCGCCTGCCGGCCGCGGCCGCTATCCCATTACCAAGCTGGAATGCCCGCTGGTCGAGCGGGAGTCGGTGGCAGCTGTGGCTGGATAAAGCTGAACCAACCCATCCCGATGCAAATCGGGATGGGTCTGTTTGGTGGTTGTGCCTCAGGGCAGGGACTATCCGGGAACGTGCCGCGGTTAGAACCGCAAGACGACAAAGGAGCGCCTGCGATAGCAGCGCCGGCGCAGCCGGCCATGCCGCCAGAACGTGCGGCAGTGCCGTCTCCAGACATGCCGCCTGTGGTGGCGACGATGGTGCCATCGCCGATGCGAGATCTGCTCAACATCGCCAACGCCTTCGTCGTCATCAAACGAATTGGCATCCTGCTTGTCGAGTTCATCGAGAATGCCGTTACCGACATTGGGAACCCCGGCCACGGCCTCGAGAGGCCGAACCGCGGTAGCAAGCGCCGCGGCCCCCGCAACGCCAAACAATGCTGTCAAGAATGATCGCCGATCCATCAAAACCTCCATCAGCAAGACAAGGCTAACATGACGAGCCTAACACAAAGCAGCTAGAGCGGGTGATACAAAAGGCCAGAGGCGAATCTTCGAGCCGGCCCAAATGGGTGACCGGACGGACGGCAGAGGTCAGATTAAGGCCGCAACCGGGCGGCGCGCTTCCTTCGGCTCGGCGACCAAGCCATGCAGAATGCCGCCGATGAAAGCGCACAGCCTGACCGGTTCCGCCTTTCCGCGAAACGCTGAACCGCTCGGCAAAGCTCTCTCCCTAAGAATGCCCGCCACCTTGCGGCATTGGGGCTGGCTGAGAGACTGATGCCCCACGGCACATGCGATGTTGCGGTACTCAGCGCCGCGCCAATATCCGGCAGAGCTCCTTCAGGTCCCGGTCGTAGGTGCCCTTGCCGCTGAGCACGCTGGCGCAGCGTTTCTTCATCTTGGCGATCTGGCCGGCCGACATGGCGCTGATGGCAACCACCGCCGGTCGCGTCGGCACCGCCGGCGTGTTGGGATCCCGAGGGCTGGTGGGCGCGGTCGGTGCGCCAATGCCGACCCCGACCCCGGCCGTCACCCCATTGCCCACCCCGACACCGGCGCCGACCCCGACACCGCTGCCGACGGTTGCGCCGACCCCGACCCCGACGCCCGTGCCCACCGATGCGCCGACGCCGGCCGCAACGCCGCTGGTGCCGCCAACCGTAGCGCCGACACTGGCGGTGGTGCCGCTGGTGCCGCCGACCGTTGCGCCGACATTGGCGCCCTTGCTGCCGCCGACCGAGACGCCGACGCCAAGCCCGCCGCCACTGCCGCCGACCGAGACGCCCACCCCACCGCTGCCGCCGATGCCCACACTGAGCCCGCCCGCGCCAGCCGGAAAGCACAAAGCCACGGCAACAGCGCCACCGGCCAAGGCCTTTGTTAAACTTTTAAAGAAATCCATAATGACGCTCCCCGTGTTGGTTGCCTGTACGCAGGTTGAACAGCATCCGTTACCAATATGATTACGCGAGTGTAGCGTTTTTAGTTTCTGCGAGAATAGGTAGTATTGGAAATCGTTGTTATGGCTTCTTGCGGCGATCGGAATATATATTTTGGAATTGGCGGAAAAAATCGAGGATTTGCGGTTAGACTCGGAACCTTAGACAGGCAGGACGAGTGCTCGCATGCGGGAATTTGCCGGGCGCATGCCTCAGGCCATCTTGCGACGCCGCTTCGCTAGGCTGCGGTGGAGAATGGACCTCGAGAATGGGGCTCGTACTGCAGAAAAGGGGACGACCCAAGAAACCCGCGACGATCTCCACCGATGTCGGGCGCGTTGTGCGTCACATCGTTCCGCTGCTCGCAGTCGACGGCGTCAGCGCTACCCTTGCGGGCATACCTTCGCCCCGTTTGGCGTTTCTGCCCTTTGGATCGGATGCCGATCGTCCGCTGGCGTTTCGAATCTCTTCAACTTACGCCGAGTTTCGCAAATCCACTTTCATCCCGGCTAACGTTCGAAGGGTTCGCCAAGCGAGGCGACACCGTTCAGCCTGAGCAAGCGGCGGTCCGCCGAGATGACACCGAGCACGACGATCGTAACGAGATAGGGAAGGCTGGAAAGCAGTTGCGATGGCAAGTCCAGACCGGTCGCCTGGGCGGCGAGGCTCATCAGCGAAACCGCGCCGAAGAGGCAGGCACCCAGGAAGATGCGGCCAGCGAGCCACGTACCAAAGACAACGAGTGCGATCGCGATCCAGCCACGTCCGGCAATCATACCGTCCGCCCAAAGGGGCGTGTACACCGCCGCCGCATAGGCGCCGGCAAAACCCGCCATCATGCCACCAAAAGCTATGGCCGCGACACGGATAGCGATGACCGGATAGCCGATGGCGTGGGCTGCCTTGGGATTCTCGCCGATTGCCCTCACGACAAGGCCGACTCTCGTATAGGCAAACATCGCCCAGATCGCAAACGTCACGGCAAGGGAAAGCCATACGACGACGTCCTGGACAAACAGCCTGCCGACTACCGGGATTTCCGAGAGGCCGGGAAAGACAAGTTTCGGGAGCCCCTTCACCGTCAAGCTCTCGTAGCTTTTGCCGAACAGCGCCGAAAGGCCTTGGCCGAGAATGCCGATCGCAAGGCCTGTCGCGACCTGGTTTGCCCGGAATCCGAGTGCCAGCACTGCAAAGACGAGGGACAGGACGGCGCTACCGAGGCCGGCGGCAACGAACCCCAGCAGGTGTCCACCGCCGTGGTAGACGACGATGAACGCGAGCACCGCGCCGAGGGCCATCAGGCCCTCTACGCCGAGGTTAAGAACACCGGCGCGCTCGACCACCAACTCGCCGAGTGCGGCAAGGAGAAAGGGGGTTGCCGCTGCGAGCATGCCCGAAATAATGAACTCGACGGCGTTCATGGCTGGCTCAGGTGATGGGGGCGGCGCCACTCGATGCGGTAGCGCACGAAGGCCACAGCGCCGAGATAGGCGAGCAGCAAGCTGCCTTGGAAGACGCGGACGGCGGCGATCGGCAGGTTTGCCGACACCATCGCATTGTCGCCGCCGATATAGAGGACAGCCATAAAGAGCGCGGAAAAGATGATGCCGACTGGATGCAAGCCGCCGAGATAGGCGACAATGATGGCCGCATAACCGTAGCCGGTCGAGATCGAGCGCTGCAGCTGGCCGAGCGGACCCGCGACTTCCGCCGCGCCTGCCAGTCCCGCCGCCATGCCACCGATCAGAAGCGACAGCCAAATCGCACGCCCTTCGCTGAAGCCGGCGTAACCGGCCGCGCGCGGGGCAAGGCCGCCGACCTTGAGCTTATACCCCATGAAGCTTCGCTGCATGAAAACCCAGGCCACCAGCGAGAGCGCAAGTGTGATGAGCAGCGAGACGTTGACGCGGGTACCGGTGATCAGGGTCGGCACCATCGCGTCGTTCTGAAACATGACGGATTGTGGGAAATTGAAGCCGGCCGGGTCCTTCCATGGGCCGAGCAGCAAGTAGTTGAGGACTTGCGCCGCAACGAGGCTCAGCATCAGGGAGACCAGGATCTCGTTCGCATTGAGCCTGACGCGCCAGAAGGCGGTGATAGATGCCCAAAGTGCACCGCCGAGGGCACCGAGAAGCAGCATCAGCGGCCAGATCCACTGCCCGGTCGCCTGCGGAAACCAGACGGGGATCGCCGAGGCGAAAATAGCGCCCAGGATAAACTGGCCCTCCGCGCCGATGTTGAACACTTTTGCGCGGAAACCGATCGCCAGCCCCTGAGCAATGAGGAGAAGAGGCCCCGCCTTCAGCAGCACCTCCGCAAACGATGCCCAGGAGAGGAACGGCTCGAGAAGCATCGCGTACAGGACGGCCGCCGGATCTCGGCCTATCAGCACATAAAGGCCCAGATTGAGGATGATCGCCATGCCAAGCGCGACAGCCGGGGCCAGCATGGCCGCGACGAGCGAGGCATGCTCCCGGCGGACGAGCGCGGGGAGGAACGTCGCGGCCCAAACGCTCATGCAGGAACCTTCTCTGGCGAGGCATGTGCTCCGATCATGTATCTGCCGATGTCTTCGGGGCGCGTGTCCCGCGTGACCAGAGGCGGACTCAGCATTCCATGATGCAGCACCTGGATGAAATCGCAGAGTTCGAAAAGTTCCTCGAGTTCCTCGGAAATTACGAGGATCGCCACGCCCAGGTTGCGCAACGCGATGAGCCGCCTTCTGATGGCGGATGCAGCGCCAATGTCTACACCCCAGGTCGGCTGCGCCACGAAAAGCAGTTTTGGCGACAGCATCATCTCGCGACCGACGATGAATTTCTGCAAGTTGCCGCCGGACAGCGAGCCCGCTTCGGCATCCGGGCCGGAGGCGCGGACGTCGTACCGACGGATGCATTCGCTGGTGAAAGCCGTCGCTCCGGCGCTGTTGATGAGGCCGCGCCTCACGAGATCGAAAGGATGGGCGGTAAGAACGGTGTTGAGCACGAGCGACATTTCAGGGACCGCGCCGCGTCCCAGCCGGTCTTCGGGCACGAAGGCGAAGCCAAATCTCCTGCGCGCGGCCGCATCGAGTGTGCCTACGTCGCGGCCCATCATGTAAATCCGGTCGCGTTGTTCCTTCAGCAGCATCGCTTCGCCCGAGATGAGCGCGGCAAGCTCGCCTTGGCCATTGCCCGATATTCCGGCTATGCCAAGGATCTCGCCTGATCGTACCGTGAGGCTGATGCCGGAGAGCGGCGTGGCAAAGGGGTCGTCCGGCGTGTAGTCCATGCCGATTATTTCCAGCCGCTTCTCCCCCTCGGGCATGGCCAACGCGGGCATCACCTCGGGCATGTCGCGGCCGATCATCATCCGGGCGAGGTCGTGCGCATCATAGTCGCGTGGGTCGACGGTGCCGATAACGCGCCCTCCACGCAGGACGGTCGCCTGGTCACAGATCGTGCGAATTTCCTCCAGTTTGTGCGAGATGAACAGGATGGACACGCCGCGGTCGCGAAGGCGCCTGAGCGTGTCGAACAACTTCTTCACCGCCTGCGGCGGCAAGACCGAGGTCGGCTCGTCGAGAATGAGCAGCTTCGGGTCCGTCATCAGGCAGCGGATGATCTCCACCCGCTGCCGTTCGCCGACCGAGAGCGCGTGCACATCGGCGAGAGGATCTACTTCAAGGCCAAAATCCTGGCCGAGGCTGCGGATGCGCCCCGCCAGCTCCGCCTTGCCGCCGGGGACGACGAGCTGGATGTTCTCGACGACAGTCAGCGTCTCGAACAGCGAGAAATGCTGAAAGACCATGCCGATGCCCCTGCGCCGTGCCTCAGCGGGCGAGGCAAGGCGCAGAGGCTCTCCGTTCCAGACGACGGTGCCTTCGTCCGGCTGTTCAACGCCATAGATGAGCTTCATCAGCGTCGATTTGCCCGCCCCATTCTCCCCGAGAATCGCATGGATCGATTGGTGCGCCACGTCCAGATCGATGGCTTGGTTGGCCCGGATCTGGCCGTAGCTCTTCGAGATGCCGCGGAGCGACAGAAGGGGCGGGGTCATGACTTACTTCGGCAGTGGTGTGGTGACACCCTTGACGTGCCAGTCCATCGCGACGATCTCGGGATCCGCTATCGTCGCACCGGCGGCGGCGGCTTCGCTGCCGTCGGCCTTGGTGATTGGACCTGTGAAGGGCGAGAAGCTGCCGTCGGCGATCTTCGCCGCCACTTCCTTGATCTTCGTCATCGTGTCGGCTGGGATATCTGAGTTCCAGTCCACGACCTCCACCACCTTTTCGGCGACGCCGAGGAAGGTGTTGGCGCCCTTGAAGGTTCCGGCCAGATGGGCATCCACGGAAGCCTTGAAGAAGGGCGACCAGTCCGTCGCGATGCAGCCGAGATATTTCTTCGGTGCATATTTCTTCATCGACGAATTGAGGTTGAACGCGTAGACGCCAGCCTCCTCGCAGGCCGAGATCACGGAGGGTGTGTCCTGCGCGTTCGAGAAGATCACGTCGCAGTTCTGTGCCATCAGCGCCTTGGCGGCTTCCTGTTCCTTGGCCGGGTCGAACCAGGAGTTCACCCAGACGACCGATACCTCGATATCGGGATTTACGGTCTGTGCGCCGAGCGTAAATGCGTTGATCGAGGTGATCAGCTCCGGAATGGCGAAGGCCGAGACGGAGCCGACCTTGCCGGTCTTGGAAAGAGCTGCGGCGGCTATGCCGAGCAGGTAAGTGCCCTGGAAATACTTCGCCGCGAAGGGCGAGAAATTCGGCGCAGTCTGGAAGCCGGAGGCATGCAGCACGGTGACCGCAGGATCGCGGCGGGCGATCTGTAGTGCACCATTCTGGTAGCCGAATGAGCCGGCGATCAGGAACTTGTTACCGTCGGCGACGGTCTTGTTCATGATCCGGTCGGCGTCCGGCCCTTCGGCGATGTTCTCGATGACGGTGATCTTCACCTTGTCGCCGTATGCGGCCTTGACCGGCTCGAGGCCGGCGGCGAGCGCATGGCCCCAGCCGACATCGCCGACCGGCGACGGGAGCACGAGCGTGATACCGAGCGGCTCGTCGGCCGCAAAGGCGGGACGGCTGCCAAGCGCGCCGGCAAGCCCTGTTGCGGCAAGGCCCTTCATCAGAGTTCTGCGGGTCAGATAGTTCAGCATGTCAGTTCCCCTGTCTTAAGTTGTTAGAATTCCACCGCGGCAAAAGCGGTTTCCGCGTCCGCAGCAAGCCGGGCCTCGTTCAGCCCGGTAAACGCACCCTTCTCCCAGACGATGCGGCCGTTGATCATGGTCATGTCGGTGGGCATGCCGATGCCGACCTTGGCGATCAGGCTCAATGGATCGTGGCGCGTGCCGACATAATCCATGCGGCGCGTGTCGATCGCGAAGAGGTCGGCGGCCATGCCGGGCGACAGTCGGCCGATGTCATTGCGGCCCAGAAGCGCGGCCCCGCCCGTTGTCGCATAGCCGAGGAAATCGACCGGCGCAGGCACGGGATGAGCGCGCGTCGAGGCCGCCAGGCATTGCAGCATGTAGGCGGAATGGATGCAGTGCATGAGGTTGGAATTGTCGTTCGAGGCAGCACCGTCGCAGCCGAGACCGACGCGCAGGCCAAAGGCGGACATGGCGGGAATATCAGTCACCTCCGCACCCACCAGATAGACCGGCTCCGGGCAATGCGAGACACCGGTGCCGCTCGCCGCCATCAGCCGCAGTTCGTCATGCGTCAGCTCCCAGCAATGGGCATAGAAAGTGTCTCGGCCGGCAAATCCGAGGTCCTCGAGATAGTCCACCGTACGCATGCCATGGCGGGCCTCGATGACCGGGCTTTCGCCCTCGCCGACATGAGTGTGCATCCGCACCCCGCGATCACGCGCCAGCGCAACCGATTCCACGAAGGTCTCGCGGTAGCAGTTGACCGGCTGGCAGGGAGCGACCGCGACCTGACGCATGCTGAAGGGACTGGTGTCGTGATAAGTGTCGATTAGCCGTGCGCAGTCGGCAATGAATTCGTCCGTGGTCTCCAGCATCTCGTCTGGAATGGTCGAGCCTTCCGATTTTGGCAGCGTGTTGCCGCCGCGGCCGGCGTGGAAACGCATGCCGAGAAGGTCGGCCGCTTCGAACTGCCGGTCGATGAGCCGTTTTCCAGCATGGAACGGAAAATTGTACTGGTGGTCGAAGGCCGTCGTGCAACCGTGCTTTATCAACTCTGCCATCGCCGTGATCGAGGCGTGGTAGAAACAATCCTCGTTGAGCCGGGAGAAGATCGGATAGATCCGGTCGAGCCATTCGATGACCGACAGCTTCGTCCAGTCGAGTTCGGCACGGTTGCGCACAAAGCACTGAAAGAAGTGATGGTGCGTGTTGACGAGGCCGGGATAGACGAACCAGCCGTCGGCGTCCTGCACGATAGTACCGGCCGGCAACTCGCTTCTGTGCAGGCCTTGCCCGATTGCCTCGATCTGCGGGCCATTCGTCAGCACATCGACATTGCGCCGGACGCTCGGACCCCTGCCCTCGTCGGTGATGACCGCTGCGCAATTCTTCAGGAGATAGCCGGTCACCTCACGCCTCGTCCAGCATGGGTCGCGGTTCGGGCTTCAACTCGTGCAGCCGGTGGATACCGGGCATTTCGATGAAATTGTCGAGGCTGCGGAGCGCTCGCGACCAGAGCCGGATCGTGGGATACGGATCGAGGGAAACGCCGCCGTCGGGCGCGAGCGCGACGTAGGGAAAGCAAGCAATGTCGGCAATCGTCGGCCGGTCGGAAGCGAGAAACCGGTCGCCACGCATTTTTTGTTCGAAGAGGCCGGCTTCCAGCTCACGTAGTGCCGCTATGCCATTGGCCTGAAGCGCACCGATGTCACCGGGACGCAGCAGCATCTCATGCAGGCGCGCGCCGCCGAGGTTGGCGGTCAGCCTGTGCGAGAAGGAAAGCCATTGCTGGATGCGCGCCGTCTCCTCGGGGGCGCCGCTGCCGAGCCAGGCCGGTGCTGCCTTCGCGGCGAGATAGCCAAGCATGGCGGAAGACTCGGTCAGGATCAGGTCGCCGTCTTCAAGGATCGGGATGGAGCCTCCCGGATTAAGCGCCATAAGCTCGGGGCCACGATGCTCGGCGCCGGGATGGAAGTCGACCGGGCGGATTTCGAGCTTCACACCTGACAGCGTCGCCATCAGGCGCACCTTGTAGCAACTTGGGGAGAGGATGTAGTCGTAAAGCTTCACTGTGCCACCAATTGCGCGCCGTAGGTATAATTGTGGCGCTTCAGCCAGCGGCGATAGGCGACCGAGGTCAGGTCGGCGCGCGTCGGGATTTCCATGCCGGGATCGAGCGGCAGAAGACGCGGGATCTGGTTTTCGAGGATCGAGCGGTCCTGCAGGAAAATCGTCTGCTGGAAATGGATGAGGTCGGTCTGTGGCGTCTCGTCATCGAAAAGCGCCATCCACGGCCAGACGTCGCAGAGATCCTCGGCAAGCGGTTGGACGAATAGCGTAATGACATCCCATTCGCCCGGGCGCGGCGGGCAGGTCTTGTAGAGGACTGAGCAGGTCGGAGCCGGCACGCGGTACATGTATTCCGTCGTGATACCTCCGCTCGCGGATTTCGCCGCCTGCGGCTGGTAGAACTTCACCTGGGTCGCCCAGACCTCGTCCTCTTCCTCGCGGATCTCGACCTTGTAGTTTTCGACCTCGGTATGCGGCTCCGAGCCGAGGATGTCGGTATGGACGAAGGGGAAGTGTGCGATGTCGAGGAAGTTCTCGACGGCGCGGAGCGGCGAGCAGCGCACCCGCACCACGCCGACATCGACGAAGCGGCGCCCGGGCTGGTCTGCCTCGGGAATTGGGAAGACCGGTTTCTTCGGTTCGCCGAGCGACGACCAGATATGGCCATAGCGCACCGAAACCGGCAGCACGCGCCCGTTTTCGCCTGTCACTTTCGCCGCGCCATCGGCGTCGAGCGCAACCTTGATCGGCTCGTCCATCAGGGTGGTCTCGCGCCCATAGCGGTCGAGCCGGCTGAAAAGCCCGACCGGATACCATTCGTCGCGCATCGCATCGTCGATCATGGCACAGCCCCTTTCGCCTCGATCCCTTCGGCCATGCGCCGAAGGCTCTCGGCGGCTCGCGAGGCGGCGATGCGCTCGGACGCATCGCAATCGGCTGGAACAAGGACGTGGATCAGCGTCTCGCCGGCTTCCTGCGGGATAGGCACCAGGCGGATTGCCGGCGCGCCGGGCGCCTGCCAGACGTATCCTTCAACGGTGGCCTTCGTACCGGCAGCGACCGAGAGTGCCGAACATCCGGCGCGGGCCGTCAATGAACGGAGCGGGACGTAACCCTCAAAAAGGGGTGGCTTGCCGTCAGGCTCTCCATCAGCGACCCAGATGATCCCGCCCGCCTCTTCGACCAACCGGGTCGCAACGCGAATCGTCTCCGGCGGCGTGAGGCTGGGATGGGCAGGAATGCGCAGGCACTGACCGGCCTGCGAATAGGTCCAGCCGTGATAGATGCAGGAGAGCGCCTCGCCGCGCACGAAGCCATGGGAGAGGCGCATGCCGCGATGCGGACAGCGATCCGCCGATGCCGCCAAGCGCCCCGATTGGCTTCGCCAGAGGGCAATGGGACCGGCGGGCGTCCGCCCCGGCATTACCTGTCCTGTTGGCAGATCCTGGGAAAGGGCGACCGGCACCCAGGTGTCCGTCTTGTCGGACAGCATGACCTTACTTTCCGTACTGATACTACTGTTTCCCGACCAGAGAGATGCCGGCGCAAGGAGTTGGCGAACCGCTCGATGCGGCTGACGTATGCATAATTATTTCGCAATTGCAATATTGATTAAATTAAGTGCAAACGGAGGGTAACCACACGCAAAGCTATATGTTTTTTTGCTCGACAGGCGCGCGGTCGATCGTCTCGACCCAGACTTCAATGGGCCCAAGCGAACATCCCATCTCCATCATGTCGATCAGTTCCGCCGCACCGGCAATATCGAGTTCGATGCGATCGGTGCTTGCATGAGCGATGTGGTGCGCGAGACCGAGCTTGGCCGCATGGCGCATGATCCAGGGCAGGAAGGACGCGGGTTCGAGGTGGCCGCGAATGGTCATCCGCTCATGCAAGCGGTGTTGACTTTGCTTCATCACGAACGGAACGCGCGCCTTGGTGTCACGGTCAGCAGCATAGCGTCTGACTGAACGGGCGGAAGTGGTAATCGACGCGCCAATAACACCGAATATCGACTGATCGCCCGTGCCTAGACCCGGGCACTCATGCATGTCGCCCAGAAGTGAGCCGCGGTCCTGGGACAACCACATGCATTAAACAAAGACCTTAAAGCGCGTCGCATGAATCCGTTTCAGCGCGACGCGCTTAAGGGTTATCTGAGCTATTGTAATATATGGGTAGATTGGCGCACCCGACAGGATTCGAACCTGTGACCTCTGCCTTCGGAGAATGGATAGTGGCTTTCGCCGAACCTATCCGTTTCCATCCGAATGTGCGCTATGCCACTGAAATCACAAAAGAACTTTGAAATCGATCAGCGCCGACGGTACGACGGGACGGCTCAAACCCCTCCCTGCCGTGCTTACGCTTTGCTTACGCAGGGATTCTGTCAAGGAGACACCCTAGCATGGCGAAGCTGACCAAACGAACCATCGATGCCACCAAAATCAAGTCCTCGGACTATGTGATATGGGATGAAGAACTACCCGGTTTTGGCTTGCGTGTCTTCGCTTCGGGCAAGCGCAGCTATGTTCTGCAGTACCGCAGTGCCGGGCGCTCGCGTCGCTACACGATTGGCCTGCACGGAGTTTGGACTCCTGAGGAAGCCAGGCGCGAGGCGAAAGTGCTGCTGGGTCAGGTCGCAAGGGGCGGCAACCCTGCAGAGGAGCGCAAGCTTGATCGCGAGGCGATCACGGTCAAGGATCTCTGCACCCGCTACCTCGAAGATCTCAAGAATGGGCTCGTGCTCGGGAAAAGGGGACGGCCAAAGAAAGCCACGACAATCTCCACCGATGTCGGGCGCGTTGAGCGCCACATCGTCCCGCTGCTCGGCAGTCGACGGGTGCGAGATTTAGCCAAGTCCGACATCACCCAGGCTATGAAGGACATCATGGCGGGCAAGACACGCGCGAACGTCAAGACGGACAAGCTGCGGGGGCGCGCGATCGTGCGCGGTGGAGCGGGCACGGCGGCTCGAACGATAGGTCTCTTCGGTGGTATTCTCACCTATGCGGTCGAACTCGGCATCATCGAGCAGAACCCTGTGCATGGTGTTCGCAAGCCGAAGGACAGGGTTAACGCGCGCCGCCTCAGCGAGCAGGAGTATCGCACGCTGGGCGATATTTTGCGGAAAGCGGCCGCGGACGGGCAGCACGAGGCCACCGCGGAAATGATCCGGGTGATCGCCCTGACGGGCTGCCGGCGCAGCGAAGTGATCGCCTACGTTACGGAGAAGTCGATGTTGAGGGCAGTTGCCTGCGCCTGACCGACAGCAAGGAAGGAGCGTCGGTGCGTCCGATCGGTCTGCCGGTCCTGGAATACCTCGAGGATCGCCGCCAAGAGGAAGAGGGCGCCGAAAATTATGTCTTCCCTGGCTGGGAGGATGACACGCCATTCGGGAGCTTCCCCAGGCACTGGACGAAACTACTCGAGAAGACCGACCTGGCCGGTATCACACCCCATGTTCTGCGGCACAGCTTCGCTAGCATCGCCAACGACCTTGGGTTCACCGAGGCAACAATCGCCGCCTTGGTCGGTCATTCACGAGGGTCGGTGACGAGCCGCTACATCCATACTGTGGATACCGCACTCATCATGGCGGCTGACAGCATTGCTGGCTACATTCAGGGCCTGCTGGACGGCGTAGCCTTCAGACATACCTCCTATGCGCTCGATCGGAATTCGAGGAAGTTGGCGCTTGCCCACTTCCTGGGAAAGCCGACACCGAAAGGAAGGAGTGCCGAGCGATCCGCAGCGTGATCGAACGTCCGCTTCGCGCTTCATATCGGTCGTCGAAGCCCATCTATGCGTTCTCCAAAAGCGGACCTTGCTAGCGCTGGCGGTTTGATCGGGGCTACGCCGACAGCAGCTATTCGCAAGGCCTTGAAATGAATGGCGGCAATAGCGACCGCCAGCTTCGTGTGACGCCGCTGAACTCCGAACGTGAAAACTTGTCTCAAACCTTTAGCACCAGCGCGCCGGTCGTTCGTCGAGACTCCAGATCGCGATGGGCCTCGGACGCTGCTGCAAGATCGTAGGGCCTTGGAGGCTCGACCTTGATAACGCCCAGTCGGAGCGCGGCAAAGAACCGGTTCAATTGCAGAGCAAGCTTTTGCGGTGCATCCGTATAGTGGGCGTAGTTAGGCCGGGAAATCGTGACGGACTTCGAAGAGAACCGACCGATGTCCCAGTTGCCGACTGGGCCTGACGCCTGGCCAAAACTAACGAGATGGCTTCGGCCCCCGAGCGCTGCCAGCGACCCGCCGAAGGTGTCGTTGCCGACAGCATCATAGGCGACATCCGCTCAGGCGCCGCCAGTCAGTCGCGTGACCGCCTCGGCGAAATTCTCTCGCGAATAGACGATGACTAGCAGATGACGCTCGATCCGGTTCGCGCCGACTGACCTCCGGCATCGTAGGGAGTGTGCGAGGCCGGCATTTCGAGCCCGCCTTACCTCAATTTTGCTGGCAAGGCGATCGGCACCGCCGCGCCGCGCGGCACGACCAGCACGCCGAGCGGGCGCGCACGGCCGCGGATGTCGATCTCGCGCGCCTCCGCGCCGGGTAGGTCCATGCCCGAAAGCCGCACCGTCGCTTCGGAGACGACGATCTCCGCCTGGAATTCCTTCGCCGCGGCCTCCAGCCGGCTGCCGACGTTGATAGTGTCGCCGATCGCGGTCACGTTCGTGACCGCGCCGTAGCCCATCGAGCCGACGATCGCCTGGCCGACATGGATGCCGATCGCGACCTTGATGGTGGCGCGCAGTTCCTCGGCAAAGTCGTCGCTGAGGGCGCGAACCCCTTCGACGATGGCGCTGGCGGCAGAAAGTGCGTTGCGGCATGCCTCGCCGGGCGTGGTCTCCAGCCCGAACAGCGCCATGGCGCCATCGCCGACGAACTTGTCGACGCGGCCGCCTGAGCTCTCGACTGCGCGGCCGATTACGCCGAAATAGCGGTTGAGCAGGAAGACCACGTCGAATGGCAGGCGCTGGTCGGCCATCGCCGTGAAGCCGCGCATGTCGCAGAACATCACCACCACTACCTTCTCGTGGCCGGGATCGCTGGCGGTTGCGCCGAGCGGGCCCCCCGCCGTGACCGGCGGCGACAGCAGCGGCGCGACGCGAAGATCGCCGCGCGGCCTGAGCTGGCAGGCGAGCCGCACGTCGCCGTCGGCCGCGATGCGGCGCAGGGTCGCCGCTTCGATCGGACTGGGCTCCGGCTGCTCGGCCAGGCCGTCGACCACGCGGATGCGGCAGGTCGAGCAGCGTCCGCGCCCGCCGCACACGGCATAATGCGCGATGCCGCCCAGCCGGCTGGCGTCGAGCACGCTGTAGCCGCGGGGGATGCGCACCTTGCGCCCGCCGGCATAGCGCACCTCGATCAGGTTGCGCCGCTCGATGCGGTCGCGAACGATGCGCGCCGCCAGCACCAGGACGATCAGTCCCGCAAAGCCGGCATAGATGCTGCTGTCCATGCGCTCCTTGGCCGCCAACGCTCGGTCCAAAAGGGTTCGCTCGATGGGCTGCGACTGAGGCGGTCCCATCGCCGAGACCTCCTTTCCGGCGCTAGCGAAACCGAGCAGCGCCAGGACCGGAACCAGCACCGCCAGGACCAGCAGAGCAGAGGCGACGCGCGGATACCACCGACGATAACGCAGCCAGAAGTAGAGGCCGAGGCAGCCATGTGCCCATATGACGACCACCGCGATTGCCTGCCGCACCCCGACCTGCGGTGTCAGGATCCATAGCGAGCGCACCACAAACTCGTAAGTGTCGTTGGCCTCATAGAGGGCGTGCATGGCACGCGTGCCGACCACGTGCTCGGCAATCAGAAGCGGGATGGAGAGGCCGAGCAGTATCTGTGCCCACTCTCGCACCGGCATGGCCAGCGTGCGGCGGTGGTAGAGCGCCAGCAGCGACAGAACGAGATGCGTGGCGACCGCGCCGTAGAGGAGCAGCGTCCCGGCCGGGTTGCGCCAGATCAGCAGGAACACCGCGCGCCCCTTATCCGCTGCTTCAAGCGAGATCAGGAGCAACGCATGGTTCAGGAAATGCAGCGTCACGAACGCCATCAGCACAAGGCCGGACACCAGCCGTGCGTTGCGGAGCCACGCGTCCGGCAGCCATCCGGGCGGTGGTGCTGGGACCTGCGATTGGCTCATTTCCAGTGCCTTGAACGATTCGCTGACCAAAACACGCCGGCAATAGCGCCTTCCGGTCAAGATTTGCCGGCGGCGACAATCAGTCAATCAAGCCTTGCCGCCTGCCATTCCACGACGTGGTGGCAGTTCGATACGGCCAAATCGCCTGGGGTTCCTGGATGCTTTTGCGGGGCTTATGGACAAAGTGGGACAAAGATCGGTTTTTGGATAGCTTTGAAGGCAGCGACTTCTGGCAAAATGCGCCAGATAGCGCGTCGGCACGAACTTCCAAGCGTGCTACCTTTTGAACGGCAGCTTTGCGCCTCATATCGGCCGATAGGGCGTTCCTATCCGTGCCGATAAGCGGACGTCGATAAACAACCCGCCGTGAACGGCTTTCGTCATCAGGGGTCGCCCGAGGCGTTTGTAGCGTTCGGATCGGGCGGGCGGGTTGATATGAGACCCGGCGTCTTGGCGATTTAGAATGGAAGCTTGATTTCGCCAACCGAGAGAGGCCTACCGGCCGCTATGAGCGCCGCAACCGTCTCTCTGTCCTGTTGCCGGCGCTTCACGAGGCCGTTCAGAACCCTGTCGAGAGATATCGCGCCGGCGCCGGCTATGGCCAGGGCGAACATGCCGCCCGCTATTGCGAGATCCTTTTCGAAATGCAGCAATTCGTTCTGGTTGGCGAAATTGGTGTGGAACAAAGCTGCCGTTGCCAAACAGAAAAGTCCGAGCGCCACCGCGCCCAGACGCGTCAGCAGACCAAGGCCGACCGAAACGCCAGCTCCCAGCTGCAGCGCTATGGTGGCTATCAAAAGCGGCAGGCTGACGCCGAGCGCCGTCATCGCCTTGGCTGCACCGGCGAAATGCGTCGCCAGCTCCAGGCTTTCATGCACGAAGAGCAATGAGAGCAGCAGGCGACCCATCAGCAGGGTCAAGTCGGCGAGATATAGTTTCGAAGCGGTTTGTGTCGTTGTCACGATTGGCTCCAGGCGATGGGAAAGGGGCAGGCGCCTTGCAGCGCCTGCCTGGTTTTACTTGGTCACCTTGGTGTCGATGGCCTTGTGGAGGTCTTCGAGTTCTTCACAGCCGGCGGGACACAATCTTTGCAGCGACGCCAGCTGCTCGTTGGCCTTGGCCATGTCGCCGGTCTCTACATAGAGTTCGCCCAGATATTCGCGGGCGGCCTTGTGATCGGGTTTCAGCTCCAGCGCCTTGTTGTAGTAGGTCAGCGCGGTGGCGAAATCGCCCGTCTTGCGCAGTGTGAAGCCGAGCAGGTTGTAGACGTCGGCCTGCTGGTTGTCCTGCGCGAGATCACGCAGATCGGCCAGCGCGCCCTTGTAGTCCTTGACGGCGATCTTGGCCTGGACGGCGGTGAGGTCGGGTGCATCGGTGCCTTCGATGTCGTCGACCGCATAGGCCGGCATGATAGTGGCCACGGGAACGACGGTCAGCACGGCAATGGCGCCGAGCAGGCCAAACAGGGCGTGCTTGCCCAGATAGGATTGCTTCATCATCTTTCTCGCTTGGGTTGGAGCTCGCGCTCAAATCTGAACTGGGGTGAAACCATAGGCATTGCCGTCTTTCACGAAGACGCCGGTGCCGGGGAACGGGTAATGCGAACCCGAAATGCGGATGTGGTCGGCGATCACCCGGTCGATGATCTTGTGGCGGGTGGCGATAGCGGTCGGCCCGTCCTGGTCGTAACTGCCCTGCCACTCCGGATGCGGCGCCAGAAGGGCGGGCACATACATGGTGTCGGCCGAGATCATCAGCTGTTCCTTGCCGGAGTTGGCGAGGTAGACCGAATGTCCCGGCGTGTGGCCGGGCGCAGCGATGATCTGGATGCCGGGTGCGACTTCGGCGCCGTCATTGACCAGCTTCCAGTTCTTCCATTTCGGAAAATTTTCGGCGATGCGCTTGCCCGCCGGCTTGCGGCCTTCCGGCAGCTTGGCCAGCCGGCTGGGGTCGGTCCACCAATTGTATTCCGTGGCGTTGACGATCAGCTCGGCATTGGGGAACACCGGTGCATCGGTCCCCTTTTCCATCAGGCCCCAGACATGGTCGGGGTGGAAATGCGAGATCATGATGGTGTCGATCGTCTTATAGTCGATGCCGGCGGCGGCCATGTTGGCCGGCAGATGGGTGGCATTGGTCTGCCATTGGCCGACGCCCGATCCGGCATCCATCATGATCAGCCTGCCGTTCATCTTGAGGACGACGACGGTGAGCGGGATGGGCATGAAGTCTGTCGTCAGGCCGGCCTTGGCAAGCGCTGCCTTGGTGTCCTCGACGGAAACATCCTTGATGAAGGCCGGGTCGTGCGGCTTGCGCCAGATGCCGTCATAGATGGCGGTGACCTCGATATCACCGACCTTGTATTTGTAGAAGCCGACGGTCGGCTCGACCGACGTTTCGGCGAAGGCGGGACGGGTGAATTCCAGCTTGCCGGCCAGACCGAAGGCGGTCGCGGCGAGCGTGGTTCCAAGCAACGTGCGACGTGTCATCGTGAACATAGGTGATCTCCTGCAGCCTTATGGGGTGATGATGGAGAGCCAAAGGTTTGGCTCTCCATCGTGAGTGGTAAGAGAAGATGTTCGGAAGGGTGTCTTCAGCGGCCCCAGATGCCGTCGTTGTTGTGCCTGGTGATGATGTCCTGAACCGACCCCTGGCGCGGCCCGGTCGTCACCATGGTGTCGACGCCGGCTTGGCGCGGGGAGGGGGAAATGGAAGCAGTGGCATTGGTGTCAACGGTAGCGACCGGCTGATTGGAGTTGTTGCCGCCATGGTCGCTGCCGGCAAAGGCAGCGGTTGAGGCAAGCAGCATGGCAGCCACGCTGAGAGCGAGCTTGGTCATTTCGGTAGATCCTTTTTTCGTTTCTTGGGTGCGTGCCGGGAAACTGGCCCCGCTAACAAGAAGACCCATCAGGACGTCCCTTTATTCCCGGGCGGCGCGAAATTCTTTTGAGATTTCCCGAAAACAGGGGCCGGCGTCCGCCCCGAACTGGAGCCGACGCTGCACGAGGACGCGTTCGACGTCGGCGCCATGCTGCTGCCGTGGTCTCAGCCCGTGTAAGGAGCTGAGCCAACAGTGACATCGCACTTGATATCGGCTGAAGAGGCTTCGACAGACGGTTATCAGCCCGTCACGATGGCGGCGCGGAAGCGCGCCACGAAGTCGTCGATCTCCGGCCGCTCCATGTCGGAAATCGCCCAGTATGAGAAGGCGCCATCGCTCCAATGCACAAGCGAAAAACCGCCCTCCGAGAGATCGACCGGGTCGGAAACCACCCCGGCATTTTGCGGCTCGGCCACAAGGGTGATCAGATGTTCGCGGTGGCGATAGACCAGCGCTGGCACCGCCCGGCCGCCGATGACCTCGACTCTGCCACCGATGAGTGCAAATCCGTCCTTGGCCATGTCCGGCGCCGGCGGCGAAAGGCCGAGCCTTGCATCGAGCCATGGCTTTACCGTGTGCCGGTCCGACGAGACGACATCGACAGGGCTGGTCGCCAGCAGACTGCGTTGGTGGCCGCTGGCTACCCCTGCGGCAAAGCTGTCGGCTACGCTAGGCTGCATCGCCCATTGCGTCGCGCCGCTGGCCAGAACAGCGCTGATCATGATCGAGGCCGCCATGGTGCGCCAGTCGAATGATCCGAAGTTGCGCGCCGACCACCACGTTCGAGCGGACTTCGCCCGTATCGGCGCTCTGGGCCGCAGCACCTCGACGCGGCTGGACGCGGCCATGGCTGCAATGCGCGCGCTGAACTCGTCGCTCACTCGGGGCTTCGGAAGCCCGGCCACAGCCCCTTGCAAGACCATGATGCGGGCATGTTCGGCCGCCAGCTTGGGATCGGCGGCGATGCGCCGCTCGACAGCCATGGCCGCGGCGGCGTCAAGCTCGCCATCTATCAGCGCGTGCAGCATCAGGTTCATGCCTGCGGCGTCCTCGGGCAATCCATCGTTGTGCGCACTCATTGCGCCCTCCCAAGGTCAGAGATCAGCAGGCCACGCGCCCGCGCCAGCCGCGACATCACCGTGCCCATCGGCACGCCCAGTATGGCTGCGATATCGCGGTAGGCGAGGCCATTCACGTCGCGCAGCACGAGCGTTTCTCGAAAGGGTTGCGGCAGAGCGGCGATCGCCGCTTCCATGGCCGCCACCTCTGCCTTGGCGATCAGGCTCGCCTCCGGGCTTTCGCTCTCAGTCAGATCGACTGCGTGAGCGGCGCTCACCTCGTCGAGATCACCGAGGTCGCCCACCGAGACGATGCTGCGCGGGCGATTGCGCGCCAGCCATGTGTAGCACGAGTTGCGAACGATGGTGAGAAGCCAGGCACGTGCATTGCCGCCGGCATAGCTTGCGATGTTGGCGTGTGCCTTCATGCAGGCGTCCTGCACGACATCCTCGGCGTCGGTGGCATTGCCGGTCAGCCAGCGGGCCAGCGAAAGCGCGTCGGCGAGATGGGGCATTACCACTTCGCCGAAGCGGTCGGCCCGCGCATTGCTGCTCAGCATCGGTACACCGTCACATGCGCCTCGCCTCGAGCTCGTACGCTCATTTGGCGAGAATGGTTCTGCCTTGCGATCGAACCCAGAGGAAACATGCCGGGTCGCCAGCTGCGGTGAATTTGAAGGCAACTGTCTCATCGATGTCAATCACACACAGGACCGCAACGATGCATCCACCCGGACGCGCTCTTGAGCACAAGCATTGCCGAATCCACGGCCGGCACCGATCCGTGGCGTCTTAGCTTTCTCGATCCCGACCGGGGCAGGACGTTTTAAGGTAGACAGGCTGGGAGCCAGCCAGCCGCAGGCGCCCAACGCGTCGCCTTCAAGAGGTCTTGGGAACGCGTCGACCGTTGCCGTCATAGTCGTCAGTATGTGGGATTGCAGGGGGGGCGTTCCTTCAAGGTCAATCAGCAGCGTATGCATGGAAGACCAGGGCGGGCGGCGTATTATTCCCGGACAGCGAAAAAAGATGACTGGAGGCCATGCGACAGGCGCCACCAGCGGCGCACAGACATTGTCCATCTGGCGTTAGCCGAGAGGATCAAGAGTTCGAACCCTCCGACAATATCTGCTTTTTAAAGAAATCAATAAATTTCCGCGTCTTCAGCGGCAGGTAGGCGCGGGAAGGATAAGCGACCCACACGGCACTCTCCTGCGCCCCGACGCTGATCTTCCAACCAGGGAGGAGTTGGACAAGCCTTCCGCTCTTGATGTCCTCATCCACCGACCACTCCGGCAGCAGCGAGATCCCGACGCCGTCGCGTACCAACTGGCGAAGCGCCAGTGTGTTGCTGGTCCTGATCTTCGCCGGCACGGTCAATTCGATATTTTCGAGATCCCGCCTGAACAGCCACAGCGGTGTTTGAGGTGAATTCGTGGTCGGCAAACAGACATGCGCACCAATGTCTTCTGGCCGATCGACTGGAGGCACTGAAGACAGATATTCTTTCGACGCCACCAAACGACGCTCGATTGTCTTTAACTTGGAGACGATGAGGTCGCCGGTCGGACGCGGCCCGAGACGCAAGGCGACGTCGACCTGCTGGGCAACGAGGTCCACCAAAGCGTCCGAGAGCAGCAGATCAATTTCAATGCGCGGGTACTGCGCGCAGAATCCGGCCAGCAGTGGCGCGACGACCGCTTCGCCGTAGGCGTTTGAGGCCGTAACGCGCAACATGCCGCTTGGCTGTTCGACGGTGGCAAGCGCTGCTTCGCGGGCCGCCGTAACCTCGTCCACAATAGGCAGGATGCGAGACAGGAAAATCGCTCCGGCCTCCGTCAACGACAGTTTCCGGGTCGTTCGCTGGAACAGTCGTGTGCCAAGCTGTGCTTCCAGTCCAGCTATCCTGCGAGACAATGTCGATGCCTCGCTGGCTTCGGCCCGCGCCGCAGCCGCAATGCTGCCAAGTTGAGCGACGCGGCAGAATGTCTTGAGGTCGTCAACGTCCATTCATGCAAAATTGGCATGAATATCATGCCAAATACAAGCATTATCTCTCAGTCATCATCGTTTACATCGATACAACGACAGATAGCCGAGCCTTCCAAGGAGAGATCTATGAAGTGTGAAATCAAACGTGTCCTGTTCGGCTGGCCGCTGGCGGTGACGGCAGTGGCTGCGTTTTTGCTCGCCCCTGGGGCGACCGAAGCCGCGTCCAGCAAGCCCACCATTGTTCTGGTTCACGGTGCGATGGCAGACAGTTCGTCTTGGAATTCAGTGATCCCGATTCTCTCTCGCGATGGCTACACGGTCGTGGCAGTAGCGGACCCGCTTCGAAGCGTCTCTGGCGATGCCGCAGCCGTTGCCAGCGTGGTGGAGAGCATCGACGGGCCTGTGGTGCTGGTTGCCCATTCCTATGGCGGGTCCGTCATTACAAACGCCGCGCTTAACAGCAAGAATGTCAGGGCGCTGGTCTATGTCGCCGCATTCGCGCCTGACAAGGGCGAGAGCACCTTCGCTTTGATCAGCAAGTTTCCGGGTAGCGAGCTTGGCGGCTCTGGCCAAGCCAATTGCGCTGCCAGATGGCAGCCTTCAGTTGAGCGTCGATCCGGCAAAATTTGCCGGACCCTTTGCCGCCGACCTGCCTATGGAGCAGGTGGCACTGATGGCTATCACGCAGAGACCGAGACCGCGCTGAAGGAAGCTTCAGGCGCGGCCGCCTGGAAAACCCTTCCGTCGTACTTCGTCTACGGCGCGGCCGACAAAAGCATCCCTCTGGCTCTGCACGACTTCATGGCGAAGCGTGCGCACGCGCGCGAAGTCGTGGTCGTGCAGGGTGCATCGCATGTTGTCATGCTTTCTCATCCGGCAAATGTTGCTGAAGTGATCGAGGAGGCCGCGCAGGCCCATTGAGCGATCACCGTCACCTGAGAATTCAGGTCTCTACCCCATTTGCGGCGCCAAACTGCGCCCAATTGCCATCAAGGACAGACACATGACGAACTTTCCCATTCACTCCATCGAAACGGCGCCCGGAGCTTCCAGGCCGGCACTTGAGGCACTGAATTCAGCCTTCGGCTTCATTCCAAATATTGCCGGCACGATGGCAACCTCGCCTGTGCTTATCGGCAGCTTGACCGATCTCTTCGCGCGGGTACATGGCGGGAGCTTCAGCGAGGCGGAGATCCAGATCCTGCTTTTGACAAATGCAGTCACCAACAAGGCAGAGTGGGCTGTGGCCTTTCACTCCTATCTGGCGATTGCCGAGGGGGTCGGCGCTGAATCTGTCACCAGCATCAGAGAGGGCGCTTTACCTGTGGACGCCAGGCATGCGGCTCTGGCGAAACTCACGCGTACGCTTATCGAGAGGCGCGGTGGGCTCAGCGAGGTGGAAAAGCGCGAATTCCTCGATGCGGACTTTGATGAGAGCCGGTTGCTGGAGGTGGTCGCCGTTCTTTCGGCGTCTACGATCACCAAGTACACGTCCAACATCACCCAACCGCCGCTGGAGACGCCATTTCAGCCGCATGTCTGGCAGACAGGTAGGGGCTGATCCGGACAGTATGCGGTCGTGCCGGGCGCGTTCGATGCATTGGGCGCGGAGGCAAAGACCATGTAACGCCAGGACCGAGTAAAATTTGCCACGCGGCCGTCATCGAGCTTTCCATGTCGCGTGATCTAATCTCAGCTATGCCCAGGTGGCGTTCATCAATCAGCTGATGGTGGGTTTCAGACGTTCGTCTGCCGACCCTTTCGTCTGCTATCATTCTTCGGCGGCCAAAAGCCGACCTTCCGCTTCCGGCCCAATTGCTGACATTCAGTCAAGATGTCGGTTTTTGGGCCGCAAGCGGACTGACAGCTTCGGGCTTCGGATCCTCAATAGCGGAACTTTAATTCGGTGCGAACATCGTCGTGACGTGACCCGAAGCAGACTTTCGCAGGTGACATCGGGCATGACCGCCTCGCGCCTCATCTGGTTCAGCGGGCACCCATGGCCGCTCGCGAAAGCGGACATTTCTCATGACCGGGACTGGGTGATTTGTGGCAGAAGCGGACATCAGAGGCTAATGGCTGCGCAAAGACGCTGGCCGGGTACTGACAATCAACTGCGCGGCATGTAACAGTGCTTGCTAATGTATGATGAGCAGTTGGGGAAGGATGCCGCTCGCACTCTTGGCGGATTTTTGGGGGAGACAGCCGACATGCAGAGCTCAGTCGAAATCGACCTTGCTGGTCGACTCGAATCAGCGGACCGGTACATTGCCGAGCTGGAAGTCGCCAAAGCATCTGGGGCAACTCAACTCAGTCAACTTTCTGCCGACAACAAGCGTCTGCTCGACCTCACCGAGGACCGCGCAAAGGAACTCGCGATCCTCAACAGCGTCGGCGAAGCAATGGCCAAGACGTTGAACGTCAAGACTGTCACACGCATCGTCGGTGACAAGGTTCGGGAGATATTCGGGGAGGACATCACGGAAATACTGCTGCACGATGAGGTATCTGATCTCATCACCGTCCCGTATTCATTCTATCGTGAGTACCAGGACGTGGAGCCGTTCACTTTGGGCGCAGGACTTACCTCAAAGGTCATTCTCTCTGGAACACCGCTGGTTATTGATACGTTTGAGCAGTCCCTCAAGTTTGATGTGATCGCACTTACCGAAGCGGAGCGATCAGAATCGTACCTAGGCGTGCCGATCATCGCGGGAGGCAGAACTCTAGGAGTTGTCAGCGTGCAGAGTTACCAAAAGAACGCCTTTAGCGAAGATCATGTGCGTCTCTTGCAAGCTCTCTCGTCGAGCATGGGAGTTGCCATCTCGAATGCCCGCCTTTTCGACGAAACCCAGCGGCTGTTGAAAGTGTCCGAGGACCGCGCAAAAGAACTCGCGATCCTCAACAGTGTCGGCGAAGCAATGGCCAAGACGTTGAATGTCAAGACCGTCACGCGCATCGTCGGTGACAAGGTGCGCGAGATATTTGGAACAGACGTCACCGAAATCCTGCTGCGTGACGAGAAGTCTGATCTGATCACCGTACCCTATGCGTTTTACAGGGACTATCAGGACCCCGAGCCATTTGCGATGGGCGAAGGTCTGACGTCCAAGGTCATACTGTCAGGCAAGCCATTGGTTTTGGGCTCGACTGAGCAACACGTTGCTCTGGGCGCACTTATACCTACGGAAGATGACAGGACCGAATCCTACTTGGGCGTGCCGATCATCGCTGGTGACAGGATTTTGGGTGTCGTCAGCGTTCAGAGCTACGAGAAGAATGTCTTCAATGAAGATCATGTGCGTCTGTTGCAGGGGCTGTCATCCGGCATGGGCGTAGCCATCTCCAACGCACATCTATTCGATGAGACGCAGCGCCTGCTGAAAGTGACAGAGGACCGCGCAAAAGAACTGGCGATTCTCAACAGCGTTGGCGAAGCGATGACGAAGTCGCTTAACCTGGACACTGTTATTCGCTTGGTAGGCGACAAGGTGCGGGAGGCTTTCGGCATCGAAGTCAGTGAAATTTTGTTACACGATAGCGAAACCGGCTTGATCCATGTCCCTTATGCATACTTTAGGACCTATAGAGCTATCGATCCATTCCCAATGGGCATGGGAGTAGCTTCGAAAATCATCACAACAGGTGAGCCCTTTGTTTTTGGCACTCTTGAGGAAGGAAAAGAGCTTGGCGCCTACTTTCCACACGAAGAGGATAGGACTGCCTCTTACATAGGCGTGCCGATCAAGTCTGGTGAGGGAACACTGGGTGTTCTCAGTGTGCAGAGCTATCAGAAGCATGCGTTCGACGAAAACGACGTGCGCCTGCTGCAGACGGTGGCCTCCAGCATGGGGGTCGCCATCGCCAACGCCCGTCTATTCAATGAAACTCAGCGTCTGCTCAAGGTGACTGAAGCCCGCGCTGCCGAACTTGCCGCCATTGGAACGGTTAGTCAGGCGCTCATAGCGGAATCGGAACTTGACAGCACGATCCAGTTGATCGGTAACCAGATGCAGGAGATCTTTGATGCCGATATTGTCTACGTCGCACTGCTTGATCCGGAAACCAACCTAATCCATTTCCCCTATCAGTTTGGCGAGGCCTTCAACACACTAACCCTTGGCGAGGGGCTGACAAGCAAGATCATAGAGACTGGCGAGCCGCTGCTGATCAATCAGGATGTAGCGGAACGTGGAGCTCAGATCGGGGCTACCCCCGTCGGCAAGGATGCATTGTCCTATCTCGGCGTTCCGATCAAGACCGCGCAAGGAACGCTTGGAGTTATCAGTGTTCAGAGCACTACGCGGGAGGGCATATTTACCGATGACTCGCTTCGCTTGCTTTCCACCATTGCCGCCAATGCCGGTGCGGCCCTCCATAACGCGCAGCTATTTACCGAGCTCAAACAGCTTTCCCTGGCGCTGCAGCAGGCAAAAGAGGCGGCCGAGGCGGCAAATGAGGCGAAGAGTTCTTTTCTGGCGACGATGAGCCACGAAATCCGCACACCAATGAATGGCGTGATCGGAATGAGCAACTTGTTGCTTGGTACAAAGCTTGACACTGAACAACGCGAGATTAGCGAGACGATCAGCAACAGCGGCGAAGCCCTGCTAACGATTATCAACGACATACTCGATTTCTCCAAGGTTGAGGCCGGCAAGCTGGAGCTTGATCCAAGTCCCTTCGAACTCCGGGAATGCCTTGAGAGCGCAATTGATCTGGTGGCCTCCAAGACCGCGGAGAAGGGACTCGACCTGGCATACCTGGTGGAGCCCGGTACTCCTGGCGGGATTGTGGCAGACAGCACCAGACTGCGACAAATTTTGCTTAATTTCCTCAACAACGCTGTGAAATTTACCGAGCGGGGTGAAATTGTCCTGTCGGTGATGAAAGTTCCGCCCGCAGTTGAGGGCGCGGGGACACCCCATGGCGGAAGCGAAGAGGGCTTCTCCACCCTGCAGTTTGCAGTACGCGATACCGGCATTGGTATACCCGAAGACAGATTGGATCGCTTGTTCAAGTCTTTCAGCCAGGTCGATGCCTCGACGACGCGGCGCTACGGGGGCACCGGGCTAGGGTTGGCGATTAGCAAACGCCTGGCAGAACTGATGGGCGGGGAGGTATGGGTCGAAAGTGTTGAAGGGTCGGGTACGACATTCTTCTTCACGATCCGCGCTGCCGTTGCGCCCGCTCCCAGGCAGGCGCAAATGTCGCTGGCAAAAGTTGAACTCGCAGGCAAGCGGCTGCTGATCGTTGACGACAACGCAACCAACCGGCGCATCCTGTCTCTGCAAGCCCAATCTTGGTCCATGATTCCACACACGACCGAGTCGCCTCTGGACGCATTGCGCAGGATTTCGAGCGGCGAAAATTATGACGCCATCGTGCTCGACATGAACATGCCAGAGATGGACGGGATAAAACTGGCCAAACGATTGCGTGGGCTTGGTGAAAGAGGTGACCTTCCACTGATATTGCTGAGTTCCTTGGTGCCTCTTGATGAGCGAAACAAGGCAGATATCGAGAGCATCAAATTTGCGGCGATGCTTCCTAAGCCGATCAAGCCCTCGCCGCTCCTCAATGCTTTCATGTCCGTCTTTGCCGTGGCTCCAACGCGTTCAGCCAAGCCTGATCAACCCAAGGGACCATCCCTCGACAGCGAAATGGCGGCGAAATTGCCGCTTCGGATCCTGCTGGTTGATGACAACATCACCAATCGGAAGATTGGGTCCAAGGTGCTTGAACGGCTTGGCTACAAGGTAGACTTGGCGGTGGATGGAGAGACGGCGATTTCGTCATTTGCCAAGGGACAACACGATGTCATCCTGATGGATATCGAGATGCCGGACATGGACGGGCTCGAAGCCACAAGGTTGATCCGCGCATCAGGCGCCGGGGACTCGCTGCAGCCTTTCATCGTGGCACTTACCGCCAATGCAATGGCCGGCGACCGCGAGCGCTACCTGGAAGCTGGGATGGATGATTACCTAAGCAAGCCGTTGCGCGTGGAGGAGTTGGTCGCCTCTCTTACACGCGCCCACCAACACAACTGACAACAAAGGTCCGGTCATGGATGTTGCGCAGGACGCTCTAGACAAGCTCCTTGATCTCATAGGTGGGGATCAAGACTCTCTTGCAGAACTCATTGAGAGTTTTCTGGAGGAATCCCCGTTGCTAGTCGAGCAGATGCGCCGGGCTGCGGAGTCCGGCGACCGTTCAGGTCTTGGCCGCGCTGCCCATACGCTGAAATCAAGCGCGCGGGACTTCGGCGCCAACCAACTTTCCGCGCTTTGCGCGGCAATGGAACAATCCTGCCGCGACAGTATGCCCGGCGCGGCCGCGACGGAAGTGGAACTCATCGCGGGCGCGTGTGACACGGCCAGCCGAGATCTAAGCTCTCGCCTTGCCGATTTGAAACGAGGGGGACAACCGAATGAGCATAGAATCGGAGACACAATCACCTGATGCTCGCGCACCAGAAGGTGCGCGCGTCCTCATAGTCGATGACTCAGGCACTGTGCGCCTGAAACTCAGCAAAGCCATCCAGTCGCTCGGCCATGAAACAACCGCTGTCGCAAGCGGCAAGCTGGCGCTTGAACAGGTTGCTCAGAATCCATTCGACCTCGTACTCCTTGATATCGTCATGCCCGAAATGGATGGCTTCGAAGTGCTCAAGGCGCTCAAGTCTTCGCGGGCCACTCGCGATCTGCCGGTGATCGTCATTTCGGCCCTCGATGAAGAAATGGGCAGCGTGATTAGCGCCATCGAGCTTGGCGCGGAAGACTTTCTGCCAAAGGACTTTGAACTAGCTCTACTCAAGGCTCGTGTTGAGACCTGCATCGAGAAAAAAAGACTCCGCGACGTTGAGACGGAATATCTGCGGCAGGTGGCCAAGCTGACCAGGGCGGCCGCCACATTGGAGACCGGGCGGTTCAATCCTTCGAAGCTTGGCATCCGCGACGTAGCAAGCCGTACAGATGGTCTCGGCAAGCTTGCCACAGTGTTCGCGACAATGGCCCAGAAGGTTTACGAGCGAGAGCGAAAGATGCGGCAAAATATTCGCACGTTTCGTGGCGCTCTACTGCTGCTGGCATGTGGCGGGTTATGGGGCGTCGTCGTTCCACTTTCCAAGATGGCTTCGCTTGTTGAGGCTCATCCGGTCGGATTGGCAATCCTCATCGACATTATCGGAGCCGTGTTCTGCATCGGGATTAGTTTGAAGCGACGGACAATGCCAAGAATCAAGGATCTCACGCGAGCCGATCGGACGTTCATCCTTCGTTTTGCGTTCATTAGCTCGGTGATCAACCAGGTTCTGGTGTACTGGGTGGCAAGCAAGCTCCCAGCTTCCATCGTCTCCATTGTCATCGTGCTCGAGGGATTTGCTGTCTTCTTGTTCGCCGCTCTGATGCGGACCGAAGCTCCGAATTTGAAGCGCTTTTTAGGGCTTGGATTGGGTCTCGTCGGCATCTCCATCATCCTCCTGTACGGAGAGCCCGGAGAAATAGCCACCAGTTGGGTGTGGTTTGTCATCGCTCTTGTAATCCCCGTCACTTACGCAGTCGAGGATATCTATCTCTCAGAGTCCAAGCCCGCCAAAATCGATAACGTCGCCCTGTTCGGCATGACCCTAGTTGTTTCGGTTTTGATGCTGATCCCACTTGCCGCTTTTTATCAGGACTTCGTGCCATTTGGTCTATTGGCTGGTCGGCTTGGCGTCATCGTCTTGCTGATGGCTGCCGCCAGCAATTTGGCGATGCTGCTCTTCATTTTGCTAGTCTCCAGCACCGGTGCGGTCTTCGCCAGCCAGAACGCCTATGCGGGGACAGCCGCCGGCATAGGCTGGAGCATGCTGTTGCTCGGAGAGTCGATACCAGCGCTGACCTGGGCCTCTCTGGCTCTGGTCGTCGTCGGTCTCCTGATGGTGGAGCCAAAGCAGGAGGCTGAGGAAGAACCCCCGCCACTTGATGACTCGCTGGAGGATTTTGTGCCGCTCGTTGATCTGCTGCCGTCACCCACAGAATGAAAGATCGGACATCGAAGTGTGATGCCAGTTGATTCAAGCGGACAAGCGCCCGAAAAGCCTTCCGAAGCGGATGCAAGGCAGCCGTACAGCGGAAGCAATTCGAAGGTATTTGAGGAGGTCGCCACCATCATGAGCGCTCAAGGCTTGCCCAGCGTTCTCGCATTTGAACGCTACGACCCAACCGGCGCCTCGCTGGACTGGCTGCGCGAGCGTGGGGTCAACGTCATTTTCGGCAATGCGCTCTGGGAAATGCCGTTCAAGCGCTTTACCGAGGATGAGCTGATTGCCCGGCACATGGCTGTGTCGCCTTGATGGGGGCAAGCGGCACCCGCATCACCAGGCGCGTGATGCAGGCGCTTCCGGAACTGCGGTACGTCTAAAAATACGGCATTGGTATCGACGGCATCGACCTCGACGCTGCCACCGAGCACGGCATTCTGGTTTCGAGTACGCCGAACGATTTTCGGATCTTCACGGTCAGCGAGCACGCGGTCGCCCTGATGCTGGCTGTTGCCAAACAACTTGGCACGTGGACGCCCGAATTCATGCGGCGTGGCGGGTGGCGCGGCCTGACCCATGGCGCGGCGCCACCGTCGGCATCCTCGGCCTCGGCCGCAGCGGCCGTGGCGTGGCGCAACGGCTTTCGGCTGGGAGACCCGCATCCTTGCCTACGATCCCTTCCTGAAGGAAGCGCCTCCGTCGAACTCGTCGACTTCTCCACCCTGGTGGAGCAATCCGACTTCCTGACGCTGCACGCAACGCCGAGCCCCGATAACCATCACATCCTGAACGCCGCCGCGTTCTCGAAGATGAAACCGTCAGCCATCGTCGTCAACACCGGGCGCGGATCGCTGATCGACTACACGGCCCTGCGAGCAGCGCTGGCCAATGGCCAAATCGCGGGTGCGGCTCTCGACGTGTTCGACCAGCAGCCGCCGAAGACCGACGATCCGCTGTTTTCGCTACCCAACGTCTTGTGCACGCCGCATGTCGTGGCGATGAACGATCGCGTCGAGGATCGCTTACTAAGCGGCGTTTACTAGGTTCCGCTGGTCTAGCCCTACGCGATCACACCATAACCACGTGATGACAAATCAGCCATGTGTGTGGCGCGGCGGGCCTGTTCCGCTTGTGGCCGGCGCCTACCCACCCGGGTTCCCCAACCATGGCGTCGGCCATTTTCGTTCTCTCAGCAATTATGGGCCTTTGCTATCGGCCTATGTGTTGGCCTTGGATGGCGAGATCGCGGTTAGATCACCTCGTTCGTTTGGATGTTTCGCTGGCGTTGGCAGGAGGCGCATATGTTCGCCAGCCGGCGGATACCACACCGCCCCACCGGTCAGGCCCAGCGCGCCCGCTGCAAAGTCCCCGCAGACGGCTGCTGGGCCGCTGGCGGGCAGCGGCTACTTGCTGACGATCCAATCCACCAAGCCAGTTTCGATCAGCTCGCACCCAGTCAAATCGCGCACCAGGGGGCCTTAGCTAAATCGCGCCATTGACACTCAGGCGCTCCGGTTTCCCTGAGTAGGCGTCGGCATGCAGAGCGGAGAACGTCGGCTTGAAACGCAGAGACGGCAACAGTAGACGGGTCGGCATCTTCCCAGCCTAGCGCCACGTCGCGACGACGTTGACCAAGGCGCTTCAGAAGCTCGCGTGCCAGTGTATAGCGGACGGTCGACACGGCATTCATGGCCCAGCCGAAGGCGAAGATTCCGAACAAAAGCATCACCAGGAAAGGCGCGATCAAGGCGAATTCCAGCCCGGCTGCGCCGGAGCAGTCACGGCGCCACCTGGATCCGATCCTTTCAGCGGACACGGATCACCTGCTGATGACTGATCGCGCGCGGGTCCGGGAAGACACCGAAGTTAAACGGGGGCACCCAGGTGCCCGTCGCCGTTATCTGGACGAAGATTTTCTTTCCGCCGCAGATGGTGGTCTCATCCACGACCGTGGCGCCGCACAAATAGGAGCGGACCAGTACGACCGCGGCGTCCTCGGGCTTGTCGTTCCAGCTCGAAAGCGCGACCGCCTGCGTTCCGGTGTCATTGGACGCGCCGGCCATTACGAGATTGGCCGCGGTTTTAACGCCCGCGCGCATCTGCAGGTAACTCGTCACGTAGGACCAGCCGTCGGCGATGCCGAGGCAGACGAGGCACAGGATGGGCAGCAACATGGAAAACTCGACGGCAGCTATCCCGGATTTGTCCAGGACAATGCGCAAGGTCCGCCCACCCATCCCGCTACTCGACGAGCTGAACGGATTGCGTCGCCGGAATGTTCTTCATCCCGAGGCTGGTGCAGTCCTGCTTGATGGTCGTACTGCCGGACCACTGGATGGTGCGGCGACGACCTGAGTGCAGCCGCCGTTCCCGGAGAAGTTGCCAAGGTAGTTGACCTGCTGCCTGGGGAAATAGATGGCGCCGGTCAAAAGCGAGGCCGCGGTGCCGTTGAAGGTGCTCTGCGCCGTGGTCCCGGTCCTGTCGCCGTAGAACAGCACGCCGGAATAGGTTCCGGATGTCGGCGCGCTCAGCGTCACCTTGGCGTTGCCGTTCATGCTGACAGTGTTGCTGCCCGCCATGAAGATGGTTACCCCGCTGCCGGCGACGACCGCGTTGGCGTTGACCTTCATACCGCCCTGCACGACGTAGACGCCCGGCTGCAGGGTGACATTGCCCTTGAGATCCATGCCGCTGCAGTAGGTGCCAGGCTGGAGTGTTTGCGACGTCTTGTTGCCGTTGACACTCTTGCACGGGTTGCCGGCCGTCGGCTTCGCCAGGCTGGAGAAAGGATCAGCCGCCGGCAAGGCATGGGTCATGTTAGACTTGCAGACCGTGGTCGCTGGATTGTTCAGTACCATGCCGCCGACCGTGATCAGGCAGTCGGCCTTGAGCACCGCCGAGCCCTGCGTCTTTATGGCGTCCGAGGCAATCGAGTCCGACATGACCGAACAGCCGGTGAGGTTGACGGTGGTGTTGCCGGAAAAGAGCGCAGCCTGGGAGGCCGAGGGACTGAGCGCCAGCACGCAAGCTTTGGAGGCGTCATTGATCAGCGCCACCGCCCTTGCCTGTTCGGCAACGGGCGCCTGGTTGAAAATCGCCGTGAAGTAGCGATCGAGATTCTGCTTGACGATGACCTCTACCGCCTTCTTCGCGGTGTTCGGGCCGGACAATGGCGGCGTGTTGACCTGAATCGTGCCCGGCGTGGCAAAATTGTTCGAGGTCGCGGACTGCGTGGCGGCGGCGATGATGGTCGGGTTATCGGAACCCGCGACTTTCTCGAGCGCACCGGCATAGGCCGCGGCATCGGCGACGGCCTGCAGCTTGAGGCTGCTGTAGTACCAGAAGGACGTCTCGATACCGAGGCCGGCGCCGCCGACCACGACCGGCAAGGTGAAGGCAACGACGACGGCAACGTTACCGTTCCTGGCGCGTGTTGCGCGGACCAATGCAGGCCAGAACCGGATGAATGCACTGGATCCCATATTTTATTAGAAATCACGAATAGATAAACGAATTTCTAAAAAACCCATTCCGATTCGATGAAGTCCACGGCCCAGACGAAAGGTTTGCTGCAATTCCTCCTCACGTGCATGTGCTTCACGCTGCGTCATCTCTACGGCCAAGGGGGGGCGCATTCTGACCGGGAGCTTTGGGTCGCAAACTGACCTTCCGTGATTGCGAGCCACATGGCTAAGCGGCTGTTCCGCTAGTGAGCCTCGACTAGAGTCCTAGATCCGCACACAAGCGTATCCTGGGTCGATCGCGCTTCGCGAAATGCGCCAAATTGCAAGGTCGTGAGTTCGGACAGCGGAAGCATTCTCCTCATGGGTGTTGCTTGTCGAGCAGAAGATTTCACGATCACCACCGAGACAGCTTCGTGTCGATCCCGCTGCTCGGCATGGTCTGCGGTGAAGTCTCCGTGCTCCCGGCACTGAGGTTATCCAATCGTAGCGAGTCCTAAAGCCGCACAACCTGGTCGAGATGCAGGCGTATCCGCTGGCCTGCCGCGAAGGACAGCGCAAACGATTCCAGGCCGAATGAGCGTGTAATTTCCTGGTCAGTTTCAATGATGCGAACGACCCATTCGCCACTGGCTCCGACCAGTTCCACGCGAGGCGTGGCCTTGCGAATTGGTACCACGCTGCCCATCACAGCCTCCCTACGAAAAGCAATGGCAAGTCGATTAAGACCCTGGTAGTCGGAAGTTCAATAACAAATGCTTGTTCGGATCGGACAAACCACCCTCGATGGGCATTACGAAGGCGGGCGAATCACACCTCAGTTAGGCGAACCCTCCGGGGAACCTCCCGTGAGATAGCCTCTG
Organism: Mesorhizobium sp. C399B; assembly: GCF_030323185.1. Taxonomy (NCBI): domain Bacteria; kingdom Pseudomonadati; phylum Pseudomonadota; class Alphaproteobacteria; order Hyphomicrobiales; family Phyllobacteriaceae; genus Mesorhizobium; species Mesorhizobium sp. C399B. The sequence continues at coordinate 3,505,092 of NZ_CP100472.1, forward strand.
CTTTAGGTCGTTGGCATTCAGGATGGCCGCCAGCTCTTCGGCATACTCCATGTCGGGAAGGTTGACAGATGGGTGGCCCGCTACAGATGCAGTGCGCGCCGGACGAGCCGAGTTCCGAGTCGGGCTAGTCGAGGACTTGCCCTTGCCGGATAGCATTCGACAAGGCGCTCAGCGTCCACACAGTGTACTTCTGGCAAAGCCTTAGAGCCGGATCCGCAGAGCTCGCTCGCGTCATCGAACCAGGCGGTCGCGTCGTCCTGGGCTTCCTCCCGAAGGCGCTTATGGACAGGATGAACATGCCGGCCGACATTTTTATACCTCGCGAGCCGATGAGGTCATTTGCTGCCTTGCGAGATGCAGGGTTCAGCGACCCTGAAGTGCGGAGACCGAGCACGGAAACCGCATGGCTCGTGGTGACAGGAACGCGAAGATAAGTTTCGGCGCCTGGAAGCGGAAAAGCCCGCCGCCGAAGCCAACTGGCTAGCGAATTTCGGCAAAGCGCCGGTCTAAAGGTTCTCACTCATCGGTGCAGGTTGATGGCGTGCACACAGCCGTTACGGCCGAGAGCTTCTCGCGCTTGTTATTTCAGGCTTCTGATAAGGCTTCTTCATTCAGGATCCCCAGTTTGTCCCTCAACGCGAAAATGCGGTGCGCCGATCACGATGGTCAACCAGAAACACTAAAGTAGCGGCCGAGCGGTGCCAGGGGACTGGCACGCGCGGTCAGGGCGGCGCACCATGGATGCTGCTATTGCCTGGCCGGTTGCCATGGCCTGCTAACGAGCGCACAATGTTGCCGTCGCCTCGAAAAATCAAAAACAAACAGGCACGAGGCGCTTGGGAGCGATCATCAGGCTTTCGCCCGACCAGGGAGAAGGCCCATGCCCACACAGGCACAGAGCCGGCTCATGTATTTTATGGGCCAACTCGGTCACAACGAGAGCATCGTTTCCAAGCAGGATATTATCGTCGGCTTACTGGATCACGAAGGCAGTCCGACGGCCGACGCCGACGAATTGCTGGCGAACTTGCATCGATCACTGCAACAGGCCCGACAGAGCTTGCACGAGGCGCAAGAGATCTATGGAGTCAGAAATGCGGAGTAGCGAAAAAACAAAACTCGCATACACAGCCGCAGAGTTCGCCGAAAAACACGGTTTGACCGTGAAGGCAGCCGAAATCATCTTGTCCGTGAACGGCTCCTCACGTGTCGCTTGCGATGCAGCAGCACGCGCATTCAAAGAAGCGGTTGCGCACCGACAACACAGCAATGACGGCGAATGAGCCCCGCGCCTGCTTTCGAGGCTGCGCGGGCCGACCATGACGAGTGGAGAGGACATCTTGGTCACCGGCAGGAATCGCTGAAGAACGAGCCGGGTGTGACCGAACAGCCTCAGAGTGAGGATGTTCCCGACTGACGCAAAAAAGCCCGCCAGCATGAGCCGGCGGGCCAAGTATGGGTCGCTGTCCAAATGAACGCGTTCGGTGTCTTCAGATGGATTTGGTCGAGAAGCCGCCGCGCGTCAGGCGCAACAGATCGGGCGCCGATCGAACGCCCCGCGGGCGCAGGAACGCCTTCGTCTCGCGGGCGCTCCGCGTAAGCAAATCTTCGCCGCCGAGAAGCTCAATCGTCTCGGCCCAACCGTCGTCTGGAAGCAATTCGTGTGTCGTCGCAGTTAGAATCACACCCGATTCCGCAGGGCAATACCTATCTTATCGCCTATGGCCTTTGCGCAGTTCATCCAAAGGAACGGGACAGGGCCGTCTCAGCCGCGCGGGAGCCGTCTGGCTGCCTTATGGTCGGTGATGTTCTCGACCGCCTTCAAAAGGGGTGGAGGGACCTCACAGAGCTTGGCATGCTCGCTGTGGTACGCCACAGCGGCCCGACGATGCTCTTGTGCAGCGCTTCGGCTGCTGCCAGGAAGCGGTCGATTTCAGCCCGGGAAAGCTGGTCGGAAGGTTTGGTTCTGGCCATTGGCGCGCAATTACTAATTTAGTGAAGCCTTACGTGCTTCTGGGGGGTAGACGTGAGACCGGTCGGTCCAGCTATGGGGCGCATTGAACATATTGTTTTTTCCGCGATTGCTGATTGGGATGTTTGCCATGTCGACCGTGGTAGCGACCTGGATTTACCTAGCAACGGATTCGTTCTGGAAGTCCCTTACATGGACCTTGCTGATTTTTATCATCTTTCAGGTTGCATATTTCCTATTTTCATTCGCGCTTTTCGACAAGTTTTGGATGAAAAGGACCGAAGAAAAACCGAACCCTGCCGAGCCTACCTGTCGAGACGGCGGTGTCTCATCTGAAGGGCGGTCGATGACGCTTTGAGGGAGACCGCCAGACACGAGAGCATGCGATCATGCTAATCTTTGCGAACCATGCGAAAGAAGGAAAGCCGTGGCAGCGCCAAAATCATCGAAAAGCGCGCTGGCGCTGGATGTCGCCACGGAGATCGTCGACAGGGTGCGGACCGACGACGCCGAAGCCGAGGAGCGCGAGGTAGGTCTAAGGAGGAAACACAGATGGCTGCCTATCTGATAGCGGATGTAGACGTAAAAGACGCTGCCTTGTTCGAGGAATATCGGCGGGACGTTCCCGCTACCGAAGAGCGGTACGGTGGGCGGTACCTGGGCCGCGGTGGCGCCACCAAGGTTCTGGAAGGTGATTGGGATCCACACCGACTGGTCATTGTCGAATTCCCCGACATGGCGTCATTGATGGGCTGGTATAATTCGCCGGAATACGCCCGGCTGATCGAGATCCGCAAACGTTCCGCTAACACCAGGATCATCGCTTTAGAAGGGATTGCAACGCCTGCGGCGTGACCCATGCAGCCAGCGGACCCGACGACAGTTGGCGTCCTCAGCGTCATTTCTTCCTCACGGCGAGATGCCGTCGGCAGGGATCAGGCAGCGTTTGGACATGAAGGCGTCGCGGAACGCGGGTGCTGTATTGATGCCCTCCATCCTCGCGTTGTCTTCGCACAGGTCGTCAAGGACGCCCTCAGCCAGAGCCATAAAGTCCCGCGCGCTTCCGTACCACGGCGAACGGCCGTCCAGGACATCTCTGGCAATTCTGCGGTGCAGACGAGCGAATTGATCAAACCGCCCGCCTCCTTATAGCCATTCATGAAATGCGCAAAGCGCGCTGACTGACGCCAACGGAAGGGACGCGGCATTTGCGAGAAGTCGCCTTCCAGGGAGCGTCGCTCCCATTCCTTCAACTCGTCAGGTGTCTCGTGACCGCCGTGTTATCCCGATCATGCGAAGACGTTCGCTCCGGTGCGGGACGACTTCAAGTCCTTTTCAAGGGTGTTGGGAGGTTGGCCCACGGCTGAAGGGCTGCACAACCAAGGGGCACGATCAGCTTCTGCACCTTCAGACACATCGTGATAACCTGTCGGTCATGAAATCGGAGGCTTGAGAGAAACGTGGGCGGGCCCCAGGAGAATAATTTCTGCCCATGGGGAAGGCGATGTCCGCGCTAGCCGGAATGTCAGCTACCGAAGATCCGCCGCCTGAAGGCTGCCAGTCCGCTAACGGCCGCCCCAAAGCTGCCGGTCAACACAAGGTCGCATCGGAACCGATCCTTCGCATCCCCCGTTATCGAATGGAAGGGACATTACTTGTCATTAGGAGATGAAGAATGAAACGGCTTCTTTTTGCCACTGCCATGATGGCTGTTTCCAGCGGGCTTGCGTTCGCGGGGACGACAGGGACAACAGGGACAACGTCGAGTGGCTCCTCCACTACCACAACGATGCCGACGACAGATAACAACACGGATTCGACCACAACGAAGTCGACCAATTCGAACTCAGCGAAGGACTGTGCGCCGGGCCAGCAGAGTGGCAGTGCCAAGCAGGCCGCTCCTGGTCAACAGGATGACACCAGTGCCCAGTCCGCAGCCCCTGGACAGATGAAAACGACTGCCGAAGGTTGCTAATTGTGCCGGGAGAGGCCGGTTTGCACCGGCCGTAATGGATGCCTCCCGCTGCCGACCGGCGGCAACGGTCCGGCCTGGGCGCCCTTCGATCAGCGCGGGCCGTTTTTCGGAAAGTACCTCCCTTAATCGTCCAACGAGCCTGCAGCCTTTTCTTGGGCGAGTCGGATCTTGGGCGAGTCGCAATGCATAGTTAGTTGCGGATGTGATTGTTGAAATAGCGGCCCTTGGCGAAAGCAGATTTGAACGCGACAAATGCCTCAAGCGGCACGTCCAGGAAATCGTATTGCTTCCCCCTTGGCTCAAAACCAGACCGAGAGAACCCTGGTCCGGGTCAATAGTCGAACTTGCGCATCGAGGTCGACGGCATGGTGCGTTTCAAGAAACCAGCGTGAGCCGCGGCCAGCCGGGTATGGACCGCCCTACAGGCTGAAGTGTATTCGAAGATGTGACCGGGCGTAGAATGACGTCTCGTTCCGCCGCTTCGCGCGCCGCCCTGATCGGAGTTTTCGCGTTGACGGTGTGGGTGGCCGTCACGGCATCGCCTGCCATCTCCTCAACACGGTATTTCGGCACTTTTGTTCCTACGCGTCGGTAGCTAGCAACTCCGCTTGTTTAGGGGTCGCCCTCAAAGAGGAGAATAAGGTGGCAAGCTCGGGTCGCCCTGCCGCCGGGGGGGGGTGACCCGGCGGCTTGCACGTTCGACTAGGGTCGCTTCAGCTGTGACCGCCTTACGGCGTTGCCGCAGGAGTCTGCTTGGCAGCCATCTCGTCGATCTTCTCGGCAAGCACGCCGTTGGCCCATTCGGTGACCTCGGCGTCGACCGGCTTGTTGGCCATATCGGCGAGCGCGTCATCCAGCGACGGGACGGCGGCAGCAGCATCGGCCGCCGCTATATTGGCGGCATCGAGCGCCGCCTGCGCTGCGTCAATCTGCTCCTGGGTCGGGACTTGGTCGGCCGGAGTATTCGGGTCGTTCAATTTGGCGTTCAACGCGTCGACTTCGGCTTGGGCGGCATCTACCGCGGCTTGGGCACCCTTGGCGGCCGCCGACGCTGTCACATAAGCCTGAATGCCGGCGAATTTCTTGCTCTTGGAGTTCATGTAAGCGTTGATGTTGCGCTGCAGCGAGTTCAGCCGGCCAAGCTTGGCGTGAATGTTCTTGTCCTTAGGCGTCGCGGCGACCTCAATGTCGTCGACGGCGACCTGGTCTTCGCCCGAGGCCTTCTTTCCGGCGTGAGCCGATGCCGACTTGCCGTGCGAAGCGCTGTTGCCGGACTTCCCGCCGCTGTTGCCGGACTTGCCGCTATTGCCGTGACCACCGCCATTGCCGTGACCACCGCCATTGCCGTGACCACCACCATTGCCGTGACCACCACCATTTCCACCCGCGCCAGCGAAAGCAGGAGCGGTCACTAGCGCAAGCGCGGCAAGCGCTGCCAACAGCGTTTTTCGGGATGTCATGGTACCTCCTCAGGCGAATAGCCACCTCGCCGATTCGTTATAGAGCGGCTTATAAGAGTTTCCTAATTCGACTGAATGAACTTTAGATAAATGCTTGTTGCAATGAGCGACTGACGACTGCGAAGCGCTTTGTAACCCTCTGAAATCTAGCAAAAAAATCCGGAGTCGGAGACCGTATCGGCCCTTTGCGCGACTGAAGTCCCATACCGATCGGACCTTGGTCGGGCGATGCACAACCGCGGAATGCTTGAGTATGGCGTCACCGTGTGGCTGTGACTGCGCATTGGTAGACAACTCGCCGGGCGAAGACCCCAACTACCTCGAGCCCGGCGAGCCTTACACCTGATCAGAGTACGCGATCAGGACCGGGGATCAGCCGGCGAAAGATGTGGGTGCAATATGGGTGCCAAACTATTCGTCCCAAATTGGGACCATGCTGCGGCCTGCAAGCTGCGCTTAGGTCTCATAAAAGGCTTAGGCGTTCGCATCGGAAATGGCGATAGCTGGTTAGATCGCTTCCTTCCTCCGTTTGTATGATTCGTTGGCATTGGCAGTCGTGCGCATATTGTTTGCCGGACGGCGCTGAGTCTCACCGGTCGAGCCCAGCGGCCCGCCCGCCGCAAAGTGTCCCCCCGCGACAAAGGCTGCTGGGCCGTCCTAGCGCCGATCTGCTCCGGCAATGGCCGCGTGAATGCCCGCTCGACTCCAGCAACAGCTTCATCCTTGGTTGCGACGGTTCCGCGCGCGCCGCCGTCATCGAGCGTATCTTACTCGCCTAACCCGGATCGTGCCGCGTCCGCTTTCCGGGACGCACGGATCTATGCTCAACAGCTAATGTCAGGCGCGTACCTGAATTGGTCCTCGAGCCGAGATAGCGCGTTAGTCGATACACGACATTGCGATTTCCAGGAATCGACCGTTTCGCGAACAGCGATGACTACTCGGAACTGCTATCTCGTTTGCGCCACGAACTGTCCCCTGCCCTCAATGCTTCCAACGTCTCATTTGGGGCCGTATCCGGACGGTCTGCTTCTAGGAAGCGCTCGTCGGTAAGCTGCCGTTCGAGTTCACGGTCATCGAGCGAAGTTTGCCTTGTCAACTGACGAATACGCTGCTTTGACGACCAAGTTTAGCGGGCGCTCTTACCGGCCGGCCCCTTGACGGCTGGAACAGGGCCGGTAGCGGATCGGCAGCTTGCGGAGCCACGCAGCCGAAGAGCGGTCATTCCATGACGTTGTTTACAGCTCCAGGAGGAGTGTCACTCCTCCTGGAATAACAACCTGCCATTCGTCAACGCCTCCTTCCAACCTGGGGAGAACCGCCGGAAATCAGGCTGTCAGATTGCACACCGTCGCGTGGAGTCATTCATAGCGCCAGTATGGGTGGGAACAGCTGAATTGGCGCGAGCCAACCAGACGGCGTTTGGTCTCCGATATCGGTACTCGGACGGGCAGATCATTCACGGTCATGTTGGGTACGACGCTGTAACCCTGATCGACAAGCTGCAGTTTCAGCTCCGCCAGGTGGCGCCTGAATCCATTTTCGATGTAGCTGCGCGGATACCGCCATCCGTTCCTGCATGCTCGCACGAGAATGTCGGAATACAGTTCAGAGCTGGCAGCTTTCACCGCTTCTTCGGAAGTCAGTTTGCTGTTGGTTTGGGTACCTTCGGACAAGCATGGCCCCACCGACACCAAAAGCACCAGTATTACGGTCAAGACAGACAACTTTGTCATGGAGCCCTCCGTGTTCCGAATCGACCAGGCCTGCCAGCAACCTGCCCTGCCGATCTGCAGAGACTAGGATGCTGACCCGTCGCATGGAATCGTGCAAATGCAGTGTTTTCGATATCGCATCTGTAGTATTTTCATCCTGATGTAAGGCCATCGGGTTCTGGCCACAGGTCGGCAGCAAGGAAAATGAAACGATGCTTCGCGCCGTAGGCAATCCTCTCGCCGGCTTATCGGATCGGGAGTTGATGGTCGCGGCAAAGTTTGCGGAGGGAATGACTTATCGCGAAATCGGCGAAACACTTTTCATAGCGCCTACCACCGTTCGGACCCATCTTTCGGCCATTTATCGGAAGCTCGATGTTCGTAGTAAAGTGGCGCTTGCTGGGTTACTTGCCGATCACCGCCAGCAGGACCGCAGCCATGCACCACCCGGAAGTCTTTCGACCGACGAGCCGGGTCCGCCGGTCCTCGCAGTTCTCCCGTTCGACAATTTAAGCGGAGAAGAACGCTGGACTCGTATCGCTGATGGGTTGTCGGCGGACCTCATAGTTGATCTCTCTCGCTACCGGGACCTTGCGGTGATCGCCCGCCAAACAATGCTTTCCTACAAGGGACGGCGTGTTGACGTGCGAGCACTCGGACGAGAGTTGAATGCCGACTATGTGATCGAGGGAAGTTTTCAAGTGGACGGGCAGCGGGTGCGCATCCGCGTCCAACTCGTCGACGCCCACACAGGGGTCGATGTCTGGACGATGCGTTACGATCGTTCCGCGAACAACCTGTTTGCGATGCTGGACAGCGTGACCGAAAACGTCATCAATGTCCTTGCAACTTGCCACGGTCAGCTCGCCAATCTGCGGCGCGATGCGGCTCGTCGGAAGGCTCCAGCAAGTTTGCAGGCCTATGACTGCTATCTGCTTGGGCTTGAGCAGAAGCACCTTTTCACCCGTGAGTCGAACAAGGAGGCGATACGGCTACTGGCGCGTGCGATCGAACTCGATCCGGGTTTAGCAAGAGCTTGGACCGCGCTGGCACTTGCGCATGCTGTGGAAGCTATCAACGGGTTTACCGACAACCTTTCCGGCTCAATCGAGAGCTGGAGCCAATGTGTCAAGCAAGCGCTGGCGCTCGACCCGGCCGACATTTACGCCCGCATAATGTTTGCCGATCTTCGGGCATTGCAGGGCGATGTCGAAGCTGCTGTCGAAGAACATGACCGAGTGTTGGTGGCTGCTCCAAATGACGCGGACTCACTTGCCTTTCTTGCGGGTAGCCTTGCTCTTGTTGGCAGCGACCCGAAGCGTGGCTACGAACTGGCCAAGCGAGCGGTCCGGCTAAATCCTTATGTTCCCTGGTATTATGGAATGCTTGCTCGATGCAGCTACGTTCTAGGCTTTTACCGTGAATCACTGGTCGCGCTACGTCAATCTGCGCCAGATTCGCCCGCCACCCTTCTGTTTCTGGCAATGGCTCATGCGATGCTCAATGAAACTCCTCAGGTCGCCAGGATCAATTCGCGACTGAAGGACGAGTTCCCGAATTTCACGGCTGAGGTGTTCATCAGAACCTATCCGGTTACCAATCCTGTCGCCATTGCTGCCATCAGAGAAGGCGCCCGTCGTGCGGGTTTCGCCTAGCTTCTTCACTCTGGTCACCTCAGAGGCGCATTGCTCCTGGGCAGCATTGGGGCCGCAAGCGGACCGTCAGCTTCGCGGTGAAAATCCTCAGAAAGCGGGCCAGCATGTAGTCGTCGCGGCTGAAAGAGGGGCGTGACGCGCAAGGAATAGGTCCTGGTTTCACCTGATCACCTACGCAGGCAGTTTGACGATCATTGAGCGGCGAGAACGCGGCCCGAGGCAGGAGCTTTGAGCCGATTTTACGATCGACCTTCAGGCTTGTCGAGCCGTCTCGAGGTTACTGCCGAAAAACCGAGCCTCCATGCCGGCGCCCTGGGGAGGCAAGACAGCCAGCAACTGGACGGCTCGGGGATTTAGCACCGTTCAACCCAGAGCGTTTTGTCGAGATGCAGGCGTATCCGCTGGCCTTCCGCTAAGGACAGCGCAAACGATTCCAGGCCCAATGAGCGTGTAATTTCCTGGTCGGTCTCTATGATGCGGACGACCCATTCGCCACTGGCTCCGACTACTTCCACGCAACGCGTGGCCCTGCGAATTGGCACCACGTTGCCCATCAAATCCTCCCTACGAAACGCAATGGCAAGTCGATTTAAGACGGTCGTAGTCGGGAATTCAATAACAAATGCTTGCTCGGAATCGGACGAGCCATCCTGGAAGGGCAGTACGAAGGCGTTGAATGGCTAACTTGTCATGCCACCTCGGTCAGGCGAGCCCTCCGGGGAGCCTCCCGTGAGATAGCCTCTGCTTCAGGTCGTTGGCATTCAGGATGGCTGCCAGCTCTTCAGCATACTCCATGTCGGGAAGGTCGACAGAAGGGTGGCCCACTACAATAGCCGGCTGCCCGGTGAAAACGTCGAACACCGTCCACGTCCCATCCGGTTCCCGCCTTACCTCGTACCGCAGAGTTGCCATGAGGGGATCACATAGGTCGCCGTTAGGGGTGGGAATATTTGGTCCACGGTGACGCGGGGCCGCCTGAAAGCACCGAGACACAGTCGGCGCTCAGTAACGCGCCCGCCCACCCGACATGTCGAATACCGCGCCGGTATTGAAGTTGCTGGCGTCCGAGCACAGCCAGGCCACCATGTGGGCAACTTCTTCGACCCGGCCGAGCCGGTTCATTGGACTATCGGCGATCATTGTCTCGACAGCTGCGACCCCGAGGTTTCGGATCATGTCCGTATCGATTGGCCCAGGAGCGACGCAGTTCACGCGTATGTTTGTATTGGCGACCTCACGCCCAAGCGCCTTTGTGAAGACTACGATACCTGCGCTGGAGGCTGAATAGGCGGCAAGGTTGGCAAGACCTTCCTTGCCCGCCAAAGAGCCCATATTGACAATGCGGCCAACACCCCATTTTCGCATGTGGGGCAAAACCAACTGCGTCACTTGCATCGTGCCGATCAGATTGGTTTCGATGATGCTTCGCCAGTCTGCAGGTTCGTGTTGGTCAAACGGGTGAAGGGTTCCTAGATAACCGGCGTTGTTAACCAGAACGTCTATACGCTGGCCACGACCGACGATCATGTTGATCGCATGGGTTACCTGATCGCGGCTGGTAATATCGACCTTCGTAGACACCACACCCTTCAGTTCGATCTGATCTCGATCCCACACGTGCACTGCAGCACCCGACGCTACAAGGCGCTCTACGATTGCCTTGCCGATACTCTTTGCTCCGCCGGTTACGACGGCTGTCTTGCCAATGAGGTCATATGATACCGGCACAAAGCCCCCATTCATGCGTGTTCACACGGGCTAAGTTTAGCAGGATCGCATATTTTCGCCAGCGGCCAGACCGGTGTCACCAAGTCTTGGCAGCGCCGGAGCCAGCTATGACCTGGTCGGCAGCGAGCCAGGTCGTACACCGACGATGTTGTTCTTTGTCCCGCTCTCCTGCGGCGACACGCCATTGCCCAGTTTGAAACAACCAAAGAGACAATCAGGACAGGCCGGCGATATTTCGATGAGGGGCTTTCGCCATTAGTTAGCGCAGGCTAATATCTGTTCTTCGCGGTCAGAGAGCCGCCTGCATGTTGGGCAGAGATGCTTTAGCACCTAATACAATCGTGCCAGCCGCGATGCCTATCCCCATTTGCCTTGGCGTCTCCCCCGACGGGCTCTGGCTAGAAGCATTCCAAACCGATCAGGACATACGCGCGTATTGGAGAGGCTATGCCCTTGCGGGCGTGGTGTGCGCCGTTTTGCTGATCATCGAGCTTGTGGCAATTCACCTGCTGCTCTGAGGTAGCAGCGCTGTCTTGATGGCGCTACCGCTGTAGCGGTCGGACGGCTCTAATGCGTCTTCTCCGCCTCCATTGTTGAGCGGTCAATTTCAGCTCGAGCGGGCTGAACGAGGGAAGCGCGGGCGCATGACCGTGGTGCCTACATTCGTCGTGACCAGGCGCCCACCTCATATCGGCCGACCACCACGCTTCCGCTTGCATAAGCCTCGGCGCGAATTCGATCTTGCAGCGTTTCGGGACCGAGTTCTGAAGCTGCGATAACGCCCATCTGCTCCATCACCGGAGCCATGGTCGCTGCGAGATCGGAGATCAGATCAATGCCACTCATACTGTCTGATCCACCTCCGGCGAGAGCACTTACCGCCATGCTAGGGGCCGGCAGCCCGGCTTTTACGAAGGTCGCATGGAGCTGCAGGCCCATGTTGGGGTTGGTCCCTACACGACGAAATGTCTCCACAATGCACCGAAAGCAGTTGTCGTACGTTGGGACGGAGGGAAACGAGGCAGCGCCAGTCCAGTCGACTTCGTGGAATACCATCACGCCCCCGGGACCAAGATGCCGCGCAACCCCTCTCAACATCTCGACCGGATCGGGCGCGAACATTAGGACGTATCGGCCAACAACAGCGTCGAACGCTATATCGAAAGTGAAGGTGGCAGGATCACACTGGTGGAAGATTACATTCTCCAAACCACGTTGCGCGGCTCTCGCCCGAGCAGCGTCAAGAGCCTCCGCCGACCTGTCAGAGCCGATAACAAGACCTGTGGGTCCGACAATATCAGCCGCGAGAAAGGCGACATCGCCAGCGCCGCTCCCCACGTCAAGGACATGCATTCCCGCTCGAAGGCCAGCTCGCAGCAGGTAATCCCGGGTCATCGGGTCAACCAATGCCGCCTGCGTCGCCAGCCTTCTCAGTTCTCTTTCCGAATGTCCCAACTCGTATTCGTGCTGACGTTCGCTTGTCATACTGGCGTGCCCCCGGATGAAAAAGCACAACAAATCAGAGCTTGAATGCAGGCCTTGGCGCAATCTGAAGCTGAGCGGCTCATCCCTACTTTAGAGATGTCTAACATAAATATCTGAAAGGGTGCCGTCTAGGCGCATCCTCAAACGAGAGAAGTCCTTCAGAGAGGGCGTGACGGCTTGGCCACCAGCACGGCAGACGACAAAAGCGCGTTGTCCAGCAGGAGCCTTCTGGCTTCTGGTCAGCACGGATGGGCTCAACTCAATGTCACTCCGATTCGAGCACGATTGTATCGCCGGAGCTCTGGAAAGAAGCTCAAGATGCCGTGGAGCACGGGCGGCCTGTTGAACAGCGTAACAACTCAGCATAACGTCTTGAACACCGCAGCCGGGTGGCAAATGCCTTCTGATCTCGCAAATGAATTTCTTTGCCTGGCAGACTTCGAACCTGCTGCACGTGATCGTTTGCCCCATGCCGTCTATGAGTTTATCGCCGGCGCGGCTGGTGACGAAATTACGATGCGGGACAATGTAGGTGCGTTTGACCTGCTGCGGATCAGGCCGCGGGTTTTGCGGGACGTCTCGAAGATCGACACAAGCATTACGCTCTTCGGTGAAAGGCTCTCTCATCCGATCTTTCTGGCGCCAACGGCATTCCAACGCATGTCACACCCCGAGGGCGAGGTGGCTGCCGCTCGCGGGGCGGGCGAAGCCGGTGCGATATTCACTCTGGGGACCAGCGGAACAGCAACCATCGAGGAATGCGTGGCCACAAGCCCTGTGCCGATCTGGTTCCTGTTGTATTGGCAGAGCGATCGATGTTTCAACCGTGACCTTGTCGCCCAAGTCGCTGCGGGCGGAGCGAAGGCGATCTGCGTAACGGTGGATATGCCAACACTCGGCGATCGGCGAAGGCAAATGCGAGCCGGTTTCAAAATTCCCGATGCGCTCACCACCCCTTATTTCAATGACCGCAATACAGGCCTCTTCAAGATCGGTGGTTCGCCAAAGCGTGCAATATTGACATGGCCGGATGTTGAGTGGCTTCGTTCTCTCACAGCTCTGCCTATCGTGTTGAAAGGCATCCTTGATCCTGAGGACGCTGAACTGGCGATAAGCTCAGGCGCCGACGCCATTGTGGTTTCCAATCATGGCGCACGGAACCTCGACACGCTGCCGGCAACGATCGATGCACTGCCGGCAGTTGCCGAGCGGGTGGCCGGCAGGATTCCAATTATTATCGATGGCGGCATCAGACGGGGAACGGATGTTTTGAAGTCTATCGCTCTTGGAGCAACCGCGGTGATGATCGGCCGCCCATATGTTTATGCGCTTGCCTTGGGCGGATCCGATGGGGTCAGGCACTGTGTTGACCTGTTACGCCGGGAATTTGAAACGGCAATGGCGTTAACCGGGAGGACCTCAATTGGCGAGATTGATCGAAGTCTCATCTGGTGACAAGCAGGGGGATGGATGTCGCTGAGGGCTCCGGGGGTGCCGACACGGACCATCTACTTGTGCTCTGGCCAAGGTTGGGACGTTGCTTCGATGTGCATTTCAGAGTTGCGGGCGGGTCCTTACAGGAGAAGAACATTTGCTTGAAGTGAGAGGGGTCCACAATCATCATGAAGATAATCTCACATGCGGAACAGCGGCGGGAGGAATGGCGAGTTGGAGTAGAAACCCGGATGCTTATATCCGCTGAGAACGGCGCGCTTCAGCTGTGCATTTTCGAGCAATGGGTAGCGCCGGCTATGGGCGCCCCGACGCACAGTCACCGTGTTGAAGAAGTGCTCTCTGTGGTCACCGGCAAAGCAGAGATTTGGATTGACAACGAGTCGGTTAGCATAATCGAAGGGCAATCACTTGTTGTTCCGGCTAATCGAAAACACGGGTTTCGAAACGTCGGCTCTGAAACCCTTCACATATGTGCCGTGCTCGCATCATCAATTTTCGAGGCGGCCTTTGATGATAGCGAGCCTGTCCGTCGCTGGCTTCTATCGGCGGCAGACTGATCCCGAATTTCGACGATTATCGAGGCGCGCAGTACGCGATCCGTGCCGTGGGCAACGAATGGGTCAAAGGAGTTCTGCGCTCTTTGATCGACAAAATGATGGCCTGCCCCAAAGAAGGTCATCGCACGCTCGCTGAGCGTATCTTGCTCGCCTAACCCACGGCTTTCAGTGAGCAGCAATCAACAACGGACGATTGCACCATAGCTTTTGAGGCCAGCCAAATGGCTTTGTCGTCCTGGGCGGGTTGCATAAGGCTGCACTCCAAACATGGCTTTCAAGAAAGCTGGACGATTCCCTCAAGCGCCGCGTAGACCGAGATTCGCAGCCAACGGTCCATGCTTCGCGCGAGGCCGGGGTCGCCGATGAGGAAAAGGCCGCCCCTCTCTTTCTCACGCTCGATGCTAGAGCGGCCCTCCAGGATGGCTCCCAGCGAAACAACGCCGGTCTCGACGTAAAGATCGACGTCCCGGCCGGGGTCGAGCGAGCAGAGCTCGGGCAAGTCCGCGCCTGGCTCGACCACAAACCAGTAATGGGGACACTTCGGTGGGGGATCGTCGCGGAAATGGAAGCGGATGACGGCGCGCCGCCGCGGCAGTTCAGCGAGGTCAATCTTTCGCCGCACGGCCCACATGAGGGTCGAAACATCCACGTCGGCGAGCGCGATCTCCGCCTCGATGTTGCATTGCGCCCATTCCGCCAGCGCGTTCATCGCCGGCTCGAGCCTTATCGACTTTTCGGTACGGAAATAGCTGATGGTGCCCGTCGCCTCTCCTCGACGCGCTCGACCAGGCCCAACGCTTCCATTTCCTTGAGCCGCCTCGACAAGAGGGCGGACGAGACGTTGCCCACCCCCTTGCGAATGTCATTAAAGCGGGTCGAGCCGTTCCAGAGCTCGGTCAGGATTTGAATTGTCCAGCGTGGCTCCAGGAACTCGCAGGCGTGCGAGATCGGGCAGACCAGTCCGTAAGGCCGTCGCGTCATGGCTGACCGCTCCTTTGCCGCAGGTTAGGCCTTTCGGAGGTCTGAGGCCAGTTCACAATCTGAAGCGGAACGCTTCCGAAGCTGCCCTGGTGCCTTCCCGTCCTCTGCCATGATGGTGGTCGTCATTCGTGCATCCCCCAACGGAGGCTACCATGACCTGGCGTAACATTACGCAAACGACACTAGGCGAGACCGCACTGCGCGTGCCGCGCACTTTTTTTGATCCTCCGCTCGAACGGTTGCTGGCCCTTGTCTGTGAGTGGCGGACCCGCCGCAACATAAAGCGTGGGCTTGGTCACCTGTCCAACTTCCTTCTGCGCGACGTTGGCTTAACCAAAGCAGACGTCGAGGCGGCCTGCGCCGACAGTTTCGATACATCCGCCTCTCTCGCGCTTAAGAGTGCAGCGCAGAACCAGACGGGAAATTGGTGAGAAGGGAAAGCCCCGCGGGCTGAGGCCGCTTGAGGGCGGCAATTGATCAGCCGAATTAGGGGCCATTCTTTAACAACGATTTTGAGGCGCAACCGCGGCGTTCGGCGTGGTCGCCGGCGATGTCTCCATTCGGGCCGCTGCAAAATTGAACTCTCTGGTCGAGTTAAGGCGCATTGCTGACCGGTAGATTTTTTGAGCCGGTAGCTGACCGGCAGCTTCGGTCTGCGAATCTTCAAGGCCGGACATTCAGGGTTGGGGTGGGCGCGTCGTGACTTGACCTGAAGGGGAAGCTTAGCGCACTCGACAAAGGGTTCCAGCTTTCAAGTGGTCGGCCTAGTCAGGATCCGATCATCGCCAGAATGGCTTTGCAAGTTCAGACTCCACTTCGTCCTCCGTCAATCCAATATCGTCGATCATGTGCGGCGCTACCCCCGATAGTCGCGCTAGGTCACGGCGGTAGAAATGCCGTTGCCGCCATCTTGAGACATAGCGAGCTATTCTGATTGCTCGAACCTCATGGGACAAGTCCTGAAACGTCGATGCAAGAAGATTGTTGCTCACCGTCAGGCCTCCGTGCCAACCTCGCGCTTGCAGATGACAGCGTAGGCAGACAGCGTACCGGCTACAAACCAGTCTTTCTCTGGGATAGGCTCAGAATTCCTGAGGTAGTGACAGTCGATGCGTCTCCCTTCACTCAATGCGCTTCGGGCCTTTGAAGCAGCCGCGCGCCACGAAAGCTTTGCGCGCGCGGCTGAGGAGCTATGCGTGACCGAAGGAGCGATCAGCAGGCACGTCAAGCTGTTGGAAACAGCATTGCAAGTGGAATTGTTTCGACGATTGCCGCGCCGGTTGGTTTTGACCGATGCGGGGCGCAATTTTCAACCGATCCTGGCGGCCGCGTTCGAAAGCATTGCCGCGGGAGCTCAAGACGTGCAACGCCAGCCTCGGCATCTGAAGGTTATCTGCCCGCCCACCTTCTCCATTCGGTGGCTGCTACCGCGGCTTGACCGTTTCAAGCAGCAATGGCCTGCAATCGGTATTCGGGTAACGACCGCTCCTTTTGACTGGGAAATTTTCTTCGGAGGTGAGTTCGATCTCGCCTTTGACTGCGGTTATCCAAATCGGCCGAAAGATATCGAGGCGGTGTTGGTGTTGCAATCGTTCGGCACCCCAGTTTGCTCTACAAAGCTACTGGAGAGGGGCGTGCCAATAACGTTTCCTGCCGACCTGGTTCACCATAACCTGCTGCATGAGACGCCTGATCGGCACGATTGGAAAGTTTGGGCTGGGCGATTTGCGCCGAACCTTCTTGACGTGAACTCGGGTGAGGTTTTTCCCAGTGCCGATATGGCCTATCGTGCCGCGGCCATGGGCCAGGGCGTCGCGATCGGAGACCTCTCTGTGCTTCACGACGAGATTGCCAAGGGAGAACTGGTGCTGCCGTTCAAAGATATGCAGATCTCTGACGACACGGAGGCCTATCATTTGTGTTGCAGAAAAGATTGCTGGACCGACCCTCGTATCGCCGCGTTCCATAAGTGGGTTTCGGACGAGGCCACGTGGTCCTGAAGCCCGGAACGGTCAGGCCGCTGCCCGCCTCGTTGCGGTCGTTAGCCCTTCCCTCCGGCAAGGAAAGCTCCGGTCCCAAAGCTACCGCTCGAAACAATCAAGGCCGCATCGGGGCCTCCGATCCTGACTACATTCAGGATGGCCAAAGCGGCTTCACCCGCTCAATCCGATACCTCTTCTCGAACTCACGGAGCACCATTTCGAGCGTTGCCTCAAAAGCACTCTGATCGAACATCATCGATTTCTTTGCCTCGTGAAGATAGCGCCAGTCGGTGAAGGCATCTTGGTGTTGATACAGAATGTGACGAATGCTGTACTCGATGTAGAAACCATTGGGATGATACGGGACCACTGACCTTTTGAACTCCGCGTCGAGTTTCTCTTGGCTTTCGGGCTTTAGGCGATCAAACAGCCTTATCAGGTTGTGCGATTTGACGACTCTTGGATTTTCATGGTCGAAGACGAACCACGCTTTGAGTGCCAGCTCCATAGAAAGCGCCAAAAGCATCGGTTCAACACCGACGTGTTCGCGTTCGCTCAGGTCTGCATGCTTTCCGAATTCTCGGCTTGGAAAGCTCTGAGTTTTTCGGAAGATCGCCTTTGCGGCTTCCCCGATCCTAATGGCCGTCGATAAGCGCGCACTCATTAGGGGTCCATTAGATTGATCTAAATTAACGCCGGAGCTGAGCTGAGATATTGCAAAAACGCAATCGCTTAGGCCAGGAGGCACGGAACACAACTTACTGACGACAAGTTAGAGTTGAGTTCACCGCCGGCGACCCGTTTTCGGAAGGTGGGCGAAC
This sequence comes from Mesorhizobium sp. C399B, assembly GCF_030323185.1. Taxonomy (NCBI): domain Bacteria; kingdom Pseudomonadati; phylum Pseudomonadota; class Alphaproteobacteria; order Hyphomicrobiales; family Phyllobacteriaceae; genus Mesorhizobium; species Mesorhizobium sp. C399B. The sequence continues at coordinate 3,522,878 of NZ_CP100472.1, forward strand.
GACCGGAATGAGGCGGCGGGTTCAACCGGTCGTCGCAACCCGCTTTAATCTGAGAGGATGAAGAGGTGTTGCATGGTGACCTCACGGATCTGGTTTACGTCAGCGCAGAAGGTCGAGCTTTGGGAGCGATGGAACCGAGGTCAGAGCACTTGACCGCCGGAACAAGACCGGCGTTCAGCGGATCGTATCCTTACGCAGCGGCATTGCTCCGTCAGCTAGGCGTAGAGGGGCCTTGGCGCTCGGGCTGGCGGAACGCGAAGAGATCTCTCGCGGGATCGCGGCGGGTCTTGCGATCCGCGCTATTGCACGAAGTCTCGGGCGATCCCCATCGACAATATGTCGCGTTATCTCGCGCAATGGCGGTGCACAAGCGTATCGTGCAACCCGGGCCGACAAGCATGCTTGGGTGCGAGCGCTGCGCCCGAAGCAGTGTCGCCTGGCAAGCTCTGGGCGGCTACGATGGCAGGTGGCGCAAAAGCTAGCGCTGCAATGGTCCCCGGAGCAGATAGCGGGCTGGCTGAGGCGAGAGTACCCAGGCGATCCAAGCATGCGGATATCTCATGAAGCGATCTATCGCAGTCTATTCATCCAGTCGCGAGGGGCGCTCAAGAAGGAACTAACAGCGCACCTGTGTACCAAACGACAGATGCGGCTCGCAAAAGGCGCACAGAGCCGGACGGGGCAAGGACAAATACTCGATATGATCTCCATCCGCGAGCGCCCCGCCGAGGCTGAGGATCGCGCCATCCCAGGCCATTTGGGAGGGTGATCTGCTCACCGGCGCGAACGACACGCACATCGCCACCCTCGTGGAGCGACACAGCCGGTTCACGATGCTTGTAAAGGTGGCGAGGAGGGACTCGGCCACCGTCGTGGCGGCCCTTGCCCAGACGAACGGCACATTGCCCGAAGAGTTACGACGCTCGCTAACGTGGGACCAGGGCAAGGAGATGGCTCGGCACATGAGCTTCACCGTTGCAACCGATCTACAGGTCTACTTCTGCGATCCGCGAAGTCCCTGTCAGCGCGGCAGCAATGAAAATACCATCGGTCCGCTCAGGCAGTACTTCCCGAGAGAAACCAACCTCTCCCATGTCTCGCAGGCCCAACTCAACGCCGTCGCCCTGCAGCTCAATCAGCGACCCCGAAAACCCTGGACTTCGAAACGCCGGCCGATAGGCTACAGAAGGTGTTACGATGACCGGTTGAACCCACCGGCGCAAATTGGTCACGGCTCCACTCGTGAAGTGGAGCCGCACCTGATCAAACCTCAGTTGCCTCGGAAAGTTCGAGAGCATCCTCAACATCGACTCCCAGATAGCGGACCGTGTTCTCGATCTTAGTATGACCGAGCAAAATCTGGATGGCTCGCAGATTTCCCGTCGCTTTGTAGATAATCGAGGCCTTGGTGCGACGCAGGGAATGGGTTCCGTATTCCTCTGGTCTAAGCCCGATCGCCTCGACCCATTCGTCGACGAGGCGTGCATACTGCCTTGTACTCATGTGAGCCCTTGGATTGATCCTGCTCGGAAACGCGTAATCATCGACTGTTCCGCCGCGTCGCTCCAGCCATGCGAGAAGGCTGGAGCGTACGTCGCTCATCAACTCGAACTGAACAGGTCGGCCAGTTTTCTGTTGGATGACCATCGCGCGAGTTCGGACTTCCGGTCCTACCACGAGGTTGCCGATTTTGATCTTGACGAGATCGCAGCCGCGCAACTTGCTGTCGATCGCCAAATCGAAGAGCGCTCTGTCTCGCAGACGCAGCTCTCGATCGAGAAAGAAGCGTATCGCCCATATCTGTCGAGGTTTCAGAGGTCGTTTCGTCCCGACCTTCTTCCCGGCATTCCATGCCCGGCGGTCGGAGTCGGTGAGGTCGTAGCACGAGTGTCCCATTTCGCTTCTCCTGCAGCCATGATTGGCCACCAGAGAAACGCCGCTAGACTGTTGCTGGGCCGGCTGCTGACTGTCAGGTTTCGGTCGGGCTCGGCGGATAGCTGCCGTTCGGCAACCGACCCCATCCGCGTCGTTCGCGCGCGAACCGCACCATTCTGACCCGCCGTTCATCAGGCGACGAACTGGGCTCGAGGTCGGCCTGGAGCCCATGCTGCTGTTATGGCATCCGACGTGTTGATCGCGGTCGACAACTAGGTCGGCGAATTGGAAATGAACCGCAACTCCAGCAAATCTGCGTTAGAGCAAAATTGCACCGGCTTACAGGCTGTGCGCAGCAGAGCCAGTTCCCTTGGGATGTCGCCCCGCTTACGACAGGATTGCCGGAACTGGAGGTTAGCCTATGACGCCAGATACCTTGCGCCCCGACCACCCGCCACTCGACACTCCGCCCGTGCAATACCTGAACTTGGACCCGTCGCTCTATGTCCGCGATGATATCTGGCAGCAGGAGCGGTGCAACATCTTCGCGCACACCTGGCAGTTCATGGGCCCTGTCGCCTCGGTCGCGACGTCCGGTCAATACCTTGCCATCGACATCGCCGGCACGCCGATCTTTGCCATCCGGGGCCGGGACGGGACCTTGCGCGGATTTAAGAACGTCTGCCGCCACCGGGGGGCGAAACTTCTGGCCGATGGCGCGGGCAAATGTGGGCTGATCGTTTGCCCCTATCACAAATGGTCCTTTGCCGACACCGGGCGGCTGCTGCAGGCCCCATGGTATGGCAAGGATCCCGCGATCATCGCCGAAGACTGGCCGCTGGACACGGTGCAGTTGTCCGAATGGCGCGGGCTGCTCTTCGCGGCACTTGACCCGAAGGAAAGTCTTCTGGATCAACTTGGCTCTCTGCCCGCCGAACTGGCGGACGAGCCGTTGGAGACCTATGCCGCCACCGATCAGGCCACGGTCAGCTTTGCGGCGAACTGGAAGATCTACACCGACAATTTCGTCGAAGGCTACCACACCCCTGGCACGCATCCCTCGTTCTACGCTGCCATCGACTTCGAAGCTTTCCAGACCACCGCCCATCCCGGTTAGTCCGGATGACCGCACCGCCGAAAGACGATCTGTTCTATCGCGGCAAATGGCTTTGGATGTGGCCGAACTGGACGCTGTCGCTTTTCGATGGCGGCATGAACGTTAGCCGGATCAATCCGACCTCACCGCATCACACAGACCAGCATTACCATTTCTTCTTTGCCGATATCGCTGCTGAAGCATCCGAGAGCAGGGCGAAATCCGTGCAAGGCACTCTGGCCGTGGTACGCGAGGACTACACCATCTGCCCCGATACGCATCGCAACTATGCCGCAGGGGCATATAGCTCCGGCCCGCTCTCGGGGCGGCATGAGCGGGGAGTGCAGTATTTCCAGGAACGGTTCGCTGCGGCACTGGGACTGTGACCGCCCCTGGTGTCCTTGTCCGCCATAGTGCTCCGGCTCGGCGCCGGCACGAGAGCCCCCGGCCAGTCGAGGGTATAGGGCGGGCACGGTAAGACTAGTTACGAGCGTCGCGGCAATCGGAACTCGCTCAATGCGCAGAGCAGATCGGCGAACGCGGCTTTGACGACCAAGTTTAGCGGGCGCTCTTACCGGCCGGACCCGTGACAGCTGGAACGAGGCCGATACCGTCGGTTTTTTCGCCGGGAAGTTGCAAGAAGCTGCCGTTCTGCTGCCGATCCCATTCCAGTCGCTCCGCTGTCGCCGACGATTGCTCGAAGCTGCCGTTGCAGGCCCAACTGGCCGTTCGCGGACCAAGCTTCTGGGTTCGAGGATCGAATTGCTACCGCTCAGCTTGGGCTGATGTCGACCGCGTCTTACGACCTCGTCGACGCTGTCGATGTGAAAGCTGTCTTTTTCTGGCGTCACGGTTCCTCCGCGGCAGTGCAGCGCGGACCAGCTGAGCAACGACTCTCGCACAGAATACTGAGCAAGAGATGTGCCGGCATCACCTGCTCCCGACCCACTGCCGGATCTCGTCAGCCAATTGACCGAGAACGCCTGTTGTACCGGCGGGGAGCGGGTCTGGAAACCGTTGCTCGGGATACGCGAGCGTTCCGCCCAGATGGACCGGCTGGACGCAGGACATCTCGTGCTGCTCGAGAAACTTGATCATGTTGTCCGCGCATAGGCGCACACTCGGATCGTCCGAGGGATCGCTGGCGCCGTTGACGATGACCGCTCCGAGTTTTCCTTTGAGCTGTTGTCCGTCGCGCCACAGGGGATCCGATCTGTTGAGCAAGACGACGCCCAGGGCCGGCGGCATTCCGAAGCAGGTGGGAGTAGCCATCAGAATCACGTCCGACTCTTTCATGAATGACAGAACACGATCGATCCCGTCACCGTGGTATCCGAACGTTTGATAACACTGCTCGCACCCGAGACAGTCGATACGCTCATCGGCCAGACGCACCTGTTCCACGACCTTCACCAGCCGATCTCTCTCGAGCGAGCGAAGAACCTCGCCGAGCATCCGCCCTGAGTTACTGGACGCGCGTGGGCTACAGTCTATTCCAACGATGGTCGTCGCTTTGTCCATGTGAGGATCCTCGTGCGCGGCACGAACATGATCGGAGTGTGACGCGAACAACATCTTCACCTCCGAGGCTACTGTGCACTAGCTGCATTCTCCCTCGCAACCGTCATCACGATACGAGGTGGCAAGAGCGGCGGTATCGATTGCTTCGCTGCTATAAGCAACGTCGGCATCCAGGAACCCTGGCGGCTACTGAATGGCCGAGATGAAAGGGCCTCGTCTACGAAGTTCGGCGGATGTCCGCTTCCCCAGCTCCGCCGCCCGGAAGCGGCCGGGCCATAGGAGAAACAGGGATCGCCAGCATAACAGCTTGGGGCCGAAATGGGACTGTCAGCTTCTAAGCATGAATTTTCACAGGCGCACTTTCATGCCGCAATGGAATCGACCTGACAGGGCGCAATCCAAGCCCTAGACAGGGAACAGGAATGCCGAGGCAGGATCGAAGAAAATGCGTTGACCCGGTGCGATGGCGCTGTCCGCTTCCTCTGCATCGGAGGTTGGCCTGACGTCGATATCTTCCCCGGCCGCCGTGCGCGCCACGATGCGCCGGCGGTCGCCGAAGAAGGCGGTATCGACGATCTCGACGGCGAGTGCTGCGCTCGCTGGCCCGGGCGTCAGGCGGAAGGCTTCGGGGCGTACCATCAGGCGCACCTTTTGGCCTTGACCAAAGGATGTTGTCGTCTTTACGCCGGTCACGATCGAGCCGTCGACCAGGCGGACCGTCGCCGCACCACCTGCGGTTAGCAGATGCTCGGCCGGCAAGAAATTCGAGTTGCCGATGAAGCCGGCGACAAACTCGCTCGCCGGCCGGAGGTAAAGATCCTCACCGGTGCCGATCTGTTCGATACGGCCTTCCCTGAACAGAGCGATGCGATCGGAAAGATGCAGCGCCTCCTCCTGGTCATGCGTGACATAGAGGATCGTGACGCCGGTCTCGCGGTGGATGCGGCGGATCTCGGCCTGGATCTCCTGGCGCAACTTCTTGTCGAGTGCCGACAGCGGTTCGTCCATCAAAAGGATCGGTGGGTCGTAGGCCAGCGCGCGTGCAAGCGCCACGCGCTGCTGCTGGCCGCCAGACAGCGCGCCCGGATGGCGGTCGGCGAAGTTTTCGAGGCGCACCAGCGCCAGCATGTCGGCAACCTTGCGCTTGACCTCGCCGTCGGGCCGGCGGCGCACGCGCAGCGGAAAGGCGACGTTCTCGGCGACGCTCAGATGCGGAAACAGGGTGTAACGCTGGAAAACCATGCCGATGTTGCGCTTGTGCGACGGAACCGAAAGCAGCGACATGTCCTCCAGAAGCACATCGCCAGAGCTCGGATCCTGGAAACCGGCAATGGCGTAGAGCGTCGTCGACTTGCCGGAGCCGGACGGGCCGAGGAACGTCAGGAATTCACCTTTGGGCACATCGATGGTTACGTCGTGGACGGCGACGAAGGCACCGAACGTCTTTCTTACTGCGCGTATGGACAGGAAGGGAGGGATCATCTGGACAATTTTCTGCGAAGGAGTGCGGTCACGATCATCAGGCACAAGGTCAAGCCGACAAGCAGGCTGGAGGCGGCGGCGACGACCGGGCTGAGGTCGGCGCGCAGGCTGCCCCAGATTTTCACCGGCAAGGTTTGCAAGGTCGGGCTCGCCATGAAGATCGCCACCACGACCTCGTCCCATGAGGCCAGGAAAGAGAAGATCGCCGCCGAGAAGATGCCGATCCTGATCGACGGCAAGGTGATCCTAAGCCTCGCCTGCAGCGGGCTGGCGCCGCAGACGATGGCCGCGTCCTCGATGGATTTGTCAAAACCCTCGAGCGCGGCCGTGATCGGAATTATCGCGAAAGGCAGCGCCAAGATGGTGTGGGCGATGACGAAGCCGACCGTGGTGCCGGCAAGGCCGATGCGCAGGAAGAAGGCGTAGATGGCGATGGCGAAAACGACCACTGGCAGCACCATCGGCGTCAACAGCAAGCCGCGCAGGACCTGGAGTCCGCGAAACTCACCCCTAACCAGGCTGAAGGAGGCGAACAGGCCGATGATGACGGCGAGGATAGCGGCCATGGCGGCAATTCGGGCACTGGTCAGCGCGGCATCGATCCAGGTCGGGTCGCCCAGCAACTGCTGATACCATTTCAGCGTCCACCCGGGTGGCGGAAAGGCCAGCCAGCGCGACGAGCCGAATGACAGGAGCACGATGAAGACCACCGGCAGCAGCAGGAAAGCCGCGACGGCCGCCGTGAAGCCGCCAAGCACCATGCGCAGCCATCCGAGCCGTTCATAGTCGAGCAGCATGTCAGGTCCCTCCCCCGGCGCGCCTGGCAACAACCAGGCGAAGCTGGATCGCGTATAGCGCCATGGTGACGGCAAGCAGGACAAAGGCGGCCGCACTGCCGAGCCCCCAGTTGAGCAGCGACTGCACCGTCTGGGCGATCATCTCGGCCAGCATCATGTTCGATGTGCCGCCGAGCAGGGCCGGGGTGACGAAGTAGCCAAGCGACATGACGAAGACCATCAGGCCGCCAGCAGCGACGCCGGGCAGCGACAGCGGCAAGAGGATGCGGCGGAAGGCCTCGAACGGGCTTGCGCCGCAAAGGGCTGCCGCGCGCAGCGTCATCGGGTCTATCGCCCTCAGTGTGCCGACCAGCGGCAGGATCATGAAGGGCAGCATGATGTAGACCATGCCGATGGTGACGCCGGTCAGATTGTTGATGAGCGGCAGCGGCTCGTGAATGATGTCCAGGCCCATCAGTGCCCGGTTGATCACACCGGTGCGCTGTAGCAGCACCATCCACGCATAGGTGCGGGTAAGAAGGTTCGTCCACATAGACAGGATGATGATGCCGAAGACGATCGAGCCCAGGGCGGGCGGCATGATCGCCAGCATCCAGGCGACGGGGAACGCCACCAGGATGGTGACGGCGGTGACGACCGATGCAACCAGGAAGGTGTTGAGGAACACCCGCACATAGGTGCCGCTGCCGAACAGCGCCGCGTAGTTCTGCAAGCCCGGTTCGGGATCGGTGACGCTGCGCAGCAGCAGGGCGATCACCGGCACGATGAAGAACAGCCCGACCAGGAGCAGGGCCGGCAAGGCGCTGCCACTGCCGGCCGGGAGGCCGACGATCGAGCCGCGTCTAGGAGAATTTCCTTGCATCGAGCGGTCCTGTCTCGAAACGGGGCGCGCAAGCCGCGCCCCGTGGGTCTGCAACGGCGTTACTTGGTCTGCCAGGCATACCAGCGCGTCGCGATCTCGTCGCGATGCTCGGCCCAGTAGTTCATGTCCAGATTGATCTGGCCCTCGACATGGGCATCTGGCAGGGCCTTGACGGCATCGGCCGGCATCTCCGCCTTGGCCTTGGTGTTGATGGGCGCATAGCCGCTTGCTTCGGCGAATTTCGCTTGGCCGGTCGGGCTGGTGGCGGCGGCAAGGAACTTCATCGCGCTGGCCTTGTTCTTGGTACCCTTCGGCACGACGAGCACGTCGGCGGCGGTGAGGTTCTGGTTCCAGGAGACGCCGACATCGGTGCCGTCCTGCTGAAGGGCGAAGACGCGCCCGTTCCACAATTGCCCGAAGGCGGCCTCGCCGGAGGCGATCAACTGCTGCGACTCGGCGCCGCCGCCCCACCAGACGATGTCGGACTTGATGGTGTCGAGCTTCTTGAAGGCACGGTCGAGGTCGAGCGGATAGAGCTTGTCCGCCGGCACGCCGTCGGCCAGCAGAGCGATCTCGATCACGCCCGGCGCCGACCATTTGTAGAAGGTCCGCTTGCCGGGAAACTTCTTGGTGTCGAACATGTCGGCCCAGCCGGCCGGTTCGCCCGGGACGGCGCCCTTGTTCCAGGCGAGCACGAAGGAATAGTAGAAGCTGCCGACGGCATGCTCATTGCTGAAGCGCGGGTCGAGATCGGTCTTGGGCACGACCGCATAGTCGATCGGCTCGAGCAGTCCGTCCTTGGCGGCCTTGATGGCGAAATCCATCTCCACGTCGACGACATCCCAGGTGACGTTGCCGGCGTCGACCATGGCCTTGAGCTTGCCGTAGTCGGTCGGTCCATCCTGCAAAACCTTGATGCCGGAGCTGGCCTCGAAGGGGGCGGCCCAGGACTTGGTCTGCGCCTCCTGCGTGGTGCCGCCCCAGCTGGTGAACGCCATCTCATCGGCCTTGGCGGCTGTCGCCGCGAGCAGTCCGGCCAGCAGGCCGGTCAAAATCAATTTCATTCTCATTCTCCTCTGTTGGTCTGTTCTTGTTTTTCTCAGTGCACCTGCGTCCTTCGCAACTCAGCGCATGACGAAGGGATCGGGGATCGGCTCGTCCGAGGTGTTGATCCATACGGATTTCGAGCGCGTGTAGTCTCTGATGGCGTCGAGACCGCCTTCGCGGCCGAGGCCCGACAGGCCGTAGCCGCCGAAGGGAACGAGCGGCGATACGGCGCGATAGGTGTTGACCCAGACAACGCCGGCATGGATGTCGCGCGCCATGCGATGCGCCTTGCCGAGATTGCTGGTGAACACGCCGGAAGCCAGGCCGAACGGCGTGTCATTGGCGAGTGCCAGCGCTTGCGCTTCGCTGTCGAAGGCAAGCACGCTGAGCACCGGTCCGAACAATTCCTCCCGCACGCAGGGCAGATCGCTGCCGCCGGCATCGATGATGGTCGGTGCGTAGTAGAAGCCGCTGCCGACTGGCCGTGTTCCACCGGTGACCAGCATGCCGCCCGCGGTGAGGCTTTCCGCGACAACCTTCTCGATCCAGTCGCGCTGCCGCAGCGTGGCGAGCGGACCCATTTCGGTCGCCGGATCCTGCGGATCGCCGATGCGAATCGCCTCGGCCTTGCGCTTCAGGCGAGCGAGGAATTCATCCTTCACCGAAAGTTCAACCAGCAGCCGCGAGCCGGCGACGCAGCTCTGGCCGGTCGCCGCGAAAATGCCGGCGACCACCGCATTGGCGGCACTGTCGAGGTCGGCGTCGGCAAAGACGACGACCGGGCTTTTGCCACCGAGTTCGAGCGTGGTGTAGGCAAGGTTTTCCGCCGTGTTCCTGACGACGGCGCGCGCCGTCGACGGACCGCCGGTGAAGGCGACGCGCGAAACCAGCGGATGGCTGGTCAGGCGCCGGCCGCAATCATGGCCAAAGCCGGTGAGGATGTTGACGACACCGGCTGGAAAGCCGGCCTCATGAACCAATTCGGCAAAGGCAAGCAGCGGCGCCGGCCCATCTTCGGAGGCCTTGAGCACGATGGTGCAGCCGGCGGCGAGCGCCGGGCCGAGCTTGACGGCCGAGAGGAAGAGCTGCGAATTCCACGGCACCACCGCGGCAACGACGCCGATCGGTTCGCGGCGTATGGTGACGTCGAGATCCGCCTTGTCAACAGGCACATGCGCGCCTTCGTGCTTGTCGGCAAGCCCGCCATAATAGCGGTAGTAATCGCCGACATAGGCGATCTGGGCGCGGGTTTCGCGGATGATCTTGCCGGTGTCGCGCGTCTCGAGTTCTGCAAGGCGCCCGGCATTGGCGGCGACGAGGTCGCCGAGCTTGACCAGCAGTTTTCCACGCGCTGTCGCAGTCATCCTTCGCCATAGGTCTGAGCGCAGCGCGCGGTGCGCCGCCTCGACGGCACGGTCGACATCGGCTTCGCTCGCCGCCGGCATCCTGGCCCAGGCCGTTCCGGCCGATGGGTCGACGCTGTCGAACGTGGCGGACGGCTCGTCGAAGCGGCCGTCGATGAAGTTCCTGAAAACAGCGTCGGTCATGGGCTCGCGATCAGAGGAAGGCCGGCATCACCCGGTCGATGAACAATTGCAGCGATTTCATCTTGCGCTGGTGCGAAAGGCCGCTGTCGATCCAGATCGAATACTGGTCGTAGCCGAGCGCCTCATAAGCCTTCAAACGGGCGATGACCTCATCAGCCTCGCCAATCACCAGGTTCTGCCTGATCTTGTCCGGCGCGTATTGCGGCATGGCCGCGATCTCATCCGCCGTCAGCGGCTCCAATATGCCTTGATGCACCGGCTTCTTGTTCTGGAACCAGGCGCCGAACTGGCAGTAGAAAGTCGACAGGTCCTGGGTGAGGCGATCGGCATCGGTCGCGTCTTCGGCGACGAAGGTGTGCATCAAAAGCATGATTTCCGGTCGTTCGATCTCGGGATGCGCGGTGCAGGCGCCGTTGAAGCGCTGCATCAGGCTGGTCACCTCGTGATCGCCGGAAGCCAGCGGCGTCACCTGGACCTTGCAGCCATTGGCGACGGCGAAATCATGCGAATTCGGGTCGCGGGCCGCCACCCAGATGGGCGGGTAGGGTTTCTGCAGCGGCTTGGGCGAGGAGGTGGTGGCCGGGAATTGCCAGAACTCGCCGGAGAGTTCGAAGTCGCCGTCCCAGAGGCCGCGGATCGCCGGTATGATCTCGCGCATGCGCTGGCCGGCCCCCCAGGCGTCGAGGCCTGGAAAGATGCGCTGATATTCATAGCTGTAGGCGCCGCGCGCGATGCCGATGTCGAGCCGGCCGCCGCTGATTACGTCGGCCATCGCGGCTTCGCCGGCAAGCTTGATCGGGTGCCAGAAGGGCGCGATCACGGTTCCGGTACCGAGGCGGATGCGGCTGGTCTTGGCGGCGAGATAGGCGATGTTGATGAAGGGGTTCGGCGAGATGGTGAATTCCATGCCGTGATGCTCGCCGATCCAGGCGGTCTCGAACCCTGCCTGCTCGGCCAGCAGGACCAGTTCTTCTAGCTCGGTCACAAGCTCGGAATGCGGCTTGGCCAGGTCCGATCGTTCCATGTGCACGAAAAGCGAGAATTTCATCGCTGGTCACCTGTATTGACGGCGGAAGCGCCGGCGCTGGCGAGCGGCCGGACCTCGCCTTCGACATTGTTACCGACATAGACACCGAATGCATCCACCGAGCATTCCCTGACATAGCGCGCGAGCATCGAGCGGATCGCCGGATCGGCGATCTTCAATCCTTCGATCGCGTCGATCTCGATCAGCCGGATGCCGCGATCGCTGGAAGCGGGCACGTCGAACGTGCCGCGATAGTAGACATGCGTGCGTGAAACAGGTCCGGCATCGTCCCAGACGGCGAAAAGGAAGCCGAGCTGAGCCTCGATGGCTTTCGCCGCAAGCAGCCCTCGCAGGCTTTTGCCGTCGCTGGCCGAGCCCAATCCTCGGCCACGCGGCAGTTCAAAACCGTCCGCGGTTTCCACGAACAGGATCCGGCCGCCATTTTCGAGGATGGCGCCAACATCGGTGCCGGGTTGGGTTGCGGCGAGCGCGTCCTGGCTGAGGCCGGGTGCGACATAGGCGCCGCGGCAATAGCCGAGCGGCTGCGAGGAATTGTGCTCGAAATCGCGGACGCGCCCAATGAGGATCGAATGATCGCCGGCCTCGACCAGTCGCTCCATGTCACAGTCGAAGGACGCGACGGAGCCGTCCAGCACAGGGCTGCCGGTCCGTCCCGGCCGCCAGGCAACGGCGGCGAACTTGTCGGCCACTTTCGAGGCGAAGATGCCGGACGCTGCCTTTTGACCCTCGTTGAGAACGTTGATGGCGAAGCTCTTCGATGTCGCGAAGACGGGATGGCCAAGCGCCTTGTGTGCGATGCAGACCAGCACCAGCGGCGGATCGAGCGACACCGAGGTGAAGGAGTTGGCGGTGAAGCCGCGCGGCTCGCCTTCGGGGCCGATCGTGGTGACGATGGTGACGCCGGTGAGGAAGGAGCCAAGCGCACGGCGGAATTCGCCGCTGTCGAACCCGGTATTTGCTTCCGCAGGGCCGTCTTGTTCGGTCGCTTCGTCCTCTGTGAGGAAGTCAACGATGCAGCGCGTGGTGAGGTCCGGTGCCGCGACCGCCATCATGTGCTTCTCACCTGGCAGTACCGTGCAGCGGCCATGCGGCGCCAGGCGTGCCATCGCGGCTGACATTGCCGGTGAAGAGTTCCTGTCCTCGGAGCCGGTCATGAACAGGGCCGGCACGGCCAGCGTCGGCAGGCGATCAGCATGATCGCCGTCGGCACGACTGAACAGGAGATAGGTGCGGGCATAGCCTTCCGGGTCGACCGCGCTCAGTGCGGATGCCGTCTTCTGCGCTGCCGCTTCCAACTCGGCCGGCACCGGATCGCCGAACCAGCGGGCGATGGTCCGTGCCGTGCCGGCCGTATCGCTGCGGCCGTTGAGCGCGACCGCGCGCTGGCGAACGGCTTCGGCCAGTTCAGGTGGACGCCGGAACACGGCATTCAGGGAAACGATGCGGCGGACGCGCTCCGGTGCGCGCAGCGCGAGTTCCTGAGCAACGAGTGCACCCATCGAGTGGCCGACGACGGATACCTTGTCGAGGCCGAGATGGTCGAGGAGGCGAATGGCTTGGTCGGCATAATCGGCCAGTTCCGGATCTTGAGGTGGCAGCGGCGACTGACCATGGCCGAGCATGTCGATGGCGATCGCGTCGAAGCGGCCAACCATGCGCTCGAGCTGCGGCTGCCAGATCGCAGCGTTCATGCCGACACCATGGATGAACAGCACTGGGGTACCGACACCGGCCCGGATGAAGCCGGTGCCGTCGGGCGCCGTGCCCTGTCGAGCCCATGCAGAAGCATCAGCCATGCACGTCCCCAAGCTCCTTGAGGTCCTGATAGCGGTCGCCGATGCGGTGATGCGGGCGACCGCCGATCGAAGCGCCAAGCGCGACCACCAGTTCGTCCGGCGCCGGCGCATCGCCGATCTGGAAATGAACGGTCAGGTAATGCGAGCGCCGTCCCTCGTCATTCTTGTCCATTAGCGGGATCATGATCGGCGTGTTTGGCCCGCCGCGCAGGTTGGTGAAGGCAAGGTAGGTCTTGGCGCCGACGGCACGGCGAAAATGATTGCCGAAATGGAGTGTGTGGATCAGCGCCGACGCATGCTCGATCTCGCCCGACGTACCGCAGATGGCGGCCTTGCCATAGCCCTCGATAGCCTCGCCGGAACCGGCGACGGCAACGATCTCGCGGGTCAGGATCTCCCCCAGCACCGGCGCACAGGCTCGGATTTGGGGCGACAGATCGTCGGTGAAGCCGCGACCGGCCCAGGGATTGGTCAGCACCGCGGCGACGCCGATAAGGCGCAGCGGCCGGGGGGCGGCCTTGCCGCCTTCGATCAGCATGTTCTCGGTATAAGTCACGATCTTACGAATGGCGGGCTGCATCGATTCCTCGGTAGGTAATGCCTCGGGACGTCCGTTGTCATCTTATGGTATACCATGATATGGAGCGCCAAGTACCTTGTCAACCGGGCGTCGAATCTGTTTTGGTAGCGGCGCAGGAGGCATACATGCCAGACGACACGCTTCGCATCGACCGCAGCGCCAAGACCTTGAGGACGCTGGCGCTGGAGCGCATGCGCGAAGCGATCATGGATTTCCATTTCCAGCCTGGCGAAAGGCTCGTCGAACGGCCGCTTTGCGACCAGCTCGGCGTCAGCCGTTCCGTCGTGCGTGAGGTTCTACGGCAGCTGGAGGCAGAGGGGCTCGTGCAGATGATCCCTGGGCATGGGCCGGCCGTCGCCAGGCCGGACCTCGGCCGTACCGACGAGATCTACGAGCTTCGGGCTCTGCTTGAAGGCATCGCGGCCCGAGCCTGTGCCCTGTCGGCCACCGGCGAGCAGTTGGCAACGCTCGAAGGGGCGCTGGCGGATTTGTTCGATGCGTGGGCGTCCGCGATGCCGACGGCGGTTATGCGGGCAACGACGAAATTCTACGAGGCGCTGTTCGAGGCCGCGGACAAGCGTGTCGCCTGGGAAATCGTCAGCGGGTTGAATGTCCGCATCAATCAGCTTCGTTCGATGACTATTCATTCGGAGAACCGCCGCGAGCCGGCGATCACCGAGATGAATGAGATCATGGATGCGATAAGGGCGCGCAAGCCCGATGAAGCGGAAGCGGCGGCAAGGCGACATGTCGAATCGGCGTGGCAGATCGCTCGAGATAAACTTCGCATGGTCTAAGTCCGCGTGAGCCTAGCCTATCCAGCCCTGCGAAGCGCCTTGCAGAAAATGTCTGCTTCCCGGCAACGAAAATGCAACTTTACGACTGAGATTGAGCGGCAAAGCGGTCCGGCAGCGTCGGGCCGAATGCGGACTGGCGGCTTTCGGTGAGCAGCAATCAACAACGGACGATTGCACCATAGCTTTTGAGGCCAGCCAAATGGCTTTGTCGTCCTGGGCGGGTTGCATAAGGCTGCACTCCAAACATAGCTTTCAAGGAAGCTGGACGATTCCCTCAAGCGCCGCGTAGACCGAGATTCGCAGCCAACGGTCCATGCTTCGCGCGAGGCCGAGGTCGCCGATGAGGAAAAGGCCGCCCCTCTCTTTCTCACGCTCGATGCTGGAGCGGCCCTCCAGGATCGCTCCCAGCGAAACAACGCCGGTCTCGACGTAAAGATCGACGTCCCGGCCGGGGTCGAGCGAGCATAGCTCGGGCAAGTCTGAGCCTGGCTCGACCACAAACCAGTAATGGGGACACCTTGGTGGGGGATCTTCGCGGAAATGGAAGCGGATGACGGCGCGCCGCCGCGGCAGTTCAGCGAGGTCAATCTTTCGCCGCACGGCCCACATGAGGGTCGAAACATCCACGTCGGCGAGCGCGATCTCCGCCTCGATGTTGCATTGCGCCCATTCCGCCAGCGCGTTCATCGCCGGCTCGAGCCTTATCGACTTTTCGGTACGGAAATAGCTGATGGTGCCCGTCGCCTCGTCCTCGACGCGCTCGACCAGGCCCAACGCTTCCATTTCCTTGAGCCGCCTCGACAAGAGGGCGGACGAGACGTTGCCCACCCCCTTGCGAATGTCATTAAAGCGGGTCGAGCCGTTCCAGAGCTCGGTCAGGATTTGAATTGTCCAGCGGGGCTCCAGGAACTCGCAGGCGTGCGAGATCGGGCAGACCAGTCCGTAAGGCCGTCGCGTCATGGCTGACCGCTCCTTTGCCGCAGGTTAGGCCTTTCGGAGGTCTGAGGCCAGTTCACAATCTGAAGCGGAACGCTTCCGAAGCTGCCCTGGCGCCTTCTCGCCTTCTGCCGTCACGTGATCGCCATTCGCATTCCCGATCAACGGAGGTTCACCATGACTTGGCGTAACATGACGCAAACGACAATAGGCCAGACCGCACGGCGCTTGCCGGGCACTTTTCTTGACCCTCCGCTCGAACGCCTGCTGGCCCTTGTCCGTGAGTGGAGGACCCGCCGCAACATAGAGCGCGGGCTCGGTCACCTGTCCAACTGCCTTCTGCGGGACGTTGGCTTGACCGAAGCGGACGTCGAAGCGGCCTGCGCCGACAGCTTCGATAGGTCCGCCTCTCGCGCGCTCCAGAGTGCAGCGCAGAACCGCACGGGAAATTGGTGAGAAGGGAGAGCCCCGGGAGCGGAAGCCGTTTTGACGGCGGCAATTGATCAGCCGAACTCAGGGCCATCCCAGTAGCGCCTTGGTTTCAGAGATCTAGCGCGCCGAAGCGATTCGAATGCATACTTCCAAGTGGTCGGCCGGCTCTTCGGATTCATCGTGAGGAACGTCTGCTGTTGGAAGAAACCCACCGAAGCTTTGACAACCGAGTTGAGGCGCTGAGCGCACGCTCGTGCGGTATAGTAGGTCCGATAGCGAGCTACGAGCACGGCACGATCCGCAACTATCGAAGCCCGGCAATGCGCAGCCCCTCTACATAGAGAGCCCGGTGCTTGTCGTGAACGATCGGATGAAACTTGTCTACCCATTGAAGCGACAGGGACGGTTGAAGGCGCTTGGCCTGCGAAAGCGCATGAACCGCGATGTCCATTTCACCGGCCATCCCAGCGGCCGCCGCGTACGTCCGCCATGCAGACCCAAAATGGGGCCGGAGTTCAACCGCGCGACATTCGCATTCGACCGCGTCTGCATATCGTCCAGCCATGAAATGACATAAGCCAAGGATGGAGAAATTCGCAGCATATGTGTGATCGCGAGGACTTAGCCTACCCGCGATTTCAAGATGGTCGAGCCCCTCGGCGGGCATGCCCCCATATCCGTAAGTTGAGCCCAGGATCGAATGCGCAAAGGCGAAGCTCGGGTTTAGCTCGATCGCTTCATTTAGTTCTCTCACAGCAGAGTCGAAGCCGCGCGAAATCATGTGCACAAACCCTGCCGCTAAATGCGTCCACGGGTCCTCGGGGTCGCCTTGGATTGCCCGCTGCGCGAGGGCGCGAGAGGTGGGCAGAATGTCTGCTGCGTTGGCCCATCCTGACAAAACGCGGGCCGCGTGAGCCCACGCCAACAGGCTGTTGGCGCGGGGATAGTCAGGATCGAGGTCCGTAGCCTGCTTCAGAAATCCCTGTGCAATCTCGATTTCCGTAGCCGAACTCCAGGTCCAGACATATGGCATCGCCTTCATGACGAATCCCCAAGCGTCAAGATTGGTGGGGGACCTGCTCTGAAAGCGTTGCTGTTCCGCCGTGTAGAGCCGCGGCTCGATCGTAGCGATGACACTTTCGGCAATCTGATCCTGAAGCGCGAAGAATTCCGACAATTCCACATCGTATCGTTCAGCCCACACTTGGACCCCGGTCGATGTGTCACTGACTTGCGCGCTTATCCGGAGGCGATGACCTGAGCGCCTTACACTTCCGTCCAGCACATACCGCACACCAAGCTCTCGACCGACTTGTTTTAAGTCGACCGCTTTTCCCTTGTAGGTGAACAAAGAGTTGCGGGCGGACACGAAGAGCCAACGAAGACGCGACAGCCGAGTAATAATGTCTTCGGCAAGGCCATCGGCGAAGTATTCCTGTTCGGGGTCGCCGCCCATGTTCTGGAATGGCAGGACAGCAATCGAAGGGTTGTCGGGCAGCGCCAGCTGTTCGGAGGACCCGGCAGTCGCAGCCAGATCGGTTTTTGGGACTGTGTCGCGCATACGTAGACGATAGGTGCGCACCGGGCGTGCGATATTTTTGAGCTCTTTCTCGCCCAGATCGACAAATTCTTCCTTCAGTTTGTCGCGCACCTGTTCGTAAGCGGCGGCCGATAAACAGATGCCGTTCGGCTCAGCGATGCTTTCTAGACGGGCGGCAATATTGACACCATCTCCCATCAGATCGCCGTCGCTCTCCTCGACAACATCGCAGAGATGAATGCCGACGCGAAATTCAATGCGTCGCCCGGGCGGTAAGCCAGCGTTGCGCTCAACCATGCCGTTCTGCATTTCGATTGCACAGCGTACGGCGTCAACAACGCTCCGGAACTCTACGAGGGTGCCGTCACCCATAAGCTTCACAACGCGCCCATTGTGGACAGCGATGGTCGGATTGATGAGATCGCTCCGGAGCGCCCGTAGCCGCGCCAGCGTTCGATCTTCGTCTGACCCCGCCAGCCGGCTATATCCGACCACGTCAGCGACCAGGATCGCCGCAAGTTTTCGCGTCTGGCTCACTTCGCCCACTCCTGTCGACTAAGTGGCATAGCACAGATTACAGAATCCCGTTTTCGAAGGCGACGTTCGATAGGTGAATTCCGAGATAGCCTCAAACAAAGCAGCGCGGGATCTGATTGGAAGTGAATTACGGCAACCACGATCTGTTGGCGAGGCGGACCTTAGGTGCCGTTGAAAATTTTCAGTCAACGAAGCGCGTCCTGTCAGACTTGATGATGACCTCGGCGAAATCGGGCGAGACCTTGCCGCACCAGGCCATCAAGAGTTTTCTCACCGCCCTGATACGGTGAGCCGCGCCAGCACCGTTTCAGCCTCGAGGCGAGGCACCACGGCGATACCATCGCGGTCGCCGACCAGTATGTCTCCCCGCGAGATGGTCATTCCTCCCAGTACCACCGGGAACCCGGCCGTGCCTGGACCATTGCGCGCCGGCGAGTTCGCGACGATCCCGGCACAGTAAACCGGCACCCGCCCGCCTCGATCCCGACAACATCGCGCACGAGGCCGGCGCACCCCTTGTTTCACACCATGCCAAGGACGAGATCCTCAGTGACCGCCGCACCAGCAAAGCTGTCGGTGGCCGCAACGATGATATCGGCCAGTATCGCAGTACCTGGCGAGAGTGCCTTAATCCCTGGTGCAACGCCCCTCGCCCGCCCATGGCGTCTATAACTAGGCTCACGGGCAAGCCGGAAAAGGCACTGATGATCTCTGCCGCAGGCCGTTCGAAACGGCTTTTGATGGTGAGCAGCGGTGGGTCTTCAATCATGTGGCGGCCTCACACCCTGAACGAACGAAAGACGAGCTGCAGCGGGATATTTGCGGTTCCTCAAAGGCGCTGCCGCAACTTCCATGCCCTTGAGAGATATCGAAGGCGAGGATCTTCGCTCTGGGGGCGAGGTGAAGTTCAAGCACCTGGCAGCTGAATTCCTCGCCATCGTAAAGAGCTGCGCGTCGTCGATCGCATCGAGGCAGCGACCCAAGGCGCCTCGCCGAGAGTGGAAGACGAGGAATAGTTCGCCCGATTCGCGTGATCGCATTTCGCGATAGCCGCCGGCGAGCCAGTCATTGGCTTCTCGGCGCCGGCCGATCTGTACTCCAGCGACCAGGTTTCAGAAAAGTTTCAGAATTTCGCCGGTACGCACCGCTCCACATGCGCCATGATCCCTACAATCTAGGGAGTGGCCATCATGGAAAACGACGTCGAAAGGCTCCGCATACGGCAAGAGCTTTACGAGTTGTACTTCAGTGGGGTCAACAGCTTGGCCTGCGCGCCAATGCCCGGCACCTTCTTCGAACTTCTAGAGTTGGGCGCCCTGGCTCGCCATGAACCCGTGCCTGAGGGGGCAGAACCTGCGGCTGCGGCAAAGGACTTGACCGTAAGCGCGGATGGCCCCTGTATGTCGACGAGCCCGGCTCGGTTCGGCAGAGCGCTTCTGAATGTCGCATACAGAATCAGGGAGCATAGCAATCGGCGAGTGCGTGTTTGACACTTCGCGCGGCTTGCTGTTGCGCCAGGGTCATCCCGTCAAACTTCGTCCCAAGACATTTGCACTCCTGAGCCATCTCGTTGGAAAAACAGGGCACGTCGTCAGCAAGTCGGAGCTGATGGAGTCCGTCTGGCCTGGGCTGTTTGTAACCGAAGACTCGCTCACCCAAGGCGTGCGCGAGTTGCGCAAGGCGCTGCGCGATGACTCACAAAGTATAATTCGCACCGTCTCAGGCCGCGGCTACCTCCTTTCACCGCGTGGCGCGCCGGCGAGGCCGCCGTCCGACCTGCCTTCTGTAGCGGTGCTGCGCTTCACTAATGAAGGCGATGCGACCGACACGCCTCTGGTCGATGGTTTTGCCGAGGACATTGTCAACGCTCTGGCGCGATTTCGCACTGCTGTTGTCCTGGCACGTAACTCAAGCTTTTCCTTTGCGTCGGAGGACCCCGGCAACTGGACCGAGGTCGGCAGGAGACTCGGGGCAACCTTCCTGGTTCGGGGACGCATGGGCCTTCGCGACGGCACCGTACGAGTGGCGGTCAACCTCATCGAAGCGGCAAACGGCGCGGTCTTGTGGGGCGAGAAGTTCACAGCATCGGGCTCAGCTGTTTTCGACATGCAGGAAGAGATCGCGCTGCGTGTGACGAACCGTCTTGTCGCACGGCTCGACGATGCGGGCTTGACGCGCGCCCGTCCAAAGCCTCCAGCAAGCCTGGCGGCTTACGAGCTTCTTCTCAAGGGGCTGGTGCATTTGCGTGGCTACGGCGCCGACGATAATCAGGCAGCGCGGAACTACTTTGCTGCGGCCGTCACCAAGGATACGCATTATGCGCTCGCGCGCTCATACCTTGCATTTGCCGAGCTGATTATCGGCGATTATGGAATGGCTCCTCCGGAGGTGCTGGCCGACATAGTAGAGCAAGCCCGCTTCGCGGTAGGACTCGCACCAGAGGAGCCTCGCTGCCATCGGATTCTTGCCCAAGCACTGCTGTGCACGCGCACATACGATGCCGCCGAGCGGCACTTTCGAAGATCCTATGACCTCAATCCCTTCGATGCGGACACGATCGCGCAGATCGGCTATCTGCTTGCCATCAGGGGCAAGCCTTTCGAAGCCCTGACCTGGATCGACAAGGCGGTTCAGATCAATCCGATACATCCAGACTGGTATCATTCCGACCGTGCATTCGCCCAATACGCGGCGGGAGACTACAAGGGAGCCGTTGTCAGTTGGTCGATGTTGCCCATGACTTCGGCCGTAAGGCTCACATGGCTGGCGGCGGCACAGGCGAAGTTGGGCAACCAGGACGCGGTATCGCGGCTCGTTTCGGAACTCAAGCGTATCGCGCCATCCTACACTCCACTCGAGTCGATCCGGGCCAGCATGCTTTACGAGCATGAATCTGACGCTGACCATCTTCTCGACGGAGTCGCGAAAGCGCTGATGATGTGGAGCGCCGCCTGAACTGTTTGGTTACCGGCCGGACTGGCGGAGCTTTGGGCAACGTTGAAACATTACGACACCGATGTGTCGGATGGTTTGCATTCAAAGATTTTTGCGACGCTATCTGAGAGCTCTCGTCGGTGATCGCGGGAGGAACTATGGGATCGCCCGAGCATGCTTTCGAAATCATCCGCTACAAGAAATTGGACTGTCCGCGTGCCGGCCTATAGCAACACGCTGACCTTCGCTTTCGAGGCAGAAAGCTACGAACGCTCCTATGCGGATGGCCAGGCTTTCCGCCTTAGCGTCGAGGTGGCTGAGCGCAAGAAGTGTGCGTGAAGGGGGCCTACAATCCTGGTCGTTTCGCCCCAGACGGCTGAACCCGACGATGTCCGCCACCAGGATTGCCGCAATCTTACGGCGCTTCGGTCATTTCTGCTGCCAAAACCGCCACAAGCTTTCGTTCTGGGGGCGCCACGATCCCCTCCGGCCCTACACTTGGGTTTGCTCTAACGTGGCACCCCTGCCTACGCGCAACCAGCCACCAGAGTCCGCTTTCAATCGGCGGCAGAGCTCGGCCCATTGGTCGAATTGAGGCGCAAAGCGGAATATGGGTATCGCGCCGCGGCGGCCGACATTCAACCGCGGCTCAGAACTCGCCGGAGAGCACTGAAACGAATGCGATATTGCGCCGGCGTCAGCCCGACCTTGCGGCGGAAGAGGCGCCCGAAAAAACTCGCATCCTCGTAGCCGACTTCATTGGCCACCCCCTCGACCGCCAGGTCGCCGGTCTCCAGCAGTTCCTTGGCCGCTTCGAGCCGGAGCGCGTGGATGTAGTCGATTGTCTTCATGTCCGTGGCCCTTGCGAAGCGGCGCACGAAGGAGCGCTCGGACAGGCCTGACAGCTTGGTCATGGCGGTGACGGGCGAAGGGGTCCGGTAGTTGCGTTCGGCCCATTTCTGGCAGCGGTTGATCACCGCGTCGTCGGTCTGGCGAAAGCGCATCAGCGCGGCGAAGGGCTGCTGGCCCATGTCGTGCCACTGCAGCATGTAGACCTTGGCGACCTCCATCGCCTCCCTGAGGCTGACGAAACGCGCGATCAGATAGAGGGCGAGATCCTGCCAGCTTGAGCCGCCCCCGGCCATGACGATGCGCTGGGCCTCGCCGCTCAGCACGAGCGACTGGCCCGGCTTCACCTTCACGCCGGGATAATTGTTCGTGAGCGTCTCGACATAGCCCCAGTGAATGGTGGCCTCGCGATTGTCGAGCAGCCCGGCCTCACCGAGCAGCACCGCGCCCGAACATGCGCTGGCCAGCATGGCGCCGTCGTCATACGCTCGCTTCAGCCACGCGGCTTCGGCGTCATACTGCCCGGCAACGCTTTCGCCCGGATTGACGAAGAAATCTGGAATACAGACGATGTCGGGTGGCGGGCAATCGGCAAGGCTGTGATCTGGGCGCACCCAGATGCCGTTTGCCGCGCGAAACGGGCTGCCGTCCCCGGCAACCACATAGGGCCGCATGCGTGGCGTGCCCGCGGCTCCGCTGGTGATGAACAGGAAATCCCTGCCGGGCGAGGAAAACAAGTCGAACATGCCGTAGATCGTGGAGGCGGTAGCCTCCGGAGCGGCAAGGATCGCCACATTCAATGGTCTCGCCTGTTCAACCATGGCAGAAATGACCGCCTTCCAGCATTTTCGACTTTAGCGGCCGTGCCCGCGCCGCGCTAGCGTGCATGAAACGAGGAGACTGCCACATGGCCGCCACCGCTACCCTTGCACAATCGAGCATCGATAGCTTCCGTTCCATCTTGTGCGGCGAGGTGCTGGAGCCGTCGAACCTGTCCTATGACGCGACGCGGGTCGTTTGGAACGGCATGATCGACCGCCGTCCCGCCCTCATCGCGCGCTGCCGGAGTGCTGCCGATGTCGTGGCGTCGGTGAATTTCGGGCGCGAGCATCGGTTAGCGATCGCGATCCGCTCGGGTGGCCACAATGTTGCAGGCTACGCAGTCTGCGAAGGCGGCCTGATGATCGACATGTCGCTGATGAAGGGCGTGCGGGTCGCGTCCGGCCTCGACCGTGCCCTCGTCGAGGGCGGCGCGACCTGGGCCGATGTCGATGCGGCCACCACCCCGCTTGGCCGCGCCACGCCGGGCGGTCTCATCTCCGCGACGGGCGTTGCCGGCCTGACGCTTTCCGGTGGCATCGGCTGGCTGCGCGGCAGCCACGGCCTCAGCGTCGATAATCTGCTGGCCGCCGATCTGGTGACCGCCGATGGCCGGCTCATCCATGCCGACGCGACGCAGAACCCGGATCTCTTCTGGGCGCTACGCGGCGGCGGCGGCAATTTCGGCGTGGTGACGAGCTTCGAGTTCAAGCTGCACCCGATCGAACCGGAGCTGATGTTATGCGGTCCGGCCTATCCCGAGGAGCACGCCAACGAGATCATTCCGCTCTGGCGCGACTTCATGCAGACCGCACCCGACCGCCTGAGCGGCCTGGCCGAGTTCTCCACCCTGCCCGACGACCCCTCGATTCCCGAGCATGCAAGGGGCCGGCGCGTCCTGGCGCTCGCGCATGTTTATGACGGACCGGCCGACGAGGGCGAACGGGTCGTGGCGCCGTTGCGGAGTTTTGGGGAACCGCTCGTCGATTTCAGCGGCCGCATGCCATATCGCACCATCCAGTCGCTCTATGACGGGCTGTTCCCGAAAGGCCGCGACCGCTGCTACTGGAAATCCACTTACCTCTCGCGCCTCGACGACGAGGTCGTCGGGGAGACCACTGCTTGGATGGCGAAGCGCCCCTCCGAAATGACCTTCGCCTCGATCTGGAAGTTCGGCGGTTTCGTCCAGCGCGTTGCAGCCGATGAGACTGCCTTCGGCGACCGCTCCATGCCCTTCATGCTCAGCCTCGACGCCATCTGGCCAGGCGCTGACGAGGACGATGCGAACATCGGCTGGGTTCGCAGCTTCTGGCAGGACATGCAGCGCTACTCGACCGGCCGCCTCTATCTGAACTTCCCCGGCCATGGCGAAGGATCGGATCTCGTCCGCGACGCCTTCGGCGCTGAGGCTTACGCGCGGCTCGCCAAGATCAAGCACAGATACGATCCGGACAATCTGTTCCGCCTCAACCAGAACATCCTGCCAATGCGCTGACGCACAATCAAAATCGGGTGTACGGTGCGACCCTCGTCTCGCCGTGGGAGCTTTGATCGCGCTGAGTCGCGAGCGACGACCAGCGTGGTCGCCGCGATGCCCGCTTTCAATCAGTGGCAAATCTGTCCGCAACGGCTGAGATGAAGCGCAAAGCTGTCGGGCAACCTTGGGGACCGCAAGCCAACTGGCAGCTTTAAGGCTTCAATCCGTCAGAAGTGGACGTTCAGCGTGCGCGAGTTCCGGTGGCCAGGATCACGTCTGCTTTATGACTTCATCTCGACACGGATACCATGCAGGGTCTTGCTCGAAGCGTTGAGCACGCGACCCGCTGGTTGGGGGGCCATATGCACCACGAGACAGCCTTGACCGTCCCATGCCTGAACCGCCTGGATGACATCTCGATTGGGCGGCATCATGGTTCCATCCGGCGCGAAGTCGTGGATAGGGCCTTCCACCTCATCGAACACGAATACTGAAGGCCAGCGGTGGTGATGTGTCGGCTCTTCCTCGTCGGGCTTGAGGATTACCTCAAGCACACGTAGCCGGTCATTCTCAAACAACACCTTATGGTTTCCGGGAGCCGCGATAACGGCGTCAAGCTTTGGATCCCACTGCGTAGGATCGGTCTGGTCGATCACCTTGGTAGTCATGGCGTAATTCTCCTCTCAGATAGACAGGCGGCCCTCACGCCGTCGTCACTGGTTGAATTGTGCCTTGGGCGCAGAACTGCTGCCCGTCCGCCAGTCGCGCATAGTTATGAACGATCTGGTTCTCGTGATCTTGAACCTGCACGACGAAGTTGCCGCCTTGCTCGGTCCAACTCATGATGAAAAGTCCGGGTCGAACGCCGGTCAGATTGCTCTGAACCACCTCGTCGATCTCGGTAGCGCCGATCGTCGCCTGCACCCGCAATTCGGTCGGCGACAGGACCGTCAACCTCGGTACGAACTGTCCGAATGAGCAATCAAAAGTCTTTCCGACGAGCGAGGTCGGAGCACCATTGGTCGTAGCCATCCTAATCCTCCTTGATGATTTTCGAAATCAGCTTGGCCGATGCTCGGCACAGATGCCGAACTGCTACTTTCAATTTTTGGAGCGCTCCAAGTGCAAGTTCCAACATTTTGGACCTAGCGTCAAGAAAAAACTTGGAGCGCTCCAAGAAATTGTCTAACTGAGGGAAATGAACGCTTCTAAAATGCCTACGCTCGCCGATGTCGGCCGGCTCGCTGGAGTCTCCCGCGGCACCGTCTCCAACGTATTCAACCATCCGGATCTGGTGCGATCCGATCTGCGCCAGCGCGTCGAGACCGCGGCGCGTCAGCTTGGTTATGATGGCCCCGACCCGAGGGGACGCGTGCTGCGCGACGGCAAGTTCAACGCCATAGGCCTGATCCCCCCGGGCGCATACGCCATTGCCGATATGATCAGGAGCCCATATCTGCGCGAGCTGGTGCTTGGCGTTTCGCTTGCTTGTGACGAGGCTGGAGCGACATTGAGTTTGGTCAATGGTACGGACGAGACACGCACCTCCACCATTCGAGAGGCCTTGGTTGACGGCTTCATTCTGGGCCACAGCGCGGACATCGAGTTGATCGCGTCTTTACGGCGCCGGCGGCTTCCCTTCGTCATCCTCGAGAGCGATGCCGGTCCGGACGTGAATTCTATCCGGATAGACGGCAGGAGCGGGGCGCTGGCGGCCATCAGGCATCTGGCTGCTCTTGGACATCGGCGTTTTGCAATCCTTTCCATTCGGCGCACATCGGGGTCACCCATCGTCCATTTGCCTGGCAATTCCCCGCGCGCTATCTCTGCCGGTTTTCAACTCGATCAGGAGAGACTTTTCGGCTTCGCACAGGGTTTGGCTGAGCTCGGTCTGTCAATCGACAATGTCCCGATCATAGAGACGACCCCAGGTGAGCCTTCGGCCGGAGCGGTCGTATTCGACCAGGTTCCGCAGGCAACGGCGATCTTGACTATGTCGGACTGGCAGGCAATCACCGTCCTGGACGAAGCGCGTCGGCGCAATATCAAGATACCCGAACACATGTCTGTCGTCGGCTTCGATGGCACTGCGGAGTCTTCGCGCACCACGCCCCCGCTCACGACAGTGGCTCAAGACATTGTCGGGAAGGGGAGACTTGCCGCCACGACGGTGTTTGCAAACGGCGCCCCGAGCCAGGTGATCATACCGGTCGAACTCTTGGTCCGCGGCTCGACCGCCCGACCACGCGGTTAGGCCGGTCACCTCATACTCGTCGTGACGCACAGTGCGCACTGCGAACTCCAGCGTGGTCGCCGTCAAAGTCTGCTTTCAAAAGGTATCAAAGGTGGCTGCAACGGCCGAGATGAGGCGCATTGCTGTCCGGCGGTTTTGAATCTGAAAGTAGCCGGTTCACTCGTCAACTCTGATCTTCGCGCACCGTCGTGAAACCCAATTTGCAGACGACTCCTCAAAATGAGAATGGCCCCTGCTTAGGTTTGCGGGTCAGTACGCGAGTGGCGCGCTAATTCCCTCGCTTTTCAATCTTTAGATTTGGGAGGTCGGGTCGCTTGGACACCACACCCGCCTCCTTCAAGGCTGTGTATCCAACCTTTTTGAGGAGCTTCTCTGTTTTGGCGCGCTCCTTGTCGAGAGCGCTCTCACCTTTGACCTTGGGCATCCGTCTTCCATTTGGTTCGTGCCGGTCAGCAATGCGCCACTAGTGTGCCACTGACAACAGACGTTCAGTGTTCCCAGTCAAGGCCGGTATCGCATGATGGTTGTCGCTAGATCGAAATGAGTGCACAGTAGCCACATGGGTGTATCCGACGAGACATTGGCCAAGATTGCTGATGAGGTGTTCGATACAATGACCGCACCCCGTGAGGTGCCGCCTTTCTCTGAGCGATTTCCTGGATTTGGCCTTGAGGATTCCTATCGGATCGTCAACGATATCCGACGCCGACGGGAGGCTCGGGGTGAGCGCGTTATCGGCCGGAAGATTGGCTTCACCAACGCTGCCGCATGGGCTGGCTACGGCATTTCGGGGCCGATTTGGAATTATCTCTATGACGCATCAACTATCGACTTGAAGTCGGGAAGCACCTTTCCACTCGGTGCTTGGCGAAACGTCCGCATGGAGACTGAGGTCGCACTTGGGCTGTGTGAAGCACCCGATCCGAGTATGGAGGATATCGATCTTCTGCATTGCATCGAATGGGCCGCCCTTGACTTTGAGATCTGCACCTCGATCTTCCCGGATTGGCGATTCAAGGTATCCGATGCGGCAGCGACCGGTGTGCATGTCGCACTGCTGCTAGGCGCGCGATACCCAATCGGCGAAACTCGAAAACATTGGGCCGACGAGCTTGAATCGTTTTCGGTCACACTTTCAGAAGCGGCGGGGGCGCACGCGACGGGAGGCGGTGCTCAGGTCCTCGGCAGCCCGATCAAGGCGCTGGGGTATCTTGTGCGACAACTCGCACTTTACGACGGCGAGCCACTAGACGCGGGTGAAGTCGTCACGACAGGCACGCTAACGCAAGCGCTGCCCGCCGTGTCTAGCGAACTGTGGAGGGCCAGCGTCAAGGGCGCTCACTTTGCAGACATCCAGGTTCGGCTAACTTAGCCAGCGACGCGCAGAGGCCGAGTGGCCGTTAGGCGGAGGACCGCGTGCTGCGACCAAAAACCACAAGATGGAATAGTGAAGTAAACGAAGTCGGAAAGCCTTGTGCCGCAACACGGAAGTTCTGCGAACGTCCTGCCGCCCCACCGAAGCGCTACAGATTAACCCTGCAGGAAATGAACTATGAGAACGCCACTCTGCGATCTGCTCGGCATCGAGGTGCCTATCGTCCTCGCGCCGATCATTGCCCCTTTAGGCGCACCGGCGGGGCCGCCCCTAGCGGCCGCCGTTAGTGAGGCCGGCGGGCTCGGGACGATAGCCCTTTGGCTTGCTGAGCTCGGAGTGCTGCGGACCCGTGTGCGGGAAATGAAGTCGCTCACCACAAAGCCATTTGCCGTCAATCTGCGACTGGATTTGGATCCTGACGTTCGCCTCGATGCCTGCCTCGAGGAAGGTGTCCGGATTATCTCTATGTTCTGGGGGGATCCGTCGGAACTGGCTCCACGGGCCAAGGCGAGCGGTGCGGTAGTGATGCAGACAGTTCGATCGGCCGATGAGGCACGGATGGCCGTCGATTGCGGGGTCGATGTGGTCGTTGCGCAAGGCTGGGAGGCTGGCGGCCACGTCTGGGGAACGGTCGCGACTATGGCCTTGGTTCCGACCGTGGTGGATGCGGTCGCGCCTGTTCCGGTGGTTGCGGCGGGCGGGATCGCTGACGGCCGGGGGATGGCCGCTGCACTCGCCCTTGGCGCCGCTGGTGTTTGGATCGGCACCCGGTTTATCGCCAGCGCCGAGGCCAACTTCCACGCCCGCTACCGCGAACGGCTGCTGGCCGCGTCGGAAACAGACACAATCTATCTCGAGAACCTTTTTGATGGCGGCCCTTGGAAAGATGCGCCCACGCGTGTGCTGCGCAACAAGACAGTGGCAGCATGGGAGGTTGCCGGGCGACCACCAGTTGGACAACGGCCCGGTGAGGGTGCCATTGTCGCGGTTTCAGCTTCAAGGGGCAACATCAAGCGCTACGCACCGGTGGCGCCGGTCATCGACGTGGAGGGTGACATCGACGCTTTGCCAATGTGGGCTGGCCAGGGAGTCGGGCTGGTTAAGAAAATTCAGCCGGCCGCGGAGATAGTTCGCGAAATCGCTGCTGAAGCGCAGTCGGTCCTAGCCCGGTTGGGAACGACAGGCGAGAACTGAGTGGTCGGCTTCGACCATGGCGTGCGATCGCCCGCCTGCCCATTGCCCGACGGAAGGCGTATCCCTCGCGAAGGTCGGCAACAGGGAACGCGGACACAATTCCACCTGAGCCGAATGTCTGCTTTCGGGAGACGACCAAGGACACTTCAATGGCCGACGTGAGGCGCATTGCGGTCCGGCAGCCTTGGGCCGACTGCGGACTTGCGGCTTCGAGGCCTGGAATGTGAGAAGCGGACGTTCAGGCGCTCCCCATGCATCGACGTGAACTGACCGATTGTGTTGAAGAGTCCGACGCACCGCGAAGTCACCACCGATAATAGAATCCCGTTCCACCCTGACGCCTTGCATGGAATCAGGATTCACTTGTGGGGTCTTTTCGGAACGCCACGGTACGCAAATGCCGTAGTTAGCCGCGACGCGGACTTTTTCAACAGTATCGAATCAATGCGGACATTTGCTTCCGGAACGGGGGCCGAGGTCCCTGGTTTGCAACCAGCCCTCCGCTGTCTTCCTAATGGAGGGCGTGCTAATGGTTAACTAGCTTGGGGATCAGGCCGATTTCAAATTTGATCGCTGGCGCGTGGGCGCCGAGCTGGCAAACATCTAGTAGTAATCCTGGAGGCGATCCCCGCCGCCTCGAAAGCGAGCAAGACGACATCACGACGAAGTAATCGAGGGATAGTTAACAGCCATAGGGCCGCGATAACGGCAGGGGCACAAATGACATTTCTGGTGCGCGTATGGCTAGCGTTGACGGTTGTTCTGGCAATTGTGGTTACTATCTTAGCGGTGCTGGTTAAGCTACAAAACGAGGCGGTGTATTCGCAGCTTGTGCGGCAACGACTTTCGGTCATTGCAGCGGCAACCGCCGCCCCCTTCCGGTCAGTCTCGGAACTTGGTCTCACGGTGGCGACGGTGCGCAATGCCCAAGAGCTGCTGAACCGGGCTTGGCAGACCGATCCCACGATTTCCAACATTGTTCTGCTTGATGCAGCCGGCGGAGTTATCCTTTCTGTTCCGGATGCTGCTGTTCCATTTAGCGCGCGCCAAATGGGTCGCGCAATGGAAGAGGGCTCCAACAGCCAGTGGGGTCTTGAGACTGCGACCGCGCTGATCAGCGGTGCCACCATAAAGGACGAGAACGACGAGCGGGCCGCTGCATTGGCAGTTATCTACCCGATGAACGAATTGCGGACCCACAATCGCCTTATCAGTTCGCAAATTTGGCTGTCGGCGCTGGCGCTTCTGACCGGATTCTCGACCCTAGCTTACGCCGCATTGCGCTATCGTCTGCGTCCGGCCATCCACACCCTCGACGACATCGCCAGCCATGCCGAAGACGACAGCACTTTGACTGCCGGCGACTTTGCCGATTTTCGAGCGACGCTCGCCGCGGGCACCGCAAAATACCGTTTGGCAACTACAAAACTTGCTGCGCTTATTGGGGCAGAGCGCGCGGAAGCTCCACCTGCGGGGCCACAGGGTGCCGACGTCATCTCGGTTCCCGATAGCCCCATGGCTGTAACGGTGTCGCGACGGCTTACGGCGCTCATAGCCGTCCTGGTGCTGGGGATCACCGTATCGCTCGGCACTGTCGCCTACCGCAGCATCGATGACTCCTTTGCTCCCGAACTCGACAAGCGCACGAGGCTTATTGGCAGCATTGCCAATGATGCTATTGCCCGCACGCTTAAGGCGGGTGTGCCACTCGATATGATGGTCGGTGGACGCGAATTCTTCTCGTCCCTGCTTCGTGACTTTCCAGAAATTTCCTACTTCGCGCTGGTCACCAACCGACCCATTTTGGAGATGGGCACCCGCCCGCCCACCACGACGTCGGTGATGCTACAGGCAGGGACCGTCGTGCCGATCGTCGTCGACAACAAGCTGGTGGCCAATGTCGTCGTAATCAAGAACGCGGGATACCTTTCGCGTGAATTCCGCGATCTCATTCTCGACCTCCTGGTGGTGACGCTGGTGACAATCCTGTTGGCGGTTGAACTGGTCTCCTTGATGACCAATCACTCGCTAACCGGACCGTTGACCCGCCTCGACTACATCCTGAAGCTTCAGGCGGCCGGCGATTTCTCCCACCGCATCCTCGTGAGCGGGATTAGCGCCGTCGATAGGCTGGGCCAAGCCCTTTCCTTGCGTGCTGAGCGGCTTGCGGCAATGATGGCAGCCGCCCAGGAGCTACCCAAGGGCACCCGTGCCGTGCAACTGGAACCGGACTTCATTATACCGGCTGGCCGGCCGCTCATCATGAGATTTTGCAGTCTAGGCGATGTGCGACTTCCGCTTTTCCTCATCGCCGCGGCTGACTCATTTCCACTGTCGTTCTTTTCGCTTTATGTCCGGGATGCCGACAATCCGCTGACTTGGCTCAACCCAGGCATCGTTATCAGTTTGCCGCTCGCCGCCTATCTCACAGCCATTGTCTTCGGTTCGCCCTATGCGCGTCCGCTCGCGAAACGCTTCGGGCACCGCAACCTGTTCGTGTTTGCTTCCATCCCAGCGGCCCTCTCGAATTTTGGGTTCTTCATTTCCACCAATGTGCTCGAAATTATCTTTTTCTGTGTGTTCAGCGGCATTGGCTATGCTTTTGCTTCACTCTCTTGCCAGGACTACGTGATCGACGCTGCCCCAAAGGAACAGCGGGCCCAAGCGCTAGGGCTGTTCCACGTAGCGATGTTTGGCGGCTTCTATGCTGGAACGGCACTGGGGGGCGTGGTTGCCGACCGTCTGGGCGAGCGCAGCGTATTTCTGGTTTGTGCCGTCTTGATCGTTATCTCCGCAGCGATGATCTTGCGCATGCTCCCTGGCCCCACCCACGTTTCGGCGCTCACCGAGCAGGGCGGCCGCTCTAAGCTGCGGCAGTTGCTTGGAACAATTGCTGATGGCCAGTTCGCGACCCTGCTGTTTGGCATTATCTTGCCCCAAACGATCCTCGATCAGGTCTTCATCTCCTATCTCCTGTCGCTGCAGATGAACGCGTTGGGCGCCTCCACGGCCGATACCGGACGCCTGATGATGATCTACTTTCTGATGGTGATCCTGTCAGGGTCACTGTATGGGCGACTGCCTGCCGGCAGGATCTCGGCAGTGGGCATCACTGTCGCCGGAGCATTGCTTGGCGGAGTGACGCTGCTCGCAGCAGCGGCAGTTACCAACGGCTGGACAATGGTCGTTGCCGCAATCGGCACCGGCCTTGGCTACGGCCTGGTGAGCGGGCCGCAGACGGCCACGGTGATGGAACTTGCGGAAGGAAGGCTGGCCCATATCGGTTCGGAAAGGGTCCTTGGCGCTGTCAGGGTCATGGACCGAATTGGCAGCGTTGTGGGCCTCGTCGCGATCGCCGGCGTCGCTGGCAGTTTTGGCTATTCCGCCGCAATGGGCTTCATCGCCATCTTGGTGCTGGCCGGGGTTGGCTCGTATCTCATCTACCACGTGGCAAGCCACAGCTTGCCGATCATCGCAGGGAGGAAAGCATGAAATTGACATACCCTATGTTGGCCGGGGCCGCGCTAGCTTCTTGCCTCGTTCTTCCGCCTCGGGTCGAGGCGGCGGAGAAGACCGTTGTGATGATAACGTGGCTGGGCTGCGAGGATGTCTGCAAGGGCCTCAAGGACTCGCTTGAAGAAAAGAAAATTGATGTCAGTTTCGTCGTCGACGATGCGGCACAGGACAAGAGCAAGCTGCCCGACTTTGTCAAGGATGCACGCGACCGCAAGGCTGACGTGGTGGTCACCTGGGGCACCAAGACTACTCTAGGCATGGTCGGCACGTTGAAAGACCAGCAGAACAGCGATCTTCTCAATGACATCCCCGTGGTGTTCACCGTGGTAGCCGATCCGATCGGTGCGGGTATCATCGAAAGCTACGAAAAGACTGGCCGCGCCAATGTGACCGGTACCCGAAACCGAGTTCCCGAAAGCGTCAACATTAAGAGCATCAAGCGCTACCTGCCGAGCTTCGATCATCTCGGCCTCCTGTTCGACCGTAGTGAGCCCAACTCGGTGAAAAAGACGGAGGAACTGACAGCTTTGTCGGAAAAGATGAAGTTCAAATTCGACGCATTGCCACTGCCGGCGCTTGCCGATGGAACTCCGGATCCAGCCAAGCTCCCCCAGGCTGTCGCTCAGCTGAAGGCGGCCGGCGTGCAATTCGTCTACTTGGGCTCGAGCACCTTCCTTGAAAAGAATGCGGACGTCTTCACCGATGCTGCCGTGGCAAATGGTCTACCGGTGCTCAGCCCCTATGAGCATCTGGTCAGCGAATCCCGGGCGCTGATGTCGGTGGCCGCCCGCGACTACGACGTCGGCAAGCTGGCCGGCGAGCAGGTGGCCAAGATCCTGGCGGAGGGTGCCAAGCCTGGCGACATGCCTGTCGTCGCCATGGAGAAGTTCGCCTATGTGGTTAACATGAAGGTCGCTAAGAAACTCAACTTGTTTCCACCTGTCGAGTTCCTGCAATTCGTTGAGAAGGTGGAGTGACGCGAAGCGACTATCGCCGCACCCGCGACGCCCAGCGTGGTCGCCGGCAATGTCCGCTTAAAGGCAGTGACACAGTTAACTTTAATGACCGAGGTGAGGCGCATTGCGGTCCGGCAGCCTTGGGGCCGGGACCAGTAAGTCCGCTTGTGGTCAGTTAAGAACGACAGAGGCCGATCTCGACCCACATCAGCCATGCGGCAACATCCGGTTTCGCACAAGGCTAAGCCATGAGGGCAATGTCTTCAAAACGACGTGGTTGCATTATCGCTGTCCAGTAGGCCAAGCATGCTCGCATTCGAAACGCCAGTCGAATACGCTCAGCGAAGCTTTGAGCTAGGGAGGCAGGACAACCGCACATGGAGCGAAGGCTTACCGCGATCCTTGCTGCCGACGTGGTCGGCTACAGCACGCTCATGGGCGAGGATGAGGTCGGCACGCTCGAACGACTGAAGGGTTGCCGTCGAGAACTGGTCGACCCCGCGATCAAGGAATTCCACGGTCGGATTATCAAGCTCATGGGAGACGGGGCGCTGGTCGAATTCGCCAGCGTCGTTGATGCCGTCCAATGCGCTGCCGCGATTCAGCGCCGGATGGCTGTCCGAGACCCGGGCACCTCCGACCCCCGCCACATCCGGTTTCGCATCGGCGTCAATCTCGGTGATGTCATCGTAGAGGAAAATGACATCTACGGCGATGGCGTCAACATCGCCGCGCGCCTCGAGGCTATGGCCGAGCCGGGGGGTGTATGTATCTCCGGAACCGCATTTGATCATGCCGTTCACAAGGTTGATGTCGGCTTTGCCAGTCTTGGCGAGCAGCGCCTCAAGAACATCGCCGATCCGGTTCGCGCCTATCGATTGCTGCTGGATCCCGCAGCATCGGGAAAGGTCACGGCCGCGCCACACCGGCCGAGCTCGCGCGTCATCATCCTGGCAGGCGCCGCCGCCTTGGCGATCGCCGCGATTGCCGGCATTTTCGCATGGCAGAAGTTCTCAGTGCCATCGCGGCCATCGGTTGCCGTGCTGCCGTTTGCAAACCTCGGCGGCGATCCAGGCCAGGACTATTTCGCTGACGGCATCACCGAGGATCTGATCACCGACCTCACCAAGCTGTCCGGTCTGGACGTCATCGCGCGCAACTCGGTGTTCGCCTACAAGAACAAGCCTGCAGCGCTGGCGGACGTCGCGCGCGACCTTGGCGTCCGCTTCGTTGTCGAGGGGAGCGTCCGCCGCACGGGCGAGCAGATTCGCCTCAATGCCCAGCTCATCGATACGGCAACGGGCGACAATCTGTGGGCCAACCGGTTCGACCGTGGCATGGCCGGCGTGTTTGCCGTCCAGCACGAGATGAGCGGCGAGATCGCCAAGGCGCTTGGCATGCAACCTTCGGCAGCGGAAAGCGAACGCATGGCGCGGCCGCCGACCGAAAACCTCGAAGCCTACGACTTCTATCTTCGTGCCGAGCAGACAGCACGGACCGGTCGGCGCGACGGCCTGCGGGAGGCGCTCACGCTCTACGACAAGGCCGAGCAGCTCGACCCCGCTTTTGCGGAAGCCTTCGCGGCGGATGCAAGCACGACGGTGTATATCTGGCGTGAATCGTTCAATGACATCATGCAGAGCGCGCCAGCACGAAAGAGAGCCTATGAGAAGGCGAGCCGAGCTTTGCAACTCGACCCTGACCTTTCGTCGCCCTATGCTATTCTTGGGATCATGCAGGTCGTGGATCGCCGCTACGAGGAAGCCATCGCTTCGGTCGAGCGAGCCGTCGCACTCGGCCCCGGCGATGCTGAGACGCAAATAGCCCTGGGATACGTGCAACTGTTCGCCGGCAGTCATGCTGAGGCTGCCGAAGCGGTCGAGACGGCGCTCAGGCTCGATCCCAACCTTTCACCTGTAAACCGGCAAATTGCCGGTCTGGTCTTTCTAATTCAAGGGAGCAACGACAGGGCGATCGAGGCCCTCGAACGCACCCGCGACGATGCGCCGTCAGTCGGAGATTTCACGATCACGCTTGGTGCCGCCTACGCCCGCGCCGGCCGCCTGCAGGATGCCAGGGCGGCAGTGGCCGAGGGGCTAGGTGCCATGTCCACACCAGGTTTCGATTCATTGTCCGCATACCGACTCAACGGTGCCCAATATCGTAACCCGCAGGATTTGGCTCTCATCGTCGACGCGTTGCAGCAGGCGGGCTTGCCCGAATGGCCGTTCGGTTTCACCGGCGATGAGCACAACCGCTTGAAGGGCAAGGAGATCGCCTCGCTGGTGCTGGGCCATACTCTGCAGGGTCAGCTTGAGCCCGGTCTCCAACCAGCCTTCCTTCAGATCGGAAGCGACGGCAAGGCGGCCTTCCGCTCTACGACGCGGCTAGTCACCGAGACCGTCCGTGTCGATGGCGACTTATTGTGCGAGCTGAGCGAGAATATGTTCGGGCGCCCCGACTGTGGACCCGTCTATAAACGCCGCGACGATGGAGGCGGCGGCTATTCCTTCGTCAACTCAAGCAAGGTGTTTCACTTTACGGTTGTTCAGTAGAAGCACACGCGCGTCATAACGGACGCACACACTCGCGTCCGATGCGGGAGTAGAATAGGCTGCGCGAAGCCGCTTGATCGACCAAGGAGGGCGCAGGCAGGTATGGAGCGAAGGCTTACCGCGATCCTTGCTGCCGACGTGGTCGGCTACAGCACGCTCATGGGCGAGGATGAGGTCGGCACGCTCGAACGACTGAAGGGTTGCCGTCGAGAACTGGTCGACCCCGCGATCAAGGAATTCCACGGTCGGATTATCAAGCTCATGGGAGACGGGGCGCTGGTCGAATTCGCCAGCGTCGTTGATGCCGTCCAATGCGCTGCCGCGATTCAGCGCCGGATGGCTGTCCGAGACCCGGGCACCTCCGACCCCCGCCACATCCGGTTTCGCATCGGCGTCAATCTCGGTGATGTCATCGTAGAGGAAAATGACATCTACGGCGATGGCGTCAACATCGCCGCGCGCCTCGAGGCTATGGCCGAGCCGGGGGGTGTATGTATCTCCGGAACCGCATTTGATCATGCCGTTCACAAGGTTGATGTCGGCTTTGCCAGTCTTGGCGAGCAGCGCCTCAAGAACATCGCCGATCCGGTTCGCGCCTATCGATTGCTGCTGGATCCCGCAGCATCGGGAAAGGTCACGGCCGCGCCACACCGGCCGAGCTCGCGCGTCATCATCCTGGCAGGCGCCGCCGCCTTGGCGATCGCCGCGATTGCCGGCATTTTCGCATGGCAGAAGTTCTCAGTGCCATCGCGGCCATCGGTTGCCGTGCTGCCGTTTGCAAACCTCGGCGGCGATCCAGGCCAGGACTATTTCGCTGACGGCATCACCGAGGATCTGATCACCGACCTCACCAAGCTGTCCGGTCTGGACGTCATCGCGCGCAACTCGGTGTTCGCCTACAAGAACAAGCCTGCAGCGCTGGCGGACGTCGCGCGCGACCTTCGCGTCCGCTTCGTTGTCGAGGGGAGCGTCCGCCGCACGGGCGAGCAGATTCGCCTCAATGCCCAGCTCATCGATACGGCAACGGGCGACAATCTGTGGGCCAACCGGTTCGACCGTGGCATGGCCGGCGTGTTTGCCGTCCAGCACGAGATGAGCGGCGAGATCGCCAAGGCGCTTGGCATGCAACCTTCGGCAGCGGAAAGCGAGCGCATGGCGCGGCCGCCGACGAGCAATCTCGAGGCCTATGATTACTATCTACAAGCCGAGACGGCGTCACGCAGCGTCCTGCAGGCCGGGCTGCGGGAGGCGCTTGCGCTCTACGACAAGGCGGAGGAGCTTGACCCCGCCTTTGCCGAAGCCTTCGCGGCCGACGCGCGCACCACAGTCTATATCTGGCGGGAGGCCTTCAACGACGTCATCCAGAGCGCGCCAGCACGAAAGAGAGCCTATGAGAAGGCGAGCCGAGCTTTGGAACTCGACCCTGACCTTTCGTCGCCCTATGCTATTCTTGGGATCATGCAGGTCGTGAATCGCCGCTACGAAGATGCGATTGCCTCTGCCAAGAAGGCTGTTTCAATCGGTCCGGGCGATGCAGAGGCGCAAGCAGCCCTTGGATATGTTCAGTTATACGCCGGCAATCATGCCGAGGCAGCCACTGCGGTCGAGACGGCGCTCAGGCTCGACCCCGACCTCTCAGCGATCAACCGGGAAACTGCTGGGCTGGTTTTTCTGCTCCAGGGCAATGTCGAGAAAGCGATCGAGACTCTCGAGCACACACGCGACGATGCGTCCACGGTTGGCAACTTTCGGTTTACGCTCGCTGCGGCGTATGTCCGGGGCGGCCGCCTACCGGATGCGAAAGCCGCAATCGCCGAGGGGCTCCGCCTCGTAGCAGGGTCCAGCTACGTGGACTCTTTGGCTGGGTGGGAGATGACTCATGCACATTTTCGGAATCCGCAGGATCTGGCGATACTCGTCGCCGCACTGCGCCAGGCGGGCCTACCCCAATGGCGCTTCGGCTTTACCCCGGCCGAACAGGACCAGTTAAAGGGTGCCGAGATCGCGTCCCTCGTCATTGGCCATACACTGCAAGGCCAGATCGAACCCGGTCTCCAACCAGCCTTCCTTCAGATTGGAAGCGACGGCAAGGCGGCCTTCCGCTCTACGACGCGGCTAGTCACCGAGACCGTCTACGTCGATGGCGATCTGTTGTGCGAGCAGAGCGAGAACCTGTTCGGTCGCCCCGACTGTGGTCCCGTCTACAGACGCAACGACGCAGCCGGCAAAAGCTACTCCTATGCCAATACAAGCAAGGTGTTTCACTTCACCGTGGTTCGGTAGACGCACACGCGCGTCTCAATGATAGTGATCGAGTTCCAAATTGGCCGCGACCTTCGGCCAGTTGGCATCGGCTTTCGGGATATTTTCAGCTGCATGCGCGGCGAAATCATCCGCATTGTCGACGTCGTAGATCAGGTAGAGCTTGCCGTCGATAATCTTGAATGCCTCAGGATCGACATTGACCGTGACCCCCCCGCCCACGACTTCGCCGGCGCAGTACCCGCCATATTGAGGAGCGTACTTGACCGGTTCGCTCATGAACATTTCCTGGTGTTTCTTGCTGGCGAAATGCCAAGGTGTCCCCAGCCATTCATAAGTGAACTCTTCGGAGCCCTTCACGGCCTTGCCGTCAGTGAAGTAAGCGACCGTGTCGTAGCCCATGATCGCCACACCACCAAAATAGCCGGTGTTTACCGAATCGTCGGCACATGCCGATCCCGCGCCGGCGACCACAGCTACCGCGACCAGGGCAGCCGTCCCCAAACTCCGAACCAGTCGTGGCTTGATCATCGTGCTCATCTGTATCCTCCGTTAATCGTGGATCTCGGCGCACTTCGCCGCGTTCGCCTCGCCAAGAATTTTGGCTTGGCAGGTAGCACCATGGCGTTTGAAAAGTCGTATGATATCCGTGTTGCCCTTCCAGAATGCGCGCGTTATCGGCATGTAGCCATGCCCCTCGGCATGGTTCACATTGGCACCTTTCGCAATGAGGAACTCGGCCAGTTCAATGTGGTTTTCCTCGCCGGCCACCAGCAACGGCGTAGCACCCGCCTTGTTGGCGGCATCGTCGAGCACCGCGCCTTTTTCCAGCAGCAGCTTGGCGATCGGCAGGCTGCCCGAGAAGGCCGCCGCATGAAGCGGGGTAAAGCCGCCCGAGTTACGCGCCATGATGTCGGCACCCTTGGCCAGCAAGAAGTCGGCGATTTCCGGCTGGTTATCGAGCGCTGCAGCGATGAGCAGCGTTGCCTGGTCGCGCGCCCGGCTGTCGACGTCGGCACCGCCTGCCAGGGCTTGCTCCACGGCACCCTTGTCGCCGGCGGCGATGGAGTCGAACAACTGCTCACCTGCGGCTGCTGTCGTAGCCGCCAAAACCAGCATTCCAAGTGCCAGCAATCCGCGCATTGTGCAAGGTAGCATATTAGCTTGTGGTCATACAAGCTGTCCTGGGCACATCAGGTGGATCCAAGGCGGACGGCGCGGCCAGACATAGCGAACGCGGCCCAGGGCGGGAAGGCGTTAGTGCTACTGGCTTCGTCAGTAGGGGCACCGGGTCCAGTCTGAATTTTGAAGAGCGTCGATTACCGAGGCGCCGAGCGGCGTCGAGCGTAACCGCCTGTTGCTCCGTTGGGATAGCCGGTAAGCGCAAAGGTGGCCGGTGGCGGAAGTGTCCGCTTTCGGATGCAACTATGGCTTGCTCAATGACCGACATTGGGCGCATACCGGTCAAAACCACCACGAACCGAACGGTTTGAGTGCTGCCTCCAGGAGCAACGCTCAACCGTTCCCTTGGATCATGGGGCGCGCCGCCTCCGCAAAAATCAATGAATCCAACGCACACTTGTACCCGTCGACGTCAGTCAGCCAGTGGCCAAAGCTCGCTCCACTGCTTACGGGCATATTGCCTTGCGCAAGAGCATTTCGCCTATGGCCATCTAATACATTGAAATTCAAACGAAAATGGCGCACCCGACAGGATTCGAACCTGTGACCTCTGCCTTCGGAGGGCAGCGCTCTATCCAGCTGAGCTACGGGTGCCTTCAGGGAACCTGAAAACGAACCAGCCGATAGGCCGGCCAGCCACGGCTTCTTAGCGGAAGCCGGCGCGGGCTTCAACGGGCAATTGGCGTGGCGATATTTTCGAAGCCACCTTGCGCGGCCTGGCAAGTTCGCGTCCGCCCTGCAGCCTCAGCCCGGGACTCACCCCGCCACCTCCACCTTCGCCACCCGCCTGCGCACCCTGCGCGGCGCCCGCTTCGCCTTCTTCGCGCCCGTCAGCTCATGCATCGCGTCCAGCTGCATCTGCTGCATTTCAGCCAGCCGCGTCCATTGGCGCGAGATCAGATAGTCGAGCTTTTCGTGCAAATGGCGCACTTCCAGCTCGGCTTTCAGGTTCACCCGGTAGTCGTTGAACGAGCGCAGGCGGTCCTTGGCCTCCGTCCGTCTCTGGCTCATCATGATGATCGGCGCCTGGATGGCGGCGATACAGGAGAGCAGCAGGTTGAGCAGGATGAAGGGGTAGGGGTCGAAGGCGCTGCTCACGCCCGCGATCAAATTGATGCCGATCCACACCGCAAGCACGCTGCCGAACGAGATCAGGAACCACCAGCTGCCGCCGAAAGCCGCCATGTTGTCGGAGACGCGGTCGGCGAACGAGCGGTGCTCCTCGAACTCCTCTTCCGAGTTTTCCGAAATCGTGTCCTGCCTGGCGATCGATTCGACCACCTGGCGGTCGAGCTCGGAGAATTCGCCATGCTCCTGCTGCAGCAACTCCTCCATGTAGCGCATGCGGTAGCGGCCGAGCTCCTCCCGGCTGATGCGGGCGCCGCGCGGCAGGTCGGGATGATCGGAGCGGATGCGGTCGGCCAGGCTCGGCCTGAGGTCGTCGATGCGCACCAGGTCACGCTTGCGGAATTTGCGGCCCGATATCGCCGATGGTTTCCGCTTCGGCTTAAGGCGGCCATGAGGTTCGGAGTCCGGCACATCGGGCGCTTCCAGCGCCTCGTCGGCAACCAGTTCGGCGTCGTGGGCGGGCGGCGCCTCGAAATACTCGCCGCCGCTGTCGTTTTCATTGTCGGCCTGTTCGGATGGTTTTGGGCTCATGATGCCGGCTCCTGCTGTCGCGCCCACGATACGCCAAGCCGGCACGCCATAGCCACTGTGGCGGTGAAGATTGGGGGCTTGTGCAAGCGCTTGTGATGAATGCCTGCTGCAATTGCCTGTGGCGGCGCAGCCCCCCGGGGCCTCGCTCGCCTGCTGCTCGGCAACCAGACCGCCGAAGTGCTGTTGCGCCTGCTGCAGAGTTAAGATGAGGCAGCGATCCTTCACGACCCCCCTCTGTCCTGCCGGACATCTCCCCCTCAAGGGGGGAGATCAGATGTCGCCATGGCTTTGCCAAACACGAAAAAGAGGCGAGACGCCGAAGCTGCTAATCTCCCCACTTGAGGGGGAGATGGCCGGCAGGCCAGAGGGGGGTGCTGTCCGCCGGCGTTTCAGAGTTCCTCCACCCAACGACGGGTTCTATTGCGGCGGTAAACCAGGCAACTGCGACCCCTGCGCCGGCAAACCAGGCGGCGGCAGGCCGGGCGACGCGGCCGGCTGATCTCCCGCAAACATCAGCCGCGTCTTCGTATCGGCCATGGCGGGCGACAGACTGCGCTGGATCAGCGCTTCGACATGGTCGTTGCGCTGCCTAGCGCTGTCGGCGCCCATCACCACCACGATCAGATGCCGGCCGTCGGCATTGTAGGACGTGACGATATTGTAACCGGATGCCCTGATATAGCCGGTCTTGATGCCGTCGACGCCGCGCACCCGGCCGAGCATGTCGTTGTGGCCGCGCACCAGCCGGCCGCGGAACATGAAGTCGCTTTCGGAGAAATAGTGGAACTGCTGCGGGAAGCGGGCGCGCAGCGCCATCCCCAGCGTCGCCATGTCGCGCGCCGATGTGTGCTGGCCATCGTCGGGCAGGCCGGAGGCATTGCGGAAGACGGTGCTGCTCATGCCGATCTGGCGCGCCTTGGACGTCATCATGGCGGCGAACTGGTCCTCCGAGCCGCCGAGATATTCGCCCACCGCCACCGCCACGTCATTGGCCGACTTGACCACGATCGCCCGGATCGCCGAATCGACATCGATGCTCTCGCCGCGCTTGAAGCGCAATTTGGTCGGCGGCTGCCGGGCGGCATTGTCGGAGACCGGGATCTGCGTTTCCTTCGAGACGCGGCCGGACTCCAGCGCCTCGAACAGCAGGTACAGCGTCATCATCTTGGTCAGCGACGCCGGATAGCGTTGCGCCCTCGAACTGACTTCGAACAGCGTCTTGCCACTGCCGGCATCGATTACGATGGCGGCATATTTCTCCTGCGGCGCCGGCACCGCCAGCACGCTGTCGGGCGGCGCGGTGGTGCTGCAGCCGGCCATGAAGACAACCAGCAGGAGGGCTGCGAGAAATTTTTGGACGAGGGAGGGGAAATGGAAGTTTGGCAAGGCAAGTCCGGCGTTGCTGAGAGGGCCGGAACCTAGCCTAACCCATTGTGTTCGTCCATTTGGTTAACGGCGGAGCTGCCGATGACGCTGCCAATCTCCCCCGCAAGGGGGGAGATCAGATGTCGCTTCGGCTTCGCCAATCATCGGCGCTGAAACGGCAACCTCGACATCCGCCCACCCGCCCGAAATCGCCTGCTTCCTGTCCTGTTTTGCCTGCGGGGTCGCGGTGCTGCTATAGAGGCGGCAATTGCTTGGGGGATTTGACAATGACCGGTGACATCGGCGCGGCTGCGCCATCTCTTATCAGGGCTTCGCTCAGCCGCACCGGCAAATGGGTCGGCAGCGTCGCTTTCATCGGCGGCGCTGCTTCCGACATCCTCAATCCGCTGGCGCCGTTCGCCGCCTATATCGCGCTGGTCGCTTCGGTTGCCGCAGCCATCATCGCCATTGCCATCGTTCTGCGGCTGGTGCTGGCCGCCAAGGCGCTGCCG
The DNA here is from genome assembly GCF_030323185.1 of Mesorhizobium sp. C399B. Taxonomy (NCBI): domain Bacteria; kingdom Pseudomonadati; phylum Pseudomonadota; class Alphaproteobacteria; order Hyphomicrobiales; family Phyllobacteriaceae; genus Mesorhizobium; species Mesorhizobium sp. C399B. The sequence goes on from NZ_CP100472.1 coordinate 3,565,680, forward strand.
GCGCTGATCTTTGCCACCAGCGCTGCCGCCGTCGCCGGCGGCGTCTATGGCCTGCAGCAGCAGACCAATTCGCAGAACGGTGTGATCGCCGGCCTGGTGCCGGCCATCGCCCAGTTGCAGCAGCAGATGGGCATCGTCTCGGCCAGGGTGGCCAGGATCGAGCGAACGGTAACCGAGACGAAGCTGGCGGTCGACCAGGTCAAGCAATCGACCGACGCGGTGGCGAAGAAGACCGAGGAAATTGCGTCGACCCAGCAGCAGCAGGCTGAGCAGGGCGCGCAGACGCAAAAGTCGGTAGAGGCGGTCAAGCAGACGACCGAAACGCTAGCTGCCGGCCAGCAGAAACAGGCCGAGCAGGCGGATAAGCTTCAGGCGACCACCGTGCAGATCGCCGCCTCGATCGACACCATCGCCAAGGGCTTTGCCGCATTGGCCGCGCAGGGCGGGACGATCGCCGAGCCGAAGCGGCCGGACGAATTCTATCACAATGCCCGCGTCTACGAGCTTTCCGGCGACATGCTGAATGCGCGGCGCTCCTATCTCGCTTTCGCCGGTTTCGACGTCGACGCCGTCGATCCCTACACACGCTTCGCCACCCTGCTGCGCGTGCAGGACGGCAAGGCCGGCGCCCGCGAAGTGTTCGGCGCCCTGGCCGACAAGGCCAAGGCGCTTTCGATCAAGCTGGTCCATATCCTGCAGTTTGACGATGCCCAACGTCTCGACAAGCTCAACGCCTTCATCGCGGCCAATCCGGATTTCGCACCGGCCTATTACCTGCTCGCGCAGGAGTTTTCCGAGGATCGCCTCGGCGTCCAGTCGCTGTCCGACAAGCGCAGCGAGGCCGAGGCGCTGACCAGGTTCGTCTCCTATGAAAAGGAAGGCGGGCTGCTCAAATATTTCGTCGACCAGACGCAGCTCGCCGACTGGCTCGACCGCAGCCGTACCCGCCTGACGGCGCTTGGCGACGTGCTCGACCCAGCACGCTTTACCCCGACGCTGACGCCGATGCGCTCCAATGCCGGCTGGACGATCTCCATCTCGCTGCCCGAGGCCGCGACCGGCATTTCCTGGCGCATGGGTGTGTCAGGTCCGTTCACCGACACCGGGCTGATGGCGATGAACGACCAGCGCACCGGCAAGCCGATGCCCAATCCGAGCTTCGAATTGCCCGACAGCACCACGGCCACCACCATCGGGGTCAAATATCTCGATCTCAGGGGCCGCGAGACCGGGCCGTTCGACATAAGTTTCGATCCGGACGCGGCGCTGCAACAGGGCAACAAACAGATCCTCGACCAGTTCTGGACGTCGTGGATCGCCTTCGACGCCAGCGGCAATCACGGCCTGGTCTATTTCTCCCAGATGCTGTCATTCCGCTGCGGCATCAAGGAGGTGCGCTACAGCCTGAACGGCACGGCGCTCGACAAGGAGATCAAGCTGCCGCCTTGCGACAAGAAGGACCCCTACGCCATTCCTTATGACTACCAGCCTTACTTCAAGGTCGCCGACAACGTGACGTCGATGGCGGTGCAGGTCACCTACACCGACGGCACCAAGTCGCCGGTGCGCGAGTATAAGCGGCAGTAGGCGCCCACCCTCCCCCATGTGGGGAGGGTCGATCCGCGTAGCGGATCGGGGTGGGGGTCCTCGTAGGGCGCTACCCCCACCCCGTCGATCGATCTCCGCTTCGCTCCGATCGCTCGCCGACCCTCCCCACAAGGGGGAGGGTAAAAATCGCCCTGATGCAAAATGCCGGTCGCTGTGCTTGCGCATCCGTCACGGAGCGGGTTTGTTCGCTGCCATCAGAATCAGCAGGTGCGCGGATGGATAAGGTCACGATCAAGGCAAATGGCATCTCGGTCACGCTCGACCTCACCGTCGGGCACATCGCCGACATGACAGTCGAAAGCGATGGCCGCCAGCTGAAACCGCTGCACCGCGCGCCTTGGGTCGATGCCGGCGAGGCGCTGTCGCCGGACCTGCCCGAAGGCACGGTGCGGCTGTCGGGCGATTTCCTCTGCGCGCCGTTTTCGGCCAGCGACATCGAGGCCGCACCGCTGCATGGCTGGCCGGCCAACAGCGCCTGGGATGTCACCGCCAGCGAAGCGACATCCGACGGCTGGCGGGCCGTCTTCCGGTTGCGCCGCACGGTGATGGGCGCGACGGTCGACAAGATCTTCACGCTCCGCAACAGTCATCCCTTTCTCTATCAGGAGCATGTCTTTTCCGGCGGTTCCGGCGCGGTCTCCGCCGCCCACCATCCGATGGCGGCGATGCGCGATGGCGGCCGGCTCGCCTTCTCGCCGAAGCGCTTTGCCGGGACACTGGACGCACCGCTGGAGCCCGATCCGGCCCGCGGTCGCTTCAAGCTTTCCTATCCCGCCCGCTCGACCGATCTGACGCGCTTTCCAGCCACTGGCGGCGGCACGCTCGATCTCACCGACTACCGCATGGAGGATGAGCGCGAGGATTTCATCACCCTGGTCGAAGCCGATCATGACGGTCCGGGCTGGACGGCGCTGGCGCGCCGGGCCGAACAGGATCTGGTGCTGGTGCTGAAGAACCCGGCGGAGCTTCCGGTCACCATGCTGTGGTTCAGCAATGGCGGCCGCGATTACGCGCCGTGGAGCAGCCGCCATCGCGGCGTGCTCGGCATCGAGGACGGCCGCGCCGCCATCGGCCATGCCGCATCGATCGACGACAATTGGCTGAAGCGCGAAGGGGTCGCGACCGCTTTTACCCTCGGCGGCGAAGTCTCCTTCCGCCATGTCATCGGCGCGCTGCCGCAGGCAAACGGCGAGCCGCCGCGCGATATCGGGACAGCCTCAGGTCACATGCGTCTCACCGGAGCCGATGGTTCGACCCGCGATGTCAGGTTCGACAGCGATTTCCTGCGGATCGGCCAGCCCGGCTGATTTTCGAACGCTGGCCCTGCCCCTCACCTGCCTGCCGGCATCCTCGACACACGGCACATGGAGCTTGTCCGCCGCACCGCCGCGCCAACCAATCTGCTTGGCGCTGCGGCGGACGCATAGGGGGAGAAGTGTTACCCATCTATCGGCTGGACACCGGCAGGGCGACGAGGGGCGGCGCTGACGTGGCGGATGTCGTGAGATTGCCCAAATCGCGGTTTGAAATTTCCTCAAACTGCCGACAAGATGCAAAGCATAGCTGGAAGCGCCCAATGTCCGAAATCGCCCATCTCGCCGCCACCATCTTCAAGCGCGCCGGCAAGGCGAAACGCTTCATCGTCGCCATTGCCGGCCCGCCCGGCGCCGGCAAGTCGACGCTCTCGGCCGGGCTGCATGATCTGCTGCCGGAGGGCGCGGCTGAAGTCGTGCCGATGGACGGCTTCCACTATGACGACATCGTGCTCGACCAGCGCGGCCTGCGGCCAAGAAAGGGCGCGCCGGAGACTTTCGACTTCGCCGGCTTCGAGACGCTGTTGAAGCGCATCCGTTCGGGCGAGCCAGACATCGCCATTCCGGTGTTCGACCGCAGCATGGAATTGTCGCGCGCCGCCGCCTCCATCGTTGCCGCCGAGACCAAGTTCATCCTGGTCGAAGGCAATTACCTCCTGCTTGACGAGGAGCCGTGGTCGCGGCTGGCGCCGCTGTTCGACTTCACCATCTTTGTCGATGTGCCGCGGGCCGAACTCGAGCGCCGCCTTCTGGTGCGCTGGCACGAGCATGGCCGCTCCGACGAAGACGCCCGCGCCTGGATCGCTTCCAACGACATGCCCAACATCGATCGCGTGCTCGGCCGTCGCAGGTCCGCCGACCTGGTTGTTGGCGATCCCGCATAGTTCGCTGGACTTCGGAACGGGAACCTTAAGACTTTCAGGGCGTTATCTCTCATCGGCAATCGTGCCGCCGTGAGGGAACCGTCAGATGGCAACCAAGGCAAAAACACCCGCCAAGAGCAAGACCGCTCAACCCAAAGCCAGGCAGGCAAAGGCCACGCAGGCCAAGGCAGGCGCCGGCCCGGCGATCGCCGAGCGGTCCAAGGACGCAAAGCCGGCTTTCGGCAAAGCGGCGCCAAAGAAGGTAGAACCGGTCGCGACGGCGAAGGTGGCGGTGAAAACCGCCAAACCCAAGAAGCCGGCAAGCCGCGGCTCGATGGCCGGCGGGGCCATGCGCACGGTCAAGGCGACCGCCAATGTCGCCGCTGGTGCGGTGGCGGCGACAGCCAGGGGCGCCGCGTCGCTCGCTGCGTCCGTCATCGGCAAGGGCGGCTCGAAAAGCAAGGCCAAGGCGAAATAGACCTGGTTGCTTCGGCCGGCCGAGGTCAATTCCTGGCGGGGATGGTCAGGCCGCGTTGCACCGCGGGCCGCGCCAGCCCGCGCTCCAGCCATGCCGCGACGGTGGGGAAGTCGTCGAAGCCGACGAGTTCGCGCGCCTCGTAGAAGCCGATCAGATTGCGCACCCAGCCCAGCATCGAAATGTCGGCGATCGTATAGTCGTCGTCCATGATCCAGGTTCGACCCTTCAGCCGCGTCTCCAGCACCCCGATCAGCCGCCGCGATTCATTGCGGTAGCGATCCAGCGGCCGCTTGTCGGCGATCTCGCGCCCGGCGAATTTATTGAAAAACCCGACCTGTCCGAAAATCGGTCCGATCGCCGCCATCTGGAAGAACACCCATTGGATGGTCTCGTAGCGCCGCGCCGGATCGACCGGGATCAGCTTGCCGGTCTTGTCGGTGAGGTAGAGCAGGATGGCGCCGGATTCGAACAGGCCGAGCGGCTTGCCGCCCGGCCCGTCGGGGTCGATGATCGCGGGTATCTTGCCGTTCGGGTTCAGCGACAGGAATTCCTGCGTCCAGCTCTGGTCCTTGCCGATATCCACCAGATGCGCCTCGTAGGGCAGGCCGAGTTCTTCCAGCGCGATCGAGACTTTCACCCCATTCGGCGTCGTCGCGGAATAGAGCTGCAGGCGGTCGGGGTGGCTGGCCGGCCAGCGCTTGGTGATCGGAAAGACGGACAGGTCGGTCATCGAAAGCTCCGGTCGGGAATTTGGCGCGGTCTCGCGCCGTTTGGCGGGTTGCGAAGGATTATCCTCGGCGTCTTTGCCGATCAACCGGCCGACGGTGCGCACACCGTCTTCGCAGTCATTCAGGGCCAGTCGCTCAGGGCCAGTCGCTTGCCGTCAGACCGCCTTGAACGCCACCACGGCATTGGTGCCGCCGAAGGCAAAACCGTTGCTGATCGCCGCGCGCACCTTGCGCTCGCGCGCCACATTCGGCGTGATGTCGAGATCGCAGTCGGGGTCGGCCTGCCGGAAATTGGCCGTCGGCGGCACGATGCCTTCGCGGATCGCCATCACGCAGGCGATCATTTCCAGGCCGCCCGAGGCGCCGAGACAATGGGCATGCATCGACTTGGTCGACGACACCGACAGCTTGTAGGCATGGTCGCCGAAGACGCGCTTGATTGCCGCCGTCTCGATCTGGTCGTTGGCCTTGGTGCCGGTGCCGTGGGCGTTGAGATAATCGACGTCCTCGGGATTGAGCCCGGCGTCCGCCAGGCAGGCGCGCATCGCCGCCGTCGGTCCCTCGACTGTCGGCGCGACGATATCGGAAGCGTCGGCGGAAAGGCCGGCTCCGGCAAATTCGGCCAGAATGGTCGCGCCGCGCGCCATGGCGTGTTCATACGTTTCCAGCACCGCCATTCCAGCACCTTCGCCGAGCGACAGGCCTTGGCGATCGGCCGAGAACGGCCGGCAGGTATCGGGCGCCAGCACCCGCAGGGCCTCCCAGCCCTTCAGGATGCCCCAAAGCAGCGGCGCGTCGGTGCCGCCGGCGACCATGACATCGGCGCGGCCGAGCCGGATCTGGTCGACCGCCGAGGCAAAGGCGTGATTGGACGAGGAGCAGGCCGAAGTGACGCCGAACACCGGCCCGCGCAGGCCGAGATTCATGCTGACATGGCCGGATGCCGCACTCGGCATCACTTTCGGCACGGTGAAGATGCCGGCCCGGTTCTTGCCGTCGACCAGGATGGCGCGATAGTTCTCCTCGATCGCCTCCCAGCCGCAGACGCCGACGCCGACAACCGCGCCCATCCGGTAGGTGGTTGCTTCAGTCGATGTCAGGCCGGCATGCTGCATGGCTTCGCGCGCGGCAATCGTCGCCAAAAGGCTGAAGCGGTCCATCGACACGGTCTGCTTGTGGCTGATGCCATGGTCGGGCAGCGTCTTGATTTCGCAGCCGACCTTGACCTTCAAATCATGCAAACCGGGATTGCTGATTTGACCGATGGCCGATCGGCCGGCCCGCATTTCGGTCCAGATTGCAGGCGCATTGGCGCCGAGCCCGCATATGCCGCCGATGCCGGTAATGACGACGCGCTTTTGCATTCAGCTCAGGCTTTTTTCGCAATCAGCGCGCGAACAGCCTCAACCATATCGCCGACATTCTTGAGATTGCTCCAGGCATCGACCGTGTTCATCTCGATCTCGATGCCGTACTGCTCCTCGAGATCGAAGATGATCTCGGTCAGTTCCAGGGAATGGATGCCAAGCGCGGTCAATTCCGTATTGGTGGTGATCTCTTCGCCACCGGGCTCCGCATGTGCCCTGATCTTGGCGATGATTTCCGTTGCCAGCTCGTCAGCCATTCGATTCCTTCCCCAATTTTATAACGTCGCGGTGCCGATTGGTTGGCGCCCCTGTTGCCTGGACTGAAATCGCCGTCGCCTTCAAAAACCCGCCAGGCGCAGCATGACCGTTCCAAAGAGGCTCCCTCTATAGAAACGGAAACGCTGTCAAGCAACAAGCTATATCAACAAGCACCATATCGACAAAGCGCCGGGAGTGCTTAACGTTAGCGCCGTGGATACGTTGCAGCATGTCTTGATCCCAGCTCTTCCGGCCCAGCGCGCGGCCGGGGCGGCCCGGCTTGCGTGCGGCGTCAGGGATGGACGCACCCGGCTTTTGCGCCTCTATCAGGACGGCTCGGCCAAAATCCGCATGCCGGCCGTTGCGGCCGATCCGCTCGAAGCCGTGCTCATCAACACCGCCGGCGGTCTGACCGGCGGCGATCGGCTCGGCTGGGAAATCGATGTCGGGCCAGGTGCCTCCGCCTCGATAACCACCCAGGCCTGCGAAAAGATCTATCGTGCCGCTAGCGACCGCGCCGAAGTTCGGGTGAAGCTCAGCGTCGGCGCGGGCGGGCGTATCGCCTGGCTGCCCCAGGAAACCATCGTCTTCGACCGCTCGGCCTTTGCCCGCACGCTCGAGGTCGAGCTTGCCGCAGGCGCCGAGGCATTGCTGCTTGAAGCCACCATATTCGGCCGCCTCGCCATGGGCGAAGAGGCCGCGCACGGCCATTTCCACGACCGTTGGCGTGTCCGCCAGGATGGTGCGCTCGTTCATGCCGAGGATTTCCGCATCGGGCCGGCTATCGCGGCGGCACTTGGCCGCCCGGCGGTCGCCGGCGGCGCCATTGCCGCTGCGACGCTGCTGATGGTCTCGCCGCAGGCCGAAGCCTTGCTCGATCCGGCCCGCGACATCGTCGGCGCCGACGGCGATGCCAGCGCCTGGAGCGTCAAAAAATCTGGCAAGCTTCTTGCGAGGCTGTTTGCCGAGGACGGCTATCAGCTGCGCAAGCGGCTGGTTCCGCTCGTCGAACTGCTCAACGGGCGGGCGGGTCTGCCCAAATTATGGTCACTCTGAGCCAAATACAGGCCAAATCCAGGAAAGCGCATGAACCTGACGCCGCGTGAAAAGGACAAGCTGCTCATCGCCATGGCGGCGATCGTGGCGCGCAAGCGGCTGGAACGCGGCGTCAAGCTCAATCACCCCGAAGCGATCGCGCTGATCACCGATTTCGTCGTCGAGGGCGCCCGCGACGGCCGCCCGGTCGCCGAACTGATGGAGGCCGGCGCCCATGTCATCACCCGCGGGCAGGTGATGGAAGGCATCGCCGAGATGATCCACGACGTGCAGGTCGAGGCGACCTTTCCCGACGGCACCAAGCTGGTGACCGTTCACGAACCGATCAGGTGAGGAGAAAACGATGCTGGAGCTGCGACCGAATTGCGAATGCTGCGACAAGGACCTGCCGCCGGAAGCGGCGGACGCGCTGATCTGCACCTTTGAATGCACCTTCTGCGCTGACTGCGCTGAACATGTGCTGGGCGGCGTCTGCCCGAACTGCGGCGGCAATTTTTCCGCACGCCCGATCCGCCCAGTGGAGAAACTGGTGAAATATCCGGCCTCGACCCAACGCGTGCTCAAGGCCGAGGGCTGCGGCCCGCGCAAGGCTGCGTGATTGTTTTCGTGACTTCGAAGGGAAGACCGATGATCTCTGCTTCAACCAAACGCACCACGCTTGCAGCGATCCTGCTGCTGGCGGCGGCGATGCCCGCCTATGCCCATGTCGGCATCGGCACGACCTCGTCCTTCGCGGCGGGCTTCGCGCATCCGCTGTCCGGCCTCGACCATATGACCGTCATGGTAGCCGTCGGCCTGTGGGCGGCGCTCAAGGGCGGCAAGGCAATCTGGGCCTGGCCGCTGGCCTTTGTCGGCGTCATGCTGGTCGGCGGCGCGCTCGGCATGCTCCACGTGCCGGTGCCTTTCGTCGAACCGGGCATCCTTGCCTCCGTCGTCGCGCTTGGCTTGCTGGTGGCGTTGGCGGTCGATCTGCCGGTCTCGGCCGGAGTCGCCATCATCGGCCTGTTCGCGCTGTTCCATGGCCATGCCCACGGCACCGAAGTGCCGGAAAATGCCGGTGGACTTGACTATATGGCCGGCTTTGCCGTTGCCACCGCACTTCTCCATGCCATGGGCATCGCTGCCGGCCTTGGCCTCGGCATGCGCTTTCGCGGGCTTGCCCGCGCCGCTGGCGCCGCTTGTGCTGCAGTCGCCGTCGGCCTGGTCTTCGGCGTTTTGTGAGGCTAACGATGATTCCCGGCGAAATCATCACGGCAAGCGGCGACATCGAGCTCAACAAGGGGCTGCCGACGGTGACGCTGAAGGTGGCCAACAGCGGCGACCGGCCGATCCAGGTCGGCAGCCACTACCATTTCTTCGAGACCAATGAGGGGTTGAAATTCGATCGCGACAAAGCGCGCGGCATGCGTCTGGACATTGCCGCCGGCACCGCGATGCGCTTCGAACCGGGACAAGAGCGGGACGTCACGCTGGTGCCGTTCGGAGGAAAACGCGAGGTCTACGGTTTTCAGCAGAAGATCATGGGCAGGCTGTGAGATCGACGGGGTCGGGCGCCCTGAGGTCAGTTCGACGGCCTGGCCGCCGCGTAGATGACGATTCTTGCCGAGCCGTCGAATTCCACCGCAAGGACGTCTTCCGTAAGCACGCGCCGCGAATCGATGGCGTTGAACAGCAAGGCGTTGGCGTCGATCTCCTTGCGCAGTTCCGCAATGTCATCCTGATGCTGTTCGACCTTGCTCTCGACCGCCGGCGGCGGGCCGCCTTCGCTGCGCGCCGCGTCGGTGAGGAAGACGATATCCACAGTATCGAGCTTGGACGTCTTGCGCACGGCGCCGATGTTCTCACGCGTCCGCTCGATCGCGGTGATGATCTTGTTGGTCTGTGGTTCCGTCCGCGCCTCCTCCTGCCGGACATCGGAGCCGACGATCCTGTTGACGGTGTCGGCCCGGTTGACGGCGTCAGCGCTTTCAAGACCTTGCGCGGCTTGCGGGCCGAAAGCTGCGAGAAATGTGCAGGCAGCAAGGCTCTGGAGCCATCTGGTGTCGGCAAAGACAGGCATTGCTCGCTCCTGGTGGACTTTTCTGTGCAACGCCGTTCGGCGCCAAAGGAACGAAACGCCTCCTGTCGGGCGAAGGTTCCCTGTGGGCTGGCGGGCCGGGTGCCGGCCCGCCAAGCGCTTCTTTCAGCTTGCCTTCTTGGTGACAAGGGTCAGCGCGCCATCGGTGGTCATGCTGGCGGCGACCACCTGTGCCGAGGTGAGCCCCTTGGCTTCGAGCGCCGACTTGATCTGCGGCGTCGCGTCGATCGAAGAGCGCAGTTTCTGCAGCCCGGCATCGCCACGCTGGGCGATCACCTGATTGACCTGCGTCTGGGTGGCCTTGGGCAATTCGCTGATATCGACGATGTTGACCTTCTGGATCGCCGGCGCCGCCGGCTGAGCGCTGGGCGCCGCCGGCTTCGGTTGCGGCGTGGGCTGCTGCTGGGCGCCGGCTACGGTTGCGGAGGCCAGCGTGGCGGCGGCTGCAAGAACGATGATCTTGCGCATGTATTTTCCTTTCATCGATTTGGCCAAGGGTTTGGCAAACGGGCGGTTTGGGTGGCAGGGCCACCTCAACGGCCAAATGGGATCAGAAGGTGTCGCCGAGCGGGTCATTGCATGACCATTGGATGGCGACGATGTGGAGTTCGGCTGCGGCCGGGCTCTCGTTTGGGGAGCATTGACTGATGGCTAGAATTACCCGCGCCGCCTACGCGCAGATGTATGGCCCGACGGTCGGCGACAGAGTGCGCCTGGCCGACACCGAGCTGTTTATCGAGGTCGAAAAGGACCTCACCGTCCATGGCGAGGAGGTGAAATTCGGCGGCGGCAAGGTCATCCGCGACGGCATGGGCCAGAGCCAGGTGTCGCGCGCCGGCGGCGCGGTCGACACGGTCATCACCAACGCGCTGGTGGTCGATGCCACGGCCGGCATCTTCAAGGCCGATATAGGTCTCAGGGACGGCCGCATCGCGGCGATCGGCAAGGCCGGCAATCCCGACACGCAGGACGGTGTCACCATCATCATCGGCCCCGGTACCGAGATCATCGCCGGCGAGGGCAAGATCCTGACCGCCGGCGGCTTCGACGCGCACATCCACTTCATCTGCCCGCAGCAGATCGACGAAGCGCTGATGTCGGGCATCACCACCATGCTCGGCGGCGGCACCGGCCCGGCGCATGGCACGCTGGCCACCACCTGCACGCCCGGACCCTGGCACATGGCGCGCATGATCCAGTCCTTCGACGCTTTCCCGATGAACATCGGCCTGTCCGGAAAGGGCAACGCCTCGCTGCCGGCAGCGCTCGAGGAAATGGTGCTGGGCGGGGCCTGCTCGCTGAAGCTGCACGAGGACTGGGGCACGACGCCGGCGGCCATCGACTGCTGCCTGTCGGTTGCCGACGATTACGACGTGCAGGTGATGATCCACACCGACACGCTGAACGAATCCGGCTTTGTGGAGAACACCGTCGCCGCCATCAAGGGCCGCACCATCCACGCCTTCCACACCGAAGGCGCCGGCGGCGGCCATGCGCCCGATATCATCAAGGTCTGCGGCCTGCCCAACGTCATTCCGTCTTCGACCAACCCGACCCGGCCCTACACCGTCAACACGCTGGCCGAGCATCTCGACATGCTGATGGTGTGCCATCATCTGTCGCCGTCGATCCCTGAAGACATCGCCTTTGCCGAAAGCCGCATCCGCAAGGAGACCATCGCGGCGGAAGACATTTTGCACGATATCGGCGCCTTCTCGATCATCTCGTCGGACTCGCAGGCCATGGGCCGTGTCGGCGAGGTGGCGATCCGCACCTGGCAGACCGCCGACAAGATGAAGCGCCAGCGCGGGTCATTGCCGCAGGAGACCGGCAACAACGACAATTTCCGCGTCCGCCGCTACATCGCCAAATACACCATCAACCCGGCCATCGCGCATGGGCTGTCCAGGGACATCGGGTCGATCGCGGTCGGCAAGCGCGCCGATCTGGTGCTGTGGAACCCAGCCTTCTTCGGCGTCAAACCGGACATGGTGCTGATCGGCGGCATGATAGCCGCAGCCCCGATGGGCGACCCCAACGCCTCTATCCCGACCCCCCAGCCCATGCACTACCGCCCGATGTTCGGCGCCTATGGCAAGGCCAGGACCAACTCGTCGGTGACCTTCGTTTCGAAGGCGGCGCTGGAGTCCGGCCTGCATGGCAGGCTCGGCGTCGACAAGCAGTTCGTCGCGGTCGAAAATACCCGCGGCGGCATCGGCAAGCACTCGATGATCCTCAACGACGCCACGCCGCATATCGAGGTCGATCCCGAAACCTATGAGGTTCGCGCCGATGGCGAACTCTTGACTTGCGAGCCGGCAACCGTGCTGCCGATGGCGCAGCGGTATTTCCTGTTTTGAGGCGAGGGGCGATTTGATCGACCCGGCAAATTCCATTGCGAGCCGGTCGGTGCCGCCGCAATATGCGGCTCAAAGAAACCGCGTAGCAGGTCATGGCCACCGAAATAGCCTCCGCCCACGACATCTTCCCGCATATCCGCATCGTCATGGGCATGGTGATCGGGCTTGGCGTCGCCCGCCTGCTGTCGGGGGTGGCGCGCATCGTCCAGCATCCCGGCCAGTACAAGCTCTATCCCGTGCACCTCGGCTGGGTCGCGTCCATGCTGTTGCTTCTGGTGCATTTCTGGTGGTGGGAGTTCGGCCTCTATACGATAGAGGTCTGGACCTTCGGCAAATATTTGTTCCTGATCTTCTATGCCATCACGCTGTTCCTGCTGTGTGCGCTGCTGTTTCCGGATTCGATGCTCGACTACACCAGCTATGAGGATTTCTTCTATTCGCGCCGCGGCTGGTTCTTCGGCCTGCTGGCGACGACCTATCTGCTCGATGTCGTCGACACGCTGCTGAAAGGGCCGGAGCATTTCGCCCGCTACGGCAATGAATATTTGTTCCGAACGCCGGTTTTCGTGGCGCTGTGCATCGCCGCCATACTGGTGCGCGACCGCCGCTTCCACATCGCCTTCGTCGTCGGCACGCTGATCTACCAAATTTCGTTCATCCTGCGGCTCTTCGACACCATCGTCTGAGCAGGGGCTATGGTTTAGGGTCGCGGGGAAAGAAGGTTCAACCATGTACAAGGCCATCGGATCGCGTGGATCCCGCGTCAGCCGCGTTCTGTGGATGCTTGAGGAACTCGGGCAGCCCTATGAATTCGTCGAAGTCAAATTGCGCTCGCCGGAAGCCTATGCGCTCAACCCGTCGGGCAAGGTGCCGATCCTGATCGACGGCGAGCTGACGGTGACGGATTCGGCGGCAATCTGCGTCTATCTCGCCGACAAGCACGCCGACAAAGGCATGGGCGCCGGTCCCGGTGTCGCCGGCCGCGCCGAGATGGATTCCTGGATGCATTTCGCCCAGTCGGAGTTCGAGGCGCCGCTGTGGAACAAGCTGCGCCACCGCTTCCTGCTGCCCAAGGAAGTGCGGGTCGATGTCGGTCCTGCCGCCGCCTACGATTTCGCCTCCGAGACCAAGGCGCTGGACGGCCGGCTGGGCAACAGGCCTTTTGCGCTGGGCGACCGATTTTCCGCCGTCGACGTGCTGTTGGGCGACATGGGCGGCTGGGCCCGAGCCGGAAAATTCCCGATCGAGTCCGAGCGCGTCAACGCGTATTTCGACCGCGTCTTGGCGCGGCCTGCCCGGGCACGGGCGCAAGCCAATGGCGGAGCCATGCGATGAAACTCAACCTCAACACCGACTTCACCAAATTCCCGCGCGCCGTCTCGGTGCTGACGGCCGGCACTGCCGGTAGCGTGCCGCCATCCGGCCGTGCCGTGCTGCCCCATGACGAGCGCCATCTGCGCCGCCGCGCCATCGAACTTGCCGACGGCAGCAAGGTGCTGGTCGACCTGCCGGAGCCTGTCACCCTGAACCATGGCGACCGGCTGGTGCTGGAGGACGGTGGCTATATCGAAATCATCGCAGCGCCCGAAGAGGTCTACGACATCCGCGCCCGCGACGCCGTGCATCTGACCGAACTTGCCTGGCATATCGGCAACCGGCATCTGGCGGCAGCGATCGAGGCCGGCCGCATCCTGATTTTGCGCGACCACGTCATCAAGGCGATGCTGGAAGGTCTCGGCGCCACGGTGCGCGACGTTTCCGAGCCGTTCAAGCCGGTGCGCGGCGCCTATTCCGCGCAAGGTGCGCATGGCCACGATCACGGTCATGCCCATGCTCATGCCGAAGCGCATTCCCATGATGGGCATTCCCACGCACACAGCGAATCGCATTCGCACAGCCATTCCCATGACGGACATCATCACGATCATGACTGACCAGCCTTCCGGCATCGCTTTGCTGCGGCTGATGGCATGGCTGTCGCCGGTCTTCCCGGTTGGCGGCTTTGCCTACAGCCACGGTCTCGAGCGTGCCGTGCATGACGGGTTTGTGCCCGACAGCGACAGCCTCGCCTTCTGGCTCGAAACGCTGGTCGAGATGGGCTCGGGCTGGAACGACGCCGTGCTCTTCACCGAGGCCTGGCGCCGCGCCCGCGAGGGCGGTGATCTCGCCGAGATTGCCGGCCTCGCCGAAGCGCTGGCCGGCTCGCAGGAGCGCCACGCTGAGACGATGCTGCAAGGCGCCGCCTTCCTCAAGGCAGCGTCGGCCTGGCCCAATCCCGTGCTGGGCCGCTTGCCGGCCGAATGCGCCTATTGCGTCGCGGTAGGCGCATTTGCCGGCGGCAACGGCATCGCGCTTCAGGACGCCCTGTCCGCCTTCCTGCAAGCCTTCTTCTCCAACCTCGTCCAGGCGGCGATCCGGCTCGGAATCGTCGGCCAAAGCGGAGCGACTGTCCTGCTAGCCGGCTTCGAGCCGCTGGCGCTGGCGACGGCCGCGCGTGCCGCCAGATCGACACCCGATGATCTCGGCGGCTGCGCCTTCATCTCCGACGTCATGGCGATGAAACACGAGACGCAATATTCCAGGTTGTTCCGCTCATGACCACGCTCGCCTTCGCCCTCTCGGCGGTGCTGCTGCTGATCACCGCGTTGCATGTCTATTGGGGCCTTGGCGGCATCTGGCCGGGCAAGGACGGCGCCTCCTGCGCCCACGCCGTTGTCGGCTTTCGCGGCGTCGACGAGATGCCGACGCCGTTTGCCTGTTTTGCCGTTGCCGCGTGCCTTTGCCTGGCGACGCTGTGGCCGCTGGCGCTCGCTGGGGTCTTCGCCTCCCCCTTTCCAAGGGAAGGCCTTGCCGCGACAGCGCTGCTTATCGGGCTGGTCTTCCTCGGCCGCGGCATTGCCGGTTTCACGCCCTGGTGGCGCCGGCTGGCGCCGGAGCAGCCTTTTGCGCGACTCGATACCAGCTTTTATTCTCCGCTCTGCCTGTTGATCGGGCTCAGCTTCGCAATCCTCGCCATCACGGAGTTTTCGGCATGACCCAGGCTAATGGTCCCCTTCGCATCGGCATCGGCGGTCCTGTCGGCTCCGGCAAGACGACGCTCACCGAAAAGCTCTGCAAGGCGCTCCGTGACGACTTCTCCATCGCCGTCGTCACCAACGACATCTACACCAAGGAAGACGCCATGATGCTGGCCCGGCTGCAGGCACTGCCTGAGGACCGTATCGTCGGGGTGGAGACCGGCGGCTGCCCGCACACCGCCATTCGTGAGGACGCCTCGATCAATCTGCAGGCGATCGCCGGACTGAACAAAAAGTTTCCCGATCTCGACATCGTCTTCATCGAATCCGGCGGCGACAACCTCGCCGCCACCTTCTCGCCGGATCTTGCGGATCTGACCCTCTATGTCATCTCGGTTTGCCAGGGCGAGGAAATCCCCAGGAAGGGCGGGCCGGCGATCACCCGTTCCGATTTCCTGGTCATCAACAAGAGCGATCTGGCGCCCTATGTGAACGTCAACCTCGATGTCATGGAGAGCGACGCCGCCCGAATGCGGGGCAAGCGCCCGTTCGGCTTCACCGACCTGTCGCGCGGCAAGGGACTGCAGGAAGTCATCGACTTCATCGTCGAACATGGCGGGCTGCAGTCGGCTCGCTCGGCGGCGTAATGCATGTCGCCCAAAAGTGCGTAGCGGTTTTGGGACAACCTGACCCACCAGTTTGCGGTTGCTGGCCACGGCTGAGCGCGGCATTCTCTTAAAAACGGAGGTTTTTCGGATGAGCATCGCCCGCCTGCAAAAGGAAACGCTGACCAACCTGCCCTACTATGAGGAGCGCGTCGATCTGGCCGCCGCCTTCCGCTGGACGGCGCGGCTCAACATGCATGAAGCCGTGGCCAATCACTTTTCGCTGTCGGTCAACGAGGACGGCAGCAAATTCCTGATGAACCCCAACCAGGTGCATTTCTCGCGCATCAAGGCGAGCGACCTTTTGCTGATCGACGCCAATGATCCCGAGACATTGTCCGGCCCGAATGCGCCCGACCCGACCGCCTGGGGTCTGCACGGCGCCATTCACCGCAACGTGCCGCATGCGCGCTGCGCCATGCATGTGCATTCCATCCACGCCACCGTGCTGGCATCGCTGGCCGACTCGACCCTGCCGCCGATCGATCAGAACTCGGCCATGTTCTTCAACCGCCACGTCGTCGATGCCCATTATGGCGGGCTGGCCTTCGAGGAAGAAGGCGAGCGCTGCTCGCAACTGCTCACCGACCCGAAGGTCAAAGTGATGGTGATGGGCAATCACGGCGTCATGGTCATCGGCGACACCGTCGCCGACGCCTTCAACCGCATGTTCTATTTCGAGCGCGCCGCCGAAACCTACATCAAGGCTCTGTGGACCGGCCGTCCGCTGCGCACGCTGTCCGATGCCATTGCCGAAAAGGCCGCCAGCGAGATGGACGACTATCCCGGCCAGGCAGAGCGTCACCTTGCCGAGCTGAAGGCGATCCTCGACGAGGAAGAGCCGGTGTACCGGAGCTGAATGAGTTCACCCTTCTCCCCGTTCACGGGGAGAAGGTCCCGGCAGGGGGATGAGGGGCAGCGCCGACGTTCATAGGCTCACTCAGAGTCCCAACTGAGCCCGCAACTCTTCCGCACTGTTGATCACGACAGCGCCCTTCGGTCCTGCCATCGGCGCTTCCGGCCAGAAGATCGTCCGCATCCCCGCGGCCAGGCCTGATGTGGCGCCGGTAACGCTGTCGTCGACGGCCACCGCGTCTGAAGGATCGACGCCGGCCAGCCATGCGGCGCGCAGGAACGGTTCGGGATGCGGCTTGCCTTCGCGCACGTCGTTTCGGCTGATCGTGCGCATGCCGGGATAGATCAGGCCGACGGCGCTCAGATTTGCATCGACGATCACCCGGTCGGAATTGGACACCACCGCCTGCTGCACGCCGAGCGCGCGCAATTCGTTGAACACTCCGATCGCGCCGGGGCGCGGCTTCAGCGTCTCGGCCATCGGCATGTAGTGATCGTATTTGCGCACGATCCAGTCGTCGAAGGGCAGGTCGAGGCCGAACTCGCTGCGCAGCATCTCGTAGACCGGTGCGGCGGCGACGCCCAGCACCCGCTCATGCAGGTCGGCCGGCGGCGTGATACCGACGCTGCGCAGCGCCGCCACCAAGGCCGCCTCATGCAGCGGCTCGCTGTCGACCAGCGTGCCGTCCATATCCCAGAAAACCGCTTTCGGCGTCATGCGAGGCTCCTTTGCCGATCCCCTTAAAGCGTTTGTATCAGGAGATAAACCGCCGAGCCCGTCCGCTGGCGATTTTCGCTTGGTTGGTTGCCGCGCGGCGACCGGATCGAAGCAGCAAGCAATTGCCCTGCCGATAGACAATTGCGCGCCGACACATTCCCTGCAAGACTATGACGCTTCGCCCAAGGGCGGGCAAAGGGGCAGGGCTGGAGGCACATTTTGAATTCGCGGCAAGACGGCGGCAGCAGCAGGCTGGACGAGGCAGCGCGCGCCGGCTGGCTTTATTATGTTGCCGGCAACACCCAGGACCAGATCGCCGCCACGCTCGGCATTTCCCGGCAGACGGCGCAGCGGCTGGTGTCGCTGGCGGTGTCGGAGGGGCTGATCAAGGTTCGCGTCGATCACCCGATCGCCAATTGCCTTGATCTCGCAGCTAGACTGAAGTCACGCTTCGCGCTCGACCTCGTCGAAGTGGTGCCGAGCGATCCAACCTCATCCTCGACCACGATCGGCATTGCCGAGGCGGCTGCGGCCGAGATCGAGCGGCGGCTGCGGTCACCGACGCCCATCGTCTTGGCCATCGGCACCGGCCGCACGCTGAAGGCGGCGATCGAGCAATTGCCGCCGATGGAATGCTCGCAGCACAAGGTTGTGTCCTTGACCGGCAACATCTCGCCCGACGGTTCGGCCGCCTTCTACAACGTCATCTTCACCATGGCCGACCGGGTCAAGGCGCGCTCGTTCCCGATGCCGCTGCCGGTCATCGCCTCGTCGCCGGAAGAGCGCGAGATGCTGCTTGCCCAGCCGATGATCCAACCGACGCTGGCGCTGGCCGCGGAAGCCGACGTGACCTTTGTCGGCATCGGCGATCTCGGCCCGAAGGCGCCGCTCTACGAGGACGGTTTTATCTCGGAAAGCGAGTTGAAGGCGTTGCAAAAGGCTGGCGGCGTCGCCGAGATCGTCGGCTGGGTGTTCGATCGGGAAGGCCGCATGATCGAGGGCATCACCAACGACCGGGTATCGTCGGCAGCCTTGCCGTCACGCGAAAAGTCGCTGGTCATTGCGCTCGCCATGGGCGAACGCAAATTGCCGGGCATTCTGGCCGCGGTGAACCGCCGGCTGGTCAATGGCCTCATCACCGACGAGCGGACCGCCACGGCCCTACTCGACGGTTCCTGATAGATTAAGCGGCCCATCGATAAAATCCAACACGTTTATTTGCAGCGCCCGGACGGGTCGTTGCCGTCGAGAAAACCCATGTCGCGCTGCAGATGCGGCGACAACTCCCGGACGTCGACGTAGCCGCGCCGGCGGTGCACAAGCAGGGAAAATTCATGCACCAGCAGGGAAAACCAGCTCTGCGCCGGGGTCGAATGGAGCTTTTGCTGTACCGTGGTCATGATCTTCAGCCTCCGCTATGCTTGAACTTGATTGATCGTTGACACCAGATATCGGCCTGATTGCCTCTTGCCGCCAATCAAACGTCGATCACGACCCATAAGGAGGGCTTATGCCCGATCTCAAGGCACCACAGCTCGCCCAGTTGCCGCCGCTGCAGGCCATCAGGGTGTTCGAAGCCGTCGCGCGGCATCTCTCCTTCACCAAGGCCGCGCAGGAACTCGGCATGACGCAGGCCGCCGCCAGCTACCAGATCAAGCTTCTGGAAGAGCGCATCGGTTCGCCGCTGTTCCTGCGCCAGCCGCGCCAGATCGTGCTGACCGAACCCGGCCAGCGCCTGGCGCCCGCCGTCAGCGAGGCGTTCAGCCTGCTCTCAAGCGCCTATTCCGCCGCGCGTGGGGGCGCCGATGGTGTGCTGTGCGTCTCGACGCTGCTGACCTTTGCCTCGAACTGGCTGGCGCAGCACCTCGGCTCCTTCCAGGTCGCGCATCCGTCGCTGGCGGTGCGCGTCGATACCTCGAACAGGGTGATCGATTTTGCCCGCGAGGACATGGACATCGCTATCCGCTCCGGCAGCGGCAAGTGGCCTGGAGTGGAGACCCATCTTTTGTTCAAGGCCGATTTCACCCCGGTGCTGAGCCCGGCACTCGCTGCCACCATAGGTGGCGTCCACGAACCCGCCGACCTGTTCAAGCTGCCCATTCTCGATCCCGGCGACATCTGGTGGCGGGAATGGTTCGCCCTTGCCGGCGTCCCGGCGGACGAACTTGCCAGGCGCACCGGCACCAGCATGGGCGCGCAGGCCTATGAGGCGAACGCGGCCATCGCCGGCCATGGTGTGGCAATCCTGACCACCGCATTGTTCAAGACCGAGCTCGCCGCCGGCCGCCTGATCCAGCCCTTCGACCTGGTCGGCGACGACGGCCACGCCTATTGGCTGGTCTACCCGACGGCGCGTCGCAACGTGCCGAAGATAAAAGCCTTCCGGGACTGGATCCTGGCCGAGATCGCCTGCGCCTGAAGGCGAGCGATTCGCGGATTGATTTCCGAGATGCAAAGCGAGCCATGGATCCGCGACGAATGCTCGCTTTCGCGGACAAACAGCTGCGATCGGGCCACCCGGTTAACCAAGCTTGACAAAAACGCTGTCGATATCACTCGCCCGGCATAGGCTTGTGCTTGTGACGACCCAATTGAGCAGGATCAATCGTCTGCAGATTGAAACAGGGTCGATCAGTCGGCTGATGAAAGTCTATCGCGTCGAAGAAATCGAAAACAACACCGTGCGCACGACGCAGGTGATCGAAGCATTTACGCCGTTTCAAGCTGCCGTGAAGGCAATCGGCCGGGAAGTTAGGCTGCGCAAGGACGAGCCCAGCTGGATCCAGGTGACGGAAGTGCTGACCAGAGCCAAGCAAACACGCGACGGCAGGGTTTTCGAATATTCCGTCGGAAGCTACCCGTCCCACGGCTGACGGGCTGGGCCCTATCGCTCCCTTGGCGCCACGATTGGGTTGCGATGGGTCGGCATCAACCCGCTCTCACATCCCCTGCAAACAGCTTCCCAAATCCATTCAATATCCTCTACGCGCGCAACGTCGCGCACCTGCCCCGTGTGCTGCGCTGCAGCATCGAATCCGGCTTGACATAATTAACGCCAAGTGAGTAATTGCCCATTACCAAGGCAAATGCTCATCTTGGTTCATGGGAGGAATTTGATGAAACTGCGCACGCTCACTTTGGGCCTGTTGTCGGCCAGCGCCTTCGCTTTCGCCGCGCATGCCGAATCCATCACCATCGCCACCGTCAACAATGGCGACATGGTCCGCATGCAGAAGCTGACCGACGACTTCACCAAGGCTAACCCCGACGTCACGCTCAACTGGGTCACGCTCGAAGAGAACGTGCTGCGCGAGCGCGTCACCACCGACATTGCCACCAAGGGTGGCCAGTATGACGTTATGACCATCGGCACCTACGAGGTTCCGATCTGGGCCAAGCAGAACTGGCTGTTGCCGCTCGACAAGCTCGGCGACGACTATGACGCCAAGGACATCATCCCGGCCATTGCCGGCGGCCTGTCGGTCGACGGCAAGCTCTATGCCGCGCCCTTCTACGGCGAAAGCTCCTTCGTCATGTACCGCAAGGACTTGATCGAGAAGGCCGGGCTGAAGATGCCCGACGCCCCGACCTGGGACTTCATCAAGCAGGCCGCCGACAAGATGACCGACCGCGCCAATGGCGTGAACGGCGTTTGCCTGCGCGGCAAGGCCGGCTGGGGCGAGAACATGGCGTTCCTCACCGCCATGTCGAACTCCTTCGGCGCCCGCTGGTTCGACGAGAACTGGAAGCCGCAATTCGACCAGCCGGAATGGAAGAACACGCTGCAGTTCTATGTCGACCTGATGAAGGCCGACGGTCCCGAGGGCGCCTCGTCCAACGGCTTCAACGAAAACCTGGCGCTGTTCCAGCAGGGCAAGTGCGGCATGTGGATCGACGCCACCGTCGCCGCCTCCTTCGTCTCCGACCCGAAGAACTCGACCGTCGCGGACAAGGTCGGCTACGCACTGGCCCCCGACAATGGTCTGGGCAAGCGCGGCAACTGGCTGTGGGCCTGGTCGCTGGCCATCCCGGCCGGCACGCAGAAGGGAGACGCCGCACAGAAGTTCGTCTCCTGGGCGACCAGCAAGCACTACGCAGAACTGGTTGCTTCCAAGGAAGGCTGGGCCAACGTTCCTCCGGGCACGCGCTCCTCGCTCTACGCCAATGCCGAGTATCAGAAGGCGGCTCCGTTCGCCAAGATGACGCTGGACTCGATCAATGCCGCCGACCCGACGCATCCGACCGTCAAGCCGGTGCCCTATGTCGGTGTGCAGTTCGTTGCCATTCCTGAGTTCCAGGGCCTCGGCACAACCGTTGGCCAGCTGTTCTCGGCGGCGCTCGCCGGCCAGACCAGCGTAGACGACGCGCTCAAGCAGGCGCAGGACGCCGCCACCGCGACCATGACCGAAGGCGGTTATATCAAGTAAGGCTCCTCCCGGTGCCGAATGCCGGCCGCCTCCTTGGCCGGCAACGGCCGCCCGAATCCCAGTTCGGGCGGCCCCTTTCACACACCTGAAAATTTGGCTGACCTTGAAGGGTGACCGTCATGGCTACTCAGCAGACCCGTTCGCTTGCCCGCTTTATGTTGGCGCCATCCGTGGTGCTGCTGTTCGTCTGGATGATCGTGCCGCTGGCACTCACGATCTGGTTCTCCTTCCAGCAGTACAATCCGCTCAATCCGATCCGCGACGGGTTTGTCTGGTTCTCGAATTACTCGCTGTTCTATTCCAACCCGGCATTCCTGCAGTCGATCCTCAACACGCTGGTCCTGGTGGGCAGCGTGCTGCTGATCACCGTCATCGGCGGCATCATGCTGGCGCTGTTGATCGATCAGCCGATGTGGGGACAGGGGATCGTCCGCATCCTGGTCATCTCTCCGTTCTTCGTCATGCCGCCGGTGGCTGCACTTGTCTGGAAGAACATGATCATGCACCCGCAATACGGCGTCTTTGCCGACATTGCGCGCTTCTTCGGGGCTCAACCGATCGACTGGTTCGGGCAGCATCCGATGCTTGCCATCATCATCATCGTCGCCTGGCAATGGCTGCCCTTCGCAACGCTGATCCTGCTGACCGCATTGCAGTCGCTCGACGGCGAGCAGAAGGAAGCCGCCGAGATGGACGGCGCCGGCTTCGTCAGCCGCTTCATCTATCTAACGCTGCCGCACATGTCGCGCGCCATCACCGTCGTCATCCTGATCCAGACCATCTTCCTGCTGTCGGTCTATGCCGAAATCCTGGTCACCACCAATGGCGGACCCGGCTATGCCTCCACCAACCTGCCCTTCCTCGTCTACCAGAAGGCATTGCTGGAGTTCAAAATCGGCCAGGCATCGGCCGGCGGTGTCATCGCCGTCATTCTCGCCAACATCGTCGCCTTCTTCGCCATGCGCGCGGTCGGCAAGAACCTGGACAAGTAAGGGAGGATACGATGGCACGTGCAGTCACCACCCAACACAAGGTCATTGCGACAGGCGCCGCCTGGATCGTCGCGCTGCTGATCTTCTTCCCGATCCTCTACACGATCATCACCTCGTTCAAGTCGGAGCAGGAGGCCATCCAGGGCTTCGCGCTGATCCCGTCGGGGACGTTCGAGAGCTATACCGAGGTCCAGGCGCAGAGCGGCTACTTCAAGTTCTTCTTCAACTCGGTGCTGCTCTCGGTCGGCTCGACCATCCTGGCCCTGATAGTCGCGGTTCCGGCCGCCTGGTCGATGGCCTTCTCGCCGGGCAAGTGGACCAAGGACATCCTGATGTGGATGCTCTCGACCAAGATGATGCCGGCGGTTGCCGTGCTGTTCCCGATCTACCTCATCTTCCGCGATGCCGGACTGCTCGACAGCCGCATCGGCCTGATGATCATGCTGATGCTGATCAACCTGCCCATCGTGATCTGGATGCTCTACACCTACTTCCGCGAAATCCCCGGCGAGATCCTGGAAGCGGCACGCATGGACGGCGCCACCTTGTGGGGCGAGATCGTCTATGTGCTGACCCCCATGGCCGTGCCGGGCATCGCATCGACCATGCTGCTCAACATCATCCTGGCGTGGAACGAAGCGTTCTGGACCATCCGCCTGACCACCACCGAGGCGGCGCCGCTGACGGCCTTCATCAGTTCGTTCTCGAGCCCGCAAGGCCTGTTCTGGGCCAAGCTTTCGGCGGCCTCGACGCTGGCCATCGCCCCCATCCTGATCATGGGCTGGTTCAGCCAGAAGCAGCTGGTGCGCGGCCTGACATTCGGCGCGGTAAAATAACGGACGTTGCCTGAAGCAATCCGGCCAAATAACCCCTCGGGGAGGAAACCATGGGAAACATCACGCTCAAGAACGTCTCCAAGCATTTCGGATCGACGGTCATCATTCCAGGCCTCGACCTCGTCATCGAGAATGGCGAGTTCGTCGTCTTCGTCGGGCCGTCGGGTTGCGGCAAGTCCACGTTGCTGCGCCTCATTGCCGGGCTCGAGGACACCAGCGGGGGCACCATCAACATCGATGGCCGTGACGTCACCGGCGAGGCGCCGGCCAAGCGCAAGCTGGCCATGGTATTCCAGTCCTATGCGCTCTATCCGCATATGACGGTGGCCAAGAACATCGGCTTCCCGCTGAAGATGGCGGGCGAGGATGTGGCGACGATCGACAAGAAGGTGAAGGACGCAGCCCGGGTCCTCAACCTCACCAACTATCTCGAACGCCGGCCCGGCCAGCTCTCCGGCGGCCAGCGGCAACGCGTCGCCATCGGCCGCGCCATCGTGCGCCAGCCCTCGGCCTTCCTGTTCGACGAGCCGCTGTCCAACCTCGATGCCGCACTGCGCGGCACCATGCGGCTCGAAATCAGCGAGCTCCACCATCAGCTCAAGACGACGATGGTCTACGTCACCCACGACCAGATCGAAGCCATGACCATGGCCGACAAGATCGTCGTGCTCAACGCCGGCAACATCGAACAGGTCGGCTCGCCGATGGAACTCTACAAGTCGCCGAAGAACCTGTTCGTGGCGGGCTTCATCGGTTCGCCGAAAATGAACCTGATCGAAGGTGCGCCGGCCGCCAAATACAATGCCAAGACCATCGGCATTCGTCCCGAGCATATGGGGATATCGACCACGGCGGGCGACTGGAAAGCCCTTGTCGGCGTCGCCGAGCATCTGGGCTCCGACACCTTCCTGCATGTCCAGGCCGACGGCGTCGGTCCGCTGACGGTACGCGCCGATGGCGAACTGGCCGTACGCCACGGCGACACCATCTACCTGACGCCCGACAAGGTCCGGATGCATCGCTTCGGCCCCGATGGAAAGGCGCTGACGCAGTGAGACTGACGGGCAAATCGGCGCTGATCACCGGATCCGCGCGCGGCATCGGCAGGGCTTTTGCCGAAGCCTATACGCGCGAGGGTGCCACGGTGGCCATTGCCGACATCAATCTGGCGGCTGCCGAAAAGACGGCCGCCGAGATTGGCGCCAACGCCTATCCGGTCAGGCTCGACGTCAGCGACCTTGCTTCGATCCAGGCGGCGGTCAAGGCGGTCGAAAAGACCGGCGGCCTCGACATACTGATCAACAATGCTGCCTTGTTCGACCTGGCGCCGATCGTCGAGATCACCAAAGCGAGCTACGACAAATTGTTCTCCGTCAACGTCGCCGGCACCTTGTTCATGCTGCAGGCAGCGGCGCGTTCGATGATCGCAAGGGGCAAGGGCGGCAAGATCATCAACATCGCCAGCCAGGCAGGACGCCGCGGCGAGCCGCTGGTCGCCGTCTATTGCGCCACCAAGGCCGCGGTGATTTCGCTGACCCAGTCCGCCGGGCTCGACCTGATCAAGCACCGCATCAACGTCAATGGCATCGCGCCCGGCGTCGTCGACAGCGATATGTGGGATGAGGTCGATGCGCTGTTTGCCAAATATGAGAACCGGCCGAAGGGCGAGAAGAAGCGGCTGGTCGGCGAGGGCGTGCCCTATGGCCGCATGGGCAAGCCGGAGGACCTGACCGGCATGGCGGTCTTCCTGGCCAGCGACGACGCCGAATACATCGTCGCCCAGACCTACAATGTCGATGGCGGCCAATGGATGAGTTGATGGGCCGGGATCACGAAGGCCGCAGCCCGGCCAAAAGGGTAAAAAAATGACCGTGAAACTCTCCTCCTCGATCCTCTCGGAACTCCCCGCCAAGGTCGCCGGTCCCAGATATGATCGCTCCAGGCTCAAACCCGGTATCGTCCATTTCGGCGTCGGCAATTTCCATCGCTCGCATCAGGCGGTCTACCTCGACGATCTCTTCAATTCAGGCATCGGCCATGACTGGGCGCTGGTCGGCGCCGGGGTCTTCGAGGGCGAAAAAATCGGCCGTTCCAAGCTGCAGGAGCAGGACTGGCTGACCACCGTGGTCGAGCAGGATTCCGACCATATGAGCGCCCGCGTCACCGGCGTTATGATCGAC
Source organism: Mesorhizobium sp. C399B (assembly GCF_030323185.1). NCBI lineage: Bacteria > Pseudomonadati > Pseudomonadota > Alphaproteobacteria > Hyphomicrobiales > Phyllobacteriaceae > Mesorhizobium > Mesorhizobium sp. C399B. Next base: position 3,591,478 of record NZ_CP100472.1, read on the forward strand.
TTCCTGACGCCCGGCGATGCCGATGCCATCATCGACCAGCTCGCCGATCCGGCGATCAAGATCGTCTCGCTGACCATCACGGAAGGCGGTTATTTCATCGATCCGGCCTCCGGCAAGTTCAACCCGACCCACCCCGACATCGTCGCCGACGCACAGGCAGGCACGACGCCGAAGACGGTGTTCGGCCTCATCCTTGCGGGCCTGATACGCCGCCGGGCCGACGGCATCGTGCCGTTCACCGTCATGTCCTGCGACAACATCCCTCACAATGGCCATGTCACCTCGGATGGCGTCATCGGCCTCGCCCGGCTGATCGATGAGGATCTGGCAAACTGGGTCAGCGACAATGTCGCCTTTCCCAACGGCATGGTCGACCGCATCACCCCCGCCACCTCCGACCGCGAGCGCGGCATTCTCGCCACCGAGTTCGGCCTTGAGGACAACTGGCCGGTGTTCTGCGAGCCGTTCAGGCAATGGGTGCTGGAGGATCATTTCACCGACGGCCGCCCGCCGCTGGAAAAGGTCGGTGTGCAATTCGTGAGGGATGTCGCGCCCTATGAGCTGATGAAGATCCGCATCCTCAATGGCGGTCATGCCACGATCGCTTATCCCGCAGGGTTGATGGACATCCATTTCGTCCATGAGGCGATGCAGGAGCCGCTGGTGCGCGGCTTCCTCGCCAAGCTCGAGCATGACGAGATCATCCCGACCGTGCCGCCGGTGCCGGACACCGTGCTGGAGGATTATTACCAACTCATCGAGCACCGCTTTTCCAACCCGAAGATCGGCGACACCATCCGTCGGCTTTGCCTCGACGGTTCCAACCGGCAGCCGAAATTCATCATCCCGACCATTGCCGACCGGCTGAAGGCCAGCAAAGGCGTCGCGGGTCTGGCGCTCGAGTCGGCGCTGTGGTGCCGCTACTGTTTCGGCACCACCGACAGCGGCGCGGTCATCGAGGCCAACGACCCGAGCTGGGACCGGCTGCAGGCAAGCGCGAAGGCGGCGAAGGACAGGCCCGGTGCCTGGCTTGCGATGGAGGATATCTATGGCGGTGTCGGCCGCTCGGCGCCGTTCGCCGAGGCCTTTGCCCATGCGCTCAACGTCTTGTGGGCGAATGGCACGCGCGCGACGCTGACGCGCTACATCTCCGGCAAGCTCTGACGCCAGCCGCAATGACGCCCGAACTGGTCATCTTCGACTGTGACGGCGTGCTGGTCGACAGCGAGGCGCTGTCGGTTTCGGCTCTGCTCGGCATGATCTCTGCCGCCGGGGGCTCGGTCAGCGAAGATACCGCCTACGAGCATTTCCTCGGCAAGAGCATGAAGAGCGTGCGCGAGATACTTCTTCGCGATTTCACCATCGACATCACCGACGTGCATCTTACCGACATGCGGGTCGAACTGATGCGCAAATTCCGCGAGGAGCTGAAGCCGATTCCCGGCATCGGCGACATCCTGCCGAGGCTGGGCGTGCCCTGCTGCGTCGCGTCCTCCGGCACGCTCGACCGGATACGCTACGCGCTCGACGTCACCGGTCTGCTCGGCCTGCTCGAGCCGCATCTGTTCAGCGCCGCCATGGTCGCGCGCGGCAAGCCGGCGCCGGATCTTTTTCTCCATGCCGCCGCCGCCATGGGCGCGCATCCCGGTAATTGCATCGTAATCGAGGACAGCCCGGCTGGCATATCAGCGGCGCGTGCGGCCGGCATGCGCGTCTTTGCTTTCACCGGCGGTTCGCACGCCGGCAACCCGGCCTTGAAAGCGCGGCTTGCGTCGAGTGAACCGGACTTTATATTCGCGGACATGCTGCAATTGCCCGATCTGATTGCAGGCTAGAGCATGATGCCGAAAAGTGTGAAGCGGTTTTCGGACGACATCATGCTCTACTTCTTTGATTTAGAGACGGATTCAGATTTCAGGTCGAACAGACCTGAAATCATCCGGCTCTAGGGAGCGAGAGTAAAAGCATCTTGACGAAAAGCTTCGTTTGCGCGGTCGATGTCGGCACCGGGAGCGCCCGCGCGGGCATTCTCGACACGTCAGGCACCTTGCTCGGCCGCGCCGAGCATCCGATCGTCATGAACCAGCCGCAGGCCGATCACGCCGAGCACAATTCGCAGGATATCTGGTCGGCTGTGTGCATCGCGGTGCGTGCCGCGCGCGAAAAGGCCGGTGTGTCAGCCGACGATATTGTCGGCATGTCGTTCGACGCCACCTGCTCGCTGGTGGTGCTGGACAGGAATGCCGGCCAGCTCAGCGTCTCGGTGACGGGCGAACGGCGCTGGGACACCATCGTCTGGCTCGACCATCGCGCCATCGCCGAGGCAGATGAATGCACCGATAGCGGCCACGCCGTACTCGACTATATCGGTGGCGTCATGTCGCCGGAAATGGCGACGCCGAAGCTGATGTGGCTGAAGCGCAATCTGCCGGGAACTTGGCATGAAGCCGGCTACCTATTCGACCTCACCGATTTCCTGACCTGGAAGGCGACCGGGTCGCTGGCGCGCTCGCAATGCACGCTGACCGCCAAATGGACCTATCTGGCGCATGAGGAAACCGGCTGGCGCCGTGACTTCTTCGACAGGGTCGGGCTTGGCGATCTGTTCGAACACGGCAGCCTGCCGGAGAAGGCAAGTGCTGTCGGCGCAGACATCGGCACGCTCACCCCTGAAGCGGCGGCGGAGTTGGGCTTGAGCGAAAACTGTCGGGTCGGCGCCGGCGTCATCGATGCCTATGCCGGCGCGCTTGGCGTGCTCGGCGGCTTTGCTGGCGACGAGCAGAATATCGGCCGCCATCTGGCATTGATCGCCGGAACCTCGTCCTGCGTCATGGCGATGTCGCCCGACCCGCAGCCTTTCGCCGGCGTCTGGGGTCCATACTATGGCGCCGCACTGCCAAAACTCTGGCTGTCGGAAGGCGGCCAGTCGGCGACCGGTGCGCTGCTCGACCATATCATCCGCTGGCACGGCGCCGGCGGCGAGCCGGACGCGGCCATGCATGCAAAAATCGCCAGGCGCGTCGCCGAACTGCGCAGCACCGAAGGTGACAAGCTGGCGGCAAGGCTGCATGTGCTGCCGGATTTCCATGGCAACCGCTCGCCGCTTGCCGATCCGCATGCGGTCGGCGTGGTCAGCGGGCTGACGCTGGATTCCTCCTTCGACAGCCTGTGCAAGCTGTATTGGCGCACCGCCGTCGGCATCGCGCTCGGCGTGCGCCATGTGCTGGAGGCGCTGAACGAGAACGGCTATCTCATAGACACGCTGCATGTCACCGGCGGCCACACCAAGAACCCGTTGCTGATGGAGCTCTATGCCGACGCCACCGGCTGCGCGGTGATCGAGCCGCTGGCCGACGAAGCCGTTCTGCTCGGCACCGGCATGGTCGCCGCCACCGCGGCCGGTCTGTTCCCGGACCTGAATGCCGCTTGCGTCGCCATGCAGCAAGGCGGCAGAACCCGCGCTTCGAACCCGGCCGCTTCAGGCCGCTTTGACCGCGACTACAAGGTCTTCCTCGAAATGCACCGCCAGCGGCAGGAGCTCGACGCCATCAGCTAGAGCAATTCCAGGAAAAGCGTGAAACGGTTTTCCGTCCGGAATTGCGTACCAAATCTAGGCCTCCTCTCGCCGGCGCAAGGATGCGCCGGTCGCCGCGTCGAACAGATGCACGCTCTCCTCCTCGAATGTGTAGCGCACAGGCGCGCGCAACGCCGGGCATTCGCGGGCCGATACCAATGCGCCGGCCTCCTTGCCGCCGCAGGCGAACGTCACCAGCGCGTCATTGCCATGGAACTCGATGAGGTCGGCGGTGCCTTGCAGAAGATTGATGCTCTGAGCGCCGGCGGTCTTCAGGTCCGGCGGTCGGATTCCAAGCACGGCGCGCCGGACGCCGCGTAGATCGAAGCCCGAGCCTTCTATGGAGAAGCTCGAGCCGCCGCCTGTCAGCGTCCAGCGTTCGTCCTTCCGCCCGACGGCCACGTCGATGAAATTCATGTTCGGCGTACCGATGAAGCCGGCGACGAACAGATTGCCCGGCTGGCGATAGATCTCCGCAGGCGAGCCGATCTGTTCGATAACGCCATCCCTGAGCAGCACTATCCGGTCGGCCAGCGTCATCGCTTCGAGCTGGTCGTGGGTGACATAGACGGTAGTGGTCTTCAGCAACTGGTGCAGGCGGGCGATTTCGACCCGCATATGGTTGCGAAGTTTGGCGTCGAGATTCGACAGCGGCTCGTCGAACAGGAACACTTTCGGCGTCTTGATCATGGCGCGCGCAATCGCCACGCGCTGCTGCTGTCCGCCGGAAAGCTCGGTCGGTTTGCGGGCGAGATAAGGCTCGAGGCCCAGCGTCTCTGCCACCGCTTGGACCCGCTTCTTTATCTCGGCCGCCGAAACCTTCTGCCGCTTGAGTCCGAAGGCGATGTTGTCGAAGATCGTCATATGCGGGTAGAGCGCATAGTTCTGGAACACCATGGCGATGCCGCGCTCGCCGGGCTCGAGATCGTTGACCACTCTGCCGCCGATCGACACTTCGCCGCCGCTGATATCCTCCAGCCCGGCCAGCATCCTGAGCAAGGTCGACTTGCCGCAGCCGGATGGGCCTAGGAACACGACGAACTCATGCTCCTCGATCGAGAGATTGAGATCGCGGATGACGGTGGTAGCCCCATACGCCTTGTCGACATGGGAGCAAACGATCGCGGACATGGTCAGCCCTTCTCGCCGGTAAGCAGGATTTGCAGCTTGACGTCTTGCGGCTTGCCTTGCGCCGCCCGCTCGAAGGCCTTGATGCTGTCGGAGAAATCATAAGTGCCGGTGATCAGCGGCTTGAGGTCGACCTTCCCCGAGGCGATCAGCTGCAGCGCCCGGTCGAAGATGTTGGCGTAACGGAACACCGTCTCGATGCGCACTTCCTTGGAGATCGCCGCCGGAACGTTGAGGCTGACCGGTTCGACCGGCAGTCCGACCAGCACCACCGCGCCGCCCGGCCGCACGACATCGAACAGGTCGGCGAATGCCTTCGGGCTGCCGCTCGCCTCGAACACGATATCCGCGCCCCAATTGTCGGTCGCGGCGGAGACTGCGTCGACCAGCGATTGCTCGCTGATATTGACCGGCACGATGCCGGGATATTGTGCGGCAATCTCGAGCTTGGGTGCGGAAAAATCGGAGATCAGCACCTTCGAGCAGCCGCCGGCCAGCGCCGCCAGCGCGATCATGATGCCGATCGGGCCGCAGCCGACGACGACGGCGACGTCGCCAGGCACGATGCGGGCGCGGCTCGCCGCCTGCATGCCGATGGCAAAGGGTTCGACCATCGCGCCTTCGGCGAAGGTGACATTGTCCGGCAGTCTGTAGGTGAAGGCGGCCGGGTGCACCGCATAGGGCGCCAGCACGCCATGCACCGGCGGTGTCGCCCAGAAGCTGACATCGGGATCGACATTATAGATGCCGAGCCTCGTCGCGCGCGACGACAGGTTCGGCACGCCCGGCTCCATGCAGACGCGGTCGCCGACCTTCAGCGTGCCGACATTGGCGCCGACCTCGACGATCGTTCCCGCGGCTTCGTGGCCAAGCACCATCGGAGCCCGCACCACATAGCTGCCGATCGCGCCATGCGTGTAATAGTGCACGTCGCTGCCGCAGACGCCGACCGTGTGGATGGCTATCTTGACATCGCCCGGTCCGACGTCGAGCGGCAGCGCGATCTCGCGCAACGACAGTTCGCCTTTTTTCTCAAGCACCAGTGCCCGCATCGGTAAGTCCTCGCATCAAGTCTTTTTTTGCCGGAAAACGGAATTCAGGAAGCCGCTGAGCACGCCCAGGAACAGCAGCGGCGGTAGCGACAACAGCACGACCGAGGCGTTGAGGATTCCCCACGGCACGTTCATGCCTTGCTGTGAAAGTTCGGAAGCGACGATCGGCAATGTCTTGGCGTTGGAACTGGACAGCATCAGCGCGATCAGGAATTCGTTCCACACCAGCACGAAGCTGAAGGCGACGGCGCCGATCAGCGAGCGCGCCGCTACCGGCAGCGCAATGCGCCAGAACACCGAGTAAGCGCCGTAGCCGTCGACGAAAGCGGCTTCCTCGATTTCCTTCGGCACGGCCTGGAAGGCGGGAATGGCGAGCCACATGATCACCGAGATGGTGAGCAGCGAATAGGTGACGATCAGCGCCGGCAAGGTGTCGTAGAGCCCGATCTGCAGCCAGATCACCATCAGCGGAATGGCGACTGCCACCGGGGGCAGGAAGCGCAGCGACAACACGAAGAACTGGATGTCGCCAGCGAAGCGATTGGGATAGCGCGCCACCGCATAGGCTGCCGGAAGGCCGAGCATGACGCCGATCAGCACGGCGACGCCGCAGGAAATGACCGAGTTATAGAGACCGGCCATGACGCTGTCGCGGCCGATGATGTAGCTGATATTGTCGAAGGTCGGGGTAAACACCAGGCGCGGCACGCGGGTGATGATGTCGACATTGTTCTTCAGCGAATTGACCGCCGTCCAGGCGAGCGGAAACACCGCCATGAAGCCGGCGAAGGCCAGGATGATCTTGCCGATGAGGCGGCCCGGTCTCATGCGATACGGCCTCATGCCTGCACCCGCTTCCACAGCATGGTGAAGGTGATGACAGTCGCGATCATCATCAGCACCGCCATGGCCGAGGCATAGGACACCTTGCCGGATTCGATGAAGCCTTGCGAGAAGGCGTACATGTCGAGCGTCTCGGTCGCCACGCCCGGCCCGCCGCGCGTCATCACATAAATGAGGTCGAAGGAGCGCAGCGATTCGATCATCTTGACGAACATCAGGCTGATCAGCGGCGCCTTCAGCATAGGCAAGGTCACATAGGCATGGATCTGCCAGCGTTTGGCGTGGTCGAGCCGCGCCGCTTCGATCGGCTGCGGCGGCAAGGTCTCCAGAAGCTTCAGCACGATGACCGCGAAGAACAGTCCCCACTGCCAGACATCGACCGAGGCGACGGCAAACAGGGCCGTCGACGGCTTCGACAGCGGGTCGAAGATCAGCCCGCCGGTGATCAGCCTGTAGGGATAGGTGGCGATGCCGTAGAGCGGATGATAGGCAAACTTCCACACGAAGGCCGCCGAGACACGCGGCAACAGCACCGGGATGATGAACAGCAGGCAGTAGATGTTGCGCAGCCGCGGCGACGCTACTTCGAACATCAGCACGCCGAGCCCGATCGCCACCATCATCGTCGCCACCACGGTGACGATTTCCCACTTCACCGAAACCCAGACCGCGTTGAGGAAACGCCGGTCGGCGAACAGGTCGATGAAGTTCGACAGCCAGACCCAGGAATAGTCCGACGAGCTCAGCTCGCGGTTCTGCAGCGCAATGACGATGGCGTACAGCGTCGGCACCATCGACAGCACCAGAAGAATGGCGAGCGTCGGAACCAGAAACGTCACGGGCAGGGAAGAGCGTCGGCGCATTGCCTATCCTCGGGCTGTGCCTTTTGGGGAGAACCCGCGGCGCACAGGTCCCGGCATCCGGTCGAATGCCGTGGACCGCGCGCCGCGGGCGGGAGGATTACTTCTTCTTCACCAGCTCGTTGGCGTAGGCCTCGAGTTCGTCGAGGCCGCCCTTGACGTCGGTGCGCGTGCCGGTGACCAGCTCTTCCAGGATGATGCCCCAGCGGTCGCCGAGATCCGGCCAGCGCGGATCCTGCCAGAAGTTCACCGCCGTCACTTTGCCGGTATCGGCAAGCGCCTGGCCGAGATCGGCGCCGTAAATGTCGGCGAACTCCTTGCTGGACAGCACGCTGGTGCGGTTGAGCTCGCCGAATTGGTGCGCGTCGAGCCGGCGCTTCTCGTTCTCCTTCGACGTCGCCCAGGCGATGAACAGGCCGGCGCATTGCTTCGCGGCGTCATCGGCATTGGCCTTGGCGGCGATGGCGAGGCCGTGGCCGTAGCCGCCGCCGGTCAGTGGCGAGGGCGGCGGCAGGAAGCCGATCTTGCCGACCACTTGCGAGGTCTTCGGGTCGACCGCCATGCCCGACAGCGGCGTCGATTCGACCAAGATGGCAACTTGGCCCGACAGGAAGGCGCCGGTCGATTCATCCCAGCTGCCGGTCTGCGTGCCGGGCGCTGAATCCTTGAACAGTTTAAGATAGGTCTCGGTCGCTTTGACCGCGGCCGCGGAGTTGAAAGCCGGCTTGTCACCGTCAAACCATTTTCCGCCATAGGCCTTGAAGAACGGCATCCAGCGCCAGACATTGGCGCCCGAGCCACGCGCGCCGCGCAGCGCGATGCCGTACATGCCCTTGTCGGGATCGGTCAGCTTCGGCACGTCGGCGATCAACTCGTCCAGCGTCTTCGGCGGCTGGATGCCGGCGGCTTCCAGAATGTCCTTGCGGTAGACCATCAGGTCGCCGCCGCCGGTCAGCGGCGCGAACCACACCTTGCCGTCATAGGTGGCGACCTTCTGCCGGCCCGGGTCGAAATCGGCGTAGTCGTAGTCAGCCGGGTAATAGTCGGTGAGCGGCACGATCCATTTCGACGAGGCGAACAGCGCGACATTGGCTTCGTCGACATAGTAGACGTTGTAGTTGCCGACCGTGGACGCATCGGCGCGCGACTTTGCCCGGCGGTCGTTCTCGTTGAGATAGTCGATCTGGAAGTTGGCGCCGGCCAGTTTCTGGAACTCGTCCTTGGACGCCTCCAGCAGCGTCAGCCCGTCACGCGGTTGCGCCAGCACCTTGACCGGCGCCGAGCAGACCGGCGCGGCCAGCGCCATGGTCGAGAGGGTCGTGGTAAGCATGAAAGCTGCGCTTATGCTCGCAGCGAGCCGAATTGGTTTCATTGGTTTTCTCCTCCAGGAACAGTCGCAGGAAGCGGAAGTCTTCGGTTGCGCGATCCTCGCCATCGCCCGAGCGACAAGCCACCCATCGCCAAAATGAGGAGTTGCTAAAGGCCGCGCTAGAAGCCCCGTTGCAGCAGACCTGTACTTTTATGCATTGTGCGCTGCAAAATCCGGCCCGCCTGCACGGCCTCTGTCACATGAGTACCGATGGAGTGAGGAAGGCCGGTTTTCAGGCGCGCATCGTCATCCGCTGCTTCGACAGCTTGCGGTAGGATGACGGCGTCATCCGGTGCTTGCGCAGGAAGGCGCGGTTGAAGTTGGAGATGTTCATGTAGCCGACCTGGAAGCAGATGTCGGTGATCGGAATATCGGTGTCCGCCAGCAGCTTGCAGGCTTGCCAGAGCCGGAGCTTGGCGATGTGGTCGCTGAAACTGTTGCCGGTGTTTTTCTGGAAGAAGCGCGAAAACGTGCTTTCGCTCATCCCGGCCAGCTCCGCCGCCTCCGGCAGCTTCAGGTCCTCGGCGAAGTGCTGGAAGAGATAGGTCAGCGTGCGCTGGATGATGTCCAGCGAGGTTGCGTCGAGCGCGGGTGAGAAATCCGGCGAGGACAAAAGCTCGTATTCGTCTGTCCTGGCAAGCAAATCGACCAGTTCGAGGAAGAGGCAAAACCGGGCGAGCCCGTGCACCGTGCCCATCCGTTCCATCAGCGCGGCGCCTTCGAGCGCGGCGCGGCCATGGAAGACCATGCCGCGCAGCGATCGCTCCAGGAACGGTTCCAGTTCGCGCAGCTCCGGCAGGAGTCCCGCCGAGCCGCGCAGCCGCTGCGGATCGAATTGCAGCACGATGTCGCGTCCTTCGATCAGCTCGCCGGGTTGCACCGATGTCACCCAGTCATGCGGCAGCCCGCCGCCGACGATGCTCAGGTAGCCCGGCCCGAATTCGCCGATGTGATCGCCGACCAGCGCGACCCCGGAAGACTTCCTCAGGAGATGGATCTCGTATTCCGGATGAAAATTCCAGACATTGCGCTCCCAGGGATAGTCGTCGAGCCGCCACAGGAAACTGTCGCTCGCCTCGGTGACGATGTGCTCGAAAGCCGGCACCGTGCGAGGGATCGCGGCCGTGTTCTTTCTGCGCCTGAATGCCATCGTCTGCTCTCCGGGGCGTATGAGGAAGCGACTGGTTTCGGGTAATCCGTAGCAGTCTGTCGCCCGCAAGTGAACGATGTCTGCCTCAGCGATTTCAACGCCGGCTCTCGATGATCTCAATGAAGCGGGCGAACAGCCCGGCCTGGGATTTGACGCCGAGTTTGCGATGGATGTTGCGGCGATGAACCTTCACCGTTCCCGGCACGATGCGCATGGCTCTCGCGATCGACTCGGTGGAATGCCCCTGCAGCACCAGATCGACGACATGCTTTTCGCGCGGGGTCAGCGACAGGCTTTCCCAAATGTGGGCGCGGTCGAACTCGTTGACGGCGGCGATCGTCTCGCCCTGCTCCGCTTCGTCCTGCTCCTCGGCCGAAAGTGCGGGCCAGCGCAACCGGGCGAAGTTGATGACCGCCGGCGCCATGTCGCCCAGCAGCCTGGCATCGGCGGTGCCGAAGGGACCCGAGGCGTGCAATCGCATCAGCGACAGCACCAGCGCATCCTTGCCGGGCAGCGGCACGAAGAAGCCGACCTCCTCGGCCAGCCTTGTCTGGCTATAGTAGGTGCGAAAATACTCGCTGGCATAGAAGCGGTCGGGCGCCAGCTCGCGCATGCGCCAGAACCCCTCCTTGCGCTCCACCGCCGCGTGATGAAATGGGTCGAGCAGATAAGGTCCTTCCTGATAGAGCGTGACGAAGACATGGCTCTCGGCCGGCGAGAAGGTTTCGAACAGCAGCGGCGGTCGCGATGCGCCGCGATAGCCGAAGATAACGCAGTGGTCGAAGCTGACATGCTGGCTCAGCCAATCGACCATTGCCTGGCCGAACATTTCGCCGCTGGTCTCTCGCGTTGCCGCGACAAGGGCTGCGAGCCGGCTGTATTCGTCGCTGCGGGACGCACTCAACCTATACCCCCTCAAACGAGAAAATAGATCAGATATACCACCTGCGAGGTATATACTAGCCGCCATCGGCTCTGGTAGCGTCCTGAAATAGCCCTGTTGCTGGAGCCAGCACTTTGACCGCAGTGCCCGACATCGAGTTTCGCGGCGTCACCAAGCGCTATGGCGCCGTGACCGCTGTCAGCGGCATCGATCTGGCTGTGCCGCCCTCCGCCTTTGTCGCCCTTCTCGGACCGTCCGGCTGCGGCAAGACCACATGCCTGCGCATGATCGGCGGCTTCGAGCAGCCGAGCGAAGGCCAGGTGTTCATCCGCGGCCAAGACATGGCCGGCACACCGCCCTATCGCCGCCCGGTCAACATGGTGTTCCAGCAATATGCGCTGTTTCCGCACCTCGATGTCGAAGCCAATGTATCCTACGGGCTGCGCCAGGCACGGCCACGCCTGTCGTCGCAGGAAATCGGCCGTCGCGCCGGCGAGGCGCTCGAAATGGTGCGGCTCGCCGGCTATGGCCGCCGCAAGATCCACGAACTCTCCGGCGGCCAGCAGCAGCGCGTCGCGCTGGCGCGCGCACTGGTCAACAAGCCGGCGGTGCTGTTGCTCGACGAGCCGCTGGCGGCGCTCGACAAGAAACTGCGCACCGATATGCAGATCGAGTTGCAGAACCTGCAGCGCGAGATCGGCATCACCTTCGTGCTGGTCACCCACGACCAGGAGGAAGCGCTGTCGATGAGCGACTTCGTCTGCGTCATGAATGGCGGCCGCATCGTACAACTCGGCCAGCCGAGCGAGATCTATGACGAGCCTGCCGACCTGTTCGTCGCCGACTTCGTCGGAAAGACCAATCTGTTGAGCGGCAAGGTTGCCGGGCATACAGGCGATCTTGTCAATGTGGCGCTGGCGGACGGAACCGTCATTGCCGCGCGCAAACGAACCGCCTTGCAGCAGGGCGAGACCGTTTCTGTCAGCCTGCGTCCTGAATCGCTAAGCCTCGGCGCCACCAAAGGCAGCCCTTTCAAGGGCATCGTGCGCAACCGGATCTTCCTGGGCTCGACGGCGGAATACGCCATCGAGGTGCAGGGCATCGGAACGCTGCTGGCCAAGGCCGACCATGTGATCGGCCATGGCAACCTCTTCAAGCCGGGTGAACCCGTCGCCATCGGCTTTGCCTCCGGGACGCCGCTGGCGTTTCCGGAGACCAAGAACAACGGGACCAACCAGAGGGTAGCAAGAAATGTCGAAATCATATCGTGACGGACTGCCGATTAGCCCTGAGAACTTCGTCGACCAGCTGATGCGCCTGAAGCGCGGCTCGATCGGCCGCCGCGACTTCCTCGGCCTCACCGGCCTTGGCATCGCAACCGCGGTGATGGCGCGCGAGCTCGGCATCATGCCGACGCCGGCCTTCGCCGCCGAAAACCTCGGCGACCGCATGTCGATCGCCACCTGGCCGAACTATCACGACCCGCAGACCTTCGAGAATTTCAAGAAGGACACCGGCGTCGCCGTCGAGGTCAACGTGTTCGGCTCCAATGAGGAGATGCTGGCCAAGCTGCAGGCCGGCGCCTCGGGCTGGAGCCTGTTCGTGCCGACCAACTACACGATCTCGACCTACAAGAAACTCGGCATCATCGATCCGCTCGACATGGCCAAGCTGCCGAATTTCGACAGCTCCCAGGAGGACCCGCGCTTCACCTCGGAAGGCACGATCGACGGCACGACCTACGCGGTGCCGAAGAACTGGGGCACCACGGGCTTTGCCGTCAACACCAAGAAGCTGGCCAAGCCGATGACCAGCTGGAAGGAATTCTGGGACGTCGCCATGGCCGAGGGCGATGGCCGCACCATGGTCCACGACTACCAGCTGACCACCATCGGCAACGCGCTGAAATATTACGGCCATTCCTTCAACTCGCTGAAGCAGGACGAGCTCGCCAAGGCCGAGGAGCTGCTGCTCAAGGTCAAGCCGCATCTGTTCGCGGTCTCGTCCGACTACCAGCCGGGAATGCGGGCGGGCGACGCCTGGATGACCATGTGCTGGACGAATGACGGCGCGCAGTTGCATCGCGATATCCCGGAGATCGCCTACGTGCTGGGCAAGGAGGGCGGGGAAATCTGGACCGATTTCTACGCCATCCCGAAGGACGCGCCGAACAAGCCGGCCGGCTATGCCTTGCTCAATTATCTGATGACCCCGGAGATTGCTGTGAAGGAGCATCTCGCCAACGGCGCGCCCTCGACCGACGCGCGGGTCAACAAACTGCTGCCCAAGGAAGTGCTCGACAATCCGATCCTTTACCCGGCGGCCGACCTGTTGACACCGCTGGAGTTTGGTGCGGCGGCGACGCTGACCGACCCCGGCCGCGCCGAACTGATGGCGCGCTTCAAGTCGGCTTGAGGCTGGCCTGACGCAAACGGAAAACCGGCGGGCCTAGGTCCGCCGGCATCGGGGCGGTTTAATGCACGGCAACAGATTTCGGCACAATTTTCTGACAGCGCTGCTGCTCGCACCGGCCACGGCGTGGCTGGTGGTGTTCCTGGTGTTGCCGTTCATCGCCATTGCCGTGTTTAGCGTCGGCGAGCGGGCGCCGGAGGGCGGCTATCAGGCCGCCTTCACGCTGGCGCAGTATGCCAATCTTCCGGCGCGGGCGACTGCTTTCTGGAACACGATGATGCTGGCGCCGGTGGGCGCGCTTGCCTGCCTGCTCGTCGCCTACCCGGTTGCCTACTACCTCGCCCTGAAGGCGCCGCAACGCTGGCGACTGATCCTGCTTGCGCTCGTCGTCATTCCCTTTTGGACCAGCCTTTTGATGCGCACCTATGCCTGGATGTACATTCTGGGCGGACGCGGCATTCCCGCACTGCTGGCGTTTGTCGGCACCGAGGATGTCAGGCTGATCAACACGCCGGGCGCCGTGCTGCTCGGCATCGTCTATGGCTATTTGCCGCTCATGATCCTGCCGATCTATGTCAGTCTTGAGCGGCTCGACCGAAGGCTGCTGGAAGCCTCTGCCGATCTCGGCGCGACGCCGCTCTCGACCTTCCTAGGCGTGACGCTGAAGCTGTCGCTGCCGGGCGTCATGACCGGCTTCTCGCTGGTCATGATCCTGCTGCTTGGCGAATACCTGATCCCGACGCTGCTTGGCGGTGGCAAGGTGTTCTTCATCGGCAACGCGCTGGTCGACCTGTTCCTGCAGTCGCGCAACTGGCCGTTCGGATCGGCCATCGCCATCACCTTGGTGGCGGTTTCGGTGGTGGTGCTGATTGCCGCCAACCGCATCTCGACGCGGGTGTCGGGCGCCCGCAGGGTGGATCTGATCTGATGCGCGCCTTCGTCACAGCCGTCTTCGCCTTCCTCTATCTGCCGATTGCGTTGGTCGTGCTGTTTTCCTTCAACGCCGGCCGCCATGCCAGCGAGTTCACCGGCTTTTCGGTGCAGTGGTACGGCACGGCGCTGTCGACCCCGTTCCTGGTCGAGGCATTGAAGAACAGCCTGTTCATCGCCACCACCAGCGCGCTTCTGGCGGCGGTGTGCGGCACGGCAGCCGCACTCGGCCTGGCGCGGGTCGGGCTCAGAACCCGCGCCGTCTTCGACGCGCTGATGGGTGCCGCGATCGTCGTTCCCGGCGTCGTCATCGGCATCTCGACGCTCGTCGCGCTGGTCCAGTTGTTTGGCGTGCTCAACCCGTTCCTCGCCTCGATCTGGCCAAACGACCAGCCGCCGCGCCTGTCGCTCGGCTATGGATCGATCATCGCCGCCCACGGCCTGTTTTCGATGGCGTTGGTGACGATAATCGTCGGCACGCGTCTCGCCAGCCTCGACCGCAACCTGGTCGAGGCCTCGAGCGATCTCTACGCCACGCCGCTGACGACGTTTCGCTCGATCGTGCTGCCGCAGATCATGCCGGCGGTGATCGCCGGCTTCCTGCTCGCCTTCACCTTCTCCTTCGACGATTTCATCGTCGCCTTCTTCGTCGCCGGCGCGCAGACGACGCTGCCGATCTATGTCTTCGCCTCGATCCGGCGCGGCGTGACGCCGGAAATCAACGCCATCGCCACCATCGTGCTCGTCGCCTCGGTTCTTCTGGTGGTGCTTGCCCAATGGCAGCTGCGCCAGCGCCAGCCGTCAAACTGAACAAGCCATCCAGCTGAAAGACAAATTCATGCTCCTCAAAGACCGCATCGCCGTGGTGACGGGCGCCGGTTCCGGCATCGGCCGCGCCGGCGCCATGATCATGGCCAGGGAAGGCGCGCTGGTGGTCATCGCCGACCGGGATAAGACCAGCGGCGAGGCGACAGCGGCGAGTATCCGCGCGGCTGGCGGGCAGGCCGAGGCCATTGTCACCGACGTCTCTGACGACGCGGCGGTAGGGCAGCTCATCACAGGCACTCTCGGCAAGTATGGCCGCATCGACATTCTGCACAATCACGCCGGCATCCAGGTCGGCGGCACGCTGACCGAGGTCGAGGTCGATGGTATGGATGCGTCCTGGCGCATCAATGTACGGGCGCAGTTTCTGGCCGCGCGGCTGGTCATGCCGGCAATGGTCGCGCAAGGCGGCGGCGTCATCCTCAACACGGCTTCGAATTCGGGCGTCTTCTACGACCGCGAGATGATCGCCTATGCCACGTCCAAACATGCCGTGGTGGCGATGACCAGGCAGATGTCGCTCGACTATGCCCGGCACAATGTGCGCGTCAACGCGCTCTGCCCCGGCTGGGTCGACACCCCCTTCAACGAACCGTTCATCGCCCAGATGGGCGGACGCGAGGCGATCGAAACCTATGTCCGCACCAGGATTCCGATGGGCCGCTGGGCGAGCGCCGAAGAGATCGCAGAAGCGATCCTGTTCCTCGTCTCCGACCGCTCATCCTTCATGACCGGCCAGGCACTGGTGATCGACGGCGGCGAAAGCATCGGCTGATCTAGAGCAATTCCAGGAAAAGTGTGTAACGGTTTTCCGTCCGGAATTGCGTAAAACAAATAAGGGCAGCCGGATAGGAGGGTTCCCGCTTCTGGCTCAATCGCCGGCTGCCCGTCCTCCCTTGCCTTCATGCCGCATTTCGTCCAATAGAACGACGCAAACGCTGCGAAACCGAAGGTTTTGCCGTTTGGAAGTGCGGCTTCCGGCCTCGTTGCCGACGCGCCGCAATCGGAAAGAGCAGGACAATGTCTGCGATCGAAGCCGGCGCTCGTGCGCCGGAAAATCTTTGGCGTCAGGAAATCAGGGCGACGCTGGCGCTGGCCTGGCCGATGGTGCTGACCAATCTCGGCCAGACCGCGATGACCGCCACCGACGTCATGATGATGGGGCGTCTGGGCGCGGACACGCTGGCCAGCGGCGCGCTTGGCGCCAATCTCTATTTCATGCCGCTGATCTTCGGCCTCGGCCTGATGCTGGCGACCTCGCCGATGATCGCCACCGAGCTTGGCCGCCGGCGCTATTCGGTGCGCGATTTGCGCCGTACCGTGCGGCAAGGGCTGTGGCTGGCGATCCTGATCTCGATCCCGATCTGGATCGTGCTGTGGCATGGCGAGGCCATTCTGCTGGCCATGGGCCAGGAGCCGGCGCTCGCCCACCAGGCCGGCATCTATCTGCGCTGGCTGGAATGGGCGGTGCTGCCGTTCTACGGCTATATCGTGCTGCGCTCGTTCATCTCGGCGCTGGAGCGGCCAGGCTGGGCGTTGGTCATCGTTTTCGTCGCCGTCGCCTGCAACGCCTTTTTCAACTGGGTGTTCATGTTCGGCAATCTCGGCGTCACCTCGATGGGCATTGCCGGTTCGGGGCTGGCGACCACGCTGTCGAGCACGCTGATGTTCTGCGGCCTGGCAGCCGTGGTGATGCTGGAGAAGAAGTTCCGCCGCTACCGCCTGTTCGGCCGCTTCTGGCGCTCCGACTGGCCGCGCTTCAAGGGTCTGGTGCGGCTCGGCATGCCGATCGCCGGCATCCTCGCCTTCGAGGTGACGATCTTCAACGCCGCAGCCCTGCTGATGGGCCTGATCGATGCGGATTCGCTCGCCGCGCACGCCATCGCCATCCAGATCGCCTCGATCTCCTTCATGGTGCCGCTCGGCCTCAACCAGGCGGTCACCGTGCGTGTCGGGCTGGCGCATGGCGCCGGCAATCCGGCAGGCGTTTCGCGCGCTGGCTGGACCGCCTTCGTCATCGGCGTCTCGTCCATGGCGCTGATGGCGCTGGTGATGGTGCTGTGGCCGCATCTGTTGATCGGCGCCTTCATCGACATGACCGATCCGGCCAATGCCAGGGTGATCGCGCTGGCCGTGTCGTTCCTTGCCTTTGCGGCGCTGTTCCAGATCTTCGACGGCGCGCAGGCCGTTGCCGCCGGCATGCTGCGCGGCCTGCACGACACCAAGGTGCCGATGATCTATGCCGCGATCGGCTATTGGGGCATCGGCCTGCCGCTCGGCGTGCTGCTCGCCTTCCATTTCGGCCTGCACGGCGTCGGCATCTGGATCGGCCTGGCGTCAGGTCTGGCCGTGGTGGCGGTGCTGCTCCTCGCGCGCTGGCTGCGGCGCGACCGCATAGCACCGCCGCTTGTCTTTGGGCATTGACGGCGAACCAAGCGGTCCGCCAACTGCCCGAAGCAGTCACTGCAGAGCAGATGTCTGGTATCGCTTTGGGCCGAAAGCTGCCGGTCGGCTTGCGACGCGCAGGTTAAATAGCGGACCATGCGAAAACGCCCCTGGCAGAGTACTTCAACGGCGGAACTCCTGAAATTGCGTCAGTCTCAATCGAGGTCTTCCCATTGTTGGAAATGGAGACCAAGGTGGCCACATGGAGCACTTAAATACGCAAACATTTGTGCTCGTGTCGACATTGATCATGGTCGGCCAAAACCTCGATCACCCGGCATTCGCCGACTCTACCATGGCGGCAGCCTTCAACCATCAGCTCGAGCTCGGCCTGCAAGGCTTTCAGGCTGCGGATACGCTGCGCAACGTCGGCGAGCCGTGCTTGGGCAATGGCGTCAGCCGTTGCACAAGGCTGTAAAGGGTTATCCTGCAAATCAAGTAGAGTGCGGATCGCTTCGATATCGAAGCCCAGTTCGCGGGAATGGCGAATAAACGCTAACCGGCGCAAGTCGCCACCTTCATATTGACGGCGGTTGCCGTCACTTCGCGCTGGCGCGGCAAGCAACCCTATCTGCTCGTAATAGCGAATGGTCGGTACTTTCACGCCGCTTTGGCGGGCGGCTTCGCCAATGGTCACTCCATTCAGCATATTTCGCTTGCTCCTCTAGTCGCTAGAGGATGTAGCGTCGCAGTCAAACGATACAAGAGGAATGTTATGACCGCGCTTCAAGCACAAACCCGTTATCGCGTCGCAGGCATGGATTGTGCCGGTTGCGCCACCAAAATCGATAAGGCGGTACGTCGCATCCCTGGCGTCGAAGATGTCAGCGTGTCCGTCACCGCCGGCACCATGACGGTCAGGCACACGCCCGAGAGTGACCTCGCCGAACTTGAAAAGAAGGTGACTGGCCTCGGCTACACGGTTGCCGAACTCAAGGTAAAGGGAAAGGTCGGGCTGGACGGGGCAGAGCACCATCACAATGACCACGACGATGCGGGCGACTACCATGCGGGCCATGCTCACGCCAGCCACGATCAGGTCAGCGAAAGTCAAGATGACCGCGAGGAGGGAATAGAGGGCCTTCACGGGCACGACCGCGCGCCAACCTCGGGGCCGTGGTGGAAGAGTCCCAAGGGTCGCCTGACGATCGCCAGCGGCGCGGCGCTGGTCCTTGCGTTTGCCATTCACTATGTGTGGCCGGCGTCCGGGGTGTGGGTCTTTATCGCGGCCATGCTGGTTGGCCTGGTGCCTATCGCCAAACGGGCCGTCATGGCCGCCGTCGCAGGCATTCCCTTCACCATCGAAATGCTCATGACCATAGCGGCCGTCGGTGCGGTCATTATCGGCGCCGGCCAGGAAGCTGCCACTGTGGTCTTCCTGTTCCTTGTCGGTGAGCTTCTCGAGGGCGTTGCCGCCGGAAAGGCGCGCTCGAGCATTCAAGCGCTGACCACGCTGGTCCCGAAAACGGCCTTCATTGAAAAGGGCGGCAAGACGCGCGAGGTGCCGGCCGAAAGCCTTGAAGTAGGCGCCATGATCATGGTGCGGCCGGGTGACCGGATTCCCGCCGATGGCGAGATCACCGAGGGTGAGAGCGCGATCGACGAATCCCCGGTGTCAGGCGAGAGCGTGCCGGTGCGCAAATGCGTCGGCGACAAGGTTTTCGCCGGCACCATCAATGGCGACGCTGTTTTGCGCATCAAGGTCACCGCCGTTGCCTCCGATAACACCATCGCGCGCGTCGTCAAGCTGGTCGAGGAAGTCCAGGAGAGCAAGGCGCCAACTGAGCGGTTCGTCGACCGCTTCTCGCGCTGGTACACGCCTGCTGTGGTCGGCGTGGCCGCGATGGTGGCCGTGGTTCCACCTCTCGTTTTCGGCGGCAACTGGAACGAATGGATCTACAAAGGCCTCGCCCTGTTGCTCATCGGCTGCCCCTGTGCCCTGGTCATCTCGGTCCCGGCGGCAATCGCCGCGTCGCTCTCGGCTGGCGCCAAGCGCGGCCTACTGATGAAGGGCGGGGCGGTCCTCGAGGCTCTCGGCAAGGTCACCGCCGTGGCGCTTGACAAGACCGGCACGCTCACGCTCGGCAAGCCCCAGGTCACCGACGTGGTTTCTTTCGGAAAATCAGAGGCCGAAGTGCTGCGTCTTGCTGCCGCCTTAGAGACCGGCTCAAACCATCCGCTTGCCATCGCCATCCTCGCAAAGGCGTCTGCAGACAAGGTTCAGGCTCCGGCCGCGTCCAAAGCGCAGGCTCTAGGTGGCAAGGGGGTCAAGGCGAACGTGGAAGGCACCGAAGTTTTCCTAGCATCGCCACAGGCGGCCGAGGATACGGCGAAGCTCACTGAGCTTCAAAAGTCTCAAATCGCCGCGCTCAATGACGAAGGCAAAACCGTTTCGGTCGTCCTCGTCGACAACAAGGTGGCGGGCGCCATTGCAATGCGTGATGAACCGCGCCCGGACGCTTTCGCTGGTCTCAAGGCGCTGACGGATTCCGGCATTAAGACCATCATGCTGACGGGCGACAACAAGCGGACAGCTGCCGCGATCGGCAAGCAACTCGGCATCGAGGTCCGCGCCGCGCTACTGCCAGAAGACAAGCAGCGTATTGTCGGAGAGCTGAAGGGAGAGGGCCTCATTGTGGCCAAGGTCGGCGATGGCATTAATGACGCGCCAGCCCTTGCGGCCGCCGATGTTGGTATTGCGATGGGCGGCGGCACTGACGTGGCTCTCGAAACCGCTGATGCAGCGGTGCTGCATGGCCGTGTCGGCGACGTTGCCGCGATGATTGCGCTGTCGAAGGCGACCATGGCCAACATCAAACAGAACATAACCATGGCGCTCGGCCTCAAGGCCGTCTTCCTCGTGACCACGGTCTTGGGAATCACCGGCCTGTGGCCGGCGATCATGGCCGATACCGGCGCGACCGTGCTGGTGACGGCCAATGCCATGCGCCTCCTGCGCTGGAAAGGGGCAGCGTGACGGCGGCGCCGCACCATGTGCTAGACTTGCGAAATGGCTGGTGCACACCGGCTTCGCCGCACCAGCCATATCGCTGAAGATCAAGCAGGCCTGGCCGGGACGGCCCGTACAGGCGACGCGATCAAGGGGTGCTGTTACAAATGATTGCGCTCAGCTCCCGTCCGACGACATCGCGCCGAGCAGCCTGCGTATATCGCCAAATCGCGCGATCGAGCCGAACACCAGTGCCGCCACCGCGACGAAGAACACCGACACCGAAGCCATGGTCGGTGTGTAGCCGTAGCGCAGCGCGTTGAAGATCTTGATGGGCAGCGTCTCGGTGGTGAAGCCGATCGTCATGTAGGCGACGATGTATTCGTTGAGCGACAAGACGAAGGCGAAGGCGTAGCCCGAGACGAGGTAGGGCAGGATCAACGGCAGCACCACGGTTTTCAGCACTGTGCGGTCATCGGCGCCCATGGTCGCCGCAGCCTCGACCAGCGAGCGGTCGATCGAGGCAAAGCCGAGCGACAGCGTCACCAGCGGCAGCGTCACGAAGAAGATGGCGTGGCTGATTATGGCGGTGAAGAACTGGCCGAACAGCCCGACCGTCGCCCAGAAGGAGAGGAAGCCGAGCGCGGTGATGACCGGCGGCAGGATGAAGGGCGCGAGGCCCAGCACCTGAAAAATGTTCGCCCATGGCGCGATGCGCCGCCACAGGAACCAAGCCAGCGGCAGCGCGACCGCCACGGCAATGGCCGCCGAGCAGACGGCCAGCGTCACCGAATGGATCAGCGCCAGCCGCCATTCCGGATCGGTGAAGATCTGGGCGTACCAGGCGAGCGAGAAACCGACCGGCGGGAAGGAGAGCTCCTGGCGCGAATTGACCGACACGCCGGCGACGACGATCAGCGGCGCCGCCAGGAACAGCGCGACGATGGTGAAATAGACACGGCGCAGCAAGGTCGCGGTCATAGGGCGTTCTCCCTTCGTCCGACGAGCAGTGTCAATCCGACCAGCGCCAGCGAGATCAGCACCAGGAACACCGCCATTGCGGCCGCGAACGGCATGTTGGACTGGTAGATCGCCTGGTCGGTGATCAACACCGACAGCGTCCAGTGTTGAGGCCGTCCCAGAATCTGCGGCAGCAGATAGGAGCCGAGGGCGAACACGAAGACCATGATCAGCGTCGCCACGATGGTGTTGCGGAGCGCCGGCGCGACGACGTTGAAGAAGGCGCGGATCGGCGAGGCGCCGAGCGTGCGCGCTGCCTCGAGCAATGTCGGGTCGAGGCGCACGAGGGCGGGGTACAGTACCAGGATCGTATAGGGCAGCGCCTGGTAGACCATGCCGGTCAGCACCGCGCCAAAGGTCGGCAGCAGCGCCACCGGCTTGTCCATCAGCCCGATCGCCACGAACAAATTGGTGATGCCGGCGGTGCGCGAAAACAGCGTCGACCAGGCAAAGCCGATGATGACCTCAGACAGCGATAGCACCGATAACAGACCGACCAGCCACAGCGTCTGCACGCGGCGCGGCCGACGGGTCAAAAGGTAGGTGAAGGGGAAGGCGATGGCGACGCAGCAGACGGCGACCAGCACCGCCAGCATCAGCGAAAAGCCGAGCACGCCGCCGAAGAACACCGACAGGAAGCGGGCGTAATTGTCGAACACGAAGTCCGGCGTGTAGAAACCGGACGGGTTGCGTTTGAAGAAGCTGACCGCGATCATCGTCGAGAACGGCACGACGAAGAAGACGACCAGCATCAGCGCCGGAAAGAACAGCGGCGTGTAGTCGGCTATCGACTTCGGGGGTTCGCGTCTCATGCGCCGAGCACCACGCAGCTTGCCGGTGGCAATGTTACGCCGACCTTGGCGCCGACCGGCACGTCATGCCGCTCGCGCGGCGTCGTTACCGCAATGATGCTGGTACCGCCGACGTCGACGAAGGTCTCGATGGTGCCGCCGAGATCGCGAACGAAACTCACCTCGCCGGTAATGGCCGAGCCGCCGGGGCTGCCCAGATGCACGTCCTCCGGGCGGACCGAAACAGACGCTTTGGTCTGACCCGCCGGCATGGCAAGACCTGGAATGGCTGTGCCCAGAATGGTGGTACGCCCGGTGCTGTCGATCTCGGCCGGCAGCAGATTGGTGATGCCGATGAAGTCGGCGACGAAGGCGTCGGCCGGCTTGCGGTAGATCTCGATCGGCGGCGCCGCCTGCAGGATTCTGCCGTGGCCCATGACGACGACCAGGTCGGCCATGGTCATGGCTTCGCGCTGGTCGTGGGTGACGACGATGGTGGTGATGCCCAACCGCTGCTGCAACTGGCGCAGTTCCACCTGCATGGCCTCGCGCAGTTTGGCGTCGAGCGCCGACAGCGGCTCGTCGAGCAGGAACAGTTTCGGCGACAGCGCCAAGGCCCGTGCAATTGCCACGCGCTGGCGCTGACCGCCCGACAGTTTGGCCACCGGGCGGTCGGCAAAGCCGGTCAGATGGATGAGGCCCAGCAACTCGTCGACGCGCTTCTTCTGCTCCTCCTTCGAGGCGCCGCGAATGCGCAGCGCATAGGCGATGTTGTCGCCAACAGAGAGATGCGGAAACAGGGCCAGCGACTGGAACACCATGCCGAGATTGCGCTTGTGCGTCGGCAAAGGCGTGATGTCCTCGCCGTCGAGCACGATGGCGCCGCTGGTCGGCTCCTCCAGTCCGGCAATCATGCGCAGCAGCGTGGTCTTTCCGCAGCCCGATGGGCCGAGCAGACACACGAACGTGCCATGCGGCACGTTGAGCTGGACATTGTCGACGGCGGCGAAGTTGCCGAATTTTTTGGTGACGGCGTTGATATCTAGTCCGGACATGCTCATCCCTCTCAGGCTGTGCGCTGGAGCAATTCCAGGAAATGGCCGCCGGAGGAAATCCGGCGGCCGATCAGTTTTCAAGCGGAACGGGCGGCTCAGCCGACGATCAGCTCGGTCCACTTCTGGTTGATCCAGTCGGCCTTCGACGTATAGAGGTCATAGCGCGGGATGATCGGATCGATATCCGACGACACCGCGGCGAACTCTTCCGGCTTGAGGTCGAGCACCTCTTTCTTCAGCGTCGGCGTGGTGCCGACCTTGCGCGACATCAGGCCCTGCATCGACGGCTGGCTCATATAGTCGATGAAGGCATGCGCCTCGTCGACCTTGGTCGAGGCGCGCGACAGCACCCAATTGCCGGAATCCTGGATGCCGCCTTCCTTCGGGAAGGTCGAGCGGACATGGAAGCCGTCGGCGACCGCGAGGCCGGTGACGTCGTGATAATACTGGCCCATCGGGATCTCGCCCGACTTCAGCGCCTGCTCGAACTGCGCCTCGTCGCGATACCACAGCCGGACATTCGGCTTGAGCTCGGCGAGCTTTTCGAACGCCTTGTTCAGTCCGTCCTCGGTGTCGAGCGCATTGGTGCCGCCCATGAAGGTCTTGGCTGTCACTTCGAGCAGGAACGAGTTCGAGGCAAGCGCCAGGAGGCCAAGCTTGTCCTCATTGGCCTTGTCCCACAGCGTCTCCCATGAGGTCGGCGCATCCTTGTAGACATCGGTGTTGGAGACCAGCGTGATCCACCAGGCGACGGCGCCGATGCCGGCGACCCGGCCATCCGGATATTTGTTGACGAAGCGCGGCAAGAGGTCGTTGTAGTGCTTGAACTTCGACGTATCGAGCGGCGTCCACAATTCGGTCGACTGGCCCTTCAGCGTCGAGGTCTGCGACATCATCGAAAGGTCGGCCGGCGCCTGGCCGGCCTTGGACGCTTGTTCGAGCTGCACCAGCCAGGCTTCGCCGGTCGGCTCGGCGACCGATTCCACTGCAATGCCGGTGGCCTTGGTGAAATCGGGGAAGACGTGCTCGTCGAAGGATTTCTTGAAATAGCCGCCATAGACGCCGACCTTCAGCGACTTGTCCTGCGCGCGCAGGATCGACGGCATGGCGAGCACGCCGGCTGTAGCGAGGCCCGCACCAAGCACGCCGCGCCGTGTCAGGGATTTTCCAATCAGTCTGTTCATCTGGTTTCTCCTCAGTTGATGCCGTTCTATTCCGGCAGGTTCCCTTCACGCACTGTCGCCGCCTGGCGTCAGTGGGCCGCCGCTCGTTGTTCGAGCGTACGGGCGTATTGCGTCAGTGGAAAGCACATGACGAAGAAGATCAGCGCCACCAGCCCGTAGACCTTGAACGGTTCGAAGGTGGCGTTGTTGATGGCGTTGGAGGTTCTGACCAGCTCCTCGAAGCCGATGATCGAGGTCAGCGCCGTCGATTTGATCAACTGCACCAGGAAGCCGACGATCGGCGCCCTTGTGATCGAGAACGCCTGCGGCAGGATGATCAGCCTGAGCTCCTGCAGACGGTGCAGCCCAAGGCTGGCGCCAGCGTCCCACTGCCCGCGCGGCAGCGCATCGACGCCGCTGCGCCAGATCTCGGCCAGATAGGCGCTGGCGAAGAAGGTCAGGCCGAGCACCGCTGCCGTCCATGGCTCGATGCGCAGGCCGAGCATCGGCAGGCCGAAGAACATCAGGAACAGCTGCATCAACAGCGGCGTTCCCTGGAACAGGGCGATGTAGCCGGAAGCGATGCGCCGGCTCCATTTATTTTCGGCGATGCGGAAGAACAGCACGATCAGCCCTACCACCGCCCCGCCGACAAAGGCCGCCAGCGACAACAGCACCGTCCAGCGGGCGGCGAGCAGCAGATTGCGAACGATGTCCCAGAAGGTGAATTCGATCATGTGACACCTGCCCCCAACACGCGGCGCCCGCCTGTGACCAGCAGCCGGCGCAAGGCCATGGACAGGACGAGGTAGACCAAGGTCACGACGAAATAGGTTTCGAAGGACCGGAAGGTGCGGGCTTGCAGCATGTCGGCCTCATAGGTCAGCTCGCGCACGGCGATCTGCGACACCACGGCCGATTCCAGCATCATGATGACGATCTGGCTGGTCAGCGCCGGGTAGATCACCTTGAGCGCCTGCGGCAGCACGATCTTGACAAACACCTGGCGTGGCCGAAGCCCGAGTGCCAAGGCGGCTTCCGTCTGTCCGCCGGGCACGGCATCGAGGCCGGCGCCGACGATTTCAATCGTGTAGGCCGCCATGTTGAGCGTCATTGCCAGCATGGCGGCCAGGATCGGATCGAGCCTTATGCCGAGGCTGGGCAGGCCGAAGAAGATGAAGAACAGCTGCACCAGGAACGGCGTGTTGCGCATCACCTCGACATAGACCGCGATGGCGCGCTTCACGAATACCGGGCCGTTGCGCCGGCCGGCAGCGCCCAGGATGCTGAGCAGCGTGCCCACGAGCGTGGTCACGACGATCAACAGGATCGTCGTGGCCGCGCCGCGCGCGATGTCGCCCACAGCACCTGGGAGCCAGGCAAAGGCCACGAGAACTCAATCCTTGAGGTTGTCGGGATTGAGCGGCGTCTTCAGCCAGGCCTTCGAGCTCTCATCGAGCTTGCCGTCGGCCAGCATCTTGGCAACCGCATCATTGACCGCCGTCTTCAGCCGGTCCTCTTTCTTGTTGAGGCCGATATGCGAAGGCGAGGTCAAAAGCTGGAACTTCTGCTCCGGCTTCAGCGCGTCCTGCTTGGCCAGCACCTGGGCGCCGACATCATTGCCGACCACCATCAGCTGGGTCTGGCCCGAGATGAAGGCCTGGATGACGGAATTGTAGTTGTCGAAGCGCTTGATGTCGGCCGATGCCGGCGCCGCTTCGGTCAGCGACGTATCCTCCAGCGTGCCGCGATTGACGGCGATCGACTTGTCGGCGAGATCTTCCTTGCCTTTGATCGAAAGCGCTGCCGGACCGATGACGGCGATGTAATAGGGCGCATAGGCGGCGGCGAAATCGATGACCTCCTCGCGCTCCTTGGAATAGCCGACGCTCATCAGGATATCGACGCGCTTGTCGGTGAGATACGGGATGCGGTTCTGGCCGGTGACGCTGACCAGATTGAGCTTCACCTTAAGTGAATCGGCGATCGCCTGCGCGACGTCGACGTCGTAACCCTTGATGCTCATATCGGCGCTGGCCGAGGAGAAGGGCGGAAAGTCGGAGAAGATGCCGACATTGATGGCGCCGGCCTTGGTGATGTCGTCGACGGCGTCGGCATTGGCCTGGGAGGCGAAGCCGAGGCCGGCGAGCATCAGCGCAGCGGCGATAATTGATTTCATATGGATTGTCATTGGTATTCCCCTTCTGGAAGCTTGTTTGTTTTGGAAACGGCCGCCGGCTCCAGCGCGGCGGCCGCCTTTGCATGTGAAATCCGTCAGGCCCCCTTGCCGGTGATCGCCGGGCTGAACACCATCAGGCTCAGGATCTCGAACAGGACCTGGGCGCCGACATGGGCGGTGTTGGTGGTCGCGTCATATTGCGGCGCCACCTCGACGACATCGCCGCCGACAATGTTGAGGCCTTTCAAGCCGCGCAGCAGTTCGAGCACCTCGCGCGTCGTCAGGCCGCCTATTTCCGGCGTGCCGGTACCCGGCGCGAAGGCCGGATCGACACTGTCGACGTCGAAGGAAATGTAGGTCGGGCCGTCGCCGACTATTCTGCGCGCCTTCTCGATGATGGCCGGAATGCCGAGACCCGTCACCTCTTCGGCATGCACGACCGTCATGCCGGATTCATAGGTGAACTCCCACAGATACTCCGCCGAGCCGCGGATGCCGATCTGGATGGTGCGGGTGGGGTCGAGCACGCCGTCCAGCACCGCGTTGCGGAACGGTCCGCCATGATGGAACTTGGTCATGTCGAACAGCCCGCTTGTGTCGCAATGAGCGTCGATGTGGATCATGCCGACCGGCGCCTTTTTGCCGACCGCCTTCAGGATCGGATGGCTGATCGAGTGGTCGCCTCCGACCGAGAGCGGCAGCACGCCGGCATCGACGATCTGGTTGGTGCGGCGCTCGATATCCTCGTGGCTGATCTCCAGCCGGTAACGGCTGCGGAACGGCGTATCGCCGATGTCGGCGACGCGAAGCTCATGCGTCGGCGCGCATTCCAGCACATGATTGTAGGGGCCTATGCGCTCGATGGCGCGCAGCGCCCTGGGTCCAAAGCGCGAGCCGGGCCGGTTGGTGACGCCGAGATCCATCGGCACGCCGATGATCGCCACCTGCAAATCGCCGAAATCGGGATTGTCGGCTGCGATTTCGCGATAGGGCGCGGCGAGGAAGGTCGGGATGCCGGCATAGGGCGCGAGTCGGGTGCCGCTCTTGGAGAAGATCTTGTCGGCGACCTTGCGGAACTTCGGGTCGAACATCTCGCCGCCATGGCTCTCGCCATATTTGCGGCGCAGCGCGTCGAGCTTGCCTCTGTCATAACCCATGTCGGTCTCCTCCTGCGGGCTGATGCATGCGGCCGTGGCGACACCTGCGAACTGACCATCATCCGGCGGGGCCGCTGTCCCGCTGGCTGCCTGTAGATTTCACGTCATTGATGCTGTTGACCTGCCAAAGTGTCCGGCAGCGGCATTGAAAAATCAATTGATATTGTTACGGTGCTGATTGTGAGAAAATCTCACAGAGTATCCGGTTGCTCATGGCCAAGCGTCTGCCCCCCTTGAATCCCCTGCGCGCCTTCGAGGCGACGGCGCGGCATGCCTCGCTGACCAAGGCGGCGAGTGAGCTCAACGTCACCCATGGCGCGATCAGCCACCAGATCAAGGCGCTCGAGCAATCACTCGGCGTAAAACTGTTCGAACGCACCGGACAGCGGGTAAAGCTCACCCCGCACGGCGCCGAATTGCTGCCGGCCGTCTCGACCGCCTTCGACGGCATCGCCGCCGCCACCCAGCGCATGACCAGGCCAGCCAGCGCCGGTACGCTGTCGGTCTCCTGCGTGCCGGCGCTGCTGCTTCTGTGGATGACGCCGCGGCTCGGCAGCTTCATGGCGCAATATCCTGACATCAGGTTGACGCTGATCCCGTCCAACGACCCCAAGGACATCCGCGCCCCACAGGTCGATGTCTGCGTGCTCTATGGCGACGGCAGCTGGACCGATTGCTGGATGCGCAAATGGTCGGGCCTCGAACTGTTCCCGGTGGTCAGTCCGACGCTGATCAACAACCGGCCGCTCCGCATCTGCCGGGATCTTGCTGGCCATGTCATCCTGCATGGCGATGATGGCCGCGAATGGCACACCTGGCTGGCCGCCGCCGATGGGCTCGACCTCGAACGTGGCCGCCGTCACCATCTCGGCGACGCCCGCACGGCGATCGAAGCCGCGGTGCATGGCCACGGCGTCGCGCTCGGCGATTCCGTCACCGCCAGCATGCTGCTCGCCAGGGGCCTGCTGGTGGCGCCGTTCAGCCTGTCGGTGCCGGCGGTCGACGATTTCTATGTGGTCTGCCGCAACGAGATGCGTTCAGCGCCGATCGTACAGCTGTTCGTCGACTGGCTGTTCGCCGAAAAGGAACAGGCCGACAGCCGCGCCGACGCGCCGGTGGCCGGCCGCATCGGCAGCCGCCGGAAGCGTCCGGCGCTGCGGGTGGTGGGCGCCAAGAGTTGAGGCTGGACCGGAGCGACTGCTTTTTGTCGGGCCAGCCCGGAAAGCGGGAGGCGCTTTCAAAAATTCGATGCTAATAAGCTCTTGCCGGGCAATTCCAGGAAAACTGTGCGGCGGTTTCCCGTCCGGAATTGCGTAAGAAAGACGTGAGCAGCGAAGGCGACGGCAGGACATGGCAAGAACCGATATAGCGCGGCGCGTCTATAACCACACCTGGAAGCTGGACCCGATCGTCCGCAGCCTGCTCGACACCGATTTCTACAAGCTTCTGATGCTGCAGATGATCTGGGGCATGTACCCCAAGGTCGACGCCACCTTTTCGCTGATCAACCGCACTACCTCGGTGCGGCTTGCCGACGACATCGACGAAGGCGAATTGCGCGACCAGCTCGACCATGCCCGCACGCTGCGCTTCTCCAAGAAGGAGATGATCTGGCTTGGCGGTAACAATTTCTATGGCCGCAAGCAGATCTTCGAGCCGGAATTCCTCGCCTGGCTGGAAGGTTTTCGGCTGCCCGACTACGAGCTCTCCAAGCGCGACGGACAGTACGAGCTCTCCTTCAGTGGCCCCTGGATGTACACTACGCTGTGGGAAATCCCGGCGCTGGCGATCATCAATGAGCTTCGTTCCCGCGCCGCCATGCGCGCCTTCGGTCCCTTCGCGCTTGACGTGCTCTATGCACGCGCCAAGGGGAAGATGTGGGCCAAGACCGAACGCTTGAAGGCGCTGCCCGGCATCCGCATCTCCGATTTCGGCACCCGCCGCCGCCATTCCTTCCTGTGGCAGCGCTGGTGCGTCGAGGCGCTCAAGGAAGGCATTGGCGAAGCCTTCACCGGCACCTCGAACGTGCTGCTGGCCATGGACAACGACCTCGAAGCGCTCGGCACCAACGCGCATGAGCTGCCGATGGTTTTTGCCGCCCTTGCCAAGTCGGAAAAGGAATTGAAGGAATCACCCTACAAGGTGCTGCAGGACTGGCAGCGCTATTACGGCGGCAACCTGCTGATCGTGCTGCCCGACGCTTTCGGCACCGCATCCTTCCTGCGCGACGCCCCGGACTGGGTCGCCGACTGGACCGGCTTCCGCCCCGACAGCGCGCCGCCGATCGAAGGCGGCGAAAAAATCATCGACTGGTGGCGCGAGAAGGGCAAGGACCCCAGGCAGAAGCTGCTGATCTTCTCCGACGGTCTCGAGGTCGAAACCATTGAGGAGACCTACAGGCACTTCAAGGGCAAGGTGCGCATGTCCTTCGGCTGGGGCACCAACCTCACCAACGATTTCGAAGGCTGCGCGCCGACCGAAACCAACAGCCTGGATGCGATATCGCTGGTCTGCAAGGTAACGGAGGCCAATGGCCGGCCGGCGGTGAAGCTGTCGGACAATCCGGCGAAAGCGACGGGCGACAAGAAGGAGATCGAGCGCTATCTCCGGATTTTCGGGGCGAAGGACCGCGTGGAGCAGCTGGTCAAGGTTTGAGGGTCGGCGGGTGCCTTGCTGGACGAAATGGAAATCGCGATAGCGTGAGTTCCCGCCCACCCCCTCTGTCCTGCCGGACATCTCCCCCGCAAGGGGGGAGATTACCCCGTCATCTCCGCCTTCGCTAATCTCCGACGTTGCAAAGGAAGCGCCGGCAGGGCAACTGCCAATCTCCCCCCTTGAGGGGGAGATGTCCGGCAGGACAGAGGGGGGCGTCGTAGAGCGCGGCTGTCACCGGCCAACCCTTATCACCACCACCCTCACACTCCTCCCCACCCCTGCCTTCGCCCACGCCTCCGACCGCGGCCACGTCCTCCTGCTTCCCACCGGCTACTACATCGCCGGCGGCGCGCTTGCCGTCGCGGTCAGCTTCCTCGTCCTCGCCCTGCTGCCACCCGCAACCCTCGACCGCTTCTGGCGCCGCCGCTTACAACTTTTCACCTTCAGCGACACCGCCCGCACAATCATCAGCCTCATCTCCTTTGCCGGCTTCGCAACGCTCATCGCCGCCGGCCTGTTCGGCAGCAGCGACCCGCTCTCCAATCCGCTGTCGCTAACCATCTGGACGCTGCTCTGGGTCGGCCTTGCCATCGCGCAAGGCCTGTTCGGCGATCTCTGGTCGTGGCTGAATCCATGGTATGGCCCGCGGCGGATCGAAAGCCGCCTGTTCAAGCTTCGTGGCGGTGAGGGACAGAAATCGCGTTTGCCTTCATGGCTCGGCCGCTGGCCGGCCGTTATCCTGTTCTTCGCCTTCGCCTGGTTCGAACTGATCTATCCGGCGCCCGACGACCCGGCGCGGCTGGCCTATGCCGCCGGCCTCTACTGGTTGCTTACCTTCATCGCCATGCTCGCCTTCGGCTACCGCGATTGGAGCCGGCGCGGCGAATTCCTGACGATCTTTTTCGCCATGGTGGCTCGTTTCGCCATCGTCGAGCGCGATGAACACGGTCGCCTCGCTCTCTGCTGGCCGGGCTCAAAACTGCTCGGCGCAGCGCCCCTGCCGGCAAGCGGTATGGCCGTCCTGCTGCTCAGCCTGTCATCGGTGTCCTTCGACGGCCTGTCGAAAACCTTCTTCTGGCTCGGCCTGTTCGGCATCAACCCGCTGGAATATCCCGGCCGCACGGCGCTCATCGGCATAAGCAGCTTTGGCCTCGTGCTGACCTTCGTCCTGCTCGCGGCGGCATTCCTGCTGGCCGTCATACTCGGCCAGCGCCTTGCCGGCAGCCGACATTCCCACGGCGAGGCCGCCGGGCTGCTGGTCTGGTCGATCGTACCGATCGCGCTCGCCTATCATGTCGCGCACTATCTGACGGCGCTGCTGGTCGACGGCCAGTATGCGATTGCCGCTTTGTCCGACCCGTTCGCGCTGGGATGGAACCTGTTCGGCGCCGCCGACATGCAGATCGAGGCCGGCCTCGTCGCCGGGGCCCACTCCGCCTGGTGGCTGTGGAACCTGCAGGCCGGCATCATCATCGTCGGGCACATGCTGGCGGTGCTCGTTGCCCATGGACTGGCCTGGCGACTGCACCAGGCGCCATCGCGCGCCGCCCTCAGCCAGTTGCCGCTCACCATGCTGATGATTGCCTACACGATCTTCGGCCTGTGGTTGCTTGCCACGCCGACGGCCGGATGAGACAAGCTGATCCACATGCCTTTGCGGAAAGCCCGCTTGCAAGCTCTGTGCTTTGGTGATTTAGTTTGTACACATGCAATTTCTGCCCCTCCTGCAAGGGAGTGGCCTTGCCTCGTTACAGACAGTCAAAACTCAAAAACAGGGGAACTGCCGTGACTGACAAGAATGGGTTTTTCGATCTCTCCAAATCCACCCTTAGCCGCCGCACCGCGCTGAAAGGTCTCGCCGCCGGCGCCGGGCTGACGCTCGCGCCCGGCTTCGTCCGCTACAGCCAGGCGCAGAGTTCGGCGCCAATCAAGATCGGCTTCCAGTCGCACCGCACCGGCATCGGCGCCGCCTATGGCCGCTGGTATGAAAAGACCAGTGCCGCCGCGGTCAAGGCGATCAACGACGCCGGCGGCATCAATGGCCGACCTGTCGAACTGGTGATCGAGGATGACGGCACCGATCCCGGCCGTGGCGCCGAGGTGGTCGGCAAGTTCGCCACCCAGCACAAGACCGACATCGTCTTCGGCACGCTGTTCTCGCATGTGGTGATCGGCTCGGCGCCGGCCGCCGGCGAAAACAAGATCCCTTATTTCGTCGTCAGCGAAGGCCACCACGTCGCTTCGACCAAGCTCAACCGCTATGTCTTCCAGCCTGGCATCACCGATGTGAAGAGCCAGATCCAGTCGATGGCGCCATGGATCGCGGCCAATGCCGGCAAGAAGGTGACGCAGATCTTCCCCGATTTCGCCTTCGGCTACGACCATCGCGACTACCTGCCGCCGGCGCTGAAGGCGCAAGGCGCCGAGGTCATCGCCCAGATCGCCATCCCGCCGACAGAGTCATCTTTCACGAAATACTTCCCGCAGATCCCGGCCGAGACCGAAGTCATCTACCACGTGATGGTCGGCCCGGCCGTGCTCACCTTCGTCAAGGAACTCGGCGAGTTCTACGGCTCCAACCGGCCGCAACTGTTCGGCTTCATCGATTCGCTCGAAGCCACCGACATCAACAGCCCCGGCCTCGAATTTTTGGACGGCAGCCATTTCTGGGAAGGTTCGCCGCGCTATGCGCAGGCCAATGACTCGGCCGCCCAGAAAGCCTACCGCGCCGCTGTCGGCATCGACGACAATGGGGCTGCCGTCGGCGACCCCAAGGACGTCTCCACCGCCGCCCACATGTTCGGCTGCTGGGAGACGCTCTATGTCGTTAAGAAGGCGATGGAAGATGCCGGCTACAAGGGCCCGGAAGACCGCGCCAAGCTGGTCGAGGCGACCGAGGCGCTGACCGAATTCGCCGAAGGGCCGGAGCATCCGCAGGGGCCGAAGACCTTCAACGGCAAGATCCACCAGTGTTTTGGCATCCAGAACATCTCCAAGGTCGAAGGTGGCAAGCTGAATGTCGTCCACAAGACCAAGATCGAGGACGGGCTTTACGAGGCCGAAGGGGATTATACGACGCAGGCGCTGTGAGGCGCCTTACCCTCCCCCTTGTGGGGAGGGTCGGCACGCAAGCTTCGCACTTTTGCGAAGCTTGCGAGACGGGGTGGGGGTCGCGACGGCCCGTGCCCAACCCCCACCCGACCGCTGCGCGGTCACCCTCCCCACAAGGGGAGGGTAAGGGCGCCCTGAATGCATTTCGGACCCCATCTCCTCCTCGCCGCCCTCGAAGGCCTTGTCACCTCCGCCGTGTTGGCGCTGACGGCGCTTGGGCTGTCGCTGGTGTTCGGCGTCATGCGCGTCGTCAACGTCGCCCATGGCGAGTTCTTCATGCTGGGCGCGGTGCTGGCCTGGGCGATCTCGACGGCGATACCCGGCCATCCCACGCTCGGCTTCCTGGCGGCGCTGGTGATTGCGCCGCTGATTGTCGGCGCCATTGCGCTGGTCGCCGAGCGGCTTGTGCTGCGCCGGCTCAATTACAATCCGGAAGCCACCATCGTCGCCACGATCGGCATGCTCTACATCATCCAGCAGCTGGCGTTGAGCTTCTATGGCCCGGAAGCCCGCCCGGTGGAGCCGCCCTTCAGCTACCGCATCCTTTTGCCCTGGTTCGGCTATTCCGGCTACAAGCTGTCGATCATTGCCGCTTCGGCCCTTCTGCTCATCGCCACCTGGCTGGTGCTGACGCGCACCAAGATCGGCCTCATCATGCGCGCCACCCAATATGACAGCGAGACGGCGCAGGCCTTCGGCATTCCGGTCGACCGCGTCTATGCCGGCGTCTTCGGGCTCGGCGCCATGCTGGCGGCCATCGCCGCCGTGCTGATCGTGCCGATCAGTCAGGCGCATTATCTGATGGGACAGGACCCGCTGCTGTTGTCCTTCATCGTCGTCATCATCGGCGGCCTCGGCTCGCTGCGCGGCACCGTCGTCGCCGCCGTGCTGATCGGCCTGTCCGACGGCATCATCTCGGTGTTCTTTTCGCCGACTTTGGCCAAGATCATCGCCACGCTGCTGGTGGCCATGGTGCTGGTATTCCGGCCGCAGGGCCTGTTCGGGCAGGCGTCGCGATGAGCGAAGCTTCGCCGGCAAAAGCCTATGCATTGCATCTCGGCGTCATCGCGCTGCTGTTTGCGCTGAGCTTCGTCCTGCCCGACTACCATCATGGCCTGCTGGCCCGCATCATGGTGCTGGCGGTGTTCGCCATGGGCTACAACATGCTGTTCGGCTATGTCGGCCTGCTCAGCCTCGGCCACGCCATGTTCTTCGCCGCCGGGCTCTATGGCGCTGGTCTCGCGGTCATCCATCTCGGCTGGAGCGTGCCTTTGGCTTTCCTCGCCGGCATCGCCTGCGGCGCGCTGCTGGCACTGGTGATCGGCCTGCTGGCGCTGCGCACCACCGGCGTCGCCTTCATGATCGTCACCATGATGTTCGCGCAGGTGTTTTACCTCGTCATCCTCTATTTCGCCGCCTGGACCGGCGGCGACCAGGGTCTGGTCGTGCCGCAGCCGGCGCGGGTTCTGGCCTTCGGCGCGACATCGCTCGACCTAACCAACCCGACCGTGCGCTACATGAGCGCGCTGGCGCTGTTCTCGGTCGTGCTGCTGATCACCCTCGCCATCGTCCGCTCCCGCTATGGCCGCGTGCTGGTCGCGGTGCGCGAGAACGAGGAGCGCACGAAAATGCTGGGCTACGACACCTTCTCCAACAAGCTGATCGCCGTCGTCGTCTCCGGCACCATCTGCGCCGCCTCGGGTGCGGCCTATGCGCTGCTGTTCGGCTATGTCGGCTCGAGCTTTGCCTCGGTGCAGTATTCCATCCTGCCGCTGCTCTGGGTGCTGCTCGGCGGCGCCGCCACGACGCTGGGCGCGCTGCTCGGCACGGTGTTCATGTACTATGTCATCGACACCGCCAGCGGCTACACCTCCGCCTATCTCCTGATCGTCGGTATTGCGCTCATCCTGCTGGTGCTGTTTTTCCCCAAAGGCATTCTGGGCACCATCCGCCAGCGCTGGCTCGGGTGGCTCCCATGATGCCGTTGCTGACCACCAAAGGCCTGGCGCGCAGTTTCGGCGGCCTGCGCGCCGTCGACGGTGTCGATTTTCAGCTGATGCCGGGCGAGATCCGCGCCGTCATCGGCCCCAATGGCGCCGGCAAAACCACCTTCGTCAGCCTGGTCAGCGGCCGCATTCAGCCATCGTCCGGCATGATCGTCTTCGACGGCGCCGACATCACCAGCCAGCCGGCCTATCTCAGGGTGCGCCGGGGCATCGCCTACACCTTCCAGATCACCAGCGTCTTCGCCAACCTCTCTGCCTACGATAATGTCGCGCTGCCGGTGCAGCGCACGCTGACCGATGCCCGCTCGAAAGGTGCGGTGCGCACCGGCGTCATGGCCGCGCTGGAACGCACCGGACTGGCCGGCCGCGCCCATATGCCGGCCGGCCAGCTTTCCTACGGCCATCAGCGCCTGCTGGAAGTGGCAATGGGCCTGGCGCTGAAGCCGCGGCTTTTGATCCTCGACGAGCCGACGCAAGGGCTGGCCGACAGCGAGATCGACAATTTCATCGACCTGGTGCGCGAGATCGCCAAGAGCGCCACCGTGCTTTTGATCGAGCACAACATGCCTGTCGTCATGCAACTGGCCGACCGCATCACCGTCTTCAACGCCGGCAGGATCCTGGCCGAAGGCACGCCCGAACAGGTCCGCGCCAACACACAGGTGCAGGAAGCCTATCTGGGAACGGCGGCATGAGCGAAGCCCCCAAAACTGATACCCACACGACTGAAGCGCTGACCATCTCCGGGCTCGACTGCTTCTACGGCGAGGTTCAGGTGCTCTACGGTCTTGATCTCGTGCTCAACAAGGGCGAGGTGCTGTGCCTGTTCGGTCGCAACGGCGCCGGCAAGACGACGACGCTGAAAGCGACCATGGGGCTGGTTCGGTCGAGCGCCGGTTCGATCCGGCTCGCCGGCAAGGAGTTGACCGGCCTGCCGGCGCATGAGGTGCCCAAGGCCGGCGTCGCCTATGTGCCGCAAGGCAGGCGGCTGTTCGCCGAGATGACGGTGGCGGAAAACATCGAGATCGGCCTGATGGCGCGCGGCAAGGGAAGAGCGACGCGCGAGAGCGTGCTCGACCTCTTCCCGTTGCTGCGCCAGCGGCTGCGGCAGCGCTCCGGCACTTTGTCCGGTGGCGAACAGCAGATGTTGGCCATGGCCCGCGCGCTTTGTCTGGAGCCGCAGGTGCTGTTGCTAGACGAGCCGACGGAGGGGCTGATGCCGTCGATGATCGCCAAAATCCGCGAGACGGTGGTGAAGCTGCGTGAGCTAGGTGTCTCCACCATTCTGGTCGAACAGCGCGTCGACGCCGTGCTGTCCGTCGCCGACCGCGTCTGCTTCATCGAAAACGGCCGTAACCGCGAGACGGTGGATGTCGAACAGCTTCGCGCCGATCCGTCGGCGGTGCGCCGATATGTGGGCGTCGGCTAAGATTACCCTCCCCCTTGTGGGGGTCCGAAGGACGGGCGAGACCCGTGGCTCGCCCCGACAAGTGGCTGCGAAGCAGCCGGGTGGGGGCGGCACCGACCCCCACCCGGACCTTCGGTCCGACCTCCCCACACGGGGTAGGTAAGGGCCCAGCGCCCTTCGCATCACGCAAAGAAGACAAAACCTGTAATCAGAAATATCGGGATCAGCACCACGCCCGACCACGCCATGTAGCCGAAGAAGCCCGGCATTTTCACGCCGCGATGCCGGGCGATGGCGTAGACCATGAAGTTGGGGGCATTGCCGATATAGGTGTTGGCGCCCATGAACACCGCGCCGGCCGAGATCGCAGCCAGCGTCGAGGCCGCCTCCGTCATCAGGTGCCGCGCGTCGCCGCCTGCGAGTTCGAAAAACACCAGATAGGTCGGCGCATTGTCGAGGAAGGACGACAGCCCGCCGGTCAGCCAGAAATAGGCGAGATCATTGGGCTGGCCGGTGGGTGACGTCACCAGCGCCACCAGCGGCGCCAGCGCGCCGTCATGGCCGGCGCGAAGGATGGCAATTACCGGCACGATGCAGATGAAGATGCCGGCAAACAGTTTCGCCACCTCCGCGATCGGGCCCCAGGTGAAGCCGTTGGCCTCGCGATGGCTCTTGAGTGACACGACAAGCGACAGTCCGGCGAGCCCCAGGATAATGGCGTCGCGCGCCAGGTTCTGCAGTTCGAGGCTGACGCCGAGGATGGAGAAAGTCACGCCCGGCTTCCAGGCAGCTGAAAGCAGGATCGCGGCAATGACGCCGGCCAGCAACGGCAGATTGGCCAGGCCGCGAAGGCGCACCTTCGTATCCGGCGTCGGATCCTTGATCTTCGGCGCGCCGCCTTCACGGCGATGCAGCATGATGTCGATGGCCAGGAAGACAAGC
Source organism: Mesorhizobium sp. C399B (assembly GCF_030323185.1). Taxonomy (NCBI): domain Bacteria; kingdom Pseudomonadati; phylum Pseudomonadota; class Alphaproteobacteria; order Hyphomicrobiales; family Phyllobacteriaceae; genus Mesorhizobium; species Mesorhizobium sp. C399B. Next base: position 3,629,386 of record NZ_CP100472.1, read on the forward strand.
AGCACCAAGCCGCCGGTGAACAGCGTCTCGCGCCAGAGGTTCGCCGTCGTCCAGAAGAAGTCGACGCCGCGCAGGAAGCCGACGAACAATGGCGGGTCGCCCAAGGGCGTCAGCGAGCCGCCGATGTTGGACACCAGGAAGATGAAGAAGATGACGACATGGGCGTTGAACTGCCGGTTGTCGTTGGCGCGCAGCATCGGCCGGATCAGGATCATCGAGGCGCCGGTGGTGCCGATCACCGAGGCCAGCATTGCCCCGACGAGCAGCAGCCCGGCATTGACCAGCGGCGTGCCATGGATGTTGCCGGCCACAAGGATGCCGCCCGAAATGGTGTAGAGCGCGAACAGCAGGATAATGAACGACATGTATTCGGTGAGCAGCGTGTGCAGCACGGCTTCGCCGGCTACCGGAACGCCGAATGCAACCATCAGGGGGATGATCGCCAGCGCTGCCCAGCCGGCGGCGATCTTGCCGTAATGATGCTCCCAGACATGGTGGAACAGCAGCGGTCCGGTGGCGATCGACAGCAGCAGGCCGGCGAAAGGCAGCGCCCACGACAGCGACATGGCAGCATCGGGCAGACCGCGGGCCTCGGCCGCGAAGGCCATTTGCGGAGACACAGCGGAAGCGAGTACACCTGCCGCGAAAGCCTTCCCCAACTGTGTGCAGCCCCCTCGATGCGTCACGATCCAGTCACTCCGAGATCGGGTCTTCGAGCCTCACCCCGGCATCGCGCATCCTCTTCAGCATCGCCTCGACCGAACCGTTGAGATCGATGCCGCGGCACGCGTCGAGCCGCACCGTCGTCTTGAAGCCTTGCTTGACCGCGTCGAGGGCCGAGAAGGCGACGCAGAAGTCGGTCGCCAGGCCAACCAGGGTCACGGTGCCGATGCCGCGCTCCTTGAGGTAGCCGGCGAGCCCGGTCGGCGTCTTGTGGTCGTTCTCGAAGAAGGCGGAGTAGCTGTCGATATCGGGGCGGAACCCCTTGCGGATCACCAGCTCGGCCTTGGTCCAGGCGAGCCCCGAGTGAAAGTCCGAACCGAGGCTGCCCTGGATGCAATGGTCGGGCCACAGAGTCTGCGGCCCATAGGGCATCTCGATTGTGCTGAAGGGCTGCGCCCCCGGATGGCTGGAGGCAAAGCTCGAATGTCCGGCCGGGTGCCAGTCCTGCGTCAGCACGACATGCTCGGCATGCCGGATCAGATCGTTGACCAGCGGCACGATTTCGTCGCCGCCGGCAACCGCCAGTGCGCCGCCGGGGCAGAAGTCGTTTTGCAGGTCGATGACAACAAGCGCTTCGTCGGCCATGGCGCCTCTCCTCTTCTACGTCTCGAACGGGGGATCGAGTGAAATACGCCGCTGATGCGACCGGATGCAGAAACTCGACCGGATGGCCGCCTGCGTCAACCTCCTACAGCGCCGCGCGTCCCCTTCGGACGCGCAAAGGACGCTGTAGCACTTTACTTTGCGCAGGATCCTTTCCGAAAATCGATTCCGATTTTTGGGGATCGTGCGCGGACGTAACAAATGCATGGCGGCCGGGTTCCCTTAAACTCCGGCTTTGACAATTTCCGCCAGCTTGATATCATTTGCATACGAATGAATTTGGCCTGATCAGACACTGGCGGGTTCGGGAAGTCCCCACCTTTTGAAGGTCCCAATGGGAAGGCCGTTTTTTTGGAAGGCAAAGCGTGATCCGTTACGCGAAACCCACCACGCTCGACGAGGCGCTCGCTCTGCTGGGCGAGGGCGCCTGGCGCGTGCTTGCCGGCGGCACCGATTTCTATCCAGCGCAGGGCGCCAAACCGTTCCGCGACAATGTTCTCGATATTAACGGCCTGCACTCGCTGCGCGGCATTGCCGAGACCGAAACCCATTGGGTTTTGGGCGCCCGCACCACCTGGACCGACCTTGTCCGCCATCCATTGCCGGCGGCTTTCGATGCGCTGAAGCAGGCCGCGCGCGAAGTGGGCTCCCTGCAGATCCAGAATGTCGCCTCGATCGCCGGCAATCTCTGCAATGCTTCGCCTGCCGCCGATGGCGTTCCGGGACTGCTGGTGCTGGACGCCGAGGTCGAGCTGCGCTCTGCAGCCGCGACGCGTAATCTGCCGCTGCAGGAGTTCATTCTCGGCAACCGCCGCACCGCGCTGCTACCGGGCGAGCTGGTCACCGCCATCCGGGTGCCGAAGCCCAGGGCCGCCGGCACGTCGGCCTTCGTCAAGCTCGGTGCGCGGCGATACCTCGTCATCTCCATCGCCATGGTGGCGGCGCGCCTCGTTGCCGAGGCTGGCATCGTCATGGAAGCCGCTGTCGCGGTCGGGTCCTGCTCGGCCGTGGCCAAGCGGCTCGCCGCTGTCGAAGCCGTGCTGGTGGGCAAGCCTGTCGGCCCGGCACTCGCCGATGCGCTCCTGTCCGCGCCGATGGCCGAGCTCTCGCCGATTGCCGACGTGCGCGGCAGCGCCGAATACCGGCTCGACGCAGCGCGCGAGCTTGTCGCTCGCGCCGTGCTGGGGGCTTGCGGGCTGACGAACGACAACAGCATGGTGGCGGCATGAGCCACTCCGAGATGATTGAAGCCCTGCCTGATCTCGTGCCGGGTTTCGGCCCCGAGCGCGTAGACATCGTCTTCGCGGTCAATGGCGGCGCCGTCTCGGTCAATGTGCCGCCGTTGCGCCGGCTGTCGCAGGTGTTGCGCGATGAATTGCAGCTGACCGGCACCAAAGTCGGCTGCGACGCCGGCGATTGCGGCGCCTGCACGGTGCTGGTCGACGGCGACGCCGTCTGCGCCTGCCTGATGCCGGCGGCCTCCGCAGCCGGGACGTCCGTAACGACCGTCGAAGGCCTCGCCGATGGCCGGCTCTCGGCGCTGCAGGCGTCTTTCCTGGCGCATGGCGCCGCGCAATGCGGCATCTGCACGCCGGCGCTGCTGGTCGCGGCAACGGCGCTGCTGGATGGCACGCCGAATCCGACCGAGACCGAGGTGCAGGATGCGCTGGGCGGCATCCTCTGCCGTTGCACCGGCTACAGAAAGATCATCGCGGCAGTGATGGATGCGGGACGGTTCGAGACGTCGACCGACGGCGCTGCCCCTCATCCGCCTGCCGGCACCTTCACCCCGTATAGTGACGGGGAGAAGGGAAGTGCTCCAGCGCCGACGCTCCCCGCTCCCCGTTCTTCACGGGGAGAGGGTAAGGGTGAGGGGCAGCGCCAACGTCATTCGTTGGAATTCAACTTTGAACGTAGAATGCCAACCACAGGGAATGCTGTAGGCGCCTCCCCGGTCCGGCTCGACGGCGTGCCAAAAGTCACCGGCGCTGAAAAATTCGGCGCCGATGCCTTTCCCGCCGATGCGCTGGCCGTGCTGGTGGTCCGCTCGCCGCATTATCATGCCGGCTTCGCCTTCGGCGACCTGGAGGGCTGGGTGAAGTCGCATCCCGGCATCGTCGGCGTCTTCACCGCCGCCGACATTCCGGGAAAAAACTGTTTCGGCGTCATCGGTCCGTTTGCCGACCAGCCGGCGCTGGCCGAAGGCTTTGCGCGGCTGCGCGGCGAGGCAGTGGCGCTGGTCGCCGGCGAGCGCGAGGCCATGCTCGATCTCGACCTCCAGGATTTCCCGGTCCGCTGGACCGAGCTGCCGCATTTTCTGCAGCCCGGCGACGCGCAGGCAGAAGGGGCGGCGCTCATCCACGCGAACCGCCCGGCCAATTTGTTGACCAAGGGCTTCGTAGAGCGCGGCGACCCCGAGGCGGCGCTTGGCGAGGCTGCCTTCACAGTGTCCGGTGCCATCGACACCTCCTATGTCGAGCACGCCTACATCGAGCCGGAAGCCGGCCATGCCTACATGGACGGCGACACGCTGGTCGTCGTCGCCTGCACCCAGGCCCCCTACATGGACCGCGACGAAACGGCGAAGGTGCTCGGTCTTGCCGTCGACAAGGTGCGCATCGTGCCGACCGCGACCGGCGGCGGCTTCGGCTCGAAACTGGACGTTTCACTGCAGCCGCTCATCGGCCTTGTGGCGCTGAAGACCGGCCGGCCGGCGGCGCTTGCCTACACCCGCACCGAATCGATGATGTCGACCACCAAGCGACATCCCGCCGAGATGAAGGCGACCATCGGCGTAGATGCCGAGGGCCATGTCACCGGCATGGTCTTCACAGGCGATTTCAACACCGGCGCTTATGCCAGCTGGGGCCCGACCGTCGCCAACCGCGTGCCGGTGCATGCCTCCGGTCCCTATGCGACGCCGAACTACCGCGCCGAAGGCCGCGCCATCCACACCCACGGGCCGATTTCCGGCGCCTTCCGTGGCTTCGGCGTGCCGCAGGCGACGATCATGCAGGAGACGCTCTATGATGAGCTCGCCGGCAAGCTTGGCATGGACCGGCTCGATTTTCGGCTGAAGAACTGCCTTCGGAACGGATCCGAAACGGTTACCGGACAGCGACTGGAGTCGGGCGTCGGCATTTTCGAGTGCCTCGACTCCTTGCGACCGCATTGGGCTCGCGCGAAGGCCGACGCAGATACATTCAACAATGCCAATACGAGCAAAAAGCGCGGCGTCGGCATCGCGTCCTGCTGGTATGGCTGCGGCAACACCTCGCTGCCCAATCCGTCGACCATAAGGGTCGGTATCTCGCCAGACGGCGACGTCATCCTGCACCAGGGCGCCGTCGATATCGGCCAGGGCTCCAACACCGTCATCGCCCAGATCTGCGCCGACGCACTCGGCCTGCCGCTGGAAAAATTCAAGCTGAAGAGCGCCGACACCGCGATCAGCCCCGACGCCGGCAAAACATCGGCGTCGCGCCAGACTTTTGTCACCGGCAAGGCGGCCGAAAAAGCCGGCCGCGCCTTGCGCGAAAAGATCCTGCGCTTTGCCAATGTCTCGGAGAACGCGGCCCTGCAATTGGACGGCCCGGCGATCGTCATTCGTGAGGGCGAAGCCACTCGGCGTATCGATCTCGCCGCGCTCGATGTCGATGCGGACGGCTACGTCTTCCGCGCCGAGGAAACCTACGACCCGCCGACGCTGCCGCTCGACGCCAAGGGCCAAGGCAAGCCTTACGCCGTCTATGGCTATGGCGCGCAGATCGCCGAACTGGAGGTCGACCTCAAGCTCGGCACGGTGAAGCTCTTGAAAATCACCGCCGCGCACGATGTCGGCAAGGCGATCAATCCGCTGCTGGTCGAAGGCCAGATCGAGGGCGGCATCGCGCAAGGCATCGGCATGGCGCTGATGGAGGAATACATCCCCGGCCGCACCGAGAATTTGCACGACTATCTCATCCCGACCATCGGCGACGTGCCTGAGATCGAGCACATATTGATCGAGGTTCCCGATCCCGAGGGGCCGTTCGGCGCCAAGGGCCTGGGCGAGCATGTGCTGATCCCGACCGCACCCGCCATCCTCAACGCCATCCGCCACGCCACCGGCGTGCTCATCACCAAGGTTCCGGCGACGCCGGCGCGCATCCGCGCTGCTATCCGCGAAAAAGATGGCATCCACGACCAGGAGGCACGCCGATGAGCGAGCTTGCCGAACGCTTCGAAACCCACGATCCCGGCGAAAAGCTGGTGGCGGAAAAGATCCGCTGCGATGCCTGTCCGGTGATGTGCTACATCGCCGATGGCCGCACCGGCGCCTGCGACCGCTACGGCAATGTCGGTGGCCGCATCGTGCGTATGGACCCGCTGACCATCCTCGACCATGCGGCAGAGAGCGGCGCCGCGGTCGTGCCCTTCACCGCCGAGGGCGAGCAATGGGACGGCGAACTGGTCAACACCGGCCGCCGCTTCGTCACTGCAATCGGCGCCGGCACCACATATCCCGACTACAAGCCGGCCCCCTTCATCGTCAGCCAGGAGGTCGAGGGGGTCGATCTGGTGACCGTGGTCACCGAAGGCATTTTTTCGTACTGCGGCGTCAAGGTGAAGATCGATACCGACCGCCATCTCGGTCCCGAAACGGCAATCGTGCGCGCGCAAGGCGAGCCGATCGGCCACGTCACGACAGGCGAATACGGTTCGCAGATGCTGTCGCTGGGCGGCGTGCATCATCTGACCGGCGGCTCCAAGGCGGAAGGCCGCGCAACCTGTGACGCGATGCTCAATCTGTGCAACCGCAAGCCTGTCGAACTGACCATCGACGGTGGCGCCACCATCATCGTCGAAGCCGGCAAACCACCTGTCATCGACGGCAAGCAGGAACACCGCATGCGGGTCGGCTGCGGCTCGGCCACCATCGGCATGTTCGCCACGCAATGGCGCGGCCTTGTCGACGAGGTGGTGGTGGTCGACGACCATATCACCGGCGTCGTCTCCGAGCATCAGGCCGGCAAGGTGCTGGGCTGGCAGGATACCGGCATCAAGATCATCGGCCGCCGTTCGACGCCGGGCCGCTATTTCAAGGTTTCCGAGCCCGGCCTCGGCTGGGGCGGCACCTCGATTTCCGACCCGCTGTCGATCCTCGGCGAATGGAACGCCAAGAAGGGCGCCCGCCCCGGCCTGTCGCTGCTGATGGTGTCGACCACCGGCGAGCAGTTCGCCTATTACGAGCTCGACGACGAGTTGAAGCCGGTGGAAAAACCGTTCCCGGAACGGCTGCAGAAGTCGGTCGGCCTGATCGAGGACAATTGCGAGCCGGCGCTCTGCACCGTGCTGTTCATTGGCGGCGCCGGCGGTTCGCTGCGCGCCGGCGTCACCGAAAACCCGGTCAATCTCACCCGCTCGGTGCAGGGCTTGAATACCTATGTTACCGTTGGCGGCGCGCCGGTCTATGTCTGGCCGGGCGGCGGCATCACGCTGATGGTCGACGTCATGCGCGTGCCGGAAGGCGCGTTCGGTTATGTCCCGACCCCGGCACTGGTGGCGCCGATCGAATTCACGCTGCGTCGCGACGACTATGTCCGGCTGGGCGGCTACGAGGCCGAGATACGAAGCGTCGATGACATCGTTGCCAAAGGCGGCGAATACCTCAATCCGCGCCGCGGCACAGGTGCCGAGGCCCACAATCCATGGCCGCCGCTGGCGCAGTTGCGCCGCGTCGGCTCGAACGGGGCCTCTTGATGCAAGGCCCGCAAGTCCACTGGCTGCAGGACGGCAAGCGGCTGCATCTCAACCACGGGCCGATCGACCTGATCGTCCAGGCCTTTGGCGAGGCGGATGAGTGTCGTGCCGCCTACGCCCAGTCGATCGAGCGCTTCCAGACGATCCTGGTCGAGTTGGTCAAGGAGCTTCCGGAACTGCGCCTCCCGGCATTTTTCCTGGCGCCACGCACCTTTGCCGGTCCGACGGCCCGCCGCATGGAAGCAGCCGTCATGCCCTTGGCGGAAAGCTTTATCACGCCGATGGCCGCCGTCGCCGGATCGGTAGCCGACGAAATGCTCTCGGCATTGCTTGCCGGTCGCAGACTCGACCGGGCCTATGTCAACAATGGCGGCGACAGCGCCCTCCATATCGGCAAGGGCCAGTCGATGAACCTGGCGATCGCCGGCACCGGCAACGGCATGGCCGACCGCCTCACCATTCGCTCGGCGGACGGCGTGCGCGGCGTCGCCACGAGCGGCTGGCGCGGCCGTTCGTTCTCGCTTGGCATTGCCGACGCCGTCACCGTGCTCGCGCGCACCGGCGCCGAGGCCGATGCGGCCGCGACACTCATTGCCAACGCCGTCGACCTGCCCGGCAATCCCGCCATCAAGCGCATTCCCGCGCAGGACTTGGTGCCCGACAGCGATCTCGGCGCGCGGCTGGTGACACAAGCCGTCGGCATGCTCGCGCGTGGCGATGTGGAGCGGGCGCTGGACAATGGCCTTGCCGTCGCCGAAGATTTTCGCCGGCGCGGCCTGATTGCCGCATCGGCGCTGTTTCTAGGTGGGGAAGCCCGCATCAGTGGTTCCATGGCGCTTGCCGCGCCCAACAAAAATCCAGGGAAGGAAGTTGCCCATGCCTGAGTTTCCGATCCGCAAGATTGCGGTTCTGACCGAAGAGATTTTTCACGATGGCGGCCCGGTCGCAGCTGCGCCGCGCCGCCGCGCGGCGGCCGTGGCGCTGGTGAAGAACCCGTTCGCCGGCCGCTACGTCGAAGAACTGCAGAGCGCCATGGACGATCTGAAGCCGCTTGGCCTGCTGCTCACCGACAAGCTCATTGCCGCATTGGGCGGCGACATCAAGCAAATCGACGCCTACGGCAAGGGCACCATTGTGGGTTCGTCAGGGGAGCTGGAGCACGGCGCGCTCTGGCATGTGCCGGGCGGCTATGCCATGCGCGAGCGGCTGGGCGACGCCAAGGCGATCGTGCCGTCGGCAACCAAGGTCGGGGCGTTCGGCTCGCGGCTCGACGTGCCGCTCGGCCACACCAACGCTGCCTATGTGCGCAGCCATTTCGACGCCATTGAGGTCGGCCTCAGCGACGGGCCGCGCCCCGACGAGATCCTCTTCTGCTTGGCCATGAGCTGCGGTCCGCGCGTGCACGACCGCATGGGCGGCCTGGCGGTCGGCGACATCAAGGCCTGGGACGGCTTGCGATGAGCGGCGGGGACAATCTTCTCAAGCTCGTCGAGGCCGAAGAGCCCGACGAACATGACTACCGCCTGCAGGAGCAGGTCGGCTTCATCCTGCGCAAGGCGCATCAGCGCCATGTCTCGATCTTTGCCGCCCAGATCAGCGACCTGACGCCGCCGCAATTCGCTGCACTTGCCAAGCTGCACGATGTCGGCGAGACCTCGCAGAACCAGTTGGGCACGCTGATCGCCATGGATGCGGCGACGGTCAAGGGCGTCATCGACCGGCTGAAGGCGCGTGGCCTGGTCGATCTGACCAAACACGAGGTCGACAAGAGGCGGCTGCTGGTCAACCTCACGCCAGAGGGACGCGAGGCGATCGAACGGCTGATCCCGTTGGCCCGCGCCATCACCCAGGAGACACTGGCGCCGCTGACGGTCAAGGAAGCGGCCACGTTTATGCGGCTGCTAGCGAAGTTAGCCTGATTTAGGCCCGCAGCCGAGCGCCTTCAGGATCGAAGAATGGCATCGGCGCCACCACCGCGCGGGTCGGCTTGCCGTCAATGTCGATGCTGAGTTCGGTCCCGATGGCGGTGAACGGCAGCCGCAAATGCGCCGTCGCCAGAACTTTGCCTAAGGAATAGCCGTGATCGCTGTAGGTGACGACGCCGGCATCCTCGCCGTCGGCGAAAACCCTGGCATCCGTCGCGGCCGGCTTGTCACCGTCGAGAATCAGCCCGGTCCAGCGTTCGTCGAGCCCCTTGTCGCGAATTTTGAGCAATGCCTCGCGGCCGATGAACTCGCCCTTGTCGAACTTGATCCAGCGATCGAGCCCGACATGGAAGGGCGTACGGCTCTCGTCCATGTCGATGCCATGCGCCGGATAGGCCTTTTCCAGCCCGAGCGTGAACATGGCCAGCACGCCGTATGGCTTCAAGCCGAAATCGCCGCCGGTCCGCACCAGCGCGTCCCAGACGGAAGTCGCCTCGTCCGCCGGCACGAACAGTTCGAAGCCGAGCTCGCCGGTCACCCCGGTGCGTGAGATCAGGACTTTGGTCTCGCCGACGCGCCCTGAAGTGAACGCCCAGCGTTTCAACTCATCGAGATCGGCATCCGAAACCAGTGCTTTCAGCAGCTCGCGGGAGCGCGGCCCCTGTATGGTCGGGAAGGCGACGGCCGCGGTGATGTCGGTGACATAGGCCTTTCGCGCTTCAGCATGATGCTGCAGCCAGGGCAGCATCTTCAGCCGGTTGACCGAGCCGGTCACCAGCATGAAATGCTCAGGCGCCAGCCGGAACACGGTGAGGTCGTCCATGATGCCGCCATCGTCGCGGCAGACGGTGGAATAGCGCACCTGGCCGGGGCTCATCGCGGCCGCATCGTTGACGATAACGTGGTTGACCAGCGCCTCCGCTTCCGGCCCCTTGATGTCCATCTTGCCCATGGTGCTGAGATCCTGCACGCCGACATTCTTGCGCGTGTTCAGATGCTCGTCGGCGATGCCGGAATAAGTTTTGGCCGAGACGAAGTCGCCGCCGACCCGGCCCATCGTGGCGCCGAGGCCAACGATGCTGGTGTAGAAAGGGGAGCGCCGCTCAACCAAGAAACTTCTCCGTCATCTCATGAAAACGGCAGCGCCGGGTGGCGCTGCCGAGGTCGGGTTGGCTGAGGGATTAACCCCCGTAGACGTCGAAGGCGAAGTACTTGTCGTTGATTTCCTTGTACTTGCCGTTGGCGCGCAGCGCCTCGATTGCGGCATTGAACTTGTCGGCCAGTTCCTTGTTGCCCTTTTGCAGGGCGATGCCGACGCCGGGGCCGTGAATGGCCGGATCGGCGGTCAGCGTGCCGAGCAATTTGCAGCAGGCGCCATCGGGCTTCTTCAGCCATTCGGTCAGGATGATCGAGCCGTCCATCATCGCGTCGAGCCGGCCATTGGCCATGTCGGTGCGGGCGTCGTCGCCCGTCGGATAGGCTTTCACGGTCGAGCCGGAGTATTTCTGCTCGGCGAAATTCTGGTGGATGGTTGCGCTCTGCACGCCCAGCACCTTGCCCTTCAGATCGTCCGGCGATGTGCCGGCGATGGTCGAATCCTTCGGCACGGCGATGGCCGGCGGCGTCTGGTAATATTTGTGGGTGAACTCGACCTTCTCGGCCCGTTCCGGCGTGATGGTGATGTTGATGATGGCGTCGAACTTGCCGGCCTGCAGCGCCGGAATGGAACCATCGAAATCCTGTACGGAGAATTCGCACTCGGCCTTCATCTCGGCACACAGCGCCTTGCCGAGGTCGATGTCGAAGCCGCCCAGCGTGCCGTCCGAATTGGCATAGTTGAAGGGCGGATAGGCGCCCTCGGTCCCGATCCTGAGTTTCTCGGCGGAGGCAGCACCGGTCCCAAGCAGCAGGGCGGCGGAAGCGGCAAGCACGAAACGACCGAAAAGACGCATGTTCCTGATCTCCGTTGACTAAGCAATTCCAGGGAAGGTGTTGGCGGTTTCCCGTCCGGAATTGCGCGAAAACAAGGATAGAAGTCTATGGTCTTTTGCAGACTCCACGGAGACGGAAACGACATGCTCTGCGGCGATCACGGCGCGGCAAGCCGTCCTTCCCCAGGAATCTTACTGTGATCTAAATTACAGACCGATCATGGACATCGGCGCATGCTCAGCCGGACATAGGCGGTCATGGGAGGGACCTGGGGATGGACCAGCAGGAATTCGTGCAGGAAGCCGCGCAACGGCGCATCGACGACGACATCGCCAAGCGCATCAGGGTTCACCAAGCCAACATCGAGCGGCTCGAAACCGCAAGGGAAAGCGCCGGCAATCTCGAGGCGGCCGTCGCCAACCGGCCGCTGGTGATGCTGGCGCAGGGCGATTCCTGGTTCGACTATCCGCTCACCGGTAACGGCTTTCCGTTCGTCGACACCGACGTGATCGCGCAGCTGCGACGCATCGGCTCGATGCCGCCGACCATCCTCAACCTTGCCCATCATGGCGATGCGGCGACCGACGAGATGTCGCTGCCCAAGCAGCAGCGCATGATCGCCGCCCTGCGCAACAAGGCCAACTGGCTGGACGGCAAGCCCGATGCCATCCTGTTCTCTGCCGGTGGCAACGACATTGCCGGCGACCAGTTCTGCATCTTCCTCGACTTCAATGACGGCCACGCCCCCGGGCTGAACAAGAACCGCTTCACCAAGGCGCTCGGCATGGTCGAGGCCTGCTATCTCGATTTGTTCGCGCTGCGCGACCGCGTCGCGCCAGGCGTGCCGATCTTTGGCCATTGCTATGATTTTCCGATCCCGAACGGAGCGCATCCGTCCTGTGTCGGCCCGTGGCTGAAACCGTCGCTCGATTTCTGCAACTGGACGGTCGCCAAGGGCACGGTCATCGTTCACGACGCGCTGGCGGCGTTCCGCGATGTGGTGAAGCGCCTGGCTGACGATCCCAACAACAATTTCCATCTGGTCGACACGCAGGGAACGTTGAAGGTGGCCGACTGGGCCAACGAACTGCATCCCGATCCCGCCGGCTTCAAGAAGATCGCGCAGAAATTCGCCGATGCGCTGAAGGCCAAGCTGCAGAGCTGACGCGGCTCGGGCCTGTCGGCTGTCAGGTTCCGAACAGCTCTTTGGCTTGTTCATCGGTGTAGTAACCAAGCCTGATGTCTTCGGCGACCAGTTTCGGGTCGCGCTCACGCGGATCGCCATAGCCGCCACCGCCCGGTGTGCCGACGCGCACGCGGTCGCCGGCCTTGAGCGCGATGTCCTGCTCCTTGGATAGATGCGGCGGCACATGTGCCTCGCCGTCGCGGAACACGGTCACCGTGTTCACCGCGCCGTCCTTGCCGCCGAGCGCGCCTTGCGGGCCGAAACGGCCATGGTCCATGACGAAGGACGCGCGCGCTTCGCCTCGCAAGATCTCGACCTCATAGGCGAGGCCGAAGCCGCCGCGCTGCTTGCCGGCGCCGCCCGAGCCTTCGCGCAAGGCATAGTGGCGGTAGAGCACAGGAAACGCCTGCTCCATGATCTCGACCGGCGGTGATTTGGAAATGCCGATGGTCGAGCAGCCATTGGTCAGGCCGTCATGGCCGGAATTGCCGCCATAGCCGCCGCCGGAGATCTGATACATCACATAGTCGCGGCCGCGCGCCGGATCGTTGCCGCCCAGCGCGAAATTGCCGCTGGAGCCGGCGGGCGCGGCCGTTACCTTTTCCGGCAGCGCCTGCACCATCGCCGCGAACACCGCCTCGGCGATGCGCTGCGAGACTTCAGCCGCACAGCCGGAGACGGGACGCGGGTATTTGGCGTCGAGGAACGTGCCTTCCGGCCGCTTGACGATCAGCGGCTCGAAAGCGCCGGCGCTGATCGGCACATCAGGGAAAATATGGCGCATGGCGAGATAGACCGACGACAATGTCGTCGCCAGCACGCTGTTCATCGGCCCCGCGCATGGTTTTGACGAGCCGGTAAAATCGAAGGTCAGCGTGTCGCCCTGCTTCTCGACGGCGAGCGCGATGGTCAGCGGTTCGTTGACCACGCCGTCCGAGTCGACAAAGGCCTTCGAACTGTATGTGCCGTCGGGAATGGCGGAGATGTTGGCGCGCATCTGCTCGGCGGCGCGGCGACGCAGTTCGGCGATCGCCCCGACGACAGTTTCGTCGCCGTAACGATCGAGGATTCCATTGAGCCGGTCCTGACCGATCAGCAGTGCTGCGGCCTGCGCTCTTATATCGCCGATGCGCTGGTCGGCGACGCGGATGTTGGAGCAGATGATGGCGTAGATTTCGGTGTCGAGCACGCCCTTCTTGAACAGCTTGACCGGCGGCAGCCGCAGGCCTTCCTGCTCGACGGCTGTGGCGGAGGCGGAGAAGCCGCCCGGCACCGAGCCACCGATATCGGGCCAGTGGCCGGTATTCGATAGCCAGCAAAATATCTTGCCGTCGCGGTAGGCCGGCATGGCAAAGCGCACGTCCATGAGATGTGTGCCGCCGAGATAAGGATCGTTGACGATATAGATGTCGCCCGGCTCAGGTGGCAGGCAGCGGCCGTCGGCGATCATCTCGATCACCGTCCTGGTCGAATACTGCATGACGCCGACGAACACCGGCAGGCCCTGGCTGCCTTGTGCGATCAACGAACCATCGACGGCCGAGTAGATGCCGTCGGAGCGGTCATTTGCTTCGGCGATGACAGGCGAGAAGGCAGCGCGGGAGAAAGTAAGATCCATCTCGTCGCAGACCTGCTGCAAGGCTGCCTGCAGGACCGAAAGCGTGATGGCGTCGAGCTTTTGCATCTCAGGCCTCGCCGATATCGATGATGATGTTGCCGTCGGCGTCCGATCTTGCGCGGTCGCCGGGTTCGAGCACGGTGGTGGCGTCCATCTGTTCGAGGATCGCCGGCCCTTCGATGACGGCATCGGGCGGCAACTTTTCGCGTGCGTATATCGGCGTATCGTGCCAGCGCCCTGCGTACCAGACAGGCCTTGTTTCGCGCAGCGCCTCGTCTAGCGTCTTTGTACGTCCGGCCGGGTCGATCAGCCGTGACAGGTCGATCGCCGGCCGCACGCCCGTCACCGACGTGTTGAGGTTGACCAGATTGGCGCGGATCTCCGGCAACTCGACCTTGAAGCGGGCGAAATAGGCTTTTTCGAACAGCGCCTGCAACTCTTGCCTTGTCACCGATGAAGACGGCAGCGCCACGTTGATGATGTGGGTTTGGCCGACGAACTGCATGTCGGCAGAGCGCGTGACGCGGATCGTTTCCGGCTTCACCGCTTCCTTGCCGATCAGTTCCTCGCCTTCCCCGCGGTGACGTTCCAGCACCTCGCGAAGCCTGGCTTCATCGAGCACGGCGACCGGCTGGTTGATGGTGTTGACGAAGTCATGGCGCAGATCGGCCACGACGCAGCCGAGCGCATTGGTGATGCCCGGACGCGCCGGCACCAGCACACGGGGCAGGCCGAGTTCGCGCGCCAGGGCGGAGGCATGCAGCGGCCCGGCGCCACCGAAGGCGAACAGCGCGAAATCGCGCGGATCATGGCCGCGCGACACCGAGACCATGCGGATGGCGCCGGCCATTTTCATGTTGCCGAGCCGCAGGATTGCACCCGCCGCCTCGACGCCGGAGAGGCCGGTGGCCTTGCCTATTCTGTCTTCGAAGATGCCGGTGACGCGCTCGACGGTGACCGGATTCTCGACCGCCAGCAGCTTTTTCGGCGCCAGCCGGCCCAGCACCAGATTGGCGTCGGTGATGGTCGGCTCGGCTCCACCACGACCGTAGCAGATCGGGCCGGGATTGGCGCCAGCACTTTCCGGGCCGATCTGGATCAGGCCGGCCGCATCGACGCGGGCGATCGAGCCGCCGCCGGCACCGACCGTATGCACCGCCACCATCGGCACGTGGATCGGCATCGCATATTCGATCTCGATCTCGTTGGAGACCGCCGGCTCGGCGTTGCGGATCAGCGCCACATCGGTCGAGGTGCCGCCCATGTCGTAGGTGACGAGGTTTTCAAAGCCGGCGCGCTTGCCCGTATAGGCGGCGGCGATGACACCCGAGGCTGGTCCGGACATCACGGTCTTGGCCGATTCCCTGGTGACGAAACGGGCCGAGATCATGCCGCCATTGCCGTTCACGATCAGGAAGTCGCGGGCGTAACCTTTGGCGGCCAATTCCTTGCGCAGCCGCTCGACATAGCGCTCGAGGATCGGCTGCACCGAGGCGTTGACCGCGGCGGTCACGCCGCGCTCGAATTCGCGGGCTTCCGACAGCAGCGCATGGCCAGTCGTGATGTAGCCGTTCGGCCAAAGCTCGGCGGCGATTTCGGCCGCGCGCCGCTCATGCGAAGGGTTGGCGTAGGAATGCAGGAAATGGATGACCAGGGACTCGCAGCCGGCCACGATCAGCGTCTTCACGGCGTCGCGCATCTCGGTCTCATCGAGCGGGGTGCGCACCGCGCCGGATGCTTCGACGCGCTCCGAGACTTCGAGCCGGAGATCGCGCGGGATGATCGGAACGAAGGTGCCGGTCATGCCATAGGGCTGCGGCCGTGTGCGCCGTCCAAGCTCGATCACGTCGCGAAAACCGCGCGTGGTGATCATGCCGGTTTTCGCCAGCCGGCGTTCCAGAACCGCATTGGTGGTGGTGGTCGTGCCATGCACGATGAGGTCGATGCCGTCTATGGCAAAGCCGGTGGCGCCGAGCGCTGAAACCACGCCGAAAGCCTGGTTGTCGACGGTGGTGGGCGTCTTGGCGATATGCACCTTTCCGCCATCTTTGCCGTCGATCAAAATGAGGTCGGTGAAGGTTCCGCCGACATCGATGCCGGCAACGACGTGACCCAGGGAATCCGGTTGTTGCACCGAAAAATTCTCTTTCATTGTCGAAATCCGAAATGGCGGAACTACGAATATGCCGCAGTTTGGAAAGCTGTTTTAGCGTGGTATCTTGACACAAATATCGTTTGTATACTAATAAATTTGGGACACAAGAGCTCACTGCTTTGGAGTGTGTGAACGGCACGCCGGGACCTGAAGGGTCTGGGCGCGCAGGAAACGGTTTGGCGCCCGCGTAGTGGCTTGGGCAAGACAGAGTTGGATCGATGAACACCACATCCGCACTCAACACCGCCGGCGCCCGTCCGCTGCAGTTCCCGATTCCGGCCAATGTCTATGCCGAAACCGTCGTCTCGGTGAAGCATTACACCGACCGCCTGTTCTCGTTCCGCATCACCCGCCCGCAGTCGTTGCGCTTCCGCTCCGGCGAGTTCGTCATGATCGGTCTGCCCAATGCCGAAAAGCCGGTGTACCGCGCCTATTCGGTCGCCAGCCCGGCCTGGGACGAGGAGCTGGAATTCTTCTCGATCAAGGTGCCGGATGGTCCGCTGACCTCCGAACTGCAGAAGATCCAGGTCGGCGACACCGTCATCATGCGCCAGAAGTCGACCGGCACGCTGGTTGTCGACGCGCTGACCCCGGCAAAGCGCCTGTTCATGATCTCGACCGGCACCGGCATTGCGCCCTTCGCCAGCCTTCTGCGCGACCCCGATACCTACGAAAAATTCGATCAGGTCATCCTGACCCACACCTGCCGCGACAATGCCGAACTGACCTATGGCCAGGAACTGGTGGCCGCGCTCGAGAACGATCCCCTGATCGGCGAACTGACCGGCGGCCGCGTCACCCTCTACAATTCGACGACCCGCGAAGAATCGGCGCGCATGGGCCGCATCACGGCGCTGATCGGCTCGGGCAAGTTCTACGCCGACCTCGGCATCGAGAAGCTCAATCCGGAGACGGACCGCATCATGATCTGCGGCTCGATGCATATGCTGAAGGACGTCAAGGAAATGGCCGAAAGCCTCGGCTTCCATGAGGGCTCGCTCAGCCATCCCTCGACCTTCGTCGTCGAGCGCGCTTTCGTCGGCTGACATCAGCCGGCGCCTCGGCGCCACGTCTTGAATTGACGTTTTGACCATGTGGTCAAAATTCAGCTGCTTTTGCCGCCTTTTTCCGTTATGAGCCCTTGAAGGACTCGTGAAGCATCGATTCACGGGCTATCTTCGGTGTGTGTCGCCCAAGTCCGGGAGCAACGACACGCACCACGACGTAAAATCGTCGAGCGAAAGGGCAGGAGATGAGCAGCACAATCCGCGAAGCCGATCTCGGCGGGTCCAAGGTCACGCCGCTGCCGGCGCGTGCCGCAGCCAACACGCCCGTTCCGCAATCGCATGGCATCGCCCGCAACACCGGCATGCGGCTCGATCTCGGCTTCATGGAATCGGTGCGCTCGGTCAATCGCTCGGCGCTGGAGCGCCGCGTCGCCAGCCTGACCAAGCGTCGTTCGATCAAGGCCGACAACCAGGCCGCCTGGCTGCTGCGCGCCGTCTCCTGCATGGATTTGACGACGCTGAATTCCAACGACACCGAAGAGCGCGTCCGCCGCCTGTGCGCCAAGGCGATCAACCCGTTCCGCCGCGACATCGTCGAGGGGCTTGGCATCGAGGGCGAAAAAATCCGGCCGGCAGCGGTCTGCGTCTATCATCCCTTCGTCGCGACGGCTGTTGATGCCGTGCGCGGCACCGGCATCCATGTCGCCGCCGTTTCCACCGCTTTCCCGCACGGCCTTGCGCCGCTGTCGACCCGCCTGCAGGAGATCGAGGCTTCGGTGCGCGACGGCGCCGACGAGATCGACGTCGTCATCCCGCGCGGCCTCGTCTTCGGCGCCAAATGGCAGGAGCTCTACAACGAGATCGTCTCGATACGCGAAGCCTGCGGTGATGCGCATCTCAAGGTTATCCTCGGCACCGGCGACCTCGCCACGCTGCGAAATGTCATGCTGGCCTCGATGGTGGCGATGATGGCGGGCGCCGATTTCATCAAGACCTCGACCGGCAAGGAAAGCGTCAACGCCACGCTGCCCGTCGGCCTCGCCATGGTGCGCGCCATCCGAGCCTATTTCGAGGAGACCGGCTTTCTCATCGGCTTCAAGCCGGCCGGCGGCATCTCTACAGCCAAGGCTTCGCTCGACTGGCTGGTGCTGATGAAGGAGGAGCTCGGCCGGCCATGGCTGGAGCCAGACCTGTTCCGCTTCGGCGCCTCGAGCCTGCTCACCGACATCGAGCGCCAGCTCGAGCACCATCTGACCGGGCATTATTCGGCCAATCACCGCCACGCGATGGCGTGAGGCGGAGAAGGCCTTGAACGTCGAGTTCCTTCGCGCCTCCCTCTGTCCTGCCGGACATCTCCCCCGATTGGGGAGAGATTGGCTAACGTCGGCGATTTCGCCAATTGTCGACGTTTCAGAGCCGACAGGCGCGAAGGCTAATCTCCCTCCTTGTGGGGGAGATGTCCGGCAGGACAGAGGGGGGCGCCACAGAGCGCCTGCCAAGACGATTATCTGGAGCGCGTCATGAACATTCTCGAACGCTATCACGCCATGGAATACGGCCCGGCGCCGGAAGCCCGCACCGAGGCCGATGCCTGGCTTGCCGGACGCGATTTCGGCAAGGCGCTGTTCATCGACGGCGGCTGGAAGGCAGCAGGCGGCGGCAAGACCTTCGAGACCAGCGAACCCTCATCCGGCAAGCTGCTGGCCAAGATCTCCGATGCCGGCGCCGCCGATATCGACGCAGCCGTCGCCGCAGCCACCAGGGCCTTACCGAAATGGTCGGCATCCTCGGGCTACCAGCGCGCAAAAGTGCTTTACGCCATTGGCCGCGCGATGCAGCGTCATCAGCGCCTGTTCGCAGTGCTTGAGTCAATCGACAACGGCAAGCCGATCCGCGAAAGCCGCGACATCGACGTGCCGCTGGCCATCCGCCATTTCATCCATCATGCCGGCTGGGCACAGGCGCTGGACAAGGATTTCCCAGGCCACAAGGGTGTCGGCGTCGTCGGCCAGATCATCCCATGGAATTTCCCGCTGCTGATGCTGGCCTGGAAGATTGCGCCGGCGCTCGCCGCCGGCTGCACGGTGGTGCTGAAGCCGGCCGAGTTCACGCCGCTCACCGCCATCCTGTTTGCCGAGATCTGCGAGCGTGCCGGCGTGCCCAAGGGCGTCGTCAACATCGTCCAGGGCGGGCCGGAAGCGGGCGTCGCCATCGTCAACCATCCCGGCATCCAGAAGATCGCCTTCACCGGCTCTTCGGAGGTCGGCAAGATCATCAGGAAAGCCACGGCTGGATCGGGCAAGAAGCTGTCATTGGAGCTTGGCGGCAAATCGGCCTTCATCGTCTTCGAGGACGCCGATCTCGACAGCGCCGTCGAAGGACTGGTCGACGGCATCTGGTTCAACCAGGGCCAGGTCTGCTGCGCAGGCTCGCGGCTTCTGGTGCAGGAAGGCATTGCCGACGCGTTGATCGCAAAGGTCAAGGTCAGGATGAGCCGGCTTCGCGTCGGCAGCCCGCTCGACAAGAACACCGATATCGGACCGCTGGTCGACGCCACACAGCTCGACCGCGTCAAGGGTCTGGTCGCCGAAGGCGCCAGACAGGGCGCCGTCTGCTGGCAGCCCGACGCGGTGCTGCCGTCTTCCGGCTACTACCACCTGCCGACGCTCGCCACCGGTGTTTCGCCGGCAAATATATTGGCGCAGGAAGAGGTGTTCGGTCCGGTTCTGGCCACCATGACCTTCCGCAACACCGAGGAAGCGATCGAGCTTGCCAACAACACGCGCTATGGGCTGGCCGCCTCGGTGTGGAGCGAAAACATCAATCTCGCGCTGCATGTCGCGCCGCAGCTGAAGGCCGGCGTCGTCTGGGTCAACGGCACCAACATGTTCGATGCAGCCTGCGGCTTCGGCGGCTACCGCGAAAGCGGTTTTGGCCGTGAAGGCGGCCGCGAGGGCATGTTCGAATATCTGTCGGTGAAACTGCCGCTTGGTCCCGTGATCAAGCCGGCGACCTCTTCGGCGCAGCCCGTCGAGCAATCGGATGGCGGCGCCATCGATCGTACGGCCAAACTGTTCATCGGCGGCAAGCAGGTGCGGCCCGACGGCAATTATTCGCTGGCGATAGCCACTGCCAAGGGCAAGCTCGCCGGCGAAGTCGGTCTCGGCAGCCGCAAGGACATCCGCGACGCCGTTGCCGCCGCCCGCGCCTGCAAGGCGTGGCCGGAGGCGACCGCCTACAATCGCTCCCAGGTGCTCTATTATCTCGCCGAAAATCTGTCCGGCCGTGCCGGCGAGTTTACCGCACGCTTGACCGAACTGACCGGCGCCAACGCCAAGGCCGCGCGGGAGGAAGTGGAACAATCGATCGAGCGCCTGTTCCTCTATGCCGGCCTTGCCGACAAGTATGAGGGCAGGGTGCATCAGCCACCGGCCCGCGCCGTCACGCTCGCTTTGCACGAGCCGGTCGGCGTCCTCGGCATCGTCGCCCCGGACAGCGCGCCGCTGCTCGGCTTGATCTCCCTGATCGCACCTGCGCTTGCCATGGGCAACACGGTGGTGGCCGTGCCGTCGGAAAAATACCCGCTGCTTGCCACCGATCTCTACCAGGTGATCGAATATTCCGACGTTCCGGCAGGCGCCATCAACATCGTCACCGGCCGCACGGCGGAGCTTGCCGGCGTGCTGGCCAAGCATGACGATGTCGACGGGCTCTGGCTGTTTGCCGATGCCGACACTTGCGCCAAAGCGGAGGCCGATTCCGTCGGCAATCTCAAGCGCGTCTGGACCGGCAACGGCCGCAGCCTCGACTGGGCGTCCGACGAGGCCGCCGGCGATGCCCTGCTGCGCCGCGCCGTCGAAGTGAAGAACGTCTGGGTGCCATACGGCGACTAATGCCGCCGAAGCGCGCTGTGCTTGAGTGAACCATGGCAGCGTGACTCGTTGTCCGGTTGTCATACATGTTGTTGCATCAGAGCAAGCGATGTGCATTACATCAGCCGTCGCGGAAGGTGATCGCGTTCGGGCTTGACGCTTGGACATGTGTTCTTTAACCAGAAAAAACATTTGTTATTTAAGGACTGATGGATTGTGCAGGCCGCATAGTCGCGCCTGTCTGGCACAGGACGCCCCAGTCAGCCGGCAGTAAATCGGGCCGAGCAGTGGCCAAAGAGGGCGAGGAGAAACGCATGGCGGATCTAGCAGGCAAGGTCGTTGTCGTCACCGCGGCGGCACAAGGCATCGGCAGAGCGAGCGCATTGGCCTTCGCCAAGGCAGGTGCCATCGTGCACGCCACCGACATCAACGAGGCGCTGCTGGCCGAACTCGCCAAGACCTCCGGCATCAAGACCCGCAAGCTCGACGTTCTCAACGACGATGCGGTGGCATCCGGCTTCGCCGAAATCGGCCGCGTCGACGTGCTGTTCAACTGCGCCGGCTTCGTCCATTCCGGGTCCATCCTCGAGATGAAGGATGCCGATCTCGACTTCGCCTTCAACCTCAATGTCCGCGCCATGATCCGCACCATTCGGGCGGTACTGCCCGGCATGCTGGAGCGCGGCGATGGCTCGATCATCAACATGTCGTCCGTCGCCGGCGCCGGCAAGGGCGTGCCCAACCGCTTCGCCTATGGCGTCTCCAAGGCGGCCGTGATCGGTCTCACCAAGGCGGTTGCCGCGGACTATGTCGCCAAGGGCATTCGCTGCAACGCCATCTGCCCCGGCACCGTCGAGAGTCCGTCGCTGCAGGACCGCATGCATGCGCAGGGCGATTACGAGGCGGCCCGCGCAGCCTTCATTGCCCGCCAGCCGATGGGCCGTCTCGGCACGCCCGAGGAAATCGCCGACCTTGCCGTCTACCTCGCCGGCGCCACTTACACCTCGGGGCAGGCCTATAATATCGACGGCGGCTGGTCGATCTGAGCAATAGCCTCGATCCGCAGGTCCAGGCTCGAACAGTTCTAAAGTCCGGCTTGCCCCAGGTCGGGTCCGATAGCCAGAGTCCGCCCAGTCATCGCTTGGCGGAGCGAGTTTTGAAAACGGCCTTGGGCCGCAATTTGGAGAGCAAGATGAAACTGCTGCGCTATGGCGAGATAGGGAGCGAACGCCCCGGCCTGCTCGATGCGGATGGAACGATCCGCGATCTTTCGGGTCATGTCACCGACATTGCTGGCAAGGCGCTCGATCCGGCGTCGCTCGAGACATTGTCGAAGCTCGATCCGAACTCGCTGCCGGCGGTTTCCGGCAAGCCGCGCCTCGGCGCCTGCGTCGCCGGCACGGGCAAGTTCATCTGCATCGGCCTGAATTATTCCGACCATGCCGCCGAAACCGGCGCCACCGTGCCGCCGGAGCCGATCATCTTCATGAAGGCAAGCTCGGCCATTGTCGGTCCCGACGATGACGTGCTGATCCCGCGCGGTTCGGAAAAGACCGACTGGGAGGTTGAACTCGCCGTGGTCATCGGCAGAAAAGCCAAATATGTCAGCGAAGCCGAGGCGCTGGATTATGTCGCCGGCTATGCCATTGCCCATGACGTGTCCGAGCGAGCCTTCCAGGCCGAGCGCCAGGGCCAGTGGACCAAGGGCAAGAGCTGCGACACGTTCGGTCCGACCGGGCCGTGGCTTGTCACCAAGGACGAGGTTGCCGATCCGCAGAACCTCAAAATGTGGCTGACGGTCAACGGCAAGACGATGCAGAACGGCTCGACCAGGACCATGGTCTACGGCGTCGCCTATCTCGTTTCCTATCTCAGCCAGTTCATGTCGCTGCATCCTGGCGACATCATCTCCACCGGCACCCCGCCCGGCGTTGGGCTGGGCATGAAGCCGCCGGTGTTCTTGAAGCCCGGCGATGTGGTGGAACTGGGCATCGAGGGGCTCGGCCAGCAGAAGCAGACCTTCAAGGCGGATGTTTAGCCATCTCTTCTCTTGAGCGTTTCACCGTTCGGCGGCGAAACGCTCAATCTCTTTGTTTCCCCGGCGGCTGGCGCCTCTTGTCAGCGCCAGCCGAGAGCCGGCGCGACGTGCTTCAGGATCGCCCCGATGACGTGGGCGTTGTACTCGACGCCGAGCTGGTTGGGGACGGTCAGAAGCAGCGTGTCGGCCTCGGCGATCGCTTCGTCCTCTTTCAGCTGATCGATCAGCACATCGGGCTCCGCGGCATAGGAGCGGCCGAAGACGGCAAGCTTCTCAGGCTCGATATAGCCGAAATGATCTTCGCTGCTGCCGCCGCCGAAATAGGCGCGGTCGCGGTCGTTCACCAGCGCAAAGATGCTGCGGCTGACCGACACGCGCGGCTCGCGCGCATGGCCGGCCTCCTTCCACGCCGCGCGATAAGCGCGGATCTGTTCGGCCTGCTGGATGTGGAGCGGCTGGCCGCTCTCATCGAACTTCAGCGTTGAACTTTGCAGGTTCATGCCGAGCTTGCCCGCCCATTCGGCGGTGGCGTTGGTAGCGGCACCCCACCAGATCCGGTCGCGCAGGCCGGCCGAGAATGGCTCGAGCCGCAGCATTCCCGGAGGATTGGGGAACATCGGCCGCGGATTGGGTTGCGCGAAACCTTCGCCGCGCAGCACGTCCAGGAACACCTCGGCATGGTTGCGTGCCATGTCGGCATCGCTTTTGCCGTCCTGCGGCACGTAACCGAAGTAGCGCCAGCCGTCGATCACCTGCTCCGGCGAACCGCGGCTGATGCCAAGCTGCAGCCGGCCACCGGCGATCAGGTCGGCAGCACCGGCATCCTCGGCCATATACAGCGGATTCTCATAGCGCATGTCGATGACGGCGGTGCCGATCTCGATGCGGTTGGTGCGGGCGCCGACCGCGGCCAGAAGCGGAAACGGCGAAGCGAGCTGGCGGGCAAAATGATGGACGCGGAAATAGGCGCCGTCCGCACCCAGCTCCTCGGCGGCGACGGCCAGGTCGATCGACTGCAGCAGCGCGTCGGACGCCGAGCGCGTCTGCGATTGCGACGAGGGCGACCAATGGCCGAAGGAAAGAAAGCCGATCTTCTTCATGCGCGCATCCTGTTCTTTGATTGCAGTTGCCTACTTCGTCGCCCACGCGATCGGGTTCAATCGACACTGACACAACGCAGTGTCAATGCCGCCGGCCCTTGACGGTTTCGCAACGTTACCCATCAGTGCGCAAAGGACCAGGCCATGGTCCCCGGCGATGCCTTGTGCGGTCGGGTCAGCATCTGCCGCGGCGCTTTTGGGGCCAAATGAACCAACCAAAGGCGATGTCCCGCAAACTCCATTCGCTTCAGAGCCCGGTTTTGAAATCTTCTCGCTCATTTAATTCTACAAAATCGGTAGGCTTAATGCGGATAGTGCGTTTGCGAGAAGGAGCCTCGGATGTCAAAAAAGCTGGTGGTGGGGTTGTCCGGCAACCTGACCCGTCCGTCCAAGACGAAGGCATTCGTCAGCCACATCGCCGGTGAGGTGGCGAGCCGGGCCGGCTCGGCTTTGAGCGTTTTCGACATCGAGGATCTCGGCCCGTCCTTTGCGCCTGCAAGACAGCTTGGCGATCTCGATCCGGCGGCGCGCGGTATTATCGAGCAGCTGCTCGGCGCCGACGTGCTGGTGGTCGGCTCCCCGACCTTCAAGGGCAGCTACACCGGGCTGTTCAAGCACTTCTTCGACCTGCTCGACCCGTCGTCGCTGCGCGGCAAGCCGATCATCCTGGCGGCAACAGGCGGCGGCGAGCGTCATTCGCTTGTCGTCGAACACCAGTTGCGGCCGTTGTTCGGCTTCTTCGAGGCGCAGACCCTGCCGACCGCGATCTACGCCTCGGACAAGGACTTTGCCGATGGCGTGCTGGTGTCAGAGGCAGTCAAGGCGCGAGCCCGGCAGGCGGTCGCCGAGGCATGCCGGGTGGCCGGCGTGCCCTACAGCGTCGTCCTTGCCGCCTGAAACCACGATCCGCGACGCAATAGTCCATCCCGCATAGACCAGAAGGACGCCTGCAATGACTCGAGCCAGCAAGTCCGATAGCAGGCCGCGGCAGATCAAGCTCGGCGCTTTCCTGCCCGGCGGCGGGCAGCATATCGCCGCCTGGCGTCATCCCGATGCGCCGGCCGACGGCGCCACCAATTTCGAGTTCCACAAGCAGCTGGCGCTGACCGCCGAGCGCGGCCTGTTCGACGCCTATTTCCTGGCCGACAACCTGACCGTCGGCCTCGGCGCCCGCGAGGGCGGCAACGCCAAGATCGCCGGCTTCGAGCCGGTGACGCTGTTTGCGGCGCTGGCGCCGCTGACGACGCATCTCGGCTTCATCGCAACGGCGTCCACCACTTATGAGGAGCCTTACACGCTGGCGCGCAAATTCGCTTCGCTCGACCTGTTGTCGAACGGCCGCGCCGGCTGGAACGTGGTGACCTCGGCCGGCGACGAAACGGCACGCAATTTCAACCGCGACGTCCAGCCCAGCCATGCCGAGCGCTATGCCAGGGCGCATGAGCATGTCGAGACGGTCAAGGCGCTGTGGGACAGCTGGGAGGATGACGCCTTCATCCGCGACAAGCAGTCGGGCCGCTTCTACGACAAGGACAGATTGCACGACATCGACCACAAGGGCGAGCATTTCAGCGTCAAGGGTCCGCTCAACGTGCCGCGCCCGGTGCAGGGACATCCGGTTGTCGTACAAGCGGGGCAGTCGGAAGACGGCCGCGGGCTTGCCGCGCACTCGGCCGAGGTCATCTTCACCGCCCATCAGAAGCTCAAGACGGCGCAGGAATTCTACCGCGACATCAAGGCGCGCGTGGCTGAAGTCGGCCGCGATCCCGACCAGGTGCTGATCATGCCGGGCGTCGCGCCCTTCGTCGGCCGCACCGAGGACGAGGCCCGTGCCAAATACCAACAGCTTAACGACCTTATCCTGCCCGAGGACGGTGTCGCCCTGCTCAACGGGCTGGCCGGCCAGACGCTCGACATCAGGGGCTATCCGCTCGACGGCCCGTTGCCGCCGAGCAAGGAAACCGAAGGCATGAAAAGCCGCCAGGCGCTGATCCGGCAGATTGCCGACGAGCACAATTTCAGCATCCGCCAGCTTTACCAATGGGTAGCGACGGCGCGCGGCCACTACACCATCGTCGGCAGCGTCACGCAGGTCGCCGATCAGCTGGAGGAATGGTTCACCAGCGAGGCGGCCGACGGCTTCAACATCCTGCCGCCCTGGCTGCCCGGCGCGCTCGACGATTTCGTCGACCTGGTCATTCCCGAGCTGCAGCGGCGCGGCCTGTTCCGCACGGCTTACGAAGGCCGCACGCTGCGCGAGAATCTTGGCCTCAGGCGCCCGGAAAATCCATGGACCGTCGCCCGCTCGACCGTCCTTGCCGCCGAATGACCTTGGCATCGAAGGGGTGAAGCAATGACGTTGCAGCACATCGATCGGCAAATCACGGTTCGCCGCGGTGGTGGCGAAACCGGGCTCGGCACCGACTTTCTGCGCCTCGGCGGCCGGGCTGCTGTTCGCTTCCTGAAGCGCTACGGCGTGCTTGCCGGCTTCCTAGCGCTCTGGCAGGTGGCGAGCAGCGTCGGATGGGTCAACGCGGCGGTGCTGCCGCCGATCGACATGATCGTCGAAGCGCTCTGGAAGGGGCTTGCCGGCGGCAGCCTGCTCGGCGACATCGCCATCAGCCTGCAGCGCGCCGGCATCGCCTTTGCCGCAGCCGTCGCCGTCGCCATTCCGCTCGGCCTGTTCATGGGCCAGGTGCGCCCGGTCGAAACCGCGCTCGATCCGATCCTGCAGGTGTTCCGGCAGACGTCGGCGCTGGCGCTCTATCCGGTGTTCATCCTGCTCTTGGGACTTGGCGAGACCTCGAAGATCTTCGTCATCTTCTGGGCGACGCTGTTTCCGCTGCTGCTCAATACCACCAGCGGCGTCAAGGAAGTCGATCCCAAGCTGCTTGAAATGGCGCGCGTCTATGGTGCGAGCCGGCTCACCGTGTTTCGCCGCGTCGTACTGCCGGGCGCCGTGCCGTCGATCTTCGTCGGCTTGCGGCTGAGCGCCACCACGGCGCTGCTGCTGCTGATCGCGTCCGAGATGATCGGTGCCAACAAGGGCATCGGCTTCCAGGTGATGAACGCGCAGTACAATTTCCAGATCCCGCTGATGTTTGCGGCAATCGTCATCCTCGCCGGGCTTGGCCTGATCGCCAACCAGGCATTGGTCACCCTGCAGCGGCGGCTCTGTCGCTGGAGCAATCCTGTCAACTGAGCAGTCCGCCCCTCACCGTTTACCTCCAGGAAGGACCCGATCATGAAAATCACCCGCCGTTCGCTGCTTGCCGGCGCGCCGCTTGCCGCCGGCCTCATCGCCGCCGGCCTGCCGCGCATGGCCTTTGCGCAAGCCGCAGCCGTCAAGTTCCGCTACCTCGCCAGCCGTGGCAGCATCTCCCCGCACGAGCTGGCCGACGAGCTTGGCTACTTCAAAGGGCTCGGCGTCGAGCTGGAGAATGTCGGCTATTCCTCGGGTGGACCGGAATCGCTGTTTGCGCTGTCTTCCGGCAGCGTCGACATCGGCTCGGCCGCCACCGCGGCGGTGATCAACTCGATCTCCGGCGGCAACGACTTCGTCGCGGCGTATCCGAGCAACGGCATCAACAAGGATGTGAAGAGCGTCTTCTACGTGCTGGAAGACAGCCCGATCAAATCGATCGCCGACATTGCCGGCAAGACCATCTCGGTCAACACGCTCGGCGCTCATCTCGACTATACGGTGCGTGAGGCCCTGCACAGCGTCGGCCTGCCGCCGACCGCCGCCAACCTCATTGTCGTGCCCGGCCCGCAGCTTGAGCAGACGCTGCGCTCGCGCCAGGTCGACATTGCCGGCCTCGGCTACTGGCAGGCGACCTTTGCCGGCGCGCTGGTCGCCAATGGCGGCGTGCGCGGCGTGTTCGACGACACGCAGGTGCTCGGCGAACTCGCCGGCGGCTTCGTCGTACTCAGGCGCGACTTCATTGCCGCCAACCCGGATGCGGCGCGCAACTTCGTCGAACAGTCGGCGCGCGCCTCGGACTGGTCGCGCCAGAACCCGGACGAAGCCCGCAAGGTGCTGGCCACTATCCTCGACAAGCGCGGTGAAAACGGCGATCTCGCCCGCTACTGGACCGGCTTTGGTCTGCGCGAAGGTGCACAGGCGACCGACCGCGACATCGACTTCTGGGTCGCCGTGCTGGAGCGCGACGGCCGTCTGGCCCAGGGCAAGCTGAAAGCCGCCGACATCCTGTACCGGCCCGGCGAAACCAAGATCAACTGAGCTTTGAAACAGCTGAGAGATAAGATGGCCGGTTCCAACCGTGGCGGAGAGGTCTCGATCCGCGACCTGTCCAAATCCTTCAGCCTCGGCGGGCGCCAGCTTGCCGTGCTGCGGACGCTCAACCTCGACATTCGTTCGGGGGAATGCCTGGTCATTGTCGGCGCCAGCGGCTCCGGCAAGACCACGCTGCTGCGTATTCTGGCCGGGCTGGAGGCGGCCGACAGCGGCGGTGTCGCGATCGACGGCCAGCCGGTGCATGGCGTCGGCGCCGAGCGTGCCGTGATCTTCCAGGAGCCGCGGCTGCTGCCGTGGCTGAGCGTGCTCGGCAATGTCGCGTTCGGCCTCGAAGTGCGCGGTGTTCCCAAGAGGCAGGCCGAGGAACGCGCCCGCTTCTACGTCGCGCTGGTCGGCCTTGCCGAATTCGCCGATGCTTTTCCGAGCCAGCTTTCCGGCGGCATGGCGCAGCGCGTCGGCATCGCCCGGGCGCTCACCGTGCAGCCCGAGATCCTCCTGCTCGACGAGCCGCTGGGGGCGCTGGACGCCATGACCAAGATCGGCATGCAGGAGGAACTGGCGCGCATCTGGAGCGAGGAGAACGTCACCATGGTGATGGTCACCCACGATCTGGAGGAGGCGATCTATCTGGCTGACCGGGTGCTGATCCTGCCCAAGGAGAAAGGCGGCGCGGCGCGGTTGATCGACATCGACCTGCCACGCCCGCGCGAGCGCAGCGAGAGCCGCTTCGTGCGCTATCGCGAAGAACTGCTGCGCGAATTCGGCCTGCATTGATCAAGGGAAGGAGCCCGCCGTGGCTCCCCCGGAAGATTAGCTCTCGCGATTACTGCTTGGTGAACGTGCCCGTATAGGTGCGGTCGGCAAGCCCATAGGTGACGGCCAGCGTTCCGTCCGCTTGAATCACCGCGCTGACGTCCGCGCCATTGGGAAGGCGCCGCAGTTTCAACGTGTTGCCGAAAATCTTGCCTTCGCCGTCGGCCACGCCCGGTTTGTTGTCGCCGACATCGCCCCAGGCATAGGTGGCGGTGACATTGCCGCCGCGCGTAATCGTCAGCACGGCGAGCTTGCCGTCATACATCCCGTCCAACTGTCCGCCCCATATGCCGGAAAACGCGACATATTTGGCTGGGACGCCTTCGCCCGGGGGCATGACCCGCACGGATGGATCGAGGACCGCCGCACCATCCGGAGCAGAGATCGCGGCAGGAGCCATGGGCTGAGGTGCGGGCGCTGGCGGCGGCGATGATGGTTCAGGCGCCGACTGGCAGGCGACAAGCATGAATGCCGCGAAACCGAGCGTCGGAAAGAGACTGTTTGGTGGAGCCAATCGGGATCGAACCGACGACCTCTTGAATGCCATTCATAGGGCCTTTCTTTCGTTCTGTTTCCGTGCGTTGCAGCCAGTGTCCGGGAAGTTATTAGTTTCAACGCAAATCAGCTACGGTGCTTCCGTGAGTGTCGCCGGGTTGTCTATTTTATGGTGCCCTGGCGGTGCCCCGACCCTCCAAGCGGTGCCACAGTATGTCCGAAGGCGCCAAATCAGTCAAAATCACAAAGCGCGTGGTGGGCGCTACGAAGCCGAACGGCACGGACTTCTGTATTCGACAGCGAGCGGATCGGGTTTGGCCTTCGCGTTCGCGCCACCGGCGGCATTTCGTGTTATCTTGCGCTACCGAGCCTGGTCCGGGCGATCTGCGTGACAATTGCCAAGGTTGGCAAGGTGACGGCCACTCACGCGCTCGACGTGACGACTTAGCAGGCGTAGGTCTATGGGAGCCTTGGAGAGCGGTGGCTGGTAAGCCAGGCAGGTAAAGGGACCATCCAACCCGCCGCTCGTTCGTCTATGCTGGCTCATTCCAGCTACTCCAGACCGATTGCCCCCAGCTCAAGCTGGCGGGCTTTTTCGTGCGGCCCAAGAACATCCTTGGAGCGAGGATGTTCAGTCGCACCCGGACGTTCTTCATCGGTCGCCCGTGCTTTTCGCCCTTATTATTTTCTCTGCCGCCGGCGCCACTGTCTGTTGTCGGTGGCGAGGCCGCTATCACCTTCTGAGCGGGCTAGCGAGGGAGTGCCTTCGACGGTGAAGACGATTCCGGCCTCTTCAAACGCTTTGCGGACTGCCGCGATATCGTGAGGACGCGATTTCCTGAATCCGTTCTCGAGACCGCTGATCGCCATTCCGCTAAGGTCGACCTTTGCGGCAAGTCGCACACGCGACCAGTTCAGCAAGGCTCGTGCTGCTAACAGCTAGAATTTCATCGCGACGCCGACGCGGAAGTCGTGCGTCTGAACCGTGTGTTCGAGTGTGCACCCGCCACCGCAATATTCTAGCGATTTCTTGCCAAAGAAGGAGAAATCATACTCTCCGCGCAAAAACACGTTGTGGGTGAGTGCGACGTCTAAACCTGCTCCAACGATGCCGCCTACCAAGGTGGCATCGCGCTCCGCGTCACCACCTGGATAGAACGTCTTCAACTTTGCGGCGGTTACCCCCGCCGTGACGAACGGCATGTACGCTCCCATGTCCATTCCGACTCGACCCTTTACAGAGCCAAACAACCCGGTGGAAGCGTCGAGGACGCCTGGGCCAGGAATGTCGTTGAAGGTGTTCTTCTTGAAGCGATATCCAAGCTCGCCTTCGACGCCGTAGACAATCTTGCCCGACTGGAAGTTATAGCCCGCAAAGCCGCCGATTGTTGCCGAGCCGGGGCTGTGGGTAGCTCCGGCGCCAATGTTCGGCTCATGGATCTTGTAGTGCTCCAGCGTTCCCGCGCCGAAGATACCAGCGTAAGGTCCTTGCCAGGTCCATTCAGGGGTGTCCACAGGAGCAGTAATGGTGTCGGCGGCGATTGCCGGCGCGGTCACCGAAAGCGCGATAAGTGAAGCGAAAAGAAAGGCTTTCATCGGAATCCCCAGCACAATGTCAGGCAACTAGTAGAATATGCCTGCAACTTTGTATGTAGCTAGGAAGCCACACCTGTCGGCAAAGTGCCCGCAGTGGAATCCGTCGACGTGAAACACTGCGGTGCCCCGGAACTAATCACAGTAACAGCGTTAAGCCAGCCGCGATGCTAAATGCATGGAAACATTGCAGACTGTTTGGTGGAGCCAATCGGGATCGAACCGACGACCTCTTGAATGCCATTCAAGCGCTCTCCCAACTGAGCTATGGCCCCACTCCGGCAGTCAGCCGTCGCCGTTGCCGGCGAGAGGTCCGGCGCGGGTTTCAGGACCGCGCCGTTTAGTGCAGGCGGCTTCTAACCCCGCCTTCCCTGAAGATCAAGCCTTCGAGGGCCGCTTTTTCGTCATAGCCCGTCAACGCCGCTAAATGCATGCGTTCGAAGCGTTCTTAGACTTCGTCGTCGTCGTCGCCGACGCCGATCATGTCGGCGACGTCGTCGTCTTCTTCCTCTTCGTCGGCAAGGAAAGTATCGTCCTCATCGTCGCCTAGATCGACATCGTCCTCGTCGTCGCCCAGATCGGGAAGCTCGTCGCCGGCCTTGACGTCTTCGTCGGCCTCTTCAAGCGAGACGACTTCAACGCCTTCTTCTTCCTCGGCGTCCACTTCCTTCTCGGCCACTTCCTCTTCCTCTTCGAGGGCGGCGATCTTGCCGTCCTCGAAATAGGAACGCGGATACGTCTTGCCCGTATAGGGCGAGACGATAGGGTCCTTGTTCAGGTCGTAGAATTTTCGGCCCGTTTCAGGGTCGACACGCTTTGTGCCAAGTTCGTTTTTTGCCACGTCAAGCCTCGTCAGTAAAAGAGTGGTCCCCTTAACCACAGTTTACCGCGCTGTCAAAGCGAAAAGCCGGCGTCACAAAACCAAGCACTGAAAGGCCTCGCGCCAAGCGACGACCATGGGGATGACCATTCGTGCCCGCCGTGATACGAGACCGCCGCAACAAATGAAAAGCGCCGGTGCGCCGGCATTCCGTCCAGGGAAATTCCATGTCTCACGCCGCCGCTGCCAAGCCGGCCACCGCCCGCAAATCATCTGCCCTTTCCGGCACCGCGCGGGTGCCGGGCGACAAGTCGATTTCGCACCGTTCCATGATGTTCGGCGGGCTCGCGTCCGGCGAAACCCGCGTCACCGGCCTGCTCGAAGGCGAGGATGTGATGCGCACGGCTGCCGCCATGAAGGCGATGGGCGCGCATATCGAGAAGCGCGGCGCCGAGTGGGTGATCCGCGGCACCGGCAATGGCGCGCTGCTGCAGCCGGAAGGCCCGCTCGATTTCGGCAATGCCGGCACCGGCTCCCGCCTCACAATGGGCCTTGTCGGCACTTACGACATGGAAACCACCTTCATCGGCGACGCATCGCTGTCGGGACGGCCGATGGGCCGCGTGCTCGAACCCTTGCGCCAGATGGGCGTGCAGGTGCTGAAGGCGACGCCGGGCGACCGCATGCCGATCACGCTGCATGGGCCGAAACACGCCGCACCCATTACCTACCGCGTGCCGATGGCCTCGGCGCAGGTGAAGTCGGCCGTGCTGCTGGCAGGCCTCAACACGCCCGGCATCACCACCGTGATCGAACCGGTGATGACGCGCGATCATACCGAAAAGATGCTTAGGGGATTTGGCGCCAATCTCTCGGTCGAGACCGACGAGCGCGGCGTGCGCCACATCTTCATCGAGGGCCAGGGCAAATTGACGGGGCAGACCATCGCCGTGCCCGGCGACCCCTCCTCGGCCGGCTTCCCGCTGGTCGCGGCACTGATCGTGCCGGGTTCGGACATCGTCATCGAGAACGTGCTGATGAACCCCACCCGCACCGGCCTGCTTCTAACGTTGCAGGAAATGGGCGGCCAGATCGACATCTTGAACCCGCGCAATGCCGGCGGCGAGGATGTTGCCGATCTGCGCGTGCGCTACTCCGAGCTCAAGGGCGTCACCGTGCCGCCCGAGCGGGCGCCGTCGATGATCGACGAATATCCGGTGCTGGCGGTTGCCGCGAGCTTCGCCGAGGGCGAGACGTTGATGCAGGGGCTGGAAGAGCTGCGGGTGAAGGAATCCGACCGACTGGCAGCGGTTGCCAATGGGCTGAAGCTCAACGGCGTCGACTGCACCGAAGGCGAAGCTTCGCTCGCGGTGCGCGGAAAGCCCGGCGGCAAGGGGCTGGGCGGCCATCCCAATAGCCAGGACACGACGGTGCAGACGCATCTCGACCATCGTATCGCCATGAGCTTCCTGGTGATGGGGCTGGCAACGGAAAAGCCGGTAACCATCGACGACGCCGCAATGATCGCGACGAGCTTCCCGGAGTTCATGGGGCTGATGACGGGGCTGGGCGCGGAGATTGGGTGATTTTCCCTGTCTCAATGTGCAGTATTCGTGCATGAGAGTGCAATGTCGGAATCGCGGCAATGATGGGCAGGCAGGTCAATTTCTGGTTGTCAGACAAAGATCAAACTGAGCTTCAGTCCATCGTGCTTTCAAAGGGGGTATTCGCGGTGATCAACAGCCAGTCGAAGACCCCCGCACCCTCGCTGAAAGAAAAATTTGAACGAGTGCACCCGGGCCGTAAGGTCGAGGGCTTTCATCTCGTTCCCAAGGCACTGAGGGAGGAAATTGTTTGGAAGCACAATCCATACAACGATACGTATGATCCCGATCTCAGCCGCTCATCTGTGATACAGTACAACCCATCCCGGACCGAAGGCAGTTCAATTTTTCAGGGCCGATTTTATTTCCAAGCGCGCGACTTCGACGATCTTGGGCAGTTGATAGAGAAGCATGCGGCATTCACCAAGATTGGCGACGCGCTGCTACGCCTGGTGCGGAAAAATCTAAATCATCTGCACAGTGGCTTTTACGCTGGAAATGAAGCTCTGAAGCTGAAAGATGCGGGTTTCCAGTTTCGATCCTGATAGCAGCAAATCTTCGAGGTCGCGAATTGCCGTTCACCATCGCCATCGACGGTCCCGCCGGCGCCGGCAAAGGCACGCTGGCCCGACGTCTGGCCGACCACTACCGCCTCAACCTGCTCGACACCGGCCTCACCTACCGCGCCGTCGCCTATGCGTTGATCCGGCACGCGCTGCCACTCGACAATGTCTCGGCAGCCGAAACCGCCGCACGCCAGGTCGATCTGGCAAAGCTCGACCGTGCGGTGCTGTCGGCGCATGCGGTTGGCGAGGCGGCCTCGAAGGTCGCGATTTACCCTACCGTCCGGCGCATCCTGGTCGAAAAGCAGCGCGATTTCGCCAGGACACCGCCAGGCGCGGTGCTCGACGGGCGCGACATCGGCACGGTCGTGTGCCCTGACGCCGACATAAAGCTCTATGTGACGGCGAGCGCCGAAGTGCGGGCGCAGCGCCGGCTGGCCGAGATCGAAAGCATCGGCGGCACCGCCGATTTCGCCGAAATCCTTGCCGATATTGTGCGCCGCGACGAGCGCGACATGGGCCGCGCCGACTCGCCGCTGAAGCCGGCGGCGGACGCGCACTTGCTTGATACCTCCGAAATGGCTATAGAGGCCGCGTTTCTAGCGGCCAAAGCGATCATCGACGACGCCCTGGCCAAGAGAGACAAAGCCTGATCCAGGGTTTTCCCGCTCCACCGATTGCCGGAAGCGAAGAAAATACCCATATCGGGCACGAACCAGCCTGCCAGCATTCTTCATGCGCCGGAATTGCCGCTTAGGCGGCCCAGGGCTTTTGTAGCCCGGAACGCCGGCAGGCCAACGCAACGCTAACCCACGGCGCCCGTCCCGCTTCAGATGCGGGGCACTCCAGGAGAAAATATGTCAGCTGCAAATCCCACTCGCGACGATTTCGCGAGCCTGCTCGAAGAATCATTTACCACCGGTCACTCCGGCGAAGGTCAGGTCGTCAAGGGCACGATCCTGGCGATCGAAAAAGACATGGCCATCATCGATGTCGGCCTCAAGGTCGAAGGCCGCGTGCCGCTGAAGGAATTCGGCGTCAAGGGCAAGGACTCGACGCTCAAGGTCGGCGACACGGTCGAGGTCATGGTCGAGCGCATCGAAAACGCGCTGGGCGAAGCCGTCCTGTCGCGCGACAAGGCCCGCCGCGAAGAGAGCTGGGTCAAGCTCGAAGAGAAGTTCACCAAGGGTGAGCGCGTCGAAGGCGTCATCTTCAACCAGGTCAAGGGCGGCTTCACCGTCGACCTCGACGGCGCCGTGGCCTTCCTGCCGCGCAGCCAGGTCGATATCCGCCCGATCCGCGATGTCTCTCCGCTGATGCACAACCCGCAGCCCTTCGAGATCCTCAAGATGGATCGCCGCCGCGGCAACATCGTGGTGTCGCGCCGCACCGTGCTCGAGGAAAGCCGCGCCGAACAGCGTTCGGAAATCGTGCAGAACCTCGAAGAAGGCCAGGTTGTCGAAGGCGTCGTCAAGAACATCACCGATTACGGTGCGTTCGTCGACCTCGGCGGCATCGATGGCCTGCTGCATGTCACCGACATGGCATGGCGCCGCGTCAACCACCCGACCGAGATCCTCAACATCGGTCAGACGGTCAAGGTGCAGATCATCCGCATCAACCAGGAAACCCACCGCATCTCGCTCGGCATGAAGCAGCTCGAGAGCGATCCGTGGTCCGAGATCGGCACCAAGTTCCCGATCGGCAAGAAGATCAAGGGTACCGTCACCAACATCACCGACTACGGCGCGTTCGTCGAGCTGGAGCCGGGCATCGAAGGCCTCATCCACGTTTCGGAAATGTCGTGGACCAAGAAGAACGTGCACCCCGGCAAGATCCTGTCGACGACGCAGGAAGTCGACGTGGTCGTGCTCGAGGTCGATCCGGCCAAGCGCCGCATCTCGCTCGGCCTCAAGCAGACGCTCGAGAATCCGTGGCAGGCTTTTGCCGCGAGCCATCCGGTCGGCAGCCAGGTCGAGGGCGAGGTCAAGAACAAGACCGAGTTCGGCCTGTTCATCGGCCTTGAAGGCGACGTGGACGGCATGGTGCACCTCTCGGACCTCGACTGGACCCGTCCGGGCGAGCAGGTCATCGAAGAGTACAATCGCGGCGACATGGTCAAGGCGCAGGTGCTCGACGTCGACATCGACAAGGAGCGCATCTCGCTCGGCATCAAGCAGCTGGCCAAGGATACGGTCGGCGAAGCGGCGACTTCAGGCGAACTGCGCAAGAACGCGGTCGTCACCTGCGAAGTCACCGGCATCAAGGATGGCGGCCTGGAAGTGCGGCTGGTCGACAGCGGCATAGAGACCTTCATCAAGCGCAACGACCTCAGCCGTGACCGTGACGAGCAGCGCCCCGAGCGCTTCTCGGTCGGCCAGAAGCTGGACGCCCGCGTCATCGCCTTCGACAAGAAGACCCGCAAGCTGCAGGTCTCGATCAAGGCGCTGGAAATCGCCGAAGAGAAGGAAGCCGTCGCACAGTACGGCTCTACCGACTCCGGCGCTTCGCTGGGCGACATCCTTGGCGCCGCGCTGAAGAAGCAGGGCAGCTAAGCCGCTTTGCGCGCAGCGCGTAAGCCGCTTCGCGCAAGCGTAAGCCTCGGCTGCGCCTCGCGCGCAGCCTGAACAAGAAAACCCGCGGGCCGCAAGGCTCGCGGGTTTTTCATGCTCGGCTGCGCGATTGGCACTAGACTAAGACTGTGCAACCCCTTCAATTCCACACGCGCGGTTGTAGGCTCGGCCGTCGTTGCAGACGTAAACACGGAAGTCCGGCCCTTCGGGCAACGGAGAAGCATGCGGGATGAAGGTCGTCGAACTCTATCGCTATCCGGTCAAGAGCCTGCGCGGCCATGCCGTGCCGAGCGCCGACATCGAGACAATGGGCATGGAAGGCGACCGCCGCTGGATGGTCGTCGACAAGGATGGGCAGTTCCTCACCATTCGCCAGATACCTGATATGACGACGATCGACGTCGAGCATCGCGGAACGGGCATCCTGTTGAAACATGACAGGCATGGCTCGCACTTCGTCGAGGCTCCGGCTCCCGGCACCGCGCTCCGGCAAGTCAAGATCTGGAAGGATATGGCTGCCGCGCGGCCGGGCGATCCGGCCGCCGGCGCCTATCTCTCGGCTATTCTTGGCCGGCCTGTCGATCTCGTCTATTTCGACGATCCGCAAAACCGGCCGGTCGATGCGGAATTCGGCCAGCCCGGCGATTTCGTCGGCTTTGCCGACGGTTTTCCGCTGCTGATCGCCACGACAGGCTCGCTGAACCATCTGAACAGCCATCTTGCCAGGCCCATCGAGATGGCGCGGTTCCGGCCAAACATCGTCGTCGACGCAGAAGGCGCATGGCCTGAAGACAGCTGGAAGACGATCCGCATCGGCACGGTGGAGTTGCGGATCGCAAAGCCCTGCTCGCGCTGCGTCATCACCACCCGAGATCCGTTGAGCGGCGAGCAGCCGGACCCGCGCGAGCCGTTGCAGACGCTTGGCAAACTCCACCGCTCCGCCAAGGGCGGCATCATCTTCGGCCAGAATGCGATTCCCAACAACGCCGGCGCGATCGCCATCGGCGACGCAGTCGAGGTCGTGGAAGCGGGCGTCTCGAACCTGACGTAGTCGCAGGCCTTCTAATGCCGTGGAGGCGTCGGCGGACGCCATGATTGAATGGCCAACCTCCGCTGTAGACTCAGGCGAGGTCGGCAAAGGCCGCCATCGGAAGCCAAACCAAATGAGTCGCCTGCGCGGCGGAACTTCAGGCGCGGCCGTAAAGTGGCGCCAGCGTTCCGCTCATTGCCAGATTGGCCGGTGATGCCAGATAGGCGATTGCCTCGGCGGCGGCTTCGAGGCTGACCCATTTGCCGAAATCGGCATCCGGCATGTCGGCGCGGTTGGCCGGCGTATCGAGCGTCGAGGGCGCCACCGCGTTGACCAGTATGCCTTTGTGCTTCAGCTCTTCCGCCATCGCCACGGTCATCGCCGCCACTGCCGCTTTGCTCGCGGTATAGGCGACCATGCCGGCGCCTCGGCGCGGGTCGAGCCCGGCGCGTGCCGTGACATTGACGATGCGGCCCGCTGTGTTCGAGCCCAACATGGAGCGCACTGCCGCGCGGCAGCACAGAAAGGCGGTGCGGGCGTTGGTGTCCATCATTTCGGCAAAGGATGCGGATTCGATCTTCTCGACCGGGGCTGCGGCAAAGCCGCCGGCCAGATGGATGGAGGCCCACAATTCGGGGACGCTGTCATAGAAGGCATCGACCTTGGCAGGATCGGCGAGATCGACATTGTGCGCCAGCCGGACGCGATCATGGGCCGCGAAGGGGAAATGCGAGGGGGCCGACGCGTGGGCATTCGGCACATGGCAGATCGCGCCGTCCGCCAGCAATTTGCCGACGACCGCGGCACCCAGCGCCCCGGTGCCACCGGTCACCACGATATGCTTGCCCTGAACTGTTTCCGTCATCCTGGACGCTCCTGTCGTTTCTTATGATTATGTCGCTTGTCGTGCCGCGCCGACGCAGAGCGTCGCGCCTTTTGCACGATCACTCAACCGACATCTCGACATGGCAGTTGTTGCGTCTTTGCATCGCTCGAAGTCGCCGACCGCCCCCTTCTGACCCGCGCATTGACGTAAAGCGCGCGGTCAAGCGTCAGTCGATGGTGATTTCGATGACGTGCGGCAGTCTGGTTGCGCGTGCGCGTTTGAGCGCATCGGCGAGACCGGCAGTACCGGCAAGCCGTTCGGCTGATATGCCGTAGGCCTCGGCCAGCTTGCAGAAATCCGGCGGCGCCGGCGACACGCCGACCGGCTCGACGCCGACATCGAGCATCGACGTTTCGATCTCGCGATAGCATCTGTTGTTCCAGACGACGAAGATGACCGGTGCGGGTGCATCGAGCGCCGCGCCCAGCTCCGGCAAGGTGAACTGGAAGCCGCCGTCGCCGGTGAGGCAGACCACCGGCACGCCGGGCATGGCAAGGGCTGCGCCGATCGCCGCCGGTGGTCCGTAGCCGAGCGCGCCGAAACCGGTGGCGGCATTGAACCAGCCGCCTGGCCGGTCATGGTCGTAGTAAAGGTTGGCGGCGTAGATCGGCTGGGTGGAATCGCCGACGATGATGGCGCCCGGCAGCGCGTCGCGAATGGTTTCCACCGCACGCACCTGCGCGGCATAGGCCGGGCTGAGCTCGGCAAAGGCCGCCTTTCTCGACGCGGCTGCGCGGCTCTCGCCGTCCTTCGCCGCGGCATGATCAGGGTGGAGCGCGCCAAGCAGTGCGCCAAGCGCCTCCGCGCAATCGGCCTGGATGCCGACGCTCACCGGGCGGCGGGCGAGCTGGTCGGCGCCGATATCGATGCGGATCAGATTGGCGGGCAGCACGAAGCCGCCATCGCTGTAACCGTCATAGTCGGTCGGGCCGAATTCGGTGCCGGCGGCGATGACCAGATCGGCGTCTGCCATCAGCGCACGCACCGCCTTCAGGCTGGGGCTGGCCGGCACGCAAAGCGGATGCGCGTGCAGCAGACCGCGCGCATTGGCGGTCTGGACGACAGGTGCGCCGAGCCGCTCGGCCAGGCGCTGCAGTGGCTGTTCGGCGCGCTTGGCGCCGCCACCGGCAAGGATCAGCGGTCGGCGCGCGGCTGCGATCAGTTTGGCTGCCTCGGCAATTGCCGCGCCATCCGGCGCCGGCGGCGCTGCATTGGTGAGCGAAGCAGCGATGCCGTCGGCCGGTTTGACCATGACGTCGGTCGGGATCTCGATATGGACGGGGCCCGGCCGCGACGACGAAAACAGCGCAAAGGCCCGCGCCAGAGCGCCCGGCAATTCGCTGGCCTCGGTGACACGCTGCGAAAACAGCGCCACCTTCTCCATCATGCCGCGCTGGTCCGGCAGTTCGTGCAGGAAGCCCAGCCCCTTGCCCAGCGTCGGCATCGCGTTGACGCCCGAAATCACCAGCATCGGCACCGAATCGGCGCGCGCCTGGCCCATTGCGGTGATGGTGTTGGTCAGCCCCGGTCCGGTGATGACAAAGGCAACGCCCGGCCGGCCGCTGGCACGGGCATAGCCGTCGGCCATGAAGCCGGCGCCCTGTTCGTGACGCGGCGTGACATGGCGTATCTTTGAACGCGCCAGCCCGCGGTAAAGCTCGACAGTGTGGACGCCAGGAATGCCGAAAACGGTGTCGACGCCATGCGCTTCGAGCAGCGTGATCAGCGCTTCGCCGATGGTGGTCATGGCTTCTCTCCCTTTTGCGGCGCGAGGCCGAGCTCGGCCTCTATGGCTTTGACGCCGATCGCCGCCAATTCGCCAGGCGAGAACATCTCTGCGGCCAGACAGCCTTCGATCCAGAGCCCGTCGATGATCGCGTTGATGGCAATGGCATGGCGGCGCAGCTCATTTGCGTTTGGCCTGCGCTGCTCGGCGCCGAGCACTTCGGCAACGACTGCTTCCACCTCGTTGCGAAAGCCAAGATAGCCTTCGCGGTGGGCGCGAGCCAGGCTCGGATCCGCGCCGGCGCGGCCGATGAAGGTTGCCCACAGCGAAAACACGCGTGCATCGATGATCGGGGCGTTGAGGTTGGCGGTAACGAAGGCCGCAAGGCGCTGGCGCGGCGCGGCGTCTTCCATGAGCAATGCTGCCTTCGCCTGCTCGGTCATACGGCCCATCAGCGCCG
The DNA here is from genome assembly GCF_030323185.1 of Mesorhizobium sp. C399B. NCBI lineage: Bacteria > Pseudomonadati > Pseudomonadota > Alphaproteobacteria > Hyphomicrobiales > Phyllobacteriaceae > Mesorhizobium > Mesorhizobium sp. C399B. The sequence continues at coordinate 3,670,108 of NZ_CP100472.1, forward strand.
CGTAGGCTTCCTGCAGCAAGTCTTCCTTGCCGGGGAAATAGTGCCGGATCAGCCCCGCAGTGACGCCGGCGCGCAGTGCGATGGTGCGCAGGCTGGCGCCCTCCAGCCCATGTTCGGCCACGCTGTCCAGGGTCGCGTCGATCAGATCCTGCCGCCGCCGCTCCTCGCCCTCGCGGCGGAACTTGCGGCGCTCATTCATTGCCGCAGGATGGGCCGCGTCAGGCATGTCGGCCCACCTTCGCAGGCGATGCAGAGCGCATCCGCCTCGAAGATTTGAACCGTGCAGCCGGCGGCTTCCATCGCGGCCTTGGTCTTGGGAAAGCCGGCGACGGCAATGACCTTATGCGGGCTGGTCGGCAGCACGTTCAGGCTGAGGCCGTTGGACGCGGCAAACTCTTCGGCGTCGCCTTCCACCAGCCGGATGCCGCGCGCCTTCAGCAACTGATAGAACGGCGCCGGCAAAAGCGGTGAATAGACCAGGGCCAGGTCGTCGGCCAGCGGGCTGATCACCGACATCAGATGCAGGCACGCCTCCTCGCCCTGCCACAGCGGCAGATCGAAGCCGTAGACGGAAATGCCGAGCGGCGTCAGCAGGTTGGAAACCTGCTGTATGCCTTCCTGGTTGGAGCGCACCCCGCGCCCGATTACCAGCGTGTTTTTATCCAGCCATACGCAATCGCCGCCTTCGACCTGGCCGGGAGCCTCGACGCGGCCGAGGATAGGAATACCCAGGCGTGTGTAGGTTTCCTCATGCAGCGATGGCTCCCGGGCGCGCAATGGCTTGCCCATGGACAGGATCAGCGCGCCGCGGTCGGTCATCAGCGACGGGTCGTGGGTGAATACGGAATCCGACAGCCCGTCGGCATTGTCATCGATCCATTCGATTTCGGCGCCGGACGCCGTCACCAGCTCAGCGAGAGCCGCGTGCTGCGCCGCCGCTTTCGCCGGGTCGAAACCCGGGCCATAGTGCCAGATAGCCCGGTCGGCACCGCGCATGGCATTGGCCGCCGACCGCATCAGCACGCGCCGCAACGGCGCCGCCATGGACTGTGATCCGAAAGCGCTCATCGGTGCCCTTTTCAATGCCGTGTTCAGGGTGAAAAAAATGGAAGAAATTTCATCGGAGGCTATTTATACACTTGCACAATAAGGCCGCAAGTGCCGTAATGAGCGGGATTGACGGGCTCGCGCTGTTGGGTCCATGCTGAAGTCTGGAGTGGGCATTACAGCGTATGTTGATTAGCCGGATAGACGTTCGACGATCTGCCGTGGACCCTGTGGCAGAGGTTCCCCGGTGAGCGCGGCGGGAACCGCCAGAGTCCAATCCGGCAAGGCGCAGGACGGCGCTGCCGAGGCCATCCATGTCGAGAACCTGCACAAGAAATTCGGCCATCTGCATGTGCTGAAAGGCGTTTCGCTGTCGGCGCGCGACGGCGAGGTGATCGCCATTATCGGCGGCTCGGGTTCCGGCAAGTCGACGCTGCTGCGCTGCATCAACTGCCTGGAAAACCCGACCAGCGGCATCATCCGCGTCAATGGCGAGGAGATCAAACTCAAGGCCGACAGCCACGGCCACACCGTGCCCGCCGACCGCCGGCAGATCGAACGCATCCGCGCCAAGCTCGGCATGGTGTTCCAGAACTTCAACCTGTGGAGCCACATGACGCTGATCGAGAACGTCATCGAGGTTCCGGTGCATGTTCTGGGCGTCAGGCGCGACGTGGCGATCAGGGAAGCCGAAAAGCTTTTGGCGCGCGTCGGCCTGGCCGAAAAGCGCGACGTCTATCCGGCCTATCTCTCGGGCGGCCAGCAGCAGCGCGCGGCGATCGCCCGCGCCCTGGCCATCAACCCGCGCGTCATGCTGTTCGACGAGCCGACCTCGGCGCTCGACCCGGAGCTGGTCGGCGAGGTGCTGAAGGTGATCGGCGACCTGGCGCGCGAGGGCCGCACCATGGTGCTGGTCACGCATGAAATGAAATTCGCCCGAGAGGTCGCGACCCATGTCGTCTACCTCTGCAACGGGCTGGTCGAGGAAGAGGGGCCGCCGGAGCAGATATTCGGCGCACCGAAATCCGAAAGGCTGAAGCAGTTCATCCGCAACATCGGCTAGGACAAGCCGGGACGGAAGAAAACCGGGAACCAACAACAAACTGGGAGTCGTGACATGAAGACTGTTCTGAAAACATTCGCCGCAGCGCTGCTGCTCGGCGTTGCCGCCATGGGCGTGGCCAAGGCCGATCCGGTCAAGATCGGTGTCGCCGCCGAGCCCTATCCGCCCTTCACCTCGCCGGACGCTTCCGGCAAATGGGTTGGCTGGGAAATCGAGTTCATCGACGCCGTCTGCGCCGAGGAGAAGCTCGACTGCGTCATCACGCCTGTCGCCTGGGACGGCATCATCCCGGCGCTGACGACCAAGAAGATCGACGTCATCGCCAGTTCGATGTCGATCACCGCCGAACGCGAGAAGACCATCGACTTCTCGGATAAGTACTACAACACGCCGACCGCCATCATCGGGCCGAAGGACCAGAAATTCGGCGCCACGCCGGACGATCTCAAGGGCAAAGTGCTCGGCGTGCAGGTGTCGACCACCCATTCGGCCTATGCCAAGAAGCATTTCGGGCCCACGGCCGCCGAGATCAAGGAATACCAGACGCAGGACGAAGCCAACAACGATCTGGCCGCAGGCCGCCTCGACGCCGTCCAGGCGGATTCGATCGCGCTCGACGCATTTCTGAAGTCGGACCAGGGCAAGGCCTGCTGCGATCTGAAGGGCATGGTGGCTCCGGACGATGAAGTGCTCGGACCGGGCGTGGGCGCCGGCGTGCGCAAGGAAGACACCGACCTTAAGGCCAAGATCAACGCCGGCATCAAGGCGATCCGCTCGAACGGCAAATATGACGAGATATCGAAGAAATACTTCGATTTCGACATTTACGGTGGTGGCGGCGCGCAGTCGAACTGACGATCCTCGCATGAGCTGAGGGGCATGGCGCCAACGCCATGCCCCTCCTGCCCGACCTTTCCCAGACATGCTGCCACCGACGCTGCCGTCGGCGGTGGTTGAAGCCAGCAATCCGGGGGCGACGCTGATCGACGCACTTCTTTCGGCCTCGGCGGCCAGCATCATAGAACTTCTCTCGCCCAATCCGCCGGGCTGGGGCGGCACGCTGTTGCTTGGGCTGCTCCATTCGATCGAGATCGCGCTCGGCGCCACGGTCCTTGGTCTCCTGATCGGCACCGGTGGCGCCTTTGGCAAGCTTTACGGCGGGCCGGTCGTACGCGACCTGCTGGCGGTTTACACCACCATCGTGCGCGCCGTGCCCGAACTGGTGCTGATCCTGCTGCTCTATTATGCCGGAACAGACCTGATCAACCAGGCGCTGACCGCAATGGGCTACCAGCGCGTCGACATCAGCGGCCTTGCCGCGGGCATCGCCGTGCTCGGCTTTGTCCAGGGTGCCTATTCGACCGAAGTGATCCGCGGCGCCATCCTGGCCATACCGCAGGGCCAGATCGAAGCCGCCCGTGCCTATGGCATGTCACCCGGGCTCATGCTGCGGCGCATCACCTTGCCGGCGATGCTGCCCTTCGCCATACCCGGGCTCGCCAATCTGTGGCTGATCGCCACCAAGGATACGGCCCTTCTGGCGGTCGTCGGCTTTTACGAGCTGGCGCTGGCGACGCGGCAGGCGGCGGGCGTCACCAAAGCCTATTTCACCTTCTTTTTCGCCGCGGGCGTGCTCTATCTCATCTTGTCGCTGGTCTCCAACCTCCTCATCGGCCGTCTCGAGGCCTGGTCGCGGCGCGGTATGCCGTCGCTCAAGGATGCGCGCTGATGGCCGGAGAAGCGACCATCATCAACGCTGCCGCGCGCACGTCGCTGTGGCTGCAGCCGCATCGCATCGTGCTGATCCTGGTCGCAATCGCGCTGGTTTTCGGTGCCGCCTTTTTCATGCGCTGGGACTGGCTTCCGCAATATTATGAAATGGGACTGATCGGCATCTGGCGCTCGCTGTGGATCCTGGCCGTCACCTGCTTTCTCGGCTTCCTGCTCGCCGTGCCGCTCGGGCTGGCGCAGGCCGCCGGCTCTTTCTGGTTTTCCGCGCCCGCCAGGACATTCTGCACCGTCATCAGGGGCACGCCGCTGCTGATCCAGCTATGGCTGCTCTATTACGGGCTAGGCTCGCTGTTTCCGCAATTTCCCTGGATCCGCGAATCCTGGATGTGGCCGTATCTGAGGCAAGCCTGGCCTTATGGAGTGCTGGCACTGACCTTGTCCTTCGCCGGCTATGAGGGCGAAGTGATGCGCGGCGCCTTTGCCGGCGTGCCGAAGGGGCAGTTAGAGGCGGCCCGCGCTTTCGGCATGAGCCGCTGGAAGATTTTCCGCCGCATCTGGCTGCCGCAGGCCATCTACCGGGCGCTGCCGACGCTGACCGGCGAAACCGTGCTGCAGCTGAAGTCGACGCCGCTGGTGGCGACGATCAGCGTCATCGACATCTTCGCAGTCTCGTCCAAGGTCCGGCAGGACACCTACCTCACCTACGAACCCTTGCTGCTTTTGGCGCTGATCTACATGATCATCACCGGCCTCCTGGTGTTTGCATTCAGCAAGATCGAGGCGCGCATACCGAACAAGGTGGGCTAGGGAATAGTGAGTAGGCAGTAGTGAGTAGTCAGCATATGACCGGGAAACCGCTTGCTTTCGCTACTCCCTACTGACTACTCCCTACTCACTCACCACCAATCGGGTCCGCAACATGCAACTCTCTCTCGATCAGGCAACAGGGCTGTGCCGGATGGCGGCGCTCGGCGCCGGCGCCAATGAGGAGGCGGCGAGGTCGCTCACCGCCTCGATCATTGCCGCCGAGGCGGAAGGGCTTTCGACCGTCGGGCTGACCCATTTCATCGATTACCTCGAAGCGCTGGAAGCCGGCCGCATCGACGGCAATGCCGATCCCGTGATCACCAGGCCGGCGCTCGCCGTCTATCAATCCGATGCGCGTGGCGGCCTCGCCCATACCGGCTTCGACCGCACCATCGATGACCTTGCCAAGGCGGCAAAGCTGTTCGGCGTCGCCATCTTCTCGCAGAAGAACGCTTATACCTGCGGCGCACTAGGCTATTTCACCGGGCGTCTGGCGCAACTGGGATTGGTCTCCTTCGCCGCCACCAACGGGCCGGCGGTGCTGGCAGGCTCGGGCTCGGTCAAGCCGGTCTATTGCACCAACCCGATGTCGTTTGCGGCACCCGCCGCCGATGGCGCGCCGCTGGTCATCGACCAGTCGTCGAGCGCCACGGCGTTCGTCAACATCCGCAAGGCGGCCGAGGACGGCAAGAAGATCCCCGAAGGCTGGGCGCTGGACGCCAGCGGCAACCCGACCACCGATCCGGCCGCGGCCATGAAGGGCGCCATGCTGGCCTTCGGCGGCCAGCGCGGCGCCAACATCGCGCTGATGGTCGAAGTGCTGGCGGCTGGCCTGTCGGGCGCCAACTGGTCGCTCGACGCGCCCTGGTTCTCCGGCGGACCGGACAGCCCGGGAACCGGCCTGTTCGTGCTCGCCGTCGAGCCCAAGCTGCTCGACCCGGATTTCGAGCAACGCATGAAGGACCAGCTCGACCGGCTGCGCCGGCGCTTTGGCGTGCACGTTCCGGGCCGGGCGCGGGCCGAAGCGGCCGAGAAGGCGCAGGCGCGCGGCATCAATGCCCCCAAAGCCGTGGTGCAGCGCATTTCCGAGTTCGCCGAGCGCTATTCGGGCTGAAGCGGTCCTGCGACAACGAATTTTTACGCGACCTGACTGAACCTTTCTACCGATCGCAACGACCAATAGCTGCCGGGTCGGGTTTGCCCGGTCGGTGTCTTCTGTCGGATGCGTTTAGGGCCCGGGCGGGCGTATGCCGTCTCAGGTTATCCGCCCCGTTGCGCTCTGTCTCGACCGTTGCGTCACCCGGAAAACCCCGCTTCGGCGGGGTTTTCTGCGTTCGTGCTCTGTGTGCTAAAACATGTGGCGGAAGTTAACTTTTGTTAACTTGACTTGCCGGAACCATCGGGCGTTTGCAAGGGATCGTCACAAAAACAGGAGCTACGATTTCCGCAACCACCGACGCTTCCCGCGGCAAACTTATCGTTCCGGTGTTTGGCCGCCTGTATTCGTCGCTGCATGATGGCGCCGAAACCCTTCTGCGCGTCGTCGCCGGCGGGTTTCACCATTCACGGCTCGCAGAAGATCGCCAACCCTTTCGGCGCCGCCGAGATGGTCGAAGGCCTCGGCTTCTATCCCGGCGCGTTCTGGTCGTTGCTTTGTCCTGCACCGAATTCTTCGGCGGCATTCTGATCGCCATCGGCCTGTTGACTCGGCCCGCCGCCTTTGCCGGCATGATCGTGCTGCTGGTCACCGTCTGGTTCCACTGGATCACTGCCGGCCAGGGCTTTTCCGGCGCTGAAAAGTCGCTTCTATGGGCGGCGATCCTGCTGTTCTTCGTTATCCGCGGCGGCAACCGCCAGTCGGTCGACGCGCGCATCGGCAAGGCGTTCTGAAGGGTCTATAAGAGGGTGGCAGCGACGACGCGTCACCCTTTGCCTTTGGCCCAAAACGGACTATGAAACGGCTTCAGCCAAGCTTTCGAGCGCCGGAGCCAGCCATGACCGAAATCCTGCAGATCCCCAAGCTCGTGGTCGTCTTCGGCGGCTCCGGCTTCGTCGGCCGCCACATCGTGCGGGCGCTGGCCAAGCGCGGCTACCGCATCAGGGTGGCGGTGCGCCGGCCCGATCTGGCGGGACATCTGCAGCCGCTCGGCAATGTCGGCCAGATCCAGCCGGTGCAGGCCAATGTGCGCGTGCGCTGGTCGGTCGACCGCGCCGTGCAGGGCGCCGACCATGTCATCAATCTGGTCGCCATCCCGCATGAAAGCGGCCGGCAGAAATTCAACACCGTGCACGAATTCGGCGCCCGCGCCGTCGCCGAAGCCGCACGCTCGGTCGGCGCAGGGCTCACCCACATCTCGGCGCTGGGCGCCGACCTCAACGCCGAATCCGACTATGCCCGCACCAAGGCGCTCGGCGAAAAGGCCGTCCTGGAGACGATCCCGGACGCCGTCATCTTCCGTCCGTCGATCAATTTCGGACCCGAGGACAGTTTCTTCAACCGCTTCGCCGACATGGCGCGCTATTCGCCGGTGCTGCCGCTGATCGGCGGCGGCCAGACCAAGTTCCAGCCGGTCTATGTCGGCGATGTCGCCGAAGCGGTGGCGCGTTCGGTCGAGGGCAAGATCAAGGGCGGCCAGATCTATGAACTCGGCGGGCCGCAAGTGCTCACCTTCAAGCAGTGCATGGAAGAGCTGCTGACCGTCATCGAGCGCAAGCGGCTCCTGGTACCGGTGCCGTGGTGGATGGCCAATCTGCAGGCCTCGATCCTCGGCCTGCTGCCCAACCCGTTGCTGACCAAGGACCAGGTGCTGCTGCTGCGCCAGCCCAACATCGTGTCGGAGGAGGCCAACAAGGCCAACCGGAACCTTGCCGGCCTCGATATCCAGCCGCAGTCTATCGGCACCATCCTGCCCAGCTATCTCTGGCGCTTCCGCGCCGCAGGCCAGTTCCAGCGCAAGCCCGCCGGCATCGCGTAACAAGGCGTTGCGCCGTTAAACGCGCCGCGTGACCTGCATCGGCAGGCCGCCCTGCGGCTGTGTCGTCAGTTTCTGCACCGGCCACGGCTTGGTCTCGGCGGTCACATCGAAGCGGAAGCGCGACAGCATGATGGCCAGCGCAATGATCGCCTCCTGCATGGCGAAGCTGGCGCCGATGCAGATGCGCGGACCGGCGCCGAACGGCAGATACTGGAAGCGGTCGATCTTCTCGCGGTTTCCCGGATGGAAGCGTTCGGGCATGAAGGCGTCGGGCATGTCCCACAGTTTTCTGTGGCGGTGGACGACCCAAGGCATCACCAGTACGGCCGCGCGCTTGGGGAGCACCAGATCGTTCCAGGTCTCCGTCTCGATCGGCTCGCGGTTGATCGACGGCGCCGGCGGATAAAGCCGCAGCGCCTCCTCGAAGGCGGCGCGGGTGAACGGCATTGCGTCGAGCCATTTCGTTGGGTCGGGTTCGCGCGCCAGCACGGCCTCGATCTCGCGCTCGACCTTTTCACGCTCCCACGGCGCTTCGGCGAGGCAGTAGATCGTCCAGCCCAGTGCCCGCGCGGTGGTCTCGTGGCCGGCGCCGATGAAGGTGATGATGTTGTCCTCGACTTCCGCCCGCGTCAGCCCGTCGGGGCCTTCGGCGCGCAGCAGAAGCGTCAGGAAATCCTGCGGCGCGGTGTCGGGGTCGCGCTTCAGCCGCTCCTCGCGCATCTTGACCGTATCGGTGACGATCTTGCGGAAATACGCCATGGTCTTGCGGCCGCGGATGCGGGTCAGCCGCGGCAGCCATTCGGGCGCGCGCAACAGGTCGAGCGGATCGACGCGGCCCATGGTCTCGAACAGGCGGTCGATCTCCTGCGCGAAACTGCCGGGCTCGCCCGCAATCTCGCCCGAAAACAGCGTCTCGGCCAGGATATCGTAGGTGAGCAGCGTCATGTCATGGGCGACATCGGTCATGCCGCCTTCGTCATAGCGGGCGACGAACTGCATCGTGCGGCGCAGCATCGGCTCGGCGAAGCCGAAGATATGCCGCGGCGTGAACACCGGCGCCATCGCTTTGCGCGAGCGCTTCCACACCTCGCCTTCGGCGGTCAACAGCCCGTCGCGCAAGATCGGTCGCAGGATCATCTGGCGCACCGTCGCCATCTTGTAGTTCTTGGCGTTGTCGATCAGCACGTGGCGGATAAGGCCGGGATCGTTGGCGACGATCAGATGCCCGCCGACGCCATTCGCCGAAATCCAGGGCTCGTTGTAGGTGTGCTCGCCCCACAGTTCGAGCGGATTGCGGTAGACGATCCGCATCATCTCCAGCGTCGAAGGCGGCGTCGTGCGCGGCTTGGGCGCCGGCGGCACGAAGGGGACGGGCTGCGTGTCCATGAGGTGCTCCGCTGATAGCTCAGATGTAGTGGCTGGCAATCCGGGCGTCCATGTGACCGAACGGCAAACTGAAACGCTGCAGCGCCCGGTGTGCCCGACAGACGGTGTGTTCATCGGATCGTGACCGCCGGTGAAACGGTTGCGGCTTGTCCGGTTGGACACTCTGCCATAGGTGACAGTTACCAACAGCTACTGCCAATCGCCCAGGAGAGTCCGCTTGAAGCACAAGCTGAACATCATAATCGGCAGCACGCGGCCGGGCCGCGCCGGGCCGGTCTTCGCCCACTGGCTGGAGGATTTTGCCCGCGAGCACGGCAAATTCGAACCGGTGCTGACCGACATTGCCACGTTCCATCTGCCGGTTCTGGACGAGCCGCATCACCCCAGGCTCGGCAATTACCAGAACGACCACACCAAAGCCTGGTCGAAGGTCATTGATGCCGCCGACGCCTTCGTGTTCGTGGCGCCGGAGTACAATTATTTCGTGGCGCCTGCGATCGTCAACGCCATCGACTACCTTGCGCGCGAATGGAAATACAAGCCAGCCGCCATCTTCAGCTATGGCGGCATTTCCGGAGGCCTGCGCGCCGCGCAGGCGCTGAAGCCGCTGCTGACCGCGGTGGGCGTCATGCCCATCTCGGAAGGCGTCGCGCTGCCGATGTATCAGAAACTGCTGGAGAGCGACGGCTCCTTCCAGGCTAGTGAGCAGGTAGAGGGTGGGACCAAGACCATGCTGGACGAGCTCTCGCGCTGGAGCGGGGCGCTGAAGCCGATGCGGGCTACGTAACGCAGCCGGCCCCGGCTTGCTCATGCCATAAAGAGGTGGAATGGTCGGCAGGTGACTGAGCCGGGGGCGGTTCGATTTGCGCCTGTTGTTTGCCTTGCTGTTGATGCTTGCGACCACCGCCACGGCGGTGGCGGAGCGGCGCGTGGCGCTGGTCATTGCCGATAACGACTACCGGCTGGTGCGGAAGCTCGCCAATCCGGTCAATGACGGCGAGGCGATGGAAGCGGCGCTGAAGACGCTTGGATTCGAGGTCGTTCTCGAAACCAACCGTGATCTCAGGCGCATGCGCCGTGCGCTCGATGATTTTCGCGAGGATGCCAAGGGCGCCGACGTGGCGCTGGTGTATTTCTCCGGCCATGGCGTCGAAATCTCCGGCGACAACCGGCTGCTGCCGGTCGATGCCGATGCCTCCTCGCTCGATCGGCTGGAAAAGACCAGCCTGCCGTTGGAAGAGGTGCGCGACGCGGTGGCCGCCACGGCCAAGGTCGGGCTGATCGTGCTCGACGCCTGCCGCAGCGATCCGTTCACGGGCGGCAGCGGCGACGGACGCGGCGCGACATCGCTGATCAAGGGCCTTGTGGACAAGATCAAGCCGGGCCTCGGACGCGTCGGCAAGGCGGAAAACATCCTGTTCGCCTTTTCGGCGGCGCCCGGCGAGACGGCTGCCGACGGTACCGGTGCGAATTCGCCCTTTACAGCGGCGCTGACCAAATATCTCGGCACCGACGGGCTCGAAATCCGCTCGGTGCTGACGCTGGTGCAGCAGGAGGTCTACGACCTTTCGCGCGGGAAACAGCTGCCCTACGTCGAGAGCGGGCTGCCGAAGCTGTTCTTCGCCTCGGCGGCCAAGGAACAATTGCCGGAGCGCGAGCGGCTGCTGCTTGCCATGGCCGATGTGACGCCGGAAATGCGCGGCGCGGTCGAGCGTGTCGCCAGCGATGCCGACATGCCGCTGGCGCCGCTCTATGGCGCGCTGATCAGTTCCGACACCAGCCATCTCTCCGGCGAAAGCCTGGACGCCAAGCTGCGCGAGGCCGCCGACGCCTTCGTCAAGGTGCGCGGCGAGATGAAGACGCTGGCCGCCGACGACCCGCAGGTGACCGAACTGCGCCGCCAGGCCGAGGAACAGTTGGCGCTCGGCGCTTTCGATGGTGCACGCGTGATCCTCGCCAAGGCCGCCGACGTCGACAATGTCTCGCGCCAGGCGTTGAAGGCCAATTTCGTCAGCCGCACCCTGTCCGAAGCCGCGACGCTATTTCTCTCGGGCGCCGCGGCGCGCGCCACCCTCGACTATGCCACCGCCATCAAGGACTATGAAACGGTGCTGGCGCTCTATGGCGAAGCCGGACAGACCTCTCTCAGCCTGGAACAGGCCGACCGCCAAAGCCGCACGCTGGAAGAGCTCGGCATCCTCTACACAACGATTGGCAAAACCGACGCCGCCGGCCGCGCCTTTGCGGCGCTGGTCGCCAATCTTGAGCAGCGAGCGCGTCAAGAAACCGATCCGAGCGTCAAGCGGGACCTCGCCATCGGCCATATCAAGTTCGCCAACATCAAGATGGCGCAAGGCGATCTGCCGGCCTCCCTGCAAAACTATGAGGCGGCCAGGGACATGCTGCAGGATCTGACTGCAAGGGTCCCTGACAAAAAAGACTGGCTCGGCGATCTGGCCATGGCCAATGACAAGATCGGCAATGTGCTGGCCACGCAAGGCGACGTGGGTGCGGCAGCCCAGGCATACCAGCAAAGCCTGTCCATCAAGCAGCAATTGGCCGATGCCGAGCCGAACAGCGTCTATCTGCTGCGCGGCCTGACCATTACCTACGACGAAATCGGCGGTCTTGCCCGCACCGCCGGCCAGCTGGATGGCGCCCAGACTGCATTCGAAGAGAGCCTGAGAATTCGGCTGGCGCTGGCGCAGAACAACCCCGACGACCCCAGGCATCAGCGCGCCGTCTCCGTCAGCTACACAAGGATCGGCGACGTCCTGCGCGAGCGTGGCGACGCTGCGGGCGCGCTCGACGCCTACCACAAGAGCCAAATAATCGCCGAAGCGCTGGTGCGCCGCGACTCAAACGACACCGATTTGAAGCGCGACCTGTCGGTCGGTTACGCCAAGATCGGCAATGCTTACGGCGACCAGAAGGACTGGCCACTCGCGTTGGAGGCCTACCAGCAAGCGCTGGCCACGGCGCGAGACCTTGCCGCAAGCGACCCAGGCAACACCGACTGGCAGCGCGACCTATCGGTCTGTCTGGAAAAAATTGCCGGCGTGTTTGATGCCCAGGGCAATATCGCCGGTGCTTTGCAGAACTATCAGGACAGTCTCGTTATTGCCAACCGGTTGGCAAATCTCGACCCGGGCAATTCCGACTGGCAGCGCGACCTGTCGATCACGTTCGAGGAAATAGGCCTGCTGGAGACCAAGCAGCGCCACTATGATGGCTCGAAGAAGGCCTTCGAAGCCAGCCTGGCCATCCGCCAGCGGTTGGCCCTGTCCGATCCGGACAATGCGATCTGGCAATTCGATCTGGTACAGGCCTACATCAACTATGCCTATGTGGCGAAGAATCCGAAGGCTGTGTTGTCGCAGGCGCTAGACCTGACGCTGGAGCTTGACCGCACAGGCAAACTGGCGCCGAGGGACAAACCCACGATCAGATATCTGCGCCGACTTCTGGCCAAATTGAAAGCCGCGAAAAAATAGCCGGCTGCCAGCTCGGGATTCAGCCCTGAAATCCCCGCAAACCTTGGAAAAACCGCCTTTTGCGCCTATATCTAGGACATCAAAGCGGCGTGATTCGAAGCCATTTTTTCGCGCTGAGCATGCGGCATCAATCAGACAGGTTTTCATGAGCGATCAAAGCGACAACGCCAACGGCGCTGAGGCCGAATACGGCGCCGATTCCATCAAGGTTTTGAAGGGGTTGGACGCTGTCCGCAAGCGGCCGGGCATGTATATCGGCGACACCGATGACGGCTCGGGCCTGCATCACATGGTCTATGAGGTGGTCGACAACGCCATCGACGAGGCGCTGGCCGGCCATGCCGATCTGGTCACGGTGACGCTCAATCCCGACGGTTCGGTCACCGTTATCGACAATGGCCGCGGGATTCCGACCGATATTCACACTGGCGAAGGCATTTCGGCGGCCGAAGTGATCATGACGCAGCTGCATGCCGGCGGCAAATTCGACCAGAATTCCTACAAGGTGTCTGGCGGCCTGCACGGCGTCGGCGTCTCGGTGGTCAACGCGTTGTCGGCCTGGCTGAAGCTGAAAATCCGCCGCAACGGCCAGATTTTCGAGATGAGCTTCACGCATGGCAATGCCGATGCGCCGCTCAAGGCGACCGGCAGCTATGAGCAGAACAAGCAGCCCGGCACCTATGAGGGCCGCAGCGGTTCCGAGATCACCTTCTTTCCGTCGTCCGAAACCTTCACCATGGTCGAGTTCGACTTCGGCACGCTGGAGCACCGGCTGCGCGAGCTCGCCTTCCTGAATTCCGGCGTGCGCATCATTTTGACCGATGCCCGCCATGCCGATCTCGTGCGCCACGAGTTGCACTATGATGGCGGCCTGGAAGAGTTCGTCAAATATCTCGACCGGGTCAAGAAACCGCTGATCGACAAGCCGATCGCCATCAAGGCCGAGCGCGACGGCATCACCGTCGAAGTGGCGATGTGGTGGAACGACAGCTACCACGAGAACGTGCTGGCCTTCACCAACAACATCCCGCAGCGCGATGGCGGCACCCATCTGGCCGGCTTCCGTGGCGCGCTGACGCGCCAGATCACCGGCTATGGCGAATCGTCGGGCCTGACCAAGAAGGAAAAGGTGGCGCTGATCGGCGACGACTGCCGCGAAGGCCTGACGGCGGTGCTGTCGGTCAAGGTTCCCGATCCGAAATTCTCCTCGCAGACCAAGGACAAGCTGGTCTCGTCAGAGGTGCGGCCCGTGGTCGAAGGCCTGGTCAACGAGGCGCTTGGCACCTGGCTGGAAGAACACCCGACCGAGGGCAAGGTGGTCATCGACAAGGTGATCCAGGCGGCTGCGGCGCGCGAAGCCGCGCGCAAGGCCCGCGACATCACCCGCAAAAGCTCGCTCGGCGTCACCTCTCTGCCCGGCAAGCTTGCCGACTGCCAGGAACGCGACCCGGCGAAATCCGAAATCTTCATCGTCGAGGGTGACTCGGCCGGCGGCTCCGCCAAGGGCGGCCGTTCGCGCCAGAACCAGGCGATCCTGCCGCTGCGCGGCAAGATCCTCAATGTCGAGCGCGCCCGCTTCGACCGCATGCTCGGCTCCGAGATGATCGGCACGCTGATCACCGCGCTCGGCACCTCGATCGGCAAGGACGAGTTCAACGCCGACAAATTGCGCTACCACAAGATCATCCTGATGACCGACGCCGACGTCGACGGCGCCCATATCAGGACCTTGCTGCTCACCTTCTTCTTCCGCCAGATGCCGGAGCTGATCGAGCGCGGCCATCTCTACATCGCCCAGCCGCCGCTCTACAAAGTGACGCGCGGAAAAAGCTCGCAATACATCAAGGACGAGAGCGCCTTCGAGGAATTCCTGATCGGCTCCGGGCTGGAGGAGGCGTCGCTGACGCTTGCCTCCGGCGAGGCGCGGGCCGGACAGGATCTGCGCGGCTCGATCGACGATGCACTGGCAGTACGCCAGCTCATCAACGGGCTGCATACGCGCTACAACAGGGGTGTGGTCGAACAGGCGGCGATCGCCGGCGCGCTCAATGCCGACGTGTTGAACGATCTCGGCCGCGCCAACGCCATGGCCGAGCGCGTCGCCCAGCGCCTCGACATCATTGCCGAAGACACCGAGCGCGGCTGGACCGGCCGGCTGTCGACCTCCAATGAAGGCGTCGGCGGCTACGTGTTCGAACGCACGGTGCGCAGCGTCAAGGAATTCGCGCAGCTCGATGCCGGGCTGATAAATTCGGCCGACGCACGCCAGCTCGACCGCTATGCCCCGCGCCTCATGGAAGTCTATGGCGAGCCGCCGGTGCTGCGCCGCAAGGATGTCTCCGAAACCATTTCGGGGCCGCTGGCGCTGCTCAACGCGGTGTTTGCGACCGGCCGCAAGGGCCTGACCATGCAGCGCTACAAGGGCCTCGGCGAGATGAATGCCGAGCAGCTCTGGGAAACCACGCTCGACCCGAATGTGCGCTCGCTGCTGCAGGTCAAGGTGAATGACGCAACCGATGCTGACAGCTTGTTCTCGCGGCTGATGGGCGACGAGGTCGAGCCGCGGCGCGAATTCATCCAGGACAATGCGCTGTCGGTGGCCAATCTGGACATTTGATGGCTGCGCGCCCATCGCTTCGTCATCCTAGGGCGGAGCAAGGAGCGCAGCGACGCAGCGCAGACCCTAGGATCCATGCCGTGAGGTTAAGGCCTTGAAAACGGTGCAGAATTCTACGCCGCTGCATCATTCGACCGAGGTCACGGAATGGATCCCAGGGTCTTCGCGACGGAGCTTCGCTCCTGCTTCGCCCTAGGATGACGAAGTTGAGGGGCTTCAGTCAATCTCCACTCAACTCGGTTCCAGCTTTCGCCCGAGGTCCACCGCGTCGCGCAGCACTTGCAGATGCGAGCGCGGCGCGGTGCCCGCCGGCAGGGCGATTTCGACGCCGTTTGCCGTCGATGACCAATAAAGCGTGTGGGTGAAGATACGGCCAAGTGAGCTGCGAAGCTCGATCTGGATGTTCTCCACACCGGGGCCGAAGTTTTCCGTCATCGGACCGGAAATCGGATCGCCTGTCGCCCAGCCATTGCCGCGGTCGTAGACGTTCGTCCAGCGCGTTGCCGCAAACACCGCGCCATGATGCACCGCGCGCTGCGCCTTGCCTTGGCTGTGTCCTTCCCGGTAAAGCACGGTGCCGCCGGGGCGCCCGTCATCGGCAATCGGCGGGCAAGCCGAGAACAGGCGCTCGGCAAGGCCACGCCTGAATTCCGCGAGATTGTAGGTCACCAGGAATTCGCTGTGGGAGAGCGGACTGCCAAGCGTGACGAAATCGCTGATCTTCCAGGGCAGCGGGTGGTCGGCGTCCTTGGCCCGAAGCTGCTGGTAGAGCGCCCATTGGCCGCGCCGGAACCCGGCGAGGTCTTCAAGGTTCTTTGGCCACGCTGACCCATCAGAGCCGAGCGTTGCCTTGTCGATGGCCTCGACCGCCGCCAGTTTGGCCTTGTCGCGGACCGCTTCCAGCCTTCGCGGCCGGAACTCGGCCCACAGGATCTGCAGCAAATCATAGGCGATGATCGACCCCAGGCTGTGCGAGACTAGCACGATGCGGTCGTAAGCATCGTCCTTCATCAGCGTCTTGAGCAACGTCAGGCCGCGGTCGCGGATCAGCGCACGCTTCTCGATCGTCGCCGCCTCGGCGCGCACATAAGCGGCGACGTCACCGAAATAGGGCAGGGCGAACTGATCCACCGCCCAGATGACAAAAGAAGCGAGGGTGGTGATCATCAGGCCGGTCGTCAAGGTAACGGCCTGTTGCCAGACCGATGTTGCCAGCACGAGTGCTGCGCCCAGAATGACGATAACGATCAGAAGTGTGGCGACGTAAAGCTTGCGGGCGTCGAGCGGAATGTCGGCGGGCTTGCGCCACAACAGGTTCGTAACCCAGGCGGCCAGCCGGCCGCGCGTCGTGCCTTGCGTGATGTCGGCCCAATAAAGCTCGTAGAAATCGGTACGGCGGCCATCGACGTCGTAGGGCGTGGTGATGCGGCGCAGCTCGTGTGACTTGGTCCGGCTGTCGGGCGTGATCCAGCTCTGGTTGATCGTGGCGCCGGAAACGGCCGGATCGGGAATCTGGGCGTAGGGTGGAGCACGGGTGGGATCGCTGCTCCAGACCGCCTGGACGAATCCCCTCAGCGTACCCATCGGCCGCTGCTCGCCCATGCCGTGCACGATCACCACCGCCTGGCCGGGCTGCGCCTTTTTGTAAGCCAGCGATGCGACAGTCTTGGGCATCAGCGTCTCCGTTGACGACATCCGACGGCGGGATCGCTCATGCTACCCCCGGCTCACCGAGCCAACAATACACGGCAGCCCATGTGGAACTCCGTGAACCAATCCACAGTTTCGCAGTCGTGCCTCGGGCCGCGCGGAAAATGGTTCCGTTCCCGGCAAGCAAATCATTTCATTGCCCTTCGGAACGGAAATCGCTCAGGAACATTGTGACGACATCGATCAATTTCTCGCAGGGAGGCTCTTTATGGGACGCGGTATTTTGCTCTGGTTGCTCGGTATTCCGATCCCGATCATCATTCTCATCATGCTGTTCGTACGGTAGGAGGCGTCGATGCAGTCCACCGTATCGGCTGTCGACGTATCCGCCTCAACAGAATCCTCCGCCCCGGCCGTCAGCTGGGGTCCGATCATCGCCGGCGCCTTCGCGGCCTCGACGCTGACCTTCATCCTCATGCTGCTCGGTTCGGGGCTGGGGCTGACCATGGTCTCGCCGTGGTCCGGCGCCAGTGCCTCGCTGACCACCTTCGCGGTGTCCGGCGCCATCTGGCTCATCATCGTGCAATGGCTGTCCTCCGGGGTCGGTGGCTATCTTGCCGGACGCCTGCGCACCAAATGGGTCGGCATCCACACCGACGAGGTCTATTTCCGTGACACCGCGCACGGCCTCCTCGCCTGGGCGCTGGCGACATTGCTGGTCGTCGGCATTCTCGGGTCGGCGCTGTCGGCAGTGCTTGGTTCAGGCGTGCAGGCGGCTTCTACTGTTGCCTCAGGCGCCGCCATGGGTGCTTCGGCCGGCGCGTCCGCCAATGCCGGCAGCGCACCGGCCGACAATGCAACGTCCTATCTTGTGGATACGCTGTTCCGTCCGGCTGATGCCGCCAGGCTCGCGGCGGCCAATCCGGACAGCGATGCGGCTGCGGCCGGGCAGGCTTCGCGCATCCTCATCGCCAGTGCGGCGGCAGGCGAAATTTCGGCTGACGACAAGACCTATCTGTCGCAGCTCGTCGCCGCCCGCACCGGGCTTTCCGAGGCTGACGCCAAGGCGCGTGTCGACGCCCTGGTGGCCAGGGTCGAGGACGCCAAGGTCAAGGCCAAGCAGGCCGCCGACGCCGCCCGGAAAGGCAGCGCCACCTTCGCACTGCTTGGCGCCCTGTCGCTGGTTATCGGCGCCTTCATCGCCAGCGCTGCGGCAGCACTGGGCGGCAGGCAGCGCGACGACGAGGAAGCGGTTTTCCTGACCAGCCGCTGAACCGGTCTTCAACATAGAAAAGCCCGGTCGAACCGGGCTTTTTTGTTTCCGATGATGGACCGACAACCTTCCAGTGGAAGGTTGCAGCGGGATCAGTGATCCATGGCCTTGACGATTTCCTCGGTCATCTTCTTGGCGTCGCCGAGCAGCATCATGGTGCCGTCCTTGTAGAACAGCGTGTTGTCGATGCCGGCATAGCCGGAGCCGAGCGAGCGCTTGACGAACAGGCAGGTGCGGGCCTTGTCGACGTCGAGGATCGGCATGCCGTAGATCGGCGACGACTTGTCGTCGCGGGCGGACGGATTGGTGACGTCGTTGGCGCCGATGACATAGGCGACATCGGCCTGCGCGAACTCGGAGTTGATGTCTTCCAGTTCGAACACTTCGTCATAGGGAACATTGGCTTCGGCGAGCAGCACGTTCATGTGGCCGGGCATGCGGCCGGCCACGGGGTGGATGGCGTATTTGACATCCACGCCATTGGCCTTGAGCTTGTCGGCCATTTCGCGCAGCGCGTGCTGGGCCTGAGCGACCGCCATGCCGTAGCCCGGCACGATGATGACCTTCTGTGCGTTCATCATCAGATAGGCAGCGTCGTCGGCCGAGCCCTGCTTGACCGTGCGTTCGATGCCGTCATCGGCAACCGCCGCGGTCTCGCCGCCGAAGCCGCCGAGGATGACCGAGATGAACGACCGGTTCATGCCCTTGCACATGATGTAGGACAGGATGGCGCCGGACGAGCCGACCAGCGCGCCGGTGATGATCAACGCCAGATTGCCAAGCGTGAAGCCGAGTGCCGCGGCGGCCCAGCCGGAATAAGAATTCAGCATCGAGACGACGACCGGCATGTCGGCGCCGCCGATCGGGATGATCAAGAGGACGCCGAGCGCCAGCGACGCCGCGACGATCAGCCAGAACACCAGCTTGGCCTCGGTGGTGACCAGAAGCACGATCAGCACGATCAGCGCGATGCCGAGGACCGCGTTGATGATGTGACGGCCGCCGATCATGATCGGCTTGCCCGACATGCGGCCATCGAGCTTGAGGAAGGCGATGACGGAGCCGGTGAAAGTGATGGCGCCGATGGCAACGCCAAGGCTCATCTCGATCAGCGCCTGGGCGTGGATGTCGCCATTGGTGCCGATGCCGAAACTTTCCGGCGCGTAGATGGCGGCTGCCGCTACCATGACGGCGGCAAGGCCGACCAGCGAGTGGAAGGCGGCGACCAGCTGCGGCATCGACGTCATGGCGATGCGGCGCGCTGTAACGGCGCCGACGCCGCCGCCGATGGCCAGACCAAGCACGATCAGGCCGAAGCGCCCGGCGGACGGAGTCGCCAGCGCCAGCGTGGTGGCAATGGCAATGCCCATGCCGATCATGCCGTAGAGATTGCCTTGGCGGCTGGTGGTCGGATGCGACAGGCCGCGCAGCGCCATGATGAACAGGACGCCGGAGACCAGGTAGAGGAAGGACGCGAAGTTGGCGTTCATGGCTCTCTACCGGTCCTTCTTCTTGTACATGGCCAGCATGCGCTGGGTGACCAGGAAGCCGCCAAAGATGTTGACTGAGACCAGCATCAGCGCGACGAAGCCGAAGCCGGTGGCAATGCCGGAGGCCGAGATGCCGACGGCCAGCAGCGCGCCGACGACGATGACCGAGGAGATGGCGTTGGTGACCGCCATCAGCGGCGTGTGCAGCGCCGGCGTCACCGACCAGACGACGTAGTATCCGACGAAGATCGCAAGTACGAAGATGGCGAAGCGGAAGACGAAGGGATCGATGGCGCCGCCGGACAGTGCGTGCGCGGCATCGCCCGCCGCATCGACGCCACCGGGCGCGTTGGCCAGGTTCTGCACAGCCAGCCGGACGGCGGCACTTGCCTGGTCGAGCTGATCGAGGGCTTTCTGCAAGGTCTGATCCATCACGCGATCCCCTTCGGCTTGGCGGCGGACTTGCCGGCAGTGGCTTTGTCGGACGCCTTTTTCGGTGCAGCCTTCTTCGGCGTGGCATCAGCCACCATGGTCTCGGCCGGAATGGCCGCCGGTTCGATATGGGGCTGTTCCGCCGCCTTGGCGAAGGCCGGATGCACCACGCGGCCAGCGTCGGTCAGCATCGTCGCCTTAACCAGATCGTCTTCGCGGTTGATGGCGAGCGTCTTGCTGGTCTTGTCGACCAGCGTCTCGAGGAAGGCGAACAGGTTCCTGGCGTAGAGCAGCGAGGCCGATGCGGCGACGCGGCCGGGCACGTTGAGGTGGCCGACGATCTTAACGTTGTTGGCCGTCGTCACCACCTGACCCGCAACCGCGCCTTCGACATTGCCGCCGCGCTCGACGGCGAGGTCGACGATCACCGAACCCGGCTTCATCGAGGCGACCATCGCCGCCGACACCAGCTTCGGCGCCGGCCGGCCGGGGATCAGCGCCGTGGTGATGACGATGTCCTGCTTGGCGATGTGCTCAGCGGTGAGCGCTGCCTGCTTCGCCTGGTACTCCTTCGACATTTCCTTGGCGTAGCCGCCGGCGGTCTCGGCCGCCTTGAACTCCTCGTCCTCGACGGCGAGGAACTTTGCGCCAAGCGACGCCACCTGTTCCTTGGCGGCGGGACGAACGTCCGTGGCGGTGACGACAGCGCCGAGACGGCGCGCCGTGGCGATCGCCTGCAGGCCGGCAACGCCGACGCCCATGATGAAGATCTTCGCCGCCGGCACGGTGCCGGCCGCAGTCATCATCATCGGCAGCGCGCGGTCATACTCCGATGCGCCGTCAATCACGGCCTGGTAGCCGGCGAGATTGGCCTGCGACGACAGCACATCCATCGACTGGGCGCGGGTGATGCGCGGCATGAATTCCATCGAGAAGGCGGTGACCCCAGCCTCGGCAAGCGCCGCGACCGCGGCATCATTGCCGTAGGGATCCATGATGGCGATGACCGCCGCACCCGATTTGTAGCCCTTCAGCTCGGCGTCGGTCGGCCGGCGCACCTTCAGCACCACATCCGCCCGGCTCGCATCCGAAGCCTTGCCGATCGCGGCACCCGCCTTGGCGAACTCCTCATCGGGAATGCGCGACTTGGTGCCGGCGCCCGTCTCGACGGTGACGTCGAAGCCCAGCGCCGCCAGCCGCTTCACGGTATCGGGCGAGGCCGCGACACGAGGCTCGCTGGCATCGAGCTCGCGAGGGATGAAAACCGTCTGTCCCACCGCATGATCCTTTCGGCTGGAACCTGTTTGCGCAAGAGTGCGGCCGGATATCCGGCTACGCCCTGGCAAGGGGTCTGTATAGACTATCGGAGAATGAAGGCGCCGAGGGCGAGGATCAGCACGAACAGGATGGTCGCGGAGAAGAAGCCGCCTGCGAAGAAGCCGAAAGCCATGGCCAGGAGCAGGGCGCCGCAGAACAGCGAGCCGTATTTGGCCAGCGCCAGAAAGCCATGATAGGTGCGGTCATGTTCGGCATAGTCCATCTTCGCGCCCAGTTCGACAGGACCGGTCGGCGTGTGATCAGCCATAGGAATACCCCTTCGAAGACATCTTTGAGGCACATAGCGAAAAGCCGGGCCAAGAGCAATGGCGCTATTGCCGCACGACCAGTGACAACAGCCTCAAAGAAATGTTGAAAGCCGGCGGTATGGGCTTGTCGCCGGCCTGGCGTCGAAGGTTGAGGATTTTGCGTTTCAACCGGCTAGATGCGGAAACAGCCCGAGCAGCCCAATGACGATCAGATAGAGCGCGACGATGTAGTTGAGCAGCCGCGGCATCACCAGGATCAGCACGCCGGCAATCAGCGAGATCAGCGGGGTCAGTGCTAGCTCGGGAATATGCATGTCGGTTCCTTTCTATGGCCGCGTCGGCGTCGTGACGTCCAGAACGCCGAAGCGGCCGGAAAGCTCCTCGCACCGGGCGCTAAAGTGCGCCGGCTTTGCCGACATTACGCTGCTTCGCGAAAATATTTAGCGGTGGGCAGGATGGTCAGCGGCGCGAGCTCGCCGGCCGGCGCCTTGGCAAACAGCATACGCCGCTCCAGCGCCGTCGACTGGAAGAAGGGAAAGCGCTCCAGCGTCGGGGCCATGTTCTGCTCGCAGATCGATTCATAGAAGAAGATCGGCATGGTGAAGGGCGGGTAGAGGCGCGGCTCGCCGACCTGCACCGATCCGAAGATGCGATGGTAGAAGGCCGTGTGCTCCTCGCGGATCATCGAAATGCAGCTGGTGGCGTTGAAGAAGGTGTTGGCGATAACCGCGAGCCGCAGCGTGACATAGGGCAGGGCGCGGTTGGCCGACGACATTTGCGGATCGATCGCCAACCGGCTCGGGTCGATGAAGGTTTCACCGCGCGCCAGCCGCAGCAGCAGCCGGTCGCCGAAAACGGTCATGATCGGCGCTTCGGGGGTCTCACGGGTCAAATGGTGGAGCCTGACGGTGCTGACCAGCTCGCCATCCATGAAGACGCCGAAACAGTAGCAATTGCGCACTTCGTCAAGGGGATCGACGAGCTTCTGTTCGGTAATGGTGTCAAGCAGGCCGTGTGTATGAAAGGCCTTGTAGCGCAGCCGGTAGACCGCTTCGAGATCCTCGCCGCTTTCGCAGCGCCGGTATTCGACACGCTCGAGGACGTCGAGGACGTTGCGGGCGAACAAGGAAGGCGGGCCGGATTTGACTGCCGCACCCGAAAGCACACCTGACTGATGCGTGTCCATTACTTCCCCTCGTACCGCCGCAGGAGAACAATACCGGACGACCGAAGGAACAAGAAGATGAAACTCTAATCGTCTGTGTTTACCGATCATTAACCTTAACAATCAGTTAACGCCTAGACAATACAACGCTTTTTAGACGGGCTTTTCAAGCGCAATTTAATGACGGGTCAGGGCGTGGCGAGTTTTGCCGCCGGCCGCAGCTCGGCGGCGAAAGGCCAGGTCACGTTGGACATGGTCTCTATGCCCGAGGCACTGAGTGCTGCGCCAAACAGGAAGCCCTGGACGAGGTCCGGCTTGACCGAATGCACCAGGATCTTCAGCTGTTCGAAGGTTTCCACACCTTCGATGGTGACGGTCAGCCCGAGCACGCGGGTCAGGTCGACGATGCCCTTCAACAAGTCGAGCGAACGCTTGTTCTGGGTCACGTCCATCAGGAACGAACGGTCGATCTTGATCTTGTCGAGCGGCAGCTTGTGGAGGTAGCTCAGGCTTGAATAGCCGGTGCCGAAATCGTCGAGCGCAATGCGCACGCCAAGCTGCTTAAGTTCCTCGATATACTGGCGCGTTAGCGATTTGTCGTCGAGCAGTGCGGTTTCGGTGACTTCGATCTCGAGGCGGCCGGCGGCGAGCCCCGAAGTAGCAAGCGCGTCGCGAACCTTCTGGACAACGTCGCGGTTGCGGAAATCCTTGGCCGAAAGGTTGACCGAGACGCTGGTCTGTGCGGGCCATTTAGCGCATTCGGCGCAGGCAGCCGCGAGCACAAAAGTGCTGATCTCGGAAATGATGCCCATTTCTTCGGCCAGCGGAATGAAGATGCTGGGCGAAACCGGCCCGAGATCGGGATGATCCCAGCGGCACAGCGCCTCGCAACTGGCGATGCGCATGGTGTTCATCGCCACGATCGGCTGATAGACCACCCGCAGCGCCTTGCCTTCGACCGCCGTGCGCAGATCGGCCTTCATCAGCTGGCGGTTGCGGAACGCCGCATCCATCGCTGCCTCGAACAGCCGCCAGTTGTTCTTGCCGAGTTCCTTGGCCTTGTAGAGCGCCAGATCGGCCTTGACGATCATGGCGTCGACATCGGTGTCGTCGACCCTGGACAGCACGGCGCCCGCGCTTGCCTGGATGCGCAGACCGTGGCCTGCGACGTCGACCTCGCCCTGCAGATCGGCAAAGATCTGGTCGAGCAGGCCCGTCAGATGGCTTTCATCCTCGACGCGGTCGAAGAAGATCATGAACTCGTCGCCGCCGAAGCGGCTGACATTGACGCCTTGCCCGGCGACGGCCGCCAGTCGCTCGGCAACGGCATAGATAAGTCCGTCGCCGACCGGATGGCCGAGGGTGTCGTTGACGCTCTTGAAATCGTCGAGATCGAGCACCGCCAGGGCGCACAGGCGGTCGCGGCTGCCCGACGCCATGGCTTCACCGACCAGCTCATGGAAATACGCGCGGTTCGGCAGGCCGGTAAGGCTGTCATAGCGCGCCATGAAGCGGATTTTTTCCTCAGCCTCGACGCGGGCGGTGACGTCCTCGAAGGTGATGACACCGAGATCCTGATTGCCTTCGCGGGCCGAGAACTCATAGTGCTGGCCATTGGAGAAGGAGACCAGCACCTTGCGGTCGCGGCCCTCGCGCAAGGCGCGCGTCAGCTGCGCTTCGACATAACGACAGTCTTTCGGCGCCAGCATGCCGCCCGCAACGCCGCGCAGGAGCAGCGAATGGATCGACCGCCCGAGCAGCTGGTCGGGCGAGCGCAGCGACATCAGATGCGCGGCTTCGGCATTGCCGACCACGACCTTGCCGTCGGGGCCGAGCATGACCAGGCCATGCGACATGGTGTTGAGCGCGCGGTTGAAGCGCTCGGCGAGCCTGGCGGCCGTCTTGCGCTCCGAAATGGCGTTGAACAGCACGGTGCGGACGTGGCTGGCCATCCGGGTGATGATGAAGATGAACGGCACTATGTAGAGGCCGAGGATGAAATCGCCGAGATGTCCCTTGAGCATCAGCCCGACCGCGATCGGCAGCACGACCGTGAAGGCCTGCACCGCAACCATGGTCTTGGAGCCGTAATTGCGGCCGACAATGGTCACCGTCGAGCCCATTATGACGGCGATGGCGGCACTTTCCCCGAAGACATCGGGAATGAGATAGATTGAGGTGAAGCAGAAAAGCCCCATGAAGAAAGCCTGGATGGTGCCGCCAACCAGGTAGTAGCGTTCCCACTTCTTGGCTTGTTCATAAGTTTCGAAACTGCCTATGCGCAGGCCTTTGCGGATGCCGTAGTAACGGTAAAGCCCCGCCGCAAGCATAAGCGCGGCCAATGCAAGATAGGCCGGATGCCCCGAGGTAAAATAAACCAGAATGCCGATGAGGCCATGGCAAAATGCGCCAATCAGCAGGATCCCGGGATCGTTGAACAACGATCGCACGAACCCAGCATAGACGTCCTCACCTATCTCTGCGGCTTTGTTTTCTTGCATGGCCTGCGGTGTCGCACGAACCGCAGTCATGTCACATTCGCCTTAAGAAAGGTTTAGAGATGCCGTTCCGACGCCTGGCGTCAAGTCGGCTCCATCGGCGTAAACCGCGAAAATTCGTGTTCAGGTAAACAAGGCGTATCGATCACTCGGCGGCCTGAAGTTCAGGCCGCGCCGGCGTGTTGGCCAGCCGCTCGACAAGCCTTGTGCGCTCGCCCTCTGCCTTTTCGGCGCTGGCTTGCCTGACATGGCCGTAGCCGCGAATGAGCGCCGGCACCGAGGCAAGGGCGATGGCGGCCTCGATCCTGCCTGGCGCAAGTGCCTTGGCGACAAGCTCCAGATCGGCCTCATAGCGGGCCAGAAGCTGCCGCTCCATGCGCCGCTCAGTGCTGTAGCCGAACACGTCGAAGGCCGTGCCGCGCAGGCCTTTCAGCGCCGCCAGCAGGCGAAATCCCTTCATCATCCACGGGCCGAAGCTCGATTTCCTCGGCTTGCCGTCATTGCCGCGCCTGCCCATGATCGGTGGCGCCAGATGAAATTCGAGTTTGTCGTAGCTCTGGAACTGTTTTGAGAGCTCCATAGCGAAGGAGCCGTCGGTGTATAGCCGCGCCACCTCATATTCGTCCTTGATCGCCATCAGCTTGAACAGGTTTCTGGCGGCGGCCTCGGTCACCGCGGTCGAGTCAGGCACGGCCTTGGCCTCGGCAGCACGCAAAACCGCCAGCTTCTCGGCATAGCGCCTGCCATAGGCGGCATTCTGATAGGCAGAGAGGAAAGCGACGCGGCGGGCGATGATATCGTCCAGCGTCTTGGCGATCTCAGTGGCCTTGCCCGGCTGGGCGACGAGGCCGCGCACAAACTCCGGCTGATGCGCGGCGCGCCGGCCCCAGCGGAAGGCGGCGATGTTCATCGCCACCGCCTCGCCGTTTAATTCGATTGCTTTTTCAACGGCTTGCGCCGACAGCGGCAGCCCGCCATTCTGGAAGGCGAAGCCGAGCATGAACATATTGGCGCCGAGTGAATTGCCGAACAATTGGGTGGCGGTGCGCGTGGCGTCGAAGAAATGCGTCTTGTCTTCGCCGGCGGCAGCACGGATCGCCTTCTTCAGGCGCTCGATCGGCAGCGAGAAATCGGCCGAACGGGCGAATTCGCCGGGCATGATCTCGGCGGTGTTGGCGAGGAAGATGGTATGGCCTTCGCGCACTGCGGCCAGCACCTTCTTGGCGCCCGAGACGACGAGGTCGCAGCCGAGCACCAGGTCCGCCTTGCCGGCCGAAACGCGGATCGCGTGGATGTCGTCCGGAGTGCGGGCGATGCGGACATGGGTGAACACCGAGCCGCCCTTCTGGGCGAGGCCGGCCATGTCGATCATGCCGCAGCCCTTGTCCTCGAGATGGGCGGCCATGCCGAGCACAGCACCTATGGTGACGACGCCGGTGCCGCCGACACCGTCGATGATCGCCGCCCAACCCTCGCTACCGAGCGGGAATTCGGCCGGCACCGGCACGCCGTCAAGCGGGTCGGAGCGCCCGGCAATGCCTTCGGCCTTCCTGATCTTGGCGCCGTGCACGGTGACGAAGGACGGGCAGAAGCCGTTGACGCAGGAGAAGTCCTTGTTGCAGCTCGACTGGTCTATTCTGCGCTTGCGGCCGAACTCGGTTTCGGCCGGCTGGATCGAGACGCAGTTCGATTGCACGCCGCAATCGCCGCAGCCCTCGCAGACCAGTTCGTTGATGAAGACCCGCTTGTCGGGATCCGGGAAGGTGCCGCGCTTGCGGCGGCGGCGCTTTTCGGCGGCGCAGGTCTGGTCGTAGAGCAGCACCGAGACGCCCTTGACGTCGCGCAGCTCGCGCTGGACGAGGTCGAGGTCGTCGCGGTGGTGGATGGTGGCGCCGGAGGGGAATTCGGCCTTCCCCGCATATTTCTCCGGCTCGTCGGTGACGATGGCGATGCGCTCGACGCCTTCGGCGCGCACCTGCCTGGCGATCATGTCGACAGTCAGGCCGCCTTCATGCGGCTGGCCGCCGGTCATGGCGACGGCGTCGTTGTAGAGGATCTTGTAGGTGATGTTGGCATCGGTCGACAGCGCGAAGCGGATCGCCAGCGTGCCGGAGTGATTGTAGGTGCCGTCGCCAAGATTCTGGAAAATGTGGCCACGCTTCGAAAATGGCGCCTGGCCGACCCATTGTGCGCCCTCGCCGCCCATGGCGGTGAAGCCGACCGTGTTGCGGTCCATCCACAGCGCCATGAAATGGCAGCCGATACCGGCGGCGGCGATCGAGCCGTCCGGCACCTTGGTCGAGGAATTGTGCGGGCAGCCGGAGCAGAAGAACGGCGTGCGCGAACCGATATCGCTGGTGTCGGCAAGCATCGCCTGGAACTGGCGCAGCTTTGCCACCTTGCCAGTGATCTCTTCCGAAGGGCCGATTGTGCGCAGGATGCGCTCGCCCAGCGCAATGGCGATCTCGTTGGGGTCAAGCGCGCCCTTGGCCGGGAACAGCCAGTCGCCGCGCTCGTCCTTCTTGCCGACGATCGTCGGCCGCGTGGCGGTGCCGTAGAGGTTTTCGCGCAGCTGCACCTCGATCAGCGAGCGCTTCTCCTCGACGACGACGATGGTGTCGAGGCCGCGGGCGAATTCGGCGATATGCTGCAGGTCGAGCGGCCAGGGGCAGCCGACCTTGAACAGGCGGATGCCGATGCGGTTGGCGGCGGCCTCGTCGATGCCGATGTCTTCCAGCGCCTGGCGGACATCGAGATAGCTCTTGCCCAGCGTGATGATACCGAGCTTCGGCGCGCGGCCGCCCGAATAGACGATGCGGTTCAGGCCGTTGGCATGGATGAAGGCGGATGCAGCGGCGCGCTTGTATTCATGCAGCCGCTCCTCCTGGCCGAGCATGTCGATCTCATCGCGGATGTTGAGGCCGCCGGGCGGCATATCGAACTCCGGCACGACGATGTTCAGGCGCTCGAGCGCGGCATCGACGGAGGCCGTGGATTCGATGTTGTCCTTGACGCATTTGATAGCCGCCCAGGTGCCGGCGAAGCGCGACATGGCAAAGCCGTAGAGGCCGTAGTCGATGATCTCCTGAACGCCGGCCGGGTTGAGGATCGGCACCATGGTGTCGACGAACAGGAATTCGGTGGCGTGCGCATTGGTCGATGATTCGGCCATATGGTCGTCGCCCATCAGCGCAAGCACGCCGCCATGCTTCGACGATCCCGCGAGGTTGGCGTGGCGGAAAACGTCGCCGGAGCGGTCGACGCCCGGTCCCTTGCCGTACCAGACCGAAAACACCCCGTCATGCTTGCCTTCGCCCATTAATTCCGTCTGCTGAGAGCCCCAGCAGGCGGTGGCGGCAAGCTCCTCGTTGAGGCCGGGCTGGAAGACGATGTCGGCCTGCGCCAGCTGCTTTTTCGCCCGCCACAGCTGCATATCGAGGCCGCCGAGCGGCGAGCCGCGATAACCGGACACGAAGCCGGCCGTGTTGAGGCCGGCCCGGCGGTCGCGCTCGCGCTGCATCACAAGCATGCGGATGACCGCCTGTGCGCCGGACAGGAAGATGCGCTCCTTGCCAAGATCGAACTTGTCGTCGAGCGCGACGTCGTGCAGCGTCATCAGGCATTTCCTCTGCGGAGACAGCACCGGGGGCGCGCAGCCAACGTAGGAGTGAGATGGCGCAGTCTTTCTCCGCTTGCAAGGCAGGTCAAACGAAATCGAAAGTGCCAGGCAAAGCGCAACGAACGATCCGCTGCCGTCGCGTATCCGGCACGAAATCGGTCCGCGGCGGTTGTCCGGCGACCGAAAATTTCCACGCAGTCGCGCCCGGCAAAGACGCGTCAGCCTTTCGAGCAATCCGGCTTCGGCTCACCCGGCAGCTTGCCGTCGGGATGGCCGGCAAGATCGGGATTGGCCGTATAGAGCTGGTCGACCACCAGCGGCCGGTCGGGAAGGATCGACTGGTCCTCGCTCGACATCAGCGTCGTGTCGATCTTCTGCAGGAACGTGCCGTCAGGACCCCTGATGCTGATGGAGATCGCATAGGGTTTGTCCTTGACGATGCAGGTGAGCGCCGGGCTCTCCAGGCTGACCTTGTCGAGCTTCGGCCAGACCTTCTGCTCGACTACCAGGGGAGGGCCGCCGGCCGGATTCTGGAAACTGGCGACCGCCACCTGGCCTTCGCCCATCGGCTGCAGGGGCCGCAGCGTCACGACATAGGTCGCCCGGGCGAGACGGTAGTTGAAGACGACGACCTTGCCGGAAACCTCGAACAGCTTGCCGTCGCCGCCGGTGTCGCGGCAGGCGCCAAGCGCAACGGCTGCAATGAGCGCAGCACCGACAAGGATTGAACGAAAAACAACCCTAAGCATTGTTGACCTCATGTGCCGCCGTGCGGCGGCGATAGTGACGGCTTGCTTTCTGGCGGTTGCCGCACACAGCCATATCGCACCAAAGGCGGCTGGAATTGCGGCTCCTGTCGAGAAACAGCCAGCTGCAATTGGGACAGATCCTGAGCCTGGCGACCGTGTCGTCGCGCAGCAGCGACAAGGCCGAAACCGCCAGCGCCGCCTCGAACGCGATCGGCGTCGATGGATCGCCGAACGGTCTACCCGGTGCGCCGATTTCGGCAGGGCTCCGATCGAGGCCGTTGGCGCAGGCCTTGAGAAAAGCGGCGAGGTCGCCGGCGGCAAGCGCACCTTTCGACACCGCGCCGCGAAACAGGCGGTCGGTCGTCTCGCGGATCGCCAGCACCACCGGCGCGATGCTGTCCGGCGAGGTCGCCTCCAGCGGTCTGCCGCCAAGCTCGGCACCGCGAAAGCCGGTTGCGGCGTTGGCGAAGCGCGCGATCTCGGCCGGATCGGCAAAACGGTCGAAAGTCTTTTCCGGATCGTTGCGCAACACCACGGTGTTGGCCGTATCGAGCGCAAGAATGCCGCCGGTGAAGCGATGTGGGCTCCAAGATACTGTCATATCAGAAATCTAACCGATAAATCGCGTTTGACAAGTTAGATTTTACGATGCAAACCTTGGCGCGGGCTCCGGCGCCCGGAAAGCTGTCTATGCTCTATTTCTTCCAGCAGGTGCTGAACGGGCTGCATTCCGGCGCGCTCTATGCGCTGCTTGCCTTCGGCTACGTGCTGACCAATGGCATCCTGCACCGGACCAATCTCGCCTATGGCGCGCTGTTCGCCTTTTGCGGCCAGACGATGATCCTGACCGTGGCCTTCGGCTATCAGGTATTGTGGCTGACCTTGCTGGCGGCAGTGGTGCTCGGCGTCGTCACGGCTTTCCTTTATGCCGCGCTGATCGGCCACGTGCTGTCGCGCAGCGTCTTCGAACCGCTGGCCGACCGCACGCCCAATGCCATTGTGGTGACGACGCTCGGCATCCTGCTGGTGCTGTCGGAAGCAAGCCGTATCGCCGCCGACACGCATGATTGGTGGCTGCCGCCGATGCTGGCGCAGCCCATCGTTTTTGCTCAGGATGCCGGCTTCCAGGCGACGCTGACGCTGATCCAGCTCATCGATTGCGCGGTGGTTCTGGCGGCAATCATGCTCGCTGCATGGGCGTTTGCCCGCTCGGGCTTCGGCCGCCGCTGGCGCGCCGTCTCCGACGATCCCAAAGCGGCTGCCATGTGCGGCGTGGACGTGCGCGCAGTGTTCCGGCATGCGGTGCTGTTCGGCGGTTTCTGCGCCGCGCTGGCCGGAATCATGGCCGCCCTTTACTACGGCAATGTCAGCTTCGGCTCCGGCCTCGTCTACGGGCTGAAAATCCTGTTCGTGACGGCGGTGGGCGGCTATCTCTCTCCGCCTCGGGCCGCGCTCGGTGCGGCCGCCTTCGGCATGGCGGAGTCGCTATGGGCCGGCTATTTCCCGATCGAATGGCGCGATGGCTGGATGTATCTGTTCCTGGTCGCGGCACTTGTGCTGATCGGTCCCGGCCGCGACCAGCAGAAGATCGCCTGATCGCCGCATCCGCTGTCAGACTTTGGTTGCATGACGCAGCAGCCGGTCGGCACTTATCCCCTGCCTCCCGTCACGACGTCGTTGATCGCGCCCATGCCATGTTGACCCGCCGAACCACGCACGGCATACCGTTGGGCCACAGCGGCGCGACGGAAAATAGGGGAGCCGGCGCGCCTTCGACCTCAGGGAGGAAATGCATGGCAGGGCTGCTCGCTCTATCCAGAACGATCGACCGTATGAACGAGTTCATCGGCCGGTGGATATCGTGGCTGATCCTGCTGGCAATCCTGGTCAGCGCCGCCAATGCCATCATCCGCAAGGTCTTCGACGTCTCGTCGAATGCCTGGCTGGAACTGCAGTGGTACCTGTTCGGCGCCGCCTTCATGCTGGCCGCCGCCTACACGCTGAAACAGAACGACCATATCCGCATCGACATCGTCTACGGCATGTGGTCGCGCCGCGTGCAGCACTGGATCGACCTGCTCGGCCATGTCTTCTTCCTGATGCCGTTCGTGACGCTGATGGTGATCTATTTTATACCCTACGTGTCGCTGTCGTTCCGCAGCGGCGAAATGTCGAACAATTCCGGCGGCCTGATCATCTGGCCGGCCAAGGCGATCCTGCTCGTCGGCTTCTTTCTGCTGGCGCTGCAGGGCATCTCCGAGATCATCAAGAAGATCGCCATCATGCGCGGCGACATGGACGATCCCAATCCGTTCATCTCGGTGCACGAACAGGCCGAGCTCGAGGCGAAAGCCCTTGCCGAAGAAGCCAAGGCGCTCGTCCAGGAGGCGCGCCCATGATCGAGTTCATCGCCCAGAACATGGCGCCGATCATGTTCGCTTCGCTGATCATCTTCCTGCTGATCGGCTACCCCGTCGCTTTCTCGCTCGCCGCCAACGGCCTGATGTTCTTCTTCATCGGTGTCGTGCTGTCGCCCTATTCGGGCGGCTCGATCAACCTGGCGTGGCCGCTGCTGCATGCGCTGCCCGACAATTTCTACGGCAGCCGGGTGATGTCGAACGACACGCTCTTGGCAATCCCGTTCTTCACCTTCATGGGCATCGTGCTGGAACGATCGGGCATGGCCGAGGACCTGCTCGACACGATCGGCCAGCTGTTCGGCCCGGTTCGCGGCGGCCTTGCCTATGCGGTGATCTTCGTCGGTGCGCTGCTTGCCGCGACCACTGGCGTGGTCGCGGCTTCGGTCATCGCCATGGGACTTATCTCGCTTCCGATCATGCTGCGCTACGGCTATGACCGACGACTGGCGTCGGGCGTCATCGCGGCATCCGGCACACTCGCCCAGATCATCCCGCCGTCGCTGGTGCTGATCGTTCTGGCCGACCAGCTCGGCCGTTCGGTCGGCGACATGTATGCCGGCGCGCTGATCCCCGGCCTGGTGCTGACCGGCCTTTACACGCTCTACATCCTGATCATGTCGATCGTCCGGCCGAACTCGATGCCGGCGTTGCCGCTGGCGGCCCGCACGCTTGGCCACGGCGTGCTGTCGCTGCTCGCGGCACTGCTGGTGGCAGTCGCGGCTTCCTATGCGGCCTATCGCTACCTTGAGCCGGCGCATGGCGACAATGCCGACATCCTTGGCGCCAGCATCGGCGTGATCCTCATCTACATCGTGGCGATCGCCGACAAGGGCCTGAACATCAACATGATGTCCAGGCTGGCGCAGCAGGTGATCATCGTTTTGATCCCGCCTCTGGCACTGATCTTCCTGGTGCTGGGCACCATCTTCCTTGGCATCGCAACCCCGACGGAGGGCGGCGCCATGGGCGCGGTTGGCGCCCTGGCGATGGCGGCAATGAAGGGGCGGTTGTCGCTGGATGTCATCAAGCAGGCGCTGGCGTCGACCACCAGGCTTTCCTCCTTCGTGCTGTTCATCCTGATCGGCGCGCGGGTGTTCTCGCTGACCTTCTACGGCGTCAACGGCCACGTCTGGGTCGAGCATTTGTTGACGTCGCTGCCGGGCGGCGAAGTCGGCTTCCTGATCGGCGTCAACATCCTGGTCTTCGTGCTCGCCTTCTTCCTCGACTTCTTCGAGCTCGCCTTCATCATCGTACCGCTCTTGGCGCCGGCTGCCGATAAGCTCGGCATCGACCTGATCTGGTTCGGCGTGCTGCTCGGCGTCAACATGCAGACAAGCTTCATGCACCCGCCTTTCGGCTTTGCGCTGTTCTACCTGCGCTCTGTCGCCGCGCGCGTGCCCTATCTCGATCGCCTCACCGGCAAGCAGATCGCGCCGGTGACCACCGGCCAGATCTATTGGGGCGCCGTGCCCTTCGTCTGCATCCAGGTGATCATGATCGGGCTGACCATCGCCTTCCCGCAAATGGTCATGCGCTACAAGGGTGCGGCCGTCGATCCGGGAACGATCGAGATCAACTTGCCTGATATGCCAGGCCTTGCGCCTCTCGGCACACCACCACCAGCCAACGGTGGCCCATCACCCGCGGCGCCACCGTCGAACGATCTCTCGCAGCCGCCGAATTTCGGCGAGACGCCGCCCGCCAAGCCGGCGCCGCCGGCGACCGACCTGTCGCAGCCGCCGAACTTCAACTGATGTGTGAACACTGAGAACCTGAGTGAGGATGTCATGAGAGCCGTGCGCCTGGAAGCCGTGGCCAGCATTGCGCTACGGGAGGTCGACAAGCCTGTTGCGGGACCGCAGGACGTTCTGGTGCGCGTTGAAGCCTGCGGCGTTTGCGGCACCGACCGTCACCTCCTCCACGGCGAATTCCCTTCGAGCCCGCCGGTGACGCTTGGTCACGAATTCTGCGGCATCGTCGAGGCTGTCGGCGACGCGGTTTCCGGCATCGCCATCGGTGACCGTGTTACCGGCGATCCCAACATCTTCTGCGGACGCTGCAGTCATTGCCGAGCCGGCCGCGTCAATCTGTGCAGCAATCTCAGGGCCATCGGCATCCATCGCGACGGCGGCTTCGCCGACTACGTCGTGATGCCGCAGAACCAGGCCTTTCTTCTGCCTGCGAACCTCAAGCCAACGCATGGCGCCTTCTGCGAGCCGCTGGCCTGCTGCCTGCACGCTGTCGACCTCGCCGGAATCAGACCCGGCGCTGCCGTGGTGGTGCTTGGTGGCGGCGTCATCGGCCTGCTTACCGTGCAATTGGCGAGGCTCGCAGGAGCGGCGACCATCATCCTGTCGACGCGGCAGGCCTCCCGCCGGGCGCTCGCTGAAGAACTCGGTGCAACGGCGACGGTCGACCCAAACGCGGTCGACCCGATCGAGGCGATCGCCGGCCCAGCCGGTCTTGTGCCCGGCGGGGCCGACGTGGTGCTCGAATGCGCCGGTGTCCCCGATACCGTCGAACAATCGATGCGGCTGGCGAAGTCCGGCGGCTCGGTGGTGATCGTCGGCGTGATGCCGCAAGGCGTGAAAGTGCCCTTCGAACCGTTCGACATCCTGTTTCGCGAACTGAAGGTTCTCGGCTCGTTCATCAACCCCTTCACCCACAGGCGGGCGGCGGACCTTGTCGCGTCCGGCGCAATCGAGATCGACAAGCTCATCTCAAGGCAGGTCGGCCTGGAGGAAGCCGCCTCGGTGATCGCCAATCCGGCAGCGCCCGGCGAGGTCAAGGTGTTGGTGGTGCCGGGCAGGGAATGAAGGGCAGCCTCAATCCTGCGACGTTGGCGATTGGCGAAACGACGATGACCGCGTCCCTCTCCCCGTCACTATACGGGGAGAGGATGCCGGCAGGCAGGTGAGGTGCAGCGTCAACGCTTGGAGAGATAAGCTATAATTTCGGGGCGGCTACCAAGCCCAAGGCGATCAATCGCCGAAGTTTGCGCCGCCCCTCATCCACCTGCCGGGACCTTCTCCCCGTATAGTGACGGGGAGAAGGGACAGATCCCAGCCTACAGTTTGCCGTTGCGCTGCTGGACCATCATGAAGGTGTCGTAATTGTACTCGGCCACCTGCGCCCACAGATAGTGCTCCTTGCGGAAGCCCTTGATCGAGTCCCAGATCTTCTTGAACGGTGCGTTGGTGGCTTCCATTTCGGTGTAGACCTCATTGGCCTTCTCGAAACAGGCGGCCATGATGTCCTGGCTGAACGGGCGCAATTTCGCGCCGCCGGCCACCAGCCGCTTGACTGCTGCAGGATTGAGGTAGTCGTATTTCTGCAGCATGTTGGCGTCCGCCGCGTGCGCGGCCGTGTGCACCAGCGACTTGTAGGCCGGCGAAAGCTCTTCGTACTTCGCCTTGTTGAACAGGAGATGGACGGTCGGGCCGCCTTCCCACCAGCCGGGATAGTAGTAATAGGGCGCGACCTTGTAGAAGCCGAGCTTCTCGTCGTCATAGGGGCCGACCCATTCGGCGGCGTCGATCGTGCCTTTTTCCAGCGCCGGATAGATGTCGCCACCGGCGATCTGCTGCGGCACGACACCGAGCTTCTGCACCACTTTGCCGGCAAAGCCGCCGATGCGCATCTTGAGGCCGGACAGGTCGGCGACGGTGTTGATCTCCTTGCGGAACCAGCCGCCCATCTGCACGCCGGTGTTGCCGCCGGGCAGGCCGAAAAGACCCTGCGTGGCAAGAAACTCGTTGAACAGGTCGATGCCGCCGCCATGATAGTGCCAGGCATTCATGCCGCGCGCGTTGAGCGAGAACGGCACTGCCGCACCGAGCGCCCATGTCGGGTCCTTGCCCCAGTAATAGTATGACACCGTGTGGCAGGCCTCGACAGTGCCGGCAGTGGTGGCGTCGGCGGCCTGCAGGCCGGGCACGAGTTCGCCGGAGGCGAAGACCTGGACCTGGAAATTGCCGTCCGTCGCTTCCGACAGCATCTTGGAGAAGACTTCCGCGCCGCCATAGATCGTATCGAGTGACTTGGGGAAGGATGACGCCAACCGCCACGTCACTTTCGGATTGGACTGGGCGATTGCCGGTGCGGCTAGCGTCGCGGCAGCCGCCGCGGCGCCCACGCCGGTGACCCCGGCCTTGCGGATGAATGAACGACGATCCATGCAGAACCTCCCTTTTGGACCAACAAACCGACATCAGGGACATCTCCTCGCGCCCGCTGTCGATTTGCCCGAAACAATACACGGGCAAGGGGTCGAGTCCAGCATGGCGGCGGGATTTGAGGCGGCGCTAATGACAAATCCGCGAGGCGCGCGCCCGGCCTGCAACTATAGTCTAACGGTCGCGCGTGGCCCATGCGAGATGGCGAAACTTGGCATGGAAAAGCGCCTTCGGATCGCCTATTTTGCAGGCACAATAGATTATTCGCTTCGCTCCAAATGGAATCCGGACCCAAAATGCACCAGCCGCTCGTCGCCATATCAACCGACGTCCGTCAGTTCGACAACTACACTTGGCATGCCGTCCCGCAGCAATATATCGAGGCAGCACTTTCCGGCGCCGGCGTGTTCCCGCTTTTGGTGCCGTCATTCGGTGACCGGCTCGACTTCGACGAGCTGTTGTCTTCGGTCGACGGTGTCATGGTCACTGGCTCGAAGTCCAACGTGCATCCATCGCTCTATGGCGGCGACGCCAGCGAAGCCAACGGCCCCTACGACCCGGCGCGCGATTCCACCACGCTGCCGCTGATCCGCAAGGCGATCGAGCGCGGCGTGCCGCTGCTTGCCATCTGCCGCGGCATCCAGGAGTTGAACGTGGCGCTAGGCGGCACGCTTGGCACCGAGATCCAGGAGCGCGAAGGTTCGCTGGACCATCGCGCGCAGGTGAGCGACAATCAGGACGAACGTTTCGCCATTCACCAGACCATTTCGATCAAGCCGGGCAGTTGCCTGGCCGGTGTATTCGGCGCCGGCGACATCAAGGTCAACTCGCTGCACCGCCAAGGCATCGACCGGCTCGGCTCGAAGCTGCAAGTCGAGGCGGTTGCCGGCGACGGCACGGTGGAGGCGGTTTCGGTGAAGGACGCCCGCGCCTTCGCCGTCGGCGTGCAATGGCACCCCGAATACTGGGTCAAGTCGGACGGCAACTCGGCCAAGATCTTCCGCGCCTTCGGCGATGCGGTGCGGCTGCATGCGGCGGCGAAGGCCGGTGCACGGGCGGCGGCGGAATAAATCCCGACGATCAATTGCCGGCGGATTGATCCCGTTCGCCGGTTGTCGCCAGCGAAAGCAGCGGCGTGGCCGGAGCGTAGGATTCGTAGCCGTCGCCATCCGCAACCGAGAAGGTGACGATCGGGTCGGTGCCGTCGGCGCTGAACGCGATTGTGCCGTCCTCGCCCTCTCGCCAGAATTTTGCCCGCTCGATCCCCGGCAGCAACCCGCGGCAACTCGGCGCCACGGCCAACAGCGACAGGCCATCGTCAATCGCGGCGCCGCGGCTAACCGCGCAGTCGCCTTCGTCGCCATTGGCGACCAGCCTGAAGGTGGTTGCCGGCCTTGCTTCATTGGCCGAACTTTCACTGCTGCCGCCGTGAAACAGCTGAAAGCCGGCGAAAAGTGCCGCTGCCGCAATCAATGCCGGAACTTTCGTCATCTTGCACTCCGCGCCCCCCGGCGCAGATGCAGAATGATTCCAAAGCGTTAAGCCGACGTTAACGAGTGTGGCAGAGAGCCGCTCAGCTTCGTGGCTTGACTTGCGCCGTCTCAGGCACCGGGGTCAGTGGCCGGCGCTCGCTGAACCAGGATACCAGATTGTCGACGCACAGATCCGCCATGGCGCGGCGCGTATGGTGCGAGGCCGAGCCGACATGGGGCAAAAGCGAGGTTGGCGCGTCCAGCAAAGCCTTGGGCACATTCGGTTCATCGGCGAAAACATCGAGCCCGGCCGCGGCGATGGTGCCGTTGGCAAGCGCTGCGGCGAGGTCTGCCTCGTCGACCGTGCTGCCACGGCCGATGTTGACGAAAACGCCGTTGGCGCCAAGCGCCGCCAGGATTTCGGCATTGACCGCCTTCTCCGTGGAAGCGCCGCCCGGCACTACGGAAATCAGCGTATCGACCGCTTCGGCAAGGCCCTTCAGCGTCGGGTGGTATTCATAAGCCAGACCTTCGACCTTGCGCCTGTTGTGGTAGGCCACCGGAAGCCCGAACGCTTCCAGCCGGCGCGCAATGGCAAGGCCGATGCGGCCCATGCCGAAAATGCCGACATGCCGACCGCGCAAGGTCAGCCGGCTCAGGGGATAGTTGCCCTTCTTCACCCAACTGCCGTCGCGCAGCCATTTCTCGGCCTTGTAAAGTTCACGCACGGTGTTGAGCAAAAGGCCGACCGTGGTGTCGGCGACCTCCTCGGTCAAAACATCGGGGGTGTTGGTGACCATGATGTTTTTCTTGGCCGCATGGCCGGCATCGACCGAATCATAGCCGACGCCGAAGGAGGCGATGAGTTCGAGGTTGGGCAATGCATCCATCAATGCCGCATTGACGCCGGCGAAGGACGCAATGGCGCGCACGTCATGGCGCATCTCGTCGGTGACCAGGGCGGGATCGGCGCGCTCTATCTTGACCCGCTTGAAGGTGCGGTCGATGCGCTCGACCGCATGGTCGTTGAAATGTCCTGGCACCAGAACGGCGACGGTCTGCAACGCATCAGTCTTGGTCATGCACGCTCCACCGGCTTGCCGGTCGACTGGCGCACATGCAGTTCCGGCTTGATCAGTTCCTGTGACGGCCGTACCGCCTGTCCGTTCAGCTTGTCGAGCAGCGCGCTGGCGGCACGGCGGCCGACCTCTCGCTGGCCATTCCAGACTGTGGTGAGCGCCGGTGTCGCGATTGCCGCCTCCTCGAGATCGTCATAGCCGGTCACCGAGATGTCGGCGCCCGGCACCAGGCCGGCGCGGGCAATGCCGTTCATCAGGCCGATGGCGACCAGATCATTCCAGCAGCAAGCGGCGGTTGGCTTGTCTTTAAGCGCCAGAAACTGTCCAGCCGCCTCGAATCCGCCCTGCTTGGTGCGCGGCCCGGCGATGCGCCAGGACGGCCTGACCTCAAGCCCGGCGGCCTCCATGGCGTTGAGATAGCCCTGGTAGCGGTCGCGCCCGGTCGAGGTCTGGTCGGTGCCGCCGATCATGGCGATGCGCTTGTGCCCGAGCGAGATCAGATGATTGGTGGCAAGTGCCGTGCCATAGGCATCGTCGCCGCGAAACACCGGCACGTCGGCGCCTTCCACGCTGCGTGCGATCAGCACCGCCGGCAGGCCGTTTTCCTCGGCCATGACGATGTCAGAGGCCGGCGTGCCGATGGCCGGGGACATGATGACGCCGTCGGCGCCGAGCTGCAGCAGCGTATCGATGAAGGTGCGTTGCTTTTCCAACTGGTCGTAGTGATTGGACAGGAT
The DNA here is from genome assembly GCF_030323185.1 of Mesorhizobium sp. C399B. Lineage (NCBI taxonomy): Bacteria > Pseudomonadati > Pseudomonadota > Alphaproteobacteria > Hyphomicrobiales > Phyllobacteriaceae > Mesorhizobium > Mesorhizobium sp. C399B. The sequence continues at coordinate 3,709,573 of NZ_CP100472.1, forward strand.
GAAGGTCTGCCGGCTGCGGTCGAGTTCGCTCTCGATCGAGCGCAGGATCTCGGCGAAGAACGGGTTCATGATGTCATGCACGACGACGCCGACAATGCCCGAGCGCGAGGTGCGCAGTGAGGCGGCGCGGCGGTTGTAGATATAACCGATGGCCCGCGCGTGCTCCTTGATGCGGTCACGCGTGGCGCCTGCGACCAGCGGGCTGTCGCGCAAGGCGAGGGAGACGGTGGCCGTGGAGACGCCAAGCGCATCCGCGATCGTCGAAAGCTTGATCTTTTGTGCCAGCCCTTGGCTCCCCGAGTCTTTTAAATTTTTTAAATGCGGCGTTATGCCATCGGATTCGGCGCAAATCAAAGTTTTTTCGCCAGAGCCTCCGCCTCGGCATCGACGGTCGTGCGATTGCGCAGCCGCAGACGGTGCTCGCGATGGATGATGTAAAGGCCGCTGGCGACGATGATGGCTGCACCCACCAGCGTCCAGCGGTCGGGGAACTGGTGGAAGATGATCCAGCCGGACAGGATCATCCAGACCATCTGCGAATAGGGGTACGGCGCCAGCGCCGTGGTGGTCGCCAGGCGGTAGGCCTGCACCAGCAGCCAGTGGCCGCCGGCGCCGAACACGCCCAGCATCACCAGGATGAACCAGTGCCAGCTATCCTGCGGCAGCCCATGCGAGAACGGCAGCATCGGCAGAAGCAGCACGGCCGGCGCCAGCGCCGAAAACAGGATCAGGCTTTCCGAGGTTTCGCTGGCTGACATCCGCCGCGTCATGATGACGTAAAAACTGTTCGACAGCATCGAGCCGAGCGCGAAAAGATGGCCGATGCCGAACACGCCGATGCCCGGCCTTGTAATGACGAGCACGCCGACAAAGCCCGACAGGATTGCCAGCCAGCGCCGCCAGCCGGCCCATTCACCAAGCAGCGGCCCGGCAAGGGCGGTGATCACCATCGGCCCGAAGAAGTAGATCGAGGTGGTCTCGGCCAGTTGAAGCGTTTTGAGCGCCATGACGTTGCACATCGTCGAGCCGAACAGCAGACCGCCGCGCAGGATGTGGGCCGGCAAATTGTTGGCGCGGAAGCGCGACGGCTCGCGCCAGCCGCGCAGGAAGACGCCGACAAGCAGGACATGGACGGTGAAGCGGGCCCAGGCGACGATCAGCGCCGAGACGCCGGCCAGGACCAGATATTTGCTCGATGTGTCGAGAAAGGTGAAAAAGACATAGGTGGAAAGCATGAACAGCATCGCCGCGGGCGGCGTTGCGCTTTCGTCTGCTTTTGCGGGAACGTTCAATGTCAGGCCGGGCAGGGAGGAGCAACGCTTAACCTTTGCGGCAATCGCCTGCGCCCGGCAAGCCAAAAGCGACTGGCACAACAGGAGCCGCGCGCAGGCTCAGCGCGGGCCGATCCTATGCCGGCTAAAGCGCCTCGCCGGATGCCACTTGCGCCTGGAGATGAAGCCACAACGCCTGGGCGACGGGTCCATGCGGTCGGTCGCGCCGGCGCACCGCCGCCAGGGTCTCCGTCCGGCCGGGCAGATGTGCACCAGCGATCGAGATCAGCCTCCTATCCCGCAGTTCGTCCTCGATCAGCCATGCCGGCAGATGGCCCCAGGCCAGTCCGTGAAGGATCAGTTCCTTCTTCATCAGATGATCCGGCGCCGAGCACTGATGCGCACCGTCGATGAGGAAATAGCTCTCCGGCGATGGCCGCCGCGCCGTGTCGCGGATCACGCACTGGGTGAAGGGCCGCATCTGCTCCGGCGCAATCTCGCGGCCAGGCGCGAACGGAAGGAACCCAGGCGCCACCACCGGCACGAGGGGCACCGCGCAGAGATCGATCCGCTCGAGATGCGGATCGGAAGGATCCGCGCGATGGAAGATGAGGTCAGCCGAGCCTTCCATCAACCGTTCGAGCGGACCGCCGACCGCCTCGTACTCCAGGTGCAGGCGTGTCCCGGTGCGTTCGGCAAAGAAGCCGCTGAGCATACGCAGGATTTGCGGTCGCGGGCAGAGATCACCCATGACGACACGCAGGACCGTCTCCTCGCCGCTCGCCAACTGGCCCGCATAGGTTCGCAGATGGTCGAGCTCGCGCAATGTCAGCTGCGCTCGCGCGTGAAACTCGCGGCCCGCCTCCGTCAGCCCCACCCGATATCCGCTGCGGTCGAGAAGTGTGAGCCCGAGCAACTGCTCGAGGCGTGCGACAGCGGCGAAGACGGATGGATGCGATCGGTTCAAGGCAAGGGCGGCCGCCTGGAAGCTGCCCTCGCTTGCCACGGCGTCAAAGCACCGTAGGTCGTGGAGTTTTAGACCATTCATTATCGTAAAAACCTACTGAGATCGTCCAATCATAGTAATTTTCCTGGATAATTACGAGGCCTAGGGTGGCTCATTCAAAGGGCGGCGGGAGCATCGAACTCCTTTCGCCAGGGTGAGATGAGGACCAGATGACTGACACGCTTTATTTTACGACGGGCGACGGCTGCCGGATCGCCTATCAGCTGGCGGGGGCCGGCCCTGTGCTTGTGCTCTCGAATTCCATTGCGACGAACCTGCATATGTGGGACCGGCAGCTTGCGGAATTTGCCGGATCTTTCCGGGTGCTGCGCTATGATCTGCGCGGCCACGGCAGTTCCGATGCTCCGGCCGGAGCCTATTCGCTCGATCGGCTGGGCCGCGACGTCCTTGAGCTGCTGGATGCGCTTCAGATCGCCCGCGTGCATTTCTGCGGGCTGTCGCTGGGCGGCTTCGTAGGGCAGTGGCTGGGTATCCATGCCCCGGACCGCATCGAGCGTCTCATCCTTTCCAACACCTCGCCACATCTCGGGCCGGCTTCTTACTTTGACGAGCAGATCCGTACTGTCCTTGCTGCGAGCAACATGTCGGCCGCCGCGGACATGTTCATGCACAACTGGTTTCCCGCCTCGATGCTTGCCGGCCCAAACGAAACCGTCGACGCGTTCCGCGCGATGGTCCTGGCGACGCCGCCCCAAGGTCTCGCGGGATGCTTCGCCGCCGTACGCGATTGCGATCTGCGCCGGACTGTCTCCCTCATTACCGCCCCCACCCTGGTGATCGGTGGAGAAGACGACAAGGTAACACTGGCAAGCCACAGCGAGGCGATCGCAGCCAGCATCCCCGGCGCCACGCTTACACTGCTTCCGGGCGTCCATATGCTGAACGTCGAGCGGCCGACTGAATTCATGAGCGCCGTTACACGCTTCCTGCTGAATTAGGCGTGCATGCGGGCGCCCTTGGTGATCTTGTCGACGAGTTTCTTGTCGGCACGCAGCGCGATGCCGACGATCTTGGCGTCCTCAGGGCCGAACTCGGCGAAGACGGCGCGGTTGGCCGCATCGAAGCCGGTGGCAAACATCTCCTCGACATAGGCTGACGCCGTCACGCGCCGCTCCAGCGCCTTCCGGTGGATGGAGTTGAGCGTCGGCCCATCGGCCGAAAGCACGATGACCGGCTGGATCGACAGAGGATTGTAAAGGTTGCCGGCGCGGTCGCGGTAGGGTTCGCCGATAATGTCGGGGAATTGCGCGACGACGCCGCTGGTCAGGAAGGCCGTGACGTTGAGCTTTTGCCAGACGGCGAGATCGTCCCGCAGCACGATTGCAAATTTCGTATCGAACACCAAAATGAGGACTCCGGAGCACGCCCATGAAGGGCAGGGATAGGTGATGACGCACGATCTAGACGGTGAGGCGACACAGGGTCTTGGACGTTCGTGCGCGGATGAAGACCGGATCGTCTCGGCGCCAGGCAGCACCGGCATCGAGCGCATCGAGGCGCATTTCCATGGCAACGCCTTCGACCTGCACCGTCATGATACACTTGCCGTCGGCGTGACGCTTTCCGGTGTGCAGCGCTTCCACTACAGGGGCACTGTCAACCACAGCCTGCCCGGCCAGGTTATCGTGCTGCATCCCGACGAAGTGCACGATGGCGGCGCCGGGACCGAGGATGGTCTGCGCTACCGGATCCTCTATCTGGAACCCTCACTGCTGCTCGACTGCCTCGACGGCGCGCCGCTGCCTTTCGTCAGGGATGCTGTGGTCAGCGATCCTGCCTTGCGTGGCACGCTGCTTTCGGCCCTGTCGCCGCTCGATGAGGAACTGGACGAGCTGTTCGTCGCCGATTTCGTTGCGGAGCTGGCGCAGCATCTGGGGCGTCATGCGGGACAGAAAGCAAAGCCGATGGGGAAGTCGGCCTCGCGTGCGGCAGCGCTGGCGCGCGGCTATCTCGAGGAGAATGCCGAGCGGTCCGTTCGTTCCGATGAGCTGGAAGCCGTCACCGGGCTCGACCGCTATGCGCTGTCACGCCATTTTCGCGCGACCTATTCCACCAGCCCGCATCGGTTCCTGCTGATGCGCCGGCTGCAAAAGGCAAGACGGATGATCGAGGTGGGCGAGCCGCTGGCCGAGATTGCCGTTGGCGCCGGCTTCAGCGACCAGAGCCATTTCAACAGGCATTTCAAGAAAGCATTCGGCTTGACGCCCGGCCGCTGGTCGACCCTGGTGCGCGGGCCTTCGGTAGCCGCCTAGGAAGATCAATCGTCGATGTCGCCATCGTCGTCGACAAGCACCAGCTCCTCGTTCGACAAATTGGCCTCGATGCGGGCGAGCAGCTTGAACAGCGTCTTCTGTTCTTTCTTGTCGAGGCCCTTCAACGCCTGCTTCTCGGTCTTCTTCACCGACTTCTCGATGGCGTGGATGATCTCGCGGCCGGTGTCGGTGAGAAAGATATGCGCCTGGCGTGCATCCGCGGAAGAGGCGCGCTTTTCCAAAAAGCCCTGGGCCTGCAGCCGGTTGATGGTCTTGGTGATGGTCGGCGGGCGAACGCCGAGGCGGCCGGCGAGATTGCCGGGCGTCTGGCCGTCCTCGCGGTCGAGCGTCAGCATGATCTGGTCCTGGCCGGCATAGAAGCCGTGCGCCAGAAGCCGCGCCGCCAGCGCGGTCCTTGCCAGCCTTGCCGCCGAATGCAGCCGGCTCATCGTTGCAGTCTTGTCCGCCTTGGCCATGGTGATCCCTCTTCGGCCGTACCGGTGCGTGCAGCATAGACGCAGCCGGCCGGTTGGCAATCGACGATCCAAAAGATTCCGGCTTTCGAAACAGCTTTGCCGGCAAGCATTTGTGGTGCTCGAAATGGTGATGCCAGATGTTTATTTCAGTTAGATGACAAACGAGTTTCCGCCAAGGCGATTGCAACGGTTTGACGCGGCGCGGCTCAGCACAGGTCAACGAAGAGGCGTTTCCGGCGACACGTTGATGGTCGGCATCCCTCGCACTCGGCCTCTCGGGTCTACCCATCCGCTTCGTCAATCCTGGGTCAAACACCCAGGCGGTTTGCCTCGTGCAAAAGGCCGGCACACATCCTATATCAGGCCAACAATCCCTTCTTGCGGCCCGCAATTCCGTGGCCCAGCCATTTCGAGGCAAGATATGAGCGAAGCACAGACGCAAATCCCAGTGACCGTTCTCACCGGCTATCTCGGCGCCGGCAAGACGACGCTGCTCAACCGCATCCTGTCGGAAAACCATGGCAAGCGTTATGCCGTCATCGTCAATGAATTCGGCGAGATCGGCATCGACAATGATTTGATCGTGGAATCCGACGAGGAAATCTACGAAATGAACAATGGCTGCGTCTGCTGCACGGTGCGCGGCGACCTGATCCGCGTCGTCGAAGGCCTGATGCGCCGTCCCGGCCGCTTCGACGCCATCGTCGTCGAGACCACCGGCCTCGCCGATCCTGTGCCGGTGGCGCAGACCTTCTTCATGGACGACGACGTGCGCTCCAAGACCAAACTCGACGCTGTCGTGGCCCTGGTCGACGCCAAGCACCTGCCGCTCAGGTTGAAGGATTCCAAGGAAGCCGAGGACCAGATCGCCTTCGCCGATGTTGTCGTGCTGAACAAGACCGATCTGGTGACGCCCGAAGAGCTGGCCAAGGTCGAAGCCACCATCCGCGCCATCAACCCGGCGGCCAGGATCCACCGCACCACGCGCGCCGGCGTGGCGCTGTCGGAAGTGCTCGACCGCGGCGCCTTCGACCTGTCGCGCGCATTGGAAAACGATCCGCATTTTCTCGAGGCGCACGATCATGATCACGACCACCATGATCACGACCACGATCACCACGACCATGATCACGACCATCATCATCACGATCACGCGCATCCCTCCGACATCCATGACGTGACCGTGCAGTCGGTGTCGCTGCGCGGCGGCGAGATGGACCCGAAGAAATTCTTCCCGTGGATCGAGAAGATCACTCAGATGGAAGGTCCCAACATCCTGCGGCTGAAAGGCATCATCGCGCTCGAGGGCGACGACGAGCGCTATGTCATCCAGGGCGTGCACATGATCATCGAAGGCGACCACCAGCGCGCCTGGAAAGACGGCGAAAAGCATGAGAGCCGGCTGGTGTTCATCGGCCGCGAGCTTGACGCCGAACGGCTGAAGAAGAGCTTTGACGCCTGCCAGGCGGCTTGATTTCCGGACTCTATGGCGCTAGCGCTGCCCGCTCTTCCTTCTCCCCTTGTGGGAGTAGGTGGCCTCGCGAAGCGAGGTCGGATGAGGGGTGCTCCAGCTCGGCACCGACGGCGATCCGTTCAACACCCCTCATCCGTCTCGGCGCTGCGCGCCGATCCACCTTCTCCCACAAGGGGAGAAGGTTGACGCCAGGCCTGGCCGCCTCAGTGGCTTCCCGGGAGTGGTGACAGCTTCATTGGAATGGTCCTGATGCCCACAGTTGCTCCCCTCGACCTGGAAGGTCACTGCCTTGCCGCCGTCTTCCTCGACAACGTGCCGCATTTTGCGCTGGCCGATGGGACAGTTCATAGGCTCGACAACGGCCACAAGGCAATTCAGGCCAATGACGGCCTGCTCTCCACGTTCCATGACGCCGCCAACGACCGCCTGATCACCGGCGGCGAGGACGGCAAGATTTTTGCTGTCACCGCAGGTGGCACCGTCGGCGAATTGGCGAGCGCCGGCAAGAAGTGGATCACCAGCGTCGCCGCCGGGCCGCAAGGCGCTATCGCCTATGCCACAGGCAAGACTGCCTTCGTGCGCTTTGCCGACGGCAAGACCAAAGAGTTTGCCCATCCGCGTTCGGTCGAGGGGCTGGCCTTCTCCCCCAAGGGCATACGCTTCGGCGTCGCCCGCTACAATGGCGCGACGCTGCATTTCCCGGCCGCCGAGGGCAAGCCGGTGGAGCTGGAATGGGCCGGTGCCCATACCGGCGTCACCTTCTCGCCGGATGGCGCCTTCCTCGTCACCACCATGCAGGAAAACGCGCTGCATGGCTGGAAGCTCGCCGACGGCAAGCACATGCGCATGACCGGCTATCCCGGCAAGGTCAAAAGCCTGTCGTGGAGCGTGAAGGGCAAATGGCTGGCGAGTTCCGGCGCGCCGGCGGCGATCGTCTGGCCGTTTTCGGGCAAGGACGGCCCGATGGGCAAGGCGCCGCTGGAGCTCGGCACGCGCGGCAACGCCATGGTGACATCGGTTGCCTGCCATCCGAGCCAGGATGTCGTCGCCGTCGGCTATGATGACGGCATGGTCATGGCGGTGCGCTTTACCGATGCCAAAGAGGTGCTGTTGCGCCGCCCGGGCAAGGGCGCCATCACCGCGATGATGTGGGATAAGGAAGAGCGCCGGGTCGCCTTCGGCAGTGCCGCCGGCGACTGCGGCGTCATCGATATCTCGGCGTGACCTATTCGGCTCCGCACGACACCTTGCCGGTCAATTCTTTCGGCTTGCCGTCCTGTTCCGTGTCGGCGGCGTTGTCGTAGACGGCAAGCGTGTACCGGCCGTCATAGACGCCCTCGTCACTGGTCTTGGTCAGGATCGTCAGTTCGACAGAGTTGAATTTATCTCCGAGCTGATGCTCGTGGTAGACGTTCAGCCGCAACTCCTTGTCGTCCAGCCAGTACTGGGTGAGGTCGGAATCCTCGAAGACGGTCTTGCGCAGACTGTCGCCTTCCGGCCGGCCAAGTATCTCGAGATCGCCGCGAAAATTGAAGGTCGGGCCGCCCATACCTCTGGTGACCCCGGCGCCGACCTCGAATTGCACCGCTTTGTCATCGACGGAACACCAGACGCCGCCCGATGCGGAAGCCGCAGCGGCCGACAAGAGTAGCGCAATAGCGCAGATGATCGTCCGCATTTTTCTCCCCAAACCACAGACCCGATCGCATTGGCGCCCGACTGCGCCGGAAGGTCAAGTCTGCCGAACTTGCTGCTGACCCAATGCAGGGCACCAACACGGCCAATTGCGGTTGCCGTCGCCAATTGGGTAGTGTGCCGGCCGAGAGGGATTTCATGTACAGCACGAACAGTTCAAAGGCGTCCATTGGCGGTATCAGCCGTGACCGCATCGCTGCATTGCGGACAAGCGAGGCGAACACCTTCCGCAAGGCGCGGCCGAAATCGCAGGCCAAGGTCGGTAACGGCCTGCCAGGCTTCTTCGGCGGTGTGCCGATGCACTGGATGAACGACTGGCCGACGCCATTCCCGATCCTGGTCGAAAGCGCCAAGGGCGCCGCCATCACGGATATCGACGGCAACAGGCTGGACGATTTCTGCCTCGGCGACACCGGTTCGATGTTCGGCCATTCGCCGCCGCCGGTGGCGCGCGCCATCCGCCGCCAAGCCGGGCGCGGCCTGACCTATATGCTGCCTTCGGAAGATGCGCTGGCCATCGGGCCGCTGCTCACTCAGCGTTTCGGTCTGCCGTTCTGGCAGATCGCCACCACCGCCACCGACGCCAACCGCTTCGCGCTGCGCGTCGCCCGCGCCGTCACCGGCCGCGAAAAGATACTGGTCTTCAACGGCTGCTATCACGGCTCGGTCGACGAGACGATGGTCCGGATGGTCGACGGCAAGCCCGTGAATCGGCCGGGGCTGGCGGGTGAGTTTCGCGACCTGACCAGGACGGCGAAGGTCATCGAATTCAACGATGTTGCTGCACTGGAAGCGGCGCTCGCCGACCACGATGTCGCCTGCGTCATCGCCGAGCCGGTGCTGACAAATTCCTGCATGGTGCTGCCCGATCCGGGTTTTCACGACGCCTTGCGCAAACTGACGCGCGCGGCCGGAACGCTGCTGCTGATAGACGAGACGCACACGATTTCGACTGGACCCGGCGGCTACACCAGGAAATTCGGGCTGCAGCCCGACCTGTTCGTGCTGGGCAAGCCGATCGCCGGCGGCGTGCCGGCAAGCGTGTGGGGCATGAGCGACGAGGTCGCCTCGCGCTATGCCGACTACAATCGAACCAAGGAGCCGGGCTATTCCGGCATGGGCACGACGCTGTCGGCGAACCCGCTGCAGTTCGCAGCCATGCGCGCAACGCTCGAAGAGGTGATGACGCAGGAGAATTATGCCCGGATGGATCGCCTCGCCCTGCGGCTCGATGCCGGGCTGACCGGCGTCATCGATCGCTACAATCTGCCCTGGCATGTCGCCCGCGTCGGCGCCCGCGTCGAGTTCATCTGCGCCCCTGGCCCGCTCAGGAACGGCGCCGAAGCCGAGACTGCCCATGCGCCGGAGCTTGAGGCGGCTATCCATGTCGCGCTGGTCAACCAGGGCGTGCTGATCGCGCCCTTTCACAACATGATGCTGATCTCACCGGCCACCACCGGCGCCCAGGTCAACCGGCTGATCACCGCCTTCGCCACGGTTGCGGCAAGGCTGACGGCATGAGACAAGCTGCCAAGCCAAACTCGAGTACACTAATCATGACTTCACCTTCGGGCTCGACGCCCGCCGAGGCGCAAGCCTTTCTCGACGCCCATCCCGAAATCGAAGCCTTCGATATCGTCTTGACCGACGCCAACGGGGTCGGCCGCGGCAAGATCGTGCGCCGGCATGAGCTGAAAAGCATCTTCGAGGGCGGCCGCCACATGCCGATCTCGATCCTCGGCCTCGACATCACCGGCGAGGATGTGCACGAAACCGGGCTGATCTGGACGACCGGCGATGGCGATCTCAGGGCATGGCCAATCCCCGGCACGCTGGTGCCGCTTTACGGCACGAACCCGCCGCGCGGCCAGTTGCTGATGGCGATGTACCATCTCGAGGGACAGCCTATGTCGTCGGACCCGCGCTTGGCGCTGGCCAGGCAGGTCGACATCTTGGCGGCCAAGGGCCTCTATCCCGCCGGCGCCTTCGAACTCGAATTTTTCCTGCTTGCCAATGAGCGTGACGCCGACGGCAAGGTAAAGCCGGCGGACGCCGTGCTCGACGGCCGCCGCTCGGCCAAGACGGAAGTCTATTCCGTCGACCATCTGCACGGCATGGAGCCGCTGTTTTCCGACATCTATGCCGCGGCCAAGGCGCAAGGCATTCCGGCCGAAACGGTGATTTCCGAATACGCGCCCGGCCAGTACGAGCTGACGCTGAACTATCGCAAGGATGTCATGCGGGCGGCCGACGACCTCGTCATGTTGAAGCGGCTGGTGCGGGCGCAGGCGCGCCGCCATGGTGTCACCGCCTGCTTCATGGCCAAGCCGATCGAAAAATATGCCGGCTCCGGCATGCATTTCCATGTTTCGTTGCAGGACAAGAACGGCCGCAACGTTTTTGCCGAGGCTGGCGGCGAAAGCTGGTCGCTGCCGCTGCTGCAGGGGCTCGGCGGGCTGATCCAGACCATGGCCGAATCGATGCTGGTGTTTGCGCCGCACGCCAATTCCTGGCGGCGCTTCGTCTCGCAGTCCTATGCGCCGGTGGCGCCGACCTGGGGCGTCAACAACCGTTCGGTGGCGCTGCGCATCCCGGCGGGCGACGCCAAGAACCGGCGCATCGAGCACCGGCCGTCGGGTGTCGACGCCAATCCCTACCTGATCGCGGCAACGGTGCTGGCTGGCATCATCAAGGGTCTGGATGAAGGCCTCGACCCCGGCCCCGAAACCACTGGGAATGGCTATGAAGCCGCCATCACGCGCACGACCATGCCGGTCGACTGGCGCGCTGCGATCGAGGCGGCGCGGGCATCGAGCTTCCTGAAAGAGGCGCTTGGCGAGGATCTGCATCGCACCTTCGTGGCGATCAAGCAGTCGGAGTATCTGCGCGTCGCCCGCACCGTCAGCGAGCTAGATTATCACCTCTACCTCCACGAGGTCTGAGAGACCGCCTGAACTCGGGCAGTCGTCCTGCTAGCCCGACGATCAGGCGGCGATTACTTTTTCGCCGCCTGCATCAAATGAGGTGGCGCTGCAGCCGTCAAGAACATATCATGAACGGATGAGCGCACCCACCGTCCGTGAAAAGCTGGCAATCCTGTCTGACGCCGCCAAATACGACGCCTCCTGTGCTTCGTCCGGCTCGGCGAAGAAGGATTCGCTCCAATCCGGCGGTATCGGCTCCACAGAAGGCATGGGCATCTGCCATTCCTACGCGCCGGATGGCCGCTGCATTTCGCTCCTGAAAATCCTGCTCACCAATTTCTGCATTTACGATTGCAGCTACTGCATCAACCGCTCGTCATCGAATGTGCGCCGCGCCCGCTTTAGCATCGACGAGGTGGTGAAGCTGACCATGGACTTTTATCGGCGCAACTACATCGAAGGCCTGTTCCTGTCCTCCGGCGTCATCCGTTCGCCCGACGAGACCATGGCCGAAATGGTGGAAGTGGCGCGGCGGCTGCGGCTGGACGAAAAATTCTCCGGCTATATTCATCTGAAGACCATTCCGGAAAGCTCGGCCGAACTGGTCGAGCAGGCCGGGCTCTACGCCGACCGGCTGTCTATCAATGTCGAACTGCCGACCGATGAGGGCGTGAAGAAACTAGCGCCGGAGAAGAAGCCGCAAACGATCCGGCTTTCCATGGCGAACCTGCGCCGGAAGATGGAGGAAAAGGCCGAGCCGACGTTGCGGACCAAGAAGCGCGAACGCTTTGCGCCCGGAGGTCAGTCGACGCAGATGATCGTCGGCGCCGACAAGACATCCGACGACGGTATCTTGCACTCCAGTGCGCGGCTCTATGGCAGCTACCATCTGCGGCGCGTCTATTACTCCGCCTTCAGCCCGATCCCGGATTCGTCATCGTCGCTGCCGCTCCAGAAACCGCCGCTGATGCGCGAGCACCGGCTCTATCAGGCCGACTGGCTGATGCGCTTCTACGGCTTTTCGCAGCCGGAAATCCTCGCCGGCAGCAGCGACGGCATGCTCGATCTCGCCATTGACCCCAAGCTCGCCTGGGCTTTGCGCAATCGGGCGAGGTTTCCCGTCGACATCAACCGCGCCGATCGGGAAGCGCTGCTGCGGGTTCCGGGTCTGGGCACCAAGGTGGTGGCGAAGATCCTTGAAACCCGCCGCCACCGACGTATGCGGCTGGAAGATGTCGGACGGATCTGCCATTCGATCGCCAAGCTGAGGCCCTTCATCATCGCCGAAGGCTGGTCGCCGGGCGGACTCACCGACAAGACAGGCCTGCGCGATACGATCGTAAAGTCCTGCGAACAACTGTCGCTGTTTTGACCATGCAGCCGGCCCAGCTCGACCTTGCCCGATACACTGTCCGGCTAGCGAGCCAGACCGATTTCGCCGGTTGGCGCGATGCGGCACGGCGTCTGACGCTGAATGAGGTCCGGCCTGAGGATATTAGTTGGGGTGTCGGGTCCGACGCCAATGATCCTCGAGATGCCTTGCCGGCGGTGCCAGAGGGCGCGCAGCTTACCGTCCCGCGCGAGTTCATCGCCCATGCCGAAACCGCCTTCTGCCACTCCGACCCCGGCCGGTTTGCCTTTCTCTACTGGATGCTTTGGCGCCTGCGCACCGAGCCGAAACTGCTGGCGATCGCATCCGATCCCGACACCAGGCGGCTCGAAGCCATGGAAAAGGCGGTGCGGCGCGACGGCCATAAGATGCATGCCTTCGTACGCTTCCGGAAGATCGGCGACGGCGAGAACGAGCGCTACGTCGCCTGGTTCGAGCCGGAGCATTTCATTGTCGAGCGCAACGCGGATTTCTTCGTCCGGCGGTTCACCGGCATGCGCTGGACCATCCTGACGCCCTATGCCTCCGCCGACTGGAACGGCGAAAGGCTGGCGATCGGGCCGGGTGCGGCCAAGGGCGATGCACCCGATCAGGACGACACCGAGGCGTTGTGGCTGACCTATTTCGAAAACATCTTCAACCCGGCGCGGCTCAAGGTGAAGGCGATGCAGAAGGAGATGCCGAAGAAATATTGGCGGAACCTTCCCGAGGCCTCGCTCATTCCAGATCTGATCGCAGGAGCGGACGAGGCCGCCAGGGATATGATTGCCAGACTGCCGACAATGCCGGCGCCGCACCACGCCAAGCTGCAGGCGAAACATTGGCCGAAGCGCGAGCCGGCCGAGGCGCCGGACGATGACGCCAACACCATTTCCGAGCTACGCGAAGCCGCGAAAGGCTGCCGCCGCTGCCCGTTGTGGCGCGACGCGACACAGACCGTGTTCGGCGAGGGGCCGGATGACGCCAAAGTGGTCTTCGTCGGCGAACAACCTGGCGATCAGGAAGATCTCGCCGGCAAACCTTTTATCGGGCCAGCGGGCAAAGTGTTCGATGCAATTCTCGATGACGCAGGCGTCGACCGGCAAAAAGTCTACGTCACCAACGCCGTCAAGCACTTCAAGTTCGAGCCGCGCGGCAAGCGCCGCATCCACTCGAAGCCAAATACCGGCGAAGTCCAGGCCTGCCGCTGGTGGATCGGCCGGGAGCTTGAGCTGATCAAGCCGGACCTCGCCGTGGCGCTTGGGGCAACGGCGGCGTTGTCGCTGCTGGGCAAGGCCATTGCCGTGACGAAAATGCGCGGCCAGGTGATCGAGCGCGAGGACGGTTTGCGCGTGTTCATCACCATCCACCCCTCCTTCATCCTGCGTATTCATGAGCCGGCGGACAAGGAGGCAGAGCGCGAGCGGTTTCTCAGGGATATGAGAGAGGTGAAGCGGCTTATGGGGTCGTGAGATGAGCGAAAGCCTCAGCGACATCGCCATCCGCGGGCGGAGCAAGGAGTGAAGCGACGCAGCGCAGACCCGAGGATGCATGCCGCGACGTTTGCACGCTGCTACGGTGCAGAATTCTGCTCCGCTGCGCTCGATGGCTAACATTACGGAATGGACCCCAGGGTCTTCGCGACGGAGCTTCGCTCCTGCTTCGCCCAGGGATGACGAAGCTGAGTGGCTTCAGCCAATCACCTACGGTCGTGTATCCAAGGTTGGAAACTTCGGCCGCCACGGCCGAATTAACTGATCAGGATTGCCCTCAGATCGTTCACATTCGTACCCGTCGGCCCCGGCACGAACAGATCGCCGATCGCGTTGAACGCCGTCCAGGCATTGTTGCCGGCCAGCATCGCCTTGGCGTCGACGCCGGCGGCACGCATGCGCGAGACAGTCGAGCCATCGGCAAAGGCGCCGGCATTGTCTTCCGAGCCATCGATGCCGTCGGTATCGGCGGCCAGTGCATGAATACCTCCCGCGCCGCTGATGCCGATGGCGAAGGCAAGCAGGAATTCCGAGTTGCGGCCGCCCTTGCCCCTTTTTCCGTCAACAGGGGCCCGCAAGGTCACGGTCGTCTCGCCTCCGGACAGGATCAGCACCGGCTTTTTGAACGGCCGGTTGCGCGTCGCCACTTCGCGCGCAATGGCTGCATGCACGCCACCGACCTCGCGCGCCTCGCCCTCGATGGAATCGGAGAGGATGACGGCTTCGATGCCCTGCCGTTTTGCCTCAGCGGCTGCCGCTTCCAGCGACACGCCAGCCGAGGCGATCAGGTGCACTTCATTGCGTGAAAAGCGCTGGTCATCCGGATCTGGCGCATCGGCCTCTGGCGAGTTGATGTGCGCCATGACGGCGTCGGGCAGCTTCATGCCATAGGCCGCTATCGAGGCCAGCGCATCGGCGCGGTTGCCGGAGTCGGGCACGGTCGGGCCGGAGGCCACCAGGGCCGGGTTGTCGCCGGGAATGTCAGAGACAACCAGTGATACCAGTTTGGCCGGCCAGGCGGCAGCTGCCAGCCGGCCGCCCTTGATGGTCGAGAGATGCTTGCGGATGGTGTTCATGGCCGCGATCGGCGCGCCGGAGGCGAGCAGCGCCTCGTTGACGGCGATTTCGTCGGCGAGCGTCAGGCCAGCGGCAGGCGACGGCAGCAGCGCCGATCCTCCGCCCGATATCAGCGCCACTACCAGGTCGTCCGCAGTCAGCCCTTGCACCTTTTCGAGCAGGCGCCGCGACGCCTCAAGACCGGCAGCGTCCGGTACCGGATGTGCCGCCTCGATGATTTCGATGCGCTCGCATCTGGCGCCATAGCCGTAGCGGGTGACGACCAGCCCTTCGATTGGGCCATTCCACACCTTCTCGAACGCGGCCGCCATCTGCGCCGAGCCCTTGCCGGCGCCAATGACAATGGTACGGCCCTTGGGCCTGGCCGGCAGATGATCCCTGATGGTCCGTTCAGGATCGGCAGCGGCAACAGCGGCATTGAAGATCGAGATGAGAAAGGGTTTTGGGTCGAGCACGGTTATCCTTGGCCGTAACTGGCGGTTTTCAAACTGAGCAAACGTTGGCGCTGCCCCTCTCCCTTATCCTTTCCCCGTGAAAGACGGGGAGAGCGGGCTTGTCCCTTCTCCCCGTCACTATAGGGGGAGAAGGTGCCGGCAGGCGGATGAGGGGCAGCGGTAGCGTCACGATTTATCTTCCGGCGGCAGCGCCAATTGTGTCCGATCAACGCCGAGATGATCGCACAGTGCATCGACGACGACGCCGTGGTCCTGGCGTTCCGGCAGGCCGGAGACGGCGATGACGCCGATGACGCCGGCACCCTTTACAGTCACCGGAAACCCGCCGCCGGCCAGTACGTAATCAGCAATATCCAGCCCCTCGCCGACCTTGAAGGTGCGGTCCGGTCGCTGCTGTTCCAGCACCAGACGATAGGTGCTCCTGAGGTAGCGCTTGACCACATTGATCTTGCGTCGTGCCCAGTCGGGGTTGGAGGCGTTTGAACCGGGCATCGCGGCATAAAACAGCGGCCGATCCCACAGCCTGATATCGACAATGATGGGCAGCTTTTCGGCCAGCGCCCGCTCGCGGATCGCCGCGCCGACCTTGAAGGCGACGGCCTCGTCGAAGGCCGGGAAGACCAGCGTCTCTTCCTGTTTCTGGATCAGAGCGATGTCGTCCGCGGCGGCCATTTTGTTCTCCGAAATCGTCACAAATCGTGTGTACGACAAGCTCCGCCCGGTCAAGGTCTCGTCGCGGTGGTGGTCTTGCCCCGCCAGGGTCGCCCCCCACTCCATCGAGCTTCTCTCGACACCTCTCCCCCGATCGACAGGGTAGAGGAAGGGCTCCAAGCTGTCCGAACCGGCGCCCGTCCTCCGAAGCAAAGGCTCCCTTCCTCTCCCTCCGGAGGGGGGAGAGGTGGCGCCGCGAAGCGGCGACGGAGTGGGGGAACCACTTGGCAACCAGGCGCAATCATCATCTTGTCCCGCGCGGATGATGGGTCCTACCCCACGATCATATCGATCTTGGCCGGCCGCCCCGCGACATAGACCTCGCGCACGGCACGGTCGTCGCCCAGCGTCTGCAGCAGGAACAGCTCCTCCGCCAGCGTCTCCACAGTCTCCATCCTCAGCCGCATCGCCGGCGTGGCGCGGGCGTCGAGCACGGTGATGTCGGCATCGGTGCCTTCATCCAGCGTGCCGACCTTGTCCGCCATAGACAGCGCCTCGGCATTGCCACGTGTTAATTGCCAGAAGGACTGGAACGGGTTCAGCTTTTCGCCAGTCAGCGCGATCACCTTGTAGCCCTCGTCCATGGTGCGCAGCATCGAATAGTTGGTGCCGCCGCCGACATCGCTGGCCGCGGCGATGCGCAGCGGCTTGTCGCGGCGCCGAAAGCGCTGGTAATCGAACAGGCCGGAGCCGAGGAACAGGTTCGAGGTCGGGCAGAACACCGCCACCGAGCCGCTGTCCGACAGCGCATCGGCCTCGCGTTCCGAGAGATGGATGCAGTGGCCGAACAGGCTCTTTGGCCCCAGCAGGCCATACTGCTCGTAGACATCGGTGTAGTCGCGCGCCTGCGGATAGAGTTTTTGCGTGAAGGCGATTTCGGCGTGGTTTTCCGACAGATGCGTCTGCATGTGTAGATCGGGATGCTCGCGGCAGAGCGTGCCGGCCATCTCCAACTGCTCGGGCGAGGAGGTGATGGCGAAGCGCGGTGTGATCGCATAAAGCTGGCGGCCCTTGCCGTGCCATTCCGCAATCAGTGCCTTGGTATCGTCATAGCCGGATTGCGGCGTGTCGAGCACGCCTGCCGGCGCGTTTCGATCCATCATCACCTTGCCGGCAATGTTGAGCATGCCGCGCGCATGCGATTCGGCAAAGAACGCTTCGGCAGACGCCTTGTGCACCGAGCAGTAGACGGCGACCGTCGTCGTGCCGTGGCGCACCATCTCGTCCAGGAACAGCCGGGCGATGCGGCGGCCATGCTGAGCGTTGGCGAATTTGGTCTCTTCGGGAAAGGTGTAGGTGTTCAGCCAGTCGAGCAGTTCGGCGCCGTAGGAGGCAATGACCTGCATCTGCGGAAAATGCGCATGCGCATCGATGAAGCCGGGCAGCAGCAGATGCGGCCGATGATCGATCTTTTTCGCACCGTCGCCCGCTTGCTTTTCGACTTCCGTGTAGCTGCCTGCGGCAACGATCCGGCCATCGCGGATCAGCAGGCCGCCATCCTCCTCATAGCGCCAGGCGGCATGGTCGTCGATGGCTTCGGGCCAGCGCAAAAAACTCAGGGTGCGGCCGCGCAGAAGTGTGGAGGTCATCCCTATTTCCCTGCGCCTTCGAACCAGGCGACCAGCAGCGCCCGTTCCTTGTCGCTGATCTGGGTGACGTTGGCGGGCGGCATGGCGTGGCTGCGCCCGGCCTGCAAATAGATTTCACGCGCATGCTCGGCAATGCCGGCGTCGGTGTCGAGCATCACGCCCTTCGGCGCATGGTAGATGCCTTCATAGACCGGCTCGGCCGTATGGCACATCGAGCAGCGGCCAAGCACGGTGTCGCGCACCGCCGGGAAATGCGACGAGGCGATATAGACTTCGGCCGCGGCGGATGCCTTGGGCTCGCCGGTCAGTATTTTCGGCGCTGTCGACAGCCACATGATGATGACGAACAGCACCGCAGCCGCCATCCAGGTCCAGTGCGGGTTGCCGGCACGCTTATGCACGGTGTTGAAATAGTGCCGGATCAAGACGCCGATGATGAACACCAGCGAGGCGATGACCCAGTTGAACTCCGTCGCAAACGCCAGCGGATAGTGGTTCGACAGCATCAGGAACAGCACGGGCAGCGTCAGGTAATTGTTGTGCAGCGAGCGCTGCTTGGCGATTTTGCCGTATTTCGGGTCGGGCTTGCGGCCGGCAATCAGGTCGGCGACGACGATCTTCTGGTTTGGAATAATCACCATGAAGACATTGGCCGACATGATCGTGGCGGTGATGGCGCCCAGATGCAGGAAAGCGGCGCGGCCGGTGAACAGATGCGTCAGACCCCAGGCGATGAACACCAGCACGCCATAGAGCACCAGCATCAGTCCGGTGTCACTTTTGCCGAGCGGCGACCGGCAGAGCAGATCGTAGACTACCCAGCCGACGCCGATGGTGGCCATCGACAAAAGGATGCCGACCGGCACCGACATCGGCAGCACATTGGGGTCGATCAGGAACAAATCGGCGCCGGCATAGTAGACCACGCACAGCATGGCGAAGCCGGACAGCCAGGTGGCGTAGGATTCCCACTTGAACCAGGTCAGGTGTTCCGGCATTTCGGCCGGCGCCACCAGATATTTCTGGACGTGGTAGAAGCCGCCGCCATGCACCTGCCATTCCTCGCCGAATGCGCCGGCCGGCATGCCGGGGCGCTGGCGCAGCCCAAGGTCGAGCGCGACGAAATAGAAGGACGAGCCGATCCAGGCGATGCCGGTGACGACGTGCAGCCAGCGCACGGCGAAACTCAGCCAGTCCCAGAAAATCGCGAAATCCATCATGTGAAATCGTCCCTGCCGATCGGCTGACTTTACGGTGTGGGGCGCAAACGAAAAGAGGCGAGGTGTACGATGACTTTCAAAAAAAAATGGAAAATACTAGGCTGACCACGTACGCCGCCAAATAAAGAGCCACGAATGGCCTATCTCGACAACATCGCCGTCTTCGTCCGCGTCGTCGAGCTTGGCAATCTCTCGGCGGCGGGCCGCGACATGCGCATTTCGCCGGCGGTCGCCTCCAACCGCATCAAGGAGCTGGAAAAACACCTCGGCGTGCGGCTGTTCAACCGCACCACACGGCAATTAATGCCGACGGAGCATGGCACGGTGTTCTACTCCGGCGCCAAGCAGGTGCTGGAGGCGATCACCGAGGCGGAAGCCGCGGTCTCGGCTCTTTCCGGCCAGCCGCGCGGCACCATCAAGGTGACCGCACCGCTCGGCCTTGGACGGCGGCTCGTGGCGTCGGGCATTCCGGATTTCCACGACAAATACCCCGATATCGAGGTGCGGCTGAGGCTCTCCGACCACAATATCGACATCATGAAGGAAGGCATCGACGTCGCCTTCAAGCTCGGCATCATCGAGGATTCCAGCCTGCGGATGCGCGGCATCATGGAATGTGAACGCGTGCTGGTGGCGGCACCGAAATATCTCGAAGCGCGCGGCGAGCCGGTGGAGCCACAGGAGCTGATCGGCAAGAAGCACGACTGCCTGATGCTGCGCTATTCCGGGGCGCGCGAATATGTCTGGACGCTGCAGACGCCGTCCGGCCCGCAGAAATTCGAGGTGCACGGCCCCTACGACACCGACGATGGCGATGTGCTGACCGGCTGGGCGCTGTCGGGCCGCGGCATCATCAACAAGCCGCGCTTCGAGGTCGAACCCTTCATCCGCGACCGGCGGCTGCAGGTCATCCTGGCCAGCACGCCGCCAACGCCGGTGCAGTTCGCCGCCGTCTATCCGCACAAGAAGCTGCAGGATCCAAAGGTGCGGCTGTTGCTCGACTTCATGGCCGAGCGTTGCCAGCGGCTGATCAAGGATTTGCTGGCCGGCAAGTGAGGGGCTGTTGGCCCAGTCGCCAGGGTTGTCTTACAAGCAGGTGACCTTAGGTTCGCATACGCCGCCCTATGATCGATGGTCCCATGCCGACTGACCAGCAAGCCACAATGCATCTTGCCGTTTCGCTCAACATTACTTCCGGGCAGCCGCTCGGGTTCAGCGACCTGGCCGGTTTTGCCAAGCAAGCGGAAGCGGCGGGGCTGGACATGATTGTCCTCGATGATTCCGCGCCGAACAGCGCCGGGTCGAGTTCTTTCGAAGCGACGACCTTGCTGGCGGCGCTGGCGACGGTGACAAGTCGGATCGGCCTTGTCGCTGCAGCCTCGACGGTGGCTCACCAGCCGTACAATCTGGCGCGCCGTCTTGCTTCGCTCGACATCATCAGCCATGGCCGCGCCGGCTGGCACGCGACCATGGCGCAGGCGCCACGGGAAGCCGCCAATTTCAGCCGGCCGGATGGATTTTCCGACGATGTGTTCCGCCGCCGCACGCAGGAATACATCGGCATCGTTCAGCGCCTGTGGCAGGGCTGGGATGCCGACGCGCTGCTGTTCGACAAGATCGGCGGCCGCTTCCACGATCCCGAAAAAATGCACCTGCTCGACCACAAGGGCGAATTTTTCTCCGTGCGCGGGCCGCTGAACGTCGCGCGCTCGCCGCAGGATACGCCGGTGCTGGTGCTGTCCGGCCTGTCCGAGGCCGACCTGGATATGGCCGCCCGCACTGCCGATGTCGTCCTGCTGGACAGACCCACAAAGGACCCCAAGGCGCGCCATGACGATCTCAAGCGCCGCGTTGTGGCCTGCGGACGCGATCCGGGTGCGGTCAAGCTGCTGCTGAACGTTGGCGCAGATGTCGCTGCCAACGCGCTCGAAACATGGTTCAGCTCGCAAAGCTGCGACGGGTTCAACATCGCAATACCGCCTGCGGCGATTGACGGTTTCATCGGCCGCGTGCTGCCGGAATTGCAGCGCCGCGGCCTCGTCCGCCCGGATTATCCCGGCACCACCTTGCGCTCTCATCTCAGACTTGCCGGAGGAGCGCAATGACCCGCCAGATGAAGCTTGGCGCCTTCCTGTGGGCGACGGGCCACCACATCGCCGCCTGGCGTCACCCCAAGGCGCATGTTACTGCAGGCATCGACATCGATCATTACATCCGGCTGGCGCGCACGGCGGAAGCGGCGAAGTTCGACATGGTGTTCTGCGAGGACGCCGCCGGTCTGCGCGAAGCCAATATCGGCATCGCCAGCCAGACCTCACGCTCGATCGGCTTCGAGCCGATCAGCCTGCTGTCCGCGCTCGCCGTGCAGACCAGCGGCATCGGCCTCGTTTCGACGGCGTCGACCAGCTACAACGAGCCCTACGGTCTGGCGCGCACCTTTCTGTCGCTCGATCATCTGAGTGGTGGCCGGGCTGGCTGGAACCTGGTGACGTCGGCCAGCCCCATCGAAGCCGCCAATTTCGGCGCGATGGGCCTGAAACCCCATGCCGACCGCTACGAGCGGGCGCGCGAATTCGCCGAGGTGGTATCAGGACTTTGGCAAGGCAGTGGCTTTCACGGTCACAACGGCCAGAGCTTTTCGGTGCGCGACCCGCTCGACCTGCCGCGCTCGCCGCAGGGCGCGCCGGTGATGGTGCAGGCCGGCGCCTCGGATGTCGGCCGCGACCTTGCCGCCCGCACCGCCGACGTGGTGTTCACGGCGGCGCAGACCCTCGAGGAAGCCAAGGCCTTTTACGACGACCTCAAGGGCCGTATGGCGGCCTATGGGCGGGAACCCGACGACATCAAGATCATGCCCGGCGTCTCCCCGGTGGTGGCAGACACCGAGGCCGAAGCGCGGGAGAAACAGGAGGAATTGCAGGCGCTGATCCCCGACGATGTCGGCGTGGCGCTGCTGTCCAGCTATCTCAGCATCTCCGATCTCGGGACCTATCCGATCGACGGACCGATGCCCGAACTGCCGGAGACCGAGGGCATGAAAAGCCGCCAGGCGCTGGTCATCCAACAATCGCGCCGCGACGGCCTGTCGATCCGCCAGCTTGCGCGCCATTTCGCCGGCGCACGTGGCCATTGGCGTATCGTCGGCACGCCGGCGCAGATCGCTGACGAATTGCAGGCGCGGTTCGAGGGCGGCGGCGCGGACGGCTTCAACGTCATGCCGTCATACTTCCCCGGCGAGCTCGATGCCTTTGCCACGCTGGTGGTGCCGGAACTGCAGCGGCGCGGACTGTTCCGTCGGGAATACGAAGGCAGCACCTTGCGAGATCATCTCGGCCTGAAGCGGCCTGCTTAGCCGCGCCGAAGCTTAGCCGGCCATCATCTTGTGCTGGACTTCATGGTCGGCATTCGGCGCGGTGTTGTGAACGACCAGTGCCGTCATGATCTCGGCTGCCGCGAGCGCCGCGATCACCGGCGGGCGCTTGTCCCTGACGGCGTCGCCGCCGATCGGGGAGACGAGGCGGGCCAACTCAGCCTCCGTGCCATCCGCCGATTTCAGGAACCAGTTCCTGAACGTCGCTCTCTTGGTTTTCGAGCCGATCATGCCGACATAGGCCGCGTCGTCGCGCTTCAGCGCCTCGGCGACGATGAGGAAATCCAGCGCATGGTCGTGGGTTAGGATGGCGAAGGCGGTGCCGGCGGGAGCGTTTCGCACCTCGGCCTCGGGCATCGGCGTCAGCCGCCTCTCGACCGTCTCCGGCATGTCTTCCAGCGCTTCGGCCCGCGTCTCAATGACGACGCCATGCACGGGAAGAAGTGCTACCGTCGCGGCCAGCGCCTGGCCGACATGGCCGCCGCCGAACATATAGACATGCGGCAGGTGGGCTTCCTCGGCTTCTGCGGCCGCGATCAGCTCGGCAGTAAGCGCGGCATCGACGATACGGATCAAGACTTCGACGCGCCCGCCGCAGCACTGGCCGATCTCGGGGCCTAGCGGCACGTCAAGCGTGGCGCAGACTTCGTCGAAGCTGATGCGGGCTTCTTTACCCTCCCCCTTGTGGGGAGGGTCGGTGAGCGGACGCCGCGTGGCGGCGTCCGCGAAACGGGGTGGCTTGGCACGATCGTCCGCACCCCCACCCCGGCCGGCTTCGCCGGCCGACCCTCCCCACAAGGGGGAGGGTGAAGACCCCACCATCTGCCTCGCCTTGTCGATCGCCATGTACTCGAGCTGACCGCCGCCGATCGTGCCAAAAATCGCCGCCTGCGATACGAGCATGAAGGCGCCCTTCTCGCGCGGAGTCGAGCCTTTGGTGCCGGCCACTTCGACCAGAGCAAGCCGGCCGGCGCTGGCGAGAAAAGCTCTGAGGCTTTGCACTTTCGAGTTCATATTTCGCATTCCCGTACGGGAAATATAGAGTTTTTCAGTCTGAATTGCACGTTTTGCCAGAATCCAGGTCAGAGTCAGGCGCTATTCTCGGCTTCACCCTTCAACCGTTCGATCGCCATCAGCACCCGTTCTGGTGTTGCAGGAGCGTCGAGACGCGGACAGACCTTATGATCGGCCACACTTGCCACCGCGTCCGACAGCGCATGCAGCACAGACATGCCGAGCGGGAAGGGCGGTTCGCCGACCGCCTTGGAACGGTGCACCGTCGGCTCGTTGGCCTCCGGCCAGTCGGCCAGCGTGACGTTGAATATCTTCGGCCGGTCGGACGCGAGCGGGATCTTGTAGGTCGACGGCGCATGCGTGCGCAGCCGGCCCTTGTCGTCCCACCACAGCTCCTCCGTCGTCAGCCAGCCCATGCCCTGGATGAAGCCGCCCTCGATCTGGCCGAGATCGATGGCGCGGTTCAGCGAGCGGCCGGTTTCATGCAATATGTCGGTGCGCTCGACGACATATTCGCCGGTCAGCGTGTCGACCGAGACTTCCGAGCACGAGGCGCCATAGGCGAAATAATAGAACGGACGGCCCTCGCCCTTGTCACGGTTCCAGTGGATTTTCGGCGTCTTGTAAAAACCCGCCGCCGACAGTTGGATGCGGGCCATATAGGCCTGCTTGACAAGGTCGGTGAAGGCGATCTCCTGGTTGCCGATGCGCACCCGGTTGGGCAGGAAAAGCACCTGCTCGCGCGGCACCTGGTATTTTTCGGCGGCGAAGTCGGTCAGCCGTTCCTTGATCTGGCGGGCGCCGTTCTGCGCCGCCATGCCGTTGAGGTCGGTGCCGGACGACGCCGCGGTGGCCGAAGTGTTGGGCACCTTGCCGGTGGTCGTCGCGGTGATCTTGACCTGGTCGAGGTCGATCTGGAACTCTTCCGCCACCACCTGCGCCACCTTGACGTAGAGGCCTTGCCCCATCTCGGTGCCGCCGTGATTCAGATGCACCGAACCGTCGGTATAGACATGCACCAGCGCGCCGGCCTGGTTGTAGTGGGTGGCCGTGAAAGAGATGCCGAATTTGACCGGCGTCAGCGCCAGGCCGCGCTTGATGAAGCGGCTGTTGGCGTTGAAGGCCTGGATGATGCGGCGGCGCCCCGCATAGTCGGCGCTCGCCTCCAGCTCGGCGACGATGCGGTGGATGATGTTGTCCTCGACCGTCTGGTGATACGGGGTGACGTTGCGGCCCCCGTCTTTATCACCACTGGTGCCATAAAAATTCTGCTTGCGGATTTCGAGCGGGTCCTTGCCGACGGCAAAGGCAACCTCGTCGATGACGCGTTCGGCGCCGACCATGCCTTGCGGGCCGCCGAAGCCGCGAAACGCCGTGTTCGACACGGTGTTGGTGTAAAGCGGC
The DNA here is from genome assembly GCF_030323185.1 of Mesorhizobium sp. C399B. NCBI lineage: Bacteria > Pseudomonadati > Pseudomonadota > Alphaproteobacteria > Hyphomicrobiales > Phyllobacteriaceae > Mesorhizobium > Mesorhizobium sp. C399B. Next base: position 3,734,394 of record NZ_CP100472.1, read on the forward strand.
GCCGATTGCGCATGCACCGCCGGCCAGAAATAGGTGTTGTCGCAATGGAACAGCGCGCGGTCGGTGACCGGGCCGGACAGGTCCGATGAAAAGCCGCAACGCGCCGCGAACATGAAGTCGACGCCAAGAATGTTGCCGGCGTCGTCGAAACCTACTTCGTAGTCGACGAGGAAGTCATGGCGCTTGCCGGTGGCAATCATGTCGTCGTCACGGTCGGGCCGGATCTTGACCGCGCGATGGTGTTTCTTGGCGGCGATCGCAGCCAATGCCGCAAACTGGTTGCCTTGCGTCTCCTTCCCGCCGAAGCCGCCACCCATGCGGCGGATTTCCACTGTGATGGCGTTGCTCGGCACGCCCAGCGCATGGCTGACCATATGCTGGACTTCGCTCGGATGCTGGGTCGAGGAATAGATGGTGACGTCCTGGTCCTCGCCAGGAATGGCCACTGCGATATGGCCTTCGAGATAGAAATGCTCTTGGCCGCCGATGCGCATCTTGCCCTTCAGCCGGCGCGGCGCCGCCTTGATCGCGGCAGCGGCATCGCCACGCTTCAGCGTGAGCGGCGGCGTGACCAGCTTGTCCTTGCGGGGGTCGAGATCGCCAATGTCGGTGACGAAAGGCAATGGACTGTATTCGACCTTGGCCAGCCGGGTGGCGCGGCGCGCCTGTTCGCGCGTCTTGGCAATAACGCAGAAGATCGGCTGACCATAAAACTGGACCTTGTCGTCGGCCAGCACCGGCTCGTCGTGTCGACCGGTCGGCGAAATGTCATTTTCGCCCGGAACGTCCTTGGCCGTCAGCACATCGACGACGCCCGGCGCCGCGCGCACCGCCGACAGATCCATTTTGCTGACCGTCGCATGCGTCGCCGTGGACAGGCCGAGGCAGCCATGCAGCATGCCCGCCGGTTCCGGCATATCGTCGATATAGACCGCGCTGCCGCTGACATGCTTGTGCGCGGAATCGTGGCGCTGGTCGGCGGCGACGCCACCGGAAATCTTCTGCGCCTTGAGATCTGGAGAGGCGTGCTTGTTCATCAGGCCGCCTCGTTGCGTGACACCTGGAACGGCGCCTTGCTGCCGCTGGTTTCGGCAAAAAAGCGCAGCAGCAGGTTCCTGGCCGCCAGCGCCCGGTATTCGGCCGATGCCCGCATATCGGTCAGCGGGGTGAAATCGCCGGCATATTCAGCCATGGCCGCTTCCACCGTTGTCTCCGTCCACGGCTTGCCGAGCAGCGCTTTTTCGACACCGAAAGCCCGCTTCGGGGTGGCCGCCATGCCGCCATAGGCGATGCATATATCGGCCACGGTTCCGTCCTTGGCCAAGTCGAGGAAAAAGGCGCCAAGGGCTGCGGTGATGTCCTCGTCGCGGCGCTTGGTGATCTTGTAGACGGCAAACTTCGTGCCCTTGGCCGGCACGGGAACGTGCACGGCCTCGACGAATTCGCCTGGCTGCCGGTCCTGCTTGCCATAGGCGATGAAGAAATCCTCGAGCGCGATGGTGCGCCGCTTCTTGCCGCGGCGCAGCGTCAGTTGCGCACCAAGCGCGATCAGGGGCGGCGGCGTGTCGCCGATCGGCGAGCCATTGGCGATGTTGCCGCCGATGGTGCCCATGTTTCGTACCTGTTCGCCGCCGATGCGGTCGAACAATGGCCCGAGCGCGGGGATGCGCTTGGCCAGTGTCGCGAAGGCGTCGGTGTAGGTGACGCCGGCTCCGATGGTGATGACGTCATTGTCTTCGGAGATCGCGCACAGCCCCTCGAGATTGCCGATGAAGACTACCGGTGAGATGTCGCGCATGTGCTTGGTGACCCACAGGCCGACGTCGGTCGAGCCGGCGACAACAGTGGCGTCGGGTTCCTTATCCAGTACAGCGGCGAAATCATCGGCGTTGGCCGGGACGACCAACCTCAGCTTGCCGGCGCCGATTTCGACGCGGGCACCGTCATGCATAGCCTCGAGCCTGGCGGTGATCGCCTTGCGCTCGGCCGCCAGCGGATCCTTCGCCGCCTTGCCGTAACTGGAGATGGCACGCGCGGCGCGCATGATTGCCTCATAGCCGGTGCAGCGGCAAAGATTGCCTTGCAAGGCCTTCTCGATCGCCGCATTCGACGGGTCCGGCGACTTCATCCACAAGCCGTAGAGCGACATAACGAAGCCCGGCGTGCAGAAGCCGCATTGCGAAGCGTGGAAATCGACCATCGCCTGCTGCACCGGATGCAATTGGCCAGGCGCGCCGCGCAGATGCTCGACGGTGACGACATGGGTGCCGTCGAGCGAACCGAGGAAACGGATGCAGGCGTTGACGCTTTCATAAACCAGCTTGCCGGCGGACAATTTTCCGACCAGGACCGTGCAGGCGCCGCAATCGCCCTCGGCGCAGCCTTCCTTGGTGCCGCGCAGCGAGCGGTCGAGCCGCAGCCAGTCGATCAAGGTCGCGTCGGGCGCCACCGACGACAGCGCGACATCCCTGCCATTGAGGATGAAGCGGATCTCGTTGCGTATGGTGATCTTGGCCATGCGTCAGCTCCCCCTGTAGGTCGAGTAGCCATAAGGAGAGATAAGCAACGGCACGTGATAATGCACGGATTCCGCCATGCCGAAGCGGATCGGCACACTGTCGAGGAAGGCCGGTTCCGGCAGTTTGGTGCCCTGGCCGCGTAGATAGTCACCGGCGGCGAACACCAGTTCGTATTCGCCGAGGCGGAATTCCGCTCCTGCCAGCAGCGGCGCATCGCAGCGGCCGTCGGCATTTGTGACGACGGTCTTCAAATGTATCCGCGCGTCGCTCTCAAGATGATAAAGCGCGATCGACAGGCCCGCCGCCGGCTTGCCGGTCGCGGTGTCGAGCACATGCGTCGTCAGACGTCCGCCATCGGCTTTCGACGTTTCTGCCACTGGCGCCTCCCATTTCCGATACAGCCGAACAAAGCAGTGAATTGTGCGCCAATTAAAGGCGATGCATAAGTCCCGGTCGAGCGGAGTGGCACAAAAACACTTTCAAAAATTTCGGGGGAATGCGCGAGCAACCCTTTCGACTATCCTGATCATAACTTCCGGCAGCGTCCGGCGGGGAGGGGCAATGCGTTACTCTAGAGACATGCGCGGCTACGGAGCCAATCCGCCGGATCCGAAATGGCCGGGCGGTGCGCATGTGGCCGTCCAATTCGTCGTCAACTACGAGGAAGGCGGCGAGAACTGCGTGCTGCACGGCGACAAGGCCTCGGAAGCCTTCCTGTCGGAAATCGTCGGCGCCGCGCCCTGGGTCGGCCAGCGCCACTGGAACATGGAATCGATCTACGAATATGGCGCGCGGGCAGGCTTCTGGCGGCTGCTGCGCCTGTTCAGCGAGGCGCAAGTGCCGGTGACCTGCTACGGGGTCGCCTCAGCATTAGCCCGGTCGCCCGACCAGGTGGCGGCGATGCAGGAGGCCGGCTGGGAAATGGCCTCGCACGGCCTGAAATGGATCGACTACCGCGACCACAGCGCCGAGGACGAGCGCCGCGACCTCGAAGCGGCGATCAAGCTGCACTACGAGGTGACGGGCCAACGGCCGACCGGCTGGTACACCGGCCGCACCTCGGTCAATACGGTGCGGTTGGTGGCCGAAGAGGGCGGCTTCGACTATGTGTCGGACACTTATGACGACGAACTGCCCTACTGGTTCGAGCACAGCGGCGGCGCGCAACTCGTCATCCCCTACACGCTCGATGCCAACGACATGCGTTTCGCCACGCCGCAGGGATTCAATTCCGGCTACCAGTTCTTCGCCTATTTGAAGGACAGTTTCGACACGCTCTATGCCGAGGGCAAAGCGGGCCGGCCGCGGATGATGAATATCGGCCTGCATTGCCGCCTCGTCGGACGTCCCGGGCGGGTGGCGGCGCTGAAGCGCTTCGTCGACTATGTCAGATCGCACGACAAGGTCTGGCTGGCACGGCGCATCGATATCGCCAGGCACTGGCAGGAGAACCACCCCTACCAGCCGGCGGCGCTCAAGCCGTCGAAGATGGCGTTCGAGACCTTCGTCGACACTTTCGGCGGCGTGTTCGAACATTCGCCCTGGATCGCCGAACGTGCCTATGAGCTGGAGCTTGGGCCGGCGCATGACAGCGCCGGCGGCCTGCACAATGCGCTCTGCCGCGTCTTCCGCGCCGCCAGCGAAACCGAGCGGATCGGCGTCCTCAACGCTCATCCCGATCTCGCTGGCAAACTGGCCGAAGCGAGACGCCTCACTGCGGAATCCACACGCGAGCAGGCCTCCGCCGGCCTCGACGCGCTGACCGACAAGGAGCGCGAGCTGTTTTCCAAGCTCAACGCCGCTTACGTCACCACCTTCGGCTTTCCCTTCATCATCGCGGTGCGGGGCAAGACCAAGGAGGAGATCCTCGCCGAGTTCGAGGCGCGCATCGGCAACAGCCGTGGCGTAGAACTCGATACCGCCTGCAAACAGGTCGAGCGCATCGCGCTGCTCCGCCTGAAAGACATGCTCCCGCTCTAATGAAATGACTGAGGGGTCAGGACCCAATGGATATGATCAAGACTGACCAGAAAACCTATTATGCACCGCATGGCGGCCATCCCGGCCAAACTGAGCTTTTGACCGGCCGCGCCGTCTTCACCGAGGCCTATGCCGTCATACCGAAGGGAGTGATGCAGGACATCGTCACCAGCCCACTGCCGTTCTGGGACGAGACCAGGGCCTGGATCATCGCCAGGCCGCTTTCGGGTTTCGCCGAGACATTTTCGCAGTACATCGTCGAGGTCCTGCCCGGCGGCGGCAGCGACCGGCCCGAGCCGGACGCCGGCGCCGAGGGCGTGCTGTTCGTGGTCGAGGGCGAGTTGACCGTTTCGCTGGCCGGCAAGAAGCACTTGCTTCAAGCCGGCGGTTTTGCCTTCCTGCCGCCGGCCAGCGGCTGGACGGTGCGCAACGAAGGTCGCGACGCCGTACGCTTCCACTGGATCAGGAAGGCCTATGAGGCCGTCGACGGCATCGGCGCGCCGGAAGCCCTGTTCAGCAGTGACCAGCAAGTGGCGCCGACGCCGATGCCCGGCACCGAGGGCCGCTGGGCGACGACCCGTTTCGTCGATCCGGCCGACATGCGCCACGACATGCATGTCACCATCGTCACGCTCGAGCCCGGCGCCGTCATCCCGTTTGCCGAGACGCATGTCATGGAGCACGGGCTCTATGTCTTGGAAGGCAAGGCGGTCTACCGCCTCAACCAGGACTGGGTCGAGGTCGAGGCCGGCGACTTCATGTGGCTGCGCGCCTTCTGCCCGCAGGCCTGCTACGCGGGCGGCCCAGGCAAATTCCGCTATCTCCTTTACAAGGACGTCAACCGGCACGCCAAGCTCGGCGGGGCGGGCATTGGCGGTCGCGCGCGGTGACCCGCATCACAGCGCGGCCGCTGACCCGCGAAAGCTTTGCCGGCTTCGGCGATGTCATCGACATGGGCGGCGGCAATCACTACCCGATCAATGGCGGCAAGACCGAGCGCTACCACAATCTCGCCACCGCTGAAGCCGCGGGACCGAATGCCCGCGTGCTGATCTCGATGGCGCGCGGCACGCCTTACGACCTGCCGCTGAAGCTGAGCATGGTCGAGCGCCATCCCTTGGGCAGCCAGGCGTTCATCCCGCTGTCGCCGCGGCCTTTCCTGGTCGTCGTCTGCCATGACGGCAAGGACGGTCCGGGCGAGCCGCACGCCTTCATCACCGCACCCGGGCAAGGCGTCAACTATCCGCGCAATCTCTGGCACGGCGTGCTGACGCCGCTCGGCGAAGCGCAGGATTTCGTCATCGTCGACCGCGGCGGTGACGGCTCCAACCTCGAAGAGTTCCATTTCTCGCACCCCTACGAAATCCATCTCCCCAACGAGACCTGAGAAATGACCGACTTGTCGCTGATCGACCGCCTGCTCGATGTCATCGAGCACGACATCGTGCCGAAAACGGCAGAGGGCGTGGCCCATGGGAATAAGCTGTTCGGCGCCGCCATCCTGCGGAAGGGCGACCGCTCGCTGGTGCTGGCCGAAACCAACAACGAGATGGAAAATCCGCTCTGGCATGGCGAGGTGCACTGCCTGAAGCGTTTCTATGAAATGCCGAAAGCCGAGCGCGTCGACACCAAGGACGCCATCTTCATCGCCACGCATGAGCCCTGCTCGCTCTGCCTGTCGGCGATCACCTGGACCGGCTTCGACAATTTCTACTACCTCTTCAGCCACGAGGATTCACGCGACAGCTTTGCGATCCCGCACGATCTGAAAATCCTGAAAGAGGTCTTCACTCTTGATCCCGGCGGCTACAATGCCGAGAACGCTTATTGGAAGAGTTTTTCCATTCGCAGGCTGGTGCGGACGCTGCCCGAGGCCGAGCGCGGCCGGCTTGAGGCAAGGATCGGCAATATTTCCGCCCGCTACGACGAACTGTCCGGCGCTTATCAGGCGCGCAAGGCCGAAAACGACATTCCGCTGAACTGACGCGGATTGCCTAGCCTACCTTCGCGTTTTTCAGCACCTCGTTGATCCTGGCCTGCCAGCCCTTGCCGGTCGCCTTGAATTTACTGATGACATCCTGATCCAGACGGATGGACACGACTTGCTTAGGCTTCTCCACGGCTGGCCGGCCACGAGCACGCCTTATGCTCTCGAAAAGTTCTGGAAACACTTCCGCGAAAGGCCTGGCTTGCGCCAACTGTTCGTCTGTCGTCTCCGCATCGTCGGGATCATCAACAATTTGTCTTTGAATTTCCACTTCCTCCGCATCGGTAAGCGGTCGAACACGCGATTTAGGATTGTTCATATACTGACCTTTCCTTTCGGCTGGCACGGCGCGCATCGAGATCACCTCCGAACCAAGCGGCTTGAAAATCACGGCCAGGATGATCTCTCCGAATTCGCCAATCGCCTTGAACCGGTCGGCCTTGGCTGGAAGGACGGTTGAAGTCGCAAAAAAACTCAATATCGAGTTCGGCAAAATCGAGACCCCGGCTGTCCAGGTTCGTCACGCGCTTTGGCTCATCCCAAACGATTTTCAGGCGAAATCCTCATCACGTTGGGTTCAGCTAATAAATGTAATACATTAATTATAATCCTGCAACATCAGGGCAAAACAATCGGGCTACATATCGTGGCGTCGTCGCGGCGACACCGGCCGTCGCCCGTTTGACTTCATGACATGCCCGCTCCATGCGTCACTGACATCCTGGAGCATCGCATGAAAACCATCACCGAATTTCCCCGCAAGGTCGTCGAATTCCCCGATATGGGCATCGTCATGCCGGATGGTTGCCGGCTGTCGGCGCGGGTTTGGATGCCGGAGGACGCCAGCAGCGATCCGGTGCCGGCGATCCTCGAGCACCTGCCCTATCGCAAGCGCGACGGCACCATCTTTCGCGATCAACTGACGCATCCCTATTTTGCCGGCCACGGCTACGCCTCGATCCGCGTCGACATGCGCGGCAATGGCGATTCCGAAGGTCTGATGGACGACGAATATTCCGAGCAGGAATTGCAGGACGCCTGCGATGTGATTGCCTGGGCGGCAGCACAGCCCTGGTGCAACGGCAGTGTCGGCATGATGGGCATTTCCTGGGGTGGCTTCAACTGCCTGCAGGTGGCGGCCAAGCAGCCGCCGGCGCTGAAGGCGGTGATCAGCCTGTGCTCGACCGTCGACCGCTACGCCGACGACATCCACTACAAGGGCGGCTGCCTTTTGACGGAAAATTTCGGCTGGGCCTCGACCATGTTGTCCTATTCGTCGCGACCGCCGGATCCGCTGATTGCGGGCGACAACCGCTGGCGCGACCTCTGGCTGACGCGGCTGGAGAACCAGTCTTTCCTTCTGCCGCTCTGGCTCAGCCATCAGCATCGCGACGCCTATTGGAAACGCGGTTCGATCTGCGAGGATTTCTCCGCCGTCAAAGCGGCCGTGCTGTCGATCGGCGGCTGGCATGACGGCTACCGCAACACGATCTCGCACCTCGTCGCCAACATCCAGGCGCCGGTGAAGGGCATTGTCGGGCCGTGGATCCACAAATACCCGCATTATGCCGGGCCAACACCCGCCATCGGCTTCCTGCAGGAGGCGTTGCGCTGGTGGGACCGCTGGCTGAAAGGCGTCGACACCGGTGTCGAGGCCGACCCGGACTATCGCGCCTATGTCATGGACAGTGTGCGCCCCGCGCGCTGGCACCCGGAGCGGCCGGGCCGTTGGGTGGCCGAACAGGAATGGCCGTCTCCCAACATCAAGGTCGGGGCGATCGAACTCATTGCTGACGGCGTCAGGCCGGCGATCGTGGCGACCCCGCAAAGCTGCGGGCTCGCCGGCGGCGAATATTTTCCCTTCACCTTTGGCCCGGAACTGCCGGGCGACCAGCGCCCGGACGACGCGCTGTCCGTCTGCTTCGATCAGCCTGTGCTTGCCGAGGCACTCGACATCGTCGGCGCGCCGGAGCTTCTCATCCGGGTGTCGTCCGATCGCCCGCAGGCGAACATCGCGGTGCGGCTGTGCGACGTGCACCCCGACGGCGCCTCGGAACTGATCTCCTACGGCGTGCTCAACCTGACGCATCGTTCTTCGCACGAACAGCCGCAAGCGCTGGTGCCGGGCGAAACGGTTTCGGCGCGCGTTATTCTAGACCAGTGCGCCTACCGCGTGCCGGCCGGACACCGCCTGCGCATCGCGGTTTCCAATGCTTACTGGCCGATGATCTGGCCGTCGCCGGAGCCGGTGCGGCTAGACCTTTCAGCGGCGACGCTGAGGCTGCCGCTGCGCCCGCTCGCAAAAGCCGACGAGACCTCGTTCCAGTCTCCCGAAGGCGCAACACCCTGGGCAACCGCGACAGTTCGTGCAGCGAATTCCGAGCGTCACGTCGATCGCGATGAGAAGACCGGCATCGTCACGCTGTCGATCACGGATGATTTCGGAGAAGTGCGCGATCTCGCGCATGGACTGGCCAATGGCAGCATTGCCCGCGAGAGCTGGACGATCCACCCCGACGAGCCGCTGTCTGCCTCGGGTCGCACGCACTGGACGCAGACCTTGTCGCGAAACGGATGGTCGGTTCGCACCGAGACGTCGGCTGAAATGCGCTGCGATGCGCAAAACTTCATCGTCAGCGCCAGAATCGAAGCCTATGAGGGCGAAACGCTGGTTTTCGAACGCGATTTCGAAGAGACGATCCCGCGCGACCTGCTCTGAGCGTCGACCCGACTGGTCCAGTTGCGACGCACGATTTACGCCACGGCATGTCGCATTCCGTCTTGCTTACGGCTTTGCCTTCCGGTCAATATCCCTTTGGTAACAACAAGCAAAAAACGACCATAAGGTCGAACCAACAGAGTGAGGAACTCAAATGTCCAACGAACTCGAATATCTGAGCCGGCGCGTTGCGTCCGGCAAGCTGAGCCGTCGTGATTTCCTCGGCCGCGCCGCCGCACTCGGCGTCACAGCGCCCTTCGCCAATATGCTGCTTTCCAGTGCGGCTCGTGCGGAAGGCCCGGTCAAGGGCGGCACGCTGAAGGCCGGCCTCGTCGGCGGCGAATCCACGAACAGCCTGGACCCGGCTTTGTTCATGACGCAAGTGCCGTTCGCCTTTGGCAAGATGTGGGGCGAACTGATCGTCGAGCTGTCTCCGGAAGGCAAGCTCGAGAACCGCATCGCCGAAGAGATCGGCTCGTCGGACGACGCCAAGGTGTGGACGCTGAAAATCCGAGACGGCGTCGAATTCCACAACGGCAAGACGGTGACCGCTGAGGATGTGGCGGCAACGCTCGAGCGCCATTCCGATGAAAAGTCGAAGTCCGGCGCGCTGGGCTACATGAAGGGCATCGACAGCATCAAGGCCAGTGGCAAGGAAGTCGTCCTGACGTTGAAGGAGGCCAACGCCGACCTTCCCTATCTCCTCAGCGACTACCACCTCATCGTCCAGCCCAACGGCGGCAAGGACAAGGCGGATGCCGGCATCTCGGCAGGACCCTACAAGGTCACCACCAACGAGCCCGGCGTGCGCCATGGCGGCGAGCGCTTCGCCAATTACTGGCAGGCCGACAAGATGGGCCATGCCGACCAGATCGAGATCATCGTCATCAACGACGCGACCGCGCGCACGGCGGCCCTGCAGGGCGGCCAGGTCAACATGATCAACCGCGTCGAGCCGAAGATCGTCGACCTGATCAAGCGTGTACCGGGCGTCACCATCCGCAACCATGCCGGCCCCGGCCACTATGTCTTCATCATGCATTGCAACACCGCGCCCTTCGACAACAGCGACCTGCGCATGGCGCTGAAGCTCGCGATCGACCGTGAGGAGATGCTGAACAAGGTGCTGCGCGGCTACGGCTCGCTCGGCAACGACTTCCCGATCAATTCGTCCTATCCGCTGTTTTCCGAGATCGAGCAGCGCAAATATGATCCCGACAAGGCCAAGTTCCACTACAAGAAGTCGGGCCATGACGGCACCGTGCTGCTGCGCACCTCCGACGTCGCCTTCCCGGGCGCGGTCGACGCCTCGCAGCTCTTCCAGCAGAGCGCGGCCAAGGCCGGCATCAAGATCGAGCTCAAGCGCGAGCCCGGCGACGGCTACTGGAACGAGGTCTGGAACAAGCAGCCCTTCTGCGCCTCCTATTGGGGCGGCCGCTCGACCCAGGACCAGATGTACTCGACCGCCTATCTGTCGACCGCCGACTGGAACGACACCCGTTTCAAGCGTCCGGACTTCGACAAGCTGGTGCTGGCTGCACGCGCCGAACTCGACGAGACCAAGCGCAAGCAGATGTACCACGACATGGCCGTGCTGGTGCGCGACGAGGGCGGCCTGATCCTGCCGATGTTCAATCAGTTCATCGATGCGACAGGCGCCAAGGTCGGCGGCTGGGTCGACGATCCGCATCAGGAGCTGATGAACGGCTACGCGCTGGCGAAGTGCTGGCTCGAAGCCTGAGCCCGGCTTTGCGGATATGTCCTCACCCGTCGTGAAACTTGTGGCCCAGCGCGTTGCGCTGGGCATCGTCCTCTTGCTGGCCGTTTCGGTCCTGATCTTCGCCGGCACCCAGATCCTGCCCGGCGACGTCGCGCAAGCCATTCTCGGACAGTCGGCGACGCCGGAATCGCTCGCCAATCTGCGCGAGCAGCTCGGCCTGAATCAGCCGGCTTACATCAGGTATTTCCATTGGCTAGGCGGTGTGCTCACCGGCGATCTTGGCACGGCGATGTCGAGCGGCCAGGATATTGCCACGTCGATCAAGGGGCGGCTGTGGAACACGCTGTTCCTCGCCTTCTGGGCTGCGATCGTGGCCGTGCCGCTGGCCATCATCCTCGGCCTGATCGCCGTGCGTTACCGCAATGGCTGGGTCGACAAGCTGATCTCCGGCCTGGCGCTCGCCTCGACATCTTTCCCGGAATTCTTCATCGGCTATGTGCTCGTCTATTTCTTTGCCGTGAAGTATCAATGGTTCCCGGCCATTTCCACGGTCTATGACGGCATGCCGTTCGGTGAGCGCATGCAGGCGATCGCGCTGCCGGCCACCGCGCTGACGCTGGTTGTGCTGGCGCATATGATGCGCATGACCCGCGCGGCCATCCTCAACGTCATGCAGTCGGCCTATGTCGAGACGGCGGAACTGAAAGGCCTGTCGGCCTTCAACGTCATCCGCAAGCATGCTTTCCCCAATGCCATAGCGCCGATCATCAACGTGGTCATGCTCAACCTCGCCTACCTCATCGTCGGCGTCGTCGTGGTCGAGGTGATCTTCGTCTATCCCGGCATGGGACAATATCTGGTCGACCACGTCACCAAGCGCGACGTGCCGGTGGTGCAGGCGGTCGGCCTGGTCTTCGCCGCCGTCTATATCAGCCTGAACATCATTGCGGACATCGGGGCGATTGTCGCCAATCCGCGCCTCAGACATCCGAAATAGGCGGCGGGCATGCTCGACATCAAACGCATCCCCATCCCCGCGCTGATCGGCATCGTGCTGACGGCTATGTTCGTGTTGGCGGCAGTTTTCGCACCGTTGATCGCACCGTACGGCAATGCCGAAATCGTCGGCGATGTCTGGGAACCGATGACGGCGGCACATTTGCTGGGCACCGACAATCTCGGTCGCGATCTTCTGTCGCGCATGATCTACGGCGCTCGCATCACGCTGTTCATTGCGGTGCTGGCCACCGCGCTGTCATTCTCGCTCGGCGCCATCCTCGGCTTTTCGGCGGCGGTGTTCGGCGGCTGGTTCGACACGCTGCTGTCGCGCCTTGTCGATCTGCTGATGTCGATCCCGACCTTGATCATGGCGCTCGTCGTGCTTTCGGTGCTGCCGACCAACCTGGTGACGCTGATCCTGGTGATGGGCGTCCTCGACTCGACCCGCGTCTACCGGCTGTCGCGCGCGGTGGCCGTCGACATCAACGTCATGGATTATGTCGAGGCCGCCAAGCTGCGGGGCGAAGGCAGCGGCTGGATCATCTTCCGCGAGATCCTGCCCAACGCGCTTTCGCCGCTGGTCTCGGAACTTGGTCTGCGCTTCATCTACGCGGTGCTGTTCTTGTCGACGCTGTCCTTTCTCGGGCTTGGCGTGCAACCGCCGGATGCCGACTGGGGCGGCATGGTCAAGGAGAACAAGGACGGCATCGTCTTCGGTATCGGGGCGGCACTCATTCCCGCCGCGGCGATCGCAGCACTGGCGATTTCGGTCAATCTGGTCGCCGACTGGGTGCTCAACCGCACGACAAGCCTGAAGGGAGGACGCGGGTGATGGCTGACACAAAAGCAAAGCCCGGCCTGCTGCTCGATATCCGCAATCTGCGCATCGAAGCGACAGTGTTTCCGCCCGGCGAGGCGCCGAAGAACATCGTTTTGGTCCACGATGTCTCGCTGACGCTGGAAAAGGGCAAGGTGCTCGGCCTGATCGGCGAGTCCGGCGCCGGCAAGTCGACCATCGGCCTGTCGTCGATGGGCTATGGCCGTGGCGGCGTGCGCATCACCGGCGGAGAGGTGCTGCTCAACGGCCGCGATATCCTCAAGGGCGGCAAGGAAGGTTTCCGCAAATTGCGCGGCCGCGAGGTCTGCTATGTCGCGCAGTCGGCGGCCGCCGCCTTCAACCCGGCGCACAAGCTGATGGACCAGGTGGTGGAAGCAACGCTGCTGCACGGCACGGCGACACGCGCCGAGGCAGAGAAACGTGCCGTGGCGTTGTTCAAGAAGCTCAGCCTGCCGAACCCCGAAACCATCGGCGAACGCTTCCCGCACCAGGTCTCCGGCGGCCAGTTGCAGCGCGTGATGACGGCGATGGCGCTGTGTTCGGAACCCGACCTGATCGTCTTCGACGAGCCGACCACGGCGCTCGACGTGACGACGCAGATCGACGTGCTGGCGGCGATCAAGGACGCCATCCGTGACACCCATGTCGCGGCGCTCTACATCACCCACGATCTTGCCGTCGTCGCCCAGGTCTCGGACGAGATCATGGTGCTGCGCCATGGCAGGTTGGTCGAATGGGGCGGCACCCGCCAGATCATCAAGGAGCCGCGCCAGGAATACACCAATGCGCTGGTCTCGGTGCATGAGATCGAGCATGCCGAGCAGAAGCCCGGCGCCGCGCCGTTCCTGTCGGTCAAGAACGTCACCGCCGCTTACGGCGGCAGCCACGTCAAGGTGCTGAAGAACGTCTCGGTCGACATCTATCCGGGACAGACGCTGGCGGTCGTCGGTGAATCCGGCTCTGGCAAGTCGACGCTGGCGCGCGCCATCACCGGGCTGTTGCCGCCCGAGGAAGGCACCGTCACCTTCGATGGCAGGCCGCTCGCCAACCGGCTTGCCGACCGGCCGAAGGAGGATCTGCGCCAGTTGCAGATGATCTATCAGATGGCCGACGTGGCGATGAACCCGCGCCAGACCGTCGGCACCATCATCGGCCGGCCGCTGGAATTCTACTTCGGCATACGCGGCCGCGAGCGCGACAAGCGCGTCGCCGAACTGCTCGACGAGATCGAGATGGGCAAGGGCTTTCTCGATCGTTATCCGGCCGAACTCTCCGGAGGCCAGAAACAGCGCGTCTGTATCGCCCGCTCGCTCGCCGCCAAGCCCAAGCTGATCATCTGCGACGAGGTGACATCGGCGCTCGACCCGCTGGTGGCCAACGGCATTCTCAAGCTGCTGCTCAACCTGCAGCAGCACGAGAAGGTCGCCTACCTCTTTATCACTCACGATCTGGCGACGGTGAAGTCGATCGCCGATTCGATCGCGGTGATGTACCGCGGCGAGGTGGTGCGCTACGGCGCCAAGAGCAAGGTGCTGACGCCGCCCTTCGACGCCTATACCGACCTGCTGCTGTCGTCCGTTCCCGAGATGGAGATCGGCTGGCTGGAAAAGGCGATCAAGGGACGGCGCATGGCGAGCGCGGGGAATTAGTAGGGAATTCGCGGCCTTTGTCGCGAAAACTTCCTTCAACGGCAAAAGCTTTCCGGAGCCGCCCATGGCGCTCAAGACCAAACTGCTGCTCATCATTCTCGATGGCGTGCCCTACCGGAACTGGCGCCGGCTGATGGGCAATCTCGAGGGCTGGGTGCAGTCGGGCGAGGCGCAGGTGTGGAAGATGCGCTCGGTGCTGCCGTCGACCTCGGCCTGCTGCTATGCCTCGATCCACACCGGGGTTTCGCCGCAGGAGCACGGCATCCTATCCAACGAGAACCGTTTTCTCGTCAACAAGCCGGATATTTTCTCCGAGGTCAGCAAGGCCGGCGGCAAGACCGGCGCAGTGACTCATTCCTACTGGTCCGAATTCTTCCGTTCCTATCCGTTCGATCTGGTCGAGGACATGGAGTATGACGAGCCCAACGGACCGATCGCGCATGGCCGCTTCCACACCATGACCGGCTATAATGCCCGCAACCAGATGACGCCGAGCGATGTCGACCTGTTTGCGACGCTGACCATGCTGACCCGGCGCCATGCCATCGACTACGGTATCCTGCACACCTGCACTCTGGATTCGATGGGCCACCGCTTCGGCCATGACTGCCACGAAATGGACCATGCCTGCTATGCGATGGACGGCATGCTGGCAGCCTTCCTGCCGGGCTGGCGGCAGGCCGGTTACGAGGTGATCGTAACCGCCGACCACGGCCAGACAGACCGCGGCCATCATGGCGGCCGTGACGATGAAATGCAGGATTTCGCGCTGTATTATTTCGGAGCCGGCAAAGGGCCGGATCCGGACACGCTGCTCGATCAGCTGCAACTGGCGCCGACGGTGCTGAAGCGGCTGGGTGTGCCGGTGCCGGAGACCATGAAGGCTAAGCCGTTTTTGGGGTGACGGAGGTCGTCGCTGAGCCGCCGTTCGCTACCCCCTCTCCCCGTCACTATACGGGGAGAGGGTAAGGGTGAGGGGCAGCGCTAACATCAAAATAAATACCCCAACGCCGGCGCCGCCCCTCATCCGCCTGCCGGCACCTTCTCCCCGTGTAGTGACGGGGAGAAGGGAGACGTGTCCGAACCGGATAGATAGGTAACAGAATGGACCGATAGCATGGGTGACAGTTTTCTTGTCCGCCGGAGGACCGGCGATGGTTTGGCGAGAGACTGGCATCATGGACGAGCGGCTACGGTTTGTTGTGGAGTGTCTTTCTGGGGATGAGACGATGGTTGCGCTTTGTGCGGCCTACGGGATCTCACGCAAGAACGGCTACAAATGGCTAGGACGCTATCGGACGTTTGGGCCTGAGGGTTTGCACGACCTGCCGCGAGCCCCGCTCAATCAAGGCCGTGCAACAGCTCAGGATCTGGTTGAGCGGATTGTGGCGGCCAAGGAGCTGCATCCGCTTTGGGGTCCAAAGAAGATCGTGGCACGGCTCAGGCGCACGGCTCCCGAGTTCATGTGGCCTTCAGCCTCGACGGTCGGCGCGATCCTTGCGCGGCATGGGCTTGTCCGCGCCCGCAAGCGACCCCGCCTGCGGGCCTGCGGCAATGGACCCTGGCCACAGCCGCAAGAACCGAACGCGGTGTGGACTGGCGATCACAAGGGCTGGTTCCGGACCCGCGACGGCTGGCGTTGCGAACCCTTGACGGTGATGGATGCGTCGAGCCGCTTCTTCTGGCGCTCGAAGCGACGGGGTCGACGGCCGATAGCGAAGCCTGGCCGGTGTTCGAACGGCTGTTTGAAGAGCATGGCCTGCCGGATCGCTTCAAAAGCGACAATGGCCCGCCCTTCGCATCGGCCGGCGTCACCGGGCTGACGCCGCTTGTCGTGCGCTTCATCAAGCTCGGCATCACGCTGGAGCGGATCGCACCCGGCAGGCCACAGCAGAACGGACGTCACGAGCGCTTTCACCTGACCATGCTGCCGATGGCCGAGGCACCGGAAGCCGACCGAACGGCACAGGGCCAGGCCTTCGAGACCTTCCGCCAAAGCTACAATGAGGAACGTCCCCATGAGGCGCTGGGCATGGATACGCCCGCCCAGCACTACCGGTCCTCACAGCGCGCCATGCCCAGGACACCACCCGAGCCCGTCTATCCGGCCGAGGCCTCGGTCCGCCGCGTGCGCCACAATGGCGAGATCCGATGGAATGGCGGCTTCATATATGTCTCGCAAGCGCTGGCGGGCGAACCGGTCGCTGCGTTGGAGACCGAAGACGGACAATGGACACTCTCATTCCATGCCCACCCGCTCGGCATCATCGACACACGGCACATGAAGCTTGTCCGCCGCAGCGCCGCGCCAACCAATCCGCTTGGCGCTGCGGCGGACGCATAGGGGGAGAGAAGTGTCACCTATGTATCCGGTTCAAAGTGTTACCCATCTATCGGCTGGACAGACGCTCTGGCAACACTCCCTCTCTTCGGTTAGCTTCGCCAAAATTCCTTGGCGGAAGGATGAACCTTTTTGAACCTATCGGCGACAGAGCAGACAGGAGCCAGGCGGCTCGACCGGCCATGACGGCAGCGACCGAGACTGATCGCGCGCTTGTCGACCGGGTCGCGAAGGGCGACCGTGCCGCTGTTCGGCTGCTGTTCATGCGTCACCACGCGCGGGTCTACCGCTTCGTGGTGCGCCAGACGGGATCGGAAATGATGGCCGACGATATCGCAAACGAGGTCTTTCTCGAGCTGTGGCGCCAGGCGCCCGGTTTCGAAGGGCGCTCGGAAGTCTCGACATGGCTGCTCGGCATCGCCCGGTTCAAGGCGCTGTCGATGCTTCGCAAGAAAAAAGAAGACTGGATCGATGACGACGATGCGGCGCAGGTTCCCGACGGCGCCGACACGCCGGAAGTCGCCACCATGAAGGAAGACAAGGGCGCCGCTTTGCGGCGCTTCGTCGATGCCTTGCCGGAGGAACACCGCTCGGTGATCGACCTTGCCTATTACCATGGACAGTCGGTGACGGAGATTGGCGAGGTGCTCGGCATCCCGGTCGCCACCGTCAAGACCCGAATGTTCTACGCCCGCAAGAAACTCGGCGAAGCCCTCAAGGCCGCCGGTTACGACAGGGGGTGGCCATGAGCAATCCTGAAGACATGAGCGCCGCTGAAAAAATCTCGCGCCGTGACGAAATGGAAACGCTGCTGCCGTTCTACCTGAACGGCTCGCTGGAAGGCTCGGACCTCGAAGCCGTCGAGGAATGGCTGGCGTCCGATCCGGCGGCGACGGCGGCGCTTGGCGAGGCTGAGGCGGAATTCTCCGGCGCCACCGCCGCCAACGAGGCGATCCGGCCTCCGGCCGATGCGCTCAGCCGCTTTGCCAGGGCGCTCGACGCCGAAGCCGGACCGGTCCGCGCTCCCGCGGGCCGTTCCTGGCTGGCGCAGGCACTCGGCCGTTTCATGGCGGTGCCGGTCGGTGTCGCCTGGGCGGCAGCGGCGGTGCTGCTGGCGTTGGTCGTGGTGCAGTCCTACGTGCAGACCGGCGGCAAGAGCCATGATTTCGAGATTGCCGGCGCCGAGGATGATCTGGCGAAACTGCCGTTCGCGCTGGTCAAGTTCAAGCCGGATGCGAAGATGTCCGACATCGCTGTCTTCCTCGACCAGAACGCGCTGAAGATCGCCGGCGGGCCGGCCGCCTCGGGCGTCTTCCGCATTGCCATCCCGGTCAAGACCGGAGCAGACTACACCAGGCTCGTCGGCCTTATTGCCGCCCAGCCGTTCGCGGAGACTGTGATCGAGGGAAGGAAACCGGTTGATGGCAGCTAGGGCGGTCATTCGATTTGCGGCGATCCTGGTGGCGGCGACGACAATCGTCGCCGTGCCGGCGTCGGCGCAGACCAATGATCCCAATGCCGGCCGGGCCGACTGCACCGACGCGGCCGGAGCGGCGGCTGCCGACTGCCCGAAAGACGGCAATGAGGCCAACGTCGGCGGCGAACCAGGCGCAGTTACCCTTCCGGCCCTGATCGTCGACCTGTTTCCCAACCCACCGGCTCCCGTAGCGCCCGTGCCGACGCCGCGGCCGTCAGCGCCGCCTGCCGACACGCAGGCCGGGCCACCCGCCGGCGGGGCGATCGTTTCGCCGACCGATCTTGTCGCGACCGCGCCGCGCCGTGCCATCGCCGGCGAGTTCGTGCCCGACGAGGTGCTGGTGACCGTCGACGGCGATGCCGGCGCCGTCCAGCAGATCGCCGCCTCCTTCGGCCTTGAAGTGCGCTCGCAGCGCCAGTCGCGGCTGCTCGGCACCACGCTGGTGCGCTTCGGCATTCCCGACGGCCGCCCGGTCGGCGCCGTGCTGGCGCAGCTGGCCGCCGATGGCCGCACCCTGCGGCGCGAGCCAAACCATATCTATTCGCTGCAGCAGGCGGCCGGCATCGTCAACTATGCCTTCGAGCGCATTCAGCTCGACAACAAGCAAGCCAGTGGCGAAAACGTGCGCATCGCCGTCATCGACACCGGCATAGACGACACCAATCCGGCGCTGTCCGGCGTCATTGCCGACCAGTTCGACGCCATGCCCAACGTGCCGGTCGAAAAGCGTGACCACGGTACCTCGGTCGACGGGCTGATCGCCGGCGTCGGCGCGCTCGAAGGCATGGCGCCCGGCGCCAGGATCTATCACGCCCGCGCCTTCGAGGACGGCAGGTCGACCATGGATGTCATCCTGTCGGCGCTCGACTGGGCGGCGGACCAGAATGTCAGCATCATCAATATGAGTTTCGTCGGCCCCAAGAACGATCTGCTCGCCACCGCCTGCCGCAATGCGCGCGGGCTCGGCATCATCCTGGTCGCTGCTGCCGGCAACAACGGGCCGAAAGCGCCCTATGGCTACCCCGCCGCCTATGACGGCGTGATCGCGGTCACCGCCACCGACGCCAAGGACGGGCTGATGCAGCAGGCCAATCGCGGCGCTTATGTCTTCATCTCGGCGCCCGGCGTCGAGATGGTGGCGCCGAGCGGCGCCGGCTCTGACGTCGTCACCGGCACCTCATTTGCCGCCGCGATCGTGTCCGGCGCAATCGCCAACCTGATCCACGCCTCACCCGAGCGCTCGGCCGACGATATCGAAAAGGCGCTGGCCGTCACCGCCAGGGATCTCGGTCCGAAGGGACGGGACAATGATTTCGGTTATGGGCTGCTGGATACGAAGGCGGCGGCGAACAAGTAAACCGGGCGAATTTCGCGCCACCCAATTCAGAGCGCCGGACCCAGCCGAACAGGGCTGCCATCATGGAAGCGCGACAGCCGGAAGCGGCTGAGGTCGTGCCCGGTCTGGTTTCCCTGGATCATGTCGGCAACGACCCGGCCTATGCCAGGCCCGATACCGAAGCCGTGACCGCTCATTCCCGTCGCGACGAAAAGACCGCCGACGGCCTGCACATGATCCACGATGGGGACGACGTCCGGCATGGCGTCGATCATGCCGCCCCAGCCTGCCTTCAGGCGAACTGTTTCGAGCTGTGGAAAAAGACGTCCGAAATTGCGTTCTATGGAACGCAGACCGGCTCGTTCAGGGGGCGGGTTCAGCACCCGCATTTTTTCGAAAGGACTGACGGAATCCGGCGCCCAATCGCGCGGCGTCGACCAGGCGTCAGGGTAGCCTGACGGGGCGAACGGAAAGTAGCGTGTCCCGAACGGATTGTCCCTGAGGGCGGGAAGGTAATTGGTGGCGTGCCGGAATGCGTCAGGCCCCAGGTAAAGCAAATGGCTGCCGCCCGCGGCGAGCGTATATCCGCCATCCTGCCTGCGCCGGAACGCGATGTGTTCGTCGGCGGCCGCACCTGCATAGACCTCAGGCATGGGCTCCGTTGCGGCTGCGGTTACTCTGACGCTGAGCTGGGGGATGGAGATGCCGTGTCTGCGCAAGAACAGAGATGACCAGGCGCCGCCGGCGACCAGCACGCTGGAGGCCTCGACATACCCCGCCTCGGTCCACACGCCCTTGATCTTGCCGCCTGAGATTTCGAGGGTTCGCGCCGCACAATTCTCGACGATTTTGACGCCTTTTCGCGCGGCGAGCCGGGCAAGTGCGGGCACCGCCAGCCAAGGCTCCGCCCGCATGTCGGAGGGCGTCGTCATCGCGCCCTTGAATTTGCGCGACATGCCTTTGATGAGTGCCGCGGTTTCGTCTGCATCCAGGAGACGGGTGTCGAGCGCATGCGTCGCAGCGATCTTCATGAATGCTTCGAAGCCGGCCATGTCCTTGTCGGTCTTCGCCAGGTAGGTCACACCTGTCTGGGTCAGGCCGATGTCCTCGCCGCATTCCTCAGCCAGTTGCCGCCACAGGCGAATAGCCTCTATGACGATGGGCAACTCGTCGGCGTCGCGTCCCTGCTTTCGGATCCAGCCCCAATTGCGGGACGACTGTTCGGCCGCAATGCGTCCTTTTTCCAGCAGCGTCACCGGGATGTTCCGCTGTGCCAGGAAAAGCGCCGTCGTCACCGATGATGCCGCCACCGACAATGACCACCTCCGACGTTTTCGGCGGTGGGCCAGGATGCCGGATTGGATCCGTTTCGGAGAACGGGAATATGGGCAAGTGGCGCACCCTGAGGACTGGTTGATGGCTCTGGCTTACTGGTTGCCACCCACTCGAAGCCAAATCAAGGACAGGTCCAGGCAGACCGTTGTCCCAACGAAGTCAATCTATCTGCGGGCAACATCCACATGGGTGAACTTGCCAGCGGAGCAATTGGATTAATCCCTAAACCGGCGCGCCGGCGACCGAGCCTCTCACCACCAGGTCGACAGGCCAGACCTCGCCCCGCGCCCCTTCTTCCAAGCCGGAAATGCGCGCTGCCAGGCGTTCGGCGATGCGGGCGCCGGCGAGGCGGATTGACGAGCGCGTCGTCGACAGCGGCACGGAAAAATTCTCCGGCTTCAGCCATGGAAAGACGTCGTCATGGGCAATCAACGACAGGTCGCCGGGAATGGTCAGGCCAAGGTCGCGCACCGCGCGCACGACGCCGAGCGACATGATCAGGCTGGAGCAGGCGATCGCCGTCGGCCGCTCGCTCTGTTCGAGCAGGCGCCTGGCGGCGCGGTAGCCGTTCTCCTCGGTCATGGTGAGTGAACAGACATGGCGCTCGCCGAGCGTCAGGCCGCTCGCGGCCAGCGCCCTGCGCATGCCGCGCTCGCGGTGGATGGCGAAGGTCTCGCGGTCGTCGCCATTGATCAGCGCCAGCCGGCGGTGGCCGAGCTGAACCAGCAGCCGGGCGGCGTCGTGGAAGCCGCCCTCATTGTCGATGTCGGTGAAGGGGTAGTCGAAATCGAAGCCTTCGCTGCGGCCATGGACGATGAAGGGAATGCCGAGCGTGTTGACCAGCGCCACTCGCCGGTCGGCCGGGCGCGGCGAGGAGATGTAGACGGCGTCGACCTGGCGGTTGGCGACGATGCGGCGATAGGTGGTTTCCTGGTCGTCGGCATCGGCCGGCGACAGCACTAGGTCGAGCTCGTGCGAGCGGGCATAGTCGCCGAGACCCGACAGGAACTCGACGAAATGCGGGTCGATGTCGACGGAGGCGCCCGTCGGCAGCACATACCCGATCATGCCCGTCTTGCCGGTCGCCAGCCGGCGCGCGCTCGGGTTGGGCCGGTAGCCGTGGCGCTTGGCGGCATCCACCACACGCCGGCGGGTTTCCTCGTTGACCTCGGGATAGCCGTTGAGCGCACGGCTTACCGTTGTCTGCGACAGGGCCAGCATATGAGAGAGCTGCTTCAGGTTCACTGGGAGGCCTCCAAGCCTCAAAGCGCTTTTAATTTTGAAGCCACGCGGCGCCACAATGGGCGCGGCCGAGCTGGTCGACCATACGCACTGGTCCGGCCAGTTTGAAGCTTAATACGGTGCTGCACCGCCGTAAAACTGTGCTGCAGTGCACTTTACCAAGTCTTGCGGCCCGCAATTAAATCGATTAGCCCACCGCCCTCTTGACTTCCAGCCGATTCAATGGCGAGATCAAAAAGACCAAAGCGCTTTGGAAGACTCTTCGAAAGGTTGCGGTTCCTTTCTGAACGAGTCACAGTCCTGCAGCGTCGGCGGGCGGAATGGAGGTTCCGCCCGGGTGTATGTGTCCACACTGGGAGGAATACCGATGAAGAAGATGCTTCTGCTTGGCGCAGCGTTTGCCACACTCGCCTTGTCCCTGCCGGCGCAAGCCGAACTGAAGTTCAAGCCCGGGGAAGACAAGCGCTTCAACTGGGCCAATTACGAAGAGCTGAAGAAGGTCGATCTCAAGGGCGAGACGCTGACCATCTTCGGGCCCTGGCGCGGCGAGGACGAAGGCCTCATCCGCACTGTTCTCGAATATTTTCAGGAAGCCACCGGCGCCGAGATCAAATACTCCTCGTCGGAAAATTACGAACAGCAGATCGTCATCGATACCCAAGCCGGCAGCCCGCCCAATATCGCCGTACTGCCGCAGCCGGGCCTGATCCAGGATCTGGCGTCCAAGGGCCTTTTGACGCCGCTGGGCGACGACACCGCCAAATGGATCAAGGACAATTACGGCGCCGGCCAGTCATGGGTCGATCTCGGCACCTTCAAGGACAAGGACGGCAAGCCGGGCTTCTTCGCCTTCCCCTACAAGGCCGACGTGAAATCGCTGGTCTGGTATTCGCCCGACAATTTCGAGGAAGCCGGCTACAAGGTTCCCAAGACCCAGGAAGAGCTCGCCGACCTCGAGAAGAAGATCATCGCCGACGGCGGCACGCCGTGGTGCATCGGCCTCGGCTCAGGCGGCGCTACCGGCTGGCCGGCGACCGACTGGGTCGAAGACATCATGCTGCGCACCCAGACGCCCGACGTGTATGACAAGTGGGTAAAGAACGAGATCCCGTTCAACGATCCGGCGGTGGTCAACGCCATCGACATTTTCGGCAAGATCGCGACCGACGACAAGATGGTCGACGGTGGGGCCAAGGCGGTTGCCGCGACCGACTTCCGCGACAGCCCGAAGGGCCTCTTCTCGGTGCCGCCGAAATGCTACCTGCACCATCAGGCATCGTTCATCCCGACCTTCTTCCCGGAAGGCACAAAGGTTGGACAGGACGCCGACTTCTTCTACTTCCCGCCCTATGCATCCAAGCCCGAGCTGGGCACGCCTGTGCTCGGCGCCGGCACGCTGGCCATGATCACCAAGGATTCGAAGGGTGCACGCGCGTTCATCGAATTCCTGAAAATGCCGCTGGCACATGAAATCTGGATGGCCCAGGGCGGCTTCGTCACGCCGCTCAAGTCGGTCAACAAGGATGCCTATGCCAGCGACGCGCTGAAGAAGCAGGGCGATATTCTCGCCAATGCCTCGACCTTCCGCTTCGACGGTTCGGACCTGATGCCGGGCAAGATCGGCGCCGGCGCCTTCTGGACCGGCATGATCGATCTGGTCGGCGGCAAGTCGGCGCAGGATGTCGCCACCGACATCCAGAAGAGCTGGGACGCTATCAAGTAGTCAGCTGGCAAGCAGTCAGCTGGCAAGCAGTCAGCTGGCAAGTAACCACTGCCAAGTAATCAGCCGCTTTGGCGGCAAATTCAGGACTTCCTCCACAGACTGGATCCGGGCCGCTATGGCCCGGATCCGACCGGCGCCTTACGCCGGACCGATTTGCGTTCGTTCGTTTCAGAATAACTTAAATCGGCGCAGAGCCACATCGCCAGGGCTGTTCAAGGCCCGGCCGATCATGCGCAGGGAAGAGGGACCCATGGCTGCTCAGATCTTATCGGCCATTTTTGTCATCATCATCGGCGTCGGCGGCTGCGTCGCCTATTTCTGGGGCGCCAACAAGCTGGTCGACCTGATATTCCCGTCGCGCGGCGTGGCCGGGGCTGCGGCCATCGACAATCTGCGCCGGCAAGGACTGGTCCGTCCGTGGCTGTTCGTCGGCCCGGCGATGATCATCCTCACCGTCTACCTGATCTATCCGGTGGTGGCGACGCTCTGGCTGTCCTTCCTCGACCGCGGCGGCCAGCATTTTGTCGGCTTCGCCAACTATGAATGGGCGTTCGGCGACCGCGAGTTCCGCAACTCGATCCTCAACAACATCATCTGGCTGGCGGTGGTGCCCGCTGCCTGCACCTTTCTAGGGCTGATAATCGCCGTGCTCACTGACAAGATCTGGTGGGGCACGATCGCCAAGAGCCTGATCTTCCTGCCGCTGGCGATCTCCTTCGTCGGCGCTAGCGTGATCTGGAAATTCATCTACGAATATCGCGGCGAGGGCCAGACGCAGATCGGTCTGCTCAACGCCATCATCCAGTATTTCGGCGGCCAGCCGCAGGTCTGGATATCGCTTCCGTTCTGGAACAATTTCTTCCTGATGATCATCCTGATCTGGATCCAGACCGGCTTTGCCATGGTCATCCTGTCTTCGGCATTGCGCGGCATCCCCGAAGAGACGCTTGAAGCCGCGGTCATCGACGGCGCCAATCCGTTCCAGATATTCTGGAAGATCATGGTGCCGCAGATCTGGGGCACCATCGCCGTGGTCTGGACGACGATCACCATCCTGGTGCTGAAAGTGTTCGACATCGTGCTGACCATGACCAACGGCCAGTGGAACAGCCAGGTGCTGGCCAATCTGATGTTCGACTGGATGTTCCGCGGCGGCGGCGATTTCGGCCGCGGCGCCACCATCGCCATCATCATCATGATCGCGGTCATCCCGATCATGGTCTGGAACATCCGCCAGGCGAACAAAGAGACGGGAGGACACTGAGATGGCCGTCGCGACCGGGAAGTCCTTTGCCAGCCGCTTCGGCGTCCACATCGCCGTGCTCGTCTTCGTCGCCATCTGGACCGTGCCGACGCTCGGCATCCTGGTCTCGTCGCTGCGCGACAAGGACCAGATCATCGCCTCGGGCTGGTGGAACTCATTCTCCAGCTCCAGCCAGACTGAAGCCGGCCGCCTGCCGCCGGCCTCGGCGCAGGTCGAGAAGGACGGCAAGTTCGTGCTTGCCGGCAATATCTTCGGCGACGGTGCTGCGCGCAACATCAGCGCCTTCGGCGTCAAGTCGGCGGCACCGACGCAATATCCGGCCGGCACCACTGCCGATCTCGGCGACGGCGTGACCTTGCAGCTCAATGCCGACGGAACGTTCGTCATGAGTTCGCCCAAGGCTTTCGAAGGCGACCGTGGCCAGCGCGTCTATTACGCCTCGTCGGCGCCACCGAAATTCACCACCGACAATTACAAGACCGTGCTGTTTTCGGAGGGCATCGGCCGCTCGTTCATAAACTCGCTGACCGTCACCATCCCGGCGACGGTCATCCCGATCCTGATCGCCGCCTTCGCCGCCTATGCATTGGCGTGGATGCGTTTTCCCGGCCGCGCCTTGCTGATCGCCACAATCATCGGCCTGCTGGTCGTGCCGCTGCAGATGTCCTTGATCCCGCTTTTGAAGATCTACAACGGCGTCGGCATCTTCTTCGGTGTGCCGTCGAAAACCTATCTCGGCATCTGGCTGGCGCATACCGGCTTCGGCCTGCCCTTCGCCATCTATCTCCTGCGCAGCTATATTGCCGGCCTGCCGCGCGAGATCATGGAATCGGCGCGCATAGATGGCGCCAGCGATTTCGAAATCTTCGTCAAGATCGTGCTGCCGCTGTCCTTCCCGGTGCTGGCGTCCTTTGCAATCTTCCAGTTCCTGTGGGTGTGGAACGATTTGTTGGTGGCAATGGTTTTCCTCGGTACCGAAGGGGACCAGATCGTGCTGACCGCGAAGCTCAACGCGCTGCTCGGCTCGCGCGGCGGCGACTGGGAAATCCTGACGACATCGGCCTTCGTCACCATTATCGTGCCGCTGATCGTGTTCTTCTCGCTGCAGCGCTATTTCGTCCGCGGGCTGCTGGCCGGCTCGGTCAAAGGAGGTTGAGACTTATGCAAGCCGCTTTGAAGGCGACCTCGAAGCCCGATCTCGCCGTCGATCGCGACTGGTGGCGGGGCGCGGTGATCTACCAGATCTATCCGCGCTCCTATCAGGACTCCAATGGCGACGGCATCGGCGACCTCAAGGGCATCATCCGCAGGCTGCCCTACATCGCCTCGCTCGGCGTCGACGCCATCTGGATTTCGCCCTTCTTCAAGTCGCCGATGAAGGATTTCGGCTACGATGTGTCGGACTATTGCGACGTCGACCCGATGTTCGGGACGCTCGCCGATTTCGACGCGCTGGTTGCGGAAGCCCATCACCTCGGCCTCAAGGTGATGATCGACGAGGTGCTGTCGCACACCGCCGACAACCATCCATGGTTCAAGGAGAGCCGCGGCAGCCGTAGCAATCCCAAGGCCGACTGGTATGTCTGGGCCGACGCCAGGCCGGACGGCACGCCGCCCAACAACTGGCTGTCGATCTTCGGCGGCTCGGCCTGGCAGTGGGACACCAGCCGCCAGCAATATTACCTGCATAATTTCCTGTCCGAGCAGCCCGATCTCAACTTCCACAATCTGGAAGTCCAGGACGCGCTGCTCGACGTCACCCGCTTCTGGCTGGAGCGCGGCGTCGACGGCTTCCGCCTCGACACCATCAATTTCTACTTCCACAGCCAGGGGCTGGAGAACAATCCGCCGCTGCCGCCCGAAGAGCGCAACGACCAGACAGCACCTGCGGTCAATCCCTACAACTACCAGGACCATATCTACGACAAGAGCCGGCCGGAAAACCTTGCCTTCCTCGAACGGTTCCGGGCGCTGCTCGACGAATATCCGGCAACCGCCGCAGTCGGCGAAGTCGGCGATTCGCAACGCGGGCTGGAAGTGGTCGCCGCCTACACCGCCGGCGGCAAACGCGTCCACATGTGCTATTCCTTCGATTTCCTGGCGCCGGAAAAGATCAGCGCCGCCAAGGTGCGCGAGGTGCTGGAAGCCTTCGGCAAAGTCGCCAGTGACGGCTGGTCGTGCTGGGCCTTTTCCAACCACGACGTGATGCGTCCGGCCTCGCGCTGGGCCGCCGACGAGGCCGACCCGGCCGCCTATCTGAAGGTTATCTCGGCGCTGCTGATGTCGCTGCGCGGTTCGGTCTGCCTCTATCAGGGAGAGGAGCTTGGGCTTGGCGAAGCCGAGTTGCAGTTCGAGGATCTGCAGGACCCCTACGGCATTCGCTTCTGGCCCGAATTCAAGGGCCGCGACGGCTGCCGCACGCCGATGGTGTGGGATGCAACCGCCAGCAATGCCGGCTTTTCGACGGCCAAGCCCTGGCTGCCGGTGCCGGGCAAGCACTTGTCGCAAGCGGTCAATGTTCAGCAGGGCGACGCGGCCTCGCTGCTCGAGCACTACCGGCGCTTTCTCGGTTTCCGCCGCCAGCATCCGGCCCTGGCCAAAGGCGACATCGAGTTCATCGAAAGCGAGGGCGACACCGTCGCCTTCACCCGCCGTGAGGGCAATGAGCAGATCGTCTGCGTCTTCAATCTGGCCAGCAAGCCGGCCGAGGTCGATCTCGGTGGTCAGGCGTTGCTGCCATTGGCCGGGCACGGTTTTTCGGGACAATCCGGCACAGGTTCCATCCGCCTCGGCGGCTACGGCGCCTGGTTCGGGCGCATCGACTGAGTTTTTGACGAAACTGGATTTTTTGAGGAAATCCAGGTTCTCTAGGGAAATCACTGGGAGGAAATTATGGCCGATGTCACGCTGAGACAGGTGAAGAAATCATACGGCAATCTGCACATTCTCCACGGCATCGACCTCGACATAAAGTCGGGCGAGTTCATCGTCTTCGTCGGCCCGTCGGGTTGCGGCAAGTCGACCTTGCTGCGGTCCATCGCCGGGCTTGAGGAGATCACCTCCGGCGAGCTGAAGATCGCCGGCGAGGTGGTGAACGACGTGCCGCCTTCCAAGCGCGGCATTGCCATGGTGTTCCAGTCCTATGCGCTCTATCCGCACATGACCGTCTACGACAACATGGCCTTCTCGATGAAGATCGGCAAGGAAAGCAAGGCCGAGATCGACAAGCGGGTGCGGCAGGCCGCCGAAATCCTGCAGCTGACCAAATATCTCGACCGCCTGCCCAAGGCGATGTCGGGCGGCCAGCGCCAGCGTGTCGCCATCGGTCGCGCCATCGTGCGCAATCCGAAAGTGTTCCTGTTCGACGAGCCGCTGTCGAATCTCGACGCGGCGCTGCGCGTCGCGACCCGCATCGAGATCGCCAAGCTCAAGGAATCGATGCCTGCCACGACCATGATCTACGTCACCCACGATCAGGTCGAAGCGATGACGCTCGCCGACCGCATCGTCGTGCTGAAGGATGGCCATATCGAGCAGGTCGGCACGCCGATGGACCTCTACAAGAAGCCCGGCAATCTGTTCGTTGCCCAGTTCATCGGCTCGCCGGCCATGAACATCCTGCCGGCGACAATCGACAGGACGGGCAACCCGACAATCGTCAGCCATGTCGGCGGCCGCAAGGCAACGGTGCCGATCGCAACGCCGGCGTCAGCAAAGGGTGCGGCAGTCAGCTTCGGCGTGCGGCCGGAGGATCTGTCGGCCGCCACCGGCGCGGAATATCTTTTCGAGGGCGTGGTAGACTATGTCGAGCAACTCGGCGAGGTGCAGCTTGTCTATGTCGATATCGGCCGCGCTGACCTGCCGTTGGTGACCAAGCTGCCCGGCAATGTCGAGGTCAAGCGCGGGGCAAAGCTGCGGCTGACCGCGGATGCCGGGGACCTGCACATCTTCGACGCCGATGGGCACTCCTTCTCGCTCAAGCCGGTGGAAGTGAAGGCGGCTTGAGATAGCTGCGTCGTACAGGCATGAAAAAAGAGCGGCGGGCCAGGCCCGCCGCTCTTTTTTTAAGCTTCGGCTGTTAGTTGTTGCCGAACCGATCCCTGTCGCTGCTCTGAGGAACGAACTTCTGTTGGTCGTCCGACGAGTTCAGCAGCTTGTAGAGCGCCGAGTTGGTGCCGGTCGACGAAGTGCGGGTGGTGTCGACGGCAGCGGCCGGCTGGTTGGCGCCATTGGAGCCATAATTGTCGCTGCCGGCAAAGGCAGCGCTCGAAACAGCCAGAACGGCTGCGGCGGCGAGAACGATCTTCTTCATTTTAGTCTCCTGAATTTTTCTGATGCCGCCAGCTGCAGCGGATAAGCCCGCCACGTGCTGGAAACCGGCTTTAGCGGCCGAAAAGGTTACGGTCGGCACCGTGGGCAGGCGCCTGCTCGGCTGGAGCCGACTTCTCAACCGAAGCCGTATGGCCACTATCGGTCGACGTAATCGCAGGCTGGTTGGCGCCGTTCGAACCGTAGTTGTCGCTGCCGGCGAAAGCGCTGCCGGAGATGGCCAAAACGGCGGCGGCAGCAAGGATGATCTTTTTCATTTCAAATACTCCTGAATTTTTTGGGATCCCGAGAGCGACGGGTTAGCCGCCCTTCTTTGGTCGGGATCAGCGATTGCCGTAGAGGTCGCGGTCGGCGCCCTGAACGACAGGCTGCTTGTCAGCGTGCGCCGGCTTCTGAATGGAAGCCGTATACGAGCTGTCGACCGAGACGGCTGGCTGGTTCGCACCATTGGAACCGTAATTGTCGCTACCGGCGAAGGCGCTGCCGGTGATCGCCAAAACGGCTGCGGCAGTGAGGATGATCTTTTTCATTTTTAGTACTCCAGTTTGTCTGTCCGTCTAGCGGCGTGTCTTGGGAGGAATTCGCGTCGTTCGGACAGCCCCGATGTGGGAAAGCCATAGGCTGGTTTCCAATCACGAAGTTGTTCCGTGTGGACCACGGTCCTGCACCTTGAAATTGTGCCAGGAAGTTCCTCTATGGTCATTTATCGCATTGTTTTCAGTCGCTTATGCCGAACCGAGTGGTTCGCTCCGATGTCGGTTTCCGGGCCGTCGTTCACACCGTCCTGCACGCATTGTCAACAGAAACGAACCGTTCGGTTCGATTAGAGATTGCTAATAGTAACTTTTCGATACCGTTGAGCCCTTTTTGCCCCCGATCGAACTGGATCCGCAGCGATTCGAAACGGCGATGATGGCGTCGCAAGAAACGTCTCAGCTCTTTGACCGGCGGCGGGGGGCGTATGCCGCGCGTGTCGCGCCGCATGGATATGATGTCGCTTTCATGCCGACGTCGCGATCGCTGCCGTGATTAGATGATCGCATCTCAGGTGCCGCTTCGTGACGACGCAGCGGAGAATTGGGAAGCCGGTCAGAATCCGGCGCTGCCCCCGCAACGGTGGTGGAGTTGAAGTCGCAACGGGAGACCACTGGGCAAGAGCCTGGGAAGGTGTCGCGATGGTCCGCAAGGACAACTCCAGAGCCCGGAAACCAGCCCGAGATGCATAGACTCGACTGATCGCGGTGGGCGGTCAAGAGGTGGATAGTGCATGTCCGGCGCCGCGCCGGCCTGCGTCCGATCCTTCCTCCATCACCACCAAGTTCAGTCCTTAAACCACGAGGACAGAACTATGGATACGCGCAACGACATGCTGAGGCTCCTGAACGGCCGCAAGCAAGGCTTTTCGCTGGAACAGCCCTTCTACACCGACCCGGACTATTTCAAGCTCGACATGGAGCTTATCTGGTATCGCGACTGGCTGTTCATCGGCCATGATTGCGAACTGCCGAAGCCCGGCAGCTATATCACCGTGCAGATCGGCGATTATCCGGTGGTGCTGGTCCGCGACCAGAAGGGCAACATCAACGCCTTTCACAATTCCTGCCGCCATCGCGGCAGCCGTGTCTGCAACACTGAGAAGGGCATGGCGGCAAAGCTTGTCTGCCCCTATCACCAGTGGACCTACGAGCTTGACGGCCGGCTGCTGTTTGCCCGCCAGATGGCCGACGGTTTCGACAAGAGCCAGTTCGGCCTGAAGCCCGTCGCCTGCGAGAGCGTCGGCGGCTACATCTTCATCTGCCTGGCGAAAGAACCTGCCGACTTTGCGCCGATGCGCGCCATGATAGAGCCCTACCTCAAGCCGCACCGGCTGAATGAAGCCAAGGTCGCCTTCGAGAGCACCATCATCGAGAAGGGCAACTGGAAGCTGGTCTGGGAAAACAACCGCGAATGCTATCACTGCGCCGGCAATCATCCAGAGCTGTGCAAGACATTCCCCGAAGCGCCGACGGTGACCGGCGTGCAGGGCGCCGACAGCGATCCGGAGATGCTGGCGCACTGGGCGAAATGCGAGGCGGCGGGCCTGCCGAGCAAGTTCCGCATCGATCCGGCCGGGCAATACCGCGCCACCCGCGCGCCGCTGCTGCGCGATGCCGTCAGCTACACGATGTCCGGAAAGCGCGCGGTGACGAAGAACCTGTCCGACACTGTTGCCGCCGACCGCATCGGCACCTTGATGCACTACCACTATCCGACGACCTGGAACCACATACTGATCGACCATGCGGTCACCTTCCGGGTGCTGCCGATCAGCGCCACCGAAACCGCGGTGACGACCAAGTGGCTGGTGCACAAGGATGCGGTCGAGGGGGTCGACTACAACCTTGAGGAGCTCACCCATGTCTGGACCGAGACCAACGACCAGGACCGCCGCATCGTCGAGGAAAACGCCTTTGGCATCCTGTCTCCGGCCTATGAGCCCGGCCCCTATTCGGAGCTGCACGAGGGCGGCGTGATCCAGTTCGTCGAATGGTACGCGGCCTTCATCGGCCCGCGCCTTGCCGAAGGCGGCCGGCCGGCGCTACGCAGCGTCGCGTGAGCTGGAGCAGGCGAAGAGGGACCAGAGGATGAATGCGATGACGGATCTTGGGCTCTATCGCCATCTTGACCAGATGGCGCCGTGGAACGATAGGCTGCAGGTGCTGGAAGTGATCGGCGTCAGCGACGAGGCGCCCGACGTCAAGACCTTCACCTTCCGCTCCGACAACCAGACCTGGTTCCGCTACAAGCCGGGCCAGTTCCTGACGCTGGAACTGCCGACACCGGACGGGCCGCTGATGCGCACCTACACGCTGTCGTCGTCGCCATCGCGGCCGTTTTCGATCGCGGTGACGGTCAAGGCGCAGGCCGGCAGCATCGGCACGCGCTGGATGTTCGACCATCTGGTGCCCGGTTCGCATGTCAAGGCCTACGGACCGGCCGGCGACTTCTCGTTGCACAGCCACCCGGCGGCCAAATACCTGTTCATTTCCGCCGGCTCCGGCGTGACGCCGATGATGTCGATGCTGCGCTGGCTGAACGACTGCGCGCCATGGACCGATGTCGGTTTCGTCAACTGCGCGCGGCGTGCCGAAGAGATCATCTTCCGCAAGGAACTCGAACTGCTCGGCGGCCATATGCCCGGCCTGTCGCTCGGCTTCATGATCGAGGAACGTTCCAGCCGCGAAGGCTGGTACGGCCATATGGGCCGCATCGATGCGATCCGGCTGCCCTTGCTGGCTCCGGACTTCCGCGAGCGCGAAATCTTCTGCTGCGGCCCCGATCCGTTCATGCGCGCCGTGCGCGGCATGCTGGATGCCGCCGGCTTCGACATGACGAAATACCATCAGGAGAGCTTTGCCGCGCCTGTGGTGGAGGAAATTCCGGCGCCGTTTGCCTCCCCGGTCGAGGACGGCATCGCTGCACCTGTCGAAGCCGTGACGCCGATCCGCTTCTCGCTTTCGGAGGTCGACGCCGGCTGCGTCGCCGGCCAGACCGTGCTGCAGACCGCGCGCAGCTCGGGCGTGCGGATTCCCGCCGCCTGCGAGTTCGGCCTGTGCGGCACCTGCAAGGTGAAGAAGGTCTCCGGCGAAGTCGAGATGAGCCACAATGGCGGCATCCTCGACCACGAGATCGATGACGGTTTTATCCTTGCCTGCTGCTCGAAACCATTGTCGGCGCTCGAAATCGAGGCTTGAGCCGGTCGACTTCGCCGCAACGGTCGCCGACGCAGGCTTGTATTCGCGGGTCTTTGTCTTGCCAACCAACGGCCAAGTGATTTAGACGCACTTAGGAAGGGCTTGGCAGACCGTGAAGCCGGCGCATCCCTTCAGGGCGCATGGGACGGGGGACACAGCGATGCAACAGCGGGTCTACGCGGTCGCAAGCAAGGACATCGTTTTCGAATCATTCGATGGCGAAGCCGTCGTTCTCGATCTTTCGAACGGCAAGTATTTCGGCTTTTCCGATTCCGGCAGCCGGGTCTGGCAGGCTTTGTCGTCCGGCGTCGCCACTGAAGCGCTGGTCGGAGCTGCCGCGGGCGCCGCAAAAATAAGCCTGGCCGACCTCGAAAGCTTCGTTGCCCGACTGCTCGATTTCGGGTTGCTTGCGCCAGCCGAAACACCGGCACAACCGCTTTCGGGCGAGCTGTCGTCTGCGCTTGCTGCCAGCAATGAGCCGCTCAAGGTCGATGTCCATGACGACCTTGCCGATCTCATCATTGTCGACCCGATCCATGAGGTCGAGGAACCTCTCGGCTGGCCGGCGGTGAAACAGGCATAATCGTTTCCCTAAAGCGCGTCGCGTTTGAACGGACTCAGGCGACGCGGTTTAGATCTTTGATTTTATGCATGTCGTCGTCTCAAAACCGGGGCCACCCCGAGCGACATGCATCAGGCGACCCGGCGCAATTCTGGACGCTGAACAACCAACACATGCCTTTGATCACGCTGCAAACCCTGCCGGATTATGCCCGCCATGTGCTGGCGGCCGCGGAAAGCGCCGCCGCCTTCTATCCCGTTGCCGCCAGCGTGCGGTTGCCGGGACTGGACCTGAGTGTCCACCTCGACCATGGCACGCTGGCGGAAGCCATGAGCCATGCCTTCATACCGGCCCCGGAAAATCCGTCTGCATCTGACGGCTGCCGCATTTTCGTCGCCCACCCGGCCATCGATGGCGTCCCCGCCCCGGCCACCTGGGGCCGAGGCGATTACAACCATCATGCCTTTGCCAACCGGCTGGAAGAGGCCGGATTGCGCGGCAGCTACTATCATGACCTCGACTTCTGGCAGTTCCATGATCCGCAACGCCATGTCGGGGCGCAGCTGATGATGTCGGCCGACGCCTTTCCGCCATGGGAACAAGGGGCGCCGCTGCGCGCCTTCCTGCATTGGGAATATGCGGCGCGCGGCATGCGGCTCACCCATGCCGGCACGCTGGGCATCGATGGCAAGGGCGTGTTGCTGGCGGGCTCCGGCGGTGCCGGCAAATCGGGAACGGTCGTCGCCGGCCTGCTCAATGGGCTCGATAGCGTCGGCGACGACTATGTGCTGATCGACCGGACCGGGGGGGTGACGGCCTATCCGCTGTTTGCCACGCTCAAGCAGGATCCGGAGGGCTTCAAGCGGCTGAAGCTGGAGGGTCGGCTAAAGTCGTACCAACCGCTGAACTGGCAAGGCAAGCATGCCTTTCGCATCGACGAGATCGCGCCTCGACCACCTCCTGCAAGTCTGGACATTATTGCTTTGATAGTGCCCCATATCAGGGGAGGTGCGAGAAGCTCGGTCATGCCCATATCGCGCAAGGATGCCATGATCGCCTTGGCCCCGTCAGGAATCGTGCAGATGCCGGGCGAGCGGGAAGCGGGCTTTCGCTTTTTCAGCGAGCTTACCCGCGATCTGCCATGCTACCGGCTGTCGCTGGGGACCGAGCCGCGCGAGATCGCCGGCACGATTGCGGATTTCGTCCTTCGGGGCGCTGCATGAAGTTGAGCATCATTGTGCCGGTGTACAATCGGGAGATCTATGTCGTTTCGACGTTGCGGTCCCTGCTCAGGCAACGCGACGATGCCGATCTCGATATCATCGTTGTCGACGACGGCTCGACGGACAGCTCCGTTGAAGCAGTCCGCGCCATCATGCGGGAAGCGTCGTGCATCCGCCTGTTCCAGCAGGCAAACCAGGGCGTGGCCAACGCGCGCAACACAGGGCTGAGGCAGTTGCTGCCGCAAACCGAACTGGTGTCGTTCCTGGATTCGGACGACGTCTCGCCGGCTGGACGATTCAAGGCTGGCCTACCCCTGTTCGCGGCCGACCCTGCGCTCGAGCTGACCTACTCGCTGATGACGCGCGTCGATCTCATGGACGACGAAACCCTGCAGCCGGCACGGGGCGGCGCAGGTCCCACCGTGCGCGGCGTCAGCCTTAGCGCCGGGATACTCCGCAGGGCACTCATCGACCGTACAGGTGCTTTCGACGAGGAGTTCCGGCAGGGCGAAGACGCCGACTATCTGCTGCGCATTTTCGAAACCAGCCCAAAGCACATTTTTCCCGACACCGTCGCGGTATACTACCGGCGCCACCCCGGCAATTTGACCAAGCAAAGGGATGTGGCGGTGCGCGAATATCTGCGTGTGATTCAGAAATCCTTGCGGCGGCGCAAGGCCGATCCGTCGCGGCGCCCGGTCGAGGGGCTTTTCGAGATCAAGCGCCCGGCAGAGTGGTGAAAGAATGAATAGATCACAGCCTGGAATGCGTGCGTGAAGCTGAGCGTGATCATGCCGGTCTACAACCGCGAACGCCATGTCGGCTCGGCGCTGCGCTCGCTGCTGAGGCAGCGCGATGCCGCCGATCTCGACATCATCGTTATCGATGACGGTTCGACCGACAGTTCGGTGGCGGTCGTGCGCTCGCTGATCGCGGAGGCGCCGTGCATTCGCCTTTTCCAGCAGCAGAATGCCGGGGTGACGCGGGCACGCAACGCGGGCTTGCGGCAATTGCTGCCGCAGACCGGGCTGGTATCGTTTCTCGATTCCGACGACATTTCCCCGCCGGGCCGCTTCAAGGCGGATCTGACCTGTTT
Organism: Mesorhizobium sp. C399B; assembly: GCF_030323185.1. NCBI lineage: Bacteria > Pseudomonadati > Pseudomonadota > Alphaproteobacteria > Hyphomicrobiales > Phyllobacteriaceae > Mesorhizobium > Mesorhizobium sp. C399B. The sequence goes on from NZ_CP100472.1 coordinate 3,770,467, forward strand.
CGACGCAGACCCCACCCTCGAGCTCACCTATTCGCGCATGACGCTGGTCGACGACATAGATGACGATACGCTGGAGCCGACAGCCGACAGCCACTCGATGACGGTTCGCGGCATTCACCTGTCTCCCGCTATCTTCGTCCGGCGGTTGGTCGAACGCATCGGCAGCTTCGACGAGGATTTCCACCAGGCCGAGGACACCGACTATCTGCTGCGCACTTTCGAAAGCGGTCCGAAATTCACGATGCCCGACACTGTTGCGCTCTATTACCGGCGCCATCCCGGCAACATGACCAGGCAGGCCGATGTTCCTTTTCGCGAATTCATGCGCGCCGTCTACAAGTCGATGAAACGGCGCGTGGCCGACCGCTCCTTGCACCCTGTCGACGGCATCTTCGATTTCAAGGAACTTGCGAATTGGCGTTTCCTGTGATGGCCAGCTACGGCGTCGTCATTCCGGCCTTCAACGCGACCGCCACCATCGCCGAGACGCTGCGATCGGTCGCGGCCCAGACGGTCCAGCCCGACGCCATAATCGTCGTCGATGACGGCTCGACCGACGATACGGTCGCGGTGGTCAATTCGCTGGGCATGCCGGTGCAGGTGTTGCGCCAGGACAATGCCGGACCAGGCAGCGCCACCACCAGGGGCATCGCCGCGCTGGCGACGCCCTTCGTCGCCACGCTCGATGCGGACGATCTGTGGCTGCCGACCAAGATCGAAAGGCAGCTGGAGCATTTCGAGCGGTTTCCCGCGACGGCAGGAGTCTTTGCCCACTGGCGGACGTTTCGCGATGACAAGCCCGATGTGCAACAGGACGTGGCCGTGGCGGGCTGGTCGCGCACGACGATGATGATCCGCCGGGAGGTAGCCGAGGCCGTCGGTCCGATCATCGACCCGCAAGGCGGTCGCGGCGACATGGTCGACTGGATCGCCCGTGTCCGCGAGGCGGGCTTTGCGCTTGCCATGCTCGACGATGTCCTGACCTTGCGCCGCATCCGGCCCGACAGCATGTCCTATGGACGCGACCCCGTGCGCGACCGCGGTTATGTCGAAGTCGTAAGGCTGGCCATGCAAAGGCGAGCAGCGAAAAAGGCGAGCGCCGACTGATGGCCAATGCCATGCGCCGTATCGGCCGTCGGTTTCCGGACTATGGTTGGTCATGGCCCACTGGCGGCCTCGACCAGTTGCTGAAGGCCGCATTGCTCCCCGATGAAGAGGCGGCCGGGGCCTATGCGGCGCGCTGGCTCGACGAGAACGATATCGACCATGCTGCTTTCCGCGAGCATCGGCTGCTGGCCGCGATCTCCGACAGGTTCGGCCGCAAGCTCGCTGGGCATCCGGCCTATCCACGTCTTGTCGGCCTGCAAAAGATGCTGTGGACCAAATCGCGACTGGCTGCGCGCGAGGCCGAGCCGGCGCTACAGGCCATGATCGACGCCGGCTGCGCGGTGATGCTTATCAAAGGCGCCAGCCGCATCGCCGTCAACGCGTCGGCGCAGCGCGGCCGGGTGGCGCATGACATCGACATACTGGTGCGCTCGCAGGCCATGATTGCCGCCTTCGATGTGCTTAGCGAACGCGACTGGCAGATCGCCACCGGCGTCAGTCCGCAATATCTGCGCACCAGGCTGGCGTCCTTGCGTTCGATGAATTTTTTCAAGGGCAGTTTCGGCGACATCGACCTGCACCAGCTCGCTTATGACGGGTCGCAGCAGAGCGCGGAAGATGATCTGGCGATCTGGCAGCGGGCGCTGTCAGCCGATTTCAATGGCGTCCGCGTGCTTGTGCCCTCTCCGGCCGACCGCATGGCGCTCGCCATCGCACATGGCGGCCTCGATGCCCACACCCACAGCGACTGGCTGGTCGACTGTGCGGTCGCCATCGAGAGTGGCGCAGTCGACTGGGGCGTGTTCGCCGACATCGTCGCCAAGCGGGGCCTCGCCGTCGCCGCGGCGGTGGCGCTCTCCTATCTCTGCCTGGGGATCGGCATTGCGGTGCCGGAGGCCGAACTTGCAAAGACGATTGAGTTGGCCGACCGCGCCGGCCTGTCGCGCTGGTCCTCGGTGCTGCAGGCCAAGCCGCGCACCGATTTCGGCGGCCTCGTTTGGCTGTCGCGCGGCTTTGCCAAGCAGTTGCGCCTCAAACGCAAAAAGGGCCGCCTGCAGCAGCCGACGCCCGCCGTCTGGCGCGGCAGGCCGACATTGCGCAAGGCAAGAGCGACGTCGGCGCCGTTTGCACTTTCCCAGCCCCTGCCGCGTCCGGACAGGACTGGAGCGATGGTGCTGGACGTCACCGTCAGGATCGTCGTTCCACCAATCCGGCGCCGCATTGAGATGGAAATCAATGCCGGCGGCGGCCATGTCGCCCGCCTGCGTTCCATGGTGATCAGCCGCGCCGGCGGCGGACGTGTGCTGCGCTTTCGCGGCAAGGTAACGGTGGACGACACCGGCCGGCCTCTGGTGATCGAGGCACGGCCATCGCGCCAGTTCCGCAACTGGGACAATGAGGCCGAAGTCGCCGCCTATGGCGCGCTGCCGTTCCAATTGCTGTCGGCAAGGTTTTCACCCACCTGAGAGCGGGTGGCTGTTTCCATGAAACGGTGAACCACTGTGGCCCTCTCAGACGCCATAGCGCTCGGTGCGGATGATTTCCGCTGATATACCGGCGTCGATCAGCGCCTGGGCAGCCGCCGAGACGAAGGCGTTCGACCCGCAGACGAAGGCGAGCGCCGGCGGCCGCGGCAGCCGCGTGAGCGCCTGCATGACCATTGCCGTGTCGATGCGCCTCGAATAGTCGGACGGGCGCCGTACGGCCTCGCGCGTCAGCGTCAGCACCAGCTCGAACCCGTCGCGGCGGTCACCGAGACCGATCAGCTCGTCGCGGAAGATCACCTCGTCCCAGACCCGCACCGAAAACATCAGCGCCACCGGCACCGCCGATTTGCGCAAGGTTCGATGCCGCACCATCGCCATCAGCGGCACCACGCCGGAGCCGCCGCCGACCAGAAGCAGCGGCCCGCCATCCCCATCGGACCAGACGAAATGGCCGCCGAGCGGCCCGCGCAGTTCGATCTCGTCACCGACCGCGGCGATGTCGTGGAAGAAGGGCGAGACTTCACCGTCGTCGAGCTTCTCGATCGCCAGCTCGATCGTGGCGCCGCTCTCCGGCGCCGAGGCGATGGAATAGGAGCGGCGCGCCTGGTAGCCGTCAGGCGCCGTCAGCCTGACGTCGACATGCTGTCCGGCGCGATAGGCGAATGGCCGTGACAGCGCGAAAAAGAAACTGGTGACGCGTGGCGTCCGCTTTTCGATCCGGGTGATTTTCGCCGTCTGCCAGGGAGATTGCGGCGCTTCGCTCATGGATCGCCGCTATAGCGCTGCTCGCGCCACGGGTCGCCATAGATGTGATAGCCGCGCAATTCCCAGAAGCCCGGCTCGTCGCGCTCGGTGAACTGCAGCCCGTTCAGCCATTTAGCCGATTTCCAGAAATAGAGATGCGGCACCAGGAGCCGCGCCGGGCCGCCATGGTCGGCAGTGATTGGCTTGCCTTCATAAAGCAGCGCCACCATCGCCTTCCCCGCGGTGAGATCCTTGGCCGGCACGTTGGTGGTATAGCCGTCATAGCCATGCGCCAGCAGGAAGCCGGTCGGCGCTTCGATGCCTGCATCGGCAAGGATGTCGTCGACCAGCACGCCTTGCCAGGCGGTATCGAACTTGGTCCAGGCGGTAACGCAATGGATGTCGCGCGTCATCTTGGTCAAGGGCAGCGCGTTGAACTCGGCCCAGTTCCATTTCTTGATCCGGCGCGGCCCGTGCTTGAGCGTGAACGACCAGTCCTCGGTGCGCACGCGCGGCGTCGGCCCCGCCGACAGCACCGGAAAGCCCTGTTCGAGATACTGACCGGGCGGAATGCGCGCATCGGTCTCCGTCGGAGGCTTTCGACCGGAGGAAAAACCGCGAGTGACCATCGGACTGTCCGTTTTTAGCAGGCCATTGCCGGCCTGCCGTAATGTTCTCGAAGATGTCGCGGCGGGCAACAGGAATTTTGGCGGGGCCGTGCGGCAGGCCTGCCGATCGTTCAGCGAGCCCGCCGCATCATGACTCAACCGGCGGCGAAGGGTACGGCGACGAAGATTTGCGCGTCGCCCCGGTCGACCAAAAGCAGCACCGACTTCCGGCCCGATCTGCCGGCCTCGGCGATCGCCTGGTTGGCTTGCCGCGCATCCCGCACGGGCGACCGGTCGACGGCGACGATGACGTCGCCCGGCTGCAGGCCGGCATTGGCAGCTGCCTTGTCCGGATTGACGCGCTCGACCACGGCGCCACGCTGGTTCCAATCCCAATGTCGTCAGAGGCCTCCGGTGCGCCTGAGATAGGCTGTGGCGATCTCGCGCATCCGGTTGCCGTCGAAGCTCGGCCCATGGCCGCCATGGCCGAGGCGAACAGGCAGGTCAAGGAGCCGCTGCATGGTACGGCGATAATCAGGCCGGGAGGAATCCGGCAGGTCGTCGATCAGCGTGGAATCGTAGATGGCGTCGCCGGCAAAGAACAGGCCGTCTGCCTCGTCGAACAAAGCGATCGAATCCGGCGAATGTCCGGGCAGATGCAGGACGCGGAACTGCCGGTCGCCGAGGTCGACGATGTCGCCCTCGTCCAGCGTGCGCGTCAGCGGCGCCGGCGGAATCTTGTAGTCGGCCGCCGTCCAGCCCGGCGCCGGCAATTTCGAAACGGCGCCGTCGAGATTACAAAACATGTAGGCGTAGGTCACCTGATCGTTCATGGTCTCGAAATGCTCGGCACTGTGCCGCGGCCCGGCGCGCAGCGGAAACTCGTGCAGCGAGCCGACATGGTCGAGATGGATGTGGGTGGCGACAACGATGAGCGGCTTGCCCTCGGGCGTGTCGATCTCAGGCGCCAGCGGGCAGATGCCCATGCCGGTGTCGACCAGCAGGTCGGCGTCGCGTCCCCTGAAATGCCAGATGTTGGCGCGCACGAAATCATGCACGAACGGCTCGGTCAGCATCGTCGTGCGGTCGTCGATGATCGTCTTGCCGAACCAGTCGCCGACAACGCGCTCGCCACCAAAACGGGTGCCGCCAAAACGGCCGCCCATCAGACGAAGGGCTTTCCCACCTTGTATTTTTCCGGCACCAGCCGCTTCAGGTAAGCCATGCCCGCTTCCGACAGCTGGTTGACATCGGGCTTCATGAAATCGTCGGGCATATGGCGCGTCTTGCCGGCGACGTTCTTCAGCGGCACCTTCTTCAGCAAGGTTTTCGTGCCGTCATATTGCAGCGCCACCGAGCCACCGCCTTCGCCGGCAACGGCAACCGCGAAGGCGCCGGCGTCGAAAGCCTCCTGCGCGTCGACGGCACTGATCGAGCCGACATAGCCGCGCGGCATGTAGCCAAGCGCATCGACGCGGGCGCGCTTGCCCGGCAGGCCTTCGGCGAGCGCACGTTCCAGAGCTGTCGGCAGGTCGCTGCCCGACAGTTTGACGTTGCCATGCGCGTCGCGCTCGAGCTTGTCCGGCGGCACCAGGCTTTCGACCAGCGCCTTGCCGTCGGCGGTGCTGACACCTTCGGAGACGGCGACGATGCAGCGCTTGTGGCGGTCGAGCGTGGCGCGCACGTCGTCGATGAAACCGGCGGCGGAGAATGGCCGTTCCGGCACGTAGACCAGATGCGGGCCGCTGTCGGGATCGAGCTGCCAGGCTGCAGCCGCCGCGGTGAGGAAGCCGGCATGCCGGCCCATGACGATGCCGACATAGATGCCGGGCAATGCGCGGAAATCGAGATCGACGGACAGGAAGGCGCCGGCGACGAATTCGGCCGCCGAGATGAAGCCCGGCGTGTGGTCGTTTTCCTCGAGGTCGTTGTCGATGGTTTTTGGCGCATGGACGAAAGCGATGCTGCCGCCGGCGGCGTCGGTCAGGATCTGCTGCGTGCCCGACGTGTCGTTGCCACCGATGTAGATGAAAGCGTCGGCGCCGGCCTTCTTCAACCCGTTGAGGATGACTTCGCAATAGGCAGCGTCGGGCTTGTCGCGTGTCGAGCCGAGCGCGGCACTCGGCGTGCCGGCGATCAGCCGCAGCCGGTCCTCGGGGATGGCGGAGAGGTCGACATAGTTGCCGTCACGAATGCCGCGCACGCCGTGGAGCGAGCCCAGCACCTTGGCGCCGGGATGGCGCTTGCGGACTTCCAGCGTGGCCCCGACAACCGTCTGGTTGATGACGGCGGTCGGGCCGCCGCCCTGTGCGATGACAAACGTTCCAGCCATGCTCGATCTCTCCCGGCGCTGTGGTTTTCAAGGCACCTTGGCCTAGCTTGCCGCATCGCGCAACGGGAGTTTCCAGCGGCGCCAAACCGCCGCACAGGATCAGACGACCACGACCGGGTTCTTCTTGGAAACGCGGCTGTAGAGGTCGATGATATCCTGGTTGATCAGGCGCACGCAGCCCGACGACATCGCCTGGCCGATGCTCGCCCATTCCGGCGAACCGTGTATGCGGTAGCCGGTGTCCTTGCCGTCCTGGTAGATGTAAAGAGCGCGTGCGCCGAGCGGGTTGGTGAGGCCACCGGGCTGGCCGTTTTGCCACTTCACCAGTTCCGGCTTGCGCTGGATCATCTCCGGCGGCGGCGTCCAGGTCGGCCATTCCTTGCCGTACTGGATGTTGGCGCGGCCGGACCAGCGGAAGCCGTCCTTGCCGATGCCGACGCCGTAGCGGATGGCGTCGCCGCCCTCCTGCACCAGATAGAGCTTTCGCTCCTGCAGATGGACGACAATGGTGCCGGGCGCCTCGCCGGTCTCGTTGACGACGATCTGGCGGCGGAACTCCGGCTTGACCTTCTGATAGGGCACCGCCGGCACTTCGAAGCCGCCATCGTTGAGCGAAGCGTACATGACATCGGGGCCGGTGACGTTCTTGTCGACGCTGATCGCCGGACGGATCGGCCGCACCGAGCCGGTGACCGTGTCATCCAGCTGGAATTGCGGCAGCTCGAGCGTCGAAGTGCTGCAGCCGGCCATGCCGAGCAGCGTCATGGCGCCGGCCCCTGACAGGACGAAGCGGCGGGAATAGAGATGTTCGGTCTCGTTTGCGTCGCCATTTGCTGGCGGCGTCACATTCTGCGGCAACTCACGCATGCACCCAAACCCTACGCTGTCGGCGGGAAACACGGTCCGGCCGGATAGCAGGCAGTTTCGCCAAACATGGTTGAAAAAGGGTGAAGGCCCAACGACCGGTCTTAAGCCTGTGCCGCCAATAGCCGCAGCGATCTGGCGAAATGGTCCGCCGTGCATTTTTGGGAGAGGGCTCTTTACATTCCTCCGCACACGAGGATTTATCCTTTTCTTTGCGCTCAAGGAGACAAAGATGTCGTTCGAAAACTGGGCCGCCTTCGCCGCCGCCTCCACCGTCCTGCTCATCATTCCGGGCCCGACCATTCTTCTGGTCGTGTCCTATGCGCTGGGCCAGGGCTGGCGCACTGCCTTGCCGATGGCCGTCGGCGTGGCGCTGGGCGACTTCACCGCCATGACCCTGTCGATGCTGGGCATCGGCGCGCTGCTGGCCGCGTCGGCGACCGTGTTCACCATTCTGAAGCTGATCGGCGCCTGCTATCTGATCTATCTCGGGGTAAAACTGTTTCGCGCCGGCGGCGCGCTCAAAGCCGAACCACGCACAGATGCCGTCTCGGCCGCCAAGATGATGGCGCACGCCTGGCTGGTCACCGCACTCAACCCGAAGAGCATCACCTTCTTCGTCGCCTTCCTGCCGCAGTTCCTCAACCGGGAAGCCGATTTCTGGACACAGATGCTGATCTTCGAAGCGACCTTCCTGGCGCTCGCCTTCGCCAATGCCTTCGGCTACGCGCTGATTGCGGCGCGCGCCCGCAACGTCGTACGCAACCCCAAGGCGATCCGCATCTTCAACCGCACCGGCGGCACGCTGCTGGTCGGCGCCGGGATCGCCACGGTGGCGATGCGCTCGGGCAATTAGGAACTGCGGAGCATCAGGGCCGATATGGCAGTAAGAGATCCATTCGGCCTAATGTTTTCGGGCGCGACCGAGGCCGGGTTTTCACCCTACAGCCAGGCCGTTCATGAATTGCAATGCTTCGTCGGCGACCCGGTCGGCTCCGTTGACCGCGCCATATCGGCGGATCCCGGTTTCGTCATGGCGCATGTCTTCAAGGGGTATCTGTTCGGCCTCGCCACCGAACGCGAGGCAATGGCGGTCACCCAGGCATGCCATGCTGCGGCACTGCCGCTTGCCGCGACGCCGCGCGAACAGGCGCATGTGGCGGCCCTTGGCCACCTTGCCGAGGGACGCTGGCATGACGCCGCGCGCCTGCTCGAAGATATCGCCATCGACAACCCGCTCGACGTGGTGGCGTTGCAGGTCGGCCACCAGATCGACTTCTTCACCGGCAATGCCCGCATGCTGCGCGACCGTATCGGCCGCGCGCTACCGTCCTGGCAGAGCGGCATGCCAGGTTATCACGCCATTCTCGGTATGCAGGCCTTCGGTCTCGAGGAGATGGGCGACTATATCAGAGCCGAAAGTTTCGGCCGACAGGCGATCGAGATCGAGCCGCGAGACGGCTGGGCGCAGCACGCGGTCGCCCATGTCATGGAGATGCAGAGCCGGCAACGGGACGGCATCGCCTGGATGCGCGCCAATCCCGAGGCGTGGACCAAAGAGAGCTTCCTGCAGGTGCATAATTGGTGGCATCTGGCGCTGTTCCACTACGATCTCGGCGAGACCGACGAGGTGCTCAAACTCTATGACGGGCCGATCTATGGCGAGCGTTCGACGCTGGCGCTGAACATGGTCGATGCATCCGCGATCCTGTGGCGGCTTTATCTCGGCGGTGTCGATGTCGGCGACCGCTGGGCAGCGCTCGCTGCCAACTGGGCGCCGAAGGCTGGAGCCGGCAATTACGCCTTCAACGATGCGCATGCGATGATGGCATTCGTCGGCGCCGGTCTCGAAGCGCCGGCCAAGATCTTGCTCGAAGCCCAGCACGAGGCGATGCGCGGCAGCGACGACAACGCCGCCTTTACCCGGGATGTCGGCCAGCCACTGACGGAAGGCATCAAGGCATTCGGCGAGGGCAATTACAGCGAAGCGGTGCGCCTGATCCGACCGATCCGCGCCATTGCCCATCGCTTTGGCGGCAGCCACGCCCAGCGCGATGTGATTGATCTCACGCTGATCGAGGCGGCGTTGCGCGCCGGCGACACGGCGCTTGCCTGGGCGTTGACGGCCGAGCGCGCACTGGTCCGGCCGGACAGTCCGCTGTCGGCGCTGTTTTCGCAACGCGCCGCCAATTTGTCAGAGAATTGACCCGCGGCGGATCTTGTTTTAAAAACTGGCAAGCCAGATTTTTTCGAGACCCGAAAAAATTATGGCAATGGGAGGAATGCATGTATCTCGGCCTCGATCTCGGCACGTCGGGCGTCAAGGCGCTGTTGATCGATGCCGGGCAGAAGATCATCGGCTCCGGCCATGCTTCGCTTGACGTATCGCGGCCGCATCCCGGCTGGTCCGAACAAAACCCCGCCGACTGGATCCGCGCCTGCGAGACCGCCATTGCCAAGCTGAAAGCCTCGCACCCGAAAGAGCTTGCCGCGGTCAAGGGCATCGGCCTTTCCGGCCATATGCATGGCGCCACCTTGCTCGATGCCGGCGACCAGGTGCTGCGCCCCTGCATCCTGTGGAACGATACGCGCAGTCACGCCGAGGCCGCCGCGCTCGATGCCGACCCGCGCTTTCGCCAACTCACCGGGAATATCGTCTTCCCCGGCTTCACGGCGCCGAAACTCGCCTGGGTGAAGAACAATGAGCCTGCCGTCTTCGCCAAAGTGGGGAAGGTGCTTTTGCCGAAGGATTTCCTGCGGTTGTGGCTGACCGGCGAGCATATCTCAGAAATGTCCGACTCGGCCGGCACCTCCTGGCTCGATGTCGGCAAACGGCGCTGGTCCCCCGAATTGCTTGCGGCGACATCGCTCGACGAAAGGCATATGCCGTCGCTGGTCGAAGGCACGGAGAAGGCCGGCGCCTTGCGCGCCGAACTGGCCGCCAGCTGGGGCATAGCATCGGGCACCCCGGTTGCCGGCGGCGCCGGCGACAATGCTGCTTCGGCCTGCGGCATGGGCACGGTCGGCGCCGGCCATGCCTTCGTGTCGCTTGGCACATCCGGCGTGCTGTTTGCCGCCAACGCGTCCTATTTGCCCAATCCGGCCAGCGCGGTGCACACCTTCTGTCACGCGCTGCCAAACACCTGGCACCAAATGGGCGTCATCCTGTCGGCGACCGATTCGCTGAACTGGCTGTCGGAGATTTCAGGCAAGAAGGCCGGCGAATTGACCGCCGAACTTGGCGATGTGCTGAAAGCGCCTAGCGGGGTGTCGTTCCTGCCCTATCTCTCGGGCGAGCGCACGCCGCACAATGATTCCGCCATTCGTGGGTCCTTCACCGGACTGGCGCATGAATCCGGGCGCGCAGTGCTGACGCAGGCCGTGCTCGAGGGCGTCGCCTTCGCATTCCGCGACAGTCTCGAAGCCTTGAAGACCGCCGGCACGGATTTGACGCGGGTGACGGCAATCGGCGGCGGCTCGCGCTCGCGCTACTGGCTGAAGGCGATCGCTACGGCGCTGCAGGTGCCCGTGGACATTCCGGCCGACGGCGATTTCGGTGCTGCCTTTGGCGCGGCGAGGCTTGGTCTGATCGCGGCGACAGGGGCTGATCCGCGGGCGGTGTGCACGGCGCCGAGGACGGATGCGACGATCGAGCCGGATGCTGCGCTTGGCGGGGCGTATGCCGATGCGTACCAGCGCTACCGGGCGCTATACCCGGCGATCAAAGGCGCCATGGCGTGAGTGAGCGCGAGGCATCCCCCTCTGCCCTGCCGGGCATCTCCCCCGCAAGGGGGGAGATCGGCAGCGTCGGCGGGTATGCCAGTCTTGTAAGGTGGGTGATTAGCGAAGGCGTGGATGCCAGCCAATCTCCCCCCTTGCGGGGGAGATGCCCGGCAGGGCAGAGGGGGGTGTCTCGCGCCACCCTTAATCGATCACTGCGCCGGCACCTTGTCGAGAAACCCGGTGACGCTCTTCAGACGGCCGTTCTCGATAACACCGATATCGGTGCCTTCGATAACCGACGGCACGCCTTCCGGCCCAAGATTCCACGAGAAGCGGATGCGGTCGCCAAACCCGTCCGGCTGGCCCTTCAGCGAGAACCGGAAGCCGGCGAAGCGCTGCTGTACACCGTCGATCAGCTTGGCTACGCCGGCATGGCCGTCGCCTTGCATCAGCGGATCGCGGTAGCTGACGTCTTCCGTGAAGGTGGCCTTGAGCAGTTCGGCGCGGCGATCCGCATCGGCCTCGTTCCAGGCGGTGATGTAGTTCTGGGCGATCGTGTTGAGGTCGGTCATGGTCTGTCTCCTTCGTTGAGTGGCTTTGACACGAGCCTTTTCACCCCGAGCGAGAGCGAAACCAATTACGCCTGAGGTAATCAGGGCGAACTATTCGAGAGAGGACAGAAATCATGAGCAGCGGATTTTTCGGCGACATCAAAGCGATCAAGTATGAGGGGCCGGATTCGATCAACCCGCTGGCCTACCGCTTCTACAATCCCGACGAGGTGGTGGCCGGCAAACGGCTGGAAGACCATCTGCGCTTCGCCGTCGCCTACTGGCATTCTTTCGCCTGGCCGGGCGGCGATCCCTTTGGCGGCCAGACCTTCGACCGGCCCTGGTTTCCCAAGGCTGGCGGCGTCGACACGATGGAACTCGCCAAGCTGAAAGCCGACGTCGCCTTCGAGATGTTCTCGCTGCTCGGCGCCCCCTATTTCTGCTTTCACGACGCCGACGTGCGGCCCGAAGGAAAGGATTTCTCCGAAAGTGCCGCGCGGCTCGACGAGATCGCCGACTATTTTGCCGCCAAGATGAAGAAGACCGGCGTCAAGCTGCTCTGGGGCACGGCCAACCTGTTCTCCAACCGCCGCTTCATGTCGGGCGCCGCCACCAATCCCGATCCGGATGTCTTCGCCTATGCGGCGGCGACGGTGAAAAGCTGCATCGACGTCACCAAGCGGCTGAAGGGCGAGAATTATGTACTGTGGGGCGGGCGCGAGGGCTATGAAACGCTGCTCAACACCGATCTTGCCCGCGAGCAGGAGCAGGCCGGGCGCTTCCTCAGCCTGGTCGTCGACTACAAGCACAAGATTGGCTTCAAAGGCACGATCCTGATCGAGCCGAAACCGCAGGAGCCGACCAAGCATCAGTACGACTACGACGTCGCCACGGTCTACGGTTTCCTCAAGCGCTTCGGGCTGGAGAAGGAAGTGAAGCTTAACATCGAGCAGGGCCACGCGATTCTCGCCGGCCATTCCTTCGAACACGAGCTGGCGCTGGCCAATGCGCTCGGCGTCTTCGGCTCGATCGACATGAACCGCAACGACTACCAGTCGGGCTGGGACACCGACCAGTTCCCCAACAATGTGCCCGAGATGGCGCTGGCCTATTACCAGGTGTTGCAGGCCGGCGGCTTCAAGACCGGCGGCACCAATTTCGACGCCAAGCTGCGCCGCCAGTCGCTCGACCCGCAGGACCTGCTGATCGGCCATATCGGCGGCATGGATTCCTGCGCACGAGGCCTCAAGGCAGCCGCCAAGATGGTCGAGGACAAGGCGCTGTCGGGTCCGCTGGCCGAGCGCTATGCCGGTTGGAACACGGCCGAGGGCAAGGCGATGCTGTCGGGCAAGCGCTCGCTGGAAGACATCGCCGAGCGCGTGGTGAAGAAGAAGATCGAGCCGCAGCCACGCTCCGGCCGCCAGGAGTTGCTGGAAAACATCGTCAACCGCTACGTCTGAGGGCGGAAAGCCGATTCGTTGTGCTCAAGGGTGGCTGGATAACATTCCGGCCGCCCCGGAATGGGGTTTGCGCAAGACCCTATCCGACGACAAGGGTTTGCCCTTTGGCGCCCCTCAATGACCTCGCTCTTGCCTTCAAACTGCCGTCACGTATCTCGTATAAGGATGCGGTTGTGGCGGGTGAAAAGGAAGGAGGCGAACCGATATGCAGCATGAACGCGAAATCGACGCCCTGCTCTCATCCGGCGAGACCGGATCGATCATCGACCGGCTGATGGCGCTGCCGCGGCCGACCGACAGCGTGAAAAACGAATGGGATCGTGCTGTCAGCAGCCGATTTGAAGTCCGTCTGGCGAGGCAGATGCGCTCGCAGATGGACGCCGGCAGCGATCGACAGAACGCAGCCTGATCTCCCTTTGTCTGTGCATGTCGTTATCCCAAAACCGCGACACACTTTTGGGCGACATGCATCAACCTCGGCGCAGCCTGACCGGGGCTTCGCCGAACGCTCTTGAAAACGCTCTGGAAAATGCCGCGGCGGACGAGAACCCCGTCCGCCCGGCAATATCCGCCATGGCGATCCGCGTGTCGACCACCAGCCGCCGCGCCGCGCCCAGCCGCAGCCTGAGATAATATGCGCCCGGCGTCTCGCCGATCGACTTGCGAAAAATGCTCTCCAATGTCCGCGCCGTCACCCCGGCGCGTTTTGCCACCGCGTCGATGGTCAGCGGCTGGTCGACATGCGATTCCATCAGCCGGATAGCCTGCGCCAGACGCGGGTCGTAGCCATCGAGCCGGCCGAGCGAGACCAGCGGCTGCGCGTCGGTCGCGGCGCGCGCCTGGTCGTAGATGAAGACGCTGGCGACATCGAGCGCGACGGCCATGCCGAGCCGGGTGCGGATCAGATGCAGCATCAGGTCGAAGGTCGGCGACGCCCCGCCCGAGGTGAACACCGGTCCGTCGATGACGTAGCGGTCCGGACGCACGTCGACGCCGGGAAAGGCGGAGGAAAAATCCTCCATGTCTTCCCAATGGGTGGTGGCGCTGCGGCCTTCGAGGAGGCCGGCGCGCGCCACCAGCCATGTGCCGGCCTCGACGCCGCCGCAGGCGCGAGCCGCGCGGGCCGCTCGCCGTAATCCGGAAAGCAGAGCCGATGTCGCGTAATTCTGGGTGCCGAAGCCGGCGACGACGACAAGCACGTCGGTCGGCTCGGCCGCATCGAAGCGGCCCCTGACCGCCACCGGCAGGCCGCATGTGGTGACCGGCGCCTCGCCGGTGACCGAGACCAGTTTGAAATCGAACAGCGTCTCGCCTGAGATGCGGTTGGCGGCGCGCAGCGGGTCGACGGCCGACGCCACGCACATGATGGACGAGCCTGAAAACACCAGCAGCGTCACCTTGAGCGGCGATCGCTCAGCGCGAAAGATGGTCGGTTTTTCGCTTTTGATCATGAGAGCTTCGTAAATCGCAAAACAGTTTCCGGCAAGTCGGGCATTGTTGGGTCTGTTTCTATGGGAGGAGATGTCCATGCCGCTCGCGATGAACCGTGAGGTTTTCATTACCTGTGCCGTGACCGGGTCCGGCGGCTCGCAGGACCGCTCCCCGCATGTGCCACGCTCGCCCAAGCAGATCGCCGATTCTGCCATCGACGCGGCCAAGGCCGGTGCCGCCATCGTCCACTGCCATGTCCGCGACCCCGAGACCGGCAAGCCGCGCCGCGATGTCCATCTCTACCGCGAAGTGACGGACCGCATCCGCGCGGCAGAAGTCGATGTGATCCTGAACCTGACCGCCGGAATGGGCGGCGACATGGTGTTCGGCTCACCGGAAGCGCCGCTGCCGCTCAATAAAAAAGGCACCGACATGGGCGGCGCCACCAACCGCCTGGAACATGTGCGCCAGTGCCTGCCGGAAATCTGCACGCTGGATTGCGGCACCATGAACTTCGCCGAGGCCGATTATGTCATGACCAACACGCCCGGCATGCTGCGCGCCATGGGCGGCATGATGACGGCGCTCGGCGTCAAGCCGGAGATCGAAGCTTTCGATACCGGTCACCTCTGGTTCGCCAAGCAGCTGGTCGAAGAGAAAGTGCTCAACGCCGACGCGCTGGTGCAGCTCTGCATGGGCGTGCCGTGGGGTGCGCCAGACGACCTCAACACCTTCATGGCCATGGTTAACAACGTGCCGCCGACCTGGAACTGGTCGGCCTTCGCCATCGGCCGCAACCAGATGGCCTATGCAGCCGCTGCAGTGCTCGCCGGCGGCAATGTCCGCGTCGGTCTCGAAGACAATCTCTGGCTCGACAAGGGCGTGCTGGCCACCAATGCGCAGCTCGTCGAGCGCGCGGCCAGCATAGTCATCAATCTCGGCGCCAGGATCCTTGGGCCAGAGGAAGTGCGCAGGAAGCTCAACCTGACCAAGCGGGCGCCGATCGCAGCGGCGGCTTAAGCGGAGATTGACGATGGCTACCGTCAAATTCACCGCGATGAAGGATGGCGACAGGCAAGACTACGAGTTCCTAACCGCCCATGAGATCGACTATGCCGCCAAGACCGGCGAGCGGCTGCTCGACGCTTTGGTGCAGCTCGACGAAGGCCTGTCCGGCTACAAGATCACCCGGCTCGGCCATTCGCTGCAGGCGGCGACTCGTGCCTGGCGCGACGGCGCCGACACCGACTGGATCGCCTGCGCGCTGCTGCACGACATCGGCGACATCTACGCACCGTACAATCACGACGAATACGCCGCCTCGATCCTGAAACCTTTCGTGCGCGAGCAATGCACCTGGGTGGTGGAAAAGCATGGCGACTTCCAGCGGCTCTATTACGCGCATCATCTCGGCGGCAACCGCCATGCTCGCGACCGCTTCGCCGGCCATGCCTATTTCGACGATTGCGACCAGTTTTGCGAACGCTGGGACCAGTCGAGCTTCGACCCGGACTACGACACGCTGCCGATCGAATTCTTCTGGCCCTTCGTGCTCGAAGTCTTCGCCCGCAAGGCCTACGACCCCTCCGTGATCCGCTCCGGCGAGCGCGTGCCTCTCATCGACCCCGAAACCGCCAAGACAAGAACCGGAGCCTGACCATGAGCATCATCAACAAGGCAGCCGCCATTGGCGGCGGTGTCATTGGCGCCGGCTGGGTGGCGCGGCTGCTGCTCAACGGCATCGACGTGTCGATCTTCGATCCCGATCCGGAGGCATCGCGCAAGGTCTCGGAAGTGATGAAGGGCGCGCGCCGCGCCTACAAGCAGATGGTTCCAGGCGGCCTGCCCAGGGAAGGCAGACTGACCTTTGCCAAGACCATCGCCGAGGCGGTGGCCGACGCCGATTTCATCCAGGAGAGCGTGCCGGAGCGGCTCGACCTCAAACACCGCGTGCTGGCCGAGATCGACCTTTATGCGCCGGCGAACGCCATAGTCGGCTCGTCTACCTCCGGCATCAAGCCGACCGACATGCAGGTCGCGATGAAGAAGCATCCGGAGCGTCTGGTTGTCGGACATCCCTTCAACCCGGTCTACCTGCTGCCGCTGGTCGAGATCGTCGGCGGCGAGCAGACGTTCCCCGAAGCGATCGAGGTTGCCAAGGAAATCTATGCCTCGATCGGCATGAAGCCGGTGGTGATCCGTAAGGAGATCGAGGCCTTTGTCGGCGACCGCCTGCTGGAGGCGGCGTGGCGCGAGGCGCTGTGGCTGATCAAGGACGGCATCTGCACGGTCGAGGAACTCGACGACATCATGCGCTATGGCTTCGGCCTGCGCTGGGCTCAGATGGGCATGTTCCAGGTCTACCGCGTCGCCGGCGGCGAGGCCGGCATGCGCCACTTTATGGCGCAGTTCGGGCCGTGCCTGAAATGGCCGTGGACCAAGCTGATGGACGTCCCGGAGTTCAACGACGAGCTGGTTGATCTGATCGCCACCCAGTCGGACGACCAGGCGCATGGCCTGTCGATCCGTGAGCTGGAAAAGATCCGCGACGACAATCTGGTCGCGATTATGGATGCTCTGTCGAAACAGAACAAAGGCAAGGGCTGGGGCGCCGGCGCCTTGCACAAGGACTATACCAGGCAATTGGCCAAGCTGGCGGCGAAGAAGCCGGCCGCATCCAGGGCCGCCGAGAAGTCCAAGGCATCCAAGCCGGTAAAGAAGGCGGAAAAACCGAAGAAAAAGAAGAAGGGCTGAAGACCATGGATTTCGGGCTGTCGGAGGAACAGAAGCTCATTGTCGAGACGACGCGCGCTTTCGTCGAGAACGAGCTTTACCCGCATGAACGCGAGGTCGAGCGCACCGGCGTGCTGCGCCGCGAGCTGATCGAGGAGATCAAGGTCAAGGCAATCGAAGCGGGGCTCTATGCGGCCAACATGCCGGCCGATGTCGGTGGCGCCGGCCTCGATACGGTGACTTGGCTGCTCTACGAGAAGGAACTCGGCCGCGCCAACTATGCGCTGCACTGGACCTGCGTCGCGCGCCCCTCCAACATCCTGCTCGCCGGCACGCCCGAGCAGCGCGAAAAGTACCTGTTCCCGTGCATCCGCGGCGAGAAGTGGGACTGCCTGGCGATGACCGAGCCCGGCGCCGGCTCCGACCTGCGAGGCATGAAGGCGACCGCGGTGCAGGACGGCGACGACTGGGTCCTTAACGGCACCAAGCATTTCATCTCCCATGCCGATCTCGCCGATTTCGCGATTTGTTTTATGGCTTCGGGCGAGGAAGAAACGCCGCGCGGCAAGCGCAAGAAGATCACCGCCTTCTTCGTCGACAAGGGCACCAGGGGGTTCACCGTGCGCGACGGCTACCGCAACGTCTCGCATCGCGGCTACACCAATGCCATCCTCGAATTCGACGATTGCCGCCTGCCGGGAGCCCAAGTTCTCGGCGAAGTGCACAAGGGTTTCGACGTCGCTAATTCCTGGCTCGGCGCCACGCGCCTGCAGGTCGGCGCCACCTGCCTCGGCCGCGCCGAGCGGGCGCTCGGTCATGCCATCGAATATTCGGCGCAGCGCCAGCAGTTCGGCCAGCAGATTGGCAAGTTCCAGGGCGTGTCGTTCAAACTCGCCGACATGGCGACCGAATTGAAGGCGGCGGACCTGATGGTGTTCGAAGCCGGCTGGAAGTACGATCAGGGCACCGTCACCGATCAGGACATGGCCATGGCGAAGCTGAAGGCTACCGAAATGCTCGCCTTCGTTGCCGACGAAGCCGTCCAGATCCATGGTGGCATGGGGCTGATGGACGACCTGCCGTTGGAACGCATCTGGCGCGACGCCCGCGTCGAGCGCATCTGGGAAGGGACATCGGAAATCCAGCGCCACATCATTTCGCGGGCGCTGCTGCGCCCGTTCGGGGCATAACCCATGCACAAGCTTGAGCGTCTGTTGCGCCCAAAATCCATCGCGGTGTTCGGCGGGGCCCAGGCCGCCGCCGTCGTCGCCCAATCGATCAAGATGGGCTTTGTCGGCGAAATCTGGCCGGTGCATCCGAACAAGGACGAGGTCGCCGGCCGCAAGGCCTATCGCTCGGTCGCCGAATTGCCCGGGGCGCCCGACGCCGCCTTTGTCGGCGTAAACCGGCATCTCACCATCGAGGTGATCAAGGCGCTGGCCAAGCGTGGCGCCGGCGGCGCCGTCTGTTTTGCCGCGGGCTTTCTTGAGACCGAGGCCTATGACGATGACGGCGAGCGGCTGCAGGCCGAACTGGTGGCTGCCGCGGGCCAGATGCCGATCATCGGGCCGAACTGCTACGGCCTGATCAACTATGCCGATGGCGCGCTGCTATGGCCCGACCAGCATGGCGGCATCAGGCTGCCCGAAGGCGCCAAGGGCGTCGCCATCATCACCCAGTCCTCCAACATCGCCATCAACATGACGATGCAGAAGCGCGGCCTGCCGATCGCCTTCCTGATGACCGCCGGCAACCAGGCGCAGACCGGCCTCTCCGAAATGGCGCTCGGCCTGATCGAGGACGAGCGCGTCACCTCGCTCGGCCTGCACATCGAAGCCTTCGATTCGGTAGCAGGCTTCGAGAAGCTGGCGGCGCGGGCGCGCGAACTGAAGAAGCCGATCATCGCCATGAAGGTCGGCCGGTCCGAACAGGCGCGGCAGGCGACGGTCTCGCACACGGCATCGCTGGCTGGCTCGGACGCTGCCTCGGGCGCTTTCCTGCGGCGGCTCGGCATTGCCCGCGTCGATTCCATCCCCGCCTTTATCGAGGCGCTGAAGCTTCTGCATGTCACAGGACCACTGCCCGGCTATCGACTGTCATCGATGAGCTGCTCGGGCGGCGAAGCCTCTGTCATGGCCGACAGCGCCGAAGGCCGCTGGGTCAATTTCCCGGAGCTCACCAGCAAGCACCGCGCCCATGTCAAATCGACGCTCGGGCCGCTGGTCGCGGTCGCCAACCCGTTGGACTATCACACCTTCATCTGGAACAACGAACCGGCGATGACCGCCACCTTCACCGCCATGGTGTCGGGCGGTTTCGACCTCAACATGCTGGTGCTCGATTTCCCGCGCCCCGACCGCTGCTCGGTCACCGACTGGTGGGCGACGCTGCGCGCCTTCGAATCGGCGCTGAAGACCAACAAGGCGCATGGTGCGATCGTCTCCTCGCTGCCGGAGAACCTGCCGGAGGAATATACCGCCGAACTGATGGCGCGCGGCATGGTGCCGTTGTTCGGCATTTCCGAGGCCATGGACGCCGCAGGCGCGGCAGCCTTCATCGGCTGGGCCTGGGCCGAGCCGCAGGCGCAGCCGATCGACACATCGGCTGCCGGTGCTGCCGGCGGCGATCATGTCACCCCTGACGAGGCCGAAGCCAAGGCGCGGCTGATCAAGGCCGGCTTGCCGGTGCCGAAGGCAGAACGTGCCGCTAACGCTGTCGAGGCCGTCATCTCATCCATGGCGCTCGGCTTCCCGGTGGCGCTGAAGGCGCTCGGCGTCACCCACAAATCCGAGGTCGGCGCTGTCAGGCTCAATCTCAAGGACGCCGAATCGGTCAGCACGGCCGCGCATGATCTGCTGCCGCTCGGCACCGGCCTCTATGTCGAACGCATGGTGCGCGACGGCGTTGCCGAGTTGATCGTCGGCTTCACCCGCGATCCGATGTTCGGCGCGGTCATGACACTGGGCACCGGCGGCGTGTTGGTCGAGCTGTTGCGCGACAGCGTTACGCTCATGCTGCCGGCGACGCGCGACGACATCGAGGCCGCCCTGCGTGGCCTCAAACTGTTTCCGCTGCTCGACGGCTATCGTGGCCGGCCCAAGGCCGATGTCGGGGCTGCCATCGACGCCATCGCCGGCATTGCCGGCTTCGTGCAGACGAATGCCGGAGAGATCGAGGAACTCGACATCAACCCGCTGATCGTCTGCGCCGAGGGCAAGGGCGCCTGGATTGCCGACGCGCTGCTGGTGCTGGGAGAGAAGAAGAATGTCTGACGTCATTTCAACTCGCCGCGAAGGCACCATCCTCGAGGTCACGCTCGACCGGCCCAAGGCCAACGCCATCGACCTGAAAACGTCGCGGCTGATGGGCGAGACCTTCAAGGCGTTCCGCGACGATCCGGAACTGCGCGTCGCCATCGTCAAGACCGCCGGCGACAAGTTCTTCTGCGCCGGCTGGGATTTGAAGGCAGCAGCCGGTGGCGATGCGGTCGACGGCGACTATGGCGTCGGCGGTTTTGCCGGCCTGCAGGAGCTGCGCGACATGAACAAGCCGATCATTGCCTGCGTCAACGGCATGGCGGTGGGCGGCGGCTTCGAGCTGGCGCTGTCCTGCGACCTCATTTTCGCCTCCGACCATTCCTCCTTCGCCCTGCCCGAAATCCGCGCCGGCACGCTGGCTGATGCCGCGACGATCAAGCTGCCCAAGCGCATTCCCTACCATGTCGCCATGGACCTTCTGCTCACCGGCCGCTGGATGGATGTGGCGGAAGCGCATCGCTGGGGCCTGGTCAACGAAGTGCTGCCCAAGGACAAGCTCGAGGAGCGCGTCTGGGAGATCGCCCGGCTGCTCGCCGGCGGTCCGCCACTGGTGTTTGCCGCGATCAAGGAGACGGCGCGGGTGGCCGAGGCGCTGACCTTCCAGGACGCGATGAACCGCGTGACGCGCCGGCAATTGGCGACGGTCGATGCGCTTTATGGCTCGGAGGACAATATGGAAGGGTTCCGGGCTTTTGCGGAAAAGCGCGACCCGGTGTG
Organism: Mesorhizobium sp. C399B; assembly: GCF_030323185.1. NCBI lineage: Bacteria > Pseudomonadati > Pseudomonadota > Alphaproteobacteria > Hyphomicrobiales > Phyllobacteriaceae > Mesorhizobium > Mesorhizobium sp. C399B. Next base: position 3,791,541 of record NZ_CP100472.1, read on the forward strand.
GAAGGGGAAGTAGCCTCTTTACCCTCCCCTCGATGGGGAGGGTCGGACCGAAGGTCCGGGGTGGGGTGATGCGCCACCACCCCCACCCGCCGCTTCGCGGCGACCTCCCCCATCAAGGGGGAGGTAAAGGAGCTGCATGACCGACTACAAAACCCTCATCGACGCCGAGACCTGGGCCTTCATCGAGAAGACCAACTCCTACTATCCTCCCGACACGATCGACTACACCATCGCCCAGCAGCGTGCGATCTATGACAGGATGTGCCGCGAGTTTTTTGCCGGCTATCCCGATGGCGTGACGGCGGAAACGACAATCATTGCCGCCCACGACATCCCGATCCGCATTTATCGCAGCACGACACCGGGCCATGCCGCGATGGTGCTTTACATCCATGGCGGCGGCTTCATCCTCGGTGGGCTGGACAGCCATGACGATGTCTGCGCCGAGCTGTGCGCCCGGACCGGCTTCGAAGTGGTCTCCATCGGCTACCGGCTGGCGCCGGAGCATCTGCACCCGGCCGCCTTCGACGATGCGCTGCATGCCTTCGAATGGGCGGCCTCAAACTACGACTGCCCTATTTTGCTCTGCGGCGACAGCGCCGGCGGCAATCTCTGCGCGGCTCTCGCCCACGCGACGCGCAGCCATACCAAAAAGTCGATCGGCCAGGTGCTGATCTATCCCGGCCTCGGCGGCGACCGTTCGCAAGGCTCCTATTTGACGCATGCGGAAGCGCCGATGCTGACGGTGCGCGATCTCGACTTCTACAGGGATGTCCGCACCGGCGGCCTCAATGGGACCGGCGACATCACTTTGTATCCACTGGCCGACGCAGATTTCATCGGCCTGCCACCGACAGTGCTGATCACCGCGCAATGCGACCCGCTGTCGTCGGACGGCGAGGCCTATCGCGACCGCGTCCTCGCTGCCGGCGGCCATGCCGCCTGGTTCGAGGAGCCGGGACTGGTGCACGGCTATCTCCGGGCCAGGCACACGGTCGGCCGGGCCCGCGCCAGCTTCAACCGTATCGTCGAAGCGGTGTCGGTGCTGGGCAAGGGCGACTGGATCTGGTGATCCGGCTCAACCGCGGACAAAGGCGATCAGTTCCTCAGCCATGCGATCGTTGAATTCCTGACGAAAGCGATTCTTCTTCAGCCATTCAGGGTTTGAGCCGACGGTCTTGTTGGCATCCACGACAACGCCTTTGCCATCGACAATGAAATAGTCGATGGCGCCGAAGTCCAGGTTGAGCCGCTGCCGCACCGCCAGCACTTCCGGTGGCACGGCGCCGCCCACCTCATTGCTTAGGATTTTTGAGCCGGCGCACAACACATCGTCGTAGACCTGCCGCATGTTGACCTCGGCACCGAGCAGGAACATGTAGCGGTGCTTGACGATGGGCAGGTCGAGCGTATCGAAAGCGAACTTTTCCACCATCAGGCGATTGTTGCGCCATACATCCCGCGGAACCTCGCCGATCGTCTGGTAGACCTTATAGGGCGGGCACAGGCGGTCCTTGTAGCCGGGTTCGAAGAGCTTGCGGATGGCATGCGCGCTCCTGGTCAGGCCGTTGCGATGCTGCCACCAGCGCTGCTCTGGTCGGCCCCTGGAGTTGAGGACCGTCTTGACGACAACCGGCCCCTCGTGGCTGTCGCCTGCCTCCAGCTTCAGTGTCGAATAAAGGTGCCGGTGGATGGACAGCGCGCGGCCATTGATGGTGCGGTCGTAGAGGTGGCCGAGCCCGCGGTACGTTGGCGGCACGACTGTCAGGTCGACATGCAGAAAGGCCACCGGGGCCCGATCTCGGCCGGCTGGCCGGTCGAGCAGGCGCACTTTCAATCCAGCCTGTTCCAGGTAAGACAGCAACTGCGCGATGCTATAGCTCCGCACCAGTCGGAAATTGCGCAGGCTCTCTACATAGACATCGAGATCGGCGGCAGACACCGAACGCTATTCCTTGATATCGACGCCCGAGAAATCATGGTGATCAAAGGGGTCCATGACATAGCCCGTCACCTGTTCGCGCATCGGCATCGAGACCACGGAGTGGGCGATAGTGACCCACGGCATCTGCTCCCTGAAGATCGTTTGCGCCTGCGAATAGAGTTTTGCGCGGGCAGCGGGATCGACGATCCCGGCTGCCTGCTTGAGCAGATCGTCGAAGGCCGGAAAACACCAGTTGGCACGATTGGTGGTGCCGACGCCGGCACAGCCAAGCGGCACCGACAGGAAATTGTCGGGGTCGCCATTGTCGCCGGTGAAGCCGAACAGCATGGCGCCATCGCGGTCGCGTGACTTCGAGCGGGCAAGGTATTCAGTCCACTCATACGTCACGACTTCCACGGTGACACCGATCTTTGCCAGGTCGGACTGGATCATTTCGGCCATACGCTGCGCATTCGGGTTATACGGACGCTGCACCGGCATCGCCCAGATCTTCATGTGCAGGTCCTTGATGCCTGCATCGGCGAGCCCCTGCCTGCCGGCAGCGGGATCGAAGACATGATCGGGGCTCGTCTTGTCATAGGCCCAGGACGTCGGCGGCAGCGGATTGCGTGCGACTTCACCGGTGCCGCGGAACACGACGTCGACCAGCGCCTGGGTGTCGATGGCCATGGCGATCGCCTTCCTCACCTTTGGATCGTCGAAGGGCTTCTGCAAAGTGTTGAAGGCGAGGTATCCTGTATTGAGGCCCTCCTGCCGCATGACCTTGATGCCGGGTGTCGCCTTGATCGCCTCCAGGTCGGCCGGATTTGGATAGGGCATCAGGTCGCATTCGCCGGCGCGCAGCTTTTCCATGCGAATGCTGGCATCGGCGGTGATGGCGAAGACGAGATCGTCGATCTTCGGCTTGCCGCGCCAGTAGTCCGGATTGGCCTTGTAACGGATGACCGCATCCTGCTGGTAGTCGACAAGCTGGAACGGACCCGTCCCGACCGGCTTCAGCGCCAGGTCGAGCAGCCGCTTCTCGGCGACGAGCTTATCGGCATATTCCCTGGAAACGACCGAAGCGAAATCCATCGCCAGGTCGGCAAGCATCGGCGAATGCGGCGCCTTCAGCGTCATCACGACGGTATGGTCGTCAAGCTTGCGCCAGCCGGCGACAAGATCCGGCATGCCGATGCCGTCGAAGTAAATGTACTGGCGTTTGGCATAATTGTTGAACGGGTTCTGAGCGTTGGCCTGACGGTCGAAGGTGAACAGCACGTCGTCGGCGTCGAAGTCGCGGCTCGGCGTAAAGCCCTCGACGCTGTGGAATTTCACACCGTGCCGCAGGTGGAATGTGTAGGTGAGGCCGTCGTCGGAAATCTCCCAGCTTTCGGCAAGGCCGGGGCGTACCTTCGTGGTGCCGGGCTCGAACTCGACCATGCGGTTGTAGAGAGCGGTGGCCGAGGCGTCGCGGGCGCCGGAGGCGAGTGCGGGATCAAACGTGTCCGGACTGACCTCGGTGCAGTAGATCAAGGTCTTGGCCACGGATTGATGGACCGGCAACGCACATGGAAAAAGCGCCGCCAGGAACAGAACGAAGTGCCTGCGTGTCATGATCCCCCCAGGGTTGGGAAGACGCTAGCAGAAGCCGGCACTGACGGTAAGTAAGCCGGCCGGTCTTTCGCGCGCCAAGACTGTTTTCCACCTTGAGTTGACACAAGGAATTAGCCGCGCCTCTGTGAAATGGCGGACAGACCCGGCCGCCGTTTTGCATGAACCTTTCCGCTTCAGCCTGCGACTGACGACCAGGCGCCGCATGGTGCGGGCCGGAAAGGATGCCCCCATGACCAGGACCCCAGAGGCTCCACGGTCTCCGGGACCAACGCAAGCTCAGCGAGACCACCGCCTTCGGGATGGAGTCGATGCGCTGGGCTTTCGGCTGATTCCGTTGACCCTGCGCAGGAGCAGGCGTATCGTGAAGATGAGGAAAGCAGACAATTCGATCAGGGACGAACGTGCCGGAACGCCGCGCCTTGCCCTGTTTCGCGCGGCCGGACCGGATGTTCCTCCCGAAAACTTCGGGGGGAGTTTTATGTCCTGCGATCGCGGCGCGTCCATGTCGTCTCCAAGCGGCGGTTTGCGCCGTTCGCTCCATCTGGCCGGCGGTTTGCTTGCCCTGGCGCTGAGCGCCGCGCTCTGGTTGGGCACAGCCGCCCAAGCGCAGGAAACCCAGATCATCTATCCCGGCTCGATGGCGGTCACTGGATTTTCCGGCACCGTCATTCCCAATTTCGACTCTGCCGATTCCGAAAGGGGGGGGCTGCCGCCCGGCGTCGACCCGGTCGACGAAACCTTCATCGACACGACGCGCGCCACCTTGCGCGTCTTCGACGTTTCGGCGCTCGGCGGACCGGCTTCCGGCCAGCTCGTCTACACGCCGCCGCCTTTCGAGGTGACGGCCGAACAGATCGGCCAGGTATTCGCCATCACCTATGATGACGGTGTGCGCGACGGCGTTCCCTCGGGCGTCCCCAACCTCTATGCCGGCGCTACCTCGCTGCACGGCATCCGTATCGTCACCCCGGACGAAGATGCCGACGGTCGGCCCGAGCGACAGCGCCGCGGAACCGCAGGCGCCGTCTTCATGGACGGCCAGTTCGGCACCGAAAGCGGTGGCGGTCCGGGCACGATCTGGAAGATCGACGGCATCACCGGCGCGGTCTCCAAATTCGCCGACATTGACACCAACAGCGGTTCCGGCATCGGCGACATCAGCTTCGACAGCAATCACCGCGAGTTCTTCGCCAGCGATCTCGACACCGGCCTCATCCACCGCCTCGATGCCAACGGCACGCTGATCGACACATTCGATCACGGCGTTGCCGGGCGGCCGGCGCATGGGCTGGCTCCCGTCGCCGATGACGGTGCGGTGATGGACATACAGGGTGCTGCCTTCGACTCGGAAGACCCCGACACATGGGGCTACACGCAGGACGAACGCCGCGTCTGGTCCGTCGCCTATCATGGCGGCCGGCTCTATTATTCGGTCGGCGAAAAGGCCGAGATCTGGTCGGTTGGCATTGCCCGCGATGGCAGCTTTGCCGGTGATCCGCGCTGGGAGCTGACGGTCAAGGCCGACAAGGACTACGCCGTCACCGACATCGCCTTCGACAACCAGGGCTTCATGTATCTGGCGCAGCGCGGCCCGGTCGAGAATCGCTACGATTACAGCCAGTTCGCCGATTCCGGCAAGGGCGAGGTCATCCGCTACTGGCGCGAAAACCCGGACGATCCGGCGACGGAATCGGTCTGGGTGGAAGAGCCGCAGGAATATGCAGTCGGCTTCCCGCAAGGCAACCGGCAGTCGGCCGGTGGGCTCGACCTGCAATATGGCTATGACGCCGACGGCAATCTCGACACCGGCGTGTGCACCGACACGCTGGTCAACACCGGCGACAAGCTGCGCGACAACCCGACACTTGCCGACCAGCTCGCCGCCGGCGGGCCGCTTGCCGTGCACGGCGTGCAGATCACGCCGACGCCGTTGGTCAAGCCGGCCAACGTGCCGCCTTTCGGCTCGTGGTTCGTCGACTTCGACGGCTATTTCGAAGACCCAGAAGTGGAAGGCCATGTCGGCGACGTCGAGGTCTGGCACCCCTGCGACGGCCGTGCCGGCTATTATGAAGAGATCCCAGGCGGTTATCTGCCGCCGTTCTATCCGCCGGGCTTCCCACCGCCCGGCGATCTGCCTCCGTGCATCGATGTCGAGGATGTTCAGTTCTACTGCACGCCTCGCGGCCTCCAGGCCGACCTCTATCTCCATGACCATGCCGGCTTTGGCGGCGATTCGATCAAGGTCCAGTCCATGACACCAGGCGTCGGGGTGACATCACCCCAGTCGCATGCTCCCGGTAAGCCTTACACGGTCGACATCACCGGCCATTCTCCGGGCGACAGAGTCGATGTTGGACTTTGCTTCTACAGGCAGTCCGACAAGGACAAGGGTGGCTACTACCCTTGCTGCAAGATGACTTTGCCGCTCAGAACCCCAGCCGTCAGCTGCGAACGTTGAGGAGGGGAAGATGAAAAATCTCGCACTTTCCCCGACCGCGAACAGCAGTCAATCCAACGTCATGGAGACCATCATGAAACCCCTGTCATATGCCAGGCGCGGCGCGCGCTGGCTGATGGCGGCCGGTATCGCGGTCGCCATGTTCACCCCTGTGGCAAGCCACGCCGAAGATGCAGTCCCGATCACTCCGGAACTGCGGCTCGACCTCGACAATTCAAAAATCGTCAATCCGAGGCCGGAACGGATCGTGCCGTTCTTCACCAAAACAGGCACACAGAGGAGCTGCGACTACGTCGTCTACTCCCTGAGCTTTGGCCTGCGCGGCGACTCGCAAGGCTTTGCCGACCCAAGCTTTTCGGCCAGGCTGAAGAAACTCCAACTCGACTTCAAGGATCAGCTTCCGCACGGTCTTGCGATCGTCAACGTCAACGTGTCCGGCGACGGCACGGATGCGTCTGGCGGACCGCTGCCGGGTGCGACAATCAGCACCTCGGCTAATCCGAACGATACGGCAACGGTTTCCGATTTCCGGATTTCCACCACCGATCTCGACGGCGCTGGGGCTGGCAATGAACGCGTCATCAATTTCAAGATCACCGCCAAGATCGACCATGCGGCGTTTCCTTCGCCGACCATCGTCGACAACCAGGGCATGATCAAGGTGACGCCGGGCGTCGGCACGGGGGCCATCATCCCGTCGCAGGATCCGGGCAAGCCCGACGACGGCGACTACAAGACCGGGGCCAAGACCTCGATCAAGATCGACCTCACCAACTGTGACAAGCGGCCTCCGCCTCCCGACCGGGAATGTTTCAAGGTGGAGCGCGGCACGGTCGATTGCGTGCAAGGCGGCGGCGCGTTCATCTACCACATGCCTGTCGGCCCGGAGATGGGCGGCAAATGGGTGCAGGTATCGACGACGACCCCAGGCATCACCATCATCCCCGACACGCAATTGGTGCCGGCGGGCGGCGGTGTGCTGAACTGGAAGATCGTCGGTGCATCGCCCGGCGACGTCATCCACCTCATCGTCACCGGCATCGAGACCTATGCCGGCCCGAAGGAGGGTTGGGGACTATGCTGCACGCAGACCATCGACATCGTCATCCCGCGTGACTTGAGATGTCCCCCCAAGGACAAGGAACCGGACCTCAAGGTCGAGAAACGCGCCGACGTGACGCGTTGCACGATGGGCGGCGGCTGCGACTTCACCATCAAGGTCACCAATGTCGGCGACGGGCCGTATCACGGCAAGATCGTGCTCGACGAGGTGACGCTGCCGGCCGGCTCGACTCTGGATTCAGGGCCCAACCCGCCCTGGGTATGCATGCCCGGCGTGACCCCGATGACGTGCACCTATCCGGTGACCACGCTCAATCCGGGGGCCTCCATCAACCTCAAGCTCGGCTTCAAGCCGGCGGGTGGTTGGCAAGGCAGCGCGTTGCGCAACTGCGCCACCTATAATTACGGCGCCAGCGGCAAGCCGCTGTTCGGCAGCCAGCAGAACGATCGCGGCTGTGCCTCGATCCCGATCTGCCGGCGTGGCGACCGCGACCGCGATTGCCGGCCCCCGGTCGACAAGAAGGTCGACTTGATCCTGAAGAAGCGTGCCCGCATCCCGGTCTGCACGCCCGACGGCATCTGCTACTTCGTGATCGACATCATCAACAATGGCAGCGTCCCCTATAATGGGCCGTTGACGGTTGTCGACAATTACCCGGGCGGCGCGCCGGCCTCTTCGACCTTCGGCCCGTCTCCGCCCTGGACATGCGGACCGAACGGTCCCGGCCAGTTCCGCTGCGACAATGCAGGCATCGTGCTGATGCCGGGCGCCTCGACGCCGATCGTCGTCAGGGCGGTCATGCCGGCCGGCTACCAGTCGGATTCGGTCGAGAACTGCGCGGCGCTGAAGCCCGTCCCCGGTGAGGTCGACCTCACCAACAACAAGGCCTGCGCCAAGGAACGCTTCCGTCATCCCAATGGCGGCAAGCCGACCCTACGCATCACCAAGGTCTGCAATGGCTCGCTCGCCGGTGCGGCGGTGGTTTCCTGCCGCATCACCGTCATCAGCCTTGGCACCTCTGCCCCCACCGGTCCGGTGCGGGTCAACGATGCTGCCACGCTGATATCGGGTGGCGCGCCGGTCCAGATCCAGACCGTCACACCCGACGGTGCGGAATGGGCCTGCGGAGCGGTTCCGGCCAATGCGCTGTCGTGCCAGATTCCCGGCGCCGTGATGACTCCCGGAACATCGAGGCACTTCGACGTGACGGTCTCGGCCAATGGCGCGTTCGAGAACTGCGCACGCGGCTCGTATGGCCCGGCCCCTGGAGACGATATCGTCTACCCTATCGGCCAGGCCTGCGCCAAGGGCGGCGGCACGTCCACCATCAGCGTCAAGAAGACCGGCGATGCCGAGTGCCAGCCCGGGCAACCCTGCTCGTTCGAGATCACCATCACCAATGATGGCCAGACCGCCTTCTCCGGTCCGGTCCGCATCGGCGATGCGATCGGGGTGGACGGGCTGGGGCGGCTGCAAGGCGTCGCGATCACCTCGATCGAGCCGCCCTTCGGCTGCTCGCCCGAACCGACGACCTTGCCGTTGACCTGCATTGCCAACCTGACGCTCGGCGCCGGGGAAAGCCATGTGCACAAGGTCACCGTGGTCCTTCCCGACGCTCCCCTGGCCAATCTGCGGGGCAACGTCAGCGGCCGGAACTGCGTCGGGGTCTTGTCTCCCGACACCAGGGTGCAAGGCGGCGGCGACGTACTGCCCGGCGACCTGACCAATATCCAGGGCGATCGCGGCAAGGCCTATGCCTGCCATCCCTTCACCATCAAGCGCGAGGTGAAGAAGGAATGCTCGCCGGGGTTCGTCATGAACGATGCCGGTCGGTGCGTGTGTCCGGAAGGCACGACGTTCCGCAACGGCCAGTGCTCGCCCGACGGCGGCGTCATCATCCAGCCAAAGGATCCAAGGCCCTGCGTGCTGCTCAAGGGCCAGATCCGCACCGAGGATGGACGCTGTGTCTGCCCCCGCGGAACCGAGCTTGAGAACGGCGCTTGCATCAAGACCGACAAGCCTGGCTGCACCATCCCCGGTTCGGTCCCGACGTCGGACGGCAATGGCTGCTACTGCCCGGAAGGTACGCATCTCGACCGACAGGCAAATGCCTGCGTGCGCGACAAGCAGAAGCCCGAGGAGTGCGGCATACGCGGCCAGGTTCATGACGCCGATGGCGATTGTGTCTGCCCGCGTGGGACAGAGGTGCGCAATGGAGCCTGCCGGCCGATCCGGCCAAAGCCTGAACAATGCTCGATCCGTGGTCAGATCCAAAACGCCAATGGCGATTGCGTCTGCCCGGACGGCACAGAAGTCAGGGGCAAGGTCTGCCGGCCGATCCGGCCGAAGCCCGAGCAGTGCTCGATCCGCGGCCAGGTCCACGACGCCAACGGCAATTGTGTCTGCCCGCGGGGTACCGAGGTGCAAGGCAATGCCTGCCGGCAGAAGAAGCCTGTGCTGGAACAGTGCGACATACGCGGCCAGGTGCACAACAAGCGCGGCGAGTGTGTTTGCCCGCGCGGCACCCAGGCGATCGACGGCGCATGCCGCAAGCCGAGGCCGCAGGTGGGAGACTGCGCCCCGGGCTCGCAGATGGTCGGCGGCCAGTGCGTGCCGATCATCAAGCGGCGCTGCCCCGAAGGCACCGTTGGTCGGTTCCCGAACTGCAGGGCGATCCGGCAGCAGCCGTCGCTCGATCCGACCCTGTTGCTCAATCCAGGTGTCCTTCAGCAGTTCATACCGAAGCGCACGCCGCAGACGCAGGTACAGCCGCAAAGGGATCCGGCGGCCAACTTCAAGCCATAGGATCTGGATACGAGTCAAAATTCAGAACCCCGCCGGAGCGATCCGGCGGGGTTTTTCCTTGGGCGCGCTGCGGCGATCGGGCGGCCAGGTATTCGCCGAACCCGCTGCCGGGCGCAGCAAATACCGACTTTCCCTTTCCGGGATCATGGTCTAGAGCAGTTCATCGTTTGGTGGAAAAGCCGAACCGCTCTATCTCTTTGTTTTCACGCAATTCCGGACGGAAAGCCGTTCCCACTTTTCTTGGAATTGCTCTAGCAGTCGTCAAGGCCGCGCCCGCAAACAGGGCGCCCAAAGGGGCCGCATCATGAGCAGGAAGACCCTGATCGCGCCATCGGTGCTGGCGTCGGATTTCTCGAAGCTCGGCGACGAGGTCGAGGCGGTGACGGCGGCCGGCGCCGACTGGATCCATCTCGACGTGATGGACGGGCATTTCGTGCCCAACATCACCTTCGGCCCGCCGGTGATCAAGGCCATCCGCAACCGCACCAAGGCCTTTTTCGACTGCCATTTGATGATTGCGCCGGCCGATCCTTATCTGGCCGCCTTTGCCGATGCCGGCTGCGACGGCATGACCGTGCATGCCGAGGCCGGACCGCATCTCGACCGCTCGCTTCAGACCATCAAGGGTCTCGGCAAGAAGGCCGGCGTATCGCTCAATCCGGCGACGCCGGAAAGTGCGATCGAATATGTGCTCGACCGGCTCGACCTGATCCTGATCATGACCGTCAATCCGGGCTTTGGCGGCCAGGCCTTCATCCCGGCCATGGTCGACAAGGTCAAGCGGGTGAAAGCGCTGATCGGCAACCGGCCGATTCGCATCGAGGTCGACGGCGGCGTGTCGCCGGAAACCGCCCCCCTGGTCACATCAGCCGGCGCCGATGTGCTGGTGGCAGGCGCCGCCATCTTCAAGGGCGGCAGCGTCGAAGCCTACCGGGCCAATATAGAAGCCATCCGAACCGCGGCCGACCGGGCTGCCGGCTGACATCAGTTCCAGGGCAAGTTCCCGGCTGGTAGGTTCTCCTCGGCCTGATCTCCCTGCCTGATCCTTCGATCTCCCAAAAAGCCGTCAACGGGTGGCAGCCGCAAGGGCATCGCGGCAAGCGACAGGATCGCGGCATCCGGCACTAGTTTTGGCCCATAAATCTAGTGGATAACTGCCGAAGGGATCTGCATGCGGGGAGAGGTCAATCCGGCGGCATGACGCGCGTTAAGAAAAAATTATCCGTATTCGGGATCTCGAAGCTGTTTCTCGAGGGCACCTGCCATGCTGGCAGACAAACTTTCTTCAGAAGAACAAGTTTTTCACGATTTTAGTTACTTCCGGCGGATAAGATGCGGTCAACCTTCCTCTTTAAGTCGAATATCGTGATCTTTCGCTTGAGGGGCGGATGCCTTAGGAGTTACAGTAAATTTGCAGGGGAAATCGTTTGCTTCGCGAACGGGCTAGCGGAGCATGGGAGAGCTACAGGAGTCGTATTGACCTACGGATCTGCCGATGTGAGCGAAGGCGCGGGACCCAAGAGCACACTCGCTAGTACGGTCTATCAACAGCTTCGCGACGATCTCCTGCGCGGCGTGTTTGAAAGTGAAAGCAAGCTTCGTGTCGAATGGGTGGTTTCCCGTTACGGCGCCGGCGCCTCACCGGTTCGCGAGGCCCTCAACCGACTTGCTTCGGAAGGCCTGCTCGGCCGCCACGACCAGCGCGGTTTCTTCATCATGCCGGTCAGTGCCCCGGAACTTGAGGAATTGACGCGCACCCGCTGCTGGCTGGAAGAGCGGGCGCTGCGTGAATCCATTGCCAACCGCACCGGCGAATGGGAAGAGCAGCTCGTGCTGGCCTTGCATCGCCTGGCGCGTGCCCCGCGCCGCTTGCCGGAGGATCCGTCCTCGAACAATCCGGAATGGGAAAAGCTGCACCGCGCCTTCCATCGGGCACTGATCGCAGGCTGCCGCTCGCATTGGCTGACCGGCTTTTGCGACCAGCTTTCGGATCAGGCCTCCCGTTACCGGCTGATCTCCCAGGACGGCAGCGAGCGCGACGAAATCAGTGAACATCGGCTGATTGCGGAGCGCACGGTGGATGGCGATGCCGATGGCGCCGTTGAAGCCCTCCTCAGCCACTACCGTCTGACGGCAGCCATGTGCATGGAGCGCTTCAACGACAGCGGCGATCCACGCGTGAGCGCCACCAAGGCGCTGCGCAGCCGCAGATAGAAGCGCTTCCGGTCCGCTATCCAAAATCCGCCCGCTATCCAAAATCGCCCGTTATCCAAGTCCGCTTGCCTTCATCTGATCGGCGGCAAACCCGATTTCACGTTTTTGCCGGACGGAGGCGAAATCGTTTCCTTTGTTCCAAGGCCATCCGGCTCTAAATCAAAGGGATAGAGCATGATGTCCTCCGAAAACCGCTTCACACTTTTCGGCATCATCTCTAGGGAATGCGCATGACCAATCACCTGTTCGACGCGTTCCGCGGCCGGATTTCAGCCTCCGAGCGCATCCTGATGGCGACCGATGACGGACGCGCGATCGCCTATGGCGACATGTTGGCGCAATCGGCACAGCTGGCACATGCGCTGAGGCATTTTGGCGTCGAGCCGGGCGACCGCGTTGCCGTGCAGGTCGAAAAAAGCCCCGAATGCATTTTCCTCTACCTCGCCTGCCTGCGCGCCGGCGCGGTCTTCCTGCCGCTCAACACCGCCTACACGCTGGCCGAACTCGGCTATTTCTTCGGGGATGCCGAGCCGCGGCTGGTCGTCTGCGACCCGGCCCGCGCCGGCGCTATCGCGCCGTTGGCGCAGGCGTCGGGTGCTGCCACCGTCACGCTTGGCAGCAATGGTGAGGGCTCGCTGACCGCACTGGCGGCACAACAGCCCACGGATTTCGACGCCGTGGCGCGCGGGCCGGACGATCTGGCCGCAATCCTTTACACATCCGGCACCACCGGACGCTCCAAGGGCGCCATGCTCAGCCATGAAAACCTGGCCTCCAATGCGCGCGTGCTGGTCGAGCAATGGCGTTTCACCGGGGATGACGTGCTGATCCACGCGTTGCCGATCTTCCATACGCACGGCTTGTTCGTCGCCACCAACGTCACCCTGATGGCCGGCGCCTCGATGCTGTTCGAGCGGAAATTCGACGCCGGCCGCATCGTCTCGCTCTTGCCCCGCGCGACAGTGATGATGGGGGTGCCGACCTTCTATACCAGGCTCCTGCAGCAGGACGGGCTGGATGCCCAGGCGGCGAAGAACATCCGCCTGTTCGTTTCCGGCTCGGCGCCGCTGCTCGCCGAAACGCACAAGGCCTGGCGCGAGCGCACCGGCCACGCCATTCTCGAGCGCTACGGCATGACCGAGACCAACATGAACACGTCGAACCCCTATGAGGGCGAGCGTCGGGCCGGCACGGTCGGCTTCCCGCTGCCCGGCGTTTCGCTGCGCATCGCCGACCCTGACAGCGGCGATGCGCTTGGCCAGGGTGAAGTCGGCATGATCGAGGTCAAAGGTCCGAATGTCTTTTCCGGCTATTGGCGCATGCCGGAAAAAACCAAGGCGGAGTTTCGCAAGGACGGCTTCTTCATCACCGGCGACCTCGGCATCATCGACGCGGACGGCTACGTCCACATCGTCGGCCGCGGCAAGGATCTCATTATCTCCGGCGGCTACAACATCTATCCCAAGGAGATCGAGAGCGAGATCGACGCCGTTGCCGGCGTCTTGGAAAGTGCCGTCATCGGAATTGCCCATCCCGATTTCGGCGAAGGCGTCACCGCTGTCGTGGTGCGGGCGCCGGCATCGCAGATCACCGGGGCCGAGATCGTTGGCGCCATTGCCGGCCAGCTGGCCAAATACAAGCACCCGAAGCAGGTGATCTTCGTCGATGAGCTGCCGCGCAACACGATGGGCAAGGTGCAGAAGAACCTGCTGCGCGAGACCTACAAGGGTCTCTACGGCTAATCCATAGCCGGCTAATGTCTTTGCCCAAGCGCTTCGCCTGGACATCTGTTCGCGGTTCGGCAGTGGCGCCTTTTACCTGCGCGGCTTTTTCACCCGAGTGCTGGAACCCCACAAAGCGCGGTTCAGCAGGCTGCGTTTGCGCTTGCGCGGGATGAGGTCGACGTCGCTGACGAGCTTGGCGCCGCCCTCGCGCCGCTCCAGGGTGATCTTGCGGCTGTGGAAGGCTTCGAGCTCCGCACGATGCGCCACGCTGATGATGGTGACGTCAGGCAGTTCGCGGATCACCGTCAACATCATCGTGTCCTGGCTCTTCTCGTCGAGCGCCGAAGTCGCTTCATCCAGCACCACGATATCGGGGCGATGCAGCAGCAGGCGCGCGAAGGCGAGGCGTTGCTTTTCGCCGCCCGACAGCGTCTGGTCCCATGGCGCCTCTTCCTTGATCCTGCCGGTGAGATAGCCAAGCCCCACCTTGTCGAGGGCAGCCTTGATTTGCTTGATGGTCCACTTGTCCGCCGCCGCGGGATAGGCGACCGCGCGGCGAAGCGTTCCGGAAGGGATGTAGGGGCGTTGCGGCAGCATGAACAGGCGCCTGTCGGTGTGAAAATTGACGCTGCCGCCGCCCCATGGCCACAGGCCCGCGACGGCCCGCACCAGCGTCGACTTGCCTGAACCGGATTCGCCTGAAACCAGCACCCGCTCGCCCGGCTCGATCACGACCTCGGTTTCCTTGACCACGGAGGTGCCGTCGTCGAGTGTCACGGAAAGATTGTCGAGGCTGAGGATGGCGCCGTCTTCGGCTTCGCCTCGGTTGATGCGTCCGAGCGCATCGCTCTGCTCGGCGCGCTCGAGCCCGTCTAGCGACATCATCAGCGAGGCAATGCGCCGCGCGGAGGCGTTCCAGTCGGCGAGGCGCGGATAGTTGTCGACCAGCCAGCCGAACGCGCCTTGCACGATGCCAAAGGCAGACGCCGCCTGCATCACCTCGCCAAGCGTCATCGAGCCTTCGAGGAATTTTGGCGCGCACAAAAGGATCGGCACGACCGGCGCAAACAGGCTCGATCCCTGCGACACCGCCGCCGTGCGCATGTGCTGTCCGGTCAGCAGAGCCCATTGCCTCAGCACGTGGCCGAAATTTCTGTCGATGCCGCTGCGCTCCTCGTCCTCGCCTCCCAGCAAGGCGATGCTCTCGCCGTTTTCGCGCACGCGCGTCAGCGTGTAACGCAGTTCGGCCTCCGCCTGGTTCTTCCGCTCGGAGAGCTGGACGAAATCGCGGCCGATGACCACCATCGAGGTCGAGGTGATGGCGGCATAGATGATCGCGGTGATGACCAGAAAGCCGGGAATGGTGATGCTCTCGCCGCCGATCGGCAGGGTGAGCGCGCCGCCGATGGTCCACAGCACGACGATAAAGGTCGAGGCCGACAGGAACGCGTTGAGGACGCCGGCGGTGAAATCGACCGGCGACTCGGTGGCGATGCGCAGGTCCTCGGTCATGCGGGCCTCGGGGTTCTGGTGGTCGCCGCCCACGAGGTTCAGCTGGTAGTAGCGGCCGTTTGCCAGCCAGCGCGCGACCACCCCGGTGGTCAGCCAGGAACGCCAGCGGCGCTGGATCGTCATGCGCAGGTAGACCTGCGCGACGACAAGGCTGCCGCTGCAGATCACCAGCGGCACGAATACGGCGCTGAGGAGATAGACCGTGCGGGCGTTGCGCTGCTCGAGGGCATCGAACATCGAGCGGTTCCAGACATTGATGCCATACTGGAAACCGATGTTGATGCAGATCAGCAGCAGCACTCCGATCGTCAAAGGCCAGGCGAGCTTGTCGCCATGCCTCCCCCAATAGCCGCGCCCGCTGATCCAGAAACGCCGCAGCAGATATTTCTTGCGCGCCTGCTCGGCCTGCTCAGGCGTCAGCTTGGGATCGGGTTCGACGGCATCCGGCGGCGGCGCAGCCTCGCCAACGGGCTCGGAGGCGGCTTCCACTGTCGATGCTTTTTTCTCGCGCGGCGTGTCCTCGCGCGGTCCATCTCCGCGCGTTTGCCGTGACGGCTTTTCCCGGCGCGACTTCGTGGCATCGCGCGCTCCGACACCGTCGGTCGGTTCCGATTTGGGTTTTGCCTCGGACATATGCCCCGACAACGACCTCCATATCAAAAGGTTTCATGGTATGCGCCTGCCCGACGTTTCAGGAAACGTCCGTCATTGCGGATATAAAAGCCCAACGACATGCTCTGCCATGGCGAGGCTGGCGGTAAGGCCAGGGCTCTCGATGCCGAACAGATTGACGATCTGACCGCCCCCGTGGTCAGCCGGTCCCTGGATGACGAAGTCGGCGGGCGGCTGGCCCGGACCGGACAGTTTCGGCCTGACGCCGGCATAGGCCGGTTGCAGGGCGCCGTCCGCCAGGCCGGACCAGTAGCGCCTGATTTCGTCGTAGAAGGCAGCGCCTCGTGCGGGATCGACGGTATAGTCGACGCGATCGATCCATTCGACATCCGGGCCAAAGCGCGCGCTCCCCGACATGTCGAGGGTCAGATGCACGCCGAGGCCGCCATGGACCGGCACCGGATAGATCAGCCGCGAAAAGGGCGAGCGGCCGGAAAGCGCGAAATAATTGCCGCGCGCCAGCCACAGCGGCGGAACACGGTCTTGCGGGAGGCCTTCGATGCGGCCGGCGAGCGCCTGCGCGTCGAGGCCGGCGGCGTTGATGAAGGCGCCGGTCTTCAAGGTGAAACCCTCGCCATCGGCGTCGCGCGTGTCGATCCGGATGCCGTCGGCTTCGATGCTCGCGCCTGAGACAACGGTGAGCAAGGCGAAAGATGCGCCGGCCGCTTCCGCGTCTCCACGCAATGACAGCATCAGCGCCTGGCTGTCGACGATGCCGGTTGACGGCGACAGCAGCGCGCCGGCGCAGCTCAGCGCCGGTTCCAGGCTTTCGGCCTCTGCGCGCGTCAAAAGCTTGAGGTCACCGACTCCGCATTGCGCCGCGTTGATCTGGATCGCCTGCAGTTTGTCCAACTGCTCGGGTTGGACGGCAACGATCAGTTTGCCGGTGCGATGATGGGCGACGTCGTGCTCGCGGCAATAGGCATAGAGACGCTCGCGGCCGTTGACGCAGAGACGGGCCTTCAGGCTGCCCGGCGTATAATGAAGCCCGGCATGGATGACTTCCGAATTGCGCGAACTGGTGCCCGTGCCGATGGCTGCGGCCTTCTCGACCACCAGCACCTCGCGGCCCGACAGCGCCAGCGCGCGGGCAATGGCGAGGCCGACAACACCGGCTCCGGCGACAACGCAGTCGACATCATGCATGGGTGGACTTTAGCGCGGACTGTCCGCGCCTGCAAAAACCTTGTCGCCGCCGATCCAGACGCCGTTGACGTCGAGGGCGTCCGACAGAGCGACGATATCGGCAGCCGTGCCATTGGCGAAGCGGCCGAGCCGGTGGGCCTGGCCGACCGCCTGCGCCGGATAGAGCGAGGCCATGCGCAACGCTTCCGACAGGTCCAGCCCGACGATCCTGTGCATGTAGCGGACGGCCGAGATCATATCGAGATCGGCGCCGGCCAGCGTGCCGTCGGCCAGCCGCAGACTGCCATCCTTGCGATAGATGATGCGGCCGTTAAGGGTGAACGACGTCATGTCGGTGCCGATCGTCGCCATGGCGTCGGTGACCAGCACGATCCTGCCCGGCCCCTGCTTGGCGCGCAGCGCGATTGCCATGGTGGCGGGATCGACATGGATGCCGTCGGCGATGATCCCGGCCGACAGACTGCCTATGTCGATGGCCGCACCCGCCAGCCCCGGCTCACGGTTGCCGATCTGGCTCATGGCGTTGAACAGATGTGTGACCACGCTGGCGCCGGCATCGGCAAAGGCTCTGGCCGTGGCGTAGCCGGTGTCGGAATGGCCGAGGCTGACAATCACACCGGCCTTGGCCAAGGCCGCAACGCGGGCAGGCTCGACGGATTCAGGCGCTATCGTCGTCAGCAGCACCGGCAGGTTTTTGCGTGCCGCGACCAGCGCCGCTTCATCCGCATCCGTCATCGGCCGGATCAGCGCCGGTTCATGCGCGCCCTTACGGGCGACGGAGAGATGCGGCCCTTCGAGATGCAGGCCGAGAAATCCCGGCAGTTTTTGCCGTACCGCCCCGGTGCCGGCGGCAATGGCCGCGGCGGTGATGTCAGGCGTATCTGTGATCAGCGTCGGCAGCAGTGCGGTCGTGCCGAACGGCGCATGCGCCCGGCAGATTGTTGCCAGCGAGGCGACATCGGGATGGTCGTTGAGCATGACGCCGCCGCCGCCATTGACCTGCAGGTCGACAAAACCCGGCACCAGCATGCCGCCCCCGGCGTCGATGCGGGCAACGCCCGACGGAATGGCGCCGACGGGATGAATGCCTTCGACCACATCGCCGTGCACGACAAGGGCGGCGTTGTCATGCCAGTCGTCGCCATCGAAAATTCGGGCGCCAGTCAGGGCAAAACGGTCGCTCATACGGTTTCCGTCACCTTGCGCAGATTGCGCGGTACATCCGGATCGAGGCCGCGATGGCGGGCGAAGGCTTCGACGAAGCCGTAGAAGGAGACGATCAGCGTCAGCGGGTCAGTCAAGGGATGACCGGTGGCGACATGCGGCAGCCGCGCCGCGCTCTTGGCTTTGTCCGAGGTTACAAAAACTGCTGCACCCTTGCCGGCAAGGTTGTCGGCAGCCTCTGCCACGGACGGCTCGGAGGCATCGCGGGCGGCGAGCGCCAGCACCGGGAAGCCTGGCCCGACCAGGGCCAGCGGGCCGTGCATGACTTCGGCGGCGCTATAGGCCTCTGCATGCATGCCGCAGGTCTCCTTGAATTTCAGCGCCGCCTCGTTGGCCATCGCCGCCGACGGGCCACGTCCCAGGATGAACAGCGATTGCGGCGTCTCCAATGCGCCGGCCAGCGCCATCCAGTCGCAGGCGATCGCCTTGCTGAAATGCTCGGGCAGGCGGGCAAGGGCGGCCAGCAGTCTGTCGTCGCCGGTGCAATGCGCCATCAGCGCCAGGCCGGCGACCGCCGAATTGACGAATGTCTTGGTCGCCGCGACGCTGCGCTCGGGGCCGGCCAGAATGTCGATGGCAAAATCCGAAGCCCGCGCCAGCGGCGAATCGGCGGTGTTGGTGATGGCGACGGTGAGCGCACCGCCGGCTCGTGCCGTCTCGGCCATGGCGACGATATCAGGGCTTTTGCCGGATTGCGAGATGGCGAGGCAAGCCGAACCGGCGAGCTTGAGCTTGGCGCCGTAGATCGAGGCGACCGATGGACCGACCGAAGCGACGGCCAGGCCGGCGGTCAGTTCGACGGCATATTTCATGAAGGTGGCGGCATGGTCGGACGAACCGCGCGCGACGGTAACGACGAAGCTCGGATCGCGCTCGCGAATGCCGCGTCCGGCCTCGGTCAGCACCGCCGCCGAGCCATCGAGCAGGCGAGCGACGGCTTGCGGAATTTCGTCGATCTCGCGCCGCATATGGGTGGTCTTGGGGATCATGGTCGGCCCTCTTCGCTCGGCCCTGTCAGGCGCAATTCGGCGACGAAATCATAGGCATCGCCGCGGTAGATGGAGCGGGTGAACTCGATCACCTTGCCGCTCGCGAGATAGGAAATGCGTTCGATGTGCAGGCCGGCAATGCCGGATGGCACTTCGAGCAGACGCGCATCGGCGTCGCCGAGATTGGCGGCCGATATGCGCTGCACCGCCCGCACCGGCCGGTTACCGGTCAGTTGCAGCGCCGCATAGAGTGACGAGCCTATCCCGGCCGGATCCGGCAGCACGCTGGCCGACAACGAGGCGCGCTCGATGGCCAGCGGCGTGTCGTTTGCGATGCGCAGGCGCGCCACGCGCGCCACCAGCTCGTTCGACGACAGGCCGAGCACCATCATCTCGTCGGGCGAGGGCGGGTAGAGGTCGCGATCGAGCCAGGCTGAACGCACCGCCATGCCGCGCCTTGCCATGTCCTCGGTAAATGAAGTGAGCCTGGAGAGCGACTGCTCGACGCGCTCCATGCGCGGCGCGACGAAGGTGCCGGAGCCGTGGCGCTGCACGAGGATGCCGCCCTTGACCAGATCCTGCACCGCCTTGCGCACGGTGACGCGCGAAATGTCGGCCTTGGTGGCGATGTCGCGCTCGGAAGGCAGCGCATCGCCCGGCCCGATCAGGCCGCGATTGACGGCGTCCTCGATGCTTTTCCTGAGCTGCAGATAGAGCGGGGCGCCGCTCTGCGACGACTGCTTCAGCGTGGCGAAGATCTGGTCGGCGGCGTCGCTCATCGCGTCGCCTCCGCTTTGGCGAAGATGCGGGCAGCCATCTGCACGGCGCCGCCCAGCGCATCGTCGAGCGGCGCTTTCACCAGCGCCTGGTAGCGCTGGGAAAGGCGCGGCCCATAGAGCGGCGCCAGCCCGCCGAGCAGGCAGAGCGGGGCGTCATCAGAGAGGTCGAGCGCGTGGAGCGACTCCTCGACATCGGCAACCGACTTGTCCACGATCCAGTTGGCGACGCTGTCGCCCTTCTCGGCATGCTCGAAAACCTTAGGCGCGAAGCCGCCGAAATCGCCGGGCTTGGCATTGGTGGTGAACTCGACCACGTCTTCGGGATTGTTGCGGAAAATGCCCATCATGCTGTCGGTCAGGACTGAGCGCGCCCGGACGCCGTCATGGGCGAGCAGCGTCTGCTCCAGCAGGTCGCGGCCGATCCGGGCGCCGCTGCCTTGATCACCGACCTGAAAGCCCCAGCCGCCGATGGCGCGCGACGTGCCGCCCTTGCGCGCCATATAGGCGGTGCCGGTGCCGAGGATGGCCATGGCGCCGTCACCAGAGCCGACTGCCCCTTCGAGCGCGATCTCGGCGTCCGTCTCGACGCGGCTGATGCTGAACGGGAGGATTGCTTCAAGCTGCTGGCGGTAGGTGCCGACATTGGCGCCGGCAAGGCCGAGAATGGCTGGTGTCTGCGGGATCAGGTCCGGATCTTGCCCGGCGGCGATGAAGGCCTGACGAGCAGCCTCGACGATGTGGGTGCGAGCGCCGGTGAGATCGGTGCGGATGTTGGCGGCGCCGCTTTTGGCACGGCCAATGACAACGCCATCGCCTGTCGCAAGGGCTGCCCTGCAGCTGGTGCCGCCGCCGTCGATACCGAGCACGAATTTCACGCGATGTCTCCTCCGGGCGGATAATACCAATAAAATACCAATAGCCAAGGGATTAATTCCGTTTCAAAAAGATTGAGGCGTATCAGGTTGAAAAACCCGGGAATTTCGCCGGCTCAACGATTTCCAGTTCGCAATTTCGTTAATGCGTGTGGACAAGTGGTATTTTTTTGGTATTGTTCTTCCATCGGAGGGACAGGGATGGCCGAACCGCGCACCGAAGCGCTTCACAGCAATGCCGAGGGACTGGACATCCAGGCCCCGGACGCCATCCTTTCTTCTTTGGTCAATGCGCAGATCGAGGCCGCCAAGGCTGTGCGCGACGCCATTCCCGCCATCGCCGCCGCAGCCGAAATCATCGCCGGGCGGCTGAACGGCGGCGGCAAGCTCGCCTATGCTGCGGCCGGCAGCTCCGGCCTGATGGCGCTGGCCGACGCGCTGGAGTTGCCCGGCACCTTCGGCATCAAGCGCGAACGCATCGCCATCCTCATCGCCGGTGGCGACGACGCTTTCAAGACCCTGGCCGGCGGACCGGAAGACGACACCGACGAAGCCTCGACGGCAATTGCCGGCGCCGGCATCGGCAAGGGCGACTGCCTGATCGCGATTTCGGCCAGCGGCTCGACGCCCTATGCGGTGCAGGCGCTGAAGGATGCGCGCAGCCGGGGCGCGGCAACCATCGCCATTGCCAACAACAAGGACACGCCCCTGCTCAGGCTGGCCGACGTCGCCATCCTGCTCGAGACGCCGCCGGAGGTGATTGCCGGCTCGACGCGCATGGGCGCCGGCACTGCCCAGAAGATCGCGCTCAACATGCTGTCGACGCTTACCGCCATTCATCTTGGCCATGTCCATGACGGCTACATGGTCAATCTCACCGCCGACAACATCAAGCTGCGCGACCGCGCGGCTCGCATCGTCGCCGCTATCAGCGGCCGCGACCGGCAAGACGCCGTGCGGCTGCTCGAAGCGAGCGGCGGCGTCGTCAAAACAGCCATTCTGCTCGCCGCCGGCGCTGCCAACGCCGTTGCGGCCGAGAAGATACTGGAAGGGACCGGCCAGAAGCTGCGGCCAGCCCTTTCCGCGATCGAGGGGAACAAGGGCGCGAAGGCCCCTGTTCTCAAAACCGAACCTGAAAAAGGTCAACAGGGAGACTAGCATGACAACGAAATTACTGACGGCACTGCTTCTCGGCACCAGCATTCTCGGCACCGCCGGGTTGGCTCACGCCGATGACGTAACGCTCAATATCGAAAGCTGGCGCGGCGACGACCTTGCTATCTGGAAGGACAAGCTGATCCCGGCTTTTGAGGCCAAGAACCCGGGCATCAAAGTGGTGTTCGCACCGTCGGCGCCGACCGAGTATGACGCCGCACTCGGCGCCAAGCTCGCCGCCGGCTCGGCTGGCGACCTGATCACCTGCCGCCCGTTCGACAAGTCGCTCGAACTGTTCAAGAAGGGCAACCTTGCCGACCTGTCGGCGCTGCCCGGCATGGAAAACTTTTCGCCCGTTGCCAAGGCCGCCTGGCAGACCGACG
This sequence comes from Mesorhizobium sp. C399B, assembly GCF_030323185.1. NCBI lineage: Bacteria > Pseudomonadati > Pseudomonadota > Alphaproteobacteria > Hyphomicrobiales > Phyllobacteriaceae > Mesorhizobium > Mesorhizobium sp. C399B. The sequence continues at coordinate 3,814,078 of NZ_CP100472.1, forward strand.
ACGGCAAGGCGAGCTTCTGCGTGCCGATGGCCTCGGTCATTCACGGCTTCATCTACAACAAGGACGCCTTCGACAAGCTCGGCCTCAAGGTGCCGACGACGCGTGACGAGTTCTTCGCCGCGCTCGACAAGATCAAGGCCGACGGCACCTACATCCCGATGGCCATGGGCACCAAGGACCTCTGGGAAGCCGCGACCATGGGCTATCAGAACATCGGTCCGAACTACTGGAAGGGCGAAGAGGGCCGCGCAGCGCTGATCAAGGGCGACCAGAAGCTGACCGACAAGGACTGGGTTGCTCCCTATGAGGAACTGGCCAAGTGGAAGCCTTATCTCGGCGACGGCTTCGAGGCCCAGACCTATCCGGACAGCCAGAACCTGTTCACGCTTGGCCGCGCCGCCATCTACCCGGCGGGATCGTGGGAGATCGGCCTGTTCAACACCCAGGCGCAGTTCAAGATGGGCGCCTTCCCGCCGCCGGTCGAGAAGGCCGGCGACACCTGCTACATCTCCGACCATACCGATATCGGCATGGGCCTGAATGCGGCGTCGAAGAATGCCGACGCGGCCAAGACCTTCCTGTCCTGGGTCGCCTCGCCGGACTTCGCCACCATCTACGCCAACGCTTTGCCGGGCTTCTTCAGCCTGAATTCCACCCCGGTGAAGATGGAAGACCCGCTGGCGCAGGAATTCGTCTCCTGGCGCGACAAGTGCAAGTCGACGATCCGCTCGACCTACCAGATCCTGTCGCGCGGCACGCCGAACCTCGAAAACGAGACGTGGGTTGAATCGGCCAACGTCATCAACGGCACCGACACGCCGGAAGCTGCGGCCAAGAAGCTGCAGGACGGCCTCGACAGCTGGTACAAGCCGGGCAAGTAAGCTCAGAGACAGACACGGCCCCAAGTGGACGGCCCTGCGTTTTTCGATAGCATCATCGACTACGAACGACGGCGCCGCCCCTCATCCGCCTGCCGGCACCTTCTCCCCGTATAGTGACGGGGAGAAGGATCAGCCGAAACGCAGGCGCCCCCTCTCCCCGTCCTTCACGGGGAGAGGGTAAGGGTGAGGGGCAGCGCTGCCGTCGAAGGCATTGCTAAACCTGATCGGCGGGGACCGCACTCATGGCCGCACAAACACGACCGAAACGACCGTTCCGCTGGCATATCGGCGTCTTCCTGGCGCCGGCGCTGCTGGTCTATACGGCGATCATGATCCTGCCGCTCGCCGGCACGCTGCAGCTGTCGCTGTTCCGCAATGTCGATCAGCATCAGGTGTTCGTCGGTTTCACTAATTTCCGTACGTTGTTCGGCGACCCCAACTGGTCGGTCGGCTTCTGGAACGCGCTGCGGAACAATACCTGGTTCTTCATCATCCACATGGTGGTGCAGAACCCGATCGGTGTCATGCTGGCGGCATTGCTGTCCAGCCCGAGGCTGAGATTCGCCGCCTTCTACCGCACCGCGATCTTCGTGCCGACCATCCTGTCCTTCGTCATCGTCGGTTTCGCCTGGAAACTGATCCTGTCGCCGTTGTGGGGCGTGGCGCCGCATCTGATGGATCTGGTCGGCCTGAAAAGCCTGTTCACGCCGTGGCTCGGCAAAGAACAATATGCCCTGACCGCGCTCAGCCTGATCTCGGTGTGGCAGTTCGTCGGCATCCCGATGATGCTGATCTATGCAGCCCTTTTGTCGATCCCCGAAGAGGTGATCGAGGCGGCCGAATGTGACGGCATCACCGGCATGTCGCAGTTCTGGAAGATCAAGCTGCCGCTGATCCTGCCGTCGATCGGCATCATCTCGATCCTGACCTTCGTCGGCAATTTCAACGCCTTCGACCTGATCTACACCGCGCAAGGGGCGCTGGCCGGCCCGAATTATTCGACCGATATTCTGGGCACTTTCCTCTACCGCGCCTTCTTCGGCTTCCAGCTGCAGACCGGCGACCCCAATATGGGCGCGGCGATCGCCACCATGATGTTCCTGATCATCCTCGGCGGCGTCTGTGTCTACCTGTTCCTCGTCCAGACGCGCCTGCGTCGCTACCAGTTCTGAGGGGCAGACATGTTACGGCTAAACACCCCCCTCTGCCTTGCCAGGCATCTCCCCCTCAAGGGGGGAGATCAGATGTCATCGTCGCTTTCGCCAATCACCAGCGTTGCAAGGTGGACGGCAAGGTCAACGCTGCCAATCTCTCCCCTTGAGGGGGAGATGTCCGGCAGGACAGAGGGGGGTGCCTTGGCGCCAACCTCGCTTGCCTTGGCTCGTCAGGAGACCTTCCAATGAGCACCGCCACCCGTTCGCTGCCCCGCACCATCGGCGCCCACGCGATCCTGTTGACCTACACGGCGATCGCGCTGTTTCCGGTGATCCTGGTCATCATGAACTCGTTCAAATCGCGCGCCGGCATCTTCAGCGAGCCGCTGACGCCGCCGACGCCAAAAACCTTCGACCTGATCGGCTACACCACGGTGATCGGCCAGGGCGACTTCATCCATTATTTCCAGAACAGCCTCGTCGTCACCGTCGCCTCGCTGTTCTTCGTGCTTCTGTTCGGCGCGATGGCGGCGTTCGCGCTCTCGGAATACCGCTTCCGCGGCAACACGCTGATGGGGCTTTACCTCGCGCTCGGCATCATGATCCCGATCCGGCTCGGCACCGTCGCCATCCTGCAATTGATGGTGGCGAGCGGGCTGGTCAACACGCTGACGGCGCTGATCCTGGTCTACACCGCGCAGGGGCTGCCGCTGGCCGTCTTCATCCTGTCGGAATTCATGAAGCAGGTGTCCGACGATCTGAAGAATGCCGGCCGCATCGACGGCCTGTCGGAATACACCATCTTCTTCCGGCTGGTGCTGCCGCTGGTGCGGCCCTCGATGGCGACGGTCGCCGTCTTCACCATGATCCCGATCTGGAACGATCTGTGGTTCCCACTGATCCTGGCGCCGTCGGAAGAGACCAAGACGGTGACGCTCGGCGCGCAGCTTTTCCTCGGCCAGTTCGTCACCAACTGGAACGCCATCCTGGCGGCACTCTCGCTGGCCATCATGCCGGTGCTGACCCTCTACGTCATCTTCTCGCGGCAGCTGATCCGCGGCATCACATCCGGAGCCGTCAAGTGAGCGGAGCCCTACAAATCTCTGCTGGAGCCTTCACCCCACCCGGCGCTGCGCGCCGACCCCCCATCAAGGGGAGGTAAAAGGTCGTGGCTTCATTCACGACCGCCAATGGGCGACTTTCGGAGAAGCTTCTTTGGCAGCGAGGGTGTTCGCAACAAAGTCCTACCTCCCCTCGATGGGGAGGTCGGCGCGAAGCGCCGGGTGGGGTGACACCCTCTCAGAAGGAACAACTGGAACATCTGGAGTAGTTAGGTGACCTCTAAATCGCCCCTTAGCGTCGTCGTCGCAGGCCTCGGCAATATGGGCCGCAGCCATGCGCTGGCCTATCATAACAATCCGGGCTTCGAGATCGCGACCCTGATCAACCGCTCCGACGTGCCGTTACCGGACGGGCTGTCGGCCTATGGCATCAGGCGCTCCTTCGACGAGGCGTTGCGCGACGAGAAACCCGATGTCGTCTGCATCGCCACCTATTCCGACAGCCATGCCGACTATGCGGTGAAGGCATTCGAGGCCGGCTGCCACGTCTTCGTCGAGAAGCCGCTCGCAACGACGGTGGCGGACGCCAAGCGCGTCGTCGCCGCGGCCAAGGCCAATGGCCGAAAATTGGTGATCGGCTACATCCTGCGCCACCACCCGTCCTGGGTCAGGCTGATCGCCGAGGCGCGCAAGCTCGGCGGCCCTTACGTGTTTCGCATGAACCTCAACCAGCAATCGTCAGGCCCGACCTGGCAGACGCACAAGCAGTTGATGCAGACGACGTCGCCGATCGTCGATTGCGGCGTGCACTATCTCGACGTGATGCTGCAGATCACCGACGCCAGGCCGGTCGAGGTGCGCGGCATGGGGCTGCGGCTGACCGAGGAGATCGCGCCGACAATGTACAATTACGGCCATCTCCAGGTGCTGTTCGACGACGGCTCGGTCGGCTGGTACGAGGCGGCTTGGGGCCCGATGATCTCGGAGACAGCGTTCTTCGTGAAGGACGTGATTTCGCCCAATGGCTGCGTGTCGATCGTCATGAAGGAAGGTGTGAAGTCGGACGACATCGACACCCACACCAAGACCTCGACCATCCGCCTGCACAGTGCGGCGACCGGCGCGGACGGCAAGTTCGCCAGGCCGGACGAGATGCTGTCGATGGACGGCGAACCCGGCCACCAGGACCTCTGCGATCTCGAACAGGCCTTCGTGCTGAAGGCGATCCGGGAAGACATCGACCTGACCCGCCACATGGACGACGCGGTCAAATCGCTCGCCGTCTGCCTTGCCGCCGATGAGAGCGTGCGCAGCGGCGCCCCAGTTAAGCTCTAGTAGGGCAAACTCTAGAACAAGGACGAAGCCGTGGGCTCGCTGGTAATCGAGAATGTGAAGAAGGCCTTCGGGCCGGTCGAGGTGCTGAAAGGCATCAACCTCGAAGTGACCGACGGCGAATTCGTCGTCTTCGTCGGCCCATCTGGCTGCGGCAAGTCAACCTTGCTCAGGGTCATCGCCGGGCTGGAGGATTCGACCTCCGGCAGGGTGGTGATCGACGGCGCCGATGTCTCGGCCACGCCCCCGGCAAAACGCGGCATCGCCATGGTGTTCCAGACCTATGCCTTGTACCCGCATCTGACGGTGAAGAACAATATGGGCCTCGGTCTCAAGCAGGCCGGCACGCCCGCCCCAGAGATCGAGCGACGCATCGGCGTCGCCTCGTCGATGCTGTCGCTGGAACCGTATCTCGAGCGCCGGCCGGCGGAACTGTCGGGCGGCCAGCGCCAGCGCGTCGCCATCGGCCGCGCCGTGGTGCGCGAGCCAAAACTGTTCCTCTTCGATGAGCCCTTGTCGAACCTCGACGCAGCGCTTCGCGTCAACACGCGGCTGGAGATCGCGCAGCTGCATCGCCGGCTGAAGGCGACGATGATCTACGTCACCCACGACCAGGTCGAGGCGATGACGCTGGCCGACAAGATCGTCGTGCTCAACGCCGGCCAGATCGAGCAGATCGGCGGCCCGATGGAGCTCTACAATTCGCCGGCAAACGAGTTCGTCGCCGGCTTTATCGGCTCGCCGAAGATGAATTTCATCGACGGCGCCAGATTGGGCGAGACGGCCAAGACGATCGGCGTGCGGCCGGAGCATCTGACCGTGGATCCAAGGTCCGGCGCCTGGAAGGGAACGGTGGTGCATGCCGAACATCTCGGCGCCGACACCAACCTCTATCTCGACTGCGAAAAGGCCGGGCTGATCACGGTCCGCATTTTCGGTGTCTACGACGCCGAGCCAGGTGCGACGCTGTATGCAACGCCGGAGCCGGGTAAGACATACCGGTTTGGGGCGGACGGGAAGACGATCAAGTAATCCTTCGCCGACAGCAACCACGGCGATCACACCGCGCCGAGCAGCACCGCGCCATGGATCGCCGCCTGCCAGCCCAGGGCCGCCCAGCGTATGTCCAGAGGCTCTACAACAAGCGAATGCGGCAGGCTGTCCGCGATGCGCTGCTTGAGCGCCTGGCGGGGATAGGACTTCATGTCGACAATGCCGCCACCGATCAGGATCGTCTGCGGGGAAAACAAAGCGGCTGCCGTTGCGATGGTCACCGCCTGCTGCCAGACGATCTCATCGAGCCATTCGCGCAGCGACGGCGGCTGCCCGGTTGCCGAAAACAGCTCGGCAACCGGGATATCGTAGTCCGCGGCAAGGTCGACAAGCGTTGCCCCTGAGGCGTAGGTCTCGACGCGGTTTGGCGGTCCGCTTTCGTCAGGCCGGTAGATCGGCATATGGCCGATTTCCAGCGCCCAGCCGCCGCCCCTGAAAATGCCGTCCTTGCCGAGATAGGCCGCACCGATGCCGGTGCCGAGATAGACCGCCAGCACTTCCTTTTGCCGCTTCACTGCGCCGGCGACGCTTTCACCGAGCAATTGCAGCACGACGTCGCGTTCGAGCCGCACGGGAACGCGGAGCCGCGATGCCAGTTCCGTACCCAGCCGGATGCCGTTCAGCTCGGGAATGTTGGCCGTGTGCAGCACCGTGTCGAAGTCGCGGTCGATGAACCCAGGCACCGTCGCAACGACCCGTGCAGGTTTGAGCCCGGCATCGCGGCAGGCTGCGGTGACCGCATCGGCCAACCCCGCCACAGGCGCGCCCTTGCGCAGTTGCGCGGTCGGGTAGATGCGGGCAAAATCCACCGGGATGCCGTGGTCGGCAAAGCCAACCTTGACCGACGTGCCGCCGATCTCGACCACGGCGATCGTGTCGTCCATCGTTTGATGCGTCATGCGAGCGGTTCCAGGAATTCCGAAAGACAGGCGCGGAATTCCAGCCGGTAGGCGGCGCGATCCTGCGATTTGGCTGTGATGGTGCAAAGCCGGGCCGACGGAATGAGTCCGGCCAGCGTCTGTGCGTCGGCCAGGCGATGGACGAGGTCATGGTCATGGCCGATGACAAGAGTCGGCACCGCGATAGCGCGGATGTCCGCCTCGCTCACGCCGGGACCATCGCCGGCGATCGCCGAAAGCAGCCTACCGAACAGAACAGGGTCCGGGCGATTGAAGAAGCCTTGCAGGCTGGCGAGATTGTCCGGCGCCAGCCTGGCCAGTTCGCCGGCAATAGCGCTGTCATCGAACAGACGCCTGGCGTCTTCAGGCGAATGGCGCATCAAGAGATTGCCGACGACGGCATAGGGCTTCATATTTTCCGGAGCCGCCTGGGCTACCCAGGCGGGCCGCGCGAGCACCAGCGCGCGCACGCGGGCCGGCTTATGCACCGCCAGGCGCAGTGCCAGCGCCGCGCCCATCGAAATGCCGCCGACGACGGCCGGACCGATGCCGAGATCGTCGGCCAACGCTTCAATGTCCTCGGCAAACGTCGCGATCGAAAGCCGCTCGACCGGCCCGTAGCCGGATCCACCCTGGCCACGGCATTCGAGCGTCACCCGCCGGGTCACCGGCAGATCGGGAAACACGTCGGCGACCTGCGCGTCGTCGCCGCCTAGGCCGTGCTGAAAGATGAAGGGAGGCCCGGCGCCGACGTCCCGGTAGGCAAGGTCGACGCCATCTCGGCTGAAGGTCTTTTTCACGTGTCGTCGCTCGCTTCCAGCACGGTGCGCAGAAAAGCGCCGACGCCGGGCGCCTCTGCCTCTGTCAGGCCATGTGTGATCAAGGGGCCGTCGAACCCGGCAGCCTTCAGGCGGCCGATGAAATGCGGGAAGTCGACCACGCCCTTTCCGGCTGCGGCAAAACTGCCATCGGCATGGCGGTCCTTGGCATGGGCCATGCCGATCTCGGCGGCCAGCAGATCGATGGCTTCGTCGATGAGGCGATGACGCTCCGCGCTGTCGGCCACTTCGAACAGATTGGCCGGATCGAGCACGATGCGCAGCCGCGTGCTGTTCATTTCGTCCAGCAGGCGGCGTGCGGCCCGGGCGCTGGAGAGGACATTGGCCAGTTCCGGTTCGATGCCAAGCTCGATGTCGAAGCGCTCGGCAATCGCGATCGCCGCTTCCATCTCCGTCCGCAGATCGCTCCATGCCGCCTCGCTTGCATTGTCGGGATGCCAGCGCCACTGATCCTGCGCATCCCTTGTGCCGGTGCACAGCGTAATCAGACGGGTGCCCATATCGGCGCATGACGCGGCCAGTACCTCAAGCCGGGCGAGTCCCTGGATGCGAACCGTGCGATCCGGGTGGATCATGTTGTAGGTTCCCGAAACCGCCGCGATCGAAACGCCGGCCTCGCCGCTCGCCTCAGCGACGGACCGGGCCGCGCCGAGCTCAATGCTGTCCGGCATCGACGGCAGTCCAAGGCACGCCATGTTGAACTGCGCCGCCGTGTAGCCGCCGTCCGCGACCGCGCGCAGCACCGGCAAGGCGCCGGTGGTGGCGAAGGTCTTGGCGAAAATCCCAAGCTGCATCACACGACCCCGTCGACATCGGCCAGACGGACGGCGCGGCCGCCGGCAGCGGCCGAGCGGGCGATGGCCGCCATGCCCCTGACCGAGGCGATGCCGTCCTCGATGCCGGCGCCGATCATCGGCGCGCCATTTAGCACGACATCGGCAAAGCCTTCGAGCTGCCGGCGATAGAAGTGGCCATCCGCGCCAAGCGTCCGGTGCCAACTGCCATCGGCCTCGCGGAAAATGTCGACCTCGCTGCTCTTGTAGTACCAGGGGTTATAGGTCTTCGCGAGAACGCTGCCGTTCTCGCCGTAGATCTGGAACCCTTCGTGCCAGTCCATGCGCACGGCGACCGTCAGGTCGAGATGGCCGATCGTGCCGTCGGCGAAGATGGTGGTGATGAACCAGCAATAGGCGCCATAGCGCTCGGTGAGCCGGGCCTCCACCGCCTCGATCGACCTGTGCAGATGGCGCGCCGTATCAAGGAGATGGCTGCCATGCGCCAGCATGTAGTATTGGCGCAGATCCGCCTTGGGATTGACGGCAGGCTTGCGCGCCTTGGCGCTGGTGATGATGAGCGGTTGCACTGCATCGGTCATCGGGTAGCGGTGGGTGCTGTCGCAGTACCAGCCTTTGAACGCCAGCCGCTCGCCCATTTCGTCGTCGACGAAAGCCTTTGCCGCCTGGATGCCGGGATCGAAGCGCTTCATATGGCCGACCTGAAGCACCTTGCCGCTCTTGTCGAGCGTGGCCCGCAAGCCTTCGACCTCCTCGACCGAAACGCCCAGCGGCTTTTCGCAAAGCACATGCTTGCCGGCATCGAGCGCCAGTTCCGCGGCCTTGACGTGAAAAATGTCCGATGTCGCGATAATGACGGCATCGAGATCGGGATCGGCCAGCATCTGGCCGTAGTCGGCATAGGATTTTTCGGGCGCGTAGGTCGCGGCCATCCTGTCGCGCAGATCGTCGGCGACATCGCAGATGGCATGGAGATCGGCATTGCGTGCCTTGGTGCAGGATTCGAAATGCGCCGCCTGCGCAATCGGACCGCAGCCGAGCACGCCGACGCGCAGCCGCTTTTCGTCTTTGCGAGGCATGGAATCTCTCCTGATTAGCGCGCGGCGAGGCCGCGAAGTTGAAATTGCGGATCGCCCGACAAAGCTGCCTGATGCAGCAGACAGGCAGCGCCCAATGCCGGACCGTCGGCCCCGACGCGCGACAGTTCGACCGTGGGAACGGGGTAACCTTCAGCCAGGAAGTCCAGCAAGAAAGCTTCCACCTGTTCGGCGACAAAGGGATAAACCGCATTGACCGAGCCGGAGAGGATGATGCGCTCCGGCTGCAAGGTGCAGGCAAGTGTCGCCAGCCCGCGACCGAACCAGAGCGCCCAGTCGCGCGCCGTGGCAACGGCTGGCGGATCGCCGTCGGCCAATGCCGCCACAAACTCATGCAGGCCGGCGCGCAGTCCGCTTATGTGCAAATAGCGAGCCAGCAACGCATCCTTGCCGACATAGGATTCCAGCCGCCCCGGGCGCTTCGCGTCGAAGACAAAACCTTCGTCGCCAATGCGAAGATGACCGATTTCGCCGGCGCCGCCGAGCCGGCCGCGATGCAGCCTGCCGGCATTGATGATGCCGCCGCCAACGCCGTTCTCGATCAGGATGACCAGAGCATCCTCGTCGTCCTTTCCTGGCCGCGACCGGTATGTCTCGGCCACCGCCACGGCATTGGCATCGTTTTCCAAGAGGATTGGAAAGTCCGCGCCAAAGGCAGTGCGCAAAAACTCCGCCAGATTGACCCCGTGCCAGCCAAGGATGGTGGCATGGTATGAAATCCCGTCGGCGGCGAGGAAGCCGGGCACGGCGACATTGAGCCCGTAGGGGCGCGTGCCCGCAGGCAATTGTGAGCGGATCTCGGCGACGAGTTCCCCGATGATGTCGACCGCGGCTTCGGGCGCGCTACCGGGGCCGGCAAATGCCCTAGAGGCGCTCGCACGCCGCGCGCCGGCAAGGTCGACAGCCACGACTGCGATCCAGTTGACGCCGATATAAGCGCCAAGGAAGAAGCCGCCATTGCCGTCGATCTCGACCAGGATACCGGGACGGCCGACCCGACCCTCGCTATCCTGCTCGTCATCCGCTCCATCCGACCGCTCGCGCGCCAGACCGGCTTCCGTCAGCCCCAGCACCAGGGCGCCGGTGGTCGACCGGGTCAGGCCGAGATCGCGTGCGAGCGCCGCTCGGCTCGACGCGCCGGCACGAAACAGCGCCGCAAGTGCCCGCGTTTCGTTCGGCCGAAGATCGGTCGACACCAGCACGTCGTTCTCCACAATTTGTTTGATTGTCATACTAATAGAATTTCTAGGCGGTTTGAAAGACCCAAGGTTGGGTGCGTTGCAACAAAATATCAGCATCCCCATGCCCATTGACCCAAGTTTCAACGATGATTTGTATCAGAAACTTACAAATTGGCATGGGAGGATGGGATGCCGGTTCTAGCGCGTCTCGAACATATCGTGAAGGATTTCGGTGCCGTCCGCGCGCTGGACAACGTCTCGCTCGACATAAACGAGGGCCAGTTTCTCGGCCTGATGGGCGACAATGGCGCCGGCAAATCGACGCTGGTCAAAACCATCGCCGGAAATTTTCAGCCGACGTCCGGCACCTCCCAAGCCTGTCCTCCGGCGCATCGGCCGGGGGACATCTCTTCGAAGGCAGGCTTGCAGTTGGGCCGGCCCGCTTCGCAATCAGAGACTGCCTGTGTCCCTCCAGCAGGCGATCAGATGACCGTCGCCGGCCTGCCTGACGGGTGGTTGCGCCTTTCGGCAATCGGGCAGCGCGACAGGACAGCGGGCGGCAAAGGAGCATCCGGAGGTCTCGGCATCGTGTGCCGCGACGTCGAGCTGAGCCGGAGCCTTCGGCGCCGTCTCATCCGAGGAGGCGGCCAGAAGCAGCTTCGTGTAGGGGTGGTTGGGGCCACGGAAAATCTGCTCGGATGAGCCGGTCTCGACCAGCCGGCCGCGATAAAGCACGCCGATCCGGTCGGCCATATAGCGCACCACCCTGAGGTCGTGGCTGATGAACAGATAGGTGGTGTCCTTGTCGCGCTGCAGGTCGTTGAGCAAATTGAGCACGGTCGCCTGCACGGAAACGTCGAGCGCAGAGGTTGGCTCGTCCAGCACCACGAGCTTCGGCGCGCCGGCAAAGGCGCGCGCAATCGCCGCACGTTGGCGCTGGCCACCAGACAGCGATCTCGGCTTCTGGTCGACGGTCGTAGCGGCAAGACGAACCGAGGCCAGGAGATCGGCGACACGCTGCTTCACCTCGCTGCGGCCAAAGCCGGCGAGCCGCCGCAGCGGACGGCCGAGGATCCTGCCGATCCGCTGGCGCGGATTGAGCGTGCGGTCGGGTGACTGGAACACCATCTGCACGTCGCGCCGTTCGCTCAGGCTTCTTTTCTCGACGCGCGGCGCGACAGTGCTGCCGAACAGCTCGACCGACCCAGCGTCCGGCGTCTGGAGGCCAGTCACGATCCTTGCCAATGTCGACTTGCCGGAGCCGGATTCGCCGATCAGCCCGAACGTCTCGCCCTGGGCTATCTCCAGGTCGATATCGTGCAGGACGGCCTGGGAGCCGAAGGCGTGGCTGATGCCTTTGCAGGCGACGGCGATCGGACGCGCGGCTTCCGGTTGATCGCTGCGGACAGGCGCCAAAGGACCGGTTGCGTGCGTCTCGGCCAGCCTGCCGTCGCGCTTGGTGAAGTTGAGCGCCGGGATCGAGGCGATCAGCGCCTTGGTATAGGCGTGAACAGGGTTCTCGAAGACATCGTTGGCGGTGCCGCTTTCGACCACCGTCCCCGACTGCATCACGGCCACCCGATCGCAGGCCCGGCGGACCATGTTGATGTCATGGCTGATCAGCAGAACGCTGGTTTTGTGATCGCGGCGCAAGTCCTGCAGGATGGCGACGATCTCGGACTGGACGCTGGCGTCAAGCGCCGTCGTCGGCTCGTCGAGCACCAGCAGCGACGGGTCGAGCGCAATGGCAATCGCAATGTTGGCGCGCTGCTGCATGCCGCCCGACAATTCGTGCGGATAGAGATCGAGCACCCGTTCCGGATTGCTCACCCTGACACGGCTCAGCAGCTCGGCGGCGCGGGTGCGTGCTTCGTCCTGCCGAACCGGGCGATGCCGCATGATCGTTTCGGTGATCTGCCGGCCGATCGTCATGGCCGGATTGAGTGCCGCACCTGGATGCTGGTAGACGGCCGCGATGCGATCGCCCCTTAGCCGGCGAAGCTGCTCGCCGGAGAGACTGCGGATCTCGCGACCCTGGAATTCGAGCGCCGACGCGGCGATCCGGGCGTTGCGCGGCAGATAGCGCAGAATAGCGAGAGCCACCGAGCTCTTGCCCGATCCGGACTCGCCGACAAGGCCGAGCGCTTCGCCTTCGCCGATGGCGAGCGATACGCCGTTGACGGCCGGACGCGATCCCCGGCGTCCATCATAGGCGACGGTGAGCTGCTCGACGTTCAGAACCGATGACGACATGTCTTGCTGAAACCACTTTCTTTCGGCGCGGCCTTCAAGGGCAATCGCTTCCGCTTTCGCAACGCACAATCTCGATAAAATTACTCGAATTAAGCTGGAGCGCAATCTACCTTTCATCGCTCAGGAGAGATTGTCGCAGCCGGTCGAGGCGTCGCGACGGTCGCTTGGAGCAGTTCTGCAAGGAGGCCGACATGGCACGCGACCACATGATCCTCAGCGCGTTTTTCTTCAACCCGCAGGGCGATCATCGTATGTCATGGCGCCATCCGCGCGCGCCCGGCCGCGAAGTGCTCGACTTCGACTTCTACCGCGATCTCGTCCAGTCTGCCGAGCGCGCCAGGATCGATACGATCTTCGTCGCCGACCATGTCGCGATCTGGGATTCCGTACAGAGCGGCGTCGCCCATTACGCCAATGCCCGCCTGGAACCGCTGACGCTGTTGTCGGCGCTTGCCGGCGTGACCAGGCATATCGGCCTCATCACAACCGCCTCGAGCTCCTACAGCGAGCCCTACAATGTCGCCCGCATGTTTGCCTCGCTCGACCATATCAGCAAGGGCAGGGCGTCTTGGAATGTGGTGACGTCGGCCATGGACGAGGAGGCCCGCAATTTCGGCCGCGACGGCAATATCGAGCACGCCTTTCGCTATGAGCGCGCCACCGAATTCCTCGATATCGTCAAGGCGCTGTGGGACAGCTGGGAAGACGAAGCCCTGCTTATCGACAAGGCATCGGGCTATTTCGCCGATCCCGACAAGGTCCATGCGATCAACCACAAGGGCCCGCACTTCAAGGTGCGCGGACCGCTCAATGTCTCGCGCCCGCCGCAGGGCCATCCGCTGATCGTCCAGGCCGGCTCGTCCGAAGACGGCAAGAATTTCGCTACCGCGCACGCCGATGCGCACTTTGCCATCTACAGCACCAAGGAAGACGGCATGAAATATAGGCAGGACATCAACGAGCGCCTCGCCCGTTACGGTCGCAAGCCCGAGAGCTTCAAGATCCTGCCGGGCATCCTGCCGATCGTTGCCGCTTCCGAAGCGGAAGGCCGCGAGCGGCAGGAGTATCTGCAGAGCTTGCTGCCCGATCGCGTCGGCATCGACCTTCTCTCCAGTTGGAGCGGCGTCGATCTTTCGGTCTACCCGCCTGACGGCCCCCTGCCGCCGCTGCCGGACGAGAGCACCTTCAATGGCGGCCGCACCTCGCTCAACCGGGTCAAGGAATGGTCGAAGCAGAACCTCAGCCTGCGCGAGATCGCCCGCAAGCTTGCCAACAGCGGTTCGGTGCCGACTGTCGTCGGCACACCGAACCAGATCGCCGATCAGCTGCAGGACTGGTTCGAGGCAGGTGCCGCCGACGGCTTCAACCTGATGTTCCCGCTGCTCCCGGAGGATTGGGTGAATTTTGCCGAGCAGGTCGTGCCGGAACTGCAGCGCCGCGGCGTATTCCCCACCGAATATGCGCCGGGGACGCTGCGTGATCGTTTCGGCCTGGCTCGGCCGGCCAACCGCTTCGCCGAACAGCGCGACAATGTGCGCGCCGTATCCTGACTTGGGGCAACTGATATGACCGCAGCGCCAAAACTTCAGCCCCGCGAAGCCACGGCTCCGCAGCTCATCAATGTTCTGCACAGCCCCAAGCGCATTCGGGTCAAATTCGCCGGCCGCACCATCGCCGACAGCCGCAACGTCCTGGTGCTGCGCTCCAACCATTTTCTGCCGATCTATTTCTTCCCGGCCTCCTCGGTGGACCGCTCGCTCTTGAAGCCGTCCGAGCATCGCCAGCCGCATCCAGTCGGCGGCGAAACCACCTATTGGGACCTGGAGACGGGATCGAAAGCTTCTTCCAATGCGGCCTGGTCGTTTGTCGCGCCGCCGGATGAAAGCCTGTCGCCACTGGCCGGCCGCATCGCCTTCACCTGGAAAGCGGTCGACCAATGGTTCGAGGAGGAGGAAGAAGTCTTCGTCCACGCCCGCGACCCATACGCCCGCATCGACGCTCTGCAGAGTTCAAGCCATGTCCAGATCTGGTTCGACGGCGAAGTGATCGCCGACAGCCATCGCCCGGTGCTGCTGTTCGAAACGCATCTGCCGACGCGTTTCTATTTGCATCCGGACGATGTCAGGCTCGACCGGCTGGTCGACTCGGACAGCACGACGCGCTGTCCCTACAAGGGCATCGCCTCCTACTGGTCGGGCCGGCGCGCCGACGGCTCGGTGAGCCCTGATATCGCCTGGAGCTACCGCGATCCCATTGCCGAAATGCCCAAGATCAAGTGCCTCATCGCCTTCTACCCGCAAGCCGTCGACCGCATCCATCTCGACGGCGAACCCGTCGCCTAACATCCATCAGTCATTTCAGACAGGGGTTTCAGAATGACCAACCGCAACGATATCGATACGCTTCGCAATCTTTCCGGCGATATCTGGAATGTTGCCGTCGACGAACACCAGGCCGGCTTCCTCAAGCGCCGCGATCTCCTGAAATACGCAGCCTTGATCGGCCTCACAGGCTTTGCCGCCTCGCAGGGACTTGCTGGTTTCGGCACGGCGCGCGCTGCCGGCGCCGGCGGCACGGTCCGCGTTGGGCTCGGACAGCCGACCAAGGCGATCGATCCCGTCTCCATCACCGATCCGGCCAGCATCGGCGTCATCAGCCAGGTCGGCGAATATCTCATCCTCGACGATCCCAAGGACGGTCTGCAGCCCAAGCTCGCTCTGTCGTGGGAGGCCGACGAGACCGCCAGCCGCTGGACTTTCAAATTGCGGCCGGGCGTGAAATTCCACGACGGCCGCACCGTCACCGCCAAGGATGTGGTGGCGAGCTTCGAGCGGCTGGTCGATCCGGCCAGCGGTTCGTCCGCTTTGTCTGCCTATAAGGGCATCCTGTCCAAGGGCGGCGCCAAGGTCGTCGACGACCAGACAGTCGCCTTCGATCTCGACGGCCCCAACAGCAACTTCCCCTTCTATGTCTCCTCCGACGTCTACAACGCCGTAATACTGCCGGCCGACTATGCCGGCGATTTCGAGAAGAATTTCAACGGCACCGGCCCGTTCAAGCTCGAATCCTTCCGCCCCAAGCAGGGCGCCAGCTTCGTGCGCAACCCTGACTATTGGGGCGACAAGGCGCTGCCCGACCGCGTCGAAATCAAGTTCTTCGACGAAGAGCAGGCGCAGGTGCTGGCGCTGCAGGCCGGCCAGCTCGACGTCATCCCGAGCACGACCCGGCTGGAATTGGCGATCGAGGGCAATCCCAACTTCAAGCTGCTCAGCGTGCAGGCAAGTTCGCATGACGAGGTGCATCTGCGGACCGACCAGGCGCCGTTCACCGACAAGCGCATTCGCCGCGCCTTGGCGCTCACCATTGACCGCGAGGCGGTGGTCAAGGGCTTGCTCAAGGGCCGCGCCATCGTCGGTAACGACACCCCGTTCGCGCCGATCTTCCCCTCGGCCGATCCGTCGGTGCCGCAGCGCAAGCAGGACATCGCCGAGGCCAAGCGCCTGCTTGGCGAAGCCGGCGTGCCGAACGGCTTCCCGGTGACGCTGACCACCGAGCGCGCCTATGACATTCCCGATTATGCCGTGCTGATCCAGAATTTTGCCAAGAAGGCCGGCATCGACATCAAGCTCAACGTGCTGCCGCAGGACGCCTATTATGGCTCGGCGAAGTTCGGCTCGTCGCCATGGCTCGATTCCAATCTCGGCATTACCGATTTTGGCCATCGCGGCACGCCCGACATCTTCCTCAACGCGACGCTGAAGAGTTCGGGCGCCTGGAACGCGGCGCATTTCAACAACCCGGCCTATGACGGGTTGCTGCTCGAATACGGCAAGGCCCGCGACCTTCAGGCGCAACGCCTTGCCGCGGGCAAGATCCAGACCTTGCTGCTGGACGAGACGCCGCTGATCATCAGCTACTTCTCGCAATACAGCCGCATCGTCTCGTCCAAGGTCGAGGGCGTCCGCTTCACGGCAATCTCGCATCTGCTGCTCGATCGCGTGACGTTCGCCCAGGCATGATTGTGAGACGTCCAGCCACTCCGGGCACCACAATCCGATGCTGACCGGCCGCACTGTGTCGGTGCGGGCAGCCTCGCTTCTGCTCACGCTGTGGTTGGTCAGTATGCTGGTGTTCTTCGCCGGGCAGGTTCTGCCCGGCGATGTCGGCCGCCTCATGCTCGGGCCGTTCGCCGATGCCGAGGCTGTGGCTGCGCTGAACAAGCAGCTGGGCGCCGACCAGCCGGTGCTCGTGCAATACTGGCACTGGTTCAGCAGCGTGCTGTCAGGCGACTTCGGCACCTCCCTGTCGCTGCGTCTGCCGGTGGCGCCGTTCGTTCTGGAAAGCCTCAAGCGCTCGGCGGCCCTTGCCGGAATTATCCTCGTCTTTCTGCTGCCGCTGGGCATCGGCGCCGGCATCGTCGCCGGTCTCAACCAGGGCCGCTTTATCGACCGCCTGATCGTACTCGCCGGCGTGTCCTTCGGCATTGTCCCGGACTTCGTCTCCGGCCTGCTGTTGCTCATCGTCTTCGGCCTGTGGCTGAACTGGTTCCCGATCACGGGCGCTGCTCCCGATGGCGCCGGGCTCTGGGTCAGTGGCTATTACCTGATCCTGCCGGCGCTGCCGCTGGTGCTGAACCTTGCCGGCTACATCGCCCGCATGACGCGGGCCGGCGTGATCGAGGCGCTGGCCGCCGACTATACGCGCACCGCCGTCCTGAAGGGCCTCGAGCGTCGCGAGATACTCATCCGGCACGTGCTGCGTAATGCGCTGACGCCGACCATCGCCGTGCTCGCGACCCAGACCGGTTACATGCTGGGTGGTCTGGTGGTCATCGAAGCCCTGTTCGGCATACAGGGCCTCGGCAACCTTGTCCTCAACGCCGCCAAGGCGCGCGATTTCCCGATGCTCGAAGCCGGCGTGCTGGTCATGGCGACCATCTTCGTGCTGTCGGCCGCGGCAGGCGATCTCGTGAATGCCTTGCTCGATCCGCGGCAGCGCCGCCGTGTCTCGCCATGATGGAACTGATGGAATTGCCGGAGCGCCGTACGCTGCGCTGGCGGGCAGCAAGTCGCATCCGCGAGACTGTTTCGCAGCTGCCGCCCTCGGTCATCATCGGCTCGCTGATCCTGCTGTTCTGGGTCGGCTGTGCCGTGTTCGGCAGCCTGTTTGTGCCCTACGATCCCTATGCCGAGGATTTCCTCGTCATGCTGGCGCCGCCCGACGCGGCGCACTGGTTCGGCACCGACCAGCTCGGTCGTGACGTGCTGTCGCGCATCGTCGTCGGCTCGCGTGACATCCTGCTGGTCGCGCCGGCAGCAACCCTGCTCGGCGTAGCCGCCGGCAGTGTGCTTGGCCTCGTGCTCGGCTATTTCGACGGGCTGATCGACGCCATCGGCGCCAGGCTGCTCGACACGCTGATGGCTTTTCCCTTCATCGTGCTCGTCACCATGACGCTGGTCGCGCTCGGGCCGTCCAACCTCACCGTCATCCTGGTGATCGGCATCGCCTATGCGCCGCTGGTGGCGCGAACGGTGCGCGCCGCCGTGCGCGAACAGCGCGACCGCGACTATGTCAGCGCCGCCCGTCTCGGCGGCGAGAGCGCTCTTGCCATCATGTTCCTCGAGATCCTGCCCAATGTCAGGGAAACCATCCTCATCGAGCTGGTCACAAGGCTTGGCTACGCCTTCTTTTCGATCGCCACGCTGAGCTTCCTCGGCCTCGGCATCCAGCCTCCCTCAGCCGATTGGGGACTGGAGGTCGCCGACGGCTACGGCTTCCTGACCGGCGGCAAATGGTGGGTGGTGATCTTCAACTCGGCGGCCATCGTTTCGCTTGTCATGGCAACCAATCTGATCGCGCAAGGCATGGGCGCCTTCGAAAACAGCGATCGGTGAAGAGCGCAACGCTCAGCAAAGCTGACGCGCAATCGCGGACCGTGCGCTAAAATCGTTCCTCGTGATTCGGCTCTGACAGGGCCTCAAAGCAAGGAACGGCATGAGCAAGGCCCTCATTACATTCGCATTGGTCGCGGTGCTCACCGCATTGCTCATGGCGCTCAGCCTGGCGGTGGCTAGGCACGGTTATCCCTATGGCGCGATCGGCGTGAGGCGGCTGGACGGCATTGCCGATGCCGGCTCGTTCCTGCCGCTCGCCGCCGTCTATTTCTTCGGCGCCATGCTGATGATGATCCTGCCGATCCGCGCCGCCGGCATCGTCTTGACCCATGCTGCGGATGCGCTGTTCTGGGCGGTGATCGCCTTGTTCGCGACCATTGTCGGCTGTCTCGCCGCCCGCTGGGCCTTCGGACAGAGCAGCGTGCTGTGGGCACTGCTGAACTGGCGTTTCCTGTTTGCCGCGGCCATCGTTGGCAGCCATTTCACCATGAACGAGCTGCGCCGCAACATCCTGCTCAGGAGCCTGTTTTTCGTCATCTTCGCCGCGGCGACGCTGGCTTGCCTGTTCTGGACTTTTCCGACCTGACAGGGCCGCTTCATATTGTCCATCTTGAGGTCGCGGCTTTCATAGCCGCGCGCCATCGGCTATCCAGTCCGCAGCCAGATTTCAGCCCTCACAGTGTCGTCATTTGTCTGATAAATAATTCAGGCATACGGCACCCCCAGCGAACCAATACAAGGAAACCGCGACATGAGCCTGTTTCGTAAAAATCTGATCGATGGCGAGTGGGTGGGCGAGGCCGGCTCGCGCAACATCAATCCCTCGAACACGGGGGATGTCGTTGGCGAATATGCCTCGGCCGGCGCCGAACAGGCAAAGCAGGCCATAGCGGCGGCCAAAGCCGCCTTCCCGGCCTGGTCGCGTTCGGCGCCGCTGGTGCGCCACGCCGTGTTGAAAAAGGCGTCGGACGAGATCATGGCGCGCAAGGACGAGATCGGCCGCGCGCTGTCGCGCGAAGAGGGCAAGACGCTGGCCGAGGGCATTGGCGAGACCATCCGCGCCGCCCAGATCTTCGACTTCTTCGCCGGCGAGACGCTGCGCCTGTCGGGTGAATTGGTGCCCAGCGTGCGCCCGGGCGTCGGCGTCGAGATCACCCGCGAGGCCGTTGGCGTCGTCGGCATCATTACGCCGTGGAATTTCCCGATCGCCATTCCCACCTGGAAGATCGCGCCGGCGTTGGCCCACGGCAACACCATCGTCTTCAAGCCGGCCGAATTGGTGCCGGAGAGCGCCTGGACCATTGTCGACATCCTGCACCGCGCCGGCCTGCCGAAAGGCGTGCTCAATTTGGTCATGGGCAAGGGCTCGGTGGTCGGCCAGGCCATGCTTGACAGCCCCGACCTCAACGCCATCACCTTCACCGGCTCGGTCGGCACCGGCAAACGCGTCGCCGCCGCAAGCGTCGAGCATATGCGCAAGTTCCAGCTCGAAATGGGCGGCAAGAACCCGATGGTCGTGCTTGATGACGCCGACCTCGCCACGGCGGTCGAATGCGCCATCAACGGCGCCTATTTCTCGACCGGCCAGCGTTGCACGGCCTCTTCTCGCCTGGTGGTGACCGAGGGCATTCACGACCGCTTCGTCGCCGCGCTCAAGGAGCGCCTGGAAAAGCTCGTCATCGGCGATGCGCTCGACACCAAGACCCAGATAGGACCGGTCGTCGATGCGAGCCAGCTCAAGCAGGACGAGGACTACATCGCCATCGGCAGCAAGGAAGGCGCCAACCTCGCTTTCGGCGGCGAGCGGCTCGATCGCGAAACGCCCGGCTTCTACCTCAGGCCGGCACTGTTCACCGAGAGCACCAACGCCATGCGCATTTCGCGCGAAGAAATCTTCGGGCCGGTCGCCAATGTCATCAGTGTCAAGGATTATGACGAGGCGCTGGCGGTTGCCAACGACACGCCCTTCGGCCTGACGTCCGGCATCTGCACCTCGAGCCTCAAGCATGCCACGCATTTCCGGCGCAACTCCGAAGCCGGCATGGTGATGGTCAATCTGCCGACGGCGGGCGTCGATTTCCACGTCCCGTTCGGTGGTCGCAAGGGATCGAGCTACGGCCCGCGCGAGCAGGGCCGCTATGCCGCGGAGTTCTACACCACGGTAAAGACAGCCTATACATTTGCCGGCTGATCGCGGGGGAACCGATGACAGCGGCGAAAGAGGAACTGACCTGGCTCAACCCGCCGCCGCACCATGCTTTCGGTAATGGCATCGTGCATGTGCGCACCGGCGGGGAAACCGACTTCTGGCGCGAAACCTTTTACGGCTTCTGGCGTGACAATGGCCATTTCCTCTATCGCCCGGTTGAGGGTGATTTCAGCGCCGAGGTCACCGTCAAGGGCGACTACAAGGTGCTCTACGACCAGGCCGGGCTGATGCTGCGGCTGAGCGAAACGCACTGGATCAAGGCAGGCATCGAATACACCGACGGGCTGGCGCACTTTTCCGTCGTCGTCACCAACGACACCTCGGACTGGTCGCTGCTTAGCATCCCCAACGGCCCCGACGGCGTCCGCATCCGCCTGACTCGCCACGCGGAGGCGATCCGCATCCAGTATCTGGACTCCACGGATAGCCATTGGAAGCCGGTGCGGCTGGCCTATTTCCCGATCTCGAAATCCGTCGATGTCGGAATGATGTGCTGCTCGCCACAGCGCGAAGGGTTTGAGGTAACATTCTCCGGCTTTACTGTCGGCCCGCCGATTTCCAGGCAATTGCACGACTGACGACGATATCGATGGCGGACTAACCGTCTGCCCGATGCTGGAAGAACTGCAAAAACAGCTCCCGTTCGGTGGTGATGTCGAGCTTCTCGTAGATGCGGCGGCGGTGGTTCTTCACCGTGCCGACGGCGATGCCGAGCCGTTCCGCGATGTTGGCGGTCGGATGTCCCGCCAGGATCAACTGCACCAATTCCCGCTCGCGCAGCGACAGCTCCGGCCACAGGCTCGCAGGAATGGTCGGCTCCTGCCGGGGCGAGGCGCCGGGGCCGGTCGGCGCCGATGTGCGGGAGAATTCCGTCCCCCGCGCCTTGATGTCGAGTGCATGCAGCGCCTCGAACACCGGCAGCCGCTCGTCCAGCAGGGCGATCTCGCTGTCCTTGAAGGTGGAGGTCGAGCGGTCGAGGAAGATGCCGAGGCACCAGTCGCCGCCATCGGCCAGCATGATACCGACCTCGTCGCAGATTTCCGACTGCGCCAGGAAGCCCGCTATGTACTGGCCGCGTTTGGCTTCGTCGTCGGCAAGCCGCTTCAGCGACGTGATGCCCAGCCTCTGCTCACGCCGCCACGAGGCATAAAACGGGTCGAAGACATAGTAATTGTCGAGATAGCGCCGGACCATCTCGTCGGAGAAGCGCCGGTGCTTGATGAATTCCGGCGTCTGCGTCGCCGAATATCGGGTCACGGTGACGAGATCGTGCTCGATATCGGCGCCGATCAGGTCAATCAGGCAGTCGACATGCCTGTCCGTACCGTTGGCGGCAATCGCCCTGGCGAGCGGCCCCCAGATATTGCCCATGCGCATGCCCTTTTCTCGGCAATCCCGACGCGGCGGTCATTGTGTCTTTTGGCATATGGCGCCAGGCCGCCCAAGGAATCTAGCTTGAGCCATCCTAGAGCAAGCCTGAGGCGACCGTGACACAACCCAACCCCACCAGTCCCATTGTCGGCAATCCAATCGTCATCGGCATCGACGCCGGCGGCACCATGACCGACACGATCCTTGTCGACCAGGACGGCCACTTCAAGATCGGCAAGTCGGCAACCACGCCCAAGAACGAAGCCGAAGGCTTCCTTGCATCGGCCGAAGACGCGGCCGACGCCTGGGGTATCTCGCTGGAGCAGCTGTTCTCCGGCGTCAACGTCGTGCTCTATTCCGGCACCGGCATGCTCAACACACTGTTGTCGCGCACCGGGCGCCGGCTTGGCCTGATCACCACCAAGGGTCTGGAAGACATGATCCTGATGGGTCGCGGCCTGCAGGCCTGGGCCGACTATTCCTATGCCGACCGGCTGCATGCGGTGACCCACCATCATCCCGATCCGCTGGTGCCGCGCCGTCGCACCCATGGCGTCACCGAGCGCATCGACCAGTTCGGCGACATCGTGCTGCCGCTCTACGAGCATGAGGTCGCGACTGCAGCCAGGAAGCTGATCGCCGACAAGGTCGAGGCGATCTGCATCATGACCATCTTCTCGCACGTCAATCCGGTGCACGAGAAGCGCATCGCCGAGATCTGCCGCGAGGAAGTGCAGAAGGCCGGCGCCGACATTCTCGTCTACACCAGCCACGAAGTCCGCCCGGTCATTCGCGAACAGTCGCGGCTGAACTCGGTGCTGATCGAGGCCTACGCGACGTCGCGCGGCCGCAAGCAGCTTAGGGGTATCGAGGACGTCTCGAAGAAATACGGCTTCAAATACGGCGTGCAGACTTTGCTCTCCTTTGGCGGCCTGACCTCGATCAATCATCCGCGCCTGCACGAAACCATGATTTCGGGCCCGATCGGCGGTATTCTCGGCGCGGCCTATGTCGGCAAGCTCATCGGCAACGACTCCCTGATCTGCTCGGACATGGGCGGCACCTCCTTCGACATGGGCGTCATTTCGCGCGGCCAGACGCGGATCGAGAACGAGCCGCTGATGGACCGTTTCAAGCTCAACGTGCCGACGTTGCATCTCGACACGATCGGCGCCGGCGCCGGCATGATCCTCAAGGTCGACCCGCTGACCAAGAAAGTCTCGCTCGGGCCGGAAAGCGCCGGTTCCGACCCCGGCCCCATCTGCTTCGCCAAGGGCGGCACTGAACCCACCATCGCCGATTGCGACGCCATACTAGGCCGCCTCAACCCGTATTATTTCCTCGGCGGCAAGGTCGTCTTGCAGGTCGAGAAGGCGCGCAAAGCGTTTGAGGAAAAATGCTCCAGCATCCTTGGCGTCGGGGTCGAGGAGGCTGCCGAAGGCATGATCGACATGCTGGAAGCCGATGCCAACAACGCGCTGCGCCGGGTCATCTCCGGCCAGGGCATCCATCCCTCGGAATTCACGCTGCTGTCCTATGGCGGCTCGGGTCCGCTGCATCTGGCCGGCTGCTCCAGGGGCATCGGCTTCAAGGACATCATCACCTTCCAGTTTGCCGCCGCCTTCTCGGCCTTCGGCTGCACCACCGCCGATTTCATGCGTCGGCATTCGGTGTCGACGCAGCACGACATCGGCGCCCGCGCAAGCGATAACGAGCTGCTCGCTTTCGGCAAGAAGGTCACCGACGTCTGGAATGATCTCACCAAGGCGGCGGTCAACGAGATGATCAGCGACGGCCATATCAGAGACAAGATCAAGACCGTGCCGTTCCTGATGATGCGCTACACCGGCCAGCTCGAGGATGTCGAGGTCATGGCACCGCTTGCCGAGGTCAATTCGGCTGACGACATGCGTAGGGTCATCGACGAGTTCGAGGCGGTCTACGCCAAGGTCAACCATCGCGTTTCGCGCTATGGCGAAGCCGGCTTCACCATCACCGAGCTCGGATTGATCGCCACCGCCGACAAGGTCAAGCCGGTGCTCTTGAAGCGCCCGCTCGGCAAGTCGGCCCCGGCAGCAGCGCACAAGGGCGTGCGCGAGGCCTATATCGGGGGACGCTGGCACAAGGCCAATCTCTACGAGATGGACCTACTGCAGCCCGGTCATGAGGTGATCGGTCCGGCCATCATCGAACATCCCGCCACCACGCTCGTTGTTCATCCGCAGGACCGTGTCCACGTCGATGAGTGGACGCTGCTGCATTACACCCATTCTTGAAAGAGCACCGCCATGTTGGACAGACCTGCCTCGGCCCTGCGCCTTCGCGAACGGCTGCTCGATTCAGAACGGCTGATGGAAGAGACCGGCTGCTATGACGGCATCACCGAGCTCACGCTACGCAACCAGGACCCGCTGAAATTCGAGACGCTGCACACCAAGCTGCGTGCCTATTGCGTCTCGGCCCGCGAAATGGCCCGCCGCATCTCGGCCTCGCCCGGCGTGCGCGAAGTCGGCGAAATGGTGGTGGCGATCTATACGCCCGAGGGCGATGCGATCGCGCTGTCCAACGGCATCATGGTCCACGTCCACACGATGAGCCGCTTCATCAAATGGATGATCGAGAACAATTACGAGGAAAACCCGAAGATCCGCGAAGGCGACATCTTTGCCAACAACGATGCCTTCATCGGCACAGTGCAGGTGCCCGACGTCATGGACGTGGTGCCGATCTTCCATGAAGGCACGCTGGTCGGCTGGGCCGGTGCGGTCTGCCACGAGCTCGAAGCCGGCGGCATCACGCCCGGCGGCGACGTCTGCCTGGCGCAGGAGCGCTTCACCGAAGGCCTGTTCGTCTGCGCCGAGAAGATCGGCGAGAATGACGAGATCCGCCGCGACTACGTCATCCGCTGCGAGCGCAATCTACGCATGCCGATCTACTGGGTGCTCGACGAGAAGGCCAAGGTCGCCTCCTGCATCGACATGCGCGAAAGCGTCAAGCAGCTGATCTCGGAGATCGGCCTCGACTACTGGATGAAGGTATCGAAGGAGTTCATTGAGGAGGGTCGTCGTGCCCAGCTCGCCCGCACCCGCCAGCTCACCGTGCCCGGCATCTATCGCGGCCACACCTTCTATGGCCATGTCACGACGGGCAAGCCCGGCTTCCAGCTGCTTGGCGATCCCGACTGGCTCTACAACATCCCGATCGAGATGGAGATCACCACCGACGGCAAGATCACCATGGACTTCGAGGGCACGCAGCCCTGGGGCTACCATTCGATGAACTGCACGCCGGCCGGCATGGATGGCGGCATGTTCGTCACCTTGACCCAGCACATGAATTTCGAGGGCCTGGTCAATGACGGCGCCTGGATGGCGACCGAGCTGAAGCTGCCGCACGGCACCTGGACCAATCCCGACAATGAGATGGTGGCGACCGCCACATCCTGGGCGCTGCTGCTGCCGGCCTATGGCGTGTTCCAGCGCCTTTTGTCGCGCGGCTTCGTCGCGCGCGGCTTCGTCGAGGAAGCCTTCGTCGGCCAGGTCAACAGCCCGATGATCGAGATGGGCGGCGAAAGCCAGTACGGCACGCCGTTCGGCATGGCGCATTTCGAATGCGCCGCCGCCGGCTCCGGCGCGCTCGCCATCGCCGATGGCCTCGACACCGCCTATGTCGGCTGGAATCCGGAATCCGACATGGGCAACATTGAGGTCTGGGAACAGTCGATGCCGATGGTCTATATCGGCCGCTCGATCATGCCCAATTCGGGCGGGGCCGGCAAATATCGCGGCGGCTGTTCCTTCGTCTCGACCTGGCTGATCAACAAGACCTCGCACCTGCGACTGCACACCTCGGAACACTCCTCGCGGGTATTCGACAATGGCGGCATGTGCGGCGGTTATCCCGCGCCGACCTGCCAGAAGCATCGCGCGGTGCGCAACTCCAACATCCACGAACTGGCGGCAAAAGGCGAACCGCTCTCGCATGCCCCAGGTATCGATCCGCATGTCTCCGACTACGAGAAGAACATCGGCGGCGACCATGCCGTGGTCGAAGGCCCCTACATCACCTCGCCGCACAAGTCGGGGGACATCTTCAGCCATTCCTACAATGGTGGCGGCGGCTACGGCGACGTGCTGGAGCGCGATCCGGTCAAGACCGCCTGGGATGTCGAGAACGGTTTTCTCACCCGCCAGGCGGCGATCCAGATTTTCGGCATCGTGCTGAAGGACGACGCCGAGGGTTATCCGGTTGCCGATATCGACGCCACCGTCGAACGTCGTGCCGCCATGCGCAGAGAGCGTCTGGCCAAGGCGATCCCGGTTTCGGACTGGATCGCTGCCGAACGCGGCCGTGTCGAGAAGGCCGACTTCGCGCCCGAGGTGAAGAAAATGTATGCCAGCGCGATCAAGCTATCGTCGCGCTTCACCAGGGATTTCAGTGATTTCTGGACTGTCGACGCCAGATCGATCTTCATGCCGGGAGCAAAGCCATGACCTCATACAGCAAGGAAGTCCTCGGCGATCTCTCAGCCGGCAAGCTGCCCTGGCCGCAGACAAAGCGCATCATGAGCGCCTACAAGGACGACGACCGCTTCTTCAAGATGCTCGCCGTCTATCAGGACCGTGTCGCATGGAAGGACCCGATCCTGCTGCCGGTCTCGGATCACCTCTTCATCTGCCAAAGCGGCGATGAACGGATCACCCGCTGCGAATGCGGCCACTCCTTCGGCGACTACCGCAAGAACTGGAAGCTCAAGGCTGCGATCAACGTGCGAAACACCGAGGAAGCGCTGCGCGAGATCTATCCCAACAGCGATATCCCCGATCCGCAATGGATGGAAATTCGCGAATTCATCTGTCCACAATGCGGCACCATGCACGAAGTGGAAGCGGCGGCGCCGGGCTACCCGATCGTCCATGATTTCGAGCCAGATCTCGAAGGCTTCTACCGCGAGTGGCTGGGCAAACCGCTTTAGCGAAACTCGATGTTACGGCCGCGTTGCCGGCAAGGTAGCGCTCCTAGCCGGCGACGGACTTTGAATAAACGCATCGTACGTCGCATCGGAGACTGCCCACCATGACAGACCTTTCCGGCCGCAGCGCCATCGTCACCGGCGGGTTTTCCGGCATGGGTTTCGCCATTGCTACGGCCCTGGCGCAAGCCGGCGCCAATGTCGCCGTCGGCTCCTACATCGCGCCCGCCAGCGCCGACAGATCCGACGCCGCCTACTATCCCGGCGCCGATGAACTCGAGGGCGTGCGGTTGGCCCTGTCGGCACACGGCACCAAGGTTTGTGCCGCCCATCTCGATGTCCGCGACAGCGAGGTGACCAACCGGTTTGCAGCCGACGTGCAGGCCGCCATCGGCCCGGCCGACATACTGGTCAATGCCGCGGGCACCACCGCCGAACAGCCGGTCTGCGGCCATTCCGACGCGCTGTGGGACAAGATCGTCGACACCAATCTCAGCGGAGCGTTCCGCGTCACCCGAGCTGTGCTGCCCGGCATGATCGAGCGCGGCTGGGGCCGTATCGTCAACATCGGCTCGACGGCGGCTTCCGTCGGCTGGAAGGACAACCCGGCCTACTGCGCCTCGAAGGCCGGGCTGCTCGGCCTTACCCGCTGTGTAGCGCTGGAAGGCGCCGCGCACGGTGTCACTTGCGTCATGATCAGCCCGACCTGGGTCGAGACCGAACTGATGCGCCGCAACGTGGCGCAGATCGTCGAGCGTGAGGGCAAGGGCAGAACCGCCGAGGAAGCGATGGCCGAGATCGCCAAGGGCAATCCCCAGCAGCGCATGCTGCAGCCGCAGGAAATCGCGGCTCTAGCCGTGTTCCTGTGCTCGGATCTGGCCAAGGGCATCACCATGGAAAACATCCAGGTCACCGGCGGAGCGCTGTGGTAGCGGCCACAGTTTGAATTTTCGAACAAGCGAGCCGCATTAACGCCATTTGTCGGTTGCATGGTCGTTTTGGCCCTGCCTGCAGCAACTTTACCCCTCGCGGCAAATTTACCATTGAGTGACAGGCGATAAAGGTTATATTGTGCACTGCACAATGGATGCCCGCTGATCGGGGTCCGGCAAGGGCAGGTTCCGGCGATCGCGCATGACGCAGAAAAGCCGACCATGGGCGCTTCAGCCCAGCCGAAAGGCGGCAGCATGAGAAATCCGGTACGGATATGAAGATCCCGAAATCCATTCTGATCGATCCGGACAACAACAAGGCCTATGCCGCCTTCGCCGTTGCGGTGTCGGTCTTTGCCTTCGCCTACTCCACCAATTTCGGCCAGATCCTGATCCTCGCCTACTATCTGGTATGGCTGCCGCTGCTGTTCGTCGATTACCGGCGTTTCGCCCGCGATCTCTCCAGCGCCTGGCTGCCGCTGCTGTTTGCGGCCTATGTCTGCCTGTCGCTGTTCTGGTCGCAAGCGGCCGGCATCAGCGCGCGGGCGGGGCTGCAATATTTCTCCCACATGCTGTGCGCCTACATCGCGGCGCGCACCATCAGCACGCGCACGCTGGTGCTGGGCTCGCTGATCGGCATCTTCATCGTGCTGCTGTATTCGCTGAAGGTTGGCGCCTATGCGCTCGACACTATCGACGGCACCACCAATTTCGTCGGCGCCTTCGGCTCCAAGAACCAGATCGGCTTCTTCGCCTCGCTCGGCATCTTCTTCTGCTTCGCTTTTCTGGCCTTCTACCGGCGCAACTGGATGAGCTTCGTCTGGACCGCGCCGATCATCCTGCTGTCCGTCTATATGCTGGCGATCGCCCACTCGGCGACGTCAGTCGCTTCGCTTCCGGCGGTGATCGGTGTCGTTGCCTTGCTTGCCATGAGCAAGGTTCTGTCACGCCGCTACCGCCGCGTGCTGTTCGTCGTCGGCGCTACGGCGCTGGTCGGCGGTGTGATGGCTGCGCTGAACCTTGGCCTGCTCGATGTCGTGCTCGGCATCTTCGGCAAGGATTCGACGCTGACCGGCCGCACCTATCTCTGGGAACAGGGCTGGGCCGCCGCGCAGCAGCGTCCGGTGCTCGGTTATGGCTATGCCGCCTACTGGATCCAGGGTTTTGCCGATCCGGAACGGCTCTGGGCCGAGTTCTACATCTCCACCCGCACCGGCTTCCATTTCCACAACACCTATATCGAGACGCTGGTCGAGCTCGGCTTCATCGGCGTGACGATGCTGGCGCTGATCATCCTGCGCTCCTTCTGGGGCCATGTTTCGAAGGTGGTGTTCGGTGACTGGAGCGCCGATTCGGTGGTGCTCGCCGGCGCGGTCGGCATGATGCTGATCCGCTCCTTCTTCGAGGTCGAGATCCTCGGCCCCTATTTTATGGCCTCGTTCATCGTCTATTACGGCCTGTTCAAGCTGCGCCCGGTGCCGCTCGCCAGGGCAAGGCGGGCCTATGTTCCGGTGCCGGACGAGAACACCGCCAACGGCCGCATGCCGGCGCGCGTCTGACTTGCTTATCTCAGGCGACGGCGCGCTTGCGCAGCATCAGCCGCTGCAGGAAGCGGCGCAACGGCTCGTCATAGAGGCGCGTGGCGATGTCGGCGATGACGATGACGGAAACCGCCATGACGATGCCGAACCAGGGATGATGCGCGAACGGGTCGATCGCTGCGGCCTTGCCCGCCCCGGCGATGATCATCAGCAGCGGCGTGTGGATGATGTAGATTGGGTAGGAAATCCGCCCCAGCCAGCCATAGAGGCCTGACAGGCGCGGCGCCGTCGGCGCAATAGTGCCGACCACCACCAGCGCCGGGAAAACAAAGACGACGCAGGCGAGATCGTAGGCGACGCGCGCGCCGCCGGCCGGCGCGATGGCAAAGACGACGAGCGTCAGTGCGATCGCGGCCTCTATCCACCAGCCGCGCCGCAGAAAGCCGAGCCCGCTTTGATAGCGTGTCATGGACCGGCAAAGCAGCACGCCCAGGAAGAACGAGAAACAGACGCGCGGCAGGCCGCTGATGATGGTCGATCCGGTCATGCCGAAGTCGAGGGTGCCGGCAATGATAGAGACGACCACCAGCAACACCAGACTGACGGCAATGAGCGTGCTCAGCACGCGTTTCGTCAGCAGGAAGAAGACGGCGACATAGGCTATGTTGACGATCAGCTCGAAGAACAGCGACCACGACGCGGGGTTGAGCGGAAAGATCGTGTGATAGGCATCGCTGACCAGCGGGATGAAGAACATGCCGGTCGTCAGCATGGTGCCGATCTCGGAGATCGGCATGTATTCCGCCGGAATCAGCCGGTTCTTGACGACGAGATAGAAGAAACCGAGCAGCGTGCCGGCGAGGTAGAGCGGGTAGAGGCGTATCAGGCGGATCGCCACGAAGGTGCCGACGCCCATGCCGTTTTCGATCTTGCGGTCATAGGCATGCGCGATGACGAAGCCGCTGAGCAGGAAGAACAGGTCGACGGCCAAATAGCTCGACGGCAGCACCTTGCCGGCGGCCAGGAACGGCGAGAAGTGGTAGAGCATGACGCTGATCGCCGCGACGCCGCGGATGGCATCGAGATTGAGGTAGACGTGGCGCGGTGCGGCGGGCTGCATGGAATGCCTTCAAGCGGTCGAAAAACGGAAGTTCCCGCCCGCACCCTGGCGCGAACGAGCCGAACTGGTTCCTCCCGCCTCCATCGCGCGGGCCTCGCCGAGCGAGCCCGAGCGCTAGAGCAATTCCGGGAAAAGTGGGAAACGGTTTTCCGTCCGGAATTGCTCCAAACAAACAGGTTACTGGCTGGCCGTCGGCGCCAGCTTCACCTTGATGACGTCGCCCGGCAGCACCGGCGTATCTTCCTTGGCGTCGATCTCGCTGGTCTTGCCGTCCGTCACGCGCACCAGCGAATAGATGAGCGCCGGCTCTTCATTGTTGTTTGTGATGGCGGCGGTCGTGGCCGGGTCCGATGCCTGGGCCATCAGGCCCTGTTGCATGTTGACCCTGAGTGCGGCTTCGTTGAGGTCTGCTTCGACCTGCTGCCGGTCGGCGGCAAGTCTCGACTTCAACGTGTTCTGGGCATCGATGGCATCCTGCGTCGCCTTGCTGACCGACTGCTTGGCGGTGAGGATCGCCGTCTCATAGTCCAGTATCTTGCCCTGCAGATCGGTGACCGACTGTTGCGAGGAAAGCAGGCGTGCGTTGGCGACCAGTCCCTTTTGCGCCAGCGGACCGATACTGTCCGCCTGCTGCTGCGCCAGGTCGACCTGCTTTTGCTGGTTGACGATCTTTTTCTGCAGCGCCTCGATTTCGGACTGCAGGACCCCTTTCAGATCGTCAAGCGCCTGCAGCTTCAGCTTCAACGCTTTCTGGTCGGAGATCAGGATCTGCATTTCGTCGGAGACGATTGTCGCCAGGCGCGGGTCGCCCTCGACTTCCTTGGGCGCCTCGAAACTCTCCTTGCCGGCGAGATCGGCATCGATGCGGGCACGCTTGACGATCAACCGCACGCGCTGGTCGTCATAAATGTCGAAATTGCCCTTGGCGGTGATCAGGTCCTTGCCGAGCTGGGTGCCGAAATCGGCGTTGCGCCGGATGCCGCCGGCGATGCTGATCGCCTTGAGCACGGTCAGCTCCGGCACATAGGGAAACTGGCCAGGCGTCTGGATCTCGCCCGAGATGTAGAACGGCCGGAACTGCACCATTTCCACCGAGGCTTCCGGCTTGTCCGACAAGGCAAGCTTGCGCTGCAGGGCGACGCTGATCGCGGCCGCAACCTCCGACGTGGTCTTGCCGGCGGCCGGCAGTTCGCCGACGAACGGCACCGACAAATTGCCGGCGGGACCGACCGAATATTCGCCGTTTACCGCCGACCAGTCACGGAACGTGCCTTCCACCGTCTGCCACTCGGCGACGCGGATGTTGAGCTTGTCCTGCGAGCCGAGCCGGTACTCGTCGGCCATGGCTGGAACCGCGAGCGACAGAGCGAGGCACGTGGCGACGAGCCGTGCCGGCCGCATCGGGCCGGCAAGGCGAAAATACGCTGATATGTCTGTTTTCAACTGAACGTTTCCGATCCGTTTTGGCCCCATCCGCCCGATAGGCCTGCTGCCGAGTGCCTCCTTCGGAACCTGGCAGAATACTATGGCTGCAATGCGAGACCGGCCCATCGCCGAATAGCTTTGGACCGGATTGGCTTCGGGCCGTACCGGCCCGATTGCTGACCAGTTGCGGTCGGTCAGTAGGAACCGCGCGACATCCACACCGCAGGCACGGTCTTGAGGATGATGCGAACGTCTTCGAACAGCGACCAGTTCTCGACATAGTGACGGTCGAACGCGACGCGACTGTCATAGGAGACATCGTTGCGTCCGCTGACCTGCCAGAGCCCGGTCAGGCCCGGCCGCGACTTCAAATAATAGACCGCGGCGCTGCCGTAGATCTCAAGCTCGTCGCGCACCACCGGGCGAGGCCCGACAAGGCTCATGTCGCCCTGCAGGATGTTGATGATCTGCGGCAGCTCGTCGAGGCTGAGCTTGCGCAGAACGGCGCCGACGCGGGTGACGCGCGGATCGTTCTTCAGCTTGCGGGTCGCGATCCATTCGGCGTTGGCTTCCGGATTGGCCGCGAGATAGGCGGCCAGCACACGTTCGCCGTCTTCGACCATGGTGCGGAACTTGAGGCAGGGGAAAATCCGCCCACCGCGTCCGATGCGCTTGTGGCCGTAGAAGATCGAGCCGCCGTCGGAAAGCTTGACCAGAAGGGCCACCATCAGGAACAGCGGGCTAAGCGCCACCAGGCCGACAAGTGAACCGAAAATATCGAAACTGCGCTTCAGCAGCCCGCCGATGGGTGGCGGAAAATCTACGCCGACATGCGAAAATGCCGCATTGGCCGACTTGGCAACGTCCCTCATGCAAAAGCTCCATACGTTGAACGGATGGTTTATGCCACGATACCAAAAAAATGCTGCAGCGCAACACACAATTTCCCATATGGCTGAAATAGTCACGTCAGGAATTGACTAAATAATAAACGCTCCTTGCCCAAATTTTGCCCTTTATGGCGGGTTTGTGACGAATAATTAGCAACCGTAGGAAATGTAATGCCTTTTTTCGGCGGGTTTTGGGCAAATCGTCCTTTGCCGCAGAGGGAACGGCTCTAACTGATTTTCGAATCACTGGCTTCGCTAAATTAATCAAGTAAAATACTAATCAACATTGTAGATTCTACTGTAGTATAAAGCGCATGACGAGTTAGGTCACCACCCCTGCGTGTGCATCGCAGCATGGCGGAGTCCAAGCCGCCGCCAAGCCGAAAATTATTGCAGGTTGCCCTTGCCGTCAGTTTCGCGCCTTAATAGAGTCGCAAATTATTCCTGATAGAGTCTGGATGGGTTGGGAAGGCCGGAAGCAACCGGCCGAAAAAGAGCAGCTAAATAAGCTCGCATGGCGAATGGGGAGATACTCGGGTGGGTAAGTCATCGCTTTTGCATGCTCGGGCCGGTTGACGGGCCGCCGAACATGTCATTACCAAAATTCGTCATTGGAATGGTTTTCGCCCTCGCGATCGTGGTCGCGTGGTCCTATGTCGACGGCGCGACGGTCACCACAACGGTGCTTCGC
The DNA here is from genome assembly GCF_030323185.1 of Mesorhizobium sp. C399B. Lineage (NCBI taxonomy): Bacteria > Pseudomonadati > Pseudomonadota > Alphaproteobacteria > Hyphomicrobiales > Phyllobacteriaceae > Mesorhizobium > Mesorhizobium sp. C399B. The sequence continues at coordinate 3,847,667 of NZ_CP100472.1, forward strand.
GTCATCGGCTGCGCTGTCCTCATCCAAATCGGTTATTTCCTGTTGGTGTATGTGATGATCGCCAGGAGCGCGCCGACATCGGCCGACAGGGCTCGCGACGCCGAAAGAAGCCTCGGCGCCGACAAGGCGGTTGAAGGCGAGAAGCTCTCGGCGAGGCGCAGCGTGCATTGAGCAGTCTGAAGCCGCAAGGTCGGCCTCGGATCATCTTGCAGCCGGACTCAGCCTGCTTCGGCCGGCTCGGGTTCCGATTGCTCGCCTGAAAGCATTTTCGACAGGCGGCTGCCGGCCTTCGCTTTCAACCTCTGATATTGCCCGACTTCGACGATTCGTCCGTTTTCGACTGCAACCACCCAGTCGGCGAAGGCGATCATCGATGGCCTGTGCGCAATGGTCAGGATCGTCATCGATCCGCGCAAGCCGTCGATCGATTTGGCGATCAGGGACTGATTCTGCCAGTCGAGCGCGCTGGTCGCCTCGTCGAGAATGAGCAGCGAAGGTTTGCGCAGCAGCGCGCGCGCCAGCGCGATGCGCTGGCGTTCGCCGCCCGAGAGCCGGACGCCGCGGTCGCCGACCACCGTGTCGAGCCGCAACTCCAGCCGCTCGACGAAGTCGGCGCCATGCGCGGCGCGCAGTGCAGTCCACAGCTCCGCGTCACTGGCTTGCGGCGCGGCAAGGCGCAGATTGGCGGCGATCGTATCGTGCAGCAGGAACACGTCTTGCGGCACATACGCCACCTGGTCGCGCCAGCGCCGGCGGTTGGCGGCGCCGATCTCGACGCCATCGGCCAGGATCTTGCCCTCGCTCGGTTCGAGCAGGCCAAGCAGCATGTCGGCAAGCGTGCTCTTGCCCGATCCTGACGGACCGATCAGCGCCGTTACCTTGCCGGCGGGAAGGCCAAAGGTGACATCGCTCACCACCGGCTTGCCGCCGGCCTCATAGGCAAAGGAGACGTTGCGGATGTTGAGCCCGACATCGAGCGACAGCTTGGCATCCGATTCGCGGTTTGCCGGCTCGCTTTCGGCATCGAAACGCGCCTGCATGTCGCGCATCGAGGCATAGGCCGGCAGGTTGATCAGTACCTGCTGCGCCTGCATCTGCATGTCCATGAAACGCGGCGCGATGCGCATGAACACCAGAAGCAGGACAACGATCTCGGCCAGCGAGAGGTTGAAGCGGACCAAAGCGACATAGATGAACAGGCTCAGACCAATGACGCTGGCGACCTGGAACAGAGCGGTGCCGATGGTGCTGTTGCGCACATAGTTGATGTTGTCGGCCTTCATCTTCTCCAGCGTCGCGCGAAGCTGCGCGTAATAGGTCGCCTCGACATTCAGACTCTTGGCCACCTTGATGCCGCCGAGGAACTCCGAGACCGTTCGGTACTGCTCCTGGCGATTGCTGGTCAAGACCCGGCCGAAGGCGCTGGCTCGTGCCCGAAACGGCTGCAGCGCCAGGAAGGTGACGATGCCGACGACAATGGCAAACGCCGTCATCACTGGCGAAATGAACAGCGAGACAACGAGATAACCCGCCAGAAGCACGGCGATCTGCACCAGCATCAGCAGCGAGAACGCCGCCGACTGCACGCGGTCGATATCGCCGGTCAGCGCATGGTCGAGATCCGAGCTTCGCATGCGCGCGAATATCCCCCACCGCGCCTTGCCGATGCTCTCGAACAGGTTCATGCGCAGGCGATTGATGAAGTCGAGCAGCAGCCGCGCCATGTAGACGGATTTATAGCGGTTGAACGCTGCCTGCAGTGCGACAAGCCCGACCAGCAGGCAAAGCACCGTGGTCAATTGCAGCGTTCCGTCCGGAGCCAGCCAGCGCACCCAGTCGCGGTCAGGCAACCTGACCGCGAAATTCTGCTCGGGTCGCCCGACCAGATGCAGCAGCGGCACCAGAAGCAGGATCGAGATGCCTTCGGTCAGGCTTCCCAGGATCAGGAACAGCAATGCCGTGAAGGTCCTGCGCCCGCCGATCCGGGCCATGGCGGCGCCGAAGCCGGCGACATCGCGGTAAAACGAAAAGCGCAGGATCTGCGATGCGGACATGTCAGTCACCGCGGCCCTTTGTCGGCCGCCAGATCGTTTTCGATCAGGGCGACAGCTTCGCCGATACGGTCGAGCCCGGTGGGCACTTCGAGGCGACAGACGCCGATCTGGCTGGCCAGGGCGGCGCATTGGCGAAGATGTGTCGTGGCAAAATCGCCGACCAGGGCTGGACGGCCGAAACGCGTCACATAGGAAAATTTGATGATTGCCGGCAGGGCGCCGATGCCTGGCAGCGCCGTGATCGCTGCTTTGTCGCTGCGCTCGAGGATATAGATCCGGGTCGCCGGCACCGCGTCTGCCGCAAATCCGGCGTGCAGGCGATGCTGCATCTTGTCGATCGCCGCATGCACCTGCGGGCGTATTTCTGCTTGGCGGATGGGAAACGCGGCGGCCGCATCGGCGGCGAGTTTCAGCTGCGGAAAACCCGGAACGATCATCGGCCGGTCCGTGAGATCGAGCGCCACGACATCGTCGGTCAGCAAGCGATGGCCGGCGCGGATCATCGCGCTCGCCGTCGTCGATTTCCCGGCGCCCTTGTCGCCCATGAAAACAGCGCTTTTGACGCCGACGGCAATGGCGCTGGCGTGCAGGATGAGCAGGCCGCGCTGGTGCAGGAGCAGTGCCATGACCGGACCGAGCAGCGGAAACGCCAGCAGCGCGTCGTCGACATCAGGCGCCGGCTCCACCTCGATGCGGCAGGCATCGGTAATCAGGAACGCGCCGACCGTCTGCCATGCCAGATATTGCTGCCGCGCCTCGAAGCGGAAAGCAGTTCCGGTCTCGGGCGAGGGTTTTGGCAAGTCGATCGGGCCGACTGTAATCACCACATCGACCGCCGCCGGCGCGCTCGGCTCCAGCTCGGGCAATTCGATCTGCGAACCGATCGTCAGGCCATAAGCCCTGTAGAAGCGTTGCGCGCGAGCCTTGGGATGGCCGGCATCGCGGATCGCATCGGCGGTGAGTGGCATGTTGGCCAGTGTCATGCTTGGCTCCCGCGCTGTTGCACCTGCCTTAGCCACAGCGACAACGCGATCGAACGCCAGACATACTGGACATCGGGCAGGGTGGCTTCGTCCGGTTGCCGCGCGATGCGGCCATAGGCGGCTGTCACTTCGAGCAAATTGACATAGGGCGCGATCAGCGCCGCATCCGCTACCAGCACCTTGTCGAGGAGATCACGGTGATTGCCGAGCATGCCTTTCACCAGGTTCGAGGTGAAATCGATCTTGTCGCGCCGCCACTGCACCGCCGGCGGCAGGATACCTTCCATGGCGCGGCGCAGCACCGAGCGGCCAAAGCCCTGGTTCAGCTTTTCCGCGCCGGGCAGCGCCAGGCAGAACTCGACCAGCGGCTTGTCCCAGAAGGGGTAGCGCGGCTCGACGCCGAAATTGGCGGCGGCCTTGTCGAGAACCTCGAAGGCGTGCGGCACCATGCCGTTCGACAGCAGCCAGCGATGGGTCAAGGTCTCGCTGGCGCTGACCGCGGGCGGCATGTAGCCGGCCCTGCGGAACCGCTCGACGAGGTCGGTGCGCATCGCCAGGTCCGGATTGATCAGGCCGCGCCAGCTCGTCGCCGGCCGCCCAGTTGGATGGCGCCGCAATTTGCCAAGCACGCGGTTCGCGAACCGCTTGATTCTCGCGATGCGCCAGGCCGGTCCGTAAAGGGTAAGGAACTGGTAGTAGAGGCCGAGCATGCCGTCGCCATAGGTGTTGGAGGCGCTGCGCAGCTCGCGCCACAGCTCCATCCATTTGCCGGCATAGGCGAGTTCGTGCAGATGGCCGTGGCCCTGCGAAACCACCTCGTCGCCGCCATGGCCGTCCAGCAGCACCTTCATGCCCTTGGCGCCGGCGGTCCTGTAGATGTCGCGGGTCAACGACAGGCCGGGCGCCAGGAACGTTTCCTCCTGCTCTTCCAGAATGCGTTCGAACTCGGCGAAGGGCGCGTAGTTGCCGACGGAAATCAAAGTGCCGTCGACCTTCTCCTGTCCAAGCACTGCCTCGATGAAAGGCCGCTCGTCCATCGGCGAACCCTTTTCGAACACCAGCGAGAAGGTCGGCAGCCTCGGCTTTCTCTGCGCGGCATTCTGAAGGCCCGCCACGCAGGCGATCGAGGAGGAATCGAGGCCTCCGCTCAGCATTGCGCCGACCGCAGGCGTGCCGCGCATACGGTTGCGGACCGATTGCGAAAACAAATGCCGAAATTCCTCGACCGTATCCGATCGCATCTGCCTTGGCGAGGGTTCGATCTGCCAGTAGCGACGCAGCACCACCTGTTTGCCGGTCACGGTCAGACTGTGGCGCGCCGGCAGGCGGAAGATATCGGCATAGGCTGTCGACTGCGGATTATCGGGCAGCCCGGCCAGGAATCCCGAAATCTGGTGTTCGCTGATGCGCATGTCGACGCCGCCGGCATCGAGGATCGGCCCGATCTCCGAGGCAAAGACGAAGCGCCGGTCGCTCGAATGATAGTAGAACGGTTTGACGCCGAAATGGTCGCGCACGCAAAACAGCTTCTGGCGCTCGGCGTCCCAGATGGCAAAGGCGAAGTCGCCCTGGAGATATTCGGGACAGGCTTCGCCCCAGCGCAGATAGGCGCGCATCACAAGCACGGCGTCGGCAACCGAATTGTCCCGGATGCCGAGCCTGGCCAGCAATTCGTCGCGATTGTCCAGCCGGCAGTCCGCGGTGATTGCGAGCTTGCCGCCGGCCATGGTCAGCGGGCCGGGGCCGGCTTCATCGGTGGTGTTGAGCCAGGCGTGGCCAAGAACGACGCCCTCGTCGATCCACCACGAACTGCCGTCAGGCGCGCGATGCTGCATGCGGGCAAGCATGCGCTGGATGTCGGCCGCGGCGGCCTGCCTGCCTTCCTGCCTCAGCAGAATTCCGGCGACGCCGCTCATCCCTCACTGGCCGTGGTCGACGAGATGGTTAAACCTGCCAAGCGAGCCGCCGAGCACGATATGGTCGCCGCTGACCAGCCAGGCATGCGCCTTCAACTCGGTGCCGGTGTCGCGCTCGATGCCGATGCGGATTTTTGAGGCGTTGCCCTGGCGGGCAAGCAAATACTGGCCGGAAAGCGCTTGGGTCAGACAGCTTGCGCCAGGCACCAGGCGGGCAGCCGCAGCCACGCCCCAGGCGACACGCCTGAGATCGCCGATGTCGGCTGGTTCGCGCGCGTCGAGCCGGGTCACCACGCGGCGCACTTTGTTGTAGGAAAGCAGCGTCAGCCCCAGCCGCACCGCCACGACCACCGCAAGGCAGTGGGCGAGAAAGAGCATCTCCGGCCCGCTCAGTGAGAAAGCTCTAGACAAGTTCCTCATCATGGAGCCTCGCAAGCCCGGCGTCCGCCAAGCCCTTCAACAATCCATCGACATCGGCCTTGCAGCGTTCCGGATCGACATTGTAGCGATCCAGCACGGCGCTGCGGATTTCGGAAATCGGCCGCGGCTCCTGGATCAGCTCCCAGATATAGGCGCCGACGCTGTTCAGGCTGTAATAGATGTTGGACCTCATATCGAGCAGCGCCAGGCCGTTGCCGAATTCGCAGGCCACGGCATCCTTGCTCGCGCTCATCCGATCATGGTCCGTGGGGTTCCAGTCCATTCCTAAACCTCGCTCACAACACCAACGCTTCGGCAATTCCGGACAAAGACGCGAGAGCCGGGGTTTGACCCCCGACTCTCCTTAGTGCGCTCTGTTTGCAGAGTCCGGACTTTGTCACCCCAACGAGAGAAGACTCAGGAGAAGGTGAGTTCGCCGACCGGCGTATGTGCCGGAAACGAGGCGTCGAGTGCCGTAGTACCGCTACCGCCTTGCGTGATGGTCTCGATCGAGCCGTGGACCGTCAGGCTAGGGGTTTCGTACTCATGCTTTTCAACATTCTGTTCCAATTTACTCTCCACTTGTGGACTGGAAGCGGCCTGTCGATTGCCGGCAGCGAGCTATTGCTGCACCGCAATAGCTGCATGGCAGCATTTATGAGTCAAGCCTGATTTACCCGCCGTTAATCAATTCTCGGTTGCGGTAGCCTTCAATGGTGATCAAAACCGCTTGCATTTTCACAGCCTAGGTGATTTCAGCGGAGTGACCGTGGTTCTTAGTTACGTAGCTGATTTTATTACATTAAATTTTCTAGTCGAACGCTCGTCATTTGGGCGCTAGCGCGTGTTCCCACAAGATTGTTGCTGACGTGTCGGGCATAGGCTCCGATCAGGCGACGCCTTGCATCCGTTGTACGACTGTGTCGTTAGACGCAGAGGTTGCAGGAAAATTGTCTCCAAGGAAAAAACTGGACGCGGCGCATGAATTTGGCGATGCTTTGCTTCGCACTTGCAATATAACGCGCCTGGCGAATTTTTTGCGGAGATGCTGCAGCAGATGGCCTTGCAGGAAGGGACCTTCGAAAGGTTGCGCGCCGCTGGCTGCGCCGACGAAGTGGCCTATGTGCAGGCGTGCCTGCGGCTGTTCTTCGCCTCCGGGGCGAGCCCCGGCACCGCGCCTGCACCGGCCATCTCCGTTGCCGATGTTTGCGACATCGCCAGGCTGAACAAGGTCGCCACCTTCATGCTGAAGGCGCTGTCGCGCCCACCGGCGGGCGAGACGCCGCCGGGATTGCTCGAGTGGCTCGACACTTATCGCCGGCGCACGATTGCGATGAACTCGTCCGGCATCATGGATTCGATGGCCATCGACAAGGCGCTGCGCGGCAGCGGCATCGATTTCGTGTTCCTGAAGGGGCCCCTCCAGCAGCAACTGCTCTATGGCGACCATTTCATGAAGCCGTCCGGAGATGTCGACATATTGGTGTCGCCGGCCGGCTTCTTTAGAGCTCGCGATGCGTTGCGCTCGATCGGCTACGAGGTCGCCGGCAAGTCCCGCTCCGTCTGGTGGGTGCGCTTTCTGGGCGAGCAGCACATGGTTCGCAGCCAGGGTCGGAAATTGTCCACCGTCGATCTCCATTACCGGCTCCAGCAGCCGGGATCGCCCAGCCCGCGCGATACGGAAGGGTTCCTGCGCCGCAAGCGCGCGCTTGCGATCGCCGGCTCCAGCGTGCCGTTCATCTCGGCCTCCGACACTTTGCTTCTGTCCTGCATCAGTGTCGCAAAGGCGCTGTTCAACCGCGAGCCATGCGCGGGCTATGTCTGCGATATCCGGGCCGCTGCCAGTCGGCTGAGCGAGGCCGAGCAGCAGACTGTGCTCGACTACGCGGCCGAGCAGGGGCTGGCCGACACCCTGCTGCTGGGCCTGCGCGCCGCCGATGTGCTACTTGGTGGCGCCGGCACGCTGCTGTCGGATCGGGCCACCAGGATCCTGTCACGCATCGGCAATGAAGACCTGTTCCACATGGTCATCGCGCCGTGGCTGTCGTCGCTCAGATGGCCGCAACGGCGCACCGTTTTGTGGGAATTGTGCGGCCGCGAACCTGTCCGCTACCTGACCGAGGCCGGCTGGGCCGCGTCAGCCGACCTCAGCCGGCGGATTTTCGAGCGGGAAAGCCGGTGACGATGAGGGTCGTCATGCAGCAGGCAGAAAACGTTCCGTCCCGATCCGCTGGGGATGGATCATGGGAGGATGGATCGGGGTCCGGCGCCGCGCGCCGGGAGGGCGAGGGGCCTCGCGACACTTTACGCAATCGAAAGGCCATCCTATGTCCATGACAGAATCCCGGGTCTGCGTGATCATCGCGGCGCGCAACGCGGCCCGGACCATTCCCGCAGCCATCGCCTCGGCGCTGCGCGAGCCGGAGGTGGCGGAAGTCGTTGTCGTCGACGACGCCTCCACCGACGACACCGCAAAAGTGGCCAGCGCTGCCGACGATGGCAGCGGTCGGCTTTCGGTCATCCGGCTCGACGTCAATCGCGGCCCGTCCTTCGCCCGCAATGCCGCCATTGCCGGGTCGAAATCGCCTTTCATCAGCATTCTCGACGCCGACGATTTCTTCCTTCAGGGACGGTTTCGCCAGCTGTTTGCCAGCACCGACTGGGATTTCGCCGCCGACAACATCATGCTGATCCGTGACGATACGGCGACCGACGTCTCTAAGATCGTCGCCCCGTCCTTTTCGGCGGACCCGGAATTCCTCGACTTCGAGCGGTTCATCGAGGGCAACATCTCCAGACGGCGTGTCCAGCGCGGCGAACTCGGCTTTCTCAAGCCGGTGATATCAAGAGCTTTCCTCGACAGGCATGGGCTGCGTTACGACGAGAACCTGCGTCTCGGCGAAGATTATGAACTGTACGCCCGCGCCTTTGCCCTTGGCGCACGCTTCAAGGTCATCCGTTCCTGCGGCTATGGCGCGATCGTGCGCGCCGATTCGCTGAGCGGGCGCCACAAGACACAGGATCTGAAGCGCCTCGCCGATGCGGATCTGGCACTGCTCAAGATCGACAGCCTGCCGGAAGGCTCCAAGGCCCTGCTGCGCAAGCACGAGCGGCATGTGCGTGACAAATACCGGCTGCGCAATTTTCTCGATGTGAAGGCCGAGCGCGGCATGGCGTCTGCCGCCGCCTACGCGCTGGCCAGCCAGTCGAATCTCATTCCCATCGTTGTCGGCGTGGCCGCCGACAAGCTCGATGCGTTGTTTCGCCACGCCGGTCTGCCCCCGCGGCAGCAGCCGGTGCCGCCCTTGCGCTTCCTCATGGCCGGTACCAGCACGGCGGCGCAAAAGTAGGCTCCGCCAGGTCCGGGACGGCGGCCGCAAGGCTGAAAAAATTGCCTTTCTGAAACTCGGAGGTTGCCTACACGCCCCGACGATGGCACTGTATGTTGCGGTGCAGCAATTTTGGAAGGCCAACCGGATGGCTTCAATTTTCGGCTTCAGGTCCAGGGACCCAGCGCGCGACAAGCAGACCGATCTGGCGCGTTTCGACCGTCTGGCAAAGCTGTTGGATCAGATCACGGCCGAGATTGCGGCCGAGAAGACCGGGTTGGAGGCCCGCTACCGGTCGAAGTCCACCAACGCGGCCTTCCTGGTCGAGTCGATGGAGAACGGCTCGGCGTCGGCACGCAAGCTGTCGGAAGTCGGCGAGCTGACGAAGTCCATCCTGAACTGCGAACAGCGCATCGCCGAGCTGGTGCGCCAGACGAGCCGGATGAAGGAACTGCGTCATTCACTCGACGCGATCGTCGGCGAGGATGGCCAGAGTTCTGATTCGCACGGGGAATATGTCAAACCCGCAGGTCGCTTCGGCTGAACACGGTCACACGAGACACAGAAGAGAAAGTTCGGGGACGGAGGATCGGGATCGGCCCGTTAGCAATGTGGGCCAATCGGTGACTTTGGGTTGGGGCGGAACAGCACAAAGGTGAATTGATATGAACGCAGATCCGAAGACGACGCCCATGGCGGCAATCGATGCCATGATTTCGACGCGGCCAAATCGGCCAATGCGTCTTGTAAACCCAACGCGTCTTCTATCCGTTGGTGCGCTTCTGTTGGCGGCAGCCGCAGCTCTGCTCGGCGCCGCCCACCCCTCCCGCGCCCAGGACGCCTCCCCGGAGATGCAAAGCGCACCGTCCTTCGTCGACGATTTCAAGAGTTTCGATCGTTCGCGCTGGTATGTCTCCGACGGTTGGTCGAACGGCAATCACCAGAACTGCACCTGGTCGAAAAGCCTGGTAAAATTTTCCGACAACATGCTGACGCTCGGCTTCGAAAAGCGCAAACTGAAGGACCGCGAGTTCGCCTGCGCCGAGATCCAGACCAAGCAGCGCTTCGGCTATGGGACCTATGAAGCACGGATGAAGACCGACACCGGATCCGGTCTCAACGCCGCTTTCTTCACCTATATCGGCCCTGCCGACAAACAGCCCTGGTATGAGATCGACTTCGAGGTGCTGACCAAGGATACATCCAAGGTGCAGGTCAACAGCTACATCGCCGGCAAGCCCAAGAACGAGAAGCTGGCCGAGGTCGAAGGCGGCGCCGACAAGGGCTTCAACGACTATGCCTTTATCTGGGAAAAGGACCGGCTGCGCTGGTACGTCAACGGCAAGCTGGTCCAGGAAGTGACCAATCCCGAGCAATTGCCGACCCACTCGCAGAAGATATTCTTCAGCCTCTGGGGCAGCGACACGCTGAAAAACTGGATGGGCGCCTTTTCCGACCCCGGCCGCCAGGTGACGATGCAGGTGCAGCGCGTCGCCTTCACCGCGCTCGGCCAGCCGTGCCAGTTTCCGGAATCGCTGGCATGCAGTGTAAGCAGCATAAAGTAGATCTGAACCGGCCCGGCCATATAAGGCCAAAGGGCGTGAACAGGAATTAACCCGAATGAATTTGACGGTCTTTGGAATTGGCTATGTCGGTCTCGTGCAGGCCGCGGTGCTGGCGGAGGTCGGGCACCAGGTGGTGTGCGTCGATGTCGATGAAAAGAAGGTCGAGCGGCTCAACCAGGGCCTGGTGCCGATTTTCGAACCGGGACTGGAGGCACTGGTCAAGGAGAACCACGCCGCCGGCCGCATCAAGTTCACCACCGATGCCGCCGCCGGCGTCAAGCATGGCGAGATCCAGATGATTGCGGTCGGCACGCCACCCGGCGAAGATGGTTCGGCCGACCTCAAATATGTGCTGGCGGTGGCCGAGACCATCGGCCGCGAGATGGACGGTCCCAAGATCGTCGTCGGCAAGTCGACCGTGCCGGTCGGCACCTGCGAAAAGGTGAAGGCCAAAATCGCCGCGACGCTGAAGGCGCGCGGGCGCCAGGACCTGGCTTTCGACGTCGCTTCCAATCCTGAGTTCCTCAAGGAGGGTTCCGCCGTCGCCGACTGCATGAAGCCTGACCGCATCATTGTCGGCACCAACAGCGAGGGCACCGAGGCGGTGATGCGGGAGCTCTACGCGCCGTTCAACCGCAACCACGAGAAGATGATCGTGATGGACGTGCGCAGCGCCGAATTCACGAAGTACGCCGCCAACTGCATGCTGGCGACCAAGATCTCCTTCATGAACGAAATGGCCAATTTGGCCGAGCAGCTCGGCGCCGACATCGAGGAGGTACGCAAGGGCATCGGCTCGGATCCGCGCATCGGCTACCACTTCATCTATCCCGGCCTCGGCTATGGCGGTTCGTGCTTTCCCAAGGATGTCCGCGCGCTGATCAAGACCGCCGAAGGTGTCAAGTTCGACGCCAAGCTGCTGCGCGCCGTGGAGGAGCGCAACAATGCCCAGAAGTCGGTGCTGTTCGACAAGGTGCACCGTTATTTCAAGGGCAGTCTCAAGGGCAAGACCTTCGCGCTCTGGGGCCTCGCCTTCAAGCCCAACACCGACGACATGCGCGAGGCGCCGGCGCGCGTCCTGATGGAGGCGCTGTGGCAGGCCGGCGCCAATGTGCAGGCCTACGACCCCGAGGCGATGCAGGAATGCCAGGCCATCTACGGCCTGCGCGACGACCTTTTGTTGTGCGGCACCAAGGAGGCGGCACTGCGCGGCGCCGACGCGTTGCTGATCGCCACCGAATGGAAGAGTTTCCGCGCCCCGTCCTTCGACGCGGTGAAGGATGCCCTGACCACGCCGGTCATCTTCGATGGCCGTAACCTCTATGATCCCAAGGTCATCGCCCGTCACGGCATCGAGTATTTCTCGATCGGCAGGATGGCGGCGTGAAGGCAGGGCGGCACAACGCGGAGCCAGGTTCATGAAAGTTCTGTTTGCAGGCGGCACCGGCTACACGCCGCAATTCAGCGGGGGCGTCCAGTCGAGCACCCACCACCTGGTCGAGCAATTGCGCGAAAACGGTCACGAGGCATCCGTTCTGGCAGCGCTGTTCGGCGACGGCATGTTCGGCTTCAGGGCGCGCGCCAAGATGAAGCTCCTTCGTCAGCGCGCGGTCATCGACAATTTCCCGGGCTATCCGGTTGTACGGGCGTGGTTCCCCTGGGAAGCGGCCGACTTCGCCGTCAAAAAGTTGAGGCCGGATGTCGCGGTCGTGCAGTGCCACAATTCGGTGCCGATCGGCAGAGAGCTGCAGAGGCTTGGCGTGCCGCTGACCGTCTATCTGAGGAATGTCGAATTCGACGAATTGGCCGGCGATCTGCGTGAGCTCCATTCGGCGGTCTATATCGCCAACTCCGAGTTCACCGCGCGCGCCTATAAGGCAAAATTCGATATCGATTCGACGGTTATTCCGCCGACCATCAATCCCGCGTTCTACAGCACACCGACGACCGGTGAATTTGTCACGCTCATCAATCCATATGAGGAAAAAGGCTTCGATCTTGCGGTGCGCATTGCCGCCGCCTGTCCCGAGATCCCGTTCCTGTTCGTCGAAAGCTGGAAGCTCGACGACGATCATCGAGCCCGGATCGAAGCAACAATCTCTCCCCTCCAGAACGTCAAGCTGGAAAGCCGCACCAGCGACATGAAGACGGTCTACGGCCGCACGAAAATCCTGCTTGCGCCCAGCAAATGGGAAGAAGCCTGGGGCCGGGTGGCCTCGGAAGCGCATTGTAGTGGCATTCCCGTGGTCGGCTCGCGGCGCGGCGGTCTGCCGGAAGCGATCGGCGCCGGCGGCGTGGTACTGGACTACGACGCCCCGCTCGCCGACTGGGTCGCAACGATCAGGCGGCTGTGGAGCGATGAGGCCGAGTACAAGCGGCTGTCAGCGACAGCACGTCAGTTTTCGGAGCGGCGGCAGATGAACCCCGACAGCCAGTTCGCAACGTTCATGGGCGTTCTCGACCGCGCAAGACGTGTCGGTTTGGAGCGCGCAGCCTAAACGCGTCGTGTTGCATTTCAGCTGAGACGCTGCACGACCGTGGTCGCGCAAAGTTCCCGTTAGCCAGGTCCAGGCGTCGTGCGCCCGTCCGGATCACTTTTAATTGCTGCAGTGCAATATTTTGTGGCACTGCAGCAATCAACGTGTATTCTGCCTGTCTACATTAGGGCTTGTGCGATATGGACCGCTTGGTCCGAGCAAGCCCCAACCTTATGGGCGGGTCATGCGCGTGGGCTTTGTCGTCGGCGAATTCCCTCTGCTTTCGGAAACCTTCGTCGTGGACCAGATGGCTGGGCTGCTGGCGCGGGGCTTTCAGGTCGAAGTGGTCTGCGAAAAGATGCAAGGTGACCACCGAATTGACCGGCAAAGCGAGCCGATGGCGACGCTGCTCGCCAGAACCCGACATTGGTGGCGATGGGCCGCTGTAATCAGCAAATTTGTACAGCGTCTGCCGCCGCGTCTGCGATACAAGGCCTCGACCGTTCTCGACATCGCCTTTGCACGCCGCCTGAACCGCTGCGACGTGATTGTCGCCCACTTCGGACAGAACGGCGAGAGAGCAGCCGCACTGAAGAAATGGAAGGTGCTCAAACCACCGATCATAACCATCTTTCACGGCGCGGACGTGGCGATCCCGGCGCGGCAGGCAGTGCTCGCGACACAATATGCCGGGCTGACCAAGCATGGGACCCTGAACCTGCCCGTCAACGATTACTTCCGCACGATGCTGCTGGAAGCCGGCCTGTCCCAGGCGAGCACGACGGTCCACCATATGGGAATTGACACCCGCGAAATCGGCTATCGCTGGGAATCGTGGGAAGGCACCCAACTGGTCGTGACGACGGTTTGCCGCCTGGTCGAAAAGAAAGGCGTCGAGTTCGCCTTGCGAGCCCTGGCCTCCCTCAAGGCCTCCCAGCCGCAGCTAGACTGGCGTTACGACATTGTTGGCGACGGTCCTCTGCGGATGAATCTGGAGAAGCTGGCCGTAGAGCTGGGCTTGGCTGGTCGCGTAACATTCCTCGGCAGCCTCCCTCACGCAGAGGTGAAAAGACGGCTTCGCATGGCGCATCTCTTTTTGCTGCCAAGTATCACTGCCAGCGACGGGGATATGGAAGGCATTCCGGTCGCGCTCATGGAGGCCATGGCCGCCGGATTGATTGCGGTCAGCACGTATCATTCGGGAATCCCGGAGCTCATCAAGGATGGGGAGACGGGGTTGCTTGCGCCCGAGCGAGATATTTCAGCGCTTGCCGGCAAGCTTACCTGGGCCGCGGAGCACCCGACCGAATGCGAGCGTATCGCGCTTGCCGCACGCCGCAAAGTCGAGGAGGACTTCAACGCAGATGTTCTGAATGAACGTTTTGCGCAGATCGTTACCCAACTGGCCACATCGAGCCCTGCGCATGCACCCACCGGTCATGTCGGCGTTTCCGAGGGCTTGGCGGATCCTTCATCTGCCGGCTGACACTGCTCCTCTGCGTTTGATCGGCAGGCACGCCAAGCTGAGGGAAATCTTGCTACACTGCACCAAAAATGTTGCAGTGCAGCAAGACCTGTACTAACGTTCCTGCGGGTGGGCCAACAGCGGTAGAGTTCCATGCTGCATGTCTTGTGCTTCCGCCACCCTGTCTTCGGCCCGGCTTTTGTCAAAGGGACACCGGCTCCCCGGACGAGCGCATCCTGCCGATGAAGATCTGCTTTGTAGTCGACAAGTTTCCCTCATTGTCCGAAACCTTTGTTCTCGACCAGATAGCCGGATGCCTTGAGCGCGGCATGGAAGTCGGCGTCGTCTGCAACGAGACGTCCTTCGGCAGGGACAGCAACATCGATGATCCGCGCTGGCAGGCGTTGCCAGGAAAGGTCGTATGCTGGTGGGGTGGCCTGGGTCGCTATCGCCCGCTGCTCAGGAAGTGGTCCGGCAGGTTCTGGGACAAGCTCTCGACCGCCATCGACATTGCTCATGCGCGAAAACTGCAGGGCGCCGACGTCATCGTTGCCCATTTCGGCAACAACGGCATGCGCGTGGCCCGCGCGATCAAGCGCGGGAGGATTTCCGCTCCCCTGGTGACGATATTTCACGGCCGTGATGTCGGCGAACCGCTGCATGACAATACGCTCGCGCGCTACAAGATTGTGTTCGAAAAGGGCGTTCTTCAACTGCCGGTGAATGCGTTTTTCCGCGATGCCTTGATTGAGGTCGGTGCATCGCCGGAGCAGGTTGTGGTTCACCATATGGGGGTGCGGCCGAGTGACATCGACTATCGGTGGCGTTCATGGGAGCAGGCTACGCTCTCCTTCATCTCGGTCTGCCGCCTGACTGAAAAGAAGGGCATCGAATATGCGCTTCGCGCGCTTGCTGGCCTGCCGCGGCGAGACTGGATCTACTCGGTGATCGGCGGCGGAGAACTTCTCGAGCAGCTGAAGGGGATCGCCGCAGAGCTTGGCATTGCCGACAGGGTGAATTTTCTTGGGCCCCGGCCGCACAGCGAAGTCAAACAGCGTCTGCGCGATGCGCATGTGTTCCTGCTGCCCAGCGTCGGCGCCCGCGATGGCGATCTGGAAGGCATTCCGGTTTCCCTGATGGAAGCGATGGCCGCCGGCCTGACGGTGGTCAGCACGTATCATTCCGGGATCCCTGAACTGATCGATGATCACAAGACGGGTTTTCTCGTGGCTGAGCGGGACGTTGCGGCGCTGACCGGAAAGCTTGCCTGGATCGCCGAGAATCCGAAGCCGTGTGAAGAGATCGCTCTCGCAGCGCGCAAGAAGATCGAGGCCGAGTTCAACTCCGATCTGCTGAACCAACATTTCGTGGAAATCGCCATGCGGCTTGGCGAAACGAGGTCGCTTGCATGAACGCCAATCCGCCCCCCCAGTTCGGTCGTGTCGCCCTGCGCGGCGGGCTGGTAACCATCGGCGCCCAGGGCTTCAAGATGGCGATCCAGTTTCTCTCCGTCATCGTGCTGGCCCGTCTGCTCGTCCCCGAGGATTTCGGTCTGGTGGCTTCCGTCGGGCCGATCGTGGCCTTCGTCGGGCTGCTTCAGAATCTGGGCCTGCAGCAGGCTGTGGTTCAGCGCAAGGACATCAGCAACCAGCAGCTCAACCAGGTGTTCTGGATCAGCGCGCTCGTCGGGCTGGGTAGTGCCGTGGTAGTGGCCGGCCTGGCGCCTGCCATCGCCGCGTTCTATGGCGATCAACGTATGTCCGGCATCACCCTTGGCTCCGCCCTGCCGCTGCTTCTCGGCAGTCTCGCCGCAGTGCCGCTGGCGTTGATGAACCGGCACCTGCAGTTCGGCCAGCTCGCACTGAACGACGTGATAAGCGCCGCCGCCGGACTTCTGGCCGCCGCGATCGCGGCCTATGCGGGGTTGGGCTACTGGTCGCTGGTCATCGGCCCGGCGGTTTCGGCAGCTATCGCCCTGGCTGCCGCCTGGCTGGTGGCGCGTTGGACGCCTTTGCGGCCGGACCTGAAGGTCGATGCCGATATATTGTCGTTCGGCGCCAACCTGACCGGCTTCAACCTCGCCAACTTCTTCTCGCGCAATCTCGACAACATTCTCATCGGAAAATATTCCGGGGCGATCGAACTCGGCTATTACGACCGCGCCTACAAGCTCCTGTTGTTCCCGCTTCAGAACATCAACCAGCCGCTTACACGGGTCATGGTGCCGCTGCTCAGCCGCATCCACGATGACAAGGCCCGCTTTCGCGATATCTATGTGCGCACCAACTGGATGCTGGCGGCCGTTACCATGCCGGGCATCGCGGCGCTGACGCTGACCTCCAATCAGATCGTCGGACTTCTCTTCGGCGCGGGCTGGGCACCGGTCGCACCGATCTTTGCCTGGCTGGGCATCGCCAGCCTGGTCCAGTCCGTTTCAAGCACGACGGGATGGATATTCATCTGTCAGGGCAAGACGAAGACCATGTTCTATTGGGGCATCTATTCGTCGCTGACGACCGTCGCTGCCTTCGTCGTTGGCCTGCACTGGGGCGCCGTCGGCGTTGCCGCGGCCTATGCCATCAGCGGTTACGTGCTGCGCGTTCCCGTGCTGGCGCTACTGGTCCATCGCGTCGGTCCGGTGACCGCCGCCGACTTCCTGCTCATGCAGGGGCTTTTCATCGCCTCGTCCCTGCTTGCCTGGTTCCTGTACCTGTGGTTGCCGGCGTCTCTAACGGGCCAGTCAGACCTGCTCGCGGTCTTTTTGGCGCTTGCCCTCAACTACGGCATCGGTCTCGTTTTCATGCTTGCCGTCCCGCAGTCGCGACGCGCTTTGTTCACCACCCTGTCCAACGCCGCGCGCAATATCCGCTGAGCGGCCGGCGATCAGCGGCGCCAGCAGGTTTGTGGCCGACATTGCCGAAGCATGTTCTTCGAGCACGGCCTGAAGGCTTGTCTTGCGATAGCGGTCGAGATTTCCCGCAAACCGGCCGAGCTTTTCGCGCGCCTCTTCGGGCGTCACGGTGTCGATGTCGAGCAGCACATCGTCGACACCGATTCGCTTGGCCACTTCCTTGGTTTTGAACTCGTAGGCGATCGGCAGCACCGGCGTGCCGACGCAAAGCGACATGATCATCATATGCATGCGCGTCGCGACGACGAAGTCGAAGCCCTTCACCAGCGCCATCAACTGGTCCGGCGTGTGGAACGAAGCGTCCACTGTCACGTGGCTGGCGATCTCAGGATCGAGCTCGGCAACGATGGCCTGTGCGGTCTTGGAATCGTCATGGGCATATTCCGGCACGCCCTGACACGTGGAGACGAAGGTCACCTCCTTGCCAAGGTCCCTGACAAGAATTGTGGCGATCTCGCGGACCGAATCCAGATAGCGGCGCATGCCGCCCTCACCGTCGCTGACGTAGTTCCAGTGGCGGACCGAAATAGCGACGCGGCCCGTCGACGCCGGCGGCTGGCTGGAAGCGAGACGCTTGCGGATCCTGTCGGTATCGGCCAAGGCGAATACGGCATCGGCCACCACGTGGCACTTGCCGAGATCCTTCACCAAGTCCCGGATATGGGTCCGCGACCGTTCGTCGCGCAACAGGATGAGCGGACTGCGGTCAAAGATCGGGCCGAGCTCCTGGCGGTTGTAACTTTTGTCGAACGGACCGAGGGATTGCGTGAAGAAGACCGGATCCTTGCCAAATACGGCATCGAGCCTGAACTGATTGAGGCGTCGTTCGAGATTGTAGTTCTCGACGAGATAGGTTCCCCCTGTGGTGACCACCATGTCCGCGTCGGCGTAGATATCGAGACCGCGCCGGTCGCGATGGCTGAAAAAATTGCCTAGCGCGCTGCTGCCAAACCAGCGCAGGGCCTGGAGAACGAGCCGATTGTAGATCGGCTTGAACCGGTCCCTCAGCCCGCTGCCATTCTTGTATCGGAACAGGGATTCCGACAGCAGCTTATGAAATTCGAGGTCGGGATAATCCGTCTTCGGATAGAGTCGTTCCGCAACCTCGGGCTGGCTGTCGAAGACGGCAAACCGCACGTCGCCTTGCACGATCGTCTTGAGAATGTGGCGGATCGCCAGCAGAATCGCCGCATCCCCGGTATTCAGGCAGACTGTGTTTTCAACGACGATCTTCATGGGATACCTCATTTCGTCAGCAGATTCCGCGGCGGGGCCTGCGGTGCCTAGGACGGGCATGGTGACCGAAAACACCAACGCCAGGACGATCCCGATGCGGCTCGCGTCACAATTCATCGCTGCATCGGGCTGGGTGACCAGTCAGAGCGGCGCTCAAGCCCGACGGAGGGTAACGCATCAATTTTGCAGTGCAACAAAAAACGTGCACTTATGCTACGGCGCACCAAAAATGTTGCGATGCAGCAAAAGCTGGGTTAGCATTCCCGTGGGTGGGCCAACAGCGGTCGAGTTTTCATGCTGCATGTCTTGTACCTTGTGCACGATGTTTCCGACCCGGCGGTGCGCCGGCGGATCATAATGCTCAAGGCAGGCGGCGCGCGGGTCACGTTGGCCGGCTTCCGTCGGACCACAAATGCTGTTCCCGACGTCGAGGGGCTGCAGCCGGTCGACCTCGGCGCGACGCGTGACGGCCGATTCGGCCAGCGTCTGGCGGCGGTCGCCAAGGCGGCGCTGTCGATAGGCTCAAAGCTTGCGGCGATGCCGAAGCCCGACCTCATCATCGCGCGCAATCTGGAAATGCTGGCGCTGGCCAGGCGCGCCAAGGCCGCCTTTCGCGGCGCGCCGATTGTCTACGAATGCCTCGACATCCATCGCCTGGTGCTGCGCAATGACATGCTGGGCAAGGCGCTGCGCACAGCGGAGCGTTATCTCGCCCGCGACGTGAAGCTTCTGGTGACGAGTTCACCGGCCTTCATCGCCAATTATTTCAAGCCGTTCGGACAGGTCGCCGCACCGGTGGAACTGGTCGAAAACAAATACTTCGAAACCGCGCCGATCGTCTTGGATCACCGGTCAAAGGCCGAAAACCCTGCAGCACCCCCATGGCGCATCGGCTGGTTCGGCGCGCTGCGCTGCCGCCGCTCGCTGGAGCTGCTGGCCGACTTCACGCGCCGTCAGGGCGGGCGCTTCGAGGTCGTCCTCCGGGGCCGTCCGGCACTCTCGGAATTCCCGGATTTCCATGCTTTTGTCGAGGCCGAACCCTATCTCTCCTTTCGTGGCCCCTACCGCAACCCGGAAGACATGGCCGCGATCTACGGCGAAGTGCATTTTTCCTGGGCGATCGATTTCTTCGAGGAAGGGCAGAATTCGGAATGGTTGCTGCCCAACCGCCTCTATGAGGGCTGCCGCTTCGGCGCCGTACCGATCTCGATGGGCAATACCGAGACGGGGCGCTTTCTCAACCAGCAGGACATTGGCATCCTGCTTTCCGATGCCACGCCCGAAATCCTGGAAACCGCGCTCGGCCGCATGGACCAGGAGCACTTCGGCAAGGCCAAGGCGCGCGTGCTGGCCCGCAACCCACGAACCTGGAGCTACGACGGCAGCGACTGCCGCGCCTTTGTCGACAGGCTGCGCGGTCTGGCGGCGGTCCCCGGTCCCTTCGTGACCGAAGCGCTGGCTTAGCGATGGCTGATGACGGGAAAAATACAGAGTATGGGAAGGCGCCGATGACGCAAACCGAAGCGCTTCCGTCGAGCCTGATCGTCATTCCGTGCCTGAATGAGGCAGCCCATATCGGCGCGCTGCTCGAGCAGCTCAGGCCGGCAGCGCTAAGGCTCGGCGCCCGCATCGTCGTTGCCGATGGCGGCAGCACCGACGGCACTTTGGCCATTGTCGAAGCGGTTGCGGCCAAGGACCCTCAGGTCGTCCTCCTGCACAACCCAAAACGTATCCAGAGCGCGGCGATCAACCTCGCCGTTGCCTGCCTCGGTGACGGCGCCGAATATCTGATCCGCATCGATGCCCATGGCGGCTATCCCGCCGATTATTGCGACCGGCTGGTCGAGGAGGCGCTCGCCACTTCAGCCGATTCGGTCGTCGTCTCGATGCTGACCAGCGGCAGCGGCGCGGTGCAGAAAGCGGTCGCGGCGGCGCAGAATTCCAAGCTCGGCACCGGCGGCTCCAAGCACCGGCACCTTTCCGCCGGCGAATGGGTGGACCATGGCCATCACGCGCTGATCCGGATCTCGGCCTTCACCGCGGTCGGCGGCTATGACGAGACCTTCAGCCACAATGAGGATGCCGAACTCGACTACCGCCTGCGCCGGGCAGGCTACCGCATCTGGATGAGCGGCAAGACGCAGATGGTCTACTATCCGCGTTCGTCGCTGAAGGGCCTGTATTTCCAATATCTCGGCTATGGCCGCGGCCGCGCCAAGAATGTGCTCAAGCACCGCATGATCCCGAAAGTTCGGCAGATGATCCCGCTGCTGGTGGCGCCGGTCGTCCTTCTCGCGGTATTTTCCTTTATCCACTGGCTGGCGGCGGTGCCGCTGCTGGTCTGGGCTTCGGTCTGTCTGGGCTACGGCGCTGTGACCGCCATCAGCCAGCGCAATCCCAACAATGTGCTGGCGGGCATTTCGGCGATGGTCATGCATTTCGGCTGGTCGCTCGGGTTTTGGCTGCAACTGCTCGGCTCGCGATCGCAGCGCGGGGTGGCATGATGGTCGCCGACAGCCGCCGCATCGACATCTGCGTCTGCACGTTCCGGCGGCCGGAACTGGCCGACACGCTGCGGTCGCTCGCTGCCATGGATATGCCTGCCGGTTTCGGCATCGGCGTCATCGTCGCCGACAATGACGACGAGCCGACCGCCGAGCCGCTGGTGACCGCGCTGGCGAGCGAATTGAAGCTCGTGGTCCGCTACCGGCACGCCCCGGCGCGCAACATCTCGGTCGCCCGCAACGCCTGTCTTGATGCCAGCACGGCCGATTTTGTCGCCTTCATCGACGACGATGAAACCGCTTCCCGGCAATGGCTGGCCGAACTGATTGCTATCGCGGAGACAAGCGGCGCCGAGGCCGTGCTCGGTCCGGTGCGGGCGCTCTACCGCCCGGATGCGCCGGACTGGATGCGCAAGGGCGATTTCCATTCGACCTTGCCGGTCTGGGTGCAGGGCGAAATCCGCACCGGCTACACCTGCAACGTCCTTTTGAGGATGAGCGCCGACAGCTTGCGCGACCGTCGTTTCAGCCTGGCGCGCGGCCAGAGCGGCGGCGAGGACACCGAATTCTTCGACCGCATGGTCAAGGCAGGCGGTCGCATCGCCTTTGCGCCGGAGGCGTGGGTCGAGGAAGTCGTGCCGCGTTCGCGAGCCGCTTTCGACTGGCTGCGCCGCCGCCGCTTCCGCTTCGGCCAGACGCACGGCCACCTCATCGGCCATGACGCAGGCGTGATAGAGCGTGCGAAGGCTGTCTGCCTTGCCTCGGCCAAGGCCGCCTATTGCTTCGGCATGGCGGCGTTGACCGCGATCAGCCCGGTCCGCCGCAACCGCAGCGTGCTGCGCGGCATCATGCATGTCGGCGTCGTAAGCGGCCTGGTCGGTATCAGCGAAATTCGCCAATACGGCCTCACCTCCGCGCAGCAAGGGGGCAAGCGTGCAGCCTGACGTCTCCTTTGTCATCGCCGCCTACAATGCCGCGGCCACGCTCGGCCGGGCGATCGCAAGCGCCATGGCCCAGCGCGGTGTCAGCGTCGAAATCATCGTCGTCGACGACCAGTCGCGCGACAACACGCTCGACGTTGCAAGAGCCTATCCCGAAGATGTCGTCAAAGTGGTTGCGCTGCCGGCAAATCGTGGCCCTGGCGGCGCCAGGAATGCCGGGCTCGAACTGGCTTCCGGCCGCTGGGTTGCGGTGCTCGATTCCGACGATGCCGTCCTGCCCGGGCGGCTTTCCGCCATGATCGCGCGGGCCGAAAGCGCGGGCGCTGTGATCGCCGTCGACAACCTCCAGGTGGTGCGCGAGGACGGCATTGCCGAAGCGACGATGTTTCCCGCCGAATATCTGGAGGGCCTGCGTGAAATCACGCTCGCCGACTACATCGCTGGCAACATCGTTTTCGAGTCCACGTTCAACTTTGGCTATCTCAAGCCGATCTTCCAGCGCCGTTTCCTGATCGAAAACGGGCTTCGCTATGATGAAAGTCTGAGCATAGGCGAGGATTACATCCTGCTCGCCAACGCGCTGGCCAAGGGCGGAAAATGCGTCGTCGAGCCGACGACCGGCTATATCTACCATATCCGCACGGGCTCGATCTCGCGCGTGCTCGAGCTTCACCATATCGAGGCGATGCGCAAGGCCGACGCGGTCTTCGCCGAGACCAATTCCATGGACGCTGCTGCTGCGGCCGCCTTCGCCAAACGCGCCCGCAGCCTGCGCAAGGCGGCATCGTTCCTGTCGCTGGTCCAGCACATCAAGGCGCGTTCGCCGTTGAAAGCGATACGCACCGCGCTAAGTGATCCGGCGGCTGTCAGGCACATGTCGATGCCGATCGCCGTCCGCCTCAAAAGGGTGGCGGCGCAGTTTGCCGTCGGCGCGGAGAGGTAAGGAGGGCGAGTACATGAAGACGTTTGTTCGTGGCCTGCAACAGGCTGAAATCGATCTGCTCAGAAGGAATTTGCGATGAAGAAAATCAGGAAGGCAGTCATCCCTGTGGCGGGGCTTGGAACACGGTTCCTGCCGGCAACCAAGTCGATTCCGAAGGAGATGCTGCCCGTGGTCGACCGGCCGGTCGTCCAATATGCGGTAGACGAGGCCTTCGAAGCCGGCATCGAGCACATCGTGTTCGTCACCGGCCGCAACAAGGCTGTCATCGA
The DNA here is from genome assembly GCF_030323185.1 of Mesorhizobium sp. C399B. Taxonomy (NCBI): domain Bacteria; kingdom Pseudomonadati; phylum Pseudomonadota; class Alphaproteobacteria; order Hyphomicrobiales; family Phyllobacteriaceae; genus Mesorhizobium; species Mesorhizobium sp. C399B. Next base: position 3,870,680 of record NZ_CP100472.1, read on the forward strand.
GGACTACTTCGACCTGCACCCCGAACTGATTGGAACGCTCGAACAAACCGGCAAGAAGACCCAGCTGGAGGCGCTCGAAAGCATGCTGCCTGTGGCCGGCGCCACCAGCTTCATCCGCCAGCAGTCGCCACATGGTCTCGGCCATGCGGTGTGGTGCGCACGCGAAGTCATCGGCGACGAGCCCTTCGCCCTGCTGCTCCCCGATATGGTGTCGTTCGGTCGCCGAGGTTGCCTGGCTGAAACAGTCGATCTCTATCAGCAGACCGGCGGCAATGTGATCGCCGTCGAGCGCTGTGATCCCAGCGAGACCAGCAAATACGGCATCGTCGGGCGCGGCGCCGAGACAGGCAGCGGCTTCGAGGTGACGGCCATGGTCGAAAAGCCGGCGCCGGCCAATGCGCCGTCGAACTATTACATCAACGGCCGCTACATCCTGCAGCCCGAGATCTTCTCGCTGCTGGGCAACCAGCAGCGCGGCGCCGGCAACGAAATCCAGCTTACCGATGCCATGGTGCGGCTGGCGAAAAGCCAGTCTTTCTTTGCCCAGCCTTTCAATGGCCGCATGTTCGACTGCGGCTCCAAGGAAGGCTTCATAGAGGCGACCATCGCCTTCGCGCTGGCGCGCGACGACATGAAGGGACCTGTGCTGGAAATGCTGCAGGCGTTCGTGCGGTCGCATGAGCGTCAGGAAGTGGCCGCATAATGCCCATCTTTCGAGGGCATATGCGTTTGGACGATGGCGCGGCTCATGCCTGCACGCCTGGCCGCTCAGGTCCGGCGCCGGATGGCATGAAGCTTGCGTTGCATATCTTGCCCCCGATCTCCGCAGCTTCGGACGAGGTGGGACCTGACCCGTCTCGCTCCGGCGCCTGTAACCTAGAATTGGATCGAAGATGAATTATGCCAGCTTTCCTCTCGACAAGAGGATGCCATTGCCCAACCCCGATCAGGAAAAGGGTGAAGACTTCATCGACGTCGAGCGCCTGCTTGGCATGGCGGCGCGTCAGGTCAAGGTGGTGGCGGTCTGCGCCATCATCGGCCTGTTCCTGGGGTTGCTCTATCTGCAGACCACGCCCAAGCAATACATGTCGGTCGCCAGCGTGCTGATCGACGAAGGCCTGAACAAGGTCATCGACGACATCTCGGCTGCATCCGTCACCATGCAGACCGACGCCGCCCTGCTCAGCCAGATCGAAATCATCACCTCGGCGCGGCTGGCCTCGGTGGTGGTCGACAAGCTGAAACTCGACCAGAACGCAGAGTTCATGAACCCGCCGCAATCGGCGCTGGTCAAGGGCATCGGCTTCGTGCGCGGCGTGATCGGCTATTTCCGCTCAAGTTCCGCCGAGCAGATTCCCGGCATGGAAAACGTCGATGAGGCGACACGCCAGGCCATGATGCAGACGGCGCGCCACGACTATGCCGTGCTGAAGCTGCAGAGCGAGGTGCTGGCGCAGCGCAACGGCCGCTCCTATGTGCTCGCCATCGGTTACCAGTCGACCAATCCGGCGCTCGCCACCGCCATCACCAAGGCCTATGCCGACGCCTATCTCGCCGACCAGCTCAATGCCAGCTTCGACGCCACCGAGCGCGCTGCGGTCTGGCTGCAGGGCCGGCTGACCGAGCTTCGTCAGAACTCACAGGCGGCCGCTATGGCGGTCGAGAAATTCAGGGCCGAGCATGGTCTGGCCGCCAACAGCGACGGCCAGCTGATCAGCGACAAGCAGATTGCCGATCTCACCGCGCAACTGATCGTCGCGCAGGCCGATACGGCGCGCGCCAGCGCCCGCTATCAGCAATACAAGACCATCGTCGAAAGCGGCTCGGACAATGCCTTCAACGATTCCGCCATCTCAAGCGATCAGCCGGCAAGCTCCGTCATTGCAACGCTCAAGACCCGCTATCTCGCAGTGGCCAAGCGGCTGCAGGACGTGACGGCCAATTTCGGCGCCGACCATCCGCAGGCGGTGGCGCTGGCCAAGGAAAAGGCCGACCTGTCGACCCAGATTTTCGGCGAGTTGAAGCAACTGACCGAAAGCTATCGCAATGAATATGAAGTCGCGCTTTCACGCGAGACCTCACTGAGGCAGAAGATCGCCGACGCGGCCGGCAAGAGCTCCATCGACAACCAGAGCCAGGTCAAACTGCGCGAACTCGACCAGCAGGCGCAGGCGCTGACCACGCTCTACCAGACCTTCCTTAGCCGCTACGAGGAGGCCTCGCAGCAGCAATCCTTCCCGGTCGGCAAGGTCCGCATCATCTCGGATGCCTCAACGCCGCTTTCCGCCTCAAGCCCGCGCACCTCCAGGGTGCTGGCGCTGTCGCTGGTGCTTGGCGTGCTGCTTGGCGCCGGCTTTGGTGGCCTGAATGAGTTCAACGAGCGCTTCTTCAGGACCGGCGAGGACATTCGCGATCGCGTCGGCCTCAAATTCCTCGGCTATTTGCCGATGATCGGCGGCAGGCTCGGCAAGGACGCCGACGGCGGTGCGGCGGATGCCAAAGGCGCCAACACATTGTCGGCGGCCGAGAAACGGGCGCGCATGCGGGTCAGCGTCGATGCGCCGGCATCGATGTTCTCCGAAACGCTGCGCAACGCCAAGATCGCCTTCGACGTCGTCATGGAAGGGCAAGGCAGCCGGGTCATAGGCGTGGTCTCGGTCCTGCCCGGCGAGGGCAAGTCTACGGTCGCCGCCAATCTCGCCGGATTGCTGGCCGCCAACGGCTCGAAGACGCTTTTGATCGACGCCGATCTGCGCAATCCTGGCCTCAGCCGCAACCTCGGCATGGAGGCCGAGCAGGGGCTGATGGAGGCCGTGGTCAACGGCCAGACCTGGCAGTCGGTCGGCAAGGTTGACCGTCAGACCAAGCTGGCGATCATCCCGGCCGTGCTGCGTGGCCAGTTCTCGCATACCAGCGAGCTGCTGTCGTCGGCCGGCATGCGGCGCTTCATCGACAACGCCAAGGAGACGTTCGAGTACATCGTCGTCGACCTGCCGCCGCTCGGCCCCGTGGTCGACGCCAAAGCGTTTGCGCCGCTGGTCGACGGCTTCGTGCTGGTTGCCGAATGGGGCCGCACGCCGCGCGCCATGGTGCGCTCGCTGCTGGAGCAGGAACCCTACGTCGCAAGCAAGGTCGTCGGCGCCGTGCTCAACAAGGTCGATCTGAAGAAGCTGCCGAAATACGGCTCGCTCGGCGGCTCGGAAAAGTTCTTCGACCGCTATTCGACCTACTATCTGGAGAAATCGGACGTGCGGGCCAAGACCGCCGCCTGAACGGAGCGCGATCCGGAAAAGGAGCGTGATCCGGAAAAGCAGATCCGGTTTTCGGAAAGGATCACGCTCAAACGAAGAAGCACGGCAGGTCAGGAATAGATCAGCTTGCCGAATTTACCGGCGATCCTGAGCGCTGTCAGCCGGCCGCTTTGAAAGGCGCCGGTGTCGATGCCGAGCCTTCGCCCGTCAATCCTGGGGATATCGACCGGCGTGTGCCCATGCACCACAAAGCGGTCGAGCAGATAGGCGGCGTTGAAGAACTCGTCGCGGATGTTGAGCAGGTCCTGCTCATCCTGTGCGACCAGGTCGATGCCCGGCCTGATGCCGGCATGGACGAAAACGAATTTATCCGAACAGAGCAGCACCGGCAGGCTGCGCAGGAAGTCGATATGGCTGGCCGGAATGACTTCCTTCACGCGCCGGTCGACCGCGTCGCTTGAGGCATAGAGGCTGGCAAGCCGCGCCGGATCGACCCCATAGGAAAACAGCGTCTCGAGGCCGCCGACCGCCAGCCAGCGGTCCCGCGACAGATAGCCGTCGAGATAGTTCAGCATCGCCACTTCGTGGTTTCCCGCCAGGCAGACGCGCAGGAACCCTGTTGGCGGCAGAGCCAAGAGGTGGTCGAGCACGCGCGCCGATTGCGGCCCGCGATCGATATAGTCGCCGAGCATGACGATAATCTTGCGGCCGCGAAATTGCAGCGCGTCGAGCTGGATCTTCTGCTCCAGCGACAGCAATTCCTTGTAGCAGCCATGCACGTCGCCGATCGCGTAGACGACGGTGTCGTCCATATCCATTTCCAGGCGCTCGCGCGGCGCCGGCCGGGGAGGTCTGGACCGCTGAAACAACGCCACTGGGGCCGTCAGACCCCGATGCCGCGGGCTTTGAGCGCCGCGGTGATCTCGTCAAGAATGGCGGGATCGTCGATGGTCGCCGGCATCGTCCATTCTTCCTTGTCGGCGATCTTCTGCATGGTGCCGCGCAGGATCTTGCCGGAGCGCGTCTTGGGCAGGCGCTTGATCGTCACCACGGTCTTGAAGGCCGCGACCGGGCCGATCCGTTCGCGCACCAGCCCCACCACTTCGCCTTCGATGACGGCGGTATCGCGCGACACACCGGCATTGAGCACGACGAAGCCGAGCGGGACCTGGCCCTTCATAGCGTCGGCGACGCCGATGACGGCGCATTCGGCAACATCGGGGTGCGCTGAAAGCACCTCCTCCATGGCCCCGGTCGACAGCCGGTGTCCGGCGACATTGATGATGTCGTCTGTGCGCGCCATGACATAGAGGTAGCCGTCCTCGTCGATCATGCCGGCATCGGCCGTCTTGTAGAAGCCGGGAAATTCCTCGAGATAGGCTCGCCGGAAACGCTCGTCGGCATTCCACAGCGTCGGCAGGCAGCCGGCCGGCAGCGGCAGTTTCACCACCACATTGCCAAGCGTGCCGCGCGGCACTTCATGGCCGGCATCGTCGAGCACGCGAATGTCGTAGCCCGGCATCGGCACGCCGGGCGAGCCGTATTTCACCGGCAGCAGGCCGAGGCCTGCCGGGTTGATGGTCATCGGCGAGCCGGTCTCGGTCTGCCACCAATGATCGACCACCGGCACGTTGAGTTTCTGCTCCGCCCATTTGATGGTTTCCGGGTCTGCGCGTTCGCCGGCCAGGAACAGAGTGCGGAATTTCGACAGATCGTATTTCGGCACGAATTCGCCCTTGGGGTCCTGCCCCTTGATGGCGCGGAAGGCTGTCGGCGCGGTGAACAGCGCGACCACGCCGTGTTCTGCGATCACCCGCCAATAGGTGCCGGCGTCGGGTGTGCCGATCGGCTTGCCCTCGAACAGCACGCTTGTCGCACCATGCAGCAGCGGTCCGTAAACGATGTAGGAATGGCCGACCACCCAGCCGACATCGGAGGCCGCCCAGAACACTTCGCCCGGTCTGACGCCGAACTCGTTTTCCATCGTCCATTTGAGCGCGACCATGTGGCCGCCATTGTCGCGCACGATGCCCTTAGGCTGGCCGGTCGTGCCGGAGGTGTAGATGATGTAGAGCGGGTCGGTGGCGAGCACCGGAACGCAATCGACGTTGGCGCCCGCGGCGCGCTCGCGGGCAACGGCGTCGGCAAAATCGATATCGTAATGCTCCCTCAGATCGCAGCGCAGCTGGTCGCGCTGCAGGATCAGGCAGGCGTCCGGCTTGTGGCGGGACATTTCGATCGCCTTGTCGAGCAGCGGCTTGTAGGCCACGACACGTCCAGGCTCCAGGCCGCAGGACGCGGAGATGACCAGCTTCGGCTTGGCGTCGTCGATGCGGGTGGCGAGCTCGTGCGAGGCAAAGCCGCCGAACACCACCGAATGCACCGCGCCGATGCGGGCACAGGCAAGCATCGCGATCGTCGCTTCGGCCACCATCGGCATGTAGATGATGACGCGGTCGCCTTTGCGAATGCCGCGGTTCTTGAGCACCGAAGTCAGCGCTACCACTTCGCGCTTCAATTCGGCATAGGTGAATTTCTTGACCGTGCCGGTGATCGCGCTGTCGTAGATAAGTGCGATCTGGTCGGCGCGGCCGCCTGCGACATGGCGATCGAGAGCGTTGAAGCAGGTGTTGCAGCTGGCGCCGTTGAACCAGCGCCCGTAAACGCCCGCCTTGGCATCGAAGACGCTGGTCCACGGCGAATACCAGTCGATCGCCTCGGCCGCATCGGCCCAGAATTGTTCTGGGTCGCGTTTCCAGCCGTCATAGACCTCGTGGTAGCGTGACGCCATTCATCCCTCCTCGGGAAAACTCTCTATCTTGCAATAGCCTATGCGGGTTTTCCCGGCCACGTCTTTCCCCAAATGCCATGTCTTTCCCGAAATTTGGGGCTTGGCCGATCTCGCCTTGGCCATAAACGCAGGCACCATGGCCGGGTTTGAAATCGGGGCAGGGCGCGCAATGACGGTACGATACGGGGTTGGATCTGCCGTTGGAGCAGCGCTGCTGTTGACGATCGTTTCCGCCGCCCAGGCCGGCGATGCCGCCGCGCGGCGCATCATCGGCTTTTCCCCCGACGGCAAATATTTCGCCTTCGAACAATATGGTGAGCTCGACGCTGCCGTTTCCGGCTGGTCGCAGATCGACATCATCGACACAAGCACAGACGAGTTCGTCGGCGGCAAGCCGATCCTTGTCCTCGATGAATCGGAAGAGGCGACCACGACGGTGGAGCGGGCACGGGCGCAGGCCGCAAAGCAGGCCGCGCCAATCCTGGCCAAATACGGCATCGCCGAGCGCGGCACGCGCACGGCCTCCGACAGGTTCACCTTCCCGGACGACGCGGTCGAGTACAACGACATCCCCCGCCTCGAGCAGGCCGCGCAGAAATGGCTGTCGCCGTTCTATGGCGAAACACCGATTTCGACCATCCAGCTCGATGAGATCCTTGCCGACAGCAAGGAGGATTGCTTGGCAAGCTTTGATGACGCCAAGCCAAGCGACCAAGTTCTTCCGGGCGACAAGACACTTCAAGGGGACAAGACGGGCAAGGCGCGCGGCTTCCGCCTGTCGCTGCAGGGGCAGGACGGCAAGCCGTTCAAGGTATTGCACGAGGACAAGGCTGTGCCGGGCTCGCGCAACTGCCCGACCTCCTACAGCCTGTCGGAATCCTACGAATACGCCCCGCCCGGCAGGCCGGCGGTACTGGCCGTGCTGGTGCAGCGCTTCAGCCAGGGCTTCGAAGGACGCGACCGCCGCTTCATCGCCGTAACCGGCCAGGCACGCTAAGCCGCGGCCCGTCTTGTGGCAGGCAGAAAAAGCTCATGCGCCCGGAGAAAGCAGGGCGTTCGTGTCGGATATCAGTCTTAAAGCGGCAAGGCCGCCAGCATCAGCCCGACGCCACCCGCAATCAATATGGCGGCTGCCAACGCTTTTCGATGACGTTCGAACGCGGTCGGAGCCCGCTCCCAATTGTAACGCATACCCAATGCTCTCCCAAAACCCCGCGACTCCATAGCTTACTTTAGGTAAGAAAAGCAAGACCTTGACCCTGCGAGATAGCTGGCTTGACCGTTTGCGGCGGTGATTCCCAGCTGCAATCACCGACTATTTCTGGGGTGCTTCCCTGTTCTCAGGCTCTGAATGATGTGGAAGTTACCACAATCTGAAATTGGATGTCTCCATTAGGCTTCGGTTGTCTGTGTCGTGAGGATGGTGGCGTTGCCGGATTGCCACAGAACGGTCAGGCCGGCCTGTTCTCCCTCTCGTCCGCGCAATGGACAGACCCGCATCGCCGCGCTATCTGCTCTCCAAGAAAATGGTGGAGGGGCTCCATGGCCCAAATCGGTTCTGAAATGGTTCTGCGGCTGGCGGACGACGCCTCGGTCCAGCATGTCGGCGATGGCGCCGTCGTGCTCTTGGCGCGCAGCGGCCAGCTTTACACCTGCAACGGCACCACCGAAGCCTTTCTCGACAAGGTGGACGGCGCCCGCAGCCTTGACCAGATCGTCGTCCTGTTGTCTGACGAGTTCGAGGTCGACAAGGGCACGCTCGACCAGGACATGGCGGCGCTGGCCGCCGAACTGGTGAGCGAAGGCATTCTCGCCGACCCGGCTCCCTGATGGTGGACGGCGTTCTCCTGCGCGCTTTGTTTCGTGTCCATTTATGGGCAAGCGCGCGGCTGATGCCGACCCTGATCGGCCGCCGCAGCTTCGAATCGGTGCTGAAATGGGCGCCGCTCAGCGCACCCACCCCTTATCGCGGCCTGTCGTCAGCCTACATCGTCGCTGCCGTCAACCGGACCGTCCGGCACCCCTGGCTGATGCGCGACCGCAGATGCCTGCGCGAGGGCCTGCTCGCCCACCGCTTCCTGCGCTTTGCCGGCTTCGATCCGGATCTGCGCTTCGGCGTCGATCCGAAGTCGATGCAGGCGCCGCGCATGTCTGCTCATTGCTGGGTCTGTCTCGATGGCCGCCCGGTGGTCTCGGACAGCCTCCCCGGCATGGTCCAGATCTATCGCCATCACGCCGATGCCGGAAAGGCACACGCTGCTTGACCGGTCCGGCGACCACCTTCTGCTACGATCTCCAGGGCCAGGTCATCAGCATATCGGCCTCGCGGGCCGATCTCTGGCCGAGCTTCGACCTCATGCTCGGCACGTTGCGCGTGAGCGGGCCGGCCGAGCCCGATTTCCGCGTCGACATCGTCGAGACGCGGGAGTTACCGGAATCGCCTGCCGGAAAACTCGCTTTCGACGGCGAGGTGCCGGAGGACGGCCATTGCCGGCTGATCGACGGTGGCGGCACCGTTCATCTGGTCTTTCCCGGCCTGCAGACCGTCTCGATCAATGCCGATGGAGGCTGGGCCGAGATACGAGTCCATCCCGATGCCAAGGTCAAATGGACGGTGCTGATGATGGTGCTGGATGCAGCACTTGATGCCGGCGACCAGCACATGCTGCACACCGCCGGCCTGACATTGCCCGGCCGCGAGGCGCTCGTGCTGATCCATGCGCCGAGCGGCACCGGCAAGTCGACGACGTCGCTGGCGCTGGCGTCGCAAAGTTTCGGCCTGTGCTCTGATGACGCCATGATCCTCAAGGTTTTGGCCGGTGGCGGCATCACGGCCTGGGGCTTGCCGCGCAAGGTGAAGGTCCACCGCCACACCGCGGCAATGCTGCCCTTCGTGGCGCCTTGCCTTGGCGACAAATGGGACGCCAATGGCGAGCAGGCCGTCTCGCTGGAACGTCTCGCCGAGATCATCCGCATCGAGGAGACTGTCGGCAGACCGGTTGCGGCACTGTTTCATCTCGCCCGCTCGGCGGACGCGCAAACCCGGCTCGTGCCCATGACCAGGACAGACGCCATGGTGGCGCTTGCCACCGACAATGTCAGGACCGGCATGACCGGCCTTTTGCCGGCGCAGAGGCGCCGCATGGCAACCATCGCAACGCTGGTCAAAGCCGTCCCGACCTTTACCCTGGAAGTCGGCGAAAAACCGGCCGAGGCGTCACCGTTGATCCGCGCCGCGCTGCCGGCGCCGGACTGACGGCCGGCGCGGCAAGTTCAGGCAAAACGTGACTTTGGCCTGGCGAGGCGCTGGATCCAGCGGAAGGCGTCGCGGCGCAGGCGCGAATGCATCTTGTCCCTGGAATTGACGCCGAGCAGCGTATCGCCGGTGATCAGCCATTTGGCCAAAAATATCGAGAGGTCGGGCTTGATGCGGTCGGCCAGTTCGATCGCGCGCGGTGCATCAAACAGCCGCCCCGTCACATTGAGAACCGTCGCCAGTTCGAGCTCGATGCCGCTGATGCGCGCCGCCTCGAAAAGCCGGTCTTCATCCGCGGGCGACCGCAGCGCGCGCACGCCCTGCAGCACATCGACGCAAAGCTGCAGCCGGTGGAACTTGTGCCCGCCGGCGGCGTGGACAATGGCGATGGTCAGCAGCGCGGCCGGCGTGTCGGCCTCGCTGCCGTCGATGATCTGCAATTCGCGAAAGCCCAGCGACAGCCGCCGCCGCATGCCGGAATCATGCACCAGGTTGCCGTGCAGTTCGATCAGCAGGCTGGTATTCTCCTTCTCCAGCCACTTGAACTCCTGCAGATCCTGCGACTGCGCCTCGCCGCTCCAGAGCTCGAAGCCGCATCCGGCAATCACCGTGTTGGCTTCAATGATGCTGGCCGGCTCGACCAGAATGTCGATGTCGGTGAACGGCCGGTCAGCGGCGTGGCGGTAAAGTTTGCGTGCGAAGACCGGACCCTTGACGATGCGGGCCGGAACATTTTTCGCCGCCAATGCCTTCATGATGCGGTCGCCATGATATTGCAGCAGCATCGATTGGCCGGTCGCCAGCGTCGAGCGATCACGCAGTTCCGACAGCTTTTGCCGCAAGGCTGCGTCCGCAGGCAGTTGGGCGTCGCCGATCTCGCTGAGCTTGCGCAGCATGATCGGCAGCACGCCGTGGAACTCGGCATTGGCGAGCAGTGCCAGCAAGCTTTCGGCAGCAACGTCACGGCCAATGGCAACCGTCGCCTCCGGGTCGGCGAAGGTCAGCAGCAGTTTTTCATCGGCAGGCGCAAGAGATGGCAGCATCAAACCCGGATTGCGTTCGCCCACATCAGCAATTCCCGTCCGGAATTGCGTCAAACAACCAACTCAGAGGAGCGTATGTTGCAGAAAAGCATGCATGAAGCCAGCGTGTGGTGGCAGAACCAGCTCATGAATTGACTTTCCACGGTTTCGATCCATTCTTTTGCACTGGACTGAAAAGGGTGTTTGGAATGGCCAAGAAAAAGTATGAAGCGCCCGTGCTGCGCAAGGCAGGAAAGTTGTCCAGCGTGGTGGCCGGGCCGTCGCTGCCGATACCGCGATAAGACTTCTACGGCTTCGGTTTGGATGAAGCCGGAGCGGTCGGCCGCAAGGCAAGCCGCGCTGCAGGCGGGCAATCTGTCGGCGTGACTGCGGGTAACGGTCCGTCCGGTCCCGCAGGCTAAGGCAAGTTCATAAGCCGCCTGTTCGGGATATGGGCAAGGCCCCTCCGTTACAGTCCCCAGCGCAGCGCGGCTGTTTGCACCGGCGCGTCCCACATTGACGTTGCCTCGTCATCCAGCATGGTCAGCGTGATCGAGCAGCCGGCCATGTCGAGCGATGTCACGTAGGACCCGACCAGCGAGCGGGTCACCGTCACGCCCTGTTTTTCGAAGATGTTTCGGGCGCTGTTGTACATCAGATAGAGCTCCATCAGCGGCGTGCCGCCAAAGCCGTTGATGAACAACAGTGCCGGGCCTTTCGCCCTGTCGCCGAGATCGCCCAGGATCGCGGCGCAAATCTCTTCGGCGATCGCATCGGCGCTTTTCAACGTGTCGCGACGCCGGCCGGGCTCGCCATGAATGCCGACGCCGAATTCCATCTCGCCATCACCAATCTCGAAGGTCGGCCTGCCGGCCGCCGGCACCGTGCAACTGGTCAGCGCCACGCCCATCGAACGCGTCGCGCTGTTGATGCGACCGCCGAGCGCCTTGAGATCCGCCAGCGCCATGCCTTGCTCGGCGGCGGCGCCGACGATCTTCTCCACCACCAGCGTGCCGGCGACGCCGCGCCGGCCGGTCGTAAAGGACGAATTCTCGACGGCGACGTCATCATTGATCACCACCTGCAGGACGCCGTCGGCCATTTCGCCGGCCATGTCGAAATTCATCACGTCGCCTTCATAGTTCTTGACGATGAACAGGCAGCCGGCGCCGGTATCGACGGCGGCGGCCGCCGCCAGTATCTGGTCCGGCGTTGGCGAGGTGAAGACCTGGCCGGGGCAGGCGGCGTCCAGCATGCCGTGACCGACAAAGCCGGCATGCAACGGCTCGTGGCCGGAACCGCCGCCCGAGATCAGCGCCACCTTCCCCGGCTTCATCACCTTGCGGCGAATGAATTTGTGCTCCTCGCCCAGCACCAGGATGTCGGCATGAGCTGCAACGAAGCCGTTGAGGCTTTCGGTCAGCACCGTGTCGACGGAATTCATAAACTTCTTCATGTGTCCTCCCGACACAACACGATCAGCCGCCACTCCTGCCGGTGATGCTGGTGATCTTCTGGATGAATTCGTTGATCGCCTTGTCGAGCGCTGCATTCTGCTTGTCGTCGCCGAAATCGGGCACGATCAGCGAGACATGCCGGGTCTTGCGCATGCCTGCCGCAACCGACATCTTGCCGGGATGCGCCAGATGATAGGCAGCCAGAAACTGATCGCGCTCGGCCGGACTGAAATGGCAGACCGAAAAAATAGCCGGCAGATGTTTTGACGGGATCGGGGTCGAATAGGCCGCGCTGGAAATCTGGGTGACGAAGCTGCGGTGCTTGCCAAGCGCGTCGGCAAGGCGTTGTCGCATACCCGACGGTCGCTGGTCGATGACCTGCGACAGGATCGTCTTGTAGGCGCGGATCGCCTCTTCGGAGCCGGCTTCTGGTGTCTTGTCGGCCATCTCAGTCATCCTAGACCGATGCATCCGAGATGGCCGCCTTGGCCATGGCGAGTTGGGCGGGAGCCACCGAGAGATCCCGCAGGCCGGCCTCGAGCAGGGCCGGGATCGATGCCGGATCGCCGCCGGCATCGCCGCACAGGCTGACTGGGATTTTCGCGCGCAGGCCAAAAGCGGCAACCGAGCCGATCAGCCGCAACACGGCGGGATGGCGGACAGAATTAAGATGCGCCACGGCTGCGTTATCGCGGGCAGCCGCCATTACATATTGGGTCAGATCGTTCGAACCGATCGAGAAGAAGGCGACATCGGCGAACGCCTCCGGCGCGATCGCCACCGAAGGCACCTCGACCATGATGCCGAGCGGCGGCATTTTTTGCGCGATGCCGCGCGCGGCAAGCCCGGCCTGCTCCTCCACGAACAGAGCGGCGGCGCGTTGGTATTCCTCCGCGACGGCGATCATCGGAAACATCACCTTCAGATTGCCGTGCACCGCCGCGCGCAGCAGCGCCCTGATCTGTGCGCGAAACACCTCCGGCCTTGCCAGCGACAGCCTGATGCCGCGCAGGCCGAGGAACGGGTTGCTCTCCTCGACGGTGAAGCCCGGCACCGGCTTGTCGCCGCCGGCATCGACGGTGCGGATGGCCACCGGCTTGTCGCCTGCCCATTCCAGCACCTTGCGATAGGCCTGGTATTGCGTCTCCTCGTCCGGCGGCGCCTTGCCGAACAGGAATTCGGTGCGCATCAGCCCGACCCCGTCGCAGGTCGAAATGTCGATGCCGTCGACCTCGGACGGATCGGCGATGTTGACCTGCACGCGCACTGTCGTCCCGGCCCGGGTTACCGCCGGTTTCGCGAGATAGACTCCGGCCTTGTCTCGATGTGCCACAAACGAGGACGAGGACCGGTGGAACGCTTCGATCTCGGTCGTGGTCGGCGAAAGCACGATACCGCCATGCTCCGCATCGAGCAGAGCCAGACCGACGGGATTAGCCGGCGAAGCGCCAAGCCCCACCACCATCGGCACGCCGCGCGAGCGCGCCAGCATGGCGACGTGGCTGGCGGCGCTGCCGGCCCTCAGCGCGATGCCGCCGCCGGTGCTCCAGTCGGTCTCGAGAAAGCGCGTCGGCGCGATGTCCTCGCCATAGAGAATGGCGCCCGCTGGTGGAGCGCTCTCCTGCTCCTCGGTAAGGGCGCGCAGCACGCGGTCGCGGATATCGCTGATATCGGCGGCGCGAGCCCGGAAATAGTCCTGGTCTGACGTTTCGTAGCCGGAGATCTCGGCGTCCAGCGCCTGTCGCCAGGCCATGTCAGCCGGCATGCCGGACGCGATCGCGGCAAAAGCCGGGCCGGTCAGTGCCTCGTCCCCAAGCATGGCGAGCTGGAATTCGAGAATGCCGGCGGCCTCGTCATCGGCGGTTTCGATCAGGGTCGCGAGCCGGTCCGTCGCGCTGGCGATAGCTGCTTCCAATGCGGCCTTCTCGTCCGCGGCGCTCGCCTTGCCCGTGTAGTGCGCGGTGCCGTTGTCGAGGTTGAACAACGGCCCCTCGGCATAGCCGGCCGAGGCCGAAATGCCTTGCAGCCTAAGCGGTTCGGGCATGGCCCGCATCCTCGTCGAAACCGCGTCGCACCAGCTCGGCCAGCGCTCTCACGGCATCATCGGCGCCGTCGCCTGTGGCCCGGATGTGCAGCATGGTGCCTTTCGGCGCCCTGGCCGCCATCACCTTGACGATGCTCTTGGCGTCGAACCATGGGCCGTTGGCGGCAAGCGCAATCTCCACCTCGGCGGCAAAGCTCTTGGCAAGCTTGGTGAACTTCACCGAAGGGCGCGCATGCAGACCCACCTCGTGGGTGATCAGGACGGTCGCTTCGGCAAAGGCGGACATCAGGTCAAAATTCCCGTTCACTCACGACGGCGACAATTCATGCGCCGTCGCCACCACTTCCTTCAGCGAGGCGCCGCCGGAGGACTCGGTCGCCGCCATCACCGCGCCTTCGACGATCGGCGCGTTGCAGACGATGATCTTCTGCGCCCGCGGCTCGCCGATCATTTCCACCGCCATTTCCGAATTGGTCTCGGCGCCGCCGAGATCGACCAGTATGGCGACGCCCGCCTCCGACCACGCCTTGTCGATGGCGCCTATGATCGCTTCGACGCTGGTGCCGAGCCCGCCATGGCCGTTTCCGCCGCACCATGCAAGCGGCACTTCGTCGCCCACCATCTGCCGCACCATGTCGGCCGTGCCTTCGGCAACCAGCGGGGAATGCGAGACGATGACGATGCCGACATTGCTCATGCTTGGCCCTCGACGGTTTCGGCGACGGTCCGCACCAGCAGCGCCACAGAGCGTCCGCCGGCATCCATATGACCGATTGAGCGGTCGCCGAGGAATGAGGCGCGACCGCGTGTTGCCTTCATCGGCACGGTCGCCTCGGCAGCCATGTCGGCGATATCTGCAATTTCCATGGCCGTCTTTCCTTCGACCAACGCGTCCTGCACAGGTTGCAGCACATCGAGCATGGTCTTTTGACCGACCTGGGATTTGCCTCTGGCGGCCACAGCTTCGATTGCCTTGCCGAAAGCAGCCGCCAGATTGGCACGATCCGGCTCTCCCGAAATCTCCTTGCCCAGCGCCAGGAACAATGTACCGAAGAGCGGCCCGGATGCACCGCCAACCGTCATCACCAGCTTGGTGCCGATCGCCTTCAGCGCCTCGGGCAGCGGCTTGGCCGAAAACGCCTCGGCATCGGCACGCAAGGCCTCAAACCCGCGCTTCATGTTCAGCCCATGGTCACCGTCGCCGATCGCCTGGTCGAGCGCGGTCAACTCTTCCGAGTGAGCGGCGATCGTGTCCGCGGCGGCGGTGATCAGCCTGGCAAGGTCGAACGCTGCCATGTCCAGATTCCCGGTTTCGATCCTGCCGGCAGTATCGCAAGAGTTTTCATTCGACAATCTAAGCATGCCGTCAGGCCGTTGCATGCAGCGCGGCGGCCGCGAACACTTCGGCCACGGCATGGGCGCCAGGGTCGACTACGCCCTGCAATTTGGTGCCGACATAGGCGGAGCGCCCGGCCTTCGCCTTCTCCATGGCCGCGGTCGCCTCGGCGCCGTGCCGTGCCGCTGTAGCCGCGGCATCCAGCCCCTTGGCATCGAGCGCCTTCAGCCCCGGCTCCAAGGCATCGACCATGGTGCGGTCGCCGACCCTGGCGCCGCCATAGAAGGTCATCCGGTCAAGCCCGGCAAGCAGCGCCTTGGACAGGGTTGCTCCGCCGTTCGAAGCCTGAGCCGCCGCCGTGAAGAAGATCGACAGCAAGACGCCTGAGGAGCCGCCCATTGCGACGCCCAGACTATCGCCTATAGCCGCAAGCGTGGCGGCAGGGTCGGCCAGCGGCAGCGCATCGAGCCGTTCCAGCACGCTGCGCGCGCCGGTCGCAACCGTCGAACCGGTATCGCCATCGCCCGCCTTGGCGTCGAGCCCGTTCAGTGTCTCTTCGAGCGCGATCAGCCGTGCGCAGACCGTGATGATCAAACGCCTGGTGCCGGAATCCTGGCTGGCCCTTTGGGCTGCGCTGTTTCCAGCCGCTTTCGCCATAGGCACGATAGCCGGCGCGACGACGGTTTTGGCCGGCATCCAGGCATGTGGGCCGACAGGCGCCAGCAAGGCTGCCTCGCGCGCCGCATCGAGCTTGATCAGCGACAGCGAAAAACCGTTCATGTTGAGCGCCGTCATCAGCGGTCCGGGGCCGATCGCAAGCTTCACGGTCTTGGCCAGCGGCGAGGCCAGCACGGCATTGGCGACCAGCGACATCTCAAGCGGCGGCACCGAGCCGAGATTGTTGATGAGCAACGCGTGGCTGGCGTTCGGGTCGAGCCGCGCGGCCAGCCGCTCCGCCATGATCGCCACCAGCTTGTCGGCGCTTTGCACCGCGATGCGCTCGACGCCCGGCTCGCCATGGATGCCGAGGCCGAGTTCGCCGTCATTTTCGCCGAACCGCTCTTCATGTGGCTGGCCGGGGATCGAGCAGGACGACAGCGACATGCCGAGCGAGACGATGTCCTTCGCCGCCGCGCGAGCGGCTGTAGCAACGGCTGCCAAGTCCTGACCGGTCTCCGCCAAATGGCCGGCGATCTTGTGCACGAACAAGGTGCCGGCGACGCCGCGCGGCTGGTTGATACCCGGCAGGGCGATGTCGTCGGCAACGATCGCCATCTCGACGCGAAACCCCTCGGCGCGCGCCTTCTCGGCCGCCAGGCCGAAATTGAGCCGGTCGCCGGTGTAGTTCTTGACGATCAGCAGGCAGCCGGCGGGGCCGGTCACCGCGCGGATGGCCGCCAGCACCGCCTCGACGCTGGGCGAGGCAAAGATCTCGCCCGAAACCGCCGCCGTCAGCATGCCCTTGCCGACAAAGCCGGCATGAGACGGTTCGTGTCCGGCGCCGCCACCGGAGACGACGGCAACTTTCGCCTTGTCCCAGTCGGCGCGCAGCACGACCTTGATCTCGGGGTAACCGTCGAGGCGCGCGAGATCGCCGGAACCGATAGTCCGCAACAGCCCGTCCAGCGCCTCGGTGACGATCGTTTCCCTGCGGTTGAAAAAGTGCTTCATCGAATTCGTCCTGTATTCGTCAATCAGAAGCCGGTGCCGTGCCCTTGGCGAGACACCGAAAACCTCACATCAGTCTTTGTCCGTCGGCGCCGAAATAAAGTGGCGAGCGGTAGCGGATCACCACTTTGTCGCCCTCGGCCAGATCCGTATCGGGGTCGGTGAGCGTCACCAGTTTCTTCGGGCCGACCGTAACATGCAGATGGTTCTGGTCCCCGAGATGTTCGACCCAGTCGACGACGCCGTCGGCATGGCCGTTTGCGGTCTTCTCGATCGACAGATGCTCGGTGCGCGCGCCGATGGTCTTGGTTCCGGTCGGCGCCCCACCATCAGGCAGCAGCCCGGCCGGCAGCAGGTTGATCGCCGGCTGGCCGAGGCGGGCCGCGACATGAAGGTTGGCCGGCTCCGAATAGATTGTGCGCGGCGTGCCGATCTGCACCAGCACGCCGTCATTGAGGATCCCGATGCGATCGGCCATGGTCATCGCCTCGATCTGGTCGTGCGTGACATAGAGCATGGTGGCGCCGAGTTCGGCCTGGATGCGCTTGAGTTCGAGCCTGAGATCGGCGCGCAATTTGGCATCCAGCGACGACAGCGGTTCGTCCATCAGATAGATCGACGGTTTGCGCACCAACGCTCGGCCGATGGCGACGCGCTGCATCTCGCCGCCCGACAGTTTGGTCGAGCGGTTGGCGAGCTTGTGGTGGATGCGCACCATCCTTGCGACCTCTTCGACGCGGCGGCGAATCTGGTCCTCCGGTACTTTCCGCGCCGGCGAGCGCAGCGGGAAGGCGAGGTTGTCGTAGACTGACAGATGCGGGTAGAGCGAATATTGCTGGAACACGAAGGCGGTGTCGCGCTCGGCCGGCGACAGCGTCGTCGCATCGTGGCCGCCAATATGGATCGTGCCGCCATCCGGCCGCTCCAGTCCGGCGATCAATCTCAGCGTCGTCGTCTTGCCGGCGCCTGTGGGACCGAGCAGCACGACGAATTCGCCATCGGCGATGTTAAGGTCGAGGCCATCGACGGCGACATGGTCGCCGAAGCTTTTGGTCACGCCCTTGATGTGCACGTCAGCCATGCTGCGCTCTCCCTTGAGAGGCGGTATCGTGAACAGCGGTGCGCACGGCGCGGCCCGATCCCTTGTCGAAGAGTGACAGCCGCGCGCTGTTCAACATCAGGCCGACATGATCGCCGGCAGCGAGCCGGATTTCGGCCGGCACCCGCGCCTTGATGATGCCGTCCGCCGTCTCCACCGCCACGATCTGCGTCGTGCCGAGATATTCGGTGCCGTAGATGGCGCCGCGCAGTTTCGACGCATCGTCGAAACGGATGTGCTCGGGACGGATGCCGAGCGCCATGTCGGCGGGCGCAATTTCCTCGCGCACTTCCGGCACCGCCACCTTGGCGCCCTGGACGACGATTTCCTTCGCCCCCTTCGCCAGCCCGCCACCGAAGCCCAGGAAATTCATCGGCGGCGAGCCGATGAAGTCGGCGACGAACATGGTTGCCGGGCGGTCGTAGATTTCGCGCGGGCTGCCGAACTGTTCGATGACGCCATGGTTCATGACGGCGATCTTGTCGGCCATCGACATCGCTTCCATCTGGTCGTGCGTGACATAGACGGTGGTGGCGTGGATGCGGTTGTGCAGCTCGCGCAACTCATGCACCATCAGATCGCGGAATTCGGTGTCGAGCGTGCCGAGCGGCTCGTCCATCAGAAAACACTTTGGCCGCCGCACGATGGCACGGCCGAGCGCGACCCGCTGGCGGTCGCCGCCGGCAAGCCCTGAGACCGATTTGTTGAGCAGGTGGTCGATGCGCAAAAGCTTGGCCGTCTCTTCGACCCGCTGGCGGATCTCGGCGGACGGCATGCCTTGCGCCAGCAGCGGGAAGCCGATGTTCTTGCGCACATTCATATGCGGATAGAGCGCGAACAGCTGGAACACGAAGGCAATGTCGCGCTCCCGCGCCCGGCGCATGGTGACATCCTCGCCGCCGAGCAGGATCTGGCCGCCGGTCGGCAGTTCGAGCCCGGCGATCATGCGCAGCGTCGTCGTCTTGCCGCAGCCTGACGGCCCAAGCATCACGAAGAACTCGCCATCCTCGACGACGAAGCTGGAATCCTGCACGGCGACGAAATCGCCGAAGGCCTTTCCCAAATGTTGGACGCGGATTTCGGCCATGATTATTCCGGGAATTTCGAGACGATGATGAACATCACCGTGCCGGCGAGCATGGTGATGAAGGAGTAGGTGTAGAGCGCCAGCGCGAAGGGCTGGAACAGCATCAGGAATCCAATGGCGATCAGCGTCGTGGCGATATTTTCCATGAGGCCGCGCCGGGCCCAGCGAGGCCAGGATGACTTTTTGGAGATGGCTGGGCGCGTCATGCGTAGCTCCCTTCCTTCTGCCCGGTAACGGGGCGAGACGGTTGCCAGGTGGTTCCCCCACTCCGTCGCTGCTTCGCAGCGCCACCTCTCCCCCCTCCGGAGGGAGAGGAAGGGAGCCTGGCTGAATGAAGTTCGCGTCCTTCCTCTACCCCGTCGATCGGGGGAGAGGTGTCGAGCGAAGCTCGAGGGAGTGGGGGTCGACCTGGCACACCAATCATTTGCGCACCGCCCCAAAAGTGATGCCGCGCAGCAATTGTTTGCGAAGCAGGACGGTGAAAACCAGGATCGGCACCAGGAAGATCGTCGTGCCGGCCGCCACCGCCGGCCAGTCCTGGCCGCCTTCGCCGATGATGGTCGGGATGAAGGGCGGCGCGGTCTGCGCGGTGCCGGACGTCAAGAGTGCAGCGAATGCATATTCGTTCCAGGCGAAGATCAGGCAGAAGATGGCGGTCGCGGCGATGCCGGTAGTCGCTTGCGGCAGCACGGTGCGCCAGAAGGCCTGCAGCCTGGTATAGCCGTCGATCATCGCCGCTTCCTCATACTCGCGCGGGATCTCGTCGATGAAGCCTTTCAGCAGCCACACCGCGAGTGACACGTTGACCGCGGTGTAGAGCAGGATCATGCCCAGCGCGGTGTCGGACAGGCCGAGCTCGCGGTACATCAGGTAGATGGGAATCGCGACCGCGATCGGCGGCATAAAGCGCGTCGACAGGATGAAGAACAGAAGGTCATCGGCCAGCGGCACCTTGAAGCGCGAGAAACCGTAGGCCGAAAGCGTGCCGAGGAATACGGCGCAGAAGGTGGAACCGAAGGCGATGATCAGTGAGTTGACGAAGCGCGGCAGGAAATTGGACGGGCCGGCAATCACCATGTTGCGCTTGCGCGAGGTCTCGTCGCAGAAACCGGTCGCGGGTCCGAGCGAGTTGATGTAGTCGGGCGTTTGCCTGGTGCGCGTCGTGAACAGGTTGCAATAGCCCTCGATGCTCGGCTGGAACAGAATCTTGGGCGGATAGGCGATCGAATCCGGCGGCGTCTTGAAGCTGGTGGCGAAGATCCACAGCAACGGCACGATCGAGATCAGCGCGTAGAGCACGATGATCGTGCCGGCGATCCGCTTCGAATTGGCCGAGGGGGCGACGACGGAGTGGGCGGTGGTCAGGCTCATCTCTGCTTCACCTTGTTCAGCGCCTTGACGTAGATGTTGGCCAGCCCAAACACCGCGACGAACAGGATGATGGCGAAGGCCGAGGAATATCCGGTGCGCCAGCTCTCGAAGGCCTGCCGCTTCAGCGTGATCGAGGCGACCTCGGTGGTCGAGCCCGGCCCGCCACCGGTCAGCAGGTTGACCATGTCGAACATCTTGAAGTTCTCGATGCCGCGAAACAGCACCGCCAGCATGATGAAGGGCAGCGCCATGGGCAGCGTGATCGACCAGAACTGCCGCCAGTTGGACGCGCGGTCGACCTCGGCGGCTTCATAGATGTATTCGGGGATGGAGCGCAGGCCGGCGAGACAGATCAGCATGACATAGGGCGTCCACATCCAGGTGTCGACGATGATGATCGACCACGGCGCCAGCGACACGTTGGACAGCATCTGGATGTCGGTCGGTGGTATCCGGGTGACGAACGAGATGGCGTAGGCGAACAGGCCGATCTGCGGCTCGTAGAGGAAACGCCAGAAATTGCCGACCACCGCCGGCGACAGCATCATCGGCACCAGGATGATGGTCGTCCAGAAGGCGTGGCCGCGAAACTTCCTGTCGATCAGCCATGCCAGCGTGAAACCGATCAGCGTCTGCAGCAGGATCGTCCAGAACACGAAATGCGCCGTCGTCTGCATGGCGATCCAGATGTCCTGGTCGCCGAGGATGCGCTGGTAGTTGGCGAAGCCGAGGTTTTTCACCACCTCGTTCGGGCGGTTCGCGCGGAAGTTGGTGAAGGACAGGTAGATCGCCCAGAACAGCGGGAAGATGTTGATGGCCAAGAGCAACAGGATCGTCGGCGAGATGAACAGCCAGGCGAGGCCCTTGTCGCTGATGCCCCGGACCTTGCGGGCCAACGGCTCCGGGGTCGCCCGGGCAACGTTCTCCGCAGTCCGATTGAGCATGGTGAGTCCTGCTTCGGTCACGTCAAGTCTCGACACTGGAATTTATCTGAACTGCGTCCCGTGCCAAGGGCGGCACGGGACGCGTCGGCGCGACTCGGGAGGAGCCGTTAAACCGTTGTCCGGTTACATCTTGCCGTCGTCCTGGAACACTTGCGTCCAGTCCTTGACCAGGCCGTCAAGCGCGTCCTTGGCCGAACCCTGGCCGGCAACGACATAGTCGTGGAAGCGCTTCTGCGACGCCTGCAGCAGCGGTGCGTAGCTCGGCTCGGCCCAGAAGTCCTTCACGATCGCCATCGAGTCGAGGAAGGTCTGCGCATAGGGCTGGCTGGACGGGAAGGCCGGGTCCTTGACCACCGCGTTCAGGCAGGAATAGCCGCCGAGCGACCACCATTTGGCCTGCACATCCTTGTTGGCGAACCACTTGATGTATTTCAGCGCCGATTCCTGCTTGTCTGAATAGGACACGACCGAAATGCCCTGGCCGCCAAGCTGCGCAAACTGGGCGCCGCCGGGACCCTTCGGATTGACGAAGTAGCCGATCTTGTCACCGCCGACATTCTCGTCCTTCTGCAGGCCGGGCCAGGTGAAGGCGAAGTTCATGTGCATGGCCACCTGACCGGATTTGAAGGCGTCGACGCCTTCGCCCATATAGCTGTTCGAGGCACCCGGAGGCGTGCAGCAATCGTAGAGCGACTTGTAGAACTCCAGGCCTTTGACCGCGTCTGGCGAATTGACGAAGCCTTCCATCTCGTAGGGCTTCTTGGGGTTTTCATACTGGAAGCCGTAGCTGTAGAGCACGTCCATGGCGCCCATGGTGATGCCTTCCGAGCCACGCTCGGTGTAGATCGAAGCGCCATAGACGGTCTTGCCGTCGATCTCGCGCTTCTGGAAGAATTCGGCGACCTGCTTCAGCTGGTCGAAGGTGGTCGGTGGGCCGAGGTCCCAACCATACTTTTCCTTGAATTCCTTCTGCAGTTCCGGCTTGGAGAACCAGTCCTTGCGGTAGGTCCAGCCGACGACGTCGCCCATGGCCGGCAGCGCCCAGTAGTTCGGCGTGTTCTTCGGCCATTCGGAATAGCCGACGACGGTTGCCGGCACGAAGTCGTCCATGCTGATCTTCTCCTTGTCGAAGAAGTCGTTCAGCTTGACGTAGTGGCCGTTCTCGGCCGAGCCGCCGATCCACTGGCTGTCGCCGATGATCAGGTCGCAAAGTTTGCCGTGCGAGTTGAGCTCGTTGAGGAAGCGGTCGGCATAGTTGGTCCACGGCACGAATTCGAATTTCATGCCGATGCCGGTTTCCTTGGTAAAGTCCTTGGACAGTTCGACCAGCGCGTTTGCCGGATCCCAGGCGGCCCAGCAAAGCGTCAGGTCTTCAGCGTGCGCCGCGTTCGAGACGGCTGTCGACGCGGTAATCGCCGAGGCCAGCCCCAACGCCAGTTTCAAGCTCGATTTCATGCCTTCCTCCCATTTGCGAAACGCGCCCGGATGGCCGTTTCAAGAACCCCTCAACCCTCGCTCCTCCGAGGGGCTAAACACGGCGCGCTATGCGTCGCCAGGGCGGCGCGGTGCGCCGCAGATGTTTAGTAATTTGTTTAGTGATGCAATTTTTACTAAACAAGGCAAGCGAATTCGTCGCTGCGCCGCAACATGGCGAAACGGCGATTGAAATCGTTGGGAAATGATTGCCGGACGGCTCGCCCGGAAGTTGCTTAGCCGGGGTCGCCTATAATTTTCGTCTGCGGCGTCACCGGCCGAACAGGGGGCGCGGGCGGCAGCAGCGCGCGGATGTCGGCGAAGGGAAATGTCGGCTCGAATCGGAAGGCCTCGGCCAGGGAGCCGGGAATGCTGTTGCATTGCCCGGCGCGAAACTCATTCTGGACGCGCGCTCTGTCGACATATTGCTCCGGCCACTGCGACTGGTGCGCTCGGATCGCCTGCGTCTTGATATCGCCGTAGGCGGAAATGTCGACGTAATGCGTCGGCGCAAAGCCGGTGCCGCCCATCGTGTCGGCATGCAGCACGGGGACGCCGAACGAGGCCGCGATGCGCACGCCGTCCGACAAAGCACGATGGTCGGCGTGATAGTCGTTGGGGGCATGCGTGATAACCAGATCCGCCGCGGTCTCGCGTATCAGCGCTTTCAGCGAAGCGATCAGTGCCGCATCAGCCACCAGTTCGCCGTCGGGAAAGTCGAGAAAGCGAAGGGTTGCGCCGAGCAGCGCCGCAGCGGCCGCCGCCTCGTCGCGGCGGACACGAGCCAAAACGCTCGGGTCGCCCATGCCGCCCCTGGCGCCATCCGTGGCCACGGCAAAAGTCAGTTCTGCGCCTTGCGTGGCATAGGCAGCCAGCGTACCGAACATGAATATCTCGATGTCGTCGGGATGCGCGCCGAGCGCCAATACCTTCACTGCACTCTCCCCGGAAATGGAAAAACGTGACGAACGGAATCCTGCTCGCCCTCATCGCCTATGCAAGCTATTCGTGCAGCGATGCCGTTATCAAGAGCCTTGGCGGACAGTTCACCGTCTTCGAGATCGGCTTCTTCATCACGCTGTTTGCCGGCTGCTTCCTGTTTTTCAGCCGCCCAGTCGATGAGCGCTGGCGCGACTTCTGGCGCACCGGGCGGCCATGGGCGGTGCAGGCCCGCGCCTGGGCCGGCATCGCCTCGGGCGTGCTCAGCGTCTACGCCTTCACCACCATTCCGCTGGCCGAGACCTATGCACTGATCTTCCTGGCGCCGCTTTGCGTTACCATTCTCTCGACCGTCATCCTGAAAGAAAAGGTCGGTCCATGGCGCTGGCTAGCGGTGGTTGCCGGCTTTGCAGGTGTCATGCTGGTGGTAAGGCCAGGTTTTCGCGAGTTGCATCTCGGACACCTTGCCGCCTTCACGGTGGCCTTCCTTGCCGCGGCCAGCGTCATCCTGATGCGGTCGCTCGCCCAGCAGGAAAAGCGCACCACCATGCTCGGCGTGCTCATCGGTTACGGGCTGCTGTTCAACGGGGCCGGCACCATCGCCACATCGTTCACCCTCCCCAACGCCATGCAGCTGCTGTGGCTGGTGCTGGGCGGCGCCTTTACCGCCGGCGGCCAATTGCTGCAGCTGCTGGCCGCCAAATACGCACCGGCCAACCGCATCGCGCCGACGCATTATTCGCAGATCGTCTGGGCGGTGATCCTCGGCGCGTTGTTCTTCCAGGAGTATCCGGACTGGATATCGCTGGTCGGCTTGGCCGTCGTTGGCGCGTCTGGCCTGCTCACCATGGTGCGCGAGGAGGTCCGGCTGGGCACGGTGCGCTGGAACCCGTTTGCGCGCACGAGGCTTTGATCCGGTTGCATGGCCATAGTGACCGCTGATATGCGGACGCAATGACGACGAGATCCTTGCCGGAGCTTCCGGTATCCGCCGTGCTGCCGGCCCTGAGCGAGGCGCTCGGCTCCGGCAACAGCGCCGTCCTGGTGGCGCCGCCCGGCGCCGGCAAGACGACGCTGGTGCCGCTGGCGCTGCTCGATGCGCCCTGGCTGGTCGCCGGCAAGATCGTCCTGCTCGAACCGCGCCGCCTCGCCGCCCGCGCCGCCGCCCGCCGCATGGCCGAATTGCTTGATGAAGAGCCCGGCGCCACTGTCGGCTATGCCATGCGCATGGAAAACCGCACATCGGCCCGGACAAAAATCCTGGTCGTCACCGAAGGCGTCCTGGCGCGCATGATCCTAGACGATCCCGAGCTGCCCGGCGTCTCGGCGGTGATTTTCGACGAATTCCACGAGCGCTCGCTCGACGGCGATTTCGGCCTGGCGCTGGCGCTCGACGTGCAGGGCGCGCTGCGGCCGGATTTGCGGCTGCTGGTGATGTCGGCAACGCTCGATGGCGCGCGCGTCGCGAAACTCCTGTCCGGCGCGCCAGTGATCGAAAGTCAAGGCCGCGCCTTTCCCGTCGACATCCGTTACGACGAACGGCCGGCCGGCGTTCCCGTCGAAGACACCATGGCCAAGGCTATCCGCTCCACCCTTGCCGAGGAGAGCGGCAGCGTGCTCGCCTTCCTGCCGGGACAGCGCGAGATCGAGCGCACCGCCGAGCGGCTGCAGGGCCGGCTCGGCGCCGACACCGACATCGTGCCGCTCTACGGCCAGCTCGACAACAGGGCGCAGGATGCCGCCATCAAACCGGCGCCGCCCGGCCGCCGCAAGGTGGTGCTGGCGACGTCGATCGCCGAGACCTCGATCACCATCGACGGCGTGCGCGTCGTCATCGATTCCGGCCTGTCGCGGCTGCCACGATACGAACCGGCGAGCGGCCTGACGCGGCTGGAGACGGTGCGTGTCTCCAGGGCGTCCGCCGACCAGCGCGCCGGCCGCGCCGGGCGTACACAGCCAGGCGTCGCCATCCGCCTGTGGCGGGCCGAGCAGACGGCGGCCCTTCCCGCCTTCACCCCACCCGAGATTCTGGAAGCCGACCTGTCCGGCCTACTGCTCGATTGCGCCGCCTTCGGCGTCGCCGATCCCGCAAGCCTGTCCTTCCTCGATCCGCCGCCCATTCCCGCGCTCAACGAGGCGCGGGCCCTGCTCCTGGCGCTGCACGCCATCGATGCGGCTGGCCGGCTGACGGAGGCGGGCGGCGCGATGCGCAAGCTGGCCCTGCCCGTGCGGCTCGCACACATGGTCGCTGAAGCCGCTGGCGGCGGCCACGCGCTCGAGGCTGCGATGCTAGCCGTCCTGCTCACCGAGCGTGGTCTCGGCGGTGACGGCGCCGACCTCGAACGGCGGCTGATGCGCTTTCGCACTGAGAAATCGCCACGCGCCGTTGCGGCAAGGCAACTGGCTGAGCGGCTGGCGAAACAGGCGGGCGGCGGCAAAGGCGAAGCGCCGGCAGGCGCCGGCGTTCTCCTCATTCACGCCTGGCCGGACCGTGTCGCAAAAGCGCGCGGTGAGCGCGGCCGTTTTGTGCTGGCCAATGGCTCCGGTGCAATGGTCGACGCCGCCGATCCGCTGGCCGGCGAGACCTGGCTGGTCGTCGCCGATCTGCAAGGCAAGGCGCAAAACGCTCGTATAACCGCCGCGGCCGCGGTCCACGAGACCGACATCCGTGCCGCTCTCGCCGACAGGATCGAGACGCGCCGCGAGACAAGCTTCGACCGCGAGCGGCGCGCGGTGCGCGTGCGCGAGACCGCCAGGCTCGGCGCCATCACTTTGTCGGAGCGCATGCTGCCCGCACCAACTGGAACAGACGCCGACCGCGCCATCCTGGATGCCTTGCGCGAGCACGGCCTGTCGCTGCTGGAATGGGGCAAGGACGGCGAGACGCTGCGCCAGCGCCTAGGCTGGCTGCATCGCGGCCTCGGCGCGCCCTGGCCCGATGTTTCGGAAGCCGCCCTGCTCGAACGCCTCGACGACTGGCTGCTGCCGTTCCTGTCGGGCAAGGCGTCCTTCGCCGCCATAGACCCCGGCACGCTGTCGTCGGGCCTGATGGCGCTGGTGCCGCATGATTTGCAGCGCAAGATCGGCACACTGGCGCCGACCCATTTCGACGCGCCGTCCGGCAGCCATGCGCCGATCCGCTATGACGGCGAATGGCCGGTGCTGGCCATCCGCGTGCAGGAACTGTTCGGCCTTGACCGCCATCCGGCAATCGCCAACGGCACCGTGCCGCTGACGCTCGAGCTGTTGTCGCCGGCGCACCGGCCAATCCAGACGACGCGCGACCTGCCCGGCTTCTGGCGCGGCTCCTGGGCCGATGTGCGCACCGACATGCGCGGCCGCTATCCCCGCCATGTCTGGCCGGAAAATCCGCTGCTCGCTGCGGCCACCGCCCGCGCCAAACCGCGAGGGACCTAGCGCTCGTCCTTTCCCGGCTATAATCCTTGGCCATGATCAACATCGTGCACGCGCCAGACTTCCAGCAAAGCCAGCGGCTGCGCCTCAACACGCTGATCCGGCTGCGCTGGCTGGCCATCGTGGGCCAGAGCCTGGCGGTGCTGGTCGTCGCCTATGGGCTCAAATTCCCGCTGCCGGTCAGCCTCTGCTTCGCGCTGGTCGCCTGCTCGGCCTGGCTTAACCTGGTGCTGACCTTCCGCTATCCGGCAGCGCACCGGCTGACCCCGTTCTCAGCCTTTTTCATCCTGACCTTCGACAGCCTGCAGCTTGCCGGCCTGCTCTATTTGACTGGCGGCCTCACCAACCCGTTCTCGGTGCTGATGACCGTGCCCGTCGTCATCTCGGCGGCGTCGCTGCCGCTGCGGCTGACTGCGGTGCTCGGCGCGCTGGTCATGGCGGCGGCCACGTTGCTGGTCTTCTTCCACCAGCCGCTGCCATGGTATGAGGGCGCGCCGCTGCCCATGCCATTCATCTATGTCGCCGGCATATGGATGGCGGTGTTTTCCTCGATCGCCTTCACCGCCATCTATGCCTTCCGCGTCGCCGAGGAAGCCCGCCTGCTCGCCAATGCGCTTGCCGCCACCGAACTGGTGTTGCAACGCGAACAGCATCTGTCGGCGCTGGATGGGCTCGCCGCCGCCGCCGCGCACGAGCTCGGCACGCCGCTCGCCACCATCGCCCTTGTCTCCAAGGAAATGGAGAAGGCGCTGGGCAACGATCTTAAATATGGTGAGGATGTGAAGCTGTTGCGGTCGCAGAGCGAGCGCTGCCGCGAGATCCTGAAGCGGCTGACCAGCCTGTCCTCCGAGGGCGAGGCGCATCTGTCCCGTCTGCCGCTGACCTCGCTGGTCGAGGAGGTGACGGCGCCGCACCGCGATTTCGGCATCTCGATCAAGCTTCGGCCGGGCGAGCGCGTCGGCCCCGAACCGGTGGGACGACGCAACCCCGGGGTCATCTACGGCCTCGGCAATCTTGTCGAGAACGCCGTCGACTTCGCCCGCAACAGTGTGACGGTGCGATGGAGCTGGGACGAACTCGACGTCACCTTCTCGATCATCGATGACGGGCCGGGCTTTCCCCCCGAAATCATCGATCGCATCGGCGAGCCCTATATGTCGACACGCCAGGGCAACGAGGCCGGCGGTGGCCTTGGACTCGGGCTCTTCATTGCCAAGACCTTGCTCGAACGCTCCGGCGCCACGCTCGATTTCCGCAATTCGAGCGGGCTGGGCGAGGGCGCCATCGTGCAGATATCGTGGCCCCGCACCGTCTTCCTCAACCCGGAATCGGTGGGGATCTCGATGTTCGACACCGCGTAAAAGCCTGGCAAAATTGGACAATGGCGTTCAGGAACTATATCTGCGTAAAATTAAGGCAGCAGGATTTTTTAAGATAATGACTGGCGAAGAAGCAATTGGCGCAATGGTCGAAGGCGAGGACACCTCGCTGCTCATCGTCGACGACGACAAGCCGTTCCTGACGCGGCTGGCCCGCGCCATGGAAACCAGGGGTTTCGTGGTCGAGACGGCCGAGAGCGTCGAGGAGGCGGTGGCCAAGGCGCGCGCCCATCCGCCGGCCTATGCGGTGGTCGACATGCGGCTCGGCGACGGCAACGGCCTCGACGTCGTCGCCGCCATCCGCGAGAAGCGCGACGATGCCCGCACCGTCATCCTCACCGGCTACGGCAACATCGCCACCGCGGTGACCGCGGTGAAGCTCGGCGCCATCGACTATCTGTCGAAGCCGGCTGACGCCGACGACGTGTTTGCAGCGCTCACCCGCACCGCCGGCGAACGCGCCGCCCCCCCGGAAAACCCGATGTCGGCCGACCGGGTGCGCTGGGAACACATCCAGCGCGTCTACGAAATGTGCGACCGCAACGTGTCGGAAACCGCGCGCCGGCTCAACATGCATCGCCGCACGCTGCAGCGGATACTCGCCAAGCGCGCACCACGCTGAGGTTCACGCGCCGGCGGCGCCGGCCGCCAATTGCCGACCTCAGCGCTGCCCCTCACCTGCCTGCCGGCGTCCTCTCCCCGTATAGAGACGGGGGAGAGGGGCGCTCTCATCGCCGGCTTCGCCAATCGCCGGCGTTGCAGGAGACGACGGCGAGGCTGAAGCTGCTGTCCAGCCGATAGATGGGTAACACTTTGAACCGGATACATAGGTGACACTTCTCTCCCCCTATGCGTCCGCCGCAGCGCCAAGCGGATTGGTTGGGGCGGCGCCAACGCTGGAAACAGTTGGGCTTGCCGTGCCATCGACCTTTGCCCATCATCGGCAATAACGCCGCCGGAAAACCCGGCAACGGAGCACAGATGCGCGACAAGCAGCCGAAATCCATCCTTCGCGAATTCCTCGACGGCGAGGCGGCGGGGGGCATCATCCTGATGATTGCGGCAGCCCTTGCGCTGATCGTCGCCAATTCACCATTGGCCGAAACCTATTTCGCCGCTCTCCACGCCTATCTCGGCCCGCTCAGCGTGTCGCACTGGATCAACGATGGGCTGATGGCGGTGTTCTTCCTGCTGGTCGGCCTCGAGATCAAGCGCGAGATGCTCGACGGCCAGCTCTCGACCTGGCCGCGCCGCGTGCTGCCAGGCGTCGCCGCCGCCGGCGGCATGCTGGTTCCCGCACTCGTCTATGTCGCCATCAACCGCAACAACGCCGCCGCGCTCTCCGGCTGGGCGATCCCGACCGCCACCGACATCGCCTTTGCGCTCGGCGTACTGTCGCTGCTCGGCAACCGCGTGCCGGCGTCGCTCAAGATCTTTCTCACCGCGCTCGCCATCATCGACGATCTCGGCGCCGTCATCATCATCGCCATCTTCTACACAAGCGGCCTGTCGCTGGCCTATCTCGGTGCGGCCTTCGCCGTCATCGCGGTGCTCATCGTGCTCAACCGCATGCGGGTGACGACGCTGACGCCCTATCTCGTTCTGGGCGCCGTGCTGTGGGTGCTGGTGCTGAAATCGGGCGTGCATGCCACGCTGGCCGGCGTCGCGCTGGCGCTCACCATTCCGCTGAAAATCTCTGACGGCAGCGGCCACGATCTCGACCATTCGCCGTTGCACCGGCTTGAACACGGCCTGCACAAGATCGTGCCCTTCTTCGTCATCCCGATCTTCGGCTTTGCCAATGCCGGCGTGTCGCTGGCCGGCCTCAGCGCCTCTGCCCTGGTCGAGCCGCTGACGCTCGGCGTTGCCGCTGGCCTGGTGCTGGGGAAGCTGGTCGGCGTCTTCGGCTCGTCCGCGCTTGCCATCCGGCTCGGCTTCGCCGACCTGCCGGTCAATGCCGGCTGGCTGCACATGATCGGCATTTCGCTGCTCTGCGGCATCGGCTTCACCATGAGCCTGTTCATCGGCCTGCTCGCCTTCGCCAACGACATGGCGCTGCAGGACGCCGTCAAGGTCGGCATCCTGGCGGGGTCCTTCGTTGCAGCGCTGCTGGGTGCCGCCGTGCTCCTGATGGCGCCGGCGGCAGGGGTGGAGGAGGTGGTGGAGTAGGTGTTCTTGGGTTCCTCGCCCCCGCAAAGCGGGGCGAGGAACTTGAGCTTCGTCTACTCGCTCTCTCCCGCCAGCGCCGGCACCGCCACACCCGCCAGCTCCGCCGCCAGCAGCCGCGCCGCACCCGCCCGTGCAATGCGCAGCATCAGCGCCTTGCGCGTTGCTGCGGCCATGCGGTGCTCGGGCGCATCGCGCAGAATCTCGGCGCCGTAGCCGTCGGAGAGGATGAAGCCGCATTCCTCGGGGAAGATCTCCGATGGCACGCCCGGATGGGTGGCGAAGAAGAAGCGGTCGGAGTGCAGCCGGTAATCAGGCCATTTGCGGTCGACGCGAAAATCCTCGATCGAGGATTTGATCTCGATGATCCAGATGTCGCCCTGCCTGGTCAGCGCCACAAGGTCGGCGCGCCGCCCGGTGGCCAGCGACAGTTCGGGCAGCACATGCGTGCCCATTTGCATAAGCAGCCGCTGCACGCCACGCCGCACCAGCATGGCGCGTTCCGACTGGCGGCCATCGATCAGGGGATTGAGGAGAATCGGCGAAATGATCGGCATGGCACCCACCATGCCAGATTTTGTTCACGGTTTGAACCTATGCTTGGGCAAAATCCCGATTGACAAATTCGGCCAGATAGGAATATAATCCTGCTACGATTGATGATCCGAGAGGCATGTCACGTCATGGGCCAGGCGCTACGGGAAGTACTGCGGACAATACTGCGTTGGATCGAATCTCTGATCGGTGTCATCTCCGCGTTTGTGAGAAGCGGGATGGCCGAAAAGGTCCTGAAGTCTCGGATGAGCGAGGTCCGGCCGCTTATGTCACTGCCCGAAGCGGCCTTGCCTTCGCCCGGCCTAAGCCCGCCATATCATCAAAAATCGAGGCAGTCAGGGCCTGTTATCGCCGCGGCAAGCGTGGGCCAGTTCTGCAGAGGGCCCATGTCCCGCAACAGCCGTTGCACGCCACGCCGCACCAGCATAGCGCGTTCCCGACTGGCGGCTATCAGGGCGGATGCATACGAAACCTTGTAAATGACCAAGCCGTATACGAAACGACGACTCGTAAGCGTTAGGCGGAATTTGGTTCCGAAATTGGTAACTTCCCTACGGCTGGGTAGCTCCTAGAGCCATTTGATGGCTCCCAGGATCAGCACGACAATAACTGCCATCACTAATTCCAGACCAGGCCTGACCTGCGCACGAAGTTGCGGTGAAAACCGGCATGCCAGCAGGACGCCAAGCCCACCACCGAGCGGCGTTAGAACCTTGTCGATAAACTCAACGGCATTCATGTCTTGACCCCCAAACCCAAGCGCGAGACTAGCAGAGCCAAGGTCGTGAGCAAATGGGTTTGTCAACCATACAATCACCTTTCGCAGGGCGACTATATACTTTACAACGCGCCCTGCGGATTGATCCCCGCTATGCTTGAGATAAGCTACCGGGAGGCAAAGCATATGAAGCGTAGAACCGCACTCACCGCGCTGCTCGTATCGTTGGGCACGATAGGCCTAATCTTGCTGGGGATTGGCCTTCTTGCTAGCGCGGGAATCGTAGCTGAGAAGGGTACTTGGCCGCATATTGTAGGTGGCTTCACTGCGGTATTGATGATGCCGATAGCTTTTGTGGCGTTTCTGTCCTGTATGTTTTCAGTTCTGACCACCCTTCTTTTTGCGGCTCTGCGGCGAGAGAAGCTGATCCCCTATCTCAGAGCGTGGCCATTCAAGTTTTTGCTCTGGAAGGAAGTCAGAGAAGAGTTTGAACCTACCTCAAGCTAGGTCTGCTTCTTACTCGTTCGGTCTGAAGGTGGCGGTCGCTTTCGGATTTTGACCCCAGCATATGCGCGCCTCATCAGACGATTATTCGGTTGCCAAACCTGGGTGACGGCTTGGTCCGAGCGTCTTCCGCGATCGCACCATATTCGTCTGGGTGCAGTCTGGTATTGATCCACAGCGGCCCTATGTCGTGCCGATCGACTTCCGTCCTTAGCTATAAATCGGCCGGACTAAAGTCTTACGTCGTGAGCGCGAAGGTCTGATGTAACCGCTTTGGTTCCGTTCTTGTCCATTGGACGTTCCGTAATTTTAGCCAAATGAGATATAGACCTTTGGAGGTTTTTCTTGCGCGTCCGGCGCCCAGTCTATCCCGGCGCCCGTGCTTCAAACCGTGGCCCGCCTGTCTGCGGCCTGCGCAGCCCCCGCAATGTCATCCAAAATCGGGCAATCCGGCCGGTCGTCACCATGGCAGGCCTGGATCAGCGTCTGCAAGGTCGTGCGCATCGACTGCAGCTCGCGCACTTTTTCCTCGATGGCGCTGACATGGGCGGCGGCGATCTCGCGCACATCGTGGCTGGCGCGGCTGCGGTCCCGGTAGAGCGCCATCAGCTGGCGGCAATCGTCGATTGAAAAGCCGAGGTTGCGGGCACGGCGCAGGAAGGCCAGCCGATGGATGTCGTCGCTGGAATAATCGCGATAGCCATTGCCGGCGCGCGCCGGCGCGATCAGGCCGATCTCTTCATAGTAGCGGATGGTCTTGGCCGGCAGGCCGGACCGCGCCGCGGCATCGCCTACATTCATTGTGATTCCTCGATGTGGTTCCCTGTTTCTAGGCTATCCGACAGGGCCGCCCATTGTTTTTCCTTCACAATCCCGTGAGTCCTGTTGCCGAAATGCCATAGTTGACGGCTTACCGGCACGTAAGCTCCTGCATATAGGCATCGCGCGCTTGGCAAGCAAAGCAAATGCCAGCATGAATGATTTCAGGAAAAGCGGCCGTAACGTGTCGCGACATCTTGGCGGGGCATCGGACCATTTCATGCGCATGAAGTCATTTGCAATCGTCGCCGCACTTGCGTTGTCGGCCGCGATCTCGGGTTGCAGCACGATCGGCTCGCAACTGTTCACCAACAACTACGGTTCGGTGAACGATGCAGGCTACCAACTGCCGCGCATCCCGATCGAGAGGGTGCCGCTGAAGTACCACCGGCAAGAGGTGAACTACGACACCTCGGAAAAGCCGGGCACCATCGTCGTCGATACCCAGAACAAGTTTCTCTACTTCGTCGAAGGCGACGGCCGGGCGATCCGCTACGGCATCGGCGTCGGCCGCGAAGGCTTTGAATGGCACGGCACCGCCCATATCGCGCTGAAGCGCGAATGGCCGACCTGGACGCCGCCGCGGCAGATGATCCAGCGCCAGCCGGAGCTAGCGAAGTTCGCGAGCGGCATGGAGCCGGGCTTGAAGAACCCGCTCGGCGCGCGCGCCATGTATCTGTTCAACAAGGGCGGCGACATGGGCTACCGCCTGCACGGCAGTCCGGAATGGAATTCGATCGGCAAAGCGATGTCGTCAGGCTGCATCCGGCTGATGAACCAGGACATCATCGACCTCTACGACCGCACTTCGGTCGGTGCCAAGGTCATCGTGATGTAGGACCTTGATCCGGAACCGAGGTCCACGAAAGCGAAAAGTGGAACCGGTTTTCGGGAAGATCAAGGTCAAGATAGGCGTTACCCTTCGTACGCGGACCGTCTAGGCAACAACGGACGTCCAAAACAGAAAACCGGGCAATCTGGCCCGGTTTTTTGTTGCTCGCTCGAATGCGTGAAGGGGTCTTAGGAGACCTGCTCGACCTGCTGTACTTCCGGCACGAAGTGGCGGAGCAGGTTCTGGATGCCGTGCTTCAGCGTCGCCGTCGAGGACGGGCAGCCGGCGCAGGCGCCCTTCATGTGCAGGAACACGGTGCCGTTCTCGAAGCCGCGGAAGGTGATGTCGCCGCCATCCTGGGCAACCGCCGGGCGCACCCTGGTGTCGAGCAATTCCTTGATGGTGATGACCAGTTGCTCATCGGCCTTGTCGTAGAATTCGCCGGTCTGGCTGGTCTCGGCAGCGGGGCCGGCGTTGACCATGACGGGCGCGCCCGACATGAAATGCTCCATGATGGCGCCGAGGATGGCCGGCTTCAGGTGCTGCCAGTCCGGGCCGTCCTTGGTCACGGTGATGAAGTCATAGCCGAAGAAGACGCCGGTCACGCCGGGGATCTCGAACAGGCGGCCGGCCAGCGGCGAGGCGCTGGCTGCACTGTCGGCGTCGCGGAAATCGGCGGTGCCTTCGACAAGCACTTCCTTGCCGGGCAGGAACTTCAGCGTTGCCGGGTTCGGCGTCGATTCGGTCTGGATGAACATGGCCGTCTCCGTGCCCCAGTCGGGCAGCTAGTTTGGAATAGTTCTAAATAGGCTCAATCGGCTGGACATTCAAGCGAAACGCGTCGCTCAAAACGGCTGGCTGGCGGAATGTTTTTGCTGGCTGGGAATGAATCCCGCGCGGGCTGTAAATCCAGGATCGTGATGTTATCCGAAACCGCTTCACACTTCCGGCATCACTCTCTATGCGAGGCTGTCGATCTCCTCGTCAGACAGGTTCTGCGGCACCACTGTGACCGGAATAGGGAAGGCGGCGCCCTTGCCGGCAACAGCCCCGACCAGCGGCCCGGGTCCTTCCTTGCCGGCACCTGCCGCCAGCACCAGGATGGCGATGTCCTGGTCTTCCTCGATCAGCTTGTGGATCTCCTCGGTCGGCTTGCCTTCGCGCACCACCATCTCGGGCTCGATGCCGAGCTTCTGGCGCACCTTGTTGGCGTAGCCGTCGAGTGCCGCGCGTGCCGTGGCATTGGCTTCCTCGCGCATGATCTTCTCGACGCCCAGCCAGTGCTGAAAGTCGTCCGGTGTGATGATGTAGAGCAGCACCAGCGTGCCGCTGGTGCTCTGCGCCCGCTTGGAGGCGTAGGCGACGGCGCGCTCGCACTCCGGCGTGTCGTCGATGATCGTCAGGAATTTCCTGCGATGGCCGGCTTCGCGACTGAGGCGTTTGGAGACCATGTCTATCTACTCGATGTTTTCGGCCGCAATCTGCCACCGCGGCAGACCGGCGGCAAGCCGCCGGCCTTGGGCCAGAATGGTGCGGTGCACTGACGGTGATCAGCCCTGCAACAGGCCTATAATGTCGCGTACCGTCTTCATGGTGGTCTCAGCCAGCGCGCCGGCGCGTTCGCCGCCGTCTCTCAGCACCGCGTCGACATAGGCGCGGTCGCCCTCGATACGGCGCATCTCGCCGGCGATCGGCGCCAGTTTTTCCACGGCAAGGTCGGCGAGCGCCGGCTTGAACACGGAAAACTGCTGGCCGCCGAATTCCTTCAGCACGTCCGCCTTCGACATCTCGGCCAGCCCTGCATAGATGCCGACCAGGTTTTCCGCTTCCGGGCGGCTTTCCAGGCCGTCGACTTCGCTTGGCAACGCTTCCGGGTCGGTCTTGGCCTTGCGGATCTTCTTCGAGATGGTATCGGCATCGTCGGTCAAATTGATGCGGGACAGATCCGACGGGTCCGACTTCGACATCTTCTTGGAGCCGTCGCGCAGGCTCATGATGCGCGCCGCCGGCCCGCCGATCACCGGTTCGGTTATCGGGAAGAACCCGTTTACCGTCTCTTCGCCGACCTGCATCTCGACGCCGACGCCAAGACTGGCGATGCGGCTCGAAAAATCATTATTGAACTTTTGCGCGATGTCGCGGGTCAGCTCCAGATGCTGCTTTTGGTCCTCGCCCACCGGCACATGGGTCGCGCGGTAGAGCAGGATGTCGGCCGCCATCAGCGAGGGATAGGCAAGCAGGCCCAGCGAGGCGTTCTCGCGGTCCTTGCCGGCCTTGTCCTTGAACTGCGTCATCTTGTTCATCCAGCCGATGCGCGCCACGCAATTGAAGATCCAGGCAAGCTCGGCATGCTGCATCACCCGCGACTGGTTGAAGACGATGTGCTTCTTCGGGTCGATGCCCGAGGCGAGGAAGGCGGCGGTGATCGAGCGGGTCTGGTCTGCGAGGTCATCATGGACGAGTTGTGCCGTCAGCGAATGCAGGTCGACGACGCAATAGATGCAGTCTGACGTGTCCTGAAGCGCAACGAATTTCTTGATGGCGCCGAGATAGTTGCCGAGATGCAGATTGCCGGTCGGCTGTACCCCGGAAAAGACGAGCTGTTTGAAGGCGGTCATGGGTTCCTCATGGCTTGTGGAGGGCCGTATTAAGCGTGTTTCCGAAAAGTTGCAGACCTTTCGGAGCCAATCACGCGGCTGGAAACCACGCGCGGCGAAAGTCTTGCGACGGCGCGCTTATGGACGAAGGGGCGGAGAGGATCAAGACCGGTGTTGCTGTTAGCTCGCCCGGACTATTCGTCCAGATCGGCGTTTGGCGCTGGCGCCGCTGCCTTGCCCGAGCCGCGTTTCACATTGCGCCGGATCATTCCGAAATCGGCGCCGCCGGTGGCGAAAGCCGTGACGAAGTAGAGCAGCGCCCCGCCGGCCACCAATGAGAGAAGCGTCACGGCCTTGATCACCAGTGGCGAGCCGGGGCCGAGCCTGACGGCCAGCCAGTGCTCGGCGAAATAGAGCGCCACCGCCATCACCGCAGCCGACAGCACCAGGCGCGGAATGCGCTTCAGCAGCGGCGCGTCGCGGCCCCAATGGCCGCGTCGGATCAGCACGGCAAGCAGCATCACAGCGTTGACCCAGCCGGCCACGGCCGAGGCCACCGCAATGCCGGGCGCGCCCATGCTCGGGAACAGCGTCAGTGCCGTGATCACGTTCACGCCGACCGAAATGGCGGCGAACATCATCGGCGTGCGCGTATCCTCGCGGGCGAAATAGCCGGGAGTGAAGGCCTTGATCAGCACGAAGGCCGGCAGGCCGAGGCCAAAGATCGCCAGGATTGCGGCCACTGTCGGCGTCGAGCCGTTGGCGGCGAAGGCGCCGCGCTCATAGACCAGCCGCACGATCGGCTCCGCCATCACCCACAGTGCCGCCGCCGCCGGCAAGGTCATGAACAGGGTGAACTCGACCGAGCGGTTCTGCAGATTGGCCGCCTCGACCAGATTGCCCGATTTCAGCGCCCGCGACAGCTCCGGCAACAGCACGATGGCCACCGCGACGCCGACGACGCCGAGCGGCAGCTGGTAGATGCGGTCGGCGTAAGCAAGCGAGGACACGGCGCTGTCCTGCGCCGACGCGATCGCCGTGCCGATCAGCTGGTTGATCTGGGTGATGCCGCCGGTGATCGCCGCCGGCAGCGCCAGGATCAGCAGGCGCTTGACGTTGGGCGTCATCTTCGGCCGGCGAAAGCCGATGGCGATGCCGGCATTGCGCACCGCCACCCAGACGATGGCAAGCTGCACCAGCCCCGCCGCCAGCACGCCCCAGGACAGGCTGAAACCGACCTCACGGGCATCCATGCCGTGGTACCAGGCGTAGCCGAGCACGCTGATCAGGATGATGTTGAGGAAAGCCGGCGCCACGGCAGCCGCGAAATAGCGGCGCAGCGAATTCAGCATGCCGGCCATCATCGCTGCGAGCGACATGCAGATGAGATACGGGAACATGATCGTCGCCAGCAGGACGGTCGTCTCGAATTTGCCCGGCGTGTCGGCAAAGCCCGGCGCCACGAGATAGCGCACGATCAGCGGCATCGCCAATTCCATGACGATGGTCAGCGCCAGAAGTGCGGTGAACAGGACGCCGAACACTTCCTCCGAAAAGCGCTTGGCGCCGTCGGTGCCGTGGGTCTCGATCTCCTTGGCAAACAGCGGCACGAAGGCGGCGTTGAAAGCGCCTTCGGCAAACAGCCGGCGAAACGTGTTTGGAAACTGGAAGGCGGCGTTGAAGGCGTCCGCCACCGGCCCGGTGCCGAGTGCGGCAGCCATCAGCATCTCGCGGCCAAAGCCAAGGGCGCGGCTCATCAGCGTGCCGGACGCAACCGTGGCGAATTTCTTGACGAGGCTCATGCGCGGGGAGATTGCCTGGATGGTTGGGACAAAGGGGATGATTGGGACAAAGGGGGTGATTGGGACAAAGTGATGGTCACTCGGCCGCCGCCTTGGCCTTGCCGCCGCGCTCTGGGACAACGCCTTCAAGCGCCGCGATCAGCCTGGCGTGGATGGTGGCGGTGCGTGCCGGGTTGTCGATCTTCTGCCCCGTAAGGTCGGTGACATAGAAAGTGTCGATCACCTTCTCGCCGAAGGTGGTGATGTGAGCCGAGGCGATGTCGAGCGAGAGATCGGACAACGCACTGGTGATTTCCGACAACAGCCCAGGCCGGTCCAGTCCCTCGACCTCGATCACCGAAAACCGGTTCGACAGCGTGTTGCGGATTTCGGCGCGCGGCGGAATCTTGAACACCTTGGCGCCGCGCCGCGGCCGGGTGCGCTTCTCGATCATCTCCGGCAGCCAGCTCTTGCCCGACAGCACGTCCTCGATCAGCCGGCCGACGCGCTCGGCGCGACGGCGCTCATCCTCATCGCGGTCGAATTCCCGTGAGATCAGGATGATGTCCAGCGCGCGGCCGTCGGACGTGGTGAAGATCTGCGCGTCGACGATGTTGCCGCCGGCGCCGGCACAGGCGCCGGCAATAACCGAAAGCAGGCGCGGATGGTCCTGCGCCAGCACGGTGATCTCGGTCACCGCCTCGAATTGGTGAGTCCTGACCACGGTGGCGAGCTTCTTGCCTGCCGCGTCGGCTTCGCGAATGAATTCGGCATGGCGCAGCTGATCGGGGAGGTCGACCGTCAGCAGATAGTTCTCGTAATGCAGGCCGACATAGCGCTTGCGGGCCTTGTCCGGCCAATCGGCCAGCGCCTCGGCCAGCCGCTCGCGCGCCGCCGCCGTCCGCTTGGCGCGCGACACTTCCGAGAAGCCGCCGGTCAAAAGCAGTTCGGTCTCGTAGTAGAGCGTGCGCAGGAGCTGGCCCTTCCAGCCGTTCCACACGCCCGGCCCGACACCCCTGATGTCGCAGACGGTCAGGATCAACAGCATTTTTAGCCGCTCAACCGATTGCACGATCGAGGCGAAATCCTCGATCGTCTTGCGGTCGTTGAGGTCGCGCGTCTGCGCCGTCATCGACATCACCAGATGGTTCTCGACCAGCCAGGCGACTGTCTCGGTGTCGGCCGCCGACAGCCCCATATGCGGGCAGATGCGGCGCGCGATCCGGGCGCCGGCCTCTGAGTGATCCTCCGGCCGGCCCTTGGCGATGTCGTGCAGCAGCACCGCGACATAGAGCGCCTCGCGGCTCTTCTCTAGCCCCGGCATCAGCGTGTGCGAGAGCGGATGCACCTTTTCGCCGTCGCCGCGCTCGATCTCGGCCAAGACGCCGATGCAGCGGATCAGGTGCTCGTCCACCGTATAGTGGTGGTACATCGAGAACTGCATCATGGCGACTATTCTGCCGAAATCGGGGATCAGCCTGCCGAGCAGGCCGGCCTCGTTCATGCGCCGCAAATTAAGCTCGGCATTGCGGTCCGAGGTCAGGATGTCGAGGAACAGCCGGTTGGCCTCCTCGTCGCGCCGCAGCGACTTGTTGACCAGACCGAGCGAGCGGGTGAGCAGCTTCAGCGCATCGGGATGGAACTCCAGCCCGTGCTTGTCGGCGAACCAGAACAGCCTGAGCAGATTGACCGGGTCGCGCTCGAACACGCTGTCGTCGGCGACGTTGATGCGGTGATTGTCGACAATGAAGTCCGACGTGCCTGCCAGCTTGCGCTTGCGGCGCTGGAAGGTGAGGAAGATGCGGTTGAAGCCGGGCACATGCTTGGCCTGCTCTTCCTCGAGCGCGGCGCAGAAGATGCGGGTGAGGTCGCCGACATCCTTGGCGACGAGGAAGTAATGCTTCATGAAGCGCTCGACCGCCGACAGACCGGGATGGGTGGTGTAGCCCAGCCGTTCGGCGATCTCGCGCTGGATATCGAAATGCAGCCGTTCCTCTGGCTTGCCGGTGAGGAAATGCATGTGGCAGCGCACCGCCCACAGGAAGTCTTCGGCCTTCTGGAATTCGCGGTACTCGGCCTCGGTGAAGACACCTTTCTCGACCAATTCCTCGCCGGTGCGCACGCGATAGAAGTATTTGGCGATCCAGAACAGCGTCTGCAAATCGCGCAGGCCGCCCTTGCCGTCCTTGACGTTGGGCTCGACCAGATAGCGGCTTTCGCCGGCCTTGGCATGGCGATCGTCGCGTTCGGCGAGCTTGGCCTGCACATATTCCGGTCCGGTGGTGCGCACCACTTCATGGTCGAAGCGAGCGAGCAATTCGTCGAAGAGCTTCTGTTCGCCCCACAGGAACCGCGCTTCCAGGATCGTGGTGCGGATGGTGATATCGCTGCGCGACAGCCTGAGACACTCGTCGATGTTGCGGGTGGCGTGGCCAACCTTCAACCCGAGGTCCCACAGCATATAGAGCATATATTCGACGATCTGTTCGCCCCACGGCGTCTGCTTGTAGGGCAGCAGGAACAACAGGTCGATGTCGGAGCCCGGCGCCAGCGTGCCGCGGCCATAGCCGCCGACGGCGACGACCGCCATGCGCTCTGCGGTCGAGGGGCTTTTCACCCGGTAGACGTGGGTCGCGGCGAACTCGTAGAGGGCGCGGATGATCTCGTCCATCAGATGCGACAGCCGGGCGGCGCAGGCCGTGCCGCTGCCATCGTCCATCAGCATGCGCTCGGCAACCTTGCGGCCCTCGGTCAGCCGATCCTTCAGCAGCCGGAGCGCACCGACGCGCGCGCCGGGCTCGATGCCGCTGGCCGCCGAGATCAGCGCCGTCATGTCGCGGCGCAAAGCCTCGCTGTCGATCAGCGCGTCGAGCTTGAGGGAGATTTTTGCCATGGATTGCCGGTGGGCCTCGCCTTTGCGCGGCGTCTATAGCGCGTTTTCACGGCGCTGTGTATGGGGCGGACGGACGCGTCGGCCGCGATACCAGAAAGGGATGATCATCTCGCGCCGGAGCCGGAAGAGATCGGCGATCTGCCGCGTCAACCGCCTGGTCTCGATCCTTACCTTGGCGGTGATTGGCCTGGGGCGCCGTTTACCTATCCCGCTTGCCACCCATTCCTCTGTTCGCTCCTGCTTGAGCAGGCTTGGCAATCTCACCGGACTGTCGCCGAGGAATTGTGCCTGCAGGCACAATGCTGGGACGAGTTGGTAAATGACCTTGTCGGACGAGGTCGCAAAACGCGGATTGAAGATGAGGTGATCGACGGGAATGCTGATCTCATTCGTTGCCGCAAGAAGGTCCCGCGCGGCCTGTCTGGACAGGATGTATCCCGCCGTACCGATATGGAGCCCGTGCAGTCTGCTCGCGGAAAAACCGTGGCCGCAGGCAACTTGCTTGCGTGAAATTACGGTCCGGTTGAAGAACGTTTCCAACTTGACGATGTCCGCATCGGCGGGAATCCAGCCCGCATCGGCAAGCAAAGCGCCGGCTTTGTCCGGGAAAACGACATCGTCCTCGAAAATCGCCGCGTAAGCATCCTCACCTGCAGCGATCGTCGACCAACACTGTTGGTGGCTGAGCAGGCAGGCAATCTCGGCGTCGGCCAGGCGCAAATGCTTCTTGCCCTGCGGCATTTCGGCCAGATCCGGCCGATCTCGCGCATCGATGGCGGCGACCCGCTCGAAGGCGATGCCGATGCGCGCGAACTCCGCCGTTACATGGGCGAGGCGATCGCGGGACCGATCGAGATTGATAATCAGGCATTTCATTTGGGTGGGATCGATGCAGTGGGACGCGCGTCCATAGCATGGGAACAAAGTTGCGTAAGCGATTTTCCCTCGATGTGCGCGATGACGGCCACGATCGAAAAGTGGAAATCGCCCCTTGACCTTCCAGTTACTGGAAGCACTACCTCCTCACCCAGACAGATATAAGGCACTTTTCGATGGCGCATTCCGAGCATCACCACCACGCGCACGCGGCCGATGGCAACTGCTGTACGGCAAAGGCTGCTGAGCCGGCCGCCGAAGCCGTGGTGCGCGATCCGGTCTGCGGCATGAGCGTCGATCCGGCAGCCGGTAAGCCGACGGCCGAGCATGGCGGCCGTCTCTTTCACTTCTGCAGCGAGGGTTGCCGTACGAAATTCGTCGCCGGGCCCGAAAAATACCTGACCGCCACCGACCCCGTCTGTGGCATGAGTGTCGACCGCGCTACCGCCAGGCATTTTTTCCGCCACGAAGGCCAGGGTTTCTATTTCTGCTCGGCCGGCTGCCGGGCGAAGTTCGAGGCCGAGCCGCAAAACTATCTCGGTGACAGGCCGACGCCGTCGCCAGTGCGGAAAGGCACGCAATACACCTGCCCGATGCATCCCGAAGTGATAAGAGACAAGCCCGGCTCCTGCCCGATCTGCGGCATGGCGCTTGAGCCGATGGGCGTTCCCACTGGCGATGAGGGCCCGAACCCCGAACTGGTAGACTTCACCAGACGGTTCTGGGTCAGCGCGGTGCTGTCCCTGCCGCTGCTGATCGTTGCCATGGCGCCGATGCTCGGCCTGACGTTCCAGGCGTTTGTCGACGGGCGAACGATGGTCTGGCTGGAATTGGCGCTGGCCAGCCCCGTCGTGCTGTGGGCGGCCTTCCCGTTCTTCCACCGAGGCTGGGAGTCGCTGGTCAACCGCAGCCCCAATATGTGGACGCTGATTTCGCTCGGTGTCGGCGCTGCCTATCTCTACAGCGTGGCGGCCACTCTGTTCCCGGACATTTTTCCACACCAGTTCCGCGGTCATGGCGGCACAGTGCCGGTCTATTTCGAGGCAGCCGCCGTCATCGTCGCGCTGGTATTCCTCGGTCAGGTGCTCGAATTGCGGGCGCGCGAAAAGACCGGCTCGGCCATCCGTGCGCTGCTCGACCTGGCGCCGAAGACGGCACGGCTGATCGGGGAGGACGGCTCCGACACCGACGTGCCGCTCGATGCGGTCAAGACCGGCGACCACCTGCGCCTCCGTCCAGGCGACGCCGTGCCGGTCGACGGCATCGTAACGGAAGGCCGTTCCTCCATCGACGAATCGATGATCTCGGGCGAGCCGCTGCCGGTCGAAAAAACGAAAGGCGATGCCTTGACCGGCGGCACGCTCAACAAGAACGGTTCGCTGATCATGCGCGCCGAAAAGGTCGGCTCCGAAACGACGCTTTCGCGCATCGTCGAGCTGGTCGCAAAGGCGCAGCGTTCGCGCGCGCCGATTCAAGGTTTAGCCGATCGCGTCTCCTTCTACTTCGTGCCGGCCGTCGTGCTGGTCGCGC
The DNA here is from genome assembly GCF_030323185.1 of Mesorhizobium sp. C399B. Lineage (NCBI taxonomy): Bacteria > Pseudomonadati > Pseudomonadota > Alphaproteobacteria > Hyphomicrobiales > Phyllobacteriaceae > Mesorhizobium > Mesorhizobium sp. C399B. Next base: position 3,914,482 of record NZ_CP100472.1, read on the forward strand.
TCATGGCCTTTGCCGCCTGGGCGATCTTCGGTCCCGAACCCAGCTTGATCTTTGCCATCGTCTCGGCGGTCTCGGTGCTGATCATCGCCTGCCCCTGCGCGCTCGGCCTGGCGACGCCGATGTCGATCATGACTGCCACCGGGCGCGGGGCGCACGCGGGCGTGCTGATCAAGGACGCGGCCGCGCTCGAGCGCTTCGCTTCGGTCGACACGTTGATCGTCGACAAGACCGGCACCTTGACCGAAGGCAAGCCTCGCTTGACCGATGTCGTCGCTGCCGAAGGCCTGTCTGAGAATGAATTGCTGGCGCTCGCCGCCGGCCTGGAAAAAGGCTCGGAGCATCCGCTGGCCGAGGCCATTGTCGGCGGCGCCGGCGAACGCGGCCTGACGCTCGTTGAGGCCGGCGGCTTCGACGCCGTCACCGGCAAGGGCGTATCCGGCACGGTGTCTGGCAGGAAGGTTTCGCTCGGCAACGCCGCCATGATGGCCGATGTCGGCATCGACACCGCTTCCCTGTCGGCCAGGGCCGAGGCGCTGCAGGCAGAAGGCAAGACGGCGATGTTCGTTGCGGTGGACAAAAAACTGGCCGGCATTGTCGCGGTCGCCGATCCGGTCAAGGCAACGACAGCCGAGGCGATCAGGGCGCTGCACGACAGAGGCTTGCGGATCATCATGGCGACCGGCGACAATGAATGCACGGCGCGCGCCATCGCCAAAAGCCTTGGCATTGACGAGGTGCGCGCCGGCCTGCTGCCGGAACAAAAGGCAGCCCTTGTCGAGGAGTTGCGTGCGAAAGGTGCCGGCGTAGCCATGGCCGGCGACGGCGTCAACGATGCGCCGGCCCTGGCCAGCGCCGATGTCGGCATCGCCATGGGCACCGGCGCCGATGTCGCTGTCGAGAGCGCCGGCATTACGCTGGTCAAGGGCGATCTCAACGGCATCGTCAGGGCCCGAACGCTCGCCCAGGGGACGATCCGCAACATCCGCCAGAATCTGTTTTTCGCCTTCCTCTACAATGTGCTTGGCGTGCCGGTTGCCGCCGGCGTGCTCTATCCGCTCACCGGCACGCTTTTGTCGCCGATGCTGGCGGCGGCGGCCATGAGCCTGTCTTCGGTTTCGGTCATCGCCAACGCATTGCGGCTGCGGACGTTGAAACTCTGAGCAAAGCCCCCAGATACGAATATCAATCAACAGGAGATCATGGATGACCTTGGCTAAGAAGATCGTGCTTTTGATGATGGCGGCGGGAATGCTGCTTGCCGTTTTCCTCGAAAGCGTCCCGGCGCAATCCGAAGAGATGAAACACGACATGGGCGCGATGGGCGCGCAAGGTCCTTCGACCGACGGCTACAAGGCGGCGATGGACAAGATGCACACCGACATGATGATCGAATATTCCGGCAATGCCGATGTCGATTTCGTGCGCGGCATGATCCCGCATCATCGGGGCGCGATCGACATGGCCAAGGTGGAACTCGCCAATGGCAAGGACCCCGAAATCCGCAAGCTGGCCGAAGATGTCATCGCCGCGCAGGAAGCCGAGATCGCCAAGATGCAGGCCTGGCTCGCCGCCCATCCGGCGAAGTAAGGCAGCAACGGCCATGCCGGAGAGATCCATTCTGGATTTCTCTCCGTGGTTGTGATGCCATTCACATCGATTACACGGCGCCAGGAGCCCACATGCCATCGACGATAAGAGCCACCACGCTGCCTTCGGGCGAGGCCGTCCAGGTGCTGGGACAGGGCACATGGAAGATGGGCGAGGATTCCCGCCGCCGCGCCGGGGAGGTCAATGCCCTGAAGCTCGGGCTGGACCTCGGCATGACGTTGATCGACACCGCTGAAATGTATGCCAGCGGCGGCGCCGAGGAGGTGGTGGCGGAAGCCATTGCCGGGCGTCGCGACGAACTCTTTCTTGTCTCCAAGGTATTGCCGTCCAATGCCTCGCGCGCCGGCGTGGCGCGGGCCTGCGAAAACAGCTTGAAGCGCCTGCGCACCGACCGCATCGATCTCTATCTCCTGCATTGGCCGGGCAGTGTGCCTCTAGGCGAAACGGTCGAGGCTTTCGAGGCGTTGAAGAAGGCCGGCAAGATCCGTCACTGGGGCGTCAGCAATTTCGACACCGACGAAATGGAGGAGCTGACCGGCCTGTCGTCTGGAGATCATGTCCAGACCAACCAGGTACTCTACAATCTGTCGCGGCGCGGCCCCGAATTCGATCTCGCGCCATGGAGCCGGCAGCGCGGCATCCCGCTGATGGCCTATTCGCCGGTCGAGCAGGGCGCGCTGGCGCGCAATTCCAGGCTGGAAACCATCGCCGCCCGCCACAACGCAACGCCGGCACAGATCGCCCTGGCCTGGGTGATGGCGCAGCCCGGTGTCATCGCCATCCCGAAGGCGAGCAGCCAGGAGCACGTCCGCCAGAATGTTGCCGCGCTCGACATCGAGCTGGAGGCTGAGGATTTCGTCGAACTCGACCGCGCCTTTCCACCGCCGACGCGCAAGCGCGGCCTGGAGATGATCTAGATTGGAACGGATTTCGACCGGGTATAATCATACGGCGTATAGAGTCGGAGCCATGACGGTCACGTCGCTGCGCGACGGTTACGTCGACATGCCAATCAGGCGGCTGCGCCAGCCCGGAGACCGGACATTCGGTGACAACCTGCCCTCGCATGTACCGCTCGTCGACGGTGCGCTCAGGCTGTCGGTCAACGCCTTCGCCATCGATGACGGCGACGACATCACGCTGATCGACACAGGGGCTTCGAACGCCTGGCACCCGACAATGGGGCACCTGCCCGAGGCGCTGCGCGAGGCGAAGATCGCCACCGAGCGGATTCGGACTGTTGCTTTCACCCACACCCATCTCGACCATATACACGGGCTCATCCTTGCCGATGGTGGCGACGGCTTCCCGCAGCTCTCTCGGCTGCTTGTCCCGCGCGCTGAGCTCGGCATGTTTCGCGACGTGGCGAGGCTGGAACGCTTCCACGATCGCGCCCAGCCTCTCGATGCTGGACAGCGCGTCAGCGCTGACATCGATACGATCGGCTCCGCTGGCCATGAAGCCGGCCACACTTGCTTTCGCGTTGTGAGCGCAGGCGAAACACTGTTGATCTGGGGCGACATCGTACATGTGCCGTCGCTTCAATTCGATCGACCCGAGATCACGTGGGAATTCGACGCAGACCAGCAGCAGGCGAGGGCAAGCCGGTTGCAAATGCTGGCGCTTGCGGCCAACAACGACTGCTACGTCGCCGGCGCGCATCTTGATTCGCCCGGCGTCGGCCGGGTTTTTCGAACCGAGACGGCTTTCCGCTTCGAGCCCTTGTAGCACTCTAGCCGAGCGCCGCCCGCGCCCGTCGCAACGCGCGCGAAAACACTGCGGTGTCGTCGAAGGCGCGCGCCAGCGTGAGCGCGCCCTGGATGGCGCCGACCGTCTCTTCGGCGAGTTCATCCGCCTTGGCCGGGTCGTGTCCGGCGCGCGTCAGCGCTTCGGCAAGATGCGCCACCCAGCGGCCGAAGTAGCTTTTGATCGCGATGGCGAAGAGGTCGCGGGATTCATCCAGCGCGAAGGCGCCGATCAGGCATACCCGGCGTCCCGAGCGGAAATAGCTGTCGGTCGCTTCGAACATCCGGTCGATGCCCGTGCGAGGGTCGGCCCTGTCCTGCAACGGCACGAAGACATTCTCCTCGAACCAGCCATCTATATGGGCAATGACAGCCGCCGCCATCTCTTCCTTGCCGCCGGGGAAGAAGTGGTAAAGGCTGCCTTTGCCTAGGCCGGTCGCCGCACCGATCCGCGCCAGGCTCGCCCCTTCATAGCCGTGTTCGCGGAAAACCTCGCCGATGATGGAGAGCAAATCGGCGCGATCGGGCGCGACCCTGCGCATGCGCTAGTTTTTCCGCTTGAGCATGATCTTTGCCGAAAACCGCGACACAGCTCTAGGGATCATACTCTAAAGTCCGAGTTCGGACAGGCCGGGATGGTCGTCCGGCCGGCGGCCGAGCGACCAGTGATATTTGCGCTCACCCTCAGCGATCGGCAGGTCGTTGATGCTGGCGACGCGCCTACGCATCAGTCCATCCGCGTCAAATTCCCAATTCTCGTTGCCGTAGGAGCGGAACCAGTGGCCGCTGTCGTCGCGCCATTCATAGGCAAAGCGCACCGCGATGCGGTTGTCGTTCCAGGTCCAGACCTCCTTGATCAGCCGGTAGTCCAGCTCGCGCGCCCATTTGCGCGTGAGGAAGGAGACGATCTCATTTCTGCCCGAGACGAACTCGGCGCGGTTGCGCCAGGTGCTGTCTTGCGTATAGGCGAGCGAAACCCGTTCGGGATCGCGGCTGTTCCAGGCGTCTTCGGCAAGCCGAGCCTTCTGCGCAGCGGTCTCGGCGGTGAAGGGCGGCAGCGGCGGACGGCTCATGTCATTCTTCCATCGGCAAAGGCGATGGCGAGCATTGTACCAAACGGTACAATTGGTCAAGGCTGAAATCGGACTAGGTTTTCCCCGCCAGCCCCTTCAGCCGGTAGAGCGCTTCCAGCGCCTCGCGCGGCGTCATCTCGTCTGGATTGATCTCACCCAGCGCTGCGCCCAATGCGTCGCTCTTCGCAGGCTTTGCCGCTTCCCGCTTCATTGCCACCGAAAACAGCGGCAGATCGTCGACCAGCCGGTTGGCCTTGCCGGAGACATCGCCTTCCTCGAGCTGATGCAGCACCTCTTTGGCCCGGCCGACCACCGCTTCGGGCAGACCGGCAAGGCGAGCGACCTGAACGCCATAGGAGCGATCGGCGGCACCCTTGCCGACCTCGTGCAGGAAGACCACGTCGCCTTCCCACTCCTTAACCCGCATCGTGACATTGTGCAGTCGCGGCAGCTTGCCGGAGAGTGCCGTCATTTCGTGGAAATGAGTGGCGAAGATCGCCCGGCAGCGGTTCTTCTCGTGCAGATACTCGACTGCCGCCCAGGCGATCGACAGGCCATCGAACGTGGCGGTGCCGCGACCGATCTCGTCGAGGATCACCAGCGCCCGTTCGCCGGCCTGGTTGAGGATCGCCGCCGTCTCTACCATCTCGACCATGAAGGTCGAACGGCCACGCGCCAGATCGTCCGAGGCGCCGACCCGCGAGAACAGCCGGTCGACAACGCCGATATGGGCCGACGTCGCCGGCACGAAGGAACCGGTTTGGGCGAGGATGGCGATCAGTGCGTTTTGCCGCAGGAAGGTCGACTTACCGCCCATATTCGGACCGGTGAGCAGCCAAATCGCGCCGGCCTTGGCCCCGTCTTGCGGCGACAGATCGCAATCATTGGCGACAAACGGCCCTTCGCCCGAGCGCCGCAGCGCCTGTTCCACCACCGGATGGCGTCCGCCCGAGATATCGAAGGCGAGGCTGGAATCGACCAGCGGCCGGCACCAGGCTTCACTCTCCGACAACAGCGCGAGCGCCGCCGACACGTCAAGTACGGCAAGCGCATCGGCGCCGGCGCGAATTTTTTGCGCCTCGGCGACCGCCTCTGTCGTCAGCGTGTCGAAAGCGGCAAGCTCGATGCTCAGCGCCCGGTCGGCGGCATTGGCGATTTTGGTCTCGAGTTCGGCAAGTTCGGTCGTGGTGAAACGCATGGCGTTGGCCATGGTCTGGCGGTGGATGAAGCGCGCCTTGGCGCCGTCGCTTCCGGTCATGATTGAATGGTGGTTGGCCGTCACCTCGATGTAATAGCCCAGCACATTGTTGTGGCGGATTTTCAGCGAGCGGATGCCGGTCTCCTCGATCAGCGAGCGCTCCAGTCCGGCGATCACCTTGCGCGATTCGTCGCGCAGCGCCCGCATTTCGTCGAGCTCGGCATGGTAGCCGCCGCGCACGAAGCCGCCGTCGCGCCTGAGCAACGGCAGTTCCTCGCCAAGAGCCTGGGTCAGATGCTCGGCCAGCGCACGCGGCAGTGCCTTGATCGCGGCAAGTGCTTCCGTCAATTCATGGGGCAGCGCTGTTGCGGCGAAGATTTCGGCAATGGCGCCCGCCGCTTCAAAGCCGGCACGCAGCGCGCCGAGGTCGCGCGGGCCGCCGCGGTTGAGCGCCAACCGCGACAGCGCTCGCGGCATGTCGGCGACGCTCTTCAGGCTTGACCGCACCGCCTGGCAGAGCCGCGTCTCGGCGCGGAAGAACGATACCGAATCAAGCCGGGCGGCAATCGCCGCCGGATCGGTCAGCGGCGCCATCAGCCGGTCGGCGAGCAGCCTGGCGCCGCCGCCGGTGACCGTGCGGTCTATAGCCTTGAACAGCGAGCCGTCGCGGCTGCCCGACAGCGTGCGCAACAGTTCCAGATTGCCGCGTGTCGCAGGATCGATGAACAGCGTCGAGCCCTGCTCCTCGCGTTCGGGACGCGACAAAGGCGGCCGCTCGGCCTTCTGCGTCTTTTCGACGTAGGCGATGGCGCCCGAGATCGCCGACAATTCGGCGCGCGAGAAGGCACCGAAACTGTCCGGCGTCGCCACTTCGAAGAAACGCGCGATCCGCCCCGCTGCCGAAGCCGAATCGAAAAGCGACGGCGGCTGCGGGCTGGCAACGCGGCCAATGACGTCGAACACCGGCTTCAGCTCGGGATCGTAAAACACCGGCTCGGCGACGATCAGCTCGCGCGGGTCGACGCGGAAGACATCGGCCAGCAGGCGGTCGGTCGTGGTTTCGGCGACGCGGAAGACGCCGGTCGAGATCTCGATCCAGGCCAGGGCGAAGGCGTCACCGCTGTTGCCGCCCTTCACCCGCCCTAGCGCCATCAGGAAGCTCGATTCCGACGGCGCCAGCAATTTATCCTCGGTGATGGTGCCTGGCGTCACCAGGCGCACCACGTCACGGCGTACGACCGATTTGCCGCCGCGCTTCCTGGCTTCCGCCGGGTCCTCGATCTGCTCGCACACGGCAACGCGAAAACCTTGCCCGATCAGCTTTTGCAGATAGTCGTCGGCCGCATGCACCGGCACGCCGCACATCGGAATGTCGTTACCCTGGTGCTTGCCGCGCTTGGTCAGGACGATGCCCAGCGCCTTGCTCGCCTTTTCGGCGTCGTCGAAGAACAGCTCGTAAAAATCGCCCATGCGGTAGAACAGCAGAGAATCCGGGTTCGCCGCCTTGATCTCGATATATTGCTCCATCATCGGCGTGACGCTGCCGACGGGCGCAGGCGGTGTCACCTCGGGGGCGTCGGTTTCTGCTGAAGTGTGCATGTTCATGCCCGCACGCTAGCAGATGTGGGTGCGGGGTTTAATGCCGGCGGCCCGAAAAGCAGGGGACGACCGGCCTCGACGGCGGCTTGTGCTCCCTCTACGCCGGGTGAAGCCGTTGGTTGCTTCGGGCGCCAACCAGACCCTATGATCGCCATGGCGGGGATAAGCGGCATGGATCAGGACAAACAGGAGGCGTTCGAAGAGCTGGTCGGTCCGGCTGGATCGGCGCTTGAGCGCCTGCTGCTGTTGGCGGCGCGGCGCGTCCACCGCACCAAAGGCAAGCTCAGGGGGACACTGCGCAAGCGCGTCCCCTTCCTCCTGCCGACACGCGGGCCGCTGTCCGATGTCGATGGCGGCATCGACATGTCGCTGCATGTGCTCAGCCGCGACCCGCTGGTGCTCTATGTCCCGATTGGCGGGTCGCGGCCGCTCTATCCGCTGGCAGCGCTCGGCCGGCGCCTGGCGGCGCGCCGCGTCACCTTCCTGACGATGCAGACCTGGACCATGGAGCGGCCGGCTGTCATCGCCCGGATGGGCCGCGATCTCGCCTGGTATGCCGGCCGGTTTCCGCTGCACGAAATCATCTTCCTGTGCAACACCGAGGAAGAGCGCCGTCTCATCGCAGCTGCGGGCGGCAATGCCATCTTCTCCAACCACAATCTGATGGTGTCGGAGGATATATTCCGGCCGCTGCCGGACGTGCCGGTCGAATTCGACGCGGTCTACAATGGCCGCATCTCGCCGATCAAACGCCATCACCTGGCCTTCGACATAGAGCGGCTGGCCCACATCACCTATTCGATCGGCGAATTGCCGCCGGTTGCCGCCCGCGCCTTTGTTCGGCGACTGCAGGCGCGTTCGCCGCTCCACCAGATCGCCAATCCGCTCGTCGACGGCTGGCCGGGCAAGCTGACGGCGCAACAGGTCAACCACGTCTACAACCAGGCCGCCGTCGGGCTGTGCCTGTCGGCCGTGGAAGGAGCGATGTACTCCTCGATGGAATATCTGATGGCCGGCCTGCCGATCGTCAGTACGCCGAGCCTTGGCGGTCGCGACGTCTATTTCGATCCGGATTATTGCATCGTCGCCGATCCGGAACCGGCTGCCATTCGCCGCGCCGTCGAGACGCTGCGAGATCGTGCCATACCGCGTCAGCACATCCGCCGCCGCACGCTGGAGAAGGTTCACGCCCAGCGCATCGAACTCATGGCGTTCCTGACTGCATTGCTGCGGCGCAAGGGAAGCCGTGCGCCACCCATCGAGACGTGGCCTTTCCCCGGCACAGACGGCATGATGCGGCGGGGAACGGTGCGCGAAATCGCTGCCTTCGTCAGCGAGCCAGAGCCGACGTGACGCCGTTCGACTTCGGGAGATTCGCTGCGGGCGTGAAGATCGCTTGGCGATTTACAGCGGTGGCGTGTAGCCTTGATCCAGAAGTTTCAAAAACACGCACCCGTCTCAAGGGGGCGGCACCGGCGAGGAAATCAAAAGCATCATGGCCAAGAAAACCGAAAATAGCGGCCCCTCCGTCAGCGCCGAGGAGGCGCTGGAATTCCACGCCATGGGCCGCCCCGGCAAGCTGGAGATCGTCGCCACCAAGCCGATGGCGACGCAGCGCGATCTGAGCCTCGCCTATTCGCCGGGTGTCGCGGTTCCTGTGCTGGCCATTGCCGAAGACCCCAGCCGCGCTTTCGACTACACGACGCGCGGCAACATGGTCGCCGTCATATCCAACGGCACCGCCATTCTCGGCCTCGGCAATCTCGGCGCGCTGGCCTCCAAGCCGGTTATGGAAGGCAAGGCGGTGCTGTTCAAGCGTTTCGCCGATGTTGACTCCATCGACCTCGAAGTCGACACCGAGGATGCCGACGAGTTCATCAATTGCGTGCGCTTTCTTGGGCCGTCTTTCGGCGGCATCAACCTGGAAGACATCAAGGCGCCGGAATGCTTCATCATCGAGCAGCGCCTGCGCGAACTGATGGACATCCCGGTCTTCCACGACGACCAGCACGGCACCGCCATCATCTCGGCCGCCGGGCTGATCAACGCGCTGGAGATCACCGGCCGCGACATGAAGACCACGAAAATGGTCTGCAACGGCGCCGGTGCGGCCGGTATCGCCTGCATCGAACTGATGAAGGCGATGGGCTTTGCCCCCGACAACATCATTCTGTGCGACACCAAGGGCGTCGTCTACCAGGGTCGCACCGAGGGCATGAACCAGTGGAAGTCGGCGCATGCGGTCAAGACCGACACGCGCAGCCTGGCCGAGGCGCTCGACGGCGCCGATGTCTTCCTCGGCCTGTCGGCCAAGGGTGCGTTGACCACCAAGATGGTGCAGTCGATGGCCAAGAACCCGATCATCTTCGCCATGGCCAACCCCGACCCGGAGATCACACCCGAGGAAGTGGCCGAGATCCGCACCGATGCCATCATGGCCACCGGGCGTTCCGACTATCCGAACCAGGTCAACAATGTGCTGGGCTTCCCCTACATCTTCCGCGGTGCGCTGGATGTCAGGGCCACCACCATCAATGACGACATGAAGATCGCCGCAGCGAGAGCGCTGGCCGACCTGGCGCGCAAGGACGTGCCCGACGATGTCGCCGCCGCCTATCAGGGCAACCGGCCGAAATTCGGCCCGAACTACATCATCCCGGTGCCGTTCGATCCGCGCCTGATCTCGGCCATCCCGCTCGCGGTGGCCAAGGCGGCGATGGAGTCGGGCGTCGCCCGCAAGCCTATCCTCGACCTCGACCGCTACGCGCAGGAGCTGTCGGCCCGCCGCGACCCGATCGCTTCGACCTTGCAGCGCATCTACGATCGCGTCCGCCGCCAGCCCAAGCGCATCGTCTTTGCCGAGGGCGAGGAAGAACAGGTGATGCGCGCCGCCGTCTCCTATGTGAACCAGAAGCTCGGCACCGCGATCCTGCTCGGCCGCGACGATGTAATCAAGGAAAACGCCAGGCACGCCGGCATCGACCTGAACAAGCAAGGCATCGAGATCATCAATGCCAGGCTTTCGCGCCGCAACGGCATCTACACCGATTATCTCTACGAGCGCATGCAGCGCAAAGGCTTCCTGTTCCGCGACTGCCAGCGGCTGATCAACAACGACCGCAACCATTTCGCTGCCTGCATGGTGGCGCTGGGCGATGCCGACGGCATCGTCACCGGCGTCACCCGCAACTATTCCACGGCGCTTGACGATATCCGCCGCGTCATCGACGCCAAGCCCGGACACCGCGTCATCGGCGTCTCCATCGTGCTCGCGCGGGGCAAAACAGTCCTCGTCGCCGATACCGCCGTGCACGACATGCCCAATGCCGAACAGATCGCCGACATCGCCGAAGAGGCGGCGGGATTTGCCCGCCGCATGGGCTACGAGCCGAGGCTCGCCATGCTTGCCTATTCGACCTTCGGCCACCCGCAGGGCGAACGCTCCGAGCGGGTGCAGGAAGCGGTGCGTATCCTCGACAAGCGCCGCGTCGATTTCGAATATGACGGCGAGATGGCCGCCGACGTTGCGTTGAACGCCCGTGCCATGGCGCAGTATCCGTTCATCCGGCTGACCGGCCCGGCCAACGTGCTGATCATGCCGGCGTTCCACTCGGCCTCGATCTCGACCAAGATGCTGCAGGAACTCGGCGGCTCCACCGTCATCGGCCCGCTGCTGGTCGGCTTGAACAAACCGGTCCAGATCGTCTCGCTCAACGCCAAGGATTCGGACATCGTCAACATGGCTGCGATCGCGGCCTATAGCGCGGGAGCCTGATTGGCGGCAAAATCGCCAACGCATAAGAGATTGATAATATTCGGCTGCTATAGGGAACGTTCTCGCCCCCTATGGCCTTATGGCATTGGCGGCGCGCTCAGACCGCCAAAACGGGGGTGCGGCCATGAAGCATGACACGGCATCTGTGGTCGGCCAGGGGGTCTATCACGACGAGCGCCTGGATGCGCTGCTGAGCATCACCGGCCGCATGGACGGTTATCTCTACCGTTGCCGCAACGATGCGTCCTACACCATGCTCTACATCAGCGACGGCATTTTAACCGTCAGCGGTTATCGGCCGAGCGACTTCATTCAAAATGCCGTGCGCGACTATGTCTCGGCGATCCACCCGGATGATCTCGCTGCGGTCTATGCCGCCGTCGATACCGCGCTCGAGGCGCGCTGCAACTGGAACGTCGACTACCGCATCGTGCCACAGGTCGGCGAGCCGCTCTGGGTGCGCGAGATCGGAGGCGGGGTCTGGGATGGTGCCGGCGAACTCGAATTCCTCGAAGGTTTCGTCGTCGACATTAGCGACCGTAAGGTAGTCGAGGATCTCAATGCCGAACTGCTGCTCGAACTCAAGGCCGCCAATGAGGAACTCTCCGTACAAAAGCGCGAGATCGAGCTGGCCAAGCAGCAGAGCGATCATTCGGCCAACCACGATGCATTGACCGGCCTGCCCAACCGGCGCGCCTTTCACAACGAGCTGAGGTCGGTGATCGACCGCTGCGACAGCACTGGCCAGGCGGCCGGCCTGCTGTTCATCGACCTCGATAGGTTCAAGAAGGTCAACGACACGCTCGGCCATGAGGCCGGCGACGCGCTGCTGCAGGATGTGGCGGGTCAGCTTCGCACCATCCTGCGCAGCGCTGATTTCGTGGCGCGGCTCGGTGGAGACGAGTTCGCATTCCTGTTTTCAGGAGAGGCTAGCCGGGCCCGACAGAAGGCCGTGGGCGTCGCCGAACGTATCCTGGAAAAGCTGCGGATCAAGGTGCCGACGCCGAATGGTGCCATCCATGTTGGTTGCACCGTTGGCGTCGCCATCTACCCGGCGGAAGCGTCCGATTCGGAGGCGCTGATAACGCTCGCCGACCGACTGATGTACATCGGCAAAAAGAGCGGCCGCAACCGGCTGGTCACCGCCGGGGCTTTGGAACCCGGGCCTACGTCCGACGACCTTCGCCGCACCGCCTGAGCGGAGCGCCGGACAGCCTCAACCGGCGGGCACCCCTCATCTGGCTCGGCGCTGCGCGCCGAAAGACGGCCCTACAGCAGCCCCGCCAGTTGGGCCGCGCTGCGCAAATTCTGCCGTGGCCGCGGTCCGAGCTGCTGGATCACCAGCCCGGCGGCTAGCGAGCCGAGATCGCCGCAATCCTTCAGGCTGCGCCCGCTCGTATAGCCATAGAGGAAACCGGCGGCGTAGAGGTCGCCGGCGCCGGTGGTGTCGACCAGCTCGCGGATCGTCGTCGCCTGGATGGTGACGGTCTCCTCGCCACGCACGATCACCGAGCCTTTTTCGGAGCGGGTGACGGCGGCAATCTTGCAGTCCTTGCGGATAGCCGCCAGCGCCTCGTCGAAGGATTTTGTCTGGTAGAGCGACTTGATCTCGTGACTGTTGGCAAAGACAATGTCGACGGTGCCCGAGCGCATCAGCTCGAGGAACTCGTCGCGGTAGCGGTCGACGCAGAACGAATCCGACAACGTCATCGACACTTCGCGCCCGGCGGCATGCGCCAGCTTCGCAGTCTGCCGGATCGCCTCCTTGGCGCGCGGCGGATCCCACAGATAGCCCTCGAAATAGGTGACCTTGGCGCCGGATGCCTTGTCGGCCTCGACGTCTTCCGGGCCGAGTTCGACACAGGCGCCGAGATAGGTGTTCATCGAACGCTCGCCATCGGGGGTGACGAAGATCATCGAGCGCGCCGTCGGCGGCTGTCCTTCGAGCGGCCTGGTGTCGAAGGCAACGCCCTGGGCATGGATGTCATGGGCGTAGATTTCGCCGAGCGGATCGTTCGACACCTTGCCGAAGAAGGCAGCGCGGCCGCCGAAGCTGGCGACGCCAGCGGCGGTATTGCCGGCGCTGCCGCCGGAGGCCTCGATCGCGGGGCCCATGCGGCTGTAGAGCAGCTCGGCGCGCTTGGTGTCGATGAGGTTCATCGCACCCTTGATGATGCCGTTGGTCTCGAGAAAAGCGTCGTCGCACTGGGCGATGATGTCGACAATGGCATTGCCGATGCAAAGCACGTCATAATCGGGCATCAATTTCTCCGCCTGGGAACTGCCGGCTTTCTGCCACGCCCGGGCGGGTCTACAGCATCACCCCGAAAAATGGCAACCGATTTCCACCCTTTGCCGGCCCAGGCCGGCGCGCGCGCCTGGGACGAGGCTCCATCACAGTTCGACCGTGGCCGAAGCATCTGACCGCCGGGTCGCCTACAAGCTTGGCCTCAGATCAAGCGCTGGAAGCACCCTGCATGCAAGCAAAGACCGACATGGCCACCGAACTGGCGCTGCTTGGCGTGCTGGCCGCCCTGTGGGGCGCGTCCTATACCTTCATCAAGATCGGTGTCGAGACGATCCCGCCGATAACCTTCATCGCTGCTCGCACCCTGATCGCCGGCGCCATCCTGCTCGCGCTGATCCGCTGGCGCGGCCTTTCCATGCCCAAGGACGGCGCGACCTTGTGGCGGTTCATGGTCCAGGCCTGCCTCAACAGCGTCGTGCCGTTCACGCTGATCGCCGCCGCCGAGCGCTCCATCGACGCCGGTCTGGCCACCATTCTCAACGCGACCTCGCCGATCTTCACCTTCCTGCTGACCGCGCTTATCACCCGCCATGAATCCGTGACCGCACGCAAGCTGTTCGGTGTCGGTGCCGGCATTGCCGGCATTTGCCTGATCGTCGGCACCCAGGCGCTTGGCGGGCTCGGCCATCAATTGTGGGCGCAGCTTGCCGTCATTGCCGCCACGGTCTGCTATGCCGGCGCCGCCATTTTCGGCCGCAGCTTTAGGGGACTCGACCCGATGCTGCCGGCCGCCGGCTCGATGCTGTGCGGCGCGGTCATCCTCGTCCCCTTGAGCCTGGCCTTCGACCGCCCGTGGACGCTGTCGCCTTCAATGGCGTCGATACTGGCCTTGTTGGCATTGTCGGTGTTCTCCACGGCGCTGGCCTTCTGCATCTTTTTCCGCCTCATCCACACGCTGGGTTCGGTCGGCACGACGTCGCAGGCCTATCTGCGCGTGCCGATCGGCGTCGGCATCGGTGTCCTGTTCCTCGGCGAAAGCATCGGGCCGACGGCGCTCTGGGGCATGGGCTGCGTCGTCGTCGGCGTTGCGGCAATGACCATCCCAGCCCGCTCCCGGGCGCTGGCGCGCTAGATCATGATGAGATTTGGTTGAAATCTCATCATGATCTAACCCTTTGTTGGAGCATGATCTTTTCCAAAAACCGGTACCCACTTTTTGGGATCATGCTCTAGTTCCCGTCCGGAATTGCGCCCGCTCCGGCAGGCTTGCGGCTGACAGGGTCTCAGCCTATGTCGGAGATATCCGTTCGTTCCTGGGGGTGAAACGCCGTGATCTTCAACGCTGCCCGCGCCGCCTTCAGCCGGCTGTTTTCTCCCGAATTCCGCGCGGTTTTCCTGAAGACGCTGGGCTTGACCGTCCTGGCGCTGGTCGCCTTGTGGTTCGTCTTGACCGGGCTTGTCGATTGGCTGGCCCTGCCATGGGTTCACTCCTTGCTGCCCGGCCTGCCGTCCTGGGCCGGATGGCTGAGCGGCATCATCGCTGCCATCGCGCTTGCCTTCGGGATGGCGCTGCTGATCGCGCCGGCGACGGCAATCGTGGCCGGCCTGTTTCTCGACGACATCGCCGAAGTGGTCGAGCGCACCGACTATCCGGCCGATCCCGTCGGACGCGCCATGCCGGCGCTGCGCTCGCTCGTGTTGTCGGTGAAATTCTTCGGCGTCGTCATCCTGGGCAACATCGTCGCCTTGCTCCTTCTGTTGGTTCCGGGCGTCAACATCGCCGCCTTCTTCATCGTCAACGGCTATCTGCTCGGACGTGAATTCTTCGAATTCGCCGCCATGCGCTTCCGCCCGGAAGATGAGGCGAGGGCGTTGCGCCGGAAATATGCCGGCACCGTCTTTCTGGCCGGGCTGCTCATCGCTGCCTTCCTCGCCGTGCCCCTGCTCAACCTGCTGACGCCGCTCTTTGCCGCCGCCATGATGGTGCATCTGCACAAGGCGGTCGGCGCGCGGGAGAGCGCCGGGCGATAGGCCTATCAACGCAGAAGAAAACCGCGTCCCAATTCGTCATCCGGCTCGACGGTGAATTCCGCCCGGCCCGAATAGTAGGCGCGGCCGCCGACGCGGGCGATGATCGCATCATGCGGGCCGGCCATGGTCGTGCGCGCCACCGCTCCGGAAAAGCGCGAGCCGGCGATGCTTTCGAAGGACCGCTCCTGACCAGGGTTGATCTCACCCTTGGCATGCATTGCCGCCAGCCGCGCGGTGACGCCGGAGCCGGTCGGCGAGCGGTCGACCTCGGCATCGGCAAAGACGCAGATGTTTTTTGTTGCCTCGCCGGAGAACGCATCGTGTCCATCGGTGAGGATGGTGCCGTAGAGGAAAGCGAGATCGGCATGGTCGGGATGCGATAGAGGGAACGCCGCCTTCAGCCGCTCGGTCAGCGCGGTTGCCGCGTCGACGAAATCGCGCACCCGGCTGCGGCCGAACTCCAGGCCGAATTGATGGCAGTCGGCCAGCGCGTAGAAGGCGCCGCCATAGGCGATGTCGAACGCAATCTTGCCGTATCCCCCCAATTCGATTTGTTGGTCATGGGCAAACAGAAAGGCCGGCACGCTTTCGAACGACACCGATCCCGCTTTGCCGTCCCTGACCTCGACCGAGGCGACGACCATGCCGCACGGCGCCTCGATGTTGACGGTGGTGATTGGCTCCTGCTTGACCACCAGCCCTTCGTCGACGGCGTAGCGGCCAAGCGCAATGATGGCGTGGCCGCACATCGTCGAATAGCCCTCGTTGTGCATAAACAGCACGGCCAGCTCGGCGCCGGGCAGGTCGGGCTCCACCAGCAGCGCGCCATACATGTCGTAGTGGCCGCGCGGCTCGAAGATCAGCAGCTTGCGCAAATGGTCGAGGTGGTCGCGCACATAGGCGCGCTTTTCCAGGATCGTGCCTTTGGGAATGTCTGGATAGCCGTCGGTGACGATCCTGAGCGGCTCGCCGCCGGTGTGCATGTCGACGACGGTGAGCGTCATGCGCCGGGACCCCCTAGCCTGAGGATTTGGAAAACAGCGCCTGCAATTTGCCGAACGGGATGGCGGCCCGGGTGAAGCCGAACGTGCCGTCCTGCTGGATCTCGCGCGCCGCGGTTTCCAGCATGCCGAAGGCGAAATTGGTCAGCCACGGACCGAGCGAGATGCGCTTGACCCCGGCCATGGCAAGGTCGGCGATGGTGAAGGCCGGGAGTGCCATGACATTGACCGGCCTGCTCACCGCCGAGCAGACTTTCTGGATGGTCTCGACATCTTTGAGGCCGGGCGCATAGAGCACATCGGCGCCGGCCTTTTCGAAGGCCTGCAGCCGCTTGATCGTGTCGTCGAGATCCGGTTTGCCCCAAAGGAAATTCTCGGCCCGTGCGGTGAAGACGAAATCATGCTTGAGCGCCCGTGCGGCCTCAGCAGCAGCTGCAACGCGCTCGACGGCGTGTGAAAACTCATAGATGGGCTTGTCGGGATCGCCGGTATGGTCCTCGATCGAGCAGCCGGCGAGACCTGCCGCTTCGGCCGCAAAAACCGTCTCGGCGGCACTCGTCGCGCTGTCGCCCTTGCCTTTCTCGAGATCGGCCGACACCGGCAGGCTGGTTGCCGCCGTCAGCTCGCGGCAATGGTGGATCATCGCCTCGAAGGTCACTGCGCCATCGGGCAGGCCGCGCGAGAAGGCAAAACCGGCGCTGGTCGTCCCCAGCGCCTTGAAGCCGAAGGAGGCCAGGAGCTTGGTCGTGCCGACATCCCAGGGGTTGGGCATGACGAAGGTCGAGGCGTGCAGGTCGCGAAAGATCTTGCCCTTGTCCATGAGTGCTCCCTTCAGATGCGGAAATGCCGGCAGATTCTATCGTGCAGCAATGCACCGGGCAAACAAATGCGGTTGGCTCAGAAGCGTTTGGCGTTCTCTCCTGCCAATTTGTCCAGCGCATCGGAATCCTTGACGTAGTGCAACGTCTTCTTGTCCCAATGATAGGTAACGGAAATTGTGTGGGCTTCAGGCTTGGGCGGCTGGTCGTCGCAGCTCTCGCCGTTGAGCACCGTGGCGTCGGTCACCGTCACTTTGACCGCGGCATAAGGCTGCCCGTCAGCGATCGTCTGGAAAGCAACGTCCTGCTTGCGGCTGTAGGCGCACAGGTTCTCATCGAAGGTGAAGATCATGTCGATCAGTTGGAATTTGTCGTCGCGCACCATGATCAGCGGCGTGATCGCGTAGTTTTGGCTTGAATTGAAATGCGCGCTCATGGTGATCACGATGTCGTCGTTCGGCCCAACGGAAAGCTTGCCCGGTTCACGGAAATAGGTGCCGCGGTCGAGCGCGACATTGACGGCGTCGAGCAGCTTCGGCTTGTCTGTGATGTCGTAGAGCGCCAGCACGGCATAGCCTTCGGCGCTGTCGGGAGAGTCGCCGAGGTCGTAGAGCATCGCCAGCCGGTCCTTGCCCCCGGCCTTGATGGCGAGCACGCCGGCGTTGGAGAGGCCCGATGTCTCAGGCGGCGAACCGCCGCCATCCGGTCCCTCGATGTGGCGCATCTCGATCGGCAATCCACCCCGGTAGAAACCGTTGCTGTCACCTGCGAGGCCGGGAATGACCATCCTTGCGAGGTCCAGATAGGTCACATCCATGTGACCGGGGATGGCGCTGCCGAATTCCGGGAAGCTGACGGCTTGCGCGCTGGCTGCGGTCCAAAGCCACGGCAGCAGCACAAGCGCTAGAGCAATTTCAGGAAAAGTGTGTGCGGTTTTCCGGCCGGAAATTGCGACAAAACAAAAAGATAGAGCGGTTCGCCGTTTCCATGAAACGGTGAAACGCTTTAGGATGGAGCGAAGCAGGTTCGTTGGCATGGGTGCCTCAGGCTGGCCGCGCGGAACCTAACACAGCTTCAGTGGATCGGCACCAGCCCGGCAAGTTCGCGCATGTCGTCGAACAGGACGCCGCCGGCGCTGGCCAGGCCATCGCGGTCGGAATAGGGATCGCCATGATAGGAATAGACACGCATGCCGGCGGCAATGCCGGCCTGCGTGCCGGCAACGCTGTCCTCGATGACGATGCAGTCGGCCGACGCAAAACCCATGGTCTTTGCCGCATGCAGGAACAGGTCCGGGAACGGCTTGCCGCGGCTGACCATGGTCGAAGAGAACATGGCATGCTCGAACAGCGGCAGCAGCCCGGTCTGGCCGAGCGTGATGTGCATCTTCGAGATACGCGCGGAAGTGGCGACGCAATAGGGAATGCCGGCCGCGCGAACCGCCTCGATGAAGTCGCGCACATAGGGGATCGCCTCGACGCCATGCGCAAACAGTTCGGGCAGGCCGGCATTCCAGCGATCGACGAAATCGGCGCCGAGCCGCACCGTGGTCGTCTCTTCGATTTCCTTCTGCACCGAAGCCATGCTGCGGCCGGAAAAATATTTGCGGCAATATTCGAATGTGGTGGGATAACCGGCGGCAACAAACCACTCGGCAAGCCGCCGGTTGGCAAGGTTCTCGGTGTCGACCAGGATGCCGTCGCAGTCGAAGATGACCAGTTTCGGTATGCTCATTTCAGGCGGTGCCGGTCGATCCGAACCCGCCCGCGCCGCGCGTCGTGGCGCCGGCCAGCGAGCGCTCCTCAACCGTCACCTGCGTCACCGCGGCAAAGACGATCTGGGCAATGCGCATGCCGCGCGTCACCGCGAAATCCTCGTCGCCAAGGTTGATCAGCAGCACCTTGACCTCGCCGCGATAGTCGCTGTCGACCGTGCCCGGTGAATTGAGGACGGTCAGCCCATGCTTGAAGGCAAGGCCGGAGCGCGGCCGCACCTGGCCTTCCATTCCTTCGGGAATTTCCAGGATCAGACCGGTCGGCACCAAGGCGCGCTTGCCAGGCAGGATCAGCAGCGGCCGGTCTTCCGGCACCGCGGCGCGCAGATCCATGCCGGCGGCGCCGGTGCTTTCATAGGCGGGAAGGGGAAGTCCATCTCCATGCGGCAACCTGACGAAGCCGACAGTGGGACCAATGACGGAGGAATTTTGGAAGGCTGCGCGCATAAAATCGATCCTATCGGCGCGAACGGCGATTCGGTCAACTCGTCCGCAGGCCTATCAACGGCTTTCTTTCAGGCGTCAGTGTGACCTAGCGCAATTCCATCGGAACGACGGTCGTCTCCTTGATCTCCTCCATGACGAAGGAGGCCGAAACGTCCGACAGCGCCACCTTGGCGATCAGCCGCTGATAGAGCCGGTCATAGGCCTTCATGTCAGCGACGCGGGCGCGCAGCACATAGTCGAGATCGCCGGACATGCGATAGACCCCGGTGATCTCGGGAAAACCGGTCACCGCCGCACGGAACTTCTGCAGCCAGTCCGGGTCATGATTGGAGGTGCGGATCAGGATGAACACCGAAAGTCCGAGCCCGAGCTTGTCGGCATCGACCAGCGCCACCCGTCCGGTGATGACGCCGTCCTCTTCCAGCCGCTTGACCCGGCGCCAGCAGGCGTTGCGCGACAGCGACACTTTTTCGGAGAGCTGATCGACCGATAGTGTGCCGTCGCGTTGCAGCTCGGCCAGCAATCTTCGGTCGATTTCATCAAATTCAAGCGCCATGTGGGATGAATGTCCCGAACCACGGCGTTAGACAAGGACAAATTGAGACCGATGAACCTTTACCCCGTGGCAGGATACCCACATCGGGGCTTATCCCGGCAGGAGGGATCACCATGACGACGCTGTTTTCGAAGCTGTTCACCTCTCACCCGGCCAAGGTGGGCGAGACCTATTTCAGCCATATGGCCTTTGCCGCCTGGTTCTGCTCGCGCCTCCTGATGGCCGCTGGTGCGGCACTCGTTCACGCTTTCTTGCCGTTTCTCTTCGAAACTACGGCAAGCCGAATCGTTCGCGAACTCTACGAGCGGACGCACAACAGAGGCTCGCACGCGGTCAAGGAGCCCCAGGCTCTCTTGGATCGCGCCTAGGATTGGTTAGAAGCCATGTGCCGATGGGCGGCCTATCTGGGTGAAGCGGTCTTCCTCGAAGACGTCGTCACCGCACCTTGCCACTCGCTGATCGCCCAGAGCCATTGCGCCCAGGAAGCCAAGTCGCCGACCAATGGCGACGGTTTCGGCCTTGCCTGGTATGGCGACCGGCCCGAGCCCGGCCTCTACCGCGACATCCTGCCGGCCTGGTCGGATCCCAATCTGAAAAGCCTATGCCGGCAGATCAAATCCGGCCTGTTCCTCGCCCATGTCAGGGCGTCGACCGGCGGCGCCACCAGCCGCATGAACTGCCATCCCTTCATCTCCGGCAACTGGTCGTTCATGCACAACGGCCAGATCGGCGGCTTCGAAAAGATCCGCCGCGCGCTGGAGAACTCGCTCTCTGACGCCGTCTTCGACCAGCGCGAGGGCACCACCGATTCCGAATTGTTTTTCCTGCTGATGATCGACGAGGGTCTTGCTGGCGACCCGCAAGGGGCAGTATCGCGCGCCACCGCTCGGGTTCTGGAGGCGTCACGCCACGCCGGTCTCGAACCGGCCTTGAAACTCACTGCGGCCCTTTCGGATGGGCGCGCGCTCTATGCCGTGCGCTACGCAAGCGATGCCCACGCACCGACCCTGTACACGTCGCTCCGCAACGGCGGTCGTTGCATCGTGTCCGAACCCTTCGACCGCGAAGGCGGCGACTGGCAGGCGATCCCGCCGGCGAGTTTTGTCACGATCACTGGCGATGGGATGAGCATTCGGCCGTTCGTGCCGGCTGTGGCAAGGCTGGCACTGGTCGTCTAGGCCCTAGTCTAAGCCGCATTCCTTCGCGCCCCCCTCTGTCCTGCCGGACATCTCCCCCACGAGGGGGGAGATTGGAGGTCACGGCGGCCTTCGCCAATTTTCAACGCAGGAAAAGGGGCGCCGAAGCCAAAGCTGCCAATCTTCCCCCAAAGTGGGGGAGATGTCCGGCAGGACAGAGGGGGGCGCCGTAGAGCGCCAACCTCAACCGACCGGCAAGCGCAATTTTGATCAAGCGCCGATGATCTCCGAATGCTGAACTTGGTTTTAAACCGCGATACGTTTGGCAGCAGCCGGAGCAATCATGGACCTCGCCTTTTCCTCGACCATCGATCTCGCCGCCGCAATCGCGGCGCGAAAGATCTCCGCCGTCGAAGCTCTGGACGCCCATCTGGTCCAAATCGACCGACACAACGAGGCCGTCAACGCCATCGTCAATCTCGACCGCGAAGGCGCCCGTGAGCGCGCTGAAAACGCCGACGTGGCATTGGCGCATGGCGATGCGCTCGGCCCGCTGCATGGCGTGCCCTTCACCCTGAAGGATACGCACGAAACGGCCGACATGGAGACCACGGTCGGTTTCCCGCCTTTCGCCAACCATACGGCAAAATCGGACAGCCCGGTCGTCTCCCGATTGAAAGCCGCAGGCGGCATCCTGATTGGAAAGACCAATGTCGCGACCATGCTGGGCGACTGGCAGTCGGACAATCCGCTGTTCGGTCGCACCAGCAATCCGTGGAACCGCTCGCGCACGTCAGGCGGGTCCAGCGGTGGCGCCGCGGCAGCGGTGGCGACCGGCATGACGCCGTTCGATGTGGGAACCGACATGCAGGATTCGATCCGCCTGCCGTCGGCTTTTTGCGGTGTCTACGGGTTGAAACCGACCGAGCATCGCGTGTCGCTGGCCGGCGCCTTCCCCGATCCGAACGGCGCGGCGCGAAGCGTGCGGTTGATGTCCTGCCTCGGCCCGCTGGCGCGCAGCGTGGACGATCTTGCGCTGATCTACAAAATCATCGCCGGCCCGGACGGAGCAGACACCGACCTCGCGCCGGTGCCCGTAGAGGCCATGCCCAGGCTCGACCTCAAGACATTGCGCATCGCCGTCGCGCCGTCCTTCCCCGGCTTTCCGGTGGCTGGTAAAATCGCTGCCGCGGTCGAAAGCCTGGCCAAGCGCTTGCAATCAGCAGGGGTGATTGTGGAAGAAGCGAACTTGCCTGAGATCGATCTGCATGACGATCTGGAGCAGGGCGGCGATCTGATCGGCATGATGCTGGAGGCAGCGCAGCCCGAACCGCCGGAGCAGCCAACGCCGATCACCAATTGGTTCGAGGCGCTCGCTCGCCGCGACCGCTCGATCCTGGCCTGGGACAGGTTCTTCGAAACCTGCGATGCCTTGCTGTGCCCGGTCGCCATGACCACGGCCTTCGCGCATTGTGAGCCCGGCACGCCGATCGAAGTCGACGGCAAGGAGCAAAGCTATTGGATGCTACCGGCCTATGGCGCGGTCTTCAATTATTCCGGCCATCCGGCACTCTCGCTGCCCTGCGGGCAAGACCGCGACGGCCTGCCTATCGGCCTGCAACTGGTCGGCAAGCGCTGGTCGGAATCGCGGCTGCTCGGCATCGCCAAGGCGATCGAAGCGCTGACCGGCGGCTTCAAGCGTCCGCCGGGCTACTGAGCAAACCGACCCAACCCATAAGGCGTCAGCAGCGGATCACGCTCGCCGTCGAGAATTTCGCGCGTGGCGAACAGCCCGACCGCGGGCGCCAGCGTGATGCCGGAATGCATGACGGCGACATAGAGGCCGTCGGCGCCCTCGGCGCGGCCGATGATCGGAAAGCCGTCGATCGGCGTCGGCCGGTAGCCAACCGTGTGGAAATCGAATTCCAGTTCGTCGGCGCCGCGCAAAGCCGCCTTCATTGCTGCAAACAGCTCGCGCGCCGTGGCGTCGGGATTCTCACCGGGATCGCTCCCCGCGAAATCCGAGCCGGCGATGATGCGGCCCTCCGCCGTCTGGCGCATATGCAGCTTTTCGGCATGCACCAGCCCGTTGAGGAGCTTCTTGTAGGGCTGCGAGTGGACGATCAGACCGGGCGGCGTCTCGATCGGCAGCTTGATGCCGACGGTAGCGGCAATATCGGGCGCCCCGACACCGGCTGCGATCACCACCTCTTCGGCTGGCATCAGCCCATGCGATGTATCGACACCGGCAATCCTGCCATCGGTCTGGACAAGTGCGGTTACAGAACTGGAGAGAACGCGCGCACCTTGCCGTTCTGCGTCGGCCAGCAGCGCCTTGGCCGCTGCGACCGGTTCGGCCACGCCTTCTTCCGCGACATAGACAGCGAATTCCGGCGGCTCGACGAGATTGGGCTCGATTTGCGCTGCGCGCCCGGCGTCGACGCGTTCGATGCCGTAACCCCAGGAAGCGTGCTCAGCCGCGTAGGCTTCGAGCCTGTCGGCCGGCAGATCCCAGCACAGCCCGCCGCACCAGGCGAGCGGCAGGCCGGGCAGCTCGTTTGCCAGCCGCTTCCATTCGGCCATCGCACGGATGCGCAGCCGGAAATAGATTTCGGGATTGCCCCAGCTGGCGTTGATCCAGGCAAAGGAGTTTGGCGTGGCGACGCCGCCGGCACCACTATCGGAAATCACAGTCACCCGCGCCCCGGCCTTGGTCAGGTGCCAGGCGATGGACGCCCCGATAATGCCGGCGCCGATGACGATGACTTCTTTAGCGCTGCTCATACCGGACCTCTCAGAATGGGCTCCTCTGATGCCACCGTAACGATTCAAGCTCAAGTGTGGTCGGCCTGCCGGCCCGAAACTGTCGACAGGCTGGCAATGCGCTGCTAGAAGCCCGCGCCACAGACAGGATTCCAGAAATTGGCTGAAGACATCGAACAGGCGGTATCGCGCCGCCGCACTTTCGCGATCATCGCCCACCCAGACGCCGGCAAGACGACGCTCACCGAAAAGCTGCTGCTGTTCGGCGGCGCCATCCAGCTTGCGGGCGAGGTCAAGGCCAAGAAGGACCGCATCCAGACGCGGTCCGACTGGATGAAGATCGAGCGCGAGCGCGGCATTTCGGTCGTCACCTCGGTGATGACCTTCGAATACGAGGACAATGTCTTCAACCTGCTCGATACGCCCGGCCACGAGGATTTTGCCGACGACACCTACCGCACGCTGTCGGCGGTGGACTCGGCCGTCATGGTCATCGACGCCGCCAAGGGCATCGAGCCGCGCACGCTGAAGCTGTTCGAGGTCTGCCGGCTGCGCGATATCCCCATCATCACCTTCATCAACAAGATGGACCGCGAAAGCCGCGACCCCTTCGAGATTTTGGACGAGATCGAGCAGAAGCTGGCGCTGGACACTGCCCCCATCACCTGGCCGATCGGCCGCGGCAAGACTTTTGCCGGCACCTACCACCTGGCGCTCAACGCTGTGCGCAGGGGCGATGCCGAGAAAGAGCGCACGCCGGTCAACGGCCCCGACTCCAACCGCGTCGCCGGCCTGCTGCCGGAAAACGAGCGCGAGGCCTTCATCGAGGAGCTGGAGCTCGCGCGCGAAGCTTGCCGCCCGCTCGACATCGACGCCTTCCGCGAAGGCCATCTGACACCGGTCTATTTCGGCTCGGCGCTGCGCAATTACGGCGTGCGCGACCTGATCGAGGCGCTCGGCGCCTTCGGCCCGCCGCCGCGTGCGCAGGACGCAGACACCCGCAAGGTCGAGGCGACGGAGGAGAAGATGACGTCCTTCGTGTTCAAGATCCAGGCCAATATGGACCCCAACCATCGCGACCGCATCGCCTTCGTGCGCGTCTGTTCGGGCAAGCTCGAGCGCGGCATGAAGGCCAAGCTGGTGCGCACCGGCAAGCCGATGAGCCTGTCGGCGCCGCAGTTCTTCTTTGCCCGCACCCGCGTCACCGCCGACGAAGCGTTTGCCGGCGATGTCGTCGGCATTCCCAACCACGGCACGCTGCGTATCGGCGATACGCTGACCGAAGGCGAGGAGATACTGTTCCGCGGCGTACCCAACTTCGCGCCGGAAATCCTGCGCCGTGTGCGCCTCGGCGACGCGATGAAGGCGAAAAAACTCAAGGAAGCGCTGCACCAGATGGCCGAGGAAGGCGTCGTGCAGCTGTTTTCGCCGGAAGACGGCTCGCCGGCCATCGTCGGCGTCGTCGGCGCGTTGCAGCTCGACGTTTTGAAGGAGCGGCTGAATTTCGAATACACGCTGCCGGTCGAATTCGAAATGTCGCGCTTCTCGGTCTGCCGCTGGATCTCGGCCGACGACAAGGGCGAGACGCTTCGCTTCATCGAAGCGCATCGCGGCGACATCGCCCGCGACCTCGACAACGACCCTGTGTTTCTGGCCCAGCACGCCTTCTCGCTGAACTACGAAGCCGAACGCTGGAAGGCGATCCGCTTCGCAACCGTCAAAGACTACCAGGTCCGCGACAAGGCGGCGTAAGGCGCCATCTTGCCTTCTCCCCGTTCACTGGGAGAAGGTGCCCGAAGCGCGGATGAGGGGCAGCGAGGCGTTGAGGGCTTCACTCAGCCTTTGGCAGCTTCCTCGATCTTGGCGATATCGATCTTGCTCATCTGCATCATCGCCGACATCACCCGCCCGGCCTTGGCCCGGTCCGGATCCAGAAGCAGGCGCGGCAGTTGCTCCGGCACGACTTGCCAGGAGACGCCGAACTTGTCCTTCAGCCAGCTGCATTGCGACGGTTCGCCGCCGCCTTCGATGAGCTTGTCCCAGAAATAATCGACCTCTTCCTGGGTCTTGCAGTCGATCGACTGTGACATCGCCTCGTTGAACTTGAATTGCGGTCCGCCGTTGAGTGCCTGGAACTGCACGCCGTCGAGTTCGAACGTGGTCACCAGCGCCTTGCCGGCATCGGCTTGGCCTTCGGGCCAACGCAGCACGCTCAGCACCTTCGAATTCTTGAAGATGGAGACGTAGAAATTCATCGCCTCTTCGGCCTGGCCATCGAACCACAGGCAGGTGGTGATCTTTTGCATGTCATGCTCCTCGGGTGTTTGGTTGCGGTTACAGGTGAAGCTGCTGACTTATAGAAATGGTGCCATTCCCTTGCCGTCGTCCAAGGACGGATGCCGGGCTAGCGATCCGACACTGGCCGGCAATCTTTTTCGAAACCCTGATTTTCAGCGAGACTCTGGCGCATTGCAAAAAAGTGGCCAGACCATACTTGCCGGTCTATAAACCCTGCGATCCAAGTTCCGCGCCGCCACGCTCCGCACCGGGCGCAGCCAGCCAGCCAAGGAAAATTCATGCCTGCCTATCGCTCCCGCACCACCACCCACGGCCGCAACATGGCCGGCGCCCGCGGCCTGTGGCGCGCCACCGGCATGAAGGATTCGGATTTCGGCAAGCCGATCATCGCGGTGGTCAATTCCTTCACCCAGTTCGTGCCGGGTCATGTCCATCTGAAAGACCTTGGCCAGCTGGTGGCGCGCGAGATCGAGAAGGCCGGCGGCGTCGCCAAGGAATTCAACACCATCGCCGTCGATGACGGCATCGCCATGGGCCATGACGGCATGCTCTATTCGCTGCCGTCGCGCGAGCTGATCGCGGACTCGGTCGAATATATGGTCAACGCGCATTGCGCCGATGCCATGGTCTGCATCTCCAATTGCGACAAGATCACGCCCGGCATGCTGATGGCCTCCTTGCGCCTCAATATCCCAAGCGTCTTCGTCTCCGGGGGGCCGATGGAAGCCGGCAAGGTGGTGCTCGCCGGCAAGACACAAGCGCTCGACCTGGTCGACGCCATGGTTGCCGCCGCCGACGACAAGATCTCCGACGAGGACGTCAAGGTCATCGAACGCTCGGCCTGCCCGACCTGCGGCTCGTGCTCCGGCATGTTCACCGCCAATTCGATGAATTGCCTGACCGAGGCGCTCGGCCTGTCGCTACCCGGCAACGGCTCGACCCTGGCAACCCACGCCGACCGCAAGCGGCTGTTCGTCGAGGCCGGCCATCTCATCGTCGATCTCGCCCAGCGCTACTACGAGCAGGATGATGAGTCGGCACTGCCGCGCAGCATCGCCTCCAAAGGCGCCTTCGAGAACGCCATGACGCTCGATATCGCCATGGGCGGCTCGACCAACACCGTGCTGCATATCCTGGCCGCCGCCCATGAGGGCGAGGTCGATTTCACCATGGAAGACATCGACCGGCTGTCACGCCGCGTTCCGGTGCTGTGCAAGGTCGCACCGGCCAAGTCCGACGTGCATATGGAAGATGTCCATCGTGCCGGCGGCATCATGGCGATCCTCGGCCAGCTCGACAATGCCGGGCTGCTCAACCGCAACCTGCCGACGGTGCATACGGCAAGCCTCGGCGAAGCGCTCGACCATTGGGACATTTCCCGCACCTCAAGCCAGAGCGTCCGCGACTTCTTTCTCGCCGCTCCGGGTGGCGTGCCGACACAGGTCGCCTTCAGCCAGGACCGCCGCTGGGACGAGCTCGACCTCGACCGCGAGAAGGGCGTCATCCGCTCAGCCGAGACGCCGTTCTCGAAAGACGGCGGTCTTGCCGTGCTGAAAGGCAATCTGGCGCTCGACGGCTGCATCGTGAAGACGGCCGGCGTTGACGAGTCGATCCTGAAGTTCACCGGCCCGGCCCGCGTGTTCGAAAGCCAGGACGCTTCCGTCAAAGCGATCCTGTCCAACGTAATTAAGGCCGGCGATGTCGTCGTCATCCGCTATGAAGGGCCGCGTGGCGGCCCCGGCATGCAGGAAATGCTCTACCCCACGAGCTATCTGAAGTCGAAAGGCCTCGGCAAAGCCTGCGCGCTGGTCACCGACGGCCGCTTCTCCGGCGGCACATCAGGCCTGTCGATCGGCCATGCCTCGCCCGAAGCAGCGGAAGGCGGCACGATCGGACTGGTGCAGGAAGGCGATACGATCGAGATCGACATCCCCAACCGCACGATCCGGCTTGCTGTCAGCGACGCTGAACTCGACGCGCGCCGCGCGGCCATGGAGGCAAAGGGCGCCATGGCCTGGAAGCCCGAGGAAAAGCGCAAGCGCAAGGTGACGACCGCGCTGCGCGCTTACGCCGCCTTCGCCACCAGCGCCGACAAGGGCGCGGTGCGGCACGTACCGGAGTGAGGGGTGCGGCGCCGACCCCCACCCCGCTGCTGCGCAGCGACCCTCCCCACAAGGGGGAGGGTAAAGCTCACGGCATCAGCTGATATTCGTAAAGCTTCTGATACAGCCCGCCCTGGTTGAGCAGCGTGCGATGCGCGCCGCTTTCCACCACCTTGCCGGCCTCCAGCACCACGATCGTGTCGGCCTGGTGCACGGTCGACAGGCGGTGGGCAATGACGATGGTGGTGCGCCCGACCGTCAGCTGCTGCAGCGCGTCGCGGAAAAGCGCCTCGGATTCGGCGTCGAGCGCGCTGGTCGCCTCGTCGAGCAGCAGGATTTCGGCATTGCGCAGCATGGCGCGCGCGATCGAGATGCGCTGGCGCTGGCCGCCTGACAGCAGCGCGCCATTCTCGCCGACATCCGTGTCGTACCCTTTCGCCTGGGCGCTGATGAAGTCATGTGCATTGGCGGCCCTTGCGGCGGCCATTACTTCCTCGTCCGTGGCGCCCTCGCGCCCGAGCCTGATGTTGTGCATGATCGTGCCGGCAAACAGGAACGTGTCCTGGCTGACATAGGCGATCTTTTCCCTGACCGAGGTGAGCGTGGCACAAGAAATGTCCTGCCCGTCGAACATCACCCTGCCGACCTGCGGGTCGTACATGCGCATGATCAGGTTGAGGATGGTCGACTTGCCGCTGCCCGAGGGTCCGACCAGCGCCGTCATCTTGCCTGCGGCAAGCGTCAGGTCCAGTCCCTCGAACACCGGCGCGCTTTCGGGGTAGGCGAAGCTGACATTGTCGAAATGGATCTCGCCCGGCCCGGCCCGCAGCGGCTTTGCATCCGGCTTTTCGGCCAGCGTCAGCGGCCGGTCGGCGAGCTGGAACATCATGCGCACGCCGACAATGCCGGTTTCAAGCGAGATGCGTACGCGGGCCAGGCGCTTGGCCGGCTCATAGGCCAACAGCAGCGCCGCGATGAACGCCATGATGTTGCCCGGCATCTGACCGCCGCCGCCCAGAACCAGGAAGCCGCTGACAAAAACGGCGCCAGCGATGGCCAGCCCCGCAAGTGTTTCCATCACCGGGCTGGTGGCGGCCTCCAGCGTGGCGATGTTGTTGGCGCGGCTCTCCACGTCCGACACGGCCTTGTACATGCGCTTGCGCATGGCGCCTTCGAGGCCGAAGGATTTGACGACGCGCACGCCGATCGCCGTTTCCTGCATCACCTGCACGATCTGGCCGAGCGAACGGAATTCTTGCGAGGCAATTTTTCGGACGCGCTTCAGGATACGATTGACGCCGTAAATGGCGATCGGCCCGATCACCAGACAGATCAGGGACAGCGCCGGCTGCTGCCAGACCATCACACCCACCAGCGCAGCCAGCGTCACCAGGTCGCGAACATAGGACGTGACGATTTGGTCGAGCACGCTGCGCGCGGCCTGGGCATTGTTCGTCATGCGCGAAATCAGTTCGGACGAAGAGGTCGAATGATAGAATTCGATGCCTTGCGCAAGAATGCTGTCATAGATCTTGCGCTGCCGGTCGGCGATGATGGCATTGCCGACCCTGCTCATGAAGTAGGCCTGGATGAAGTTTGCGAAGCCCTTGAGAATGAAAATCGCTCCGGTCGCCGCCGCGATCAGATTGACCTGCCCAATCCGCTTGTAAACCACGAATTCATTGGTGATTTCGCGCAGCATATAGGCGCTGGCTGCTGTCGTTGCCGCCACCACCAGCATCGACAGAATGGCCGCAGCGTAGCCAAATCTATGCGCGTGAAAGGATTCCCGCAAAAGCCTTGCGATAAGGCGCTGGTTTTCCGTCGAACGGAAGAAGCGAAACAAATGGCCGATCCCATGCCTGACTGACGAATTTCGGATTCGCCACCAGGGCGAAAGGCGGCTTATAGAGCGAGTTGTGGCCGGATGGAACCTTTCGCTGTCGCGGAGACAATCGGCTGCGGCACGGTGTCTTTTGCGCCACGATTGCGGCGATTGATCTGCGGGGAGATGACGACAGATGGATTTCGACCTTGTTGTGCGCGGCGGAACGCTGCCCGACGGCACCGTCGCCGACCTCGGCATCATCGGCGAGACGATCGTCGCCATCGAGCCCGAACTGCATGTCAGCGCCGGCACGTCGATCGACGCCCGTGGCAATCTGATCTCGCCGCCCTTCGTCGATCCGCATTTCCATATGGATGCCACGCTGTCCTACGGCATTCCACGCATCAACGCTTCGGGTACGCTGCTGGAGGGCATTTCGCTATGGGGCGAGCTGAAGCCGCTCCTGACGCATGACGCGGTTCGCGAGCGGGCGCTCGCCTATTGCGACTGGGCGGTCTCGATGGGCCTGCTCGCCATCCGTACCCATGTCGATGTCTGCGATGACAGGTTGCTCGCGGTCGAGGCGCTGCTCGACGTCAAGAAGATTGTCGCGCCCTATATCGACCTGCAATTGGTCGCCTTCCCGCAGGACGGGTTTTATCGCTCGCCGACGGCGCGCCACAACACCATCCGCGCGCTCGACATGGGCGTCGACATCGTCGGCGGCATCCCGCATTTCGAACGCACCATGGCCGACGGCACGCGCTCGGTGACCGAATTGTGCGAAATCGCGTCGAAGCGCGGGCTGATGGTCGACCTGCATTGCGACGAGACCGACGATCCGCTGTCGCGCCACATCGAGCAGCTTGCCTATGAGACGCAGCGCCTTGGCCTGCAGGGCAAGGTAGCCGGCTCGCATCTGACTTCAATGCACTCGATGGACAATTACTACGTCTCCAAGCTGCTGCCGCTGATTGCCGAGGCCGGTGTGTCGGCGATCCCCAATCCGCTGATCAACATCATGCTGCAGGGCCGCCACGACACGTTTCCCAAACGCCGCGGAATGACCCGGGTGAAGGAGATGCTGGCGCTCGGCATCCGCGTCGGTTGGGGCCAGGATTGCGTTCTCGACCCCTGGTATTCGCTGGGCACCGCCGACATGCTCGACGTCGCCTTCATGGGGCTTCACGTCGCTCAGATGTCGAGCCCTGCCGACATGGCACGCTGCTTCGACATGGTCACCAATGTCAACGCCGCCATCATGGGCCTCGATCATCTCGGCCTTGCCGTGGGCAAGCGCGCCAGCTTCGTCATCCTCGATGCAGGCAACCCGATCGAGGCCTTGAGGCTGCGTGCCGAACGGCTGTGCGTCGTCGCCAGGGGCAAGGTGGTGGCCGAGCGCACGAAACAGGAGACACGGCTGTCGATCGCCGGCCGTCCCGGACAGGTGAACCGGCGGCACAAAACTGCGTAGAAACAGCCGATTTCCGCCGCTGGTCTTACCGATTTGCCTCGTCAAAGCGACCGCTTGCAGCTAGGGAGCCGCATGGCCCAGTCGCTCGTCCGCACCTTCACTATCAGGAACGCGCTTCTGGCCGGCATCCTCTTGATGCTGGCCGGCGACTTCATGTTCGCGCTGAACGACGCGATGGGCAAATGGCTGGTCGCCAGCTTCTCTGTCGGCCAGGTGGTGCTGATCCGATCCATCGGCGCCTTCATCGTGCTCGGCCCGATGATCGCCAACCAGGGCGCCCGCAGACTGTTCCGGATGGAGCGGCCGGTCCTCCAGATTCTGCGCGTGCTGGCGACCACGGCGGACACGGCGCTGTTCTATGCCGCCGTCGTCTATCTTCCGCTTGCCGACGTGATGAGCTTCTACATGGCCGGGCCGATCTATGTAGCGGCGCTGTCGCATTTCCTGCTCGGCGAAAAGGTCGGCTGGCGCCGCTGGGCCGCCATCATGGTCGGCTTCTGCGGCGTGCTGATCATCTTGAAGCCGTCTTCGGCGGCGTTCTCGCAGTCCTCGCTGTTCGCACTGGTCGGCAGCATTGCCT
This sequence comes from Mesorhizobium sp. C399B, assembly GCF_030323185.1. Lineage (NCBI taxonomy): Bacteria > Pseudomonadati > Pseudomonadota > Alphaproteobacteria > Hyphomicrobiales > Phyllobacteriaceae > Mesorhizobium > Mesorhizobium sp. C399B. Next base: position 3,946,536 of record NZ_CP100472.1, read on the forward strand.
TCGCCTTCGCCATCATCCTCAGCCGCCGCCTGCGCGGCACCAGCGACACAACGCTGGTCACCTGGCAGACTATCGGCACGCTGCTCGTCGGCGGCGTGATGACCATAGGCGCCTGGCAGACGCCCTCGGCACTCGATTTCGGCGCCATGCTCCTGCTCGGCATCGTCTCCTGCAGCGCGCATCTGATGATTACCAGGGCGCTGAAACTGGCCCCTGCCTCGACGCTGGCGCCGCTGCACTACAGCCTGCTTCTATGGGCGGTGATCTTCGGCCTGGCCTTCTTCGGCGACCTGCCGGGACCGCGCATCCTGATCGGCTCGGCCATCGTCGTGCTCGCCGGCCTGTTCATCTTCCACCGCCAGAAGGTGGTCGAAACAGTCGTGCCGCCGGAGAACGTGCCGAAAGGCGTGAATTGACCTAACCTTGGCGCACCGCCGCCAGATGCCGTAAAAACTCAGGCGTTTCCATCAGCGCCTTGCAACGGGCGAAGCGGCCGTCGGCATAGGCGCGGAAGTCCTCGACCGGGTTGTTGTTGGCAAGCTGGATCAGCCCCCACAGCGTCCACAACAGGTCGCACATCGCCTTGTAGATAACGACGCGGCCGCGCTCGGCCGGTTTCGCCTCGCCGCCGAAATAGGCGCGCATCATCTCTTCCTCCTGCGCGGTGTGGAACCGGCCTTCGACCGAGAGGTCGCCGAGGTCCCAGAGCGGATCGTTCATCCCCGAATATTCCCAGTCGACGATCCACATCCGCTCGCCCGTATCGAGAAAATTCTCGCACAGCGGATCGCAATGGCAGGCCGCAAGCGGCAGTCTATGCGCGGCAAGGGACGCACGCACGGTGTCGGATTCGCGCACCACGTCGTGGTAGCCCGGCGGCAAGGCGACTTCCTTGGTCGATAAGACCTTGAGATAGTCGTCGATCATCGCAAACAGCTCGAAGCGGAACGGAAATACCGCACCGGACGTGTGCAGCTTGCGGAAGGCTTCTCCGGCGCGGGCCGGGCTGCCGGCGCGCAGCTTGAACTTTTCCGGCGACATCGTCACGGCGCCGGCAACGAAGCGGCTCGCCAGCACGCCTGTCGCGGGGTCGACATGCAGCACTTCGGGGCTGACGCCCGCTTTGGCCGCCTCACGCGCCGCCACCGCTTCATTGGCGCGGTTGATATACTCCTCGGTGCCTTTGCCGGGGATACGCAGGCAGATATCGCCGGCCCGAAAGACGAGATTGGTCATCCCGCCCAGCCGCTCCAGCGGTCCGTCGTAGCCCGCCAATGCCGGAATTGCCGCAAGTGTTGCGCGTGCCTCGTCCGTCCCCATGCCTGTTGCCCTTGGCCGTGTATTTCTTGCGACAACGGTTCCACAGTTTTCGCCGTTTGGCTATCATCCGATCGAGGGTGAGCAGCGAACTGGCGGAGAAACAGCCATGGCGAGCAACAAGGATCATGGCGGGCTTGGCGCCGCCTATGCGGCGCAACGGCCCGAGGACGTCGCCGCGATCTATGACAGTTGGTCGGAAACCTACGATGCCGACATGTCGGCCGCCGGCTACCGCCATCCGACGATCTGCCTGGCCCTGCTCGCACGGCATCTGCCGCGCGGCGCCGCACCGCTTCTCGACGCCGGCGCCGGCACCGGGCTGATCGGCGAGTGGCTGGCCATCACCGGCTATCCCCAGGTCGAAGCGCTCGATATTTCGCAAGGCATGCTGTCTAAAGCGGCGGCAAAGGGCGTCTATTCGGCGCTGCATTGCCTGGCGCTCGGCGGGCCACTGCCCTTTGCCGACAATGCCTATGCCGGCATCGTCTCGGCCGGCGTTTTCACCTCCGGCCATGTCGGCGCCGAGGGGCTGGACGAACTGATCCGCGTCTGCCGTCCCGGTGGCGTCATCGTGCTGACCATCAAGAACACGCTGTGGAACGCCGGCTTTGCCGATCGCATCGCTGCGCTCGCGGCTGAGGTCAGGGTCGTTCGTGCCGAGGAGACTGCGCCTTATGTTTCGATGCCGGGCGAGGCTGACACCGTGCCCAGCCGCGGCCTTGTGCTGCGCGTGAGCTGAGTCTGGCGCAGCCTATGCCTTGATCCTGCTCATCGAAGGATCGTACATCGGTTCGAGATGGATCTTCGCCGGCGTCCGTTCCATCGCCACCACCAGCTCATAGTCGCCTGAGCTGAGAAAATCGTCGCTGACGCCATCGGCGTTGCGGACATAGCCATAGCCGATGTTCTTAGCCAGCGTGTAGCCATATCCGCCGCTGGTGAGATAGCCGACCGGTTCGCCATTGCGCAAAATCGTCTCGCGCCCGACCAGCACGATATCGGGATCGTCGACCGTGAAGCCGGCAAAGCGTTTCTTCAGGTCGGCGCCGCTGATCTTTTCGAGCGCCCGCCGGCCGACGAAATCGGTGTTCTTCCTCAGCTTCACCGCCCAGCCGAGGCCGGCCTCCTGAGGCGTGTCGTTGGGGGTGATGTCGGAGCCCCAGGCGCGGTAGCCTTTCTCCAGCCGAAGTGATTCCAGCGCCCGGTAGCCGATCGGCCGGATGCCGTGCGGCTTGCCTGCCGCCATCAGCGTGTCGAAAATCTCGCCGGTGGCGGCGATCGGCACATGCAATTCCCAACCAAGCTCGCCGACATAGGTGACGCGCAGCGCCCGAACCGTATGGCCGGCAGTCGTGATCTCGCGGATATGGCCGAACGGGAAGGCGGCGTTCGAGACATCGGCATCGGTCACGGCAGCCAGAACGTCGCGGGCCCGCGGTCCCATCAGTGACAGCGTGCCGAAATCCTCAGTGACATCTTTCAGCGTCACGTCGAGACCCTTGCCGACATGGTCGCCGATCCAGGAGAGATCATGCGTGCGGAAGCCGGTGCCGGTCACGATGTAGAATTTGTCTTCGGCGAGCCTGGCCACCGTCAAATCGGCCTCGATGCCGCCGCGCGTGTTGAGAAGCTGCGTGTAGGTCAGCCGTCCCACCGGCTTGGCGACATCGTTGGCGCAGATCCAGTCCAGCGCCTTAGCCGCATCCGAACCCGTCATTTCGTATTTGGCGAAGGACGACTGGTCGAAGATGCCGACTTTCTCGCGCACATGGCGGTGCTCCTCGCCGACCGGGCCAAACCAGTTCTGCCGGCCCATGGAATAAATGTCTTCGGGTCTGGCGCCCTTCGGCGCGAACCAGTTCGGCCGTTCCCAGCCGAGCTTGGAGCCGAACACCGCGCGGTGCGCTTTCAGCCGCTCATAGAGCGGCGAGACGATGCGCGGCCGACCCGAGGCGTACTCCTCATGTGGAAAGCCGATCGTGTAATGCTTGCCATAGGCTTCCAGCGTGCGATCGCTGACCCATTGCCGATCGCGATGCAGGCCGGAAAAGCGCCTGATGTCGACCACCCAGAGGTCGAGCGGCGCTTCACCGTCGACCACCCATTGCGCCAGCACCCAGCCGGCCCCGCCGCCGGAAGCGATGCCGAAGGCGTTGAAGCCGGCGCCGACGAACATGTTGGCGCATTCGGGCGCGACACCGAGGATGAAATTGCCGTCCGGCGTAAAACTCTCCGGCCCGTTGATCATCTGCTTGACGCCGACCGTCTCCAGCGCCGGCACGCGCGCGATCGCCTGGCTCATATGCTGTTCGAAATGATCGTAGTCGTCGTCGAACAGGCGGAACTCCCAGTCATCGGGGACATCGCCGCCGAGCAGGCCGGTCGCCCAGGCCTGCGGGTTCGGCTCATAGCCGCCCATCACCAGCCCGCCGACCTCTTCCTTGAAATAGGTGCGGCGGTCGGGATCGCGGATTGTCGGCGCGTCGGTCGCCAGCCCGTCGATCTTCTCGGTGATGATGTACTGGTGCTTGACCGGTTGCAGCGGCACGCAAATGCCGGCCATCGCGCCGACCTGGCGTGACCATTGCCCGGCGCAGTTCACCACCTTGTCGCAAGCAATGTCGCCCTTGTTGGTCTTCACCGCGGTGATGTGCCCGTCCATCATGTCAAATCCGGTGACGCGGACATCCTCGAACAGCTTCGCGCCATGCATGCGCGCGCCCTTGGCCAGCGACTGCGTGATGTCGGAGGGGCTGGCCTGCCCATCGGTCGGCAGCCAGGAGGCGCCGACGAGGTCGCTGGTCTCCAGCAGCGGCCACACCTTTTTGACCTCCCCTGGCGACAGCAACTGCATGTCCATGCCGAAGCTCCTGGCCGTCGTCGCCAGCCGTTTATATTCGGTCCAGCGGTCGGCATTGGTCGCAAGCCTGAGGCACCCGGTCATCTTCCAGCCGGTAGCGAGCCCGGTTTCGGCTTCCAGTCCCTTGTAGAGCTCGACCGAATATTTGAGCACGCGGGTGATCGAGGCCGACGAGCGCAACTGGCCGACCAGCCCGGCCGCATGCCAGGTCGAGCCCGAGGTCAGCTTGCCCTGTTCCAGCAGCACGACATCGGCCTTGTGGTCGCGCGCCAGGTGATAGGCCGTCGAACAGCCGATAATGCCGCCGCCGATGACGACGATGCCGGCATGTGTAGGCAATGTCATGACTGTGTCCCGTACTTCGTGCGGTAATTGTCCAGCGCCGCGTCGAGCCGCGTCAGGTTCTCCGCGGTGTAGGCGACGTAGTCGATGCCGGGCGCGTCGAGGTAAAGTTCGGAAACCATGCTCCACATCGCCTCGCGCAGCAGCGAGGCGCATTGCATGGCCGCGTGCGAGCGGCGGATCGCCTCATCCGGCTCGCGCATGAAATACGCCGTGAGGAAAGTGAAGGACTCCGCGTCGCTCATCTCGGCGTTGGAGGCAACGCCGGCAAGATCGAACATCGCGGTGTTGAAACCGGCATATTCGAAATCGATGAGCCACAACCTGTCGCCATCGTCGAGGATATTTGCCGGCAAAAGATCATTGTGGCCGAACACGATCGGCAGCAGCTTCTGCGCCCGCTCCAGTTCGTCGGCCAGCGCCAGCAGCCTGGGCAGCTCGTCCCGCTTGCGGCTGCCGCCTTCGCTCAGCGTTCGCGCATAGTCGCGGATGACATGGAAGACCCAGAACATGAAGCCGGCGCCGGAGATGTGATTGGGCATCTCGCGATGGAACCCGCGCATAAGGGCTGCGACGCGGCCGATATTGGCGCGCACATCCTCGGCGACAAAGGTTTTCGCGCCGAGGAATTCCGTGACCATAATGCCGGGTTCGGAATGGCGGACCGCCGGCGCGAAGCCTGCGGCGTGCGCCGCGCGGGCCGTCATCACCTCGCGGTCGCGAAAGACGTGGTGAAATGGATAGTCCTGGCCGAAGCGCACGACATGCCGCCCGGCTGCGTCCTTGACCAGATAATTGGCGTTGCTGAGGCCGCCCGGCAGCGGCGCAATGTCGATGTTGCCGTTCCAGCAGGGCAAGGCCCGGATGCGGTCTTCAGCAGTCACGGGACCATCCCTGACTTTTGCGGAGCTTTCTTGGGCGCCATGCGCCGCGCAACGAGCGTTGGGAAACGCAAAAATCTCGTCGGTGCGGGACGCAGGAACTCCTATCCCGCGCCGCACCGACGAGCCCCTCTGGCCAGGTTTTGATACCCGGTCTCCGCCCCCGCGGATTTGAGAAACTTTTGTGCCAGTTCAAACCCAGACGGTCTGGCCAGACGGTCCGGTCCGTGAATTGCGGCTCTGCCATCACCCTCCCGTGGCAGTTCCGAAGCTGTCACGCCGTCAATGTCACGCCAGTGCTACCTAACTGTCAATGAAATGTTGTGACTTTTTTTGGGTGTTTTGCCCGAAACCACGAGCAATTCCTTTAAAAACGGCGGCATTGCCCTAAAACCGGGCAGGCCGCAAAATTCAGGAAGCCAGATGATCCATTCGAAACGGCATGGCGAAATCCTCCGCCTCCTCAAGGAAGAGGGCACCGTCACCATTGCCAGCCTCGCCGACCGGCTGGGGGTTTCGCTTGAAACGGTGCGCCGGGATGTCAAGCCACTGACCGGCAATGGCTCGGTGCTCAAGATGCATGGCGCCATCGGCCTGCCGTCGATGGCCGGCGAAGCGCCCTTCGAGCGGCGCATGCGCGACAATGCCGAGGCCAAGCGGCTGATCGCCCGCATGGTCGCTGCCACCATTCGCGACGGTGAATCGGTCATGCTGGACACCGGCACCACGACCTCGTTCCTGGCCCGCGAACTGCTCGGCCACCGGCGGCTGACGGTCGTCACCAACTCGTCCGATATCGCCCGCACGCTGGCCACCGTCAACGGCAACAAGGTCTATATGGCCGGCGGCGAATTGCGCAGCGATTCCGGAGCCGCCTTCGGCGCCTCGGCGATCGATTTCGTCAGCCGCTTCTCGGTCAGCCATGCGGTGATTTCGATCGGCGCCGTCGATGCCGCCGCAGGCCTTGCCGACTACGATCTGGAAGAGGCGGAGTTCGCCCGCATGGTGCTGTCGCGCGGCCAGCGCTCGCTGGTCATCACCGACCACACCAAGTTCGGTCGCCAGGGTCTAGTCCAGGTCTGCGGCTTCGACGGTTTTTCCGAACTCGCCACCGACCAGCCGCCGCCGCGCGACATTGCCTCGGCACTTGCCGAGGCTGGAGCGCGCCTCAGCATCGCTGCCGCCTAGCCAAATACCAGCGGCTGGTGCGCCGCAATCCCGGCCATGCCGCCACCCGAGCCGCGAAGGCGATGTTGTGCATCATGCGCGCCGCGTCGCCGGCCGCAGAAGATGTCATTGTGGGGGAAGAATTTCTTTTTCACACATCCCGCTCTTCGCAATGTCCATGCAACTTGGCAGCTGCAAACAGCGCCTCGTCGAAATGCGGGCCGGGCGAATCGCCCGCATCAGCAATGAGGCCACCATGCTGCAAACGATGCCTTGTCTTTCCTCATGGCCTGGACGCTTGCGCGCTCCGACCTGGAAGCCGACCCGGCTTGGCCGGACATTCCGCAACTTTCCGCCGGCGACGGTGTATGACGGTGTATAAGGTGTCCAGGATCAAGAACCTCAAAACCTATGACTGGCGCTTCGCATGACTGATCCACTGTCGGCGATCCTGGGCTTCGGCCTGCTCGGCGTCGCCTGCCTCGCCTTCACAGAAAAGATCCTGCCGCTGCCGCCCTCGCATGTGCTGCTGCTGTTCCTCGGCATGACGGCAGCCCCCGATCTCCCGGCGCTGGCGATCCTGCTTCTGGTAACGACGCTGTCCGCCATCACAGGCTGCCTTGTCTGGTATAGTTTGGGTCGTCGGATTGGCTTGGATCGTGCCGACAGGCTGGTCCAGCGTTTCGGCAAATATGTCTGCTTGCGCTATGCGACCTACAGCAAGCTTGGTCAGGCCTATCGCCGCCATCATGTCCGGGTCTCCTTGCTGGCGCAGTTCATCCCGACGGTTCGCAACTATCTGCCGATCGCGGCCGGCGCGCTCCGTCTTCCACTCTTGCCCTTCGCGGCGGCGACGCTGCTCGGCGCCACGCTATGGAACACCGGCTTCCTCGTCACCGGCTACCTTATGCGCGGCAGCGGCCGGGATTCCTATGCCATCGGCTTTCGCATCATCGTCATCGTCATGGCGCTGGAGACGGCGTTCATGCTCGCGCTGCGCTACGGTTCAGCCTGCCGGCGGCGCCTCGGGTTCGGCTGACCAGGAGGCGCCTCAAGCCGTATGGGTATAAGCTCCGCCTTCGGCTTTCCTTCCCCGGCGCGCCGGTGTTTAGTCCGGCCATGGCTTTCACCATCCGCCAGCTGCAGTTCTTCATTGCCGTCGCCGAGCAAGGCACGGTGTCGGGCGCCGCACAAAACCTCTCCATCTCGCAATCCTCGGTCACCGAGGCGATCAAGGAGCTGGAGAGCGATCTCGGCGTCGAATTGTTCGAGCGCCATCCGCGTGGCCTCAACATTACCCACAAAGGCCACCAGTTCCTGCGCCATGCGACCAAGATCCTGGCCGACGTCTCCGACGCGCGCCGCGCTTTTTCCGACGACCAGGTGGTGGCCGGCGGGCGGCTGCAGCTCGGCGTCACCTCGCTGGTCGCGGGCTATGTGCTGTCCGATCTGCTGGCGCGCTACCGCCGCGCCTATCCCGGCGTCGATGTCTCGGCCATCGAGGACAATGGCGACTATCTCGAACATCTGCTGATCGGCGGCAAGCTCGACATTGCCGTCATGGTCACCTCCAATTTGCGCGACCGCACCGCGCTGCAGTCGGAAATCCTCGAGGTCTCGGCCTACCGGCTGTGGGTCCCGCTCGGCCACAAGCTGGCCAGCGCCGACATTATCGGCATAGGCGACATTGCCGGCGAGCCGCTGATCATGCTGACCGTCGACGAGATCGAGGAGAACACCGGCAAGCTTCTGGCGGCGATCGGCGCCAGGCCGCATGTCGCCTTTCGCACCCGCTCGGTCGAAGCCGTTCGCAGCCTCGTCGCCACAGGTGCGGGCGTGGCGTTGCTGCCCGACCTAGTCTACCGGCCGTGGTCGCTGGAAGGCGACCGCATCGAATCGCGCGACATTTCGGGTTCCCTGCCGGTCGTCCAGGTCGGCATGGTCTGGCGCCGCGGCTCCGGTCTGCCGCAGGCGTCGCGCGACTTCATCGGCCTTGCCCAGTCGCAGCGTATGGTACGCCAGCAGCGTTGATAGGGTGCGTGGTTATCTATCGGAAAAACCGATATCGCGTTTCTGATAAATGAATTTGCGAAACCGGAATTTTCCGAGCACTTTTCATGTCAGGGACGAAAGCCGCCATCAGAGCGGCAACGTGCCATCGGATGAACTGACGCTTTTCAGCCTGCGGCTGACCGCGGCGGCGACTCGCTTCGCAGTCAGGCGCCAAAATGGGAGATTGACGATGAATTCATTCCTGAAGACGTGCACCGCCTTGACGGTCGCGCTGACCTTTTCCGGTCAGGCCGTCGCCCAGGTCAAGGAACTTGGCAAGGGCGAAGGGGAGGTCAGCATCGTTGCCTGGCCGGGGTACATCGAGCGCGGCGAAACCGACAAGGGCTATGACTGGGTGACCTCCTTCGAGAAGGAGAGCGGCTGCAAGGTCAACGTCAAGACCGCGAACACCTCCGACGAGATGGTCTCGCTGATGAATGAGGGTGGGTTCGATCTAGTCACCGCTTCGGGTGACGCATCGCTGCGCCTCGTTGCCGGCAAGCGCGTGCAGCCGATCAACACCGATCTCATCCCGAGCTGGAAGGCGGTAGACGACCGTCTGAAGGATGCGCCCTGGTTCACCGTCGACAAGGTGCATTACGGCGTTCCCTATCAGTGGGGCCCGAACATCCTGATGTACCACACCGATGTCTTCAAGGAAGCGCCCAAGAGCTGGAACGTCGTCTTCGAGGAAATGAACCTGCCGGACGGCAAGTCCAACAAGGGCCGCGTCCAGGCCTATGACGGCCCGATCCACATCGCCGACGCCGCCAACTATTTGATGTTCCACAAGCCGGAACTCGGCATCAAGGATCCCTACGAACTGAACGAGGACCAGTACAAGGCCGCACTCGAACTGCTGCGTGTTCAGCGGACGCTGGTCGGTCGCTACTGGCATGACGCCGCCATCCAGGTCGACGATTTCCAGAACGAAGGCGTCGTCGCCTCCGGCTCATGGCCCTACCAGGTCAACACGCTGGTCGCCGCCAAGAAGCCGGTCGCCTCGACCGTGCCGGAAGAAGGCGTCACCGGCTGGGCCGACACCACCATGATGGAGGCCGACGCCGCGCACCCGAACTGCGCCTATATGTGGCTCGAGCATTCGCTGTCGCCCAAGGTCCAGGGCGACGTCTCGGCCTGGTTCGGCTCGCTCCCGGTCGTGCCCGCTGCTTGCAAGGGCAACGAGCTGCTCGGCGAGGAAGGCTGCAAGACCAACGGCTACGAGAACTTCGACAAGATCAAGTTCTGGAAGACGCCGGTCTCCAAGTGCGCAACCCAGAACGACCAGTGCGTGCCTTACTACCGCTGGGTGTCCGACTATATCGGCGTCATCGGCGGGCGTTGAGCTCCCTTAACCCTCCCCCTTGTGGGGAGGGTCGACGCGCAGCGTCGGGGTGGGGGCAACGCTGACGTCCGGTGCTAGTCACCCCACCCGCGGCTTCGCCGCGACCTCCCCCATCGAGGGGGAGGTGAAGTGCCGTGCCCGCTGGCCTGATTGGTGGCGGCAAGAGCTATTTCGACGAACACAAACCGGCAACAGACGGACAGCCCATGACATCGGCCGTTTCCTTCCAGAAAGTCTCTCGCCATTTCGGCAGCGTGCGCGCCGTCGATGCGGTCGATCTCGATATCGTGCCGGGCGAGTTCTTCGCCATGCTCGGTCCGTCGGGGTCCGGCAAGACGACCTGCCTGCGCCTCATCGCCGGCTTCGAGCAGCCGACCTCGGGCTCGATCTCGATCTTCGGCGACCGCGCCGAGGGCGTGCCGCCCTATCGCCGCAACGTCAACACGGTGTTCCAGGACTACGCGCTGTTCCCGCATTTGAACGTGCTGGACAATGTCGCCTACGGGCTGATGGTCAAGGGCATCGCCAAGCCGCAGCGGCAGAAGGCGGCGGAAGAGGCATTGTCACTGGTGCGGCTTCCCGGCTATGGCGCCCGCCGTCCCGGCCAGCTCTCCGGCGGCCAGCGCCAGCGCGTGGCGCTGGCCCGTGCGCTGGTCAACCAGCCCAAGGTGCTTCTGCTCGACGAGCCGCTCGGCGCGCTCGATCTCAAACTGCGCGAGAACATGCAGGAAGAGCTGAAGTCGCTGCAGAAGGCGCTCGGCATCACCTTCGTCTTCGTCACCCACGACCAGGGCGAAGCGCTGTCGATGGCCGACCGCGTCGCCGTCTTCAATGACGGCAAGATCATGCAGATCGGCACGCCGGAAGACATCTACCAGCGGCCGAAGACCCGCTTCGTCGCCGATTTCGTCGGCTCCTCCAACGTACTGCCGCCGGACTTCGTCCAGCGCTATTCCGGCCAGCACCGCTGGGGCAGCCTGCGTCCCGAATCCATCCGCATCGGCCGCGCCGCCAAAGGCGAGGGCGTTGCCGCGCGCCTGGTCGGAACCAACTATCTCGGCGCTACGACCAAGCTGGCGCTCGACGCCGACGGGTTGAGGCTGCACGCCATCGTGCCGGCCGGGACAAAGCTGCCGGCGGAAGGCGAAGCGGTGGTGCTGACGTTCAACCGCGAGCATTTGCATTTGATGGACGAGCCGGCATGATTGAGGTTTGCGCCAAGCACCCCCCTCTGTCCTGCCGGACATCTCCCCCTCAAGCGGGGAGATTGGCTGTTCCTCCCGGTTTCGCCAATCTTCAACGTTGGGGATTTGGCGAGACAGCGAAACTGCTGATCTCCCCCCTTGAGGGGGAGATGTCCGGCAGGACAGAGGGGGGTGTGAAGGAACGCGGCTTCTCAGGGTTCCTTCAGCACGCGGTCGCCCCATGACCATCGCCGCGCTCAACTCAACCTCCGCCCCCGCCATCCTGCCCGGCAGCGGTGGCATGCGCGGCGCACTGTCGGACCTTTTCTGGCGCAAGCCGCAACTGCTGCTGTTCCTCATGCTGGCGCCGCCGGTGCTGTGGTTGGGCGTCGTCTATATCGGTTCGCTGTTCGCGCTCTTGGCGCAGAGCTTTTTCTCGATCGACGAGTTCTCCGGCCTCATCAACCACGAATTCACGCTGAAGACCTATGGCGACCTGTTCCAGCCCGCCAATCTCGACATCATCCTGCGCACGGTGACGATGGCGGTGCTGGTCACGCTGGCCTCGGCCGTCATCGCCTTCCCGATCGCCTATTATGCGGCGCGCTATGCCCGCGGCCGCTGGAAGGCGCTGTTCTATCTCGGAATCATGCTGCCGCTATGGTCGAGTTACCTCGTCAAGATCTACGCCTGGAAGCTGATCCTCGCCAAGGAAGGCATTTTGACCTGGCTGCTCGCCAAATTGCATCTGCTCTGGGTGCTCGATGGCTGGCTGTCGCTGCCGGTCGTCGGCGGCAACTCTTTGTCGGTCTCCGCCACCGGCACCTTCATCGCTTTCGTCTATGTCTGGCTGCCGTTCATGATCCTGCCGGTGCAGGCGGCATTGGAGCGCGTGCCCGGCAATCTGGTCGAGGCGTCCTCCGATCTCGGCGCATCGCCGGGCCAGACCTTCCGCAACGTGCTGTTCCCGCTGGCGCTGCCCGGCATCGTCGCCGGCTCGATCTTCACCTTCTCGCTGACGCTGGGCGACTACATCATCCCACAGATCATCGGCACATCGCGGCTGTTCATCGGGCAGGCCGTCTATTCGCAGCAAGGCACAGCCGGCAACATCCCGCTCGCCGCAGCCTTCACCGTCGTGCCCATCGTCATCATGGGTTTCTATCTCTGGGGCGCCAAGCGCATGGGGGCCTTCGATGCGCTCTGACGGTTCGCAATCCGCTCCGCTCGGCCTCAAGATCGCTGCCGCCTGCGGCCTGCTGTTCCTGCATCTGCCGATCTTGTTGATCTTCGTCTACGCCTTCACCACGGAAGAGAAGAGCTTCGTCTGGCCGCCGCCGGGGCTGACCACACAATGGTTCGCCGTCACCTGGAACCGGCCGGATGTCTGGCAGGCGCTGTCGCTTTCGGTCCGTGTCGCCGCCATCTCGACCGCGATTGCCTTGATACTGGGCACGCTGTGCGCCGCCGCCGTGTCACGGACGAAATTCTTCGGCCGCGAGACGATCTCGCTGCTCGTCATCCTGCCGATCGCGCTGCCCGGCATCATCACCGGCATCGCGTTGCGCTCGGCCTTCTCGCTAGCCGACATCCCGTTCTCGTTCTGGACGATCGTGCTCGGCCACGCCACCTTCTGCGTTGTCGTCGTCTACAACAATGCGGTCGCCCGTTTCCGCCGCACTTCCGGCTCAATGATCGAGGCCTCGATGGATCTCGGCGCCGACGGCTTCCAGACCTTCCGGCACGTCGTGCTGCCCAACATCGCCACCGCTCTGCTTGCCGGGGGGATGCTCGCCTTCGCGCTCTCCTTCGACGAGGTCATCGTCACCACCTTCACCGCCGGCCAGCAGCAGACCGTGCCGATCTGGATGCTGGAAGAGCTGATCCGCCCACGCCAGCGTCCGGTCACCAATGTCGTCGCCATGGTCGTGGTGCTGGTGACGCTGCTGCCCATCCTTGCCGCCTATTACCTGACCCGCGACGGCGACCAGATCGCCGGTTCGGGCAAATGAAGAACAGCGAATAGGGAGTAGCGAATAGCGAATAGGGAGATTGCACGACCAGCCCTATTCGCTACTCGCTATTCGCTACTCGCTCCTGACCAAGGAGAACCCGCATGGACACCCAGATGCTGATCGGCTCGAAGTTCGAGAACGGCACCGACACCGAGGAGCCGATTCTGAATCCAAAGACCGGGGCGACCATTCTCAACCTGCCTGAAGCCAGCCAGGCGCAGATCGAGGCGGCTGTTACTGCCGCCGGGCGAGCGTTCGTCTTGTGGTCACGCACAACGCCGGCGCAGCGCTCCGGCTATCTCCTCAAGATCGCCGACCGCATCGAGGCCAACGCGCGGGAGTTCGCGGCGCTCGAGGCGCTGAATTGCGGCAAGCCGATCAACGCCGTGCTCAATGACGAAATCCCGGCGATCGTCGACTGCTATCGCTTCTTTGCCGGCGCGGTACGTTCGATGCCGGGCGTGGTCGCCGGCGAATATCTGCCCGGCCACACCTCGATGGTGCGGCGCGACCCGATCGGCATCGTCGCTTCCATCGCGCCGTGGAACTATCCACTGATGATGATGGCCTGGAAGCTGGCGCCGGCCATTGCCGGCGGCAACACCGTCGTCTTCAAGCCGTCGGAGCAGACGCCGCTGACGGCGCTGAAGCTGGCCAGGATCCTGGCCGAGGTTCTGCCCGAGGGCGTCGTCAATGTCGTGCTCGGCCGCGGCGACAGCGTCGGCAACACGCTGATCAATCACGCCAAGGTCAACATGATTTCGATCACCGGCGACGTCGCCACGGGCAAGAAGGTGCTGCAGGCCGCCGCCAAGTCGGTCAAGCGCACGCATCTGGAACTCGGCGGCAAGGCGCCGGTCATCGTTTTCGACGACGCCGACCTCGGCGCCGTGGTCAACGGCCTGCGCGCTTTCGGCTACTACAATGCCGGGCAGGATTGTACAGCCGCCTGCCGCATCTATGCCGGCAAGAAGATCTACGACAAGCTCGTCGCCGATCTCTCATCTGCCGTCTCGACCATCAAATACAACCAGCCCGACGACACCGAAAACGAGATCGGGCCGCTGATCTCGCGCCGCCAGCGCGATCGAGTCTCGAGCTTCGTCGAGCGCGCTTCGGAACTGAAGCACATCGAGATCACCACCGGCGGCAAGCCGGGCGAAGGCTCCGGCTTCTATTACCAGCCGACGGTGGTTGCCGGCGCGCTGCAGGAAGACGAGATCGTGCGCCGCGAAGTGTTCGGTCCGGTCGTCTCCATCACCCGCTTCTCCGAAGTCGATGAAGCCGTGAACTGGGCCAATGACAGCGACTACGGCCTGGCATCCTCGGTGTGGACCAAGAACGTCTCGCGCGCCATGGCGACGGCCGCCCGTCTGCAATATGGCTGCACCTGGATCAACACCCATTTCATGCTGACCAACGAGATGCCGCATGGCGGGCTGAAGCAGTCCGGCTACGGCAAGGACATGTCTCTCTATGCGCTGGAGGATTATACCGCCGTTCGTCATGTGATGGTGGCGCATGGGTAGAGGCCGCCACTATCTCTAAAATATTCGCCACCGCGTTTTCTGTATATTAAGCGTGAGTAACCTTTGCGGTACGGCGGGAGTTCACGATTTACTGAATATTCAACCTGAACGAGCAGCCTCTTGCCGGGAAACCGCGCGGCGAGGGGTTTGCGCATGAACACGACCAAGATCAAGCTGGTACTCATTGGCGGCTTCTGTCTGCTGATCGCTGTGTTCGGCGGCAAGGACATGATCAAGAAGAGCGGCTGGCCCGAGGCGCCTGCTGAAATCCTCGCGGTCAATGTCGAATGCGACATGGAATCGACCGCCCACAAGATTGTCTACAAGACCGTCAGCACCGCCACGATCCCGTGCGAACTGGTGGATGCGTTCAAGACGGTCCATGCTGACAAAGAGTGGAAGGTGACCCAGAAATTCACCGGCACCTTGCGCGTCGGCACCGGCGCCGACGCCGTCGAGGCCACGATGGAGCTGAACAAGAACGGTGCCCGCGAACCGCAGGTCGGCGACAAGCTCACCGTCGTCCAGAACCCCGCCAACCCTACCCAGATCGAACACACCGGCATGACCGGCACGCGTTTGACGATCGTCATTGGGGCTGGACTGCTCGGCGCGTTGCTTCTCTATCTTGCTTTCAAACCCCGCCGGCGGATGTCGAGCTCCGCCGTGGCGGGCAACCCTGCCGGAGATGCCGGCGCGGACCAGCGCGCGCGCCAGGCCGACGCCTTGATAGCGGCGGCCCTGGCCAAGCAGGCCACATTGCCCAATCAGCCGGCACGTGTCGCGGCTGCCGGATTGGCCAGGGAAGGGCGGTTTCCCGGGCAGCGGACGAGTTTCGGCCGCCGCAACTGATGGCCGAAAACTGCTGCACCTGCCACGGCTACTCCACGATGCGATAGATGTTCCAAAGGCTGGTGCCCGACACGACGTAGGGCTCCATCTCCTTGCCCCATTTTGCGTGCGCGTCGATCTTGCCGATCTTGGCGAAGAATCCCTCCAACTGGGCAAGGCTTTCGACCTGATGATGCGATTCGACCGTCGCTTCCCGGGCGCCGATCGAACCGGTCATGATCTGGAATTTGAGGTCGGCGATGCCGACCTGAGAGCCGATCTCGCGTTCCCATTTCTTGAGCAGTTCGAGCACGGTCTGCTTGTGTCCGAACTTGGCGTCGATCTGCCATCTGGCGCTGAACATTTTTGTCTCCTCCAGTTATGCGGCCCCAAACCGCGGTTGATCTTTCGCGGTGACCTACTCGTCCCAGGCTTGCACGACGGTCTGTCGCGCAATCCGCCCATTCTTCAGCTCCAGCATCGCCGCGCAGAACACTTTCGTTCCGTCCGGATAGGCGCAGGCCTGGGTGAAGGCGAGATTGTCGCCATCGGCGATGGTGGTGTCGACCTTGTGGGTCATCGCCCGGCTGCAGATGTCGTCCCAGAACGTGCTGATCGCCGCCCGGCCGCGGATCTCGCGCGGCTTGCTCGGCGGATTGTTGCGGTCGATCACCCGCACCAGCGCGTCGTCGGCATAGAAGCTCGCCAGCATCCTGCCGTCCCGTCCTTCGATCGCTTTCTTGATCGCCGCGCCGTCCACGCTTTGCGTCTTTGTCAGCATTTCTTCCTCCATGGCCCGTCGATCGGGCGGTTGATGATCAAGCACTGCCCGGCGCGCACCGCCGGGCGTTTGTCTTTCACTGCGACTTGGCTTTGACGGCTGCGAACACGCCGTCGGTCTGTTGTTTGAAGGTCGCGAAGTCGACCTGGCTGCCGTTGAGCATCGTCGACCAGTGGCGCACGATGGCCGCCATCGCGATCGCTTCCTTGATCTCCTCATCGGTCGCGCCATTGAGCTTGGCGGCCTCGGTGTGGAAATAGATGCAGTACTGGCAGGGGATCTGCGAGGCGACGGCCAGCCCCAGCAGTTCCTTGGTCTTGCCGTCGAGCGCGGTCTTGGGGTTGAGCTGCACACCCTTGATCTCGGCCCAGGCGCCGGCAACCGCGACATCGGGCAGCGTCTTGAACATGTCCGGCACTGAGCCGAGCGTCGCCTCGATGTCCTTGTAGGCGGCGGCCGCCGAGGCATCCTCGGCTCTGGCGGGAGCGATCGTGAACAGCGCGCCAACGCCTGCCGCTATCACCAGCGATTTGATCGACCTGTTTGACTTCAGCATTGCATCCTCCATCCGCAGTGCCTTTCCCGGCGACATCCGCCTGGCCTGCATGGAGAGAATTGGTACGCCTCGACCCCACCTGGCCGCTTCGCCCGAAAGCGCCATGGTCCCTATGGCCCGTCCGGGCCAGCCTGCCTGGCGGAAAATGCCGCTGCCGCCGCCCGTGACGGCAAATCGAGCTTCA
Source organism: Mesorhizobium sp. C399B (assembly GCF_030323185.1). Taxonomy (NCBI): domain Bacteria; kingdom Pseudomonadati; phylum Pseudomonadota; class Alphaproteobacteria; order Hyphomicrobiales; family Phyllobacteriaceae; genus Mesorhizobium; species Mesorhizobium sp. C399B. Next base: position 3,963,583 of record NZ_CP100472.1, read on the forward strand.
GCAATATGTTGGCGACATGACGCTTGACCGTATGCTCGCTGAGCCTCAGCTCGGCGGCGATCGCGGCATTGCTCTTGCCGTCGGCGATCAGGATCACCACCTCGCTTTCGCGCGCCGTCAGTTGAGCCGGCTCGGCGGGTTTCGCCTTGGGGCGGCAGGCCGGCTCCAGGTGCTGTTCCGACGTTGCCTGGACCAGCGCCAGCGGCTCGTCCAGCTCATCCACCGTGACACGCCCGGCATCGATGAAATGCAGGCCGGACCCCGCCGCCAGATCGGCGGCCAGCCGCGACGCCAGAATATCGCCGCGCCCGGCATGGGCGGCGATCTGCATCGTCACCCGTGCCATCAGCCCCACCGGCGGCCCGCGCATTTCGACCTCTCCGACATGGGCGCCCTGGGCGCTTGCAATGCCCATATGTTGCGCCGCATCGCGCAGTGCCGCCGCGCAGCGTATGGCCCGCGCCGGCCCGTCGAAGCGCGAGATCATCAATTCGCCATGGATGCCGGCGACGCGTCCGCCATGACGGCCGACCAGCTGCTGCCAGCTCTCCTGGAAGCGCTCGCTACGTTCGCTCCACATGCGGTCGCCAACCCGCGCCGTGTCGTAGATGCGTGTCGCCAGAAGAGCGGCAAGCACGCGCTCCGCTTCGGCCACGGCACGCTCGCCGGTCAGGAATTCCTCGATCAGGTCGGCCACCCGGTCGACATCGCCGGTCCAGATCGGGTGGTCGCGCCCGGGGACCTCGACCAATCGCGCATTGGCGATCTCTTTCGCCAGGAAGCGGCTGGCGTCCGGGTCGACCCGCGCGTCGTTGCGGCGATGAATGAGCAGTGTCGGTGCGCCGATCGCCGAAAGCACGCCGCGCACATCGATTCCGGCATTCATCCGGGCAAGGGCTGCCGCTGCCGTCGGACTGGCCGACAGCCGCTCGAAGCGGCCCCACCACTGGGTGAAATGCGCATCATCTACCCGGCCGGGAGCGAAGTTGGGCAGTGTGGCGCCCGTGCCCCATTCCGTGCCGGCCGTCGCGATGAAGGCCTCGAGGCGCTCCGGCGACATCACCCATTTGTGGAAATGCGCATAACCGCCATAGAGCGCCAGCGCTCGTGTCCGTTCCGGATAGGTGGCGGCAAACAACATTGCCATCGGCGCGCCTTCCGAAGCGCCGAGCAAGGCCGCGCGGCCGCTGCCGGTGGCATCCATCACCGCGCGCACATCGTCCATGCGGGTTTCAAGGCTGGGCAGGTGGCGTGGGTCGACGCGGTCGGACAGGCCGGTGCCGCGCTTGTCGAACAGGATCAGCCGCGAGAACGCCGAGAGCCGTTTCAAGAGCCTGGCGTAGCCCTCGTCTTCCCAATGCAGGTCGAGATTGGAGATGAAGCCGGGCACGAAAACCAGGTCGAACGATCCCTGGCCGACCACCTGATAGGCGATCCGCACGTCGCCGCTGAGGGCATATCGCGTCTCGATCGGCCTCACGTTGCTATCCCGCCCGGCCAGACGATTTCTGATCGCCGACCATAGCAGACGCCTGGCGGATGCGGCAGCCAAACTTTAGAAGACAGGAATATAGCCCGCGGCGAACCGTGTTCGCCCGCCATTTCTGGGGGAGGCTATTTCTGGGGAGCGGCGCTCTCTGCACCCGTGGGTTGGACGTAGCCGATGCTCACATCGGCCTGCTCCTCGGTCTTCGGCCGCTTGATCCTGGCCGAGGCCACGACGACGAGTTCGTCAAAACCTTCGCCGCCACTGTCCAGCATCTCGAAGAACTGCCGGCGCATCCTGGGCTCCCAGAACTTGTTGATGTGCTCGGCCACGCCCGCCACACCTTCCTCGCGGGGCCTTGAATGGAAGAAGGCGGCGATCTGGTTGGCCATGCGCACCAGCTTTTCCCCGGTGCTCGTGATGTGTTCTTCGTCATGCGACATGCTGGGCAACTCCCAAGACCACCCGTTCCGGGTGGGTGAAAACATCGAAATCGTCGCCGCGCACCAGCGCCACCAGCGTCATGCCGGCCTCTTCGGCGGTGCGGATGGCAAGGGCTGTCGGCGCCGACACGGCGATGATGAAGGCGGAGCCGATCGCCGCCGTTTTCTGCACCATCTCCACTGAGACGCGTGATGTCACCACCACCGCGCCCGATGCACCGTCAATGCCGGCCTTGGCCAGCGCGCCGGCCAGTTTGTCCAGCGCATTGTGCCGGCCGACATCCTCGCGCGCCATGACGATGCCTTTGCCGGGAATGTAGAAGCCCGCTGCATGCACGGCGCCGGTTTCTGAATGCAGAGGCTGCACCTTGGACAAAAGCTTTACCGAACGGGTGATGTCGTCGGCTTCAAGCGTAAGCTTGGACGCACCAACCTTATCGACCGAGCGCATCGCTTCCTCGATGGATTCGATGCCGCACAGCCCACAGCCGACCGGGCCGGCGAGCCGCCGCCGCCGCGCCTCGAAGCGCGTATTGGCCTGGTCCTTCAGCCGGATCTGGATATCGATGCCGGCGCCATGGTCCTCGACCTCGATCGCCTCGATCTCGTCAGGCAAACCGATGATGCCTTCGGTCAGCGAGAAGCCGAGCGCGAAATCCTCGAAGTCGGCCGGGCTCGCCATCATCACCGCATGGGTGGTGCCGGCAAACGAGAACGCCACCGGCGTCTCCTCCGGCACCATGCGGTTGGCCGCCGCGGTGCCACTTGCACGGTGGGCGAGGCGAGAGATCTGGCTGATTGGCTGGCGGGAGCGCATCAGGGTCCCTTCATCCAATCCGGTGTCAGTTCCGGAACATCGCGCGCGATGGATTCATAGGCCTTATGATGCCCGTAGCCCATTATGTACGCGACAATGCGGCGAAGGTTGTTGAAATCCTCCTCGGAAGCATGTCCCTGGATATCGAACAAAAACTGGTTCAGGTCGGCGCCTTGCTTCTCACATAGGCGCAGAAGCGTTTCGTAGGCTTCCTTTTGAGTCACTCTTGTTTCCTCCGGCGGCGAGTCTACCCAGACTACTCCGCCGCCTGTAGCGGAGCGATGCGGCGGCTCTGCTCGGCCTGCTCGTTATAGTCGCGCTGCCAGTCCGAAGGTCCGTTCGACGCGCCGACCTGCACTGCGGTCACCTTGTACTCCGGACAATTGGTCGCCCAGTCGGAGAAGTCGGTGGTGATGACGTTGGCCTGCGTGTCCGGATGGTGGAAGGTGGTGTAGACCACGCCCGGCGACACCCGGTCGGTGATCAGCGCACGCAGCGTCGTCTCGCCCGAACGGCTGGTCAGCCGCACCCAGTCGCCATCGCGCAGGCCGCGGTTCTCGGCGTCGTGCGGATGGATCTCCAACCGATCTTCCGAGTGCCACATGACGTTTTCGGTGCGCCTTGTCTGTGCACCGACATTGTACTGGCTGAGAATGCGGCCGGTGGTCAGCAGCAACGGGAAACGCGGCCCGGTCCGCTCGTCGGTCGCGACATATTCAGTGCGGATGAACTTGCCCTTGCCACGCACGAAGCCATCCATATGCATGATCGGTGTGCCGAGCGGCGCCTTCTCGTTGCAGGGCCATTGCACGGATCCGACACGGTCGAGCAGCTCGAAGGACACGCCGGCGAAGCTCGGCGTCGTTTTTGCAACCTCGTCCATGATCTCGGAGGGATGCTGATAGTTCCAGTCCAGCCCGATCGCACGGGCAAGCTCCTGTGTCGCTTCCCAGTCGGCGTAGCGCGCCTTCGGCTCCAGAACCTTGCGCACCATGTTGATGCGGCGCTCGGCATTGGTGAAAGTGCCGTCCTTCTCCAGGAAGGTCGAGCCCGGCAGGAAGACATGCGCGTAGTTGGCGGTCTCGTTGAGGAACAGGTCGTGCACGACCACGCATTCCATCGCCGCCAGGCCGGCCGCGACATGCTTGGTATCAGGGTCCGACTGCAGGATGTCCTCGCCCTGGATGTAGATGCCCTTGAAGGAGCCGTCGACGGCGGCATCCAGCATGTTGGGGATGCGCAGGCCCGGTTCGTCGTCGAGCTTCACCCCCCACAACGTCTCATAGATGTCGCGCACCGCCTCGCCGGAGATGTGGCGGTAGCCCGGCAGTTCATGCGGGAACGAGCCCATGTCGCAGGAACCCTGCACGTTGTTCTGGCCGCGCAGCGGGTTCACGCCGACGCCGGGACGGCCGATATTGCCCGTCGCCATGGCAAGGTTGGCGATAGCCATAACCGTGGTCGAACCCTGGCTGTGTTCGGTGACGCCAAGGCCATAATAAATCGCGCCATTGCCGCCCTTGGCATAGAGCCGCGCAGCACCTCGGATCAGTTCGGGATCGACGCCGGACAGCTTGCCCACGATTTCGGGGTTGTTTTCCGGCAAGGCGACGAAAGAAGCCCAATCCTGGAACTCCGCCCAGTCGCAGCGATCGCGGATGAAGGCTTCGTCGAAAAGCCCTTCGGTAACGATGACATGCGCCAGCGCCGTCAGCACCGCCACGTTGGTGCCCGGCTTCAGCGGCAGGTGATAGTCGGCCTCAATATGCGCCGACTTGACCATTTCGGTTCGGCGCGGATCGAGCACGATCAGCTTGGCGCCCTGGCGCAGCCGCTTCTTCAGCCGCGAGGCGAACACCGGGTGCGCGGAAGCCGGATTGGCGCCGATGATGACGGCGACGTCGGTGAAATCGACGGAATCGAAATCCTGCGTGCCGGCCGAGGTGCCATAGGTCTGGCCGAGGCCGTAGCCGGTCGGCGAGTGGCAGACGCGCGCGCAAGTGTCGACATTGTTGTTGCGGAAGCCTTGGCGCACCAGCTTCTGGACGAGATAGGTCTCTTCATTCGTGCAGCGCGAGGACGTGATACCGCCGATCGAGGTGCGGCCGTATTGATACTGGATACGGCGGAATTCCTTGGCCGTATGGGCGATGGCCTCTTCCCAACTCACCTCGCGCCATGGATCGCTGACCTTTTCCCGGATCATAGGCGACAGGATGCGGTCCTTGTGGGTGGCATAGCCATAGGCGAAACGGCCCTTCACGCAGGAGTGGCCGTGGTTCGCCTTGCCGTCCTTGTAGGGCATCATGCGAATGACTTCGTCGTCCTTCACTTCGGCCTTGAACGAGCAGCCGACGCCGCAATAGGCGCAGGTGGTGACAGCGGAACGCTCGGGCATGCCTTTCTCAAGCACGGTCTTTTCACGCAGCGCATCGGTCGGACAGGCCTGCACGCAGGCGCCGCAGGACACGCATTCGGAGGCGATGAAATCCTCGTGCATGCCGGCGACCATGCGCGATTCGAAACCGCGGCCCTCGATCGTCAGCGCGAAGGTGCCCTGCACCTCCTCGCAGGCCCGCACGCAGCGCGAGCAGACGATACATTGCGCCGGATCATAGGTGAAATAGGGGTTGGACTCGTCGCGGGCGATGTAGTCGACCGCCAGCGAGCCATGGCCGGGCGCGACGCCGTTTTCCTGCTTGACGTGGTTGCGGCCCTCAATGCCGAAGCGGTTCTCGGTCAGGCCGACCGATTTCGCCACAACGTCGAACTCGCTGGCGCCGGTGCCGGCCTTCTCGTTCCAGCCGGTCGGGTGGTCGGAGACGTAAAGCTCCATGACACCGCGGCGGATGGCGTCGAGCCGCTCGGATTGCGTGCGCACCACCATGCCTTCGCCGACGGGGGTCGTGCAGGATGCCGGCGTGCCGCCGCGCCCGTCGATCTCGACCAGGCAGACGCGGCAGGAGCCGAACGAGTCCAGCATGTCCGTGGCGCAGAGTTTTGGGATCTCGACCCCGCCTTCCATCGCCGCGCGCATGATCGACGTACCCTCCGGCACGCTGATGCTGCGGCCGTCGACGATCAGCGTAACCTGCTTTTGCGCCTTCGATTCCGGGGTTCCGTAATCGAGTTCTTCGATGAGTGTCGGGAAGTCGGCCTTGATATTCATCTGCCAGCTCCTATTCAGCAGCCACGCGCGCCGGCGCGGGCTTGAAATCTTCGGGGAAATGGGTGATCGAGCTCATCACCGGATAGGGCGTGAAGCCGCCCAGCGCGCAGAGCGATCCGAACTTCATCGTGTTGCAGAGATCGGTGACCAGTGCCAGGTTCTTCTCCGGCTCGATGCCGGCGGCAAGCCGGTCGATGGTCTCCACCCCGCGTATCGAGCCGATGCGGCAGGGCGTGCACTTGCCGCAGCTTTCGATGGCGCAGAACTCCATGGCAAAGCGCGCCTGCTTCAGCATGTCGGCCGTGTCGTCGAACACGGTGATGCCGGCATGGCCGATCAGCCCGTCGCGCTTCGCGAACTCTTCGTAGTCGAACGGCGTGTCGAACAGGCCGCGCGGGAAATAGGCGCCGAGCGGGCCGCCGACCTGCACCGCCTTCACCGGGCGACCTGTGGCCGTACCGCCGCCGATATCGTCGACGATCTCGCCCAGCGTCATGCCGAACGCCGCCTCGAACAGGCCGCCGAACTTGACGTTGCCGGCGATCTGTATCGGGATCGTGCCGCGCGAGCGGCCCATGCCGAAATCCTTGTAGAAGGCAGCACCCTGGTCCATGATGATGGGCACGGAGGCTAGGCTGATGACGTTGTTGATCACCGTCGGCTTGCCGAACAGACCCTGGATTGCCGGCAGCGGTGGCTTGGCGCGCACCACGCCGCGCTTGCCTTCAAGGCTGTTCAGCAGCGACGTTTCCTCGCCGCAGACATAGGCGCCGGCGCCGACGCGGATTTCCATGTCGAAGGCGTTGGGCGAACCCAGCACGCTGACGCCGAGCACGCCTGCCTTGCGGGCGACCTCGACAGCCTTGTTCATGACAGCCACCGCATGCGGATATTCCGAGCGGATATAGACGAACCCCTTGGTCGCGCCGGTGGCGATGCCGGCAATCGTCATGCCTTCGATGAGCACGAAGGGGTCGCCCTCCATAATCATGCGGTCGGCAAAGGTGGCGCTGTCGCCCTCGTCGGCATTGCAGACGATGTATTTGCGGTCAGATGTCGTATCGAGCACCGTCTTCCACTTGATGCCGGTCGGGAAGCCGGCGCCGCCTCGGCCGCGCAAGCCCGATTCCGTGACCTGTTTGACGATGTCGAGCGGCGCCATGGCCACCGCGTTCTGCAGGCCCTTGAGCCCGCCCAGTGACTTGTAGGCATCGAGCGATAGCGGGTCGTTGATGCCGCAACGCGCAAAGGTCAGGCGCGTCTGCTTGGCCAGGAACGGGATTTTGTCGGGCGCGCCCAGCCAGCGCTTGTGATGCCCGCCGGTGAGAAAGCCGCTGTCGAACAGGCTCTTGACGTCCGATGGCTTGACCGGCCCGTAAGCGACGCGGCCCTTTTCGGTCGCGACCTCGACCATCGGTTCGAGGAAATAGGCGCCGCGCGAGCCGTTGCGGACGATCTTGGCCTCGACGCCCCGTTCAGCCAGTTCCGCACGAACAGCCTTGGCGACCTTTTCGGCGCCGAGCGCCAGCGCGCCGGAGTCACCTGGAATGTAGATGCGCGGGATCATGAGCGTACCTCCCCGACGATCTCTTCGATCTTCTCGTCATCGAGCCGCCCGATCACCTCACCATCCAGCATCGCCGACGGTGAACAGGCGCACAGCCCGAGGCAATAGACAGGCTCAAGTGTAACCGATCCGTCGCGGGTGGTCTCATGGAAATCGATGCCCAACAACTGCTTGACCTTTGCGGCGATCGCATCCGAACCCATCGACTGGCAGGCTTCCGCCTGGCAGAGCTTGAGCACATGCCGGCCGGCCGGCCGGGCACGGAAATCATGATAGAAGGTCACAACGCCATGCACTTCGGCCCTCGACAGGTTCAGCCCATCGGCGATGACGGGCACGGCGTCCTGCGGCACGTGGCCAAATTCGTCCTGGATCTCGTGCAGGATCGGCAGCAGCGGGCCTTCGAGGCCCTTCAACTCCTGGATGATCGCCGCCGTGCGCGACTGTATCTCGGTACTTGCTGGCTGCATCGTCACGCAGCGCCCTCCCTATCGTAGCGATCGATGCATATATCGTCCAAAAGCATGACGCGGTTTTGGAACAACGACATGCCTACGCCGCTTAATCGCTAAGTGCTTAAGAAATCAGAGAAAACCCCTGAAATCAATAAAGCGGTTTCGTTGCACGATAGAAAATTTCTATCGCGCCGATTGATCAGTTATGACTAGCTCAGCGATTGGCGCGGAAATCGTCTGCCAGCGCCATCGCCTCGTCCAGCAGCGCCTGCACCAGCGGCGTGTGCGGTTCGCGCGGCGCGGCGACCAGCCCGACCGTGTGGCTGGCATCCGGTTCGACGATCGGAATGGCCCGGATCGGCTCGGAAAAACCGAATGTTTCCGCCAGGTTGAGCGGCATGATCGACGACCATTTGCCTGTCCGTATGTGGGAGAACAGCACGATCATCGAGTTGGATTCCAGTGTCGGCCGCACCTGCACGCCGGCCTCGGCCAGATGCTGGTCGATGATGCGGCGGTTCTGCATGTCCGGCGTCAACAAGCAGAGCGGCAGCTGGCTGATTTCGGCCCATGTCACTTTGTCGCGATCCGAATAGGGATTTCCGACCGCCGTGATCAGCTGGTAGCGCTCGTCATAGAGCGGCACGCTGGTCACCCGTCCGAGAGGCTCGTTGTCGAGATAGGTGATGCCGGCATCGACGTCGAAATTGCCGAGCAGCGACAACACCTCGATCGAGGTGCGCGACAGGATAGAGAAGGTGACGCCCGGATGCTTCTCGCGAAATGGCGTCGTCAGCCGCGCCACCATGGCGAGGGCGGTTGGGATGGCGGCAATACGGATACGCCCGGACAGGCCATGTCGCGCCGCCCGCATCTCTTCGCGCATGGTCCTGGAATCGCCGACGATGCGACGCGCCCACACCAGCACCTGCTTGCCTTCCGGCGTCAGCCCCTGAAAGCGCGAACCGCGATTGACCAGCATGACGCCGAGCTGGCCCTCCAGCTGCTTGATCCCGGCCGACAAGGTCGGCTGCGTGACGCCGCACGCTTCCGCCGCCCGGCCGAAATGCTCCTCCTTGGCCAGCGCGATGAAGAATTCGAGCTTGTCGATCATCCCATCCGTCCGTTCGTTGCGCGCAAGGTCGGGGAAATTGCCTTTCGCCGCAAGCTCTACCCGCAATTGGCCATGCATCCACATCTTTGGGCCGGCTGGCTGTTTCCCCCGGCCGAACACGGCGCTATGTGGTTGGATGGAATACGAGGAGATCGGACATGCTGGGCTGGTTCCGCAAGCTTTTGCCGCGCGAAGATCGCTTCTTCGACCTCTTTGAACGGCATTCCCGCACCGTGGTCGGCGGCGCCGAGGCGCTGGAGCAGCTTCTGCAGGGCAAGGACATCGATCGCTGGTGCCAGAAGATCATCGATCTCGAGGACGAGGCCGATCATATCACGGCCGAAGTCCTGCTGGCGGTGCGGCGTTCCTTCATCACGCCTTTCGATCGCGGCGACATCAAGGACCTGATCCAGTCAATGGATGACGCCATCGACATGATGCAAAAGACCGTCAAGACGGTGAAGCTGTTCGAAAAGAAGGAATTCGACCCGCTGATGCAGGAGATGGGCGGCGTCATCGTTGCCGCCTCCAGGCTGGTTGCCGAAGCGATCCCGCTGCTCAGCAAGGTCGGCACGCACACGGTACGCCTCAACGCCATCGCCGAAGAGGTCATGCGCGTCGAAAGCCGCGCCGACGATCTGCATGAGCAGGGATTGAAGGACCTGTTCAAGCGGCATGGCCGCAGCGATCCGATGGCCTACCTGATCGGCTCGGAGATCTACGGCCAGCTGGAGAAGGTGGTCGACCGCTTTGAGGACGTCGCCAACGAGATCAGCGGCATCGTCATCGAGAACGTTTAGGCAATGGAAGCCACCATCGCCTTTCCCGTGCTGATCGGCCTTGTCGCCGTCGCGCTGTTTTTCGATTTTCTCAACGGCCTGCACGATGCGGCGAACTCCATCGCCACCATCGTCTCCACCCGCGTGCTGAGACCGCAATATGCGGTCCTGTGGGCGGCTTTCTTCAATTTCATCGCCTTCATGTTCTTCGGCCTTCACGTGGCTGAAACCGTGGGAAAAGGTATCGTCGACGTCAGCATCGTCACGCCGGCGGTGATCTTCTCGGCGCTCGTCGGCGCCATCGTCTGGAACATCGTCACCTGGATTGCCGGCATCCCGTCCAGCAGTTCGCATGCCCTGATCGGCGGGCTCGTCGGCGCCGGCGTTGCAAAGGCTGGGCCCGGCGCCATCGTCTGGACCGGGCTTGGCAAGACGGTCGCCGCAATCGTCGTGTCGCCGGCGACAGGGTTTGTTCTGGCGCTGGTCCTGATCCTGGCCGTTTCCTGGCTGTTCGTGCGCCAGACACCGTTCGCCGTCGACAGCACTTTCCGCGTCATGCAGTTCTTTTCGGCCTCGCTTTATTCGCTAGGGCACGGCGGCAACGACGCCCAGAAAACCATGGGCATCATCGCCGTGCTGCTCTATTCGCAAGGTATGCTCGGCGGGACGTTCTACGTGCCGCTGTGGGTCGTCCTCACCTGTCAGACAGCACTGGCGCTCGGCACTTTGTTCGGCGGCTGGCGCATCGTCCACACGATGGGCTCGAAGATCACCCGGTTGAACCCGATGCAGGGCTTCTGCGCCGAGACCGGCGGCGCCATCACCCTGTTTGCCGCCACCTGGCTTGGCGTTCCCGTGTCGACCACCCATACGATCACCGGGGCCATCATCGGTGTCGGCGCTGCCCGTCGCGTCTCGGCCGTGCGCTGGGGCATTGCCGGCAACATCGTCATCGCCTGGATCGTCACCTTGCCGGCCACGGCTGCAATTTCGGCGCTCACCTACCTTGCGGTTGGCCTGGCAAGGTGAGGCGGACACTGTGGTGCTTGGAGTCGCTGCCAATCTGCACTATCTGAGCCGCAGCCAAACGCCTTAGGGAACAATGCATGTCCGTCACCAAGGAAATCGTCACCGAGCGTCTGAAGACGGTCAACGGGCCGGACTTCACCGGCAACATCGTCGACCTCGGCATGGTTTCGGAGATTTTCATCGCCGATTCGAAAGTGTTTTTCTCGATCACCGTTCCCGCCGCCCGTGCACAGGAGATGGAGCCGCTGCGCGCCGCAGCCGAGCGTGTCGTCAAGGCGATCCCTGGTGTCGCCGGCGCCGTCGTCGCGCTGACGGCGGAGAAGAAGGGCGGCGGCATGGAGGCTCCGGTTGCGTCGCGTCCCGCGCCCAGGCCGGCACCCCCGGCTGCGCCAGCCGCGCCGCGCCCAGCTCCACACTCTCCAGCCCCGCACGCCCCGGCCTCGCAAAGCTCGGGCAAGCGCGGCGTGCCCGGCATCGAGGCGATCATCGCGGTGGCGTCCGGCAAGGGCGGCGTCGGCAAGTCGACCACCGCCGTCAACATCGCGCTTGGCCTCGCCGCCAACGGTTTGCGTGTCGGCGTGCTCGATGCCGATATTTATGGCCCGTCCATGCCCAGGCTGCTCAACATCCATGGCCGGCCGCAGACCGTCGACGGCAAGATCCTGAAACCGATGGAGAATTACGGCCTTAAGGTGATGTCGATGGGCTTCCTCGTCGACGAGGAGACGCCGATGATCTGGCGCGGTCCGATGGTGATGTCGGCGCTGACGCAGATGCTGCGCGAGGTCGAATGGGGCCGCCTCGACGTGCTCGTCGTCGACATGCCGCCCGGCACCGGCGACGCCCAGCTGACCATGGCCCAGCAGGTGCCGCTGGCCGGCGCCGTCATCGTCTCGACGCCGCAGGACCTGGCGCTGATCGACGCCCGCAAAGGATTGAATATGTTCAAGAAGGTCGACGTGCCGCTGCTCGGCATCGTGGAGAACATGAGCTATTTCATAGCCCCCGATACCGGCAAGCGCTACGACATCTTTGGCCATGGCGGGGCGCGGCGCGAGGCCGAGCGACTCGGCGTGACCTTCCTCGGCGAAGTGCCGCTGGAAATGGGCATTCGCGAAAGTTCTGATGAAGGTGCTCCGGTGGTGGCGTCGAAGCCAGACAGCGCCGAGGCGAAGATCTATCGCGGCATTGCTTCGAAGGTCTGGGACCGGGTCAACGAAGAACGCGGCGCGGCCGAAGCGGCGGTGCCGAACATCGTGTTCGAGTAGCTCGGATATCCCTCCCCTCAAGGGGGAGGGGAACCCACCTTCTCGCCAAAGCTTGAAAAGAACTGCAAGGCCAGCTTCTTCGAAGTCGATTCGATGAGCCGGCTGCCGAGTTGGGCGATCTTGCCGCCGACTTCGGCTTTGGCAAAGTATTTGAGGACCGTCGCATCCGGCCCGTCCGCCGTCAGCGTCACGTCGGCGCCACCCTTGGCGAAGCCGGCAATACCGCCCTTGCCCTCGCCCTGGATGGTGTAGGAGTGCGGCGGCTTCAGGTTCTTCAATGTCACCTCGCCGTTGAATGTCGCCTTGATCGGTCCGATCTTCAACACCACCGTCGCCGCCATTTCGGTCGGCGATTTCATCTCCAGGTGCTGGCAGCCGGGAATGGTCGCCTGCAAAACCTTCGGATCGTTCAGCGCGTCCCACACTTTCTGCAGGGGGGCGGCAATGCGTTCCTCGCCTTCGATCACCAAAGCCATCGACACCTCCCGGACAGACTTCGAAGGCCTAACGCACGGTCTGGTCTGTGTCTATCGCACCAAAGTCCGGTTGCGACGGTGCGCCCTCTTGCCTGCTTCCGCGCGTTGCCATATCGATTTGTCTTACAAATACGGAGACCATGATGGCAGGCGCCCCCACCGGAAAGAAGAAATTTCGCTCGCAGGAGTGGTTCGACAATCCCGACAATCCAGGCATGACCGCGCTCTACCTCGAGCGCTACCTGAACTACGGCCTGACGCGGGCCGAGCTGATGTCGGGCAAGCCGCTGATCGGCATCGCCCAGACCGGCTCGGATCTGTCGCCGTGCAACCGCCATCATATCGAACTCGCCAAGCGCGTGCGCGAAGGCATCGTCTCGATGGGCGGCATCCCCTTCGAATTCCCGTGCCATCCGATCCAGGAGACCGGCAAGCGCCCGACCGCGGCACTGGACCGCAACCTTGCCTATCTCGGCCTGGTCGAAGTGCTTTACGGCTATCCGCTCGACGGCGTCGTACTGACCATCGGCTGCGACAAAACCACGCCGGCGCTGCTGATGGCGGCGGCCACCGTCAATATTCCGGCCATAGCACTTTCGGTCGGACCGATGCTCAATGGCTGGCACAAAGGCAAGCGCACGGGATCCGGCACCATCGTCTGGGAATCGCGCCAGCGGCTCTCCGCCGGCGAGATTGACTATGACGAGTTCATGGACATCGTCGCCTCATCGGCGCCGTCGACCGGCTATTGCAACACCATGGGCACCGCCACCACGATGAACTCGCTGGCAGAGGCGCTCGGCATGCAATTGCCGGGTTCGGCCGCCATTCCCGCACCCTACCGCGAGCGCGGCCAGATCTCCTATGAGACCGGCAAGCGCATCGTCGAGATGGTGCATGAGGATCTGAAGCCGTCCGACATCATGACGCGCAAGGCCTTCGAGAACGCCATTGTCGTCAATTCGGCGATTGGCGGCTCGACCAATGCCCCGATCCACCTCAACGCGATTGCCCGTCATCTCGGCGTGCCGCTCACCAATGACGACTGGCAGACGGTCGGCCTCCATGTGCCGCTCATCGTCAATCTGCAGCCATCGGGCGAATATCTCGGCGAAGACTATCACCATGCCGGCGGCGTGCCGGCTGTGGTGGCCGAGTTGATGAAGGCCAAGCTGCTGCCTTATCCCGAAGCGATGACCGTCAATGGCAAGACTATCGGTGACAATTGCAAGGGTGTCGCCAACGAGAACACCGACGTCATCCGCGCCGTCGCCGAGCCGCTGAAGGCCAATGCCGGCTTCATCAATCTCAGCGGCAATCTGTTCGATTCCGCAATCATGAAGATGAGCGGCATCTCGCCGGAATTCCGCGAGCGCTATCTCTCCAACCCGAACGACCCGGAAGCCTTCGAAGGCAACGCCATGGTCTTTGACGGTCCCGAGGACTACCACGCCCGCATCGACGATCCGGCGCAAGGCATCGACGAGCACACCATCCTGTTCATGCGCGGGGCCGGCCCGATCGGCTATCCCGGCGGCGCCGAGGTGGTCAACATGCAGCCGCCCGCCTATCTCATCAAGAAGGGCATTCACGCGCTGGCCTGCATCGGCGATGGCCGCCAGTCGGGCACATCGGGCTCGCCCTCTATCCTCAACGCTTCGCCGGAAGCCGCCATTGGCGGCGGCCTGGCGCTGCTCAAGACAGGCGACCGTGTGCGCATCGATTTACGGAAAGGCACTGCCAACATCCTCGTCACCGACGAGGAAATCACGCGCCGCCGTGCCGAACTGCAGGTCGATGGCGGCTATCATTATCCCAAGCATCAGACGCCATGGCAGGAGATCCAGCGCTCCATGGTCGACCAGTTCTCGGAGGGCATGGTGCTGAAGCCGGCGGTGAAATACCAGGATGTCGCCCATACCAGCGGCGTGCCGAGGGACAACCACTAAGCGTTGCAAGCTTGGTGAAATCGAAGGCGGCTTGCCATCGGGCAGGCCGCCTTTTCTCATGGCAACGCTCTTGTATCGATTGGGCCAAGTCTACAGATACGTCGTCTCGACAGGTCCTGCACGAGGGATAACACCCATCAATGACGAAGCGGCGCTCTTCAATCGGTTTCCTCGGCATGTTCGGCCGCTCCGGCGATTTGCGGGAACTGGACAACGCGCTGCGCGGCGCCGATCTGCATCCGGCGCTTGTCCCTGAGGGGGTAAAGCTCACCATCGTCAATTTGATGAAGGATTGTTGGCCGGACGAGCCGCCGCCGGACGCCTACCGGTCCGTGGCGCAGCTGTTTGGCTATTGCATCGCGGGCCCACAAACCTTCGAGCAGGCCAATGGGCCGGAGCGGCGGCTGGACGCTGAGCGCCGCATCGAGGCTGCGCTTGAAACCGGCGACAGCCTGGATGCCCAGATCGTGTTGATGGCGCTGCATGGCAAGCTGATCAGCGCCGAAGTCGTCGAGCGCTTTGGGCTAAGTGCGGACTGACCTTCGTAAGGTGAAGCTTACCCGCCCATGCCGCTGCGTGGCAGCTTGATCATCTCGCCGAAGCGGGCACGCAATTTGTCGTCGAGCAGCTTCGGCACATGGCGCGGGAAGCGCTCGGCCAGCACGCGCTTCTTTTCGATGATCGCCCGCTGCAAGATGTCGGGCCGGCCCTTCTCGTTCCATTCCTTGGGCGAAAAGCGGTCGCCGACGGCCGGATAGAAATACTCCGTCTGCATCAGGCGCAGCGTCTGCTCATTGCCGAGATAGTGGCCTGGGCCATTCATGCAGACTTCGGTGATGGTGTCGATCGACAGCGCTTCGTCGGTCACTTCGATGCCGCGCACGCAGCGCAGGCAGTGGCCCAGCATGTCATTGTCGATGATCAGGCTCTCCAGGCAAAAGCCGAGCAGCGAGGCATGCATACCCGCCGATTCATAGACCAGATTGAGGCCGGCAAGACCGGCCATCACATCGGTGATGCCCTTTTCATAGCCGGACTGGATGTCGGGCAGTTTCGAATCCGTCATGCCGGCGGCCGAACCGCCCGGCAGATCGTAGAACTGCGCCATCTGCGCACAGGCCGAAGTCAACACTGCCTGCTCGGCCGAGCCGCCCGACATGGCGCCGGTCCTGAGGTCGGAGACGAACGGCCAGGTGCCGAAGATCGCCGGATGCCCGGGCTTGATGGCGTTGACGTAGATGAGGCCGACCAGCACTTCGGCCACCGCTTGCACCACAGCGCCGGCAATTGCCGCCGGAGCGGTGGCGCCGGCCTGGCCGGCCGATAGAAGCAGGATCGGAATGCCGCCTTCGACGCAGGCTTCGAGCACGCCGCAGGCGTCCTCGGCGAATTTCATCGGCGGCACGACGAAGCAGTTGGAATTGGATACGAACGGCCGGGCGCGAAAGTTCTCCTCGCCGCCGGCGATCGCATAAAGCATTTCCAGCGCCGGCTGCACGTTCTCGCGCACCGTGAACGAGGTGCCGACATGCTTAGACGTGCCCATCACGCAGGCGTAGAGCGTGTTGAAGTCCATTTCGAGCGGATCGGGAATGTCGCGCGGCACCATCGGCCGCTGGAAGAAATGGATGTTGTCGAGCCCTTCGACGAGGCGAGCGGCGTCGTAAATGTCCTGCACCAGCGACTCGCGGTATTCGCGCTTTTCGACATCGACCAGATGCACCGCCGCACCCGCCGTGCCGTAATGCACACGCTTGCCCTGGATCAGCATGTCATGCCTGGGGTCCTGGCCGTGCAGCGTAAAATTTCGCGCGGCTCGTCTGATCGTGTCCATCACAAGCCCACGTGGGAAACGGACGCGGCCGTCATCGCCATAGACGGCGCCGACCCCGGTCAGAGCCTCGATGCAGGAGGGAATGGCATTGGCGAAGCCGACGGTCTCCAGCAGCGTCAGCACCGCTTCATGGATGCGCTCCTGGTCGTTCCGGTTGAGCGGGCCGTAACTGCCGCCTTCAAGCCCGGCACGTACCGGCCTGATGTCGTCGGCCAAAGGTGCTGCCCGCATGGCGCGGCGCGCTTCGCGCCCGCCGGATCGTCGCGAACGCTGGTCGGCTGATGTATCTTTAGGAGCCGCATCCTTAAGAGCCGCATCCTGCTGCTCAACAGCCACTGACATGGGGGCACTCCACCTTTAGCTTGCGAAACACGACGCGGTGATTGGTCCACCGTCGGCCTGCTTCGTCCCTCTGTCAGCCGACTATGCCGTGCCATTGGCCCAGCCTATGGGCCAGTCAACGCAGCCGAGTATGCCAGAGAGCTAATGCAGAATGTTGGTGATCATGCCAAGGGCCGGGCTGTTCAAAGCCCCGGCACAGGCAAATCAGGCTGCAGCGGGCCTGCGTCCGGCTGCGGTCGCGAGCTCGCGAATACCCGGCTCGATGTGCTGCAGTGCGATCGAGGAAATGCCCAAGCGCATGAAACGCGACGGCTTTTCGGTGCGATCGAAGAAGCGATCGCCCGGCTCGATGATGACGCTGCGCGAGGCCGCGGCCTCGGCCAGTCCACGTGAATCGGTGCCGCGCGGGCCTTCCAGCCAGAGCGATGTGCCGCCGGCCGAATCGGTCGAGCGCCATTCCGGCAGGAATGCGGAAATCGCATGGACCAGACGCTTGCGCCGCTCGTCGAAGGCCGACGACAGCCGCCGCACCAGGGCTTCGTGATGGCCGAGCGACAGGAACAGCGCGACCGCGCGCTGGTTGTTGGCCGGCGGGTGCCTGAGCATGAAGCGACGCAGCGCCCTGAGCTCGGAGATTAGTCCAGCCGAAGCGACGATGTAGCCAAGCCGCAGGCCCGGAGCCAGCGTCTTCGACATCGAGCCGACATAGACGACGCGACCCGAGCGATCGAGGCTCTTCAGCGCCTGCTGCGGCGCCTCGTCGAGAAGCTGGCTGTCATAGCCGTCCTCGATGATGATCTGGTTGTGGCGGTTGGCGCGCGCCAGAAGGTCCTGCCGCCGCTCCGCCGACAGCGGCACCATGGTCGGGCAGTGGTGGCTGGGGGTGACGAAGACAAAGCCGGAATCGTTGGGAATGGACGAGGTGACGATGCCGGACTGATCGACCGGAACCGGCTGGATTTCGGCGCCTGCCAAGCGGAAGATCGAGCGCGCGTCGGGGTATCCCGGGTCTTCCATCGCGACCTTGGAGCCCTTTGTCATCAGCAGTGTCGCCAGCATATAGAGCGCGTTCTGGGCGCCCAGCGTGACGATGATCTCGTCCGGATTGGCGAAGATGCCGCGCCGCGGCAACAGCCGCGCCTGGATCTGCTCGATCAAGAGCGGATCGTCACGATCGACCATGTCGGAGGCCCAGTTGCGGATTTCGAGCACGGCCAGCGCCATGCGGTTGCACTCACGCCATTCGGCTGTCGGGAACAGCGCCGGGTCGAACTGGCCGTAGACGAAGGGGTAGGAGGACTTGATCCAGTTGTCGTGCTTGGCCGGTGGCGGCATGTCGCTGGCGGCGATCTGCCGGCGTGCCTTCCAGTCGATCTCGTTCTGCTGGTCGGGCGCCTTCTGGTGCGGCTTGGCGGGGGTGGCCAGCACATCCGGATTGACGAAATGGCCGCGCCGTTCGCGCGCCACCAGGAAACCTTGGTCGACCAATTGCTGGAACGCCAGCACCACAGTGCCGCGCGCGACGCCGAGTTTTTCAGCCAGGATGCGGCAGGACGGAAGCGGCATCGAAGCGGCGATCTGCCGGTCGAGAATGGCGGCGACGATCGCCTGACGGATCTGCGCCTGCAGGGTCTGGCCCGATTCCGCCGAAATCCGGAACAGGCCGGACCATATGGCCGTGTCGTTACGCTGTGGCATGGAAGGTGTTCCTCGATGGCCAGTCTTTTTTGCTTGGCTGGACCAGCGGAAGGTAACCGTGGCACAAGGGGTTGCGCCAATCAATTTTTCTGATCGCTGGGATTTATGCCAGTGATCTATGCGCGACGCGCAGCGTCGTCGCATCCCCGGGTGACGCTTGCGTCATCCCGCAGCGCGGACGCCCGCGCGATGCGAAGCGTCGTCGCGCCTCATTATCCCCAGCGCGACGCGCAGCGTCGTCGCTACTCCCATCAAATCATCCAGCGCGGCGCGCAGCGTCATAGCTCCATCACATCGCACTATGCTGCACTGCGTCATCCCCACGCATTGAAACATGCGGAATTCGGCTCAATAAGATCAGCGCGACGACACGCGCCGGAAACATCCGGTCTGATAAGATGTCGTGAAAAACGATCAGGAGCCGAAAGTGGATCATTCCTCCTTCGACAAACAGCTTGTCGCCTTGCGTGCTGCGCGCGCGGCGGCATCGGGTACGATGCGCGAGGCTTTTGCCGCCGACCCCAAGCGCTTCGAGACGTTCTCGGCCAGCGACGGCGACCTTTTGCTCGACTGGTCGAAATGCGCGGTCGACCAGGGCACGATGGAACTGCTCGAGAAGCTCGCCGCCGCCGCCGATCTCGAAGGTCGCCGCGCCGCAATGTTTTCCGGCAAGAAAATCAACATCACCGAAGACCGCGCCGTGCTGCACACGGCGCTGCGCAACCTCTCGGGCAAGGGCGTCACCGTCGATGGCCAGGACGTCAAGGCGGATGTGCTGTCCGTGCTCGACGCCATGGGCGCTTTCGCCGACGCCATTCGCTCCGGCAAGGCCGCCGGCGCCACCGGCAAGAAAATCACCGACATTGTCAACATCGGCATTGGCGGCTCCGATCTCGGCCCGGCCATGGCGACGCTGGCGCTGGCGCCCTATCACGACGGCCCGCGCGCGCACTACGTCTCCAACATCGACGGCGCCCATATCCACGACACGCTGAAGGGCCTGTCGGCCGAAACCACCCTGTTCATCATCGCCTCGAAGACCTTCACCACGGTCGAGACGATGACCAATGCCGAGACGGCGCGCGAATGGGTGCAGAAGGCGCTCGGCAAGGAAGCTGTCGGCAAGCATTTCGCCGCCGTCTCGACCGCGCTCGACCTGGTTTCCAAGTTCGGCATCGAAGCGGATCGCGTGTTCGGCTTCTGGGACTGGGTCGGCGGCCGCTATTCGCTGTGGGGCGCCATCGGCCTGCCGGTGATGATCGCCATCGGCCCGCGCAACTTCCGCGCCTTCCTCGATGGCGCGCATGAGATGGACGAGCACTTCCGCACCGCACCCCTGCAGAAGAACCTGCCGGCGCTGCTGGGGCTGGTCGGCTGGTGGCATCGCGTGATCTGCGGTTATCCGGCGCGTGCGGTCATCCCTTATGACCAGCGCCTTTCCAGGCTGCCGGCCTATCTGCAGCAGCTCGACATGGAATCGAACGGCAAGGGCGTCACCCTCGACGGCACGCCGGTGACGACGCCGACCGGACCGCTGGTCTGGGGCGAGCCCGGCACCAATGGCCAGCACGCCTTCTTCCAGCTGCTGCACCAGGGCACCGATTCCATCCCGGTCGAGTTCCTTGCCGCTGCCGTCGGCCATGAGCCGGATCTGAAGCACCAGCACGATCTACTGCTTGCCAATTGCCTGGCCCAATCGGAAGCGTTGATGAAGGGCCGCACGCTGGACGAGGCTCGCGCGCAGATGCTGGCCAAGGGCATGAAGCCGGCCGATGTCGACAGAATAGCCCCGCACCGCGTCTTCTCCGGCAACCGCCCCTCGGTGACGATCCTCTACCGCAAGCTCGACCCGCGCACCTTCGGCCGGCTGATCGCGCTTTACGAGCACCGCGTCTTCGTCGAAGGCACTCTGTTCAACATCAATTCCTTCGACCAATGGGGCGTCGAGCTCGGCAAGGAGCTGGCGACCGGCCTGTTGCCAGTCGTGGAAGGCAAGGAGAGCGCCGCCAAGCGCGACGCATCGACGGCCGGGCTGGTGGCGCGCATCCAGCAACTGCGGGGGGCGCAATGAAAAATCCGGCCGACATCAAGGGCATATTGTTCGACAAGGACGGCACGCTTGTCGATTTCAACGCGACCTGGCTCGGCATCGCCGATTTCATGGCCATGGATGCTGCCGAGGGCGATCGCTGGAAAGCCGACAGGCTGCTTTCAGCGGCGGGCTTCGATTTTGTCGCCAAGCGTTTCAAGCCGGATTCCATCTTCGCCTCGGGCACCAACATGGATGTCGTCGAACTATGGTTCCCGCGCCTGTCCGACGAGGACCAGATGCTGGCCGTCGCCCGTTTCAACGAGATCACCTCGGTGCAAGGCTCATCGATGGCGGTGGCCTTGCCCGGCATCGTCGCGGCGCTGACGGCTCTGCACAAGCGATCCTACCGGCTCGGCGTCGCCACCAATGATTCGACTGCCGGTGCCGAAAAGACCATGGTCACGCTCGGCGTCGCGCAGCTGTTCACCGCCGCCTATGGCTATGACGCGGTCGCCAATCCGAAACCGGCGCCGGACACGATCGTCGCCTTTTGCGACCTGACCGGGTTGAAGGCGTCCGAGATCGCCATGGTCGGCGACAACCGCCACGACCTGGAGATGGCGCGTGCCGGCGGCTGCGGCCTGGCGGTCGGCGTGCTCTCCGGCACCGGCACGCGGGAATCGCTGGCGTCGATCGCCGATGTCGTTCTGGATTCGGTTGCCGACTTGCCGGACTTTCTGTCGGCGCGGGTCAAGGAGACGGTCTGACGGGGGCCTGGGGCAAACTCAATTCGGCTCGGGATTTCCCCGCCAATGGCCGAGTTGGGGGAAGCAGCCATGAAACTATGGAGCTTCTGGTTTGTTTTCGGACATAGTGGGCTACTCATCAGCAGAGCAAACGTACCCGCATCTGCCGCACCTGATCTTGGCGCTTGCGTTATCGATGTCTTCGCCAGGCTGAAGCTCGAAGCCGCGATTTTCGCACTTTGGGCAAACTATGAAGCCGATACGTTGAACAACTTTAATCCACGCCATTCGACTTCTCCTATCAACGGCTAATCCAATCTATTTTCTGCCCCTTGAGGTTTGTCCACAATGAGTAGAATCCGGCCATTCAGAGCGACTGGGCTTTGCCGCGTCGCGCTAGCAATCTTCCGGCTCGAACCAAAACACACCGCTCGGCTTGGTCACATCACCCTTTGCGTCGCCGAAATCCGGCACCTGATATTCGGCGAGCAATCGTAGCCGCGACAGCGGCAGATCGGCGCGGCGGGGATCGCCGACCAGCACCTCGATGCCGGCTGCCAGGCAGCGGTCGAGGAACGGGATAACCCGCAGAGCAACCTCGCGGCC
Organism: Mesorhizobium sp. C399B; assembly: GCF_030323185.1. NCBI lineage: Bacteria > Pseudomonadati > Pseudomonadota > Alphaproteobacteria > Hyphomicrobiales > Phyllobacteriaceae > Mesorhizobium > Mesorhizobium sp. C399B. The sequence continues at coordinate 3,985,393 of NZ_CP100472.1, forward strand.
GTAGAACACGTCGCCGGCAAGCACGAGGTCGACCGCCGGTGGCGGACCTGTAGTGATGTCCGTGTCGAGGACGGTGATCTCGACGCCGTTGGCCGCGGCATTGATGCCGATCGCGGCGATACCGTTGCGATCGATCTCGGCGGCGATCACCGCGCTGGCGCCGGCCTTGGCGGCGGCGATGCCGACGAGGCCGGAGCCGGCGCCGAGATCGAGCACGCGGTGACCGGCCACGATTTGCGGATGGTCGAGTATATAGCGCGCCAGCACGGCGCCGCCGGCCCAGGCATAGGCCCAGTAGGGCGGCTGCGGCTCAGCTTCGTGCTGCTCGGTTTGGCTGCCGTCTTCCGGTCCATGAGCTCGCCACTCGACAAGCCGCCTCAGGCCGCTGCCGGAATGAGCCGTATAGAGCTGGATTTCACGAAGGGCGGGAACAGGCGCAAGGCGCATGTTCGCCTTGATGAACGTCGCCGCGTCGGGACGCGGATTGTCGTCTACACTTTCGCCGCGACTAGGCTCGTCGTTCAAATCTATTCCCGCAGCGCCCGGCGCAAAATCTTGCCCACCGGAGTCTTCGGCAGTTCGGTCCTGAACTCGATGTATTTCGGCCGCTTGTAGCCGGTCAGGCTTTCGCGGCAATAGGCGGTGATTGCCTCAGCGGTCAGCGCCGGATCTTTCTTGACGATGAACAGCTTCGGCACCTCGCCCGAATGCTCGTCCGGCACGCCGATCGCCGCCACTTCGAGCACGCCCGGATGCTGGGCGACGACTTCCTCGAGTTCGTTGGGATAGACGTTGAAGCCGGAGACCAGGATCATGTCCTTCTTGCGGTCGACGATCTTGGTGTAGCCGCGCTCGTCCATGAAGCCCATGTCGCCGGATTTGAAAAACCCGTCCTTGGTCATCACCTTGGCGGTCTCGTCCGGCCGGTTCCAGTAACCGGCCATGACCTGCGGCCCGCGAATGCAGATCTCGCCGACTTCGCCCAGCGGCAGGTTGTTGCCGTCATCGTCGCGGATGACGATCTCGGTCGACGGCAGCGGCAGGCCGATCGTGCCGGTGAAATTGCTGTCGCTGAACTTGTTGGCGGTGGCCACCGGCGAGGTCTCCGACAGCCCGTAGCCCTCGGTGATCGAATTGCCGGTCAGCGCCTTCCAGCGCTCGGCAACCCCCTTCTGCACCGCCATGCCGCCACCCAGCGTCATGATCAGCGGCTTGAAGTCGAGCTTGCGGAAATCCTCGTTGTTGAGCAGCGCGTTGAACAGCGTGTTGAGGCCGGGGAAAATGTGCATCGGGTATTTCTGCAGCTCCTTGACGAAGCCGGGAATGTCGCGCGGGTTGGGAACGAGCACGTTCTGGGCGCCCTGCTGCATGCCCATCAGCGCGTTCACCGTCAGCGCGAAGATATGGTAGAGCGGCAGTGCGCAGATGAAGTTGAGATGCGCCGGTTTCGGCTTGATCGCATAGGCGTCCTGCAGCCACAGCGTGTTCTGCGCGACATTGGACAGCACATTGGAGTGCAGCAGCACAGCACCTTTGGAAATCCCCGTGGTTCCGCCGGTATATTGCAGGAAGGCGACGTCGCCGGCCTCCATCTTGGCCGGTTTGAAGGCGATGCCGGCGCCGGCTTTCACCGCCGCATTGAATTTGACATGGCCGGGCAGCGACCAGGCCGGCACCACCTTCTTCACCCGGCGCACGACGAGGTTGACGATCGTGCCCTTGAGGGCGCCGAGCATGTCGCCCATCGCCGCGACCACCACATGCTTGACCGCCGTCCTGGCAATCACCGCGTCCAGGGTGCTGGCGAAATTCTCCAGAATGACGATCGCCTGCGCGCCGGAATCCTTGAGCTGATGTTCGAGCTCGCGCGGCGTGTAGAGCGGATTGATGTTCACCACGACATAGCCGGCGCGAAGCACGGCCATCATCGCCACCGGATATTGCAGCACATTCGGCATCATCAGCGCCACGCGTGCGCCTTTCTGCAGGCCCTTCGATTGCAGATAAGCGCCGAAGGCGGCCGATTGCCGCTCGAGTTCGGCATAGGAGATCGACTTGCCCATGCAGACGTATGCCGGCTGGCCGGAAAACTGCTTGCAGGCGCCGACGAGGAAGTCGCCGATCGAACTGTAGGGCAGGGCGCCGATCTCCGCCGGCACGACTTTCGAATAGCTTTTTAGCCATGGCTTTTCCGGCAAGCCCGCGGCAAGCGCCGTCAGCGTATTCGGCAGTTTTTTGGCCGCGCCCGGCGACGGCTTCGAGGCGGGCTTCGCCGCGGCTGTCTTCGCGGCTGGCGGCTGGGCGGGCTTTGCAGCGGGTGTTGTCTTCGCCGCGCGCTTGACCGCAGGTTTCGCTGCCGGGTTGGCGCTTGCCTTCGCCGGCGTCGAGGTTGCCGTTGGCTTGACGGCGGGAGTGGCTTTGGCCGGTGGCGCTTTCGACTTGGCGGCAGCGGCGGCCGGTTTTGAAGCTTTCGCCGCTTTTGCTTTCGCCGGGGCCGTTGTCTTTGTTGCTTTCGCCACCTCTAGCCTCCCTCGGTCGTTCTGTTGCCTGCTCCTGCTGCGCCGCCTCGATGTGGTGAGGCGTCCTCCGCTGCAGCGATGTCGCGGATTCCCGGAAAATCCAGCGTGTCATCTATCTATTGCGACTATCGGCGGCCGTGCAAGTCTTGCCCCAGCGGCAGGACGGCAAAGATTTGCCGTCGAAATCCTTCCCGCGATGCCAGCTCAGGCAATGCCGTCCGGTCATCTCGGTGGCGAAACCCAGGCTTGTGGATTTTTGGCTTACGATTGCTGCGATCAATGAAAAAATGCGGTCGTTAACAATCCCGTGATTAGCAGATTTTGCTATTTGTTTCTGCAGTTCGTCAAAGACCGAGAAATATTTTCTGCTTACGGTGGGGTAGGCAAACAGGGTGTTCCAAAGCCGGAAAAACGGTGCTTATATGCGCGCTTCGCGAGCCTATAGAGGGGCTTGGAAGAACATCAGGGAGTGCTCAATGAAAAAGAAACTGACTTTTGCAGCCGCGTTGCTGGCTGCAAGCGTCCTCGGCGGTGTGGCCAATGCCAAGACGCTGGTCTATTGCTCGGAGGCCTCGCCGGCCAACTTCGACCCGGGTACCACGACGGGCGGCAACGACTTCGACGCCTCGTCGCGCACCGTCTATTCGCGCCTGGTCGAGTTCAAGCATGGCGGCACCGAAGTTGTGCCCGGTCTCGCCGACAAATGGGAGATTTCGGACGACGGTCTGGTCTATACTTTCCACCTGCATCCGGGCGTGAAGTTCCAGACGACGGATTTCTTCAAGCCGACGCGTGATTTCAATGCCGACGACGTCGTCTTTTCGTTCGATCGCCAGTTCAATAAGGAAAACCCCTGGAACGGCGAGAAGTACCTGCCGAACCTGACCTGGGACTACTACACCGGCATGGACATGCCGAAATACGTCGCCAAGTGGGAAAAGGTCGATGACCTGACCGTGAAGCTGACGCTGACCGAGCCGAACGCGCCGATGCTGGCCAATCTCGGCATGGACTTCGCCTCGATCGTGTCGAAGGAATATGCCGACCAGCTGGAAAAAGACGGCAAGATGGCCGACTTCTCGACCAAGCCGGTCGGTACAGGTCCGTTCCAGTTCGTCGACTACCAGCTGGATTCGGTCATCCGCTATGCGGCCAACCCGGACTACTTCAAGGGCAAGGAAAAGATCGACGATCTCGTCTTCGCGATCACGCCTGACGCCACCGCCCGCATCCAGAAGGTGCTCGCCGGCGAATGCGATATCGCGCCCTATCCGAATCCTGCCGACATCGGCACGATCAAGGCCAACGCCGACGTGACCCTGATGGATCAGGCTGGCCTCAACATCGGCTATATGAGCTACAACACCACCATCCCGCCGCTCGACAAGCCTGAAGTGCGCCATGCGCTCAACCAGGCGATCGATCGGGAATCGCTCATCAAGTCGCTGTTCCAGGACGCCGGCGCCACGCCGGCCGTAAACCTGATCCCGCCGACCATGTGGTCGTGGAACAAGGACGTGAAGTCCGACGCCTATGATCCGGAAGCCGCCAAGAAGGTGCTGGCCGATGCCGGATTGAAGGAGATCCAGCTTTGGGCCTCCGACCGCGTCCGTCCCTACAACCCGAACTTCCAGCGCGCCGCCGAACTGATCCAGGCTGACTGGGCCAAGGTCGGCGTCAAGGCGGAGATCGTCAGCTACGAGTGGACGAAGTACCGCGAGGAAGGCAAGAAGAAGGAACGGCCGGGCGCCTTCCAGATCGGCTGGACCGGTGACAATGGCGATCCGGACAATTTCTTCGCCACGCTGTTCGCCTGCTCGGCCATCGGCGTGTCGAACTACTCCAGCTGGTGCGACAAGGACTTCGAGGATCTGATCCAGAAGGCCAAGAAGACCAGCGACCAGGCCGAACGCACCAAGCTCTATGAAGAGGCGCAGGTTGTCTTCCAGAAGCAGGCTCCGGCCTTCCTCATGGCACACAGCCAGGTCTACGCAGTCGTGCGCAAGAATGTCAGCGGCTTCATGATGGACCCGCTCGGCATTCATCGCTTCGACGGCGTCGACAAGGCCGAATAGAACTGTTAGGCGGGCGGCGCGCAATCAGGCGCCGCCCGCTTTTCAAGATGCTCCGATATCTCCTAAACAAAATCGTCTTGGTGCTGCCGACGCTGATCGGCATCACCATCTGCGCCTTCGCTTTCGTCAGGCTGCTGCCCGGCGATCCCATTCTTGCCATGGCCGGCGAGCATGGCGTGTCGCCCGAGCGTTACGCGGAACTGAAGGAACAGTTCGGCTACAATTTGCCGATCTGGCAGCAATACGCGCATTATGTCCGCGATGCCGCGACCGGCAATTTCGGCGTGTCGATTTCGTCCAAGCGGCCGGTCATCGAAGATTTCATGACGCTGTTCCCGGCAACCATCGAGCTCTCCGTCTTCGCCATGATCTTCGCCATGGTGCTGGCCATACCGGCCGGCATCATTGCTGCGGTCAAACGCGGCTCCTGGTTCGACCAGGGGCTGATGGGCACCGCCCTTGTCGGCTATTCCATGCCGATTTTCTGGTGGGGTCTGCTGCTGATCATCTTTTTCTCCGGCTATCTCGGCTGGACCCCGGTTTCAGGACGCATCGGCCTTCAGTTCTTTATCAAGCCGATCACCGGCTTCCTGACCCTCGACAGCCTGCTCTACGGCAAATGGGATGCTTTCCGCTCGGCATTGAGTCACCTGGTGCTGCCGACAATTGTGCTCGGCACCATCCCGCTGGCGGTGATCGCGCGCCAGACGCGCTCGGCCATGCTCGAAGTGCTGGGCGAAGACTATGTGCGGACCGCCCGCGCCAAGGGCCTGTCGTCGTCCCGCGTCATCGGCGTGCATGCGCTGCGCAATGCACTGATCCCGGTGGTCACCACCATCGGCCTGCAGGTCAGTACCCTGCTCGCCGGCGCCATTCTCACAGAAACCATCTTCGCCTGGCCGGGCATCGGCAAGTGGATGGTCGAATCCATATCCAAGCGCGACTATGTCGTCGTGCAGTCAGGCTTGCTGCTGATCGCCCTCATCGTCATGGCGGTGAACCTGATCGTCGACGTGCTTTATGCCGTCATCAACCCGCGCATCAGGGCGGCGTGATGAGCCAGTCGACCGAAATCGCCCCGATGGCCGCCGGCAACCCTGACCGACTGACCGGCTTCAGGACTTTCTGGCACTATTTCTCGGTAAACCGCGGCGCCGTCATCGGCCTGTTCGTCTTCATCCTTTTGGTGCTGGCCGCGCTCTTTGCACCGCTGCTCGCGCCCTATGCGCCCGACATCCAGGACAAGACCGCTTTCTTGCGTCCGCCGGCCTGGCAGGCAGGCGGCAGCATGGAATATCTGCTTGGCACCGACGCGGTCGGCCGCGACATGCTCTCGCGCCTGCTCTATGGCGCGCGTTTCTCGCTGCTCATCGGCGCCGTCGTGGTCACGCTGGCGCTTGTCGGCGGCATCACGCTCGGCCTTTTGGCCGGCTATTTCCGGGGCTGGGTCGACGTGGCGATCATGCGGGTCATGGATCTGATCCTGTCCTTCCCGTCGCTGCTCTTGGCGCTGGTTCTGGTCACCATCCTCGGCCCCGGCCTGTTCAACGCCATGCTGGCCATCGCGCTTGTCCTGCAACCCCACTTTGCCCGTCTGGTGCGCGCTGCCGTCATGGCCGAAAAGAGCCGCGAATATGTGGTCGCCGCCAAGGTCGCCGGCGCCGGCCATATAAGGCTTATGCTGCGCACCATCCTGCCCAACTGCCTGGCGCCGCTGATCGTGCAGGGCACGCTGTCCTTCTCCAACGCCATCCTGGAGGCGGCCGCTCTCGGCTTTCTCGGCCTTGGCGCCCAGCCGCCGACGCCGGAATGGGGAACCATGCTCGCCTCGGCGCGTGAATTCATCCTGCGCGCCTGGTGGGTGGTGACCTTCCCCGGTCTGGCCATCCTCATCACCGTGCTTGCCATCAACCTGATCGGCGACGGTCTGCGCGATGCGCTCGATCCGAAGCTGAGGAGGTCGTAATGGCGCTGCTCGACATCCGCAATCTCGTCGTCGAGTTCCAGACCGCATCCGGCCCGTTCCGCGCGGTCGATGGCGTCTCGCTCCATGTGAACGAACGTGAAGTGCTGGCCATCGTCGGCGAATCCGGCTCCGGCAAGTCGGTGTCGATGTTGGCTGTGATGGGGCTGTTGCCGTGGACGGCGACGGTCACTGCCGACGAGATGAGCTTCAACGGCCGCGATCTCCTGAAGATGAGCCCGGCCGACCGGCGCAAGATCGTCGGCAAGGACATGTCGATGATCTTCCAGGAGCCGATGGCCAGTCTCAATCCGTGCTTCACCGTCGGCTTTCAGATCGAGGAGGTGCTGCGCTTCCATATGGGCATGGACAAGGCCCAGCGTCGCGAGCGCGCCATCGAATTGCTGACGCAGGTCGGCATTGCCGAGCCGGCCGAACGGCTGAACTCGTTTCCGCACCAGATGTCGGGCGGCCAGTGCCAGCGCGTGATGATCGCCATCGCCATCGCCTGCAATCCGAAGCTTCTGATCGCCGACGAGCCGACCACCGCGCTCGACGTCACCATCCAGAAGCAGATCCTCGACCTGCTCGTGTCGCTGCAGGTCAAATACGGCATGGGCCTGATCATGATCACCCACAATATGGGCGTGGTCGCCGAGACGGCCGACCGCGTCATCGTCCAGTACAAGGGCCGCAAGATGGAAGAGGCCGACGTGCTGTCGCTGTTTGAATCGCCGAAGAGCAATTACACCCGCGCGCTGTTGTCGGCGCTGCCGGAAAATGCCATCGGCGACCGGCTGCCGACCGTCTCGGACATGCTGTTCGAACCGGCTGCCGGGGGCTTCTGATGAGCATCAAGGTCGTCGAAGGCAAGGACATCGTGCGCGACTATCACGTCGGCGGCGGCCTGTTTCGCGGCGCGCGCACCGTGCATGCGGTCAAGGGCGTCTCGTTCAGCGTCGACAAGGGCAAGACGCTGGCCATCGTCGGTGAATCGGGCTGCGGCAAGTCAACGCTGGCGCGCATCATCACGCTGATCGATCCGGCAACGTCGGGCGAGCTGTTCATCGACGGCAACAAGGTCGACATCGCAAGGAACGGCCTGACCAGGGAGATGCGCCGCAAGGTGCAGATCGTCTTCCAGAACCCTTACGGATCGCTCAATCCGCGCCAGAAGATCGGAGATGTGCTGGGCGAGCCGCTGCTCATCAACACCGACAAGCCGGCCGAAGAGCGGCGCGACCTCGCCATGAGGATGCTGAAGAAAGTCGGCCTCGGAACCGAGCACTACAATCGCTATCCTCACATGTTCTCGGGCGGCCAGCGCCAGCGCATCGCCATTGCCCGCGCGCTGATGCTGAACCCGAGCCTGCTGGTGCTTGACGAACCGGTCTCCGCGCTCGATCTTTCGGTGCAGGCGCAGGTGCTCAACCTGCTCGCCGACCTGCAGGACGAATTCCAGCTGACCTATGTCTTCATCAGCCACGATCTGTCGGTCGTGCGCTACATCGCCGACGATGTGATGGTGATGTATTTCGGCGAAGCCGTCGAATACGGCTCGCGCGAGGAGGTCTTCGCCGACCCCAAGCACAACTACACCAGGACGCTGTTCGCCGCGACGCCGCGCGCCGACGTCGCCTCGATCAAGGCGCGGTTGGCGAAGAAGAAGGCCGCCTGACCTCTCACCGAGAATTGTTTTTGAACAATCGGAAATGCGTCGCGGCGGTGGTTTGCCGGCAGGATTGATCGCGATCTGCGAGCTGCCGGGCGCAAGCCGCGTCGCAGGTTGGGGTGCGCCCCATCACTCACCCGCTCCGTGCTGGTAAAGCTCGTCCATGCTGAGCATTGCCAGGGTTGCGAAGGGGGCCTGTTTTTTCACCCGACCGCGGCTCAAGATCACCACGTCGTCGCAGAACGATATGGTGCTGTAATGATGACTGATGACAATGGTGGTGCGGCGGCCGGCCCGCGACTTCAGCGTCTCGACAATAGCGGCTTCTGACAACCCATCCACCGCACTGGTGGCTTCGTCGAGGATGAGAATATCGGGATCGCGCACCAGCGCCCGCGCCAGGGCGATCCTTTGCCTTTGTCCGGCTGACAGGTTGATGCCCCGGTATCCGACCAGCGTCGCGTAACCCTGCGGCAGGTGCTCGATGAATTGATGTGCCTCGGCCAGCCTTGCGGCGCGCATGGCGTCGCTGGCCGACGCCGTGTCGTAGCCGTAGATAATGTTTTCAAAAATGGTGCCATCGACCAGTTCCAGCTCCTGACTGGCCAGGGCAATGTTCCGCCGCCACTGGCTTGGGTCGAGTTCATCGAGCGGTGCCCCATCGACGAGGATCCTGCCGCTGTCGGGTTTGACGAAGCGGCACAGGAGATTGACGATCGTCGTCTTGCCGGCGCCCGAGCGGCCGATCAGCGCCGTCGAGCGGCCGCTGCGGATGTCGAACACCGCCTTATGCAGCACCGCCTCGCGCGCGTCGGGGTCTGACAGGGGACCGGAATAGGCGAAGCTCACATCATCGAAGCTGATCCCTTGGCGCAAGCCGTCGAACGGCAGGCTGCCCTGCGGCGCCTCGGGCTTGTCGGAAGGATCGAGCAGCCATTGTACCTCCTCCAGCGAGCCGCTCATGCCTTGCAACTGACTCCAGGACATCTGCAAGGCGCGCATATGCGGCTGCAGTCGGTAGAGCAGGATGAGGAAGGCGACGGTCAGCGGGAAGCTTACATTCGCCAGCCAGGCTCCGATCACCACCGCCAGGAACAGCATCGCGTGCAACACCTCGGTCAGTGGCGGTAAGACGCCCTGGCGGATTGAAAGCACGAAAGCCGCCCGCCGCACCCCGTCGGACGCTTTGGCGAAGACTGCCTTTTCGCGGTTCTCCTGCCCGAAGATGCGAATTAGGCGCCCGGCATGCACCAGATGCAGCATCTGCGACGCCAGTGCGCTGTTGCGCGAGACGACGCTGCGGCTCGGCGCCTTCAGATTGGACGACAAAACCCCGTGCGCCAGCTGGACGAGCGCCAGCCCTAGCGTCACCAGCAGCGTCATCTGCCAAGAGAGGAGCAGGAGGAAGGCGAGCAGGATGACGGCGGCCGAGGCACTGACGATCGCGCCGAGCAGGGCCTGGATAGCGTCGGATGCTCGCCACGATTCGTTGGAGATGATGTTGAGTAGCCGCCCGGGGCTTTGCTGCAGGAAAAAGGGGTAGCCGACCCTGAGCAACTGCTCCGACAGTGCGCTACGGATCGAATAACCTGCCTTGCCGTAGATGTAGCTGGTCAGCAGCGTGTTGGCGAAGGCAAAGACATTTTTCAGTACGATCGAACCGAGGATCGCGGCCGAAATGGTGATCAGCCGCTGGCGCTCGCCGAGGTCCGCTCCAACCTGCTGGAGGAGGGCTGAGAAACCGGCCATGCCTGATGTTTCGCCACGTCCCATAATGATGCCAAGCAGCGGAATGATGAGACCGATGCCGAGGCCTTCCAGCGCGGCGCCTGCAAGCCCGAGCCCCACCACGACGGGAACGAGCCGCAACAGCCTGCCACCAAGCGCGCGGCGCAGCATTGGCAGGGCTGACGGAATCAGTGACATTATCGCGCTCTGGCCTCCGCGTTGGCTTCGCTGGCTTGTCGGTCGTGGCGCAGCGGCAGCCGTTTTGGCCATCCCATCATGACGAGCAGCGCAAATCTGGCGGCACCTGCCAGATTCATAACGACAATAGGCCAGTGCGACAGATCGAGGTCGCGGTCAAAGCGAGGACGGCCCGCCAGTTCCCTGAACGCGGCCCGCGCGGACCAATAGACATGGCGAAGCAGCCAAGGGGCGTGGCGGACATGTTTCAGGCACAGCGCACCATTACCGAGGCTATAGTCGCGGTGCAGCCTGTCGATCGATTTGCGGTCTCGCCGGCCGTGATGATGCAAGACCGTCATGTCGGGCACATACTCGACCGGCATGCCGAGCAGCATCGCCCGCACGAGATAATCAGTATCTTCAGCCGAGCGTAGCGGGCCGCCAGCGCCGAAGCGTTCGTCGAACGACCCGATGCGGGCCGCGACGTCGCGGTGCATGGTCATGTTGCAGCCGAGCACGAAGCCGCCGGGGTGGACCGCCGGGGTCAGCCGCTCGCTTGCCTCGTAGAGCTTTATGGTGAAGGGCAGGTCCCGGGCATCACCGAGCTCGACCCGGCCGCCGCGGATCAGCCACTTCTCGCCACTCCGGTAGTGCCGCTCCAGGTCGCGGAGATAGTCGCGGTCGAGCTTGCAGTCGTCGTCGACGAAGACCAGCACGCGGCCTCGCGCTCGCGCCAATCCGGCATTGCGGGCAGCGGCTAGTCCGGGGCGAGTCTCCGAGACGGCTGTGACTGGGATGTCGGAAGTTTCGGCGATAGCGGCCAGCCGCTTTGACGTGCCGTCCCGTGAACCATTATCGACCACCACCAACTCTGCCGCGAAGGTGGCGTGCACCCGGCATGCCGCCTGGATCGAGGCTATGCAAGCCTCCAGCACAGCGGCGCGGTCGCGCGTGCAGACGATGAAACTGACCTCGAGCGACGGCCGCTCCGATCGGGGAGATGTCGGGACAGGCGCACTCGCAAACTGGTGATCGCGCAGGAGCGGGTGGGGCCTGTCGGTCATACCAGTCCCCGCTGATAACGCGCAAGCACCGCTTCGGCCGGCGTGGTTTTGAAGAAGTAGGCCACCGCGTCCGCCCGCTTTCCGGCCCTTATCGAGAGCAGGCTGAGCCAAGGCGCCCAGACGCCGGGACGCAGCGCATATTGTTCGCGGCGCCGGATGAAATTCCATCTCGCCGTCCGCGTGAGCAATTCGTGGGTCAGCGGCGGTTCTCCTTCGTCGCCGACGAGTTGGTAGAGGAAATAGAACAGGTTCAGCGCGCCTGCCTCGAAGCTTGGCCGTGTGTCGGTCGGCAGCTCGGAAATCCGCTCTTCGAGCGCACGGATGAAATCGGCTGCGCGCGAAACCGTGTCGAAAGAGACGGCCTCGCCGATGTCGCGCAGATCCGCTGTGGTTTCCGCAAGCCCCTCACGCTCGAGATTTTCGGCCACGATCCGCAAATGCGTCCTGCGCATTTCCTTGGCATGCCGCATGGTCACGCTTCCCGCATGGATGCGATAGACGAGCAGGCTATCGGGCAATATGGTCGCCGGGAAACGGCCGGCAAGCCGTCTGAAGAGATCGAAATCCTCGGCATGCCTATACTTTGGATCGTAATAGAGATCGTTGTTCCCAATAACCTTCCTGTTATAGATCACCGTCGGATGTAAGAATATCGTAAAGAACATCGACAATATGTCGAGCCGGCCGAGCCGGAACACCGGGTCTAGCCTGCCTTTGGCGATACGGCCGTGAAGCAAGGTATCGACGCAGGCGCCGCAGAAGCCGAGATCGGGCCGCCGCTCGAACAGTGCGACCTGGCGCGAGAGGCGCCGGGGATAGGCGACATCGTCCGCATCCATTCGCGCAACAAGCTCGCCCTGGGCCAGTCGTAGCCCTTCATTGAGGGTGGCGACGAGGCCGCGGTTCTCACGCGAGATGACAGAAACGCGATTGTCTGCCCGGCGGTATCGTTCGAGAATCTCGAGCGAGTTGTCAGTCGATCCGTCATCGATAGCGATGACCTCCAGGCGATCGTAGTCTTGCCGCAGAATGCTCTCCAGCGCAGCGGTGAGATAAGGCCCGGCATTGTAGACCGGCAGCAGGACGGAGACGAGCGGCGCGGTGGTCATCTCTGTGCATCCGTTCGCCGGAGTTCGAGTGCGGCGCGGCCATCGGGGGATCCGCCGGGATAGGCGTCCGCCGCCCTGCCGAGCCAGCCGGCATCGCCAGAGCGTGCCTGGGAGCGGCGGCGCGCTACATAGGGGAAGCGGCGCTTGAGGCCGTTGAGCGGCTTTTCGAAAGCCGTCCACGAGATCGAAGCGACGGCGATCGTGGCGGCGCTCGCGACCAGGAAACGCCCTGGCCCCTGCTCCGAGACATTGAGCGGGATCCAGGGCTGTGACTTGACGGCGAGCGACAGAAGGATCGGATGGTAAAGATAGACGCCGTAGCTGATGCGGCCCAGTGACAGCAGCGGTGGCAGTTCGAAAACCCTGCCGAGGACGCCGCCAAGGCCGGCTGAACAGACGGCCACAACGGCCACCAGCGGCACTAGGGGCAGGATCTGCAGCAACGCCCAGCGGGCCCATTCCAGCATAGGATCGGCCGGCGCAGGGATAAGCCACTCAATCGCCAGGAAGACAGCCGCAAGGGCTGGCCAGCCTAGCCGCATCCATTGCGGCAGGCCGGCGCCTCTGGTCCGCCGGCAGGCAAGCAAAGCACCAAACGCCAGCGCGTCCATCGATGCTGGCGGCAGCAGGTCGCGCGCTAGCGCCGGGGTGGCGGTGATCGGCCAGTAGAAGCGATAGGCCAGCGACAACAGGATGACGCCGATAGTGATCGCTTCCACCCGCCGGCGGGGTGCGAGAAGCACGACCAGCGGCCAGGCGATATAGAACTGCTCCTCGATGCTCAGGCTCCAGAAATGGCAGAGTAGCCAGGGCGTCCATTCGTTGCGCAGCGCGTACCAAAAATTCGACAGGTAAAGCGCATGCCAGACGAGCGAGCCACTGGACTGCTCCAGATCGGTCAGCCAGACGAACCCAAGCACGGCGAAATAGGGCGGGAATATGCGCAGCGCGCGCCTGATGTAGAAGGAACTCAATGCAGGGCCGGCTTTGAATTCGGCCGCGGCGCGCGCTTCGAGCAGCAGTCGTGTGATCAGGAAGCCGCTCAGCACAAAAAAAAGCCGCACCCCGATGTGGCCCCAAAAGGAGGAGCCGTTGGGTGCAAGGAAATGGGAATAGAGAACCATCGTGACAGCGATGGCGCGCAGAGCGTCCAACTGATTGTCACGCGCGACCGCCATCAGCCATTTCCGCCGGTCTGAAATCTCCGATGAAGCCAGCGGCCCTGCATTCCGGGCCTCAGGTCGAGGCCTGCCAGCGTCGAGAGTGCGCCGAAAACAACAAACCCGCGCCTTTTGCGCGGGGCAGCCTCGAAATCGGTGCTGGCCAGCGAAAAATTCAAGCTGATCAACTTGGCGGAATCCTCCACGGCGCACTTCCCAGTACCAAATCCCCCAAGAAATGGTGCAACCGGGTAATGGTGCAGTGCAACACAAAATATCTATCGAGCTGTAATATTTGTGTGAGTTAGTGCTAAAAATGGGTATGATTTGCGAGTGCGTTGCGTCGCTGAGGGTTTTTCACGTCCGCAATGCTGTACGAGAAGTGGTACCATGTCAGAAAAGACACGGTTTAATTACACAACTATAATCCGGAGTGTCTGATATAGGTCAAAATTGACGAAGATTATTCTAAGGTAGTGGTTTTGTATCTTATAAATTATGCTTGTAGTGTCGGGTTCTCTAGGTTGTCGATCTTGCGCGATGCAGCATAGTCGATGGTCAAGCGTCTGACGACGCAATCCTGTGGCGGCGGCCATATGGCGCATGTCGACGAGGCAGACAGGAAGTGCCGGTGTTGGCGTAGGGAGTGACGTGCATTAGCCTTGCACCTGCCGTCACGCTTGCGTCGGATGGAGAACTGGTGCCGCTTAGGTGACTCGAACACCTGACCCCATCATTACGAATGATGTGCTCTACCAACTGAGCTAAAGCGGCCCGGGAAGCGCGAGGTTCCAGGATCGGCTGGGTGATAGACTCAACCGGCCGCTAATTCAAGATGGGCAACCGCGATTTCGAGCCGGCATCCGGCAATTCGTCCCGGCATTTTCCATTGGCGCGCAATGAGCCACCGCCTCATTTGCTATTTCGGCTACGCGGAGACGTCGCGGTGGACTGCGCACAAACTGCCCGGCAAGGCGGCAAAACCGACTGATTTTATTGCCAAAACGCATCGAAATGGGCCTTGAACAGGCCTGTAAGGCAGAATGCGGGCGCTCGCCCGTTGATTGATTGGTCTCCTGCGGCTAACGATCATGGCAATGTAAGCGAACGGACAGGGGAAATTCGCTTGGACGCGATCGAAAAAGCGATCCGCAACGCCTTCGAGAAAGGCAACGCCGAGGACCGGGCATTTCGCGAGAGGGTCTATCGGTCGGCTTTCGCGGCGCTCGACCGCGTGCTCCAGGCCAATCCCGGCGTGACGGTGGAAGCCGCCATCAAGCGCCGCAAGGCGGTCCAGGAAAAGATCGCCGAGATCGAATCCGAATTCCTGCCCGCGGTCCCCGATGTCGCCGCGCCCACGCAGAGCGCCGCGCCGACGCAGAGCGCTGCGCAGACACAAGATACCGCGCTGCCGCAACGCGTTGCGCAGCCGCAAGACGCCGTACAGGGCGCCGCCGAAGCGCCCGCGGTCGATGCCCCGACAGGTGTCGCGGCCGGACCGTCGCCGGCGATCGTCGTTGATGAACCGGTTCAGCCCGAGGCATCCGACGCGCCGCGTTCGCGCGTGCTGCCGGTCGTCCCCGACATCATGCCTGACGCCACGCTGCCCGGCGCCCCGGCGATCGATATGGCCGATTCCGCGCCGGCCGAGGCCGCGGCGGAAGTGGCGCCTGATCGCGATGAAAGGCGGATAAGGGGCCGCCGCCTGCCGCTGACGGCGATCTTCTTTGGCGTGACGTTGCTCGCCGCCGCCGGCATCGGCCTCTATTTCGCCGTGCAGACCGGGGTGTTCAAGACGCCGGCGCAGCTCGACACGGCGCCGCCCGAAGCGCCGCCGACCGTCGACGATGACGACTTCACGCCGCCTGCCGGTACAACTGAGCCGCAGCAGCCTGGCGCGCCGCAGCAGCCTGGTGTCGCCGAACAGACGCGCGACTGGATCAACGTGTTTACACCCACCGATCCAACGCATGTGGCGACCCCGTCCGACGCCAAGGCCGATGTCGTGCAGGACGACACCGGCTCCTTCCTGCGCATCCGCTCCGGTGCTTCCGGCTCGGCCATCAGCTTCGATGTCGGGCAGGGCGTGCTGGAGAAGCTTGCCGGCAAACATGCCGTGTTCGACATCGTCGCCCGCGCCGAGGACGGCAAGGACACGCAGATCTCCGTCGACTGCAATTTCGGCGATCTCGGCGATTGCGGCCGCAAGCGCTATGCGGTCGGCCAGCAGCGTAACGAATATCTGTTCGACGTGAAATTCCCCGACAAGCCCCCGGGCGCCGCCGGGAGCATCGCCATCAACTCCGACTTCGACAAGCAGGGCAAGGCGGTCGACATCTACGAGATCCGCGTCTCGATCGAACCGTGAGCGCTGCCTAGCGATCCAGCAGCGCCTGCAGCGTCTCGATGCGGTCGGCTTCGGCGGTCGGCTTGTCCCAGCGCAGCCGTGAGATGCGGGGAAATCGCATCGCAACGCCGGATTTGTGGCGAGTCGAACGGTTGAGACCTTCGAACGCCACCTCCAGCACCAGGCCTTGGCTGCGGTCGGCGCGCACCGAGCGCACCGGGCCGAAACGCTCGACCGTGTTGTCGCGGACAAATTTGTCGATCTGCTTCAGCTCCTCGTCGGTGAAGCCGAAATAGGCCTTGCCGACCGGCACCAATTCCTCCGCGCCTTCCGGCCCCGACCAGACGCCGAACGTATAGTCGGAATAAAAGCTCGACCGCTTGCCATGGCCGCGCTGCGCATACATCAGTACAGCATCGACCGTGTGCGGATCGCGCTTCCACTTGAACCACGGCCCTTTCGGCCGTCCCGCGAGATAGGGCGAATCCCAGCGCTTCAGCATCACGCCTTCGATAATCGGGTGCGGCGGCGCGCGGCGCAGTTCCTCCAGCGTTTGCCAATCCCGGAATTCGACGAATGGCGACAGATCGAAACGGTGCGGGTCCAGCGTTGTGATGAAGGCCTCAAGACGGGCCCGCCGCTCGCGGAAAGGTAGCGCGCGCAAATCTTCGCCGTTGATCTGCAGCGCATCGTAGCAGCGCATGAAGGCCGGGTATTGCTGCTGTATCTTCGGGGCCACGCTCTTGCGATTGAGCCGCTGTTGCAGGTCCGAAAACGTGCCGGTCGCCGCGGGCTCGCCGACCAGCAATTCGCCGTCGAGCGCGGCGGAAAAATTCATCGCCTGGGCGAGATCGGGGAATGCGCCGGACACATCGTCGCCGGTGCGCGAATAGAGCCGGCGCACGCCGCCCTCGCACACCGCCTGAACGCGGATGCCGTCCCATTTCCATTCCGCGGCATAGGCGGCCGGATCGAGCTTTTCGAGGTCGCCGTCGCCGACCGGGTTCGACAGCATCACCGGACTGAACAGGGCAAGTGCGGTCCGCTTCGGCTTCTCGGCCTTGCCTTCCAGCCACGCGAACAGCGAGATATAGGGCGGCGTCAGCCCGTGCCACAGCTCCTCGATCTCGGCGACATCGACCTTGCCGAAATCGGCCAGCGCCTGTTTGGCCAGCCGCGCCGAAACGCCGATGCGCAAGCCGCCGGTGACCAGCTTAATGATGGCAAAGCGCGCCGAAATGCCGGCGCTGTCGAGCAGCCCGGCCAGCACCTTGGGTCCGTCGGAGCGGCTCGCCGCCTGCAGCGTCGCCACGACATCGCCAAGCGTCGGCTCCCGGTTGGGGATATGTCCCGGCGTTTGCGGCCAAACCAGCGAGACGGTTTCGGCAAGGTCGCCGACATAGTCGTAGGAATAGCCGAACAGCACCGGATCCATGCGCTCGGTGACCAGCGTGCGCAGCATCGCCGGCTTGACCGCCGCAATGTTGAGGTCGCCAGTGATAGCCGCCAGCGCCAGCCCGCGGTCGGGGTCCTCGACGCTGCGGAAATAATCGACGAGCAGTGTCAGCTTGCCATTGCGCGACGGCGTCAGCACCAGACGGTCGAGGAGTTCGGCAAAGCGGTTCATGGATGCAAGGACCGCGTTGACGGCAGAGGTTTGCGCTCTGGCACACCCCCCTCTGTCCTGCTGGACATCTCCCCCGCAAGGGGGGAGATTGGCAGCCTTGATCTTGCCGCCCATCTTGCGAGGTTGGCGATTGGCGAAAGCGGAGGTGACATCTGATCTCCCCCCTTGCGGGGGAGATGGCCGGCAGGCCAGAGGGGGGTGGGAAGGATCGCCGCGCCGGCGATTTCTGGATCAAAAATCACCATCAATCGCCCTCGTCCTCATAGCCCACAAGGTGCAGTGGCCTGGCGGCGATGCCTTCCAGCTCGCACCAGCGCACCAGCGCTTCCTCGCGGCCGTGCGTCACCCAGATTTCGCCGGCGCCCGTCTCCTTGACGGTAGCGGTCAGTTCATCCCAGTCGGCATGGTCGGAAATGATCAGCGGCAGTTCGACGCCGCCTTGCTTGGCGCGCTGGCGGATGCGCATCCAGCCCGAGGCGAAGCATGAGATCGGGTCGGGAAAGCGCCGCGCCCAGCGGTCGGCGAAGGCCGATGGAGGGCCGACAATGATGGCCCCAGTGAAATCCTGCTTGCCGCCGCTGTCGACGGTTGCCGGCTCCAGCGTGCCGAGGTCGATGCCCTGGCTCTGGTAATATTCGCTGAGCTTGGCCAGCGCGCCGTGGATATAGATCGGCCTGTCATAACCGGCATCGCGCAGCAGCCGCATCACCCGCTGTGCCTTGCCCAGCGCATAGGCGCCGACCAGATGCGATCGCTCGGGAAACTGCGCCGCCGATTTGAGCAGCCGGGCGATCTCCTCCGTGTCGGGCGGATGGTGAAACACCGGCAGGCCGAAGGTCGCCTCGGTGATGAAGACGTCGCATTGGACCGGTTCGAACGGTGCGCAGGTCGCGTCCTTCTGGCGCTTGTAGTCGCCGGAGGCGACGATGCGCCTGCCCTTGTGCTCGACCGCGATCTGCGCCGAGCCCAGCACATGGCCGGCCGGATGGAAGGTGACGCTGACATCGCTCAGCGCCATCGCTTCGCCAAGCACGGCCGCTTGCGTTGTCCCGGCAAAATCCTCGCCATAACGCAACCCCATAATGTCGAGCGTCTGCTGCGTCGCCAGCACCGAACGATGGCCGGATCGGGCATGGTCGGAATGGCCATGCGTGATCAACGCCCGGTTGACTGGCCGCACCGGGTCGATGAAGAAATCGCCGAATGGGCAATAAAGGCCTTCAGGCCGGGGATGGAGCAGGTCGCTGGCGCGCATCCAGTCAAGATAGTGGCTAATTCCAGCGCGGGAAGCCTGTTGCAAGAGACTGCTGACTCGGCCTACAGCCAGCCACCGGCCGCATCAGCCGGCGGGGCCATCGCCATGCAACCGCTGAAAATCTCGTCCGGCGACCTGACCGCCGACCGTCGCGCCGACTATGCCGAGATGCTTTTCGGCTCGGGCGAGCACGCGGCAGCGGCGGAACTGCTGCTCGGCGCGCTGGAACTGGCGCCGCAATGGGCGGCGGGCTGGTTCCGCCTGGGCGAGATGCAGGAGGCAACGGGGCTGCTCGACCTGGCGACGCAGGCCTGGGCGACGGTGCTGAAACTGGACCCGGCGGATCGCCTGGGTGCTGCGCTGAAGCTGCAGCTGATCGGCAAGGCGCCGGCTGCCGCAGCGCCACCCAGCGCCTTCGTCGAGACGCTGTTCGACCACTATGCCGAGACTTTCGAGGACTCGCTGGTCGACAAGCTCGGCTACCGGCTGCCGGAGTTTCTCGATCGCGCCATTCGCGCGGCAAGACCGGGCCGCTTTTCGCTGGCGCTCGATCTCGGTTGCGGCACCGGTCTGATGGGCGAGAAACTGCGGCCGGTCGCCGAACGGCTGGAGGGCTACGATATCTCCGCCGCCATGCTGAAAAAGGCCCGCGCCAAGGGCGTCTACGACCTGCTCGCCAAGGCCGATCTGCAGCATTTTGCCTATGCCGGGCCGAAAGCCGATCTGGTGGCGGCGGCCGACGTGTTCATCTATGTCGGCGCGCTCGATCGCGTGGTGAAGACCGTCGCCGGCATTCTGGCCACCAATGGCCTGTTTGCCTTTTCCGTCGAAACGCCAGCCAAGGGCGGGGCGGGCGGCGACGCCGGTTTCGCGCTGCAGCCGTCTCGTCGCTACGCCCATTCTCAAGCCTATGTCGAGCGGGTGCTTGCCGCAAACGGCCTGTCGGTGCTGTCGATGCAGCCGACCGTCATCCGCTGGGATCGCCGCCAGCCGGTCGACGGGCTTGCCGCGCTGGCGGTGCCCTCGTCCAAGGGTTGATGTCTCGTCTTGTTCGAAAACGTGAATAGGATTTTTGCGGCTGGCGCGGCATCAGGTAGGATACAAGCCTAGAAAAGCCCTCGGCAGGCATTGAGGAGGAACACATGCGCTGGAACATGATGGTCTTGGTGTCTTGCCTGGCGATGACCGGCTGCAGCAGTTCGATGTCGGAGCGGCAGGACCAGGACGTACAATCGTCGCTGCAGTATGACAATGTGCCTTGCGACCAGTTGCTGGCGCAGCGCAACGAACTGGCGCAGCAATACCATCTGTCGACGGCCGCCAAGCCGAGCTTCTCCAATCCGGCGATGGGCTTCGGCCCGTTTACCCCGGATATGCGCTCCAAAAGCAAGCGCGATACTGATCTGGCTAGTGGCAAGATCGACGCCATGAACCGCTCGATCGTCCGCCGCGACTGCGGCAAGCCCAATAAGCAGAAGAAGTTCAGTCTGCCGAGCTGAACCTGAACTTCCTCAGTACCCCGCCTTGCGGTCGACCACGTTATCAAGCTTTTCGCCGCGCTCGAAGGCATCCATCTGCCGCAACATGCTCGGCGCCAGGTGGACAGGGTCGGAGGTCGCCGCCGCGTGCGGCGTCACGAACACTTTCGGGTGACTCCATAGCGGACTGGTCTTCGGCAGCGGCTCGACCTCGAACACGTCGAGGCTCGCCTCCTTCAGCGTGCCGTCGCCCAGCGCGCGCAATATGTCGGCGTCCTTCTGCAGCCGGCCGCGCCCGGCATTGATCAGCACCGAGCCGCCGAGGCCGTTGCGCTTGCGCAATTCCTTCAGCACGCCGTAATTGATGATGCCGTGCGTATCCGGCGTCAGCGGCAGCAGCACCACCAGTATGTCGGTGGCGTTGAGGAAGGGGATCAGCCCGGCCTCTCCGGCATAGGTCGCAACGCCTTTCATGGCCTTGTCGCTGCGCGACCAGCCATTGACGGCAAAGCCGAGCGACAACAGCACCGACGCCGCGGCGCGGCCGAGATTGCCGAGCCCCATAATGCCGACCGAGATGTCGCCGGCCGGCCGCTGCGGCGGTTCGTGCCAGGTCTTCTTCGGCTGCTGGGCACGATAGAGCATGCCCTGGCGATGATGGTCGAGCACCCGCCAGACGACATATTCGGTCATGTATTGGGTGAGGTTGTCGGCTACCACTTTGACGATCGGCACATCGGGCAGGCCGGGATCGGCGAAGATATGGTCGACGCCGGCGCCGATCGAGAAGATTGCGCGTAGATTGGGCAGCGATTTCAAGAGGTTCGGCTTCTGCTTCCACACCACCGCATAGGTGATCGACGGATCCGAAGCGCCGTCCGGCTCCAGCACCACTTCGCGCTCGGCCGACAGCAGCTCGCGCCAGCGCTGCGGATGAAAGCCGGTGACGGCAAGCAGGATTTTGCCTTTTTCCATTTGCGGATTGTATTCCCTGTTATTCGCTGACGATACCGACCGGCGCCGTCTCGATCTTGAACGCGGCCGAGATCAGCGCCTTCGTATAGTCGGTCTGCGGCCGCTCGAAAATCTGTTCGGAAGGGCCGGCTTCGACGATCTTGCCATTGCGCATGACGATGACGTCATTGGCAAGGGCGCGAATGACTTTCAGATCGTGGCTGATGAACAGATAGGCAAGGTCGTGCCTGGCCTGCAGATTGCGTAAGAGGTCGACCACTTGCGCCTGCACGCTCATGTCGAGCGCCGAGGTCGGTTCGTCCAGCATGACGAAGCGTGGATTGAGCACCATGGCGCGCGCAATGGCGACGCGCTGGCGCTGGCCGCCGGAGAATTCATGCGGATAGCGGTTCCTGGTCGCCGGATCGAGCCCGACCTCCTTCAGCACGGCGACGACCTTGTCGTCGCGTTGGTCGGGCGACAGCTTCGGCTCGTGGATCTTCAAGCCTTCCTCGATGATCTCCGAGACCGACATGCGCGGGCTGAGCGAGCCGAATGGGTCCTGGAAAACGATCTGCAACTCGCGGCGCAGCGGCCGCATGGCGTTGAAGGAAAGCTGGTTGATGTCGCTGCCATTGAACTGGATGGTGCCGGTCGATGAGATCATCCGCGCCAGCGCCAGCCCGAGCGTCGTCTTGCCGGAGCCGGATTCGCCGACGACGCCTAGCGTCTGGCCGGCGCGTACGGTGACGTCGATTCCGTCAACAGCCTTCACATTGTCGACGGTGGTGCGAAAGAAACCCTTTTTGATCGGGAACCAAACCTTGATGTCCTTGCCGGTCATAACCGGTTTGGCGGCGTCGTTGGTGGCCGGCGGCTTGCCCTTCGGCTCGGCGGCGAGCAGGTGCTTGGTATAAGCGTGCTGCGGGTTGGCGAAGATGTCCCTGGTCGGCCCGGTCTCGACGATCTTGCCTTTGGTCATCACGCAGACGCGGTCGGCGATCTTTCTGACAATGCCGAGATCATGGGTGATGAACAGCATTGACATGCCCTTGCGGCTCTTCAGCCCCGCCAGCAATTCGAGGATCTGCGCCTGGACAGTGACGTCGAGCGCCGTCGTCGGCTCGTCGGCGATCAGCAGTTCAGGCTCGTTGGCCAGCGCCATGGCGATCATGACGCGCTGGCGTTGGCCGCCGGACAGCTGGTGCGGATAGGCGTCGAGCCGCTTTTCCGGTTCGCGAATGCCGACCTCGTTGAGCAGCGCCAGCGTGCGCGCCTTGGCCTGGCGGTCGCCCATGCCCTGATGCAGCGCCAGGATCTCGACGATCTGCTGCTCGATCGTGTGCAGCGGATTGAGCGAGGTCATCGGCTCCTGGAAGATCATGGTGATCTTGTTGCCGCGCACGCTGCGCAACTGCTTTTCGTTCATCGCCAAAAGGTCGGCGCCCTGGAACAGGATCTTGCCCGAGGGATGGCTGGCCGTCGGGTAGGGCAGAAGCTTCAGCACCGACAGCGCCGAGACCGATTTGCCGGAACCGGATTCGCCCACAAGCGCCACCGTCTCGCCCTTGGCGAGATCGAAGGAGATGTGGTCGACGGCGGTCGACTCGTTGCCGCCTTGGGTGAAGGCAACGCTGAGATCGCGGACGGAGAGCAGGAGTTCGCTGCTCATCGGAACGCCTTGCGCGGGTCGAAAGCATCGCGCGTTGCTTCACCGATGAACACCAACAGCGACAGCATCAGCGAGATGACGATGAAGCCCGATATACCGAGCCAGGGGGCATTGAGGTTACTCTGCGCCTGTTTTAGCAGTTCGCCGAGCGACGCGGTGCCGGGCGGCAGGCCGAAGCCGAGATAGTCGAGCGAGGTCAGTGTCGAGATCGAGGCGCTGACCAGAAAAGGCATGAAGGTCAGCGTCGCCACCATGGCATTGGGCAGAAGATGGCGCAGCATGATGGTGCGGTTGGACACGCCAAGCGCGCGGGCCGCGTTGACATATTCGAAGTTGCGCGCGCGCAGGAATTCGGCGCGCACCACGCTGACAAGCGACGTCCAGGAGAAGAGCAGCATCAGCCCGAGCAGGATGAAGAAGCCCGGCGGCAGGATGGCAGCGACGATCAGCAGCAGATACAGCAGCGGTATCGCCGACCAGATTTCTATGAAGCGTTGAAAGAGAAGGTCGGTCCAGCCGCCGAAATACCCTTGCAGCGCGCCGGCGGCGACGCCGATAACCGACGAACCCGCGGTCAGGATCAACCCGAACAGCACGGAAATCCTGAACCCGTAGATGATGCGCGCCAGCACGTCGCGCGCCTGGTCGTCGGTACCCAGCCAGTTCCAGTTGCCGACAATGCAGTCAGGATCGGCAGCGCCTTGCGGATATTGGCTGCATCGCCTCTGCGCGTCGTATTCCCATGACGGTTTTGCGGGAGCGGCGTCGGGGATCGCATTGTTGACGGTGCGGTAGGAATAGCGGATTGGCGGCCAGATCATCCAGCCATTGGCGTTGATCTCGTCGCGGATGACCGGGTCGCGATAGTCGGTGACGGCGTAGAAGCCGCCGAATTTTTCCTCGGGGTAGGCGACCGCCACCGGGAACAGGATCTCGCCTTTGTAGTAGGCGACGATCGGTCTGTCGTTGGCGATCAGTTCGGCAAACAGCGACAGCACGAACAGAGCGAGGAATATCCACAACGACCAGTAGCCGCGCCTGTTGGCCTTGAAGTTCTGCCAGCGCCGCTTGTTGAGCGGCGACAGCCAGGGGCGGGCGATCCTTGTCGGTGTGATCTCGGCTGCAGCCTGCGTCATCAGACGTCTCTCCGCTCGAAATCGATGCGCGGATCGACCCATGTGTAGATCAGGTCGGACAACAGCGTCACGAACAGGCCAAGTAGCGAAAATATATAGAGGTTGGCGAACACGACCGGATAGTCGCGCGCCAACACGGACCTGAAACCGAGCAGCCCGAGACCGTCGAGGGAAAAGATGTTCTCGATCAAAAGCGAGCCGGTGAAAAAGGCCGAGATGAAGGCCGCTGGAAAGCCGGCAATGACGATCAGCATTGCGTTGCGGAACACATGTCCGTAAAGCACCCGCCGCTCCGACAGGCCCTTGGCACGGGCCGTCACCACATACTGTTTGCGTATCTCTTCCAGGAAGGAGTTCTTGGTCAGCAGCGTCGTCGTCGCGAAGGCCGACAGCACCAGCGCCGTCAGCGGCAAGGTCATGTGCCAGAAATAATCGACGATCTTGTCAGGCCACGACAATTGGTCCCAATTGTCGGAGACGATGCCGCGCAGTGGGAACCAGTCCCAGAAGGAGCCGCCCGCGAACAGCACCATCAGCAATATGCCGAACAGGAAGGCCGGTATGGCATAGCCGACGATGATCACGCCGCTGGTCCAGACGTCGAAGGCGGAGCCGTCCTTGACCGCCTTGCGGATGCCAAGGGGAATCGAGATCAGATAGGACAACAGCGTGATCCACAGCCCAAGCGAGATCGACACCGGCATCTTTTCCAGGATCAGATCGAGCACCGAGATGTCACGGAAATAGCTGTCGCCGAAATCGAAGCGGACATAGTTCCACAGCATCATGCCGAAGCGTTCGAGCGGTGGTTTGTCGAAGCCGAACTGCTTTTCCAGCTTCTTGATGAATTCAGGATCGAGCCCTTGCGCGCCGCGGTACTTCGAACCGACATCGCCGGCCACATCGAAATTGCCGCCGCCTCCTGCATCGCCGCCGCCGCTGCCGAGGCGATCGCTGCCGCCCTGGTTGGTCAGGCTGGCGATGACCTGCTCGACCGGTCCACCCGGTGCGAATTGAGTGACGACGAAAGCAACAGCCATGATGCCGAACAGGGTCGGTATCATCAGCAGGATACGGCGCAGTATGTAGGCGCCCATCAGCTTTCACCCTCCCCCTTGTGGGGAGGGTCGATCCGCGAAGCGGAGCGGGGTGGGGGTAGTCTCGATCCGGCGTACGCCGTCACACCCCCACCCCGGTTCGCCATTCGCGCTGCGCACGAAGTGCTCACCGACCCTCCCCACGAGGGGGAGGGTAAAGTGCCGCGCAACAGCCTACCCTTTGCCAATTTTTGCCGCCTTGCCCTTGTCGACCCACCACAGCGCTTCGACCGGGAAGTCGAAATCGGGTTTCCGCTCGGGAAAACCGAACATGTCCCAATAGGCGCTTCGATGATTCGCCAGGAACCAACTTGGAATCCAATCCCTCCGTGCACGCAAGACCCGGTCGAGCGCGCGCATGGCAATTGTCAGGCTTTCGCGACCCTCGGCGGCACCTGCGGCGTCAACCAGGGCGTCGATGGCCGGGCTCGACGTTCCCGGCAGATTGCGAGAGCCCGATACGGTAGCTGCTCGCGAATGGAAAATGGTTTCGAGGTCATCACGGGTTGGCGTCGCCGGAAACGAGGCCGCGACCGAGACGAGGTCGTAGTCGAACGAATTCTGCCGCAGCTGATATTGCGCGGCATCCACCAGCCGGATCGAGGCATCGATGCCGACCGCCTTCATGTTTTCGACCCAGGGCGAGTAGACCTGTTCGAAGACTTCGTCGTCGACAAGAAACTCTGCGGACAACCGACCACCCTTGTCGTTCACGACGAAATTGCCGGACCGTTTCCAGCCGGCCTCGGCCAGAAGCTTGGCCGCCTTGCCAAGCAACTGCCGGTCGCGGCCGGAGCCGTTCGACGCGTCCTGGATCACGGCTTCGCCAAAAGCCTCGGCGGGAATCTGCTCACGCAGCGGCTCAAGAAGAGCCAATTCTTGTGGCGACGGTCTGCCCTCGGCGCGAAATTCGGATTTCTCGAAGCAGGATTGCGAGCGCTCATAGGAACCGTAGAAGAAATTGCGCCGCGTCCATTCGAAGTCGAAGCACAGCCCGATCGCCTGCCGCACGCGCGAGTCGCGAAACTGCTCGCGCCGCTGGTTGACGGCGGTGCCCTGCATCGAAGGCACCGTTTCGGCCGGGAATTCGTGCTTCACCACCTTGCCGGCAGTGAAGGCTGGGAAGTCGTAGCCGGTCGCCCAGACGCGCGAGGTGAATTCCTCCCTGTAGAGGATTTCTCCCTTCTTGAACGCTTCGAAGGCAACGCTACGGTCCTGATAGAACTCAACGCGAATCCGCTGAAAATTGTTCTGGCCGCGATTGACCGGCAGGTCGTTGCCCCAATAATCAGCCACACGCTCATATTCGATCCAGGCCCCTGCCGACCAGCGACCGACCTTGTAGGCGGCTGACCCCAACGGCGGGTTCATCTGCGAGGAATCGAACGGGTTGGTCGTGTAGAACGCCTTCGACAGGACCGGGAACTCGACGACGTTGAGGATGGTGCGGCTTGTCTGCTTGCCGGAAAACCTAAGCTGCAGCGTGTGGGCATCCACGGCAATCCCGTCATCCAGATGCGTTAGCGGCAGGGAATAGTACGGGTGCCCCTTGTCCTTGAGCAGCTTGAAGGTGAAGGCGGCATCCTCTGCGGTCAATGGCGTGCTGTCATGGAAGCGGGCCTGCGGGCGCAGCGAGAAGGTGAAGTCGTTGCGGTCGTCGGAAATCGTCACGCCGTCAGCGATCAGCCCGTAAACGGCGTCAGGTTCGTCGTACGCTCTCACCATCAGTGAATCGAAGCACATCTCCGTGCGCTGGGGCGAATCGCCTTTGGGGACGAACGAATTCAGCGTGTTGAAGGTCAGCGGCGTCTGGTTGGCAAGCCAGTTGCGCGGCAGGAAGTTGAAGACGCCACCTTGCGGCGCATCGACATTGACATAGTCGAAATGAGTGAAGTCCGGCTTGTATTTGAGGTCGCCGAAAGCCGACAGTCCATGCAGTTTCACGCGGGTTGGGCTGGCGGCGAAAGCCTTGCCCGGCAGCAGCGCAGCAACAGCCGCGGCGCCACTGAGGGCCAGGAAATCGCGGCGAGGGAGCCCCGCCATCAATTGCTGCCCTTGTACTTGGCGGCCAGGGCCTTTTCCTTGTCCGCATCGATCCACCAGGAATCGATATCGGCGCCACGGTAGCCGGGCTGCTTTTCCGGAATGCCGAACTTGTTCCAGTAAGCCAGCCACACAACGGCGCGATAGTATTGCGGCACCACATAGTAATTCCACAGCAGCACGCGATCGAGCGCATGGGTGGTGGCGACGAGGTCATCGCGATCCGTGGCAAAAATGATGCGGTCGACAAGGGCGTCAACGACCGGGTTCTTGATGCCGGAATAATTGCGCGATGCCGGTGTGCCGGCGGACTTGGAGCTCCAAAAATCGCGCTGCTCGTTGCCGGGCGATTCCGACTGTTGGAGCTGTCCTGTGATGACGTCGTAATCGAAATTTCTGACGCGGTTGGTGTACTGGCTCGGGTCGACGATGCGCAGTGTCGCATCGACGCCGATCTTGCGCAGATTGGCGATCCAGGGGCTGGAAATGACCTGGTCGGTTTCATTCGAGCCTAGGATTTCAAACTTGAATGGCTCGCCGGTCTTGGCGTTGACCATCTTGCCGCCCTTGATCACCCAGCCGGCCTGGGCGAACAGGTCGACCGCCTGCTTCAGATATTTGCGCTCCGCCTGCGGCGAATCGTAGACCGGCAACTTGAATTCCTGGGTGAATACTTCCGGCGGCAGCTTGTCGCGGTACTTCTCCAGGATCTCCAATTCCTTGCCTTGCGGCAAGCCGCTGGAGGCTAGGTCCGTGCCCTGGAAATAGCTGTGGGTGCGAGTGTTGAAACCGAAGAACAGCGTGCGGTTCATCGATTCGAAATCGAACGGGTAGGTGAGCGCGGCCCTGACCAGACGATCGGCAAACAACCTATGTCTCTGGTTGAGCATGAAAGCCTGCATCGGCTCGGGCGAGGTGGTCTTGAACTCCTGCTTGATCACATCGCCGGCCTTGATCGCCGCGAAATCATAAAATGTCGCCCAGCGCTTCGAGCTGTTTTCCGGCTTGATATCGTCGAGGCCACCTTTCTTGAACGCCTCCCAGGAGGCGTTGTCGTCAAGAATGTAGGTGAAGTGCTGCGTGTCGAAATTCTCCCGGCCGATCTTCACAGCCAGCTTGGCGCCCCAATAGTCGGGGACGCGCTGCCAGACGATTTCCGACCCCGCCTTGAAGCTGGCGATCTTGTATGCAGCCGAGCCCAGCGGCGGCTCCAGCGTCCCCTTGGTGATGTCGCGCTTCTTGCCATTGTCGTCGGTGCCTTCCCACCAATGCTTGGGCAGCACGACAAGGTCGCCGAGGATCTTGGGCAGTTCGCGATTGCCCTTCTGGTCGAAGTGGAACTCGACCTCACGGTCCGAGACAGCGACGGCGTCGGTGACGTTTTCGAAATAGCGGCTGTACATCGGGCTGTTGGCCTTCAGCACCTGGAACGACCAGATCACGTCGTCAGTGGTGATCGGCTGTCCGTCATGCCATTTCGCCCGTGGGTCGAGCCGGTAGGTGGCCGAGGAATAGTCGGTAGGGTACTTGTAGGCATCGGCGATGAGCGGGTGGCTGACGCTGCCTTCGTCAGTCGCTTGATCCATGAGCGTGTCGTAGAGCAGGCCGCCGCCAAATGGCTGCAGGCCGGCCGCCGGCGAGCCCTGCACGACGTAGGGATTGAAGCTGTCGAACGTGCCGGAAACGACCGAATTGTAGGTACCGCCCTTCGGTGCATCCGGATTCACATAATCGTAGCGCTGGAAGTTCTCGCCATATTTGGAGGGGCCGATCAGCGAAGAGGTGGTGTGCCATTCCTGGGGGAAGGATGCCTGCAGGCCGCCTGCGAGGGCGCCCACAACCAGAAAGGACCTCAGAAGCGTTCGGCCAACCGTCATGCGTTCTCCTCGTCGCGATGCCCGGCAATCCTAAATGATTTGACGCCGGTGAAAACCGCCATGCGGCGGCTTTGTCGCCGCATATGCGATTTTCCTAACAAAAAGCCGGGCTGAACCCGGCTTTTTTGAGGTCATGGAGATGACAATTCGGTTATTTGGCGGGCGCCGGTGCCGGCGTCGCAGGGGCTGGAGCTGCACCTTCAGCCGGCTTGGCCGGAGCGGCACCCTCGGCCGGCTTGGCCGGCGCCGTTGCATCGGCGGCGGCACCTGGCGTCGGCAGCGGCTTCGGGCTATCCGACAGCGTGCGCAGATAGGCAATGACGTTGGCGCGGTCCTCGTCCTTCGGCAGGCCGGCAAAGCCCATCGCCGTGCCCTTCACGAATTTCTTCGGCGAGGTGATGAAGTGGTTGAGATTGTCATAGGTCCACTTCTCGGCGCCGCCCTTGGAAAACTCCTTCATGCCGGCCGAATAGGCAAAGCCCTCATGCTCGGCGACGGGGCGGTCGACGATGTCCCAGAGATCCGGGCCGACCTTGTTGGGGCCGCCTTTTTCGCCGGAATGGCAGGCCTGGCATTTCTTAAAGACGGCCGCACCTTGCTCGACATTGGCGGTGGCCAAAAGGTCGGCGATCGGCTTCGCCTCTGCTGCGGGTCCGGCGGCGCCGCCTTCGGCAGGCTCCGTCGCCTCGATGGCAAAGCCGGGTTTTTCCGGCGCCGGCGAGGCAAACAGGGCGTCGGACACCAAACCGACCGAGAAGACGACGAAACAGGTTCCAAGCAACCCGGCGAGCAGTTTGTTGACTTCGTTGGAATCCATACGCCCCAGGGCTCCCTTTTCCGGCGGACCTCTCCGTCCACTCCGTCCGTCGGTATCGTGACCCACCCCGTCGAGCCGGTCAAATCGGGCGGAAACTAGGTCTTTTGCTTGGGCGTTGCAACACCTATAAGGGCGCTTCCAGTGAGACCTTTTGCCACTTTCCCCATCCTCTTTCGAACGCCTTGCAACCTCGATGTCCACGCTCATCCTGATCCCGGCCCGCATGGCCTCGACGCGCCTGCCGGGCAAGCCGCTGGCCGACATAGCCGGCGCGCCGATGATCGTCCATGTCGCCCGCCGCGCCGCTGAGGCTGGGCTTGGCCGGGTAGTGGTGGCAACCGACACGCGCAACGTGGCCGAAGCGGTGCGCGCGCACGGTTTCGAGGCGGTGATGACGCGCACCGACCACGAATCCGGTTCCGACCGTATCTTCGAGGCGCTGACCGCCCTCGACCCCGATCGCAAGGTCGAAACCATCGTCAATGTGCAGGGCGACCTGCCGACCATCGATCCCAAGATCATCGGTGCGGCGCTGAAACCGTTCGAGGACGCTGCGGTCGACATCGCCACGCTCGGCGTCGAGATCGTCCGCGACGAGGAAAAGGCCAACCCCAACGTCGTCAAGATCGTCGGTTCGCCGTTGTCGGCGACGCGGCTGAAGGCGCTCTATTTCACCCGCGCCACCGCGCCCTGGGGCGAGGGGCCGCTCTATCACCATGTCGGCCTCTACGCCTATCGGCGCTCAGCCCTCGAACGCTTCGTCGCGCTAAAACCTTCGCCGCTCGAACGGCGCGAGCGGCTGGAGCAGTTGCGGGCGGTGGAGGCCGGTATGCGCATCGATGCCGAGATCGTGCAATCGCTGCCGCTGGGCGTCGACACGCCGGAAGACCTCGAACGCGCCCGACAAATTCTTTCCTGAGACCTTCAACCTGAGATATCGGCATGCCTGACAAGACCAACAGAATAGCCTTCCAAGGCGAACCGGGCGCCAATTCCGACACCGCCAGCCGCAACATGTTCCCTTCGATGGAGCCGTTGCCGTGCCCCACCTTCGAGGATGCCTTCAACGCGGTCGAGACCAACAAGGCCGACCTCGCCATGATCCCGATCGAAAACACCATCGCCGGCCGCGTCGCCGACATTCATCATCTCTTGCCGGAATCGAAACTCCACATCGTCGGCGAGTATTTTCTGCCGATCCACTTCCAGCTGATGGTGCTGCCAGGCGTCAAACGCGAAGAGATCAAGACCGTGCACAGCCATATCCATGCGCTGGGACAGTGCCGCAAATACATCCGCAAGAACGGTTGGAAGCCGGTGATCGCCGGCGACACGGCGGGCTCTGCGAAGCTGGTCTCGGAGCTCAAGGACCGCACCATGGCCTCGCTCGCCCCGGCGCTAGCCGCAGAACTCTACGGCCTCGACATCATCGAGAAGAACGTCGAGGACACGGATTCGAATGTCACCCGCTTTGTCGTGCTGACCAAGGACAAGCGATTGGCCGAACGGCCCTCGGCCGACACCAAGATGATGACGACCTTCATGTTCCGTGTCCGCAACGTGCCGGCTGCGCTCTACAAGGCAATGGGCGGTTTCGCCACCAACGGCGTCAACATGACGAAGCTGGAGAGCTATCAGTTGGGCGCCTTCACCGCGACGCTGTTCTACGCCGATATCGAGGGCCATCCCGACGATCCACTGGTCAAGCTGGCGCTGGACGAACTGCGCTTCTTCTCGCGCGAAGTGCGCATCCTGGGTGTCTATCCCGCCAGCGAGTCGCGCGAGCAGTGGAAGGTCGCGGACTAAGGTTCCCCTAAACCAGCAGGGTCAGCGGCACATAGTCGATTTCCATGAAGGTTTCGACTTCCGGGATCCAGCGGTCGCGCACGAAGGCAACGTGGTCGGGATGCTCGTTATATCTGGTGTAGGCGGCCTGATCGACGAACTCCATCGAGAAGCCGAAGTGATAGTCGTTCTTCGGGCTGACTTGCCGCAGCGGCTCGAAATGGGTGACGCCCTTGATTGCGCTGAGAATGCGCTTGGCATCGGAGAGGAACCGCTTTTCCTCCAGCGAGTACTGCGGGTGCTTCAGGGTGAAAACCACGGTGTGACGGATCATTTTTTGCTCCCGTTAAGCAATTCCAGGAAAAGTGTGAAGCGGTTTTCCGTCCGGAATTGCGTAAAATAACAAGTCTTATTCGCTGTCGACCCAGGCGCGGATCAGATGATGCGCGATCGCGCCTTTCGGCGGCGTGACCAGATTGTCCTTGTGCGTCCTCTCCAGCATGGAACGCACCTCGTCGCGAAAAAACCAGCGGCAATCTTCCAACTCGTTGAGATCGGCCTGGATGTCGTCATTGAGCGGTTCGCCGAAACAGCCGATCATCAGCGAATAGGGGAACGGCCAGGGTTGGCTGGCATGGTAGACGACGCGGCCGAGCCGGATGCCGGCTTCCTCCAGCGTTTCGCGGCGCACCGCCGCCTCGATCGTCTCGCCCGGCTCGATGAAGCCGGCAAGCGCCGAGTACATGCCGGGCCCGAAATGCCGGCCGCGGCCGAGCAGGCATTTTTCCCTCGTCGCCGTCAGCATAATCGCCACCGGATCGGTGCGTGGAAAGTGCTCGGTGCCGCAATTTGGGCAATGGCGCTTGTAGCCGCCGGCCCGCATTTGCGATTCATGGCCGCATTTGCTGCAGAAGCGATGGGTGGCATGCCAGGCAAGCAGGGCGGCGCCTTGCGCCAGCGCGCCCGCTGCCGCCTCGTCGATCAGCCCCTGAATATAGACCGAGCGATAATCGATCGCCTTCATGGTCTCCGGTAGCTGTTCGGGATCGAGGCCGACCGGCACGGCAAGTACCGGGCCGCTCTCGGCAAAGCCAAGCAGCACGCCTTGTGCGAGTGATGGCTGCAGCTTCTGGCTCTCAGCCAGATCGAACCAAGGGTCGAAGCTGCCATCGTGCAATTTCAGATACAGCCGTCCGCCATGCATCGGCAAAAGACGTGCCGAGGGATCGGCCAACGCCTTTTCGACGGAATCGTCGGCGCGGTTCTCGGATTGCCGATCAATCGTGTTTCCGGCGAAGCCGACGAACTGGCTCGGTTCGCGCAAGGGCGCGTCAAAAAGGCGAAAGGTCATGGAAGCTCGAACGTCTAGGAATGGACACAGGCGGCGCTTATAGCGCCGCCTTGATCTGTTGCGCAAACTGGCGGATGCCTGAACGCTCATAGGGCTCGCGCATGCCGTGCCCCCACACCGGCCCCGGCCAGCCCGGATCGCCTTCCGAGCGGGCGATGACATGGACATGCAATTGCCGAACGATGTTGCCGAGCGCGCCGGTGTTGATCTTGGTGCAGCCCGTGGTTCTTTTCAGCGCCTGCGCCACCATGTTGGTTTCGAAGGTCAACATCGCCTGGTCGAGCGGCGTCATGTCGTGGATTTCTTCGGCCCCCGGCCGCTGCGGCACCAGGACCAGCCATGGCCAGCGGCTATCGTTCATCACCCTGAGCTCGCACAGGCCGAGCCACATCAGCTGCTCGCTATCCGCCTCCAGCCTGGAGTCGAGCGTGAATCCGGCCTTGAGGCCCGGTAGCATTGGCGTTTCCCTTGCGCTTCTCGCATTATTCCCAAACTCATGACGCTAGAGCGGCTGCACGGGGGCTGCAAGCGATTCATTGAGCGGCGGAGTTCAAGGGCATCCGATTCTCAATGCACCCTTGCATTTGATCGCTGAATTGCCGATATGGAACGCGGGAGGTTGGTGGTGGACGATCCACTCGCCAACCGGGTCAGGTCCGGAAGGAAGCAGCCCTAACGAGCCCGGAACGGGTCATTGTTCCAGCCTCCCACCTCATCGGCCCCTCTCGCGACATTGACGACGCATTGCAGCGCGGGCGAGACTATTGGAGCAATTCCAGGGAAAGTGTGAGCGGTTTCCCGTCCGGAATTGCGTTAAAGCAAAGGGTAGAGCGGTTTGCCGTTTCAGAAAACGGTGAAACGATCTAGCAGGAATCGGCTACGCTGAGACGCGGCCTTTTGGAGCTTTACGGGCGAATGAGCGAAGCCGGAAATTCGGACCCCCAAAACCTGGAGAAGCAAAAGGCCGTCGCCTATCGCGTGCTGGCGCGCAAATATCGTCCGTCGAATTTCTCGGAACTGATCGGCCAGGAGCCGATGGTCCGCACTTTGACCAACGCTTTCTCCACAGGCCGCATCGCCCAGGCCTGGATGCTGACCGGCGTGCGCGGCGTCGGTAAGACCACGACGGCGCGCATCCTGGCGCGGGCGCTCAACTACAAGACGCCGACGGTCGACCATCCCTCGGTCGACCTCGCCTTCCTGGGCGAGCACTGCCAGGCGATCATGGAAGGCCGCCATGTCGACGTCATCGAGATGGACGCCGCGTCGCATACCGGCATCGACGACATCAGGGACATTATCGAGCGCGTGCGCTATGCCCCGGTGTCGGCGCGCTACAAAGTCTACATCATCGACGAAGTGCACATGCTCTCCACCCAGGCCTTCAACGGCCTGTTGAAGACGCTGGAAGAGCCGCCGCCGCACGTCAAATTCATCTTTGCCACCACCGAAATCCGCAAAGTGCCGATCACCGTGCTGTCGCGCTGCCAGCGTTTCGACCTGAGACGCATCGATGCTGGCGCACTGGTCGCGCACCTCTCCTCGATTGCCGGCAAGGAAGGCATATCGGTCGACGACGACGCGCTGGCGATGATCGCGCGCGCCGCCGAAGGCTCGGCCCGCGATTCGCTCTCCATCCTCGACCAGGCGATCGCCCATGGCGGCGGCGCCGTCAGCGCCGAAGCGGTGCGCGCCATGCTGTGTCTCGCCGACCGCGCCCGCATCGTCGACCTGTTCGAACATGTCATGAAGGGCGATGTGGCGGCCGCCCTTGCCGAATTCCGCAACCAGTACGACACCGGCGCCGATCCGGCTGCCGTGCTGACCGATCTGGCCGAATTCAACCACCTCGTCACCCGGCTGCGCTTCGTGCCGACGGCTGCCGACGACGCTTCCCTGTCCGAGGATGAGCGCCGCCGCGGCGCCGACTTCGCCAGCACGCTGTCGGTCAAGGTTCTGTCGCGAACCTGGCAGATGCTCTTGAAAGGCATTCCCGAGGTGCAGTCGTCCAACCGACCGGTCAGCGCCGGCGAGATGGTGCTGATCCGGCTGGCGCATGCCGCCGACCTGCCGACGCTGGACGAGGCGCTGAAATCTCTAGAGAGCGGCGCTCCGGCGTCCGGTGGTGTTTCACGCCCGAATGGTGCGCCGGTAAATGCCGGCAATGGCGGCGGCGCCAGCGCGGTAGCGCAGACCCGGATGCCGTCCGGGCCAGCCGGTGCGCAAACCATGCGATTGGTCGACGCGCCCCCGGTCGCCTTTGTCGCGCCTCCGCAGCCGGTCGTCGAGCCGCAATCGCCGCCGCTGAAATCGCTGGCCGATATTGTCGCTCTTGCCGACGCGCAGCGTGACATCGCCTTCAAGGTGCTGGTCAAGAGCTGTATTCGCCTGGTGCGCATCGAGCCCGGCCGTATCGACGTCGGCCTGACCGCCGATGCGCCCAAGATGCTGCTCAACGACTTGACGACGAAGCTGCGGGCCTGGACCGGCCGCAACTGGCTGGTGTCATTGTCGAAGGAAGAGGGCGGCCAAACGCTGGCCGAGATGGAATCGACCAGGCGCGAGACCGCTTTCTCCGACGCGAAAAGCGATCCGGCGGTGGCCGCCATCCTGGCGCGCTTTCCCGGCGCCAAGATCATCGACGTGCGCATTCCCGACGCGCCGGAAGTCGACACCGACAAGGCCGAAGCGCCGGTCGAGCCGCCGTCCGACGACGACGAAACCTGACCATAGCCACGAATCCGCAAAGGACCCGACCATGAAAGATCTTCTCGGCCTGATGGGCAAGGCGAAGGAAATGCAGGCAAAGTTCCAGGCCATGCAGGACGAGATCGCGACGATTGAAGCAAGCGGGCAGGCGGGCGGCGGGCTGGTCAATGTCACGCTGACCGGCAAGTTCGAAATGAAGTCGCTGAAGATCGATCCGTCGCTGTTCAAGGAGGACGAGGTCGAGATTCTCGAAGACCTGCTGCTGGCCGCTCACAATGACGCCAAAAATAAGGTCGAGCAGATTATGCAGGAGAAGACCAAGGCGCTGACGGCAGGCTTGCCGATCCCGCCCGGAATGAAATTGCCGTTCTGAGCCGGCTCCAACCAGTTAATTGATTATGAAGGGAAATCGGCTGCGGGGGCTGTTGTTAAGACTTTCTCCGGCTTTGCTCACGCGGACATATCCGGGCATTTATAAAGTTTTACCTATGCTGCACGAAAGCTAATCCTTTAGCCATCTTTTTGCCTTTAAGAGTCTCATTCTTGCCACATCTCGGGGCGGGCTGGCATCTGGACAATGAGGCATTTTTGTTGATCGCGACGCGATGGAAGACGCCGCTTCTGCTCGGCATCATCTTCTCCCCTATGTTCCTGGCCGGTTGCAGCCAGACCACGTCTTCGCACGGCCTGTCGGTCGCCAGCCTGACCGACGCCATCACGCCCAGTTTCCTTTCGACGCGCGCCTACCGCAACACGCCGAAGGAGAAGGAATGCCTGGAGCGGGCGATGTTCTTCGAGTCCAACCGCTCGAGCCGTGACGGCATGATCGCCGTCGGCACGGTGGTGATGAACCGGCTGCGCTCCGGCAATCATGGCAGCACCATTTGCCAAGTGGTTGGCGAACCGGGCCAGTTCGCGCCCGGCGTGATGACGCGGGCGATGAATTCGAAAGCGATGCCCGATGTCGAGGAGGCCGCCGATGCGGTGCTCAAGGGCGAGCGCAAGGCCAAGCTGAAGAACACGATGTACTTCCACACCGCCGGCCTGAGGTTCCCCTACAAGAACATGCATTACACCATGGTTGCCGGCGGCAACGCCTTCTACGAGAAGCGCGGCCGCAACTGGCAGCCGCTGCCGGATGAATCCACGACCATGGTTGCCTCGGGGACGCCGCGCGCGCCTGTGCCTGAAGCGCCGGTGCAGGTTGCCTACGCCGAGCCGGTGGTGAAGACCATTGTCCGTCCAGATCCTGCCAAGCAGGCCGCGGCGGTTCGCGCAGCCAAGGCGACACGTGCCCCGGCCGAGCAGACCTATGTGACGGCTTCCGCGGCGCCCGCCAAGAGCGCCCGCGTCGCCGCCAAGCAGACGGAGGTGGCGATGCAGGAGCCGATGGCCGAGCCGGATGCCTCGCGTTTCGGCGGCACGCTGAACGCCCGCTACATCACCTCGGTTCCATCGGCGACGCAGGAAGCGTCGATGGGCTTCCAGTCGACGCCTGAGAACACCGACGCTATCGGCGCAATGATCGTCGATCAAACCCGGCCGCTCTCAGCCTACTGACGCCTAAAACAGTTTCCGAGCCCGCCATGGTAGCATGGCGGGCTCGGTGCGTATGCGGCATGTTTCAAAGCGCGCGGAAAAATCCTAGATCAGTGCGATGTCGAAGCGAATCGCCGGTCCCGAGATCGAACGCCTGATCCAGCTCCTGGCCAAGGTCCCGGGACTAGGGCCGCGTTCGGCCAGGCGTGCGGCACTGCACCTCATCAAGAAGAAGGAGCAGCTTTTGTCGCCGCTCGCCGCCGCCATGGCTGAAGCCGCCGACAAGGTGCGCATCTGCACGACCTGCGGCAATGTCGATACCTCCGACCCTTGCATGATCTGCACCGATCCGCGCCGCGATGCCTCGACGCTGATCGTCGTCGAGGATGTCTCCGACCTCTGGGCGCTGGAGCGGGCGGCGGCCATGAATGTGCGCTACCACGTGCTCGGCGGCACGCTGTCGCCGCTCGACGGCATCGGCCCCGACCAGCTCAATGTCCGCTCGCTGGTCGACCGCGTCGCCGGCGGCGAGGTGAAGGAGGTGATCCTCGCCGTCAACGCCACCGTCGAGGGCCAGACGACGGCGCATTATCTCACCGACCAGTTGTCGGGCTTCGAGGTCAAGGTGACACGACTTGCCCATGGCGTGCCGGTTGGCGGCGAGCTTGATTATCTGGATGAGGGTACGCTGGCAGCCGCGTTGCGATCGCGGACGGCGTTTTGACGCAATTGGCGGGGATGCTCCGGAGATGACAGCATTCCTTCGGGCCCCCCTCTGTCCTGCCGGACATCTCCCCCTCAAGGGGGGAGATCAGCAGCTTCTCGGGCGGCATTCTTCTTTCAACGCTGGTGGTTGGCGAAAACCGAAGCGACAGCCAATCTCCCCCCTTGAGGGGGAGATGTCCGGCAGGACAGAGGGGGGCGCGACAGAACGCGGATCTTTCGGATTGGCGCTCGTTGCGCTCCTCGCATCCCTTGTTGCCCTGCTTTTTGTAGCCCCCGCCTCCGCGGCCAAAATCGACGACCAGTTCCGCGCCTGGCTGCAAACCGATCTCTGGCCGGAAGCCCAGACCAAAGGCATCTCCAAATCCACCTTCGACGCCGCTTTCGATGGCGTGAAGCCGAACCTCAAATTGCCCGACCTCGTCCTGCCCGGCGAGAAACCCAAAACCCCGCAAAAACAGCATCAGGCCGAGTTCGGTTCGCCCGGCGCCTATTTCGCCGAAAAGACGGTGCGCGCCGTCACGTCAGGTGGGCGCACGCGCGAGGCGGCCAACGCCAAGACGCTGGCTGCGATCGAAAAGCGCTACGGTGTCCCGGGCGAGATACTGTTGGCGATCTGGGGCCGCGAGACCGGCTTCGGCGCGGCGAAAATGCCCTACGACGCCTTCGATGTTCTCGGCACCAAGGCGTTCATGTCGACCAAGAAGGACTTCTTCCGCACCGAGGTACTGGCGGCGCTCGAGATCGTCGAGCATGGGTTGGCGCCGGTCGGCGCCATGAAATCGTCCTGGGCCGGCGCGCTCGGCCAGCCGCAATTCATGCCGACCTCGTTCCTGAAGCACGCCGTCGACTACGACGGTGATGGGCACCCGGACATCTGGAATTCGACGCCGGACGTGCTGGCCTCGATCGCCAACTATCTCGTCCACTATGGCTGGGTGAAGGGGCGTGGCTGGGGTTTCGAGGTGACGGTTCCGGAAAGCGTTTCCTGCTCGCTCGAAGGTCCCGACCAGGGCAAGAAGATCTCAGCCTGGGCGGCGATGGGAATCAGCCGCGTCGGCGGCAAAGCCTTTCCGGCCAACGAACTGAAGGCGGAAGGGTTCCTTTTGATGCCGGCCGGACGCAGCGGTCCGGCCTTCATCGCCACGACAAATTTCTACGTGCTGAAGCAATACAACACCAGCGACCTCTACGCCCTGTTCATCGGCCATGGCGCTGACCGCATCGCCCATGGCGATGCTGATTTCGTCGGCAGCTGGGGTGCGGTCGGCGGCCTGCATCGTTCCGACATCGCCGCGCTGCAACGGGCGCTGGAGGCCAAGGGCTACGATGTCGGCAGCGCCGACGGCCTGCCCGGCTTCAAGACCCGCCGCTCGATCGGCAGCTGGCAGGAAAAGAACGGCCGCCCCGCCACCTGCTTCCCCGACGCCGATCTGGTTGCTGCCATCAAGTAACACGGAAAAGAGCAGATTTTTCCCCATCGGCGGCTGCAATTGGCTCGCCCATGCTTCGACGCGCACAGTATATTCCGGTCCAGTATGCCGGCTCGCAAAAATGCCCGTTGCCGGTTGGAGGGCTGCCGGATAGGGTGTTGACCAACTGGAAAAAAATCAACACGGTATGGGGTCTAACGGTCGTCCTCCGGCCGCGAAAAAGATTACTGCAGCCCTGAGCCGGGAACTCGGGGTCAACAATCAACAAAACAGGGAACAATCATCATGATGATGGAAAAGTTTGCTCTACGTTCGCGCGTCTGGCTCGCAGGTGCTGCCATGTCCGCTCTGCTCATTGGCGTCGCGCCGGCCTTTGCCGTGACCCCCGCCGACACGCTGGTCGAAGGTTTTGCCATCGACGACATCATCTCCATGGATCCGGGCGAGGCGTTCGAACTGTCGACCGCCGAAGTCACCGGCAACACCTATGATCTGCTGGTCCGCCTCGACCTCAGCGACACCTCCAAGGTCAAGGGCGACCTTGCCGAGAGCTGGACCGTCTCCGACGACGGCCTGGTCTATACGTTCAAGCTCAAGCCCGGCCTAAAGTTCGCTTCGGGCAATCCACTGACGGCCGCCGATGTCGCCTATTCCTTCGAGCGCGCCATCAAGCTGGATAAGCCGCCGGCATTCATCATCAACCAGTTCGGCATCAGCGGCGACAATGTTGCCGACAAGGCCAAGGCCGTCGACGATACCACCTTCCAGTTCACCGTCGACAAGGCCTATGCGCCGAGCTTCGTGTTAAACTGCCTGTCGGCAACGGTCGCTTCGGTCGTCGACGCAAAGCTGGTCAAGGAACATGTCGCCGCGGTGACGCCGAGTGCCGACTACAAATGGGACAACGATTTCGGCAACGCCTTCCTGAAGACCGGTTATGCCGGCTCCGGCGCCTACAAGCTGCGCGAATGGCGGGCCAATGAGGTCGTCGTGCTGGAGCGCAACGACAATTACAATGGCGAGAAGGCCAAGCTCGCCCGCGTCATCTACCGCAACATGAAGGAAAGCTCGGCACAGCGCCTGGCGCTCGAAGCAGGCGACATCGACGTTGCCCGCAACCTCGAGCCGAACGATCTCGACGCCATCGCCAAGAATGCCGATCTCACCACGACCAGCGCGCCGAAGGGCACGGTCTTTTACATCAGTCTCAACCAGAAGAATCCGAACCTCGCCAAGCCCGAGGTTCGCCAGGCGTTCAAATATCTGGTCGACTACGATGCGCTGAGCACGACCATCCTCAAGGGCATTGGCGAGATTCACCAGACCTTCCTGCCCAAGGGCGTGCTGGGCGAACTGGACGAAAATCCGTTCAAGTTCGACGTCGCCAAAGCCAAGGAACTGCTGACCAAGGCCGGCCTGGCCGACGGCTTCAGCGTAACCATGGACGTACGCACGGGACAGCCGACAACGGGCATGGCGGAATCGATCCAGCAGACGCTTGGCCAAGCCGGCATCAAGCTGGAAATTATCCCGGGCGACGGCAAGCAGACGCTGACCAAATACCGCGCCCGCAATCATGACATCTATATCGGCCAGTGGGGCCAGGACTATTTCGATCCGAACTCCAACGCCCAGACCTTTGCCTCAAACCCGGACAATTCTGATGAAGGCAAGACCAAGACGCTGGCCTGGCGCAATGCCTGGGACATCCCGGACCTGACAAAGCAGACCGAAGCAGCCTTGCTGGAGAAGGATGCCGGCAAGCGCGCCGATATGTACAAGAGCCTTGAAAAGACGATCCTCGACACCAGCCCCTTCGTAATCATCCACCAGCAATTGGAAGTGGCAGGCCTGCGCAAAAACCTGAAAGGCTTTGCGCTCGGTCCGAGCTTCGACACCAACTTCGTCGGCCCGGTCTCCAAGGAATAGCGCCGGCGGACGCGCCCTGATGAGCGCGATTGAAAACCAGGCGACGGCGGGGCAGGGAAGCGCCCGCGCCGTCGCTATCTTGTTGGCGATCGGCCGCTTCCTGGTCATCGCCGTCACCACCTATCTCGGCCTGCTCGCGGTGACCTTTTTCATCGGCCGCATCATTCCGATCGATCCGGTGCTGGCGGTGCTCGGCGACCGCGCACCGGCCAATGTCGTCGAGCGCACCCGCCGCGAGATGGGGCTCGACCTGCCGTTGATCGAGCAATTCTATATCTATCTCAAGCATGCGCTGAACGGTGATTTCGGCACCTCTGTGCTGACCACCAATCCTGTGATGACCGACATCCGCCGTGCCTTTCCGGCAACGATCGAACTGGCGACTTTGGGCACTCTGATAGGGTCGTTGATCGGCGTGCCGCTCGGCGTTCTGGCAGCGGTAAAACGCGGCAGTCTCATCGACCAGATCGTTCGCATTGTCGGCCTGATCGGCTATTCCGTGCCTATCTTCTGGATCGGGCTTTTGGGGCTTGTCCTGTTCTACGCCAAGCTC
The DNA here is from genome assembly GCF_030323185.1 of Mesorhizobium sp. C399B. NCBI lineage: Bacteria > Pseudomonadati > Pseudomonadota > Alphaproteobacteria > Hyphomicrobiales > Phyllobacteriaceae > Mesorhizobium > Mesorhizobium sp. C399B. The sequence goes on from NZ_CP100472.1 coordinate 4,027,188, forward strand.
CAATGGGTGGCTTTTCCCGGCCGCCTCGACATCGTCTACGAGTACACATTCACACCGATCACCGGCTTCTACCTGCTCGACGCCGCGCTGCAGGGCCAGTGGGATGTCTTCTACGACGCTTACCGCCACATCATCCTGCCGGCAGGGCTGCTGGGCTATTTCTCGCTCGCCTATATCAGCCGGATGACGCGCTCCTTCATGCTGAACGAGCTGTCGCAGGAATACATCGTCGCCGCGCGCGCCAAGGGCCTGTCTGAAACGCGAATCATCTGGGGCCATGCGCTGCGCAACGCCGCGGTGCCGATGGTCACGGTGATCGCGCTGTCCTATGCCGGGCTGCTCGAAGGTTCGGTGCTGACCGAGACGGTGTTCTCCTGGCCCGGCATCGGCCTCTACATCACCAATTCGCTGCAGAACGCCGACATGAACGCCGTGCTCGGCGGCACCATCGTCATCGGTTCGGTGTTCATCGGCATCAATCTCCTGTCCGATGTTCTCTACAAGGTGCTCGATCCGAGGACGAAGACAGGATGAGCGCCGAAGCAATCCAAACGCGCCGCGATTGGCTGCTCAGCGATCGGCCGGCCTCGCGCATGCAGGCACGGCTCGGCCGCGCCTACGTCGCTTGGCGGCGCTTTTCCGCCAACCGGCTGGCGTTTCTCGGCCTGCTCATCATCATCGCGCTGCTGCTGGTCGCAGCCTTTGCCGATGTGCTGGCGCCCTATTCGCCGACCATCGGCGATCTCAAGAATGCCCGGCTTTTGGCGCCGAGTGCGGCGCATTGGTTCGGCACCGACGATCTCGGCCGCGATATCTATTCGCGCATTCTTTTTGGCTCGCGCTGGACCCTCTATGTCGTCATTCTTGTCGCTGTCATCGCAGCCCCCATCGGCCTTTTGGTCGGCACCGTCGCCGGCTATGCCGGCGGCTGGACCGATGCCATTCTGATGCGCATTACCGACATCTTCCTCGCCTTCCCCAAGCTGATCCTGGCACTGGCCTTTGTCGCCGCCCTTGGCCCCGGGATCGAAAACGCGGTGTTGGCCATCGCCATCACCTCGTGGCCGCCTTACGCGCGAATTGCGCGGGCCGAGACGATGACCGTGCGCAATTCCGATTACATCAAGGCGGTGCAATTGATGGGCGCCTCGCCGTTCCGCATCGTGCTGCGCCACATCATGCCGCTCTGCATCTCTTCGCTCATCATCCGGGTGACGCTCGATATGGCCGGCATCATCCTCACCGCCGCCGGCCTCGGTTTCCTCGGCCTCGGCGCGCAGCCGCCGCTGCCGGAATGGGGCACCATGATCGCGTCCGGCCGTCGCTTCGTGCTCGACCAATGGTGGGTGGCCGGCGCGCCCGGCTTCGCCATCCTGATCGTCAGTCTCGGCTTCAACCTGCTGGGCGACGGCCTGCGCGATGCGCTCGATCCCCGGAGTGGCGACCAATGAGTGGTGACCAATGAGCGGTGCACTTCTCGATGTCGACGACCTGCGCGTCACCTTCCCGACTCGGACCGGCCTCATCCAGGCGGTGCGCGGCGTCACTTTTTCGCTTGGCCGAGAGCGGCTGGGCATTGTCGGCGAAAGCGGCTCCGGCAAGTCGCAGACCGGCCGCGCCATCATGGGGCTGACGCCGCCGCAGGCTCTGGTTTCGGCCAAGAAGCTCGCCTTGGACGGCATCGATCTTTTGGACATACCCGCCCGCCAGCGCCGGGCGCTGCGCGGCAAACGCATCGCCATGATCCTGCAGGATCCGAAATATTCGCTCGACCCGGTGATGAGCATCGGCCGCCAGATCGTCGAGACGCTGCGCACGCATGAAAAGGTCTCCAAGGCCGAAGCGCGCGAGCGGGCGCTGGCCATGCTGGAAGCTGTGCAGATCCGCGATCCCTCGCGTGTCTTCGACCTGCATCCGCACGAGGTGTCCGGCGGGATGGGCCAGCGCGCCATGATCGCAATGATGCTGATCGCCGGACCGGAACTGATGATCGCCGACGAGCCGACCTCGGCGCTCGACGTCACCGTGCAACTCGATGTGCTCGGCATCCTCGACCGCTTGGTCAGTGAGCGCGGCATGGGTCTGATCTTCATCTCGCACGATCTGCGGCTGGTCGCCTCCTTCTGCGACCGCGTCATCGTCATGTATGCCGGCAAGGTGGTCGAGCAGCTCAAGGCGTCGGAGCTGCGCGACGCCCAGCATCCCTACACGCGCGGCCTGCTCAACTGCATGCCCAGGATCGGTTACGAACGCCACCCGCTGCCGGTGCTCGACCGCAAGCCGGAGTGGGCGGCATGACGCCAGCCATTTCGATTGAAGGGCTGGAGGTGGTGTTCGACCGTTTTCGCGCGCTGAAAGGGGCGAACCTCGAGGTGAAGTCCGGCGAATCCTTCGGCCTGGTCGGCGAGAGCGGTTCCGGCAAGTCGACGCTGCTCAAAGCCATTGCCGGCCTGGTGCCTGTCGCATCCGGTACTATCACGGTCAATGGCAAGACGCTGGGAGCGCGCCGCGACAAGGCTTTTTATCGCGAAGTGCAGATGGTCTTCCAGGACCCCTATGGTTCGCTGCACCCGCGTCAGACCGTCGACCGCCTGCTACAGGAACCGCTCGCCATTCACGGCTTTGCCGATGGCGAGCAACGCATCCAGCGCGCCCTCGACGAGGTCGGATTAGGCAACGGTTTCCGTTTCCGCTACGCGCACCAGCTCTCCGGCGGTCAGCGTCAGCGCGTGGCGATCGCGCGGGCGCTCATCCTCGAACCGTCGATCCTGCTGCTCGACGAACCGACATCGGCGCTCGACGCTTCGGTGCAGGCCGAAGTGCTCAACCTGCTCGAAGAAATTCGCCGGCGGCGCAAGCTGACCTTCCTGATGGTCAGCCACGACCTCGCCATCATCACCCATATGTGCGAGCGCCTGATGGTGATGCAGAATGGCGAAGCGGTGGAAAATCTCACCGCGGGCCAGCTGATCGGGCATCGGGTGGAGAAGGATTATACGCGCAATCTGTTGAGGGCGAGCGAGGGGTTTGTGCGGACCGCTTGAATCTGGGGTTTCCTATGGCGGAATGGAAGTTCGAAGACCCACCCAATGTCGCGGTGTTGTCGGACAGAAGCATATTTAAACGTGGTGACTGGATCGCATACGTTGTGCATGAAGCTGATGACGACGATAACCACAACGATGAGGGTGGCAGTTGGCAATTTCATAGCAGCGACAAGCCAAATCGAGATGAACCCGAGATAATGCTCGTCAGCCTCCAGAATGTGGTTCAGCGGGATGAGAGCATCCTGGAATTGGCCGATTTGCCAAAAGGCTGGCATGCTTGGCGCACCTCAAAATTGTCGCCCTGGCAGCGCGCTAAATCACTCCCTGTACCCTCCAACGACAACGAGTGATGCAGCAGGGCTAAGTCGAGCTTTGCGCCAGTTCGCCGTTCTCCGGAACAGATGGTTCGTCCCCCTGCTTAGGCTCTTGATCCTGAACCACGTCACTTAAAGCGCCGGCAGGAACAGCAGCGTGATCGCCGTGCCGGCTATGATGCCGCCCATCATGGCGTAGGCCATCGGGCCCCAGAACACTTCGCGCGCGATCGGGATCAGCGCTAGGCTGGCGGCCGCGGCTGTCAGCGCGATCGGCCGCATGCGGTGCTTGGTCGCTTCGATCACGGCTTCCCAGCGGTCTTGGCCCTCGGCCACCAGATACCCGATCTGCACGATCAGGATCACCGAGTTGCGGATCAGGATGCCGATCAGCGCCAGGACGCCCAGAATGGCGACGAAGCCGAGCGGTGCGCCGCTCGGCACCAGGGCCGCGACCACGCCGATCAGGCCGAGCGGCGCCACCGCCACCACCAGGAACAGGCGCTGAAAACTTTGCAACTGGATCATCAGGATGGTCGCCATCACGAACAGCATCAGCGGCACCACCGCTGCGATCGGTCCCTGGCTTTTGGCGCTTTCCTCGACCGAGCCGGCGGTTGCAACGGAATAGCCGGGCGGCAGTTTGGCGATGAAGGCGTCGACCGACGGCTTCAATTCGTTGACGACGGTGGCCGGCAGCACGTCGCCAACGAGGCGCGAACGGTGATCGTCGGGATGCGGTTGCGCCGCCACACCGTCGGCTGTTCGAGGTCGTAGCGGAAGTCGCCACTGCCGCGAGCGGGATCGCTTCGCCGTTCCCGGTGACGGGTGAGCTGTCACGGACTGCCCCGTACGTGTATCGGTCGGCTGGTTAAGACCGGTCTGTCGAAGTGGCCCGCATCGACGACAGGCCCAATCGCCCGGCGGCGGTGCCAACTTGAGGAAAACGTGAAATAAGGTCAGAAGAGGCCTTGGCATTCATCTAACGAGAACGGGCGTCGGCCCGATGAGGGACGAAATGAAGAACGCAGCCATTTCCGAGCGCAAGAACCAGTCGATCTCGCGCGGCGTCGGCATGACGACGCAGATCTATGCCGACCGCGCCGAGAATTCGGAGATCTGGGATGTAGAAGGCCGCCGATACATCGATTTCTCCTCCGGCATCGCCGTCGTCAACACCGGCCACCGCCATCCCAGGGTGATCGAGGCGGTCAAGGCACAGCTCGACCGCTTCACCCATACCTGCCACCAGGTCGTGCCCTATGAGAGCTATGTGCGGCTGGCCGAACGGCTGAACGGCATGCTGCCCGGCAAGTTCGAGAAGAAGACCATCTTCGTCACCACGGGCGCTGAAGCCGTCGAGAACGCCATCAAGATCGCCCGCAACGCCACTGGCCGCCAAGCCGTCATCGCCTTTGCCGGCGGCTTCCACGGCCGCACCTTCATGGGCATGGCGCTGACCGGCAAGGTCGTGCCCTACAAGGTCGGCTTCGGCGCCATGCCGGGCGACGTCTACCACGCGCCCTTCCCGGTGCCGCTGCATGGCGTGTCGGTTGCCGATTCGCTTGCCGCGCTCGACAGACTTTTCAAGGCCGATGTCGATCCGGCTCGCGTTGCCGCCATCATCATCGAGCCGGTCCAGGGCGAGGGCGGCTTCTACGACGCGCCGCGCGAATTCCTGACGGCGCTGCGCAAGCTCTGCGACCAGCACGGCATGCTGCTGATCGCCGATGAGGTGCAGACCGGCTTTGCCCGCACCGGCAAGATGTTCGCCATGGATCATCATGAGGTCGCGGCCGACATTACCACCATGGCGAAAAGCCTGGCCGGCGGCTTCCCGCTGGCGGCGGTCACCGGCCGCGCCGACATCATGGATGCGCCCGGTCCTGGCGGGCTCGGCGGCACCTATGGCGGCAGCCCGATCGGTGTCGCCGCAGCACACGCCGTGCTTGACGTCATCGAGGACGAAAAGCTGTGCGACCGCGCCAATACGCTGGGCGCCCGGCTGAAACAGCGGCTGCAGTCGATCCGCGACGATGTGCCCGAGATTGTCGACATCAGGGGTCTCGGCTTCATGAACGCGGTCGAGTTCAACGACGTCAAGAAGGGCCTGCCGTCGGCCGAGATCGCCAACGCGATCCGGCTGAAGGCGCTCGACAAGGGGCTGATCCTGCTGACCTGCGGCGTCTACGGCAACGTCATCCGTTTCCTGGCTCCGATCACCATCCAGGACAATGTCATGAACGAGGCGCTCGACATTCTGGAAAGCTCGATCCGCGAAGTCTGCGCTGCCTAGCGCAAACCCCTACCTCGCCCTTGTGGGGAGGTCGGACCGCAGGTCCGGGTGGGGGCCTCGCGCCGACCCCAACCCCGCTGCTTCGCACTTACCCTCCCCACAAGGGGGAGGGTAAGTGCGTCTAGCCCGCAGCCCGTGCCGGCTCATCCTGCTGGAACGCGGCCAGCGCCGCCTTCAGCCCATCAGGCCCTTCCGCAACAGTCTGCGCCATCGGCGAAAACCCGGCCCCGAGCATCTTGCGGCCCAGCATATGGTCGCCCGGCCTGTTGACTGATTCGATGCCGAGCAGCCGGCTTCCAGCATAGTGGTAGATCGAGAACTTGTTCTCAGCGAGGTCGCCCAGCACGACATGGCTGTCGCCGCCCGAGGTCAGCCCGACCATCTGCAGTTTCATGTCGCCGATGTCAGACCAGAACCACGGCACCGCCGCATAGGCGTCCGTATGGCCGGTGATCGTGCGTGCGGCAAGCCGCGCCTGGTCGGTGGCGTTCTGCACCGATTCCAGCCGCACGTCGCCGCCGGTCGACCAGTGGCGGTAGGAAGCGGCGTCGCCGATGGCCAGAATATCAGGCACTGAGGTGCGCATCTGTTGGTCGACGCGGATGCCATTGGCGACAGTCAGTCCGGCAGCCTGAGCAAGTTCGACATTCGGCACGGCGCCGATGCCGACGATGACCATGCGCGCGGGCAGCCTTTCGTCGGTGGAGGTGATGGCAGCGCAGACATGGCCGTTTTCCCCTTCCAGCCTGGCAATGGTGGTGCCGGTGAGGATACGCACGCCGATCGCCTCCAGCCGTTGGCGGACATGGCTCGCCACCACCGGCGCCACGGCGCGGCCAAGCAGCCGGTCGACAGCCTCGACCAGGGTGACGTTGCGGCCGGCGGCCCTCAGCGTAGCCGCGATCTCCAGCCCGATGAAGCCGCCGCCGAGGATGACCACGTCTTCGCTTTGGGCGCTGAGCTGGCGGATCAGCCGCGCATCGGCGATCGAGCGCAGCGACAGCACGCCCGAGAGGTCGGCGCCCGGCAGCGGCAGGAGCCGCGGCCGCGAACCGGTGGCCAGGATGAGCCGGTCGAACGGCAGCACGCCGCCGCCTGCTATGTCCAGCTTGCGGCCTGCCGTATCGATGCTGTCGATTCGGACGCCCGGCCTGAAGTCGATGGCGCTGCCGGTGTAAAAGGCCTCGCCGCGCAAGGGTTGCGGCTTGGCATCGGCGTCCTTGATGAAGGTCTTCGACAGCGGTGGCTTGTGATAGGGCAGATCGGTTTCGTCGCCGATCAGTACGACAGGCCCGTCATAGCCTTCCTCGCGCAGGCTGGCGGCCGCTTGCACGCCCGCATGACCCGCACCGAGAATGACGACCCCGTTCTTCATCGCAAACCGAATTCCTGTTTCAAATCTGGAGCATGATGCCGAAAGTGTGAAGCGGTTTTCGGACGACATCATGCTTTGATTGTGAGCCGTTCCGCCAGATGGCGATTGTCTGCCGCCGTCGCAAGAGCCCCGGTCCGGGTCGCACCCGGAACGGTCGCTTGTCAATCGCGCCGTCTCTCATCTTGGCTGCTGGCTATACGATTTAAAGTTGACAGTCCTAGTTTAGAATAATTCTAAACTGTTGTTTCAATTGAATTTTCTAGGGTTCACCAGTTGACTTCCGGCCTCGCCATCGTTTTATGGAGGCTCGCGCGTCAGCGCATCCCTTTGATGTTTGGGCCTTGAACCCGTTCGATTGGAGGCATTTGGTGTCTTTCTCCCGTGAGCCGCAGAGCGGCGCGGCATCTGTGGTGTCCTACGGCATGCCTATGTCCCGGCACCGTTTGGCACGCGCGCCTTTTACCGAATCCCCTTTGAACTGGAGACTGATGATGACAGCGCGATATGGCGGCAGACTGGCTGCGATCGGTGCCACGGCTATGTTGACGGCGGCGGTTTTCATCCTGCCGGCCAAGGCGGCGGAGATCGATGCCAAGGCGGTCATCAAGACCTATTCCGACATCGCGCTGGCCAAGTACGAGGATTCGCTGACCACGGCGCAGGCGCTCGACAAGGCTGTCGACGCGCTGCTTGCCAACCCGTCGGCGGACACGCTGAATGCCGCCCGCGATGCCTGGAAGGCGTCGCGCGTGCCCTACCAGCAGACCGAGGTCTACCGCTTCGGCAACAAGATCGTCGACGACTGGGAAGGCAAGGTGAACTCCTGGCCGCTCGACGAAGGCCTGATCGACTACGTCGCCAAGAGCTACGGCACCGAGTCCGACGCCAACGCGCTCTACACCGCCAATGTCATCGCCAACAAGGACATCGAGATCGACGGCAAGAAGGTCGACGCCTCGAAGCTTTCGCCGGAGTTCCTCGCCGGCACGCTGCAGGAGGCCGGCGGCATCGAGGCCAATGTCGCCACCGGTTATCACGCCATCGAATTCCTGCTCTGGGGCCAGGATTTGCACGGCACCGGCCCGGGCGCCGGCGAGCGTCCGTACACCGACTACGACCTCAAGAACTGCACCGGCGGCAATTGCGATCGCCGGGCCGAGTATCTGAAGTCGGCCAGCGATCTTCTGGTCTCCGACCTGCAGGAGATGGTCGGCAACTGGAAGGAAGACGGCGCCGCCCGCAAGAACCTCGTCGATGGCCAGCCGAACACCGCTATCTCGGTGATCTTCAACGGCATGGGCTCGCTGTCCTACGGCGAACTGGCCGGGGAGCGCATGAAACTCGGCCTGCTGCTGCACGATCCCGAAGAGGAGCACGACTGCTTCTCGGATAATACCTACAACTCGCATCTCTATGACGCCATCGGCATCCGCGCCGCCTATCTCGCCAGCTACACGCGCATCGACGGCACCGTCGTTTCAGGCCCGTCGGTGCACGATATGGTCAAGGCGGCCGATCCGGCGATCGACAAGGAACTGTCCGACAAGCTCGATGTCTCGGTCGCCAAGATGGAGGCGATCAAGGCGCGGGAAGTGGCCGGCGAGGCCTACGACCAGCAGATCGCCGAGGGCAACACCGAAGGCAATGCTACCGTGCAGGCGGCAATCGACGCGCTGGTCGACCAGACCAAGTCGATCGAACGCGCCGTCGGCGCGCTGAACCTGAACAACATAGCCTTCGAGGGGTCCGACAGCCTCGACGCACCGGACAAGGTGTTCAAGTAGCACCCCAACCAACTACCAGCCAAACGGCGCGGAGGGGCGCCGTCAGCCAGAGCCAATCCATGCTGATCTGCCATTGCAACATCATCACCGAAAAGGAGATTGAGCAGACGATCGTCGATCTGCTGGATCAGGACCCCTGGCAACTGATCGTGCCGGCGAAGGTCTATCACACGATGCAAAAGCGCGGTCGCTGTTGCGGCTGCTTCCCAAATGTGGTCGAAACGATCATTCGGGTCACCGAAAATTACCACACCCGTTCGGAGGCGAGCGGCGTGGACATCGTTTCACACCTGGATCGCGTCAGAGGCCTGCGCGTCCAATATGGGAGCAGAATCCATGAAAGGCGAACCGCAGATCATCGAGCGGCTTAACGAGGCTCTGTTCCTGGAGCTTGGCGCCGTCAATCAATACTGGGTGCATTTCCGCCTGCTCGAAGATTGGGGATATGCCAAGCTGGCAAAGAAGGAACGCGCCGAATCGATCGAGGAGATGCACCATGCCGACCGGCTGGTGGCCCGTATCATCTTCCTCGAAGGGCATCCCAATTTGCAGTCCGTGGCGCCGTTGCGCATCGGCCAGAACGTCAAGGAAGTGCTCGAATCCGATCTCGCCGGCGAATATGACGCACGCACCGCCTACAAGCGTTCGCGCGAGATCTGCAACGAAGCCGGCGACTACGTGACGATGAAGCTGTTCGAGGAATTGCTGGCGGATGAGGAAGGTCACATCGACTTCCTCGAGACGCAGCTCGACCTCCTTGCCTCGATCGGCGAGGAAAAATACGGCCAGCTCAACGCCGCATCGGCGGACGAGGCGGAATAGGACCATGCAGGAATGCGGCGCCCCATAGATATTCTGCGCCGCTTGCGGCGGGCCGCCGGCCCGCTGCTCCTCAAAAACCCGCGATATCAGGCCTTTCGCGGGCTTTCGGTTGTAACCCTGGCGGCAATTTTGGCCCCGGCCCTGGCCGGATCGTCGGAACCGGTCGGCCTCGCCACGAGCCGCACCGACCTGACGCCGAAGGACCAGGCCCGCGTCCTTGCAGTTACCAGGCCAACCCAGGATTTCTCCAAGCCCGAATCCTTCGAAACGATGCAAGGCGGCGCCGGCACGTCGCGCAAGCAGGTCGACCGCGACGCCTTCTCGCAACCCTCTGAAAACATTACCTTCGAGGAACAGGGCAATTTCAAGCTCGGCAATGCGCTTTTCCGCAAGAACTGGGTGTCGTCGCCATCCTCGACCCAGGCCTCGGACGGTCTCGGACCCCTGTTCAACGAGCGCGCCTGCCAGAATTGCCATTTGAAGGATGGCCGCGGCCGCCCGCCGGCCGCCGACAGCCGCACCACGTCGATGTTCCTGCGGCTGGCGCGCGATGCGAGCACGGCCGAGGAAAAAGCCGAGATTGCCGTGCACAAGGTGCTGAACTTCCCCGATCCGGTCTACGGCGCGCAGTTGCAGGAACTGGCGGTGCCCGGCCTCAAGGGCGAAGGCCGCATGTATGTCGATTATCGCAAGGAAAAGGTCACGCTCGGCGACGGTAGCATCGTTTCGCTGCGCAAGCCGAGCTATTCGCTCGACGGGCTTGGCTACGGCCCGCTTGACCCGCGCACCACGCTGTCGCCACGTCTGACCCCGCCCATGATCGGCCTTGGCCTGATCGAACAGATCGCGCCGGCCGACATCCTTGCCCATGCCGATCCCGACGACCGCGACGGCATTTCCGGCAAGCCCAACATGGTGCGTGACCTCAGCAGCGGGCAACTGACGCTTGGCCGCTTCGGTTGGAAGGCGCAGACCGCATCGATCCGCCAGCAGGCGGCGGACGCCTTTGCCGGCGATATCGGCATTTCGACGCCGGAAGAGCCCAGCCACTGGGGCGATTGCACCGCAGCCGAAGAGGCCTGCTTAGCCATGCCCAATGGCGTGCAGAAGCGGCTCGGCCCGGTCGAGGCGCCACCACCGGTGATGGACCTCGTCACCTTCTATTCACAGAACCTTGCGGTGCCGGCGCGGCGCGATGTCGGCGCACCCGCCGTGCTCGCCGGCAAGAAGCTGTTCTACGAGATGGGCTGCATTGCCTGCCATACGCCGAAATTCGTCACCATGCGCGGGAACAAGGCGCAGGCGTTCCAACTGATCTGGCCCTATTCCGACTTTCTGCTGCACGACATGGGGCCTGGCCTTGCCGACGGCCAGGCGGTGGGCGATGCCACGGGCAGTGAATGGCGCACCCCGCCGCTATGGGGCATCGGCCTGACAAAGACCGTCAACGGCAACGCTTTCTTCCTGCATGACGGGCGTGCGCGCACGCTTACCGAAGCGATCCTGTGGCATGGCGGCGAGGGGCAGAAGGCGCGCGATCGCTTTGCCGCCGCCAATACGGCCGACCGCGATGCTCTCATCAAATTCCTGGAGTCATTCTGATGCTCAAGCGGGTTTTGCCTGTTCTCCTCCTCCCATTGGCTCTGTTCGGTGCGTCCCCGGCATCGGCCTCGGTGAAAGCCTCCGACGTGATCCAAAGAGCGATCGACGGCTTTGTCCGCCCCGCCTATGCCAGCCTGCATGGCCATGCCGGCACCTTGGCGAAGGCCATGGACGCGCTCTGCCAGGCGCCGTCGCAGGGCAACCTCGATGCCGCGCATGCCGGATTCTCGGCCACGGTCGCAGCTTGGTCGTCGGCTGAAATCATCGGCTTCGGGCCAATCAAGGAGAACAACCGGCTGGAGCGCATGCTCTACTGGCCGGACCGAAAGAGCATCGGCCTGAAGCAGGTGCAGGCGGCGCTGGCCGGCAAGGATCCGACCGCCACCGATCCGGCGCAGCTGGCGGGCAAGAGTGTCGCGATGCAGGGATTAGGGGCGCTTGAGCTCGTGCTTTACGGCGACGGCGCCGAGACGCTCGTCGGCAAGGACGAGCCCTATCGCTGCGCCTATGGCGCGGCAGTCGCCAAGAACATCGAGACCATGGCGGCCGATGTCGACGCGGCCTGGAAAAAACCGGACGGTTTTGCAGCCTCGTGGGCTAATCCCGGACCCGACAATGCGCTTTACCGCGACGGCACCGAAGCGGTGACCGAACTGGTCGGCGTCTTCATCAACGAGCTGGAAATGGTCCGCGACGTGCGCCTCAAAGGTTTTTTCGGCGCCAAGCCGGAGGCTGACAAGCCAAGGCAGGCGATCTACTGGCGGTCGCAAAACACCGGCCTGTCATTAGCCGGCAACCTCTCCGGCATTGATGCGCTGTTCCAGGCCTCGAAGCTCGGCGACGCGCTGCCCGAGGATAGCAGATGGATGGCGGAATCCATCCATATCCAGCTCATCAATGGCGTTGCCACTGCCAAATCCATCCAGGGTCCGATCGACAAGACGCTGGCCGATCCCGCGGAGCGCGGAAAACTCGAGCATTTCGCGCTGATCACCTCCAGCCTGTCGGGCCTGATCGGAACCAGGCTGACCGCCGAGTTCGGCCTGACCGCCGGCTTCTCCTCGCTCGACGGAGACTGATCATGAGGACGCCGCTGATCGACCGCCGCGATTTTCTCAGGGCTGCCGGCGCCGGCTTCGTCGCGTCAATGGCGCCGCGGGCCTGGGCGGACACGCTTGCCGCCGATGCCGTCTTTGCCACCGCCTTCGGCAAGCGCGACGGCAGCTTTGGCGCCGCTGTGTTGTCGGAAGCCGGAAAAGTATTGCATGCGATCGACCTGCCCGACCGTGGCCACGACGTCACCTTCGATCCGGCCTCAAAGCGCTCCGTGGTCTTCGCCCGGCAACCCGGCACCTTCGCCGTGGTCTTCGACCATGCCGGCCGCGAGCCGCCGCTGACCATCGCCAGCATCACCGGTCGGCATTTCTTCGGCCACGGTGTGTTTTCCACCGACGGCGCGCTGCTTTACGCCACCGAAAACAATTTCGACAATGCCGCCGGCGTCGTCGGGATCTACGACGCACGGGCCAAGTTCAGCCGCATCGGCGAGTTTCCGACCTATGGCATGGGGCCGCATGAGCTCTTGCTGCTCGGAGACGGCCGGACGATCGCCATCGCCAATGGCGGCATCGAGACCCATCCCGACTATGGCCGCGCCGAGCTCAACATCGCCACCATGAAGCCGTCCTATGTGCTGGTCGATCGCACAACCGGCGATCTCATCGAAAAGCACGAACTGCCGCCGGCTCTGCACCAGCTGTCGATTCGCCACATGGATGCCGACCCCACAGGCACCATCTGGTTCGGCTGCCAGTACCGCGGGCCGGGCACCGAGCGGCCACCGCTGGTCGGCCGCGCCACGCGCGGCAAGGGGCTGCAGCTGCTCGACATGCCGCAGGACGTGCTATCCGGCTTCCGGAATTACATCGGCTCGGTCGCCGCCAACCCGATTGCCGGCACGGTCGCGGTGTCTTCGCCGGAAGGCAATTCGCTGGCCGTCATCGACGCCGCCAGCGGCAAGATCGTCGCCACCAAGGCGCTGGTCGAGGTCTGCGGCCTGGCGCCCGACGGCCCGGGCTTCATGGCAACCACGGGTGCTGGCGAAATCATCGAAGGCAGCGGCGCGACGCGCTCCGAGCCCGACTATGTCTGGGACAACCACATGCTGCGCATCGCGCCGGCGGCGTAAGCCGTCCGGCCTGCACCGAAGCGAAGCCACTTAACAATTTACGCGCTGGCTCTTGCGGCGGCGCGCCGTGGCGGGCAGAGGGAGACTGTTTTTCGAACCGGTCGCCCATGAAACTGCTCGCCATCGACTGTGCCGCCAATCTCTGCGCCGCTTGCGTCTATGACGCATCGGGCGGCAGAGAACTTGGCCGCTCGGTACTCGATCTCGGCAAAGGCCATGCCGAACACCTGATGGCTGTCATTGACGAAGCGCTGAAAGCGGACGGCACCGATTATGCCGGCCTTGGCGCCGTTGCGGTTTCCATCGGTCCGGGTTCCTTCACCGGCCTGCGGGTGGGCGTCTCGGCGGCGCGCGGCCTGGCGCTGGCGCTGAAGATCCCGGCGATCGGGGTAACGACACTGGAGGCGCTGGCGGCCGAGGCGAGGGCGGCATTTCCCGGCCGCCCGGTCCTGGCCGCTCTCGATGCCGGCCGCGAGGAAATCCATGCCGCGCTTTACGATGCGGAAGCGATTTTGCGCTATGGTCCGGCGGTGACCACACTTGCGCAAGCCGCGGGAATGGCGGCGGACAATCGTCCGGTGCTTGCCGGCACGGCCGCCGTGCAGATCGCAGCCGCGGCCGGTCGCGATTTCGATATCGGCCCGACGGCTGCCACCGCCGACATTGCCGTCTACGCCCGGCTCGCCGCTGCAAAAGGCGAGGGCGACAAGCCGAAGCCACTCTATCTGCGCGGCGCCGATGCCAAGGCGCAGGCCGGGTTCATCCTGTTGAGGCAGGAAAAGTGATGCGCATCCCTTTCCTCCAGCCGCGCCGCAGGGACTATGCGCTCGAGCCGCTGACCATCGCCGACAGCCCGGCAGCGTCGGTGCTGCACCGCGAGGATTTCGTCCGGCCCTGGACCGATGGCGAGTTCGCCGCGTTGCTCGAACAGGAAACCGTGTTCGGCTATGCCGCGCGCGAAATCGGCCAGGGCGCCAAGCCGCCGGTCGGCTTCGTGCTGGCCAGGCTTGCAGCCGGCGAGGGCGAGATTCTGACCGTGGCGGTGGCGCGCTCGCATCGCCGCCAGGGGCTCGGCTGGCAATTGATGGACGCCGTACTGCGCGAATTGCATGCGCAGCGCGCCGAGGCGCTGTTCCTTGAGGTCGACGAGACCAATGTCGCTGCCATCGCCCTCTACCGGCGGCTGGGCTTCCGCCAGGTCGGGCACCGCGCCAATTATTACCGCTCGACCGAACATGGTCCTACCGGCGCGCTTGTCATGCGCCGCGATCTTCGCTAGCCAAAGTTTTGGGGCAGGGCCAAGCTGCATGATCGGAAAAATCAGGATTTTCCTGGCGCTGAGCCTCGTTGTCATCGGTTCGCTGGTCCTTGTGCCTTTGCAGCTGCTGTCGATGAAGACTGGAATCTGGCGCGAGACGGTCATTCTGAAGGCCTGGCACAGCCTCATCGTCCGGACGCTCGGCCTGCGCATCCATGTCAAAGGTGCGCTGTCCAGCCAGCGCCCGCTGCTGGTCGCCTCGAACCATATCTCCTGGACCGACATCATGGTGCTGGGCTCCTTTGCCGATGTGACCTTCATCGCTCGGGCGGACATGGAGGGATGGCCGCTGATCGGCTGGCTGTCGAAATTGCAGCGTACGGTCTTCATCGAACGCGAGCGTAAGCGGACAGCTGGCGACCAGGCCAGCGAGATCGCCAGCCGCATGGCCAAGGGCGACGCTATGGTGCTATTTGCCGAGGGCTCTACCGGCGACGGCAACACCATCCTGCCGTTCAAGAGCACCTTGTTCGGCGCCGCCTCGATGGCGATTTCGGAAGGCGCGGCCGAGCAGGTCTTCATCCAGCCGCTGGCGATTGCCTACACGCGGGTGCACGGCGTGCCTCTCGGCCGTCGCCACCGGCCGCTCGCTGCCTGGATCGGCGATCAGGACCTGATGCCGCATCTCAAGGTGCTGATGGCCGAAGGCGCCATTGACGTCGAGGTGCATTTCGGCGAGCCCATCGCCTTTTCCAAGGGCTCGAACCGCAAGGAAACGTCGAGGATGATGGAAAGCAAGGTGCGCGCCATGATGCAGGCCGCGCTCGCCGATCCCCGACCGAGCCGCTAGCGCAGGCCGAGCGCCTACAGGCCGATGCCCGAGAATCGTCTGTTTTTTGTCACGGAAAGGCGTTAGAAGCCGCCGGATGGATTTGAACACGATAGAGCGGAACGAAACCGACAGCGCCTC
Organism: Mesorhizobium sp. C399B; assembly: GCF_030323185.1. NCBI lineage: Bacteria > Pseudomonadati > Pseudomonadota > Alphaproteobacteria > Hyphomicrobiales > Phyllobacteriaceae > Mesorhizobium > Mesorhizobium sp. C399B. Next base: position 4,042,844 of record NZ_CP100472.1, read on the forward strand.
GCAAAGCGCTGCTGCGGCGTCCGCCCCGGCCAAAAAGGTCTTCGTCAAGACCTATGGCTGCCAGATGAATGTCTATGACTCACAGCGCATGACCGATGCGCTGGCCGCCGACGGCTACACCGCGACCGATGTCATCGCCGACGCCGACCTGGTGCTGCTCAACACCTGCCATATCAGGGAGAAGGCGGCGGAAAAGGTCTATTCTGAGCTCGGCCGCATCCGCGACATGAAGGCTGAACGCGCAGCAGTTGGGCGCGAAATGCTGATCGGCGTCGCCGGTTGCGTCGCGCAGGCCGAAGGCCCGGAAATCATCCGCCGTTCGCCTGCTGTCGATCTGGTCATCGGCCCGCAGACCTATCACCGGCTGCCCGATGTGCTGGCCCGGGTGCGTGGCGGCGAAAAGATCGTCGAGACCGAATACGCCATCGAGGACAAGTTCGAGCATCTGCCGCAGCCGAAGCGTGCCGAAATGATCAAGCGCGGCGTCACCGCCTTCCTCACGGTACAGGAAGGCTGCGACAAATTCTGCACCTTCTGCGTCGTGCCCTATACCAGGGGCTCGGAAGTGTCGCGGCCGGTGGCGCAGATCGTCGCCGAAGCCGAGCGGCTGGCCGATGCCGGTGTGCGCGAGGTGACGCTGCTGGGGCAGAACGTCAATGCATGGCACGGCAAGGGTGAGGATGGCATGGAATGGGGGCTTGGTCGCCTGCTGTTCCGGCTGGCCGAAATTCCTGGCCTGGCGCGGCTGCGCTACACCACCAGCCATCCGCGCGACATGGACGACGAATTGATCGCTGCCCATCGCGATCTCCCGGCTTTGATGCCTTATCTGCACCTGCCGGTGCAATCCGGGTCAGACCGCATCCTCAAGGCGATGAACCGCAGGCACACGGCCAAGGACTATCTGGCGCTGCTCGAGCGCATCCGCGCTGCGCGCGGCGACATCGCGCTGTCCGGTGACTTCATCGTCGGCTTCCCCGGCGAAACCGAGGCGGATTTCGAGGCGACGATGGGTCTGGTGCGCCAGGTGAACTACGCCTCGGCCTTCTCGTTCAAATATTCGCCGCGTCCCGGCACGCCGGGCGCCGATATGCCCGATCACGTGCCGGAAGCGGTCAAGGATGAACGTTTGCAACAGCTGCAGGCATTGTTGCTCAAGCAGCAGCAGGATTTCGGCCTGGGCCTGGTCGGCAGCACCATCGACACGCTGATCGAGAAGCCCGGCCGTCAGGCCGGCCAGAAGGTCGGCCGCTCGCCCTGGCTGCAGCCGGTTATTGTTGATGAAAAGGCCGGCGAAATCGGTGACATTATCCGGGTGCGAATCACGAAGACGGGCTACAATAGCCTGTTCGCCGAGTTGGCTTGATGGCCTCGGCAGATGAGGAGAGACGGTTGAGCGCTGCTGAAGTGAAGACTCTGCCCCAGAACCAGACGTCCGGGGCCTCTGACATGGCGCACATCGTTCTGACTTTCGACAACAACAAGCTTGCCAGCGCCCTGTACGGCCAGTTCGACGAGAACCTGGCCCGGCTCGAGCAGAAGCTCGGCGTCGACATCCGCTCGCGCGGCAACCAGCTCACCATCAAGGGCTCGGCCTCGGCGGCCGAGCAGGCGCGCCGCGCGCTCGACAATCTCTACGGCATTCTCCAGAAGGGCACCGATATTGGCCAGTCCGACGTCGATGGCGCCGTGCGCATGGCGATTGCCGCCGACGACCAGCTGACGCTGCCGACGCTGGAACGCAAGGGCAAGGTTTCGGCCGCCCAGATCTCCACCCGCAAGAAGACGATCTATGCCCGTTCGCTCAACCAGGACGCCTATATGCGGGCGCTGGAGCGTTCGGAACTTGTCTTCGGCATTGGCCCCGCCGGCACCGGCAAGACCTATCTGGCGGTGGCGCATGCGGCGATGCTGCTCGAACGCGGCATGGTCGAGCGCATCATCCTGTCACGGCCGGCGGTCGAGGCCGGCGAGCGGCTGGGTTTTCTGCCCGGCGATATGAAGGAAAAGGTCGATCCGTATCTGCGGCCGCTCTATGACGCGCTTTACGACATGATGCCGGCCGACAAGGTCGAGCGCGCCATTGCCGCCGAGGTCATCGAGATCGCGCCGCTGGCCTTCATGCGCGGCCGCACGCTGGCGCATGCCGCCGTCATCCTCGACGAGGCGCAGAACACCACGCCGATGCAGATGAAGATGTTTTTGACCCGCCTCGGCGAGAATTCGCGCATGATCGTCACCGGCGATCCGACGCAGATCGATCTGCCTCCAAGCACCAAGTCGGGCCTCGTCGAAGCCTTGCGTGTCCTTGACGGCGTGGCGGGCGCGGTAACCGTGCGCTTCAACGATGTCGACGTTGTGCGCCACCCGCTGGTGGCCGAAATCGTCAGGGCCTATGACCGCGACGCCAAGCTGGCGCGCGGCCTCGGCGCCGAGAGCTGATGTGACGATGCGGGCTCATGCCTGAAGACATAAGACCTGGCGGCGGGGATAGTTCGGTTCCCGTCGAGATCGATATGTCGGTCGAGGCCGGCGACTGGCCCGATGAGGCGGCGCTGACGCGTCTGGTCGATCGCGCCGTGTCGGCTGCCTTTGCCGAAACCGCTGCTGCCGGTCCTTCCGAACTCAGCATCGTCTTTTCCGACGATGCCCATATCCGTACCCTCAATGCCGGCTGGCGCGGCAAGGACAAGGCGACCAACGTCTTGTCTTTCCCTGTTTTTCCGTTCCCCAGGGGTGGCAAGCTGCCGCCCATGCTGGGTGACATCGTGCTGGCCGCCGAGACGGTGGCGCGCGAAGCAGCCCTGGAAGACAAGCCCTTCGAGAACCATATCACCCATCTCGTCATCCACGGCCTGCTGCATTTGCTGGGCTACGATCACGAGACCGATGCAGAGGCCGATGAGATGGAAGCCATCGAGCGCTCAGCGCTCGCAAGGCTTGCCATTCCCGATCCCTACACGTAATGACAAAAGACCAATTGACCGGACGACGATGAACGACAAACCAGAAACTGCCGCCCGCCCCGAGGCTGGCAGTGCGACAAAGCCTTCCGATACGACGGAAGAGGGATCGAGTCCGAGTCCCAGTTCCGGCAGCCCCGCTTCTGGTAGCATTGCCAGCGAGCCATCGCCTGCCGGTCCGTCCCTGTTCGACCGCGTCTTGGGCCTTTTCAGGCAGCGGAACGGCACCAGCCTGCGCGAGGAAATCGCCGGCGCGCTTGCCGAAACGACCAGCGATGCCGGGTCTTTCTCGCCCGGCGAACGCGCCATGCTCAACAACATATTGCGCCTGCGCGAGGTACGCGTCGAGGACGTCATGGTGCCGCGCGCCGATATTGAGGCCGTCGAGATCACCACGACGTTGGGCGATCTGCTCGGTCTGTTCGAGCAGTCCGGCCATTCCCGCATGCCGGTCTATTCCGAGACGCTCGACGATCCGCGCGGCATGGTTCACATCCGCGACGTGCTGGCCCACATCACCAAGGTCGCCCGGGTCAAGAAGGGCAGAACATCCAGGAAGACGCCGGCAACGACGCTTCTCGACCTCGCCCAGGTCGATCTCGGCCGCACCATCGGCGACCTCAATCTAATCCGCCCGGTGCTTTTCGTGCCGCCCTCGATGCTTGCCTCCGACCTGATGGGCCATATGCAGACGACGCGAACCCAGATGGCGCTGGTCATCGACGAATATGGCGGCACCGATGGTCTCGCCTCGCTGGAAGACATCGTCGAGATGGTCGTCGGCGATATCGAGGACGAGCATGACGAGGACGAGCCGCTGATCACCCAGACCGGCGAGGGCGTGTTCGTCGTCGACGGCAAGGCCGAGATCGACGAGGTCGCCAAGATGATCGGCGAGGACTTTACCGCCGGTGAGCATGGTGAATATGTCGACACGATCGGCGGCATGATCTTCAACACGCTGGGCCGCGTGCCCGCGCGTGGTGAGGTTGTGCAAGCCATCCCCGGCTTCGAATTCCACGTGCTCGACGCCGATCCGCGCCGCGTCAAGCGGGTGCGCATCGTCCAGAACCAGAAGGGCGAGCGTCGCCGCCGCGTGACCGCCCCCCGCACCGAGCAGGCCTAGGACAGAACGTCGCCCGGCCGATGACGATCGACGATCCCTTCAAGCACTCAACCTTTGGCTCGGGTGTGTTCTACAAGGACCCGCGAGCCGCATTGAAATGGCTCGAAACGGCCTTCGGCTTCGAGCCGAGCATGGTGGTCAGCGACGCCGACGGACGGCTGGTCCATGCCGAAATGCGTTTTGGCGACGGCTACATCATCGTCGATTCCGAATGGGCCGATCATATTGCCAGTCCGGTAAGCGTCGGCGGCAAGAACACTCAGTCGGTCTGTGTGCATCTGAAAGACGGCCTGGACGTGCATTGTGAGCGGGCAATGGCGGCTGGAGCCCAAATCGTCGAGGAGCCTGCCGCCCATTTCTACGGCGAACGGCAGTATCGGGCGCGCGACCCCGAAGGCCATGTCTGGACCTTCACCCAGACCGTGCGCACCGTGCCGCGCGAGGAGGCCGAGCACCTGAGCGGGCTCACCATCGAGGGATGGCACCGATAGCGCAGCGATCGGCCGGTTCGCGTTTCAATAAATCTGATAAATCTTGGCTCCTGATTCGCGCGACTTGGGAAGTCTGTATGGAGCGCCTTGCCGGCCGGATAATTCTGCTTTGGGGCTGGCGACGCGCGCTGGTGGCGTTTCTTGCCGGGGCGCTGGCGGTGCTCGCCCAGGCGCCTTACGATTTCTTCGCCGTCTGTTTCGTCTCGTTTCCACTGCTGGTCTGGCTGCTCGACGGCGCCACCGGCGAGGCTTCCGACGGCTGGCTCAGGCGCCTGCGGCCGACTTTTGCCATCGGCTGGTGGTTCGGTTTCGGCTATTTCCTCGCCGGCCTGTGGTGGATCGGCGAGGCGCTTCTGGTCGAGGCCGACAGTTTCGCCTGGGCCTTACCCTTCGCGGTCGTCGGCATTCCTTTGGCGCTGGCATTTTTCTACGGCTTCGCCGCCGTCGTCGCGCGGCTGTTATGGACCAACGATATTGGCCGCGTTGCCGCCCTTGCCTTTGCTTTTGGCCTGACGGAATGGCTGCGCGGCTTCCTGTTCACCGGCTTTCCCTGGAATGCCGTCGGCTATGCGGCGATGCCCGTGCCGCTGTTGATGCAAAGCGTGTCGGTGACCGGCATGGTCGGCATGAACGCGCTGGCGGTCTTTGTCTTCGCCATGCCGGCCTTGCTTGCAGCACGCCGGCATGTCCGTCTCGGTGTGGTCCTGCTTGCCATTCTCGTCGCCGCCCATGCTGGCTTCGGCTATTTCAGGCTCGCGACCCCCGACAAGCCGACAACCCGCACTCTCGATGTCCGTATCGTGCAACCGGATGTCGACCTCAGCGAAAAATGGGACGCCTCGGTGCGCGACCGCATCTTCGCCACGATGATGGGCCTGTCGGCCGCAGCGCCCGATCCCGGCCATAACAAACCGCAGTTGATCCTGTGGCCGGAGACCTCGGTACCCTTCCTGTTCACCGAGCGTCCGGACGCGCTGACCGCGGTCGGCGACATGCTGCAGCCTGGTCAGATGCTGATTGCCGGCGTCGTGCGCGAGGAGCGCGGATCCGGGGCGGATGCCGACAGCCGCTACTACAATTCGGTGGTGGCGATCGATGACAAGGGCGAAATCGCTGATGCCGTCGACAAGGTCCATCTGGTCCCGTTCGGCGAGTATCTGCCGTTTTCCGGTCTGCTCAGCCGCTTCGGCATCGGACAGCTCGTCGCCGGGCCGATGAATTTCGCCGCCGGCAACGAGCGCCATCCGATCGCTTTGCCCGGCGGCATCAGCGCCTTGCCGTTTATTTGCTACGAGGTGATCTTTCCTGATCTTGTGGCTGTTGACGCAACGTCATCCCAGCTTATTGTGAACGTCACCAACGACGCATGGTTCGGCGACACGCCTGGGCCGTACCAGCATTTCAGGCAGGCTCAGATTCGCGCGGTGGAAAACGGATTGCCGCTGTTGCGCGCCGCCAACAACGGCATTTCCGCCGTTGTCGATACGCGGGGACGCATCGTCGACGCATTGGCGGTCGATGCACGTGGCGCCATCGACGTGCGGGTGCCGATCTCCGGCCAAGCCTTCATCTCCGCCGCGGGGCGGCGCATTAACGGAATGCTGATCATGTTGGTGTTTGCCGCAATCGCCCTCAGCTTGAACGTAAGGCAACGGCTACGGGTGAATTGACAGTCGACACATTAGAAACTCATACTGTTACCGCCTAATTTTCTCGAAGTCGGTTGGTGTTTCTGTTGGGGCAGTTGGCTCCGGCTTCGTTTGGGCGAGAAAAATAGAAAAGGCCGGAAAAATTCGGCGAGGAAAAAATGACAGAAGAAAACAAGAAGAAACCGAATCCGATCGACATCCATGTCGGAAGTCGCGTCCGCCTTCGGCGCAATATGCTTGGAATGAGCCAGGAAAAGCTTGGTGAAAATCTCGGTATTACGTTTCAGCAGATCCAAAAATATGAAAAAGGAACGAACCGCGTCGGCGCCAGCCGTCTGCAGGCAATAGCCTCGATACTCAGCGTGCCTGTCGCCTTCTTTTTCGAGGATGCGCCAGGGCAGGAGCCGGTGGGTAATAGAGGATTTGCCGAGGACACTTCGATGGCTTTCGCCGTCGAATTCTGCGGCAGTCCGGAAGGGCTTCAGCTCAACCGCGCGTTCGTCAAGATCGCGGATGTGAAGGTGCGCCGCCGGATTATCGACCTTGTGAAGTCCCTTTCTGCCGAAGATGCCGAGTGATTCGGTGGGTCGATTGACCCATTGGCCCCAGTAATCCCCCGGGCCCGAGTAGCCCAGAGGCTCGACTGCCGGCGGCGCCAAGCCGCCGGTGGTACAAGATATATTGCTGCGGCACTCATGCCAGAACCGCGGCACCGCTTGACGAGCGGCGCCCGGCACCGTTAACACGTGGCGCGCCAAAATCGGCAGCCCTGCCGATCGTTTTTTCAAGAGGGGACACCCGTGACGCGGCAGAACTACTTCTTCACCTCGGAATCCGTGGCCGAGGGTCATCCCGATAAAGTCTGTGACCGCATCTCGGACGAGATCGTCGATCTGGTCTATCGCGAGGCCAAGAAGACCGGCATGGACCCGTGGAAAGTCCGCGTCGCCTGCGAGACGCTCGCAACCACCAACCGCGTCGTCATCGCCGGCGAAGTAAGGGTTCCCGATACTCTGCTGAAGCGGGACAAAGCCGGCAACATCCTCAAGGACGCCGCCGGGCATTCGGTCGTCAACCCGGCCAAGTTCAAGTCGGTCGCCCGCAAGGCGATCCGCGAAATCGGCTACGAGCAGGCCGGCTTCCACTGGAAGACGGCAAAGATCGAGGTTCTGCTGCACGGCCAGTCGCCCGACATCGGCCAGGGAGTCGACAACGCCGCCGACCGCCAGGGCGAAGAGGGTGCCGGCGACCAGGGCATCATGTTCGGCTATGCCTGCCGCGAGACCCCGGACCTGATGCCGGCGCCGATCTATTACAGCCACAAGATTCTCGAACTGCTCGCCGCTGCCCGTCACGAAAACAACGGCGAAGCCGGCAAGCTCGGACCCGACGCCAAGAGCCAGGTCACCGTTCGCTATGTCGATGGCAAAGCCGCCGAAGCGACGCAGATCGTGCTGTCGACGCAGCATCTCGACGCGACCTGGGATTCCAAGAAGGTCCGCAAGGTCGTTGAGCCTTACATCCGTGAGGCGCTCGGCGACCTCAAGATCGCCGACGATTGCATGTGGTACATCAACCCGACGGGCAAGTTCGTCATCGGTGGACCGGACGGCGACGCCGGCCTGACCGGCCGCAAGATCATCGTCGACACCTACGGTGGTGCTGCCCCGCACGGCGGCGGCGCCTTCTCCGGCAAGGACACCACCAAGGTCGACCGCTCCGCCGCCTATGCGGCGCGCTATCTCGCCAAAAATGTAGTGGCGGCCAAGCTCGCCGACCGCTGCACCATCCAGCTGTCCTACGCCATCGGCGTTGCCCAGCCGCTGTCGGTCTATGTCGACCTGCACGGCACCGGCAAGGTCGACGAGGCCAAGCTCGAGGAAGCGCTGCGCACGGTGATGGATTTGTCGCCATCCGGCATCCGCAGGCATCTCGACCTCAACAAGCCGATCTACGCAAAGACCTCGTCCTACGGCCATTTCGGCCGCAAGGCCGGCCGAGACGGGTCCTTCTCCTGGGAAAAGACCGATCTGGCCAAGGCGCTCAAGGACGCGATCGCTGCTTAGGCATGATTCCAAAAAGTGGTACCGGTTTTTTGGAAAAGATCATGCTCCAACAAAGGATTAGATTGAGAATGAGATTTCAGCCAAATCTCATCTCAATCTAAGCGCGGCGCGCGACCAGGCCATGGATCCACAGGACAGGCGGAGCCGCGCGACCGAAGGGTTCTTCGGCCGCCGGCACGGCAAGACCATTCGCCCGCAGCAGGCCGCGGCGCTGGAAAGCGGTCTTGGAGCGTATGGCCTCGACCTCTCCGTCCAGGCACCGGCAGAATTGCGCGCGCTATTCTCAGCGGATGTTTCAACGGTTCGGCTGGAAATCGGCTTCGGCGGCGGTGAGCATCTGCTGCACCGTGCCACGGAGGCACCGGCGACCGGCTTCATCGGTGTCGAGCCGTTCGTCAACGGCATGGCCAAGTTGATGATGGCGGTGCGGGAAAAGCCGCTTGCCAATCTTCGCGTTTATGACGACGACGCCACGCGCCTGCTCGATTGGTTGCCGCAGGCGTCGCTCGACGGCATCGATCTGCTCTACCCCGATCCCTGGCCGAAGAAAAAGCATTGGAAGCGGCGCTTTGTCAGCCCGCTCAACCTCGATCGGTTCGCGCGCGTGCTGAAGCCGGGCGGAAAATTCCGCTTCGCATCCGACATCGACACCTATGTGAACTGGACCTTGTTGCACTGTCGGGCGCATGGCGCGCTCCTCTGGCAGGTGCAAGATGGGGCCGACTGGCATCGGCCCTATGAAGGCTGGCCGGGCACACGCTACGAGGCAAAAGCCATTCGCGAGGGCCGACGGCCGGCCTATCTCACCTTCATCAGAAAATAGTTCGATGCGGGAAAGTGTCCCGCATCGACAGCCGGTCTGGTTCAGAAACGGCCGATCTTGCCGAAAGCGGTCGGGTCCATGCCGAGCCGGCGCAGATCGTTGGCGCGCGGCTTGCGGCCGGCTTCGACGGCCCGCGAGGCGGCAACGGCGCTGCCGAACAGGGCAAAGGCGTCGCCTATGGCGGAAAACACGGTACGGTTGCTCATTGTCTTGACCTTTCGCGCGCCACCGCGCGCTCATCTTTGATTTGTGCAGTGCAACATAGATAGGGATGTGAAATCCGGGATCACAGGGCCGTTACCGCATAGCCGGCATGCGCCGCGCGCAATCCTGCCAGCCGTCCCCGGCTGCACTCTGCCCGGCCCGTCAACAGACTTGAAACACCGGCCGGGATCGTTTATATCAGCCTCAAATTCTTGGTCGGTATGACGAAGAGTGGGTCCACCCGGTCCCGCTCTTTTTTATTACCTGCCGGTCAGCCATCAGCAAAGAGATGGTTCGGGACGACGATCATCCTGATCCAGAGAACGACAGGAACCGCATGACTGCAACGGCAAGCGAAGCCGACGACCGCATCATCCGCGAAAGCGGTATCGATGCGCGCATCGCGCTGATCGTTCAGCCGGTGTTGCGAGGCATTGGCTTCCGTCTCGTGCGGGTGCATCTGTCGGGCCAGAACGGCCTGACGCTGCAGATCATGGCCGAACGCGAAGACGGCACCATGACCGTCGAGGATTGCGAAGAGGTCAGCCGCGCTGTGTCGCCGGCGCTCGACGTCGATGACCCGATCGAAAAGGCCTATCATCTCGAAGTGTCGTCGCCGGGCATCGACCGGCCGCTGGTACGCAAGTCGGATTTCGTCACCTGGACCGGCCATCTTGTGAAGATGGAAACCTCGGTGCCGGTCGCCGACCGCAAGCGCTTCAAGGGCAAGATCGCCGAAGCCGGCGAAGACGACATGCTGCTCGAGCGCGACAAGGCCGCCTACGGCGAAGAGCCGACGGTTCGCATTCCTTATGACGCGATCGCCGATGTGCGGCTGATCCTCACCGACGACCTTATTCGCGATGCCCTTTCGAAGGACAACCGGGAACGCAAGGAAGCCAAGAAACGCCGCGGCGAAGCTGATGATGCACCCGAAGGTGCTGAAGGCGGCGCGGAAGACGAAATCGAACAGGAACTATGATGAGCGGCCGGGCCTAAAAGCTCGGCAACAAGCTCGGGAGAAATAAGATGGTTGTAAGCGCCAACAGACTTGAACTGCTGCAGATCGCCGACGCGGTGGCGCGTGAAAAGTCGATCGACAAGTCGATCGTCATTGCCGCCATGGCTGATGCGATCCAGAAGGCCGCGCGCTCGCGCTACGGCCAGGAAACCAACATCCGCGCCGACATCAACGCCAACACCGGCGAGATGAAGCTGCAGCGGCTGATGGAAGTGGTCGAGAAGGTCGACGACTACGCCACCCAGATCGCCATTTCCTCGGCCCGCGAGCGCAATCCGGACGCCCAGCTTGGCGACTTCATCGCCGAACAGCTGCCGCCAATGGATTTCGGCCGCATCGCCGCCCAGTCGGCCAAGCAGGTCATCGTGCAGAAAGTGCGCGAGGCCGAGCGCGACCGCCAGTATGACGAATACAAGGACCGCATCGGCGAGATCGTCAACGGCACCGTCAAGCGCGTCGAATATGGCAACGTCATCGTCGATCTCGGCCGTGGCGAGGCCATTATCCGCCGCGACGAGCTGATCCCGCGTGAAAACTACAAGTACGGCGACCGCGTCCGCGCCTATGTCTACGACGTGCGCCGCGAACAGCGCGGCCCGCAGATATTCCTGTCGCGCACCCATCCGCAGTTCATGGCCAAGCTCTTCACCATGGAAGTGCCGGAAATCTATGACGGCATCATCGAGATCAAGTCGGTCGCCCGCGACCCAGGCTCGCGCGCCAAGATCGCCGTCATTTCGCGTGACTCGTCGATCGATCCGGTCGGCGCCTGCGTCGGTATGCGCGGCAGCCGCGTCCAGGCCGTGGTCGGCGAATTGCAGGGCGAAAAGATCGACATCATTCCGTGGTCGCCTTCGGCCGCCTCCTTCATCGTCAACGCGCTGCAGCCGGCGGAAGTCGCCAAGGTCGTGCTCGACGAGGATGCCGAGCGCATCGAAGTGGTGGTTCCCGACGACCAGCTGTCGCTGGCCATCGGCCGTCGCGGCCAGAACGTGCGTCTTGCCTCGCAGCTCACCGGCTGGGACATCGACATCCTGACCGAGGCCGAGGAGTCCGAGCGCCGCCAGAAGGAATTCGTCGAACGCTCGTCGCTGTTCATGGAAGCCCTCGATGTCGACGAGATGGTCGGCCAGGTTTTGGCCTCCGAAGGCTTCACCAGCGTCGAGGAAGTTGCCTATGTCGATTCGGGCGAGATCGCCTCGATCGACGGTTTCGACGAAGACACCGCTTCGGAAATCCAGACCCGCGCCCGCGAATATCTGGAGAAGATCGAAGCCGAGCATGACGACAAGCGCAAGGCGCTGGGCGTCACCGACGAACTGCGCGAGATCCCTGGCGTCACCACCGCCATGATGGTGACGCTCGGCGAGGATGGCGTGAAGACGATCGAGGATTTCGCCGGCTATGCCGCCGACGACCTGACCGGCTGGAAGGAACGCAAGGACGGCGAGACCAAGGTATTCCCGGGTGTGCTCGCCAATCACGGCGTGTCGCGCGCCGACGCCGAGCAGATGGTTCTGGCAGCCCGCCTCAAGGCCGGCTGGATCACCGAAGACGAGCTTGCAGCCGAACAGGTCCCGGCTGACGAAGCCGTTGGTGCGTGAGGTGAAACCGCATCGCACACAACCCGCCCCAGGACGAGATGAACGATCGCACCTGCATCGTCACGCGCAAGCAAGCCGAGCCGGATGAGCTGATCCGTTTCGTCGTCGGCCCGGATTCGGCCGTCGTTCCTGACCTAAAGAGAAATCTGCCCGGCCGTGGTTGTTGGGTGAGCGCCGACCGCCTACATATCGACAAGGCGGCGGCGAAGAACCTGTTTGCCCGCGCCTTCAAGGCGCAGGTCATCGTGCCGCCCGATCTCGGCGGCATGGTCGACGGACTGCTTGCACGATCCGCTTTGGGTATGCTCGGCCTTGCCCGCAAGGCTGGCTCGATCGCACTCGGCGCAACCAAGGTCGAGAGCGCGGTGCGCTCGGGGTTGGCGCTTTTCGTGCTCCACGCGACCGAGGCATCCGACGATGGCGTGCGCAAGATCAGTCAGGCGCGGCGGGCAACTGTCCACCTCGGCGGGCCGGCAGTCCTTGCCTACAAACTTTTCTCCGAGGCCGAGTTGAGCTTGGCATTGGGGGGTACAAATGTGATACATGCTGCCGTTCTCGCGGGAGACGCGGGCAAGGCGGTTGAGAGGCGCATGGTTGCGCTCGACCGATATCGGGGCGGAACCCCCGACGATCTGGCAATGCTTGCGGCCGTTGCTGACGAAGATGATGCTGCAGAGGATATGGAATGAGCGATACGAAATCGGGCGACGATAAGACGTTGAGTGTTACACCGAAGAAGACCTTGACGCTGAAGCGCCCCGGTACCGAGCAGAGCGTCGTGCGACAGAATTTCTCGCATGGCCGCACCAAGCAGGTCCAGGTCGAGATCAAGAAGCGCAAATTCTCCATGCCCGGCGACAAGCCGGAGCCGGTGGCTGCACCCGTATTTACGCCCAAGCCCGCGGTAGTGGCAGCCCCCGTCGTGCAGGAAGCGCCCAAGGCGCCGCCTCCGCCGCCCCCGGCCGAACGCGGCGGCATGGTGCTGAACGAACTGTCGCGCAATGAGATGGAAGCGCGCCGCAGGGCGCTCGAAGGCTCCAAGGTTCGCGACGTCGAGGACCGCCAACGCGCCATCGAAGAGGCCAAGCGCCGCAACGAGGATGAGGAACGCCGCAAGCGCGAGCGCGAGGAATCCGCGCGCCGTCAGGCCGAGGAAGAAGCCCGCCTGCAGACCGAGGCCGAGTCCCGCCGCCGCGCCGAGGAAGAAGCGCGCCGCCGCGCGCCGCAGGCTGCCGAGCTTGTGGCGTCGGACGATGAGGAAGAGGTCAAGCCGAAGCGCACCGCCGCCGGTGCCCCGGTACGCCGTCCGGTTACGCCCGAAGTGGCGCGCCCGGCCAAGCCGACCAAGGCCGAGGAAGACCGTCGTCGCGGCAAGCTGACCCTCAACACGGCTCTTTCCGACGAGGACGCGCGCGCCCGCTCGCTGTCGTCGATGCGTCGCCGCCAGGAAAAATTCAAGCGCGCGATGCATAATGAGCCGCGCGAGAAGGTTATGCGCGAAGTGATCCTGCCTGAAACCATCACCATCCAGGAACTGGCGCAGCGCATGTCCGAGCGCGCTGTCGATGTGGTCAAGTACTTCATGAAGCAGGGCCAGATCCTGAAGCCGGGCGACATCATCGACGCCGACACGGCCGAGCTGGTCGCCACAGAATTCGGCCACACGGTCCGCCGCGTCGCCGAGTCCGACATCGAGGAAGGCCTGTTCAACATTGCCGACAATGCCGAGGACCTGGTGTCGCGGCCGCCTGTCGTGACCATCATGGGCCATGTCGACCACGGCAAGACCTCGCTGCTCGACGCCATCCGCAATGCCAATGTCGTCTCCGGCGAAGCCGGCGGCATCACCCAGCATATCGGCGCCTACCAGGTCGAGAAGAACGGTCAGAAGATCACCTTCATCGACACGCCCGGTCACGCCGCCTTCACGGCGATGCGCGCCCGCGGCGCTCAGGCGACCGACATCGCCATCCTGGTGGTGGCGGCCGACGACAGCGTCATGCCGCAGACCATCGAATCGATCAGCCATGCCAAGGCGGCCGGCGTTCCGATCATCGTGGCGATCAACAAGATCGACAAGCATGATGCCGATCCGCAGAAGGTTCGGTCGGAACTGCTGCGCCATGAGGTGTTCGTCGAATCGATGGGCGGTGAAGTGCTGGACGTCGAAGTGTCGGCGACCAAGGGCACCAACCTCGACAAGCTGTTGGAAGCGATCCTGCTGCAGGCCGAAATCCTCGACCTCAAGGCCAATCCGGACCGTACCGCCGAAGGCGTGGTCATCGAAGCCCAGCTCGACAAGGGCCGTGGCCCCGTCGCCACCGTACTGGTGCAGACCGGCACTTTGATGCCGGGCGACATCCTCGTCGCCGGCAACGAATGGGGCCGGGTGCGCGCGCTGGTCAATGACCGTGGCGAGCAGATCAAGGAGGCTCCGCCGGCAATGCCGGTCGAGGTGCTTGGCCTGCAGGGCACGCCGCAAGCCGGCGACCGCTTCGCTGTCGTCAACAACGAGGCCCGCGCCCGTGAGATCACCGAATATCGCCAGCGTCTGGCGCGCGAGAAGGCAGTGGCTCGCCATGCCGGCCAGCGCGGCTCGCTCGAACAGATGATGTCGCAGCTGCAGACGAGCGGGTTGAAGGAATTCCCGCTGGTCATCAAGGGCGACGTGCAGGGTTCGATCGAGGCGATCAACGCCGCTCTCGACAAGCTTGGCACCGACGAGGTGCGTGCGCGCATCGTTCATGCCGGCGCCGGCGCCATCACCGAAAGCGACGTGTCGCTGGCGGAGACCTCGGGGGCCGCGATCATCGGCTTCAACGTCCGTGCCAACGTGCAGGCACGTGCGGCCGCGGCGGCCGCGGGCATCGAAATCCGCTACTACTCGATCATCTACAACCTCGTCGACGATGTGAAGGCAGCACTTTCCGGCCTGCTGTCGCCGGAACGCCGCGAGACCTTCATCGGTAATGCCGAGATCCTCGAGATCTTTGACATCACCAAGGTCGGCAAGATCGCCGGCTGCCGTGTCACCGAAGGCAAGGTCGAACGTGGAGCGGGCGTGCGCCTGATCCGCGACAACGTCGTCATCCACGAAGGTACGCTGAAGACCCTCAAGCGCTTCAAGGATGAAGTCGCGGAAGTTCCGGGCGGCCAGGAGTGCGGCATGGCTTTCCAGAACTACGAGGACATGCGCGTCGGCGACATCATCGAGTGCTTCCGCGTCGAGATGGTGACCCGGACGCTCTGAGTTCGTATACTGTCGATACGACCGGGCGGTGGTCGAAAGACCGCCGCCCTAACTTTAATGCCTGTCGCCCAAAAGTGCGGGATAAACGACATGCATAGAACAAATATGAGACATGGCGGCACGGTCCCATCCCGCGCCTCACGCTTTCCGGATTGAGAAAAATGCCCCGTCCAACCGCCTCCAGCCCATCCCAGCGCATGCTTCGCGTCGCCGAACAGGTGCGCCATGCGCTGTCGGAAACCTTGCAGCGCGGCGAGATTATCGACCCGCTGATCGAGAACACCGTGGTTTCGGTCTCGGAAGTGCGCATGTCCACTGATCTGAGGGTCGCAACGGCCTTCGTTTCGCCGCTTGGCGCCAAGGACACGGGTGCGGTCATCGACGCGCTCAACAAGCATGCGAAGTTCGTCCGTGGCCGCGTCTCCGGCGCGCTCCGCCAGATGAAGTTCATGCCGGAGTTCCGCTTCAAGCTCGATACGTCCTTCGACAATTTCGCCAGGATCAACGATTTGCTGAAATCGCCCGAAGTCGCGCGAGACTTGGGTGCCGATGGCGAAGACAACGACAAGGACGAGAAATAGTGGGGCGCCGCGGCAAGAAGAAGGGCCGGCCGATCTCCGGCTGGGTGGTGCTGGATAAGCCGGTTGGCATGGGTTCGACCGAAGCCGTCTCCAAGATCAAATGGCTTTTCCAGGCCGAAAAGGCCGGCCATGCCGGCACACTCGACCCGCTGGCCTCTGGCATGCTGCCGATCGCGCTGGGCGAGGCAACCAAGACCGTGCCTTATGTGCAGGACGGCGCCAAAATCTACCGGTTCACCGTCGCTTGGGGCGAGGAGCGTTCGACCGACGATCTCGAAGGCCCGGTGACGCAAAGTTCCGACCGCCGTCCGGCGCAAGAAGATGTCAGGGCGCTGCTGCCGAACTACACCGGCGTCATCATGCAGACACCGCCGCAATTCTCGGCCATCAAGATATCAGGCGAACGCGCCTACGATCTCGCTCGTGGGGGCGAGACAGTCGACATCCCCGCGCGCGAGATTGAGATCGGCCGTCTGGACATCGTCGAGCACGCTGCCGGCCACACCTTGTTCGAGGTCGAATGCGGCAAAGGCACCTATGTTCGCTCGCTGGCCCGCGACATGGGCCGCGACCTCGGCTGCTTCGGCCACATCGCCGAATTGCGCCGGGTCGAGGTCGAGCCGTTCACCCAGGAGGATTTCGTCACCCTCGCCGAACTGGAAGTCGCCCGTTTCGGCGAACAGCGCGAAGCTGACGGAGAGGGCGACGCCGATGTTGCCGATGCGCCGATCGACTTCGGCGCCATCGATGCGCTGCTTGTCGACACGGCTGCCGCGCTCGACTGCCTGCCCCAGATCGCCATCAGCGACGAAGCGGCGACCAAGATCCGCCTTGGCAATCCCGTCATCATCCGCGGCCGCGACGCGCCCGTGGAAGCCGAGGAAGCCTGCGCCACCGCGCGCGGCAAGCTTGTCGCCATCGGCGCCATCGAGCAAGGCATGTTCAAGCCGAAGCGGGTCTTTGTCGGCTGACCACTCTCGTCTAGTCTTACGTCGACGTCACATCCGAGGGGCACATGGCAAAGGCTGAGGCGGTGAAGAAGCGGGCGCCGGTGACAACGCGCCGGCCGCCGGTTGGCGCCTCGCCCGGCACGCTGATCGCCGATCCGGCGGCGCGACGGTCCGAGCTGCGGCTGACGCTGATTTCGCCTGAAAAATTCAAGACCATCAACGATGCCAGCATCGACGATCTCAACACCCATTGCGACAACTGGCCGGTCGTCTGGTTGGACTGCACCGGTCTCGCCAACATCCAGCTGATCGAGGAGATCGGCCGGATCTTCAACCTGCATCCACTGGCTCTGGAAGATGTCGTCAACACCGGCCAGCGGCCGAAGGTCGACTTCTTCGAGGACCACGCCTTCGTCGTCATGCGCATGATCGACGACGTCAAGGTGCATCGCTATGAGCAGATCGCGGTGTTCTTCGGCAAGAAATTCGTCGTCACCTTCCAGGAGCGCGAAGGCGATCCGTTCGACCCCGTACGCAAGCGCATCGCGGCAGCGTTGCCCAACCGCTTGCGGATGCGCGGCGCCGACTATCTGGCCTATGCGCTCATCGACTCCATCGTCGACAGCTATTTCCCGCCGATTGAGGCCGCTAGCGAGGAGGTCGATGGCATCGAGGACGAGATGCTCAACACGCCTCACAAGCATCAGATGCGCCAGCTGCACGAATTGCGGCGCGACGCCAATGTGCTCAAGGGCGTGCTGTGGCCGATGCGCGACGCGCTGGCGACGTTGATCCGCAACGACGTGCCCTATGTGAAGCCGGAGACGAAAATCTTCTTCAACGACACGCTCGACCACGCATTGCGGCTGATCGAGCTGGTCGAGAACCAGCGTGATATGCTGACCGGCTTGATCGAAATGCATTTGTCGCTGAGCCAGGCGCGCACGAACGATGTGATCTCTTATCTCACCATCGTCTCGGTGATTTTCATGCCGCTAACCTTCCTGGTCGGTATCTGGGGGATGAATTTCGATCCCGAGAGCTCGCCGTGGAACATGCCGGAACTGAAAGCCTACTATGGCTACCCGGCTTCGCTGCTGTTCATGCTGGCCGTTGCTGTCGGGCTGATCGTCTTCTTCAAAAGCAAAAAGTGGCTGTAAGCTTCAGGTGTCAGGGGGATCCTGGATTCCTGAGCAAAGGGCTGCGAGGAGCCGGCTTTATGAATGGGCTGGTGTTTTCCAGGGAATTGCCTTATATGCGCCGCAGCATCGCGCCATGTCGCTTTGCTTGCACCGGCCCCTGCTGGACGACATCCCGGCTGAGGGCGACCCGTTTCCTCAAACAGATAAGGAAAAACACGATGTCGATTACTGCCGAGCGCAAACAGGAATTGATGGGTGAATTCGCAACCGCCAAGGGCGATACCGGGTCTCCGGAAGTCCAGGTGGCCATCCTTTCCGAGCGCATCAAGAACCTGACCGACCACTTCAAGGACCACAAGAAGGATAACCATTCCCGCCGTGGTCTGCTCGCTCTCGTCTCCCAGCGCCGCAGCCTGCTTGATTATCTCAAGCGCAAGGATGACGCGCGCTATCAGACGTTGATCGAGAAGCTCGGTCTGCGCCGTTGACGAATTGACCGGCGGGCTTTCGAAGGAGAGCCCGCCGGTCGCGCATTCTGCCAGTCGCACCGATTGGCCAGACCCGGTTTCGAGCGTGCAGAGGCCACTCGAAACCGCCCATGGACGGTCATGGGGCAGGATTGCAGGACGCTCGTGCGCTAACCAGCGCCGAAATCTACCCGAGCTTCCCGTTGTCTTGCCCGTGGCTGCCCGAGAAAGGAAGCCAGGGAAAGGGCATCCGCGCACCGTGAAACGGCGCGGCCCTTTCCGCTTATTAAGGACAAGATATGTTCAACTACCACAAAGTGCAAATCGAATGGGGCGGCCGTCCGCTCATCTTGGAAACCGGCAAGATCGCACGTCAGGCTGACGGCGCGGTGCTTGCGACCTATGGCGAAACCAAGGTTCTCGCCACCGTCGTTTCGATGAAGGAGCCGAAGCCAGGCCTCGATTTCTTCCCGCTGACCGTCAACTACCAGGAAAAGACCTACGCCGCCGGCAAGATCCCGGGCGGCTACTTCAAGCGCGAGGGACGTCCGAGCGAAAAGGAAACGCTGGTTTCCCGCCTGATCGACCGCCCGATCCGCCCGCTCTTCGCCGACGGCTACAAGAACGACACCCAGATCGTCGTCACCGTCGTCCAGCATGACCTCGAGAACGATCCCGATATCCTGTCGATCGTCGCCACCTCGGCCGCTTTGACGCTGTCGGGCGTTCCCTTCATGGGCCCGATCGGCGGCGCCCGAGTCGGCTACATCAACGGCGAATACGTGCTCAACCCGCATGTCGATGAGATGCAGGAATCCAGGCTCGACCTCATTGTCGCCGGCACCGCCGACGCCGTGCTGATGGTCGAGTCCGAAGCCAAGGAACTCGGCGAAGAGCTGATGCTCGGCGCCGTCATGTTCGGCCACAGGGGCTTCCAGCCGGTGATCGACGCCATTATCAAGCTGGCCGAAGTTGCCGCCAAGGAGCCGCGCGATTTCACGGCGCCGGACTACTCCGCGCTCGAAGCCGAAATGCTGAAGATCGTCGGCGACGAGCTCAGCAATGCTTACAAAAACGTCGACAAGCAGAAGCGTTACGCCGCCGTCGACGCCGTCAAGGCGAAGGTCAAGGCGGCGTTCGCTCCGGCCGAAGGCGAAGACGCCAAGTACACCTCCGAGCAGATCGGTTCGGTGTTCAAGGAACTCCAGGCCAAGGTCGTGCGCTGGAACATTCTCGACACCGGTTCGCGCATCGATGGCCGTGACCTCAAGACTGTCCGCAAGATCGTTTCGGAAGTCGGCGTCCTGCCGCGCACGCACGGTTCGGCGCTGTTCACCCGCGGCGAGACCCAGGCGCTGGTCGTTGCCACGCTGGGTACCGGCGAGGACGAGCAGTATGTCGATTCGCTGACCGGCATGTACAAGGAGAAGTTCCTCCTTCACTACAACTTCCCTCCCTACTCCGTCGGCGAGACCGGCCGCATGGGTTCGCCGGGCCGCCGCGAAATCGGCCACGGCAAGCTCGCCTGGCGCGCTATCCGTCCGATGCTGCCGAGCGCGGACCAGTTCCCCTACACGCTGCGCGTCGTCTCGGAGATCACCGAGTCCAACGGTTCGTCGTCGATGGCCACCGTCTGCGGCACATCGCTGGCGCTGATGGATGCCGGCGTTCCGCTGGCCAAGCCGGTTGCTGGTATCGCGATGGGCCTGATCAAGGAAGGCGAGCGCTTCGCGGTTCTGTCCGACATCCTGGGTGACGAAGATCACCTCGGCGACATGGACTTCAAGGTTGCCGGTACCGAAGGCGGCATCACCTCGCTGCAGATGGACATCAAGATCGAGGGCATCACCGAGGAGATCATGAAGATCGCGCTGGACCAGGCCAAGGACGGCCGCCAGCATATCCTCAGCGAGATGGCGCATGCTCTGACCGGCGCCCGCCCCGAACTCGGTGAGTTCGCACCGCGCATCGAGGTCATGCACATCCCGACCGACAAGATCCGCGACGTGATCGGCTCCGGCGGCAAGGTTATCCGCGAGATCGTCGAGAAGACCGGCGCCAAGATCAACATCGAGGACGACGGCACGGTCAAGATCGCTTCGTCGAACGCCAAGGAGATCGAGGCGGCCAAGAAGTGGATCCATACCATCGTCGCCGAGCCGGAAGTCGGCGAAATCTACGAAGGCACGGTCGTCAAGACCGCCGACTTCGGCGCTTTCGTCAACTTCTTCGGTCCGCGTGACGGCCTCGTCCACATCTCGCAGCTTGCCAACGACCGGGTCGCCAAGACCTCGGACGTCGTCAAGGAAGGCGACAAGGTCTGGGTCAAGCTGATGGGCTTCGACGAGCGCGGCAAGGTCCGCCTGTCGATGAAGGTCGTCGACCAGGCCACCGGCAAGGAAATCGCCCGCGACAAGAAGGCCGAAGGCGAAGAAAACGCCGCCTGAGTGGTCTGACAATAGAGTTGAACGGGCGCGGCTTATGTCGCGCCCGTTTTCGTTTAATACCCGTCTACGACATGAGAATCGAAGAATGGCCGCTGAGCCGCTGAAGACACTGTTCCATCCCTTCGAGGCCGAGGGGTTCCCTCTGCCGCAAAAGGGCGAGCGTGTGTTGTTCCTGGGTGCGGAGCCCGGCTTCCGCTTGCCGGAAGGCTTCGAGGCAGAGCTCCATCTTGCACAGGGTTTCCGGCCGCATCTCCGAGCGCTGGAGCGTGCCGGTCACAAGGTAACGCCGCGCGCGGAAGGCGATGCATTCGATGCAGCGCTCGTGCTTGCCGGCCGCCATCGTGGGCTAAACGAGATGCGTATTGCCGAGGCGATCGAACGCGTCACGCCGGGCGGTCTGATCATTGTCGCCGGCGGTAAGGACGAAGGCATCGCCAGCCTGCGCAAGCGCATCGACGAGCTTGTTCCCATCGAAGGGCATCTGCCGAAATATCACGGCATCGCCTTCTGGCTTCGCCGTCCGGTCGATCTGGCGCCTGCGGAAAAACTGCGCGTCGCCAATCCCGCCTTGGTCGTAGAGGACCGCTTCCGCACCGCGCCCGGCATGTTCTCCTTCGACCGGATCGACGCCGGCTCGAAACTTCTGGTCGACAACCTGCCCAAAGACCTGCGCGGCAACATTGCGGATTTCTGCGCCGGCTGGGGTTATGTCGCCGCCGAGGTCGCGGCACGTTCATCCGGTATAACGGGGCTCGACCTTTACGAAGCGGATTTCGACGCGCTTGAGGCGGCCAAGGGCAATATCGGCCAGACAGGCTTCGAGCCCGGCTTCTTTTGGACCGATCTGCTGAGCGAGCCGGTCGAGCGGCGCTATGATGCCATCGTCATGAACCCGCCCTTCCATCGCAGCCGGGCGGCCGAGCCGGAAATCGGCGCCGGCATGATCCAGGCGGCGGGCAAGGCGCTGAAGCCGGGCGGGCGGCTGTTCATGGTGGCGAACCGTCAGCTGCCTTACGAACCGGTTCTGAAGGCCGTCTTCTCCAGCCATGCCGAGCTCGCCCGCGACGGCATGTTCAAGGTTTTCTCCGCGCGCCGATAGGACGGTGCCGGTCGCCTCAATGCATGCTGACGATGCGCGCCGGCTCGTGGACGGGAATGGTCGGTCTGATATCGCCAGGCTTGATCTTGAGCGGCGCCGGCCTGCCGAACAGATAGCCTTGCACCATCTCGCAACCAGCTGCTCGCAAAAGCGTCGCCTGGTTCTCGGTCTCGACGCCTTCGGCGATGATGCCGACGCCGAGCGCCCGCGACAGGCCGACGATGGTAGAGACGACGGCGCCCGAATTGGAATCGGTGTCGATGCGGCTGACGAACGAGCGGTCGATCTTCAGCTTGCCGAAGGCGAAGTCGATCAGGTAGCTGAGATTGGAATAGCCGGTGCCGAAATCGTCGACGGCCACCGAAATGCCCATGTCGGCAAGCTGCTGCAGGATGATGGCGGCGCGGTCGCGGTCCTGCATCATCGCCGTCTCGGTCACTTCGAGCTCCAGCCGCGACGGCTTGATGCCGGTGCTGGCCATCGTGTCGCGCACGATACCGACGAAATCCTTGGTCCTGAACTGGACCGGCGAGATGTTGACGGCAACGAAGCAGTCCTCGGGCAAATGACGGGCATCGCTGCAGGCCTTGTTCAGCACCCAATTGCCGATCGGGTGGATCATGCCGGTCTCTTCGGCGATAGGAATGAATTCCATCGGCGGGATCATGCCGCGTTCCGGGTGCTTCCAGCGGATCAGCGCCTCGTAGCCGACGACACGGCCGGTCGGCAGGTCGAGCTGCGGCTGGTAATGAAGGTCGAAATCGCCACGGTCGAAGGCGATGTGCAGTTCGGATTCGATCCAGTGGCGGTAGTCGGCGACCTGGCCCATGTCGGAATGGAAGACCGACCAGTTGCCCACGCCGCCGGCGCGGGCATTCTGCAGCGCCAGGTTGGAGCGGCGCAGGATGAGGACCGGATCGACGCCATCCTTTGGCATCGCCACGATGCCGACCGACAGGCCGACCGACTGCAGGTGGGAATCGAGCTGGTACGGCTTCAGCATCTCCTCGATCATGGTTTCGACGGTGCTTTCCATGGACCTTTGGAGTTGGTGTTCCCAGACAAGGATAGCGAACTCGCCGGCGCCGATGCGCCCCATGACCGCGCCTTCGGGCATGCAGGCCTTCAACCGCTTGGTGAAGCCGCGGATCAGTTCGTCGCCATGGCTGTAGCCGATGGCGTCGTTGATCTGCTTGAAGCGGTCGATGTCGATGTCGATGAGGAACACCGGCTCACCGGTCCTGATCGTCGCGGACGCCGCGTCGGCAATCCTGCCGACCATCGCCGGCCGCGCAAAAAGCCCGGTCAGCTTGTCGAAATGGGTTTCGTTGAAAACGTAGTCCACCGATTCATCGACGCCGGCGAAGAAGGACAAGGCAGCACCGGCGGCGGCCAGCGCGCATAGCGCCGACGCGATGCCGATCATGGTTTCCGCCTGCATGCCGGCAAAGCCGTCCCCGAAACCATGCCGGAGGCCCCAAAGCCCAAGGATGAAACTGCCAAGGCCCGAACTGGCGACGGTGAGCAGCCGGAACACAGGTGTTCGCTTCGGGTTGCTGACAGCAGGCATTGCTCAGTCCCTGTCGCATGATCCCGAAATCAACTCGACTTCGGGAAATATCAAGCGCAAATTCATAAAGGCTAAAGCATCCTTTGCGCCCAGCAAGAACGCGCAGAGCCCAAGCCCATAGGACTTCTAGCGGATATCTCCTTAAAATGAGTTTCCGCCCATGCATCTAATTTTACTGGTGAATTAATCGCGTACGCTGTCGGTCTGCTTCAACTCATCCAGGGTTGGCATCGACACGATGTGATAGCCGGAATCCACATAATGGATTTCGCCGGTGACGCCTGACGAGAGGTCGGACAAAAGATAGAGCGCCGAGCCGCCGACCTCGTCGATGGTCACCGTGCGGCGCAGCGGCGAGTTGCGCTGCTGGTAGGAGTACATGTGGCGGGCGTCCGAAATTCCGGCGCCGGCCAAAGTACGCACCGGTCCCGCCGATATGCCGTTCACCCGGATGCCGCGCGGGCCATAGTCGTTGGCGAGATAGCGCACGCTGGCTTCCAGTCCGGCCTTGGCGACGCCCATGACGTTGTAGTTCGGCATGACGCGGACAGAACCGGCATAGGTCAGCGTGATCATCGCGCCGCCTTCGCTCATCAGCGGGGCGGCATGGCGGGCGACCTCGGTGAAGGAGTAGCAGGAGATGACCATGGTGCGGACGAAATTGTCGCGGCTGGTGTCGGCGTAGAGCCCCTTGAGCTCGTTCTTGTCGGAAAAGCCGATGGCGTGGACGACGAAGTCGAGCCCGCCCCATTCCTTGCCGAGCGTCTCGAAGGTGGCGGCGACCGATGCGCTGTCCTCGACGTCGCACGGCACCACCAGAGACGCCCCAAGCTTCTCGGCAAGCGGCTTGACGCGGCGCCCGAATGCGTCGCCCTGATAGGTGAAGGCAAGCTCCGCTCCGTGTTCGGACAATTTCCTGGCGATGCCCCAGGCGATCGAATGATCGTTGGCGACGCCCATGACAAGCCCGCGCTTGCCCTTCATCAGTCCGTCCATGGCCGGCAATCCCCCTACAAAAAAACGCTGGCCTTATGCGGAATAGCGCTGGAAAATCAGCGTTGCGTTGGTGCCACCGAAGCCGAACGAGTTGGACAAAACCGTGTCGATCCTGGCGTCGTCGATGCGCTTGCGCACGATCGGCATGCCCTCGAATTCGGGATCGAGGTTTTCGATATGGGCGCTCTCGCCGATGAAGCCGCCTTGCATCATCAGGATCGAGTAGATCGATTCCTGGACGCCGGCGGCACCCAGCGAATGGCCGGTCAGCGACTTGGTCGAGGTGATGAACGGCATCTTGTCGCCGAACACCTCTCGGATGGCGCCCATTTCCCGGGAATCGCCGACCGGCGTCGAGGTGCCGTGGGTGTTGATGTAGTCGACCGGCGTGGACACCGTCGCCAGAGCCTGGCGCATGCAGCGCACCGCGCCTTCGCCCGACGGGGCCACCATGTCGTAACCGTCCGACGTCGCGCCATAGCCGACGATCTCAGCGTAGATCTTGGCCCCGCGCGCCTTGGCGTGTTCGAGCTCCTCCAGGATGAGGACGCCCGCGCCACCCGCGATGACGAAGCCATCGCGGGTGGCGTCATACGCGCGTGACGCTGTTGACGCCTTGTCGTTATACTTCGACGACATCGCCCCCATGGCATCGAACAGGTCCGACATCGTCCAGTCGAGGTCCTCATGGCCGCCGGCAAACATCACATCCTGCTTGCCCCACTGGATCAGTTCGTAGGCGTTGCCGATGCAATGCGCCGAGGTCGAGCAGGCCGACGAGATCGAATAGTTGACGCCGTGGATCTTGAACCAGGTGGCGAGCGTCGCCGACGCGGTCGACGACATCGCCTTCGGCACCGCGAACGGACCGATGCGCTTGGGGCTGTTGTTCTTGAGCGTGGTCTCGGCCGCCTCGACGATGGTGCGGGTCGAGGGGCCACCCGAGCCCATGACGATGCCGGTGCGCTCATTGGTGATGTCGCTTTCGCCAAGCCCGGCGTCGGCGATCGCCTGGTCCATCGCGACATGGTTCCAGGCCGCGCCCTGGCTCAGGAAGCGCATGGCGCGCCGGTCGATCATAGGGGTCGGGTCGAGCGTCGGCGCACCCCAGACCTGGCAGCGGAAGCCGTGTTCGGCGAAGGAATCTGAGAAGCTGATGCCTGATTTGGCATCATGGAGCGAGGATTGCACCTCGTTGGCGTTGTTGCCGATCGACGATACGATGCCGAGGCCTGTGACGACGACCCTTCTCATTCGCAACTCCTTCCAGCGGATGATCCCGAAACCCTAGTCGGTTTTCGCCGGCGATCATACGCAAAACAAAAATGCCGCAGCGTCGTTGCGCGTCCGGGAACGCCCTGCTGCAGTGGCGCCGGTCAGGCGGCCGATTGCTTGGACAGCCCCACTTTGAGGTCTGTCGCCGCGTATATGGGTTCGCCGTCGGCTTTAAGCCAGCCATCGGCGATGCCGAGAACCAGGCGTCCGCGCATGACGCGCTTGAAATCGATGCCGTATTCCACTTTCTTGACCGAAGGCGTCACCATCCCCTTGAACTTCACTTCGCCGGTCGACAGCGCCATGCCCTTGCCCGGCTCGCCGAGCCAGCCGAGGTAGAAACCCGTCAATTGCCACATGGCGTCGAGGCCCAGGCACCCCGGCATGATCGGATTGCCGATGAAATGGCAGGCGAAAAACCACAGGTCCGGCTTGATGTCGAATTCGGCGCGGATGAAGCCCTTGTCGTGGGCGCCGCCGGTCTCGCTGATCTCGGTGATGCGGTCGAACATCAGCATCGGCGGATAGGGCAGCTGGGCGTTGCCAGGCCCAAACAGCTCGCCGCGGGCGCAGGCAAGCAATTCCTCATAACCGTAGCTGGATTTCGAACCCGCCATATGTCTCGTCCCCATAATGTCCCGGGCGGTGGGGCGCCCTTGTCGTTGGTTTCCTAACACAATCCCTTTCGGTCCGGAAACCGGCGTTTGCGCTTAACCCGCCCGTCTGCCCGGGTCAATGCGCGCTCTCGCATCGGCCCGAAATCGATCTCGATTCCGGAAAGCACGATGCGACGCCAAAAAAGCGATAGAGCGCACTTAGTGCGTCCAACTGGACGCACGTCGCTCTATTGATCGTATTCCGCCAACAGAATATATGTCGGGAGGTATCCAGTTTCGGTTGATGACGTTTTTTCGCCACTCTGGGCGTGTCTTGAGGCAGAACTGTGGGCTTGGACGGATAGATGGATCTGGGCTGCCGGAAGGAAAATGTCGCTGTGGACAAGCGGGTTCGCGAAGCCGGCCTCAGGCCGACACGCCAACGCATTGCGCTGGCCGATCTGCTGTTTGCCAAGGGCGACCGCCACCTTTCGGCCGAGGAACTGCATGAAGAGGCGGTCGCCGCCGGCGTGCCGGTCTCGCTCGCCACCGTCTACAACGCGCTTCACCAGTTCACCCAGGCCGGCCTGCTGCGCATCCTGGCGGTCGAGGGGTCCAAGACCTATTTCGACACCAACACCTCCGATCACCATCATTTTTACATCGAAGGCGAAAACAGGATCTTCGATATAGAAAGCGGTCCGGTGACCGTCTCCAACCTGCCGGAGCCACCCGCAGGCATGGAGATCGCCAATGTCGACATCGTGGTGAGGCTGCGCCCGAAGCGCAGCGTTTAAGCCCCAACCCGTGAAACCTGTCGATTTTGCAATCCGGCTCGAATGGGTTGCGGTCGCGGTCGTGGCTATAGTCGCCTATGCCGCGTCAGGCGTTTCCTGGTGGCTGTTCGCCCTGCTTATTCTGGCGCCCGACCTGTCGATGCTGGGCTATCTCGCCGGGGCACGGATCGGCGCTGTCGCTTACAACGCGTTGCACATATTGATCGTCCCGCTGTTGCTGGCCCTCGCCGGATATGTTCTGGCCAATTCGACGGCGACCGCTATTGGTCTGATCTGGATCATCCACATCGCCGTCGACCGCGCGCTCGGCTACGGTCTCAAACTGTCGACTGGTTTTCAGGACACCCATCTCGGCCGTATCGGCCGTTAGGCCTCCAGCAATCTCAATTCTTGACGTGCTCGCCGGGATAGGCGCCCCACACCTGCGACTGGGCGATCCAGCCGGTGTGGCCGTCGAAGGTCATTTCGCACCACTGGCCATCGCAGGTTTTGATCGTGCCCGTAACGCCCGGCTCGATGATGGCGATGACGCTGGCGTCCTTATCGGCATCGTCGAGCAGATTGATTCGGCCACCTTTGGTGCGTTGCCAGGGGGCGACGATCGCGGTCCGGCGGCCGGACAGCAGCGACTGGTTGATCCAACCCTCCGAGCCATCGGCATCGCGCACGCGCCGCCAGGTATCGAATTCCTGGATGATTTCCATCGGCAGGCCGGCCTTTGTGTACATCCAGTCGACGGAATAGTTGGCGCCGGGGCCAACGCGCGAGTTGACGCGAGCCGATTTCAGGCTGACGAAACGCGGCAGCGGCAGGCCGCTCGGCCCGAGCGTGACCGTCTGCACAGGTGCGGCGGCACCTTGCGCCGCGGCTTGCGGGGAATGCAGGAGAGCGCCGAGAAGCGCTGCGCTGAGGATCAGGCGAAGCGACGCGAAACCAGACACTTTCATTCCTTTCGGCGCGTGCCCTTTGGTCCGGGCGCCCCTTTTTCTTTGTCTTCGGCGGCACCGCTTGTTACAGGAGTGGCAGGCACCGCGACCGGTATTCAGTTTCGCCTGTCTTGGTTAAAGAGGTCTCAACGAGATCGGGTTCGAGGAAACAATGGCAGGCAAAAAACGGCCTCTCGTCGTCATCACGCGCAAGCTGCCCGATCCGGTCGAGACCCGCATGCGCGAACTCTTCGACGCCAGGCTGATTGTCGAGGACCGCCCGATGACGCAGCCGGAGCTGGTCGCGGCGATCAAGGAAGCCGATGTGCTGGTGCCGACCATCACCGACCAGATCGATGCGGCGCTGATTGCCCAGGCCGGCGACAATCTCAAGCTGATCGCCAATTTCGGCAATGGCGTCGACAAGATCGACGTCGCTGCGGCGGCCAGGAAAGGCATTACCGTCACCAACACGCCGAACGTGCTGACCGAGGATACGGCCGACATGACCATGGCGCTGATGCTGGCCGGGCCGCGGCGGCTGGCCGAAGGCGCCAATGTGCTGACCAGCGACAAGAAATGGGCCGGTTGGTCGCCGACCTGGATGCTCGGCCGGCGCATCTGGGGCAAGCGCCTCGGTATCGTCGGCATGGGCCGTATCGGCACTGCGGTTGCGAGGCGCGCCAAGGCTTTCGGCTTGTCGATCCACTACCATAACCGCCATCGCGTGCTGCCGGCGGTAGAGGAAGGGCTGGAGGCGACCTATTGGGAAAGCCTCGACCAGATGCTTGCCCGCATGGACATCATCTCGGTCAACTGCCCGTCGACGCCGGCGACCTTTCATCTGCTTTCGGCGCGGCGCCTGGCTCTGCTTCAGCCCACCGCCTATGTGGTCAACACCGCGCGCGGCGACATTATCGACGAGGAAGCGCTGGTCAAGCTTATCCAGGACGGCAAGATCGCCGGGGCCGGCCTCGACGTCTACGAGCACGAACCGGCGCTGAACTCGAAACTGCTGAAGCTTGCCGCCAAGAACAAGGTCGTGCTTTTGCCGCATATGGGTTCGGCGACGATCGAGGGCCGCATCGACATGGGCGAGAAGGTGATCATCAATATCCGCGCCTTCTTCGACGGCCACCGGCCGCCGGACCGCGTGCTGCCGCTACGGACTTGAAGCGGGCCGCGTTCAGGATGCGGTTGTGAGGGCGCCATCCGCCGCGACACTCACACGCTTGCCGGGATAGGCCTCAAAAGCGTCGCGCCTAAGCCTGAGCGCTACCGGCGTCCGCCAGCCCATTTGCCTGGCCACAATCAAGCCAAGCAGCAGGATCGCGTCCGGCTCGTGCAGCACGAGTGCCGTCGGCGCATGGCCATTGTGGAGGAGTTCCATCAGCACGGCGGACGCCGAGGACGAGCCGATCGTGCCGGGCAGGAACAGCACGCGACCGGAAATGGTTTCGCCATACTGGGGGTGGCGGACATCGGCGATGCGGCCACTCTTCGGATCGACGCCACCCCAGAAGCTGATCGGCGCCGTCAGCACCAAGGCCAGCCCTTCGCCTCCGCTGCCCGGCACCAGTATGTCGGCTGCAGCATTCATGCGGCGATGTCCGTAAACCTGGGCTTACCGGCAACCGCGCTTTCCACGCAGTCGGCCAGCGAGCCGTAAAGCACGGCGTAACCGGTATTGCCCGGCGCGTAGTGCGCGAATTTTCCCGAATTGGTCATCAGCACGCCGCCGGCCAGATCCGGCAGGATCGGCGTCACCACCACGCAGGTGTCGGCGACGATGATGACGCCGCTGGCTTCGAGCATCTTGCGCTTGCCGTTCTGCTCCAGCCTGGTGAGCACGTGGCGGCCGGTGCAGGCGTAAATCGGCACGCTGAGCCGCCGCCCGCCAATCAGCCGCTCAAGTGCATCGAATTCGGCCAAAGACAGATGCGGACTGCCGATCGCCACGGCATCGATGGCGGTCTGCGTGGCTGCGGTGGACAGGCCGGCGCGGGCCTTCATGGCCATCTCCGGCGTTACGCGGATCATCGTTTCCGGCCTGCCGCCCACCAGGATGGTCTCGGCGTCGGGCGCCTCGGGCGTCACGCCGGCAATGTGGAACAGGCCGACGGCGCCCGACGATGCCGCCGCCGCGCCGAAGGCCTTCAGCGCATCCTCGCCGGGATGGCTGAATATGCCGGTGACGACGCCGATCGCATTGCCGACCTCACGGCCGTAGAGGTTGCCCAGCACCGGCCAGGCGATCTCGGAGCCAAGGAACGAGGCGGATAGGCCGGACACATCGAACACCAGCCGTGCCTGCCGGTTCTCGGGGCGATGCAGGCCGTAATCCGGCGCGCGGCCCGATATGGCGCAGGCGATGTCGAGGAAGTCGCCATAGCGGTTGGTGCGTGCCCCCAGAACCGAATTGCAGAACACCACCGCGTTGGATTCACCCCAGGCGACATCGCTGCCAAGCGCCGGCCTGTGGCCGGCCTGATAGGGCGCGCAGGTCCAGCTCTGCTCGCAGCCCAGTTTGCGGTAGGCCTCCATCATTCGTCGCGCCATGCCGCGCGCCGGCTCTTCGAGGCGCACGCGCGAGCAGCCCATCAGGTCGAGCGCGCCGACATTGAGCGTCGAGCGCACCGCGACCCTGGCGCCGCTATCGACCAGCCTTTCGGCAAACAGCGTGCCGGAATCGCCGTGATAGAGCGCGCCGTCTATATGCGTCGAGGCGATCGGGATAAGTCGCGGCGCGCCGAGCAGCGCAGCGCTTTCGGCAACGATGCGCATCGCCATCGCCGCCCCGTCATGGCCGGAGGCGACTGTCTGCTCCTGTGAGCTGAGTGCAAGGCTCACGCCAACTCCTTGCGCAAGGTGATCGAGGTCGGCCGGTCATAGCCGTCATGCGCGGTGCGTTCAGTCTCGCGAAAGCCGAGACCGGCAAAGGTTGCATGATTTACGGTCAGTTCGATTCGCGTCTGCAGTTCGATGGCCGGTTTGTTCCGGCTGCGGGCGAGAAATTCGACAGCCTGCATCAGCCGCCTGCCGATGCCTTGCCCTTGAAGCTCAGGTTCGACGGCGAGCTTGCCGATGTAGAAATCATCGGCTCTCTCCAGCGCGAAAACGCAGCCGGCGATCCTGTCATCCTGCAGGGCCAGCAACACGGTCTCTCGGCCAGCCTTGTCCCTGAGGTTTCCGGCGTTCAGCAGATGTGCCGAGGAGGGCGGGTCGATGACGCCGTCCATCGGTGCAAAGGCGCGCATGATCAGGCTGAGCAGTTCGTCCCAGCGGTCGAAGCCGGGGGCGAGCTGCGTGACCAAAACACTGGCAGGCTGATCCATGCGGTCAGCTTCTCTTGTAGCGGATCGTGTCGAAGCGCGCCGACAGCGCATCGTAGAGCAGCAGCCGGCCGACCAGCGGTTCGCCGATGCCGGTGATCAGCTTGATCGTTTCCATCGCCTGCAGCGTGCCGACGACGCCGGTCAGCGCACCGACGACCCCGGCCACCGCGCAGGATGGCACCAGCCCCTCTGGCGGCGCTTCGGGAAAGAGGTCGCGATATCCAGGGTTCGGTCTGCCGTCGGTGCCGGTGCCGAACGGCATCAACACCGTAACCGAGCCGTCGAAGCGGCCGACGGCGGCATGCACGAGCGGCCGCTTTTCCGCCGCGCAGGCATCCGCCACCACATAGCGCGTCTCGAAATTGTCGGAGCCGTCGACGACCACGTCGTAGCGCGCCACGAGAACGGCAGCATTGTCGGCCGTCAGCCTGAAATCGTGCAATTCCACCGCGACATGGGGATTGATCCGGGCGATCGCTGCTTTGGCGCTCTCGGTCTTCGCCGTTCCGACCGTATCGGTGGCGTGGATCACTTGCCGCTGCAGATTGGACAGCGAGACAATATCGTCGTCGACGATGCCAAGCGTGCCGACGCCTGCGGCAGCGAGATATTCCAGCACCGGCGCGCCGAGGCCGCCGGCGCCGATCACCAGCACTCGC
Source organism: Mesorhizobium sp. C399B (assembly GCF_030323185.1). Classification (NCBI taxonomy): domain Bacteria; kingdom Pseudomonadati; phylum Pseudomonadota; class Alphaproteobacteria; order Hyphomicrobiales; family Phyllobacteriaceae; genus Mesorhizobium; species Mesorhizobium sp. C399B. The sequence continues at coordinate 4,074,881 of NZ_CP100472.1, forward strand.
GCCCGCTTCAGCCTCTGCTGGCCGGCGCCGCCGATCTCAGGCAGCACGATGTGGCGGGCATAGCGTTCGAGTTCTTCGTCGGTGAGGGCGGCAGGGGTCATTGCCCGACCATATAGCGGAGCAAAAACCTTGTCAGGTCTCTTCGGTTGGCCCAACCGTGCCGTGGTCGACGGTGAGGAACTGCGCGCGTCCCCTCAGGCTGGAAAACAGCGCGGCGTCGGTTCCGGTCATGAAGGCCTGGCAGTTCAGCTCCTCCAGGATCGAGAACAGCGCGGCGCGCCGGCCGGCATCGAGATGCGCGGCAATCTCGTCGAGCAACAGGATCGGCGTCATCCCCGACATCTCGCCGGTCAGCCTTGCGTGCGACAACACGATGCCGACCAGCAGCGCCTTCTGCTCTCCGGTCGAGCAGAGTTCGGCCGGCATCGCCTTGGGGCGGTGGCGCACCAGTAGATCCGAACGGTGCGGGCCGTCGAGCGTGCGTCCGGCGGCGCGGTCGCGCTCGCGGCCGTCGGCAAGGGCGTCGCGATAGCGTTGCTCGACATCCACAGCGGGTGCTGAGGCGACATGGCTTTCAAGGTCGCCGAAGAGGCTGATGTCGGCTTGCGGAAACGGCCCGCTGGACGGCAACCTGTCGATCATGGCGGCCAGCAGGCGCACCAGCTCGGCGCGCGCAGCCGCGATCGCCACGCCGGTTTCGGCCATCTGCATCTCGATGGCGTCGAACCAGGCGCCGTCGCGCGAGCCTTCCGTAAGCAAGCGGTTACGTCCGCGCATCGCCTTCTCGTAATCGAGCGCACGCTGGCCGTGGCCAGGATCGACAGCCAAAACCAGCCGGTCGAGAAAGCGCCGCCGGTCGGCGGCAGGTCCGGGGAACAGGCCGTCCATGGCCGGCGTCAGCCAGACCACGCGCAGCCATTCCAGCATGGCGTCGGCCGACCGTGCCGGCGCGCCATTGATGCGCACCTTGCGACCGCCCTCGCCGGCCGCTTCACCCCCGGTGATGCCGGTGCCGATCTCGACCTGCCCCTCCGGCCCGTCGAGCCTTGCGTGCAGCGCAAAGCCGCCATCGCCGCCTTCGCGGGCCACGTCGACATAGGGCGCACGGCGCAGGCCGCGGCCAGGCGTCAGCAGCGAGATGGCTTCCAGGAGATTGGTCTTGCCGGCGCCATTGTCGCCGGAAAACACCACCGCGCCGGGTGAAAAGCCGATCGACAACGCCGCATAATTGCGGAAATTCGTAAGTGTGAGCTTACTTATGTGATTTTGTTCCGGCAACCGCTATCCGCCTGTAGAAGTCGCCGCAATCAATTATGCTGCAGTGTGCCGCAGTGCGGCTGCTACACCCGCATCGGCATCAGCACGTAGAGCGCGGTCTCATCGGCCATGTCGTGGATCAGCGTCGGCGAACCGGCATCGGCCAGCATGAACTTGGCTTCCGTGCCGGTCAGTTGAGCAGCGACGTCGAGCAGATATTTGGCGTTGAAGCCGATCTCGATCGGGTCTGAGGAGTAATCAGCGGCCAGTTCCTCGGTGGCGCTGCCCGAATCCGGATTGTTGACGGCAAGCGTCACCTGGCCTTCGGTGATCGAAAGCTTCACCGCGCGGCCGCGCTCGGAGGAAATGGTCGAGACGCGATCGACGGCGGCGGCGAAGCTCTGGCGGTCGATGATCAGCTTCTTGTCGTTGCCGGTCGGAATGACGCGCTGGTAGTCCGGGAAAGTGCCGTCGATCAGCTTCGAGGTCAGAACCACGCTGCCGATGGTGAAGCGGATCTTGGTGTCGGACAATTCGGTGGTCACCGCGACATCGGGATCGTCGACCAGCTTCTGCAATTCGCTGACCGTCTTGCGCGGAATGATGATGCCCGGCATGCCTTCGGACCCGGCCGGAGCGTCGATCTCGGCGCGCGCCAGGCGGTGGCCGTCGGTCGCCACCGAACGCAGCTTCAGCTTGCCGCCAGTTTCATGCGTGTGCAGGTAGATGCCGTTGAGATAGTAGCGCGTCTCTTCGGTGGAGATGGCGAACTGGGTCTTTTCGATAAGGCCTCTCAGGGCGACGGAATCGAGCCGGAAGATGTGTGAGAAGGATCCCGCCGAAAGCTCCGGGAAATCGGACTGCGGCAGGCATTGCAGGCGAAAGCTCGAGCGGCCCGACGTTACCGTCATGGCGTTGCCGTCCTCGTCGGTCTTCAGCATCACTTCGGCGCCGTCGGCCAGCTTGCGCACGATGTCGTAGAGCAGGTGCGCCGGAACCGTCGTCGCCCCGCCGCGCTCGACCTTTGCCGGCGTCGCTTCGGTCACTTCGAGGTCGAGGTCGGTGGCTTTCATTTCAAGGCTGGCGCCCTCGGCGCTGAGCAGCACGTTCGACAGGATCGGTATGGTATTGCGCCGCTCGACCACGCGATGAACGTGGTTGAGCGACTTCAGGAGATTGGACCGTTCCAGGATAACACGCATGACGAAACAGGCTCGCTTGAATGAATGGACGGGTCACCAGTGGGCGGCGCCCCGCGAAAGGTCTGAACAGGCTCAGAATCTATGCAAACTGACAGGAAAAAGCCAGCAAACGCAAGTCCGGGCCACCGGTTCGCGCCGGTTAAGCGGGCTTTCTGGGGATAAAGCGGACGTTGGCCGGCAACCGATGCATGTCGCCGAAAACTGCGCAGCGGTTTTGGGACAACGACATGCATCAAAACAAGAAAATTTAAAGCGCGACGACCGTTTGCCGCGCCGATCAGGCTTGGTCGTTGATCAGCCTGCGCAACAGTTCCAGTTCCTGCGCCAGCGTGTTGTCGACGCCGGAAAGGTCCTCGATCTTGCGCACCGCATGCAGCACCGTGGTGTGGTCGCGCCCGCCGAACCGCCGGCCGATCTCCGGCAGCGAGCGCGGCGTCAATACCTTCGACAGGTACATGGCGACCTGCCTGGGCTTCACGATGGTGCGCGTGCGCCGGTTGGACAGCAACTCGGTCTTCGACACATTGTAGTGGCGCGCCACGATGCGCTGGATGTCCTCGATGCGCACCCGCTTCGGCTCGCCAGAGCGATAGATGTGCCCCAGGATCTCGTCGATGCGGTCGATGGTGATCGCCGGCTCGAACGACTGACGAAACAGCAGTTGGTTGAACGCGCCCTCCAGCTCACGACCGCTGCCGGTCACCGTGCGGGCGACATGGTTGAGGATCTCCTCCGAAATATTGAGCGATGCATCGTCAACCTTGGCGGTGGCAAGCCGAAGTTTGAGCATGCCTATGCGCATGGCGAAGTCCGGCGCCGACATTTCCAGCGCGACACCGCCATTGAGGCGCGAGCGCACCCGCGGTTCCAGCGATTCCAGTTCCGACGGCGGCCTGTCAGCGGCAACCACCACTTGCTTGGCGCTGTCGAGCAGCATGTTGATGAGATGGCAGAATTCGTGCTGGATCGACTTGCCCTGCAGGAACTGCATGTCGTCGATGATCAAGAGGTCGATGTCGCGCAGCTGTTCCTTCAGCGTCAGCGCATTGTTGTCGCGGATCGCGGTGGCGAAGCGCCACATGAAATATTCGGCCGTCAGATAGACGACGCGCGATTTCGGGTTCTGTTTCAGGGATTCGGCCGCAATCGCCTGCAAAAGGTGCGTCTTGCCGAGCCCGACGGTCGCATGAAGGAACAGCGGGTTGAAGCGCACCGCGCTCGACTGCGATTCCGCCACGGCTTTGGCTGCGGCGAAAGCCACCCGGTTCGACGGGCCTTCGATGAAGGAGCCGAACGTGTAGCGCGGGTCGAGCGGCGACCCCAGCACATTGTGCCGGAATTCGCTCTCGATCGGCGTGCCGGGACGAGGGGCGGGCGCCCGCTCCACCCTGCCGGGGCCGACCGTGCCGGCCGCCAATGCGGTCTGCGTATGCTTGGTCATCTTGCGCGCCGGCACGGCCTCGGGTTCGACGCCATTGCGGGCAGGACGGGTCGCGGTGCGCACGACCATCTCGATCTTGAGGATTTCGGGATCCTCGTGCTTCCACAGATCGGCGATGAGATCGAGATAATGGCCATTGATCCACGAGCGCAGGAAGGCCGTGGGCACCGAGATGCGTACAATGCCCCGGGAAGCCTCAGCCACCTTCATACGGCCGAACCAGCTCGAATAGACCTCGGTTCCCAGGCGCGCCTTCAACTGGGCCTTGACCCGGTCGAACTTCTGTTCCGCGTCGCTGGAAGCCGCCATATCGTGCGCTCCGACCAATGTTCCGGGAAATGGCAGGTCGCCCGTAAGCTCCCGCTCGATGCCGCTCTGCATGATTGTGCGTCCCTTTTCCTTTGTACCTTTTTTCCGCCGGGAGTGCGCCTCCTGCACCCATGTTTCCGGCGACCGTATCTTCGCTACAACACCACCGCCGCCGCCGGCGGATGACGTTGCCTCGTCAGAATGGGATGGGTCCCGGCTGCTTAAAGCCAGTCCGTCTGACATGTTCGGGCAAAGCGGTGCTACCCGGCGAAAACGCCGGTGCGCCATCAAGCTGCCATGTACAATTACGCCAGTCCCCTATCGTATCGAAAAGGCAAGCCATACCCGTTCGCGGAATTGATCCACGTCATGAATTCTGCCACTGTTAGCTGGCCGATTCAGGCTGGGTTAAGGGCTAATGGCCCGTCCCTTTCGATAGACCGACATTACCGAAATCGCTGTGGATAGGGCAAGGCCACCTCTAACGGATTTTTAAGGAATCTGGTTAGTGAACAACGGTTCGGGCTCCGTGCTGGAAGCGCATATTTTGACAAAGCCATTGGGATTCAAACCCTTTTGCCGCGAATATGAAAATGGCTGTGCGGTTTGAAATTTTCTGAAATAATTCGCTTGACACCAACTTGCTGCCTATCGCCCACAGGCGATGTGAACAAGCTGTGGATCACTTCCAGCAAGTCGTTGAAAAATATCAGCAATTTGTGACAGCCAAATTTATTGGCGTGGGCCGTTTCGGCGGATTGGAATATCAGTGGGAGTGTATGTGCCGGCAAAGCATTCCAGACTCTGGAATGCGGCTCGGGCGTGCTTTGCGGCCGTTCTTTTTAAGTGCTTGCCGGCAAACGAAAAAACCCGGCACGATTGGCCGGGTTTGAAAGAACGACAGTTCAGGAACGGTCAATCAGGCCGACAGCACCTTGAGGCGGTGAGCCAGACGCGACACCTTGCGCGATGCCGTATTCTTATGGATCACGCCCTTGGTCGCGGCGCGCATCAATTCCGGCTCTGCGGTCTTGAAGGCTTCCAGCGCGGCTGCCTTGTCGCCGGCAGCCAGTGCCTCTTCGACCTGGCGGACATATGTACGCACGCGCGAGCGGCGGTTCTTGTTGATCGCTGCGCGGCGGGCGATCTTGCGCGTTGCCTTTTTGGCCGAGGAGGTATTGGCCATGATGCCTCTCTTCTGATCTGGTGGGCGCATGCGGGATGCCGCAGGGCGCAAAAAACAAACGGGCAGCCAACGGCCGCCTCGGTTGGAGCGGCTTATAGTTCAGCTTTTCCGGCGCGTCAACGCCGCTTTGGCTTCTTTTTGGTCCGCGCCGCCGCCACTCTAGCGATTGGTGAAATTCGGCTTCCGCTTCTCGGCAAAGGCTGCCATCCCTTCCTTCTGGTCGTCGAGCGCAAACAGCGAGTGGAACAGCCGGCGTTCGAAGCGCAGTCCCTCCGCCAGCGTCGTCTCGTAGGCGCGGTTGACTGCCTCCTTGGCCATCATCACCGATGGCAGTGAAAACTCTGATATCCTGGCCGCGGCCTTCATCGCCTCCTCGATCAACTCGCCGGCCGGCACGACGCGGGAGGCCAGGCCGCTGCGCTCGGCTTCGGCGGCATCCATCATCCGACCGGTCAGGCACATGTCCATGGCCTTCGACTTGCCGACAAAGCGGGTCAGCCGTTGCGACCCGCCCATGCCGGGAATGACGCCGAGCGTGATTTCGGGCTGGCCGAATTTCGCCGTGTCGGCGGCAATGATGAAATCGCACATCATCGCCAGTTCGCAGCCGCCGCCCAGTGCATAGCCGGCGACCGCCGCGATCATCGGCTTGCGCGCACGGGTAAACTCTTCCCAGCCGACGAAGAAATCCTGCACATAGGCCTCCGCGTAGGTGACGGCCTGCATTTCCTTGATGTCGGCGCCCGCCGCAAAAGCCTTCTCGGAACCGGTGATGACCATGGCGCCGATGCCGGGATCGGCGTCGAACCCCTTTGCCGCCGTCAGCAAATCCGCCAGCACCTGCGCGTTCAGCGCGTTCAGCGCCTTGGGCCGGTTCAGCGTGATCAGGCCGACCTTGCCGCGCGTCTCGACGATGATGGTTTCATAGCTCATGGGCTGGCCTCCTGGTTGCGGCACTGAAGGACCGTCTAGCTTACCGCTGGCAGGTCCGGCAATAAAAGGTCGAGCGGCCGCTTTGCACGATGCGCTCGATGTGGCCGCGACAGCCGGGCGTCGGACAGGGCTCGCCTTCGCGATCGTAGACCGCGAAGGAATGCTGGAAATAGCCCGGCGACCCGTCTGTGTGCACATAGTCGCGCAGCGAAGACCCGCCGGCGGCGATCGCATCGGCGATCACCGAACGGATTGCCTCGGCCAGTCGTTCGCTCTGTTCCTTGGCCTTCTTGCCGGTCCCGGCGATGGTGCCTGCCTCGCGCAATGGCGAAAGGCCGGCGCGCCACAGCGCTTCCGACACATAGATATTGCCGAGCCCGGCAATCAGCTTCTGGTCGAGCAGCGCCGCCTTCAACGGCGATCTGCGGCCCTTCAGCAGAGAGGCGAGCAGGGCGCCTTCCAGCGCATTGCCGGTCGGCTCGACGCCCAGTCCCGCGAGCATCGGATGCGCGTCGGCCAGGCCTTCCGCAAACAGCATGAAGCCGAAGCGACGCGGGTCGTTGAAGACCACGCGAGACTGGACGCCGACAGGCGACACGACATGGAACACCACATGGTCGTGCTTGGCATCCTTCGAGCGCTCTTGATGGAACGTGCCGGGCGTCTCTTTGTCATCAGCGGCCTCGATGCGGAACGAGCCCGACATGCCGAGATGGCAGATCAGCACCGGGCCACCGTCCAGGTGTATGGTGAGATATTTGGCGCGGCGGCCAAGCGCGATGACCGTCTTGCCGGTCAGCCGCTGCGCAAATTTCGCCGGAAACGGAAATCTGAGATCGGGCCGGCGCGCCTCGACGCGCACGATCCGCGCGCATTCCAGAACCGGCTGCAGGCCGCGCCGGACCGTTTCGACCTCGGGCAGTTCAGGCATGGCCGCCTATCGCCGAATGGAAGGAAGCGCCGTGGCGGCCGCGCGCCAGCTTGAGGTGTTCGGCGACCGTCTCGCCGATATCGGCGAAGGTGGTCCTGAGCCCGATGTCGCCGCCCGTGAGACCCGGTGCGGTGCCGATGACCGGGACGCGTTCGCGCGTGTGGTCGGTGCCACGCCATGTCGGATCGTTGCCATGGTCGGCGGTGAGGATGAGCAGATCGCCCGGCTTCAGCTTTGCCAGTGCCTCGGGCAGCCGGCGGTCGAAGGCTTCGAGCGCCGCAGCATAGCCGGCGACGTCGCGGCGATGGCCGAACGCGGTGTCGAAGTCGACGAAATTGGCGAACACCAGGTCGCCGTCGCCGGCATCGTCCATCGCGCCCAGCGCCTTGTCGAACATTGCCATGTTGCCGGGCGCCTTGCGTACTTCCGAGATACCGCGGTGGGCGAAGATGTCGCCGATCTTGCCGACCGCGATCACCCGGCTGCCGCGCCCGGTCAAGCGGTCGAGCAGCGTCGGCTCAGGCGGCGGCACGGCGTAGTCATGGCGGTTGTAGGTGCGCTCGAAGGTGGCTGATGTTTCGCCCAGGAAAGGCCGTGCGATCACCCGTCCGATCTTCAGCGGATCGACCAGCCGGCGTACCGTCTTGCAGAACTCGTAGAGCCGCTCCAGGCCGAAATGAACTTCGTGCGCTGCTATCTGCAGGACGGAATCGACCGAGGTGTAGCAGATCGGCTGGCCGGTGCGGATATGCTCCTCGCCGAAGCGCTCGATGATCTCCGTGCCGGGCGCATGGCAGTTGCCGAGAATGCCCGGCACCTTGCCCTCGCGGATCATCGCTTCGGTCAGTTCGGCAGGGAAGGCGGGCACCTTATCGGGGAAATAGCCCCAGTCGAACCGCACGGGCAGCCCGGCGATTTCCCAGTGACCCGACGGCGTATCCTTGCCGCTCGAAATCTCCTGCGCGGCGCCGTGGAAGGCGGAGGCTGAAACGGCGGCTTTGCTGTCGAATTGGAAGCCGGTTGCGGTTTCTGCTGCGCGGCCGAGACCGAGCGAAACCATGGTGGGCACCTTCAGCGGTCCCTCGCGCAGGCCCTCGCGATCGGCGCGGGCTTCCGCGCAGGCCAGCGCGATATGTCCGAATGTGTTCGAGCCGGCGTCGCCATAGCGTTCGGCATCGGCGGCGCCGCCAATGCCGAAAGAATCGAGAACGAAGAGGAAAGCGCGTGACATCGGTGCCGTCATTGCCAGTCTGGTTGACCAGACATAAGGTCCCGTCGCGGCATTGGCAAATCGTAAACCAGGCGGCAGCGGCCTGGCGCAATAGTCGCGAGGTCGGGCAGGCGCGCTGTACGCATCCTTGAGACATGCGATGCGCTTCAAGGAAACGGTGTGCGGGGCATGGATCGATGAGACGGGCTGACCTCGGTTGGAGTGCACTAGCGACCACTGTAGCGCTCCTGGCCTCGCAGCTCGCCGCGCACGCCGACTGGCGCGACCAGATCGGCACGTTTCGCATCGGCATCGTTGCCGAGCCGGACGCCGGCAACACGGTTCCGGGTCTGGCCATGCTGACTGACGCCTACGGCAGGGCGCTCGGCATGAAGGTGGAATTCGTCGTCGCGCATGACTATGCGGCGCTGATCGAGGCGCAGGCCAATGGCCGGATTCAATACGCGGTCTATTCGGCGACCGCCTACGCCACCGCCTCGGAGCGCTGCGGCTGCGTCGAACCTCTTGTGGCGCCGGTCGACGCCGACGGTGCCACGGGCATCCGCTCCGTGCTTTTGACGCGCGACGGCAGGCTTTCCGATCTCGCGGCCCTGGAAACGCACCGCATCGCCATGGCGCCTTCCGACAATGTCGGCGGTTCGCTTCTACCGCTCGCCGGGCTGGCGGCCGACGGCATCAAGATCAGCCAGGATGCGCCATTCCTCGCTCATGCCGGCTCGGCTGCCGCCGCAGAAGCGATGCTGGTCGATGGCCAGGCCGATGCCTTGTTCGGCTGGGAGCGGGCCACGGCGGAAAACCGGACGGCGATTGCTGGCGATCAGCCGGCTGATCCGGACGGCACGGCGGCGCGACTGGAGGCGGCGGGCATTCCAGAAGCCGCGCTCCAGATCATCTGGACCTCCGGCGTGCTCAGATACGGCCCTCACGCCGTCCGCAGCGATCTCGACCCCGAAGCCAAACGCCGACTGACCGTCTTCCTCACCAATCTCAGATCGCAGTCGCCGGAAGTCTACGATTTCGTGGAATCGAAACATTCGGGAGGGTTCACGCTCGCCGCTGCGAGTGACTATGCGATGGCCGATTCCATCGTGCGCCTGGTGTCGGGCAGCACCGACAGCGGCGCGCAATAAAGCCGGGGTCGGATGGGCCAGAGCTGCTTCAGCAATCGCTGCAGGGGATCGACGTGGTCCGGCGCGGCCTGAGATAGTAGGTTTCGCTCATCGTTATCTTGCCTTCGTTGAAGGCCGAGATAAATCCGAGCGGCTTTTCGGAGCCTTCCGACCAGGAGATGATCGGTTGGTATGCTAGAGTGGTTTTGACACGAATGAGGAAAGTCCCCGCAACATTGAGCGTCGCCGGAACGGTGGTGGAAGTTGTCGGGTTGGAGTCGCGGCCAGTCTTCCCATCCAGCACGCTCCAGGACCACGCCACCTTTGCTTGCGGTATCGGATTGTTCGGGTCGGTTCTGATGTCGATTGCCGTAATGGAGATATTGGCGACCGAGCGGTTGTAAGGCTGAAGGCTGGAGTTGCCGATCTTCATGATGTCGGTGAGATCTGCGTTGACCACCGACGTTTGCTGCGTGACGAGGTCGGCAACCATGGAGCTGATGCGGCTGACCTTCTTGCTGGCCTCGATGGCTTGCGAGGCCTCCATCGTAATGAAATACATGATCAGCAAGACAGGCACGATGAGGGCAAACTCGACGGCCGCTATGCCGCGCCGATCGGAAAAAAACCGCTCCGCTCTCTTCCAGCTAACCGACATCCCCGGATGTGCCCCCGCACGAAACATGCACTTTTCCTTTTGCTTACACGTGCAATTTCAGTTGTCGAATGGCTCGTTTTGCCACGTTGTCGTCGCGTAATGCAGAGTCTTGCCGCCATCCATATTCGACATGTATTGAGCCATGAAATCGGTCATGACCGGCCAAGGGTAAAAGACCCGCAGCATGTTCTTTGATTCTGCCGGACCTATTGTAGGGGTCCCGAAAGCCGGGTCCTTGCCTGTATCCGGATCCTTGCCCGTCAGCGTGATGGTCGAGCCGGAAATCGTGAAACCCGCACTGGCTGCCCCGGCAAAGGTCTTGAACGGGCGCAGATCCACCAGCAAACCGGGGCAACCCTTCGCGACAATGATCTCGAGTCTGGCGCAGACCAAGCCCTTCAGCTTCTCTTCCGTCACATCCGCTTGCCTCAACTGGCCAGTACGCAACTGACGGGCGATATCATCGGTGATGTTGGCCATCACCTCCTGTCCGGCAAATGAAACGCAGCTCTCGAGGATGGCGAAGACGAGAGCCGCAAACGGTAGCGCAAGCATCGCGAATTCTATCGCCGTGCTGCCGCGCCGATCACGAAGGAAATGAGGGGCAAACGTCACGCGCCCTGCCTTGGCCTTGCAGATCTCGCGTTCTGAATCCTCGTCCAAAACGTCGCCCATATCCCGTTCCTGCGATCCTGATGCGGTACCGTCAGCACCACTATCAAGAACCCATTTAGCTCCGGTTTGAATGACCGTTAAATTCGACCAGGCGACATTAACCGGCCGCTAACCGACGCGGCTTTCCCGAGACAATCGAGCCAACTGAGGCGCTTACTGCCCAGCGCTCATCTCGGCTTCGGACGACTTTTCCGAGTCGCTCTTGTACGAGCTTTCGCAATAGGGCGTGCAGGACATGGTCTGTACCGAGGCGCGCCTGTAGATACGCACGGACGACGCGTCCTGGCGCACCACGGTCACCTGCTCGTCGACGATCGGGCTGCCATCGTGGTCGAGGACAACCAGATTGGTGACGCCGAACCCCTTGCCAGTCAGTACGATCGTCGATGCATCCTGGACGGAGGCGTCGGCAATCGCCGGATTGCCGACGACTATGGTGTCGGCGGGGCGTGTCAGTTTGACGATCTTGGCCTGATTCATCGTCACTTCGATGCCGGCTCCGGCCTTGGCCGGCAGCACAAAAGCCGGGACGGCGAGAAGCGCGACAAGCAGGAATGACGATTTCATGGCAGTCATCAAGGCGCTCCACAGCGGCAAAACTTGTTCAAAGAAACATGAAGGAGATTGGTGAACCAACGGTTAAACCCTTGACCGGCGCCGGGGTATTCGCACCAATCCTGCTGCCAGCTAATGTAACAATGCATCCTGCCGATAGCCGTGAAATTACAGCTCTTCACGGGCAGGCGAGCTACTGTCCAGCGTTTAGTTTACGGTTAACCACGCAAGCTGTTCGAAGCGGGAAAGGAATCGGTAAGGCTGTTTATTAAGCCGATTGAAAGAGCTTCTCCGTAGATTGGCAGCATCCGATCAACCACCACAGAAGTTGACGGAAGTGCTGTAACACGTGGAGTAGGAGCTCTCGAATGTCTAATCTCATCGCACGTTTCGCGAAGGACGAATCCGGCGCGACCGCTATCGAATACGGTCTGATCGCCGCTCTCATCGCGCTTGCCATCATGGTTGGCGCTGGTCAGCTCGGCAATGCCCTGAACGCCAAGTTCACGACCATCGCGGATTGCGTGAAGGATCCGACGAACGCTGCTTGTAAGTAATGATCTAGCATCCTGTTTCGACGGGTAGACTGGAAGGGCCGCCTCGCTGGCGGCCCTTTTGTCTTTTGAAGATCGTTTGGCTTTGGTCTTGCTGCGCCGCTTAGCGCGCTGACATTTCTCGGGATTTGACCCGGATGAGCAGAACTCACCAATCCTTAACCCAAGCCGCCTAACCTGCAGCCATCGTTGCCTTTCCAACCATGAGAGACCGATGCTCAACGCACTGATCTTCGTTGTCTTTCCGTTTTGCATGCTTTTTGCGGCGATCTCCGACGCGCTGTCGATGACAATCTCCAATCGGGTGCCGGTGCTGCTTGTGGCCGTCTTTGCCGTGGTTGCGCCACTGACGGGTATGGACTGGGCAACTTATGGCTGGCATTTCGCCGCCGGCGGCCTGGTGCTGGCCGTGACTTTCGGTCTGTTTGCGCTCGGCGGCATGGGCGGCGGCGATGCCAAGCTTTTGGCAGCCACGTCCATCTGGATGGGGCTCAACATTCACCTTGTCAATTACCTCCTGGCTTCGACGTTCATCGGTGGCCTGCTGACGCTCGCCATTCTCCTCTATCGGAAATCGCCGCTGGCGACCTACACCAGTCACAATCCGGTCCTGCGCCATTTCGCCGACGAGATGAATGGCGTTCCCTATGGCATCGCACTCGGCATTGGCGGGCTGCTGACCTATCCGGATTCGCCCTTGATGGAATGGGCATTGGCAAGGTTGGCGACCTGATGTAGCGAACCTCCTCTGCCCTTCCGGCATCGATCCTGAAAAAAAGAGGCGGCTTGGCCGCCTTTTTCATTTGTCGGAGCATGGTCGTGTAATTATGTAAACCTTGAATTAATCACGATCGTAAGCATTGTATTAACCTTGTTTTGACGATTGCCGCTGCAAAGTCCGGCCTGGCTAGGTGGTTGCCTAAAGGCGAGGGTTCGGACAGATGCCAGCATCCCGACTGATCATTCTGGGCGTGGCGGTGGCCGCGGCGGGTGGTGCAGGTTATGTTGCCAAGAATATGGTGGCGGTCCCGCCCCAGCAGGTCGTCGTCGATGCCCCGCAGGCGCCGGCCATCGCCTTGCAGGATGTGCTCGTGCTTTCCGGCGACGTGCCGATGGGAAGCCCGCTTGAGAACAATCTCAGCTGGGAGTCCTGGCCGTCCGATGGCATCAATGCGAATTTCATCACCCGTGCCGCCGAACCCGAAGCGCGGGAGAAGCTGAAGGGCTCCGTCGCCCGCATGGCGATGTACACCGGTGAGCCGTTGCGGCGCTCCAAGCTGATCGGCGAGGGGCAGAGCTTCATGTCTTCGATCCTGCCCACCGGCATGCGTGCCGTCGCCACCGCGATCTCGGCCGACACGTCGGCAGGCGGCTTTATACTGCCTAACGATTTTGTCGACGTCATCATGACCCGCAGATCCGACACCGGCAACGGCGGTAGCGGATTCACCACCGAGACCATCCTCAAGAACATCCGCGTCCTGGCGATCGATCAGACCATCCAGGAGGACGAGGAAGGCAAGAAGACCAGGGTCGGACAGACGGCGACGCTGGAGCTGACGCCGCAGCAGGCCGAGATCATCACCGTCGCCCAGCAGATGGCCGATCGCCTGACGCTGGCGCTGCGCTCGATCACCGACAACAAGGAAAAGGGTACCGATGAAGCCGACTACCTCGTTTCCGGCAATGGGCGGCGCGGAACGGTGCGGTTGATCAAATCGGGCGAAGTTTCCGAAGTAGGGGCAAGGAAATGAGGTTAGTCGCTAGACTGCCGGTCACCACGGCTGCGGCCATCGGCCTGCTTTTTCTCGGAGCCCATGCAAGTGGCCTTGTCGACGCCAAGGCCGCCGGAAAGAGCGTCGGGGTCACGGCCTCGTCGGCCACGCAACGTGTCAAGCTTGGCCTCAACAAATCGGTGGTCATCGATCTGCCGAGCGACGCCTACGACATCCTGGTCGCCAACCCCGCGGTCGCCGATGCGGTCACCCGCACCGCAAGGCGGATCTATCTGTTCGGCAAGTCGGTGGGCGAAACCAACATCTTCGTCTTCGGTCCCAATGGCGAGCAGATCGCCAGCCTGGATCTGGCCGTCGAACGCGACGTCGCCGGATTGGAAGATTATCTCAAGCGCTTCCTTCCGAATGCCGAGATCAAGGTAGAGTTGCTGAACGACAACGTCGTCCTGACCGGGACGGTGGACACGCCGCTCGATGCCAAGCGCGCCGTCGATCTGGCAACCATCTTCGTGTCCGGCGGTGAAGCGACGACCGGTCAGTATTCGCAGACCGCGGCAGGCGGCAATGCCAATGGCGGCGTCGACATCAACAATCCGGATGCCGAACGCCGGGTCTCGAAGATCGTCAACCTGCTTCAGATCATCGGCGACGACCAGGTGACGCTGAAGGTGACCGTGGCCGAAGTCAGCCGCTCGGTGATGAAGCAGCTCGGCGTCAACATGGTTGGCAAAGGCAGCTCCAACGGCATCAGCTTCAATGCGACCAGTGACACCTTCCCCGGCCTAGGCAAGCCGTTGTCGAGTTCGGGGGTCAATTTCGCCACCTCTGCTCTGCAGGGCTACATCACTGCGATGGAGCAGTCCGGCGTCATGAAAACGCTGGCCGAGCCTACTTTGACGGCCGTCTCCGGCGAGAAGGCGACCTTCAGGGTCGGCGGCGAATACAATATGGTCAGCGCCGTTACAAACGCCAAGTCGGACGCCAATCAGAATGCCGACAGGGTTTGGACGGCTCAGAAAATCGAATACGGCATCGGCCTGGAATTTCAGCCTGTGGTGCTGTCGCCCGGTCGCATCAGCCTGAAGGTCAGGACGTCGGTTTCCGAACCGACCACCGAAGGCGCGGTCTCTTTCGGAGACACCAATATTATATCGCTGCGTAAACGTTTGGCCGACACGACCGTGGAACTGCCTTCGGGTGGATCGATGATGATAGCCGGCCTCGTCCGCGACGACGTCAGGCAGGCCGTAAACGGCTTGCCCGGACTGACCAAGATCCCGGTGCTCGGCACGCTGTTCCGCAGCCGCGATTTCGTCCGCAACGAAAGCGAGCTGGTCATCATCATCACGCCCTATCTGGCGCGGCCCGTGGCGCGCAACGACCTGACCAAGCCGGACGACAATTTCAACGCCGCCGGCGATGGCCCGGCCATGTTCCTTGGCCGCGTCAACCGCGTCTACGGCACCATGCAGACCGACAAGCCCAACGGCCGCTACCACGGCGTTGTCGGCTTCATCTACAAGTAAGCGGGGAGCGGACATGTCTCAGTCAGCATCGAAGGCCATAGCGGTCGCCACGACAGTGCGGTCCGGTGGTGCGCGGATCAGCCGATCGGCAATGCCGATCCTGGCGATCGCGATCGCGGCCTCGCTCGCCGGTTGTGCCAAGCGCGACAGCATCACGGTCGGGGCGATTCCCGATGATTATCGCACCACGCATCCTATCGTGATTGCCGAGAAGAACCAGAAGCTGGACCTCCCGGTCGGCGCCGGCGATCGCGGCATGACCGGCTCGCAGCGCGACACGCTTCTAGGCTTCCTTGACGGCTACGACAGGAGCGCTGCCCCGGCGCTGACGATCGCAACCCCGATCGGCTCGGCCAATGAGGTGGCGGCGACTGCCGCGGCGCGCGATTTCGCCAGGCTGGCGGTTGCCAGCGGCATCAAGCGAAACCGGATCGTGGTGACCTCCTACCAGTCGGTTTCCCCGGAAGCCTCGGCGCCTATCCGGGTTTCCTATATTTCGGTGAGAGCCCAGACCGACAAATGCGGGCGCTGGCCCGAAGACATCCTCGCAACCTCCGAAAACAAGCACTACGCCGATTACGGCTGCTCCTCTCAAAACAACCTCGCCGCGCAACTCGCCAATCCGGCCGATCTGCTCGGGCCAAGAAAGTCGTCCGATATCGACGCCGAGAACCGCGGCGCGGTGATCGACGTCTATCGCGGCAGAGGTATTTCGGACGAGTTCCTCGGCAATTCGGAAGTGACGTATTAGGAGCGCCGGCCCCGCGTAGAGACCGGAAAGAGAAGTCACGGAAAAGAGCATGACGATGAGCAATCTTGCCTACGACACGCCCGGAGACGGCGGCGGCAGCTCCCAATCGGATATTGCAGCGATGCAGGCGCTGCGGCCGGTGCCGCGTATTTCTATCCAGGCATTTTGCGAGACGGAAGGTGTTGCGCATCCGGTGGAGCGGGCCGGCGAGGATCGCCGCATGGCCAAGGCCCATCTGAAAGTGCATATGGGCGGCATCGCCACGGCGATCGAATTCTACCAGTCGGCGCCGACGCCGAACCTCATCTTGCTGGAATCGCGCAGCGAACCGAAGCAGTTGCTGGAGCAGCTTGCCCAGCTTTCAGAATATTGCGATCCCTCCTCCAAAGTCGTGGTGGTCGGCCACTACAACGATGTCGGTCTTTACCGCGAACTCATCCGCTTCGGTATTTCCGAATATGTCATCGCGCCGGTGTCGATGGCCGATATCGTCTCCGTGGTGTCATCGATCTTCGTCGATCCGGAAGCCGAGCCGATCGGCCGCTCGATCGCCTTCATCGGCGCCAAGGGCGGCGTCGGCTCCTCGACCATCGCCCACAATGTAGCGTGGGCGATGTCATCGCTGTTCAAGTCGGAAGTGGTCGTCGCCGATCTCGACCTGGCTTTCGGGACGGCCAACATAAATTTCGACCAGGACCCTGCGCAAGGCATCGCCGAAGCCGTATTTTCGCCCGAACGCGTCGACGAGGTCTATCTCGACCGTCTGCTTGCCCAGTGCGCCGAACATCTGTCGCTGCTCGCCGCGCCCTCCACACTGGAACGTGTCTATGATTTCGATCCCGATGCCTTCACGCAACTCATCGACACCGCGCAGCGCAGTGTGCCGCTGCTGGTGCTCGACGTTCCTCATGTCTGGACCGGCTGGACCAAGAACACACTGATCAAGGCTGACGAGATCGTCATCACGGCGACGCCGGAACTGGCCAATCTGCGCAACACCAAGAATCTGGTCGATATGCTGACGCGGCTTCGCCCGAACGATCCGCCGCCGAAACTGATCATCAACCAGGCCGGCGTACCGAAGCGACCCGAGATATCCGCTTCCGACTTCGCCGAGCCGCTCAGCCTCACGCCGATGTCGGTCATCGCCTTCGACCCGTTGTTGTTTGGAAATGCCGCCAACAACGGCCGCATGCTGGGCGAGATGGATGCCAGGAGCCCGGTCGTCGGCATGATCAACGAAATCGCGCATGTCCTGACCGGTCGCAGCGAAATCAAGGCCAGGAAGAAGGCAGGCCTTGGCGGCCTGCTCGGCAAGCTCTCGCGTAACAAGAAATGACGCTCCCCTCCAAATCAAGAAGTAGAGCATGATGTCGTTCGAAAACCGCTTCGGCATCATGTTCTGGACGGAATTGGTAGTCGATCATGTTTGGTAAAAGAGGCTCCGACGACGGCGGCCGGTTCACCCCGGAGTTCCGTCAGCCAGCACCGGCGCCAGCGGCGCCGGCCACTGCAACGCCTGCGGACATGGCGGTACTTGCCCGGCCCGCGGCAGCGCCGCCTGGAGCGCCGGGAACCCCGCCAACTCGCCGTGCCGTTGAGGCGCCGTCGATGGCGCCGGAGCCGCCAAAAAAGATCCAGCGCGAAAAAAGTGAAACCTACTACGACACCAAGAGCCAGGTCTTCTCCGCGCTCATCGACACCATTGACCTGTCGCAACTCGCCAAGCTCGATCCCGAGAGCGCGCGCGAGGAAATCCGCGACATCGTCAACGACATCATCGCCATCAAAAATTTCGCAATGTCGATCGCCGAGCAGGAAGAGTTGCTCGAAGACATCTGCAACGATGTGCTGGGCTACGGCCCGCTGGAGCCGCTGCTCGCCCGCGACGATATCGCCGACATCATGGTCAACGGCTCCAAGAACGTCTACATCGAAGTCAATGGCAAGGTCGAACAGACCGGCATCCGCTTCCGCGACAATCAGCAACTGCTCAACATCTGCCAGCGCATCGTCAGCCAGGTTGGCCGCCGCGTCGACGAATCGAGTCCGATCTGCGACGCCCGCCTACCCGACGGCTCCCGCGTCAACGTCATCGCCCCGCCGCTCTCCATCGACGGCACCGCGCTCACCATCCGCAAGTTCAAGAAGGACAAGCTGACGCTCGATCAGCTGGTCAAGTTCGGCGCCATCTCGCCGCAGGGCGCCGAGATCCTCAAGATCATCGGCCGCGTCCGCTGCAACATCGTCATCTCCGGCGGTACCGGCTCCGGCAAGACGACGCTGCTCAACTGCCTGACCAACTATATCGACCGCGAGGAACGCGTCATCACCTGCGAAGACTCGGCCGAACTGCAACTGCAGCAGCCGCACGTGGTGCGTCTCGAAACCCGCCCGCCCAATCTCGAGGGCGAAGGCGAGGTGACAATGCGCGACCTGGTCAAGAACTGCCTCCGCATGCGGCCCGAACGCATCATCGTCGGCGAAGTGCGCGGACCGGAGGTTTTCGACCTGCTGCAGGCGATGAACACCGGCCATGATGGGTCGATGGGAACGATCCACTCCAACAGCCCGCGCGAATGCCTGAACCGTATCGAATCGATGATCGCCATGGGCGGCTATTCGCTGCCGCAGAAGACCGTGCGTGAAATCGTCGTCGGCTCCATCGATGTCATCATCCAGGCAGCACGCCTTCGCGACGGCTCGCGCCGCATCACCCACATCACCGAGGTGATCGGCATGGAAGGCGACGTCATCATCACGCAGGATATCGTGCTCTACAACATCAAGGGCGAGGACTCGAATGGAAGGCTGCTTGGCGAGCACGTGTCGACCGGCATCGGCCGTCCGCACTTCTGGGATCGCGCCCGCTACTATGGCGAGGAACAGCGCCTCGCCAATGCGCTGGAATCGATGGAGAAACGCGCTGACTGACGCATATCGAGGTTGGAAGCAATTCCAGAAAAAGTGTGAAGCGGTTTTCCCGGGAAAAGCGCGTAGCGCTTTCCCTTGGGAATTGCGTCAAAACAAAGCGATAGCGCATATCGCCGTTTCCTTGAAACGGCGATATGCGCTGGGGACCGAGGTCGATGTTCGGAATTGACACCACCGTACTGGCGTTCATCGTGCTCGCCGGCTTCAGCGCCGGTGCGGTCGCCTATGCCTTCCTGTTCACCAAGATGAGCAACGAGAAGCAGGCCGGCAAGCGGCTCGAGACGATCAAGGCCGCCGAGACCGATCGTTCGGTCGTCAAGGCTTCGCGCGACCGTGTCGCGGAGGCGGTCAAGCGGCGTAAATCTGTCCAGGACACGCTGAAACAGCTCGACGAAAAGCAGAAAACCAACGAACTCGCCGTCAAGAAGCCGCCGTTAAAGGCCCAGATTCGTCAGGCCGGCATGCAGGTCTCGATCGAGCGTTTCTATATCTACTCCGTCATTTGCGGCATCGCGCTGACGGTGCTTGCCTATCTCGCCGGCGCGCCGCTTCTGGTCCTGCCGGGCGCGCTGCTGGCGGGGGCGCTCGGCCTGCCGCGCTGGTTCGTCTCGTTTCGCCGCGCGCGCCGGGTCAAGGCGTTCCTCAACGAATTTCCCAACGCCCTCGACATCATCGTGCGCGCCGTCAAATCCGGCCTGCCGCTCAACGACGCCATTCGCCTGATCGCCAGTGAATCGCCGGAGCCGGTCAAGACCGAGTTCCGCCGGATCGTCGATTCACAGCAGATTGGCATGTCCATCCCCGATGCCACCTTGCGCATGGCTGAAACCATGCCGTGCAGCGAGGCAAGCTTCTTCGGCATCGTTATCCAGATCCAGTCACAGGCCGGCGGTAATCTCTCCGAGGCGCTTGGCAACCTGTCGCGCGTGCTTCGCGATCGCAAGAAGATGAAGGCCAAGGTCCAGGCGCTTTCCATGGAAGCCAAGGCGTCGGCCGTCATCATCGGCGCGCTGCCTTTTGTCGTCGCCCTTCTCGTCTATCTGTCGAGCCCGAACTACATCATGCCGCTGTTCACCACCAGCACCGGCAATCTGATCCTCGGCTGTTCCGGCGTCTGGATGTCGATCGGCATTCTGGTGATGCGCAAGATGATGAACTTTGAAGTTTAGGCCGACCTTGGAAAGCTCGAAACGAAAAGACTGAAAACGAATGACCGACCAAGTCGTAAAATCGCTGACCGATCCTGCCTTCCTGATAGCGTTGCTGGTTGGCATTGCGGTGTTCGCGACCGTCTTCACGGTGCTGCCGGCCCTTGGTGGCAATCAGCTCAAGACGCGCATGAGATCGGTGGCGCTGGAGCGTGACGAATTGCGCGCCAAGCAGCGCGCGCGGCTTGCCAATGAAGCCGATCGTCGCCGCAAGGGGCTGCGCGAAGAGCAGTCGATCGGCATGCGCAACATCGTCGACAGGCTGGACCTGCGGCGTGCGTTGGCCGATGAAGGCACGTTGCAGAAGCTCAAGGTGGCGGGCTTTCGTGGCCAGAACCCGCTGACGCGCTTCCTGTTCTTCCGCCTGATCCTGCCTTTTGTCGGTTTCGCGCTGGCAGCGATCTATCTGTTCGTGCTCGGCGGACTGCCGGACCGGCCGGCCTTCGTGAAACTGTTCGTCTGCATCCTTGTCGCCTACGCGGGTTTCTACGCGCCGATCCTTTACGTCAACAATCGTGCCGCCAAGCGCAAGCAGTCGATCCAGGCGGCGTGGCCGGATGCGCTCGACCTGATGCTGATCTGCGTCGAGTCGGGCATGTCGGTCGAGGCTGCCTTGCGCAAGGTCTCCGAGGAGATCGGTTCACAGTCGGTGGCGCTGGCGGAGGAATTCGTGCTGACCAACGCCGAACTCTCTTATCTGCAGGAGCGCAAGCAGGCTTATGAAAACCTCTCGGCTCGTACCGGCCTGGAATCGGTCAAGTCAGTGTCCCAGGCACTGGTCCAGGCGGAACGCTACGGCACACCCGTGGCGCACGCATTGCGCGTGCTGGCCTCGGAAAGCCGCGACATGCGCATGAATGCCGCCGAGAAGAAGGCCGCCGCCCTGCCGCCGAAGCTTACCGTGCCGATGATCCTGTTCTTCCTGCCGGTTTTGTTCGCCATCATTCTGGGCCCGGCCGGCATCCAGGTCAGCCAGCGCGGCATCTTCGGCGACCAGCACAGTTCCTCAAGCCAGTAGGCCTCGTTGCGGCCATACAAAGTGCCGCATTGCCATGCAGTGCGGCTCTTGTTTTTTCAGCTTTGATATGGGGACGGATTTTGCGCTGTGCGGGGCCGGCGCCCATGCGGCGCTCAGTTGGTCGCCGGCTTTGCCTTGTCCTGATCCTTGAGTTGGCTCCAGGCGTTCTGCTGGGCAAGCATCTGGCGAAGATAGGCTACATTGGCTTGCGCCTGTTCGGGCGAAAGCTCCTGCGAGGCGATCTTCTCGGCCTCGTCGAAGCGGCCCTGCAGTCCCACGACCAGCGCAAGGTTCTGGCGCACCCGGCTGTCGGCATTCGGTTGCTGGGCTGCCGAGCGCATATAGGTCTCGGCGGTGCGCAGATCGCCTTCCAGCACATAGGACATGCCGAGATTGGAAAGGATCGAGGGTTCGTTCGGCTTGAGGTCCAGCGCCTTGCGGTAGTTCTGGCGCGCTTCATCCTTCTGGCCAAGCTGGTCGAGAATGGCGGCCTCGGCCGACATCAGCCGCCAGTCCGGATATTCCGGTGTCTGCGCCCGGCGCACGGCGTCGAGCGCCGGCTCGAACTGGCCGTTGGCGGCCAGCGCCTTGCCGTAGGCGGCAAGCACGTCGCGGTCCTTGGGGTAGGCGATCGCCAGCTTGCGCATCACGGCAAGCGACTGGTCGGCATCGCCGTCCATCTGGAGCGCCGCCGCAAAATTTGTCGCCAGCCGCTTGTCGTTGGGGTTCTTTGCGTAGGATACGCCGAGCCGCCCGGTCGCCCCGTGCAACTCGCTGGCCGACATGGTTTCCAGCGGTTTGCCGCTGGTGCGCCCGATCGAGCCGGTCGTGAGCTTGCTGGTTCCGCACCCCGCAGCACCGGCCGCCAACGCCATCAGCAGCGCTGTGGTCACCAGCCGTTTACCCGTGACGTTCATCCTGCGGTTGGTGGGCATCGGCACGGGGCTCTCCATTCCTGCGCGTGGCCATTCACGTGGCCATCTTCATCCCCGCAGAAATATTCTGTTAACCCTAACGGACAGTTAAAAAGCGAGCCGTCGGATCGGTGAACGGCCCGCCGGAAGCCACTGGCCTGGCACGTCCCATGCCCGGCTCTGTGCATAGATGTTGAAATCATTCGACGTCCCTGTCACTTGACTGAGGACGATCTGCAAGCCTCCCGGAGACCATCGAATGCCTGTCGAACTCATCGAGACACTAAGCACTGCCTTGCCGGTCCATCTGGTCGCGAGGGATGGACTGGAGGCTTTGGCGCTTTCGCCTTCCACGATCGCATGGGCGGCCGCCAACGGCTTTTCCGGCGAAGCCGGCAGGACGCTGGCCCTGCCCGGCGACAACGGTTCCCTTGCCGGCGCCTTGTTCGGCGTCGGTGATGGCGAGGGGGCGCTGGCCGTCGGCATGCTGGCGAGAGCCTTGCCGGAAGGCGACTGGCATTTTGCCGCCGCTCCAGCCGAGCCGGAACTCGCGGCCATAGCCTTGGTGCTCGGCGGTTACGTCTTCACTCGCTACGGAAAGAAATCAGGCAAGACGCTGCGTTTTGCGCTGCCGCTCGGCGTAGATGCAGGACGCGTCCGGCGCATCGCCGACGGCGTCTTCCTGGCGCGCGACCTCGTCAACACGCCGACCAGCGACATGGGACCGGACGAGTTGGAGAAGGCCGTGCGGACCCTGGCGGCCACTCACAAGGCCGAGGTGTCGGTGATCAAGGGGGATGATCTCCTGAAGCAGAATTTCCCGATGATCCATGCGGTCGGCCGGGCCTCGGTCGGAGCGCCGCGACTGATCGACATGGTTTGGGGACCGGAAGGCGCGCCGAAGGTGACGCTGGTCGGCAAGGGTGTCTGTTTCGACACTGGCGGCCTCGACATCAAACCGTCGTCGGGCATGCTCTTGATGAAGAAGGATATGGGCGGCGCCGCCAATGTGCTGGGCCTGGCCTCGATGATCATGGCTGCCGGGCTGAAGATCCGGCTGCGCGTCCTGATCCCGGCGGTCGAGAATTCGATTGCCGGCAACGCTTTCCGGCCTGGAGATGTACTGACCAGCCGCAAGGGCATTACCGTCGAGATCGGCAACACCGACGCCGAAGGGCGGCTGGTGCTGGCCGATGCGCTGGCGCTGGCCGATGACGAGGAGCCGGAACTGCTGATCGACATGGCGACGCTGACCGGGGCAGCGCGTGTCGCGCTCGGTCCCGATCTGCCGCCTTTCTACACTGGCGACGAAGCGCTGGCGTCCGAACTGGCTGCGGCCTCGGTGGCCGTCGAGGATCCGTTGTGGCGCATGCCGTTGTGGCGGCCCTATGACGGCAGGCTGGCGTCGAAGATCGCCGACATCAACAACGTCACCACGGACGGTTTCGCCGGCTCGGTCACCGCGGCGCTGTTCCTCAAGCGCTTTGTCGAACGGACAACGGGCTGGGCGCATTTCGACATCTTCGCCTGGAACCCGTCCGATCGCCCCTATGGACCCGCCGGCGGCGAGGCGCAAGGCATCCGTGCACTGGAGCGGGTCATTTCGAGGCGCTATGCCTGACGCCCTGAGACGGCCACCAAAACTGAAACGGAACCGAAACAATTTGCCGTCATGCTCGGGCGATGTCGATTTCGATGCGTCCGAGCCAGGCGATGCGGCTGTGGCAGCAGGTGATGCTGTCGCAGGTGCGCGCCGGCGCGCCAGATCTCACCATGCGCCAGACGGCGATCCTGTTCACCATCTATCTCGACCCGCCGCCGCACACGGTGCGCGGTCTGGCCGCCCGCCTCAATGTTACCAAGCCGGTCATCACCCGCGCGCTCGACACGATGGGTGCGCTGAAACTGGTGTCACGCCATCGCGACGAGCTCGACAAGCGCAATGTGCTGATCCGGCGCACGGTCGAAGGCGCGCTCTTTGTCGAGCGCTTCGGGGATGGTATCGTTGCCAGGGCTCATGAACTGCCCATCTGATCAATCCATGAATTAGAACGAGTACCGATTTGACTGCCAGGGATGCCCGCCTCCACGCCTTCCGTTCCGACCTCGCCGATGCAAGGCTGAAAGGGGAGGTTTCGGCCGATCGCTTCGTCACCGGCCGTCGGGCCCGGATCACGGCCCCCGTGGCTGACGTGCGCAAGGCACCGCGCCCGGATGCCGGCGTCAACACGCAGGTACTGTTCGGCGACGATGTGCTTGTCTTCGAGGAAGCCGAAGGCTGGGCCTGGGTCCAGGCCGAACGCGACGGCTATGTCGGCTACGTCGGCGCCACCATGCTGGGCGCACGCGAGCATGCGCCAACCCACATCGTCACGGCGCCGCGCACTTTTCTCTATCCCGGCCCGGATCTGCGCTTCCCGATCAGCGGCCAATTGTCGATGGGCTCGACGGTGACGGTAACCGGCGCTGCCGAAACGCGCGGCACGGACTATGCGCTGTTGCCCTCCGGCGAGGCGCTCATTGCCGGCCATATGTGCCCGGTCAGTGACATCGCCGCCGACTATGTCTCGGTCGCCGAGATGTTTCTCGGCACGCCCTATCTCTGGGGCGGCACCTCCGGCTTCGGCATCGACTGTTCGGGCCTTGTGCAACTGGCCATGCGCATGGCCGGCCGCAATGTGCTGCGTGATTCCGACATGCAAGCGGCAGGCCTCGGCGAGCCGCTCGATCCGGGATTCGATTATGCCGGACTGAAACGCGGCGACCTGGTGTTCTGGAAGGGCCATGTCGCGATCATGACCGACGCCGAGACAATGATCCACGCCAACGGCCACACCATGCTGGTCTCGCGCGAAGGGCTGAAGGATGCGGTTGATCGGATTGGGTATCTCTATGGCGGGCCGACTGGGTTTCGGCGGCCCTAGCGCCTCTTCCTCGCCCGTTCACGGGGAAAGGTGCCCGAAGGGCGGATGAGGGGCGACGACAGCGACTGAAAGGTCGCGCTGCGCCTCACCTGCCTGCCGGCATCCTCTCCCCGTAAACGCGGCGAGGGATAGCTCACCCGATCACCTTTTGTTCCGATTTTCCTTGGCGATCGCGCGCCATCGCGCTACCTCTTTCGCGTGACCGAGCAGCCGCGCCTTGCCAAACAGAATGCCGCCGTCCTTCTGCCCGAACCATTCATCAGATGGTTCGGCGAAAAAGGCTGGTCGCCGCGCGCTCACCAGATCGAGCTGCTGGCGAAGGCTCAAGCCGGGCAATCGGTGCTCTTGATCGCACCGACCGGCGCCGGCAAGACGCTGGCCGGCTTCCTGCCGTCGCTGACCGAACTGGCCAACCGCCCCAGACGCAAAGCCGGTATGGCGCGGCGCGTCATCCATACGCTCTACATCTCGCCGCTGAAGGCGCTGGCCGTCGACATCGAGCGCAATCTCGGCAAGCCGGTGGAGGAGATCGGCCTGCCCGTCACCATCGAGACGCGCACCGGCGACACGCCTTCCCACAAGCGGCAGCGCCAGAAGCTGGCGCCGCCCGATATCTTGCTCACCACGCCCGAGCAATTGGCGCTGCTGATTGCGGCCGGCGATGCCAGGCGCTTCTTCGAGGACCTGCGCTATGTCGTGCTCGACGAGCTGCATTCGCTGGTGACATCAAAACGCGGCCATCTGCTGGCGCTCGGGCTGGCGCGGCTGCGCAGCATCGTGCCCGGCCTGCAGACGATCGGTCTGTCGGCAACGGTGGCCGAGCCCGACGAATTGCGGCGCTGGCTGGTCGGCCAGAATCCACCGGGAGACATGGCTGAACTCATCGTCGTAACCGGCGGCGCGAAGCCCGAAATCTCGATACTCGATTCGGAAGAGCGCGTGCCATGGGCCGGCCATTCGGCGCGCTATGCGACGCCGGAAATCTATCGCGAGATCAAGCGCCACAAGACCACCCTGCTGTTCGTCAACACCCGCAGCCAGGCCGAGCTGCTGTTTCAGGAATTATGGCGGGTCAACGAGGATACCTTGCCGATCGCGCTGCATCACGGCTCGCTCGATGTCGCCCAGCGCCGACGCGTCGAGAAGGCGATGGGGGAAAACGCGCTCCGTGCCATCGTCGCCACCTCGACGCTCGACCTTGGCATCGATTGGGGCGATGTCGATCTGGTCGTCCATGTCGGCGCGCCCAAGGGCGCCAGCCGGCTGGCGCAGCGCATCGGCCGCGCCAATCACCGCATGGACGAGCCGTCGAAGGCGATCCTGATCCCGGCCAATCGTTTCGAAGTGCTGGAGTGCCGGGCAGCGCTGGACGCCAACTATCTGGGCGCCCAGGATACGCCGCCGCTGGTCAATGGCGGGCTCGATGTGCTGGCCCAGCATGTGCTGGGCTGCGCCTGCGGAGCGCCGTTTCGCGCCGACGATCTCTACGAGGAAGTGCTGACAGCAGCGCCCTATGCCAGCCTCGACCGGCCGGCATTCGACCGCGTCATCGATTTCGTCGCTACCGGCGGCTATGCACTGAAGAACTACGAGCGCTACGCCCGAATCCGCCTCAACAAGGACGGCATGTGGCGGGTCTCCAATCCGCGCGTTGCCCAGCAATACCGGCTGAATGTCGGCACGATCATCGAGGTGCCGGCGCTCAATGTGCGTTACGTCAAGGCCGGCAGCAAAGGCTCGGCTTCGCACGGCGGCCGGGTTCTGGGCAAGATCGAGGAGGCCTTCCTCGAAACGCTGACGCATGGCGACACCTTCATGTTTGCCGGCAAAGTCCTGCGCTTCGAAGGCATCCGCGAGAACGAATGCTTCGTCTCGAATGCGCCGGGAAGCGACGCCAAGGTGCCTTATTATGGCGGCGGCAAATTTCCGCTTTCGACCTACCTCGCCGAGCAGGTGCGCGCCATGCTGGACGACCCGCAGCGCTGGAAGAAGCTGCCCGAGCAGGTGTCGGATTGGCTGCGTTACCAGGCCGACAAATCGGTATTGCCCAAACGCGACGACCTCTTGATCGAGACCTTTCCGCGCGGCAACCGTCACTATCTCGTCGCTTATCCTTTCGAGGGCAGGCTGGCGCACCAGACGCTCGGCATGCTGCTCACCCGCCGGCTGGACAGGGCCGGCGCCAGGCCGCTTGGCTTCGTCGCCACCGACTACGCATTGGCCATCTGGTCGCTGGGCGATATGGGCGCGATGTTCAAATCGCGGAAACCTTCGCTTGGCGCTCTGTTCGACCAGGACATGCTGGGCGACGACCTCGAGGCTTGGCTGGCCGACAGCTGGCTGCTCAAGCGCACCTTCCGCAACTGCGCGCTGATTTCAGGCCTGATCGAGAAACGTCACCCCGGCCAGGAGAAAAGCGGCCGCCAGGTCACCGTCTCGACCGATCTGATCTATGACGTGCTGCGCAGCCATGAGCCCGACCACATCCTGCTGCAGGCGACGCGCGCCGACGCGGCGACCGGTCTGCTCGATGTCAGCAGACTTGCCGACATGCTCTCGCGTATCCAGGGTCGAATCGTGCATAAGGCACTCGAACAGATATCGCCGCTGGCCGTGCCGATCATGCTCGAAATCGGCAAGATGCCGGTGAACGGCGAGGCCGACGAAACGCTGCTGATGGATGCCGCGACTTTGGTCGAGGAAGCCATGGGTCCTGGGATGGTTGAGGAATGAATTTTTCGCTGGCGCGGGCATCGCTGATCGCCGAGGCCGACTTTGTCGGCATCGCCGGCGAGCGCGCGGTCTGTGATTCGCGCGGCGTGCTCTATTTCCCCGATCTGAGGCTGCTCGCGGTCTCCGACCTGCATCTGGAAAAGGGCTCGTCCTTCGCCAGGCGCGGCGCACTGATCCCGCCCTACGATACCGGCGCCACTCTGCTCCGGCTGCAGGCGGTAATCGCGGACTACCAGCCGGCCATCGTCATCAGCCTGGGCGACTCCTTCCACGACGGCGGCGGCGCCGAGCGCATGCATCAAACCTTCCGCGATCGGCTGGAAGCATTGATGGCCGGCCGCGACTGGTTCTGGGTCGCCGGCAACCATGACCCGGAAGCGCCGGCGGATTTGCCCGGCGAGACGGTGCGCGAACTCGCCATCGGCTCGCTGCTGTTCCGCCACGAGCCGTCGAAGATAAGAACCGAGGGCGAAGTTGCCGGCCATCTTCACCCTTGCGCCCGCATCGTCCAGCAGGGCCGCTCGGTGCGGCGGCGCTGCTTTGCCGGCGATGGCGGCCGCATGATCATGCCGGCCTTCGGCGCTTATACCGGCTCGCTCAACGTGCTCGACCGCGCCTATGCCGGCCTGTTCCGCCGCGAGACGTTGATGGCCTATATGATGGGCGCCGCGCGCATCTTCGCCATTTCCGGTTCGATGCTGCGGCCGGGCTAAGTTTCTACGGTATAAGCACGGTTGCGCCTGTCGTCTGCCGTGCCTCGAGCCGGCGATGCGCCTCCGCCACTTCGGCAAGCGGCATGCTTGTGTGCACCGGGATTTTCACTGCGCCGCTGAGGACGACGCTGAACAGATCCTCGCTCATGGCGACGACGTCCTCACGCCTGGCGAGATGATGGAACAGCAACTGCCAGGTGGCGAACAGCGAACCCTTTTGCATCAAAAGCATGATGTCGAATGGCGGGATCGACCCCGACGCTGTGCCGTAGCTGACGAAGGTGCCGAACGGCCGCAGGCAGTCGAGTGAGGCGGGGAAGGTCGCGTTGCCGACGCCGTCATAGACGACGTGGCAGCCTTCGCCGTTGGTGACCTCTTTCACCCGTGCGGCGAAATTCTCTTTGCTGTAGTCGATGACATGGTCGCAGCCATTGGCGCGCGCAAGTTCGGCCTTTTCGGGTGAACCGACCGTGCCGATGACGGTCGCGCCGAGATGTTTGGCCCATTGCGTCAGGATGAGGCCGACGCCGCCCGCCGCGGCATGCACCAGGATGGTATGGCCCGCCTCGACGCGAAACGTGCGGCGCAGCAGATATTGCGCCGTCAGCCCTTTCAGCATCATCGCCGCACCTGTCTCGAAATCGATGGCGTCGGGCAGATGCACGACGAAATGCGCGGGCACGATGCGTTCTTCGGCATAGGCGCCGAGCGTCTCGACATAGGCGACTCGGTCGCCAGGCGCGAAGCCGCTGACGCCTTCACCGACGGCGACGATTTCGCCGGCGCCTTCATTGCCGGGAATGAATGGCAGAGCGGGCGGCGCGTATTCGCCGGTGCGAAAATAGATGTCGACGAAGTTGAGGCCGACCGCCCGGTTGCGCACGCGCACGTCGCCCGGTCCGGGCTGGCCGATGTCGACATCTTCGTAGGCGAGCATATCTGGCCCGCCATGGCGGTGAACACGGATCGCTTTCATGGTTTTCTTCCCTGCGCTGTTTCTCTTGAGTGTGAGATAGCGCGTGGCGAGATATCATTGTAGACTGATACCTATGACATCAGAGTTCAAACAAAATGATATCTGGGCAGATCGGCCTCGACCTTCTCCGCACCTATGTCGCGGTCTGCCGGCAAGGTAGCCTGAGCAGGGTCGCCGCGCAGACCGGCAAGACCCAATCGGCGATGAGCATGCAGATGCGCCGGCTGGAGGGCCTGCTCCAACGGCACTTGTTCCAGCGCACCGGCCGCGGTGTCGTACCGACTGCGGCGGGAGAGCTCTTTCTGGGATACGCGACCCGCATCCTCGCTCTCGGCGACGAAGCGGTGGCGCGTCTGCAGCAGGCTAGCATTGGCGGCGGCGTGCGTATTGGTCTTGCCGAAGAGGTCACCACGGCCGCGCTTTCGGCCGCGCTTGGGCGGCTGCATCGCACCTATCCCGACATCAGCCTCGACGCGATGGTCGAGCACAGCGTCGCGCTGGGACGGCTGTGGAGCGAGGATGCGCTGGATGTCATGATTGCCCCGACATCCGTCGTCGCGGCCGATGCCGTGACGACATGGAACGTCGAACTGCAGTGGGTCTGCGCCCAGGACTATGTGCTGGACCATGACCGGCCACTCGATCTCGCCGCCTTCGGCGCAACCTGCCCTTGGCGCAGGCGGATGATCGAGGCGCTGGTCGCCGCCGGCCGGGAGCACCGGATCGTCCTGTCGTGCCAGAGCGTCACCGGCCTTCAGGCCGCGATCGAGAACGGACTGGGCGTTGGACTGCTTCCGCCCGAATCCGTGCGCACCCCTTCGATGGGGGTGCTGAAGACGTCAGCCGGCCTGCCCGAGCCGCTCACGGTCCAATACGGCCTTTACGCGCACGACCGCAGGACAGCTGTAATCGATGCCGCGATCGAAATCCTGCTTAAGGATTTGCCGGCGGCGCCACGAGCACGGGCCGCCTGACGGCGGGACGCTCTACCGGCCGTAATAGAGGGTGACGGTGTGCTTGGCCTCGGCGAAGAACAGCCAGCGCTCGACCAGCATGCCGGCGAACTGGACGGTTGCCGCAAGCACCGACAGCACCGCTGCGAATGGCCAGGGCAAAGCGAATAAGACAGAAAGCAGCAGCAGGGCAGGCAAGGCGAAAGCCAGCAACTGCGTGATCAGCCGCAGCTTTGCACCGTGCTTGCGGGCGATGCGAAAGCCCATTTCCTTGAGCAGGTAGTTCTCCTCGGTGTGCGGCCATTCCAGCGAGCGCACCGTCCCTCCGGCGAGGCCTGTCGCCGTGTTGGCGGTGGTCGCGATCTCCAGCGCGTCATTGTATCGCCACGTCGCCAGCTTCCAGCCCCAGCCGAGCAAGGTCAGCAGCAGGGCGGCTACCGCAACGGCGGTCGGGCTGATGGCGAAAGCCTGCAGCAGCGCGTTCAACAGCACGCTGCCGGTCATCGCCGAAAAGATGAGATAGCCCGGCAGCGTATACGGGCTATGCCACTGCGCGATCGGCTTCAGCGAGGCATAGATCATGCCGGTGGTGCAGACGGTGACGATTGCGCCGATAGTTGCGAGAAACCCGGCGATGGCCATCCAGCCTCCGGTGCGGCCAAAAAACACCCAGCCGATGCCGAACAGCCCGGCGGGAATGAAGGTTGCGACCGACGATACACCCTCGCGTGACAGCCAGGAGCTACGCCATTGCGAAAAGGCGCGCCAGGCGCGTTCGGGCCGGCCGAGATGGCCGGTCGACGACAAAAGGCCGGCGGCAATCAGGCCAAGCGCCAGCCCCATGCCGATAAGGCCGAGCCAGAAATGGGCCGGGATAAAACCCAGTCCGCCAAGCACGCCGAGCAGCGCCAGCAGTCCGTAGCCCGCTCCTGTAGCAGTGGTGAAGAAAACGACGGAAAAGGCTGGATGCATTGGTCAGTTCGAAAGCATGCGGTCGATCCAGCCAAGAAAACCGCCTTCGACCGTGACTGGCTCGAGCCTTGGCGCCGGCACCGATGCGGCGCGCTGGGCGCGCGGCGGCAGATATTTGTTGGTCGGCTTGTAACCCATCTCCGGCATCAGGTCGACGCCGCCACGCTCCGCCACCAGTTGCGATACCGCCGAGGTGGGATCGCCGAGGTCGCCGAAATGCCGGGCGCTGGTCGGGCAGGCGGCAACGCAGGCCGGCACGCGGTCTTCCTCGGCCAGATTGTCGTTGTAGATACGGTCGACGCACAGCGTGCATTTCTTCATCACGCCGACGTCGGTATCGAATTCGCGCGCGCCATAGGGGCAGGCCCAACTGCACAGTTTGCAGCCGATGCATTTGCTTTCGTCGATCAGCACGATGCCGTCCGACGCCCGCTTGTAGGACGCGCCGGTCGGGCAGACAGTGACGCAGGCAGGCGTCTCGCAATGCAGGCAGGAGCGCGGAAAGTTGACCGTGCGCCCGCCCGCCTCGGTCGTGTGCTCGTAGCTGTGCACGCGGTTGAACCAGACGCCGTCGACACGGCCGCCATAGGGGTCGATGTCGGTCAGTGGCGCCATGTGGCCGCCGGTGTTCCACTCCTTGCAGGCGGTGACGCAGGCCTGGCAGCCGACGCAGGTGTCGAGGTCGATGACTAGGCCAAGCTTCTTGTCTGTATGGGCGGGAAGGCAGGTCATTCCACGGCTTCCCTATGGACGCGGAACTCGGCGCCGAAGCGAAGGATGTCGGGCGAAGGCTCGACATTTGGCGGCTGGCTGAAGCGCTCGAATTGCGGTTCGGTGAAGCCGGCTTCCTCATCAGAGCATTTGACGATGCGTACCCTGAGGTCGAACCACGCCGCCTGGCCGGTCACCGGATCGGAATTCGAATAGCGTTTGCCTTTCGCGTCAGCCGATGTCTGGTCGCCGATAATGTGGTTGAGCAGGAAGCCGCGATTGCTCTCGGCGGCGTTGTCCTTAAGCCCCCAGCTGCCGCGCCTTTTGCCGATGGCGTTCCATGTCCAGACCGTATCCGCATTGACCCCGTCGACCAGCTTGATCTGCCCCTTCACCCGGCCATTGATGCTTTCGATCCACACCCAGTCGTCGTCGAAAAGGCCGAGGCCCGCCGCGGTCTTGCGGTGCACGAACAGGCGGTTCTGACTGGTGATTTGCCGCAGCCACGCGTTCTGCGAACCCCAGGAATGATACATGTGCATCGGCCGCTGCGTCAGCGCATGCAGCGGATATTTCTGCGGATCGACGGCGGCCTCTTCGAACGGGGTAAACCAGAACGGCAGCGGATCCATATAGGTCTCGATGCGCCGGCGTTCGCTCTCGGGCGGCTGGACGCGACCATGACCGCGCGCGGCGAGGCGAAAGCGCTGCATCGGTTCGCAATAGAGCTGGAACACGATCGGCTCGGCCTTGGGGATGAACCCCATCTGCTCTGCGAAGTCGAGATAGGAGCGGTTGGCCATCTTGTAATAGCGCTGGTCCTCAGCAAAATCCTGGTGCCAGAAGCCGCCATTGCCGATGTAGCGCTGCAACTGGTCGGGATTGACTTCGCCCTTGCCGACGGAAGTGCCGTCCTTGCCGCGCCAGCCGGCCAGCGGGCCGATGCCCGGCGTGCGTTCGTGATTGACGATGTAGTCGGCATAGTCGGCATATCTGGCCGAGCCATCGTCCTCGACGAAGCCGGGCAGGCCAAGCCGAGCGCCAAGTTCGATCAGCACCGATTGGAACGGCCTGACATCTCGGTCCGGTTCGACCACCGGATGGCGGATCGCGTCGCCCGGCCCGTCGGCATGGCTGATCGGCCGGTCGAGCAGACTGATGCAGTCGTGACGTTCGAGATAGGTGGTGTCGGGCAACACCAGGTCGGCGAACGGCACCGTCTCGGAATAATAGGCGTCGGAATAGATGATGAAGGGGATCTTGTAGTTACCCGCTTCGTCATGGTCGGTGAGCATGGCAATGGTCTCGACGGTGTTCATCGAGGAATTCCACGCCATGTTCGACATGTACATCATCAGCGTGTCGATTGGGTACGGGTCACCGGCCCACGCATTGCGGATGACCGTATGCATCAGCCCATGCGCGGCGAGCGGCGCATCCCAGGAATAAGCCTTGTCGATGCGCAAAGGCGTGCCGGCCTCGTCGACCAGGAGATCGTCCGGCCCGCAGACGAAGCCGAGCGGCATGCCGTCGAGCGGCGTCATCGGCCTGACCACCTTGCCGGCCGGCTTCGGTCCCGGCGGCGCCGAGCGCGGGTAGGGGGGCTTGAAACGGAAGCCGCCGGGCACGTCCACCGTGCCGAGCAGCACCTGCAGCAGGTGGATGGCACGGCAGGAGTGAAAGCCGTTGGAGTGGGCCGAGATGCCGCGCATGGCATGCATCGACACCGGCCGTCCCTTGATCGTCTCGTGCCGCCGTCCGGCCCAGTCGGTCCACGCAACCGGCAGTTCGATCGTCTGTTCGAAGGCGACGTGGGCGAGTTCGGCAGCGATCCGGCGGATGGTGTCGGCCGGAATGCCGCATCGTGCCGCGACCGCATCGGGTGCGTAGCTGTCGTCCATGTAGCGGTCGGCGATAAGCCGGAACACCGGCACGCAACGGCGGCCGGCGAACGCGAAGCTGCCGGTCAGCGCCGGTTTCGCATCCGCATCGGCTGCGTTGACGGTTGTCTTCGCCACTCTGTCCCAGGCGAGAAGATTGTTGTCGCTGTCGCGCAGGAACAGCCCGTCGTCCGCCGCACCCGGCTCCTGGACGACCAGCACATGGGCGTTGGTGTAGCGCAACAAATAATCGAGATCGACGCGGCCTGCCTTCAGCAGTTCATGGATTAGGGCGAAGACGAAGAGGCCGTCGGTGCCGGGCCGGATCCCGATCCAGTCGTCGGCAATGGCGTTGTAGCCGGTGCGACAGGGGTTGATCGACACCACCTTGGCGCCGCGCGCCTTGAGTTTACCCAAGCCGATCTTGATCGGGTTGGAATCATGGTCCTCGGCGACGCCGAACAGCATGAAGTATTTCGTATTGTCCCAGTCCGGCTCGCCGAACTCCCAGAACGAGCCGCCGATCGTGTAGAGCCCGCCGGCCGCCATGTTGACCGAGCAGAAGCCGCCATGGGCGGCGAAGTTCGGCGTGCCGAACTGGCTCGCCCACCAGCCGGTCAGCGACTGCGACTGGTCGCGCCCGGTGAAGAAGGCGAGCTTTTTCGGATCGGCCCGGCGGATATTCGATAGCCGCCCGGTCGCAATCGAAAACGCTTCCTCCCACTCGATCTCGCGGAATTCGCCCGAGCCGCGCAGGCCGCTGCGCAACAGCGGCTTCTTCAGCCGCGCCGGGCTGTAGTGCTGCATGATGCCGGAGCTGCCCTTGCCGCAGATTACGCCGCGGTTAACCGGATGGTCCTTGTTGCCGTTGATGTAGCGCACCTTGCCGTCCTTGATGTGGACGTCGATGCCGCACCGGCAGGCGCACATATAACAGGTGGTCTTGGCGATGCTGTCGGAGATAGCGGGCGAGGTGTCGACGCCGTCGCCTTCATCAGGCGCGCGCGTGTCGCCAAGCGGCCGTTGCGACGGTGCGGAATTGGCTCCGCGCGGCGCAGCTGGGTTCATGATGCCGGCGTGCTTTTGCTACCTGCGAATTTGGCCCGCGTCTTCGGTCCGGGGCCACGCATATAGTGTTCTTCAGGATGATATCGATCGCCGGCCAGCCGCCGCCTGAGGCCACGGGTCCAATGCGCAAACAGGGATCTGAACCGCCCGATCATTTTGTTGGCCGCGACTTGTTGGCGAATTTTTTCTAACTTCGACTGAAAAAGTAGAATAAAGCTATCGATCCGTCTAATCAGTTGTTCTTGTAAATTCGATCGGAATTGGTTCTTAATGCACACATGACGCTGGACCAGTTGCGCATTTTCGTTGCCGTTGCCGAACGCGGCCATATGACCAAGGCGGCGGAGCTTTTGGGCATCTCCCAGTCGGCGGCGTCGGCGGCCATCCGCGCTTTGGAAGAGCAGCATGGCGTTCATCTGTTCAACCGTGTCGGCCGCAACATCGAGCTGGCTCAGACCGGCCACCGTTTCCTGCCCGAGGCCAAGGCGGTGCTGGAACGCGCCGCCGCCGCCCGAAATGTGCTGGAGCATGTCTCGCAGACGGTCGCCGGCAGCCTGTCGATCGCCGCCAGCCTGACCATCGCCAGCTACTGGCTGCCGCGCAGGCTGGCCTCTTTCCACGAGGCCTACCCGGCGGTGCGCTTGAGCGTCAGCATCGGCAACACCAGGCAGGTCGAGGCCAATGTGCTCGACGGCACCGCCGATCTCGGTCTGGTCGAGGGGCGCACCGAGTCAGACATCCTCCGCCGCACCAAGGTCGACGTCGACAGGTTGATGCTGGTCGTCGCCGCCTCGCATCCCGAAATCGCCGAGATTGCGCCGGGCCGCCCGGATATCAGAGGGCTGCGCTGGATCATCCGTGAGGGTGGTTCGGGCACGCGCGAGGTGCTGGAGGACCTGGCCCGCCGCGAGGGGATATCGCTTGGCGACCTGCAGATATTTCTGGTGCTGCCGAGCAACGAGGCGGTTCGCCAGGCGGTCGAGGCCGGCGCCGGCGCCACCATCATCTCGGACCTCGTCGTCGGACGCGCCGTCGCCGAGGGCAGTCTCCGGTCGGTGCCGCTCGAACTGCCGAAGCGCGACTTCGCCATGATCACCCATCGCGACCGCCAGGCAAGCCTCGCCCAGATGGCGCTCAAGGCGCATCTCGGCGCTGAGGCCGTCAGCAATCCGGCGTAAGCGATCAGGCGAACTTCCGCTGTGCATCCAGCGCCAGGCCAAGGCCGACCGAACCGAACATGTCGCCCTCGATAACGGCGGCTTGCGGCACCAGCGACAGGATTTCGCGCCGTGCCAGCGGGATGGCGGTCGAGCCGCCGGTGAGGAACACGGCGGTGATGTCGGACGCTTTCACGCCAGCATCGGCAATCGTCTGCCGCACCGTAGCGGACACCCGCTCGATGTCGGCGGCGATGGTCTCTTCCAGGCCGGTCCGCGAGATCTCGGCGGCGAAATGCGCGCTAGGCAGCGCCACCGTTACATCGGCCGAAGCCTGATCCGTCAGCGCGATCTTGGCTCGTTCGACGAGGCCGGCCAGCGCATGGCCGTAACGGTGCTCGACAATATGGATGAAGCGGTCGACAAGGTCGGCGCGGACGGCCTCGAAGCGGATTTGCCTCAGATGCGTCATCGCCTTGGCAGTATAGACGAGGTTGATGCGCTGCCACGTCGCGAGATCAATGAAATAGCTCGCCGGCAGGTTGCGCTTGCCGTCTTTTGTGGGCGAGAGATAGCCGAGCTTGGGCATGACATGGGCGATGCTGAGCAGCCGGTCGAAATCGGTGCCGCCAATATGAATGCCTCGGTTGGCGAGGATGTCGTCCTTGCGGTCGCGTGAGCGGGCGCGTTGCGGCGAAACGCGCACGATCGAGAAGTCGGACGTGCCGCCGCCCATGTCGACGATCAACGCCAGTTCCTCGCGCTTCACGTCCTGCTCATAGTCGAGTGCTGCCGCAATCGGTTCGAACTGGAAGGCGATGTGCTTGAAGCCTTGCGCGCGCGCCGCTTTTTCAAGCTCGCTTTGCGCCTTGGCATCGGCTTCCACATCGTCGTCGACAAATTGCACCGGCCGGCCGAGCACAACGTTCTCCACCGGAGCGCCGGCATCTTCCTCAAGCCGCTTCTTCAAATGGCCGACGAACATGCCGACAATGTCGATGAAACCGATCTGCCGGGCCTTGATCCGCGTCTTCTCATGCGCCAGCGAACTGCCGAGCACGCTCTTCAGCGACCGCATCAGCCGGCCTTCGATGGCATCGGTGTAGTCGGCAATGGCGCGGCGGCCGAAATAGGTGTGACCGTCCTCGAAGTTGAAGAAAACCGCGCTTGGCAATGTCGGCTGTCCGCCTTCCAGCGCCACCAGCCGTGCCTGGCCGTTGCGGATCACGCCCACCGTAGAATTGGACGTGCCGAAATCGATGCCGCCAAATGCCTGGTGCATTGCAGCCTCCTGTCATTGGGTCGTCGCTGTGGCAGGCGTCCGCAAGGCGCGCGCCGTCCAGAGGCCTGACCGTTCTGCCGAATGATTGTGCGTGTAACCCGAGGGTTGGGAGGCGGCGGTCTATCGCAAGACTGAGAAAAGGGGAACCCCCTTTCCCCGGAAATGGGTCGTGCGCGTCAATCCCTGCGGAAGATCAGCCTGCCCAGCCAGCCGGTGATCATGGCCAGCGACACGGAGAAGACGCCGTAGAGGAAGGAGTAATCATGCGCGACGCGGAAGATCGACTGTTCGAAACCCGATTTGCGGATTTCGAGCTGGGCCGAGCTTTCCTTGAGGAACAGGCCGCTCTTGAACAGGAACGCGCGGGCTTTATGCGTTCCAACCGGGACGTTGGGCGCCAGCCGCACCGTGGCGCGAAACAGGTTCTGCGACAGGAACTGCACGCCGCCGACATTCTCGCTATAGAGGCCGGTCGCCGCCTTGCGCTCGCGCAGCGCCACGGTGAATTCCTCGATCGTCGCCGGACTGTCGGTTACGTCGGCCGGTTGCATGTAAAGGTTGGAGGCGCCGAGCGACAGCTGCTTGTAGCTGTTGGGTTCGGTGATGTCCTGCAGCGGCCGTGTCGTGGCGACGGAGTAGGAGACCGGCACGTTCTCGAAGGTCTCGGATTCCAGATTGACCCAGACGCCGAGCACGCGGTCCTTGCGGCGCACCACCACCGGCCGCGGCGGGCCTTCGAGCACGACGATGACGTCATAGCGCCCCTGTCGCGCGACCAGCGGGTCGGGATTTTCCAGCGAACCGAAAATGGTCAGGTCGGCGCCGGAAAAACCGGCGGTGATCGACACGGCGTCGGTGGAGAGACCGATCTGGATGCCTTCCGGCAAGGGGTTCGGCGATTGCGCTGCGGCCGGCAGAGCGACGGCGATAAGCAAAGCGGCGGCCGAAAAAATCCCCCACCGCGGCATCAGTTCAGGCCCGCGGCGGTCAGCGAATAGAGGTTTGGCGGCGTGACGAAGAGATCGATGGCAAGCCGGATGGCAACCGCCAGCACCAGCAGCGCCAGCAGTGCCCTGAGCTGTTCGCCGCGCAGCTTCTGTCCTGCCTTGGCGCCATATTGCGCGCCGGCAACGCCGCCCGCCATCAGCAGGAAGGCAAGCATGACGTCGACCGTCTGGTTGGTGGTGGCGTGGACAAGCGTGGTGTAGGCCGAGGTGAAAATGATCTGGAACAGCGAGGTGCCGATGACGACGTTGGTCGGCACTTTCAAGAGATAGATCAGCGCCGGCACCATGATGAAGCCGCCGCCGACACCCATGATCGACGACAGGAAGCCGATGCCGGCGCCGAGCCCCAGCACCGGAATGACGCTGACGAACAGCTTCGAGGCCCTGAAGCGCATCTTCAGCGGCAGCCGGTGGATCCAGTTGTGCTGGCCGGATTTCTTCAAGACCGGCGCCGCACCGCTGCGCGTCGCGCGCAGCGCATTGACGCTCTCGACCAGCATCAGCCCGCCGACGGTGCCGAGCAGCACGACGTAGAGCAGCGAAATGAACAAATCGAGTTGGCCGAGCCGGCGCAGGAAGGCAAAGACAAAGATACCACCGGTCGAGCCGACGATGCCGCCGGCCAGCAGCACCCCGCCGAGCTTGAAGTCGAGCGTGCCGCGCTTCATGTGCGACAGCGCGCCGGAGAAGGAGGAGGCGATAACCTGGTTGGCGCCAGTGGCAACGGCGATTGCCGGCGGGATGTTGTAGAAGATCAAGAGCGGCGTGATCAGAAAGCCGCCACCGACCCCGAACATGCCCGACAGGAAACCCACCGCCGCGCCCATTGCCAGCAGCACGAAGACGTTGACGGAAATTTCCGCGATCGGGAGATAGATGCCCACCCGTCAGTCTCGATCAGTTTGCCTGTCGGCGATTGCAGCCATTCCAGGGCATTGTCGCACCGAAAAGCCAATTCTTTCTTGCACCGCCGGGGCAGTGGGATCAAACCCCGCCGCCCTACCGAAACAAAAAACATCTCAAGCAGTTAACAGGCAAATGTATGGCAAGGGCGTCGCGTTAGCGACGCATCTGCCGTTATTTGTGCGCCAGCAGCGCCTTCACCAGCTTTTCGTCGATTTCGCCGGTCGCCTGCATCTTGTTGTCGGTCTGGAAAGCCATGATTGCGGTCTTGGTCTTGCCGCCCATCACGCCATCGGCGCCGCCGGCATCGTAGCCGTTCTTGTTGAGGATGAGCTGGATGTTCTTGACCGCCTTCTTCATGTCGACGCTGGCGGTGGTCTGCGGCGTGCCTTCCTGCCAGGATTCAGGAATGTCGGCCGAGTTGGACGCCGGGTCGAGCGGCTTCGGCTTCCACAGTTCCGTGGCGGCGCGCGCCCGCTCCAGCTGTTCGGGGCGCAGCGCAGTGGCGACTTCGTCGCGCTTTGCAGCCGCATCCTTGTCGCCGGTCTTGGCGACGAGCGCGAACCATTTGTAGGATTCCTCCAGGCTCTGCTTCATGCCGACGCCCTTTGCCGCCAGGATGCCGAGATTGAACTGGCTGTCCTTGACGCCGACATCGGCCGCCGCCTGAAACCAGTGCGCGGCCGATTCATTGTCGGTCACGCCGTCGGCGGCCATGGCAAACAGAACGGCCAGATTGTGCATGGCGCTGGCATTACCCTGCGCGGCGGCGAGCTGGTAGAAGGTCTTTGCCTTCTTGACGTCGCGCGTGACGCCGATGCCCTTCTCGTAGAAATTGCCGATGCGGTATTCCGCCGGTGCGAAGCCGAGCTCGGCCGACTTTTCGTACCATTTGGCCGCTGCCGCCATGTCTTCCTTGACGCCGCGCGATTCAGCATAGCGCGAACCGAGCTCGAACAGCGCCTTGGCGTCACCGCCGGCAGCCGCGTCGCGCAAGGCTTGCGGGCCGGCATCGGCCGGAACGTCTATCTTGGCCACGACAGGTGCTACCGCGGCATCAGCCGGCGGAACGGCGCCGGTAGTATCCGAGGCCGTCGTATCCGAGGCCGAGGGCGCCATGACGGCGGCCGCAGGCTGCGCGTCGGCAGCCGCCGGTTCCGCAGTGGCGGTGGTCGGCAGCATTGCATTTGGCGTGGGGGCCGGATCGGCCAAAGCCATCGGCGCTGGCGCGGGCTCCACCGCCGGCACTTCGGGCTCGGCGACCGAGGCCGCATTCATTGGCGCATCGTTGCCACCTGCCGGTTCCGTGGGCTCCGCCTGCCTGACGATCCGGGCCGGCACGTCCTGAACGGCCACCTGCGCATCTGCCTTGGGTTGGCTGGCAGCGTTGACCGAGGCAGTCTCGACCGGCTGCGAGGCGACGATCGGCGCTGTATCGTTGCTTGCGACCTCGACCGGGTCGGCGAAGAAGGCCTTGCCCAACTGGAGGCCGGCAAGCGCCAGCATGATCGCGACCGCTCCCATCAGGATCGGCTTGCGCCGCGCCTTGAGCAGGTCGCCGATACGAAGCGCCTTGACCGGGCCCTTCATGGTGGACTGGCGTTTCAGCGCGTCGGCCTCGGCTGCTGCGGCCTGCGCCGCGCGCCTGGCTGCGGCGATGAAGTCGGATTTCGACGCATCGGCGGTGCCTTGGCGCATCGGCGGGCCGCGCTCGTCGCGCACGCGCTTCATGATGGCATTGAGGTCGGGCGCCCCGGAGCCCGGCTCCAGCGGCCGGTTGGCGAGCTTCGGATCGAGCGGTTCGTCGAGATCGACGCTCGGTATGTCGACATTGGGCCCTGAGCCAGAAAGCGGCGGCATATCCGCCTGTTTCTTGCCCCTGAAGGCACGCGCCAATCCGCCGAACAAAGACTTTTTGCCGCCGGCACCTTCGCCGTTCTCGGCAATCGTGTCGGACCCGAGCGCCGCCTGGGCGGCCGCAGCAGCTGCCTCGGCGGGCGAGCGCCGTACCGGGGCGCTACGCGCAGCCAGGTCGCTGCGCATGTCAGGTTCGGCGCGCATATCGGGCTCGTTGCGCATGATGGCGGCGGCGCGGCCGTCGAGGTCGGCCATGTCCCCGGTCAACGGCAGCGGCTGGTCGATGTCCATCGACGGCGCGTCCTGCACCGCGATCTTGGAAGCGCGGGCAGTGCGCCCCCGCCGCGCCGGTTCTGACGTATCCAGGAGCTCGCTCACCGCCTCGACCGGCTCGCTGGTTTCCAGCGAGCCGAGGCGGTCGACGATCTTGAGCAGCGTGTCGTGGATGGCCTCGAATGTCCTGGAATTGCGCTCGTCCGAGCGGCGCGTCAGCGATTCCAGCGTCTTCAGATCCTGGGCCAGGCCGGAGACGGCAGCGGTGTTGGCACTGGAATCGGCCAATGAGCGCACGGCGCTCTCGGCCGCCTCGCGCGCCGCACCCATAATCGAATCGCGCGTTCCGGCCAGCGACTTCTCGATTTCGTTCAGACGCGGGCTGATGTCCTCGAATTCCGGCAGCGGCGTGCCGGGCTTCGACAGATGCGCCGACAGGCCGGAGACCTGCGCCTCAAGGCTGCGGATCAGCGCCGGGTCGATGCCGGCGACTTGAGCAGCCGACGATTCCAATCGGCTTGAAATGTCTTCGAGCCGGCTTTCGAGGCCGCGGATCGCCGCCTGGTTGGCGGGATCGGGGATGCGCGTCTCCATGCGCTGGGCGAGCGCGGTGAAGCGGGCGTCGATGGCGTCCATGATGCCGGCGCTGTCGGCCTGCGGCTGGCGCTGGTCCAGCCTGTCGGCGACCTCGTCCAGTCGCCGTTCGAGGTCGCGAAACAGCATGTTGCCCTGTTCGATGGCGTCGCCCTGGCGGCGTTCCATCATGCCCGACAGCACGTCGAAGCGCTGTTCCAGGCCCTGGAAGATATAGTCGGCGTCGGGCATGGCCGGGGCGCGGTCGATCTTGTCGGCAATCATCGCGATCTGCTTGCCGAGGCGCTCCATCGCCTGCTCCGGCAGATTGGCGCGGCCGGCGAGATCGTCGACCCGGCTCGACAGCATGCCGAGACGGTCGATGACTTCGCTGCTTGGACGGTCCTGTATGACTTCCTCGATCTGCTGCGCCAGCGAAGCGATCCGCTTCTCGATACGCTCGAAGGGTTCGGGGTCGAAGGAATGGGCCTGCGCGGCGACGGTCGAGGCGACGATGGCGCGCGAAATCTCGTCAAGCCGTTCGTCGATCAGGCCGAGCGTGTCGCCGCCACGGTTGTTCTGCTGGCTGACGAAATGATCGACGGCGCCGGCAAGGGTGCGGACCTTTTCCTCCATCGAGCGCAGCGACAGCGATTCCGGCAAATTGTTGACGGCATTGCTGATCTGTTCGAGCCGGTCGGTCAGGGCAGAAAATCCGGGGCCGTCCGCGCGCTTGCGCTGGTCGGCGTCGACGCGGTCCTCGAACGCGCTCCAGCGGCGGTCGAAAT
The DNA here is from genome assembly GCF_030323185.1 of Mesorhizobium sp. C399B. NCBI lineage: Bacteria > Pseudomonadati > Pseudomonadota > Alphaproteobacteria > Hyphomicrobiales > Phyllobacteriaceae > Mesorhizobium > Mesorhizobium sp. C399B. The sequence goes on from NZ_CP100472.1 coordinate 4,117,779, forward strand.
CGTCCCAGCGGCGGTCGACCTTCAGCACGCTCTCCTCGCGCGCCAGCGTGTCGAGCGCGGCCTTCACCTGCTCAAGCTCGAGCCGCAGCATGTTGACGCTTCTGTCGTCGCTCTTTTCGGCCAGCGTCTGGATGGCGCCGGACAGCCGCTCGAATTCGAGGCCGAGTTCGGCGCTGCCCTTGCCGGGCAAGCCACCTGCCTGGCCACCCGATTGGTTGCTCGCCTGGAACGCCCGCTCGATGTCCTTGCGCAACGCGGCGAATTCGCGCTGCAGGCCGGCGGTCATCTGATGGCGCAGTTCCTCGCGCAGGCCGCGCAATTCGCCGGCGATCTTGCCGACCACCGCGACGCTGTCTTCCTGGCCGCGCACGCGGTCGATGTCGCGCGCGAGTGCCTGATAGTTCTGGTCGAAGCCGGTCGTCACGGGGCTTTTCGGCCGCGGCGTGGGCTGCGGGTCCTCATACCAGCGCGGCGGCGGGGCGTAAGGCTGGGCGCTGGCGTAGCGCGGCTCGATCGGCGGCCGGCGCGGGTCGAAGCGCTCAGTGGCGTCCTCGCGCTTGCGCTCCAGCCGCTGCTCCAGCGTTTCCAGCGAGCGGTTCAATTCATCAAGCGTGGTGTTCGGCCTGCGCGGCCTGCCTGCGTTGAGTGTATCGAGATAGGACCGCTTGCTGTTCATCGATGCGTCCGTTTTTCAGAATGGCCGGCTTGCTGCCAGTTTCCCCAAAGTCCCTGTCGGGAACGAAGGCGGCCGCGCGGCTGTCGCTGCGGCGAAAGACGAGCTTCCCGGGCCAGGCCCGCACTCCGAAAAACCGTGAAAAATTCGCTACTGGATAAACACGGGTGACCGACATACGCACATTTCACCCATCGTGGTAAACAAGGCGTTAACCAAGCTTAAGAAGGTGCGACATTGCTGAAATACGGTCGGCGCACTTCAACGACTGTAGCGAGGGTGCGGCATAAGGTTTCGCAATCCCAGAACGCCCTTGCGTCATGAGGCGGCTATCGATATAGAATTGACGTAAACGTAAGAGGGGCGCTTTCGTGCCTTTTGCGAGGAATTAGTTGAAACCCACGACTGGAAGCATGCCCCCGCTTCCACTCAGGTGTTGCAAGGTCCGAGAACCGCGACGCCACGACAGGGGAAAGCCAGTGACCATGAAACTTGTTTCGCCCGGCGAAGCCGCGGCCAACACCAACACTATATCTGTCGAAGCCGGCGAGGACCTCGTGCGCATCGGCGAAATGGCCAAGAAATATGGCGTGACCCTGCGCACGCTGCGTTTCTACGAAGACAAGGGCCTGCTCAATCCGCAGCGCGATGGGGCAACGCGCCTCTACACGCGCCGCGACAAGGCGCGGCTGAAGCTGATCCTGCTCGGCCGCAAGGTCGGGTTCTCGCTGCGCGACGTCAAGCAGATGATGGATCTCTACGATCCAACGGGATCCAACAGCAAGCAGCTGCGGCTGGCGCTCGACAAGTCGGAGAAGCAGCTTGCCCGCCTGCAGAAGCAGCGGGCTCTGATCGACGACGCCATCAACGAGCTGAGCGGCTCGATGTCGGCCGTGCGCCAGATGCTGTCCGAGCGGACCGCCCCGGCCAGCGCCGCCAGCTGAGGCGGCGCCTCCTTCTGATTGACGATGAGCCGCGTGGCTTGCTACGCGGCTTTTCGTTTGCCACGTTTCAATAGATGCCAAAGCGATTGTGCATCGCCTCACGAACGGTCTCGAAGACGCTACGCTAGGATCATCATGATGAATAAGGCCCGCCGCCGTCGAGGCGTAGATGGGCATCTAATCCTTAGGGACGAGCAGACCCGCCAAAGCCGAGTAGCGCGTATCATCGTTGAAGGCTTCGGTCAGATCAGTCTCATTGATCCCCTCTGCCTCAGCGTCTGCGATAAGGCGTTGTGCCAGCCGCTCAATCTCAGTCTGGTCGCGGCCAGAACAGCCTTGGATCAGGTCGTACTTCTCGATCCATTCATCCAAAAATTTTTCGGCACGCTGTCTCATTTTGGAGGCCTTCAAAGGGTTGGCCCGCGCGTTCGGTCAAGGCGGCGCGGGCCGGACCATGATGGGGGACACCTTGGTCGCCGGTGCGCGCTGAGGGAGCACGTGCCGGGTACCCGACAACAGTCTCACCGACGAGACGTTCCCAAGCTAACGCAAAAAACCTGTCGGTTTGGGCCAGCGGATAATTTGGTCCGGAGTTGACGGACGAGCCGGTTGATGAATGACGAAACCGCGCCAATCGCCGCTCGCGCCGCGCGCTCAAGCAAGGGGCGGTACTGCCATATGCGGTTGCCCTGATGGGAAATGGATAAATCTTCAATGGATCGTGACGTGGGCGCGATGCCGTCGGCTGATCTCGGCGCGCTGCGTGGATAGGCCTGCGCAAGGAAATTTTGTCGCGGCGATAAAATTGACGTTTACGCAAACGTCAATTTTTGCTATCCCCATTTCAACTTTGGCCCGCATGCTGCCCCGACCTTGCTTTTCGGGGGCCGATCTCGCGGCCAAGACCCGCATGGTGGAGGAAACACATGCCGATCTACAGGGCGCCGGTCCAGGACACGCTGTTCGTGCTCAATGAGGTGCTGGGCTACCAGCGCTATTCCAATCTTCCCGGATTTGCTGACGCGACGCCGGATGTGGTCGAGGCGATCCTTGCCGAGGGCGCCAAGCTCGCCGAAAACGTCATGCATCCGCTGAACCGCGTCGGCGACATGGAAGGCTGCGTGCGTCATGAGGACGGCTCGGTGACGACGCCGAAAGGCTTCAAGGAAGCCTACGACCAGTATCGTGAAGGTGGCTGGATGGGGCTCGCGGCACCGGTCGAGTACGGTGGCCAGGGCCTGCCCTATGCCGTGCACACGGCGGTTGCCGAATACATGGTCTCGGCCAACATGGCGCTGATGATGTATCCGGGCCTGACGCAAGGCGCGATCGCGGCAATCATCACCCATGGCACCGACGAACAGAAGGCGACATGGCTGCCGAAGCTCGTCGAGGGCTCCTGGACCGGCACCATGAACTTGACCGAGCCGCATTGCGGCACCGATCTCGGCCTGCTGCGCTCCAAGGCGGTGCCGAACGGCGACGGCACCTACAAGATTTCAGGCCAGAAGATCTTCATCTCGGCAGGCGAGCACGACATGTCGGACAACATCGTCCACCTCGTGCTGGCCCGCATCGAAGGCGCGCCGGCAGGCGTCAAGGGCATCTCGCTGTTCATCGTGCCGAAGCTCAAGCTCGACGCCTCGGGCAATCCGGGCGAGAAGAACACGCTCTCCTGCGGCTCGATCGAGGAGAAGATGGGCATCCACGGCAATTCGACCTGCGTCATGAATTATGACGAGGCCGAAGGCACGCTGCTCGGCGAGGCCAATGGCGGCCTGAAGGCGATGTTCACGATGATGAACGAAGCCCGCCTGGGCGTCGGCCTGCAAGGCCTGTCGCTGTCCGAGATCGCCTATCAGAACGCGGTGGCCTACGCCAAGGACCGGCTGCAGGGCCGTTCGCTGTCGGGCGCCAAGGCGCCGGACAGACAAGCCGATCCGATCATCGTCCATCCCGACATTCGCCGCTCGCTGATGACCATGAAGGCCTTCAACGAGGCCGGCCGCGCGCTGGCGCTGTGGACGGCGATCAAGTCCGACATCGCCCACCGCTCTGCCGACGACAAGGATCGCCAGGCCGCCGACGACTATACCGGCCTGCTGACGCCGGTGATCAAGGGCGTGCTCACCGACAAGGGTTTCGACCACGCCGTCATGGCGCAGCAGGTGTTCGGCGGCCACGGCTATATCGAAGAACACGGCATGAGCCAGTTTGTGCGCGATGCCCGCATCGCCATGATCTATGAAGGCGCCAACGGCATCCAGGCGCTCGACCTCGTCGGCCGCAAGCTCGGCCTCAATGGCGGCCGCGCCATCCAGGCCTTCTTCAGGGATGTCGGCGAGTTCTGCGAGGAGAACCGCGCCGACGAGAAGCTGGCGCCGTTCACCAAGGCGCTGAAGAAGGGCCTCAACGATCTGCAGGCGGCAACCATGTGGCTGGTGCAGAACGGCATGGCCAAGCCCGACAATGCCGGTGCCGCGTCGACCGATTACATGCATCTCTTCGGCCTGGTCGCGCTGGGCTATATGTGGGCGCAGATGGCCAAGGCCGCGCTCGGTAAGACCGGGGCCAATGGCTCCCAATCTGTCCACGAAAATGGGGCTTTTTACGATAACAAGATGGTGACGGCGCGCTTCTTCATGGAGCGGATCATGCCCGAGACATCGGCACATCTCGCCCGCATTTCCAGTGGTGCGGACACGCTAATGGCGCTGCCTGCGGAAGCGTTCTAGAAATGGCTGGCGTCCCCCTCCCCCTTGAGGTGAGGGTGGCCCGAAGGGCCGGGAGGGGTCCTTGCGTGCAGTGCGCCGGCTGGTTGGCGCTTTGGTAGGAGATGATCGCAATGCCCCAAACCCGCGTCAATTCCGAAGATAAGGTCGAGCACGTCATCGGCGACCCCACCCGACCGCTTCGCGGCCACCCTCCCCTCGAGGGGGAGGGGGACGTTGGCGCGGGAGAAACGGCATGACAAATCCAGCCGAAGTGCTCTCCTTGCCGAAGCCCGCCTGGGCGGCGGACGAGGTCGGCATGCTCTACGACATGGCGCACCGCTTCATGTCGGAAGAGATCGCGCCGCGCTACGACGAGTTCGAGAAGAACGAGATGGTCGACCGCGAGAGCTGGCGCAAGGCGGGTGCCGCCGGCCTGCTCTGCGCCTCTATGCCGGAGGAATATGGCGGCTCCGGCGGCACCTTCGCGCATGAGAGCGCCATCATCGAGGCGATCGGCCATGTCGGCGTCGACGGTTTCGGCATCGGCCTGCACAATGCGATCGTTGCTCCTTACATCCTTCATTACGGCTCCGAGGAGCAGAAGAAGAAATGGCTGCCGAAGCTGGCAACCGGCGAACTGATCGGCGCCATCGCCATGACCGAGCCGGGCGCCGGCTCCGACCTGCAAGGCGTCAAGACGCGCGCCGAGAAGGACGGCAACCAGTACAAGATCAACGGTTCGAAAACCTTCATCACCAATGGCCAACTGGCCAATTTCATCATCGTCGTCACCAAGACCGATCCGGCCAAAGGCGCCAAGGGCACCTCGCTGATCGTCGTCGAGGCCGACGAGGCCGAAGGCTTCGAACGCGGCCGCAACCTCGACAAGATCGGCCTGAAAGCCAACGACACGTCGGAGCTGTTCTTCAATGATCTGCGCGTGCCGACCTCGAACCTGCTTGGCCACGAAGAGGGACAGGGCTTCATCCAGCTGATGCAGCAATTGCCGCAGGAGCGCCTGCAGATCGGCACCGGCGCCATCGCCATGATCGAACGCGCCCTGGCGCTGACCATCGACTACGTCAAGGATCGCAAGGCTTTCGGCAAAGCGATCATCGAGTTCCAGAACACCCAGTTCAAGCTCGCCGAACTGAAGACCGAGGCCACCATCGGCCGCGTCTTCTACAATGATTGCGTCACCCGCCACATCAATGGCGGGCTGGATCCGGTGACGGCGTCGATGGCGAAATACTGGCTCTCGGACCTGCAGGGAAAAGTCGTCGACGAATGCCTTCAATTGCATGGCGGCTATGGCTACATGAATGAATATCCGATCGCCCGCATGTTCCGCGACGCCCGCGTCCAGCGCATCTACGGCGGCACCAACGAGATCATGAAATTGCTGATCGGCCGCTCTCTCTGAGAGCGACGTCGGCAAAGCAAGGAGCAAGCAAATGGCTGAAGCTTATGTCTATGACGCCGTGCGCACACCGCGCGGCAAGGGCAAGAAGGATGGCTCGCTGCACGAGGTGCCGGCGGTGCGGCTTGCGGCCAGGACGCTTGAAGCGTTGCGCGACCGCAACGGCCTCGACACTGCAAACGTCGACGACATCATCTTCGGCTGCGTCGATCCGGTCGGCGAAGCCGGCTCCGTCATTCCGCGTGCCGCCGCCTTCGAGGCCGGCTACGATAACAAGGCGCCGGGCATGCAGATCTCGCGCTTCTGCGCCTCAGGCCTCGACGCCATCAATTTCGGCGCCGCCAAGATCGCTCAAGGCGCCGACGAGATCGTCATTGCAGGCGGCGTGGAATCGATGTCGCGCGTCGGCATGGGCGCCTCGGGCGGCGCGTGGTTCATGGACCCGTCCGTCGGCCTGCCCGGCTGGTTCGTGCCGCAAGGCATTTCGGCCGACCTGATCGCCACCAAATACGGTTTTTCGCGCGACGACGTCGATGCCTATGCGGTCGAGAGCCAGAAGCGTGCGGGCAAGGCCTGGGCCGATGGCCGTTTCAAGAACTCCGTCATACCGATCAAGGACCAGAACGGCCTCACCATCCTCGATCATGACGAGCATATGCGGCCGTCGACCGACATGCAGTCGCTGGCTTCGCTCAACCCGTCCTTCGTCATGCCTGGTGAAATGGGCGGCTTCGACGCGGTCGCCGTGCAGAAGCACCCTGAGGTGGAAGAGGTCAACCACGTCCACCATGCCGGCAACTCGTCCGGCATCGTCGATGGCGCGGCCGCCGTACTGCTCGGCTCGAAGAAGGCCGGCAAGACGATGGGCCTGAAGCCACGCGCCCGCATCCGCGCCTTTGCCAACATCGGCTCCGAGCCGGTGCTGATGCTTACCGGTCCGGTCGACGTCACCGAGAAGCTTCTGAAGCGCGCCAAGATGAAGCTGTCGGATATCGACCTGTTCGAGCTTAACGAGGCCTTCGCCTCGGTGGTGCTGCGCTACATGCAGGCATTCGAAATCCCGCACGACAAGATCAACGTCAATGGCGGCGCCATCGCCATGGGCCATCCGCTCGGTGCCACCGGCGCGATGATCCTGGGCACGGTGCTGGACGAGCTCGAGCGCCGCGATTTGAACACCGCTCTGGTGACGCTCTGCATCGGCGCCGGCATGGGCACCGCAACGATTATCGAACGCGTCTGATTTTCGGCCGGAAGGAGAGAGACATGACTTATACAAACTTCACGGTCGACACGGACGCAGACGGCATCGCGATGGTCACCTGGAACATGCCGGACCGCTCGATAAACGTCTTCACCGAAGAGGTGATGAACGAGCTCGACAAGATCATCGACCAGGTGGTGGCCGACGCCGCCATCAAGGGCGCGGTGATCACCTCGGGAAAGGACAGCTTCTCGGGCGGCGCCGACCTGACCATGCTGCAGAAGATGCTGGCCGTATTTGCCAAGGAGAAGACCAAGGACCCGGAGAAGGCGGCACAGCTCCTGTTCGACAATGCCGGCCGCATGGGTGGCTTGTGGCGCAAGCTCGAAACGTCGGGCAAACCTTGGGTCTCGGCGATCAACGGTACCTGCATGGGCGGCGCGTTCGAGCTGTCGCTGGCCTGTCATGGCCGCGTTGCCGCTGACTCCGAAAAGGTCAAGATGGCCTTGCCGGAAGTCAAGGTCGGCATCTTCCCCGGCGCCGGTGGCACCCAACGCGTGCCGCGCCTGACCGACCAGCAGCAGGCGTTGCAGATGCTGACCACCGGCCAGACGCTGTCGCCGCAGAAAGCCAAGGCGATGGGGCTGATCCACGAGATCGCCGAACCCGGCAAGCTGATCGAGACCGCCAAAGCGATGATCAGGAACGGCCTGAAAGCCGTCCAGCCCTGGGACGAGAAGGGCTTCAAGCTGCCTGGCGGCCAAATCTATACGCCGGCCGGCTTCAATCTGTGGCCGCCGGCCATCGCCATCCTGCGCCGCGAGACCTACGGCAATTATCCGGCCGCCGCGGCCATCCTGAAATGCGTCTATGAGGGCCTGCTGGTGCCGTTCGACACCGGTCTGCGGATCGAACAGCGCTATTTCACCGAAATCATGCAGTCGAAGGAAGCAGCAGCGATGATCCGCTCGCTGTTCGTGTCGCTGCAGGAGCTCAACAAGGGCGCCCGCCGCCCGGCCGGCGTGCCGGAGACCAAGTTCAAGAAGATCGGTATTCTCGGCGCCGGCTTCATGGGTGCCGGCATCGCCTTTGTCACCGCCAAGGCCGGCATCCCGGTCGTCCTGCTCGACCGCGACATGGCGTCGGCCGAAAAGGGCAAGGCGCATTCCGACAGCCTGATCTCCGATCAGGTCAAGAAGGGCCGCGCCAAGCCCGAGGAGAAGGACAGACTTCTGTCGCTGATCACGCCGACGGCCGACTATGCCGATCTCGCCGGCTGCGATCTGGTGGTCGAGGCGGTGTTCGAGGATTCGGCCGTCAAGAAGGCTGCCACCGAGCAGGCCGAAGCCGTGCTGAAATCGTCAGCGGTCTTCGCCTCCAACACTTCGACCATCCCGATCACCGCGCTGGCCAAGAATTCGGCGCGGCCGAAGAATTTCGTCGGCATCCACTTCTTCTCGCCGGTCGACAAGATGATGCTGGTCGAGATCATTTTGGGCAAGAAGACCGGCGACAAGGCGCTGGCCACCGCGATCGATTTCGTGCGCGCCATCAAGAAGACGCCGATCGTCGTCAACGACACGCGCGGCTTCTACGTCAACCGCTGCGTGCTGCGCTACATGTCGGAAGCCTACAAGATGCTGATCGAAGGCGTTCCGGCGCCGATGATCGAGAATGCCGCCAAGGCCGCCGGCATGCCGGTCGGCCCGCTGGCGCTGACCGACGAGACGGCGATCGACCTTGCCCAGAAGATCATGAAGCAGACCATCAGGGACCTCGGCGACAAGGCCGTCGACCCCAGGCAGATGGCGTTGATCAACACGCTGGTCGACACCCATGGCCGCTTCGGCCGCAAGAACGGCAAGGGTTTTTACGACTATCCCGCCAAGCCTGCCAAGAAGAAGCTGTGGCGGGGCCTGAAGGATCTCTATCCGCAGCTGGAGGCCGAGAAGGTCGACTATGAGGAACTGCAGCAGCGCCTGCTGGTAACCATTGCGCTGGAAGCGGCCCGGGTGATGGAGGAAGGCATCGTCACCGATCCGCGCGAGGCCGATCTCGGGTCGATCCTCGCCTTTGGTTTCGCGCCATTCACCGGCGGCGCGCTGTCCTATATCGACGGCATCGGCGCCAGGGAGTTCGTCAGAATAGCCAAAGGCCTGCAGAAGAAATACGGCGCCGAGTTCAAGGCGCCAAAGCTGCTGCTCGACCTGGCCGAGAAGGGCGAGACCTTCTACCAGCGCTTCGATCCCTATGCGAAAGGCGAGGTGCAGAAGGCCGCTTGAGCTAGCGCCCCATGTACGTCTGGGGGCGCCTTGCGCGCATGATGGCCACGGCAAGGCGCCGTGGCCTTACGCGGTCGGTAGCGAAAGCCGACTGGCTTTTCGCTGCCTGCCGACCGAGATCGACTTCAACCTCCATCTCAACAACGCCCGCTACATGATGCTCGCCGACCTCGCGCATGACCCCGAAAATCGGAATCGATTTTCGGGGTCATGTGCCAAATCAAAATGCTACAGCGTCCTTGGCGCGTCCAACAGTACGCTTGCCCGCTCCGTTCAACCGCGACCGCCGACCGAGGCCGAGCGGGTTTTCATGAGCTCCGACCAGGGATTGCGCAGCCTTGCCAAGGCAGTTTGAGGCATCCATGACGACTTCGCCGCACACCGCTTTTTAGGGGATCGGGCCGCGCGCCGGTGGACAATCGGATGACCGCGCGTTAGAAGGAAAAGGTATTTTTTCCTGTTTTGAGGAGAGCGAATTGCTCTCGCATGACCGAGTTTGGGCAGCCATCGACGCTCTCGCCGAGCGCTATTCGTTGTCGGCCTCCGGCCTGGCCCGGCGAGCCGGTCTGGACTCCACCGCTTTCAACAAATCGAAGCGGCTGTCCTCGGATGGACGGCCGCGCTGGCCGTCGACCGAATCGCTGGCGAAGATCATCGAGGCGACCGGCGCCTCGCTCGACGAATTCACCGGGCTGGTCGAAGGCCGTGCCAAGGCCGCTTCGGGCTCGGTAGCCGCGCAGCGTTCGGCGGTGCCGCTGCTCGGCTTTGCCCAGGCCGGCGCCGGCGGCTTCTTCGATGATGCCGGCTATCCCTCAGGCCAGGGCTGGGACCTTGTCGAGCTTCCGGCACGGGCGACCGAAACCTCCTATGCGTTGAAGGTGCAGGGCGATTCCATGCTGCCGCTGTACCGCAACGGCGATGTGCTGATCGTCGAGCCGGGCGCCGCTACCCGCAAGGGCGACCGCGTCGTCGTCAAGACCAATGCCGGCGAAGTCATGGCCAAGGTGCTCGACCGCCAGACGACGAAATCGATCGTGCTGATTTCGCTCAACCCCGACCACCCGGACCGCGACATCGCGATGCGCGATGTCGAATGGGTGGCGCGGATCGTCTGGGCAAGCCAGTAGGTCTCGCGGTGCGTCTGCTTCAAATCCTCATAGCCCTCCTGGCGGTCCCGGTGATGGTCGCCATTGTCGTCGCCGGCGGTCGCGCGCTGCATCACGAAAGCACCGCCATCACCGTCGACCAGATCGACCCGGACACCGAGGCCGTGCCCGAGGAGCCGGCGACGTCGGCGATCCCCGAGGTCCAGCCCGTCAAGCCTCCGATGCACTCGCCTCAGGTGCATTCGAGGGCGATCGATCCCGAGGCCATCGCACCGCCGCCGCTGCCGGTAGAACGGGTTGAGCCACGCGAGCCGCTGAGCGACCTGGCGCTGGCCGGACCGCCCAAGCCGCGTGGGCGCAGAGCGGTCGACGACTGGGGAGGAACAAAACTGTTCCAGCCGGTCGCGGCCGCCGCCGGCCTGATCGAAGCCAATGGTTATTCCGTGACGGTCTCCGGCATCGACATCGTCAGGCAAGACGAGACCTGCACCGAGGGCGGCAAGTCCTGGGCTTGCGGTATCAGGGCGCGCACCGCGTTCCGGTCTTTCCTGCGCGGCCGGGCCGTTGCCTGCAAGGTGCCGCCGGAGGCCGACCGTGCGCTGATCGCCGCCGAATGCCGCATCGGCAAGCTGGATCTCGGCCAGTGGCTGGTCGAAAACGGCTGGGCGCGCGCCACGGCAGGCGGCCCCTATGTCGAAGCGGGCGACAAGGCGCGCGCCGCCAAGAAGGGCGTCTTCGGCGCCGCGCCCGATCTTGGCGGCCTGCCACCGGCGCCAACGCCTGTTGCGGCACCGACGGCGTCGCAACCGATCCTCGATGCCCCGGCGATGGACACGCCGCCGGCCGGGACGGAAATTACGCCGCCAGCTGACCAGCCAGCGCCCGCTCAATGAGCGCGCGGGTTTCGGCGATGCCGTAGAGGGCTGCGAACGAACCGAAGCGCGGTCCGCGTTCCTGGCCGATCAGCACCTGGTAGATCATCTGGAAGAAAGCGCCCGAGACACCAGGGCCGCCGTCCGGGCTCTTCTTCGAATGGTCCTGATAGCGTTCGATCTTGCGCGCCACGTTGAGCGAAGCGTTCTGGATCGCTTCGCCGTCGGCGCCGGCCGGCAGGCCAGCAAGCGCGTTGCCAAGCGCTTCCAGCGCCACGCGTTCGACATCGTCGGCCGGCCGGAAGGTCTTCGTCGGCTTCACGAAATCGTCGAAGTAGCGGATGGCGAAACCGACCAGCTGGTCGAGTTCGGGATGCGTCGCCGGCGTCACGCCAGATGCATGGCGCGAGATGAAGCCCCACAGCACATCCTTGTTTTGCGCGTTGGAGGCGCTGACCAGGTTGAGCAGCAGCGAGAACGGCACCGGCAGGTCGATGGAAGGCGGCTTGCCGTCATGCATGTGCCAGACCGGATTGCCCAGCCGCTCCTTCCAGTCCTGGCGCGGATAGGCGTTGAGGAAGGTGTAGTACTCGTCGACGGCGCGTGGGATGACGTCGAAATAGAGCTTTTTCGCCTGCCTTGGCCGTTGATACATATAGAGGCCGAGGCTTTCGGTCGGCGCGTAGCGCAGCCATTCGTCGATGGTCAGCCCGTTGCCCTTCGACTTCGAGATCTTCTGGCCGTTCTCGTCCAGGAACAGTTCGTAGACGAAATGCTCGGGCGCGCGCCCGCCGAGAATGTTGCAGATGCGGTCGTAGATCACCGCGTTCGTCTGGTGGTCCTTGCCGAACATTTCGAAATCGACGCCGAGCGCTGCCCAGCGCATGCCGAAATCCGGCTTCCACTGCAGCTTGACCTTCCCGCCGGTCACCGAAAGCGTGGTCTCAGTGCCCTCATCGTCGAAGGTGATGTTGCCGGCCTTGGCGTCGACATGCTTCATCGGCACGTAGAGCACGCGCCCGCTCTTCGGCGAGATCGGCAGGAACGGGCTGTAGGTTGCCTGCCGCTCCGGCCCCAGCGTCGGCAGCATCACCGCCATGATCTGCTCATAGCGCTCGGCGGCGCGCACCAGCATCGCATCGAAGCGGCCGGCCTTGTAGTACTGCGTGGCGCTGGCGAATTCGTAGTCGAAGCCGAACGTGTCGAGGAAGCGGCACAGCATCGCGTTGTTGTGGTCGGCAAAGCTCGCATAGTCGCCGCCGAACGGGTTGGGCACCGACGAAAGCGGCATATGAAGATAAGGCTCGAGGGCTGCGCGATCCGGCACATTGTCGGGGATCTTGCGCATGCCGTCCATGTCGTCGGAGAAGCAGAGCAGCTTGGTCTTGACCTTGTTCCCGGTCAGCACGTGAAAGGCATGGCGCACCATCGAGGTGCGCGCGACCTCGCCGAACGTGCCGATATGCGGCAGGCCCGACGGGCCGTAGCCGGTCTCGAACAGGACGATCTCCGGGAAGTCGCCGCCCTTGTAGCGCTCGATGATCTTTTTGGCTTCCTCGAACGGCCAGGCCTTGCTTTCGGCGGCTGCCGCAAGCATTTCGGGGTTGAGATCGGCGATGTTTGATCCCGTCATGTCAAAGTTCCAGTCATGGCCGGCTTTCGCGGCTGGTAAGATTTTTCAACCGGGTCTCTAGGCGCGACAGGGCGGAGCGTCAACGATATCAGGCGTTTTCGTTGCGACGGCGCCGTGGCGTCCCTACCTTCGACCCTCACTATCAAGGAGTTTTGAATGCCGTTGCCGTCCACCCATGAAGCCCTGATCTACCTGATGGTCATCACCTCGGCTTCCGATCGCGACATGACCGATATCGAACTGGCGCGCATCGGCGACGTCGTCCGCAGCTGGCCGGTGTTCGAGGATTTCAAGCAGGACAGGCTGATCGCCATTGCGCAGGACTGCCAGAAGATGCTGCATGAAAAGGATGGGTTGGAAGGCGTGCTCGAGCGTATCGCCGAGACTTTGCCCGAACGGCTGCACGACACCGCCTATGCCGCGGCCTTCGAGGTTGCCGCCGTCGATCTAGAAATGCGCATGGAGGAATTGCGGGTGCTGCAGTTGATCCGGCGTGAGCTCGATCTCGACACGCTGACCGCCGCAGCCATCGCGCGCGGGGCGAAGGCCCGCCTGCGCACGCTGACCTGATCCAGCCCCTAAAGGAAGCTGACCGGGACCGGATCAGAAAAAGCTGACCGGGAACCGGATCAGAAGAAACTGACCGGGAAATAGCGCAGGTAGAATTCGGCGAAGGTGCCTTTCACCGATATCTCCTGCAGCGCGTAGTCCATGGCTGCGGCCAGCGCTGGGTCGCTGGCCCGGGTGGCAATGGTCATGCCGGACCCCAGATATTCCGGCGCCAGGTAGGGTCCACCGGCGAAGCGGCAGCAACCGGCGGCGTCCGTGCCGCCCAGCCAGAAGGAAAAGCGCATGCCGTCGCCGAAGGCGGCATCGATCTTGGCGCTCTTCAAGTCGCTGTAGAGGTCTTCCGGCCGTTGAAAGCGGATGATCTGCACGGTGCCGAAATAATCGCGCAGCATCTTTTCATGCGCCGAGCCGGCCAGCACGCCGACCCGCTTCGAGCGCAATTTGTCGAGGATCGGCTCGGCGAAGGCCTTGGTCTTCGGCATGATGAAGCGCGCCGGAAACTGTAGATAGGAGCGCGAAAAGCTGTACTTCGCCCGCGTCTCCGGCGTTGCGGCGATGCCGGCGATGATCGCCTCGCCTTCGCCCTTCTGCAACGCGTCGTCGAGTTCGGCCCAGGGCAGCGCCTGGATCTGGCATTTGTCGGCGATGTCGAGTTCGGCGCAAATCGCCCGCGCCAGGTCGATGTGGAAGCCGGACAGTCGGCCCGTGCCGTCGAGAAAATTGAAGGGCGGGAAATCGGTTGTGGTGAGGAACCTGAGCCTCGGCAGCGCCGCAAGGTCCGGCTTCGGCAGCCGCTCCTTGGCATCCCAAAGCACCGGCACCTGCGGTTCCGCTGCCCGCACAGCGCCGGCAAACGGCTGCACTCCGATCAGCATCGACAGCAAGGCGATGGTTATCCAGCGTGATGTCACAAAAAACTCCGCCCGTCTTGGCCGTTGGCTTGTGATACGAAAACGGCGCAGGCACAATTGTTTTTGATTTCAAAGGGCAAATTTCGGGTTATGCTTTGGCGAGGTTGCAAATAGCCGCACAGAGTCGGCCCGGGGTTGGCGGTCGCTGGCGTTAGAAAAGCTAAGGATGTGGCTTTGCAATCCGGGGTTGATGGCTAAGTGCGGGGCAGGCACGTAGCATCGGTCTCAAGAGCGGTAGGCAACATGGGGTAGATGTTGCGATGGGTTATTTTGACCGGACACTTGAATATATTGACCGGGTGCAGCGTGCCGACACGTCGGCTGCGGTGTGCGAGCAGCTACTTAGTGTCACCTCGAATTTCGGATTGACGGCCCTGATAGCCGCAACGGTGCCGCAGCCCGGTACACCAAGCAGCCAGACGAAGGACCATGTGCTGCTCTGCGATTGGCCTACCGAATGGCTGGAGCGTTACTTATCGCGCAACTACGTCGACCACGATCCGGTCGTCAGCCATTTGAAGCAGTTTCGGGCGCCATTCCAATGGCGCGATGCCGTTCAAAGCATGCCCGCCGACAAGAGCAGCGCCGAGGTAATGCGCGACGCCCGCCAGTTCAAGCTGCGTGACGGCCTCGCCTTCCCGCTGATCACGCTCGAAGGCCAGATCGCGCTGGTCTCGCTGGGCGGTGAGGCGGTCGAACTGTCCGAAGCCGAATTCGCAATGGTCTCGCTGGCCTCCACCTATGCCATCGGCCGCGCCATGCAGCTTCAAACGACGGCCGGCAAATCTATCGATCACATTGAATTGACGCCGCGCGAGCGCGAATGCCTGCAATGGGCGGCGGTCGGAAAATCCGAGTGGGAGATTTCGCAGATCCTCGGCATCTCGGAGCATACCTCTGAGAAACACCTTCTCAACGCCAAGAGCAAACTAGGCGCCGCCAACCGTGTGCAGGCAGTCGCCGAAGCAGTCAGGCACGGCTATATCAGCTAGGCCGGTTCTGGCGGCCCGAAATTTATGGCCGCATTGTTGGCGTCATATCTTCAGAAAAGACCGGCCCCTGTCGTCCTCTTGAGACGGCTAATGCTTTCTTAACGCCAAAAGCAGACTCGGCGTCGCCAACAGGGTGCACGCCATCGCGGAGGCGTTTAGACGCAGCTATATTAGCCATGTCGGCTGTGGCAGCCTGGAAATCCTTGCCAACACCTTCGCGCAATTTTTTCGGGAAAGCCCGGCCGTATCTTCCTCTTAAGCCCAGGAGACGGCTAATGCTATTTTCCCTTACCACTCAACAACTGATGGAACGTCCCGACCTATGGGAGGCCGTCCATCGCCTGCGTTACAAGGTCTTCGTCGATGAGATGCGGTGGACCGATCTCGATCGCCCGGACGGCCTCGAAATCGATCAATTCGACCATGATGAGGCCGAACACCACCTTGTCATACGCAATGGCGAGCTTGCAGGCTATCATCGGATGCTGCCGACCACACGGCCGCATCTCCTTAGCGATGTGATGCCGGAACTCTGCGAGGGAAAGCGCCCTTCGGGACCGAATGTCTGGGAGCTAACCCGTTACGCGGTGGCGCCAGGCTTTCGCGATGGCAAGCGCGGCGTGTCTACGGTCGGCACCGAACTGATCGCCGGCTTCGTCGAATGGGGCCTTGCTCGCAATGTCGATCAGGTCATTATCGAGGTCGAGCCGGTGTGGGTGCTGCGGACGCTGCAGTTGCACTTCCTGGCGACGCCGCTCGGGTACCAGCGCACCTATGGCAACCAGCAGGTCGTCGCCACACTGCTGACCTTCAACGAGCATACGCTGGATGTCGTGCGTTCGCGCCGCAACCATCACGCCCCGGTGTTGGCCAGGGGCACCCCCCACATGCTCGGCATGCGGCAGGCGTCGTGAGACTGTCTTCACCCGACGCGCTTTAATGCATGTCGCTCAAAGTGGCCCCGGTTTTGAGAGAACGACATGCATGAAACAAAGACCTAAAGCGCGTCGCGTGAATCCGTTCAAATGCGATGCGCTTTAGACAATGGCCACAGAGCCCACCTCCGTGTGGGGGTGGGCTCTGTAATTTCAGCCTCTGCCTATCGAGGCCAGTCTCTACTTCTCGAGAAACGACGGCCCTTCGCCGACGATCTTTTTGTCTTCCTTGCCGATGGCGTCGAGATCGCGCCCATCATAGGGCAGTGACAACAGGATGCGCCGCATGACGGCCAGCCGCGAGCGTCGCTTGTCATTGGCCCGCACGATGATCCAGGGCGCGAACTGCTTGTGCGTGCGCTCGACCATCTGGTCGCGCGCCTTGGTGTAGTCGTCCCATTTGGTGATGCCGGCAATATCGATCGGCGAGAACTTCCAGTTCTTCAGCGGAGACCAGCGGCGGTCGTGAAACCGTTCGAGCTGGGTTTCGCGGCCGATGTTGAGCCAGAATTTGAAGAAATAGATGCCGTCGTTGGAGATCATCCGCTCGAAATGCGGCGTCTCGTCGAGGAATTTTGCATGCTGTTCCGGTGTGCAGAAGCCCATCACCGGCTCGACGCCGCCGCGGTTGTACCAGGACCGGTCGAAGGTGACGAATTCGCCCGATGTCGGGAAATGGGCGACGTAGCGCTGGTAGTACCATTGCCCGACTTCGGTTGGGGTCGGCTTGGTCAGCGCCACATTGCGCGCGGTTCGAGGATTGAGATACTGGCGCAGCACCGAGATGGTGCCGCCCTTGCCGGCGGCATCGCGCCCCTCGAACAGCGACATCAGTCTGCTGCCGGTCGCCTGCAGCCAGGCCTGCGCCTTGACCAGTTCGATCTGCAGCCGCTCCAGCGTCTCGTCATACTCCTCGGTCTTCATTTTCTTGTCGTAGGGGTAGTCGCCTGCGGTCAGTTTGTGGTCCTCGATCCAGCTGGGAAGCTCGGGGTTTTCGATGTCGAACTCCCGCTCCTTGCCGTCCACCTTGATCTTCAGCGGCCCCTCTGCCGGCTCTGCGGCGGGACTTTCCTTGGCTTTTTTCATCGAGACGAACCTTTCCAGCTTGCGGACTCATGCTATGGGGGGCCTCAAACCCGGTCCAGCGGAAGTTTCGGCGGGACCGGCGCAGAAGCACGGAAAGCACGAATGGCTGACACCGGCGCAGAGCGGACAACCACGGGGCAGGCCGTCGCCGGCCGGCTGTGGAACAGCCGATGGCTGCTTGCCGCCGGTGCGATCGCCATCATGGCCGTTTATGGTTTTGCCGGTATCTCCGCCTATGTCGTCCTGGCTGCGTTGACGGTGCTGCTGGCCGCCGCGCTTCTGCCAACCGGAGGCGCCAGCCGGTCTGCTGAGACCATTGCCACGATCGAGGCGAGCGGGCTGCAGCGGCTTTCCGGCGAATATCTTGCGGCTGCCGTTGCCGATCCGCTGATCATCTTCGACCGCACCGCCACCATCGTCCACGCCAATGCCGCCGCCTTTGCCGCCTTTGTCGGTATCGCGCCCGGCCTGTCGCTGTCGCTAAAATTCCGCGCGCCGGAAATGCAGGCCTTGCTCGACGGCGTGCTGTCGGGAACCGTCGCCTCCGATGCCGTCGACTACACCGAGAAGCTGCCGGTTGAACGGGCCTACCGGGTCAGCGCGTCCTCGGTCGGCCACGCCACCGATCTCTATGTGCTGGTATTCAAGGACCAGAGTGACACGCGCCGCATCGACCGCATGCGCGCTGACTTCATAGCCAATGCCAGCCACGAGTTGCGCACCCCGCTTGCTTCAATCTCGGGCTTCATCGAGACGTTGCGCGGCCCGGCCCGCAACGATCCGGCGGCGCGCGAGCAGTTCCTGCAGATCATGCAGAACCAGACCGGCCGCATGGCGCGCCTCATCGACGATCTCCTGTCGCTGTCGAGGCTTGAAATGAAGCCTTACCTGAGGCCGGGAACCGAGGTCGATCTGCGCCAGACCATCGACAGCGTCATCGATTCACTAGGCCCGCTCGCCAGCGAGAACGGCGTCGTCATCGAACGCGACTACGCCGAGGGGCCGCTCGACGTGCCCGGAGACCGCGACGAGCTGTTCCAGGTGTTCGAGAATCTCTTGGAAAACGCCTGCAAATACGGCCAGCCTGGCGGACGCGTCACGGTGTCGATCGCGCGGGGCGAGGCCGGCCCGGAACCGGGCATCGATGTAACCATCAGGGACTACGGCCCGGGCATCCCGGAAGAGCACATACCGCGCATTACCGAGCGCTTCTATCGCGTCGACGTGGAGAGCAGCCGCACGCAGAAAGGCACCGGTCTTGGCCTGTCCATCGTCAAGCATATTCTGACGCGCCACAACGCCCGGCTTTCGATCAAGTCGGAGGTTGGCAAGGGCGCGGCGTTCACGGTCCATTTGCCGGCAGGCTGAGGCGGTACTATCTGCTAACTGCCTGTTTCTTCTTTCTGTCATCCGGCTAGCGTATCAGCACAGGGGTCGAGGAAACGACTCAAAAGGCCAAAGATTTAAGGAAGGCATTTCGCCCATGCAGTCCGTACACATTGTCAGCGCCTATGACGAAGAGCTGAAATACCTGGCGAAGCGCATCGCTGCGATGGGCGGCCATGCCGAGCGCATGGTCGAGCAGGCGATCCAGGCGCTGGTCAATGCCGATCCCGGCCTCGCCCAGAAGGTCATTCGTGACGACATCGTGCTTGACGATGGCCAGCGCGAAATCGACGACAAAGCCATCGTCATCATCGCCAAGCGCCAGCCCATGGCGACGGATCTGCGCGAGATCGTCGGCACCATCCGCATTTCGGCCGACCTCGAACGGGTCGGTGACCTCGCCAAGAACGTCGCCAAGCGTGTGGTCAGCGTCATTGACGGCCGCCAGCCGACCAGCCTGTTTCGCGGCCTCGAGGCGCTTGCCGAACTCGCTTTGACCCAGCTCAAGGAAGTGCTCGACGTCTATGCCTCGCGCTCGGTCGAGAAAATAGGCTTCGTTCGCGACCGCGACGACCAGATCGACGCCATGTACACCTCGCTGTTTCGCGAGCTTTTGACCTACATGATGGAAGATCCGCGCAACATCACGCCGTGCACGCATCTGCTGTTTTGCGCCAAGAACATCGAGCGCATCGGCGACCACGCCACCAACATTGCCGAGACGATCTACTACATCGTCACCGGCGAGCAGTTGCCGGCCGAGCGTCCAAAGGGCGACAAGACCGACAAGATTGCCCTTCCGGCGCTGCCGGTGAAGTGATCGCGCGCCCCTCGAACGCTTAATCATATTGCGCTAAACTACCCGGATGTTAGCGTCTCGGTTCCTGGCCAAGGCCAGGCGCTCAGGAGGCTGCGATGGAATATGTCCGAGAGTTCAAGCCGGCGCCGGCATCGTCCGGCATCATCGCGTCGAGCGTCTACACCGCCGGCAAGCGCATCGCCGACATTCCGATCGAGGAAGCCGGTGAATGGGCCAAGAAGTCGGGCCATGTCGTCTGGATCGGGCTGCTCGAACCCGACCGCGAGCTTCTGCTGCGCGTCAAGGCGCAATTCCATTTGCATGAGCTGGCGATTGAAGACGCCGAACATCCGCACCAGCGGCCGAAGATCGAGCAATATGGCGATGCGCTGTTCATCGTTGCCCGCACTGCACAGCTGATCGACGGACGCGTCACCTTCGGCGAGACGCATCTGTTCGTCGGCTCAGGCTATATCGTCAGCGTCAGGCATGGTCCCTCGACCTCATACGCCGCCGTGCGCCAGCACTGGGAAAGCTGTCCGCACTCACTGGCCAAGGGCGAGGATTTCGTCCTCTACGCCATTCTCGACTTCATCGTCGACAACTACATGCCGGTGCTCGAGCAGATCGAGGACGAGGTCGAGGCGATCGAGGACAGGGTGCTGCTGAAGCCGATGACCGGTCCCGACATCGAGCGGCTCTATATGCTGCGCCGCGATCTGTTGCGCCTGCGCAATGCGGCGCTGCCGCTGGTCGAGGTCTGCCGCCGGCTGACCAGCGCCGACCTGCCGCAGATCCATACCGCCATGCATCCGCTGTTTCGCGATGTCACCGATCATATCCGCACCGTGCAGGAAAAGATCGACAGCCTGCGCGAGGTTCTGGCCTTCGCTTTCGAAGCCAGCCTGCTGGTCGGCCAGAGCCAGGAAACCGCGAACACCAAGAAGCTGGCCTCATGGGCCGCGATCCTGGCGGTGCCGACGGCGCTCGCCGGCATTTACGGCATGAATTTCGACGACATGCCGGAGCTGAAGATGCAATACGGCTATCCCGTCGTATTGGTCTCGATCGCGCTGATCTGCTCGTTTTTGTATTGGCGATTTCGGAAGAGTGGGTGGCTGTGATGGTAGGCAGTAGGCAGTAGGCAGTAGGCAGTAGGCAGTAGGCAGTAGGCAGAATAAGGTGGCGCCTCACGAGCGCTACCCCATTCCCTACTGCCCAGTCCCCAATCCCTATTCCTAACTACCGGCTTCTGCGCCGCTCTGAAGCCGGCTGGAACGCCACCCTTGCGTGGTACTTGCAGTAAGGTCCGGTTTCGGCCGCCTCGTTGCCGCAGAAGTTGAAGTCTTCCGACAGCGGGTCGCCATTCGGCCATTTGCAGGTGCGCTCGGTGAGATCGGTGAGCTGCAGATGCCGCGAGATCGGCACGACGACGTTTTCGACCGGGCGGATGTAGTGGCGCGCCACTGGCTCGGCGTCGAACTGCGCCTGCAGCGCGTTCGCCCCGATCGACGTCGTGACATGGCGCTGCGTGGTTGCGGCGCGCGGCACCGATTTCTGGATCGAAGATCCCTGCGTTGTCTTCTTCTGACGCGCCGGCGTTGCAGTCGAGCGTCCGCGGCCCGACAGCTTCAGCCGGTGCACCTTGCCGATGACCGCGTTGCGGCTGACCCCGCCGAGTTGGGCGGCGATCTGGCTTGCGCTCAAGCCCTCCGACCACAGTTTCCTGAGAAGTTCGACCCGCTCGTCAGTCCAGTTCATGAGACCGCGCTCCTGCTATGTGTGCGGCAGCCGGAATCCGTTCCCGACCCGGCAATCTTTGCCGGGGCAGACACCACATATATTAGGTGATTAGGTCCGCCGCACGAAATCTAGTTATTTCCCGACTACAATTACCTCATGTGTTGACTCGGTGACAAGAGTCCCAGGTGCAACACGAATCGGTTTTTTAGGTTTTCCCCAACTTGCCCGGTCGCTTATGAGCCGGCGTCTCGTCGGGAGCTGGCCACGCGCCTCTGCACGACGTTTTCGTTGACTTCATGGCCGAAAAACACGATAAGCCGCAAAGGCCGCCGCTTTGGCGGCTTTTTTGATTTTTCCGGTACCGGAGACGCATATAATGAGCGGTTCGGCGCTTTACGAGACCTTTGCCCGCGCCCCTTTGGCCTTCGATCATGGCGAAGGCACCTGGCTGGTTACCGACAAGGGCGAGCGATATCTCGATTTCGCTGGCGGCATCGCGGTCAATTCGCTGGGCCACAGCCATCCGCATCTGGTCTCGGCGCTGACCGAACAGGCGGCCAAGCTCTGGCACGTCTCCAATCTCTACGAGATCCCGGGGCAGGCCCGGCTCGGCGAGCGGCTGGCTGACGCCACCTTCGCCGACAAGGTGTTCTTCACCAATTCCGGCGCCGAGGCGCTCGAATGCGCGATCAAGACGGCGCGGCGCTACCAGTTCGTCAAGGGCCATCCCGAGCGCTTCCGGGTCATTACCTTCGAAGGCGCCTTCCACGGCCGCACGCTGGCGACCATCGCCGCCGGCGGCCAGTACAAATATCTCGAAGGTTTTGGGCCCAAGGTCGAAGGCTTCGACCAGGTCGGCTTCGACGACATCGACGCCGCCGAAAAGGCGATCACACCAGAGACCGCCGCGATCCTGATCGAACCGGTGCAAGGCGAGGGCGGCATCCGCCCGGTGCCGACGCAATCCTTGAAACGGCTGCGGCAGCTCTGCGACCAGCACGGCCTGCTGCTGATCTTCGATGAGGTCCAGTGCGGTATCGGTCGCACCGGAAAGCTGTTCGCGCATGAATGGACCGGCGTGACGCCCGACATCATGGCGATTGCCAAGGGCATTGGCGGCGGCTTTCCGATGGGCGCGTGCCTCGCCACCGACGACGCTGTCGTCGGCATGACGGCAGGCGTGCATGGCACCACTTTCGGCGGCAATCCGCTGGCCATGGCGGTCGGCAACGCTGTGCTCGACGTCGTGCTGGAAGACGGCTTCCTCGAAGACGTCCAGCGCAAGGCATTGCTGATGAAGCAGGGCCTGGCGGCGGTCGCCGACGAATTTCCTGATGTCATCGAAGGCATCAGGGGCAGCGGCCTGATGCTTGGCCTGAAATGCGCCATGCCCAACACCAAGGTCAACATGGCGCTGCGCGACCAGCATCTGCTGGCGGTGCCGGCAGGCGACAACGTCATTCGTCTGCTGCCGCCGCTGACCGTCACCGACGCCGAGATCGGCGAAGCGCTCGATCGCATCCGCGCCGGCGCCAAGGGCCTGACCGACGCCATCGCCGCGGCCGCCGCGAAGTAATCCCGAGAACCATTCCCGATGAGCCTTCGCCATTTCACCGATCTTTCCGCCGTTTCCGAAGGCGATCTGCGCCTGATGCTGGACGATGCGGTGGTGCGCAAGGCGCGCCTCAAGGCCGGCGAACGGACCAAACCGCTCGAAGGCAAGGTGCTGGCCATGATCTTCGACAAGCCGTCGACGCGCACGCGCGTGTCCTTCGACGTTGGCATGCGACAGCTCGGCGGCGAGACAATCATGCTGACCGGCACCGAAATGCAGCTCGGCCGCTCCGAGACCATTGCCGACACCGCCAAGGTGCTGTCGCGCTATGTCGACGCCATCATGATCCGCACCACGTCGCATGAGCGGCTGCTCGAGCTGACCGAGAATGCCACGATTCCGGTCATCAACGGGCTGACCGACGACACCCATCCCTGTCAGCTGATGGCCGACATCATGACCTTCGAGGAGCATCGCGGTCCGGTTGCCGGCAAGACCATCGCCTGGACCGGCGACGGCAACAACGTGCTGCATTCGCTGCTCGAGGCTTCGGCGCGGTTCCGCTTCAACCTGAACGTCGCAGTGCCGGAAGGCAGCGAGCCGGCGCAAAAGCATATCGACTGGTCGAAGAGCAATGGCGGCAAGCTGCACTTCACCCGCTCGCCCGAGGAAGCCGTCGACCAGGCCGACTGCATCGTCACCGACTGCTGGGTGTCGATGGGCCAGGAACACCGCGCCCGCGGCCATAATGTCTTCTCGCCCTATCAGGTCAATGCGGCGCTGATGGCCAGGGCCAAGCCCGACGCCCTGTTCATGCACTGCCTGCCGGCGCACCGCGGCGAGGAAGTGACCGACGAGGTCATCGACGGTCCGCATTCGGTGGTCTTCGACGAAGCCGAGAACCGGCTCCACGCCCAGAAGGCGGTTTTGGCCTGGTGTCTGGGCGCTTGATCTCCAGGCGCTTGATCTCCAAGCGCTTGATCCGGGGCGGCGCGATGCCTATTTGCGCCGCATCACGCAAATCAAGCGCGTTTGGACGCATGCACCCCTCCGGGCCGCATGGCCGCGCCCTGGAGCTTTGTCATGTTGGAAACGCATCAAGTGACTGAACATCACCCCAAACTCGGCGAGTTCGGCTATGCCGGCGACGATCATGTCGTACCCTTCGAGGTCGGCCCGCTCGACGTGCGCGGCCGCACCGTGCAACTCGGGCCGATGCTCGACGCCATCCTCAACCGTCACGACTATCCCGAGCCGGTCGCCCGCCTGCTGGCGGAAGCCTGTGTGCTGACGGTGCTGCTCGGCACCTCGCTCAAATTCGAAGGCAAGTTCATCCTGCAGACCCGCACCGACGGCCCGGTCGACATGCTGGTCGCGGATTTCTCCACGCCTTCGGCATTGCGCGCCTATGCGCGTTTCGACGCCGACCGGCTGGAGGCCCTGGTGGCCGCAGGCCAGACCTCGCAGCAGACGCTGCTGGGCAGCGGCGTTTTGGCGCTGACCATCGACCAAGGCGCGCACACGCAGCGCTATCAGGGCATCGTCCAGCTCGACGGCGAGACGCTGGAAGACGCCGCGCGCACCTATTTCCGCCAGTCGGAGCAGATCCCGACCGACCTCCGGCTGTCGGTGGCCAAGCTTCTGACGCCCGGCCCCGGCGGTGCGCGCGAGCAGTGGCGCGCCGGCGGTATCCTGGCGCAGTTCCTGCCGCAGTCACCCGAGCGCATGCGCGTGCCGGACATTTCGGGCGGCGACGGCGATCCGCGTGACGTGACGCAGGAGCCGGCCGACAATTCGTGGCGCGAGCTGGTGGCGCTGCTCGGCACCATCGAGCCGACCGAGCTGATCGACCCGACCATCGGCGCCGAGCGGCTGCTCTACAGGCTGTTCCACGAACATGGCGTGCGCGTCTTCGGCGGCGTGCCGGTCGCCGACCAATGTTCCTGCTCAAGGGACAAGATACGCGGCATCCTCGAGGGGTTTTCCGCGCAGGAGATCAAGGACAGCACCGAAGATGGCGGCATCCACGTCGCCTGCGAGTTCTGCTCGAAGCAGTACGACTTCGACCCGGCGGAGTTTGCAGCTCAGTAGCATCTCTTCCTTCTCCCCGTTCACGGGGAGAAGGTGCCCGAAGGGCGGATGAGGGGCAGCGCGAACTTTGGTGAATGGCCGCGCATAGCCTACGTCATGTGCGTGGAAGAAACCTCATGAGTCCGGCGGCGCCCCTCATTGCACTGCCGGGCATTTCTCCCCGTATAGAGATGGGGAGAAAACCCCTAATTCACCGTCCGTCGGGTCCCCGGCAGATCCAGCGAAAACGCGGGAATAGCGACGTCGAACGTCTCGCCCTTTTTGTTGCGCATGGTGTAGTGGCCGACCATGAAGCCGGAGGGCGTCGAGAGCGGGCAGCCTGACGTGTATTGATAGCTGTCGCCGGGATTGAGCTCAGGCTGGTCGCCGACCACGCCGGCGCCGCGCACTTCCTCGACCCGGCCGCTGCCGTCGGTGATGTGCCAGTAACGCGCCATAAGCTGCACGAAATCGTCCGACTGGTTGTCGATCGTCACCTGGTAGCCCCAGACATAACGGTTCTCCGCCGGGTCCGAGCGGTCCTCCAGGTAGAACGGTCTGACCTGCACTTCGATGTTGCGCGTGACGGCGCGGTACATGGGCTGCTCCGGTTGCGCAGCAGGGAACATTTGTCGCGCCATGCGGTTTGATACGCGCAGAGCGGCATGTCCTGCCAGCCTCAAAGCGCAGTGCCGACAAACAATGTCATTTAAGTGACACATGACAATGTTGGTGTGCGCAAACCTTGCCGGCGACTCAAGGCCCATCTGTCGACTGACAAAGCAGCCGCGAGCGGCCTTTCCGGAGTGACCAGATCTCGATGGAACTAGCTCTCACAGCCGCCTTCGCTTCCTCCGCTTTGCTTCTTTCCAATCTCGCCAGCATCCTGCTTGCTTCGTCGAAACTGCAAGCGCGTCGCCTTATCCCTCCGCCGTCCGGCGAGCAGCCACCGGTCTCGATCGTCGTGCCGTCGCGCGGCGTGGAGCCGTTCACACAAGAGACGCTGCAGCGAGCCTTCTCGCTCGACTGGCCGCGCTACGAACTGATCTTCTGCGTCGCTCACGCCGACGATCCCGTCGTCAAACTGATAAACAGGGCGATCGTCCTGTTTCCCAACGTGCCGGCCCGGCTGCTGATCGGCGACGACCGCGTCAGCAGCAACCCGAAGCTCAACAACTGCGTCAAGGGCTGGGAAGCGGCGCGCTATCATTGGGTTATTCTGGCGGATTCCAACGTGCTGATGCCAAGGGATTACGTCCAGCACCTGATGGCGGCCTGGCGGACCAATACCGGGCTTATCTGCTCGACGCCGATCGGCTCTCGGCCGGATGGCTTTTGGGCCGAGGTCGAATGCGCGTTCCTCAACACGCTGCAGGCGCGCTGGCAATATGCCGGCGAGGCGCTCGGTCTCGGCTTTGCCCAAGGCAAGAGCATGCTGTGGAACAAGCCGATGCTCGATACCAGTGGCGGTATCCGCGCGCTGGCCGCCGAGATCGCCGAGGATGCTGCTGCAACCAAGCTGGTCAACGGACTGGGCCTGCACGTCAATCTCGTTGCCTCGCCTTTCGAGCAACCACTGGGGCAGCGCCGACTTGCCGACATCTGGTCGCGCCAGGCGCGCTGGGCGCGGTTGCGCCGCGTCACCTTCCCGCTGTTTTTCGCACCCGAGATCCTGACCGGCGTCGCCGTGCCGTTGGCGTTGGCGCTGGTGGCGGCCGCAAGTGCCGGCATCAGCCTGCCGGCCACGGTGATGGCCGTGCTGACGGCGGCCTACATTCCCGAATGCGCGCTGGCCGCGGCCAAGGGCTGGCATCTGTCGCTGCGCATGGTCCCGGCGATGATGGTCCGCGACATGATGCTTCCCGCCATCTGGGCGCGCGGCTGGCTGAGCGGCGCCGTCGACTGGCGCGGCAACACCATGACCATCGGCACCAAGACGGCCGAACTGGAAGAGGTTTCGTCGGGAGCGTGACGCCTCGCGGCCTATCCGGCTGCCTTCAGCGCCTGCGCAACGTCCTCCAGCAGATCGTCCGTATCCTCAAGACCGACCGACAGCCTGAGCGTTCCCGGCCCGATGCCAAGCTCGGCGC
This sequence comes from Mesorhizobium sp. C399B, assembly GCF_030323185.1. Lineage (NCBI taxonomy): Bacteria > Pseudomonadati > Pseudomonadota > Alphaproteobacteria > Hyphomicrobiales > Phyllobacteriaceae > Mesorhizobium > Mesorhizobium sp. C399B. The sequence goes on from NZ_CP100472.1 coordinate 4,144,764, forward strand.
GAGCTTCGTCGCTGAGGTTCTTGTGCGTGGTGGTCGCCGGATGGGTGATCAGGCTCTTGGCGTCGCCGAGATTGTTGGAGATCAGCACGATGTCGAGCGCGTTCTGCAAGGCGAAGGCCGCCTGCTTGCCGCCCTTGACGTCGAGGCAGATCAGCGTCGATCCGCCCGTCATCTGCTTCTTGACGATGTCGGCCTGCGGGTGGTCGGCGCGGCCGGGATAGATGACGCGGGCGATTTCCGGCCGTCCTGCCAGGAAATCCGCGATCTTGGCCGCGCTTTCCGTCTGCTGGCGCACCCGAACCGGCAGCGTCTCCAGGCCCTTGAGCAGCGTCCAGGCGTTGAACGGCGACAGGCTCGGGCCGGTGTGGCGGAAATAGTCGTGCAAATTCTCGTCGATCCATTTCTTGTCCGACAGGATGATGCCGCCGAGACAGCGTCCCTGGCCGTCAATGTGCTTGGTCGCGGAGTAGACGACGATATGGGCGCCGAGCTGCAAGGGCTTCTGCTGCAAGGGCGTGGCAAAGACATTGTCGACGATCAGCCTGGCGCCGTTCGAGGTGGCGAGCGCCGCCACCGCTGCGATGTCGACCACTTCCAGCGTCGGATTGGTCGGGCTTTCCAGGAAGAACAGTTTCGTGTTCGGCCGCACCGCCTTTTCCCAGTTGGCGATGTCGGTGCCGTCGACCAGCGTTGCCTCGATGCCATATTTCGGCGCCAGCGTCTCGACCACCCAGCGGCAGGAGCCGAACAGCGCGCGCGCCGCAACGATATGGTCGCCGGCCTTGGCGCTGCACAGCAGCGCTGCCGTCACCGCAGCCATGCCCGACGCCGTGGCGCGGGCATCTTCGGCACCCTCCAGCGCGCACATGCGCTTTTCGAACATGTCGACGGTAGGGTTGGCATAGCGCGAATAGATGAAGCCCGGCTCCTCGCCCTTGAAACGGGCCTCGGCAGCCTGCGCCGTCTCGTAGACATAGCCTTGAGTGAGATACATCGCTTCTGACGTCTCGCCGAACTGGGAACGCAGCGTTCCCCCGTGCACGAGTGCGGTCTGAGGCTTCCAGTTACGCTTCTTGGTGCTCATCGCTTTTGTTCCAGACACAAAAAAACCGGCCGCGAAAGTCGCAACCGGTCCATATGGCCTTGCGGCCTGACGGTCCTTTAGCGACTTGTTTAACGTGGCTGCAAGCCGACCGGCCAAATCACCACGGGATAACGACCCTTTAGACCTCACCTGCGCTTGCGTCAATTGCCGGCTTCATTAAGAGGTTTGTACCAGGCAGGTTCCGCAATAATATCCAGCGGTTTTGCGGCAAGAACCTGCCACAAAGAGACCGACCTTGGAGCGGAGCCAGCCTTTTGCGGCAGACAGGCATTCTTCCCGATCAGGACATTTCCGCGCTGTTTCAGTCCGGCGCGCTGAAGTCGCCGCGCGCGCTCGATGTCGACCAGGTGCAGCCGGCGAGCCTCGATCTCAGGCTCGGCGAGAAGGCTTTTCGCGTGCGCGCCTCCTTCCTGCCGGGTCCCGATCATCTGGTGGCCGACAAGCTTCACCGGCTGAAATTGCACGAATTCAGTCTCGCCGGGGGCGCGGTGCTGGAAACCGGCTGCGTCTACATCGTGCCGCTGCTCGAAAGCCTGGCGCTGCCCGCAAACGTGTCCGCCTCCGCCAACCCGAAGAGCTCGACCGGCCGGCTCGACATCTTCACCCGGGTGATGACCGATCGCGGCCATGAGTTCGACAAGATCGCCCCCGGCTATCACGGGCCGCTTTATCTCGAAGTCAGTCCACGCACCTTCCCGATCGTCGTACGCGCTGGATCGAGACTGTCGCAGATCCGCTTTCGCACCGGCAACGCGCTGTTGTCGGAGGCAGAGCTGAACGAATTGCACCGCGCCGAGATGCTGGTGGCGACCGAGCCGCCCAACATTTCCGGCGGCGGCATTGCGCTGTCGATCGATCTTGACGGCGACCAGAACGGCCTGGTCGGCTATCGCGGCAAGCATCACACCGGCTTGGTCGATGTCGACAAGCGCGCCGCCCAGGATGCCGTCGATTTCTGGGAGCCGCTCTATAAGAGCGGCGCCGGCGAACTGGTGCTCGACCCGGACGAGTTCTACATCCTGGTCAGCCGCGAAGCCGTGCACGTGCCGCCGCTCTACGCCGCCGAGATGACGCCCTTCGATCCGCTGGTTGGCGAATTCCGTGTTCACTATGCCGGCTTCTTCGATCCGGGCTTCGGCCATTCGGCCTCAGGCGGCACCGGCAGCCGGGCGGTGCTCGAAGTGCGCAGCCACGAAGTGCCGTTCATCCTCGACCACGGCCAGATCGTCGGCCGGCTGGTCTACGAACACATGCTGAAGCGGCCGCAGGCGCTTTACGGCACCGATCTCGGCTCGAATTACCAGGCGCAAGGCCTCAAGCTCTCCAAGCATTTCCGCCCCGCCGGCTGAACCTTCGATCACCGTCAGGCAAAATACTTGCCTGCGCTGCGTCACCATGCTTGGCTGCCTTTCGGTGGCCGGCAAGAGAACGGCGCGCAAGGGGAACCAAAATGCAGATTTCAAGATGGATCATATCGGCAGCGGGCGCTGCCATGCTGGTGATATCGGCCGGCTCGCTGGCTGAGGCGCAGGACAAATTGAAGATCGGCACCGAGGGCGCTTATCCGCCCTTCAACACCATCACCGCGGACGGCAAGATCGAGGGCTTCGACATCGACATTGCCAATGCGCTGTGTGCGCAGATGAAGGTCGAGTGCGAGATCGTCACCCAGGACTGGGACGGCATCATCCCGGCGCTGCAGGCGAAAAAGTTCGACGCCATCATCGCCTCGATGAGCATCACCGAGGAGCGCAAGAAACAGGTCGCCTTCACCAACAAATACTACACGACGCCGCTGGCGCTGGTGGCGCCCAAGGACAGCGACCTCACTTCCACCGAACCGGCAGCCCTTGCCGGCAAGACGGTGGGCGCGCAGGCCTCGACCACCCAGGCCGACTATGCGCAGGACGCCTATGGCAAGGCCGGCGCCGAGGCGAAACTCTACCCCACCCAGGAAGAGGCGATCACCGACTTGCAGAACGGCCGTCTCGACGCCGTCATCTCCGACAAATTCGTGCTGATGGACTGGCTGAAGAAGGCGAGCGAAGGCTGCTGCAAGCTTGTCGGCGACGTCAAGGGCACCGAGACGCAAGCCGGCATCGCTGTCCGCCTGGAGGACACGGCGCTGCGCGACAAGCTGAATGCGGCGATAGACGCCATCGTCGCCGACGGCACTTACAAGAAGATCCAGGCCAAGTATTTCGATTTCGATATTTATTGAGTCCCGTCCGCCGGCGTCAGCCGCGAAAGAGATACTCTTTCGCGGCGCCAAGGCAGGCATGAAAATGGCCGATAAACAGCAGTTCGCGTGCGGCCAAACGTTTCCTGCCCCAAAAGCCTTCGGTCAGTTTGACCTCGTCGAGCGAAGCGTTTGAGCCGCGCTTCAACGGGAACAACTGCTTGTCGAGGCAACCGAGGACATGGGCCTTGGCGGAGTCGATGCCGCAGACCTTGCCATTGTTGTTCAGCCTGTCGCTGCGAAGCGCTGATGTCATGTGATCCGTGTTGCGCATCAGAAAGCTCACCTGGGCTTTCGAATAGCCGGTTGCCAGAAGACGGCTCGTCATCGCCAAACGGGCTTCACGATAGGACTTCGGGCTGCACTGGCCGGCGCTAAAGGCCACCGACGGTTGGGTCAGGAACAGGGCCACGCCCGTGAACACAATGACAAGCCGCATTCCGTTCATTTCCGGCTCCCAAATTGTGATGCTGCCTCAAAGCGCCTTCACCGCCACCTTCACCGGCTGCTCAATCTCCAGCGGGTTGCGCAGTGGCAGGCCGAAATCCCCGGCCTCGATCTCGAACACGTCGCCAGCCTGAGTCTTGATGCCGTCGGCAAAGGACAGCGTCGCCGTGCCGAACATGTGCACATGCACGTCGCCCGGCTGGCGGAAGGCCGAATATTTGAAGTGGTGATGTTCGAGATTGGCGATTGTGTGCGACATGTTCGCTTCGCCCGACAGGAACGGCTTTTCCCACAGCAAATTGCTGTCGCGATAGATTCGCGATGAGCCCCTGACGTCGGCCGGCAGGTCGCCGATCAGGATTTCCGGCCCGAACGAGGCGTTGCGCAGTTTGGAATGTGCCAGGAACAGATAGTTCACCCGCTCGGTAACATGATCGGAAAACTCGTTCGACAGCGTGAAGCCGACGCGGAACGGCGCGCCGTCGTCGCCGATGACATAGATGCCGGCGATTTCCGGCTCCTCGCCGGCGTCCTGCGCGAAGGCCGGCGACATCAATGCGGCGCCCGGCGCCACCGCCATGGTGCCGTTGCCCTTGTAGAACCATTCCGGCTGCACGCCGGTCTGGCCCTTGGCCGGCTTGCCGCCTTCGAGCCCCATGCGGAACATCTTCATGGAATCGGTGAGCTGCTCCTCGCCGCCATCGCTGAGCTTCTTGTGCATGGAATCGCGTGTCGCCGCCGAGCCGAGATGGGTCAGGCCGGTGCCGGTCAGATGCAGATGCGCAGGATCGGGATGGTTGATCGGCGACACCAGCCGGCCCTTCTTGTAGACGGCGTCGAGGTCTATCGCTTCACCGAACCCCTTGCGCTCGATCAGCGCGGCGAGGCCCGTTCCGGTGCGCGCGGCTTCCATGGCCAGCGAATAGACGCTGCGGGCGCCGTTGATGATCCTGGTCTTGCCGCCGCCATTGCGGGCGACGACGCGGATGGTCTCGGCGTCGTCGAGGATCTGGGAGATTAGCATGATGAAATCCTCTCTCATGTGCCTTGGCCGGGTTGCCCCTTGGCAAACCTTGACCTGCGCGGCTCGGACCTCGCCGCGCCACGGGTTGAACTCTTCGTCCGGATTGCGCTCGCGAGCTCCATCCCTCGGGGGACTTCTTGTGCCGACAACTTGCCGGCTGCGCCGCGACCGTATGCCTCCTGCTTGCCTCGCCTGAAGCTTGTCAGGCCTTGTTCTTGTTGTAGACGTCGAAGATCACGGCGCCGAGCAGCACCAGGCCTTTGACCACCTGCTGCCAGTCGACATTGACGCCCATGATCGACATGCCGTTGTTCATCACGCCCATGATGAAGCCGCCGACGACTGCCCCGATGACCTGGCCGACGCCGCCCATCGCCGAGGCGCCGCCGATGAACACTGCGGCGATGACGTCGAGCTCCGAGCCGAGACCCGCCGCCGGCACCGCCTGGCCGAGACGAGCCGCGATGATCAGGCCGCCAAGCGCCGACAGCACGCCCATATTGATGAACACCATCAGCGTCAGCCGCTCGGTGTTGATGCCCGACAGCTGCGCCGCCTTGGGATTGCCGCCCATGGCGTAGATGCGCCTCCCGATGGTCATGCGCTTGGTGACGAAGACGAACAGCGTGATCAGCACGCCCATGACCAGCAGCACCACCGGCAGGCCGCGGTAGCTGGCAAACTCATAGACTAGGAACAGCGCCAGCGCGCTGGCGACCAGCGTCTTGACCACGAACAGGGTGAAGGGCTCGGCCTCATAACCATGGCGTTCTCGTTTGCGCCGGGTGCGGACCCCGAAATAGGCATAGGCGAGCACGGCGATCAGCCCCAGCACGACCGTCGTCATGTGCAGGGTCACGCCGCTGCCCATGATGGTCTTGCCGGCTGCGTTCACGACCGGCGGGACGAGCGTCAGTGGGCCGATCACATCCGGGATGAAGCCGGAACTGAGCATCTTGAAGTCGTCGGGAAGCGGACCCACCGACGAGCCGCCGCCAAGCAACGCCTGGCAAATGCCGCGGAAGATCAGCATTCCGGCCAGCGTGACAATGAAGCTCGGTATCCGGTGATAGGCGATCCAATACCCTTGCGCGGCGCCGATCAGGCCACCCGCGACCAGGCAGACGATCGAAACCACCAGGGGATTGCTCAGCGGTCCGAGTTGCCAGATGACCATCATGTTTGCCGCCAGCGCGCCAATGAAACCGGCGACCGATCCGACGCTGAGGTCGATATAGCCCGATACGATCACCAGCAGCATGCCCAGCGCCATCACGATGATGAAGGAGTTCTGCTGCACCAGATTGCTGAGATTGACCGGCTTGAACAACGTTCCCGACGTGGTGAACTGGAAGAACAGCATGATGACGATCAGCGCTATGATCAGCCCGTATTCGCGCAAATTCGTCGCCAGCGCCGAGACGGCGATGCGCGGGCGCTGTTCGTCGGCGACGTTTCCCTGCGGGGCGGGGGCGCTTTCGGTGCTCATGCTGCTTTTCCTTCTCCCCGGACGATGGCGCGCATTATCTTTTCCTGGCTTGCTTCCGCCGCCGGCATTTCGCCCACCATGCGCCCTTCGTTCATAACGTAGATGCGGTCGGTAATCCCCAGCAATTCCGGCATTTCCGACGAGATGACCACGATCGCCTTACCCTCCGAGGCAAGGCGCGCGATGATCGTGTAGATTTCATACTTGGCGCCGACATCGATGCCGCGTGTCGGCTCGTCGAGGATCAGCACGTCAGGGTCGGCAAACAACCATTTCGACAGCACCACCTTCTGCTGGTTGCCGCCGGAAAGATTACCGGTCATCTGATAGACGCTGGACGCTCGGATATTGGTCTTCTTGCGATAGTCGTTGGCGACCGCAAGTTCGCGCATGTCGTCGATCACGCTGTGGCGCGACACGCCGTCGAGATTGGCCAGCGTAATGTTATGCTTGATATGGTCGATGAGGTTGAGGCCGTAGGTCTTGCGGTCCTCGGTGACATAGGCGATGCCGTGTTGGACCGCCTTGCTTACCGAGGAGACATCGACCGGCTTGCCCTTGAGCAGCACTTCGCCGGTGATGCGGCGGCCATAAGAGCGGCCGAACAGGCTCATGGCGAATTCGGTGCGGCCGGCGCCCATCAGCCCGGCGATGCCGACCACCTCGCCCTTGCGCACATTGATGTCGATGCCCTTGATCACCTGCCGCTCGGCATGGAGCGGGTGATAGACCGACCAGTTTTTCACCTCGAACACGACTTCGCCGATCTTGGGCTCGCGCGGCGGATAGCGGTCGTCGAGCGAACGGCCGACCATCGAGGTGATGATGCGGTCTTCGGAGATATCCTTCTTGGCCAGCGTCTCGATGGTGCGCCCGTCACGGATGACGGTTACCTTGTCGGCGACCCGGTTGATCTCGTTGAGCTTGTGCGAGATCAGGATCGAGGTCATGCCTTGTCGCTTGAATTCGAGCAGAAGATCGAGCAGCGCCTGGCTGTCTTTCTCGCTGAGCGACGCGGTCGGCTCGTCGAGGATCAAAAGCTTGACGTCCTTGCTCAGCGCCTTGGCGATCTCGACCAGCTGCTGCTTGCCGACGCCGATATTGGTGATCAGTGTCTTGGGGTCCTCCTTGAGGCCCACCTTCTTCAACAGGGCAGCGGTGCGCGCCTCGTTGGCATCCCAGTCGATGACGCCGTATCGGGCGTTTTCGTTGCCGAGGAAGATATTTTCGGTGATCGACAGCATCGGCACCAGCGCTAGCTCCTGGTGGATGATGACGATGCCCTTGTGTTCGCTGTCATGGATACCTTTGAACTGGCATTCCTGACCCTGAAAAATGATCTGGCCGTCATAGGTGCCGGCGGGATAGACGCCCGACAGGACCTTCATCAGCGTCGACTTGCCGGCGCCGTTCTCGCCAACCACGGCGTGGATCTCGCCTTCTTCGACGCTGAGGTTGACGTTCGACAGCGCCTTCACGCCGGGGAACGTCTTGGTGATGTCGCGCATCTCCAAAATCGTCGTCATCAGGGCAAGCTCCTCCTGTTGCATGTCGCTCCAAAGTGCTTGCGGTTTGAGACAACGACATGCACGCAAACTAAGTCCGGTAGAAACAATACCGGGGTCGCTTGTGAACGGACAGGGGTCCTGCGTCGCGCAGGACCCCTGTCTTTATAAACGGATTACTTCAGTTCGTCGGCCTTGATGTAGCCGGAGTCGACGACCAGTGCCTGGTAGTTCGACTTGTCGACCTCATGCGGCGTCAAAAGGATCGAGGGGACGACCTTGACGTCGTTGTTGTAGGTCTTTTCATCGAGGCCGTCCGGCTTGCCGCCCGAGAGCACCTTGTCGACGAGTTCGACGGTGGCCTTGGCCAGTTCGCGGGTGTCCTTGAACACGGTCGAGTATTGCTCGCCCGTGATGATCAGCTTGACCGAAGCAGTCTCGGCGTCCTGGCCGGTCACGATCGGCCACGGCTGGGCGTCGGTGCCGTAACCCACGGCGCGCAGCGAAGCGGTGATGCCGCGCGACAGGCCGTCATAGGGCGAAAGAACGCCATCGACGCGGCTGCCGTCCGAGTAGTTGGCCGACAGCAGGTTGTCCATGCGCGCCTGGGCGGTGGCGGCGAGCCAGCGCAGCGTGCCGACCTTGTCCATGCCGGTCTGGCCGGACTTGATCTTGATCGAGCCGTCATCGATCAGCGGCTGCAGCACCGAGATTGCGCCGTTGTAGAAGAAGAATGCGTTGTTGTCGTCCGGCGAGCCGCCGAACAGTTCGACGTTCCACGGCTTGGTGTTCGGGAAGCGCTCCTTGAGACCCTTGACCAGCGAGTTCGCCTGGATCACGCCGACGCCGAAATTGTCGAAGGTGGTGTAGTAATCGACATTGGCGGTCTTCTTGATCAGGCGGTCATAGGCGACGACGACGACGCCGGCGTCGGCGGCCTTCTGCAGCGCGTCCGAAAGGGTGGTGCCGTCGATCGAAGCGATGATCAGCGCCTTCGGGCCTTTGGTGATTTCGTTTTCCAGCTGGCTGAGCTGGTTGGGGATGTCGTCCTGCGCGTACTGCAGGTCGACCGTGTAGCCGAGAGCTTCGAGCTGGGACTTGACGGCATCGCCGTCATTGATCCAGCGCTGCGAGGTCTTGGTCGGCATCAGCACGCCGACAAGACCCTTGTCGGCTGCGTGCGCCGAGTAGGTCATGGCAGCGATGCCAAGGGCCGCGACGGCGGCCAGTGTCTTGATGATTTTCACGTAAAACTCTCCCTGGTTGATGGACGCGACACCTCGGGGCTTCGCGGGCCGCGCAGTCGGGCGGATGCGCCAAAGCGCCGCCGCCGTCATAATCGATCTCCGGTATCCTCCCAATCGGCCCTCAGTCTTGATTTAAATCGATACGATTTTGCTCGTCATCGACCGTCAAGTCTTGAGGACGCGCGAAAGTGTGACCCTTTGCCATAACTGTCAAATGCGATCTTCGGTGGTTGCTATACCAAAACCGGTATATGACTAGACCGGGCTGGAACAGTGGCGGAAGCGGGAAAAGGCATGGCGGCTTTACGAGGTCCTCAGGGAATTTCAAGCGGTTACGATGAATTGCCGGGCGATGGCGAGACACTTCTGCGCAGTGGCTTGAGCCTGCGTCACATGCGCATGATCGCAGCGCTGGACGATCACGGTCGGGTGAGCGCGGCCGCCCAGGTGATGAACATCTCGCAGCCGGCGGCCTCGCGCATGATTTCCGAGATGGAAGCGGTGCTTGAGGTCAAGCTGTGCGAAAGGCTGCCGCGCGGCATCACGCTCACCCCTTACGGCAAGGCGCTGGCGCGGCGCGCGCGCTCGATCCTGCTCGAAATGCGCGAGGCCGACCGCGAAATATCGGAGCTCAAGGCCGGCAAGGGCGGCTCGGTGTTCCTTGGCGCGGTGACGGCGCCGGCGATCGAACTGGCGGTCCCGGCGATCCGCGAGATACGCCGCCTTTATCCGCGCATCGAGATTACCATGCAGGTCGAGACGTCGAATGTGCTGGCGCGCGAACTGATCGCCACGCGCCATGATTTCATCATCGCCCGTGTCCCCGAAGACCTCAATCCGCGCCTGTTCGAATCGCGCGTCATCGGCGTCGAGAAGGCCTGCCTGATCGTGCGCCGAGGCCACCCGCTGAGCAACGGCCATCCTCTAAACAATGGGAAGGCGGTGAGGCTGGAGGACACCGCCGCCTTTGACTGGGTGTTCCAGTCGGGCGGGTCGCCGCTGCGCCAGGCGATGGAGAGCAATTTCCTGAACCGCAACATCGCCCTGCCGGACCGCATCCTCAACACCTCGTCGCTGCTGCTCACACTGGTCATGGTGGCGCAGTCCGACGCCATCGCCCCGGTGTCGATCCAGGTGGCAAAATTCATCCAGAACCCCGACGGTCTCGCCGGCGCCATCGATGTCGTCCAGACCGAGTTCGACATCGAGGTCCGCCCCTACAGCCTGATCACGGTGAAGAACCGCGTGCTGTCGCCGGCAGCCAAGATGCTGCACGATTTTATCTTGCGGGAAGTGGGATAGGAACTGGAGCGGGTAGAGGGAATCGAACCCTCGCGTTCAGCTTGGGAAGCTGACAAGCTACCATTACATCATACCCGCGTCGGCCTCTCGATATCATGACGGGCGTGCTTCGGGCAATCGCCCTTGGACAGCTGTTCGGAAACGGCTGTTGGAAACCCGACCGATTGCGCCGTCCGCCCGCCTTGATGCGGGCGCAGCAAGTGCGTATTCGTGGGTTTGTACCCCGAATCCGGGCACACCAATCTGGAGGCAGGCCCCTTGTCCACAGTGACGCGCTTTCTCGGTGACTCGCCCGTCAGGGTGATCGTCAAGCTGCTGGTCGTGTCGTTCCTGGTCGGCCTGGTCATGAATGCGTTCGGCTGGACGCCGATGGACGTCTTCTACCGCATCCAGGGTTTCTTCATCGATCTTTGGAACCTCGGCTTCAACGCGGTCTATCGCTTCTTGGGCTATATCCTGCTCGGCGCCGCGATCGTCGTGCCGGTGTTCATCCTGCTCAGGCTCGCGAACTACCGGAAGTGAAGCGGACCACGATCCCGAAAAGTGGAAACCGGTTTTCGGAAAAGATTGTGCTCAAACCAAAGGCCACTCAGGCAAAGTCCGACGCCACCTCGAACAGGATGGCGTGGCGCGCCGCGAGCGCTGCGACATCGGTCGAATAGCCGCCGCCGATGACACCGCAGACCGGGATGCCCAGCGCGCGGAAATGACCGATCACCATGGCGTCGCGGGCACGCACGCCGTCATCGCTGAGCGATAGCCGGCCGAGCCGGTCCTCGGCATGCACGTCGACACCGGCATTGTAGAAGACGATGTCCCAGTGCGCCTTGGCCGAGAGCTCCGGCAGGAGGACACCCAGCCGTTCGAGATAGGCGCCATCGCCGGTGCCGTCCGGCAGGGCAACGTCGAGATCGGAGGCAATCTTGCGCACCGGATAATTGCGCTCGCCATGCATGGAAAAGGTGAACGCGCGTGGCTCGTCTTTCAGGATGTCCGCGGTGCCGTCGCCCTGATGCACATCGAGATCGACTATCAGGATGTTTTGGGCGGAACCTTCGGCTAGCAGCACCAGCGAAGCGACGGCGACATCGTTGAAAGTGCAGAAGCCCGCGCCTTGCGCACGCCGCGCATGGTGGCTGCCGCCGGCGCTGTTGCAGGCAATGCCATTGATAAGCGCCAGTCGCGCCGCCAGCACCGTACCACCGGCGGCGAGTTGCGCCCTGAGCGAAACGCGCGGTCCCACGGGAAAGCCGATCTCGCGCTCGATCTTTTCAGGCACTGAACACGTGATGACCTGGTCGACATAATCAGCCGCATGGGCGAGCTTCAGCCAGGAGGCCGGCGCCGGCTCGGGCATCGACAGCGCCCCCGCATGGATCAGACCCCTGATATGCAAGGCCTGCATCAGCAGCGGATATTTGCTCATCGGAAAGCGATGATTGACGGCGAAGCCGGCATCGTAGTCGGGATGATGGACGATCTGCAGGGGCATGGCTAAAGCAATTCCAGGAAAAGTGTGCAGCGGTTTTCCCGGGAGAAGCGCGTAGCGCTTCCCCTTGGGAATTGCTTAAAACCAGTACTCGGATCCGGCGGGCTCGCGCCAGAAGAACATTTCGGTTGGCCGTCACGGCAAGAGTGATTGCGCGGTGGCCGGAAAATGGGGCACATCGGCTGTTCGATCAAGCCGCAATCAGCAAGGCAGCAGTCCCCTGGACACGGGTGCAATCCCAGCCGACGCGAGACCCTTCGCCGTCACCAACCGTTCGGTGCTCGCCATCGCCGTGCCGATGACGCTCGCCTATCTGACGACGCCGCTGCTCGGCATCGTCGACACGGCGGTGGTCGGGCAGTTCGGCGATGCCGCCCTGCTCGGCGGCCTGGCGGCCGGGGCGCTGGTCTTCGACGTGGTCTTCAGCACCTTCAATTTCCTGCGCTCCGGTACCACCGGCCTCGTCGCCCAGGCGTTTGGGCGCGGCGACGAACTGGAGGAGCAGGCGGTGTTCTGGCGCGCCGTGCTGATCGCGGTCGCCGCCGGCATCGTGCTTGTCGTCCTTGCGCCGCTGATTGCCATCGCCGGCCAGAAATTCATCGGCGGCGAAGCGCGCGTCGGCGAGGCGATGGGCGTCTATATCCACATCAGAATGCTCGCCGCCCCCTTCACGCTGATCAACTACGCCATCCTCGGCTATGTCCTTGGACGCGGCGAGGGCGGGCTTGGGCTGATGCTGCAGGCGGTGCTCAACGGCATCAACATCGTGCTTTGCATCCTGCTCGGCCTGAAGCTTGGCTGGGGCGTCGCCGGCGTGGCCTGGGCGACCGTCACCGGCGAATGTCTGGCCATGCTGCTGGGTCTCGCCATCGTTGTCTGGCGCTTCCGGGCCGCACCCCGCCTGCCGCGGCATCGCCTGCTCGACATGCCCGCTTTCCTGCGCATGCTGTCGCTCAACCGCGATATCATGATCCGCTCGTTCTCGCTGCTCGCCGCTTTCGCGCTGTTCACCCGCCAGGGCGCGCAGTTCGGCACGCTGACGCTGGCCGCCAATGCCGTGCTGATGAACTTCTTCCTCGTCGCCGGCTATTTTCTCGACGGTTTCGCCACCGCGGCCGAACAGTTGGCGGGACGCGCGATCGGCGCACGTGCCGAGACGGCGTTCCGCCGGGCGGTACGTCTGACCTTATTCTGGGGGTTCGGCCTCGCCGGAACCGCCACGCTGATCTTCTGGCTCGGCGGCGCCGGCCTGATTTCGTTGATCACCACGTCGCCGGATGTTCGTGCTGTTGCCGACATCTATCTGCCGTGGGCGGCACTGACACCGCTGAGCGGCGTGCTGGCCTTCCAGATGGACGGCGTCTTCATCGGCGCTACCTGGTCGCGCGACATGCGCAACATGATGCTGGTGTCGTTCCTGGCCTTCAGCGCCGCATTGTTCAGCTTGGCGCCGTCTCTCGGCAATCACGGCCTGTGGGCGGCGCTGCACGTTTTCCTGCTGGTGCGCGGCTTCAGCCTGCTGGCCATCCTGCGGCTCCGGTTGCGCACGGCGTTTTAGAGCGGCCTGGCAGCCCACTGATCGAGCCGGCTGTCGCGCAGTTCGCGCAATGATTTCAGCCGCTCCTTGTCGGCAAATCGCACCATCCCGGCAAGGATGCGCCCCGGCAGCGCCGGCCCGGCATAGATCATGCCGGTGTAGAGCTGGACGAGATCGGCGCCGGCGCGGATTTTCTCCAGCGCGTTCTCGGCCGAATCGACGCCGCCGACGCCGATAATGGCGCGCTCCGGCCCGAGCAATTTGCGCATCTTGGCCAGCACGATGGTCGAAAGCTCGAACAGCGGTTTGCCGGAGAGCCCGCCGGTCTCGCTGGTGGCGCTACGCAATCCGGTTCGCGCCAGCGTCGTGTTGGAGACGATGACGCCGTCAATCTGCTTCTCGCTGACTTCGGCGGCGATGTCTTCAAGCTCGGCCTCGACCAGATCGGGCGCGATCTTGAGGAAGAGGGGCGGCTGCGCCGAAGCTGCTGCACGCACCGACATGACCCGAGACAACAGTTCGCCGAGCTGTTCGCGCGCCTGCATGGTGCGCAGGCCGGGCGTGTTGGGCGACGAGATGTTGACGGTGAGATAGCTGGCGTATTTCGCAAAACGGGAAACGCCCAACTCATAGTCACGGACACGATCGGCGCTGTCCTTGTTGGCGCCGATGTTGACGCCGACAATGCCGCCGCGTCCCTGGCGCGCGGCAAGGCGTTTTTCCGCCGCCTCGTGGCCCTCATTGTTGAAGCCCAGGCGGTTGATCACCGCATCATCCTCAGTCAGCCGGAAAATGCGCGGCTTCGGATTGCCGGCCTGCGGCAGCGGCGTCACGGTGCCGACTTCGGCAAAGCCGAAGCCGAGGCCAAGCAGCGCGTCGGGCACCTCGGCGTTCTTGTCGTAGCCTGCGGCCATGCCGAGCGGATTGGGGAAGGCGATGCCACAGAGGCTGAGCTTCAACCTGTCGTCGCGCACCGTCCGCGCGCCGACCGGCAGACCGCATCGCAGCGCCGCGATCGACATGCCATGCGCCGTTTCCGGATCGAAGGTGAACAGCAGTTTCTGGCCGATGCGATCGAACACGATCATTCGGCCTCCAGCGCCGGGAATTGATGGGCGCCGTCGGCCCCGAGCGGCAGTGGCCGCACCCACAGCACGGCGCTCATATCGAGCACGCCATAGAGATGCGGGAACAGCGCGCCGCCCCGCGAGACCTCGTATTTCAGCGCGTCACCGAGCAGCGCCCCGTCGATGGCGATCAGCAGCAAATCCATCTGGCCGGCGAAATGCTTCGCCGCCGTCTCCCTGACCTGATCAGCGGTGGAGAAATGGATGAAGCCGTCGGCGATATCGATCGGAGCGCCGGTGAAACGGCCGTTTTTCTCGGCCTCGCGCCAAAGCGCTTCGGGCGCGATCTTGTAGATAATCTGAGACATGGTTGCGCTATAATCCGAACCGATCATGCGGGGAAGGGCAACTCGTCCGCATTTACGGCGCAAAGCTGTGATAGGTTGCGCATACTGGCTCGTGGAGGATGGAACATGCGTCTGCAGCACATACTGATCCCCGCCGCACTGGTCTCGCTGGTTGCGGCATCGGCCTGGTCCGAAGAGACCGACCGCTACCGGCTGGAAAAATCGGCCAACGGCTATGTCCGCATGGACACCCGGACCGGCGCCATGTCGATCTGCGAGGAGCGCTCCGGCCAGCTCGTCTGCAAGATGGCGGCCGACGAACGCGCCGCCTTCCAGGACGAGGTCGAGCGTTTGCAGGCCTCGATGAAGGCCATGGACGAACGCGTCGCTAGGTTGGAGAATTCGCTGTCGGCCCGTCTCGAGTCGAAATTGCCGAGCGAAGAGGATTTCGACAAGACGATGAGCTATATGGAGCGCATGCTGCGTGGCTTCATGGGCATCGTCAAGGAGATGGACAAGGATGACGGCGCCAATCTCAATTCGAAAAAGACCTGAACTGCCCGGCGGGGAAATGCCCCGTCCGGCCATTGCCGCTTGAAACAAAGCGCTTCGCCGCATAATCGTCCGGTCCCGTAAAAGCCGATAATCAATAAGGGATTTGGGGAGGAACATTTGCCGTCGGGCTACACCTTCGTCATTGCCGACGACCATCCGCTGTTCCGCGGCGCCTTGAAAGAGGCGCTTGCCGGCGTCGGCGATGTCGCCGCCATTCACGAGGCCGGCGATTTCGAAAGTGCCAAGGCCCTGGTCGTGGCCAATGAGGATGTCGACCTGGTGCTGCTCGACCTGTCGATGCCGGGCGCCAGCGGCCTGTCCGGTCTGATCGCGCTGCGCGGCATCCACCCGGCGGTGCCGCTGGTGGTGGTGTCGGCCCACGACGACCCGGTGACCATCCGGCGCGCGCTCGATCTCGGCGCATCCGGCTTCATCTCCAAATCGGCCAGCATGGAGGAGATCCGCGGCGCCGTGCAGACGGTGCTGGCCGGCGATATCGCCGCGCCCGTCGGCATCGACCTCGGCGTCGAGCGCGACCCCGAAATATCCGACCTGATCAAGCGGCTGCAGGCGCTGACGCCGCAGCAGACGCGTGTCCTCGGCATGCTGGCCGAAGGCCTGCTCAACAAGCAGATCGCCTACGAACTCAGCGTCTCCGAAGCGACGGTCAAGGCGCATGTCTCGGCCATCCTGCAGAAACTCGGCGTCGACAGCCGCACCCAGGCGGTGATCCAGCTGTCCAAGATCGGCAGCGATCCGTTGCAGCCAGCAGGCTAAAGCTATTCCAGGAAAAGTGCGTAGCGCTTTCCCTTGGGAATTGCGCAAAAACAAAGAGATAGGACTCTACTCGGCCGCCGACGCCAGCGGCCTGACCCTGGCCATCATCGAGCGTAGCACGGCCGGCTTCAGCGGCTTGTTGATCACCGGCACGTCAATGGCGGCGGCAGCGGCACGGACCTCGGTGGAGCGGTCGGCGGTGACCAGCACGGCCGGCAGGTCCGAACCATGGATGTCACGCAGGCGCGCGATGATGTCGAGGCCGCTTCTGCCATCGAGATGATAGTCGGCAAGCACGATGTCGGGACGATCGGCCCTGCCAAAATCCTCCGAACCCGAAAACGTGCCGACGCTGCAGCCCCAGCCTTCGAGCAAAAGCCGCATGCCATCGAGAATGCGAGGGTCGTTGTCGATGCACATGACGCGCAGGCCGGCCAGCGAATTCGCGGTGCGGGCAGGCGCCTTCGGCTCGACCTCGCGCCGCGGCGCCTCAACCGCCGCAACCGGCAGGATAACGGAAAAGCGCGTACCCTTGCCCGGGTTGGAAAAGATCTGGATCTCGAGCCGCAGTACCCGCGCGATGCGGTCGACGATGGACAGGCCAAGGCCGAGACCTTCGGCTTCGCGCACGCCTTCGTCCAGCCGGGTGAACTCGTTGAAGACCGTGTTCAGCTTGTCGCCGGCAATGCCGATGCCAGTGTCGATCACCTGGATTTCGGCGAGTTCGCCGCGCCGTCGCACGCCGACCAGGATGCGGCCATGGGGGGTGTATTTGATGGCGTTGGAGACCAGATTCTGGATCAGCCGGCGCAGTAGGTTGCGGTCCGTCATCACGCTGAGCGACGAGGCTATGATCGTCAGATCGAGTTTCTTTTCGGCGGCGAGCGGCTGAAAATCATTGCCGATCTGGCGCAGCAGCCCGTCCAGGCGGAAGGCGCTGTCGTCCGGTTTCATCGCGCCGGCGTCGAGGCGGGAAATGTCGAGCACGGCGCCCAGGATCGTCTCGACCGATTCCAGCGAGGATTCGATGTTGATAGCGGCCTTGCCGGCCGGGCCCTTGCCGGCCTTTTCGATCAGCGACGAGCAGTAGAGCCGGGCGGCGTTCAGCGGCTGCAGGATGTCGTGGCCGGCGGCGGCGAGGAAGCGCGTCTTGCCCAGATTGGCCTCCTCGGCCAGCATCTGCGCCTGCGCCAGCTCCTCATTGACCCTAGTCAGTTCGATGGTACGCGTCTTGACCCGCTGCTCCAGCGATTCATTGGCCCGCTTCAGCGCCAAATCCTGTTCGACGCGTCCTGATATGTCGGCATAGGTGGCAACGATGCCACCGTCCGGCATCGGGTTGGAACGCAGTTCGAGGATTCGGCCACTGGTCGTCAACTCCATCTGCCATGGGCTGACGAAGCTGGTCAGCCGGTTGAGCATCGCCACGCGCTGGTCGGCCGGGATATCGCCGCGCTCGGCGAGGTGGCGCAGGATGCGGTCGAGCGAGACGCCGACCTGGCCCATCTCGTCGGGCAGGTCGAACAGCGCGCGATATTGTCTGTTCCAGCAGATCAGGCGGAAATCGCGGTCGAAGACGGTAATGCCCTGTTCCATCTGGTCGAGCGCGATCTGCAACAGGTCGCGATTGTGCTGCAGCGCTTCGGTGGCGTCATCGAGCAGGCGGAAGGCGTCCTTGGACTCGCGGTCGTTGCGGCGAAACAGCAGCGACAGGATCAGCCGCGCCGAAGACGAGCCGACAGCGCTCGCCAGCAGCTGCTCGGAAAAGCGGATGACATCCATGCTGGCCTGCTCATTGCCGTGCAGCGAGACGCCAGTGCTCTTTTCGAAGGACTGGAAGGAGCGCTCGGTGCGCTCGACGCCGAGGTAGCGCGAGATGGTGTCTTTCAGCACGTTGACGGTGATGGCGGTGCGGAAGCGGCGCAGGCTGGGCATCGGGCCGGATTCGCGCGGCACGAAGATCGACGCCTGGATACGCTCCAGCGGTACTGACGCGCGCGACAGCGAGCCGAGCACGAAGAACAGCGTGTTGACCGACAGGCTCCAGAGCACGCCGTGGTTCAACGGTTCGGCGACGGTGCCGAACAGAGCCTGCGGCCGCAGCGCCTCGAAACCGAACAACCCCTGCACGACGATGTCCGCGTCGGCTGCCGAGAGCGACGGCAAAAGCAGCGTATAGCCCCAGACGAGGATGCCGGCGACCATGCCAAGGGCCGCGCCGCGGCCATTGGCGCCGCGCCAGATCAGCCCGCCGATCAGCGCCGGCGCGAATTGGGCGATTGCCGCGAACGACATCAGGCCGATCGACGACAGCCGCGCCGAGTTGGTGCTTTCGCGGTAGTAGAGGAAGGCGATGAACAACAGGATGAAGATGGCGCCGCGCCGCACGTTGAGGATCAGCGTCGACCAATCCTCATTCTCAGAGGTCGTGGTCTTGAGCAGGCGGCGCACGAACAGCGGGATGACGAGGTCGTTGGAGATCATGATCGACAGCGCCACGCTTTCGACGATCACCATGGCGGTCGCCGCCGACAGCCCACCGATGAAGGCGGCCATGGCGAGGAAATCATGGCCGCCGAACAAGGGCAGCGCCAGCACATAGAGGTCACTGGTGGTTTTGGTGCCGACCAGCGCCAGGCCGGCGAAGGCGATCGGCAGCACGAACAGGTTTATCGCCACGAGATAGAGCGGGAACACCCAGGTCGCGGTGCGCAGTTCGGCCTCGCCGCGGTTCTCGACGATGGTGACGTAGAACTGGCGCGGCAGCATGATGATGGCAAAGCCGCTCAGGCAAGTCAGCACCAGCCAGGTGGCGAGCGAGGTGTCGTAGCCCATGGCCTGCCGCACCTGGCTGTTTTCGGCCAGCTTGTCGATCATGTCGCCCGGGCCGCCGAAGATCAGGAAGGTGACCATCAGGCCGATCGCCAGGAAGGCGGCGAGCTTGACCACGGTTTCGACCGCCACCGCCAGCACCAGCCCGTCCTGGTGCTCGGTGGCGTCGGCATGGCGGGTGCCGAACAGCACCGCAAACAGCGCCAAGAGCATGGCCACCACCAGCGAGATGTCGCTGACGAAGGGATCGAAG
The DNA here is from genome assembly GCF_030323185.1 of Mesorhizobium sp. C399B. Lineage (NCBI taxonomy): Bacteria > Pseudomonadati > Pseudomonadota > Alphaproteobacteria > Hyphomicrobiales > Phyllobacteriaceae > Mesorhizobium > Mesorhizobium sp. C399B. The sequence goes on from NZ_CP100472.1 coordinate 4,163,979, forward strand.
GAGGGCGGCGATCCCGTATAATGCTCGACCATCAGGCCGACCGAACCGGAGATCGCCTTCAATTGCAGTGCGATATAGGGCACCGCGCCGATGGTGGCGATCAGCGTGGCGATCGCCGAGACGGCAAAGCTCTTGCCATAGCGGGCGCCGAGGAAGTCGGCGATCGAGGTGATCTTCTCGCTCTTGGCCAGCCGCACGATGCGATTGAGCAGCGGAAAGCCGAACACGAACACCAGCACCGGGCCGGTATAGATGCCGAGAAATTCGAGGCCGCGCTCGGAGGACAGGCCGACCGAGCCGAAGAAGGTCCAGGAGGTGCAGTAGATGGCGAGGCTGAGTGCATAGATGAAGGGCCGGGCGTGGCCGGGTCCCGACGCCGTCGACCGCCGGTCGCCAAGGCTAGCGATGGCGAACAGCAGCGTCACATAGGCGACGGCAATGATGACGATGAACCAGCCCTGCACGGCCCGAAAATCCTCCTCGGCCAGCTTTCACCCCGGCCTGCCCAGAGGCAATCACAGCTCTAAGGTCAAGTCCATCGCGGCTTTCGGCGCATGGTCGCGACGCTGCCCTGTCGAACCGTGAACCAAGGTAAGGAGAAAGCGGTGTTTTCCAGCTTTTGCTTCTGTTGCAACCGCAGGTTTTTGTTATGGTGCGCACGGGCCGACGCCGGAGGGACGGCGGCAGCGCGGTCCGTCACGACAAGGAGGGTCGAATGCTGAAAGAATTCCAGGAATTCATTTCCAAAGGAAATGTGATGGACCTTGCGGTCGGCGTCATCATCGGCGCGGCCTTCAGCAAGATCGTCGATTCTCTTGTCAACGACATCATCATGCCTTTCATCGGCGCACTTGGTGGCGTCGACTTTTCCAACTACTTCATAGGCCTCTCATCAACAGTGCATTCGACCAATCTTGCCGACGCGCGTAAGGAAGGCGCGGTGTTCGCCTACGGCAATTTTATCACCGTGGCGCTGAATTTCGTCATCCTGGCTTTCATCATCTTCCTGATGGTCAAGGCCGTGAACAACATGCGCAAGCGGCTCGAGCGGGAGAAGCCGGCCGCACCTGCGGCTCCGCCACCGGCCGACGTCGCTTTGCTCACCGAAATTCGCGATCTCCTCGCCAGGAAATAGATAAGGCCAGATTTCTGGACCAAAACCCCGGTCGTTCGCGGCCGGGGTTTTCTGTTGCCGCATCTGCTAAGAGCATCCGCCAATGCATGTCGCCCACAAGTGCGCAGCGGTTCTGGATAATGACATGCATCAAAGCAGACATCAAAACGGACCTGTTCATGACCCTGATCGATAGCTTGCGCGCCGAAGCGGTGGCCGCCCCCGAAAGCGGCATTGTCGCCGTCGTCAATTACGGCCGTTCGCGCGAGGGCATGATCCCGCTCTGGGCCGGTGAAGGCGATTTGCCGACGCCTGCCTTCATTTCGGAAGCCGCCGCCAAGGGGCTCGCCAATGGCGAGACATTCTATACCTGGCAGAAAGGCATTCCGGAGTTGAGGCAAGCGCTTTCTCGCTACTATGCCAGGCATTTCGGCAAGAGCTTCGCCGAAGAGGAATTCATCGCCACCGGTTCCGGCATGCATGCCATTCAGTTGGCATTAGCCGCGGTCGCCGGCAGCGGCGACGAGGTGGTCTATCTCTCCCCGGCCTGGCCGAATTTCGCCGCCGCCGCCGGTATTTCCGGCGCTACCCCGGTTGCGGTCACGCTCGACCAGTCGGGCAATGGCTGGTCCTGCGATGTCGACAAGATTGCGGCTGCGGTGACGCCGCGCACCAAGGCGCTGTTCGTCAACACGCCATCGAACCCCACCGGCTGGACGGCCGATAAGGAAACGCTGCAGGCGATCCTGAATCTCGCCCGCCAAAAGGGCCTGTGGATCATCGCCGACGAGATCTATTCGCTGTTCCACTACGGCCACGGCCGTGCGCCGTCCTTCCTCGACATTTCGACCGCGGAAGACCGCATCCTGTTCGTCAACTCCTTTTCCAAGAACTGGGCGATGACCGGCTGGCGCGTCGGCTGGATCAAGACCCATCCCGAGCTGCAGCAGGTGTTCGAGAACCTGATCCAGTATTCGACCTCAGGCGTCGCCCAGTTCATGCAGCGCGGCGCCGTCGCGGCGCTGGACCACGGTGATGCCTTCATCGTCGAGCAGGTGGAGCGCGCCAGGAAAGCGCGCGACCTGGTCTGCGATATTCTCGGCGCAACCGGCAAAGCGCGCTTCACCGTGCCGCAAGGCGCGTTCTATTTGTTTTTCACGGTCGACGGCATCACCGATCCGCGCCGGGCTGCTTTCGACATCGTCGACAAGGCCAATGTCGGCCTGGCGCCGGGCACCGCCTTCGGCCCTGGCGGAGAGGCGTTTTTGCGCCTGTGCTTCCACCGCCGCCTCGACCAACTCGAGGAAGCGGCACACCGGCTGGCGGGATGGATGAGGACGGTTTGAGGTGAATGGCCGGCGGCTTCAGCCGCCCGACTTCGGCACCAGCAGCGGCACAATCCGGTCGCTCTTGGCGACACTGGGCCGTCCGGCGGAGCCGTAGGGAATGCCCAGCGCATCCCATGTCTCGACCAGCGCGTCCTGCAGTCCCGCAATCAGGGTATCGGTATGGAACGGCGTCGGCGTGATGCGCAGCCGCTCGGTGCCGCGCGGCACGGTCGGATAGTTGATCGGCTGGATGTAGATGCCGTGCACGCCGAGCAGACGGTCGCTGGCCATCTTGCAGAGTTCGGGGTCACCGACCAGCACCGGCACGATGTGTGTCGGCGATTCCATCACCGGCAGGCCAGCTGCAGACAGAACCTCCTTGGTCCGCGACGCCTGGCGCTGTTGCGCATCGCGCTCGGCTTGCGACCGCTTGAGGTGGCGGATGGACGTGGTGGCGGCGGCGGCGACGGCCGGCGGCAGCGCCGTGGTGAAGATGAAGCCCGGCGCATAGGAGCGCACCGCGTCGATGACGGCGCTGTTGCCGGCGATATAGCCGCCCAGCGTGCCGAACGCCTTGGCCAGCGTGCCTTCGATGATGTCGATGCGGTCGGCCAGCCCCTCGCGCTCGGTGATGCCGCCGCCGCGCGGTCCGTACATGCCGACGGCATGGACCTCGTCAATATAGGTCATGGCGTTGTAGCGTTCGGCCAGTTCGACGATCTGCTTGATCGGCGCGATGTCGCCATCCATCGAATAGACGCTCTCGAACACGATCAGCTTGGCGCGTTCGCGGCCCGCCACCTGCAACAGGCTTTCGAGATGCGCGACGTCGTTGTGGCGGAAAATCTTCTTTTCGGCGCCCGAGCGCCGTACGCCTTCGATCATCGAGGCATGGTTGAGCTCGTCCGAAATGATCAGGCAATTGGGCAAAAGCCGCGCAATGGTCGAGATCGAGGCCTCGTTGGAGACGAAGCCGGAGGTGAAGACGAGCGCGGCTTCCTTGTCGTGCAGGTCGGCCAGTTCCAGCTCGAGTTCGACCAACGGGTTCGAGGTGCCGGAAATGTTGCGGGTGCCGCCGGCGCCCGAACCCATCTTGCCGGCCGCGTTCTGGAAAGCGGCGATGACATCGGGGTTCTGGCCCATGCCGAGATAGTCGTTGGAGCACCAGACGGTGATTTCCTCGGCGCGGCCGTTGGAACGCCAGATGGCGCGCGGAAACTTGCCGACAATGCGCTCGAGATCGGCGAAAACCCGGTAGCGCCGCTCGGCGTGGAGCTGGTCGATCGCTTCCTCGAAGAACCGCTGATAGTTCATGTCGCCTTCCCAGTTTTGCGCGGGATCATAATCGTTGGCCCATTCGTCGTCCACCGGGCCGTTTTGGTCAAAATGCCACGCCCCAAGCCTGTTCCTAACGATGCCAGATCGTGGCCTATTCCCTTGATGTGGATCAATTTTGTTTCCGTACGATGCCACAGGCCGGTGAGACTGTTACGGATTTAACATTCAGGCGTTTCTAATGGCCTTGCCGCAGGCTTTCCAGTAAGGCGGTGATTGAGACAGTTTCCGATAAATCATGAGTAAAAGAGGACGCGGATGACGGTTTTGGTAACGGGCGGCGCCGGCTATATCGGCAGCCACATGGTCTGGGAACTGCTGGATGCCGGCGAGAGCGTCGTCGTTCTCGACCGCCTTTCCACGGGCTTCGAATGGGCGGTAGCGCCGGAAGCCAAGCTTGTCGTCGGCGATGTCGCCGATAGGGAATTGGTCGGCCAGATCATCCGGGATAACAAGGTCGACGCGATCATCCACTTCGCCGGTTCCATCGTGGTGCCGGAATCGGTTGCCGATCCGCTCGCCTATTACGAGAACAACACCTCCAAGACCCGCACGCTGATCGAAACCGCCGTGCGCGAGGGCGTGCCGCATTTCATTTTCTCCTCGACCGCCGCCGTCTATGGCGGCGCCGGCCTGGAGCCGGTGCGCGAGGATGCCCGCCTGGCGCCGGAATCGCCCTACGGCCTGTCCAAGCTGATGAGCGAATGGATGCTGCGCGATGCAGCGCTTGCGCATCCCTTGCGCTACACGGCGCTTCGCTACTTCAACGTCGCCGGCGCCGATCCCAGGGGCCGGACGGGGCAGTCGACGCCTGGCGCCACGCATCTGATCAAGGTCGCCTGCGAGACCGCGCTCGGCAAACGCCCATTCATGCAGGTGTTCGGCACCGATTATCCGACGCCGGACGGCACCTGCATGCGCGATTATATCCATGTCAGCGACCTGGCCGCGGCCCACAGGCTGGCGCTGCAGCGCCTGCGCGCCGGCGGCGGCAGCCTCGTCGCCAATTGCGGCTACAGCCACGGCTATTCGGTGCTCGAGGTCATCGACAGCGTGCGGCGCGCCTTCGGCCGGGATTTCGAGGTCAAGATGGGCGACCGGCGCCCCGGCGACGCCGCCGCCGTGGTTGCCAATTCGGACCTTGCACGCGCCGAACTCGGCTGGACCCCGCAACGCGACGACCTCGACCAGATCGTCGCCGATGCACTCGCCTGGGAGCGTATCCTCACCGGCAAGAACTCCGCGCGGGGCTGAGCCGGGCACTTCCGAGGGCTCGCAAGGCCCGCGGCGAAGCGCTATTGAAGCAATGGCGGTGCGGCGTGGAGGCGCTGTGCCGCGAAGAGGGGGTGGCATGAAGATAACGGTGCTTGGAGCCGGCGTTGTCGGTACCGCGGCCGCCTATTATCTGGCCGCCGACGGCCATGAGGTCACCGTGATCGAGCGCCATCCGGCGCCGGCGCGCGGCACCAGCCAGTCCAATGCCGGTCTGGTGTCGCCGGGCGACGCCACCGCCTGGGCCTCGCCAGCGGCGCTGAAGACCTTCCTGCGCGCTCTCTGGAACCATGATCTCGGCATCAAGGTCAGGCTGCGCTTCGACCCCTATTTCCTCGCCTGGAGCCTGCGCTTCCTGCGCCAGTGCACGGTGGAGCGCCTGCGCGCCAACAGCCAGGTCAAACTGCGCCTGGCGCTCTATTCGCGCGACTGCATCAACGCGCTCTCCGACGCCACCGGCATCCACTATGACGAGCGCAAGAAGGGCATTCTTTATTTCTTCCGCTCGCAGCACAGTCTCGACACCGGCACCGACAACTACCAGTTTCTGGCGAAGCATGGCCTGCCGATCGAGATCGTCGGCCGCGACCGGCTGGTCGAACTTGAGCCCGGGCTCGCCGGAGTGAAGGAAAAGATCGCCGGCGGCGTTTATTCGCCAATCGACCAGACCGGCGATTCCAGGATATTCGTCGATGGGCTGGCCGCCTATGCCGCCGAAAAGCTCGGCGTCAGATTCCTGTTCGACACCACGGTCGAGGGGCTCGACATAGAGGGCGATCGGGTGCGTGCGGTCATGACGTCGGCCGGCCCGGTGACGGGCGACGCCGTCGTCATCGCCATGGGCCCCGAGAGCGGCCTGATCGGCCGCCGCTACGGTATCGACCTGCCCGTCTATCCGGTTAAAGGCTATAGCGCGACCATCCCGCTGGAGGACGAGAGCAAGGGACCGACCATGGGCGGCGCCGACGAGGACCGGCTGGTTGGTTACTCCAGGCTCGGAAACCGCCTGCGCATGTCCTCGACAGCCGAGTTCACCGGCTTCGACCGCAGCTTCAAGCCCAGCGACTTCAAGTCTATGCTGAGCACCGGCAAAGACCTTTTCCCTGGCGCTTTCGACGAGAAGAAGGCGCTGTTGTGGTCAGGTCTGCGGCCGATGATGCCCAACTCGGTGCCGGTCATCGGCAAGGCGAAATACAAGAACCTTTACCTCGACACCGGCCACGGCCATGTCGGCTGGACCATGGCCTGCGGCTCGGGCAAGTTCCTGGCCGACCTCGTCGCCGGCCGCAAGCCGGAGATCGACCCGCAAGGGCTGGTCTACGGGAACTGAGGGAGCTCTAGTCGTCGTGTTGGCATCGAGTCCATTCGCCGTGCACCCATTCGGCAAGCCATCCGCGCTCAAGCTGGCCAATCTGTGCCAAGTTTTCCTGCCTGGAGGTCAAATGGCCGAGACCGATAACTTCGAAATCTCCACAGTCCGCGGGATGATCATGTTCGCCGCAGGTCAGTTGCCACTCACCATCGAAATGATGAACGACCAGCGTCACCGGCCTCTCCGATCGAAAGACGTGCCCACATACAATTGCTCTGGTTTCCAACATTGAGGCCGTCACTGCGCAAAGTTTGACAAATATCGTACGACGATCTGGAAGATGCATCTGGCTGACAGATTCTACAAACCCTGAGTGACGAAATGTCGGGACCGCAAGTCGCTATCGACCTTGGCCGCATCGAGCGCAACGCCCGCACCATCGTCGAGCGCTGCGCGCTGTCCGGCATCAAGGTGTTCGGAGTTACGAAGGGCACATGCGGCATGCCGCAAGTGGCGCGGGCCATGCTGCGCGGCGGTGTTGCCGGCATCGCGGAATCGCGCTTCGAAAACATCCGCCGGCTGCGCGACAGCGGCATCAATGCGCCGGTCATGCTGCTGCGCAGCCCGCCCATGGCGCGCGTAGAGGAGGTCGTGCGCACCGTCGACATCAGCCTGCAGTCGGAACTAACCACCATCCGCGAGATATCGCGCATTGCCGAGCGCATGGGCCGCGTCCACGATATCATGCTGATGATCGATCTCGGCGATCTCCGCGAAGGCATCTGGCCAAGCGACCTGATCCCCACCGTCGAGCAGATCCTACAATTCAAGGGCGTGCGCATCGCCGGCATCGGCACCAATCTCGGCTGCTTCGGCGCCATAATGCCGACGCCGGAGAACCTTGGCCAACTCGTCGCCCATGCCTACAAAACCGAGCGCCTGTCCGGCAAAAGCCTCGACTTCATTTCCGGCGGCGCCTCGTCATCGCTGACGCTGCTGCTCGAAGGCAAGCTGCCGCCCGGCATCAACAATCTGCGCGTGGGCGAGGCGATCCTGCAAGGCGGTGTCGAAACCTTTCGCGACGTGCCGTGGCCCGAACTCGAACCCGATGCCTGCCGGCTGACCAGCGACATCATCGAGGTCAAACTCAAGCCTTCGCGGCCGATCGGCACATCCGGCTACGACGCCTTCGGCAACCAGCCGGTCTTCGCCGACGAGGGCGACCGGCTGCGCGCCATCGCCAATATAGGCCGCGAGGACGTGCTGGTCGAAGGGCTGACGCCGATCGCCAAAGGGGTGAGGGTGCTCGGCGCTTCCAGCGACCATCTGCTGCTCGATGTGCAGGATGCCGATCCGCGACCTACCGTCGGCGACCGTGTCGCCTTCCGCATGAATTATGGCGCCATGCTTCTGGCGATGACCTCGGAATATGTCGAGAAGGCGCCGATGCACGACGTCGCGGATTTCTCCGGCCGCAAGATGGTGTCGATCTCGGCCGAACCGGAAGCCGGCGGGATTATCGCCCGCGAGGGAACCGGCGCGCGGCTGGAGGCAATGAATTTCGACGTGGTCGAACTCGCCGACGTCGAGCGGCCGCCCTCGGGCCTCGTCCGTCTCGCCGCCGGCGCAGATCGCCGTATCGCCCACAAGGCGCTGACCGCAACGGCGCGGGCGACGCATTCCTTTGGCCTGATCTGGATCGATTCCCTCGCCGCCCTGATGCCCGAGGACGAGGAGGCCGAAGACATGCCTGAAGTCTCGGTGCTGGCCCGCGCGCTCGGTCTCGATCACAAGCCCGGCGCGCTGCAGCCGCAGCTGTCGCCGGAAAATGTCGTCATCGTGGGCCTGCGCCATGCCGATCCGGCGGAGGCAAGGGTGCTCAAGGATTCGCGTGTCTCGGCCTTCACCATGACCGACATCGACGCCATGGGCATGCGCGACCTCATGCATGAGGCGATCCGCATCGCGACGTCGGGCACGCAGGGCTTTCACGTCAGCTATTCGCCGACGGCGACCGAATTTACCGGCTGGGCTGCGGGCTCGGGCGGGCTGACGGTGCGCGAGACGCATCAGGCAATGGAGGCGATCTCGCTGTCCGGCGGTCTGCTGTCGATGGATGTTTCCGGGCTGACCGCCGGTCTGGAGCCGCGGATCGGCGCCGGCGCCGTCAACTTCGTCATGTCGGCCTTTGGGAAGCGGATTTTGTGATCAGCCTTGCGCGTCGACTGCCGCGCGCCACGCGGTGACATAGGCCGCCCAGACCGGGTCGGTCTGCGGCTCAATTCTTTCGCCCTTGCCGTGCGTCACTGGCTGATCGGATGCGAGCAGTGCCGCGCCGATGCTGGTGCCGGTGGCCGCCTCGGAGGCGATGACGATGCGCGCGGTCGCTGCCGCCAGCATGCCGACAAAGAGCCGGTTGCGAGCAAACGGTCCTTCCACGGTGGTCGGGCCGTCGGCGCCGATCAGCTCGAGGCAGGTCGCCGTCATCAGTGCCAGATAGAAGGAAATGGCGGCGAACCGCTCGCCTTTGCTGATGCCGTCGGCATCAAGCCATTCCGCGGCATGGTGCGGGAACGGTCCCGATCCCTGCTGCGTAGAAGGTAAAAGCAGCATTTTTCCGGTCAGAACGGCCAGCACCTCGCTGCCGCTGCAGTCCTGCGGCTTGTCCTTGGTCAGCTGGGAAAACTCGCGGCCACCCATGAACCGCGCCGAGGGGACGGGAGCGCCAAGCGCGCTGACATTGACCAGCGTGTCGCGCGCAGCATCGAGCGCAATCTCTCTGCCGCCGACCGCCATCGATACCACCCAGGTGCCGGTCGAGACGACCGAGAAGGGCGGCTCGTCGGACAGAAGATGCGGCAATAGGGAGGCGTTGGAATCGTGCAGGCCACAGAATACCGGGGTCTGCGGATCGAGCCCGGTGCGCGCGGCAAGCGCCGGCAGGATCGGGCCGAGCTGGTCCCTGGCCGGCCGCACCGGCGCCATCAGGCTGCGCCAATTCAGGCTGTCGACCATCGAGGAAAAGTCCGCCTCCCAAGGGCTCCACAGATCGGTGTGGCAGCCGAGCGAGGTCACCTCGTTGGCGGCAACGCCGGTCAGGCGCAGCGCCCAGTATTGCGGATACATCAGCATCGCGGCGGCCCTGGCGAATTCGGTGTGAAAACGCTTCTCAAGCCAGAAGAATTGCGCACCGAGATTGAGGCCGAGCGGCAGGCGCGGCGTCCCAGTCTCAATGAAGGGCGGACGGATCGCACTATACTCTGTAGCCAGCCTGTCGGGGCCGTCGAACTCATAGTCGAGGACAGGCAGCACCAGTTCGCCCGCTGCGTCGACCAGCACGCCGGTCGCACCATGCGTGGTGATCGAAATCGCTTCGATACGCTGTTCGCGGTTGAGGCTGGCAAGGCTGTTGAGGATGAACCTCCACAGCGACTCGACATCGTGATGCGGGTAGGGCGGCTGCCGCAGCGGGGCATTGGCCATCCGGCGCAGTGCGACCTCGCTCAACGTCGTGAGATCGACCAGCGCCACCTTGGCGTTGGTCTTGCCGATGTCGATGACGGCGATATGGCGAAGCACGTTCATGCCATATGGAACATTGTTTCCAGCGGTATGGCCACCGGCTCGTTGTCGGGCTTCGTTTCCATGATGTCGGCCATGTGAGCCCACCAGCGCTGCATCACCGGATGGCTCGGCAGGTCGGCCATGCCGTGATCGTCCCGCCGCCACAGCACGCCGAACAGCATGTTGGTCTCTTCATCGAGATGGATGGAATAATCGGAGACGCCGGCCTGTTTCAGTAGTGCGGCCAGAGGCGGCCAGATTTCGTCATGACGCTTCTTGTACTCGGCCTTCATGCCGGGTTTGAGCTTCATCTTGAACGCGTATTTCTCAGGCATCAGCTGCTACCACGCAGCCGCCGCCAGACGATCGGCAGTGCGATGACGACGATCAGCAGCAAGCCGATGAAGATCGACATGACGATGCCGGGAACGTTGAGCAGGCCAAGCCCGAAGGTCACCAGTCCCATGATGAAGGCGGCGAGCACGACACCGACAATGCTGCCGGAGCCGCCCAGAATGCTGACGCCACCGAGCACCACCATGGTGATGACTTCCAGCTCGTAGCCCTGTGCGATCGACGGCCGCGTCGAGCCGAGCCGCGAGGTGATCAGCACCGAGGCGATGCCCGCCATCAGCCCGGTCAGGCAAAACAGGATGAATTTGATGCGGCCGACACGAACGCCGGAAAACTGTGCCGCGACAGGATTGTTGCCGATGGCAAAGACACGGCGGCCGAAACTGGTGCGATGCAGGAGGAACCAGTAGACGGTGGCCGCTATGAGGAACAGCACCAGCTCGAACGACACCACCCACCAGACATAGCCCTGGCCGAAGAAGGCGAAGTTCTCGGGGTAACCCTTGTAGGCCTGGTCGCCGAGGATGATGAAGGCGATGCCGCGAAACAGGCTCATCGTACCGATGGTGACGACGATGGAGGGCAGGCCAAGCCTTGTCACCAGCAACCCGTTGAAGGCGCCGCAGCCGAGCCCGACGACGATGCCGATCGCCACCAGCACTGGCGTCCCGGCGCCGGCCTGCACCGCCATGCCCATCATAGTCGAGGCGAGTGCGATGATGGCGGCGACAGAGAGATCGATCTCGCCCGAAATGATCAGCAACGCCATGGCAAAAGCGATCAGGCCCTTTTCGGTGAAATTGAAGGTCAGGTCCGACAGCGAGTAGGCGTCGAGGAAATAGGGCGAGGCGAAGCTGTTGATGGCGAAGATGCCGACGGCCACCACGACCAGCAGTGCCTCCCAGGAAAAGATCGCAGAGCGGAGCGGCTTGTCGAGCCGGTCGGGAATGTGGCGCGGGGCGGGAATGTCGCTCATGCCGTCTCCGCTTTCCGCAGGATGATGCGGCCCTGCTGGCGTTCGCCGCGTGCGTTGAGCACGACGGCCAGGATGATGGCGCTGCCCGAAATCGCCATCTGCCAGAAGGGCGATATGTTGATGACCGGAAGTGCGTTGGAAATGATGCCGAGAAACAGCGCTCCTAACATCGCGCCGCCGACCGAGCCGATACCGCCGGCGATCGAGATGCCGCCGATGACGCAGGCGGCGATGATGTTGAGCTCATAGCCGTTGGCGACCTCGACCGAGGCGATGACGTAACGCGAGATCCAGAGATAGCCTGAGAGACCGCCGATCATGCCGGAGATGCAGAAGACGATGAATTTCGTCCGGCCGACATCGATGCCGGCATAGACCGACGCCGTCGGGTTGACGCCGATGGCGTAGATCGAGCGGCCGAGCGCGGTGCGCGTCATCACGACGAAGAACAGCGCGATGACCAGGATGGCGATCCAGGACAGGACCGGGATGCCGAGGAAGGCGGCACGCTGGAAGCCGATGAACTCCGGGCTCATCTTGTCGGCATTGACCCAGGCGCCGCCGGAAAGGACGAAGGTGGCGCCGCGATAGATGGTCAGCGTGCCCAGTGTCACCACGATCGAGGGGATGTTCAGCCGCCACACCAAGAGGCCGTTGATGGCGCCGAGCACCAGCCCGACGGCGAGCGCGATGACGATCAGCAGCGGGATGGGGATCGCCGGATGCGCGGCGTTCAGCATCGCCACCACCATGCCGGTGAAGCACAGGTTGGATGCCATCGACAGGTCGATCGAGCGGGTCAGGATGACCACCATCTGTCCCAACGCCAGGATCATCAGGATAGAGGTGTCGTTGAACACCTGGCGCAGATTGTCGGGGTCGGCGAAGGCGGGGAAGCGCGTCGAGATCAGAGCGATCAGCACGACGATCGCCACAGCCAGCCAGACTTCACGGTATTTCAGCAAAGCCTTCATGCGGCGATCCCCGCTGCCGTGCGGACCAGCGTCTCGGCATCCAGCCCCTTATTGTCGTAGACCGCCGCGACCAGCCCTTCGCGCATGACGACGACGCGGTCGGACATGCCGAGAATCTCGGGCAGTTCCGACGACACCATGATCACCGACAGGCCCTGCGCGACGAGCTCCGCCATGAAGCCGTGCACGGCGGCCTTGGAGCCGATGTCGATGCCCTTGGTCGGCTCGTCCAGGATGATCACCTTGGGCGCTGTCGCCAGCCATTTGGCGATGACGATCTTCTGCTGGTTGCCGCCCGACAGCGTGCCGACATCCTGGCTGAGCGAGGAGGCCCTGAGGTCAAGCCGCTCGGTGTAGGAGCGGGCGAGCGCGAATTCGTCCGACAATCGCAGCAGGCCGGATTTGGAGGTGCGCTTGAGCGAGGGAAGCGAGACGTTTTGGAAGATCGGCAGGCCGATCACCACGCCCTGCTTGCCGCGTTCCTCCGGCACGTAGACGATGCCGGCTTCGATGGAATCCGCCGCCGATTTCGGCGTGATCGTCTTGCCTTCCAGCGTGATCGTTCCACCCGATATACGGGTGATGCCCGATATCGCCTGCATCACCTCTGACCGCCCGGCGCCGACAAGGCCGTAGAAACCGAGGATCTCGCCCTTGTGCAGTTCGAAGCCGATGTCGTTGAATTCGGTCGGGTGCGAAAGGCCAGCGACCGACAGCACCGGCGCGCCGATCTCGGCCTTGCGTTGCGGAAAGATGTGATCGACCGAGCGGCCGACCATCATCCGCACGATCTGGCTCTGGCCGGTATCCTTGATAAGGCCCTCGCCAACCATCTCGCCGTCGCGGAACACGGTGTAGCGATCGGCGATCCGATAGATCTCGTCGAACTTGTGGCTGATGAACAGGATCGCCTTGCCTTCCTCCTTGAGGAATTCGATCAGCAGGAAAAGCTCCTCGATCTCCTTCATTGAAAGGGCTGCGGTCGGCTCATCCATGATAACGATCTGCGCATCGATCGACATCGCGCGAGCAACCGCTACCAGATGCTTGTTGGCGATGCCGAGGTCTTTCAGCCGCGCATCGGCGTCGATATGGCCGGCATGCATGGTGTCGAGCACTTCGCGCGCGTGTTTTCGCATGGTGCGCCAGTCGATGGTGCCTAGCCGCGTGCGCGGCGCATGGCCGAGAAAAATGTTTTCGGCGACGCTCAGATCGTCGAACAGCACGGTTTCCTGATGAATGGCGGTGACGCCGTGGCCGAAGGCGGCATGCGCGCTGGGCAAAGTGACGGCCTGGCCGTCAATGCTGATCGTGCCGGCGTCCGGCTGGTAGATGCCGGTCATGATCTTGACCAGCGTCGACTTGCCGGCGCCGTTTTCACCGATCAGCGCCGTAACCTGGCCGGGGTAAAGCGACAGGCTGACATTGTGCAGCGCGCGCACGCCGGGAAAGCTTTTGGAGACGCCGGACAGCGTCAGGCGCGGGGCAGGACCCGTGGGCTCCTCCTTCGCAATGCCGTGCTGGGCTGTCGTGTCCATATCCGTATCAAGCCCTGAAACAAGGTCCGTTTAAAGTCGCGGCGGGATTTTGGTCCCGCCGCGCTTGGTCCGAGACGTCCGAGATCAATAGATCTTGGAGAACTTTTCGATGTTGGACTTGTCGAACTGGAAGGGCGGAGCCATCGCAGCCGAGTTGCTGTCATCGAGCGTGACCTTGCCGACGCGGCCGATCGACAGCGTTGCGCCCGGCTTTGCCTCTTCCTTCTTCACCGCCAGATCATGAGCGAGGTAGACGGCGGAATAGCCGAGGTCGATCGGATTCCAGAGGGCAACCGCCTGGCTGGAACCGTTGTCGATGAACTTCTTGAACTCCGACGGCAGCGCCAGACCCGTGACATTGACCTTGCCGATCAGGTTCGCGTCGGTGACGACCTGGGCAGCGGCAACGACGCCGACGGTGGTCGGCGCGATGATCGCCTTGAGGTTCGGATAGGATTTCAGCAGGCCCTTGGCTTCGTCGGTGCTCTTGGCCGAATCGTCATCGCCGTAGACGGTGGCGACGAGTTTGATCTTGGGGAATTTCTCCGGCAGGATCTTCTTGGCCGCGTCGATCCAGGCGTTCTGGTTGGTCGCGGTCGACGAAGCCGACAGAATGGCGACTTCGCCGCCTTCCGGCAGATAGTCGGCGGCCAGCTTGATGATGGTCTCGCCGATCAGGCCGGTGTCGGACGGGTTGAGATGCAGCTGGCGGCCTTCCTTGGCGACGCCCGAATCCCACGAGATGACGGTGATGCCGCGCTCCATGGCCTTCTTCAGCACCGGCACCAGCGCGTCGGCGTCATTGGCCGAAATCGCAATGGCGTTGACCTTCTGCGCGATCAGCGAATTGACCACTTCGATCTGCGCTTCGGCGGTCGCCTTGGTCGGGCCGGTGTAGATGATGTCGACATCGCCGAGTTCCTTGGCCGCCTCTTCGGCGCCCTTGTTGGCGGCGTCGAAGAAGCCGTTGCCGAGCGACTTCACCACCAGCGCGATCTTGACGTTCTCGGCATAGGCGGCATTCACGAACATGGCGGCCGAGAACGCGGCCGTCACCATCAATTTCTTCAGAAAGCTCATCGTATTTCCTCCCTTGAGCGTTGCATTCCATCGTCGCTGCGGTTGGCCTCAGGCCTGCAGCGAGGATTCTTCCTTTGCCGACTTGCGGGCGACGATCAGCGTCACACCCGCGGCCTCCAGCATGTTGGCTTCGCGATCCTCGATGCCGTCATCGGTGATGACGGTGGCGATGCGCTTGAGCCCGCACAGGATCAGGCTCGAGCGCTGGCGGAATTTCGATGAGTCGACCAGCACCACCAGTTCGTCGGCCTGGTCGATCAGTTTCTGCTCCGCCTGGATCAGCAGCGGGTCGCCTTCCATCAGGCCAAGCGGCCCGAGCCCTTGAGCGCCCATGAACATGCGGCGCGCGTAGAAATTACGCGTCACGTCATTGTCGAAGGGCGAGAGGATGATGTTCTGCTCGCGGTAGATGGTGCCGCCCGACAGCATGACGGTGTTCTTCGAATGCTTGAGCAGGTGCTCGGCGATGGGGAACGAATTGGTGAAGATCGGCATGCGGCGTCCGGTCAGGAAATGCACCATCTGGAAGGTGGTGGTGCCGCCATTGATGATGATCGGTTCGCCGTCCTTGCACAGCTCCACCGCTTCGCGCGCAATCGCGCGCTTCTGCGAAGCGTTAAGCGTTTCGTTGACGGAAAAGGGCCGGCCGGCGAGGCCGATGAACTGCGGTGGCGAGATCGCCTCGGCGCCGCCACGCACGCGACGCAGGCGCTTTTGCACATGAAGAGCCGCGATATCGCGCCGGATCGTCGCCTCGGAGGAGTCCGTCAGGTCGACCATCTCCTGCACCGTCACCACAGGCTTTTCCTGGACGGCGGACAGAATGATCCTGTGGCGCTCTTTTTCGTGCATGGTTCCTCCCTGCATGGTCATGAGGCACTAGAAAACCACCAGTGTCAATCATTTCCGCTCATATAATTTCATTGTGCAGTGCAATATGATCGATCTTGATCGTTTATGATTGACAACCGAGATGCTTGCGTAGACATTTCCGGCAAAATGGACCGCGCCTTTTGCGTCCCAGGGAGGATAATCATGCTCGACAAGCGCTCCGGCTCGCGCCTTGCCAACCTTTGGGACGATGCTAAAGCCAAGGGGCTGAGCGAGCCTGAGCTTCTGGTCTATCGCTCCAACACGCTCGGCTCCGACAAGCGTGTCACCAATTATGGCGGCGGCAACACCTCGTCCAAGATCCGGCAGAAGGACCCGCTCTCTGGCGCCGAAGTCGAAGTGCTATGGGTCAAGGGCTCGGGCGGCGACAGCGCCTCGATCAAGCTGGACGGTTTCGCCACGCTTTACATGGACAAACTGCAGGCGCTGAAAGGCCTTTATCGCGGCGTCGCGCATGAGGACGACATGGTGGGCTATCTTCCCCACTGCACCTTCAATCTCAACCCGCGCGCGGCCTCGATCGACACGCCGCTGCACGCCTATGTGCCGAAGCCGTTCGTCGATCACATGCATCCCGATGCCATTATCGCGATTGCCGCGGCCAAGGATTCCAAGGCGTTGACCAAGGAGATATTCGGTGACGCCATCGGCTGGCTGCCGTGGAAGCGGCCGGGCTTCGAACTTGGCCTCTGGCTGGAGAAATTCTGCGTCGAACACCCCGAGGCCAAGGGCGTCATCCTCGAAAGCCACGGCTTGTTCACCTGGGGCGACACACCCAAGGAGTGCTATGAGACGACGATCTCGGTCATCAACCAGGCGATCGAATGGTTCGAGCGCCGCTCCGAGGGTCTCGCCATCTTCGGCGGCGAAGTCGTCAAATCGCTAGACGCTGCTGAGCGCCGCGCCATCGCGGCGAGACTGATGCCGAGGATCCGCGGCCTGATTTCGGAGAAGAGCCACAAGCTCGGCCATTTCGACGATTCCGCCGCTGTGCTCGAATTCGTCAACTCCAGGGATTTGCGCCCGCTGGCGGCACTCGGTACCTCATGCCCGGATCATTTCCTGCGCACAAAAATCCGCCCGCTGGTTATCGAGTTCGACCCAGCGAAGCCCGACGTCGAAGCCGTGATTGCGCGCCTCGCCGACGATATTGCTGAGTACCGTGTCGGCTACCAGGCCTATTACGACAGCTGCAAGCATCCGGACTCGCCCCCGATCCGTGACCCCAACGCCGTGGTCTACCTGATGCCCGGCGTCGGCATGTTCACCTTCGCCGGCGACAAGGCCACCGCCCGCATCTCTGGCGAATTCTACGTCAACGCCATCAATGTCATGCGCGGGGCCTCGACCGTTTCGTCCTATGTCGGCCTGCTGGCGCAGGAGGCCTTCGACATCGAATACTGGCTGCTCGAGGATTTGAAGCTGCAGCGCATGCCGAAGCCGAAGTCGCTCGCCGGCCAAATCGCGCTGGTCACCGGCGGCGCCGGCGGCATCGGCCGCGCCACCGCCAATCGCCTGCTGCGCGAAGGCGCCTGCGTCGTGCTGGCCGATATCGACGAGACCGCACTTGCCAACGCCAACGACGAACTGGCGAAAGCCTATGGCAAGGACTTCGTCCGGCCGGTGCTGATCAACGTCACCGCGGAGGAGCAGGTGATTTCCGGCTTCGCCCAGACAGCCGTCGAGTTCGGCGGCATTGATATTCTCGTCTCCAACGCAGGCCTCGCCTCCTCGGCGCCGATCGAGGAGACGACGCTGGCGCTGTGGAACAAGAACATGGACATATTGTCGACCGGCTATTTCCTGGTCTCGCGCGAAGCCTTCCGGCTGTTCCGGGCCCAGAAGATCGGCGGCAATGTCGTCTTCGTCGCCTCCAAGAACGGTCTTGCCGCGTCACCCAATGCCGCCGCCTATTGCACCGCCAAGGCGGCCGAAATCCATCTCGCCCGCTGCCTGGCGCTGGAAGGCGCGGAAGCCCAGATCCGGGTCAACGTCGTCAATCCGGACGCCGTGCTGCGCGGTTCGAAGATCTGGACCGGCGAGTGGAAGGAACAGCGCGCCGCCGCCTACAAGATGTCGACCGACGATCTGGAAGAACACTACCGCTCGCGCTCGATGCTGAAGCGCTCGGTGTTTCCCGAAGACATCGCCGAAGCGATCTATTTCCTGGCGTCCGACATGTCGGCCAAATCCACCGGCAACATCATCAACGTCGACGCCGGCAACGCGCAGAGCTTTACGCGCTGAGTTAAGGGCGGAGCGCTTCTCTTCTCCCCGTCACTATACGGGGAGAAGGTGGCCCGAAGGGCCGGATGAAGGGCAGCGCTGACTGAACGCATTGGGAGGAATAGCACTTGTCCGAAACCATCATCGCCGCCGATCTCGTCTCCAGCCACAACGCCCAGCGCAAACCCGACCTCGAGCGCGACTACGCGTCGCTCGGCGAACGCCTCGACCGCCGCGGCATCGCCATCGATGCCATCCGCGACAAGGTCGAGAAATTCGCCGTCGCCATTCCGTCCTGGGGCGTCGGCACAGGCGGCACGCGGTTTGCCCGCTTTCCCGGCGCCGGCGAGCCGCGCGACATTTTCGACAAGATCGAGGACTGCGCCGTCATCAGCCAACTGACGCAGGCGACACCGACCGTCTCGTTGCACATCCCGTGGGACAAGGCCGATCCGAAGCGGCTGAAGCAGGCCGCCTCGCGCTTCGGCCTCGGCTTCGACGCCATGAATTCCAACACCTTCTCGGATGCCAGGGACCAAAAACTGTCCTACAAGTTCGGGTCGCTGTCGCATGCCGATGCCGGCACGCGCCGGCAGGCAGTCGAGCACAATCTGGAATGCATCGAGATCGGCAAGACGCTTGGTTCCAAAGCGCTGACGGTGTGGATCGGCGACGGCTCGAATTTCCCCGGCCAGGTCAATTTCGCCAAAGTCTTCGAGCGCTATCTCGACGCGATGAAGGAGATCTATGCTGGACTGCCCGCCGACTGGAAGCTGTTCACCGAACACAAAATGTACGAGCCGGCTTTCTACTCCACGGTCGTGCAGGACTGGGGAACCAATTACATGATCGCGCAGGAGTTAGGCGACAAGGCGTTCTGCCTGGTCGACCTCGGCCATCACGCGCCCAACGTCAACATCGAGATGATCGTATCGCGGCTGATCCAATTCAAAAAGCTCGGCGGCTTCCACTTCAACGATTCCAAATATGGCGACGACGACCTCGATGCCGGCTCGATCGATCCCTACCGGCTGTTCCTGGTCTTCAACGAACTGGTCGATGCCGAACAGTCGGGCGCGGAAGGGTTCGACCCCGCCCACATGCTCGACCAGAGCCACAACGTCACCGACCCGATCGAAAGCCTGATGCTGTCGGCAGTCGAGGTGCAGCGCGCCTATGCGCAGGCGCTGCTGGTCGACCGCAAGGCGCTCGAGGGTTTCCAAGACGGCAATGATGCGCTGATGGCGACGCAGACGCTGAAAGCTGCCTACCGCACCGATGTCGAGCCGATCCTGGCCATGGCGCGGCTGAACACAGGCGGCGCCATTGATCCAGTCGCCGCATATCGCGCGGCGGGCTACCGGGCGAAGGTCGCGGCGGAACGGCCGGCGGTTGTGGGCGGGTCAGGCGGGATTGTTTGAGATTGGCTAATCTCCACCACGGGGGGGAGATTAGCTTGCCTCTGCCGGCAGGCGAACACCAATATGTGTTCGCTCATATTGATGATGGACTCGGCCGCTCCATGTAGCTCTTCTAGGCACACCGCACTTGGAGCACCGCCATGCCCTTGACCCGCCGGACGCTGATTGGCGTCACCCTTTCGCTCGCAATTGCGCTCGCGCCATCCGGCGCGCTCCATGCCGCATCGCCTCAACCTGCGAAGGGCGAGCACGGCATGGTCGTCACCGCCCAGCATCTGGCGTCGGAAGCCGGCGTCGAGGTGCTGAAGAAGGGCGGCAATGCCGTCGATGCGGCGGTCGCCGTCGGCTATGCGCTCGCCGTCGTCTACCCTAATGCCGGCAATATCGGCGGTGGCGGGTTCATGACCATCCGCTTCAAGGACGGCAAATCGACCTTCCTCGATTTCCGCGAGCGCGCGCCGCTGGCGGCAACCAAGACCATGTATCTCGACAAGGACGGCAATCCGGTGAAGGGCGCCAGCCTTGATGGCTACCTCGCGGTCGGCGTACCTGGTTCCGTGGCAGGGTTCGAGATGGCTCGTGAAAAATATGGCACGCTGCCACGCCAGGATTTGATGGCGCCGGCAATTGCCTATGCCAAGGATGGCTTCATCCTCGACCAGGGCGACGCTGCTTCATTCGCAAGCAATGCCGCACGGCTGGCGAAGGACCCTGCCGCCGCCGCCATCTTCCTGAAGCCGGACGGCAAACCCTATGGCGCCGGCGAGCGTTTCCTCCAGCCCGATCTTGCAGCCTCGCTCGCCGCCATCTCCGAAAAAGGCGCCGACGCCTTCTACAAAGGCGCCATCGCCGACGCCATCGTCAAGGCGAGCGGCGCCAAGGGCGGCATTCTGGTCAACTCAGACTTCGAGCAATATAAGGTACGCGAGCTGCAACCGGTGAGCTGCACCTATCGGGGCTATGAGATCACGTCCTCGCCGCCGCCAAGCTCCGGCGGCGTCATCATCTGCGAAATCCTCAACGTGCTGGAGGGCTACCCGCTGTCTTATCTCGGCGCCCGCTCGGCCGAGACCGTGCATGTCATGGTCGAGGCGATGCGCTACGCCTATGTGGACCGCAACTCGGCGCTCGGCGATCCCGATTTCGTCGACAATCCGGTCTCGAAACTGCTCGACAAGGGTTACGCCAAGGAGATCCGCGACAAGATCGACCCGTTCCGCGCCGGCGTCTCGCAGGATTTGATGCCGAAGGGCTTCGGCGAGTCGAAGGAAACGACGCACTATTCAATCATCGACGATGACGGCAATGCGGTCGCGGTCACCTATACGCTGAACGGTTCGTTCGGCGCCGGCGTGGTCGCCGACGGCACCGGCATCCTGCTCAACAACGAGATGGATGATTTCACCCAGAAGCCTGGCGTGCCCAACCTCTACGGTCTCGTGCAGGGAGAGGCCAATGCCATCCAGCCGAAGAAGACGCCGCTGTCATCGATGAGCCCGACCATCGTCGCCAAGGACGGCAAGCCGTTCATGGTTATCGGCAGCCCCGGCGGCTCGCGCATCATCACCATCACGCTGGAAGCCATCGTCAACGTCATCGACCACGGCATGAACATCCAGGAGGCGATCGACGCATCGCGCATCCACCATCAATGGCTGCCCGACACGATCTATGTCGAACCCTTCGGCCTGTCGCCCGACACGGAAAAACTGCTGGCCGGCATGGGCTACCACCTCGATCTCGCGGATTCTACCTGGGGTCAGGCTGCCGGCATTCTTGTCGGCGGCAAGAGCCTGGCGGAAATCGAGAAGGGCGGCGGCGCCCGTTACAACGGCGCCATCGACAGCCGCGCCGCATCCGGCGAGGCGATTGGCTACTGATCACAACAAGAGATTGATCAGAGGACGAGCGTAAGCGTCGACCCGACGAGCATCAGCGCCGCGATCACAACGAACGCCGCGTAGATGCGAGGACGGTCGAGGAGCAGCGCATTGCCCGATATCCAGGCCGCGGTTGCGCCGCCAAGCGCAAACAGGAAGCCGTTCCGGTGACCAAAGGTCATGGAAGCGGCCATCAGCCCGCCAATGATCAGCGCGCCGAAGACGATGATCACGGCAACGGCGTATTTCTCGAAGTCGTTGCCGCCGCCCATGGCCGGGCCGATCGCGTTCAAATTCGTCAGATCGTCCGGATCGAACGGGTTGGTCGATCCATATTCATCTTGACCGACAGGTTCTCGCATCATTCATTCTCCGCTGACCGGCAACAAATCATCAACATCTGCCGAGCGCAACCGGATCGCGCCGTGCCGAAGGCCGCCGATGCGGTCTTCAACACTTTCTGATGCCGACTTGCCACGGTTTTTTTGCGCCGGTTCACAAAATCTACCCTGCTTTCGGGTCCACACGCCTGAATACCTGGAAAATGAATTACCTGGAAAAATCGCTGCGCACGATGCCGTGCCGCTGCAGCTTGTCGTAGAAGGTCTTGCGCGGAATGCCGAGCGCTTCAATCGTGCGCCGGACATCGCCGTCATTGCGGCCAAGCGCCTCGCGGATGACATTGGCTTCATAGCGTTCCAGCCGTTCCGGCAGTGAGCTGGCGTCATCCGGCTCCGCCGGGGCGGAAGGTGGCGCTTGCGCCGCTTCCTCCAGTCCAAGCACGAAACGCTCGGCGAAATGCGCGAGTTCACGCACATTGCCCGGCCAGTCGTGCTGGCTCAGATGGCGGTGCACTGAGGCAGGCACGGCTGGCATTTGCCGGCGGAAGCGGGCGGCTGCACGCTCGGCGAAGTAGAAGAACAGCAGGGCGACGTCGTCGCGGCGTTCGCGCAGCGGCGGGATCGAGATCGTCACCACATTGAGCCGGTAGTAGAGATCCTCGCGGAAGGCGCCGCGCCGGCTGGCATCGCCGAGATCGACCTTGGCGGCGGCGACGACGCGCAGGTCGACCGGCCGGATTTCATTGGTGCCGAGCGGCGTCACCTCGCGCATTTCCAGCACCCGCAGCATCTGCACCTGGGTCGAGGCCGGCATGCTTTCGATCTCGTCGAGGAACAGCGTGCCGCCGCTCGAATGCTCGATGCGGCCGATGCGCTTCTTCTGTGCGCCGGTGAAGGCGCCGGCCTCATGGCCGAACAGTTCGCTTTCGATCACCGTATCCGGCAGCGTGCCGCAATTCAGCGCCACGAAATTGCCCCTGGCGCGGCGGCTCCAGCGATGCAGCAGGCTCGCCACCACCTCCTTGCCGGAGCCGGTCTCGCCGGTCACCAGAACGTCGACATCGGTATCGGCGATTTGCCGCAGCGTCCGGCGCAATCGCTCCATCGCCGGCGTCTGCCCGATCAGCGGCAGGCCGTCCTGCGCCTGTTCGGCGCTTTCGCGCAAGGCGCGGTTCTCCATCACCAGCCGGCGCTTTTCCGCCGCCCGTGCCACACTTTGCGCCAGCCGGTCGGCGGCGAAGGGCTTGGTGATGAAGTCGTAGGCGCCATCCTTGATCGCCTTGACCGCAACCGCGATGTCGCCATGCCCGGTGACCAGGATGACCGGAATGTCGGCATCGAGCTGCAAGACGCGGTCGAAGAGCTGAAGGCCGTCAATGCCGGGCATGCGGATGTCGGACACCACCACGCCAGGAAAATTGGCGTCGAGCCCGGCCAGCGCCTCGTTCGCCACCGCAAAGGCCGAGACAGAGAAACCAGCGAGTTCCAGCGTCTGCCGCGTGGCCCTCAGCAATTCGCTATCGTCGTCGATCAATACGACCGGTGCGGTGTCCATCATGCTGCCCTGGCGAGGTGAATGGTAAAGCGCGTGCCGGCCTGGCCGCTCACCACCTCGATGCGTCCGCCATAGTCGGCAACGATGTCCTGCGAGATAACGAGGCCGAGCCCGAGGCCTTTTTCCTTCGAGGTGTTGAACGGCGTGAACAATGACTTGAGGATGGCAGGCGAAATGCCCGGCCCATTGTCGGCGACGGCAAGCGCCACACCGTCGGCCGTCTCCTGGGCCGACACCTGCACCCTGGCGCCGTCGCGCCCGTCCAGCGCTTCCAGCGCATTCTGGAACAGGTTGATCAGCACCTGTTCGAGCCGCAGCCGGTTGCCCATCACCTTGAGCGTTACCGGCGGCAGCGTGATATCGAGCGCGTCCAGCCGGCCGGCAAAGCGGCTTCTGAGCAGCACCACGGCGCCCTCGATGACGCCGCGCAGTTCGACCGGTTCGGCTGCCGTGCGCCCCTTGCGGGCAAAGACCTTCAACTCTTCGGTGATGCCGCCGATGCGCTCGGTCAGCGCGGCAATCGCTCCAAGGTTCTCCTCGGCCGAGGCGGTCTGCTTGCGCTCCAGGAACACACGCGCATTGTCGGCATAGGCGCGGATGGTCGCCACCGGCTGGTTGATCTCATGCGCGACGCCGGCGGCAACCTGGCCGAGGGTAGCAAGACGGTTGGCCTGCACCAATTCCTGCTGCATGACCTGAAGCTTGGCTTCGGTGCTGCGGTGATCGGTGATCTCGGCCTGCAGCCGGTCGCGCGCCAGGCTGAGGTCATGCGTACGCTCGACGACGCGGCGCTCGAGCTCGATGCGCGCTGCCTGTTCGGCAGCGATGCGCATCTGCGCCGACTGACGGCGCCACAGGAGATAGCCGGCCAGCGCCAGCAACGGCACCACGACGCCCAGCGCCAGCAGCCGCATCTCACGCACCGCAGCCGCGATCGGCGCTTCGACCGGCACGAGATAATCGAGCCGCCATGGCGTCGATTGGACCAGTGTCGAAAGCCTGAGATATTCGGCATCGCTGCCGCCCGGTGTTATCGCATGCACCATCGACACGTCAGGGCTCAATGCCTCGGGGCGTGTGATCGGCAAGGGGATCAGCGGCGCGTTGCCGAATTGCTGGCTGCTCCGGATGGCGGCAGCCACCGGGCCGGTCAGCGGCGCGGTGGTCATGAAGCGCCAGGACGGCACGCTGGTGATCAGCACGACGCCGTGGTCGTCGCTGACATAGGCCGGCCGGTTGGCCTCATGCCAGTCGGCTTCAAGCTGGTCGAATTCCATCTTAACGACGACGACGCCGAGCGGTGCCGCCGCATTGCCGACGCGACGCGAAATATAGAGGCCCGGGCGCTTGCTGATGTTGCCCAGCGCAAAATATTCGGCCGTTCTCGATTGCATGGCGCCGGAGAAATAGGCGCGGAAACCATAGTCGTTGCCGACGAAGCTGGTTGTTTCGCGCCAGTTGCTGGAGGCGATCGCAAACCCGTCGACGCCGGTGACGTAAAGCACCGAAGCCTTGGTGCCGGAGACCAGCCCTTCGAGCTTGCGGTTGAGCACGTCGATCGTGACAGCGCCCTTGTTCTGCAGGGCGTCATGCACCTGCTGGTCCTCGGACAAGAGCAGCGGCAGCGCCCGCGGGCTTTCCAGCACGGCGCGCAGCAACGCAACCTTCAGATTGGCATCGGTGCGGCCTTGCGCCGCCAGTGCCGCGACCTCGGCGCGGCGCGCGTAGAGGCCGGCGCCGGTGAGCGCCGTGGCAACGATCACCAGCGCGATCGCCGCAAACAGCAGCCAGGCGCGACGCGCGCGTTTGCCGAGTTGCTCGGGCGTCGGCGACAGGACCGCGGCAGGGCGTTGCAGCATTCCCTATTTGTGCATGATTTCGCACAAAGCACAATTCAGTCATGCGGATGTCCGCACTTGCGTTGAGCGGCAGCAGCCTCGATCGGACGAATACCCAACAAAATCAATGGCTGCGGTATGCCGCACAGTCTGGCACGGCAGTTGCAGTGACCAATACAGCAGTCGCAAGGCTGCGGAAAACAACTGCCCCGGGAGGTCGAGCTTTCGATCGGGGCGCCATGGAGGACGTCATGCAGCCAGCATTCGCTGCCGCCGAACCGCGCGGCAAGCTACCCTTTTACCGTCATCTCTACGTGCAGGTCCTGACGGCGATCGCCGCCGGCGTGCTGCTCGGTCATTTCTATCCCGAACTCGGTGCTTCGCTGAAGCCGCTCGGCGATGCCTTCATCAAGCTGGTCAAGATGGTGATCGCGCCGGTCATCTTCCTGACGGTGACCACCGGCATTGCCGGCGTCTCCGACCTGAAAAAGGTTGGCCGCGTCGCCGGCAAGGCGATGATCTATTTCCTGGTCTTTTCGACCCTGGCGCTGGTCGTCGGCATGGTCGTCTCCAACGTCGTCCAACCGGGCGCCGGCATGCACATCAATGCGGCGACGCTCGACCCCTCGAAGGTCGCCACCTTCACCGAGAAGGCGCATGACACGACCATCGTCGGCTTCCTGCTCAACATCATCCCCGACACCATCACCGGCGCCTTCGCGCAAGGCGACATTCTGCAAGTGCTGTTCTTCTCGGTGCTGTTCGGCATCTCTCTCGCTCTGGTCGGCGAGCGCGGCCGCCCGGTCGTCGATTTCCTGCAGGCGCTGACCTCGCCTATCTTCCGCCTGGTCGCCATCCTGATGAAGGCCGCCCCCATCGGCGCCTTCGGCGCCATGGCCTTCACCGTCGGCAAATACGGCATCGGCGCGATTGCCAACCTCGCCTTTCTGATCGGCACCTTCTACCTGACGTCGCTGCTCTTCGTGCTGGTCGTGCTCGGCGCTGTCGCTTGGTACAACGGCTTCTCGATCCTCGCCTTGATCCGCTACATCAAGGAAGAGCTGCTGCTGGTGCTCGGCACCTCGTCCTCGGAAGCCGCTCTTCCCGGCCTGATGGCCAAGATGGAGCGCGCCGGCTGCAACCGCTCGGTGGTCGGCCTGGTCATCCCGACCGGCTATTCCTTCAACCTCGACGGCACCAACATCTACATGACGCTGGCGGCGCTGTTCATCGCCCAGGCGACCGATACGCCGCTCACCTATGGCGACCAGATTCTGCTGCTGCTGGTTGCCATGCTGAGCTCCAAGGGTGCCGCCGGCATCACCGGCGCCGGCTTTATCACGCTGGCCGCCACGCTCTCTGTCGTGCCTACGGTACCCGTTGCCGGCATGGCGCTGATCCTAGGGGTCGACCGCTTCATGTCGGAATGCCGGGCGCTGACCAACTTCGTCGGCAATGCAGTGGCGACGATTGTTGTGGCGCGCTGGGAAGGCGAACTCGACCAGACCAAGTTCGCCGCCGCCATGGCCGGCACATTGTCCGAGGAAGCCGACCTGGCGCTGTCGGGCGATCTGCAGCCCGCCTGATTACTGAACGCAGACGTTCGCCACAAGGCCGCAGCCGGTTCGCCCGTTGCGGCCTTTTGTTTTGGCGCGCATGGCGGCTGGTGTTGGCCAAAGCTTCCCGGCTAGGATGTCGGCGGTTTTCAACCGAAAGGCCGGCGAATGAGCAGTGCATACCCCGAGATCTATCTGGTCCGTCACGGCGAGACGGAGTGGAGCGCTTCGGGAAAACACACCGGCCGCACCGACATACCGTTGACGGCAAAGGGCGAGGCGGCGGCTCGCGGCGTGGCGGACCGGCTCAAGGATCTGTCCTTCCAGGCGGTGTGGTCGAGCCCGTCGCAGCGCGCCTTCAGCACCTGCACGCTTGCCGGCTTCGGCGCTGCTGCCGTCAAGAAGGACGACCTGCAGGAATGGGACTATGGCGCCTATGAGGGCGTTAAGACCAAGGAGATTCTTGTGCAGCGCCCCGGCTGGCAATTGTTCCGTGACGGCTGTCCCGACGGCGAGTCGGTAGCGGATGTTGGTGCCAGGGCCGACAGGATCATCGCCGGGCTGCGGGCAATCGAGGGCAATGTGCTGGTGTTTTCAAGCTCGCATTTCCTGCGCGTGCTGGCCGCGCGCTGGCTCGGTCTGCCACCCGAAGGCGGTGCGCACTTCGTGCTTGATACCGCGAGCCTCAGCATCCTCGGCTATGAGCACGATCTGAGCGAGCCGGTGATACGCAGGTGGAACCAGAAGTAGTGTTTCTCAGCAAGCCTGCCTCTTAACGCGCGAGCACCGCCAATTCCTCCGATGTCAGATGCCGCGCCTTGCCCTTGGCGAGCTCGCCGAGCTGCAAACCGCCGATCGCCACCCGAACCAGCCTCAGCACCTCGATGTCGAATGCCCCGAGCAGGCGGCGGATCTGGCGGTTGCGGCCCTCGTCGAGCACGATTTCCAGCCAGGCAGTGCGGCCGCCGCTGCGCAGCAGTTCGATCGAACTTGCGGTCAGCAGTTCGCCGTCGACGATCGCTCCGTCGCGAAAGCGCGCCAGCATCGCTTCGTCGGGCGCGGTGCCGATCTGGACATGATAGGTCTTGGCGACATGCGAGGCCGGATCGAGCAGGCGGTTGGCCCAGCGCGTGTCGTTGGTCATCAGCAACAGGCCTTCGCTGGCCTTGTCGAGGCGGCCGACCGGCGACACGAAAGGCAACTCCAGTTCCACCAGGCAGTCATAGACGGTGCCACGATCCTGCGGGTCATCGCGCGTGGTGACCTGTCCGCGCGGCTTATTGATCATCAGGTAGACTTTTGCCTCGCCGACGATCTGCTCGCCGTCGACAGCGATGCGGTCGCGGCCGAGATCGACACGCAGCGACGGATCGCGCACCACCTTGCCGCCAACCTGCACGCGCCCTTCGGCGATCAGCAGCTCGGCCTGCTTGCGCGAACACAGGCCGAGTTTGGAAAGCGCCCGGTTCAGGCTGACGCCTGCGCTCGGGGCCTGGTGTTGGGCGATGTCTGGTGGCCGTGCCATGTCCTGCTTGCCATCCCAATGATCGGCATCGACAAATGCCACGCCCCGCATTGGCTTCGCAACCTGCCGCGGCACCAACATCACCAGTTCGCGGGAGCGCGGCTGCTCTCAAATACGATGTGTCAGGGCGTCGGGCTCAACAGCCCGCCATGGAACGCAGCCCCGCGAGAGACGTTGTTGCCGACGAGCGATTTGTCGCGAAAGGCACCGCCATGAAGAGAATCTACGAAAAACCGACGCTCGTGAAGCGAGGCAGGCTCACCAGCCTGACGGCTCAGATCGTCGCTTCTGGGGTCATTCTGGGTGAATGATCCCCAGATAAAGGAAGGGATAAATCGATGAGCGAGCGCGGCGTTGATTTCCTGCAGGGCTGGATCCACGAGCACCTGCCGGGCGAACTGCCTGCCAACAAGGCAACGGCTCGAACCCTGACCACGCGAGCTGCCCTGGATGCTCGGCATTTAGGCCTTGAGGTCAGCGAGATCGAAGAGGAGTTCGGTTCGTTGGAACGGGTGATTTTCGAGGCACTCGATCAGCCCGATATCTGAGCCCCCGATATGAGCCCATCGCAGGCGAATATCGGCCCATCGCCATCCTGGCGGTGGGCTTTTCGGTGATGGCATCCGAGGGTGCCCAGCGCTAGGCAGCCCGCGCAGCTGACGCTCCCCGTGCCGGCGGCAATTCGAACACAGTGGCGCCGTTCTCCCGGCCGCGTTCGACATAACCGATGACACGGAACCATTTGCCGACGTCGGCCCGCTGCAGCCAGCTGCGCGAGTGGATGGGCAGGTTGCCGGCCAGCGCCTGAATGTGGCGGATGTGGCGCCTGCAGAAGCGGACCGTCGCGGCGCTGAAGAAACCCTCCTGCGCGGCAAACAGCGTGTCGGCGGCGTCGCTGTTTTCGTGCCAGGCGACGATCGCCACCGTCTTGTCGCCGTCGACCAGCGCGTGCGCCCGGCCTTCCTTCAAATTCATCATCAGATTGTCGTAGGCGACCTTGCTGTCCTTGCCGGCGGCCACATACTCGTCCGACATCCGCGTGGACAGATCGCGGAAGACACTTTCGAGATCGCCGATCGTAGCTGCGCGTGCTCGCATTTCTCCTCCTGCAGCCCCGGCAGGCAGTTTGCCCTAGGCAGACGGGATCACCAAGCAAATCAAATCCGCCATTTGGCCGATGCGCGCAAAGTGATTTCATTGGGCGGCAAATGTTGGACGCCGCCATCTCCTATCGCGGCAAGCCTGTCATTCGCGTTGCGCCGGTTTTCGTATTTGGTTGACATTGGGCTGATGGAGGCGCGGGTTGCGCCGGGCGTTTGGGCCTTGGGGCATATTTCAATGAAAAAAAGTATACGAAAAGCCGGTCCTGCACCGGAAGGGCAAACTTGCGGCGCATGTTGCTTCGCCTACGTCAGGTGGCGGCGGAACCATTGACGTTCCGCCATCCACTGACGAGACTTGATATAGAGCTCCACTGAGCGCGAGACTTGCTGATCAACAGAAAGCCCGCTGGCTCAGGCCGGCGGGCTTCTTTCGTTTCTGGAACCATTTCAGTGCATGCCGAATTGACTCGCGATCGCGTTCGGGAGGGGAAGCATGCAAGACCAGCATGTCGATGAGCCGGTTCGCGTGGCGCTCGGCAGGTCCGGAAACACGATCTACAAGGTGGGGCGCGTGGCGCAGGCCGCCGACATCCTGATGAACCGCTGGCCCGCGAAGACGGGCCGCTATCACGTCGCCGCCCGCAAGGCCTGCCTCGGCGTTCTCGAAGGCCTGAAAGAGGCGCACTATGCCCGCGCTGCCTTCGTCAATGCGGCGATCGAGGCCGATATACTGGTCGAGCGCGACCGCGAGGGTTGAACGGCCACGGCTTTCCATCGCCTCTTTGTTTGCGTAACGTAAACTGGCAGACCGGTCGGGAGCCTTCCATGTGCAACGACTATGAGCAGCATATTCTCTGGGCTGAGTATTGCCGGATGCTGGAGTCGCTGGCACTCGAGATCCCGACCCACCAGACGGAACTTGACCTGCCGCAGGTTGATGACATCCACATCAATGATCCGGCCCCGATCATGCGCGCCGCCGGCGACGCCGGCGCTGTCGAACTGACGCCGATGACGTTCGGATTTCCACCGGCCGGACCGAAAGGCGGACCAGTGTTCAACTTCCGCTCCGAAGGCAGGCAATTCGCCGGCAGCAAACGCTGCCTCGTTCCGGCATCCGCCTTCTTCGAGTTCACGGGCACGAAGTATCCGAAGGCAAAGCATCGCTTCACGCTCAACGGCTCGCCGTTCATGGCCATCGCAGGGCTTTGGCGTGAAGCTAGCGGCAACAAGCCGCCAACCTTCACCATGCTGACAACCGAGCCTGGACCGGATATTGCGCCCTATCACAGTCGGCAGGTCGTGGTGCTTCGGCCCGGCGATTGGGCGGCTTGGCTCAGTCTGACGAAGCCGGAAGCCGGACTGCTGCAGCCGCTTCCAGCCGGCTCGCTGCGCGTGGAGACCGTGCGCCCCGAAAGTTCATAACTCGGTTGCGCAGGCTTGCCGGCACAGCCGGCAGGCCGAAATCAGGAATCCGTCGGTGCGGCGCCAGGAAGTCAAGCCCTTGATGTTCAGTGAGCGGCCCGAGAGATGGGTGACAGTTCATTCCGGAGACATGGGTAACACTTTCGGCCCTTTGCAAGGAGGGCAAGGTGCCTTGGAAGGAGTGTAACGTCATGGAAGAGCGGCTGAAGTTCATTGCCCGGCTGCTGGACGGCGAGAAGATACCGGTGCTTTGCCGTGAGTTCGATATCTCGCGCAAGACCGGCTACAAGATCCTCACACGCTACAATGACAGTGGCCTTGAGGGGCTGACGGATCGATCACGCCGACCCTACCGCCACGCCAATCAGCTTCCGTTTCAAATCGAGAAGCTGATTGTGCGCCTCAAGCAAGACAAGCCGACCTGGGGTGCGCCAAAGATACGCGAACGGTTGGCCCGGCTGTATCCTGACGTTCACCGGCCTGCGATCTCGACGGTGCATGCGGTTCTCGACCGCCATGGCCTGGTCGAGCGCCGCAAGCGAAGGCGCAACAGGGCGATGGGAACACCACTTTCAAACGGCTATCGGCCCAACGATCTGTGGTGTGCCGACTACAAAGGCGAGTTCATGCTCGCCGATCGGCGCTATTGCTATCCGCTGACGATCACCGAGTTCGCCAGCCGCTATCTCATCGCCTGCGAGGCGTTGTCGACTACCAAGGAAGCCTATGCCTTCACGGTGTTCGAGAGCGTTTTCAAAGAGTTCGGCCTGCCCAGCGCCATCAGGACCGACAATGGCGTTCCCTTTGCCAGCCCAAACGCGCTGTTCAATCTCAGCAAACTGTCGGTCTGGTGGCTGCGCCTGGGCATCGACATCGAGCGCATCCAGCCGGGCTGTCCGCAGCAGAACGGGCGCCATGAGCGCATGCACCTGACTCTCA
Source organism: Mesorhizobium sp. C399B (assembly GCF_030323185.1). NCBI lineage: Bacteria > Pseudomonadati > Pseudomonadota > Alphaproteobacteria > Hyphomicrobiales > Phyllobacteriaceae > Mesorhizobium > Mesorhizobium sp. C399B. Next base: position 4,195,526 of record NZ_CP100472.1, read on the forward strand.
AGAAGGAAACCACCAAACCGGCTGGCGCCAATTTCCTGCAGCAGCAGGCCAGGTTCGATGACTTCATCAATGAGTTCAACTCAGAACGCCCACATCAGGCGCTCGACATGGCCTGTCCAGCCGAGCGCTACACGCCGTCACCGCGCATCTATGCCGGCCTGCCGGATCTCGATTATCCGTTTCACGACAAGGCCGTCACCGTCACCACCTGCGGCCGCATCTGCTACAATCGCAAGAAGATCAACCTCAGCCTCGTCTTTGCCGGCCAGACCGTCGGCATCAAACAGGTCGAGGACCATATCTGGCTGGCTTCCTTCATGGATTATGATTTGGGCTTCTTCGATGATGAGACATGCAGGCTCGAACCACTCCAAAACCCCTTCGGGCCAAAAGTGTTACCCATGTCTCCGATATAAACCGTAACCTATGTGTCCGGAATGGACCTGAAAATGTTGGTGCCCAGAGGCGGAATGGGCAGATCGCTGAAAAAAGACAACAAAATCAACGACGCGGCTGACCGATTTGCACTCGCTGTGTAACACCGGCGTGTAGAAAAGTCTACTATAAGCCTGCGCCTCGGATGCGTTGCTGCCTCAAGAACGCTCAGTTCCCATCTTGAAAGTTACGTGATTCTGACTTACGAGGAAGGTCGCGGCAGATGCCGCCTCGCTCAACGAGCGTGAGCAGGGCTCCCTTGGCCCAGCTTAGAGACAGCGATCCCTGTTCTGTAGTTGCTCGGTCAGCAGGAACATGGTCAACGGCGTTCACACCGCCTCCGGATGACCGAACGGCCCGTCTCGTCAAGTCCTAACTCAGCATGAGTCGGGCTGGCGAACGGCATTTAGATGCTCGTCGGCGGCTCGACTCCAAGTTTAAAGGAGTCAGCAACAATGGTACCGACTGTACCGAATCAATTACCCAATACGCGAGCCGTCCTCGGACACAATCAACCTCCCGAAAGTTCGGTTGCAAAGCAACTTAACGGCATTGAAAGGGCTATCGGAACCTACGAGGACCTCCGCAATGACGGCCTTCGCCTCTGCATCGTACAGGCCACGTCTGTGGCCCAAGAAATCAGACAAGGGGGGCCGCGTGCGTGGGCGGATTTCATTAACGAGCCGAAGTGGGGCGACAACGCGCCACCATCCAATGGTAAGAAATATCTCTACCATGTTTTTCGTTGGATTTTTGGTCTGGGAGGCGCCGCGGCCAAGAATGCCAGCCTTTATAGTCGCGCGGTGCAGGCGCTGCTCAACGAAGGCGTCGAGGTTGAGGAGCTTGAAGAGCATTTGAAGCGAAGTACACTCAAGAAACTCGCTGCAACTGGTGCCTCGTCGAAGCGAGAAAAAAAGAAGATTGTCGGCCACCGTACGCGACCGAGCAAGCCTAATAGTCCATCTAACAAAGCTACCTGCCAATCCAAACTGGATAGCAAGATTGCAAACAAACCAGAGGCATCAAAAGCCGATACGCCGACGACGACGCGGGCGCACTACGATGGCTCCATCAAGGTGGAGTTCGTTGGCAACACGCAGCCCTTTCTTGGTTTGGAAAGGAACAAGGATTTCATTTTGCGGGCTCGGGTTATCAGCCTTGGGAATCCCTTCAAGATTGCTATCAACGAGGCCTTCCTTGACCCAGACCCTCGCGACTAGGTCATCACGGTCAGCCGAGCCGTTTTTCCGCAGGCAAACTTGTCGACGTCGATCATTTCGGACGGTCCGAAATTGCAGTTAAGACGTTCTTCAAAGGCCGGTCGAGCTAAAGCTCCGCCGGCCTCTTTTTAACCTGCCTCTCGTCGCGATGTCTTGGCAACGCGCCGAGGTCGCCGGTAAAGGCTCATTGCCAGCCACGGCCCAATCCCAATTGTCGAACATCGAACAGTCACGCCACGCGCGGAATCGCCACGCATAGCCAACCTGTTCTTCACCCTTTCGGATGTCGGTTCCACTGGACCCGCACATGGCTGTGTTTGTCGGTGGGAGGCGATTGGGGCTGCCTGAGGAGGCTACGGCAACACGGTATTGGAGGCAGGCCACCGACCCCCACTACCCACGAAGACACCTCACACGGGAGGACAACCCCATCACAACCAACCAACCCAAGGAGGAGACGATGGCTATAGAGCTGACACCGAAAATGATCGAGGACCTAACGTACGGATACACCTCAATGGTAGAAGAGCGAATGGTGTGCGGCGCGACAGCGACGCTGCTCACCTTCCAGTTCAACCACCTCAGCGGCTCGACATCGACCGTCAACAAGAAGATGCAGGAAACGGTGGAGAAGGTCTATTCGCAAATTCTGACACGCTGTTTTAAGAAGCCTAAGAACATACCGACGATCAAAATGCCGTTTTGGATTTGTACGCCCGACTATCCAGTTTTTAAGCGCCACAAAGACAACTTTCGCACCATCGTGAACAATGACGGGCGGCATATCCCGTCATCGCTGTAAGGCCTCCCGACACACGCATGACTCAGACGCTCGACGACCATTTTCATCACGAGCAGTTCCGCTATTCAGGCTATAAACCTCGCCCACTTTGGTGCCTGGATTCGCAGCCAATTACGCACGATCTTTCATTCGTAGTCGACTACGGTCGTAAGGGCATCAAGACCCCTCGTGTGGGGTTCGACGGGCAGTTCATCCTTCCGCGTACTCACTCGGAAATGGAGTCGCTTCGAGCCGACAAGACCGAGCGGGAATTCCTCAAAGACCTCAACTTTTAAAACTTGGCCAGCCCTGGATGCTGCCAGCATCCAGGGCTGGCTTTCACGTCGCACTAGACGCAGGTAGCCGTTCTATCCGGCACCCTTACCCAATGCACTATTCACAACTGGACTTCTCTTCGCGGAGGATGCCGCCGCCCGATCCCTCGGATGATGGCGCGTAAAGGGCTGAAGCGAGGCGGCAACAAGCCCCTCGCGTAACCCAACCTTCCCGGAGAGAACTTATGAAAAAGGATGCTTCAGCGTCCCGGCGGAGCCATGCGCTCGCCGTGCGCCAGCCGATTGCCAAGGGCAGTTCAAACAGGAGAGCAGATAAGGCTGTTCGCCCTGTCGGCCCCTGCAATCCCACTACAATCGAACTGTGTGCAGGAGCTGGCGGGCAAGCCATCGGCGTCGCCCGCGCGGGTTTCGACCATCTGGCGTTGGTGGAATTCGATGCTGCCTGCTGTTCGACGTTGTGGGCAAACCGGCCGCTTTGGGATGTATTTCACTGCGACATCGCCAAGTTCGACGGTCGCCGCTACCTGGACAAGGTCGACTTGCTTGCAGCCGGTCTGCCCTGCCTGCCGTTCACCGTCGCGGGCAAGCAGGAAGGAGAGCTCGACGAGCGCAACATGTTCCCCGACGCCTTGCGCCTGATCGGAGAGATGCGACCCAAAGCCATCATGATCGAGAATGTCGGGGTTCTTGGCGCCTCGCTTCGAAACATATCGCGAGCAATTGCGGAACCAGCTCGGCCTGCTCGGCTACGCGGTCGACTGGCGCCTGTTCAATGCTGCTGACTTCGGGGTGCCGCAGGCCCGGCAGAGAGTGTTCATCGTGGCAATGCTGAGGCGGTATTCATCGGCCTTTGCATGGCCAGAGCCTGCTGCCAAACCTCCAATATGGTTGGGCCGATGCCAAGGCTTGGCGGTCGAACGCTACCGGCCCGGCTCCCACCATCGTCGGTGGCTCAAAGAAGCACGGTGGACCGGACCTTGGCCCTACGCGCACTCGGCAGGCGTGGGAAAAGCTCGGCGTGAACGGCAAGTCCGTTGCCGATGCCGCACCAGAGCGTGGCTTTGTCGGCTTCCCTCGCCTGACCGTCGCCATGGTTGCCCGCCTGCAAGGCTTTCCTGATGGCTGGAAGTTCAGCGGTGGCAAGACTGCCGCCTATCGCCAAGTAGGCAACGCCTTGCCTCCGCAGCTGGCGCAGGCCATGGCGAAGAGCATCCGCACGGCGCTCAGGGCAGCAGATAACGGCCCCTCAACAACCTTCGCTGTTCTCATCTAACGCAATGCAGTCAGCCGCGTCCTGTAGAACCGCCGGCCTTTGACGCGGCTTCGACCTTAGCGTCGCCGGTAGAGGCTTTTTTTCCCAGCGTTTGGTGGTCTTAGCGGGTGCCTCCACCCATCGGATAACCGGTAACGGCAAATCGGGCGCCAACGCTATGTCCCGCATCCAGCGAATACCAATTCTTCTGCGGGTCTATTTTTGCGCCAGCCTTGGAACGCGATGAACGGTCTACAATCCGTCACACCTAAAGAAAGGAACATAGAGTGAAGATAATCACAAAAAGCGCCGAGCTGGTGATGTGGCTCGCGGACGACATTCTGTTGAGAGAGCCGTTGGCAGACGTCCCTGTCGGCATAGTGGAACTCTACAAGGGCCTGATCGCGATGTTCATCGAGTTCGGAGACATGCGAAACGATGACTTTTATGAGGACGCCGTATCGAGGTGGCTTCGCGAGGCGTCAGCCAAGCCGGAGACGATGCGTTGCAATCAGCACACCGTCGAAATGATCTCCTGCCTGATAATGGCGGTGGCGAGATGCGAGTTCAGCGTCTCGCTTGAGACATTCATTGATCATCTTACCGAGGGGTCCGTTCTGCTGAAGCACTTGAGGTTCAGGAAATCGAAGAGTCAAACCAAGATAGAGAGTTTGCCATCGCTTCATGGGATGGGCATCAAAATCGACGTTACACTAAGAGCGACGCCCGAAGAGGACATGCAAGTGGTTTACAGGTGGATCACTGATCGTCGGGCAAGTGTCCCAGCATTGCGCGTTAAAAGCTCATCAGATCGGGCACAACGCCGATCACTGAACTGAAACTACGCGTATCCACCTTTAGGGTGTCGACGCTAAGATGTTGATTTAATTAACATAATTCTTGACAGTTGCCTATTGGCTCGCTATACTGAGCCGGGTTCGGAAGACCGATTTTGGTACCGAGGCAGCTGAAAAGGTGGGTTTTTGAACACTATCGCCACAGGGCGTCGAGCCCGACAATTACCGCCTCCGGCTTGGCGCCGACACCACTGTTCATCATCTGAAAACACAACCAAGGGCCCCATCTCGGGGCCCTTTTCTTTGGGAGACCCTCAATGACCAACGCAGCTGTTTCTGCCGGTACTGCAACCGCCTCGCCAGCGTTAATCGTCCTAGGACTCGATGACGGCGGCAAAGCCCACGCCTCCTGGTTTGGCGAGGACGAAACCGACGTTGCCGAAAAGGCGGCGGGTATGATGGGCATGGCGGCACTTAGGGCCTCAACCGACGAGCTGCGCGATCTGGCGGGTAAGCTCCCACAGGGCAGGGTGTTTGCCAGCGGTAAGGCTTTCGTGCCCTTTGTGAAGGCTGCGACATTCGACAAAATCGCGACCCACCTGCCAAGTACCTACAAGTGGCCGATCAGAGCCGCCAAGCCTTCTGCAGAGAAACTGAAGCCCGGCAAAAAGGCATCCAGCACCGGAACCCAGGAGAGCGGGCCGAAACGTCCCGAACCATCGCGGCCGACCGATTGGGCGAAGATAGAAGTGGGAAGCTTGGTCTTGGCCACGGAAGGCGCCTACCAAGGGTGGTTCGAGGCACAGGTGGTAAGGATCAGCCCTGACGGCGTCTACAGCCTGCGCTGGCGCGATTGGCTCGACGTTCCAGTGTTCACGCGCAAGCTGATCCATATCGCGCTGTTGCATCCCGAACATACCGACTGACCCAAGCTGGGCGTGTGGCCAAAGGCCGCCGCCCACCGTTCCCAAAACTCACAGCAGAAAAAATGGTCCCGACAAGGGCCATGATGAGAAGGATTCGCACATGAGTTTGCAATGCAGCTTTGGTGAGACGTGCCCGCTTGGAAGTAGGCAGCAACGCATCGCGCAGCTGAATGATTGCCTGCGCACCACCGCACAAGGCGGACGGATTGTGATGACGGCCGGAATCGCGGCCCTGAGTGCTGCCGACATTACCGACACAGTCGCGGCGGTTGCTGCCTTCGACGCCTTCAATGACGACAATGACCCTCACGGCGAGCACGACTGCGCTGTGCTGGAAATCGACGGTAGGACAGTAATCTGGAAGATCGACTACTACGACCAGTCGATGACCTTCGCCTCAGACGACCCAGCCGAGCCAGCTATCACGACCCGCGTACTCACAATCATGCTGGGCGAGGAGTACTGAGATGCTTGTTCGTGGGATTTCCCGGCGAGCTCTGTTAGGCGCCTTGCCGTTTGCATTTGTCGACCATGCGACGCCCTCGGTGGGCGGGGCTGCGGAATATCATGGCTGTGCGGCTGCCCCTCACTGTCAGGACGTATCGCCTGCGCTGGTGAAGGCGATCTGCTCGCACTGCGCCGCCTACTCGGAGCTTCGGCAAATTGCTCGCCAAGCCGATGCTGTCGTGGCGGGTCGCCCCATCACGCGCGATGAATTCGACCGTTTGGATTCGGCGAGCGATGTAGAAAGAGAGTTTCTGCTGGCCCTTTGCGCGTACCCGGCTGCAAACGATGCCGAGCGCCACGACAAGGCGACCTACCTGCTCGGAATATTCGAAGGCGACGAGCCGGAGCCGGAGCTGGTCAAAGCGATCCTCAGGTCGATGAGTCGGCAGGCTGATCGTACGATTGACCCTGCTGCTCAGTCGGCATTACGAGGTCAACATGGCTGACGCCAAGCGCTTTTGCGATCTGGAACAGCATTTGAATAGTGGGGTTACACTTACCGTTCTCGAGCCCACTTACGTACTGCTGATTACAGGCGGCTGATCAAAGGTTGTGCTTTGGCGCTGCAATACACGCCTGCATTGCAAAGGCCAAAAATGGCCGAACTCGACCCCCCGGTCGACGCCTCGATGGGTGTTTTTGAGGCCGCATACGGGCCGCCAGCACGCGCCGACGCGCTGGCGGCCCAATGCCTCGACCAAAGGTGGCCTCGCGCTTTGTAAGTATCAGCAAAAGCCCACCGGTTTAGTCGCCGACACCGCGCGAGCCGCCACCTGTCGCTGCAAAATTCCCAAGCGTTGAGATCCTTCAATCAAGTAGGCTACCCAGTCCCTTGGTTGGTCCGTTAAGCCAGCTTCTGGGAGACTTGCCCGCAAATGATGGCGGATAGCAGAGGCCCCCCTGACTTCCCTATATACACATGGCAGCTATCAACCGCAGCTATTCTGAGGCTGGGAGTTGGTACACTCCCTGTGTATTGAGGAGAGTTGCCAGCCCGGTAATGATCTGCGGCATAACAAACGGCTTGGTGATCATCAGGCTGTTGGGCACTCCAGACGGCCAATCGTCCGCACCATCGCCGCTCATGTATATCACTGGCATAGTAGGATTGGCGCCTCGGAGGTGCCGGCCCACATCCCACCCGGTCGGGCCGTCTCCAAGTCTGATATCTGTCAGCAGAGCCGCAACTCGCTCCGGCTCACGATCAAAAGTCACAATGGCCCTTTAAGACGGCGATCACCTCGAACCCGGCCTGGCGGAGAGAGTTCTCGACGTCTAAGAGGATCATGCTCTCATCCTCCACGATCAAGACGGAACCCGACGGCATTGCAAGCCTGCCCCCCGTGAGTAATTCCTCAGCAATTCAACGGCGAGGCCTCGAATGTTCCTCGCATAATAACATATGTTGATCTGGGGGATAGCAGGCTGTGATCCGGAGTGCGCGGCTTCGAACGCTATGGCCCCTCACAAAAACAGCCACTTAGGTCGGAACTTATATCAAATGTTATAGTTAGGAAGGGGTCTCTGAGCGGTTAGGATCCTAGGCGGCATGATGTCTGAGCCCGAGCGTCGCCTTGTCCAAAGGCTTATCGACGAGACCAACATAACGGAGGCGCAAGCCTTGGAGTTGATAGCGCTGCTGGGAGGGAATTGGTCCTCTCTGATGCGGGAAGCCAAAGGGATCAAGCACGATCTAACGTCGCCAGCCCAACCGCCATCGAAATTAGCGCCCACAGCAAATTGGTGGGCTACCCGAACGGGTTCTTGATGGCACAGGCTCCTTCTTCAAACATCTTGATCCGCAAGCTCCAGACCATCTCGGAACTCGCACAATCAGATATTGGCATTCTGGGGAACATTTCGATTCAGGAGAAGGAATATCAGCCCAATGAAGACATTTTGCGCGAGGGCGAGAAGCCGAGCCTTTCCTTCGTCGTTCTTGACGGCTTGATAGGGTCGACCAAACTAACCGGGGAGGGCAAGCGTCAGATATCCTCCTTTTTTGTTCCGGGCGACATTCCCGACCTGCATGGTTTGCATTTGTCGGTCATGGATTGCACGTTCACCCCTCTGATGCCCTCTCGAGTGGGCTTCATGCGGCACGACGATCTTCGCGCCATTTGCGACCAGCACTCTTCGATAACGAGAGTGTTTTGGCGCTCCACTGTGATCGATGCGGCGATCTATCGAGAGTGGGTCACCAACGTCGGAAGGCGCGACGCCTACTCTCGTATGGCTCACATTCTTTGCGAACTTATTGTCCGCCTTCGCTCGGTCGGTCGCATTGAAGATCATGTGGCCTATCTCCCCATAACGCAGGCTGCACTTGGCGACGCACTTGGCCTCTCCTCCGTGCACGTGAACCGAGTGCTTCAGGACCTTCGACGCGACGGTCTGATATCTACCCTTGGCTCGCGTTTTCATGCGCCCGACTGGGCAGGGCTCGTTCGCGCCGCAGATTTTGACTCTACCTATCTGCATCATAGGGCTGCGCAGACGGGTGCCGGTTTCTGAGAATGCTGGGTCGCTCATGATGCATTAAGCCAACCCCTCGCGATCCTTGAAACCGAATCTGCTGTAGAACCCGCACTCCTCCAACAGGAATGTCGAATGTCGATCACTGCTTGAGAACTGGACCGCAGACTTACCTAGCGACGGCATGGCTTCCCAAAGCTACGACTTGAACCCGCCGAAAGCTGGACGTTGTTTGACGTCTTCACTGGGTAATACCCCCGCAGCGCGTGGGCGTCTGGCTAACTATCTGGACGAGGAATATTCCCGGCATCTTCAGCCTTCTGGCCGTGTCGACCTGAGGCGAGGGTTCCCTAGGGTAACCTCTAAAGTACGACTGCCCTGAAACACGTGCGGAGCGCCGGATAGTGTCCAAATTTCGCAAAGCCAATGCACCGGCGCTGCTTAGCCATAGTGGAGACGCGGCTTCGGCAACGTTCCTGTAAATTGAACCCCAATTCGGTCGTTCCTGCGCCACCGCAGGACTGCTTGGTAGGCAACGCCGTCGGTCGGCACGTAAAGCACAAACCGCTCAGGGACACGCGCTTCCACCGGGACTTTGAGCTCAGCTCCGCCACTGTTTTGGTTCCGAATGGTGCAACTGATCTCGGAGTTTGTAATTCCGCTGATGATTGAGGCGCCTTTAAGCACCCGCTGCCTCCGTTCGCGGCGATGCTCTTCATCAACCATGTGACCTCCATCGGTCACCCCCCGGCCCTATGGTAAGCCCACCGGCGAACAACTGTCCATCTGGGGCGTCGCTCGGTAGCCGGACGGCATAGATGCCCGTTGCGCTGGTGAATTCGCCGGCCGCCAACGCGAAAACAGACCCGAGTGGTCCCGTTGCGTATAGCGTTGTTAATCCGGCAGCAGCATTTCCTCTTCATCGGCCGCGGCCTCGAACAGCAGCCGGAAGTCGTTACCCAGCATTTTGCCATCCATCGCAGATAGGCAAGCCTCGGCCGCCAGCCGCCACTTGGGGCCACGATTGGACCATTTTAGGAGCTCCTCAGCGGCGGCATCAACCCGGTTGACACCAAGGCGAAGCCCCGGGCGCTCGGTCTTCACATAAACTGGAGGGTTGAACCAACGGTGGGGCATCACGCTTCTCGAGCGTTGAAGGCGATGAACAGTCCCCAAACGGAGGCTGAATCGACGATCATTTCGACTAACTGGCAGTCAGTTTCGAGAAGATCGCGGCCGGCGCTCGGGCACCGCTGCAATGGTCGCCTTGACGGAAGTATGTTGCCGGGTTGTGAGCCCAACAGGACCTCGCGGACCAGCTCCTTGGCCGTTTGCTGCGTAGGCCGAACAGGTGCTTGAATGTCCATCCCATCCTCCCAGAGAGATAGAACCTCATCAGCTATTCTGTGGGTCACTTTCCGAAAAAGGCAAGAGTCGGAAACGTACAAAGCAGGTTCCCGCAAACACCGCATTTGCTCGAGGCATGTGAATGCAAATCCAAGGATTTTACGCCGTGCTCGCCACAGCAAGGATGGACAAAGCGGAGGAGTTCTATACCCGGCTATTCGAGCGGAGGCCTGATGATCGCCCCATGGACGGGTTGATCCAATGGCGCAACATCGCAGGCGCCAACTTGCAAATCTTCCAGGATAAGGAAAATGCTGGGTCCGGCAGACTGACTATTGTGGTCCCCAAAATGGACAAAGCCCGAAGGTCGCTTGAAGAAAGTGGCGTGACGCTCACAGGTGAATCGGAGGGTGACTACGGGAAGATTGCCCAGATCGCAGACCCTGACGGCAATCGTATCACTCTTGCAGAGCCCCCATCGCGGCCTTACAACACATGAAGGATTTCGACTCCCCTGTTTGGCAAACCAGCTCATTGGGTTACGATGGACGACGCGAATTCCTCGCCTGCCTACAATGGCTACATTCCGCGACAGGCGCTGATTTGCACCTCACCGTGTCAGCTGCCTGACGCGACCTTAAGGAGAGAGGACTCGCCTCCTCTCCCAAGTTCTCACGGACGAACGCGGATAACCGTCTTTCCCGTGCGTCGCTTGGTCGAGTTGAAGGTGGCGACGGCATCGTCCAGGCTCGAGACTTTGCCGATGTTCGTCCGCAGTCGTCCATCCCGGATTCGTTGAACTATCTCAGAAAGCTGGGCTCGATCAGCCTCGACGACAAAGTCAATCGCCAGGCCGTCTGCAGGTCGAATATCCGTTGGTCCGACGGCTGTCACAAGCGTTCCTCCGGCCCGGACCAGCGTTGCGGACCGCTTCTGGATGTCGCCGCCAATGACATCGAACACCAGATCGACACCGCCGACGTCTTCCAGCGTGTCATTTCCGAGGTCGACGAATTCATTTGCACCGAAGTCGAGCGCCTTCTGGCAGTCGGCGGCGCGTCCGGTGCCGATGACATAGGCTCCGGCCTCCCTTGCAAGCTGCGCCACCATCGAACCGACGGCACCGGCAGCGCCATGCGCGAGAACGCTCTGCCCCGCCTGAAGGCGGCCGTGCTGGAACAGCCCCTGCCAGGCGGTCAGGCCGGAGATCGGCAGGCTCGCGCCCACCGTGAAGTCGACGTCGCCGGGCAGTGGCGCGAGATTGCGTGCCTCCATGGCAACATACTCGGCGAGGGTGCCGTCGCGATGCCAGTCGGCGAGGCCGAACACTCGCTGACCGATTGAAAGCCCCGTGGTGCCGTAGCCGAGCGCAGTGACCACACCAGCCAGCTCGTGGCCGAGGATCGAAGAGGTCCTGTCACGGAAGGCTCGGTCGGCCCACGTCGAGGGCCACTCCAGTTCGGTGTTGACGAATCCTGCCGCATGAACCTGTACGACCACGTCGTTAATTGCCGCCTGAGGCTCGGGCAGTTCCACCAACTTCATCCCGGCCGTTCCTGCAGTCCGGTCCGTCGCTACGATTGCTTTCATGGGGATTGTCTCCTCACCGTTGGGGTAAATTGCGGGCGCGGAGGGTCTTTCGACGTCGCGCAGAGTTGGCGTCGGCTCATCGTTGGCGACCGCGAGCGGAAGCTAAGCAATCTCGTCGGATTGTTCCAGCACGGGTAAACTTGCAGTCGTGAACACCTATGCCCTCGCAATCTCACACACTTCAAGCATGTGGAACAAAAGCAGATCAAACACGTTGTGCCGTTCCCAACATGGAGAGCGTCATGCAAACTTCACCCCGAGCCAAAAGCGAAACTATCAGCAAGGATCCTGACGAATGGACGACTGGTGACGAGCCAATGACTCCGTCGCAAGCTTCCTACTTGAAAACATTATGTGAGCAGGCGGGCGACGACAGAAGCTACGCTGAAGATCTAAGCAAAGCCGAGGCCTCGAAGCGAATCGACGCGCTAAGGAGTGAGCTCAAGCTCTAAAGGCGCTGGGAGACCTACGACAGGAGATCGCCAGCTTAGCGGTATTTGGCCTGTGATCTGGACGGTCCTAATGGTGAAGGTGGTAGAGTTTGCTAACGATCTTCCATTCTCCTGCGATCTTGAGCAGGGAAAGATAGTCGGTGAACCTTGTGGTTCCAAATTCGTCCTCAACCTTCACAGTGGCTGCATCGCCCGTAATGTCGAGCGATGCGACTGTCCAGTTGGGGCTGGTGTTCGGCGGCAAGCCCGCACCCATCACCTCGCCGACATAGGCATCGACACTCAGCCATTCGACCGCGCCCTGGAAGTTACCGATGATTGATGCGCGTGGGTGGAAGGCTGCCCGCAGCCCTTCTTCGGCACCGGTGGACATGGCCAAAACGTAACCTTCGATGGTAGCGGTAATAAGACTTTCATCGGTCTGTGACATCGAGGCTTCTCCACGCCTGTTTGCAGCGGTCAGAGCATGGAGGGACCGATCCTTGCTGACAACAGGCAAACGGTTTTTCGGACCAGTTGGGTCCGTTTCCTTTGTTGCTTTCGCGGTTACTTCGGACGACGCCTCGCGCCAAAGGCCGCCAGAAGATCAGGTCGAGTTGAGGTGTGTCGCAAGTTCCCTACTTCCGAAACGAGTCGCCGCCCAATGGGTAGACGCGACTTCACCATTTCAACCGCTCGTTCTGTTCAACAACGAGGGCCGTGTGTTGCGGCTGCTTTGATCGGAACGCAAGCGTCCGGAGTTTGAAAAACCAACTCTCTTGTCGGTCGAGTAAACAACTTTACCGACACCGTGGGAGAGCGATGCGCGCAAGCCTTCGTGTGGGAAAAGGCCAGCAGTGCTGCAGCTGATGCCTTCCCTTCTGCGATGGAGCGCGCCTGAGAAGCCGCACCAGCGGCGCGCCGGTTGTGAACGTGAAGGCAGCCGGCGCGTTCAGCGAGCGCCGTCCCGTTCAGCGAGCGCCGTCCCGTTCACCTGCCTTTCTTTGACGGCCCTGTGTTCAGCTTCCCACGGCAACGCGTGGAAGTCGGGCTTGTGCCCCGCTTCACGGTAGGCAGCCTGAGTGAGGAAACTTGCTTTGTCCCGCTCCACAACGCAAACAAACGGCGGATTCCCCGGGCACCTATAAACGCCTACAGCTTTTTTCATGCAACAGGTGTGCGACGGCTGCTCGAAGATGTCGTCCTTCATTGCGATGACAGAACAAGAGCGAGGATAGCAGAGGTCCGGCATCACTGAAGGTGCGGGAATTCGTAAAAATCGTACAACTCTTTTCATTGCAGAGAGAGTTTCGGCGGGCTTATTAATGTGGCGTTTACCATTGCTTTGAGGGAGGCTGCGATGGTTGCAAAGCTCATAGATATCGCTCAAGCGGCCACTACGGCCACCTTGCTGATGCGCAAGAAGTCCATGGCGGAATCCGCCACATTTAGCCGGGAGATGGATCAATCGCGCAGGGCCATCCGAGCCTCACGCGAGCGCCTTCGTCAACGTCATCGCGATGACGTGGCGCGAGGCTGGGAAGATGCCGACCCGTCTACTGTTGCCGTCTCCGCGTTTCAAGCCGACGTTCTCCGCTCTGCATTCCGAGGCCTAGATGTTTAGTCCCAAGGTTTGATGGGTTGGATCGTCAGCAAGTAGCCGCTGCCCGCCAGCGGCCCAGCAGCCGTCTGCGGGGACTTTGCAGCGGGCGCGCTGGGCCTGACCGGTGGGGCGGTGTGGAATCCGCCGGCTGGCGAACATATGCGCCTCCTGCCAACGCCAGCGAAACATCCAAACGAACGAGGTGATCTAACCGCGATCTCGCCATCCAAGGCCGACACATAGGCCGATAGCAAAGGCCTATAATAGCTGAGAGAACGAAAATGGCCGACGCCATGGTTGGGGAACCCAGGTGGGTAGGCGCCGGCCACAAGCGGAACAGGCCCGCCGCGCCACACACATGGCTGATTTGTCATCACGTGGTTATGGTGTGATCGCGTAGAGCTAGACCAGCGGAACCTAGTAAACGAGTAAGCGATCCTCGACGCGATCGTTCATCGCCACGACGACTTGGGAAAGTTGACGGTTGCAGCCCTCTGCCATGTCGAGCTCAAGTCATGAACATCGGCCCTCCGATCATGAGCAGGCATGCGCCCATCCTACCATATCGCGCTCCCGGTTTCGCAAGGCGCAGCAGCAAGGGGGAGGCGACCAGAGCCGATGTGAAGGGGACTAGCCAAGCTAATATTCGCTTGCGCTAATTTAAATGTGCCGTAACGTCATGCTCAGCCTTTTTGGGGAGGAGCAACGGTGGGGAGTATGATGAGAGTAGCTGTGTTTTGCGCGGCGATCGTGATCGCTGGGACTGGTGTCGCTGAGGCCAAGGAGAAGAAGGTGGTGGTGAGTGACGCCACGGACCTTTGCTCTACGAAGCACTCTGCCAAGAAGCAGGTGCTCGAACTGGACTGCAGGCCGACCGGAACCGCCAAATTGCCGGCCGGTGGAATGCCGGAAAAGCCGCGCCTCGGATACGACACCGATCCGTGGCTGGTTAAAGGCCTTTAGACACTAGGCGACGGCAACACAGCGCGGCTAACGGGAATGTGCGCTGGCGGTGAAGCCTTCTTTGTTCTCTCGTCGGTGGAACATTGTCGCTTGGAAACGCTTCGGACGGTGCACTGCCCCATCAGTGCAACGTTCCCTTCCTTGTTTGCACTGGCCGGCTGCTGAAAGGTGGCCGGCTTTTTTGCATATAACCGCGACCTGATGTTTGAGGCTTGTTGATTGGAGAGCAGCGAGTGGCCGCTGCTGGCTTAGCGTCCAGGATTGGAATTTGTAAAGGCGAGATCACCAAGGCAGGGATGAACCAGGCTAGCAACGGTTTCGTCTGTTAGCCGCGACGCCGGCGATAATTGAATTCAGAAGGGCGTCGGCCCGGCTGCCCAACATCAGGGTGCACAGACAGCCGGGCCAAGGCTGGAAAGAGGTTCCGCTCCCGCCCAGCCGGGATCGATCAACGCCATACCGCAGTCTGTGGTCTTCGCCGTCGATATCAGGCATCCGCGGGTAGAGCGGCTCGATGCCATCGAAGCAGAACTGCGCCAGGTGTGCGCGGCGGAGGCAGAAGCTCAGCATTGCACGGTAACGATCAGTCGGTCGTTCGACATGCCGGGGGAGGCATTCTCTGCCGATATGGTCAAAACCGTCGAGGAGGCCGCCAATACCCTACAGCTGCCGCACAAACAGATGATCTCGGGTGCATTCCATGACGCGCTGTTCCTCGCCCGGGTGGCGCCTGCCGTGATGATCTTTGTGCCGTGCCGTGACGGGCTGAGCCACAACGAGGCGGAATATGTGGAGCCTGCCTACGCGGTTACCGGCGCGCGGGTTCTGCTGCAAGCGGCCACCGTCGCCGCCTCTTGGGGGCGACGGTGGCACAGGCGTGAAGAGGCAACCCGTAGGAGTTCCTGGTGCCCGTCAATCACTTCGCGACGTCGGCGGGCTGCAGCGGGTGGTCAAGGATGCCGAGCGGCGGCGGATTGATCGCGGACGTACGATCGACCCACATTCAACACCTGACCCAGCAGAAAAGCCCACCAGACCCCCGGGGCGTCATTGACGCCGCGGGTGATGCAGGCGGTGACGATCTCGTCGGCTTGTCGACATAGGCGATCTGCTGGGCCGCCTCGGCCACCCGCAGGAAATCCCCACGCCCGACATAGACCTTGCCCGTGCCGATCGCGAGTAACTGGTCGAGGAGGGCCTTCCAGCCGTCCAGCGTCGGGTGTGGTGCGCCGTAGCCCACATCGTTGCGGGTCCGTCGCGGGTCAGCTAATCTGGCAAGCTTACATCAGGGATGCGGTCGCCAGACGATTGCGAACGCCGTTCGGCTTCTGGTCGCCAACGTACTCCACTTTCGTGTCTACCAGACGATCGCTTTCGATCCCGGCTGCGGTTAAGATATCCTCGACCGCCTTCAGGCGCTGCTTGGCCAGTTCCTTGTTTGTCTTTGCAGCGTCGGCGCCGGTGAATTCCGTAGCCGCGAGAGCCGTCAGTTCGACATTGCAACGTGAGTTGCGGATGCTGGCGGCGAACTTCTCGAGGTCGGCCTTGACCCTCGGTGAGATCACATAGGACTGGCTATAGAAAAACAGGTCGACCTGCACAGGGCTGCGCTTCTCATATTGCCGGCAAGATATGCCTTGCTTTGGCAGCGTGTACAGTATCGCGCTCCGCGCCGTATTGGTGTCGGCGGCGCCGTCGTCAACCCAATGCGAAAGCACCAGCACCATTTCGGGCTTGACGCCTTGCGCCTTGAGAAAATCGCCGGTTGCATCGAGCCTGAGACCAGCGATGTCGTAGGCTTTTTTGTAGTTGCCTTCCTTGCTCGCCGTTGCGTAGAGGCGGTAGCCGCAATCGTGCCCAGCATCCTTGACGAAAGCCGCAAGGGCCTTCGCGGATTCCTCGGATATCTTGCCGTCACCTTTTTTGAAGAGGACGCGATGTGCATTCCACTGCGTGCATTTAGACCCCACGTCGCGTTCCTGGGCGGCCGCGCCGAAAGACATTGCGCATCCGGTAATGACAATAAATGCCAGAACAAGGCCCAGCGATTTCTTCATTGTCTTGGCGCCTCCACGCGGACTTAATCTACTACCGCACTTAAACGTCGACAAGGCGCGACCGCGTCCCGACAACCCGCGCCCCTCAGTCCCACACCAGCAACAGCTTGCGCCAGAAAGCATTGGACGGCATCGGCTTCGAGCCGGATGGCAGCCGGATTGCCAGGTAGATCGTCAGCCACTTGCGATCGACCTCCCGGGTCGAAACTTTCAGGTCATGCAGTTCGAACGGTCTCGAGACGCGCGTCCATCCCGAGAATGACAGCGCGCCGACAGGTGCATCGTGTTTCCACACAAGTTTTTCTTCTTGCCTGCCGAGCGCCATGGCGAACTCGAATGGGGATGCTTCATCGTGGGCGATCTCCACTGTCGCGATGACACTTCTGGCAAAGGCCGGGAACGCCGAATTGAGGGCGGCAACAACCGGACCGTGCGTGTTCGGCCGCAGGAATATACCGCCATTGTCGCCCGCGATGAGCAGCGTCGGCAGCTCGGAGGGATAATCCGTCACAAGCGCCGCACGCTTCAGATCATCATTGGTCATTCGGCGCGTGCGTTGGCGCTGTTGGGGTGCGTTGAGGCGCGGGCGCCTGGCATCGTTCGAAACGACATGGCGGATATGGACGCTGGAAAAGCCGCCGAGGACGCGCGCCTCCGGGCGGCTGCCGCCGCATTTGACTGCCAACAACAAATCGCGTCGGCCGGTTGCCGGCGAACTGACCATCGCCCCTATCTCACGCGCCTCGTGCCGTCGGCTGACATCAGCCCAACCGCTCCCGCTGCCAACCTCAAGCAGCCGGGCGAGATTGCTGAAGGTCTGGTTTTCTGCGTCTACGATCGCGAGCTGAAACTGCGCAGAGCCCGTCAGTTCCTCGTCGAGGTAAACCCAACACGTCGCGCCTACGGTGCCCGGCGGGCAGACTCCCTTCAGCAAAGCCATGGTGACATTGCTGCCCCTGGCTTCGAGGAACAACTGGTCTGGAGACTGTTCGACATAGCTCAGCAGGTCCGGATCGGCATCCGGATACGAACCGACATGAGCCAGGCGCATGGGCTCGGCGGAAAGATACTGCTCGCGGTACAGCGAGGAATTCAACTCGGGCACCGTCTCTCCGGTCGCAGCGTTGAGTATTTCAACCACACCCACAGCAAAGTCGCTTCGCCCTGCACGGGCGAGAAGCGAAATTGCGGTATCCGCCCTGCCTTCGCGTGCCGCGATCTCGGCCAGCAACTGCATGGCGTCCGCGGTATTGGCGGGACCTGTACTCAACCTGAGATACCGCTCGTCGTTAACCCGCAGCTCCAGATTCCAGAGATTGAGCTCCTTCTCATGATTGTCGGTGTTCGAGCTGATGGCCAGTTGCACGAACATTTCCGTTTTCGCGAATCGATGCTTTCGAAAGACAGCGATGATCGGCTTGCGATTCCTCAGCCACTCGGCATTTCGATTCATGCCCGTCGGTGCCGACCGGTACCAATAGAGCGGCTCCGGGACAGGGACGATCTCCAGGCCTGCCAGATCCGCGCGAAGGAAAAACTCCCAGTCGCTTGCGGAAAACCCCCGCTCTTCGTTGAGGTAACCTATCTTGTCGAACACCTCACGCCGGAACATCGCATTGGCATCGCCATACGGATTGTTGAGCATGGCGATGTCCGTCGGCCCGCCGACCGGGAAGTAGAGCACATAGCCGCTCCTGGTGTCCGGCGGCACGAAGGGCTCGTTGAGCCACTTGGCGAAGGTCGTGCAGATATCGGCGCCGGAATTTTGCATGCCGGCGACGAACGTACTGACGGCGTTTGGGAACAGCACGTTGTCGTCGTCCAGGAACAGGATCAGCGAACCCCTGGCGGCGCGGATACCGGTGTTGCGCGCCTTGCCGAGGAAGCCGTTCTTCTGCTGGATGATCCGCCATCCTCGCTGCTCGAACTCCGGTTCGAGTTCCGCCAACAGGTTGATTGCATCGGGATCGGTGCTGCCGTCATCGACGACAATCAATTCGATGTTGGGGTAGTCCTGGCGTCGAACCGAGGCAATCGCCTGCGGCAACAGGTGCACCCGGTTGTAGTGCGCAGTGATGATCGAAACGAGCGGCCGTTGGCTCCGCCTGCGACTGGAGACCTTGCCGGGTTCGCGGGAGAATTTCGCGTGCAGCCCGCTCCAGGCTTTCTCGAGCGCTTCCCGCTTTTGCAGGGGCTTTGCCGGACGAAACGATCGGCTTTCCAGCACAGACGCAATTTTGGCCGCGATGGCGGAGGCCGACGCATCCATCAGGACGGCATCGGCCGACTTCGGATGGAGCACGTCACGAATGCTGCCGACATCTGTCGCAATGAACGGGATCTCTTCGTTAAGGCACGTCATCACTTCCAGCGGCAGCTGAGCCGCTGAGTGCGTCATCGCCACCAGAGCATGACTCTGCCGCAGGTATCTATAGATGTCAGGCTCATCTCGAATGGGCAGGAGCTTCAATTTGAACGGCCATTGCCGCGCACGCCGAACGATCATGCCACCCGAATGCTCGCCCAGGACATGACCAAACGCGCCGACTACCGTCACTGTCAGATCGGTGACGCCGCTGTCGGCCAGACGATCGAGCGCATCGCAGAACAGCGTCAGCCCATCGCGCGCCTCTGTGCCTGAAAAATGAATCACTTCGGCGGTTGGCCGATCCCGCGGCCTGTAGTGATCGACAGCGAAGTTGGAACGCCACTCCTCCGGCTCGAGGGGCGCAGCAATGTGATGGCTGGTGGGCAGCTTCCATCCCGCCTTGGCCATCCAGTCGAGCAGCGACTGGCCAGCGATGACAAGATGGTCGCACGTCTCGGCCGACCTCTTTTCCATGTGCGCGACGGTCATCTGCTCCTTGCGTTCGACCGCCCGTGAATTGGCTTCCAGCTTCCACACAAGGGGCTCATGTGCGAGCACGATGATCGTAGGAGGATCGGGAAAGACACCTGTGCGCTTCGCAAGGGTGGAGAAATGCGCCAGTCCGCCTTCAAGCGCAAAATAGACGACGTCGAATGCATTCTGCTTGAGGTAGTGGTAGGCGGCCAATGAGTTCTTGTCGCAGGACTCCGTGCCGCGCAGCAACTCGGGCGAGGGCGGCAACAATTCGAGCCGCACCAGGAAATTGTCGAAGCACCATTTGCCCAGCCTGACTATTTCCTGATCATCGGGCTGGCTGCCGAGCGGGCTCGGCGCCCAAAGCAGCGTCACGGTATCGCCCGTTCCGGCCAGATGCTGCGCCAGCGCGTAGGTTACCGACCCGTGATCGCCAGTCGCCGTCGAGCCGAACTCAACCTCCGAAACGACACACACATTGCGAGGCTTCTGGCTTGCCTGTCGCTTGCCCGTGGGCATGGCGCCTGCCTTGGAACCAATGCTCAATGACCCCCCTTGTCAGCCTGCTTCGTTCGAAACAGTCTTGCCAACAGTTGGATAACACTTTGATAATCGTTTCGCGGGACTCTCAGCAGCGTACCTGCCTTTCGCGTAAACTGGTTGATGACCTCGGATGGTTGAACTTCGATCCCCAAAACATCTCGCGCGACTGGACGACCGGCCCATTGACGTGACCGATGGCGAGATCTTGTGCTTTGTCGGACTGCGCAACGAAGCCCAATTGCTGCGGCAACTTCTCGACCACTACCGCGGCCTGGGCGTCGATCGGTTCTTCTTCCTGGACAATGGCTCCACGGATGGGACCCGCGAATTGATCCTGGAGCAGCCGGACAGCCACTGCTTCCACACGGAAGGATCGCATTTCGCTGAAAACATCGATCCGCCGCGATGGATCAACACGCTCATGAATGTGTTCGGCACCGGCCATTGGTGCCTTTCGATCGACGCCGACGAACTTCTCGTCTATCCCGATTTTGAGCGGGCAAATCTCCAGCAGCTTTGCAGCTACCTCGATTCGACCGGCGTCGACGCTGTCATAGGCTCCATGATCGACATGTACGCCGATGGCCCGTTGGCCGAATACAGCTATGATGGCAAGATCCCGCTTGTTGAAGCTTCACCCTACTTCGACCCGGAGCCGGGATGGCTGCGCCCGCGCGACGGTATGTACCCACCCGAGCAGATGTTCGGTGGCGTGAGGGAACGGGTCTTCTGGCACGGCCGGTTCAAGCAAACTTTTCCCCCGTGCCTGACAAAGGTGCCGATCGTGAAATGGGGGCGCGGCACGCGTTATCACGTCGCACAGCACACGATCAGCAAGGTCCGATTCAGCGAACTGCGCGTCGCATTGCTGCACTTCAAATTCGTCTGGGGATTCCGCCAGAAATCAGCGTCGTCTCTGAGTGAAAATGCGCAGCTCAAGGAAAAGACGCTTGAGGAGCGCGCTGCCTACATGGAGGCCTTGGAGCGCAATCCGAAACTCGCGCTTCGGAACCAAAGCTCCGTCTGCTATCGGGGTGACGGCGCGCAACTCGTCGAACTCGGCTGGATGAAGACCTCGGAGCCCTTCGCCGGTTTCGTTTCGACCCTGGCCATGCAACACCAGCGCAGCGACTACGCCACCTGATGTGCTCGAACTACTGAGGGAAAATCCGGCTGATGCTTATCCGCCGTAGCGGCCGCCGCCTTCACCGTGGCCTTTGCCCTCTTCACCGCCCGCAAACTGGCCCAAACTGTTGAGAGCAAGCGCCTTGCAGGCTGTCGGAGCGTTCGGGTACCGGTGCAGATAATCCTCAAGTGCCTCGATGGTGCCGGTTTTAAGGGCCTGCTCGCAGGCAAGCTCGGCTTCCTTGACGCCAACTTCGGTCTTCGCCTGCGCCGCGTCAGAAAAAGCGACGCTCAACCCCAGCAGACTAAGTCCACCCAACAGTAGAGAATGAATCCTACGCATAACGCACCCCACCTACTCAACCCACTGAAACATTAGCGTCTGTTAACGTTTTGTCAACCATTCTTGGAAGGTTCCACCAACGTGGTTAACGCGCACGACCGATGAACGGGCCTGGCTTGGGCTCGGATCTCCCTTGCCTGGTTGGATCGACGTTTAGTCGCTGAACAGTGTCAGCGTGCGGAAGAACGCATTCGTGGGAAAACCGTTGGAAGTTGCGGTGAAACGAACGGCGAGAACGATTGAAAGCAGCATCTTCCTTCGTGTGCGAAGCGTTGCCACCAAGTGATGACGCACAAATCTGTCTTCGATGCTCATCCAGCCTGAGAAGGCGATCGTTTGCTTGCCGATGTCCTGTTGCCAATCTATGGGCTGGTCGGGTCGAGCAAGGGCGAGAGCAAAATCCATCGCCGGCGCATCGGCATGAGCGATTTCGACGGATGCTTCAACCTTCCGGAAGAAGGCTGGAAAATGATGATCAAGCGATGCAGCGACCGGGCCGTCCGCATGCGGACGCAAGAACACCCCGCCGTCGTCCGGTGCGACAAGCAACAGCGGGAGAGCCGAGACGCGCGGTGTAAGCAACCGCGCACTCCGCAGCATGTCGTAGTCGAGAATGATAGAACCGCCGCCGACATCAGGACGGTCGGCGGCATTGTGGTCTGTGGCGGGGCGCCCAAGCAAAGTGGCACCCGTATCGGGGCGGCCGATCGACCCAGCAATGCTGGCAAGCTTCTCTATGGCCGCATCGCTGTTCGGCTCGATGTCGCAAAGCTCCAGATATTTCCGATTGCCGGGGGTATATTTCAGGTTTTCGCGGGCACTTTCAATTTCAGACCGGTGCGCGTTCTGGGCAATGGGCAAATGATGCAGCAGGCGGGCGCCATCGGGCAGGCTCGACCTGAACGCCTCCAGGATGGGAAGCCGGTTGTCGTACCAGTTCGACGTCCGAAACATGCCATCCGGTTTCGAGCGATACCAGTATAGCGGCTTTGGAATCGTCCTGATCTTGAGACCGGCGAGAGAGGCTCGAGCAAAGAATTCCCAGTCGTGCATGGCGTAGCCCGGCTTTTCGATCAAGAACCCGATCCGCGAGAAGACAGACCGGCGCATCATCGCATTCGCGTCACCGTAGACGTTATGGATCAGGCCGAGCGCGTCGGGACCACCCAGAGGCAGGTACTGGATCAGCCCGTCGGCGCGATCTTCGGGCACGAAATCCTCGTAGAAGATCAGTTGGAACGCAGTGCAGATGTCGGCACCCGATGTAGCCATCGCACGCACGAAATGATCGACGGCCTCTGCAAACAGCGCGTTGTCGTCGTCGACGAACAGGATCAGCTCGCCATGCGAAGCTCGGATGCCGGCATTTCGCGCCGCACCGAGGTGCTTGTGCGGTCGGCGCAGAATCTTCCACCCGCGCTGACGGAAGGTCGGTTCCAGCGTATCCAGCAATCGCCTGACTTCATCCAGGTCGCTTCCGTCGTCGACCAGAACCAGTTCCAGGTGATCATAGGTTTGCGCTTCGATCGCAGCGATTGCCTGTTTAAGATAGAGCGGCCGGTTGCGATGGGCCATGACAATAGAGACCAGGGGTGACGACCCGGCACTTTTGTCGACGCGCCAGCGCCTAGTTGGCGTCGGCAAGTTGCGCGTATCCAGCCAGGACTGCCGACATTGGCTCAGGCTGTCGACAGGCAGTGGGCGAGGCGGGTCGTCGAGCGCCGCCGAAATGGCCTGCGCCAACGCGGCGGCGTCAGGATCGACCAGCCGCGGCTGCCTCGCCTGCGCACTCCAGCGCTCGGCGTTCGCGTCGACATTGGTCGCAACGAAAGGCAATCCCGCCTCGATGCATGCGGCAACGGTGCCGCCCGTCGATGCGGCGTGGGCGGGGATGACGGCAATCGCGCCGGCCCGCGCGACGTAGTCGAGCTTTGCGGCGGGGCTTGCGTGCGCCAACAGGTTGACCTTGAACGGCCACCGCTCGGCGCGTCTCAGCAGCAGTCCACCGCTGTGCTCGCCCATGATCTTTCCAAATGGACCGAATGCGGTGACCGTCAGCCCTTTTGGCGCCATTGGCGCTATGATGTCGAGCGCGTCGCAAAGCAGCGTCAGGCCATCGCGGAAGCGCCATCCGGCCAAGACGGCAAGTTCTCCGCCCGTCGACGATCGCACACCGGCTGGAGCGAGACGATGCTGCAGCGGCAACATCGGCGTCACGATCGCCTTCTTCACCTTCCAACCCTTCGACAACATCCAGTGTCGCAAGGCTGCGGACACACAGATCGTCCGGTTCGCCATCTCGGCGCAGTATTTCTCCATATAGGCGACGGCAATCACCTCGGCGCTGTCGAAGAACGCCTTGTCGGCTTCATGTTCCCATTCTTCCGGAGCGTGAGCGACGACCACGATCGGCGGCGCGGCAAAAGCCGCAGTCTCGACAGCTAGCAGCGTGTAGTAAGGCAGCCCGCCCTCAAGGGGCGCGTAGACCAAATCGTGGCCGGACCGTTCGAGATAATGCAGCACAGCGGCGGACCGGCTCTCGGGTGTCGTCAGCCAAGGAAGCAGCTGATCGGACTTGTCGAGAATGACCAGCCGCACCGATGCGGCCTCCAGCTCGCGGTGGCGCGCGGCCTCCTCCGTTGGAGCATCCCTGCCTGGAACCCATAGCAGGGTGACGTCGTCCCCCTCTTCGGCAAAAAGCCTGGCCAACTCGACCATGGCGCCATCTTCGCCGCCATGGTCGATTGCATTCGTCACGACGCAGACGCGGCGAGGCTTGCCTTCCTTTGACCTCCTCCGCTCCTTGCCACCAACGGCCATCCGACTTCCTCTGATCCACATCCGCCGATTGCGCTACGCAGCACAGTCATCTGCAATGATGCCTGCGACAGGTTTACTTTTCAGTGATCATGCTTCTGCGTCATTGGTAAACCAAATCGTCAATCAGGTTCTAAAACGACTGCATAATCGATCGACTGATTCAAATTTAGCGACACGGAATATTCAATTTTTACGCCTCCCAGCTAGTCATTGACGGCATAGCAGGAGGCGCAAATGAAAACGACAATGAAGTTTCTCGGTGCGCTCGGTTTGATCGGCGCACTGGTCTCGGCAAGCTCCGCAGGAGAATTGCTGCGTCCGCGCATCAGCCTTGGCACGGCCAACGTCAAGACCATCAGTGGCGATCGCGGCGGCTATGTGATCGACTATGCCATTCGTGCGCTAAAAATGCGTCGCAGTGGCACTTTTGTGCGGTTCAACGGTTCGTGCGACTCGGCCTGCACGCTTTATCTGTCGATGCCCAAGAGCAAGGTGTGCATTACGCAGAGCGCGTCGTTCGGCTTTCACCTGCCGTATGGCGTTTCTGCGCGCGGCAATCAGGTGGCCGCGAATTTCATGATGAAAAACTACCCTGGCTGGGTTCGCGGCTGGATCGCCAAGCGTGGGGGGCTAAAGAGCTCCATCGCGACCATGACATACGCGGATGCGAGCCGCTTTCTGCCGACGTGTCCTTCCCAACAGCAGGGCATGACCGTCGCGAGCCTGAGCCCAACGCGTCTGCGCGGCGGCTGATTGCCTGCGCAGTACTGAAACGTCATGACGGCGGGCGGTCGACGGCGCCCGCCGTTCGTCAATTCATATGGCGGGTGCCCAGTTGATGGAACAGCTCACCTGGGCACAACGCCTCGCCGATTATCGCGTGGATTAACCAGTTCTCAAGAGACGTGGTTAACGCAAGCTCCATTTCATTGACTTTTTTTTAGCGCAAGCCGATTCTGCGGGTGGGGGTTTGAAGGCTGTCGGCCATTGTTTGGGGCCGAAGCGCAAACTGGCGGCGGGTAGTTTGTATGAGCATCGGCGGCAGTAGGGGGTCGGCGAGCCGACCTGAGAGCGGCCTTACGCAGTCGAAGGCGGGGACCGCTTCGGCGAAGAATGTGCGCTTCCGGCGCAGGAGCCTGCGGGTCATCTGCACGGGCCTGTTGTCGTGGCTGCTTTTGGGTGTCTACCGCGGCGCAATCATTGATCCGCAAACCACGGTTTTAGGCCTTTTGGCGGCCGTCCCCAAGGGATTGGCATCGAGCTACTATGACCTGATTGTCGTTACGTCCCTGACTGTGACGACTTTGATCCTGCTGTTCCTGGCAAAGGCGAGCCGTCTCGGCTCAGCAATCGTCGTCTTGCTCTTCTATGTTGCTATCGTGGTCTCTCTGGGCTGGGGATTTGCCAACATCAATCTCGTCAAAATGCTGGGCGAACCGTTCACGTTCCAGTGGCTGGTCTATGGCGACTTCCTGCAGAATGCCGATGCCAGGAACGCGATGGGCGACGCGCTCAACATCAAGGACTTCGCTACCCTTTCCGGGTCCGTCATCCTGGTGCTCATTCTTGGCTATGCCGCGGCCAGTTTGTGCCAGCGGCTGAGCGCCGCTGGCTACGGGGCCTTCCTGGGCGTGCTCGTTGTGTGTGTCGGCGCTGCCATCGCCGGTAGTGGACACCACGTACGTGCGGAAGCGCTGCCGGCGGCCGAGATCGACAATCCGATCCTGTATTTTGTTAAATCGGCCCTGCTCAATCCAACGCCGGTCGTGCTGACGATGAATGCCAGCACCAATGACCCGGATGTCGCCAGCGTCGGCGAGCGACCGCCGGAGACGTCGACCTTCAAGGCGCCGACGCCGAACCCAATCAAGAACGTGCTGATTTTCATGATGGAGTCGGTGCCATCCAAATACATCGAGACGTTTGGCGGCAAGTATCCGGTCACGCCGAATATGAAGAGGTATGCAAAGGACTCGATACGATTCGACAACATATATGCGCACGCACCGTCCACGCATTACTCGATATTTTCTCTGCTCACCTCGATGTACAACGACATTTCATATTATGGCATGACGGCAAGGTATCCCTATCTGCCGCTGGACTCGATCTCCAACACCTTGTCCAAGAACAATTTCCGCACAGGGTTTTTCTGGAGCGCGGATTCCCGATTCCAACGGGTCGATGAGTTTTTCCTCAACAAGGGACTGGATGTGGTCCAGGACTACCGGGGGCAGAAATGCGGCACCCCGACCTTCAAGCTCAGCTCCGAGCAGTGGAAAAACATGGACTACAACAGTGACCTTTGCACGGCGCAGTCGATCATCGATTGGATGAACAAGGACGAGGCAAAACCTTTCTTCGGCATCATGTTCACGGCGATGACCCATTATCCCTACATCACCGACAGCCCGATGTTTTCAAAGATGGCGCCTTCCTCCGATGGCAACACGCTGGTCCACTACTCGGACGACCAGAAATTCAATGCCTATCTCAACGCCCTGAAGGTCGGCGATACGGCCCTTGGCGAGATCCTTGAATCGCTCAAGCAGTCTGGCAAGCTCGATTCGACGCTGGTGGTCATATTGGGCGATCACGGCGAAGCGTTCGGGGAGCATGGCGACTACATTCATGCCAGCGCGATTTACGAGGAAAACATCCACATCCCGCTCATCATGATCAACAAGCATCTCTTTCATGATGAAGTTGCTCACCCGGTCGGCGGCATCGTCGATATCGCCCCGACGATCTTCGACATACTCGGACTTGCGCTGCCCAAGCAGTGGCAGGGGCGCACTTTGTTCAGCGAGCAACGGCCAAACAAGACCTTCTTCTTCAATCCCTGGGCCGGTTTCCTGTTCGGCTATCGCGAGAACGATCGAAAGGTCATCTTCAACGCGACCACCGGCAAGGTGGAGGAATACGACCTCAAGGCCGATTCCGATGAGCGAACCAACCTCTTCACTGATGCCGGCGATCGAAACGCGCTGCTGCAGCCCATCGCCGGATGGGTGCAATCGCAGAGAGAGCGCGTGGCCGACCTGGTGGCCGCCGCGGCGAAAGAGACAGGACGTTGCGCCATCACCAGTCTGGAGGTCGACGCTGCCGGCATTAATCTCCGGGGCGCGCCTCGGTTCGACGTCGTGGTCGACGGAAAGACCACTGCCGAGATCGACGTCCCGGGCAAGGAAAGCGTCGCTTCGACGCCGGAAGCCGCCATGGCGGAGCTGATGCAGGCGTCAACCCTGGCCAAGCCGTTCCACATCGATCTCAGCAGCGTGCCTAACCCGAAGACGATCGAGCTTCGCTACAGCAACGACCTGTGGGGCGGAGACGGCAAGGCAGGTGATCGCAATCTGTTCATCAAGAGCGTCAAGGTGAACGGTCAGTTGGTGCCAAACACCAGGCTGCGTGTCGACGAGCAATCGCACGGCTACACCGACGACAACGGGACCGCCATGTACAGCAACGGCTCGCTATGGGTTAGCGGCCCGTTCGTCGAGGGATGTCTATAGCGTGCCGCGTGGCAGACCGTCGTCCTCGATTTGCAGCCCCTGCGCGCCGCGACAGACACTGACCGTCCTACCGGTTGACATCTTCGAGGGGTACTCACTAGCATGCGAAACACTGACGGTTGCAGCGTGGAGCCACTTGTCAGCGCAGGACGGACCGGGCCCGTTCTTGCGGTATGCTCGGCTGGTCGACGCCCGCTTGGGAAGCGAACATTGAATGCGACCGCTCAGCATGACGAACAGGACCGGATTGCCATTTGAGTCAGCGAGCCGGGCGAGGCGCCATCGACTTGCCATCTCGCTTGCGCCCGTCCTGGCCATTTGGTGCCAGATGGCGCTTTGCGGAGCCGCGCACGCAGCTGGTCCCAAAGACAGCGGCCCTGCAGATGCCGTTGCCGTTCCCACGGCTTTCCAACTTCAGCTTGTTTATGCTGACCGCACGTGGATATGGGATAACGGAGCGGCCTATTTCGGACAGAAGGATCGACCGGTCCGGGCCTGGACCTCCGAGCAAGACACGGCTTCTGTCGGCGAAGGCAGATGGCATCTGAGCAACGATGGCAAGATGTGCATGGATCTCGTCTGGCGGTCCAAGACCTACGCCGCAGCGCCGATCCGCACGTGTTTCAGCCACCGCTTCCGGAGTGGGACCCTCGAACAGCGCAAGGATCCGGACGGTGTCTGGTACAGTTTCCGGCACTCTCCGGGAGACCCTTCCGACGAGCAACGAAAGTTCGAGGAAGGCGATACAAAGGGCGCGCAGTTCGACAAGATCCGTACCTCGATCGATTCCAAAAGTTGAGGCTCGCCGAGAAGCTCACCCACCTCAATGAGCCCACGTCCCCGACAACGACAAACAGGGACGACTACTAGCTTTGCGAGCTGGTGATGTCCTCCAATGCATTTGGCATTCCTGGCGCAGTTGACCGGCGGCGCCTCGCCGTCGGCATCGGAATTGTGAACGCGGTGGCCTCCAGCCCGAAGAACGGGGCGGCTGTCCTGACGATGGTATCGATGTCGGAAAGTTCCGGCACGAAGCCCAGGTGTTCGCGCGCTTTGATCGGGTCCGCATAGAGCTCCGCCGGGTCTCCCGGGCGCCCGGGCCGGAAGACAACCGGAACCGATTTTGACGTCATCCGGGTGACCGCCTGGAGAATCTCCTTGATCGAAACCCCGCGCCCGGTGCCGAGATTGACCGACAGGTTTTCGCCACCCGCCTCCAGATGCATGAAAGCCCTCAGATGCGCGCGGGCCAGATCGCTGACATGGATGTAATCGCGCACGCAGGTGCCATCCGACGTGTCGTAGTCTGTGCCGAAAACCTCGATCTCGTCGATGGTGCCTGATGCGGCCATGAGCACGCGCGGGATCAGGTGCGTTTCAGGCGAGTGCCACTCACCGAGCTCGCCGTCGGGATCGGCGCCGCAGGCGTTGAAATAACGCAGGATCGCATATTTCATTCCGTAGGCGCTGGCATAGTCGCTGATGATCTGCTCGCCCATCAGCTTGGTTCGCCCATAGGGGCTGATTGGATTTTGCGCCGAGGTCTCTCGAATGGGCAGTGTTTCGGGCACGCCGTACGTCGCGCAGCTGCTTGAAAAGATAATGTTTTCGATAGAACTCGAGCGTGCCGCATCAAGCACCGCGATGGTACCCGACACATTGGTCGAATAATACTCTGCGGGCTCGTGAACAGACTCGCCCACATAAGCGAGCGCAGCAAAGTGGATGATCGCTTGCGGCTGGTAGGTGCTGATCGCCTGCTGTAGCGCCTCCCGGTCCCGGATATCGCCGACAACAAGCGGCCCCCAGGCAACGGATCTCTCATTGCCACGGCTCAGATTGTCAAAAACGACGGGCAGGTAGCCGGCAGCTGACAACAGCTTGCAGGTGTGGCTGCCGATGTAACCGGCCCCACCCGTCACCAGGATTGCCGGGCGGCTCATTACATCGCAGCTTCTTTGACGCGCCGGTTCGGGTAGAGAAGGGCGTCAAAATACGCCGTGGTATGCGCGAGCCCCTGGCTCAGGCTGATCTTTGGCTCCCAGCCAAGATTTTCCCGGGCAAATGAGATGTCCGGCCGACGCTGCTTGGGGTCGTCGACCGGCAGCGGCCGATGCACGATCTTCGAACGTGAGTTGGTGTATTCGAGCACCTGTGTCGCCAGTTCCAGAATGGTGAATTCGGCAGGGTTGCCGAGATTGACCGGGTGCTGCGGTGCGCTCGGTGCGTTCATCAACTGGATAAAACCTTCGATGAGGTCGTCCGCGTAGCAGAATGAACGGGTCTGCCGGCCGCTGCCGTAGACGGTCAGGTCGTCACCGCGCAAAGCCTGGACGATGAAGTTCGACACGACGCGGCCATCGTCTGGTTGCATGCGGCGGCCATAGGTGTTGAAGATCCGTGCGACGCGGACATCGAGGCTATACGTTCTCGAATAATCGAAGAACAGCGTCTCGGCCGAACGCTTGCCCTCATCATAGCAGGATCGCGGACCGTGCGGGTTGACGTTGCCGAAGTAGCCTTCCGGCTGCGGATGTACCAGGGGGTCGCCGTAGACTTCGGACGTCGAAGCCTGAAATATCTTCGCATTGTTCCGCCGCGCGAGTTCGAGCAGGTTCAGCGAACCAAGCACGCTTGTCTTGAACGTATGGATCGGATTTGCCTGGTAATGCGGCGGGGACGCCGGACAGGCGAGATTGTAGATTTCATCGACCTGGAGATCCAAGGGCAGTGGGTCGACGATGTCGTGCTCGATGCACGTAAATCGCGGATCGCGCACGAGGGCGTTGAGATTGTATCTTTTGCCGGTGTGGAAATTGTCCAACACGACAACGTCGTAACCATCCCGCAAAAGACGCTCGCACAGATGCGAACCCAGGAATCCTGCCCCACCGGCAACCAGCGCGCGACCCCGATTGGAATTCGCGCCCCTTCGGGTGTTCCCGGCCCCGAGTTTCAGAACATTGACAGTTCTACCCATACTCCACCCCTTCGCCCTTACGCACTGCGCACACTACTGCCGGCCATAGCGTTGCCGGGCGACGTTCCTGAGAACGTCACAAACCTTCCGCTCCCGCGGAATCGTCCACTCCTGTTGTCTGTCGATTGCTTTTTGAGTTGCTGGGCGGTGCTACGCGGCTATTAGCTGCCGTTCAGCATCCGATACGCCCCGAAACCGCGGTCACGCGCCTGATGCCACCATCGCCTATTGCTCGCCCAAATTGCACATCCCAACGTTTCGAAAATATACCTGTGCAAAACATAGTCAACTAAATTAGCGAATCGTTAACCGTGTTCATTCGGGAGTGGTTAATCGCGGGGCGGCAGCGCAGCCGCATAAAGCTGAGAATTGGGCTATAAATTTGAATGGACCACAGTAATATAAAGACCATTTTTCTGATTTTTCGACAGCCGATCGGCGGAAATTTGGCCATCAAGGCACTCTCACCTCCGCAAAAAATAGGCAGATCTAAGACTAATACTTACTTTAGCAAAACTTATACTGACAGAGGTCTAGCATTTGAAAATATCGAAAATATTCGTACATGGGACCTTGTCAATAAAATCTTACAAGCTAATGCGGTTGGTTCCCAAAGCGTGCCGAACCCCCGCCAGGTCAGCCCTCAACTGCCCGACGAGATCTTGCGCGACGAGGCGGGCGTAATCGCAACCGATCGCCCGGGACGCCTATCTCTTTCACCGGCGGCCCGGGCTTGACGCACACAACCGCTCTCCGCAGCCGCAGCGCCTTCGTTGGCAGATGCAGCATACCCAATAACCCGGTCCATTCTGAAGCGATCCGCGTATGGTTTGCGGATGTCGGAAGCAGAGATCCAGTCGAAGCCGCGCGAAAACGGTCGTCGTCCCTTCTGTCGAACGCCTTAGAAGCTGCGGTTGGGGCGTCGATCGCGCGGGACCGCTCGGCCCCGTCGCGCCGACGCCAGCCGGTCCCGTCGGCCCTGTTGATCCAGTCGGGCCGTCGCCACGCAGCAGCGCCAGGACGGCCGGAGAAAGACTGTCGACCGTTACCTTTGCGTTCGGCAGTGCCCCGTCGGCCCGCCGCACATCGGCCAGCGCGTCGATTGTTTCGTCGGCGCTGCGCACGAGCTCGGCCAAGTCGTGGTCGAGTTGCGTTCCGTAGGGCAGGTATTGGTAGCTGAAATCGATAGCGGGCTTCGTTGGATCGGGCATTTTGGTGCACCAAGAACGTCGCTTCCAAGATTGCATCGCGTGCTGGAGCAGTTCTCCGCACTCAGGTTTTAGATGCTGGTTGGAAGTCCGTTGACGTTAGCCCGGCAAGATCCGAAGCGGTTGGTGCAGATGCCCGAGTTCTGCTCTGTTCCGGCAGCAGGCCAAATCGAAAATAGCATGTTAGAGCTACTAGTGAGACCTCGCGGCAGGAAAATTCGCTCTAGGCAGGAACAGGTTGCCATTGGCCGAGTTCACTTCACAACAACAGGAGTGGAAAACCGTGAACACATCAATCAGCAACGACCCCACTGGATCATCGAGCGACCTGAACTGGCTACACACTAACGATGCCGAGGTGGCCGACAGCAGCAAGGAAGCGCTCGGCAAACTAAAGTCGAGCGCTGCCGAAACCGCAGGGCATCTCAAAACCGCTGCCGCTTCGGTGACGACTGACGCGAAAAATTATGCCGGTTCGGTTGCGTCGGATGCTGCGGGCGCCTTCAAGGAAGCGGTGGAGTCGAACAAGACCGCCGGCGCCGACGCGATCGCCAACATTGCCCATTCCGTGAAGGAGGCGGCTGATGGAATCGAGAAGCAATCTCCGCAGGTTGCAGGCATGGTTCGGAGCGCGGCCGAAGGTGTCGAACGGATTTCGTCGGATATCAGGGACCGCAACGTGGGTGAACTGCTCGACTCGGTCACGAAATTCGCCCAGCGCCAACCGGCGGCCTTTTTCGGCGTAGGCATCCTGGCCGGCGTTGTGCTGACCCGGATCATGCGAAGCTCCGATCGGTCCTGACACGAAGAGCGTTCCAGATGGATGATGGTTCCAATCTCCGACCCTTGGGAAGCGTTTTCAGCGAAGGGTATAGCCATCTCGCTTCGCTGATGCGCCTCGATCTTCGTCTTCTCCAAGCCGAGATGAAGGTTAAGACGTCTACGATCGTCTCGTCAGGCGCGTGCGGCATCGCCGCACTGGTGCTCTTTGTCTTGGCTGCATTCGCCATGGTCCAGTTCCTGATCCTCGCTATGATCCACTTTGGTGTCGGTCCGATGGTAGCTTGCCTAATCGTCGCAGCGCTTCTGGGGGTAGGCGGCGTGCTGTTTCTCTATCTTGCGAAGCGAGCGCTCGCGGGATGGACCATCACACCTGTCGAAACCGTCAACCAGGTGCGCACTGACATCGCGGCATTGAAACAGGGGATGCGTTTTGGCTCAACCCAGTGAAGAGATGCGCGAGATCATGCTGCAAAGCCGCACAGAGCGGCAGGCTTTGTTTGAACCTGTCAGCGAGATAAGCCGGCGCCTGCAGCCCCGAAATCTGGTCGATGCGTCCACCCGGTACGCGAAGCAGAAGGTGGCGAAGGCGCTAGGCGGTGTGTCGGACGCCGTCAAGAATAATGGCGGCACTGCTGCCGCGGTCGCACTGGGTGCAGTTGCGGTGTTTGACGCCGGCAGGCGAAGCACGCATGGCCCGGCAGGCGCCGACGATATAGCTGTAGATAAGGTCGCCGGCGCCTCGCATTCCGACGCCGCGTCAATTCGTTATGAAGCCCATCCGCGCAAGGCGATCACAAACCTGTTTCGGGCCAAGGTGCTCGCTGGATCTGCGGGTGGCCTGCTGCTCGGCCACATAATCGGTAAGGCGTTTGAGCCCACAGCCAAGGAGCGCACCCTATTCGGCAAGGCTGGAGCTGAAGTTCAGGATGCGACGGATGCATTTATCGCCGAGCATGCACGCGGTGCGAAATTGGCCGCCGCGCAGGCCTTCGGGTTTGCCAGATATGCCGCTGCGTTCTTGGCCGTACTGGCCGCAGCTAGCGACTATCTCGTCCGCGCGGATGAGCACGAGCAGCGAAAGCACTGAGAGTGCGAAACTGAGCGTCAAAGGTATCCCCATGCATATCGTCGGAATCAACATTGGACAGGCGGCCGCGCCTTCCGGCCTGCCTCTTGTTAGAGTGGTGTTTGAGGGCCAGGGGGGTGAATCTATCGCGGTCGAAATGGCGCGAGGCGACGTCGCCGACGGCGCGCTGGGGGCAATCGACCGTGCAAAAGCCCTGCTTGTTCAGACCGCGACCTTCGAAATGCCTGTCGATAGAATTGGCGGTTTCAATAGGACACCGGAATCCGGCAATGTCCGCGGCCGGCAGAGCAATGTCTATACGTTCGAATATCGCGACGGCGACCAGGCTCGCCAGGTTCCGCCTGCCGTGATGCCAAGTTTTGAGGCTGCTCGCGCCGAAGCGATCCGTTGCGCGATCGACCTGCTCGTCCCTGCAACCGGCGACGACGATTTGACTGGATGGCTGGTACGGATGCGCGATCAGGCAGGCAACGAGCTTTGCACGATCGACGTCGCCGAGGCCGAAGCCGCCCGGCAGGCCAACGACAACACGCCGCTTTAGGGACGACCGCTCACGTCTGTGTCGATACGCCAGCCCTTATTCAATTAGATCGTCGCCAGTCGGAACTTTTGTGATGTTGAGCCCTTGTCCATTGAACAGTGGAGGTACCAATGGCTAACCTGGGAAAATTGGCGATCGCGATGCTCGGCGTCTTGGCATACCAAAATCGCGACAAGATCGGCGACATGATCCTTGGAGCGGGTGATCGCAACCCAAATGATCCGCAAGGCGGGATTCTAGATCAGCTTTCAAAAGGCGTTTCGGGGACCGCGCTTGGCGATATTCTCGACCGGTTCAGAGGGGCAGGCGCCGGATCGAAGGTCGATTCGTGGGTAGGCACCGGGCCGAACGAGCCGATCCAGCCAAGCGAGGTGGAAGCAGCCATAGACGAAGACACCCTGACTTCCCTCTCGATGCAGACCGGCCTTTCGCGCGAGGAGCTCATTAGCCGGATCACGCGAGATTTGCCTGAGGCCGTCAGCAAAATGACGCCTACTGGTGAATTGCCCGTTGAGGCGCCGAAAAGCTCCGGTGAGACGACCTTGCTCGACGACGTGCCATCGCACAGGACGCAAGCGAATTCAGGCGGTCAAAGCGATATCTAAGGTGACGGCTATCCATCAGGGAGAGATACTAAATCGTACTGGCGCGCGAATTGGCATGATCGGGCAGGGCGGTCACGGTGGTGATACAGCAAACGCACTTGCCGAGTTGGATCTATTGGCCGCGCTACTCGATTCCCGCTGGCGCATTCCAGGCAAATCAATTCGTTTTGGACTGGATGCGCTCGTAGGTCTGGTCCCCGTACTCGGAGATGCGGCGACGGGCATTGTCTCGGCCTACATCGTCTTGCGAGCTCGAAACGTCGGTGCCGGAAATGGGTTGGTCGCTCGCATGCTAGGCAACGTGCTGCTGGATACGCTCGTAGGAAGTGTCCCAATTCTCGGCTCGATCTTCGACGTCTATTTCAAGGCGAACAATCGCAACGTCAGACTGCTACGCCGGCACCTCAACAAGTACAGCGGACAGGCTCCGGCGACGCGACCAGCTTGATCTCGATTTTCCGCTCTGAAGAAAGGCGCGTGGTCCTAAGGATCACGCGCCCCTATCGATACTGATGTGCACAACTCGATTGTAGGCTCAGCGTTTAATCATTCGCGCCACGGCAATCAAAATACACGCGCCGATGAAGCCGGCGACAAGATAGCCGAGCCAGCCGGCCAACGAAACGCCCAGCAGCCCTAGAAGGACATTGGCGACGATAGCGCCGACGATTCCCAAGATGATGTTCATAAGCACGCCCATGTTGCTTTTCATGAACATCTCGGCAAGCCAGCCGGCGATACCGCCGATGACGATCGCTGCTATCCAACCCACACCTGGATCTTCCATATTTTCCCTTTTCCTGGAACCGCAATTGGTTCGACGGGAAAACGTGCCAAACGCCAGTAAAGTTCCGGCACATAGGGCGTTCGTAGCCGAAGGAACCATTCGGAACAAAGCAGCACAGGCTGCGTTTTTTTCAAGACGAGGTCCATCCGTTCAACCGACCGCGTTTGAAGTGGGCAAGAGAGTGCTCTTTAGACGGCGAAATCCTGATGGTCTCTTCGAGCGATTGCGCATTTACATGTGGCCGCGCCGCTCCTTCTCGCGATCGTTTCAGTATGTCTCAAAGCGCATTCTCCGTCTGAACGCCACTCCAAACGCCGTCGCGGCTGGGGTGGCGGCTGGGGTTTTCGCGTCTTTCTTTCCGCTAGGAT
This sequence comes from Mesorhizobium sp. C399B, assembly GCF_030323185.1. Classification (NCBI taxonomy): domain Bacteria; kingdom Pseudomonadati; phylum Pseudomonadota; class Alphaproteobacteria; order Hyphomicrobiales; family Phyllobacteriaceae; genus Mesorhizobium; species Mesorhizobium sp. C399B. Next base: position 4,231,753 of record NZ_CP100472.1, read on the forward strand.
CCCATTTCGCCATTGCCGCCATCGTGTGCTGGCTAATTTCAGGAAACATGGTGGCGGCAGGGTTGGGAACATTTGTCTTTGGCAACCCGCTGACCCTCCCGTTTGTAGTGGGAGCGTCTTGGGAGACCGGCAAGATCATGTTGCACGTCCACGTGCAAAGTTACGAACGGCCAGCCCATCTGAGTGAGATGTTGAAGACCCTTTCAATTTCGCAATTGTGGGCACCGGTCTTAAAGCCCATGCTGTGCGGTGCGGTGCCACTCGGGCTGATTTTTGGCCTGTTGTTGTACGGCATCACTGGCTATGGCATGACAGCCCTCCGGGAACGGAGGCGCAAGCGACTGGCCAAAAAGGGGAGCCAGTTCCAGCAGCAGGAAGACATCGTTTTATCACCCCCTCTGCCCGCTCGACATCGCCGTTCTGGGGGGTGAATTGCTGGTAGGACAGCTGTGAATTGCCTCCGCTCGTCGGCAATATTTGGCGTTTACCATTGCCTTTTTAGGGAGAATGCGATGGTTGCAACGCCCATAGAAATCGCTCAAGCCGCTACTGCGACTACGGCCACCTTGCTGAAGTGGCAGAAGTCCATGGAGGAACGCGCCACGTTTCGCCAGAACATGGATCAATCGCGCAGGGCGATTCAAGCCTCACGCGATCTGCTGAAGCGCCTTCGCCAACGTCATCGCGACGACATGGCGGAAAGTTCGGAAAATGCCAACCCGTCTACTGTGCCGATATCGCAACGCGCCGGCAGCTAGCGGGAGGCGACCAGAGCCGATGTGAAGGAGAAAGTTTCAGTGGGCTGTTCCTGGGGTCGGCAACGAAGTTTAAGCCTTGTCAACCAGCGACTTTTTTCGCCCGCGTGGAAGTGCCACATGTCTTTCGACAAGGCGCACGTGCTCGGCCTCGACAGTCACCAATGGCCGGAGGCTGACGGTTACCTTGTCCCCGTCGATGCGTGTGACAGGGCCGATCAATTCCATATGCTGGCCAATCACAGTCTTCCAAGTCGAATCGACAACAGAATGCGGGAAGTCGTAGGAGGGGATCGTCACGCTCATGCGATCGGGCGTCACCCGGCCGCGCACAATCGCCGTGACTGCGACCTCGTCGCCAACTTTGATACTTCCCCGAGCGATGCCCAAGACTTTGGAGCAGCCGGCGCCGGCGTCAAGATGAGGGGGAGCTAATAAAACCCCTCCGCGCCGCGATGCAACATCCAGCGCTAATGCGGATTCCACCTTGAAAGATCGATTCCCCAGGTCTTATAAATCCATTAATTGTCCCGTTTGGCGGTGGAGGCAATTGCGATGGGCGGCACAGTTCAAAACACCGAAACTCAGACAGTGGTTGAGGTGGTCGAAGCCTGCGGAGAATGGTTCGTCCGCGTGGTAGAGAAGGGGAAGGAAGACAGCCGATCATTCGAGCTTGAATCCTATGCCCTGGCCTTTGCGCCGGAACAAAGTCAGTGAACAACCGCCCTTGTCAGCGGCCGCTTTAGAGATCGGGTTGCGGAGTGTACCCGGGCTTTTCCCCTTATGCTTTTTTCTCCCGGCGGCGCCACTGTCTATTATCAGCGGCTAGGCCGCTATCACCTTCTGAGCGGGCTAGCGATGGAGTGCCTTCGACGGTGAAGACGATTCCGGCATCCTCAAACGCTTTGCGGATGGCGGCGAGGTTGTGGGGACGCGGTCTCCTGAATTCGTTCTCAAGATCGCTGATCACCATTTCGCTAAGATTGGCCTTTGCGGCAAGTCGCACACGCGGCCAGTTCAGTAGGGCTCGTGCTGCTTTAGATTGATCTGCTGAGAGTACGGTTCGGCTGTCCATAAACAGTCGAACATTCAATATCGCTAAAATGTTCCTCTTGACCTTCTGCGATTTCTAACGGCGTGAGGCCGGCCTCTCGGGTAACGCGGCGGGGTTTTCGAATAACTTTGCGGAACGCTGATCTGCACGCCGCAACGTCTTCTTTTTCGGCTTAGTCTTCTCAATCAGATCTGACCTTTTCGCTATCAGGTAGTCAGCTCTGTTCGTTCGATAGTCTTCTTTGTGGATGGACATTGCTAGGACCTCCATTGTGGAGATCAACGCGGCTGGAAGCCGACACGTTCCCAAAAATCGCTTGTTCAAGGCCGAGCCGAACGGTGCACGGATGCCAAAACGCGAAAAGGGCGCGGTTCATGACGGCGCCCTTTATTTGAAAAGATTCAACTGTCGTATCCTACGAGTCTTGCCGACCATACCAGTCGTCGACGTATCGCCGCACGCGATCCTTCTCAATGCCGTAGCGTTCCTGGATCGTACCTTCGAGCTGATCGCGGTTGCCGGCTATGCGGTCGAGATCATCATCAGTGAGCTTGCCCCATTGCTCTTTGACCTTACCTTTGAATTGCTTCCAATTTCCTTCGACGCGGTTCCAGTCCATGATGGCGATCTCCTTTCGTTGTCCTTTTGAATAACGGTCGTAGTGGCCGTCAGGTTCCGCTGCAGGTAAGCGCGCTTGCTGGTGGATTTAGCAATGGACCTAATGCCCGTCGACCGCTTGTGTGCGCCGGCCTTTTCCGTTTGGGAACACAGCCGGCCTTTTGCCGTTGGGTCCTATGGAACAGCTTCGCAAGGAAATGCACGTGCTCGCCGATCCGGGCATCTGGGTCGCGTTGGCGGCTGTGTTCATCCCTTATGGGGTCGGTGTCGCACTGCTTCTGTGGGTAGCCGGTTGACGGATCTGCCAGCTCTCGCGTCACGAGGAGCGGATTCCAATAGAAGCGTCTCAACGCTGATGTCAGGGTGCATTGCGTGGTTGCTAATGTGCATGTATCTTACGGGGCTTCAATTCCCCCGCCGCCACCGCGCCGGCCGTTTCTACGGCTGGGCAGGGTCAACGATCACATCTTGCGCCTCAGTCGCCCGCTGCAGCGAATGCGGCTCAGTCACTTAACCGTGTTGCCGACTAGGAACGATGCTGCGATCAGCTCGTCGCCGCGGCCGTCATCGATCATGGCTGCAACCTTTCGGAAGGTTGTTACATCGGCTCCAACAAGCCGTGCTGCCTGCATTCTTGCCTGGAGATCAGCCAAGCGGGCGACGAGGGCTTGCGTCGTCTCGAGTTCAGGGTTCGTCATATTCAGTTGTCCGGCTGAGTATCGTTTGAATGCACACACTCGCCACCCAAGGGTGGCGAGCGTGGGTTCGTTCGAAATCTCAGTCGTAAACTTTCACGATCTTGCGGGTGCCCGGATCGACCAGAACCGTGCGGTTGTCGACCACCACGTAACGGTATTTGACGTTGGGGACCTCGTGGATCTCCACAGTTTCCGGCAGAGCTGTCCCGACGTTCAATTCCACGCCGGGAAGGTTCACCGAAGCCAAGGGCTGCTTCTTGACATACTCACGGATGACCGTGTCCTGTTCCGGCTGGATGATAATGTCGTCAGCGGCGGCGGAGCCGATCCCCGCCAAGAGCAACATGGCTGCGGCGGTGTTCACGAAGTGCATCTTCATATCTTCTCTCCTGCAAGGACCGGCACACGACGGTCATCGTCCCGCACTGCCCGGCAACCAACTTTGAACCGGGGTAAACGTTCCCGCCTACGCACCTTTGTCTAATCCGATTGGTCTAAAGTCCGACCGTACAACGCAATGGTCTTACCTTTGGACTAGGCGGAACGGATTAGGGCTTCAGGTTGTTGGTTCTCCACAACGGGAGAGAACAAATGGATCAAAGTGTTGGCCAGGCGCGATGGTTGCTCGCACCGATTTTTGCAACAGCCGTTACCTTTCTGGTAATGGCGGTCGTCCTTAGCTGACATGTCTTGGATCGGCGCAGCCAGGTCCCTTCCTGCGCTGATAGGATTCGCGAGTTGCTTGGCTGGCGAATCCTCTATTTTACCGTGCGCTGGGCCTGCTCCTTCAGCAGGCGGGGCGCTTCGTTCAGCTCATGTAACTTGGGAGGTTTACTATGGATCGGCGATCCTTTTTGACAGCGATATTTGGCGTTGCAGGGGCAGCAGCCTTTGCAAGCGCGGTCCGGCCTATCAACGCATTGGCCGGTGTTCCAGCGGCCAAAAGCGGCATTCTCGAAGAACTCGACGCGCCAGACGCCTTCGACAACGAAGGTACTCACGCGGAAGTGGAGCCGGTCAACCATCGGCGATACTTCGACCAAGATTACGACCCAGACTACTACCACCGGCGCCGCCGCCGCCGGCGGGGCTGGAGAAGAGTCTGCCGTAGTTACTGGCGACACGGGCGCCGTCGGGTCCGGTGCTATCGCCGACGTGGTCCTTCGGTCGTCTTGCGATTTTAGCCAGTTGGCTGTTTCTGCCCATGGCCCGTTCCGGCTGACGTGCTGAGAACGGGCCGGTACGACTCCTTTTTGGTGGCAAACGCAATCCATCTGTCCAAGGGCACTCATCAGCAGGGGCCGACTGGACCTGACTTAGAGCTTGGTGGTGTCGCTGTGGTGCCCCAGGGGGTCTTGTGCAGCGCTTCGGCTGCCGCCAGCCTGGGAAAGCTTTTCGGAAGGTTTGGTTCGGCCACCACGGGGCCAAGCTTAGCCATCAGGACACCCCGCAAGCGATGAGGAACGGGCCGGGTAAAGCCCGGCGACGTCCTTTTGACATACGGGGAAACCAAGAAGGGCGCCGAGCCTTACCGGCGCTGCTTTGAGGGAGACGACGCCGGACTGCTACGGTTTCTAACGCAACGCTACTGATGAGACGACAGGGACCAGCACGACAGGGACTAGCTCTCGTCGCGACACGTTGACAGAATTGACGGCATCGAACGGCAAGGGCAGGGGCACCATCAAGCGAATTTCAAAACCGGTGCCTTAGCCGAGGGGTGGGTAGTCGCTGATAACATCAGGGTATACCCCCGCGTGACGTAACCCGCCGGCGACACGTCAACGTAACATCTGGGTTGACATCGACTATTTGTGACAAGGTAGCGTCGAGCCTAAACCTTGAGGTGACAGGCTATGGCTCGAATTGGTTACGCTCGCGTCAGCACAATTGATCAAGATCTCGAAAGCCAGCACTCAAAGCTCAAAGCTGAAGGCTGCGAAATCGTTCGTGCCGAGAAAGTGTCGGGTGGAAGCCGCGACGGACGCACCGAGCTAGCCACTGTTTTGGACTTTCTACGGCCAGGCGATGAACTGGTGGTGACAAGGCTGGACCGGCTCGGCCGCGATACACGCGACGTGCTAAATCTAATCTACGAGTGTGAGCAGAAAGGGGCATTCGTTACGGTACTTGACCCGCACGTTTCGACAAGAGGTGAGATGGGCCACATAGTGCTAACCGTTCTCGGCATGGTCGCCCAAATGGAGCGCCGTTTCATCAAAGAGCGCCAGCGTGACGGTATCGAACAGGCCAAACGCAATGGTGTCTACAAGGGTGGCCAGCAGCGCTTAGACTACCAACGTGTGATCCAACTCCATGGTGATGGGGTCAAACCCACCGAAATCGCGAAGGCTGTCGGCTGTTCTCGAATGCAGGTTTATCGAATTCTGAACGGCAGGTCTAAATTTCAACATGACCCGACCGAACCCTAACGTGCTCCGATTGCGTTTTGTCGTAAGGTGACTGCTTTTGCAATTAGCAGCGATACGCACTCCCCGCTAGATAAGCGAACTGATGAGAGCGGCCATTCGTTTCCGACCCGATGCTGTTTGCGCTGCTTGGAAACGCTGTGCAGTTCGGGCGCACAGTTGTCACCGTTAGTGGCAGGCGCGCGTTCTGCACACAAAAGTTATGGCGGAGTTTTCAAATGGCGGTTTGTTGACTTATTCTGGGCCGATATTGCTCAATACCTGGGTTTCTTACGCTCAGGCTTGACAATCGGGAGCGTCTGTTATCAATTTACGTAGAATTTTCATGCAGGGGAAGGTTTCCGCGACGAAGCTTCATTCCTTGCATCGATGCGTAGCTTTGCCTGCAGCTCTTCTTCTTTGCATTGAGGGGGTCGGTTATGGTCAACAAGCGTCCCTATCAGCCATTCTATCTATTGGTGACAGTCTACTGCTCACCAGCAGCCTCGTCATAGCGTCGAGAGGTTCGCGGCGAGCGCGTTAGGTTACCGTTCGCCAAATCTCCAACATCGATGCCGATCGACTTGCGACCATCAGCGGCCGCAAACGGGGCCGCTAGCGGCCACGTGCGGCATTAAGGGGGTAAGGCATGATAAACAGACGGGAACTGATGATAGGTACTGCTGCGCTCGGGGCTGCAGGTGTGGCCACCGCAACGCGAGCCGCGGACAACCTTGTCCGCTTTCCCCTTCATGTGTTTGCCCAAGACAGCGCCAAAATGGCCTCGTTCCGGCGCGGTGTTCAGGTCATGCGGAGTCGTCCACCATCGGATCCGACGAGTTGGTTCTTCCAGGCTGCGATGCACGCCGTGAGCCAAGAAGCCTTCGAAGACGCCGCGCTTGCCGATCCCAAAATCCTTGAGGTGAGAGATTTCTTCAACCAATGCCCGCATTTTGGGGCACCATCGGCCGAGTTTCTGCCGTGGCACCGCGCTTACCTATATTTCTTCGAGCGCATCCTTCGCGCAGCAAGCGGCAATCCGGCGCTGACCCTGCCCTACTGGGACTATACAAATGAGGCGCAGCGGACCTTTCCTCGTGAGTTCGCGAGGTTCGTAGTACCTGGTTCCGGTGGCAATGAAGTGAACCCACTTTACCACCGCAATCGCCAGCTCTCCTTTGTCGCCGGAACACATGCGCTGACAGCTGAGGCGGTTGCGATCGACGACCTCATGCTTGAGCCGAATTTCTTCGGCCGGACAGACGAGGACGGGTTTGGAGGCGGACTTAGCGACGCAGACGCAGGAACGAAGGGTCTCATCGAGCGACGTCCGCACGATCAGCTCCATTTCGCGATCGGGGGCCAAATCGGCGACGTCAGCGGGGCGATGGCGGATGTGCCCAGGGCAGCGTTTGACCCCATCTTTTGGGTCCATCACAGCAACATCGACCGCATCTGGGCGATTTGGTCGGGCGATCCCGGCCGTAAGTGGGGTGCACTACCACCCGCGTCGTATTTTGATACGGATGCTTGGATTTTCTTCGACGGGGACGGAACGCAAAAGACCGTTCAACGTAGGATCTATTTCAACCACCGTGATCTCGGATATGTGTACGCCGACGAGGACCTTTCCAAGGCGCCACTCGCGTTGCCCCCAGCGACTGGCGGGAATCCAGGCGTGTTCGATGTCGCGGCGAGGTCCCGAGCCGTCATCGCGGCGACGCGAGCCCTTGTGTTCTCCTCAACTGAACCTACCGTCGTCAACTTCTCCGACACCGCCAAGTTCGACAGTGCCGATACGACGCTGCAAGACGCCATGGCATCCGACGTTAATGACATCCTTGTCGCCTTCAATGGATTGTCGTTTCGCAACGCGCCGTTGTCGGGCTTTGACGTGTACGTCAATCCGGGACCGGCGGACACTCGGGCGTCGTCCCCTTACCTCGGCACCCTGGGCCTGTTTGGACTGGATCACAGCCATCACGGGCCGGCGGGGTCGCAGTCATTCAACGTCACTGAACGCCTTCGCGCGATGCCAAAGACGTCCGATCTGATCATCAAGATCGTTCCCTTCGACTTGCTTACAAGTGACAGTGAAGGCCCGTTGCGCAATGGGGTCGAACTGGAGGTCGCATCGATCGAACTTCAAGCGGTTTCGCGCTAATGGCGTTGCGCTTGGCAAAGCTCAGGAGCTTAATGCTCGCCCTGGTCCCAGCGTTAATCGCTTGCGCGACAGACACCTCCGCCGCCGACAGCAACGATCTCGTCTTCGTTGATTTTGAATATGCAAACCAGCCCATACCGCCCGAATTGGTATCTTACGTGGCGAGGTTTGGGGCCCGCACGTCCTACAGGGTCATTCCCGGAGCCCGGCTCGGCACGTATGTGGAGGTTTTGTGCGGTGAGGACACCCTCCGCAACAACGACTTGTTCCGGGAAACGCTCAAATTGCAGGGCACCGACGTCGGGGCTGACGGCGGTATCAAGCTTGACGATGCCGGCACGACGTTGCAGTTCCCACCCTGCCTGCCGGCGCCGAAGACCGAGAGAGCGCCGACGTTCGCGAACCGCGAGGCCACATTATGGGGGTATTTTACCCGTGCAGGCGGTGAGAATGCCCTCGGGATGCCCTTCGGCCCCGCAGGACAGGGCGTGCCCACCAAACTGACCAGCAGCAATTCCGATCCCGGTTCTGGCTCAGCAACCTATCTCAATTCGATCGGGCTGGATTTGAACGCCTATTGCGGGAACACGCTCTCCGCCCCATGCTCGCAGGACGGTCCTGCCATTCCGTCCAACGACGACCTTATCGTGAAGGAGGCGTTGAAAAGGGCTGCCAAGATCGGCGTTGCTGCGGAACGTGCCGTGCCGGAGACTTTTCTGGCCGGAAACGAGCTTGTCCGCAGCGGAGTGGATCGTGACCTTGTTGCCTCCGCTCTAGACAACGTTTTGAGCGGAAACGATGCCGACGCCGTCAAATTCGCCCTGAAACAATATAGCGAACCAAACGGCGGGCTTTCTGCCGAGCAGTGGAAGCAGGTCTGGGAGCGCGATGCGCCAGGCACATCGGATACGCAAAGTTTCCAGCGATCCGTCGAATGGATCGTTCCCCCTGGTGAGACGCGCCGGCATTCGAAGCTCGCCCTGGGTGACATGGTGGTCACGCTTGTGCCAGTCCGGCAGCAAACGGAAATCCCCATTGACCTGGCCGCCGTCAGAAAGTTTGACACCGGTTCAGCAACGGAAAGCGTGAAAGCGGCTTTCTCCGGCGCGAGTCCTGCGCCGGAGATAAAGGAACAGAGTGGATTCCCGATCCTCTCGGCGGCGAGCGACCAGTGCACGTCGAAAGAGCAGTTGAACTGGGGGACGAAGGCATTCGCCGACGAGTTCCTGCGAACTCTCGCTCAATCTCGCGTCGAGGCGTACCTGCAGGGAAAACATACCAGCACGGCCATTATCAGGATTCTGGATTCCGGCTTTGTGTCTGCGCACGATGACCAAGATGCGTTTCCAGATACGCTATTCACCACCTCGACGACAAATCCCCGTGACAGGGCTGAGACCGAAATGGGCAAAGACTTTACGCACGGGACGGCCGTCGCAGGCGTGGCGTTGGGTGGTCCGAGCCTGCGCGGTGTGTTGCCGGCACTGGGGATTCAGATCCAAATCCAACCGAGGAAAGTCTATTCGACCGCCAACGGAACGACCTTTCTGAACTACACGAAATTCGAAAGCGCGTTCGCCGAGTCGGACGTGAACGTTTTCAATCTGAGCTTCACATCGACCGATGAGGACAAAATCTTCAGCACGTTGACGAAATACGGAAAGAATAAACTGATCATCGTTGCCGCCGGCAACAACAATCTGAACAATGCTGACCAGGGCGTCGATATCGGTGTCGGCAACCTTTTCCCCCAAAGCTGGGGGGCGAGAACCGGCGATTGGCCCACCTTGCTTACGGTGGGTTCGCTCGATGGCCGCAAGCGCGCAAGTTTCTCCAATTATTCCAAGACCGCAGTACGGATAGCTGCCCCCGGCTGCCACATCGCCAGTTGGATTCCCGACAGCACGAACGATCATTACGTTGAAGGCGAGTTCAACGGCACGTCGTTTTCCGCCCCGATGGTCGCCTACGTGGCCGCGATCGTCGCGGCGCTGGCGCCGGAGGGCGCCAACGGTTCGAACCAGGTCGCGATGAGGATTCTCGCGTCCGCCGACCTGCTCCCCGAACTCGACGGTATCGAAGATGGCAGGGCTCTTAATCCGATCAAGGCGATCTCTCTATACGAGGATGTCGTGGACGTTGTGTTGAAAGGGACGGTGACTCGCTTGACGGGTAGCTTCGGCGATATCCACCTGGACGACTTCTGCAAGGGCGGCTTCAGCAACCCGGTCGACGCGAAGATCATCAAGATCGCCAAGGATCCATCTGACCCTACAGGCAAGCGGTTTCTTTACTACCTCGATAAAGGGGGGGCGTTTCACAGCAACACATGCGAAGCGAATGCTACCCAACTGAGCCTGAAAAAACGGGGCGGCGAGAGAGTGACCGTGCTGACGACTGATATCAAAGACCTGGTTCCAAGGATGCAATGATGCGCAAGCTCGCGATTGTTTTGGTTTCAATGATGGCGTTATGCCCGTGGGGCGACTTGATGGCTCAGGATGGCGTTTCGGTCAAAACGCTTCCTGAGCAGGCCGGCAGCGGCGACCCTGTCACACTCAACCTAGCGGTGGGTGGCGGCCTGAGACAGATTTCCGTTTTGCGTAGTGCCCAGGATGAGGCGCTCTACCAGGGAGACATTATCCTCGGCCCGATGGCGAACTTGGCATCGCTGGCAGATGGAACAAATCTCATGTCTCTTTCGGAGCCGGTCCTCTTTGGCCTGGGTGCCCGCGATGAGAAACTGCGTTGGCCCGGCGAGGTGATGCGTTACAGGATCGACGCCTCCTTGAAGGACAAGCAGCGCGTCTACTCCGCGCTGGCGGCATGGGAGGATGCCGCACAGGTAAAATTCGAGGAGATTGCTAAGCCGGAAGGCAACTACGTCGAGTTCGTTGCCGGCGACGGCTGTAGCTCAAGCGTGGGGATGATCGGAGGGAGGCAGGTCATCAATCTTGCCGACAGTTGCTCGACGGGCAACGCGATGCATGAGATCGGGCATGCACTGGGTCTTCATCACGAGCAGGCGCGAGAAGATCGAGGGCAGCATGTCGTCGTATTGGAAGAGAACATTATTAGTTTTTACAAGGGCAATTTTCGAAGGGATCCAGTCAATTTTGAGGACGTCGGACAGTACTGCTACGGTTCGTTGATGCACTACGGTCCATATGCCTTCTCGAAAAGCCCCGACGTCCTCAAGACAATCGAGACGGTTCCCGAAGGCATCGAGATCGGGCAGCGCTCCTATATTGCCGACTGCGATGTCGACGCAGTCCGAACCCTTTATACGAACGGCGGCATTGCAATGGATCCGCCCAAAGTCGGTTTTGAAGGCAAGCTCGAGCTTTTTCCGGAGGGCTGTCGCGACCACGGGCTCTGCTATCTGAAGAATGACATATATTTCACCGACAAGTCGAACGTGCGCTGGAAGGCGCCGGCGCGCAACGCCGCTTGGGGCGCTGCGGTGCACAGTGGCTCGACGGATGGGGCATCAATACCCAAATGGGCACAGGCGGTTGTCGGGCAGCCGTTCGACGAGCAGTATCTCATGGCCGCCGCTTTGCATGACCACTATTGCTACAAGGAGAACTTGGTTCGCCCATGGCGTCAGACGCACCGCATGTTCTATGACGCCATGGTTGCCCTTAAGGTCCCTGCCGTGAAAGCCAAGACCATGTACGCGGCGGTGTATCTCGGTGGCCCCAAGTGGGTTGAACTGGTTCCGGGTGAAAGCTGCGGGAAGAACTGTATTTTCGACGCTGCCGGGGGACCGGAGAAGCTTGTCGAGACCGGCGGAAAGGTCTGGCTCTACCGAGAGGCAGAAAATGACCCCGAGACAGGCCGGAAATTTGAGAACCTGAAAGCGACCATTGAGCAGTTTCCCGATATTTCACTGTCCGAAGTCGAGGCCCTATCGAACGCGTTCGACCATGACGTCTTTGCCGACAGAGGAGCTTCGGTGGTCCCGCAAGATGCCGCAGATTTGGCCTTCATCAGCAAGTAGCTGACGGCTGACGCGATGCCGTGCACTTCTGGATCGAGAGAGCGGGACAGGTAAAGGGACAAATCGTCGTGACGCGGACGTTCGGCAGGATTTCGCACATCCGCCGCCACCCCAGGACCCGCATCCGGTCAAAACGGATCGCGCTGGGTCGCCAGCGAGCGCTCCGACTTCAATCCAAGCAGAATCTGTGACAGCCTTTCCAAGGCAACCGAAGTTGGGCCGGAAGGGGACTGGCAGCTACTTGGAAAGTGAGGCTGGGAAAACAGAGGTACTGGACTCCCCAAGTAGCGCGCGTGCGATCATTCAAGCCGGGTCGAAATGCTGCTGGCAGCGTGGGCTCGTGTCCTTTGGCGGACAAGGCCTGGGACGCGGCGGAGTCGGCAAACTGAAATCGTGCGGCTCAAACTTCACCGTAATGGTGTTGCCGGTCGTCCCCTTGAACTCGCCGTTGGCGGCTAAGGCCACTGGGGCAAGTCCGATGCTGACTTTGCCGTTCACGTCCTTCACCACGGTGATGGACATCTTGAAGATGTTTGCGTCCGCTGAACCCTTCTTGAGCCTAAGACAGATGTCGCTGGCGTCGTCTCCACTCTGCAGAGCCGCACTCCATAGATTGACCATCGCTTTGGCCATCGGAGCTCTCTCAAGCATGTCGGAAGCATACGGAACAGCCTTGCTGCTGGACGACACTTCTTCCTGAATAAGGAGGGTCTGGCTGTCGGTAGTGACCTGGCTTGCTCCGACAGAACCCCCGGCTGTGGCGCCTCCCCCGATTGGTCCTGGTCCCAATGAGGCGCCAACGCCAGCGGTTCCTTCTGACGTGGAAAGAAGCTCCATTTTTACGGAGACGATGTCAAAGCCGAGCATCCCATTGCCGCAGACCTTGGTCCGAGATTTTGCAACAACAGCGACATAGCCAAGCGACGAATTTTGATAGGCCGAATAGACACTTATCTGTCGCTTTACCTCGGCGATGACCTTGTAGATATCCGTCTGACTGATCGGCTGGAGGTCGCTGAAAGATGTTGAAACGCAACCTTGCAAGACGGCACAAATCAGTGCCGCGAAAACGAACAGCTTTCGCATACGGATTCCCCCATGTACTTCTGAAGAGTATTGCTGCGCGTTTTTTATTGAGCTTGCAACTTGAATCAACTTATGTCGCGAAACTTTTTTGGGTGTTTACGGTAAGCAACGTCGCCAAGCAGGCGTACTTATTTTTGAGTACGCAGTTTGACCTGCCAAGACCCACAGAAAGGCGGATAGACATCGTTATTGTGAGCAGCACTAGGAAGGACAACGGTCCCGGCGAAGTTGGAGGCGACGCGGAAAAACTAGTCGAAAACTGGACGCCCGCTTCCGGCGACGAATCAGAATCACCCTACGTGGATTGCCGATGCCGCCGCACCGCGACTCGTGGCATCACCATTGGTGACGTCTGAGTTGGGCATAGGCAAGGAGTGGGGCGCAAAGCTGGCATTCGCTTGATTTAACCTGCATCTACATCGAGCCGGTTTGTCGCCATGTCACATCGAGGTTTAGGTTCAACTCCACCCTGTCACAAATGGTCGATGTTAACCCAGATGTTACGCCATGCCTTACCAGTCTAGTTACGTCGCCTCAGGGTATACCTTGATGTTATCAACCGCCCTCGTCTTCTGGTAAACCCAACAGACTTGTAACAAGCGACCCAGTTGGTCAATGTAGTGACGGCAGCTAGGGGAAGGCTCGCATAAGACGAGCCAATTTGGGGTAGTCAGATGAGTTCCGAAGAAAACAGTGTCGTCAACTTAATAGGGATGGCGCGGACGGCTACTGCCGGTGGCAATCAGCAGGAAGCTTTCAGCTACTACAATAGGGTTTTAGAAATCGATCCGACGATTTCCGAGGCTTGGGTCGGAAAGGGCAAGGCAGCTGGATGGCAATCGTCACTAGCTAATTTTCGCCTAAACGAAACTCTGATTGCCTTTAGTCACGCTCTAGCGACAACTCCAGAGGCGGCGAAAACAACGGTCACAAACGAGGTTGTTGGAGAGGTCAATGCCATCGTCGTTGCCCTATACCGAATCGCACGTGACCATATGGTTGAGTATGCTGCGTTGGACAACACTTGGCAAAGCTATCTCGTACACGTATCTCAGATGATCGATGCACTCGACAAGGCCAGAATGTGGTCGCCAACAGATCGGACCACGCTCGATAACATTGTCCACCTCTGTAAAGACAACATCGAAGGCTATACCTTTCGGGACAGATTCAACAACGGCATACCGGTAGCGCTAGGTATCACGGACAGCTACGAGCAGCTGCTCAGATCAAGGATGGATCAAGCGGTGGCAGCTATCCGCTCAATTGACGGGACGTATTCACCACCCGTGATAGAGAAGAAGAAGGCCGACGCCTGTTTTGTTGTCACAGCGACCTTGGGAGATTATGACCATCCTAAAGTCGTGCTGCTGCGAGAATTCCGCGATGAATGGATATTAAAGAAGTGGTGGGGAAAGGCCTTCATCGACACCTACTATAGGATCGGACCTTCGCTAGCTTCGGTGATAAAGAGAAGCACACTCCTTCGGAAAATCTCGTTCCTCATTGTGGTGCGACCAGCGGCTCGTTTCGCGCATACTCGGTTGCGCAAACTGCCCTATGAGGGTGATCGGAACCTTCGCTGATTGCAATCGCGTGTTCTGCAATTGGACTCGGCAGATAAGGCTGAGAACCGTCACCACACGTGAACCTGCAAGCTGATGGATATCTAATGGTCATTAACCTACACGAGCGCCTTTCAGAATTCTCATACGGATATGGGGTCACACGTGAGATTGAATCGCTTCTGCAGCTGTTTGGCTGCACGGCCACCCCTTTCCTCCCCAGTCTAATTCACGAAGAAGAGCTAGGATTTGACGTTTCGTTCAGCTCGACGGGTGGAATTTTGCTGGCTCAATTTAAGCTTGGCCAGCAACTTGAACGTTTCCGTCGAACTGCCAACGAGACAACGGTCCCGACGCTCGATCATCCATTCTGGCAGTTTCGTGTTGATGTCGGAGGACATCAGTTCCAAAGGCTAATAGAGTTCGAAACCAGCGGCGCGCAAGTGTTCTATTCAGCTCCACGGTTCGCAACATGGCAGGCCTACGATGCCGCATATCAGTCCGACAACGTCCTCAGTCGATCGCTGTTGATCAAACCCTCGGACATACTCGCCGCGCTCGCCGGTGCCAGCGGCATACATCGTATAGTTTACGACATAACCCGGCGCTACGTATGCTCAGATCCCCGCATTGTGCGAGAATATAGCCCAGAGCAAATGGCGGCGTCAGTGCGCGAGAACCTCCAAAAGGAAAATCGCTCTCTGGGGGAACAAATCGAACGGCTCTACCAACGCAAGAGGCCGAGACGCGGCCCCGGCGCCCTCCAAATGAGGCGCATAGACTCACTCATGGAGCGCGCTAAGAACGAACTCGACGGAATGGCTGCAGTTGTTGCGCTCGAAGCATGGACTCAGG
The DNA here is from genome assembly GCF_030323185.1 of Mesorhizobium sp. C399B. Classification (NCBI taxonomy): domain Bacteria; kingdom Pseudomonadati; phylum Pseudomonadota; class Alphaproteobacteria; order Hyphomicrobiales; family Phyllobacteriaceae; genus Mesorhizobium; species Mesorhizobium sp. C399B. The sequence continues at coordinate 4,246,959 of NZ_CP100472.1, forward strand.
GGGCTCAGCTCATTTTTGTCGGGACTCAACTGCAGGCTTGATTGTCAAGTAAGTTTAAAATGGACTCTGCCCAAGAGTTAATAAAGCAATCAAATCGTCTATGTCAGCATGAAATTCATTAGCATCACGAACCTGCTCCTCGAATAGCTTCTTGTGCTCAGGATTATTGTCGTCCTGCACATAATGGTCGAGGCTGCTAGCAAGTTTGGCAATCTCCATGCTGGCTTTCATGAGCAAATCTTTAACGTTCGTCATCTCAGAGCTGTCCATTCGATCTCCTTTTGTTCAGAAATCCATTTCCTGCCGGAATGCGGATACGTGGGAACTTCGTGCAAGGTTGCTCGACGAAAAGAAGCCGCCACATTCTTCCCGTTTCGAGCACATTGCACACTCCTCGACGTACTCGTTTTTCCAGTCACTGATCGACCGCTTTGCGTACTTATGTATCGATCCGTCGATGAGGCAAAGCTGGTGGTTATAAACTGAAACATTGATCCTGGCCGCAGCCAGATATTGCACAGCCGCCCGCAACTCACTTCGATAGTCGTACGGGTCCATCCAGAGCTTATCCATATTTGCCCTTGTGAAGCCAGTGATCTCCAGCCCCATGAACGTCACGTGGTCTACGAAGGTGAGGTTTCTAAAAATGAAATCTGACAGATCGGCGAGACCTTCATAGGTCTGCTTGTGAACGACCACTCGTATTTCAACCTCAGCCCCAACGGCCTTCAGGTTCATGATCCCGCGGATGGTCTCATCAAAAGCGCCCCTGGATTGAACCACATAGTCGTGGATCTCCGGGTCCGCCGAGTAGATCGGTATGCCTACCGAAAGGCGGCGATGTCCAATCGCTTGATACCGCTCTGCGAATTGCCGGTCCTTAAATGTTCGGCCGTTGGAAAGAATATGAACTGGCGTAAAAGGAAGGTGGTCACGAGCCGAGGACAAAATGTCAAAAAAGTCCTCCCCCACCAGCGTCGGCTCACCGCCGGTGATCCCGAGAAACGGGGTCGTTGCAGGCAGCAGGGGCAGCACGTCCAGGATTTCCCGCGCCAGCCAGCGATCGTCAACGTCCTTAGGTGGCTGCGAGCACATCAAGCACAGGTGGTTGCAGCGTTCCGTGACGAGGAAATAGTTGGCGTTGGCACCCTTTCTGAATAGCACGCGCACAGCTTTGCGGTCCGGGACAAAGCGGATGACGTCGCCCTCACCGAGATAGTCGAAATCGTTTGGCAGAACGACGAGCCGGTGGCTGGAAAACAGGCGCTCAGCTTCTGGCCGATGCTCCTCAAAGGTGACAACCCACTGGCATTCAGAATGAAACGCCTGTCCTTTGAAAAGATACGCATCATGCTCCGGATTAGGCGCTTGATCAGCTTGGCCCGTCACGAGCCTAAGTGCCACTCGCTGAGAGAAATCACCGATGCTTGCTGACGCAGCGAACCCACTCAGTCGCAACATCTTAGTTCGCCCAGCTTAGAAACAGTTCCCGAGCGGTGACGTCGCTTTCCATAAGCGCAATCAGCCGCTTGAAGATCGACATATTGCGGTTGCAGAATCCCGACCGCGTTTTGAGGCCAACAAAGTCGCCCTGCGTTGCGGTATGGAACACTGGATCGGAGCCACAGAAGGGTTCGTAAGCGCAGTCGGCGCACATCGGTACGGAGCCTGCAAAAGACTGCTCGATAGGATCGAGGAGAGCATCGGACCCGAAAATCTCACCGTAGGTGTTTTCGTGGACATTCCCGAGCAGAAATGTCTTGTCGCCCATTTCGGCCAACATTCGCGCTTCGTCGGACGCGTAGACGCTGGCGTCATAGTTGTAGACAACAGCAGAGATACCGATGCCTGCCGGGCTCATCAGGTCCACATATCCCGGCTCGAAGGGCGTGAGCATCTTTGTAAGGATGGTGGCCGCGTAAAACTCCTTGAAGGGAATGCCTTTCCGATTCAGTTCGAGGATGTAGTTCAGCCCGTCGAAATAGAAGTCGAGCCAGCGGTCCACATCGTAGGCGGCGTATGATTTTGTCTTGACCGCGAAGCCGTAAGGGGAAAGCGGCCGAAGGAATATTCCGGGGAAATCTAGCCGCACGTATTCGTCAATGATCTCGCGCACCAGTGGAAGGCTGGCTTTGGTCGTCGTCATAAGTGCGCTGACGCGTTCATGGCCGAGAGCCAGTCTGGCCTTGTCGATACCTGCCACAACCAATTCATAGCTGTTCTTTCCCGGGCGCGGTCGATTGGCATTGTGAAGAGTGGCCGGACCATCAAGCGACGTAGAAATTAGGACGCTGTGCTCGCGGCAAAACTCCAAGATTTCGTCCGTAACGACAGCGAGATTCGTCGTGATAACGAATTGCAGCGACCGCCCGGCGACCTTGTTGATCGCTTCAGCCCGATGCACGACGTGTTGGATCAACGGGAAATTCAGAAGCGGCTCGCCGCCTTGGAACTCGATCTTGATAGCCGGACTTGGAGACTGGAAAATGAGCGCCAACGCCTTCTCGGCAGTCTCCTCTGACATATCGAAGGCTGAACGATCTTCGCTTTGGCGAGATACCTGACAGTAGGGGCAGGAGTGCTCGCAACGCAGCGATACGACCATAATGTGAAGCGATGTGAAGTTCTCCAGCCTTTTTGCCTTGGTCCGAACCTTCAGCGCCAGCAGCTCCTTGCCGATATTGGAGGATGCATCAAAGAGGAATTGCCTGCTGCGCAGGCGGGAGTAGGCAGGGTGTGTGCTGGGAAGCTCGTGCTTGACAAACGAAGCCAGCACGGCGCGCGGCAATACCAGATATTCGCCCGCTTGGTTGGTCAGCACATACCGCTCGTCGTCCAACTGGGAAAAACGGAAGTACGCGAGCTGATATGTGTCGTCCAACGGTCGTTGGAACTCAGTTGCCGGAGCAAACTTAGTCATCGGACTGTAGGCCCGATCTGGAAAACGCAAGCGCCAGTATCGCGTTTCTAACAGTGGCGGTTTCGGCGGCGATGCTGCTACGCAGGTCCTGATCCAAGACCTCTAGCCGCAGTCTTTCTACCGCTGCGTCGGCCGAAGTTCGCGCGGCCGCCTTGCTGAAGTTGATCGTGCATACTGCGAAGCCGCCTTCGATCGTGATCTCAACCGCAGCGTTGCCGGTTACCCGATACGCTGCGCGCTTCACACAGTCGAGGCTGAAGACTGACAGATCAAACTTGACTTGGGCAGTCTGGACGAGCTCGCTATCGCGAGAGGTGTCCGACATCAACAATAGCTGTAGCCAGAGCAGTGAGACCCATGACTAGCATGGCTTGAATGGCTGGTATGGTACGCCATGATGACGTCTGTACCATTTGAGCGGTCGAGCACCTCACCGTAGCCGAGGTCCGCCGGAACAATGCCAGCTTCAGCGAGCTTGGCCGAAGGCTGATTTGCCGATTCGACAAGGACTGCAGCCTGAACTTGGCCACCGAGAATCATCGTGGCCGACAAGGCCATTGGTGACAGGAAATTGCGTTTCGACATTATCCAAACCCCCGTTTGTACGGACTCATTAGCAAAACGCGCCAAGCCGGACAAGTACCGATTGTGGAGAAGTGCTTAAGAGATCACTAATGTTCAAGCCAAATACTGTGGTGAGAAGATGACGTTCACCCTTCTGAGCACAATCAAATCGGTCATTTTCGCCCTAAACGCGGGAAGTCACCTCCCATGACCCGTGCAACATAAGCAATCGCGCCGTGTTTTTTGATGGTTGCGGCGTCGCAGCTATCGCAGCAAGCGGTGTGGCGGATTATCGGCGCACGTGTTCCAAAAACCCATTCAAGGATCCGCTCTGCGATGCTCAGTTTGTGCCGTCCCTCGCTATCGCCGAAATAGTTGCGGATTGAATTGCGAAAACAAGAAGTCGAGCGGAGCATCCCGGCCACTTGATCGATGTTCCGGGTCCGCTGCTCCAGCATGACCGCTTTTTGGTGCTCATCCCCCGGTGCATTCGAGACAGTCATCTCGGCCATGAATTTGAGGCGTCCCATATCACCTCGACCTTTACCGTCGTGAAACATGACCGAGACCGACGGCTTCCCATCTCTTCCAGCGCGGCCAAACTCCTGCAACAGGTCTTCAACAGATGCTGATTGTTGCCAGTGCACCACCAGCCGCACGTTAGGAACGTCGAGGCCCATGCCAAAGGCGTTGGTGCAGACAATCTGATCGACCACTGGGCGGCTCTGCCCCAAGAAGCGCTTCACGAGTTCCTGCCGCTCCCATGCAGTTCCCAGTTTGGAATGATAGAATGGGATGTCCAAGCCCATCGCTGACAGAGCAGTCCGCAGTTCGTCACCCACTTTTACCGTAGGGACGAAAATCATCGCCTTCTGCCCCTTCAACTGGGGCAGCGCCAGCATGGATGCTATTTCCTGCGCTCGCTGTTCAGATCGACAATGTCGTCGCAACATCGCGATGTTTGGCCTATCCACATCGCGGACAAACACCTTAGCGTCCGGGATGCCAAGCGAGGCGAGAATCCGGTCCTGCATTTCCTTTCCAGCAGTAGCAGTGAAAGCCAAGACCGGGGGAGCACCGAGCTTTTCCCGAACCTCTCGCAAGCGCCCGTACTCGGGGCGAAAGTCGTCACCCCAGCGATCAACGCAATGGGCCTCGTCTATGATAAGAAAGGACGGCTCGCTGCGCTTGAGTTGGCTGCGCTCCGCATCGCTGCGAACGAAAAACCGCTCCGGCGCAACATAGAGGAGCTTTATCGCCTTGAGGCCAAGCAGAGAAAAGCGGATCTCCTTCTCGTCGCGGCTGAGATCACTGTTGATGAACGTTGCCGGTATTTTCTTGGCTAGAAGGTCGGACACCTGTTCGGACATGAGCGCCTTCAAGGGAGAGACCACAAGGGCGACCCCACGTCTCAGCATGGCAGGAAGTTGAAAGCACAAGGTTTTGCCGGAGCCTGTCGGGCTAACAACCAGTATGGATTTCCCTGAGAGAGCCGCCAAAATGATTGGGAGCTGACCGTGACGAAATCGCTTCAGCCCAAACAGCCGTAACGCGGGTCCGAAGTTGCCCGCCGCTTCGGTCACGATTTCCTCACGGTCTAGCCATTTGGCAAGTCGCACTGCCCATCTCTCAATCGCGCGTCTCGCGAGGCCACCTGCCAAGTTCGGGTGATGGCTCGCATGACAGCCATCGCAAAGCGACACCAAATTCGACAGCTCGTCTGTCCCGCCCATCGAGCGTGGTAGCAAGTGATGGACGTCTGCATCCGCCGACGTTAGCTTGAGGCGGCAAGAGACACAGCAGTGGCCGTCGCGTTGCAGCACCTGCTTCCGGACAACAGACCAACTACTGGATGGCGCGTTCAGATCAAATTTCCTCGATTTTAGTCAGCAGCTGGCGGCTATCGCTGGAAGCAGAGTCCAGTAGGAATAAGCGAACCTCCGTTAAAGCCGGGTGTAGAGCTGTTCACGGGGTGGACTGAGGGAGCGACCCACGCTTGCTGTAGCCGTTGCCGAGGACAAATCGGGGGTAAGATGAGAAAACTGGCGCAGGCTGCCGTTCTTCTATTTCTGGCCGCGTGGATCATCATGCCGCACACGAAGAACAACCCGCCGTCTAACTCCATCAGCGCGCCCACGGCTGTAATGCCGCCGAAGGCGACAAAGACAACCATTGCGACTCCCCGGCCTGCATCCACGTGCAGCATCGGACAGCCCGCCTCGAGCAACGTCGTCGCGGTGATAGATGAGTTCGCGCCAAGAACCGCGCCCTCAAACGAGGGCCACAAAATCAAGAATGAGAAAGCCTCATCGATCCTCGGATCCATTCGATACCACCAGATCGATTCCTCAACGACCGTGAAACAGCTATGCACGGAAGGAGATTGGAGCGAAGTCCAAATTGTTACGCCTGAATGGCTCACCCACGTTAGGGGCTGGGTGCCCACCAAGATCCTGCGGGGGATAGAGAGGACTAGCGCGGGCACTCGGGTGTACGTGGAAACAGATTTCATCTGGGACGACGACACCTCAAAGTTCATGCCTCAGATCGTCGCCGTCACGAACAAGATTGCGCAGGAGCATTCCGGTTGCTCCGATCTCGATACTGCGTCAGTGGCGTTGTCTCCATCGCGCAGCAAGCCCAAGGACCCGGTGTTCTTCGTGACCTGCAACCCTTCCTCCGGAGCACCCTTTAACGTCTGGTTCCGTCCGTCGGAGGCGGGGAAAACCTTCGCGGCCGTGACGCCGATCTCACAGAGTGATGCCGTGCTTGCCTGCGAGCGGGCGGCGAAGGCTGCCGCGACGCGCCCTTCGACTGTGGACTTCTCCAAGTTTCTGGATGTCGCCTATTCGGTCAGACAGGACGGGCGTGTAGCTCTTGACTCGACTTTCACGGCAAAGAACGCCTTCAACGTCCACGTGAAGTATACAATCCGGTGCCTCTTTGACGGCCGGACGCTCATCGAGAGCAGTATCGTCGAAGCCAACTAACGCGTCCCCATGGGGTATGGGGATTAGTGTGCTGGACGGTTTCCTAATCGGTGTGGCTTGCTCGCCCGAGGGCGCTCGAATGCCTCGTCACCAGCCTTACGGTGGCTTGTACGACTTGGGCCAAATCACAATCGATCATCACCGCTTGGAAATGTCCCGCAAACTAACTGGTGGCTACTGCACGATAGTTCTGCACGGGCCGCTTGTGCGGGATGCCAACAGCATTTTGGAAGTCTTCAGACACTTCCACAATACGATGTTCGTTGAGTATGCGGTTCTCTCAAATGGAAAGAGTTAGCGGCCCATAGGCGTGGCGAAATGGAGCATGATCCAGGGGGTTGGCAACTCCGCAACATCAAGCGGCTAGGCTTGGATCAGCCTTTTTGGCGAGCGAACATGCGACCACTGGATTTCTGTGTTCGTGACAGCGTCCAAACCCTAGGGGTTATCGGGCTTTGGGCAGAGCGACGGGGCCGTTTGCCTTCTATGTCTAATTGACTGAAGATTGGTGCTCTGCTGAAAGAATATGGCTCGCCCCAAACGTCACGCTGGAGCTTGCCTTGAAGCGACATCATGCCGTTCTGCGGAGCCAGCGCCACGCTCTCCCATGCTACGCCTCCCGGCTTGGCATTGTTACTCCCCTGCCTTTGCTATCAGAACTAATCGAACTGCAGGTGATGGAACTGGTCGTTCGACACGGTTTTTGGTGGGGCAATTCCCAAAGGCTCGCGCTAGACGAGGGTGTGGATGACGTTTACGCTGGTAGATCAATGGTTTTGATATGAGGTCAGCATGGTTAGGCGGACTTTCGGGTTGGCTCTCGCGATTGCAACATCTGTTTGTTCGGTGGCCTTTGCGCAAGAAACATGCATCTCAAATCAGAGTGACATTGAGCAAATCAAGTCGGAGTTTTCTTATCAGGATACCCCATCGGAGTTTGTGAAGGAAAAATGGCTCCAGGTCGAAGATGCCACCCGCCAGAGGATCGATTTCGATAGCCACGGCAACTCCTTTCACATGAAGCTCAATTTTAATGGAACCGAAGAAAAAAACCTGTCACGGTGGAAGGGAATTTATGAAGATGGCACTGACGAGCAGGGGGAGCATCAATTGTGTGTTCGCCTGTCATTGGAGGGGCCTTACAAAAACGAATGCGGCTATCTACTAACGGAGAACGGCGGCGCAGAAGATAACGTTGCGATTAGATTACTAATCCCGGGCTGTAATGGTTCGGCATCTGCTTATCGCGTCATCAGCGGATTTCTCTCCCCCCGAGGGTCAATATTTGGTCGCCCATTTCCGGGTGGACCAAATCTCGTTCGGGAAGGCAATTTTTCCGATTAGCCTGTATTAGCTCTTAAGCAGACGCCACATATCGCAACGGAACGTTAGGCAAACAGAGTGTCAAATTGTCCGGCAAGCAATATCTCTGTAGAAGGTAATATAAGCATTTTCGGTGATGACGAGTTTTCAGCTGACAAGCATCAAGATTTCGAGACTACGCCCGCCTCGGTCGATATCTCCGATTTGTCTCGCGAGCAACGCAAGCCTTCTTCTCGCAGACTGCCAGTCAGGATGTCTGGTTGGTGCCAGCGGAGAGTGAATCATGTGTAGCCGTGCGCGGGTCTTCGAATGACGTCAGTTAAGACAAGTGCGACAAATGGTGAGTGGATCGCGGTTCAAACCTCTGCCTTGGCAGAGAGAGATCCTGCAGCTACAGAACTCTCTCGAAACTTCTCGCAGGCCCTTCGATCACAAAACCTAATTATCTTAGCAGGCCTCGGAACGTCGCTATGCGTCAAGAGTAGCGAAGCTCGACTTGCCCCCACAATGCAAGATCTAAATGCGGCCGTAAGGCTGCGTTTCAAGGAGCTCGATAACTCAGCACCGTTGAAGGGGAATGTGAAGCGTTGGGAACGCTTCCTGTCTCTAGCCAATCTTTCAGGGGAAGATATCGATCTTGAGCAATTGCTCTCAAGGGCAAAGATTGCTTCCGAAATTCTTACATCTGATGACGCAAAGCTGGCAGAAGAGCTCTTGCAGGAGGCCGAATCGGCGATCCGCTCTAAAGTTGATTTCCTAAAGGACGATACGGATCTTTCTGTCCACGAAGCATTCCTCAGACGGGTGGCTCGAAGGTCTCCAAGACGTTCGCGAATCAAGCTCTTCACTACAAATTATGATTTGTGCTTTGAGATGGCAGCGCGCCGATCTGGGTTTATCGTCGTCGATGGTTTCGCATTTGGTAGTAACGCGATCTTCGATCCGATACAATTTTCATACGATGTAGTTCGGCGATCATCTGGTGATGAAAAGTCTGATTTCATCGAAAACCTTTTTCATATCCATAAATTGCATGGTTCAATTGATTGGGAATTGAGCAAAAAAGACGGTAGAATCAGCAAGGTTCCGGGTACGACGTCACCACTACTCATTTATCCGGTTTCGACAAAATACGAAATGGCCCTGAGCCAACCATACATAGAGATGATGGGGAGCCTTCAAGCATCTGTCCGTCTGAATAATACAACTTTGATTGTTGTCGGCTTTGGTTTTAATGACAAGCACATTGCCGAGCCGATTCTGGCAGCAATACGAGCAAATCTTTCACTTAACCTGATGATCATTGATCCCAGCCTTGCTGGCACGAGAAGCGAGGCCCTGAGGAGAACGAATTCCTATTTGGCTACCATAAGCGAATTGGTAGAAAAGGGCGACGGAAGGATAACTCTCGTCGCGGCCAAGTTTGAAGAAGTGATACCTTTTATCCCTGACATAATCGCTGAGACCGAACTGGAGCGCCACTCTGAAAGATTGAGGCAAATCGGTCAAAATGGCTAAACTCCAGATAGCTCCTTTTGAGCGCTCACGTTACCTTGGCTCGATCACTCAGGTTAACCCGCTTGAAGTTAGGGTCAACTTTCCCTTCGCTACCGAAATAGCTCCCTCTCAATACGCTGGTCATCGCGTGACCCGGGGGCAGGTTGGAGAATTCGTCGTTATCGAAGGACAATCGTTGGCCGTTCTCGGCAGAATTATGGACATTCGATTACCAGATCGAGACCGGCTGTCAGTTGAACCAGAGCGAGCGAGCGATCAAGCCGAACCCAATCCGATAGGAACAATACGCCTTTTAGGATCTGTGGAGATAGATACCGGCAAGTCCACGAGGGGCATCGCTGAGGCACCTCGGATCGGTGACTATGTGTTCCTAGCCCATCCAGAATTCATTCGTCACGCCATCGACATCACGGAACCAACCCAATCTGGCGGTGTATATTTAGGCCACCTAAGCGGAGCCAGCGAGACTAGGATTGTTATTTCACCGCTGGCACTCTTCGGAAGGCACTGTGCAGTTCTCGGATCAACTGGGGGTGGAAAAAGCTGGACAACAGCTCGTTTGGCGGAGCAACTTGCTGCACTCAGGGGCAAACTTCTTCTGATCGACCCTACCGGGGAATACCACACACTTGGCGGACTCGCTGATCATGTTCACCTCGGCGGCCAACGACAAGACGAAGACGACACGAGCCACTTTGTCTCATTCCCCTATAGACATCTGACGGAACTCGACTTGTTCGCGCTCTTCCAACCAAGTCCCGGAGTACAAGCTCCGAAATTACGGGATGCTATCGCCAGCTTAAAGCTTCTGGAAATTGTCCCGTCCTTGGGAACTGATGGAGAGCTAATTAAGGCGTTTGCGCTTAAAAAACCGATCAACTCGGCCTTGATCCAGAATGACGGGGCTATCAACGCGATATCTGCGAAATACAATATCAAGAAATTGAGCCACCAGATTTTACGCGAGTGCGTGAATCTTCAAGCTGGAGATCCAAAGAGTTGGGGCGGTGTCCATGAGAATTCCCAGAGCGCCTGCGTCACCCTCTCAATGCGCATCGAGTCGGCTATAAAATCTCCCCATCTTTCTCCGATTTTTAGCCCAGAACCCTACATGGAAGATCTTACAGCAACTTTTGACAATTTTCTTGCGGATAAAGACAAGCGAATATTACGTGTTTCAATGAGGTACTTGCCGTTTGAGCATCACTCACGTGAGTTAGTTGTCAATGCTATTGGCAGACATCTTCTAAACCGAGCCCGGATGGGACAATTTCACGAGATGCCATTGGTTGTCGCATTGGATGAGGCTCACCAGTTCCTCAACAAGTCGGTCGGTGACGAGTACAACAAGGTAACACTCGACGCGTTTGGCTTGATAGCCAAGGAAGGCCGGAAATATGGTCTCACCTGCCTTTTAGCTACGCAACGGCCGAGGGATGTGCCGGAGGATGTCCTAAGCCAGATAGGGATGTTCATAGTTCACCGGTTGATAAATCAACACGATCAGTCGGTCGTGATAAATGCGAGCGGGACCATAGACTCGTCTGTCGCTTCCTTTCTGCCTAACTTGCGCGAAGGAGAAGCGATGATCGTTGGCAGCCATGCGATCATGCCGCTGCCGATACAAGTTGCGATGCCGCGTTCGCAACCAGAAATTCCGGATAGAAAAGAGGCGACTTGGATAAATCCGTAGTCCCTTTTCGTTACCCAGCTGGGTAGGTGTCATTCAAAAAAGTGCATTACAGCCGCGAACACGTGCGGACTGCCGGGCTAGAGCGAACGCGCGACGGACGCCACGACTCGAGATGCGGACGTGGCCTGACACATCCCGCTTTCGAATTCTTCGCTAGTCCCCCAACAAAGCAGTCCGACTATGAAATCTTCGTGGCTTCTGCTGGTCAACACTTGTCACGACCGATATGAACGATCCAGCATTGGGCATTTACGTTGTGAGTGGATTGGGAGGGCTATCGATGTCTGAGACTGGTGGTGTTGCTCAAGAACTTGAGCGGTTGGCCGCACTACGAGCTTCTGGCGTGTTGACAGAAAAGGAATTTGCCCAACAAAAAGCTTCTGTTCTCAGCGGCAAACCGGATACGCGTAAAAAGGGTCGCCTCAGCATTTTTTGGCTGGTAATCATGCTAGGCGGTGCAGCAGCGTATTATTATGTGAATGAGCACCCGGAAGCGCTACTTACAGGTCTTCCGACCTGCAACTCAACTGAAGCTCGGAACATGGTCGAAAACATGATTGCGGAAAATTCGACTGGTCTTGATCAAGGAAGGAAAATCGTTCGATGGCTGGGTGATTCAAGCTCCAAGTCACAGCCAAACCCTAAAGTTGTGGTGTGCCGCGCCCGTGTCTCCCTGAATAGCAACATCGAGACCGGGATGAATTATAAATTCGAACAAGGCGACGACGATAAGGTCTACATCAGTGCTGATTTCGATGGTTTCTAAGGTGAATTTTCGATTAGTAATTTCCGCCTTTTTGCACTTTCAGAAATTCTTGCGATGGTCGATATCTGATCGCTTAACTCGATACGTCAAGTTTCAGCCCGACTCTCTCGCACGCCAACCGGGCGACCTGTGTCGCCGAAGAGCCATCTACAAGAAAGCTCCACTTATAGTCAGCGCCGCTTGTCCCGACGGCCGCAGTCTCGGCACCGCCTAGGGTGAACAGAGTTCCCTTATTGCAGTCGTATCGAGCATGGGTAAACCACATTCCGCTTTGACTGCTGTAGCGGGAGTGCAGGACGTTTACGACACCCTTGCCTTCGTAAGTCACTTTGCGAACCGTGTAGGTTGCCTGTGGCTCGCCCGGCCGATCTATCACTAAAGGCTCTGTCAGGTATCCGCCGTCGTACTTGGCTTCAACCGGGACGGCCGTAGGCGCGATCTCCTCCGGCGCGCCCTTTGTACTCTTCATGATTTGGCCAAGAAATCCAATCGCGATGAAACCGAAAAGACCAATAGCACCATAGAAGGCATAGTTATTTGCCCCCCTACGCTTGGCCGCAGTTGCAGTGGCCTTGACTTGACCAACGGCGGCAACCTTGGCTGCTCGTTTCCCGAATTCCCTAAGTTCTTTTACGTCCATTTGGCTTCGACCTTGCACAATCAAGCACCTACTCTCCATCTTCCCGGTCAATAATTCGTTGTATCGCCAGTCATGCGCAGCACTGCAAAGATTCCTCAGGGATTGGAACCCCCATCAAGCGGAGCTCACCAACCAAGCATCTGGAGCGCTGTCACGGCCACGTTATCTCCATTGGCGACATTCGGTGCAAAGAACGCGATGATGACCAGAAGGATGGGAGCCCTCATGAACTTCATGGTTTGCCCACGCCAAAGGCCGCGTTCGGCCCATCTCGGGTTGCGGGCAACTTTCGATGCGCGACAATCGCAACGGAGTTAAGCAACCATGTCTTTAGGCCCCCACCGCCTAAGATTGCACCCAACGACTTCGCCGAGGTGCAGCTGCTGGTGTCAGATTCGTGAGTGGCGGTTGTTGCTATTCTGTAGCTATGGGTCAAAATACCCTGCGTTCCGCCTGCAAGGGAAAGGCAAAATTATTATTTGAAAACAAAATGGTGGGCGATGACGGGCTCGAACCGCCGACATCTTCGGTGTAAACGAACCACGCATCCATCGGCTCCCAGGAGCATGCTTCGGGACGCCCTATGGCCGCTGCCAAGACAGCTTCGCATCCTGTAGCGCGTCGAGCGAATAGGAGCTCAGTTTCGCAATTTCAACGGCCATGGTCTTGATGGTGACCTCACCGTAGGTATCCGCAACTGTCCGTGCCGCCTGTCCCTGCACTGCATCCAGAATTCGGGGTGGAATTCCGGCCTCCATTCCAATTGTTTTGAAACGATGACGCCAGCCATGATTGGGTGCGACATTCGGGTCTGACACAAAGGCGCGCCCGAACTCGGCGAGCCGGTTTTTCAAGCCGCGCAGAGCCCCTCGGACGTTGTCAGACGCATCAACATTCAGGAAAAGGTGGCCGCTTGGAGCCCCTTGTACGAAAGCAGGGAATCCAAGGTCGACTACCTGCTGATGGAGGGGCACCTCGCGAGCTTCATTGGTCTTAACGGTTCCGGCATCAGGGGTAATGCGAATGACCCAAACTTCGCCGCGCAGGGACACGTCCTGCTTTCGCAACTGGGCCAATTCGCCTACGCGAGCTCCAGTGAAGGCACATAACCATGGTATCCAACGCTTCGCCGCAAATGTCTTGGGATTTTCCTGGCCTCGCTGATGAGATAGCGCGCCAGAAAGGATCATTTTGGCCTCTTCATCAGAAAAGCCCTTCGATCTATGGCGAGCAGGCTTTCCGACCTTTAAGGTCACGCCGACAGCCGGGTTGTGAGCGACGATTCCGTTGGCGACGCCCCAGCCGAAGACGACTTTCAGAGCCGAGAGATTGCTATCCTTAAACGTCTTTGCGGAAATGATCTTTCCGGTTTTCGGAGACGGTGTGCTCAGTCGGTGATCTTTGAAGGCAATGATATCCTCAACCGTAACCTTCAATGCATCGTTGTGTTTCAGAAACCGGGCAAGATAGGCAAAGGCGTCTCGGTAGCTTTCATAAGTGCTCGGTTTTCGGCCCGCTGCTTTGCTCTCCTTCCACCAACCGTTCACGAGTCCAGTCAAAGTCGCTGCGTCGGACCTATCCTTTGCGGCCGCCCTCTTTGGCGACCGGCCGTCAGTTCGCGGAGGATTTGCCGGACGATGAATCCCCGCGGGCTCCTCTTCTGGTTCAAACTCCCCGCGTTCAAGCCTTTGCAGTGTCAAGCTAGCTCGCTGCAGAGCGGCCCCTACAGCACGTGCAGTCTTGTGGACGCTCCACGGATCGTCGCTGTAGTCATTGTCGGCCAGGATGGCCTCAGCCCTGCTAATGCAACCGACCCTCATCGATTTCCAAAAGATATTCTCGATTGGCATTGTCCCCGGGATGGGATCAGCGACGCCTTCCACTCCAACAACAGGATCGGTTGATGGCAATGGGTACCTTTTCCACATCCCCTGATACAGATCGGTGTGCCAGTGGAGTTGCTCGCTCGGATTGTCATAGAATTTTGCAAGCCATTCGTCGTGCACGGCCGTGGCAAGAAGGTGCGCCTCTCGGTCCGTGATTGGGCGAGGTGTGAGCGCATCTGCATCGGCAGCGGAAGGACGACCCGAGTCGGTTCTATTGACCGAGCGATTTCCGAGCCGAAGCTGCGCCCATTCGTGTTCAAACTCCGCAAGGACCTCCGCGTACTTTCGCTTTGCCTCTTCGGGGTCCTTCGTTCCGAGCGTCTTGTTGACTTCCCGGCGGCCGGTCAACAGGGCAACGTCGACTGGCACCCGCTTCCGGAACCAGTAAACGCCGGTCTTACGATGTTTTACGGGACGGCTCATTGCTAGGACCATGTGTAACACCTGTGTGTAGCACTCGGGTAGCCCTAAGCATATAATTTTGCTGGTTTTTCAGCTGCATCAACACCTTAGGAAGTGGATGGTGCCCAGAGGCGGAATCCAAGTGAAGAAAATCCCGTTTTCCTTTCAGAGACTTATACGAAGGCTAGTCGCATCTACTACCAACAGAAATACCAACAAAATATTTCTGTGGATTGGTTCGGTTCCTGCTATTCTCTCAATGCCTCGCACCTGCACCTTGTCTCTTCCGGTTCGGTCTAGATCCTTCTTGGGTTATTTATCATCATGCAGGGGGTCGAGTGAAGACCACGGCTGCCCAAGACCACTCAATGAGAACGGATGGCCGCTTGCGGCCCAAATGCGCCTGATGTCGGTCGTTCATTCGCTGTGCAAATGGTCCCAAAAGCCGCCGTCGTCTAAGCTAACCTGCTACGTCGCGCCTTACTTGCACGCCCTACTTTCAAGCGCTCTTCGTACTCCTTCCAAGCCATATAGTCTTCCTCGTTGTCAAAATCGGGCTGTGAGAAATCGGTGAGTTCATCGCAGCTTAAACAGTGAAACATCTGCGATGCGTCCTGAAAGTGCATGCCGCACAAGCAGCCACAAAACGGGCAGCACTCTTCAAGCTCGAGGTTGCTCCAGTCCCAGACGCCGAGATATTCAGGTGAGCCGTCACGATCGTGACCGACGACTTCAAAGGCATCTGCATTCTTTTCGACGAAACCCTTGATGCCCGCGCGTTTCAGATCCTCGAGAATGTCGGCGGGTTGAAGGTAGAACCACTCTCTGGCGCTACTCCCTCCATGCCGGCCAATGTTATGCGCTGCATATTTCTCGTGGAGCCGCCTTTCCGTTTCGGCCTCATTCTCCGCTTCGATCCACCCCACTACCTTTAGCGGGCGCGAGTTGCCGGTCTGTAAGGCACCTCGACGACCTCTAAGGTTCGTCGCGCGACCGATCTTCATCCGCCAATCGGCGTTATTCTCCTCGAGGATGAAATAAATGGGCATCGCTAATCGCCTCCCATGTCAAACAAGCTACGCGGCTCTTACGCACTCACATGTCAGACGTTAAGGTAGAATTTTCGTGCGCCCCGAAAATCGGCGGGGTATGCCCATCCTCTATCCGGCCGCCGCGCTTCACCATTCAATAGGCCGGACTGCAGGGGTCAGCGTGTAGGGTGTGCGCAGATATTGCATCCTGACTGCGAGATCCAACGATTTATGATAGTATTCCCGAAACGTCGCTGGCGGGCCGGGGAATGAGTTATGACTACGATGAGCGTAAGTGGTTTTTTGAACGCCGTACTGACAAGACGATAATTAGTAAACGTATTCCTGGAATGGCTCCCGGCCAGCATCTGCGTATCGCTACACACATCGTAGAAGGAGAGGCCGGCCTCGTATTTGGAACGATAAAGGACGAAGTCGTCCTCCGCCGAACGCCGGCCGGAAGATACGAGCTAAAGGCCACGTTCTTTGAGGACGATCGATCGATCTCATCGCTGACTATTCAGAAACATCTTAGTCGGACAGGACCGCACGATAAGCAGCATTTCACGCTGGTCGGGCCGGAGATCAACACGCTGATCGGGTTCCCCGCAGGCCTTGAGACCATACCGCTCGACGACGCGTCAAAGGTTCACGTATCGGATGATGTGGTGCGCGACCTGGTGCTTAACCAGGCGCAAGCACGTCGCATCTTCGAGAAGAATTCCGACGTTTTCCTCGAACTGGCCCAGAACGAGGAAGTGGCAAGAGATTTGGTTGCACTCGGATATCGCCGAAAGCAGCTCGCTCACTCCGATCGACTGCTTAACGACAACGCATTCTTCTCCGCAGAACGGCAACGGCTCGGGTGCCGACCGGAAGACGTGTGGCAACGCTTTTTCGAGGCCAACACATGGATATTTGGGTACGGCCTGTCGTACCAGTTTCTTTCTTAGCTTAACGAGAGGAAACTGGAAAAGATTGTGCGCGGTAACACGCTTGATGGCGCTGGAAAACGCGTCGATGGATTAATGAAGACCCGCGGCATTATCGGTTCACTGTGTTTTGTGGAGATCAAGCGGCACGACACGCCGCTTCTGGCTTCTTCGCGCTATCGCCCGGATACTTGGCAGCCTTCGTCCGAGCTTACCGGTGGCGTTGCACAGATGCAGGCAACGGTTCATGGTGCCGTCGAGCAGCTGGGATCTCTTTTGACGCCCAGCTCCGCGGACGGCGACCCGACCGGTGAAGCGCTATCAACATCGAGCCGCGATCCTGTCTCGTCATCGGTTCGCTGGCCGAATTTCAATTTGATCGTGGGACGAATCTCCCGAAGTTTCGCTCATTCGAGCTTCACCGGCGCCACACCAATCGCCCAGAAATTGTCACGTTCGATGAGTTGTTGGAGCGCGCGAGGTTCATCGTGGAACATGGTCCAGAGCAGATGGATCAAGGTTGATTGTCAACAGGGATGCTGCGTGTAGTTCAGGCCTCCGCTCACCGCGCTTGACTACCCATAATCCGACCTACCCGTGGTCGCCTGCTGACGCGCAACTTTTGGCTGTTAGAAGCCGACACGCCAGCTCAGGCCCACCCCATCGCGTTGCGAATGTCTCGGATACTTCAAACCAGCTGCCGTCATTGCCTGCACCATGGTTCTCGCCCATGCAGGAACATTCGCAATCGTGCCCAGTTGCGTTGAGGCAAGCAGGGGAACATTTCTCCTGCTCGCGGTACGGCTGAATAATGTAAACGCTGCGGTAGCGTACAAGCGCGCGATCGACGAAATCATTTAGCCAGGCTTTCGGCAAGTCCCAGCAACGCAGCTCCTCGATCCATTCCGGGCGATGCCGGCGTTCATTGCGCAGCCACTTGCGATTGCCTTCTCCGTAGGGCAACCGCACCCGTAATTTCTCGCCCTTACCGATGCGTCGCAAGATGACCGGGATGGCTTCTTGATTCCACACCCGCTTCAGCTGCGCGTCGTCGAACAAAAGGTCCATGTCATCTTTCCCCGAGCGGCCGTTATAGTACGCGTTCGTTGTGCCGCAAGCGAGGTCGCCCTGGCTGGCCTTGCGCCTTGCAGGAACGCGATGCGGTCGTCGAGCGCTGGCCTCGCGAGGAGGTCGCGCCGACCTATGGCCGCGTGAGGGCCGATCCAAGCTGCGGCATCGCTGCCGCTGACGCGCTCGCGGACCATGTGAAACCGCGCGAAGTCATCCTTTTGCCCGAGACCCGACACCCTCATTGCCGAATGCGGTGCAGCCGAAAAAGCTTCTCGAAGAAATCCGTGATCCTCGCCTCGGCACCGCTACCGACCAGTTCATTCGCGCCGAACCGGTAGACCTCATATCCTGCAAGGCGCAGTTCACGGTCAGCCGACACCATGTCGGCATAGACATTCAATGATGGGAGGTCGTTTTCCGAGAAATGGTGCTTGCCATCGACCTCGATCACGATGCGTTGACGGTTGCGAAGTAACATAAGGAAGTCCATGCGCTGACGCGGCAGAGGCAGTCGATGACGCAGGGTCTTCACCACTGCAGGGTCATAGTGAAGATAGACTTGCGGCAGGAGTGCGGGCAACTCCTCGCCGAGGGCGGAGCGATAGGACTTGAAGTAGGTCGCGAAAAGCTTGCGTTCCGCGTCCGAGGCCAGCGATTCCTGAAGGCGCGCCCCGAGTTTTGCGGCATCTGCTCCCGGCGCAACCTCGCCCCACCAGGCGACGAGCTCCGACCACAGAAGTCCGCTCGCGCCGATCGGCCGGTCGTAAACAAGGCAGCTCTCTTCGCCGGACAGTATGACGATGTCGTTGTTGATCGCATCGGCGAAGCCGATCTCCGGCTTTGGTCCCCGCGAGGCAAAGATCAGGTTCTTCGGCCTGCCACCGACCCCGCGCACAACAGAGCGAAAACTGAAGAGCGGATGACCGGAGATTTCGCCATCCTGGGCCAGCTCATATCCATCCCGCGAAAGGACCTTGTTCAGGGCAGCGACCGTCTTCGCCTGCTCATCGCCAGATCGGGAAAGGGGGTGAACAGCCTGTTCGAGCAAAGCGCCGAACCTGGCCCTTGAACAATCGAAGGCCCCGATCTCAGATCGAGCCGACGGCAACGCAAGACGAAGAGACCGTCTCGATCGCGAGCCAGGTAATCTAATGCGACAATACCGCAGATCCCGTGCTCGCGGCCGTGCCTCCCGCCACTAACGACCCATCAGCCGAACCGGACGGCTTGCGCTTCCGTGCCCGTGCTGCGGCGGACGCATGATCATCATCGCGATGTTCGAACGGGGAGGCAGTTGCTCAGACCGCCACACCATTTTGTGATGCGATCTTTCAAAGAACAGCAAGTTGAAGCGCCATAGCCGACGCCTCCCGCGAGATTCTGACCTTCCTATGCATTGCACCCACAGGTGAAGAGACCGTCGAGATGGATCTTTCGTTCAGAAGGAAACTGCCATGCGAACCACCGAACGTGATCGACCGCCTTCCGGCTGGTTTGTGGTCGACGTGATGCGCCGCGAAGCCCGGAAGTGGGACTGGACGGCGCTTATGACCGATACGCATCCTGATGACGATCTAGAAGCTCGGATCTTTGCGAAGCAGTGCTGGGTCCGCATTCCCGGCAAGCACCGAAACCGAGATGAGGCTTGGGATATGTTCGAGGCGATGTCAGCCACGCGGCACTGACTGACTTTCATTCCGCAGAAGAGAAACGAACAGCCCGCTGCCGCTGGTGGCGGTGTTTCATGTCGCCTTTCATGTCGCGCACCATTAAAAACCATTGAAAACCAAGGATACTCAGTTGCAACATGAAACGCGGACATTTCTGCATTTGAGGTACGTTAAGATGCTAAATTCACTACAGAAAGAAGTGGTGACCAGAGGCAAATGAGGAAATATGTCTGTGCCTTCAGGTGTTACCACTCTCAAAGAAACCAAGAAATACAACAATATATTTCTGTGGCTTATTTCATTCCTCCCGGAATGTCCGACTGATTTGGTCCGACAGCGGCTTCACAAAATAGGAAAGCGCCGTACGCTCGCCCGTCTGGACCATCGCTTCGGCCGGCATGCCGGGCACGAGCGTCAGGTCCTTGAGCTTCGTCAGTTCCGCATGCGGAACCGATAGACGCACCAGGTAATACGAAATGCCGTTTTTTTCGTCCGTCGCCAGATCTGCTGCGATCCGGCTGACATATCCGTTCAATTCCGGCGTGGTTCTCAGATTGAAGGCTGACATCCGCAGCACGGCCTTGTGACCAAGCTGGATTTGGTCGATGTCCTTCGGGGTGATCCGTACTTCCAGCGCAAGATCGTCGCCTTTCGGCACGATTAGCATGATCGGATCGGCGGGCGTAATCACTCCGCCGACCGTATGAACTGCGAGTTGTTGAATGGTGCCTGACTGCGGCGCGACGATATCGATCCGTCGCAGTTCCTGTTCAGCCGCCACCTTGCGCTCACCATACTCCCCGATCTGCGCCTGAACCTCTCTGAGCTCCTGGCCGACTTCGGTCTTGAAATCCTGATCGATCTGCGGGATCTGCAGGCGCGTTTCGGCTATGCGGGCTGCTGTCTGTGCCTGATGTGCGATCTTCTCACCGCGTTCACCACCGAAAGTGGCAACCTGGATCTTCAGGCTGTTCAACCGTTGGTCCGAGACAATGCCTTGGTCGCGCAGCCCACTCAGAACAGCAATTTCCTTTAGGAGAACCTCGATCCTTTTTTCACAGGCAATTTCCTGCGCCTCGAATCCTTCGATCTCGTGGTGATATTGAGTAATGTGTTCCGCCAGTTGCGCCTGCTTTCCGTCGCGGGATTGTCTGCGGAATTCGAACAGCAGCGTCTCGCTATGTATTGCCGAAGCTACGTCCGGAACATCTCTTCGGGCGAGCAGCCAGTCCGGGAAGGCGATCTCCGCGAGATCGTCACGTTCAGCATCGAGTCTTGCCTGGTAGGCGGCGAGCTCATCGAGCCGCTTGGTGACTATGGCGAGATTGGCGCGCGTCTGGGTGGCATCGAGCCGCATGAGGATGTCGCCGGCTTTCACTTTATCGCCTTCGCGCACCAGGATTTCTCCCACCACCCCGCCGGTCGGGTGCTGCACCTTCTTGACATAGGAATCGACGACAAAGTGTCCGGACGCGACAACCGCACCGGAGAGATTCGTGAAGGCCGCCCAGGCTCCGGCTCCTCCCACAAAGATTACGCTCGCCAGAAGGCCCGCCACCAGGTGGCGGCGAATGGAGCTGGAAATGTCATTGTTCTGATGAATGCCGGACACCGGGATCCTCCATGTCAGCGCGCTCTCCCACGTGATCCTGTGTAGACTCGATGGCGTTGACGCCAGCGCCTCGTGCCATCGCTGTCCCCTTCAGGACTTTGGAAAGCGCTTCATCACGCGCACCGAATGCTCGCTGCCGTCCACCTTCCATCACCAACACCAAATCCACGGCGCGGATGGCGCTGGGCCGATGGGCGACGACAACCGCAATGCCCTTGCGCTCGCGCACGGAGGCGATCGCCTTAATGACCGCAGCCTCGCCTTCCGAATCGAGATTGGCATTGGGTTCATCCAGCACAACAAGGAAAGGGTCTCGATAAAGAGCACGGGCAAGGCCGATACGCTGGCGCTGCCCGGCGGAAAGTGCCGATCCGGCCTCACCGATCGGAGTTTCGTAGCCGTGCTCAAATCGGAGGATCAGTTCGTGCGTGCCCGCTGCTTTCGCCGCGGCGACAATAGCCTCAGGGTCAGGATTATCTTCAAAACGAGCGATGTTTTCGGCAATGGTGCCGTCGAACAGTTCAACACCTTGCGGCAGATAGCCGATATGACGGCCTAGTGCTTCCCGGTCCCATTGATCGAGGCTTGCGCTGTCGATGCGAACTTTTCCGGCGACCGGCGCCCATGCGCCGACGATGGCGCGCGAGAGTGTCGACTTGCCCGAGCCCGATGCACCGATGATCCCGAGTGCGCTTCCCGCCTGAATGGCAAACGCAAGGCCGGTCACGGTCGGCTTCCTTGCGCCGGGCGGAACGATTGTCACGCCTTCGAGGCGCAGTTCGCGTTCAGGTGCAGGCATTGGCATAACGGCAGCGGATTCAGGAACCTTTTCCAGGAGTTCCTCCAGCCGCGCCCAACCCTGGCGCGCCATGAGGAAAGGTTTCCAGCTTGAAATGGCCAGATCGACCGGAGCCAGCGCGCGCCCCATCATGATCGAACTGGCAATCATAACCCCGGCCGTAGCCTCCTGTCTGATGACAAGGTACGCGCCGACGGCAAGAATGGCCGATTGCAGCAGCACGCGCAGCGATTTTGAAATGGCACCCAGCCCACCTGCCACGTCCCCAGCTTTCCGGTTGGCGGCCAGAAACTTGGCATTGGCCTTTTGCCATCGGGCAGCGATCCGCTTTCCAAGACCGAGAGCTTGCACGACCTCGGCATTGCAACGCGCTGCTTGCAGCAGACCATTGCGTGCCATGTTGTGGGAAACGGTATCGCTTATCGGCCGTTGCGAGAGAGTGTTGGCAAGGAGTGTCAGAGATGTGAGGCCGACCGCCCCGATAAGTGCCGTCATGCCGATCCAGAAATGAAGGAGGAAGCAAATGCCAAGATAAAGCAGCATCCATGGCAGATCGAAGAACGCTGTCGGACCATTTCCACCTAAGAAGCCGCGAACATTGTCGAGATCGCGAAGCGGCTGTAAGCCGTCGCCCGGCATGCGCGTTGAAAGCGGAAGGCGAACGATCGCATTGTGAACGCGTCCGGAAAACTCTCCATCGAAACGCTCGCCAATCCGCAGCAGCACGCGGGCGCGCAAAATGTCGAGCAAGCATTGGAACGCATAAAGCCCCGCAGCAAGCACGACGAGCCCCACCAGCGTCGATACGCTGCCACTTGCCAGAACGCGGTCATAGACTTGAAGCATGAACAGCGGCGAGATCAGCGCAAGCACGTTGACCACGCCGCTGATCAACAGAATTCCCCAAATAGCGGAAGTCAGAGGGAAAGGTCTCAAAGCTGAATCCTTCAAGGAATGGTTACTCACGTAGGTCTCCGTGAGGATCTGGCGACCCAGCTCCCTATATTGCTCCCCGAGCGGCAACCGACTCGCTGATTCAGGATCAGTGCTCCCGCCGAATTTGTTTGGTTTGGCATCTAATGGAGCGGGTCAACAACGACACCGTCCGGCTGAAGGTTTGGAAGGGATTCATCGTGGCCGGCCGCAAGGGCCCGAACAGACGCCTTCAGGGAGATTTCGGTGTACGACCAGCGCGACGTGCAGGGCTTCGTCAAGCTGTACACGCTGCGACTGCTCCCGGCGCCCCGGCCCATCGCAAGTAGCGGAGAGGGAAAGCGCCCGCCCAGGGGGCGGGGCGCTGTTCCGTATCGTTTTTCTGGATCAAACGAAGGTGAAGTCCGACGCGGTCAGGCCTAGGTCGGCCACGGTGACCACACCGCCCAGGTGGGCGAACTCGTGCGCGCTGCCGTCGGCGGTGACATAGGCCAGAGTTGCGACTCTGTCGGTGTAGCTGCTTTGGTAGACAATGATGTCGCCGGCGTGCTCGCCGGAGATCGCACTCGCTGCCTCATTAGCAGAGTTGAAAGATTCGCCAGTGATTACCACGACATGTTCGCCGTTCGCACCCGAGGCCGCGCCACTGTAGAAGCTGCTCACCGGGTAGCCGGACTGTATGCTGGCGTTGTTGACGAAGTTCGCGCCAAAACCGTCGTTGTAGAGGCCCACCGCATCGAAGGCGAACTTGTCCTCCGCCGGGTTGAAATCGGTGATAGTGGTAATGTCCGGCTTCGACCCGACACTCGGATTGACCCCAGGCACCGGATTGTGGAACTGGAACACGAACGTGTCATTGTCGGTGCCCCCGGTCAACGTATCCTGGCCGTCACCCACGTAGAGGACATCCTGGCCGGGACCGCCGCTGAGCCTGTCATTGTCCTCACCGGAGACGCGCGCGTTGAAGCGGCCGTTGTCGCCGGAGAGATCGTCCCAGCCATCTCCGCCGAAGATGCGGTCGTTACCCTCGCCGCCAAGGGCTCGGTCACTGCCCGGGCCAGCCGAGATCTCGTCGTTGCCGCCACGACCGTCAATCCAGTCACCGCCCTGGAAACCCTCCATCCAATCTTCACCCTTTGTGCCGAGGAGTGTTTCGGCATCCGGGCTACCCTCGATAATGTTTGCCATCGAAAAATACTCCTAATGATGCACCCTGCCTGACGCGTTCATATTGCCCATCGGGTAATTAGAGAAATCGATTGCTTGGATAGACACACATTTACGAAATGGATGCATTCACGTTCACTTCGCCCTTCCGCTGAGCAGTAGCGGGCTCGCAGGCGGCGGGGACGCGCCCAGACGATCGACCCGAACATTCACACTCAAGCGGACGAGGAAAACTTGGTAACCGGCCGCCCTGGTTGGGCCCAAACCTCTCTCTGTTTGCTCGACGCCGGCATACCCGCACCGTAAGCGCTGGACGTGGACAAGTTCCGGTGGCGGCGGGTACGGCGCGGCTCAGCGATGAATGGGGGCCGGAGACGGTTCCTTCCCCGACACGCATGCTGCTACCGCGCAACAGGGGGGGGCAATTTGCCGCCAATGGTCTCGTGATAGCGCCTTTCGCCGACAGGCTGTCGAAGTTGACCGAAGCCGAGCTGAAACGACAACTGACGGGTCCTCACAGCTGCGTTACGCATTCGCTCACCGTCAAGCCGGCCTCGGAAGAACAGGCATAGGGCTGTGTTGCCGAGTATCTCGCCAGCACTGCCCATTGCGAGCAATGGAACATTAGGGAGCGCGTTCGCGCGAGCCGAGAGTTCAAGGATCTCGGAACGACAGCTTCCGCACGTCGGCCGCACGGGCTCTACGCGACGCGGCCTACGCCAAGCTAACAGAATTACTTTCATTACTCGTGGAATGCCCGACTGATTTGGTCCGACAGCGGCTTCACAAAATAGGAAAGCGCCGTAGGCTCGCCCGTCTGGACCATCGCTTCGGCCGGCATGCCGGGCACGAGCGTCAGGTCCTTGAGCTTCGTCAGTTCCGCATGCGGAACCGATAGACGCACCAGGTAATACGAAATGCCGTTTTTTTCGTCCGTCGCCAGATCGGCTGCGATCCGGCTGACATATCCGTTCAATTCCGGCGTGGTTCTCAGATTGAAGGCTGACATCCGCAGCACGGCCTTGTGACCAAGCTGGATTTGGTCGATGTCCTTCGGGGTGATCCGTACTTCCAGCGCAAGATCGTCGCCTTCCGGCACGATTAGCATGATCGGATCGGCGGGCGTAATCACTCCGCCGAGCGTATGAACTGCGAGTTGTTGAATGGTGCCTGACTGCGGCGCGACGATATCGATCCGTCGCAGTTCCTGTTCAGCCGCCACCTTGCGCTCACCATACTCCCCGACCTGCGCCTCGCTGGACGAGGACAAGTTCCGCTGGGCGCGGGTGGAGAACGGCGTGATCCGGCTTGCCGCGCCCAACTGATGGCGCTCGTCGAAGGCATGGACTGGCGCGCTTAAGCCGAACGGAGACGGCGTCCGACGTCGGCCGGATAGGCCGTGGCGAAGTGACTCAGGCGCAAAAGGCGGGCCTCTGGCCGTGCAAAATAAGCTTTTGTCGGCGTCATGAAGAGAAGCGCTTTGGCCCGTCTCCACGAAATCGTTCCGCTCAAGGCGATATTCGTCCCCATGGCGGCGGAGAAGGCCGAACTGCAACAACTCCGGAGCGAACACTCAAGGCCGAGATCGTCCGGATGGCGACACACGAGCGTGCCCAGGAGAGGCTCGCCGACCTTCAGGGATCGTCAAGCAGCTGGAGCGCGGCGCTTCGGTCGCAGCTCCGAGAAGCTCGAACGTGCCCAGCAGGCCTGCCTTCGAATCCAGACCGGGCTCGGCGCGATTGAGTCCGAACTCGAGGCCGCAAGGCCGCAAGACCGACAGGCGAGCCGCGACGTGCTGCGCGACCGCGCAAGGCGTTCCCGGTGCATCTGGAGCGGGTCGAGATCGTCATCCGGCTCGACCCATGGGGGAAGAAGCGCTCCCGCAGCCAATCGTCCAGTCCGTCAAACGCCGTCGGCCGCACGGGCTTGCGAAACGGAACAGTCCCGCCCTCGCTTAGATGCCGATGCACGGTGTTGCGCGCGCACCCGAATTCCTTCGCCCGTCGGTTCCCCGCCAACCTCATGCCGCCGCAGCATCGCTGCCACCTCTTCAGGCTGAAGGATCTGCTCTCCCTGCATCGTTCTCGACAATGCAGGAATCGCCCAATCCCAATCGCCATCCATGCCTCCTCCCATAACCGAGGGGTCAGTTTCTCAATTCGGCCGACAACTGAGACGTCCGGTGCTCTTAGGCAGGGCAATCATACGAGATGCCTCCTGCAACATCATTTCCCGCATCCAAAGGCTTGCCGGATCATTATTGTGAAGCGCAGGCCATTGGACGGCCTCCGTGAATGCGGCAGGAAGTGGCGGCGGAAGTTCGACAATCCGCAAGGGTGTTAATTTCGCGAAATGCTGCGCCAGCCGCAACGGCATGGTCCCGATGCGGCTGGTGCCTGATAGAAGGGGCGGGATCATGCTAAAGCCGTGTACGACGACCTCGATACGTCTCTCGAAACCGTTCTCGAGCAAATACCATTCCTCGATGGAGGGCTGCCGGGTGTCCCCGAATTTAAGCACAACCTGCCCCATCGACAAGTATCGGTCGAATGTAAGTGGCTCTGACAGCTGCTTGTTCGTGCCGCAGCCTACGCATACGAGCATATCTTCGAACAGGGCTGCGCGAGGATGTTTCGACATGAACACTTCCGGCATAATCAGAAAATCAACGTCGCCGCGCCGGAGAAGCTCCTCGGGGTCGTCGGAAATAGGCAGACATTCGAAGCGGACGGCGGGAGCTTCCCGCGCAGCACGCTTTACGATCTTCTTAAAAAATACGAGTGTGAGGTAATCGGAAAGGATGATGCGGAAGCGACGATCCGATCCGACCGGGTTAAAGGGGTCCCAGGAAATAATCGACAGCTGGATGTGCAGCAATGCCTCCCGGACTGCTGTGGCGAGCCCCTCCGCGCGCGGTGTCAAAATGAGTTCGCGGCCGTTCATCGTAAATAGCTCATCGCTGAAATAGGCGCGTAACCGACCGACGGCGGCGCTCATGGCCGGCTGACTCAGGTTAATACTGCGGGCTGCGGCGGTGACTTTACGCTCCCTGATCAAAGCGTCCAGCACAACGAGGAGATTTAGATCGAGTCCCTTAAAACGCATGCATTGACCTATCCGACGCGTGGATGGGTATCGCCCAAACAATCAATTTCACGAATGGTGAGAGCGTCAACGCATCAGCCGACGACGAAACAGAGCAACCGATAGGAAGAACGGCAAAACCGTGTATATGCAAAGCGCGCCGATATGCAGGCCCATGCTGCCGGCGGGACGGCCAAGCATCGCCGGACGAATGAGGTCAATTGCATGTGCGAGCGGCAACAAGGAGGCGACGTCCTGAAAAGCGCCGGGCAATTGGTTGACCGGAAACATCGCGCCGCAAAGGAACAGCATGGGTGTTATAACAAGCGTATTATAAAATATGAAATATTCATAACTGGGCGCAAGCGCCGTGACGACCATCGCTAGACTCGCGAAGGCGAGGCCACTGAGAGCGATGACTGGCAGCAAGCAGAGGATGGATGGCCACGATGCGTAGCCTAGCGTGGTCGCAACAATAGTGATTGCTGTGCCCGCCATCAGGGCCTTGGTGGCTGCCCACGCCAATTCGCCGAGTAAGATATCGCCGAGCGTCAGCTGAGTGCATAGCATTCCTTCCCAGGTGCGCTGGTCGCCCATGCGGCCGAAACTCCCGTAAACCGTTTCAGCGGTCGCCGATGCCATCGCGCTTGTGGCAACCATGCCAGCCGCGAGAAACGCAATGTACGAAGTGCCCTCAACAGGACCTATCATTGTTCCGATTCCAAAGCCGAGACCGAACAGATAGATCATCGGATCGGCGAGGTTGCCGAGCACCGATGCAAGCCCGATTTTCTTCCATCCAAGATAGTTGCGGCGCCAAACCGCGACCCAATTCCACGCATTGGCGGGCATGCCCGCCGCATAACGTTCGCCCATTGTTCAGTCCTCCATCTCGCGCCCGGTTAGCCGCAAAAACACATCCTCGAGATTGGGAGGACGCTGCAGAAGGCGTAGACCCGCGCGCCCGCGTAGCTGCGCCAGCACCTGCTCCGGATCGGGTGCATAGCAAAAAAGCGTCTCACCGCTCACCTCAATGCGCTGTGCGTACGGCCGGATCAGCGCACCCAGTTCATGCGGATTGCCGCCGTAGACCTCGACCACGTCACAGCCGATCTGCTCGTCAATGAGTGCGGACGGGCGGCCTTCGGCGATCTTGCGCCCCTCCTCCATAACGCACAGCCGATCGCACAGCCGCTCGGCCTCTTCCATGAAATGGGTAGTCAAAAGAATAGTCTTGCCCCGCGCCAGCAGCGATCGCAGCCGTTCCCAGATCAGGTGGCGGGCCTGCGGATCGAGGCCGGTGGTCGGCTCGTCCATCACCAGCAAGTGCGGGTCATTGATCAGCGCACGCGCGAGCGTCAGGCGCCGCTTCATGCCGCCGGACAGTTCGGCGACGCGCGCATCCGCTTTGTTCTCGAGGCGGGCGAACTCAAGCAGCGATGGTATGACCGCATCGATCTGGCGTCTGCTCATCCGGAAGTAGCGCCCGAACACCAACAGGTTCTCGCGTACAGTGAACGCGGTATCAAGATTGTCGAACTGCGGGACCACGCCGATGCGCATACGTGCCAAACGCGCGCGCGCCGGCACTGGAACGCCGAGCACAGTAATCTTCCCCGCATCGGGCGATGTCATGCCGAGGACCATACGCGCAATCGTGCTTTTGCCCGCGCCGTTCGGTCCCAAGAGCCCGAAGCATTCCCCCGCCGCAACGCGGAACGACAGTCTGTCGACAACGAGCTTGTCATAAGTTTTGCTTACGTCAGTAAGATCGATCGCTACCATGGACATGGGTTCATTTTACCGAGAGGGACGCCAAGACTGGCGGTTGCTTGGTTGCCTGCCGGACCTGAAACTGTGACTCGTCTTCGCCATCCCAGCCGTCGATAACGAACTGATCGACATCACAAGGATTTAGCCCCTGTTCCGGTAAAGCGGCGACAATTGCGTCAAGATTATCGATGGCTGGGTAACGCGGATCGTTGTGCCGCTTTTCCTGGTCAACGCAGAAGACGAGCCGTCCATCCTCGACCAGGGCGATCGCCCCATCATGGGTCAGCTTGGTACCACAGATGCGCATAGTGTCTCCAGGTTAACGGCGATAGATTCGATTCATCAGGAAGCGGAAAGCGGGTTCCGGAAACGGACGAGCAAGCAGTCTTCGTTGACCGACTCGCCCCGACACTCAAGACGCTCTACCTCGATCAACGTTTCGTTCAGCATGGCGATGACCGGCTCAGCACCAGCGGCGTGACCCCAGCGACGGCAATTAGCATCCCTTGCCGATCCGAAGATCAGATGCCCGCCTGGCGCAAGCACCCGCACCAGGTTTTTGACGGCCTCGCGCATCTCGGCTATGTCTTCGAGATAGTAGAGGACCTCCGCCACAACGATCAGGTCAAACAACTCGTCGGTCGAAAACTGTTGAACATCGGAGACTATCCAGTTGATGCGCGACGGCTCGTTTATCCGTTGACGTGCTCGAGCAATCGCTTGCGCCACGACATCGATGACGGTGAGCCCTTGGCAGTAGGGGGCTAGTTTTTCCGTGAATGCGCCGGCAGCGCACCCGACTTCGAGGGCATTTGAAATGGAGCCTTGGGCAAGCGCCAGCTGGAGCATTTGCGTGTGGCGCTTCCGCTCGAACGGATTGCCGTCGAGAAGCCACGGATCGTCTGCGGCCAATTCCCGATCAAGCAACTGATGATTCACGTTCTGGGTCAAACTCGTGCACCTCTCGTCCACTAGGTAATTAGCGATCACTCGTCGCCGCAAATGTTGCCCGACAGCACTAATTCCGAAGAATCCCGCGCAAGATTGAGCCTGCGAAGCGGAGCCGCATGCGGCGAGAATTCTGCCCTGCTGGAACCAGTGATCGGAGTTTGGGTGGGGGCCTGTTTTCCCCCAGTGTTCGATGTAGCGACAGCAGAGCCTCGCGACAGCCAATCGCTATTGCTCAATGTACACAGCGCGTAGGCTTTCAACGGAAGCAAGAGAAAGATGTTGATGAACGTGTGCAGCGAAAAGCCCAGAAATCGAAACTGTCGGGCACGAAATGCTACCACGCTGCATCGGAGCAGGGTCATGGACACAATCATCAGTCCTGTCCACCAAGGCACAGAGCCTGTCAGTGCGAAATGTGCGAGGCCCGTTAATACCGATATGGCGAGGAGTAGCGCGCCGAGATTCTGTCCGACCACGTCCAACGTGAGATAGCTATTCAGGCTGGGCAGCAAGCGCAGCCCAAGCAGCGTGTCCCGGAATGTGCTTCGTGCCCAACGGAGTTGTTGGCGCAGATACGGTCCTAGTCTGTTCGGGACGACTGTGGCCGCGATGGCGCTCGGAACGTACTCGGTTCGAAAGCCTGCTTTCAGCATCAGGATAGTAAGATGGCGATCCTCACCGAAGTCGCTTGGCTTGCCCCGAAAAAACTGCGACTCGTACTGGTCCAGTAACAAAAGGAGCGCAGACCGGCGGTACATGGCACATGGGCCGCAACAGCACATAACGGCACCGAAGCGAGCCTGCGCCGCGCGCTCCTCGTTGCAAGCCAGCCAGTACTCCATGTCTATCAGCCTGGTCAGCCAGCTCTCGGTCCGGTTACTGGCCGTCAACTGACCCATGACTGCGCCGACCGCTGAATCTCGCATCTTCGGTACAAGCTTGGCAATGACGTCGGACGCGAGTAACGTGTCTGAATCAACGTTAAGCACCAGATCCCCTGATGAGCGGCGTATCGCGGCGATCTGCGCCTTGCGCTTTCCAACATTCTCGGGAAGCAAAATGATGTCGAACCTAGGGTCGCGCGCGTAGGTTTCGTGGACAGTTCCTAAGGCTTCGCGATTTCCAGAACCGTCATCAACCACATAGACCCGAATTCTTCCGGCGTATTCTTGGTCGGCAATGGAAGCCAGGCACTCTGAAAGCGTGCGCGGATCCTCGTTGAAGCAGGGGACGATGACATCCACGCTGGGCAGTTGATCGGAGCCGACGAGAACCTCCAACGCCGATGAGTCGTTTGTCGGCAGAGCATAAAGCCCCTGCATGCTCTTATAAGCAGTCGAGAGCAGCGCATAAAGCGATATGGCCACAGTGCTGGTTGTACCAAGAAGAGTCATGGGATCTCGTTTGTTCAGTGATGTTGAGGAAGTGAGCGGATTACAAATCCGCGCTCACGCAATGCTGGAATCAGCCGGGACAGCGCCGTGACCGTCTGGTCGCGCAGACCGGCGTGAGCGCCCCGGCCCAACTCGCCGGGAGGGCATCCGTCGTGCAAGAGTACGATTGCGCCCGGCCGGACAGAGGCGAGCACTTTATCGATAATCGCGTCGACCCCAGGGCGAGACCAATCTCGAGGGTCGACGGACCAATGGAGGGCCGCCAGCCCGGCGATCTGTGACGCTGTGAAGACTTCTTCACTCCAGGCGCCGTAGGGCGCGCGAACATAGCGCACCGAGGCCTGCGGGCACGCTCTCATGATGGCGTCGTTCGCTTCAAAGACCTCACGTTGCACTTCGCCGAAACCGCATTGGTACGGATCCGGATGAGACATCGTGTGGTTGCCTACCTCGTGCCCTTCTGCGATCATCCGTTGGATTAGATCTGGGTGCTCTAAGGCGTAGGCGCCGATGACGAAGAAAGTCGCCGGCACCCGCTGCTCTGCCAGCACATCGAGAATCTCCGGTGTGAAAAGTCGATTGGGACCGTCGTCAAACGTCAGATAAACGCTGCGACGGCCGGTGCCGTCAGAGCACTCACGGCGCACTTCGTACAAGCAATCGGGACGGCTCATAGCTCTGGTCCGTTCCGATCTATCATCGTGCCCGTGGGCCATTCGCTGATCGGCCGTCCAACCGGCAGAACAATGGTGAGTGCGTCATCGATGCGTGTGGGCGGCAGGTCGAGGCGGGCCTCTGGTCGGGTCGAGCGGACGCGAATTCCCGACAAAACGGCCAAAGGCCTGTATCGCCGCCCGAACCTCTCAACATGATTCCGCAGCGCGTCCCGGACCGTTCCGAAAGCGAATGGAACGCCAAGCTCCTGCAGTATTGGAAGCATGACATGGATTGAATGGGCGATTCCGAGACCCTCAAGGTCCGGGCGTACCCCGTACAGGCCCAGCTCAGCCACCAACAGGTCGACCGCGTCAACCTTGATGAAACGGCGCAGTATGCCCATGTGAGCCGCTACACCACTTGAATCATAGGCGATCACGCGGAGTTCAGGCCTGGCTCCGGCCCAGCTTCGACTACCTTCGAACGGTTCTGCGTTGGACGCCCCAGTCGGCCCGTACGTATCACGAAAGAACTCGGCGAGCTCAACGTGATCGGAGAGCTGCAATTCGTTTTCCCAGCACAACTTCCACTGCACCTGATGGCGCATTCAGGACCTCTCTTCATATTGGTTTTTTGCGGCCGCATTACCCGACCAAAGCGGCGCTGTTGGCTGCATTCAGCCGTTGTCGTTGGCGAAGGTGAGCCAGACGCTCTCTCGAAGTTCCGGCCCGTGTCGTCGATTTGAGCTTGACGTCGCTCATTAACGTTCCTCTAATGCATGGCTCGTAAATTCGTAAAATTGATTGTTTGAATGATACGCATCCACGCGTTGGATAGAACATGACATGCGTTTCAAGGGACTCGATCTAAATCTCCTCGTTGTGCTGGACGCTCTGATGAGGGAGCGTAAAGTCACTGCCGCGGCTCGCAGTATCAACCTGAGCCAGCCGGCCATGAGCGCCGCCGTTGCTCGGTTACGCGCCTATTTCAACGATGAGCTATTTACGATGAACGGCCGCGAGCTCATTTTGACACCGCGCGCCGACGGGCTCGCCACAGCAGTCCGGGAGGCATTGCTGCACATCCAGCTATCGATTATTTCCTCCGACGCTTTCAACCCGGCCCAATCGGATCGTCTCTTCCGAATGATGCTTTCCGATTACATCACGCTCGTATTTTTTAAGAAGATCGTAGAGCGTGCTGCGCGGGAAGCACCCGCCGTTCGCTTTGAATGTCTGCCTATTTGCGACGACCCCGAGGAGCTTCTCCGGCGCGGCGACCTTGATTTTCTGATTATGCCGGAAGTGTTCATGTCGAAACATCCTCGCGCAGTCCTGTTCGAAGATATGCTCGTATGCGTAGGCTGCGGCACGAACAAGCAGCTGTCAGAGCCACTTACATTCGAGCGATACTTGTCCATGGGGCATGTCGTGCTCAAATTCAGGCACACCCGGCAGCCCACCATGGAGGAATGGTATTTGCTCGAGCACGGTTTCGAGAGACGTGTCGAGGTCGTCGTACAGGGCTTTAGCCTGATCGCGCCCGTCCTGTCAGGCAGCAACCGCATCGGGACCATGCCCTTACGGCTGGCGCAGCATTTCGCAAAAACAACACCCCTGCGGATTGTCCAACTTCCGCCGCCACTTCCTCCTCCCGCATTCACGGAGGCCGTCCAATGGCCTGAGCTTCACAATACTGATCCGGCAAGCATGTGGATGCGGGAAATGATGTTGCAGGAGGCATCTAGCCTGGCGCCTTTGCCTGAAATCAATGAGCGTCTCGGGCACGCCGATCCGACCTTGCGGTTGTTGGTACCGACTGCCACCTCGATTTCGCGTGCGAAGTCCCGGAAGATGTTAAGCCCCACTTAAACACCGGGCCTTGCCCAGCAGAGCGGCGCAGTTGATCGTCAAGTACGAGGGCCAGGAACGAGCAGAACACACGCCCTGGGTTGCTACTGAATTGACTGCCGCCTCCGATTTTGCTTGCGGAGTCCCAGAAGATGCTCAGCCCCACTTAAATGCCAACGTCGCAGGCCTTGCCGCGGCTTTTCACGCGCGGCCAGGCGAGGAGATGGCGGTCCACGTGGTCGATCATCTGTGCCAGCCTCGCTCGGCTACTGGCGTCGACGACAGTCCCCTGCACCGAGAAAGTCGGGCACTTGGCAATGAAGCCGGTCGAGCTTGACGCTGCGGACCCAGGCAATTGACCCCGCGCTTCTGCCTGAACGCGTGGCCGATCCGTTCATCTAATCGGCGCTACATTCTGCCCGGCTGAGGTCCGTGGGTGCGGCCACCCCGCGGGATGGGATCAACATTCAACTTTCTCTCGTTTATGAAAGGAAACTCCCCGCTCACGATAGAGTCCATGAGTTTCATATATTTTCCGGCAGATGGATGTCGAACGGGAGAAATGTCTGTCCGGGTGTTTCAGCGGTGCCGGTCTCGATAGCCCGCGTCATCAGCGTTATCAGCTCCCGGCAAAGTCGGCGCATTGGCGTGGCGACCGCCATCGTGACGATATTATCTGCGAGCGCCGCCCGAGACTCCGGCGTGATTTCATTCACGATCGCGACGAGATCGCGACTTTTGCCCTCTTCTCGGAGCGCGGAGATGGCGCCCTCCATGCCGCCGCCGGCGACATAGAAGCCGACGAGCTCGGGCTCTCGCTGCATGAGATCAAGCGTTGCCTCGTAGGTGATCTGCCGTTTCTCGAGGTTCATGACAGGATCCAGCACCTCGAACGTGGGCGCGTTCTCACGGCAATAGGAGCGAAAGCCGACGTCACGGAGCTCGTGCCCCTGGAAACGATGGCTGCCGACAAAAACCGCCACTTTGCCGGGCCGTTTTGCGACCTTCGACACCATCCAAGCGGCCGTGCGCCCCACCTTGCGGTTGTTAAGGCCGATATACCCCTGTCGCACGCCGGCGGCGAAGTCGGAAAGCAGCGAGAAAACCGGAATGCCTTTGGCCTTGAGGTCCTCAACCGCTGCTGTAATTTTCGGGTGGTCCGGTGCCACCATCGCGATCGCATGGCAGCGTGCGCCCAAATCCTTGAGCCGCGCGATCAGGTCGCTCGGCATATGTGACGGGGCGAATTCGACGAGCGGAATGCCGTGGAAGGACTGGGCCAAATTGACCGATGCTTCGACCTCGCGCGCAAAATCTTGGTAGAAATGCTGGGCCGGTTTTCTCAAGATGAAGCCCAGACGGTAGTGCGGTAGGTCTCGCCGCAAGCGCTGCTTGATTAGCCCGGCAGCATGATAGCCGATCGCGTGGGCGGCGTCGTGGACCCGCCGCGCGGTCTCCTCGCGCACCGGATGGCGGGCGTTCAGAACCCGATCGATCGTTGCTACGCTGACTCGGGCTTCGCGGGCGAGATCGGCAATTGTGGGGCGCTTGGTCATAGGTCCTATTCTGATCTTTTTGACGCCGGCCGGCTCTCTGTCGCCTAACGGGTTTCGGTTTCGGGTGGCAAAGTGAAAACGTCCCATACGAACGGCCAACAGCGTGTTGGACGAACATCATTCCAGACGTAAACCGGCCGGGTATACTGAAAGGCTCATTCGCTTAAAGGGCGGTGACGGTTTGCACTCACACATTTAGCGCTTCGGCTACATGGTCCGTGAGGAGCCGTTTAGAGGCTGCGGGTCGGTCGTTCAGTTCATGTGACCAGCTAGGCGACTTAACAGGTCGTGGGCCGCCCACCTTACTTGGAGGAGGGTAGCCGGTTTGATGCCTTGG
Organism: Mesorhizobium sp. C399B; assembly: GCF_030323185.1. Taxonomy (NCBI): domain Bacteria; kingdom Pseudomonadati; phylum Pseudomonadota; class Alphaproteobacteria; order Hyphomicrobiales; family Phyllobacteriaceae; genus Mesorhizobium; species Mesorhizobium sp. C399B. Next base: position 4,282,478 of record NZ_CP100472.1, read on the forward strand.
CAAGCTGATGACCGCAGAAGGCGGCTTTCATCTGTGCTCGGTCCAATTCTCCTTCCCAGCGGGCGACGACGAGGGATGCCACTGCGTTGCCGACGCAATTCGTCAGCGCCCGGCATTCGGACATGAAGCGGTCGATGCCGAGTATCAGTGCCATCCCAGCAACGGGAACACTCGGAACTACGGCGAGCGTAGCCGCCAGGGTGATGAAGCCCGCGCCTGTGACACCTGCAGCGCCCTTGGAGGAAAGCATTGCTACGAGCAGCAGCAGCACCTGATCGCCAATGGACAGATCCGTGTTCGTCGCCTGCGCGATGAAGAGGGCCGCCAGCGTCATGTAGATATTCGTGCCGTCCAGATTGAATGAGTATCCGGCCGGGATGACGAGACCCACAACCGAACGCCTGGCGCCCGCCTTCTCCATTTTCTGCATCAGCGAAGGGAGCGCCGCCTCCGAGGAGGACGTTGCGAGGACAAGCAGCAGCTCTTCCTTGATGTAGCGAATGAGAGAACAGATCGAGAAGCCGTTGTAGCGACAGACCGCGCCGAGAACCCCGAACACGAAGAGGAAGGCGGTGAAATAGAACGTCGCGACCAGCATCGCGAGGTTGACCACCGAACCGATGCCATATCTGCCGATGGTGAAGGCCATTGCGCCAAAAGCGCCGATCGGCGCGGCCTTCATCAGAATTCCAACGAGCTTGAAGACAGGCGCGATGAGCGCCTGAAGGAAGCAAACGACAGGCTTGCCCGGCTCGCCGGCCATCGCAAGCGCCATGCCGAACAGAACCGAGAAGAACAGCACCTGCAGGATGTCGCCTTCCGCGAAGGCACCGACGATCGTTGGCGGGATGATGTTCATCAGAAAGCCGGTGACCGACTGCTCGCTGGCTTTTGCGGCATAGGTATTCACGGCCTGGACATCGAGCGAGGCCGGATCAATGTTGAGGCCGGCGCCAGGCTGGACGACATTGGCGACGATGAGGCCGACGATCAGCGCGAGCGTCGAGAAGGTGAGGAAATAGACCATTGCTTTACCGGCGACCCGGCCGACCTTATGAAGATCGTTCATGCCGGCAATGCCGGTGGCAATTGTCAGGAAGATGACAGGCGCGATGATCATCTTGACCAGCTTGATGAAGGCATCACCCAGCGGCTTCAGGCTCTCGCCGGTCTCCGGATAAAAATAGCCAATTGCGACGCCGAGCGCGATGGCGGCAAGCACCTGGGCGTAGAGCTTGGTGTAGAAGGGTTTGCGGGGCGCGGGACTCGCGCCGCGGACTTGTGCAGCTGACACTGTTTCTCTCTCCCTGACCGGATCGAGGTGGCGTGACTTCTCCCGGGCTTCTCCCTATCGCAGCGCTCCGGTCGAACGCTGCACCAACGCCGCCGCAATACCCATGCCAGATGAATCCGCATGACCTGAACTGACGTGGGCTCGCCAATGATGGAGGAATGCGGTGTCAGACCAGCGGGATGGCCGCGGTCCGGCACGCCCTTGATGGTCTCTGGCAGAGTGCTGCCGGTCGATCCCTCTGGCTAGCGGTTTTGCTGCACAGAGCGTGGTGGGTTCCTCGTTTTAGCCGGCTTTGGACCGGGCCGCATCGCTGGCGCCAGCGCGTACCAAATAGGTCGCCTGTTCATAAGCCCGTCCAGATGACAGGCTAACTTACCCCTGTTCGGAAGCGCTGTGAGAGGCGAGTTCCTCTCGCCGGAACGCCTGCGCCACATGACGAAATCCGTTGGTCTAGAGGAGGCCGAGAGCTTCGCTTTCCCTGACTAGCCGTGGCACCCATGATGGAATGAATGCGCTGGCACAAGGCGGGAACGACGAGGGTCCAGCACGACCCGTTGATGTTCACTGACAGAGTGCTGCCAGTCGATCCCTCTGGCTCGCGGTTCATCGGTGGCATCAGAGCCGAGAATGGCTGTGCTCTTTGCAGCGCTCCCGCTGCATGAAAGCCACGTCGAGACGTAGAGATTGACGCCGTTGGCGCTGACCACGACGATGCGATCTGGAAATTGCGAGCACCGCCTACCAAGCCGTACTCGACGCCAGCTTCGCGCCTTCACACGCGACACCGCCGCCGTATGATCAACTCGAGCAAAATGGCGGTTGCCGCAAACGACCAGTGCCGTTGGCGGTTATTATCACTTCCGCCCCTCCGTCGCGGGCGCTGGTGAATGGCACGGCCCGGCTTTTACACTCGGCGCGGTCAGCCGCTCGGGCACCGCATCGCCGGCGCAAGTATTTCCGTCGTTCAACGGCAAAAACAGAATTGATGAATTCTATCATATCCCGCGAGGTTTCCTTTCACGAATGAAAGAAAGCTCGATTGACTATCCCGCCTCGCTCCAGTCTGTTGAAAACAACGTGTGGTTGCCTTGGTGCAAGCCGAGACCATGGCCAAGCTTCGTGGAGGGGAGAGCCAAGCGATGCATCAGGGTTCGATCCGCTTTGCACTCGACCAAACGGCGGCGGCACGAGTTCACGTCGGAGTATTTTCGCGCTTGCTCGCGACGTCGCGGGCGCACATGCCGCCGGCCTACGTTTGATGGCGCGAGATCGAGGATCACATGCACCACAACATTCGCAAATCAGAACAAAATGCCAGCGAGTGCGGCATATCGCTGCCGGATGCGATAAGGGGTTGTCCAACGTCCGAGACGAATCCTGCGAATGGGGCATTGCACGAGCGCGCCCTCACCGGAATCTTCGAAATATCGAAAATACTCACCGGTCCCGCCCGGCTCGAACTCACGTTGGCCAAGGTCGTTGATCTCCTGCACTCGTTAGTGCAGATGCGGCACGGCATCATCACTCTCTGCGATGCCGAGGCCGGACTGGACATCACCGTGGCCAGCGACTGCGACACGAACAGCAATGAGCCCTCCCGGTCGCGCGTGCCGCGCAACGCCATCGATCAGATTGTGACGACGGACACGCCGCTCATCGCCGAGGACATAGCGATGCATCCGGCCTTCACTGCCGCTGACATTGAGGTGCTTGGGGCCTCCGACACCGTGTCGTTCATCGGCGTTCCCATTCGTGTTGATGGGAACGCCGTAGGCGCGCTGACTGTGGACAGGGCTTTGGAAAGCAGGTCAAGCTATCGGCTCGATTACGATGTCCGACTGCTCACCATGATTGCCAACATGGTGGGACAGACAGTCAAGTTGCACCGCTTCTGCGCGGGGGACCGCGAGCGACCGCCGGAGTTGGAAGATCGGCTGCAGACGAAATTTTCCGATGTTAAGCACCCTGCACCCCGGCGCAAAAAGGTTCATGTCGAGGGGATGATTGGTGACAGTCCGGCGATAAGCGCGCTGCTGGAGAAGATCGCGATCGTAGCCAAGGCAAAAACCACGGTTCTGTTGCGAGGCGAGTCCGGTACCGGGAAGGAGCTGGCTGCCAAGGCAATTCACGAGTTGTCGCCGCGCGCCAAGCGGCCCTTCGTTAAACTCAATTGTGCAGCGCTCCCAGAGACAGTCCTGGAATCCGAATTGTTCGGTCATGAGAAGGGTGCCTTCACAAGCGCATTCAATTCCCGCAAGGGGCGCTTTGAGCTCGCTGACAAGGGGACGTTGTTTCTGGATGAGATTGGCGAGATCTCGGCCTCGTTCCAGGCAAAGCTGCTGCGCGTGCTGCAGGAGCAGGAGTTTGAGCGCGTCGGCAGCAATCAGACCATCAAGGTCGATGTTCGCGTGATTGCCGCCACGAACAGGAACCTGGAAGAGGCGGTTGCAAGGAATGAGTTCCGCGCCGACCTATACTACCGCATCAACGTGGTTCCCTTGCTGGTACCAGCATTGCGCCAGAGGCGCAGCGATATTCCGCTGCTCGCAGCTGAGTTTCTCAAGAAGTTCAACGACGAGAACGGCTGTACGCTTACCTTCGATCCGTGTGCGATTGAAGTGCTGATGAAATGTGAGTTTCCCGGCAACATTCGCGAGCTTGAAAATTGCGTGCACCGGACAGCGATCCTGGCCGAGGGACTATCAATCGGGAGAAACGACTTTGCCTGCTCCCAAGGCCAATGCTTTGCCGAGGCGCTGTGGAAGTGCAGATCGGGCAAGGCCGCGATGCAACCAGCGCCGATCCTGCCGGAGTCAGCGAATCCGGCCACGCCGCCGGATGCGGCAGCCTGTTCGGCCGCGACCACAGTCCCGCGTGCCGGCGCAACACACCCAATTGGTGCGAGGACCCCCGACATAGAGCGCGTCATTGCTGCCATGGAAAGATGTGGCTGGGTGCAGGCAAAGGCAGCGCGCCTCCTTGGACTGACCCCGCGCCAGATTGGCTACGTGCTGAGGAAATACGGCGTCGAGATCAAGCGTATCTGAAACCGAGGAGATGAGCTGAGCTGCTTAGCGCCTTGCGGCAGCGAAGCAGGTCCGCGTCCGCTTCCACTCGATTCATCGAGGACAGCCTGGCCGAATTCCCGTGTCTGCGTTGCGACCATCGTGTGAGAGGCAACGCTTCCATCGTCAATCCTGTCCGCCATGTTGCTCTCGTTGCGAGCTCATACGGATGCCCCTGGTGACTAAAACGGAGTTAAAATATGTCCGATGCAAAACTGCAAACTGTGCTTTCGGCTCTTCCGCCAGTGACGCGACACTTATATGCTCTGCCGTCCAACGGACCAGCACCGGACGGAAATTTTGTCAAGCTGAATACGAATGAGAACCCGTTTCCGTTGCCGCCAATCATAATGCAAAGTGCAGTGGCGGCCCTCAAGTGCCAGTATCTATATCCGGATGACGATAACATCAGCTTGAGGGAAGCGGCGTCCAGCACCTATGGCGTTTCCAGGGATCAGGTCATCGCAGGCAATGGGTCGTCTGAACTGCTCGGACTGATCTACAGAGCTTTCCTCGCGCCTGGCGACAAGGTTGCGATGATGTCGCCAGGGTTTTCGTTCAACCGCAAACTTGCCATGATTCAGGGCGCCGAGTTTCTCGAAATCGGATGTCAAGCTCATTCCCTGCCAATGGAGCAATTGCTTTCTGGTCCGGCAAAAGACGCCAAGTTCATTATGTTGGCCAATCCAAACAATCCGACCGGAACATTCCTCCCGATAAGCGATATCGAACGCCTCGTAGCACAATCAGACCGCTTGGTTGTCCTTGATGAAGCCTACGTCGACTTTGCACCCGATCATGGCCTGCGCCTCATCAACCAGTATCCGAACGTTCTGATCTTGAGGTCATTCTCGAAAAGCTATGCCGCCGCCGGCATTCGCGTCGGTTTCGGTTTCGGTCACCCTGAAATTATTGGCAGGCTGCGAAACATCCAGAACGTCTTCAACATGAACGTCATCGGGCATGCCGTTGGTATCAGCGTGCTTGCGCATCGCGGCGCCTACGCAGAGAACCACAAGCACATCAAGGATGAACGAGAGCGAGTGACAGTCGCGCTGTCGCAACTCGGATTTTCCGTAACGCCCTCCCGCGCAAATTTCTTGCTGGCCCGTGTGCCCGCGGGACAGGACGGCTCATGGTGGCAAGCAGCATTGGAAAGGCAAAAGATACTTGTCGCGTTTTTTCCGGACAAAGGCTTGGAACACTGCATCCGCGTCAGCATCGGCACAAAAGAGCAGATGGATGCATTTCTTGCTGCCGCTGGCGACATTGCTGGAAGCTTAACGGTGCCAAGCTCCAAGGGCAGGGAAGCGTCAGGCTCTGCTTCTTCGTTACGCTGACGTTAATCGGCGATCACACACATCTCTTCCGACTTGCTTGGTCATCCCAGCAAGAGAACAGCCTGCTTTTAAGATCGGGGACTTATCGAGTGACAAACGTCTTTCCTTCAAACCTAGCGTTCGGCATCTTCGATCATCTGGACGAGGATGGCCGCGACATCGGTCGGCAGTACGAAGATCGCCTGATATTAGCAGAGGCGTGCGATCAGCTAGGGTTCTATGCCTATCATCTCGCAGAACACCACTGTACTCCCCATGGGAGAGGTCCATCGCCGAATCTGTTCTTATCGAGCGTCGCCCAGCGCACCCGGCGCTTGCGTCTCGGACCCTTGGTGATGCTGCTTGCGCTTTATCATCCGCTGCGTGCGTTCGAAGAGATCTGTATGCTGGACCAGTTGAGCGGTGGCAGGCTCGAACTGGGCATAGGGCGCGGTGCTCTCCCGATCGAATTGGGCTACTTCGGGATTGGTGCGGACGCGGTGCCGGGCCGTTATGCTGAAGCCAGCGAAATCCTCATGGAAATACTTGTTAATCCGATGAAGGTCGGCACGCTATGCTATCAAGGCCGCCATTTTGATCTCAATGACGTTCCTTTGACGCTAAGACCTCATCAGCGTCCACATCCGCCGACATGGGTCGCTGCCAATCGACCCGAGTCCGCAGCTTGGGCGGCTGCGAATGGAACAAATATCGCGTGTGTAGGACCTTCCTCTTCTGTTCGCAAAACTACTGATGCGTTCCGCGCCTATCGAGAGGACAACGCTGGCGCGGGGGATCAGGCGCAATTTATCGGATTGCTCCGCATGGTCGTGGTTGGGCGTTGTGACACACATGCCTATTCGCTCGCGGCACCTGCTTACGAACGCTGGCTCAAGAGCTTCCAATTCCTTTACGAGCTCAACGCTATCCCCACTCCACCAAACCTGCCGCTGACCTTCGATGCGGCAGTCGAGAGTGAATTGTGCGTGGTAGGATCAGCAGAATCTGTGCGAAAAGCTCTGTTAGGTCAGTTGGAAGAGGCAGGTGCCAACTACCTGCTTTGTCAACTGGCATTTGGAAATCTGCCGCTAGATGCTTCCCTGTACACTGCGACGACCATCCAATCCGAAATCATGGCTCGACTTGGCTGACCATGAAATTCGCAGTCTGAGGTTGAATCGTTGTACAGCGCTCCCTCACATCCACGTGCTCTAGCGTGCACGTGGTGGGGACGGGCAATCGGGAGGGAGGCCAAACTGACGACGAGCCGGCGGCACAGAATACCAGGTTTGTGCGTTGGCTGGCGTCTGGGCCATCTTGTGAACCTGCATGATCCTAAGGAGATGATGGCCGAGCGCGTCACAATGCAGGCACGCGTCTGCTCGTCGCGCTCGCGCTAGCCGTTGCCCATAGCCCGCCGCAGAGGTTCTTCTCGCCCGGGGCGGCGTCGGTGCGGCGCCTCCAGCTTCATCAGCGGCCCGGCGGTAGCAAAGCCGCCACTCGCTTCGGCGCTGTTGAGGGCGCGCTCGCGAGCGGCTTTGCTACGCCCAGCCACCACCAGGAGCGAGCTCGCCCGATGATGGGGTGCACCGCGGTCGGGATACGATGCTGGAGGAAATCGTTCGCAGCCGGTCTTCACGAACTGCGAGGAGTGCTTGTCCTTGAATGCTGCCTGCTGGCCGTCTGCGGTGCCTGAGTGGTCCGCCGACACGCCCGAAAGTCAACGCCACTACCACAAGGCCGCCAAAAAGTCAGGTCTGGGAGCCAGCTTGCACGGTGGTCTCGTGTTCGGGGATGTCGTCGAAGGAGGCATAGTTGAGATAGTAGAGTTTGGAATACAGGCCGCCCATGGCTATTAGCTCATCGTGGTTGCCAGTCGCAACAACTTGGCCATTCTGAAGCACGATGATGCGGTCGGCCCCCCGGATCGTGGCGAGGCGGTGGGCGATGACGAGGCCAGTCCGCCCTTCAAGCAGCTTGATCAGAGCCTTCTGAATCTGCAATTCCGTGTAGCTGTCGATGTTGGCGGTAGCTTCGTCGAGCACGAGGATCTTGGCGTCAGCGACGAGGGCCCGGGCGAAACTGATAAGCTGGCGCTGGCCGAGAGATAAGTTGTCGCCGCGTTCGCCAAGTTGGGTCTCATACCCGTCGGCGAGGCTCATGACGAAGTCATGCGCGCCGACCGCCTTCGCCGCCTCGATCACCTTGTCGCGCGTGGCTTCCGTCTTCTGGTATCGAATGTTCTCGAAGACCGTCCCGGTGAACAGGAATGGCTCCTGCAGCACCATGGCGACCTGGCGGCCGAGCGATTCCTGGGTGAGGTCGCGCACATCATGCCCGCCGACCAGCACCTGACCCTGCTGAACATCATAGAAGCGGTGGACCAGGGCCATCGCACTCGATTTGCCAGAACCGCTCGGTCCGACCAGTGCGACCGTCTCGCCGGGATTGACCCTGAAGGAGACATTTTTCAGAACCGAACGGTTCGGATCGTAGCCGAATGTGACGTCCCTAAACTCAACCGAGCCGTCCATTTCGGGCGAAAGCACCTCGGCATTGGGTTTGTCCTGAACATCGATCTTGACATCGAGCACATCGGTCAGGCGCTTGCCTGAGGCCATGGCGCGCTGCATGATCGAATATTGCAGGGTGAGTGAGCGGATCGGGTCAAAGAAGCGCTGGATGTAAAACAGGTAGGCTACCAACACGCCCACATCTATACGGCTATTCACGACCATCGAGCCGCCGACCACAATAACGGCGGCCAAGGCGAGGCCCGTGAGGCCATCGACGATAGGCACCATGACCAGTGCATATCTGGCAGCGATCAGTTGGGTCCTGAGGTTGGCATGGGCCCGGTCGTCGAAAAGAATGAAATTCACCTGCTGGCGATCCATCGACTGTATGGTCCGCACGCCGTGAATGGCTTCGGCCAGCGCGCCATTGACGACGGAATTGGTTTCGTGTGCAGCCATGAAGGCGTCGCGGGCACGCGGCAGCCAGACAATGCGGACGATCACCAGGATCGGCAGAACCGACAGCGTCAGGAGGCCGAGGCGAAAGTCGAGCCACAGCATTACGAAAACGATGCCGAAGAGAAGTGCAACATCGCCTAGGGAATATACCGAGGTTTCCAGGAACTCCTGTATGGAGTTAACGTCGCCTTGCAGGCGCGACATCAGGCGTCCGACCTCAGTCTTGTCCATGAAAGAGAGCGAAACCTTTTGCAGATGGCCAAACATGGCGCGGCGGATGTCGAACAGGACAGTTTCGGCAATTTTCCCATCCAAGGTTTCCTGCATGTAACCGGCGGCGAAATTGACCAAAATCGCCGAAAGGAACGCGCCGACGGCCGCAAGCTGGGCTGAGCGATCACTCGCTGCCGGGTTCATGCCCTGGTCGATCGCGTAGCGGATGATCAAGGGGATGAGAAGCTGCGTCCCGGTGAAGATCAACATCGCGACAATCGTGACAACTACCTTTGCCCGATAGGGATGGACGAAGCCCCAGATCCGGCGGAGGATGCTCTTGTCGAAAGCGCGGCCGAACATCTCCTCCTCGATCCGGTGCGAGCCGACGACCGCGCGCGGAGGGCGTCTGCCGTCGTCACGTTCGGCTTCGAGTTCGCCGGGGCCCTGGTCCATCAGCGGGCGCCCCCATACTGGGTCATATGCTATCACCTGGGCGCGTCTGGAGATCGTAAAGGGCCCTGTAGCGTCCCCGCTTCGCCAGAAGCTCTTCATGCCTGCCGCGTTCTACGATTTCGCCGTTATCGACAAAAAGGATCTGATCGGCATGCATAAGCGCACTCAGCCGGTGCGCGATGATGATCGTCACCCGATCCTTGGCGAAGCGCCGCGTCGCCGCGCGAATGCGCTGCTCGGTGCCGGCATCGATCGCGGCCATCGAGTCGTCGAAAACGACGACAGAGGGGCGCAGCATCATGGTGCGAGCAATCGTGAGACGCTGGCGCTGGCCGCCAGAGAGAGAGACGCCGCGTTCGCCCACGACCGTCTCATACCCTGCTGGGAGCCCGAGGATGTAGTTGTGGAGCTGGGCGAATTCGCCAGCGCGTTCAATTCGCTGTCTCTTCGCCCAGGGGTCGCCATAAGCGATGTTGTTCTCAATCGTGGTGGTGAACAGGAACGCATCCTGCTGTACAACGGCAACCGCCTTGCGAAGGCTCTCGAGGGTGACATTGCGTATGTCCTGGCCGTCCAACGTGATGGCGCCACCGGTCACGTCGTAAAAGCGGGGGATCAGATGAGCCATCGTCGATTTGCCGGAACCCTGCGGACCGACGATCGCGATCGTCTCGCCTCTCCGGGCCTCAAAGCTGAGGTTCTTCAGAACGGCGCGGTTTTCGACATTGGGGTACGCAAATGAGACATTGTGGAAGCGCAGAGTGCCGTCGCTTATCTCAAGCGGTCTGGCCTCGAGAGCATCCCTGATCGTGATCTCCTGATCGAGGAGACCGAAAAGCCGCGAACCGCAGCTGGAAGCGCGGGCAAAGGCATTGACCATGAGGCCGATCTGGCGGACTGGCATTTGCAGGATGGTCATGAAGGTCAGGAAGGTCGCCATCGTTCCGACGCTGATCTCGCCAGCGATGAGCTTGTTGCCACCGATCCAAAGCACCAATCCCATTGCGAAAAAGAAGGACAAGGTCATCGCCGACGTGCTGGGTACGTAGATGTCAACGAGATCGTTGGCGAGGCCGAGCGCGGTCTTGGAAGCGCGGTCGAACTTCAGCATCTCATAGGATTGAGCCGCAAAAGCGCGGACCACGCGGATGCCTGCGAGATTTTCCTTCATCACGCGGCTTAGTACCGAAAGGCGCTCATAGAGGTCGAGCCAGGTGGCGCGCAGCCTAAGCTGTGTGGTCGATGAGCGCCAGGCGACAAAAGGCACGAAGCTCAGCGCGACCAGGCCGAGCATGAGATCGATCGAGATCATCATGTAGGCGCCGATCCCGATCAGCATGGTGAGCAGGACCACGCGAACGAGCGCGGTGGAAAAATACATCCGCACCCCTTGGAGATCGAGCATTCCGATGGTGATCAGATCGCCTGAATGGACCCGATCGTGAAAGGAAAAGCTGAGACGCTGGATCTTGTCGTAGTAGGCGAGCCGCAGTTCGTACGCGACATGATGCCCGACGGCTTCGGCAAAATAGTTCTGCGCCATCGTGAAAAGGCCGCGTAGCGCGCTGACGGCGAGCAGCAGGAGAGCCGGGGTCCAGAGCGCTTGCCCTGCCGCGCTCCCGCCGCCCCCGATGGCTGTCTGGGCCTGGTCGACAGCCCGGCCGAGAAGCTGGGGAATGAGCAACTGGAGGATTGCCGCCATGATCGTCGAGCCCATAGCGAAGGCGACCTGCCAGGGATGCCGAAAATTCATACGCGTAATGCGCAACAGCGTACTCAAATCCCGGCCCCAGCGCGCCGCTTCAACATGGGTCAACGAATTCAGAGCGTTCGTTGCGCTGCCGACAGCATCACTGTTCACGGGTGTATTCCCGACTGCATTTTGCGCCTTCGTGGAAAGCCGAAGGACGCATCATCAAAGGCATCCGCCATTGTTAATCCCGTCCTCAACCTGCAGCCGTGCCCGTTCCCAGAAGCCGAGCCGCCGCTTCACCTACTGGCATGTCGATCACAGTGATTCCGCTCGCCGCAAGGAAACGCGCTTCGTTTCTGGTCAGGGTTTCCGCGTCCATTACGGTGCAATAGGGACCGCGGGAGCGCTTCATGATCTGTCTGGCGTAGGTGCGCAGCATCTGATCGTTGAAGCGGCAGCCAACGAAGAAAAATCCACGGGTGATGCGCCGTTCCTTCACCACGTCTGGGATCGGTGTCTGGATATCAATTTCGGTCAGGACTTCGACATAGTCGGAATCTGCGACGAGAAAGTTTTGCGCGGGCCTACTACTCCCGTGAGGTGCATAGAGGACCGTCTTTGCCCCCGATCGGGCGTCGAGCTCCCTCCCGGACAAATCGTAGGTTTTTGTCCAAATGTTGCCGATTTCGTTCGCCCGCGTGACGCCTTGTATCTCAACGACGTCCGTTCGGCCGGTCTCCACGAGAGCCGTGCGCATCGCGCTGTCATACCAGCTGTCGATGATGAGGGAGAGCGGCAGCCTTGCGAGCCAGGCGTGGAGGAGGGTTGGCCTCACCGGCGCTGCGAATATCTCCGTCATCCAAGCTTGAAGCGTCCGGCGATGCCGGCGCTGTTCGATGAACTGCGCAACCGACCACATATTGGTGCGGATCCTGGAAGGGGCGGGCGCCCGTGCATTGAGTGCCGCGGCAACGACCTCCGGAGTATGCGGCACAGGCGGTTCCGCACAGTTCAACCCAAGAAGACCCGGACCGAGATAGGGGATCACCTCATCGGCGGCGAGCGCTTCCTTCGCCAAGTCAAGCAGCTTATCGGCAAAACTGTCCCGCACTATGACGAGGTGGCCCGATGTCAGGATCGTATTCATGCTCGTTTCCTCGCGACGCACTTAGCGGCAGCATCAGTCCTCTGCGGAAACCTTCCTTGCCTCGACAGTGATCGGCAGACGCGTATCCCGTGGGAGATCGGGTAAGACGAGCCGCCACCCGTTCCGGAGCGTGATAGTTCCGCCCCACAACTCTTCCTTCTCGAGCTTGATGATCGGCTCTTCGAGGTCTTTTTTGGGGACATACGCCGACAAGCCAGCATCGGTCCTGCGGATCATGACTTTCATCTGGCCGTCCCTTCATTGGAATTGCTTTCAGCACTGCAGGACTCGGCTTTCTCGAGGCTCATCAGTTCACGCGCTCGCATGCCGACGACGGTGCCACGGTCGATCCACTCGACCGCATAGATGAAAAACTGCTGGAGAAAGGTGCCGATGTCGCGCACATATCCCTCGTCGCCCTTGCGCACGAGATTTTCGCCGATTTCCCTGCCAGGATAGGTGCCGTCATTCTTTATGTGGCGAGTGGCACGTACCCGCTCTCCCGGCATGAATCGTGGGGGCCTGCGGATTTCGATCTCCTCTTCGCGTCCGAGCGACATGTCCGTTCCCTGATTTCTCTTGGGGCTGCAGATTGTGAACAAGGCGCTCCAGGCGTCCTGCGTAGGCAGCCCCAACCATGTCGGCAGCCCATGGGGTCACGCAGGAACGCAGGTCTTCGGCACCGGGCATACCGAGGCACATTGCTGCGCATCGAAGACCCCCTCGCATTCGGTGCACTTCTGTGACTCGATCACGTAGCTCTCGCCTTTGAACTTGATCGCGCCGGAAGGACATTCGAATTCGCAGGCGCCGCATTGGGTGCATTGGGATGCGATGATCTTGAAAGCCATTTTAACTCCTGGTCCGAATGGATGAGACAGCTCAGGCCGTCGCCGCGAGTGCGGGGGCCCCTGACGCGGCGGTGTAAATCGCGCTGATTGCCGTCGCGATATAGTCATGGGCGCAAGCGTCGGTGGCTCTGATTCCAGCGTCCGCGAGCTGATCCTGCGGGCAAGTTCCAATCCTGGCGCACAGCACGATATCTATGCCTTGAAGGGCTGCGATGATGCCATCGAGGGCGGCTTCCTTGCCCAAGCCGCCGAGGCAATACTTCTCCACCTTGCGATGCCCGACAAAGCTGATCCCTCTCGGCGAGGCTTCGTAAACCTGGAATTCCTTCGCATGGCCGAAATGTTCGTTGACGCGGCCGCCGCCCTTGGTCGCCACCGCGAAGAGGACGGATTTGCCGGGCCTCGCTGCCTTGACCAATCCGATCGCTTCACTTCTGGCCGCCACGTGATCACGGCGCTCCTGCGCGACCAGCTCCCGATAGGCGTTACGCTTGCTGGCATCGTAGGTGACCTCGCCGGGAATCCGGTCGGCCGTGAATTCCTGGCCACGATCCTCGCCAAGCATGCCGACGGCATCTGCCCGGCACTGCCGGCAGTGGCGCATCAACTGGGCGCCGCCTTCGAGACGATCCTGAAGAGCCTTCAGCTCCATTGCGTTTGGGCCGCGCTGCCCACTCAGTCCGTAGTGCGTGCCGTGCGCCGGGTCCGAAATCAGCGGCATGAGGTTGTGCAGGAACGCGCCTCGCTCCTTGACCCATCTATTCACCTCGATCAGATGCTCATCGTTCACGCCAGGAATCATCACCGAATTGATTTTGGTGAGGATGCCGCGCGCGGTCAGCATCTCCAGGCCCAACATCTGCCGCTCGTGCAGCATCCGGGCGGCTTCGAGGCCGACGTAGCGGCGATGGTCGTAAAAGATCCAAGGATATATCTTTGTACCGACCTCAGGGTCGACCATGTTGATGGTGATCGTCACGTGATCGACATTCATGTCGGCAAGCTCATCGACATGGTCCGGTAGCGCGAGCCCATTCGTGGAGATGCAAAACTTGATGTCTGGGATTTCCCTGGCGACCCTGGCGAAGGTCGCCTTCGTCTTCTTCCAGTCGTAACAGGCATCGCCCGGTCCGGCGATGCCGAGCACGGAAAGCTGCGGCACCTCGCTGGCGACCGCGATCACCTTGCGTAGCGCCTGGTCGGGCGTCAGCTTTTCAGAGGCCACCCCAGGCCGGCTTTCGTTGGCGCAGTCATATTTGCGATTGCAGTAGTTGCACTGGATGTTGCAGCCCGGCGCGACCGCGACGTGCATGCGCGCGAAATAGTGATGCGCCTCTTCTGAAAAGCAGGGGTGATCCTTGATCTTCTCCCAGACAGCCGGATCCGTGTCGTCGGGCTTTGTCGACGAGCCGCAGGATGACGCGCAGCCACCGGGTTTCATGGTGCCAAGCAACTGGTCACCGTATGTCGTGCTGAGGCTCTCAAGCGAAATTGCCGGTGCAGACATGAACGGCTCCGTTGCTGCGTGATGTCGCAGTTCAAAGCGCAAGAGCTATGCCAGCTCAAAGAGCTGTTTCGGTTTACGAATAGGCTTGTCGTGTCAGATTCCTTCGGATTGCTCCGACACACCTTTGTCGGGCTTACGACAGTGGACACGCAAATAGGGTCGCGAGGCTACCAGCCTTGGGCGCGCAAAGTGTGAACGAGACCACTCCGGGCTGCTTACGGTTGACGTCATAACGACGTCTAGAATTTCTTCACCACGATACCATGCCGGCGCAGGGCGTAGCCGACTTGCCGCGGCGTGAGGCCGAGGATACGAGCCGCCCTGGCCTGAACCCAACCGGCCTTGTCCATCGCGTCGATCACCCGGTCGCGTTCCGCCAGACGCGGGGGACAAGTGGGATCGTTCGGATCGCCGGCCGTAAAGGGAGATATCTTGCCTGCGGAGGCACCGATGCAACTGGCCGGCAGCCGCAATCCGACCGGCACTGCGTTGACCCGTGCGAGATCGTCGATGGCATTGCCGCCATTCGAGCGGTCGGCTCGCTTCCAGAGGAGCCAGGAAAGGCACTGGCCCTTCTTACAGGCGAAATCGGATGGAGTGATCGTCCTTGAGCGCGCAAGTGTGGCCGTCCTTTGGACGCAGTTCTCCAGCTCGCGGACGTTACCAGGGAAGTAACATTGCGAGATCAGGTCAAGCGCCGGCGCCGCGAAGGCTAGTGAGCGATCGTTCTCCTTGTTGAACCGGTTGAGGAAGGCGTTCGCAAGGCGTGGAATATCGCCGGTTCGCTCTCTGAGCGGAGGCAGGATAATTGGCACGACATTGATGCGGTAATAAAGGTCGGCCCTGAACTCCCCTTTTATGACGGCCGTCTCGAGGTCCTTGTTGGTGGCGCATATGAGGCGCACGTCGACCTGTAGCGTTTTGGTGCCGCCGACTCGCTCCAACTCGCCTTCCTGCAAGACACGCAACAGCTTGGCTTGAAAGGCCGGCGAAATCTCGCCGATTTCATCAAGTAGCAGCGTTCCCTCATTTGCCAATTCAAAACGACCGGCGCGCTGGGAGATAGCACCCGTGAAAGCGCCCTTTTCATGCCCAAACAGTTCTGACTCCAGAACGCTTTCAGACAGTGCGGCGCAGTTCAATTTGACGAAAGACTTCTTCCTCCGACGTGAGAGCTTATGGATGGCCTGCGCAAAGAATTCCTTGCCGGTGCCGCTTTCACCCCGAAGAAGCACGGTGGAATTGGTCCCTGCTACGACCGAGACGGTTTCGAGCACCTGCTTGAGTGCGGGGCTTTCCCCGATGATCCCGTCGATTTTGGCATCCGCATGCCGGGCAGGGTCGTAGGTCCTCCCCTCGTTGGGCGATTTCTCCGGTCCCGATTGCCCATGGCCACACCGCTGACGATCTGTACTCAGGGCGCGATGGAGGCGGATGGTCCGGCCGACAAGGTTGGCGACCATCGTCAGGAAATAAATGTCCTCGTCGTCGCGAAAATCGGTGGCGCCGTCTCCGGCGCGGTCGATCGACAATGTCCCAAGGATATCATGATCAGCCTTTAGCGGGATACCGATAAAGGCAATTGGGATGGTTCCGATGCTCGAAGACGTTTGAAGGTCAGCCTGAAATAGTTGGGACTTGCGCACGTCCGGTATGAAGAGCGGCGTCCCCGTAGCGACGATTTGATCTGTTACGGCCTGTGGTATGACGCGGCGAGTGCCTGATTGACGTACGTGGGTATTGCCGGCAGTCGCGGCAATCTCCAGCTCTCCTTCAGCGTCCAGGACGACGATTGCTCCGTGACGCATCTGCAGAAATGAAGGCAGGACGTTCACGACATTGGCGAGCGTAATCTCCAGCTCGCTGGGGGCGGTCAGCACCTTCGATATCTCGTAGAGTCCTCTGAGCGCGATATCTGATTGGGGCATGCTTTTGATGGGCGGTTCAGGGCGGGTCTCCCGAGGTCCAACCTCGTCGACCCGATCTTGCGGTCCGTGGGTCATGGAAACACCTCAGGGGTTGTCGTCCAGAGTGCTCCTCCTTTTTTATCTGAATTCTGAAAGCACAGTATTCACGAGCTTCTCTTCGTCAAAGCGACGATCGAAGCAAAGAAAATAGACTTGGCGTTGGGCGAGACCTAAACTGTATCAAGATCAACCCTCTTAATACGTGCGTGCGTCGGTCATCCGAATTTGAAGAGGACTCCGAAACCGCCGCGTGGATAGTTCCACTCGATCTCGCCACTGGTCTCACACAAAATCCGGCAGGTGCCGCACTCCATGCAGCCGTCAGCAGTGATCTCCACTTGACCTTTGTCGTTCAACTCATAACATTTCGCCGGGCAGACGTGGGTAAGCGCGAGCAAGTTCGCGCTTGGCCTCTCGTGCGGTCGCACTTTGATATGCGGGCGGCCGGAATCCACCAAGTAGCGGTTCTGGTAAAGCTTGTCCTCGACACGTGACTTTGTCACTGCGATCGTCATTTCGTCTCCCTTCAGCGCCACGCCAATGCAAGGCGGACCGCGTCGCTGACCAGCCCCCAACGCGAGCGCGCCTTGATGAAGGCCGCCGTGGTCGCCTTTTCCTTCTCGATCTTCGGCGTGCCGTCGACACGCATGAAGTTCTGCGCGGCTTGCGACATCAACCGCGGATAAGTTGTGAAGTAATTGCAGGAATTGGTGTGGAGCAAGGCCGGCATATCTTTGTATTTCTTTAGGTCCTTGACCACGAAGGACTTGTCCAGCATGGCTTTGTAAAGAGCGAGATTTCGTTTGGTCATAGGAGCGTTGCGGCTGTTGACCTCGATGATTGCCTCAGCCGCGATGCGGCCGGAGGTCATGGCGAGGTTCGAACCCTCGCGGTGAATGGCGTTGTTCAGTTGCGCGGCATCGCCGACCACGACCCAACCATCGCCAAACAGCTGCGGAATAGCCTTGTAGCCGCCTTCGGGAATGAGGTGTGCGGAATATTCTTTCACTTCCGAGCCGGCGATCAGCGGCCGGATAGAAGGATGGCTCTTTAAGGCGTCAAGGAGAACGTAGGGGCTCTCGACCATCGCGGCAAAATCGGAGACGAGGCAGCCAATGCCCAATGAGATCGACTCCTTGTTGGTGTAGAGGAAGCCGAGCCCGGCCATGCTGCGGGAGGTCGTGCCCACCGCCTCGATCACGCAGCCTTCATCGCCCTTGACGCCGAACCGCTGCTCAATGACCTCTTCGGGCAGGAAATGCATTTCCTTAACGGCGAGCGCCACGGCTTGTGCCTTCGGCATCTGGCGCAGGCCGGCTCGCGTGCCAAGCAGTCCGCAGACACCTTCTGCGAGAACGACCACGTCCGCGTAGATGGCTCCGCCGGCCCGATCTGTGCGGACGCCGACCACCCTGTCCTTGGCGTCACGGATGAGCTCCGTCACGGTCGTCTCGCACAGAACCGTCGCGCCGGCCTCGCGCACCTTACGCGAAAACCATTTGTCGAACTGGGCACGGATGATTGTGTATCGGTTGGGCTTGGCCTCATTGAAGTCGTCCGACCGATAGTGAATCCCGGTATGGGATGTGTCGTCCATCACCCAAAGCCGCTGTTCAACCAAATGCCGCTCGAGAGGCGCATCGTCCCTGAAATCCGGGATGATCTTCTCCAGCATGTTCGCGTACATGATGGCACCTTGGACATTCTTGGAGCCCGGATATTCACCGCGCTCCAACTGCAGCACCTTTAGGCCATGGCTGGCCATGGTGTAAGCAGCTGCGTTTCCGGACATGCCTGCCCCAACAACAATGGCGTCGAAGTTTTCCTCGATCATGTCCGTCCCTTAGCTCGCAAGCTTATCGCGACTGTGGGGCGACAGCCGCCGGGTGAAGGCTTCCGTCAGTGCGGGCAGGAAGCGGATCGCGTCGGTGACGATTCCGAGGTGAGCGAAATCGAAAATCGGCGCGTTCGGGTCGGTGTTGATGGCCACGATGAGATCCGCCCCCTCGACGCCAACCCGATGCTGGACGGCGCCGGAAATCCCGGCCGCTATGTAAAGCTTCGGCCGGATGGTCTTGCCAGTTTGGCCGATCTGCCGATCAGCTGGCATCCAGCTCTTCTGGACCAACGGGCGCGAACAGCCATGCTCGCCGCCGATTGCTCGCGCGAGGTTCTTCACAAGCTGCAGGTTCTCCGCCGCGCCAAGACCAAGGCCTCCCGCAACCACGACGTCGGCATAGGCAAGGTTTGCCTTTGCCGACTGATTGTCCGGCAGGAAGCCGAGGACTTTGGTAGCGATCTCGTCCTCGGCAAGCGAGAGCTTGTGCCGGATGACACGCCCGACCGGTTTATCCGTCCGCTGCGGCATGGGCATGACTCTTGGCCGCACTGTCGCCATCTGAGGGCGGAAATTGAGCGTATAGATCGTGCACAACAAGGAACCGCCGAAAGTCGGACGCGTGGCGGCGAGCGAACTGTCGGTATCCACATCGAGTTCGGTGCAGTCGGCCGTGAGCCCTGTCTGCAAGGTCGTCGCCACGGAGCCGGCAAGATCCCTGCCGAGTGTGGTGGCACCGAGAAGAAGGATTTCGGGTTTGTGGGTATCGACCAGATCCGTCATCGCCTTGGTGAAAGGCTCGTTCCGATAGTCGGCGAGCAGGGGCGCCTCGGCGATGTAGACAAGGTCAGCACCATAGGCGAATGCTTCGGCAACGGCGTTCCCGACGGCCTCTCCCGGCGGTCCGAGCACGACGCCTGCAAGCTGGACCTGAAGCTTGTCTGCTAATTTGCGGCCTTCGCCGAGCAGCTCGAATGATACGGGGTGGACCTGGCCGCGTTCGAGCTCGATGAAGACCCAGACGTGCCGGTAGTCCTTGAAATGGGCGGACAGCTCCTTCTTTATGCCGGCGCGGCCGGCGGCAGGGCGAGGGGTTTCTCGGTTCGCGGTCGACATCGTTTTGCTCCTTGCCGTCACGCGCCGCCGTTGAAGGCGAGCTCATGTTCCAGCGCCGGCTGGCGGGTGAAGATTGCGGTGATGAGTTCGTCAGCGACATCGCGCAAGGCCTTCTCGGCGGTGTCGATTAGTGCCGCCTTTTCAGCTCGAGCAGGAGGGGCGAAAACACGCTTGACGACCGTCGGTGAGCCGCGCAGGCCGCATTTGGTGAGATCCTCGATGCCGGCGTCGGCCGCGCTCCATTTCAAGACCTGGCTGCGCGCGGCGCACAAGGCGTCGTGGATCGAGCCCCGGCGGATCTCGTTTGTGCCTTCTAGCATGGTGATGAGACAAGGCAGCCTGCTCTTCAGCATCTGTGTGCCGCCTTCGGAGCGGCGCTCGACCTTGATCTCGCCTGCAGCAAGGTCAATAGAGGGGATCTTCGCGACATAGGTCAGTTGCAGGAGTCCGAGGCGCTTGGCGATGCCGGGCCCGACCTGGGCGGTGTCGCCATCGATCGTCTGCTTGCCGGTGAAGACGAGGTCTGGCGTGCCGAACGTCTCGCCGACCTTCGCGATTGCCTGGGAAAGGGCGAACGAGGTCGCCAGCGTGTCGGAGCCGGCAAAATAGCGGTCGGTCAAGAGCACCGCTCGGTCGGCGCCGTAGCCGAGCGCCTTGCGCAGCGCGTCCTCTGCCATGGGCGGACCCATGGTGAGCACAGTGACTTGCCCGCCATAGGCATCGCGCAGTCTGAGCGCTTCTTCGAGGGCGAACAGGTCGTAAGGGTTGATGATGGTCGGAACACCCTGGCGCATGATTGTGTTCGTCACCGGATGGACCCTTATCTGTGCCGAGTCCGGCACCTGCTTGATGCAGATTACGATGTGCATTGGCGGTTTCTCTAGGCTCCTGTCCGGGTGCGGGCATTGCGGTTATCTCCTTGATCCGCATAATTCGTGCCAAGTCTCTTGCGCTGCCCCCTTCCTACAACTTCGGCTGGTTGCTTCTGACGGCGCTGTGGTGATGACCGGATTTGTCGGCTGCTCGACATTGTCGCGTCGCAACCCTTGTCGCCGCTCATTCCCGTCCGAACCGCTTCAGCACCGAGTCGAACGGGACAAAGGTGTGACCCGGCGCGGCAGGTTTGTTCGGATCGTGGTCTTTGAGCACCTTGAAGACCCGATGCGTGAGCGGCGAGGAAATCGCAAAGTCCTCGTAAGCGCGTTCGAGCGTCGCGCGCACCCTCGCGGCAATCACCTGGTCGGGCAGACCGGAGAAATCTTCTTCGGCAAGGTATTGGCCCACGCGCTTCATTATATGGAGCCGCGAGACATTCAGCACCTTGGGGTCATAGGAGACGCCAAGGACTGAGAAGAACTCCTCCGCGGCCGACAGGCGCTTCAGTCGTGCGAGGATGTCTGTGACATCGATGGGGCGGCTGTCAGCGGAACAATTCATTGCATTCTCCCTGGTCGCAAAACTGTGGCCTTTGCGCGCGCGCGCACGGCTGACCTGGACCCGCACAGCTCGAAGAGGGACGCCTCGCTGCACATTTTATCGTAGAGCTCGACCAGTTGAGTTGCAGTGAGCGTCGATTTGGTCTCGGCCGCCTCGCGCCGGACGCGGGCCACCATCGCGGCTGCCAGATCCGGGTCGAGATCGCGACCGCTTTCGCTCAGCACATGGGCAATCGCAGTGGCGCCGGAATGCTTGCCGATGACGATCCGCCGGCAGCGGCCCACCAGAGCCGGATCAAGCCCCTGATAAGTACGCGAGTCCTTCAGCAGCCCTGCGACGTGAATGCCGGATTCGTGGGTGAAAACATCGGCGCCGACGACCGGCTTAGTGGCCGCGGTCTGCCGGCGGGCGGCCCAGGCCACCTCGGCGGCGAGGCCGGGCAATGCGGTCAGCTCGATGCCGGTATCTGCGCCGCCGAAGACCGCCATCGCGGCGGCCACCTCTTCCAGCGCGGCATTGCCCGCACGCTCGCCGAGCCCCAGGACGGTGACGGAGGCATGGCGCGCGCCTGCGCGGATCGCGGCTAGCGTGTTGGCGCCAGCAAGTCCGAGATCGTTGTGCGCATGAAATTCAAGGTCGATTGGAGACTGCACCACCAGCTGGGCGACAAGTTCGAAGGTTGAAAACGGGTCGAGAACACCGACTGTGTCGGCCAGCCTCACGCGGCTTGCGCCGGCGCGTGCGGCCGTCTCGATGACGCGGGCGAGATGATCCCGATTGGCCCGCGAGGCATCCTCGCACCCCACCGCGACGAAGAAGCCGGCGGCGGCGGCGCGCCTGACCATATCATCGATGACCTGGAGCGCTCCCGCCCTGTCGAGGCCGAGCTTGGCGGCAAGTTGGATGTCCGACGCAGGCAGCGACAAATTGACCGCTTGGACGCCGCTCTCGATCGCTGCATCGAGATCCAACGACGTCATCCGGCACCAGGCCATGAGCCGAACCGGAAGACGCCGCGCGACCACGGCGCGAATTGTTTCGATCTCGTCGACGCCCATGACCGGCGTGCCGATCTCGATCTCTGTCACGCCGGCCGCCGCAAGAGACTCAGCGATCTCCAGCTTTTCCGTCGTGGTAAAGGCGACGCCCGGCGCCTGCTCGCCATCGCGCAAGGTCGTATCGTTGAGGGAGACATGACGGGTCATGACCGGTAGCCTGTTCTTCTGCCGCTCACGCATAGACCGGATTACCCGGCCCAGAACCGGAAAAG
The DNA here is from genome assembly GCF_030323185.1 of Mesorhizobium sp. C399B. Taxonomy (NCBI): domain Bacteria; kingdom Pseudomonadati; phylum Pseudomonadota; class Alphaproteobacteria; order Hyphomicrobiales; family Phyllobacteriaceae; genus Mesorhizobium; species Mesorhizobium sp. C399B. Next base: position 4,304,625 of record NZ_CP100472.1, read on the forward strand.
CTGCGCAGCTTCCCCACGATTGCCGGCATGACCTCGAGCACCCGGTCGATATCCTCTTCGCTGTTGTCCCGCGCCAAGGAGAAGCGGACTGCCGCGTGCGGCGTTTTCATCGCGCTTAGGACATGGCTTGGTTCCAGAGAGCCGGAGGTGCAGGCCGAGCCAGAGGAACACGCGATGCCAATGCGGCTGAGGAGAAGTGGAATTCCATCACTTTCGACATGTTCGAAGGAGATGTTTGCGGTGTTGGGCAATCGTTGCAGGGGATCACCAGTGACACAGGTGCTTGGGATGCGCTGGAGGATCCCGCCCTCCAGGCGATCGCGGAGCGACTTTACCCGTGTGGTCTCGTCGTCCATGAATTTCAAGGCGAGTTCGGCCGCCGTCCCGAGCCCGGCTATGCCGGGCGTATTCTCGGTGCCGGCACGCCGGTTGTGTTCTTGGTGGCCCCCCTTGATCAGCGAATGGAAGTTCACGCCACGTTTTACGAAAAGCGCACCGATCCCTTTCGGCCCGTGCAGCTTGTGGCCGGAGAGCGACAGCATGTCGATTGAGGTCGACTTCAGGTCCATCGGAAGCTTGCCGACCGCCTGCACAGCATCGGTATGGAATAGGGCGCCGACTTCCTTGGCCAACTCGGCAAGCCTGGCCACGGGGAAGATCACACCAGTCTCGTTGTTCGCCCACATTATGGAAACGATTGCCACCTGTGGGGTGAGGGCGGCCATATAGGCGTCGAGGTCGAGCCGGCCACGGCAATCCACCGGGATCCTGTGCACCTTGACGCGGCGGGTCTTCTCAAGATGCGCGCAAAGCGTCAGCACGGCGGGATGCTCGACCGCGGACGTAACGATCTCGGTTCGGTTGGGCGCCGCCTCGAGCGCTGAAAGAAGCGCTGCATTGTCGCTTTCTGTCCCACCCGAGGTGAAGGTGATCTCATCGTCGAACTCCGCGCCGATCAGCGCTTGCAACTGCCTCCGCGCCTTTGTCACCGCCGCACTGACTGAGGCGCCAAGAGCGTGCGCCGACGAAGGGTTGGCGAATTGATCCCTAAAGAACGGCAACATCGCTTGCAGGACCGCAGGATCGACCCGTGTGGTTGCGTTGTTGTCGAGGTAGACAGGCTTCATAGGTGTGATCCTCAGTTGACCAGAATGATGCGGCGCGGACCGACTCGTTGAGCCTCTGGCGCATGCCGTTGATGATAATGGGCCTGAACTGGCAGCCCGCGCAGACGCCCGGAGTGTTTGACGCAGACCGGATCTCCGTCGAGATGGACATGTTCGCAGTGCCCGTCGTCAGCCCGCAGGTAAGGACGGCCCGAACGCGATAAGGTCTTCGATGAGCCGAATTTGGCGCAGCGGCGCGATTTGTCCGCAAGCAGCTCGGGTGACACCAGGACCCGAGCTGTTTCGGGAGGCGACGTTCTTTGCATCCTAGGGAAGCGAATGGCTGTCCCGAGATCGGCTTTGACCTTACCTTGTTCTTTAGGATGGGGACATCTGTCGTGCCGGCCATATAAGTCTCCTCTGCCGCAAAATCAGTCTGTCGGCCGCACAGGCGCTTCGGGCGTTTAACTGAAGGACTTGCCGCAGCCGCACTTTTCGCGCGCATTGGGGTTATCGAAGACAAAACCGGAGGATTCGAGCCCGGTGAGGAAGTCGACGGTCATGCCGGCTACATGGGGTTGGGAGCCCGCGTCCACGAACAGCTTGATCCCATCTGTGTCAGTGATCGCGTCGCCCTCGCGCGGCACGCTCTCCAGGCCCATTAAGTATTTGAAGCCGGCGCAGCCGCCGGCCTCGACCACAATGCGAAAGCCTTCCGCCGGCTCGCTGGCGCGGGAAAGAGCAGTCTTGAAGGCGGCAACAGCGTTGTCGGTGAGCGTAATCATGGCTCCATTCTCCTCAGTCCGGGACCTGCTTGCGCATCACGTCGCATGCACCGTGCCAAAGCGAAAAAAAACGTTTCAACACAGCGCGGCATCTCTGACACTGCCGTGCTTCTTGTGAGTGCATTGCTGCGAAGCTGTCGGCCAACCGACACGTACTGTCGGGTTTGTCGGGATCGCCACGAGGGATGTTGGGCCTGAGTTCTTGGTTGAACTCACATCAGCAAATACAGAACGTCTTCTGAGCTTGCTTCGGCGCAATTGGCACGGTTTTTGAGGCTCCGTTTGGCGAGGCGGCAAGAGCATGCCGATCCGCAATCATGCCGTGGGTGCCCTCGCGATGGATGGGGCGAAGCAAGGGAGCAACATGTCAGGACCGGGTCAGATACGCCTCGCTTGGCAAAGCAGCGCCGCCCGTGGCATCCGAATGCCCGCTTGGCCGATTGCGACAACACGCACACTCGCTCACCACCGCCCATTAGCCGCCGACCGGCTCAACGGGATGCCATCGGCATGTGCCTGCTCGCCGGTTTTCGCGCGGGTGCGACGCCGTATGCACGCTGTCAAGCGACACTTTGTTCATGGGCCAGCAGCAGATCAGGATCGAGCATTACGGCCGCCCTATCGGCTGAAGATTCCCCGGCAGGGCAACTGATCCTTACACGTAGGTAGAACCAGGGGTAAGACATGGACCAGCGCGAGAAACCGTCGCCGGATGAAATACGGTGGGCGTGCGAAGACAATCCGAAAATCCGGGAGCATGATCTCGCCGCTCGATTGGGCATTTCGGAAGCCGAATTGGTCGCGGCGCATTGTGGTCACGGCGCGGTGCGCATCGAGCCGCGCGTCGATGATCTGCTGATGGGTCTTGAAGCGGTCGGCGAGGTGATGGCGCTCACCCGCAACGAAAGTGCCGTGCACCAAAAGATCGGCGTCTACGACAAAGTGGTCACCGGCAACCAGCATGCCATGGTGCTCGGCGACGACATCGACCTGCGCATCTTCCCGAAAGCGTGGGCGTATGGCTTCGCCTTCGAGAAGCGCGAGGGAGCCGAGATCCGCCGCAGCCTGCAATTCTTTGATGCCGCCGGCGAGGCGATGCACAAAGTACATCTCAGGCCCGCCTCGAACCTGCACGCCTATCAGGATCTGACGGCAGAGCTCGTATCCTGCGACCAGGAGCCGATCATATCGGTCGAAGCGGGCGGTGCGCGCGATAACACAGTGAGTCCAGACCAAGCCGCCACTGCCGACGACCTACGCGAGCACTGGAGCCGGCTGAGCGACGTGCATCAGTTCTACCATATGTTGAAGACACTGAAGCTCAGCCGCTGCCAGGCAATGCGTATGGCCGACGAAGATTACGCTTGGCTGCTCGACAATGATGCCGTTGGCGCCCTGTTCCAACAGGCGGCCGAAGACGAGATGCCTATCATGTGCTTTGTCGGCAATCGTGGTTGCATCCAGATCCATTCCGGCCCGATCAAGTCGGTCAAGCAGATCGGACCGCGGATCAATGTGCTCGACGAGACCTTCCATCTGCATCTGAGGACCCATCACATCCGCGAGGTCTGGGCCGTGCGCAAGCCGATGAGGGACGGTCACGTGACGTCCATTGAAGCCTATGGCGCCGACGGCAAGATGATCATCCAGTTCTTCGGCACGCGCAAGGAAGGCGAACGCGAGCGCAGCGACTGGCGGTTTCTGGCCGAGAGTCTGCCACGCATTCCCGGTCCGAGCGACAGGGATGTATAGAGTGTGCCGACAGGCCCTCGGATTGAACCGGCCGCTATAGGACTCGGCACCACGTTCCGACAGCGGCTCGCGAGGAAATTTAGGTCCATGAGCGGAAAGGCTTGCCGTCGTAGCGGATGCGCACGGTCAGGTGATGCACGCCGGAATGGACCGCATCGATACAGTCAAGCTGGTCGCCGGCCGGACCGGTGCGCACGAGTGCATCGCCGTCTGACCGAAAATCCTTGCAGCGCCTGCGAGCGATAAAACGCATACGCCATCAACGCCGAACCGAAGCGCGGCTCGACCTTGTTGATATTCCGATCATCGCGCGCAAGCGCCGTCGGGTCTTGTCGGACCGCAGTCGATCCTTGCGCTGGATCGCGTCGTTGCTCAATCCGGGCCGTGCGAGCGATCTCCTCGCTCGTCGACCGGAAGGCTGTGCAGCAGCAGCCAAGCCGAACAGCTTGATGTCGCGGACTCGACAAAACCGACCACGGATGTCGGTTGTCGGACGTTGTCCTAAAAATGATGGACAGGTGATCCCAGCGGCGGGCCCAGTGCAGGCTGGCATTGCTTGGTGCAGCGCCATGGGTACGCCTATCCGGCACGAGACTTGCTTCGACGATTTGATCAGCAGGGCATCAGCAGTGTGTCACGGAGCTCAGAGGTGATTGACCAGCCTCTCAACCCCAACGGGGATAGCGGCGGCTTTGCTTCATGACCGCAGAGCGGCGGAGATGCCCCTTCTGATCGACTTCGCAACCGATCTCATCCGCGCTGGTGCAGGTGGGCTGTATCAGGCGACAGAATCTAGAAGGCGCCCGACAAGAGACGTGCCCATGCTGGAAATCGACTTTACGAACAGCCGTGCAATCTCAATCGAGCCATGAACGCCAATGTAGAGAAAACAAAATGGCGACCAACCCCGTTCCAGATCATGTCCCACCCGAAATGGTGAGGGACTTCAGCCTGTTTACATCGCCAGGGATGCCACCAACACCCAACGGGGATCCACACGCAGCTGTCGCTCGCGTACATGACGGGCCTCCGATCTTTTACTCCCGCTACAACACGCAAGATGGCCGGGGTACCTGGGTCATCACCCGTGCCGCGGACCAGCGGAGGGTGCTGCAGGACGCAGAGACTTTTTCCAGCCATCGCAGCATCTTCTCCTCCATACTGGGTGAAAACTGGCCGACGATCCCGCTTGAGCTCGATCCACCGGCCCATGGCGTCTTTCGCTCACTGCTCAGTCCGCTGCTTTCGCCAAAGCGGGTGTTGGCTTTGGAACCGGCTGTCCGCGAACGGGCGGTCGAGCTGATCGAAAGGATCGCCGCGTCGGGCACAAGCTGCGACGTGATGAAGGATTTTGCCTTTCCTTTCGCGGTGAGCACCTTTCTTCGCTTTCTGGGGTTGCCTGATGACCGACTCGATACATTCGTCGGCTGGGGGAAAGATCTGCTCCACGGCGACGATAAGGAACGACCTGTGGCTGCCCGGACGATCGTGGCATTCATCGACGAACTTGCAGCGATGCGCCGCGACGAGGCGGTTGACGATTTCATGACCTTTATCGTGCAGGCACAGGTCGAGGGCCGCCGGCTGACGGACACCCAAGTCCGCGGCATCGGCGTGCTTGTCTTCGTCGCTGGGCTCGACACGGTCGCAGCAGCTATAGGCTTTGACTTGGCGTACCTCGCACGCAACCTCAAAGATCAGCAATTGCTGCGGAGCGAACCGGACCGCATCCCACTCGCAACCGAAGAATTACTGCGGGCCTATCCGCCCATTCAGTTGATCCGCGTGGCCACGAAAGATATCGACTTCGAAGGCGCGCCGATCCGGAAGGGGGACTATGTTTCCTGCGCCACCATGATTGCCAATCGTGACCCGGCGGAATTCGAATGCCCCAACACGATCGATTTGGAGCGGGAGGACAACCGCCACGCCGCCTTTGGCTATGGTCCCCACCGTTGCCTTGGGTCACACCTTGCCCGGCGGGAGATTGTCATTGGCCTGGAGGAGTGGCTGGCGCGCATTCCAGCTTTCAGGATCAAGAGGGGTACGGCACCCATAACCACTGGCGGCCATGTGTTCGGGATCGAAAATTTGATCCTGGACTGGTCTTAGGCCCGCCCCGAGCCGGGGCACAGACAATGGAGGCAGCGCCATGCGCATCATCGTCCAAAAGGCCAAATGCCAGGGTCACGCGCGATGCGCGGCGCAAGCGCCGGACATCTTCAAGCTTGATGACGAGGGCTACATCCTGCCCGGTGACATTGAAGTTGCGGAAGGGGAGGAGCTGCCTGCATCGCGAGGCGCGCGATCCTGTCCTGAACGTGCGCTGGAACTCACTCTCTGACGCTCTGAATCAGACGTCATTCAACCGTGAGTCTGGCGGGCTTGAATGGGGCCGACCATGTGGCCGCACTCAGCACGCGACCTCTGTCCCGCACGGTTCACGTCCAACTCTGCAGGGGCATTTCCGGCGCCTGTGTTCCCCGTGAGGCGCAAACGGCAGGGCCCCGCGGTTCGCGAAACGCCTCCTTCCAATCACAGAATTTGCGACAGAGCCGAGTGGACCAGACGAGAATTGCCGAACTACTCGACCGCGAGGCGATCCGCGACTGCGTACACCCGAAGAACTGCCCGACCCATGTTGCGGCAGGCCGGGTCTCTGCATGAATTGATAGGACGAAACCAGGAGAACGCACCATATTTGCCCAACATTATGCCCGGCTCAGCACCGGCCAATGGCCGCACATTGAGCTGGAGAGGAGGTTCGACCAGCATGTGCTTGCCTGTGTGCTTTCACGTGCGCTCGAGGAGATCGAGGCCGGCGAGGCGACGGCGACGGAGGCAACCGGACTTTCGCGCGCCGAGTTGCGCGATGTCCTGGTCCGCTGTTTCCCTGCTTTTCCTATCAACGCGTTTGCCTTGAAAGAGGTGAGCGAGCCCGAGCCGGACCTGGAAGAAGAACTTCTGCATGGACTGCTGCTGGCGCATGCCCGACATGGCGACCCGGCGAGCGCCCGCTTCGCCAAGATCATCGCCCGGCGTGCCATGCGCAATGACCACCTCTGGCAGGACCTCGGCCTTTTCAATCGAACCGACCTCGGCCGCCTGCTCGCCTGGCATTTTCCGACGCTGGCGGCCGGCAACACCCAAAACATGAAATGGAAAAAATACTTTTATCGCAAGCTCTGCGAGGCCGAAGGCTTTTCGCTGTGCAGCTCCCCCAGTTGCCGGGACTGCAATGATTTCGAAAGCTGCTTCGGCCCGGAGGAAGGCGAAAGCCGCCTCACACGGACCAAGGACAACGCCCAGGATTGAGAGCCGCTTTCGTCAATTGTACAGCGCCAGCGCTCGCGCCGCGCCATATGTCTCTTGTCGAATGTCGACTGCTCCCTTCGGGGATTGAATGCTGTGCATGCTGTCCGATTGCTCGCGATGCTCGCTTCGGCGGGCGCCGTCATGATGGCGGTGCAGGATGCGACCCGCACCATCGCCGCCGAGCAACTGGTGTTCTCCGGGCCGTTGCTGCTCGCCTGCCTCGCGGTTGCGGCGCCTGGGCGGCCGCGGTTCACCGACGTCATTGTTCGCGCTGGTGCACAGTTTCGCCTCGCTCACCCATTGGGGCGGCCAGATTGTCTCCGGCGTGGCCATCAATTTCGTTGCTGCCGGCTCCGCCATCATTCTCGGCCAGGTTCCGGCAGGGCGCGCACTGGGGTTCCTGGAAGCTTTTCGAGCTTTCTGCTTCGCGCCGCCAGCTGAATTGTGGTTGCTTATGGACAAAATAGGACACTAGATTCGGTTTTTGGATAGCTTTGAAGGCATCGACTTCTGGCACATGCGCCAGATAGCGCGTCAGCACGAACTTCCAAGCGTGCTACCTTTTGAACGACAGCTCTGCGCCTCATCCCGGCCATTCTGGCAGACTGCTCTTTGGCCGGAAGCTGCCTTCGCCGCTGATCATCGATGATGGTCGATAAGAGGTCGAAAACGGACTGGCAGTTTCGGGCGACGCCGCCGAGAAGGTTGCTTTTTATCTAATCACCGAGCTTGCGCGGAAACCCAACTTACATACTCGGCTGGTTCAAGCGCTTCGAATTCGCATTGCCAACAGGTTTGCTCGGTGTCGAATCCCCGTCAGAGCCAAGGCGATTGGGTCTGCCTCATGATTCTCGCGCCATAAAGCTTATCCTGAAGGGTTTCGCTTCTGCTCTTGATGGCTTGGTTCAGTACGGTCAGGTTCGTGTCCCAGTGTCGCCCGACCGGAGTCGTGAGCAGCTCAATATCCTTACCCTTGATCCAAAGGTTGCCTCGCCCGTCGATCGTCTTCGCGAGAACTGCGTGGGCGGCAAATGCGGTCGCTTGATCAGCGGCGTGTAGGTAGCGTCGATACCACTCGCGCGCCCATCTGTTTCGACGATAGTGATCACTGCCAGTCGCGTAAACCTCGGCCAGCCAGCCTGTTCGTGGCTTCCTCGCCTCGAACTCGGTCCATATCTTTTCGAATGCGGGTGTCAGATCGCAGAAACCCAGGAGCGTATAAGCCCGCGCGATCCGGGCCGCATCGCCACTGGCCTCGTCATCTCGGATGGTGGCCTCAAGCCAGCTCGATTGGCCGTGCTGGATGGCGGCCCTCGCCATGTCAAGCAACACATTGTCAGTCGTGCAGAGGTCAAGAGCCTCCCGGCGTCCTTCATCTCCGGCAGCGCATGCTGGCGCCTCAACTGGCAACAGGGTTATCCGAGGGTTCTTTATGATGCCTCGGTCCCTTGCGTCATTCAACTTCCGCCACAACGGGATGCCAGCCGCGGGCAAGGATCGAATGAGTCCCTCACACAGGGCAATGAGAGGAAATTCATCGAGCGTATCAACGTTCGAAATGTGGTTACGCTCGTCGAGCCAAGCGTTCAACCAGGCCACGAGGCTCGCCCCTTGCCTCGCAATCAAGATGGTCATCGGCAGGTCGTGGTTTGCCCAATATCTCGGGTAGGACCAGGAGCCTCCCTTTTGATCCAGCCTATCGAAGGCACCGCGAACGAAGTCATGATATTTTTGCAGCGCGACCGGGTCTTCAGGATTTCGTTGAAGCATGACGGCCCAGATTTCGGGATCCGCCTCTTCCATCAGTTCCGGGCGTTGCAGAATCTCGCTTGCAGCCAGCAACGCCAATGATCCCCGGCAGCGGTCTTTGAGGTTGTTCGCTTCCGCAGCTTTCCATCCGCTATCGGCGATCGCCTGCAGCACCTGAGTGTCGCGTGTCTCTGGTGCCAGTTCGAAAGCGGCGCCGCGTATTTCTGCGTCCACGCTGCTGACAAGTGGCGCCAAATCTGACCAACCATCCAGAGCCTCTTCATCAGCTATGGCGCCCAGGAGCAGAAGCCCGCTGAGCACGTCATCGCGAGGACCGGTTAGCGGGAATCTGGAAAGGCGCGATCGTATGGCTGATTGTCCACAACGCAGCAGCACCTTCTCGATCCTGGCGAGGATCGGCAGCTTCAGACAATCGTCGAGCACTCTATCCAGCAGTTGTTCCGGTTCGAGGTCCCAAAGACGCAATTCCAGCTCGCGTGCTCGCCACCAAGGAAGATCATCGTCCTTGGCGATGGCCGAGGCGTCGATCAAATCCTTAATGGCATCGGCGATTAGAAGTCTCTCCTCCTGTCTATACAGTAGCGAAAGTCGGTTGGCCTCGGCCACAAGACGTTGCAATTCGAGTTCGTTTCGCCCCGGGGCGCTCAGGGCCGCCAAGCGAACGATTTGTTGCAGGAGATTTGGGTCTGTGCGGGCCAACATAGCTTTTAGGCGCTCAAAACGATTGTCGTCATCACTCGACTGGCGCCCGAGCAGCCAAAGCTGGTCGCCTGCGAACTTGGCATCATGGTTCGCTACGCATGCGTTCGGATCAAGCGGACTTTGGGTATCCGCGCGGTCTGCAAATAGTGTAGGTGATTTGTCCTTTACTAACGCAGCCAGGTGCGTCCCGGCGACAGCGTCTCCAAGAGCCTCCAGAAGCCATTGCCCGCCAGTTAGCGCAATGTCATCACCTGTTGCGGTCAGTTCGTCCACGGCTTTCAGCAGCGCGGCATGAAAATCGCCAGATTTGCCGCCGCCCAGGCGCAAGACCCAGGCCAGCTCCTCGAAATGATTGGCGGTGGCCATGATTGCCCGGCTGATTGCCCAGGCCAGGAACGCGTCAGTGAATGCCTGCAGCGGCAGGAACGAAAGAATCCCGAACACCCGGTGAGCGAGCCAACTCACGTCGCCCGTGGCCACCAGTTCAACGGTCGGGCAGGTCGACGATATCGGCGAGTCATTCCATCGTTTCAGGTTGTCATGAGTTCGCTTGCGATTTGTGACCGATCGCTCGGAGTTCGGATCAATCTTACCAAGGAAGCGTCCGTCGTCTGGGTCTGCCCAGAGCCATCCCAGCCAGATCGTCACCTGCCTGACGAGGCGTGGCGCGATCTCTGCGAAGGAATGGGCTCGTGCCAGTCCCTTGATAAGGATTTCATCCATCGATCTGTTGCCGGACCGGGCGAGCCAGGTCTCCTCAGCAATCTGGCAAAAAAGTTCAAAATCCAGGCCGATCAAACGCCAGAAAGCATCATAGTCCACCTGAGAGAAGTTTTGTTCGGCTACCCACCGATGAACGATGGCACGCCGAGCAGGCCGGCCGACAAGCCCGTCCAGGAGCGCGATTGTTGCTGTCGCTCGCAGGATCGAAACGCCGAGCCGTTGCCCCTTGTAGGGATCTACGAACGTGGCGATGATGGCAGCGGCCTCGCCTTCATCGCCCAGGCCTCTCAGTTCAGCCGCCAATATTAGGCCGAGCACGAAAGGCGTAAGCTCCTTGCGGAGTTTAAACCGATGAGGACCGTCACCTGCTTCCAGCCAACGCCCGGCGATCAGCTCCGCCACGGTTTCGCGAAGGTCGTCCTGGCCCTTGCCGCTCTCCCGGCCCAGTTTCGTAACCAGGTCAACGCGGGTGAACATTGCGTCATCGAGCGAAACCTTCACGCCGCTGCCGAGATCGCGGATGAAATCTCGGAATTCCTCATCGGAAATCGCCAGCGCTGCTCCGCGCCGACCTACCCTGTGCTTCCAATCTTCGTATGCGAGTCGCTCGGGCGTTATGTCGCCTGTTGGCGCGAGGGCCTCACGCCGTTCGATAGCCAACTGGGAGAGACGCGGCACCTTCATAAGATCCAGCATCCGATCTCCAAACGCCTCACCCTCCACCGCGTGCAACTTCAACAGCGCTTTCAGCTCGTCGTTGCTGAAGGGACCAACACGAATTTCATCCGGACGGGGAGCCAACGGCGCCAGCCTGTGCAGATCGGCCCAATGGTCTGGCCAGCAGCTGGTCAGAACGGCAAAGCGACCTTTCCAGCGCTCGTCGTAGAGCGGTTGCAGGAAATCCGACCAATCGCGTTTTCGCCAATTCTGGTTCAGTCCATCGACGACCAGAATGAACTGCTGACCGGCGAAATCGGCGCGCTGCCAGAGCCCAACTCTGCGTAGCCAGAACGTCGCATCGCCATGGCCGAGCCGTCTGGCTAGAACCTTGGCCAGCAGCTCCTCGGCGTTGTCGTCCCGGACGTCATTGGCCGAGACGAAAACCGACAGAGGCAGATTACGGCCGTCTGCGGAATTCGCTGCCCACCAGGACAAGAAGGACCAGGTTTTCCCCATGCCTTCATCGCCGAGCAGAACCGCAGGTCGACCGCTGATGAGCCATTTGTCGAGCTGTTCGTTCAGCGATGGCCGTAAGACTTTCCTCACGGCAGGGTCATGCAGATTGTTAAAGCTCCCGCCAAGACGTGATGCCGCGTTCATGGGATTGGACAAACCAACCTCAATCCAGGTCTTCATGGCGCTCACAGCTGCCGCATATCCGATATCGGCGTCCAGCAGCCTTTGGCGGACCCTCTCGCGAGACTTTGCGAAATCCGGGTGGGATCCAATTGCTCTGACCACGTCCCGCAGAGATCGGTCGTTCCCAAAGTGGCTCGCCATGGCGACTGGCGCTTCAAGGCAAAGGACCGCCAAGTCGGGAAGCGAGTCTTTGTGGCTTGGCCAATCGAGGACCAGCACAGCTACTCCCAGGCGGTTTCCGATGTCTCGGAGCGCTTCGATATCGGTGACCGGGATCTCCCGCGAGGCAGCCAGTATCCATAGATCGACAGGGTCGCTTTGAAGAGCGGAGTCGACGACCTTTGCCTTCATCTGATCAAGGCTAAGCCGTGTTTTCGCGCCATATCTTTTGGCTTCCAGACCGACGCGAAATGTATTGTGCTCGATCGTCCGGACATCGGATCCTGCCTGCGGGCCTGATTTGGCCAACCTGAACAGCTGACCTGTAGTTTCTGACAGGACGTCTCGCATGAGACCTTCAAACCCACTCGTGCCGGTCGCATCGAGTTTGCGAAGTCGAGCCGCCAACAAAGTTTTTGCGCGAGCAAAGTCCATCAAGCTTGGTTTTTGGCCGGCGGAAGTGGTCATAAATCCCTCATGGGTTTCAGTCATTGGTGGTTGTACTCACGCAGACGACGTGATCAGCAGAACCTGGATATAATGCTCTGCAAGATTCGAGGTCGAATTCATGAGTAAGCTGACGGAGGCGTTGAGCCAGGACAAGCTCAGTGTTTGCCTTAAATTGGAGGCCTCCGAGGTCAAGCGCGTCTATAGGACCACTGAACTCCTTCCCGACTTCGATTTCATCCCGTACGACGGGGGAACCGATAAGGACTACCCAGTCTGGCACGAGTTCGATCTCTCGGACGAAGCGATTTTCATCCATAGTTTGATACTGGACGACTATGGGTACTTCGTTGACGATGACCCGCACGATGATCCCGAATATGAGCTGCCGAAAGCAACTTCTGAAAGCACAGGGAAGCTTGCCTTGGAACTCCAGATGGCAGACCGCTTTGGGTGCCGAGCACTGGTCAGGGGAAGCTTGTCTGGTACTTCCATGGAAATGAACATGGATGTGCGCTTCAATTTCATCGTGGCCTCCTACTCCGGAGAAAGCAGTCGTATCGGATATGCTGCGGAAGCGATTGCCGAAGGTTTCGCGTTCGAGGAAGAGGGAAAGCTCAAGCAGGCATTTTTCTCATATTTTTCGGCACTCGACAGCTTCGTTGAATCGGAGCGTGAGAAACTCAACAAGGGGCAATCCGACGATCAGCGGATCAAACCTGACATCCGACTGATGCAGAAACTGCAGGCGATCATAAAGGCGAACATGCCACCGTCTGTCGGCGGCCTCGATAAAGTGAAGGTATGGGGAGACGTTAAGAACGGTTTCGACAAGTGCGAAAAACTCAGAAACGCTATCGCTCACAACACGAAAACAGAGCCGATTGCTAAGGCCGACGTTGATCTGTGCTTTGCCGTCGCCGCCATCATCGTGGCGATGGTTAGTGATGATCTCTACGAAGAAAAAGAGATTAGGAAGCACTACGTTGTAGAAAGCGACTGAGTCGGAGTTACGAAATTAAGGCGGATTGGCAGCTTGCGGCATCCACTGGCCATCCGCCGTGCAGGCTTACCAGGAAAGCCGAGACACAAGTCAGCTAAGGGCTAAAAGCAGTCCTACCGGAGCGCAGGAGCGGCGGCAATGCGGTCGAGAGCCGAACCGCAGCCTTCCGCCATCCGCTCCCATAAGCGGACTGGCCGCTGTCGACCCCTATCTCAACGTCACGGGGAGCGACGGCAAGAAGGTCATCGCGCCAGACGCTGAACTGGCGTCGATGATAACTAGGCTGTTCGAGCGCTACTCAACCGGTGGATTTTCTCTAAAGGCAATCACGAAGGCAGCCCATGCTGAAGGCCTTGTGTATCCGAAGAATGGACACCCGGTTCCGGTCAGCACGGTTCACTCGATTCTCCGCAATCGTCTCTACACCGGATTGTTTCAATGGAACGGCAAGCTGCACCACGGCAAGCACGAGCCTCTGGTATCGATCGAGCTATGGGAGCGGGTCCAAGGCGTGCTGACCGGCCGCCACGCGACGCCTATCCACTCTTACGGCTATGAATTCGCCTTCGGTGGCCTGATGACCTGTGCCAGATGCGGCTGCGCGGTAGTGGCCGAGATCAAAAAGGGCAAATACGTCTACTACCACTGCACCGGCCACAGCGACAAAGGCCGCGGCGGCTATGCCGAGTGCCGCCGCAAGTATGTCCGCGAGGAAATCCTGGAAGGGACCTTTGGCGCCTTGCTGGACAAACTCCATTTCGATGAGGAGGTGCTGGATTGGATCCGCGACGCGCTCAAAGCCAGCCACGCCGATGAGCGGAAGGAACAGGAACAGGCGATCCTGCGGTGCCAGAAAGAATACAACCGCCTCGATGATCGGCTTCAGGCAATGTACCTGGACAAGCTCGACGGACGCATCGACAGCGCCTTCTACGATCGAATGTCAGCGCAATGGCGGGTCGAGCAGACGCGTCTACTCCGTGAGATCGAGCGGCATGGCGAGGCCGAGGAATCATACATGGAGGATGGCGTGCGCCTGTTGGAGCTAGCGCGAAATGCTCGCCAACTGTTTGCCCGACAGGCTCCTGGTGAGAAGAAACGGCTTCTGAATCTGCTACTGTCGAACTGCACATGGGACGATGGCAAGGTTCGCGCTGTCTTTCGACAACCGTTTGATTTGCTTGCGGAAACAACCGCAGCGCTATCGACTGAGCAGTCCCAAGGGATAGCCATGTCCAAAGGACATCCAGTTTGGCTGGGGTTCTTGGAAGCTTTTCGAACCTTCTGCCTTGCACCTCCGGCCGAATTTCGGGCGCTTATGAAAGAGGCCGAGCATCGGAACGCGTTGAGAACCTAGCTTCTTGATCGCGGCGATCGCTCTGGAAATGCTCCCGGCAGTTTGATCACCGCGAGATCCACCTGCAGCGCGTTCGCTCACCATTGGGGATCGAGTCAGGGCGCCTCTATCTCGGCAGACCCGGTGGGTTGGAGATGGTAGCGGGAGACCGCTACATCGCGAGTCCCACTATCGAAGAAGCACTCCTCTGCTATCTGCGACGCTCTGCATAGCCGGCAACGTCGCCGAAGATCGATCGAAATTGGTGGCGTGGCCCCCACGGTCTCGATAGGCCAATTGCCCCTCACGGCGCACCCGAGGGGCGCTGCTTGAACCACAATCGTGCGCACATCGCACATAGATGCTATCATGAAGATGCGCAGCGAGGGCGAACAATCGAATGGAAAATGAGGACCGGTCGCGAACCACATCTGATCGGCGAATCGCCTTGCTCATCGATGCGGACAATGTGTCCCACGGCAAGATCGCAGCAATACTGGCGGAACTTTCAAAATACGGCACGGCCAATATCCGCCGCGCCTATGGCGATTGGACAAGCGCCAATCTCAGGAACTGGAAAGACAAGCTGCACAATTTTGCAATTCGGCCCATTCAACAGTTCACCTATTCGGCCGGCAAAAACGCCACCGATATTGCGCTTGTGATCGATGCAATGGAGCTTCTCTACACTCAAAAGCTTGATGCTTTCTGTTTGGCTTCCAGCGACGCCGATTTCACGCCACTAGTGATGCAGTTGAAGGCCAATGGACTCGAAGTCTACGGATTTGGGGAACGCAAAACGCCCACACCGTTCATCAATGCCTGCACGACTTTTCTGTATCTCGATAGCCTGGACGATGCTGAGCTACCGACAACTCCTGTAGCCCCCGGCGAGAAACCAAAGACCAAAGCGGAATCAGCGACCAGATCTAAAACGCCCGCTGAAAAGCCCGCCGACAAGCGAACCGGCAAGTCTCTATCGCAAGATACGACCCTCGTGACGATCCTGCGTGGCGCTGTGGAAGCCACGGCGCAAGACGATGGATGGGCAGCTATGTCATCGGCAGGAAGTGCAGCGAAACGACAGGCGCCTATCGATCCACGAAACTATGGAGTGAAGAACTTTCCGGCACTCTTCGCGGCGACTGGCCTCTTCGACATAATGAAGATGGAGAATGGGCAGAGCTACGTCGCAGACAAGCGGAACAAGGACCGCTCACCACAGCCGAGCCGATAGGGATAAGAAATTCCATCATTGCCGTTGATGGCAAAGGCGCCGGCGGGCCCTTTTCTTGCCGGCTAACGCCACTACCAACGACAGGCCGAAGCGGCATTCGCTCTTGAGGGCGATGCGGCTCCTCTGGCGATCAATCGGGTCGGGTTCCCACCTTGCTCTTGAGGAAAAAGATATAGAAGCTGCCGCTTTCGACATTGCGACTCGAAGCGGTCTGTCGGCCGAATCTCCGGTGTAGTCGCCGCATTCGCGAAGCAAGGCAAGTCTCTCGGAGAGTCCTGATTGGGCAGCAAAGTACGACGGGCGGGAGGATCGGCCACGGGCGGCGGAATGAATTTCCAGGCGGCAGTGACTGCGATTGCAACCATTTACATGGCGCGCGGTCGTCCGCTGATGTGGTTGGACAAACTCATCGACGACACGCCGGTTGCGGTGGAGGCCGAGACTGGCGGCGCGGGCGACGATATTCGTCTATTCCTCAAGGGTGCCAAGACGGTCGAAGTTCAGGCGAAGAAGGGCCTGAGATCAGGGGCTGATCTCTGGGGGTCGCTACTCAAACTCGCGAGTGCAGTCACGACTGGGGCGGCGAATTTCGGCGTTTTGGCTGTGTCTCCCAGCAGCAGTGCCACGGTCAAAGAGGACTTGGCGAACGACCTCATTAGGATCGGCAATGGCCGCGTCGACGGGTTGTCAGACATCGCCAAGACATTCATGGACAAATTGGCAGCCGCGCGCATTAAGGCACTTGATGCCTGCGCACGCCTACGCATCCAAACCGTACCCGCGCTGGCAGCAGACCAAGCGGCAATACAGGCGGCGCGCGCGGAACTCGCGCATGTATGCGCGACGGATGCCGACACCGATGCTGCGTGGAAGGCAATTTATACTGACGCTTCGGCTCAGATCGAGCAGAGGGGCCGCCGTGATGTTGCATCAGTCCTTCGCCTGCTCCGTGCGGAGGGCATTGCTATTGCGTCAACGGCGAAGGCATCGCCGATCCAGCTTCTGTCCAAGCTATCTCGCTGGACGCTGGCGACGCATGCCACATTTACGATCTTTGGTGTCGATACGCCGCTCAAGACGGACGAGGACTGGATACCGCTCAGCGCTGTCGTTCGCGACGACAAGGCAAACGAGAGTACCAGCCTTGAGGAGGCGCTGCGCCGCTATCAGGAATGGGAGACCCGATCGGCTCCGCGAGGTGCCCGGTCGGTCAATCCGGAGACACTCGGCCGTTTCGTCACGAGAACTGTCTTGGTCGCTGGACCGGGCATGGGCAAGACAACACTGCTCAAGCGTGTTGCCCGACGCTACAGCGAGGACCAAATCCCAGTGCTATTGGTGCGCCTCTCAGCTGTTGCGGCGCGCATAAGGGCCGGTTTCGGTTTCGAAGAGGCTGTATTCGAGCTGGGCCTGGACGGAAGTGGCATCTCCGTCGCCGAAGCGCGCGATGCGCGATTTCCGAACTGGATGCTTCTCTGCGACGGCCTAGACGAGTGCGGCTCGTTGCAAGAACAAGTTGCAGCGGGTTTGGCCCGATTTGCCCAGGGACACCCTGACAGCCGCATCCTGATCACCACTCGCCCGATCGGCTACAATGCTGCTCATTTTAAGGACTGGCGGCACTATGACATTTTCGCGCTCGATACGTCCGCTGCTCATCGGACCGCCGCACAACTCATCGAGGCGACAGCTCCACCTGGATCGGAGCTCTCTAACGACGCATTCGAAATCTGCCGGCGTGAACTGAGTGACAGACCGATTGCCAAGGTTGTCGGCCGCACACCGTTGCTGATTGGCTTGTCGGTTGCGATCCTCTTGCGAGGACGAGAACTTGGCGCCACTCGCGAAAGAGTTTTCGCGCAAATCTTCGACCTCATCGGCGAGGCGCCAAACGCACGCAGTCCAGAGCCCCCGGCACCGCCTAGTCTGTTACGACGGTTCCTCGACATCCTTGGCTGGCAGATTACTTCGCATCCGCTTGCTACAATCAAGGAAACGATTGACCGTTGCGCCCTCGACCTGGCCGCCGACATGGGCACAACGCGAATTGCTGCGGTCGCCAACGCAGAACGCTTTCTCGACTACTGGCAGAATGTCGGCGTCGTTGAACGGGTAGGCCAAGGCGGTCAGCAGACTCTTTCATTCATTCACAAAAGCTTCGGCGAGTTTGCGGCGGCGCACTATCTGCGCACACTGCCTGCGACGCAGCAGCCGCAGGTCGTTAGGGAAATCGCCGATTCCGAGGCTTGGTCCGAGGTGCTTCGTCTCGCCGGAATGCTAGGCATGGCGGATATTCTCGCGGCCCAGTTGCTGTTGGCGTTACCCGAACGGCTTGTTCTGGCGACCGAATTGGTAGCGGAGGCAGATCCTCCCCCCAGCCGGCCGCTGCGAGTAAAGCTTCTCGAGCAGGCATTCGCCATAATGGGAGGCACCCGACAATGGCTCGCATTCGACATCGGGAAACCGCTGATCGCCTCAGCGCGGCGCTTTCCTGACGAAGTAGGCGCCATCGCTGCCACGTACCTTGAGGCGAGGGAGCCATGGAGCAGACTAATCGCATGGGCCTGTACGGTCGCAGCCGGTCCCAGGTTTTACGATCTTGACGACTTGGTCGGTACGCTGCGCGACAACATCAAAGCCGTAGGACCCACGATCAGCTCGTCGCTCGGTGGGGGTGTGGTTCTGGCCCGAGGCGATGAGCACGCTCTGGCTGAAGCCTTCGTTCTGGAAGCGAGTGAGGAGATCCTCGATAGAGCTCCAGCCCAAGTGGCTGATGCGCTGCTACAAGAGGTTTTCAATTACGACAACCTTGGGAGCGTCGGGTTCATGTCCAAGGCCATGCAACTCGCGGACGCGAAAGGTCGGAATTACCAGATCGGCAAACCGGAATGGTCCAAAGCGGCCCTATCTTGGCTCAATTTTCCGGCTGGTTTCCATGAAGCGAGCCGTAACCTCTATCAACTGATCTTCGAAGCGCTCGATCTGCCGCCAGATATTGCTGGTGCCGACGCCGAGCCTTTACCGCCGGCCTTGTTGCATCTGAGCGCGTTTATTGACGCCAGCGGAATGAACAAGGTGGCTGCTGGTGACTTTTGGAGCTGGTCGGAACCATTCGATCGTAACTCGATCATAGCAGCACTACGGGGCTTCGTCGCGGCGACTGGCTTGGACCGGGACAAGCTTTGTCAGGATGCGGTGCTTGCGCGGAGATATCTCGAGACCAAGAAAGATCGCTTTATTTACGACATCACGACAAATGTAGACGCGCCGCCGATGGATTGGACGCGCGCACGATCGCTTGGACTCGACGCCATGCAGATCGAAACCGCTATCACCCACCCGTCGCATTGGCTGAAATGGATCGCGGCGAACCTTCTTGGTGTGTTGCTCGAACCGGCAGAGCTCCAGAAGGCTGTCGAACGCTTATTCGCTACAGGTCGTAGGCGGACATTATGGGGGGCTGCCGCTCTGGCCGAGGAGCTGGGGCGTGATCTTGCCCTGCCCATAGTGTTAGATCGGCTTGCCAAGCCATTGGTGCCGGGCTGCGAGTATCTATTCGAACTACTCGAAGACCTGAAAGAGCCGTGGTCGCCCGATGTAGAGGCAGCCATTCGAACAGGGCTGTTCGCCGCTGACGTCGACACCGCGAAAGCGGCCGCGAAACTGGCGCTCGCACTAGCCCGCCCAGGAATTCCAAAGCTCGCTGACATGATCGATCAGGCATATGCGTATTGGCTGAAGCATGAAGAGCCCTATCCAACAAAGGGCGGAGTTATCCCTGCGAGCCCGCGTGCAAACCTCGCAAAAGCTGGCGCCAGGTTGGGGCTACCTTCGTACGAAACCATCAAGAATTACCTGTCCGACGAGCGTTCAGATATCTATGACATCGGTGCCAGGCTTCTGGTTGAGCGGCTTCAACAGCCCCACGGAGAGCGACTACAGTTCTTCAACGAAGTTGAGGCAGGGGAGGTGCAGGGTCGCGTTGTGGACAAGGTGCTCGCTAGCGGCGTGCGGCTCGATGCCGAAGAGCTGACCGCTGCGGAACGGTTGCTTGTGAGCGCGGACAAAGTCGTTCGGTATTGTGCGATGGCTCTGCTGCACGAGCGCTACATGGGCACCGAACGTATCCAGCGACATGCGGAAAGGATGTCTGCAGATAGTGAGCATCAGATCAGAAATAGGGCGCTATCAAAAGCGGTAGACGGTGGATCGCTGCAAGGCAGCTCGAGAGCGAGGTGACAGCCGGCCTCAGTGTTTCTCGCCTTGCTAGGTTTGTCCTATGTGCGAATACTGGCTCGACGGAGACCGCCAGCGCGCGCCCGTCCCGTCCGCTTTCAGGAAGCGACGAAGCTGTTCTGAACGACCGAGATGCGGCGGTGATTGCGTCGAGAAATTCTGCCGCGGGCGAGGGCGCTTCAAAGCTTGTCGACAAGCTCCCTGCTTGTCCTCCCCGGGCACTTGCAACCGTGGCAACCCTACTATCGAGGTCAGTCAGAACGCGACGAAGACTGCCCAGCAGCCTCGCGTCGACCGAAGTTGGTCGACCACCCGTTTTGTATGGCGCTCAAAAAGCGCGATTCCGAGCGAGTACTCAAGATCAGGAATGCGCCGACTTTAATGCAGAATGGTGGTTTCTAAGGCGTCGCGAGAACCCAAGGAAACTGCCTTCCTCAGCGATGACGATTGCGCAATCAAGCTCAGCTGGACGCTTCGCCGCACCATGGTTCCTCGTCTGATGGCGCTAGGACGCAGATCCACGATGCCCTGAATCGGTTTCGTCGAAATAGCGTTCAGGCCACGTCTGGAGGACGCGACTTGGACCGCCATTTTCTTCTTGGGCATCACGTGATCCCGTGAGGAATTGCGTTGATCAACTGACGCCTGGAGGCCGGGCCTCGGCATGCATTGTTGTCCTCATTCCTGATTGCTTGGCGCCACGAAGAACGCGGACCTTGCGTTCGCCCGATGCGGATACCGAGGTATCAGGGCAAGTGGTAGAGGCTGTTTTGCATCGAGATCGATGATTTCGGGGACAATACGGAACAATACCGGAAGACTTGCGACCATATCCGCATAAACCCGACTCAGCTTCTTAGGCTCCACCACCATCGAATGTGGGTGGGCGCGCGCATCGCCGTCTGAACAAAACCAGTTCCGCTGCGGCGGATGAGAAACCGTCCCTATCGACCACGACGCGACATTTCGGCCGCGACATCGTCCCAGAAACTCAACGTTGGCAAAATGACGATGTGCAGGACCAACCATGTCGAATAGGTTACGTCCGGGCTCCAGAACTCGCCATCGGTCATTTTCCCGTGCGCAAGTTCATGGCGTATCGCAGGTCCGCCACGAAAATTGAACAAAAGGTCTATCTCCTCAACCAGGGCGGCAGGCATGAGCTGCAAAAGGGGCTCCCGGAAATCCCCTAGCAGACGGCTAAGCATGGCCTCTTCCTGTGTGCCATCCTGATTGATGCGATTGGTTTCTACACCCGACGAACTGAGGATGTAGCGAAGTGAGTTCTCCAGTTGCGGCAGGATTAGATGCGCGGCTTCGAGTTCGTCGCCGCCGACGAACTTGGCAGCACCGATTGCAAAGGTATACTCGTGGCGAG
Source organism: Mesorhizobium sp. C399B (assembly GCF_030323185.1). Classification (NCBI taxonomy): domain Bacteria; kingdom Pseudomonadati; phylum Pseudomonadota; class Alphaproteobacteria; order Hyphomicrobiales; family Phyllobacteriaceae; genus Mesorhizobium; species Mesorhizobium sp. C399B. The sequence goes on from NZ_CP100472.1 coordinate 4,325,933, forward strand.
GTGGGACGAACGGACTTGCCCGCATCAGCGGCAACAGCGTGTCCACAGAATGCTCCTCCCAAAGGACCCGCCGGATAGGATGAATTCTCCCCGCAACAACAAGGCTACGGCGAATTCGGTCATGCTGATTGATCATGAACCGGACCTGATTTTCGTCTGGCGGACCGTTGAGATCGAGACCGGGTGCAATGAAGCGAGTTCGGCCTTGGCTGTCGCTCACGGTCGTTGAGAATATAGCGGCTAGGCCTCCATGGCTTGCTTTCAGAACTTGGTCGCGCAGCTTGTCAGGATCGGGTGAGTCCTCGCACATAAGCAGCTTACGAATGGCTTGCGCGAGCGGCTTGCCGCGAACGTCAGCTTCGGCCGCTTCCACAAGTTCTGTAATGTTGGTTTGATGTGAGAAGCTGGACATTTCGTCCATTATGCGAGGCTGGATCGCACTCAATCGGTCTTGCAAAGCCCGCCGTCGATCGACAGTCCCCGGGATGGGTCTTAATGCTTGAATCGCATCGTTGAGGAAATGCACTTGCACGACGGCCGAATCTTGTCGCGCATCAGCATCCGCAGCGTATGTCTCGGCTGCTTCGACCAAACATCGATTGCTGTTTTCGGCATCTTTGGCGCTTAGGTAGGCGCGACCCGCAAGCTCCCATAGAGATCGGCGGGCCGGGTGATTACCACCAAGCTTGGCGCTTGCCGCGAGAATTTCAGCGGCCTGTGCTGTCTGGACCAATTCCCAAACGTGATTGCTTAGGTTGATAGGACCAATGTGAATGAAGCCCCATACGTCATCGGCATCCAGAGCAAGTTGCGACACGTCAGCAATGATCTGTCGCAACGGGTCGAATTCACTTCGCTTCCATCCCATTGATCGTGCGATGATTGTTGCCCGCGTTAGATACTCAACGGCCGGCACACTAGCGGGGTTGCTTTCATCGAAGTCGAATTTGGCTTCGCCGTTCAGCACCAACGTGATGCATTCGACATACGACGAGACTGCCCGGAGGCCCGAGGCCGCGTCCTTCTCGTTTAGCAACCAGCAGACATCAGCGACTCGTGCTCGAAAGGCATGGTGACCAATGTCGGGCACCAACTCCGCCAGGATGACGATCTGATCGGATAGGAGGTCGGCCGGGATTGGCGACCTTCGTCCGCCCATGATTGCCAAAGGACGAAACGGCTCAATGCGATCATCTGGCACGAAATGGTAAGTTGAAATTTGCCTAAGCACCTCTAACGCCGATAAGCTGTCAACATCTCCTGTCTTGGCGGCGGCCTTTGCTTCATGAATGCGAGCGTAGATGTCGCTGCTGTCTACCACGGCTGTTGCCGCGATCGCACTTTGCACCGCGTCGCGCCGAAATGCATCTAGCGGAACTACGAAAGTAACGCCGGGGATTTCTTTTCCCTCCGTGTTTTCCCCATCAGCCATTGAACATAAGCCTTTCGGCGCTGGGCCGCTTAGATGAGATGGCCGTCGAGCCGTCGAGAAAGTCGCTAGGTCGATTCACGTCTGCAAATCCCCGTCAAAGTTTTCCCGCGCGGTTGCCGGGATAGAGCACGTTGAATAGGCGCTCTTCCATCCATTCCGCCAGTAGCTCGACCTGTCGAATAGCCTCGAATAGGGCATTCCCGGTCACCACAAGTTGGAGATGCGGCCACACCTGCGCATTTTGTTCAATGAGCCGTTTTTCATATTCGCTTATGAAGACCGGAGTCGGGAACTTCTGTGCAGGCTCTCGTGATGATTCAGGTGCAGAAATACGATATCGGCCGGATGCTCTGCCGCGTTGCGGGCCATTACTACTTGTTCGAGGACGGCGAAGTCAGCGGGACAGGTGCTCCAGTCAGTTTTGAGGACTGCGCCGAAGCAATCCTTGTAGCCGGTGACAAAGCCCTTCCCCTTGAACGAGCCAGGGAAATTTTTCTGGCATTTTGCCCCTAGCAGTTCCTCCCATGTCGAGAAGTAGAGCTTGAGGGACTCCGACAGCATCGAAATGCATGTAGCCCCCAATATCTCCAGAGAAGTATCTGCAGCGCCCCATTCGGCGAGAAACGGCGGTTCTCCGTCCTCACTGTAGGGCGGCTCGTAGGGCGCTTCCTCCGCGTCGATTTTGCGTATGGTTTCACGGAACGCCGCACTGGCCGTCTCGTAGTAGTTGCGGATGAATTTCGTCCGCTCTTTCAGGAACCACAGAACATCCATTGCTTAGTCACCTCAAGTTGTCGAAGTCTGCTTGCCTTTGCTACCGGCACTGTTCACCGGGACCGCATCCTCGGACGTCCGAAATGGCGACTCTTCAATCAGATACCGGACGATGACAACCAGTAACAAGATGTGGCTCGGAAAACAAATGGCCCGACGTTTGTTGCTGATCTACTTGAATACGAAACGGATCGTCAGGCGACACGTGGCGAATTCAAGCACAAGCGTGTCAAGGAACTGGTCCGGCGTTGACGGGGCAGCCTCAGTGCATTTCTGCCTAGTGATCCTCGCGAACTGGCTTGAAAAAGGGAGACCAGTCTTCAAGGATCCGGTGTTCGGCTCCTACGCCAGCACCATGGCGACATGGTTTTATGTTTGAGAGGTTGGGTGCAGATCGCGTGCACTGGTTGCCCCGGCATCACGGCCCGGATAAACTCTGGTTCTGAGATTTGACTGTCGGCCACTCGTTTGGCTTGCGCCAGAAGTCTCACAAAGGACTTCCAGTCCTTTGTGCCAACGCCCTTCAGGATTCCCGATCTGGCGAGGATGTTTTCGTTCGTATAAAAAAAGCAGATATCGATCCTTTAGGTATTTTTAAAAAACAAGAACGCAGGAAGGCTTGCAGTTGCCAAGCCAAGTAGCGCCGTTAGAAGGTCAAACATATGAGTTGCTAGATCCATCATGGAGTTATTCTAGCCGACTAGGCCGATTGACGCAACGCCATGCCGCCTGCCTCGTTCGCCTACACGATGCCACGCTGCAAAAAGGTTGAAAGCAGATGGTGCATCAGATCTGCATTCACGCCGTTTTCTCAATCGGAAGATCGTCATGAGCACCCGCCCTGCCACCTAGCTGCATGCGTCTATCCTGATATTTGCCGCTGTAGCCAAGGAAGGCCAGAATTAGAACTTCTAGCAACCATTGTGTCGCAAACCACGCGTGTAGCAGTTCCTCTCCCGAATAGCTAAACTCTCCTGGATGAGTCAGTCCGTTTTCAAAAATCCGCAAGAAGTGTAAACCCGTCGTATTTATCGTTGCTCTTTGCCTTCACTATCTTTTTCAGCGCTTCGGATTTTTCGGTAGGGTCACCCTTAACCTTCAAAAGGCGGGTGCAGGCGCGAAGTTTATCGGCAAGTGTGGCACTCTTGAATAGCGCCTTCGACCAGCCGCCCTCCGTAGAGAGGACATGGTAGGCCATGGTCTCTAAGCCAGCAGCTGACATTATGAGCGCGATTTCGGTGGCATCGGTCTGGGTGTAGTTTCCAGCCTTGTAGTACTGCAACGCACGACCGAGCGTGCGTTTTCCTTCGATCACCGCCAGGCGACGGACATAATCTTCGAAAAGTGCGGGCAGGTTCTCTGTCAACGATCGATAGAACCAGTTCGCGGGGGGCTCGAAACGATCGTGCTTTGTGAAGCCGAGGAACCGGTAGCTGTCAGAGACTTTCGGACTACCTCTCATTTGGCCAAAGCCAATTCGGATGCCCTTCACGAAGCCCAGAAAATCAACCAGCCGCCCAACCTGCTTGAACAACGTTGAACCGTCTATCTCCATGCCGTCTATCGTAGACGCGGTGAAATAGTGAGTTATTGCCTTTGAAATATGCAGGCGCTCGCGCCCTTGGTAGAGTGTATGCGTATGGTCGAAGACGTGCAGAGTCACGTTCAAATTCTCATTTACGAACGTGATACCGTCTAGCCTTGGGATGTTGAGCCTTGGTCCGTTCACTATTAACCCGAAGGCCTCATTGGACGGGTTTCCGGAGAGCAAGGCAGGTTCCGTTGTCGGCTCCGCTTCAAATTTGGCCTCGTCACTGACCAAGTTCATTTGGTGATGGTTGACGAAAAATTCAATCGGATCGCTATTATCCAAGGTGATGCGCAGGTCCTTATCGTGGATGTGGAGTTCCGGCTTCTTTGATGTTTCCGCCCAATCCACGAGAACTCGCAAACGTTCATCAAGGCGAACGCGGGCCGTTGATATAGTGGAAAGCTCCCCATCAAATTGGACAGCAGTGACCTCGCTGTCGAGATCGATTGGCCCTTTGGGGTGGCCCTCATAAATGGAATGCGGGCCTACGGGCGATTCTGACATACTCGTTGGGCTTTCAATATGCCGCTTGATTAGGGGCGTTACGGCTGAGTTACGCGGTCAGCCTTCACTCTGTAAAGCCGCATCGGAAGGCCATTCGGATCAATCGGCGTAACGGAGAACGCGGCAATTCACAAAAGCCTGTTTGGCCATGTCATTGTCTTTTAATTCCGTCTCTAATTTTTCCCTCAGCCGCGCGCACATCATTCGAACCTTTTCGGGTTCATATGATTTTGCCTCGGCTAAATCGAACAGCTCGGCTCGAACGCTCTCTACCTCCGCTTCCTCTGCTACCCGCGCTCGATAGCTGGAGAATTCGCCCCAAACGTAATATCCGACCCCCGCGATCACCGCGATGCATGCTGCCGCGATAAGTCCCTGCATCTGACGATTCATAGCCAGGCGCCCCTGCCCAATATGGACAAATCATGGCTTATCGGGAGCAAGATGCAAGCGTCCGCGAGTCGGGTTGTCAAATATCGGATCGCCAGCGAAGGTCAAGCGCGGCCGGACGCATGACCGTCGCTATGCAGGGTAGTCGTTCAGGAGCTCAAGTAAGCAAGCCCAGCCGTCGAAGCTCTGTCCTTGATGCCGCAGCACGTGCGCGCCGCGATGTCGGCGCCGCGCAAAAGACCGACAAGGCCGATGCGCTGGGCATCGCCCACATCATGCGCACCGGCTGATTCCGGCAGGCCCATATCAAGTCGGAAAGCTGCTACCGGACGAAGCTTTTGCTGACGCACCGGCGCAACCTGAAGGCCAAGTTCCTCGACCTGGAGAACGCCATCCGCCATTCGCTGAAGGCATTTGGCATCCGACTGGGCAAGGTCGGGCGAGGGGCTTTCGAGAAAGCGGTGCGCACCGCCGTGGCGGAGGATCCGCTGTCGGCCGAGTTGATGGACGCCATGCTGTCGGCGCGCGCAGCGCTGTGGGGGCAGTATTGCCGGCTGCACGATCTCGTCGTCAAAATGGTGGCACGCAGCGAACTGTGCCGGCGCTTCATGGCAATCCCCGGCGTCGGTCCCGTCACAGCACTTTCGTTCATGACGGCAATCGACGATCCGTCGCACTTCCGCCGCTCACGCGATGTCGCGGCCTACTTCGGGCTGACCTCGCGGCGATGGCAGTCGGGCACCTCGATCGACGTTCAGGGTCGCATATCGAAAGCCGGCGACGCCGATGTTCGACGCTCGCTCTACGAGGCGGCGTCGGGGTTGATGACGCGCTTCAAGGGCTCCGACAAGGTCAAGAGTTGGAGCCAGGCGATCGCCAAACGCTCCTGCCACCGCAAGGCCTGTGTCGCCGTGGCGCCCAAGCTGGCGGTGATCATGTACGCGAGTGGAGCGATGGGACGTTCTATGTCGGCGATCCGACGGCAAGCCAGGCGGATGCCGACCGACGCGCCCATGACAAGGCCCGCAAGCTGCTCGGAGCGCATCGATGAGCGGTTCGAGCGCAGTTCAAACGCATGGCGTCGGCACGCCGACGGGCGCCATCTGACACAAGGAATCCGCTCCGGCGGATGAGGACTGATGCAGACCAGGAACGACGGAACGCACGTTATCTTGCCTGCGGCCGCGCCGATCGCGAGACGGCCGGACCGCGCCGGATTGCCTGTGACGATGCTCCGTCGCTCCGATGGAAAAGTGCGCCACGACGGTTCCAGCGCTGCTTTCATGCAGCCGGTAGACCCCGTCGCAGATCGCGGAAGACTGCACGGCGCATCGGGACTCGACGCCAGAATACGGAATCGTGCCATAGAGCATAGAATAGTGTATTATCGCAGATTTGGAGAGAAACGACGATGTCAGAAAGATCATCGAAAGCACAACCGATTAAGACGGCAGGATAAAAGGGCGCACATTGCGCTGCGGTTTGGTCTTTGTTTTTCAATGGGTTAGACAGTGATTTCGCAATGTGTGCATGTTGACCGCACATTGCGAAAATCGCGAGTTCGCAGCAATTTCCTTGGCTTAGTGCAATGTGCGGGCGCTCGGCGAGCAGTTTACAAAGCGTGGGCCGGGACGAGGAGATGGACAGGTGCGACCGTTCAGGTTCCTGTGTCCGGCAGATGCCGCGTTGGAGGACTCAACGCCCAATCTCGTTGACCTGCCCTGTGGTGGCTCGGTATGGGCGGCCGGTGCGGCTGCCGCGAATGCATAGGCTTCACGGCCTCAATGGAAGCGCCCCGGCCGTGACAGGAGCCGCGGCTTGTAGGCGCGGCATCCTCTTCGAGATGCGGGCGCTGAGCATCGCCAGCTGCAGTTGCTATCGGCTGACATCGAGCCCTTCCATCCTGACACGAATGCGCAAACCGCGTGTTAAGGTCTGATCGTGTTTCGTCACCGTTTCGATAGTGAGCCGCCCTAGTCTTCTGGCGGGTGTATTTGAAGCAACTCGCCGGAGAGCTTCTCCTTCAACTGGTTCAGTCTTTCCAGGTTTGCGTTGAGGTCATCGGGCACCTCCTTTAGGCCGTGCGCGAGCACGCACGCGATCACAAGTCCGAAGTCGAGACAAGCGACCAGCGTCCGCAGCGTCTCGGTCTCCTCGGCATCGTAGATACCCGTCAGGTGGACAATCACGCGGTCACCCGCGTCCTTTGGTGGGTTGACGTGACGGTAGATCGATCTCGGGTTAGGGTGGGCGCCATGGTCGATGGCCCCATCGTAAGCGTCCATGATCCACTTCTCGTATCTAGGCGGGGAGGCCCCAGCATCGATCCGGACGGCAGCTTCCTTTACAGCAGACGTGAAGGCCCTGCGACTTTTCTTCAGCGCTTCCGCGCTGGCATGGCGATCTGACCAAGTCTTCTCCAAGTCATCGTTATCTTTCATCAGGTATGCGTAGCAGGCTGCCTCCAACGCCGTTCGGAACAAGGGAAACGTGGCTGCCGCATGGCCTGACAGCGCGATCCTCACGGCCGCGGTCCAAGTCATGAATGAATGCATCGACAGGAAGGCCTGGTGGGGTGACATCTTCATGTCGTCCGCCGTCCAGAGTTCACTCTGAAAAAAGCGGTAGTACTCCGCGATGGCAGCGACGAGCGGCGTCTCCGACCCCAGCAGCTTGCGCGTGGTATCGTCGCCAAGTGCGACATAGTCGCGAAGCGTGTGTTCGAGCAGAAACTTCATTACGCCTTACCGTCCTTGTGGAAGGCCGTGTTGAATCGCCACGACGCCCATGCGATGCCTCCCGCCGACACCAGGGTAGACAGCGACAGCAGCTGGTAGGCGACCGCGATCTTCTCACCGCAGCCGGAGTCTCCGCAGGTAGGTTCGACGGCCTCGTAGAGCGTGGAGAGCTGCTCCTGAAGCAGCCACACTACGAAGAAGAACACGCAGGTCGGAACGACCTTCGCCCAGTTGACGCGCCCCATGCCATCCCCCTTCCGTTGCTCGGCGCGACCATGACCGAAACGAGACCAAGAAATCGCACTACTGGATAATTGGCGCGCGTATCATATCGCCGAAACGGCTAGATCACGAACTCTGTTTCCAATAGGCGTTGTTCCGCGTACGCAGCTATTCACCGTCAACGCCGAGAAGCCGACATTCTGGAACCGGCCACTCCCGGTTGCGAGCGGTCATGCCAAACACCATAGGTGTTGCTCACTTAACGAATATTCGCGAATTTATCCGGACTGACATACATTCGGTCTATGTGGGGGGGGCGTAGTTGGCGACATGGACTTGCTTGAAGATAGTGTAGGCGAAGCGGGGTCGGTGAATACCACCGCCGCTGCTACTTCCGCCGGTGCTAGATACCGTGACGCCCTGCGGCTGCTCTTCATACTGGTTGCTGGCGCGGACGATGCCGATGAGCCTACTGAAGAAGGCGCGAAGGTCTTCAGGGCCGAAAAGCGGCTAATGGCTATGGATTTCCTTGTACGCTATCCGGACTATCTGGCTGACGCGCTGCTCGACATGGTCGAAGCCGAGGCGGATTTGGACCTTCTCGAACAGGTCGAAGGCATTTTCGAAGCTGATGAACCGTCCGTCAGGCTCGTGCGCATGGTCCGGTGGAAACGGGGCGCCTACGAGAACATCGAGGATGCCCTTTCCCTGCTGAGCTACTACGGACTCGTCCAGTCGATGCAGCTCAAAGGCGAGGACGGTAAGGTACGTCGCTATGAATACCTGATCTCGTCGAAGGCCGTCTCTTTCCTGGACAAGTGTGTGACTGACCATCCGACCTTGGCGTGGTACCGGGACCGGATGGTGCTGGTGATGCGGGTGGCATCCGGCAAGAGCGGTTCGGAGCTCAAAGACTGGCAATATGAGCATCCCACCTACGGCCAAACGCTTCACGGCGATCTCATCCCGAGCATTCGTGGGGAAGTCGAGAAACGCCTGCATGAGATTTCGGAGAAGCTGAAATGAGCAAGTCCGCTCCAATCCAATCCACCGAGAGTGGCTGGCTCCGCGCCATCGCGGAACGTTCCGCCGTCGAGGAGGGTGTCGCCAAGTCCGTCCTCCAAAAATACAATATCCAGCCCCAGACCACGCCGCCTCGGGCCAAGTCCTTGCGGTTCAAAAGCATCCGTGTCGCAGGTACGCGTGTCGAATCCGACCGTGACGGGCCGTTTGACGAGACTTGGGACAATCTCGGCACCGGCTTGTTCGCGGTGATGTCGGACCGCAATCTCCGCGGCAAGTCCTCGATCCTGAACCTGCTCTACGCCGCCATCAGGGGGGAGTTCCGGGGAAGGCTCAAAGCAGACGTGTGGAAGTGGCTGGAAATCATCGACGTTACCTATGAGATCGACGGCAATCTCCACCGTACAGAAGTGCGGAAGGATGTCGGAGAGGAGGACCCGGTCAAAGCGACTGCCCGCCTCAGCCGTTCGGCCGGCGACGGGAACTGGGTGGCGCTGTACGACGGTGACGCCGGCGAGGGGCTGAAGTCCCAAACCGAGCAGCTGATGATGGCTGAACTGACATTCCCGCCTATCTATGCACACAATTCAAACACGGGTGGTCATGCCCATGGCTGGCCGCTGATCTCGTCGGCATTGTTTCTGTCGAGTTCCACCAACGCCAAGGCGCTTTTTGGGGACGTCATGATCGACGGCATCCCGCTGCGCCTACTGCAACTGTTCATCGGGTTGCCTTGGGTCTCGACCTATAGCGCGGCGCTCACGGCGCAGAAGGAGGTCGAGGAATCCCGTTCCGTCCGTCCGGACAGGTCTGCCTTGGACAAGGAGCTTGCGAAGAGGTTGGAGGCGGTCGAAGGCAAGCTCGAAACCGCGAAGACCACCGCGACGAAGGTAGACGGTCGTGCTGATAAGCGCGTCGAACTGGACGAATTGGACGACCGGGTGGTCACGCTGCGTGAGGTGGCGGAATCCGCCCGCTTGGCTTTCGAAGCGGCTGACCTGTCGATGAAGAAGGTTTCGGAAAGCTTCGATGATGCCCGGCGGAGGGTGAAGCAATTAGAGGACGAGCAGTCAGCCGGCTATTCCTTCCGCAAGCTCAGCCCGTCGTGCTGCCCGGCCTGCGAGGCGTCGTACAAGGACGTCGTGGCCGCCGCTGAGTCAGCCGGGGACGGCAGCACTTGCCTCCTTTGCAAGAACGATATCCCTCAGGACACGGACGATTTCGAGGACGATCGCATCCAGCTGGCGAAAGACGAGGTCGACGCACTCGACACGTCATTGAAAGTGGCTAGGGCCAAGCAAAAAGCCGCGGAGAAATCGGCCAACGACGCCGTAGTCGAGCTGCGGAAAGTGAAGGAACGATTTTCCGCGCTGCAGCTGGACCTTGCCGTCAAGGTCCCTGATCCGGAGCTGGAGATCGTCCAACTCGAAGCGCAGGCCGCTCAACTTCGCGACCTCATGGGTGATGGAATCGAAGCTGCAAGCAAGGACGGCAATACCGACGATGCGGTCAAGATTCTTCGTGCCGCCACGGAGGTCACCAAGGAACTGATGACTGATAAGCAGTCTGAAGTCCTAAAGCAGATCTCGGAATCAGTGATGGTCCTGGCCCAGAAGTTCGGCATGCCCAACGTAACTGAGATGCAGCTGGATAACGGAGGTCGCCTCAAGGTCAGGCAGGGTGGAGCTACCGAATGGTTCAGTAACCTGACCATGGGTGAGCGGCTGCGCATCAAGATCGCCATGGCGCTCGCGGCGGTGGAGGTTGCAAGGGAACGGGGCCATGGCCGCCATCCCGGTTTGATGGTGATTGACTCGCCCGCGTCCGAGGAGGTCGTGGACAAGGACTTCGAGGCGATGCTCGATAGCGTGTCAACGGCGGCCTCGGAGATGGGCGATGTGCAGATAATCATCGGCACGACAGCGCGTCCTTCCGTAGAAGCTGTTGTGCCTATCGAGCATAGACTGCACGCTAAGGGCGACGACTACGTTTTCTAGCCGGTGGGGCATGGAACATCTTATCGAGTTGCTGCAGGCCGATGCTGGCGGATCCAGTGATCCGGGCTCCATGTCGGCGGACCGACTGCTCTCTGCGGTCCGGGAGCTGGCGCCCGGTGTGGACCGGGCCGATGGTTTCTGCTGGTTGTGCCGATGGATATCCGAAACCTCCGTCCAGTCCGTATTACTAGAGATGTTGGCGTGGACGGACGACGCGCCGGCATTGGCCGAGATGGTCGATTGTCTGGAAAGGATCGAGATACCGGTCGGGTTCGCCAGGCCGGCTTGGGATGGTCTCCGTTCCCACTTCGAGGATCGGAGCAAACATCCATGGGGGCGTTCTCACGCTCTGAGGGGGGCGATGCTGCTCGCGCAGGAAAACGCGGTGCTTGTGCGAAGGCTACAGGCCAGTATCCTCGACGTGTCGATGGACGACGATCCGCAATTCCTGCGTCACGTCGCCAAGGTGGCTGGCGCAATTCTACGTCGTTATCGTGATGCGGATTTCAGGTCGCTTCTCGAGCAATTGGCGACGCTGGATGCGGCCGCCGACGAGGCGTCAATGGAAATCGGGTTGGCCGAGCTGCGCGAAGGGCTGGCCGCGCCCACCGGGGACGCACTCTGGTCGGCCCTTGAGTCTGCCCGAAGCTGGTTCGAAAGATCCCTCGACAATAGCGAGCACCGTCCGGATGCAAAGCTCTACAAGCTTTGCACGACCTTCCTACTAACAGTGCAGGACGACGGGCTCCGGGCCGAAATGAAGGAGCGTCTGGCCGACCTGGAAACTGCGGCCATCGAATATACGGCGTTCGCACAGGCGCGCCACGCGTCCCATTCCTGGCTGGCAGTGTCCTCGAAGGAACGGTTTCATTGGCTGTCCATGGCGACGAAATTGGCGGCTCTGGCCAACTCCTTGACCAAAGAGGTCTGGTTAGACGTTGCACTCGTGATCGAGGACGAGCTGCTGTCGATTTTCTATCCGGGTAGCGCGGTTTTTGGTCTGCCATCCACGCCCGGCCTTGATGCTTCCATGCAAGACGCTACCATTCGCGGGCTGCGCGAACGCAGGTACTACCTGCAAGCGCTGGACGAGTGGTTGCAGGTCAACACCGACCACGGGAAAGCCGGGGCTGTCTTCGAGCTGCGCGAGACCCTCAAGGGGACGATGGAGGACACGCTTTATCGCCGCCCTTTCGACGCCACGACCACTAGCCGGCTGGTCGAGGTACTAGAAGATGCCGGCTTCAGCGAAGCTGTGGCACAGATGGGTGTTTCGGAACTGCGCATGCATGCCGACGCCAACGTTCTGGTCGCCGACCTTTGGCAACAGGTAATCAAGCAGTTTTCGGCACAACCGGACTATTCGAACTTCCTCGACGCACGGATGCTCGTGGAGTCATTGGTCGGCCTATTGCTGAAATTTTTGGACGCCCGGTCGAACATCGGTGTCAGCACCGATCCTGCTGCCGCCTATTTATTCGTGAGAAGCGGCAAGCTCCCGGTGGAGCATGACCTTCAGCTGGATTTTCTGAAGTTCCTGCAGACCGGGGGAGCGCCCACCTTTCAGGCCGAGGCGCGCGACCGCGGTGGTGGTCGCGCCGACATCGACGTTCAATTCCGCGGTGTGAAGACGATTGTCGAGGTCAAGAAGGACGACAACGTTCCAGACAACGCAGCCTTGTCCAAGCGCTACGCCGGACAGGCGACTGGCTATCTCACGACCGGTGTCCGCTTTGGATTTCTTTTGGTCCTCGATCTCACGGACAGGAAAGGGCACCAGCAGCATATTTCGGAGCGAATAACCGTAGAGCGAAAAACGCCCGCTGGATCTAGTACCGAGTACCTGATCGTCGTCGCCCGAGTTCAAGCGCTCCGGAAGACGCCGCACGATCTCAAGTGATGTTATATGGCAAAGTTGTTCCGAGCAGCTCCGCTGCAAACAGGCTGTTTAGGTCTATGGCGTCGCGCCTGTCGATTTATCTGACAGCCGCGCACCAAAATTTGAAACGAAAATAGGGGGATGGCGCGATGACCGAACGCAACTTGAGACGTTATACGAACCTGGCGTCGGCCCTTCACATCCTCCACAACCGCTGCCTGACTCTCCTCAGCCCTGACACCTGGGATGATCGGAACGACTCCTACTTCATGTCCGAGTACAAGCGGATCAAGGACGTCAAAACGGTACTCGCGATCTGCATTGCGGACAGAGAGGAGACCTACCACCACTGGCAGGTCTTCTCCCGCGGGGCGGATGGAGTCTGTATCGAGTTCGACCGCGAGGAGCTCCTGGCAGCGTTCAATAATGCCGAAGGCGTCACCCATCGGTACGTGAACTACGAACTGGTGGCGAATGCAAACTCGATGCAAGAGGTTGATCTAGAAATCTTGCCGTTCACCAAGCGGTGGCCCTATGGCGATGAGAAGGAGTACCGGGCGGTGTATGTAAACGCCGACGTGGAAATGCCGGCATTTCCCGTCCCAATCGCGCTCTCGGCCATAAAACGCATCAACCTCAGCCCTTGGCTGGCGCCGGCATTGGCCGAACCGGTCAAAAAGACATTGAAGTCAATTCCGGGATGCAGTGGACTGCTGATTTATCGGTCGACACTCATCGACAACAAGCCATGGCAGAAGCTTACAGGGCGTGTGGCGCCGCCGCCGACCGCGCCATAAAGCCAGGTGGGCCGCATCGACTGCGCTGTTAATAGTTGCCGTCTTGCAGCCCTGTCATACCGTCGGAAGGCAGCAGGCGCTGCTGATCAATCGCGCGGGCAGGACGACCGCGTTCTTCAACACGATTAGACCTTGCGTATTTGCTGTGGCGTGCCAGCCTTCTTCGCCCAGGGTGGCCGTGGCATAAAGGCCAAGAGTGTCGGGCGATCGATCCGGCCGAAATCAAAAGGGGTTGTGGGATCGCATGGCCGATGTTGAAGCTCCGCCAAAAGGACAGCAGGTCTTGCCTGAACTCGCACATGGCGATTGCGTGTTCGACCGTGACCATCCGTGGGATCACGTCCGAGGCGGGATAATCGGTGATCGCCAGGGAGTATTGCGCATCTGGCTGCCCGGGCGGACTGCAGAAGAACTCCTTGGACCCCCCTTAGACGTACCTGTCTCCGAATATTCGGGGCAGATCAAAATCAATGCGCTGATAGGCAATTTGGGCGGACGCCGGCTGCCTTTTGATCGGAGGCCGTACTTCGCCATCAAGTCGGCAACCCTTGATGTTCTGCGCGATGCGGATGGTCGCCGTCTGCCTCTGGACGAGCTGACCCGCAGGCTAAAGGAGAACTCAAGTTTAGCGCACGACCTCATCGATGATGCGTTGCGCATGATGATCGCGCAAGGCTCCGGAGCCGCAACGATCAATAAGGGTGGGGTTGTCCTGTACAGCCTCTCGTCAATGGTTTCCGAGCATTTCTCGCGGATCGACTATCTAGCAACCTTCGCCGACGAATTGCTTATCAAGAGTCGCCGCGTTGACCTTCTCATCCAGCATACCGGCACAGTGGGAAGCTATCGCGAGGAGATGTTACGCGCCCTTTTGCGCCAGATTGTCCCCCGCCGCTATGAGGTGAGCACAGGCTTCATTGAGTCCTGCCCAAGGCAGCTTGATATCCTCGTCTGGGATGCGGCTGAGTTTGTCCCGTTGTTCAGAGAAGGTGATGTTGTCGTGGTCCCCCGAGCCGCCGTGCGCGGTGTCATTGAGGTCAAGACCACCCTGAACACGAATGCCCTGGACGAGGCGATGGAGATCCTCTGGGACACCTTCAGGATAAGCCAGACCGCCGTTCCCGTGTTCAAAGGCATTTTCGCCTACGAAGCAGACTACGTGAGCGATGCGGCTGTGGCAGATCGGATGCGGCACTTCTATCGCAGTAGAGACCCAGACAAAATCCGGGAGCGCGAGCACTGGTACATGTATGCGGGTGTGAACATGGTGTGTGTCCCACAAAAGCTGTTCGTGCGGGAAACCTACAAAATCCCCGAAGACGAATCCCTATTCCCGCAACCCATCCTTTCCGGAGTGGTGAGCAGTTGGCCCGGCGACACCAAGACAGCTTTCTTCCTCGGCGGCCTGCTCTCCCATCTCGATCTATCGTCGGTGGCGAAGTCAGACGCGATCCGGTTATTTGATCCGCTTCTCAACACCATGAATCTGAATGATTTAGGCCCGATCTATGAGAATCCATGGCGCCCACGCACCGCGCTGCCCGGGATGGAAGCCTTGTTCGATCCTGATGGCGCAAGGACCTATGTGCAGCGGGTTCAGGACTTCCGGCAAGGCAAGATCGGCAAGGACGACATCGCCAACGGTTTATTTAGGCAGCTGAACCGCACCCCTCGACTGAATGAAGAACCCGCAACGTCGGGTCCCAAAAGCGCCACAGCCGAAGGCGCTCCGGCTGAAAGGCCACTGCCAGAAAGCTAGGCTTAAACGGAGGCTATGCTTTGGTCAGCGGCCTATTCTATCTGCCGACCGTCGTTTCGGCACTTTCTCTTGCGCGCGTCTCGCACGGGCGACGTCCCGCTCGATCTCTGTCAAGCGTTGCCGCGACTGCTCGACTGTGTCGTTCGCGTTCATGCTGCGAGAATGCTCAGCTATCGCTGACAGCGCTGCATGATGTGTGCTTCTTGCATCTCAACAGACAGCTATCCACTCTTACGGCTATGAATTCGCCTTCGGTGGCCTGATGACCTGTGCCAGATGCGGTTGCGCGGTAGTGGCCGAGATCAAAAAGGGCAAATACGTCTACTACCACTGCACGGGCCACAGCGACAATGGCCGCGGCGGCTATGCCGAGTGCCGCCGCAAGTATGTCCGCGAGGAGATCCTGGAAGAGACCTTTGGCGCCTTGCTGGACAAACTCCATTTCGATGAGGAGGTGCTGGATTGGGTCCGCGACGCGCTCAAAGCCAGCCACGCCGATGAGCGGAAGGAACAGGAACAGGCGATCCTGCGGTGCCAGAAGGAATACAAGCGCCTCGAGGATCGGCTTCAGGCAATGTACCTGGACAAGCTCGACGGGCGCATCGACAGCGCCTTCTACGATCGAATGTCAGCGCAATGGCGGGTCGAGCAGACGCGCCTACTCCGTGAGATCGAGCGGCATGGCGAGGCCGAGGAATCATACATGGAGGATGGCGTGCGCTTGCTGGAGTTGGCGCGCAACGCCCGCCAACTGTTCGCTCGGCAGGCTCCAGGTGAGAAGAAACGGCTTCTGAATCTGCTGCTGTCGAACTGCACCTGGGACGACGGGGAGGTTCGCGCTGTCTTTCGACAACCGTTTGATTTGCTTGCCGAAACGACTGCGGCTCTGTCGAACCAGCACCCACGAAGGTCCGTCTCGTCCAAAGGACATCCAATTTGGCTGGGGTTCCTGGAAGCATTTCGAACTTTTCTGGATCGCGCCTCAGCCCGAATTGCATGTGCTTATGACGGAAATTGGGACATTAGATTCGGCATTGGGAAAAATTTGAGAAGGTTTCGACTTTTTCGCGCGCGCTCGCCCGTTCGTGCACGTCAGCGCAGACCTCCGAGAGTTCACGTGCTGTACGTCCTCTATGCGCCCTCTTATCGGTCGTTCACCGCAACCATTCTCGCTCCCGAACCTTGCCGTTCGTTCATCTCTTCGGTTTGACTGGCCGATTCGGGAACTCTGCTGGCTAACTGCTATTTGTGGTTTATGGAGGAAGTGTCCAATGACAAAGGAGCGGCTTCTTAAGCAGCCCAGATCGGGTAAGATGAAGGCACACCACGCCGCCGTTGATCGGCTTTGCTCGGCTGCTATAAAGTCGTTCGATCAGGTCGGCAGTTGGCGAGTGTCAATGCGTTCCGGGATCGAGGGAAGGCGAACGACGAGTTCGAGTTGCCCCCCGATCGCCTCGACGCAGCTTTTAAGTGTAGACAAGTACATGTCGGCTTGTTTCTCGATCTTCGAGACCGAAGGCTGCTTGATCTTGAGGACCGAAGCGATTTCGGCCTGAGCCTTTCCAGCGGCACGCCGCAAAATCGCCGAGACTCTCGACTTCTCCCCTTAACTCTTCGAAACGCGCGTCGACCCGCTCCCGACGATCCTCGGGGAGCGCAGCGATTAGGTCGTCAAGCTTGCGTCCCATCACTTCTTCTCCTTCTTCGCCGCCGCCAAACGGTCGAGATGCCCTTGACAGCGCTTGTCCGCCTTGACGATCAGACTTTTATAGAAGCGCTTCTCACTCACGCCCGACTTATCGCCGGCGATGAGCAGGATCGCCTTCCGCTTCCGGTCGAATGCGAACGCAACCCGCCAGACACCATCATCAGCGTCGAAGCGAAGTTCTTTCATGTTCGCGAACGACGAGTCATTCAAGGTATCCGCATGCGGTCGCGAACACACCGAGCAGCCTAGCCGAGGCCAATAGCTCATCTTGGACTGTCTAGTGCAACGCCTCGAACTCCCCATCGAACTCATCGCCAAAAACGACTTCCCAAGCCATATAGCTCCTGGGCTAGTGGTCAACAACATCATCAAGCTGCCGAACGATAACTGCGGCCGAAACAAGGTACGCGCGGCCGACGATCATCCGGCCGCCGCTGGCACGACTGGCAATTCGCGACCTGTCTGCGCTATGGAGCGGCATCGTCACCGGCGTTCTGACGGGCATGGCCGGCGCGTAGCTGTCGCTTGCCCAGAATGCCGGCTTGTCGTGAAGGATATGACCGCCAGCAACGGTCCCATCGCGCCGGCAGCGCTCACCGTCGCCAAATGGAAACCGGTGCCGGCGAGGTTCGCATGTCTGGCGGCGAAGGTCAGGTGGCCCGGAGGTGAAGCCGGCGAGGTGCTTGCGCTGGTCCATTCGTAATCGTGCGGAGGACCGCGCGCGCCGTGCATCGCATCTCTCGTCCCGCTGCGCTGCTGAGGCCTCTTCTGCCAGGAGGTCTAGGTTTCGCGCTTCGGGCCGAGCAGGAACACTATGAGGGCAGCGACGAACGTGGCAACAGCACTGTAGGCAATGGCACTGGTAACCCCGGCATTGTCCACCAATAGTCCGCCGAAAATCGCGCCGGCAGCGATTGCCACTTGGAATACTGTGACCAGCAGCACACCGGCGCTTTGGGCCTGCTCGGGAACGGCCCTCCGTACCATCCACGTCTGCAATCCCACTGGCACCGCGCCGAAGGCAAACCCCCACGCGTCAACAGCAATCGCCGAGGCCAAGGCCGATGCTCCCGCCGTCAGCAGCGAAACAGCGGATATCGCTATGAGCAGCGGTGCAAGGGCCGCGACTGCCTTGAGACTGTACTCGGCCAGAAGCCCGCCGGCCAAATTGCCGAAGAATCCGCCGATGCCAAAAGCAAGCAACACAAGCGAGATCGTTTCTACATCAAGCGCGGGAATCTTCTCGAGGAAGGCGCGGATATAGGTGATTCCGGCGAAGTGGCCGGAAGCGACCAGCAGGACGACCAAAAGCGCAATTTTGACCATCGGAATCTTGGCTACATCCAGCAGGCTGCGGAAGCTAGCCACTCCAATCGGAGGCAGTCTCGGAATGGTTATGAGTTGCACCAGCAGTGTAGCCGCGCCGCCGACTGCGGCGAGTATGAAGGCGCTTCGCCATCCCCAGATATCGCCGACATAAGCTCCGATTGGAGCTGCGCAAACGGTAGCCACCGAAACGCCGGTGAGGATGATCGACATAGCGCGCGCCAGGAGGTGGCTTGGAACGAGCCGCATCGCCAGTGCTGCCGACATCGACCAGAAGCCTCCGAGCGCTATGCCGAGCACGACGCGTGCAGTCAGGAGAACCGCCAGCGACCACGCGCCGGCCGCCAGAAGGTCGGACAGGATCAGCAGCAGCGTCATCGCCCACATGACGGTCCTGCGGTCCAGGCGCTTTGTGATGATGGCCACCGTCGGCGCCGAGATCGCCCCGACGATAGCTGTCGCCGTCATCGCCTGTCCAGCCGCTCCCTCGCTGATACTGAGATCATGCGCGAGGGGCGTGAGCAGGCTGACAGGCAGAAACTCTGCCGTGACCAGCCCGAAGGTGCCCAAGGCAAGCGAAACGACGGCACCCCATGCGGGACCAGACGGTGGGACGGGCTTTTCTGGGTCGTGCAGAACAGCGTCCATGACGCCTGCTGCGGATCGGGTCATGAACGAAGTCTCCACTTTGATGCAATGCAACGTGATGTTGGCTACCTTGACCCAAATCTAAAAACACAAGCGCATTTCCCGGCGGCGTTGCACGGAGGAGGGGATGTTCATTGCTTCGCGATATTTCGTGACGGTGCGGCGCGCAACATCGATACCGGTTTCCTTCAGCCGGACAGCGATGTCCTCATCGGAAAGCACGTCGCCGGGAGATTCTGCGGCAATGATCGCTTTGATCCGATGCCGGACAGCTTCGGCGGAGTGCGCATCGCCGCCTTGGCAGGACGCGATCGCGACGGTGAAAAAATACTTCAGTTCAAAGACTCCGCGCGGGGTAAGCATGTACTTGTTCGAGGTCACCCGGCTTACCGTCGACTCGTGCACGCCGATCGCGTCAGCGACGGTTCTAAGATTGAGAGGCCGCAGGTGGGCGACGCCATGTTCCAAAAAGGCATCCTGCTGACGCACGATTTCAGCCGCAACCTTAACAATCGTCTTGGCGCGCTGATCGAGGCTGCGGATTAGCCAGTTCGCGTTTTGCAAGCATTCGTCGAGAAATGCTTGATCTTTCGAATTTTGGGCAGTTTGACGTGTGACTTCGGCATAGTAGGTTTGGTTGATCAGCAGCTTTGGCAGCGTGGCGGGATCAAGTTCGATCTGCCACCCGCCTTGCGGCGAGGGCGTGACCCAGACGTCGGGTATGATTGATTCAGACGCACCGGATTCGAATCTGTTCCCAGGCTTGGGATCGAGCGCCCGAATTTCATGCATCATGTCGAGAAGGTCTTCTTCATCGACGCCGCAATGCTGCTTCAGCGCCTCAAAATCGCGTCGCGCAAGCATTTCAAGATGGGCAACCAAAGCTGCCATTGCCGGGTCGAGCCGATTTCGCTGGCGCAACTGAATCTCGAGGCATTCTCTGAGACTTCGCGCAAAAACTCCCGGTGGATCAAATTGCTGCAAGGTTCCGAGAACCCGTTCCACAACAGCCTCATGGACATTCAGGCTCTCGGCCAGCTCCAAAAGGTTTGCCCGAAGATAGCCAGTGTCTTCCAGATCGGCGGCAAGCTGGCCAGCGATCAGCCGCTCCTGTGGTCTGAACGCAGTGAGGGCGATCTGACGAGCGACATGGTCGTGCAATGTTTCGGCGAGGGTGGCAAACTCGTCGAGGGAAGGGCCATTGCCGGGCGGGTTGTTGGTCGTGTTGCGAAGTGATTTCCATTGCCCGAGCCGTTCAGGCGAACTTGCCCCGGTCGGTCCTTCAACGGCGTTTGCGCCAGGGCCGACAGGCTGATCCGCTCCCGAAATCGAAACGTCGTCAAAAGGCCCGCCATCGCTTGATGCAGATTCCAAGAGCGGGTTCTTCTCAATTTCCCGCTCCACGAACTGATGCAGTTCAGTATGCGCCAGTTGCAGCAAGCGAATCGACTCAATGAGTTGAGGCGATGCCACCATGGATTGCTTCTGGCGCTGAAGCAGGCTTGCTGAGGATTGCATGGTGAGCGCGATAATCCTGTCGAGGAGCCTCTTGGGACCGGCAATGGCACCAGTGAGACGTTTTCTAGGTCAAGCGGCGGCTTTCAGCGTTTCGAGAACGTTTTGCGGGGACGAGACGCCATACGGGTCGGCCTCGCAGTTGTCGGAGAAACCTTCCTCCTCGAACCAGTGCTCCACCACGCCATTGTTGATCAGGGCGGCGTAGCGCCAGGAGCGCATCCCGAAGCCGAGATTATCCTTGGCGACCAGCATGCCCATTTTGCGTGTGAACTCGCCTGAGCCATCGGGAATGAGCTCGACCTGCTTCAGGCCCAAGGACTTCCCCCACGCATTCATGACGAAGGCGTCGTTGACTGAGAGGCAGTAAATCGCGTCAATTCCCTCCTTCTCAAACTCATCATAGAGCTCTTCGAACTTGGGCAATTGGTAGGTCGAGCAGGTCGGCGTGAAGGCGCCAGGCAGCGAGAACAGGATGACCCGCTTGCCGGCAAAGTAATCGTCAGATGTCTTTTCTTCCCAGCGATATGGATTTGGCCCCTGGACTGACTTATCGTGAACGCGCGTGAGAAAGGTGACGAAGGGAACTTTCTTTTGAACTGTCATCAAGTTGCTCCTAAAGAAGAAAACTGCCGTTGAATTCTGGCATAGGCTGGCGCAATTCCGAGCAAAGGCTCGTATGCTCGGGCACGGAATGAGGGCCTCGGCGGCTCGCAACTTCCTTTTCCATCCCGACGTATGGGAACGTCTTGGCGGCTGGTCTTGGCCACGCGAACGCAATCGATCTGGGCGAGCTGGAGACCGTCGAGCCGCTTGCTTTCCACGGCTATGGCGCCGGAAGCGGGATCGGTCACCCGCGATCGTGCCCGGGGAAAAGGGATAGCGGCCGGAAGTAGCCAATATCGCAAGCATGTGGCGACCTGAAATGTCACTTCACGCAGACTCGGGTCACTGGACTGGTTCAGCGTGTTGTCGATATATGGCAGTGACCCGCCGGCCTTGGCTTGGGTGACCCTTTGACGGGGCCCTTGGGCACTCCCATGCTGAACAGAACCGGTAAACGGCATTTGCGCGAGCGGCCCGTGTTGGCGTGCCGGCATCGGACCAGCCATGCGCAAAGCGGCCACCGAGAACGGCCTTCCGGAGGAGACGATGTCCCGATGTTCAGCGGGAACGGGCACCGTCTCCTCAGGCCACTGTCTAGAGCTTCGCGCGTCGGGCATGGTGCAAGTCGCTTTCATCGTAATTTGATGGTGCTCTAACCAGGAGCAGCAAGCGGCGTGCCATTTCAAATAGAGGTGCTGTTGGACCGCCCCCTTCTTCTCGGAGGCCGTGTCTTAGAAGACCGGGAGCGCGCTATGCCGCCTCGTCACATAGGCAACAACGATGCTGTATGGTGCGGATATTCGGCGCTTCAGCCCCGGCTGGGCAAAGAAGAACCGGAAGCCGAGCCGATGCACCACCTGAGGCTGGCGGGCACTCCAGTCGTAGCGTGTGCCGCTAGCGTTCATGGGTGCGCAGCACGGCTATCGCGAACACGCGCCTGTCGCAGCAACATGAGCGCGCGCTCTTGGGCAAGCGCCTAGGCGCCGTGAGGATCGAATTCCCCAATCGTGTCTGTTTGCCGCCCTCTTATGTTCGAAACTGGACCAGAATGTCGCAGGCCCGACCTAAAGGTCGCCCGAGGCGTTCTGTCCGACACTGTTCCGTCGCCTTTGTTGGCCCGCGACACCGGCTTATTTCGCCTAGCTCTTCTCTGGCCTCAGGCTAAGCCGCTGAGAAGCTGCCACGATTTTTTTCTGCTGCGGCCAAATTGGCACGAGATTTGAAGCACCTTCGTTGCGGGCCGGGAGCCGCCGACCGACTTTCATTTCGTGGATGACACGAATGGAACGAAGAAAGAAAAGCAAAATGTCAAATCTGCGTCGGATAGCGTCTCTGGGCAGGGGGCCTCGGCGAAAGCCCTTACCCAACAGCTCGCCGCCCTTGTCGACGCTTGCGCAGGAAATCTTGGCCGGCGGCGAGTCAAAGGCCCACCACACGGACTTTATCCTGACCTCGAAGGTACAGGATAATGTTCTGCATCTCGCCGCGCGATGTGCCTAGACAGTTACGCGTTAGCCGATCTTGATAATCGGTCTGCCTCCGGACGACGTCGTCTATACGCCGTCTTAGGTCTTCGCTGCCGCAGCGCCCGCCGGTCACCTTCCGCCCTTCCATCGCTTATAGAGTGAAGTGCCACCCATGTCCGAACAACCTTTGCCGACGCTGCCGATGTGGCGCGTCGATCACATTGAGCCCTCGCCCGAGATGTTGGCGCTGCGGGCCAACGGTCCGATCCACCGCGTGCGCTTCCCGTCCGGGCACGAAGGCTGGTGGGTGACAGGCTATGACGAGGCCAAGGCGGTGTTGTCCGACGCGGCGTTCCGGCCCGCGGGAATGCCGCCGGCGGCATTCACCCCGGATTCGGTGATTCTCGGTTCGCCAGGATGGCTGGTCTCGCACGAGGGGGGCGAGCATACGCGGTTACGCACGATCGTGGCGCCGGCCTTCAGCAACGGCAGGGTGAAGCTGCTCGCGCAGCAGGTCGAGGCGATCGCCGCGCAGTTGTTCGAGACGCTGGCGGCCCAGCCCCAGCCCGCCGATCTGCGGCGCCACCTCTCCTTTCCGCTTCCGGCCATGGTCATCGGCGCGCTGATGGGCGTGCTCTACGAGGATCACGCCTTTTTCGCCGGGCTGTCCGACGAGGTGATGACGCATCAGCATGAAAGCGGCCCGCGAACCGCGTCGCGCTTGGCCTGGGAAGAACTCCGCGCCTACATTCGCGGCAAGATGCGGGACAAGCGCCAGGATCCGGGCGACAACGTGCTGACGGATCTGCTCGCGGCGGTCGACCAGGGCAAGGCGACCGAGGAAGAGGCGATCGGCCTGGCGGCGGGCATGCTGGTGGCGGGGCACGAGAGCACCGTGGCGCAGATCGAATTCGGCCTGCTGGCCATGTTCCGCCATCCGCAACAGCGCGAACGCCTGGTCGGCGATCCATCCCTGGTGGACAAGGCGGTAGAGGAAATCCTGCGCATGTACCCGCCCGGCGCCGGCTGGGACGGCATCATGCGCTATCCGAGGACCGACGTGACCATCGCGGGCGTGCATGTTCCCGCGGAGAGCAAGGTGCTGGTCGGCCTGCCGGCGACGTCCTTCGATCAGCGCCATTTCGACGACCCGGAAATCTTCGACATCGGACGTGACGAAAACCCGCACCTGGCGTTCTCCTACGGGCCGCACAACTGCATCGGCTTGGCGCTGGCCAGGCTGGAACTCAAGGCGGTGTTCGGTTCGATCTTCCAGCGCTTTCCCGCGCTGCGCCTGGCCGTGGCGCCCGAAGAACTGAAGTTGCGCAAGGAGATCATCACTGGCGGGTTCGAGGAGTTCCCGGTGCTCTGGTGATGCGCGGATGCCACCAGGAATCGCGATGTTCTCGAATTGCCGGCGCGCCTGCCGCGCGCCGATCAGATCAGCCAGCCGAGGTGACCAAGATGGACGTGCAAGAAACCATGGCAGCATGCCGGGACGCCTTCGCCGAACTGGCGTCGCCAGGGTGCATTCAGGACCCGTATCCATTCATGCGGTGGTTGCGCGAGCACGATCCGGTACATCGCGCGGCGTCGGGCCTCTTTCTGTTGAGCCGCCACGCCGACATCTACTGGGCGCTCAAGGCAACGGGCGATGCTTTTCGGGGGCCGGCGCCAGGCGAACTGGCGCGCTATTTCCCGCGGGCGGCGACCAGCCTGTCGCTAAGTTTGCTGGCGTCCACTTTAGCGATGAAGGAACCACCAACGCATACGCGTCTGCGCCGGCTGATCTCGCGCGATTTCACCATCGGCCAGATCGACAAGCTGAGGCCGACCATCGCTCGCATTGTCGCAGCGCGCCTGGACGGCATGGCGCCCGCACTGGAGCGCGGGGAGGCAGTGGACCTGCATCAGGAATTCGCGCTGGCCTTGCCCATGCTGGTTTTCGGCGAACTGTTCGGCATGCCCCGGGACGACATGTTCGGGCTCGTCGCCGGCATCAGCGCCATTCTGGAAGGCCTGAGCCCGCACGCCAGCGATCCCCAACTCGCCGCGGGGGACGCGGCCAGCGCCAGGGTGCAGGCCTACTTCGGCGACCTCATACAGCGCAAGCGCACCGATTCCCGCCACGACATCGTGTCAATGCTGGTCGGCGCACACGACGACGATGCCGAGACGCTGTCGGATGCGGAATTGATCAGCATGCTTTGGGGCATGCTGCTGGGCGGCTTCGCCACCACTGCCGCGGCCATCGGCCATGCGGTCCTGGCGATGCTGGCGTATCCCGAACAGCGGCACTGGCTGCAGGGCGATGCCGTGGGGGTGAAGGCTTTCGTCGAAGAAGCCCTGCGCTATGAGGCGCCCGCCATGTTCAGCTCCATTCCGCGTATCGCCCAGCGCGACATCGAACTGGGCGGCGTGGTGATCCCGAAGAACGCGGACGTGCGCGTTCTGATCGCGGCCGGCAATCGCGACCCGGACGCCTTCGCCGATCCCGATCGCTTCGATCCCGTGCGGTTCTACGGCACCAGTCCTGGCATGTCGATCGACGGGAAGATCATGCTGACCTTCGGCCATGGGATCCACTTCTGCCTTGGTGCGCAACTGGCCCGGGTGCAGTTGGCCGAGAGCCTGCCGCGGATCCAGGCGCGCTTCCCCACGCTGGCATTGGCCGAGCAGCCGACCCGGGAGCCCTCCGCGTTCCTTAGGACGTTCCGCGCCCTGCCGGTGCGGCTGCATGGGCAGGAGGGCTGAGATGCGCGTCGTGGTCGATCAGGATCTGTGCGGAACGACGGGGCAGTGCGTGCTGACGCTGCCGGGCGCCTTTCGCCAGCGCGAACCGGATGGGGTGGCCGAAGTGTGCGTGGCGACGGTCCCGCAGGCGCTGCACGCCGCCGTGCGGCTTGCGGCCAACCAGTGCCCGGTCGCAGCCATTCGTGTCATCGAAAGCGACGCTGGCCATGACGAGCGCGCCAGCGCCGACCCTGCGCCTTCTCCGGTGGAGGCCGAGCGGCATGCTGCGAAAGACCAATGCAATTCAGGAGACACGATGGGACGGTTTGAAGGCAAGGTGGCCGTGGTGACCGGCGCCGGCGCCGGCATCGGCAAGGCATGCGCTCTCGCCATCGCGCGCGGGGGCGGCAGAGTGGTGGTGGCCGACATTGATGGCTCGGCGGCCATCGCCTGCACCGCGCAGATCGCGGCCGAAGCAGGCCACGCGCTGCCCATAGCCATGGATATCGCCGATGAGCAGGCGGTGGCAGCGCTGTTCGAGACGGCGGAGCGGCACTTCGGGGGGGTCGACCTGCTGGTGAACAATGCGAGCGCCATGCATCTGACCCCGCGCGACCGCGCCATCCTCGACCTGGACCTGGCGGTATGGGACCAGACCATGGCGACCAATCTGCGCGGCACGCTGCTCTGCTGCCGGCAGGCCATCCCACGGATGATCGCCCGCGGCGGTGGCGCGATCGTCAACATGTCGTCGTGCCAGGGGCTCAGCGGTGACACGGCGCAGACGTCCTACGCCGCGTCGAAGGCGGCGATGAACATGCTGTCGGCCTCGCTCGCCACCCAGTACGGTCACTCTCAGATCCGCTGCAACGCGGTTGCGCCGGGTCTTATCATGACCGAGCGTCTCCTCGCCAAGCTGGACGAGTGCATGCAACGGCATCTGCGCCGGCACCAGCTCCTGCAGCGCGTCGGCCGCCCCGAGGATGTGGCCGCGCTGGTGGCGTTCCTGCTCTCCGACGATGCTGCGTTCATCACCGGCCAGCTCGTGTGCATCGACGGCGGCATGCTGGCGCATGTGCCGACATATGCCGACGGTGGCAACAGCTGCGCCGCGCGCCCTGCAGGCGACACCGAATCGGCGGCGGCGGCGCGCTGCTGATGGACATGCTGCTCAATCCACTCAACCGTCGGCACCGGCTGCGATGCGACATCCCGGTCATGCCTGGCGCTTTCCCCCTGGTCGGGCATCTTCCCGCCATTGTCTGCGACCTGCCGCGCCTGCTGCGGCGCGCGCAACGCACGCTGGGCAGCCACTTCTGGCTGGATTTCGGCCCTGCCGGACATCTGATGACCTGTGTGGATCCGGACGCATTCTCTCTGCTCAAGCACAAGGACGTGTCCTCGGCGCTGATCGAAGAGATCGCGCCCGAATTGCTTGGCGGAACGTTGGTTGCCCTGGACGGCGGCGCGCACCGGCAGGCGCGCGATGCCATCAAGGCAGCGTTCTTGCCCAAGGGGCTGACCCAGGCCGGGATCGGCGACCTGTTCGCGCCGGTCATCCAGGCGCGGGTGCAGGCGTGGCGCGCCCGCGGCGAGGTAACCATCCTGCGCGAGACCGGCGACCTGATGCTGAAGCTCATCTTCAGCCTCATGGGAATCCCCGCGCAGGACCTGCCGGGATGGCATCGCAAGTACCGGCAATTGCTGCAGTTGATCATCGCGCCACCGGTCGACCTGCCCGGATTGCCTTTGCGGCGCGGCCGCTCCGCCCGCGACTGGATCGACGCGCAGTTGCGCCGGTTCGTCCGCGATGCGCGCGCGCATGCCGCGCGCACCGGGTTCATCAACGACATGGTGAGCGCTTTTGACAGCAGCGACGGTCCGCTCTCCGATGACGTCCTGGTCGCGAATATTCGCTTGCTGCTGCTTGCCGGTCACGACACCACTGCCTCGACGATGGCCTGGATCGTGATCGAGCTGGCGCGGCAGCCTGTGCTGTGGGACGCCCTGGTCGAGGAGGCGCAACGCGTGGGCGCCGTGCCGACCCGGCACGCGGACCTGGCGCAGTGTCCGGTCGCCGAGGCGCTGTTTCGCGAGACACTGCGCCTGCATCCGGCGACCACGCTCCTGCCGCGTCGCGCGCTGCAGGAATTGCAACTCGGCCAGCGGCGCATTCCCGCGGGCACCCATCTATGCATCCCGCTGCTGCATTTCTCGACCTCGGCGCTGCTGCACGAGGCGCCTGATCAGTTCCGCCTGGCGCGGTGGTTGCAACGCACGGAGCCGATCCGGCCCGTGGACATGCTGCAGTTCGGTACCGGCCCACACGTCTGCATCGGCTACCACCTGGTATGGTTGGAAATGGTGCAGTTCTGCATCGCCTTGGCGCTGACCATGCACAAGGCCGGGGTGCGGCCGCAGTTGCTGAGCGACGTCGAAAAGGGCCGGCGCTATTACCCGACCGCACATCCGTCAATGAAAATTCGAATAGGCTTTTCATGAGCTGGCATCGCATGCGCTGTGTGGCAAGGCAGCGGCGCCGGCGGGACGCGGCATTGCGGCACTCAGCGCACGCACTCGTGTGACGCCGGCAACACCGTGACGGCTTGCGCTCGCCGTGGCCGTCTCAGCTACAAGGACATCAACAACATGCAGACCGGTTCCACTCCACGCGACCGAATAGGCGTTTCCGCATTCGGCGGATTGGGCGCGCAGGCGCGCGGCGCCTCTGGCGGGCTGCTCCCGGAGATCTGGATGCAGGACGGCGCAAAGCGGGTCGAACAGGCGCTGGCGCGTCTGCTCTGCGCCGAAGACGACGGTAAGACAGAGCTGATGGCAGCCATGCGCTACGCCACCTTGCATGGCGGGAAGCGCACCAGAGCCTTGCTCTGTCTGGCTGCCGGCGCGCTGGCGGGCACGCCGGCGCACATGCTCGACGACGTCGGCGCCGCCATCGAGATGATGCACGCCTGTACCCTGGTCCACGACGACCTGCCCGCGATGGACGACGACGTGCTTCGCCGCGGCCTTCCGACCGTGCACGTAAAGTTCGGCGAAGCCACTGCGATCCTGGTCGGCGATGCGCTGCAGGCCCACGCCTTCCTGACGCTGGCGAGCCTGGATGCGCCGGGCGACAATCGTATCGCGCTCGTGCGCGAACTGGCGCAGGCGGTGTCCGCGGAGGGTGCCGCAGGCGGGCAGGCGATGGATCTGTCGCTGGTCGGAAAGCACGCCGGGCTGGACAGGATCCTGGCGATGCACGGGATGAAAACCGGAGCGCTAGTGCGCGCGTCGGTTCGCATGGGCGCGCTATACTCCATCGCGGAGGATGCCGCGCACGCTGCGCTGTATGCTGCGCTCGATCGCTATACCGCCTGTTTTGGCCTGGCGTTGCAGGTGGCCGACGACATTCTCGACGCGACGGCGGATACCGCGACTCTTGGCAAGACCCCCGGTAAGGACGCGGCGGCGCAGAAGCCGACCTGCGCGTCGATCATGGGGTTGCAGGCTGCGCGCCAGTTCGCCCTGTACTTGTTGCACGACGCCGGGGACGCCATCGCCCCTCTGGGGCCGCGTGCGGAAGGGTTGGCGCAGATGCTGCAGCGGGCCAACGTCTATCTGTCCGCGCCATACGCATGAGCGGCCCATCCGTAAGGACTCGCCCCTGTGCTGGTGCGATCGGCCGGCGGGCGCTGCATGCTGCACTGTGTCCGTGTCGGCAGCGACGTGCGCGGCGTCTGCCCGTTTCTGTTCTCGTTAGCCCTCTGCAGAAGGAACATCCCGCGTGAACGCGCTGTCCGAACAGATCCTTTCCGAATTGCGTCACTTGCTGAGCGAGATGAGCGACGGCGGCAGCGTCGGTCCGTCCGTCTACGACACGGCGCGAGCTCTGCAGTTCGACGGCAACGTCACCGGTCGGCACGACGCATACGCGTGGCTCATCGCGCAGCAACAGGCCGATGGCGGATGGGGAAGTGCGGACTTCCCGCTGTTTCGCCATGCGCCTACCTGGGCGGCGTTGCTGGCATTGCAGCGTGCCGATCCTCTTCCTGGCGCTGCCGACGCAGTCCACGCTGCAACCCGGTTCCTCGAGCGCCAGCCCGATCCCTACGCGCATGCGGTGCCGGAAGACGCGCCCATCGGCGCGGAGCTGATCCTGCCGCAGTTGTGCGACGAGGCCGCATCCTTGCTGGGTGGCGTGGCGTTTCCGCGCCACCCGGCGCTGTTGCCGTTGCGGCAAGCACGCCTGGCCAAGCTGGGGGCAGTTGCGACGTTGCCGAGCGGCCATCCGTTGCTGCACTCCTGGGAAGCCTGGGGGACGTCGCCGGCCACCGCATGCCCGGACGACGACGGCAGCATTGGCATCAGTCCAGCGGCCACCGCCGCGTGGCGTGCGCACGCCGTGACACAGGGAAGAACGCCGCACGTCGGGCGCACCGACGGGTATCTGCAGGCGGCATCGCGGGCAACGCGCACCGGCATCGAAGGTGTCGTTCCCAACGTCTGGCCGATCAATGTGTTCGAGCCATGCTGGTCGCTGTACACCCTGCATCTGGCCGGTCTGTTCGCGCATCCCGCGCTCGCCGAGGCGGTGCAAGTGATCATCGCGCAACTCGACGCCCGCCTCGGAGCGCGCGGTCTGGGCCCTGCCTTGCACTTCGCGGCCGATGCGGACGACACCGCCGTTGCGTTGTGCGTCCTTCGCCTTGCAGGCCGCGACCCCGCGGTCGATGCGTTGCGCCATTTCGAAACCGGCGAGCTGTTCGTCACCTTCCCCGGCGAGCGCAATGCCTCGGTGTCGACCAACATCCATGCCCTGCATGCGTTGCGAATGTTGGGAAAGCCCGCCGCCGGCACCAGCGCCTACGTCGAGGCCAATCGCAACCCTCATGGTCTATGGGACAACGAAAAATGGCACGTTTCGTGGCTGTATCCCACCGCGCATGCGATTGCTGCGCTCGCGCAAGGCAAGCCCCAGTGGCGCGACGAGCGCGCGCTGACAGCGCTGCTGCAGGCGCAGCGCGATGACGGCGGCTGGGGCGCCGGTCGCGCGTCCACATTCGAGGAAACCGCCTATGCGCTGTTCGCGTTGCACGTGATGGACGGGAGCGAAGAGCCGACAGGGCGCCGGCGCATCGCGCAGGCGGTGGCGCGTGCGCTGGAGTGGATGCTCGCCCGCCATGCGGCGCATGCATTGCCGCAGACGCCGCTGTGGATCGGCAAGGAACTGTATTGCCCCACCCGGGTGGTGCGCGTGGCCGAACTCGCCGGGTTGTGGCTGGCGCTTCGTTGGGGGCGGCGCGTCCTGGCCGAGGGAGCAGGAGCGGCGCCATGATCCAGACCGAACGCGCGCTGCAGCAGGTGCTGGAGTGGGGGCGTTCCCTGACCGGGTTCGCCCACGAGCATGCCGTGGAAGCGGTCAGGGGCGGCCAGTACATCCTGCAGCGCATCCACCCGAGCCTGCGCAACACCAGCGCCCGCACCGGCCGCGATCCGCAGGACGAAACGCTGATCGTGGCGTTCTATCGCGAACTGGCGCTGCTGTTCTGGCTCGACGATTGCAACGACCTTGGCTTGATCGCGCCGGAGCAGCTCGCCGCGGTGGAGCAGGCGCTGGGGCAGGGCGTGCCGTGCGCGCTTTCCGGATTCGAGGGCTGTGCTGTGCTGCGCGCTTCGCTCGCCGCGCTCGCCTACGATCGTCGCGACTATGCTCAGCTTCTCGACGATACCCGGTGCTACTGCGCGGCGTTGCGCGCCGGACACGCGCAGGCGGCAGTGGCGGAACGCTGGTCCTACGCCGAGTACCTGCACAACGGCATCGATTCGATCGCCTACACGAACGTGTTCTGTTGCCTGTCGTTGCTGTGGGGGCTGGACATGGCGACCTTGCGCGCGCGTCCGGCGTTTCGCCAGGTCCTGCGGCTCATCTCCGCGATAGGGCGCTTGCAGAACGACCTGCATGGACGCGAAAAGGATAGATCGGCCGGCGAGGCCGACAACGCGGCGATCCTGCTGCTGCAGCGCTATCCCGCCATGCCTGTGGTGGAGTTCCTCAAGGACGAGTTGGCCGGCCACACACGCATGCTGCACCGGGTGATGGCGCAAGAACGCTTTCCCGCGCCGTGGGGACCGTTGATCGAGGCCATGGCGGCCATCCGCGCGCAGTACTACGAGACCTCAACCAGTCGCTACCGCAGCGACGCTGCGGGCGGAGGCGAGCGTGCGCCGGCCTGAACGCGCGGGAGACGGCGGCGTCCGCGCGCTGCCGTCGGTCCGATCCGACGCAACGCCCTCGCCCGATGACGCGGAAGGAGCGAGCATCAGCGACACCAACCTGAGCCGGCGCAAGGACGACCACCTGGACATCGTGCTGGATCGGCGAACGGCACGGGCCAAGGCCGCTGGCTGGGAGTACATTCGTTTCGAACACTGTGCATTGCCCGAGTTGGACCTGACGCAGATCGACCTCAGCGCCTCGCTGCTGGGCAAGACCATGCGCGCGCCTCTGCTGATCAGCTCCATGACCGGCGGCATGCCACGCGCCGAGGCCATTAACCGCCATCTGAGCGAGGCAGCGCAAGCCTTGGGGATCGCCATGTGCGTCGGTTCGCAGCGCGTGAGCCTGCAATCCCGCAACTCCCAGGGGCTGACGCGCGCGCTGCGCCGCCTGGCCCCAGACGTTCCCTTGCTGGCCAATATCGGCGCCGCGCAACTGCGCCAGCCCGACGGCCTGGACCTCGCGCGCCGGGCGGTGGATGCACTGGAGGCCGATGGACTCATCGTCCATCTCAATCCGCTGCAGGAAGCAGTACAGCCGGAGGGCGACCGCGACTGGCGCGGCGTCCTGGCGCAGATCGCTCGCGCCGCGCGCAGCGTGGGCGTGCCGATCGTGGCGAAGGAAGTGGGGTCGGGCCTGTCCGCCTCGGTGGCCTGTGCGCTCGTCGAGGCGGGCGTGGCGGTGATCGATGTCGCCGGCGCCGGCGGCACCAGCTGGGCCGCGGTGGAGGGCGAGCGCGCCCCCGATGCCGCCGACCGCGCAGTGGCAATGGCATTCGCGGATTGGGGGATTGCGACCCCGGCCAGCGTGCAGGCGGTCCGTCGGGCCCTGCCAGCGGTGAAGCTGATCGCGTCGGGCGGGATCAGCGACGGCGTCGACGTGGCCAAGGCCATCCGCTTGGGCGCGGACATCGCCGGGCAGGCAGCCGGCGTGCTGCGCGCCGCTACGGTATCCACCGAGGCGGTTGTCGCGCATTTCGAGATCGTCATCCGCCAGTTGGCCGTCGCCTGCTTCTGCACCGGCTCGGCTGATCTGGCGGCGTTGCGTCAGGCGCGCTTGTTGCCCTCGGCGCACCTGCCCGCCGGTTGATGCCGGCGCCGCCCGTACGTGCGGCGGGAGCCTAGTCTTCAGAAAGTCTCGGAAGCGGGGGATTTTCGCGCTGTGTTCGGGGGCTGCTTCGTGATCGGGGAGGCACCCCGCCATGCCCCTAACGGACAGCCGAGAGTAAAGCGGTATTCGACGGCTAAGTCGATGCTTGATCAGGGTGACCGGTCACGCAGAGCGAGAAGCCCCTAAAAGGGTCGGAACACCAGGTGCGGCGGGAGACCGGCAGGAGCAGATGGTACAAGGCCATTGCGATCAAGGAGTGGCGATCACATTGACCCCAGTCAGCGCGGCCGGCCGTATGAACGAGAAGAGACGAGCGATTTCAGCCGCCGGACCCCTTGATTTAACATTCCGGTGATTTCGGAGCGCTGATCGGGCGTCAGCTTCGGACGGCGTCCACCGTCGGGGGCGCCAAATGCAGGAGGAT
The DNA here is from genome assembly GCF_030323185.1 of Mesorhizobium sp. C399B. Classification (NCBI taxonomy): domain Bacteria; kingdom Pseudomonadati; phylum Pseudomonadota; class Alphaproteobacteria; order Hyphomicrobiales; family Phyllobacteriaceae; genus Mesorhizobium; species Mesorhizobium sp. C399B. The sequence goes on from NZ_CP100472.1 coordinate 4,358,852, forward strand.
TGATCTCTTTACGTATCATAAGGCTGATGCATGATATGGGAACAGATCATAACGTGTTGACTCCATCACTGGATAAGATACTTTGCCATATCATCCAGCGTTGGAATGGAACGTTTACGTATCATATGGACCCTCAATCGGAAATTCTACGCGAAATCGGTGGGCTTTTCAGGCAGGCGAGGCTGGCCGCTGCGATGACGCAAGAGCAGGTCGCTGATTTGGCGGGTATATCCCGTCCCCGATATCGCGACATCGAAAAGGGAGCCGCAGCCGCGCGTGCAACAACGCTCATGAATATCGCTCGCGCGCTCGGTCTGGAAATGATGCTGGTTCCGCAAGTCATGGTGCCGGCTGTCCAGGCTCTATTGCGTCCGCATGATGATGGCGATCGACCGGCCTTTGTTTCTCAACCTGACGATGACGATCATGGCCCCAGTATTTCGCGCACCTAAGACGATCCCGTCGCTGGACGTGCTCTTGAACGCAGTGAAGATCGGCACAATCGTCAGGACGCCGGGCGATTTCAATGCATTCAACTTCGATGAGGCCTACCGCGCGACGGGCGGCTTTCCGGTTCTCAGCCTGTCGTTCCGGGCAGCGACGGGAGGATTGCGGAAAGATCCGAAGCCTGTGGCAAGCGCCTTGCCCGCTTTTTTCGCGAACCTCCTGCCGGAGGAGAAATTGCGCGAGGCGATGGAAAGGCACCACGAAGGCAATGTGCGGCCAGGCAATGACTTCGACCTTTTAGCGGCATTAGGCGCCGATCTGCCGGGAGCCGTACGGGCGTTGCCCAGTGACGGCGCGATAGCGGTTTCGCAGGATGCTTCAAAGGATCAGCCCAAGGCACGGTTCTCGCTTGCCGGCGTGCAGATGAAGCTGTCGGTCATGAAGAACATTGGAAAAGGCGGCGGCCTTACCTTGCCGATGGACGACGAGCAGGGCCGGTACATTGCCAAGTTCCCTTCGACGGCCTTTCCGGGCGTTTCCGAGAACGAATTCGCCAACCTGGCGCTGGCCGCAGCAATCGGCATGCAGGTTCCTGAATGCGAACTGGTCGAGAAGTCCGATTTTGAGGGCGTTCCCGAAGAATTCAATACGCTGTCGGAAGGCAAGGTCCTTCTCGTCAAACGCTTCGATCGCGGCGCCGGTGGCGAGAGGATACACATCGAGGATTTCGCTCAGGTCTTCGGTGTCTACCCCTCGCGCAAATATGAGGGAGCTGCTTATCACGACATAGCCTTGGCTCTTGGCGTGGCCGTCTCGCCTACGGCGGCTCTCGAGTTCGTCCGCCGCCTGGCACTGACCGTCATCACCGGCAATGGCGACATGCACCTGAAGAACTGGTCTTTGATCTATCCAGGTAAGGGCGACAAGCCGGCGCTTGCACCAATCTACGACGTCCTGTCCACCGTGCCATATATTCCCGCCGACGCCATGGCGCTGTCGCTTGGAGGAGAGCGCTCGTTCAAGGCGCTAGCAGCACCGCGATGGAAAGCATTTGCGAACCGTGCACGGCTTCCGGAGCCAGCAGTCCTGAAGGCAGTGGTCGAGACGGTCAAACTCGTCAACGAACACTGGTGGCATCTGCCTGAGCGTGATGTCGTCGCAGCGAAAGTGCTCGAGCGGATCGACGAACATGTGAAGGCGATGACGCCGATACTGAACTCCTGTGCCGACAAGTGAGCCGAGACCCCTCGAGTTGCTGATCTAACGGACTATCCGCCCTGGCACCGGATGAGTGGCCGCGGACGATGGTATGCCAGCGTCGCGCGCAGGATTCTACGCAGTCTCGACGAGGACACGCGAGACGAAGCACGTCAGCTCGCGGGCACAGAAAGTTTAGCAGCTTCCCGCAAGTAGGTTGAGATGCTGTTCGTCCACTTCAACATAACGATGCGGTTCAAAATGCGGTGACTGAGGATCGCGATCCGACGCTTTGTGTCGCCAATGTCGCGTCCGCTACACGGGCTGTTCCGACGATCCTTTCTTGGAACTCAAGCTAAACCCCTGAAAAGAAACCATGAAATTATTCTTCGGTTTGATCAGCCAAATTGGCATGAGTCTTGAGATCCTTAGGTGCGAGGCGGCTACAGCTGCCCGACCGGCATTCAAGTCGCGGCAGCCGCGATGAATGGGAACGAAGGAAGGAAAGCTACATGTCAGGTTTGCGTCAGATCGCCTTTTACGGCAAGGGCGGCATCGGCAAGTCCACCACCTCCCAAAATACGCTCGCCGCCCTTGTCGACCTCGGGCAGAGAATCCTCATCGTCGGCTGCGACCCCAAAGCCGACTCCACCCGCCTGATCCTGAACGCGAAGGCGCAGGATACGGTCCTGCATCTCGCGGCAGAGGAAGGTTCGGTGGAAGACCTGGAACTCGCGGACGTGCTCAAGGTCGGCTACAAAGGCATCAAATGCGTGGAGTCGGGCGGACCCGAGCCAGGTGTCGGCTGCGCCGGCCGCGGCGTGATCACCTCGATCAACTTCCTCGAGGAGAACGGCGCCTACGACGATGTCGACTATGTCTCCTACGACGTGCTCGGGGATGTGGTGTGTGGCGGTTTCGCGATGCCGATCCGCGAGAACAAGGCCCAGGAAATCTATATCGTCATGTCCGGCGAGATGATGGCGCTCTATGCCGCCAATAACATCGCCAAGGGCATCCTGAAATATGCCCATTCGGGCGGCGTGCGGCTCGGCGGCCTGATTTGCAACGAGCGCCAAACCGACCGCGAGCTCGACCTCGCCGAAGCGCTGGCTTCCAGGCTCAATTCCAAGCTTATCCACTTCGTGCCGCGCGACAACATCGTCCAGCACGCCGAGCTCAGGAAGATGTCTGTGATCCAATATGCGCCGGATTCCAAGCAGGCCGGGGAATACAGGGCGCTGGCCGAGAAGATCCATGGGAATTCGGGCCAGGGCACCATCCCCACCCCGATCACCATGGAGGAGCTCGAGGACATGCTGCTCGACTTCGGCATCATGAAGACGGACGAGCAGATGCTTGCCGAGCTTCAAGTCAAGGAAGCGGCCAAGGCGGCCGCACAGTAGCGACCGCTGCCGACATGAGGCGCCGCCTGACCTGGTGCGCCTTTCAAAGAACGGCGCCTCGTCTGTGAGGCGTCACCCTGAACCTTGAAAGGGGTCCCATGAGCCTGGAATATGAGAATGACGGTGCCCTCCATGCGAAGCTTATCGAGGAGGTGCTGTCGCAATATCCTGACAAGTCGGCGAAGCGCCGCAAAAAGCACCTCAGCGTCGCAAAGAGCGGCGACGAGGCTGGCGAGGAAAGCGAGGTCCTTTCCGAATGCGATGTCAAATCGAACATCAAGTCAATCCCCGGCGTGATGACGATTCGCGGCTGCGCGTATGCCGGCTCGAAAGGCGTGGTGTGGGGTCCAGTCAAGGATATGGTCCATATCTCGCACGGGCCGGTCGGCTGCGGGCAATATTCCTGGTCTCAACGCCGCAACTACTACGTCGGCACGACCGGCATCGACACGTTCGTCACGATGCAGTTCACCTCCGATTTCCAGGAGAAGGACATTGTTTTCGGCGGCGACAAGAAGCTCGAACGGATCATCGACGAGATCGAGGAACTGTTTCCGCTGAACAAGGGCATGACTGTGCAATCCGAATGCCCGATCGGCCTGATTGGCGACGACACCGAAGCTGTGTCCCGCAACAAGGCCAAGGAGCACGAGAAGACAATCGTGCCGGTGCGCTGCGAGGGCTTCCGCGGCGTCTCGCAATCCCTCGGCCACCACATCGCCAACGACGCGATCCGCGACTGGGTGTTCGAGAAGAAGGAAGTGGAGTTCGAGGCCGGCCCGTACGATGTCAACGTGGTCGGCGACTACAATATCGGCGGCGACGCTTGGGCTTCGCGCATCCTGCTTGAGGAGATGGGCCTGCGCGTGGTCGGCAACTGGTCGGGCGACGCTACGCTGGCCGAAATAGAGCGGGCGCCAAAGGCGAAGCTAAATCTCATCCATTGCTACAGGTCGATGAACTACATCTGCCGGCACATGGAGGAAAAGTATGGCATCGCCTGGATGGAGTACAATTTCTTCGGCCCCTCCCAGACTGAAGCCTCTCTGCGCAAGATAGCCAAGCACTTCGGGCCGGAAATCGAGGCCAAGGCCGAGGTGGTCATCGCCAAATACCGGCCCTTGGTCGATGCCGTAATCGCCAAGTACCGGCCGCGCCTCGAAGGCAGGACGGTGATGCTCTATGTCGGCGGGCTGCGCCCCCGTCACGTCGTCACGGCATATGAGGACCTGGGCATGGTGATCGTCGGCACTGGCTACGAATTTGGCCATAACGACGACTATCAGCGCACCGGCCACTACGTGAAGAAGGGCACCCTGATCTATGACGACGTGACTGGCTACGAGCTGGAGAAGTTCATCGAGGGGATCCGTCCTGATCTCGTGGGCTCCGGCATCAAAGAGAAGTACCCGGTCCAGAAGATGGGCATACCATTCCGTCAAATGCATTCCTGGGATTATTCCGGCCCGTATCACGGCTACGACGGCTTCGCCATCTTCGCCCGCGATATGGATCTGGCCATCAACAACCCGGTCTGGAACCTCTACGACGCCCCCTGGAAGAAAAAAGCCGAGCCGTCGGCGGCGATCGCAGCCGAATGAAAACCTGGCCTCCCGGAAGCCGGGAGGCCGTGAACGCCTGTGGCCTTTGTCCGCGGGAGACCTGAAAACGTTTCGACGTCCCTGTGCCGCCGTATGGCGGGCCAGGTGGAAAAGAGGTAACCACCCATGCCGCAGTCGGCTGAAAAAGTTCTCGACCACGCGCCCCTGTTCCGCGAACCGGAATACAGGCAGATGCTCGCCGAGAAGAGGCTGAATTTCGAATGTCCGCACCCGGACCAGATCGTTACCGACCAAGGCGAATTCACCAAGACGTGGGAATACCGCGAAAAGAACCTTGCTCGCGAAGCGCTTGTCGTGAACCCCGCCAAGGCCTGCCAGCCGCTCGGCGCGGTGTTCGCGGCCGCAGGCTTCGAGCGAACCATGTCCTTCGTCCACGGCAGCCAGGGCTGCGTGGCCTACTACCGCTCGCACCTATCGCGCCATTTCAAGGAGCCTGCTTCGGCGGTTTCCTCCTCGATGACCGAGGACGCGGCAGTGTTCGGCGGCCTGAAGAACATGGTCGATGGGCTCGCCAACACGTACCAACTCTACGACCCGAAGATGATCGCCGTCTCGACCACTTGTATGGCGGAGGTCATTGGCGATGACCTGCACAGCTTCATCGAGAACGCCAAGGACGAAGGCTCGGTCCCGCGCGACTTCGACGTCCCCTTCGCCCATACGCCGGCCTTCGTCGGCAGTCATGTCGATGGCTACGACGTCACGCTCAAGGGGATTTTGGAGCATTTCTGGAAAGGCGAGGAGCGAACGGAAGCCGAGGCGACCATCAACGTCATTCCGGGCTTCGACGGATTCTGTGTTGGCAACAACCGGGAACTCAAGCGCCTGCTCGACCTGATAGGCGCGTCCTATACCTTGATCCAAGACGCCTCTGACCAGTTCGACACGCCGTCGGACGGCGAATACCGCATGTATGACGGCGGCACGAAGATCGAAGACGTGAGGAAGGCACTCAACGCCGAGGCTACATTTTCGCTACAGCATTACAACACCCGAAAAACACTCGAGTATTGCCAGGGGGTAGGGCAGGCGACGGCCTCGTTCCATTACCCGCTCGGCGTCCAGGCGACCGACGACTTCCTGATGGAGGTCTCCGCGATTTCCGGCAAGCAAATCCCCGAGGCAATCCGCCTGGAGCGCGGCCGACTTGTTGACGCCATGGCGGACAGCCAATCCTGGCTCCACGGCAAGAAATACGCCATCTACGGCGATCCAGACTTTGTCTACGGCATGGCCCGCTTCATCATGGAAACGGGCGGCGAGCCGACCCATTGCCTCGCCACCAACGGCACCTCGGCGTGGGAAGCAGAGTTGAAGGAGCTGCTTGCATCATCGCCCTTCGGCAAGGGTGCTCAAGTCTGGGGGGGCAAGGACCTCTGGGCATTGCGCTCGCTGCTCTTCACCGAGCCGGTGGACCTGCTGATCGGCAACTCCTATGGCAAGTATCTGGAGCGCGACACGGGCACGCCGCTGATCCGGCTGACGTTTCCGATCTTCGATCGCCACCATCACCATCGGTTTGCGCTGATGGGCTACCAAGGCGGGCTGCGCGTACTGACGACAATCCTGGACAAGATCTTCGACAAGCTCGATCGCGAGACAAGCGAGACGGGCGTGACGGACTATTCGTATGACCTCACCCGCTAAGCTTGACGGTCGGCTTTGGCCGATCGTCTTCCCGAGGGACTTTGGAGACCGACGCAATGTCCTCGCTCAGAGCCAAAATCCAGGATGTCTTCAATGAGCCCGCCTGCGAGCAGAACCGCGACAAGGTTGCCAAGGCGCGCAAAAAGGGCTGTTCGAAGCCACTGACCCCCGGAGCGGCGGCCGGTGGCTGTGCCTTCGATGGCGCCAAGATCGTACTGCAGCCGATCACCGACGTCGCACACCTGGTCCATGGGCCGCTCGCCTGCGAGGGCAATTCCTGGGACAACCGCGGTGCGGCTTCGTCCGGGCCAACGCTGTGGCGCACAAGCTTCACGACCGACCTCACCGAACTCAATGTTGTGATGGGGCAGGGCGAGCGGAAGCTCTTCAAAGCGATCCGGGAGATCAAGGAAGCGTATGGGCCGCCGGCGATCTTCGTCTATTCGACCTGCGTGACGGCGCTGATCGGCGACGACATCGAGGCTGTCTGCAAGCGCGCGGCGGAAAAGTTCGGCTTGGCCGTTGTGCCGGTCAATGCGCCGGGCTTCGTCGGCTCCAAGAATCTTGGCAACAAGCTTGCCGGCGAGGCGTTGCTCCAGCATGTCATCGGCACGGCCGAGCCCGACGATGCCGGTCCTTACGACATCAACATCCTTGGCGAATTCAACCTCTCCGGCGAATTCTGGCTGGTGAAGCCGCTGCTGGATCGGCTCGGGATCCGGGTGCGCGCCTGCATTCCGGGTGACGCACGTTACGTCGACATTGCCGGCGCGCACCGCGCCCAGGCGGCTATGATGGTGTGCTCGGCCGCGCTCATCAATCTCGCCCGCAAGATGGAGAAGCGCTGGGGCATCCCGTTTTTCGAGGGCTCCTTCTACGGCATCAGCGCCACGTCTGAAGCGCTCCGACAAATATCTCAGCTGCTCGTGAAGAAGGGTGCCGATCCGGAGATCCTCGGCCGTACCGAGGTATTGATTGCAGAGGAAGAGGCGATCGCCTGGAAGAAGCTAGCCGCCTACCGGCCGAGGCTCGAAGGCAAGCGCGTGCTGCTCAACACCGGCGGTGTGAAGTCCTGGTCGGTCGTCCATGCGCTGATGGAGATCGGGATCGAGATCGTCGGCACCTCTGTCAAGAAGTCGACCGTCGAAGACAAAGAGCGGGTCAAGCAGATCCTCAAGGACGACAACCATATATTCGAGCAGATGGCAGCGCGCGAGCTTTACGCCATGCTCTCCGAACACAAGGCCGATATCCTGCTATCAGGCGGGCGCACGCAATTCGTCGCTCTGAAGGCCAAGACACCCTGGCTCGATATCAACCAGGAGCGCCAACACCCTTACGCCGGCTATGACGGCATGGTGGAACTCGTACGCCAGATCGACATCGCCATTCACAATCCGATCTGGGCGCAGGTGCGGGAGCCGGCACCATGGGATTGCCAGCCTGCGGTAAGGGAGGAACGGCCGCGCACGAGAAGCGATACCGTGACCTTGCATGCTGTCCAGGAATTCGCCGGCACGACAGCCGACGATTTCGGCGAGTGTTGAGGAAAGCCGATGGTCCGCATCCTTCCCCAGACCCAAGCGGCGGCGGTCAATCCGCTGAAGTCATCGCAGCCGCTGGGTGCCGCCTTGGCCTTTCTTGGCGTCGAGGGCGCGATGCCGTTGTTCCACGGCAGCCAAGGGTGCACCAGCTTCGCGCTCGTGCTCTTCGTGCGACATTTCAAGGAAGCGATCCCCTTGCAGACGACGGCGATGGACGAGGTGGCGACGATCCTCGGCGGGGCAGACCATCTGGAAGAGGCGATCCTCAATCTCAAGGCCCGCACAAAGCCAACGCTGATCGGGGTCTGCACCACGGCGCTGGTGGAAACCCGGGGCGAAGACTGCGCAGGAGATATCGCCAATATCAGGCTCAAGCGCATGGAAGAACTCGCGGGTACGGAGGTGGTGCTAGCCAACACACCGGATTTCGACGGCGCGATCGAAGAGGGCTGGGCCAAGGCTGTCACCGCTATGATCGAAAGGATTACGCGGCCCGGCGAGCAGGCGCGGCAGTCGAAGAAAATCGTGATCCTGCCTGGCTGGAACCTCACTGTGGCTGACATCGAGCATTTGCGTGAGATGGTTGAAAGCTTTGGACTGAAGCCGGTGATTCTGCCGGACATCTCCGGCTCGCTCGACGGTGCGGTGCCCGACCGCTGGGTCACGACCACCTATGGCGGCACCAGCGTCGAGGATATCCGCGAGCTTGGCATGGCTGTGCAATGCGTCGCGATCGGGGAGCATATGCGCCGCCCGGCCGAGCTGCTGCAGAGGTTGACCGGCGTGCCTTACGTGCTGTTCCGGTCGCTGACTGGATTGAGGGACGCCGACCGGTTCGTCTCGCTGCTGTCCGCAGTTTCGGGCGAGGCGGCGCCGGCTGAGGTGCGCCGTCGGCGGGCGCAGTTGCAGGACGCGTTGCTCGACGGACATTTCCACTTTGGAGGCAAGAAAATTGCGATCGCTGCTGAACCAGACCAACTCTACCAACTCGCGAGCTTCTTCATCGGAATGGGCTCCGAAATCGCGGCGGCGGTCACAACGGCCGCTATATCGAAAATTCTGGAGGAAGTGCCGGCGCAGTCGGTTCAAATCGGCGATCTCGGCGATTTGGAAGCGCTTGGCGCCGGCGCTAATCTTCTCGTTACTCATTCCCACGGCCGCCAGGCGGCGCAGCGCCTCGGCATTCCGCTCATGCGGGTCGGCTTCCCGATCTTCGACCGGCTCGGGGCCCAGCACAAGCTCACAATCCTCTACCAGGGGACCCGCGACCTGATCTTCGAGGTTGCCAACATTTTCGAAGCCAACCGGCGCGCGGCGACGCCTGAGGCGCTTGATCCACTCCGTAAGCGAGAAATGCCAGATGAGCTCCGTCCGTCGCCTCTCGCTCGTCACTGACGAGGTTCACGCACCGACGCCGGAACGCCAAGCCGGCGCATTGCGCGTGGCAATGGCCACGCAGGACATGAAGAACATCAACGCCCATTTCGGCTCGGCCAGGCGCTTTGCTGTCTACGACGTGATGCGCGAGGAGTGGAAGCTCGTCGAAGCCGTGGCCTTCGATGACGTTTCCGACGAGAGCGGGAAGCACCGAACTGAGGGCGATGACCGCATCACCCCGAAGGTGGAGGCGCTGAAGGGCTGTCATCTCCTGTTTTGTCTGGCGATCGGCGGACCTTCGGCAGCCAAACTTGTTTCCGCAAAGATCCATCCGATCAAAGTCCCGCAGCCCCAGACCATCCAAGAGGTGCTGTTGCGCACGCAGATGATGCTCAGGACGTGTCCTCCCCCTTGGCTGCGCAAGGTGCTGGCGCAGGCAGGTGTCGCTGAACAGAAACCCTCCTTCGAGGACGAGGGCTGAAATGAGGAGTGAGCGAAATGTTTGAAGCCGCTGTTAGCCCTGCCGCCACCGAGGACGAGGCGGCCCTTGCCACCCCGTTCGTCAAATGCCTCGTGCGGTTGATCCGTGCCAATGATTCCCACGGGTCATGGGAAGGCAAATCGGACCCCGAGCTGCTGGGCGACTTCATCATCACCAGGGAACAGCGCCGTGCAATTCCAATCATCGGCGATCCCGATCCGGACGTGCTGTGGAGGCTCGATAAGTTCTACACCGCCGTCGGGCTTGCGATTGAGGAGCGCACGGGCCTGATGGCATCGCCGATGATGGAGATGAGCCATGAGGGCTTCGGGCGCGTGCTCTTCACAGCCGGGCGGTTGGTCGTTCTGTCAAAGACCCTGCGCGACGTCCACCGGTTCGGTTTCGAGACGTTCTGGAAGCTCGCCGCGGCCGGTACCAAACTGGCCGGCGATGCCACCGCAGCCATTGAGGCTCATCCCGAGGTGGCGCGGGCGTGATGCAACCGACTTTCGATCGAGGGGATCATGTCAGGTGATGCTCAGGACGTGTCCTCCCCCTTGGCTGCGCAAGGTGCTGGCGCAGGCAGGTGTCGCTGAACCGAAACCCTCCTTCGAGGACGAAAGCTGAAATGAGGAGTGGGCGAAATGTTTGAAGCCGCTGTTAGCCCTGCCGCCACCGAGGACGAGGCGGCCCTTGCCACCCCGTTCGTCAAATGCCTCGTGCGGTTGATCCGTGCCAATGATTCCCACGGGTCATGGGAAGGCAAATCGGACCCCGAGCTGCTGGGCGACTTCATCATCACCAGGGAACAGCGCCGTGCAATTCCAATCATCGGCGATCCCGATCCGGACGTGCTGTGGAGGCTCGATAAGTTCTACACCGCCGTCGGGCTTGCGATTGAAGAGCGCACGGGCCTGATGGCATCGCCGATGATGGAGATGAGCCATGAGGGCTTCGGGCGCGTGCTCTTCACAGCCGGGCGGTTGGTCGTTCTGTCAAAGACCCTGCGCGACGTCCACCGGTTCGGTTTCGAGACGTTCTGGAAGCCCGCCGCGGCCGGTACCAAACTGGCCGGCGATGCCACCGCAGCCATTGAGGCTCATCCCGAGGTGGCGCGGGCGTGATGCAACCGACTTTTGATCGAGGGGATCATGTCAGGTCTTGAGGACATTCGGTGGCCAGCCCTCTCAATTGAGGCGGTCCAGGCCGATATGGTTCTTGGGGTAGCGCTGATGAAGCCAGGGGTACTGATCTGTTCGCAAGATGCGGAGTTGTATCTGTACTACAGCCACATTCTGGGGGTGGATGGCTTCAGGATTGAACTGGCCAGAAGCGTGGAGGAAGCGCTGGCATTAGCCAGTGAACGGGAGCCGCAGGCCGTGGTGCTGGACTGCCAGCCGGCAAGCTCGACAGGGTCTACCATCTGTGCCCAGCTCAAGGCGGAGTTCCGGAACAGAGGCCTGCTGGTTATTGCGCTGATCGCGCCCGGCGCCGAAAACCAGCAGCTCGATCTCTTGAAGGCAGGTATTGACGAGAGCTTTGTGCGGCCCTTCACGCCGGCGATGCTGCTCGACTATCTACGCACGAAGCTGGCGCTACCGAAGCCGGGTTCAAACGGGATCGAAAATGGCAGCTGGCTCTGCTGCGGCAGCCTTGAGATGAAGCTCGATGCCCACCGAGTTCGCGGCAATGGCCACGACATCCACCTCGGACCTCTCGAATTCAACCTGCTGCGGCAATTTCTTGAGGCTCCCGGCAAGGTCTTCAGCCGAGACGAGCTGATCGACGCGGCCTGGCCGGACAATATCCATGTCGGTGAACGCACTGTCGACGTCCATATCAGCCGGATCAGAAAGGCGCTGAAGGCTGCCTCGCCAGGTAGCGTCATTCGTACTGTCAGGTCTGCCGGCTACTCGCTCGAGAAGCTTGACGACTGAATCGCGAACGGATGGTGTGCCACTCTCCGACTTCGTTGGAAGGCAAGTCTTGCGGTTCGAAACGCGCTACGGGCCCGACATCTAAGGGGGAAGCAGTCAGATGGCCTTCAAGAAAATACTCAGTGTGACGGGAGCTGACCATTCCGATCAGGACGTCGCAATAGCTGCTCGCTTGTGCGCCGAGGTCGGCGCGTATCTTTCCGTACTAATTATATCGCCTCCGCCGCTCCTGATGTCGCCTCCGCTTATTGGGTCCCCTCCGCCGTTGGGCGGTGGCATCCCCGAGTGGTCTAGATATCGCACACACCACATTGCCGCACGGGAACAATTTTCACAGGAGATGGCCAACCTGGAAAAGACATGCAGGGAAATTCACAAAGTGCTGAGAGCCACGTGGCGCTGCTATGATGTCGACACCGAACACTGCGACAAGGCTGGCGTCGGTGACGCGGTGCGACAGCGGGCGCTCTGCACCGACCTGACAATCGTCGGCCCCGCACTTCTCAACGAGACTAGTCTCGGACCCCTTGTTATCAACGGCAGCTTGTTCGACACGGGAAAGCCGGTGCTTGTCTTACCGGAGGGCGCTGAGGCGACTCTGTCTCCACGGCGCGTGCTGGTCGGCTGGGATTCGCGAGTCGAGGCGTCCCGTTCGATTCGAGAAGCGCTGCATCTGCTAGCCGGTGCTGAGGAAGTTCGTGTCGCAGTCGTCGATCCGGAGGCGACCTGCACCGGAAACGGCGCCGAGCCGGGAGCCGACATCGCTGCCTATCTCACTCGGCACGGTGCTCGGGTTTGGATCGACCGGCTGGCGAGCCGCGGCAAACCGGTGGCCAAGGTGCTAGCGCAGCATGCAATCGACACGTCTGCCGACGTGATCGTCATGGGCGCTTATGGCAGCCGCCGGTTGCGTGAGCGGCTCTCCGGTAGCGTGATAAGATGGATAGTTGGCACGCCTTTGCCGCTGTTTTTGGCCCGCTGACGGGTTCTGAAGTAGCACCGATGCTGTTCCAAGCTCTACTCCCCTGGTCACCTACCCTGATGCGAAGTCGGAGGAAGGTCGCCGCAAACGAGCAGGTTTCGCGAAGCTCATGAGCAACTTGGAAGCGCCGTCGCGAAGCACATTCCCCGGACGCCTCTAACGCGCTCGGTGTCTGCTCGCCGAGACAACCCGTAACGCGCAGACAAACGGCCGGGCAGAAGCCCAGGCGTCCTCAATGCGCTCAAACACAGATACTCGAGCCGGCGTCAGGTCGAGAAAGAGAGTCGTTTCAGCGCGGCAGGCCGCGTTCGGACCATTGCCTCTTCGTACTAGCGTTATCACGATTTCCCTCACCACTGGCCGGGAACGGAACACGGCAACGACCGTGCAGCGGCCAACGCACCGACCTTCGAGTCCGGCGGTCGGGCTCTTGCCGGCCCTCGGCGCGAACGGTGGCATCAATCACGTAGCATCGCCTGGGATGGTAGCCGTCAGCGGCGAGGGCGGCCGCATCTTCGGCGTTTTCAGTCTGCCTTGGCCCATCGCGTGGCGACCTAGCGGCCTTCAGGCGGGCCAAATTCCGACAACGCTCACATTCGCACCAGGTGGTCCCTGTAGGGCCTGCGCACAGGGACACAGAACAACAAAAGTAGGATCCGGGAGAGTCACCGGCCCGGCACAGGCCGGCACTCATCCTGGCCCTCTTCCCCACGATCATCATCTGGCGATAACGGTACTCGCGACCCGCAGCCGGACATAACCGGCGTCGTCGTGAAGAACTCCTGCGTCGCCAGCAGGAATTCAAGCGCAAAGCGGAAGAGGTAGGGCAGAGGCGATGCTCGGATGGAGCGGCGCCTGCAATCGCAATGGCGTTGCGCTACCACTTGAGCGACCGAACGACAAGAAGCTCAAGCAAAGCTTGAGGCGGACGATGATGACGAGGCTGGCGGCAGCCAACGCGGTCATGCATCTGTTGGTCCCTATATGTCGAGACGTCGGTGGCCACGCTTCTGCGCCGACGGGAAGCGGGTGATGCGTGTCCAAGACCTGACAGTGGCGGAAAATATGTCGCGTCCAATACAACCGGCGATCTTGGGCGCCACAGAAATTTTTCAAAGCATAATCAAGCATTTACCGCACGGCTGAGCGCGTTGGCACGGCCTTTGCGAATTGAGATTCAGCAACACTGAGTGAAGGCTGACTGCACGCAGATGCGCAAGACGAACAATGCTCTCCCTTCGTTGAACCCTCGTGCCCCGTCTCAAAGGGGAACAAGCTTGCGCATAAGATCACGCAACCTTTGGCGACAGCTTTGGAGGGCAAGATGATGTTGCGGATGGGGTCACCGGCTCCTTCGATCAAAGTGGAGGACTGGCTGCGTGGCGAGCCCCTTGCGGACTTCCAGCCCGGCAAAGTCTATATTATCGAATTTTGGGCAACGTGGTGCGAACTATGTGCGGCGGAGATGCTCGAGCTGATGCAGCTACAGGAGAAATACAAGGACAGCGGACTTGAGGTCGTCTGGATCGCGGCTGATGAAGACGCTCCAACGGCCGTCGAGGCCCGGACCAAGTTGGACGCGTGGTTGGCCGAAAAGTGCCCGGATCTGAATCATCGGATTGCGTTCGACGTCACAGGCGAAATGAAGAAGCTTTGGAGGGAACCCAGCTTTTGCGTCGGGGTTCCGACCTCGTTCGTGGTCGACCGGGACGGCTGCATCGCCTTTATCGGTCATCCGAGCCAACTCGGTGAGGTTTTGCCGAAAGTGCTCAACGGCAGCTGGCCTACCAGCAACAAAGCGAAAGCGGCCGATCAGGAGCGGATCGCCACAAGCGAACCCCTGGCGCTCGAACAAACGCTGAAGAAGCCGATCGATGACAGGTTCTGGGCGGCGGTGAAGCTGGAAGATTGGAAGACGGCGCTCTGGGCGATCGAAGAGGGCATTGCCTCGATGCCGGACGACCTCAATTTCCGCCTGGCCCATGCACATCTGTTGCTTCACAAAATACAAGACATGTGGACCGGCTTGCCCGTGATGCGCCAGTTGGTTCGCGACGCGATCGACAAAAATTCCGAGGATTGGATGGTTTCGGCGCTAGACCAACTTTTCCATCCGGCCAATGACCATTCGCGCCTTCCCCCTGCTGAGCGCTTCGCGATGGGCAAGGAGCTGTCCGAACACATCCTGGCGCTGAATCCCCCGCAAGGCGACAGCCCTAAGTACCGGTCTTATCCGGCTGTCGCCCGGTACTATCACGAGAACGGCAACAATGATCGCGCGATCGAGTTGGTCGAACTGGCACTGACGTCGCTGGACGGTCCGGAGCCTATCCCGGCCGAATTGAAAGAGCAGCATCTGCCGGATTTGCTGCAGGCCCTCGCCAAGTACAGGGGTGCGAAGGCTTGTTGCGGCGCTCTCTTTGCCGCTGCGCAAAACAGTTTCCCGAAGGTGCCAAAGCGCGGTCGGCCGAGGAAGAAAGATAAAAAAGGGTAATTGCAAGGAGGTCCATGCAGCACCTGGTCGATCGTTTGCAGCAGGATCGAGGCTCCAATCTTCATGGCCTCCCGCATTGCGGGATGCGACTGCAGCCACTGAAGCCTATCGCGACGTGGCACGGGCGTGAAGACACCGATTTCGAGGAAGGATCTATGTCAAAGCTGGATGAGATGGGAACGAAAGTCCGAAAGCTTCAGCTGCGCGCGGCAATTGCCAAGATGAAATTGCGCGACCTTGCAGAGGATCTCCCGGGAAAATGGACGGAGATAGAGGAAGTTGCCGAGGGAGCGTCGGCCGTTTTTGCCGAGTTGGATGGTGCCAGGAGAGAGCTCGCTGCCATGAAGAAGTTACGATGAGGAGCACATTCACCACCCGCGACGGCTCCGGATGGATGCCGGAATATCTCACCGCTATAGACGGCACGACCTGCATCGGCTGCGGCCGCTGTTTCAAAGTCTGCTCGCGCGAGGTCATGCATCTTTACGGCGTCGATGACGCGGGTGAAATCCTCGGCGCCTGCGACGGCGAAGACGACGATTTCGATGGCGAGCTCAATCGCATGATCATGGTCGTCGACCATCCCGGCCGCTGCATTGGCTGCGGAGCCTGCGCCCGCGTCTGCCCGAAGAACTGCCAGACCCATGTTGCGGCCGACCAGGTCGGAGCATGATCTGAGGAGACAAAACCAGGAGAACGCCGTTGCCCTTTAGAATGTTTTGCCGCGTCCTGGGGCTGGTGCTGTGCAGCACCGCACTGACTATCTACATCGCTTCTCATTCCGTCGGCACAGTAGTCGTCATGACGCTGGCTTGTTCGCTGCTCCTTCAGCTGGCGTATTTCGCAAGCGTGCTCTTTCTGATCTGGCGGTCTGGCTTGGTTAGCCGAGCTGGCCAAAGGGCTTAGGATTTCGGTGGTTGCAAGGAAGTTCGATCCCAGCCGACAGACCATGACGAGGTGAGGAATGAATCTTCAGATGTGCCTCAGCTTGGCCCGGCATTTCCCTGCCCCGGTGAGGCGTCGTGATCCATGGGAAATCTACGCCAATTTGGATAACCAGGGACATCGAGCTGACCGTCCAAGCATTGGTGTGCTTGAAATGGGCAGAGGTGGCCGCATCCTGGCCCGTCTAGCGTGAATCCAGCTGTTTGGGTTCGGTTGGCACATAATAGCCGTAGCAGCACGCCATCCATGCGGGTGTCTCGATGACGAACGCGGCGCTGGAAAGAAAATGGGAGCCTTCCGCGACGTCCGACGACGCAGCTGGCTCCAAATTAAAAGCCCATGAGCGAGGGGGAGCTGGTTCAGCTCAATCACGTGTTGCTGGAGAGAACATGCTGGAAAAAGTTCGAACGCTATCTGGAGTGCGCCCCTCGGACCGGACAGGGTCAAGCCGCAGTTTTGACCATCTTGCCGGGCGTGTTGGTCCTCGAACTGTTGCGGGCTGAGATAGCCGAGCGCTGAGTGCAATCGGCGGGTGTTGTAAACCTCATCAATGAAGCGGGGAAGGTCCTCAGCGACGTCGGCGAAGGTTTCGTAGGCCATCGGATAGACGGCTTCGACCTTCATCGTCTTCATGAATCTTTCCGCTTTCGCATTATCGTAGGGATTGCCGCGCCGGCCCATCGAGTGAGGAAGCCGGCGTCGAAGCAGGCGTCTCCGGGCCTGTCGGAAGCCGGTGGTTTCGGAGTAAGCGCCGCCTGATCCTGGGCTGCAAATCGTGCTCGCGCATCAACCGTCTGACCTTCTTGTGGTTGACGACGATGCCGCGCTGCCGCAGCGCCGCCTGCATGCGGCGATAGCCGTAAGCTTCGAAGCTGTCGGAGATCTCACCCATCGTCTGGACGACTTTCGGGCTGATCGTAGTAGGTTGATCGCGCGATCCCCATCAGCCGGCATCCTTCAGCGATGGAGACACCGCCGGGCCGGTGATCACGGATGTAGTCCCGCTTCTCGGACGTGGTGCGCTTTTCAGAGCCCCCTTTAGAAACTCAATTTCCAAGGCTTGCCGGCCTACCAGCCGCTCCAGCGCTGCGATCCGCGCCTCATAGGTCTGCATCGTGTCGGCCGCCGGCACGTCTTCGTCGAAGGAGCCGGCCTCGTATTTCTGAACCCAGATGCGGATCAGGTTACGCGGCAGTTCGTGCCGCTTGGCGAGACCATGCAGCGTCTCGCCGGACAGGAACTCCTGCACTACCTGACGTTTGAACTCGATGCTGTGCGTGCGATAAGTCACCATGGGCTTCCATCCTTCGAAAGCCCGGCTTCCAAGTCAATTCTGCTTGTTCATCCTGTCCGGTCCGAGGGGCGCACTCCAATCCGCTCACCTTTGGACCCACACCCATCGAGAAGCTCGATCGCCTCGGCAAACATCTAGGAGGAAAGGTGGAAATTTACGCCAAACGCGAGGACTGCAACTCCGGTCTCGCGTTTGGCGGAAACAAGCTGCGCAAGTTCGAGTACATCATTCCCGACGCGATCGCGTCAGATGCCGATACGCTCGTCACCATCGGGGGCGTGCAGTCCAACCACACCCGCATGGTCGCCGCGGTCGCCGCCAAGATCGGCATGAAATGTCTCTTGGTTCAGGAGAGCTGGGTACCCCATGAGGATGCCGTCTACGACCGGGTCGGCAATATTCTCTTGAGCCGCATCATGGGAGCAGAGGTGCATCTGGTCGACGAGGGCTTTGACATCAGTATCCGCCGCAGTTGGGAAAAGGCGCTTTACGAGGTCAAGGCAAGGGGCGGCAGGCCCTATGCAATACCTGCCGGGGCGTCTGTTCACCCGAATGGCGGCCTCGGCTATGTGGGGTTCGCGGAGGAAGTGCGGGCTCAGGAGAAACAGCTTGGGTTTGCCTTCGACTACATCGTCGTTTGCGCGGTGACCGGTTCAACGCATGCCGGCATGCTCGTCGGATTCGCCAAGGACGGTCAACAGCGCAATGTAGTCGGTATCGATGCCTCTGCCGCCCCCACCAAAACCAAGGCGCAGGTGCTAAAGATTGCCCAACATACATCGGAGCTCGTCGATCTCTGAACGGAACCCGTCGAGGATGACGTGGTGTTGCTCGAGGACCACGCATACCCGCGTTATGGCATCCCGTCCGAGGAAACGAAGGAGGCCATCCGAATGTGTGCGCGGCTCGAGGGTATGATTACCGATCCCGTTTATGAGGGCAAATCGATGCAAGGGATGATCGACCTCGTCCAGAAGGGCTTCTTTCCGGTGGTCGAGGGTCCTCTACGCGCATCTCGGCGGCGCGCCGGCGATCAACGGTTATGGCTATACCTTCCGCAACGGCTGACGCTCGACAGATTTCGACTACGCCGTCCTGCCGTGCCGGCCATGCGCTCAAAGTTCGTCGAGGCCGCTTAGCCGGCTCTCTGGCCCAGAGGATGCCAGCATTCTGAGGCGGTCGCGCGGCCGTCCCGTGCGTGCGGAGGCAACAGTGGTGGGGTGGAACGCGAGCAAGGGATCGGAAAGGCCGGGAACCGGCGGCTTCGAACGGTGATGGTGGAGCTGGCCTGGCTCTGGCAACGCTACCAGCCTGGTGCTGCCCAGGTCGCCTGGTTCCGGGAACGCACCGGCTCTACTGGCCGCCGCGTCCGCAAGGTCATAGTGGTCGCCCTCGCTCGCAAGTTGCTGATCGCTCTGTGGCGCTTCGCCGTCGATGGTGCCGTACCCGAGGGAGCGATCATGAAGCCCGCCGTATAATGAATATCGAGATCGGGCAGCTCTGCGACGGCAAAGCAGCCCGGTGACCGGGGGAACGTCCGTTGTCCGGCGTGGTGCTTCAGTGCCGTCTTCACAGAGTGGTGCCGTTCCTTTGGAGCTCTCCCGTCCCAAATGCGGCACAGTGGGTGGGATATCATCCCCCCGGATGTGAGGTTAGCAGGCAGGCCCTGCAGGAAGAGAGCTCACCTCGGATTACACCCATGGAAAAACATTGACTGGAGAATCACCATGTGAGGCCGGATACACGACCGCAAGCACCGTGTCTGCCGTTATGTTCAATTTCGCCTTGGGAGCGGTCCATACACGTCGTCCTCACGCTCCTGGCGGTGATTGGTCAATGCGCCTTGTAGACTCTAGCCGTCTAAGATCGCGATAGGGGCTCTGCTTGCCGAGGCCGTTGTAAGGGTCTGCTGTATGCGTACGGTGTGCGCGCTCCAAGGCATGGAAATGCTTGCTGCATGGTGGAAGCGCCTGTCACACATGAGCCGCCGCTGCTGGCTCCAAGCTATGATTTGATTGATTGGCAGGCGCTTTCGTGGACCACAAGCAGGTGCGTCAACTACCAGATGCCATAGTATCGACGACTGCCCGAAAACTCTAGAACCGAGTTCGTTCTAACGCATTGACCGAGAGAATATCGGCATGCAGAGCAACGTGACGACGGTGGAGGTTTCGAAGCGGGAGGTTTCGAAGTGCGTCTGTACAGCAGTTGAGCTGCCGCGCAAGTCCGGCCTCCATTGTGGCGAAACTTTTGAGGAGTATGTCGGCATTACAAAAGAGATTTGTCGGAAGCCACCGATCGTCCAAAGTTCCGTCAAGACTGTTCTGATCTTCTAGGTGAAACTGAAGAACAACCGCCGACCAACCAAGCGCATTTAATCAATCTCTCGTTGAACGCGACGCCCACATGCAGAGGGAACCCGAAAATGAACACTGACGTTTTTACGGCTCATGAGTCTAACGTTCGTCGCTACGGGCGGTCATTTCCCACAGTCTTTACGAAGGCCCTCGGGGCGACAATCTGGGACGAGACCGGTAACACATATATCGATTTCCTCGTAGGGTCCGGCGCACTCAACTTTGGACATAACAACCAGAATATTATTGCACCAGCAATCGAATATCTCGTTGGCCAGAACATTCTTCTATCGCTTGACATGTATACATCGGCAAAGCGTGAATTCATTGAAGTGTTTGTGGATTCGATCCTGAAGCCCAGAGGCCTTTCCTACAAGATACAGTTTCCCGGGCCGACCGGCACCAATGCCAACGAAGCGGCGCTGGCCCTGGCACGAAAATATACCGGTCGCTCGAGCGTCATGGCCTTCACAAATGCGTTCCACGGCATGTCACTCGGCTCCCTGGCGGTGTCAGGTTCAGCGTCAACCAGGGAACTGGGCGGCGTTGCTCGCCACGATGTGGTCCGCGTCCCCTATGACGGATATCCGAACCAAGCTTTCGATTCCGCCAGCTACATCGACTGGGTTTTGGGCGATCCAGGGAGCGGTATAGAAAAGCCCGCCGCAATCATCCTGGAGACCATCCAGGCAGAAGGCGGCATGAACGCCGCATCCGCAGCTTGGCTCACAGAGATTCAGCGCATTTGCCGTAAACACGGCGTTGTTTTGATCGTCGACGACATTCAGGCAGGCGCAGGACGAACGGGCGATTTCCTCTCCTTCGAGTTCGCAAAAATCGAACCCGACATCGTGTGCCTTTCAAAGTCCCTAAGCGGTTCAGGTAGTCCATTCTCAATTGTGTTGATCCGCCCCGACATAGATATATGGAATCCCGGAGAACATAGCGGGACCTTCAGAGGCAACAATTTCGCCTTCGTGACCGCAGGGGCCATGTGCAAACTGTGGTCCGACAGGCAGTTTACTGCAGGCGTCGAGCGGACAGCCGTCAAGCTGCAAGGACACCTTGACCGGCTCGTTGCGAAGTTTCCCAAGTACATTGAACAAAAGCGCGGCCGCGGTCTCATGGCCGGCCTCAAGTGCCGTTCGCAGGCCGTTGTCGGCCGTGTGCACGATCTCGCGTTCGAAAACGGCCTGCTGATCGAATCTTCAGGGCCAAATCGCGACGTCATCAAAGTCCTTCCGCCGATAACCATCACCGATGACGAACTCGACCATGGCATCGCCATCCTTGATCACGCACTACAGGAGCAAGCCAGTGACTAAGCAACAAGCGCCAGCCATCTCGCCTCTTGCGATCAGAGAACGAACCGGCTCGATCAGCACTGAGGAGATCATCTCAGTGTTGAAAGGTGAGATCACCGGTCTTCACATCAGGCAAGCTTTCAGTACCGAAATAGCCGAGGAGATTACCGCGAACTTCAGTGGCAGTCCCGGTCTCAAGGAGCGCAACGATGGCGTTCCCGGACAATATGTCGGTTCATCTCACTACAGGAATGATGCAGCCACCTATTTTGCGGAGGCGGAAACTGCGCGACCGTTCGTTGACGCCCTTTTTGAGAATTTGGTTGACCCGGTCCGAGCATTATTCGACGCGTTGAAGCGCGAGCTTCACGGTCAGGGCATTGAATTGCGGCTGGCCCGTTCGGAACAGGGTCAGGCTAATGTTTGTCGCGCTCTTAGTTGGTCTGGCAGCGGCACATTTTCCTTGGAGCCCCACGACGATCTCGCTCAAGTGTTATGTGCTGGGAACGATTACGAGCTTTCTGCGGTGGCGAACAACACCGTCGCAGCGCTCAACTTCTATCCCAGCATGGCCGAGGAAGGTGGCAATCTGCGGCTCTGGAGCCATAAGCCGACAGTCGCGGATCGAAAGTCGCAGGGTGTGGAGACCACGGGGTATCCTTATTCGGCAGCTTATCTCGAGGCCATTCCTTGTCGCGAATTCCAGTTCAAGGCCGGGGATATGGCCCTAATTGATGGCGGTTTCATTCACGGGGTCACCCGACAATCAGGCAACGGAAAGCGCCGCCTGGTGCTGAACAGCTTTTTCGGGTTTGCGCGGCCGGATCTTGTTCTCTGGTGGACCTAAACGTTCCCTGCCGCAGCTACTGGCCGAATTCCGCCGACAGTGAAGCTGTCGCCCCATTGTGATGGCGGAGGCCGTTTAGCCACAAACCCTCCGGATGTTTCCCGAATGTTGCCAGCTCCCAACGTTCCATTGTTCCCGGGGGGGGGCGGACACGCGCCCACAAATGATTGAGCGACGAGAAGCAACCGCCAAATCAACTTCGGGTGATCGCAGGCAATGGATCCCTCGGTACACCCCGAACAGGCACCTACATGCCTATGTGTGTGCCGCTTCTAACCTTAGACGTTTTCCGGAAATTACTTCCCCAGCTAAGAAAAATATATAAAGAAACTCTCTTAGCACAACTGACGTCAAGATCGCGGAGCCACTTTTTACATTTCGACAATTCCGAACTGCACGGCTTTTGTAGCTGCAGCCGTTCTGCTAGAAGTATCCATTTTTCGCATTACATTTTTTATATGGAAATTAGCGGTGTTTCCAGATATGCCTAAAATTTTTCCTATTTCCCACGAGGATTTCCCTTTTGCCGTCCACAGAATACACTCTTTTTCTCGTAGAGAAAGGTTAGGCATCTCCTCGATGGCGCCCGAATTATCGAACTTTGCAACTTTCAGGTGGAAATGTAGCGCCGCAAGTTGCAAGTACGCAATTGTTCTATTTTGGAATTCGCCATCCCAGGCTTGAGCAAAGCTCATGATCGCAAAGCTGCCGTCCGGGCCGTGCAATGGAACGCTAACGCCTGACCTTAAGCCGAACGTTGCAGCCTCGTCGAAAACGCGCCGTTCGTCTTCAGTCGTGCTTACGTCGTCGTATACCTCGCTCCATCGAAAGGCGCCTGCTCGCGTTCGACTCGTTTTGATGATGGGGTCTATCCTGTCGTATCCCATTTCGAAATAGCGCTTCTGCCATTCATCAGGAAAATTCAGTATGACCGCCGGATCGCGTTGGGCCGACTTTAAACCTTTTTGGGGTGCAAGAGAGTCATAGGCGATCCACGGGCAATCAAAATTCAGGGCAAACGCAGATAACAGGTCGAACAACCGCTCGGATTGAGCAATGCCATCAGTCTGGTCGACAAATCGGTCGAACTCGATCGCGAACGCTCCCCTAGCAGCCTCAGGGAAATGCGTCGCGTGGACCAAAAAATCGGATACTCTGGCAGTCATCCGCCGGCGTTCCATAGGCTGGGCTCCTCAGCATTTGTACTGGACGTTGTCACTGGCGCACAAAGCTGCCGATTGTAGCGCTGCGTCTCTGCGCGCCATCTTCGGCGCTCTGCGCGCCGTCTCGGCAGCCCGGCATCTACACAGCTCTACCATCTCATGGCGACTGGAAATGTTATTTTAACTTGAAGTTATGCTTAAGGTCGTGTCATGCGGACGCGGCTCGTCAGCGAGCGCGGCCTGGAATTGCGGTCGGGGCGGTGTGTCACTGTTCCCGACTTCACTCTCTCTCGATACCTCGAAATTCGGACGATCCGAGTGTCGCTCGAAGGGCTTGCGGTGCGGTTGGCGGTTGAACATGTCGCCGGCCAATCTCGACATGCTTCGCGAGAAGCATGCCTTGTTCACCGAGGCCGACCGGGCCAAGCGCGGGCGCGAGGCGATCGTCCACAATCGCGAGTTTCATTTTGCCGGCTACCAATCGTCCGGCATGGACATGCTGGTCGGCCCCATCGAGAGCCTTTGGGTCTCGATGGGGCCCATCCTGAACGTTTTCTATTCCGAGATCGTCAACGACTATGTCGCTGCGGAGGAGCATATCCACCTGATACACGCACTTGCACGAAAGGACGGCGAGGGTCCCAGGGTCGCGATCGAGCGCGATCTGCTGCGCAGCGGAGACAGCATCATCCGCTTCCTGAGCACACAGGCGAAGTAGCTTTCAAACAGAGGCACCCCTTTGGTCATTCTTCAGCGAGGAAGCGGCTCAGCACGTTGCGGGTGATACGTATGGTGTCCGGCTCGTTGCGGGTCAGGCCCATCACCCATTCGCAGGTGCCGGCGTTGAACACGGCGCCCTCGCCCTTCTCGAGATAAGCCATCATGCCGGAACCATAACGTTGCGGCGGCGCTTCCGGATCTTCGGTGCCACCAAGCAGCGCCTGGAAATAGTCGTGGTCGGCGTCGCCGACATAATATCGGCCGCCCTCGAGCGTCCATCTGGCTTCGGCCAGAACAGCGGGCGCCATCGCCAGGATCTGAACGTTCTCGGGAACGCCGTCCAAGCCTGTCGGGAAAGGCAAGCCGTTGCGGAAGGTGTAGTCAGCGCCGTCCACTTCATAGGCGAAGATGCTGGCCTCGCTGCCGAACACGTCACCGTAAGAGAGTTCCGTGCCACCGAAAGCCCAATGATCCGGTCGATAGACAGTGAACCCGCGGGAACCTTTGGGCGTGAAGCCGCCCCATGAGGCATAGGCGCCCTGCGACCCGTTGAGCCCGAACGTCTTGGCGCCGGGCCAGCCGAGGGCGGGATCCTCCCATGACGAGGTGAGCAGGTGATGGTCCGCGGTGTTCGCTACCGGATCATTCTGGTGCGCATGATATTTGTAGCAGATCTGCGTGGCGCCGCCTTCCAGCCGTATCTGCCACATGAAATTGGCGCCGAAGCGAGCTACCCGGCCGCCACGTTCGACGAACGAGTCGATTGCCAGGCGCATCGGCGTCGACCAATATTCGTCATGTCCGGCAATGGCGACGAGCCGGTAGCCATCAAGAAGTTCGGGGCGATTGTGCAAATCCGTCTGCGTCACGAAATCGAGATGGAAGCCATTGGCTTCCGCCCACATGACGAAGTGCCGGTCGAACTGGGCCCATCCGGCGGCGGCGTAATACAGGCTGAAGCCGTTGCCCACCGCCCAGTCCTTCTGCGGATAGGTGGGAGCGGAGCGGTCCCTGCGCGGATTCGAGCAGATGCGCGGGGCCCCCGGCGGCAACCACACCATGCCCCTAGTCCACGGGCGCAACAGGCTGAGCACCGGTGAAGAGCCGGTCGCTGTGTCCGCGGTCCCGGTATAATGATTGGCGCCGCCCCAATCATTATAGGCAGTCCAGGTCGCAGTTGGCAGCAGAACGAGAATCCGGCTCGGATCCGCAGCGACGGGACGCACCACGAAGAAATGATGCTGAACGAAACGGTCGCCGCCCGGCCGGGCGCAGATCGACACAACACGATAGAACCCTGACCGCAAATCGCTCGGCAAAGTCCATGTCGCCGCCACCGGCCAGTCGCAGCCATCGCGGTAGGCGGTCTTCGAGGTCGGGCTGTGCACGCCAAGCAGGTTGTCGGCACGATGGACGAGAAGGGGCTGCGCGCCGTCTTTGTAGATCAACAACGACCAGCGCGGGGCGCTGGTGCTGCCATGAAAGCGGACTTCTTCTCCAGGCGCGTAGGATATCTTGTCGGTGTAGGTATAGACATCCGGCCATTGGGGGTCGTCACGCGGGATCTCGAAGCGGTGAGCGTTCATCCAGCTGCCGTCGCCGTGCCACGGGATCGACCGCTTCGGACCCCCATTGAACGACCCATATTCGGGACGCCACGTCTCATCGGTTTGTCCGTGTTCCATTGGATGCTGGCTTCGCTGCAGGGGCTGGTTCAGAAAGTATCGGCGCTCTCTGGGCGTTCGACGCAGGATACCCACGACCCGCCGGGCATGCTTCGATAACATCGATCTTATAAGTTATCGATTGTCAACACGTCGCCATGTGTGGAATTCGCTTAAATGCGCTCTACCTCGACTTTCGGAGGATAGATGCAACGCAACACAGAACTCGTAGGCGGGAGATCGACCGGTTCGATCTCAGACGAACACGTCGAACATCTCACGGAGCGGGCAATGTTCGTCCGTCTCGAGACGATTCGCCTGCTCCATCGCAAAGGTGGGCCACTAACACCTCGGTCTTCATCATGCGCGGAGATCTTCGCCGCGCGCTACTACGACACGATGCGGCTGCGAAGACGCGAGCCCGCATGGCCCGGCCGCCGCGAATCTCGGGCCGTAGACGACCGTCGACCATAATCGTTCTTTCCAACTGGTTCTGACGAGAAAGCCGGTCGCCCGAGGCAAAGCGATTGCTCTTAAGCGGCGGTCGCGCCGAAGCTAAGAGGAAATCAGACGAGCAGTGATGCGCGGATTGTCCCGTTTTCGGGTAGTGTTTTCCCAAGCTCGCCAGACCGCAAAAGAACGAGGAGGGAGGCACGCGTAGTATCCAATGCTGGCGTATGTCACCCGGATAATAGTGCGAGCGAGTTTCGCCGCGCTGAACACGGCAGCGGCCACCCCGTCCTATGTCACCGATCTCCAAGCGGAACATAAGTAAGTCCTAATGCTGAGCTCGAAGCATGACCAAGCAGCACCTCTGATCGTGGTCGAGTAGCTCAGCCATTCGGCTTTCGCCCTCACAGAGCCGGGCGGGCGGATTTCCCGCCCCCGGCTCTTCCCGAGGGTAACCCGCGTCATATCCGTGCCTGCGCCCAAGTTCGAGTGATGCGCGGAGTTGGCAGGGGGAAACGCGCGCCGTCAGGGTCTCGAACTCCGACCAGCCCATGCGCCGGCTTTTCTGGCTGCGCAGGTCTTGCGCGGGCCGGCAACGCTCGCGTCCGCTACGGCATGATCCTATTGGCTTGGCGGTTCCTCCAATTCCAAAAGAACAGCGCGCTGGCGCACTGCGCGAGAACGGCCGATGGCCGTGGCGGTACGCGCAAGACAATGATCGTGGCTTTGGGGCGCAAGCTACTGATTGCCTTCTGGCGACTTGTCACGACCGGCGAGATCCCGACGGGAGTAGCGCTCGCCGCCGCCCATAGCATCTACCGCGCTAGTAACGGCGCGCTCGCGAGCGGCTTCGCTGCCGCCCGACCTACACCACGCGGTGGGAGTACGTCATGCCAAGCTGATAATTGCTTGTGGGTGCAAGTCCCATCCGGCCAAAGCCGTAGCGGGCAAGCCGGGACCGAGTCTTGCGGGCGTCGCGGCAACGCGGGGTCTGAAGTGTAGACAGGAGCCATGCGGGGTGCGGGAATGAGCCTCGAAAGGTGGATGTTCGCGGAGGCCGAGTGTGTTCCCTAGTCACGAAGGCAATATGAGCATCGTCGTTACGCGAGACGTTGCCGCTCCGTCGGGGTCGATGGCCGGATCACGCATGGAAGGTAATCATCGGAACATGAGAGGCCCGACCGGGTCCGCTGGATTGGTCTCCAGCGGGGGACAGCAGCAAGGTACTGCCAGAGCTGCCGTCCGAGCTGAGGTCGGGAGTCGGACTGGTTCATAGTACCCGTGAAGCCGTCGAAGGAAACGAGGCGAGTGGAGGGAAGGGACCAGCCTGAGGGGAGCCTGCGCGAGGAAGCCAAGGTCCGGACACAGAGCCGGGTTGCCTTGCCGCTGAACCTTGAGCGGGTGAACGCGGCGGCCAAGCAGGCTGCCCAAACCCGGTTCACGGCCCTGCTGCATCACGTCGACGAAGAAGCCCTTTACCGGGCGTTTCGGCGACAGAAGCGACAGGCGAGTGCTGGGGTCGATGGGATGACCGTGGCTAAGTACGAAGAGGGGCTGACGGATAACATCCGTGATCTCTGGGAACCGGTCCACACCGATCGCTACCGGCCACAGCCGGTGCGGCGGGTCTACATTCCCAAAGCCGATGGCGGTAAACGGCCTCTCGGGGTGCCGGCGCTGGAAGACAAGATCGTCCAAAGCGCGGTGGCCGAGGTGCTGAGTGCTGTCTACGAGGTCGACTTCCT
This sequence comes from Mesorhizobium sp. C399B, assembly GCF_030323185.1. Classification (NCBI taxonomy): domain Bacteria; kingdom Pseudomonadati; phylum Pseudomonadota; class Alphaproteobacteria; order Hyphomicrobiales; family Phyllobacteriaceae; genus Mesorhizobium; species Mesorhizobium sp. C399B. Next base: position 4,386,475 of record NZ_CP100472.1, read on the forward strand.
GGGGTTCTCCTACGGGTTTCGGCCGGGGCGGAGCCCCCACATGGCGCTTGATGCCCTGCATACAGCGATCATGAGCCAACGTGTGAACTGGGTGCTCGATGCCGACATTCGCAGCTTCTTCGACTCGGTCGACCACGAGTGGCTGCTGCGGATGGTGGCGCACAGGATCGCTGATCCTCGTATCCTACGGCTCATTGGGCTGTGGTTGCGGGCTGGCGTCCTTGAGAGCGGCGAGAAGCAAGAGACGGACAGGGGTACCCCGCAAGGGGCGGGCATCAGCCCGCTCCTCGCCAATATCTTCCTGCACTACATCCTCGATCTTTGGGCCCACCAATGGCGTCGTCGCCATGCATACGGTCGCGTTGTGATCGTGCGTTACGCTGACGACTTCGTCATGGGCTTTGAGAAGAAGGCCGATGCAGAGGAGATGCTGTTGGCCCTCAAGGCGCGGCTGGCCGGCTTTGGCCTGACTCTCCACGAGGACAAGACGCGGTTGATCGAGTTTGGGCGGTTCGCGGCCCTTTCACGACAGCGGCGTGGCGAGCGGCGACCCGAGACCTTCGCCTTTCTGGGCTTCACCCACTACTGCGGGCGGACCCGGGATGGCCGGTTCATCGTGAAGCACAAGACGGAAGGGAAACGCCTGACGCGCAAGCTGACGGCGCTGCGCCAGGATGCCTGGCGGCTCATGCATGCGCCAATGGCTGCGCAGCACAGGTGGTTCGCCGCCGTTCTGCGTGGACAATACGGATACTACGGCAGGCCGCACAACTACCCAGCGCTCAACGGATTCCATCGGCAAATGCGCCGGATATGGCTACGGTGTCTGAGACGGCGCAGCCAGAAAAGCCGGCGCATGGGCTGGTCGGAGTTCGAGACCCTGACGGCGCGCCTTTCCCCCTGCCAACTCCGCGCATCACTCGAACTTGGGCGCAGGCACGGATATGACGCGGGTTACCCTCGGGAAGAGCCGGGTGCGGGAAATCCGCCCGCCCGGATCTGTGAGGGCGAAAGCCGAATGGCTGAGCTACTCGACCACGACCGCACCTCTTGACTATTGGTTTCGGCCCTGGCCGCATGATCCTGCGGTCGAAGGTTGCCCGTTCTGTTGAGAGTACGAGTGTCCGATGAAGGTGTCGGCCGCCTCTTGGAGCCCGTTTCACCGTTGTACCGATCGGATGCGAATGTATGGGAATGCGCTAACCAAACCGACACGGCCTATCACCGGCCGGAACAGAAGGAATGAACCCGTCTCGATCCGTATGACCGTGGCGCAGGCAGTTTCAGCCTCTTGTCAACTTGAAGTTGCCGCTCGGCGATACACGGAGATATGGCGCGTGGACGCTTGGGTGAAAGCACCTCCCGTCCAATCCCCCCAACGCTCCGCCAACTCCAACCCCACGCACTCCATTACCAGAATGCCGTTCTGGATTAGGGCCGACGCAGCAGATCGCAGGCAAGTTATTTGAGCTTCGCGTGAAGAGCAGCGGAAATGTATTGTAGACGCAATATATCGTCTCGGGCCGAGCGGTCGACGGCCAATGAGGAGAGACGAATGTAAGGACCTCGCGGCGGCATTCCCATTCTCTCGCACCACTCTTTGCCACGTTGTCGTCCTTGCCGACATAGCATAGGGATAGACATGTTATTCACCAACGGCCGGAAAAGGGGTGATCGACCAATCGATCAAGTCGACGGCGCGCTGAAGGGCACCCTCCGTTTCAGTAAGGCTGGGTGAAGTGGCAATGACATGTCCGATCCGATCTCGGAAATCGCCCTTCCTGACGATCAGCGTCTTGGGTTCAACATTTAATTTGACCTCGGCGACACCTGGTATAGCAGCCGCTTGAGTGTCGCCACCGATCCAGTCGAGGATGCCATCTTGATCGGGAAGCAGGAACCGCGCGGCCGCAGTATGCGAATGCCTTTTGCGCAGGTTCCATTCCTCGCCAATGACAAGCTTGATGTGCTCGGTGACGAGATCGAGACCGTAAGCCAATTGAACCAGTTGAGGATCGGGCATGCCCCCAAGGCGCGGATTGACTTCAATGACGACCGGGCCACGCTTCGTCCACCGGAGTTCAATGTTCGTTGGCCCCCAGCCAATGCCGAGAGCTCGCAAACAGCTCAGCGAAACATCGGCGATGCGCTCACGCTCCTCGTCAGTCAGCAGGGCCGGATAGGTCACCTCACGAATGACGAAATGCGGGAGGGGACCAAAGTCATTGGCGCAAATCCCAACGACCTCATTTCCCATAATATTAGTGCTATAGAACGGGCCCTGTGCGAATTCTTCGACGAGTATTTTCGGCGTAGACCGCCATATGTGCTTTCCGCCCAACAGATAGGTCGTATGTTCGGCTACGTCTTCGACGCTGCGGCACAATCGGACACCGATGCTGCCGCTGCCTACTGCTGGCTTAAGAATCACGGGCAGGCCGATCTCCGCACCCGAGCTTTCTACCTCCGTCGCGTTCGTTGCCAACCGATAAGCAGGTATTGGAACGCCGGCCTGCGCGAGGAGCTGGCGTTGATTGAATTTGTCGCAGCTTCGTTCAGTCGATTCAGGGTTCGGTCCCGGTAGATCGAAATGCCGGCAAAGCTTGCCAACTGTCGCATAGACCGACTCGTCGACGCCCGAAAAGCCTGTGATGCCAGCAATGTCATAGGTCGCACGTAGCCGGGAACATTCGCGGATCAGCGCATCGAGATTGTCAGTATCAACACGGATTGCCTCAATTCCTTCTGTCGCAAGATAGTCGTACCGAGATGGATCGGCCGACAGAGTAATTGGATGAAGACCAAGACGTTGAGCTGCTTGGATGTATAGCAGACCAATACCACTATGACCTTCAACCAAGATGAGGGCTCTTCTTACCATTGCTGTTACTTCCGATGTTGCGTGTTGTGCGGCGGTCCGAGCGTAAATCGGTATCGACTTTTTCAGCCGTGCCTGACCTCAGACTTGCGGTGAACGTACCATTGTCAACGACTGGCGGTCGTAAAGATCTTGTAAATTGATTTGAAGGATTTGTTGCAACGCTTTGGTTACCGGCGGTGTCGCACGAAATTGGCGCGGCGGACGAAGAGCCTCGATGCCAGGAGCAGTGCGGCGCTGCTCGGCAAGAACGCGCCCAAACCTGTCGCCCTCGGTGATCGGCCGGCTGAAAGAGGAGGGACTGCGGACTATGGTCGCTGGCAGCGCCGCGACCTCTCGGCCCGCCGCTACGTCTTTATCTGGACAGACGGGCTATCTGCACCCATGGAGGACGATGCGGCCTGCGTGCTGGTCGTCATTGGCGCAGACGCCGGAAGGTCAGAAGGATCGATCGGCCTCCATGTGGTGTGTGTGAGGTCACCCAGAGTTTGCGCGAGTTGCTAGTCGGCCTGAAGGCCCGCGGACTTCCATCGCCCCGGAGATCGCTGTAGGCGGTGAAGGTGCTGCGATCGCCACCCGTCTCGCTTGCTTCGCCGCTACCACGGTCGCGCAGCTTGGCACGCCTACCGGAACTGGGCGATCCGCGTCTGGATCGTACCTTCCGGACCATGGCCGTGTCGCACCACACGCGCGCGGCCATCGGCAAGCCGTTCGTCCTGCATCGCAGACAGGAACGCATCCGCTTCCGCCTCAACCGCTTGGGTCAGAAGCCGACGTGCGCCATCGCGCAGAACCGACCTCAGGGGAGCGTCGAAGTCGTTTCGATGTTGAAAAGTAAAAACGGTGCCATCAGTCTTCATGGCGTATCGCTCCTTCGGGAGGTTCTGGCAGGCTTTGTGACCCGCCTCGATCGCTGCCTTCCTCAAACCGTCATCACCCAGCTACCGCCATAGCTCATCAACAGCCTGCCCACTCTTCAACCCACCCAACCCGTCAAATCCTCTGTGCAGAGGTACTGGCGGATATCAGCTCTTTAATGGCATACGACATCCAGCATCTCATCGACGGGATGGACGCCGCCATCGCCGTAACACTGTGGGTGCGCTCCGAGGTCTATTCTTCAAAATGCGCTCAACCACTGGGGTCTGTCCGGCTGGCACCGTCAGGTCTGAGGCTGCGCCGTGCTATCATCCTCTGCATTTTCGCCTCAGGCACCCTTGCCAAGATTGTCCCGCAGTAGAACCTGCCTGAGCGCATCGACGAACGTACGAATATCTGTCGTACTATGGGCAGGCGTAACCGTCACCCTGAACCGCTCGGTTCCCGCTGGAACACTCGGCACCAGAATTGGCTGAACGTATATTCCATGCTGATCCAAAAGCTGACGGGACGCTTCCTTACAACGGAATGGATCACCGATCAGCACAGGAATGATGTGGCTTTCAGTCGGCATGACCGGGATGCCCGCCTCTTTCAGCAAGCCGATCAAAAGGTTCGTTTGCCGGCGCAGAGCAATTCGTTCTGAATCTGAACCGCGAAGATGGCGGAGCGCAGCCAGCGCACCCGCCGCCACCGCCGGCGCAAGCGCCGTGGTGAAAATAAAACCAGTCGAGAAGCTTCGTATGCTGTCAACAATGGAGGCCGGTCCGGTCACATAACCGCCCATCGAGCCGAACGCTTTACCAAGCGTCCCTTCGATGATGGTTGGACGACTCATGATGCCACGTTCCGCGGCAATGCCGGCGCCTTTCGGACCGTACATTCCCGACGCATGAACTTCATCCAGAAACGTCATTGCGCCAAATTCGTCCGCTACGTCACAGATCTCTTTGATCGGCGAAATGTCACCGTCCATTGAATATACCGATTCAAAAACAACGATCTTGGGTCTTGCAGGATCTACACTGCCCAGAAGTTCCCGCAAATGCGCAACATCGTTATGCCGGAAGACGCGCTTTTCCGCCCGGCTGTTGCGGCATCCACTGATAATCGAGGCATGGTTGTGTGCGTCGGAAAAAGTAACTGTGTTCGGCATCAACGATGCTAATGTACTCAATGATGAATCGTTCGAGCTGAAGCCGGAAACAAAAATCAATCCTGCTTCCTTATCGTGAAAATCCGCAAGCTCCCGCTCCAGCAAGACATGATAATGGTTGGTGCCACCAATGCTGCGGGATCCACCCGATCCTGCGCCGTTGGCATCGATGGCGCGCTTCATCGCCGACAGCACTTTGGGGTGCTGCCCCATGCCGAGATAATCGTTAGTGCACCAAATGGTTATCTCTTTTCGGCCGTCAGGCCCATTGAGCCAGGCCTTAGGGAAGTTGCCAGACTGACGCTCCAGATCGGCAAATTCACGATAGTCGCCGCTGCCTTTGAGTTGTTCGATACGTTCGGCGAAATATTGCACGTAGTCCATGTCAATCTCCTGTTGGGGAACCGTTTTTCGGCGCGCTGAGAGCTGCTTCACATGTGCGTGCACGCCGCCAACGCCCGTCGCATCCTCAACAAACACCAGCAAATTGGATTTCGGCCAACCCGCTTGCCCGGGTTGGGCCGCCATAATTAGTTGAATAATAAGAATTAGTTGAATAATAATCCATAAAATTCAAGTAAAATAAACGTTCGTATTGTTAAATTACTCGTCACAAAAAAATAAAAGTTAAAAATTGTAGGATGCCGGATGGCTCCGCGCGCGTGAATGCCTGCGTTTCAACCTCCGCCCGCCTGATCGGACAGCGTGACGATTTCGACATTGACCTGGGGGGTCGCTTTCTTCAGCCCTTGTTGGAACCCCGGCCCCCGAATAGAGACGAGGAGAATTCCCATGGGCGTTATGGAGATGCAGCCCGGTGAGGTGGGTAGCCTGTCCGCCCGGATTTACAACAAGGTGCGGGAAGGCCTGATCATCGGCAATTTCGCACCGGGCGATCGCCTCCTCATGCAGGATCTTGCAGAGCAGCTCGGAACCAGCATTACGCCGGTACGCGAAGCCTGTCTGCGGCTCGTCAGCGAGCAGGCGCTCGAGTTGCGCTCCGGCAGGTTCGCCGCGGTGCCAGACCTCAGCCGCGCCCGCTACATTCAGATCAAGCTGATCCGCGTGGCACTTGAAGGGCTTGCGGCAGAACACGCTGCCGACCATTTTGCCCCCGCCGATCTCGAACAGCTTGAGACCTTCCGCGCCTCATTTGTAGAGAGCAATAAGGCCGGTAACATCAAGGAAGCGCGATCCTCCAATCGCGCTTTCCACTTCGGCGTCTACCGCCTGTCGCGTATGCCGATGCTGATCGGACAGATCGAAAGCATGTGGGCCTCGATGGGTCCAATCCTAAACGTTTACGATCGGGAAATTCCGCGCGGGTACACCGGCGCGGAAGAACATGACCATCTCATCGAGGCCCTTGAGGGCTGGCGACAGGAAGAGGGCCCGCGAAGCGATCGAGAACGACATCCAGCGAGGCTCACATGGTTTTCTGCGCTATTTCGACGAGCGCGGCTCCGGCTGAGCTGAGTTGCCCTAAGCACCATCGATCTGCGCGACGCGCGGTGTGCGCAGGCCGGCTGTTTCTCCGCCGTCTACAGTCACCACCGTGCCGTTGACATAGCTCGATTGACTCGAAAGTAACCAAGCGACGACATCAGCGATCTCTTCAGGGGCACCGAAGCGGTTGGCAGGGATCCGCAGTTCGAGCTGCTTCTTGCGCAGTGCATCGCTTGATGTTGCCCATCATGCGTGTTTCGATCTGGCCGGGGCAGACAGCGTTGAAGCGGATCTCCTCGCCGAACTCCAGCGCGAGTGCCTGCGTCAGCCCGATGACCGCGGCCTTCGAGGCGCAGTAGGCAGCGAGCCCTTCTTCGCCCGTCTTTCCGGCGATGCTGGCCATGTTGACAACTGAACCCCTCCCATGCCGCAAGCCGTCCAGCGCATGACGGATGAAGAAAAAGGCGCTACGTGCATTAACCGCCAGGACCTCATCCCAATCGTCCTGGGTGGCGGAGGCGAAGGCAATGCGCTTCGACATGCCGGCATTGTTCACGAGGCCCGCGAGCCGGCCGTCGCCAAGTTCAAGCGCGCGGTCAATGACACGGCGGCAATGGTCTTCACGGATGACGTCACCGGCCACGAACGTGACGCCGTGATTGGCGCGTTCGAGCGTCGCGCCCGCTTCTGCATCTCGGCCGGTCGCCACCACTCTGGAACCGGCAGACGCAAGTTTCTCCACGCAGGCCCGCCCTATCCCGTGCGTGGCACCTGTTACGATGATCATTCCAATTTCACTCCATTACGTATTGGCAACCGCACGATTTGCGGCGGCTCGCTTCTGGGCCAATGCACCACATCAAAACGATGGAAATGATGATTAGCAACGTGGACGACGGCGCTCAAGCGCCGCGCCGTCGACAGAACGGCTAGGTTGGCGATACTGCGCATGATGAGAAGGCGCAGATCCGCCGCGAGTTCGATCGGCTCGAATTGTTGCTCGCCCAGATCAAGCAGATAGAGGCCGAGCGCGACGCCCTATTGACAACCGAAGTCGCCGAAACCGCGGCAGCGACATTGCTCGACCTCAAGACTGGTCTTGTCCTCCGGGGTCCTTGCCGCCGCAAGCGGGATGTTGGTGCAGCCGTCTCGAGTGGCGACCGTATGTGAGCTTGATCAGGCCCGAATCTCCGAGCCGCGTTACGCAATCGGGCCCAGTCGGAGGACTGTCTTTCTTTGCCGATGCACGTCTCATCGCCTGCGATGCGCGCGAAGAAGCGGGCTGCCGGGCGGTCGTCGATGCCGCGCTGGACTTTGGCCGGGGGAAGATCGACGGGCTCGTCAACAATGCACGAATGACGGGGCGGGGCGACTTCTCGTGTGCAACCCTAGACGGCTGGGATGAGATCATGACTGTGAATGCGCGCTCGGCATTCATGTTCACATTCACACGCGTGACACTGGCACGACTTTGCGCGGCGCGCGGCTCCGTCGTCATGATGTCTTCGGTTGCCGGGCTAATGGGGGAGCAAGGGCTTGCCATCTATTCGGCCTGGCTGATCGCCCTGGCTTATTCGCTGGCGCTGTAGATCAGCGAGGCATGGCTGCTGTCTCCGGCCTCGTCTTTCGTCAAGGGGATCGTGATGCCGGCTGACGGCGGATTGGAAGCAGAGAGATTTGCCGTGTTCGGCTTGGAGCGGGTGACGTCCGGTGAGATCGAACTGCATGGCGCGGTGGTTCGAGCGCCAGTGCCGCACAGCATGTTGCGTGCCGGACTTTGTTACTACCCGGCCGATCGCGGCGCCGAGGGACTGGCGCTTGGCCGGCCAGGCCGCGAGAATGTGACCATGGCCGCGCTCGACGATCCGAGACTGTCCCAGGGCGGACTGCTGAAATCGTGGCGCGAGCGCCGGGCAATAGCCGCGCCGTTGAAGACCCTGGGTCTGCGAGCGCGCAGGAGAACACCGACGAATAGTGGCCCACCTTGGCGATCTGGATGAGGCGCAGCGTCTCGAGCCGGACGAACTCTGCCCTGTCGCGCAACAGGGCGATCCGCTCCGCGTCGGGGGGGCAGGGCGTTGTTTGAAGGAGTGGGCGGGTTGGCCATTGGGCTTCACTCTCGGGATCTTTTTTCTCGACAACTTATAAGTTATAAGATATGCCTCGCCGAAGCAACCGCCTATCTGGTCGCAAGGAGAATTTTGATGAACAACGAATTGCGCGTGCTGGACATGGCCAGGCACTTTCATTCCCAAACGGATCCACGCCTGCATGAGGATCATGGTCCGTTGACGATCGTGGCCGGCGAAGGCGCGACCGTCACGGATGACGCGGGCAACCGCTATATCGAGGGCATGGGCGGACTCTGGTGTGCCTCGCTCGGCTTCAGCGACAGCCGGCTGGCCGCCGCGGCTGACCGCCAGATGCGCAAGCTCGCCGTCTACCACACCTTCAATCACCGCTCGAATGAGCCCACCGTCGAACTCGTCGAACAGCTTACCGCGTTGGCGCCGTTCGACAACGCGCGCGTTTTTCTGGTCGGCTCCGGTTCGGAAGCCAATGACACGATGGTCAAGCTCGCCTGGTATTACCAGGCCGCGCGGGGACGTCCGGAGAAACGCAAGATCATCAGCAGGTTTGGCGCCTTCCACGGCAGTACGATCATGGGCGCGGCGCTGAGTGGACTGCCGCACATGCACAAGTCCTTCAACCTGCCGCCGCTTCCCGTCATATTCGCCGCGCGGCCGTTCCACTATCTCGACGGTCTGCCGGGCGAGGCGGAGCATGACTACGCCACGCGCCTGGCCCAGGAACTCGAGGCCCTGATCCTGGCGGAGGGGCCAGAGACGATTGCCGCGATGATCGCAGAGCCAGTCATGGGCGCCGGCGGCGTGCTGGTACCGCCGGAGAATTATTTTCCAAAGGTTCAGGCGGTGCTGCGCAAATACGACATCCTGATGCTGTCCGACGAGGTGGTCTGCGGTTTCGGACGCACCGGAAATTGGTTCGGCAGCCAGACTTTTGGCATGGAACCGGACATGCTGTCGGTCGCCAAGGGGCTTTCATCCGGTCATCTGCCCATTGGCGGCGTCATTATCTCCGACAAGGTCTACCAGTGCGTCGCCGACGAGGCCCACAAGGTCGGCGTGTTCGGCCACGGTTTCACCTATTCCGGCCATCCGGTGACAGCCGCCGTCGCCGCCGAGGCGATCAGGATCTACCGCGAGATCGATCTCGTGAGCCAGGCGCGCCGTCTCGGCGATTATCTGCATGCAGCGCTCGCGGACGCGCTCAACGACCATACACTGGTCGGCGAGGTCCGCGGCCGCGGTTTTATAGCGGGGATCCAGATCGTCGAGGATCGCGCCACCCGTCGCGCCTTTGCGCCGGAGCTGCGAATTGGCACCGATGTCGAGCGGCGGTGCCGCGAGCACGGAGTCATGATCCGCAACATGGGCGACGTGCTGGCAATCTGCCCCCCCTACATAATCACCGAAAGAGAGATCGACGCGTTAGTCGACGGCATTCGTTCGGCACTCGACGGCGCCGCTGCTGGCAATTCCCGGGTCGGTCATGTGGCATGAGTCGCGTTTGCCAAGCACATCATCGCGATCTCGCCAAAGCGCGATCGGCGACGACGCCGGCTGCTCCGTTGCCGGTTTCTTCCGCTGGCTGAAAGCGTCAGCTACACGGCCCTTTGGATCATGCGATTGCCGATCGCGCCTTCGCCCGGGGCGGAAGGACGACGTTGCGCCTGGTACCTGTGTTTGATTTGTTCGGATGAAATGTCCCCTTTAGGCAGGCGCTCGTACTCTAATCTCGGGAATCGACCAGGCGGCCTTCTCGGTTGTCGTGCGGCGCTGCACTGAGTTGATCCCTTCAACACGCGGCGGATGCAAGAACGGATCGGAAGTCGTAGTTATAAACATAGGCGCAAGCCTATGCGTCATCGCCTACGCTGCCTGTCCGGTCAAAACGGGTGCGTTCCAGCAGTTTTTGAAGTTCATCCCTTAGCATTACTCGATAACACCCTTGAAGATTGCGTATCGCGTCACTGTTGTGGTCGATTGTCCCCCCCGGGGCCATCTCGCTGCTAGATGACCATAATACAAAGACTGCATTTGACGCATCCGACCAGTAATTGGATCGTGTCGCGCCAAGTGATTTAGCTCGGCGGAAACGATCGGTCGGAGCAATGAGCAGGGCGGCGGACGCAGACGAGGATTCAATTTCGCCAGCGACGTTTGCGCCGCTCAGGAATCCGACGTTTCGCTCGATCTGGTTGGCCTCTCAAGTCTCCTCCCTCGGCTGGCTGATGCAGACTGTTGCCATCAGCTGGCTGATGGCAACGATTTCGTCTTCCGATCTGATGGTTGCGCTGGTGCAGGCTTCATCGAACCTGCCCGCTTTCATTTTGTCCGTCTTCGCCGGGGTTCTCGCTGACAATTACAGTCGGCGCCGGGTCATGATCGCCGGCCGCTGCCTTATGGTGATAGCCTCTGCGATGCTCACTGCTTGCGCGTCAGGCGTTTCCCTTCCGTCTTGTGCTTCACGATGAACCGGCCATCCCGGGTCCGCCCGCAGTAGTGGGTGAAGCCCAGAAAGGCGAAGGTCTCGGGTCGCCGCTCGCCACGCCGCTGTCGTGAAAGGGCCGCGAACCGCCCAAACTCGATCAACCGCGTCTTGTCCTCGTGGAGAGTCAGGCCAAAGCCGGCCAGCCGCGCCTTGAGGGCCAACAGCATCTCCTCTGCATCGGCCTTCTTCTCAAAGCCCATGACGAAGTCGTCAGCGTAACGCACGATCACAACGCGACCGTATGCATGGCGACGACGCCATTGGTGGGCCCAAAGATCGAGGATGTAGTGCAGGAAGATATTGGCGAGGAGCGGGCTGATGCCCGCCCCTTGCGGGGTACCCCTGTCCGTCTCTTGCTTCTCGCCGCTCTCAAGGACGCCAGCCCGCAACCACAGCCCAATGAGCCGTAGGATACGAGGATCAGCGATCCTGTGCGCCACCATCCGCAGCAGCCACTCGTGGTCGACCGAGTCGAAGAAGCTGCGAATGTCGGCATCGAGCACCCAGTTCACACGTTGGCTCATGATCGCTGTATGCAGGGCATCAAGCGCCATGTGGGGGCTCCGCCCCGGCCGAAACCCGTAGGAGAACCCCAGGAAGTCGACCTCGTAGACAGCACTCAGCACCTCGGCCACCGCGCTTTGGACGATCTTGTCTTCCAGCGCCGGCACCCCGAGAGGCCGTTTACCGCCATCGGCTTTGGGAATGTAGACCCGCCGCACCGGCTGTGGCCGGTAGCGATCGGTGTGGACCGGTTCCCAGAGATCACGGATGTTATCCGTCAGCCCCTCTTCGTACTTAGCCACGGTCATCCCATCGACCCCAGCACTCGCCTGTCGCTTCTGTCGCCGAAACGCCCGGTAAAGGGCTTCTTCGTCGACGTGATGCAGCAGGGCCGTGAACCGGGTTTGGGCAGCCTGCTTGGCCGCCGCGTTCACCCGCTCAAGGTTCAGCGGCAAGGCAACCCGGCTCTGTGTCCGGACCTTGGCTTCCTCGCGCAGGCTCCCCTCAGGCTGGTCCCTTCCCTCCACTCGCCTCGTTTCCTTCGACGGCTTCACGGGTACTATGAACCAGTCCGACTCCCGACCTCAGCTCGGACGGCAGCTCTGGCAGTACCTTGCTGCTGTCCCCCGCTGGAGACCAATCCAGCGGACCCGGTCGGGCCTCTCATGTTCCGATGATTACCTTCCATGCGTGATCCGGCCATCGACCCCGACGGAGCGGCAACGTCTCGCGTAACGACGATGCTCATATTGCCTTCGTGACTAGGGAACACACTCGGCCTCCGCGAACATCCACCTTTCGAGGCTCATTCCCGCACCCCGCATGGCTCCTGTCTACACTTCAGACCCCGCGTTGCCGCGACGCCCGCAAGACTCGGTCCCGGCTTGCCCGCTACGGCTTTGGCCGGATGGGACTTGCACCCACAAGCAATTATCAGCTTGGCATGACGTACTCCCACCGCGTGGTGTAGGTCGGGCGGCAGCGAAGCCGCTCGCGAGCGCGCCGTTACTAGCGCGGTAGCGAGCGAGCGGCGTAGCGGCGGTCATCGATGTTCTTCGGTAGGGTTGGGTTGCTGACACAACCTGATTCGAGGAACCACCGATGACCAACGACATGATGAACCTGCGCACGCTCGTAGAGAAGACCCCCGATACCGATATCCTGCGCGAGATGATCGGCTTTGCCGCCGAGCGGCTGATGGAGCTGGAGGTGGGCGCCGCCACCGGCGCGGCCCATGGCGAGAAGAACCCACTGCGGCTTGTCCAGCGCAACGGCTACCGCGACAGAGACTGGGAGACGCGGGCCGGCACCGTCGAGCTGCGCATCCCCAAGCTCAGGAAGGGCTCTTACTTCCCGAGCTTCCTTGAGCCGCGGCGCATGGCCGAGAAGGCGCTGATCGCCGTCATCCAGGAGGCCTACGTCCAGGGTATTTCGACGCGCTCGGTCGACGACCTGGTCAAGGCGATGGGCATGAGCGGCGTCTCCAAGAGCCAGGTCAGCCGGCTGTGCGAGGAGATCGACGGCAAGGTGAAGGCCTTCCTCGACAGGCCCATCGAGGGCGACTGGCCCTATCTGTGGATCGATGCCACCTACCTGAAGGTGCGCCGCGGCGGCCGCATCGTCTCGGTCGCCGTCATCATCGCCGTCGGTGTCAATGCAGACGGCCGGCGCGAAGTGCTGGGCATGGAGGTCGGCACGTCTGAGGCCGAGCCGATCTGGACGGAGTTTTTGCGCAAGCTGACCCGCCGCGGCCTGCGCGGCGTCAAGCTCGTCGTTTCCGATGCCCATGAAGGCATCAAGGCGGCCGTCACCAAGGTGCTGTGCGCGACATGGCAGCGCTGCCGGGTCCATTTCATGAGGAACGTGCTGGCGCATGCCGGCAAGAGCGGCCGCCGCGTCGCCTCGGCCTTCATCGCCACCGCCTTCGCCCAGGAGACGGCCGAGGCCGCCAGCACCCAATGGCGCGCCGTTGCCGACCAGATCCGGCCGAAGGTGCCCAAGCTCGCCACCATCATGGACGACGCCGAGCGCGACGTGCTTGCCTACATGACCTTCCCCAAGGAGCACCGTGCCAAGCTGCATAGCACCAACCCGATCGAGCGCCTCAACGGCGAGGTCAAGCGCAGGACCGAGGTGGTCGGCATCTTCCCCGATGACGATGCCATAGTCCGTCTCGTCGGCGCCCTCCTGCTCGAACAGAATGATGAATGGGCCGTGCAGCGGGCGCGCTACATGACCCTTGAGACCATCAGCCAGATGAGCGATGATCCGCTCATCAGCCTGCCGGCAGTGGCGCGCTGATCAGTCCGGCCCTTGCCGGAGAGCACGGCGACCAATGCCGTTACCTACACCACGCCATGGTGCACGATCCAGGCGGTAGCACTTACATTCTGAACTTGGAAAACAAGATCATCGAGCGAAACGTCGGATTCCTGAGCGGCGCAAACGTCGCTGGCGAAATTGAATCCTCGTCTGCGTCCGCCGCCCTGCTCATTGCTCCGACCGATCGTTTCCGCCGAGCTAAATCACTTGGCGCGACACGATCCAATTACTGGTCGGCATGCGTCAAATGCAGTTTTTATATCGCCGTGCCTTAGCTACATCTCGCCGCTAGATGACGACAATATAAAAACTGCATTTGACGCAAACCGCTAAGACGGATCGTCTGACGGAAACAAAGACGCGGAGCAGCGACAGCTTCGAACTTCGGTCCGGTGCGTACCGTTTGCGCAATCGAACCGTCAACATGACATTTCATTGAGGTGAGATATGACGACGGTATCCTCAGCGATTCCTGTGACGGGCGTCCCTTTCCCGAGATCAGAATACGAGCGGAGGCAGCTTAAGGTGTTGGAGGCCATGGTCAGCGCGAGGCTCGACGCACTTGTGGTAAGTGCGCATGGCCATCTTCGGTATCTTAGCGGATATGATGGAAGTGGCGGATACTTCGCGCCGTTTCCACTGATTTTGGTGCCGGGTCGGCCGCCGACATATGTCGTTCGAGAATACGATGAGCACGCAGTTCGTGCCTATAGTTGCATTGACGAAATCGTTACATATACCCATCAGCCCGATTTCGGGACGGTTTGCGCCGACGTCCTTCGACGGTATGGGCTGCAGAGCAAGCGGGTCGGATTTGAGCTTGGTTGCTGGAACCTCGCACCGGCCGATGTCAGTGCGCTTCAGGTGCAGCTTCCCGATTTGAAGATCGCGGATGCGACTCGGCTGGTTTCCTCGGTGGCCGCGGTGAAGAGCGAGCTGGAACTCCAGTGCATGCGCGACGCGATGCGCATGACCGACTTGGCATTGAGAACCTTCCAGAGCTCCCTGCGGGTAGGTGTTACCGAATTGGAAATGGCGGGGACCATGGCGGCGGCGATCCAAGCTGATGCCGGCAACGTTGGCGGAGAAGTCGGAATGGCTCCGCCTACGATTCTGTTCGGGGAGCGGACGAAGTTGCCGCATGGTCCCCCAACGCATCATCCAATCAATAATAACGAGCCAGCCTTTTTAGAAGTCGGCGCATCGAAGCACGGGTACACAGTTGGAATGGTCCGGTGCGCCGTGCTTGGCCGACATCCGGAGACCGAATCCCTGCACGAGCTGGCCGAGGAGGTCATCGAAACACTCGTTGCGGCGATCAAGCCGGGTACGACCGCGGCGGCGGTGGACGCTGCGGGTCACGAGGTGCTGAAGAGATCTGAGCGGCAAGGAGTCTTTCGCCAACGAACCGGATACCAAACCGGAATGAATTGGACTGAACGCGGTGACCTGAGCTTAGAGCCAGGCGTTGAGGATGTCCTTCAGGCCGGCATGACATTGCACATGCCAAATATATTGCGCAGCGAAAACGGCTACCTATTTGGCGCCGGCGCCCACGTCCTGGTGACAGAGCGTGGTGGGGAAGTACTGAGCCGCACACCGCACACGCTCTATCGTGCATGACACCTAAGCAAGTCGTGTCGCGATGAAGCACTGCCTACCACTTTGCTGCCGGACAGGCCTGAAGCGTGCCGTCGATTGCGAGTTCGATCAGGAGGCCCGCTGGTTCGGCATCCTCGGGCCTGTTCGAACATGGTTTGAACGAGCTGCCTGCAGCTAACCCGTCTTATGCACGACGATGGGGCTTTGAGGCTGGCGGATGTAGCTTAAGCGATTGATTTGGCGTAGGATTCGGGTCCTGGTGACAGAGCGTGGTGGGGAAGTACTGAGCCGCACACCGCACACGCTCTATCGTGCATGACACCTAAGCAAGTCGTGTCGCGATGAAGCACTGCCTACCACTTTGCTGCCGGAACAGGCCTGAGAGCGTGCCGTCGATTGCGAGTTCGATCAGGAGGCCCGCTGGTTCGGCATCCTCGGGCCTGTTCGAACATGGTTTGAACGAGCTGCCTGCAGCTAACCCGTCTTATGCACGACGATGGGGCTTTGAGGCTGGCGGATGTAGCTTAAGCGATTGATTTGGCGTAGGATTCGGTTGCTTAGGCCAACCCTTCCACCGCATCTCGCGAGCCACACCCGCCATGACCGTGGATACGTTGCTGCCGCTGTCTTTTCCAGCCGTCGGACGCAAGAAGGTCACAGCTGCGTTTGACGGCGGACGCATCACCTCGGATGGCGGCGTCATGCTTTTGGCCGCGGCCGAGCGACGCCTGCAACTGGCCGACAGGCTGGCCGCTGCGATCCACGATCCGCGCGATCCAGCGCGCGTGACGCACGCTATGGCCGACATCCTGCGTGCCCGCATCTTTGCCATCGCCTGCGGCTACGAGGATGCCAACGATCTCGACCGGCTGCGCACCGATCCGGCCTTCAAGCTCGCCTGCGGGCGGCTGCCCGACAGCGGGATTGATCTGTGCTCGCAGCCGACCTGTTCGCGGCTGGAGAACCTGCCCGACCTCAGGACCGTCATCCGGCTCGGCTGGGTGCTGGTCGATCTGTGGCTGTCGAGCTATGCCGCGCCGCCGAAAAGCGTCACGCTCGACATCGATGATACGCTGGATGTCGTTCACGGCCATCAGCAGCTCTCGCTCTTCAACGCCCACTACGACGAGCGTTGCTTCCTGCCGATCCACATCTACGACGCCGCGACAGGACGTCCGGTCGCGATGATCCTGCGTCCTGGCAAGACCCCGACGGGCAAGGAGATCCGCGGCCATCTGCGCCGTCTCGTGCGCCGCATCCGCGCGCGCTGGCCGACCACCCGCATCCTGATCCGTGGCGACAGCCATTACGGCCGGGCGCAAGTCATGGCCTGGTGCGAGAACAATGCGATCGACTACCTCTTCGGCCTACCCGGCAACAAGGTTCTGCAGCGGCTCGTCGACGAGAGCGCCGACGACATCCGCACCCGCCGCGCGCTCGAGCGCAAGTCTGTGCTGCGCGGCTATGCCGAGACCCGCTACAAAAAGTCCTGGAAGGCCGAACGCCGCACCTGCGCTCGCATCGAGGCAACCACCCTCGGCCTCGACATCCGCTTCGTCGTCACCAATCTCGACAAAGGCTCCGCCGAGCACATCTACGACGTGATCTACTGCGCCCGCGGCCAGGCCGAAAACCTGATACGCTGCGGCTCAGGCTGCTCAAGCTCGGCGCCCGCGTCATCGAAACCGTCTCGCGCATCCGCCTGGCCTTCGCCGCCGCCTGTCCCGAGGCAAGTCTGTTCCGGGCGATCGCCAGGCAATCTGCTACCGGCAGGACCATGACCGCCGGGGCAGCGGGCCCCGCCGAACCACACAGCTTCCACCCTCCAGCGCGTTCACAAGTCCAGACACAGCCGCGGTGAAAAAGACGCCGAGCCGCCCACCTGTCCGCCGCTCAGCGGCAAACAAACCCAGATCCGTCATGAATAAGACGGGCTAACCGCGATCATCCTAACGCCATCGAAATGGTTCGCATTATGCGTAAGCAACAGGCGAGGTTGGCCTTCATTGCCGCGTGATTGGCATCGTGTCAGATTTATTGCGCCAGCGCGTTCATCACTCCGACGATCCCAACGCACGTGCGTCTACTCTTCACCAGCAAGCGCGGGGCCGTGTGGGCGGGCAAGCGCGCTGGTGGTCCTAGTGGAAGGGAGGCCCTTATTTCCACGGTTCCAGTTCTTTCTTGGGAACGTCGGAGCAGCGGCAGTTTAGCATAGCAGGCGCTGGCCATCTGAAAACGCGATGGCACCGTCCGGGACATTATATTGGCGAATTGACGATAGGTTGGCGCATACTTGCAGAGCGAACAAACGCAAACCTGCGCCAAGGTCGCGCGAATACTCAAAATTAGGCTGAACAATGAGCGAAGCACATCTTACGTTTGATCTCGATACGCCCGGCGTGAGCAGGGGGCATCTGGTCGTCCCAGGAGGTGCCGACCATGGGGAGCTTTCGCTCCCGGTCTTCAGTCTCAATAAAGGAGAGGGACCGCGTCTTCTTGTCACCGGTGGAAATCATGGCAACGAATTGGAGGGGCCAATTGTCGCGCGACGGCTTATTAAGTGGCTGCCAGACGCGCAAGCCTGTGGAAGGGTCATCGTCCTACCGGTGCTCAATCCATTGGCCGTGCAAGCCTGGAGCCGCAATACTCCGCTCGACGGGTTGAATCTCAATCGCGTCTTTCCAGGCCGCGCCGACGGGTCAGTGACCGAACGAATCGCGGATGCGGTTTCGCGCGTATTGTTGCCAATGGCCGACACCGTATTTGATCTGCACAGCTTCGGACCAACGTGGGAGTTTCCACCGGCGGCCACGACGCACCCCATTGCCGATCCCGATCTCATGGCCAGGACGGTGAGAATGGCGGAAGCGTTCAAATTGCCCTTGACGTTGGTGTGGCAACACAACGACACGGCTGGAATGTTTGATATTACGGCCCAAAACCAGGGTAAGGTATTTGTTTGCACTGAATTCGGTGGCGGCACGGTCGGCGCGGACAATCTCGCGATCTACGAGGCTGGAGTGCGCAACGCGCTCATCGCGCTCGGGCTGGTCGAGGGAAAAGCCGAGTATCCAACTTTCCGTCAACAGAAGTTCGGCCAAACGCTCGAAACGCGTCCATCCGATGAGCTGAAATCGCCTGCGCCGGGCATCTTCGAACCTCTCTGCTCGGTGCTGGACGAAGTGAAGCAGGGAGATCTCATAGGTATCCTGCATTCGATAGATTCGCTGGCCGCTGAGTCCATCGATATCCGCGCGCCTGAAACGTCCATTGTCTTGGCCATAGCATCGGGGGCGCATGTCGACGCCAACGAAGAAGTAGCGCTCGTTGCGCGACCGCTCAAACTCTGAGTGTCGGATACGCATTGAACTCCTAAACTGCATCAGCAGGAAGAGGAGATAAGATGCCGGTGCCTCTTAGATTAGTGAGCTGGAAGAAGCCCCACTGTGCGCGACGAAGTCTGCTTCGTCGGCGCAACAAACCTCTCGACGACGGCGCGCTATACCCATGTGGCAACAGGCACGATTGCCAGGACGCAGAGCCCGCTCGACCGCTGACGCTGGAGGTGGTGTCGCCCGCCTGAGCCCAGCGATGCGCTCCGAGCTGGAGGTGGCGGATATCTTCCGTCGCCATGGTCATGCCTATCGTGTTGCCCATGACGGCCATCTCGACCGCGTCGAGCGTCGCGCCATGTCCGCGATCGAGCTCTGGCGGACTGAGGCGCTTGGCGGTCATGTCGAGGCCTGTGAGGACTGCGCGCGTGCCCGCGTCTCCTATGACTCCTGCCGCAACCGGCATTGTCCTAAGTGTCAGAACGCGACGCGCGAACGGTGGCTCGCCGACAGTCGGGCCGATCTGCTGCCGGTGCATTACTTCCACGTCGTGTTCACGGTGCCGGCCGAAGTCGCCGAGATCGCCTTTCACAATAAGGCAGTCGTCTATGCCATTCTGTTCGACGCCGTCGCCGCAACACTCAAGACCATCGCCGCCGATCCGCGGCCCTCGGCGGTAAGATCGGGTTCCTGGCCATTGTTCACACATGGGCCAGGCGCTCACCCATCATCCGCACATCCATTGCCTCGTCCCCGGCGGCGCCCTCTCTCCCGATGGGGCTGGTTCAGCTGCCGGCCACGCTTCTTCCTGCCCATCCATGTCCTCTCCCGCCTATTCCGGCGGCTGTTCCTCGAGCTGCTCCAGGCGGCCTATGGCCTATGCGGGTGGCGACTGCGCTTCTCCGGCACGCTCGACGGGCTCGGTCAGGCCCATGCCTTCATGGCCGCGATCCGGCAGCTTCGTCGCAAGAACGGGATCGTCTATGCCAAGCCGCCGTTCAGCTCGCCCGTGCAAGTCCTCGCCTATCTCGACCGCTATACCCACCGGCTATGGCTTCCTCGCCAATGGATGCCGCCGACCCGACTCGCCATCATCCGGCAACTCCTGGTGGCGATGAAGCTCGCTCCGACCGCCGCAGCCGGCGAGACCACCAAGCTGCTCCCGCGCTTTGACCCAACGGTCTGACCCTGCTGTGGCGGCATTCTGCGCATCACCGCAACGCTGGCGCGATGGCGCACTGGGCCGTCACGACCGCAGCCAGATACCTCATGACGACAGGATACCGCCCCAGCATCGAGGCATCAGCGTCGACGGACGCAATGACCCCCGCATCATTCCCTGTGACTACTCAGACAGCCATCTTGGTCCTAGATGAGGCCGATATACAAACTGCATTTGACGGAAGGCGCTGGACGATTGATTTTGATGAATGCGCAAAGTCGCCTCGCCAATAATTTGGGAACAATAGATGCACAGCGTTCAGACTTTCCGGGATTTGCAGGGTGAGGCAACCGAGTGGCGCCGCTACCTCCACCAGAATCCCGAGCTCGGTTATGGAGTACATAACACAGCTAGTTTCGTGGCCGAGAAACTAGCTTCATTCGGCATCAATCATATCGAAACGGGAATCGCGGAAACCGGTATTGTCGCAATCATTCAGGGCGAAGGCGGAGACGGACCGACGATCGGGCTGAGAGCCGACATGGACGCCCTGCCGATCCGAGAAGCCTCGAGCAAGCCCTGGTCTTCGCAAGTACCGGGCAAGATGCACGCGTGCGGCCATGACGGTCACACGGCCATGCTGCTAGGGGCGGCGAAATATTTGGCAAAGACGCGCAACTTCAAGGGCTCCGTGGCCCTGATCTTTCAGCCGGCGGAAGAAGATGGACTGGGCGGCCAAAGGATGGTCCAGGAAGGCATCATGGAGCGGTTCGAGATTTCCCAGGTTTTTGGGATGCACAACTCGCCGGGCCTAGAAGTTGGCAAGTTCGCGATTTGCGATGGCCCTACCGCTGCCGCTCTTGATGAGTTCGACATAGTCGTGAAGGGCAGGGGTGGGCACGCAGCCAGTCCGCATCAGACCATCGATCCAATCGTTATAGCCGCACAAATCGTCCTCGGCCTCCAGACTTTGATCTCGCGGGGCACGGACCCGCTCGAGTCCCTCGTTATTTCTGTCACCAAGCTAGAAGCCGGCACGGCATACAACATTATACCAGAATATGTTAGGATATCCGGGACCGTGCGGTCCCTCGCATCTGAGCTCAGGGAATATGCTGAACGACAGATCAGGAAATGCGCCGAAGGCATAGCGCAAGGATACGGCGCGGAAATCGAGTTTAAGCATCGGCGGCTCGAACCCTGCATGGTAAACCACACGGAAGCAACTAGTGTGGCGATAAAGGCGGCATGCGGTCTCGTCGGATCTGAGTCCGTTAACGATAGGCTGCGACCCAGCATGGGAGGTGAGGATTTCGCTTACATGCTTGAGGCGCGGCCCGGATCTTATATTGAGCTCGGCAATGGCCCGACCGCTGCATTGCACAACCCGGCGTATGACTTCAATGACGAAGCCCTGCCCTATGGCATCGGCTATTGGGTGAACCTGGTCGATACGACGCTGGCGGCCCGTGACTAAAGCCGTACGACTGAATTGCGAAACAAAAACGGAATCCTGTCCAGCGACGGGATATTGAGGAGGAACGAACAATGAGCATGTCAATAAACCGCAGACGTTTCATGCATGGAGCATCCGCTATCGCGGTAGGTGCGATGTCTTACCAGTCCCGCCGCGCTGCTGCTCAGTCCTCGGGCGAACTGAGCGTCGCTCTCAATGGTGGCGATTACGCAAAGGCGTGTATCGAAGCCTATGTAAAGCCTTTCGAAGCCGAGACGGGAATTAAAGTGACCCCGGTCGCTGAAGAGGTCCCCGCAGCCACGCTTGAGCTAATGGTGTCGACCAATAGCGTTTCGGTGGATGTGATCCCCGTGGACGCGGCCACAACTTTCAAAGCTCCTGAGAAGGGTCTCCTGGAGAAGATCGATTACTCAATCTACAAGAAGGATGAGTTGGATGCGATTGTAGAGTTCACCAGGACTCCGTATAGTGTTGGGTCGATCGTCTACGCGCTGTGTATGGTTTACAATACCGAGAAGTTCCCAACTGGCAAACCGCGGCCGGCCACTTGGGCAGAATTTTGGGATGTCAGCAAGTATCCCGGGGTTCGTGCGATGTCCTCGGGCGTGGACGGATCCGGCCCGTGGGAGGAAGCTCTGCTGGCGGATGGTGTGCCTGCTGATGCCCTCTATCCCTTGGATATCGACCGAGCTTTCGCGAGCTTGGACAAGATCAAGCCGCATATCCGCAAATGGTTTGTTACCGGGTCCGAGAACCAGCAATTGCTGCACGACAAGGTTGTCGACCTTGCGCAATCCTACGACGGCCGAGCGATTGCATTGATGGACCAAGGCGCGCCGATTGAGGCCAATCGAAACCAACAAAAAGTGACTTGGGAAAGCTGGGGTATCCCAAAGGGCACCAAAAATCTGCAGAACGCACAGAAATTCATTGAATTCATCACCCGCGCCGACAGGCAGGCTGCATTTGCAAAGCTCATTCCTTATGGCCCGGCGAACCGAAATGCCTATAAACTGCTGCCAGACGATGTCGGACGAAAATTCGCCAGCCACCCTGATTACCTGAAGTCTAGCATAGTGATGGACGCCAAGTGGTACGCTACGGCAGGATCAGACGGCGTGACAAACGTCGAGCGGCTTATCCAGCGTTGGAACGAGTGGATTCTTCAGTGATCACCGAGTGTTTGGGGAAGGCGGCCAGACGGTCGCCTTTCCTGACTGAGAAATGGCCTGACTGAGAAATGGATTGAGCCGCCTCGGCCAGCACCCTGCTATGTCGAAGCAATGTGCCAAGCAGCCGCTTTCGTGTCGCGTGTTGGAGGATCAATCATGACCTTGCATCTCAAAAGCATTACCCTGCCAATGGCCAAGGATGAAGCATTGAAAATGAGTTCGGCTCAGGCGCAGATTGAGTTCTGCAACGTGACCAAGATGTATGGGGCGGTCGCTGCGGTCAAGGATTTGTCACTTGAGGTTCGTTGCGGCGAGTTTTTGACTATTCTAGGGCCAAGCGGTTCGGGGAAGACCACTGCGTTGATGCTGCTCGCCGGATTCGTAGAGCCTACTGAAGGAGACATCCTGATTGGTGGGAAGTCGGTCGCCTCGGTGCCGTCCTACCGGCGCGACCAGGGCATCGTCTTTCAGAGCTATGCACTGTTTCCGCACCTCACAGTGCGCCGGAATCTGCAATTCCCACTCGAAATGCGCGGCGTCAGGGCCGCCGAGAGGGCAACGCATGTCGATCGAATGCTTGAGCGCGTCCACCTTAAGGATTATGGCGGCCGGATGCCATCGCAACTAAGCGGGGGCCAGCAGCAGCGCGTAGCGCTTGCGCGAGCGCTGATAGCCGATCCGCCGATCCTCCTGCTCGACGAGCCACTGGGCGCCCTTGACCGCAATCTTCGTGAGCAGATGCAGGGCGAGATCAAGAGCCTGCACCGAGAGTTTGCCAAAACCACTGTATGCGTCACGCACGACCAGGAGGAGGCGCTGACGCTGTCGGACCGCATCGTCGTCATGCGCGACGGTCGAATCGAGCAAACCGGTGCACCAGAGGCTCTCTATGACCGGCCTGCGACGCAGTTCGTGGCGAATTTTCTGGGCGAGGCCAACATCCTCGAAAATTGCGGATTCAAAGTTGAATCCGATGCCGTGCCGCCCTCGGGTGCCGTTGCGATGCTTCGGCCAGAACGCATCTGCGTCGCCGGTCGCGCGGCTCCAACGCGAGCCGACTCTGACCAAAGACAATCTATCGCCGGCACTGTCGCAGACATGATTTATGCCGGCCCGTTGCGGAAATACTATGTGCGCGCCGGGAACAGTGTGCTGATTGTGCGCGAACACGTTGGCGCCGGCCAACAGATCTTTCGAGCTGGCGATGAGGTACGCCTCGACTGGTTGCGCTCAGACGTTCGCTTTGTCAGTGCGTGAGGCGCCGAAAGGGGGAATCGGGATGAAGACGTTTCAGAAACTGGGCCGAATGCCCTTAATGCTCACTGGCCCCGCCCTCGCCGTGCTGCTCGTCGTATTCGGCATTCCGATCATCCTGCTCTTCCTGACCAGCCTCAAAGCGCCGGCCTTCTCGCTCACCAACTACCAGTCGTTTTTCAGCCAGCCGGCGAATGTCCGTGTGCTCTACCAGACACTCGAGATCAGCGGGTTAGCCACGGCTATCTGCCTCCTCGTCGGCTACCCTACGGCCTATCTGATCGTGGCGGCATCGAAGAGGCTGCGCATGGCTCTCATCCTGGTCGTCGTCATCCCCTACCTGACCAGTCTGCTAGCGCGCACCTATGCCTGGATCGTGATCCTCGGCGACAATGGCTTGATCAACAACCTGCTGCTCGAACTTGGACTGATCTCGAGTCCTCTCCAACTCATCTATAACCGCTTAGCCTTGTACATCGGTATGGTACACATCATGCTGCCGATGATGATCCTGGCGCTGGTTAGCGTCATGATGGGTATCGATAAGTCCCTCATGGCGGCCGCCCGCAGCATGGGGGCGCGGCCGTTCACCGCCTTCTGGCTGGTATTCTTCCCGCTCAGCATGCCGGGCGTGCGCAGCGGCTGTCTGTTGGTCTTTGTGATCTGCCTCGGCTTCTACATCACGCCCGCAGCCCTTGGCGGGTTGGGCGACGCCATGCTCTCCACCTTCATCGCGTCGCAGGTCCATACTTTCTTTGACATGGGGCGTGTCGCCGCATCGGCCTTTATCCTCCTGGCGGTCGCTATCATCGTTCTCTCCACGTTTGGGCTTGATCTTTCTGGTACACAGGGACGAGCGGCGCAACCTGCGCGGAAGTCTTGGGCCAATCGACTGCCGGTTTTCGGCGGGTTTAAACGCCATCTAGACGAGATTTTTACTCCCCGTCGGGCGAAACGTTGGACGATGCATCTCTACCAAGCCGCCGGTAAAAGCAATTGGTCGAAGATGGTCGGCATTATATTCCTAGTGTTGGTTGTTTTCTACTTGCTGGTTCCAGAACTGCTCGTCGTCATCATGTCGTTCAGCGCGGGACAGTTTTTGCAATTTCCCCCCCCAGGCCTTTCACTGCAGTGGTATCGCGCGTTCTTCAGCGATCCCTCCTGGTATGGCGCCGCCTGGACCAGCATCCAGATAGGCATTGTGACTACTATCCTATCCACCATCCTCGGCACGCTTGCGGCTTACGGCCTCAATCGCAGTCTTCCGCGGCCGCGCACTTTCTTGACTATGGTGATCCTGACGCCGATCACATTTCCGGTCATCGTCGTGGGAATAGCGACCTATCTCGGGCTGCTCAAACTCGGGCTGCTCGGCTCGATGATCGGCATTGTCTTTGCGCATACCATCGGCGCCATCGGTTATGTCGTCGTGATCGTGTCCGCCACGCTGGCGAATTTCGATCCCGCGCTGGAACGGGCTGCCATGAGCATGCGGGCAAATCCTTTGCGGACTTTCATTAGGGTAACGTTGCCTTTGATCAGGCCTGGTATTATTGGTGGCGCCGTGTTCGCGTTCCTCGCCTCTTTCGATGAGGTAGTCGTCACATCGCTGGTAGCTGGGTTCTCGATCCGCACGCTGCCATTGAAGATGTGGGAGAATATTCGCAACCAGATCGATCCTACAATTGCCGCTGTGTCGTCGCTACTGATCCTCATCCCGGTACTCTGTCTAATCGTCCTCTACGTCGCGGGGTGGCGATCGACGCCTAGCCTTCAGCGCGCGGGTCCAGCAGCTGCAGCTTGAGATAGCGCCTTCAGTGTCAGAGGTGGGTAGACTGTAGCGTGAAGCCGCTCCTGAGGCTCTGTCGCAATTCCGGGATGTGGACGGGAAGAGCGTCGCCTGGGAGCATCGGCCAGGCGGTGAGCATTTCGAATTGCTCGGCAATTTGAACATTGAGCGCTCCCCGAAAATCGAAGAGCTGTCATGCCGCAGTCGAGTTACCGAAAAGTTTGCGACACATCCTTGCGTCGTAGTGTCGCCCACGCGATGCGCGCCAGCTTCGCGGCGAGCGCCACGACGGTCACATTGCGATGGGCCCGCGCTAGAAGACCGCAGCCATTGGCCGAGCGGCGTCGCGCTCCTGGCCAGTGATGGCAGCCCGCGCGCCGTGGATGAACTGCGTGCGCAGATATTTGTTGCCGCGCTTGGTGATGCCCAGCAACTTCGGTCTGCCGCCAGTGCTCACCTGTCTGGGCACCAGTCCGAGCCAAGCGGCAAGGTCACGACCCCGACCGAAGGCGCTGCCATCGCCGATCGCCGCCGTGAGCGCGGTGGCGTTGAGCACGCCGATGCCGGGGATGGCAATCAGGCGCCGGGCCGCTTCGTGCGCGCGGACATGATCCTTCAATATCCTTGAATTCGGCGTTCAGCGCCTCGATTCGTTGATCGAGTTCCCGCCATTCGTTACGCATCTCGATGACCGGCGCGCGCATCCGACTGGTAATTTCCAGATCGTCCGCGGCGAGCATTTCGTCGAGTGCTCGGTCGAGCCGTTGCGGCCCCTTGGCGATGACATGGCCGCGCTCCAGCAGGATCGCCCGCAATTGGTTGATCAGCGTCTTGCGCGCGTTCACCAGTCCGACCGCACCCGGTGCAGTGTCTGCAGGTCGAGCTGGTCCTAGCTTTTCAACTCCACGAACCGCATCGTCGGGCGCGATGCCGCCTCGGCGATCGCCTCCGCGTCCCGATCATCGTTCTTCTGAGCCTTCACGTGGGCCGCACATACTCTGGTGACATCAGCCGGATCTCGTGGCCCTGCGCCTGGAGAATGCGTCCGAGATGGTGCGCACCGCAGCACGCCTCCATCGCCATCACGCAACGCGGCAGTCCCGACGCATACTGCACGATCGTCTGATGACGCATGCGTCGGCGCAGCACGACAGCGCCGGTCTCGTCGACGCCAACCACGCTGCACAGGTTTCTTGCCCAGATCGATTCCGAGGATAGCAATGTTCATGGCTCGCTCCTTTCTGCTCCACAACTGGCATCCTAGCCGATGCTTCTCAGGAGGGGCGGGCCATTCCATAAAACGCTGCTGGCCAGCGAGCAAGATCGTCCCGACATCAGCAACGCGCGGCAGGAGTGACAGGCCAAGCGCCGGCCGCGGATGCGGCTTGAGCCGCACCGGCTGGTGTTCATTGACGAAAACCGGAACCACTACGAAGATGACGCGCCTGCGCGGCCGCTGCCTGAAAGGCCAACGGCTGCGCTCAAAGGCACCGTTCGGACATTGGAAGACGCAGACCTTCATCGCCGGGCTGCGCTGCCGTGCGTTCAATGCCACTCGTCTGCGAAAAACGCAAGAAAGCGTTGCTGCTGATGGCATCCGGAATGAGCTGCGATCCGGCGGCTCGACGAGCATGGCCTGTTCAGTCAAATAAAACTCGGTCTCGGCCAGGTATCTCAGCCACCCTGCGGTTAGTTGATCCATTAATCCGGACGGGAACTGGGAAAAGACCGCCAAAACCTGCAATCGGACACCTTATCGGCGATAGAACTATCCCGGCTTGTGATCTTGAAAACGATGCCCCGCAGAACGAACCGATGCTGCAGGGCATTATGCCAGCGAACCAGTATGTACTCCTTCGTGTCGTTGAGCAGGGAACGAATAAGCCCGTCCCGTAAAGCCTAACGTGCACGGTGCCGCAGGTGAGTACCTTGCTCTGGCAAATGGAAACTGCAACCCGCGATGGTTCAAGAACTACAACACCGGGCAATTGGAAAGGCCTGCATCTGTCGACCTACATCTCAGGACAAACGACGATCGAATTGCCTGGAGATCAAGAGGGGATTTGAAGTCAAGCAGATCCGAAGAAAGTTTCGCATCAATCGAGAAACTGAGTTTATTGCCGTTGAGCTCGAGAAGGTGCTTCATTGGCGTGAAGAGGGCTGGGTCGCGGCCGATTCCCATGTGCATTTCCTCGCGCCGGCAACAGCCATGCTGGAGGCGCCGGAGGGGCGTAAACGTCATCAATCTTCTCGCCACCCAGCTGGGAGAGATGATGACCAATGTCGGGGATTTTGACAGCAGGACAACGTTTGGAAGCACAGCTGCCGGCGGCGGCGGCGAGTTCCTTGTTCGCGTCGGCTCGACTATCTGAATTCCAGATGGCCGCAATATCGAAATTATGCTTTTCAGCCGGGTGTGACGGCGCTTTCATTCCACCACGAAAAAATAACAAAGGGGAGCAATGACATGTTTAAGAATCCAGTGTCACGACGCAAATTGCTGAAAGATGCAGCGGCGGCTACGGCCATAGGTACTCTCGGCTCGTTGGTGGCAAACAGGGCGTATGCCGCCGACACAATCACGGCCACTGAATGGGGCGGAAGTTACATCGATAACATCCAGAAAATCGCGGCCAAACAGTCTGATGTCAAGATTAACTGGCAACTGTATTCCGGCGGGGCTGCACTTATTCTGCCAAAGATCAAGGCTACATGGCCGACCCCTGGCATAGACCTTGTTGCGGGGTGGGATCTTTCGATGCAAGCAATCGCCCGGGAAGGCTGGGCAGAGCCGGTCACGGAGGAGAAAGTGCCGAATTTGGCCGATATCCCGAAAAAGCTGCTGATCAAGGATGGTGCGGGGAACATCATAAACATACCCCGCACTATATCGTCGATCTTCTGGTTTTATCGGGAAGATAATACTCCATTTGAGATTACCAAGATTGATGACCTCTTGGACCCTCGGCTGGCAGGGAAAGTTTGTTTTCCGGCGCCGAATAACAACTCCAATCTGCAGATGGTTGCGCTCGCGCTTCACAAAGGTGGTGACGAGCGGAACATGGAGCCGGCTTGGGACTTTGTGAAAGAACTGGCGCGCAGCGGAAATATCGGCCGCGTGGCTACCGACGATAGTGATATCACGAATTCCATCACCTCCGGCGAAACTTGCATAACCTTTATGAGCGGTACCAGCGCGATCGAGATAGGGCGCGCCTTCAAGATCAAATACCTAGCCAAAATGGATCCGGAGTCAGGATTCCGGACGTTCCTCTACCAGGAGGGATGGTGCATACTCAAAGGAGAGCGTGCTGATGCGGCGTTCAAATTCGCAAACTTTGCGATCAATGCAGAAAACAACGAGGATTTCAACCGCAGCATTTCGGGCATCCCTGTAAATATAAAAGCGACCACGTCGAACGAAGTGAGGCCTATGTTTTTCAACAGCGAGGAAATGGACCGGTATACCTACATTCCAGACTGGACTTATGTTTCCGAGCAGGCCGATGCGTGGATGAAGCGATGGGAGCAGGAGGTCATGCCGCTTCTTTAATCTGAAACGCGCTGCCCGAAATGAAACCAAAGCCGGAGAGAGTGGATGAGGAGTACAAGAGCCCAAATGCTACTGCTATTCCCCGCAGTGGCATCAATGCTCCTATTCCTTGTGCTGCCGATGTTGGCGGTGTTTGATCAGAGCTTTCGCCTCTTCGAGCCAGGTCGGATTGGCTCGAAGGAGGGAGCTCCGCTTACCGTGGAGAACTATACGCAGCTCTTTCTCCCGGTCTATGCGCGGTACTTTATTCAGACTTATCTCCTGGCCTTCTGCGCGGCAGCCCTCGCCACTCTCATTGCCTTTCCGATTGCATATTGCGTTGCCAGGCGTGCATCGCCGCGAGTCAGAAAGGCGGCAATTTCAGCCCTCATCGGCCTCTTGTTCCTCAGCGCCCTGGTTCGTGTTTATTCAATTGATTTGACCTTCGGCTCCGTCGGGATATTCGCGCGGATCATGTCCGCCGCAGGGATAAGTACCAATAGCTATCTGTACATTGATTTCGTGGTCATCGCGGGGTTGCTCCAATACGCAATACCAACGTCGATCCTGGTTTTGATCGGGGCCATACAAAGTCTCAACCCGCGCCTCGCAGAAGCGGCTCAGTCCCTTGGCGCATCGGCAGCCAAGACTCATATCACGATAACGTTGCCATTGTGCATCCGCGGACTTGTCTCTGCGTTTCTGGTATCGATGACGATTGGCGTGAGCGCCTTCGTTGTCCCGTTGATCCTGGGCCGAGGGCGCGTGCTATTTATATCAAATCTTATCTACAGCCGCTTCGGCGAAGTTGCGAATTACCCGAGTGGAGCGGCAATCTCGATTATTATGTTGGTTCTTTCTTTGCTCCTGATTTTTGTCTTGTCCAGAATCGCCACATCATTTGACCGGCAGTGAAAAAATGCTCAGCAAGAGAAATGCAGATGCTCTGCTCGTTTTTTGTGTAATGGCGATTATCGGGATAACAGCAATATTCCTCCTGTTCCCCGTGATTGTTACCGTGTCCATGGCATTCGACGGGCGCGATTTTATGGGCCAATTTCCTCCTCCGAGCCTGTCGATGAAATGGTTTGACCGGCTTTTTAATAATAATGGTTACTTGTGGTCCGGGTTCCAGACCAGCTTGCTGCTGGCAATTGCGACGACGGTCCTTGCGACGGCGATTGGCGCATCGGCGGCGGTGGCGATCAGCCGAATGTCCCCGCGATCGCGTGACGTAGCAACCACCATATTCTTGTCACCTCTTGTGATACCAGGGGTGATTATCGGGTTCGGCTTACTCCTGTTCTTTTCTGTTTTTGACCTCCTTCCGACCTTTTCTAGACTGCTTGTCGGGCACTTGATTATTGCATTGCCATACACCATAAGAATGTCATTGATTGGACTTACTGGCATAAGCGAAACGCTGGGCGAGGCGGCGTTGAGCCTCGGCGCTAACGCGCGACAGGCATTCTTCACGATTACCTTGCCTCTCGCCAAGAGTAGCATTTCCGCTGGCGCGATTTTTGCATTTGCCTTCTCTATGGATGACGTCGCGATAAGTATATTTTTGTGTGACTACAGTACTTACACGTTACCCGTTGCATTAATCAGTTTAATGAGGTCCAAGTTGGATCTCACGATTGCGGCGGCCGCAGTCCTCTTAATGGTCCTGACCCTAGCTTTACTTATAGTTCTTGACCGCGTAATCGGCCTTGAGCGAGCAATCGGTCAAGGCATCTATAAGGCTTGATTAAATGAATGTTCTGGAACTGAAAGACGTCTCCAAAAGGTACGGCCAATTCACTGCCGTCGATGCCGTGTCATTGAAGATCGAGAAGGGAAAGGTGCTTTCGCTTCTGGGGCCGAGCGGCTGCGGCAAGACAACTACTCTCCGCATCATTGCAGGTTTCACGTCGCCTGACCGCGGGACCGTGGAAATCTCCGGCGATAATGTTGGCCACTTGAAGCCCTATGAACGCAACGTCGGACTGCTATTCCAAGATTACGCGCTGTTCCCTCACATGACCGTGGCTCAGAATGTCGCCTACGGAATGCGGTATCGAGGAACGCCGAAATCCGAAATACCCTCTCGTGTCGAACAGATGATGTCGCTTGTTCAATTGGGCGGCATGGAGGCCAGATATCCGAGCCAGCTAAGCGGCGGACAGCAGCAGCGCGTCGCGCTTGCGCGAGCGCTTGCAACAGACCCCCAGATTGTTCTTTTGGACGAGCCTTTATCTGCACTTGACGCGAAGCTTCGCCTAGAACTGCGCATTGAGTTGAAGGAGATCCTTCGGTCGGTCGGCGCAACCACCATCGTTGTCACCCACGATCAGGAGGAAGCTCTAAGCTTGGGCGACGAAGTCGTTGTCATGCGGGGGGGGAAAATCGTTCAGCGTGGATCGCCGACGCAGATATACGCGGAGCCCACTGACAAATTCGTCGCCGAGTTCGTCGGGAGGTCCAACTGGTTTCATGGATCAAGGCGCGGCAGATCGAGCGAGGGCGTCAGCATCTATGTCACAAGCGAAGGAATTGAGATCCACGCAAGAACTCCGCCATCCAATCAATACGACCATGCTGATCTATGTGTCAGACCGGAAAACATAACGCTCACGGGCGGGGCGGCGAGTGAAGTAGCTCAAGACGCAGAATGCAATGTCCTGATGGGTGTTGTGCTCGACGTGGCACCGCTGGGCGCGGACATGCATGTGGTCGTCGATCTTCCAGGGAGGGGCAGATTGCTGGCAGTCCGCAAGAATGTCGGGAAAACTCCGGGATTTGTAGCGGGGCAACCCGTTCACGCCCATTTTTCAGCGTCAGATGTGCTCTTGTTTCAGGCTGGAGGGCATATGTGAAGGTGGAGGAAGGTCGGTTGCAACTGAGATTGGATTTTTTTTGTCGCGGGCACATGCTCCGGCATGCGGCTTGCGCGAGGGATCATGTCTTTGCTCGCAGTTAACGCATCCAGGCGAGCAATCAAGGAGATAATTTCTAATGAAAATAACTCGCATATCAGTTTTTGGGATATTGACGCCTTGTCCACCGTACAGCCTATCACGTGGTCGCACATGGACATCTATCGACAGCACTATTGTAGCAATCGAGACTGACGCCGCGATCGTCGGATGGGGCGAAGTCGAAACGATGGGAGGGAACTATCTGCCGGCGTTCGCAAAGGGCGCCATAGCGGCCATTGCCGAATTAGCTCCTCACCTCATTGGAGAAAATCCGCTCCAGACCGATCGAATCAACTATCTGATGGACCATTTCTTGTACGGCCACCCATACGGTAAATCGCCAATCGACATGGCTTGTTGGGATATTCTCGGCAAAGCAACTGGAATGCCGCTGTGCGATCTTCTCGGCGGAAGGTTCGAAGGTGGATTAGATCTTATGTGCGACCCCCAGGGGTCAATTGAAGAGTTGTTGGCAGAGACCGCGGCTTTCCGTGAGAAGGGATACCGTCGTATGTCATTAAAGTTGGGCGGCGATGTCGCGCACGATGTGTCAAAAATGCGGGCAATCTTTGAACATGCCCGACCGGGTGAGGAATACTACGCCGACTGCAACCGCGGGTGGACACGGGATCAAGCCCTTCGCGTAATGCGACAAATTCGCGATCTTGACGTCTATATAGAGCAGCCTTGTTCTTCATACGAGGACTGCCTCGCGGTGAGACATCGGACGGATCATCCAATGATCCTCGACGAAATCGTTGACTCGCCTGAGATGGTGATGCGGATTATCGCAGATAGTGCCGCAGACTTAATCAATATCAAGATCTCGAGAGTGGGTGGTCTGACAAAGGCCCGCCGCGCGCGTGACATGTGTGTGACGGCAGGGATTCCAATGACCATTCAGGATGTGGGGGGAACGGGGATAGTTCAGGGAGCTATTTACGGTTTGGCTCAGTCCACCCCGAAGGAGCTGCGCCATTCTGTTTACGATCCGTTATCACGTGGCCTTAACGACGCATTTACGGATGCACCATTCCGGATGCAGGGGGGCGTAGGAGTGGTGGAAGCCTCGGATCGGCCCGGACTTGGCCAAGAACCCTTACCCGGCAGCCTCGGCGATCCAATAGCTATGTACGGCGGCAGGGATTGATGGTGAGGTCATCCTTGACCTTTTGGCCGGCTCGATACAGCAATGGTGATTTGGAGCCTGAACCCGTGAATTGCTGCTGCAAGTATGGCTGGTGTCTCCCGCCCACGCTTGTCGGGACGTCATCTTAACTAAACGCTTATAACTGTGAGCGCCTGAATAGGGTGGCAAAACACCTATCCTCAGCGGAACTGGGGACACAGCGGGCCAGCAGCGAGAAATGCCGACGCAAGCGTGTTCGACTTTAAGAGGCAACCGTCCGGTGAGTCGTACGCCTCCGGCTAAGGCCGCCTTGCGCGAGCATGGCACGGTAGCGAAGCTGCGCTCTTAAGGTCGCCCTTACGAGCGTAGTTAGCAGCACAGCATGAGCCATGTGACGTTATTGACCGGGCCTGAGCGTCGTCGTTGGCGTGAAAAGGATGAGTGCCGGATACTGGCCGCGGCATTGGCGCCCGGGTCCACGGTGGCGGCGGTAGCGCGTCAGTACGATGTCGCGACCAGCCTGATCTATAAGTGGCGCCGCACGCTGAGAGCCCGCGAGACGGGCTTTGCCGAAGTTGTCGTGGTTCCCGATGAGCCTGTCGCCGTTTCGGTGCCGGCGGCGCCCCCAGCGGTGATCGAGCTGGAGATCGCCGGCAAGGTGCGGCTGCGGATTCCGCTGACCACGCCGCCGACACTGGCGGCGGCGATGGTGAAGGCGCTGGGCGTTTGATGATCCCGTTCCCGAGGCAGGTGCGGATCTGGTTGGCGGTCGGCCGGACCGATATGCGTCGCGGATGCAAGGCCTCGCTCTGCAGGTTCAGGAGACGTTGGGTCGGGATCCGCATGCCGGCGATCTTTATGTCTTCCGCGGCCGCAGCGGCAATCTGATCAAGATTATCTGGCATGATGGGCTCGGCATGTCGCTGTATGCAAAACGGCTCGAGAAGGGCCGGTTTCTATGGCCGTCGCCGGCGGACGGCACGGTTTCCATATCACCGGCGCAGCTCGCCTACAGGCTCGACGGGATCGATTGGCGCAACCCGCGCCACACGTTCAGACCGCAGCGCGCGGGCTGAGTTTTTCTTTGAGTTTGCGCCATTTTCCGCGAGTCAGCGGACGCGTTTTATGATTCACTCCAGGACATGGTTGCCGCCGCCCTGGATGCTGTTCCGGACGATATCGGCGCACTGAGAGCAGCGCTGACCGCGGCGCTGGCCAGGGCCGAAGACGAGGCTGCGCGCGCTGCGCTGGTCGAGGCCGAACTGGCGGCCGCCAGGGCCAAGGCATCGGATGATGCGGCGCTGATCGCACATCAGGATCTGACGATCCGCAAGCTGCAGCGGGCGATGCATGGTCAGAGTTCTGAACGCTCAGCCCGCCTGCACGACCAGATGGAGCTCACCTTCGAAGAAATTGAGAGCACGGCGACGGAAGACGAGATCGCCGCCGAACAGGCAGCGGCCCGGACCACCGAGGTGGCACCTTATGTGTGCAAGCGACCGACGCGCCAGCCATTTCCCGAGCATCTGCCGCGCGAACGCGTGGTCGAGCCGGCGCCGACCGCTTGCCACTGCTGCGGCGGTCATCGGCTGCGCAAGCTGGGTGAGGATATCACCGAGACGCTGGAGGTGGTGCCGCGGCAATGGAAGGTGATCCAGCACGGTGAGTCCGACACATCATCGCTGGATCCAATAGAGATGCCGAAGGCGATGTCGCGCAAGCGGATTATGCCGCGGCGGACGGCCATGTTTGCGGGAGAGATGACGATTCGCGACAGGTAAGCGGCGAATGTGCGCCGCTGGAGACGCGGTCGCGTTCGGGACGGGTCAATCTGGTCGAGCGCCGTGATCTCGGCGAAGGTGAGAACCCTGTCGGGCGCGGCGTCTCGCTTGGCGAGGCCCGCCGCCACAGTGACGAAGAATATGCGCCAGCTGATTACCGAGCTGAGGGCAATGGGCTTCGTGGGCCTCTCTGCGGTCTCGAGCCTCGCCTCCTCGGCAGGGCAGGCGGGACTTAGTGACCTTGTGGTACAGCTCCGCGTTCCAGCGCCGGCCGTACCAGCCGAGCTTCTGGACCGCCCCGGAAAGATCGTCGATCGCAAGCGGCTACTAGCTTCCAGTCGATCGGCTCCGAGCGGCGGATCCCCTTTCAGCGGTTGGATGTAAGTCAGAACCTGCGGACTGTAGCGGTTCTGCTTGCCCACGGGCGGCAAGTATTGGGGGCGGTAAACTTTACCTACAGCCAAGTCGTCTCGTCCTGATCGAACCTTAATGCGATGATGTCTCGCCCAAGGCTCCGCCGGTTGGCGAAAACGCGACCAACAGGGTCATATGCCAGCCTGTTCGTCTGAATACACAGGTGGAAGGGAGCTGGTGCCAGGTCCTGCGCGGTGCAATAGAGCTTCTGTAGAGGGCCCTTACTCGTCAAGTCCCTTCGAGTGATCATCACGCGGCTGGGATCATGCTTCTGTCCGTGCTCAGCACCAAGACTGCCACATCATGCCATCATGATTTGCCGAAGCCGTCGCAAGCATGTCATGGTCCTCGATGAGATCGCGAATGCGCGCCTCGAAACGCCCCCGGCTCACCTCGCCAACCTTGAGCCCGTAACCACGTAGGATTCTGCGTATGCTGAGTTCGACGTCGAGCAGCTTGGCCTGCAACAGCTTGCGGCCGACTAGTAGGGCCCGCACGTCCCGGGGCATCTGCAGATTTGGCGTGCGTAGGACAGTACCAGCCCATGCGCAGCAACTGGGCGATCCCGCGAGCATGCTTGCGACCTTCACCGGCATTGCCGACAGTGCCGTCTTCACATGCCGTGTCTCCAGCAACACCACCTCAAAGTCGGCGTTGACCAGACCCTGGCGCAACCACTGCGACAATGGGCCGGCCTCAAGACCGACGCGGATGACGGGCAATCCCAGATCGGCAAAATGCTACAACAGCAACTCAGGCTCACCTTCGACTCTCGCACGATCTTGCCCGATGAATCCACCACGCAAACGCTGCCCAGTTTTACATCAATCCCTGCATAATTAGTTTATGGTTGTCCCTCGTTCGATGCTTGGGCCGAGACAATCGGACCCCATTCAGCATCATCACTCTGAGGGACAGCCACCTGGCTATGCGAGGAGCGCCGGCCATTATGGCATCTAGCAGGCTGTTGAAAAAGGCACTCGCCACCGGATCACAGCGGTGATTCACTGGCTCCGAAGGGATTCAGAGGTGACGAGTGCGCGGCGGCGACGATCGAACTGGCGAACTGTTCAGCTACGTGGACCTTGAAGTCCGGGTTCGGCGCAATCATCCATTGCGGGCGATCCGGACGATCGTGAATGAAACCCTGTCGGCGCTGGAGCGTGAGTTCGCGGCGCTGTATTCGCCGATCGGACGGCCATCGATCCCGTCGGAGAAGCTGTTGCGGGCGATGCTTTTGCAGGCGTTCAATTCGGTCCGCTCGGAGAGCGACATCGCGGCGAAGTTCCTGGCGGCCGTGCTGGCCCAGCCCAAGGTCAAGAAGCTCCTGTCCACGGATCACTTCTCGGTCGACGGCACGCTGATCGGGGCCTGGGCTTCGATGAAGAGCGTCAAGCCGAAGGACGGCTCGGGCGAAGCATCGAAGGATGGCTCGGGCGAGCCGCCGGCAGGCGCAATACGGACGCAGACTTTCATGACCAGAAGCGGTCGAACGATACGCATGCCTCGACCACCGATCCTGACGCCAGGCTCTACCGCAAGGG
This sequence comes from Mesorhizobium sp. C399B, assembly GCF_030323185.1. Classification (NCBI taxonomy): domain Bacteria; kingdom Pseudomonadati; phylum Pseudomonadota; class Alphaproteobacteria; order Hyphomicrobiales; family Phyllobacteriaceae; genus Mesorhizobium; species Mesorhizobium sp. C399B. The sequence continues at coordinate 4,423,383 of NZ_CP100472.1, forward strand.
TAAAGGCAAGGACACGAAGCTTTGCTTCATCGGGCATGGGCTGATGGAGAACCGCCACGGCCTGCTGGTCGATGCTTGCCTGACGCTGGCCGACGGACATGCCGAACGGGTGGCGGCCCTGCACATGATCGAGCCGCGCGCCGACCGTCCGCAAACAATCACGCTCGGCGCCGACAAGGCCTACGATGCGCAGGACTTCATCAACGAGTTGCGATCGATGAAGGTGACGCCGCACGTGGCGCAGAACACCAACGGCCGTCGTTCGGCGATCGACGGGCGCACGACGCGGCACGGCGGCTATGCCGTCAGCCAGCGCACCGCAAGCGCATCGAGGAGGCGTTCGGATGGATCAAGACGGTTGCCGGGCAAGAGAAGACGAAGTTGCGCGGCCGCGACCACGTCGGATGGGCATTCACCTTCAGCGCCGCCGCCTACGATCTGGTACGGCTACCGAAGCTGCTAGCGGTGTCGACGTGACCGCCCCCGCGGGCTGCCAACTGATCGGCCGCTGGCGGATCATCGAAGCCGATCTGTGGGATCGCGGCTATCTGAACCTCGGTGGACCCGCAACCATCACCATCGGACCCGACAACAACGGCGAGATCGCCTTTGGCGCCCTGCAAGCCGGCCTCGATCTGAGCTACAGCCCTTCGATAGTTCACTTCACATGGGGCGGATTTGACGAGATGGACGAAGTCACAGGCGATGGCCATGCCAAATTGCTCGACGACGGCTCAATCGAGATCACATTCGCCCACCACAATGGCGACGAGGCCATTCTCAAGGCAATACGTCAGACTTCTTCAACAGCCTGCTAGCCCGTCTTATGCACGACGATGGGGCTTTGAGGCTGGCGGATGTAGCTTAAGCGATTGATTGGCGTAGGATTCGGTTGCTTAGGTGTGAGCTTTCAGGAGGTTGTCCATTCGGACCGGACCGAGGAGACTGGAGTTACCAGGCTTCAGCATCCATCGGAGGGTCCGAATGAACATCCACAAGAATGCCCGTCTCACGCCGCTACGTCGAGAGGAGATGGCGCTGTCGGTGATAGAAGGCGGTTTTTCCAAAGCCCATGCGGCGCGCGTCTATGGCGTGTCGGCCAAGATCGTGGCGCGCTGGGTCGAGCGTTATAAGGCCGAGGGGCGGGCCGGTATGGTCGACCGTTCCTCGCGGCCTGCCCATATGCCACAGGTCACCGGCGCGTCGATTGCCAAGCGCATCGCAGCCTTGCGCCGCCAGCGGCTGACCGGCAAGCATATCGCCATGGAGGTCGGTGTCTCGCCCGCCACCGTTAGCCGGGTTCTCAAGCGTGCCGGGCTGTCACGGCTAAGGGATATCGAGCCGGCCGAACCGATCCGACGCTACGAGCGCGAGCATCCCGGCGAGATGATCCATATCGACATCAAGAAGCTCGGCCGCTTCAGCCAGGTCGGCCATCGCATCACCGGCGATCCTCAAAAAGGCAAGTCGCGCGGCGCCGGCTGGGAGTTCGTCCATGTCTGCATCGACGATGCTTCCCGCATCGCCTTCTCGCAAATTCTGGCCGACGAGAAGAAGGAGAGCGCCATCGCCTTCCTCAAGGCAGCGGTGGCCTACTATGCCAGCCTCGGCGTCGCGATAGCGCGTGTCATGACCGACAACGGCTCCTGCTACAGATCCAAGGCCTTCGCCAAGGCCTGCCGCGATCTCGGCCTCAAGCATGTCAGGACAAGACCCTATACGCCCAAGACCAATGGCAAGGCCGAGCCGCTTCATCCAGACGGCGCTGCGCGAATGGGCTTATGCCGTCGCCTATCCGACTTCAAATCACCGTGCCGCCGAACTGCCAATCTGGCTACACAGATACAATTGGCATCGCCCGCATGGCAGCCTAAAGTCCAAACCACCTATCAGTCGCCTCGATCTAAACCGGGACAACCTGTTGAGGCTCCACACTTAGGCCAACCCTTCCACCGCATCTCGCGAGCCACACCCGCCATGACCGAGGATACGTTGCTGCCGCTGTCTTTTCCAGCCGTCGGACGCAAGAAGGTCACAGCTGCGTTTGACGGCGGACGCATCACCTCGGATGGCGGCGTCATGCTTTTGGCCGCGGCCGAGCGACGCCTGCAACTGGCGACAGGCTGGCCGCTGCGATCCACGATCCGCGCGATCCAGCGCGCGTGACGCACGCTATGGCCGACATCCTGCGTGCCCGCATCTTTGCCATCGCCTGCGGCTACGAGGATGCCAACGATCTCGACCGGCTGCGCACCGATCCGGCCTTCAAGCTCGCCTGCGGGCGGCTGCCCGACAGCGGGATTGATCTGTGCTCGCAGCCGACCTGTTCGCGGCTGGAGAACCTGCCCGACCTCAGGACCGTCATCCGGCTCGGCTGGGTGCTGGTCGATCTGTGGCTGTCGAGCTATGCCGCGCCGCCGAAAAGCGTCACGCTCGACATCGATGATACGCTGGATGTCGTTCACGGCCATCAGCAGCTCTCGCTCTTCAACGCCCACTACGACGAGCGTTGCTTCCTGCCGATCCACATCTACGACGCCGCGACAGGACGTCCGGTCGCGATGATCCTGCGTCCTGGCAAGACCCCGACGGGCAAGGAGATCCGCGACCATCTGCGCCGTCTCGTGCGCCGCATCCGCGCGCGCTGGCCGACCACCCGCATCCTGATCCGTGGCGACAGCCATTACGGCCGGGCGCAAGTCATGGCCTGGTGCGAGAACAATGCGATCGACTACCTCTTCGGCCTACCCGGCAACAAGGTTCTGCAGCGGCTCGTCGACGAGAGCGCCGACGACATCCGCACCCGCCGCGCGCTCGAGCGCAAGTCTGTGCTGCGCGGCTATGCCGAGACCCGCTACAAAAAGTCCTGGAAGGCCGAACGCCGCACCTGCGCTCGCATCGAGGCAACCACCCTCGGCCTCGACATCCGCTTCGTCGTCACCAATCTCGACAAAGGCTCCGCCGAGCACATCTACGACGTGATCTACTGCGCCCGCGGCCAGGCCGAAAACCTGATACGCTGCGGCTCAGGCTGCTCAAGCTCGGCGCCCGCGTCATCGAAACCGTCTCGCGCATCCGCCTGGCCTTCGCCGCCGCCTGTCCCGAGGCAAGTCTGTTCCGGGCGATCGCCAGGCAATCTGCTACCGGCAGGACCATGACCGCCGGGGCAGCGGGCCCCGCCGAACCACACAGCTTCCACCCTCCAGCGCGTTCACAAGTCCAGACACAGCCGCGGTGAAAAAGACGCCGAGCCGCCCACCTGTCCGCCGCTCAGCGGCAAACAAACCCAGATCCGTCATGAATAAGACGGGCTAGTAGATATTGCTCTCCCGTTCACCCGCATGCACGCAGTACTCGGGCGCCAACGAGCGCCCGTTCTACATATTCGCGCGCCAATTGCCGCTTCCGACCGCCGTGCCGAACGACGTTTTCTTGATCTTCCTACGGCGCAGACTCTGACCTTCGCGTCGACTTGTGAATCGTATTAGAAACGGAAATGGCAGCGGTTAAGCGGCCGTCCACCTTTCGACGCGAGCGCATCCCAAGAGGCTACGCCTCCTGTCATCTGAAAACGCGATGGTACCATTCGCGACTCTATGTTGGCGCATCCAACGCCAAGTGGCGCATAGTTCACGCGCGTTCCATCTACATCAGTCCCGCGGCGCAGAGTTAATTTGAGGCACTTTCTATGACGACCATGGGGATCCGGACAGGTCTGATACAGGACGACTTCGTCTATTTTGGTGAACCGAAGCGACCGGGTTCACATAAATCCGCTTTTTTTGAACTGTCATTGTTGCTCTGGGAGGGACAACACGGAATGCCAAACCCCGTCCATTCTGACTCCCAGGGTCGCGCTGTCGCAAGACATGGCAGCGCGATGGAGCTTTCTGGCGTCGGTGACGGACCCCCCACTCTGGAGCCATTCCGCGCAATCTTACCCTTCCTCGACTGCGACACAGGGCTCTTTCCGTTCCGGGCATCGCAATCTCTGAACACTCCCGTATCATTGAGCAAGGTGCGGAAACCTTCTGCAACTTGGCCCGCCTCTTCTTCGTCAAAATAAGGGAACCGTATGCGCGGCTATTCGGTTTTCTCCATCCTACGCAATGGCCTTGCTGGCGACAGGTGCTGGCGGCGCGCCTGGCGCTCTCCCGATCCGAAGCCGGCCTATGATGTTATCATTGTAGGCGGCGGCGGGCACGGCCTCGCGGCTGCATTCTACCTCGCCGAGAACCACGGCATACGCAACGTCGCCGTGCTAGAGAAGGGCTACGTCGGCGGCGGCAATGTCGGCCGCAACACCACTGTCATTCGCTCTAACTACCTGCTCGACGGCAACACCCAGTTCTACGAGTTCTCGATGAAGCTCTGGGAAGGCATGTCGCAGGCGCTGAATTTCAATGTCATGTTCTCGCAGCGCGGCATGCTCATCACGGCCCATTCGGCCGACCAGCTCGATGGCTTCGGCCACCGCGCCAATATCATGCGGCTGAACGGCATCGACGCCGACATTCTCGACCGCGACGAGGTGCGGCGGCTCGTCCCCTACCTCGATTTTTCTGAAACGGCGCGTTCTCCGATCCATGGCGCGATCTTGCAGGGCCGCGCCGGCACGGCACGTCATGACGCGGTGGCCTGGGGCTACGCGCGCGCCGCCGACGCCCATGGCGTCGACATCATCCAGGGCTGCGAGGTGACGGGTTTCGTCCGTGACGGCGAGCGCATCGTCGGCGTGGAGACCACGAAGGGCCGGATTGGGGCCGGGAAAGTAGGGCTTGCGGTGGCGGGTCACACATCGGTCCTCGGCCGGAAGGCCGGCCTCGACCTGCCGATCGAGAGCCATGTCCTGCAGGCTTTCGTGACGGAGCCGATCAAGCCCCTTGTCCACCAGATCGTCGCCCACGGCACCGAGCATTTCTACGTCAGCCAGTCCGACAAGGGTGGCCTGGTCTTCGGCGGCGGTCTCGACGGCTATAATTCTTATGCTCAGCGCGGCAATCTCGGGATGGTCCGCGAAGTCGCGGAGGCGGCAGTCGCGCTAATGCCCTGCATTTCTCGCCTGCGCATTTTGCGCCACTGGGGCGGGGTGATGGACATGACGCCGGACGCCAGCCCCATCATCTGCCCAACGCCAGTCGACGGGCTCTACCTAAACGGTGGCTGGTGCTATGGCGGCTTCAAGGCCACGCCGGCCTCAGGATGGTGCTTCGCGCATACCATCGCCACCGGAAAGGCGCATCCGCTCAGCGCCGGCTACAGCCTGGACCGTTTCCGCACCGGCCGCGCGATCGACGAGGCCGGCGTCGGGCCGTTCGCCTGGCTGCAATAACCGAGAGACCCAAGACCATGCTACGCATCGAATGTCCCTACTGCGGTCTGCGCGACCACGACGAGTTCCGCTACGGTGGTGACGCGTCGGTCATCCGTCCTGTCCACGACGACGCGGATTTCGAGGCCTGGTACCGTTACGTCTTCGTGCGCGAGAACCCGGCCGGCCCGCATCGCGAGTACTGGCAGCACGTGATGGGCTGCCGTCAATGGTTGGTGGTCGGGCGCGATACACGCAACCACGAGATTTCCTTGGCGCGGTCCGCACGGGAGGCGCGCGCATGAGGCGGCTCAACGAAGGCGGGCTGATTGATCGTTCGCAGCCGGTTGCGTTCACCTTCGACGGGAAGGCGATGGCTGGTTTCCGCGGCGACACGCTCGCGTCGGCGCTGCTGGCGAACGGCGTGAGCCTCGTCGGCCGCAGTTTCAAGTATCACCGCCCGCGCGGAATCTATTCGGCCGGGCCCGAGGAGCCGAATGCGCTCATGACTTTGGGAACCGGCGGGCGGCGCGAACCGAATCTGCCGGCGACCACGGTGGAACTGGCGGACGGCCTGGTTGCCGAAAGCCAGAACCGCTGGCCATCTCTCAAGTTCGACGTTCAAGGCATCAACGGCTTGTTCTCGCCGTTCCTGTCGGCGGGCTTCTACTACAAGACCTTCATGGGTCCGACCCGGCGGGCCTGGATGTTTTACGAGCACTTCATCCGCAAGGCGGCGGGGCTCGGCCGCGCGGGGATAGAGCCCGATCCTGACCGCTACGAAATCCGTCATCTGTTCGCCGATGTGGCGGTGATCGGGGCCGGCCCGGCGGGACTTTCGGCCGCGCTTGCTGCGGGCGAGGCGGGCGCCAGGGTGGTTCTCGTTGAGCAGGATTTTGTGGCGGGGGGCTGTCTTTTGTCGGAGCCGGCGGACGGCGAGGCCCGGGCCTGGCTTTCCGTGACGCTCGCACGGCTCGCCGACATGTCGAATGTTTCGATGATGACGCGCACCACCGCGTTCGGTGCCTATGACAGCAATGTGCTCGGGCTGGTGGAGCGGCACGGCTCAGCAACCACCGATCCGGCGAAAGGCGAGGCGCGCCAGATAATGGCGCTTTTGCGGGCGAAAACGATCGTCTACGCTACGGGCTCGATCGAGCGGCCGCTTACCTTCACCAACAATGATCGGCCCGGCATCATGCTGGCCTCCGCGGCGCGGACCTATCTGAACCGCTTTGCCGTACTTGCGGGTACGAGAGTGATGGTCGCAACCGACAACGACAGCGCCTATTCCGCAGCCTTTGACCTTGCGGCAGCCCGGGCCGAAGTGACAATAGCCGACAGCCGCGCGGAACCGACACATGAACTTTTGGAACAGGCGCGCCACTGGGGCATTGCCGTCCGCAGGAAATCGCTGATCTCCAATGCATTGGGGCGTTATGCCGTACGCGCTGTTACGCTTTCCGAACCGGGCGGTACGATTACGCTGGAATGCGACCTGGTCGTGCTCTCGGGCGGTTGGTCGCCGACGGTGCATCTGACCTCCCATCTTGGGGTGAGGCCCCTATATCGCGAGGACATAAACGCTTTCGTTCCCGGAAAGCTCGGAGCGGGGCAGTTCGTGGCCGGTGCTATGACAGGAGGCTTCATCACAGCCGGCGCCATCGAGGAGGGGCATAGCGCGGGGGCAGAGGCAGCTGCGTTCTGCGGCGCAACGAAATCAGTCCAGCCGCCCTTTAGCCTCGACGACGCTGGACCTAATGATAGCCCGCTCGTTGCGCCTCACTTCGTGGAGGGAAAGGATGGTAGCCAGGCTAGGCGGCCGGAGCATAGTTTCCCCCTTCGATCGGCGCAGAGGGGGTTCGGGAACCCAAAGGCGGAACTTGCCAAAGGCAAGGCCTTTATCGACCTGCAGATGGACGTAACCGTAAGTGACGTCGCGCTGGCGCATCGTGAGGGGTATGAGTCGGTCGAGCATCTGAAGCGCTATACGACGCTTGGGATGGGCACCGATCAGGGCAAGACAAGCAATCTCAGCGCGATTTCCGCCATGGCCGGTCTGCGCGGGATGGCGGTTCCGGACCTTGGCACGACTACATTTCGGCCTCCCTATACCCCAGTTGCCGTTGGTGCGCTGGCTGGGCGCAGCCAGAGCCATCTTCACAAGCCGTTCCGGCGCACGCCAATGCATGACTGGCATGTCGCCAACGGCGCGCAGATGCTTGAGACCGGCGCCTGGATACGGCCCTGGTTCTACCTTGCTTCCGGCCGCGATGTGGACGAGGCCTATGTCGCGGAGATGCGGATGGTGCGCAAGGCGGCAGGGCTGATGGACATCTCCACGCTCGGCAAGATCGACATACAAGGGCCGGACGCCGCCAACTTCCTCGACCGCGTCTATGTCAATGGGTTTGCCAAGCTGGCGATCGGCCGCGCGCGCTACGGCATCATGCTGCGCGACGACGGCATCGTCTTCGACGATGGCACAACGACCCGACTCGGCGAGCGGCACTTTCTTATGACGACATCGACCGCGAACGCCGCGGACGTAATGGCCCGGCTCGAATTCCTGCTCGACACCGCCTGGCCAGACCTGCGCGTGTCGGTGACCTCGGTCAGCGACGAATGGGCTGCGATGTCGGTTGCCGGTCCGAAGAGCCGCGATATCCTCGCCGCCGCGTTTCCCGACCTCGACGTCTCCAACGCGGCGCTGCCGCATATGGGACTGATCGAGGCAAAGTATAACGGCTGGCCCTTGCGCATCATCCGCCTCAGCTTTTCCGGCGAGCGGGCTTACGAGATCTATGCCGGCGCGAGGGGGGGCAAGGAGGTGTGGTGCCGGCTAATAGAGGCCGGCGCGCCTTTTGGCCAGAAGCCTTACGGCGTCGAGGCCCTGGGCGCCCTGCGCGTCGAGAAGGGGCATGTCGCGGGACCGGAGATCGACGGCAGGACGACGCTCGACGACCTCGGGCTCAGCCGCATGGCGGGCAAGCGCAGCGGCTATGTGGGCGAGGTGCTTGGCCGCCGCGAAGCCTTCAGCGACCCGGCGCGCCCGCGGCTAGTCGGGCTGCGCAGCCTCGAGCCGGGCAAGCCATTGCGCGGCGGCTCGATCCTGTTCAGGCCTGGCGAGCCGATCCATGGCCACGGTCTCGGCCGCATCACCTCGGTGACCTACAGCCCCACGCTGGACGCGTGGGTCGGGCTGGGACTGCTTGCCCGGAATGCCGCGGAGGAGGGCACCGAGATCGTCGCAACTTATCCCATGAAGGGCCAGACGGTTCGGGCCCGGATAGTCTCGCCTATATTCCTGGACCCGAAGGGAGAGCGGCTGCATGGCTGATGGTTCGAACATGGCCGGGTTCGAGATGGCGGCTTATGACTGCTCTATCCTCCAACTCGAGGGCTGGGATGGCGCGATGGCACAATTTGAGGTGGTACTGAATAGGATGCTGGGCGGGCCTCTGCCCAACAAGGTCGGCGACACTGCTCGTCATGACGATGAGCTCGTCATTCGGATTGCGCCGCGTCGGTTTTGGCTGCTTTGCGACGGCCCGCCGCCTGTTCTCGACATCGACGCGGAACTCGGCTGCGCACTCCAACTCGGCGAGGGCAGGATTCGGCTCCGGCTGTCCGGCAGGGGCCTCAAACAGGTGCTGGAGCGGTGTGTCGCGGCGGATTGGGAGACACTGGGAGATGGACGGGCAGTCCAGACGGGTCTCGATCGCATGCCGGTGCTGCTGCTGCGCAGGAGCGGGTTCGAATGCGACCTCCTCGTCCCGCGCAGCCTCAGCAAGGGCCTGATGGAGTGGATTGCCGACGCCTCCGCGGCCGCTACCTGACTTACCGCCTCGAACCGGGCGACGTGGCCTACCCACCTAGCCAAATGTACGATCGCGGTTCAGGGCGCCTTTTAAGAAAGCAAAACCAATTGATCGCCTCCTGCGATCGACATTTAACCAAAGATAGGAGAAAGCTGCTTATGCCTACATCTAGTCAACAGGGACGCGTACCTGGATTTAGTCAGCAGGAATACCGCGAGCGCACTGCTCGGCTGCGACAGCAAATGGCGGCGCGTGGAATGGACGCGCTGCTTGTCATGGACGAGAATAATATGAACTATCTCACCGGCTATGACGGATACTCGGATTACGTTCCGCAGCTCGCTCTCGTGTGTCAAGAAGAGGAAGATCCGTGGCTGATCGTGCGCGAAATGGACACTTTGTGTGCAACGCCCACATCGTACCTGCCGGAATCACGCATCCTCAGTTATCCCGAAAAGTACATTGGATCGAGCCAACGGACGGCATGGGAGCCGATTGGCGATCTAATCCGCGAGCGCACTAAGTCGAGCCGAATCGGGGTCGAACTGACGGCCAAGACGTTTGGAGTGAAAGACCATGCCGCCCTCGGTAACAGCCTGGACTCATCGAAGTTCATCGATGCCGATGGGATGATTGCTAAGCTGAAGAAGGTAAAATCACCAGCTGAGCTTGCGTACATGGAGCAAGCCGGCAAGATTGTTGATAGGGCCATGCAGGTGGGCCGGCTGGAGATTGCACTAGGCGCGCGCGAATGCGACGTAGGGGCGGCGGTAACGCATGCTTTGATCAAGGGAACTCCGGAAATCCCCGGGGGTGTTTGCCAATTTCCGTATATGCCGGTTGGCTCTCCCGCCAACGCGCCGCATCTTTCGTGGTCCGACGCAAGCTATAAGATGGGCTGTCAGACTAATATCGAAATTGGCGCCTTCCGACACCGCTATGTCTGCGCCTTGTCACGGACGGTATTTTTGGGGGAGCCGACCGCTCGGGCTCAGCACTTACATCAAGCCGCTTTGGACGGCTTTCTCGCAGAGGTCGAAACGATACGGCCCGGAGTAACGTGCTCTGAAGTTTCGCAAGCGTTCCAGCGCGCCTTTAATCCATACGGCGTGCGTAAGGAATCCAGGAGCGGCTATTCCATCGGCCACGGTTGGGTCGACAGCGGAATCAGCTTCCAGGAGGACGACGACACCGTGATTGAACCCAACATGACCTTCCACGTCCTCATCGGCATTTTTGAGAAGGAGGACGGCTACGTCTTCAGTGAGACTGTCCGAGTGACCGAGAATGGCGCGAAGTCGCTAAGCAGCATGTCCCGCGACCTGCTGGTAAATTGCTGACTTTTCAGGATTGCAATGCCGGCGTAGCGCCAATACGTTGCGCCGGCATGTAACATCACCAAGCTGTGCTGGTTGTGCGTCTAACACTTGTTTCGCGCGGGCGACCTTTTTGAGGAAGCGTTCAACAAGACACGGCTAGTGGGTGGCCGAGCCGACCACTGCCCTTGGCTCGGCGTCGTGGTGCAGGCAGAGATCTGGACCTGCTGATGCGACTACAGCGGTTCCGGCCCACCCTGAAACGTCGTCGCCTGCTCTTTTTCCCGCTCCTGCGGCGGCGTCCTCGCGCTGCTTCGCTTCACAGGAGCCCGCTCGCGTCCTTGGCTGCCGATGCGGCCTAGCGGTTCGGCCGGCCCGGACGCGTCCCGTCACGGTCGGCCTCGCGGGGGATCGTGCCCCCGCGACAGCGAAGAAGTGACGGGAAAGTGATCGCGATCGGCTACGTGACCAAGCAGGAAATGCTGCATGCAAGTGCCAGCCCAAGACGCTCAGCGTCCGATAAGGCGATCGATGAACTGATCGATCGCTGACGCTTGTCACTAGCCCGTCTTATGCACGACGATGGGGCTTTGAGGCTGGCGGATGTAGCTAAGCGATTGATTTGGCGTAGGATTCGGTTGCTTAGGCCAACCCTTCCACCGCATCTCGCGAGCCACACCCGCCATGACCGTGGATACGTTGCTGCCGCTGTCTTTTCCAGCCGTCGGACGCAAGAAGGTCACAGCTGCGTTTGACGGCGGACGCATCACCTCGGATGGCGGCGTCATGCTTTTGGCCGCGGCCGAGCGACGCCTGCAACTGGCGACAGGCTGGCCGCTGCGATCCACGATCCGCGCGATCCAGCGCGCGTGACGCACGCTATGGCCGACATCCTGCGTGCCCGGATCTTTGCCATCGCCTGCGGCTACGAGGATGCCAACGATCTCGACCGGCTGCGCACCGATCCGGCCTTCAAGCTCGCCTGCGGGCGGCTGCCCGACAGCGGGATTGATCTGTGCTCGCAGCCGACCTGTTCGCGGCTGGAGAACCTGCCCGACCTCAGGACCGTCATCCGGCTCGGCTGGGTGCTGGTCGATCTGTGGCTGTCGAGCTATGCCGCGCCGCCGAAAAGCGTCACGCTCGACATCGATGATACGCTGGATGTCGTTCACGGCCATCAGCAGCTCTCGCTCTTCAACGCCCACTACGACGAGCGTTGCTTCCTGCCGATCCACATCTACGACGCCGCGACAGGACGTCCGGTCGCGATGATCCTGCGTCCTGGCAAGACCCCGACGGGCAAGGAGATCCGCGGCCATCTGCGCCGTCTCGTGCGCCGCATCCGCGCGCGCTGGCCGACCACCCGCATCCTGATCCGTGGCGACAGCCATTACGGCCGGGCGCAAGTCATGGCCTGGTGCGAGAACAATGCGATCGACTACCTCTTCGGCCTACCCGGCAACAAGGTTCTGCAGCGGCTCGTCGACGAGAGCGCCGACGACATCCGCACCCGCCGCGCGCTCGAGCGCAAGTCTGTGCTGCGCGGCTATGCCGAGACCCGCTACAAGGCGAAGTCCTGGAAGGCCGAACGCCGCACCTGCGCTCGCATCGAGGCAACCACCCTCGGCCTCGACATCCGCTTCGTCGTCACCAATCTCGACAAAGGCTCCGCCGAGCACATCTACGACGTGATCTACTGCGCCCGCGGCCAGGCCGAAAACCTGATCAAGATGCACAAGAGCCAACTCGCCTCCGACCGCACCTCCTGCCGCTCACCGATTGCCAATCAGGGCCGTCTTGTCCTGCACACCGCCGCATACTGGTTAATGCTCACCTGCGCGAGGCGGTGCCCACGACCCATCATCTGCGCAACGCCGAGTTCGCTACGCTGCGGCTCAGGCTGCTCAAGCTCGGCGCCCGCGTCATCGAAACCGTCTCGCGCATCCGCCTGGCCTTCGCCGCCGCCTGTCCCGAGGCAAGTCTGTTCCGGGCGATCGCCAGCAATCTGCTACCGGCAGGACCATGACCGCCGGGGCAGCGGGCCCCGCCGAACCACACAGCTTCCACCCTCCAGCGCGTTCACAAGTCCAGACACAGCCGCGGTGAAAAAGACGCCGAGCCGCCACCTGTCCGCCGCTCAGCGGCAAACAAACCCAGATCCGTCATGAATAAGACGGGCTAGAAACGAAGCCGAGGAAGCTCACCCCCATCAGGTAGTGTGCTGAGAGTTCTGCAAATTCGCTGAGAGGGGGCGGTCATGGCAGGCTGGTGATTGTTCACGTCACCGATTCCCGCGAAGGAACGCCACCATGACCAAGACTGAAGTTAAGACCGCCAGCGCTGCCGTCAAAGACATTTTGCTTTCGAACCCGGATGGATTGCACGAAGTGCTCCGTGCGGTGATGCAGGAGGTGCTTGAAGCCGAGATGGACGAGGCGCTGGGTGCCTCGAAGAGCGAGCGCACGCCCGAAGGGCTTGGCTATCGCTCGGGCTATTACGGCCGCATCCTTGTGACGCGCGTCGGCAAGCTCGAGCTGCGGGTTCCGCAGGACCGTGCCGGGCGCTTCTCCACCGAGCTGTTCGAGCGCTACCAGAGTTCCGAGCGGGCCTTGGTGGCGACGCTGGCCGAGATGTATGTCCAGGGCGTGTCGACCCGCAAGGTGAAGGCGATCACGGAAGAACTGTGCGGCCATGCCTTCTCGGCCTCGTCGATCTCGGCCATCAACAAGCGGCTGGACGAGAGCCTCGCTGCCTTTGCTAGGCGCCCCCTTCAAGAGCCGTTTCCTTACCTCATCCTCGATGCGCGCTACGAGAAGGTGCGTGAAGCCGGTGTTGTCATGAGCCAGGCGGTGCTGATCGCGGTCGGTATCGACTGGGACGGAAGGCGCCAGATCCTGGCCGTGGAGATGGTCAATCGCGAGAGCCGCTCGGCCTGGAGGGACTTCCTCGTCGGCCTCAAGGCGCGCGGCCTCAAGGGCGTTGAGTTGGTCGTGTCCGACGATCCCGCCGGCCTGGTGGCAGCGATCGGCGAGGTGATCCCCGAAGCCGCCTGGCAACGCTGCTACGTGCACTTCCTCAGGAACGCGCTCGATCATCTGCCGAGGAAGCACGGCGACGACTGCCTGCAGGAATTGCGCTGGCTCTACGACCGGCGCGATCTCGCAGAGGCCAGGGCTGATCTTGCCGCATGGCTTGCCAAATGGTCGGCACGCTATCCGCGCCTGACAGGCTGGGCCGAGGACGCGATCGGACAAACCCTGACCTTCTTCAGGCTGCCGAGACAGCACCACAAGCATCTAAAGTCCACCAACATGCTCGAACGGCTCAACGAGGAAATCCGCCGGCGCACCTATGTCGTGCGCATCTTCCCAAACGCCGAAAGCTGCCTGCGCCTGGTCAGGGCCTTGGCCGTCGAGACCAAAGAAAACTGGATGGAGGCCAACCGATACCTCAACATGGACGACCTGCGCGAGCACAAGAAGCTCGCTCTGCGCCAAGCCGCATGACCAGCATCATGGCCGCCCCATTTTGCAGAACTTGACGCACACAACCCCCCATCCGCGACGAGCTCGACCGCAATCATCAAGAGCGAACCGCACCAGCGGCACGCTCACCTCCCCACACCCTAATCGCGCTTATCCGATAGGCTCGACCCATCTCGCTTTTAGATGACGACAATATAAAAGCTGCAATTGACTCAGGTCGCCCGTCTGTTGATGGTCAATGGAAGACGCGAATGAAGTTCGCTCATCGCGCCATAATCGAAAGGAAAGCCCCGCCAATAATCGGAAAGAAAAGGGGAGGGTTAACTATTGCTTCAGTTGCCTGTTCAGCGTGAAACACGCGCGGTACAGCTTGATACGAGACGGGCCGAGCAATCCGGGTTCAGGTGGAGGGTGTTCGGTGAACCCGAGGGGGGTAGCTTTGGTGGAGCCGACATCGCGCAGAATAAACGACGCGCCGGTCTTGCAGGTGTCGGATCTGCGGATTGTTTTCAGGACCCGCGGCACCACGATCCACGCCGTTAACGGCATCAGCTTTGAACTGCAGCCCGGCGAGCTGCTGGGCGTTGTCGGTGAAAGCGGTTCTGGCAAGAGCGTTACGATGATGTCGCTCATGAAGCTTCTGCCGTCGCCGCCCGCCGAAATCGTGTCTGGAAGGGTGCGTCTCGGGTACCGGGATCTTTTGTCGCTCGACCCGAGCGAAATGCGTAAGGTCCGTGGCGGCGAGGTTGGGTTCATCTTCCAGGATCCGATGACGTCGCTCAACCCGGTCTTGACGGTCGGCTACCAGCTGATGGAGCCGTTGCGGAAGCATTTCGTTCTCAGCCGTAGCGAGGCGCGCAAGCGTGCGATCGAGCTTCTCTCCCGGGTCGGCATACCCTCGCCACAGGACAGGATAAACGACTATCCCCACCAGTTCTCCGGCGGGATGCGCCAGCGGGTGATGATCGCTATTGCACTTGCCTGCGAGCCAAAAGTTCTCATCGCCGATGAGCCGACGACGGCGCTTGACGTAACGATCCAGGCCCAGATCCTGGAACTCGTCAAGAAGCTCCGCCAGGAAATCGGCATGAGCATCATCTGGATTACGCATGATCTCGGTGTGGTGGCCGGGATCGCCGATCGGGTGATGGTCATGTACGGCGGACTCATTGTCGAGTGCGCCCCTGTCGACGATCTCTACGCAAATCCCCGTCATCCCTATACGCGCGCGCTTATGGAGACGTTGCCGAGACCCGACCAGGCGGGACAGGAGCGATTGAAGAGTGTCGTCGGCCAGCCGCCACACTTTACCGCCTTTCCGACGAGCTGCCCCTTCGCACCACGGTGTCCGCATGTTTTCGATCGCTGCCGCGTCGAGAGGCCGCCCCTGATGCCGGTGCGAGAAGGTCACGAAGCTGCCTGCTGGTGGGACGTGACCGAGCAGAGGCCGCGCGATGATGTCTGAGCCAAGTATCCTCACCAGAGACGCACAGCCTGGCCGGGACGACGTCCTGCTCCGCGTCAGTGACCTGGCCGTGCACTACCCGACCCATCAGGGTGTCTTCGGGCGCCAGGCTGGCGCCATCAGAGCGCTGGACGGCGTAAATCTGGAAGTCAGGCGCGGCCAGACGCTCGGGCTTGTGGGCGAGAGCGGCTGCGGCAAGTCGACCACAGGGCGTGCCATCTTGCGCCTTTGCGACATTACCGGGGGCCGCATCGTGTTTGATGGCGAAGACATCACGCATCTGGAAGGCAACAAACTGCGCCGGATCCGCCCGCGCATGCAGATGATCTTCCAGGATCCGCAGGCATGTCTCAATCCGCGCATGACCGTCGGCTCCATTGTTGCCGAACCGCTGAACGAGCACGGCGTACTGAAAGGCAGGGAAAAGGAAAGGCGGATTCGCGAGTTGCTCGATTCCGTCGGTCTCAATCCGAGGTTCGCCAACCGCTATCCGCACGAATTTTCTGGCGGCCAGCGCCAGCGCATTGGGATCGCCAGGGCGCTCGCGCTCAATCCGGACTTCATTGTCTGCGATGAGCCTATCGCCGCCTTGGATGTCTCCATCCAAGCCCAGGTGGTCAATCTCCTCAAAGATTTTCAGGAACAGTTCTCGCTAACATACCTCTTTATCAGCCACGATCTTTCAATGGTCCGTCACCTTTGTGACGATGTGGCGGTGATGTATCTGGGCAAGGTGATGGAGCTCGGCCCCCGCGCCCTCATCTACAAAGACCCAATGCATCCCTACACGAAGGCGTTGCTCTCTGCGGTCCCGGTGCCGGATCCGGGCGTCGAACGTGCGCGCCAGCGCATCGTCCTGGCGGGCGATGTGCCGAGCCCGGCCAATCCGCCTTCGGGGTGTCGATTTCGTACCCGCTGCCCGGTCGCGTTCGACCGGTGCGCGTCAGAGCAACCAGCTTGGCGAAAGGTGGCCGGCGACCGATGGGTCGCTTGCCATAGGGCCGAGTGAAGCAGGGGAAGCGAGATCCCTCGCAGGAAGGCTCGCGCGTCCGCGATCGCAAGATGACGGATTTGGCGTGGGCAACAAGGCCGGAATAAGCCATGCCGAGGTTAAAAACGAGGAAAACAACATGTCTGGATTGAAACCCTTTCTAGTAGCGGGGGCCATAGTGACCCTACTGGTTACGTCTGCATTTGCCGAACGCGGCGCAGACGGCGCCGTCAACATCCTGAATTGGCAGGCACCGTCGATGATGAATCCTTACCTCTCGGGAAGCGACAATGACACCATTCCTGCCTCGCTGGTGCTCGAGCCGTTAGCCGGCTATGACGAGAACGGCGAGCTTTTCCCGCGGCTTGCGGCGGATATCCCGACCATTGAGAACGGCGGCGTCTCGAAGGATCTGAAGTCGATCACCTGGACACTGAAGCCTGGTCTAAAATGGTCGGATGGCACGCCCGTTACCGCGAAGGACGTGGTCTTCACCGCAAACTACTGCATGGACCCAAAGGGCGGCTGCACCCAACTTTTTAGATTCGAGGGCGTCGACAAGGTCGAGGCGCTGGAAGACCTGACCGTCGAAGTAGCCTTCAAAGAGCCGACAGCAGTCCCCTATACTCTCTTTGTCAGCGCGAGCTCTCCAATCATCCAGGCCAGGCAGTTCACCGATTGCCTCGGCGCCAAGGCCCCGACCTGCACGCAAGCCAATTTCTATCCGGTCGGCACTGGGCCGTTTGTCGTCACCAACTTCAAGCCGAGTGACGCGATCCAGCTTAAGGCCAACCCGAACTACCGGGATTCGAACAAGCCCGCTGTCGCCGAGGTCAACTACAAGGGCGGGGGCGATGCGCTCGGGGCGGCCCGTGCAGTGCTGCAGACGGGCGAATATGACTATGCCTTAAACGTGCAGCTCGCTCCGGACGTGCTGAGCAAAATGGCGAAAGCGGGCAAGGGCAAGGTGCTCTCGTCCTACGGGACGTGGGTCGAAACCCTCTTCATGAACCTGACCGATCCCTCGCCCAGTCTCCCGCCGGACGAGCGTTCGACGGCCAAGCATCCAAACCCGATCCTAAGCGATGTTCGCGTGCGCGAGGCTTTGTCGATGGCACTAGACCGCGCGAAGTTGAGCGAGATCGGCTACGGCTCGATGGGTAAGCCCACTTGTGACTGGATTCCGGCGCCGGCAAACTTCGCCGCCGGCAATACGGAGTGCCTGAAGCAGGATATTCCGGGTGCCGTGAAGCTTCTTGATGAGGCGGGCTGGAACCCGGGTCCCGATGGAATCCGGGAGAAGGACGGCAAGAAGCTGAAGCTCACCTTCGTGACGACGACCAACTCGATACGCAACCAGTTCCAGGCGATCATTAAGCAGTGGTGGCGCGAGATCGGCGTCGACGTTGAATTAAAGAGCCTCGACACTTCTGTCTTGTTCGGCAGCGATTCAACTAGTCCGAACACAGCCCAGAGGTTCTATGCCGACGTCCAGATGTGGACCAACTACGCTAGCGGTACCGATCTTGGCTCATATGTAAAAACCTTCACCTGCAGCCAAGTTCCGGGGCCGGACAACCAGTGGCAAGGCTGGAACATGCCTCGCTACTGCGACAAGGACTACGAGACGCTAGTGACAGAACTCGGCCGTACTGCTGACATCAAGAAGCGCAGCGAGATAGTGAAGAAGCTCGATACCGTGCTCGCAGACAGTTACGCGATCATGCCGCTGGTCTGGCGCGCCAACGTCTCGGGGCTCTCCAACACGCTGGGCGGTTCCGCCATGAACGCATGGGATTCTGAGTTGTGGAACGCTCAGGACTGGTATCGCAAAAAGTAAGATTACCTGCGCGTTCTTGTAAGGGCGCTTGGCTTTCCATGTCCTGGCATTATCGCCCCGGCCGGCAGCAATAGGTCCGACGCATGCTTAACTATGCCATCCGACGAATGCTTATCGCGGTCCCGATGCTGTTCTTGATCAGCCTCGTGATATTCTCGCTGCTCAAAATGGCGCCAGGCGATCCGCTATCGCAGTTGCCACCTACCATTCCACCTGAAGTGCGCGCGAACATTCGCGCCGCTCTTGGCATCGACGAGCCGCTGATCGTGCAGTATTTGCTTTGGCTGAAGCTCTTCTTCGTAATCGAGCCGCTGCATGGCTTCGACGTTCTGTTCGGGACGCATTTTTCGGACGGTATGCAGCGCATTATCTCCTGGCAATCGCGCGGCCCGGTCTTCAGCGTCATCGCCGAGCGCCTTCCGCAGACGCTTTTAGTCGTTGGCCTGGCCTATATAGTCGGGATGCTTATTGCTCTGCCGATCGGTATCGTATCAGCCTACAAACAATATTCTGTGTTCGATCAGATCGGCACTTTCCTTTCGATGCTCGGCCTTGCCGTGCCGCCCTTCTTCTCAGGCGTTCTGGCAATCCTGATTTTCGCCGTTTATTTCGACTGGCTTCCGACCATCTACAATACCAATCTCGTCGTCAACAGCTGGAGCAGTTTCATGGAGCAGCTTCGGCAGATGGCCATGCCAGTGATGGTGGTGGCGGTTCAGACCACCGCCTCCATCACCCGCTATCTACGCTCGTCAATGCTCGACAATCTCAACCAGGACTATGTTCGCACGGCTCGCGCCAAGGGCATGGGCGAGGCCGCGGTCGTGTTCATCCACGTGTTACGCAATTCCATGATCCCCGTCGTGACCGTAGTCGCGCTTGGCCTGCCTAGCGTTTTCGGCGGCGCCATCGTCACCGAACAGATATTCAAGGTAAACGGAATCGGCCAGCTTCTGATTACTGCCATATACGCCAACGACGTGCCGATGGTGCAGACATTGGCCTTCATCTTCGCAGTGCTAATCGTCGTCTTCAACCTGATCGCCGATCTGCTCTACGGCTTGCTCGATCCCAGGATTCGCTATGACTAAGCTGCTTCGCGACAACGAACCGAAAGAAGTCGCCGAGGCGCTGGTTTCGCAAACACGAACTTTCTATCCCATCGCCGGCGTGGACCTTGTGTTGCTCGCAACGCCGTCGCGCAATCAGTGGTGGGACGTGTGGGACCAGTTCAAGGCCCACAAGGGCGCCCTCGCCGGGGCCGCAGTCTTCTTCCTGCTTGTCCTCGGTGTCGTCTTCGGCCCCTTCGTTTGGCGGGTAAGTCCCACTTATATCGACTTCAGGACTTTGAACGCGGGACCAAGCTGGGCCCATCCGTTGGGCACCGACCAGCTTGGGCGCGATCTGCTTGCGCGGACGATGACAGGCGGTCGCATATCGATCGCCGTCGGCCTGACGGCGATGGTCATTTCGATTTTTCTCGGCACTCTTGTCGGTGTCGTTGCCGGCTATTTCAAATCCCTTGATGGCCCGCTGATGCGGCTCACTGATCTCTTTCTGTCATTGCCGGTGCTGCCACTGCTTTTGATCACAGTGATGCTGTTCCGCGACGCGGTGGCGAACATTCCCGGAGTCGAGATGGGGAATTTCATCCTCATCGTGTCGGCGATCGGACTGACGAGTTGGATGCAAACTGCGCGCGTCGTTCGCGGCGAAGTTCTGGCCGTCAAGCGGCGCGAATTCGTGTTGGCATCACGCAGCATCGGCGCGCCGCCGCGCCGGATTATCCGTCGTCATGTGCTGCCCAACATCATGTCGCCGATCATTGTCTCAAGCACTCTCCAAATAGCCGATGCCGTGATTTCGGAAAGCTTACTGTCGTTTCTTGGCCTCGGTTTTCCGCCGGATTTCCCGACTTGGGGGCGGCTCCTCTTTGACGGAATCGAGTACATTCAGGATAACCCGCAGCTAGTGCTGTGGCCGGGCATTGCGATTTCGCTTACCGTACTCAGCGTCGCCTATGTCGGCGACGGTCTCAGAGATGCCCTCGATCCGCGACTGCGGCGATGATGCACGTTTGGTACCTGAAATTATACGACGAGAAGAACGCGCTTCCGGCTGCGACGTGAGCGAGGCCTATGTCGCCGAGATGCGGCTGGTGCGAGGCCGCCGGACCAGACGCGGCGCGTGCCTTGACCGGCGAAGGCCGCGGAGGCGATGTCCCGGCTCGAATTCCTGCTCGATATCGCCTGGCCGGGTCTGCGCGTTTCGGTAACTTCGGTCACCAACGGATGGGCGGCGATGTCGGTGGCCGGTCCGAAGAGTTGCGAGATCCAATTTCGACGTCTCCAATGAGGCGAGGCCGCATATGGGGCTGCTTGAAGAGAGCTATCTCGAAAGGCCCCTGCGCATCATTCGCCTCAGCTTTTCCGGCGAGCTAGCTTACGAGATTTATGCCGGCGCGAGTGTGGGGGACGAGGTATGGTCCCGGTTGATCGAGGCCGGCACGCCTTTCAGCCAGAAGCCTTACGGCGTCGAGGCTCTGGGCGCCTTGCGCCTCGAGAAAGGCCAAGTCGCTGGGCCGGAGATCGACGGCAGGACGACGCTCGACGACCTCGGGCTCAGCCGCATGGCGGGCAAGCGCAGCGGCTATGTAGGCAATGCACTTGGCCGCCCTGCAATTCCAGGCTTGGACGGCGCGATGGCACAATTTGAGGTGATACTGAATAGGATGCTGGGCGGGCCTCTGCCGAACAAGGTGAGAAGGATGACCGCTACATCTTCGGTGAGATTGTCCGACTGACCGAGAACGGCGCGAACTTGCTGAGCAGCATGTCCCGTGACCTGCTGGTAAATTGCTCACTTTTTAGAGCGTTTCATATTTTGACGGAAGCGTAGCCTGCGTTTTCGAAGTAGTTCTTGCATTCGGCTGCCTCGATGGTTTCGACGAGGTGGCCGATGTGGCGCCACGTGTCCTCGACGGTGCGTTTCTGAGCTTGTCGCATCCAGTGTTTGATCTTGGCGAAGGCCTGCTCGATCGGATTGAGGTCCGGCGAGTAGGGCGGCAGATACCAAAGCCTGGCGCCGGCAGCTTTGATCGTCTGCCTGATGGCCGCCGACTTATGGCTTCCCAGGTTATCCATGACCACGATGTCGCCGGGCTTCAGCACGGTGATGAGCTGCTGCTCGACATAAGCACGGAAGCATTGGCCGTTGATCGGTCCGTCGAAGACGCAAGGTGCTGCGAGCCGGTCCCAGCGTAGTGCACCGAGGAAGGTCAGCGTGCGCCAGTGGCCGTGTGGAGCCAAGCCGCGCAGCCGTTTGCCTTTCGGCCCCCAACCTCGCAGTGGAGCCATGTTGGTCTTGATCCAGGTCTCATCGATGAAGACCAGGCACTGTGGATCGAGACCGCTTTGCCAAGAGCGCCATCGCTGGCGCCTGCGGGCAATATCGGCACGCGCCTGCTCAAGGGCGAACAGAGTTTTTTTGAAGCTCAGGCCTTCGCGGCGCAGGAACAGCCACACCGTATTGTGCGAGACCTTGACCCCGCGAGCATCCAGCTCGTCCTTCAGCCGACGCAGCGTCAGTTCAGAGGTCTGATTAAGCCGCTCCATAATGAAGGCCCGATGCGGCTCAAGGACGCGCTTGCGATGTCCGCCCATCTTGCCCGGCGCCACCGAGCCAGTGGCACGGTAACGCTGCGACCACTTCACTACAGAGGAAACCGCAACGCCAAAGCGCGAGGCAACCGCACGGCAGGTCTCCCCGTCGCCAACCGCCGCTACTGCACGCTCACGAAGATCATTTGAAAGCGCTCGCGTCATCAGATGCTGGCCTCCAATCCAGCCAGCATCTTGAATCACAAACATCCGGCTTTGGGAATCCTACGATTCTCTCAAAATAGGAATCGCTCTAGGATACGATGCCGGCGTAGTGCAATACGATACGCCGGCATGCAGCAGCATCGATCATCGGCCGGGCTTCCGATTGGCGGCGATTAATCTGGGACGGATGCCACGCGCAGTGACGAGAAGCCCAAAAGGCAGACCACGATCCAGCCGCAGACGCTGGGTACCCTCTGCAGGATCGTGTTTGTCTGCATCACCCATAAAAACCGGCTACAGCTGAGCCAGTAGGACGCGGACCCATAATCGTTTTCGAGACCGCAAGCCGCTCTTGCCGCTGATTCCCATGCGGTTCTCATCGCGGCGTCTCGGTTAATTTGAGAATACGATTGTTTTATTTCCGTTGAGCATGATCCGCCGCTCCAGATGCAGCTTGACGGCCCGTGCAAGGACGCGGCTTTCAATATCGCGGCCCGTCGCGATGAAATCCTCCGCGTTCATCGTATGCGTTACGCGCTCAGTCTCCTGATCTATGATGGGACCCTCGTCGAGGTTGGGCGTCACGTAATGCGCAGTCGCCCCGATAAGCTTCACTCCTCGCTCGTAGGCCTGATGATACGGCTTTGCGCCTTTGAAGGAGGGAAGGAAGGAATGATGGATGTTTATCACCTTGCCGAACAGGCGAGTTGACATGTCGTCAGACAGAACTTGCATGTACCGGGCCAGGATCAAGAGGTCCGCGGCAGTCTCGCGCACAAGACTCAGAAGCTTATTTTCCTGCTCGGTCTTAGTGTCCTTGCATACCGGCCAGTAATGATAGGCGAAGCCCTCCCGCTCGGCGACCCCACGGCTATCTTCGTGGTTAGAAACGATCGCAACCACGTCCGCGTTCAGCCAACCGACCTTGATTTGGTAAAGCAGATGAAGCATCGCATGATCGAATTTCGACACCATTATGATGATCTTCGGCCTGCGGCGCGCATCGACGGTGTGAACCCGCAAACTGAAGCGCTCAATCGCCGGTCCGAGCGCACGCTCGATTGACGCGCTCGAAAGCGACTCGTCTCCTTCAACGGCCAGACGCATGAAGAAGCGATTGCTGGTGCGGTCCCAGAATTGGCTGCTCTCGGCAATGTTGGCACCGAGCGCAGTCAGTCCGGTTGCGACGGCCGCGACAATGCCGGGGCTGTCATCGCAGGTTAGAGTTAGAATCTGGAGTTGAGACATTGTACCTCGGGTCAAATCGATCTGGAAAGCTCAGGCAGTATGACGAAAGGTCGCTGGCGATGCGCCTCGGCGACCTGGAGGATTGGCGATCCCTCGTCCTTGTTGATGGCGATGATTTCCTTTGAAGCCATCATGCCCGCAAGGTGCTGAATGGCGCAGGAGATGCCGACCGCAATGCAAACATCAGGTGCCATGACCTTGCCGTTCTGGCCGACCTGCCAGTCGTTTGGCGCATGGCCGGCGTCGACAGGGAAACCTTCTGGAGCCGTTTCTCAACGAAGCTGGAGAGGCCGGGGTCGGCTGCCGCCGAGACATGCTCGACGGACAGTCGAATTGCCTTGGGAGCTAACGGAAAAGAAGCCGCCGCCCGTACGGCAATGACCTTCCATGGATAGGTCGACTGCACGGCCTGGATGGCGTTGCTGGCAAGGATCGGCCGCTTGAAGGTGTCGGGCGAAACCACGGCGATGGTCTCGGACACCTCCATGACGACCAGGAGGTGGCGACCCGCGGGATCACGTTCCTGCCCATGGTGGCCGCCGGCGCGACCAAATCTCATGGCCCTCGGCGAGCAGCACCTTGCACATGCCCTTGAGCTTTGCGGCGGCATCGGCGGCTTTCGCGCACCTCCCGGCGACCAGCACGTCAACTTCGGAACCGATTTCAAGTTCGGAACCGATTTCAAGCGCGGCAGTGAGTGCCTTCGCGGTTTGGTCGGAAAGGGTCTGGTTGTCGTGCCGGCAACGAGAAGAATAGCCATCTGTCTGTTCCTTCCCAAATCTCAGAGCGCGCCGGCTTCGTTCTTGAGCTTTTCAACAAGTTCCGCCGCCGTCTTGACCTTGACGCCGGCCTTGCGGCCGCCAGCCTCCTCGGACTTGAGCTGAGCCTTGACCTCGGCGAAGACCCCGGAACGCGAGTTGACGTGAACCCGGGCGTTATCGGTTCGACAGCATAAATGAAGCCGTGGTGCACTGTGTCGACCCGATAGAAGAATGCTCCATAGCTAGGCACGAGGAGAACGTCTTTGATCTTCTCTTCACTTCTCCTTCACTTCGCTCATTCTTTCGGACGGCGTTGAAGGCGGATGCAATTCGATCCGCTACGCGCCGAGTATCTGCCACTTGGCTTTGGCTCCGCCAATATAATGTTCCGGACGGTGCAATCGCGTTTTGAGATGGCTAGCGCCGGCTGGATCCGCACCGGTGAGACCAAGGACTATGTGAGCCTTTCCATCGCCGCACTTTTATTCAGCCCGCAAGTCATACGCCAATGTTCCTTGGACCTAGGCCCGGCCCGTTTGCGCCCAACCGAGTCGGTCCGATGCGGCGAAGAAGGAGGCTAACGCCTTCTGCCATGTATCCTTTGCTATGGCATGCCTGTCGTGACGCCGCCGAATATTTCGATGAGGATTATCTGCCCCTGGTACCGGCTGGACACTTCCTGAGACAAAGCCTTTGTGAGCGCTTCGGTGCGGTCGTGGTCTAGTCCTTTTTTCGGCTAAGGCAGCCGCCGGCGCCGGCATGCCGAGCAGGTCGCGGCAACGGGCGAGCTTTTGCGCCCGGTTGGGATTGCCAATAGCGGAAATGAACCGAGCCGTTCTCGATTAGGCGGTTCTTGGAGATGGCGACGGTGTGTATAGCGCCCAGCCGGAGAGAAGGCCGCAGCAGTGCCCCGAGAGACCCCCACGTCGGCCCACGATACAATTCAACGCGGCATGGCCAACGACCGTCGCAAAAATCTTAACAAGTATATAAACAAATTTCACAAATATTTTCTTTAACTATCCTTCTCCATATGCAATATGCAAAACTCGATGAATGTCGGCAAAGGACCTAAAACGGGCAGAAAAGCAGAAGGAGAAAACATATGAATTATGATATTGGCAAGAAGTCTTCTTTATCAGAACTTGATTCATACTTCAGCGAAGATTACGTCTATTTTGGGGATGCGGTAAATTTGCCAAAGGCAAGTGACCAACAAGTGGGAGTAATTCGGAAGCTTCTTTCACTTACACAAGGCAGCTCAGTTCTTGAACTCGGGTGCGGATATGGTCGGATTTCCAACCGATTGGCGGAAAAAGGAGCACGGGTAACGGGACTGGATAGGTCCGCGATCCTCCTAAAAAAAGCCGAAGCGGATGCGGCCGAACGCGGACTAGTTGTCGAATATGTTCTGGGCGACATGCGCTCACTTCCCTGGCGAGATCGATTCGACGCGGCTTTTCTGTGGTACACGACCTTTGGCTATTTCGATGACGCGGATAATGAGAGAGTTCTTCGGGAAGCCGCTTCTTCACTTCGAAAGGGCGGGCGTCTGCTAATCGATAACCCCAATCGCTTCGAGTCCCTGCGCCACGAGTTTCCCGTGTGTTCCGTTGCGCAGCGTAACGACGACGTACGAATCGATATATATAACAACGATGTGCTAACCGATCGCGAGAACCTCGAAAGGATTATCGTCCGCGATGGACTCGTCAGACGAACGCACCTTTCTTACAAGCAGTATGGGTTTTCTGAATATGTTCGCATGTTGCGAAGCGCGGGATTCGAGACTGTTGAAGCTTATGGGGAGGAAGGTGGAGCGTTTACATCCGATAGCGCGCGCCTCTTGGTTGTCGCGTACAAATAATATCAACGGCATAACCTAGCTGCACTGCGTGCCCGAAAAACCATTAGCAGGCCAGCGGCGAAATCCCTCGTTAGACGCCGCATCTTAAAGGATTTCGGCTAAACTCATGGTTTTTTGGGGACTTTGCGCGTTAGCCAATATTAGGCTTTCGAGAAGGTAAGCCAATAGCCTCCTGCGATCGACATTTAACCAAAGATAGGAGAAAGCTGCTTATGCCTACATCTAGTCAACAGGGACGCGTACCTGGATTTAGTCAGCAGGAATACCGCGAGCGCACTGCTCGGCTGCGACAGCAAATGGCGGCGCGTGGAATGGACGCGCTGCTTGTCATGGACGAGAATAATATGAACTATCTCACCGGCTATGACGGATACTCGGATTACGTTCCGCAGCTCGCTCTCGTGTGTCAAGAAGAGGAAGATCCGTGGCTGATCGTGCGCGAAATGGACACTTTGTGTGCAACGCCCACATCGTACCTGCCGGAATCACGCATCCTCAGTTATCCCGAAAAGTACATTGGATCGAGCCAACGGACGGCATGGGAGCCGATTGGCGATCTAATCCGCGAGCGCACTAAGTCGAGCCGAATCGGGGTCGAACTGACGGCCAAGACGTTTGGAGTGAAAGACCATGCCGCCCTCGGTAACAGCCTGGACTCATCGAAGTTCATCGATGCCGATGGGATGATTGCTAAGCTGAAGAAGGTAAAATCACCAGCTGAGCTTGCGTACATGGAGCAAGCCGGCAAGATTGTTGATAGGGCCATGCAGGTGGGCCGGCTGGAGATTGCACTAGGCGCGCGCGAATGCGACGTAGGGGCGGCGGTAACGCATGCTTTGATCAAGGGAACTCCGGAAATCCCCGGGGGTGTTTGCCAATTTCCGTATATGCCGGTTGGCTCTCCCGCCAACGCGCCGCATCTTTCGTGGTCCGACGCAAGCTATAAGATGGGCTGTCAGACTAATATCGAAATTGGCGCCTTCCGACACCGCTATGTCTGCGCCTTGTCACGGACGGTATTTTTGGGGGAGCCGACCGCTCGGGCTCAGCACTTACATCAAGCCGCTTTGGACGGCTTTCTCGCAGAGGTCGAAACGATACGGCCCGGAGTAACGTGCTCTGAAGTTTCGCAAGCGTTCCAGCGCGCCTTTAATCCATACGGCGTGCGTAAGGAATCCAGGAGCGGCTATTCCATCGGCCACGGTTGGGTCGACAGCGGAATCAGCTTCCAGGAGGACGACGACACCGTGATTGAACCCAACATGACCTTCCACGTCCTCATCGGCATTTTTGAGAAGGAGGACGGCTACGTCTTCAGTGAGACTGTCCGAGTGACCGAGAATGGCGCGAAGTCGCTAAGCAGCATGTCCCGCGACCTGCTGGTAAATTGCTGACTTTTCAGGATTGCAATGCCGGCGTCCAATACGATGGGCTGGCAAAGGGTTTGCTCAGGGGGAGAGATTGGTTCACGGCTGCCGAAAGGCGGCCGTTGATGAATCGGGACTATTTCTGACTTAGCGAGCAACAATTTGCGCGGCTTGAGCCATTGCTGCCGACCGATACACGGGGCAGGCTGCCCGTTGCTGACCGCAGTCGTGGCCCTGGGTCCATGTGCAACCCGTCTACGGGCCGAGGAAGACCTCTACAACGGCTGACCTGATGTGGTGGCGGCCTCCGCTCCCGGCATCGCAATGTGCCAAAGTGTGGCTGTCGAAATCCAGTCGCAGACGGATGTGCGGCCCGGCTGCTCCGGCATGCCGTCGTCATCAAGATCGCAGCTACCTGCCTAAGGGAGCATGCCCATCTCGTCCCCGAGCACATCCCAGCCGCCGCCATCTGGAAACGCGATGGCACCATCCGGGAGATTATATTGGCGACCTGAAGGCCATATCGCGCATACTTGGCGTCCAGCAGTTCGTACTGCATCCGCCCGTCAACATAGTCCGGCAGAAATCGAGACAAGCAAGTGCAGATCAAAGACGTCCTCCTTGCGCCTGGCAATGGTGCATTTTTCTATGACGACCAAGTTGCGATCAGGGCCGGCGTCCCGCAGGACGGTTTCATCTATGTGGGCGAACCCGTCACGCCCGGCTTCAAAGCTATTCGCGTTCCAGCATCTTCGCTTAGCGTCGGGCTGGTTCTTACCGACGACACGGCTGTCTGGGGCGATATGATGAGCGTCCAGTACTCTGGTGCTGGCGGACGCGATCCTTTGTTCGACGCCGATCGAATCTCGGATCTGACGTCGCAGATCGTGATACGGCTTCTTGATGTTGACGCGTTTCACTACCTTGGTGCCTGCGCGAAGGTCTTCGAGCCTTTAGAGCATAAGCGGCTACCTTTGGCTGTTGAGTACGGCGTCAGCCAGGCTCTCCTTCGCGCGGCGGCCCATCTTCACCGCAAGACGATGGCGGAGATAATATGCAGTGAATTTGGCCTGCCGCTGCCCACGCGCAGGGTTCCAATTTACTGCCAGAGCGGCGATGCCCGCGAAGTCAATGTGGACAAAATGATTTTGAAGGCTGTGGATGTGCTTCCCCACGGCCTGGTCAACGCAGGGCAGAAATTCGGCGTCGACGGCCAAACGTTCATGGAGTTCGTGAAGTGGGTTGCAACGCGTACGCGCCAAATCGGCCGCCTGGGGTATCATCCGGTGCTTCATTTCGATGTGTATGGCTGGATCGGCCAGGAAATCGGCCTGGAGCCGCAACGCATCGCCGACTTTATCTGCAAGGTTGCAGATACCGTCCCGGATTTCACGCTCAACATCGAATCCCCGGCGGATTTTGGTTCGACGCAAGCTCAAATTGAGAACTACGCCAAGATCGTATCGATTTTAGACAACCGGGGTTCCAGCGCTCGCATTGTCGTGGATGAGAGATGCAATACGCTTGAGGATATTCGGCTCTTTGCCGAAGCCAAGGCCACGCATCTCGTTCAAATCAAGACGCCCGATGTCGGCTCACTTGCCGACACGGCGCGTGCGGTTCTCCTTTGCAAGGAAAACAAGGTCGGAGCGTATGTCGGAGGAAGCTGTACCGAGACAGATCTCTCCGCCCAAGCTTCTGTCCACGTATCCGTTGCAACCCAGGCCGACATGATGCTTGCAAAGCCCGGAATGGGTGTCGACGAGGCATTTTCCATCGTCGGGAACGAACAGAACCGATTGCTGGCGATGCTGAACCATCGTCGAGCTCATACCGAAAATGTTGGATGAAAAGTACGGTGTCGCATGCAGAACTCTCTTGAGGGGATCACTGTCGTAGCCGTGGAGCAGGCCGTGGCCGCGCCTTATGCATCGTCTCGTCTTGCTGACGCCGGCGCACGTGTCATCAAGGTGGAAAGGCCAGAAGGGGACTTTGCCCGCAACTACGACAAGTTGGTGCGGGGACAGAGCGCTTACTTCGTCTGGCTCAACCGGGGTAAGGAGTCAGTTTGTCTTGACCTGAGGTTGGAGGCGGACCGCACCGTCCTGAACACGCTAATTGCCAATACTGACGTCTTTATCCAGAACCTGAAGCCGGGCAGCATCGAAAAACTGGGTTTCGCGTCTGCCGATCTGCGTCGCCGATTTCCGCGGCTGATCACCTGCGACATCTCGGGTTTCGGGGAGAAAGGGCCGTATTCCCATTTGAAGGCTTATGATCTCATCGTCCAGGCCGAAACAGGTCTATGCGCGATCACTGGCAACCAACAAGGACCCGCGCGTGTAGGGGTTTCGGTTTGCGACATCTCGGCGGGCATGACAGCGCATAGCGCCATTCTTCAAGCGCTGTATCACCGCGAGGTCACCGGCGAAGGGACAAGCATCCAGGTGTCACTGTTCGATGCCGTCGCCGACTGGATGAACGTGCCGGTTCTGCAAAACGACTATAGCAGCTATCACACGGTACGCGCGGGCGTGAAACACCCGTCGCTGGTGCCGTATGGCGCCTATCGTTGTGCCGATGGCAAAGAGGTCATTTTTTCGGTTCAGAATGACCGAGAATGGGTGAATTTCTGCGAGAAATTCCTAAAGCAGCCGGCGCTCACACGCGCACCTGGTTTTGCCGATAACATGGAGCGCCTAGGTCATCGTGCGCAACTTGATGAGATCATTGAACGGCGGTTTTCAGAACTATCCTGCCACGAAGCAATGCAGGAGCTTGAGGCCGCAGGCTTGGCATATGGCCGACTGAACGAAGTGGCGGATGTTTCAAGGCATCCACACATTCGCAGGGTGCAAGTTGGCACACCCGAAGGAACCGTCGAGGCGATAGCGCCGGCCGCGATCTTCAACTCTGAGGGCCCCTCGCTGCGCCCAGTTCCGGCTCTCGGCGCCCATACCGAGGCTGTCCGCGAGGAGGTTCTAGCTGGCTTGCGCACAAAAGCCGCGTCAGCGTGAGCGCGCGTCTCGGTAAGGTGAGTGCGCTCGCGACTTACAGAGAGCGTGCATACCTCGGGTCATCTCAGCGCATCGGTCGCCCAGCGAGCTCACTGCCACCACCCTCGCTAAAATCGAGCGCAGAGGCGACTCCATGATCAAGGACACCATTCCGGCCGTTGAAAGCGCGATGTCTGTACCCCGCTGGAGATCCCTGCTCTTCGTTCCCACTCATGTTCCGCGCTTTGTGGAGGCGGCTCATGAGCGCGGGGCAGATGGCGTTATACTCGACCTCGAAGACTCCGTTCCCCAGGATCACAAGGGCGAGGCACGGCGGCAGCTTCCAGCGTCCGTGGCAAAGGTGGGCCGCAACGGCGCATCTGTTTTGGTCCGCGTGAATCGAGGTTTGCGCGCCTTGGCGGCCGATCTCGATGCAGCCGTAATTGAAGGTGTTGACGCACTGGTTCTGCCCAAGACGGACTCGGCAGAGTGGGTATCAGAGATCGCGAATGCGGTATCGGAACTTGAACGAGAAAGAAATCTTGCGCAGGGACGCATCCGGTTCCTTGCACAGATCGAGACCCCGGGCGCCTTGCAAAGGCTCGTGGCCATTGCGTCGGCGCATCCCAGGATGGTCGCAATGGCGCTTGGTCCTGAAGACTTCAGTGCCGCTGTTGGCGGCGCTCCGGAATTTGATCTGCTCTTAGCCCCGAACCTTGCCGTGCTGTTCGCTGCCCGTGCTGCCGGATTGCTCCCGCTGGGCTTCGTAGGGAGCATCGGCGAGTTCTCGGACAGTGATAAACTTCGTGAAGCTGCGGTGCATGCGCGGCGGCTTGGCTTTGCCGGAGCTTTGGCGATCCATCCGACACAGGTGGCCATATTCAATGAGGCTTTCTTGCCAAGCGCACAGGAACTCGAGTGGGCCCGCAGTGTGGTCGCTGCCGAAAACGATGCCGCCAGGCGGGGACTGTCCGCATTCTCGTCTAATGGTAAGATGGTTGATCCGCCAGTGGTGCGGCGCGCCCACGAGATCCTGGCTCTCGCCAGCAATAACTGAGCCATTAGTCAGCGGCCGGACAGGCTGTTTTCGAACTGGTGCAACAGTTTTGTGACTTGCCTGCCATCTCGTTTCGAGATAGATATGAAGCACTGGGGATCATGCCCCGGTTGGATTTGTTCATCGTGGACATCAGGCAGTTAAGATACTTTGTCGGCGTCGTCGAAGCCGG
Organism: Mesorhizobium sp. C399B; assembly: GCF_030323185.1. Lineage (NCBI taxonomy): Bacteria > Pseudomonadati > Pseudomonadota > Alphaproteobacteria > Hyphomicrobiales > Phyllobacteriaceae > Mesorhizobium > Mesorhizobium sp. C399B. The sequence goes on from NZ_CP100472.1 coordinate 4,454,904, forward strand.
CAGTTTCACGAAGGCAGCTGCGAGCCTCAACGTTGCTCAAAGCGCGCTAAGCCTGCATGTGCGTCAAATGGAGGAAGGATTCGGTACCCAGCTTCTGGTTCGCGATAGGACCGGTGTCAGCGTCACGGCTTCCGGGGACAAGCTGCTTGAGCGGGCGCGGATCATTCTGAAGGAAATTCAGCTCACTGAGGCCGAACTGACCAATTCGGTGGCTGCTCCTTCCGGAGAGGTGACAATAGGCATCCCGTCCGGAGCCGCTCGCGTCCTTAGCGGTCCCCTGCTTGAATCGGTAAGAAGCGAATTGCCGAGGATTTCGCTTAAGATGATCGAGGGCATGACGGGACCGCTGGAGGAGTGGATGGCTGCTGGCCGCTTCAATCTGGCTGTCCTTTACCGCACTGCCGAGAGTGTGGGGCAAATGACGGTGCTGGCCCGCGAAGAATTTTGTTTGGTGGTGCCGCCGGGTGGACCGCCTCTCGAAGAGTCGATACCGCTCGCCGACTTGCATGCGTTCCCGCTGGCGGTTCCAATGCGCAACAACAATGTCAGGCGTTCGGTGGCTGATGTCGTTGCGCAACACGGTTGTGTGCTGGACGTCAGATTCGAAGTCGACTCCCTTTCTACGATCATCAATATGGTCATGGAAGGAAAGGTCTATTCTATTCTTACCCCGTCAGCCATTCAGAAAGAGGCGTCTCAAGGTCAAGTCCGAACGGTTAAGATCATTGATCCAGTGATCACCCGTTCCGTTGTCCTTGCCGTCAACCCGAGAGACGACCGCTCTCCAGCCGTCTCTGCGATCCGCAAGCTGATCCCCAAGGTCGTCAGGACATTGATCGAGAGCAGGCACTGGTCGGCCACGGCTCCGGACCGGGTTTAGGCCATCCTTCAAACCAAGTTCCAGGTGCTCCTCCGAGACTGCCTGAGCCGTATCAATCTGTATTCGAGATGGTTTTGGTCGATATTCCATATTTGACCGGGCGTGACTATCGCGATGAAACTGCAGAGAAGCGAGCCCATGGTCCGGATATCGGCTGGTCTCGCACTGGCAGGAATACAGTCAAGCGGAGCATACGATGTCCAACGCCACGAGCTATCAGCTTTTCATCAATGGCAGGTGGCGAGCCGGTAGTGACGGAAATACTCTGCCGGTGATCAATCCGGCGACGGAGAAGGTATTTGGCTCGGTGGCCGCGGCTTCGGTGTCGGATTTGGATGAGGCCCTCGCTTCTGCAGAGCGAAGCCGCCGGGCTTGGTCCTCACGGCCTTCAAAAGAGCGCGGCGAGATCCTTGTGGCGGCCGCCAGGATCCTTGCCACGAAGGTGGGAGACGCAGCGAAGGATTTGTCGGCCGAACAGGGAAAGACGATTGCCGAAGCGACAGGCGAGTACGCGCGCGCTGTCGAAACTCTGGAGTGGAATGGCACCCACGCTGAAGAGCTGTCGGCCCCGATCCCGATGGGCCCGAACCGGATGATCATCCCGGAGCCCCTTGGCGTTGTTGCTGCCTTTACGCCTTGGAACTATCCCGCCGTTCTCATCGCCCGCAAGCTCGCCCCTGCTTTGGGGGCAGGCTGCCCGGTGATCCTCAAAGGGGCTGAAGAGACACCAAGCGCGGCTGTCCATTTCGTAGAAGCCTTGCGACAAGCGGGTATTCCGGACGGCGTGGTCAATCTCGTCTTTGGCGTTCCGGTGCAAATATCCCGGCATTTCCTCAGCTCGCCGATCGTTAAGGTCTTAACTTTCACGGGCTCTACCGAGGTTGGAAAACAGCTCGCCAAGCTCGCCGCGAATAACTTGCAGCAGTGCATCCTCGAACTCGGTGGGCACTCCCCGGTCGTTGTATGCGAGGACGCGGACCTTGCAAAAGCCATACCGGCAATCACGGAATACAAGTTCGAGTGCGCGGGTCAAAGCTGCAATGCGCCCAGCAGGATCCTCGTCGCGCGGAACCTCTACGAGGAATTTCTGTCCCGGATGACGGAAGCCGCTCGCAAGATCAAGATCGGCCCACCGGACGATCCGGCGACGGAGATGGGCCCAATGGCGAACGCGCGGCGAATCGAGGCCATGGAGCGTCTGATCGAGGATGCGGTCGACCGCGGCGCCCGCATCGAAACCGGCGGCACCCGCCTCGACCAACCGGGTTTTTACTGGCCGCCAACCATCCTGACAGGGGTGCCAAAGGATGCGAAAGTGCTTCATGACGAGCCGTTCGGGCCGATCCTCACCGTAGCGCCGTTCGACACGATCGAGGAGGCGATCGAAGAAGCCAACGCCACCGAGTATGGCTTGGCTGCCTACTTCTTCACCGGCGCCAGCGATGCGAAACGGGCGCTGATCGGCGGCCTTTCGGCAGGCGCGATCAGTGTAAATTACCTGAAAGGGGTTTCCGCAGATGCACCATGTGGGGGCGTCAAACAGAGCGGCTATGGATATGAGGGGGGCGAGCAGGGGCTGCGGAGCTTCCAAAGCCTGAAACTGGTCAACGGGCTTGGGTCATTCGGATGAGATTCGGTGAATAAAAAAACACGGACCATTGCCGGCAAGGATATCACAAAGAGCGTCGCCGACGCCCTTCAGTACATCTCGTACTACCACCCCCCCGACTACATCCGATACCTTTCGCAGGCATACGCGCGCGAGCAGAGCCCGGCGGCGAAGAACGCCATCGGGCAGATTTTGCTGAACTCTCGCATGGCGGCCTTCGGACGGCGCCCGATCTGCCAGGACACCGGTCTTGTGGTGGTCTTTGCAAAGGTCGGCATGGGCGTCCGCATCCAGTCAACGTCTAGCTTCGCAGACCTCGTGAATGAAGGCGTCCGTCGCGCATATCTCGACCCCGACAATCCCCTTAGACCATCGGTTGTCTCGGATCCGCTCGCCGGGCGGATCAACACCCGCGACAACACGCCGGCGGTCATCCACGTCGACCTTGTGCAAGGCAACCAGATTGAGATCACCATCGCAGCAAAAGGGGGCGGATCGGAAAACAAGGCGCGTTTCACCACCCTGAACCCCAGCGCGTCCGTTGCTGACTGGGTAGTCGACACTGTTTCGACCCTTGGCAGCGGATGGTGCCCCCCTGGCCTGATCTCGGTCGGCATCGGTGGCAGCGCTGAAAAGGCGATGCTGCTAGCCAAGGAGGCCATGAACGAGCCAATCGACATGTCGGAACTAATCGCTAGGGGGCCGTCAAGCCCGGAGGAGGCACTGCGGATTGAGCTTTATGAGCGGATTAACGCGCTGGGCATCGGCGCTCAGGGCCTCGGCGGCCTGACAACAGTCGTGGACGTCAAGGTTGCAACCTATCCTACCCACGCCGCGTCCAAGCCCGTGGCGCTTATTCCGCAATGCGCCGCCAACCGGCACCTGAAGTTTACCTTGGACGGCTCGGGACCCGTCACGCTTGAACCGCCCGACATTTCCGAATGGCCTCAGATCGGTCATGACGATTTGCACACAACCGGCGTCCGTCGGGTCAATCTCGATGGGCTCACGAAGGAAGAGATGGCATCGTGGCGCTGCGGAGAAACCCTTCTTTTGTCCGGAAAGATGCTGACGGGCCGTGACGCCGCCCACAAGCGAATGGTCGACCTGCTCGATGCCGGCAAGCCGCTTCCGGTCGACCTGCAGGGACGCGTGATGTACTACGTCGGACCGGTCCGCGCCGTGAGGGATGAGATTGTCGGGCCAGCTGGCCCGACAACCTCCAGCCGCATGGACGGTTTTACTGAAAAGATGCTCGCCGAGACTGGGCTATATGCGATGGTCGGCAAAGCGGAGAGAGCGCCGGCGGCCATCGAGTCGATTGTGAGACACAGAACGCCCTATCTCATCGCAGTGGGTGGCGCTGCGTACCTGATTTCAAAGTCGATCAAGGCGGCACGGATCGTTGCTTTTGAAGACTTGGGCATGGAAGCGATCTATGAATTCGAGGTTCAGGACATGCCGGTGATCATGGCTGTCGATGTTGAGGGAAACTCCATTCACAATTCCGGTCCGATTGAGTGGCGCAAGCGGATGGCGGCCGACAGCATCGCCCGCAGCATCGGCGTTTGAACTTCCCGGCTGCGCGATCCGGCCAGACTCCCGCACCGAATTTTGGGCCGAATCGGTAACCCAAGCGGCATTTTGTGTTTCAGCTCCTCGGCGAGCCATATAAGAAAAGCCTTCAAGTCGCTCTCGATGCCAAATGCTCGGATGTAAACATTGCATCGACTTGCCGTCCATACGATCGATGCTCGGGTGCTGTCGAGGGTGCCAATCAGGTCTCGCACCGGAGATTCCAAGAAATGCGCTGTCTATTTACGATAGGTCGCCGCCGACAGGCGATGACCCCTCTCCAAATGCGTCAACGCCCGGTTAGGGGAGGTGCAATAGCCGAACTGTTCTACATCCCTCTGCTTCGATCGCCTCATTCACCTGACTTTCGACACCCTCGCACTGAAGTGTGGCAAGCCGAGGACGGATAATGTCCACTACATTCGCTCGCTTCAATTAATGATAGAATTGGTTGGCACTAATTGCGCTGTCGACCACCACTTGAGAGCAAAAGGTCATGAAGTCGAAACCCGATCCTGTGCGATTAGACGCTTGGGACCTCCGGATTCTTTCAGAGATCCAGTCAGATGGTCGGATTTCGAAAAGCGAGCTCGCAAACCGTGTTCACCTTTCGGCGTCGGCCTGTTCGGAGCGGCTCCGTGTGCTCCAAGCCGCAGGGATCATTGAGGGGTTCTACGCGCGACTCAGTCCAGCCCTCATCGGGGGCATCATCTCTATAATGGTGGAGGTGGTTCTGGATCGCCATCGTCTCGAGGATCAACGACACTTCGAGACTGCGATCCAAGAGATTCCGGAAATCCTGGACTGCTGGGCTATCGGGGGGCGGATCGATTATATGATGCGCGTTTCATCTCCTTCCATGGCTGCGTATCAGGATTTTATGGAAGGACTGCTACAGGCAGGCTTGGGCATTGATCAATACTACAGCCTTGTAGTGACGAAACCAGTGAAATCAAATTCACCGATCCCCTTGTCCGCTCTAAGGCAACGGTAAATCACCGAAGCCTTGGTTTCCACGGGATTCCCGCAAAACTCGAGAGGTGTTTCCCGGTATACTAATTGCTAAAGAGGCGGCTGGCTGAGTGTCCTCCGCCGAAGGACATCATCACGCCTGCCAACGGAGCCGGTGGACACCTCGAACCCGCCGCTTGCTCGTGATCGCTGGATTTAAGCGCAACCTCTGAAATCGTCATGTCGAAGCCGTCTCAGATTTGATCGTTCCTCACAAACACGAATGAAGGTGCCGCCGACACAGACTGACGACGATCAGGTAAGTTCATACTATTCTCGGTGTGCCCATTCGGCGACTGACAATGCCCGGATCGAATGTACCACTGTCCGCCTCGACACGGCGTCCAAGCTCGGCCATCACATCCGGCAAGAATGGTTCTACGCGGCGCAGGAAAAGCTGTCCAACTGTCGAGAGTAACGTTCCGTCGCCACCCACCATCGCTTGCGCGACATGGACTCGCTTTTCGTCAAGGTCGGCTATCCAAGTAGTGAGGAGCAAATCGTCGCCGCGCATCGCTTCTTTCTTGTAAGCGACCCGCGCTTCGGCGGTGGCGAGGCCAGAGATCATCGAGCCATCCGGACTTAGACGTATCGCAGTGTCCAGCCGTACATCCGCAGCTCTACTGAACGCTCCCAGATAGTGCACCATATTCATGTGCCCATATTCGTCGATAAGATCGTCGGTCACCATTGTTGCGAATTTTCGGGTCGCATCCATCTATTTGCCCAATCTCGTGTGGTCTTAGCAGATTACAGTGCCGGTCTGATAACGCTTTGAACAAGACGCGCCAAGCGGCAGCTTCTCATTAGTTTAATCTGTGCACATAGGAAATCCAACTTATCTGTGTCATCTGAGGTAAATTCCGGGGTACTCGGGCTGCATTCGGAAGAATTTCTAGCTCAGCATGATCTGCTTCGTTGGACAAAGCATTGAGGTAGATATGGAACTGGAGCTAGCCGGTAAGCGTGCCATCGTTACGGCCGGGCCCGAGCAGGAGGATTATTGGCTGCGGTTTGCGACCTTGCTGATATGGATGGACTGGCAGCGGTGATGGAGGTGGGCACCGCGGCATTGGGAGGACTCGACATTCTGCTAAACAACGTGGGCATTGCTGGACCAGTCGGAGCACCTGAGGCTGTCTCGGAAGTTGATTTTGCGGGCACTATGGCAGTTAACGACAGCGGCCATTTTGTAGTCACCCGAGCTGGGATCCCGTACCTTGCGTAAAGCTGGGGGAGGGGCCGTCACAAACATTTCGTCTTCGATCGTGCATGCGGTCGGATGTGATCGGGCGGCCTATGTCGCCTCCAAGTTTGCCGTGGTGGGGTTGACCAAGGCGCTGGCCAAAGATTGAGATACATGCGTAGTCTTCGGCGGATCCACGCTTCCAAGTTCGTAAGCACCCGTGGGGTCTGGCAGAAGCCGAAGTAACCGCGCCATCCGATGAGGTATGGCTTCAGCTCCTTGATCAACTGCGGCAGACTGATCCCCCGTGTCCGGCGTGTCATGTCCCGGATCAGCGTCTCGAATTTGTCGAGGGCCTTCGGCGCAATGCGCCGCTCGCTCCCGTCATTAGAGATGCTGAACCCCAGGAACTTCCGCTCCTCCGGTCGCGCCACCGCGCTCTTCGCCTCGTTGACCTTCAGCCGCAGCTTCTTGGTCAGAACCGGCTTACAGAAGCCATGACCCGTTCGCCGGCGCGGTGGCTGCGAACATAGATGTTGCAGTCGTCCGCGTAACGGCAGAAGCGGTGACCACGTCGGGCCAGTTCCTTGTCGAGGTCGTCGAGCAGGAGGTTGCTTAGGAGGGGCGAGAGTGGGCCGCCTTGCGGGGTCCCCTCGTCCACCGGACGGACCAGGCCATCCTCCATCACCCCCGCATTGAGGAATGCTCGGATGAGTTTGAGCGCACGCTTATCGGACACCCTCGCGGCAACGCGCGCCATCAGGCTGTCGTGATTGACCCGGTCGAAAAATCTTTCGAGGTCGAGGTCAACCACGTAGCTGTAGCCCTCGGCAATGTAGCATTGCGCTTGGGCTACTGCCTGATGGGCAGAGCGTCCCGGGCGGAAGCCGTAGCTGTGCTCCGAGAACGTCGGGTCCCACTGCTCTTGGAGGACCTGCAGCAGGGCTTGCTGGATCAGTCTGTCGACGACGCAAGGCACGCCGAGCTTTCTGACCCCGCCATCCGGCTTGGGGATTTCGACCCGCTTGACCGGCTGCGGCTGATAGGTTCCCTCGAGCAATCGAGACCGAATGCTTGGCCAGTGCTCACGCAGGTAGCCCTCCTCATCGATGGTCATCCCATCCACGGCTGGACCACCCTTGTTGCTTCCAACGCGTTTCCACGCTGTTTCCAGATTCTCTCGGCTACATACCGTCTCCATTAGCTGTTCTGTCCAAGCCGGGCTTTCGGGTGCCGACTTCGCCACGAGTGGTTCGGCGCCTTGGTAACCGCTGACAGGGGCTTCACCCCGGTCCCTCGGTTCCAGGGCCAGTGAATACTGGGTCTTCGGCCGCCTTCCACTCATGAGTTGCCAGTCCTATTTGCCACTTCCAATCGTTCGGGCCTTCGGTCATCGTTTCCGGCTCGGCCTATCCGTTTGCTCCGCCTTTCAGCCTTGGAGTGCCTCACTAGCCTTGCCGACAGCATCACCTACTACGCTCTCTGCTGACTCCTGCGTCATGATCAGGTCACCTTGCGGTTCCCTCAGTTCCGAAGTCGGAACATGACGCAGGCCTCCCCAGGTAAGTTCAATCGCCTTCCCCGCGCACCTGCCGGATCTACAGCCCTGCCCCTTGATGGATATGGACTTCGCGATACGTTGCCCGCCCGTCCGGCCAGGGATGCCTCATATCCAGTTTGTGTTCGTCAGGTCGCGGCTTTGCTCCACGCTTCCTTCAGACACCACCTCGCGGTAATGCCCTTGCGCTTTGCTAAGCCTTCACCTCCATCAGGTTGCCTAGGGGACTTTCACCCCCAAGCGGTTGAACATGCTGGGCACACAACGAAGCCGCTGCCGCGGCATTTGGTGCGAGGGTTTGCGGAAGACGCTTCTGTTTTGAAGGATTGCGGCTGTTGAAGCGCAATCTCGAGAACAGGAGCAATGAGATGGTCGAGTTGAGCCCACTTCGTCGGCGCATGATCGAGGACATGACGATCCGCAATCTGTCGCCGGCCACGCAACGATCCTACGTACACGCGGTGGCGAAGTTTCCCGCCATTTCGGACGCTCTCCGGACCGGCTTGGCCTTGAAGACGTCCGCGCTTTCCAGGTGCATCTGGTCTCCACGGGGATCTCGTGGCCTGCGCTGAACCAGACGGTGTGCGCACTGCGGGCCTTCTACGGTGTGACGCTCGGCCACGCCGAGATTCCGGAACGGATCGTTTATGCCGCGCGCCGCGCACGCTGCCGGTCGTGCTGAGCGCCGACGAGGTTGTCCGCTTTCTTTAGGCGGTGCCGAGCCTGAAGACGCGGACGGCCTTGACCACGGCCTACGCTGCGGGCCTTCGCGCTTCGGAGACCGTGGGGCTGAAGGTCGGCGACATCGACAGCGGACGCGGCGTGATCCGGATCGAGCACGGCAAGGGCGGCAAGGACTGCACCGTGATGTTGTCGGCGCAGCTTCTGCGCATCCTGCGGATTTACTGGCGGCTGGCGAAGCCGCAGGACTGGCTGTTTCCCGGGCGCGGTGCCGATCGCCTTATCGATGTGCAAGGTGTTGTATTCGGCCTGTCGCTCGGCGCGTGCGGCCGCCGGCATCGACAAGCGGGTGACGGTCCACACGCTCAGGCACAGCTTCGCCACGCATCTTCTGGAGAACGGCACCGACATCCGCATCATCCAGGTTCTGCTCGGCCACAACAACCTGTCGAGCACGGCGCGCTACACCAGGGTCTCGAACGGCCTCATCCGGCGCACGACGAGCCCGCTCGACTGGCTGAACGTCGAAGTCGTGCCGCCGGGCTGATCCGGTCCCGCCGATGCCGGCGAGACTGGAGGTGGCGGATATCTTCCGCCGCCATGGCGAGGCGTATCGACAGGCCCATGACGGCCGTCTCGGGCGCGTCGAACGGCGTGTGATGAGCGCCATCGAACTGTGCCGGACAGCCGAGCTTGGCGGCCATGTCGAGGGTTGCCGCTCCTGCGGGACGATCCGCGTGGCCTATAATTCCTGCCGCAACCGGCATTGCCCAAGATGCCAAGGGCAAGCCTGCCGGGAATGGCTCGCCGCGCGGCAGGCCGAGCTTGTTCCGGTAGCCTACTTCCACATGGTGTTCACTCTGCCGGCCGATATCGCCGCGATCGCCTTCCACAACAAGACGGCGGTCTACACGATCCTGTTCAAGGTGGCGGCCGAGACACTGCGCACGATCGCCGCCGATCCCAGGAATCTCGGCGCCGAGATAGGCCTCATCGCAGTGCTGCACAGCTGGGGCCAAACTCTCACCTACCATCCCCACCTGCATTGCATCGTGCCGGGCGGTGGCGTCTCGCCCGACGGCACACGCTGGATCTCGTGCAGGCCGGGATTCTTTTTACCCGTGCGCGTGCTGTCGCGCCTGTTTCGCCGCCGCTTCCTGGAGGAACTGCGAGTGGCCCATGATGCGGGCCGGCTGGGCTTCTTCGGCGATCTCGCCCACCTGGCAAAGCCCGATGCCTTCGCCCGCTTGCTCGCTGAAGTCCGTCGCCTCGAATGGGTCGTTTACGCCAAGCCACCCTTCGGCGGGCCGCAACAGGTGCTGGCCTATCTCGGCCGCTACACCCACCGCGTCGCCATCGCCAATTCCCGGCTGATCAACATGGCCGACGATCGCGTCGCGTTCCGCTGGCGGGATTATCGTCATGGCGCCAGGACGAAGGTCATGGCGCTCGATGCCCATGAGTTCATCCGCCGCTTCCTCCTGCACACGCTGCCCGACGGCTTCCACCGCATCCGCCACTACGGCTTCCTCGCCAACGGTCATCGCGCCCCAAGCTCGGCCTGTGCCGCCGACTGCTGACCAGCCAGCAGCAGAATAATCTCGAACCGAGTGCCGAAAGCGCGGCTGTCGCCGCCGAGCGCCTGGCGTTGACGCATCGCTGCCCATGCTGCGGAGGGCCGATGGTCACGCTCGCCACCTGGCGGTGCGGGCAAGCGCCGCCGCCGAACCCCTTCTGGAATGACACCTCATGATCACGCCGGGTGCTTCCACATCATCTGGTTCGGCACCCGTCGCCATGTGCGCCGGCACCCAGACTTTTGTCCCACCGCACAAAGCCGCAAGCAGCCAGCCCGGCGATAGAGGCCATTGCTGCCTGTCTGACGGCTCACGCCATCATGGTTTTGCCTTCCGCCATGCTGTCCATCGCTGTGGTCGAATCGCGAACGCCGTTCATCGGCCTGGCGAAGACAATCCCGACCGCTCCTCCAGGCTACAATCCCCATAGCGCCAGACCGACCCGCAGCTTCGCTCAATCCGGCTTGCAATGAGGTCCGACAATCAGCCGGGTCGCTCCGTCGAGCATGCGGACCTCAGAGAAGCCTCCAGATTCCGCCGATGTTGGGTTTGTGATTCACTTCCCTATGGAGGTGATTTGCCATGCCCAAGCCCTATTCGCTCGATTTGCGTGAACGTGTGGTGCGGTTTGTCGAGGCTGGTCACTCACGGCATGCGGCGGCGGCACATTTTGGGGTGTCGGTTTCGTTCGTCGTGATCCTGATGAGGAACTATCGAAAGACCGAGAGCTTGGCGCCCAAGGCCAGCGGTGGTCGCCGCCATTCCAAGCTCGACCCGCATCGTGCGTTCCTGCTTGGCCGCGTGGCCGCGAAGGATGACATCACCATGCCGGAGCTTGCCGCCGAACCGGCCGCTGCTGCAGGCGTCCAGGTCGCTCCTGCCTCGATCTCGCGCTGGCTCATCAGGAACGGCTATCGCTTCAAAAAAACGCTGCTGGCCAGCGAGCAAGATCGTCCCGACATCAGCAAGGCGCGGCAAGAGTGGCGGGCCAAACGCCAGCCGCGGATGCGGCTTGAGAAACATCGGCGTGTTCATCGACGAAACCGGAACCACCACGAAGATGACGCGCTTGCGCGGCCGCTGCCTGAAGGGCCAACGGCTGCGCTCAAAGGCACCGTTCGGACATTGGAAGACGCAGACCTTCATCGCCGGGCTGCGCTGCCATGGGCTCACCGCCCCTTTCGTGGTCGACACGCCGATGAACCGGCGCATCTTCGAGACCTATGTCGAAACGCAACTCGCTCCGACGCTGGCAAAGGGCGATGTGCATCCTCGACAATCTCGCTGCCCACAAGAGCCCGGCCGCCGAGAAGGCCATCCGGGCCAGAGGTGCATGGCTGCTCTTCCTGCCGCCTTACAGCCCAGATCTCAACCCGTGTATGGATGGCTCCTGCGGGTCAAGGGTGTCGGATCGGATTTGGTGAACAGGTCGGTTGCGGCCATGTATACGGCGTCTGAATGTGCAACGGGATCGCTGCGCGCCCTGATGAATATCCGCTTGGAGAACAGGTCCCACTCAATCGAGCGCGATCGAGGCGCTTCGGATTGATCGGGGTGTCCTGGTTCTTCGTCTCCGTTTGTTCGCCATCACCTCACTTTGCCCTGACCATTCCGAGAGCCTGTCAGGCTGCCTGCGGCTCGTAACGCGATCCGTCCCTAAGGACGGCGAAGATTGTTCTTGCCATGCGATGTGCTAAAACGATGGCGACGACCTTCGCCTTCTTCCGGTTCAACATGCTTGATAGCCAATCCGATCCCGGCTCGCGCTTGAGCCTACGTCTAAGCATGATCTGCGCCATGGCGCCCAGATACAGCAAACGTCGGATATAACGGTTGCCCATCTTCGAGATCCGGCCCACCCTCTGCTTGCCTCCGGTGGAGTGCGGTTTGGGCGTGAGGCCGAGCCACGCCGCATAGTCTCTCGCGCAATCAAAATTGTCGACATCCGGCGTCGTCGCCGCGATGATCGTCGCCGTCAGCATCCCCACACCAGGGATCGTAGCCAGACGCTGGCTTGTCTCGCTTTGTTCGTAGGTCTCTTCGATCTCATCGGTCAACCGCTCGATCCGCTTGTTCGTCTCAGCCAACTGATCGAAGAGCAAACTCACGGCATCCGGGCCACTTCCGGCAGCAGATTCAGTTGTTCCTTCAATCGATCGACGTTCTGTGCGCCCTTTGCCGCTATGACGCCGAACTCCGTCATGTGTGCTCGGATAGCGTTGCCGATCTGCGTGCGTTGGCGAACCAGAGAGTCCCGCGTGCGGTGAAGAACCAGAACCGACGAGCAGGCTTCGCTCTTGATGGCGACAAACCGCATGGACGGGCGTGTCACGGCTTCACAGATGGCGGCCGCGTCTGCGGCATGCGTCTTCCCGCGCTTTACGTATGGCTTCACATAGGACGGCGGCATCAGACGGACGTCATGTCCCATCTGCTGAAGTCTGCGTCCCCAGTCGTGAGAGCCTGCGCAAGCCTCCATGCCGATCAGGCATCGCGGACGCTTCTGGAAAAACGCGAGCAACTGGCTGCGGCGAAGCTGGCGGCGCACGAGAACCCGACCGTTCTCGTCTGCACCATGAACCTGGAAGACACTCTTTGCGAGGTCGATACCGACTGTGGCAAGCTCTGACATGGATGGCTCCTCCAAACGGGACAATGACAGCCCGACTATGGCGCAATGCGACGCCGAGAGCAGGAGCCATCCACACCATCAATCGAAATGGCCTTCGCCAAGCTCAAGGCGCACCTGCGCGCAAAGGCCATCAGAACCATCGACGCCCTGTGGCAGGCAATTGGCGATATCTGCAATCTTTTCTCTCCAACAGAATGCAGAAACTACTTCGCTGCCGCAGGATATGGACTCACATGAAAGTCCGACGCTCTAGCCCGTCTTATGCCACGATGGGGCTTTGAGGCTGGCGGATGTAGCTTAAGCGATTGATTTGGCGTAGGATTCGGTTGCTTAGGCCAACCCTTCCACCGCATCTCGCGAGCCACACCCGCCATGACCGTGGATACGTTGCTGCCGCTGTCTTTTCCAGCCGTCGGACGCAAGAAGGTCACAGCTGCGTTTGACGGCGGACGCATCACCTCGGATGGCGGCGTCATGCTTTTGGCCGCGGCCGAGCGACGCCTGCAACTGGCGACAGGCTGGCCGCTGCGATCCACGATCCGCGCGATCCAGCGCGCGTGACGCACGCTATGGCCGACATCCTGCGTGCCCGCATCTTTGCCATCGCCTGCGGCTACGAGGATGCCAACGATCTCGACCGGCTGCGCACCGATCCGGCCTTCAAGCTCGCCTGCGGGCGGCTGCCCGACAGCGGGATTGATCTGTGCTCGCAGCCGACCTGTTCGCGGCTGGAGAACCTGCCCGACCTCAGGACCGTCATCCGGCTCGGCTGGGTGCTGGTCGATCTGTGGCTGTCGAGCTATGCCGCGCCGCCGAAAAGCGTCACGCTCGACATCGATGATACGCTGGATGTCGTTCACGGCCATCAGCAGCTCTCGCTCTTCAACGCCCACTACGACGAGCGTTGCTTCCTGCCGATCCACATCTACGACGCCGCGACAGGACGTCCGGTCGCGATGATCCTGCGTCCTGGCAAGACCCCGACGGGCAAGGAGATCCGCGGCCATCTGCGCCGTCTCGTGCGCCGCATCCGCGCGCGCTGGCCGACCACCCGCATCCTGATCCGTGGCGACAGCCATTACGGCCGGGCGCAAGTCATGGCCTGGTGCGAGAACAATGCGATCGACTACCTCTTCGGCCTACCCGGCAACAAGGTTCTGCAGCGGCTCGTCGACGAGAGCGCCGACGACATCCGCACCCGCCGCGCGCTCGAGCGCAAGTCTGTGCTGCGCGGCTATGCCGAGACCCGCTACAAGGCGAAGTCCTGGAAGGCCCCGCACCTGCGCTCGCATCGAGGCAACCACCCTCGGCCTCGACATCCGCTTCGTCGTCACCAATCTCGACAAAGGCTCCGCCGAGCACATCTACGACGTGATCTACTGCGCCCGCGGCCAGGCCGAAAACCTGATCAAGATGCACAAGAGCCAACTCGCCTCCGACCGCACCTCCTGCCGCTCACCGATTGCCAATCAGGGCCGTCTTGTCCTGCACACCGCCGCATACTGGTTAATGCTCACCTGCGCGAGGCGGTGCCCACGACCCATCATCTGCGCAACGCCGAGTTCGCTACGCTGCGGCTCAGGCTGCTCAAGCTCGGCGCCCGCGTCATCGAAACCGTCTCGCGCATCCGCCTGGCCTTCGCCGCCGCCTGTCCCGAGGCAAGTCTGTTCCGGGCGATCGCCAGCAATCTGCTACCGGCAGGACCATGACCGCCGGGGCAGCGGGCTCCGCCGAACCACACAGCTTCCACCCTCCAGCGCGTTCACAAGTCCAGACACAGCCGCGGTGAAAAAGACGCCGAGCCGCCACCTGTCCGCCGCTCAGCGGCAAACAAACCCAGATCCGTCATGAATAAGACGGGCTAGGCCCACGCCTGCACCGCCTGCGAGGAACGCAACGCTGAGTTGGCACGCCGCGCCATCGAGGCAATTGGCACAGACCCAAAAACAGCCTAAACGTAAAGCCATAATTCAGCCGGCAAGGCCATGAAGTCGAAACTCAACACAGTACGCGCTTGGGACATTCTGTCCGAGCTGCAAGCAGACGGTCGGATATCGAAAGCGAGCTTGCGAAACGCGTTCATCTCTCGGCGTCGGCTTGCTCGCCGCGGCCCCACATACTCGAAACTGGAGGGGCTATTGAAGGGTGTTATATTTGGCTCAGTCCATCCCTCACCGGGGGCGCGATCTTCGTCATGGTGGAGGTCGTTCTGGATCGTCACCGTCTCGAGGACCAACGACATTTCGAGACCGCGATTCACGCCACCCCCGAAGTTTTGGACTGCTGGGCTATCGGCGGGCGGATCGATTACCTGATGCGCGTAGCAGCACCTTCTATGGCTGCGTATCAGGATTTCATGGAAGGCCTGCGGCAGGTAGGCCTCGGGATCGATCAATACTATAGCCTTATCGTGACCAAATCCGTGAAATCCAATTCGCCGATCCCGTTGTCGGCTTCAAGACAACGGTGAGTTCCAAGCCGGTGTTTTCCACGGAGATTGACGCACGTTCCGTGCATTCGTCGGTCGAGGATGCGCATTCCCGTGGAAGCCGAGGTGTGTCCGTCGGTATAATCACACCTTGACGAGCGGCTGACCGAGTGTTTTCCGCAGAGCGATGAAGAGGAGAGGGGCGATGAGCCTAACCAATCTGGGAACAGCGCAAGTTCAAGAGAAGGATCGGAGCTTTGTCTTTCATCCGTCGACGCACTTGGCAAAGCACAGTCGCGGTGAGACGCCAAACCGAATAATGGCCGGTGCAGACGGTGTCTACATTTGGGATACGGAGGGCCGCAAAAGTCTCGACGGTTTCGGCGGGCTCTACTGCGTCAACATGGGATATGGATGCAAGGAGATCGCCGACGCCATTGCCAAGCAGGCGCATGAATTGCCGTTCGCTCATGTCTATGCCAGCCAAGGCACGGAGCCCGTTGCCCGTTTGGCGGAGGCCGTGGTCGAATACTTCGGGCAGAACATGCAAAGGGTCTATTTTGGCTTGTCCGGGTCCGATGCGAATGAAACCAACATCAAACTCGTCTGGTACTACAACAACATTCTGGGTCGCCCCGAAAAGAAGAAGATCATCTCGCGGCATCGCGGTTATCACGGTTCCGGGCTGGTCACCGGTAGCCTGACGGGCCTACCGTTTTTTCACAAGTTTTTCGACCTGCCTTTGAACCTGGTGCGCCATACAACGACGCCGCATTACTATCGCCAGGCGCATGAGGGCGAAACTGAGGAAGCCTTCTCCAAGCGCTGTGCAGATGAACTTGAAGCCCTTATCCTCGCCGAAGGTCTGGAGACGGTTGCAGCCTTTATCGGGGAGCCTGTACTTGGGACCGGCGGGATTGTTCCTCCCCCAAAGGGATACTGGACCGCCATTCAAGCGGTGCTCGACAAGTACGATATCCTTCTAATCGCCGATGAAGTGGTCTGCGGCTTCGCGCGAACCGGTGAGAAATTCGGTTCCCACCTCTATGGCATGCGTCCAGATTTCGTTACCATCGCCAAGGGCGTCAGTTCCGCCTACCTCCCCATCTCCGGGTCAATTATCGGCGACCGCGTCTGGAAGGTCCTGGAAGAAGGAACGGAGAAGCACGGAGCTCTGGGCCATGGCTGGACATATTCCGGTCATACGCTTTGCGCGGCGGCCGCACTCGCCAACATCAAAGTCCTTAAGGAAAGAAACATCCTGGAACATGTCCAGGATATCGGGCCCTATTGGCTTTCCCGCATGAAAGCCGAACTGGAGGGACATCCTATCGTCGGCGAAGTTCGCGGCGTCGGGATCCTGTCCGCTGTAGAGATGATGCGGGATCCCAAAGCGCGCGTACCTTTTGAGCCCGAGATGCAGGTCGGAGCGCGTGCCGCCGCTGCTCTGCTTGAGAATGGGGTCATCGGCCGGGCCATGCCGCATGCCGATATCCTCGGCTTTGCCCCGCCACTGATCATCACCAGGGACCAGGTGGACATCATCGTCGACGCCACGGCGAGATCAGTTGACACGACGTTCCGCGCTTTAAAGGCAGAAGGCGCAGTATAATTCTTGCGGGCGCCAACCAGCATTTTTTGCCGCTGCTGTCGGTCCTCCCATTTGGCTGCGGGCGGCGAGCCCTGCCGGTGCACCTCCCCGCCGGCAGGGCGCATTTCTGAGGCGTTGCAGGTTTACTGCATCTCGCCAGTAAATGGACATTGATAAGAACAGTATGATCAATATTGAAAAGCTTGATGTCGATCACCTGCCACCTGCAAGCAACAGCGCGTTGTCTTGAGCACCAGTACCAGCGCGTCGATCCCGTTATCGGTGCGTGCCCGCTTCGGCGGATGCCCATTCGGTGGGGCTCTGCACTACCGGGTATGAGTCATCAGAAGCGGAGCCGATGGTCTTTGACGAAGCGGCCCAGTTCGGCATTTCCTGGTGTGACGATCCCAATTATCGTTCTCCAGAGCATTTTGCGGTTTGACCCTTTGGCGCTGAAAGGCGCGAACAGCATTTCCTCGTCGCGGACCGTTATGACGACCATCTCCCATACGTTAGACCTGTTGCACATTTTTGTCCGGCGAAAACTGTCCGCTGAACGGATGGTCGACGGGGTGCCTTTGGCGGCGCGCGAATACGAGTGCCTGCAATGGGCAGCATGGCCTGGGAGATCTGCTGCATCCTTTGGATCACGCGGTGCACGGCCGCGTTTCCTCTCGAAAACGCCCGCGGGAAGCTCGGCGTAAGGGATCAGAAGCCAGTTGGTTGCGCGTCTCGCCAGTCCAAAATCCTCGCATCGCTAACGTTTCTGACCTATGCAACTGGACAGGCTGCGCCAACACAAAGCTTCCCCTTCCGGGGAATTTTCTCCTCCGAGGAGGCTTTGATTATCCAGCTGATTACACCAGGCTGCTACGAGGACTTCGCCGAGACCTGCATGCAAGGCGCGACCTGCGCTACTGCTTCTTGAGGGAGGCTCGACGGAAGGTGCGAGGTAATGGCGGCTACGAGATCGACTTCCTAACGCGTTAAGACCCTCACGAGCTCGCGCGGTTTCGAGGACCGGGTAGAAGGTTGCGTGCCGGCCTCTTGCCCACGACTGACCGGCGAAAGGGCCGCCGAGCTTGAGCAGCCTGAGCCGCAGCGTAGCGAACTCGGCGTTGCCGCAGATGATGGGTCGTGGGCACCGCCTCGCGCAGGTGAGCATTAACCAGTATGCGGCGGTGTGCAGGACAAGACGGCCCTGCGGATGTCGTCGGCGCTCTCGTCGACGAGCCGCTGCAGAACCTTGTTGCCGGGTAGGCCGAAGAGGTAGTCGATCGCATTGTTCTCGCACCAGGCCATGACTTGCGCCCGGCCGTAATGGCTGTCGCCACGGATCAGGATGCGGGTGGTCGGCCAGCGCGCGCGGATGCGGCGCACGAGACGGCGCAGATGGCCGCGGATCTCCTTGCCCGTCGGGGTCTTGCCAGGACGCAGGATCATCGCGACCGGACGTCCTGTCGCGGCGTCGTAGATGTGGATCGGCAGGAAGCAACGCTCGTCGTAGTGGGCGTTGAAGAGCGAGAGCTGCTGATGGCCGTGAACGACATCCAGCGTATCATCGATGTCGAGCGTGACGCTTTTCGGCGGCGCGGCATAGCTCGACAGCCACAGATCGACCAGCACCCAGCCGAGCCGGATGACGGTCCTGAGGTCGGGCAGGTTCTCCAGCCGCGAACAGGTCGGCTGCGAGCACAGATCAATCCCGCTGTCGGGCAGCCGCCCGCAGGCGAGCTTGAAGGCCGGATCGGTGCGCAGCCGGTCGAGATCGTTGGCATCCTCGTAGCCGCAGGCGATGGCAAAGATGCGGGCACGCAGGATGTCGGCCATAGCGTGCGTCACGCGCGCTGGATCGCGCGGATCGTGGATCGCAGCGGCCAGCCTGTCGGCCAGTTGCAGGCGTCGCTCGGCCGCGGCCAAAAGCATGACGCCGCCATCCGAGGTGATGCGTCCGCCGTCAAACGCAGCTGTGACCTTCTTGCGTCCGACGGCTGGAAAAGACAGCGGCAGCAACGTATCCACGGTCATGGCGGGTGTGGCTCGCGAGATGCGGTGGAAGGGTTGGCCTAAGTGTGGAGCCTCAACAGGTTGTCCCGGTTTAGATCGAGGCGACTGATAGGTGGTTTGGACTTTAGGCTGCCATGCGGGCGATGCCAATTGTATCTGTGTAGCCAGATTGGCAGTTCGGCGGCACGGTGATTTGAAGTCGGATAGGCGACGGCATAAGCCCATTCGCGCAGCGCCGTCTGGATGAAGCGGCTCGGCCTTGCCATTGGTCTTGGGCGTATAGGGTCTTGTCCTGACATGCTTGAGGCCGAGATCGCGGCAGGCCTTGGCGAAGGCCTTGGATCTGTAGCAGGAGCCGTTGTCGGTCATGACACGCGCTATCGCGACGCCGAGGCTGGCATAGTAGGCCACCGCTGCCTTGAGGAAGGCGATGGCGCTCTCCTTCTTCTCGTCGGCCAGAATTTGCGAGAAGGCGATGCGGGAAGCATCGTCGATGCAGACATGGACGAACTCCCAGCCGGCGCCGCGCGACTTGCCTTTTTGAGGATCGCCGGTGATGCGATGGCCGACCTGGCTGAAGCGGCCGAGCTTCTTGATGTCGATATGGATCATCTCGCCGGGATGCTCGCGCTCGTAGCGTCGGATCGGTTCGGCCGGCTCGATATCCCTTAGCCGTGACAGCCCGGCACGCTTGAGAACCCGGCTAACGGTGGCGGGCGAGACACCGACCTCCATGGCGATATGCTTGCCGGTCAGCCGCTGGCGGCGCAAGGCTGCGATGCGCTTGGCAATCGACGCGCCGGTGACCTGTGGCATATGGGCAGGCCGCGAGGAACGGTCGACCATACCGGCCCGCCCCTCGGCCTTATAACGCTCGACCCAGCGCGCCACGATCTTGGCCGACACGCCATAGACGCGCGCCGCATGGGCTTTGGAAAAACCGCCTTCTATCACCGACAGCGCCATCTCCTCTCGACGTAGCGGCGTGAGACGGGCATTCTTGTGGATGTTCATTCGGACCCTCCGATGGATGCTGAAGCCTGGTAACTCCAGTCTCCTCGGTCCGGTCCGAATGGACAACCTCCTGAAAGCTCACACCTAAGCAACCGAATCCTACGCCAATCAATCGCTTAAGCTACATCCGCCAGCCTCAAAGCCCCATCGTCGTGCATAAGACGGGCTAGCGTGATCATGGGATGAGGTCTTGTCAGTTGGTGCGGCGCGGCAGTGCGTTTGCGCATAGGACTGCATGTGTCGTGCCAACTAGGAAAATCGTTTCAGAACAATGCGTCCCCCTGATAGCGCTGTGTCGCATGTCCGACATCGTCGAAGATCCGACAATGACTGCAACCGTAAGCGCCTGATTGATCTCGTGTGCGAGCTCGCAGGATACCCTGCAAAACTCAAGCAGTGAAACTCACAGCGAACTTGGTTGTCTAAGTGGATCGGCAGGAAGCAGCGCTCGTCGTAATGGGCATTGAAGAGCGAGAGCTGCTGATGGCCGTGAACGACATCAACCGTGTCGTCGATGTCGAGCGTCACGCTTTGGGGGCGCGGCATAGCTCGACAGCCACAGATCGACCATCACCCAGCCGAGCCGGATGACGGTGCGCAGGTCGGGTAGGTTCTCCAGGCGCGAGCGCGTCGGCTGCGAGCACAGATCAATCCCGCTGCCGGGCAGCCGCCCGCAGGCGAGCTTAAAGGCTGGGTCGGTGCGCGGTCGGTCGAGATCGTTGGCATCTTCATAGCCGCATGCGATCGCAAGATGCGGGCGCGCAGAATGTCGGCCATGGCGTGTGTCACCCGCCGTGGGTAGCGCGGATCGTGCATCGCAGCGGCCAGGCTGTCGGCCAGTTGCAGGCGTCGCTGGCCGCGGCCAAAAGCATGACGTCACCATCCCTGGTGATGCGTCCGCCGTCAAACGCAGTGATCTTCTTGCGTCCAACGGCTGGAAATGAGAGCGGGAGCAACGTATCGTCGGTCATGGCGGGTGTGGCTCGCGAGACGCCGTGGCAGGGTTGGCAACCAGAATCCTCGCCAAATCAATCGCTTAGGCGACATTCGCCACATTCGACAACATCTCAGACCGGTCGTCGTACATAAGACGGGCTAGCTAGTCTAGGCGTTGACTCGAGCACGCATGATCCGAATTACAGGAGGGCACTCCCGACAAAACCGGGGTGCTGCCGCCGAGCCGAAAAAATCACTTTGACGTTCCAGGCTCCGCTTTCGTTGCCTTGCAACACATTGGGCGAGATTCTGGAAGGCCTATTCGGTGATCTTACGCCAACGATGGTAGAGAGCGTCGAATGAGCGACGTCTCCGCCCGACCCGTCCTCTGGATAGGCACCATTGACTACCGGGGAGCGGTATTGCGGATGCTCTAACCAGAGTCATGCGCTATTGGCATGTCGCACTGAATCCGATTTCATTGAGGTGCAATTAAACAATCTATGTAAGCGGTGCGCCAAGGCACCTTGCAATAGGCTGATGAACATGGAGCTTTCGCCCCATGACATTGGAACATGCGAGGGGCGATATGGTTGCCGAGATCAGCCGCGGCGCGCCGGCCGAAGATTGTGCAGCGGTGCCCGGGCGCGTGCGGCAGCGGAGGCTGTGGAGTTGCACGAAGAAGCGCGCGTTGGTCGACCTGGCGAGCGCGGCGGGTTCGTCGGTGACGGAGGTCGCGGAAGCGTTCGGCGTAGCTCCGTCACAGCTTTATGCCTGGCGCAAGCAGATGGCCGGTGGCGAGCTCGAGGCCGATCAGGCGATGGCAACTTTCGCGCGGATCGAAGTGAACGATCTGCCCGAGGTCGAGCGGCCCGTCGCCGATTGCCCGGACCCGGCCGCAGAATCGTCGTGGCCTTTCCGAACGGCGCGCGATTGCGGATCGACGGGACCGTCGATCCGACGGCGCTGCGTATCGTACTGGCGGAGTTGACCAGGTGATCACGGTGGTGCCGACCGACCGGATTTACTTGTGCTGCGGTGAGACCGATATGCGCCGCGGGATCAACAGCCTGGCGCGGATGGTGCAGCAGGTGCTCGCGCTCGACCCGCATCGGGCTCGAAGTAGC
The DNA here is from genome assembly GCF_030323185.1 of Mesorhizobium sp. C399B. Taxonomy (NCBI): domain Bacteria; kingdom Pseudomonadati; phylum Pseudomonadota; class Alphaproteobacteria; order Hyphomicrobiales; family Phyllobacteriaceae; genus Mesorhizobium; species Mesorhizobium sp. C399B. Next base: position 4,476,716 of record NZ_CP100472.1, read on the forward strand.
CGCCGATCGCCTGGTATCGTGCCACCATGGGCCGCGCTGGCGAGAGCGTGATGAGCGAGCTCGCCGGATTTGCTGGCACACTCCAGGCCGACGGATTCAGCGGCTATAACCAGATCTACAAGGGTGGCGCAATTCGAGAAGCTGCCTGCCTGGCCCATCTGCGCCGCAAGATATTCGACGTTCACGACAGCCAGCCGACCGAACTCAGCACGACGGCCATGGCCGGTATCCAGGCGATCTACCGGATCGAGGAAGAGATACGGGGGCTGCCGCCCGCCGAGCGATTGGCCGCACGACGAAGGCGAACCCGACCACTGGTCCTCGCGCTGCGACGACAGCTCATGCGCCAGGGCAAGGGTTTGTCGCGCCATGCCGATATCGCCAAGGCCTTCGCCTATGGCACCAACCGATGGCGCGCGTTCAATCGCTTCCTCTACGATGGCCAACTCGAGCCCGACAACCTCATCGCGGAGCGGGCCATTCGTGGATTTACGATCGGAAGGCGCAACTGGCTTTTCTCGGGCAGCTTCGCCGCGGCGGAGCGGTCCGCGGTCGTGCTCAGCATCATCGAGACCTGCAAGCTCTGCGGCGTCGATGCCGAAGCCTACATGGCCGATGTCACCGAGCGCATCCAGAACGACTGGCCAGCCTCGCGATGGGATGAGCTGATGCCGTGGAACTGGGCACGCCGCCAAGCGATGCCGCTCCCGTTGGGGGCATGAGCGCGATCGATGACATGGCGCTGTCGGACGAGGCGCTGGAGGCCTGGATGGCCGTCAAGACCAACCCCGCCCGCTGGTGCGACGATGTCGGCGCTTTATGGCTTCGTAACCGCGGCGGTCACCGGGCCGCGGTTCGCGACCCGCAAGACTGGATGTGTCCGCTCATGGGGTTGCGGCGCGACGTCCTGGCCAAAGGCTCTGCAACCGATCACGCCGTGTTTGCCAGCGTCGCCAGGATCCACAACCGGATCAACGAGACGCTCTTCGACAGACCGCAGGATTATGCGCCCCGATTCGCTACCAAGCCCAGCGGCGGCATCGACCCGCGGCCGTGGTGCCAGGGGTTCTACGCGGCCATCAATTTCAACATCAAAAAATGGAAATCGCTACTCGACCTCAACAGCCCCAACCACGGCCTGCTGCTGCCGATCCTGATCTACTGCGTCGACAAAAAGGGCAGGCCCGTCCTCGGCAAGCCCAGGCCGGGGCCCGAGACCGCGCGCTTCATCGAGCACCAGGCGTACAAAGACATCGCCCTCGTCATCCCCGCCCTCCGCGAACCCCACTACGTCACCCACTACGATCCGCAGTGATCGGCGCCGGCGGGCCGACCAACGAGCGATCTAACCATCAAGTCGATTTCGGGAAAGGTGCCTTGGCGCACCGCTTACCAATCTATAGAGAGGAATGCAGCCTAAAATGCTACAATATGATCGGCGCGCGAGCCCTAAAAGCTGCGCCAGCCGTTGATTTCTGTTTCATATTTCCAAAAGCCGCAAAGGAGCCAATAGGTGGAGATTATCCCGTCTGATCAAGAGAACATCCTCATCGGCATTCGTCCGATAGAACGCGCCGACGAGGACGCCTTGCTTTCTTCCGAAGTTGCCGTACTAGGACACGCTGTTGCCAAACTCCGTCGCCAAAGCGGTGCCGCTAGAATAATTGCTCGGACACTTCTTGGCGAACTGGGATTTCCACCGACGCCTATTCCAAAGACACATTCTGGTGTTCCGACATGGCCAGCCGGCATTGTTGGATCTTTGGCTCATCACGGTACAGTAGCAGCAGCTGCCATTGCAGAGAAGAGAAGGGTTGCAGCGCTTGGTATCGACATAGAACCTAATGAACCTCTGCCGGAGGACTTAATCGAAATGATTGCTACCCCGCGCGAGCAACGGATGTACGGCTTACGGCTGCTCCAGCGGCGAGATCTGTTTGTTTTGAAGGAGGCCGTGTATAAAGCCTACTTTCCACTATATATGGCTTTTCTTGAATTCCAGGATGTTGAAATCGATATTCACACCCGACTTGGATATGTTCCGAGGTCAAATTGCACATTTTTATTGGAGTTACATACTTCCGATAATGTAATCGGCTTAGCATATTCGCTGCCAGAGCGGATGTAAGCTAAACTCTGCTCAGTAGCCATCAGTCCACCACTCCTTCCTGTAGATGTCATACAATTCGTGTCGCCGCGTTCCCTCGAATGTTTCGATCCATTGATATTGCACGGCTTGCCTAGAACATCTAAGCGCGAGCTAGGGAGGCCAAGTTAAGACATAATGTCCAAAAGCCCGCAATGGGTTTCTGCAATGGGTGGCGAGCAGACCTCCCACGCAAGTCTCCTTGGAAAGAACAGAGAGAAATCCGCGCACAGGGTCTGTAGATCCATGCACGGACCCAGACCGCGTCCTGGGGTGGTTGCGCGGCAGTCGATCACTCGACTGCGATCAGCCCAGAGCTAGACTCTGCAACTGAAGGGCCTTCGACCAGCCTGACCAACCTCAACGCGGAAGAGGTTGCCGGACTCGGGAAATCGAAGAAGTTCATCAGACGATTGCCTGGCTCGCCGTGAGGTTATGAACAGTGCTCTCAGATCTTCGCCGCCAAGTGCCACACAGGTCGGCGCCATAGTCGGCATATCCACGCGATCTGTGAGGTGGCCGTTTCGATCGATACGGACGACACAGCCGCCTCGTAGCCTGGCGCTCCAGTAGCCCCCTTCAATGTCCACGGTGGCACCATCAGGCGATCCGGGGGCAATGTTCGGGCTGCCAGCGGGCCTATCTCGGCAAGACCCGCAAATTGCGGAGCCACGGCGAAACGCCGGATGGTGCCTTCCGTTGTGTCGGTGAAGTACATGATCCGGCCGTCGGGCGAAAATGCCAGTCCGTTGGCGGCCGCTACGCCGCTGAAGAGTTTAATGACCTCGCCATTGGACGCAATGCGATAGACGCCTCCGACTGGCTCACGGGTCTGTTCATTGTATGTGCCCAAGACGATCCCACCGTAGGGGTCGATCGCGGCCTCGTTGACACGGGTTTGCGCAAGATGCGGCTCGATTTCGGCGACTTGGGAGAAGTCGGTGAAGGTTGGGTCCGTGATGACTATAGACTTAGGAAAGCCGAGCACGAAGCCATCACGCGCGCGTGGAAAGACGAACGCCGCACGACTGGGAAGCTGCCGCACAGCCGCAACTTTCCCGTTGTCGTCCCAGCGGAACACGCACTTTCCTTCAATGTCAGTCCACCAAAGGCTCTGGTCCAATGCGTTCCAGTTGCATCCTTCGCCGAGGAGGTTGTGGCAATCGAACGCCGCGCGCGCGTGATGGAGCCGCATTCACTTTGCGCTCTGCATATTCCGGGTCCGAAGTTCGGCAGGATCGACAGCGAAGGGTTCGAGTTTTTCGTGATCGAACACCACCCCAGGTCCGGGTGTTTCAAATGGAGAGGCCACTCCGTTCTCCAGGCGAAGTTCCGCCTGAAGTACGCCCATTTCGGAGAGGCTCCCGCCGTGCACGCATTCGAGAATGTCCGCCTTGTCGATTGCACACATCAATGCGACGGAGAGTTCGGACATGTAGTGGGGCGCCATGGTGCGGTGGAAGGACGCTGACAGATTGGCGATCTTCAGCCACTCGCTGATACCTCCGACGCGGCATACGTCCGCTTGGACGATGTCGACGGCGTTGGCCTGGAGATAATCGGCAAACTGATGCCGCGTATATAGGCTCTCGCCGACCGCAATGGGCAGCGCTACGAAGCCGCGTAGGTCGGCGTGACCGCGAATATCCTCGGCATGGAGAGGCTCTTCGATCCAGCCAAGATCGAACGTCGCGAGTTTCTGCAGTCGGATCATGCAGTCGGCGACATTCCAGCGCTGATTAGCATCGACGAACAGTCGTCGCGTGGGGCCGATCAGTTTCTTCACGGCTACGATACGGTCGAGATCTTCTTCCGCGGCGTCCCGACCGATTTTTATCTTCACCGCATTGTGCCCCTGCGCCAGGAACTTATCTACCTGGTCGAGAAGAGCGTCGCTGTCGAGGAAGAGGTCAATGCCACTGCCATAGGTGCGGATGCTTTCGCGCCGCGCGACGAGCAGACGGTGTAATGGAACGTTGTACCACTTGGCCGAAATATCCCAAAGCGCGATGTCGATCGCGCCCAATGCGAGGGTGTTGATGCCCCCGGTGCCGCTGCGGTGCAATTGGCCATAGAGCAGCCGGTCGTCTACGGCATACGTCCCGAGCATATCAACGTCGCGCCCGACGGCTTGCCGGCAATTGTTTCGGTGCTGGAGCCGACCGGCTCCGAGACACAGATCTTTGCGAAGCTCGGTGAGGATCCTGCCGGCGATGGTGATGACGACCTCGTCCAGGTGCCAGACATCGTTTCGGCTGTGCTGCTTGCGGCACAAGCTCTATGCTGCAAATCCCTGAACGCGAGTTAAGTTGTTAACGCCGCGGCAGATGCTTGACAGCGATCCGCAATTGAACGGACGATTGACAGCGCTCAATCGTCCTATGTCCGACGATGTCGGATAAGCAACATAGCAGTGTTAGGCTATCATATTGGTTGAGAACGATTTCTCCTTTGGCATGGTACATGCGTACTCCTCTACAAGGCGCACAGACTGAGGAGAAGTCGTCCGATGATCAGGCTCACTGGAAACTCAGACCAGGTTAAGGTGGCGGCTGCGATGCTGCCGGAGACGATATTTGGAGCCGTGGGGGCTTGCCGGGCACTTTGGGAAGATGTGGCTCCGCGCAAGAGTTTCGTTACCGTCAGTGCACGCCATATTACACAAGCGACTGTGGGCGCGGTTACCCCCGAGCAAATCCGAACCAGTGTGATTAGTTTGGGCCGCTACGTGCCGCGGCGCCTGGGGCGGGCACTGCCCGGCCTACTGGGTGGACTGCTGGAGGGGTGAAGATGGCATATCGGTCTTCTCCAGTGCGCGGAGGCGCTTGCGAACCAGGCGGTCGGGATAGGCAACCTGCAGCCCGATCAATCTCCTCCAGCGTCTTTGTTGGCAGTGGTACGCTTGCTATCAGCTGCGCTCAGCTGGCAATTGAGATGGGCCACGTCATTGGTGCGGCCCTGTGTGGCGATGCCATATTCGCAGAGTGGGCGGCGCGCGCCAAGATCCCCCGCATGGCGAGTGTTGAAGAGCTCTCCTCTCTTTTGAAGACCGAGCCGGTGGATTGGATACTCTCCGTTGCCAATCCGTTCATACTGCCACCGGACGTGTTTGGAACTGTGCGTCAAGGTGCTTTCAACTACCACGACGGTCCATTGCCACGATATGCGGGAACGCACGCGACGTCCTGGGCGCTGCTGGCGCAAGAGACCGAATATGCCATCACGTGGCATCGTATCGATGATGGTGTTGATACGGGTGACGTGGTGGTCCAGCGCCAAGTGCTGATTGCGCCTACCGATACGGCACTGACCCTGAACCTCAAATGTTATGAGGCCGCTGTCGAGGGTTTCCGCGAGCTTTTAACTGGCCTCAAGAGCGGGAAGCTTATTGCTTATCCGCAGGCGCTGGTGAACAGAAGCTATTTTCCGAGACGTCGACGCCCAGATGCGGCAGGCTGTCTGCGATGGGATCGATCCGCGCAAGATTTGTCAGCGATGACGCGTGCCCTAGACTTTGGGCCATATCATCCCAATCCATTGTGTCTGCCCAAGGCTCTCGTAGGCGATGGGGTTGTCACAGTCAGACGCCTGGAGGTGCTACAACGCTCGGGCTTTCCGGCAGGTTGCCTGCTTGAAATCCACTCCAGCCACTGGCGGGTGGCGACGGGTACGCAGGATGTTGAGGTTTGCTTTGGCAGCTCCGATGGTCAGGCGCTGGACGCGCGGGACCTCGCCAGGCATTCCAATCTGAATGAAGGTGATCGTCTGCCAATTTTGAGCGATGAAGAGGCGCAGAGCATAACTGCCACCCATGAATTGCTGGCGCCTCGGGAGGATTTTTGGCGACGGCGGCTAGAGCAGTTTAAAATATTGCAACTTCCTTTCCTGTCGTCGTCCGTCGCTGAGGCGCCGCCCAGATGGCAATCCAGTTCGTGGTTCATTCCAAGTGCTTTAGCTAAGCTGTCGCCACATGATCGCACGGAATGCTTGGTAACGGCTTGGCTGATCTATCTCGCCCGCATCACGGGAGAAAAAGAGCTTCAACTGGGATGGACGCCCGCATCGGATAGATCGCAAGTTGGCTCTAAAGCGATGGAGGTGCTTATCGCCTCTGTCGCGCCGATGGAAGTTACCATTGATCTTGCACATGATTTTGAAGAAATACGCAAAATGGTGGCAGCCGAATGCGCTCAGCTGAGGGAGCGCGGTAGCTTTGCGCGGGATCTTATCGCGCGCTGGCCCACAGTGCGAGGTGTGGAGCCGCTACGGTCGCACCAGCCCTGGCCGCTTGGCCTCACAATCACGACAGACAGCTGTTCTGTCGCTGGCGATTTGACGTCGAGCCAAGGTGCTGGGGCACGCCTATGCGGCGATTTGCTGACGTTTGAGGTCTGCGTTCAGGATGGGAGCTTTCGATGGCAGTTTGATGCAAGTCGACTAGCGCCGAAGCAAATCGGCCGTATGACACAGCATTTGCAAACTTTGTTATATGGTGTGACGACCGATGCAGGCCAGCCGGTCGGTCGGATTGAACTGCTGCCGGCCGAGGAGCGGACCTATCTGCTGGAGGAGCTGAACCGGACGGCGGCGGCCTATCCGTCGGAGCGGTGCATCCATGAGCTGTTCGAGGCGCAGGTGCATAAAGCGCCGGAGGCGGTGGCGCTGGTCTGCGAGGACGAGCGGTTGAGCTATGGCGAGCTCAACGCGCGGGCCAACCGGCTGGCGCACCATCTGATCGGGCTCGGGGTCAGGCCGGACCAGCCGGTAGCGATCTGCCTGGAGCGCAGCCCAGCCATGGTGGTGGGGCTTTTGGCGATCCTCAAGGCGGGCGGTGCCTATCTGCCGCTGGACCCGGCTTATCCCTGCGCGCGGCTGCAGCAGGTTCTCGAGGATGCGGCGCCGCGGCTGCTGCTGGCCGATTCGGCCGGACGCGCAGCACTGGGCGCCGAGGCGCTGGCCGATGTGACGGCGATCGATCTGGAGACGGCGACCCCGACCTGGGCCGGGCTGCCCGCCTTGAACCCGGACCCGCACGCCCTTGGCCTCACCGCGCGCCATCTCGCCTATGTCATCTACACCTCCGGCTCAACCGGAACCCCAAAGGGCGTCATGGTCGAGCATGGCAGTCTGGTGAACTATTTGCATTGGTCGGATCGCCGCCATTACGAACGAGCTGCGAACGGCTCGCTGATGCTGATGTCGTTTAGCTTTGACGGCAGCATTACGACTTTGTTCGGGCCTCTGTTGGCGGGCGCCAGGCTCCGCATTCTAATAGACTGGATTGGTGCTGTAGAGGATGGTCAGACCTATGATCTGATCAAGCTGACGCCTTCGCATCTAAGCATGCTGAACAAACGACTTGAAGCCCACAATGGACCGGCTCCGGCAAGAGCGCTCATGGTCGGGGGCGAGGCCTTAGTTCCGGCAGACATGCAGTTTTGGCAAGAGCGTTTCCCGAGCGTGCGTCTGATTAATCATTTTGGTCCGACAGAAGCAACGGTTGGATGTGCCACATTCGAGATATCCCAATCTGTCGAGGGTATGGCCTCGATCCCGATTGGCCGTCCGATTGCGAACACGCAGGTGTACCTGTTGGACGGGCATGGTGCGCCCGTTCCGTTCGGGGCGGTGGGTGAGCTTTACATCGGCGGGGCGGGGGTTGCGCGTGGCTACCTGAACCGTCCCGATCTGACGGCGGAGCGGTTCATCGCCAGTCCCTTTGTGGAAGGCGCCCGGATGTACCGGACCGGCGACCTGGCGCGCTATCTGCCGGACGGCAATCTGGAGTTTCTGGGCCGCAACGACGACCAGGTGAAGATCCGCGGCTTCCGCATCGAGCCGGGCGAGATCGCGGCGCGGCTCATCGAGCACGCCTGGGTGCGCGAGGCGGTGGTGGTAGCGCGCCAGGACCGCGCCGGCGACAAGCATCTTGTCGCCTATGTCGTGTGTGGACCCGAGGCCGGCTCGGACGATGACGACGGAGGCGGGCTTGCCGGCCCCTTGCGCGCGCATGTGAGCGGGCGGCTGCCGGACTACATGGTGCCGTCGGCGTTCGTGCGGCTATCGGCGCTGCCGCTGACGCCGAATGGCAAACTGGACCGCAAGGCGCTGCCGGCGCCGGCCGACGACGCCTATGCGCGGGCGGCCTATGAAGCGCCGCAGGGCGAGGTCGAGACGCTGCTGGCCCGGAACTGGCAAGAGCTGCTCGGCCTCGAGCGGGTCGGCCGCCACGACCACTTCTTCGAGCTCGGCGGCCACTCGCTCTTGGCGGTTCAACTGATGGAGCGTCTGCGGCGGCTGTCGCTTGGGGTGGAGGTGCGCACCCTGTTCGCCAGGCCGGTGCTTGCCGATCTTGCCGCAGGCTTGGGCAGCCATCATGAGGTGGCGGTCCCTGCCAACCTGATCACCGAGCACAGTACGGCGATTACGCCGCAGATGCTGCCGCTCATTGAGTTGGCCCAGCCGGAGATCGACCGGATCGTCGGCACGGTGCCCGGTGGCATCGGCAACATCCAGGACATTTATGGCTTGTCGCCGCTGCAGGACGGCATCCTGTTCCATCATCTGCTGGCCAGCCGGGGCGATCCCTACCTGCTGGTGTCGCAGATGGCGTTCGCCGACCATGACCTGTTGGAGCGCTATCTTGGTGCGGTTCAGCAGGTAGTGGATCGGCACGACATCCTGCGTACGGCCTTTGTCTGGGAGGGGCTGTCCAACCCGGCGCAGGTGGTCTGGCGCACTGCACCGCTGGATGTGGTCGAGGTTGAGCTGGATGCAGATGGTGGTCCTGGCCATGAGCAGTTGAAGCGCCGTTTCGACCCACGTCAGCATCGTATTGATCTCGGCCGGGCGCCATTGATGCGGTTCGTGATCGCCGTCGAACCAGATAGTGACCGTTGGCTGCTGTTGAGCTTGCACCATCATCTGATCGGGGATCACACGACGTCGGAGGTGCTACATTCCGAGGTCGAGGCGGTGCTGGGGGGCCGAGGGCATGAGCTGGGCACGCCGCAGCCGTTCCGCAATCTGGTGGCGCAGGCGCGCATGGGGGTTGATGCCAAGGCGCATGAGCAGTTCTTCCGGGGTCTGCTGGCGGACATCGATGAGCCGACCATGCCGTTCGGGCTGAGCGAGGTCCGCGGCGACGGCAGCGGTGTCGGCGAGGCGCATCGGATGCTGCCGCAGGCGCTCAACGATCGGCTGCGGGAACAGGCGCGGCGGCTTGGGGTGAGCCTGGCCAGCCTGTGCCATCTGGCCTGGGGGCAGGTGGTGGCGCGCAGCAGCGGGCGAGAGCAGGTGGTGTTCGGCACGGTGCTGTTTGGCCGCATGCATGGCGGTGCGGGCGCCGACCGGGCGATGGGCCTGTTCATGAACACCCTGCCATTGCGTCTGGATCTGGACGGGACGGGGATCGAGGAGAGCGTTCGGGCCACACATGCGCGGCTGGCGGAGCTGCTGGCGCACGAGCATGCCTCGCTGGCGCTGGCGCAACGCTGCAGCGGCGTTGCGGCGCCGGCGCCGCTGTTCAGCGCGCTATTGAACTACCGCCACAACACGCCGGCGGCCATGTCAGGCTCCGGACCGGATGATGTCCTGTCGGGCGTGGAATGGCTGGGCGGCGAGGAACGCACCAACTATCCGCTGACCCTGTCGGTGGAGGATTATGGCGAGGCGCTCGGCCTGACGGCGCAGGTGGCGGAGCCAATCTCTGCGGATCGGGTCTGCGGCTACATGCAGCACGTGCTCGGGCAACTGGCAGGGGCACTGGAGCATGCCCCCAATACGCCGGTGCGTAACCTGAGCATCCTGCCGACCGACGAGCGGGCCTATCTTTTTGAGGAATTGAACCGGACGGCGGCGGCCTATCCGTCGGAGCGGTGCATCCACGAGCTGTTCGAAGCGCAGGTGCGCCAAGCGCCGGAGGCGGTTGCGCTGGTCCATGAGGACGAGCGGCTGAGCTATGGCGAGCTCAACGCGCGGGCCAACCGGCTGGCGCATCATCTGATCGCACTGGGTGTGAAGCCGGACCAGCCGGTGGCGATCTGCCTGGAGCGGAGCCTGGCGATGGTGGTGGGACTTTTGGCGATCCTGAAGGCGGGGGGTGCCTATCTGCCGCTGGACCCGGCGTATCCGTTCCAGCGGCTGCGGCAGATTCTCGACGATGCCACGCCGCACCTGCTGCTGGCCGATGCGGCCGGCCGCGCAGCACTCGGCGCCGAGGCACTGGCCGATGTGAGCGTGGTCGAACTGGATACGGCGACCCCGGCCTGGGCCGAGTTGCCGGCCTCGAACCCGGACCCGCGCACCCTTGGCCTCACCGCGCGCCATCTCGCCTATGTGATCTACACCTCAGGCTCAACCGGAACCCCAAAGGGCGTCATGGTCGAGCACCGGGGAGTGGTGAATCACACAACTTGGCAGGCGGATCGATTCCGACTTGCTGCCCACGACATTTTCTTGCAGCGAACCTCCCCCTCTTTTGATGCCGCGGTTTGGGAGCTATGGACATCCTTGTCGATTGGGGCCCAATTAACTCTTCTCCCCTTCGACAGCCAATTAGATGTCCGAACAATTCTGGATATAGTAAATAAGTATCGGGTGACAGTACTTCAGTTGGTTCCGTCGCTGCTTTCGGCATTGACAACGGGTGATGATGTTCATCCCAAGCAAGTCCGTAGTTTACGTTACACATTCTGCGGCGGAGAGCCGCTCCGGAATGAGCATGTAGCTAAATGGCTGCAATTGGCATCGCGGCCACTTGTCAATCTCTATGGGCCTAGTGAGGCAACGATTGACGCGACAGCCTGGGTGTATTCCGCTGGATTAGACAGGCCAGTTGTCCCGATCGGGCGTCCGATAGCGAACACGCGGGTGTATCTTCTGGACGGTCAAGGTGCGCCCGTGCCGTTTGGGGTGGTGGGTGAGCTTTACATTGGCGGGGCAGGCGTTGCGCGTGGCTACCTGAACCGCCCCGAGCTGACGGCGGAGCGGTTTCTGGCCGATCCGTTCAGCGATGGGGCAGGCGCGCGGATGTACCGGACCGGCGACCTGGCGCGTTATCTGCCGGACGGCAATCTGGAGTTCCTCGGCCGCAATGACGACCAGGTGAAGATCCGCGGCTTCCGCATCGAGCCGGGCGAGATCGCCGCGCGGCTTTGTGAGCACGACCGGGTGCGTGAGGCGGCGGTAGTGGCGCACGAGGACCGCGCCGGCGAGAAGCAGCTTGTCGCCTATGTGGTGTGTGGACCCAATGCCGGCTCGGACGAGGACGATGGAGGCGGGCTTGCCGCCGCCTTGCGCGCGCATGTGAGCGGGCGGCTGCCGGACTACATGGTGCCGGCTGCGTACGTGCGGATCGAGGCGCTGCCGCTGACGCCGAACGGCAAGCTCGACCGCAAGGCGCTGCCGGCGCCGGCCGACGACGCCCATGCGCGGGCGGCCTATGAGGCGCCGCGCGGCGCGGTCGAGACGGCGCTGGCGCAGATCTGGGCGGAGCTTCTGGGTGTCGAGCGGGTCGGACGCCATGACCACTTCTTCGAACTCGGCGGACACTCGCTCTTGGCGGTGCAGCTACTCAGCCGAGCATCAGATCTTGGACTGAAGTTTAGCGCGGCTGATCTCTTTCATGCTCCTGTCCTGAAGGAGCTTGCATCGAGGGTCGAGATTGACTTTCACCGTCATAGACCTGGCATTCTACCCGTTCGTGCGACGGGATCTCAACCGCCGCTCTTCTTTGTTCCCGACGGTTGGGGCGATTGTTCCTACGTCATCAGTTTGGTAAAGGAAATGAACATAGACTGTCCCGTCTATGCTTTGCCATGGCCGTCTTCCGATGAAGCTCGTTCATTGACCCTTGAAGCGATTGCTGACACGGTCATCCTGGCAATCAAAGAGATTCAGCCGCAAGGTCCATACCGCTTTGCAGGATACTGCTCGGGTGGCATCTTGGCTTACGCCATAGCCCAGCGCTTACTGGGTCTGGATGAAGCCGTGTCTTTCATGGCGTTCATCGATGTTACGCTATTTGCAAATCGATCGAGCATATCCCCCTCTCAGATCCTCCGAAATATGGTATTGGACCGTTTCGAATCCTTGGATGATGAGAGCTTCGAAGTGTTGGACCGCTTTGCTGGACAATGTTCAATTGCTCAGCTGCTTGAAAAGGCACAGAAAATCGAGGCGATACCTCCGGATCGTGATCTCCACGATGACATTCTGATGTTTGAAAGAACCGCCCAATTTCATAGGGCGCTGCAGTCGTATCAAGTTCCGTCCCTGCCAATTGAGATTCATCAGTTTTATGCAGCTGATCCTTTCCCCAGCCGTCGTGTGCGACTGGGCGAGAGCTCAATTGGCCCAGAGGCAAGATCGCTCATGCGCGGCTGGGACCGAATTTTAAGTGCGACGGCCATCCATGCAGTTCCAGTTCCAGGCAATCACAACACGATGGTGGGAAACCGAGAAAATCGCAAAGTGCTGGCACGCATGTTATCAAGAGCCTTAAATAGTTTCGCCGACAACACACGCTAAGAAGAGGTGACGATGACGCGCTTGCCCCCGCCCCAACTCTTACCTCCCATCGACTTGCTTGCTCCTTACCGCGGGAGGCGATGAGAGCATCCAACTGAATAGATATGGGCGCCAACCTACACCCGACAAACGGACTCTTTTCGTTTGGCTCGGCGATGGTATGCACGATCTCTGAAGCCGGATTTTGTGCGCCTGGTGCGGGCGATCCAGAGCATCTGGCCGAGCACCCGAATCCTGATCCGGGCCGACAGCCACTATTGCAGTCCGCGGATCATCGACTGGTGTCGCGCTGACGATGTCGACTTCATCCTTGGCGTGGCGCCTACCACGACCCTACGCAAGCATGTCGCGGACCTGGAAGCCCGCTCGCTGGCGCGTTTTGAAGCCTCGGCGAAGACGAACAAGGTCCGCCGGTTCAAGGAATTCCTGGACGGCGCCGCCAGTTGAAGCCGCGTCGAGCACTCATCGCCCGCGTCAAGGTCGGCGCCCAAGGTGCCGACAGCCGCTTCATCGTCCCCAATCTTGCCGGCGGAAAGGCCAAGGGGCTCTACGAGGATCTCTACTGCCGGCGCGGCCGAGAACCACATTAAGTCCTGGAAGACGCATCTCGCCGCCGACCGCACATCCTGCACAAGAGCGACGGCCAATCAGTTCCGGCTTCTCTATTCGGCGTGTTGAGGTCAAGCGCTTTTCGAGCTTTCCGCCTCACCGGCATTGCACGTCATTCGCGGGGCCTTGCTTCTCTTCGTGATCGGCGCTCTGGCCCTGCCCTCCATGGGGATTCAGAAGAATGGGGTGGAACAATCTGTTACCGCGTCCTGATGCCCAGCGCGATCGGTACTTCCGAACTACGAACTCACCTCATCCTCGTCCCGCGAAGGACGGCTTTCCACCGGCAAGTGGAACTGTGTCACCTTCCATCGGGGGCGATGATTATCTCTATCTCCTTGTTCGGCCGATGGGGCGACTATCTCCTTCGTCCTCGTCCCGACCTTTGCTTCGGCGCTTCCCGCCGCGCGCAGTGATCGTCAAGGGTGGGGACCGAAGGACCCATCGCGCAGCGACTTGGCCCTTGACGGGCACGAGCACGGCGGCATGCTGACGCTGGTCGGGACGAGGACAGCCGGCGACTGGCATGATTTCAGTCCTGGTCCAGCGGAACTGCGTGCCGTCGCGCCAGATCCGGTGCATGATCACCGCCAACCGACGGGCGAGCGCGAAAACGGCCTTCTGTTGGCCGCGCCGCTTGGCGACGTTCATCGTCCAGGCCTTCAGCCAGGACCATTTCGTCACCCGCGTCAGCAGGGTCTGCGCGGCCTCGTAGAGCAGCGTTCGCATCATGCGATCGCCGCACAGCGAGATCCGACGATGCGGCGGCTCTCGCCGACTCGTTGAGCACCGGCGTCAAGCCCAAAATCGCCCCGACCACCTTGGAGTTCCGGAAGCGGCCCGGCATGTCGATCGTGGCGGTGTAGGCCAGCGCCACGACCGGGCCGACACCGGGAATCGACATCAGCCGGCGGCAATTCTCGTCACCCGGACGATGGTCAAAACCTTGCGGTGCAGGGCGGCAAAATTCTGGCGCAGCTTGGCGCGTGCCTCGAGCAGCGGTTCGATGATCTCGGCCCAGATCGGGCATGCCGTCGGTGAGCTCGCGGATGCGCTCCGCGAAGCCGGCTGGGCCGACTTTGCCGACCTTGAGCCCGAAATTGCGCAGCAAGCCGCGGATGTCGTTCTCGACGGCAATGGCCTTTTCCTGTAGGAGGTTGCGCGCCGTCAGCAACGCCCGGCGCTTCTGGCTCGTCAGGGTCTTCACATGCACCGGGCGAAACAGATTGACCCGCATCATCTGCGCAATGCCGCGGGCGTCAATGCGATCGGACTTGTTTGGCTGGGCCTTCAGGAAGGCCTTGGTGTGCCGGGTCTCGGATTCCCCAAGGACGGTCAACAGCGCAATGTAGTCGGTATCGATGCCTCTGCCACCCCCACCAAAACCAAGGCGCAGGTGCTAAAGATTGCCCAACATACATCGGAGCTCGTCGATCTCTGAACGGAACCCGTCGAGGATGACGTGGTGTTGCTCGAGGACCACGCATACCCGCGTTATGGCATCCCGTCCGAGGAAACGAAGGAGGCCATCCGAATGTGTGCGCGGCTCGAGGGTATGATTACCGATCCCGTTTATGAGGGCAAATCGATGCAAGGAATGATCGACCTCGTCCAGAAGGGCTTCTTTCCGGTGGTCGAGGGTCCTCTACGCGCATCTCTCGGCGGCGCGCCGGCGACCAACGGTTACAGCATCTCGCACGGCGAGAGACCTCCTGTAGGCGCCGCCGAAGCGAGGTCTTTTCATGTCCACTGTTGTTCGTAAAACCGATTGTTTTAATCCAATGCATCCACAAGACGGATGCACTTATCGATCAGATGGAGATTTCAGAGTCTTCGAATTGGCCGCGCGACGCTGAAATGGCAACAGCCGTTTGCCTTCCTCATTTCCGACGCCCGCTACGAGAAGGTGCGCGAAACCGGCATCGTCATGAGCGAACGGTGCCGATCGCGGTCGGCACCGACTGCGACGGAACGCTCCAGATCCTGGCCGTCGAGACGGCCAATCGCGAGAGCCGCTCGGCCTGGAAGGACTTCCTCGTTGAGTTCGCGGGTTGGCGGATCGCGCCGCACATCTGCCCGTTTGCACGGCCGTCCGGCAACAACAGCTGGTGGAGCGCCGAAAGCCTCCATGGTCGCCACCCAGAACGCCACGGCTCTTCGGACCACCGGATGGGTGAGGCGGACCTGGATGGTGCGGCCGATCAGCCGATGCGGAAGAAAGCCTTGTCGACCTCGACGTGGTAATTGGGATGCGCTTGGCCACCTTCCATTAGACGTTATTCGAACGGTGCCACCGGCAGCGGCCTCAAGGCTGCTCGCACGATCTCCTCGAACAGTTCGAGGCGGCGTTTGCCGACATGGCGGATCGGCCGGCTTTAGCGAGCGGAAGGAACCATGTTGATGGCCCACCGTTCTCAATGGCCGCGAGCGGGTAAGATTTGTTACCGCTTGCAATGACATTTCACAGCCCGCGTCCGTGGCAATCCTTGCTGCCATCAACTTTGTCACCATGACACCCGAACTGTGGCGAGCCAGGGAATGACCCGCCATTGCCTCTATCCGGGAGTCATGCATCTAACCTCTGTCACCAGGCGGGCTGCGGGGTTATCGTGTGGGTTTTCCGAGAAGAGTCATCTACGTTGGAAAGCAGAACGACAACGTTTACCATCTGCGCGACCCGTGCCGCTAGCCGGTCATTGTCGCCAAAACAGAGCTCCGCCGTAGCGGTCGTGTCGTTCTCGTTGATTATGGGTACGGCGCCAACTTTGAGAAGTTGTTGAAGGGTTGAAAGCTGCATTCAGGCGGCGATACTGATCGTCTATATCTTCGCGGTCAATAGTATTTGCCCAACGCCAAAACCATGGCGTTTGAAACTCTGTTCATAGGTACGCATGAGTAGAACCTGACCGATAGCGGCGGCCGTTTGCTTCTCTCAACTCGCAGAGATCTGTCCAGATTGGTTGAAGTGACTTGAGCCGACCGCGACAGCACCAGAGGCGACGATGATCACCTGCTGCCCGCGCGCGAAAAATCGGACGCATCCTCTATTAGCGTCTGAAGCCAAGGACCGCGTATCTCTCCGGTTTCTGCATCGGCCTTCACTATCAGCCGGCGAGCCGAAAGCAATCGGATCGGGCTTAATGGTGCTGCCGTTGAGTGTTGCTGCACTAGAAGTGAAGACACGTCTCTCCAATCTCACCTTTCCTGAGCGTCACGGCTTTGGAGATATAAGGGCGCACGAGGCGCCCTTCATTATTCGTATCGGCTGCCCAGACGAGCGCTTACTTCGTGGTCGGGGCTTCAACAACCGGCATTCGCCTTCCGTTGTCAGAAGCGGTAGGTGACACCTGCGCCTATCAACCAGGGATCGAGAGCGGCCTTCCCCGTCAGCTTCGCGCCGTCCACCGTGACGTCGAAGTCTGGCTTCAGGAAGAGCTTCTTCACGTCGAAGTTGACGCCCCAGTGCTGATCCACCATGTAGTCGAAGCCGACCTGCAGCGCGGTGCCGAACGTATTCTTAATCTTGAGAGCATCGGCGCTGCCGGCATCCTGGTTATAGAAGATCGTGTAGTTCACGCCGGCGCCGACATAAGGCTTGAACGCGCCGAAATCGGTAAAATGATACTGCAATGTGAGCGTGGGTGGCAGCAGCCAAACCTTGCCGATATTGCCCAGCCCGCCGATCGCTCCTTGGCCCTCGATGTTGGCATAGGTGGTGCCGAGTATGAGTTCGGCGGCGATGTTGTCCGTGAAGAAATACGAGATATCGAGTTCCGGAACCACCGTGTCCGAATAGGAAAGACCGGAGCCGGGCACCGTATTAACGTAGCCCGAATCCTCAGTGATGACCCCCAACGCGCGCAGGCGGACCTGCCAAGGGCTTGGCCATTCCGTGACCGCGGCTCCCGCCTGCGGGTCGCTCGCGCCTTGCGCAAGGTCGGCCGCGACGGCCTGCTGTCCCGCCAGTATCAGGACGATGGCCGCTGTTGCTCCCCGCGCCACGCCCGTTTGCTTTCTCGCCATGATATCTCTCCTTGCTCTTCAGAAATGATCGATTGCACTATGAAAAACCCTGTTGGAATTGCTTGAGATTAACGGAGCAACTGCGTGACTGTGCACACATATTTGCACCGTGCTCGTGATCAGCAATCTGTACTCCCTATTGAAATGTTGCTCGTGTTGGCACCGGTCACCTATCGACCGATATCGGTTTGCCAGCCGATCGAACTGCGAAGGAAATTGTACCCAGCGCAATGAACGCGGTCCGCTCCAGGTTGTCCTTGCCGTAGCCGTGCCCGCCCGCGCGGCCGGATAGCCGAGAGCTTCGCGGCCATCTTACGCGCGTGGCCCGGATGGACGCGGTCGTCCCGCTCCGTGGTGGCGAGCGGGATAGGCGGATAGGGCTGTCCCGGCGCCGCGGCGTGATAGGCGGAGTTTTCCTTCAGGAAAGTCCAATCGTCCGGCTTGTCAGGATCGCCATATTCGTCAATCCAGCTCGCACCCGCCAAAAGCTTGGTGTAGCGATGCATGTCGGTAAGTGGGATTGTGCTAAACAGTGCGCCGAAATGATTGGCGATTAGGAGGCCGCCATTTGAGGCGCCCTCGGCGGCAATCCGCCTCGGCCGCGTAATGCCCCTTCGCACCAGGTCGGTGGCAACAGCGGCGAAATCGTCATGGGCCAGGCGTTTGCCCTGTCTGCGCCCGGCGTCGTGCCAACGGCTGCCGAACTCGCCGCCGCCCCGGATGTTGGCGACCACGCACGTGCCGCCGCGTTCTAACGACAGCTTGCCGATCGAGGAGTTGTAGTAGGGCAGGACCGATACGCCGAACCCACCGTGGGCGGTGAAATAAACCGGGGCATCTCCGTTCCCGCTCGCCGGGCCGACCTGCGTATAGGGGATCATCTCCCCATCGGTCGAGACTGCCTCGTGGCGCGTGACCACCAGTCCGGATGCGTCGAAATGCTCCGGGCTGCGCCTCAGGATCACTGGGGCGCTGAGAGGTGGCGCGGCATTGAGGTCGATCAGAAAAAGCTGCGGCGGCGTGATCGGGTCTTGAGCCGAAACGAGGACCTCTCCATTGGTCTGGTGACGTTCCGCATCGAATGAGCAGAGGTGAACAGTCCCTTCGGCGGGCACGGTGTCCAGGGCTCGGCGCGTCCATTCCTGGCGGCTGGAGGTGAACATCTCGAAATGCGGAACGAGGTTGACGAGGTAGGAAATGATGAGCTTCCCGTCATTCCAGAAGAATGACTGCAAGGAGCGCCTGTCGCCTGATTCAAAGAGGGCGGCAAGACTGGGCTCGCCGGCGATGAACGAGGAAAGCGAGATGCCGATCAGCGCGTCGGCGGCATGGGTCGCCCCTCCCACCGTCCACGGCTTGCGCGGCCTTACCCCCAGCCAGTCGCCGAATCCATTCCAGCGGGCGTCCCATGGGAGGTCCATCTGTATCTTCGGCCCGCTCCTGTCGCCGATATGACCTATCATTTCGAAGAAGGCCGGCGTCTCGATGAACCAAAGGCGGTCGCTCCCGGCAGTACGGTCCAAATGACCAGATACGCCGGGGGATTCGGAATCGGCCTCGAAGATTACCGCTGAGGTGAGCGGATCCGCGCCACGCTTCCACAGCCGCACGGTGCGCGCGTAGCCGGAGCGCGTGGCCATGCCATCACCAAACGCACTAGAAAGCAGAAGCGGGTCAGGGTCGAGCCAATTAACCCCGCCCTTGGCATCCGCGAGGGTGAAACCGTCGGCGACGAAGCTAAGAGGCTTCAGATCGAATTCGCGATGCACGACCGCATCGCTTCCGCCGCGCGACAGGCGCAGAACGGCTCTTTCGCGTCTCTCCGGCTCGATCGACACGCCCCAGATCCAGTCCTCTCCGTCGCTAACGGCGACGGCGTCCAGATCGAGCAGTGCCTCCCATTGGGGATCCGCCTTCATGTAGGCGGCAAGGGTGCTCCGGCGCCACAGTCCGCGCCGGTTGCGGGCATCTTGCCAGAAATTGTAGAGGTAATGACCCTTGCGCTTGATCTGGGGAGTTTTGTCCGGACGGTCGAAAATCGCTGTGAGGGCGGCGCGGTCGCGCTCGAATTGCGTTCCACCAAAGTGCCCCAGTGTCCTGGCCGACTGGCTGGCGGTCCAGTCGAGTGCCCGTTCGCCTTCTATATCTCCAAGCCAAAGATAGGCATCATCGTCGGGAGCATTCAGAGTTGGACGGAAATCGAACGCGATCATGTCAGTACAACCTGAAGAATGACCGCGCAAAGGCTTCCTTCCGCTCGGGAAAGCTCAGTGTTTGCGGCGGCGACCGCATGCTCGGCGAGCGTGATCATGGGATGAGGTCTTCTCAGTTGGTGCGGCGCGGCAGTGCGTTTGCGCATAGGACTTGCATGTGTCGTGCCAACCAGGAAAACGTTTTCAGAACAATACGATCACTTTGATAGCGCTGTGTCTTATGTCCGACATCGTCGTAGTTCCGACAATGACTGCGACGGTAGGCGCCTGATCGATCTAGTGTAAGCGCGGAGCCAATCCCATCTGGCGCGGCATCAGATGATGGGTGAGAGATGATGACACTGAAGGAGCGAGGAGCTTGCGGCGTCAATTTCTATGTCTGCGCCTATGTCTGATGATAGAAGTTTCCATGTTCTTGAGGCGGTTCCGAACCGGAGGCAAGCCAGCAGCGTCTGCGGCGCTGGTCGGCGCAAGCGAAGGCACGGCTCTGATCGAGGCGACGCTGAAGCGGGGCGCCTATGTGTCGGCGATCGCGCGAGAGGCTGGAGTGGTGACCTCGCACCTGTTCGGCTGGCGGCGCAAGGCGATCAAGAGCGGTGCGGTGACGCCGCAGCGGGATGCGGATCGAATTGGCTTTGTCGAGGTCACCCAAGCGGCGTCTTCAACGGTGGAGATCTGTTGGGGCGATGTGGTCATTCGGGCTGGCGCCGATGTCGGCCAGGATCATTTGGCCAGGATTATTCGCGCGGTCCGCCAGGCATGATTCCGGCCGGGCGTGAAGGTGTTGGTCGCCAGCCATCCGGTCGATTTTAGAAAAGGTCCCGACGGCCTTCTGGCACTGGTGCGCGATGCCAGCTCGGACCTTTTCAACTGCGCGCTTTACGTCTACCGCGCCAAAAGAGCTGACAGGGTAAAGATCGTTTGGTGGGACGGGTCTGGGGTTTGCCTTTGCCCTCGTCATTGAGGGCAACGAATGATCCCGGCGACCGTGCGTTCGGCACTGTTGCCGTTGGTGCGCCAACTGAGCGGACTTGATGCCGAGATCAGGCAGAGCGATCAGGCTATTCTGGCCCTTGCCAAGACTGATGAAATGGCACGCCGTCTGATGACCGTTCGCGGCATCGGCCCCATTACTGCTTCCGCGCTTGCGGCGAGCATCCAGGATATCTCCACCTTCTCAGGTTCGCGCGAATTCGCCGCCTTCTTAGGGCTCACGCCACGGCAAAACTCCTCCGGCGGAAAGGAACGGCTGGGACGCGTCTCCACGATGGGTAACCGACATTTGCGCAAGCTGCTCGTAGTCGGCGCTCATGCCGTTCTGTTCCATCGCAAGCGTTCCGGCGATGCGTTGGGAAACCGGGCGGATCGCCTGATGGAGACCAAGCCCTTCAAGCTTGTCGCCGTGACGACCGCCAACAAGCTCGCCCGTATCGTCTTCGCACTTATGCGCGACGCAACATACTATGCCGGCACACCGGCGTAACAACAGCATCGGCAAAGGCCGCTAACCGGAATCGAGGGTGACAATGACGTGATGGGAACAGACGAGGACAGATCCTGAAAGCCTGCAGCATAGTCGGAGCTTCGAGCTCGCTCTCTTGATCAGGCCAAAGGATCAGCGGATACCATCAGGGCCAGAAGTCACAAGACCCCAGCAACAGGCCGGAGACATGACCGCACCCGCGACCATCCCATCGCTGAAAACAAACCCTTGATCAGCGGGCGCCGTCCAGACATGACTATTTTGTATTGCACGACGGACTGCCTCTGTCGTCGTGGCGCTGCCGTGTAGAACCTGGCCCATAGTGCCTCCTTCCATTCGGAAGAAAATAAATCATCAAAGCTCGGGACCAACACCTAGAGTGCCATTCAGCTTTTTTTATTTCATTGTAGACACTCCAGCTGAAATGACGCCCTTGACCCTGCCGCTCTGAGCGCAGCACCCGTGGCAGACGGCGCTTCCATCGTTCACTTCGCGGCAAAGGCCGATGGCGCCCCAGAAAGTGATGAGGGCAGCGCAACCAAAAACGTTTGCATCGCGGCTTCGGTCCTCGGCCCTTGACTAGTTGGCGGCGATGTACAGGGATTTCCCGAGAGCCTACGTCGACCGTGCAAAGGCCTGCAACTGCTGAGTGAGAGGAGGGACGCTTGGACGAACACGATCCGAAGGAAGAGCTGATCGAGACGATTTTTCGCAACGGCACAATCACCGTCGTCGGCATTCTGCTTGCCTTTTCGCTCGGCTTCGTCACGCATTGGGCGGCGAACCCCATGCCATGGCGGCTCTACGACCTGTTCGCCGTTGTGCCGATCCTGGTCGGCATCACGTTGCAGTTGCGGGCGCTGTCCCTGCTACTCGACATGAGTTCGTTGCGCCGACCCATCTACGAACGCGCCAACCGCATCTTCATGGCCGGCCTTATCCTGACCGCGTGCGGCGTCGGGCTGGCCATCCTGCTCGATGTCTTCGCAATGTCGATGAAGGGCACGCTGCCCGGCGCTTGACGGCCTGTCCCTGCGCTTTGGAGCTGCCGCAATCGGCCGACGCGACGCGTCAGATCCGACGGTTCCTAGTGCTTTCCCCCAAGCAGCGTCAGCCTTCTTCCCGAAGAACGCTTTCTCTAGATGCATTAGCGGATGTTTAGAGCGTGGGCCTGCCGGAAATTACGTCTCGGTGGCATAACCCGCATAGCTTTTAGGGTGTTGCCAGGAAGACCGATTCGGAGCGCGATCTCCTGGCGATTACACCTCAGGGGCGCCATCGGCGTTTCGAAGCCGGACATGAACTTCGCAATGCGAAGTGCCGCCTGAAGCGTATCGAGGAATGCATCGCTGAAATACCGGAGAAATGTGGCCGTTAGCGCAAGCTTCGCCGCTCTCAATTTTTGCCACGCGGTCGGCTGGTCGGCGGGGAACAGATGCCGATCGTGCGGGTACTCTGTCCGGCAGAGACGCAAGGTTCTGCACTGTCTGTTCATGAAGACTTCGTGCAGGTCTCCACAAGAGAAGTATTCTGGTGCAGAAGGTGCCCGATTAGCTATCGGAATAAGGCGACATCGATTGCAAATCGGGCGCCGCAGTGAGGCGTCCCCCCCCAATGTCGGATTTCCGACAGGATCGTAAATCCGCCAACCCTTTGTTTAATAAAATTTCCTTCTCTGGCACGGCCCATGCATGGGACTCTGCGAACGCATCAGCGAGACGTCGTCCATGATCATGCGCACCGAAAATGCCGTCGCCGCAGTGAAACCTCGCTCTCGCCTGCCATCAAGCCGCCGAAAGGCCGGCGCGTCATGGTCGAGGCAGGCGATTGCGCCGGCTTCAAACACCTTAGTGGGCCTGGAAAGCTCCTCGCGTGACGGCGAGGGGGGCATCCAGACGGGCGGAAAGGACAAACGTCGTTGCCCCACGTCGCCGGCATGACCCGTCGATTGTTACCGCGCTGGGATGCGCGGGTCTACATGCGAAGACCCGAACGCGCAGGACAAATTCTCGCAAGCCCGGTCGGGACTGGGGCTCGAAGTTCGTGAGCGGAGGCTAATGGCTATGGCCGATATTCGCCAAGCCGTCTAGTGGGAAGACGCTATAGGAGGAAGCAGGTGGATTTATCTTGCGTTGGGATCGGTGCTGGCCCGTCCAATTTGAGCCTTGCGTGTCAGATACACGAGCAAGTTGGGAAAGGGGCAGTGTTCCTGGATCGGCAGGTCGACTTCCGCTGGCATCCAGGCATCGCATTCGATTCCTCGGAGCTCCAGGTCAGCCACTTCAAGGACCTGGTCACTCTAGTGAATCCGCGATCAGCCTACACTTTCGTAAACTTCCTGCACGAGAACGGGCGTCTGTATCACTTCCTGAACGCACAGTTCGAAGCCGTGCTCAGAGTGGAGTTCGAACAATACCTGAACTGGATCTTCCACAGGAACCCACTTGTGCGTGGCGGCGAGACAGTGCGCGAAATCTGCTTTGACGGCGAGTTTCAGGTGCGGACGGATAAGGCGGTTCTCGGCGCCAGAAACGTTGTGGTCGGCATTGGCAAGCAGGCGCAGATTCCGCCTCAATTTCAGGGCTGGATTGGGCGCAACCTGTTCCACGCATCGGTTTTACTGCACATCCACCCTGAGGTCCGGAGAAAGCATGTCTGCGTGGTCGGCGGAGGCCAGTCGGGAGCCGAGGTGATGTTGCACCTTGTCGGCCTGCCGAACGAACGGCGGCCTGCCTCGATCACTTGGGTCTCGCAGCGCGAAAACTATCTGCCTCTGGACAACAGCCCGTTCACAAACGAGTTGTTCATGCCCTGCTTTTCGGATCGCTTCGCGGCGATGAGCGAGTCGCAGCGTAAGCTGCTCCTGCGACGTTTCGTGCTTGCTTCGGACGGCATTTCAGAAAGCACGTTGCGCGCGATCTATCAGGCGCTGTACCGCCACGCATTTTTCGAGCCAAACCGATGCGACATCACACTGCGGCCGGGCTGCACCGTCTCGCACTGCATTAACGCCGGACCGGGTCACAGGCTGACCCTGCAGCATGGCATGGACGATGTCGAAGAAGTCACGGCTGACATCGTCATCCTGGCTACCGGCTACGAGAACGCCGTCCCAAGCTTGTTGCAACCGATCATGAGCCGCTTGGAGCAGATCGACAATGAATTAGCTATTCGCGAGGATTTTTCGGTGAGCTGGGACGGACCGTGTGACAGACGCATCTTCGTACAAAATGCGAGCCTCGGGCAGCGCGGCCTGGCCGATCCGAACCTAAGCTTGCTGGCCTGGCGCGCGCGCCGCATCCTCGATAGCCTTCTTGGGCGCGCGCCATGCGCGAACCTCGAGCATCCTGGCTTCGTTACCCATACCTCGATCGAGAGCTGGCCCGACCCCGCAGCCGAAGAAATGGGCAGCGGGATATGACTCGTCCACTTTTGATCATCAGCGGTCCAGCATACTGGCAACGATGTCCGCCTCCGCTGCGGCGAAGGCCGGAGTCTTCTCCGATATGATCGTGACCGACCAAGCCCTTCGACCAAGCGGCGCATCGCATCACTCTGGGGGCGTGCATTTCCCCTACGGTTTCCAACACCGTACCAGGTCGCTCACTCGAAAGAGCGCCGTGGTCTTGGCGGCCATGGCTGGGTCGGCAGTTAGCGGATGGCGCGGGCCTTTAGCAATGCGTGTCGTGGTTGGACCGGGTGAAGCGATTGATACGGCCCAATTTACACAACCCCTGGATCCGGCTGAGCCTGACATAGGCTATCTCGCGCCGAGCTTCTGCGGACAATATCCGCCGGAGCGGAACGCACTTAGCATCGCCGTCCCACATCACGTGAGTTCCGTCTCCGTGGACCCGCAACTTGATCCGCGCCCGACCGACCCAACTGGGATGTCTGACCAAACTAGTTTTTCCAACAGGAGGCTTTTCGCATGTTGACTGATGCACAAAGAGAAAAGTGGCAGAAGGACGGATACGTCAGGCTCGAACGGTTCTTCACTCCAGCAGATCAGGAAAATATCTCTACTTTTATCGAAGATATGTCACGCTGGGATGTCAGTGATGATAAATGGCTCATGTGGTTCGAGAAGACGACGGATGATCGAAAGATCACCTCCAAGATCGAGAATTTTCTCGACTTCCATGATCCATTGCGCCGTTTGCTCTTAGAAGATCAGCGCATAAAGTCAGCGGTCGAGGATTTGCTTGGCGAAGCTTCGCGCAGGCTCAAGGAGTTGCTGATTTTCCACTATCCAGACAGCGGCGGCTATCTCCCGCATCAGGACATTTATCACATTCCACACAAACTCCCCGACCGAATGGTCCATGCGGTGGTTGCCATAGGCGTCGACGACTCCGACCCGGAAAACGGCGGGCTTTTTTTCAGCCCCGGCAACCACGAAAAGGGGGTGTTTCCTATGGATGCCGGTGGGGTGATCTATCCTCAAGTTGCCGAAAAGTTCTCCTGGGAACCCGTAGTATGGAAGGCTGGCGACATCTTCATCTTCGACGATTACGCACCGCACTACTCACGACCGAACAAAAGCAATCGTTCTCGGCGGACACTCTACTTGGTGTTCCAGCGTGCCTCAACCGGCGGGCCGACCCGCGCTCAATATAACGTGCTTAAGCGCGCCCTTAACCCGCCCGAGGGCAAAGTGGCCGATCTCGACAATCTCAAGCCGCCAAATGGCATCTTCTATCGCGATTGAGCTCACGCAGGCCAGGCGGAGGCATGCACACGACTGATCGACCGCTCAAAAATGCGCGGACCGTATGGCCGTCTGATTTGCGGGCTCGCGGAGCATCGACCGCAGCCCGTTACGACGCTTTGGCACGTGGATTGCGGAGGTGGTCGCAGGCGGTCTTCTGTGCGCCTACAGCCCGACCAGTGCCCCCCTTGCTCGCCCGCTTGCCGGCCCAGAGCTGCACTATCCTGGCACCGTCAACGGGTCGGGCTACCGTTTCTCTCCACGAATTGCACGGGAGGCTGTTGCGTTGGCAGCCGAAATCCCACTGCTTCAACAGGTTAGGTTCGTTGTCATGCGCAAGTACTCGTTTTGTCGAACGGAGCTGTCGCGGGCGTTCGGTATCGACATGGCCACGCTTGGAACGGGCAGCGCTCGCACGGGATTTTCATTGGGAAAGGTTGGACCCGGCGTCACATCCGAGCCCCATCGGCACGACGAAATCGAAGCCTTCGTGGTCCTGTCTGGCGCGGGCAGGGTCACGACCGACCGTGGGGAAATTTCGGTCGAGGCGGGTGACGTCGTTGTGTTCCACCCTTTTGAAGCGCATGTGCTGCGCAACCATGGGGACGAAGACCTAAATTTCGTCGATGTCTACTGGCGAGACGACGACGCCGCTCATCATGTCGCTGCAAAGCTCACGGCTCCCCGCGGGCCGACTTTCGTCTTCTCCACGCCGCCGACGCCCAATGGCGATCTGCATCTGGGGCATCTTTCCGGCCCCTATTTTGGCGCCGACGTCTACACGCGCTTCCTGCGCATGAAAGGGGTCGAAGCCTATCATCTGACTGGGAGCGATGATTTTCAAAGCTACGTCGCCGCGCGCGCTGATGCCGATCAATCGACGCCGGCAAACGTGGCGCGCTACTATGCCGACGAGATTCGCGCCACGCTTGCACTTTTCGATTGTGCGGTCCACAGCTTCCAACTCACGACGGGCGATGACGATTACGGGGAGTTTCAAGCCGCCTGTTTCCGCAGTCTTCTGAGCAGCACGGCGATAGATCTACGCCAGAGCCCTGCGCTTTTCGATGCCGTGACAGGCCGTTATCTTTACGAACCGGATGTAAGCGGCCTCTGCCCCGATTGCGGCGGGTCCGCGGGTGGCAACATCTGCGAGGACTGCGGCGCCCCAAACCTTTGCCACGACCTGCGTGCAGCCCAATCACGGCAGTCTGCCGAGGCGCCGCTGGTCGGCTCCGTCCGCCGTCCGGAACTTGCCATGGACCAATGCTACGACAATATCGACCGGCATCTAAGGGCGTCGGGCGTCCCGCTACGGATCTTGGATCTCTTCGCGCGCCTACGCCAACGCGGCGACTTTTCAGTGCCCGTTACCCACCCCTCGGACTGGGGCCTGCCGGCCGAGGGGTTCCCGGGGCAGGTGATCTGGGTGTGGCCGGAGATGGCATTCGGTTTTCTGTACAACATCCAGGCGCTCGGCCGCTCGATGGGTCGCGACTGGAAGGCGGAGATGCCCGGCAACGACTGGCAGATTGTCCACTTCTTCGGCTTCGACAATTCGTTCTACCACGCGCTACTCTACCCGGCTCTTTACGCCGAGGTCTTCTCCCACTGGACGCCACGCATTCGCTATCACGTCAACGAGTTCTACCTGCTCAACGGCAAGAAGTTCTCAACCAGCTGCCGCCATGCGGTCTGGGGCAAGGAGGTTCTGAGCCCAAAGACAGTCGACGTCGTGCGCCTTCATTTGGGCCTGACACGCCCGGAAGGTGAGCGGACGGATTTCACGCTGGACGCGCTGCGCCGCACCGAGAAAGAGGTGTTCCATAGCATCTGGCTGAACTGGCTTGAGGCGTTGAACCAGGAAATCAAGCAGGATTTTGCCTGCCGTGTACCCGATGCAGGCGACTGGAGCCCGGTCGACCGCGCCTTCTTTGCTCGCATAGAGATCCATCGCGCTGCGATGGAGCGCGCCTATTCGGACGAAGGCTTCTCGGTTCGGCGCGCGGCCACTCAGGTCTGCGAATTCGTGCGCGATTGCGTTATCTACCGCGGGGCGCGAGACTTTGCGGCGGCGCGACGTTTCTATCCTGCCCGCAATCGGACTTCGCTAGCCCTTCAGACGACGGCCGCTGCGATCCTGGCACCGACACTCGCTCCGCTGATGCCCCGCTTCGCCAAAACGCTGGCGCGAGGCATCGATGGCGCCTCAACCGAAACATGGCCCCGGTCCGTCCAGCGCCTTGCGCCCGGGACGCGCTTTGATCTCGGACCCGTGTTGGTGTTCTACGCCAAATCCGGCAATCCTCATCTCGACGACGAGGAAACACTATGAGCCCAAAGGTGCACCAGTGAGCTGTCCCCATCTCGACCAGATCTGCGCGGCAATCAAAGCCGACGATGCCAAATATCTTGACTCGTTGTCACTGGCGAGGGAAGCCGCTCTGAACGGTAGAGCCTAGATGTTTGATCCCAGATTTTGATGGGGCATCCTTGTCCTCCGAATCAAGGGATGCGCTATGGGCCAGGTTCTTCATGGGAGCGCCACGACGACAGAGGCGGTCCGTCGAGCGATACAGCAAGTCAAGAGAGCCTGAGGGCGCTGGCGAAGCGCTACGGGATCAACCAAAAGACTGTTGCCAAATGGCGGGAACGGACCTCGGTGGCAGATTTGCCGACCGGTCCGAGAGAGCCTAGAGCGACAGTGCTCTTGCCCGAGGAGGAGGCCGTCATAGTCGCCTTCCGGCGCTACACTCTGTTGCCACTCGATGACTGCCTCTATGCCTTACAACCGACGATCCCACACCTGACGCGCTCATCACTGCATCGCTGCCTGCAGCGCCACGGCATCAGCCGCCTGCCGGACGTAGAAGGCGACAAGCCGGCGAAGAAGAAGTTCAAGAGCTATCCGATCGGCTACTTCCACATCGACGTCGCCGAGGTGCGCACAGAACAGGGCAAGCTGCACATGTTCGTCGCTATCGACCGCACCTCGAAATTCGCCTTCGTCGAACTGCATGAGAAGGCCACCACCGCCATATCGAGAGACTTCCTACTGCGCCTGATCGCGGCCGTGCCCTACAAGATCCACACTGTCCTCACCGACAACGGTATCCAGTTCACGACGCCCGGCGCCGGCGGTTCGGCCGTGCCATTGATCAAGGAGGCCATCGCAAACGGCGAACGCTTCTGGGCCCATGCCTTCGAATACGCTTGCGCCACGAACGACATCGAGCACCGAACGACCAAGGCAAGGCATCCGTGGACCAACGGCCAGGTCGAGAGGATGAACCGGACTATCAAGGATGCAACCGTCAGGCGTTTCTATTACGAGAGCCACGACCAACTCCGCCAGCACCTTGCCGACTTCATCTCGGCCTACAACTTCGGTCGCAGGCTCAAGACCCTCAAAGGCCTTACGCCCTACGAGTTCATCTGCAAGGCGTGGGCGTCACAACCGGAACGCTTCAAACTCGATCCGCTCCAGCAAATGCCGGGACTAAACATCTATTCTAGATTAGCTGACCTGACCCAACGCGTCGTCAAACAACCCTGGCCCGCCTTCAAGGACCGCTCGGCTGATCGCTTCCCAGCCCTTGCTGTTCGTGCCGAAAATGCGTGTGGGCTCGACTGGGCTGACCAACCTCTTCGGCATCGGGATTTCCGTCCTCCAGCCGGTCAATGCTGTCATTCGGTTCGACCCGCTTGGTCAACCTGGCGCGCCTTGGACCGTGCGCCGATCACCAGTGTGGATGCGAATGCCGCGTGATGGTACCTTCGATTCTGTGCGAGCGTGTACCGGCGCGGCAGTCAGCCGAAGAACAGCTGAGCTACTGATAGAATGGAGCAGGTCCAAATTCTGCCCCTGAAGCCGGATATTGCTCAATCAGCGTTGACGATGGCTTGGTGCACAAGCTTCCGACCAGACCGCGCAACGAACCCGTCGCCTGAGGATAGTCGGCGAGGGCCGCCAAATCGCAAGCGTATCCTCCGTCGCATGCGCGCCGTCTTCGCCGAAAATGCAGACGCTTGTCTCGTCGAGAGATACATCCAGCTATTTTAGGGGGCTCCTCAGGATTGGGTGTTTGCTCGGGTGCGGACCGCCCCTCAGTTCCCAATCGAGGAGCGATTCTACAATTCACATGTTTGGACATCGCTCGCTAGGTGCCCCGTCTGTGAACCTGCAAGCCGATGCTTCAGATACCGCCCATGCAGAGATATTTCATTTCGAGGTAGTCCTCGAGGCCATGGCGGGATCCCTCCCGCCCGATGCCGGACTGTTTTATCCCACCGAACGGCGCCGCTTCCGAAGACATCCGGCCGGTATTTACCCCGACCATTCCATATTCCAAGGCCTCGGCGACACGCCAGACACGCTTCAGGTTCGTGGCATAAAAATAGGCCGCGAGGCCGTAGATCGTTTCATTGGCATCGCGGACGACCTGATCCGCATCTTTGAAGCGAATAATCGGTGCGAGCGGCCCGAATGTCTCTTCTCGCGCGACGGTCATCTCGCTGGTGACACCGGTCAGGACCGTTGGTTGGAAAAACGTGCCATTCGTGCCGAGGCGTTTGCCCCCGCATCGGATTGCGCCGCCTTTAGTTACGGCATCGGCAATATGGGATTCAATCTTGGCCAAAGCCTGCTTGTCGATGAGGGGTCCGATGTCCACTCCGGGCGCGAAACCGTCACCAACTTGAAGTTGGCGAGCCCGTTCCACGAATTTCTCGACGAACTCGTCGTGAACGCCCGACTGGACGTAAAGGCGGTTCGCTGAAACGCAGGTCTGGCCGGCATTGCGGTACTTCGCCTGGATCGCACCGTCAACCGCGGCATCGATATCGGCATCATCGAAAACGATGAAGGGTGCATTGCCGCCGAGCTCTAGGCTGACTTTTTTGATCTGGTCCGAGCACTGGCGCATAAGTAAGCGCCCGATCTCAGTAGAGCCGGTGAAGCTGATCTTGCGGACCTTGGGATTTGTGCAAAGTTCGCGGCCGACCGCGTGACCTTCGGACGCATAGATCAGGTTGACGACGCCTTCGGGGAAGCCTGCCTGATGGGCGAGGGCGAACATTGCTCCAGCCACGAGCGGCGTCTGTTCAGCGGGCTTGAGGACAATCGTGCAGCCCGCCGCCAAGGCTGGCGAGATTTTGCGCGCCACCATCGAGGCCGGGAAATTCCATGGGGTTATCGTGCCGACCACCCCGATGGGCTGCTTGATCACCAGCATTCGGCGGTCCGTCGATGGTGCGGAGATCGTCTCGCCATAGACGCGATTTGCCTCCTCGGCGTACCATTGCAGATACGCCGCAGCATGCGATATCTCCGATTTGGCCTCGGCAAGCGGCTTGCCCATCTCCGCGGTGAGAATTGCAGCGAGATCGTCGGTGTGGTCGATGATCAACTCATGCCATCGCCATAGAACATCGCTGCGCTCACGTGCGGTAAACCCTGCCCATCCAGGCTGCGCGACATAGGCCTTCTCGATTCCAGCGCATGTCTCTTCGACTCCCATGTCAGGTAGTTCTGCCAGCACTTCGCCGGTCGACGGGTTGAGGACCTCGAATGTCCGCTCTCTAATCCGCGTGCCAAGTGCCGGCAGGCGATCGATGGGTCCAAACAGGTCAGGGGATCTCAGGTGACGGATCATCGGCGGGCACAGGGGCAATCGGTTTCCTCCTCAACGCCAGGCGTATATAGCAGGTTCGGTGTGTAGTCCGGACTTCCAAGCTCCTCATAGGACCTCGGCCAGACAGCTAGCAGACCACGGTTGCCAACTGGAAAGGGAGAATACCTGAATTCGCTAGAAGATGAGTCGCGGTTCTACTAGCCGGGCTCGACCGGCGGTTGCGCGCGGGCAGGTCCGGCCCGCGCACAACCCTGCCATAGGTCTTCGCGGCCAGCGCCTGGTTCTACGTGCCGGCCACCGCGTCGTTCGGTCGGCAATATTTGTTGTAGATCGTGAATGCGTCGGTGCCGTTCAGCTTTTCCATCTCTCGCATCCAGCCGTTTGACCGGAAATGCGGTAGGGCTGATTTGGCCGCAATGTCGTGTTGACCTCCTCGTCCAGCAGACCCTGTGGGTTCGTCTCTCTGCGCCAACGGCGCTCCTCCAGGATCACATTTCGCTCGGTCTTGATAACATCCTCGTTGAGGATGAGGTTGAACATGCGATCGGCCTCGAAGCCCATCATCTCGCCCAAAACGAGTCAGAGGCGGTGAGGGCGTTATTGTAGCCGCCACTCACTTGGACGGCTCGGTGAACTCGCTGTTGGCGCGGTTGGTGGTCGCTTTGAAGATCAGACGCTCGAGGAAATGGGCAAGTCCGGGTTTGCCGGGTGCTCGTCGGCGCTGCCGACCTTGTACCAGACCATATGAGTCACGATTGGCGCGCGGTGATCGGGGATGTCGACGCATGCCATTGCCGAGCAGGAAATCCGCGATCTTGCCGCCGTCGGTGGCGGCCAGAGCCGGAGCTGTCGTCACCAGGGCTAGGGCGGTGGCAGTGAACGCCTTGCGCAGCTAGGGGGGCGATCGATGGCTGCGTTTGGCAAGGCAAAGGGTTCGAGGCAAAAGTGATTTGTTCCTCTTTTTAATGAACGCGCTGCGTCTTCGCCTCCCCGTGGGAGGATCGGCGGGCAGCGCCGAGTCAGATGAATCATGGGCCCAGGGCTCACTCGAGCCTCACCTTCGGATGGACCCAGGAGACCTGCGGCGGTGTTCTTGGGGAGGTGGCCATTGGAGGGATTTTCCTTGGTCCGCGACGTCTTGCGGACGACCAGGCATGCACGGTGCCAGATCAGAAAACCATTGGAGGCTGTTGACAAATCGGGCTCTGCCATGTTGCGCATCCGACATTGTGGGCGATTGAACAGGGCTGAAGGCGACGCGAGCACGACTGAGAATATCTTCTTCCTTCGGAAGACGATTAGGCGCGCTGCCGGGGAGGGGTACTGGACGCGCTTCGAAGGCCGCTGCACCGACGGTCAGAATTGAAATGTTGTCGCTCCAGCGGACCGATGTCTCGACAGTCAGACCGAGCGGTGCTGAGGGGTAGAGACGTGAGCAGCGTAGCTAAGTGGGCGCGGAGCCAGCTCGCGCGCGAAGACGGACCTGAAAAAAACGGCGGGTGTCGACATTCGCGAGGCGCTGGAAAACGAGGTCGTAGGACTGGGCGGGAAAAACGATGCCGTTGCTCTCTTCTGGCGTGATGGCCTGCCGCGAGGCCGTTGAACGTGATGAGTTGCTGCGGGAAGGGGAGTGTTTTCGCGGGACCTTGGTCACGTAAGAAACAAACGTCGAGCTCGCCTTGGATGGAGGCATGCAGCACATTTGCCGCTGCAGGACAGCAGCACGGAAGCTGTCCGCGCTTGCCGTCGTCCCTGGGCACCAAACAGCAGAATTTAGCGGTCGCGATTGATTTCATGTGCGTAAAATACCGCCTGGTGCGCTCGGCTGCAAATGCATGCCTGGCGGAGTGGTCGCTTAGGTCAAGAGCATCGCGTGAGTAACAGCCTGACCTTGCTCAATCTGATGCGCGCTAACCGCCTCGCCGGATTGTGGAACTGCTCGCGGGTGGCTTCTACCACAAACAGCAAGGTCATGAAATCAAGCAGGAAGTCGTCAATCGCTTGGGCGATTGTTTCTGACTTGCCCTTGAACTGGTCCAGCAAAACGCGCGCGCTATCGATCGCTTCCACGCTGGTCGCATCGATCAACCCCTCGACCCTCTTGAAACAATCCAACACGAAACTCCTTAAGGCGCTCCCAAGGTGTTATGCACGAAGGCAGCTCCGTGAACTACCCGGCCTTTGACCTGGCGGCACGAGCAGCGGTCGGCCTTACGTCCCGCGCCTCCAAACCCGAGCCATCGACGTGGCGCTGAGGAGCGTTGGAAGAAATTGTGCGCTTCCGGCCACGCTCAAGCGGTAGTGTAGGACAGTGCTTGCTGGCGGCTACGCCCACAAAGGAGTGCGCCAGCTGATCGGGGCTTAACAATTTTTCGCTTTTTGCTGCGCCCAACTCTCGGCTATGACTCGGACAGGCCTAATGGCCTGCCCACGTTGCATTGTAAAAGAAGGAACAAGTATATGCCGACTGGAACGGTAAAGTGGTTCAACAGCACCAAGGGGTTTGGATTTATCCAGCCCGACAATGGCGGTCCGGATGTTTTCGTCCACATTTCCGCTGTCGAACGCGCGGGCCTCTCGACCCTCGTTGACGGCCAGAAGATCAACTATGAGATCGAGCAGGATCGCCGCACGGGCAAGTCCTCCGCTGGCAGCCTCAGCAAAGCTGGTTAAAATTTTCTCCTGCGTCCTGGCAAGAGTAAGCACATAAGTCCTCACGGCCGCTCGATGGGACCGAGCAAAAACTGAGGGCAGCAGATTGCTGCAGGGTCGCGAATTCCTCATGAAACAAGGTTGTTTGAAAGGAAGGCGGGGTTGGCCCCGCCTTTTTATATGACGCGCAGATTAAGCCGATGGCTGCAACGCTCCAGAACGAATCTCGATTGCCGAAATCAAGCCGCGACCTTCTTGCGGGTTCGCTTCGTCGGCGCAGGCTCCGGCGCTTCCGGCGCCTTCGGTTTGCGGCCGAGCCCCATCGTCTTGGCCAATGTCGAGCGCGCCGCGGCGTAGTTCGGCGCGACCATGGGATAATCCGCCGGCAGGCCCCATTTGGCCCGATATCCATCCGGCGTCAGCCCATAGTGGGTCGACAGATGGCGCTTTAGCGATTTGAATTTCTTCCCGTCCTCAAGGGAGATGATGTAGTCCGGTGTCACCGATTTCCTGATCGGGACTGCAGGCGTAAGGGCAACCGGCTCTTGCGCAGAGACACCTCCGGCCGTCGCTGTCAGAGCCGCATGCACTTGGCCGATGAGGGCAGGGAGATCCCCCACCGGGATCGGATTGTTGGAGACATAGGCCGACACGACATCGGCGGCAAGCTCAATGAGGGTGTCGACGTTTTTTCCGGCTTCTTCTGTCATGAAACTCTCCAGGCGGTGAAACATAGTCAGCGAAGCGTCGCTTCATAGGGCCGGTTGCCGCTGAAAGCAACAATGTCTCGACAGCGTTATTGCCAATGCTCGTCCAGAAGCGACATCGATGCGCCATATTTCCCGTCGTGACCGCTGAGCCACTCGTTGTTGGCGACCCTGCCGTGGTGCGTGGCGCGTCCCGGCTGTAACTTTGCGCCGAAGTTGCTAGTAGTCGAGGCTAAGCGCGCTATTTGTGTCCCCCTTTACTTCTTTGCACTGTGAAATCGAGGGATCGTGATCGCTTGCTGGTGGGCGTCAGGACGATGGACGTTCATTGGCAATGGCCAAATGTAAGTTCATCGCCCGGTGAGCCGCTCTTCCAAGGGGCTGGGAACCGCCGCTGGTAACCAAGGACATCAATGTATTTCGAGGCGTTTCTTTGCCGGTCCTCGAGAGACGGCAATCGCTGCGGACGACACCTGTTCCACGATTAACAGCGCGGCGACACGGGCAGCTTCTCGAATCTGGAGCGGCTTCTCGCAAGCTGGCGCCGTGCCGAGAGGCCGGGCAAGGACAGTGCGTCGCCTGCTTCAATCATACGCGTCAACCTGCCAGACGACGCTGTCCCATACGGAATCCCGCGACCGGCCGTCTGATCTCGCCGGTAGTGGCCCCGGCCCTCTGCACGAAGCCTCGGGATGTGCTGACGATCAACCAGGCCACAAAGGTCGACGTCCTGAAGCAGGGGTCACATGAGTTTGCCACTATGCGCAGGCTTGCCATGCGCTTCCGCGGCATTTTGCGGGGCCTGTGAATTGGGCAAGCTCGACACTTCGATCGACGTGGCGTCAACTCCGGGTTCGTCGCCATCCCGCGTTTCGGTAGGGTCCTACGCCGTGACGTTGACGCCGTTCGCGATGCCATTGAACTATCGAGCAACGGCAGGCGAAAGGGCTGCAACCGCCTGAAGACGATTAAACGTACGATGTAGGCAGAGCGGGCTGCGAACTCCTTTGGGCACGCATGCTGCCACTCAGCCGGCCCGATCACCGCACAAAGCGAGGAAGAACCTGGTCAAGTGCAAAGCGACAATTGCCTCGACAGCGGGTCCCGGAAGGTTTATGCTGCCCAATGTTACCGCAATCCTGAATGGCCATTGAGTACCTTCACGAGTGAGGGAGTGGAACTGCTTTGTCGGCCAAATTGTTGACGGAACGCCCGGCGCCCATTGTTGCTACATGTCTAGATTCTTGGGGCGTTTTGGATGATGCAATCCACCATCTCACTCCAAAGGGGAGTGGAATCTGGAACAATGTCGCTTTTGTTCGCACGACATCCTTCGTGCCCGATTGGCATATCGTCTTTAACTCTGCTTCTCTTTTTGGGCTCCCTGTTGATATCGAGGCGAGCCCAAACAGGACAATTTTTGCAATCGGCGAACCGCCGACGAAAGCTCATCGCGCGTTTCATGAAGGGCAGGGGAAAAATACTATCGTCCTGACGTGTGACGCAGAGCTGGCTGCTCGGCAGAATGCAGCGCGCCGATTCGTTTTGTCTCCACCTATCACTCGGTCTTGGTCTGTAAACAAGACATATGACCAACTTCTGGTCAGCGAAGTCGTGGATAAGCCGCTTCGGCTCTCATGGATTACCAGTGACATCGCCCTGCTTAAAGGACATCGATATCGGCTGGCGTTTCTGGAACGGCTGAGAAAGGAGCTCGATTTTGACCTGTTCGGCCGAGGTTTTCGGCTGATTGGAGATAAATGGAACGCACTCGCACCTTACCGTTACAGTATAGCGTTCGAGAATACTCGTGCTGATTACTATTTTACAGAGAAGCTTATGGACTGCTTCGTTGCTGAAACAATGCCGATCTATTACGGCAGCCCTGCAATCACGAGGTTCTTCCCTTCGGACTCTATGGTTCTGATTGACCCAGA
Organism: Mesorhizobium sp. C399B; assembly: GCF_030323185.1. Classification (NCBI taxonomy): domain Bacteria; kingdom Pseudomonadati; phylum Pseudomonadota; class Alphaproteobacteria; order Hyphomicrobiales; family Phyllobacteriaceae; genus Mesorhizobium; species Mesorhizobium sp. C399B. The sequence goes on from NZ_CP100472.1 coordinate 4,513,360, forward strand.
GGACAAGAACGTAATCCCAAAAATTCAAGAAATCATCAACTCGGACCTCTGGAAGGAACGTCGCGGCGCAATAAGAGAGGCGAAGCGGTTGGTCCTCGAGAAATACAATACGTTTGCTTATCTCGCGAGCTTCATCGAAAGCGTTCAGGATAAACCCTTACCGCCGGAAATTATACACATCGATTCGCCTGAGGTCGATTTTGGAATAGACGAATGAAGTACTCCAACGCTCGCTTCGCGTGCCCGGCGGTCGGTGGTCTGGCGAGATCGGTACGGAATGCTCGGCGGAGAATGCCTGCTGCGCAGACGGGCCGGCACGGGCGCACGAGGTCATGCGCCCCCGGCTGCCGCTGATCAGACGAACTGGGGAAGGCCAGGAACGGAATTGAGGACCTCGTCCACGAGTTCGTCGCCGGCATGTTCCTTGGCGCAGGCGATCGTCTCGTTGGCGAGGCCGGCGATCTTTGCCATGCTGAGACCCTCACTCATCAATTGCTGGCCAAGCCCCATAAGGCCGCCACCCTCTGGGTCGTCGCCATGATACTTCGCTACTAATTCCGAAGCTCCCGGAATGGCCTCGATCATGCGCGCAACGGGACCGTCGGCCGCGTGGCTTTGCAGGAAACCCAGCATTAACCCAACGCCCTTCTCTGCGAGAGCCGGGCCGATGCCGGCACCAGTGGCGATGCGCGGTAAGAATTCTTCCATGCAGGGTCTCTCTCTCTTTGATGAGGTTTACACGGGGCCGGTCCGGCGCCCAGCTCCCTTGGCCGAACCACAATTGAACTCCACAAAAATAGGCCGGCGGAAGTGCTATTGCGCGTAAAACCGCCTCTGTCAACGCAAGCTGCGTCGGACGTGCGTGTTTCGCAAACCGAAGATCATTCCAATTCACATCATTACGCATTGGCAACCGCACAGTTTGCGGTGGCTCGCTTATGGGCCAATGCCCCGCGTCCGTCAAATGATGACGACAACGTGGTCATCGCCTAGGATCTGTGGATCAAGGTGTGAGGCACTTACAGCCGGTGGACCTGCTCAAGCGCCGCGCCGACACAAGGGCTAGATTGGCGATACTGCGCGTGTTGGCCATGTCTTTCCTCGCGTGATGGGATGTTCGTAGAAGCGGAGCTATATGCCGGTGTGACGTCGATAAGGCGAACCGGCTATTCCGACAGGACATCCATACTGTCGCATAGACCGTTGCTGCTTAGGTATTGAGACCGCCATCGCTGGTGACACCACAATGTGCAGTCCGCGGGTGTCGATAAGGCCGATTCACGCAATCAGCAGGTCAGGAGGAACGAATGAACCCTGAGGTTTCAGAAGCTCACTTTTCGCAAGGCGTGCAGCGCACATGGTGCAAGAGATTGCCAAGTCTTGCAGATGCTATCGACTTTCTCAACGATGGCTGGAAGATCGCAGTGACCGAATCTACGAAGCGCACTCAGTGCGTGCTTTGCTACATCCAACCGGTTGCCGAGCAGGGATACTCCTCCTCCCTGAAGTCCAATCGACAACAGCGATCACTTCCAAGAGGGTCCCAGCTCCGCCGCGAAAACGGGTGCCAGACCCCGATCCTCTCCCTCAACTGATCTAGCTCAGGGCGTTCATGAGCCGCAGATCGCATAGTGGCTGCGTGCACGACGCAGGAAGACCATTTATGAAAATCCTATTCAGAACGATGGCTGTCACCTTGCTGGCACCCACCGCCTTTGCTGCGGATTCGATCCCCACCGACCTCAGAGATACGGCATTGGCCACCTTCAGGGCTTTGCCATCCACCACGCCGACAGTCGCCAACAACCCGATCACCCCGGAAAAGATCGCTCTCGGCAAGGCACTGTTCTTCGATCCACGCGTCTCGGCGTCAGGCGTCTTGTCGTGCAACTCGTGCCACAACCTGGCCACCGGCGGCGACGACAATCACGAAACCTCGATCGGCCATGGTTGGCAGAAGGGACAGCGCAACGCGCCGACTGTACTGAACGCTGTCTTCAACATCGCTCAGTTCTGGGATGGTCGTGCCGCAGACCTGAAGGCTCAGGCGAAGGGACCGGTCCAAGCCGGCATCGAAATGGCCAATACACCGGACCAAGTCATCGCCACGCTCAAGTCCATGCCGCAATATGTCGAGTGGTTCGATGCAGCTTTTCCGGCTGAAGCCGATCGGGTCACCTTCGACAACTTCGCCAAGGCGATCGAAGCCTTCGAGGCGACACTGGTCACACCGGCCCCGTTCGACAGCTTCCTGAATGGTGATGAGCTTGCCATGACTTCCGAACAGAAACAGGGCCTGGCGCTTTTCATGGACAAAGGCTGCTCGTCCTGCCATGCCGGCATCAACGTTGGTGGGCAAGCCTATTTCCCATTCGGCCTCGTGGAACAGCCCAGCGCCGAGGTCCTGCCGGACAAAGACAAGGGCCGATTTGCGGTCACCAATGCAGCCGATGACTACTATGTTTTCCGCGTGGCGCCGCTGCGCAACGTTGCACTCACCGCGCCATACTTTCATTCGGGCAAGGTTTGGGATCTGAAACAGGCCGTCGCCATCATGGGGACCACCCAGCTTGGCGTAGTACTGGCGGACGAAGAAGTTGACCTGCTTGTTGCCTTCCTCAACTCGCTGACCGGAGAGGCACCCGAGGTCGCCTATCCCATCTTACCCTCCGAAACGGCGACAACGCCCCGGCCTGTAACGCAGATCTCAGGAAAATAAAGGGCCAACTGGCTGCGGACGTCGCAATCGAAAATGATTGCGGCTTTTACTTGGGCCACACGAATTGCCACATCCATCTCCGAATTGGCGGGTGGCTAGCAATACCCGAAACCTGCCACCTCGCCCGTAGTCTGCGCGAATCAGCTGGGGAAGCGGACAGACGCGCAGCACCATATATTGTCGCCGCCTGGGCGAACATGCCAAGCAGTCTACTTTGAGAAACGACGTGTGTACGATTTGTTCGAGGCGCGGGGCCTGTATGTTCCCAAGGACCAATACTATAGCGTAGTGTCACATTCATATTTCTGCGGGATGAGGACACGTGCCGAAGGCAAATTGCACATTTTCGCCGAGTGGCTTATTCCAAGAGTGTGATCGGGTTGGCATATTCCCGGCCGACGTCCGCCAGCCGGCAACTCCCCACACGGTGAGGAAGAGAAGCCTCACGCCTGCACTTTCTGCCGGAGCGCGCGCGCCGCAGCGACCATGTTCATGAGGGCAGGGCGGACCTCCTCCCATTTGCGTGTTTTGAGGCCACAGTCCGGGTTTATCCACAGTTGGCCGTCGGACAGTCGCTCGCGGGCAAGCATGACTAAGTCCGAAATCTCGCCGGCTTCCGGGACGCGTGGTGAGTGAATATCATAAACGCCGGGACCGATTTCGTTCGGATATTTGGAGCTCGTGAAGGCGTCCAACAGTTCCATCTTCGAGCGCGACGTCTCAATCGAAATGACATCCGCATCCATTTCAGCGATCGCGTGAATGATCTCGTTGAACTCCGAATAGCACATGTGGGTATGAATTTGAGTCGCGTCCTTTACACCCGTTGAAGCGATCCGGAAGCATTCGACAGCCCAGTCGAGATAGACTTTCCAGTCAGATTGGCGCAGTGGCAATCCTTCGCGAAACGCGGCCTCATCGATCTGGACCATCCTTGCGCCGGACCTTTCGAGATCCCTCACTTCGTCGCGGATGGCGAGCGCGATCTGGCGGCAGGCTTCGGAGCGGGGTACGTCGTCGCGAACAAAAGACCAATTGAGAATGGTGACTGGGCCTGTGAGCATTCCCTTCACGGGCTTTTCCGTAAGCGACTGGGCGAATTGCCACCAGCGCACTGTCATCGGGTTGCGCCTCGATACGTCGCCGAAAATGATGGGGGGACGCACGTAGCGCGACCCATAGCTTTGTACCCAGGCATGCTGGGTGAGCGCGAAGCCGGACAACTGCTCGCCGAAATGCTGTACCATGTCGTTTCGCTCGAACTCACCGTGCACCAGCACGTCCAGCCCGATCTCTTCCTGCCAGCGAATTGCAGCCTCGATCTCCTTCTTCAGGAACGTCTCATAGTCGACATAGCTCAGCTGGCCCTTCGCATGAGCGGCCCGCGCCTTGCGTACCTGCGGCGTCTGCGGGAAGGACCCGATGGTCGTCGTCGGGAACGGCGGCAGCCCGAGTGAGCCGGCTTGGACTCTGGAGCGCTCGCCAAAAGCGCTCTCTCGTCGCTTCGCGCTGTCCTCAATGCTAGCGATCCGCCCCTGAACAAGCGGGTCATGGATCCTCGTGGATGTCACGCGCGTGGCGGCAGCCTCGGCAGACGCTTTCAACGCGCCTGCCACCGCATCCCTGCCTTGGGACAGGGCCCGGGCCAGCAAGACCAGCTCGTCGGTCTTCTGGGCCGCGAAGGCGAGCCACGACCTGATGTCGGCGTCGAGTTCCGTCTCCATGCGCAGATCAATCGGCACATGCAGCATCGAGCAAGAAGGCGCGATCTCGACGCGGTCCAAGGGCCAGCCGGCGACGATCGGTTTGATGCGGTCGAGAATGGCGGGCAGGTTCGCACGCCAGACGTTGCGGCCATCGATCAAGCCAAGCGAGAGCACCAGATCCTTCGGAGCGAGCCGACCCACCGTTTCCAGCTGCTCGGGAGCGCGCACGAGATCAATATGCAGCCCGGCCAGGGGCAGAGAAACCGCGGTTTCGAGATTGTCTCCCAGCGACCCAAAATACGTAGCCAGCATGATCTTCAGCTCGGGCGCGGCTTTCGACAGCTGGCCATAGGCGAATTCGAACGCAGCTCGTTCGTTCGGGTTCAGATCGAGGACAAGCGCTGGCTCATCGATCTGCACCCAGTCGGCTCCCGACAGCTTCAGCTTCTGCAGGACTTGCTCGTAAACGGGCAGCAGCCGCGGTAGGAGCGCGATGGGACCGAACCCCTCGGCAGGCGATTTCGCCAGCTTGAGGAAGGTGATGGGTCCAAGGATGACTGGGCGTGTGTGAATGCCGAGAGCTTTAGCCTCGAGGAAGTAATCGACCGGCTTCGATGACGAGAGGGCGAACGTCTGATCATCATCGAGTTCCGGCACAATGTAGTGGTAGTTGGTGTCAAACCACTTGGTCATTTCCATCGCGGTTACACCAGGTCCATGAGCCTCCTCCTGGTGACCAGCGTGTCCACAATCCTCCGTCTGACCCTGGTTGCCGCGCGCCATTGCGAAGTAGATGTCAAGTGGGACCTCGCCGCTATTCCAGCCGTAACGGGATGGAACGGCCCCGACCATGGCTCCGGTGTCGAGCACATGGTCGTAAAGCGAGAAGTCGTTCGACGGGATTTTCGACACGCCGCGATCGCGCTGCTCTTCCCAGCTAGCGGCACGGAGCGCCTTCGACGTCGTGAGAAGGTCGCCAGCGGACGATGTTCCGGACCAGTAGCTTTCAAGCGCGAATTTCAGTTCTCGCCGACGACCGAAGCGCGGCACGCCGAGCGTTGCTATAGGAATTTCCTGAGAGTCAGTCATGTCATACCCCGATGGTTGGGGCGTCGATGACAAGGAAGGCGCTAGCAGGCCGGCACGAACGCCGGCTTGCAGCGGCCACCGAGACACCCCGCCCGTGGACGTAATTCGCCGTGGCAGGTCTCCTGGCTCGCGGGGTCATAGCCTCTACCCGTCTTCCTGAGGGTATTCGCCTCAGTGACATGAGTGGGGTTGGCTCGCCGCTAACAGTTGCGGGGGCAGCGCCGGCATTGCACCGGCTTCCCTCTTAGCTCCGCTGCGGCAGCGCCGCACGCGAGAACCACGACACGCAGACAATCACAGCAGTCCGCTCTTTTGTCAATGACGCATAACGAAATGTTTATGTCGTTATGTGATTTCGCTTTTACGCTTGTCTAACATTGTGAAATATTCAGTCGCCCATTGGCGGCGCTGCTCCGCTGCCACCATAGTCCAACTAATGGATCCCTGTCGGGCTGCGACATCCCTCGCAGGTCGCCGATGAAGGATTTCGGACAAGACTTCAAGCGCGTTACAACGTCATTAGAATGCAGAAGATCGCATTGGTGGCGATGTTTAACGATGCGGCCGCAAGCCGTGCGTGCGTGGTAGAAGCGGTTTTCTCGGAGTGAGCGCCAAACCGTGGTCCGAGGGGAATTGGCACGCCAGTCGTCATCACGGGTGACTAGGCAATCGTGATGACTCCGCTCGGCGGCAAAAGACCACACTGACGGAGCCTGGCTCAAGGGTCTGATGCAAAGCCCGACTGTGGTCCCGATAAGCCGCTTAAGCCGCATTCAGGCGGTCAGGATAAGTATCTCTCTCTCCAAGCGCTCGGCATTGAGGGATGCGCAAATGCAGGCAAAGCTCGCGTGCTTCATATTCTGCATCATACGATCGGCAGGACCCAGTTTTTATCCAGTGCACGCGTCAGCGCGGTGTGCAATTCTGGCTCGGTCCGATACGAAGGCATTTGGGCCTCGCTGATCCAGCCCAAGCCAACATAGTGGAAGTGATCCGCAGGGACCTTAACCCGGCTGCTGTCCAGTTGCCGAACGAAGTCCGCTGACCAATGGTGGATCGTATACGCTTCAAGTTTGTCCATCATCCTCCGCCAGCGTTGGATGCGTTCTTCGCGCGGCATGCTGGCCGCTCTTGAGATCGCGGTAGCTATCTCGTCGGAGAGCCTCGGATTTACCAGCAGGGCGTCCTCGCCGAAGTCTTCGGCCGCGCCGGCAAACTTCGATAACACCAGAACGCCAGGGTCGCTCGGATCTTGTGCAGCAATGTATTCTTTCGCCACAAGATTCATGCCATCGCGCAACGGCGTCACAACGCAAACACGCGCGGCTCTGTAAAGACCCGCTATCTCAGCTTGGGTGAACGACCTGTTCTCATAGATAATCGGCATCCACTCGTCCGTGCCATGCCGGTTGTTGACTTGATTGACGAGTCTTTCGACGTCGCGCCGATATTCGCTGTACGCTTGGATGTCGCCACGTGAGGGAGTTGCGATTTGCAAGAGCGAGACACGTTGCGGCTCGACTGCCAGCAGATCGAAAGCTTTAATCCGATTGTCGATGCCCTTGGTGTAGTCGAGCCGATCGACGCCGATAACTAGCTTTGCTCCGCCAAGTTTCAACTGCGAAATGTAGGCTTTCTGCGCCTCAAGCGAATCTGCGGCACACTGTTCGAATTGCTTCGGATCGATACCTATAGGAAACTTTTGGCATTGCGTCTGGCCATGGTCCGAGAAAACGACCCCGTCCTTGCTCTCCAGCCCCAAATGAGATTGGACACAGGCGAGGAAATTGCTCACATCACGGTCGGTCTGGAAACCGAGCAGATCATACTCGAGCATACATTTCATTAGCTCGCCAGAATTGGGCACGCGCTCCATCGTGTCAGACTCGGGCCATGGCGTATGCAGGAAATGGCCGATCGGCCGGTCAATACCGAGTCTGTGCAAATCAGCGCCGAGCGGCAGGAAATGATAGTCATGAACCCAGTAGACTGCGTTATCTCCCAATTCGGACACCGCGCGCGCCATGAAGGCATTGACGTCGCGATAACTTTTATAATCCTCTTCCGAGCCTGAGATCCGGTCCGGCAGCGAGTGGAGCGCCGGCCACAATATTGAATTTGCAAAACCTTGATAGTACCGAGGATAGTCCGCTGCCGGCCCAGCGAGCCACCCGATTTGACCGTTGCCACGCTGTACGAGGGGCACCTGTTGCTTATCGCCGTCGCCCAGATGCTCGGAAAAACCTACCCAGACCGCGCCGGAACGCTCCACAACGCACTCCAGGGCCGCCGAAAGCCCGCCTGTCTTGGGCTGATCAGAATTGACAGTCGCACCGCGATTGGAAATTGCGATAAGCAACTCCTATGTGGCTGCTGGGCCGCCGTGTTGAAGCGCTGGTCTGCGGCTGAGACAACAGGACGGGACGGGCCAACTTCGGCTTGTTGTTCTGGCTCCTGTGGCAAGTCTCTCATGGGTTGTTCAAAAGTGATTAGTTCGCGAACAGCCCCAGTTTGCCATGTGAGGTTCCGGCGCGGCGAGTTGGCGTTGTTCAATGCATCCATTTCATGCCTCCGTTGAATATTTCCCCCAGATGGAGCAACTGGAATTCCAAATTGGCACACCCCCTGCTGACGAGAATCTGACGAGCGTGGGAGCAAATGGCGACGGATTGTCGTGTTTCCGCTTCGGCGCCCTCAAGAACCTGCTTATCGCGAAAAATAGCTGGCGACGCGATCGAGCGGACCGTGCTTGCGGTAATTGTCGATTGTTCGGATAAGAGATACACCCAGTAGGCGCCAGCACCTGTTGAAATGAACTGAAACTATGTCGCTGCCGCCAAGGCTGCCCGGCCCGTGATGCGATTCTGCGTCTGCCGAAGAGCTTTGACACGGAGATCGGAGAGGGCGGGATAGTCCCTTTCCGCCCGTCAGGGTCCGTTTTTATCGCAATCCCTTCCTCGTTGCCCTCGACGATCCCAAAATCGTGGAAGCCAGACCGCGATGCCTAGGTTCGGATGTGTGAAATACCAGCTAGGCGAGCACTTCCTAATATCCGCGGAATGCCGGGCTTCATATCCGGCGCCTCGTCGAGATGACGAAGATGAAGCCTTGCTGCCAATTCCGCTGGTCCCAGACCAATGGCTAACCAGTCTGCCCGCATTCGGCATCGTGGGACGTGATCGCAAGTCAAGTGCTCCGACGGACGCCGCGAGTTCTCCGTTACCTCAGGAACCTTACTGGCCTTCCCCAAGCTGAGCTTCTGGAAAATGCCGGTGGCGATCTCGATGACGGTGAATGCCGTCAAGGCATGCCCGCCTTGCACCCCCTTCCAGCGAGCTTCACGGCAGCAGCATCGGTCAGTTCTCCGAAGCGAATGGCTGTCGTTATCAGCGAGCTTTGACACAGTTCCGCCACTGCGATGATCGCGTCGGTTGGGCAGCTGGTTAGTTGCCCGCGCATCTACAGCAACCCAGCCCGTTCCGCCTCGCGGCGCAAATTCTGCCTTGGCCTTGGGCCGATCTGCTGGATCACCAGGCCGGCCGCCAGTGAGCCAAGGTCGCCGCAGGTCTTGAGGTTGCGGCCCTGCGTGTAGCCATGCAGGAAACCGGCGGCGTAGAGATCGCCGGCTCCCGTCGTGTCGACCAGTTCCTTGATGGCGGTCGCCTCGATGACCACGGTCTCGTCGCCGCGCACGATCACCGAGCCTTTTTCCGAGCGTGTGACGGCGGCGATCTTGCAGTCCTTGCGGATCTGGGCCAGCGCCTCGTCGAAGGACGAGGTCTGGTAGAGCGACTTGATCTCGTGGCTGTTGGCAAAGACGATGTCGACCGTGCCCGAGCGCATCAGGTCGAGGAACTCGTCGCGGTAGCGGTCGACGCAAAACGAATCCGACAGTGTCATGGAGACTTCTCGGCCTGCCGCGTGCGCCAGCTTCGCCGTCTGCCGGATTGCTTCCTTGGCGCGCGGCGGATCCCACAGATAGCCTTCGAAATAGGTGACCTTGGCGCCAGACGCCTTGTCGGCCTCGACATCCTCCGGGCCGAGCTCGACGCAGGCGCCGAGATAGGTGTTCATCGAGCGTTCGCCGTCGGGGGTGACGAAGATCATCGAACGCGCCGTCGGCGGCTCACCCTTGAGCGGCGTGGTGTCGAAGGCGACGCCCTGCGCATGGATGTCGTGCGCGTAGATTTCGCCCAGCGCATCGCTGGAGACCTTGCCGAAGAAGGCGGCGCGGCCGCCGAACCTGGCGATACCGGCCGCCGTGTTGCCGGCGCTGCCGCCGGACGCCTCGATCGCCGGACCCATGCGGCTGTAGAGCAGTTCGGCGCGCCTTGTGTCGATGAGGTTCATCGCGCCCTTGATGATGCCGTTGGTCTGGAGGAATTCCTCGTCGCACTGGGCGATGATGTCGACAATGGCATTGCCGATGCAAAGCACGTCATAATCCGGCATCAAAATCTCCGCCAAAAAACCCGAGCCGGCTTCTCGCCACCTGCCAGGCGCGGGTCCGCCCGGTGGGAATGGGCTTTCCGCTTGCCAATCCGTTCGCCGGCGGCTCTCACGGGGCGGCGAGTCCTGCCTCGCGACGCAATTCGTCCGCCCTGTCTGTCTTCTCCCAGGTGAAATCAGGCTCTTCACGGCCGAAATGGCCATAGGTCGCTGTATTGCGGTATATAGGGCGTAAGAGATCAAGCATCTTGATAATGCCTTTCGGTCTGAGATCGAACAACTCAAGAATGAGGCGCTCGATCCTGCTTTCCTCAACCCTGGCTGTCCCCGACGTGTTGACCATGACGGAAACCGGACTGGCCACGCCGATTGCGTAAGCAAGCTGCACCTCGCACACGTCCGCAAGTCCGCTAGCGACGATGTTCTTTGCGACATAGCGGGCTGCATAGGCAGCTGAGCGGTCAACCTTGGACGGGTCCTTGCCCGAGAAGGCGCCGCCGCCATGACGACCCATCCCGCCATAGGAATCGACGATGATCTTGCGTCCCGTGAGACCACAGTCGCCGCGCGGCCCGCCGACTACGAACCGCCCCGTCGGGTTGACCAGAATTCTGATGCCTTCCGTCTCCAGGTGGGTCGGCAGGACAGGCTTTATGATTTCCTCAATGACGCCCTCGCGGACAGTCTCTTGCGAGACCTGCTCGTCATGTTGCGTCGACACGACGATGGTATCCAGGGCGACCGGGCGCAACCCCTCATAGCGCACTGAGACTTGGGATTTCATGTCAGGACGCAACCAGCCAAGCTGTGCCTTCCGGACATACGCCTGCCGTTTCGTCAAGCGATGAGCGAGCTGGATCGGCAAAGGCATCAGGGTATCGGTTTCGCGGCATGCGTAGCCGAACATGAGGCCCTGATCTCCCGCTCCCTGCTGGAGGTCTTGCCCTCTTCCCTCGTCAACGCCTTGGCTGATGTCGGGCGACTGCTCGGTGAGGGCATGGACGACGGAGCAACGCCGGCCGTCGAAGCCGACGGCCTCGTCGTCGTACCCAATGTCGAGAATCGTATCGCGCGCAACTTGGCTGTAATCCACCTGGGCATCGCTGGTAATCTCGCCAGCCAGAACGACTATCCCTGATTTTACCAACGCTTCACAGGCGACGCGCGCCTTGGGATCTGTGCGGAGGATGGCATCGAGGATGGCATCCGAGATGTTGTCGGCCAACTTATCCGGGTGCCCCGCGCCAACCGATTCGGAAGAGAACACGAACTGCCTAGCCATGAATACCTCGCTTCGGGTGTTGGATGTGGTATGGGCATTTTGCTTGGCCCACCTTACTTGTCGGAGATGCCCGGGACCTCGAACGCAGCGCACAAGTCGGCAACGTCTCTTCGCACGCAGGCATGGAGATCTTCGTCGTCTGGCCGCTGGAGGACGGAGTCAATGAAGCCAGCAATTTGCTCCATTTCCACATCGCGCATGCCCATTGACGTCACTGCTGGTGCCCCCAGGCGAATTCCGCTTGTGACCGCCGGATCCCGCGGGTCGCCAGGCACCATATTAAAGTTTGTGATGATTCCTGCCTTTGCTAGTCGCTCGGCATAGGCCTTGCCCGATAGTGGCCGATTGCGAAGATCAAGGATCAGCATGTGATTGTCCGTCCCCCCGGTCACCAGGTCATAACCTCGCTCAAGCAGTGCATGTGCCAGAGCCTTGGCATTCTTGACCGTCTGTTGGCCGTAGCTTCGGAAGGACGGGTTCGCGGCTTCGTGCAAGGCAACCGCTAGCGCAGCGATGGCATTCATGTGAGGCCCGCCTTGCAGGTGAGGGAAGACCGCCCGGTCTATTCGTCTGGCGAGATTGTATTTGCTCTTCGTATGATACAGGGCCTGATAGCGATCTTCGTTCCTTGACAAAATGAAGCCACCGCGGGGACCGCGGATCGACTTGTGGGACGTGCTGCTGACCACGTCGCAATGGCCCACGGGATTCGGGTGCGCTCCCGCGGCAATCAGGCCGCTGATGTGCGCAATGTCGGCTACGAGATAGGAGTTCGCTTCCAGGGCGATTTCTGCCATTGCCGCGTAGTCAAAGACACGCGGGTAAGCAGTTCCGCCGACCCAAATGAGCCGCGGCCGTTCCCGCTTGGCTGTCTCGCGCAAGCGGTCATAGTCAATCTGCTGTGTCTTTTCATCTAGTCCATAGGGCACGCGTTGATAGTCAGTTCCGGAAAAGTTGATGGCCCAACCATGAGTCAGATGGCCCCCTTCCGGAAGGGGCAAGCCCATGACTATGTCACCGGGACTCAAAAGCGCACGATAGACAGCCTGGTTGGCCGGCGAGCCGGAATAAGGCTGCACGTTGGCATGCTCGCTGCCAAATAGTGTTTTCAGGCGCTCAATGGCTAGATTCTCAAGCTCATCAACGATCTCGTTTCCAGCGTAGTAGCGCGCACCGGGGTACCCCTCGGCGTACTTGTTCGTGAAAATCGAGCCGTTCGCTTCCAGCACGGCCGAGGACGCAAAGTTCTCCGAGGCGATGAGCTTAAGCGTCGTTCGCTCCTGCCGCTCCTGTCTCAGAAGCAGCTCGTGAACGCGGCAATCAACTGCGGCCAAGGAAGACCGCCCGTAGGTGTTGGGCTGTGCGATCGTGCCGTCGGCGGAGTTGTCCATGGTAGCTTCGCGCTCCAATTGGATTGACCTATTTCACGATCAAGCACGCGGTCCCCTTCGGCCGCGTGTCTCGTACCGCTTCGAGCCGCTGCAGGTCCTGTTTATGATAGCCGTCGCGATGGGGCAGGAGATCGACCAATAATTGAACCAGCCCGCCGTCGTTGGATCCTGCGTTGAGATGGTACGAGCGCCACGGAGGCTGTTCGTTGCAGCAAAGAAAGTCGGCTCTGGCGAGCAGCCGGACGTGTCGCGCAACCCGCTCTCGACACACGCCCAGAATCTCCGCTAGCTCGCAGACAGTTAGGTCCGCATGCGCACAAAGGCCCAGGATTCGAAGGCGGTCAGGATGCGCTGCCATGCGTAGGCGACTAACCAGTGTCATCATGGCTCAGGACCACGTCCTACCGAATTTCTCATTTCGCGTTCTCCACAGAAGTTGCAGATTTCGAAGGTTGTCCAACGACCGGACAAATCTCGGTGGCCGTGACGACCGTCGATATCCTGTGTCGAACAAACAAATGGGCGCTCTTCTTGCCTTTAGCCGAAATTGCAAGCAGTTCGGCGAGTCGAAGATAAGCGGGGCCACGGTTTGGAACCACTGACCTCAGACGTTGCAATAAGCCTACCATTCACAGCGAGCCGGAGTTGCTAAGAGTCTATGAATTTCCTTGAAGGATCTGTTGCAACGTTTGCCCAGCCTGGCCTGCTCCCGGTTTGCAGCGGTCATGGTCAGGCGATCCATCGCCTCTGCGAGCACGATCAGGAATTTGCCCTGCATCGCATCGCTGATCAGCTCCTGAAGGCCGGGACGCAACAGCGACGCGCCGCAGATCGCGCGGTGGGTATTGCTGTCGACGACTGTCCAGCCTTGCTTTTCAGCACGCAAGCAGCAGAGCTGCAACTGATCCTCGATCGAGGCGTCTCGGTGATTGTCAGTTGAGTAGCGAGCGCCAAGCGCGACCTTCACGAGGCGGCCCCTTACTCCGGGACGCGGTCTCGCGTTTGGCTATCCGTTTCGGCTTGAACGAAATCCCGTGCGGCCTGTCGCGCCAGCAGCCGGACCAGATTGACGAAGCGTCGATCGGGCTTCGGCGACGCAGGCACAGCCGATTCGTGGGCCGCGCCGGCGACCACACGAGCTTTTCGGCTGTTGCACGTTTCGGTCGCGCTATGATCGCGTTCCTGTCCTGACGCGAAATACTCCGTTTCGCGACAATGATGCCAAGTCACAGTGCTTCGACAAGATGGAAATTCTTGTGATCAATAACGCGCGTCGCGCAGGAGCCAGTGCTGGCCGATGACGGGGCACCTTGTGCTCCGAAGAAGCCATGGCTATATATCCGGATAGAGAACGGAGGCACGCGATGGGCAACACTGCACAGAAGAGAGCGATCGAGAATTATCGCTCTCGCCTGGCTGAGCGCGGCATCGCGCGGTTCGAGATCCAGGCGTTCGACGCAGACCGCGATCTACTGCGAACTCTTGCCCGAAAATTAACGGAGAGCGGGCCGGATGCCCGACAGCTTCGTCGGACCATACAGCAAGCCGTGGCGGGTGAGCCACCGAAAGCGGGCAGCATTCTCGCCGCGTTGCGTCGCTCGCCTCTGGTTGGCTCCAGTCTCGACCTCAGCCGGCCGCGCGAAGAGGGGCGCAAGATCGACCTGTGACGCGCTACCTTCTTCATACCAATATCATCAGCAACGTCATAAAGCCGGAGCCTTCGGGCTCGTTGCTGGCCTGGATGGGCGCGCAGAAGGACGAAGACCTCTTCATTGCTTCGCTTACTGTCGCCGAAATTCGCCGAGGCATCCTAGAGAAGCCGAAGGGGAAAAAGCGCAGCAGCCTTGAAACTTGGTTCGACGGCTCCGAAGGCCCGCCAGCGCTGTTCGCTGGCCGCGTGCTATCGTTCGACGAGAAAGCTGGCCTCGTGTGGGCGCGGCTGATGGCCAACGGCAAAGCCAGAGGCCGTTCGCGGAGCGCCCTAGACACAATCATTGCCGCTATAGCTGAAGCCAACGAGTGTGTCGTAGTGACCGACAATGAAAAGGACTTCGAGGACGTTCAGATAATCAACCCGCTCCGTAGCTCTGGAAGCCAAGCGGGTGATGATAGCTCCAACGGTCCGGCCGATTTAATTTGAGGATTTCAGCGGCACGGAGTCCGAACGTCTCGTGTTCGCCTACCTCTAGCGATGGCTGGATTGATCTTGCTTAGTTCGGCCAGGGACGTCTCTTCCAGTTCCGCTTTAATGCCATCCCGGTTCATCTAGTCAGCTCGATCTACCAACAGTTCGCACGCACGAGCGCCGCGGACAAGGCGCGATCGCAGGGACTGCGCGATACGCGTGTCGAGCTCGTCCATCTTACACTCGATCTTGTCTACGAAGGCCTCTGGCCAAACGCCACTGTAGTCGATCCCGCGTGCGGCTCGGGGGCCTTCTCATCGAGGCTTTCTCGCGACTGGTCTGGCGCGCTACCAATAGCAAGTTCGCCCGCCGGGTACTCGTCGGTCTGTACTCTCTGGGCGTCCACATCAACTGCGGAGCTCTTGGCATCGCCGTGTTCTGCCTTTGGCTGGCAGCTCTCGAGCTCGACGAGCAGCCGATCAGCGACACCCGCGACCTCAAGTTCGACCCGGTTGACTCGATAACTCTATTGGCAGATTCAGTCGGGGAGGATCTGCCCACTCCGATCACAAGCCGATCTGTCGACCCCGTGGTCGGGAATTCTCCATGGACCTTCGTGAAGAAGGAATGCAGCGCCGAAAGCCGAAGCGCTTCCGATACATCGACGCCCCTTCCGAGACGGAGCCCCGATTAGGCATTCCTGCCACTCTATCTAGCCGACCCCCGTGGCCGCGTTGTCGATCGGTGCGCACTGGTCGCCTACATCGCCCCGGCACGTGAAGATCGTCTCTGCTGACGCTCGTTGAGCAATTCAGGCCGCCTCCGGCTGGCGTTTGATCAGCGTCAGCGTCAACCAGCGCGCGGTCAGCGCCGGCTTTTTCGAGCCCTCGATCTCAATCGTCACGCCCAGCGCCGTCTGCACCCAGCCCGACGGCCTGACCTTGATGTCGGCCAGTACGAAACGGGTGCGGATGCGCGATCCGGTTTTCACCGGCGCCAGGAAGCGCAGCGATTCGAAGCCATAGTTGACACCCATCTTGCAGTTTTCGAGCGGCCGCATGGTCTCGAAAGTCATCGCCGACAAAAGCGAAAGCGACAGGAAGCCATGTGCGATGGTGCCGCCGAACGGCGTCTCGCGCTTGGCGCGCTCCGGATCGCAGTGGATGAACTGGTGGTCATCGGTGGACTCGGCGAACTGGTCGATCATCCGCTGCGAGACCACCCGCCACGGCGACACGCCGACTTCCTTGCCGACGCTGGCCAGAAGCTCGTCGAGACTGATCGGTTCCAAGCTAATGTCCTCCATTTCAAACGTCCGAAGCGCGAGCGGCTTCATTCCGTGAACAGTGTCAGCCCATGCTGCACCGACTGCCGGCCATCCATCGGCAGGATGGCCCCGGTGAGATGACTGCCGTCACAGCTGCACGAATAGAGCGTTCCGCCGGCAATCCCGCACCGATGCGGGCCGATCCGAACATGGCTGCAGACGAGCTGGCTTGTACCTCGGTCGCGGTGCGCGTCCTGCAGGCCACTGAAAACAGCTCGTCTTGCTACCGGTGATCATTCCGCCGGCGCCGCTATGCGGTATTGTCGCAGATTGATAAAATCAATTGTCTGGATAGGAACCATCCGTGTCTCGAATGGTGGAGGAGTAGTCCAGCAGACGGGATGGCTTGTGGTCCTTCTTGAAGCGCGCCGACCTCATTGGCCGCTAGCTGTGAGCCGGCAAGCAGCGCCAGTTCAATGACATTGGGTGTCGACACGGCAAGCGGCATCAGATGCTACTTCATGATGCGGGATGGCGCTTGCTTCAAGAAGCGCTCGCCTGACGTGGAAGCCAGCACCGGATCTGGACTGTCGATATGCGCCCGATATTCGCGCAGCACAGCGGCAACCGCAGCGACGATGATCTCAGCTGTTGCGAGCATGCCAACCTTGGTGCCGGCCACTCTGTTAGCCTGAAGCGCAGCGCGCATCTGATCCGCCACCAGACCGGGTTGCGTAACTTGGATTTCCAAGGCGTCTTGATGGGTTTGCACCGTCAGCGCGCTGACAGCAAGGCAGGTGCGCACGTCAAGGCAAGCGATCGTCTCGATCCGCGGGCAATTCCAGCCCCACCGCGGGAATCTGACCCGACAACAACGAGCAGATGCGGTTCTCGCCCCAGCGCTATTGTTCTGACTTTCGATCCATTCTCGCGTGCGCGCTTCTGGGGCGTCGTTCAGCGCAAGGTCGGTGACCACGGCTGCGCTTTCGGCGCCAGCCTCGAAAAACGCCTTCGAGCCGGTCAGGTTGAGGCCGTCGATGGAGACCAATGGGATCGGCGCGACCTGGTGCTTCCACTCGCTGATCCGCTCGAGCCCTTGCGACGCCCATTCATCTTAGGCTAGTTGGATAGACTGGCCGAGCGCCACATACTCCGGCTCGGCCACTGGCGCAGTACGGTGTGATCGTGGATCGAAAGGCCGAGCTTCAATCCGGCGTATTTCATCGTCAGCATCGGCGGCAGCCAAATCCTTTTGACCAAGATGGACGAGTCGCAGCCTTCCTCGATTGCCGTGCGCCAATAGTCGTTGACGCTCACTTGGCAACCATGGACCGCGCAGGCGTCGTTCGCGCAGCGGATTTCCGTCTGCAGTCCTTTCTCGTCCATATCCTTTATCCGGAGCTGCACCAGACTCACGCCGAGCGGCACCAGCCGGTCAATCCCGCCGGCACGTCCACGACTTCATGAGAAGACGGCCCTGCCGATCGTCGGTGGGTAGCTCGGTTCGAGCATTCCCGAGCTGAAAGCTTCACGACCGGCATCGACCGCTTTGCCGAACGCACGCGCCATGCCGACCGGATCGGCCGCCCTCGGGACCGCCGTGTTCAGGAGCACGGCGTCAAACCTGAGCTCCATGACGGTCGCCGCGTACGACGGCCGTCCGAGCCGTGGATCCACAATCAACGGAATGTAGGGGAAATGTCCGCGCATCAACTGGACCTCGGAGCTCAACGCTTCATCGCATTAGAATGAGCGTTCGAAACGCAGGATACCGCCGACACTGCTCTTCTTGTTGGCATTGGTCCAGTTCACTTCGGAAGCTTTCACCTTTCCGACGGCGGAGCCTCCGTAGCGGTCATAGTCGAGTTCAGCCGTAACTGTGAAATCTGGAAGAAGCGCATAGGCGACGTTCGCAGCGACACCATAGTTCTTGAGCTGATCACCCGAGAGCTGAAGGTTGAACGAAGTTGTCTCGTTGACCTCGTAAGCGGCGCCAGCCCAGAAAGCCCAGTTCCCGCCCCAAATCTTATAGAAGCCGCGACCATGAGCGTCGATCGCGTTCATGGAGTCGTCGTTGAGCTTGCCATTGGAACCGTAGCCGAACATTCCGAACAGCAACAGTTCGTTGGTGACATTGATGTCGACACGGACCTTGGCGGCTACCGATTCGTAGTTGCTATCATAACCAGCAACGCCGGTGATCGCTCCCCAGCCATGTGTGTATTTCAAGCCGCCGACTATGTGCGGAGCGTAGTTGTCGATTGTGCCGACCGCGCCTGAGCCTTCTTCGAGCGAAACCACGGCGGAAAAGCCGTTCGCGGCGTCGAAGTAGTACTGGACCACATTGGTATCCAAAGCGCCGTACGGAACCGGTGTCTGGTTGAGTACGTCACCCGCGCCGCCAATAAACATGTCGAAGGCCGACCAGTCCTTACCAACTCGGAGGCCACCAAGCTGAATCCAGGCGAAAGTCAAGATGCTGTCTCCGTTGAAGGCATAGGACCGAGAACTGTCCGAAACCGAAGTGTGGCGGTTACCGAAATTCACGCGGGTTTCGGTGTAGGTCTTCAACGTGCCGAGTTCGGTCTCCTGGCCGGCCCAAGCTTTCAGTGTGAAGCGCGTGTTGTTTTGCCATGTACCCTGATCCTCACCAGTCCTCACATCTGAGGTTCTTGCGTGGTAAAACAATCCGACATCGCCCAAGCCCACGTAGTAGCTGAGATAGCCGCCGATGCGCAGGCAGGTCTCGGTGCCTGAAATGTAGACGTAGCCCGAGCCGTAGACGTCGCAGATCTTGACGTACTCAGTCGGATCAGGCTCGGGGACGATGATCACGGCGCGAGCGTCGGAAACGGCGACCAGTGCCGCAGTTGAGCCGAGGAGGAGGCTCCCAATGGTCATTGTTGATCTCCGTCTAAATAGTAAAAGGAATCGAGACCGGTAAATGATTTTTGCTAAGCAAACGATTGATAGCGCATCAAGCTGAATTCTAGGAGTGTTGCTGCACCTGGCGTGCTAATACTCAGGAGAATTTAGAATGTGACTGAGACTTGTTGTCACATATATTAAGCAGTTATCACTCCCGGACGGTCATACAACATTTTTATACAATCACCCCTTTTCACCTCCGCGGTGGCCTTACAAAGGGTACTACTGCAAATAACGTACCATCCTGACGACCCAGCTGCGGCTTGAAGCTCAAATGTGCGGGCGGACCTTGGTTCCCGCTTCCGTTCTTTTTGCCTTGCGGATCCACCCAAGCAGGAACGGCAAATCTTTCGGCTACGGCTCGTCTGTTCGCTTCGCGACAGTTTGGCTTAATGGCGACGGCATTGTTTGCTGTGAGCCCCGCCGTTGAGGCATCATGCGGCGGCCACCGCCCGGTACGACGCCGTCACTTTGGCGAGCTGATGGTCGATAACCACGCGCCGCAGCCTTGCACCACTGAATCAGTAGGCGCTAGCCTTGGCAGTGCGGCGGACCTGACGGTCGCGTCGAGCAGGTTCTCGTCCTGAAAGCGGCGCGCCACAGCTAATGCTTCTTGCCAGCAATTCACACAACGAGCTCATCGAGATGGCAGAGATCACTATGGGGCGGCGCTAGCTGGCGAGCAAAGTCTGGTCCCAACACCGTATTGTCTCGTCGGATGCGGCATCTGCGCTCAGAAGAAT
Organism: Mesorhizobium sp. C399B; assembly: GCF_030323185.1. Classification (NCBI taxonomy): domain Bacteria; kingdom Pseudomonadati; phylum Pseudomonadota; class Alphaproteobacteria; order Hyphomicrobiales; family Phyllobacteriaceae; genus Mesorhizobium; species Mesorhizobium sp. C399B. Next base: position 4,533,059 of record NZ_CP100472.1, read on the forward strand.
CTCCCACGCGCAGATGAAGGGAAGGTACGGTGGAACAAAACGGTGCGCGTGAGGGTTGCGGCGGGAACACCACGCTGACCGAGTGCGCTCAGACCATCGCTGTCCAGCCAAGACTGAACGGCGCCCATTGCTAAAAAATTTCGAGCCCAAAGCGGAACGGACTGACATAGCGCAAAGACGCAGGCGAGCACAGCGGTAAGGTTGGATGTTATCAGCATGGGACGGTGACCGTTGCAGACCACGAAATTTCGAGAGGCCCGGCTGCCTTGGTACACTATCTATCCGGCTGTGTCGGAGTTCTCCGGGGCGGTCGGCGCCGAGGCTTATGAGGAATGGCTCAGGAACCTGCCGGCTGATGATCCGGTGTCACTCTATCTGCACGTTCCGTTCTGCCGATCAGCCTGCTGGTATTGCGGCTTCCCAACCACCATCACCCGCCGTGATGCGCCCATCCTCAACTATCTGGCGGCGCTGCGTGACGAGATCCGTCTGGTTTCGGAGCGAGTGCCGAAGACGTTGCCCGTGAGCGACATACATTTCGGCGGCGGAACGCCGTCTCTCATCGGACCAGCCGAGTTCCTCGCTCTGATGGAGTTCCTGCGATGCCGCTTCGCCATCTCGAAAACAGCTACGGTCGCCATCGAGATCGATCCACGCACGCTCACGCCCGAGATGGCGGAAGGCTTGGGAGCGGCCGGCGTGAACCGCGCGAGCCTGGGCGTACAGAGCTTCGATCCCATTGTTCAAAAAGCGATCAACCGAATCCAGAGCGAGGCCCAGACGTCGGCTGCCGTGGAAGTGCTGCGCCGGCATGGAGTAAGCCGCATCAACTTCGACCTCATCTACGGCCTGCCGCGTCAAACGGTGGAGTCGTGCGTCGAAACAGTGAGGGCGGCGGTCGCCATGCGCCCCGACCGGCTTGCCTTGTTCGGCTACTCGCACATCCCATCCCAAATAAAGAATCAGCGCCTCATCGAGGCGGAATTTCTTCCCGACAGCGCTGCCCGCGCTGAACAGTATGCGGCTGTCACCGTGACGCTGATTGCCGCCGGCTACCGACAGATCGGGCTCGACCATTTCGCCTTGCCGGACGACGAGCTCGCGCTGGCACAGGAAACAGGTCGCCTGCGACGTAACTCGTTGGGCTACTCGGCCGATACCTGCAGAACCCTGATCGGTTTCGGCGCGTCGGCTATCGGCCGCATCGGCCAAGGATACGTTCAAAACGAAGTTACACGGGATTCCTACATCCGGCACATCGCAGCTGGCCGACTGGCGACATCGAAGGGCCATCGCCTCACAGACGACGACCGCGTGCGAGCCGCAATTATCGAGCGATTAATGTGCGATTTCGAGGCTGACGTGCCGGCAATCTGTGTCGCCCACGGATTTGGTCCGATCCGTCTTCGCGATTCGGCTGAGCGCTTGGCCATGCTGGCCAAGGACGGGATAGTGGACTTCGAAAACGGCTTTGTCCGCGTACGGCGGGAGCATCGCTTTGGGATTCGCGCTGTCGCTGCCGCATTCGATGTTTTTAGGGATGGCGTTACGTATATCCCGCAGCAGCTTAATGCGATGCAAAGCACGACATAGTCCGGCATCAATGTCTCCGCTTGGAACCGCCGGCCTACTTGCCACGCCGGCCGGGCGCTGGTCTGGCAAGTGGGCTTTCCGTTTGCCAATGCGTTCGTTCCGGGCCCTCACGGGGCGGCGAGTCCCTGCCGTGAGCGCCTCACCCGCGAGGCTACATGGCGGCCGTGGAGATTACCTCAGCAGCGGCGCCCGATCGGAAACCTTAGCACCTCAGCGCTTTGGCGTGGCTGCTTGAACTCTTCGACGGCAACCGCCTCAATTAGCAGGTCCAAGGCTTCGCGGCCCCTTTGACTCATCGGGTCATCCCCACAAAGGTAGTCATACGCTCGATCTAAATGCACTCGGGCGGCGGAAAAATCGCTTATCATATCATAGAACCCTCTCTACCCGCCCGCATTGCCGTCTACGAGGTGAAGGTAGTGCAATCGTCAATATATACAGACAAATTTGAATTAAATCGGAGATGATCATGGAGGTCGAGTTCCCTGACCTGATGCCGCCATTGAGCCCGCCGACGACCACTCGCTGGCGCTCGGTCGGTTCATAAATGCCGAGCACCCCGTCCCGAGACCACCTCTGACCTCCCTCCTTCGATGCTATACGCGTGGAAGACATGGCTGCGCCGCCGCTGCGAGAAAGGCGTGTCCCATCGCGCGGCGGCTGCATAGTGGGTAGCCAGCGCCGGGAGCTAATCGGCAAAGCCGCGTGTGGCGATTTTGCATAGCGGGCGCAGGCGAATCGCCACGCCCGTCCAGCATGTCCGATGCCGCGTAGGCCGCCAGGATCCCTGAGCGGAGTGCATGCACGATCCCGCGTGATGACAGTGGATCGGCACAGAACAGGCAGTCGCCCGCCGCGACCCAGCGGTCACCGGCGGCGGGATCGATCGTTGCGGTTCCCGCCGCCTTGATCATGCTGGCGGTCTCGATTGCGTTGGGCGGCACGAGCGGCGCGATGGACTGCGTTGCGGCTAAAGCGCGGTACCAATGTCCGGCTTTGCGCAGTTCGCTGCCCAGATCCGGATCGGTGAGGCACGCGCAAGTCGGCGCTGTACCACCAGCCTTCGGGACGCGCCTCGACGACCATGCTGCAATCGCCCGGTGCGCGGTCGAAAAAGCGTGTGTAGGCGGCAAGATGTCCGTGCATGGTGAGCTTGGCGCCGAAACATCGCGCCGGCCTCCAACTGCGACCGGTCGCCCAAACCACGTGCGCGGGCAACGATAGCTTCATCGGCCAGCTTGAGCAGCCAGCCTTGATCGTCGCGCACTGCCGAACCCACGGCCGAGCCAAACCGCGTGTCCACACCTGCCGCCTTGGCCGCCTGCACCATCAGCCGGTCGAATCGCGTCCGGTCGAGCTGCCAGCCGGCACCTTGAGCGGAAAACATGCCGTGCCGCTCGCTGGGAACTTCATTGGCCCACACCGAAACAAGCGCACGATTTTCAACGAAGCCGGCCTCGGCGAACGGTGTCCAGACACCAAGCTGACGCAGCAGCCCGTTCGCTACTGCCGGCAGCACCTCTCCCGGCTTTGGCCGATCATGCCTTCCTGCTTCCAGCAACAGCACGCTCCGCGCGGGTGCATCGTTGCCAACGCCAGTCCGGATGTGGTCGCCGCCGAACGTGATCGTCTCAGCGAGCTGGCGGGACAAAATGCCAACCTCAAGATAGCGTTGGCCCGGATCAGCGAGGCGGACTGAGGAAGACTTTAAATTCAAAAGGTGACACGCGGCAATAGTCGCGTGCCGCTGTAGCCCCAGGCTCCGCTTCACCGTGGGGACCGATCGGTCGCACTCTCAGCCTGGGGTTCTTCTCTGCCACCCATCATCGAATTTTGGTGGATTGTCCGTCTCCCGCACCGGTTTGAGCGCGATATACAAGAATTGCGTTTTCTGTGCCGGCCGGGCTTCAATGACGGGGATGGCGAAAAGCTGAGTGCTCGGGCTTACGGGCCGAGCTTGTCGGTCGCTCGATGGAAAGTGTCATCTGAGGCGCTTCCTCTCCCGCGTGCAACTGGAAGACACGCTCGTCCAGTTCCTTGTCCACTTCCGTCAGACGATGATTGAGGCGAAGGTAGTCCGTCCAGGTCGGCGTGCGGAACGTTTCCGTCCAATGCATAGGCTTCTGCAAGTTCCGCTGGAGCGTCCAATTCCGAGCACCGACCCGGCTGTGTACATGACGCCGCTGCCGCATGAGGTCGAGGAAAGCCTCGAGATTTCTCTCGGCTATCAGATATTCGACCTTGACCACGATCGGGCCGCTTCTCGGCTTCAGATTGAGAGCGACAGCCGGGGCATCGAATTCCTCCAGAGGATCGGGCTCGGAGTCGCGGCGCTCGCGAAGAGGAAACAGAACGCCGGCTGCAGCGACGAACATCAGGGAGGCAGCGGAACCCTCCAGCGCCAGGGCCAGCGAATGGTTTTCGGCCACCGTGCCCCACACCCAGCTGCCGAGCGCGATGCCACCATCTATCAAAGCATAGTAGATCGAGATGGTGCGCCCCACGACCCAGCGCGGGCTTGCCAGCTGCACGCTCACACCGACCCCTGACCAGGCGGTGACCCAACCCGCGCCGCCCAAAGCGAGTGCAATTGCCGCCACCCCGATCGAAGTTGTCAGTGCCAGGGAAAGTGAGCACGCCGCGCAGGCGACGCAGGAGAGCCTCATCAGCCGCTCCTGCGACAAGCTCCGTCTGAACAGGCTGTTGGAGAGGCCAGCGAAGACGGCTCCGGTCCCGAAGCCGGCCATGAGCGCGCCATAGGCGAGCGGGCCTCCTCCCAGCTGATCGCGGACAACCACCGGCAGCAGCGCGAGTATGGCGATGCTCGCCAAGCCAAAGAGGGTTCCGCGCGCGATCGCGGCCTTGATTTCCGATGACATCGCCGTGAAGCGCAGCCCGTCATAGATCGCCGTCCTCATCGACTCGCGTGGAAGAGGGGAAGAACGAACCTTCCACTTGCAGCGCCAAATAGTGGCCAAGGGTACGAAATAGGTGAGCGTGGTCACCGCGAATGCCGCCATAAGGCCAAACGAGGCAACTACAATGCCGCCGAGCGCCGGGCCCACAGTCCGGACGGTATTGAATCCAACAGAAAGCAGGGTGACGGCAGCGGGAATATCTCGTCGATCCACAATATCGCCAACCGACGCTTGCCAGGCCGGATCGTTGAGAGCACCGCCGCTTGCGATCAAGAAGCTGAAGCCGAGGATCATCCACGGACTGACAAAGCCCAGCGCCACCGATGCGGTCAGCATCGCGGAGGCAGTCACCATAAGGCACCGACCGGCGAACATCACCCTGCGCCGGCTGAAATTGTCGGCGAGAGCTCCGGCAAAAACGGACAAGACGAAAGCGGGCAGGTTCGATGAAGCCTGAACCAACGCAACCATCAGATCGGAAGTCGAGATCGTTGCCATCAGCCAGCTGATGGCGACAGTCTGCATCAACCAGCCGAGGCTTGAAACCTGCGTGGCGAGCCAGATCGAACGAAAGGTGGGCTGCAGAAGTGGCCCAAAGGTCGTTGGTGCAGCCAAATCTTCGTTTAATCCAGCCACCCTACTCATTTTGCGAACCTTTTCTTTCCGTTATTGTCGCTTCCCATGTAATCTAGGCTGAACCGTGGCGGCTTAAGAATAGATGGCCCATTTGCCTCCGACGATGTGGCCACAGTTCCTCCTGACCAGTTGTCAGGCGGCCGGGACGCAGAAATGGGCCGGCTCACTCGCCTTCGACGACATGTTGGTGAGCCGGAATTCACATGTCATTTGAGGCATCATGCTCGTTCGACGCGCTGCCGAGCGATTTTTCGCGAAACGTTACCCTGTTCATTTGTTGGAAACTCACTCATCAGCGGCGTTCGATGCTGAGTGTGGCTTCCGAAAAGTGAGGACGCTTGCAGATCTTTGACAGGATCAGTTCCCTGATAGATGCAGACGATTGCCAGGCCGCGATCGAAGACGCGCGCGCCCTGCTCCTTCAGTTCGGACAAAGTCGGATGCGCTCACACATGCGATCGACGAGTTTCTGCTCGACCTGATGACATTGGCTTTCATCGTCGAATGTTACGGACGCGGCTTTGAACTTTTGGCGCGAACGCTTGCCCGTAGAAGGCTGGCGAAGGTCAGACTGTTGTCGGGAGGGGTCGGCCGGGCAGAACGGGTTCCAAAGCCTGATGGCTGAACCGGCGATCGAGCCGCGTTCCAATTAACGACGTGGCGACCGCCAAAAAAAGGGCCATCGGAACACCGAGGTATGTAAAGTCAAAACCTTCAGAGGGGAACAGCTGATACGATGGAAAGGGAGGAAACCATCGCGTGCATCAGCTGTAAGCTTAATGGCTAAAAGTTGTGCAATGCGCAAACACACTTTGTGCAATGCAGCTATGCAGTAACACAAAGCCTCAAGTTGCAAGATCGAGTTTGGAAATGTTTGCTGCTCGTACGGTGATGGGCGAGATCCTTAAGCGTATGGACGGCGGCATGATGGACGCTTGCAAGCATCCAGACAAGATTATCACGAAGCTAAAATAAGAGGTTCGATCCAATCGGCGATGCTCAATAGCCGCGCCATTCTGGTTCAGCCGGCGTTACATCGCCTCGCCAAGTTGAGGATGTATTGGTCGCGAGCAGCCGCGCGCCAATTCGGAACCCACGACCATATGCAACGATTGGGCACTGTCCGAAGAAGGCCGAGAACGGTTGAAAGTGCGCTAGATGGAGATATTCTGAATTGGAACGGCGGCCTGGTTCATCGCCAAAGCGAGACATGGATGAAAAGCAGATCGCGCCCAATGCCTGATCCAACCATTGCAACGGAAGTCCCCTGGTCGGAAAGCCTAACCGCATATGATGACAAGCATTTCGAGCTCTATTTGAAGCTCATGGACGCTTGCGCCGACAGTGCCAGCGAAGAGGAGATGGCGCTGGATGTACTGGGTATCGATCCGGTCAAAGAGCCAATCCGCGCCCGTAAGGCCCTTCGCAGTCATCTCAAACGGGTGCTCTGGTTTATGCATGAGGGCCATAAGGAACTGCTTCCAAGCCGGCCGCCTCAATAACTGCGGCGCCGAACAAGGTTGCCCGAGAGATCAGGTGGCGCCCTCGGGGGATGCGAGGACACTTGAAAGCCGCAATCGGGTTATCATCTCCATACTGCGTGTGTTCGGCTCCGCACGGCAAGTGCCCTTGAGTCGAGGAGGAATGCACATGAAGAAGAAAGTTCATCTGGAAGCCTGCTGACCGATCCCTTGGGGCCCATAATCGGGTCCCAAGTTGTTCCCGACGAGCGTTGCGGGGGGCGGATGCAGGACCAGCCGGAAATCGATCCCGGGCGTGAAACGAAGTCAACAGGTGCGAGGTTCGGCCTGCTGGGTGTGGCTGTGTTGGCCGTAGGCGCCTTCATCTGGACCGGCTTCGGCGAAGGATCCAGCAGGGCACGTCCAACGTCGTTCGGACTGTCATCGACAAGAGCATGCAGCGCCTTGGGCTCGGGCAAGCCCCCAACGCTCTTACAGAGGGCGAGTGGTATCTCTCGGTGTACTACGGTCCCGACTTTACGGATGTCACCCCCGTCGGCCTGGGGCACCCCTTCGAGGTGACATTCACGTCGGCCCCGGATTTGTCTGGCACCTACGAGAACGTTGCAGGGAGCGGCTCGGTAAGCGGCTTTGAACGACCCGGTCAACTCGTAATGACCTACTCCGGAGCAGATGGGATGTCCCATGGAGTTGCCATTCTCCAAGACATTCAGACCCACCTTTCTTCCAACAACGTCCAGCATGATTACGTGGGAGCCGTTTTGGTCCACGCTTGCTACAAGGCGGACACCCAGCAGTGCGATGCCGCCAAATCGCAATATAAATTCTGCAGGGCGATTTTGTCGAAAAACAGGGAACCCGACAAGGATCCTTCCCTCAAGGGTTACCTCGACGAACCATGTTCGGCTTTTCAGAACGATCTTAAGCTGAAGCTTAGCCCGACGGCACAGCTTTAGGCACGAAGGCGCTCACCAGGGTCGCAGCTCAAAGAGAACGGCGCCCTTCGCGGGAGCCGTCCGTTCCGCATCCCGCCTGACGGCGGCGCGTTGCTGATGCTCCTACGGCCGCCCTGTTGAGCCGGTCTCAGGGCCACGGTCTTTCTCCTGCACCGATCTGACTTGGTCCCGCTGGCGGGCATTTCGGTGCTTCCGTTTTGTACGCTCTTCTTTCTTGGGCCGCATCGCGGCACGAATGCGCCGACATGGATGTGCCCGGTCTTATGTAGCAAACGCACCAACTTCCTGCACGACTTAAAGGGTGGGTTCCCATAAAATCCGGGGATGCCAAGAGTAGCGCCCATAGTCCGTTCAACCCGACACGAACACGCCATCAATATGCTGGTGGCGAAGCGATCCGAGATTTCCGGGGCGATCCGGTTCAAGGGTGCGGACCTGGCTCACCAGCTACAGCACATAGACGCGGTGCTGTTGATCCTTGGCTACAAGGGCGATCCGGCGCAGATCGTGCCGCTACGGCGTAGGCCAAGCCGATTCCGCAAGGGTGAGCTTTATAGTCTGATCTTGAAGCACGAAGCGGACGGCAGCGCGTCAAACCGCGAAACCGCAACGCGGATCGTCGGGGCGAAGGGATGGGATGCCGCGCTGGTTAAGCCGCTCATGAACAACATCAAGACGGCAAAGGGCTGGCGAAGGCGGAAGGCAGGGAACAGACAAGGCGGATTCCCATGCTGCGACGAACGTGGTAATTGATTCCTAACCGAGCTGCCCTATTATTAAAAAAGGCCCCGCGCGAACGGGGCCAAGGTTAATTTCACCGTTAACCAATCGGGGTCAGTTACTCGCGAATGGGTGCTGGCCCCGAACCCTTGACCAGATTGATGGCAGCTATGCAATCAAGCCGGTTATGGTAGCCTTCGCCAGCGTTGGCGATCTTGCGGTTGTTCCCCGCATAGAGTGTCCAACGGTATTGACCGTTCACGTCTCGATAGAGGTGGAAGTACATGTCTGATACGTCCTTTTCTGGTTCAGACAGCAGTTACAACCGGTACCTGTTCGAGTACCGGCACGAGGGCGCGGAATGGGGAATTGAGATCAAGGCGAGTTCGCCACAAGAGGCGAAAGAGCGCATCAAATCTCTCACTTGGGCTCGCTATAAGGGCGAAATCCAAGCGACTGTCCACATTCCGACCGGCGGACTACTTCGGAAAATTGTCCGCCGATTATTTGGGTAGCCAGTTCTAGCTATCGGCAACCAGCCGCGTTTGCATAAACCCTCACGCTACCTTCTCTGGGTTTCTCCCGAGCCTCCTTCGATATGGAAACGATCTTCCCCTCGTTCTTGGTTGGCGATAGGTGGACATCAAAATCCGTCCCCAAAGCCAGCAGAAAACGAAGTAGGCGCTCTATGGAAAAATCCTTGATCTTTCCTCTCAAAATGTTTGAGACCTTGGATTGGTCAGCTCCAATTATGGTCGCAACCTCGCGCTGGGTGTAATCTCGATCATTCACGATGCGAGTAAATTCAAGTGCCAGTTCGACCTTCAGTGTCTCCTCTGGGGTAAGTTCAATCCCCATATCACGGTAGACGTCACCTGAACTTTCAACGACCTTTTCATCTCCTCTACGTGTCACCATTTTGCTGCCTCTCGATCTTCCTCACGAAATACCTCTGATAATGCGCCTCGGCTTCTTTCAGCCTGCGGCGGATCAGGTTCATATCCGCACGTGGAGTCACACTGCCCACCTTAGATTTCTTCATAAAAGCGTGCAGGACATACACTGCCTCTTTGAAGCGAACGGTATAAACGGCTCTGTAGGCGTCACCATTATGGTTCAGGATTATCTCCGGCACTGATGCGCCGTTAAAACCCACCATCGGGACTGCGTAGCGAGATTTGCCGCCGTCCTGTGCAACTCTAAGTGCGAACACAACCTCCTGTTTTACTTCAATTGGGAACTGCTTCAGATCTTTCTCACTTGATGCGATATAGAGAACCTGCCTTGTCATTTAACGTCCCCGTTGTTCTATTTTTCAAAATTGCTTTCTTTATCATGTACGTGTCCCCTTACGTTTAATGGCGGCGAATCTGCCCCCGCACACAAACGCGAGAATATCTCGCGCTTCGCGTTTATGCCAGAACTAGCATATCGAAGTCAAGCGACGCTGCGCTGCCAATAGCCCGCCCATACGCGACTCACAGAATGATTGAGCGCGCCACCGAGCAAGGCGAAAGCGTTGCCGCCATTTGACCGGCGACGATGGTCTTCCAGCAATGCGGCATGGTTGGCGTACTGGTAGAGGTAGCGGTGCGAAACGTGGTGGTGCTGGCCGGCGACCATGCGGCGAAGGCGGCTGAAATAGCTTTCCACCACGTTCGTATGCTTGCCGTGGCCGTCGCTGTAGCTTGCCGAGTGGTTGATACGGGTCGAAGCGTAATCAGCCTCCAAAGCGTCCCAATGGCTCGCCTCGTCCGCAAACAGCTTGGTCCCGGCCAGCATGCGAGCGCGGGCGATCTCGACGCCTTCGGCTTCGCGTTGACGGATGAACGTCAAGGTGCGGCCAGCGCGCTCGCGCAGGGCGATCACAACGCGGCGGCGGTCTGACTGGTTCTCCTTCATGCGGCGGTCCTTGCGGTCCTCTACGCGGTTCTCATGGCGCACCACGCCGCCGAACAGTAAGCGCCGTCGATCTCGACTTCGCCTTGAAGGGTTTCGTTCTTGGTTTCAGCCGACAGGGCTTCGCGCAGCTTGTGAGCCAGCACGAAGGCGGTCTTGTATTGAACGTCCAGATCGCGGGAGAACTGGACCGCCGACATGCCCTTCGCGCCGTTGACGAACAGGCAGATCGCGGCCAACAGATCGACAAACGACAGCTTGCGCGAAGCGAAGATTGAGCCGGACGTGACGGAGAACTGCGCACCGCAAGCGGCGCACTTGAACTTGCGACGGGTCGGAATGTCGTAATGATCCAGGCATCCGCATTTCGGGCAAACCGGCTCGCCTTGCGTCGAAGCCCAGCGAAGGTGCTTGAACGTGTCGTAAGCCTTTTCCTCGCCACCCTTGTAAATCTCCTTGAGAGAGAGGGTGCGGCTTTCGGCGGAAAGGAGGAAATGTTGTGCCATGACGTACTGTTTCCGTTACCTATGTAACGTAGGTAGCGCGTTGACGTATCCCACACAAGGGCATATGTATCAAAAACGATACCTTTTCTAACAAAGGCGATACGTATGGCAGAAAAGACCGACTATGAAGCCCTAGCGGCAAACCTCCTGAAAGCCGAATTGAAGCGGAAAGGCGTCACCTATTCGCAGCTCGTTGAAAAGCTGAATGCGATTGGCGTTGACGAGAAAGAGGTAAACGTGCGGAATAAGCTCTCTCGGGGCAAATTCACGGCGGCGTTTCTACTTCAGTGTCTCAGCGCAATAGGTTCGCAGACGTTGCACTTGGCCTAGTCATTGGCCTTGGGATTGCGCTTTTGTTCGTCGTCTGGACCGTTCCGGGGTTTCGTGATCCAGCCGATAGCAAGAATCGACAGCAACACACCGAACAGACAAACGGCGGGAACCAGAAGCCAGTCGAGCCGCCCGGCTTCTGGAAAACCTACACTACGCCGTCTGACACGTACGCACAGTGGGTCGCAGCGTTCTCCGCTCTCTTCAGCGTAGGCGTTAGCACTTGGGCCGTGTGGCTGGTCAGAAGCACCCTTGAATTGAACCGGCAAGCAACCGCCGCCGCCGTCGAGGCCAACCAGCTTTCCCGCCAAACGTTCATTGCTGACCAAAGGGCTTGGATCGAAATAGAAGGAATTGAGATTGTTTCCCCGCTTAAGTGGGACCGCGAAAAGAGGCAGGGGAAAATGGCGGTCAGGTTCACCGTCAAAAATATCGGCAGAACGTTGGCCAAAGGCGTATGGATAACTGCCAAATTTGTGGCTTTTCACGACCGCCGGGATACTCTTCTGACCGAAATGTATGCCCAGAGTAAGCATATGTCGAAGAACCTCGGGGCCAGCATTTTCCCCGGCAAAAGCACCTACCAAGTCCACCATATTACTATCGAGAAATCCATAACGGACGCCATTTCGGCGAATTTCCAGCGAGACGTCTGGGAAGAGAAGACGCCAACGCCATTGCGTTTGGCAATCTGCGTCCATTATTGGCTGGTCGTATCCGATGAGCGCCATCAAACCGGGGGTGTTATCGACCTTGTCAGAGCGGACATGCCGGGCAACATGGGCTACGGCCCCGGATACGGGGACACACCGGCGGACGAACTTCGTTTCCAAAAGGGAATCGACGGGGACTTCAACGCCGATTGAACCGCAGAGCGCCGCTCCCAGGAAAGCGCCAATCATCAACATGGCGCACCTACCCGCCCATCGGGTTTGGTGCGTTTGCTACATAAGACCGCACAAGTGCATCCCCATGCCTGACTGGCAGTGCGCTTCGCCGCAGGAAGAGTCCCGTTACTTTCCCGGCCTGGCAGGGCAGCTTGTCTCGGCGCCGCTGAATTCCGATCTGCAAAGCGGCCTCATCCCGTCACGCCCTGTGAAAAAAGGGCAGGAGGGCTACGGCTTCCATTTCAGCGTCAGCCGCTGAACGCTTGAGCCGGCTCTACGGCTATTCGGCTGGGGTTTTCCGAAGCTTTTCTAACACAAAGAGCTTGCCCTGGCGCACGGCGTACTCGATTGATTGCGCCTTCGCCAGATGTGCCGCAATCGAGCTGGCCAGCATGCAGCCCGTCCCGCGCATCGATGCGGCAAGACGCGGCGTGTCAAAGCGGACTGGTTCGTGATCGGGGCGCAACAGAATATCGGTTGATTGCGGTCCCGTTGCATGGCCGCCCTTGATCAGCAGAGCCCGCGCGCCGGCCGCCAGCAATTCTTGGCCTTGCCACACTACGCCGTCCTCATCCACTGCCCGCTCCGAGCCAACAAGGAGTGCCAGCTCGAAGAGATTGGGGGTGACCAGACGGCAAAATGGCATCAGATCCCATTTCAGGGCGGCGATGGCGCCGGCTTCCAGGAGCGCCCGGCCTGACGTCGACGCCAGCACCGGGTCGAGCACTGCCGGGACCTGCGGATTTTCGCGCAGCACTCCGGCAACCGCAATGACGATCTCGACCGTGGCGAGCATCCCGATCTTGATGGCCGCCACTTTGTTGGCCTGCAACCCCGCACGCATCTGACCGGCCACCAGACCGGGTTGCATAGAGTGGATTTCCATGACCGCATGGTGCGTCTGCACCGTTAGCGCGGTGACAGCAAGGCAGGTGCGCACGCCAATGGAAGAGATCGTCTCGATATCCCGTGCTATTCCGGCTCCGCCGCTGGAGTCCGAACCGCCGACCACGAGCACATGCGGTTCCCGCCCTAGCGCCATGGCTTTGTCTTTTCGATCCATTGCCGCGTGCGCGCTTCGGGATCGGCATTCAACGTGATGTCGGTCACCACTGCCGCGCTGTCTGCGCCAACCTCGAAAACGCCGTCGAGCCGATCAGGGTTGAGGCCGCCAACGGCGACCAACGGGATCGGCGCGACCCGGCGCTTCCATTCGCCGATCCGTTCGAGCCCTTGCGGCGCCCACTTCATCTTCTTCAGGATGGTGGGATAGATGGGGCCGAGTGCGATATAGTCGGGCTCGGCAGCGATGGCCGTTTCCAGTTCGAGATGATCGTGCGTGGAAAGCCCGAGCTTCAATCCGGCGTACTTAATCGCCAGCAGGTCGGCCGCGGCCAAATCCTCTTGGCCGAGATGGACAAAGTCGCAGCCTTCCTCAATTGCGAGCCGCCAATAGTCGTTGACGATCAGTTGGCAACCATGGACCGCGCAGACGCCGTTCGCGCGGCGGATTTCCGTCCGCAGCGTGGCCTCGTCCCTATCCTTGATGCGCAGCTGCACCAGCTTGACGCCGAGCGGCACCAGCCGTTCGATGCAGGCAGCGCTGTCGACGATCAGGTAGAAGGGATCGAGCTTCATGAAAATACTGCCCTGCCGATGGTCGGTGTCGATGGCATGGCGACGTCGCGCGGTTCGAGCATTCCCGAGCTGAAAGCTTCACGACCGGCCTCGACCGCCTTGCCGAACGCGCGCGCCATGCCGACCGGATCGACCGCCTTGGCAACCGCGGTGTTCAGGAGAACGGCATCAAAGCCGAGTTCCATGACAGTCGCCGCGTGTGACGGCCGCCCAAGCCCTGCATCCACAATCAGAGGTACCTCAGGGAAATGTGCGCGCATCGAGCGCAGCGCCGGAATGTTGACCGGCCCGAGGGCGGAACCGATCGGTGCACACCAGGGCATCAAGACCTTGCAGCCCGCCTCCAGCAGCCGCTCGGCGACGACAAGGTCATCTGTGGTATAGGGGAATACAGCAAAACCGTCCTCGCACAGGATGCGGGCGGCTTCGACCAGACCGAAAACATCCGGCTGCAGCGTGTCATGGTTGCCGATCACTTCGAGCTTGATCCAGCTCGTGCCGAAGACTTCTCGCGCCATCTTCGCGGTCGTGACAGCTTCCTTGACGGAGTGGCAGCCAGCAGTGTTGGGCAGGATTTTGACGCCGAGCGATCGGATCAACGACCAGAATTTTTCGCCGGCCCTGCCGCCTGCCATCTCACGGCGCAACGAGACGGTCACCACCGCCGTGCCCGATGCCCTGACCGCATCGGCAAGGATGGCCGGCGAAGGATATTGAGCCGTGCCGAGAAGCAGTCGGGAGGGAAGCGTCGTTCCAAGAAGGTCGAACATGCTAGCCTCCCTGCATGGGCGAGAGGATTTCTATCCGGTCGCCGTCGTTCAATTGGAATTCCGCCCGGTTGGCTTTGTGCACGAGGTCGTTGTTGACGGCCGTCGCCAGCCAATCGCCCTCGTAGTCAAGCGCGGCAAGCAGCCCGGCCAGCGTGGTGGCGGCAACCTCATGCGCTTCGCCGTTGACCATCAGTTTCATGAGCAAGCTCCTTGGTTCTGTCTTGACTGAAAACCAGGTCGGCAGCCTGGCGCGCCATGGCGGGAGCCAGGAGAAAACCGTGACGATAGAGCCCGTTGATCGCGATGATTTCACCGTTCGTTTCGACGCGCGGCAAATTGTCGGGAAAGGCTGGGCGGACGCCGACACCGGTTTCAACGATCTCGGCCTCGCCAAAGGCCGGGTGGAGGGCATAGGCGGTACCCAGAAGCTCCATCATGGAGCGCGCCGTGATTGGTCCGGCGGACTGGCTTTCAATCATCGTCGCACCAACCATGAAACGGTGATCGGTGCGCGGCACGGCATAAAGCGGAAAGCGCGGATGCAGCAAACGGACCGGCCGCGACAGCGAGACATCAGGCGTACGAAGAATCAGCATTTCGCCGCGAACGCCACGCAACCTGTCATAGGCCGCTGCCATTCCCATGCAGTCTATCTGACGGGCGAAACCCGAAACAGGCCGGGCGTCGGCGCCGAAGCGGAACTCGACCCCCGTGGCCGCGAGCTTGTCATGAAGTGCCGCCATCGCCTGGCGTGGGTCGAGGTGAGCCTCGTCGGGGAAGAGCAATCCACGCCGGAAGCGGCCGGCGAGGTCGGGTTCCAGGAGCGCAATTTCATCTTCCTCGACACGCCGATAGCCCGTCGTGCGGCTGGCGAACCGGTCGAGCTCGCCCGCATCGCGCGGCGCGGCCAAGACCAGCGTTCCCCGTCGTGCTACCAAGCCTGGCGTTGCGGCGTCCCACCAGTCGGCGGCGTCGCTTCCGAGATCCAGCACCGGCTGCTCGGCGCTTTCACGCTCGCACCACGGCGCCAACATGCCACCGGCGAACCACGACGCATTGCCCCCAAGGGCAGGCCTTGTCTCGGCAACGGTAACCGCCGCGCCGCGTGCGGCGAACTCGAAGGCGGCGGTGAGGCCAGCAACGCCCGCTCCTTTGACCAAGACCTTCATGATGGCTCACGTGGCTGAGGTATGAGCGGTGCGCCGGTCTCGTCCGCCGGCAGGTAGAGATCACCGCCCTCGCGGTATTTCGCCGCCATCGCCGCCATGCCCTCTTTCTGCGCCTCGGCACGGATGTCGTGAGAGATACGCATCGAGCAGAATTTCGGTCCGCACATCGAGCAGAAATGCGCCACCTTGTGCGCTTCCTTGGGCAAAGTCTGGTCGTGGAAGGACCGCGCCGTTTCCGGATCGAGCGACAGGTTGAACTGGTCCTCCCAGCGGAACTCGAAGCGCGCGCGGGAAAGCGCATCATCCCTGACTTTCGCTGCCGGATGGCCCTTCGCCAGGTCGGCGGCGTGGGCGGCGATCTTGTAGGTGATCACGCCGATCTTGACGTCGTTGCGATCGGGAAGGCCGAGATGCTCCTTGGGCGTGACGTAGCAGAGCATGGCGGTGCCGAACCAGCCGATCATCGCGGCGCCAATGCCTGAGGTGATGTGGTCATAGCCCGGCGCGATGTCGGTCGTCAGCGGTCCAAGCGTATAGAACGGCGCCTCGCCGCAGACGGCGAGTTGCTTGTCCATGTTCGCCTTGATTTTGTGCATCGGCACGTGGCCAGGCCCCTCGATCATCACCTGGCAATCCTTCGCCCAGGCGATCTGCGTCAACTCGCCGAGCGTCTCCAACTCGGCGAACTGCGCCGCGTCGTTGGCATCGGCGATCGAGCCCGGACGAAGGCCGTCGCCGAGCGAAAAGGATACGTCGTAGGCTCTGGCGATGTCGCAGATTTCCGCGAAATGCTCGTAGAGGAAGCTTTCCCGGTGATGGTGCAGGCACCACTTGGCCATGATCGACCCGCCGCGCGAGACGATACCCGTGACCCGGTCGACGGTCAGCGGGATATAATGCAGCCGCACGCCGGCGTGGATGGTGAAATAGTCGACGCCCTGCTCGGCCTGTTCGATCAGCGTGTCGCGGTACACCTCCCAGGTCAGATCCTCGGCAATGCCGCCAACCTTCTCGAGCGCCTGGTAGAGTGGCACCGTGCCGATCGGCACCGGTGCGTTGCGCACGATCCAGTCCCGGATGTTGTGAATGTTGCGGCCGGTCGACAGGTCCATCACCGTATCGGCGCCCCAGCGAATCGCCCAGACCATCTTTTCAACCTCCTCGGCCATCGAGGAGGTGACAGCGGAGTTGCCGATATTGGCGTTGATCTTCACCAGGAAATTGCGGCCGATGATCATCGGCTCGCTTTCGGGATGGTTGATGTTGGCGGGAATGATCGCCCGTCCGCGCGCCACCTCGTCGCGGACGAATTCGGGCGTGACGAAATCGGGCAGCATCGCGCCGAAAGCCTCGCCGTCGCGCTCAACCTTGCCGTGCAGGATCTCGCGACCAAGGTTCTCGCGGATGGCGACGAACTCCATTTCGGGTGTGATGATGCCGGCGCGTGCATAGGCAAGCTGCGTCACCGCCTTGCCTGCTTTGGCTCTGAGCGGTCGGTGGCGGATGGGAAATTCTGGCGTCAGGCGTTCGCCCGTCGCGAATCCGTTGTCCTCCGGCCGGACGTGGCGGCCGTCACAGTCCTGGACATCGCCGCGCGCCAAGATCCATTCGTGGCGAAGCCGGGCCAGGCCTTTTTGGATGCTGGTTTCGACAGCCGGATCGGTATAGGAGCCCGACGGGTCGTAGACGGTGACGGGCGGTTCGCCGGCTGTCGGATGGACGGAGATTTCGCGCATCGGCACCCGGATCTGCGGGTGGATGGCACCGGGCTTGTGGATCTTACGCGAAGCAGGCAGCGGTCCCGTTGAGACGGCTGGGGTGAGGGCATTCATCTTGAGGCTCCTTTGCTCATGCATTGGAGACCCAGTTCTGTGCCGGAAGGATGAAAAGACGCTTCTGTCGACCTGCCGAAACAGGACCTCGGGCGTGAACTCCCGCAGAGCGCTTGCACCGTCCCTACGCCAGTATGAACTGGATCAGGTTCAACGGGTCACTGCGCCGCGAAAGCCAGCAGTATCTCAGCCCCTTGCCGGGACTCCCCTGGTGAATGCCTCAAGTTGAACGGGCCGGGGTTGTCTTGTCAAGCGCGTGTTCGTCCTGCGGCGGCGGTGGGCGGCAATCAAATTGGGGCCAAATTGGGCCGACGGCCTCGCCACGGGTCGCGGAGAAGTTCCGCGGGAGATAGGGCAGGTGTGGCCAAAGCTGCATTTGCCTCGTCAAACTTGATGTGACATTGACGTAGACGGAACTGCTGCGTTTCAAGGATCTTAAGCCGTCAATGCCTGATCGGAACAGAACTGGTGGGACGCCCGAACGCCCCACAAACATCGTGCTCTCGATCACCTCCTATTGTCGCCGGAAAAGGGGTGATCGACCAATCGATCAAGGCGACCGCTCGCTGAAGGGCGCCCTCGGTTTCAGCACGGCTGGGTGAAGTGGCAATGACATGTCCAATCCAGTCTCGGAAATCCCCCTTCCTGACGATCGGTGTCTTGGGTTCAACATTCAATTTGACCTCGGCCACACCGGATATAGCAGCTGCCTGAGTGTCGCCACCAATCCAGTCCAGGGTGCCATCTTGATCAGGAAGCAGGAATCGCGCGGCCGCGGTATGCGAATGCTTTTTGCGCAGATCCCATTCCTCGCCAATGACAAGCTTGATGTGCTCGGCGACGAGGTCGACACCGTAAGCTAACTGGACCAGTTGAGGGTCGGGCGCGCCACTAAGACGCGGATTGACTTCAATGACAACTGGACCGCGTTTCGTGCACCGGAGTTCAACGTTAGTTGGCCCCCAGCCAAGGCCGAGAGCCCGCAAACAGCTCAGCGAAACATCGGCGATGCGCTCACGCTCCTGATCGGTTAGCAGGGCCGGATACGTCACCTCACGTATGACGAAATGGGGGAGGGGACCAAAGTCATTGGCGCAAATCGCAACGACCTCATTCCCCATAACATTAATGCTATAGAACGGGCCCTGTGCGAATTCTTCGACGAGTATTTTCGGTGTAGACCGCCATATGTGCTTTCCGCCCAATAGATAAGTCGTATGTTCGGCTACGTCTTCGAGGCTGCGGCACAATCGGACACCGATGCTGCCGCTGCCTACTGCCGGCTTAAGAATCACGGGCAGGCCGATCTCTGCAGCCGAGCTTTCTACCTCCGCCGCATTCGTTGCCAACCGATAGGCCGGTATTGGAACGCCGGCCTGCGCGAGGAGTTGGCGTTGCTTGAATTTGTCGCAGCTTCGTTCAATCGATTCAGGGTTCGGTCCCGGTAGATCGAAATGCCGGCAAAGCTTGCCAACTGTCGCATAGATCGATTCATGGTCCCCGGCAAAGCCAGTAATGCCAGCAATGTCGTGGGTAGCACGCAGCCGCGAACATTCGCGGACCAACGCTTCGAGATTGCCAGTGTCGACACGGATTGCCTCAACGTTTTCCGCCGAAAGATAGTCGTACCGAGGTGGATCAGCCGTCAGAGTAATTGGATGAAGACCAAGACACTGAGCCGCTTGGACGTATAGCTGACCAGTACCCCTATGGCCTTCGACCAATATGAGCGCTCTTCTTCTTACCATTGCTGTTAATCCCGATGTTGCGTGCTGGCGGCGGTCCGAGGGTACCGGCGTCACTTTTATGGCCGTGCCGGACCTCAGACTCGCGGTGCCGTACCATTGTCAACGACTGACGCTTGTAAAAATCTTGTAAATTGATTTGAAGGATCTGTTGCAGCGTTGTTGATTAGGGCGGCGTCGGAGGCTTGCTCCGTTCAAACCAGGTTAGCTGGGGTTGGTGTGTGATCCCGTGGGCCTGGGCGTGACCTGCCCCTCGGGTAGGGCACGCCAAGCCACATCAAACTCGCAGCACAAGAACATGCGCTCTGGTCATACTGGCTCATGGTGAGCCCTGAATCTGGAACCGGCCCGATGTGTAAGCTGCGAGCCGTCAAACGGCCCCATTCAATTATGGAGTCACATCATTTAAGATCGCGAAAGCTGTCATTGCGGGTTACGGAACTGCTTTCCGATGACATTCGAAGATGCGATCGGGCGTCAGAACCGGATCGCTGACCGCCGCTTCCACCTCGGCGAGCCCGGCTGATATAATCAGGTCTGAGGCTGCGCGCCCTGTCGTTCCCAGCATTTACATTAGGCAGCCTTGCCAAGATTGTCCCGCAGCAGAACCTGCCTGAGCGCATCGACGAACGTCCGAATATCTGTCGTACTATGGGCAGGCGTAACCGTCACCCTGAACCGCTCGGTTCCCACCGGAACACTCGGCGCCAGAATTGGCTGAACGTATATTCCATGCTGATCCAGAAGCTGGCGGGACGCTTCCTTGCAACGGAATGGATCACCAATAAGCACAGGAATGATGTGGCTTCGGGTCGGCATGACGGGGATGCCCGCCTCTTTCAGCAATCCGATTAAAAGTTTCGTTTTCCGGTGCAGATCAATTCGTTCTGAATCTGAATCGCGAAGATGGCGCAGCGCTGCCAGCGCACCAGCCGCCAGCGCTGGCGCAAGCGCCGTGGTGAAAATGAAACCGATCGAGAAGCTTCGTATGCTGTCAACAATGGAGGCAGGTCCGGTCACATAACCCCCCATCGAGCCGAACGCCTTACCTAGCGTCCCTTCGATGATGGTTGGACGATCCATGATGCCAAGTTCCGCGGCAATGCCGGCGCCTTTCGGACCGTACATTCCCGATGCATGAACTTCATCCAGAAACGTCATTGCGCCAAATTCGTCCGCCATGTCACAGATATCTTTGATCGGTGAAATGTCACCGTCCATTGAATATACCGATTCAAAAACAATGATCTTGGGTCTTGCAGGATTTACACTGCGCAGAAGCTCCCGCAAATGCGCAACGTCGTTATGCCGGAAGACGCGCTTTTCGGCCCGGCTGTTGCGGCATCCACTAATAATTGAAGCGTGGTTGTGCTCGTCAGAAAAAATAATTGTGTCCGGCATCAAAGATGCCAATGTACTCAAGGATGAATCGTTTGAGCTGAAGCCGGAAACAAAAATCAATCCTGCTTCCTTATTGTGGAAATCTGCAAGCTCCCGCTCGAGCAACACGTGGTAATGGTTGGTGCCACCAATGTTGCGGGATCCTCCCGATCCTGCGCCGTTGGCATCGATGGCGCGCTTCATTGCCGATAGCACTTTGGGGTGCTGCCCCATACCGAGATAATCATTAGTGCACCAAATGGTTATCTCTTTTCGGCCGTCGGGCCTATTGAGCCAGGCCTTTGGGAAGTTGCCAGACTGACGCTCCAGATCGGCAAATTCACGATACCCGCCACGGCCTTTGAGTTGCTCGATTCTTCCGGCGAAATACTGCACATAATCCAAATCAATCTCCTGTTGGGAAGCCGTTTTTCGGCGCGCTCAGTGCTGCTTCACAGCGCACCTGCGCCGGCCCATCGCGTCGCATCCCTCGACAAGCACCAGCAAGATTGGATTTCGACTACGCGCTTGATCCTGCGGGGGTTTCGGCCGCTCCAGCTAATCGGGTAACGCGCCCCAAAGTGCAAGTGAAGAGAATGTTAAATCTATTTGTTACTGAAATGTCTGAAATTGCATAGTGTCGCAAGGGATTCATAATTCTGGCCAGTCGTCGTTCAATTCCTGTCGCGGCCTTGTCAGAGCTGCGCTCGGCGGGCTTTCGGGCCCGAGAGCCGCAATGCGCGAGGGCCGCGTCTTGTCGCGCAACAGCCCTTGAAGCCCTTCTGCGGCGAAACGCTCTGCAAACGCCATACGCAGCTTTTGGACGTGCTGGCCTGCCGGATCATCTTGACGGTGCCGACGTCATCGTCGGTCCAGCCGGTTCGGAGTCGCCTCAGAATCGGAAATTTCTGCCCATCAGACTGGAAATTGACATGTAAGCTTCCCGGCTCCTTCAGATGTCATCATCTCTCGCACACCAACTCATGCCACGCAGATGAGATCGCGCCTTTTTTGTCGTCACATTCCATTGTCAGAATCGGAAAAGAAGGGTCTCCTTGTTTTTTTTATGAAACAAAATTTTCACAAATATTATGAAACGGACATGTTTGCTGCAGACAATTAACGTGCACGTACTTGTCTGCCGCTGAATAACAAAATATAGGCAGCGATTATAACTTATAAACGTAGTGAAACGCGTCAATCGACATTTCCGTAGAGCTGCAGCACAGACGAGGGGAGTCCCATGGGCCCTATGAAGATGCAGCCCGAGGAGATGGGCAGCCTGTCCGCGCGGATTTACAGCAAGGTGCGGGATGGCTTGATCATCGGCAATTTCGCGCCGGGCGATCGTCTCCTTATGCAGGATCTTGCCGAGCAGCTCGGAACCAGCATTACGCCGGTGCGCGAAGCCTGTCTGCGGCTCGTCAGCGAGCAGGCGCTCGAGTTGCGCTCCGGCAGGTTCGCCGCGGTGCCAGACCTCAGCCGCGCCCGCTACATTCAGATCAAGCTGATCCGCGTGGCACTTGAAGGGCTTGCGGCAGAACACGCTGCCGACCATTTTGCCCCCGCCGATCTCGAACAGCTTGAGACCTTCCGCGCCTCATTTGTAGAGAGCCATAAGGCCGGTAACATCAAGGAAGCGCGATCCTCCAATCGCGCTTTCCACTTCGGCGTCTACCGCCTGTCGCGTATGCCGATGCTGATCGGACAGATCGAAAGCATGTGGGCCTCGATGGGTCCAATCCTTAACGTTTACGATCGGGAAATTCCGCGCGGGTACACCGGCGCGGAAGAACATGACCATCTCATCGAGGCCTTGAGGGCTGGCGACAGGAAGAGGGCCCGCGAGGCGATCGAGAACGACATCCAGCGAGGCTCACATGGTTTTCTGCGCTATTTCGACGAGCGCGGCTCCGGCTGAGCTGAATTGCCCTAAGCACCATCGATCTGCGCGACGCGGGGTGTGCGCAGGCCGGCTGTTTCCCCGCCGTCTACAGTCACCACCGTGCCGTTGACATAGCTCGATTGATTCGAAAGTAACCAAGCGACCACATCAGCGATCTCTTCAGGGGCACCGAAGCGGTTGGCAGGGATCCGCAGTTCGAGCTGCTTCTTGCGCAGTGCATCGCTTATGATGTTGCCCATCATGCGTGTTTCGATCTGGCCGGGGCAAACAGCGTTGAAGCGGATCTCCTCGCCGAACTCCAGCGCGAGTGCCTGCGTCAGCCCGATGACCGCGGCCTTTGAGGCGCAGTAGGCAGCGAGCCCTTCTTCGCCCGTCTTTCCGGCGATGCTGGCCATGTTGACGACTGAACCCCTCCCGAGCCGCAAGCCGTCCAGCGCATGACGGATGAAGAAAAAGACGCTGCGTGCATTAACCGCAAGGACCTCATCCCAATCGTCCTGGGTGGCGGTGGCGAAGGCAATGCGCTTCGACATGCCGGCATTGTTCACGAGCCCGGCGAGCCGGCCGTTGCCAAGTTCAAGCGCACGGTCGACGACACGGCGGCAATCGTCTTCACGGATGATGTCACCGGCAACGAACGTGACACCGTGATTGGCGCGTTCGAGCGCCGCGCCCGCTTCTGCATCTCGGCCGGTCGCCACCACTCTGGAACCGGCAGACGCAAGTTTCTCCACGCAGGCCCGCCCAATCCCGTGCGTGGCGCCTGTTACGATGATCATTCCAATTCACTCCATTACGTATTTGGCAACCGCACAGTTTGGGGGGCTCGCTTTTGGGCCAATCCCCGCCCCATCAAATCATGACGAACAACGTTGTCGTCACCTAGGATCAGTGGATCAAGTTGTGACGCAGGTTAAAGCCGGTGGACTGGCCCAAGCGCCGGGCCGTCGGCCCAACGGCTAGATTGGCGATACTGCGCATGTGGCCATGTCTTTCCTCGCGTGATGGGGTTTCCCTAGAAGCGGAGCGATATGCGGGTGTGACGACCGATAAGGCGGACCGGCTATTCCGATAGGGACATCCATACTGTCGCATGACCGACTCGTCATCCCCGCAAGGCCAGTAATGCCAGAAGTGCTGCACAATACGCCAAGAACGCACACCGACCAATCAGTGTTTCGACTGTTCGCCGCACACGGGATCGGCCCTCTCAGCTGGCAAAACCATGTCGCAATGGCTGGACGTGCATCGCGATTTGCGAGCCTGGTGACGCGGGACTTGCGCCGGCACGCTATCAAGGGAACGGGCCGCGACGGCTTGCCGGCGGAGGCTGTGCTGCCCTGCCCCTGCTCAAGCAGCACCACCCACTAAGCATCGGGAACCCGCGTTCCATTTAGAAGCCTCCACGTTGCGGGCCTTTGCCCGGCTGCCGGGAGAATGATGTCGCAAGACAACACCCGCAATCCGGGCGCCGACCTCTAGGAAGAACTCAGGCTGGCAAGCGCCAGACGAGAGAAGTTGGAAAGCCGCACGGTCGTGCGCGGGGAACCGTCATTTCAACAATCATCCGACCGCAGCGTGTTATGGCACGCTGCCGTGCGGTTCAGCGCGGCTGTTGCAGCACGCGAATGCACTGGGCACATCTCCTCCCTAAAGACCCTAGACGATTTGGTCGCTAGCGAAGTGCGGCTGCTGACCAATGGCTCTGTATTCGAAGGCCACGCTGATGGCTTTGAGTTATTCGCCGGCGCTTGATGTCAGGCAACTCGATCGACAAGCCGCATACCGGTCGGTCGCGAGGAAGCCCACATCGCCGAGGCCAGTTGCATGGCTGCTGTCTCCGACCTCGTCTTTCGTCAAATGGATTGTGATCCCGGTCGAGGCAGCGAAACCGCGATTGAAGACACCTTCCCGGCTGAGCACCGGCTAATGAAAACCCTATTGACTTATAACTTATAAGTAGTACGGTAGCACTGTGAAAATGAACAACGGCGCGGATGGCCCTGAAGGCGGACTCGCCTAGACGGTACTACGATCCGCCAGCAAGCCTCTGCTCCCAAGGCAGACCGCGGAGCCGGCGAAATCGCCGGCTCCGGACCCGGGAACACACGAAAATGGGGAATCACATGACCAAGAATCACGCTTTCCGATCCATCCTCGCGGCGGCTTTCGTCACCGGCGTGGCCGTCCTGCCCAACGCCGCCCAGGCCAAGGATTGGTGGCCCTTCAAGATCAACTCGGCCAAGGGCGGCGATCTGAAAAAAGTCGAGGCACTCGACTATGTGCCGCTGGAAAAGGCCGAGAAGCCTTGGAACCTTTGCGTCTTGTTTCCGCACCTCAAGGACAGCTACTGGGTCTCGGTCGACTACGGTATCGTTGAGGAAGCAAAGCGCCTGGGTGTCAAAGTGACGGTCCTGCAGGCTGGCGGCTATGACGCGCTGCCCAAGCAGCTGTCGCAATATGACGATTGCGTCGCATCCGGTGCCCAGGGCATCCTCGTCGCCGCCATCTCGGAAGCCGGCCTGGCGGCCAAGCTGAAGGAGGGCGACGCCAAGGGTCTTGTCCAGATCGCCGTCGCCAATCCCATCCTGGAAACTCCGATCACCGCGCGCATCACGCCCGATACCTACCAGAAGGGTTTTCAGGAGGGTGAGTACCTCAAGAAGTATCTCGGCGACAAAAAGACGACCGCAATCGGCCTGCCGGGTCCGCAGGGATCGGGTTGGGCGGAGAGCTATATGGCGGGCTTTCGCGACAGCATCAAAACCGGCAACATCAAGCTCGCGGCCGAGCTCTATGGTGAGCCCGGCGTTCCGCAAAGCCTGCGCCTCGTCGAGGACGCCCTGCAGACCTATCCGGATCTCAATGTCATCTGGGGCGGGGCTGCTGCGGCGGAAGCGGCCGTCAGCGCCGTCGCCGACGCTGGCCGCGACGATGTCGTGATCATGTCGTCTTACGAGAACCAGACGATGCTGAAGCTGGTCAAGGAAGGCAAGGTGCTTGGCTTTGCCGCCGAGTATCCGGTGATGATGGGCCGCATCAGCGTCGACCTCGCGGTGCGCGCCTTGGAAAAGAAGGACTATGAGAAGGTTCTGCTGGTCGCGCCGGGTATCGTGACCAAGGACAACGTCGACAAAATCGACCCGACGCAGATTTTCGCGCCCGATGGGTGGAAGCCTGAATTTTCGGTACAATAGTCGCATCTTCGATGGGCGGTAGACCTCGGCCTTGGCCTGCCGCCCGTTTTGCTTCGAGTTCGGTGGTGTCAGCGATGCTTGAACTTACGGGTATGACGAAGCGTTTCGGGGGGGTGGTGGCGCTTGACGGCGTCGATTTCACGCTGCTGAGCGGTGAGGTCCATGCCCTTCTCGGCGAAAACGGCGCCGGAAAGTCGACGCTCATCAATCTGATAGCGGGAACCTACGGCTGGACCGAAGGCTCTTGCCGTATCGACGGCCAAACCGTTTCCGCGCTGACCCCACAGAAATCCCGCGATGCCGGGGTGGCGGCTGTGTTCCAGGAATTCAGTCTTGTCCCCGACCTCACGGTCGAGGAGAACCTGTTTCTTGGACGCGAGATCAAGGGAAGGCTTTTCCTAAATCGGCGCGCGATGCGTGCCCGCGCGGAAGAACGCTTCCGCGACGTTGGCTTTCACGTCGAGCTGGACAGCAAGATCGAAACGCTGACCCGGGCGCAAAAGCAGATGGTCGAGATTGCCAAGGGCATGCTTTCGGATGCCAAGATACTCATCCTCGACGAACCGACCGCGTCGCTTACCGACGGTGAAGCGGAAAAACTGTTCGCCGCAATCGCGGGCCTCAAGGCGCGGGGCGTCGGCATCATCTATGTGTCGCATCGCATGGCCGAGATCCGTCGGCTCGCGGACCGTGTCACGGTCTTGCGAGGAGGGCGCAAGATCGACACAGTGGCCATCGCCGCGGCATCGGACGCGACCCTGATCGAGAAGATGGTCGGCCAGCCGGTCGAACGACTTTATCCATCAATCAGCCATCGCCCCGCCGAAATCGTGCTGGCGACCAGGGGGATCAGTGTCTCCGGCACCCTATCCGATGCCTCCATCGTGGTCAGAGCTGGCGAAATCGTCGGCCTGGCGGGCCTGGTTGGCTGCGGTCGTAGCGAACTTTGCCGAGCCGTGTTCGGCCTGGAGCGTGTGACGTCCGGTGAGATCGAACTCCATGGCGAGGTGGTCAGAGCGCCAGTGCCGCACAGCATGTTGCGTGCTGGACTTTGTTACTACCCGGCCGATCGCGGCGCCGAGGGACTGGCGCTTGGCCGGCCAGGCCGCGAGAATGTGACCATGGCCGCGCTCGACGACCCGAGACTGTCCCAGGCCGGACTGCTCAAGTTCTGGCGCGAGCGCCGGGCGATAGCCGCGCCGTTGAAGACACTGGGTCTACGACCGATGGCGCCGGAACGCGCGGCGTCGTCGTTTTCGGGAGGAAACCAGCAGAAACTCGTGCTGGCGCGCGGTCTGATGCGTCCTGTCTCGGTCCATATTTTCGATGAACCGACGGTCGGCATCGACGTGGGCGCCAAAAGCGAGGTCTACAGGCTTATGAAAAGCCTGGTCGAGAATGGCGCGGCCATTCTGCTGTCATCGTCCGAACTGCCAGAGCTCGTTCACCTGACCAACCGCGTCTATGTCATGCGCGAAGGGCGCATAGTCGCCGAACTCAAAGCCGACGGCATCACCGAGGCCACTGTGCTGCGTCACTATTTCGACGCCGAAACCGGCGCCACGGAGGCAGCATGAGCCCTGACACGCTGCGGCGCCGTTTTGTGGAAACCGGCGGGATCGTCATCCTGCTTCTGGTCGCGGTTGCGGCCGCGGCCGCGATCATCGAACCGCGTTTTCTGAACCGCCTGAACATCCTCAACGTCCTGCGCAATTTCTCCTTCCTGGCGGTTCCGGCGATCGGCCAGATGATCGTCATGACCACCGGCGGTTTTGATCTGTCGGTCGGCGCCACCATGGCCTTGGCGTCCGTGGTCACGGCCGCGGCGATGGCCGCGATGCCCGACGCGCATGGGCTCCAGCTGCTGATGCCGGTAGCGCTGGCCTTGGCCAGCGGCGCCTGTGTTGGCCTGGTAAACGGCACGCTGGTGGCGCGCCTTTCCCTATCACCTTTCATGGTGACATTGGCATCGTTGTCGATCGTCGCGGGACTTACGCTCTATTACACGCAGGGTATCCCGATCTATGGCGTTTCCGACGCCTTCGTCTATGCCATCGGGCGAGGGCAGGTGCTTGGCCTGCCGCCGGTCTTGCTGCTGGCGATCGTGGTGATCGCCATCGCCATCATTCTGCAGCGTCGGACCGCGCTCGGGCGCCACTTCTACGCCGTCGGCGGCAACGTCGGCGCCGCCCGATTGTCGGGAGTGCGCACACACCGTGTGTTAATTACCGCCTATGTGCTCTCCGGTCTCCTGGCCGCACTCACCGGCGTGCTGATCACCGCCCGTATCGGTTCCGGCCAGTCGACGATCGGCGGGACGCTCGGACTGGAGACGATCGCAGCGGCGGTGATCGGCGGCGTTTCATTGCGCGGCGGCTCAGGCCGCGCCGAGAACGTCGCCATGGCGGCGCTGTGCCTGGCGATCATCGCCAATGCGATGAACCTCACGCAGATCGACAGCAAATTCCAGACGCTGGTGCTGGGTTCGGTGCTCATCGGCGCACTGGCTTTCGACCGAATTGTTCAGGGGAGGCGGGCCAATGTCTGATCGTCCAGACATGGCGGCTCCGGTTGTTCTTGACCGCGCTCGCCCGGACATCCGCCAGTTCGCGTCGCAGGCCAAGCTGCCGGGGCTCGTATTCCTGGCCCTGCTGGGTCTCGGTCTGCTCGACCCGCGCATTGTTTCAAGCGGCAATCTCTGGAACATCGCGATCCAGACGAGTTATCTCGCACTGTTTGCCATGGCGCAGACCATGGTGCTGCTGACGCGCGGCTTCGACCTGTCGCTTGGCTTCACCGTCTCGCTCGTCAGCGTCATATCGGCGATGGTGATGACCGGAAGCGGCGATATGCCCATCCTGTGGGGGATCGCCGCTGGCCTTGGCGTCGGGCTGCTGATCGGCGGGCTGAACGGCGTCCTCATCGCCGGTATCGGCATCAATCCACTGGTGACGACGCTTGGCATGGCCAACATTGTCATGGCACTGGCGTCAACCGTCAGCGGCGGCTTTCCCGTGCCGGGCGTTCCCGAAGCCTTCACGGACGCCTTGGCGGAGGGACGGCTGATCGGCATTCCGGTGCCCATCCTGTTCGCCGCGCTGTGTTTCGCACTGCTGTTCCTGGTCCTGCGCTTCACCGTGTTCGGGCGCGGCCTGTATCTCATCGGCGCCAACCCTCGCGCGGCGAAGGCGGCGGGCGTTCGCACCGGACGCGTCGTTGCGATCGACTACGTGGTCTGCTCGCTGCTGGCCGCGATTGGCGCCATGCTGCTCACCGCGCGGACCGGATCGGGCGAGCCCAATCTCGGCGGCAACCTGACCCTGGAATCGATAGCGGCGGCGGTGGTCGGTGGCGTGCGCCTCACCGGCGGAGAGGGAGGCGTCACCGCGGCTCTGCTCGGTGCCCTGTTCATCACGGTCATTTCCAACGCCATGAACCTCATGCAGGTCGACGGCTATCTGCAGCAGGTTCTTTTGGGCCTCATCATTCTGGCCAGCCTGATACTGGGCCGCGATTACAAGAAACGCTAACAGCTTCGGACCTTAAATGGCTTATCAAGTCTGCATCGACATCGGCGGAACCTTCACCGATTGCCTGATTTCCGAGCCCGGTGGGAAAATCTCGATCTTCAAATCGCCCACCACGCCCGGCGAATTCGAGAAGGGATTCATCAACGTGCTGCACGTGGCGGCGGCCGGATACGGGCTCGATCCCGCGACGTTCATGACCAAGATCGACTTGATCGTACACGGCTCGACCGTCTCGACCAACGCGCTGGTCGAGCGCAAGACCGTCAAGGTCGGATTGATCCTCAACGAAGGACATCAGGACATCCTCGTCCTGCGCGAGGGGCCGCGCAAGGGCGCCTTCCAGTGGCGGCTCGACTATCCCGAGCCCTATGTCCCGCGCCACCTGACGAAGACGGCGCGGGGCCGCGTCGATGCGCGCGGGCGGGAGCTCACGCCTCTGTCGAGATCCGATGTCGAGGCGGCGATAGCCGACTTCCGGCGCTATGGGGTCGAAGCGATAGCGGTCGGTCTGCTTTGGTCGGTCGTCAATCCCATCCATGAAACAACGGTGCGCGATATCATCGCGCAGGCATGGCCGGAGATCCCGGTCACGCTTAGCCATGAAGTCAATCCGATGTCGCGCGAGTACAAGCGCATCATCGCGGCCGCTATCGACGCGTCGATCAATCCGATCGTGCGCACCTACATCGAGGACTTGCGGCAAGCACTTTCGCAGGCGGGTTTCCAGGGCGAGCTGCTGCTCGCCAACTGCGTCGGTGGAATGATGCCTCCCGCCGAGATGCTGCGGCGGCCAATCTACAGCGTCATGTCGGGGCCGACGCTGGCGCCGATGGCCGCGCTGGCGCTGAGCGACGAAGCCAACGTCATCGTCGGTGACATGGGCGGCACCACCTTCGACGTCTCGGCTTTGCGTGACCACCAGATCATCGTCACCCCGGACAGCATGATCCACGACGACTCGCTGGGGATCGCGAAAGTCGATGTGAGATCGGTTGGCGCCGGCGGCGGGTCGATTGCCTGGGTCGACGATGGTGGCCTGCTTCGTGTCGGGCCGCAAAGCGCTGGCGCGCGGCCGGGGCCGGCATGCTACGGAGCGGGCGGCACCGCGCCGACGGTCACCGACGCCAATGTCGTGCTCGGCATCATTGACCCGGATTATTTTCTCGGCGGCCGGATCAAGATCAGCCGCGATCTGGCCGAGAAAGCGGTCGCGAGCATCGCGACGCGGCTCGGCATCCCGCTGCTCGACGCGGCTTACGCCATCCAGACCACCAGCAACCACAACATGGTCGGGGCCATCGAGGAAATCACCATTCGCGAGGGCATAAACCCACGCGACAGTTTCTTTGTCTGCGGCGGCGGCGCGACCGCCATCCACATCGCCGAGATGGCCGACATATTGGGCTTGAAACGCTACATGATCCCGCGCTTCATGGCCGGGCTGAGCGCGTTCGGCGGGTTGATCTCGGATATCACGCGCGAGGAAAGCGCGGTTTTCCTGACCTCGACCCGGCGCTTCGACGCCGCGGGCGTCTCCGACATCCTGGCGCGGTTGAAGGTGTCGGGCGAGGCATTCCTCGAACAGGCCGGCGTTGAGCCAGATCTCCGGCGTTTCGAGTTCTCCTTTCTTGGTCGCTACGAGTACCAGTCCTGGGAAATCGAGGTCCATTTCGAGGCCAATGAGGCGCGCCTCGAAGCGGAAAAACTCCCAAGTCTCGTCGAAGCGTTTCATCAGATGCACGAACGCATTTATTCAATCAGATCCGACCGCGACGTCGTCGAATTCACCAACTGGAAGCTGCGCGCGGTGGGCAAGCGGGCCAATCAGGACGCCTGGAGGGACTTCAGGCTAGCCGACCAGGCGACGGCGCCGGTCGCCAAGACCCATCGGCCAGCTTATTTGCACGAAACCCGGCGGACGAGCTCTCTGCCTGTCTACGACATGGACCAGCTGGGCGCGGGGGCGGCGCTTGATGGGCCATGCCTGGTGGAGGCGACGACGTTCACCGCCTTCCTCAAGGACGGACACCGCGGGCGCGTCGACCCGCAAGGCAACATTGTCGTGACAGTCGATTGAGACTCAAACCTTCCCGAACAAGGCATCGTAAAATGAATTCACCTGTCATTCGCCTGGAGACGCCAACGCGCCGCGTCGATCCGTTCCTGATGTCGGTTCTCAAAAGCCGGTTCGAGGCGGTGGTGCGGGAAATGACGCTGGTCGTGATGCGGGCCAGCCGCTCAGCGGTGATCAAGAACGCCCGCGACCTGAGCTGTGCGATCCTGACCTATGATCACCGCCTGGTTTCCACCGAGGACGCGCTGCCGATCCACGTCATGTCGATGGATCTGGCGACCCGTCCGATAACGGAGTTGTTCGACGATATCGCCGACGGCGACATCTTCCTCAACAACTGCCCATACACGGGCGGCACCCATCATGCCGACCTGATCATGGCGATGCCGATCTTTTTCGACGGCAAGCCGCTGTTCTGGGCCGTGGCGCTTTCCCATCACGCCGATACTGGCGCGCCGACACCTTCGACATATCTGCCATTTGCCAAGAACGTTTATGAGGAAGGGATCCACTTTCCCTGCGTGCGTGTGGTCGAACAGCACCGGGAGAAGCAGGACATCCTGCGCATCGGCATGATGCGCAACCGTGTTCCAGACATCTGGCTGGGCGACGTGCGAGCCCAGATCGGCGCCTGCAGGACCGGTCGACGCCGTCTCTTGGAACTGCTTGAAAAATACGGCCGCGACACGCTGCTGGATTTCGTCGAGGACTGGTTCGACTACGGTGCGCGTCGCGCCATGGCCGAGATCGCCAAATTGCCGAAGGGCAAGTTCTCCTACGAGGTCCGCCATGACCCGGTCCCCGGCGTGGCGGAGGAGGGGATCCCGGTCCGGATCACCATCGATGTCGACCCTGAAGCCGGCGAGATCACGGTCGACGTGCGTGACAACATGGATAACGTCCCTGGCGGTCTCAACCTGTCGGAAAACACCTGCACGGGCTCGTGCCGCATTGGCGTCTTCAACAATCTCGACGACGGCATCCCGCACAACGAGGGCGCCAAGAGCCGGATCAAGGTGTTGATGCGGGAGGGAAGCGTGGTTGGCAAACCCCGCTACCCCGTAGGCACCTCGGTGGCGACCACCAATGTCAACGACCGGTTGATCATCGCCGGCAATTGCGTGTTCTCGACGATGGGAGAACCCTATGGCCAGGCCGAGAGCGGCTCGCACCTGCCGGCGGGGATCGGGGTGATTTCGGGCAAGGATCCGTTCAAGGACGGGCAGCCCTACGTCAACCAGGTCTTCATTGGCTACGCCGGCGGCGGCGCGCGTCACGGCTATGACGGCTGGTTGACATATTGCGGGCCGGCGAATGGCGGCCTGATCGCGCTGGATTCCGTGGAGGTGGACGAATCCATGTATCCCATCATCATTGAATCGCGCGGCGTGGTGGCGGGTACCCAAGGCATTGGCGAGTTCGAGGGCGCTCCCGCGGTGGGCGGTGTCTTCTATCCCGTCGACCACGAGATGACACTGGTCTACTCGGCCGATGGCACAACCTTTCCGCCGCGTGGCGTGCTGGGCGGCGGTGACGCCAAAGCAAGTCGCAGTGCCAAGCGCGGCACGGATGGCAAGCTGGTGGAATTGCCGGCCTTCCATGAGGAGGCGTGCCGCGCCGGCGAGCGCATCGAGTTCGTTGCCTGTGGCGGCGGCGGCTACGGCGACCCGACCAAGCGCGATGTCCGCCGTGTCGCGGCCAGCGTTGGCCGCGGCTGGCTAACAAGCGAAGCGGCTCGCAAGTCCTACAAGGTTGCCCTGGTGCTGGACGCCGAGCAGGGCGTCTGGGTTGTCGACCAGGATGCCACCGCGCGCCTTCGGGCGGCCTGAGCCAGCGCGAAGAGAGGTCGCCAGCAAATGACCGGCGGCTTCGATCACGCCCGCTTGGCGGCCGCGTCCTGCTCGTCGAAATACCGCAACAGGTTCATGCCACCGCGCACGATGTCGCGTTCGATCGCCTTACGCGCCACCTTCTTGTTGCGGGTCCGGAACGCTTCGATCAGCGTCTCGTGCTCCTCCGCGCCGATGTAATCGTTCTCGGCCTGCAGATAATACACGTTAAGGATAGGGCCCATCGAGACCCACAGGCTTTCGATCTGGGCGATCAGCATATCCATCTTGGACAGGCGGTAGACCCCGAAGTGGAATTCACGATTGGCGCGACGGGCGCGGTCAGCATCGCCGGACGTTTCGCCGGCCACGAAATCGCGATGGATCTCGACCAGTTTTGCAATGTCCTTCTCCGAAACATGCTCAACGGCGAGTTCGGCCGCTAGTCCCTCGAGCGCGATGCGAATGAGCCGGACCTGCCAGTAACGCGACCGGGTCAGCTCTGGAACGGTGATGAACCGCCCTGACCGCAGTTCCAGCGCCTGCTCGCTGACGAGCCTGAAACAGGCCTCGCGCACAGGCGTGACGCTGGTGCCCAGCCGTTGCGCCAGATCCTGCATCAACAGTCTTTCGCCGGGCCGGAAATTGCCGGCGATCAGGGCTTCGCGCAGCGAGATATAAGTTCTCGCCGACAGACTGCCTTGCTCGATTGGCTGCATCGTGCTCATGGTCCACCGCTGCAATCTTGGCCGCACCGAATCGACAACGGATAGTGCGAGACGCTCTTATATCCTATAAGTCCGTTGCGAAACATGGCTAGGAGCTGGCGGGTTTCCCAGCGGAGAGCTTGCGCAGGATTGTCTC
Organism: Mesorhizobium sp. C399B; assembly: GCF_030323185.1. Classification (NCBI taxonomy): domain Bacteria; kingdom Pseudomonadati; phylum Pseudomonadota; class Alphaproteobacteria; order Hyphomicrobiales; family Phyllobacteriaceae; genus Mesorhizobium; species Mesorhizobium sp. C399B. The sequence goes on from NZ_CP100472.1 coordinate 4,566,919, forward strand.
GATGATATCCAGCGATTTCTCGACTGTCGCCCGGTCATGGCTCCCTGACAGGTAGAGACGCTTGAGCGGAAGCGGCTGGCCGATCAGCCGGTTCGCCACCATCTCTCTGCGGAACGCAAGATCGAAAACATCGTCGTTGCCCAGCAAGTCCTGGTAGTCGCGGTAAGGACCGCTGAGGAAATAGATCAGCCAGACCGAGCCAAACCCGGCGCTCTGCGCGGGCAGGCCGAGGCGATCGATAATGCCATCCAGCTGCGTGCGCATGAAAGCGCCGAGGGCAAACAGGCGGTCGTAGAAGCCTGGTTTCGACAGCTCCTCGATCGTCGCCTGCATGGCGGCGAGCGTCGACGGCGTGCCGTTGAAAGTACCGCCCATGAACACGGATCCTTCCCCGGTCCGGCCGACGAGCGCCATGAGATCGCGACGACCGGCCACCACGCCAACGGGATAGCCTGAGGAGGCCGCCTTGCCGAAGGTCGCGAGATCAGGCGTGACGTCGGCGATCGACTGATAGCCGCCGAGCGCGTGGCGAAAGCCGGTGATGACCTCGTCGAAGATCAGCACGACACCATGATCGCTGGTCAGGCGACGCAGCTCGCGCAGGAAAACATCCGTCGCGATCACCGACCCCATATTGTGAGCGATTGGCTCGATGATGATCGCCGCGACATCGCCGGGATTGGCCTTGAGATAATCCTCGACGGCGCCGGCATCGTTGTAAGGCAGCACGATGGTGTGACGGGCGGCATCCTCGAGGATGCCAGCACTGATGGGATCGTACTTGCCGATCGCCTGCGCGTGCGACTGTACGTTCATGGCGACATAGTCGTGCCAGCCATGATAGCCGCCTTGGAACTTGATGATGCGCTTGCGACCGGTGGCGGCACGGGCAAGGCGCAGGGCGTGATAGGTCGCCTCCGATCCGGAATTGCAGAAGGCGACGAGATCCGCGCAAGGGATGCAGTCGACCAGCGCCTCCGCCACCTCGATCTCTAGCCGCATCGTTCCCGCGCCGACAAGATCGATGTCCTGGGAGACCGCAGCGATGCGTTCACGCACCGCCGGATGACAGTGGCCAAGCACATTGGCGCCGAAGCCGCAGTGGAAGTCGGTGTACTGGTGTCCATCGACGTCGTAGAGAAACGCACCCTGCGCCCGGGCAAATACATGCGGCGCGCCGAGCCTGCGGCTCGGGCTGAGCAATCCGCCCGGCATCACCGCACCGGCGCGCTCGATGAGTCGGGCGGTGTTATTCTGATCGGTCATCGGAATGTCCGTGCATGGCTATGGTCCGCCGGCTCAGCCGAGGGCTTCAAGAACGGTGGCCTCGATTCCCGCCGCGTCCAGCCGGTAGTGCTTGTAGAGATGCGTTGGCGGCGCAATCAGGCTGTATTCGTCGCGGATGCCATGGCGTATCAACCGTGCCGGGCTGCCCGCCTCCGCCAGGATTTCCGCCACGGCGCCGCCCAGACCGCCCAGGATATTGTGTTCCTCGATGGTTAGAATGAAGCGGGAGTGAGCCGCGGCCGAGAGCACTGCCTTCGTATCCATTGGCTTCACCGTATGCATGTCGATCAGTCCGACGGATTTGCCCGCCGCGCGCAGCGAGCGGTAAGCCTCCCTTGAGGGATGGACCATCGAGCCACAGGCGATGATGGTCAGGTCCGATCCTTCGCCGTGAACGATCGCCTTGCCGAACTGGAAGTCGACGCCGTCGTCTTCATAGACCAGCGGTTCCTGGCCGCGGCCAATGCGGAAGTAGATTGGCTGGGCATGATTGACAGACGCCTTGACGGCGGCCGCCAGTTGCGGGCCGTCAGCCGGCGCGACGACCGTGAGGTCGGCGATGCTTCGCATGATGGCAAGATCTTCCGTCGCATGGTGGGAGGTGCCGTAGAAGCCGAGTGAAATACCGGCATGATGACCGATCAGCCGCACCGGCAGCGCCGAATAGGCGACGTCGGTTCTGATCTGTTCGCAGCACAGCAGCGCCAGGAAAGAAGCGAATGTAGCGACGAACGGCATGGCGCCGGTGCTGGCCATGCCGGCAGCAGCCGAAACCATGTTCTGCTCGGAAATGCCAAATTGCGTGAAGCGTTCGGGAAAGCGTTGCGCGAACCGCACCAGCCCGTTGGAATATTGAAGGTCGGCCGTACCGGCCACGACCGGATAACCGTCTTCGACCAGCTCAATGAGCGCGTTGGCCAGGTAACTCAGGCCAGGCGCACGCGCGTTGATCTGGCGGTACTGCCAGGAGTTGGTATCGATCGGGCCGTTCATTGTGTTTTGCCTCCACGCTTGATCTCTTCGGCGGCCAAGGCCTCGTCCGATGGCGCGAGATAGCCCAGATGCCAGCCGGGTTCGGTTTCCATGTAACCAACGCCCTTGCCTTTGGAGGTCTTGGCAATGATGCAGACGGGCCGGGTGCGGTCTGCCTCGGCCTTCAACTGTCGCAGCAGCGTCGCGAGAGCGACGACGTCGTGCCCATCGACCTCGTGCACCTGCCAGCCGAACGCCGCCCATTTGTCGGCCAACGGTTCGATGCCGATGATGTCGTCGACCTGCCCGTCGAGCTGGTATCCGTTGCGGTCGACGATGGCGATCAGATTGCCGGCCTTATGGTGGGCGGCGGAGAGCGCCGCTTCCCAGACCTGGCCCTCCTGCATCTCGCCGTCACCGAGCAGGACATAGACATCGAAGCGCCGGTTGGCCGCACGGCCGCCAAGCACCATGCCGAGGCCGCCGGACAGGGCATGGCCGATCGAGCCGGAGCTGAAATCGACGCCGGGCACCTTGCGCATGTCGGGATGATCGCCAAGCGGATTGCCGAGCCGGGTGTAGCCATCGAGGACGTCCTTGGAGAAGAAGCCCCAGTCGACCAGCAGCGGGTAAAGGCCGACCGCGGCATGTCCCTTGCCCATCAGGAAGCGGTCGCGATCCGGCCATTGCGGCTCGCCGCGCCTCAGCCGCATCGCATCGTAGTAGAGCGTGGCGAATATTTCCGCGCAGGAGAACACCGACGAATAGTGGCCCACCTTGGCGATCTGGATGAGGCGCAGCGTCTCGAGCCGGACGAACTCTGCCCTGTCGCGCAACAGGGCGATCCGCTCCGCGTCGGGTGGCAGGGTGTTGTTTGAAGGAGTGGGTGCGTTGGCCATTGGACGTCACTCTCGGGATCATTTTTTCTCGACAACTTATAAGTTATAAGATATTCCTCGCCGAAGCAACCGCCTATCTGGTCGCAAGGAGAATTTTGATGAACAACGAATCGCGCGTGCTGGACATGGCCAGGCACTTTCATTCCCAAACGGATCCACGCCTGCATGAGGATCATGGTCCGTTGACGATCGTGGCCGGCGAAGGCGCGACCGTCACGGATGACGCGGGCAACCGCTATATCGAGGGCATGGGCGGACTCTGGTGTGCCTCGCTCGGCTTCAGCGACAGCCGGCTGGCCGCCGCTGCTGACCGCCAGATGCGCAAGCTCGCCGTCTATCACACCTTCAATCACCGCTCGAATGAGCCCACCGTCGAACTCGTTGAACAGCTTACCGCGTTGGCGCCGTTCGACCACGCGCGCGTCTTTCTGGTCGGCTCCGGTTCGGAAGCCAATGACACGATGGTCAAGCTCGCCTGGTATTACCAGGCCGCGCGGGGACGTCCGGAGAAACGCAAGATCATCAGCAGGTTTGGCGCCTTCCACGGCAGTACGATCATGGGCGCGGCGCTGAGTGGGCTGCCGCACATGCACAAGTCCTTCAACCTGCCGCCGCTTCCCGTCATATTCGCCGCGCGGCCGTTCCACTATCTCGACGGTCTGCCGGGCGAGGCGGAGCATGACTACGCCACGCGCCTGGCCCAGGAACTCGAGGCCCTGATCCTGGCGGAGGGGCCAGAGACGATTGCCGCGATGATCGCAGAGCCAGTCATGGGCGCCGGCGGCGTGCTGGTACCGCCGGAGAATTATTTTCCAAAGGTTCAGGCGGTGCTGCGCAAATACGACATCCTGATGCTGTCCGACGAGGTGGTCTGCGGTTTCGGACGCACCGGAAATTGGTTCGGCAGCCAGACTTTTGGCATGGAACCGGACATGCTGTCGGTCGCCAAGGGGCTTTCATCCGGTCATCTGCCCATTGGCGGCGTCATTATCTCCGACAAGGTCTACCAGTGCGTCGCCGACGAGGCCCACAAGGTCGGCGTGTTCGGCCACGGTTTCACCTATTCCGGCCATCCGGTGACAGCCGCCGTCGCCGCCGAGGCGATCAGGATCTACCGCGAGATCGATCTCGTGAGCCAGGCGCGCCGTCTCGGCGATTATCTGCATGCAGCGCTCGCGGACGCGCTCAACGACCATACACTGGTCGGCGAGGTCCGCGGCCGCGGTTTTATAGCGGGGATCCAGATCGTCGAGGATCGCGCCACCCGTCGCGCCTTTGCGCCGGAGCTGCGAATTGGCACCGATGTCGAGCGGCGGTGCCGCGAGCACGGAGTCATGATCCGCAACATGGGCGACGTGCTGGCAATCTGCCCGCCCTACGTCATCGCCCCTAAAGAGATCGATTACATGGTTGATGGCATTCGCGCGGCTCTTGATGAGACCGCGGCGGCCCATGCGCGGACTGACCAGTCGGCATGAACCCGCCCGGCGAGGCGGCGAGACGTCGCTGGAGGGGCCGGCCGCGCGAAAGGCGCTTGGGCAAGCGCGAGCCGCAGCCAGCATACAGGATCCTGATTGTCTTATCCGAACGGAGGCCAGACCATGCTTCAGAAAACCAGCCATTTCATGCGCCAGGCCAATCTCATCAACGGCGAGTGGGTGCAGGCCGACAGCGGACTGACGGTCGACGTCAACAACCCGGCCACCGGTCTCAAGATCGGCACCGTGCCGAAGTCGGGCAGGGCCGAGACCCGCCGCGCCATCGAAGCCGCCGCAGAAGCTTTCAAGACCTGGCGCAAGACGACCGCGCTCGAGCGCTCGAAGCTGCTGCGCAAGCTGCATGACGCGATGATGGACAATCAGGACGTGCTGGCCGAACTGCTGACCATCGAACAGGGCAAGTCGCTGTTCGAATCGAAGGGCGAGATCGGCTCTGCCGCGGCCTACATATTGTGGTTCGCCGAGGAAGGTCGCCGCACCTATGGCGATGTCGTGCCTTCGCCATGGGCGGACCGCCGCATCCTGGTGACCAAGGAGCCGGTCGGCGTCATCGCCGCCATCACGCCGTGGAATTTCCCGTCCTCGATGCTGGCCCGCAAGCTCGGCCCGGCGCTCGCCGCCGGCTGCACCGCAGTGGTCAAGCCGGCCTCGCAGACACCATATTCGGGCCTCGCCTGGGGTGCGCTCGCAGAGGAGGTCGGCTTCCCCAAGGGTGTCGTCAACATCCTGACCGGTTCGGCAAGCGAGATCGGCGACGAGATCTGCGCCAATCCGCTGGTGTCGAAGATCACCTTCACCGGATCGACCGAAGTCGGCAAGCTTCTCATCCAGAAGTCGTCGGTCACAGTCAAGAAAGTGTCGATGGAACTCGGCGGCAACGCGCCGTTCATCGTCTTCGACGACGCTGACCTCGAGCGTGCGGTCGCCGGCGCGATCACCGCCAAGTATCGCAATTCCGGCCAGACCTGCGTCTGCACCAACCGCTTCCTTGTCCAGGCTGGTGTCTATGACAAGTTCGTCGAGAAGCTCGCTGCCGCCAGCAATGGGCTGAAGGTCGGCTCCGGCCTCGAGGACGGCGTGCAGCAGGGGCCGCTGATCGACGAAAAGGCGGTCGAGAAGGTCGAAGAACTGATCGCCGACGCCACATCCAAGGGCGGCAAGATCGTCGCCGGCGGCAAGCGCCATGCACTCGGCGGTTCGTTCTTCCAGCCGACCGTCATTGCCAACGCGACACCCAAGATGCGCTTCATGAAGGAAGAGATATTTGGCCCGGTCGCACCGGTGTTCAAGTTCGAGACCGAAGAGGAGGCGATAGCACTTGCCAACGACACCGAATTCGGCCTCGCCTGCTACTTCTACACAGGCGATCTCGGCCGCGCCTTCCGCGTCATGGAAGGGCTGAAATACGGCATGGTCGGCGTCAATGAAGGCCTCATCACCACGCCGGAGGCACCCTTCGGCGGCGTCAAGGAATCCGGCCTCGGCAAGGAAGGCGGACATCAGGGCATCGAAGATTACCTCGATACCAAATATGTCTGCATCGGCGGCCTCGGCTCTAGTGCGCCGGCTTTTCCCGCGTCTCAGAACGCGGAATGACGAACCCGCGGGTGATCCGGTGAAAATCTTTCCGGTTCCGAGGAGAAGTGACCTAAGATCGTGAGCGCCCTATGCTCTTACGTTTCCGGAAAAAGCTTCGGAAACAGCGCGTCCAGAGCGTCCGCCGGAAAGCGTAGGGACACTGGGCCCTTTGGCGTTTCCGACGCCAATAGTCCGAGCGCGATTACGTCATTGAACACTCGACGCGCCGTACGTTCGGGTAGTCCGCTAATACGGGATGCCTCGCCGCGGTCAAACTCACCGCGCGTGAGCGCTTCCTCCACGAGGCGGCCGGCTTCGGGCTTCAGACCACTGCGCTCCACATGCCGATACAGCCGCTTGGCCAACGTGTCGAGATCGAACAGTCCGGTCATGAAGCTCACCTGATCGATACACGCCTGCAGGAACCATAAGGTAAAATCGCCGAGTGCGCGTTCGGAGAGGTTGCCACGTCCGTCGAGATCACCCTGGCGGGGCATATCGGCATGATCCATCATGCTCTTGTAATCCGTTCGGCTTTTCACGCCACGTGCCAAGCCTCGTGAGATCGACCACAGCCCGTGCGCGGCGACCCCGGCCTGAGGGCCATGGCGTGGCTCATCAATCGGCTGACGCGTCCGTTGCCGTCCGGAAACGGGTGAATGTAGTTGAAGCGGTGATGCGCGGCAGGAATGGTCAGGATGCGTCCGGCCTTGCCCAGCTTATCGAAGCGATAACGCATGGCAAAGTATTGCATGAAATCGTTGACGCGATCGCTCGAAGGCGGTTCATGCCGGCCGATGGCGACGTCATGCTCTGGCTTCGATCGCCACTCACCTGGCGCCATGACGAACTCACGGCCGGCACCCTTGATGGTCAGCATGGGCGCTTCGGCATCGCGATAGAATTCCGCGTGCAGCCATCGAAGAAAACCTACCGATGCCGGTTCCGGCAACTGCCCATCGGCAGCCAGGCGGTCGATCTCGGCTTGCACGCGAACGTGCGCGGCCGCCTCGAGCTGCAGATTGCGGCGTTCTCGTCTCGATCGAAATTCCGACCAGCGCCCGTTCGATGTCGCGCGGGCGCGTATCGTGGCCTTCGATCAGGTTGCTGTAGTAGGTGTTCATGATGCGCACGAGATGGGCGAGGTTGGCTGCGGTACGGCGAGTGCAGGCTTTTGCCCAAAACAGCCGACGTCGCCAGGCTTGGACACAAATCGATGCTGCCGATGATGATCATGGCCGATGTTCGGCAGGCCTATCGTACTGACAACTATGCACAAACCGTAGTTGGGGGAGCCATCTGGCCGATGCTTTGGCCGATCTATGACGATCGGCCGGACTCAGACAGGTTCGAGGTGGAAAACAGGCAGCTTTAAACATGGTTCTGCCTCGGCCAGCGCAAGATTCGCCTGGAGCTTCGCTTATGCTGTGTGAGCTTGTTCTCTCGCGCCCGAATTCCCCATGGATGGCCCAAAAGCAGGCGATCCATTTGTCATTTTTAAGTGCGTCGGACTGCCAGTTGATCGCGTTCTGACCCGACTGGGAGTTCAAGTTTGACCTGAAACTGACCGGGTGCTGGATGGCAGGCTTCATCCCCACCGGTCTGATATGAAAAAACGTCCGGCCCCGAAGGCTAGGCTGCAATCTCGTATGGCTTCTATGCGCCGTTCTCTTGGAGCGTGTTGCGGGCTTGGTCTGCCCAACCTCGGAGCTCAACGCTTCACGGCGTTAGGATGAGCGTTCGAAGCGCAGGATTACTGCCGACACTGCTCTTCTTGTTCGCATTGGGCAGTTCCCGTTGGAAGCTTCCATCTTGCCGACTGCTGAGTTTGGAGTCGCCGTAGCTGTGAAATCGAAAAGAAGCCCCTAGGCAACGTTTGCCGCGACGCTACTGAGAGCTGGTCACCGGGAGAGCCGAAGGTAGAACGAAGTTGTCTCGTTGAGCTTGTATGTGGCGCCAGCATAGAAGGCCCAGTTCCCACCCCAAGGCTTATACAAACGCCCACCGTTAGCGCCGATCGCGTTCATGGCCTCGTCCTTTTGGCAGAGATCACCACGGTCGCTAGCTGGCGAGCAAAGTCCGTCCCAGCGCTGCATTATCTCGTCGGATCCGGCAAGCTGGCAGAATTTCCCAGGCGGAGCTGACGGGGAGGGATGGTGGGAACAAAACGGTGCGCGTGAGGTCTCGGCGGGAACGGCCAAGACATCTAAGCGGAACGGACTGGCATAACGCAAAGACACAGGCGAGCTCAGCGGCAAGGTGGTTTGTTATCACCATGGGACGCCTGCCGCGTCAAACGGTGGTGTCGTGGGTCGAGACGGCGAGGGCAGCGGTCGCCATGCGCCCCGACCGGCTTGCCAGCGCTGCCCGCGCTGAACAGCATGCGGCTGTCGCCGTGACGCTGGTTGCCGCCGGCTACCGGGAGATCGGGCTCGACCTTTTCGCCTTGCCGCACGACGAGCTCGCGCTGGCACAGGAAACCGGTCGCCTGCGACGTAACTCGTTGGGCTGCTCTGCCGATACCTGCAGAACCCTGATCGGTTTCGGCGCGTCGGCTATCGGCCGCATCGGCCAGGGGTACGTTCAAAACGAAGTTACACGGGATATCTACATCCAGCACATCGCAGTTGGCCGACTGGCGACATCGAAGGGCCATCGCCTCACAGACGACGACCGCGTGCGAGCCGCAATCATCGAGCGATTAATGTGCGATTTCGAGGCTGACGTGCCGGCAATCTGTGTCGCCCACGGATCTGATCCGATCCGTCTTCGCGGTTCAGATGAGCGTTTGGCGATGCTGGCCAAGGACGGAATAGTGGACTTCGAAAACGGTCTTGTCCGCGTACGGCGGGAGCATCGCTTTGGGATTCGCGCTGTTGCTGCCGCATTCGATGCTTTTAGGGATGGCCTTACGTATCCCGCAGTTGAGGGCAAGCACACAACACGGAAGCTAACACAGGGAGTACCTTTTGCCGGAGAGAACGAGCTGCCATCGTGCGGTGCCCGGTTAGTAGTGAAGCGCCGTAAAATGTCGACATAGGCGTTGGTGAACTGGACCGAACGACGAGAACGGCCTATCCAGTGTGTTGTCGGCAGTTAGTTCGAAAGTCCTGCTACACCCGATCCGATGCCTCTCAACGCCGAGGCCGCACCTCCGTGCCGAAGCCGGCCTTCCCAATGGTGGGTCGAGCCGTCGCTTACCCCGTGCTTGCCCACAGATCCGCGACCGAGAACCCAGCCACATGCCTGCCGGGGCCTAGGTCCATCAAGCATGAAAGGAACACGTCGGAACCTGGGATATCGCTTGCCCGGCCGGGCGGCGATAGCCTTGTCGGGGCAGCGAGGAGCCGTGGCCGATGATGAACGCACAGGAGAAGTCTGGCGTGAATGGGGCGATGATTGTCAAGCTTTGCTCTCGAGTCATTTCGTCAACCATCTTGCGTGACCGATTGGCGACCATCTCCTCGTCCCGACCTTATATTACCCGTCGCCTGTCGCCGCCAGCGCGCAGTGACTTGTCAAGGATGGAGGCCCGCAGACCCCATCGCGCGGCGACTTGTCCTTGACGGTCACGAGCACGGCGGCAGGTTTGCCGTGGTCGGGGAGCCTTCCTTGAGCGGAAGCCGACGACAGTGTTCGAGGGGAACTCGCCATGAGCCGGGTGCGCAGAGATCGTCCGACGCTCTTGTATTTGCTGGATCCCAGCCGGCTCCGCCTCCGACTGCCTCGATAGCTCGGTATCCTGAGCGCGTCGGCGGCATCATGCCATTATCATCCTACGAATTGCATGCTCCATCGTCCTGGACGAGACCGGTTTGGCTAGCCAAAGGACGAAGGTCTGATTACCAGATGTGATCGGCATGGGGTCGCTTCCACCAACGACGATGATGGGCACCGTCATCAGGGTGGTACGTACGGCTTCGGGCTGTCCTGGCCCGAGGAAAGTCGCTTTATCGAAAATTAGGAGGTCGGCTGCCTTCCCGCTCTCGATCCAGTCGCAAAGACTCTCGAAGGTCGCGAAGCCGACCGGCTTATAACCCAGCGCGGCGATCTTATCCTTGTAGATCTCCAACGCTGCTGGATCGGGGTCAACGACTGCAATGATTTCTCCGTTGCCAAGTGATCCATCGCATGGGCCGAAAGCGCTATCAGCTCTGACCTGCTCCTCAGCGCAGGCCGGTAAGTAGAGATCGAAGCGTGTACCTCGGCCAACAGCCGAGGTGACGTCAAGGCATCCTGCGAGCGCGCTCACATGGCGGTCCACTGCAGCAAGACCCAGTCCGGTCCCGCCGACGCGAGAGCGCGTGGTAAAAAAGGGCTCAAAGATATGCGGAAGCACCGAACTTGCGATTCCTTGGCCATCGTCGCTGATGGAGAGGAGAACGTAATCTCCCGGTTTCAAGGTGCCCTTAGCCACGGGCTTCGTTTGACAGACGTGAGCGCGAGAAACGCTAATCTCGACACGGCCCTGATTCAAGAGAGCCTCCGACGCGTTCTTGCATAGATTCATAAGGATCTGCTGTATCTCGGTCGGGCTGCCCTCGATCACCGTTTGCCACTCGTTGATCTTGAAGTTCAACTGAACATCCGCACGAAGTGTAACCCGCAGCAATGGCGCGAGATCCATTACACTCTCCGAGACGTCGAAAGGCATCGTCACGCGCTTCCGATTTCGGCTTAGTGACAAAATTTGATCAATAATCAGTTTGGCTCGGTTGCTGGCCAAGATAATTTGGCCGATGTGGCCCCGAATTCTCGAGGGGCGACGCACAAGACCTTTAGCCATCTCTGCGTAGCCGACTATTGCTCCTAGAACATTATTGAATTCATGTGTAACGCCGCTTGCGATTGTGCCGACAGCCGTCAGCCTTTCCGCATGCTCCCATCGACTCTCAAAAAGGTTACGTTCCGTGTGTACACGTTGCATTTCAAGATGGTTGCCTAAACGCACAGTAGCGCTCGCCAGAACCAGGAGGTCGTCTGTGGAGGGTGGTGAGCGATCTCCTTCAAAAACAAGGATACAAACCGCAGCCTGCTGATCGGAGGCCCGGCAACCAACAATTTGACAAACACCGGTAGTGCCTACGGCAGTCCGAACCACTTCCGACGCCGGAACGACGCGAAACACTGGCTGTTCCGGGTGTACAAGTGAGACGACTTCATGGATTAGCGTGGCGTTCCAGACGCGCATGCGCTTGTTCGCGACAAAGTACTCGGTATTCCTGCTGATACTCGGATCCACCAGAGCAAGCGCGCATTGATCCGCATCGAAAACGCATTGAATGAGTCTAAGCGCCGCTTCGGTGGAGAAGCGCCGCGAAGCCTTCGTTGCTTGACTGTCGATGAAACAAGCTTCGATCTCACTCATCGCCGCTTCAAGCTCTAACCGCCTTTCCAACCGGTTCGTCCGCACATGCAGCGTGGAGGCTCGAATGGTCGCAAACAAGCAGAGGCATATGGACACCAAGCCAAAGAAAAGCCGTGTACGCTGCGCTTGCGCGCTGGCGAAGCTGTAGGCTTTCAGATGTTCTCGCTCCAATTCGGCAGCCTTGGCGAACGTGTCGAAGGATGGGATCCGATTGACAGCGCGGTCCAACCTCAACATTGAGGACAGGATAGCGCGGCCCTCGCGGGCAACATCCTCCGTGACTTGGTCCTGGCTAGGAGGAAGTCGGCGGAGAGACTGATCGATTTGTAATGCGAGGCTGAATCCCGGGCTGGCCGAAAATTGAAGGATCAGATTGGAAAATTCAGGCCTGTTCGACACTCCCCCCCAAAGGCGATTAGCCGAGCGAGCAAAGCGTACGAGAGAGCTTTGCAGAAGCTCATTTTGCGCGGCCGAGTTCGAGATGGCAGCTTCTGTGTTTTCGAGGGACTTTTTGAGCTGTGCAACCAACCTGGAGTGCACCCCGGAGCTCTCATTGGGCGAAATCTCAACAAGGCGTTGGTAGTTTTGAAGGTTCCTTTTTAATGCTTGCCCGGTAGAAGCAACGGAACGGAAGTCCAATACCATGTCGGCGCGGGCGACGTCTCGCTGGAGCAATGCGTAGTTGATCTGAATCGTCCGCAGTTCGCTTAGGACCGCCTCGTTGATCTGGGGGTCTTGCCACTGTATCGCGACCAAGAGCGCAACCGAGGCCACTAGGGCCATTACAGAAGCTTTGTCGGTACTGAGCCATTTTTCCCAAACGAACGGCGTTTGAGCCGCGGTGCGTGCCTTGCGAAGGTCCGAGTTGAATTCTAGCTCCCCATCGCGTCGGTGTGCGGCCGGATGCTGCTGGAACAGGAAAGCCAAGTGTACCTCTCCCCTCAAACAGGCGGTGTAGACACCGTTGCACTCTGCCCCCATGGCCCGCTGACCTTCCATTGATTCGCGGGCGTTTCGACCTCGACGGCGAGGCGGCAGCACAAGGCGGGCAACTGATCGCAGTTTTCGGAACTGGTCTTCCGAGAGATCATCGAAGGGGCATACAAGCGCACGCCTGCAGCAGCCGAGGATGATACCGGCCGGTCAAACGCAACTGGCGAGGGCCGGATCTGCTGTTGGCTGGCAGCTAACACTGGCGGGGCGGCGGCCTCAACTACGGCGTGCCTAGAGCCGGCTGCTGCGAAAGCGTCCGACACGCTTCCCTTGGGGTCATCCCGTCCAGCGGGCATCCTTGGATCGCTGAAAAAAGACGAGGCGGCTTGATGATCCTGCCCTCGCTGAAGCACCTCGCGAAACCCCTTTTCCAGTCGCAGAAGCTCCTCTGGACCGGTAGGCGGCTCGTCAGCTCGACCATCGAACAGCGGCCGGAGCGCCTCGGACACGTGCTGCTCAAAGCCCACTCGCCGGGCCTGGACCGCTTGCCCGTCTTCCAAGCCGGCGTCCTGCACCTGCGACAAAGCTGTTACACGGGATGGATTACTATTTCGCGGGTTCATACTAGCCTCACATCAAACTGTATCGTCAAAGTCCTGCGCCAATTCACACAGCGGGTCATCGAGTTGAGATTCTGCGGAGAGCGCCTCCTCTGCTCCCGTCAAGGGCGCCGGCTCCGGGAGGGCGCCTGTCTGGCTTTCAAAGATGCGTTTCAGAATGCGATCCGAAAAATATCGCACCTTCCTCAATTTTAATGGTGGCAGACCTTTGATGAGAACAATCTCGTAGTCGTCATCGAGCAGCCGAACCTGTTCGGGACGCAATAGCGGTGCACCTTGATGTGAATTCTGAATGTTCCAATCGAACGTTCGCGCCTGGCTGTAGGAAATCGATTGGGCTTGAAATGTGAATCCACCGATAGCTTTGGAAATGTAGTTCGGAGTCTCGTCATCTACCTCGATGTTCCTAGAAGCGCGCCGGCAGCCCGGGCGGGGGGCTTGGGGTTAGACTGCCAGCGCACGCCACTCATAAAGAGCGGCCTCTTTTCGCGGTTCGGACACCCATAGTCAACCCGGCAACGTCTGGATGCCCGCTGTGCTTTTTGCAGAGCGGCGATGCCGGGCATATCGGCCGATCCTGTCTAGGATGGTGTGGCCACTCTCGTCGGCCGAGTTGATGCTCCAGCCAGTATCGCCTTGCCGACCAGCATGAGTTCGCCGTTAGCAATCCATTGTTGCGGGCGTTCCAGTCACGGCCTTCCATTCGGCGATGGCTTGCAAGCGATGAACATGTATGGCGAGAGCAGAACGTTTGGGGCGGGGGACGAAGAGGTTGCGGAGGGCTGACAAGGTCGAGACGAAGCGTTGCAGGCCTCCCGGCGATCGGACCCCTGCATCATCCGCTCCCGTTTTCGCGGCGGCACATGGGAATTCTCCGCTCTGTTGTTCAACCCCTTGTGCGACCGGTGCTCGACGTCCGGCATCATCTGTCGCTTTGCCGCTCCATACGAGCGAAGCTAGTCGGTGATCATGCGCTTCGGCGCGAGCCCCTGCTTCTTCCACAGCCGCGTCAGCAAGCGCAACCTCTCGCAGGGTGCGCTCTCAGAGTTCGTTCCTGCGCAGCGGCCTTGTTATCTCGATACTGGATAAGCGTCTACGAACCTACGCGCCGCATAACGAGCTTTGTTGCGCTGGTCGGTTGCGAAGGGTGGCTCTATGCATCGCAGTGGCGGACGCGAAATCCTCACCATCCTTCTGCATCGCGCTATTTGGCTTGCCGAACACCCAATTTCGCCGGCACGCTGCCGCTGAATACGATGATCATCTCGCATTCTTGCTATGGAGACTGTCGTCCTTCCTGGGCACGCGGCTGACGGCGACGAAAGCGGGTTTATTCATGCAACACCCCTTTTTGGCAGGCAAGCTGGTGGACTTCGGGATGTCGGGGGCGAATATAGCGAAGACTCCCGCCGCTCGCTGATGCATTCTGGACGCAACCGCATCGAGCCGATGTGTTCGAGACGCTTCGCGGCTGCAGTCGCCGAACGATGGCGTGGTTATGCGACCTGTTCGGCATGGCTACCCCCGTCCAGTCAGGCGTTCACGAAGGTGTTTGTCGAGAGTTCGTGGAGAAAGTCCGCCACTTATCGTTGGCGAGGGCTTTGCTCCGGAGTGGCGATCGGTGCGCTGATCGACAGGCAGGCTCTGGCCAAAATCGAATCCCATGCCGTCGCGAAAGGCCGCAGAATCGATGCGGGGGCAAACGCATCGCGCGAATGGCACGTCGAACTATCGGTCCGGTCTCCAGCGAGATGACCATCGCGCAAGAAAGAGACATTCGGGCGGCTGGCGCCTGTGATTGCTTCGACGATGCGGATAGGTCGTGCATGAGGCCAACGACACGATCTACGGCCTTCCCCCACATTTGTGCCTCAAACGGAAGCGTGTTTGGCGTGTCGCCGAGGCCTTGGAATATGGCATAGTGGTATGAACACGGGACGCATGTCGTCGGAAGCCGCGCCTTTCGGCCGAGTGAAGCAGTCCGGCATCGGGCGGGAGGGTTCCCGCCATTGCCTCGAGGACTACCTCGAAATGAAATACCTCTGCACGGGCGGCATCTGAAGCATGGGCTTGCAGGGCTCGCAGACCGGTAAACCAGCGAGCCATCTCCAAATATGTGAATTGTGGATTGCTCCTCGACGGGAGCTGAGGGGCGGCTCCGCAAGCCTTACGACGCTCTTTGCGAGCCGTAGCTGCCGAGCTGGCAAAAGGCCGGGCTACGTCGCGCCAGCGCAATCGGCGCGCAGAAAATTAGGCCTACCCGCTCCGGGACCGCGGACCTCGTCAGCTTCTCGTAAGTATGCCCGAGTAGGTTGCTCAGCTGATCTGTGGACGTGAGGCTAACGTGACCCGGCACAAATTTGACCTATCCAATGTAACAGGTTGGCGGCAGGTGCAGCCCCCGGCATCTCAAGAGCAAGCGGCACAGGCCGGGCAAGAGGGCTTTGAGCAGCGCTCGGGCGAGGCGCGCCAAGCCGCTGCCCAAATTCCCGCCCCCGGCGTTCCGGCTCTGCCAGACCCGTTCCATCCTCATCCGTCTCACGGAGACCTGAGCCTCATCGAAGGCGCGGCCCCATGGGAAGCGCAGCCCATGATGCAAGGGAGCGGACAAGAACACGCCGCGGCGCCGTACGCCGGAGGCAGTGGGTCGATGCTAGGTGCCTCGGTGCTGCAGCCGGGTCACTCAACGGCGCGCCATCATCATGCGCCGGATTCGTCAGTGGGTGATCTGAATCCTTCCGCACCGTTCGAGTTGCGTGACCATGCTCGTTCCCCCGTGCCGGCGGCGGTGCAGCCAGATCCTCCAGTAGTGGTCTCCGACGGTCGCGGCTGCAAGCGTCCTCTTTATTCCAACGATGCGACCGTTGTCGAAGGGCTGAGGTCACTCTACGCGGGTAAGGCCAAGGAGGAAACGGTCAAGCGCCATGTAAATTCTCTTTACGGCTTTGGTCGTTGGCTCTTTAAAAATAACAAGCCGGGATTTGCTGCTCGGCTTCACGAGGAGTCGCTGGATGAAGATCTCAAGGAGTACGAGAGCAGTGGTGGCTCCTCGACTGTGGCTGTGGCACTGCGTCGTCTCAGAGAGTCGGCGGGCGGAGTGCCAATGGTGGGCCGCGCTGTCCTGAATCCCGACCCTGCCGACGCCGTGCTCATCAAAGAGTACAAAGCGGCTCTCATCAAAGAGTACAAGGGAGCGCCTGCGACCGGGCCGAATCGCCAAACCATTCACGACTATGGAGCTACTCTTAGACGTTTCAGTGAATACCTGGTTGAAAACAACAAGCCGGGGATTGCGGCTCGGCTTCACGAGGAGTCGCTGGATGAAGATGCCAAGCGCTATAAGGCCTCCAGTGGTGACCGGAGGATCATTGCACTAGCTCAACTCCGGAAGTTCCTGCCGTCCGCCGCACTCGGGCGCGAAATTGCCCTTGCTGCTCGTCCGGAAGACGCACTCGGCATGGAGGCTCGTGCCATTGGGGACGCCGCTGCGCAGCACAGCGGGCCGCAGAAGGCATTGGGTCGGCCAGAGAAGCTCCCTGGGGAAGCTAATGAAGACGCCGCTGTTCTGCCATCGTCTTTCGTACCAACTGGGCACCATCACCAAGCCTCGGATCCCGCAGAGTCCTTTCGTCCCCTGATCTGGCGCGACGGCGACCAGCGCGCGCCGGACGAGCGGATCGCTGCACAGGACAGGAGCAACCTGCTACCAAGCGAGGAGGTGCCACTGAGGCCACCGGAATTCGCTCCTCCCAGCTTGCGGGCGGGGAATTCCGCCTCGCCAGAGCTCTTTCCTGAGGGGATGTCCCCCGCGGTCGAAGGGTTTTTGGGTGTTTTCGGCGACCCCAGCGGGCGGGTGCTCGGCGCATTGCAATTGCTAGGCGACGAACATATCCACAGGGATTACCAGCTCCTGGAGCAGGAGTTGCAGGGGAACAATCCAGAACTCGCCGCCCGGACGCGGTTCGTGGATCCCCTCGTAGCCAATTATCATCTGCGCTTGGGCTCCGAGAGCGACAAGCTAAGCGCATTCCAGCGCATCGTCCATAATCAGAACGGTAACGACACAGCCGACTTCCTGTTCGTGCCAGTGAGCGATGGCGGTAAGACTCTTGCGGAGCGCGGCAAACATTGGTCGCTGCTGTTCGTTGATCGCAGCGACCGGGAACGGCCGGTTGCCTATCATTATGACTCCGTCAGCGGATGGCATGACAAGCTTGCAAAACACCTCGCAGAAAGGCTGGGCGCCAGCCTGGAGACCCGCGTGGACTTACCCCGCATCGCCCAGCAGAGCAACGAGTGGGATTGCGGAGTCTACGTGGTGGACGGCACGCGGGCGCTGGTTGGGCGATTGCAAAGATGGCAGCCAGACCTGCCAGACCTGCCAGACCTGAACCTCAACAACCTCGTCGTCAATCGGCAGGCACTACAAACCCGACTCATGGGTGACGATACATCTGGAACGGCAAATTATCTCACGAACTTTGAACTCATGGACCGACAGGCGCGAGACGCGGTTAAGGAAAGCCCCGTTGGGACGTTTCACCAGCGGATCAAGCGGCTCGGCCAGTCAGCGCGAGCGTTGCACGACAGAGCCCTGGCTCCAGTCGCGCCGGACCAAGGCAACCCAGACTCGGTGTTCGTACGGGACGTTGTTCCCGGGGAAACACGCCATCATCATGCGCCGGATTCGTCAGTGGTTGATCTGAATCCCCCCGCACCGTTCGAGTTGCGTGACCATGCTCGTTCTATGCCGGCGGCGGTGCAGCCAGATCCTCCAGTAGTGGTCTCCGGTCGCGACAAGCGTCCTCTTTATTCCAACGATGCGACCGTTGTCGAAGGGCTGCGGTCAGCACTCTATGCCGGTAAGGTCGGGGAGCGCACGGTCACGGACCATGTAAATTCTCTTCTCGGCTTTGGTCGTTGGCTCTTTGATAATAACAAGCCGGGATTTGCTACTCGGCTTGACGATCCGTTGCTGGATCAGGATCTCAAGGAGTACCAGCGCGAGAGTGGCTCCTCGAACGTGGCTAGAGCACTGGGTCGTCTCAAAGAGTCGGCGGGCGGAGCGCCAATGGTGGGCCGCGCTGCCCTGAATCCCGACCCTGCCGACGCCGTGCTCATCAAAGAGTACAAAGCGGCTCTCATCAAAGAGTACAAGGGAGCGCCTGCGACGGGGCCGAATCCCAAAACCACTCAGGACTATGCGGCTACTCTTAGACGTTTCAGTCAATACCTGCATGAAAACAACAGGCCGGGGATTGCGGCTCGGCTTTACGAGGGGTCGCTGGATGAAGATGCCAGGCGTTATTTGGACTCCAGTGGTAACCGGTGGATCAGTGCACTAGCTCATCTCCGGAAGTTCCCGCCGTACGCCGCACTCGGGCGCGAAATTGCCCTTGCTGCTCGTCCGGAAGACGCAGTCGGCATGGAGGCTCGTGCCATTGGGGACGCCGCTGCGCAGCACAGCGGGCCGCAGAAGGCATTGGGTCGGCCAGAGAAGCCCCCTGGGAAAGCTAAGCAGCTGAGCGAGATCGGCAATTCAGGCGCTCGCGTGCTGATGCAGGCCCCCACCCATCAAGTGGGTGCATTGGCATGGGAGGCGCAGCCCATGATGCTGGGGGACGAGCACCTGGCACCGCATACCGGAGGCAGTGGGTCGATGCTGGGTGCCTCGGTGCTGCAGCCGGGTCACTCAACGGCGCGCGATTCGTCAGTGGTTGATCTGAATCCCCCCGCACCGTTCGAGTTGCGTGACCATGCTCGTTCTGTGCCGGCGGCGCCTGCCGGGCCAGCGTTCGCCAGGGCTGAGGAGACGCCCTCCGCGGTTGGCGAGGCCGCGGAGGCCGCAAGGTGGGCTCGGTTGCAAAAGCAAATGGACGAACCAGTGCATGATCCCGGCCCTCAAGTGGATACATCGCCATGGGAGGCGCAACTCATGGTGCAAGGGAGCGGACAAGAACACGCCGCGGCGCCCTACGCCGGAGGCAGTGGGTCGATGCTGGGGGCCTCGGTGCTGCAGCCGGATCACTCAACGGCGCGCCATCATCATGCGCCGGATTCGTCAGTGGTTGATCTGAATCCCCCCTCACCGTCCGAGTTGCGTGACCCTGCTCGTTCTGTGCCGCCGGCGCCTGCCGGGCCAGCGTTCGCCAGGGCTGAGGAGACGTCCTCCGCGGTTGGCGAGGCCGCGGTGGCCGAAAGGTGGGCTCGGTTGCAAAAGCAGAAGGTCGACGCTGATTTGTCGGGATATTTCGACTCGATTCCGCACGCGGACCTTCTACGATCGCCATGGGAGGCGCAACTCATGACGCAAGGGAGCGGACAAGAACACGCCGCGGCGCCCTACGCCGGAGGCAGTGGGTCGATGCTGGGTGCCTCGGTGCTGCAGCCGGGTCACTCAACGGCGCGCGATTCGTCAGTGGTTGATCTGAATCCCCCCGCACCGTTCGAGTTGCGTGACCATGCTCGTTCTGTGCCGGCGGCGCCTGCCGGGCCAGCGTTCGCCAGGGCTGAGGAGACGCCCTCCGCGGTTGGCGAGGCCGCGGTGGCCGAAAGGTGGGCTCGGTTGCAAAAGCAAATGGACGAACCAGTGCATGATCCCGGCCCTCAAGTGGATACATCGCCATGGGAGGCGCAACTCATGGTGCAAGGGAGCGGACAAGAACACGCCGCGGCGCCCTACGCCGGAGACAGTGGGTCGAGGCTAGGTGCCTCGGTGCTGCAGCCGGGTCACTCAACGGCGCGCCATCATGATGCGCCGGATTCGTCAGTGGTTGATCTGAATCCCCCCGCACCGTCCGAGTTGCGTGACCCTGCTCGTTCTGTGCCGCCGGCGGTGCAGCCAGATCCTCCAATAGGGGTCTCCGGTCGCGACAAGGGTCCTCTCTATTCCAACGATGCGACCATTGTCGAAGGGCTGAGGTCAGCATTGGAGAGCACGGTCAAGCGCCATGTAAATTCTCTTCTCGGCTTTGGTCGTTGGCTCTTTGATAATAACAGGCCGGGATTTGCTGCTCGGCTTCACGAGGAGTCGCTGGATCCGGATCTCAAGGAGTACGAGAGCAAGAGTGGCTCCTCGGACGTGGCTAGAGCAGTGGGTCATCTCAAGACGTGGGCGGGCGGAGCGCCAGTGCTGGACCGCGCCGCTGTCCTGAATAATCCCGACCCTGCCGACGCCGCGCTCATCAGAGATTACACAGCGGCTCCCATCAAAGAGTACAAGGCAGCGCCGACCGGGCCGAATCCCGCTACCATTCAGACCTATGGATCTGCTCCTAGACGTTTCAGTGAATACCTGGTTGAAAACAAAAAGCCGGGGATTGCGGCTCGGCTTCACGAGGGGTCGCTGGATGAAGATGCCAAGCGCTATAACAACTCCGGTGGGATCAGTGCACTAGCTCATCTCCGGAAGTCCGAACTCGGGCGCGAGCTCCCTGGGAAAGCTAATGAAGACGACGCTGTTCTGCCATTGCCTTTCGTGCCAACTGGGCCCCATCACCAAGCCTCGGATCCCGCAGGGTCCTTTCGTCCCCTGATCTGGCGCGACGGCGACCAGCGCGCGCCGGACGAGCGGATCGCAGCACAGGACAGGAGCAACCAGCTACCAAGCGAGGAGGTCCTCATCAACCGTGAGCATGATACAGCGGAGTTGAGACCAGCGAAGAGGCAAAGGACCCCGAACAGTCGTCTGCAGGACGTTGCCACTGAGCCGCAGCTGAGCGAGATCGGCAATTCAGGCGCTCGCGTGCTGATGCAGGCCCCCACCCATCAAGTGGGTGCATTGCCATGGGAAGCGCAGCCCATGATGCAAGGGAGCGGACAAGAACACGCCGCGGCGCCGTACGCCGGAGGCAGTGGGTCGATGCTGGGTGCCTCGGTGCTGCAGCCGGGTCACTCAACGGCGCGCCATCATCATGCGCCGGATTCGTCAGTGGTTGATCTGAATCCCCCCGCACCGTCCGAGTTGCGTGACCATGCTCGTTCTGTGCCGGCGGCGGTGCAGCCAGATCCTCCAATAGGGGTCTCCGGTCGCGACAAGGGTCCCCTCTATTCCAACGATGCGACCGTTGTCGAAGGGCTGAGGTCAGCTTACGCGGGTAAGGTCAAGGAGAGCACGGTCAAGCGCCATGTAAATTCTCTTCTCGGCTTTGGTCGTTGGCTCTTTGACAATAACAGGCCGGGATTTGCTGCTCGGCTTGACGAATCGTCGCTGGATCAGGATCGCAAGGAGTACGAGAGCAGGGGTGGCCCCTCGGAGTACGAGAGCAGGGGTGGCCCCTCGATCGTGGCTAGAGCACTGGGTCGTCTCAAGACGTTGGCGGGCGGAGCGCCAGTGGTCGACCGCCCTGTCCGGAATCCCTACCCTGCCGACGCCGCGCTCATCAGAGATTACACAGCGGCTCTCATCAAAGAGTACAAAGAAGCGCCTGCGACCGGGCCGAATCGCGGTACCATTCAGGTCTATGGATCTACTCTTATACGTTTCAGTGAATACCTGCATGAAAACAAAAAGCCGGGGATTGCGGATCGGCTTCACGAGGGGTCGCTGGATGAAGATGCCAAGCGCTATGTGAACTCCGGTGGTAACCGGAGGATCAGTGCACTAGCTCATCTCCGGAAGTTCGCACCCGGGCGCGAAATTGCCCTTGCTGCTCGTCCGGAAGACGCAGTCGGCATGGAGGCTCGTGCCATTGGGGACGCCGCTGCGCAGCGCAGCGGGCCGCAGGAGGCATTGGGTCGGCCAGAGAGGCCCCCTGGGAAAGCTAAAGACGGGCGGGTGCTCGGCGCATTGGAATGGCTAGGCGACGAACATATCCAGAGGGATTACCAACTCCTGGAGCAGGAGTTGCAGGGGAACAATCCAGATCTCGCCGCCCGGACGCGGTTCGTGGATCCCCTCGTAGCCAATTATCATCTGCGCTTGGGCTCCAAGAGCGTCATGCTAAGCGCATTCCAGCGCATCGTCCATAAGAACGGCAACGACACAGCCGACTTCCTGTTCGTGCCAGTGAGCGATGCCGGTACGACTCGTGAGGAGCGCGGCAAACATTGGTCGCTGCTGTTCGTTGATCGCAGCGACCGGGAACGGCCGGTTGCCTATCATTATGACTCCTACAACGGATGGCATGACCCGCTTGCAAAAGAGCTCGCAGAAAATCTGGGCGCCAGCCTGGAGACCCGCGTGGGCGTATCCCGCATCGCCCAGCAGAGCAACGTGGTGGATTGCGGAGTCTACGTGGTGGACGGCACGCGGGCGCTGGTTGGGCGATTGCAATCGCAGCCAGATGACCTGAACCTCAACAACCTCGTCGTCAATCGGCAGGCACTACAAACCCGCCTCAGGGGTGACGATACATTCGGAACGGCAAATAATCTCACGAACTTTGAACTCATGGACCGACAGGCCCGAGACGCGGTTAAGGAAAGCCCCGTTGGGACGTTTCACCAGCAGATCAAGCGGCTCGGCCAGTCAGCGCCAGACGTTGCTCCCGGGGACCCATTTAAATTTCAAAGTCTTGAGAGCAAGGGGGACGCCGCTGCGCAGCACAGCGGGCCGCAGGAGGAATACAGTTGGCCAGAGTATCTCCCCCCTGGGAAAGCTAATGAAGACGACGCTGTACTGGCATCGTCTTTCGTGCCAACTGGGCCCCATCACCAAGCCTCGGATCCCGCAGGGTCCTTTCGTCCCCTGAGCTGGCGCGACGGCGACCAGCGCGCGCCGGACGAGCGGATCGCAGCACAGGACAGGAGCAACCAGCTACCAAGCGAGGAGGTCCTCATCAACCGTGAGCATGATACAGCGGAGTTGAGACCAGCGAAGAGGCAAAGGACCCCGAACAGTCGTCTGCAGGACGTTGCCACTGAGCCGCAGCTGAGCGAGATCGGCAATTCAGGCGCTCGCGTGCTGATGCAGGCCCCCACCCATCAAGTGGGTGCATTGCCATGGGAAGCGCAGCCCATGATGCAAGGGAGCGGACAAGAACACGCCGCGGCGCCGTACGCCGGAGGCAGTGGGTCGATGCTGGGTGCCTCGGTGCTGCAGCCGGGTCACTCAACGGCGCGCCATCATCATGCGCCGGATTCGTCAGTGGTTGATCTGAATCCCCCCGCACCGTCCGAGTTGCGTGACCATGCTCGTTCTGTGCCGGCGGCGGTGCAGCCAGATCGCCCAAAAGTGGTCTCCGGTCCCGACAAGGGTCCTCTTTATTCCAACGATGCGACCCTTGTCGAAGGGCTGAGGTCAGCACTCTATGCCGGTAAGGTCGGGGAGATCACGGTCAAGCGCCATGTAGATATTCTTTTCGGCTTTGGTCATTGGCTCGTTGAAAATAACAAGCCGGGGATTGCGGATCGGCTTCACGAGGAGTCGCTGGATCGGGATCGCAAGGAGTACGAGATCTGGGGTGGCGGCCCCTCGGCCGTGGCTGGGTCACTGGGTCGTCTCAAGACGTGGGCGGGCGGAGCGCCAGTGGTGGGCCGCCCGGCCCTGAATCCCCACCCTGCCGACGCCGTGCTCATCAGAGAGTACACAGCGGCTCTCATCAAAGCGTACGAGGCAGCGCCGACCGGGCCGAAACCCCGTACCGTTGAGGTCTATGGGTCTGCTCTTAGACGTTTCAGTCAATGCCTGGTTGAAAACAAAAAGCCGGGGATTGCGGATCGGCTTCACGAGCGGTCGCTGGATGAAGATGCCAAGCGCTATATGAAAACCGCTGAAATCAGTGCACTAACTCATGTCCGGAAGTTCGCACTCGGGCGCGAAATTGCCCTTGCTGCTCGTCCGGAAGACGCAGTCGGCATGGAGGCTCGTGCCATTGGGGACGCCGCTGCGCAGACCGCGGCACAAGCTCATGGCCACGCAGGAGAGCAGGGACCCATCTCTCGAGCTCAACAAGTCGCGCCAGCGCCGTTTGAACGGCACTTGGGCAAGAAGCGCGAGGCCCAGGACGGACTGACGAGTACACTTGACAGGAGCAACCTCGTGAACAGCGGGGGCGTCATCATAAACAATGAACATTCCACAGCGCTGTTGAGACCGGCGAAGAGGCAGAGGACTGATAATCCGCAAAGCCGCGCCATGGGGCGGCAACTGAGCGAAGCAACCACGACGTCCATCAGCCAAGCCTCCGATCAAGCCCGAGCGGACCTAGTGGCTTCCTTCAGAAGCAGGGAGCGCTCCGACGCGGGGCGTTGAGCTCCATGGCTGGGGTCAAGCAGAACAGCTCTCTTGACGACAGAGGCGCTGATGCGATCTCCGGACCGGTAGCTCTCGCCGTAATTGATCAGGCTGGTACTGTTGGAAGGCTTGATCAGCCTCGTCACCCCAATCTCCAGCATAGCTCACTGTCACGCGGCCAACGTGCCTCCGTAGCTAACATCTACGTCAGCGTTGAAGAAGTAGCCTGCGCCACGGGATGTTTTGACCAGGCGAGGGTTGGCCGCATCAGCCTCCAGCTTTCGGCGCAAGCGCATGATTAGGACATCGATACTTCGATCGTACACCTCTTCTCCACGCACACGGCTCGCGAGCAAAAGCCGTTCTCTGGATAGCACGTTGCGGGGGTTCTCCAGAAATGCGATCAAGAGATTGAACTCACATGCGGTAAGCTTGACCTCGCCACGCTCCGCACAGATCAGTCGCCGCTGCTTCACGCTGAGCTTCCAGGCCCCAAAGCGAAATGAGCGCTGCTCTCTGGTTCGCGGACTAGAAATGCGCTGGCGTAGCGCTACTCGAATGCGGGCCAAGAATTCGCGCATCCCGAAAGGCTTGGGAATGAAATCGGTTGCGCCGAGCTCCAGTGCAACCACTTTTTCCGCCTCATCAAGCCGGTCGCCGCTGATCACTATGATAGGAACATCCGATTTTGTCGCCAGATTGCGGACGATCGCAAGTCCATCCTCCCGGCCTAGGTTAAGGTCAACAACCACGAGATCGACTGGCTCACGTGAAAGAACATAGTCAAACTGCTTGCTATCGTGGACTGCGGTTACCTTCAGGGCATGCATCGTGAGATACTCGGCGATGAGGCGCCGCATTGCGGCATCATCGTCAATGACAAGAACATGTTTCAACGGCACACCTCGTTTTGGGGGTTGGGCCCCGATCAGGGTTGCATTACCTGAATCTGCAATCAAAAGGCATGTATTAGTGATGACATTACTTGAAATTGAACAACTGGTTCTCAAAACCCTCAACGCTCTAGTTGCCGAAAAAGTAGAGGTCTCGATGACAACCAGAATGCGGGATCTCGGCCTCGACAGCCTCGACTATAACGAGCTTGCTACGGCGATCGAGAGCCGACTTGGCTGGTTTGTCGACGATTACAAGCTCTGGCAATACGAGTCCGTAAGGCATGTCGCCGACGCCGTCGCCAGTCAGGAGTTGCGCACCGCGGAACCACCAGCAGTGCGGCAAGTGCTGGAGTAGTGCTGTAGGCACAGGTTACGGTGAGGGCAGCTTGGGCGGCGGTAGCTATGGCCATTGCTCCGCTGTGGTTTGTATCCGTGACTGGTGTGTTTGAGAACTGTTGGGTCAGCCCGGTCCATGTCGCAGTGCCGATGCCCCCTTGGTGGCGTTGCCCGCAATTGCGATCGCTGCGCCCAGGGCACCAATGCTGACGGTCGTTGTCAGGCCACCCGTTGAATTGTTGTCAGAGGCAACAGTGCCCACCACACCATCCCAATCGGTGGTCGTATAGACCGACATGTAGTCACGGAACACGCTCTCACTATACGTGGTCACGATCGTTGCCGTCGTACCGGTTGGCACGAGGGCTGACCACACTGACAGATAGACCACACCAGAATTGAAGATGCTTTCCACCTGAGCGAGAAGGGTGGCAGCCACACCCCCAATCGTCATACTGTTGACGGTCACTGCACTTTCGGTGTCAGTGGTCTCAGTTGTCACGATGACACGACGATTAGCGTGTGGCGCGACAAGAAGCGGAATGCTGGTGTGGGTGTAAACGGTCGTGGCAGTCGAGTCTTCGTGAGTGCCATTGAAGACCAGATCTATCGGGAACATTTTCTCCCAGACGCCCGAGCTGCGCACATAGACCTGTCGAGCCTTGGTCCAGAGGCTTGAGATTTTCACCCAGACGGCGCTGGCCGCCCCCCAGACCCCGGAGGCTTTGACGTAAAGGGCCATTACGGCTGCACCCAGAAATCACCGTCCACGCCGCCAGAAGGGGCAGCGGCCGAGATCGTGACGCTGCGATTTGCCATCGTGCCGACGCCGAGAAGCGCCTTGGTCTGGGCAATGGACTGCGGTCGACGATAATTGTCCCCGGTGCCGTCACTCGACACGCGACCGACGAAGCTCGTCACAGCGTCGGCACCTGTGGCGTAGGTCGAGCGGTACAAACGCGTCGTGATATCACCAGCGCCATCGCGCTGAGGCGATGAACATGTATGGCGAGAGCAGAACGTTTGGGGCGGGGCGGGACGAAGAGGTTGCGGAGGGCTGACAAGGTCGAGACGAAGCGTTGCAGGCCTCTCGGCGATCGGACCCCTGCATCATCCGCTCCCGTTTTCGCGGCGGCACATGGGAATTCTCCGCTCCGTTGTTCAACCCCTTGTGCGACCGGTGCTTGACGTCCGGCATCACCTGTCGCTTTGCCGCTCCATACGAGCGCAGCTAGTCGGTGATCATGCGCTTCGGCGCGAGCCCCTGCTTCTTCAACAGCCGCGTCAGCAAGCGCTTGGCGGCCTTGGTGTTGCGGCGGTTTTGCACGATTTCGTCCAGCACATATCCATCCTGGTCGACGGTGCGCCACAACCAAAGCTTTTTGCCGGGCGATGGTGACGACCACTTCGTTCAGGTACCAGACGTCATTCCGGCACGGCGGCTTGCGGCGCAAGCAGCGAGCGCAGTCCAGCCCGAACTTGATGCCCCACCGGCGACTTGTCTCATACGAAACCACGATGCCGCGTTCCAGCAGCATTTCCTCAACCAGGCGCAGGCTCAGCGGAAACCGGAAATAAAGCCAGACCGCGTGGGCGATAATAGGCGGCGGAAATCGGGGGGCGTGTAGCTGACGGCGGGCGTATTCATGCCCCCCGGCGTCCATGTCGCAAATCTTGACGATTGCTTTGTGTGTCAAGCCCGCCGCAGGTCTCAACGCGTTCAATGCAGACATTGTGAAAATCGCCCTATTCCGCCTTTTTTTACCGCCCCTTAAGTCCCCCGCTCGCATGCTTGTCGATGCCATTGAACTCATAGCCATCGGCCAAGGATTTTGGAAAATATGTTTCCGCTCGCAGCAGAAAACGTGAGAGTCGCTGTAGGCCTAACGTTAAGGGGAGAGAGCGGTTTGATTGGACGAAATGGGTACCGGAGTACCGAGTCATGAAGCCACGAGGTAATCTGGTCCGACTGAAGCAATTTCAGGTGAATGAGAAGCGGCGACAGTTGCACCAGCTAGACATCATGATTGCCGATTTCGAACGCATGGCGCGAGAACTGGACTTCCAGTTAAACGCCGAGGAAACGAAGGCCGGCATCTCCGATGTCAATCATTTCGCTTATCCGACGTTCGCCAAGGCCGCTCGCCTACGTCGTGACAACGTCAAGAATTCGCAATCGGACCTTCTGCGGCAGAGAACCGCAGCCGAGCCATGCCTCGCCGAGGCTGAAGCAGAGCTCTCCAAGGCGCAAATGCTAGAATCGCGCAGCGGCAGAGGCCACGACCTCGAACCCGGCAACCGAAGCGCCATGATCGGCTGAGCCGGATGGCTTCAGCGCGCCTCATTCGCGACACCCGACTGGCCGTTGGCGCGCGAGAGGCGTGCGGGCACTGTAAAGATATCAGCGTATTGATGCAGCGATAGCTGGTCGGGACGGCTGTCATGCTGCGGCGACATACGCGATTTTGTTCCAGATTTGCATGGCGGCGTTACGCAGGTATTGGGGGAAAGTGGAACTGGTTGGCACTCGGATCATCGGTGGAAACGAACCGCTGCCGGCGGATCGGCGCCTGGCGGCAACGCCTGGCGCTTTCGGCGGCGGCGGTAACGGCAAAGCAGGCTGGCCGGTCGAGGATGAAGCGGCACCTGCGCGATGCCGTTCTGCTCACGGCCGGGAGACGGGGTCGGCCCCGCCGGCCGGATGCTGCTCGCTTGGCGCGGCATCGTAAAGTCAACCGACAGCTTATGAAGATGTGCGTACATTGGGCCATGTCAGAAGTTGCTCGTGATCCGCTCTATGGTCGCCACCGCTTTCCCGCCGAGATCATTGCGCACGCGGTATGGCTCTACTTTCGCTTTCCGCTCAGCCTGCGCATGGTTGAGGACATGCTGGCGGCCCGCGGCATCATCGTCACGCATCAGACCGTTCGAAGCTGCGCGGAGAAATTCGGACGGCATTCCGCCCAGGAGATCAATATCAGCCGGCTGCCTGGGCGATAAATGGCATCTCGACGAATGTGTCGTGGCTATCAGTGGCAAGAAGCAGTGGCTCCGGCGTGCCGTCGATCAGGACGGCTTCGTCCTCGAAGTGCTGGTACAAAGCCGCCGAAATGCCAAGGCGGCAAAGCGTCTGATGCGCAAGTTGCTGAAAGCTCAAGGGCGGACACCACGGATCATGATCACCGACAAGCTCCGATCCTATGATGCCGCCATGCGCGACCTCATGCCCGGCGTCGAACACCGGTCGCACACAGGCCTGAATAATCGAGCGGAAAATTCGCACCAGCCGACCCGACGACGCGAAAGGATCATGAAACGCTTCAAGTCGGCACGCCAGCTTCAGCGGTTCGTTTCCATCCATGATCCGATTGCCGACCTGCTCACTTTCCCTGCAATGCGCTGTCATCGGCTCAACATCGAGACCTGCGTAACGCCCCATGCAAATCTGGAACAAAATCGCGTGTGTCGCCACAGCGTGACAGCCGTCCCGGCCAGCTATCGCTGCATCAAGCCGCTGAAACTTACAGTGCCGGGCGCGCTGCTACCTGAATTTCCTTACCGCTCAATCAATGTGACAGCACCGATTCTTCTCAACCGCGGCATGCCCTAAATCGTCACTTGCGTTCCGATCTCGACGACGCGTCCGGTCGGGATCTGGAAGTACTCCGTCGCGTCGGCCGCCGTACGCGCCAGGCCGATGAACAACCGGTCCTGCCACACCGGCATGCCGGAATTGGGCGAGGCCTTGAGCGAACGCCGTGACAGGAAGAACGAGGTCGTCATGATGTCGAACTTCCAGCCTTGCTTGCGGCAGATCGCCAGCGCGCGCGGGATGTTCGGCTGCTCCATGTAGCCGAAGGTCAGCGTCACCCGCATGAACAGCTCGTTGACCGTCTCCATCTTGACCCGGTCGCTGTCGGGCACCACCGGTTGCGGCGCGGTCACCACCGAAAGGATGACGTTCTGCTCGTGCAGCACCTTGTAGTGCTTCAGGCTGTGCATCAGCGCGGTTGGCGCGCTGAGTGGATCGCTCGTCAGGAACACCGCGGTGCCGGACACCAGCTGCGGCTTTTTCTTCAGGAGATTGCCGGCGAGGAAATCGAGCGGGATTTCGTTGCGGCGGGTCTTGTCGAACAGATAGCGGCTGCCGCGCACCCAGGTCCACATAGCCAGCACAATGGTGAAGGCCACCGCCAGCGAAGCCCAGCCACCCTCGAACACTTTGACGATGTTGGAGGCAAAAAAGCCGACATCGATGAAGCCGAACAGCGCCGTCATGGCGACCGCCACCCACAGCCGCCATTTCCAGATCCGGGTCATGACGACGAACAGCAGCACCGTCGTCACCAGCATGTTGCCGGTCACCGAGATGCCATAGGCGGAGGCGAGCTTGCTCGATTCGCCGAAACCGACGACCAGCAGCATCACCGCCAGCGCCAGCAACAGATTGACGCGCGGCATGTAGATCTGGCCCGACTGCTTCTCCGAGGTGTGCAGGATTTCCAGGCGCGGCAGCATATTGAGCTGCACCGCCTGCCGGGTCAGCGAGAAGGCGCCGGAGATGACCGCCTGGCTGGCGATGACAGTCGCGGCCGTCGCCAGCACGACCATCGGGATCAGCGTCCAGCCTTCGTTCATCTCGAAGAATGGATGGCCGACGACGCCATTCTTGGCCAGCACGAAGGCGCCTTGCCCGGCATAATTGAGCAGCAGGCAGGGAAACACGATCGCCAGCCAGGCCAGCACGATCGGCTTGCGGCCGAAATGGCCGAGATCGGCATAGAGTGCTTCGGCGCCGGTGACGGCGAGGAAGATGGCGCCGATGGTCACGAAAGCGACGTCGGGCGAATTGATCAGAAACGCGACGATGTAGTGCGGGCTGATCGCCCACAGGATTTCCGGATCGGCGATGATGTGGTTGAGCCCGGAAAGGCCAATTGCCAGGAACCACACCGCCGTCACCGGGCCGAACACCAATCCTACCCCGCCCGTGCCGAAGCGCTGCACCGCAAACACCATGGTAAGAATGACCAGTGTCAGCGGCACGACATAGGGCTGGAAGGTCGGCGTGACGACATTCATGCCCTCAACCGCCGACAGCACCGATATCGCCGGTGTGATGACGGCATCACCGAAGAAAAGCGATGCCCCGACGATGCCGATGCCGAGCATCAGCGCCGAGCGCTTGGGGAAACTGCCGCGCGCCAGCGCCATCAGCGACAGCACGCCGCCCTCGCCGCCGTTATCGGCGCGCAGCACGAACATGATGTACTTGATGGTGACGATGATCGTCAGCGACCAGATGATCAATGACAAAACGCCGAGGATATCGCCGCGCTCGGCGACATTGCCGCCCGACGACGCCACCAGCGCCTCACGGAACGCGTAGATCGGGCTGGTGCCAATATCGCCATAGACAACGCCGAGCGCGCCTAGCATCAGCACCTCGGGGCTTTGCTGTTCGATTGCCGGATGGCTCGACTGTTCGACGGGTTCTGCCTCGCTACCAGTATTGGTAAGGACCATGGACGACACTCCGATAAGGGGCGGCCCTCTACCTTTGCTGCACTGCAATATCAAGTGCCGCGACGTAATGGCTCCGTATGCGGACCGCATTTGTTGCCGCACCGGCGGATTGTCTCATACGAAACCACGATCCCGCTCCCGGGCCATTTCCTCGACGAGACACAGGCCAAGGGGACCTGAAGGAGGGCCAGACCGGATGGGCGATGATCTGCGGCAGGAAACGATGGCGCTGCTTGTAGCTGACGGCATGTCTTTCTCCTTTGTGTGTCTGCCAGACGAGCGGGCGGGCACGGAAGTGGTCGCGCTCTGGCTGCCAGACATACTCGTCCAACCTGATGAAAACCTGACTTGTACACCCAGCCCAAACAGGTGCGAGGGGTCGGTCTATTACCAAAGGCTCTGAGGGCTGATTCTCTAGGGTTCGGCATTCAATACACCGAGCGCTTGCGGAGGCCGGCGTCGAACCCGCAGTGGGCAGTGTCGGCGACTCTTTCGATAATGCTCTCGCGGAAACGATCAACGGTCTTTACAAGGCCGAGGTGATCCATCGACGCGGACCCTGGCGCTCATTCGAGGCCGTCGAGTTCGCCACGCTCGAATGGGTCGACTGCTTCAACAATCGCTGGCTGCTGGAGCCCATCGGCAACATCCCGCCGGCCGAAGCCGAGGAACGCTACTACGGCATGTTGGATGAACCAGCCATAGCCGCGTGACTCAAACGAAACGGCCACCGGAATGCCCGGGGCAGTTCACATCGCATTTGATGCCAGCTTCATCGTATTTTCTTCGGCTTGGACGGGCACTTGGCAGACCCACAGAGCTGGGAACCCTTTGCCATACTACAACTGTAACATCATATCGGTTTAGCAGGTCAAGCTTTGGTGGTAACCTCATTGGGTAGAATAACTACTTTGGAGGCGAGCAATGGATCGCGATAACAAACGGGCACGTGCAGCTGCAAGATCATCTCAAGGCGTGGGGAGCAGTAGCCTCCGTGACGTTCCAGAGGGGCCATTGAGCGATGTTGCAGAACGGCTGGTAACCGCTAACCCGCGCGATACAGCGCGAAATCTTGGGGGCTTCAAAGGCCTCGGGACGCACGAGCGAACAGCCGTTCGGGGCACTCAACCCGGGCCAGAAACTGACCTCGCGAGATTTGAAAGGCGGACCAATCGTCTTGGACGATCAGCCATCGATCTGGCCGCGACATTAACAGCCGAATTGGGGTACAGCACGGATGACATAGCATTGCAGAAAGTCGGAGCGGCCAGTAATCTAGGCGATTACCTAACGCCAGGGCTGCAAGATGCTATTGTTAATCGCATTGGCAACATGGATCCGCCGTCGCAAGCTCTCGGAGCTTATTACGTTGCGCCACACTTCAGTAAGTTTACTGACGAAAACAAATCTCGCATTCTTGATCAGGCCATTGGATTGGCTTCTTCTGATCCGGATGGCAATGTCAGGATGATGGCATCCAATGCTATTCTCAACATGTATCAACAGTTAGACGCAAACCAACAGGCCCAAGCTCACTCAGTTTTTCCCGGCATGCAAGACATCTTGCCGCACATGCCGCCGCCGCAGCATGCAGCAGAGGAACGGAGTGCGAATCTGGACGGCCACATAGCAGGTATTGAGGCTGCAGTCCGTGATACAGTAGGCCCGCAAACCTCGTATGAACAGCTGCAGCGGGGTGCTCAAATCGGGCGGTCCATAAACCACGCCTTCAATCACGCCCGAGAGGACCTAATGGAGGCCACCAGAAGCAGAGATCGCTCCGGCCGTTGAGGTCTCGGCCATGGTACAGTGACGCTTTCTCTCCCGAATTCCGTTTACGGCCTTGCCGTTTCCAATTCGCTGGCCGTTGACGTACCTGCTTAGTGTAACTTTCAAAAACCACGTCTGCCGGGTGATGCGCTGCAAGCATCGCACCACCCGCTGCGGCATCGATCTGTCGAGCGGCGACATCGCGCGACGCCGGTTCGGTCTCTGAAGCACGCGCAGCATTAGCTACGGCTAATCCGGCAATGGAACAATGCTTTCAACAAAAACGACGCCCCCCAACATAGCCATTAGCATCGCGTGCTCACTCGCCGTGGGCTTCTGTGCGGCAAGTCTTTACGCAACCTTCCGCCACGGCGGCAGCGGCGAGGCTCTGATGGCGTTTGATGTCCGTGCCTTTTGGTTTGAGACGCCCTTCTATTTGGGTTTCGCAACCCCCGTTTTCTATCGGGGCGCGGCTATCGTGCTCTCGACGTCCGCGGTCGTCTTGCTGATTCAGCAGATCGTATTGCGCCGCAAGCTCGAACACCACGGGACGGCTCGTTGGGCTCGAGTGGATGAAATGCGACGCACGGGATATCTGCGACGATACCGTGGCGTGACAGGGCCGGTGTTTGGGAAGACAAGTGGCCCTTTCTGGCCTGGCTACTACCTGACCAATGGCGAGCAGCCTCACAGCCTCATCGTTGCACCGACCCGCGCTGGCAAGGGCGTCGGCATAGTCATTCCAACGCTACTTACATTCAAAGGCTCGG
Source organism: Mesorhizobium sp. C399B (assembly GCF_030323185.1). Classification (NCBI taxonomy): domain Bacteria; kingdom Pseudomonadati; phylum Pseudomonadota; class Alphaproteobacteria; order Hyphomicrobiales; family Phyllobacteriaceae; genus Mesorhizobium; species Mesorhizobium sp. C399B. The sequence goes on from NZ_CP100472.1 coordinate 4,600,549, forward strand.
TGATAGCTCTGGACGTCAAGGGGGAGCTCTTTGAGCTCACCTCGAGGGCGCGCAAAGCCGCAGGTGACGACGTGTTTAAATTCGCGCCGCTGGATTCGGAGCGGCGCACAAACTGCTACAATCCGCTGTTGGATCTTATAGCGTTGCCTCCACAGCAGCAATTCACCGAAGCCCGCCGCTTGGCCGCAAACCTGATTACGGCCAAGGGGGAGGGCGCGGAAGGTTTCGTCAGCGGCGCGCGAGATATCTTTGTCGCGGGAATCCTTGCCTGCATCGAGCGGGGCACGCCAACAATCGGCGCCGTCTATGACCTCTTCGCCCAGCCGGGGGAGAAGTTTAAGCTCTTCGCGCGACTCGCCATGGAGACCCAGAACAAAGAGGCACAACGCATCTTCGACGACATGGCGGGGAACGATACGAAAATCCTAACCTCCTACACTTCCGTGCTCGGCGATGGCGGGCTCAACCTGTGGGCGGATCCCGCTGTAAAGGCGGCCACAAGTCGCTCGGACTTTTCGGTCTATGATCTTCGCCGTCGCAGAACGTGCATCTATCTTTGCGTTGGTCCGAACGACCTTGAGGTGATCGCGCCTCTGATACGCTTGTTTTTTCAGCAAATCGTTTCAATTCTGCAGCGGTCGCTGGCCCGCCGGGATGAAAAGCACGAGGTTCTCTTCCTGCTCGACGAGTTCAAGCACTTGGGTAAGCTGGAAGCGATCGAGACCGCAATCACGACTATCGCGGGCTACAAGGGGCGTTTCATGCTCATCATCCAAAGCCTTTCGGCACTGACGGGGGCTTATGGAGAGGCTGGCAAGCAGAATTTTCTCAGCAATACCGGACTGCAAGTGTTCATGGCCACGGCTGATGACGAGACTCCGAACTACATTTCCAAGGCCATCGGTGAATACACGTTTGAAGCCAAATCGATTTCCCACAGCCAGGCGCGAACGTTCGACTGGACCATTCAGAATTCACATCAAGGTGCACCGCTATTGCGTCCCGAACAGGTTCGGCTGCTCGATGACGACTACGAGATTGTTCTCATCAAAGGTCTGCCACCATTAAAATTGAGGAAGGTGCGATATTTTTCGGATCGCATTCTGAAACGCATCTTTGAAAGCCAGACAGGCGCCCTCCCGGAGCCGGCGCCCTTGACGGGAGCAGAGGAGGCGCTCTCCGCAGAATCTCAACTCGATGACCCGCTGTGTGAATTGGCGCAGGACTTTGACGATACAGTTTGATGTGAGGCTAGTATGAACCCGCGAAATAGTAATCCATCCCGTGTAACAGCTTTGTCGCAGGTGCAGGACGCCGGCTTGGAAGACGGGCAAGCGGTCCAGGCCCGGCGAGTGGGCTTTGAGCAGCACGTGTCCGAGGCGCTCCGGCCGCTGTTCGATGGTCGAGCTGACGAGCCGCCAACCAAACCAGAGGAGCTTATGCGACTGGAACAGGGGGTTTCGCGAGGTGCTTCAGCGAGGGCAGGATCATCAAGCCGCCTCGTCTTTTTTCAGCAACCCAGGGATGCCCGCTGGACGGGATGACCTCAAGGGAAGCGTGTCGGAGGCTTTCGCAAGCTCTGGGACGCCGGAGTTCGGGCCGCCGCCCCCAGTCTTGGCTGCCAGCCAACAGCAGATCCGCCCCTCGCCGGATGCGCTTGACCAGGGCAACCACCTGCCACCCGAGTGAGTCGTCCCAACAATGAACATTCCACAGCGCTGTTGTGGCCAGCGCAGACGCATAGGGCCCTGAATACGCCGCAAGCCGTCGCCATTCAGCAGCAGCTGAGCGAAATCGGCAATTCAGGCGGCCGCGTGCCTATCCAGAGAGGGGCTGATGCGATCTCCAGACCGGTAGCTCTCGCCGTAATTGATCAGGCTGGTACTGTTGGAAGGCTTGATCAGCCTCGTCACCCCAATCTCCAGCATAGCTCACTGTCACGCGGCCAACGTGCCTCCGTAGCTAACATCTACGTCAGCGTTGAAGAAGTAGCCTGCGCCACGGGATGTTTTGACCAGGCGAGGGTTGGCCGCATCAGCCTCCAGCTTTCGGCGCAAGCGCATGATTAGGACATCGATACTTCGATCGTACACCTCTTCTCCACGCACACGGCTCGCGAGCAAAAGCCGTTCTCTGGATAGCACGTTGCGGGGGTTCTCCAGAAATGCGATCAAGAGATTGAACTCACATGCGGTAAGCTTGACCTCGCCACGCTCCGCACAGATCAGTCGCCGCTGCTTCACGCTGAGCTTCCAGGCCCCAAAGCGAAATGAGCGCTGCTCTCTGGTTCGCGGACTAGAAATGCGCTGGCGTAGCGCTACTCGAATGCGGGCCAAGAATTCGCGCATCCCGAAAGGCTTGGGAATGAAATCGGTTGCGCCGAGCTCCAGTGCAACCACTTTTTCCGCCTCATCAAGCCGGTCGCCGCTGATCACTATGATAGGAACATCCGATTTTGTCGCCAGATTGCGGACGATCGCAAGTCCATCCTCCCGGCCTAGGTTAAGGTCAACAACCACGAGATCGACTGGCTCACGTGAAAGAACATAGTCAAACTGCTTGCTATCGTGGACTGCGGTTACCTTCAGGGCATGCATCGTGAGATACTCGGCGATGAGGCGCCGCATTGCGGCATCATCGTCAATGACAAGAACATGTTTCAACGGCACACCTTCAATCTTGAATCCCCTTGTCTAAACCTGTTGCCGAGCAACCCTGGGGCACCGACCCAGAACAGCTGCTCCTTGATACCACTCGCCGTTGCGTGCGGCCAATGTGAGGCCGTGCTCGTCCTGTTCTTTTCATCCCCAGCGAATTGACCGCACCAAGGCAGCCCGTGGCCACCAGACAGGTCCAAGCGCCGACATGACCCTGCCGTGTGGTCCTTCGCTTTTTCGCTTCGAGCTCCCCCGTTGGTGCAGGCCTGCCAATATCACTCGAGTTCGACCTCATGGATGCCAAGTTTCCTGCCGTGCCCTTGCATCCTCGTCATCCTGGAGTTTGCGGACCTGGATCATCTCGATATCCTGCGGCTCGTGGATCCAGCTCGGACATGGTTGAGCAGCGCGGCGTTTGGCTTGATCAGAGAGGCGGTCGGCGGAAGAAGACCGTGATTCGCTGCAGCGGCCTTGTGCCAAATAGTATGTCTCCTGCCAAGCCGGCTTCGTCCAAGGTGGCCGGCGGCCTCAAATGCTGTTCGGGCGACCGGCAGGTCGCCGGTTGCGGTGAACGTCCGGGCTAACATTTCTCAGTTACTGCAACTCCTCCATCTTGAGCGTGTCACTATGCTTGTCCATTGCGCCGTCGGACTGCGTCAATGACGTGCGTTATCTGCCGATGGGACTGTGCATGATCCACCCTTTGGCGGCGGCGGCCGAACAGCTGAACGAGGCTCGCACCAGGATGGGCTGCGCCGCCACGTCTTCCCAGTTGACCCTCGCCGCCGCGGATTTGCGCCTTCGAGCCAGCTTCGCGGACGAGCTCGCGTCTCAAGCAATGATCTGAGTGTGCAGGGCCGCGCATGGCTGCTCTTTAAGGACCGGCAGCATACCGGCAAAGTTGGGCCGCTTTATCGCCGTAGTCGATTCCCCACGGTGATCCCGAGCCTGAACAAGCCCGCCAAGCTCCCCATTTTGTCCTTGGCTTGGCGCTGACAGAAGTACCATCCATGACGCCAAAGTCGCGGCCCACACTCCAGGAGCAACGGACGGCCGGGACGAGCAATCCTGTACAGGAGTCATTGTACCAAGATGCTCCGGATGTCGCTGGCTGATCGGGCCCGCGCCACCCACGCATGCGCAAGATGCTCACCCACGCTGATACGAAACCGGTCTTTGCTTCAATTGAAACCGAAAAGCTGAACTTGAACATCACACAGTAACAAACCTCCCCGATAAGCGCGTGCCGGACAGGGCCAGAACCCGTCCGGCGGCTTGGAAAGGTAGGTGATAGGGAATGTTTATTGCAGCTTGGCCGCTGGCCATCGTCCTGATGACATCCATGTCACTCCCAGCCGAGCCCGCGCCACTTTCTCCGCGTGAGTTCCGCAGCCTGTCGCGCAAATGCGCCCCCTGGGTTGCGCCGTCCACCCTCGCCGCGATTGCCAAGATTGAAAGTGGCTTTGAAACGCTGGTGGCTCATGACAACACCACAGGTGAGCAGCTTCGCTGGATAAACCACCTGGAAGCCACGCGGGGCATCAAGGAACGCCTCGAAGCACAACATTCTGTCGATGTTGGATTGATGCAGATAAACAGCAAGAACTTTGCCATGCTCAATCTCACGCCGGAAAGGGCTTTCGAGCCCTGCGCCTCGCTTTCGGCTGCCGCCCACCTGCTTGAAAGCCGGTATGCCGGCGGCACCACTGCTGTGGCACAGCAACTGGCGCTTCGCCGTGCCATCTCGGCCTATAACACGGGCGACGTCACGCATGGCTTCGCCAACGGTTATGTACGCAAGGTCGAGTCGGCCGCAAAGGACATCTCAAGTCTCCTTGAGAGAACGCTGGAGCCGACTGCTCGAGATGTGCCGCACCTTGAGGCACCCGGTCGGAAAGCCGTGCCGCCTCTGCTCCAGCAGAGCCAACAGGCCAATAGAAAGAAGCAGCCCAACCAAGATTCTTGGGACATCTGGGGCTCGTATCAGCCAGACCGCTCCGGGGCCGATCCCTCCGATCCGACAGGCAGCCAGGCTGCGAAAGCACGGGAACCCTCGAACCCGAACAAACTCGTATTCGATTGAAACATGGAGATGCAATGATGACGCCACTCAAGATACTTCGTGCGCTTAAAACGCGTGTTCCTTCGCCTTTTTCCATGCTGCGCATGGCGGCTGAATATGTACCGGCCGCTGCTGCAGGCGCGGCGTGGACGGTCTTCTACAGCGGGCCAGCCGCGGCTCAGGTGACCGGAGGGACGGATCCTGCCAAGATGGTCCAGAATATCTGCACGTTCATACTTGGCCCCTTTGGACAATCACTGGCCGTGCTCGGGCTCGTAGCCATCGGTATCTCTTGGATGTTCGGTCGTGCTTCACTTGGCCTGGTTGCGGGTGTCGTTGGAGGGATCGTCATCATGTTCGGGGCCAGCTTCCTGGGCAAGGCGCTCATAGGCGGTGGCTGATGAGCGACCGGTTGGAAGTGAGCACCCTCTATGTGGCGGCGACGCGCCCCGCACTGTTTCTGGGGGTGCCGCTGACGCTGGCCGGATTGCTCATGATGTTGGCTGGGCTTGTTATCATTATCCTTCAGAACCCGCTCTACGAAATCGTTCTCGCGCCACTCTGGTTCGGAGCACGGCTGGTTGTTGAGCGTGACTATAACGCGGCAAGCGTCGTGCTGCTCTATTTGCAGACGGCCGGCAGAAGCGTGGACGGGCCGGTCTGGGGAGGCGCAAGCGTCAGCGCCAATCCGATCAGAGTGCCGAAACGCGGAAGAGGAATGGTGTAATGTTCGGCGCCAGCGGCCGGACCGAGAGGTCTGGCGAGATCTACCTTCCGTATGTTGGTCACGTAAGCGATCAGGTTGTCCTTCTGGAAGACGGATCGATCATGGCCATGGCACATGTGAACGGTGTGCCCTTTGATTTGGAAGACGCTGAGATGCGCAACTCGCGCTGCCGCGCGTTCAACACTCTCTTGCGCAACATCGCCGATGACAATGTCTCGATATACGCTCATCTTGTGAGACACAACGATGTGCCGGCGCCGGCGCCGCGCCGGTTTCAAAGTGCATTCGCTGGCAGTCTGAGCGAGGCCTACGAGCGTCGTGTGCTGTCGGGAAAGCTCTTTCGCAACGATCACTTCCTCACTTTGATCGTGTCCCCCCGCACCGCAATCGGCAAGATCGGCTTGCGGATTGCCAAGTCCCGCAGACGGAATGAGCACGATCTAGCCACCCAAATGCGGAGCCTGGAAGACCTCTGGCACATCATTGCTGGCGCACTCGGCGGTTACGGTCTGCGCCGGTTGGGTATTCGTGAGAAAGGCAACGTGCTCTTCACGGAAATCGGCGAGGCGCTTCGGCTCATGATGACTTGCCGGTTTCTTCCGGTTCCGATGGTTACCGGCTCACTTGGCGCCTCGATCTACACTGACCAGGTCATCTGCGGGAAGCGGGCGCTTGAGATTCGAAGGCCCGGGGATAGCTCCGTCGGATCATTGTTTTCGTTCCGTGAATATCCGGCGACGACGCGGCCGGGCATGCTAAATTCCTTGCTGTCCGCCAACTTCCCGCTTGTCCTGAGCCAGAGCTTTTCCTTCCTCACTCGCCCGCAAGCTCATGCCAAACTAAGCCTTAAGTCCAGCCAGATGACGAGTGCCGGCGACAAGGCTCTCACCCAGATCAATGAACTTGCCGAGGCAGAGGACGCACTGGCAAGCAACGAATTCGTGATGGGTTCGCATCATCTGAGCCTGTGCGTCTATGCCGACAGCCTCAATAGCCTTGCAGATCGCGCAGCAAGTGCCCGCGCGCGGCTGGCCGACGCGGGCGCCGTTATCGTCCAAGAGGGCATCGGCATGGAGGCCGCATATTGGTCCCAACTTCCGGGGAACAACAGGTGGCGCACGCGCCCGGGGGCGATCACCTCACACAATTTTGCCGGGCTCGTCTCATTTGAGAACTTCCCAAGCGGTTCCAGTTCCGGCCACTGGGGCAATGCTGTTGCGCGCTTTCGCACAAACGGTGGAACTTCTTTCGACTACATCCCCCATGAGAATGACGTCGGCATGACGGCAATATTCGGGCCCGTTGGCAAAGGCAAGACGACGCTGATGACCTTTGTCCTCGCGATGCTTGAGCAAAGCTTGGTCGATCGCAATGGTGCGATCGTCTTCTTCGACAAGGATCGGGGTGGTGAACTGCTGGTGCGAGCCACGGGAGGGACATATCTTGCGTTGCGCAGAGGCGCTCCGAGCGGCTTGGCCCCTCTGCGTGGACTGGACAACACCTCCGCCTCTCGGGACTTTCTGCGCGAGTGGTTGATGGCCCTGATCGAGAGTGACGGCCGTGGTCCGATCTCGCCGGAGGAAAGCCGTCGGCTGGAACGCGGCATTGTTCGTCAGCTTTCGTTCGAACCCCCTATGCGCTCACTTGCGGGCCTGCGCGAGTTCCTATTGCACAGCCCCTCCGAGGGCGCAGGAGCACGGCTGCAGCGGTGGTGTAGAGGGGGGGCGCTTGGATGGGCCTTTGACGGCGACGTGGACGAAGTAAGGCTGGATGCCTCCATTACGGGCTTCGACATGACGCAGCTCCTGGAATATGAGGAGGTCTGTGCACCGGCCGCCGCATACCTTCTGCATCGAGTGGGCGCTATCGTCGATGGTCGTCGGTTCGTGATGAGCTGCGACGAATTTCGATTCTATCTACTCAACCCCCAATTCTCGGCCGTTATCGACAAGTTCTTGCTCACGGTCCGCAAAAACAACGGCATGTTGATACTCGCAACGCAGCAGCCTGAACACGTTCTGGAATCGCCTCTCGGAGCTAGTCTCGTTGCGCAATGTATGACGAAAATTTTCTACCCATCACCGACGGCGGACCGCTCTGCGTATGTCGATGGCTTGAAGTGCACTGCGCAGGAGTTCGAGGCAATCCGCCAGGGAATGGCAATCGGCAGCCGCAAGTTTTTGCTCAAGCGCGATAGCGGGAGTATTGTTTGCGAATTCGATCTTGGGCAGATGCGCGAGTACGTAGCCGTACTCTCGGGGCGGGCCAACACAGTGCGCTTTGCCGACCAGCTTCGCAACCAGCACGGAGACGCCCCAAGTGGGTGGCTCGACAAGTTCATGGCCCGGTACCATGAAGTTCAAGACTGACGGAGGAATATTCATGAAACTTGCCAAACTTGCAGTAACGACCCTTGCTGCTTCCCTTCTGCTTCACGGACAGGCCCGGTCGCAATGGATCGTCACCGACCCTGTAACAGAAACACAATCGACCTTAACAGCGATTTCCAATGCGGCGATCCTTGAGAGGTCAATCGAGACGCTCGCTACGACGATCGAAATGGTGACAATGCTAACCTCGTCATTCGCTGTCACGGGAGTGCTAAGCTCACTGAACCAAGGAAATCATTACCCGTCGAGCAATAAGCTGGAGGAGCAGATGTTTGATGCTCGGGCGCCAGCTTCGATTATCGCCCGTAACATTGCGGAGGACCCAAATCGGATAGTCACGGGCGACGATTCAGAAGCGAAACTGTTAAAGGGACAAATCGCTGGGGCCGCCAATGCCGCAGCTATTGCAGCCGACACTTTGGGCATGATGGACAAGCGCCTTAAGGATAACGCCGGCACGCTTGGTCAGCTTTCCCGCTCGGGAAATATTATGCAGGCCACCGTGACCAACGGTCTGGTCCTCAAGCAGATTCACGATGCGATGATCCAAAATGCCCAGGCCACGAGTCTGCTGACTATGGCCACTGCACAAGGGAGCCTTCACGCCGCTGAGGAGGCCGCCACGCAGCGTCGCGAACATCGGGACACCGCTCGCATTTTTGACCTCCTCCCGTGAACGCTGAGTTCATCAGGCTCAGCTGCGCTGATCAGGGACACATCAGGCTCACGCCATGAATTTCAAAATTCCCGCGCCATTCACGACTATACACACGATCTTTCATGGGGCCTTCACGTCCGGGCTGCACAAAGTGCTTGAAAACGTCCAAGCGGCGGTCAGTGCGCCTCTGGTTGCGTGTGTCACGCTCTGGATAATAATCCAAGGCTGTCTGGTCATGCGTGGTCAAGTCGATGCGCGCGGGGGTATCTCGCGCGTAATCATGGTGTCGATTGTCGTCGCCCTTATCTTAGGGCAGGCCAACTATCAGCAGTACATTGAAGCGCTTTTCGACGAAACGATTCCGAGGTTGGCTCACGACATCAGTGGCAGCGACTTGCCCTTCATCGGAATCCCCCAGAAGCTCGATCTCATGTTTGCTTCAAGCCAGTATGTCTTTCAGCTGATTGCTTCCGAAATTGGGCCTATGAACGGCCAGGACATACTTGCTTTCGAGGGAGCGCAATGGATTTTCTACGGCGCGCTGTGGACAGCGTTCGAGATCTACGATGCCGTTGGAATTCTGACGAAGGTGCTCTTGACGATCGGCCCCCTGGTCCTTGTAGGCTACCTTTTTGATCACACTCGAGACATAGCCACCAGATGGATCGGCCAACTGCTCTCGTACGGGCTGCTGCTTCTCCTCCTCAACATCGTTGCAACGATAGTAATCGCTGCCGAAGCAGTCTCGCTGGCAGCCATGCTTTTGATGATCAAATTTTCGGGCACGACAGCAGCCAAGATCATCGGGCTTTACGAGCTCGACATGCTTTTCCTAGCTGGTGACGCTCTGATCGTCGCGCTTCCGACGATCGCCAGCAGCATCGCCGGCGGCTCTTGGGGAGGTGCGAACCGACCTCTTAACAGCCTCAATCGCCACTTTGCCAAAACGGCGGGTGGTTAATCAATCGACAAGCTCGGTGCCAAAAACATGAAATATTGCCTACTTCTGTCAATCCTCGCTTTGGCCGCCTGCAAGACGAGCCATGGGCTTGCGACGTGCGCGGGTGCCCCATTCCAACTGAACGTGGGACAATGGGAAACCACCCCTGAGGATCTTCAGGTCGAATGCGCGGAAGAGCCAAAGTGAAATTTCCTGAACATGCCCTTCTGGTGGAGAGAGAAACGCTAGCCGCCCACTATAAGAAGGTGGAAGCGTTTCAAACGTCACGAGCGAAGTCTGCGCGGCGCCTGTCAAAGGCCCTGATCGCCTTTGCCGCAGCGGCGGTCCTAGGAAATGTTGCCCAGGCATTTACCATCGCTGCCATGGTCCCGTTGGCCAAGCTCGTACCTGTGTTCCTCTGGGTCCGGCCGGATGGGACCGTCGACAGCGAAGTGTCAGTGTCTCGACTGCCGGCAACCCAAGACCGAGCCGTCATAAATGCTTCGCTGTGGGAATATGTACGCCTGCGCGAGGGGTACACAGCAGATACGGCCCAATACGCCTATGACCTCGTATCCAGTTTCAGCGCGCCGGCTGTGCGACAGCAATATCAAGATTTCTTCAACTATCCGAATCCCACCTCGCCGCAAGTCACGGTCGGCAAGCGCGGCAAGCTCGAGGTCGGGCATATTTCTTCAAACGACATCAGTCCGGACGTTCAACAGATCCGTTACAAACGTACGCTTGTTGTCGATGGGCAGATGCCGATAGTGACCACCTGGACAGCTACCATCCGCTACGAGCGCTTGACGGGTCTGCCTGGGCAATCGAGGCTCACCAATCCGGGAGGTCTACTCATCACTTCCTATCAAAGCTCGGAAGATAGCGTATCGAACCTGGGCTATGTGCAGCCATGACAAAAAGAGCGTTTCTCGCGCTGGTCTGTTCACTCTTCTTAACGATGGAAGCGTCCGCGGAAGACACACCACTTGCCGGCAAGCATGATGCGCGCATGCGCTACCTGGCTTACCGTCCTGACGAAGTGGTGCGCCTGTCTACCGCAGTGGGGGCAACGCTGGTTGTCACATTCGCGGCCAACGAGACAGTCGCAGCCGTGGCCGTTTCCAATAGCAAAGACCTGGCTGCGCTCCCGCGCGCCAACTATCTCTTTTTTAAGGCTAGCCGGATGCTCCCGCCGCAGCCGGTCATCGTGCTGGCCGAGAGTGAGTCCGGTACACGGAGATACGTCTTCAGTATTTCAACGAGAGCGATGCCAAAACTCGATGAGCAGCAACCTGACCTATACTACAGTGTGCAGTTCACCTATCCTGCTGATGAGGCTGCTGCTCGGAGAAAGGACGCAGAAAGGCGCTCGATTCTTGGTCAGGCCCGGGCGAAAGTGCTGCGCGACGAGAGAGTTCAGGATTTGTTGAATCGGCCCGCCGCAACTACCAGTCCGGACGAAAGCAATTTTCACTACGTCGCAAAGGGTGATCGATCGCTGTCGCCGCTGGAAGTTTTCGATAATGGCTTTACCACCGTATTTGGCTTCGCAAGCAATTCCCGCATACCCTCCCTCTACATTATCAATCCCGACGGCAAGGAAGCCGCTGCCAATTACACGGTCAAAGGGGACTATGTTGAAGTATCCGCAGTCGCCCGGGAATGGCGTCTGAGAGATGGCAATACGGTCTTGTCCATTTTCAACAGGGCTTATGACCCTGTGGGACGAGCGCCAGGGACCGGTACAGTGACACCCGACGTGTGGCGCGTTTTGAAAGGCTCGGCCGATGAATGAAACCGGCCCACAGTCGGGACATGATGTCCATGCCTCCGGATCGATGGTCTCGGAGCCGGCCCGCCGGCATGTTTCGGGATTGCAGAAGTTGGCCGTCGCTGCTCTTGTTCTCATCTCATCTCTATCACTCATCTGGCTCGGAGGTCGTACCAGCACACAAGACGAACCAACTCAGCCAAAACCTCCAATTGTCGCCGACGCCGAACCATTCCGCCCCGTGCCGATTGAGATTGCTCCCGAAGTTCCAGCAGCCGTACAGGCGGCGCAGGCAGGAGATCCTGCGCCATCCACGCCGACTTCAGCTGATCCGCCGCCGGAGGAAACACCAATTTTCGCCTACAGTGGCAGCAGTAAAATGCCCAACGACGGTCAGCGGAGCGAAGACAACCATAGGGATGCTCCCGTGACCTCGGATGAGATTTCAGACGCTGGCGATCTGTCGGCGCGATTGAAGCCAGATATACAGGAGCCAAGCCGGGCCACACTTTTGCCGCACCCTGATCTCGTGATTACTCAAGGAACGATCATCCCCTGCATTTTGCAAACGGCAGTCGACACAAATTTACCGGGTTATGTGAAGTGCGTCTTACCTAAAGACGTCCGCGGCGCCACCAACAACGTGGTGCTTTTGGATCGCGGGACGACCGTGATTGGCGAGATCCAGCGTGGTCTCCAACAGGGGGATGCGCGTGTCTTCGTGCTGTGGACGCGCATCGAAACGCCTGACCATGCCCTCGTTTCGCTAGCATCGCCGGGCGCTGACGAGCTCGGCCGCTCCGGAATGCCTGGCACGGTGGATAATCACTTCTGGCAGCGCTTTGGCGGAGCAATGCTCATGAGCGTCATTCAAGGCGCGTTTCAGGCCGCCGGTCAATACGCTGGCAGCTCAGGTGGAGGAAGCGGTATCAACAGCTTCCAGAGCAACGCCGGACAAGCCGTTGAGACGACCCTTAGAGCAACGATCAACGTTCCGCCAACTCTGAAGAAAAACCAGGGAGATGCTGTATCCATCTTTGTGGCTCGGGACCTCGATTTCTCAGATGTATACGATCTTAGAGCGACCGCCGTGGCGCCAGCCCCCCCCCAACATCGCCAACGCCGGAGAGACAACAATGCGACCGGAGGCTGACCCTCAATTGCGTTTGCTTCTCAACCCTGTTCTGAAATGGCTTGAGGAGCCAAGGACCGAAGAGGTCGCTATCAACCGGCCTGGGGAAGCCTTTGTCCGACAGGCCGGCGTTTTCACGAAACATCCGCTACCGCTATCTTATGACGATCTGGAGGACATCGCGATCCTCGCTGGAGCGCTGCGCAAGCAAGATGTCGGACCGCAAAGCCCCCTCTGTGCGACTGAGCTGCCGAACGGAGAGCGGCTGCAGATCTGTTTGCCGCCCGCTGTTCCCTCAGGAACAATAAGCCTGACCATACGGCGTCCCTCAAGTCGTGTGACCGAACTCAAGGAAGTTTCTTCTCGCTACGAATACTCGCGTTGGAATCAATGGCGGTCACGAAAGGAGCGCCAAGAGCGGCAGGACGAAACGATTCTTCAGCACTACGACCATGGTGACTTGGAGCAATTTTTGCGAGCGTGCGTTTGCGGGCGGCTTACGATGCTGCTTTGCGGACCTACTGGTAGCGGCAAAACGACAATGAGCAAGACTTTGATCAACGCTATACCCCCGCAAGAGAGGCTGATAAGTATCGAGGACACGCTCGAACTTGCAATCCCGCACGAGAATCATGTCCGGTTACTCTATCCGAAGGACCGAGCAGGCGTAGGTGCGGTGACAGCCGAGCAACTGTTGCAAGCCAGCTTGCGCATGCGCCCTGATCGAATATTGCTTGGCGAGATGCGCGATGATGCTGCTTGGGCCTACCTTAGCGAAGTCGTCTCCGGCCATGCGGGATCAATATCGACGATTCATGGGGCGGATCCGGTCCAAGGCTTTAAAAAGCTCTTTTCACTCGTCAAGAGCAGCCCGCAAGGAGCTGCTGTGGAAGACCACACGCTTCTTGACCTGCTGTCGGCTGCCATTGACGTCATTGTGCCGTTTCGTACCCACGGCGACGTGTATGAGGTGGGGGAGGTGTGGCTCGCCGCCGATGCCCGGCGACGCGGAGAGACAGTAGCCGATCTTCTTAACAAGCACTAAGGCTAGAGCACGTCGGGGATCGGTAAGTCGGTTTGTGATATGATGGCGCAACTTGTTCAGATTCAACGTCACTTTGATTTGACCGAGGTTGATAATGGGAGGACGACTGGGCGTAGCCTTCGGTCACAAGCCTGAACTCTTCGGCCGCCCTGTCGGCGCGGCAAGCTGCGGCACGATTCGACTGGGTGTATCGAGCGCGTCCGCTGAATTGCGCGGGCGACGCTCAGCGAGCTGGTGCCGATGCCTGCTCAAAAGCGGCATCGACACCCGGCAGGTCGTACCCTTGATTTACTTAGCCGCGCTCAATGAGCGTCTTCAAAGCCGCCGAACGTGGTTCGGAATGACCGGTTGGTAAATCGGGAAGTGCTATACAGGGAATCCTCCCGGTATTGCCTCTAGGGGGTCCTCTCAATGAACAAAGCCGCAACCTGCCCTTGCGACCTCAGCTGGAGTTTGCGACGCAACCCATATAGGAGGATCGATGCGCAGAGAAATCGCAGGCAGAGTCGGTGGCATTGTGGGCTGGCCGACCGACGGTTTCAGCCCGTCAACAGGTCTTCACGTGTTCCATCCCCGACTATTGCAGGCGTGCGGCTTGCATTCTCCCGCGATCACCCATCGGAAAGAGCGTTACGAACACTACGAAGAGTTGCGCGACTTCTGCTGTCGCCCCGGTCTTACAGCGGACGGTGACCTGTCCTACCTTGATAGGACGTGAAATGCGAACGCTGCTCATTGATCATCACGTGGATCTTACGCGCGCCGTGCGAGCTGCGCTCGGGGATAGCGGTTTTGCCGTTGATGTAGTTGGCAACCTGGAACAGGCGTCGAGGGCATTCTGTTGCGCAACCTATGAAATTCTCCTGCTGGAGTTGGCTCTGCCAGATGGCGATGGCTTGGGCTGGCTGAGACAGCTAAGGAGCGACGGGCATTCAGTTCCAACCCTCATTATGAGTAGCATCGACGATCTCGAGAAGCGAATTGCAATTTTCAACGGTGGCGCGGACGATTTTCTGCTCAAGCCCGTCTCTTTGGATGAGCTCATCGCCAGAATGAGAGCCATTCTGCGCCGGTCGACACAGGTGACCGAACCCATCGTTGTATTTGGCAATCTCAATTTCGATCCGATCGGCCGACAGGTTTCCGTCTCGGGTCATCCTCTGAAGATCGCACGCCGCGAACTATGTATTTTAGAGCATCTGCTTATCCGTGCAGGCCGCATCGTGCCTCGTGCGCAGTTGGAAGATCACCTCTATTCGTTCAACGACGAGGTATCTGCCAACGCGCTTGAAGTCGGAATCTATCGCTTACGTGGACACCTGAGTAGGTCAGGTGCAACGCCACGGATCACGACCGTGCGCGGCATTGGTTACCTTCTTGAATTGACTGAGGCGGCATCCGCATAGTTGGTCTAAATTGAAAGAACAGACTGCCTGCCCGTCGTCAGGTTGAGCTTGTGGCCATAATCGACATCGCGGCCGCCCTTGACGATGGTGTCGGCATGCGGTTCGAACAGCTCTGTCGCAAACCTTTTGGTAAGCGGAGCATGGCAAGAAACACTCCTCAGCTGTGGAGGAGCACGTGATGTTCAGCGGCCGCCATTTCGACCAGTCGGTGATCCTGCTGTGCGTGCGCTGGTACCTGGCCTACACTCTGAGCCTGCGCGATCTGGAAGAGATGATGGCCGAATGCGGCTTGAAGATCGCCCATTCCACCGTGCATCGCTGGGTCGCCCACTTCTCGCCGTAGCTGCTGGAGCGCTTCAACCGGCGCAAGCGTGTGGTCGGCAGCAAGTGGCATATGGACGAGACGTACATCAAGGTCCGCGGCCATGGATGTATCTCTACCGCGCCATCGACAGCCTCGGCGACACGGTCGAGTTGTTCTTCAGCGAAAAACGTGACCTGGTGGTGGCCAAACGCTTGCTCCGCAAAGCGCTGACGCGCCATGGCCCGCCGGAGCGCATCGTCATCGCCGGCAGCCAGACCAATTAAGAAGCGATCCTTTCCTGCGACGCTGAAAGCCGGCTGCGGCAGCGATCGCGGCGACCGCTGAAGCCGATCCGCATCCGCAATAGCCGGTATCTCAACGATCGGATCGAACAGGATCACCGGCGTATCAAGCGCCGCATTCGATCCATGCTCTGCTTCAAGTCGATGCGAGCGCCGTGGTTATCCTCTCCGGCATCGAGATGATCCACATGATGCGCAAGCGACAGGCGAGGTATGCCTACAATCCCAGTCTGTCGATCGCTGAGCAATTCGATATCCTCGCTGCCTGACGGACAGGCCGAAATGGCCGTTCACAACCCCATTTCCCGGTTTGCGACAGAACCTGCTGGAAACCTCTCAGGGATATTATGCATGCAGCACCCATAAGAGCAACGAGCTTGTCCAAGCGGGCAGTATCAGAGTTGATGGTACTCAGGTAAACGACCCAAAACCGACCTCAGCAAGCTTCGACGGACATCGGTATTGTCTTTCAGCAATACAATGCATTTCCTCATCTAACAGCTCGAAAATGTTGCGCTGGCACCCAGGATCGTAGGGTTGCCGAAGAAGGAGGCCGCCTCACTCGCGTTCAGTAGTTGGCTCACTTCCGCCTACACACCAAAGCAAATGCCTACCCGAGCCAGCTTTCCAGCGGGCAACAGCAGCGCCGGGCGCTTGCGCGTGCCTTGGCGATGCAGCCCAGGTAACTTGCTCCTCGACGAGACTGGTCGATGTAGCAGATGAGGAAGTTGTCTTCGGTCTTGTGGACGATCACCCGAAAAACTGCTCATGTGCAAAGCGCGTCTTCAAAGGGGAATGTACTGAGCAATTGGTGTCCGGTTTCCGTCACTAGGACTTGCTGCTCTAGCTTTACACCTTCAGCGCCGTCGGCCTCCCCAATGTAGCTTTCCAAGCAGATGGTCATCCCTGGCAAGAGCACTCCCTCCTGAACCGCCCGGCCCGAGTCACGATGGGAGATCACCGGCCATTCATCGCTGAGGCCGACGCCGTGCGCAATACTTGCATATCTTTGCGCGCTGTAACGCTGAGGAACCTTCCATGCCTTCTCACCAATCTCGCGAAATGCGGTGCCTGGGACTATCAGTCGCAGATTGTGATGTATTTGTTCCATTGCGAGGCTGTATAGGAGCCGTTGTTCTTCAGTGGGTTGTCCCGGCCCGCAGAAAAAAGTTCGTGAGACGTCACAACAGTAGCCGAAGGGGCCGATCATGTCCGTGTCGAAACTGACGAGGTCTCCAGGCCTAATGAGGCGGTCGCTTGCTTCCTGAAACCACGGATTGGTGCGCCCGCCCGAACTAAGGAGTCTTGTTTCGATCCATTCGCCGCCGAACTCGATATTAGCGTGATGCAGCAATGCCCAAAGCTGGTTTTCTGATATGCCTGGTTTGAGAGCCTCCCGCATTCGGGCCATACCAATCTCACAGGCGGACATCGCGATGGTCATGCACGTGATCTCTTCCGAAGACTTTATCGATCTTGCCTTCTCGCAAAGGGCCTGTCCGTCTGAGAGGGAAAGGCCCCGGGCTTCCAGCGCATTGGTGCCGAGCGGATCGAGGCGATCGACAGCCAGCCTTTTGTTTTCACCAGCAATGGTTCGAAATAGCTTCACTATTTCATCGGCCCATGCCCTGCAGTTGTCTTCTTGATGTTCTCCCGCGAAGAAATACGACCAAGCTTTCGCCGGGCGAATGTCTCCAATGACCTCGATCCCGCGTGCCATAGGGAGGCAATTCATGCTAGGGTATTCAAAGAGAGTAACGTCTCCTTCCGCTGGAACGAAGCAGTAACGACCTTGGTTGTGCAATAGCCACACGGCCATGTTGCGCGTTCCTGTGGCGTATCGGACATTGATGGGGTCATTTAGTAGGGCCGCGGCACAATCTGCCTTCTTGAGCTGACTCTGGAGACGGTCGAGTCGGTAACGGCGAAGTTTGGTGAGATCTACTTGCGTTCGGGTGTCTTCGAGCGCAATGCCAGGCGTTCGTTTCGCCAGAATGTAGGCAGAAGAGCTCTCATTGCGCCGCAAGAAGCTCAGAAGCGTCTCCTCGAGAATATCCGCTTCATTCGGCATAATGTATCTCCAGACGCTTGTTTGTAGCAAACTTGGCAGATAGTAGAAAAGCCACATGCGTTGTTTGGTGTTCGGAGTCTACTTGCCGCCTCAGGGATGCGTTGTTCCCGCCAGCAAAAAAACCGAGTTCGCCCCCCCGGCCGACGGCCACCGACGGCACCGATCACCGGGGTGTCGAGCATAGCGCGTCCTTGTCCTCAACCTCTTTGTACAACTTCTGTACGGACTGGGGATCATTGGTTGTCATGTCGACCCAGAAATGGCAGCACCAATATGACTCTGCTGCAAATTGGGATTCATTCGTGAGAGGCAATCCGTCGAAGTTCACGTGGATCGCTGGATCGTGCCGTCGCCTCTTTGGCGTTGTCTTGTTCACGGCCGATCCTGCGCGAAGAGTATAGTTATCGCTCTACTTTTATGACGCGAAACACAAAAGTCAAGATCGCTGCTGCGGAAAATCGTCCATCCCTCGCATCTTTTGATCAGGCGGTGCGAACAATTCGTCCCCATCCAGAGAAGTTACCGCTCTCGCCAAGCAGGCAGCGCTTGTCGGATGGTGGATACCTAAGACTTGCCGACGGCTGACTTGCTTTGGCTGTTCCCGGTGTCGGTGGACTGATCGGAAGCCGTTGCGAACAGATGCCTGACGACCTGAACAGCATGTGTGCATGCGTCCTTTGAGCCTAGACTTGTGGCAGCCGCGGTCGTGCCCTCGTGGAGCAGAAACAGTGAGGTAAGAAGTGATTGACGGTCGGCGGGAAGCCGGGACGCGATTTCAAGTCTTACTTCCTGCTTGTTCCTTTGAACCTCTCGCTGGATCGCGACGCTGTCCGGGTGCGATGCAACGGCCTGCACGAAGAGACACCCACGAACAGCGGTGTGCGCCATCCAATCTCCGACCCGATCAAAAAAATGAATGATTGCGCGCTCACCGGGTTCGGACGGCATGCCGTCGCGCAAGTGAGCCAAATACTCAAAATGGCGAAACGCTAATGCCCCCACGACCATGTCCTCCCTGGAAGGGAAGTGCTTGTACAGTGTCCGGATGCTGACATCCGCCGCCTTGCGAATTGCCTCGACTCCGGGCTCGGCAAAACCACGCTGAGAAAAAAGTTGATTTGCCGCCGAAGCGATCTTGACTTTCGTGTTTCGCATCATAATGGTAGAGCGATCACTCTACTTCCTCTGGTTCCTAACCTCTATCGCACAGGATCGGCCGTGAACAAAGCGTCAATCAAGGAAACCGCTTCGCATTCAATAGATTTTAACGAGCTACGACGCTATCGCCTATCCCGTATTCAGGCGCAGTTGCAGGAGAATGACTTCGGCGCTGCCTTGCTGTTCGAACCGCAGAACATCCGTTACGCGACGGACATCTCGAATGCCAATCTCATCTGGACCTTTTATACGCCTGTTCGGTACGCGTTCGTCCCTGCGACGGGCCTGCCGATACTGTTTGAATATGGGCTGGATACATGTCCCCTGTCCGCGGATGATTACGCGTTCGTCGGGGACATCCGACCGTCGATATCGCTTGCTACCTTTTACAGGTTGAATGCCAAAGACGAGTGGATCGGGAAATGGTGCGACCAGATGATGGGCCTGCTTGCCGAGTTGTGCGGCGGCAGCCAGCGGCTTGCGGTTGACAGTCTAGTACCTACCGCCTGTCTCGCATTAGCCAACCGAGGTATCCAAGTATTCGACGGAGACGGGCTTATGGCCCGCGCCCGCCTTATTAAGTGCGCCGACGAGATAAAGTGTCTCCAGGCGGCAGT
Source organism: Mesorhizobium sp. C399B (assembly GCF_030323185.1). NCBI lineage: Bacteria > Pseudomonadati > Pseudomonadota > Alphaproteobacteria > Hyphomicrobiales > Phyllobacteriaceae > Mesorhizobium > Mesorhizobium sp. C399B. Next base: position 4,619,792 of record NZ_CP100472.1, read on the forward strand.
AGACGTCGCCGATCTTGGTGCCCGCCGGATCCGCGAAAAAATTCGTCCAGGAGTTACTGAGCAGCAGTTGTGGTCGGTGCTGCATCAAACCAACATCGAACAGGGCGGCGAATGGATCGAGACGCAACTCCTGTCATCTGGGCAGCGCACCAATCCCTGGTATCAAACAGCAAGCGAGAAGGTGATCGAAGACGGGGATCTCGTTGTCTTCGATACCGACATGGTGGGCCCGTTCGGCTACGTAGGCGACATCTCTCGCGCCTACCTTTGCGGCGACCGGCCAAACGCGGATCAGCGGGAAGCTTATCGCGTCGCCTATGACACACTGCAGCATAACATCGAGGTTTTCCGGCCTGGCATCAGTTTTCGTGAATTGGCCGAACAGTGTTTTTTGATTCCCGAGCCGTATCGCGACCACCAGGAGGCGATCGGCCATGGTGCCGGTGTGCAGATCGAGTTCCCGCTCCTTTGTCAGCGAGACGAAATTGAGCGCATGCCCTATCCGGAGATGCTCCTGCAGCCGGGCATGGTCATTTGCGCAGAAGCCTACGCGGGAAAGGCAGGCGGAACTGTGGGGGTCAAGTTAGAGGAGCAACTTGTAATCACGTCGGATGGTTGTGAACTGCTCAGCAGGACTCCCTTCGATGAACGATGCTTAGCCTAAAGGTCGTCTATTCGACCGCAGCAAATCTGGTTTGAGAATGAACGGGAGGAGAATCGATCATGACTTTGTCTCGGAGTGGAAGTGACAATTTCCCTGAAAACATCGCCGCGCTCGGTCTAAGCGCTGGCATCGACCGACGAGAGTTCCTCGCGGTAGCAAGCACATTCGGTGCTTCTTTGGCTGGCGCATACGGTATGCTGGGGCTCGCGCTGCCCGCTCCGGCGCTGGCGCAAGAACCGAAGAAGGGAGGCGTTCTCCGGGTGGCAATGTCGATCAAGCCATCCAAGGACCCGGTAAGTTCCGACTGGTCCGAGATCAGCAATGTCCAGCGCCAAGTGATCGAACCTCTCGTCCAATACACGCGTGATTTTGTCTTCAAGCCGTATCTACTTGAGTCCTGGGAAGTGAATGACGATGCGACTGAGTATGTTCTACATGTACGCAAGGGCGTCAAATGGAACAACGGCGACGAATTCACGGTCGATGATGTAATATTTAATATTACGCGGTGGTGCGATAAATCAATAGAAGGCAATGCAATGGCCGGCAATATGGCTTCGCTCATTGATGGCAAGGCCGGAAAATTGCGCAACGGAGCGATTGAACGGCTGGACGAACACACGCTGCGTCTCAAGCTGGGCTCGCCTGATATCACCATCATTGCTGGTATGGCCGAGTACACGGCTCTTATCGTCCACAGAAGCTTCGACCAGACCGGAAGAGACTTCGTATCGAAGCCAATCGGTACTGGTCCCTTTGAGCTAGTGGAATGGAACGTCGGCGACCGTGCCGTTCTCAAGCGTCGAGAAGATGGCAGGTGGTGGAATGGCGATTCCTATCTGGATAGGATCGAGTTCATCGACTACGGCACGGACCTTTCTGCGGTCACGAGCGCGTTCGAAAGCGATGAAATCGACGCCAACTTCGATACCTCGCCCGACTTTGTATCAATTTTTGAGAAACTTGGACTGGTTACCTCGGAAGTGCTTACGGCCAGAACATTGGTGGCTCGCACCAACGTGTTACAAAAGCCCTATGACGATCAGCGCGTGCGAACCGCCTTGCAACACGCGGTCGACAACAATTCCGTACTTCAGCTTGGCTATAACAATGCCGGATCGGTAGCCGAAAACCATCATGTCTGCCCGATCCATCCCGAATATGCCAAGTTGCCCAAGGTCGCCCGCGACATGGAGAAGGCCAAGGCTCTGATGGCCGAAGCCGGGCAGGCGGATTTCGAGCACGACCTGATCACGGTCGACGAGGACTGGCACAAGAACACCGGCGATGCGATCGCCGCGCAGCTTCGCGAGGCTGGCATCAAAGTCAAGCGCACGGTTCTGCCAGGCTCGACCTTCTGGAACGACTGGACTAAATACCCTCTCTCTATGACGCTTTGGAACATGCGTCCGCTCGGCGTCCAGACGTTGGCCCTCGCCTACAGAACAGGGGAAGCGTGGAATGAGACCGCATGGTCGGATCCTGAGTTCGACCGAAAGCTCACGCAGGCGCTTTCGATTGCCGATGCGGGCCAGCGGCAATCGGTGATGAAGGATATTGAGAAAATACTGCAGGACTCCGGGATCATCATCCAACCTTACTGGTGCAAGGTCTACAGCCATGCCCGAGCCACGGTGAAAAACCATGGCCGGCATCCCACTGCCCAGCACGATTTCGGGAAGGTGTGGATTGATGCATGATATGAGTAGGGTCTCTCTCGAAATCGAGACGAACCTCGCCCAACGAGACGCTACTCGTTTGGCCCAACACGCGCTTACACCTGCGGACGAAAGAGCGATCCGCACTTACAGGCTCAAACGACTAAGGGGTATCCTTGATGCCGCGGATGTGGGTGCTGCGATCCTGTTCGATCCGATCAACGTTCGCTACGCAACCGGTAGCCGCAACATGCAGGTGTGGACAATGCACAACGCATGCCGGTACGCGTTTGTGTCCACATCAGGCCCCGTAGTATTGTTTGACTATAGTCGCTGCGAGCATCTTTCCGGGCACCTAGAAACGATCGACGAAATCCGCCCAGCCACGTCATGGGACTTCTTTGCGGCTGGCGAGAGGTCCGAAGAGCAAGCTGGCCGCTGGGCCGATGAAGTGGCCGCCCTCTTCACCCATCAGGCCGGGAAGCGTGGGCGTCTGGCAATCGACCGCATGGACATCCTTCCGTTTGAGGCACTCCAGCGGCTTGGCATCCCTGTCGTCGATGCCAAGCCCTATCTCGAACGCGCGCGGTCCATAAAATCGGGCGAAGAAATCAATGCAATCCGTGATGCCGTGGCAGCGGGCGAAGTGGCGATGGGGAACATGAGAAAATCCATGGCGCCGGGCAGGCGCGAGTCCGATATGCTCGCCGCGCTCTCGCGCGAGAATATCGCGCATGGCGGAGAGTACATGGAAACACGGCTCCTAACCTCAGGACCCCGCACCAATCCTTGGCTTCAAGAGACCTCGGATCGGGTCATGGAAGCCGGCGATTTCATGACGTTCGATACGGACCTGATCGGTCGGCATGGCATCTTCGTTGATATCTCGCGAGCATGGATTGTCGGAGATAACAAACCCACAAACGAGCAGCGCACCATCTATGGATTGGCGCGCGAGCAGCTTGAATACAATATGGCGCTGCTGAGGCCCGGCGTAAGCTTTCGCGAGTTCTCAGAAACTGCCTGGAAAATGCCCGAAATCTACGTCCCCAATCGCTATGCTGAACTGATCCATGGGGCCGGACTGGGTGTCGAATACCCAGTGGTCTACTATCTGCAAGATTGGGAGGCGGCCGGATATGAAGGCTTTTTTGAAGAGAACATGGTCGTGTGCGTCGAAAGTTACATAGGAGCTGTCGGAGGTCGCGAAGGCGTGAAGCTTGAACAGCAAGTCCTGATTACGAAGTCTGGTATCGAGCTGCTTTCGCACTACCCGTTCGAGGATGATCATTGGTAGGCTGCAAGGCGCTCAACCTCCTGAAGCCGCGCGACAAACTGACCGTCTTTTGCGAGAACCCTCTCAGTCCGAGTAGATCTTGCTTCAAAAAGGCGCCGAGGTACGGAACGCATTCGAGCACTCGCGTCGTAGTGCGACGTGGTGATCACATTTTGGCAGGGCCGCTTCGGTTTCGACAAGTGCCCAGAGAAATGGGCTGATAGGCGCCAGCATCTCGATCGATCCCAATGATCCTGCGTTCGTGCGCGGAGTTGAATCGAGAGATCGAAGCAACAGCAACGGTGATGCTGGATTCCTTATGAAGACGCACACTATGCGTGAGTGCCTTTGGCTGCGGGCTGGAAATCGCCGGCGTATGCGCAGTGCGAGCTAACGCCAAACTGAGGCACGAAAAGGGAGGATGCCGTGCAGAATTTCATCCTGCGCCGTTTCGGGGTCATGGCCCTGACAATGCTGTGCTTGACGGTGGCAGTATTTTACCTCGTCAACCTTGAGCCCAATCTGAAAAAGCTGGCGATCAGCCAGACCGAGATGCGCGCCAGCGCCGGGCATCTGGAAAGCTGGTTGGCGCGCAACGGCTACCGCGAACCGATCTTGGAGCGCTATGCGCAGTGGATCGGCATCTGGCCGAAGCGGCAGAACAACCATCCCGAAACGGGCGGGGTCGTGCCGCGCTTCTCCTTCTGCAAGGAAGCTGCCAAGCCAGCCTATTCGGGCGTCCTTCAGGGCGATTTCGGCTGCTCGACCAAGTTCCGCATGAAGGTCGCGGACAAGCTGTTTCCCGCGCTGAGCGCCACCGGGATCCTGATGCTCTGGGTGATGGCGACCATGGTGCCGGTGTCGCTGCTGATAGGCGTTCTGGCAGGAATGCGCGAGGGTTCGCGCGTGGATCGGGGCCTTTCCATCGTCTCGATAACGACCACCGCGACCCCGGAATATGTCTCCGGAATCATCTTTACCGTGGTGTTCGCCTCCTGGCTAGGTTGGCTTAACGGGTCGGCCGCGAGCACGGCGACCCAGGGGGTGACCTTCTACAATTTCGCGCTGCCGGTGATGACCATGGGGATCTACGGCACCGGCTACATTGCGCGCATGACGCGGGCCTCCATGGTCGAGGTGATGACGCAGCAGTATATTCGAACCGCGCGGCTGAAAGGGCTGAGCTTCGGCGGTGTGGTCATCAAGCATGCGTTGCGCAACGCGCTGATCGCGCCCTTTACGATCATCATGCTGCAGTTTCCGTGGCTGCTTACAGGCGTCGTCATCGTTGAGGTGATGTTCCGCTATCAGGGCTTCGGCTACACGCTCGTCGAGGCGGCGAGCAACAACGACATCGACCTCCTTCTTGCCTGCTCACTAGTATCGGTCTTCATAGTGCTGTTGACTCAACTGATCTCCGACATCGGCTATGCTTATCTCAATCCGCGCATCAGGATGCAGTAGGAGACGCCGGGGATGGGGATTGAATATACAGGCGGTTGCCAGGTCTTCGCAGGCGTCATCGCCCGCTTATGGCCGGTTTGGGCAGCGCTAGCCGTCGTGCTCGGCTTGAGCTTCACCTACAAGAAAAGGCTCGGCCTCTACGGCCAGCTGTTCGACAGCGGCGTCGGCATAGTCGGTGTCGGCATCTGCCTGTTCTGGCTGTTCACGGCAATCTTCGCCGCGACCGTCGCGCCCTTCGATCCGCTCGCCCAGGTGCCGATCATGAAGGATGCGCTGCCGGGCGCCGTCGAACCGAAATCGGGGCTGACCTATCTGTTCGGCGGCGACAAGCTGGCGCGCGACGTGTTTTCGCGCATGGTCTATGGCAGCCAGATCGTGCTGATCATCGCGCCTGCGGCAACCGGCTTCGCGCTGATGGTCGGCATCACGCTCGGCCTGCCCGCCGGCTACTACGGCGGCAAGATCGACACCGTGCTGTCGTTCCTGGCCAATCTCGTGCTGGCCTTCCCTGTGATCCTGCTGTTCTACCTTTTGGTGACGCCGGGCATCATGGACACGCCGATCCCTTATGGCATGGCCGGCGTCTTCTTCCTGTTCCCGATCATCTTCTTCAGCGTGCTGTTCTGGACCCGCTACAAAAACCGGCCCGACCGGCTCTACATCCTGCTCGGCATCACCCTGATCCTCGGCGGCTGGATCTATGCCGGCCTGGTCTTCGACGCCGATCCGCTGAAGATCGTGCATATCGACCCCAACCAGCTCAATATCTTCGTGGCGGTGGTGTTCGCGTCCAGCCCCGGCGTGTTCCGCATCGTGCGTGGCTTGGTGATGGACATCAAGACGCGTGACTATGTGGCGGCGGCGCAGACGCGCGGTGAATCGCCCTGGTACATCATGCTATGGGAGATCCTGCCCAATGCGCGCGGGCCACTGATCGTCGACGCCTGCCTGCGCATCGGCTACACCACGATCCTGCTCGGCACGCTCGGTTATTTCGGCCTTGGCCTGGCGCCGGAAAGTCCGGACTGGGGCACTGCGATCAAGGACGCCAGCCGCCTGCTGCGCTCCTTCATCCACCCGGCGTTGCCGCCGACGATCGCACTGATGTCGTTCGTGCTGGGCTTGAACCTGCTCGCCGACTCGCTGCGCGAACAATCGATGAAAGACTGATCTCGCGGGTTTCGACCCGATGCGCCTGATAGAAACAGGCCTGGAAGAACCAGGATTGGAGCGACCCATGAACGAGGCAGTTCGAAATCCCGCCACGCCAACCAATGGGCCGGCCAACGCGCCGATCATCGAGATCGAGAACCTGTCGATCTCCTTCTTCACCCGCAAGGGCGAGATCCCGGCGGTCATGGATTTTTCCTGCACCGTCATGCCCGGCGAGGCGATGGGCATCGTCGGCGAATCCGGCTGCGGCAAGTCGACCGTGTCGCTCGGCATCATGCGCGACCTCTCCAACATCGGGAAGATCGTCGGCGGCAAGATCAAGTTCCAGGGCAAGGACATGGGCGAGCTCTCCGACGAGGAGTTGCGCTCCATTCGCGGCAACAAGATCGCGATGATCTACCAGGAGCCGATGGCGAGCCTGAACCCGGCGATGAAGGTCGGCCAGCAATTGATGGAAGTGCCGCTGATCCACGACAAGGTGTCGAAGGAAGAGGCCCATAAACGCGCGCTTGACATGGTGCGCGCGGTCAAGCTGCCTGATCCCGAGCGCATGATGCGTTCCTATCCGCACCAGCTCTCGGGCGGCCAGCAGCAGCGCATCGTCATTGCCATGGCGCTGCTGTCGAAGCCGGCGCTGCTTCTGCTCGACGAGCCGACGACCGCGCTCGACGTGACGGTGGAGGCCGGCATCGTCCAACTAGTCAAGGGGCTGGGCGAGAAGTTCGGCACGTCGATGATCTTCGTGTCGCACAATCTGGGCCTCATCCTGGAGACCTGCGACCGCATTACGGTGATGTATTCGGGCGAAGCGGTCGAGACCGGCAAGATCAAGGACGTCTTCGACCGGATGCGCCATCCCTATACGCAGGGCCTGTTCCGCTCGATCCCGCTGCCCGGCGCCGACAAGAATTCGCGGCCGCTGATCTCCATCCCGGGGCAATTGCCGCTGCCGCATGAGCGGCCCAAGGGCTGCAATTTCGGCCCGCGCTGCCACCACTTCGTCGAAGGACTTTGCAACGCCGACGAGATCCCGATGATCCCGGTCGCCGACCATGACGGGCATTTCAGCCGCTGTGTGCGCTTCAACGAGATCGACTGGGCGGCTCTTCCGCCCGGTGCCGAAAAGAAGCACGAGCCGGTCAAGCCGGGTGCGACGGTGCTCAAGATCAAGGACCTCAGGAAATACTACCGCGTCGGCGGCAACGAGGTCTTTGGCGCCGGTCGCGAGGGCCGCGTCGTCAAGGCCAACGAGACGATCAGCTTCGAGGCGCGCGAATCCGAAACCGTCGCCATCGTCGGCGAAAGCGGTTGCGGAAAATCGACACTGGCCAAGGTTCTGCTCGGTCTCGAAACGGCGACTTCGGGCAAGGTGCTACTCGGCAACAAGGAAATCCAGTCGACCGGTATTGAGGACCGCGACGTCGCTACGGTTGCGTCGATCCAGATGGTGTTCCAGAACCCGTTCGATACGCTGAACCCGAGCCATTCGGTGGGGTCGCAGATCGTCAGAACGCTGGAAAAGTTTAAGATCGGCAAGACGGCCAGCGACCGCAAGCAGCGCATGCTGGAACTGCTCGACCTCGTCAAGCTGCCACGCGCTTTCGCCGAACGCATGCCGCGACAGCTCTCGGGCGGGCAGAAGCAGCGCATCGGCGTCGCGCGTGCCTTCGCCGGCCAGGCCAAGGTCGTCGTCGCCGACGAGCCGGTTTCGGCGCTCGACGTCTCCGTCCAGGCGGCGGTCACCGAACTTCTGATGGAGATCCAGCGCAAGTCGAACACGACGATGCTGTTCATCAGTCACGATCTCAGCGTGGTGCGCTACATCGCCGATCGCGTGGTGGTCATGTATCTCGGCCACATCGTCGAGCAGGGCACCACCGACCAGATTTTTTTCCCGCCGTACCATCCCTATACCGAGGCGTTGCTGTCGGCGATCCCGATTGCCGACACGAGCGTTGTCAAGAAGCACATCGTGCTCGAAGGCGACATTCCCTCGGCTATGGATCCCCCGAGCGGCTGCCCCTTCCAGACGCGCTGTCCGCGCAAGCATCTGGTTCCCAGAGATATCTGTGAGCGCGAGGTTCCGCCCATCCGAAAGCTGCCCGGTGGCCATGATATCAAATGCCACCTACCGGACGCGGTCTTCGCAGTGATGGAGCCGGTTATCAAACTCAATCCTAAGCCCGTCGATGACGCGGGGGTGAGAGAGGCGGGATCGGGATAGGATCAATTTGCGGTCGTGTTTGCGCCAGCTGCTGTGCGGCCGTGTCGACGTCTCTACAGCCCTCCACGCTGTTACGTCGGCAACTCTGGGCGCAACTTAAGCGCGGCGCGCCCTGCCGGGTGCCCCTCCCCACCGGCAGGGCACTACAACCAAACCCATGACCGAGACGAACTTCCGCGAAGCGAGAAGGAGTGAAATGAGACAGGACGTACCAACCGCACACCGCCTCCGATCCATGCTCCGCGTTCTTGCAATTAATGGGGTTCGAACTTGGTTTGATACAAACGTTGCGAACCACACCATCTTTCTTCGTTGAGGGCGAGGGGGTCATCCTTGATGTTGATACACACCAGCTTGAAATCCTAATTTGCCACGCCGGCCGACGGGCATGAAGATCGCGCACGTGCAGGTCGTCATCCGACTACTTCGAGTAGTGAATAGCTGACAACGATTGATGCAACTTAAGGAAGAGATGGCAAGCTCATTCGTTTGGCTGCCAAGCTATCTATCAAAACATTGACAGGGATATACTGTGCCAATTTCGAACCATGCCACCGAACTCCAGAGCGAATTGACCGAGTGGCGGCGCCACCTCCGCCAGAACCCGGAGATCCTCGCGGTGGAAAATACTGCAGCCTTCGTCGAAAGGAAGCTCAAGGGTTTCGGCGTCGACGACATCGTGACTGGTCACGGACGAACCGGCGTCATTCGGGTCAGTCTCGGCCCCGGCCACACCATCGGACTCAGGGCCGATATCGACGCCCTGCGATCCCCGAGACGAGCGGCAAGCCCTGGACCTCGACTACACCCGGCAAGATGCATGCCTGCGGGCCATGGCCACTCGGCCATGCTACTCGGCGCGGCGCAATACCTTCGGAAACGCGCAAATTCGCAGGCAGCCTCGCCCTCATCTTTTAGCCAGCTGAGGAACGCGGCGGGGGCGGCAACGAGATGTTGAAGGACGGCACAATGGAGCGCTTCGTTCATAGAGGAGGTCTATGGCATGCATACATGCCGGGCATGCCTGTCGGCCAGTTCGGCAGCCGCGTTGGCCCAATCATGACATCCGCCGACGAATTTACCATTACGATCAAGGGCCGCGGTGGCCAAGCGGTTTAACCCGCACAAGACAATTGACTCGATCGCGATCGGCGACCAGATCGTTAACGCCCCGCAGACGATCGCCGAGCGAATGGTCGACCCTCTGGCCTCGGTGGTCGTCTCTGTGACGAAGTTCAATGCCGGTTTTGCGCATAACGTCATCCCTGAACTGCCGGTCCTCGCCGGAACGCTGCGAGCGCTGACCCAAGGGGTGCGCGATACTGGCGAGCAGCGGGTTCGCCGGATCGCCGAGAGCATCGCCGGCGCTGATGGCGCGAGTCGACGTATGGTATGGCCGCAACCATCCCGTTACGCTCAACCATCCTGTGGAAACCGGTCAAGGGCCCGCCGCCGCGGCAAAGGTCGCCTTGGACGGCAAGGTCAATGTTGCGATCGATCCGATCATGGGCAGCGAGGACTTTTCCTACATGCTGCTTGCTCGTCCGGGCGCCCTCAATTTCATCGGCGACGGCGATACTGCCGGCTGCACAATCCGACCTATGATTTCAACGAGAGGCGATCCCACACGGGATCTCCTACTGCGTCAAGCTTGCTGAAACGCTGCTGGCGTCTGAGAGAACCGGCGACGCACGCCGACGTCAGGAGCGAAGGTTTTCAGCGGGAATCGAGAATCAGCCGCCGCCGCATTGCAGAAAACTGGGTAGCCAGAAAAGGACGCAGATATGTCTGTTAAAAAAGTGGACAACGCTTGTCGTAGGCGCCGGTCAAGCGGGAGTGGCTATGAGCGAGCACCTGAGCAAGTGCGGGGTCCCTCATCTGGTCCTTGAACGCGGCCGGATTGCCGAACGCTGGCGCTCGCAGCGGTGGGACTCCCTGGTTGCCAATGGCCCGGCTTGGCATGACCGGTTTCCAGGCATGGATTTCCCGCAACCGGTCCCAATGCTTTGCCGCCAAGGAGGAGGTCGCTGACAATTTTGTCGCTTATGCAAAGCAGATCAATGCGCCCATCCGCTGCGGCGTGGAGGTCAAGCTCGTGCAAAGAAATGTCGGGCGGTCCGGATTCCGCGTCGAGACGTCGGGCGGCGTGATCAAAGCCAACAGCATTGGACCTTTCCAGATACCGTCATTCCGCCCGTCGTCCCTGGGAATGCAGGCATGCTGCAAATCCATTCCAGCGCATACCGCAACCCTGAACAACTGCCGAAAGGCGCGGTGCTGGTGGTCGGCGCGGGATCCTCGGGCGTTCAGATCGCGGACGAACTCCAGCGCGCTTGGCAAGCGCGTATATCTTTCGGTCGGCCCGCATGATCGCCCGTCGCGCGCCTATCGCGGCCGCGACTTCTGCTGGTGGCTGGGCGTTCCCGGCAAATGGGACCTCGAAACCCCGGGACCCGGCACGGAACATGTGACGATCGCCGTCAGCGGCGCGCGCGGCGGTGAGACAATCGATTCCCGCCGCCTTGCCGCGCAGGGGCTTACGCTGGTCGGCATAGGCCGTCGCCTGCGGCGGCAACCTGCTTGCCAACGACAAGGTTCCGAAAGCCATGGTCGGCGCCTTTCTTGGCTCAGAGGGTCACCTAGGCGACCGGCTGATCGCCTCGATGCGCGCCGCGCTTCATGCCGGCGGGGAGGCCGGGCCAGTCCGCTCTGCCGGCATGAAGCTGGTGCGTGACGTGTCATGGCCCGTCGCGGACCTGCGTAACGACTGGACCGAGGAATCAGGTGACGTGAACAATCACCAGCCTGCCATGACCGCCCCCTCTCAGCGAATTTGCAGAACTCTCAGCACACTACCTGCTCGAACTTGTGGTCCGATGCGCCGAGCTACGGAGTTCCGGGCGACGAATAGACAAGAGTAGTCTGAGAGCGGGACATGAGCGAGCTCAGCCACAAGTACTGGATCAGCAAGGCGGCGGCGATCCAGTTTCGGGGTAAGGCCTTCATAGACGACAAATTCGTTGCGTCCCATCCCGTCAGACCTTCGCAAGCGTTAATCGCCAACAGGGGAAACGCTCGCCAAGGTCGCTTCCTGCGCGATGAGCGGATCGATTCGCGGTTGCCGCGGCGCGCCGTAGCTTCGAGGTCGGCGTCCAGTAGCGCACCAACCCAGCGCGTCCTGATGCGCGTCGCACACCTCTTTTGGTTTCTGTTCGATCGTGACGAATTCATCCGGCTTGTGGCCCTGAGCCATCGATCCAGGTCCGCAGATCACGGTCGGCAGGGCGAGGTCGCGGTCGAACAGGCCCCCCTCGGTGCCGAAGGCGACCTTGATCGTGCTGTTGGCTCCGATCAGCGACTTGACAAATTGAACAGCGTCCGAAGCACCGGGCGTGTCGAGGCCCGGGTAGGCGTTGACGATGTCAATATCGATCTACTTCAGGCGCCGTCCTCGCGGCGCTCTCGACAATCATCGCGGCCGCATGCTGCAGCCTCGCCATGATGCGCTCGGGATCGTCGGTGGCGACGGTGCGGATCTCGAAATCGACGTGGCATAGATTGGGGACGATGTTCAAGGCGACTCCCGGTTTCATCTTGCCCACATGAACAGTTGAATAGGGAATGTCGTAGTCGCCGTCCCGGCCGCCTTTCTTTGCAAGGCGGTCCTGCTCTGCACGAAGGGCGGTTACGAAGTCGCAGCCCATGTGAATGGCCGTTTAGGGCGAGCGGAGCGAGCGCCGAATGGCCCTCCCGTCCGACGCAGGCGGCGCGCGCCGCGATCTTGCCCTTGTGTCCGGTCGCTACCGCCATGCCGGTCGGTTCGCCGACGATGCAGAGTAGGGGCCGGACGGGAGTCGACGCCAGCATTTGAATCAGGCTGCGCACTCCGAGACAGCCGACCTCCTCGTCATAGGAAAGCGCAAGGTAAAGGGGGTGTTCAACTCCATCTTGGATGCGCGCAGCGAGGCTGCCAACGCGGAGGCAATGAACCCTTTCATGTCGGCAGCACCACGACCGTGAAGGCGTCCGTCCGCTCCGTCATCTCGAAAGGCGGCACGCTCCAATTCTGGCCGTCGACCGGGACGACGTCTGTATGGCCCGACAGCATGATGCCTGCGCGTCGCGTCGGTCCGACGGTGGCAATGAGGTTGGCCTTTCTCCGGTCCTCGTCCTGAATGAGCTTGAAGGGGATGCCGTGCGCATCAAGCAATTCCCCGATATAGCCGATCAGCTCGAGGTTCGAATCTCGGCTGACGGTCGGAAAGGAAATTAGTTTTCGTAGAATTTCGATGCTGTCCACGATTGGAACCTTTGTTTGACCCGCCGCTATCTAGCACCAGTCGCGGCAAAGAGCCGGCGTCGGATTTGATTCATCCGAGATTTCGTCTCAGCTTAAACAGCAGATGCCGCTCTCCATTAGATTGATTTGGGCATGTCCGAAAGCGTTCGCCCAACTGTTGAATCGAGAGGGATTCCTAATCATCCGTGCTGTCTGTCGGATGAGGCGGCGGACCTGTCGAAAGCTTCGTCGGTCGATCTTCGCGTTCGGGTTCTGGCGGCTTCGCGGGCTACGCATCGCTCGTGATCTTGTTTCGCTCATTCCGAGCCAGCTGCGCCGCAGCGGTGAGATAGTCAACCAGGTGCTTCGCACCGTCAGGCAGAATTGAGCGATCGCTGTGAGAGACGTAGTACCCTCTACCTGAGAGGAGGACGTCACGGCCCACACGCTGGAGGCTTTCTGCCTTTAGTTCGGCGCGCAGCAGCCACACGCTACCCAGAGCAATTCCTTTGCCCTTGATCGCTTCGCCGATCGTCTGCGAGTAGGTCGACAGGGTCTCCACGGGCCACTTTTCAAAACCGCTGAAGGACAGTCCTTGGAACCACACGCGCCAGTCCACCCAGTCCGGAGATGCTCGGCCGCAATTCAACAACTTCGGCCTATGGGAAGGTGGGATATCCTGGATCGTCCGGAGGTCGTCACCGAATTGTCTTGCTACCTTCGGTGCTGCAACAGGTGTCAATTCCTCATCAAATAGCAGAATGGGGTTTCGCCCAGGTAGGACACCGTCGCCATAGGTCACTGTAAGATCATTACCGTCATTAAAGAGGTCTTGCGGGTTGTCTGACGTGATCAGCCGCGTCGGGCAGGCATGTTGGGAAAGCCCGAAGTCGCGGAGATGAGGCGTCAGCCAGAACATGCCGACAGCGGTGTTGGCTCCGATGGACAGTGGCCGCTGCGCTTCTTCGCGCAACGCGCCGACTCCTAGCTGGAGGAACTCCAGGGTCATACTCGTGGTCTGGAACAGCTTATCACCGAGCGGGGTCGGCAAAAGTCGCCTGCCGTCCCGGACGAACAGGCACTCGCCCATCCAGTCCTCGAGCTGCCTGATGCGCTTGCTCACCGCAGCCTGGGAGACGTTCAACTCACCGGCGCTGTTTGTGAAACTTCCCGCCCGATAAGCCGCTTCAAAAAAGATCAATGTATCAAGCGGCGGCAGACTGACACGGTACTTTTTCATAACTGCTGGTTACTCATAAGCGTGAGATTTTCTGTGGTTTACAGGCCTGCGAACCGTCTTAACGTACAACCAAATCAACCTAGCATCCATAGGACATACACATGACTTCACTGCCACACATCGGTTTCGTTGGCCTCGGAAATATGGGGGGACCCATGTGTCTCCGGCTTTTGGCGGCCGGACATTCTGTGATCGCTTTCGACCTCAATCAGGACGCCCTGGACAAAGTGGTCGCCGGAGGAGCCAAAGCCGCGTCTTCGGCTCGGGAATGCGCCGCCGGGGCGCAAATCTTCCTTACGTCACTTCCAAGGCCGGATCACGTCGAGACCGTAATGGCAGGAGAGAATGGAGCCCTTCAAAACTTGGAGCTGGGCAGTATCTGGATCGACTTGACGACAAACCGGAAGGACCTAGTGATTCGCCTCGCGGCCGAAGCACCCGAAGGTGTCAGTGTTGTGGACGCTCCTGTAACCGGAGCGGTTGATGGCGCCCGGAACGGAAGACTGACGCTGTTCGTTGGTGGCGACAATGCGTCGTTCGGTCGTGTGGAACCGGTCCTGAAGAACCTCGGAATGGTAATCCACTGCGGTATGCTTGGCACTGGCAATGTCGTCAAGCTCGTCACCAACCAGCTCTGGTTCATCGCCGCGGCAGCGATTGGTGAAGGCTTCGCGACGGGCATCGCTAACGGCGTCGAACTCGGCACCCTCTGGGGCGCGATTCAGAACAGCGTCGGCGATAGTTTCGTTGTACGCCATGACGCGCCATCCATTTTCGCTGGACATTACGACCCGTCGTTTTCCCTCGAGCTCTGCCTCAAGGACCTGCGTCTAATTCAGGAACTCAACCGCAATGTCCGCGCGGCCATGCCTATGACAACTGCCGCCGAAGGTGCTTTCGCCCTCGCTGCAAGCCGCTATGGTGCAGGCGCAGCGGAACTCCATGTTGCCAAGCGCATCGAGGATGACGCCGGCCTCTCGATGCGCCTCCAAGGCGATTGGATTCCTCATTGGGAAAAGTAGGCGATGCAGACAAGCAGTCCATATCGAAACGGTCGCGAGGCTGCTTGTCCTTGACCTTGCTGTCCTCAAGGTCGCGAGAAATTCAAAGGAACATCAGTAGGAGAATTCACTGGCTGTGGCCAGGACGAGATCCTCTGCCTTCGAAACGTCAGCTTTTTGGGCCGTTCTGGTTACCCTTTCGCCGCGAGTCCAAGCACAGTAGAAGGTGAACGCACAGCCACCGGGTGCAGAAAGCCACCGAGTGTGCCGGGCGGGAAAAGTTTACAAATGGCACATGCCCTCGAATTTATTCGGCCAGAGCTCTGCGTCGGGTTACGCACTATCGCCGACGGCAGGGCCCGGTTCTGGGACAGCGCGCCATTGCGCAAGGCACCAGGTTTGCGGGCAGCACAGGGACGTAATGCCAGGGATCATACATCGTCTGGCCGCGCCCGAAGCAGCGGGTATGTTCGCGACAAGCACGCCGTCCTGGCGGATGACGATCTTGCCGACATAGGCAATGACCTCGACCGGGCGGCCGACTGCCGTCGACTACGCCGAGTATTGTCTCGATGCCGCACCGTGCATGTGTTCGACACCGAGGCCGGCACCGGATAAAATCTCTCAAAGGCGCTGCGGTATTCGACATCTTGGCCGCCTTCGTCCTCGAACTGCAGCCGGGCGCTCAATTCCTCGCAGGTCTTGAAGCGCAAGCCTGGGGTTCACGTGTAGGGCGCGCGCCAGGCTGCGGGCTGCGTTGTCCCGAGGCGATGAAGTGTTGCACTGGCAATGGGCCAATCAGATCGCCGCCCGGCGCGTCCTCACAGTCGGTGGCGTTGGTGTCTGCAGCCGGTGGGCCGGAAGTATCCTCGATCATGTACCGCTTTCTGGTGGGAGGGGCAGCCTCGCCAGGTGCCCCTATCCCGATCCGTTGATGTCGGACATGCGACACAGCAGAAGGAGAGAAACTATGTTGTTTTGATATGTTTTCCCCTTGGCACGATACATGCGCGTTTTCCGCAAACATGCCGCGAACTGGAAAGATTGTTCTATGATCATGTCTAGCAAAAAAGTCGTCGCCCGTGGAACCGCTCGGCCCGCTTCTATGCGAACACATGTCACGCGTCGTGGCTGATGGCAGCATGCCCGCGGGTTTCAATTATTGCTCCTTCGCGCACGCCATTCTGCGTTTTTTTGCAACCTGCGGCGCCGACATAATTGATGTGCCGCTGATTCAGCCGGCCGACCCGTTCTTGGACATTGCGGGCGAGGGCTTACGGGGCCGCATTTTCCTCACGGGGAGCGACGCTGGCGAGACGCTGTGTCTGAGGCACGAATTCAGGCTTCCGACCTGTCTTGACTACATCAAAACCAGAGTGTCAGCCCCGCGGCGCCGCGCCTATCTCGGAGAAATCTTCCGGCAGTGCAAGAAAACCAACAGCGAATTCCTGGCCGGCCTTGAGGATCTCGGCAACACGGATATTGCAGCGACTGATGCGCGGTTGATCGCGGACGCATATGCATTGCTAGAACAGTTGCTGCCGGGTCAAGAGCTTGCAGTGACAATCGGAGACCAGACGATCTTCGAGGCAGTGCTCGCAGGGCTTGGCCTGCCGCCCATCTGGGAGAGGCGGTTGGTACGAGTCTTTGGAATGCCGGATCAGCTTAACCTGGTGCTCGCGGATTTTGCAAAATCCATGCCCAAGAAGGAGTTCGGGGATTCGCTTACGCCCTTTGTAGTCTGCAGCCACTTGAAGGGGCTGACGGCTCATATCGCTGCAGCTATGGAGCTTGTCGGAATTTCGCCGGCCGTTGGACGCACGCCCGAGGAGATTGCAAGGCGCCACATAGAGAAGGCCGAGCTTGCGCGCGTGACCCTACCACAAGCCACTTTCGATGCCCTGAAGACGTTCCTTTTGATACGGGTTCCGTTCGAACGAGCTCCTAGCGAATTAGCCGACTTCGCCAAGGAGAAAGGGCTGATGCTTGGAGCCGCGCTCGACTGCTTCGCCGCGAGGGCTGAAGCAATTGCGAACCACTGCTTACCGAGCCATATGATTTATGATGCTGGATACGGTCGGCCGCTCGACTGCTATACGGGTCTCGCTTTCCAGATTTCCGTGCCAGAAATCGACCAGCCGTTGTTGGACGGCGGGCGTTACGATCAGCTGCTCGCGCTCCTGGGCGCCCCACGGCCGGTCCGAGGCGTCGGCTTCTCCGTTTGGCTCGACCGGATCCAGAGTTTGGGGCAGTCGATCGCGTGACGGTTTTATTGTCGCTTCCCTCGAAAGGTCGGCTGAAGGAACAGGCACTGGAGGCACTTGCAAGTGCCGACCTGCCGGTTATCCAGGACGGCGACGGACGCAAATACCTGGCGCGCCTTGATGGCCGTGATGATGTCCGCGTGCTATTCCTCTCGGCTCGCGAAATAGCGGTCGAACTCGGGCGGGGAGGGATCGATCTCGGCATCACCGGTGAGGATCTCTTTTTTGAAAGCTGGACCGATTGGAATGGATCGATGGAGATTGTCGCGCGGCTTGGCTTTGGGAACGCTGATGTCGTTGTTGCCGTTCCCGATGTCTGGCTTGATGTACAAACGATGGCAGATCTTGACGATGTTGCGGCGGATTTTCGGTATCGTCACGGCCGGCGACTTCGGATCGCGACGAAATATCGGCGGCTCACACAGCAGTTCTTTAGCAAACAGCACGGCATCCAAGTCTACAGGATAGTTGAGAGCCCCGGGGCGACGGAAGGCACGCTGGCGAGGGGCTCCGCCGACGTGATCGTCGACATCATGACGACGGGAGCGACGCTTCGGGCTAACCATCTAAAGGTACTCGAGGATGGAGTCATTCTGCGGTCGGAAGCATGCCTTGTGGTTTCGCGGATTGAGCGACCGGAAGCAGACAAGAGGGTAATCTGGGAGTTTGCGAGAAAGCTAAGCTCTCCCTAACACCGCCTTAATCCCCTTATCCAGAGGCCACAAAATGGATCAGATGCCTACCAAAATTTCTTCCTTTCCACTTCGTCGTCTAAGCGCTTCAGATGCCGAAGCGTTCCGGGAACTGCGCCTCGAAGGACTTAAAAATCATCCAAATGCATTTGGCTCATCGTGGGAAGAAGAGGCGGAAAAACCCCTGGCTTGGTTCGTGGAGCAGTTAGAGCAGAATATCATAGTGGCTGGTTCCACGGAAAGTGGTCAACTTGTGGGAATTGCTGCTCTCGGCTTCCACCATGCGCTGAAGCAACGGCACAAAGGCGTTCTTTGGGGCATGTATGTCCGCCCCAGGGCGCGAGGATCAGGACTAGCTGCAGCTTTGGTCGAGCACTTATTAGATAAGGCGCGAGGAATGATAGAAGAAGTCCACCTCACGGTGGTCGCATCCAACGAAGCAGCCATTCGTCTCTACACCTACTATGGATTTAGGAAATACGGCCTCGAACGAAGGGCCTTGAAAGTGGGTGAGAGGTACTATGACGAGCTGTGGATGGCTTGTTCCATAAAACGCCATTGACCCCAAAGAGATGTGGAGTAGTAGACGCTGCCTACTACGGAGCGTGGATGGCCACTCGGTAGCTCTCCCTCTCTCGACCGGCACGCGGGTAGGATTGTGTGCCGCTGGAGCGCGGGCTTCCCTTCCAGAACTTCACCGCCGTCAGACCGAGGGGTGTGCGGTGAGGGGGTGACGGCCAGGCTCGAATGCATCAGCACCCCGTAGGTGAGCGCGTTGAGCTGCCCGGCCTTGTAGCCGACACGACCGAATTTATCTACAGCCGCGCGCAGCCGGGCAAAATCGGCAATCTGCCTCCCGCCGGTTCGGGACCGCCTAAAGGACATGGAACTTCTATCATCAGGCGTAGGCGCAGACATAGAAATTCACTCTGTAAGCTCCTCGGCTTCACCAAGACCGTCAACGCTCATCACTGTCAATGACCACGGAATCGGGACCCTATTTTTTCGATGCCGCTACGCCACGACGTCGGTGCAGCTATCGTCGCCTACATCCGGCATGGGCGACCGGCTTCACCGTGATCGCGAAGGAGGCCCTCGAGCGGGCGGGTATTCACGGCTATGCGCACCACGGCGCGCACCTCTTCCCCCACAGCCTTGCGACCGACCTGCTGCGGTCGGGGCCAGCTTTGCCGAGATCGGCCAGTTGCTTCGTCACCGGAGCATCGACAGCACAAGGATCTATGCCAAGCGCGACATCGAGAAGCTGCGCGAACTGAGCCTGCCCTGGCCGGGAGGTGTCCAACGTCTTCGAACAGCGCTCGAGCGCTATGTGGCATGCGCCGGGACTGGGATACAACTATCATGGCCCTGCTCGACGGTTGTCGGATTTCGTCACCTTCATGGAGGCTCGTGGCGCCGAGACCACCACCACGGCGTTGGCAATGAAGTGGGTGACGTTGATCGGCCGACAACCGAGTTGGTCCATCCACCTGACCATGACGGAAGTGCCACCTCAAGACGCTGTGCCGCCGGCGCGGCGGGCAAAGCCCTACATCTATACGGATGCTGAGATCACGGCGCTTCTGGCGGCGGCACTGGCGCTGCCGCCGGCCAACTCCCTCCGTCGCTGGACATATCATTGCCTGTTCGGATTGATAGCGGTCGCCGGTTCCGAAGCGCTGGACCTGCGCCGAGACGACGTCGATCTCGCAGCAGGGCGGCAGATTGCTGCACCAATACGTGCACCGGGTGTTCTGGCAGCTGTCGCGACAGATCGGTCTGCGGCAGCGGGGACAGCGCAATGGTCCGCGGGTTCACGATCTTCGTCACCGTTTCGCCGTCCAGGCCCTGACCAACTGGTATCGTGCGGGCGAAGATGTCGAGCGGGAACTGCCGGTCCTCTCGACCTTTCTCGGCCACGCCAATGTTCGCGACACCTACTGGTATCTATCCGCCGCGCCGGAGCTAATGACCCATGCTGCGCGACTGCTGGATGAGCGGTGGGAGGTTCGCTCATGAGGGCCTCGAGGGATTTAGCCGTGCTGATCGAGCGGTGGTTCACCGATCGGCTCATGCGACATCGAGGCGTAAGCTCCAACACCATGGCCTCATATCGCGACACCTTCCGGCTCCTGTTTGCATTCGCGCAGACACGCCTTGGCAGGTCTCCGACGCAGTTGACACTGCGGGATTTGGACGCGCCTTTCATCGGCGCATTTCTAGAGGACTACCTCGAGACACTGCGGTCCGCCTCAGTGAGGACCCGGAACCTCCGCCTCACAGCCATTCGGTCTTTCTTCAGATATGCGTCGTTCGAGGAGCCGGCCCATAGCGCTCAGATTCAACGCGTGCTCGCGATCCCGAGCAAGCGATGCGACAAGCGACAGCTTCAGTTTCTCACCAGGCCCGAGATTGAAGCGATCCTGGCCTGTCCGATCGCAGCACATGGCTGGGACGGCGTGATTACACTCTGCTGTTGCTGGCCGCGCAAACAGGCCTGCGGGTCTCGGAGATCATCGATCTCAACCGGGACTCGGTCATGCTGGGGCACGGTGCCCACGTGCGATGCGTTGGCAAGGGCCGCAAGGAGCGAAGCCGCTCACCAAGGTTGCACAGCAAGCCCTTCGGGGCTGGCTCAACGAGCCCAGGAAACGGGGCGCAACGGCTCTCTTTCCGAACATGCACGGCGGCAGGCTGAGCGCCGACGGCGTGCAGGCGCTGCTGATCAGACATGTCGCCAACGCTCGCGAACACTGCGTCATCCTCCGCTCGAAGCGGGTGTCGCCTCATGTTTTGAGGCACAGCGCTGCCATGGAGCTGCTGCAGGCGGGCGTCGATTGTTCGGTCATCGCCGTATGGCTTGGCCATGAGGCGATGGAAACGACGCTGACCTATCTTCACGCACATCTTGAGCTGAAGGAATCCGCACTTGGCAAGTTGAAGCCATACGAACGCGCAAAGGCCGAACGATTTCGGCCAAACGACCGACTTCTTGAATTCCTGAACGCCCTTTGAGCATGAGAACTATGCCGAGTGTCAACGACGATTCTCGGTCGAAATGGCGGGCAAAGCGCTTCATACCGCCATGGTCGGAAGAGGCGCTCGGCTTCGGCGGTCGGCATAAGCCGCCAGGATGAACCAGGTCGATCCGCGCCCCTGGCTCACCCAGACCCTCGAGCGCATCGCCAATGGCTGGCCAAACAGCGATATTGAGAGGCGCTCATGCCTTGCAACGACAGCGCTGAACGGCATCAGCTACCCGCTTACCACATCGGACCTTCGCTCGCCGCAACGGGCGCCGTGGTGGCGGCGAAATGGCCAGCCAAAACGCTATGTTCGGTCACACGCGCATTGTCAAAAAAGCAATAGACGCCTCGCCGGCGCCCAGTCGCCGCAGGCCGCCGGGATTGGCTTGCCCGGCGCAGCTGACATCTGATCCCAGTAACCGTTGCAGTCGACGGGCCAGACGCTTGTCGGGAAGGCCCGCGGCAGAAAGGTCTTCCTCCTGCCAAGCGGCTTCGCTCCTGATCGTCGTGTCTCGCATCCGTGACGCCTCCGTGATTCGGGTAACAGACAGAATCACGGCAGATTCATGCGCGGCAATAGGCCCGCCGACTATGCGGGTAATCGGAAGCCCTACCGGATGTTTGCGTAATTCCATCCACTCTCTCTTGAGCGACAGGTCGCACGGGCGCGAGCGTCGATATTTCCCCAGGTATTCTGTAGCTGATGCCTATGGCGGCCACGCCCCACCCTTCAAGGTGGATCGCGATCCCGTTCCGCTGACCCCGGCACCATCCCCCCCTGAGGTGCCTGTTTGTCATGTACCATGAGATACAAACCAGTCGCAATGACAGCGCTGCTCACAACGGACAGTGTCGTAATCGCGTCGCCATACAACCATTTTCCAAGCATAGAGGAAATCACCGGGGACGAGCTGTATACATAACATGATGCCCGCGTCGGACCAACGGACGAAACCGTGACGTTAAAAAGCCAGTACCCCAATGATGACGACACAACACCCATGAACAGTATTACTAGCCACAGTTCCGCAAATGAGGACTTAGCTGCGGGCACATCCGACCAGTCTGCTATCGGTATCAAAATACCACAAGCCGTCAACGTCATGTAAAAAGTCAATGTAATCGGGAGATATCGGCGGCTTAAGGCGCTGGCAACAAGCCCATTTGTGACAGAGCAGCACACGGCAATCAGCATCAAGTAATCACCATCACTCAACCTAAGTGCGCTGATGCGCTCCCAGTCTCCCTTAAACAGTAGCAACAGAGCGCCGCCACACGACAAAAGGCCACCAACATAATCAGTTGCCGATAACCGCTCATTCATGAGAATGGCGGCCACGATTGCTGTTATGGCGGGGCTCAGGGAGGAAATTATGGCGACATTAGCCACCGTGGTGCTTTCAAGACTAAGCAGTGAGAAGTAGGCGTATCCAACGATCCCAGTCGCGCCAAGTGCCATCATGGGCAAGAGGTCTCTTGGCGCAACCGCTATTGCTTTCAAACCTTTCATAGTAACCAAAGCCGACAGAACAACCAGTGCAATGAGCGACCGTAGTAGAATGATAGATATTGGATCTAATGACGCTGATACGAACTTCGCAGCAATCGTGCTGCCGGCAAAGATGGTGGCCGTTACCAGGCTAAGGAGATACCCATTAAAGCCAGCCCGCGGGTCTACGATCGACCCTTCTGTTGTGCGCTGCGCAGGTAGCACGAGTCACACCTGAGTATTGAAAGCCAGAAGCGTTCGTTCCTTAAGGATGTTAACGCTCCAATCCTTGTTCCATTCGAACCTCTCCCGCCATTCAGATCCCCACTCAGTGGGAGGAAAGTCGAAGTCTATAAAATAGCCCTCGTCGTAAAAAGCCTCGCGAGCTTGGCGAATGCCAGTTAGATCCGTGATGGCCAGATCCTGAATTACCACTAATCGCGCACCGGTCGCCCGAACCATAGATTCAATGAAATCGTCTTTCGGTTCAGGAATATAGAAAAGAACGCCGCTGAGGTACAACGCGTCGAACGCACCAAGATTACTAATCTTGTCAACATCATTCCAGTCCACCACAGAAAAATTAATCCTTCGGTCGCTGGAGTATCTTTTTGCCCCCTCCTCAACTGCTCTAGAACAAATATCTATACCAAGGTATTTCTCCAACGTTTCGTGGTTAAGATGAGGAACTACGTTTCCGTGATGGGCGCCGATATCAAGGACCTTCTTACAACTGCTATCCGAGATAATCTTACCCGCGTGCATATACAGAATCCGCGCCTCATCTGAGTCGAGGTAGTAGTAATGACCTTCGTCATACCACCGGTTAAGTTTTTCTACAACATTCACCATTAATTTTCCTCAAAAAGGCCAGGGCGCTTGGTCTAGATCATTTGGCATTTCTCCTGTCGCCATTTTGGCGAATATATCGTGGAAATATATCTGTCACCACCATCCGGTAGAATAGTCACAACATTAGCGGGTCGGTTAGACAAACAGGAAAGGTACTTAACAGCAGCCGCAACCGCGCACCCGGCAGAGCCTCCGACGAAGAGCCCCTCCTGCCGCGCCAATCTAATGCACATTTCAAACGACTCCACGTCGGACACGCTGATGACTTGATCGACAAGCGTTGGGTCAAACAATGTAGGAAAAAAGGAGCTTCCAATTCCTTCCACGAGGTATGGTTTTGGAGTGAGTTCTTCCGGCGGACATCTCAGAATACTGCCAATTGGATCAGCAATTATGATCCTTATTTCCGGCCTTCTTTCTTTCAAAAAACGAGCTACTCCCATCAGAGTGCCCCCCGTACCGAAGCCTGCGACGACCGCGTCAATTTTCCCGGATGTTTGTTCCCAAATCTCAGGACCCGTAGTGCGATAGTGTGCTTCGGGGTTAGCCGGGTTGCGGAATTGATCAATATAAAAATGATGGTCTTCGTTGCCCAATGATTGCGCCGTATTTAGCCAGAACTGTGGGTCGGAATGGTCCACGTTAGACGGGCAGATTATTACTTCGGCGCCCCACGCTTGCAACAAGTTGACTTTGTCCGGACCAAATTTATCAGTAAGAACACACTTCAAGCGGTATTGTGACCCGGCAACTGCTGCTAATCCAACTCCTGTATTTCCTGCCGTTGCCTCGACCAGGACCGATGCATGGGGCACTATTTGCCGGGCTTGCTCTGCTGCTCGGATCATCGCAATTGCGGCCCGATCCTTTACGGAACCCGTCGGGTTCATAAATTCACATTTTGCCCAAAGATTGTGAGATACATGGCCAGTAAGACTTCCTATTCTTACAAGCGGTGTATTTCCGATAAGGCCGGCTATTTCTTTCGATGGGATGGGCGCGCGCGGAGCGTGGGCCCCGGCTTTTTCTTGTGCATTCGTCACGACCGTCTCCATTTTAACCGTTGCATTCCACCTGTGGATTCACTGGGTGGCTTCCCCTGACCCACAAACGCACAATTTCTGAAGCAAAGAGCAAGAACCCGTCGTCCACTTGCATAGTTTCCAGGGTCGCAAACCACATCGATTACGGTATGCAACCAGATTTTCCGTCTCATCCAGGAGAAGCGCGGTGATCGCGCCATCGATACGACCGTCAATGTCGCGAAAGATGTTTTCGCAGTCGATGAGCGGACCGTACAGCCGATAGTCTTCAAAGAGCGGTCAATCAAGTTGAGCAAGAGCTCAGCACGTGTGTCGTCGTCTGGCGTGTGGCCCTGGGCAGGCAATTCTTCCCTGAGCTCGCTGCCGTTGACCAACGCTCCATCCAAAGCGTTTGCCAGGTGGCGGCTGGTCCCCGCATTCTTGTGACTTGGTTGAACGTCGCGGTCATCGTTGATTCGGTCACATTGGCTATGGAGATGGGCGATTGCAACATGGGGCCTAAAAGTGGAATCCTGTTCATAGTGCTCAATCCGCAGTGAATCCCATGATGATTGAGGCGCTCTCGCATATCGAATACCGTCCTTCTGCGTGAAAGCGGCAACACTGACTCCCGCCTGCCCACGATGTGCAAGTTTCGGGACCATGTGCTTGAGCCGATCATAAGCCGTCGCCCCTAAATTGCTTGAAGGGCATAGAAACGCTGCGGCAACACCGGTCATGCATCACTTCCTCTCGTTAATGAACCGATGTCCCGGTCCAGCCCTCATCAAGCAAACGTCGTGCCAGCCTGAGGCGTCCCGGCTCGCCCGGTCAGAGCGGAATGCGAGCCGTTTCGCACACCAACAGTTGATCTCGCGTGGTCCGATTCCCGACATAATGTTTGAAGCACAACGCGATACGGCTGTACGGCACGTTGCAGCGTTCGCGGGCCAACTGCCACGCCTTGCTCGGTCAAAAAGTCCTGGCGCACCATGTCCGCATTGCGGCGATGCGGAATCAACCTCTCGCGCAGCCAACCTTCAAGGCCATCGGGTGATCATACGGGTTGGGGGCAGCCCTGCTTCGTAGAAGTCGCGTCAGCAGACGCCTCGCGGCCCTGGTGTTGCGGCGTCTGGACGACGTCATGATCAACCGCTATCCACAACCAGCATTTCTGACCGTTGATGCGCACCACGACATCACCGAGGTGCCAGATATCATCTTTCGTCGGCGCCTTGCGGCGTATGCGGCGCGCATAACCAGGGCCGTGCTTTCGGCACCATAGGCGGATGGTCTCGTAGGAAACGACGGATCCGCGATCACGCAACATTTCCTCGACCTCGCGCAAGCTCAGATTGAAGGGGAAGTAGAGCCAGACAACGCGGGCTACGATTCGATCGGACAGCGGTGGTTCTTGTAGGTCGGTGCACTCACTGTCATAGGCGCGCTGCTGCCACAACTCCTTACCCCTCAATCAATGCGATACCACCGTGCCGATGCCTGAGAGTGCGGTTGATGCTGACGGCCGTTTGCTGGACGCCCGCCTACAAATCGCTGGATTTTAAACAAAGTTGCCATGCTGCCGCCATAGACTTGGCGCGCCAATCGCGGCCGGTCCTGCTGTCGGTTTGTTGTTTACGCGGAATGGGCAAGAAGGAAGGATTGTCCAATTTGCGGCGCTAGATGTTTGATCCCAGATTTTGATGGGGCATCCTTGTCCTCCGAATCAAGGGATGCGCTATGGGCCAGGTTCTTCATGGGAGCGCCACGACGACAGAGGCGGTCCGTCGAGCGATACAGCATAGTCAAGAGAGCCTGAGGGCGCTGGCGAAGCGCTACGGGATCAACCAAAAGACTGTTGCCAAATGGCGGGAACGGACCTCGGTGGCAGATTTGCCGACCGGTCCGAGAGAGCCTAGAGCGACAGTGCTCTTGCCCGAGGAGGAGGCCGTCATAGTCGCCTTCCGGCGCTACACTCTGTTGCCACTCGATGACTGCCTCTATGCCTTACAACCGACGATCCCACACCTGACGCGCTCATCACTGCATCGCTGCCTGCAGCGCCACGGCATCAGCCGCCTGCCGGACGTAGAAGGCGACAAGCCGGCGAAGAAGAAGTTCAAGAGCTATCCGATCGGCTACTTCCACATCGACGTCGCCGAGGTGCGCACAGAACAGGGCAAGCTGCACATGTTCGTCGCTATCGACCGCACCTCGAAATTCGCCTTCGTCGAACTGCATGAGAAGGCCACCACCGCCATATCGAGAGACTTCCTACTGCGCCTGATCGCGGCCGTGCCCTACAAGATCCACACTGTCCTCACCGACAACGGTATCCAGTTCACGACGCCCGGCGCCGGCGGTTCGGCCGTGCCATTGATCAAGGAGGCCATCGCAAACGGCGAACGCTTCTGGGCCCATGCCTTCGAATACGCTTGCGCCACGAACGACATCGAGCACCGAACGACCGAGGCAAGGCATCCGTGGACCAACGGCCAGGTCGAGAGGATGAACCGGACTATCAAGGATGCAACCGTCAGGCGTTTCTATTACGAGAGCCACGACCAACTCCGCCAGCACCTTGCCGACTTCACCTCGGCCTACAACTTCGGTCGCAGGCTCAAGACCCTCAAAGGCCTTACGCCCTACGAGTTCATCTGCAAGGCGTGGGCGTCACAACCGGAACGCTTCAAACTCGATCCGCTCCAGCAAATGCCGGGACTAAACATCTAGAGCGACTGAATGGTATCCTGGTCGTGGCAGAAGATCCTGCGGCTCTCAAGCAGCCGCCAGGCGGTCCTCAAACTGGATAGTGCGTCGCAGGCGACGGCAAACATTCACGTGCGTCCACTGCTGTACCGGCGGGCTTCGGACGTGGCGAACGTACTGGCGCGAACCTTCGGCGCTGAGGCGCCCAGTGCTGTCTCGCGTGCAAAGCCCTCGGGAACGCTCGGCAACTGTCGGTGGCAAGTGACGCATCCGATCGAGCCAGCTTGCCGGTCAACGTGTCAGCTTCGCCGGCCGAAAAGCCAGATGCGACCGTCTCCACAACGGATTCGGTGGACGAAACGGTCGTGTCAGCGAACCGTCTGGCCGAGCGTTTTTCCTCCATGTGCGTTGGTGCGCAAGGCTCGAACGAGATCCTCGGGACGCACTCCAAGGTGTCGATCATGTTCGGCACACAAGGAAAGGGCGGCATTGCTGCCGCCCTTTCCGCTGTAAGTTGATAGGGGCTGGATTAAAAATCCATACCGCCCATACCGCCCATGCCGCCGCCGGGCATACCACCAGGCATGCCGCCGCCGCCAGCCGACTCCTTCTTCGGAGCCTCCGCGATCATGGCTTCGGTGGTGACCAGCAGGCCGGCGACCGAAGCCGCGTCCTGGAGAGCGGTACGAACGACCTTGACCGGGTCGACGATGCCCATGGCGATCATGTCGCCATACTCGCCGGTCTGGGCGTTGTAGCCGTAGGTCAAGCCCTTGTTCTCAAGGATCTTGCCGGCAACGATCGAAGCTTCAGCACCGGCGTTGGCCGCGATCTGGCGGGCCGGAGCCTGCAGCGCACGACGAACGATGTTGATGCCGGCGGCCTGGTCGGCATTGACGCCGGTGACCTTGATGTCGGCCGAAGCGCGCAGGAGAGCGACGCCGCCGCCAGCAACGATGCCTTCTTCCACGGCCGCGCGGGTCGCGTTGAGGGCGTCATCGACGCGGTCCTTCTTTTCCTTGACTTCGACTTCCGTCGCGCCGCCGACGCGGATCACCGCAACGCCGCCGGCGAGCTTGGCCAGACGTTCCTGCAGCTTCTCCTTGTCGTAGTCCGACGTGGTCTCTTCGATCTGCTGCTTGATCTGGGCAACGCGGCCCTGGATCTCGGCCTTCTTGCCCGCGCCGTCGACGATGGTGGTGTTCTCCTTGGAGATCGACACCTTCTTGGCGCGGCCGAGCATGTTGAGGCCGACATTCTCGAGCTTGATGCCGAGGTCTTCCGAGATGACCTGGCCACCGGTGAGGATGGCGATGTCTTCCAGCATGGCCTTGCGGCGATCACCGAAGCCCGGCGCCTTGACGGCGGCGATCTTAAGGCCGCCACGCAGCTTGTTGACGACCAGCGTGGCCAGAGCCTCGCCTTCGACGTCTTCCGAGATGATGAGCAGCGGCTTGGAGGTCTGCACGACGGCTTCGAGGACCGGCAGCATGGCCTGGAGGTTGGACAGCTTCTTCTCGTGCAGGAGGATGTAGACGTCCTCGAGCTCGGCAACCATCTTGTCGGCGTTGGTGACGAAGTACGGCGAGAGATAGCCGCGGTCGAACTGCATGCCTTCGACGACTTCGAGTTCGGTCTCGGCGGTCTTGGCTTCCTCAACCGTGATGACGCCTTCGTTGCCGACCTTCTGCATCGCTTCGGCGATCATCTTGCCGACAGATTCGTCGCCATTGCCGGCGATCGTGCCGACCTGGGCAACTTCCTCGGAGGTCTTGATCTTCTTGGCAGCCTTGCCGAGCGCCTCGACGACTTCGGTCACGGCCAGATCGATGCCGCGCTTCAGGTCCATCGGGTTCATGCCGGCGGCAACGGCCTTGTTGCCTTCCTGGACGATCGACTGCGCCAGGACGGTCGCCGTCGTGGTGCCGTCACCGGCGATGTCGTTGGTCTTCGAAGCAACTTCGCGGATCATCTGCGCGCCCATGTTTTCGAACTTGTCGGAAAGTTCGATTTCCTTGGCGACGGTGACGCCGTCCTTGGTGATGCGCGGTGCGCCGAACGACTTGTCGATGACGACGTTGCGGCCCTTGGGGCCGAGGGTCACCTTCACCGCGTCGGCGAGGATGTTGATGCCGTGAAGCATGCGCTCGCGGGCGTCGCGGGAGAATTTTACGTCTTTAGCAGCCATTTTTTAGCTCCTGGCAGGGGCTTGCGATTCAAGCCCGGGAATTCAGTTGACGGTGAGGCCGATAATCAGCCGATGATGCCCATAATGTCGGATTCCTTCATGATCAGAAGGTCTTCGCCATTGAGCTTGACTTCGGTGCCCGACCACTTGCCGAACAGGATGCGGTCGCCGGCCTTGACGTCCAGCGGGACCAGCTTGCCAGCTTCGTCACGAGCGCCGGAGCCGACAGCGATGATCTCGCCTTCCTGCGGCTTTTCCTTCGCCGTATCCGGGATGATGATCCCGCCGGCGGTCTTGGATTCGGATTCGACCCGGCGAACGACCACGCGGTCATGCAGCGGCCGGAAATTCGACTTTGCCATTTTTGGATGTCCTTGGTGCGGATGTTGAACGGTTCTCCGTTGCCGGAGCGTGCTTAGCACTCAGCGGAAGCGAGTGCTAACGCGGCAATGAGATAAGCCGCATGCTCCTGCTAGTCAAGACGGAAGAGCAAAGAGCAAAGAGAAAAGAGCAGACAGCAAAGAGAAGAGAGCAAAGAGCGTGTAAGCATCGAGCCTTTTGTGTGAACAATGTCGGGTATCAGACATATATGGGGCGGCTCACCCTTTGTATTTGAGCTTTATTCAGATGGCACGAATGATGCAACGGGTGATGCATTTGATCTCATCCAGAGGCTCGCACGGGGTCGTGCTGCGTCAGCTCGGTCATGTCGAGCTTCAGAAGGCCATTTTGGCATTGGTTCTGTTGCCCTATTGCCATTCATGACCAGTCCTGCGCGCGTGAGCCGGCCGGCTAGATTCCAACCACGAGAGCGCCGCCGCTGAGACCCGCACCCGCCGCCGACAGAAGGATTTTCTCTCCACGCTGGAATGGCTCCGTCTGGTTGGCGAGCGAGAGCGACAGCGGGATCGTCCCGGCCGAAGAGTTGCCGTATTCGGCAATCGTCTTGACAATTGCTTGGTCCGCGATGCCGAGGTTCCTCCCGACCGCGTCGAAAATCCGAGTATTGGCCTGATGCGGCACGAACCGGCCGAGATCGTGTGGCCGCACTCCGGCAGCGGCTAGAGCGCTTGTCGAGCAATCGGTCATCATCTCCACGGCCATTGCGAACACTTCGCGGCCGTCCGTCATCCTCATTCGGGTTTGCGCGAGATCGAGGTCACCGTGGAACGGCTTGTTGCTTCCTCCTGCGGGAATCTGGATCAGCCCGTATCGCGAGCCGTCCGAATCCACCGAGGCACCGAGAATGCCCCGATCAGCATCATCGCACTGACCGATCACCAGGGCGCCGGCGGCATCGGCAAACAGGACCGAGCTTGCGCGCTCGGCTGGATTGATGCGGCGGCTGAGGATGTTGGCGGCGATAACAAGGCTCGCTTTGCCGTGCAGGCGGGTAAATCCGTCCGCGAACATGAGCGCGTAGATGAAGCCGGCGCAGGCGCCGGTCAGATCCACCGCGCCTGCGCGGCCAAGGCCAAGCTTGTGTGCGACCAGCGGCGCGCTGGGCGGCAGAAGATGGTCGGGCGTCGAGGTGGCAAGCAACAGCAGACCGATGTCGTGGCGCGCAATACCGGCGTTCGCCAGCGCCATGTCGCCGGCCTGCGCAGCAAGACCAGACAGCGTGTCTTCGTCGGTTGCCCAGAAGCGCGACCGTATCCCGGTACGCCTTTCGATCCAGCCTGGATCAAGACCGAGATTGCTCTCGATTTCGTCATTCGCCACCTTTCGCCCAGGCGCATGATGGCCAAACCCGAGAATGCGCGACGACTTGCTCACGGCCTGGACCCGAAGCGTTCGCCCGCCTCCTCAATGGCGTCATAGAGGCGCTCGAGCTCGTCGCCGGTGATGCAATAGGGTGGCAGAAGGTAGAGGACATTGCCGAGCGGGCGCACAAGTAGCCCTCGCTCGAGGAAGAAAGCGCGCAGTTTCGGTCCGATCTCGGCGAGATAACCTGCGGAACCGGTTCGCAGGTCGAGCGCCGCGATCGTGCCGGTCGCCCGGCAGTCGGTGAAGAAGCTGTTGTCGCGAAAGCGTCGAAGCCCGGTGGCCTGCATTGCGCTCAAGGCCGCAATGCGCTCGGCCACCGGCTCGTCCCGCCAGATCTCGACATTGGCAAGTGCTGCCGCGCAGGCAATCGGGTTGGCAGTGTACGAGCTCGAATGGAAAAACGTCTTCTTCCGGCCCTCGGAATAATGAGCCTGGAAGATGGCATCGGTGGCAAGCGTTACGGCCAGCGGGATGGCGCCGCCGGTCAGGCCTTTCGAGGTGCACAGGATATCTGGAGAGATCGATGCCTGCTCGCAGGCGAACATGGTTCCGGTCCGCCCCCAGCCGGTCATCACTTCGTCGGCGATCAGCAGCGTGCCGGAGGCCTCAGTGATCTTCTTCAATTCGGCCAGAACTGAAGCCGGATACATCAGCATGCCGCCGGCGCCCAGCACCAGCGGCTCGACGATTAAGGCTGCGGCTCGTCGATCGCGGGTCACAGCCTCTAAACGATCCAGCGTCTCCTGCTCGCGCCCCGCTGCCGGAAAGGGGATGGTGTCGACCTCGAACAGCAAGGGTTCGTAGGCGGCGTTGAACACGCCACGCGCACCGACGCTCATCGTGCCGATCGTGTCGCCATGATAGCTGTGATCCATGACGACGATGCGCGAGCGTGGGGCGCCGATGTTGCGGAAATAACTGAGTGCCATCTTCAGCGCTACTTCGACCGAGGTCGAGCCACTGTCGGAATAGAACACCCAGTCGAGTCCAGCGGGAGCGAGGCCGACAAGCGCCTTGGCCAAGCGCTCTGCCGGCTCGTGCGTGAAGCCCGCAAAGATAATCTGGTCGAGGCTCGACGCGGTTGTCTCGATTGCCTTCATGATGCGGGGATGGCGGTGGCCATGTGTGACGACCCACCAGGAGGAGATGGCGTCCAGGATGCGGGCGCCGTCCGCCCTGCGGAGATAGGCGCCTTCAGTCCGGACGATTTCTGGGATCGCAGGCTCGAGCGCGTGCTGGGTGAAGGGATGCCACACATGAGACTGCGACATCAGTCACCTCCAGTAATCGAGGCGAAGGCGAAGCCGGCAATCATTGCGTCCCTCAGTGTCTTGCCCGTCAGCAGATCGAGGTGCGGCAGCCTGCCGAGCTGCGGCGCACCGCTGAATTCCACGATGGTCCGTTGCGTATCGGCCATCTCATCGCCGATGAAAGCGATGCCGGCCAACGGGATGGATCGGGCGCGGAGCGCCTCGATCGAGAGCAAGGTGTGGTTGATGGTGCCGAGCGTGGTGCGGGCGCACAGAATGACGGGCAGCCGCCATTCAGCGAAGATGTCGATGAGCCTTGTGCGCCGGTTAAGCGGCACCATCAGGCCGCCGGAGCCTTCGATGACGAGCGGCGTCGGTAGCACGGGAAAAGCAAGATCGGCAGCCTTGATCGCCACGCCGTCGATCTCGGCCGAACGATGCGGCGACAGCGGGCTCCGCAAGCGGTAGGCTTCCGGCAGCACGCGCTCTGAGGGCAAGCCGGCAAGCCGCGCGACCACCTCGCTGTCGGTCTCGCCGTCGAGGCCCGATTGCACCGGTTTCCAGTAAAAGCCGTCGAGCAAACCGGCGAGCCCAGCCGCAAACACGGTCTTGCCAACTCCCGTGTCGGTTCCGGTGATGACGATGCGTTGGGTCATATCGCCTCCGGCAATCTTTGGGCCAACACCTCGACCAGCGCCTCGACCATGGCGGAAATGTCGGCTTCGCCGATATTGAGCGTCAGTGAGATGCGCAGCCGCGACGTGCGCACGGTCGGAGGACGAATACCGCGTATGTCGAAGCCGCGGGCCTGCAGGCGCGCCGCCACTGCCATGGTGCGCCTGACATGGCCGATTACGAGGGGCTGGATCTGCGAGCCGCTGGGTATCACGCCGCAGCGCTCGGCCAGCTGGCGGCCGGCGAGGGCAACGCGTTCATGCAGCTGAACACGCCGCATAGGCTCGTCGGCGAGCATTGCGAGTGCTTCGCGCACTGCCACTGCCATCAGCGGCGATGGCGCGGTGGCGTAGATGAATGGCCGGCAACGGTTGATCAGATACTCGCACAGTGTCCTCGGCCCGGTCACGAGCCCACCAGATGCGCCGAGCGCCTTGCCGCAGGTGTGGAGCGCGACGATGTTGTCGCGGCCCTCGAAAGCGGCGGCAAGCCCCCGGCCGTCCGGTCCCCAGACGCCGGTCGAATGCGCCTCGTCAATGACGATGAATGCGCCGTGCCGATCGGCAAGCGCGACCAGGCTCTCCAAAGGCGCGCAGTCGCCATCCATGCTGTAAAGGCTTTCCACCGCGATCCAGACGCATCCCATGCCGCCTGCGGCGCGCCAACGTGTGATCGCATCCTCAACAGCGGTGGCATCGTTGTGCGCAGCCAGCACGAACTGTGCGCGCCCGGCCTGCGCACCCTCATGCATGCTGGCATGGGCGAGCTCATCGAGAACCAAAAGATCGCCTTTCTGCGGCAGGGCACTCAGCAGAGCGAAGTTGGCGATGTAGCCGCTGCCGAAGAACAGCGCGCGGTCGGCTCCAAAGAATGCCGCCGCGTCTGCCTCGAGCTGCTCGTGTTCCGGTGCATTGCCGCGCAACAGCCGCGACCCGGTGGCGCCAACCGGCGTGCCCCGCGCAATCGCCGCCACAACAGCATCGCCAAGTCTCCTGGACGAGGCCAGCCCGAGATAGTCGTTCGACGAGAAGTCCAGCCCGGCGCGGGGCGAAAGCGTCCGCAGCCGGTCCTTGCGCGCCAGCCTCTTCAAGGTCGCATCATAACTGGCAAGCGGCGCCCCGTTCATTGCGCTTCGAGTTCCATCGGCTCGATGCCAAGGCGCCGGAACAGCAGGGTATCCTTGTCCTCACCGGGATTGTCCGCCGTCAGCAGCGTGTCGCCGACGAAAATCGAGTTGGCGCCGGCAAAAAAGCACAGCGCCTGCATCTCGTCGGTCATGGCCATACGGCCGGCGGAGAGACGGATATGCGATTTCGGCATCATGATGCGCGCCAGCGCGATCACGCGCACGAATTCGATCGGCTCAATGGGCTTGGCATCGGCAAGCGGCGTGCCGGCGATCGGAATCAGCATGTTGATCGGAACGCTTTGCGGATGTTCCGGCAGATTGGCCAGCGTCACCAACATGTCGATCCGGTCCACCGGCTCCTCGCCCATGCCGATAATGCCGCCGCAGCAGACCTTGATGCCGGATCGACGAACCTGCTCAAGCGTGTCGAGCCGCTCGGCATAGCCGCGCGTGCTGATGATCTCGCTGTAGTAGCGTTCCGACGTATCGATGTTGTGGTTGTAGTAGTCGAGGCCCGCTTGCTTCAGTCGAGCGGCTTGCTCAAGATCGAGCATGCCGAGCGTCATGCAGGTCTCCATGCCCAGCGCCTTGACGCCTTCGACCATCGCCACCACCGCATCCATGTCGCGCGCCTTGGGGTTTCGCCAGGCCGCGCCCATGCAATAACGCGTGGCGCCGGCATCACGCGCCTTGGTCGCCTCGGCGATGACGCGCCGGACCTCCATCAGCTTCGACGCCTTCAGGCCGGTTTCGTGACGCGCCGACTGGCTGCAATAGCCACAATCCTCCGGGCATCCTCCCGTCTTGATGCTGAGCAGCCGGCTGAGCTGGACCTTGTTTGGATCGAAATTCTGGCGGTGCACCGTTTGCGCCAGGAAGAGGAGATTGTTGAAGGGGGCATGGTAAAGTGCCTGAGCCTTCTCCAGGGTCCACGCTCCGGGGTCAGGGGATTGAGCCTGTGGCGATGTCTGCGTTGAACTTGCCGTTTGCATGTCCATGCTGTTCCTCCGGTCTGTCTTGCGGGGTCTTTGCTATCTGACTGTTGACGATCGGAGAGGACAGTTGACCCAATCCTGACTCAGACAATCATGAGCCCCGATGGTCGAGGCCGATATCCAGGATCGGCGCGCTGTGGATGAGTCGGCCGACCGAAATCAGATCAACGCCGGTCGCGGCAACCGCCCGCGCTGTATGGGACGTGATCCCGCCAGAAGCCTCGGTGATAGCGCGGCCACCGACCATTGCGACGGCGCGGCGAAGATCGGGGAGGGACATGTTGTCGAGCAGAACCGCATCGGGAGCGAAGCCAAGTACCTCCTCCAACTGGGCCAGAGTATCGACCTCGACTTCGATCTTGACGAGATGACCGGCCGCTCTTCGTGCTCGCTCGAGCACTGGGCGGACGCCGCCTGCGATGGCGATGTGGTTGTCCTTGATCAAAATTGCATCGTCCAGACCGAAGCGGTGATTGGACCCGCCACCTGCGCGCACGGCATACTTTTCGACTGCCCGCAATCCGGGCGTCGTCTTGCGGGTGCAGACGATCTTCGCGCCATACCCACGAACCGCAGCGACGATCGATGCCGTTGCCGTGGCGATGCCGCTCAGATGGCACAAAAAATTGAGTGCCGTCCTTTCGGCTGTGAGAATGGCCCGGGCCGGGCCAACCACTGATGCAATGATCTCTCCATCCACGACATTGCAGCCGTCTGCGCGCTCCACCGAGATTTCGACAGCAGGATCAATCAAGCCGAAAGCGAGCATCGCCAGATCGAGGCCGGCGACAACTCCGGACTGTCGCGCCACCAACACGGTTCCCGCTTGGTATTCCTTCGGGACGATGGCCTGCGTGGTCAAGTCGCCGGCTCTGCCAAGATCTTCAAGAAGAGCTGCCCGTACAAGCGGCTCAAGCACGACCGTGGGTAGCGGTGAAAGTGTCATCACTTCGGCCCTTCGAGACTTGGCGAGTGTCCGAGTCCCCGCGCTGTAGCCAAGGCGGCTTCGAGGGTGATTTCGGACCGTCGGGCGGCAGTCGCATGATGAGGAAAATCTGTCCGGTAATGAGCGCCGCGGCTTTCTTCGCGCAACAAGGCGGCAACCGCGATCATTAGCCCGACAGCCGCCGGATCCGAGGCCGCGTCCTTGCTTTCCGCGAGCGGCAATAAGGCACGTGTGGCTGCTTTCAAACCTTCACCATCCCGGACGATGCCGAGTGCGCGCGACAGGAAAACACGCACGGGTATGGGAGCGGGCGGTGGGTAAACGTTGGCAAACGCAGGCCTTGTTCTGCGCGCAGGCGCCCCGGCGACACTTTCAGCGACCCAGCGGGCGCACACGATGGCTTCTGTCAAGGAATTGCTGGCGAGCCTGTTGGCGCCATGCAGTCCTGTCGAAGCGACTTCACCGCAGGCCCACAGCCCCTTGACGGAGGTTCTGCCGGAGCTGTCCACGGCAACGCCACCCATGTGGTAGTGTTGGGCCGGCCGAATGGGGATGAGATCGCGGGCGGGATTGATGCCCGCTCCACGACAGGCTGATGCGATTGTCGGGAAATGTCGAGCGAATGCCGGGCCAGGCCGTTGTCGGGCGTCGAGAAAAACACGGTGGCCGTCCGCAAGATGGTTCCACACGGCCCGGGCCAAGACATCGCGAGGCGCAAGTTCCGCCCCTGGCACGCTCTGGAGAAAAGCCTGGCCGGTTTCATCGATCAGGGCAGCACCTTCGCCTCGGACAGCCTCGCTGACCAGCGCCATAGGGCGTTCCGGGCCGTCAAGCGCGGTCGGGTGGAACTGGATGAATTCGAGGTCGGCTAGGACAGCTCCAGCGCGGGCCGCAAGTGCAAGGCCTTGTCCGCAACTTCCCCAAGGGTTCGTGGTGTCGAGAAACAGTCCCCCGATGCCACCGGTGGCGAGGACGACCCGCCGTGAGCCGAAGAAGAAAGGTCCGATCGAACAGCTCGCCCAGACGCCCCGGATCGCATTCTCTCGCACGGCCAGCCGGCGCGCTTCCACGCCCTCCACGACAACTATCGACGGAGTGGAACGCACAGCCGCGATCAGGGCACGCATGATCTCACGCCCGGTGCCGTCCCCATGCGCATGAACGATGCGACGTCGGCTGTGTGCGGCCTCCAATCCGAGGCACAGTGATCCTTTCGGCGTGCGGTCAAAGGGAACCCCAAAGGCCGCAAGCCCCTCTATCGCCTTGGGCGCGGCTTGGAGGATGCGGCTCGCCACGTCTCTGTCGCAGAGACCATCCCCGGCAGCAAGCGTATCGGCCAGGTGCATTGCCGGATCGTCGTCTTCGCCGAAACTTGCAGCCAGACCCCCCTGTGCCCAGGTGCTCGAATTGTCAGCTCCCAGCAGCGACCTTGACAGAAGAAGCACCGGCTCCGGCGACAGTTGAAGCGCGGTCATCAGTCCGGCGATGCCGCCGCCGATGATGATGGGACGCCCGAAGAAGCTGCGGAGGTCGGCGCTCAAACTGCCAGCATCCGTTCGACCGCAAGCCGCGCGCGCCCGGCGATCCCGGGTTCGATGGTTACGACATGGTGGTTCTGCTCGAGCGCCGTGCGGATGTTGGCAAGCGTGATCCGCTTCATGTGCGGGCACAAATTGCAGGGCCGGATGAACTCGACCTCTGGGTGCGCTAACGCGACGTTGTCGCTCATCGAGCATTCCGTCATTAGCACGACACGTGGCGGCCTTTGCCTGTCGACATAGTCGGACATGGCAGCCGTCGAGCCAGAAAAATCTGCTTCAGCCACGACGCCGGGCGGGCATTCGGGATGGGCGAGCACGACCACGCCGGGATGGCTTTCGCGCAACTCGCGGATGTCGGCCGGTGTAAAGCGCTCATGCACCTCGCAATGCCCTTTCCAGGCGATGATCTGCACATCGGTCTGGGCGGCGATATTCTGGGCCAGATATTCGTCCGGCAACATGATCACCCGGAGAACCCCCAGGGATTCGACGACCGCCTTGGCGTTGCCGGATGTACAGCAGATATCCGACTCGGCTTTCACTTCGGCCGACGTGTTTACATAAGTAATGATCGGAACGCCGGGATAACGCTGGCGCATCAAGCGCACGTCTTCTGCCGTGATTGATTCCGCCAACGAGCAACCGGCGCTGAGATCCGGAATGAGCACGGTCTTGTCCGGATTAAGGAGCTTGGCCGTTTCGGCCATGAAATGGACGCCGGCCAGCACGATGACTTGCGCCTCGATCGTCGCAGCCGTGCGGGCTAATGCCAAGCTGTCGCCGACGATGTCGGCCACGCAATGGGAAATCTCGGGCGTCTGATAGTTGTGCGCCAGGATGATGGCGTTGCGCTCGCGCTTCAGTGCAAGGATCGCCTCGATATCGTCGACGAAAGCCGGCCATTCGATCGGCGGGATCACTCGCCGGACGCGCTCGTAGAGCAACGCGGCCGCAGGCAGCATGGCGCTCATCAACCCCCTCCCGCTTATACTCTAATTGAAAATAACCAGCATATACTTGCTGTGAGTATAAGGGATGTCAACCCCGCGCCAGCGGCAATTTTGTCCCGGCGATGAGCCTATCGTCGAGAACGGCGTGGCGGAAACGGAAAAGCTTCGCTGGCCGGCCGCCGGTCTCAGTGGTGGCCTCTCCGGTCTCCTCGACCAGTTCCTGCTGTTCGATCAGTCGGCGAAAGTTCGGCTTGTGGATGAGCCTGCCGGCGAGCGCCTCCACGGTTCGCTGCAGCTGCAAAAGCGTGAAGACCGTCGGCATCAGCTCAAAGACGACCGGCCGGTATTTGATCTTGGAGCGCAGCCGCGCAATGCCGGTCGCCACGATGCGGCGATGATCGGCGACCATGGACTTGCTGGGCACCAGCGGAGGGGGCGCCCCGTCCCGCCCTCTTACGGCCTCTTGGACCAAGCCTGCTTCGTAAACTAACTCATAGCGTTGCAGCGTGAGTTCCTCGTTCCAAAGGCGGTCGTCGAAGCCAAAGGCTATCGTCGCCCGCTGCCAGCGTTCACGTCGCGTGGCCGCATCGCGGACGCCGTTTGCCCATTCAATCAGGCGTGGTCGTAGAACATCCAGCACGACCGGAGGCGTGCCGGAGCGATGGTCCTCCCATGGAAAATATTCATACCAACTCTGCCATCCGCACTTGGGCGGGCCCGCTGCCTGTTCCTTGCGGGTCAATGCAAGATAGCTGATGGAGATGACGCGCTGCTGGCGCTCGGCGCCGATGCGATCCCGATCAGCGAACGTGTAGAGTTGCTCAATGTACCCCAGCCGATGGCCGGTCTGCTGCTCGACCCACCCCCTCAAGCCGGATTGCAGCGATCGGTGCTCAAGCGCAAAGGGACCGGAGGGCAAGGTGTCCGCCTGGCCGATGGTGAGCACACAGGGTTCACTGTCGTTTACGGCGACCACAAAGGCGATCAGGTCCACTTTGACGTCGTCGGCATTCACGGCGGCTCTGTCTTTCCTGAGTCGTATTGCCTGATCGTCCATGTTCGCGAATTGGTCTGCCAGCTCGGGGGGCACCTTAATCGATTTAGTGTAAGCGCGCCTGTCGGCACGTCAACACCCCACAGCTGCACGGCCATTTTTTAGCTCTTCGCACCTGCACAAAAATGTGCGAAAGGCGACACCCGCGGTAACGTAGGGGAAGGAGGATCCATTGAGCGCGTTTGGTGATACCAAGGCGATCACACCGCCGGATATTCGTTCGCGCAAAGGTGGGACGCCGCTCGTCTGCCTTACCGCCTACACCACCCCAGTCGCCCGGCTTGTCGATCCCCATTGTGATGTGGTGCTCGTCGGCGACAGCGTCGGCATGGTTCTCCACGGCCTGCCCTCGACGCTCGGTGTCACGCTGGAGATGATGATCACGCACGGCCAGGCGGTGCGCCGTGGCATCAAGCAGGCGCTGATGGTGGTCGACCTGCCGTTCGGTTCCTACGAGGAAAGCCCAGAGCAGGCTTTCCGAAATGCTGCGCGCGTCATGTCGGAGACCGGCTGCACTGCCGTCAAGCTCGAAGGCGGCGAAACGATGGCAGAGACGATCGGCTTCCTCGCCGCACGCGGCGTGCCCGTCAAGGCTCATGTCGGCTTGACGCCGCAGGCCATCAACGCCATCGGTGGCTACCGCGTGCAGGGCAGGGGCGGGGATGCCGAGCGCATCAGGCGCGACGCAATTGCGGTGAGCGAAGCGGGCGCCTTTGCGGTCGTCCTGGAAAAGGTTCCTGAAGCGCTCGCCCGCCGGATCACCGGGGAGGTGGCGGCCCCGACCATTGGCATCGGTGCCTCGGCAGCCTGTGACGGCCAGCTTCTCGTCGTCAACGACATGCTGGGCCTCTTCGGCGACTTCCGACCCAAGTTCGTCAAGCGCTATGCTGAACTGGGGGAGGCGGCTGCGGCTGCAATCGCTTCCTATGCGCACGAGGTGAAGGAGCGCCAGTTTCCGGCCGCCAAGCACGTGTTTGCCGATGCGCCCAAGCCCGCCGACACGGACGCCACCAAGAGCGGAGAAGCAGCGTGAGCGTGCCGATCGTCAGGAGCGTTGACCAGCTTCGCGAAATCGTCGCCGCATGGCGCCGCGAGGGCGTGAGGATTGCCGTGGTGCCAACGATGGGCGTCCTGCATGAGGGCCATCTCAGCCTGGTGCGCGCTGCACTCAAGAAAGCAGACCGTGTGATCGTGACGCTCTTCGTCAACCCGAAGCAATTCAATAGCCAGGCCGATCTTGCCGCGTATCCGCGCACCGAGGACGAGGATGCCGCCAAGCTGGCACCGGTTGGCGCGCACCTGCTTTATGCGCCAGATGCAGAGGAGATGTATCCGGCGGGCTTCGCCACCACCGTTTCGGTGTCCGGTGTCAGCGAGGGCCTGTGCGGTGCCTTCCGGCCGGGACATTTCGATGGCGTGGCGACCGTCGTCGCCAAGCTCTTCCTGCAGACCAGCGCTGACTTCGGCTTCTTTGGCGAAAAGGACTTTCAGCAAATTCACCTGGTCAGGCGCATGGCCCGGGATCTGGATATTCCAATCACCATTGTTGCCTGTCCGACAGTCCGTGAAGCCGACGGTCTTGCGCTATCATCGCGCAATGTGCGGCTCTCGCCAGCGCAACGCGCTGTTGCTCCCAAGCTATCATCGGTCCTGCTCAAGACGGCTGAGCAGCTTGGGCGCGGCTCACCCGTCCTGCCAACGCTTGCAGAATCTCGCGCAGCAATTCTGGCTGCAGGCTATAGCGAGGTCGAATACCTGGAACTTCGCGAAGAGGCAGATCTGCACCCGATGACAAGCCTTGATCGACCGGCACGGTTGCTTGCGGCGGCCTGGCTCGGCGGCACACGTCTCATAGACAACGTCAGACTATTTCGGATTGGTTCAACAGATTAGCCACGTTCTCGGCACGCGCTGTATCCGTCCGGGATCGTTTAAAACAAGGTCTCTGCCTGGCATTGAGCGAACGGAGGTTACGCACAGGGCAAATGCATCGCGTGTTTGAGAACTTCGTCGAGCAACTGTCTGCAAGTGTTGATGCTGCCGATCTCTGTGAGGCAATGGCCTCCGCTGCAGCCGGCTTCGACTTCCCGCTATTCGCCTATTTCACTTACCCGTCGGCCTCCGGCGACGCCCCCCAATTGATTTCAAACTATCCTTCATCCTGGACATCACGTTATCTGCAACAGCGGTACCACAGTCTTGA
Source organism: Mesorhizobium sp. C399B (assembly GCF_030323185.1). NCBI lineage: Bacteria > Pseudomonadati > Pseudomonadota > Alphaproteobacteria > Hyphomicrobiales > Phyllobacteriaceae > Mesorhizobium > Mesorhizobium sp. C399B. The sequence goes on from NZ_CP100472.1 coordinate 4,661,523, forward strand.
TCCGGTCATCCTGCGCGGGCTGCAAGGCTGGGATACATTCGATTGGGGTGTGGACCGCGCTCGACACTGTCTGCCGAATTCGCAGCAACAAATTCTGGAGAGTGCGGCTGAGTTTGGCATCTGCGGCGGCCTGACGATGTCCATGCATGATCATCTCGGCCGGTTTGCTGCCCTGACCTTTGCTTCCGACGAGTCCCGTCCGCTTCTGTTGCGGTCACTGGCACGTTACGAAAAAGCATTGCAGCTGGTGGCCATCAACTTTCATATCCATGTCCGGCGCAGGCTCGCCGATGATCGCGTGGTGGATGGTGTAACGCTCACCCCGCGGGAGTTCGAGTGCCTGAAATGGGCAGCGCGCGGCAAGTCGGCTTGGGATATCAGCCAGCTTCTCGGCGTCTCAAAGCGCACCGTGACTTTTCACTTGGAAAACGCCAAGGCAAAGTTTGGCGTTCGAACGATCAACCAGGCCGTTGCACGCATGGCTGCCTCCGGCCAGACGAGATCCTGATTCTTCAGCCACGATACCTGTAAACCTCTACAGGCTGCATCGCTGTCAGCTTTGCCCTTCGATGGCGGGAACACATCCCACATGGAGGCGACCATGATGCAACTGATAACACCAGACTTTTACAACGAGTTTGCAGGCGAACTCAAAGAGATGCACGGGCTCAGGTTTCGGGTGTTCAAGGAAAGGCTCGATTGGGAAGTTGATACCGAAGACCAGATGGAATCCGATTCGTTTGATGCTCTGAAGCCCGTCTATCTGCTCCTCAAAGGATCCGACTGGCGAATTCGCGGTTGCGTGCGTCTTCTGCCCAGCACCGGACCCACAATGTTGCGCGACACCTTCCCGGTGCTGCTGGGTGCTGACGTCGTGCCCTCGACCACCGACATATGGGAGAGCAGTCGTTTCGCGCTCGATCTTCCTCCGTCGGCGCCCAAGGCTGCGGGCGGGCTGGCCCAGGCGACCTACGAGCTCTTCGCGGGCATGATCGAGTTCGGCTTGGCCAAGGATCTGACCCGGATAGTAACGGTGACGGATACGCGCATGGAGCGGATCCTCCGCCTGGCTACGTGGCCATTGTCGCGCATCGGAGAACCCAAGTGCGTCGGCAAAACGCAGGCGGTGGCTGGGTTTCTCGAGATTTCCCACGCGAGCCTTTTGCGCATCCGCAGCAGGGGACGTCTGATTGGACCGGTACTGTGGCAACCGGTTGTAGGCCCGTCGGCATAGCGCCATAGTGGACACCTGAGCCATGAAGGATGCTGGTCTGTCCAAGGAAGCGACGGTCGGCCTTGTATGCTGGCCGGACTGGCGTCGCCACGACGCTTACCACTATGCCAGACGATTGCCACGCACTGGCTGGGCCTGGGAGTTTCTTCGGCGCAATCCACAATTCCAGCGCGACCACGCCAAAATGGCACCGTCCGCCTGCATTGTCGGACCCCAAGGCGACATGCAGATAATCGAGTTGACGACAGGATCAGCTCTCCTAAGACAATGGAGCCTTCTTTTTCGCCGACGCGCCACTTTCGGACGCTACATCGGCAAGGGTCTTTTGGGATCCGCGCGATTGCGCCTGTATTCTACGAGCGGCCGCGGAGCCGCTTGGGCTCGACCACGATTTTGAACCGCTTCACCTTTCTTCGCTCTCATGCTGCAAGGACATCCTGCTGACAGCTGCGGGCGTGCAGCACGTGCTGCTGAGGGAGAACTGCCGGAGTCTGCAGATCGCCGTTTCCGGTGCGTCCGTCCTCCGCCCGTTGCGGCTATATGTCGACGCGATCGTTCAGCCGCAGCACCTCAAGTTCCATGTCGCTGCCCTTCAGTTCTTGAACCACGTCAATGGTTGCGCCCGCCTGTCAACTGCTTGCTTTCCGCCGGAACACCGCGGAGCGCGTCTGCGTATCGTACTCCAGGCTTTGGACGGCTCGCTTGCCGGAGCATCTCATCAGGAGGTCGCCATTGCCTTGTTCGGGACACGCCGCGTCGAAGAAGATTGGCGTCATCCAGGTGGCCATCTTCGCGATCAGGTACGTCGCGCCATCCAACGTGGCCGCTACCTGATGGGCGGCGGCTACAGACAGTTCCTGAGGTAATTGGGGTGGTTGCGATTGTCTTATTCGAACGCGCAACCTCCATTTCTGAGTGCAATTGTGCGTTGTACAAAACGTGGCAAGCGCCTAGTTCTTCCGGCGCGGCGAAGCACTGGGACCCAACCTTCGTCGATGAGTGCATTCATGCCTTGAGGATCCCGATGACCGTTATGAACCCCGACAAAGCCGGCGCGGCAAGCCTTGAGACGATCGCGCGAAACGGCAGCATGCTGCGTCGCATAGCCGTACGCATTCCGACCTACCTGTCGGATATTCGCGAGAACCCGGCGTGGCTGCCAATGTTCATGTTGGCGCGCACCATGCCGGCACGGAGAATGCACTGGCGTGGTGCAAAGCCGGTCCGAAGGTCGCAAAGAGCCCAGGACACGATGTTTGCCGGTATCAATTGCCAGGACGTTGTCGACGCGCTGCGGATGGATGGGCTTTTTCCCGGCCTCGTCCTGCCAACACTGGTGGCTGAAGATGTAGCCGCATTCGCCAGGTGCACACCTTGTTTCGGCAATTTCGATCGCCGACTCGAATTCATGCCGGCGGAGCATGCGGAGGCTGAGGCGCGGTTTGGCCGTCCGTTGCTCAGCGGTCATTATTTCGAGCGCATTCTGGGCTGTAACTCGGCCGTTGCCATCCAAAATGATCCGCTGCTCGTGGATATCGCGGCGCACTATCTCGGCGGCCAGGCGACGCTGATCACAACGCGCGTCTGGTGGAGCTTCCCGACCGGCCAGGCGTCGGACGCCGACAAGAACCTGGCTTCGCTCGGCAAATACCACTTCGACCTGGATGATTGGCGGATGCCGAAGTTCTTTTTCTATCTGGTGCCTGTCGACGAGGGGACCGGTCCGCATGTCTATGTCCGCGGCAGCCATAATCGCCGCGCCCTCAAGCACCAACTTACGCTTGTCGTCGGCCATCCCGCGCAAGAGACGTGTCGCAGCTTCGCTTAGCCCAAGGGTCTTGACCCGGCCGACCAGTCGAGCTTCAGCCCCTCGGCCTTGTCTTCCTTACGTCACTTCGGAACCGGGCCGCCGACCTTGCCCTGCACACGATCCCAGAGCGTTTGCCGCTTGTCGGCCTTGAAGGCTACCATCGCCCGCCCATGATCACCTGCGCAGCTTTGCCGCGTTCGTGTTGCACTCCAATGATGTCCATCTGCTTTTGCCCGAAGCATTTGATTTTGCCCCGGTGCTCACTCCGGCTCGACGACGGCTGTCGAAATCAGACTGCTGTGGATGCACTACCATTGACCGGTACTAGGATTCCCGACCTCGCCGATAAGCTCGTCTGTACAGCAAGCGACCTTCCTTCCTGCCTATCCCAATATCAAAAGTCAAACCCGTCCGCAGATGCATATGCCTGGCAGTATGTGTCGGTCTTTGGCCACGCATCTGCGACACCGAAATCAAGTAGCCCGCCATGGCGCGACCCTCAATCTTCCACTTCAGGGAGCCTGCCCTGCCATTCAAGGTCAGTCAGCACTTCGGCCTCCACAGTCATATTTTCCGCGAATTCACCGGCATGTTCGGCGAGAAGCTTTCTCGCCGCGACGACCGCTGAACGCTTTCCTTCGCACTTCTCGTGGAACCTGGCTACGCTCTGGCCTACGTGGTCGCCGTTCCATTTTATTACGCCCACTATGGCATACCAGACGCCTTTCCCGGTCCTGCGACGTCGCAGAATTTCGAGTCGCTGATCTGCCAACTGGGCGATGGCTTGGTAGAGAAGTTCGTGCTCCGGGCGGTCGGCACCTCTCGAACGAGCCTCATGGGCAAAGCCCTTCAGGCTAGGCTCCTTAAGTTCAGCTACTGCGTGTGAAATCTTCCACAGATTTGCGGTAGCCGAGTGCGTGCCGAGCATCATAGGTAAGCGGCGGTCGCTTCACCGAAACCCCCTGCGCGGATCTAATCTTGTCCGACTTCACCTTCGGCCAGATGTCTGCGGCAATCCTGTCGAGTTCGGCCTTGCCCACTACCCAGCGGTGCTCCTCCTCAGCCCTCTTCTTGGAGAGCTTTGGCTGAAGTGCCACCACCGTTCCCTTGTTGTCGGAATCATTGAAGGTGGCGCTCATAATGTCGCTAGTCGACCGTGTGAGGCCTTTTCGGATATCGCCCGCAGCATCGAAAACCCAATAGGCTCCTCGGGCATCTAGAATCCGATTCGGCGCGGTGCCTTCGTTCTCAACTATCACCGAGACGACCCGCTGGCGTGTGCCGGCGTATTGCGGGAGAGCGTCCTTTCCGAAGATCATTCCCTCTACAAGCCGCCGCGATAGCCGCAGAGGTTCGCTGTTCTCCGGGAATATGTAATGACGACTGGACACCCGGCTTCGCTCCTTCGATCGCCGAAACGCGATGGCACATTCATGGTAGGCGGCTGTCTAAAGATTGCAGTATCAAAACTCATTGGCAGCATTTGATCAACTATCGCTCACGCTGCTGGATACGAGCAGCTGTCGCACTTCGCCCGAGACAAATAAGTCAACCGCGAATTGACTGTGAGAGGGATGAGTCCCAATTGGGTGATGCCTGACACTGGTGGAAGGCGAAACTGAGGGCGACTGGAAGCTCAGCAATGCCCATGAAATTGGGCAGCTGGTGCTGGTCCGGCGCTATGACGTCAGACGATGGTATCTGCCGAATGACCTGGGGAACCTTCGGGGACGTCGAGGCCGACGTGGTCGGAAGCAAAATGAGTTACAGGCGGTGCGGCAGGAACGAGTATATGCAAGCTGAGACGCCTGTCGCCGTCGCCGCGTTCTAGGCCGACGTTCTCCGCATTCCGAGGCCTGGTGAGCGATACGGGTGCGCCTGAGTGTCAATGGCGCATTAGCAAAGGCCTGGCACATGATTCACCGCCGTGCGAGCTGATCGAAACTGGTTTGCTGGATTGCATCGTAATAGCGCCGCCCACCAGGAAACATTTTTCTATCGTTTGCGGTTAGGGCCGCATGGCGCGCTTGTCGGACCGTCACCTCCCGATTTCGCCGACGATTTTCGCGCCGGGCTGATCACGCTGCTGCGCTGGCAGGGATGTGCGGCGCTTCGAGCCGACGGCTCTGCCGGAGGGCAAGCTGGAACGGCTGCTCGAGCTCGCCAGCATTGCGCCCTCCATTGGCCTCAGCCAGCCCTGGCGCTTCCTTGGGCTCGGTCGCATAACCATGCCGGCGGGAAGGCATCGGCATGGGCTGGGTGTCGATCCTCGATGCGACCGAGATGGCCGAGATTCTCGACACGCCGCCCGAGTGGACGCTGATCGGTTATTTCTGCCTCGGCTAGCCTGCGAGGAGCACGACATGCCCACCTTGGAACGCGAGGCGGCCGCCGGTGGTAATCAGCGGTAGGGGGGTGCCCATCACTTCGTCTCTTCCCTGGCGATGAGCTTGACGCAGATCGGGTCGCCCTTCGCCATCGGGGTACATTGCCATTCCGGACCGAAGCCGAAGTTCGTGTTCTTGCCAAGGCCAGGAAAGAGCACTGACAAACCGGACCGCAGCGAAGATGGCGCTGGCGGCAACCGGGCTGAAGCCGGGCATGGAGGTGGTCGACCTCTGCTGCGGCGACGGCTGTGCCGATCGCCACGGTCGCCCGCCATGTCGTCGCCATAGACATCGACGCCGACCAGCTGGAGGCCACGCAGCGCCGCTACCGGCGCCGGCGTGACCAATTGCGAATTCGTCGCCGGCGACGCCTATGAACTCGCTACTCTGGTGTCACGCCCCGTCGACCTCGTCTTCATGGCCAACGCTTTCCATGGCGCCCCGGACCGACCGCGGCTGGCACGTGCCGTGCGCGAGGCGCTCGCCCCCGGCGGGCATTATGCCATCGTCAACTGACACCGGCGCCGCGCGAGACGACGACGGTCCTGGGCGAGCCGCGCGGCCCGCGAAGCGAACTCAGGCTGTCGCCGAGACAGACCATCGCCGATGCCGAAGTCGGCGGCACAATGCTTCTACATGCCGGACTGCCTGACTAGGGCTCGCAGGCCGGTCGTCCGTCCACTGTCCAAGGCCTGCTGGCCGTTTCTGAGGCCGTGATCTTGCCGCGGGTGAGTCTGGGATTCTCATAAGAGCGTCAGGCGCGAATAGAACTTTAGGTCCCCACAGCAGCCGACCTATCCATGGGGTGGATGGTAGTGATCACTACAATCAATTGTACCAATATCATGGAATACTACTACAAGGCCGCCACTTAAAGCGGCCGGATGGGTATCCGTCTCGCGTGGGCTGATGCTGCCTGCAAAAATGCGGAGACGAACATGTGCGGGATTGTTGGCATCGTTGGGCAACAGGCGGTGTCGGATCGGTTGATCGGCGCGTTGAAGGGTTTGGAATATCGCGGCTATGATTCCGCCGGCGTTGCGACGATCATCGACGGTGCCTTGCACCGCCGGCGCGCCGAGGGCAAGCTCGTCAATCTCGAGAGGCGACTGAAGGAAGAGCCGCTGAGCGGCAAAGTCGGCATCGGCCACACGCGTTGGGCAACCCACGGGGCCTCGACGGAACGCAATGCGCACCCGCACTTTACCGACGGTGTCGCCGTCGTCCATAACGGCATCATCGAGAATTTCACCGAGCTGAAGGACGAATTGGCGGCGGATGGCGCCGAGTTCCAGACCGACACCGACACCGAGGTCGTTGGGCATCTCTTGGCAAGATACCGCCGCGAGGGCATGAGGCCGCAAGAGGCCACGCGTGCCATGCTGAAACGCGTCAGGGGCGCCTATGCGCTTGCCATCCTCTTCGAAGATGAACCGTCGACCATCACGGCGGCTCGCAACGGACCACCGCTGGCGATCGGTCACGGCGACGGCGAGATGTTCCTGGGCTCCGACGCGATCGCTCTTGCGCCCTTCACCAATGAAATTACCTATCTCATGGACGGCGACTGGGCCATTGTCGGCAATTCGGGCGCCCATATCTTCGATATCGACGGCCATCCCGTCGAGCGTCCGCGCCATATCTCCACGGCCGCGGCCGATCTGGCCAACAAGGGCAGCCATCGCCATTTCATGGAGAAGGAAATATACGAGCAGCCCGAGGTCGTCGCCCATGCTCTTCGTCGTTACATCAACATCATAGAGGGTCGCGACATGGTTCCTGGCATCGATTTCGCCAAGGTTCCGAGCTTGGCGATCTCTGCCTGCGGGACCGCCTATCTGGCCGGACTGATCGGAAAATACTGGTTCGAGCGCTATGCGCGCCTGACGGTTGAAATCGACGTTGCGTCTGAATTCCGTTACCGCGAGATCCCTTTGCCGCCGCAGTCCGCGGCTCTTTTCATTTCGCAGTCCGGCGAAACCGCCGATACGCTTGCATCGTTGAGGTACTGCAAGGAGCGTGGGCTGAAAATTGGCGCTATCGTCAATGCCTGCGAATCGACCATCGCTCGGGAGGCCGATACGGTCTTCCCGATCCTTGCCGGACCGGAGATCGGCGTCGCCTCTACCAAGGCTTTTACCTGCCAGCTTGCCGTTCTAGCCGCACTCGCCATCAGCGCCGCCAGAGCCCGCGGGACCGTCCCCGAAGGCGAGCTGCAGGCACTCGTCAGGAGCCTCGCCGAATTGCCGCGCGTCATGGGCCAGGTACTCAACAGCATCCAGCCGGAGATCGAGTTCTTGTCGCGCGAACTGTCAAAGTGTCGTGACGTCCTGTATCTCGGCCGTGGCACCAGTTTCCCGCTAGCGATGGAAGGAGCGCTGAAGCTCAAGGAGATTTCCTACATCCATGCCGAAGGCTATGCAGCGGGTGAATTGAAGCACGGGCCAATTGCATTGATAGATGAGAACATGCCGGTGATCGTCATCGCGCCCCATGACCGCTTTTTCGACAAGACCGTCTCCAACATGCAGGAAGTGGCTGCCCGTGGAGGGCGGATTATCCTCATCACCGATAAAAATGGGGCAGCCGCATCGAAACTCAACACCATGCACACGCTCGTGCTGCCGGTAGTCGACGAGATTATCGCGCCAATGATCTTCTCGCTGCCGATACAGCTTCTTGCCTACCACACGGCGCTCTTCATGGGGACAGATGTAGACCAGCCGCGCAATCTCGCAAAATCGGTCACGGTCGAATGATTGTGAACCTGTACAGATGGCGAAGCTCTCGATGGAAAGCTACCCTTTGTCTGGATCCGGATGAAAACCAGATGACCAGTGTTTGCTGGAATTTGGAATCCCTTTTTTCGGCCGGTCGATCGGGGCACAGGGCGATCGAGCTTCCTAGAGCCGACGTCAGCACGCAGCCGGGGGCTTTCAAGAGTGGGTCTTTCGCTCCCCCGCCGGTGGAGATTGGCCGAAGGAAGCAGTGTCCGTACCGGGAGTTCGAGTTGGTGTTCAGAGTTCCAGGGCCCCCTCCTGAGATGGCCTGATCGGCTGTAGCGCATCCGACCTGCGATCCTTCGCGAATAATTCTCGCCGTTGGCTTTCTTGATTAGAAGGAGGTGAGCCGCCATATTCCGACCCAGCTCCTAATTCAGGCGGCCCATTCCATGGATGAGGCCGGTCCGGCTGAATGGACGTCCATTTTTTGATTTGCTTGGTCTGCGCCGCCGGGGGGTATCTCCCGAGGGAGCTCCCATGTTCTTGGAGATGTTTATGAACGATTCGCGCATTCCCGAACCAGTCTTGACGGCTATGTCGCAGGGGACCCACATCGTCCGCGCTTATCGTGAGCACCTTGGGTATTCGATCGAGGACCTGACGGTCGCGAGCGGGCTTGCCGCTGAGGAAATTCAAAACATCGAGCGAGGTCTGAGGTACAACAAGGGATATCGGGATCGGATAGCGAGATCGCTTTCCATACCTGTGGGAATCCTTGAGGCAGAGTCGCACATTTCGGACGCCGCCTGATCAGTCGGATGATCCGCAATGGGTGGACTACCGCTCTTGTGATGTGAAGCTTGCGGCTGATTGTAGACGCTGATTCCGTTGGGATGCCTCTGGCGCAGTACCGCCAAGAGAATCTCGTCAACTTTCCGATGCAGGAACCCTTCACATGGGCTCGCGAACAACAACGCGATATAGCCGCCCGGAGTGCTACGAAACGTGCACGAGGGCATCGGCTCGCGACGAAGGATTGTAACGGCGAACTCTTGGTAGTTCGGCGAGGCGATGCTGGCGCTTGAGCATCAACTCGGCCTACGAGAGTGGCTACTCCTAGGCTGAATCGGCCAACATGGCCGGCATCGCGCCGCTCTGAAAATAACATGGCGGGCATCCTGACGTTTCCGGGTTGACTATGGGTGTTCGAACCACGAAAAGGGGCCGCTCTTCGTGAGTGGCGTGCGCCGGCAGTCTAACCCCAAGCCCCCCCGCCCAGGCTGCCGGCGCGCTTCTAGAAAGATCGAGGTAGGCACTCGCTGCGCTCTGCCCGCCGACACCTTGTGCTTCCTCCAGCGAGTCCAGCGGACCACCATGGGTGTTGCAGTTCTGGTGCTTACCCACGTCCATTTGCGATCTCGGGTCATTGAGAGTACCGCAAGCACCCTCTCTGCTGGATGGCAACGCGGCTCGCGCCGCCCGTATGCAGCGCAAGCTCCATGCATGAGGTCGTCCCTTCAAAATACTTGATGCAGCTGCGCTTGCGTAGCTCCTTGCATGCGCTCGATGCCAGGAGGAGACCTCTGTCTACGCTCGCATCGATGCAACGCCGTTGATCACCATCATCGCGGCGACCGCTTCGCGGGGGCCGCAGCCGTTTTGGAGCATGACGATCATGCCGGCGCCATCGCAGTGACGCACATGCAAAATTCACAGATGCATTCTCGCCCAATGCTAGGTGCCCAGCATATGTCCGGCATCCCGCAACGCGGCTACGAAGAGACGGGCATTGCCGTTGGCATCCATCTTGGCCTGCATCGACAGGGGCATCCTGTGCCAGCTCTCCAAGGACGCAATGTAATGTGAGAACATACCGTTAACGATGCAATAGTGGGTAACTAGGCCGTGTACATCCAACGCCAGCACGCCGAATTGGCCGCCGTGATATCGGATGGCTGCGACCCGCTGGACCTGCGCGTCACCGTCGATCCGCACGTCGAAAAGCAGGATTCCGCGGCTCCTGGTGGCTATCTCGGCGGCTTTTTCAGCGAAGCTCAACGAGAGCGAGCGGACGCTTTCGACTGCCATCTGTAAAACCATCAAGTTCAGTTCATCCACTGACATAAGGTACCTGTGCGCAAGACATGGGTGATTGCAATCGACCACACCGCTTGTTCACAGATGTCGGCTCATCACCGGTTATTCAGGGTTTGCCGGTCATCTTTGCGGCAAGCCATCCGGGCTCCTTGTACCCTGCAACCGTTGCAGTGTCGTCCCTCGGCGCTCGGAACCGCCAGGCTCTGCTCGTCGAGAACTTTGTCCGCGAGCAGCGGCCGCTTGAGCATTCCGCTGAAGCGTGACGTCTCATCAGTCCGTGTCCTTGCAGCTCACCGCGAGGGCGTTTTGCGCACCGCACGCAAGCGCACGAAACTGGTCTCCGTTCACTTCACAAAATGGTTTTCCTGAAGTACTGGAGCGCAGAGAAATCTCCGGTCGCAGCCTACCCGGTTAAAACAAGGACCCAACGATGAAGACTCTCGTCGTCTGCTCCGGCGGATTGGATTCCGTTACTCTTGCTCACAAGGTGGCAGCGGAGCACCAGCTTACCGGCCTGCTATCGTTCGATTACGGCCAACGGCATAGGAAGGAATTGGGCTTCGCCACCCTTTGCGCGGAGCGCCTGGGCGTCCCGCAGCGAATCATCGACATCCACGAGATCGGCGGCGGCCTTTCCGGCTCCGCGCTGACCGACAATGTGGACGTGCCCGATGGGCACTATGCCGAAGATACGATGAAGGTAACGGTGGTGCCCAACCGGAACGCCATCATGTTGGCCATTGCCTTCGGCCTCGCCGCAGCGCAAGACGCTGACGCGGTGGCGACGGCCGTGCATGGTGGGGATCATATTGTCTATCCCGATTGCCGTCCGGCCTTCATCGATGCTTTCCAGATGATGCAGGACCACGCGCTCGACGGCTACGCGCAGATTCGCCTTTATGCACCCTATGTGAACCTGACGAAGGCGGACATTGTTAGGGATGGAGCCACATACGGCACGCCCTTTGCGCAGACCTGGTCCTGTTACAAGGGCGCCGAGCGTCATTGCGGGAGGTGCGGGACCTGCGTCGAGCGGCGTGAGGGGTTCCACATCGCTGGGCACCCGGACCCAACCGAGTACGAGGACTCCGACTTCTGGCTCGGAGCGCTGCGAAGGACCACCGCGTAATGTTCCGCATCACCAAGGAATTCCACTTCTCAGCCTCGCATCAGCTCACCTCATTGCCACCCGATCACCAATGCGCGCGCCTGCACGGACATAACTACATCGTCGAAGTGGAGCTTTCAGCGAATGGACTGGACGATCACGGCTTCGTGCGCGACTACCACGATTTGGCGCCATTCAAACGCTACATCGACGAGAGCTTCGACCACCGACATCTCAACGACGTGCTGGGACACGAGCAAGTCACGGCGGAATATCTGGCCAGACATTTCTACGACTGGTGCAAGGCACGCCTGAGCGAAACCGCGGCCGTGCGGGTGAGCGAAACGCCGAAAACCTGGGCGGAATACCGGCCATGACCAATACGCATCCCGCAATCCGCGTTAGCGAGATTTTCGGGCCGACGATCCAGGGCGAGGGCGTGCTCATAGGTTTGCCGACGATCTTCGTCAGAACCGGCGGGTGTGACTTTCGCTGTTCCTGGTGCGACAGCCTGCATGCTGTGGACAATCAATTCCGCCATGAATGGGAGATGATGTCCGTCGGCGCGGTGTGGAAAAATGTGCTTGCGCTTTCCGGTGGCCGCCCGCTTATGGTGTCACTGTCAGGCGGCAATCCGGCCATCCAGCCGCTCGGCGCGCTCATCGACCGAGGCCATGGTGACGGTTACCGTTTTGCGCTGGAAACCCAAGGTTCGCTTGCCAGGGACTGGTTTGCGCACCTTGACGTGCTGATCCTCAGCCCAAAGCCGCCGTCAAGCCAAATGACGACAGATTGGGCCGCTGTCGAGGCGTGCCTCCAGGCGGCACAAGGCAAGCCCCAAATCGTGCTCAAGCTCATTGTTTTCGACGAAAGGGACTACGCCTACGCGAAAGACGCCGCTGCGCAATTTCCGCAACTTCCGATCTATCTGCAACCCGGCAATCACACGCCGCCACACCCGGCAAATGATGACGCGCCCGTCGACCTTGACGGAATATTGAAGCGCATGGAGTGGCTGGTTGACAGCGTGACCCGCGACAAATGGTTCGAAGCCCGCGTGCTACCGCAGCTGCACGTTATGCTCTGGGGTAACAAGAGAGCCGTCTAGGCCAAGCCCTTTCCACCGGAACTGCACCGGCATATTCGGGTGAACGGGTGGTTCAACGTTGACCGCGCTGCCGGGGTGCTTGCGGACTTCTGCCACCGGCCCAAGTGTTGTCAGCCGCTTGCACGGCACCTTGCATTCTCCTTGCAAGGTCGAAGGGAGCTGTCGCCGACAACCATGATCTCACAGGCAGGGCATGAGCGGGCGACATCGTCGCCATGCCAAGACGCGTCTGGTCCGCTTCGAACCGTCTCGGCCGACGGTCGCCGGTCAACAGTGGAAAACGATCGCAATCGGTTCACGATCGAGTGAGAGCCATGACCGTTCCTCTGCGGTGCTCAGACTGCCGCCGAGTGCCTGGCCGTTCCGGTTTCGAAATATTTGTCGAACCTGGCCGCGATGCTTCGGACGAAAGGGCGACTTTCAGCCGGCACAACGAATCTGTCGCCATCAAGTTCAAGCAATCGAACCGGATCGTGGAGGGCCATGGAACTTGACTGAAGGAGGAGCCTCTGGCCGGCCTCGCCGAAGCGTTCCACCAGATCGATGGCCGAGAAGGCGAAGTCGCACATCAAACGTTCGATGATCCAGCCGCGAACGCGGTCGTCGTTGGAAAGTGCGATACCCCGAACAGCGGCCAGCCCGCCGTCATCAACCGTGCATCGATATTCGCTGGTCGAAGGCATGTTCTGCGCATAGCCCTGCCGAAACTGGCTGATGGACGATGGGCCTAGCCCAATCAAGGTTTCGCAGCAATCGTCGGTGTAACCCTGAAAGTTCCGGTGCAGTGTTCCGGCGCGGGCGGCAAGGGCCAGGGCATCGCCGGGTTTGGCGAAATGGTCGAGGCCGATTGCTTCGTACCCCTGGTCCACGATCGCCCGCGCCGCCAGTTGCAATTGAGCAAATCTCTCCGCGGGACCGGGCAGCCATGCCTCGTCTATCATGGTCTGATGTTTCTTGAACCACGGCACATGGGCGTAGCCAAAAAGCGCTATCCTGTCGGGTTCCAAGGTCAGCGCCTGCGCGACGGTGGAGGAGACGCTCTCCCTCGTCTGGTGCGGCAAGCCGTAGAGCAGGTCTAGATTGACCGATTCGACGCCGCGCGAACGAACACCGTCGACTACCGCTTTGGTCTGCAAAAAGCTCTGCTCGCGGTTGATTGCCTTCTGAACCTTCGGATCGAAGTCCTGGACGCCGAGGCTCGCACGGGTCGTGCCGATTTCGGCAAGCGCATCGAGGCGGGCATCGTCCATATCATTGGGTTCGATTTCAACGCTGATCTTGGCGCCGGGAAGAAAGGCGAAGCTGTTGCGCAGGAGGCTTCCCAGCGCCACTATATCCTCAGGTTCCAGCATCGTCGGGGAACCGCCGCCGAAATAAACCGCGCGAACTCGGCCCTTGCCGGTAACAAGGCCGCCAACCGTGGCGATCTCCGCATACAGCGAGCGCAGATAAGCGGCCACCGGCTCGTAGTGGCGGGTCTGTTTGGTATGGCACGCGCAGAACCAGCAGAGCCTGTCGCAATAGGGAATATGCAGGTAAAGCGATATCTCGTCACCACCTTCGAGCGCCTCCAACCAGCCTCGGTAAACGACGGCATCGACGCCCGCATGGAAATGGGGCGCAGTCGGATAACTGGTATAGCGCGGGACGTTCTCGCCAAATCTGGCAGCTAGCTTTTGTCGCATGTCGTGGTCCACCGTGTTTGCGTCGCCCGAACTGTGGATGCTTGGATGAGCCTAAGCCCTGATTTCGATCAACCTTCAGCACGGACAAACTGCCGCAAGGATTTTTCTACCGTGGATTGCTATCCTGCCCGCACTGGACCGGTAGAGCGATCGAATGACATTACGGCAGGATATTCACAGTTCCGGCATTCCCGTTCTTTGCCTGCCTTGCGAGGCACGGCGCCGCGGTGTCTGTGGCGCGCTCGAGCCAGACGATTTGGCTCAGCTCGCCAAGACGTCGTCGCGGCACAATATCGAGCCGGGGGTCGAACTGATCGGCGACGCCGAGGCGGTGGACTGTTATTCAAACGTGCTTTCAGGCGTGGTGAAGCTCACGAAGAGCCTTTCGGACGGCCGCCAGCAGATCGTCGGTCTCCAGTTCGCGCCGGATTTTCTGGGACGGCCCTTCAAGATGAAAAGTGCGATCAATGCGGAAGCGGCAACAGCTGTCTCGCTGTGCTCGTTTCCGAGAGCGGCCATCGAACGGATGATGAAGCAGTCACCCGAATTTGTGCATCGCCTGCTCAAGCAGGCGCTGAACGAACTTGACGAGGCCCGCGAATGGATGGTGACTCTGGGGCGCAAGACCGCACCAGAGAAGGTGGCGAGCTTTCTCCTCATGATTGCCCGGAACATCGACTCCAATGTTGACCCGGCGGCTATGTCGGCATGCTTCGAGCTGCCGATGACGCGTGCCGACATATCTGATTTCCTTGGCATCACAAACGAGACCGTGAGCCGTCAGCTGACCAGCCTGAGAATGGACGGCGTGATTCGGATCGAGAACAACCGCCGCGTCACCGTGGACAGCATGAGCCGGCTGGAACGGCGCTGCGGCGGCCGAGGCGCAATAGCCGTTTGAATGACACGGAGCTGCATGGCCCACGCCACTTACTTCATTCGGGGCAGGGCATGCTCGCGTTGGGCTCAGAAGACATCGCGTAGCGACAGCCCGTTCTCCATCCGATCGTATACGCCAGTTGCGTTTCGGCTCGTCGGCGAAGCATCCACACTTGGCCGAAGTCAATATGCCTCATACGCAGGCGAAAATCGCCGTCTCCCCAAACTATAAATGTCGCGAAGGCAGCGCAACGCTGGCGCTGGCTGTTCCAAGGCATTGAAACGATCGACGTTCGGTAAGGCATCGGCCTGCTTACCAGCGTCACAGAAGGTGCGCTTCCCCACACGCCCGCGGTCGCCTCCTACCCGGGCCCCGACTGGGGACGCCGGGCCTGTCCATAAACCGTCGGCCGGTGCTGCACTTCCACATTCGACACAGTCTGATCGCACCGAACTCGATGCTGCTCGAAGCAAAATGGTGCGGCTCTGACATGGATCAGGGCGAGCAGGCGACGGCTGCGCAATAAGGCACCGCGGTTTGGCATCCGCCGGAATTGGAAATCGGGGCTTGCGATGAAATTCGGCAAAGAAATCGTGCTTCTAAGCCTGTTCGCATTCGCGGCTTTGGTGGCCGCTGGCGCTGGGGTGGATGAACCCTTTCGCCAGCATATGTGGGTCTTGTTCTTCGCCTTGGCTGGCTTCACTGCGATCCTGTTGCGCAACACTGAGTTCAAGCCTGCCGCTCCGATCGACCCGTCCGCTTACATGGACGGTCCAATCCGCTACGGCGCCATCGCCACCATGTTTTGGGGTGTCGTCGGCATGCTGGTCGGCGTGGTCATCGCGCTGCAGCTTGCCTACCCCGATCTCAACATCCAGCCCTGGTTCAACTTCGGTCGCCTGCGCCCGCTTCACACGTCGGGAGTCGTCTTCGCTTTCGGCGGCAACGCATTGCTTTGCACGTCACTATACGTCGTGCAACGCACCTGCCGCGCCCGGCTGTTCGGCGGCGATCTCGGCTGGTTCGTGTTCTGGGGCTACCAGCTCTTCATCGTCATGGCCGCAACCGGATACCTGCTCGGCATCACCGAGAGCCGCGAATACGCCGAGCCCGAATGGTATGTGGACATCTGGCTGACCATCGTCTGGGTCGCCTATCTCATCCTGTTCCTCGGCACGATCCTGAAGCGCAAGGAACCGCATATCTACGTCGCCAACTGGTTCTATCTGTCCTTCATCGTCACCATCGCGATGCTGCATGTGGTCAACAACCTCTCCATGCCCGCCTCCTTCCTGGGCTCGAAGAGCTATTCGGCTTTCTCCGGGGTCCAGGACGCTCTGACGCAATGGTGGTATGGCCACAACGCCGTGGGCTTCTTTCTGACCGCCGGCTTTCTCGGCATGATGTATTATTTCGTGCCCAAGCAGGCGAACCGGCCGGTCTATTCCTACCGGCTGTCGATCGTCCATTTCTGGGCAATCATCTTTCTCTACATCTGGGCTGGACCCCATCATTTGCACTACACCGCCTTGCCCGATTGGGCGCAGACGCTCGGCATGGTGTTCTCGATCATGCTGTGGATGCCGTCATGGGGCGGCATGATCAATGGCCTGATGACGCTGTCGGGCGCCTGGGACAAGCTCCGCACCGATCCGATCATCCGCATGATGGTGATGGCCATCGCCTTCTACGGCATGTCCACCTTCGAGGGCCCGATGATGTCGATCAAGACGGTCAACTCGCTGTCGCACTATACCGACTGGACCATCGGACACGTCCATTCGGGCGCACTCGGCTGGGTCGGCATGATCTCGTTCGGCGCGCTTTATTACATGGTGCCGAAGCTGTGGAACCGTGAACGGCTCTACTCGCTGCGCCTCGTTACCTGGCACTTCTGGCTGGCGACGCTTGGCATCGTTGTCTACGCGTCGGTCATGTGGGTGTCCGGCATCATGCAGGGCCTGATGTGGCGCGAATACGACGAGCAGGGCTTCCTGGTCTACTCCTTCGCCGAAACCGTGGCCGCCATGCACCCCTACTACATCATGCGCGCCATCGGCGGAGCCATGTACCTTTCCGGCGCCCTGATCATGGCGTGGAACATCGCCATGACCATCCTTGGCTACCGGCGCGAGGAGGATCCGATGCCCGGCTCCGTTCCCGCCCTCCAGCTTGCGCGATGATGAGACAGAAAATGAGGTTGATGAACAGACACGCGGTCATCGAGAAGAACGCTACACTTCTTCTCCTCGGGTCGCTGCTGGTCGTGACAATCGGCGGCATCGTCGAGATCGCGCCGCTCTTCTATCTCGACAACACGATCGAGAAGGTCGAAGGCATGCGGCCCTACTCGCCGCTCGAACTCGTCGGGCGCAACATCTATGTGCGTGAGGGATGCTATCTCTGCCATAGCCAGATGATCCGCCCGTTCCGTGACGAGGTCGAGCGCTATGGGCATTACAGCCTGGCGGCCGAGTCGATGTATGATCATCCCTTCCAGTGGGGATCGAAGCGCACCGGACCGGACCTCGCTCGGGTTGGCGATCGCTACTCAAATCTTTGGCATGTCGAGCACCTCACGGACCCTCGTTCCGTGGTGCCGGAATCCATCATGCCGAGCTATGGCTTTCTGAAGGATACGCCGATCGCGGTGAAGGATTTCTCGACGCATCTGGTTGCCAACAGGCGCGTCGGCGTTCCCTACTCCGACGACATGGTCGCTAACGCCAATGCTGATTTGATGGCGCAGGCTGATCCCAATGCCGACACGTCCGGCCTCGAGGCCCGCTACCCCAAGGCCAGGATCGGCGATTTCGACGGTGATCCGCAGCAAGTCACCGAAATGGACGCCCTGGTTTCTTATCTCCAGATGCTCGGCACGCTTGTCGATTTCAAGAACTACGATGAGACCGCCGGCTACCGCTGAGGACAATGGCGATGACGTACAATTTCATGCGGGAGTTTGCTGACAGCTGGGGCCTGCTTGCCATCGCTCTTTTCTTCATCGGATCCGTTGCCTTTGCACTTCGCCCCGGCAGCCGCAGGCAAGCCGGCGAAGCAGCTCAAATTCCTCTGAAGGAGGACTGATCATGAGCAGCGATCACATTGACGAGGTTTCCGGCATCTCGACGACCGGTCATGAGTGGGACGGCATTCGCGAGCTCAACAACCCGCTCCCGCGCTGGTGGGTCATCACCTTCTACATGACCATAGTCTGGGCGATCGGTTACACAATTGCCTACCCGGCATGGCCGCTGTTGCACTCCGCGACAAAGGGCGTACTTGGCTATTCCAGCCGCAACGAAGTCAAGAACGAGTTGTCCGCGGCCGAAGCGGCAAAGGGCAAATATGTCGCCGCAATAGAGTCGAAAAGTGTTTCGGAGATTGCTGCGGATGACACGCTGCGCGAATTCGCCGTCGCTGCCGGCGCCGCCGCGTTCAAGGTCAATTGCGTGCAGTGCCACGGTTCTGGCGCCCAAGGGTCCAAGGGCTTTCCGAACCTAAATGACGACGACTGGCTGTGGGGCGGCGAGGTGGACCAGATCCAGCAGACGATCGCTCATGGCATCCGCTTCGCCTCCGACCCGGCTACGCGCCTGTCGGAAATGCCGGCCTTTGGCGACATCATCACCGCCGATCAGATCAAACAGGTCAGCACCTACGTTGCCAGCCTGTCCGGCACTGTCGGGGATCAATCGTTGGTCGCGCCCGGCGCCAAGGTCTTCGCCGAAAATTGCGTGGCCTGTCACGGCGACAATGCAAAAGGCAACAAGGAACTCGGCGCTCCAGATCTGACCGACGCCATCTGGCTCTACGCGTCAGGCGAAGCGGCCATCGCCGCCCAGGTCACCGCGCCGAAACAGGGCGTGATGCCGGCCTGGGGCGCGCGCCTCGGCGAGACCAAGGTCAAGGAACTGGCGGTCTACATCCATTCGCTTGGCGGCGGAGAATAGGAGCAGAAGCCTATTCTCGTCCTCCCCCTCCCGCCAAGCGACGAGGCCCGGCGCAAGCCGGGCCTCGGCATCATCCAGAACCGATGAGTCGGTTTCCGGCGAAATCGTCGCTGGTGACTGGAGCTTCTCGTGCTTGATAACTCGCAAATAGAAAGGATCGAACCCACGCCGGTCGACTCCGCCAAGGTGCGTCAGCCAATGTACGCCGCGCGCAAGAAGATCTTCCCGAAGCGGGCCTCGGGCAGCTTTCGCCAGTTCAAATGGCTGGTGATGGCGGTCACGCTCGGCATCTACTATCTGACGCCGTGGCTGCGCTGGGATCGGGGCTCGTTTAGCCCGAACCAGGCCGTGCTGCTCGATGTCGCCAACCGGCGTTTCTATTTCTTCTTCATCGAGATATGGCCGCAGGAATTCTACTATGTCGCCGGCCTTCTGGTCATGGCCGGCGTCGGTCTTTTCCTGATCACCTCGACTGTCGGCCGTGCCTGGTGTGGCTACACATGCCCGCAGACCGTATGGGTCGATCTGTTCCTGGTCGTCGAGCGAGCCATCGAGGGTGACCGCAACGCTCGTATCAAGCTTGATGCCGGTCTCTGGACTCCCCGCAAGCTTGTGCTGCGGGTATCGAAACACGCCATTTGGCTGGCCATAGGCGCGCTGACGGGCGGCGCGTGGATCTTTTATTTCGGTGACGCGCCCAGCCTGCTTGGCGAACTCTTCACCGGCACGGCAGCCCCCGTCGCCTACATCACCGTCGCCGTGCTGACGGCAACGACCTACACGTTCGGCGGGCTGATGCGCGAGCAGGTCTGCACCTATATGTGCCCATGGCCGCGCATCCAGGCAGCCATGCTCGATGAAAGTTCGCTCACCGTCACCTACAATGACTGGCGCGGCGAACCGCGTTGGCGTCATGCGAAGAAGGTGCAAGCTGCAGGGCAGTCCGTCGGCGACTGCGTCGACTGCAATGCCTGTGTCGCGGTCTGCCCGATGGGGATCGACATTCGCTATGGCCAGCAGCTCGAATGCATCACTTGCGCGCTCTGCATCGACGCCTGTGACGGCGTCATGGACAAGCTCGGGAAGGAGCGTGGGCTGATCGCCTATGCGACGCTCTCCGACTACAACGCCAACATGATGCTGGCGACTGCAGGCGGGTCCAGCTCAGTCAATCCGGCGCTGGTCAGGACGGATGACGGCCTGTTTTCGGACAGAGTGGCGCATTTCCACATCCGCAAGATCTTTCGGCCACGCACCTATGTCTACATGGCTATGTGGTCGCTGATCGGCCTGGGCCTCCTCTACTCGCTGCTGACGCGCGACCGGCTCGAAATCAATGTCCTGCACGACCGCAATCCACAATTCGTGACGCTCTCCGACGGCTCGATCCGCAACGGCTACACCGTCAAGCTGCTCAACATGATCCCCGAGCCGAGGACGATCGTCGTAACCATGCAGGGCCTTGAAGGCGCTGACATCGTCGTCGTCGGCGACGACATCCCCGCAGGCCGTTCCTTCGCCA
This sequence comes from Mesorhizobium sp. C399B, assembly GCF_030323185.1. NCBI lineage: Bacteria > Pseudomonadati > Pseudomonadota > Alphaproteobacteria > Hyphomicrobiales > Phyllobacteriaceae > Mesorhizobium > Mesorhizobium sp. C399B. Next base: position 4,682,030 of record NZ_CP100472.1, read on the forward strand.
TTCCGGTCGAACCCGACCGCCTGAAAATGCTGAGGGTCTTCGTTCGCCAGCCGGCGGACCAGATCCGCGCTCCGGCACAGACCTTCAAGTTCCGCGTCGAGGACAGAGCCAGCTTCGAGTCGAACGAGTACACCGCCACCTTCAACGCGCCGGAGACTGCCAGATGAGCGCCAGAACACAAAAAACCCGCGAATTCACCGGCAGGCACATGTTGGCCATCATCCTGGCCTTTTTCGGTGTGGTCATCGCGGTCAATCTGACCATGGCGACGCTTGCCAACACGAGCTGGACCGGCCTGGTCGTCGAAAACACCTATGTGGCGAGCCAGCAGTTCAACAGGAAGGCCGAGGAAGGGCGGGCGCAGGCAGCCCTCGGCTGGACCGGCAAGCTGACCATCGCATCGGGTGAAGTCCGCTACGGCCTCATCGACGCCGCCGGCAAACCGGTTCCCTTGCATAGCGTGAAGGCGCTGTTTCGCCATCCCGCTTACGAAAAAGAGGATGAATCCATCAAGCTCGTCCTCGCCTCGGGTCAGGAATTCGCCGCCCAGCATTTGCCGAAGGATGGTGTCTGGATCGTCGAAGTCGACGCCGATGCCGGCCTGGATAAACCGTATCGCGACGTGCGCAGGATCGTGATTTCCCATGGAGCGCTGCAATGAGCTGTTGTACGCCGGGTGCTGAAATGGCGCTGGATATGGTCAGCGTGACCTCGGCCCTGCCGTCCAGCCAGGAAATCAAGCTGGCGAGCCGATCACTTGGCGACGACCTTCATCAGACCGAGCTTTCGATACCGGCCGTTCGCTGCGGTGCCTGCATTCAGACTATCGAGACGGCATTGGGAAAGCTCGATCATGTCGAAGCCGCCCGCGTCAACCTGTCAACGAGGCGGGTGTCTATCCGCTGGCGCGGCGACGACGTTCCGCCATTCGTCGCTATCCTCGGACGCCTGGGCTACCAGACACATCTGTTCGAAGCCGACACCGATACAAAGGACAAGACGCTCTCGGAGCTCATCCGCGCCGTCGCTGTTGCGGGCTTTGCGGCGGGCAACATCATGCTGCTTTCGGTCTCGGTCTGGTCCGGAGCCGAAGGCGCTACCCGCGACCTGTTCCACTGGGTCTCGGCGCTTATCGCCATCCCTGCACTAGCCTTCGCCGGCGGCATCTTCTTCCGCTCGGCCTGGAATGCGTTGCGCCACGGTCGCATGAACATGGACGTGCCGATCGCGGTCGGGGTGTCGCTGGCATACGCCATGAGCCTCTATGAGACGATCACCCATGGCGACCACGCCTATTTCGACGCATCGGTGTCGCTGCTGTTCTTCCTGTTGATCGGCCGCACGTTGGATCATGTCATGCGCGAACGTGCCCGGACCGCCGTGAAAGGCCTGTCCCAGTTGGCCGCACGTGGCGCCATGGTGCTGCGCGGCGATGGTGCACGCGACTATCTGCCGGTTGGCGAGATCGAACCCGGCATGCTGCTGTTGATCGCTGCCGGCGAGAGAATCCCCGTCGACGGCAAGATCATTCAAGGGGCCTCGGATCTGGACTGCTCGTTGGTTTCCGGCGAGAGCACGCCTCGAAGCGTTGCAGCAGGCGAAGCCGTTCAGGCCGGTATCCTCAACCTAACCGGCCCGCTGACGATCGAGGCGACAGCCGCCGCGAAAGATTCGTTTCTGGCGGAAATGGTTCGGCTCATGGAAGCCGCAGAGGGCGGCCGCGCGCATTATCGCCGGATCGCCGATCGTGTTTCAGCGCTCTATGCCCCGGTGGTTCATCTCACAGCCTTCGCGACGTTCCTTGGCTGGATGGCGGCGACCGGTGACTGGCACCGGGCGATAACCATCGCCATTGCCGTTCTCATCATCACATGCCCGTGCGCGCTCGGCCTCGCCGTACCGATCGTCCAGGTGGTCGCGGCGCGGCGCCTGTTCGAGAACGGCATCATGGTCAAGGACGGTTCGGCCATGGAGCGCCTGGCGACGATTGATAGAGCGGTGTTCGACAAGACCGGAACGCTCACCCTCGGCCAGCCCCGGCTGGTCAATGCGGACTCGATTGATCCGGCCATGCTGGCAATCGCGGGAGACATGGCTGCGCACTCGCGTCACCCGTTTTCAAAGGCCATAGCCGGCTTTGCCCGCCTTGGCGGGCAGCACAAATTCGATGCCGTCACCGAGCAGCCGGGATTCGGCATCGAAGCCGCTGCCGCCGGTAGCACCTGGCGGCTGGGTCGACGCGGAGGATGGAAAGCCCGCACCGGCCGCGAAGGCAGACATGGCTATGGCGGGACGGTTCTGACGAAAGACGGGATCATTGTCGCGACCTTCGATTTCGAGGATGCGCTGCGCGTCGACGCCAGGGCAGCCATCGATCAACTGCACAACGCTGGTATGTGCGTGGAGATGCTGTCGGGCGACACCGCGAAAGCCTGCGCCGAGGTTGCGGACGGGCTTGGTGTCGATGATTTCGTTCCCTGCCTGCTGCCGTCCGGCAAGGTTGAACGCATCGAGACGCTGGCGAGGGACGGGCACAAGGTTCTGATGGTTGGCGACGGGCTCAACGATACGCCGGCGCTGAGCGCTGCGCATGTCTCGATCGCACCCGCCACCGCCGCCGACATTGGCCGCAATGCAGCCGACTTCGTTGTCCTGCGCGAAAGCCTCTTGGCGGTCCCGCTGGCTGTTGACGTATCGCGCAAGGCGGGAACCCTGATCCGACAGAACATAACAATTGCGATCGTTTATAATGCTGTTGCCGTGCCGATCGCCATTCTGGGCCATGTTACGCCTCTTATCGCCGCGGTCGCGATGTCAGCCTCGTCATTGCTCGTGGTTGGAAATGCCATGCGTCTGCAAGGCTTCGCAACGGGTGCGTCGTCCGCAATTGCGCGGCAAGACAGGCCCGCGCGGGCCGGCGCCTTGGCTCAATCGTCATGACGACGCTCGTCTACCTCATCCCCGTAGCGCTATTCCTCGGCTCACTCGGCCTGTCCGGCTTCCTTTGGGCGTTGAGAAGCGGCCAGTACGAGGATCTCGATGGCGCGGCGGAGCGCATTCTCATCGACAGCGACGACGGCGCGGAGAATGCCACTGGTTCCACGTGACTCAGATCAACGCGCCGCGGGTCGGGATGTCCTATCGTCGTCCGACGAAAGATCAGGAGGGTGAGGATGCAAGCCGAATCCTTAATGACAAAGCCAGTCATCACGACGCATGCGAACGCGACGATCGCCGAAGCGGTCATGCTTTGAAGCAAAGTCAGCTGCCTGCCGGTAACGACCAGCGACGGCACCTTGGTTGGCATTGTAAGCAAAAGCGACTTCTTGCGCCGAGAGGAACTCGGAACCCAGCGTGTGCGTCCGCGCTGGCTGGAGCTTGATCTTGGCCCGGGCACAACCGCCAATGACTATGTGTGCGCTCGAATGGACGGATTATCCATCAGGTGATGACCACACACGTCATCTCGGCGCCTCCTGTCGACCTCATGATGCAACACCGCATCAACAATGTCCCGATTGTCGATCGGGAAAGGGTCGTCGGCATCATCACGCGAACTGATTTGCTGCTTGTCCTGATCCGCGCCATGTCGAAACAGGGCACCACGCCACCCGATGACGAACTGATCCGCAAGGCTATCCTTGCCGAACTGCAGCCACAAACCTGGAGCGGTGGTGACGTGATCGATGTGAGGGTCAGCGACGGCCTTGTCGAACTGAAGGGGGCGATTGTCGACGAGCGTCAGCGGAAGGCAGCGATCGTTGCGGCCGAGAAGGTTGCCGGCGTCGGGCAAGTCAAGGACCGCCTCCTCCTCAGTACGGATCCGTTCTCAGTGATGGTTTCATAGCTGCGAAAAAAGCGGGGACGCCAAGCAGAGTCCCTTTGGTTTGCTCCCTTCCCACATCATTTGGACATGAGGCCGTCGGCGAGTTCCTTCGGCGTCTAGCGCGTTATGGTCGGAGAGCACGCTGTCGGCAGCAAGACGCCCGTCCTGACGGAAATGCGATGGCCGCTGCCTGTTTTGGTGGGGCTTGGACCGGGGCTTCCGGTGGATCTTGTAGAGCGGCCAATACAAAGATCTCGACGGCTCCGCCGAGCGGGTCCTTATCGATCGGGAAGAGCCGCGAGGCTGAACCGGTTGGCGGCGCCAACGACTGTGCGGATGCTGGTCGTCAGTCGACCGAATCTTTGCTGGCGATTGCCCGCGAGGCGCGCGTGCGAAGAACGGATCAGCCACAATACGTTGCCGAACCTTTGGCCAGGAGGGGCACGCGATTGGGAAGCCGACCATTCAGAATGCCCAGACATGCAGACGTTTTCACGGCAATCGACCACTCGACCGTGAACCCGCCGCTGCCGGGTTTGTCGAGCCTGGTTGATCCAGATCAGCGTTATCTCTTCATCGGCATGGTTTCATTGACCAGGCTTCCAACGGAGAACGCATGTCTATCGAGTTGGGGAGATGAGCGGCAAACCGTGGGTGATTGCGATGCTTCAAGAGCGCTTCGTATCGAAGATAGCCGCTATGGCGGCACGCTGATGGCCGGCTATGTCGACAAATTCGACATCATTGTCGTCGGAGCTGGGCCGGTCGGACTTGCCTTCGCAGCATCGCTCGCCTGGAGCCGACTCAAGGTGGCAGTGGTTGAACGGCAGTCGCTCGACAGCCTGGCGAATCCGGCTTTCGACGGTCGCGAGATCGCGCTGACCCACGCATCAGTGAGAATCCTTCGCGAGCTCGGCGCCTGGGATGCCATCCCCGCATCGGACAAATCACCGCTTCATGGCGCGCGCGTGCTCAACGGATCCAGCCCTTTCGCCCTGAGCTTCGATGGCCCCAGCGGATCTGGGGAACCACTCGGATTTCTGGTCCCAAATTGTCGGATCCGCGATGCCCTGTTCAAAATTGTCCACTGCCAGGATCATGCCCGGCTCCTGTGCGGCAACTCGGTCGTCAATGCAACAAATAGCGAAGACGAGGCGGTCATAACGCTTTCTGATGGCAGGCAATTGGCCGCTCGGCTGCTCGTAGCAGCGGATTCGCGTTTGTCCGCGATGCGCGACCTGCTCGGCATTGGCGCCACCATCCATCCGCTTGGCCACTCCATGCTGATTTGCCGAGTGAGGCACGAGCGCGTCCATCACCAGATCGCGGTCGAATGGTTCGACCACCATCAGACCATAGCGATGTTGCCGCTCATGGAAGGCGTGTCGTCGCTGCTTCTGACTTTGCGCTCAAGCGAGGCCGACAGACTGTCTGCTCTCGATGACGAATTGTTCCGCATGGAATTGATGAACAGGTGTCGAGGACGCCTCGGGCAGATGACCCTGGCAAGCACCCGCCATGCCTATCCGCTGGTCACGACCTGGGCGCACAAGTTCTCGGCTCCGAGTGCGGCACTGATCGGCGACGCTGCCATCGGCATGCACCCGGTGACCGCGCATGGCTTTAACATCGGCCTCAGCGGCCAGAAGCAACTCGCTCATAAAATACTGACAGCATGTCGCGCCCGCCGCGACATTGCCGATCCCGACATGCTCGGCAGATACGAAAGCCGGCTGCGGCTGTCGGCGGGGCCGCTCTATCATGCCACCAACATGCTTGTCGGTCTCTACTCAAGCGAGCACCCGGCGGCACGGCTTGCAAGACATGCTGCGCTCCGCTTTGCCCAACATCTTCCCTTTGTCCGCCATGGCATTTCGGCCATGCTCAGGCGGTGAATCGCACAGAGCGCTGCCGCTCTGGAACGCTGTCTCGGCGAGGCTTCCTTGTCTTGCTGGCGCGCGTCGTCGCGGGCACGGCTGCTTCCTGGTGACGTTGCCTCATGGCATGATTCGGATCAAGGCACGCGCGCGGGCGAAGCCTTGATGATTCCGCAATGCAAGCCAAAGGTGTGACCCGAAGCATGGTGAGCGCACTGGTTACCCTCGCTGGGTAGTTAACCCGTCCTTCAGTGGGCTTGCATAGATTTGGTCCTCGCGAACAACGACGCAAGCAAGCTGGTCCATTCATGGCACCCCTAAAGGAAGAAGAATCGCTGGAGGCCAAAATCCGTCAGGATCAGCTTGCTGACCTGAGGGCCGGGCTCTTCGTGTCGATGCCGATAAGCGCGATCCTGTCAGGCCTGATTTGCGCGGTGCAGGCCCTTTCTGGCGGCGGCTTCGCCGCTGCCAGCTGGTTCCTGGTCGTCAATGCGCTAAATGCCGCCCGGCTTGCACTCGCCCGTTTTCAGCTAAAGGAAACGGGGCGCCATCAGGATTTGCTTGGCGTTTTGCCGCGCCTTCGCATGTTTGGCGTCCTTGCCCTTCTGGCAGGGTTTGCATGGTCCTTCCCGGCCGTGCTGACTGTTGGATACACAACACCACAAGCACCGATGCATCTGGTCATACTGGCGGGCATTTCAGCTGGTGCGGTTACATATGGCAGTTCGTATGCCGCGGCGGCGACCAGCTTCATCACACCTCCACTCCTCATCACGGTGGCGTGCCTTTTGGCGAAAGGCAATTTTGAACGCTACATTCTGGCTTTCACCGTTCTGCTCTTCATGGGCGGCTTGGTCCGAGCTTCGTTTGTTGGGCAGGCGCGCTTCCGCGAAGCAAGCCGCCTGAGACATGAGGCAGAGCGATTTGCGTCGGAAATGGAGCGCAACTCCAGGGAGGACCATCTGACCGCCCTTCTCAACAGGCGGGGCCTTGAACACGCCATCGGTCGGTTCAAGACCGCGGATGGCCCCTTCGTGGCAATGCTGATTGATCTGGACGGCTTCAAATCTGTCAATGACACCTACGGTCACAGGACCGGTGATGAACTGCTTGTCATGATCGCCCGCCGCATAGAGCAGGAAGCACCCGAAGGCTCAACGCTCGCTCGTATCGGCGGCGATGAATTCGTGCTGGTTTTTCCCTCAACGAGAGCTTCGCTTTCTGCCAGTGATCTCGCCTCCAATATCATAGCCAAAATTGCTCGCCCCTATATCGAGGTCGCGTCCGTTCGGGTCGGGGCATCGATAGGGATATACTTGGCGCAGACGCCGAGCCTGACTGAAATGTTGTTGCGGGCGGATATCGCCCTGTATACGGCCAAGCGCCATGGCAGGAACGAATTTTGCCTGTTCGATGCCGAACTCGACAGGGAACTGCAACGTCGCCAGTCGATCGAACGGGATCTTCATTCGGCGATAAAGACGGGACAATTGCAACCTTGGTTCCAGCCGATCGTGAAACTCGAAACCGAGACCGTGGTCGGTTTTGAAGCCTTGCTGAGATGGTCCCATCCGACGCATGGTGCCATCTCTCCACCCGAAATCATCACGGCCGCACGCGAAACCGGAATGCTTCAGCTGCTGACGCAAACCGTATTCGCCGACTGTTGTGCTTTTATCGACGGCTTGGTGAAAGCTGACTGTCGTGACATTCGTGTGGCGATGAATGTTTCCCCTCGCGAACTGGAAGCCGGCGATATCGACGACATGGTTCTGGATGGTCTGGCGGCAAGAGGCCTGCCTGCGACGATGTTCGAAATCGAGATTACCGAAGAATCGCCGGTGGACCCGGACAGAGTGGATGAAAAGCTCGGACGGCTTTCACATGCCGGTATTTCCATCGCGCTCGATGACTTCGGCACCGGCTTTTCTACCTTGGCATCTCTCAAGGACCGTCGGATACGCAAGGTGAAAATAGACCAGGGCTTCATTCGCGGCCTGGCCAAGTCCCGAGAGGACCGACTGCTTGTCAAATCGGTCATCGAACTCGGTGACATGCTCGGGATCGAGGTCATGGCCGAGGGCGTCGAAACAGAGGCGGATCGGCAAACCCTGCACAAGCTTGGCTGCCGAACCGCTCAGGGCTTCCTCTTCTCCAAGGCTGTGCCGTCGATGCAAGCACTGGAAATGGCAGTCAAACAGCACGCGAACCAGTTGTGACCGCTCCCGCCGCGCCGGCTGTCGCGGCCGTGCGCTGCCGAATTTGGCTACAGAGACTTGCCTGCTCGAAACACGTGGCAGTGGGCGTTGTGCATCAGCCGGCGAACAGTTCCTTGTAGCCGGTCGTCACCATCCAGTTCGCACGGTCGATATGGCTGCGAAGAGCTTTGCGGGCGCGGACCGGGTCAATGGACGGGTCGATGCCGAGAATGCGCTCGGCCATCTCCTTTTCGCTGGCATTGTCGGCGCAGGCATCCAGGATCCGCAGGTAGATCGTGAAATGCTCCCTGTCGTAGCTCGTGAGGTTCTCCGACCAGGGGACTTCATCGCTCAAAGTTGAGCTTCGAGTCTCATCTGTTCCCATTGGTCCATTCATGCCTGCGAACCTCGCCTGTGAGCGCACGCAGTATATCCCAAAATGGGATAATCCGAAACCGGGATTAGTCGCTGATCCGGTCTTTACCCGACCGGTTCGCCTCCATGCCCAAATCCCTTCGATCGCCCCGCCACCAGCGGTTTCTGGCCCAGCTGGTTTCGCTGCGCAAGGCCAAAGGCCTGACCCAGGAGCAGCTGGCTGACAAGCTTGGTCGTCCCCAATCCTTCGTGGCCAAGTACGAGGGCGCAGAGCGGCGTCTCGACGTCATCGAGTTTCTCGACATAACTGCGGCCATTGACGCTGATCCGTGCGAGATTCTGTCCAGCCTCCGGTCCTAGCGGGCGCGCCGCATCTATCATGATCCGGACAGGAATATTGTCTAGGACAATGCCTCAATTTGTTGAAAGGCGAGCGCTGGTTTTCGGAGGAAGCCGCGCGCACGGCGCCGATGCCGTCGGGTTCCTCGACGCAACTGCGCCGCCTGACCATGTGCGAAAAAACTTGGCGCGCGCCCGCGCGCCTGACGACGCGCACCAGGTGCTCGTGAACCGAGCCCGCTTTTCTTCGGCAAGCTCAGGCGGTCTCGGCCATTCGGCTTCGCCCCTTGGCGTGGGCAGCCCTTCGGGCTGTGACGGCCGCCGCCCTTGCGGGCGGCGCGGTTTGTCTGTTGGCCTTTCCCGGTGGCGCGGGGCGGGCGGCACTCCCTTCTAGACCCGCTGCGGCAGCCCGCAACCCTTCGCGTGCCGCTCAGGGTCCTCCTCTTCGTTACGGTCCTTCGGATGCGGTCCGCCTACTGGGCGGGCCCTTCCGGTCGCGACTCGCCGCCCACCCCGCTTCCGGGGAAAGGCGCGGCGATTGGTGAGCGGAGGATAACACATGCGTGCAAACAGCAAGCGTACCACCAGCGGAGAGGCTGGCGCAGGCAAGGGCAGGCGCCCGGGCGCCAGCCTCTATCAGGAGATCACCGACCGCATCATTGCCGAGCTGGAGCGCGGTACCGTGCCATGGGTCAAGCCATGGGGCAGCGCAAAAGCAGGCCTCGGCCTGCCGAGGAATGCGTCCACGGGGCGCAGCTATTCCGGCATCAATATCCTCATCCTGTGGGGCGCCGTCATCGAGCGCAGCTATCCCAGCCAGAATTGGCTGACCTTCCGGCAGGCGCTTGCCCTGGGCGGCAATGTCAGGAAAGGCGAGCGCGGCACGACCATCGTGCATGCCGACCGCTTTGTCCCCAAGGACGAGAAGGAGCGCGCACGCCACGAGGGCGATGCACCACAGGCCGTGCCTTTTCTGAAGCGCTTTACCGTCTTTAATGTCGCGCAGTGCGACAATCTTCCGGAACACCTCCATGCCCCCGCCGAGCCGCTGCCTCAGTGCGAGATCGTGCCGCAGGCCGAAACGCTGATTCGCGCCAGTGGTGCGGATTTCAGGGTCGGCGGCGATCGCGCTTTCTACATGCCGGGCAGCGACCACATTCAGGTGCCGCCGCAGCCGGCGTTCCATCAGCAGATCGACTATTACCGGACCTGCTTTCACGAGCTTGGCCACTGGACCGGCCACCCGACGCGGCTTGGTCGCGACCTCTCCGGCTCCTTCGGCTCCAAGGCTTACGCGCGTGAAGAATTGGTCGCCGAAATCACTGCCGCCTTCGTCTGCAGCAATCTCGGCATCGAGCCGACCGTGCGTCACGCCGATTACATCGGCTCATGGCTGAAGGTGCTGCGCGAGGACAACCGCGCCATTTTCCGTGCCGCCAGCCTCGCCTCGAAGGCCGCCGATTTCCTGCTTGGCCTTCAGGCCGATGCGGAAGGCGAGGCGCAAGAAGGGACTGCGGCATGACGATGCCCGATGCTCAACTGGCCACGACCGAGCCGACGCCGGATAGCGAGGAGATGCCCATTCCCGACGGCGCCCGGGACTCACCCGCCCCGATGCAGAACTATGCCGATCTGCATCGCCAAGGTGCGCCCCGGGTCGCAGCGCGCAGCCAACGAGACAGTGACTGCCAGCCTTGCCGGCTGCAAGCCTGACGCCGCATTCGGCAAATGCGGCACAAGCTGTTGGCCTGCCCGGTGGTGGCCGGCGGCAATCGCGACCCCTTGCTGCCGCCGGCATGTTCGCGCGCAAGGTGGGCGCTTGGCGACGACAATATCGTGCGCGTCGTCGGCATATGGCGGCAACCGGACAATGGCGTTTCGATCGCTTGCGCGACAAGGAAATCGCCGTTTCGATGCTCGCCGAGATCGGCGGCAAGCATGGCGCGGACAGCAGTTTCGCCTGGGAGGTCCGCGGCTTCCTGGTGGCGAGAATGGCCGCCGCCTCAAGTTGAGGCCTGGCTGCACGCTGGATCAAATTCCCGGCCGAAAGCTGCCCAGCCGCGAGGCCTTCCTATTCGCCGATCTGTGCGCAAGGAAGCAGTCGCTGTTCGTGGCGAATAGTCGATCAGGGCCCGAGCGGCGTTTTCTCGAGTACTGCCGCTAAGGACGCGCGCGCCGCTCCGGGCCGCGCCGGCTCCGATTGATCGTCTTGCCGAGCCAGTGCCGCGTGCGATAAATTCCAACGCCAATTCGCCCCCATTTCGGCAGCCCCGCACCGCCCCGGATTGCTTGCTGAGGCGCTAGGCGCGTGGGTCCAATTGCCAATCCGATTGCCGAGAGAGCCCGCGCCGCCGGCCCCCCGCATATTGCCGCCTGCTTATTGTGCTCCCGATCGCGCAACCTGTCTCCATTGTGTCTCAGGGACCATTCCCCTGCGCCTGGCTTGACGACCTATGGGCGGATCCGGCCCGCTCGAAACCCTCGCCGGCAGCTTTTTTCCCCGCCGCCTGCGGCGGCTTCCTCGCGCCGCTTCGCTTCAAAAAAACTCCCCGCTCGGGTCCTCCGCTGGCGCTGCGGCCGTGCCGGTTCCGGCGGTCCGGACGCGCCCATCACGGTCCGCCATCGCAGGGGAATGGTCCCCTGCGAGCACCAAGAGGAGACTGAAAATGACCGCAATCGGATACGTGACCAAACAGGAAAACGGCGGCTACAAGGGCCAGCTCAAGACGCTCAGCGTCCGCGCCGACATCGACATCGTGCCCAATCAGGCAAAGAGCGCCGACACCCATCCGGACTACCGGGTGCTGACGCAAGGGGTCGAAGTGGGTGCGGCCTGGATCCGCACCGGCGAGACCTCCGGCAAGGACTATGTGAGCCTGTCGATTGCGGCCCCCGAGTTTGGCCCGCGCAAGCTCTACGCCAATCTGGGCCGCGCCGCCGGCCAGGATGACGACGACACTTACGCCATCATCTGGAACCCGGTCGACTGACCGGCCGACCCGCAAAGCCCTGCGCCGCCCACCGGCGCAGGGCCTCTCTCAGGACCCGTGAGGCCGCCGAAGGGGCGGCGAAAACTCGCCCCCCACTCTTCGCCCGTCCCCAAAACGATCTCGCTCGCCGATCCTCGCCTCGCTTGCCCGTAACGAACCGAGGATCATCATGGACGACGAAAACGAACGCGCAGCCCGCGCCAAGAAGGGCAGTCCGTTTCTCAACACCGCGCAGGCGGCCTTCTATATCGGGCTGTCCCAGCGCACGCTGGAGAAGATGCGCCTCAAAGGCGGTGGCCCACAATTCCGCAAGCACGGCCGCTATGTCCGCTATCACATCGACGAACTCGACGACTGGTCGAAGGGGCACGCGCAGGAGACCGCGCCCGAGGATGGCGCGCACGAATCCGGCTCGGCCGGTGAGGGAGGCCGCTCATGAGCCGGCGTCCCACCATCCGTCTGATCGGCAGCCATCTGCGGCGCATTCGAGCCCGCAAGACGATCGTCGTTGCCACAATCGGCCTTGGCCTGATCGGCTTCGCCGCCTTCGGCAAACCATCGCCCTGGCTGGTCTGGAACGCCTCGGCGAGTGCGCCGGTCGGCCTCTATCGCGTCGCATCCGGATCGCCCGCTCGTGGTGATCTCGTACTCGTCCGCCCACCAAGACCGGTCGCCGATCTCGCCGCCGAACGCTTCTATCTGCCCAGCAACGTGCCGCTGATCAAGCGCCTTGCGGCGCTGCCCGGCGAGCATGTCTGCACCTTCGGCGACGCCATCATCATCGGCGGCGAGATAGCCGCGCGCCGGCTTGCAACCGACACGCAGCACCGTCCGCTGCCTTGGTGGAATGCATGCCGAAAACTCGCCGCCGCCGAGGTTTTCCTGCTCGGCAGCGATAAAGATCGTTCGTTCGACAGCCGCTATTTCGGGCCGGTGCCGGCCGAAAACATCATCGGGAGGCTCGTGCCGCTATGGACCGAGTGACCCTCCTTATGCTGAGCATGGCGTGTCTCGCACCATGCTCCTGTTCCGCCGCGACCAACACGAAGCCGGTCGTCATCTCCCATAGTCCGCAGCTTGCAAGATGGCAGCCCTTCGTAGCCGAAGCAAGCCGGCGTTTCAGCATTCCACAGACCTGGATTTATGCCGTCATGGATGCCGAAAGCCGGGGGCAGACGACGCTCAATGGGCGGCCGGTCACGTCGAGCGCCGGCGCCATTGGCCTCATGCAGGTGATGCCAGCCACCTACGAGGAGTTGCGCGCAGAGCTTGGCCTGGGAGCCGTCCCGCACGACCCTCGCGACAACATTCTGGCAGGCACTGCCTATCTGCGCGCCATGTATGACCGCTTCGGATTTCCAGGCCTGTTTGCAGCCTATAACGCCGGGCCGAAGCGCTACGAGCAGCATTTGCAGCGCGGGCGACCGCTGCCCAGCGAGACGGTTTCGTATCTGGAAGAGATCAAGGCGGCGGGCATTTCGGCCGCCGATATGGACGCGCTCACCGGCAAATCCCGTTCCAAAAGCGCGCCGGGAATCCCGTCCGGGCAGTCGCTGTTTTTTCTCCGAAACGGTGTTTCCGTGACCGGCCCGAATGGCCAACTCCTGGTGCCGCTCGGATCGGAGCGAGCAAGGTCAGGCCGGCCGGATCGCAGGTGAGGGCAGCGGCTACCGTGGTTCGGGCGGGGCAGGGAGGCAGGTCGGCGGAAGGCAAGATAAAGGCAGCGCCTCCTGGAGGCGGCGAAGTGTCTGTCTGCACATCGTTTTCCCCGGAGGTTGCCTCCGAGTCCAGGAGGGTGTGGCGGGCAAGCTTCTGATTTTGCTGCTGGTTCATCGGAGGCCGCATGCAGGATAACGAATTCACGCCGAAGCTCGGCAAAATTGGCTCGCGCGGCTCGAAGGCGGGCAAACGCTACGCTGGCCAGGTGCAGGCCGCGGTCAACCGAGCAGGCGGCAGGAGCGGACGTGGCAGCCGCTTCATCGGAAGCCGGGTGGGGCGCGGCGGGGCCGCTGCCGCCGTTCTTAGAGCGCGCGACCGCCACGCGGCGTTTCGGCAGCGGCGCGCAGTCGTCAAGGCACGCATCGTCAAGCTGGCCGGCAAGGGAGTCGACGGGGCTCGTGCGCACCTCCGCTACCTCCAGCGCGACGGCGTCACCCGGGAAGGCGAGCGTGGCGAGCTCTACGCTGCCGACAATGACCGCGCGGACGGCAGGGCCTTTCTCGATCGCGCGAACGGTGACCGTCATCAGTTCCGCTTCATCGTCGCCCCTGAAGACGGTATCGAGTATGATGACCTGAAGCCGCTCACCCGTCGCCTCATGGCGCAAATGGAAGAAGACCTCGGCACCAGGCTAGACTGGGTGGCCGTCGACCATTTCAACACCGGCCATCCCCACACCCACATCATCGTGCGCGGCAGGGACAATCACGGCGAAAACCTCGTCATAGCGCGGGACTACATCTCCTCTGGCTTGCGCGAGCGCGCAGCCGAACTGGTTAGCCTCGACCTTGGCCCGCGCACCGACCGCGAGATCGAGCAGCGCTTGCGCCAGGAGATGGAGCAGGAACGCTTCACCAGCATCGACCGGCAGCTGATGCGCATGCGCGACGATGAGGGGTGTGTCTCACTGGCCAGCCGAGACACCTTTCGCCAGACGCTGCACCAGGGCCGCCTGCGCAAGCTCGAGCGGATGGGCCTCGCCGAGGAGATGCCTGCCGGTCGCTGGCGCCTGGAGGATGAGCTCGAAGCCACGCTACGCCGCATCGGCGCGCGCGGCGACATCGTCAAGACCATCCATCGCGAGCTGACCGGCAAGGGGCTCGTCCGCAGTGCCGCCGACCATCTTATCCACGATCGATGCGACGGGTCGGCTCAAACCGTGGTCGGACGTGTCGTCGGGCGCGGGCTGGCCGACGAAATGACTGACCGCCATTACCTCGTCGTCGACGGCGTGGACGGCAAAAGCCACTATTTTGATATCGGCAAAGGCGAGGCCGCCCAACCGACACCAGAGGGCTGCATAGTGCGGGTCAGGCCGAGGGACACCGGGCCAAGAAAAGTCGACCGCACAATTGCCGGCATCGCCACGGTCAACGACGGGCGCTACAGCATCGATATACATCTCAAGCATGACCACTCGGCCACCGAACGCTTTGCCGAAACGCACGTGCGGCGACTGGAGGCGATCCGCCGTGCGACCGGTGGCGTCGAGCGCGAGCCGGACGGCACATGGACAGTCGCGCCCGACCATCTCAACCGCGTCGCGGATTACGAGCGTCAGCGAGCGAGGGCCCAGCCTGTTGTCGTTGACAAGCTCTCATCAATGCCGCTGGAGAGCCAAGTAGGCTTCGACGGCGCCACCTGGATCGACCAGGAGCTGGTATCAGCCCACCCTGAGTCCTTGCGCGACTCTGGCTTCGGTCGCGAAGTACGTCAGGTCCAGGCCCGCCGACAGCAGTGGCTGATCGCGCAAGGTCTTGCCCATGATGCGCAGGATCGGGTCATCTATCGCGCCAACATGCTTTCAATGCTGCGCCAACGAGAGCTGAACCGTGTTGCCAGTCAGCTCTCGGACGAACTCGGGCTCTCGTATTCTGAAGCGCAGCATGGCAATCGAATAGACGGAACGCTGCGCCGCTGCGTCGAGCTCGCCGGCGGAAAATACGGTGTCATCGAGAAATCGCGCGAGTTCACGCTGGTGCCTTGGCGGCCGGTGCTTGAGCATCATATCGGTAAGGAGGTGTCTGGCGTGGTGCGCGCCGAGGGGATTTCCTGGACGATCGGACGCCAGAGGAGCGGGCCCGGCGTTTCGTGAACTGGCTACAATTTATTTGTCCGCGTTGAAACACATACTCAGCCCAGACGGAGTTCCTCCGCCTGCTGCTTGCTCGCAGCATTCATTTGGCGGAGAGTCAGTGTTCTGCATTAAGGACTAGCTCGTTCCGTGTCCAAGCCCAGACAAGCCTTGGTTTTCTCACGGGCGCGATACAAAAGGCACAGGCTGGACTTGGCTGTCGGAGGCGGGGCTTGTCGACCGCTCGATGGAAAGTGAGATGCGAGGCGGAGAATCACCCATGTGCAGAGCGGCAAGGCGCTCGCCTACCTCCCTGTCATTCACCGTTAGCCGATGGTTTAGACGAAGATAGTCCGTCCATGTCGGCGTGCGGAATGTCTCGGTCCAAAGCGTCGACTTCTGAAGGTCGCGCTGGAGGGTCCAGTCCCGCGCACCGGCGCGGCTCTGAACGCGCCGCCTTTCGCGCATGCAGCTCAGAAATTCATCGATACTCTCCTCGAGTATCGAGTACTCCATCTTGATCACGATCGGACCGCTCCTGGGCTTCAAAGGGAGGGCCAGTTCTGGTGGCCTGAAGTCGACGGCCGCTTGATCCGATTCCTCCCATAGCCGCACCGGCAATAGCTTTCCCACAGCCGCGACCAGCAACAGTGCCGCTGCAGCACCTTCCAAAGCCCACGTCAGCGAATAGTACTGCGCGACAGCACCCCAGATCCAGCTACCCGCTGCCATGCCGCCGTAGGTCAGGGCGTAATAGATGGACAGGGTGCGACCAACGACCCACCTTGGGCTTGCCAACTGCACACACACGTCGGTTCCGGTCCAGGTGACAACCCAGCCAGCGCCACCGATTGCAAGCGCGATCGCCGCCACAGCCACCGACGATGTGAGGGCCATCAAAAGGCAGCACGTTGCGCAAGCAACGGATGCGAGCGTGATCAATCGGTTCTGGGACGTGATGCGTCTCAAGTAGCTGCTGCCAATGCCGGCGATGAAGGCGCCTGTGCCGAAGCCGGCCAATAGCACGCCGTACACAATTGGCCCTCCCGCCAGCTGGTCGCGAACCAGGAGGGGGAGCAAAGCAAGGATCGAGATGCTTGATAGCCCGAACAGGGTTGCACGCACGATCGCCACTCTGATCTCTGAGGATATCGCCGTGAATCGCATGCCATCATGAATGGCCGTAGTCATCCGCTCGCGCGGAAGAGGCGAAGAGCGAACTTGCCATTGTGAGCGCAGAACAGCGCTCAACGGGACCAGGTCACTTAGCGCAGCGAGGGCGAAAGCCGTAAGGGGGCCCAGCAAAGCTAAGATTACACCGCCCAGCGCCGGTCCTATGCTGCGAACCACGTTGTACCCCACCGACATCAGCGTCACTGCAGCGGGTATGTCGCGCTTTTCCAGGATATCGCCGACCGAGGCGTGCCAGGCTGGATCGTTCAAGGCAAAGCCGCATCCGGCCAAGAAACTCAGTCCCAGGATTAGCCATGGACTAGCAAAGCCCAGTCCCACAGAGAGTGCCAGCGCCGTGGATGCCAGTGCGATCAGGCAGTGTCCGGCAAGCATCACGCCACGGCGGCTGAAGCTGTCTGCAATGGCTCCAGCAAGGATCGACAAGAAGAACGCGGGCAGTGTCGATGCAGCCTGTACGAGCGCAACCATCAGATCGGAGGCTGAAATCGTGGCCATGAGCCAGCTTATAGCCACGCTCTGCACCAGCCAGCCAAGGCTGGATATCTGCGTGGCTGTCCAGATAGAACGAAAGACCGGGTTGTGAAGAGGGATCAGTGTGTTTGCCGCAAAGCGCGGAGGATCTTGACGCCGCATCACTTCTTCACCTCCACTGGGTGTCGTTCTTCCGCTCATTTTGCTTACCAGCGGTGCGCTCTCTGCACAGACTGCGTCACAACGAAGTTCCGAGATCGCGCTCGCAACAAGGACAATGTCGCATCCACGGTGCTGATGCGCGTTGAGGTACCAACCTGGCCGTTAGCTGATGAGTCCCGCAGCCCGCTTGGTGCGGTCGGTTCTGCCCTGCGACTCTTGGCTTTGGACGGTGCTAGCGCCCCGATGGCCGGCTTGTCAAACTGCCGTAGTGCCAGCACATCCATCCCATCTGTTGAACGCGATCTCCGACGAGGTCGAGCAGCAGTAGGTCAACGGCAAATCTGGGTATTTCCGCTTCCGGTCGAGCGCGTGGCCATCGTCCAGAAACCCGAAGACGTTCATCACCCATGCGACCACGCGCCCGAGACGATGCGACACGGCGATAGCGGTTCACCAGAGGACGTGCGTTCTGCTCAGCAGGAACATTGTTCTGCCGATCGTCGGCTGCGCCAGCAGCCACATAAAGCGGCGCCAGAGTTCTTGCACGCGTCATTGGACTCCCGCTTTGCAGGTTTCGCCTAGGGCCTGCATCAGGTCATCGATAATGTCCTGAGGATGTTCAAGCCCTACAGAAATTCGCAGCAATCCGCCTGGCGCTTTGGACTTCGCACCTTCAACGGATGCGCGATGCTCTATCAGAGAATGCGTCCCGCCAAGGCTTGTCGCCCGGACAACAATCTTCAGGCGGCCGGCCACGGCCATTGCAGCATCGGCTCCGCCCTCGACGATAAAGGATAGCATCGCTCCGTAATGGCTCATTTGCCGCGTAGCAAGATCGTGTCCCGGATCAGTTTGCAGACCAGGAAAGAGCACTTTTTCGACGCGCGGATGAGACGCCAGGGCCTCGGCCACTTTCTGGGCGCCTTCGCAATGGGCGCGCATGCGGACCGGCAATGTCTGCAGGCCCCGCAACGCCAGCCAACAGTCGAAGGGCGCTGCAACGCTGCCCTTGTGTTTCTGGACCATCCGCAATGGGCGACCGAGGGGTGACGCGTTTGGGACAATGACTACTCCGGCCATCAAATCCGAGTGGCCGCCAATGTACTTTGTCGCCGAGTGCATTACCGCGTCTGCCCCGATTTCGAGTGGCAGTTGAAGCACTGGGGTGGCCCAGGTGTTGTCCACCACCGCCAAGGCACCGGCCTCGTGCGCGATTGCGCAGATGGCCGCAATGTCGACAACGCGGATCATCGGGTTTGACGGCGTCTCGATCCAGACGAGGCCAGTCCGCTTCGATGTCACCGCGGCGCGCAAAGCGTCCAAATCGCGCATGTCGACTGGGGCAAAGTCGAAGCGAGACCCAATGTCGGTCTCTTCGATCAGCGAACGAATGCCGAAATACATGTCATCCGGCAGAACGATCCGACCCGCCGACGGATGGCTCTCGAAAACTGCAGCGATTGCGGCCATGCCCGAAGCGAAGGCGATGCCGTCTTCCCCTCCCTCAAGCATCGCCATGGCCGCCTCGAACGCATTGCGTGTAGGATTTCCATCCCTTGTGTATTCGAAGCCGGACGGAAACGACCCGTTGACACCGCGTTCGAACGTCGTGCTGGTGTGCAGCGGCATGGATACGGCCCCCGTGGACTCGTCGACCCCTCGGCCGCAGTGGATCGCCTTCGTCTCAAAACGCATCGGTCATTTCCTTCCTAACGGGCAGTTGCAATTTCGGCCTGGTCATTATACTGACCACAATAGGTGAGCCGAGGTCCTAAGTCAATATAATGACCGATGTTACGACAGCGATGGGTTCCGAGCAGGTGCTTGGCAAAGCTATAGCGGTTCGAATCCGAGACTTGAGGCGCGACCAAAATCTGACCCTGGATCGACTGGCAAAACTGAGCGGCTTGTCCAAAGGAACCGTCGTCTCGCTGGAGCAAGGCAAGGCGAACCCTAGTATCGGCATACTTTGCCGACTGGCGGCGGCGTTTTCGCTCTCCGTGGCCGATTTGCTGAATGACGAGGCTTCCACAGTTCGCCTTCCTATTGAGCGGACAGAGACAAGGACACTTTGGACAAGCGCCAAGGGAAGCTTTGCACAACTTCATTCATCGACCTCGGGGCGCACGATGTTCGAATTGTGGAGCTGGGTCATTATGCCGGGCGACGTGTTTTCCGCGGACGCTCATAGTCCGGATACGCGCGAGCTGATCTCGGTCAGTCAGGGTGCCCTGAGCGTTGTGGTAGGTGCCCATGTGGTAATATTAAGCGAAGGCGAGAGTGCGCGGCTTGTCACTGACCAACCGCACTCATATGCGGCGGCATCTGATGTGCCCGCCCACTTCACGATGGCGGTGCTTGAGCGTAGTGGACATCGAGATCCGGGGCACTCGTCGACGGCAGCGAAGATTCAGGGGCCCGTTCCGTAAGATTTCGCCGATCACTAACAGCCGCCATTCACGACAGGAGATTTAGCGTTGTACGTTCCGCCACATTTTGCCGTCCCCGATCAGAACGCCCTGTTCGAGCTTATCGAGAGACACCCGCTCGGTATCCTGGTCACCCACAGCAAAGGCATCCTCGACGCGAACCACGTCCCCTTTGAGCTCGACCGCTCGAAGGGAGACAAGGGCGTCCTCAATTGCCATGTTGCCCGCAAGAATCCAGTCTGGGAGGAAGTCGCCAATGGCGATGAGGTTCTCGTAATCTTCCGTGCGGCCGACGCTTACATCTCGCCGAACTGGTATCCAAGCAAGCATGAATTCCACAAGCAGGTGCCGACGTGGAACTATCTCGTCGTCCATGCCCACGGACGCATCACTGTCCGGGATGATGAGCGGTATGTGCGCCGCAACGTGGCGAAGCTCACTCATATGCAAGAAACCTCCCAGCCGGTCCCATGGAAGATGGGCGACGCGCCGAGGGACTTCATCGACACGATGGTCAAGGCAATCGTCGCCCTGGAGATCGAGATCACCGGCCTGGTTGGAAAATCAAAACTCAGCCAGAACAAAGAGGTGCGCGACATTCAGAACCCTGGTGAAATGCTGCGTGCCCAAGGGGCCATTGCGATGGGAGAAGCGATGCTCGCGGCTGCGGCGGCCAAATCCCAATAGCATGTGTCTTGTCCCGACAAAGCCGCTGGTGCCGGCTTCCGACGGGTCACCTAGCCCGCCTTGACGCACGGCAATAGCTTTTGACGGCCTCAAGCGACGCTGTGGTCACCGTTGTGATACTTTCCCACGCGCCTGGTCAGGCGGCAGGATTGCTCCGTAGCGGCCGACGGGTTCGTTTCAGTCGCCTGCGCCCCGTTGTATGTCGGCGACCATCCGCTACCGGTCTTGAATGAGGCGCATTCCACGCGTTTCGAAGCCACGTACCTTGGGCGGCAAGCTCGACCATGCACTCGACGCAGCTCCCAAGTGGCGGCGCCGTCAACGATCTCCTTGAACCTGCGGAACTTGCCTGAAAGCACTTCTCTTACGGGAGATGATTGGCTATGTCGCCGAACCGATGATGGAGATGGTGGCGGGCGCCGCCGTAGCGATCAGACCCGCCTTGCAGCGCAATGGCTACCCGGGCCCGACCGGGAGATGCGGGCGGGACTGTGGAACTGCGGAGACGGAGCGGATCGGCATGGAGCCGTGACCGCTTGCGGTCTGGCTCTGGAACGAGTTAACGAAGCGCGGACTTCCGATCGTGTCAAGCGCCGCCCTCTCGATGATGCCGGACAAATCGGGCCCCCACGAGCGGCGGGCCTTGCCAGATCGGACGGCCGGATGGTTTAAGCAGGTTCGCACCAAGAGCCACGGCACCTGTGTCGTGCGGGTGCTGCTGTCGGCACGCGACCTTCTCGTCAGCCTAGTAGGCAAAATCGAGAACAGATGCCTGGGCTTCTTAACGCCTTCGGCGTCATATTCGGCAAGAAGATCGATGCCCAGGTGATCCTACACATGCTCAGGATCCAGGCGACGCAGGTCTACCATGATCCGCTGCGAGCCGGCATCAACGACGTGCAGGAACTGTCGAAGACACATGAAGCGATCGCCAGGGCCTAGACCGAGATCCAGCACCGCATCCTGACAACTACCTGCCGCTGTATTTTCCCGAGATCGATCGCTTCCGGGGGAACAGCCGCAGCGATCGGTTCTTTGCCTTCCTCGATGCCTTTTCGACCCCAGCAAGCATCACGGCGCTGACGAAGGAGGAGTTTGTGGCAGCAGCTTGGGATGTCGTCGGCCGCAAGGTCAGCAAGACGAGATTCTGATGGATGTTCGAGACGGCGCGCCCATCGATCGGATTGCCGCTGCCACTTGATGCGCCTGCCGTTCGCATGTTCCGGATGGTCATTGACGAAGCACGCAGCCTGATCCGGCAACGCAATGAGATCGAAGCACAGGCCGACGATCTGCTGCGGCACAGCCAGGATTATCAGCTCCTGCGACAAATCCCGGGCATCGGACCGATCAAGGCATTGACCGTCATTGCCGAAGTCGGCGATCCTCGCCGCTTAGGTCATCATCGCCAGTTTTTAAAGTTCTGCGGGCTGGACCTCTCGACACAGAAGTCCGGTCAATATCGAGGCCAGACCCGCCTTTCCAACCCAGTCTCCCCGGTTCGGTCTGAATGGACAACCTCCCGAAAACTCACAGCAAGCACACGACCCATTCAGCATTCCTAAGGATACTGACCAGGGCGACCTCGACCCCCCTAATCACAGCGGTGAGCTCGCAGGCGGGGTCGATGAACACTATTGAGGCCGAGCTTGAGCGGCATCTCTATCACATTGATAGCCTATTAGGCTGGTCCGGCGTTTGCTCGGACCCATGATCCATCCGAGCAGCTTGTGAGGGATGCAGCCGAACCAGGCGCTGCTCCCACAGTCTTCGCAGGTCCTCCATCAGAGCTTCATGCTCAGCCTGATCCGGCGCAATTATATTGAGGTGATCGCTTAACACGGCTTCGCCCTCAATCCGCATCAGCAGATTAAACAGGTCGTTTGAAATTCGCACACTGTCAATGCTGGAGTGGTTCGGAATAATCTCGCAGACAGTCTCCTGATGATCTCGCGCTGTGTAAGCACGGGTTTGATGGAGGGAGACTGAGGGAGGCAATGAAATCGAAAGCGCAGTCCAATCCTGCAGCGTTGCAGCCCGTTTTTTTACCAGGAAGGGCCCGACCACAAGTCCATCCAGCTCTGTCGTCAAAAATGTGGCAATCGCGTCTGCAACCGTATCCACGATCGGTTCAGCATTGTTGTTAAAGGACGTATTGAGCAGAATTGGAGTGCCTGTCCGCTTCTTGAACGCATTGATGACCTCCCAGTAAGCGGGGTTGGCATCGCGCGATACTGTTTGCAGCCGAGCCGTACCGTCGACGTGCGTAATGGCACCCAACAAGGCGCGCTTTGAGTCACGCACGCGAACGACGAAATTCATGAATGGAAATTCGTGTTTACCGTCCGGGAGGTCGAAAAATTCGCTCGCATCCTCTTCCAGCACAGATGGTGCGAAAGGCCTATAGCCTTCGCGCTTCTTGACCATGGCATTGATCCGGTCCTTGTTTGCAGCGGGCCGAGGGTCGGCAAGAATGCTGCGGTTGCCCAGCGCACGTGGCCCAAACTCCGAACGACCCTGCACCCAGCCGATCACGGCGCCGTTGGTGATCCAGTGGGCTGCACTGCTCGCTACGTCATAAGAGCGCTCAACCTCGAGATGTCCGGACCATGCATTCAGTTCCTGTTCCACGGCGCGGTCGCTCCCGAGATCAGGACCCCAATAGACCTCCTGCAGTCGCTCACGCGGCGCGGGGCGGCCCATCTCGTTAGAGACTATCAGCGCAGCTCCCAATGCGCAGCCAGCGTCGTGAGACGCGGGTTGCACGAAGATGTCTTCGAAAAGCCCTGAATACAGCAGCTTGCCGTTCATCGTGCAGTTGTGGGCTACCCCTCCCGCCAGACACAACCGCTTCATGCCGGTGGCCTCACGGTGGTGCCGGAGAATGTGGAACACGATCCGCTCAAGCGCTTCCTGCAGTGACGCACTCACATCTCGATGCTGCTGGGTGAAAGGCATTCCCTTTCGCCTGATCTCGATGTTGCGGAGCAACGCCGGACCGATGCGGTCGAGGTGAACACGGTAGCCACCGTTGGCGGAGAGCTCGTAGAACTGCTCGAAGAGCTCGCGATAGGGAGCGGGGTCGCCATAGGGCGCGAGTCCCATTACCTTATACTCGTCGAACATGCCGTAGCCGAGACAGCGGATCGTCTCGAGATAAAACAGCCCAAGAGAATTGTCCTCCGGGAAAGCCTCGATTTGCGTAATTTCTGTGCCAGACCCTATCGCCACAAGGCCCGACAGGAAATCACCACAGCCATCAATCGCTAGAATGAGACTTTGTTCGAAGCCCGACATTGCAAAGGCGCTCACGGCGTGCGCCTGATGATGACCTACGAATGAAATACGCGAACTGTCCAACTTAGTGCCGAACTCACGCGCTAACAGGTTCTGCACCAACATTTTAGCATCCAACGGAGTGGAGAGAATGTCCGGTTGGGAAGCGGACATACCTTCAAGCATGGCGTTGGCATAGGGCTCGCTGGCGTAGACCGCGACACGATCGATGTCGCTGAGCTGAACCCCGGCCGTCGAGAGACAGTATTGAATCGAACCACTTGGCAGCTTGTTCGAGTGCTTGATTCGATTGAGGCGTTCCTCTTCTACGGCGGCTATCACCTTTCCGTCTCGGACGAGCACCGCGGCGCCATCGTGCATAAAGGCGTTCGGACGCTCGAATCGGTTTTCATGGACTTGGTCAAGTCCGCCGCTGATTCCTAGGCACAGCATTTCTTTCTCCAGATAGTAACGGGAAGCCAAATTGGCTTACCTCGACTGTTTCCAACTAAATAGGCCGTGTTGTCGCCTGCAGCTGCGACCGCCCGTCAGGCATCAGCGGCATCGAAGAAAGCCTCATAAACGATCAATGAGATGCTTCGACTGTGACGCCTACGGTGCCATCACGCCGAGAGCTTGGCTGGATCATCCAATCCTGAGCGGCTGCTGACATGTATCCGGCGATGTTGTTTTCATCGGCAGAACCAACTTGCGATGCCGCCTGTCTTGGGAAGGGCGGCCGTCGACGAATAACAGTACCGCCCCCGTGAACTGGCCCGATTTCATTCTCCGAAGCGACCATGGTCGCACCGCCCGACATTGTCGGCCAGTTGCAACTCACTTTCTCGGCACGACCTCCACTGCACGTCAGGGCGCATCGAAGATTTTCTCCTTTGGATTGTTCCTAAGGCAGCTTTCGTCACGCGATAGAGCAGCGTGTGATTGGTGCGTGAGGCTCTTTTTTGTCCATGCACGATTCCGGAAGAGTGATGAAATCGATTGTTTTGATCAAAGTCATCCACGCTATGAATAACAGCCGCAGCACATGCGTTTTCAAAGCGCTTCAGGCTTCCCGGATGGCTACTCCGATGTGAAGCGCATGGCATTCCAAGCGCTCTGTCAACCAAACGACGAGTATCGGCGTCGACCCTCATTGCCTTCGTCTTCGCGACTCCGTGACAGCGGCTGGCATTGTGTTTGTAGGGCATCGGGCGAAGATCATGTCGATCGGCCATCTCGCCTGCCTATCGGCAAACCCTTGAACAATGATCCACGCACCAGCGCGATTGTGATCACGAGCGCCTCTGAGCTCGGGAGGTTCGGTTTTCTGAGGGTTCCTGGGTCTCCGAAGCGATGGAGGTAGCTAGCCTTCCTGGTGCTATACGGTTGTGCTCTTCAATGGAGTGGACGCATTTGCGTCTCGAAAGCGGTTCTTCAGTGGAACCGGCGCCAAGGCCCGTCTGTGGTCGTTCAGAACACGGGGTGCCGTCTCCAAACCGGCTATTGGAGCGGGCAGCCGCCGGAATTTGACCCATGGAAATGAGCGCCTGTCAGGAGGCGTTCGAAAACGGCGCGATCTTCATCGCGGCTGTTTCATGGTGTCATTCCTGACATGTTCTTTATAATCGGCAGCTTGCGGATAGTCTTGCCCGTCGCCGCCCGTAGCGCGTTGGCGACGGCCGGGCCGATCGGCGGCACACCTGGCTCACCAACTCCCGTGGGCGGCTCCTCGGACGGCACAATGTGCACCTCGACTCGCGGCATCTGCTCGATCCTGAGCGGTGTATAGGTATCGTAGTTCTCTTGGTCTACGACACCGCCCTTCAGGGTCAGCTCCTCCTGGAGGATCGCGCCTAGCCCGAATCCGATACCGCCCTCCATCTGAGCGCGAGCCTGGTCAGGATTTATCGCGGTGCCGCAATCTACCGCGCAGACGACGCGGTCGACCTTGAAACCATTTTCATCGTTGAGGGTGATCTCCACCACATCGGCGACATAGGTCGAGAGGCTTTCATGCAGGGCCACGCCGCGGAAACGGCCTTCCGGCAGAGGCTTGTCCCAGCCTGCCTTCTCAGCAGCCACTTTAAGCACGGCGGCATGCCGTGGATGGTGACCGAGCATTGACAAGCGGAAGTCGACCGGATCACGGTTCGCAGCGGCGGCGAGCTCATCGATCAGGGTTTCCACCGCGTAAGCGGTGTGGGTGGAGCCTACCGAACGCCACCACAGCACCGGGATGTTCACGTCCGTGGTGGTCAGCTCGACCTTCAGGTTCGGGATCGCATAGGGCAGGTTGGTGGCGCCCTCTACGGAGGTTGGATCGATGCCGTTCTTGATCATCGCCGCAGAGGTCGAACCGCCCAAGACCGATTGGCCCACGATGTGGTCATGGAGAGCGACGACATTGCCTTTCTTGTCGAGCCCCGCCTTGACTGCGTGCACATAGGCCGGCCGGTACCGCCCACCCCGCATGTCATTCTCGCGGGTCCACTGCACCTTCACTGGCTTGCCGCGTCCCAGTGCACGCGCTGTGGAAACAGCTTCGATGATGACATCTGCATCCAAGACCGCGCGGCGGCCGAAACTGCCGCCGGTCTTCATCACGTGCAGCCTCACCTTGTCCGGCGTGGTGCCGCCTACCTGAGCGGCAGCCGCCTGATAAAGGTCGGGCATCTGGTGTCCGCCCCAGACGTCGATGGTGCCGTCTTCGTTGATTCGGGCGGCCGCGTTGAGTGGCTCGATCGAAGCATGGACAAGATAGGGGAATTCGTAGTGCCCCTCGATGATTTTCTCAGCACTGGCGAACGCTGCGGGAGTGTTACCGTCGTCGCGCGCGGTGGCCGCGCCCAGATCGTCTGCTGCCTTGTTGTATTCGGCCATGATCTCGGCCGTGCCGCGCTCTTCGGCCTTCTCCTCGTTCCAGGTCACCTCCACGAGGTCGCGGCCCTTCAGCGCCGTCCAGGTGTCCCTGCCAACCACGGCAATGCCTCGCGGCGTCTGGACGACATCGACAATGCCGTCGAGTGCCTTGGCCTTGGTTGCGTCGAAGCTCTCGATCTCGGCGCCGAACTTCGGCGGATGGATCATAACGGCCGTCTGGAGTCCCTCCATCATGAGGTCGATCGTGTAGGTCTGCGCGCCGTTGGTCTTGCCGGCGGAATCGTAGCGCTTGAGGCTGTCCGATCCGATCTGGGCCCACTTGTCGCGCGGCTTTAGCGGCACGTCGTCGGGAACCGGCATTCCCGCTGCGGCTTCAGCCAGGTCACCGTAGCGCGCCTGCATCCCTGAGGCGTGCGACACGACCCCGGAAGCGACTTTGATCTCGCCGGCTGGCACATCCCACCGCTGCGCCGCGGCCGCCACCAGCAAGGCCCGTGCGGCAGCACCCGCCTTGCGGTAGCGTTCCCACGACGAACTCATCGACGTGGAGCCACCAGTTACCTGTGCGGCCCCGCCCCAGGCGACATTGCCGTAGAGCGCGGTATTGCCATATCCGCCGACCACGTCCACCTGCGCCCAGTCGCCGTCGAGCTCTTCCATAACCAGGGTGGCGATGCCGAAATAGGAGCCTTGTCCCATCTCGAACTGCGAGGAGTAGATGATGATCCGGTTCTCCTTTGTGATCTCGACATAGGTCTGGAAGGGGTTCGCCTGAACCTTTGCAGTAGTCGTTTGTGCGATGTCGGACGCCGCCAGCACTAGCCGGTAGCCCACGGCGAGGCCAGCGGTGGTGACGCCCGCGCCGACGAGGAACCGGCGGCGCGTGGGCCGCACGGAGTTATGCTTCGAGAGAAACTGCGACATGCCTCAAGTCTCCAGCCGGTTGGCGGTCTCGTGGATGGCCGCGCGGATGCGATGATAGGTGGCGCAGCGGCAGAGATTGCCGCTCATCGCCGAATCAATATCATCGTCCGTCGGCTTAGGCGTTTCTGTAAGGAGGGCCACGGCCGACATGATCTGGCCAGACTGGCAATAGCCGCATTGAGGTACGTCGAACTCGGCCCACACGGCCTGGACCGTTTCGCCTATCTTGCCCGACACACCCTCAATGGTGGTGATCGAGGCTCCTTCGATGTCGCCGACTGCGGTCTGGCACGAGCGCGTCGGCATGCCGTTAACGTGAACCGTGCAAGCGCCGCACTGGGCAAGCCCGCAACCGAATTTCGTTCCCGTGAGTCCGATGACGTCACGGACCGCCCAGAGCAGCGGCATCTCTGGATCGACGTCGAGTGTTCGCGCCTCGCCATTGAGGGTAAAAGCGACCATTGCTTGCTCTCCTTGTCCTGAGCTGGCTATCTCGTTGAGCCTCCGCCCGCCTGGCAACCAGCTCTTGTTGCTGAGGCCTAGCGACCACACCCTAGGAACGCGCAGCTCAAGCAACAAGCCGCTAGGTTGGCGAGTTACGAGATCGTGAAGTGGGTCGTGTCGAAAGGCTGGAGGCAACTGAATGTCATTTTTTGGGCGGACAGGCCGCTTTAGGCTGAGTTACACGAGACTGGACATTCGGGTCGTCGCGAACATCGACCGCTGGTCGGCCGCGTCCGGCAGGGCCCTGATTGGCTACACGAAATGAAATGGGACGACTATCGATGGGGGCCTACCTCGACCCGCAACCTCCACGACTGGACCCTCAGGTTTCCGACTATCGTCCCGGGCGGTGGCCGAGCTCGGCGCCTCGGACGCGATAATAGACGGTGAGGCGTTCGTCGTTGACCAGAAGGCTTGTCGCGCATTCCCAGTCTTCAGCGGGTTCTTGGCCGCGGCGGGAGACGTCAGGACCATGCTTGCCGGCTTCGACCTGCTCAAGATCGACGGCGAGGGTCTTCGCGATCGGCCACTCGTCGATCGGCGCAAAGCGCTAGTTAACCTGCTGAGACGCCGCCCAAACGGCATCGTTCTGAGCGACGAGATCAGCGGCGGCAGCGACATTCTCGCGCAAGTCTGCCAGTTCGGCCTCGACGGCATCGTCTCCAAGCTGCGTGTCAGTCCATATCGATCCGGCCGGCGCCAAGAATGGGTGAGACAAAATGCGTGCTGAGTGATGAGTTCATCGTCATCGGCTGCGAACCCGGCAACAGTTACGGCGGTCGGGAAGCGTGCTCTGGCGAATGTCGAGGACGGAAATCTGGTGTTCGCCGGCGGCATTGGCACCGGCTTCAATGCGCGCACCGGGCCGGAGTAAAGCGCCGGCTCGATGCCATTCAAATGGACAAACCACCGATTCCTAATTTGAAGGCGAACGGTGCGGCATGGGCGGAGTGCCCTGCGCAGTCTGTACCTCCGCAGTCGATTGTCGAGTTCGAAGGGGTGTGATTGGCGTCGAGACCGCTCCAGCCATGGCTATCAGCACGCCGAGTGCGTTGTTTTCGATCAATTCTCGAAATGAGCGGGTAAATACATGCACTTCCTTTCACTTGCCGAACGGGGTTTGCTGTTCACCGGCTGGCATCCGATGGCAAACCTTTCAACGCGGCGGCGATCTGGCGCTTCGCTGCTGGGGGCAGAGGCAGGATGGGACGCGGGGGTTCGGCACTGCAAACGTCGAGCAATTCAGCGAGTGCATGGACGACGCGAAGGCTCGAGAACTCCTTGAAGAGGCTCCAGATCGGGACCAGCGCGGCATTGATCCGTCGCGCTTCGGCCGCATCGCCCTGTTGCGCCGCTGTGACGATCGTCATGCAGACCTCGGGCAGGATGCCCGCAAGGACGCTGTACCATGTGTCGGCGCCGGCGATCATGGCCTCGGCGGCGTTCCAGTCGCCGCTGTAGCCAATCGAGAACCCTTCCGGCAGTGTGCGCCTCTGGGCGGTCAGGTGGTTCTTGATCGCATCGCTTTTGTCTGTCGGATTCTTGATGGCGACAATCCCAGCCACCTTTGCCAGGCGGCTGACAAGGGGTGGACTGAAATGGAAATGCGTCGTTCCTGGATTGTCGTAGACGACGATCGGCAGGCCACTTTCGCGCGCCACAGTGGAGAAATGTTCGAACACCTCGTCATCAGTAAGCGGGGTGTAGGAGGCGGCGGCAAGCAAACCCGCAGCTGCTCCAAGGGCCTTGGCGTCTTGCGCGAGCCCCACGGCTTCATCGGTGCGCAGCGCGCCCACACCCACCACGACCGGCATTTGCCCCGCCGTTTGATCCAAGGTCTCGGAGAGCGCCCGCCGCCGTTGCTCGCGCGACAGATAGATGTATGTGCCGGTGCTGCCGAGAAGACCGATGGAATCGACCTGAGCAATGCCAAGCCGAGCAATCAGCCTGCGCAGGGCAACGCTATCGACGCGGCCGTCACGATTGGTCGGGGTGATGGGGAACGCGGAAAGACCGCTCAGGAATGCCATGGCAAGGCTCCAGATCTATGTGTGAGCGCAGAGATGGCCGCACGCCAGGTCATTACAAGACGTCCAAAGCCCGCCGCAGATCGGCGATCAGGTCATCAGCGTCTTCAAGCCCCACCGAGAGACGCATGAGATCCTCGCCGACTCCATCGGCCAAATGGGCATCCTTGCGGATCGGCTGCCGAGCACGGGTGAGGCTTGCTGGATGATAGATGAGGCTGTCGGCATCGCCGAGGCTGACGGCGCGAATGATCAGGTTGAGCCGGTCCATCATCCGGCGCGCTCCTTCGTATCCAGCGTGGAGGCCAAAGGCCAACATGCCCGATCCGTTGGACATCTGTTTTCGCGCCGTCACCTGATCAGGGTGCGAGTCGAGGAACGGATAACTCACAAATGCCACCGCCGGGTGCGCTTCCAGCGCCCGAGCCACCGCAAGGGCCGTGGCGCTGTGCCGTTCCATACGCAGCGTCAGCGTCTTCAGACCGCGCAGGATCAGGAAAGCTGACATGGGCGAGAGCGCTGCGCCGGTGATGTAGCGCAGGCCCGTTTCATGCAGCGTACGGAGCGTTTGGGCGTCGCCGAGAAGCGCCCCGCCAAGCGCATCGCCATGACCATTGATGTACTTGGTCAGCGAATGGAGCACGATGTCCGCCCCGTGCTCAAGCGGTCGCTGGAGCGCGGGCGAGGCGAAGGTGCTGTCCACGGCAACCTTCACACCGCGCGCGTGGGCGCGCTTGGCAATGGCAGAGATATCGACGATGCGGCTCAGCGGATTCACCGGCGTCTCGAAGAAAACCAGCCGCGTCCGCTCGGTGATCGCGGCATCGAGATTTTGGGGATCTGACAGATCGACCGCGACGACCTTGATGCCGAAGCGGGGGACCGCCTGTTCGACCATGGCAAGCGTGTTCGCATAAAGCGTCTTGTGGACGATGAGTTCATCGCCCTGGGACAGGAGCGACAGGATCAGAGTGCCGAAGGCCGCCATCCCCGAGGCAACAACCAGCCCCGCCTCGGCTCCTTCCAGATTCGCGAGCCGCTGCTCGAGGATCTCGGTCGTGGGATTGTATTCGCGCGCATAGAGCCGTCCACCAAGGGCGGCGGCGGCATCGTTTGCTGCCACGCTTTCGAACCCATAGGTTGACGTCAGGAACACTGGCGGCTGGACGGCATTGGAAAAGCCGGCCGGATCGTAGCCATGATGGATCGCCCGGGTGGCAAATCCGGGGCTGGTGCGGTTGAGCGACCCCGTGGGAGCATCGGTTTCGGATTGATGGGAGCTGGTCATTCGGCCTCTGCGATCTCTCTTGGGGTTCCGAAAGATTGACGGCAACCTGGCCAATGTGAAATATCCAGTTGGCGATGAAAGAGATGGTCCAGTCTTCAAGTGCCGGGTCTGCAGCGCGCTCGCACGCGATGGGTGCACGCCAGATATACGAAGCCCTTCGCGAGCAAATCCTCGGCGGCGTCTACGAAACCGGCAGTCAGTTGCCATCCTCCCGGGCCCTGGCAAATGACCTCGGCGTTTCGCGAACCACGGTGACGGTCGCCTATGAGCAACTGGCTGCGGAGGGTTTCATCGAAGTCCGTCAAGGCGCACGACCTCGCGTTGCGTCTTCGTTGATGGGCCATGGGACGGGGCGCACTCACGCGCAACGGGTCGGCCCGATCCACCTGTCCGCATATGGCGAGCGGCTGCGCGCGACGTCACCCTGGCCAGATTATCTGCCGACTGGGCTGAAGGTCGAGTTCCGCTATGGCGACCTCGCGCCGTCGGATTTCCCTTCATTGGTCTGGAAACGCGCGATGAACGAGGCGATGGGGCAGCGCCCGCTGCGTCTTGCCTATGACGATCCTCGCGGCTCGCGCCGGCTTCGCCAGGCGCTTCAGGGCTATCTCTGGCGCGCCCGGACCCTGAGCTGCGACCTCGACCAGATCATAGTTGTGAACGGTTCGCAGCAGGGCCTTGATCTGTGCGCGCGCCTGCTTCTCGATCCCGCCGACCGTTTCGTCATCGAGGATCCGTGCTACAGGATGGCGCGTCAGGTCTTTGCCAGTACGGGTGCCTCACCCATCCCGGTCATCGTGGACGAAGACGGGATGAGGACCGAGTTGCTGGCGGGGATCGGAGCACGACTGGCGTATGTGACGCCATCGCATCAGTTTCCGCTTGGCGGCGTCATGCCGATCGCGCGCCGCCATCAGCTTCTGAAATGGGCGCGGCACAACAACGCCTATGTGATCGAGGACGACTACGACAGCGAATATCGCTACGACATCAATCCGGTCCCTCCGCTGCACAGTCTCGAGGACCACGGGGCTGTCATCTACCTCGGCACGATCTCCAAAACGCTCTCGCCGATGCTGCGCATCGGCTACCTCGTCGTCCCGCCCGAATTGCAGGAGGTCTTCGCAACCGCCAAACAATTCGCAGACCGGCATTCGCCGGTCGCTGAACAGGAAGCGCTGGCATCGTTGATCGAGAGCGGCGGCTACGAAAGCCATGTGCGCCGTGTGCGCAGGCTGAACGGCGAGCGTCGGGAAACGTTGTTGGGTGCCTTGCAGCACAGCTTCGGGGATCGCATCACTGTCCAGGGAGCAGATGCGGGACTGCACGTCGCGGTTTGGTTCAATGACCTGCCACGATCGCGGGAAACGGCCTTGGTCGAATCCGCCCGCGACGCTGGCCTGGGGCTACACCTGATCTCGCCGCTCTACGAACGGCCATCGGACCAAGGCCGCACCGATCGCGTCGGACTTGTCATGGGCTATGCCGCCTTGAGCATTCGGCAGATCGGGAAGGGCGTTGAGGTCCTGCGAGAGGTTGTCAAGCAGGTGCAAGACGCGATGCCGGCGCGGAACAACTGAGACGGGGCGACGCCGAAAGCTGGCGCTGAAAACGGTCCGAGGGCCCGCCGTATTTCTTTCCAAACAGCCAACTGGACCGGGAAAATGCCATGCAACTGGCGCTGTTGATCAGGCCAGTTTTGCAGCAGGTTTCCACGAGACGAATTTCCGAGAGCGATGATGACCTGGCGAGGAAAGCTGCTTCACGTCCATATCGCGCCTGCCGCCTCCTATGAAATGGAGGAGCTGGCGCAGGCGCAGCTTATTGCCGGCCAAGGCATTGTCGGAGACCGCTACTACCTGGGGACGGGGACCTATTCGGCGCGTCCCGACGTTCGGGAGGTGACATTGATCGAAGCTGAAGTTCTGGACGCCATCGCGAAGGGCGAGCCCAGGATTCCGGGCTTCAAGGCCAAGCTCGGACCCGAAGATCACCGGCGCAATCTGACGACACGAGGCGTTCCGCTTAGCCATCTTGTCGGCAAACGCTTCCGGGTCGGGGAAACGATTCTCAGGGCCGCCCGGATGAATGTGCCGTGCAAGTATATCGAGGAGTTGCTCGGGCTTCCGGGTCTCTACGAGGGGCTTCTGAACCGCTCCGGCCTGAACTGCACAATCGAGGTCGGGGGCGTGATCCGCCCCGGTGATCTGATCTTGCCCATCGACGAGTGAAACGCCATGGCCTCGCCGCGCATCATCATGAAGCTGACCGTGACCGCCGCCCGCAAGGAGCCGGGCGAGGTGCTGGTCATCGACCTGAAACACCCACGCAAACCTGTGCTGCCGGCGTTCGAAGCGG
Source organism: Mesorhizobium sp. C399B (assembly GCF_030323185.1). NCBI lineage: Bacteria > Pseudomonadati > Pseudomonadota > Alphaproteobacteria > Hyphomicrobiales > Phyllobacteriaceae > Mesorhizobium > Mesorhizobium sp. C399B. The sequence continues at coordinate 4,715,628 of NZ_CP100472.1, forward strand.
GTTCTCACGTCGACGTCCATCTGCCTGAAGGGAAGGTGCGTCAGTATTCACTTTGCGGCGACCCGACCGAGCTTGGCCGCTACACCATCGCGGTGAAGCGCGAGAATGACGGCCGTGGCGGCTCGGCGTGGATCCACGAAACCATTGCCGTCGGTTCCACACTGCCTGTCTCCGCGCCACGCAACCATTTTGCGCTCAAGCCAGGCGAGGGGCCGACTTTGCTGCTGGCAGGGGGAATCGGGATCACCCCGATTCTGGCCATGGCGCGCGCGCTCACCCGGCAGGCCAAGCCCTTCGAGTTGCACTATTTCACCCGCAGCCGGGCGCTCACCCCACTCTTGGCGGCGATCGGGAGCGATCTTCCTGGCGGCAATGTGCGGATCCATTTCGACGACGAGCCGGCGACCCGCCAGGACATCGCCGCGCTGCTGGCGAACCGTTCGGCCGAGGCTCAGGTTTACTATTGCGGGCCGCCCGGATTCATGGCCGCCGTGGGGCGGGCGGCTGAACCCTGGCCCGAGGGCACGGTTCATTTCGAAACTTTCCAGCCTCCCGAGTTTGATGGCGCGCCACCGGAACCATTCGTCATAGAACTCCGTGCGGGCAGGGTGATTGAGGTTTCGGCTGAGACCACGGCACTGGCCGCCTTGCGTGCGGCCGGTGTGCCGTTGATGGCCTCGTGTGAGAACGGGGTGTGCGGGACCTGCGAATGCGCAATGCTGGCGGGACAGCCGATCCATCGGGATGCCGTCCTGTCCAAAGAGGCACGCGACCACCGCTTCATCCCCTGTGTGTCGCGCGCGACAGGTGTGTTGAAACTCGATCTTTGACCATTTGGGCGGGGGTCCTGTGAGACCGGCAGCTGATTTGCGGGAAACTGAATGACGAGGAAACTGGAATATCTGCACGAGATCGAGCGCTGCGTCTCCTGGCTCGCAGCCTGGACGATCCACCACGCCAACCACGTCCGCGAGGGCGATGAGATCAAGGTCGGGGGGCATCAGGCCTCGTCCGCGTCGCTGAGTACCATCATGACCGCGCTCTACGGTTCGGTCCTGCGCCCGCAGGATCGAGTGGCGGTCAAACCCCATGCGGCGCCGATCTTCCATGCACTTCAGTATCTGGCGGGCAACCAGACGCACGAAAAGCTCATGAACTTCCGCGGCTACAAGGGCGCGCAGAGCTACCCTTCGCGGACGAAGGATGTCGACGATGTCGACTTCTCGACCGGGTCGGTGGGTCTCGGCGTTGCTCAGACGCTGTTCTCGTCGCTGGTGCAGGACTACGTCTCGGGTCACGGCTGGATGAAGGAGCGTGCCGAGGGCCGAATGGTCAGCCTGATCGGCGACGCCGAGATGGATGAGGGCAACATCTACGAGGCCCTGATCGAAGGCTGGAAGCACGGGCTCAGGAACTGCTGGTGGGTGGTCGACTACAATCGCCAGTCGCTCGACGCCGTGATCCGGGAGGGCCTCTGGCAGCGGTTCGAGCAGATTTTTCGCAACTTCGGCTGGGACGTGATGGTCCTGCGCCACGGGGCTCTGCAAGAGGCTGCCTTTGCCGAGCCGGGGGGCGAGAAGCTGCTCGAGTGGATAGAGCGCTGTCCGAACCAGCTCTATTCGGCGCTGACCTTCCAAGGGGGTGCTGCCTGGCGCAAGCGGCTGCTCGACGAGATCGGAGACCAAGGGCCGGTCACCACTCTGATCGAACGCCGCTCCGACGACGAGTTGCAGGCGTTGATGACGAACCTTGGCGGGCATGACATGCCGAGCCTCCTCGAAGCCTTCGAGGCGGCGTCCAGGCATGACCGTCCCGTCTGCTTCATCTGTTACACCATCAAGGGCTACGGTCTGCCGCTTGCCGGACACAAGGACAACCACGCGGGGCAGATGACGCCCACGCAGATGGAAGACTACCGCCTGCAAATGGGCGTAAAGCGGGGTGAGGAGTGGGACAAATGGGCGGCCGCCACCTTGCCGGAAGCGGAACTTGACGCCTTCTTCGCAAAGGCGCCGTTCTTCAGTGAGGGGCGTAGGAGGCTGTCTGCGCCGTCGGTGCCGGTGCCTGAAACCCTTCCGTCACCGGGGCAGCCCGGCAAGCCGCTCTCGACCCAGATGGGGTTCGGACAGATCCTGAACGACATCGCACGCGAGCGCAGTCTGCTTGCCGATCGCATTGTCACCACCTCGCCCGATGTGACGGTCTCGACCAATCTCGGTGGCTGGGTCAACCGGCGCGGCCTTTTCGCCCGGGAGACCATGGCGGACACCTTCAAGGCCGAACGCATTCCGTCGACCTTTACCTGGGAATTTGGGCCGAAGGGGCAGCACCTCGAGCTCGGGATCGCCGAGTCGAACCTGATGATCATGCTCGGGGCGCTCGGTCTCTCGCACTCGATCAATGGCGTGCGCCTGCTGCCGATCGGGACAGTCTATGATCCCTTCATCTACCGATCGGCCGACCAGCTAAACTACGCCTGCTATCAGGATGCGCGCTTCATGCTGGTCGCAACGCCCTCGGGCGTGACGCTAGCGCCCGAGGGCGGAGCACACCAGTCGATCGGCACCCCATTGATCGGCATGGCGCAGGATGGGCTTTGCGCCTTCGAACCGGCCTTCGTCGACGAACTGTCCGTGATCATGCGCTTTGCCTTCGATTACATGCAACGTAATGGCGAGGGGGATCCGGATGAGACGACGTGGCTGCGTGATCAGACCGGAGGATCGGTCTATCTTCGCCTGTCAACCCGGCCGCTCGAGCAGCCGCCGCGCGACATGAACCCGGCGCTCGCGCGGGACATCGTCAATGGCGCCTATTGGCTGCGTCCGCCTGGGCCCAACGCGAGTGTCGTCATTGCTTATCAAGGCGTCGTCGCGCCGGAGGCGATTGCCGCGACGGGTCTTCTGGCGGAGGACCGGCGCGATGTCGGGCTGCTCGCGATCACCTCCGCGGACCGGCTTAATGCGGGCTGGCAGGCGGCGGAACGTGCCCGGCAGCGTGGCGCGATTGGCGCCCTGAGTCATATCGAGCGGCTGCTCGCGCCGCTATCGCGTGACTGCGGCATCGTCACCGTGATCGACGGCCACCCGGCGACGCTCGCGTGGCTCGGTGGGGTTAACGGGCATCGCGTGAAGGCGCTCGGGGTCGAGCAGTTCGGCCAGACGGGGACTATTGCGGACCTATACCGTCACCACGGCCTGGACACCAACGCCATCGTACATGCGGCACAGGCGGTGAGTGCGGGACCGGCTGTTCGCTACCGGAAGGCGCTGCCTTGACCATGAGCTACCGGATGCTCCGTGGCTGGTACGGATCGGCTGTTTCCACGGGCGTTCCGGTTTGCTTCAAAGCGGACAGGGCCGGGACACTGTGGACGTTCTGATCGCGCTTGAGTAGCTTGTGCGACCCCCAGGGTCACCTGGAATACGCAGGGAGGCGGCTTTTATTTAGCCTTGCGTCCAATTACGAATTCGATCCAATCCAGTCCGGAGCAAAAGCTCCGCGTCCTCCCGATTTTCGGCTTCGACGTAGCACCGCATTTCCGGGGCATTTCCGGATGGACGCAAATGCAAGACACGCTTATCCGCGAGAGTGATACGAAGTCCGTCAACATCGCTAACCTTGCTTACCACTCCTATCGACCCGACGAAGGCGGCGATGTTAGTTTCCGCTGTACGAAGGTATGTCATGAGGCGAGTGCTGCTTTCGACGGAAAAATTTTCCAAGCGATCCGCCGCCGCTGCCGGCAATTGAAAGGAACTGCCAATCTCCGACAGTGGCTGCCCACTTGTACTAACAAGGGAAAGTGCCGCAAGGATGGGGAGAAAACTGTCGCGTGTAGGTAGCGCTGTCAGTTTAGTTCCGTTCGGGTCAAAGTCCGTGCCGGTCAACAAACCACCGTTTGCTTCGAAACCAACCACGCGCTCGTGACCCGACGCAACCAAATCGAGCATGGCAGCAATAACAAATGGCGATCCAACCTTGGTACGCACGACTTTAAAAGAACCTGCGGTCTCGATACCAGAGTTTGATGTGACCGGCGTGACGACTGCCTTCGCTTGCAGGAAGTTCGCCGTAATCAGGCCTAACAAATCACCGCGAAGGGGGTCTCCGTGGTCGTCAGCTACCAGTGGGCGGTCACCATCGCCATCTGCCGAGACGACCGCATCAAGCCGATGCTCTTTGGCCCAGAGCTTGAACTGTTGAGCAGTCTCGTCAGAGACCGCTTCAGTGTCGACAGGAATGAAACCTTCCGAACGTCCCAGGGTTACGACCGTCGCACAGTGATATGAGAGAATGTCAACTAAGAGATCGCGCGCGACTGTGCTGTGCTGATATACGCCCACCGTTAAGCCCTTTAGAGCATTAATCTCCATAAGCTTTCGATTGCGCGCCATGAAAAAGGCCTTGCATTCGGCCTCCCGGTGCTGCCGACGTGCAACAGCACCTTCAAGGACGTATCCGCGCTTCTCCAACTGCAAGGCGATGCGCGTTATCTCCCGCTCATCACCCTTGTCGATCTCACCGTCGGGTCGATAGAATTTTATTCCATTACGGTCGGCCGGAATGTGCGAGCCTGTGATCATCAAACAACCACTCTTACGCGCCTGAGCATACAGTGCCAGGGCAGGGGTGGGGACTGCGCCGCAATCGACTACGATGAAGCCGAGCGCGGACAGTGCCGCCGCACAGACGGCGGCGATGGCCGGACTCGAGGCGCGAAAGTCGCGCCCTATGAGTATCTCGTCGCCAATTCTGGCCAGGCCGGATTCCAGCAGGAATGTCGCGAATGCCGTTGCATATAGGGCAGAGGCGGCTCCTGCCAATTCTGTCGCCAGGCCCCGTAATCCACTTGTTCCGAATTTCATACCAAATCCGACGTTGCTAACCGGGTTTTGAAGGTAACATGCTCAAACTTTGGCTCGTCCGGAATGCCCATCGACAGATCCCTCGGACGAGAACAAGAAGTACATTCGGTTACCGTAGACGCGTTCGGTTATCGACGGTTACCCTTGTGAGGATTGACGCAGTCGGCGTCGGCGTGGGCAGCGCACCGTGACCTTCACGGCGACGAGGTTGGAGCGGATGGGGTCCGGGTCCGGCGGGGCTCCTCGCGGCTGGCTCACATGAGCGCTATCGCCATCGAGTGATTGTCTCAGTCTACATTAGCTCTGGGTCCCGAAAGCGCGTACAGGCCTGAGACGCAGCAAATCCTCTTATCTATCGCCGTTCGGTGTAGCTCCCGTTTAGAAATGCATGATAGACACTCTCGATGCCTTCCATGAGAGTGATCTTTGCTGCCCATCCCAAAGTGCGCAGCTTGTCGACGCTCATCAGCTTTCGCGGTGTACCGTCAGGTCTAGAGTGATCATGCGCGATCTCCCCGGTAAATCCGACTACACGGCAGATCATTCTAGTCAGCTCTAGGATCGTGATGTCCTGTCCGCAGCCGAGATTGACGTGATCATGGTCAGAGTAGTTCTTCAGAAGGAAGACTAATGCGTCGGCGCAGTCGTCGACGTGCATGAATTCCCGACGTGGTGTGCCCGTGCCCCAGATGGTGATTTGCTTATCACTTATGAGCTTAGCTTCATGCGCTTTCCGGATCAGCGCTGGGATGACGTGGCTTGACTGCAAGTCATAATTGTCGCCTGGCCCGTAGAGATTCGTCGGCATAGCGGAGATGTAGTCGCGGCCGTATTGCTGGCGATAGGCTTGAGCCATTTTGATGCCGGTGATCTTGGCGACGGCGTAGCATTCGTTGGTGCGCTCTAGTGGCCCGGTCAAAAGCGCGCTTTCAGGAATGGGCTGTGGTGCCATCTTCGGATAGATGCAAGACGAGCCGAGGAAGAGGACGCGGTCGACATTGTTTTCGTGGGCTGCCGCGAAGATATTGGCCTCGATCATCAGATTGTCGTAAAGAAAGTCGACCGGATAGGTGGCGTTCGCGAGAATACCACCTACCTTTGCCGCCGCCATAATGATAGCGTCCGGTTTCATCACTGCCACGAAGTTTTCAACTTCGGTCTGTCGCTTGAGGTCTAGCTCTCCCCGAGGGGCGGCCACAACTTTGCAGTCTTCAGACGCGAGTCGGCGTACAACAGCGCTGCCCACCATACCTTTGTGGCCAGCGACCCACACGGTTTTTCCGTTCAGATCATACATTACGCTTCCTTCATGACTACAGATGTCTGCATGACCTTCAGGTCTTCGCGTACCATTTCCGCAGCAAGCTCGCGCACGGATGTCTCATGCACCCAGCCGAGCTTCTCCTTCGCCTTGGTAGCGTCACCCAGGAGAAGATCGACTTCCGTGGGGCGGAAGTAGCGTGGGTCCACTTGGACTAGGCATCTGCCGCTCGCTACATCATAGCCCTTTTCGCCGACACCCTTGCCACGCCATTCGATCTCGACGCCGATATCTTCGAAAGCCCACTCGACGAATTGGCGGACAGGAGTCGTTTTGCCCGTAGCCAGCACGTAATCATCCGGTTGATCCTGCTGTATCATCATCCACATACCTCGCACGTACTCACGCGCATGGCCCCAATCGCGTTGAGCATCGAGATTGCCGAGATAAAGCTTGTCCTGCTTGCCCAGGTAGATAGCAGCGGCAGCGCGGCTGATCTTGCGCGTCACAAAAGTTTCGCCACGAAGGGGGCTTTCGTGATTAAAAAGAATGCCGTTGGAAGCGTGCATACCATAGCCCTCGCGATAATTGACGACCATCCAGTAGGCGTAGAGCTTGGCGGCGGCGTAAGGGCTGCGCGGATAAAAGGGCGTCGTTTCGTTCTGCGGTACGGACTGCACGAGGCCGTATAGCTCCGAAGTCGAGGCTTGATAGAAGCGGGTCTTGTCCGTCAGACCGAGGAGGCGAATCGCCTCAAGAAGTCGCAATGTACCGATACCGTCCGCGTTCGCTGTGTACTCAGGTGTTTCGAACGACACCTGCACATGGCTCTGAGCAGCCAAGTTGTAAATTTCGTCTGGCTGAGATTCCTGAACCACGCGGATGAGGTTAGTCGAATCAGTGAGGTCACCGTAATGCAAGATCAGGCGCGGATCGGATTCGTGCGGGTCTTGGTAGAGGTCTTCGATACGACCCGTGTTGAAGGAAGAGGAACGTCGCTTAATCCCATGAACGATGTAGCCTTTTTTGAGAAGAAGACGGGCAAGATAGGCACCATCCTGTCCAGTTATGCCCGTAATAAGAGCAACTTTCCTGCTATCGCCCATTCTATTCCTGCCCTATTAAAGTTTAAAGTTTCGGCTCCGGCTCGCCAGGCCGACAGAATGTGCGGCCAGCCCCGTGCGCTATGGAGCACTTCGACAGATGCGGCGCGAAGCTCGTCATTGACAGTCCGCCAGCCGAGCACACCTCTTGCTTGGAGTCACAGCAAAATAGAGTTGCGCCGCTAACCTGTCGGCTTCGTACATGCGGTCTGAGTGCCGCTCAGCTCACGCCGTGAGCGACATGTACTCCCAGCACCTTGCAGCTGATTTGCTCATCCATCAGCGAGTGAGGACGCCTTTCTTTCTTGCTTCAGCGTCTTCTAATGGGAATTGTTTGGATCAGTGAAATCGATTGTTTGGATAAAGTGCATCCACAGAATGGATGGTCCGACCGAGCAGCGGGGGCGCATCGCCGGCCCGGAGTCGTAGGCGCGAGCTTCCGTTCGGGGCGAGGACGACGTTCGTGGCCGCGAGCCCTCACCACAGCATCCGGCACAGGTCGTGCAGAACTTTGGGAGCAGACTGCAGATTCTGTCGATCAGCTGGTTCCAGGCGCGTCGAGCTGTCGACCTCATCTCGCCCGGTACCGGTTGCTGTATGCAGCCTTGAACCCTTGGCGTATGGCGTCGACGGAACGATTTGCTCCGGCAGGCAGTGTCGCAGCGTTTCCCGGCTGTTTCGGCTCTATTGGCCGGGCCCGCGTCAGCCGAGCCCCTTCATCATGGCATCCAACACATGGATGGCCGGCATCCACTCAATAGATTTTACATATGCCGCGGAGGCCCAGTAGAGAAGGCGGAACCGGAAGCGAGGGCATCGGCTTCAAGCTGTGCGAGCGTCACGGGATTAGTGGGCAGTGCTGAGTGAGCTCTTCTGCCCTATGGCCCGGCCTCTGCCAAGCGCCCGGCGTCAGGGTCTACGTGTCGACTAAGGATACCAAACCGGGCAACCTCCTCTCTGAACGAGATTTCCGAAAATGCATGTTAGTGGATTGGAAAAGCGCCGGTTCGTCGTCTCTCGGAGGCGTACGGGGTTCGGTGATTGTCTGTGGTCATTGGCGGCCGCTTGGCGCTACGCGCAGCGGTCGGGACGAACTCTAGTCATCGACTGGCGGGGGGCCTGCTACCTCGACCAACCCTTCACAAATGCGTTTCCGGTGTTCTTCCAGCCGATCAATGACATCGCTGGCGTGCCGGCTATTTCCGACGACCGGATCAACGACGTTTCCTTCCCTGGTCCATTCTTCCCGGAGTGGTGGAACAGGCCGGCGATCGAGTGCCTTTACCGGCCAGATGAGCAGATTTTCCAAGAGCGCGATGAGTTGGGCGAGCTCTTTCAGGCCGAACACGATGTCGAAGCGAACACAGTAGTGTGTGACGCTTGTCTGATGTGGCGGTGCGATGAGGATGCAGAGCGGCAGGTGTTCCAGAGTGTCCAGCCTCGGCCAGAAATTCAAGCCCGCATAGATGCCATTTATCAGGAACGTTTTGAGGGGCACAGCATCATCGGGATTCATGTTCGGCACGGTAACGGTGAAGACATCATGGAGCATGCGCCCTACTGGGCCGATCCGGAGCTCGCCGTTCGGCAAGTGTGCGCTGCAATTGACAAGGCTAAGGCGTTACCGCACCCCAGGCCTGTGCGGCTGTTCTTATGCACGGACAGCGCGCGGATACTGGATCTTCTGTCGGCCAGGTTTCCCGATCTGCTCACTGTCCCGAAGCACTTCGGACCCAATCAAGCTGGCCCCTTACACACTGCAGCACTCGGGATTGACGGCGGAATTTCCGCCCTCGTTGAGATGTATCTTCTCGGGCGCTGCGATACCGTAATTCGGTTTCCCCCGACGAGCGCCTTTACACGATATGCACGCCTTTTCGCACCACGGGTAATTGAATTCGATCTGAAAGAGCCAAGTCGTTTGACTTTGATAGAAGACAGCCAAGTCTCTGATCTCAGTTATGACCCGCCACCTGCGCAATTCGGCAGACGCAACCAACAGGCATAGTTGAATGCGCATTTCTCACCGACGCCAGTGGAGGCGTCGTACATTACCGATAGCGTCGTCATCTGACGCCGCCCGCAACGCGCCAGAACTTCGCTGTTACGCGGGGGCCGCAGACAAGCCAGAGCGACGGCGATCGTGACGCTGACGCTCGAAAGAACGCGGGCGATCACTCCAGAGACGAGATTGAGGTTGGTTATGAAAGTCATTCCCGTGATCATCAGCGGCGGAGCCGGATCGCGGCTATGGCCCGCCTCAAGGCAATCGCACCCCAAACCTTTCCTCAAAGTAGCGGATGGATATTCTCTCATTCAGCACACTGTGCTGCGCGCCGCTTCGATAGAAGGTGTCGTGGAACTCGTCGCTGTGACATCCGGGGACCACCTCTTCCTGACCAAGGACGAATTTGACGAACTGGATTCCGTGGTCCTGCCACGCACCTTTCTGCTCGAGCCCGAACCTCGCGATACGGCCGCCGCCGTGGCTGCAGCCGCGATCCATGCGAGGGCAACGCAAGGCCCTGACGCGATCCTGTGCGTCTTCCCGGCCGATCACCTGATTGGCAATCTGCCTGCGTTTCTAGACGTCATGGGCCTGGCCATGAAACATGCGAAGCTCGGGCGGATCGCCACATTGGGCATCACCCCAACCAGACCGGACACAGCATTCGGCTACATCGAAGCAGATGGTGAGAACGTCGTCCGTTTCGTTGAAAAACCGGATCTGGAGACAGCCAAAGCCTATGTCGCGTCTCAACGCTTCTTCTGGAACGCCGGCATCTTCTGCTTCAGTGCGCAAACCATGCTCGACGAGATGGTTTTGCATTGTCCCGAGGTGCTCCAGGCCGTCGCCGACAGCTATGAGAACGGCCGCGCCAGTCAATGCCAAGGCTTTGCCAAAATCGAACTCGCGCCTGAGCATTTCGGTTCCGCGCCGCGAATCTCGCTCGACCACGCTGTCATGGAGAAGACTAACAGACTTGCCGTGATTCCCTGCGACATGGATTGGAACGACATCGGATCTTGGAACGCAATGGCCGATTTGATCGCCCCCGACGAAAGCGGGAACAGGATACGCGGCGATGTGCACATGGTCGACACGACCGGCACCTATGTGAGCTCCGACAAGCGCGTCATCGGCACGGTGGGCGTAAGCGATCTGGTGATCGTGGATTCCCCGGACGCTTTGCTTGTCACATCCCGCGACCGCGTTCAGGACGTTAAAAAGCTCTTCGAGGGCCTCAAGGCTTCGGGACATGAAGCTCATCTGGTCCATAGCACGGTACACCGGCCCTGGGGTACCTATACGGTTCTGGAGGAAGGCGAGCGCTTCAAGATCAAACGCATCGAGGTGAAGCCCGGTCGCCAGTTGAGCCTGCAGATGCACTATCATCGTTCGGAGCACTGGGTCGTGGTCAGCGGCTCCGCCAAAATCGTCAATGGCGAGCAGGAGTTGTTCCTGGGGACAAACGAATCTACTTACATCCCCTGCGGCCATAAGCATCGGCTCGAGAACCCAGGCAGAATTGACCTGGTTATCATTGAAGTGCAGAGCGGCGATTATCTCGCCGAGGATGATATCGTTCGCTTCGACGACCAATATGGTCGAACGTAGATAACAGTACAAAAAAAAGTTAAACGGCGAGCCGTCGCTCAAGGATCTCTGTCGTGGGTTCTGGGCCTAACATTGACAAAGCAGCGGGCCGAGCGTGTCATAGTATCCGCCCCGCACTCTCATCAGGCACTCGATCGTGGTCGAAAACATCGGTGAGCGCTTGACAGCGCGCCGTCCGCGGTAACGAAGACTTCAGATCTTTTTAGGCGGACCCGTTGCTCAGCTGTTCAACGGCACAGCCGTATTTCAGCCTGTAGGCGGCAACGAAATCCTCATCGCTGCAGATGCAGCGGCCGCTGGAATCTTTGGCTTTCGGATCATGGAGGTGAGAACCCGGCAAGCGCTGATTGAAAGGCCATCGGAACCACAGTTCGAACGAGACGACTTCCATCGCTAAGCTGGAACACCAGGCCGCCGCAGATAACCTGCTGATAAAAGGAACGGAGGGGCTGGCCAACAAACGCGGCGAGCGGCTCAAACGGCACAGCCATCGCCGTAGCCACCCGAGCTACGAACTCATTGGGGACTCCGGTATTGGTCTGCAGGAGCGCTTTTACCTCCTCGTGTGCTTCCGGCATTCCGAGTTCCTCCGCGACCAGTTGGTGTTCGTCCTTGGATTTCCCGGTCGGCATGTACATGCAGCAAAGGCAAGCCTGGCCGTCATCGAAACCATGCCGCGAGATGCCTAGATCTTGCTCCTGAGTCCAGGCGTTCGCGATCCATCGGGGCAGAGCACCTTGGACAGCTAGACGGTCGGCGGCGGTGTCAAGCGCCACACCCACTCGTTCGAATACCCAGTCGCCCCGGCGCGCAACATATTCTGCCCACTTCATAGGGTGCGCCTCGACCTCAAGGGCGGTGGACCGAAGGGCGTGGGTTGCTAGGGCCGCCTTAGAGAGGCCGACCTCCGCCTGACCTGCCAACACGTAGCGCTGCAGGTTTGAGAGTTCGATAGCTTCGTGATCAACTACATGCAGGCGCCCCGACAGACCGGATTGCCTCGCCAGCGCCCAGAGCGAGCCTTGGCCTATCGCGCCGAGCCCAATGAGGTGCGTTTCGCCAATCTTGTTGTAGGTGCACAAAGAGAGGTCGATGTTCTCGTCCAGCTCGAGCGCCGGTCAGCTGGGAAGCAAAGATGGTTCGAAAGACGTTGGCCGCGGCGAAGCAGCTTGCGGCGCCAGCTCCAAAGGGCAGCAAGCTCGAGCCAGAGCCCACCGGGTCCGTACGCGACAGCTTTGCCGCCCAACCCTGCGATCCCATGAAAAACGTTGGGCACCGAAGTGATGGGTGCACCGCGCCTGCAGCTACACAGACCGTCGCATACTTGCCGGAACGCCGGATGCTGAATTTTGGATTGATCGACTTTGCCAAGCGCTCGAGCGCTTGGGCTTGAGAGCTCGCGACCATATCCAGGGGGACTATGGCCAGAACCGGATACAGTCTGGCAAGCAACCTGACCGTAAGGTCACGCGTCGCCTGGCCCTCGGCACACAGGCTTGTCGAGGAGCTCGTCGGCGATGTCGAAATGCACGTCGCAGAGAAGCTGCTGCCGGCGCTACGCGCCGCAATCGGCGGACATCTCGGCGAGCCGACGAAGGGCGAATGGTCCGTTAAGATCGACGCAGGCGATCTACAGACGATCAACTTTCATTATCCGACCGCGCTAGCCGCGGAAGAGTACGAAGGCATGGCCTACATTCACTCGGCGAATTAAGCTCGAGTTCGGCGCCCGTGGCGACCCATCTTCCGAACAGAAGACGACCCGTTCCTATGCGGCGGAAGATTTTCCAGATTTCTTCGAGGATCCGGATTCCACAGTGACCGTGTTGTCGGTTCGGCGGACTTTATGGGAAAGATAACCGCCCTCCATGCCGAGGCGCACAGGCCCGAGGAAACGCCGACGCCGCAATATCTCTCGCGGCATTACTACGATAGCGATGCTGCTCGACACCGAAGATGGGAAGGGTGCGGCAGCCGTTGCAGTGTCGGGCGAGCGGCCAAGGAACACAGCGAAGCGAAGCACAAGGCGGTCTTTTTCCGCTCTAGCTGGGCGAGCTACGATACGGCGCGGCCCGGGACAGGACATCCGTCGATTCCAGCTGCATCAGCATGAGAGCGGCGTCGGCCCTGCGACGATCAATGGCGCGGTCTCGGCACTGCGGTTCCTGTTCCTGGTGACGCTGAAGCGTCGGGATCTGGCACGTGTGCTGGTGATCATGCGCCATCCACGCAAGCTGCCGGATGTGCTGAGCGTGGAGGAAGCGGCGCGGCTGCTCGAAGCAGCACCAGGCATCAAGTACAAGGCTGCGCTCGGTGTCGCCTATGGCGCGGGTCTGCGCGTGTCCGAAGTCGCGCACCTCAAGGTCGATGATATCGACAGCACACGCATGCTGATCCGCGTCGAACAAGGCAAGGGACGCAAGGATCGCAACGCCATGCTCTCGCCGCAACTGCTGGAACTGCTGCGGCTGTGGTGGCGCGAAGGCAGGCGGCGCGGGGTGATGCTTCCGCATGGCTGGCTGTTCCCGGGGCGCAGTTGCACCGATCCGATCTCGTCGCGGCAACTCCATCGCGCGGTTCAGGAAGCCGCCGAAGTCGCCGGGATCCGCAAGCGCGTCAGCCCGCATACTCTGCTGCTGCGCCACCCACCTGCTCGAGCAGGATGTCGACATACGCGTCATCCAGGTGCTGCTCGGGCACTGCAAGCTCGAAACGACAGCGCTCTACACCAAGGTCTCGACCCGGATGATCCACGCGGTCGCAGGGTCGCTCGACCGGCTGATGGCTCTCATGGAAGGCAAAACGCCGTCCGGCTGAACCGGTGCGCGCCGACCTGGAGGTCGCCGATATCTTCAGTGCTGCCGGCCCCGGATACCGGGTCTCCCACGCCGGGCGTCTGAGCCTGCAGCAGCTCAACGTGATGTCAGCGATCGAACAGTGTCGCACCGCTGCATTGGGTGGTCACGTCGAAGTCTGTGCGGACTGCGGCAAATGGCGGATCGCCTATAACAGCTGCCGTAACCGGCACTGTCCCAGGTGCCAGGGCGCCCGGCCTTCCTCCTCCCGGTGCGAGTGCTTGGGGCGCTGTTCCGCCGACTGTTCCTGACCCGGCTGGTCGCGCTGCACGATGCCGGCCGTCTCACCTTTTTCGGGTCGATGGCGCACCTCACCGAGCGACGCGCCTTCCTGCGCCAGCTTGCTGCCGTCCGGAAGAAGCGCTGGGTGGTCTACGCCAAGGCGCCGTTCGCGGGGCCGAAGGCGGTGCTCGCCTACCTGTCGCGCTACACGCACCGGGTTGCCATCTCGAACCGCCGCCTGATCGCCTTCGACGAGGCTGGAGTCACCTTCCGCTACAAGGACTATCGCCGCGATGGTGTCGAGCGCCATCGCGCCAAACGCTTGCCGCCGACGAGTTCATCCGCCGCTTCCTGCTCCATGTCCTGCCGCGTGGGTTCCACCGCATCCGTCACTATGGGCTGCTCGCCAGCTCCGCCCGCAAGGCAAGCCTCGCACTCGCGCGCGAACTGCTGAACGTCGATCTGCCGTCCCAAGACGACACCTCGGAAGAACCGGCCTGACGTCCGCCGGCCTTGCCCTTGCTGCGGCGGACGCATGGTCGTCATCGAGAGGTTCGAACGGTGGTGCCAGCCTCGTGCACCGCCTGCCTCAAGGGCGCCGAACCGGGAGAACGCCCCATGACCCGGCATGGACCGTTTGTCCACACGGCCGCGCCACGCTGGCGCCGGTCAACGGGAGGCTATGTGCACGTTGCCGTGGCGCCGGTCGTAACGCATACCAATCCCGTCGGAATCAACGCTACAGGCTCTGCGACTTGGCCCGGAAGACGCTTCCACGACATGCCCCTCGCACTCTATGCGGAAGTTCGCGACAGGCGCTGGCACACCCCGAAATGCAAATCTCAACCACCCCTCGCCGGATTGGCAGCTCCTCCTATCGCCCCATTGGATGAACGTCAGCCAAATCCCTCACTTATTTGCCGGGACACTTTCGGAGCGTAAAGCTTAATGACAGACTGTTGTCTAAGCCGATGAGTCGGATCACGAGAAAACCTGAATAGCTGATTGATGTCTGACGTAAGTTTCCGCTGGCTCCATTTGTCAGATCTTCATTTCGGCATGAAAGGCCAAGCACCGCTCTGGGCCAACCTCAAGCATCATTTCTACGACGACCTTCCTCTGTTGCATCGTCAGTCGGGGCCGTGGGATCTCCTGATCTTCTCCGGTGACATAGTGCAGAAGGGCGACGCCGAAGAATTTAAGGGCGCAACGGCTGCGCTTGTGGAACTCTACGGAAAGTTGACGGACTTGGATTGCTCGCCCAAGTTCATGGCGGTTCCAGGGAACCATGACCTCGTTCGCCCAAGCGCCAGCGATATGTCCGCGATGTTGCTGCAGGACTGGTCGAAGAAGCACAATGTCCGCGATGATTTCTTGAACAACCCTACTGGTCCCTATCGAGAAACCATTAGGAGCGCCTTTGCTAACTACCAGGCCTGGTACGAAGCGCTTGGCGCGGTCGGGATATCCGTCGTTGATGCGGCCCATGGCTTCCTGCCTGGCGATCAGGTCGTCAGGTTCGCCAAGGACGAGAGGCAGCTCGGCCTGATCGGTCTAAACTCCACATGGCTTCAACTGAGCAAGGAGAACAAGGCCGGCGATCTGCACGTGGACCATCAGCAGCTTTCAGTGATACTGCCGGATGCGGAAGGCTGGTGCCGCGCAAACGACTTCAATCTTCTGGTCACCCATCAACCGGCAGAGTGGTTGACGCCAGGCAGCTTGGACACATGGAAGAAGGAGATCGCTCCGCCTGGCCGTTTCGATCTCCATTTGTTCGGTCACATGCACGAGCCTCTCTCAAGCAGCCTGTCGCAGATGGGCTCGTCCCCGGTGGCCATATTTCAGTCGCCGTCCCTTTTTGGCCTGGAGCATTTCGGCGACGGTAGGACCCAACGCATCCACGGCTATAGTGCCGGCGCGCTTGTCATAAACGAGAAGGGGCGGCAGCTCAGGATCTGGCCCCGGACGTACCAAGCCACGAGATCAGGCCAGGGTCGGGTCACTCCCAATTTCGAGTTCATCTTGCCCGATAATGAGAGCACGGTGACGCAACTACCTGACAAGCAAGTGATCAAGTCCGCAGCCGCTGGGGTGGTGAGTTCCGTCTCGGCTGTCGCGCAGGCAGCAAGAGAGGAAGCATTCGTCGCAACGGCGTGGACAGAAAAGACGAACCTCCTTTCAAGATTCGGGCATCACCTTCTGCCACCCGGGCCCCACGCCTTCGTCAGGAAGGAGGAGCAAGACATTGCTGCCAACGCGCTGACAAAGCGCGCATTGTGGATCATTGCCGATTGGGGGCTGGGTTCGGACGAGTTTGTGTCTTCCGTCCTGCAAATGCATGAGATGTCGGACTGGCCTGTGTTCCGGTTCGACTTAAGCGAAATGTCCGCCGGCAGCGATCTTGCCCAGGAAGTCGAGGTCAGGCTAGGCTTCAAGATCCAGCAGATATCGGACGAGCTTGCGACTGGCGAAGCGGCCGTCCTGCTCCTGGACGATTTAGTCCTGGGAGAACGAGTGCAGGGCACGATGCCTAGAGAGGCAGAGCTAGAGGCGCTTTCCCAAGCCATCCTCGACTATTGCCCCGGCATAGCAATCCTGTTGCGCACCAGTTCTGATCCGGCGAATAGCCAGTTCGGGAAGGTCAAGATCGGAGCCCTAGACGAGCCCGATCTCAAAGCCTACATCGCCAATAGTCCAGAAGGCGGCATCGAGCTGGCGGCTCAGGATGCAGTTGCCAAATTGCTGCTCATCACCGGCGGCGTTCCTGATCAGGTGGACCAAGCGCTAAAGGCACTACAAGTCGTAACTTTGTCCGAGCTGGTCGCGAGCCATCAGGAGACTGGCGAGAACGAACCTTCAAGCGGTTCCCAAGGTCTCCGGCGAGCGATCGAGGACTTGGGCGCCGCCACTCAGCCAATGCTGCAGCGCGCTCTGCAGATGTTGCAAGCGCTGGCAACATTTCCTCATGGAGCTCAATTCGAGCACATCAAGCGTTTCAACGGGGTCAACGGATTCTATCCCACCAATGCAACCGAGCTTCGCCATCGCGCGCTTATAGTCACTTCTACTCTTCCGGGACTGGAGCAGCAGAGTCAGGCTGAAATCCGCAGGATATTGACCGTTCCCCGCACGGTGCGCGACGTCGTGCGTGGGCAGATGTCCGAAGAGCTTCTCAATCAGCACAACAGGCGCGCGGCGGAATTATATTTTGGCTCAAATTGGCGAGCTGGGTCCACTAGTTGGCCCCCTGACCGAAAGTATTCCAGTCCGAAGTGTTCGCACCATGAGATCGCGAATGCTTCGGCTATTCTATTGCGCCTACTAAAAACGGCGTTGCGGGCCGGCGACATGGAGGAGATTATCGCGCTGATGCACCTGAGCGCAGCCTTTGCCGACGCTCTCAACTCAGGATCACACTACTACGGTGCTTCCGAATTCTCCTCGTCGTTCTTGCACACGGCACCGGCCGATGTCGCCGACGATATGGTCGCTCGCGTTCGGCTCAACTATGGCCAGGCGCTGCGGCTGACTGGAGAGCGGTCCAGAGCGATCCATATATTGGAAGAGCTGGACCCCTCACAGTTTGATAGATCAGATCGCGAATCCCTCTGGCTTTCGCTGGCATTGGCTCACGGCGGAGATCCGAAGGCTAAGGAATACGCCGAGAAGCTTCTCAAGGCCACTAAGGACAACTCTTACAAGCTGCAGGCGAGATCGATCATCATCCAGAGCGAGCCGGCAAGCCCGGAGCGCACGGCCAAACTCGTGAGGCTGCAGCTAGAGGCGCGCAAGAAAAAATCGCATATCGTCGCGAACAATCTGGCACTTCAGTTGGCAAGCGAGAGCGACGACAAGGGGGTTGCGGACAGGTATTTGAATGAGGTGCTGAGCCCAAAGAAGGATTCGGACGACATATACAACCTGGCGAGGGCCGCGGTCAGTTTGGCCGAGCAAGTCCTCGAGGGCGGCGAAGCGCTTTCGAATGCAGACCATTCCCGGCTCATCGCGGCCTACCAGTACCTGTTCATCCAACGGATACCCTCGCTTTTCGACAGGTGCCACCGGGCACTCTGGAAGAGCTTTGCCAGACGCCGCGAGATGAATAACCTCTTCGCGTTGTTCCGTAACAGCTCATTCATCTGGAGGATTAGGGGCGTGGGAGAAAAGGAGGAGCAGTACATCTCTTCGCTGGCGTCGATAGCCAAGGAAGATAATAGTGCAATTCCGGAGAATCGTGACGGAAGCTATTTCAAGGCACGCTTACATTCCACTGCCAGCGCTCCACTTGCGATCGAAGGCTGACTGGCGGTCGCGGCCGGCGACAGGCTATGCCAAGGCTGCAGCGGCGATCTGGACGAACCGTCCACTGTCTCCGGTGGGCCGCAAACCTCCTTAACCTGGCCGTTCACCGCAAAAACGGATGTTCTGAAGACGGACATTCTCCACCCTCAGATTGCCGAGCGTCGGATTGTCCAATTGTTACCTTGGAAACTTCCGGAGGCTTCCAGGATTACAGCATTCACCGTCCCGACGTAGGACATCTGCTCATCGAGGGCCTCCCCGAATGCGCTACATGAACGCATCATTATCGCAGCGTGGAAAGGCTGCTCCCTACCATAACGTCTTCATCCTGTGCACGACTAAAGCTGGTTAATGAAAGCTTCCCAGCCGAGCTTCCCCAGTGCCTTGTCGATGGCGGCCGTCAGCTCCGCGTTCTTTGCCTTGAACATTGAATTTGTGGCAGAAAAGCCATCATAGCCGAATTTGGCAGCCCCGAGCGCTGCGAGTAGCCCGCACCACTCGCGAATGCTATCGACCTTTGCGAGTAGCTGCTCTCTCGAATAGCCTTGCCCGGTTTGCTGGCCGTGGAAAATCTTATCGCGGGCTTTCCAAGCGTGATCGAGCGCGGCGTTGAGCGGCCCATAGCGATCGCCGAATTCGTCCTTGAAGCGAAGGCCGGTCAGCCGCTGTATCCGACCGCGAAAGCCTGTGTGGGCTATGCCCTTGTTGGCGAGCGCTTGGCGCACAGACGAGGCTGATCCGGTCCGATCGCCGAGGCTTGGAATACCAGAAAAGAGCAGATCTTCCGTTGTTGCCGCTCGTATTTGATCCACGCGAGGCAAAACGCATCGACACCGCGAGTCTCCCAGCACGTATTCGATGATATTGAATTCGTCTTCTAAAGTTCGACGCATAATATCCTCCTGCCCGATGTCTACCCTAGATTACTCGGGGTTCGGGCGCATCCACCGGCGGAGCTGGCTCTGGAGCATTGCCCCGAGGCGTGAACCCGTCACGACCATTCGGTCATAATTCCTTGCGCAGTAAGGAGCGCGTGTGCGCGAGATGCTAAGAGGTGCCTTCCGTGTGGGCGAGGCATTCCGCGTCGCGCTCCGCGACGTCACGGCGTGTCCCAAACCGGGACGAGGGATCGGGTATGGTCAATTCTCGGAACTCTTTCGTCTCAAAGACAGCTGGAGCGCCCGTCGACCTATGCGTCGTCCGAAGCGCCGTTGAAATCTGCGATATGGACGCAAGGGCGCTCTAAGAATTCTTCAGGGTTCAGCGCATCGAACCGTCAAGCTCTGGAGCTTTCCGGTCAGCGCGACGTTACCTTTAAGACCATACACCGCCTAGCATGACGGTCCGCAACAAGGTCGTAAGCCAATCGGCAGCTATGTGCACAACTGCAGCCTAGACCTGACGGTCCGGAAACGGCCCCAAAGCTGCCAGGCGGGAACGCGCCTGATTCCAGCCGCTTAGCTAGCCTCGCTCGCTCCCAAAAGCGGACGTCCACCGCCGCAGCGGTTCGTATCAGCCTGTTCGGTTAACCGGCACCACGCTGGCGACCCTGGCAGCGCTGCAGAGGACTGGACCCTTTTTGGCATCTCGCCACGCTGCGCGTCGTCCTCTTGGTCGAGGTCGGCGGTTAGGGACGTCGAGGTTGTCTGACATCGCCAACTGGACGATCGACAAGATACTATGCGACGTAGAAGCAGCTGAAGAACAAGAACGCGCGGAACTTAAGGGTTTAGTATCGCAAGATCACACGGGAGCAGCATGACCGGTGCATATTCACCGTTGGTGACCATCACATTAAACGCGAGGGGCGTTGGGGTCCCTGCGCAAATGGCGGCCAAAGAGGTTTATGGCATCTTCGCCCTGGCATACCCTGCGATCCAGACTGCAGACCTGTCCAACATTCGAGCATGCATCATCAGATGGACGTGCTCGGCCGAACGGCGCGTGAGGATCTAGCATCCATCAATCGCCGGCTGATCGCCATGTGCATCGCCGACCTTGCGCGCGGCGTCCGCCAATCGCTCGAAGGTGCAGCGACGCATCTAGACCTTATCAACGAGCTATCGCCGGACCTATCCGCGACGAAATAGGGGATGATATCGAAGACGCCGTGGTGGCCGCGATCCAGTCGGCAGCCGGTCAACAGCAGGAAGCATTGCGACAGCGTGCAGGCATGCGGCACCCTCAGCTTGTGGCGAAAGTAGCCAAAGGAACTTCGGGCATCCTTGTCATGGACGCCCGAACTGTCTTCCTTCCAGAAACTGCGCAATTGTCTCGAGCACCGGTGCGGCATTGTCGGCCCCCAAGATGTCGATGAAACGAACACGATGATCCTCCGACTGCCCTACCTGAAGGTCGATGTCATCGACGCCAGCGGCGCGGTCAGGCCGTTCGAGATCGGCATGGCGGTTCGGGAGACTTCGACCGTGAAAGTCGAAGTCGCAGTGCGGAAGACGACGTTTTATTTGGGCCAGACCGTGAAGGTCGAGCCGGAGCGGATCGGGGAGATAGCATTTGCCTGTTGGGTGTTCGCCACCGACATAGTTGACAAGCTCGGCCCGGTGGCGGCGTCCGGCCAACACAAGATACACATCTAGTAGGGTCGGTCAGTTCAACCTATGCCGATTGATCAGGCTCTTGGTCCAAATCATGGCAAACTCGATGGCCCAATCCTCCTGGGCGGGCGAGAGCTTGGGCATGGGCTCGCCCCCGGGACCATGGCCTAGCGGGTTTCGCACCGAGGTGAAAAACGACTTCAACTGCGCGCCTTCCCATGCTTCGATGAACCGTCCGCTACGCTCACTAATGAGATTGTCTATATAGGCGTGGGCGCCATTCTCCTTACCCGTGCTGGCACCGAGGTTGCTGCACAGGATTTTGATGACGCTCTCCAATGCCTTAGCGGCGTACAGGGACGGGTCGCGGCCACCGTTGTCCCGCAGGTCCATGGCCTGCTTGATGTCAGTGTCGACGTTCGTCCACCTCGGGTCGGCGACAAGTTGCCAGAACGGCTGCTCGACGACCTTCTGGATCACCTCATCGGTGGATATCTGTACGAAGCCGTTGTGGTAGTTGAGCGGCTTGCGCGCAGCGGCGAAACGCGCATTGATCTCGTTGATCGCACCCTGGAGTTCGTCGTCCCTAGCCTTGATCCTTGCCCGACGTGCGTCCTCGGGGTCGCCGGGAATTCTGACTCCTCCGGATCGACCGAACGAAAGCAGACCCTCCAGTTTGTCGTATGCCTCGGAGGATTTGTAGGCGTTATCGGCGGCTTTCTCTCGCAGTGCCAGCTCAACGAAGCTGACCCTCTGCTTCATGAATTCGTCGGCTTCGTCGACATTAGGATTGAACGGTGAGCACATGAAATTCTCGCATATCTGGGCAGGCGAAAGCATGAAGGTGCTGTTGCCCGAACCCGCCCACGTCTGGGAGAGGTTCTTCCGGCCGAGCTCCATGCTGAGCTTGCTGTCCAGGTTCTTCCAGTGCTGTAGGTTGGCGGCGATAGAGGCACCTTGCCAATCGAATGGCGGAAACAGACGCTCCGCGATGACCCGATAGAGCTTCACATTGAGGCGGTCGTCTCCTGCGGTGTGGTCGGTCCAGATCGCACGGTTGAAGTATCGTTCGTGGAAAGTATCGGTCAGCATGTTGCGTCCTAATCAGGCGAGGCCTTCCAATATCTTCCAGGCCTTCTGATAGGTCGGCCCGGCGGCACCCACCGCAGTATGCCAATCGGCATCGCTCAGGCCTTCGAGGGCCGCGCGCATCGACTTGATGCCGGTGCCGACGTTCTGCCTCGAGAGATGGTCGGAAAGAGGTTGGGCGGCGTTGCGCGGTACACCCATCAGGCGCAGGTCGATGGCCATGTCGGAATTAACGCCGTAGTAGATTCGGGAAGGCAGGTTGCGGAAGGTGCGCCGCTCCTCTTCTGTCATCCTGTCGAGCCCGTCGCGAATGGTCAGGCTCTGGATAGCCGAAAGTCCCCAGGAGGCTGTGGAGGTCATCTTGCCATATACGAGCCGGCACGCCTTCGACATGGCATCGGTCGGACTGTCGTTGGGCCCCCGGAAATGCTCGTTGGCCATTTCGGCCAACGAAGCACCGTTGACCCAATCCTTGACGATGCGGGCGAGAAGGTCGCCATTGCCGCGTCCGCCGCCAGTGACCTCGGCCAACTCCGCTTTTAGTTCCGGGATCTGAAGAAGGACGCCGAAGGCGTTCTGCAGCGTGCGATCGTTCGCGGTGAACAGGGTCGACGCATCCCAGGAATTGGAATCGATGCCTGCAGCGCGCGCGCCGGCCAAGGCACGGCTGACGCTTTCCCAGGAGAAACCGGTGGTGTCCACCAGAGAAAGTGGCTGGTTTCGGATGATCGCCGCATAGTCGGTCACCGCAGCGACCAGCCTGTTCGCCACGGTCTGATCCTCGCGACGCAGCTTCTGAAAGCCGAAGCTGCCGCGCAGCACCTGCTCGATCTGGCTGGCGAACGTGGCATGGTCGTCTATTTGGCGGTACGAGTGGGCCAGGTACTGCAGGAACGCGGACCACTCCTTCATGTAGTAGAGCGTGTGGAGTTCGAGCTGGGATCCGGCGGCCAGGGCGGAGCGCACCATGTCGATCAGTGTCGAGTTCAGGTGGGACACGTTTCGTCCGACATAGTCGGACAGCAGCGCCACCCTATCGTCGGTTGTCGCGGCCAATGCCACCACGCCGGTGCCCGATTGGTCGGCACGGCCAGCGCGTCCAGCCAAGTTCCAGAAGTCCTCGGGCGGCATGTCGAGGCCATAGGGATATTGGTGGGATGCCATCACCACTGCGGTGACCGGGAAGTTCAGACCCTGCGCGATGGTGGTGGTGGCGACCATGGTGTCGAGCTCGCCCAGCTCCATCAGCCATTCCATCAGGACGCGCGTGTCGTCAGACAGTCCGGTGTGATGCAGGCCGACGCGCTTCTTCAGCAGCCCGATGAGTTCGAAATCCCTACCGAATTCCTCTGCCACGAAATCTGCGACGAAATCGATATTGGACATGTCCTTGGATCCAGGCCGCTGCTCCAGCTTTTCGGCCAGTTTCGGATCTTTGGCCATCGTGCGGGCCAGGCCCCAGGTGTCCTTGACCTTTCCGGCGACAACGATGACCGGTCCACGACGATTGAGGCAGCTGGCGGTGACGGCGGCGACGTTGGAAAGGGAAGGACGCACTTGCGACCAAGTCAGGCCCAGCTCTCGCCCCGAGCAGAGCGGAACGAGGTGGTCGATCTTTATCGTGGACTTGGATGTGTGGATGGTCTGCAGGGATATCTCGTATTCGCCGGCGCGCTCCGCTTTGGAGGGCTGTGCGATGACGATTGCCCTGTCGTTCGGGCGCCAGTTGAACTCGACCGTCATGTCCGCGAAGCTGTCCGGCGACAACCATCTGGCGACTTCGCCGCGGTTCTCGATGAAAGGCGTCATCAGCAGGAACTGGGAGTTTCTGCATTCGCGGTTGATCGTGGCCAGCATTAGCTCGAGCCGCAGACCGCGGCCCTTGTTCGATAGATTGTGCGCCTCGTCGACCACAACCAGCGTCAACGGACGGCCGATCTTGGCCTCCCAGCCGCCGCGCAGCAGGAGGTCGATCTTCTCGGGCGTTCCGACCAGCACGCGGAAAGCCGTCCGTGGGTCCTTGTCGGCCAGCAGCTCGGCCTCGACGCCGTCGATGTCGAGGGCAGGGCTGACGCGCTCCACGACTACCCCGAGCGGCGAGAAATCGCGGCGAAGCTTCGCGCACACCTGATTCACCAAGGCGCGTGTGGGCGCGATATAGGCGACCCAGCCCCTTTCGGCCTCGAACTGGTTGAGGGCCTGGAGGATACGGAACTGGGCGATGAAGGTCTTCCCGCTCGACGTCGGCAGACTGAGGACCACCGAACGCGCGCCCGAATTCATCAGTCCCTGATCCCGAAGAGCGATGCGCTGGGGCGGCAGCATCTCGAAGACGGGTTTGTCCCTGGTCCTCGCAGCCATGCTCTCGACGAAACGAGCGATGCGAGCGCTGGCGCCTCTGGTGACTGACCAGATGCTGTTGGCAACCATCCGTTCCGCGGTCTCGGACAGGAGCCGGACGGTGGCGTGCAAGCCGATCAGTTCGCCTCGTTCGCAGGCGATCTGGCTGCGATCGAATTGCGCCTGCAGCTGCTCACGGATGTTGAACCCGCCAGCCACCGAACCTTGGGCCGAATAGGTGGCGAGCAGCTCTGCGGCCTTGGACAGGTGATAGGAGGCCATGAGCTGCCATGCATCCGAGCGGGGTGTATCGGAGGTCTCCAAGAACTGTGCCTCTCCGGATTTCTGCGCCTCGCGCAGGCCGACGATCTCAGCCAGAACCGCGTCCAGATCCGCCCACCCGTCCTTGCGCAGCACCAGCAGCCAAAGTCGATAGACGCTCTGGCGCACCCTAGCACCCCAGTTCGCAGCTTCATCCGGTTCGGGAGGAAGCGCATGGGTGCGCAGATACCGCGACACGTCGGGCGTGCGATCGCCGAGCACGCCGTAGCAGGCGGCTTGTAGCAGATGCAGTGCCCGTGCTTCGGTGTTCTTTGGAACGTCCGATGCTCTCGATGCCTCGAATGCCATCTCGGCGGTTTCGCGCAATTCGCCAGCGGCTTCTACATCGCCCAGCAGGGCATGGACGGCCAGGCCGTAGCCGTTCGCGGTAAACCTGTAGTCCTCCGGCTGGTCATTGGGCTCGAAGCCGACATCGGCCAACAGGTGTTCGCCAACAGCGACATCGACCCTCCGACGTCGTTCGTCGCCCAGTGCCTGGATCATCCATGATGTCATGCTGGCGACACCTTGGCGATCGAGAGCCAATCGGCGATAGGACGTGGCGTGTACCAGGCATCGAGGCGCATGCGTGGGCTGCCGGTGCCGTCTTCCAGAGCTGTGCCCCGGGTACGCAGATCGTCGCGATGTGCAGGAGTGTCGCGTAGTAACACGCCCACGACGGCGAAGTCTTTGCCTCCCGAGCTAAGGTATTTCGCCGCTGCGACCTTGAACATCGCCATCAGCTCGGCGGTTGTGCAACGGGCGTACAACCACTTCAGAAGCGTGTTCTGCGCATCCTTGTGATTGGCAAGTGCATCGATCTGGTGGGCAAGACCGCCTCTGCCGGCCATGACGCCGGGCGGATTGTCCTTGTCCGACGAAGTCTTCACCTCGCCGAATAGGAAAACCCTGTCCGGTCCACTGCCGAGGAAACCGACGATATCGGCGCCGGGCAGCGACGCCTTCGGCGTCTTTCGATCGCGGTTCTCGTTCCAGGGCCACACGGCACCGTGCTCGTCCATTAATAGACATTCGGCCATCGCCTCGCCGATTTCCCAATCCAGCGGCTCGACGGTCGCATCCAGCAGAGCGCTTAGGGTGTCACTGGCCATGCCTGTCGTGGCTAAGGCATCCAAATCAGCGGAGAATTCT
The DNA here is from genome assembly GCF_030323185.1 of Mesorhizobium sp. C399B. NCBI lineage: Bacteria > Pseudomonadati > Pseudomonadota > Alphaproteobacteria > Hyphomicrobiales > Phyllobacteriaceae > Mesorhizobium > Mesorhizobium sp. C399B. The sequence continues at coordinate 4,741,318 of NZ_CP100472.1, forward strand.
TTTTCGAAGGCGGCATCGGTAACGCGCTCCCAGACCGGGCCGCGCAGATATAAGTCGAACTCGGCATGGTCGTCTATCACCAGACCACGCCAGCAGTCGGTGGCCAAATCGTTCGGATAGGCCTTGGTGATCTTCAGTTCGAGCGGCATCGATTCCCCTGTCGATCGCTGATTATCTCTTTATGATCGCAAATCGCAACCAAAGGATTGAGCGGCACGGATGGCGAAGGCGATACCATTGCAATTGGCCGGGAGGGATTTCGCCAAGAAGGGCGATGCGCTGCTCCATGTCAGGGCGAGGCTGCAGAGGTATCCTCCTGGGCAGCGCGTCGCGGATGAAGATGAGGCGCTTCTGCGCGCCTTGCTGGCTAGGCACCCCGATTCCGCCTCCAAGACAGGTTCAGGCGTGGACCACTTCATGGTGCGCAGCGCCGATTACGGCACCAAGTGCTTCTGGGTGGTGAGAACGGACGGATCGACCGAGCGTTTCTCGTACAAAGAGTGTCTTTGACTGTCGAGCTTATCGTCCTGCCCGTCATGATACAGTGCTGGCTTCGGTCCATTCGGGTCGACCTGCACACCACGACATTCGTGCCACATTCCTCCGGCGAACAAGGCAGCAAGCCAGCCGGCCCATCCTTTCAGCTTGTTGCCGGATATCCGTAAGGCCGTCAATTGGTAGCAGCAAGTAGGAAAACTAAGGTTGCCCGAATGGGAAAAAATATTGGGAAGAATGGGAAAACTATGCTTAATTTTTCGAGAGCAGAGCAGAGCAGAGCAGAGCAGAGCAGAGCAGAGCAGAGCAGAGCAGAGCGGTACTTCGCGGAGCTTTCCAAAAACGACCGAGTGGAGCGCGAAGCTTTCTAGCACCCATTATAGGTTCAACGGCAGCTTTCCATATTAGCGTGCCGAAAGCCTGCCGGTCTGCTGACGGCCCAATACAAGTCATTCGCTCGTGCCTTCGCGATGACAATTTCTTGGCGCCCCCAATCTTCCAAGCCTGCAACGTTCACTGCATCGCACGGGCGCGTATATTGGGTATCTTCAATATTCTGAAACGTCACTCCATCCTGCTTCCGTTTAACAAAACTCGGAGGCTGCGCCCATGACACCGACGAAGCTCCTTGTCGGTCAGATAGTCATTGTGTTCGCCATCGTCATTCTCGGCGTATGGACAGCGACTCAATGGTGCGCCCAAACTTTAGATTATCAGCCGCAACTCGGACCCCCATGGTTTGTCGCAGCCGGATGGCCGATCTACAAGCCGTGGCAACTGTTCGAGTGGTGGTTCCATTTCGACGCATACGCGCCCGAGGTCTTCGACACGGCCGGGATGCTTGCGGCCACCACAGGCTTCATGGGCTGCGCGGCCGCCATCGCTGGCTCCCTCTGGCGTGCGCGGCAGCGCGGCCTAGTCACCACTTATGGCTCGTCGCGATGGGCCGCGTCTTGGGAGATCGAGAAGGCAGGGCTGTTTCGACCAGCCGGTGTTTTCCTTGGCAAGCTGAAGGACCGCTATCTTCGCCATGACGGGCCGGAGCACGTAATGGCCTTTGCTCCCACGCGCTCGGGCAAGGGTGTTGGACTGGTTGTTCCGACGCTTCTTTCCTGGACCGGCTCGGCCGTCATTCACGACATCAAAGGCGAGAACTGGCAGCTGACCGCCGGCTGGCGGTCGAAGTTCTCGTACTGTTTTTTGTTCAATCCGACCGATCCGAGGTCAGCACGCTACAATCCGCTACTTGAGGTGCGCAAAGAAGTGAACGAGGTCCGCGATGTCCAGAACATCGCTGATGTCTTGGTGGATCCGGAAGGTGCGCTCGAGCGGCGCAATCATTGGGAGAAGACCAGTCACTCACTCTTGGTCGGCGCCATCTTGCATGTGCTCTATGCCGAAGAGGAAAAGACGCTCGCCCGGGTCGCCACCTTCCTGTCGGATCCGCAACGCTCCTTTGCCGCGACGCTGCAGCGGATGATGACGACCAATCACCTCGGCACGACGGACAAGCCCCAGGTCCATCCGGTCGTGGCCTCCGCAGCGCGCGAGGTGCTGAACAAGTCGGAAAATGAGCGTTCTGGCGTGCTCTCGACCGCGATGTCGTTTCTCGGGCTCTATCGTGATCCGACAGTGGCCGCGGCAACATCGACCTGCGACTGGCGCATTGCGGACCTGATGGATGCCGAGCGGCCGATGTCGCTCTATCTGGTCGTGCCGCCGTCGGACATCTCGCGCACCAAGCCGCTGGTGAGACTGGTGCTCAATCAAATCGGCCGCAGGCTGACTGAGCGCCTGGAGGGTGACCCGAAGAAGAGCCGCAGGCATCAACTCCTCATGATGCTCGACGAATTCCCGGCGCTCGGACGCCTCGATTTCTTCGAGACCGCGCTTGCCTTCATGGCAGGCTACGGCATCCGCGCCTATCTGATCGCTCAATCCTTGAACCAGATCTCCAAGGCCTATGGCGAGAACAACGCCATTCTAGACAATTGCCATGTGCGGATTTCCTTTTCTTCCAATGACGAGCGCACGGCCAAACGCATCTCGGACGCGCTCGGTACAGCGACGGAACTCAGATCCATGCGCAACTATGCCGGCCATCGGCTGGCACCCTGGCTTTCGCACGTCATGGTGAGCCGCCAGGAAACTGCGCGACCGCTTTTGACACCAGGCGAGGTGATGCAATTGCCGCCTTTGGACGAGCTGGTGCTGATATCAGGATTGCCGCCGATCCGTGCGAACAAGCTCCGCTACTACGAGGACCAGAATTTCACCGAACGGGTGCTGCCGGCGCCGGTGTTGCGCGACGGTCTGTACGCGGACTGTCCTGCGTCGCGCCCCGACGATTGGAGCGGACTAGTCCGCAGTGTTGACCGCCGTCTCGCTGCAGATGACGAAAACGCCGGCGCGGCAATCGAAGAAGACGGCGGCGTGCAACAGCAGCGTCATCCCGGCCTGCCTGAAGACCACGTCGTCGTCTGTCAGGAGCCTGATCAAGACGACCTCTTCAATCTGGCGGACGATGACGCCGAGGCACTCGCAGACAAGCGCGTCATGGACCGGGTTTCCACCGCAGCCAGCGCCTACGGTATCAACGAGGGAAGGGGCGACGACAAGGACATCATCCCCGGCTTCTAAAGCGCTTTCGCAGCTCAGGCGTATCTCAGCGTAGATAACGCCCATAAGCGATTTTTCAGATATCGGCGATGTTCGTTCCCGCCGCCGGCGCATCAGCGCCGGCCAGTCGGAACGAGCCCCATGAAGCCCCATCGCATTCGCCACCAGTTTCTGCTCGAACCCGCGTTAAGCGAGAAGCTGGAAACGCTCAGCCGCAACCCGTCGACCACAAAATCGGCGATCGTTGCGAAAGCGGTCGAGGCCTTCATCGAGCGGCGTGGCGAGAACGAACTCGACAATCGTTATGGCAGGCGTCTCGACCGTCTTTCCCGCGACCTCGACCATATCCGAACCGATGTCGAGGTGATCCTGGAGAGCCTCGCACTCTTCATACGCTTTTCGATCACGCTTCATTCCCACACGCCGGTCCCGGATCGGGCGACACAGGCGATTGCCCAAGAGCGCTTTGACAAATTCGTCGAGCAGGTCGGTCGCCAGATCGCCTCCGGGACGCGCTCGCTTGGCAATGGCAATGGCAATGGAGGCGAAGGATGAGCTCTCATCCCGCAGCCGACCACCGCCGCCGCGCCATGCTGCGCACAGCCATGGGGCCCGCGATCACCGAGGCCCTTGCCGATCCGACCGTCATCGAGGTGATGGTCAACCCCGACGGCGCGCTGCGGCTCGACCGGTTGGGAGAAGGCCGGGTCGATACCGGCGTGCATATGCATCCTTCCGAGGCCGAACGCATCGTCCGCCTCGTTGCCTCTCACGTGCGCGCCGAGGCGCATGCGGACAACCCAATCGTCAGTGCCGAACTACCCTCAGGCGAGCGTTTCGAGGGCCTGTTGCCGCCAATCGTCTTGGCGCCATGCTTTGCCATCCGCAAGCCGGCAGCAAAACTCTACACGCTGGCCAACTATGTCGCCGATCGCATCATGCTCCCGCTGCAGGCTGATGTCCTGAGGAAGGCGGTACGCGAGCGGCGCAACATCCTGGTCGCCGGCGGCACATCATCGGGCAAAACGACCCTTGCCAATGCTCTTCTGGCAGAAGTCGCCGAATGCGATGAGCGGGTGATCCTCATTGAGGACACCCGCGAGCTGCAATGCGCGGCCAAGGACTGTGTTGCGCTGAGGACGAGGCGGGGCTCCGTCACACTTGCCGATCTCGTACGCTCGACCCTACGGCTGAGGCCCGACCGCATCATCGTCGGCGAAGTCAGAGGCGCGGAAGCGCTCGACATGCTGAAGGCGTGGAACACCGGTCACCCCGGCGGCATCACCACGGTCCACGCCAGTTCGGCGCGCTCGGCCCTCTACCGGATCGAGCAGCTCGCCCAGGAAGCGGTCGTCACCGTTCCCCGCCGGCTGATCGCCGATGCTGTCCACCTGATTGTCTTCATCGCCGGACGCGGATCGTCGCGCCGCATAGACGCGATTGCCGAGGTCACAGGCCTCGACGGCAGTGGCGACTACGCCGTTGGCCAGCTCACTCTTCCGCAACTCCAGCAGCTTTGAAAGGTCATCTCATGCGCAAGAAAATTTGCTTTCTTTCGTCCGCCGCCGTCGCGCTTCTTCTCACGGCCCAGGCTCACGCTGCCGGCTCCGGCATGCCCTGGGAACAGCCGCTTCAGCAGATCCTGGAATCGGTGCAGGGGCCGGTGGCCAAGATCGTTGCCGTGATCATCATCATAACCACTGGCCTTACCCTTGCGTTCGGCGACACGGCCGGCGGTTTCCGCCGGCTGATCCAGATCGTCTTTGGCCTGTCGATTGCCTTCGCGGCCTCGAGCTTCTTTCTCTCCTTCTTCTCCTTTGGTGGCGGGGCGCTCGTCTGATGGCCATGGGAGAGAAGCATATCCAAGGCTTCGAGGTGCCCGTCCACCGGGCGCTGACTGAGCCGATCCTGCTCGGTGGCGCGCCGCGGGCGGTGGCGATCCTTAACGGCACCGCGGCCGCCGCAATCGGCCTTGGCCTGCAGCAGTGGATTGGCGGTCTAGTGCTCTGGATCGCCGGCCACACGCTCGCGGTCTTTGCCGCACGGCGCGACCCGGACTTTGCCAGCGTACTTGTCCGTCATCTTCGTCAGAAGGGCTGGCTTGCATGCTGAAGCTTTCCGAATACCGCGGCAAAGCCGACCGGCTTGCCGACCATCTGCCCTGGGCAGCACTCGTCGCGCCCGGCATCGTGCTCAACAAGGATGGCAGCTTCCAACGGACATTGCGGTTTCGTGGCCCCGACCTTGAAAGCGCCACGGAGGCCGAACTTATCGGCATATGCGCGCGGGCAAACAATGCGCTGAGAAGGCTCGGCTCTGGCTGGGCGCTGTTCTTCGAGGCCGAGCGCATCGAAGCGCTGGGCTATCCGAGCTCGGCCCTTCCCGATGCTGCCTCATGGCTGATCGATGAGGAACGGCGCGCGGCCTTCGAGGGCAAGGTCGCGCATTTCGAGAGCATCTATCATCTGACCTTGGTCTTCCTGCCTGGGCCCGATGGCCAAGCGCGCGCGGAAAGTGCTCTCGTCGACTCGCATCACTTGGGAGGGGAAAGAGACTGGCGCCAGGAGCTTGCCCGGTTCCGAGACGAGACTGACCGCGTTCTCGATCTTCTTTCGGGCTTCGTGCCCGAGGTGCGCGCGCTCGACGATGCCGAGACCCTGACGTACCTGCACGGCACGATCTCGACCCGCCGTCATCCCGTTGCCGTGCCTGAAACGCCAATGTATCTCGACGGCGTCCTGGTTGACGCGCCGCTGACCGGCGGCCTAGAGCCGATGCTGGGCGAACAGCATCTGCGCACGCTGACAGTTCTCGGCTTTCCGAACGTCACCCGGCCAGGAATCCTCGATGCGCTCAATAACCAGGATTTCGCCTATCGCTGGGTGACGCGCTTCATTCCACTCGATAAGGCGGAAGCCACGAAGACGCTGACTCGGCTCCGCCGGCAGTGGTTTGCCAAGCGCAAATCGATCGCGGCTATTCTGCGCGAGGTGGTGACCAACGAACCGGTGCCTCTCGTCGACAGCGACGCCGACAACAAGGCGCTCGATGCCGATGCAGCACTGCAGGCATTGGGCGGCGATCATGTCGGCTTCGGCTATCTCACCACAACGGTGACGGTGTGGGATCAGAACCATAAAGCCGCCGCGGAAAAGCTTCGCGCCGTCGAGCGGATCGTCAACGGGCTCGGCTTCACCACCATTCGCGAAAGCATCAATGCCGTCGAAGCGTGGCTTGGTTCATTGCCGGGTCATGTCTACGCCAACGTTCGCCAGCCGCTCGTTCACACGCTTAACCTTGCCCATCTCATGCCGCTGTCGTCCGTGTGGGCAGGTCCAGCGGAGAACGAGCATCTTGCCGAGGTCACCGGCGATTACGCTCCGCCGCTTCTTTTCGCCGAAACCAGCGGCTCGGCGCCGTTTCGGCTTTCGACCCATATCGGCGATGTCGGCCACATGCTGATTGTCGGGCCGACCGGTGCCGGCAAGTCGGTTCTGCTTGCCCTGATCGCTTTGCAGTTCCGGCGCTACGCTGGCGCGCAAATCTATGTCTTCGACAAAGGCAATTCGGCCCGCGCCGCCGCGCTTGCCATGGGCGGCGACCACCATGCGTTGGGTGCGAATGGTGCGCTTGCTTTCCAGCCGCTGCGCCACATCGACGACCCGGCCACACAGAGCTGGGCGGCCGAATGGATCGCCGGCCTCATTGCCCACGAGAATGTCACCGTCACCCCGGAGGTGAAGGAGGCAATCTGGTCGGCGCTCACCAGCCTCGCCACCGCGCCGGCGCAGGAACGCACGCTGACTGGCCTGTCGGTCCTGCTTCAGTCCAATGCGCTCAAATCGGCGTTGATGCCCTACACGCTCGACGGTCCATTCGGCCGGCTGCTCGATGCCGATGACGACCGGCTGGCCATCTCGGATGTGCAGTGTTTCGAGACCCAGGAGCTGATGCACAGCCAAGGCGCTGTGCTGCCTGTGCTCACCTATCTGTTCCATCGTCTTGAGGACCGGTTTGACGGGCGGCCGACGCTGCTCATGCTCGACGAGGCCTGGGTCTATCTCGACCACCCGCTCTTTGCCGCCCGCATCCGCGAATGGCTTAAGGTGCTGCGTAAGAAAAACGTCTCCGTCATCTTCGCGACGCAGTCGCTTGCCGACATCGCCGGCTCTTCTATCGCACCCGCAATCATCGAGAGCTGCCCGCAGCGCATTTTTCTCCCCAATGATCGTGCGGTGGAGCCGCAGGCACGGGCAGCCTATGAGCGCTTCGGTCTTAATGAGCGACAGATCGAATTGGTCGCCCGCGCCACGCCGAAGCGCCACTACTATCTGCAGTCGCGCCGCGGCAATCGCCTTTTCGAGCTCGGGCTAGGCCCGATCGCTCTTGCGCTTTGCGGCGCCTCCGACCCGGCCGCGCAGACCCTGATCGACAATATTCTTTCCGAAGAAGGGCGAGGCAGCTTTGCCGCCCGTTTCTTCAGTGCGCGCGGCCTGGATTGGGCTGCCGAGCTTCTCCAGCAATTTCCTCAACCTAACAAGGAGCAATCGTCATGATCGGACGCCGCCTTTTTACTAGCCTGGTCACCGTTTCCCTGATCGCCAAACCGATGGCTGACTACGTCCAGCCGGCCTATGCGCTCATCGTGTTTGACCCGTCCAACTATACGCAGAATGTGCTGTCGGCAGCACGCGCATTGGAGCAGATCAACAACCAAATCCAGTCGCTTCAGAACCAGGCGACCATGCTGCAGAACATGGCGCGCAACCTTCAGCGCCTGGATTTCTCTTCCGTGGGCCAGCTTACCGGCTCGCTCCAACGGATTGACGGTCTGATGACCCAGGCGAGCGGCCTGAGCTTCGATCTCGATAAGCTGCAGGACCAGTGGCGCCGGCAATATCCGGAAAGCTACGACGCCACCATCAAGGTCAGCGATGTGGCGAGCGCCGCGCGCGAGCGCTGGCAGAGCGCCATGCAGGCGTTCCGCCAGACCATGAGCGCGCAGTCGCAGATCGTCGAGAACGTGCAGGCCGATGGCGACCTGCTTACCGACCTCGTCCATCGCAGTCAGGGCGCGGCAGGTGCCCTCGAGGCAAGCCAGGCCACCAATCAGCTGATCGCGCTTTCGACCAAGCAGCAGATGCAGATCCAGACGCTGCTTGCGACCCAGTTCCGGGCCGAGGCCGAGGATGCGGCGCGCAAGGCGCAGTCCGAGGAAGCCGCTCGCGAGACGACGAAGCGTTTCCTGGGCACCGGCACGGCTTATCCCGGCAACTGATCGGCAGTTCTTCAAGACAACGGAGGAAGGCGGCGACATGAACGACCTCGGAGTCATCGATCGCTTCATGGAGACCTTTACCCGCTACATTGACAGTGGGTTCGGTCTGCTTTCGGGCGACGTTGCCTTTCTCACCACCATTCTGATCGGCATTGACATCACGCTCGCGGGCCTGGTCTGGGCGTTCGGCGGCGAGCCCAACATTCTTGGCCGGCTTGTTCGCAAAGTGCTCTATGTCGGCGCCTTCGCCTTCGTCCTGAACAATTTCAAGAACCTCGCCGACATAATTTACCGCTCCTTTGCCGGTCTCGGCTTAAACGCATCGGCCGGCAACCTGCCCGCCGACAGTCTCCTGCGGCCAGGCCGCATTGCCGCGGCCGGCTTCGAGGGCGCCTGGCCGCTCCTTAATCAAGCGAGCCAGCTAGTAGGCTTCCCCGAGATCTTCGGTAACGCGCTCACCATCTTCGTGCTGCTTCTGGCCTGGTTCCTGGTCCTCATCGCCTTCTTCATTCTTTCCATCCAACTCTTCATCACCATCCTCGAGTTCAAGCTCACCACGCTGGCCGGCTTCGTCCTGGTGCCCTTCGCGCTCTGGAACCGCTCGGCGTTTCTGGCCGAGCGCGTGCTCGGCAATGTGATTTCGTCGGGCATCAAGGTGATGGTGCTTGCCGTCATCGTCGGCATCGGCTCCACGCTCTTTGGCGAGTTCGCTTCCGCCCTGCAGGGCCAGGAGCCGGACCTGGCGGCGGCCATGTCTCAGGTGCTGGGTGCGCTGGCGCTGCTTGGGCTCGGCATTTTCGGCCCCGGGATTGCCTCGGGTCTTGTTTCCGGCGCGCCGCAGCTTGGAGCCGGCGCGGCACTTGGAACAATGGCGGCCGCAGCTGGATCAACGCTCGTTGCCGGAGGCGCTGCGTTTGCCGGCGCGCGCATGGCAACAGGCGGCGGCCTCGCCGCAGTCCGTGCCGGCACCGCCATGGGGTCCGCTGCCACCGTCGCTTGGCAGACGGGGCGCGCGACATCGCCCGAGTCCGGGCTGTCCGGGGTAGCTGCTGGGCTGCAGGGGGTTGCGAGTGCCGCTAGCGGCGCCGCGATGCGGGGAATGCGATCCGCAGCAGAACCATTCCGCCGTAGTGCCGACGCCGGTCGCGATGCCGGCTGGACCGCGACCGGCGGCATGCCGACCGCGTCAAAGACAGGAACCTCGCCCGCTGCAGCCTCTGACCCTGCGCCGGTCTGGGTAAGGCGTCTGCGTTCCGAACAGACCGCACGCGCCCATCGCAATGCTGCCACGCAGGCGGTGCGCGATGGAGATCGGGGCGGAAGCGGCGCCAATCCCTCCCTCAATGACAAGGAAGACTAGATGCTCTTCAAGCGACCCGTTCAGCGTTATGGAAAGACGCCCGAACCCGTAACACCCTACCAGAAGGCCAGCCAACTCTGGGATGAGCGCATCGGCACGGCGCGCGTCCAGGCCAAGAACTGGCGCTTCATGGCCTTTGGCTGCCTGGCTCTGACGACGGGGCTTTCCGGTGGGCTTCTGTGGCAGTCGATGCAGGGCCGCGTCGTGCCTTATGTCGTCGAGGTCGACCGCTTTGGCGAGGCGCACGCGGTCGCGCCGGCAGTCCAAAACTACCAGCCCGACGATGCCCAGATCGCCTGGCATCTCAGCCGCTTCATCCAGAATGTTCGTTCGGTTTCCACCGATGCGGTTCTGGTGCGGCAGAATTGGCTGTCGGCCTACGACTTCGCCACCGACCGAGCGGCGCTCTTCCTCAACGAATATGCCAAGGCGAACGACCCTTTCGGCCAAATCGGCACGCGCAGCGTGTCAGTGCAGGTGACCAGCGTGGTCAGGGCTTCCGACAGCTCGTTCCAGGTCAAATGGACCGAGCAGGTGTTCGAGCGCGGCAGCCTCGCCAGCACGACGCGCTGGATCGGGATCCTCACCATCCTCATCCGCCCGCCTAGGACAACCGAGCAGCTGCGCAAGAACCCGCTCGGCGTCTTCATCAACGCCATCGACTGGTCGCGCGAGCTCGACAGCGCCGCGCCAACCCCCGTTTCCCCTAAGGAGCCCGCCAATGACAAATAGAGCCCCATTGCTTCGTGCTGCCTTGATCCTGTCGGCGTCTGCTGCGGTTCTTTCGGCCTGTGCCTCGAAGCCAGTGCCGCCGCCTCAGATTTCCTATGACCACGAGGACTTCAAACCAGCCGCGATCGAGAAGGCGCCGGAGAAGCCGGTCAAGGTCGTGGAAGTGCCGAAGCCGTTACCGTTGCCTGGTCAGTTGATGCCCGGACCCGGCAAGCCCGCCCCAGATAAGCGCTCGCCGGAAGAACAGGTCGCCGATGCCAACAAGGCGGCGACGCAACAACCCACCAAGTTTGGCTATGTCAATGCGGTGCAGGTTTACCCCTTTGCCGACGGCGCGCTCTACCAGCTCTACGCCGCGCCGGAGCGCGTCACCGATATCTCATTGCAGCGGGGCGAGAAGCTGACCTCGGTCTCAGCCGGCGATACGGTCCGTTGGGTGATCGGTGACACCGTTAGTGGCTCAGGCGATGACCAGCGCACTCATGTGCTGGTGAAGCCATTCGCGCCGGGGCTTGCCACCAATCTGGTCATCACGACGGATCGCCGATCCTATCACCTGCAGCTTCAAAGCACGGAGAAGACCGCCATGGCGGCCATCTCCTGGACCTACAGCGAAGACCAACTCGTGGCGCTTCGGCGGCGCAACGCTCAGGCCGAGGCTGAAATGCCCGCGGCCTCGAACGTAGCACTCGAAAACATCCGCTTCCGCTATTCGATCGCCGGCGACACGCCACCGTGGAGACCGACGCGCGCCTTTGATGATGGCAGCAGGGTCTATATCGAATTCCCGCGCCGTATCGACCAAGGTGAGGCGCCGCCGCTCTTCATCGTCGGAGCCGACGGGGACAACCAGCTCGTCAACTATCGCATGCGCGGCAACTACTACATCGTCGATCGCCTCTTTGCTGCGGCCGAGCTAAGGCTGGGCACCAAACAGCAGCAGGTGGTGCGCATTACGAGAACCGACGGTCAGCAACCGCCGCGCCGGGTTTCGCTGTTTTCGCGTTTTGGCAGGTGAGGGGAGGCTCATGACCGATACTTCCCATCCGAATGCTCCGCCGAAGCTCAATCCCGAACAGCTGCAGCTGCGAGCCTCGCCCCGCCGAGCGGTGCGGTTCAGGCGCGGCATAATCGTCGCGATCGCTGCTGTTGGTTCCGGCGCTGTTTTTGGCGTCACGATGATGGCGCTGCGGGGACCCGCATTGCGCCTGAAACAGCAGGCCGAAGAGCTCTACAGCACGGACCGCAAGCCGACCGCCGAGGGACTTGAATCGCTGCCCAAGGACTATTCCGGGAGCAAGCCGAAGGCTCCGGTGCTTGGACCGCCGCTGCCCGGGGATCTCGGCCGTCCTATTCTCGAGCACCAGCGCCAGCTTGGCATCGCCCCTGGGCAAGACGTTTCCGCCGAGGCGCAGCGGCTTGCACAACAAGCGATTGAGGCGCGCGAGTCGCAAGTCCTCTTCCGCATCGAAAACCGGCCCCAGCAGACGGAAGCTTTTGGCAATGGGCAGGGCGGACGTTCACCTTTCGAGACGGCGTCTCCGCAGCCAGACACTGAAGGCCAGCGAGCTTCCGTCGCGCCGGCCGAGGGCGACCAGAACAACCAACAGCGCAAGCTCGATTTCATCGATCAACGGAACACCGGCGGGATCTACAACCCGCATGCACTGCAGACGCCGGCTTCGCCGTATCAGATCATGGCCGGCAGCGTGATTGCGGCAAGCCTGATCACCGGCATCAATTCCGATCTGCCCGGCCTCGTCGTCGCGCAGGTTACCGAGAATGTGCGCGACAGCGTCACCGGCAGCATCCTGCTCATCCCGCAGGGCTCCCGGCTGATCGGCACCTACGATAGCGTTGTAGCCTTTGGCCAAAGGCGCGCTCTGTTGGTGTGGCAACGCATTGTGATGCCGGACGGCTCATCGATCGAAATCGACAATCTGCCCGTGACCGACGCGGCCGGCTACGCCGGGCTCGAGGACAAGGTGGATTTCCATACTTGGCAGTTGATCAAGGGCGTCGCGGTGGCCACATTGCTGGGGGTTGGTACCGAGTTGAGCTTTGGGGAAAATGAAAGCGACTTGGTCAAGGCAATTCGTGAATCCACCCAGCAGAACGTCAGTCAAGCGGGCCAACGGATCACTGAAAAGAACCTGAACGTCCAACCCACGATCACCGTGCGCCCTGGTTGGCCGTTGCGCGTCATCGTGCACAAGGACCTCGTGTTGCGGCCATACACGGGGTGAACAGGAGGACTTCATGGCTAACCTGAAACTCGGAAAACTTCCGGACCGGACACCTTCGAAGATCACCATCACCGTTGGCGCCGACTTGAGCCAAGCACTCAACGACTATGCCGCACTTTACCGTGAGACCTATGGCGAGTCCGAAACGGTGGCGGAACTGATCCCCTTTATGCTGGTCGGGTTCCTGGAAGGCGACCGGGCGTTTGCCAAGGCCAGAAAGGAAGGTCTGCCGGGCGCCGGCGCGTCGGAGAAACCACGAAGGCAATCATCTTCCACACTGGACAACGGTTAGCGCTTGGTGTCGTTTTGGAGCACGCTAGGTTCTTGATCCTACCGCGTTGCCGCCGGTCCGTACTCCACCAGTTCGAGTGCCTCCTCCTTTGTGCAGGAATTCGCCTGAGCGAGTTCGAGCGCCTCTTCAAGGAAGCGATGATTGCGCTCCTGTACATCGAGGTGCGCCGGCGTCGGAAAGCACGCGACAATCCATTGCCACACGCGGTGTTGAAACGAGCCTGAAGGCATGTCTAATTCCCAGCGGTTACCCTGAGAAGACACTGAGTCTGAGGGAGATTCAAGTTTCAGGGGAACAACTAAGCCTGCTAGACAATAAGTGCATAAAAGCCGTGGCTTTTTCTTGCGGCCGGCCTCGTTCTCTTCGGACAAAAAATCGATCTTGTCACGATGCCGCCAGACCGGATGCTGAATGACAGCTTCTCGCCAACAGTAATTGAATAGCGGACCAGACCGCTCCCGGCCCCGACAAGTTGTTGAGTTCTCGACCAGCGGTCATTCTCGATTGTACCGTAGCGAAAGGTCGATCGCACATTGTTGCGTGGCGCAATGATTTTATATAGGTTAGTATATGAAGGTTGCCGATATGTGAACCTATATAGCGTTAAATTGATATAGGGACGTATATTGACGCCCGTCATATACGAGCCTATATCAGGCTAGCTCATACAGAAATCGTATACGCCATGAAGATCAGAACAGCTCGCGACATTGGAATCCTGATCAAGGAGGCCCGCACCCGGCGCGGCCTGTCACAGGCTGCCTTGGCCAAAATGATCAACACGACGCAGACGTGGGTGTCGTGGATCGAGAACGGCAAGCCCAGCGCCGAGATCGGCAACGTGCTGCTGGCGCTGACCACGCTTGGTGTGGAGATGGACTTTCAGATCCCGCCGGCGCCGACGTCGGCTGATCATCATCATAATGCCGATGAACGGCATGTCGACGATGACGACGACGAGATTCCCTACAAGCTCTAGATGACGATGATCATGATGAACCCGATCGACACCCTCGACGTCTATATCGCTGGCAGACCGGTTGGGGGGCTCCACCACCTGCAGGGCGGCAAGCTTTCGTTCTCCTATCACGAGGCATGGATGGAAGGCCGGGTGGCGATCCCGCTCTCCCTGTCCATGCCGACGATCACCAGGACCTACGAGGGCAAGGTCGTCGAGGCATTCCTCTGGGGCCTACTGCCGGATAATGAGCAGACCCTCGCCAGATGGGCGCAGAGGTTCCAGGTCTCCGCCCGAAACCCGTTTGCCCTGCTCAAGAATGTCGGCCGCGACTGCGCCGGCGCCGTCCAGTTCCTTTCGCGTGGCGACCAGATTTCCCGCGGCGAGAACGTGGAGTTGCTCACCGAGGCGCAGATCGGCGACCGCCTGCGCGATCTGCGCAAGGATGGTGCAGCGACCCGGCGAATCGGCGATCCTGGTCAGTTCAGTCTCGCTGGTGCGCAGGCAAAGACGGCGTTCCATTTCGACACGGGCAGCAATCGCTGGGGTATTCCTCTAGGCGACACGCCCACGACACACATCTTAAAGCCGCCTTTGCCGCACTTGCACGGGCATACTGAGAACGAGCATTTCTGCCTGCAGCTTGCATGCAAGCTCGGCATGGACGCTGCACACAGCCAGGTTCTCGACTTTGCAGGCGAAAAGGCGATCGTTCTCGAGCGCTACGACCGCCGCAACATCGACGGCAAGACCATCCGCATCCATCAGGAGGACATGTGCCAGGCCCTGTCGGTGATGCCGACGCTAAAGTACGAGAACCAGGGTGGGCCAGGTATCACGACGATCTCCAAAAAGGTGCTGTCGGCCTCCCTCGACCCCGTCCAAGACCGTCAGACCTTCATGGCCGCGAACGTTTTCAACTGGATCATCGCCGGCACGGACGCGCATGCAAAGAACTACTCGATGCTGCTCGGTGCCCAGGGCGAGGCCCGCCTAGCTCCGCTCTACGACATCTCCTCCATTCTGCCGCACCTCGGCGAGGGAGAGATCCAAGCTGAGATGCGCGACCTTAAACTGGCGATGAAGATCGACAGAGTCTACCCGATCGACGAGATCATGCCGCGCCACTGGGGGCGCTGTGCGTCCTCAGCAAAGGTCGGCGCCGAGTACACGGTGCGGACGATCCGCCATCAGCTCGCGGTGATGCCCGATATGGCATCGGAGTGCGCCCAAGAGCTTCGCCAAGAGGGGATCATCCATGAGATCGTTGCTCGCCTCGTCGACGCGATCGCGACGCGCATCAAGAGCTTGTCCCGGATCTATGGAGAGGAAGCCGCCGCGGAGCCCCTGGAGGTTGTGGAGGTGAAAGTCGGGCGGGGATAGCGGATCCACGGACTAATGCCGGCGAAACGGACGGACCGCACACTGCCCAAGGGATTCTCGCTCTAGTAGCGCGGCCCCGGGCCGGGTAGATGGCCGGTTTCGGAACCGGCCATCCGGCATCTTGAATGACGGGAATGGGGTCGGCTGCAGAACGGCAGCTTCCCGCCGAACGTTGCCCAAGAGCGGCCAGTCCAGTCCGCTCTCGGCCAACCGTCATCATTCACGAACCTTATTGATTCCCCGGAGAGAAAGTTGATCCTCCGGGCCGACGATTTGGCGCGAGTTTCGGCGTTTTTCGACGGTCAGTATGATTTCCGGCGGTTAGAGATTTGCATCGGCGTTTGGTGAACGGCCGCTGTTGGGTTCAAAGTGGATGGTCGCGTTGGCTTGCGACGTCCCTCGATTGAGATCACCCGCGGGTTTTTGCTCTTGAGTTCATCCAGATAGTCGGCCCACCATTGCATCATTTTCACGCGCTCGTCCCAGTGCTCTGCCCGGGCGTAGGCGCGCCGAACGTCGTTGTTCTCAATGTGGGCCAGCTGCCGCTCTATGGCGTCCGGATGCCACTTGCCGCATTCGTTCAGCAGAGTTGATGCCGTTGCTCGAAAACCATGCGCGGTAGCTTCTTCCTTGCTGTAACCCATACGACGCAGTGCGGCGTTAAGGGTATTGTCGGAAATCGGACGCGAAGCCGATCGAACACTAGGAAACAGCAGCGATCCATCACCAGAGATTTCTCTCAGTGAAGTCAGGACGCTGATCGCTTGCTTTGATAGGGGTATGCGGTGCGGCCGTCGCATTTTCATGCGTGCTTCAGGGATCGTCCACACCGAGCTTTCAAAATCGAACTCTTCCCATTCAGCGGCGCGAAGCTCGCCTGGGCGGGGAAACAGCAGCGCTATCAGCTTCAGACCGGCTCGGGTTGTAGGCTGTCCGTCAAATGCATGGATCGCCCTCAGCAAACCGCC
This sequence comes from Mesorhizobium sp. C399B, assembly GCF_030323185.1. NCBI lineage: Bacteria > Pseudomonadati > Pseudomonadota > Alphaproteobacteria > Hyphomicrobiales > Phyllobacteriaceae > Mesorhizobium > Mesorhizobium sp. C399B. The sequence goes on from NZ_CP100472.1 coordinate 4,757,649, forward strand.
CAAGGCCTTCGGATCGGTAATCGCGGCGCGAGACGTTACCTTCGGACTGATGAGTGCGCCTCTGAGGGCGAAGGTCGGATCTGTCTCGGCGCGTGCGGTCGCGATCGCGTATCGAAACACGCTGCCGATGGTGGAGCGCAGTCGCCTGGCCGACTCATACCGACCGCGAACCTCCACGCGACGGAGGGCGGTAAGGATGCTGGCCGGCTCGATCTCCCGAATGCACTTGTCGCCGATTATCGGATAGGCAAAGTCGAGCAGCCATTTGACCTTGCTGATCGTCCGGTCGGCACGTCCCTCCTTCTTCAACTTGTCAACATATTCGTCCGCGATTGAGCGAAAGGAGTCCTTTGCCGAATCGGCCTTCCGCAAGCTGCGTTCCTTTCCAGGGTCGACGCCAGCTAGCAGGAGCCTTTTAGCATCATCGCGCGCCTCCCGTGCCTCGGCGAGAGAGATAAGGGGATAGCTGCCCAGCGCGAGCAGTTTCTGCTTGCCGTCAAAGCGGTAGGCGAGCCGCCAGAGGCGAGAGCCCGTGGGCTGTACCCATAGCTGCAGCCCGCCCCCGTCAGACAATTTCGCGAGTTTGGAAGCAGGGCGGGCGTTTCGACATTTCACGTCGGATAGGGCCATTCGTCAGGTCTCCCTTGGCTGTTTCGATACCATCAGGATGTCGAATACCAACGGAAATACCATCCCCCCGCCTCGTTGGATCAAATGCGCCCGAAGCGCTCTCTGTCACGCCTAAATGCGCAATGCGACAGCAAAAGATCAATAATTCCAGTCGCTTGCAGAAGCTGCAGCGTAGACGGTTCGGCTAAACGGAGTGTCGGGAGAAGAGGGGATGGTGCCCAGAGGCGGATTCGAACCACCGACACGCGGATTTTCAGTCCGCTGCTCTACCAACTGAGCTATCTGGGCCTCGCCGACAAACGAGACATCGCCTGACCGGACTTTCAGGAAAGCGCCGTGGAGCACCCCTTGAAAGCGCGTGGGTTATAGCACGGGAATCCGGCCTGTCCAGCGCCTAAGCGCTGATTTTCCGGGGCAATTGTCGCAGACAATACCGACGCCGGCAAAGCAGCAATTGCGTAAGGTCGGCGAAGTGGAATTGCGCGGCCGGCACCGCCCAAACCCTACTTCGGCTCGTCGCTCTCGTCCTCGTCATCCCGCGCGGTGATGACATAGGCGCCCTTCAGCCAGCGGTTGAGGTCGATGTCCTTGCAGCGCTTAGAGCAGAACGGATAGGTCTCGCGCGCCGACGGCTTGCCGCATTCGGGGCAGGGGCGCTTCGGGCGCAGTGGTGTGACCTTATCGTCCAGGCTCATGGCCGCGCGGTATGCCAGCTGGTGTGGACCTTGAAGCCTTCGCCCGAAAGCAGCGCCACCGTCTCGTAGAGCGGCAGGCCGACAATGTTGGTGTAGGAGCCGACCAGCTTGACGACGAACGAACCGGCGAGACCCTGGACGGCATAGCCGCCGGCCTTGCCGCGCCATTCGCCGGAGGCGACATAGGCGTCGATCTCCTCGCGTGGAAGCCGCTTGAAGCGTACCCTGGATTCAACCAGCCTTTGGCGCAGCTTGCCGCCCGGCGTAATCAGGCAGATGCCGGAATAGACCCGGTGCGAACGGCCCGAAAGCAGTCCAAGGCAATTGGCGGCGTCGTCCAGCGTCTCGGCCTTGGGCAGGATGCGGCGTCCGACCGCGACCACCGTATCGGCGGCCAGCACGAAACTTAGCGCATAGTCTTCCTCGCTTTTCAGCGAGGCCAGCGCCTTCTCGGCCTTTTCCTTCGACAGCCGCTTGGCCAGCGAGCGCGGATGTTCGGCGCGCAGCGGCGTTTCGTCGACATCGGCTGGCAGCACGCGGTCCGGCTCGATGCCGGCCTGTTGCAACAGTTCGATCCGGCGCGGCGAACCAGAGGCAAGCACGAGCTTCTGCAGGATGCTCATCGCGGTTCGCGCCGGACTGTTACTTGAAACGGTAGGTGATGCGGCCCTTGGTCAGGTCATAGGGCGTCATCTCGACCAGGACCTTGTCGCCGGTCAGCACACGGATGCGGTTCTTGCGCATGCGGCCAGCCGTATGGGCGATGATCTCGTGTTCGTTTTCGAGCTTCACCCGGAACATCGCGTTGGGCAACAATTCCGTCACGACACCCGGAAACTCGAGGACTTCTTCCTTCGGCATTCGATACCTTTGCTTGGATTGCAGTTCCGGCGCCCTGGAGCGCCCAGGCCGGAATTTCGGCGGAACCTATATGATAATCGTGCGCTTGTGAACACGCTTAGATCGCGTCATATGCGACGCGCTCCAAGGTTTCGTTTTATGCATGTCGTTGTCTCAAAACCGGGACCGCTTTTGAGCGACATGCATCAATCCGCCGCGTTTTTTACCTCCGGAAGCAGAAAACGTCGGCTGATGCGCGCTTTCAGCCGTTCTCTCACGTCGCGATAGCTGGCCATGATCTGCTCGCGCCTGCCGCCGACATCGGTCGGATCCGGCATCGGCCAGTATTCGACGTCGACGGCAAGCGAGCGGGTGAGTTCGAGCGCGGCGTGGTGGGCTTCCGGCGCCAGGGTGACGATCAGGTCGAAATAATCGTCCTCGAGATCGTCCATCGAGCGCGGCTGGCGCTCGCCCAGCGTCAGGCCCTCTTCGGCCAGCACCGCGTCGACGAACGGATCGCGCTCGCCCCTGTGCACGCCGGCAGAGGCGACGAAAGTGGCCGGCGGCAGCATGCGCCGCGCCAGCTGCTCGGCCATCGGTGAGCGCACGGCGTTCATGCCGCACAAGAACAGGATCGAGCGGGGCGCCCCAGTCAGGTCTAACCCCGCCAGTGCAGCACGCAGACCAGCGTGAACAGCCGCCGCGCCGTGTCGAAGTCGATGTCGATCTTGCCGGCCAGCCGGTCCATCAACGTCTGCGAGCCTTCATTGTGCAGGCCGCGCCGGCCCATGTCGATCGCCTCGATATGGCTCGGTGTCGAAGAGCGGATGGCGTCGTAATAGCTTTCGCAGATCAGGTAGTAGTCCTTGACGATGCGCCTGAGCGGCGTCAGCGACAGGATATGGGTGACGACATCAGCACCATCCTCGCGGGCGACCGCAAACACCAGCCGGGATTCGGCCAGCGAGAGCTTCAGCCGATAAGGCCCGGCGCCGTCATCATTGACCGGCTGAAAGCTGTTTTCTTCGATCAGGTCGAAGATCGCCACCGCGCGCTCATGTTCGACATCGGGCGTCGAACGGCCGATCGACTCGTCGAGCTCGACATCGATCAGCCTTGCGCGGGTTTGATCGCCGTCCGCCATCGCCGCCTACATGTTCAGCCGGATGGCGACGGAGCGGCCATGCGCGTCGAGGCCTTCCGCCTTGGCCAGCGCAATCGCCGCCGGCGCAAGTGCTCTCAGCTGCTCCGGCCCGAGCTTCAGGATCGAGGTGCGCTTGACGAAATCGAGCACCGACAGGCCCGAAGAGAAGCGCGCCGAACGCGCCGTCGGCAGCACGTGGTTGGAGCCGCCGACATAGTCGCCGATGACTTCGGGCGTATGGCGTCCCAGAAACACAGCACCCGCATTGCGCATCCTGGCCAGGAAGCCCTCGGCATCGTCGATGGCGAGTTCCACATGTTCCGCGGCGATGCGGTCGACCAGCGGCAGCGCGGCCTCGATGGTCTCCACCAGGATCACCGCACCGAAATCGCGCCAGCTGGCAGCCGCCGTCTCGGCGCGCGACAGGCTCTGCAGCTGCCGCTCGACCGCCTGTTCGACGGCCTTGCCGAAGGCCGGATCGTCGGTGATGAGGATCGACTGCGCCGACACGTCATGCTCGGCCTGAGCGAGAAGATCAGCGGCAATCCAGTCGGGATCGTTGCTGCCGTCGGCCACGACCAGCACTTCAGACGGTCCGGCGATCATGTCGATGCCGACCGTGCCGAACACCTGGCGCTTGGCGGCGGCGACATAGGCATTGCCGGGCCCGACGATCTTGGCGACCGGCCGGATCGTCTGCGTGCCATAGGCAAGGGCGGCAATCGCCTGCGCGCCGCCGACGCGGTAAATCTCCGAAACGCCTGATATATCGGCTGCCACCAGCACCAGCGGATTGATGATGCCGCCCGGCGCCGGCACGACGATGACGATGCGCTCGACGCCCGCCACCCTGGCCGGCACGGCGTTCATCAGCACCGAGCTTGGATAGCTTGCCGTGCCGCCCGGCACATAGAGCCCGACCGCCTCGATCGCCGTCCAGCGCGAACCCAACTCGACCCCGGCGGCATCGGTATAGCGATCGTCCTTGGGCATTTGTCGCTCGTGATGGGATCGGATGCGGTCGCGCGCGAACTTGAGCGCATCGACCGTCTGCGGATCGGCGTCTTTGTAGGCCTGCGCGATGTCGTCCTTCGACACGGCAATGCCGAGGCTATTGAGGTCGGCCTTGTCGAATTTCAGCGTGTAGTCGACCAGGGCAGCGTCGCCCTCGGCACGAACCCGCGCAATGATGGCGCGCACGGCAGTGTCGACGTCCTCCGATACCTCCCGCTTGGTGGTCAGGAAGGCGGCGAAACGCTGCTCGAAACCGGCATCGGACTGGATAAGCGTAATGGCCATCGGCTGCGTCTAGATCGTGATGAGACTTGGTTGAAATCTCATCACGATCTAACCCTTTGTTGGAGCAAGATCTCTGGACAAACGATTCCCGTTTTGTCCAACAAAAACCGGCACCCACTTTTTGGGATCATGCTCTAGACCCTGTGCACCGGACGCGAGGTGGCTTCCCAGGCGCCGCCTATGTCGGCAAGCCGCGCCTCGATGCATTCGACGTCGAGCATGATCGCGCCGCCGCCGGAAAAGACCAATTCGACGATGCCGGCCGGCTTGCTGATTTCGATAAAGCTGATTGCCAGAAGCGACAGCACCTCGGCCGGCCGATCGCGGGCAATGCCGCTGGTCTTGGCGCCGAGCACGCGGTCGAAATGCAACACCGCCTGGCGCCGCTCATTGTGCTGGCTGAACAGCCCGGACTTCGCCTCCCAGACGAAGCGGTTCATGGTCAATATGAAACGCTTGGCCGAAGGCAGGTATTCGAGATCCCAGACCTTCATCACGGCGTCCTGGACGTGAGCCGAGACGATGCTCAGATCCTGATCGTCGAGCGCAATGAGTTTGAGGGCTGCCATGCCGAATGCACACCTGAAAGTTGGTTTCAGCCTTCTGTTAGGCGGTCTTTCCGGTCCGTGCAACCGCGACACAAATTCAACCCGAGGCTAGCGCCTCGGGTTTGAAGTGTTGGCGGTGAATGAAGGCAGCACCAGACGCCTGTCTGTCTGAAGCAACTGCCGTGCGGTCAAGCCGAAATCCGCTCGATCACCGCGCCGCAATTGGAGAGCTTTTCTTCCAGCCGCTCAAAACCGCGGTCGAGGTGGTAGACACGGTTGACCGTCGTTTCGCCTTCGGCCGCCAGACCGGCGATGACCAGCGACACCGAGGCGCGCAGATCGGTCGCCATCACGGGCGCGCCCTTCAGCTTGGAGACGCCGTCGACGATCGCCGTTTGGCCGGACAGCGTGATGTGGGCGCCGAGCCGGGCCAGTTCCTGCACATGCATGAAGCGGTTTTCAAAGATGGTCTCGGTGATGCGCGACTTGCCTTTGGCCATGGTCATCAGGCCCATGAACTGCGCCTGCAGATCGGTCGGGAAGGCCGGGAACGGCGCCGTCGTTACGTCGACCGGCGAAATGCCGGCGCCGTTGCGCCGGACGCGAATGCCGGAATTGGTCGGCGTGATCTCGGTACCGGTCTGGGCAATCACATCCAACGCGGTCTGTAGCAGCTCGGGGCGGGCGCCTTCGAGCACGACATCGCCGCCGGTCATGGCCACAGCCATGGCATAGGTCCCGGTCTCGATGCGGTCGGGGATGACGCGCACTCGCGCGCCCGACAGCGATTCGACGCCATCGATGGTGATAACAGGCGTGCCGGCGCCGGAAATTTTTGCGCCCATGGCGTTGAGGCATTCGGCGAGGTTGACGATTTCGGGCTCGCAGGCGGCGTTTTCCAGCACCGTCTCGCCCTTGGCGAGCGCCGCCGCCATCATCAGCACATGGGTGGCGCCGACGGAGACTTTCGGGAACACATAGCGATTGCCGACAAGGCGGCCATTCCTGGTCTTTGCCAGCACATAGCCGGTGTCGACATCGATGTCGGCGCCCAGCGCCTGCAAGCCCTCGAGGAACAGGTCGACCGGGCGCGTGCCGATGGCGCAACCGCCCGGCAGCGACACTTTCGCCTCGCCCATGCGGGCCAGCAGCGGGCCGATCACCCAGAACGACGCCCGCATCTTCGACACCAGCTCGTAAGGCGCGGTCGTGTCGACGATGTTGCGGGCCGAGAAATTGATGGTGCGCGAATAGCCCTCATTCTGCTTCTCGCGGCGGCCGTTGACCGAATAGTCGACGCCGTGATTGCCGAGAATGCGGATCAGCTGCTCGACATCGGCCAGATGCGGCACGTTTTCCAGCGTCAGCGTGTCGTCGGTGAGCAGCGAGGCGATCATCAGCGGCAAAGCAGCGTTTTTCGCGCCCGAAATCGGAATGCTTCCGGCGAGCTTGTTGCCGCCGACAATTCTGATGCGATCCATGAGAGAATGTCCCCTCGGCCCGATAGGCCGGTTTTCGTCAGTTTGAGTATCGGCCCGTCTAGACCATTGGCCGGCTTGGTTCAAGAAATAGGATTTCTGAGCCCCTTTGGCCAAGGTGACCGGCCAGTGTGGCTGATATCGGTCAGTCCTTGTGCATTTTTTCAGCAGCCGGCAGTCCTTCGGGCCGCTGGTCAGGATCACCGGTGCGCCGCGAGCGCGCTTGCGTCTTGCGCTTCATGAGATTGGCGCGCAGCTGCTCGGCCAGACGGTCCTTGCGGTCAGTCCCGTCCTTTTTTTCCGGATCAGCCTTTTTCGGTGGAATTGTCTTCTCGTCCATCGTTCCGTCCCGCCCGCAACTGGCAGGGCCTGCCGTTCAAGGGATAGCTAGCATTGTGGCGCCGCCGTGTCAGCGAAACTTGTCTGGCAAAGCCGTTCACAGACGCCTTGCGCTTGCCGGTTCTATATGGCAGAAGCCCCGCCATCAGCGGCTGCGGTAGCTCAGTGGTAGAGCACTCCCTTGGTAAGGGAGAGGTCGAGAGTTCAATCCTCTCTCGCAGCACCAGTTCATTCCCTTTGATTTAAAAGATGCAGTCGCGAAGTCGGGGTCTCGTTGCGGACCAAAAAAGCCGGCTGACGCAAAAGTGCCAATCCCGCGCATCCAACCGTGGCCCCCTCGCCCGGAAACATTGAGAGAAAGAGGCTCTACGGGGCCGGACGACTGCTCAACAAGTCCGGACCTGTCAACTCATGAACAGGCCGGACTGGCCGTATCCGGCATGCTGAACACTACCGCTCGCACGCTGAAAGCCAGCCGCCTCGTACGCATATCCACCACAAGAACACAGCTCGCCCAAGGACTTGCCATCAGCCGGCCATCATGATGCCATCTCGCCTGCGGAAGATAGCGTTGGGTTTTGGGGTAGAGAATGCTCTTTGGGCGAACGGCAGGTGCGACAGGGCGCATGTGCGCGGCAATCGCTGCGGCACTGGCGCTGTGCCTATGCGCGTTTGGCCCCGCTTTGGCTGAAGAGCCGAAGGCGCTGAAAGGCGTCGCGCTCATCATCGGTCAGTCCGACTACCAGCATGTCGGCAAACTGCCCAATCCGGAAAACGACGCCCGCGCCATCGAGGAGATGTTCGACAAGCTCGGCTTCGAGACAAATGTCGCCACCAATCGCGACACACGCAAATTGCGGCGCGATCTCGAAGGCTTCGTCGACGATGCCGAGGGCGCCGATGTCGCCATCATCTACTATTCCGGCCACGGCATCGAAGCCGGCGGCGAGAATTATCTGGTCCCTGTCGATGCCGATATTTCGGCACTCGACAATGCCGGCGAAAAGTTGGTGCCGCTGTCGTCCATCGTCGCCGAACTGAAGGCCAAGGTGCCGGTCACCATCGTTCTGCTGGACGCCTGCCGCAACGATCCGTTCCCGCCGGGCACGCTCTTGAAGCTGGCGCCGGGCGACGAAGGCAAGCCGATCGGCGCCGGCGGTCTCGGCGAAACGCGCGGCGTGGTTTCCCTGAAAGGTGGCGCCGAGGCCAAGGGCTCGGTCGACGACAGCCTCGGCCAGGTCATCGCCTTTGCCGCCGAGCCCGGCAAGGTTGCGCTGGACGGTCCGGCCGATGGCAACAGCCCCTATGCGGCAGCGATCCTGCGCCACATCGACACGGTGGGCGGCGAGGAATTCGGCACCGTTCTGCGCATGATCGGCGAGGAGGTCTATCTCAAGACCAACGGCCAGCAGCGGCCCTGGGTCAATGAGAGCCTGCGCCGGCTGCTCTATTTCGGCACCCCCGCCGAGGCGCCGAAAGGTGATGAGGGCGAAATCCTCAGGGAGCGACGCCAGCTCCTGCTGACCATCTCGACGCTACCCGATCCGGAGCGCCGCCAGATCGAAACCATAGCGCGTGACGGCAAGGTGCCGATGGATGGGCTCTACGCCATGCTGAAGGCGCTCGGGGTCGACATACCCAAGGATCCGGCTGAGCTCGACAAGCTGCTGCGTGGCCAGACCGAACGGCTGAAACACGTGTTGGCCGAACGCGAGACTTTGAAAAACCCGGACCCCGAAATTGCCAGGCTATCGAAACTCGCCGAACAGGCGGTTCAGGAAGGCGCGCTCGAAGCGGCGCAGAAATTCAACGAGCAGGCCAAGGCCCGCATCGGCGAACTTTCGTCTACGGTCGACCAGGCCGAGGCCGAGCTGAAGGCAAAGCGGCTGGAATTCGCAAAGGTCTTCGCCAGCAGTGCCAGGACTTATGAAATCTCCTTCAACTTCAAGGAGGCGGCGCAGGATTACGCCAAGGCCTTCGAGCAGGCTGCCAAATGGAGCGACGAAGACGCGTTCTACTACAAGGCGGCAGAGGCCAACGCTCTGTCGGAACAAGGGGACTTCTCCGGCGACAATGCGTATCTCGCCCAGGCCCTGACAGCCTATGAACAGGCATTGACCTATGTCACCCGCGAAAAGTTGCCGCTGCTTTGGGCGGCCACCCAGAACAATATGGGCGCCACGCTTGCTACTTTGGGCGAACGGGAAGCCGGCCGCGACAACCTCGACAAGGCAGCTGCCGCCTATGAGCAGGCGCTGACCGTCTATACGCATGACGCCTACCCTGACGACTGGGCATCGACCTATGGCAATCTGGGCACGGTCTACTGGCGGCTCGGCCAGCGCGAGAACGGGACGGCACTGCTTGAGCGGGCAGTCGGGGCCTTCCGCTCGGCGCTCGAGGTACAGTCGTCGAAAAAACTGCCGCTTGAATGGGCGGCGACGCAGAACAATCTCGGCATCGTGCTGTCCGAGATCGGCGAACGCCAGACCACATCGGACAGTTTTCGCGCCGCAATCGAAGCGCATCGTGCGGCATTGACGGAATACAACAGAGAGCGCGTGCCGCTCGACTGGGCGCTGAGCCAGGTCAATCTGGGTGCTGCGCTCTACCGCCTCGGTGAGCGCGAAAAGGATATCGCGACCATGCAGCAGGCGGTTGCTGCCTATCAGGCGGCGACCGGCGAAATGACCAGGGAACGCGCGCCGGCGCAATGGGCGACAATCCAGAATAATCTGAGCACGGCGCTGGAATCGATCGGAACCATTAACGGCGATGTCGCCACGCTTGAGCAGGCGCGCGACGCCGCCCTGGCATCGCTTACGGTTTGGACGCGCGAGCACGCCGCGGCGAGCTGGGCCAACGGCCAGCTGACGCTCGGCAACGCCTTGCAGCGCCTCGGCGCCAAGCAGAAGAACAAGGAACTGCTGCTGCAGGCAGCCACCGCGTACCAGGCCGCTCTGTCCGAATATCCGCGTGAGAAACTGCCGCTTGACTGGGCTTCGCTGCAGCAGAATCTGGGATCGGTCAACGACACGCTCGGCGATCTCGATACGGGAACCGATTACTACATTCAGGCGGTGACCGCGTATCGTCAGGCATGGGAGGTCTATACCGCAACCGCCGCGCCGGGCGAGTTCGCTTCGATCGGCTACAGCCTTGCAGGCACGCTATCGAACTGGGGCGAACGCGCGGGGGACATCTCGACCCTGCGGCAGGCGATCGATGTCTACGGTCAGGTGCTCAGGGTTCGCACCCGCGACAAGGACCCAGCCAATTGGGCCAAGACGGAATTCCGCCTCGGCTGCGCATTGATGATGTCAGGCAAGCTGGCCTCTGACGATCTACTGCTGCAGCAATCGGTCGACGCGCTGCGGACGGCGCTCGACGGGCAGACGAAAGGCGGTGATGTCACGGAGATCGGCCAAACGCGGCGCGTGCTCGGCCAGACCCTGTCGATCCTGGGCGACAATACATCCAACCTGGACTTGCTGGCGCAAGCAGCCGACATGCTGGAAGCCGCGCTCCCCGCCTACTCCAAGGACGCCGACCCGGAGGAGTGGGCCAATATCAATTACGACCTCGGCTTTGCCCTCTACAGCCAGGGCCGGATTGGTGGCGACGCCACGTTCTACGCCAAGGCCGTGGAGAGCTTCGAGAGGGCAGCGCGGATCTACGACGGTTTTCCCGACCGCATGCAATGGGCGCGCACCAAGGGCGATATCGGCAATGCCTTGGTGATGGCCGCGGACGGCAAGGACGTCGAGTTGCTCACCCGCGCGATTGCCGCCTATGACGCAGCGCTCAGCGTGGTAACGCGCGAGAATGCGCTGGCTGTCTGGGAGAACAATCAGAACAATCTCGCCGGCGGGCTGTCGAGTCTTGGTTACTGGGCGAACGATGTCGGCAAGCTGAAACGAGCCGCTCAGATCTACCGCGACCTCGCCACGGTGCGAACGATCGCCCGCGATCCCGATCTCTGGATCACCAACCAGACCAGTCTCGCGCAGACGCTGAGCATGATCGCGGCCCGCGAGCCTTCGGCTGAATTGTACGAGGAGGCGATTGTCGTCAACCGGGCGCTTGCCGAGCAGATCGGCCGCGAGCGCGATCCCGAACGTTGGGCCAATGCGCGCAACGAGATGGGCTATGCCTTGACCATGGCCGGCCGCGCCGAAAACAATGTCGGGCATTTCGAGGAGGCGGTGCTGGTCCTGCGCGAGGCGATCGTCGTGCAAAAGAAGATCAATTCGGTGCCGGCCGTCGCCTTCACGCAGGACAGCCTGTGCGACGTGCTGGTCGATCTGGGCGCCGCCCACAAGGACAAGGCGATGGCACAGGAAGCGATCGCCGCATGCCAGGACGCGCTCGTTGTCTTCCGCGAGCGTAAGATGGACGATCTCGCCGCCGGTTCCGAAAAGAACCTCGCCGAGGCACAGGCGTTGCTGGCCGAGTTGCATTAATCCGAGCCCGCGCTCCCGGATGCGGGCGAATGGTGGGCACGCCAGCGTTCACGCTGTTGCGCAAGCAAACGTCATCGGCTCGCCATGGCGTGACAGAGATGCGATGTGGCAGTATCGGCTTGTGCGCCGGTCGCCGCCCGTCATTCAGGGCGGCAGGTAATCATATTCCGTTGGAGCGCCAGATGACCTCACTCACCCGCCGCAGGGTTTTGAAAACGGCTGCGGTTGCCGGCGTCGGCGGCGTTGGCCTTGCAGCGATGGCCAGGCTTGGTGGCTGGGCCGCGGCCGCACCGGAGCCGGTGGTTCTCAAGACGGCAAAGATCCAGGCCAGGTTCATGGATATCGGCCAGACCCGCGATGTGCTGACTTATGGAGAGGCCGGAATGCCGCCGGTGCTCAAGATGAAAAAGGGCGAGCCTTTCGCCGCCCGCCTCGTCAACGGCATCGACGATCCGACGACGATCCACTGGCACGGCATTCGCGTTCCAAACAAGATGGACGGCGTCCCTTTCCTGGTTCAGCCCTACGTCTATACCGGCGATCATTTCGACTACGCCTTCACCCCGCCCGACGCCGGCACCTTCTGGTATCACCCGCATTGCAACACGCTGGAGCAGATAGGCCATGGCCTCACCGGCGTGATCGTGGTCGAGAACCCCAACGATCCAAAATTCGACGCCGAAGCCGTCGTCAACCTGCGCGACTGGCGGCTCGGCGACGACGCCCAGTTCATCCAGCAGTTCCGGCCGCGCGATGCCGCGAAAACCGGCACCTATGGCACGGTGCGCACCGCCAACTGGCTTGACCAGCCGCAATTCGACCCGCCGGCCGGCGGGCTGGTGCGGCTGCGGGTCGCCATCACCGATGTCACCCGCATCTACGCCTTTCGCGTCGAAGGTGCGCAAGCCGCGGTCATCGCGCTGGACGGCAATCCGGTGCCGCAGCGTTTTGCGCCCGATGCCTTGCTGCTCGGACCGGGCCAGCGTATGGATCTCGCCATCCGCATGCCTGACCAGGAGGGCGCGATCGTCAGCCTGGGCGACATCAGAGGCACCAAACCCAAGGTCCTCGCCACCTTGCGCGCCACCGGCAGCTCGCTCAAGCGCGATTTGCGAGACCTCGCACCGCTGGAGGCCAACCCGGTGCCGGAGGTGGATCTCGCCAGCGCGAAACACATCGCGCTCTCGCTCAGCGCCACGGCGGAAAACGTGCCGAGCGACAGCATATGCGGCACGCTAGGCTACTCCTTCTGGGCCATCAACAAGGTACCGTGGCCGGGCGACACGCCGGACCCGACCGCGCCTTTGGCCGAGCTGAAGCTCGGCAAAAGCTATGTCATCGACATGGAGAATTTGACGCCGCAATCGCATCCGATGCATCTGCACGGCATGAGCTTCAAGGTGCTGTCGTCGTCGACACGCCAGGTTCAGCCGGTCATCTCCGACACCTATCTCATGCAGCCCAACGAGAAGGTTCAGCTCGGTTTCGTCGCGGATAATCCCGGCGACTGGCTGCTGCACTGCCACATCATCGAACATCAGAAAACCGGCATGACGAGCTATATCAGGGTGGTTTGACGCCGAGGCGGGTCAATCAGCCTCTACTGGGGTTGGCCTCACCTGCCGGGCCTGTTGCCGGAGAAATTGCCGCCGTCCGCTGGTTTCGTTGGCAAAGCGGGGCCGTTCCCTGCTATTCCCGCCTGCAATCAAGAAGCCGTGGACACGCTTGCATGACCAATGTCGCCCTGACCGGACTGGCCCGCGATCTCGCCAGGCGCGCCGCCGAGGGCCGCCCGGTGCGCATCGGCGTCATCGGCTCCGGCGAAATGGGCACCGACCTGGTCACGCAAGGCATGCTGATGCCCGGTATCGAGATCTGCGCCATCTCGACGCGGCGTCCGCACACGGCGCGCGACGCCATCCGCATCGCCTATGGCGACGAGGCGATGGCGGTCGAGGCCGACATGGGTTCGAAAGTCACCGCGGCGATCGAGGCCGGGAAAATCGCCATCACCTCGAACGAGATGCTGGTCACCAATCCGCTGATCGACGTCGTGATCGACGCCACCGGCAAGCCTGGTGTCGCCGCCGATTTCGACTTGAAGGCGATGGAGCACGGCAAGCACCTGGTGATGATGAATGTCGAGGCCGACGTCACGATCGGCTGCTACCTCAAGCAGCAGGCAGACCGGCTCGGCGTCGTCTATTCGGTCGGCGCCGGCGACGAGCCGTCGAGCTGCATGGAGCTGATCGAGTTTGCCTCAGCGCTCGGCTACACCATCGTCTCGGCTGGCAAGGGCAAGAACAACCCGCTCAACCACGATGCCGTTCCGGACGACTATCGCGAGGAAGCGATCCGCCGCAACATGAACCCGCGCATGCTGGTCGAATTCGTCGACGGTTCCAAAACCATGGTCGAGATGTGCGCCATCGCCAACGCCACCGGGCTGGTGCCCGATGTGCCGGGCATGCACGGGCCCAAGGCCGACCGCGACCAGCTGGCCAAGGTGCTGATACCGCGCGCCGATGGCGGCATCCTGTCGAAGAAGGGTGTTGTCGACTACACGATCGGCAAGGGTGTGGCGCCGGGCGTCTTCGTCATCGTCGAGGCGACGCATCCGCGCATCGTCGAGCGCATGGACGATCTGCATATCGGCCACGGCCCCTACTACAGCTTCTTCCGGCCGTATCACCTGACCTCGCTGGAAGTGCCGCTGACCGCGGCGCGCATCATGCTCTATGGCCGGCCAGACATGGTGCCGCTGCCGAGGCCGGTCGCCGAGGTCTGCGCGGTGGCCAAGCGCGATCTCGCCATGGGCGAGACCTTCGATGCCATCGGCGAGACTTGCTACCGCTCATGGACCATGACCGTCGAAGAGGCGCGCGCCAATCGCGCAGTGCCGGTCGGCCTGCTCGAAGGCGGCAAGGTGCTGAAACCGGTGAGGAAGGGCGAACTGCTCACCGCCGACAATGCTACGCCCGACCGCACGACGAGGCTGTTCGCTTTGCGGAAGCTGCAGGATGATATGCTCTACGGGGCTGAGATGGCATGAACAGGCCAGCTCTCTGGCTTTGTCATGACAAGATCACTATATTGTAGTGACAGCGAAACGGAGGCTTCCAGAATGAATCTCCAGATCAGAGACCCGCGCGCCCGTGACCTCGCCCGGCAGCTTGCCGAAAAGCGAAAGATTTCCTTGACCGAAGCGGTGATCGAAGCGCTCGAATCCGAGCTTCAGCGCGAACGTGAACGAGTTCCGCTGGCTGAGCGGCTGGCCGCCATATCGAACGATCTGAAGGCCAAGGCGGGAAGGGGCGGCAGGGATTTGACTAAGGATGAGATCGACGAGATGTGGGGACATTCCTGATGTTCATCGACACCTCGGTGGTGATCGCTGTCCTCGCCGGAGAGGAAGACGCCGCCGATTGGAGCCGCCGGATCGGGCAGGCCTCGGTACGGATCACATCTCCGCTGGTCGTGCTCGAAGCGGCGATGCGGCTTTCATCGAAGTTGGTGGTGGAGCCGCTCTTCGCCGAAAAGGCGATAGAGGACTTCCTGCGTGAGGCCGAGATCGAGGTGGTTCCGATCGAAATCGGTGATGCCAAGCTCGCGATCCAGGCTTTTTCGACCTATGGCAAAGGTCGCGGCCACCCGGCTCAGCTCAATCTCGCTGACTGCCTGTCATATGCCTCGGCAAAAAGCTGTGGGATGCCCTTGCTCTACAAAGGGAAAGACTTTTCCCACACCGATCTGGCCTGATCCTACTCCCCCAGTTCTACGATTCGGCCAGCAGCTTCGTCAGCCGGTCCCGCCCAGCAGGCCAAATGCTGCCGCGCTCGCGCGATGGGGCTGTTGACCTGCTCGCGCATGATCATTGCGCTCGTGCTGACGACGCAGACCATCGGCTGCCATTGTATGATCGATTCATACAGTCTGTCTTTTTGATCCGGGTTTTTCAAACGATGCCGAGATGCCAATCTCGATCAGCTGAACCCCCATTGAGGATTGAAATCTTGCAAACCATTTGGACAAGACGCGAGACGATGAAAACCCTTCTGGCAACGGGCATGGTTGCCATGCTTCAGCCTCTGGCTTTTGCAGCCAGGGCCGCCGCCAAGCTGGAATGGACCTATTTTCAGGCTGACGAGAATGGTTTCCGCCGCACGCCGGTGCTGCTGACCGGGGAAAAAGAAGCCATCCTCCTCGACGGCGGATTTACCCTGTCCGATGGCCGTGCGGTCGCGGATGCGATCAAGCCGACGGGCAAGACCCTGACGACGATCTATGTCAGTTGCAGCGACCCTGACTATTATTTTGGCCTGCGTCCCGTCGCGGATGCTTTCCCCGGCGCCAAGATCATCGCGGCCGCTGCGACGGTGGCGGCCATCAAGGCCAATGTGCAAGCCAAGCTGGATGTCTGGGGCCCGCAGCTCAAGGACAATGGACCGAAGGTCCTGGCGGATGTCGTCATTCCCGAGGCTTCCGATATTACCTCACTTGAAATCGAAGGAAACAAGATCGAGATCGTCACCGTCGCCGATCTGAAAGACCGGCGGTATCTCTGGGTGCCCAGCCTTGAAGCGGTGTTCGGCGGCGTGCTGATCTCGTCCGGCGTACATGTCTGGGTTGCCGACGAGCCAACCGTAGACGACCGTAAGAAATGGATTGCCGCGCTCAACGAAATCGCGTCCCGCAAACCCAACATCGTGGTGCCGTCCCATCAGGTAGCCGGTGCACCGGACGGTCTGGCGGCCGTGGAATTCACCCGCGCCTACCTCGAAGCTTTCAATAAGGAAGCCGAAAAAGCGAAATCCAGCGTCGAGCTGATTGCAGCGATGAAGCGGCGCTATCCCGATCTTCTGGACGTCTCGTCCCTGGAACTGGGCGCAAAGGTCGCCAAGGGTGAGATGAAGTGGGGCTGATACGGCCCCGCGAGCGTCTGGGCTACTTCCCCAATTCCACCGACCGCAGCCGCGCGGCTTCCACCGCCTCGGTCAGCAGCTTCGTCAGCCGGTCCTCGCCCATCAGCACGGCAAGGGCTGCTGCCGTGGTTCCGTTGGGGCTGGTCACCTGCTGGCGCAGGACGCCAGGCTCCTCGCCGCTTTCGGCAGCGAGTGCAGCAGCGCCATAGACGGTCTGCATGGCAAGCAGCCTGGCGGTCTCGGTCGGCAGCCCGGCGTTCTCGGCTGCAACCGTAAGCGCCTCGATGAAATGGAAGATGTAGGCCGGACCGGACCCCGAAACCGCCGTCACCGCGTCCATCAGGCCTTCGTCGTCGACCGTCGTCACCACACCGCTCGCCGACAGCAGCTCGGCAACGAAACGCCTGATGTCGTCGCTCACCAGCGGGTTGGAATAGACCACCATCATGCCCTTGCCGATCGCGGCCGGCGTGTTGGGCATGCAGCGGATAACAGGCGCGAGATGGCCGAGTATGTGCTCGAAGGTGGCGACCGGCGTGCCCGCGGCGATGCTGACGAAGGTGGTCCTGCCGTCGCCGAAGCGCTTGTAGGCGGCGGTGACGTCGCGGATCACCTGCGGCTTGACGGCGATGACGACGAGGTCGGGCTCTGCGTCGGCGGGGATCCCGTTCGCGTCCGCGGCGACACTGCAACCGAGGTGCTCGGCGCGCTTGCGCAATTCGGCAGTGGGCTCGACCACGAACACGGCTTGCGGGGCAAGCTTGCCGGATTTCAGCCAGCCCGCAAGCATGGCGTAACCCATATTGCCGCAACCGGCGAGAACAAGCCTGATCGTCATTGAGAGCCCTCCGAGACAAGGGTTCTCCTTAGACGCTAGCGGGCAGACGGGAAAGCCCCTCAAGGGGTGCTGGATCAGGCCAGCCGGTCAAGGTCGCCGGCGCACCGCGATCGGCCGCAGCGACACTTGCCGCAGGCCAAGCGCGCCGAGCACGAAGAACAGCCACACCGGGTCGCCGCGGTGGAAGAAGAAGCTTTCGAGGAAAGCGTTCAGCGCCGTGAACAGCACCACCATCATGAAGAAGTCACCGAGATAGATGTTCTCCTTGCGCGGCGGGATGCGCATGTAGTCGCGCAGCGGCGCGATCACGAAAGTGTAGACGGCAACGCACAGCGCCGGGATGCCCATCAGCACCGCAATGTCGAGATAGCCGTCATGGCCATGCACGATGGTCCGGATGTCCCAGGCCCGGTCGAAAGGCTGGTCCTGGCTCAGCAGCAGCGGCGTGCCCCAGAAGCTTTCATAGCCGTAGCCGGTCCAGGGCTTCTTCGCCAGCATCTCGCCGGAGAACTCCCACAGCGTCGTGCGCCCGGTATAGGTGAGGTCGGGGAAATAGGTGGCCGCCAGTTCTTTCACCGGGGGGATGAAGACGATGCCTAAGGTACCGATGGCCGTCGCAATGATCGCCAGTGCAAACAGGATCGGCGTGCCGAACCGCATGCCGATCAGGCCCGGCAGCACGACGATCAGGATCGAGAACGGCACTAGGCCGGCCGTCGTCTTGGATCCGGTGTGCAGCATGAAGATCATCGCCGCGCCGAAGATCGCCACGCCCCAGAATTTCTGGCCGCGCCGGAAGAGATAGAGGCCGGCGAAGCTGAAGCAGGCCATGATTGGTCCGGCAATGTTCTTGTGGGCGAACACACCACGCCACAGGCCGGCATGTTCGGGCTCCTGCGAATCGGCCGTATGCAGGGCCTCATGCGGAAAGACGATGAGGCCGATATAGGACAGGCCGATAACGACGATCGCGCAGAATATGATGACTTTCGAAAAACTGTCGGCATCGCGCGGCAGCACCAGGACCGTCGCTATCGTCAGAACGCCAAGCAGCGTGAAGAAGGCCGCGCGCATGGCCGAGGACGGGTCGGTCGCGTTGATGACCGAAAGCATGAAAAAGCCGAGCATCAGAATCCAGGACGGGCTGAGCAGCGAGCGCACCACCTTGGGGTCGGCGAACGTCAGCAGTGAGAAGATCGAAATGGCGCCGAGCGAACTGAAGCCGAGCTGGTTGACGATGTCGCCGCCGTCGCCGGTCAGTTCCGCGCCTGCCGGTTGAAACGGCCGGAACGACACGATGACGACGGCAAACAACAGCGCGGCAATTGCCGTCGCCACGCCGTCGCGGGTGACGATGCCGCCCAGCATCAGCTCGTCAGTTCTTCTCAGGCTGCCTGTATTGCTCATTGGCGTATCCGAATTCGGCAAGCACGCGGCCGAGCGAGACATAGACGGGGTAAAGCGCCGTCGACAGCGATCCTGTCCGCGCCAATTTGATTGCGCCGCGCACGGGCGAGGCTATCAGCAGCGCCAGGCTTTTTGCAAACACCTTGGCGCCGGCGAATGGCGTGCCGGCGCGCTTCTTCTTTTCGACCAGCGTCGAGATTACACCGTTGCGTAAGGATCGGGCGCGGATCCAGTCAGCCTCGACGCGCCGGGCTGGAACGCCTTCGCGCACCTTTGCCTCGGCGCACCAGCCAAGCACGAAACCTTTCTGCGCCGAGCGGCTGAGGAAGTCGGAATCGCCGCCGCCCATGAAGTTGAACCGCAGGTCGAGGAAGGGTGGCCCCATGATGGTGAGCACATTGCGCCCGACCAGAAGGTTGCCAGAGGAATAGAGTGCGGCCACGCGTCCAGTCTGGCGATAGGGCGGCGCAAACACGGGGTGCTCGGCCCATTTGGCGTGAGCAGGATCGGTAAACACTGGCACTTGCGGGCCACCGACAATGTCGGCGCCAAGCGTCTCCGCCGTCTTGCACATGCGCTCCAGCCAGTCCGCGTCGGCGATCTCGTCATCGTCGATGACCAGCAGGTGGCGGAAATCCGGAAAATGCAGGATCGCCGTCTGCCAGCCGGCATTGTAGGCACTGCAATTGCCCCGCTCGTGCGCGATGATGACCATGCCTTTCATATCGTCGCGTTCGAACAGCGGCACGGCCGCCTTGGCGCCCTCACGCGCCTTGGCTTCGTTTTCGATGACGATGACGGCGAAGCGCCGGCTGGTTTGCTGTGCCTTCAGCGACGCCAGCGTTTCCAGCAGCAGTTGTGGCCGCATGAAGGTCGGCAGCGTGACGACGGCTTCGATCGTCTCTGCGGCGAGCCCCGGAGAGCGTCCCGCAATCGATACCGAACCGTCCGATGGCAAAGGGATCATCCGCTCCAGCCGCATGTTTTAAATCTGGCTTTTTGATAACACCGCGACGATAACGTTTCGTTAATCACCTTTCGCAGCGGCGCCTGCCGGTCCGCGCCTTTCAGCCGTTGCGTCGCATGATTTAATCAAGGGTTCACCCAGCTTTGCTAGTGGCTGACGCTTGGATAGGTGAGATGCATCTGCTGTTCGCCACATCGATCGTGCCCGACGGCGCTCTCGCTTCGGGCTATGAGATCGCCAACGCTGCGATCATCGCCGCCTTGCGGCGCGCCGGCGTGCGCCTCACCGTCATCGGCTTCATCTGGCCGGGCAAGGCGCCCAGCGACCCCGAAAACACCATCGTGCTCGGCGCCGTCGACGTGCGCACGGAAAGCGCCTCGGCGCGGCAGAAGCTCGCCTGGCTTGGCAAGGCGGTGCTGTCAGGGCTCACCTTCGCTTCCGTGAAGCTGCGCGCGGTTTCCGACAGCGAAGTCAGTGCCGCGATCGAGCGCGCCGGTCCCTTCGACGGCTATGTCCTGAATTCGGTGCAGTTCGCCGGCGCCTTTGAAAAACTGTTCGCCGACCGTCCCTCGATTTTCGTCGCCCACAATGTCGAACATGGTTCGGCCAAAGAGAATGCGGCAGCAGCAAACAGTCGCTTCCAGCGCCTGCTGTTTGCCCGCGAGGCCAGGCTGCTCAAGACCATGGAGGAGCGGCTCTGCCGCCGGGCTCGCTTCGTCTTCACGCTGGCCGAGGAAGACCGCGCCGCACTCGGCGTTGCCAGCGACGACCGCTCGGCGGTGCTGCCGCTGGTGACCACTGCCACGGCGCCAAAGCCGGTCAAGCCGCGCCGCATCGATTGCGACGCGGCGCTGATCGGCACTTGGACCTGGCAGCCGAACCGCATCGGCCTCGACTGGTTCCTGGAAAAAGTCGTGCCGCATCTTCGCCGGAGCTTTCGCATCAGGGTCGCCGGCAACATGCCGTCGGATATCACCTCTGCCCATCCCGGTGTCGAATTTGTCGGCCGCGTGTCCGACGCCCAGAATTTCGTGCGCGGCGCCGCCGTCATTCCACTGATCAGCACCACGGGCAGCGGCGTTCAGCTCAAGACCATCGAAACCTTCGAGCTCGGCCTGCCGTCGGTCGCCACCAGCCGTTCGCTGCGCGGCATCGATCATCGCCCGGCAAATTGCTTCGTCACCGACGATCCGGCCGCCTTCGCCGGCGCGCTGGAGGCAGCGGCGGCCGATGTCAGGGATGTCGATGGCAGCGCCTTTCACCGCCGGCAGATCAAGGCACTGGATGCCGCCATCAGGCTCGGCCTGGAAAAGCTCGGGTCGGTGGGGGAGGAGGTGTTTGCATGAACATGCACACCGCCCGCGCCGCCTTCGGGCTCGATACGCTGAAGACGATCCTTGGCATTTCGGTCCTTGCCATCGGCTGGGATGACGCGATCGCGCTGCTCGCTCGTCTGATTGCCGAGCGGCGCTTCACCAAGGTCAGTTTTCTCAACGCTCACAACGCCAACATCGCCTCTACCGATCCGGTCTTTGCCGAGGCGCTCGACGATTTCCTCATCCTGCCTGACGGCGTTGGCGTCGATCTGGCGGCAAAGCTGCTCTACGGCGCGCCGTTCCCGGACAATCTCAACGGCACTGATCTCATTCCGGCCTTTCTGCAGGCATCGGCGAGGCCGCTGACCGTCGGGTTGCTTGGCGCCACCCGCGCCAACGCCGAGGCGGCGTCGGTCAGGCTAGCCGCTCTGGCGGTGCAGCACGAATTCGTCGTCATCCATGACGGCTATTTCTCCCCCGCCGAAGAGCAGGCGATCGTCGATCGCATCGAGGCATTGCGGCCCGACGTGCTGCTTGTGGCCATGGGCGTGCCGCGCCAGGAATTGTGGATCGCCCGTCATATCGATGCCCGCCACTGCACGCTGCCGATCGCCGTCGGCGCGCTGCTCGATTTTCTCTCCGGCACGGTGCCGCGGGCGCCTCTGTGGATGCGCCAGCTGAGGCTCGAATGGTTGTTCCGTCTGTGCATCGAGCCCGGCCGGCTGTGGCGCCGCTACGTCGTCGGCAATCCGGTGTTCCTGCTGCGTGTCGTCAGGCAGAAATTCTCGCGTCGGCCCGAGCCCGCCGGAGAGTTGCGGTGAACAGCCGCGTCGTGCCGAGCCCTGCAGCCGAGACCGGTGCCCTGCCGCAAACGCCGACGGCGGCGGTGGTGACCGCCAGCTATGCGCCGGATTTCGAACGCTGCCGCCTGTTGTGCGAGACCCTCGACCGCCATGTCTCCGGCTTGGCGCATCATTACATTCTGGTCGAGCACCGCGACGTGGCGCTGTTTCGCCAGTTGGAAAACGACCGCCGCAGCGTTGTCGACGAGCGCGACCTGCTGCCGCGCTGGCTGCGTGTGTTCGACGATCCGATGAGCCTCTTTCGCCGTCGCATCTGGCTCAGTCTCAAGACCCAGCCGCTGCGCGGCTGGCATGTGCAGCAGCTGCGCCGCATCGCCATCGCTGCGCATGCTGGAGAAGACGTGCTGGTCTTCTGCGATTCCGACGTCGCCTTCCTCAAGCCATTCGATCTGAGCGCCTTCTGGCGCGACGGCAAGGTGCGGCTGTTCCGGCGCGACGGCGTGCTGTCGAGCGACGGTCACGACGAGCATCGCATCTGGTCGCGCAATGCGGCCTCGGCGATTGGTATCGATGCATCCGAGGTTTCGAACCACGACTATATTTCGACGCTGATCGCCTGGCGCCGTCAGACCGTGACGGCGATGTGCGCCGAGATCGAGAAGGTGCACGCGCGCGGCTGGGTCGAGGTCATCGCTTCAGTGCGCCGGTTCTCCGAATGCATGATCTATGGCCGCTATGTCGACGATGTGCTGGGGGGCGCCGGCCATTTCCACGGCTCGGAGGAATTCTGCCGCGTGCACTGGACCGGGGAGGCGCTGTCGGATGACGAATTCCGCAGCTTCGTCGCCGCTATGGCACCGGGGCAGGTGGCGATCGGCATGCAATCCTTCATCGGCACCGATATCGGCCGCATCCGCCGCCTGATCGGATTGGCTTAGATTGCCTTGGCGGGCTTGCGCAGCGCCGAATAGGTTAGCAGCGCCGAGGCGAGATAGAGCAGCAGGAAGACGACATTGAGCGATACGACAAGCCTGGGCGTGTCGGCAATCGTGGTCAGCACATAGGTCAACAGCACCGCCTTCAGCCCCGCCAGCAGGCCGAGGTTGAGCGCCCTGAGCGCGGTCTGGCCGCGCGCGAACAGCAGCTCGGCCTGGTATTCGACCAGGTTGCGCAGTCCCGGCACGCCGATTGCCAACGCCACCAAGGGCGCCGCCTCGGCGACATTCCGGCCAAGTGCATTGGGGAAGAAATGCAGCACGATGCCGAGTGCGGCCAGTGCCAATGTCGACACCAGGAACACGCCGGCTTCGATACCGCTCTTGACCCGCAGTCGCGACAACAGCTCCGGCGCCCGCATCATCCTCTGCACCAGCATCATCGAGAAGGTGCGGATCGGGATTGCCGTCAGGTCGACCAGCCGCATGATGATGGCATAGATGCCGGCCAGATGCGGCCCGCCGATCGCCAGCACGAGCAGCTTGTCGAATTCCGACTGCAGGTAGAACAGCACTTCGGCTCCTGCAACATAGATCGAATCGGCAAGCCGCCTGAGATAGAGCTCGGTGCGCAGCCTCAGCCGCTGGCGTGGATAATAGAAGCCGAAGGCCAGCAGCAGCGAGGCGGCGTTGGCGCCGATGTAGAACAACGACCAGATCCAGACGCTGTGCTGGCCCGATAGCATGAACAGCACGGCGCCCAGCGCGCGGAACGCCGTGGCCACGATCGACAGCACGGCGGCGCGGCCGAATTTGCCGAGCCCGTTGTTGACGATCAGCACCACCTCGACCGGCCGCCACAAAAGCGCCTCTGCAAAGACGATTGCGGCAAAGACGGCCAGCGGAACGGTGCTGGCGAAGAAGATCAGGTAGACGCCCCAGGAGGCCGCCGCCAGCAGTGGTAAGGACACGGCGCCAAGCAAAAGGAAGCCGGCGGTGAAGGTGCCGATCAGATTGGGGCGGATGGTGGCTGTGCGGTAAAGCGCCGAGATGAAGCCGAAAGCGAGGATGCGCGACAGCATGACGCCGGCCGCCGAGGCGGTGGCGAACATGCCGAACTCGGCAATCGACAGCGTGTTGGCAAGTGCGATGAAATAGGCAAGCGAGAACACCAGCCGCCCGCCGGCGCCGCTGATGGCTGAAAGATAGTCGCGAACCAGCCCCCGTCTTTCGGCGAGGAAGGTGCCGATGCGGGCGAGTGTCCGCCTTTGCGGTATGTCGCTGGCCTGCGTCATATCGAGGAAAGCCGTAAGCCGCAAAGCTTAACGTGCGGTTCTGACGCCATTTTACAGATCCCGGCAATGCGTGGCGAAGCGAGAAACTTTCACTTGCAGACTTAGGAAATTAACCTTTTGTTTCCCATGCCTGTTTAGCGTGACTTAACGATTGGCCGACCGCCGCTCCTGCGCCGTCGAAGGTAAAGTTTCGAGACAATGGTCGACAGGGAAAACCGTGAAGACTGGAGGCGCGAGCGCTCCCTCCTGGCGCTCGGCAAAGCCGTGCGCGGCGATGAGGCGGCGGATGCGTCGGCGGTCTCGATCGGTGACCGGGTGGATCCGTCATGGCGCGAGGACGCCGCCACGCGTCACCGCATAGCCCGCTCGCAACGCGAGGCGCGGTCGAATCCGGCGCCAACGTCACCGCCCGAGCCGCCGCAGTTCCAGGCCGACGGCGAACCCGTTTCGGCCGCCAGCGCGCGTGAGGAGCCTGTTTCCGGCCGGCGTCAGCAGCACGCCGCCTATGAGCTCCGCTCTTTCCACGAGCAGCGACCGGACCGCGACGACGATGACGGGCAGGAATGGAAGCCGCTGATCGATCCGCTCCAGGTCGTCCGCGGCATTAGTCGTTCCAAGTTGCTGATCGTCTCGACTACGATATTGGGCACGGTGCTCGGCGTCGCCGTCGCCGTTTCGACACCGAAGAAATACGAAGCCACCACACAGATGGTCATCGAGCCAGGCGACCTGAAGCTTTCCGACAACGATCTCACCCAACCGGTCGGGCAGCCCGATGCGGCGCTGGCTGTTGTCGAAACCCGCATCAAGATGGTGACATCCGGCAAGGTCCTCGACAAGGTCGTGGCCGATCTCAATCTCGTCGACGATCCGGAATTCAACGGACAGGGCTCTGGCGGCCTTGGCGTCCTGTCGCTCATTCGCTCGATACTGTCGCGCCAGGATGGCCCTGGCGGCGGCGGTGAAGTGCGCCGCCAGGCGCTGGCGGTCGGCAATCTGGCCAAGAGCCTGTCGGTTGAGCGCAGCGGCAAGAGCTTTGTCGTTTCCATCAGCGCCACCACTCAAAGCGCCGACAAATCGGCGAAGATAGCCAATACGACCAGGGACGTTTTCCAGCAGGAGGCGGCCCAATACCAGTTCGGGATGGCCGGGCGCGCGACGGACCAGCTGACGGCCAAGCTCGATGACCTGCGCAAGAATGTCGAGACAGCGGAGCGCAAGGTCGAGGATTTCAGGGCCACGCATGATCTCGTCGACGCGCAGGGCCATCTGATCAGCGACGACCAGATGCTGAAGCTCAACGAGCAGCTCTCAGTCACCCGGGCCCGTACGCTGGAACTCAATGCCCGGGCCGCGTCGGCGCGTTCGCTGGACGTCAATTCGGTCATCAACGGCACCTTGCCGGAAGAAATCAATTCCAACACGATGAGCGAACTGCGCGCGCAATATGCAGTTTTGAAGCAGGAGGCCGACCGCGCCGCCGTGCGTCTGGGACCGCGTCATCCCGAATACCAGGCGCTCAACGCCCAGCTCGACGGCTCGCGCGAGCGCATCGCAGGCGAACTGCGCCGCATCGCCTCGTCGCTGCAGGTCGATTTGAAGCGCTCGGTTCAGCTTGAGCAGGATCTCGCTTCCCGCCTGGCTCAGGCAAAGGTCCAGAGCGGCGACGTCAACAGCGATCTGGTCAGCCTGCGCGAACTGGAGCGTGACGCCACGGCCAAACGCTCCGTCTACGAACAGTACCTTCTGCGCGCCAAGGAGACCGGCGAACAGCAAAACATCAACACCACCAACATCAATCTGATGACCCCCGCGCAACCGCCGCTCGAACCCAACGGACCGTCGCGGGCTGTAATAGCGATGGCCGGCCTGCTGCTCGGGCTTGCTTCGGGCATCGGTGTCGGCGCCATGCGCGGCGCCTTTGCCAGCCTGCGCGGCGCTGCCAATTCGCGTTCGCGCGGCAGAATGGACGAGCGCCCCCCTCCGGTCGAGGACAAGGTCTATCGCGCGCCGCTGCCTGTGGCGCCGCCACCGGCAGCACCTCCGGTGTTGCCGACCGCGGCCGCTCCCGCCCGGAGCCCAGGTCTGTTCGACGGACTGTTCTCGGCGATGCGCAAAGCCGCGCCGGGTAGCGGGACGTCAGGCGAACCCGTCGAGACCTACCGCGCCCAACCAGCCGCCGAATATACAAGGCCGGTGCAGGAGCCTGTGGGCTATCGCCAGCCGGACTTCCGGAACGAGGTTCCGCACGCCAATTCCCCTGCGCAGCAGCCTGGCTACGCGCAGCCTCGTCAGCCGGCTGACTATGCCTATTCGCAGGCTCAGCCGATGCCCGCGGCGTCCGGGCCGTGGTCTTCTCCGCAGCCCGCTGGGGCGGCGCCGGAAGACCAGCAGGCGCAAATCGACGATATCCGCGCCAGCCTGCGCGAATTTCGCGAAGCGGTGCGCGAACTCACCGAAAGCCGTTCGCACCGCCGCTATTTCTGAGCAATTCCAGGAAAAGTGTGAAACGGTTTTCCCGGGAAAAGCGCGTAGCGCGCTTTCCCTTGGGAATTGCGTCAAAACAAGAAATAGAGCGGTTCAGCCTTTCCGTGAAAGGATGAGTCGCTCTGAGCCCGTCAGCACAGAATAAAAGCTGCCGGTTTCGAGTTTACGGCATGTGACGGCGCTTTGACGGGATTGCTTAGGCCAAATTTCGTGACAATGCCGCGCAGCATGGCGCCCAAAAAACGCTGCCGTCGGGCTTTACCCGAATGGGCGGAACGTTTGGAACAACGACATGCACGAAGCAACGTTCAAGGCGCGCGCCGCGCCTTGGCTGGAATGATGTCGAGGATGGTTCATGGCCGAAGTGATTGACGGAAAGATCGTCGCCGCAGACGTGGTTCAGAAGGTCAAGGCCTTGACCGAGGACCTGGTCGCCAAGGGAAAGGCCCAGCCCGGCTTGGCGGTGGTCATCGTCGGCGAGGATCCGGCAAGCCAGGTCTATGTCGCGTCGAAGTCGCGCACCGCCAAGGAATGCGGCTTTCATTCGCTGCAGCACACACTGCCGGCCGACACGTCCGAAGCGGCACTGCTGAAGATCATCGGCGAACTCAACGCCGATCCGGCCATCAACGGCATTCTGGTGCAGCTGCCGCTTCCCGCCCATATCGATGCCGGCAAGATCATCCAGGCCATCGCGCCACAAAAGGATGTCGACGGCTTTCATTTCATCAATGTCGGCAAGCTCGGCACCGGCGAACTCGAAACAGCCTTCGTGCCCTGCACGCCGGCTGGCTCCATGCTTTTGATCGAACGCGTGCGCGGCAAGGATCTTTCCGGCCTCAACGCGGTCGTCGTCGGCCGCTCCAACATCGTCGGCAAGCCGATGGCAAATCTGTTGCTTGCCGCCAACTGCACCGTCACCATTGCCCACAGCCGCACCAAGGATCTGCCGGCGCTGGCCCGCACAGCCGACATTCTGGTTGCCGCCGTCGGCCGGCCCGAAATGATCAAGGGCGACTGGGTCAAACCCGGCGCCACCGTGATCGATGTCGGGATTAACCGCATTGCCGCACCCGAGAAAGGCGAAGGCAAAACCCGCCTCGTCGGCGATGTAGCCTATGCCGAAGCGGCCAAGGCCGCCGGCGCCATCACCCCCGTGCCCGGCGGTGTCGGACCGATGACCATTGCCATGCTGATGGCCAATACGTTAGCCTCAGCCTACCTTGCGGCCGGCTTGAAGCGGCCTTCCTTCTGACCCAGAAAGCAGCTTCTTTGCCGAACCTTACTATTCCCTCTGAACGGCCGGTCGTGGATGATCCCGTTCAAGGGGGCCGGCAATTCGCGTTCCTGCTGGTCGACAAGTTTTCGATGTTTTCGTTGGCAGCGGCGATCGATACCTTCCGCTCGGCCAACCGCCTGCTCGGCCGCGATTTCTATGGCTGGACGACGGTCTCGGCCGACGGCGATCCCGTCATGGCCTCCAACGGCCTGCCGCTCAAGATCGACTATGCCGTCGCCGATTTGCCGCCGGTCGATATCCTGTTCGTGTCGGTGGGCCTGTCGGTCGAGTTCCCCGGCAAGAGCAAGGTGCTGGCGGCGCTGCGCAGCTGGGGCCGGCGCGGCAATGCGCTCGGCGCGCTGTCGGTGGGCTCTTACCTCCTGGCCGAAGCCGGTCAGCTCGAAGGTTATCGCTGCACCATCCATTGGGAAAACCGCGCCGGCTTCGTCGAGCGCTTTCCCGACATCAATTGCACCGGCAACGTCTTCGAGATCGACCGCAAGCGCTACACATGCGCCGGCGGCACCACCTCGATCGACCTGATGCTGGAGATCGTGCGTGGCGACTTCGGCTCGAACCTCGCCAACGGCGTTGCCAACCAGTTCCAGCATGAGCGCATCCGCTCCGCCGGCGACCGCCAGCGCGTCGGGCCGGAGCGCGACCTGACCGGCAAGTCGGAGAAGCTAAGGCGCATCGTCGAACTGATGGCCGACCATCTCGACGAGCCGCTATCAGCCGTGCAGCTTGCCAAATCGGCGGGCCTGTCGGTGCGCCAGGTCGAGCGCTTGTTCCTGCGCCATTTGAGCGTCACGCCCGGTCGTTACTACATGCGGCTCAGGCTTGAGCGGGCGCGCGAACTGCTGCGCCAGACCAACATGCCGATCCTCGACGTGGCCATTGCCACCGGCTTTACCTCGCACTCCTATTTCGCGCAGAGCTATCGGCTGCAGTTCGGCCGTCCGCCTTCCGAAGAGCGGCGCACCACGTACTGACGCGGTGCTGAGCCGGCCTCGGAACAGGCCTCGGCCGGCGCCGATCCTGTTACACGGCAACCGTTCGTAACCCGCTCCGGGGCTTGTGCCCGGACGCGCCGTCAAATAGCTTCCGGCGCGGATCAGAGGGCGGTCTCAAGGAGATTTCCATGGCGGGACTTTTGCGGAGCGTCGCTGCGGCGCTGCTCCTTTTGTCGATGACTTCGCTCGGCTTTGCCGCCAACAAGGTCATCATCATTCTTGACGCTTCGGGCTCGATGTGGGCCCAGATCGACGGCAAGCCGAAGCTCGAGATCGCGCGCGAATCGCTGAGGACCGTGCTGCAGTCGGTCCCGGGCGACGACGAGATCGGCTTCATGGCCTATGGCCACCGCGAAAAGGGCAGCTGCGACGACATCGAACTGATCGTGCCGCCGCAAGCCGGCTCGGCTAGCGCCATTTCGGCCGCTGCCGACAGCCTGAAATTCCTCGGCAAGACGCCGCTGACCGCAGCCGTCAAGCAGGCGGCCGAAGCTCTGAAATACACCGAGGACAAGGCGACCGTGGTCCTCATCACCGATGGGCTTGAAACCTGCGAAGGTGACCCGTGCGCGCTGGGCAAGGAACTGGAGGCCTCAGGCGTCGATTTCACAGTCGACGTCGTCGGCTTCGGCCTGACCGCTGACGAGGGCAAGCAGATCGCCTGCCTTGCCGACAACACCGGCGGCAAATATATCCAGGCCTCGGACGAGAAGGCGCTGCAGGAAGCACTGGTCGAAACCGTCGCCGCGCCGGCTCCGGCACCTGAACCCGCACCGGCGCCAGCCCCAGCTCCAGCCCCTGAACCGGCAAAGCCCGAATTCAATTTCATCCCGAGCGTGGTCATGGCCGAAGGCGGCGATCCGATCACCGACGGCAATGCCTGGGAGGTCTACAAGGCCAAGGCCGATGGCACGCACGGCGAGGCCGTCACCACCCAGTACAACAACTACGAGGCCAATCTCGAGCCGGGCGACTATGTCGTCGTCGCGCGCGCCGACGAAGCTCGGGCGGAACAGAAGGTCAAGATCGAGGCGGGCCAGGTCTACAAGCCGCTCTTCACCTTGAACGCCGGCACCATGCTCATCCATCCAAAGCCAAGCCAGGGCGCCGAGATCAGTGACGAAGCCGATGTCGACTTCGCCTTCCCGGGCGGCAGCACCACCCACTATGGCGACACCAGGATCATCGTGCCGGCTGGTGAGCAGAAGGTGACGGTTGCGATCGGCAGCGGCTCGGTGACCGAGAACATCCAGCTCGCCGCCGGGCAGACTGTGGAAAAAGACATAGTCGTCGGCGTCGGCCATGCCGCCGTCAACGCCTACTACACTGCAGGTGGCGACAAGGCCGACTCCTCGGGCATCAGCGTCCAGATCGTCAAGGCCAAGAAAAAGATCGACGGCTCGCGTGACGATGTCGCCCACTCCTATGGGCCCGACAGCAAATTCTGGCTGCCGCCGGACGATTATGTCGCGGTCACCTCGCTTGAGCTCGCAACCGTCGAGCAGCCTTTCAGCGTCAAGGTTGGCGACGTCAAGGACGTCAAGGTGACGCTCGATGCCGGCGTGCTGGTGATGTCGGCGCCGGGCGCCTATTCGATCGAGGTGCTGTCGTCGAAGAAGGATATCCAGGGCAACCGCAAGGCGCTCGGCCTGAACTATGGCGACACCTGGCAGCAGACTATCCCGGCCGGTGACTATGTCGTCCTCCGCCACATGCCCGATCAAGGCCATGACAAGGAAATGCCGGTGACGGTCAAGGCCGGCGAACGGAGCGAGATTACGGTTCAGCCGTAATCGCCATCCATCCCTCACCAAAGGGCGGCCTCAAACCGAGCTCGAGCCGCCCTTTTTACAAAATAGGCAATGATGCCTCAGGCCGTGCCGAAAGCACTGGCGCCGTGGTCGGCGCGGCCGACCAGCTGGCGGAAACCGGCGAACAGCTCGCGGCCGAAACCGAACTCGTTGCCGATGAGATCAATGTCGGCCGTGCGGCGCAGCGCGAGCTCGGGCCCCGGCACCAGCACTTCCAGCGTGCCGGCATCGGCGTCGAGCCGGATGATGTCGCCGTCATGGATCCTGGCGATCGGCCCTTCCTCGACCGCTTCCGGCGTTACATGGATCGCCGCCGGCACCTTGCCGGAAGCGCCAGACATGCGCCCGTCCGTGACCAGCGCGACGCGCTGGCCACGATCCTGCAGGATGCCGAGCACGGTGGTCAGCTTGTGCAGTTCCGGCATGCCGTTTGCCTTTGGGCCCTGGAAGCGGATGACGGCGATGAAGTCGCCGGTCAGCGTGCCGGCCTTGAAGGCTTCGTTCAGTCCCTGCTGGCTGTCGAACACCTTGGCCGGCGCCTCGATGACGCGGCGTTCCGGCTTCACGGCGGACGTCTTGATGACGGCGTGGCCGAGATTGCCGGCGAGCACTTTCAGGCCGCCGGTCGGCTGGAAGGCCTTCTTGAACGGCGCCAGCACCTTCTCGTCACCGCTCTGCAGCGGCGAGGCTTCACGCACGACGCCGCCATCTTCGCCGAGCCGGGCCTCGACCGCATAGGGCCTCAGGCCTTCGCCCCATACCGTCTGCACATCCTCATGCAGGATGCCTTCGTCGAGCAATTCGCGGATCAGGAAGCCGAGCCCGCCGGCGGCATGGAAATGGTTCACGTCGGCAAGCCCGTTCGGATAGACGCGCGCGAGAAGCGGCACCGCTTCCGACAGGTCGGAAATGTCCTGCCAGGTAAGCGTGATGCCGGCCGCGGCGGCCATGGCGATGAGATGGATGGTGTGGTTGGTAGAGCCGCCGGTGGCGTGCAGGCCGACGACGCCATTGACGAAAGAGCGCTCGTCGATCATGCGGCCGACCGGCGTGTAGGCGTTGCCGAGCGCGGTGATCGCCAGGGCTCGCCTGGTCGCCTCGCGCGTCAGCGCGTCGCGCAGCGGCGTGCCTGGATTGACGAAGGACGCGCCGGGCGTATGCAGGCCCATGATCTCCATCAGCATCTGGTTGGAATTGGCGGTGCCATAGAACGTGCAGGTGCCCGGCCCGTGATAGGATTTGGACTCCGCTTCGAGCAGTTCTGCGCGTCCGGCCTTGCCCTCGGCATAGAGCTGGCGAACCTTGGCCTTCTCGTCGTTGGGCAGGCCCGTCGTCATCGGCCCGGCCGGCACGAACACCGCCGGCAGATGGCCGAAGGTGAGAGCCGCGATCACCAGCCCCGGCACGATCTTGTCGCAGACGCCGAGATAGACGGCGGCGTCGAACATGTTGTGCGACAGGCCGATCGCCGCGGACATGGCGATGACGTCGCGCGAAAACAGCGACAGCTCCATGCCGGGCTGTCCCTGGGTCACGCCGTCGCACATGGCGGGCACGCCGCCGGCCACTTGCGCGATGCCGCCAACTTCCTTCGCGGCTTCCTTGATCAGCGCCGGGAAGGTTTCGAAGGGCTGATGCGCCGACAGCATGTCATTGTAGGAGGTGATGATGCCGAGGTTCGGCACCTTGTCGGCGCCGAGCGCCAGCTTTTCAGACGGGCTGCAGACGGCAAAGCCATGCGCGAGGTTGCCGCAAGACAGGACGCCCCGGTTGGCGGTGCGGCTGGAGGCCTCGGCGATGCGGCCGAGATAGCGCTCGCGGCCGGCTTTCGAGCGTTGGCGGATGCGTTCCGTGATGACTTCGATGTCGCGTCTGGCTGTCATGGTCGGTCCTTTCGAGCCCCGGAAGAACGTCCTCCACCGTCTGCCGGGACTGCTTTGCGTGAAATCAGGGTGCCCAGAACACCTCTACCGGGGTGGGTGCCGCTTCGAGGACTTTGCGGATGGGCTTTTTCGCACCCGGTCCCATCGCATCCTCGAAAGCGGTGCGCTTGTCCTCGCCTTCGATATGCAGCGCGATGAAGCCGGCGGCGACGATGCGCGCCATCGATAGAGTCAGCCGCGGCTCGCCGCCGCTTGGTGCATGCACCGGCAGCACGATCCTGCGCGAAGCTGGATCGAGCAAGGCGGGTAGATTCTCGGCGTCGGGAAAGAACGAGGCGGTGTGGCCGTCGCCGCCCATGCCGAGCACGACGACATCGAGGGGCCAGGGCAGAGCCTTCAGCGCCGCATCGTCGGCCGCCGCGGCGGTCTCGATCCTTGCCGCCTCATGGTAGAGCGGCACGAAGTGCGCGGCAGCCGCCTTGTTCTGCAGCAGGTTGGCCGCGACCAGCCCCGCATTCGAGCGCGGCGAGGAGGCCGGCACGAACCGTTCGTCGACCAGCGTCACCGTCACCTTGTTCCAGGCGATCGGAATGGCCGAAAGTGCTGCAAAGAACTTTGCCGGCGTGGTGCCGCCGGAAACGGCAAGCAGGGCCGTGCCGCGCTCGTCGATGGCCTTGGTCAGGCGCGCCGCGACATTGCCGGCAAGGGTTGCCGCCAGATCCTGGCGCCCGGCAAAGCCGTTCCAGTTGTAGACGGGCTCGCTCAATTGCTTTCGTGCCATGTCCGCCCGTCGCGTTCGATCAGCGCAATCGAGGCCGAGGGACCCCATGTGCCGGCCGTATAGCCTTGCGCCTCCTGCCTGGCGCTTTCCCAGGCGTTCTGGATCGGGTCGATCCACTTCCATGCCGCCTCGACCTCGTCGCGGCGCATGAACAGCGTCTGGTTGCCGCGGATAACATCCATGATTAGCCGTTCATAGGCGTCCGGCGCGCGGCCGTCGAAAGATGTTGCAAAGCTCATGTCGAGCGGAATCTGGCGCAGCCGCATGCCGCCCGGGCCTGGATCCTTGATCATGATGAACTGCTTGACGCCTTCGTCGGGCTGCAGCCGGATCACCAGTTGGTTGGCTGAGATCGGCCCGGCGCTGTCGCCGAAGATCGAATGCGGGATCGGCTTGAACTCGATGACGATTTCCGAAACGCGGGTCGCCAGCCTTTTGCCGGTCCTGAGATAGAATGGCACGCCGGCCCAGCGCC
The DNA here is from genome assembly GCF_030323185.1 of Mesorhizobium sp. C399B. Taxonomy (NCBI): domain Bacteria; kingdom Pseudomonadati; phylum Pseudomonadota; class Alphaproteobacteria; order Hyphomicrobiales; family Phyllobacteriaceae; genus Mesorhizobium; species Mesorhizobium sp. C399B. The sequence goes on from NZ_CP100472.1 coordinate 4,791,297, forward strand.
AATTGCCGATCTCAGCCTTGATGGCGACGAAAGTCTCGGTGGAGCTGTCTTTGCCAAGTTCTTCGACATAGCCTTTCACCGCGCCGCCTGCAGAGGCGCCGGCGCGGTACTGCCCGCGCACGGTGTGCTTGGGTGCCTCATTGCCGTTGATGCGCTTCAGCGCCCGCAGCACCTTCAGCTTCTCGTCGCGCACGGCATCGGCATCCATCGACGATGGCGCCTCCATGGCAACCAGGCAGAGCAGCTGCAGCATGTGGTTCTGCACCATGTCGCGCAGCGCGCCGGCCTTGTCGTAGTAGGTGACGCGGTCTTCAAGACCGACGGTCTCGGCCACCGTGATCTGCACATGGTCGATATGGGCAGAATTCCAAAGCGGCTCATAGAGTGCGTTGGCAAAGCGCAGCGCCATCAGATTCTGCACCGTCTCCTTTCCGAGATAGTGGTCGATGCGGAAGATCTGGCTTTCGTGGAAGTCGTCTCCAACCACGTCGTTGAGCTTGCGCGCCGAATCGAGGTCGCGGCCGATCGGCTTCTCCAGCACGATGCGCGAATTCGGCGTGATGAGATTGTGGGCTTTCAGCTGGTGCGAGATGTCGCCGAACAGCGCCGGCGCAACCGCCAGATAGAAAGCGCGAATGCGGTCGCTTTCGCCGATCGCCTTTTTCAGCTTGTCGAAGCCGGCACCCGTCGTCGCGTCGGCCGATACGTAGGACAGCCGGGCAAGAAATGTCTTGAGTTCCTCGGCGTCGATGTCGGCCGGCTTAACATGCTGGGAAATCGCCTGCTTGGCGAAAGCCTGGAATTCCTCGTCGCTCATCTTGGAGCGCGAGGTGCCGATGATGCGGGTCGGCTCGGAAAACTGGTGGTCGCGCTGGCGGTGGTAGAGCGAGGGCAGCAGCTTGCGTTCCGACAGGTCGCCGGTGCCACCGAAAATGATGAAGTCGAAAGGCTCGACGGGAATGATCTGGCTGGTCATGGTCTGTCCGCTTTGACGCCGCTCGCTGTGACGCGGCAGGATATAATCTAATCGATTTAAACTATCCAGTGCCATGGTGTCACATCGAGGCCAAATCACTGCATATTGATTCGCTCCAAATGTGCCTTGACACTGGCTGCCACCCGGAGGCTTTTCGTCAAGCGATGGTCCCGGGGCTTTCGCGCCTGCAACATAAAGCGGGAATGTGACGAAAGCTAATGCGTGTCGCCCAGAAGTGCGAAGCGGTTCTGGGAGACAGACACGCATCAAACAAAAAGGAAAATGCGCTTGCGAGGTGGGTCTTCAATGAGCGGAAAAAGCATGCGTCTGGAAAACAAGGTTGCCGTCATCACGGGTGCTGCGTCAGGTTTCGGCGAAGGCATGGCCAGGCGCTTTGCCGAAGAGGGCGCCAAGGTCGTCGTCGCCGACCTCAACGCCAAGGGCGCGGAGCGCGTTGCAGCAGAGATCGGCCAGGCCGCGATCTGGACCCAGACCGACGTTTCGCAGCGTTCCGAATTCGACGAGATGGTCTATGCCGCAAAAAGCGCCTTCGGCCGCATCGATATCATGGTCAACAATGCCGGCTACACCCATCGCAATGGCGACATGCTCGACGTCGACGAGGCGACCTTCGACCTGATCACTTCAGTCAACATGAAGGCGATCTATCACGCCGCACTTGCCGTGGTGCCGATCATGGAGCGGCAGGGCGGCGGCGTCATCCTGACCACGGCTTCGACCGCCGGTCTGCGGCCGCGGCCGGGGCTCACCTGGTACAATGCCTCGAAGGGCTGGGCGATCACCGCGACCAAGTCGATGGCGGTCGAACTCGCGCCCAAGAACATCCGCGTGAACTGCCTTTGCCCGGTCGCCGGCGAGACCGGCATGCTGGAGAAATTCATGGGCACTGACACGCCGGAGATCCGCGAGAAATTCCGTGCCTCGATACCGCTCGGCCGTCTGTCGACGCCGCTCGATATCGCCAACGCTGCGCTTTGGCTTGCGTCGGACGAAGCCGCCTTCATCACCGGTGTGGCGCTGGAGGTCGACGGCGGCCGCTGCATTTGAGCAATTCGGGAAGTACCTCGCTGTTCGCAATGCATGGCAGACAGAGCAATGTCGGCAAGAGTTCGCATCGGTGCGCCGGCCGGCCGAGGAACGAACAGTTGACGTCGTCATGCCGGACCCCAGTTTGACTTCTCGATCACCCGAAAGGCATAACGGGATCGTGGATAGTGTTGGCGGGTGATGAAGATCAGGCAGCAGAAAAGTCGCTATGATCTGGGATGGCGGCTGCGGCTTTACCTGGCCACGCGTGCGCGGGCGCGAAGCAAGGCAATTTTCATCGGCATTACCGGAAGCTCCGGCAAGACCACGGCGGGAAGCCTGCTTGGACACATCCTGGCCGGTCATGGTTCGGTCCATACACAGGTTCTGGCCAACACGATGAAACTGTTGGTCTCGACGCTATCCAGGCGAATGGGAAAGGGCGGCAAAACCGACTACGTCGTCTTCGAGGCTGCTGCATTCGGCCCGGATACAATGAAGCCCATGGCCGAATTGCTTCGCCCCAACGTGGCTGTTGTCACAATGGTCCGGCTGGAGCATCGCGCCAGTTTCAAGACTGTCGAAAACGTCGCACGAGAAAAAAGCGCCCTGGTCGCGGCGCTGGAGCCGGGCGGCTTCGCGATGCTCAATGCCGATGACCCTCTTGTGATGGGCATGGCCTCGGCGAGCGATTGCCGTTCCGTCACATTCGGCACATCGGAGCAGGCGGATTATCGCGTCAGCGATATCGAGGCCTCCTATCCCAAGCCGTTGCGGTTCTCGCTCCACTGGCGCGGCGGTGTGCTCGATATCGAGACGTCGTTCCCCGGCGAGCATTTCTGGCTGCCGACTTCAGCGGCGGTGGCAACCGCTCTTGAGCTGGGCGTGCCTGCGCAGATGGTCAAGCACAGGATCGCGACGTTCCAGCCTCTGGAAAATCGCGGCCAGGTGCTCGTCCCCGCGGGTGGCCCCCACTTCATCGTGGATGCCGCAAAGGCGCCCTGGCATTCGCTGAGCCTTGCCTTCGACATGGTAGCCGGATCGACATTTGGGCGAAAACGTATCGTTCTTGGCCAGCTATCGGATTTTTCCGGCTCGAATAACAGATATGCCCAAGCTTACAGCAGCGCGCGCGAGATTGCAGACCAGGTGATTTATGCCGGCGATCATGCCCATCGCTCCAAGGCGAACCAGGCAGATCGCGACAGCGGCCGCTTCATCGAATTGCGCACGGCCAGGGAAGTGTCGGACTACATCGCCCAAACCGCGCAGCCTGACGAGTTGATCCTGCTCAAGAGCTCGTCCAATCTGCACCTCGAGCGTGTCGCTCTTGCCTGGACCCACGACGTCCAGTGCTGGGTTTCGGTATGCGGCAAGACCGAGGGATGCGAGCAATGCGGCCTCTATGAAGTGCCGTTTGAGCAGCACCGTGAGTTTGTGGCGCAGAGAAAATCGAAGCGCCGCAAGCACAGACTGCTGCGGCTCCTCGGCCGCTAGAATCTTTGGCTGAAGCACGCCAGCGCCCGTTTGACTCTGGAACTTGGCACGACGCATATTAGGCTGGCTAAAAGCTGGCGGGGTGTGAAACTGGAATTGCTGAAAATTCGCAAGGACTTGGGCTGGGCGCTGCGACGGCTGCAGGCGCGCTGGGTGCGGGCGCGTAACAAGGCGACGTTCATCGGCATTACCGGCAGCTCCGGCAAATCCACATCCACCAGCCTGCTTGCACACATACTGGCCGCCCAAGGCAAGGTGCATCTACAGGCCCAGGCCAATACAATGCCTGCGCTCATCCGAACGCTTTACAAGCGCCTGAGGAAGGCCGGCAAAGTCGATTACGTCGTTTTCGAAGCCGGCGCTTCCGACTTCGGCACGATCAGCGCCATGGCGCAGATGCTGAAGCCGAGTGTGGCGGTGGTTACGATGATCCGTCTGGAGCATTTCGGCAAGTTCAAGACTCTGGAAGCTGTGGCGGGAGAGAAGCGGGCGCTGGTCGGGGCACTCCAACCTGATGGACTTGCGGTTCTCAATTGCGATGACCCACTGGTGATCGGCATGGCGTCTGGCGCGAAATGCCGGATTGCGACCTTCGGCCAGTCCGGCGAGGCAGACTACCGCGTGAGTGACGTGCATGCCGCGTATCCGGAATTGCTGCGGTTCACCCTTCATTGGCGCGGTGGCAGCCTGAATATTCAAGCGCCTTTTCCCGGCGAGCAATTCTGGCTGCCGACTGCAGCGGCTGTTGCCGCCGCCTTGGAACTTGGCGTCCCGCCAGAGCAAGTCGTAGCGAGAACGGCATCGTTTGCACCACTGCCCAACCGCTCTACGGTGCAAGAGGTATCCGCGGGCCCGAAATTCCTGGTCGATACGGCCAAAGCGCCCTGGCATTCGCTCAACATTGCTCTGGAGATGATTGCAAAGGCCAAGGGTGCTCGCAAGCGCATTGTGCTGGGGCAGATATCCGACTACGCCGGCTCGTCGAGGAAATACGGCGCCGCCTACAACATCGCGCGCGAAATCGCCGATGAGGTCATTTATACCGGCGACAATGCGCATCGCTCGCGCGCCAGCCAGGCCGACCGCGACAGCGGCCGTTTCATTGAGCTTCGCACTGCCAAGGAAGTTTCGGATCATATCAAACGGACGGCAGTCCCAGGAGAACTGATTCTGCTGAAAAGTTCGTCCAACCTTCATCTGGAAAGGATCGCGCTCGCCTGGACACACGACGTCAAATGCTGGGTCCCGATATGCCGCAAGTCGGAAAGCTGCCAAATGTGCGGCCTCTACGAGGTGCCGTTCGAGGAACAGCGGGATTTCCTGGCGAAGCGCAAACTTGCTCGCAGGAGACACCGTTTCAGGTGGTTGCTCGGCGGCTGACCAGATCTGGCGGCTTGCGTGTCAATCCCCGGTCTTGATGTAGCTCTTGTAGATCCAGCCGCGCTTGCCGTTGTAGACGATCTGGCACCATTTCTTGCAACTCATCACCTGCACCGACGACTTGGCGGGCACGGTCCCCATGGCGGCGGCGTTTTTCTGCGGACCGCTGCGCATTGTCACCGCCCTGAGGATGCGTCCGGTGCCGGCGGCAGCAGCCACCTTCTGTGGCTTGGCCTTGGCCTGGGTATCGTCCGTTGCGGCGGAAGATTGCTCGTTTGGAAGTTGCGGTTTTGGCGTCGGTATGGCGGCGGTCTCGGCGTCGTCGTCATTGGCGGGAGCAGCGACCTTTGACAGCTGCGTCGTGGCGTCGCTCTGCGCCGCCGGTTCTTCGAATGCCGCGGCATCAGACGGTTTGGCGGCAGCCTGCTCGGCAGGCGCCTGATCGGATGGCGTCGCGGCAGGGTCGCTGTTGGATTGCGCCGCAGTCCAGCGCGGATCGTTCGCCGACAGCGGCGGCATGGCAGCCCCACCGGCAGCGACCGTCGATGAAACCGCATCGCCCTTGCGCGCGGCTTGTGGCGCCGCTACCGCGGCAGCCGTGGCCGCGACCGGGGCAATCTTGGTCGTCTTGACCGGAAAAGTCGGAACGTTCTGCTGTGTGCTGGCGATCGCTTGCCGGTCGCTGGCCGGCAACGCCAGCCAAAGCGCTATGCCCGCCACGCCAAGCAGCGCTGCGGTGCCGACCGCGGCGATCACCAGATGCGAATTCGTGCGCACCCCCTGCCAGAAGGAGGGCCGCATGTCATAGCCGAATTGCATGGCGAAGCGCCGACGTTCCGGCGCGCCGAAACTGAAGGGCTCGTTCACTCTTGCCACCTCCAAAAGATGAGCCGGTGTTCTTTCGATCGGCGCCGGCAGCCCGGCATTCGATCGGCATCGGTCCCAACAACAAAGCGGGCAGGCCCGCAGAAATCCCCGTTCAATCGCCCAGAACCGGCATCCTTTGCCCTTGATTGTGGCATCAGTGCGCCCTCAGGGGAATTGTGCGCTCTTGTTAAGGATTCTGCAACGTCTCGCTGCGGCAACCAACAGCTCAATAGAATCAGCTCAGTACCAGCCACGGCCGATATGAGATACTTTCTCTATATTCGGTCCCTCAGGGAAAACCAGTTCAGTGCCAAGAACAATAATGGCGTTCTAAATCGCCGGCCGCCGGGAAAAGCCGGGATGTTCAGGTCCTCGATCAGCTTCAGTCTGTCGCGGTTGCCGGCGACGGTCTGGGCATAGAGCTTGCCGAAGAAGTTCGACAGCATCACGCCGTGGCCGGAATAGCCTCCGGCCGAGATCACATTGGGCATCACCTCGCGCACGAACGGTTTCCTGGGCATGGTGATGCCGACATAGCCGCCCCAGCCATGGGTGATCTCGACATCGCTCAGTTCCGGATAAAGCTCGGCTATCTGCCGGCGGATATGGACATGGATGTCCTTCGGATCGTTGACGCCATAGACCTCGCGCCCGCCGAACAGCAGCCTTCCATCCCTGGATTTGCGGAAATAACGCACGACGAAACGCGAATCGTCGACCGCCTCGCCGCCCGGCAGCACTTTCGAATCGACGCCCAGCGGCACCGTCGCGCCGATGAAGGAACCGATGGGCATGATGTGCGCGGCACTCACCGGCTCGAGCGTGCCGCCATAGGCATTTACACCGATCAGGCATTTCTGGGCGGTGATGGTTCCTCTCGAAGTCGTCACCCTGACCTTGCCGCCGCTGGAGGTAACACCGGTCGATAGTGTCTGCTCGAACAGGTGCGCGCCGGCCGCTGCCGCGACCTTTGCCGTGCCGATCACCAGCTTCATCGGGTGGATGTGTCCGGTGCCGGTGTCGCGGGTGCCGCCGAAGTAGCGTATGGAGCCCAGCCGTTCGGCCGTTTCCCTTGCATCCATGAAGGCGATATGCGGATAGTTGAAGCGGCTGGCCATGATCTCGGCATGCGCCTTGTAGTCGTTGAGATAACGCGGCTTGTGCGCCACGGACAACTGGCCGGGCATATAGTCGATGTCGATCTGGTTGACGGCGGCGAATTCGAGCAGGTGCGCTTTCGCCTCTTCGGCAAGGTCGAACAGCGCCTTGGCGCGGGAGAAGCCGTATTCGGCCTCCATCTCTTCGGCCCAGGCGCGCTGGCCCGTGCCGAGCTGGCCGCCATTGCGCCCTGAAGCGCCGTCGCCGAAGCGATGCGCCTCGATCAGAACGACGTCGGCTCCCGCCTTCGCCAAATGAGCGGCCGCCGACAGCCCGGTGAAGCCACCGCCGACGACGACGACGTCGCAGCTGCGGCCGCCGTCCAGGGCAGGGTACTCAGGGCGTGGTCCGGCTGTGTCTTCGTACCAGGAGCGACCGGGGGAGATAGGTGATTGGTAAGGCATGGGGACACCAGCCAATGGTGAATGGTGAATGGTGAATGGTGAATGGCTGCGAGACGCACGACGTCTGCGCTCATCCATCCAATATGAAACTACTCACCATTCACTATTCACCATTCACACGACGAAGTCGCCGCTCACACGTTGAGCAACAGATACTCCCGCTCCCACGGGCTGATCACTTCCATGAAGGTCTCGAACTCCGCCCGCTTGATCGCTGCATAGGTTGCGGCGAAGGACTTGCCCAGAAGAGCGCATAGTTCCTCGTCGCCTTCGAAAAGGTCGACGGCTTCGAGCAGGCCGCGTGGCAGGTCGATCTCATCGGCGTTTGCGGTGGTCAGCACCGGAGGCTCGGCCTTGATCTTGTTGGTGATGCCGATCAGCCCGCAGGCAAGTGAGGCCGCCAGCGCCAGATAGGGGTTGGCGTCGGAAGACGGGATGCGGTTTTCGACACGCCGCGCCGCCGGATCCGAGCGCGGCACGCGGAACGCCGTGGTGCGGTTGTCATAGCCCCATTTGTTGTTGACCGGCGCCGAGGCCGACTGCGTCAGCCGGCGGTAGGAATTGACGTAAGGGGCAAACATCACCAGCGCGTTCGGCACATGCTTCTGCATGCCGCCGATGAAATGGAAGAAGTCGTCGGTTTCCGAGCCGTCCTTCGCCGAAAAGATATTCAGCCCGGTCTTCTTGTCGATGATCGACTGGTGGATGTGCATGGCAGAACCTGGCTGGCCCTGGATCGGCTTGGCCATGAAGGTGGCATAGATCTCATGCTTCAGCGCTGCCTCGCGAATGGTGCGTTTGAACATGAACACCTGGTCGGCGAGCTCGACCGGATCGCCGTGACGCAGATTGATCTCGAGCTGGCCGGCGCCTTCCTCGTGGATCAGCGTGTCGATCTCCAGGCCCTGACTTTCGGAGAAATGGTAGATGTCGTCGATCAGTTCGTCGAACTCGTTGACGCCGGCGATCGAATAGCCCGCTCCGCCGCCGATTGGCCGCCCGGAACGCCCGACTGGTGGCGTCAATGGGTAATCCGGGTCGGGGTTCTTGCGCACCAGGTAGAATTCGATCTCGGGCGCCACCACCGGCTTCAGCCCGCGCTTGTCATAGGCTGCTACCACGCGCTTCAGGACGTTGCGCGGCGTGAACTCGACCGAACGGCCATCCTGATGGACGAGGTCGCAGATGACGGCGGCCGTCGGGTCTTCTTCCCACGGCACCACGGTCAACGTCGACAGATCCGGCATCAGCTTCAGGTCGCCATCATCCTCCGGATAGTGGAAACCGTTGCCGTCCTCGGGATAGCCGCCCGAAATCGTCGTCATGAACACTGCCGATGGCAGCGCCAGCGAGGTGTTGGAAGTGAATTTCTTCGACGGCATCATCTTGCCGCGCGCGACGCCAGCCTGATCAGGCGTGATGCATTCTATGTCTTCGATGCCGCGCCATTCCAGCCAGGCGCTGACTTCCTTCCAGTTCTTCACGCCGCGTTGATTTTTCACGAAGGCAGGCGTTCGGACGCGTCCTCCGCGGGTCGACGGACGGACTTCCTTTTTCGCAGGCGGCATCATTCACCAGTTTGGGTTGCAATTATCACAGTATAGCTGTTGCCGGTGATGGAAGGGAAGGGGAGCCGGCCCGATAGGTGCGGCAACGAGGCTGAACGGCCTATGTCAGACGGCCTTGCCGGGCGGCGCATTTGCGCCCTGCCATCTGCGCAAGGCACCGGCATAGCGCCTGCGCCATCCGCTTTGCGGCGCGGTCAGGAACCAGGATTGGCTGAGGTTCCAGCTGTCTGCGCACAGATCCCTGAGCCTTGTGTTGATGATGCCTTTGCCGGATAGCGGATAGACCGAGAATTCGGAAAAGAAGATCGCGCCTTCGATTTCGTAGAAATCGCATCGCATGTGATCGAACGGCGCGGTCAGCCGCTCGGCGATGGCAAGCATGCGCGGGAAGGATGCCGGCAGGTCGATCCGGATCCACTGGGGGCCGCTGCCTGGCGGTGGCGGCGCGTAGGTTCCGTCACGGTCGAAATGACATTTCTGTTCGTTGCCGTGTTCATCCCGACGCGCGGCATAGACATAGGCCGTCGTCCCGTTAGACACGTGGAATTTGTACTCCAAAGCAACGGGCTGACCGTCCTCGAGGAGCATCTCTTCCACGAGGATGCGCCTGCTGGCGTGCTTGTAGCCCCATTCGCCGAGCTTCCTGCCGTAGCGGTGGCGCATCCAGCGTGCCGTACGCCGGCGCAGCCTAGCTCTGTCTACCTCACCGTTGCGCACCATCATGTTCCAGCGGCAGCCATGATTGGCCTTCACCATGACATTGCCGGTGAGCAGCTCCGCCGGAAGTTCTGCCGCGTCATATCCGGACCACAGAACCGCAGCCGTCTTGAGTTCTGGACAGGTGGACAGAGCGTAGGCTTTCGAGGCGAGCTTGTCGCAAGCCGTGGTGAAGAAGGGATTGTGGTCGAAAATCTTGCGCCACAGGAACTTGTCTGCATAGGAAGCGGGCCTTGCCGGATCGGGCAGCACGCCGCTATGATTGAAGGTGCGGGCGCAAATCATCGGATGGCGGACAAGGCACCATGCCTGTACCAGGGTAAGCAGCACGCGGTCGCTCATCCGCAGCCCTGGCATGATCAGCTTGCTGGCCTGGGAACACTCCCGCGTGCAACGAACACGTCCCGCGTCATATTTCGATGGATGCTCGTGCGGCCGGTAACCGCAAGCCGGGGATCAAGCGTTCTTTCTACGCTTTCCACCCACAGCCTGCCAAGCGAGACCGGCTCCCACAAGACGATCTGCACACCTTGAGGCGCGGTATCGGCTATGCGAGAAACCACCGCTGCCTTGGGCGATACCATGCTGGCGACGTAAACGACCTGCGCCTCGCCATAGTCATAGTCGCGGCCGTCGCAAAGCTCGGCCCGCATCCGCACATAGCCGAGCTTGGCCGCAAGCCTGTTTGCCGTTTCGACCGCTTCAGGCACAATATCGAGACCGATGATTTCGGGGACGACAGTCTGGTCGTGTATGCGGAACATCGTAAACGGACGCCCTCCGCAGCCGACCATGACAGCGCGGCAGCAGCTGCCGAAATCGACGTGATCGAAGACTTCGTTCAGGCGATTATACGCATCCCTGGATGACAGCACGCCGATGCTTGTTTTTCCCGCTGCGATCTGCCCGAAGGATGCCGGACCGCTCAGATCCTGATCCAGCATGTGCCTGATCTCGGCGGTATCTTGCTCCTGCACCATCTTGCCGAATGCGGCGGTCAGCGCCGGTCGGTACGAAAGGATCTCCGGGTAGGTTTCAAGCAACGCCTCGCCGGTATCGTGTCCCATGGCGATGCCAAGATCTCGGATGGCATTTATGAGTTCAGTCGGAGTACGCCCTGGCAAGGAGCCCACAATTTGCTCCAGTTCACGCTTCCAGGCGCCCAATTCCGGCATTGCTTCCCACCATTCCCTTGCCGTAGCTAGCAGTGTGCGGCGACAACGTCTACATCATTGCCTTCACTTGAACGGGACAGTCGACCATGCCCCTGACCACTATCGGCTTCGACGCCGACGATACCCTATGGCAGAACGAACAGTTCTTCCGCCTGACCGAGAAGCATTTTGCAACCCTGCTCGCCGACCATGGCGAGGCCGAGCACATTTCGGCACGGCTGCTGGAGGCCGAGAAGCGCAACCTTGCCGTCTACGGCTTCGGCATCAAGGGCTTTACCTTGTCGATGATCGAGACGGCAATAGAAGTGACCGAGGGCCGTGTGCCGGGGTCGACCATCGCCGAAATCCTTGCCGCCGGCCGCGACATGCTGGGACATCCGGTCGAGGCTTTGCCGCATGCGCGTGAGACCGTGGAAAGGCTCGCCGGCGCCTACCATCTGGTGCTGATCACCAAGGGCGATCTGTTCGACCAGGAGCGCAAGCTGGCGGCGTCCGGCCTTGGCGACCTGTTCGATGCCGTCGAGATCGTCAGCGACAAGAGCGCCGCCACCTATGCCAGGATCTTTGGCCGCCACGGCAGCCCGCAGACCAGCATGATGGTCGGCAATTCGCTCAAGTCGGACGTGGTGCCGGCCATCGAGGCCGGCAGCTGGGGTGTGTACGTCCCGCACGAGCTGACCTGGGTGCTCGAACACGTCGAGCCGCCGGTCGAGGCACCGCGTTTTCGTCAGCTTGTCGATCTTGGCGAACTGCCGGCTTTGATCGAGAGCATCGGCAAGGAAGGCTGACCGCCCCGCACGCGTTCGGGCGGATTGCGATCAGCCGCGCCCGAGACTGATCAGCCGGTCGACCACCGGCTGCAGCCTTTCGGTGGTGATCGGCTTGGTTACCACCACATCGACCACGCTCGACAGGCCCAGGCTGTCGGGCGTGCCGGTCTTGGTTGAAAGCAGGATCACCTTGGGGAGCGACCGCCCAGATGTCCGCCGCAAGGCGTCGATGGCCGCCATCAGCGCGCGGCAGTCCTCGTTGTCGGGGCCGCCATCGAGAACGACGGCGCCCGGAATGAGGGTTCGCAATGTCTTTGCCGCCATTTCGGGCGACTCGGAGATCGGCTTCAGTCCGGACTTCTCGACGATCTTCGACACCACCACCCGGTTAATCGGCGATCTTCCAACGACCAGCACGTGGGAGAAATCCGTTGATATCTCGGAGTTCGCGTCCCTGCTTGACGAATTCAGATGTTTGGCGGTGTCGGTCTCGCGGTTCACAGGGCACATGGGCGGGGCGGGCACTCGGCGCTGCTTCAATGCAGGGTTGAAATCCGAGAGCCAATTGGCGTGAGATCGCCCGCCATGTCAAGCTGAAATGACGGACCTGCGAAATATAGCTGGAAATATTAAACCCCGGAGACAAGGTCTGTTTTCGAACTGTAGTTAAGTTTACGCTCAAAAGCGAAAGTCACCCGCGCTGAAAACCCGCGGGTGACGTTGAAATCGGCCAGTGAACGGCGGGGCCCATAGATTCCACAAGCACAAAGCTTCCGTAAGGGAAAGATCAGCCGTGACTCTTCTGCGTGACGATCACCGGGATCAGCAGGTCGCCCCAATTGCCGTCGCCGCCATGATGCCGGGCCGAGCGCACCAGTTCCACCGAGACGCCGGCCTCCACTGCCTTCATCACCGATTGATTGAGCCGGTGCAGGTCGTTGGCCAGCATGCGGATGGTCGCCTGTTGGTCGACACTCATCGTGGTGGACTGCTCTTCTGCACGTTCCTTGACGCGGCTTATGGATGCCATTTTCTTCTCCCTTGCCCTTCGGGCGTTTCCTCTGTTGGTATGTCGACCGGTTCATTCCGCTGCCGGCTTGAACTGGGCGTGCTCAGTCGATTCATGCATGGCGGCGGTCGAGGACTGGCCGCCGCTGATCGCCATTGAGACGGCGTCGAAATAGCCGGTGCCGACCTCGCGCTGGTGCTTGGTCGCGGTGTAGCCGTGGACTTCGGCCGCGAACTCGGCTTCCTGCAGCTCGGAATAGGCGGCCATCTGCCGCGCCTTGTAGCCGCGGGCCAGCTCGAACATGCCGAAGTTGAGCTGGTGGAACCCGGCCAACGTGATGAACTGGAACTTGTAGCCCATGGCGCCGAGCTCGCGCTGGAACTTGGCGATCGTCGCGTCGTCGAGGTTCTTCTTCCAGTTGAACGACGGCGAGCAATTATAGGCGAGCAGCTTGCCCGGATGATGCCTGCGCACGCCTTCGGCGAATTTCTTGGCCTGCGCCAGATCGGGCTTGGATGTTTCGCACCAGATCAGGTCGGCATGCGGCGCATAGGCAACGGCGCGCGCGATGCACGGTTCGATGCCGTTCCTGACCTGGTAGAAGCCTTCAACCGTGCGGCCGGCATCGTAGTCGACGAAAGGCTGGTCGCGCTCGTCAATGTCGGAGGTCAGAAGCTTTGCCGCTTCCGCATCGGTGCGTGCCACGACTAGCGTCGGCGTGCCCATCACGTCGGCCGCCAGACGCGCCGCGTTGAGGTTGCGGATATGCGCGGCGGTCGGGATCAGCACTTTGCCGCCGAGATGGCCGCACTTCTTCTCAGAGGCCAGCTGGTCCTCATAGTGGACGCCGGCAGCGCCGGCCTCGATGAACGCCTTCGTGATCTCGAAGGCGTTGAGCGGTCCGCCGAAGCCGGCCTCGGCATCGGCGACGATCGGCGCGAACCAGGTGTCGACCGACAGGCCGTTGCCTTCCGAGGTCTCGATCTGATCGGCGCGCTGCAGCGTGCGGTTGATGCGCTTGACCAGTTCGGGCGCCGCATTGGCGGGATAGAGCGACTGGTCCGGATACATGGCCGACGCGGTGTTGGCGTCGGCGGCTACCTGCCAGCCCGAGAGATAGATTGCCTTCAGCCCGGCACGCACCTGCTGCATCGCCTGGTTGCCCGACATGGCGCCGAGTGCATTGACGAAGTCTTCCTCGTGGATGAGCTTCCACAGCCGGTTGGCGCCCATTTCGGCAAGACTCTGGCGTATCTGGACCGACCCGCGCAGCCGCTTCACATCGTCCGGCGAATAGGGTCGTTCGATGCCGTCGAAGCGGCCTTCGGGCGCGGATGGGACAAGATTGTAAAAATCAGTCATTGGTCACTCCAGATCAATCGATGCCAGTGTCTTGAAACGCCGCGCCCTGGGATAGTGTGCGTCGTCTGTGTGTGACATCATTTACATTGCGCCGCGACGAGAGCGAGGAAAACCGCTATTTCCGGTAGAAAATAAGAGAAAACCTGTGTTGTGTTTGACTGCCTGCCGCTGTAAATCTGTCATGATTGTAAAAAGATGGTGCGCCGTTCATCGCTCGCAAGTCGTGTAAATTTCCTGTCAAGGAAAGCCGATGGCCGACCAGAAGATCTTTGCCGGGCCGCGCATCCGCCGCATCCGCATCGCCAAAGGCCTGACCCAGACAGCGATGGCAGAGGGGCTCGGCATCTCGCCGTCCTATCTCAACCTGATCGAGCGCAACCAGCGGCCGCTGACGGTGCAGCTGATCCTGAAGCTGGCCTCTGTCTACAAGGTCGACCCGCATGAATTGCAGGGTGAGGCGAGAGGGTCGATCTCGGCCTTGAAGGAAGTGTTCGGCGACCCGCTGCTTGCCGGTGAATTGCCGGGGGACCAGGAACTGATCGAACTGGCCGAGGCCGCCCCCAACGCATCGGCTGCGATGATAAAACTGTTTCGCGCTTACCGCGAGCAGGCCGAGCGGCTGTCCGATCTCAACGAGCTTCTGGCGCGCGAGGGCCGCGCCACGGCGCTGTCCGGTGCGCGGCTGCCGATCGACGAAGTGCACGAGATTTTCGAGCGCCGGCCGAACCATTTTGCAGCACTGGAGGAAGAGGCCGAGGCCTTCACCTCGATGCTCGACCCCGGCGACGATCTGTTCGGCGCGCTGAAGGCGTGGCTGAAGCGCGAGTATGGCATCGTCGTCAAGGTTCTGCCGGTCGCCACCATGCCGAACTGGCGCCGCCGTTATGACCGTCATTCGCAGCGTCTTTTTCTATCGGAGCGGCTGTCGCCGTTCGACCAGTTGCGCGAAGTCGCCATGGAGGCCTGCCTGATCCGCATGACGGTCGCGATCGCCGGCGAAATTCAGGCGCTGAAGCTCGGTACGGACGAAGCCCGCCGGCTCGCCCGCTTCGAGTTCGGCCGCTACGCCGCCCATGCCTTGATGATGCCCTATCAGGCCTTTCATGCCGCCGCCGTGCGGGCTCGTTACGACATCGATGTGCTGCGCTCGCGTTTCGGCGTCTCCTTCGAACAGGCGGCGAACCGCCTGACCATGCTGCAGCGTCCTGGCTTGTCCGGAGTGCCGTTCTTCATGCTCGAGGTCGACAATGCCGGCAACCGCTTCCGCAAGGCCGGCGGCCAGGGCTTTCCGCAAAGCCGCTTTGGCGGCGGCTGCCCGAAACTGCCGGTCCATGCCGCTTTCGCTTCGCCTGGCCAGATCCTGGTCGAGGCGGTGGAAATGCCCGACGGCGCCGAGTTCCTCTGCATCGCACGCACGCTCGAGGGGCCGCAGGGTTCGTTCTCCGAGCGCCCGCGCCGCACCGCGCTGCTGTTGGGCTGCGATATCGGCTTTCGCGACGAGAGCGTCTATGGCGCCGGGCTGCCGGCAAAGGCCGGACAGGGCGCCGCCACGCCGGTCGGTCCCGCTTGCCGGCTGTGCGAACGCATCGGCTGCCTCGCCCGCGCCGAGCCGCCGGTGACCCGTCCGCTGGGCCTGGACGAGATGGCGACGGGCCTGAGCGCCTTCGATTTCCAGTGATGC
The DNA here is from genome assembly GCF_030323185.1 of Mesorhizobium sp. C399B. Classification (NCBI taxonomy): domain Bacteria; kingdom Pseudomonadati; phylum Pseudomonadota; class Alphaproteobacteria; order Hyphomicrobiales; family Phyllobacteriaceae; genus Mesorhizobium; species Mesorhizobium sp. C399B. The sequence continues at coordinate 4,806,908 of NZ_CP100472.1, forward strand.
TTCTCGGGCTGGAGGTCGCGGAAGACCGCAGCTGTTTGCGCTAAGCAATAGAGCGCTGCCCGAACCGTCGCCGAACCAAATATTGATTAAGCATCGGCGCTGCGCTATCGAAGGTGAGCTGCAGGGCAGCCAAGGGGGGGATGGCTTATGAACAGGAAAGCTTTGTGGCTTGGCGTGGCGCTTGCCCTTTTGGCGGGGCCTGTTCTGGCAGAAAAATCCTCGGAATTCTTCAAGGACTATCAACAGTATAGTGACGACGGCAAGGCATTCCTGGACAAAATCGATCCAAAGACCGGCGCGGTCGACCTTCCCGAAGGCATCCATCTCGATCTCAAGGACAAGTTCTATTTTCTGGGCAAGAAGGACGCGACGTCCGTCCTGACCGAGGCCTGGGGCAATCCGCCTGATACCGCGTCCGAAGCAATCGGCATGATCTTCCCGGCCAAGTACGAGCCCATCGCCGGCAACGGTTGGGGCATCGAATTGCGCTATGAAAAGATCGGCCATGTCGATGACGCCGACGCCGCATCCATCGACTACACCGAATTGCTGAGCAGCATGCAGGCGGACACATTGTCGGCCAACGATCAGCGGGTGAAGGGCGGCTTTCCCCCGATCAAGCTGATCGGCTGGGCCTCGCCGCCGGTCTATGATTTCGTCCACAAGCGGCTGCACTGGGCCAAGGAGCTGCAGTTCGGAGACGATACCGTCCACACGCTCAATTACGACGTCCGTTTCCTCGGCCGGGAAGGCGTCTTCGTGATGAGCTACATCGCTACGGTCGAACAATTGCCGGAGATCAAGCAGAGCCTGGACGAAGTGCTGGGCGTGGCGGACTTCAACACCGGCAAGAAATACACCGATTTTCTGCCAGGCACCGACACGGTCGCCGCGGTTGGCATTGGCGGCCTCATCGCCGGAAAACTCGCGGCAAAGGCCGGCCTGATTGCGGTCGCGCTCATCGCCCTGAAAAAGTTCGGCATTCTGCTGCTGGTACCGTTGGCCGGTCTTTGGCGCTTTATCCGCGGCAACAAGGGCATGTCCTAGAAACGGCGGTGTTCGCCCGTATGGCTGCCGGTTGGCGGTGCGCCAAAGGGAATGCCGGGCTGGATCACGTCCGGGGGTAGCCTATGCGCTAGGCGAATACGGCACGTTTCTGTCGTCCATTGTGCATCATGCCGCCCCGAGATAGCCGACAGTCGCACCTCATGACCGATACCGCATCTTCTCCAATCGCCGCACCGCCGATCGTCTCGCCGCGCGAAGAGCGGGTCGGCTTGCTGCTGGTGTTCCTGTCGGCGCTGATGTGGAGCTTTGGCGGCACCATCGCCCGCTTCATCGACACCGCTGACAGTTGGACGGTGGTGTTCTGGCGCTCGCTGTGGGCGGCTTTGTTCCTGATTTGCTTCATGGCCTGGCGCGACGGCTGGCGCGGCATGTTGCGGCTGTTTCGCGACATGGGCCTGCCCGGCCTTGCCGTGGCCGTCTGTTTCGCCACGGCATCGACGTGCTTCGTTGTCGCGCTCGCCTACACCACCGTTGCCAATATCCTGTTGATGCAGGCCGGTGTGCCGCTGCTGGCGGCATTGCTTGCCTGGGTGCTGTTTCGCGAACGCGTCGCCGTCGCGACCTGGGTGGCGATCGCCGCCGTCATCGCCGGCGTCGCCATCATGGTGTCGGAATCGCTCGACGGCGCCGTATCGCCCATCGGCGACGGGCTGTCGCTGCTGATCGCCGTCATGTTCTCGATTGCCACCGTCATCACCCGGCGCTTCGCCCATGTGCGCATGACGCCGGCGACGTGCCTCGGCACGATGCTGGCAGCGGCTTTCGCCGCATCGCAAGCCACGCAGTTTGCCACGTCGGCCCACGACATGGCTTTCCTGTTTGCCTTCGGCGTCATCAATCTCGGCCTCGGCCTTGCCTTCTTCGCCACCGGCGCGAGGCTGGTTCCGGCGGCGATCGCAGCACTCCTCGGCACGTTCGAGCCGATCCTCGGACCGATCTGGGTCTGGCTCGTTCATGGCGAGGTGCCCTCGGTGCGCACCATCATCGGCGGCGCGGTGGTGGTCGCCGCGCTGCTCGTCCATATCGCGCTTGAATTCAAGCGCCAGGCGAGGCCTGCACGGCCGGGGACCACCGGCCTGCCATCCCCTAATTGACCCGCCTTTCCCTTGGTTGAGCCCGTCTTCCCTAATTACGCCCGTCTTTCCCAATTAGCGAAGCCGCACGCCCTATTGACCGAGCTTCCCCGCGCGGGCCATTGACAACCTTGCTGCGGCACGGGCAGGCTGGGGGCTCGGCAACAACAAGACAGGCTTATCTTGCCAAGTGTCCCCGCCGGTCGGACCAAGACCGGACCACAGCGTCGTATCCCTGCCCGCGCCGCGGCGAAAGCCTCTGACGGCGTCAGCGCGCCCGCCATGCGGGCACACAGAGCCATCATCTGCCGCTCGTCGAACCGCCCGGACGGCGCTGGCAGTTCATGCTTGTGGCTGCCCGGAAAGCTCAATACTCTGAAGCAAATGCCCAATCGCGCTCGAACAGCGACGACTTGGCGAAGGAACACTCATCAAAGGAGAACAGCATGATCCGCAAAGCGCTCTGGCTTTCGGCAACCTCGGCATTTCTGACGCTTTTCGCCGTCGGCGGCCATGCCGAGGATCGCGTCGTCAACGTCTTCAACTGGTCGGATTACATCGACAGTTCCATCATTGACGACTTCACCAAGGAGACCGGCATCAAGGTCGTCTACGACACCTTCGATTCCAATGAAATCCTCGAGACCAAGCTGCTTGCCGGCGGCAGCGGCTATGACGTCGTCGTGCCCAGCGGCAACTTCCTGGCGCGCCAGATCCAGGCCGGCGTGTTCCAGAAGCTCGACAAGTCGAAGCTGCCCAACATTTCCAACATGTGGGACACGGTTTCGGAGCGCACCGCCAAATACGATCCGGGCAACGAATATTCGATCAACTACATGTGGGGCACGGTCGGCATCGGCTACAACATCAAGAAGGTGAAGGCAGCACTCGGCACCGACAAGATCGACAGCTGGGATGTGTTCTTCAATCCCGACAGCCTGGCCAAGCTGAAGGACTGCGGCGTCTATGTGCTGGACTCGCCGGCCGACATCATCCCGGCGGCGCTCAAATATCTCGGCCTCGATCCGAACAGCACCTCACCTGACGACATCGCCAAGGCCGAGGAGACGTTGCTGAAGGTGCGGCCGTATATCCGCAAATTCCATTCGTCCGAATACATCAACGCGCTCGCCAACGGCGATATTTGCCTGGCAGTCGGCTGGTCGGGTGACGTCTTCCAGGCGCGCAACCGCGCGGTCGAGGCCAAGCAAGGCGTCGAGATCGGCTATTCCGTTCCCAAGGAAGGCGCCCAGATGTGGTTCGACCAGATGGCGATTCCCGCCGATGCGCCGCATGCCGCCGAGGCACTCGAATTTCTCAACTACATGATGAAGCCGGAAGTGATCGCCAAGTCGTCCAACTATGTGCTGTACGCCAACGGCAACAAGGCTTCGCAGCAGTTCGTCGACAAGGCGCTGCTGGATGATCCGGCGGTCTATCCGGACGCCGAGACCTTGAAAAAGCTCTATACGGTCCAGCCCTACGATCCCAAGACCCAGCGCCTGATCACGCGCAGCTGGACCAAGATCGTCACCGGCCAGTAAGTAATGCGACATGGTCCCGGCAGTCATCTGCCGGGACCATTCTTCTCTGGGGCAAGAAGCAAAAAAACAGGACGGAGTGGGACATGAAATCGCTTGGCAGCATCCGCAGGGATTTCGCGCCATGGAACGACCCGAACGCCAAGCCATACATCCAATTCGAGAACGTCACCAAGAAGTTCGGTGACTTCACAGCCGTCAACAATCTGTCGCTGACCATTTTCGAGCGCGAGTTCTTCGCCCTGCTCGGCGCGTCCGGTTGCGGAAAGTCGACTTTGCTCAGGATGCTTGCCGGCTTTGAGGAGCCGACCGCCGGCCGTATCCTTCTCGACGGCCAGGATTTGCGCGGCATCCCGCCCTATCGCCGCCCGGTCAACATGATGTTCCAGTCCTATGCGCTGTTCCCGCATATGAGCGTGGAAAAGAACATTGCCTTCGGCCTCAAGCAGGAAGGCATGCCGGGACCGGATATCGAAAAGCGCGTCGCCGAGATGCTGAAGCTGGTGAAGCTAGAGCAGTTCGCCAAGCGCAAGCCGCACCAATTGTCGGGCGGCCAGCGCCAGCGCGTCGCGCTCGCCCGCTCGGTTGCCAAGCGGCCAAAAGTCTTGCTGCTCGATGAGCCGCTCGGCGCGCTCGACAAGAAGCTGCGCGAGGAAACGCAGTTCGAGCTGATGGACCTGCAGCAAAATCTCGGCCTTACCTTCGTCGTCGTCACCCACGACCAGGAAGAGGCGATGACCATGGCCGACCGCATCGCCATCATCGACAAGGGCGAGGTGATGCAGGTGGCGACGCCGGCGGAAGTCTATGAAGCCCCCAGTTCGCGCTTCGTTGCCCACTTCGTCGGCAATGTGAACATGTTCGAGGGCAAGGTCGCCGAGCGTGCGGCAAACACCACGCGCATCACCGGCGCGACAGGGGCCCAGATCGTCGTCGAAAACAGCACCGATACAAAGGCCGGTTCCGACATCGTCTTCGCCATCAGGCCGGAGAAGATCAAGGTGTCGTCGAAGAAACCGGCCGACGCAGTCAATGCGCTTGAGGGCGAGGTCTACGACGTTGCCTATCTCGGCGACATGACCGTCTACCACATCCGGCTGGATGACGGGCAGATGATCAGGGCAAGCGCGCTCAACGCGGCGCGAGTCACCGAGGACCCGCTGACCTGGAACGACCGCGCCTGGGTCTCCTTCCGGCCGGATGCCGGCGTCGTGCTGACGCGGTAGGGAGCGGCCATGTCCAACATCGCCATCACCGACGCCGGTCCATCGGCCGCGGCCAAACCATTGCCGACGCGGCTCGCCAGCGGCTTCGTCAGCCGGCTCGTCATCATCGTTCCCTATCTCTGGCTGCTGTTCTTCTTTTTCATTCCGTTCATTATCGTCTTCAAGATTTCGCTGTCGCAGTCGGCGATCGCCATGCCGCCCTACACGCCGGTGCTCGATTTCAGGGATGGCATTTCCGGATTCGTTGCCCGCTTCCGCGAACTCAGCTTCGACAATTATGTCTGGCTGACGCAGGACGCGCTTTACTTCAAAGCCTATGTCACCAGCGTCATCATCGCGGCGATCTCGACGATACTGACCTTGCTCGTCGGCTTCCCGATCGCTTACGGCATGGCGCGCGCGCCGGCGACGATCCGCCCGACCTTGCTGATGCTGGTGATCCTGCCGTTCTGGACGTCGTTCCTGATCCGCGTCTACGCCTGGATCGGCATCCTCAAGCCCGAGGGGCTGCTCAATCAACTGCTGCTGTCGCTGAACATCATCGATCAGCCGCTGATCATCCTCAACACCTACACGGCGATCTTCATAGGCATCGTCTATTCCTATCTGCCATTCATGGTGCTGCCGCTCTATTCGTCGCTGGAAAAAATGGATTACTCGCTGATCGAGGCGGCAAAGGATCTCGGCTGCCCGCCGACAGCCGCCTTCTGGAAGATCACCTTTCCGCTGTCGCTGCCCGGCGTCATCGCCGGCTGCCTGCTGGTGTTCATCCCGGCCGTTGGCGAGTTCGTCATTCCCGACCTGCTCGGCGGGTCGCAGACGCTGATGATCGGCAAGACCTTGTGGAATGAATTCTTCGCCAACCGTGACTGGCCGGTGTCGTCTGCCGTCGCCGTTATCCTGCTGCTGCTCCTGATCGTGCCGATCATGCTCTTCCAGCAGGCTCAGGCACGCGCCCAGGAGCAAGACAAATGAACGCCACCTGGAGCCGCTTCAACGTCACCTCGGTCGTGCTGGGCTTTGCCTTTCTCTATCTGCCGATCGTGCTGCTCATCGTCTTCTCCTTCAACGAGTCGAAGCTGGTTACCGTCTGGGGCGGCTTCTCGACCAAATGGTATGCCTCGCTGTTTCACAATCAGGGGCTGATGGACGCCACCTGGGTGACGGCGCGTGTGGGGGTCATCTCCGCCACGGTGGCAACGGTGCTCGGCACGCTGGCAGCGCTGACCTTGACCCGCTACACCCGCTTCAGGGGCCGCATCCTGTTTTCCGGCATGGTGTTTGCGCCGCTGGTCATGCCGGAAGTCATCACCGGCCTTTCGCTGTTGCTGCTGTTCGTTGCCGTCGGTCTCGACCGTGGCTTCCTGACCGTGACGCTTGCTCACATCACCTTGACCATGTGCTTCGTGGCTGTCGTCGTGCAGTCGCGCCTGGTGTCGTTCGATCGTTCGCTGGAAGAAGCTGCCTTGGACCTCGGCGCAACGCCGGTAAAGACCTTCTTTCAGATCACGCTGCCGGTGATCATGCCGGCCATCGTCTCCGGCTGGATGCTGGCCTTCACCTTGTCGCTTGACGATCTGGTGATAGCCTCCTTCACCTCCGGGCCTGGCGCCACCACGCTGCCGATGAAGATCTACAGCCAGGTGCGTCTCGGCGTGACGCCGGAAATCAACGCCGCCTGCACCATCCTGATCGCCGTCGTGGCGGTAGGCGTTATCATCGCTTCGGTCGCCAACAAGCGGCGTGAGGTGCAACGCCAGCTCGACGAACGGGCCGCGCAGCGCGGTTGATTGCGTCAAACGAGGGATAGGGCGGTCCCGGTAAGGGTCCGCCTATTCGCCTGAGACGCCGCGGCTGATCGGCGAGATGAACGGCGTGCTCCAGGTGCCGCCGACGAAGAATGACGACTGGTTGGATCCCTGCTGGCCATTGACCGGTGCCGCTGCCGGGTCGGCCTGGGTGACACCCCCCGAAAGCGCCAGCCCGCGTCCGCCGTAAGAGGCGATGCCGGACAGCCAGACCTTGTATTTCGCCGAATTGGCCTCGGCCTTGTCCAGCCTTGCCACACCCTTCGAGATGGTGGCCTTGAGCTCGGCGCCGTCCATCGGCAGTGTCCCGTCCGAGACGTCGTCGAGCGCGAAGAAGCCGCCCTGTTCCGTGTGCTTCAGAAATGCCGGCAAATTGAGCCCGCTCAGCGCGCCCGGCCCGAACGTCGCAGAGACCGAGCCGTCGGCGTTCTCGAAGATCGAGTCCCAGGATTTGCCCGGCCCTTTGAGAATGACCGAGACAGTGCCGGTGCTGGCCGGCACCAGCCGCGTCATTCCGGCCGCGGTGCCGAAAGCGGCGCCGTCAATGTCGGAGGCGAGCAGCCGGATCTCGACCTGCGAGCCCTCCGGTTTACGGTCGAAACGCAGGCTGCTTTGCACGTTGCCGCCAAAGGCCGACGCATCGGAGATATCAAAGACGGCAAGCCCGTTCTTCACCTGCGCCGTAGCGGCGACGTCGGCAAGCTGGATTGCGCCGGCCGAGGCATGCGCCGCTGACAGCCTCAGATCGAGATTGATCCGGTCGGCGAAGCTGGTGTCGATTTCGCCGGGACCGGTTTCACCGGTGGGCGCCAGCGGCGTGAAGGCCGAAAACAGCGACCTGAGGTCGAGCGTGTCGAAGGCGAGTGTGCCTGATATCACCGGCAAGGCGTCGCCGAACGAGAAATCCAGCGCCCCCATTCCCGGGTTGCTGTCGAGCGTCACCGCGGTGTTTTCGAATTTGACGCGGCCGGCGGTCGCCGTGATCTTGCTCGAAATCGAGACCGAACCGATCGCCGTACCAGGAGCAATGCCGGCCTGCGACCATTCCAGCACGCGCCGCAGCGAGGGTGCGGCGAATTTCGCCTGGCCATCGAAATAGGCGTTTTGCGACATGCTGGCCGTGCCATCGAACGAGAAGCTGGCCGGCGCTGCCTTGAACGAAAACGTGACCGGTGCGGCGCCGCCGGCAAACAGCACCAGCGGCTTGGGCGAGGCGGCATCGACGGTGACGCTCTCTCCGCGCCAGATTCCGGTCGCCGACAAGGTCGCGTTGCTGTTCATCGCTGCCCAGCTCGCCTGGCCGGACAGGCTGGTCAGCAATTCGACGTCCTTGCCGCCGATGGAGGCGACCATGCGGCCGTCCCTGAATTCCACTGTGCCGAACGGATCGGCGGGCAGCTTGCTCAGGTCCGGCTTCGTCGGATCGGCGTTGACTAGGCCGCGCGCCGTGTCGATGGAGCGGGTGATGCGTCCGCCCGTTGGTATGGCGGGCAGGAATATGCCGTTTGCGGCGCGCTGGACCCGGATTGTCGGCCGCACCAGCCGCGCCGTCGAAAACACCACATCGCCCTGCAGCGCCGCCATCGCCGAAAGGTCGACCTCGACCCGTTCGGCCTCGATCACCGGCGGCGCGTCGGTCTCGGTCCACTGGGACAGCGTGACGTCGCTCAATATGGCGCGGAACTTCGGCCACACCTCGATGCGCGGCGAACCGGCGATGGTGACCCTGAAACCGCTCCACGCGCTCATCTCCCAGGCGATGCGATCGCGCACGATCCGGGTCGAGGCAAACAGCGGCAGAGCGGCGACGACCAGCGCGATGACGAGCACGGCAACGCCGATCGCCCATATTCCGCGCCGGATCAAAGGTGATGGCATATTGCCCCGGTTGCTTTCATTCCGATAAACGCCTGACGGGTGTAACCGCCAGTCGTCACCACGCCTTCCAGCCGTCACTACGACTCAGGGCTGAGGCATTTCAAGTCTTTATGGCCCGGCGATGGCAATTGCGCACATATGGCCGAGTTTAGCGGAACAAAATCTTGCTCTGCCGCACGGTGGTAGGCATAAGCGATGCAGCTTCAGCCTGTTACGAGGCGCGGCGTTTTTGGGACAGCGGCGCCTGTAAAGCTGAGGCTAGTGCATGTCGCCCGGAAGAGTGCAGCGGTTCCGGGACAACGACGTGCATCAAACAAAAGCATATCTATCTTGCGACGCGACGGGCTTCAAGGAGGATCGATCATGGCTGCCGAAGCACCGCTCTGGACTCCGACGCAAGACCAGATCGACGCAACACCACTGACCGCGTTCATGAAGGCAGCAGCGGCCAAAAGCGGCACATCCTTCGCCTCCTACGCCGAACTGCACCGCTGGTCGGTCGAGGATCGCGAGGGCTTCTGGAGCCTGCTGTGGGACTTTTGCGGCATTGTCGGCGACAAAGGGACCGATGCGGGCGAGCCCGTGCTCGTCGATGGCGACAAGATGCCCGGCGCATCGTTCTTTCCCAAAGCGACGCTGAACTTCGCCGAAAACCTGCTGAAGAAGACCGGTTCCGGTGACGCGATCGTCTTTCGCGGCGAGGACAAGATCGAGCGGCGGCTGTCGTGGAGCGAACTGCACCAGCTGACCTCGCGCTTTCAGCAGCTTTTCCTGTCGCTCAAGGTGAAAAAGGGCGACCGCATCGCGGCGATGATGCCCAACATGCCGGAAACCGTCGCCGCCATGCTGGCGGCCGCCTCCATCGGCGCGGTCTGGTCGTCCTGTTCCCCCGATTTCGGCGAGCAGGGCGTGCTCGACCGTTTCGGCCAGATCGAGCCGGTCATATTCATTGCGCCGGACGGCTATTGGTACAATGGCAAGGCAATCGAGGTAGCCGACAAGATCGCTACCGTTGCGGCGAAGCTCGAAACCGTCCGCAAGGTCCTGATCGTCGACTATCTCGGTACCTCGCGCGATATCGCAGCGATCATCGACAAGGCCGTGGCGCTCGAAGAGGCGCTGTTACCCTTTACCGCCAAAGCGGTCACGTTCGAGCGGCTGCCGTTCGCGCATCCGCTCTACATCCTGTTCTCGTCAGGCACGACCGGCATTCCCAAATGCATCGTCCATTCGGCCGGCGGCACGCTGGTCCAGCATGTCAAGGAACACCGGCTGCATGCCGGACTCATCGAAGGCGACCGCTTCTTCTACTTCACCACCTGCGGCTGGATGATGTGGAACTGGCTGGTGTCGGGCCTGGCCTCGGGCGCCACGCTGCTGCTCTATGACGGCTCGCCCTTCCACCCCGACGGCAATGTGCTGTTCAGCTTCGCAGATGCCGAGAAGATGACCTTTTTCGGCACCTCGGCCAAATTCATCGATTCCGTGCGCAAGGCCGGGCTCAAGCCGATCCGCAGCCATGATCTGTCGAGTGTGCGGGCTATTTCCTCCACCGGCTCACCGTTGTCGCCGGAGGATTTCCGCTTCGTCTATGACGGCATCAAGAAGGACGTACATCTCGCCTCGGTTTCCGGCGGCACCGACATCGTCTCCTGTTTCGTGCTCGGCGTACCGACGCAACCGGTCTGGACCGGCGAGATCCAGGGTCCCGGCCTCGGCCTTGCCGTCGATGTATGGGACGATGACGGCAAGCCGATCCGCGAGCAAAAGGGTGAGCTGGTCTGCACAAAAGCGTTCCCGTCGATGCCGATCGGCTTCTGGAACGATCCTGAGGGCAAGAAATACCAGGCCGCCTATTTCGAGCGCTTCGACAATGTCTGGTGCCACGGCGACTTCGCCGAATGGACCGCGCATGGCGGCATGATCATCCACGGCCGTTCCGACGCGACGCTCAATCCGGGCGGTGTGCGCATCGGCACGGCGGAGATCTACAATCAGGTCGAACAGATGCCGGAGATCCTTGAGGCGCTGTGCATCGGTCAGGATTTCGACAATGACGTCCGCGTCGTGCTGTTCGTGCGGCTGGCCGCCGGCGTGACGCTGGACGAGGATCTGGAAAAGCGCATTCGTTCCAAGATCCGCAGCGGCGCCAGCCCGCGCCACGTGCCGGCAAGGATCGTCGCCGTCAGCGACATTCCGCGCACCAAATCGGGCAAGATCACCGAGCTTGCAGTGCGCGACGTGGTGCATGGCCGCGCCATCAAGAACAAGGAAGCGTTGGCCAATCCAGAGGCGCTGGAGCTGTTCAGGAACCTGCCGCAGCTGGCTGAGTGACGCGGCCGGGATGGTTAACCAGATATGTCGGTCGAATTTACCTAGATTTCATGAGTGGTACACATTCGTAAATTTTTTGGACGGCCGGTAAGGAGTTGTTAAGGCCCGGCGTCGATAGTCGCACGTAACTTGAGGGAGAAATCCCGTTCCTCGTCCCCTGAGGATCAGATTCGCTCAAGCCCCGTTGTGACAGCAAATCCCATTTAAGGCGTCCTGTTGGACGCCTTTTCTTTGTCCGGGATTCTCGCCCGGAAATCGCCGGCCTATTCGGCCAGCACCCGCGTCGACGGGAAGGCGACCTCGACCAGCGTCCCTTCGCCCGGCGTCGAGGTGATGGTGAAGCGGGCGCGGTTGGCTTCCACCATCGCCTTGGTCAGCGGCAGGCCGAGACCGGTGCCGTCGCCACGCCCGCGCTTCAGCGCATTGATCTGCTTGAACGGCTTCAGCGCCTGCTCGATCTCGGCATGGCTCATGCCAATGCCGGTATCGCGCACCCGCATGACAACGTCGCCGGAGGTTTCATAGGCGGTCGACACGATCACCTGTCCGCCGGCTTGCGTATAGCGAATGGCATTGGACAGGATGTTGAGCGCGATCTGGCGCACGCTTCTGAGGTCGGCGACGACTTCCGGCAGTCGCGAGGCGAAGCTGGAGCGGATGATGACACGCTCGCGGTTGGCCTGCGGCTGCATCATCGCCACCGTCTCGGCCAGCGTATCGTTGAGCGACACCGCCTCGTAGTCCATTTCCTGCTGGCCGGCCTCGATCTTCGAAATGTCGAGGAGGTCATTGACGAGATCGAGCACATGGTTGCCCGAGCGGTTGATGTCTCTGAGATAGTCGCGGTAGCGGTCATTGGCTACCGGGCCGAACTTCTCGTCCACCATCAGCTCGGAAAAGCCGATAATGGCGTTGAGCGGCGTGCGGATCTCGTGGCTGATGCGGGCGAGGAAATCGGTCTTCTGCGAGGAGGCGCGCTCGGCCACCGCGCGCGCCTGGGTCAGATCCTCTTCGGCCCGCTTCCACTGCGTGATGTCGCGCACCACGGCGCAGAAGCCGCTGTCATTGGGCAGCCTGCCGATGGTCATGAACAGCGGGATGAAGCGCCCTTGCGCCTCGCGCCCGATCACCTCGCGGCCATCGTTCATCACACTCGCCACGCCGGGCTCGGACAGGCCGTTCAGATAGTCGCGCGCCGCGCGCTGGCTTTCGATGGCAAACAGCGAGGCGAACGGTTTACCGGTGACGTCGTCGCTGTCGAAGCCGAACAGCGCCTCGGCCGGCCGGCTGATCGAGCGGATGTCGCCGTCGCGGCCGATCAACACCACACCATCGGTCGCGGTGTCGATGATGGTGCGCATCTCGGCAATGCGCGCTTTGAGTTCGGAGACATCGGGCTGCGTCTGCTCCTCGGCTGCGAGATGCGCAACCATCGGCGGCTCGTTATCGCCGGTACGTCGCACCACCAGCATCAGCGCCTTGCCGGCGCGCCACGGCACCGAACGCAAAATGGCTTCGATCGGAAATTCCTGGCCCTCGCGCGTCTTCAGTTTGAGTGTGTGGTCGCTTTCGCCGGCCATTTCTGAATAGGGATCGGCAAACAGCGCGTCGAGCCCGCCGGCGTCGCTCAGGTCCTCAAGCGTGTCATAGCCGGTCAGGCCGAGGAATTCCTCATTGGCGTAATGAAGCTCGTCGCCCGAATGGATGAGCAGCGGCACCGGCAGCTTGCCGAGGATCGACGTGTCAGGGGCCTTGTGTTCATCTCCGGCCGAGAATGCCGAAGGCATGAACCCCTCAAGCTTGAGCGGCGGCACTTTCAGGCGCTGTGGTTCTGCCGGCACTGTGTCCGCATCGCCGGCCTTGTCCCCGTCTTCCACGGCGGAATCGGTCGCCTCGTCGGACGGCGCCCAATCCTCATTGTCCTCGGCATCGCGGAAGTCGGCCGACGTCATGCTGTCGTCTTCACCGGCATTGGCCGGCGTCTCGGCAACAACCGGCTGTGGCTCTGCGGCCTCGACGATCTCTTGGGCTTGCGTATCATCCGGTTCGGAAGCCGGCGCAAGTTCGTCGTTGGACGACGTTGCTTCCGTACTGTCTTCGGTGACGGACCCTGGTTCGGGATCGGCATAGTCGAGCAGGGAGCGCGACACTGTCGGCGCCTTCGCCTCGCCTGCTTCGCTGTCCGCAAGGCCGTCGTCCGGCTGCTCGCCGTCAAGCCGCGTCAGGTCCTTTTCGTCCTCGGCATCGCTTTCCGGCGGTTCGGCCTCAGCCGTTTCGCTTTCGGGTGCGGCTGCCGATGGTTCAGCCACGGCAGCCGGGCCGGCTTCGTCCGGACTCGAGACCTCGGCGGGTTGTCGGGCTGGCGCGGCTGTTTCAGGCTGGTCCGCCTCGACATGATCCGGCTTGGGCTCATCTGCCTTGGCCTGGTCTGGCGTTACCTGATCCGGATTGGCCGGTTCGGCCTGCTTGGCAGTCTCCGGCTGCTCCGGCGGGGGATTGTCCTTCTTCAGCCGCTCGCCGATTTCGCGGAAAGCGCTGCGCTCCAGCGTCGACAGGCCCCTCTCGCTTGTCGGCTGCTTGTCGTTGGCGGGCTGCCGATGCTCGGCCAGCCGGATGACCTTGTCGGCAAAACGACGTTCCTGCTTCGGCACGATGGTCAGTGCCGGCACTTCGCCCTCGAACGGATCGGCCGCCTTGGGAGCTTCCGCCACGGGCTGTTCCGGGGCCGGCTCGGCTGCTGCCGCTGGCGCGCCATTGGGGACCAGCGCCATGCCGATTGCTTCCGGATCGACCACCGCATCGCCGGCGCGGGCGACGCCGAAACCACGAAAACCTTCGAAGGCGCGGCTGCGGCCATAGACAGGCAGTGCTGCCAGATCGACCGGTATCTTCAGGTCGGAGCCGGCAACCGGCCACAGTACCGAGCGGCCCGACCAGGTGTCGCGCCGTTCAAGCAGGCCCGCGATCTCGCCCGAGGCGTCGAGGCCGAAAATTGTCGCGACGTCCTTGAAGCGGCGGCCGATCACGTCGGCGGCGGCTTTGCCGACAATGTCGCCGAATTCCGGCGACAGCGCGCTGAACTTGCCCTCGGCGTCGGTGCGCCAGACGAAGCGCAGCGGCGGCGCCGAGCGGTCGACCTCACGTTTGGCGGGAGGCGCAGCCGGTGGGGCTGCGTCGGACGGCAGGGCGGGCGCAGCGGCACTGCTGTCCAACTGCGCACTCTCGGCCGGGGAAACAGAGTCCGGCTCGGCCTGCGCCGGGCTGTCCGGCTCGCCCGCCTGCGGCTCTTCGCCGGCATGGAAGTACCAATGATCATGTTGCGCCGGCGCGCTGTCATTCGCCGCCTGCTCGCGGCCGATCGTCTGCTCGCGATGGTCCGCCTTTGTATCGGTTGACGCCGAAGCATCATGCTCGGTGGCAGCCGGACCTGTCTCCCCGACATCAGGCGCGGCCGCGAGTGGGGCGCCCTGATTCCCGCTTGCGGTGGGGTGGTCAGCCACCGCATCCACCGTTACCGCGTTCTCCGCGGCGGCTTGCGCCGGGCCATCGTCGACCTGCGCTGCAGCAGGTTCGGCATCCAGCTCGCCGACAGGATTTTCCTCACCGAGCTGATCCTCGTCGATGACCACCAGCAGATGCCTGGACTCGGTCAGGCGCGCGAAGCCGGCCGGATAGGACGTGGCGCCGCCGGGGACCAGCCGCTTGACGATGCGGTCGTCCTGGCTCGCCACGTCGGCGACAAGCGCGGCCAGCGTCTCAGGCCGGATGGCGAGCGCGCCAAAGCCATCCGAAGCCGCCTCGACAGTGCCGGCGGCGTCGACAAAGGCGATGAAATGGCCGTCTTCGGTAAAGCCGCTGATGGCGCGGGTCCCAATGTCGGCAGCACTGCGCGAGCCGGCCTGCGCTGCCGGCACCACCAGCATGATGGCGCTTTCGCCGTCCGGCATAGTCACCGCACTGGCCAGGAAGCCGACGGCGCGGCTGGTGATGCCGGTCGCCAGCCGTACCGTAATGGCGCGGTCGCTGCCGATCTGCGGGAAGCCCGCGGTCGCCATGATCTGGCGCCTGGCGATCAGCGGCAGCTGAGCCGAGGCGCCGATGATGGCCTCGATATCGGGATAGCCGAACACCGCAGCGCCCGGGCCGTTGGCCCAGATCACCTGTTCGAGGTCGGCCGACAGAATCGCGATCGCGTCGCCGGCGGCGAAGCGCTGGCGAACCGCATCAAGCACGGCGACATCGAGGAAAGAGTAGTTCTCGGAAGGCATGCGCTTGGCGGACCCTTTCGGTGAAACCTCTTGGCGAACCCCTCTTGGCGAACCTACAAGGCGGGCAATTTGCAGTTAACGCTTTGTTAATAAAAGCCCGCGCGGCGAAGGTCCACAAGCCATGGCGGGAAGCAGGTGGAATCTCTGGCCACTTGGTTAACAGCTCTCGGAATGTCCCTGGATAACCTCTTGGGTGACGCATGGGAAGAAATTTATGGTGCACTGCAACAAAGATATTGCATCGCACAAAAAAACCGCTATATTGCCATCATACATGAACGAGACGGCTTTTTGTCAAAGCCGCTACCCCGAAAGGATGGAAAATGACCAAGGCCAAGACCGCTGAGACCATCGAAAACGTCGAATTCCCGAGCTTCGACGCTTCCAAGGCAACCGACCAGATCCGCGCTTTCGCCGAAAAGGGGGTCGAGCAGTCGAAGGAAGCCTACTCTAAGCTGAAGACCGGCGCCGAAGAGACCCAGAAAGTCCTGGAATCGACCTTCGAGACTGCCAAGACCGTTTCCAGCGACCTGTCGCTCAAGACCATCGCCGCTCTGCGCGCCAATGCCGAAGCCGGCTTCTCGCATCTCGAGGCCCTCATCGGCGCCAAGTCGCTGTCGGAAGTGGTCGAACTGCAGACCGCCTTCCTGCGCAAGCGCGTCGAGACCACCGTCGAGCAGGCCAAGGACTTCCAGGCTGTTGCTTCGAAGGCTGCCGAAGACGTCTCCAAGCCGGTCAAGACCGCTTTCGAGAAGGCCCTGAAGGACATCAAGGCCGCCTAATAATTGCGCACAACTCTGCGATGCATCAAAACGTCGCATTTCGTCAGACAAATAGGTGTGCGATAGAGTTGTTCAAATGAATACCCGGCGAGTGGAACCTCCTCCCTCTGCTCTCCGGGGTGACCAGCCAGCACCTCCTCCCGCTGGCTCGTAACAGGAAAAGGCCGGCACCTCCTCCCGCCGGCCTTTTTCTTTTGCCGAAGAAACGGGCGTCTGTTGGCAGACCGGCTTTGCCTTATCAAAGGCCTTGAATTAGTCTCTGATAGACCGTATTGGACGCATCGCCGAACGACAGAGCGGATCTCGGAGAATGAATTTTCACCACGATCTGGCTCAGGCGAACGTGCCGTTGTAGCTCAGATGGTTAGAGCGCCGGATTGTGGATCCGGAGGTCGCTGGTTCGATCCCAGCCAACGGTACCACCGACCTTCCGAATAAGTATTTGAATTCATTGGCAAATTTCGGCGAAAGGGTTCGCCTAGGTTGCGCTTTCGCGCCGTTTGTGATACATAATGTGATACGTATCGTGACACAAACGCCGTGTTGAACACGCGGGCAGACGACGCGAAGAGCATGATCCCGACTGCCTCCTGCAACTCAGGGGCGATCACTTCCATTACCGACGCCGGGTGCCACAAGAGGTCAGGCACCTCGACGAACGGGGTGAGTTCGTGCGCCGTGCCCTCGATACCACTGAGCGAATAAAGGCGCGCACAGCCAGAGATCTTCACGAGGCAGCCGACAATGCATTGTGGGCGTCACTAATGCTGGGCGAAAATCCACAGGCGGCGCGCGCCCGATACCGCCAAGCGATCAAGCGCGCCGAATCGTTGGGGTTCGTTTATCGGCCGCTTGCCGAGATTCTGGTCGCCGAGCCGCTCGACACGATCCTGCAGAGTAGAGAGCACGATCGGAGCACCCGCCACATCACCATCGGTGGACGCAGTCGGCGGCACCGTTGCCCGTCCTGACGACAAGATATCAGAGGCTCTGGAGCTTTATTTCGACGAGATCACCCGCGACGAAATCCGCACCAAAAGCCCCGATCAGAAGAAGCGCTGGAAGGCAAAACGCGAGATGAGCGTCGATGTGTTTATCGGCCTGGTCGGCGACAAGGCGATGGGTGAGATCACGCGCGACGACGCACGAGTGGTGCATAACTACTGGCTGAATCGTATCGCGCCCCAGACAGGGAGGGCAGACCGTTCGGCGTCTACTGGCAACCGAAACATGGGGAACCTGCGAACCCTCTACGCCGACTACTACCGGCATCTCGGTTTCCCCGAACAGAAAAACCCCTTCGCCGATCTCTCATTTAGCGACAAGTCAAAGCGCAGCCGGCCGCCATTCCCGACCGACTGGATCCGGGACAAGATTTTTGCGCCGGGCGCGCTCACAACGCTCAACGAGGAGGCGCGGGGTATCGTCCTTGCGTTTGCGGAGACAGGCGCGAGACCGAGCGAGCTTGCGAATTTACATGCCGGCGTCATCAATCTTGACCGCGATGTCCCGCACATCTCGGTCGAACCGCGCGACGACCCTGACGATCCGCGAGAAATCAAGACCGCCTCGTCAGTGCGCAAGATACCACTGGTCGGCGTGGCGCTTGAGGTGTTCAAGAAATATTCAAAGGGCTTCCCACGGTACAAGGACCGCGAGGCATCGTTGTCAGCCCTGCTTAACAAGCACTTCAAGAGCCACGGATTGTTTCCCACCGAGGATCATACGGTCTATTCGCTGCGCCATTCGTTCGAAGACCGTATGAAGAACGGCAGGCTGGACGAGGAACTTCGGCGTATGCTTATGGGCCACACGATCGACCGGCCAAAATATGGCGAGGGTGGCGACATGAAGATGTGGCAGGAAGAGCTTATGAAGATCGTGCTTCCCTTTGACCCCTCGATCGTGTGACGCGCTCGCGCACAGCCGCCATACGCTTTTCCCTCGCCTTGTGGTCTCGCAGAGCACGTTCCAGATGTTCATATAACGGCAGCCAGGCCTCGCCTTGGTCCCCTCGCGCCACCATGATCTCCGCGACGCGATCGAGCGCTCGCTCGATGCGCTCGGCGGTCACCGGACGTGACGTCAACGAACACCGCTTCACGACTTCTGAATCCTACAAGTCGATACCTCAGCATGCGTTGGCCGTAATCGGGCCTTCAGTGCAGAAGGGGTGCATTCGGCTTTAGCGGAAAATGGCGGTCCCGGCGTGCAAAATAGGCGGTGTTGTCAGCCTTTTCGGACCGGCCGTTGGGCGTTGGTAGCGGGAGACCGCTACTTCGTTAGACCACTATCGAGGAGACGTGCTTTTGCTATCGTCGTCATGCGGCGTGGCGGCAATGATGGACTGGGAAAATATGTGGCAGGCGGCTTTCGAGCCGGAACAGAATGCCGCCGATGGCCAGCGTACAAAACGGCTGCCGGCTATGGCTTGTCTACCGACGGTATAGCTGCCCTAAAAATTCGCGGTATGAACATAGGGACGCGCCGAGCATATTCATCATACTCGGGAAAGGTTTGCCGCAAGATGGCTTCCTCATTCCTCGCGCGTCGATACTGCAAAAGAAACTGAAACGCACCGACGATCACCATCAATACCGAAAAATGTGAGAGGATCATCCCGAGGACGAATACTGCTTCACAGACGTACAGCGGATGACGGACAAGCGAATATGGGCCTGAGGCGACAAGTTGCCGAGCCGTGGCCATGATGGAAAAGGAACGGCCAAGCCAATATAGGCAAAAAATCGAAGTGACGGTGCCGATGAATATTGAGCAAAGAGCCGCTATTTGCGCAGCTTCGCTTTCCAGTGCCGGGGTCAGAAACATCGCCACCAACATAAGGAAAGATCCGGCTAACGCGGTAATCCTTGGCTCAATTCCTCGGGCCGTTCCCTTAGCCGGAAGACGGCTGACTGTCATAACGATCTGCAATAGCAACAACACAGTCGCGGCCGCCTGAGTGATGACCGCCAGCGAACTCGCCGAAGTGTCCTGATTGAAATGGCCGAAAATTGAAATCACGCCAAACGTCGCCAAGACCGTCAGAACAAGGACGATCGCAATTCGGCCAAGGAAATCCTCAGTTAGCATTGTAGTTCTCCGCTTCGGGGAGCATTGAAGCACTGCATTCGCGCCTCGGCAAGAAAATGGTTTCCGAAGAGTTAACTTCTACTCCACCTGTTCGGAAACGATCGTCTTGTCTGATAGTTCAGCAAGTGGTTCACTCCTCCCATAACTGCCACTTTTGGATAGGCCAATGGACCTCTTTGGTCTGAAATCTCTGCTCATTTGTGCCCTGATCTTCGTCCCGCTGGAGCGAATCCTGACCCTGCGGCCGCCTCAAAAGATTCTTCGCAAGGGTCTCGCTATTGATGCCATCTACGCACTCTTGAATGGCACGCTTGTAAGAGCTTGCATTTTCTCGATGGCAGCGATTGTCATGAGCGTGGCCGCATTGCTGGTGCCCGAGCGCGTATTGGATACCATCGGCGGCCAGCCCACATGGCTCCAGGTAATCGAAATCATCATATTAGCCGATCTCGGGGTGTACGCCGCACACCGCGCGTTTCATGCGGTTCCGGCGCTGTGGCGATTTCACTCGATTCATCACGGTATAGAAGAGTTGGACTGGGTGGCCTCGTTCAGAGCGCACCCGGTCGATCAGATCATCACCAAGGCGGTCTCCCTCATGCCAGTGTTCTTTCTTGGCTTTTCGACAGAGGCGATCGCCATCTATTTCCTTGTTTATACCGGGCACGCGCTACTGCTGCACGCCAACGTCAGGATCAATTTTGGGCCCTTGAAATGGCTGATCGCGAGCCCGCAATTCCATCATTGGCACCACGCCGATCATCGCGACGCCTATGACAAGAACTTTGCCAGACAACTAGCGATCATCGATCTGGTGTTCGGTACTTTTCACGTTCCAGGCTCGGCAATGCCCGAGAAATACGGAGTCGATGAGCCGATCCCGGCAAGCTACCTCGGCCAGTTCGGATATCCGTTTATGCCCAAACCCAAAGAACGGGGGAATGCCGAGATCGGCGCGGTCAAGCAGACGCCTGATGCTTAGGCCAGATCTCTCGGTTTGTGAAACCCCTCCGCACCTCCGAGCCCACCCACTCACCTTCGCCATGCCGTTGTTGTTTTGGGCCCGCGACCATCAGATCGATAGCCCGCCAGAAACCATCAAGCTGGCGTAGATCTGAAACGCCAGCGTGCAGATCGCCGCGATCGATATCGGCACGCCGAACGGAACAACCCCCTTGCGATCCAGATGCTGAACATAAAGGCGGAAGGCGCCTTCCGGCAGCATGAAGGGATTTTTCACGATCAGCGCCGTGGTAAGAGCAAAAACCAGCAGCAGCAGGGAAAACACCGCCAGACTGCTTCCGCCGGTCAGGAATGGCATTACTGCCATCAGCTTGACATCGCCGGCACCGACCTTGCGCAGAGCCCAGAACGGGAAGAGCGCAAGAAACAGCACGATGCCTGCAATCGCGCTCAGGCCCATGTCCCACCATGATCCGACCAGAATTGATACAGCCTGCAGTGATCCCAACCCGAGGCACAGCAGCAGAAGCACATCACGGTTGGATATTTTTTGGGTGGTGAAGTCGAGCCAGGCTATCCTTGCGAGCAAAGGGACAGCAAATACCTTCAGCAGCAGCGATGCGGCAAGCAGCATGACTACTGACGCTCGACGTTCTGCACACTGGATGACAGAAGCTTCAGATTGTTGACCACGGTCGGATCGTTGGGCGCCAGTTCGTAGGCCTTGAGGAAGTTCGCGCGTGCATCCTGCAGCTTGCCGCGCAGCAGGTAGGAATAGCCGACATTGTTGTAATATTCGGGCGACGCGCCAACCAGCTTGAAGGCCCGGGCGTAAGCCCTGTCGGCGAGGTCGAAGCGGTGGATGCGGTCGCTGCAGGCGGCCAGGCCCATCCAGGCGCCACCATCATTGGGAGCCAGTTGCGTCGCCTTGTAGAACAGCGCGCCGGCATTGCCATAGTTTTCCGCACGGAACTGGTTCGTGGCTTCGGCCACCGCTTGGTCGGAGGCATAGTATTCGACATCGCCGACCGTCTTCAGACCATCAAAAGCATCGCCAAAGGCCGTCACGTCGCCTTTCGATGGTTCGTTGGTGCGAACGATCCCATCGGTGTTGTCAGCCCCGGTCTGGCAGCCGGCAAGCAGCACGGCCAGCAAACTGGCAGCGGCTGCGAGGCGCATTGGCCTTCTCATCTTGTCTCCCCAAAGTCCCCGGACCTATTTTAGAACCAAAGCATATGACTGTTCAGAAGAAAATGCCTTTCATGCGGATTATCACGGGCAGCATGACCACCATCATCACGACTGGAAAGATGCAAAGCCCCAATGGGATCATCATCTTGACCGGAAGAGTGTTGGCACGCTCTTCGGCACGAAAGATTCTTTGTCCCCGCATTTCGTCGCTATACACGCGCAGGGCGTCCGTCAGACTCGTCCCAAGTTCCTCTGATTGCCGGAACAGCACGGCCAAAGCGCGCGCCTCCTCGAGCCCGATTCGATCGGCGAGTTCGCGCAAAGCTTCCCGCAGCGGCTTGCCGGCGCGCAATTGCAGATTCATGATCGAAAGCTGGATGCCTAGCCATTTATGTGTGCCGGCCAGTTCGGCGCCAACACGCTCGACCGCCGCCTCCAGGCTCATGCCGGCGTCGGCACAGGTGATCATCATGTCCATGAAATCGGGAAAGCCACGCCGATAGATCTGCTTTTGCCCGTTTTCGAAGCGATCGAGCGCTATGCTTGGAATGACAATGCATGCCAAGCCAAGCAAGGCTGAGCCTCCAAAGACGAAAAGACCGGGCAATTGTGGTGGCAAGATGCGCGAGAGGAGTCCGTAGGTCACAGCAAAGCCGACACAGACCGCCGCCAGACGCGATACTGTGTAGATCAGCGGCGCGCTTGGCTGATAGAAGCCTGCGCGAAAGAGTTTCGCGTCCAGGGCACTGGGTTCGTCGCGTTCCTTCTCGATTGATCGAAAATATGCTTGGACAGGTTGCTGCGCAGAGATTCTTGCCAACTCCTCCTGCCCAACAAGCGAGCGGCGGTTCGGAGTGCCCTCTGCCATCAAGGTTTGCGCAACCAGCTTCCGCGTCTGCAGCGCCGGCAGGAATATGAGTGCAGCCAACAGAAAAATGGCCACCGCTGCCAGGAAAACGGCAATGGAGATCAGGAGGCTCACATCGTGAGTATTCGAAAAGAGATTTATGGTTCGCTCCCAGTCAGAAATCGAAATTGACCATGCGATACATGATGAAGTCGCCAAGCAGAGCCCATACCCCGAAGACCGTAAACACAGGCATGACCAGCGGGTCATTCCATATATCGCCATAGTAGCTTGGAGTGATGGTCATGAGGATAACGAGCATGAACAGCGGAAACAGGGAAATGATCCATCCAGACATTCGACCCTCGGCGGAAAGTGCCTTTATCTTCAGCCTGAGCTTTTGCCTTTCACGCAGCACCGCTGAAAGGTTGGACAGAATTTCGGTCAGATTACCGCCCGTCTTCGCTTGAATCGACAGCGACACCGACAACAGTTGAAGGCCTTCGAAACCAACGCGCTGGGAGAGTTTTCGTACCGCGTTTTCGAGGCTGAGACCAAAAGTGATTTCGTCGGAGACGATACCGAATTCGGTGCCCAGCGGATCGGGCATTTCCCGGGCGACGAGCCCGATCGCCACAGAAGTCGGATGGCCGGCACGCAACGACCGAACGATCATGTCGAGTGCGTCCGGCAGCTGCTTGGCGAATTTCTGGATACGTTTAGCTCGGGCGCGGCGAAGAACCAGAAGCGGCAGGATAAAGGCGATCAACAAAAAAACGAATAGCGCGAATATAGCGGAAAAATGCAGCAGAAACGCAAACACCAGCGCCAGCGCCAATCCCGCGAGAAAGAACATCGCGACAAACGACAGCGGATTCCCGGTAATTCCAGACTGGGTGTACAGTCTGTTCAGCCCGACCATGCTGAAAAGAAAATCGCCAGAATTGGTAAGCCCACGCTCGCGCAGCAATCCTTGCAAAGTCTGTTCTGCAGGAGCTTCATCAGCCAGCCTTTTCAGCCGACGATTTATCGCGCTGACCCGCGAGCGGCGTTTGGAATAGGTGACAAAGAGAGCCTCGATCGCAAGGATCGCCGACGCCGCCGCCAGCACATAGATGAAGTAAAGCAAAGTCTGGCCAGTCGGCATCAGAGCGGAACCTGCGGATTGAATGCGTCCTTGCCGAACAGAAAGCCAAGCGTCGCGGCTTCCTGGGCAAAGCGTGGACGAATGCCGGTGGCGCGAAATTCTCCGACGATCTGGCCGTCCGTCGTCACTTCACGCCGCACGAAGTGGTAAAGTTCCTGAAGCTGGACCACATTGCCTTCCATGCCTGTCAGTTCGGATATGGAAACGACTCGCCGCCCACCGTCCGAAAGGCGCTGCGTTTGGACGATGATGTTGATGGCGGAAGCGATTTGCGCGCGGATGGAATCATTGGTCATCGGCATGCCGGCCATGCCGACCATCTGCTCCAGCCGCGAGATCGCGTCGCGCGGCGTGTTGGCATGGATGGTGGTCATCGACCCCTCATGGCCCGTGTTCATCGCCTGCAGCATGTCGAAAGCTTCCTCGCCGCGAACCTCGCCGACGATGATGCGGTCCGGCCGCATGCGAAGCGCATTCTTCAGCAGTTCGCGCTGACGCACCTCGCCCTTGCCTTCGACATTGGGCGGGCGCGTTTCGAGACGGCCGACATGCGGCTGCTGCAATTGCAGCTCCGCCGCATCCTCGATCGTCACTAGCCGCTCCTTGGGTGGAATATAGCTGGACAATGCGTTCAGCAAGGTCGTCTTGCCGCTGCCGGTGCCGCCCGAAACGAGGATCGATTTGCGCGCCTGCACGGCGATCCGGAGCAAGTCGACCATCGGCTGGCGGATCGAATTGAAGGCCATCAAGCGCTCGAGCGAATAGGGATGCTTCGAAAACTTGCGGATAGACACCAGCGGACCATCCACGGAAATCGGACGCACCGCGATGTTGACGCGCGAGCCGTCTGCCAGGCGAGCATCGACCATGGGCGCCGATTCATCGACGCGCCGTCCGATGGCCGAGACGATCTTGTTGATGACGCGCAGCAGGTGTGCCTCGTCGCGGAAACGAATTGCCGTCTCCTCGATCACACCGCGCCGTTCTATAAAAACGCGATTGTGCGTGTTGATCAGAATGTCGGAAATCGAGTCATCCTTGAGCAGTGGTTCGATCGGACCAAGCCCCAGCATCTCGTCGGCGGTGTCGCTGGTCAGCTGATCGAGCTCGCGCGCGTTCAGGGGCACGGTTCGACCGCGAACAAATTCGCGCACGATCGGCCGAATCTCGTTGAGGATTTCATCCTTCGAAGCGTTTTCGAGCGCGGTCAGATTAAAGCGATCGATGAGATGGCGGTGGAGCTCGACCTTGAGCGTCAGAAAGTCGTCACCGTCCGGTTCGAGGTCGGCCACGGGGACAGGTATCGGAATTGCCGGTGCCAATATGATCGGAGGCTCGATTCGAACCCCATCGGCTCCCTTGGTGGTGAACCGGCCCAGCATCGTCCCAATCCCTTTAAATTACCCCAAGACGGAAACTATTCGTTAACCAGAGTACGTGCAAGAGTGCTAATATTCCAAACGCGCCGTATGGTTAAGGACGGCCAGCGCGTGCGATCCAGCGGACAGACTGGAACGACGCGGCCGCCACAGCCAACCCCGCCAGTACGTCGACCAGATAGTGACTGCCTTGAGGCAACGTGGCGATTATGAGCATGGCGTTCAGCAGATAGATGGGCGGTGCCACGTAACGGATGCCTCGCATCGAATAAACGAATATCGCAGCAAGCGCGGAATGAAACGAAGGGAAGGTCACAAGGCCTTCCGGGTGCTCAACCACAAATGGTCTCAGCGTCCTGAGGGCATAGAGTTGATCGAGGTGGCGTGTCGAGGCGCCGGGACCGAAAGAACTCAAAATACCTGCGGAAGGATCATAGAAGTCAAAGGCACCCGCTGCCGGTATAGCCACAAGCACCAGGCACGTCAGACAACCAGCCAAACCAAAATGTGCGAGAAATTCCACTAGTCGGCCCGACCGAGCGGTGAAGACCAGGATGGCTGGTAACAGAAACAACTGTATCCTCAGGCTCGAATAAGCGGATGAAAGTAGAAAGGCAGCCCATGGATGCTCGTTCAATCGCCTGACATATTGGACCCAATTGAAACCCAAGGCCGCGTCGCCTGCAGCCAGATACCCGTCCATCAGCGGCCTTCTTGTCGCGCTCGCAAGATAGCAGAGTAACAGAAGTCCTACCGAGAACGACATGATGACACCTAAGGTCACGACCAAGGCCTGGGACTTGCCCGCGAAATCGCTCAACAGGTCGCGATAGTGAAAGGGCGTTTTGCGGAGCTGATAGCGCATCGCGCCGAGCGCGCCCCATATCAGCGCCAAAGGTAGCGCCGAGATCCCTGCGCGAGACCAAAGAACCGGATCCACAGCTACGGTCGAGAACGGAAGCCAGATCAAAATTACCGTGGCAATCGCTCCGAGCATGGCCGAGATAAAGGCCACGAGCCGGCCGTTCCACAAATTTACCGCCTTACTGTCACTTGATCCGCCCCAGCGCCCCATTGATCCGACGTCAGACAGATCGGCGGTCACATCGTATGCACTAGGCGAAAGGTGCACAGTCGCCTGGTCCCCGCCCGCTGCTCGTCTGGGCTCCAACCGGCTCATGACAGTGCGTTAGCCCCCCTCTAAATATCCTGGCGCTGAAACTAACGGTTAACCACGAGGGGGACAAGCGCCGCATCAGGCGCCGAGTAGCCAATACTTACAACATAGTTAAGGGTCTTGCCCAAAAAAATATCGTTTTTATTTCCGACGTTCGCACTGCCGCACATGAGCGAATGCATTAAGCTTACTGAATCGGCGCCCCTTGGGGGTGCCGAGCCGAGGAACCCTCTCGATAATTGGCTGTAACCCCTTAGATATAAAGGAATATGCTAGAAACCTAAATTAGATGCAGCTTGATTAGCTTCGGGGCACAATTATGAACGAATGGTTAAAACGCTTGAAAAATTAGTCGAATCAAGCTCTTGTTGAAATTTAAGTGCCTTCCGGTCAGGTATTGAAAGGTTAAGGATCTGTTAATCCGTTTGACTCTGCTTTTTGGCGCGACCTAGGATTGAGATGACGGGGGATGCTTGGGTATGGGGTTCATCCTTGGCTCTGTCTCGTCGGGTTCAAAACTCCAAGGGGAGAAATTGGCATGAAGAAGCTCATGACGATGACCCGGCAGTTCCGCGACGACGAAAACGGCGCTGCTATGGTCGAATATACGATCCTGCTCGGGATCATCACTATCGCGGTGATCGCATCCGTCATTACGGTCGGCGGCTGGGTCAGCGGCAAGTGGTCCTCTTTGGCATCGACCCTGCCGACTTGATCATTTTTGTCATCGACGCCGGGGCATCCTCGGCGTCGATGATTGGTGGGCATTCGACTGGAAGATGGCGGGGGATGCTTGGGTGTGGATTTTCATCCTTGGCTCGTCTCGTTGGGTTCAACTCCAAAGGGAGAGATTGGCATGAAGAAGCTCATGACGATGACCGGGCAGTTCGGCGACGACGAAAACGGCGCTGCTATGGTCGAATATACGATCCTGCTCGGGATCATCACTATCGCGGTGATAGCATCCGTCATTACGGTCGGCGGCTGGGTCAGCGGCAAGTGGTCATTCTTGGCATCGACACTGTCTTGATCGCCGACACGTAGTCATCGGCGCCGGGGCGTTCCCCGACGTCGATTTGCCTAGCAATCCGGGGGGCAAATGCGCGCCAACACTGTCATCATGATCGTTCTCGCCGGCGTGTTCGGCGTGCTCGCGGTGGTGCTTGCCAATATCTGGCTGGCCGGGCAGCGGAGCGCCATGGCACGTACGGACGACGTCCAGCGCGATACGGTCGTGGTCGCGGCGGTGGCTCTTAAGTTCGGCGACACGCTTTCCGCCGACAAATTGCGCGAAGTCGAATGGCCGTCGGGCGCCGTCCCGGCCGGCGCTTACAAGACGACACAAGACCTTCTCACGAAAGACCTTCCGGCCGGCGGCGGCACCAAGCAGGCTTTGCAGTCGATCGGCGTCAACGAACCTGTCCTTGCCACCAAAATTACTGGCCCCGGCCAGCGCGCTACGCTTTCGGCGGTGCTCGGCGAAGGCATGAAAGCCGTTTCCATCAGGGTCAATGACGTGCTCGGCGTTGCCGGATTTGTCTATCCCGGCGATCGGGTTGACGTGCTTTTGACGCGCACCGTTCGCAATGCCGAAGGCGGGGATCAGAGTTTTGTCGACGTGCTGCTTCAGAGCATGAAGGTGCTCGCCGTCGACCAGGTCGCCGACGAGAGCAAGGACAGCCCGACAGTTGTGAAGTCGGTGACGCTCGAGGTCAGCACCAAGGATGCGCAGAAGCTGACCTTGGCCGCAGGCGCCGGCCAATTGTCACTGGCGCTTCGCCAGGCAGCGGCCAGCAAGGGCGAGATGACCGAACGAGTCACGCTGTCCGATTTGACCGGCGACACGCCCGACGATGTCGCCAAGAGGCAAGCCGACCTCGCCAAGCAGGCGGCAGCCGACGCCGCGGCCGCAGCCGAGCGCCAGCGCGCGGACGACAAGATCGCCGGTTTGGCCCGGGCGGTGGACCGGGTTGGAAGCCAGATCGACCAGTTGAGCAAGGTCAAGCCGGCTCCGGTCATCGTGGCGGCACCCGCGCCGCAGCAGGTCGTCAAGGAAGTAGTCAAATATGTAGAACCGGAGCAGCCAACGCGAGCGACGGTCGGTGTTTTCCGAGGTGTGAAGCTCGAGACTTACGACGTGCCGCGACAACAATAGCTAAGCGCGGCGAAACGGGGGGCTGCCACCGGCAGCGATTGGGGATACGGCGATGCAGGGGTCTTGGTTAAGGATATCGGCGGCCGCGTTGCCCTGTCTGGCAGCGCTGCTTCTATCTAGCCTGGCGGCCCTTGCGGCCGACCGCTTTATCGACGTGTCGACCCCCCGCGTGCACCGCATCTTCTTGCCGGTATCGCAGTCGGTAACGATCCAGGTGAGTGCCAATCTGGGCGATATCGTCGTCGGCGATGAGAAGATCGCCGATGCCCAGCCGATGACCGACCGCACGCTCTATGTCATCGGCAAGGGCGCCGGCACCACCACGGTCAATCTGTTCTCCACCGACAAACGCTCGCTCGGCGCCCTCCAGATCGAAGTCGGCGTCGACGTCAGCGACATGGCGCAGGCGATCCGCCAGGTGGCGCCAAGGTCGCGCATCGAAGTCGGGTCGGTCAATGGGAGGGTCAGGCTTGGCGGCCACGTCAAGGACGGCGCCACTCTGGCGGCCATCCTGGAGGTGGCAAAGCAATATGGTCCCGACGACATCATCAATTCCGTCACTGTCGACGAGAGCCAGCAGGTCAATCTCGAAGTGCGGGTGCTGGAAGCCAAGCGCAACGCCGGTCGCGATCTCGGTGTGTCGATCAGGGGCAACAACAGCAGTGGCACCACCAAAGTCGGAACCGGCATCACCGCCGTCGACAAAGATGACGTGGTGCTTGGCGCCGGAGGTTTTCTCAGCAACCTCCTGTCCAACTCGACGCCCTTTGGAGCGTTGCTCACACGCGTCATCGACAGCAACATCAAAGTCGACTTGTACATTGAAGCGCTCGAGGCCAAGGGCGTGGTACGCACGCTCGCGAATCCCAATCTCACCACGCTTTCCGGTGAGGAAGCCAGCTTCAATGCCGGCGGTGAGGTTCCCATCCGCAGCCTCGACAAGGATGGCCAGATTCAGATCGACTTTAAGCAATTCGGCGTGAATCTAAAGTTCACACCTGTTGTGCTTGAAGACGACAAGATTCATATGAGGCTGGCACCGGAAGTCAGCGATCTGACCGGCTTCACCACCGCCGGCGACCCGATCTTTACCAACCGAAAACTATCGACCGTTGTGGAGTTGCGCGACGGCCAGAGCTTCGCGGTAGGCGGACTTCTGTCCAGCAAGACCACCAAGCTACAGAACCAGGTGCCGTGGCTCGGCCAGGTGCCGGTTATCGGGACGCTTTTCCGCAATTCGAGCAACCAGAAGGAAGAGACCGAGCTGGTCGTTATCGTCACGCCGCACCTCGTGCGGCCGGTGAAGCCCGGCGAACAGCTGGCGACGCCGTTTGACAAGACGCGGCCGGCCAACGATCCGGAATTCTTCGTGCTCGGTCAGCTCGAGGTGAACAAGGACATGATCCGACAATATGAAACGGGCGAAGGCGTGACCGGCCCTTATGGCCACATGCTGGACTTCAAATCGAAGGACAAGATGCTCTATGTCAAGAAATAGCGCCTTGATCCTCATTCTCTGCGCCGGCGCGCTGTCGGGCTGCGCCGCGGATTATCTGAATCACTACGATTCAGTGACGCTGGCCGCTGGCGATACGCAGAAGTTCAATTCGCTGCTGCAGACGGTCGATCCACTCAATCCGGCCTCCAAAAACACCAGGATCGAGGGTGACGGCGTGCGTGCCGCCGCTATAGCAAACAACTACAAATTTCCGCCGCCGCCGCCCCCCCCGCCGGCCATCACGGTCAATGTCGGCACGCCGGCAACCAACACGGTGGAATGAACAGAAGGATGCGGTTTCAGTGCGCCAGGCACGACGAGGAAACCTGGCGTCAGGGGAGCAAAGAGTAAAGCCATGCTGCGAACCATTCGCGCGTTCTGGCACGATCAAAGGGGAATAGCGCTGATACTCGTCAGCGTCATGCTGCCGGCCATTATCGGCTTTTCCCTGCTGGCGATCGATATGAGCCGGGTCAACAATCTGCACAATGATTTGCAGAAGGGGGCGGATGCATTCGCTCTCGCAACAGCTGCAGAACTCGACGGCACGTCCGACGCAATCACGCGAGGTGATTACGCACTGGCGACACTGGTTCGCAACCAGTACAATTTCACGACCACGCCAGGTCCCCAGGATCTAGCAGCTGCCGGCGTGACGCGACGATATCTCCGATCCCTGCCGGCCACCGACAATCTGCCGATCGTCGCTGCGAATGTAATCACCGACGAGGTGACCGATGCGAAAAATGCCCGCTTTGTCGAGGTGACGGTGACCCCAGTCGGCTTTGCCGCGATCTTCCCGGCATCGTTCTTGACAGGCAACTCCGCGAGCAATTCCTTCAATGTTGGCGCGGTGGCAGTGGCCGGCTTCAAGTCAAGCGTCTGCGACTATACCCCGGTCTTTATGTGTAATCCGTACGAGGATACGAGCCTCACAGGCGGCGTAACGCTTGAACAGGCGGCAAACTCACAGCAGTATCGCCGTCGCCAGATCCTTCTGCGAGATAATGGCTACTACCAACCTGGTAACTTCGCCTTTCTTGCTTCGCCGGAGGGCAACGGCGCGAACGCCTTGGAAGCGTCGCTCGCCCGCGTGAAGCCGGTGGGCTGCTATGCTCAAGATGGCGTTGACACCGAACCGGGACAGAGCACCGGCCCCGTGCAAGACGGGCTAAATGCCCGCTTCGGTATCAGCAAAAGTTACATTGGAACGTCCACCGGTCCAGCGGCCAATGTCCGCATGGGGCTCAAAAACATCAACTGCAACAACGGCCAAACTGACTTTGAGACCGATCCAACAAAGGGTGTGGGGCTTGAACGGGACTCCTGCCAGATCACCGGCACATGCAGCCTGATGGGCGGTCGTATGGGCGCCGGCGATTGGAATGCCAGCCGCTATTGGACTGTCAATCATCCGACACGCGGCGCTTTGCCTTCATCGCTGGTAGGTGCCACCCGCTACGAAATGTATCGCTACGAGCTTAACCCCGACGGGAACCCCGCGACCAACGACAGCATCGCTGGGGATGCAGCGATAAGCGGAGAAACCGGTAATCCGTCCTGCGGCCAGACACCCGTCACGACGGTGGACCGGCGCATCCTCTTCGGGGCCATCATAGACTGCAACGCGATAAGCGGATTCAACGGTCGCGCCAACAATATCCCCGTGCGCGCCTTTGGGAGCTTCTTCATCACCGAGCCTATCAAAGATAGCAAGGATATCTACGTCGAACTGATCGATATCACAGGCAAAGGCGGACGGGGAACGCTCGATAACTTCCTCCGCGATGAAGCGCAGCTTTACCGGTGATGGCCATGCTGAAAACGCTGCTCCGCCATCTCGACCGATTTCGGCGCGACCACCGCGGCGCGGTGCTCGTCGAGATGACGCTGATCACGCCGCTGATGCTGATCTTGTCGGCCGGCGTGTTCGAATTCGGCAATCTGATCCATGACAAGTTGTTGATGGAGGCCGGGCTTTCGGACGGGGCTCGCTATGCAGCGCGCTGCAACAGCCAGATGTATACCGACGCCGGGCTTGCCGCGATCGACTGCGCCGCGATCGCGGCCAATATAGCAGTGTTCGGCAAGCCGACGGCAACACAGACGGATGTTCCGCGAATCGCCAATTGGCAGGCGTCGAATGTGACGGTGACCAGCACGACCTGCTACGACGCCGTACAATCCGGCATTACCAAATATCGTTCGACCACGGCACAGGTCTGCACCGTCCGTGTATCCGGCACCTACCTGTACCCTGATGTCGGGATGCTCTCGTTTATCGGCATCGGGCCGATTACGCTTCGCGGCTATCACGACGAGCGATTGCTCCGGTTTTGAACATGATTAGGCGTTTCACAACATCGGAAGACGGCGCGGCGATGGTGGAAATGACCATCGTATCTACCTTGCTGTTCTCGCTTGTCCTGGGCTTCGTCGATTTCGGCTATGCGTTTTATCAATGGAACGCTGCAACCAAGGCAGTCCAGGTCGGTGCACGGTTGGCTTCAATTTCCGATCCGGTTGCGACCAACCTGACGGCCGCCGCACCGACCATAACGCCCGGTGCTCCGGTCGTCTCAGGCGTGTATGGTCCGTTTGCATGCTCGTATACCGGAACCACCGGTGCCTGCACCAACAGCGGCATCTTCAGCGCTGCCAATTTCAGCCGAGTTTTCCGGGGTGACACGGCTGTCACCAATGACGACGTCTGTCCCGTGCTGGCCGCCAACCAGCGGCCAGGGATGTGTCATTTCTTTCCGGGCCTGCTGCGCAGCAACGTTGTCATCACCTATTCCGCCACCGGCCTCGGTTTCCAGACGCGGCTGGGCGGACCAGTGCCGACAATCAGCGTCAGCCTGCAGAACAGGACCTTCCAGTTCTTCTTCCTGAAAGGACTGATGGGTTTCGCAGACATCAACATGCCCTCCATGCTGAGCACGGTCACGGGCGAAGACTTGAAGAGTACCGCGTCATGAATGCCATCAACACCAAGGTTACGCCGACCAAGCGAAAGCAGGTGGCGCTGTTCTCGTCGGATGCGAATTTCAAACGCGATGTGGCGACGCGCCTCGATGCGCTGGCGATCTACGACGTCAGGGTTTCCGAGACCGGCGACTTCCTTAGGGGGGCGCCCGCTGATACGCGCCCCGGTATCGTCATCCTCGACCTCGGCAATGGCGAGTTGCTCGGCAGGCCGGGCATCATCGAAGCGCGCGCGCTGTGGGCGACCGTGCCGCTGATCGCCGTCTCCGACGAACTGTCGTCGGAGCAGACGCGTGTGCTGGTGCGCATGAACGCTTCGGACTGGCTGCACAAGCCGCTCGACGGCAAGGAATTGCTGAACGCGGTGACCTTCCACGACACCGGCAACCAGGGAACCAAAAGCCGCATCATCACCTTCATCAGTGCGAGCGGCGGCGCCGGCGCGACGACGCTCGCTCTCTCGGCGGCCGAGTTCCTGGCATCGAAGTCGAAAGAGCGGGCGGCTTCCACCTGTCTGGTCGACCTCGATTTCCAGAGCGCCAATTGCGGCGCCTATCTCAACCAGTTCAACCAGTTCGACCTCGGCGGCATCATCGGCCAGCCGGAGAGGCTCGACGTCGAGCTGATGGATGTCATCAAGCTCTCGCGCCCGTCCGGGCTGACGCTCTATTCCTTCGAGAGGCCGCAATTGCCTTTCGAACCGCAGGGCAGTGATTTTGTCTTCCGGCTGCTGGACCTCGTCGCCTACCGGTTTGACGACATCGTCATCGACCTGCCGAACATCGAGACGCCTTGGCACAATTCCGTGCTGTCGACGAGCGATGAGATATTCATCGTCTTCGAACTCAACGTCGCCTCGCTGCGGCAAGGCAAACGGCTCTACAAGAAGATCCGTGAGTTGCGTGGCAATGCTGTCAGCATCACGCTGGTCGCCAACAAGCACAAGCGCAAATGGTTCGGCAACCATTTTTCGCGCAGCGAACTCGAAAAGATCTTTAAGGCGCCGCACATCAAGTCGGTCGCGCTGGACAATGCGCTTCTCACCGATGCGTTGAACCGTGCTATCCTGCCTGCCGAGGTGGATGGGCGTGCGCGCTTCAACAAGGACCTCAAGCGGATGTTCAAAGAGCGGCTCGATGACGCTGCCAAATAGGGGGCGGCCAAGTAGGTATCGGATTGGCCCGGGATTGGCCTGCGTCATGAGCATTGCGCTGATGATGCTGGTCCAGGATTTCGCCAGCGCACGATCGGCACTTTCGGATCGGCCGCCGCTGCCGGCAATGGGCCCCAGCCTGCGCAAGACAGTTGCCTTCGAGACGACAGAACAGCCCGGAACAATCGTTATCCGCAAGGACGAGAAAGCGCTTTACCTGGTGACCCGACAAGGCCAGGCGCTTCGCTATCAGATCAGCGTCGGACGCGACGGATTTGGCTGGACCGGAGTGGTCGAGGTGGGGGCGAAGACCGAATGGCCGGAATGGCGCCCACCCCGCGAGATGCGCGCCCGCCAGCCGGACCTGCCGCAAATGGTGCCTGCCGGTCCTTACAATCCACTTGGCGCCAGGGCGCTCTATCTGCTTCGGAACGGGCGTGACACGCTCTATCGGATACACGGAACCAACGATCCCAAGGGTGTTGGCTTCGACGGAACATCGGGGTGTTTTCGCCTTACTAACACCGATGTGATCGATCTCTTCAAGCGCGTCGCGATCGGCGCAAAGGTGGTGGTTCAATGACGATGATCAGCGAACCGGACATGCCGGCAATCGAGATTGGGACAGCAGCCCGCATCGGACAGCAAGCTGCCGTTGTGAAACCGAGCGACAGAAGCATTGTCGGCGCCGTCATCATCGGCACGTCCCTGCTCACCTTGGTGAACATAATAGCCGCAGTCTATCTCTACCGCGGCATCAGCGATATGCGCTTTCTGGAAGGGCGCCTGGAACAACTCGGGACGTTTGAACAACGAATCGGGGGCCGGCTGGACACGGTCAACAACGGTTTTCAGAGCCGATTTGAAAAACTGGACACTCAACTGCAGAGCAGCTTTGGCGAAATCAACCGGAGCATAGCCCGGCTGGAACAGAACCAGCCTATTGTCCATGACGAAATCACGTCGAGCGCAGCGGAACCTTCCGTCGACACGACCAGCAGCATGGCGGAGGCGCCTGCTGTTCTCGATGGCGAAGACGCGACCGATCACAACGTTGTCGATGCGCCGCGTCCAGCGAAAAACAGGATCGCGGCCGCAGCGCCTGCCCCAAGCTCCAACTACCAGCGCATAGAGCAGGCCGACGGCAAGGTTTACTACCGGAAGATCAACTAACGCCGGAAAAAATAGGGCACCCTTAGAGATCTCGCTGCAAAGCAACAAGCCTCGCGGCCAGCGCTCCGGACCGCTGCCGGGTTTCGCTGAGAAAGACAACATGACAGTAGGCGCATGCTGTCACACCCAAAAACAGCACAAGGGTGTTCTTCAAGGTAAAATCAACCATTAGCGAGAATGGAAGACCCCCGGGTACGGCGAACGAAGCGATCGTGCTGGCTGTTTCGGAATGGCTGGTGACAGCGATCATCAACCCGGCGAAAAGCAGGGCGACGTGGTTGGCAAGGAAGAAGAACGCGGCCGACCTTCTTGTGCGGCACGCCATCCAGCAAACCATCGACGCGGCGGCCAGCATCAAGGCATCAAGGACCATCGACGACCCGAGATAAAGATCGACCTGTTGCCAGAACATCGTCGACAGCGGCCTTAGTTCAAGCCAGATCCGCC
The DNA here is from genome assembly GCF_030323185.1 of Mesorhizobium sp. C399B. Lineage (NCBI taxonomy): Bacteria > Pseudomonadati > Pseudomonadota > Alphaproteobacteria > Hyphomicrobiales > Phyllobacteriaceae > Mesorhizobium > Mesorhizobium sp. C399B. Next base: position 4,842,094 of record NZ_CP100472.1, read on the forward strand.
ACATTGCGGGACTGGCCGGATATGCTCCCAGCAAGAAAGTCGCCATGCGCTCCCCTGCCAGGATCAGCAGGATCAGAGCTGGGAAGGCAAAGAGCATTATCGACTTGCGCTTCATGTCACCCTCGACAAACTGGCAACAAGATAGCTTGCAGAGATTGAGCGAGGCTTAACGGAGCGTTGGTGGTGCCGCGGCAGCGCAGCCAGCGGCGCATGGCAGCTGCATATCAGAAAGCGCCATGCGCCATTAGTTGTTTTGGGTGAGCACGAGCGTCACCACCTTCGGCTCGACTCGTTGCAGACATCGTTCCGGAATATTGGGCCACATCGCCTTGGCGCATCCCTCTTCGCCTGGCGCCGGCGCCAGCGAGAGTTCTGAGCTACGGGCTTCCTCGGCGGTCGACAGGAAGACCTGTGTAGCCAGCGCGGTCGCCATGGATACCTGGACGAGGATAAGGGCGTAAGCGAAACTTCTGATCATCCGCTCGAAACGCTGAATTCGCGAGCTGGTTCCAATGACCTGCCCACCGGGTAACCACGATCGCGATTTTTGGCTCCTCGCAGTGAATTTTGCCATTCAATACCGGCGGATGTTGAACGAAGTACGCGTCTTGTCCTTGGCCGCGTTTCCAGAATACGACGCGTACTCGCGAAAGGTGCCGATGCTCGCCCGAATTGTTGACGCCAGCTTATGGCAAACGGCCCCGGTCGAAACATTCGATGACTTTCAATGCGCGTCGAAAGTTGGTGCATCGCGAATGGATCACGATATGCTGCGTTGTTGCGCCGCCCGCCGTTTACAACCATCGCTATGTTCGCCGGTCCATCTGCTCCTCACGCCGTTCACCATCGAACGCCTGCCTACCCTTCGCGGTCCATAGGTTTCGCGCATGCTCGCCTTCATGGCTCTGCAGCTTGGCGGCGATCCAAAGCAGCGCGCCGTAGATGGTGGCGCGATCGTCATTGGTGAGCTCGACAATGCCTGCCTTGACGGCGAGACCGCAAGTTCGATGAGGTGCCGTGTGCGCTGGCGACGCTCGACCTGCCAGGTGCGCATGTCATTGCGAGCCTGTGCCGCCTGCCGGCGATTGCGGGCCGCCCGATTGCGCTGGAGCGCTGCGAGGGTTGCGTTGAGATGCCGGATCAGTTCGCCGGGACCGGCTCTCGAAAAACATCACGCCACGCTTGGCCCATGCCTCACGCTTCGCGGCGTCTTTGGTTTCGGCGATTGCGACGAGCGCGCCGGCCAATTCGTCGGTGCTGAGTGCATCGGCCCCGTGGCGATCATCAGCTCGCCAAGCTGCTGCACCTTTCGCGTTTTGAGCTCGCGCGCCTTGTCTTCCAGGGTCTTGAGTCCGCGTCGAAGTCTCGTGGTTTGCGCATGGCTGTCTCCATTGATTGTGGAGCGTCCGCCAGAAGGCTTCAGCGTTGCCGAGACAGCCCGGGATGGGCTGGTCCATCCCGAGAATTTTTCGAGGGAGGGCGCGCTTATACGTCGTGCCGACGTAGGCTTTGACGTGCAAATGATCTGGTCGCGATGGCGATCTATCATCTTCACGTCAAGGTCATTGGTCGCAAGGCAGGCTCAAGCGCCGTCGCGTCGGCCGCCTACCGTTCAGCGTCGCGATTGCGCGATGAGCGCATCGAACGCTTGCCGCAGGATGCACCGGAGGCCTGGCGCGACCGCGAGAGGCTGTGGAACGATGTCGAAACGTTCGAGGTCCGCAAGGATGCCCAGCTCGCCCGCGAGGTGGAGTTTGCGCTCCCGCGTGAACTCAGCCAGCCGCAAGGCATCGAACTGGCGCGCGACTTTGTACAAGTCGAGTTTGTCAGCCAGGGCATGGATCGCCTGGGTACGCTCGCTTCAGCCAACCCGCAATCTGCTCCGGCGACCATTGCAGTGCCAGCTTTTGCGCCACCCGCCACCTTAGCCGTCCAGAGCATGCCAGGCGACATTGCTTCGGGCGAAGCGCGCGGTGCCAAGCCTGCTTGTCGGCTCGGGTTGCTCGATACGCTTGGGCACCGCCATTGCGCGAGATCTCGCGACTGATCGTTGATGGGGATCGCCCCAGACTTCGTGCAATAGCGCGGATGGCAAGACCTGCCGCAATCCCGCGAGAGATCTCTTCGCGCTCCCCCAGCTCGAGCGCCGAGGCCGCTCTACGCCTTGCTGACGGAGCAATGCCGCCGTGTAAGGATACGATCCGCTGAACGCCGCCCTTGGTCCGGTGGTCTAGTGCCCGCGAGATCGATGAAATGCTCTGACCCTGCTTCCACCGCTCCCAAAGCTCGGCCTTCTGCTCCGGGGTAAACCAAATACGTGACGTCACCATGCGACACCTCCCAATCCTCCCAGATTAAAGGTGTTGCGGCGACCGGTTGAACCCACCGCCTCATTTCGGGCGTCCGAAGGACCTTCTCGCCATCCTAAAAGCGGACATTTTCGGATTGCTGGACTAACGAATAAAGGGGATGCAACCAGTCTGCTTTCGATGAAAAGTCGAGGCAAGAGGACACTGAGCGCTCGGAAACACCGGGGCTGTATGCTGAATGGCAGCTTTCGCCATCCAGAAGAGGTACGCGGACGCGTGGGGGTCGCGGCAGGTCCTAGAGCCGTGGATTGATGGAGAAAGCTTTCGCAGTTGTCGATACGCGCTCGACCGAACAACGGGAAGATCATGCAATCCGCCAAAACGCATTACACGGAGCCGCGGCTCAAGCTTTTGCCGCAGACTATCGGCGTCATCGCCTCTTTGGGCTGGCTCTTGAAGACGGCACCTCCACGTCGTGGAATAGGGGCATAATAAGCTCGTGCCGGCGAGCGATCTCGATTAAAAGGCCGTTCGCGACCATGCCTCGGGGTTTAGCTTCTCGGGTCCGAGCCTAAGCAGCGGCAGGAGAATCTCGGACAGCTCTTCGGCGAGCAAGTCCTGGACCGCGATCGAGCCGACGTTTCGCGCGACGTTTCGAAGAGCGACACATCACGCAGTGTGGCACGCTCTAACAGCGCGGGGAATCCCAAACAGGCCGCTTTAGTCCCGACTATTCCACTCTCATGTTGCCGCTTCAAGGAGTGATCGCGATCCTGCCGATTCCGTCAGAAATCATTCGATCGAGCCTGTAGTTGGACAATGTAGGAGGCACGGTCTCGAAACGACGGTCCGGGTTGGTTACCGCCGGACCTGATGCGTCGCGGAGCTTCCTCTGTCAGGGAACTAGCGTCGGATCGAAATCTGGCTGTTAGTGGTAACGAGGATTCTCTACCGTGGTCGTGCCCCCAACTTTGTCCAAATGCAGATAGGGATAAGTGAACTTGATCTCCTTTTCGCTGGTGGCGAGATCGGTCGACAGCGTTTCGACCGCGGCGTGTTGCACAAGGTTTCCAGCTTGCCGGGGTCGCGCCCCACGATCAGCCATCCGCGCCTTCGCGGGCGAAAGCTTCCGAAAAATTGCCAGGCCGATGCTGTCCGACCCACGGGTGACCAGCGCCCGCTTCGTTGGAGTCGCATCGCCATGCTCCCGCAATTGGGCGGTCAAGGGTACGACCTCGCCGGCTATGAATTTTATCCGACCGAGGCAAGGCCGACGGGCCTAGGCTGGCGCGGGGCAAAGCCGCGCCGCGACGAAATCCTTGACCTGGCGCACAGCCTGCTCGCGCGTGACGCTGCCCGGCTGCAGACCGAGCCTGAGCCATAGCCCGTCGATCAAAGCGGTGATGCCGACAACGATTTCGTCGGCCAGTTCCGGCGAAGCGAGGCCGCGCAGGCCGGACAAGAGGTTCGAGCGCATGCGCGCATGGATGACCTTCTGGATGCGCGCCAGCTGCTCGTCGCGGGGCACTTCAGCGCAGAGCGACAGCCAGGCATTGCAGAGCGGCGGCAGGAACAGATGCTCCTCGAAATTGCCCTCGATCACCGCGTCCAGCCGTTCCATCGGCGTGCGCGCCCGCTGCAGCCGGGCGACCACGGCGTGGCAGAGCACGGCGTTCGCCTCGCGCATGGCGTGCTCGAACAACTCCTGCTTGTTGCGGAAATAATGCAGCACGATGCCCTTGGAGGCGCCGGCCTGGGCCGCGACCTTTTCCAGCGTCGCACCGGCGATGCCTTCGCGCTCCAGAACGGCGAACGCCGCCTGGCGCAATTCCTTGCGGCGTATGTCGCTGAGACGCGTGAGCTTCACTGGGTCGACCCATCCATTGCGAATCCATATTGACATCTTCGTCCGTTCAGATCAACAATTGACCAACAGGACAATAAAGTGACCAATAGGTCAAAGTCGGAAAGAGGAGAACCGGAATGTTGCGCATGCTTGCGAATGGCGTCTGTGTCGCGGCCCTGACGCTGGCTTCCCAGGCGGCCCGGGCCGCAGAGGTCGAAAGCTGCAAAACGGTCCGCATGGCCGAGCCCGGCTGGAACGATCTCGCCTTCACCACCGGCGTGGCCAAGGTATTGCTTCAGGCGCTCGGCTACGAGCCGCAGAGCGAGGTGCTCGGCATCAACGTCATCTACGAGGGGATGAAGAACAAAGACCTCGACCTGTTCCTCGGCTACTGGGATCCGGCCATGGTCACCTATTACGAGCCCTACAAGAAGGACGGCTCCATCGAGAATGTGCGCGTCAATCTGGTCGGCGCCAAATACACCTTTGCCGTGCCGACCTATGTCTGGGACGCCGGCGTCAAGGACCTGTCGGACCTGCACAAATTCGCCGACAAGTTCGGCAAGAAGATGTACGGCATCGAGCCCGGATCCAATCAGCTGATGATGGACGCCATTGCCGATCCCAATTTCGGCCTCGACGGCTGGCAGGTGGTCGAATCGAGCGAGGCCGGCATGCTCTCGGAGGTCGGCTACGAGATCAAGGAGAAGCAGTTCATCGTCTTCCAGGGCTGGGCGCCGCACCCGATGAACACGATGTACGACTTCAAGTACCTGACTGGCGGTGACGAGTTCTTCGGTCCGAATTTCGGCGCCGCCACCGTGACCACGCAGGTTCGCAAGGGTTTTCTGCAGGAATGCCCGAATGTGGCGCAGTTCCTGAAAAACCTCGCCTTCGACATCGACATGGAAAATGTCGGCATGGGCTACCTCATTAACGACGGCATGAAGCCGGAGGACGGGGCTCTGAAGTCGATCGCCCTGCACAAGGATCGGCTCGATGCCTGGCTTGCCGGCGTCGCCACCTTCGATGGCAAACCCGGCCTTGCCGCGGTCAAGGAAAAGCTCGGACTGTGAGGCCGGCTTTGGAGCTGACGGATCAGGAAGCCGAACAGGCGTCTTGGGCCGGACGTAAGCGCATCGTCGATGTCGGCAGTCTCGAGCTTACCTATGTCGAGATCGCCGGTTCGGAGCCGCCGTTGCTCTTGGTTCATGGCTTCACCGACACCAGCCGCAGTTTTTTGCTGCTGGCGCCGCATTTTACCGGGCGCCGGCTTATCATGCCGGACCTGCGTGGCCACGGCGGTTCGCAGGCGGGCGAGGGTTATCGCGCCGCCGATTTTGCCGAGGATATGGCCGGGCTGATCCAACGCCTGCGGCTCGGCCGGCCGATCGTTGTCGGCCATTCGCTGGGCGGCATGGTGTCGATCATGCTGGCCGCGCGTCGTCCGGAGCTGATCGGTGGGCTGGTGATCCTGGCCAGCACGCTGAAGCCCGATTTCGGATCGGATCATCAGCTGATCGACGGCGTCGCAGCCTTGCGCGACCCGATCTCGCCGTCCGATCCGTTCTACGACTGGTGGCATGGCTGTCGACCGGGCGTGCCGCGGGCTTTTCTCGCCGGCCTCGCGGAGGACGCGTCCGCGATCCCGGCTGCGCGCTGGCGCGCCATTCTCGAAGAAGTCCGCCGCACCGATCTGACCGCCGCGGCGCGGGCGGTGCAGGCCCCGACGCTGATCATCGCCGGCGGGCTCGATCCGCTTTTCGGCGCGGCGCACCAGCGCACACTGACCGATGCACTCGTCGGATCGCGTCTGGTGTGGGCGCAGGATTGCGGCCACAACCCGCATTGGGAAGATCCAGCCTTTGTCGCCGAGGCGATAACAGGGATGTTGCCGGCGGGATGATTATCTCAAGAGCGACCGCGCCCTAGGTGCCAGCTTTTTGGGACTGACAATCATGGTCGCGGGCAACCGCCATGCCGGCGAAGCGGCGGGGCGCGGCTTGATGACCGACATGGGCATCGTTCGCGCCACCCGGCACAAACGCCGGCTTGCCGGCCGCGCCCTTGCCCGCCCTGCTCTTCGCGGCATCCGGTTCCTGCACTGAAATCCGGGGCGGAATCGAGGGAGGGAGCGCGACGAGGCGCAGGCAAGATGAAAAAAGCAGAGCTGGAAGAGCTGAAGGACAAGGTGCACTGCGCCGCGGTGCTCGAGCGCGCCGGATTCGCGCTCGACGTCAAGGAGAGCACGCGCGAGCGATGAAATTTCGGCGCGATGCGTTGGTTCGATCCGCTGTCGGACGGGAAGGGGGACGTCTTCCGCCTCATCGAACACCTCGAGGGGTGCATTTCGTACAGGCCATGAAAGACGTCGCCGGGCTCGCCGGATTCGTGTCCACCACGCGTGTGTGGGACCGACAATCTTCCGGCGAGCGAGAGCCTGATCTGTCGATTCCAGAACGATGGCTGGGAGCGGACATGGTGGATGCAGCTCGCCGAAGGTCCAACGATATAATCGTAGCCGGCAAAATTGGCGACGAAGACCGCCTCGGCCCCTGCCGCATCCTTGTGCGCGCCCCTGTTGGCCATCGGCTGACCGCAGCAGGTCTGCTCTTCAGATAGTCCACGTCGAGACTCAGGCGCTCCAGCAATTCGAGCGTCGCAATGCCGTCCTGGATAAAACGCATCGATAAAGCACGGGACAAAGACAGCGCCTTTCATGGCAGCGCTGGGACCGAGGCAAAGAGCTTGCCGAGCACCAGCGATTGACACTGGCCACGGACGTCGAGGTCTACTTCTGCGATCCTAGATCACCCTGGCAGCGCGGCTCGAATGAAACACCAACCGACTGCTGCGCCAATATCTGCCACGTGGCACCGACCTGTATCTGCCACGTGGCACCGACCTGTCCCTGCACAGCCAGGCAAAGCTCAGCGCCATCGCGCGGCAACTCAACGAACGCCCCAGAAAGACCTTGCTCTATCAGACCCTAGCGGAGCGATCAGTTGAACCCGCCGCCAAAAGCGGTCATTGATGTTGGGCGGACGAGCTCTTAACCGATTGAAGCGACCGGCGTCAGTTATTTGCACAAGTAGCGCAGTGACTTCAGAGGGCTTGGGCGCCCGCCACGGAGCGCCGTAATCATCGAACGGGCTACCGCGGTAGCTTTCCCTGCCGAGCGACAACTGACGTTCGGCGTCATCAGAAAAAGGCGGACTCTGGCACGGTTCTGGTCTATGCCGACGCTCGTTGCCGGTCCGCCGGCCTTTTGCAACTGGTCCATGAATGAAGCGCCAGCCCACGACGTCGAGCCTGTTACGCCGACTCAATCGTTCGGCCGTGGTGGATTTGATCCGCACCCAAGGAGTGATTTCGCCATCGAGCCTCGCCGAGCGGCTGAACATCAGCCTGCCGACGGTGATGCGGGTGATCGAGGATCTGATTGCCGAGGATTTGGTTGCGTATGACGGGTTTGACGAGGCCAATGTCCGGGGCCGGCCGCGGGCGCGCATCAAGTTCCGCGGTGCGGCGCATGCGATCATTGGCATCGAGGCCGGCAAGGGCGAGTTCTACGGCGCCGTGGCCAATCTCGAAGGCGTCGTGCAGACAGAAATGCACGAGACCGCCGACGATGATGGCGAGCGCAATTTCGAAAAGCTGGTCGGCCTGATCCGCCGGCTTATGGCGGCCCCCCGCCAGCGCGGCCAGACTATTCGCGGCATCGGCATTGGCGTGCCCTCGATCGTCAGGCAGCCGGAGGGCGAAGTGGTGCTGACGCTCGGGCTCGGCTGGCGCGACATGCCGTTGCGGGCGCGGCTCAGCGAGCATATTCAGATACCTATCGTCGTCGAAAACGGGCGCAACCTCGCCGCCGTGGGCGAATGGGGATTCGGGGCCGGGCGTGGCGCCGACAGCGTCGTGAGCCTTTCGATCGGGCCCGGCGCGGGCGCGGGCGTCGTGATCGACGGCAAGCTCTATGGCGGGCATTCGCATGCGGCGGGCGAGCTCGGCTGGTATCTCGACGACCCCCTCCTTACCGGGCGGCCGTTCGAATATCTGGGCGACAAGCAATCGCTGCGCTTTTTCGGCATCCCCGAACAGGCGACCAAGATGCTCGAAGAGGCCAACACCCAGTATGCGGCGGGAAAGCTCACCCTGGCCGCTGTCACCGACCGGCAGGCGGACAAAATCGCGCCGGTTGTCACCGAGTTGCTGGACTATGCGACGATGGCGGTGGGCAGTGTTGCTGCCTTCATGAACCCCGAAATCATCGTACTGGCGGGCCGGGTCGTCGGCGGTGGTGATCTGGTGCTCGATGTGCTGCGACATCGCCTCAAGGGCAATGTGTACGACCCGCCGCGCCTCATGATAGGCGCGCTGGGGCACCGCGACATAGTGCTTGGAGCGGTGCGCCTTGTGCTCGATTCGACGACGCTCAACCCTGCTGACAGCCTGGTGATGGCCGATTAAAGATCAATCGATCGCGATTGACAGCGACTGTATGTCGGCATTAAGTTTCTGACTGAAAGAAAAACCGCGTCCTGCGTCGTGTGGGAGCGTATCTTTCGTGGGAGGACTTCAATGACGAAGATTTTCAATCCGCTTGGGCGGATGATGCAGCGTCGTGACTTCTTGAAAGTTGCAGGTGCGAGCGTTGCGGTAGCGGGTCTGCCTGCGGCAGTTCGCGGTGCCGAGCCCGTCAAGGTGCTTGTGTGGTCGTGGGTGCCGAATCTCCAGCTTGAGGTAGACATGTTCAACGCCGCGCATCCGGGCATCCAGATCGAACTCGTGAATCCCGGCCAGGGGGACCCGTTGTATAACGCGCTCCGCGCGGGCCTGCAGGCAGGCAGCGGCCTGCCGGACGTCGCCCAGATCGAATACCAGCACCTTGAGAGCTTCCGCCAGGTCGACGCCCTCGCAGACATCGGCCAGTACGCCAATGCCCATCAGGGCGAGTTCCCCGAAGGCCTATGGGCGCAGGTCGCCATGGGCGATGTGGTCAACGCCACGCCGCAGGATTACGGTCCGATGGCGATGCTCTATCGCAAGGACATCTTCGACAAGCATGGGATCACGCCGCCCACCACCTGGGCCGGGTTTGCCGATGCGGGCAAGAAGATCCATGCGGCCGATCCGAATGTGTTCATGACCGACGCGCCGTTCGGAGCCAACGCCGACTGGGTCTTGGGTCTGTTGTGGCCGATGGGCTGGAAGCCGGTCAGCCGCGATGGCGACAAGCTCGTGATCAGGATCAACGACAAGATTGCTAAGGACTTCGCCGCCTATTGGCAGGACCTTATCACCGCGGGTGTTATCGAGACCAAGCCGGGCTTCAACAATGAGTGGTACAGCGGCCTCGACTCGGGTCGCTATGCCACCTGGCTCGCTGCGGGCTGGGGTCCGCTGTTCCTGACCTCGGTCGCCAAGACCAGCGTGGGCAAGTGGCGTGCCGCCGATCTGCCGCAGTGGGACGCGAGCAAGTTCGTGACTGGCGCTTGGGGTGGCTCAGCGCTGGCCGTGATGAAAGCGACCCAGCATCTGCCCGAGGCCGCCGAAGTCGCGATCTGGCTGAATACGAATCCCGAAGCCACAAAGCTCTACACCACCAAGCAAAACTTCTTCCCCTGCACCAACGCGCTGCTGTCGAGCCCGGAATGGGCGAGCGCCAAGCCGGAATTCTTCGGCGGCCAGGAGGTGAACAAAGTGTTTGCCAAATCAGCGAGTGCCGTGGCGCCGTTTGAGTGGAGCCCGTTCCAGGGCTTCCTCTACCAGTCGATGTCCGATGAATTCGGCGCTTCGATCAGCGGCAACGGCACGCTGTCGGATGCGTTCGACCGTGTCCAGGATGCCGTGGTCACCTACGCGAAGGACCAAGGCTTCACCGTGGCCTAACTCCTCCCGGGCACCGGCCGGGCGCGCCTTGATCGGCGCGCCCGATCTCTTTATCTTGCAGGATGGGGACCAGGGCATTGTCGAACTCGCCAGCCGCAGCGACGCGCCCAGCGCGATCGGGCGGTTTTACGTCACGAAAGCTGGCGCCCTATCTGTTCCTGGCGCCTTTCATGCTGCTGTTTATCGCCTTCATCGTCGCGCCGCTGATCTATGCGTTCTACATGAGCCTCTACCGCGACACGCTGGTGGGCGGACGGCAGTTCGCGGGTGCAGCCAGCTACATCAAGGTCGCGGACGACGCCAAATTCTGGGGCGGCGTGTGGAACCTCGTTTTGTTCGGCATCGTGCAGGTGCCGATCATGCTGGCCCTGGCGTTGTTGTTCGCCATCGTGCTCGATCGTGGCCAGGTCTATGCCAAGGGCGTCTTCCGGCTCGGCTTCTTCCTCCCCTACGCTGTGCCGAGCGTGATCGCGACGATCATCTGGGGTTATCTCTACGGCCCCACCTTCGGCCCGTTCACGCAGATTGCCAAGGCGTTCAACCTGCCGCCGCCGGACTTCCTATCGCCGGGCGCGATGATCTTCTCATTGGCCAATATCGTGACGTGGGAATATGTCGGCTACAATATGGTGATCTACTACGCCGCGCTGAAGGCGATCCCGTCGGACCTCGCCGAGGCCGCGCGGATGGACGGCGCCTCGCCCTGGCAATTTGCCCGGCTGATCCAGCTGCCGCTGCTGTGGCCGGCGATCCTGCTCACCATCATCTTTTCGATCAACGGCACACTGCAGCTGTTCAATGAGCCGTATTTGATGCGCGCGCTCGCCAGTAACACCATCAATTCGAGCTACACGCCGAACCTCTATGCCTATTCTCTGGCGACTAAGAACCAGCAGTATGGCTATGCGGCCGCCGTTTCGTTCGTGCTTGGCATCGTGATCGCCGGTGCCTCCTACATCTTCACCCTGATCGCCAACCGCCGTCGGTCGGAGCAATGATGACTGCGACCACCGACATCGCCACTTTCGAGGCTGCCAAGCGCCGGCCCGGCGAAAGGCGGCGCTCGCGGATCATGCTCACGCTGCTGCTGTCACTGTTCCTCCTCTACAGCTTCATGCCGCTGGCCTATCTGGTCCTGTCGGCAACGAAGACGAATGGCGACCTGTTCACCACGTTCGGCTTCGGCTTCGGCACGGAGTTCAACCTCTGGCGGAATCTGAGCGATCTTCTGGCGCGCGACAACGGCGTCTTCATGCGCTGGATGTTCAACAGCGTGCTCTATTCGAGCGTCGCCGGGCTCGGTGCCGCGATCTTGGCTACCGCGGCAGGCTATGCGTTAGCCAAATTCAAATTCGTCGGCCGCAATCTGCTGTTTGCGCTGGTCTTGGGCGCTGTGATGATCCCGCAGACGGCCCTCGTCGTGCCGACCTTCCTGCTGCTGGCGCTTTCGGGACTTAGCGACAATCCGCTGGGCGTGATCCTGCCCTCGATGATCTCGCCGATCGGCGTCTATCTGATGCGCGTCTATATCGAGCAGGGCGTCGACGACGAACTGCTCGACGCAGCGCGTCTCGATGGCGCCGGCGAGTTCGTGATCTTCCGCGCCATCGTGCTGCGGCTGGTGGCACCGGGCATGGTGACCGTGGCGCTGCTCTCATTCGTCGGGACCTGGAACAATTACTTCCTGCCGCTCATCGTGCTGCGCACGCCGGAATATCAGCCGATCACGGTGGGCCTTGCGACCTGGTATCAGCTCGCGCAGCAGGGCGGTGGCGGAGGACAGGTGCTGTTCTCGATCATCATAACCGGCGCTCTGGTCAGCATCATCCCGGTCATCGTGGTATTCCTGCTGCTGCAGCGGTTCTGGCAGGGCGGCCTCACCGCCGGCGCCATCAAGTAGACTATCGCCTGGAGTTTTCCGACTATGACGACTGCCTCGAAATCCGCGCCGCTCTCTGTCTGGCGGCCGATCGCGACCGACACTTTCCTCGTCGGTACCCCGCATTACCCGGAGCATGTCGATGAGAGCTATTGGCAGCGCGACGCCGACCGCATGGCAGCCGCGGGCTTCAACGCGGTGCGACTTGCGGAATTCGCCTGGCATATTATCGAGCCGCGTGAGGGGACGTTCGACTTCGTTTTGTTCGACCGCGCCATAGATGTGCTGGGCAAGGCTGGCATCAAGACCATCATGTGCACGCCGACGGCGACGCCGCCGCGCTGGCTGACGGCGCGTTATCCCGAAGTGTTGCGCGTCGATGCCAATGGCCGCGCCATGAGCCATGGCTCGCGCCAGCACAGCAATCTTGCGAGCGGAGTGTTCCGCGAGCATTCGAAGCGCATCACCAAAGCGATGGCCCAGCATTATCGCGGCAATTCGCACATCATCGGCTGGCAGACGGACAATGAGCTCAATACCTCTGGATCGCTGTCCTACGGTCAGGTGACGCTGGCCGAGTTCCAGGCCTTCCTCAAGGACAAGTACGAGACCATCGCCGCGCTCAACGATGCGTGGGGCGGGCATTTCTGGGCCACCGCCTACGACGATTTCGATCAAGTGGTGCTGCCCCTCGACTACGCGCCTGCCCCGGTCGGGCCGACCCATGTGGTCGACTATCACCGCTTCCTCGCCTTCGTCACGGCGCGGTTCCAGCACGATCAGGTGCTGATCCTGCGCGAGACCAATCCAGACTGGTTCGTCTTCCACAATCTGGGGCGGATCGACGACATCGACTTCCGCGGCGAGTTCTCGACCGATCTCGATTTTCTCGGCTTCGACATCTACCCGCATCTCGATGACGAGATGCAGCGGGTCGGCAGCGTCGGCGAGGTACAGGCGCTGCGTCTCGACATCTGCCGCGGCTTCACAGGCAACTTCATCGTGCCTGAGCAGCAATCGGGTTTCGGTGCGCAGCCGAACTTCTCGACGCTGACGCCCGAACCCGGCGAGATGCGCCGCATGGCCTATACGTCAGTAGCGCGCGGCGCCGATGGCGTGATGTTCTTCCGCTGGCGGCCGGCGCATTTCGGCGCCGAGATCTATTGGATGGGCATCATCGATCACGACGACATCCCGCGGCGGCGCTATGACGAGGCCAAGCAGTTTGCGGGCGAGGTCACGGCGCTCAAGGACAAGATCCTCGGCACGCATGTGCGCATGGATTTGGGCATCGCCGGATCAGATTTCGACAATCAAGAGATGCACCGCTCCTGCCCCATCGGCATGCCGAGCCCGCAGGACGATGCGACGCTGCTGCACCGCTATTGCTACCGCCACAACTTCGCCTGCGGCTTCATCCATCCCGAGGATGATCTCAGCAAGCTCAAGGCGCTCTACGTGCCGCATTGGCTGAAATGGACCGATGCGTGGACGGCGCGGATCGAGGCCTTCGCCAAGGCGGGTGGAACGGTAATCCTGGGCGGCCGCACCGGATCACGCGACGTTAACAACCACGTCATCCGCGACACCTCGCCGGGCAAGACGCTCTCGGCGCTGGCCGGGATCACGGTCGAGGAGTTCGGGTTGCTGACGCCGATCGGCGGCGAGGGCCTGTTCGAGCATGGCGGCCGCTTCGGCGCCAATACGGTGCGCAAGAAGCTGCCAGCGACGTCGGCGAGCCGCCAATACGAGCTCAAGATCGGGAATGCGCAGGTGACGGCGGCGCATCTTTATGAGCTGCTTAACGTCGCGCCCGGCACGGAGGTTATCGGCAGCTGGGCCAGCCGCTTCGCCGAGGGCCAGGCCGCGATAACTTCGCGCAAAGTCGGCAAGGGCAAGGTGATCTACCTCGGCACGTACCTCAGCGACGCTCTGGTCGAGGTGCTGGCCGATCAAGTGCTGGCGCCCGCCGGTATCGTGCCGCTCATCGCAGACATGCCGGCCGGCGTCGAAGCGGCCATCCGCGAGAGCAAGGACCGCCGCCTGCTGTTCATCCTCAACACGCTGGGCGAGCCGGCAAGCATCGGCAATGTCCCCGCGGGCAAGGATTTGCTCGGCGATGGCAAAGTACGCGGCGGTAGGCTGTCGCTCCCGGCCTATGGCTGCAGCATCATCGAACTCGACTAGGGATATTGGCGCGAGGCCTTGGGAAACGCTCCAGGCATCTTTGTGTTGCCACGTGCCACGACTTTCAGCGCGACCGTCACGAACACGCTTTTCGTACGTCCCTTGATCCTTTCGATGAGAAGCCGTGCCGCGTTTGCGCCAAGTTCGGGCGCGCGATACGAGGCGGTATCAGGGGACCGCGCCGGCCTCTAAGGGCTCTTGACGATTTGCCTTGACTGCGCGACAGAACTCTATTGTATTTGTGGATACAAAAATCCAATTTTGCGTTGATCAGAAAATTCAGCAAAAAAGATCCCCAGATGAGCCATTCGGCAATTCCCTACGCCCAGACGCCGGCCACTGCGGAGCAGGAAGCTTTTCTGCATCTGCAATCTGCAATACGCCTCGGGCGTTACCGTGCAGGCGACCGGCTCATCCCGGAAGAGATCGCGGCCGAGATCGGCATGAGCCGGATGCCTGTGCGGGAGGCCTTCCAGCGGCTGGCAGTCGACGGGCTGGTGGTGATCCGCCCCAATCGTGGCTGTATCGTCGCTGGTCTGACGCTGAACGAGATCTACGAGACGTTCGAGATCCGCTCGGTGCTTGAGGGGCTTGCCGTTCGCCTGGCAATGCCTCGGATGAACGCCGAAACCATTGCCGAACTTGAGCGCCTTTTGGCCCGTATGGAGCGCAGTGGCGCTGCCGGCGGCGCCGATTGGGTGACACGGCACCAGGAATTTCACGGCTACATTTGCAATCTAAGCGGCCGCCCGAAGCTTATTCGGCAAATCGCATCCCTGCATGTGACCATCGAACCCTATCTGCGCATCTGGTTCGACTATGTCGAAAAACCGCTCAGCGCCGCGGAGGAGCATTTGGCCGTGATCGATTCGCTACGCGGCGGCGATGCCGGAGCCGCTGAAGCGGTCATGCGCAGCCACATTCTCGACACGGCGCCGCTGCTGGCAGAGTTCGCGAGCCCGAGCCGACGTTGAGGTAGTCGGCTAAGGGATATTCGAGTTCTACAAAGTGCCCTCGCAGGGCCGTAAAAAAGGGGAACAGAACCATGAAACTATTACCCATTGCATGTCTTGCGGCCGGATTGAGCTTAGCTGCCGCGCTGTCGGCTTCAGCCGAGGATACGCCAAAGAAGATCACGATAGCGACGGAGGGCGCCTATGCGCCCTGGAACTTTACCACCGCTGATGGAAAGCCCGATGGCATGGAGGTCGAGCTCGCGCGCAATCTCTGTGAGCGTATGAAAATTGACTGCACCATCATTACGCAGGACTGGGATGGGCTCATCCCGGCGCTGACAGTTGGCAAGTTCGACGTCATCATGGCGAGCATGTTTATCACCGACAAACGACTTGAAGTTATAGACTTCACTCAACCCTACGCCATCGATCCTTCCGGATTCGCCGTGGCGAAGGACAGTCCGCTCGCTGCGTTGGCCGGTTCGACCGAGAAGATAAAACTGGAAGACGAGGCCCCTGCCAAGGCGGCGATCGACAAGATCAAGCCGCTGATCGCCGGCAAGATCGTCGGCGTCCAGGCTGCGACGGCGAACTTGGAGTTCCTGAAAAAGTATTTCGACGGCGCCGTCGAAATCCGCGAGTACAAAACCACGGAACAGCACGACCTCGATCTCGCGGCCGGCCGTGTGGATGCCCTGTTTGCACAGCAGACCGCTTTGGCGGCAACCTTGGCCAAGCCGGAATTCTCAGGCTACACGGTCGCTGGTCCCGGCTTTCTCGGCGGGGTTTTCGGACGGGGCACTGGGGCAGGGCTGCGCAAGCAGGATACCGTGCTCAAGGCGATGTTCAACAAGGCGATCGATGAAGCCATTGCCGACGGCACCATCAAAAAGCTTTCGCTGAAATGGCTGAAGGCCGACGTCACGCCGCCCAAGTGAGAAGCCCTTCCCGGAGCGCGAACTAGCCGATGCTGGATAGCGTTCGTCTGCTAGGGTTTGGCGACGGCGGCTGGGCGGTGGCGCTGCTCAGCGCTGCGTTCGTAACGCTTCTGCTTTCGGTCGCCGGATTTATGGTCGGCTCGGTGATCGGCGCCTTGGCAGCTGCGGCCCGGGTCAGCGGGTCGCGCTCCCTCCGCCTGCTCGCCGATGCCTATTCCACGGTATTCAGGGGCGTTCCCGACCTATTGACCATCTATCTCCTGTATTTCGGCGGTAGCATGGCGCTGACTGCGGTCGGCCATTGGCTTGGCGCCCAAGGATTCCTTGGATTGCCGGCTTTCGCCACAGGCACCACGGCAATCGGCATAATTTCGGGTGCCTATCAGGCGGAGGTGTTTCGCGGTGCCTACATCGCCATCGACCGCGGCCAGATCGAAGCAGCGCGCGCCTATGGCATGCCGCCTGCGCTCATGTTGCGCCGGGTGATCGCACCCCAGCTTATGCGCTACGCCATCCCGGGCCTAGGGAATGTGTGGCAACTGGTGCTCAAGGATTCAGCGCTGATTTCGGTAATCGGGCTTGTCGAACTGATGCGTCAGGCACAGATCGGGGCCGGATCGACTCGCGAGCCGTTTCTCTTCTACACAGCTGCCGCCGCGCTTTACCTGGCCATCGCCTCAGCGACAGGGTTGCTGTTCAAGCGCGCTGAGCGCCGCGCGCTTCGGGGCATTCGGAGAGTGTGATGGATTTCGCCTTTTTCGCCGAAATACTACCGAAGCTGCTTGCCGGCCTGCCGCTGACGCTTGAGCTGGCCGGCACGTCCATCCTGCTCGGCGCCATCCTCGCCTTGGCTTTGGCGCTCGCCCAGCGCCTCCGCCAGCCCTTGATTGACTGGCCAATCAAGGGCTTCGTCGCGGTGTTTCGCGGCACGCCCCTGTTGGTCCAGATATTCCTGATTTACTACGGCCTTGGCCAGTTTCGGCCGACATTGCAGGAACTTGGTTTGTGGGGCCTTTTCCGCGACCCTTATTGGTGTGCCATCCTCGCGCTAACCCTCAACACCGCAGCCTATGGCAGTGAAATCCTCCGCGGCGCCATGCAGTCGGTCCCGTCCGGCCAGATTGAGGCGGCGCAGGCCTTTGGCATGACGCGACTGATGACCTTGCGCCGCATCGTCCTGCCGATCGCACTGCGCCAGGCTTTGCCAAGCTACGGCAACGAAATCATTTTGATGGTCAAGGGAACCTCACTTGCATCCATCGTTACGCTGATGGAAATCACCGGCATCGCCCAGGGCATCATCTCGCAAACCTACCGGGCCATGGAAGTTTTCGTCTGCGCCGGCGCTATCTACCTGATCCTCAATTTCATCATCACCCGGACGCTGGGCCGGCTCGAATACAATCTGTCACGGCATCTGCGCCCTGCATCGGGCCTTTCGACCGGTCCAACGTGATGGCTGGCGCTCACAGCATTCGTTTTAGGGAGTTTTTTTGCATATGAGGGATTTCGAGAAGCCAAACCGGTCGGTCGTGGTCGCACAGCATGGCATGGCCGCGACGTCCCATCCGTCGGCCACACTTGCGGCCATCCGGATCCTGGAGGCGGGCGGCAACGCACTCGACGCGGCCATCGCCGCCAGCGCCGTCCAGTGCGTGGTCGAACCGGGATCGACCGGCATCGGCGGAGATTGTTTCGTACTGATGTCGAAGGAAGGCTCCAGCGAGATCATCGCCTACAACGGATCCGGCCGTGCCCCTGCGGCTGCAACAGCCGATTGGTATGCATCTCAGGGCATCACGGACATCGAGCGTCACTCACCGCATGCGGTGACGGTTCCCGGTGCGGTCGACGCCTGGACCCAGCTCAACGCCGATCATGGAAAACTGCCGCTGGGCAAGCTTTTCGCTCCTGCGATCGAGTTCGCCGAAAGCGGCTACGCCATCTCCCCACGCGTGCATTTCGACTGGGAACAGGAGGCGGCGCTGCTTTCCGCCGATCCTGGCGCAAAACGCATCTTTCTCCCTGGGGGGCGGGCGCCGAGGATCGGCGAGGTGCACCGGCAACCAGAACTCGCCGCAACATTCCGCAAGATAGCTACGGATGGACGCAACGCCTTCTACATGGGGGAGGTTGCCGAGGACATGGTTTCGCGCCTGCGAAGCCTCGGCGGTTTGCACACACTGGATGATTTCATGGGGGCCAGGGGCGAATATGTGACGCCGATAAAGACAGGTTTCCGCGGCCACGACGTCTACGAATGTCCGCCAAATGGCCAAGGCGTCATAGCGCTCATGATCCTCAATATCCTGTCGCGCTTCGAGGCCAAGGGTGACCCTCAATCCGCCGACCGGCTGCACATCGAGATCGAGGCGACGCGACTTGCTTATGCGGCGCGCGATGCTTTGCTCGCCGACCCGGCGAAGGTGGCGGTGCCGGTCGAGCAACTGCTTTCAAGCGCGACGGCGGATCGTCTGGCGGGGATGATTGATCTTGGCCGCGCGCGCGCGGATCTTCCTTCATTCGATATGCCGGTGCATCGCGACACGGTCTATATTTCCGTCGTCGACAAGGATCGCAACGCCGTCAGTTTCATCAACTCGATCTATTATGGTTTTGGCTCCGGCATCGTCGCGGCGCGCTCGGGCGTGATACTCAACAATCGCGGTATAAGTTTTTCGCTGGATCCCAACCACCCAAACGTTATCGAACCAGGCAAGCGCCCGCTGAACACGATCATTCCGGGCATGCTGGTGAAGGATGGGCGCGTTGTTATGCCTTTCGGTGTGATGGGTGGAGCGTATCAGGCCATGGGTCACGCGCACTTCCTGTCAAAAGTTCTTGATTTTGGCCTCGACCTTCAGCAAGCCATTGATCTGCCCCGCGTCTTTCCAATTCCTGGCACGATGGACGTGGAGGTCGAGAGCACGCTTCCAGTCGCGGTTCAGGAGGAACTGGCCGGTCGCGGATTCCGCATCGTCCCGGCGGGAGAGCCGATCGGGGGCGCCCAAGCGATCATGATCGACTGGATGAATGGAACGCTGCAGGGCGGTTCAGACCCACGCAAGGACGGCTGCGCAATCGGCATTTAGAACGCTACACAGGTGTTGGACGAGGAACAAAGGTCGAGGCCACTGTCCGGCCATCTCGCATACTTGGGCCTATGGGCTCATCCTCGTAGCAACCAGCGGAGTCTGATTTGACCATGCCTTCTTCTATCATCAAGCGAGCACTGATCACCGGGGCGGGTGCTGCCGACGGCATCGGCTTTGCCATAGCGCGGCAGCTCGGTCTTGCCGGTCATGCCGTTTTCCTGAACGGTGCCAGCGCGCGTGTACTCGATCGCGCCGCCGAACTTTGCGCCGAGGGCATCAATGCCAAAGCTGCGGTCGCCGATCTCACCATCGCGGCCGAAGTCGCGCGGCTGCGGGCTGATGTCGGCGCTGTCGACATCCTGGTCAACAATGCCGGCATGGGTTCGCTGGCATCGCCCTCGTCCGATAAGGCGTTTCTTGCCATGACCGAGGCAGACTGGGACCAAGGGATCGACGTCAGCCTGAAGACCGTATTCCTGGTCACCCGCGCGTTTTTGCCGGCGATGGTAGAGGCAGGCTATGGGCGCATCGTCAATGTGGCGTCGGTTACCGGGCCGCTGGTGTCTTTCGAAGGCACAGCAGCCTATTCCGCCGCCAAGGCCGGCATGGTCGGCCTGACGCGCACGCTGGCGCTCGAAGTGGCAAAAAGCGGCATCACGGCCAATGCCGTGGCCCCCGGCTGGATCGAAACGGGCTCGTCTAGCGCAATGGAGCGGCAAGCTGCCCTGCACACGCCACCGGCGCGGGCCGGGCGACCGGACGAGGTTGCCGCAGCGGTGGTGTTCCTGGCATCGGAAGGCGCGAGTTACGTCAACGGCGCCCTGTTGGTGGTCGACGGCGGCAACAGTCTTCAGGAGCGCAAGGGCTGACTCCGAAACGAGGTCGTTCACGATCAGGTCGCGGGTTATGGAAAGCGTTGGAAATAGCATCGCCAACGCATTCGCCGAGGCTGAAGTGTGTGTGCGTGGGGGTGCGCATGGTCGCGACGACCTCCCAACCCCGAGCAAGGAAGAGTTCTGCCGTGGCGAGACCGAAACCCGACGAAGCACCGGTGATAAGAATTTCGGCATCAATGTATCTCTGTCGTTGGTACGACGAGATATGGACAAAAACGCCGGACTTCAGCCCGGTGCGCACCCCGCTTGGAATTTTGAGTGTTCCCGGACTGAAGTTTTTGGACAGGGTGGGTTGCCGAGCAACTCCCCATTGCGGCGCGAGACGATCCGATCGTCGCCAGCGACTTGGCAGATCAATTGATGAAAGCGGCCGAGAAGCGGCATCGTAGCGCCGGCTTCAACCGCGTGTGGTTATGTACCATGAAGTAGCAGAAAATGTGTTACGCGTTACGATACCTATTGTGATACAAATTGCCCACCGGGTTTGTCGATACGGGTTTGTCCTTGGCCATTTTCAACTCTCGCCTTTTCAGCATGCAGACGGCCGGACAACAAAGTCGGGCCATTGGACAGAACGGTCTGCCGTGCGGGCGCATCACGACTTTGATGCAGCCGTCCTCCTTGTCGCGGAAGGTTTTGTAAAGTGCGGGCCCGGCCTTGAGGCCAGCCCGATGGGTGATCACGAATGACGGGTCGATATCGCCGTTCCGAACTTTCTGCAGCGATGTCGCGTTCATCCTGGGTCGTCGGATCGGCCACCTGTTCGCAACGTATGTCGCCTTTGCCGTGCCATGTGAGGGCCTTCATGTGCTGTTCCTTGACGACAAGCTCTGCGAGCCCGAACTTGGCTTGATGTGAAATGTTCCCGCTTCGAACGAGCATCCGGCCTCAACCCTTGGCGGCCGAGCCGGGTTCGGCCATGCCGCAATGCTGCTCGGCCAGGGTGCCGGCCGGCGTGCCATGCGCCGCTGCAACCTGCAGCTTGTTTTTCCAGCCGCTGATCGCCTGCTGCCACGACCGCATCCCTGATCGCTTCGCAGGGCAGAGGTTTGGCGCAAGCGCAGGATCTGCTATCGCGCCAGAATCGCGGCGACAACGAACACGACGGCGGCAACGACGACAAGCGCGACAATGGCCAGCACCGGGCCGTTTTTACTCGGGGCCGGGGCGTGCTCGTCGTCCGGCCGCCGCATCGCATTGGCGAAGCTTGCTTGATTAGCGAAAGCCGGCGTGCCCGTCGCTGCGGGAACCGGCACGGCGCAGGTGTCTGCTGCTTCGGCATCGGTTTCCATAGGCGCCGCCGCCGGGTCGAATCCCGGCGTCTTGTCCTCTGTCACCCCAGACTGGATATCGCCTCTGTCTTCGGCCGGGTTGCGTTCGACGTCCATGATGATGCTCCTGTCGCTGGCCGGGCTTTCCCAACCGCGACCGGATCAGGATGTTCCATCGGGCGGAATCGCCGACAACGAGGAGCAAATTCAGATAGCCTTCAAACAGATGTCCCTGGTGGCAACGCGGGCCTTGCAACCGGTCAGCACCGGATTGGTGGTCTCGTTGTAGTCGGCCATGGTCGGCAACGCGGCAGATTCGGCAAAGTTCCAGTCTGGCTCGCAATGCCCGCTTACGCACACCGCCGCTCGTTGACCTTGAGCTGGCTCGTTCCAGCCACTCCAACCCAAATTGCCAGTCCGGCTCCCGGCGGCGCGCTGTTTGGATTCCGTGGGAACATCAACAGCGCCAGCGAGTTCGGTATGTGCAGCGAGTTCCCTGTTCGCCGCATGGCCAACATCCGGAGCTCTTGACTGCCCGCGTCTTCGCTCCTGGAGCGCGGGCCACTCCTCTTAGCCCAAGGTTGCGATCATGAGCAGAAACATTCCGGAAAAGCGGGCCAGGCAGGGTGGCTTGGGGCGACCGGTCCTTGGCGTGCTCTTGGCAGGCCTTGTCTTGGCGCTCGTTGCCTGGGGGATCGCTGAAATCTATGGCGAGCAGGCTAAGACACCGGCGACACAGCAAAACAGCCGGGTTCCATCGCCAGATACTTACAGCCCAAATCCTGGCCAAACGGACCCTGCAAACTCCAAGGCCGATGATGTGAATGGCGAACCGGTGGACCGAAATCCCAAGCTCGACAAGGATCCCACGCCGCGATCAAGCACTGGCGGGGATCAGCCAGGAACGCCGCCAGCTCAACCTGCTTCGCCATAGCGTTCGCACTAGTTGATAAACACAATTCAAACAGATGCGGAAATGTGGAGCGGCGATTTCAGCCAATTTCAAGAGCCGGGTCTGTCAATAATCGCCGGCGCTCTCTGATAGCTGGGGAGCCACAAAACCTCCGCTGATTCTTACCGCTTGCTGGATGGCACTGGCGGCTCCAGACCGACTGCGCGCTGTGTCACGCCGGCAGACCTTTGCACCTCTGGGCGCTTTTGAACTTGCAAGTCGATGGAATCGGGCAAGCTGGGTGTAGATGATGCAGTCGTCATCCTATCGAGGTCCGGCAGCAACACCATCTTTGCGTAGCGTGGAGGAACCAGATGGCCTCCGAAAACAGCGAATATCCCGCACACGAATAAAGCGAGAAGCAGGGCCGTAAGCACATCTGTGAAAATCTCGACAAATCTCATGTGCTCGCTCCGCGCGTAAGGATCCCGCCGCGCTCTCGACAGTAAGAGCGGCGGGATCCTCAACCGGCGATGAAGGGACTTTGATCGACGGTCTTCTCCTAATGTGGCTTCCGGTTGCGTGTTCCCTGGTTCGGACCTTATCCACCGACTATGGGACTAAGGTCCGGAACCTAAATGGAACCAATGGGGAAGAGCGGAATCCATGTGCCTTTAAGAGGCTTCAACCTGAGGGCACGACGGCTGATCGTCAGCCTCCCGCCAGAGACAGTCCACGGGCGCGCTCGCGCAGCAACGCAAGCAGTTCGTCGCGCCGTGGCTCCGGCGTGTCGACGGGTAACACCAAACACAAGGTCCTTTTGATGGCGCCGTGGCCGTCACGGATGGGGGCCGCCATGCACCAGGTGAAACGGTCGGCCAAGGCTGTGGTCTCGCTGAAACCCTGCCGGTGGGCCAGGGCAACATCGGCAAAGAATTCGGCTGGTGCAATGATGCGGCCGTCGGGAAGCCTGTAGTCGCCAGATGGGATGAAATCCCTCAACTCTTGCTCGTTCATATGGCCGAGGAGCAGCCGTCCGGATGCCGTCCATGGGATCGGCACCTCAACCCCAACATCGCTTGAGATCCGGAACGGGCCTGGGGAATCTCTGCAGTCAAGAACGACGTATTTGTTGCCACGCAGGCCGCATAGCTGGACCGTCTCGCCTGTCTCGGCGGCCAACTTATCCAAGGTCTCGATGATGCGACGGTAATGGGCATTGTGATGTGAGTAGGCCCAGCCGAACAGATGCATGGCGCGTCCGAAATAGACGTAACCTTCACCGCCGACGTTTTCGAGCATTTCGGCGTCGAGCAGGCTGTTGACGATCTCGTAGGTGGTCGAACGCGGCGCGCCGATCATTTTGGCGATGTCGCCGACGCGCATTGGCGCGCGGTGCCGCAGCAACGCCTCGAGCAGCATGATGACGCGGTCAATGCCGCGTCGTCGTTCGCCGTTGCGCGGCTCCGCGCCGGCTTCCTTCCCGATCGCATCGTTAGTGCCGTCGCTCATGACCATCCGCCAAAATCATTTCGGTTCTCGTCTCAAGGCGCTTGAAAGATGTCAAGGCTCGGTCTAGCATCCAATTTGTCCGATATACAGACACATTGTCTGAAATACCAGACAAACTAACGAGCCGGACGCAGACAAATCCCGAGAGGACACACGGTTTCCAAGACCCGGCGACCGACGGGTTTCCTCGCCCTTGTTCTGCACGTCGAGGCCACAACCTCTGAAGGGAACAGTCATGATGAAATCACCGTTTTTCGCATCCGCCAGCGCGCTTTGCCTCGGTCTCGTGCTGAGCTTTGGCGTCGCCTCGCAGGCCAATGCTGCCGCCAACTGCATCAAGGGCGACCGCAAGGCGCCGTACACGATCGGCTGGGCCAACATCTATTCCGTGCCGACCTGGATGAAGCAGACCCAAGGCACGATCGAAGCCGAAGTCGAGACCCTGAAGAAGCAGGGACTGGTCGACAAGCTCGTCGTCACCGACGCTCAGGGCGATGCCAACGTCCAGATCCAGCAGATTCAGTCGATGATCGATTCCGATGTCGACGCCATCATCCTGATCGCCGGTTCGTCGACCGCACCGGCACGCGTTCTGGCCGACGCCTGCGCCAAGGGCATCGCCATCATCAACTTCGACAGCCTCGTCGACACCGACAAGGTCACCGCCAAGGTCAACACCGATTCTTCGCAATGGGGCGACCAGGCCGCCAAGTTCCTGATCGACGCCATCGGCGGCAAGGGCAAGATCCTGATCCTCAATGGCCCCGCCGGGGTTTCGGTCAGCGATGACAGGCGCAAAGGCGCCGACGCTGAGCTCAAGGCCCATCCCGACGTGACGGTGCTTGCCGAGACCAACACGCCCTACAACGTCGCGCCGGCACAGGAAGCCGTCACCAGCCTGCTCTTCGCCAACCCCGAGATCGACGGCATCCTGTCGCTCGGCGGCGCTCTGTCGGCAGGCGCCGTGCTGGCCCTCGACAAGCAGGGCCGTGAACAGGTGCCGATCACCGGTGAGAACGCCCGGCAGTTTTTGGAACTCTGGAAAGAAAAGGGCTTGAAGAGCTGGGCGACGATGCAGCCGAACTGGCTCGGCGCCTTCGCCACCTACACCGCCGTTCAGGCGCTGGAAGGCAAGGATGTGCCGGCTTTCGTCAAGATTCCGCTGCCGGTGATCGACAATTCCAACATCGACGAATACCTCGCCCGGGCCAAGGACTTCCCGGCTGACGGCTACATCTTTTCTCCTTACGATGAGGAGCTGTTCAAGAAGCTGCTGGCTCAGAAATAAGCCTGAAGGGTTGTAGCGTTGACAACCATGGCTCCGCTGCTCGCGGCGCGCGGGGTGTCGAAGTCTTTCTTCGGCAACCCCGTCCTGCGCGACGTTTCAATCGCTCTCCAGCCGGGCCGCGTGCATGCGCTGCTCGGCGAGAACGGCGCCGGAAAGTCGACCTTGATCAACCTTTTGTCCGGCGCCTTGAGACCGGATGGCGGGACGATCGAGGTCGATGGACGCGCGGTCTCACGCATGACGCCAGCTGTTGCGCGGCAGGCCGGCATCGCCGTCGTCCAGCAGGAACTCAGCCTGACGGCCAGTCTTTCCATCGCCGAAAATGTTGGTCTCGGCGCCTATCCCAAACGGTTCGGCCTGATCGACTACCGCGAACTCGCTGCGCGGGCGAGGGCCGCATGCGAACTTGTCGGGCTGCACGAGCCGCTGTCGACGCCGGTCGGGAATCTGTCGCTCGGCCGCCGCCAAATGGTGGAGATCGCCAAGGCGCTCTACCGCCGGCCGCGCGTGCTCATTCTCGACGAACCGACATCGTCGCTATCGGCAACCGAAACCAAAATCCTCACCGATCTGCTGCAGCGGTTGCGCGGCGAAGGCATCGCCATTCTCTACATCTCGCACCGACTGAACGAAGTCATGGCGCTGTGCCAGCACGTCACCGTGCTGAAGGACGGCACCTGCACGGCCGACCGCACCCTGGAAGGCACCGACGCCGCCGGGTTGGTTCGGCTGATGGTCGGCCGCGATCCCGGTGATCTTTTTCCGCAATGGCAGCCTTCCAGTTTGCCTGCCGACGCTATCTCCGTCCGAAATCTTTCGGGCGGCCTGATGCGCGACGTCGATCTGGATATCAAAACGGGCGAAGTGCTTGGCATTGGCGGCCTGGTCGGGCAAGGGCAGGAAGATCTGCTGCTCGGTCTCTACGGCGCCATTCCGGCACGGACGGCGTCGGCGACCGTCAACGGCGCCTCCGGCCTGCCCGGCGGCGTGCCGAAAGCCAACGCGCTGGGGCTGGCCTATGTGCCCGCGGATCGCAAGCGCGAGGGCCTGCACCTGATCCATCCCATCATCACCAACATGATGCTGCCCGCCTTTGCCAGGCTGCCGGCGCTGAAGCTGCGCAGCCGCCGCGCAGAGCGCGAGACGGCCAAAAGCCTTGCCGCCCAACTCGGCATCAAGGGTCACCTCGGCCGGGCGGCGCAGGCTCTATCGGGCGGCAACCAGCAGAAGGTGGCGCTGGCGAAATGGATGCCGCACGACCCGTTGGTGCTTCTGCTCAACGATCCGACGCGCGGCGTCGACGTCGAAACCAAGCGTGAGATCTACATGATGCTTCGCAATTTCGCCGCCGCCGGCAAGGCGGTCGTGCTGCTCAGTTCCGACACGCCCGAACTCGTGCACCTTTGCGACCGTGTAGCCATCGTCCGCGAAGGCCGCATCGTCGCCATGCTGGCGCGTGGAGCGCTGAGCGAGGAAGCCATCGTCTCCGCGGCGATGGGCGCCGAACAGCGGAAGGTTGCGGCATGAACACATCTTCCTCCGCCCGGCAGACCGGCGCGCTCTACTGGCCGGTGCAACTGCGTCGCAATGTCGGCGTGCGCAGCCTGTTTGCCGTCGTCCTAGTGTTTCTCATCGCCTATGGCGTCCTCTTTCCGGGTCTGTTCACGGCGTCCGGCTTCGCCAAATTCACGCAGAGCTGGTTTCCATTGGCTCTGGTCGCGATGGCGCAGGCGATCCTGATGCTCACCGGCGGCATCAGCCTGGCCATCGGCGCGACGGTCAGCTTGGGCGCGGTCATCGCCGCGACGACGATGGCCGGGCCGCTGGGCGTCGCCGGGGGCACTGCCGCGGTGGCGCTGACGGGCCTCGGCATCGGGGCGGCGACCGGCTTCATCGTGGTACGGCTTCGGCTGCCGGCCATCGTGGTGACGCTTGCCGGGTCGTTCATCATCGGCGGCGCCGCACTGCTGATCCTGCCGCGGCCCGGCGGCGCAATCCCGGCGTGGCTGTCCGACCTGCTTGCCGGCAACACACCGGCGGCATTCGTGCTGCTGGTGCTCATCGTTCTCCTGTGGAAGCTCTATCTCGCCACGCCGCTTGGCTTGAGCCTCTATGCCGCCGGCGAGAATCCGGTCGGCGCCTATCGCTCCGGCGTGCCGGTCGACGGCGCGCGCATTGCGGCCTATGCGATCAGCGGTCTGCTCTCCACCGGCGCCGGCTTGTTCGTCGCCGCACAGACCGGTTCGGGCGACCCGGTCATCGGCGCCGCCTTTACCCTGAACTCGATTGCCGCTGCGGTGCTCGGCGGCATCGGCTTCCTCGGCGGCCAGGGCACGATGCGCGGCGCGCTTGCCGGCAGCCTGCTGCTCAGCCTGATGATCAGCGTCATGTTCTTCCTCGGCTTCACGCCGGTCGCACAATATGTGGCCCAGGGCCTGATCATCATCGGCGCGGTCGCCATCCCGCAATTCCGCAAGGCACAGCAATGACAGCATGGAATGACAGCGCGGGCGGCAAACGCGCCCTGACGGTCCTGCGCAGCCGGCCGTTTCTCACCGTTGCCATCGTTGCCGCGGTCTGGATCGTGGCGAGCTTCGTTTCGCGCGGCTTCGGCGCTTATGGCCATCTGCGCTATCTGGTGGAGCTCGGCGCCGTCATCGGCCTGGTTGCCGCGGGCCAGACTTTTGTGGTGATCGCCGGCGGCATCGACCTTTCCGTCGCGGCCATCGTCACGGTCAGCGCCGTCAGCCTGCCGCTGCTGTCGTGGCAGGTGGATCCGACCGGCATCACCGCCATTCTTGCCGTTCTGGTGCTGACTACGGCAATCGGCCTGGTCAACGGGCTCGGCGTCGCTTTGCTGCGCGTCCACCCGATGATCATGACATTGGCCATGGCGACATTCTTGCAGGGTCTGTTGATCATCATCGCCGGCGGCAGCGCCGTGACCGCCGAGAACCCGCTGGTCCACTGGCTCGGCAATGGCCGGCCGGCCGGCATTCCCGCTGGCGTATTGTTGTGGGTGGTCGTCTCGGTGATCGTGCTGACCACGATGCATGCGACATCGCTCGGCGCCCGGATTTTTGCCATGGGCGCCAACCCGCTTGCCGCGGCGCTGTCCGGTGTTCCGGTCACGTCCACGACGCTTGCGGTCTACGGCATCAGCGGCTTCTGCTCGGGACTTGCCGGCGTGCTCGTGTTGGGCATGAACGGACAGGGCTATGTCGGCATCGGCGATCCCTATCTGCTCGCCTCGATTGCCGCCGTGGTCCTCGGTGGCACCTCGATCCTCGGCGGGCTTGGCACCTATGCCGGCACCATCCCCGGCGCCATCCTGCTGGTCACCATCACCGCGCTGATCACCGTCGTCAACGCATCGCCCGGCTGGCGCAGCATCCTGTTCGGCTCGCTGATCCTCGGCCTGCTGCTGCTCTCAGGCCGGGAGCAGGCGCGCCGATGACACATCGTCGAGCCGATAGATGCGCCTTGCGTTGCCGAAGAACAGCGCCGTCTGCTCGTCGGCGGAAAAGTCCGCTGTGATGGTTTTGAAGCCGTCATATATGTCATCGAACGAGGCATGCAGGCCGGCGACCGGAAAGTCGCTGCCGAACATGGCGCGACCGGTGCCGAAACAATCGATGCAATGCAGGACGACGGGCTTCAGGCTGTCGAGCGTCCAGTCATGATCGTAGGCGACCAGATCCGATATTTTGATGGCGACGTTGTCGCATTGCGACAGAAGCCGCAGCCCGTCGCGCCACACCTGCATGCCATCGGCGTCGCGGTCGATCGGGCTACCGCAATGGTTGAGCACGAATTGCTGATCGGGGAAGGCCCTGGCAAGCAGCCCCGCGTCGGCGAGCTGGCGCGGAAACACCATCATGTCGAAGGCCAGCCGATGCTGGCCAAGCAAGGCAAGCCCGGCGCGCCAGGCCGGATCGTCCATGATGCCGTCACGGGCCGCAAAACGGCGGGCAGGGTCGGGATCCCAGCTCAATATGTCGCGCACGCCGGCGACACGCTCGAACGCGGCTTGCGCTTCGATCAGCGCCGGCGCCTGGCGATCGGCGAGCGGCACGTGAACGACATAGCGGGCGGCGACGCCGCGCGATTTGTCGAGTGTTTCAAGCCAGCGCGTTTCTCCGATGCAGTCGCCACTCGCCCAGCCGGCTTCGACATGGACGGTGGCGATGACATTATGCCCTATGGCATCGCGCGCATAATCCCCGGGCAGATAGTTCCGCCGCAAGGGGCCAAGCTCGCCGAGGCCGCCGCGCTCGCTGGCCGTGGCGGCGAGCCAGGGATGCCGTCCCAGTCTGAGATCCCAAAGATGATGATGGGCGTCGATGATCGGTCCGGCGTAAGGTTCTGGCACGTATCTCTCTCAGGCTGTGACCGGCGATCGATCCTGGCTTCGTTCTGCGACGGTAAAAGGGTTAGCATCGCATGACTGAAAACTCACCGGTTCCAGCCCTTTCGGTGCGCGAAAATTTTCGGCTCGACGACCGCATCCGCGGCGTGCCTCCCGGCACAACCGGGCTGGACAGCAGCCTTGTCGCGGCCGAGCACTGGCATCCGGCCGATGGACGCATGGCGCTTCCGGTGCTGACCCTCGACGAGGCGGCCTTCTCCGCCAATCGCGACCTGTTCCTGCGCTATGCGCGCGAACACAATGTTGCGATCGCTCCGCATGCCAAGACGCCGATGGCGCCCGATCTTACCCGGTCGCTGGTCGAGGCCGGCGCATGGGGCACGACGGTCGCCGACATCAGGCAAGCGACAGTGATGCTGAAGGCCGGCTTGACACGGCTGATCATCGCCAATGAGGTTGGAGGAGCCGGCGGCGCCAACCGGCTGGCCGTGCTTGCTGGTGCCTGGCCGGATGCCGAGCTCTATGTCTTTGCCGACTCGGTCGACGCCGTGAACGCGCTTGCCGAGGCTTGGCGCGCCAATGCGGCGCTGCCGCCGCTGCGCGTGCTGGTCGAACTTGGTGCGGGCAGGGCGGGCGCCCGCACCACCGCGCAAGCCGAGGCCATCGCCGATGCGATCACGGCTGCCGGCGGGCGGCTGCTGATCGCCGGCGTTGCGACCTATGAAGGGGCGGCGGCGCAACCCGAGCCCGGTCGCACCGATGAGGTGATATCCGGCCTGCTGGCAATGACCGCCGACATGTTCCTGCGGCTGCGTGCCCGCGTCGGCGGCGACGCACCGCTGATCGTCACAGCCGGCGGCTCCGCCTTCTTCGACCAGGTGGTCGCGGCGCTTGCACCCCTCGTTTCCAGCGACGGCAACGCAACGCTGGTGCTGCGCAGCGGCGCCATCTTCTTCCACGACCACGGCACCTATGACCGTTCGCTCGGCGCCCTCGATGCCCGCAAAGGTTTTGCCATAGGCGGCATCAGCGCTTCGGCGCGGCATTCCTTTCGCCCTGCGCTACGCCTTTGGGCCGAAGTGCTGTCGCGTCCGGAGCCGGGCCTTGTCATCTGCGGCATGGGCATGCGCGACGTGTCGTTCGACCAGGGCTTTCCAACGCCGCTCACCGTCTTTCGTGCCTGCAAGCCGCTGCCGATGCCGGCGGCGCGCGCCGAGGTGGTCAAGCTCAACGACCAGCATTCCTTCCTGTCGATTGCACCGAGCGACGACGTGGCCGTCGGCGACGTCGTCGAATTCGGCATCTCGCATCCCTGCACCTGCCTCGACCGTTATCGCGTGATCTTCGGCGTCGACGCGACCGGCCACGTCCGCCACGCTTTCCCCACCTGGTTCGGCTGACCAGATCCCCCAAAAAGAGAACCTCGAAAGGATCCGATATGATCAAGTATTTTCAGTCCGGCTCGCGCATGTCGCAGGCCGTCGTCTATGGCGGCCTCGTTCACATAGCCGGCCAAGTGGCCAACGATCGCAAGGCCGGCATCGAAGGCCAGACCAGCGACGTGCTTGCCAAAGTCGAGGCGCTGCTGGTCGAGGTCGGCAGCAGCAAGTCGAAGTTGGTGGCGGTCAACATCTTCCTGCCGCAGATCGGTGATTTCGAGGCCATGAACAGCATCTACGATGCCTGGATCGATCCTGCCCGCCTGCCGGCGCGGGCCTGCGTCGAGGCGCGGCTTGCCGACCCTGATCTGCGCATCGAAATCACCGCGGTCGCGGCGGTCTGACCATGCACACCGGCCTCGCCCACACGCTCGATTTCGACCGCGACGGCAAGACGCTCAGCCATCTAAGCATTCCGTTCTCGATCGATCGCTCGCCCTACTTTCAGGTCAAGGTGCCGATCTGCCTCATCCGCAATGGCGACGGCCCGTCACTGCTTTTGATGGCCGGCAATCACGGCGACGAATATGAGGGCGAGCTGTCGCTGGCAAAACTGGCGCGCCGGCTCGATCCGAAGCGGATCAAGGGCCGCATCACCATCATGCCGATGGCCAACGCCCCTGCGGTGATGGCCGCCAAGCGCTGCTCGCCGCTCGACGGCGGCAATCTCAACCGGGCGTTTCCCGGCGATCCCTCG
Source organism: Mesorhizobium sp. C399B (assembly GCF_030323185.1). NCBI lineage: Bacteria > Pseudomonadati > Pseudomonadota > Alphaproteobacteria > Hyphomicrobiales > Phyllobacteriaceae > Mesorhizobium > Mesorhizobium sp. C399B. The sequence goes on from NZ_CP100472.1 coordinate 4,873,560, forward strand.
GGAACGCCGACAAGCCGGCTCGCCAATTTCCTTGAGACGGAGCTGTTTCCTCGTCACGACGTCGTCTTCGATATCCATTCGGGCGGCACGTCGATGGAGCATCTGCCGACCGCGCTGGTCGAACGCAACGCCGATCCCGAGCGCCACCGGCGTGGCGTCGAGCTGATGCGCACGCTCGGCATGCCCTACGGCTTTATCGCTGACAACGGCCAGGCCTCGCCAACCTCGATGGGCGCAGCGCGCCGCGCCGGCGCCGTCGGCGTCAGCGGCGAGTTCGGCGGCGGTGGCACCGCAACGGTCGATTCGATGGCGATCACGGCCCGCGCGCTCGACCGTCTGATGATAGCAATGGGTGTGGTCGACGCGCCGGTTCTTGGCGCGGGCGAAAAGCCTTCGGCGCCGACAAGGCTGCTGTCCCTGTCCAGGCACAGCCAGGGCCTCTATGCCACCCGCCGCGGCTGGTTCGAGCCCGCCGCTAGGCTCGGCGACAGTGTCACTTCAGGACAATTGGCCGGCTGGTACCACGATCTCGAGCGGCTCGATGTTGCCGAGGAGGCCCTGCATTTCGCCGAAAGCGGCTTGGTGCTGTCGCGCCGGCTGCACACGATGTGTGAGGCGGGCGACTGCCTAATGCAGGTCGCAGAGCCGGTCGACGGCTGAGCCAAAGGCAGAGGATATTCCATGCAGCAACTGTCCATGTGGACCTATCCCTGGGACATCCAGGATCTCGGCCTGGAGACGGTCGAACGTGATCTTGTCGAGCGCGCCGGGCTCAACATGATCAGCCTGGCGACATCCTATCATGCCGGGCGCTTCCTGCAGCCGCGCAGCCCGCGCCGCAAGGCCTATTTCCCTGAGGACGGCACCATCTATTTCAAGCCGACCGCTGCGCGCTGGGGAAGTCTAGCCATCCAGCCCAAGGTGGCTGACGTGATCACTGAGGGCGGCGACGTGCTCGGTCAGCTCATCCGCCGTCGCGACGCGGGCGGACTAGGAGTTTCGTGCTGGACGGTCTGCCTGCACAACACCCGCCTGGGCATGCTGCATCCGCAGGCCGTCACCCGCAACGCCTTCGGCGATGCCAACTACTACAATCTCTGCCCCTCCCATCCCGATGCGCGCGCCTATGTCCGCGCGCTGATCGCCGACATCTCGCACAGCTACCGGCCGGACCGGATAGAACTTGAAAGCCCGTCCTTCATGGGCTTTGCCCATGAATACCATCACGAGAAGGACGGTGTCGGGCTGACGCCGGAAGACGATTTTCTTTTGTCTCTGTGCTTCTGTCCGTCCTGCGTCGCCCGTGCGGCAAAAGCCGGCATCGATGCCGAGGCGGCGCGCAAGCTCACCAGGCAATGGATCGTCGAGACCTGCGAGCGTGCGATGCCTGAGCAGCGCTTTCCCGATTTGACCGCCTGCGGCATCGACGCCTTTGCCCCCTGGCCGGAGCTCCATGCCTATCTCTTGTGGCGATTCGAGCCAGTGACCAGCCTGGTCGCCGAACTGCGCGAGGTAGCCGATCCCACGACGCGGGTCGTTATTATCGATCTGAAAGACGGCTGGCTTGGCGGTTGCGATCTGGCAGCGCTGGGCAAGGTCTGCGACGGGGCGATCCTGTGCGCCTACGACATGCAGGCCGGCGATGTCGCCAGCCTGATGGCGGCCGGCCGTGCGGCACTGGGCGCGGACAAATTCCTCGGCGCCGGCTACCGGCTGTTCTATCCGGAAATGGCCCGCCCCGACATTCTTGCGGCCAAGGTGAAGCCAGCGCTGGCGCCCGGTGTCGACGGCATCAATTTCTACAATTACGGCCTCATTCCAGCCGCGCGGCTCGACTGGATCCGCGCTGTTCGGCAGCCTTGAGCCAGCCGGCCAATGCTCGCCGGCCACGAGGCGTTGAGGCCGGATTCGGGCGCGAGCGCTGCGGGGTGAATCAAATCAGCGAAACCTGAAGCCATCCATGGTGTAATCCGGGTATGCGTCCATCGTGTCGAACAGGTCGAACAGGTCAGGTGTGTCCGCCAATATTCCTGACAGAACCAGCACCGTGGCCACGCCGGCAGCAAGTCCGCCAGCGATGTCGTGTTCGACACTGTCGCCGACGCAGACCACAGTGCCGCGGTCTGGATTGCCTGCCAGCGCTAGTGCGGCGCCGAATATAGTGGGGTAAGGCTTGCCGATACGCGTGACGCTACCACCGAGGTCCTCGTAGAGATCCGCCAGCCGGCCGGCACCGAAGCGCGGCCCCACTGCCGTCAGCATGATCTTGTCAGGGTTGGTGCAGAAGCATGGCACCTGCCGCACCGCAGCCGGCGCAAGAAGTCGGCGATAGTGCTCAAGATCATAGCGGTCGCCCTCGCTGGCCGAAATCAGCACCAGCCCGGCATCGTCACCGTCCTTAGTCAATGCGAACGGCAGACCTTCGATCGCCGAGCGGTCATCGTCGCGGCTTATCAACAGGCATTTCGTGTTTGGCAGTAGCTTTCCGGATACCGCCATGTCGTGGAAGAACTCCCACGCGACCTCGCCGGAAGAAACAAAATGGTCCCAGCTTCCCGGTTCGAAGCCGAGCTTTAGCAGCCGGCTCTCGTTAGGCCCCGCCCGCTTGCCGGAGTTCGAGATCAGCACAATGGTCTTGCCGGCGCGCTTCAGCGCCGACAGTGCTTCCACTGCCCCTGGATAGGGGCTGGCGCCGTCATGCAGCACGCCGAACTGATCGAGCAGGAAAAAATCATAGCGCTCGGCCAGCTGGTTGACGCCGTTGAGGTGTTCGACTGTTTTCGCGCTCATAGAAGCCCCGCCGCGCTTGCGCCCATCAGCGCCAGCCGCGCTGTGCCGGCGGCGGCTTCGTCCGAAAGCGCCGGCAGGAAATCAACACCAAGTCTGCGCTGCCGGATCGCCGTCCAGGCGGCATTCGCCGCACCGCCGCCGACGCTTCTGACCGACGTCAGCTGCGGAGCGCCGAGCTCGGCGAGCCTGTCATAGCCGAGCGCCTCGATCGCGGCGATACCCTCCAACATGGCTTTCAGATAGTCGGCGTCCTCCACCGGTCGCGGCACAAGACGCGGCGGCAGTGCCGGATCGGCGATCGGAAAGCGTTCGCCTGCAGTGGCAAGAGGATAGTAGTCGAGGCCGGTCTCGGTCATCGGGTCGATCGCCATGCTCAGCTCGACGATGCGCGCCAGAGGGAAATGCTGTGTCAGCACCTTGCCGCCGGAGTTCGATGCGCCGCCCGCCAGCCAGACATCTCCAAGCCGATGGCTGTAGATGCCGAAGCGTGGCGCCGAGATAGGCCGGTCGGACAGGATCTTGACGGTCAACGACGACCCCAGCGCGGTGACGCCGTCGCCCATTGCCGCGGCACCTGTCGCCAGGAACGAGGCGCAGCCATCGGTCGTTCCGGCGACGACGGCGATTTCGCGCGGTAAGCCGAACATATCCGCGGCATCCGCGGTGAGTTTGCCGACGACATCGCCCGGCCTGGCGATACCGGGCAGCAACTCCATGCGCATTTCGGTGGCCGCAATCCAGTCCGGCCAGCAGCGGGCCGTGATGTCGTAACCGGTTTTCAAGGCATTGTTCTCGTCGCTGACATCGAAGCGACCGGAGAATTGTCCCGCGATCCAGTCCGCCTGATGCAGCACCGCGGCAACACCGGGCGTGCGCTGGAACCAGAGCGCCTTGGCGAGACCGGACGTCGCCCCAAGTGCGGCACTGGTCGCTGGGGCTTCGCGAGCGATCGCGACCAGAATGGCGTTGTCGGCGACCGTATCGTTGTACATCAGCGGCTCGGCCAGCGGCCGCCCGGCGCCGTCGACCGGCAGCAACGTACCTGAAGTGCCGTCAACAGCGATCGACCGGACCGCTGTTCGGTCGATGCCCGAAAGCAGTTCCGCCAGCGCTGCGCCGACCGCTGACCACCACACTGCAGGGTCGCGGGCATTCCGGCCAAACAACTCGAGCGAAACGGCGGAACGCGCGGCAATGGAAAAATCCGGACGCATGGCGACCGCGCGCGCGCCGGACGTGCCGATGTCGATGCCTATGGCAAGCGGCGTGTCAGCGGCTGGCGGCATTGAGTTTCTGGCGATACTTCTCGGCGTCCCAGTTGACCAGTTCATCGTTCTCGGCGGCGGTGAGGTAGTTCAGCCGCGCTGCAATGTCGACGCGTGCCGTCACGTCGGCAAGGCAGCGTTGCATGGCGTCGGCGCCCGCACTGGCATCGCCGCGCATCAGCACGCCCAGCCCGGGAAACAGGATCGCCACGGGGTTTGTACCGCACCGCTCGATGACGCGCGGCACATCCTCACCGGGCTTTGCCACCACCGACCCCCGACCCAGAAAGATGACGTGATCGGGGTAGAGGCTGCCCCCGGACGCCATGCGGCGGCTTTCGGGATCGATGGCGACCGCGTGCGCCTCGATTTCCGCCGGCAGCCTGTAACCGGTTTTCCCGGCCAGCGCCGCCAATCCCGCAACATCCGGTTCCGCCACTTGGCGCGCCGGCCGCGCCAGAAGCAGCGTGACGCGGCGCAGCAGCACTTCGGCCTCGGCGACGGTATCGGCCGCGACGACCAGCCCGTGATTGGCAAGGATCAGCACGTCGACCCCAGCCTGAAGCCGCTCGGCAATACCCTGGGCAAGCGGCAGGCCTGGCCGGAAATAAGGAACATACGCCCATTTGAGACCATCAAGGCGTCTGGCGGCTTCCACCTCGCAATTGGCCTGTACCGCCAGCGAAATGGTTTCGACGCAATGGACATGCAGGACGACGCGCTGCGGCATCAGCGCGTGAACGGTGGTTTCAATCGAAGGGCGCAGGCGCCGGGCGTTGAGCGTCTCGATGGCGAAGATCTGCGGCTGGTCGGCGGCGCTGTCGCGCTGTTCGACAGCCCTGAGCAGCGGCGCCATCGCCACCGGGACCATGATGTCTTCGGAGAGCGCATCCTTCAGCCATGTGCCGGAAGCCTTGATCCACAGCGTGTCGCCGGCTTTCAGCGAGGTGTTGCCGCCGGCGGCCTGGGTCAGATTTGGATTGCGCCCGATGCTGGCCGAAAGCGCCCGCAAAGCAGCCATTTCCTGCGCATCCGCATAGCTCGCCATGGCGCATTTCCTCTATCAGCTCCGTCAGCCTCGCAGCTTCGGATACCCGTCGTGGGATGTTGATGTGTATCGCAGATGCGAGCGACTTACGTCAATAGTGATCTAATGTCATCAAAGGTTCTTGCAATCGGAAAGATGTTGAGTAAGTTACGTCAAATGCCGTGGCAAAAACGGCTCCTGGGAGGAAAACGATTGAGCGACTCCGGCCGCCAGCGTCAGATCGTCGAGTTGCTGCGGGATCGCCCCTTCGCGTCGGTGCGCGAACTGCAGGAGCAGCTCGGCGTGTCGGCGGCGACGGTGCGGCGCGACATCGACAAGATCGACGAGGCCGGTGAAGCACGGAAGGTCTATGGTGGCATCTCGGCGCTCGACGGCGCTTCACAGGCGGGTGTTGCCTATGCCAGGCCCTATGACGAGAACCGCGACCTCGCGGTCGAGGCCAAGCGGCAGATCGCCGCTCTCGCGGCCACGATGGTGCGCGACGGCGATGCGGTCATCGTGCATGGCGGTTCGACCTGCTTCCACCTTGGGGTCAAGCTGGCTGAGCGCAGCATCCGTCTCTATACCAATTCGATGCCGCTCGCGGCCTATCTGAGCGACCACGGCCATTGCAGCCTGACCGTTGCCGGCGGCGATCTGCATCGTGAGCCGGGCATCATCCATTCACCGACCCAGGCGGAGCCGTTCTACGCATCGAAGTTCTTTCTCGGCGCGCAAGGCCTTGGCCAGGAGGGCGTGCTGGAATCGCACCCGCTGCTGGTCCGCTCCATCGCCGATCTCAGCCTGTGTGCCGACCAGATCGTGGTGCTGGCCGACAGCCGCAAACTGTCGATCCACGCCCGTAACATCGCGCTGCCCTTGTCGCGCATCGGCACGCTGGTGACCGATGACGGCCTGTCCGACGTCGACGCGCGCATGCTGGAAGACGCGGGCGTCATGGTGCGCATCGCTTCGGCTTCGGGAGCCATCCAGTGAAGATGGCCGTCCTCGATTTCGGCAAGACCAATTCGAAGCTGTTCGTCTTCGCTCAGGACGGGCGCATCGTCGACGAGCGCCGGACCCGGCCGAACTGGATGCGCAAAGATGGCTTCAGCGTGCTTGATGAGGCAGCACTTCACAGTTGGGCGGTTCGCGCCGTAAGCGAGGCCTCCGACGTCCATGGCGTACAGGGCGTGATGGTGTCGGGCCATGGCTGCACCTTTGCCCTGGTCGACGAGGCGGCGCTGACGCATCCGATACTCGATTATGAGCAAGAGCCGCCGGCTGATATTGCCGCGCAAATTGATCGCCTCGTTCCGGATTTCACCGAGACCTTCTCGCCGCGATTGCCGCTCGGCTTCAACTACGGTCGCCACATGCTGTGGCTACAGGCGGTGCAACCCGGTGCATTCACGGCCGCGAAATCGATCCTCGGCTATCCACAATACTGGAGCTGGCGGTTTGGCGGCCGGGCGGTCTCGGAAGTGTCCTATCTCGGCTGCCACTCGCATTTATGGGCGCCGCGCAAGCGCGACTTCAGTTCGCTGGTCGATATTGAGGGCTGGCGCGACCGGATGCCCGCTTTCGAGCGGGCGGGCTCGGTTGTCGGCGAGCAACGCCTCGGCGACACGAAGCGGCGGATCGCCATCCACAATGGTGTCCATGACAGCAATGCCGCGCTCCATGCCTATCGCCGGCAGGAGCTTGGCCCGGTCACCGTCGTCTCGACCGGCACCTGGGTCGTCGTGCTTAATCCGGATTGCCTGCTCGACGCGCTCGATGGCCAGCGCGACATGCTGGTCAATGTCGATATCGACGGCGGCCCTGTGCCGACCATCCGCTTCATGGGCGGGCGCGAATTCGCCACGATCAGCGACGGCTGGCAAGGCGCGATCGCGCCGGCGGCAGTGCAGCGGGTGATCAACGCCGGCAGCATGGCGCTGCCGAGCTTCGCGCCGGGCGGACCAATGCCCGGCCGCGCCGGCAAATTGGTCGGCCGCATGCCAAGCGCCGAGGAACGCGCAGCCGTGGCGCTGCTCTACGTCGCGCTGATGGTCGACCTCTGCCTCGACCAGATCCATTCGGACAACACCGTGATCGTCGATGGCGGACTGAACGCTGGCGGCCTGCTCGCCGGGCTAGTGGCGCAACTGCGTCCCAGCCAGGCCTTCCTGCAAGGGGCCACACTGGAGGGCAGCGCCACCGGGGCGGCGGCGCTGGCCTTCGAGACCGTCGGCCGCGAATTTGCCGCGGAAGTGCCGGAGCCCGTGCGTGCCGCAAGCTTCACCGGACTTGCCCGATATCGCGACACATGGCGTGGCCTCATCGGCGAGCAGGGCATCCCCCGCGCGGCAGCGGGAGGCGCACGGTGATTGTCGCTGCTCAGGCCGAAGTCACGCGCCAGCCAGTGCTGGAAATGCGGCACATCTCGAAGACGTTCGGGCCAGTCCGCGCCTTGCAGGACGTGTCGCTGACCGTCCATGCCGGCGAAGTCCATGCGCTGATGGGTGAAAACGGTGCTGGCAAGTCGACTTTGATGAAGGTGCTGTCCGGCGCCTATCGGCCTGATGCCGGCGGCGAGATACTGATCGACGGCGTGCCGGTCGCCACCGGCGACCCGATCAAGGCGCGGGCTCACGGCATTGCGGTTATCTATCAGGAACTGTCGCTGGCGCCCAACCTGACGGTCGCGCAGAACATCTTCCTCGGCAATGAGCCGAGGCGTTTCGGCATCGTCGACCGCGACCAATGCTACCGGCGCAGCAATGAGATCATCAAGCGTCTCGGCGTGTCCTTCTCCGCACGGGCTCAGGTTTCCAGCCTGTCGCTCGGCGAGCGTCAGCTGGTCGAAATCGCCCGCGCGCTTTCGACCAGCGCGCGCATCATCGTCATGGACGAGCCAACCACCTCGCTGACCTCGCGCGAGACCGACCGTCTCTTCGAGGTCATCGCGACGCTGAAGTCGCAAGGCATCGCCATCATCTACATCAGCCACCGCATGGAAGAGGTCTACCAGTTGGCCGACCGTGTCAGCGTGCTGCGCGACAGCGGCTATGTCGGCACACTCGAGCGTGCCGAGCTGAACGCCTCGCGCCTCGTCTCGATGATGGTTGGCCGCGACCTGTCCGCTTTTTACAGGAAGGATCATCGCCCGCCGGACAACAAGCGCGCGGTCGCCTTGTCGGTGCGCGGCATGGCGGACGGCAATCTCCTGAAGAACTGCTCCTTCGAACTGTACAAGGGCGAGGTGCTGGCTCTGGCTGGCCTTGTCGGCTCGGGCCGCACCGAACTCGCGCGACTGATCTTCGGTGCCGACAGACGCATCGCCGGCACGCTGGAACTCGACGGCAAGCCCGTAACCATCGGCTCGCCAAGCGAGGCACTGAATGCCGGCATCGCCTATCTCACCGAAGACCGCAAGGAGCTCGGCCTCTTTCTCGACATGTCGATCTCCGACAACATCAGCATGGGCGTGCTGGCCAGGGATGCGCGGCCCGGCGGCTTGCGCGATTTCAAAGCCGCCGAGAGACGTGCTGCCACGGCCGTTTCGGATCTCTCCATCCGCACCAGGTCGGTACAGGCCAATGCGGGTTCGCTGTCGGGCGGCAACCAGCAGAAAGTGTTGCTTGCCCGCCTGCTCGAGACCGAGCCGCAAGTGGTCATCCTGGATGAACCGACGCGCGGCGTCGATGTCGGAGCGAAGTCGGAAATCTACCGGCTGATCGACAATCTCGCCAAAAAGGGCATCGCCATCCTGATGATCTCCAGCGAACTGCCGGAGGTGATCGGCGTTGCCGACCGCGTGCTGGTAATGCGCGACGGCACGATTGCCGGCGAGGTTACGGCGTCCAAAGACCAGCCGCTGCGCCAGGAAGCAATCATGGAACTTGCAACGGGAGCGGCCAAGGGATGACCGACAAGGCGACCGAGATCAGTGGCCAGGTTGTCGGCAGGAGCCGGCGGTTGCGCACCGCCTTCGCCGCCCTTGGTATGCTGCCGATCCTGATCCTGCTGGCGGTCGGCTTTCAGTTGATGAACGCGCGCTTCTTCACCCAGACCAATTTGCTGATCGTCATGCAGCAATCGTCGATCAACATTGTGCTGGCAGCGGGCATGACCTTCGTCATCCTGACCGGCGGGATCGACCTGTCCGTTGGCTCGATACTTGCCGCCTCGGCGATGGTGGCGGTGATGGTGTCGCTGGTGCCTGATTGGGGACTGCTGGGCGTGCCGGCGGCCATTCTCGTCGGCCTCGGCTTCGGCGTCATCAACGGGCTGCTGATCGCCTATATCAGACTGCCGCCCTTCATCGTCACGCTGGGGTCGCTGACCGCTGTGCGCGGCGTCGCCCGCCTGCTCGGCCAGGACACCACGGTGTTCAACTCGGACCTGCCGTTCGACTTCATCGGCAACGGTACGCTGTTCGGCATTCCCTGGCTGGTCATCATCGCCTTGTCGGTCGTGGTGCTGTCCTGGCTGGTGCTCAAGCGCACCGTGCTCGGCACCTGGATCTATGCCGTCGGCGGCAATGCCGAAGCGGCGCGGCTGACCGGCATCAAGGTGCCGCTGGTGCTGCTCTTTGTCTATGGCGTTTCCGGCCTGCTGGCCGGCCTTGGCGGCGCCATGTCAGCGGCCCGGCTCTATGCGGCCAACGGGCTGCAGCTTGGGCAGTCTTACGAACTCGACGCCATTGCCGCGGTCATTCTCGGCGGCACCAGCTTCGTCGGCGGCGTCGGCTCGATCTGGGGTACGCTGATCGGCGGCCTGATCATAGCGGTGCTCTCCAACGGGCTTATCTTGGCCGGTGTCTCGGACATCTGGCAGTACATCATCAAGGGATTGGTCATCATCGTGGCAGTCGCCCTCGACCGCTACAGGCTCCAGGCAGGAGCGAGAACGTGATTGACCTTGGTCGCCGGCGTAAACGACCGGTTTGTGTAACGCACCGTGAGAGGCGCGGGGCAATTGGAGGAAAGCAATGAAGACCATCGCTAAACTGCTCTGCGGCGTCGCACTCGCGGCTGCCGCCATCGCGCCCGCATCGGCCAAGGACCTCAACAAGGTCGGCATCTCGGTCGGCCTGCTCGGCAACCCCTTCTTCGTCGCGACCATCAAGGGTATCGAGGACGCGGCCAAGAAGATCAACCCGAAGGTCGAGGTGACGTCAGTGTCGGCCGACTACGACCTCAACAAGCAGGTCTCTCAGGTCGATTCCTTCATCGCCGCCGGCGTCGACGTCATCATGCTCAATGCGGTCGATGCCAAGGCGATCGGCCCGGCGGTGAAGAAGGCGCAAGCAGCGGGCATCGTCGTTGCCGCCTTCGACGTTTCGGCGCCAGGCGCCGACGTCACCGTCATGACCAACAACGTCAAGGCCGGCGAAGAGGCCTGCCAGTATCTGGTCGACCACACCGGCGGCAAGGGCGACTACGTCATCCTCAACGGCCCGGCGTCGTCGTCGATCCTGGAGCGGGTGAAGGGCTGCAAGGACGTCCTTGCAAAACACCCCGACATCAAGATCCTCTCCGACGACCAGAATGCCGAAGGCTCGCGCGACGGCGGTCTGAAGGTCTTCCAGTCGCTGCTCACCCGCTTCGACAAGATCGATGCGGTGTTTGCCATCAACGATCCGACGGCGATCGGCGCCCAGCTTGCGGCCAAGCAGCTCAATCGCTCGGAGTTCATCTTCACCGCAGTGGATGGCGCTCCCGATATCGAGAAGGAACTCGCTTCCGGCACCTCGATGATCAAGGCCTCGGCTTCGCAGGATCCCTACGTGATGGCTGGCCAGTCGCTGACGATGGCGGCTGAGCTGCTTGCCGGCAAGAAGCCGGCGGAGCCGACCGTGCTGCTCGACCCGAAGCTGATCACGGCCGAGAACCTGAAAGACTACAAGGGCTGGACCGCAGCCCGCTAAGCCTCCCAAGGCCGATGCGGCCGGGGCAACCCGGCCGCATCTCAATTCCAGAAACGGGAGACGATCATGTCGCGCATCGGTATTCATTCCTTCGTCTGGTCGGCGAGTTCGGCGCAAGGCGACCTTGAACGCACGCTGGCCAACACCAGAGAGGCCGGCTTCGACCTGATCGAGTTCTCCTATCTTGACCCGGCCAATGTCGACGTTGGCGGGTTGGCCAGGCGCATCGCCGACCTCAAGCTCGGCGTCGCGATCAGCATCGGCCTGCCGGCCGACGGCGACATTTCGAGTGCCGACAAGGCGGTTGCCGCGCGCGGCGTCGAGATCCTCAACGAGACGATCGCGCTCACCCGCGATCTCGGCGGCCAGAAGATTGGCGGCATCCTCAGCACCAGCCACGGCTTGCAGACGCAGGCGCCGACGCGCGATCAGTGGAACCGCAGCGCGGGGACACTTGCGAAGGTTGCGGAGACGGCCAAGGCAGGCGGCGTCACGCTCAATCTGGAGATCGTCAACCGCTTCGAAAGCAATCTGCTCAACACCGCTTCACAAGGCCTGGCCTTCATCGCGGACACCGGCTCCGACAACATCTTCCTGCATCTCGATACCTTCCACATGAACATCGAGGAGGCCGATGTCGGACTGGCTATCCGCCATGCCGCTGACAAGATCGGCTATGTCCATATCGGCGAGAGCCATCGCGGTTTCCTCGGCACCGGCAATATCGACTTTGCCGCCATCTTCGATGCGCTGACCGCAATCGGCTATAGGGACGACCTCAGCTTTGAATCCTTCTCGTCGAAGATCGTCGACGAGAACCTCTCACGGAAGACCGCGATCTGGCGCAATCTGTGGGCCGACAATATGGAACTGGCCCGGCATGCGCGCGCCTTCATCTCAATCGGGCTGGAGACGGCGCAGCGCAAGGCAGAGCTTGTCGCATCGAGACATCGTCCTTAGCAGGAGCGCGCTGCCAAAGCGCCAATGTTGTCGTTCATCCGGCCCGCGCGTTACGTGCAAGGAATCGACGTCGGAGGCGCTGAGTGTGGCGGAGGCAGTCGAGCGGGGTGACGCTGACGAGAGCTTTCTGATTTTGGCTCACGAAACGCAATAAAATCAACATCTTCATACGCCGTCCGGGGCCATCCGATCTCCATACTGGACGGGGATGACGTTTGACACAGCGCGGCGGAAGGAAGCAGGATGGCTGATAGAGTCGACATCGCATAATGATGTCACTATATAGCGGCGGCTTCGACCGTGTAGCTGTGGCGGTGTACCACGAAGCAGCAGAAAATGTGTTACGCGTTGTGATCCCTATTGTGATACAAATCGGCCGTCGACAGCAGGAAAAGATCGTAAGAACAATAGCATAGAGCCGAAGCCGATCCCGGCCAACGTACCACTCTATCAAACAATCAGAACGTGCTCATTGAACCCTTCCCTTCATTCGGCTCTTCGGACCTCCGACAAGATCAACTTGCCGGGCGAAGCCGACTCGGTTCGAATGGCAGCATGCATCCTTTACCGGGTGCGGACGTTTACGGTTACCAACCGGCATAGCCGCCAGGGAAAAGCAGTATGAGTGAACATGCGATCGAGTTCTTGCGCGGATGGATCGGTGAAAAGGTCCACTGCCAGCACTCGCCGGTAAAGATCGAGAAGCAGGCCGAGACCCTCGCCAAGGAGTGCGCGGCCAAGGCCGCTGAGGTCGGCATTCCGCTGGAAGATATCCAGGAAGAAGTCGGCGACATCCAGGAACTGATCGCATCGCGGCTCGAAGAGGCGGCCGAGGCCGACCAGAGCAACGCGGCCAAGCCGTGACGCAACAGGCCTGGCGCCGCCAGGCCTTGTCCTCTATCCAAATCGATCTTTCAGCCAGGCCTTCGGCAGCGCCGGCACGAAATTGCCGTCGCGTCCGCTCATATCCTCATTGGCGACCATTGCATTGAGGATCGCCTCCTCTACGCCTTGCGCCACCGCATCGAAGAACGGATCGATATCGACGTCCGGGATGTAAGCGGCGTTTGCGGTTCGTCCCGACGGTGCAAGTGCTGCTTGCGGATTGGCGGTGGTGAAGGCCAGAAAAATGTCGCCCGAACTGTGGTAGCCGAAGCCGCCTGTCATGGCGATGCCGAGCGGCACGCGCTTTGCCAGCCGCTTCATCTGGTGCGGCAGAAATGGCGCATCGGTGGCGACGATGGCGATGATCGAGCCCTTTTCGGCACGCGGCGTGCCTTCGCGCATCGCCGGCTCTACCAGATCGGGCCCGACGCGGGCGCCGCGCAGTGTGAAATTGCGCCGCTTGCCGAAATTCGCCTGCACGAATACGCCGACCGTATGCCTGATGCCCTGCCACTCGATGATGCGCGATGCCGTGCCCGAGCCGGCCTTGAAGCCAAAGGCAATCATGCCGGTGCCACCGCCGACACTGCCTTCCTCGATCGCTCCACCGGCGGCACCGTCGAGCGCGGCTTCGACATCTTCGAAGCCGACGTGATGACCGTTGATGTCGTTGAGGAAACCATCATAGGTCTCCGCCGCAACCGGCAGGCCCCAGCCGCTGTCGAGCGCCGCCGGCAGCACGCGTTGCATCCAACGCAGCGTGCCGTCGCGGGTGACGCCGCAGGAATGCGTGTTGGTGATCGTGACGGGCAGGTTGAAGGCGCCGACTTCCTCGATAATGTGCGACCCCGTCAACTCGCCATTGCCGTTCTGGCTGAAGACACCCGCAAACACCGGCGTGGCGAGCTCAGCCAACGGCCGCGGCAGGATGGCGGTGACGCCGGTGCGCACCGGCCCCGTGCCAACCTCGAGCAGACCCTCGCCGGAAATCAGCGTCGCATAGCCGACCGATACGCCGGGCACATCGGTGATGGCGTTGAAGCCGCCCGGCGTGCCCTCGAAGGCAATGCCGAAAGCACGGGCGCGCGGCTTGCCCGCCGGCGTTTGAAGATGCGGGTCATGTCCGGTCATGCGGTCCTCTAAAAAAGCGAGCCCTGATTGCCCGGTTCTTTCGGTTTGCTGGCCGTCGGCTTTGCGGCGGGTTTGCTGGCGGGCGGCGTGGCCGCTGGTTTGGCAACGGCCTGCACCCGCTCGGCGTCGCCGGTCGCGACTGCATTTACGATGCCGTCGGCGAACTCCAGCTGCAGGCCAGCGCCCGGCGCCACATCAACTGCCAGTTTGATCACCGCGCCGTCGGCATCCTTGACCAGCGCGAAGCCGCGGGCCAGCACAGCCTTGTGCGACAGCGTTGCCATCAGCCTCTCGGATTGGACGATGCGGCCGCGCAGTCGCTCCAGCCTGAGCAGTACCGCTTGCGTGCCGCGTCTCGTCAAAGCTGTCAGCAGATCCCTCTGCACGGTTTGCCGCCGTGCGGTTGGCTCGATCGTAATGCGGCCTTGCAGCAAAGCCAGTTGCTGCCTGTGCCGTTGCAGGGATGCTTTCGCACATTTTGGCAACTGATCCGCCGCACGATTCAACTCCGCGCGCCGGGCTCTCGCCAATGCGCGCAGCGCCCCCTGGGCGCGCAAAAGGTTGCGGTCGTTGGTGCGTCGCGCCTCGGCAATCCGCCGCGACAGCGTTGCCGGAGTGAGCTTCACGGCGAAGAACCGAGCTTGCTTTCTTTCGGTGGAGACCATCAGCCCCCGGCTAAGCCGGCTGGCCGCCTCGTCCAGCCGCCGTCGCGGCAGCGCCAGCAACTGGTCGGGCGAGGGCAGCGCGCGGGCGGCCGCACGCGAGGCCTGCCGCTTGCGTTCGAAATTGCGCAAGGTGGCTGCTTTGAGCCGTGCGCCAAGACTGGCTAGTGTCGCTTCGAGGTCCGCTTTCACCGGCACCGCGATCTCCGCCGCACCTGTCGGCGTGGGTGCCCGCATGTCGGCGACGAGATCGATCAAGGTCCAGTCGGTCTCGTGCCCGACGGCCGAAATCACCGGGATGCGCGAGGCGGCGACGGCGCGCGCCAGCCCTTCATCGTTGAACCCCCAGAGGTCCTCGAGGCTGCCGCCGCCGCGCGCCACGATCAGAAGGTCGGGCGGCACGATCGCTCCATCCCAGGCCAGCGCGTTGAAGCCGTTGACGGCCGCCGTCACTTCCGCCCCCGCCGTCTCGCCCTGCACTCTTACCGGCCAGACCAGCACATGCAGCGGAAAGCGGTCCTTGATGCGATGGATGATGTCACGGATCACCGATCCGGTCGGCGAGGTGACGACGCCGATGGTGCGCGGCATGAAGGGCAGCCGCCGCTTGCGGCCGGCATCGAACAGCCCTTCGGCCTGCAGTCGCCGCTTGCGCTCTTCCAAAAGCGCCATGAGCGCCCCGGCGCCGGCGGGTTCTAGATTGTCGATGACGATCTGGTAGTTGGATTTGCCGGGATAGGTGGTGAGTTTGCCGGTGGCGATCACCTCCATCCCCTCTTCGGGGCGGAATTTCAGCCGGCTCATCGTGCCTTTCCAGACCACGGCATCGAGCCGCGCGCGGTCGTCCTTCAGGGTGAAATAGGCATGGCCGGAAGAGTGCGGCCCGCGATAGCCGGAAATTTCGCCGCGCACCCGCACATGGCCGAAGACATCCTCGACCGTACGCTTCAGCGCGCCGGAAATCTCGCTCACCGTGTATTCGGTGGCATTGGTTCGTGATTCGGATTCTGCGTCGCTCATCGGCCGATTGAGCGGCTGTTGTCGCTCCGCGTCAAGATTCCATAACTTGATCTTAAGCCTGTCCTGATTGACTCTGGGCCAAGGAGGACGCATGAGCGCCCGCAGACAACGCAGCCCGTTGACGTTCCAGGTCACCCTGACGGTGCTGACGCTTGCCGTTTTTGCACTGGCCATCGTTGTCGGCTTCGGCCTTTACGCCACCATGCAGGCCGACCGGGTCTCGCTCGAGCGGGAGAAGGTTTTCCTTGCCAACGGCCTGCAGGACCAGATCGCCGCGGTAAAGCGCGAGCAGGAAAGCGTCGCCGTCTGGGATGATTCCGTTATAAACGCCAAGGCCGGCAACCAGACCTGGATGGCCGAGAATCTCAGCGTCTGGATGTACTCGTATTACGGCCACAACCGGGTCTATGTGCTGGACAACGCCAACCGGCCGGTCCACGCCATGCGCGAAGGCAAGGTCGTGTCGCCTGCCGTCTTTGGCGAGGACGAACCCGCTTTGCGGCCGACCATCGCCAGGTTGCGCCAGATGATGAGCAAGGACGCAAGCCAGGCCGGCGCAAAATTCGTTGCCGACGATCTGGTCTCGCTTGGCGGTCAGCCTGCCATACTCAGCGTCATGCCTCTGGTGCCGAGTTCGGATCGCGTCACCCAGGCATCCGGCAGCGAATATCTGCATGTCTCCATAGAGTTCATCAACGACGCGGTGATCGGCAAGATCGCGCAGAAATATCTGCTGGCGGGGGCGCATCTCCTGCCGATGGCTCAGCCGCTTGGCTCTGCTGCCATTCCGCTTATCGACAAACAGGGTGTCATCCTCGGCTATATTGCCTGGGACCAGGAACGGCCCGGCCTGACGCTGGTGGGCAAGGCCAGCCCGGCCCTGGCTCTGGCCGCGCTGGTTGCGGCGAGCGTGCTCGCCTTTCTGCTCCGGCGTCTGCGCCGTGCGTCATCGGCGCTGCAGACCAGCCAGGCCCAGGCGCAATATCTCGCCTTTCACGACACGCTCACCGGCCTGCCCAACCGGGCACTGTTCGAGGACAGGCTGCGGCGTGCCTTGCTTACCTCCGGCAATGAAAGCAAGGTCGCGCTGCTTTATCTCGATCTAGATCGCTTCAAGCATGTCAACGACACGCTTGGTCACCCGGCAGGCGACGAACTCGTGCGCCAGACGGCGGCCAGGCTTCAGCATACGGTTCGCGACGTCGACACGGTGGCAAGACTGGGTGGCGACGAATTCGCGGTGATCCTGATCGATGTCCGCGACGTAAGGAACGCCGAGGATATTTCCGAGAGGGTGCTGCAGAAACTGCAGGAGCCGTTCAAGCTGATGGACGATCAGGTCTTTATCAGCGCCAGCATCGGCATAGCCTTGTCGACAGGCCCTGATGCCGACGCAGACGATCTGCTGCGCAAGGCCGACATCTCGCTCTACGAAGCCAAGAAGAACGGCCGTGGCCGCTACCAGGTCTTCGCCGGCGACATGGACGACCTTTTGCTGCGCAAGCGCAAGGTCGAGAGCGAGCTGCGCAGCGCGCTGAATGGCGGCATCGGTATCAAGCTCGCCTACCAGCCGGTCTTTGCCAGCGACGGCAAGACCATTGTCGGCGCCGAGGCGCTGATCCGCTGGGCGCATGAGGTCCATGGCGCACTGCCGGCGGCGCAGTTCATCGCCATCGCCGAGGAACGCGGCATGATCGGGCAGCTCGGCGCATGGGCCCTGCTGGAAGCCTGCCGCTTCGCCGTGAAGACCAAACTGCCGTGGCTCGCCGTCAATGTCTCGCCGCTGCAATTGCGCGACGCCGGCTTTGCCGAAGAGGTTGCCTCGATCCTCGCCGAAACCGGACTGGCGCCGAAGCGCCTGCAGCTCGAAATCACCGAAAACGTTCTCCTGGAAAACAACGACACCACCAGAGCGGCTCTGGCAGCCTTGCGCCAGTCGGGCGTCGGCATTGTGCTCGACGATTTCGGCACCGGCTATTCGTCGCTGAGCTATCTGCGCCGCCATGCCATCGACAAGCTCAAGATCGACCGCTCCTTCGTGCGGCTTCTCGACGGCGACGGCAATTCGGGCGCCATCGTCAAGGCGCTGATCGATCTCGCCGGCGCGCTCAAGGTCGAGGTCACCGCCGAGGGCGTAGAGACCGAGGTGCAAAAGGCGCTGCTGGTCGCCATGGGCTGCCAGCAGCTGCAGGGCTACCTCTTGTCGCCGCCGCTGGAGCCGGCGCAATTGGTGGCGCTGCCCGGCCTGTCGTCGGCCAACGCAACGACGGAGGCGGCAGCGTCGGCCTGATCGTTCCTACCAGCCAGGCAGGATCTGGTTCGGCTTGCTCCGCTTCATCTTGGCGAAGGCGAGCGAGGCGAAATCGAAGCTTCCCGTTTCTTCGCCGAGCGGCACGGAAATATTGTCGAGGCTTTCCGAGATGTGCCGGGCCAGCGCGTCGACGATTTCGGGACGCGAGGTCTGGCCGCGCATGATGCCGATGCGGCAGTCGGGCAGGGCGCCAAAACCGTCGGCTTCGCCCAGCACTCGCATGCCGGGCCGCAGCGCGCATTCCGGCAGCACCGAGATCGCCAGCCCCGACAGCACCGCGGCGGTGATGACGGTGGCCGAGAAGCTGGTGAACAGGATTCGATAGTCGCGGTTTTGCCGGTCGAGCACATCGACGGCGGCGCGCCGCCAGATGCAGTTCGGCCGGCCGAAGGCCATCGGCAGCACTTCCTGTTCGTGCGTGGCATGGTTGGCCGAGGTCACCCATAGCAGCGGCTCGCGCCGCACCACTTCCGACTGGCCGCGCGTGTCGTTGTGCGTCACCAGCGCAAGATCGAGATTGCCGCGCTTGATATGCTCGACCAAGCCTGGTGTCGGCTCGCAGATGACGGTCAGCTCGACGCGTGGGTTGGAGCGCGTGAAGCGTGCCATGATTTCGGGCAGGAACCGGTCGGCATAGTCGTCGGGGGTGCCGATGCGGATGGTGCCTTCGAGCCGCTGGTCATCGAAGGCGGCCAGCGTTTCGCGGTTGAGATAGAGCAGGCGGCGCGCGTAGGAGAGCAGCTTGTCGCCTTCCTCGGTCAGCCTGTTGGTGCGGCCGTCCTTTTCGAACAGCGGCTTGCCGATCCGCTCTTCCAGCCGGCGCATCTGCATCGACACCGCCGATTGCGTGCGCAGCACTTCCTCGGCCGCGCGGGTAAAGCTGCCGGTATCGGCAATCGAGATGAAGGTCTGCAACTGGTCGAGATCGAGTGGCGCTTTCATCGGTCCAATCCATCAGTAGCGTTGATGCTAAAGATTAGAAACATTCGTTGGATTAATCAATCGGTGCGTGGCAAATTCACATTGTCCACATGAAGGCATGTGAATCGAGACCGGAACGGCCGCTGTCCCCAGCGCCGATCGCCTGGTCTTGTCCAGTTCGAGTCTGAAGGAGACCGACATGACCACGTTTGATTTCGCCACCGAGACCTCGCGCATCACCTCGCGTCCGGCCGTTGCGACGCGCGTGGCCAACACCCTTCTCAATGCCTACCAGGCCTGGAAAAATCGCCGGGCCTTCTATCGCCTCGGCGAGATGTCGGACGCCGAACTCGCCGATATCGGCCTGACGCGCGCGGATCTCCATGTCGCCATCGATGTGCCGTTCGGCGCCGATCCGACCGTGAAGCTGCGTGCGATTGCGAGCGATCGCGCCGATACAATCGAAGATCTCGCCCGCCAGATAGCGTGATATCGGGCGCATTGCCGTGAACCTTTCTCAGGCTCGCTACGACCAACGAGTATAGCAGGCTCCCCACTCCCTGCCGGTTCCCCGCCGGCCAGCCTGCACACTGGCCCGGTCCTCCTCCAGGACCGGGCTTTTCTTTTAAAGCTCCGTCGTCATCGTGCGGTCTGCGCCGCGTCGCTTCGTTCCTTGCTCCGAAGCCGCGAAGGTCAGCGCCCAACTACCGCCAACTACCGCCGGTCCATGTCCCGCTTGAACTGGTCGAAGATCGTTTCCACGCCCTTCTGATAGTCGTCGCGCTGCTGGGCGCCGGTCTCGAACATCTTGCCGAAAATATCGTCGAACGGATTGCGTGGCCTGCCGCTCGGATTGGCCTGCGGTTGCGGCGCCTGGCGCTCCTGCGGTGCCTGTGGCGGCTGGGGTGCTTGCGGCTGCTGCGGCGCCGGCTGCCCACCGGGCAGGCCGAAGCCGCCACCACCGCCTTGCCGCATCATCTCTTCAAAAATCTTGCCCAGCGGGTTGTCGCCGTAAGGGCTCTGCGTCTGTTGCGGCTGTGTTGGCTGCTGCGGCCGGCCCTGCGGTTGCTGTGCCGCGCCACCGCCGAACATATCCTGCAGCACCTTGCCCAGCGGATTGTCGCCATATGGGTTGGGCGCCTGTTGCGGCTGGCTTTGCGGCTGTTGGGCGCCGCCGCCGAACATGTCCTGCAGCACTTTGCCCAGCGGGTTCTCACCGTAAGGATTGGGTGCTGGCTGCGGCGCAGGCTGTGCCCCGCCGCCCGCCTGCCGCATCATCTGTTCGATGATCTCGCCGAGCGGATTGCTGCCGCCGCCGAAGCCACCGGCGGCCTGCATCTGACCCCCGGTCAACTGGTTTGTCGTCTGCTTGAACAATCCGCCCATCACCATCGAAGCGATGGCCGGCAGCATCTGCTGCAGGATCTGCTGGCTGACGCCGGTCGCCTGCGCGGCCTGGCTGGCCACCGCGCGCGACAGCTCCTTCGAGCCGAACAGATGACCCAGAATGCCATTGCCCTCATTGACGCCTTGCGGTGAGAAAGCCCTGGTCGCGTCCTCGAAATATTTCGCGTGCTGGCCGCTCGCCATCGCCGTCATGAAGGCGCCTAGCCCATAGGGATCGGCGGTGTTGCGTTGCAACCCTTGCGAGAAGGCCGGCAGCAGAGCGGCGACAGCCGCCTGCGTCTGCTGCATGGAAAGCCCGTACTGCTGGGCAAGCGCCTGCATGCCGTTGCCGTTCTGCGCCTGCGCCAATATGTCGAACAAGGTAGGCATCGGTTTCTCCTCCGGGAAATCCTCGAGGGAGAACCTAGTTCGTTTCGATGTTCGATTGAAGCGGCTTTTGCCGCTGCTCAAGGCGCGACGCTAATACGCATATTCCATGAACACCGGCTCGATCGAGCCGCCCCAGCGCGTGTGGTAGGCCGACAGCATTTCCTCAGCACTGGTGGTACCGCGCGCCACGACTTCGTCCAGCGTGTTGAGGAACGAGGTCTCGTCATAGCCGTCGCGGTTCTTCCTGCCGCGATTTTTCAGCCCAAGGCGCGAAATCGTCATTACATCGCGGCCGATCTCACGCAGCGTCGTGTTGCGGAACGGCGCGGAAATGCCTTGTTCCGGCACCGCATTGCGCATCGCCAGCGTTTCTTCATACGTCCAGCTCGAAGTCAGCGCCTCGGCGGCGTCGAGCGCGGCCTCGTCATAGAGCAGCCCGACCCAGAAGGCCGGCAGTGCGCAGATGCGGCGCCACGGCCCGCCATCGGCGCCGCGCATTTCGAGGAAGCGCTTCAGCCTGACGTCGGGGAACAGCGTCGACAGATGGTTCGCCCAGTCGCCCATGGTCGGCAGTCCGTCTGGTACTTCATTGCGGGCAGCGCCGGCCATGAACCGGCGGAAGGTGATGTGCGTCATGTCGTGATAGTGGCCGTCGCGGATGACGAAATACATCGGCACGTCGAGCGCCCATTCGACATAGTCGGCAAAGCCGAACTCGGGCGAGAAGCAGAATTCGAGCAGGCCCGAGCGCTGGTTGTCGGTGTCGCGCCAGATGTCGCCGCGCCAGCTCTGCAGCCCGTTCGGCCGGCTGTCGGTGAAGGGCGAGTTGGCAAACAGCGCCGTCGACAGTGGCTGCAGCTTCAGCGACACCTGCATCTTGCGGCGCATGTCGGCTTCGCTTTCGAAGTCGAGGTTCACCTGGATGGTGCAGGTGCGATACATCATGTCGAGACCCTTGGTGCCGACCTTGGGCATGTAGCGGGTCATGATTTCGTAGCGCGATTTCGGCATTTTCGGCGTCTCGGCCAGCGACCATTTCGGGCTGCCGCCGAGGCCGAGAAAGCGGATGCCCATCGGCTCGGCGATCTCGCGGACCTGCGCCAGATGCGCATTGCCCTCGCGACAGGTCTGGTGGATCGTTTCCAGCGGCGCGCCCGACAGCTCGAACTGGCCACCAGGCTCCAGCGAGATCGCGCCCTGTCCGGTCGGCTCGACCAGGCCGATGATGCGGCCGTCATCGATGATCGGGTCCCAGCCGAGCTTTTGCTGCATGCCTTCGAGGATGGCGCGGATGCCGCGCTCGCCGCCATAGGGCACCGGCGCGTTCCCGTCGACATAGAAGGGGAACTTCTCGTGCTCGGTCCCGATGCGCCACTTGTCGCGCGGCTTGTTGCCTTCGGCCAGATGCTCGACCAGTTCGTCGATGCCTTCGATTGCCCGGAAATCGGTTGTGTCGCGCGCCATGGGGCCCCCTCTGCGGCTCTCGGAGCCCGCCGGCGCTAAATGGACGAAATGTCAGCAGCCGATCAAGCGAAAAATCCTGAGCCACAGGTCAACAGGAATTGATCTTTACGCTTCTTACCAGTCTCCGACCGTCGCCTGCATCACCGCAAGCGCCGCCACCGCTGCCGTATCGGCGCGCAGGATGCGCGGTCCGAGCGGGATGGCGGTGACGAAGGGGAGCGCCCGCAGCATCTTGCGTTCCTCGTCGGAAAAGCCGCCTTCCGGTCCGACCATCAGCGCCAGTTTCTTTTCCCTCAACCCCTGCAGCGCTGGCAGTGGATTGTTGGTCGAGGCATCCTCGTCGCAGAAGATAAGCCGGCGTTCCTTGTCCCAGCCGGAGAGCAGGCGCTCGAATTTCTCGGCCTCGCGCACTTCCGGCACCGCCAGTATGCCGCATTGCTCGGCCGCCTCGACGACATTGGCGCGCAGCCGGTCGATGGAGGGTTTTGCCACTTGCGTGTGCTGTGTGATCACCGGCTGCAGGATGCCGGCGCCCATCTCGACCGCCTTCTGCACGAGATAGTCGAGCCGGCCCTGTTTCAGCGGCGCGAAGCAATAGATCAGGTCAGGCAGGGGCGGTTGCGGTCTCTGCGAGGCCAGCACCTTCAGCCGCACCGCCCTTTTCGACCTGGTGGCAATCGCCGCCGACCACTCGCCGTCGCGGCCGTTGAAGACCAGGATCTCGGCGCCTTCGCCGAGCCGCAGCACATGCATGAGATAATGGCTCTGCTGCTGGCCGGCATCGAATTCGATGCCTGCCGCGAGGTCGTCCGGCACGAACAGCCGCTGCATCTTGTAATTGGCGCGCATCGCCGAGGAATGGGCGAGGCGGTGCCTGGCGTCAAGTCTCGGCGGAACGATGCCACACCGGTTCAAAACCGTGCCGCAGCACCGAAACGGTCGTGGCCGGTGTGAGCAGGCGCAGCGACCGGCCGGCAAGGCTGTCGAAGGCCGCCGCATCGCCATAGCCTGCGAACGACCAGGGCAGCGCGTTGCCGCCGCGCAGCGCATAGGCCGAGCCGCCATCCGCGATCATCGCTCCGTCCGGCAATTCGGCAAGCTCTCCCATGGTGACATCAGGTGGCTTGCCGCCGGAAGCCAGCCGCTCCTTGTGCAGCCGCTTGTCCACCATTGGCGCGCGCGGTTCATTTACACCGAAGACTTTGCCGAAACGCCCGACAAAATCCGTGGCTCGCTCACGCCGGCAATAGAAACAGGGACGGTGCCCGGCGGCCAGCGCCGTCACCTCGTCGAGGAAGAACAACTCGGTCCAGCCGGCCCTGCCGCCCGGCCTGTTCCTGCCCATCGGCTCGCGCCGCACATTGCGGAATTGGCAGACGCAGATGATCCAGGCCGGCAAGGCCCAACGCTTTTTCAGCAGCGTCTTGGTCTCAGGATCGTGGATGATGCCGCGATTGCCGGTGAACAGGCCGCGCTCGGATATGGCATGGATGGCGCCGAACGGATCGACCCGGTTCTGCAGTGGCATAGCTCTCTCCCGAATACGCAGCTTGGCTGCAATGCTGGCGACATGATATCGCTCGTCGCGTCATTTCATGTCAGCAGGGTTTTGCGATGCGGGTGCTGGTGGTCCAGAACTACGACAACACCGGCCTTGGCCAGGTTGGTGCCGCGCTCGCCGAAGCCGGCGCCGATCTCGACCTGCGCCGGCCCTACAAGGGCGATGCGCTGCCGGACGACGCGACCGGACACGATGCCATGGTGATGCTGGGCGGCGGCCAGAATGCGCTGGCCGACGATGACTACCCGTATTTCCCGGCGCTGCTCGAACTGACCCGCGATTTCGCCGCCAAGGATCGCTCGGTTCTCGGTATCTGCCTGGGCAGCCAGTTGGTTGCCCGCTCTTTCGGCGGTGAGAACCAGATCGGCGGCGCCTCGGAATTCGGCTGGCACAAGGTATCGCTGACGCCGGACGCCAGAACCGATCCGGTGCTTGGCGCACTTCCCCAGGATTTCCCCATCTTCGAATGGCACGACGACACTTTCGCGCTGCCGTCAAATGCGGTGCGGCTTGCCGGCAGCGAAATTGCCGAAAACCAGGCGTTCCGTATCGGCCGCGCCGTCTACGGCTTCCAGTTCCATTTCGAGGCCGACCGGCCGATGGTGAGGGACTGGAGCACGTCCTTCGCGCCGCTGATTGCCGATCGCCATCCCGACTGGCACGACCGCCTCGACAGCGAAATGGCTCTCAACGGCCCCGAGGCTGATGCCGCGGGCTTGGCCATTGCCCGCGCCTGGGTGGCGACGATCTGAACCCAGCCAACGCGCGGCCGTTGCATAATTGGCACGCGGCGGGGAATCTGCCGGGGACAACTTCTTTCGTCCTTGGTTTGTGGCCGAACGCTATCCTACAAGGCGCGCGCTATGCATCGGCAATGCAACCGCGATGAACCTTCTGTGTGGTCCGCGCGACACACCGCCGATACAGAATCGACCTACAAGCGCGAAATCGTCGAAACTTTGAGACGAATTCTCGGTTTCAACCCATTGGTAACCGCCTCGTGCCCAGATGCAGGAAGCTCAACTAGAGATGACGTCCGTGAAAGCAGCGCTTCTGTCCTTTGTCATGCTGTCTGCCATCGTTTTGTGCGGTCTCGGCATTTATTCCGCCGATGCGGCCAACAACCATCAGGCCGTCGACGGCTACGGCGTCACCGCCGCGCTTCGCTAAAACGCTTTTCCCTGCACAGTCAGGATACGCTTGTCCGCGCCGTCCACGGCGAGCGCGCTGAGCATGCCTGACTGCCAGGCGAGCGTGTCGACATTGACGCGGTTCGGCATCACCTCCGCCTGCGGCACCGGTGTGTGGCCGTGCACGATCACCTTCGGGTAAAGCCCTGGATGGTTGTGGAAGACGTCGCGGATCCAGACCAGATCCTGCGGGCTCTGGCTCGCCAGCGGCACGTCAGGCCTGACGCCGGCATGGCATAAGAAGAAATCACCTGATATCAGTGACAATTGCAGCGACCGCAGGAAGTCGACATGGGCTTGCGGTACAGCATTGACCAGTGCCTGGTGTCCCCGCCGTAACGCCTCGGCCTTGCCGAACCAGCTTGCGTGTCCCGCTAGGTCGACGCCATAGGATTGTGCCGTCTGCACGCCGCCATAACGGATGAACAGCCCTTCCGGGTCAGGCTCGTCGAGAAAGTCGAGGAAGCCGATATCGTGGTTGCCGGCGAGCATCAGATGCCGCGGATCGCGTTTCTGTGCGTCGATCAGGAAGTCTATGACGCCCTTGGACTCTGGTCCGCGGTCGACATAGTCGCCGAGGTGGATGACGCGCCAATCGCTGGTCGGCTTGTATTCGAGTTCGCTCTCGATGCGGCGATGCATGGCGGCGAGCAGATCGAGCCGGCCATGCACGTCGCCGATCGCATAGAGGCGCATGCCATCGGGCGCGCGCGCGTCGAGGTAGTGGATGCCGGTCTCGGTCAAGGCGGCTTCGTCTCCGTGATCCAGCGAGGCTAGGGTCTAATCGGTGAACAAGACCCTATCGCCGCAACTGGTCCTTGCCCATCTCGGTCACCAGCCGTTTGCCGCACAGTGCCAGCGTGATGTCCATCTCCTTGCGGATGATGTCCAGCGCCAGGGTCACGCCTTGCTTGCCCATGGCACCCAACCCGTACAGGAACGGGCGGCCGATATAGGTGCCCTTGGCGCCGAGGCAAAGCGCCTTCAGCACGTCCTGGCCCGAGCGGATGCCGCCGTCCATATGCACCTCGATCCTGTCGCCGACGGCATCGGCGATCTCCTCCAGCGCCATGATTGACGACGATGCGCCGTCGAGCTGGCGCCCGCCATGGTTGGAAACGGTGATGGCGTCGGCGCCGGTCTCGACCGCCATCAGCGCGTCCTCTTTGTCGAGAATACCTTTCAGGATCAGCTTGCCGCCCCAGCGCTCCTTGATCCAGGCGACGTCCTTCCACGACAGGTGCGGGTCGAACTGCTCCGTCGTCCACGATGCCAGCGAAGCGACGTCGCCGACGCCCTTGGCATGGCCGACAATGTTGCGGAAGGTGCGGCGCTTGGTGCCGGCAATGCCCATCAGCCAGCGCGGCCGCATGGCGATGTTGGCAATGTTGGCCAGCGTCATCTTGGGCGGCGCCGACAGCCCGTTGCGGACATCCTTGTGGCGCTGCCCCAGGATCTGCAGGTCGAGCGTCAACACCAGCGCCGAGCATTTTGCAGCCTTCGCCCTGTCGATCAGGTCGAGCACGAAATCCTTGTCGCGAAGCACGTAGAGCTGGAACCAGAACGGCTTCTTGGTCACCGACGCGACATCCTCGATCGAGCAGATGCTCATCGTCGACAGCGTGAACGGCACGCCGAATTCCTCTGCCGCCTGCGCGGCCAGCATCTCGCCATCGGCATGCTGCATGCCGGTCATTCCAGTTGGGGCAAGCGCCACCGGCATCGCCACTTTCTCGCCGATCATGGTCGATTCCAGCGAGCGGTTGCTCATGTCGACCAGTACGCGCTGACGGAATTTTATCTTCTGGAAGTCCTCTTCGTTGGCGCGGTAGGTGCTTTCGGTCCAGGCGCCGGAATCGGCATAGTCGAAGAACATCTTCGGCACCCGCCGGCGCGCCAGGTCCTTGAGATCGGCAATGGTGAGGATGTCGCTCATGGTGGTTCCTCGTTAGCCAGTCGTCTTGAAGCCGTCGTCGGCGTCGGAGCGCTGCTTAAGCCTGAGCCGCGACACGCGCTGCCAGTCGCCGCTGCGTTCGGCCTCGAGCATCGAGCGCTCGACATAGGAGATATGGTCCATCGCCGCCTGGCGGGCAGCTGAGGGATCGCCGGCCTTCACGGCTTTGTAGATCGCGCCGTGCTGGGCCAGCAGCGCCTCGCGCGCTCCGGGCACGCTGAACACCAGAAGCCGGTTCTGGAACACGCCTTCAGACAGCAGCCGGTAGCAGGAGCGCAGCGTGTGCAAGAGGATGATGTTGTGCGCGCATTCGCACACAGCATGGTGGAACTCGACGTCGATTTCCGCCTCGTCGTCGAAATCGCCGGTGCGGTGCGCCTCGTCCATGCGCGCCATGATGCGGTCGAGCAGCGCAATGTCGTCCGCTGTCGCGCGCCGCGCCGCATATTCGGCCGCAACACCTTCGATCTCGCGGCGGTATTCCAGATAGTCGGTCACCGCCTTGCGGTGCATCGAGATAAGGTCGGTCACCGGCTTGGTGAACAACTGGCCGATGACGTCGGCGACATGGGTGCCGCCGCCGGCCTTGGTGATCAGCAGCCCGCGCCCTTCCAGCGCCTTCAGCGCATCGCGCAGGATCGGCCGCGACACGTCGAACTGGCGCGCCAGCTCGCGCTCGCCCGGCAGCCGGTCGCCGGTGCGCAGCACGCCTTCAAGGATCAGGCTTTCGATCTGCTGCACCACCTCGTCGGCGGTGCGCGAATGCTCGATCCTGGAGAAAATATCGCTCAACGGGGGCCTGGGAAATTGAACCGGCGTCGCGCAAGATAAAGCCAGCGTCGCCAACTGGTCAAATTATTTATCCAATTTGCCCAATCGGGTCGGTCTGCGCGTCGCGCCGGCAGGACCTACGATGCTAGACTTTGGTGTTTACGCGCCTCATGGATTGCCTTTAGAGGACGCCATCACACGAAGGGTCGAGAACAGGGGGACCACCGTGTCGGACGAGACGTCCAACCTCGAATTCCAGCCGCGCGCCCAGGGCAGCGTGATGGGCTTTCCCGCGCATGAGGGACGGCCTGGCGCGCTTGGCGAGGTCCATGCTCGGCCGCATCCGCTGATCGAGAAGCCGCGCGTGCTTGTGCAACTCGCCTTCATGACCGAGGGCGGCTCCGGCGTCGACATGGCCGTGCTCTCCGAACTGTCGCGGCGCCTCGGCATCGCGGCGCCCGACCGTCATGCCCGCCACCACGCCATGAAGTGGGGCAAGGGCACGCTGCGCTGGGAGCGGCATACGGAATTTTCGACCTATCTGTGGGAAGGGCCGCTGGCCGAAAGCAGCAGGGCGCAGGAGGATTCTCCTTTCGGCAACGGCTTCTCGCCGCCGGGAACGGTGATCTCAGGTATAAGGCTGGAGATCCGCAAATGGACGCCGGTAAGCGAGAAGCTGATTGCGGCCTTCGACCCGACGAGCCTCTGCTATTCGCTGGTCGAGCGCGGCAATGCGGCCATAGTCACCGATTTCCGCCAGGACGGCGACGGCCTGACCCGCATCCTGGTGCTTGATCGCGGCCTGACGCCGGCGCGGACCGGCGCGCTGTCGCAGCGGCTGATCGACGTCGAGACGTATCGCACGCTTGCCATGCTCGGCCTGCCGCTGGCGCTGACGCTGTCGGGCCGCGCCCGCCGCATCGAGGACCGGCTGGCGCAGACCACGCTGGAAATGAAGGTCGCTGAAACCCGCGACAGCCAGACGCTGCTCGCCGACCTGACCGAGCTTGCCGCTGAACTCGAGGCTGATGCCGCCTCCAGCCTCTATCGCTTCGGCGCCAGCCGCGCCTATGACGGCATCGTTGTCGAGCGGCTGGAAGCGCTGGACGAAGAAGCCGTGCCCGGCTACGACACTTGGGGCGGCTTCCTGCAGCGGCGGGTGGCACCCGCCATGCGCACCTGCCGTTCGGTCGAGGAGCGCCAGGCCAACCTGTCGCGAAAACTGACCCGCGCCACCACGCTGCTGCGCACCTGGGTCGATGTCGAGGTCGAGAAGCAGAACCGCGATCTGCTGGCGTCGATGAACAACCGCGCCCGGCTGCAACTGCGGTTGCAGCAGACGGTGGAAGGCCTGTCGGTGGCAGCAGTGTCCTACTATGTCGTCGGCCTGATCTCCTATCTCGCCAAGGGCGCATCGATCTTCGGCCATGCCTTTGCACCCGAAATCGTCACTGCCGCGGCGGTGCCGGTCGCCATCGTGCTGGTCTGGTGGGGCGTGCGGCGAGTCAGGCGGATGCACTCCGAGCCGGCGAAACATCCGGGGGAGTGAGAAGCGGTCCGCGCAGCGGACGAAAAGCCAATTGCTTGGCTTTTCGAGCTTCGAACGCCCTGAGCCAGCGAAGGGCAAGGCGCTGGACGATCCGCCCTGCCGGGCCAGCGGCAGATTGCCGCTGCGGAAGGCGGGCAGTACGCTCTTTGCCCGACGCGGTGTTTGCAACATCCGGATGTAGCTGGTAAAAGATTTTTACCAGCTAAGCGGAGGACGCCGCCGATGTCCGGCCTTGTCATGCCCAAGCCAGACGACGCCACGATGCGAAGGCGCGCAGAGATCGTCGCCGATATGCGCATCATCGTGCCGGGCGAGGGCGTCGTCGACGCCACCAACGAAATGCGCGCCTTCGAAAGCGACGGTCTCACCGCCTACCGGCAATTGCCGCTGGTCGTGGTGCTGCCGGAAACGGTGGCGCAGGTGTCGCGGGTGCTGAAATACTGCAACGACCGCAACATCCGTGTCGTGCCGCGCGGCTCCGGCACCTCACTCTCCGGCGGCGCGTTGCCGCTCGAGGATGCCGTGCTGCTGGTCATGAGCCGCTTCAACCGCATCCTTGCGATCGACTATCCCGATCGCGTCGTCGTCGCTCAGCCCGGCGTCACCAATCTCGGCATCACCACCGCCGTCGAGCAGGAGGGCTTCTACTATGCGCCCGATCCATCCTCCCAGATCGCCTGCTCGATCGGCGGCAATGTCGCTGAAAATTCTGGCGGCGTGCACTGCCTGAAATACGGCCTGACCGCTAACAATGTGCTGGGCATCGAGATGGCGCTGATGAACGGCGAGGTGGTGCGCCTGGGCGGCAATCATCTGGACTCGGAAGGCTATGATCTCCTCGGCGTCATGACGGGGTCCGAAGGCCTGCTCGGCGTCGTCACCGAGGTCACGGTACGCATCCTGAAGAAGCCGGAGACGGCGCGCGCTCTGCTGATCGGCTTTCCGACCAGCGAGCAGGGCGGCCAATGCGTCGCCGACATCATCGGCGCCGGCATTATCCCTGGCGGCATGGAGATGATGGACCGGCCGGCGATCCATGCCGCGGAAGATTTCGTCCACGCCGGCTATCCCCTTGATGTCGAGGCGCTGCTGATCGTCGAACTCGACGGGCCGGGCGTCGAGGTCGATCACCTGATCGGTCTCGTCGAAGCGATCGCCTACAGGAACGGCTCCACCACCTGCCGCATCTCGCAATCCGAACAGGAGCGGCTGAGTTTCTGGGCCGGCCGCAAGGCGGCCTTCCCGGCGGTCGGCCGCATCTCACCCGACTATTACTGCATGGATGGCACCATCCCGCGCAAGGAATTGCCGCGTGTGCTCGCCGGCATGCGCGAACTGTCGGGAAAATACGGCCTTGGCGTCGCCAATGTCTTCCACGCCGGCGACGGCAATCTGCATCCGCTGATCCTCTACGACGCCAACGTGCCGGGCGAACTCGACAAGGCGGAAAGTTTTGGCGCCGACATCTTGCGGCTCTGCGTCAAGGTCGGCGGCGTCTTGACCGGCGAGCACGGCGTCGGCGTCGAGAAGCGCGACTTGATGCCTGAAATGTTCAACCAGATCGACCTCGACCAACAAATGCGCGTCAAATGCGCCTTCGATCCCAACCATCTGCTCAACCCGGGAAAAGTGTTCCCGCAACTGCGCCGCTGCGCGGAGCTTGGACGCATGCATGTGCATCGCGGCCAGGTGGCGTTTCCGGACATTCCGAGGTTTTGATGGGGGCGGAATGTCTCACGTCGGCGATCCTTCGCGCCCCCCTCTGTCCTGCCGGACATCTCCCCCACTTGGGGGGAGATCACCAGTCATCTCTGCCTTCGCCAATCTTCGACGTTGCTAGAGAGGCGCGGTCGCCAAAGCTGCTAATCTCCCCCCAAGTGGGGGAGAAGTCCGGCAGGACAGAGGGGGGCACGAAGGAACTCGACGTCTCTGCACTCGCAAGCGGCGCGTCGCCATGACCACCTTCACTCCCACCACATCGGCCGAGACCCTCTCCATCGTCCAATGGGCGGCCGCGGAAGAGTCACCTTTGGAAATCATCGGCCACGGCTCCAAGCGCCGCATCGGCCGGCCACAGCAGAGCGAACACACGCTCGATCTCTCAAAACTCACCGGCGTCACGCTCTACGAGCCGGCCGAACTGGTGCTGTCGGCGAAGGCCGGCACACCGCTTTCCGATATAGAAAGCCTGCTCGCCGAAAACGGCCAGCAACTTGCTTTCGAGCCGATGGACTACGGCCCATTGTTCGGCGGCATCAAGGGAAGAGGCACGATCGGCGGTGTGCTTGCCGCCAACCTGTCCGGCCCGCGCCGGCTGAAGGCGGGCGCCGCGCGCGACCACATCCTCGGCATCAACGCCGTTGCCGGCCGCGGCGAGGCTTTCAAGTCCGGCGGCCGCGTCGTCAAGAATGTCACCGGCTACGACCTGTCGAAGCTGATGGCCAACAGCTGGGGGACGCTGGCCGTGTTCACCGACGTCACCTTCAAGGTGTTGCCGGCGGCCGAGACCGAGGTCACGCTTGCCGTGCGTGGCCTGCTCGACGATGCGGCGGCCGCCGCCATGGCGCTGGCGCTCGGCTCCAGCGCCGAAGTGTCGAGCGCCGCGCATCTGCCGGAGCGGATCGCCGCGCGTGTCGCCGACGGCGCGCTCGGCACTGACGCCGCGACGCTGCTGCGCGTCGAAGGGTTCGGCCCTTCGGTCGCCTATCGCATCGAGGCACTGAAAACCCTGCTGAAAAATGCCGGCCCGTTGCAGGACATTGCCGGCGAGGCCTCGCATGCCCTTTGGCGTGATATCAGGGATTGCGCTCCCTTCGCCGACGGCAGTGAAAAGCCGGTCTGGCGCGTTTCGATGGCGCCGTCCCAGGCCCACCAGATGGTACTGACGCTGCGCATGCAGATCGGCGTCAGCGCCTTTTACGACTGGCAGGGTGGGCTGGTCTGGCTGCGCATGGAGGAGGGCGATCCCGAGGCCGCCCTGCTGCGCGGGCTGATCAGAAAACATGGCGGCGGCCACGCGACGCTGGTGCGCGCCGCGCCCGCGCATCGCGCCGCCGTGCCGGTGTTCGAGCCACAGGCGCCGCATCTGGCCGCCCTGTCGGCTAGGCTCAAGGCCGAGTTCGATCCCAAGGCCATCCTCAATCCCGGCCGCATGGCCCAGGGCTAACGCGATGCAGACCAATTTCTCCCTTGCCCAGCTCGCTGATCCGCATGTCGCGGAATCGGAGAAGATCCTGCGCAAATGCGTGCATTGCGGCTTCTGCACCGCCACTTGCCCGACCTATGTGACGCTCGGCAACGAACTCGATTCGCCGCGCGGGCGCATTTATCTCATCAAGGACATGCTGGAGAATGGCCGCCCGGCCGACAAGCAGATCGTCACCCATATCGACCGCTGCCTGTCCTGCCTGGCCTGCATGACCACCTGCCCGTCGGGCGTCAATTACATGCATCTGGTCGACCATGCCCGCGCCCATATCGAGGAAACTTACAGGCGGCCGCTGCTCGACCGGCTCACCCGCGCCATGCTGGCCTTCGTGCTGCCCTATCCCGCGCGCTTTCGCGCCGCGCTGAAATTGGCGAGACTGGGCAAGCCATTCATCGGCCTGTTCGAAAGGCTGCCGGCCCTGAGGCCGCTGGGCGCGATGCTGAAGCTGGCACCGGCCTCGATCCCGACGGTCTCGCCAATGGCCTCTTCCGGCATTCATGCCGGGCAGGGGACGAAGAGAGGCCGCGTCGCCATCCTCACCGGCTGCGCCCAATCGGTACTCGACCCCGCCATCAACGAGACGACGATTGCATTGCTGACCAGGCTTGGCGTCGAGGTCGTGGTGCCGCAGGGCGAAGCCTGCTGTGGCGCGCTGGTCCATCATATGGGCCGCGAGGCAGCAGCCCTTGCCTCGGCCCGGCAGAATGTCGATGCGTGGGCGCGTGCCATCGACCAGGGCGGGCTCGATGCCATCGTCATCACCGCGTCCGGCTGCGGCACAACGATCAAGGACTACGGCTTCATGCTGCGCCTCGATCCGGCCTATGCCGACAAGGCCGCGCGGGTCTCGGCGCTGGCCAGGGACATTACCGAATATCTCGCAAGCCTCGACCTGCCCGAGCCGGTGCGCAAACCCGGCACCGTCGTCGCCTATCACTCCGCCTGCTCGATGCAGCACGGTCAGAAGATCATCCGCCAGCCGAAGGAATTGCTGTCCAAGGCGGGCTTCGTCGTGCGCGAACCGCGCGAGGGACATCTGTGCTGCGGCTCGGCCGGCACCTACAACATCCTGCAGCCGGAGATTTCGGAGAAGCTGCGCGACCGAAAGGTGAAAAACATCGAGGCCACCGGCGCCGAAATCGTCGCCACAGGCAATATCGGCTGCATCACCCAGATCGCTTCGGCTGCAAAGCTGCCGGTGGTGCACACGATCAAGCTGCTCGACTGGGCCTATGGTGGTCCGAAGCCGGAGGGCGTCTCCGAAGGAAACCTGGTCGCCGCCGAGTAAGCAGCTATTCCGCTGCCAGCCGGTCCACCACGCCATACGTCGCCTGGTAGCGCGCGCGCTGGCGGCTGAGCGCGACCATTGTGTTGCGCAAGAGGATCGCCACAGTGATCGGGCCGACGCCGCCCGGCACCGGCGTGATCCAGGACGCGACTTCCTTCACGCTCTCGGTGTCGACGTCGCCGACGATGCGGCTCGTGCCGTCCGGGCCGATCTCAAAATTGATGCCGATGTCGATGACGGCCGCACCGGGCTTTACCATGTCGGCCTTGATCAGCCGCGGCTTGCCGACGGCGACGAACAGCGCATCGGCGCGGCGCGCATGTGCCGCCACCGAGCGCGTCATGTGATGGCACACCGTCACCGTTGCGCCTTCGCTCATCAGCAGGAAGGCAATCGGCTTGCCGACGATCTCGGAATGGCCGACGACGACGACTTCGAGCCCCTTGAGGTCGAGGCCGGTTTCCTTGAGCAGCTCGACCGAGGCCGCAGCCGTGCAAGGCGCGAGGTCGAGCTGATTGTAGACGATATTGCCGATCGACGCCGGATGCATGCCCTCGACGTCCTTCAGTGGATGCACCGCCGCTTGCAGCGTCTTGATCGGGATATGCGCCGGCACCGGCCGCTGGATGATGATGCCGGTGACACGCGGGTCGGCGTTCAGGCCGTGGATCGCCGCCTCGAGTTCGCCGGCGCTGATGTCGGCGGGGAACCGCCGCTCCTCGAAACCGATGCCGGCAAGCGCGGCCTTGGCGCGCTGGTTGCGCACATAGACATCGACGGCAGCGGTATCGCCGACGGTGATCGACACCAGCTTGGGCGGAAAACCTTCGGCGGTGGCGATGGCGGCATCCTCGCGCACGGATGCCATGATGCGCTGGGCGACCGGGCCGCCCCGGAGATAGCGGCTATCGTCTGGCGGAGACATGGCTGAACCTTTGCAGCGAGTTTGGCGCAGGGGAGTTTGGCCGTCCCTATAGCAGGGGAAATGCGGCAAGGCAGCGTGAAAGCGAACCGTCATCCCCCTGGCGCGACGTTCTGGCGCAGCCTGGCTCAGCTATAGCCGCAAAGAGAAAGGGCAGCGCGGCTTCCCGGGCTGCCCTTTCCTGACTGGCCGCATCCCCACACGGCCCGTCCCCCGTAAACTCTTCCCGATCCCTGAAGGTCTAGCCTTCTGAACCAGATGATTCGGTAGCCGACTATATCACGACCACGGTCGTTCCAACATTGACCCTCTCGTAAAGGTCAACCACGTCCTCGTTGCGCATGCGGATACAGCCGGAAGATACCGAGCCGCCGATGGTCCATGGCTGGTTGGTGCCGTGGATGCGGTATTCCGTCGTGCCGAGATAGAGCGCGCGGGCGCCTAGCGGGTTTTCCTCGCCGCCGGCCAGATAGGTCGGGAGGTAGCGGCCCTTGGCGGCCTCGCGCTTGATCATCTCCGCTGGCGGGCGCCAGTCCGGCCAGACGCGCTTGTTGGTGATCTTGTGCGTGCCAGACCATTCGAAGCCAGGCTTGCCGGTGCCGACGCCATAGCGCCGCGCCTTGCCGTTCTTCTCGACCAGGAACAGGAAGTTCTGCGTCGTATCGATGACGATCGTGCCCGGCTTCTGCGGGCCGTCATAGGCGACTTCCTGCGGCAGGTAGAGCGGATTGATCTGCGGCCGCATCACCACGCGCTTGGCCGGCGCCTGCACGGAAGCAGTGCGCACCCGATCGGGTCGCGCCGGCTGCGCATAGCGAAGTCGCGGCTGCTGGACCACCTGTCGGCTCTGCCGCACGATGCCGGGCGCCCGGCCAAGCTGCAGCACCCAGGGTGCGGAAAGGTCGGGGCTCACCATCACCGGCGGCCTGTCGGCATAGCGGTCGTTGGCGGCAGAGGAGGTGACGCCGGCGGCCAGAATGGCCACGGCGCCGAGCACGGAACGCAAAAAGATCTTCATCGGAACGCACCTTGATCGTCGAACGGACGGAGGCGGAACTTGCCCCCGGTTGCGCGATCCTTGGCGCGAAGCGGCAACCGAAACATGAATCGGAATGCGTAAAATGCCGCTTTGTCAGTAAACCTTTTGGTGTGGTTACCGCCGGGTTCAGGAATCTGGTAAAGCCGCGGTAAATGCAGCGAAAGCGCGTTAACGGATGGATCGGCCATGGCGCAAGACAACACCGGACTGCTTACCGGCTCCGACGGGATCACGCGCTGCTTCTGGCACGGCAATCTGCCGGACTATCTGCACTACCACGACCATGAATGGGGCCGGCCGGTCGCCGACGACCGCAGGCTGTTCGAAAAAATCTGCTTGGAAGGCTTTCAGTCCGGCCTGTCCTGGCTGACCATTCTGCGCAAGCGCGAGAATTTCCGCGAGGCCTTCGCCGGTTTCGACTTCGACAAGGTCGCCGCCTTCACCGACGAGGATGTCGAGCGCCTGGTCGCCAATGCCGGCATCATCCGTCACCGCGGCAAGATCGTCTCGACCATCAACAACGCCAAACGGGCGTGCGAAATGGTCGACGAGTTCGGTTCGCTGGCCGCCTGGTTCTGGAAGTTCGAGCCGGGGCCGGAGGAGCGGCCGGCGGTGGTGGACATGGCGCATCTACGCGCCAACCCGACGACAGGGGTCTCGATCAGGATTTCGAAGGAGTTGAAAAAGCGCGGCTGGAGCTTTGTCGGACCGACGACGGTCTATGCCTTCATGCAAGCGATGGGTCTGGTCAACGACCATCTCGAGGGGTGTGTTTGCCGGGAGCAGGTGGAGAAGGAACGCAAGGCCTTTAAGAGGCCGAAGTAGGGCGTCCCCCGACCTCCCCCTTGTGGGGAGGTCGCGCCGAAGGCGCGGGTGGGGGTATCTTGGCGCCGCACCCCCACCCCGACGCTACGCGTCGACCCTCCCCACAAGGGGGAGGGTAAGGAACTCACGTCCCGCTGGCGCCAGTCAGGAACAATCCCGCCACAATCGCCGCCAGTGCCGCAAAGGCCGGATAAATCACCAGCAATCCGGTCATCAGCGCCTCGCGCATGGTGGAAC
Organism: Mesorhizobium sp. C399B; assembly: GCF_030323185.1. NCBI lineage: Bacteria > Pseudomonadati > Pseudomonadota > Alphaproteobacteria > Hyphomicrobiales > Phyllobacteriaceae > Mesorhizobium > Mesorhizobium sp. C399B. Next base: position 4,910,233 of record NZ_CP100472.1, read on the forward strand.
CCTTGCGCTCGTCGGCGGTGACCTCAAACGGACCGAGGCTCGCCGTCACCGGCGCACGGTTCTCGGCCGGCCGCAGCCGGACTTCATGCAAGCCGTCGTCTCTGATGTCGAACTTGTGTGCGGCAGTCATGGCCCAACCCTTTGTTTCGGCGCGCTTATCGGCTCTGATTGTGTCGGCACGATGCCGCGCCGATGGCGGAATTGTTTCCTTTTGGTGCGTTTTGTTTCGGAGGAGAAGGAAAAAGCGCAAACCCTTGCCGCACAAAGCCGCTTCGGTTAGGACACGCCCACTCCAAACAAGTCATCGATTACTAAGCGAAAAGACCCATCCTATGGCCGACAAATCGGAAAAGACGAAAGCGCGGCTGCCGCGCGGCTTTGCCGACCGCAGCGCGGAAGACATCCGCGCCGTCGAGAAGATGATGGCGACGATCCGTTCGGTCTATGAGCTCTACGGTTTCGAGCCGGCCGAGCAGCCGCTGATCGAATACACCGATGCGCTCGGCAAGTTCCTGCCCGACCAGGACCGGCCTAATGAGGGCGTATTTTCTTTCCAGGACGATGACGAGCAGTGGCTGTCGCTGCGCTACGATTTGACTGCGCCGACAGCGCGCTACGTCGCCGAGAATTTTGAGAAGCTGCCGAAACCCTATCGCAGCTACCGCTCCGGCTGGGTGTTCCGCAACGAAAAGCCCGGCCCGGGCCGCTTCCGCCAGTTCATGCAGTTCGACGCCGACACGATCGGTACGCCGGGCGTCGCAGCCGACGCCGAGATGGCCATGATGATGGCCGACGTGATGCAAGCGCTCGGCATCAAGCGCGGCGACTACGTCATTCGCGTCAACAACCGCAAGGTGCTTGACGGCGTGCTGGAGGCGATCGGCCTTGGCGGTGACAACAATGCCGGCCGCCGGCTGACCGTGCTGCGCGCCATCGACAAGCTGGACAAGCTCGGGCCGGAAGGCGTGAAGCTTCTGCTTGGGCCGGGCCGATGGGATGGCGGCAAGGAAGGCGAGGGCGACTTCGCCAAGGGCGCTGGTTTGGACGACGGGCAAGCTGAAGCAGTTCTTCTCGCCACGGCAAGGAACGCACAGGTCGACCAGGTTTCCATAGTGAGCTCGAACTCGACTTACCAAGAAGGCGTCGGCGAGCTCGCGACGATTGAAGCCCTGGTCAGGGCGGCCGGATATGGCGAAGATCGCATCGCCATGGACCGCTCCGTCGTGCGCGGCCTCGAATACTACACCGGCCCGGTCTTCGAAGCCGAATTGCTCGCCGAAATCCCCAACGAAGACGGCCAGATCGTGCGCTTCGGTTCGGTCGGCGGTGGCGGCCGCTATGACGGGCTGGTCTCGCGCTTCCGTGGCGAGCCGGTGCCGGCGACCGGCTTTTCGATCGGCGTCTCCCGCCTGATGACGGCGCTGAAGAACCTCGGCAAGCTGGACACCACCGATGTCATCGCGCCGGTCGTCGTGCTGGTCATGGACAAGGATACGGAAAGCCTTGGCCGCTACCAGAAGATGGTCGCAGAGCTACGCGCCGCCGGCATCCGCTCAGAGATGTATCTCGGCGGCGCCGGCATGAAGGCGCAGCTGAAATACGCCGACCGCCGCGGTAGCCCGGTCGCGATCATCCAGGGCGGCGATGAGCGCGCCAAGGGCGAGTTGCAGATCAAGGATCTGATCGAAGGCGCGCGCATGTCCGCTGAAATCGCCGACAACGCTGAATGGCGGGCTGCCCGCCCGGCGCAGGTGACGGTGGCGGAGGGAGAGCTGGTCGCCGAGGTGAGGAAGATTTTGGCGGTGCAGGCCGCTGACCGTGCGAAGGGTGGCGCTTGAACGCCCCCCTCTGGCCTGCCGGCCATCTCCCCCTCAAGGGGGGAGATTGGATGTCGCGCATGGTTTCGCCAATCTCCGGCGTTGAAGAAGAGGCGCTGCGCTCCAAGCTGCCAATCTCCCCCCTTGAGGGGGAGATGGCCGGCAGGCCAGAGGGGGGTGCCTCGCGCCACGCATGACCTCCCGCTATCCCGCCATCGCATCCGAAATCACCAAGCTCTTCGCCACCCGCAACACCCATGCGGTTGAGGTCGCGGTGCTGCAGCCGGCCGACCCATTCCTCGATATGGCCGGCGAGGATCTGCGCCGCCGCATCTTTCTCACCGAAAGCGAGACCGGCAAGACGCTGTGTCTGCGGCCCGAATTCACCATCCCCGTCTGCCTCGACCACATCGCCTCGCAGGCCGGCACGCCGCGCCGCTATTCCTATCTCGGCGAAGTGTTCCGCCAGCGCCGCGAGGGCGGCAACGAGTTCTTTCAGGCCGGCATCGAGGATCTCGGTGACCGCGATACGGCCAAGGCCGATGCGCGTTCGCTGGCCGATGCGCATGCGCTGCTGCAGTTGGTGCTGCCGGGCCAGCCTCTGGCGATCACGCTCGGCGACCAGACCATCTTCGAGGCGGTGCTGGCGGCCCTCGGCCTGCCGCGCGGCTGGCGCATGCGACTTGCGCGCGCCTTCGGTTCGGCGCCGATGCTGCAGGCAGCGTTGTCCGATCTCGCCAACCCGCCACGCAACGGTGAGCTTGACGGCGAAGTCGCGGCCCTGGTGCTCGATGGCGATCTCGAAGCGCTTTCCGCCCACATTGCCGGCGGCATGGAAGAGACCGGCCTGCTGGCATCCGGCGGACGCGCGCCAGTCGACATTGCCCGGCGGCTGATCGAAAAGGCCGAATTGCGCAGCGTGCGGCTGTCGAACGAGGCCTTTGCAGCACTCAGGGATTTCCTCGCCATTGACGTGCCGCTCGACGGCGCGAGTGCTGCGCTCGAAAGTTTTGCGGCCTCTGCCGGGCTTTCGCTGGGCGCGGCGCTCGAAAAATTCGCTGCCCGCGCCAAGGCCATCGAGGCGCACGGCCTGCCGACGCAAACAGTTCGCTACGACGCTGCCTTCGGCCGTCCGCTGGATTACTACACCGGCATCGTCTTCGAGATCGCGGCACTTGGCGGCGAGCGGCCGCTGGCCGGTGGCGGACGCTACGACCGGCTGCTGACCCTGCTCGGCGCCAAGACGCCGATCCCCGGCGTCGGCTTCTCCGTCTGGCTCGACCGCATCGAAGCGCTGCGGGGAGAGCCGCAATGATCACGCTGGCGATCCCATCGAAAGGCCGGCTCAAGGAGCAGGCCTTGGAGGTGCTGGCCAGGGCCGGGCTTGCCGTCAGTCTGCCCGGCGATGAGCGCCAATACCGCGCCCGCATCGACGGCGCCGAGGGCATCGAGGTGGCGTTCCTGTCGGCGTCCGAAATCGCCGGCGAGATTGGGCAAGGTTCGGTCGACCTCGGCATTACCGGCGAGGATCTGCTGCGCGAAAACCTCGCCGACTGGGAGGCGCGCGCCGAAATCGTCGCTCGCCTCGGCTTCGGCCATGCCGATGTCGTGGTCGCGGTGCCCGGCATCTGGCTCGACGTCGATACCATGGCCGATCTCGACGATGTCGCCGCCGATTTCCGCCAGCGCCACGGCAGGCGGCTGAGGATCGCAACCAAATACTGGCGGCTGACGCAACAATTCTTCTCGCAAAAGCACGGCATCCAGGTTTACCGCATCGTCGAAAGCCTCGGCGCTACCGAAGGCGCGCCGGCGGCAGGCCTTGCCGATGTCATCGTCGACATCACCACCACCGGCTCGACCCTACGCGCCAACCATCTCAAGGTGCTGGCCGATGGGGTTGTGCTGAAGTCGCAGGCCTGCCTCGTGGCTGCCAGGAAAGATCGTGCTGCTGCGGATGAGGCGCTAGTGCGGGAAATAGCCGCGAAGATGAGCGCGCTCCCTCCCCCTTGAGGGGAGGGTGGACAGCCGCCAAAGGCGGATGGACGGGTGGGGTCGCTCCGGCAGTGCTCGACGCGAGACGACCCAAGCCGGGTCGACCGTGAGCAAGGAAGTCGAGCACTTCGCCGAGGACCCCACCGCCTCGCTTCGCGAGGCACCCTCCCCGCGAGGGGGAGGGGAACCGCCTCTACTTTCCACCATCCCATCAGGCTGCTAGGCTCACTCATCGGGAGGAGACGGCGATGGCGATCAATCTCGACGAGCTCAAGAACGCCACCAATCTGCGCGGGCGCGGCAGGGCGTTCATCGCCCCGCTCGACGGCCGCGCGCATGTCTCCGGCGAGCGCACCCCGCCGCTGCTCGACAAGACGATCCCCCAGCTTTTCTCCGACACGGTCGGCAGATACGCCACGCAGGATGCTGCCGTCTTCGTCGGCCAGGACAAGCGCTTCACCTGGAGCGAATTGTCGGACACGGTCGATACGCTCGCCGCCGGCTTCCTGGCGCTCGGCCTCGAAAAAGGCGACCGTGTCGGCATCTGGTCGCCCAACCGCTGGGAATGGCTGGTCACCCAATTCGCCACCGCTCGCATCGGCCTGATCCTGGTCAACATCAACCCGGCCTACCGGCTGACCGAGCTCGAATATGCCCTCAACAAGGTCGGCTGCAAGGCGCTGGTCACCGCCGCCAGTTTCAAGACCTCCGACTATCTCGGCATGATCGAGACGCTGGCGCCGGAGCTCGCCAAGGCCACCCCCGGCAAGCTCAAGGCGCAGAAATTGCCGGCGCTGAAGATCGTCATCCGCATGGGCGATGACAACTCGCCCGGCATGTTCAATTTCGCCGACGTGCTGTCGATGGCCGGCCGTGACGAGCATGACAGCCTCGACCGCATCTCCGAAGGGCTGAAGCCGGGCGAAGCCATCAACATCCAGTTCACATCAGGCACGACGGGCGCGCCCAAGGGCGCGACGCTGACCCACACCAACATCGTCAACAACGGCAATTTCGTCACCGCGGCAATCAGGCTCACCGTCGACGACCGGCTCTGCATCCCGGTGCCGCTCTATCACTGCTTCGGCATGTCGATGGGCACGATGGGCTGCGTCACCAAGGGCGCGACCATGGTTTTCCCGGGCGAGGGTTTTGACGCCGGCGCCACGCTGAAGGCGGTGGCGCAGGAACGCTGCACCGGCCTCTACGGCGTACCGACCATGTTCGTCGCCATGCTCGACCATGCGGATTTCGCCAGCTTCGATCTCTCCAGCCTGCGCACCGGCATCATGGCGGGCTCACCATGCCCGATCGAGGTGATGAAGAAGGTGGTGACGCTGATGCATATGGAAGAGGTGACCATCGCCTACGGCATGACCGAGACCAGCCCGGTCTCGTTCCAGAGCAGCGTCGACGATCCGCTGGAAAAACGCGTCTCCACTGTCGGCCGCATCCATCCGCATGTCGAGGTCAAGGCCATCGACGCCGACGGCGCCACCGTCGCGGTCGGCGCGCCGGGCGAGCTTTGCACACGCGGCTATTCCGTGATGAAGGGTTATTGGGACGACGCGGAAAAAACCCGCGAGGCGATCGACAGCGATGGCTGGATGCACACCGGTGATCTCGCCACCATCGACTCCCAGGGCTATTGCAACATTGTCGGCCGGGTCAAGGACATGGTCATCCGCGGCGGCGAAAACGTCTATCCCAGAGAGGTCGAGGAATTTCTCTATCGCCATCCCAAGGTCAAGGAGGTGCAGGTGTTCGGTATTCCCGACGCCAAATATGGCGAGGAGCTGTGCGCCTGGATCGTGCTGAAGCCCAACCAGATCGCCACCGAGCAGGAGATCAAGAATTTCTGCGCCGGCCAGATCGCCCACTACAAAATCCCCCGCTACATCCGCTTCCGCACCGAACTGCCGATGACGGTGACGGGCAAGCCGCAGAAGTTTCTGATGCGGGAAGCGATGGTGGAGGAACTGGGGCTGGTGGTGCAGAAGACGGCTTGAGGGTTGAACGCCGGGGGACGGGATTGCCCGCTTCGACATTGGGGTGCTCGACAGGCTTCCGCGAGGTTCGCCGAACGCATTGGGGCTTGAATGACTGGTTTCGCACGATCAGCGACTTCCTATGCGATGCCTTTGGCCGCGCTGGCACTGGCCGTTGCGGTCAGAGCCAGCGGGCTATCGGTGGACGAAGGTTCGCCGAGCGTCAGGATTCTCGTCGGAGCGCTCTCGAGTGCGATCATGTTCATCACTATTTTCGTGGTGCTCGATCACGCCGAGGCGGTGGCCCACCGTGTGGGGGAGCCTTACGGCACATTGGTGCTGACTTTTGCCGTGACGGCAATCGAAGTGTCGATTATCGTTTCCATGATGCTGCATGGAGAGAACAACCCCACGCTTGCACGTGAATCCGTCTTCTCGACGGTGATGATTGCCTCCACCGGCGTTGTCGGAATGTGTCTCACGTTTGGCGGCTGGCGGCATCGCAAGCAGGCAATTGTCCGGCAAGGGACCAGCGCATATCTGGCGGTTCTGGCCGCACTGACCGTCATGACGCTTATCCTGCCGACCTACACGCGGACCACCGATCCCGGCACATTTTCGGCAGCTCAGCTTGGCCTGGTAAGCGTTCTTTCCGTGCTGCTCTATGCAAGCTTTGTGTTCGCGCAGACAATCCGGCATCGGGACGATTTCATCGAAGGACTGGCACACGACCTTTCGGCGCGAACCGCCCCTCACAAAAGCATCTCTTCCAGCGCTCTGCTCCTGGTAATCGGACTGATCGGAATTGTCATGCTCGCCGAGCAGGTCGCCGCAAGTGTTGAAAATGCGCTCGTTGCTTACCAGGTGACCCAGGCTGACAGCATTGTGGGGGCAATGATCGCGGGTCTGGTTTTGATGCCGGAAGCCATTTCGGCGGTTCGCGCTTCACTCAACAATGAGCTGCAGCGCGGCCTGAATGTCGCAATGGGTTCGGCTTGCGCCACGATTGGTTTGACGATACCTGCGGTCGCAGCAGCCAGCCTGCTTACGGGACGAGGGTTGACCCTGGGGCTCCCGGAAGCTGACGCAGTACTTTTGGTTTTAGCGCTTTTCATATGCGGCGTAAGCTTTAGCAACGAAAGGACGACCTTCCTGACCGGAATCGTCCATGCCGTTGTATTTTTTACGTATGTTTTTCTGGTATTTATCCCTTGAGGCTTTGGTGCGGTCTGGCGACCAGCCATCAATGCGGGTATTCGCGAACGCGCCTGATTTGAGTTTCTTTTCGGGGTTCCCAAGGCGACATCCAAGACCCAAACGACTCACACCCCCATCACCACCCCATCCAACCCCCGAATGATCTTCGCCAACTCGACGCATTCATCATGCCGCACCTTGTTGCGGCGCCAGGCGAGGCAGATCGTGCGTTGCGGCATTGGCTCCTGGAACGGCACGATCTTGAGGTCCGGCATGGCGCTGGCCGGCCTTGCCGCCATTTCGGGGATGAGCGTGACGCCGAGACCATGCGCCACCATCTGCAGCAGCGTCGTCAGGCTGGTGGCGCCGTAGCTTGCCATTGCCACCGGGCGCACGCTGCCGCACAGGGCGAGCGCCTGTTCGCGCAAGCAGTGGCCTTCCTCCAAAAGCATCAGCCGCTCCAGCGCCGGGCTTTCCGGCGGCACCGGTGGCGAGGCGAAGGCTGGGTCTCCGGATGGCACGGCGAGGAAGAAGCGGTCGGCGAACAGTTCCTCGGTGACCAGGCCCGGCTGCTCGAGCGGCAGCGCGGCGATGAAGGCGTCGAGCCGTCCGGTTGCCGTGTCCTCGACTAGCGATGCGGTGACTGCTTCGCGCAGTTCGAGCTGCAGGGACGGAAAATGCCGTTTCAGTTCCGGCAATACATGCGGCAGCAGATAGGGTGCCACGGTCGGAATGATGCCCAGCCGGAAGCGGCCTTCCATCGCCGGGCGGCCGCGCCGAGCCGTCGTCTCGACATCACTGATGTCGCGCAGGATGCGCTCGATGCGTGGCAGCAGCGCTTGCGCCTCTTCCGTCATCCGCACCGTCTTGCCGCCGCGCTCGAACAGCCGGCAGTTCAGCCTTTGCTCCATCTCGGCGATCTGCGCGGACAGCGCCGGCTGGCTGACGCCGGCGAGTTTTGCGGCGCGGCCGAAATGCAGCGTTTGCGCCAAAGCCTCGAAATATTGCATCTGCCGCACGGTCAAGCCAATCATAAGGAAAACCTATCGCAACAAACAGGAAAGGCAATTTGTTTTTATCGAAAAGACGGCTTAGTCTGGAACCGTTCCAGAGTGGCGCGGCTCCCGGCCGGCCCGGAAAAAACAACACATAAATCAGCAATTCGGAGGCCAGGATGGACGCGATGACCGACGACAACAGCGCCGGCAAATGCCCGGTCGCGCATGGAACCTCCGCCAGGACCAACCGCGACTGGTGGCCGAACCAGCTCGACATCGGCGTTCTCCACCAGCAGTCGAGCCTTTCGGACCCGATGGGCGAAGCTTTCGACTACGCCGCGGAGTTCAAGACGCTCGACCTCGACGCGGTGATCGAGGATTTGCACAAGGTGATGACGGATTCGCAGGATTGGTGGCCGGCCGATTTCGGCCATTACGGGCCGCTGTTCATCCGCATGGCCTGGCACAGCGCCGGCACCTATCGCATCGGCGACGGCCGGGGTGGCGCCGGTGCGGGCCAGCAGCGTTTCGCGCCGCTGAACAGCTGGCCGGACAACGCCAATCTCGACAAGGCGCGCCGGCTTTTGTGGCCGGTCAAGCAGAAATACGGCCGCAAGATCTCCTGGGCCGACCTGTTGATTCTCACCGGCAACGTCGCGCTGGAATCGATGGGCTTCAAGACCTTTGGCTTCGCCGGTGGCCGCGCCGATGTCTGGGAGCCCGAGCAGGATGTCGACTGGGGTTCGGAAACCAAGTGGCTCGACGACAAGCGCTATTCCGGCGACCGTGAGTTGCACGGCCATCTCGGCGCGGTGCAGATGGGCCTGATCTACGTCAACCCGGAAGGGCCGAACGGCAAGCCGGATCCGCTGGCCTCGGCCCGCGACATCCGCGAGACCTTCGGACGCATGGCAATGAACGATGAGGAAACCGTGGCGCTGATCGCCGGCGGCCACACCTTCGGCAAGACCCATGGCGCCGGTGATGCAACACTGGTCGGCGCCGAGCCGGAAGGCGCGGGCATCGAGGCGCAGGGCCTCGGCTGGTCGAGCAAGCATGCCACCGGCATTGCCGGCGATGCGATCACGTCCGGCCTCGAAGTTACCTGGACGACGACGCCGACCAAGTGGAGCAACAACTTCTTCGACAATCTCTTCAACTTCGAATGGGAGCTGACCAAGAGCCCGGCCGGGGCCCATCAGTGGACGCCGAAGGGCGGCTCTGGCGCGGTTACGGTGCCGGACGCGCACAATCCCTCGAAGCGTCATGCGCCGGCAATGCTGACCACCGACCTCGCGCTGCGGGCCGACCCGGCCTATGAGAAGATCTCGCGCCGCTTCCATGAGCATCCGGAGCAGTTCGCCGATGCCTTCGCCCGTGCCTGGTACAAGCTCACCCATCGCGACATGGGGCCGGTCGTGCGGTATCTCGGCCCGTTGGTGCCGAAGGAAGAGCTGATCTGGCAGGATCCGGTTCCGGCCGTCGACCATGAGCTGGTCAGCGACCAGGACATCGCATTGCTGAAGGCCAAGATCCTGGCTTCGGGCCTCGGCGTTTCGCAATTGGTCTCGACCGCCTGGGCCTCGGCCTCGACCTTCCGCAACTCCGACAAGCGCGGCGGCGCCAATGGCGCGCGCATTCGTCTGGCGCCGCAGAAGGACTGGGAGGTCAACCAGCCTGTCGAACTGGCCACCGTGCTGGCGAAGCTCGAAGCCATCCAGAACGAGTTCAACGCAGGCGGCAAGAAGGTCTCGCTGGCCGACCTCATCGTGCTCGGCGGCGTCGCCGCGGTCGAGAAAGCGGCGCAGGATGGCGGCAATGCGGTGAAGGTTCCCTTCACGCCCGGCCGCACCGACGCCTCGCAGGCGCAGACCGACGTCCATTCCTTTGCGGCGCTCGAGCCGAAAATTGACGGCTTCCGCAACTATGTCAGGGGCAAACCGCCGATGTCGGTCGAAGCCATGCTGGTCGACCGGGCGCAACTGCTCAACCTGACGGCGCCGGAGATGACGGTGCTGGTTGGTGGCCTGCGCGTGCTCGGCGCCAACACCGGCGGCTCGAAGCATGGTGTGTTGACCGACAGGCCGGGCACGCTGACGAACGACTTCTTCGTCAACCTGCTCTCGATGAGCACCATCTGGGATCCGGCCTCCGAGCCGGGCTCGCATGAGGTCTATGAAGCACGCGACCGCAAGACCAGGGCAGTCAGGTGGACCGCCACACGCGCCGACCTGATCTTCGGCTCGCATGCGCAGCTGCGCGCGCTGGCCGAGGTCTACGGGTCGGCGGATGCCGGGCAGAAATTCGTTGGCGATTTCGTCAAGGCGTGGACCAAGGTGATGAACGCCGACCGTTTCGACATCGCTCCCTGATACAACCTCCCAAACGAAGGGCGCGGGCCGAGGCCCGCGCCCTTCGTTTTCGCAGGCTTCGAAATCAGTCCTTTTCGAAGATGCGTGCCTTGGCGACGACGCCAGCGATTGCGCCGCCGATCAGCGGCGCAACGATGAACAGCCAGAGCTGGCTGAGGGCTGCGCCGCCGGTAAACAGCGCCGGGCCGATCGAACGCGCCGGATTGAGCGAGGTGCCGGTCACCGGGATCATTGCGAAGTGCAGTCCGGCCAGCGTCAGGCCGATGACCAGGCCGGCGAACGCCGTCGAGTGCTTCTCGGCGGTGACGCCGAGGATGACGGTGACGAAGGTGAAGGTGCCGATCAGCTCCCACAGGAAGGCCGAACTCGTCCCCCATTTCGCCACGTCCCAGCCATTGGCGCCGAAACCGGTGGTGTGCCCGCCGGTCTGGCCGGAGACGATGATCCACAGCGCCAGCGAGGCCAGAATGGCGCCGATGATCTGCGCGATCCAGTAAGGAATCACATCCTTGGCCGGCAGCCGGCCGGCAAGGAAGACGCCGAGCGTGACGGCCGGGTTGAGATGTGCGCCTGAGATGGGACCCACCGCGTAAGCCGCCGCAATCAGGCCGATGCCGAACGCCAGGCCGATGGCTTCCTGGCCCAGCGGCAAGTCGGCGAGAAAGCCACCCGTCGCCACCGACGCCGTGCCGATAAACACCAATAGAAATGTCCCTAGAACTTCCGCAAGATACGTTTTCATTGCCCTCTCCTCGTATCGATCCGTCGGTCCGCTTTTCCGCGCCGCGAATCATGGCGCAAAGAGTATTCCCAACGCAAAAGCTTGGAAAGCAGAGCAATTGCGCCACAGATCGTGCTTACGGCGGCCAGTTACCAACATTAGAGATCTTGCATATATTTGAGATTTGTTATCGCCGGCGGGCGGACATTTGCCGGCGGGGAAAATCGTCGGCCGCGAGCGGAAGGCCTCGTCGCCGCGAAATTCAAGCGGGGTTCAATCTCGACGCGAAACGCTCTAAGAGCAGGCCGAAGGATACTGTGCTCGATAGGTGGAATGACGAATGCGACTGGGCGGACGGCTGGCGGCAGCCATTGAAGTGCTGGACGACATTGGCCGGCGCCACCGGCCGGTGGCCGATGCGCTGAAAGATTGGGGCCTGTCGCATCGCTTTGCCGGCGGCGGCGACCGCGCGGCGATCGGCAACATCGTCTACGACGCGCTGCGCCACAAACGTTCCGCCGGCTGGCTTTTGGGTGAAGACACGCCCCGCGCCATCGGCTTCGGCGCGCTGCTCATCGAATGGGGCCAGACGCCGCAATCGCTTAACGATGCGCTCCAGGGTGACAAGTTCGCGCCGCCGCTGCTCAGCGCCGCCGAGTTGCAGGCGCTGGCCGAGCGCCGGCCTGAAGACGCGCCGGAGGCGGTGCGGGCGGACATACCCGACTGGTGCGCGCCGCTCTTCGAACGATCCTTTGGCGCAGACTGGGTTGCGGAAGGGGCGGCTTTGGCGACCCGCCCGCCGCTCGACATCAGGGTCAATACGCTGCAGTCCGACCGCGCCAAAGTGCTGGCGGAACTCGCCGAAACCGGCGCCAAGGCAGCCGCTATCGCGCCGCAAGGCATTCGCATCCCGCCCATCGACGGCGACGGCCGGCACCCCAACGTACAGGCCGAGCCGGCCTTCCAGAAAGGCTGGTTCGAGGTCCAGGACGAGGGTTCGCAGATCGTTGCCGCCCTTGCCGGCGCGCAGGCCGGCATGCAGGTGCTCGACTTCTGCGCCGGCGCCGGCGGCAAGACGCTGGCGCTGTCTGCGGCGATGGCCAACAAAGGCCAGGTCTTCGCCCATGATACCGAAAAGGCGCGACTGGCGCCGATCTTCGACCGCATCCGCCGTTCGGAAAACCGCAACGTGCAGGTCGTCACCAAGCCGGCTGAACTCAGCCCCCTCGCAGGCCACATGGACATTGTGCTGGTCGATGCGCCCTGCACCGGCAGCGGCACTTGGCGGCGCCGTCCCGACGCCAAATGGCGGCTGACGCAAAGACAGCTCGATGCCCGCAAGGGCGAGCAGTCGGCGATCCTCGACGCGGCCAAGGCCTATGTCAAACCGGGCGGCCTGCTGGTCTACATCACCTGTTCGGTGTTCGACGAGGAGAATGGCGAGCAGATCGCTGCCTTCCGCGAGCGGCACAAGGGCTTTGTCCCGGTCGATCATCGCGCGCTCTGGGATGTCAGCTTCCCCGGTCACGCAGCGGCCGCCCGGATCGGCAAGACAAGCGATATCTCGCTGTCGCCGGCGCTCAGCGGCACCGACGGGTTCTATTTCTGTGCGCTGCGTGGGGCGAATTGACGCTGCGATTTACAGGCTGACATAGCGCCAGTTGCAGATGCGCGGCGTCGGCCGCCAGACGGGGTAGAATTCTTGCAAAGATATGTGTCGCCTCTGCTTTTCCTCATTCTGGTGCTCGGCAGCGGCCTGTTGATCGGCTATGCGACGTTGCCGGGTGAATGGTATGCCTCGCTCGCCAAGCCGCCCTTCAACCCGCCCAACTGGGTCTTCGCGCCGGCCTGGACGCTCCTTTATGTCCTGATCGCCGTAGCCGGCTGGCGGACATGGGAGCGGGAACGAGCAGGCGCCGCGATGAAGATCTGGGCCCTCCAGCTTGTTCTGAACTTCGCGTGGTCGCCGACTTTCTTCGGCGCCAAACTGGTGGGGCCGGCACTGGTCGTGATCCTGGCTCTTCTCGCCAGCATTGCGCTGTTCATAGCCACGGTGTGGAACCGCGACCGGGTTTGCGGATGGCTGTTTGCGCCCTATGCCCTATGGGTGGCCTTCGCCACCTTGCTCAACGCGTCGCTGCTCCTGTTGAACTGAGTGCTTTGCTGCAGTGCAGCAAAAGCATTTGCGTGGCGTTCAGGCGTCTGCGATAAGCTTTGCAGATAAATCAGGGCGATGGCCATGGCAGCAAAGATCGTACCCGCACCCGATTATGAGGACCGCGTCAGGGCGTCGTTCGCCCGCCAGCAGGCGATGGCGACCATTGGCGCCGAGCTGACCCTTGTGACGCCGGGCATCATCGAGATCGAAATGCCCTATTCCCAGGCACTGACCCAGCAGCACGGTTTCCTGCATGCCGGGGTGATTTCGACGGCGCTGGACTCGGCCTGCGGCTATGCCGCGTTCTCGCTGATGCCGGAAAATTCCGGCGTGCTGACCATCGAATTCAAGGTCAACCTCCTGGCGCCCGGCCGGGGCGAACGCTTCCTGTTCCGCGGCTCGGTGACCAAACCCGGCCGCACCATCATTGTCGCCGATGGCCAAGCGTACGCCTTTGCCGCCGATGGCGAGGCCAAGCTGATCGCGACCATGACCGGCACGATGATGACGGTGGTTGGCCGTGACGGGATAGCGGGATGATGGCCAGCGTTACGCGAATTGGCGGCAAGGATGTCCTTTTCGTCATGGCGGCCAAGGCCGAATACGGTCCGCATCTGCAAAAGCTGTTCACCCCGCTGATGACGGGTGTCGGCCCGGTCGAGGCAGGCGTGCGGCTTGGCGCCGAATTGTCTCGGCTGAAGCCGGAAAAAGCGCTGCCCGATATCGTCGTCTCGCTCGGCTCCGCCGGCAGCCGCACGCTTGAGCAGACGGAAATCTACCAGGCGGTCTCGGTCAGCTATCGCGACATCGACGCCTCGCCCTTGGGCTTCGAGAAGGGCGTGACGCCGTTTCTCGACCTGCCGGTGATCGTGCCGCTGCCGTTCAGGATTCCTGACATCAGGCAAGCCACGCTGTCGACCGGCGGCGCCATCATTACTGGCGCCGCCTACGACGCCATCGCCGCCGATATGGTCGACATGGAAACCTTCGCCTGCCTGCGCGCCTGCCAGCTGTTCGATATCCCGCTGATCGGCCTGCGCGGCATTTCCGACGGCGCTGCCGATCTGCGGCATGTCGGCGACTGGACCGAATACCTGCATGTCATCGATGAGAAGCTGGCGGATGCAGTCATGCGCCTCGAACAGGCCATCGGGTCGGGCACGCTGCGCAAGGAGCCCCCTGCGGGCGAGCCTGCACCGCTCTGAAAGTCGGGTTACGCAACCCATTGCGCCGACTCGTTTCTTTCTCTAAAGGCTCGCCATGACGACAGCCAATCATTCCGACACCGTCCTGGCGGACACCGTTCTCATCATCGATTTCGGCAGCCAGTTCACGCAGCTCATCGCCCGCCGCATCCGCGAGGCCGGTGTGTTTTCCGAGATCGTGCCGTTCCAATCGGCCGAAGCTGCCTTCAAGCGCATCAATCCAAAAGCCGTTATCCTGTCGGGCGGTCCCTCCTCGACATCGGACATCGGCAGCCCGCGCGCGCCGCAGATCGTCTTCGATGCCGGCGTGCCGGTGCTCGGTATCTGCTACGGCCAGATGGCCATGTGCGTGCAGATGGGCGGCGTAGCCGAAAGCTCGAACCATCGCGAATTCGGCCGTGCCTTCGTCGAGATCGAGAAGGACAGCCCGCTGTTCGAGGGCCTGTGGGCGCCAGGCCAGCGCCACCAGGTGTGGATGAGCCATGGCGACCGCGTCATCTCGCTGCCCAAGGGGTTCGAAGTCTTCGGCAAGTCGGAAGGCTCGCCCTTCGCCATCTTCGGCAATGTCGCGCGCAAGATGTACGGCATCATGTTCCACCCCGAAGTGGTGCATACGCCGGATGGCGCCAGGCTGCTGAGAAACTTCGTGCACAACATCGCCGGCATCGAAGGCGACTGGACGATGCGCGCCTATCGTGAGCACGCGGTCGAGACCATTCGCAAACAGGTCGGCAAGGGCAAGGTGATCTGCGCGCTGTCGGGCGGCGTGGATTCATCGGTCGCTGCCTTGCTGATCCACGAAGCGGTAGGCGACCAGCTGACCTGCATTCTTGTCGACCATGGCCTTATGCGCAAGGACGAGGCGGCCGGCGTCGTGGCGATGTTCCGCCAGCACTACAATCTGCCGCTGATCCTGGTCGACGCGTCGGAAAAATTCATCTCGGCGCTGGAAGGCGAGTCCGACCCCGAGAAGAAGCGCAAGACCATCGGCCGGCTGTTCATCGAAGTGTTCGAGGAAGAGGCCAAGAAACTCGGCGGCGCCGATTTCCTGGCGCAAGGCACGCTCTATCCCGACGTCATCGAGAGCGTCTCCTTCACCGGCGGCCCGTCGGTGACCATCAAGTCGCACCACAATGTCGGCGGCCTGCCGGCGCGCATGAACATGCAGCTGGTCGAGCCGCTGCGCGAACTGTTCAAGGACGAGGTGAGGGCACTGGGCAAGGAACTCGGCCTGCCCGAAAGTTTTATTGGCCGCCATCCGTTCCCCGGACCAGGCCTTGCCATCCGCTGCCCCGGCGGTATCACCCGCGAAAAGCTCGAAATCCTGCGCGAGGCCGACGCCATCTATCTCGACGAGATCCGCAAGGCCGGCCTCTACGACGCCATCTGGCAGGCTTTCGCCGTGCTGCTTCCGGTGCAGACCGTCGGTGTGATGGGCGACGGCCGCACCTACGAATTCGTCTGCGCCCTGCGCGCCGTGACGTCCGTCGACGGCATGACCGCCGACTTCTACCACTACGACATGGCTTTCCTCGGCGCGGCGGCCACCCGCATCATCAACGAAGTCCGCGGCATCAACCGCGTCGTCTACGACGTGACGTCAAAGCCGCCAGGCACCATCGAGTGGGAGTGATTCAGGCCCACTCAAACGCCGCCGAAATATGCCGATCTGCGATGTAACCTACTGAAAACAAAAATAAATCCTTCACGGACAATCAGCGACAATCGGTACGCAAAGATTAACTTTGACGGACCGGTTGACGGACCCTTCCGCACATTGCCCACCCGAGTTTTTCCAAGTACCGTAGGAGCCAACGAGGCTCGTGACGGTACTTTTTTCTGCCTAAGGCATCGAAGAAAAAAGGAATTTCCTGCCACGCAGCCTCGAAATTGTACTGACGGTACTTTTCAGAAGGCAATGGGTATGCTGACGGATGCCGCCCTTAAGGCACTGAAACCAAAAGAGAAATCTATAAGATTGCAGACCGTGACGGCATGTATGTCCGCGCGATGCCCAGTGGTGCGATCTCCTTTCGGCTGGATTACAGGCTCAACGGAGGCCGCGAGACGGTCTATCTTGGCAGGTATGGACGGGACGGAATCTCGCTTGCCTCAGCCGGGAGAAGTGTCTCGACGCGAAGCGCGCTATTGGCGAGGGACGGTCGCCGGCGATAGAAAAGCAGCGCGACAAGCGCCGAGTTGTGACCCCGGTCTCCGGCCGACTTCAGCGCCGAAATGGCTACCAAACCAAAGCGATGCCCGGGCCTTCAAGGCCTCTTCTTATTCCGGCCAAGCCGGCCCGGAGCGCCGCATTCACTCACATCCCTTGAACCTGAGTGCAGAGCTGCTGCATCGAAGCCATTTGAGCAGCCGAGTTCGCGCCCGAACCCGTGCTGGTGCTGGCGGTCGTATCGCCAGCTGTATTCGAGGATCCCGACGTGCCGGTGGTTGTACCCGAACCAGTGCTGTTGCTGGCCGTGGTGTTACTGCCGGTCGAACCAGAGCTGCCTGAAGTGCCGGTGGCTGTGCCAGAGCCGGTGCCGATACTCGCCGTTGTATCACTGCCGGTCGAAGCCGAGCTACCTGACGTGCCGGTCATTGTGCCAGAGCCAGTGCCGTTACTGGCCGTCATCCTCGAGCAGTCGGAGCGAACCTGTGCCTGCTGTTCAGAGCTCAGGGACGACCAGTTCTTGCGGATCTCATCCTGCGACAGAAGTCTTCCCGAATTGGCGTCGCTGAAGAATGAGCCGGAGAGCTTGCTGTCCCAGCCGCTCGGGATACCGCTTTGGCCGGAGCCGGACGTAGAGCTCATACTGGACCCGGCCGATGAGCCGGACGTTCCGTTCGTGCCGCTGGATGTTCCCGACGACTGCGCCAAGGCCGCGGTGGCGAGACAGAGAGAGATCGCTGTAGCTGTCAAAATCTTACGTTTCATGTGAGTCTCCTTTGGGGTTCGACGCCGTTGCGGCGTCGAATCCTAATCCCGAGGAAAGGCACTTGTTCCTGTAAAGAGTGGAATTCGATGTCATGATCCTTGTGCACCAGCCTTGGCCTCGAATGCGATGCCGGAGCGCTTCAACGACGACTGACGCCTCAGGCGAGAGCTGTCCGCTACTGGGTGTTAGAGGCGATATGCGGAACGCTTCCCGAATAGTTGGGTGCCACAATCGGGTAATTGCGAGGCAGGTTCCATTTGGTTCGGTAATCGTCCGGATTCATGCCCAGTCGGCCAAGGTGCGAACTGCGTCGGGTCTCGGTTAGAGACAGGAGGGTGGCCTTTGCCGCAGCGTATAGCTCGACATGCGGAGCTCGTCTCGACCGCGCACACTCAATATGTTTTACGATGACGCCGCCAGATGTCATATGAGCGAATGCCTTTCCGGCGAAATAAATTGCTCCCAGCAGGTCGACGCTCAGCACCTTCAGCCAGCCCGCTCTAGTGAATGCCTCAATGGGTTAAAGATTATCAGGCCGGCGCGTTGTTGACGATTATTACCAACCTGCCGAACGCGTGAGCGCAAGTCGACAGCACCGTGATAGCGGCCTCCCCGGAGCGCCCCTTGTCGAACCGATGCGCGCCTTCTCGACCTTGCCTCCACCCACGTCGGCTCACCCGTGCACCTTCGGTGCCCAACCGCATGGCGATGGCCAGTCCAATGCCGCTTGCAGCACCGGTTACAATGCAGCCTTGTTATCCAGGCGCATCGGGTTCGACCTCTTTCTGGGGAGCAGCAAGTGGTTCAGTCCAGCCTTCAGCGACCCGATCCACGCTCAGCAGGCTGCGCGCATAATCCTGTTGCGCGCGAACAATGGCATCGTCTTGCTGTGAGGGAAGAAAGACCGGCAAAGCAAGGCAGACACTTTGTGTGGCCAACAGCTTGTTCCAGTTCGCGATCAGCGCCTTGAAAGCGCGCCCCACCGCCCTCGGATTTCGGTCGAGGTCATAGAGGCCGAGCGGATTGATCCGTCCGTTGTTCTCCCGAAGCGCACTGTCCCAGTCCACCTGATCCGTCAGCGAGTACCAGGTGAAGCCTACGATGGGGATGCCATCGTTGCGAATCCGCAGCACGTTGGCCCACTTTTTCCACAGCCAATAGACGGCTTCGTCTCCATTGGGGCCTTCGCTGATGTTGGTCTCCGTATGCATTACGGGAAGCCGGTAGCGGTTGAAGTACTGCCGCGTGATCTCGTCATAGCCAAACACCTCGCCGGACCCGGACGTCGTTCCGTCTGCCCAAACCCTATGTTCGTTGGTCTGATAATAGTCGGTGCCCATCACGCAATGCCTGCGCAGATGGCTCTCCAGGAAGAAACTGTATTCTTCGGCCGTCATCCCGTTTTCGAGAAGATAGCGATAGGTGTGCGCGTCGACGTCATGACCGTAGTTGAGATCAAGCGACAGGAAACGCTCGCTGTTGAACCGTTCCGCTCTGCCGACCGCCTCGGGAGAATCGGCGTGGAAGTATTCCGAGGATTCGCTCTGTATGAAGATGGCGTCCGGCCGCACCTCGAGGATCGCCCGCATGGCAAGCACGTTCGCCTTCACGATGTGCTTGAGGGCGGTGACGAAAGCAGTGTCGCTGCTCAGTTGTTCGTTCCACCATCCCCAGCGAGCCGAAAAGGTGGCGCAGATGAACATCTCATTTATTGGGGTGAAGAGCTGGATCCACGGATAGCGCATCGCGAAATCCCTGGCGTAGTGCTCGAATAGTGTCGGAAAGTCCGGGTTCTGGAAGTTGCCAACCCAGTCCGGCACGCCAAAATGGCAAAGGTCGACGATCGGAAGAATGTCTTTCTCCTTCAGGTCCGCGAAGGTCTCATCGGCGAATGCCCAATCATAACGTCCATCACCCAGCCACGTTTTGTGGATGGGAGGTCCGTAGCGGAGGAAATGCACCCCGAGATCCTGGACCAGTTCGAAGTCGGTGCGCCATCGTTCGTAGAAGCGGCATTTTTCCATTTCGTCGACGCGCTCCCGGCCTTGTCGAATGGTGGGGGTGCTGTTCTCGATGCCGGTGGCAAACATGAACGTGAACATTGATGGTCCTTAGCCAAGGCGGAGATGCCCGCGCTTGGGTCAAACGTTCAGTGCTCGACGCAGTTCCTGCAAGACTGCTTGTCAAGTTCGGTGGGCGCCTGGCAACCACGTGCCTGCAAGTGCTATTCAAAGTCGGTTGACCGGTCTTTGCGAAAGGCAACGCCACATGGCGGGAAAGCCTTCGAACCGGCTTTTTGCCAAAGCCGGAGAATGGCTGGTCGAGAAGGTTCGGCGGCGATTTCTCCAGCCCTACCCGGCCATTCGGAAGATGGCGCTACGCTCGTGATCGTGAGCAGGGCCACCCCAGGCATAGGCGGGTCGAGATTGGCGGAATTCTATCCCACGGTTCAAGCGAGCAGCTTGCGCCGAATATGATCGGACTATGCTGGACGGAGAGGTCGGCTTCGGGCCAGCCCAGTTGGCGTCAAACGGGTCTTTGCGAGTTAAGGCGGTATGGCAGTTATCCACGTTTGCAAACCGTAAGCGGATGTTCCGCTGCCGGCCCCATTTGAGCCATTCACTGGGAGGCAGACCCGCGGTACATCACCGATATTCTCGAAGCCAATAGTTAGTCTCGTTCATCGTCCTTTGGTTCGACAGACCCATACGAGAGAATACGAGAGGTGTGGACCGGCGAACCATCCGCTGTATTGATCTCCTGTAGAAAACAGTGCCCCTCAGAGACTAGCATGATCATTATTTGTCAATGCGCTACGAAGCTGTTCGCCCAATTGACTCAAGAAGCTGATCCAGCCACTCCCTGACCGCATTTATCTTCTGCCGAACGGCAGCAACGCGCCTGAATCCTGCCTCCGGATCAATGTTCGCGTACGCAAAAACCGCCGCTCGCGAACATACATTGACAGGTCCAGTTCTGAATAATAAGTTCGGTCACAGAACGAATTAACCGGGGTTCGATGTGACTGACCTGCCGCGCATATCCCGTCAGTTCTCACAACGCTCCGTGATGGAAGCGATCGTCCAGGGCGGGCCGATCTCGCGCGCCTCGATCGCCAAGCTGACGGGCCTGTCGAAGCAGACCATCTCCGAAATCATGCGCGGGCTCGAGCAGGAGGGCTGGGTCCAGGAAACCGGCCGCACCAGCGGCCATGTCGGGCGCACCGCCGTCACCTACGAACTGGTCCACGACGCAGCCTATATCATCGCCGTCGACCTTGGCGGTACCAAGGTGCGGGTCGCGCTGACCGACCTTGCCTGCCAGATCTTTGCCGAAGCCGCCACACCGACCGATCCGCGCGGCGGCCAGTTCGTCGTCGATCAGATTGCAGCGCTGGCCTTCGATGCCGCGGCCAGACAGCACGTCGCGCGCAAGAAGATACGCCTGGCCGTCATCGGCGCGCCTGGCGCTCCTGACCCGGCCACCGGCCGCATTCTAATGGCGCCGAACATTGCCGGCTTCGACACAATGAATGTGCTGGATGCCTTCGAAGAAGCGCTCGGCGTCGCGGTGATGATCGAGAACGACGTCAATCTCGCGGTGCTTGGCGAGAACTGGCTCGGCCAAGGCCAGGGCATCGACAATCTCGCCTACATCGCGCTCGGCACCGGCATCGGCAGCGGGCTGATGCTGGGCGGCCATCTGGTGCGGGGTGCTGGGCACGCCGCCGGCGAGATCGGTTTCATGCCGATCGGGGCCGATCCCTTCACCGAGGAATCACTGCGCACCGGCGCATTCGAACGCGCGGTGGCCACCCACGCCATGACCGATCGCTACCACGCTCTCACCGGCAGGCAGGTCTCGGTGCCGGCAATATTCGAGAATGCCGCGCTTGGCGACAAGGACGCGCTCACCGTGCTCGACGAAACTGCCCGCCATCTGGCGCAAGGCGTTGCGGCAATCGCGGCAATCGCCAATCCAGAAAAGTTTATCCTCGGCGGCTCGATTGGGTTGCGGCCCGAAATCCTGTCCAGGGTGCAGGCGCTTCTGCCGCTATGCTTCCCCTATCCGGTCAGGGTCGAGGCGAGCGAACTCGGCGCACGCGCAGCCCTCATTGGCGCGGCGGCAATCGGCCTTGGCCAGTTGCACAACACGCTGTTCGGCGTCGACGCGCCTGATGGCCGGATTTCGCTGCCGCCTGCCCAGGCCGCCGCCCTGAAGGAGGCCGCGATATGACTCACGATATTACCGCCCGCCTGCAGGCAGCGCTCGACCGTGACGACGCACTAACGCTGTTTCGCCGCGCCATCGGCCGAGAGAGCATCACCGGCAACGAAGCCAACTTCGTCGACTTCCTAGAAGCCAGGATGCGCGACCTTGACCTCAGCGGCCTGACCAGGACGGAATTTCTTCCCGGGCGGCCCAACATCTGGGGCGAGCGCAAGGGGGCCGACCAGGGAAAGCGCCTGCTGTTCATGGGCCATACCGACACCGTCCATGTCGACGGCTGGCGCGAGCATTGGGCAGGCACCGAGCGTGAGGATCCGTTCGCCGCCCCGATCATTGATGGTGCTGTCTGGGGCCGCGGCTCAGGCGACCTCAAGGCCGGCATCACTGCTTCGCTGGCGGCACTCGCGCTACTCGACAAGGCAGGCGTTCGCCTCAAGGGCGACGTCGCCTTCGCTTTCATCGGCGACGAGGAGAGCGGCCAGCCCGGCACCGGCATTTCCGCCGGGATCAAGCACTTCGTCGGACGCATCGAGACCGGCGAGGTCACAGCACCCGATTTCAGCGTCTATGTCGAGCCGACCCGCCTGGCCGTTTATGCGGCGCAGATCGGCTTCTTCATCACCGATATCTCGATTACCGGCAAATCCGCCTATTTCGGTGTGCCAGAACTCGGCAAGGATGCGCTCCGTGCAAGCCATGCCGCGATGACGGCGCTTTGGAAGCATTCGGATGAGGTCGCCGCGCGCGCCGAGCACAAACTGGTCGGGCGCGGCTTCCTGCTTATCACCGGGCTTGCCGGCGGCGGCTACATTGCCGTTCCCGAGCGCTGCACGCTCTCGCTGATCCGTAAGCTGTTGCCTGGCGAAGACCTCGACACCGCCGCCGCCGAGATCGAGGCTGCCGTGCGCGGCGCGATCACCGATCCGGATATTTCGGTAGAGTTCGCCTACCCCGCCGGCCGCGACCACAGGCTGGGCGGCACCGCTGCCGAGATCGGCGAAACGCGGGCGGAAGTCGCCATGCTGTCCGACGCGATGGCCGGCGCAATGAGCGGACGCGGCGTCATCGAGGGCGCACCGTTCTGGTCGGAGTCCCCCTTCATCATCAATCAGCTCGGTATTCCTGCCGTCTATTGCGCGCCCGGCGACATCAGGAATTGCCACACATTCGAGGAGCACGTGGATGTCGAGGAATATTTCGCCGGCATAGTCGGCTTCGCCGCCTTCATGGCCCGCTATTGCGGCGTGGCCGACTGAACCACCAACGAAGCAAAATGGGAGAACTGACATGCCGATGAAGACACTGATCGCCGCCGCCTTTGCCGGCGGATTGATGCTTGCCGCCAACCCAGCTTTCGCACAGACGGTCGGCCCGCAGGGCGAGAGCGCCACGCCGAGCGCCGAGGTGATCCTAAGCGATGCCGACATCGCCGCGCTCAAGGACAAGGGCTACAAGGCTGCCTTGCTCTGGCACACCTCGTCCGATTTCACCAATGCGGTAACCGCCGGCGCCACCGACGAATTCGCCCGCGCCGGTATCACCATTGCGGTCAAAACGGATGCCCAGTTCGACTCCGCCCGCCAGCGCAGCGACATCGAGACGGCGTTGGCCGCCAAGCCCAACGTCATCTTGGCGCTGCCGCTCGACCCGGTCACCTCGGCAGAAGCCTTCCGCCAGGCGGTCAAGGACGGCACCAAGCTGGTGTTCCTGTCCAACTTGCCCAAGGACTACAAGCAGGGCACCGACTACGCTTCGATCGTGACTGACGATCTATTCCAGATGGGCAAGCAGGCTGCGGACGCGATGGCCAAGGCGATCGGCGGCAAGGGCAAGGTCGGCTACATTTTCCACGACGCTGCCTACTACGTCACCAACCAGCGCGACCAAGCCTTCAAGACCACCATCGAGAAGGTCTATCCCGACATCAAGATCGTCGCCGAACAGGGCATATCCGACCCGGCCCGCGCCGAGGAACTGGCCAACGCGATGCTTTTGCAGCATCCCGATCTCGACGGCATCTACGTGACCTGGGCCGAGCCGGCCGACGGCGTGCTGTCGGCGCTACGCGGCGCCGGCAACGCCAGGACCAAGATCGTCACGCTCGACCTCGCCGAGCCGGTCGCGCTCGACATGGTCAAGGGCGGCAATGTCGCAGCCCTCGTCGCCGACAAGGCCTATGAACTCGGCCGCGCCATGGCTGCTTCCGGCATGAAGTCGCTGCTTGGCCAGCCGACACCAGCCTTCGTCGTCGCCCCGGCCCTGACCGTCACCAAGGAGAATGTCGCGCAGGGCTGGAAGGACTCGCTCAACCGCGACGCGCCGCAGCCGGTGCTCGACGCGTTCAAGTAAGGCTCTCGCTCCGGCGCGGCCCGCCGCACCGGAGCTTTTCTTCGACAACAAAAAGGGGAATCGGGACATGCGCATAGCATCTGCAATCATAACGACGGTGGCGAGCCTGCTAGCCATGCACGCCTTCGCCGCCGAAGGCGTCACCACAGGACCGAATGGTGAAAAGCCGGTGCCGGCGAGCAGTCTTACGCTGACGCCAGCCGAAGAGCAGCAGATCAAGGACGGCAAGTTCACCGCCGCCCTCGTCTGGCACGAGATGAGCGAATACACCAACGCCGTCAATGCCGGCGCCCATGACGAATTCAAGCGCCTCGGCATCGAGGTGGTGGCGCAGACCGATGCCGGTTTCGACGCCGCGCGACAGAAGGCCGATATCGAGACGGTGATGGCCAAAAAGCCGTCGATCATCCTGTCGCTTCCCGTCGATCCGGCGACTGCAGCTTCGGTCTACGATCCGGCACGACAGGCCGGCGTCAAGCTCGGCTTCGTCGACAATTCCCCGGCCGGCTACAAGCAGGGCAGGGACTATGTCACCATCGTCTCCGACGATCTCTTTCAGATGGGCAACAAGGCCGGCATCGCCATGGCCGAGGCGCTCGGCAAGAAAGGCAAGGTCGGCTACATCTTCCACGATGCCGACTTCTACGTCACCAACCAGCGCGACCAGGCCTTCAAGAAGACCATCGAGCAGGACTATCCCGATATGAAGATCGAGGCCGAGGCCGGCATGGCCGACCCGGCGCGCAGCGAAGACATCGCCCAGGCGATGATCACCCAGCATCCGGACCTGGACGGCATCTATGTCACCTGGGCCGAACCGGCGCTGAGCGTGCTTTCGGCCTTGCGCGGTGCCGGCAACACGCACACCAAGATTGTCACGCTCGACCTCAATGAGCCTGCCGCGCTCGACATGGTCAAGGGCGGCAACATCGCGGCCCTCGTCGCCGACGAGGCCTACAGCATTGGCGTGACGCTGGCGCGCGCCTCGGCAGGTTCTCTGGTCGGCAAGAAGGCCGAACCATTCTATGCCGTAGATTCCATCGCCGTCACCAAGGACACGGTGAAGGACGGTTGGAAGAAGTCCCTCAACAGGGACGTACCGGCGGCTATCGCGGACGCGGTGAAATAGGCTCGAGGCGAAGCGCTCACCACCGGAGGAATAAAATGTCCAGTGCCAACACCAGCGCCGGTAGCAGCTTCGCCAGCCGCTTCAATCTGCAGCAATATGTCGTCTACCTCGGTTTCCTGGCGATCTTCCTGTTCTTCGCCATTGTGCTGAGGGACAGCGGCTTCCTCACCGTCCGAAACTTATCGAACATCGTGTTGCAGACGACGCCGGTGACGATCATGGCCATCGGCCTGGTCTTCGTCATGTCGGCCGGCGAAATAGATTTGTCGATCGGCTCGATCGTGGCGGTGGCGGCCCTTGCAGCCGCCGTCACCATCAACGCGTACGGCATGCCGGCAGGGATAGTCGCCGGCCTCGGCGCCGGCCTGCTGATCGGCGTCATCAACGGCGTGCTGGTGGCGTATGTCAGGCTGCCCTCCTTCCTGGTGACGCTGGCGACGCTCGGCCTGTTCGCCGGCGTTTCGCGTTCGATGACAGACCTTCGCTCGATCTCGGTGACCAACGAAGCGTTCACCGGCTTCTTCGGTTCCGGCTCGCTGCTCGGTGTCCCCTCACTCGTCTGGTGGTCGGTGATTGCCGTGGCCATCGGCCACCTGGTGTTCCGCGAAACCCGTTTCGGCGCGCATGTGCTGGCGACCGGCGACAATGCCCGCGCCGCAAGCGTATCGGGCATCAGCGTGCCCAGGATCAGGCTCGCCGTGCTGACCATCAGCGGCGGGCTCGCCGGTCTTGCCGGCTTGCTCTATGCCGGTCGCCTGCAGGCGGCGAAATATACTCTCGGCGAAACCGACCTGATGACGGTCATCGCCGCCGTCATCGTCGGCGGCACGCTGCTCAATGGCGGCAAGGGCTCCGTGGTCGGCGCGCTGGTCGGCTCGTTGATGATGGGCATGCTCAACAACGGCCTGATCCTGATGGGCCTGTCGGTCTCCGACCAGATGATCGTGCGCGGCCTCATCATCCTGACCGCAGTCGCCGTGTCGCTGCGCGAAAAGAACCGCTGAAGGAAGCCATCCATGTTTCTCGACATTTTGCGCCGCCGCAACCCCGCCTTCATCGAATCAGCTATCCGGTTGCACCAGCAAGGTAAGCTGCCGGCCAATGCTTATGTGCTCGATCTCGACACGGTTGAGGCCAATGCGCGGGTTCTCAAGAGCGAGGCCAACCGCAACGGCCTGAAGATCTTCGCCATGACCAAGCAGGTCGGCCGCTCCTCGTCGTTCTGCCGGGCTGTGATGCGCGGCGGCATTGACCGCGCGGTCGCCGTCGACATGGCTTGCGCCCGCGCCACCCACAAGGCAGGCATGAAGCTTGGCCATCTCGGCCATCTCCAGCAGGTCGCAAAATTCGAAGCGGCGGCTGCGGCGAAAACCTTCAAGCCGGACTACTGGACCGTGTTCAATGATACCAAGGCTGGGGAAGCGGCAACAGGCGCCAAGGCGGCCGGCTATGTGCAGCATCTGCTGGCCCGCATCGCCGCCGAAGGCGATATCTTCTATCGCGGCCATGAAGGCGGTTTCAATGCCGCCGACATTATCGATGTCGCCGACCGGCTGGATGCCGTCGAAGGCGGCCGTTTCGCCGGCATCACCACTTTCCCTGCTCTGCTGTTCGACCATGCTTCGCGAAAAGTGCTGCCGACCCCCAATCTGGCGACGCTGGCGAAAGCTGCGGAAGCGTTGGCCAAGGCAGGCCGCAAGGACATTGAGATCAACGCGCCGGGCACCACGTCGAGTGTCATGCTGGCGGCACTCGCCGAGGCTGGCGCGACGCAGTGCGAGCCCGGCAATGGACTGCATGGCACCACCGCGCTGCATGTCATGGAAGATTTGCCGGAGCTTCCGGCGGTGCTCTATCTCACCGAGGTCTCGCATCTCTCCGGCGGCAAGGCCTATTGCCTTGGCGGCGGCTTCTACATCGATCCGATCTTCCCCGACTACGACGTCAAGGCGATCGTCTCGGCTGAACCGACGACGGCAGGCTCGGCACTGCGCAGCGTCGAGGTGCCGCCGCCCTCGGCGATCGACTATTACGCCATGATCGATGCCGCCGGCGCGAACGCGCCGAAGCCTGGCGACAGCGCCGTGTTCGGCTTCCGTGGCCAGGCCTTCGTCACCCGCGCCCATATTGTCGGCGTGTCGGGCATTTCGACGGACAATCCGAAAGTGGAAACCATCGAGAACGGCTTCGGTGAACCCTATGCCTGGCCAGTCTAGGAGAAACACATGACGGTGAGCGCGCCCATCCTTCAGCTGCACGACATTCGCAAGAATTTCGGCGGCATCACCGCGATCGAGAGTTTTTCGCTCGAGGTTTTCCCGGGCGAGATCGTTGCACTCGTCGGCGACAACGGCGCCGGAAAGTCGACGCTGGTCAAGATCGTCTCGGGCGTCCACCCGCCCTCGTCCGGCACCATCGTCATCGAAGGAAAACCGGTGACGATGTCGAATGCCACCATGGGGCGCGCGCACGGCATCGAGGTCGTCTACCAGGACCTAGCGCTGGCCGACCAGCAGACGGTCTACATGAACATGTTCCTCGGCCGCGAGCCGCTGAACCGCCTCGGTTTGCTCGACCGCCGCCGCATGATCGACGAGACCGAGAAACTGGTGAAGGAACTGGACGTGCGCATCCCCTCCGCCCACGCCACTATCCGCGATCTCTCCGGCGGCCAGCGCCAGGGCGTTGCGATCGCGCGCGCCACGCATTGGGCAAGCAAGCTGATCCTGCTGGATGAGCCGACGGCGGCGCTGGGCGTTGCCGAAACCGCCCGGGTGGAGGCTATCGTCCAGTCGCTGAAGCAGCGCAATGTCGGCATCCTGATCATCAGCCACAGCCTCGACCAGGTCTTCAAGCTCTCCGACCGCATCTGTGTTCTCAGGCGTGGCAAGCAGATTGGAATTCGCGAGACCGCGAAGACCGATAAGAACGAGATCATTGCCATGATCACCGGCCTGCAGCAGCAATAGCAGGAACCTCTCTGAGAGCCCCCGCCCGAGATCCGGATGTTGTCGGCGATCACGCGATCGATCAGCTTGTGCCGCGTGGTGATCGCCATCGGCCCGTCCTGGTCGTAGCTGCCTTGCCACTCCGGATGCGGCGCCAGCAGCGCTGGCACATACATCGTGTCGCCCGAAATCATGCGCTGTTCCTTGCCGTAGTTTGCGAGGTAGACCGAGTGGCCGGGCGTGTGGCCGGCGCAGCGATGATCTGGAAGCCGGGCGCGACTTCGGCGCCGTCATGGATGCTGCTGGAACTGCTGCGTCTGGTGAAGCTGCCTGCATCGCCTGAATTTCTCCAGGCGTATCCGCACCAGCTTTCTGGCGGCCAACAGCAGCGCGTTGGCATCGCTATCCCAGTCTCGATTTGATAGGACCTATGCAATGTATGGCGGCGCCGACATCACCGTGCCGCCCGGCGGCGTCAAGCTGTCCGGTTTCGGTCGCGACAAAGTCGCTGCATGCGCTGGACAGATACACCGTCTCAAAACAGCCTGGATTTCTCTGGGCTGCCCGTTTCTCGCTAAGCGCTGCCGAGGATGAAATCGGCGCACCGATCGGCGATCATGATCACCGGCGCGTTGGTGTTGCCGCTGATGAGACGCGGCATGATCGAGGCGTCGCAGATGCGTAGGCGCGGCACGCCGCGCACGCGCAATTGCGGGTCGACCACCGCCTGGTCATCGGTGCCCATCCGGCAGGTGCCGCAGGGGTGATAAACCGTCTTGGCGTGTTCGAGGATGTGGTCTGTTATGGACTGATCGGAAAGGTCGGCGGCCCCGCCCGGCGACAGCTCCTCGGCGATCACCGCCTGCAGGGCCGGCTGACGCAGGATGGTGCGGGCGATCTTCATGCCGGCGAGCAGCAGGGCAAGATCGCCGGGATCGGTCAGAAAGCCGGTGGTGAAGCGGATCGGGGCGGCCGCGTCGCGCGACCGCAGCCTGACCATGCCGCGCGAGTTTGGCCTGAGCACACAAGGGTTGAGCTCCATGCCGTGGCGATCGATCGAGCCGTGCTCGGCGCTTTCGATCATCACCGGGAGGACGTGGAACTGGATGTCGGGCCGGCCGTCGCCATCGGTGTCGAAAAAGCCGCCGCTTTCGACGACGTTGGAGGTGAGCAGGCCGCTGCGGAACAGCATGTACTGTATGCCATGGCGCAGCGCCCGCAGGCCACGGTCCTCGCCGAGCAGCGAGATCGGCTGGCGCGTCAGCGCATAGACGGGGGCGGCGACATGGTCCTGCAGGTCGCGGCCGACCGAAGGCATGTCGCGGATGACCGGAATGCCGAGCCCGGCCAGATGTTCGGCGGGTCCCAGTCCCGACAGCATCATCAATTTCGGCGTTGCCAGCGCGCCCGAGGTGAGGATCACCTCGGCCTTTGCCGTCGCCGCGTGGTTCCGGCCATCCGAAGTGGTGTAGGCAACGCCGCTCGCCGCGCCGTTTTCCAGCGTCACGCCGGTGACCAGCGCATCGGTGACGACGGTGAGATTGGTATTGCCGGCCAGCGGCTTGAGGAACACTTTTGCCGCCGACTGGCGTTCGCCATTCGATGTAGTCGTCTGGTAGAAGCCGACGCCCTCCTGCCCGGCGCCGTTGAAGTCGTCATTGTAGCGGAAGCCGGCCTGTTGCGCCGCCTTGACATAGGCCATGGACAACGGATGGCGGTAGCGCGGATCGGAGACCGGGAGCGGTCCCTCGGTGCCGTGGCGTTCGCCGGCGAGGCGCTCGTTGCGCTCAAGCCGCCGGAACACCGGCAGCACCTCGTCCCAGCCCCAGCCGGGGCAGCCGAGGTCGCGCCAGCCATCATAATCCTGCGGTTGGCCCCTGACATAGAGCATGGCATTGATCGAAGAGCCGCCGCCCAGTGTGCGGCCCTGCGGCACCGGCAGCCGGCGTCCGCCGACGCTCGGTTCCGGCTCGGATTCGTAGATCCAGCTGCGCGCCGTGCCGATCACCTTGGCGAAGGTGGCGGGCATGTCGATGAGCCTGGTGTTGTCGGCCGGCCCGGCCTCGACGAGGAGCACGCGCTTGCCTGATCCGACCAGCCGGTTGGCCAGCGTGCAGCCGGCCGATCCGGCGCCGGCGATGATGTAGTCGTATTCGGCGCTCATCGTGTCAGGCGTAGCGCATGATGACGGTCTTGGTCTCAAGATAGCCTTCGATCGCGGCACGGCCATGTTCGCGGCCGATGCCGGACTGCTTGAAGCCGCCGAACGGTGCGGCGGGGTCGAGCGTGTTGTGCGAATTGACCCACACGGTGCCGGCCTTTAGGCTGTGGATGGCGGTCATCGCCTTGCCCAGGTCGCGGGTCCAGATCGAGGCTGAGAGACCATAGCGCGTGTCGTTGGCGATGCGGATCGCCTCGTCGAGGTCGGCGACTGGCATCGCCGCCACCACCGGCCCGAACACCTCCTCGCGCATGATCTCCATGTCGGGTCGGACATTGTGCAGGATGGTCGGCGCCACATAATGGCCCCTGGCCGGCACCGGTCGCGCGCCGCTGACCCGCTCGCCTCCGGCCGCCAGTCCACGCTCGACAAAGCCCTCGACGCTTTTCCGGTGCTTGGCCGAGACCAGCGGATTGATTTGCGCTTCGGCATCGCGGCCGGCGCCCAGCGTCATGCCGTCGGCGATTTCGGCCAGCCTTGCCAGCGTGCGGTCGTAGATCGATTTCTCGATCAAGAGCCGCGAGGCCGAGGTGCAGACCTGGCCCTGGTTGAAGAACATGCCAAGGCCGGCGACCAGCGGCTCGATGCCTTCCTCCATGTCGGCAAGCAGGATCATCGGCGATTTCGACCCGAGCTCCAGCGTGAAGCGGGCGACACGGTCGACCGCCGCATGGCCGACGCGTTTGCCGACTTCCGTCGAGCCGGTGAAGGTCAGCTTGTCGATGCCGGGATGGCGGATCAGCGCCTCGCCGGTGACGCTGCCGCTGCCGGTGACGATGTTGACGACGCCCGGCGGGAAGCCAACGGCTTCGATCAGTTCGGCGAGCCTGAGCAGGCCTAGTGGCGTTTCCTGCGGCGGCTTCAGCACCACGGTGCAGCCGCAAGCGAGCGCCGGCGCGATCTTCCACATGCCGATCAGCAGCGGAAAATTCCACGGCACTATGGCGCCGACGACGCCGACCGGCTCCATCACCGTCATCGCCTGGTGTCTGGCGCCCGGCGGCACGGGGATGGACACCTGGAAGGTCGAGCCCTCGATCTTGGTCGCCCAGCCGGCATAGTAGCGCAGCCAGTCGACGGTGCCGCCGGCGCTGAGCATACGGGCGACGCCGAGCGACTTGCCGTTCTCGATGCTTTCGATCTCGGCCAGAAGGTCGGCGTCGGCCTCGACCGCGTCGGCGAGTTTCAGCATCAGGTTCTGGCGATCGACCGGCCGCATCGACGCCCAGGGGCCTTCGAGCGCCGCACGCGCCGCGTGCACCGCCCGATCGACCAGTTCGGGGCCGCTTTCGGGGACACGGGCGACGATCTCGCCGGAGGCGGAATCGTCGACGGGGAGGTCGTTACCGGCAAGGCCGTCAACAAAGCGGCCATTGATGAAGGGCCGGTGCGAACGCGCCAGGAACGCGGCGGCGGCTGGGCTGATCGGCGGCACCATTCTCTCGTTCATGCCATCCTCCTCGATGTTGATGAACACGGTGCAGCGAGGGTTATGGAGCGCATGGACTGGCTTCAAGCCAAAGGCGGCGCGAGTGCGCGCTCAGTCAAAACAAAGTTCCCGCTCGGACAAGACACCTCGCGATTGAGTGGCCTAGATCAGGATCGCATCGAGCCGCGCGTTTTGCGCGAGCCTCCCTGACGCGAAGAGGTGTCGGCCATTGAGCGCATTGCTGGGCAATCCGATGGTCACCACGGCGGCGCTGCCGCTTGTGCTCGGCATGGCGATGGCGTTGCTGGCACGATTTGCGCTGCCGGGATCCTCGCCGGCGCTCTCGTTGATCTGGGCCGCGTTGCTGCTGTTCTTCTACTGGGACACGCTTGGCCCGCCGGTCGTGCCGCCCGTCGCCGCCAGCCAGAAGCTGATCTATCTCGCTGTTGCCGGTATTCTCATCGGGCTGTTGCCCGAGCGCCTGTTGAGCACCCCGGGCGTGCTGGTCGCCGCGGCCCTTGCGGCGGCGCTGTTGTGGCTCGGCTGGCGCCGCCTTGCTGGCGGTTCGCTCGATCCGCAGATGATCGCAGCCCTCGTCACCGGCCTTCTCGTAATCGTCGGCGTCGCGATGCTGCTGTCCCTGAAGGCTTTGCCGTCGCCGCTGGTGGAGGATCCGTTCCTGGCACCCGCGGCCATGCTCGCCATGTGCCTGGCCGGCGCCATCATCTCGGTGCTTGGCGCGTCGATCGTCACTGGGCAGTTGCTGGGATCGCTGGCCGCGCTCGCCGGCGGCTGGTGCCTCGTCCAGTATATCGCGGTGCTGCGCGGCGGCACGGCGGCCGCCTGGAGCAAGGGCGCCGAGCTGATCCTCGTCTACGCCGCGGCCACGGTGCTGATCCAGATGGCGCTGCTGGCGCCTAAGGCCAATCCGGTCGCGCTGGTGCTTTCGCCCTTGCCGCTGATCGTGGCTGCCCTGGTGCCCGGTCCGCTGCGGCGCCTTGTTCCCGGCATCAGGCCGTTGCGGCCGCTGGTTGCCGGTCTGCTGATCGCCATGCCGGCGATGCTGGCCATCCTGACGGCGATCGTTCGGGCGCCGCACGGAGCCGCGCTGGGCTTTTCCTGAGCCAAGAAATGACAACCAACAATGGGGAGAGATACGTGACAATAGGAAAACTGACGGCCGCGCTGGCCTTTGCCTCGACATGCGCGTTCGCATCGGCCGCGCACGCCGAAAACTACGAGATCGATGGCCAGCACGCCTGGGTTACCTTCACCATCAAGCACGGCATCTATGGCATCGCGCATGGCCAGTTCGATGCCGTCAAGGGCGCCATCGTCATGGACAAGGCCGATCCGTCGAAGAGCAGCGTGAAGGCCGAGCTCGATGTCGGCTCGGTGCACACCGCTTATGACCAGCGCGACAACGATCTGAAAGGCCCCGACTTCTTCAACGCCGCCGAATTCCCGGCGATTTCGTTCGAGAGCACCAAGGTCGAGAAGGTCAGCGACAAGACCGGCAAGGTCACGGGCAATCTCACCATCAGCGGTGTGTCCAAGGAGATCACGCTCGACGTGACGCTGGTCAATGACGCGCCGGCGCCGTGGGATGCGACGCTGACCAAGGCAGCGTTCACCGCCACGGGAAAAGTCAGCACCGCGGACTTCCCGATGGCCAAGGCTGCCGCCGGCTTCGGCCTCGGCCCGGATGTCGACATCGTCATCGATCTCGAAGCGATGAAGAAATAGGCCCCTTCTTTGTTTGGCGCAATTCCCCGGGGGAAGCGCTACGCACTTTCCCCGGGAAAACCGCTTCACACTTTCCTGGAATTGCTCTTGCGGGGGTGGCGGCTGCCGCGCGGCCGAGAGGTCGCGCGGCTTTAACGGACGAGGCGCGAAGTGCGCGCTCAGTCAAAACAAAGTTCCCGCTTGGACAAGACGCGAAACGGCTGATGCCGCACTATGCCCAGCGAAGATCGGCGCAGCCGGCACAGCACCAATCGGGATGGAACCATGCGATTTTCCGGAAAGACGGCTTTCATCACTGGCGGCGGCACCGGCATTGGTGCCGCGGTCGCAAGGCGCATGGCGGCGGACGGCGCCAAGGTGGTGCTGATGGGCCGGCGGCGCGAGCCGCTGGAGGCCGTCACCAGGGATATTGGCGGTCTGGTGGTGCAGGGCGATGCCGCCGATCCGAAGGCGGTGCGTGCGGCGCTTGCCGAAGTGCATGAAAAAATCGGACCGGTCGATATCCTCGTCGCCAATGCCGGCGGCCATGGTGTCGGCCCGACGATTTCGATGAGCGACGAAACCTGGAGCCTGGCGACGCGCACCAATCTCGACACCGCTTTCGTTTGCGCCCGCGAATGCCTGCCGGACCTGATCGCGCGGAAGGGCAACATCGTCGTCGTTGCCTCGATCGCCGGGCTGTTTGCCGGCCCGGACGCTGCCGGCTACGTCACCATGAAGCACGCCTGCATCGGCTTCGGCAAATCGTTGGCGCGCGACTATGGCCGCAAGGGCGTGCGCACCAATATCATCTGCCCGGGCTGGGTCTCAACCGACATGGCCGACGAGCAGATGGCGCTGATCGTCGAGAAACACGGACTTGGCTCGACCGACGAGGCCTACCGTCTGGTGACCAAGGATGTGCCGCTCGGCCGTTCGGCGACACCGGAAGAGGTTTCCAACGTTATCTGCTTCGTCGCTTCGAGCGAGGCGGCCATGATGAACGGTTCGATCCTGACCGTCGACGGCGGCGCTACCGTCGTCGACCTGCCGACATTAGCTTTTGTCGATTGATTGGGAGAGTGCGATGAAGGACCAGAACAGGCCGGCGGACTGGAAGCATTTCGATGATTTCGCCGCCGGCATCGCCACCAACCGGCTGGCGACGACGTCAGCGTTGCGCGGCCAGACCTTCAAGATCACGCTGGACACCGGGCGCACAATCGACCTTGCCTTCACGTCGGCCGACACGGTGGCGTGGAGCGAGGGTAGCGAGGCGGGGGCGGACTGGTACGAGGCGCTCGAAGTCGCCGCTAATGTGTTCTTCATCAACATGACTTTCGCCGCCCGGCCGACCGAGGATGAGGCCTACGTCGTGAACACCAGCACGCGCCGGGTGCTGTCGGTGCGCGAACGGGTGCGTGAAGAAGGCGAAGCGCCCGGCGAGCCGCTCGTCGCGCAGACCTGGTCGGCCGGCGTACTCGGGGATCCCGGCAAGGCGCCGACCGGTATCAAGCCGGCGCCGAGCCGGGACCTGATCGGGCTCACCGCGCACTACACCTACAGCCCCAACCACGTCTACGAGCACATCTATCTGAGCTCCGAGCGTTATGGCTGGCAGAACCTCGTCGGCATCCAGCGTGGCCATGGCGACGTCGACCTCGCGACCACCTGGAAGTTTGCAGACAACCAATATGTGTTCGGCTTTCGCGAGTTCATCATCCCGGTCGCCTCGCTGTTCTTCTACAATTGGGACGTCATGCGCTCGACCGGGAAATTCCTCGGCGTGACCAGCCTGGGCAAGGTCGAGAACAAGCCGGCAGGCGCTCACATCGAGAAGAAATCCAGAACCGTCTATGACGAAGGCAAGGCGCCGGTCTGACCGTGCGGGAGAACACGATGAACAAGAACTACGAAGCTATCAAGGCTCATTACGCCGGCTCCAATGCCAAGGATTTGGCCGCGATGATGGCGCCGATCACCAGCCGCACCGCCTGGACCGAAATGGCGGGCTTCCCCTATGCCGGCACCTATGTCGGCCCCGACGCCATCATAGCGGGGGTCTTCAAGCGCATCGGCGAGGAGTGGGACGGCTACACGCTGAAGCTCGAAAGACTGGTCGATGGCGGCGCCACAATCGTCGGCATCGGCACCTATTCGGGCACCTACAGGAAGACCGGCAAGCCAATGTCCGCGCGCGTCGTCCATGTCTGGGAGATGGACGACGGTAAAGCCGTGAGTTTCGAGCAATTCACCGACACCAGACTGGTCGCGGCAGCGACGGTCTGAGGCATGCGGGCGGGCGCCGATGCGTCTGGCCGATGAAACAACCTGGGAGGATGCAATGGGAAAAAATCTGAAGGCAATTCTGGCGGGCCTGGTGCTGGCGACCGCAGTTGCGGCCGGCGTCACAGGGGTCGCGAATGCCGCCGGCGATGAGATCGTCATCGGCGCGCCGATCTCCTTGACCGGGCCGCTGGCCGGCGACGGCAAGGAGCAGAAATGGGCCTATGAGCAAGCGGTGGCCGATATCAACAAGGCTGGCGGCATCATGCTCAAGTCGGCCGGCAAGAAGCTGCCGGTGCGCCTCGTCGTCGCCGACGACGAAAGCTCGGAAGGCAAGGTCGCCTCGGCGCTGGAAAACCTGATCAAGGTGCAGAAGGTCGACGCGCTGCTATCGACCCATTCCGGGCCGATGAACATCGCCGGTGCCATCGTCGCCGAGAAATACAAGAAGTTCTACATGATCACGACGGCGTTCCCGTTCGAGTGGCAGCCGTTGAAGCTCAAATATTCGGCCCTCTTCTTCTTCCACCCGGGGCCGGGCGCCGAAGTGCCATTCGAGATCTGGAACAAGCTGCCGGCCAATGAGAAGCCGAAGAACCCGGCTCTTGTCACCGAGGATTCGCCCGACGGCAAGGGCTTTGGCGGCGCCTTCGAGGCGGCTGCGAAGAAATATGGTTACACTTTCGCCGTGGACGATCCCTGGGCGATCGGGGCCACCGACTACTCGGCACTGATCACCAAGCTCAAGGCCGCCAACGTCGACGCCATGCTGGTGTTCGGCTCGCCGGCCGACACTGTGACGCTGCTGCGCCAGATGAAGGAGCTCGGCTTCTCCGTACCTTATCTGCATGGCTGGAAGGGCACCTGGACGGGCGAGTTCCACGAAGCGCTCGGAGCGGATTCAGACTACATCATGACTGACGGTTTCTGGTCGTCGAGCTATCCCTATCGAGGCGCCAAGGAACTCGGAGATCGCTACGAGGCCGAATTCAAGAAGGACTCCGTCACAGTCGGCGCCTTCTACGCTAATGCGCAGGTGCTGGCGCAGGCGATCGAAAAGGCGGGAACCACCGATGCCGCCGCGCTGCATGACGTGATCTTCAACCAGGAATTCAAGGACACCGTCGTCGGCGATCTCAAATTCGACCAGACAGGCTTTGCCCTGATCCCCAGCGTTGCCACGCAATGGTGGCAAGGCAAGCACCAGCTGATCTTCCCCAATGGCAACTGGACCTACAAGCCGGCGCCGGCCTGGGACAAGCGCTGAGCGGCGAGGGCACGGGCTCCGACGTTGCCGCCCGCCCCTTCTCCCCCGTCGTACGCGGGGAGAAGGGCGGCGGGGCGACGAGGGCGGCGCTGACCTCGACAGATTGCATGGACAGCTTCCCCTGGAGAAACGGAAACACACGATGCAGCCTGACGAGACCTTGCTTCGCCTCGAGGCGATCCAGAAGCGGTTCGGCGGGCTTGTCGTGCTCAACAACATCGACATCGCCGTCGGAGCCAATGAGCTGATCGGCCTGATCGGTCCCAACGGCGCCGGCAAGTCGACACTGTTCAACGTAATTACCGCGCTCTACACCCCAACCCAGGGCCGTATCCGCTTCCGTGGCGAGGACATCACCGGCACGGCCCCGCATCGAATCTGCCGGCTCGGCATTGCCCGCACTTTCCAGCTGGTGCGCACGTTCCTGACCATGACCGCCTTCGAGAACGTCATGGTTGGCGCCGTCTATGGCTCCGGCGGCCGGGTCAAGCATGCGACGGCAGCCGCCGAGGAGGCCCTTGAACTGGTCGGGCTGACTGGCAAGCGCGATATCCGCACTGCACACATGACGCTGTCGGACCGGCGACTGCTGGAGATCGCGCGAGCCGTTGCCTCCCGCCCGGGGCTGCTGTTGCTGGACGAGCCGATGGCGGGGCTGAACCCGACCGAGATCCAGCGCATGGTCGATGTCATTCGCCGCGTGCGCACAGACAAGGGGGTCTCGATCCTGTGGGTAGAGCACAAGGTCGATGCCATCATGAAAGTGTGCAGCCGGGTAATCGTCCTGGACCATGGCGAGAAGATCGCCGACGGCACGCCGCGCGAGATCGTTGCCAACCGCAAAGTGATAGAGGCCTATCTTGGCGAACCGGCTGCTTGAAGTGAACAACGTGGAAGTTGCCTATGGCGACGTCGGCGCGTTGTGGGGCGTGTCGATCCACGTCGAGCCCGGCAGCATCGTCGCCATTGTCGGCGCCAACGGCGCGGGAAAGACGACGCTGCTGAAGACCATCTCCGGTCTGCTGAAGCCGAAGCGCGGCGAGATCTTCCTCTCTGGCGCGCTGCTGGCCGGCAAGGCGCCGGAGGAGATCGCGACGATGGGCATCGCGCATGTGCCGGAAGGGCGCGGCCTGTTCCGGCAGATGACGGTGCTGGAAAACCTCGAACTCGGCGCCTTCCAACCCAAAGTTCGGAAGCGCTTCAAGCAGTCGCTGGAGAAAGCTTACACGCTGTTTCCGCGGCTAAAGGAGCGGGCAGGGCAGAAGGCCGGTTCGCTCTCCGGCGGCGAGCAGCAGATGCTGGCCATCGCGCGCGCCACCATGTCGGACCCGTCGCTGCTGATTCTCGATGAACCGTCGTTGGGGCTGAGCCCGATCGTGGTGCAGCAGATGTTCGCTCTGATCGAGACCTTGCACAAGCAGGGCGTCACCATCCTCTTGGTCGAGCAGAATATCCATCAGGCACTGAAGGTCGCCGACTACGCCTTTGTGCTGAAAACCGGCGAGCTTGCCATGCAAGGCACCGGTGCCGAGCTCATCGCCGATCCCGAAATCCAGAAGGCCTATATGGGCGTATTGGAGGTGCAATGATGCAGAACATTCCGCCTCCCGAAATCCTGCTGCAACTGTCGCTCAACGGCGCGCTGGGTGGCGCCATGTACGGCGTTGCGGCGGTGGGCCTCAGCCTCATCTTCGGCACCATGCGGCTGATCTTTCTGGCGCAGGGCGCGATGATCATCCTGTCCGCCTATTTCGCACGAGCGCTGTTCTACGGCGTCGGCATCGACCCTTTCGTGTCGCTGCTGATCGTGGTGCCCGTCGGGCTCGCTGTCGGCTGGCTGGTCTACCAAGGCCTGTTTCGCCGCGCGGCGGCAGCGGAGGACCGCAACATCTCGCTCTTGATCGCGGTCGGTCTGATGTTCCTGATCCAGAACCTGATGACGGTTATCTGGGGCGGCAACACTGCGGCGATCGTCACCTCCTACACGGCGAGCGGCATCGAGATTTTGGGCGTGCGCACCTCCTTCACCCGTTCGATGGGCTTCGTGATTGCGCTCGCCGGTACCGGCCTGGTGGTGCTGTTCCTGCGCAAGACATTGGTCGGTAAGGCGGTGCGCGCGGCCTCCGAGGACATTGAGGCGGCGACTCTGATGGGCATCAGCCCGCACCGCGTCAACGCCATCGCCTTCGCGATCGGCATAGCGCTTGCCGGAGCGGCCGGGGTCGCGGTGGCGACGACATTCCCGTTCAACCCGTTCGCCGGCTTCATCTTCAGCCTCAAGGCGCTGGTGGCGCTGGCGCTGGGCGGGATCGGCAATGTAGCGGGCGCACTTGCCGGCGGCATCATCCTCGGTCTGATCGAAGCCTATGTGCAGTATTTCATCTCGGGCGGCTGGACCAACGCCGTAGCCTACGGCGTGTTCCTGGCGGTGCTCATGTTCAAGCCGGAAGGCCTGTTCAGCCGGCCC
Organism: Mesorhizobium sp. C399B; assembly: GCF_030323185.1. Lineage (NCBI taxonomy): Bacteria > Pseudomonadati > Pseudomonadota > Alphaproteobacteria > Hyphomicrobiales > Phyllobacteriaceae > Mesorhizobium > Mesorhizobium sp. C399B. Next base: position 4,949,671 of record NZ_CP100472.1, read on the forward strand.
TACAAGAAGGCTTGAGCGTCATGATCAAGAAAGCCTTGCCGAAACAATTCTGGATTGGGATCGCAATTGCTGTGGTCGCGGCCCTCGCGCTGGTGCCGCTCGTGCCCGGCGCGATCGATTCTTATGCCTTTTCGCTCCTGTTCTTCGTTTTCATCTACGCCACCATGGCGCAAGGCTGGAACCTCGTTGCCGGCTTCGGCGGCCAGATCAGCCTCGGTAACCATGCCTTCTTCGGGCTCGGCGCCTACACCACCGCCATCCTGTGGAGCGGCAATTATCTCTGGGGCTCGTTCTATGACGCCTATCCGCGGATCTACTATTTCGACCCGGCGACGATGATGCTGGGCGGACTGGTCGCGGCCGTCGCCGCCATCATCATCGGCCTGCCGTTGCTGTCAAAGCTGCGCGGCGACTATTTCGCGCTCGGCACGCTCGGCTTCGGCGAGATCGTCAAGGTGATGTTCATCAATGGCGGTGATTTCACCGGCGGCGCCTTCGGCGTGGTGGCGCCCGCCGGCACCTTCGATACGCTCTTGCCGCACTATCTGGTCGGGCTCGGCCTGATGGTGGGCACGGCGCTTGCCATCCGCTTGCTGATGCGCTCGCGCTACGGCCTGGCGCTAGTCGCCGTGCGCGACGACGAGATGGCGGCATCGGCCAACGGCATTGACACGCTAAGGGTCAAGGTCGCCGCCTTTGCTGGCAGCGCCTTTATCGCCGGCGTCGCCGGCAGCCTGTACACCTACTACATCTTCCATGTCGGCCCGGACTCCGTCTTTGACCTTGACTGGATGCTTTTGCCGCTGATGATGACTGTGGTCGGCGGCACCGGCACCGTGCTCGGCCCGATCCTCGGTGCCTTCGTCATGTACGCGGTGTTCGACCTGGCGCGCATAGTCGTGCCGGATTACCACCCGGTGATTTCGGGTCTGACCATCATCTTGGCGATGCTGTTCTTGCCGAAGGGGCTGATGCGGAGTTTTGCGGGCCGGGCGCGGACAGCTTGAGGCCTGAGTATAGCCCTTTTGAGACGTAAGCGCTGCAGGTCGGGAGTGAGAGTCCTCGAGAAGGTGAGATAAAATGTGCCCGTATATGGGTGCAAAACAGTTTGCGGTATCCGATAAAGATACGGCTAGCAGCACCTTCCTAATGCACCACCACCATTCGCACTCGCTCCCGCAAGTCTCTCGGCGCAACATCATACTTGCTTCTGAACGCCCGCGAAAAATGTGCGCTAGAATTGAACCCGCAGGCAAACGCGACTTCCGAGATGGAGGCTGAGGCGCGGGCGGGCGACAGCAGCTCCTCCTTGCTGCGCTCCAGCCGTCTATCCCACACGAATCGCTCCAGTGTGGTGCCTTCGCCTTCGAAGGCGCGGTGCAGATAGCGGCGGGAGCAGCCCATGTGGCGGGCTATGTCCTCGGCCGACAGGTTTGAACGCGCCAGGTTGGCGTCGATATAGGCGACGATGCGTTCACGCAGCGCTTCCAGCGGCGAGCGGCGGAACTCCGGCGCCGTCGGCCTTGCCTGGATCAGTCCGTTGACGAGTTGTATAAGGCTTTCTCCGACACGGCGGCAACTGGCCTCGTCGAGCTTGTGCGCGGTGCCGATCGCCATCTGCATCAGACCGGAAACGATATGGGTAAGGCTATCGTCGTTGCCGGGCAACGGCACCGGCGCCGAGAGACGCGTCAACGTCCCGTCGCCGAAAGTCGAGCGCGGCACCTGCAGGATGAGTTGGTCGACATCCGACAGGTTTTGCAGCGAATAGCTGCGCATTGGATCATAGATGATCGCAGCGCGTGGGCCGAGATCGACCGCGACCCCCTTCTGCTCGAAACGGCTGCGGCCGCTGAGCTGCATCAGGATTTTGATCGCATCGGGATCGAAGCTACGCCAGAAGGTGCGGTCGCTGACGACGAGATGCGACTTGGCCTTGATCTCGGAGAGCCGACAGGAGCCGAGATGCACGGACACGAGCTTCGGCAGCGACGGCGCCTCGCCGCGCGAGAAACGCTGGGTGATCGGGCCGAACAGCATCCGCGACGCGGATAGGAAAGCCTCGCCATCGGCGACGCTCACGTGGTGGGCGGTCATAGTCTCCTCCACATTCTCATTGTTCCCGTCTTGTCGCGGGATTGTGACGCTGCGGCAGCGCCGCGTCTTCCTTAACATGATAAGCATCTTTGCCGCAACGGCGGAGGTGATTCACGCCGCGCCGCCCGGCCAGCCGGAAGCCGGATGGGCGCTGGTCAGCATCAGCCATGTCGGACTCTGTGGGACCGACTACCATATTTTTGAAGGCAAGCTCCCTACCTGGCCTATCCGCGCATCATGGCGCATGAACTCTCGGGCACCGTGACCGCGGTCGGTGAGGGCGTCGCCATCGAGTTCGGTGAGCGGGTCGGAGCCGGCTCGCAACCGCCGAAGGTAGGCTGTGATGCCCGAGCCGGTGAAATAGGTTGTTCACGGCAGTTGCGATCGCCGACCGGTTGGCTGCTTGCGCCCGGGGGGCAGCCGAAGGCCGGGATCTAAAACGCCGCAATATTGCCTCTCGAGCGGCTCCTGCTTCGAAGGCAGTCGCCGCAATGTCGATGCAGTCGGCTCATGATGTGCCGAGTTTCGATCTCGCATGGCGATGTAACTTATGCGATCAGCCCGTACTGCCGTGCCTTGTTGCGCAAGAACGGCAGACCGTTGCCCATTACAACCGCTTCACTCTCGGCCACCGGACGCCACACGCTGAGGCCAAACGCCAGACGCGGATCCATGTTGATGAAGCTCTCCATCGCGAGCCCGCCCTTGAAGCGGATCGCGGCCAGCGTTGCGAACGTCTCATCCCAATTGCAATTGCCCTCGCCTGGGGTGCCGCGATCAGACTCGGAGAGGTGGATATATTTGAGGTAATCGCGGGCGACGATAATACCGTTGCCCATACCTTTCTCCTCTATGTTCATGTGATAGGTATCAAGGTGCACGAACATATTGTCGGCGCCGACTCTCTCGATTAGTGCCACCGCCTGAGCCGCGGTGTTGATGATGTGGTTCTCGTAGCGGTTCACGGCTTCAACACCGAGTTCGATGCCGCGAGACTTGGCTTGCGCGGCGGCGGACGTCATCACTTTCGCAATGTTATCAAGTTCGTCCTGCGTAGGTGGCACGCCAGTACGCTCGCCGATGCCGCCATAGATTACGCCGCATAGCGCCTGAGCTCCGATGTCGGCCGTCTTGTCGATAGCCACCTTGAGAAAGTCAATCGCCTCCTGTGGGTGGCGCGATGCCCACGCATATTCGGGCAACCCTAGCGAGCACACCGCCTGCATGCCATTTGCCGCCAGCAGCTTGCGGGTGTGATCGGCATCGCAAGAAAATGGATCGGCCAGCGAAATTTCAATGAAATCGAGATCGTATTTTTTCACCGCCGCTACAGTGTGCTCGGCGCCCTCTACGGACCAACCACTCGTCCACATGCTCGTATGAACGCCAAAACCCTTCATCGTGTTATCCTCATGAAATTGAGCTGCCCGGCAGCCCACCGCAAGATCATGACGCCGATCAGCATGATGCCCCAAATGGCTGTGGCCAGGTGCTGGCTGGCGCCCAAGAGATTCAGTCCCGAAGAAAGCAACTGCAAAACGATGAGGGCTAGGAAGACCGAAACGACCTTGCCGAAGCCGCCAAACGGATTCACCCCGCCCAAAAAGCAGGCAAGCACCGTAATCAGCACATAGGACTCGCCATGGCCGACACGGACGGAATTGAATCGTGCCATCATGATAATGCCGGCCAACGCACACATGGCGCCAGACAGCGCGTAGATCAGAATGATCACGCGTCGCGTCGAGATGCCGGAATAGCGCGTCGCCTCGATGTTGGAGCCGACCATATAGTTTGAAAAGCCAAGCCTGGTTCGGGTCATCAAGACATGCCAGACGATGACTGCGCCGAGCAGTATCAGCAGCGGGACAGGAATGCCGACGATGCTGCCGTGGCCCAGGGGCTGGATGAATTCGGGAAAGCCCGAAATATCGGCGCCGCGGGTGAGAAACTCGCCAAGGCCGCGCAGGAAAATCATCACCGAGAGCGAAACGAGGATGGGGTGCGCGCCGGTATAGGCTATCACCGGGCCCATGACCAAGCCGCTTGCCGTGCCAACGCCGACCGCAAGAACGGAACCGAGTAGAAAGGCATAGATGCTTGCGTCCGGTCCTCCGTTGGCCTGAAGAACCCAGGCGAGCGTGAGGCCACAGAGATTGGCCGTGAACGTCACGGCGAGATTGATGCCGCCCGAGATGATCGGCATCAACATCGCGAGCGTAAGCAGTCCAAGTTCAGGCAACTGGAAGGCCACCGATTCAAAGGTAGCTTTGGACAGGAATCGCGGCGAGAGAGATCCGAAGAATGCAATCACCAAAATCAATGTCAGCAAAAGTCCGATATTCTCGGCGCCCAACGTGCCGGCAAGACGGCGCAAGAATCCGTGCCGTAGCGCTCCAGTTTCGAGCACGCGCTGCGTCATGTACCCATCCTCTGCCGCAAGCCCGCGAGGATATGCCCGAGCGGCGCGTTGGACAGCGTGATGGCAATCAAGATGATCGCCCCGACGATCATCTTGAAAGCATAGGGAGAGATGCCGAGGAGGTTCAGCCCGTTTTGCGTCACCGACACAAGAAACACGCCAAGGATGCAACCGAGCACGGTGCCGCGCCCGCCACCCAGCCTGGCACCGCCAAGGACAACAGCTGCCAGCACGTCCAGCTCGCGCCCCACCAATGCGTTGGGCACGACTTCCTGGGAATAGTGCACCTGCACAAGTCCCGCGATCCCGGCCATCAAACCAAGCCAGCCGAAGGCAATGAAGTGCATCGCCGCGATGTTGATACCGAGGCGACGGGCGCCCTCCGGGTTATCGCCAAAAGCGTATAGCTGCCGTCCCGTGGTGGTATACCGGATAAGCCCCCAGGTGGCGGCGACGCAGACCGCCATGATCGCAACCGGCAGTGTTAGCTCGGCCCAATTGCCATTCGCCTGTTGGAACTCGAAAAGCACAGTGCGATGCGTCCACCATGCAGGCAGATTGTAGATCGATACACCGTGCGTGAAGAACATCAGCAGGCCGAAAAAAATATTGAAGGTGGCGATGGTGACAACGATTGAAATGATCTGGAAATAGTAGATGAGGCCGGCGTTCACCGCACCCAGGGCGATCCCGACAATTGCCGCCAAGGTGAGGCCGATGAACCAATCACCACCTCCCATTTGGGCTAGAGCCAGCGCCACAACGTATTGAACCACTGACGCGGCCACAGCGAAGGAGATGTCGATGCCCCCAGCGATCAACACCACCAGCAGCCCAACCGCGAAGATCAGATTTGTCGAGCTTGTGTTGAGCAGATTGAAGAGATTGGCAATGGTGAAGAATTTGTCGCTCGCAACGGAGAGACCTGCGCTCATGATGAGAAGAACCACAACGAGCCATGTCTCGGTGGGATGAGCCCGGAAGAGCTTGCCGCGGTTACGCATAGACGGCAGCTTCCAGGTCACCGAGCGAGATGGCGTGCGGGTCGTATTCGGCGACTATCTTGCCCGCGGCCATATGGAGGATGCGATCGGCGTTGAAATAGACCTCCGGCACTTCATCGGATATCAGCAGAATCGCCAGGCCTTCGGCAGCGAGCTTGGCGACAATCTCGAAGATGCCGGCCCGTGCGCCAACGTCCACCCCCACGGTCGGCGAATCAAGAATGATCAGTTTCAGTCCGACCGCCAGCCATTTGGCGATGGCCACCCTTTGCTGGTTGCCGCCTGAGAGCGTGGAAATCGCATCGGTCTGCCGCCCGACTTTTATCGCCAATTCCTCGATCCAATGATTGACGAGCGCATCCTTCTTCTCCGAGGAGATCAGCCCTCGATCAAGGATCTTGTCGAGCACCGGGATAACGGCGTTGTCGGCGATGGACTGAGCTTGTATGAGACCAAGGGACAAGCGGTCTTCGGAGAGATATCCAATACCCGCGCGGATTGCGTCGCGGTTGGAGTTCAGATGAAGAACCGTCCCGTTGAGTGCGATGCTGCCGCGGTCTGGGCGCAGCATGCCGAAAATCGAAAGCGCGAGTTCTGTGCGACCGGCGCCGAGTAGCCCGGTCAGGCCAAGCGTTTCACCGCGCCGTATTGTCAGCGAAACGTCGTCATAGTCGCCTGCGCGGGTCAATCGGTCGATCTTCAACACGACGGGTGATCCACTAAGGTTTCTCGTGCTCACGGTTTGGTCGAAAGTCTTGCCGGTCATTAGTTCGGTGAGGCGTGATTGGGTCATTCCGGCGGTCGGGAACACCCCAACGACCTTACCGTCGCGCAGAACGGTGACGCGACCTGAGATCTCCAGAACTTCTGCAAGGCGATGGCTGACGAAGACGATAGCCATGCCTTCATTCGAGAGTGTTCGAACGATAGCGAGCAACCGGTCTGTTTCCGATTGAGTAAGCGACGATGTGGGCTCGTCCATGAAAATAACCTTCGCATCGCCGGCGAGCGCCCGGGCGATGGCGACGATCTGACGTTGGGCGATTGCAAAGCTACGCAGAGGCGCGTCGACATCGAGGTCGGCGCCAAGCCGCGCCAACAGCCCTCGCGCCACCTCGCGAATGCGCGAATGATCGACGAGCCGAGGCATGTTGCCGAGGACAGTTCTGATCCCGATATTTTCCGCGACTGTCATTTCAGGAAACAGTGCGAGGTCCTGCCAGATGACTTCCACCCCGGCGCTGCGCGCCGCAGCCGGCGACATGATGTCGACAGACTTTCCGGCGATCGACATGTTTGCGCCGCCTAGCGGCTGACAAACGCCGGTGATTACCTTGATCAGGGTGCTCTTGCCGCTGCCGTTCTCACCGGCGATGCATTGCACTTCGCCCGGGAGAACCTCGAAGGCGACATCCTGGAGGGCTCTAACGCCACCAAATGTGACGCTTATGTTGCTAAACGACAGAACCGGTGGGAGGTCCTGCGTCGTAGACGCGACGAGGTTCACGGCGGGCCCTTCTGAAATGACAAGGATGGGGCGTGCCGGGATTGATCTGCCACCCCGGCACGCCAGCCATGGTCCGCCATCTAAAGCCCTAGGGCTGCAAGACCATCGACCGTTTCGACCGTGATAGGCTGCACAGCGTCCACGATGATGGTGCCGGTTTTGAAGTCAGGGTGAACGACACCCAGACCTTCGATCGTCATGCCGTCGGTGATTTCACCGCCGCCCGCCAGAAAATCAGCCATTGTTACGAATACCTTGCCCGCTTCCAGAGGATTCCACATGTAGCCGCCGTCAATAATGCCGGACTTGAGCATTGCGCTGCCTTGGCTAGGCGAGAATGAACCGACAAGAACCACCTTGTCACCAAGCTTCTGCTCCTCGATCGCGCGTCCGGCGCCGATCGGTCCCTGACTGCCGAACGTCAGGAAGCCGCCGAGGTCAGGATTGGCGGCAAGCACATCCAGAGCCGTCTTTCGGCTGTCATCGGCGCTCTCGGCGACGCCATATCTGTCGCCAACCATCTGCATGTCGGGAAAGTTCTTCTTCAGGTAGGCGATTGCAGCATCGGCCCAGGCATTGTGTGCGGGCACGGTAAGAGAACCCACGTACACGACGTACTTGCCTTTGCCGCCCATTTTCTCGGCAAATAGTTTGGCATGGGCCTCACCGAAACCAACGGCCGAGACCATTTCGAAGTCCCAATCAGCGTTCACCTGGTCCGGCGATTCATGGGTTATGACCTTGATGCCCGTGTCGCGCGCCTTTTTTAGAACCGGCTCGAGAACGTTTGCATCATTCGGCACGACGCCAATTACGCTGACGCCCTGAGCTATCAGGTCTTCGATCGCGCGGACCTGAAGTGCCGGGTCGGCGCTGGTCGGCCCGACCATGAAGCCGTCGTCGCCAAGCTCTTTCGACTTTTCCTTTATTCCCGTTTCCATGGCATTGAACCAGGGAATGCCGCCGATCTTCACGACGACTCCAACCTTGATGTCCTTCGCCAGTGCAGCATCCATTGTGGCGACCGAAAGGGCTGCGCCGAACGCTGCCGCGAGTATAGTTTTTGCTAACATTTAGTTCCTCCCTGATTGACGAGTTTTTGGGTTGCCTATTGCCCATGTCGGCTTTGTTTGGCCCACCCCTTTGGGCCCTACGGCATTGACGCACTCGGCGCCGCATTCCTCCCAGAACGCGCCATAAAAGACTTTGAATGCCGGCCGGTCAAGGTGCTAAATAGATTTAGCAAGGCGGTCACGCCACCAGCGTCTAAAAACATTTCTCGATTGATGTAAACGATCCGCCCTTTCGCACTCAGGCTGCACCCGTAGAAACGACATGCGATCCCCCGCGAGCCTTGGGTGGAGGCGGTGCTACCCAGATCCGAGGTGCTGATGAACGGAGTTGAACTTCTGCAACGATGTCTCGTGACAAAGAATTGCTAGTGGTCGATGCTCGATTTGGATGCCGAATCCCAATCTTCTTGGGCGCCGTCATGCTCTCCGGTTCGCCCAAAGCTGGTCGGTACGGTCACCAGCGGAAAGTGGTCTATCGAATAATTCTCCAGAAGCGAAAATCCTTCAGCAATCATCACCTCGACATTCTGTCGGACCATGGTCACATCGAAGGGCAAATGCGCCGCGAATGGATCCCAGTCGAAGCTTCCGACAACAACCCGTCCAAGCTCACTTGAGGCTAGCGTCGAAGTGAACCGCAATGTTCCTTCAAGAGCGGTCACGCCGTTGACGAACATACCTGAGGGCAGATGCCCAAGCTGAGCGTATCGTGCAGCGAGAGACCGAGCAGCGTTGGTCGGTGCGTATCCGCAGCAGTCAATCGTGCCCGGGCCCGTAACAATCCCATGCGCTGCCAGCGCATCGTGAAAACCCAGCAAACGGCTACGTGTTGCGTCATCATCGCTGACCCCGCCAAAGAAGAAGAGATCTTCGGTGGAGCCCCCTCGTTCTTTCAATTTCTGAACAATGATCTCTGTGAGCGCCTTGGCGCCCCCGTAGTTGTCAGAAACAACTGAGGGAGCCCGGCGGCCTGGCAGATCGATGTTGATGCACCGGACGCCCGCTGCCCGGCACAGATCATTCAGCGGATCGGGGTCACGAACGCCCGCAAGGAAGAGAAATTCCACCTGCTGGGCCAGCAGGGTTTCCGTCACACTCAACTCGTTATCAGGATTGCGATGGGTGCTGACGACGATCGGGCACAAGCGGTGGACGCGGGATTCCGCTTCGAAGGCTTCGGCCAATCCGGCGAAGAAGCGATTGCGGTAATGTGGCAAGATCATTCCAGCGAGCCCGGATCGGGAAAGCCGCAATCCTCGTGCCTTGAGGTTGACAGCATAGCCAAGCCGCTCAGCCCAATCGAGGATGGTCGCTGCGGTTTCCGCCTTGATCCGGTGCTGTTGCCACGAGCCATTGAGGACGAGACTGACCGCTGTCGGGGACGACTTTGCCGCCACCGCGATGTCATAAATCGTTGACTTGCGTCGGACAGACTTTCTCGCCATTCGTGACGCTCCTACTAGCAGATGCAGTAGACGCTAGTGCGGGGTCAAGGCAACATCTCTAAATTGCGTCAAACGGTTTGGAGGAGCGACCCCACGGAAGGACGCGGCCTCTCGTGCCTCCGGTCCGGTCTCCCTGATTGTCTCGATCGTTGCAATGACAGCGCCAGGGAAATCGGCAGATTTGGGATTTTCCCTGAAGCTTCGTTCAGCGTCACTGGAGACACCAACCCCAGTGTTTCGGCTTTGGTCTCCCCGATGATCAATCACCTTGCAAAGGTCGACGAGAAGTTTCGATCAGTTTGGAGCCCACCGTTGGCGATGGTCGGGCGCACGCGCCACGATCGAGTCCTCCGTTTCAATAGCGGGAAGATGAAAGTTTTGGGTTTCTGAGTCTCTATCTGGCCCCAAAAGGGTGCTGCCGGATGCGCCTTCGTCTCCGGGCGTTGTTTGCGTACTTGGCCGAGGTGCCCTTGCTTGGCAAGTTCCTTCCGCGACAAGGGTCTGCTCGACAGCATTTTCGTCGCTATTGCCAATGCGGAGCCCCGGAGGATCAAAACCGGTTAGCAGCATGATGCCGACGGTTCAGAGCAAGCGACTCAGATTCCCGATTTGCTCAGAGTCCCCCGGCCTGTGGCTCTCCGTGCAGCGGGCCTTGAGCGTCTGGCTCGACCTTTTTGAAAGCTCGCCTCCAATCGCTGGACGAGTTTGGCGGCAAGGCTAGTCGTCTCCATCGGTGTTATGATCGATGCCAGGGAGGCCGCCTGGACCATGGCGTGAACTCATTGCCGTATGCTGGCAGTGCAAGGCAATGAACTGACTGCACAACATGTAGGTGCATTCGTGGATCAAATTTCCAGATAGCCAAACAGCGCGCGTATCTCGATTAGGTGGCAAGGAGTTGCGAAAGCTATGTTCGCAGTTTGAGAATCGTCCGATATGCCGCACAACGATGCCGGCAAGACGAGCCGAGAATGATCTGACGCAATGTTCAGATCCAAGAAGGACGGTTACCTGTGGCCCAGAAAGGAATCACACTAAAGGACGTTGCCGCAGCGGCTAAGGTGTCGCGCGCCACGGCCGCCCGGGCGCTCAACAGCTATGGTTACGTTGGCGACGAGACGGCGCTCCGCGTGGTTGAGGCAGCCGAAAGGCTGGGCTATCGGGCCAACCTCGTCGCGCAGGCGCTGCGCAGTGGACAATTGCCGATCATAGGCTTCGTGCCCGGCGATATCCAGAATCCGTTCTTCGCCCGAATCGCGCACGACATAGAGGTGGAACTGCGCAAGCACCGCCACAATCTTCTGATTGCCAGCAGCGAGGAGAATGTAGAACAGGAGAAAGAACTGCTTGAGAGCCTTCGCTCGCTCAGCATTCGCGGCTTCATCCTTGCCCCAACGTCTGCAACCGACAGCCAGCATATTGTGCAACTGGCCCGCGAAGGCGCGCCGATCGTGCTCATCGACCGCGTGGTAAAGGACCTGCAATGCGACAGCGTCGTCGTCGACAACGAGGGCGGGGCACGCGAGGCAGTGGACTATCTGGTTGGCAACGGTCACCACCGGATCGGTCTTCTGCGCGACGAGTCACGCATCTTTACGGCACAGGAACGCTTGGCTGGCTACGAAAACTCGCTCCACTCGCATGGGATCGCAATCGATGAAGCGCTCATCGGCGTATCGCGCTCGACCGTCGAGCACGCCATCGAAGCCACGATCCGCCTGTTCAGCCGGCGCAATCGCCCCACCGCACTGTTCACGGTGGACAGCCTCATGACGCAAGGCGCGCTTCTTGGCCTGCGTTCAATGGGGCTCTCGATTCCGCATGACGTGTCGGTGGTTGGCTTCGATGACTTCAACCTCGCCACGTTCACCGATCCGCAGATAACGGTCGTGGCGCAACCCATCTCCGAGATCGGACCGCTCGCCGCTAGATATCTGCTGGAGCGGCTTGCCGGCAAAAAGGTTGCACCGCGCCGTACCCGATTTCAGACCCGCTTGATCGTACGCGGATCGGTTGCCCGGCGCGCTGTGCGCTAAAGAGCAAACCCCTCGATTTCGGAGAATTTCGTCTAAAGGACTTGCCATTGGCGAAATTGCGTGCCCATTATTGCTTGTGAGATCGATCTCACATCGGAAAACGAGCTAGACGGCCCACCGACGCCTAAGGCGGGCTAGAGGCCTGTCACACGCGAAATACAAGGAAAACGTCATGCTGAACTTCGATAGGGACCGCTTCGTGAAGATCCAAAGCGGGGCCGTCGCCGTCGCAGGTGAGGTTCGCTCACTGATGCGCACACTGCTGGCAGATGGCGTCGAGCGGCTGTTTTTCATGGGCACCGGCGGCGTGCAGCTTCTAACCTTGCCCGCGATCGAGTTGGCGCAGCGCTGTTCCACCTTCCCGGTGAGCGGTGCCTATCCGGCGCAGGTCGTGATCGATCCGCCCGCCGGTCTCGACAGCAAGGCCGTGGTGGTCATCCCGTCCTTGTCGGGCACGACCAAGGAAGGCGTCGAGCTCATGGCCTTTCTGAAAAAACGTGGTGTGCGCACGATTTCGCTCACCGGCCATTCGGATACGCCAATCGCACGGGAGGCTGACCACAATTTCACGAACTTCGCCGAAGACGACACCTCGTCGGAATCCTTCTACCTGCAGACGCTGCTGATCGTCCTGGCCCTGCTGGAAGAGCGCGGCGAATATGATGATTTTGATGGCACTGTCGCCGAACTCAAACTGCTGCCGGATCTGCTTGCCGACGCCAAGGCTGCCTTTGAGGACAGGGCGGCCGAACTGGCCCAGACAATCAAGGACGATACCTATCACATCTTCACCGGCGCCGGCTCGGTGTGGCCGGAGGCACACTATTACGGCATGTGCATCCTCGAAGAGATGCAGTGGATTCGCACCCGCCCGGTGCACGCCGCCGACTTCTTCCACGGTACGCTCGAGTTGGTCGAGCCGGGCGTCAGCGTTTTCGTGTTCAAGGGCGAAGATGCCCTTCGGCCCCTGGCCGACCGGGTCGAGAACTTCGCCAGGCGCTACACGGACCGCGTTCGCACGCTGGACGCGGCCTCGGTCAAGTTGCCGGGCATCTCCGCAAAGGTCCGCGGCATGATCTCGCCGGTTCTGCTCGCCACCTTGCTCGAGCGGCTGAGCGCCCATCTCGAGGTGCTGCGCAACCACCCGCTGACCACCCGTCGCTACTACAAACGCGTGGAATATTGATCCCCTCTCACCTCTGAAGGAGCTATCCATGAAACGTTCGCTGCAAGTCGTGGCGGTCACGGTGGCCGCGGTATCATCATTGTTGTCGATAAGCGGCAGTTCCGCCGCTTCGCCGGCTGTCACGGCCGACCCAAACGCCAAGGTGGAATACACCGGCACGCTTTCGGTCCTGACCAAGTTCGGGCTGCAACAGCTGTCGCCCTATTTCGTCAACCTGGCACAGGCCTATGAGAAGCTCCATCCGGATGTGAAGGTCGAACTTATCCAGGAGAGCGACGACAGCGTGAAGGGCAAGACCAAGACGCTGGTCGCTTCCAACTCGCTGCCCGATATCTATTTCTCCTGGACAGGCAGTTGGGGTGGCAATTTCGTGCGCGGCAATCGCGCCGTTGATCTCACGCCCGTCATTGCTGCCGATACCGAGTGGGGCAAGTCGCTGTCTCCAGCCGCCGTCAAGGCGTTCCAGTACAACGGCAAGTTCTATGGCATTCCGCTTTACCAGGATGCCAAGTTCATGGGCTACAACAAGCAGATCTTCGCCAAGCTCAGCCTCAAGGCACCCGCCACTTTCGAGGACTTGCTGACCAGCTGCGATGCCATCCGCAAATCCGGCGTGACACCGATCTCCTTCGGCAACAAGGAGGCTTGGCCGGCGATCCACTTTGCAGGCCAGCTGCTCGCCTACAACGTGCCGCAGGCAACGCTGGAACGCGACTTCGATCCGGCCACCGCCCAATACAGCGATCCAGGCTATGTCGCAGCACTCAAGCAGTTCAGCCAGCTTGTCGAGCGCTGCACCGATGGCGCCGGCGTCAACGGCACATCCTATGCCTCGGCTCTCCAGGCCTTCACCAACGCCCAGTCGGCCATGTACTACCAGGAAATCATCGAGTTCGATCAGGCCGCCACGCCGGAGTCGGCGTTAAAGCCCGCCGATTTCGGATTCTTCCGGCTGCCGGTGCCCGCCGGCGCCAAGGGTGACGCCAAGTCGATCGAGGGCGCGCCGGAGGGCTACATGATCAATGCGGCATCGAAGAACATCCCGCTGGCGATCGATTTCATGAAGTTCGTGACCTCGAAGGAAAATGCGCAGGTCTTGTCTGCGCCACCCTATGGCCAGCCGAGCGCCACCATCGGCGGCGCCTCGGAATCGAACATGAGCGCGACTGTGGTCGATGGCCTCAAGGATATCAACGCCGCCTCATACCTCATGCCCTGGCTGGATACGGCCAACCCACCGCGCGTCGCCGCCGTCTGGCTGTCCAGCCTGCAGGCGCTGGCGGGCGGCTCGATGACGCCCGAGCAAGTGATGGACGAGGTGCGCAAAGCCGCATCCGCGGCCAAATAAAGCAGGCGAGCATGGCAAGGGCCTCGGACACAGTGGACAGCGGCGCCGACATCGGCGTCGCCAGGCCGCAACGGCCAAAGAGCCGGCGGGCCTGCTTCGCCAACCTGTTGTCGTTGCGATGGGCGGCGATCGCGCTCATCCTCATCGGCTGGTTCGTCTATTATCCGATCGTCGACAATTTCATCGTCAGCACCACCGACCAGGACATCTACACCGGCGAGGTCACCAATGTCGGCCTCGCCAACTACGACCGGCTGCTGCATGACCCGGTCGTGCTGCTGGCGCTGTGGAACAACTGCCTCTACGCTCTCATCTCCGTCATCTTCCAGGTCTTCGGCGCGTTCCTGCTGGCGGCCATTATCGAGGACCTGAAAAGCGAAAGCTGGCGCCGGCTGTGGCGCGCCGTCTATTTCGTGCCGTCGGCAATCTCGATCACGGTGACCGGCCTGCTGTTTTATTTCATCTACCAGCCGCAGATCGGCTTGCTGGATGCCGCGCTCAGCCGTGTTGGACTGAGCCAGCTCGTCATGCCTTGGCTCGGCAATGAGCACACCGCCATCTATGCCATCATCGCCATGAGCCAATGGCAGGGTTTTGGCTATTCGACGCTGCTGTTCGCCATCGCCATCCAGAAGATCCCGCGCGACCTCTACGATGCCGCAACGATCGACGGCGCGGGTCCTCTTCGCCGCCTGTGGAGCATCACCTTTCCGCTGACCCGGGAAATGACGGGGTTGATGATCATCGTCACCATCACGGGCGCGTTCCAGGTGTTCAACGAGGTCATGGTGATGACCGCAGGCGGGCCCAACAACAGCAGCCAGGTGCTGGGCACGTGGCTCTACCAGAAGGCCTTCATCGAGGACAATTTCGGCTATGGCGCGGCGATCGCCGCCGTCATCTTCATGTTGACCATGCTCACAGGTGCGGCACAGCTCTGGTACACCAAGCGCCGCCGGGTGCAGCTATGAGTGCGATGGTCGCAGCCGGTCGCAGCCGGCACGTCAATGTGTGGTCGGTCATCGCCAGGACGTTGCTCTATTCATTCCTGGTCTGCCTTGGTGTCGTCGTCATCTATCCGCTGATCTGGATGGCGCTGAGCGGCTTCAAGGACAATGCGCAGATCTTCGGCGATCCCTTCGCCCTGCCCACCCATTGGTCGTGGAACAATTACGTGCAAGCGTGGAACCAGGGCGTGCGTGGCTACGTGACAGTCTCGGTGCTGGTGACCGTCGCTTCGGCCATATGCACCGTGCTGATCAGCGCCTGGACGGCTTTCGGCCTGACCCGCACCAAGATGCCGGCAAAGCCGCTGGTTATCGCCATCGTTCTGGGCGGCTTGATGCTGAGCCCCACGGTGGCGATCATTCCACTGGTGAAGATGTTGCAGGCGCTCGGTCTCTACAACACCTACTGGGCGCTGATCATTCTCTACACGGCGTTCCGTGTGCCGTTCACCACCTTCCTCATCCGCGCCTACATGCTGGATCTGCCTGAAGACATCGACGAGGCGGCGACGATGGATGGCGCCAGCGAGGGTCAGATCTTCTGGCGCATCACCTTGCCGCTGTGCCGGCCGATCATCATTTCCTGCGTCATCCTGCACGTCCTGTTCGCCTGGAACGAATATCTCTTCGCCATGATCTTCACGAGCGGCTCGGATGTGCAGACGCTGCCGGTCGGACTGACGTCGATCATGGCAACCCACGGGACCAACTATGCCGTGGTGTTCGCGGCCATGACGATCTCGGCGCTGCCTATCGTGATCGTGTTCTTTGGCGCGCAACGCTACTTCATCCGTGGCTTGGCCGAAGGCATCGGCAAATAACAATTCCCGAAAGGAGCCTTCATGCCGCAGCTCGCTGCTCATCAGCTGATCGGAGCCAATTTCAGCTTCCAGCACTTCCCCTTCGATGAGGTCGCCAGGACGATCCGAGGCTTTGGCCTGCGCGAGATCGAGCTGTGGGGGATTGCCCAGCATCTGGACCTGTTCCACGCCACGGACGCACGTGTCGAATCCGTTCGCCGGGTACTCGCCGACAACGAGCTGTCGGCCTGGTGCTTTACGCCTGAGCAGGTGTTGTATCCAATCAACATTGCCTCCGGCGACGCCGCACTGCGCCAGGACAGCATCGAGCGGTTTTGGCGTGCAGCCGACATCTGCGCGGCGCTTGGCGCCCGCTATCTCTTCCTGACGCCCGGCCGGGGCTACGAGAGCGAACCCCGGCAACCGGCATGGGACCGCGCGGTCGGTTCGATCGGCGAGATCGCCCGGCGCGCCGCCGCAAACGGGGTGCGCTGCCTGCTCGAGCCGTTGCAGCGGTTCGAGAGCAACCTCGTCAATAATGCGGCAGGCCTGCGCCAAATGCTGGATGAGGTGGGCGCCGGCAATATCGATATCGTGCTCGACACTGTCGCCATGGCCACGGCCGGCGACACCGTGGCCGGCTATGTCGACCTGTTCGGCTCGCGGCTGGCGCATGTTCATCTGGTCGACGGCACGCCAGCCGGGCATCTGGTGTGGGGGGAGGGCACGCTGCCGCTCGACCACTATGTCAGCGAACTCGCGCGCCTCGGCTATGCCGGTAAGTTCACCTTCGAGCCGTTCGGCAACGGCTCCTACGCGCTCGATCCGGTAAAAGCCTGGACACGCTGCCTTGGCGCCATCGCGCCGTATATCGATCGCGCAACGGTGCCGGCATGAGGTCGAAAAAGCTTATCGCGGTCGGGGACAATTGCCTTGATGCCTATTTGACCAACAACTTGATGACGGTGGGCGGCAATGCCTTGAATGTCGCGGCGCAATGGCGGCGCAACGGCTGGTCCGCGCGCTATTTCGGCGCCGTCGGGAACGATCCCGAAGGCGACGTGGTGCTTGCCGAACTGCAAGGTGCCGGCCTATCTCCGGACGACGTCGAACGGCGTCCCGGCGATACGGCCGTCACCTTGCTGCGCGATGAATCCGGCGACCGGAAGTTCCTGCACGAATCCTTCGGTGTGGGCGAAAACTACATGCCGGCGCCCGCGCATTATGCGGTCATCGCCGCGGCCGACTGGGTGCATCTCGGCACCAACGCCAACAAGCACCTTGTTCAACGATTGGTGGCGGACCATGTGCCGTTCAGCATCGATCTATCGACCGCCCATATGGCGCTGCCGCTCGACGGTGTCCCGCTTTTGTTTGCGTCCGGACCGGACGATGTCGATGTTCCCATCGAGCCATCGCTGGGCGCGCTCAGGGCGGCCGGCGCAAGGCAGGTAGTTTTGACCTGTGGTCGACGCGGCTCCTACTTCGACGATGGCACGAATGTCGTGCATGCGCCGGCGACGCTTGTCGATGTCGTGGATACGTGTGGCGCCGGCGACAGTTTCATTGCCACTTTCCTCGCCGGCTTCCATTTCGGCGGCCTCGGCGCCCTGGAGGCATTGCACAGGGCGTCGATCGCGGCGGCGCAGACCTGCACCCATCTTGGCGGGTTTCCCCAGAGACCGCGTCCGATACCCGATTGGCTGCCAGCCAAATATGCCAGCTTCATTGTCGATGCGCAGGGAGCCCAAGCGTGAGTACAATTCGTTTGCGGCAGCCTGCGGTCGCGCTTGCATCTGACCGGTCGTTTTGGCTGCAGGACATTGCCGCCGCCCCTGCGACCGAGCCATTGCGAGGCGACGAGCGCGCCGACGTGGTGATCGTCGGTGGCGGCTATACCGGTCTGTGGACGGCGCTGCGGATCCTTGAACTTGCGCCGCAAACGCGGGTGGTGATCCTTGAAGCCGATCTGTGCGGATCGGGGGCCTCGGGGCGCAACGGCGGTCAGGTCCATTCATGGTTCGCCGAAATCGACCAGATCAGTGCGGTCGTCGGTCTCGAGGAAGCGCGCCTGCTGTGCGCCGACACGGTGGCATCGATCGCGGAGCTGAAGACGCTGCAGCAAAACGGCACCATAGACATGGACCTGAGGCTGGACGGATGGTTGTGGACAGCAAGCTCCATTGCGCAGGAAGGCGCCTGGGAGACCGCCGTGGCCTTGACGGCGGTTGTTGGAGAAAACCGTTTCAGCCCGCTGACAGCCGAGGACATTCAACGCCGCACCGGTTCATCGGCCTCCTATGTCGGCGTCGTCGAGACCACTGCCGGCACGGTCCATCCCGCCAAACTTGCCATCGGATTGCGCAAGCTGGCACTGGCACGCGGCGTCATCATCCATGAGCGCAGCCCGGTCCTCGCCATCGAACCCGGCATGACATGCACGGTGCGCACGGCGCATGGCGCGGTACGGGCTGACAAAATCGTGCTTGCCGCCAACGCCTGGCTTTCCGCGCTGCCGGAACTGCGGCGACATCTTTATGTCGTCGGCAGCGAGGTGATTGCCACTGCCGCCGTTCCCGAACTGCTCGACAGCATCGGTTGGCGCGACGGTGCCTCGATCTGCGATTCCCAGGCCCAGGTGCTCTACTACCAGCGCACCATCGGGGGCAGGGTGGTCTTCGGTCGTGGCAGCGGCAACGTCGCCTTCAGTGGAAATTTCGGCGCCAGCTTCAACCGCAGCCCGGAGCACGGTCGCGACAATATGCGAGAGCTGCATCGGGTCTACCCCTCGCTGCGCGGTGTGGCGATCGAATATGACTGGTCGGGGCCGATCGACTGCGTGCCTGAACACGTTCCTGTCTTCGACCACCTGCGCGATCATCCCAATATCTTCTACGGCATGGGATTTAACGGCACCGGCATCGCGCAGACGCCGATAGCCGGACGCATTCTGGCGAGCCTGGTGCTCGAGCGAAAGGATCGCTGGAGCGAAAGTGGTCTGGTCGGCATCGAGCGGCGCATGTCGCTGCCGCCCGAGCCTTTGCGTTATCTCGGCGCCAAGCTTGTCCGCGCCGCGGTGCGCCGCAAGAACGAGGCCGAGATCCGCAACCGAAAGGCGGGCAGGATCACCAATCTTCTGGCGGCCCTGAAGCCAGGCAGGCGCAAGAAGTAGCCGGGCATCTGGCTCATCGTCACGCTCTTCAAACCATGAGCCGGCACGTGCCGTCCCGATGACGGTGGACGCGGCATTGCGATCAGGTGCTTGCTGGGTTGATCGACGTACATTCTTAAAGCGGAGTGCGTCGACCTTGTTCTAACGTATTCATGTGGGCCGTATCGCCGTCACACCTATGCTTGGCGCACTTGCGGCTTTCCATTCGAGGGCGGGCCAACGGATCCGCGTGCAATGATGGCGGTCGGCAAAACGAGCTTTTCCGCCGGGCGGGAATCTCCCTTCAATCGCCGGATGAGCAATTCCGCGACGCTCTTGCCAAGCGCGTAGACGGGCTGGTCGATAACGGTGATGGGCGGCGTGGTGACGCTCGTCCAGTCCGCATCATGGAAAGTGATGAGCGAAATGTCGTCGGGAACCCGCAGGCCGCGCTCGCGGGTCACCTTGAAGATCTCCAGCGCAATGACGCTGTCGGAGGCGAGGATCGCCGTCGGCCGATCCGGCGCCGACAGCATCTCGCCGGCAACCCTGCGCGTTTCGGTGGGGCTTGTCGCGCCAAGGCGAACAAAGCGTTCTGGCCGATCAAGTCCGGCCTCTCGGCACACGGTGAGGAAACCGTCGATGCGCTCACGGACCGACGAGGTGTAGATCTGCCCGAGATCGCGGTACTCGTGCCCTTCGGCGTCGACCGCGGTCACATAGGCGATGTTGCGGTGGCCGGCATCGGCTAGAAAGCGGGTCGCCAGCATGGCGATGCCGCGATCGTCGGTCGTGACCGTATCGACATCCAGATCTGCCAGCGCCCTATCCAGCAGGGCAAGCGGTCGGCCCGAGCGGTGGATATCGCGCAGGTGCGCGATGTCGCGCGATTCCGACGGCGTGACGATCAGCCCGTCGACGCGCTTGCCGATGAGCAGTTTCACGGCCGCCTTTTCCGCCTCGATCTTCTCGCCGGAATTGGCCAGGATGACGTTGAACCCCGCTGTCTTTGCCGCGTCGCTGATGCCGCGTACCGCGAGGCTGAAGAACGGGTTCTCGATGTCGCCGACAACCACGCCGATGATGCCGGAGCGGCCGGTCGTCATGCTGCGGGCGAGCTCGTTCGCACGATAGTCCAAGGCCTTGGCCGCAGCCATGACTTCCGCGCGGATCATGTCGCTGACGACGCCGTATCCGCCGAGCACGCGCGCGGCTGTCGCTTTCGAAACATTGGCCGCGCGGGCGACGTCGCTGACCGTTATCGACGGGCTCTTGGGGGCGGTTCTTTTCATCGGATGACGACTACAAGAGTTGTTGACGGGAGGTCAACGTGGCGATAACGATTAACAAAGAGACCGGTCTCACGCAATATGAGACCGGTCTCTTTAAAAGGAGTGGAGCCGAGAGGCGTGACGGACCGTGATTTCGGCAAGGGCATGTCGGCGCGCCAGATGGCGGCTCGACGCAAATACCAAGAAGAACAGACCTTCAGAGTGGAGAAAGACATGAGCAGGAAAGAAATTCTCAAGTCGTTGATGTGCCCGGTCAGAACCGGCGCAATGGCTCTTATGGCGATGTGCGTCGGCGCCGGGCTGGTTTCAGGAGCGGCCGCCGCGGATGACAATCCCTATGGCCTCATTGATGCGAAGGTCATCAGCGTCGGAACCATGGGCGATGCCAAACCCTACGCTTTCACCCAGGCCGATGGGTCGTTCACCGGCTTCGACATCGAATTGTTCCGCAACGTCGCGAGCCGCCTTGGCTTCAAGCCCGACCAGGTGATCTTCACCGGCCAGGAATTCTCGGCGCTGATGCCTTCGGTTGCAAACGAGCGTTTCGATGTCGCGGTCGCGGCAATCGGCACGACGGAAGCACGCAAAAAGACCGTCGACTTTTCCGACGGGTATATCGCAGGCTATCT
Source organism: Mesorhizobium sp. C399B (assembly GCF_030323185.1). Classification (NCBI taxonomy): domain Bacteria; kingdom Pseudomonadati; phylum Pseudomonadota; class Alphaproteobacteria; order Hyphomicrobiales; family Phyllobacteriaceae; genus Mesorhizobium; species Mesorhizobium sp. C399B. The sequence goes on from NZ_CP100472.1 coordinate 4,970,668, forward strand.
CTCCGTGCTTACCGCAGACAAGTCGATCACGTCGGCGGACGGGCTCAAGGGCAAACGTCTCGGCGTCGTGCAAGGCACGCTCCAGGAAATCTACGCGGCGAAGAATTTTGTCGGAACCGATCTCGTCAAATTCCCCGACAACAACTCCGCCGTTTCGGCGCTTAACAACGGAACCGTGGATGCCCACTTCCTCGATTACGAGGCCGCCAAGGACTATGGCCTTCGCTACCCGAACCTGAAGATCGCGGTCAATATTCCTTCCTTTGACGCGCCGGCCGGCTTTGTCCTGCGCAAGGGCAACGACAAGCTCCGCAATGCGCTGAACACCGCCCTTCACGCGGCCATGCAGGACGGCACCTGGAAGACGCTTTATGAAAAGTGGTTCCCCGGCTCGCCGATGCCCGACCAGTATCTTCCCAAGAAGTAGACCGTACCCGGCCGCTGGCTTTCATGCCGGCGGCCGGATTACGCCGCCGTCCATGATGCGGACGATGTAAATAGCGCAACCAAAAAGGGGGGCGAATGAACTGGCTCGAAAACCTGCGGCGCAGTTTCCTCGACTGGCAGGCAATGGCGGACGTGCTGCCCAGCATGATCACCATCGGATTGAAGAACACCTTGATCCTCGCCGCCGCGTCGACGGTACTGGGTGTCATCCTCGGCATGATCCTGGCGGTCATGGGCATCTCGCAATCGCGCTGGCTGCGCATTCCGGCGCGGGTCTACACGGATATTTTCCGTGGCCTGCCGGCGATCGTCACCATCCTGCTGATCGGCCAGGGCTTTGCCCGCATCGGCCGTGAAATCTTCGGGCCTTCGCCCTTTCCGCTCGGCATTCTTGCGCTGAGCCTGATCGCCGGCGCCTATATCGGCGAAATCTTTCGCTCGGGCATCCAGAGCGTCGAGCGCGGGCAGATGGAGGCCTGCAGGGCGCTCAGCATGAGCTACGGCCAAGGCATGCGCCTGATCGTGATCCCGCAAGGCATCCGCCGCGTCTTGCCGGCCCTCGTCAACCAGTTCATCGGCAACGTCAAGGATTCAAGCCTTGTCTACTTCCTCGGTCTGCTCGCCTCGGAGCGCGAGATCTTCCGTGTCGGTCAGGACCAGGCAGTGGTCACCGGAAACCTCTCGCCATTGCTTCTGGCCGGCGTGTTCTATCTCGTCATCACCGTGCCGTTGACCCATGTGGTCAACTACATCGACAACTCGCTGCGGGTCGGAAAGCAAAAGGCCGGCCTCGTCATCAGCGGCCTGGCCGAAGTGAGCGAACTGGAGGGCGCCACCGGCAGTGCACCTTCGGAGGCCGGGTCTGATGCCCGCTCAGCGCTGCCCCGCTTCAAGGGCGGCAGTCTCGCCATCACCGATCTCGACATGGCCTATGGCGACCTCGATGTTCTCAAAAGCGTCAGCCTGGCAGTCAAGCCTGGCACGGTCACATGCGTGATCGGCCCATCAGGTTCGGGCAAGTCGACCCTGCTGCGCTGCCTCAACCGCCTGGTCGAGCCCAAGGGCGGTGAGGTGTTGCTCGATGGTGCGAGCATCCTGGCGATGAAGCCTGAAAAACTGCGCCGGCGTATCGGCATGGTTTTCCAGCAGTTCAATCTGTTTCCCGACCACACCGCGCTCGAAAACGTCATGCTGTCGCTGACCAAGGTAAAGGGGCTCCCTGTACAGGAAGCTGAGCGCATCGCCGAGGCGCGCCTTGCCGACGTCGGGCTTGCGACCCGCAAACACCATCGTCCAGGGAGCCTTTCCGGTGGCCAGCAGCAGCGTGTGGCAATCGCTCGTGCATTGGCGATGGACCCGGAGGTCATCTTGTTCGATGAGGTAACGAGCGCACTCGATCCAGAACTGGTGAAGGGTGTGCTCAACCTCATGGCGGATCTCGGCCGGCGCGGCATGACAATGGTCGTGGTGACGCATGAAATGGGCTTCGCCCGCAAGGTCGCCGATCAGGTCGTCTTCATGGATGAAGGCCGCATCATCGAGGCCGGCACGCCTGCCGCGATTTTCGACACGCCGAAAAGCCCGCGTCTGAAGCACTTCCTTGCCGAAGTGCTTTGATCACGCATGAGCCCTTCAAGACGGCCGCCCAAACCAACCTCCACCAGTGAAAGATATCTCATGGCTGCATCACATCAGGTTTCCAAGGTCGTTGTTGTCGGCGGCGGCATTTTTGGCGTCTCCTCGGCCGTTCATCTTGCAAGGCTCGGCATCGAGACCGTGCTGGTCAATGATGGACCGCTCGCCAAGGGAGCTTCCGGCCGCTCGCTCGCCTGGATCAATTCGGCGCGCAGGCGCTCGGCTGAATATCATCGCCTGCGCATGATCGGTATCGACCGCTACCGCAGTTTGTCGGCGCGATGCCCGGATGCCGCCTGGCTGCGTTTCGACGGTGGCCTGACGTGGGATGCGGACGATGCCTCAAACGAGATCGCCGATGTCTTCGCTCACGAAAAACGTCTCGGCTATGATGCGCAGCATCTGTCCGCGGACGCCATAAGGTTGGTCGCGCCGGGTGTCTGCGCAAGCGCTGTCACGCCTCAAGGCGCGATCTTCAACCCGGGCGAGGGCTGGGTCGACCTGCCGTCGCTGATCGAAATATTGATCGCGGAATTCGTGGAGCGGGGCGGCCAGGTGGTCACCGAGGCCGGACGCGCTACCGTCACCGTCGCCAACGGCCGCGCCACCGGCGTCACCACCACCAGCGGGATCAGCTTCGCCGCCAACGCGGTGCTTCTGGCGACCGGTGCGGATGTGCCGCGAATGGTCGCCGTGGCCGGTCAGCGTATTGCCGATGGGACACCGATCGCGCTGCTGGTCAGGACCAAGCCAGTCGACTTGCCGCTACGCGCCGTGCTCAACACGCCGCGCGTCGCCATCCGGCCGACGCCTGATGGCGCCCTCGCGCTCGATTCTGCCTGGTCGGAAGAAGAGGTGGTAGTCAATCCGGACGGGACTTATCGCGTAAAAGCATCGACCATCCAGGGGCTTCTCGACGAAGCGTCGAATGTTCTCGACGGTCATCCGAAATTGGAATTGGAGAGCTACGGTGTCGGGCCCAAGCCAATCCCCGGAGACGGCGAGCCGGTCTTCGGCCAGTTGCGGGAGATCGAGGGGTATTACGTCGCCTTCAGCCACAGCGGCGCAACACTTGGCTTGATTGCCGGCGAACTGCTTGCAACCGAGATCGCCACCGGAACAGAGCACCCACTCCTTGCAAGCTTTCGACCGTCTCGATTTTCACTTTAGCCCGCCAATTCGCCTCGGAATGGGATGTAATGTGGCATGCCTGGAGTTTCGCTAGCCGAGACGGCGGCCGCCTGGCCGCTTACGCGCACCGAACCTGACACCGGAACATTTTCTCCACGTTGAAGTTGGACAGCGCCAGGACCGTCTTTCGTCCAAGCTCAACCAGCGCTGAGAAATTCCATGACCAACCAACACCCCAAGACTAAACAGCCCACGGACAAGGATCTGCGAGACAACCCGGGAATCGGCACCTCGAAGGGCGCGGTCAAGGGCGGCGATATGCTCGACGAGAGCGATGCTCTCGATGGGGACAATACGTTCGAAGGCGATGTCGAGAACGACGTCACGCCTCAGGGCGGCATCAACCCTGACCAGACCGAACGCACGAACAAGTAGGAGGCACCTTGCCATGGCCGGCCGGAAGACCCACGAGCAGCAGCTGCGCATCATCGAAAAGCGCGAGAACTCCAGCAATGCCGGCGACGATTTCAATGCCGAGGATGAGCTGAAGAGATCCAAGCAGGAGCGCGAGGCGCGGCAAGACGGCGCCAATCTACGCGACGAGGGCGTGGAATTGACCGACAAGGACGATCGCCAGATGATCCGCGGCGAAAACCAGGAGAGCGAGCACCACAAGCGCAGGCAGGACGACTAAGCCTGCCGTCTTTTTAAAGCTATCGAGGAGCCATGCCAGACTACCGGCACGCCAGGCACCGCATGGTCGAAGCGCACATCGCCCGCCGCGGTGTGCGCGACGAACGAGTCCTTTCGCCACTGAGGCGGAATCCCGCGCGGGAAATTCGTCGACGAGGGGTGCGAGGAGTTCGCCTATGGGGACGGTGCGGGCGGCGTTGCGCTCTGGCTATAGGGACCTGCGAAGACGCGACCTGAACATCGGCCAGCTCTGCCGCGAGCGCTTTTGGCGATCAGGCAGCCTCGGCCACTACGTGCAATCCTCGGCCTCGCAGCAGTTCGATGCCTTCGTCTGGTTCGATCGCACCTCGCCTGTTCAGCCGCTAACTGCCGAACACGCCTCATCGAGGGTAATACCTGACACGTTTCCCTTGGGCACCTGAGTAGGCGGCATTGCCTTCGGGCACGGAACATCTCACCGACTTTCTGGTTAGGCAGGCCGGATGAAGGGAGCTTTGCGCATGGCCACTAATTTGGAAGACGGCAAGACCGCTCAATCTTCCGACCAGTTGCATGGCGGCAATCGCGGCGGCAACAAAGACCAGCGTAAGACTGACAAGACCGCGAACAAGAGCAGCCAGGCGGCGGGATCCGCATCGCGGTAAGGACTGAGACATGCCGACCGCCGCGGACATCCTCATCGAGACGCTGATCGACTGGAACGTCGATATCATCTTTGGCCTGCCGGGCGACGGCATCAATGGCATCATGGAGGCGCTGCGCGGGCGGCAGGACCGCATCCGCTTCATTCAGGTGCGGCACGAGGAATCCGCGGCGTTCATGGCGTGCGCCTACTCAAAATGGACAGGCAAGCTCGGTGTCTGCCTCGCAACTTCCGGCCCTGGCGGCACACACCTCCTGACGGGACTCTACGATGCCAAGCTCGACCAAGCGCCGGTGCTCGCCATTACCGGCATGCAGTTCCACGACCTTATCGAGACCTTCACCCAGCAGGATGTCGACTTGACGCGCGTCTTCAGCGATGTCGCCGTCTTCAACGCGCAGGTCTCCGACGCGGCGCATATGGAAAGCCTGGCCGGTCTCGCCTGCAGGTCGGCGCTGGCACGTCGCGGCGTTGCGCATCTGTCGATCGCCAGCGATGTGCAGGAGCACACGCTCGACCAAGCCAAGCGCTCGAAGCGCAACAAACCGTCGCATACGCCGGATCGTTGGTTCGAAGGAAGCAGGCTTCCCGACGAAGAACAACTTGCGAAAGCCGCCGAGATCCTGAACGGGGCGACAAAGGTCGCGATCCTCGCCGGTCGGGGCGCGCTTGGTGCCAGGCACGAGTTGGAAGAGACGGCGGAGCTGCTTGGTGCCCCCGTCGCAAAGGCCTTGCTCGGTAAGGCTGCCTTGCCCGACGATCACCCGCTGACGACCGGCGGCATCGGGATTCTCGGCACGCTGCCGTCGCAGGAAATCATGGAGGAATGTGACGCGCTGCTCGTCGTCGGCTCGACCTTTCCCTACATCGAATACTACCCGAAGCCGGGACAGGCGCGCGGGGTGCAGATCGAGCGCGACCCGCAGCGCATCGGCCTGCGCTATCCCATTGAGGCCGGCCTTGCCGGCGATGCCGCCGTGACGCTGCGACTGCTGAACAAGCGCCTGAAGCGCAAGGATGATCGCAGCTTCCTCGAGAAGGCGCAGGCGGGCATGCGACGCTGGCGCGAGATGATGGCGCAGTCGGAGCAAAAGGCCGCCACTTCGCTCAAGCCCCAGGTGGTTACACGCGCATTTGGGAAACGATTGCCCGATGATGCGATCCTGGTTGCCGATTCCGGCCAGAACACCGAGATGGCGGCCCGCCATATCGAGCTGCGTGACGGGCAGGCCTTCGGCGTCTCGGGCGCGCTGGCCTCGATGGCATGCGGACTGCCCTATGCGATCGCCGCGGGCCTGGCCTGTCCCGGCCGGCCGGTCTTCGCGGTCGTCGGCGACGGCGGTCTCGCGATGCAACTCGGCGAGTTCTCGACGGCAGTTCGGTACCGGGTCCCACTCAAGGTGCTCGTGCTCAAGAACGGCATGCTCAATCAGATCGCCTGGGAGCAGATGATGTTCCTCGGTAACCCGCAATTCGCCTGCGAACTCCAGCCCATCGACTTCGCCATGGCCGCCGAAGCCATGGGCGGCATTGGCTACAGCGTCTCTCGCTCCGAGGAGGTGGAAGGCGTTCTCGACGCTGCCCTGGCTGCTGAGGGTCCGGTGGTCATCGAGGCCGTGGTCGACCCGTACGAACCGATGATGCCACCGAAGATGCCGCCGGATTATGCGAAAAATTTCCGCAAGGCGCTACCGGATACCCCCGGACGCGCGGAAATCGAGGCGAATGTGGCGCAAGAGCCGCTGAGGTCGATGATTACCGCTGGCGAGAAAGAATGACGAGCCACGCAAGAAGGAGCACGAGTTGAAGAAGACGGACAGCGGCACCGCAAATCGCGGTTCGCCGGACCTCATGGGCGGCGACCAAGCGTGCGAGTCCGAGGAATGGGGCGGTGGCTCGAAAGCCGCCAAGGGACCGATCACGGAACCGGATCGACACAACCGCAACTCCAGCCAAAAAAGGAGCTGACATGCAGGATGCCCAGCAGAAATATCCTCGGCCGCCGCTTCCCGAACAGCAGCAGGACATGCCCGGCTACACCGACGAGATGGATCCACGGCCCGACCACGGAGAGGAGAGCTATCGCGGCAGCGGTAAGCTGACGGACCGCGTCGCGCTGATCACCGGCGCGGACTCGGGCATCGGCCGGGCGGTGGCTATCGCGTTTGCACGCGAAGGCGCCGACGTCATGATCTCCTATCTTGAAGAGGACGAAGATGCGCAGGAGACGGCGCGCTTGGTCGAGGAAGCGGGGCGCAAGGCGGTGCTCGCACCCGGCGACATCTCGGACGAAATCTTCGCGCGGTCGCTTGTGCAGCGAGCTATCGATGAATGCGGGCGCCTGGACATCCTCGTCAACAATGCAGCCCACCAGGCGTCGTTCGAGAAGCTGGAGGACATCAGCGCGGAGGAATGGGATCTCACCTTTCGCACCAATGTCTATGCGATGTTCTATCTGTCCCAGGAAGCAGTGAAGCACATGGAACCCGGCTCGACCATCATCAACACATCCTCAATCAACGCGACCAGTCCCTCGCCGGCACTGCTTGCCTACGCCACTACCAAAGGAGCGATCGCCAACTTCACCGCCGGACTTGCAGGTCTGGTAGCTGAACGCGGCATTCGGGTAAACGCGGTCGCTCCCGGGCCGATTTGGACGCCGCTGATCCCGTCGACAATGCCCTCTGAGAAGGTCAAGGAGTTCGGCAAGAACACGCCGCTCAAGCGTCCCGGGCAACCGGCAGAGCTTGCAGCGACCTATGTGCTGCTTGCCTCGGAAGGATCGAGCTACACCACCGGCGCACTCTACGAGGTCACCGGCGGACGGCCGATGCTTTGAGCGAGCGTACCTGCCAGCTCCACGGCGCCCACTCCCCGTAGCACACCGACATGTGGCGAGGCTCATGCCGATCACGATCGCGGACAACCGCCACGTCCGCAAACTGGTCGAGGCGGATGCCGAAGCCTCCCACCAGACCCTGAACCGGAGGTTGGTAGACGGGAAGCTGATTTCATTCCGGGTTCAACCGGAGCGTCAGCTTTCGGGGAGGGGCAAACGCTGGGTGAATGTCCCTGATAGGCGCATTGCAGCCATGCCGCCGTCGCGTTGTGAGACTGATTTGGCGGCCAGCAAAACAGCAGCCTCTACGACTCGTCCCTCTCATCGCGCAAATTAGACACAACGCGGCGGTTCTGCGACCTGCAGGCGGAGTCGGGGCAGTCGCGGACGAGCCTGTCCTTGCCGTAGCCCTTGGCCCACATGCGGTTCCGGTCTATGCCGCCGGCGGCGAGGTAGTCCATCACCGCATCGGCGCGCTGCTGTGACAGCGCCGTTTCACTTGCGCCGGGATCGTCGGCGAAACCCTGCAGCTTGAGCAGCCAGCGCGGATGCTTTGTCAACCAGGCGATCTGGGTGTCGAGGGTGGCCTTGGCGACAGAATCGAGCGCGGCCGAACCTTTCGTGAAGTAGGTGCGGCGGCCGACATTGAGGATAAAATCCTCCTCGCTGCCCGGCTGCACGTTCTGGAAGCCGGCAATCTCGGCGTTGGTGACGTCGGGCGTCGACGGGGCCAGCGTGTTGCTGGTCGAGCAGGATGTGGCCACAACCAGCAGGCCGGCGGCGAGCAGCCGGCGCGTGTTTTCAATCATGCGGTTCATGATGCGCCAATCATTCGATAGTGGTGGAAGCGGGCGCCTGGTCGGCGATGTGCGGCAGGACCTCCACCGCGGTGCCGATCGGGCACCGCTGGTAGAGGTCGATGATGTCTTCGGGGAACATGCGGATGCAGCCGCTGGAAGCGTCGGTGCCGATGCTCCATGGCTCCAGCGTGCCATGCAGGCGGTAGCCGATGTCGGCGCCATCGCGGTACAGATAGAGCGCGCGCGGCCCGAGCGGATTGTTGGACGCGCCGCCTGCGATCATGGGCGGTAAGTCCGGTTTGCGCTCACGCATTTCGGGGGGCGGGACCCATTGCGGCCACAGCGCGCGGCGATCGATCGTCGCGCGGCCGTACCATTTGAAGCCTTCCTTGCCGACGCCGACGCCGTAGCGGATGGCAGTCTTGTTTTCCATGATGAGGTAGAGGAAGTGGTGGCGGGTATCGACCACGACGGTGCCGACCGGCTCGCTGCTGAAATACTTGACGATCTGGCGATGCCATCTCTTGTCGATCTTGGCGAAGTTGGTCTTGCGATAGACGAAATCGTTATCGCTGGCGGTACCGGCGAAAAAGGATTTTGCCCCCGCGGCTTGAACAATATTGCTGGTTCCACCGACCGCGACCAGCGCCAGACCGCCGAGCACGACACCCCTGCGTGATAAAACCATCGGCAATCCCCCATGCCTTAAGCCTGGCGAACCATAGTTGAGAATGATTCCGGCTCAAAGTGGAAAATGCTGCAGTGGGTGGGCCGCAAGCGGTCTGTCCGCTTGACGGCAAAATAGCGGCTGCCCGCCGGCTCACGCCGGCGGGCTTTTTTGTGCGGACGGGAACATCCTCGCTCCAAGGGTGTTTTGTCACACCCGGCTCGTTCTTCATCGGTCGTGCCGGTGACCAAGATGTCCCCTCATTCATCATGGTCGGCCCGCGCAGCCTTGACCGCACGCGCGGGCCATCCCATCACAAGGCCCGCTGGCTCACGCTGGCGGGTTTTTCCGCGTCCATGCGCCGACACTCATCTTCGCATGCCTGTCACAACGAGCCAGGCGGATTCCAGTATCCGCACGCGGCGAGGAGGACTTGCGACATGCCTCGCTGCGGGATTTTCGCGATGAGTCTACCTGGCTCCCGCTGAACGCCATGGCCTGACCACCGGGCGCGTTGGACGACCTTCAAGTCGAAAAAGCCCGCGGCAATCGCACCTTAGGCGAAGAGGCTTTGCTTTGTTGATGCAGTTGTCATCGCATCAATCGTGGGTAGCAACGCGGTTGTTGCGTGTTGTTGGAGAGATGGGGTTTCCCGAAAAGAATGAACATGCGCAGACAAAAGAAGCGAGCAGGATGGCCGTGAGTACATCTGCCAAATATCTATTACCTCATATGCGCTCGCTCCTCGGAAGGCGATCCCGCCACCCTCTCGACAGTGAAGATGGCGGGATCTCAACCGGCGACAAGGGACTTCGACCGACGGTGGGTTTCCAATTCGGCGTCCGGCTGCGTGTTCCGCCGTTCGGGCTTCTTCCAACCGCAATCAGACGTAAGTCCTATCCCATAAGACTGATGCCAAATTCGGAACATCCGCTGAAGCATTGCGTTCGGCAGCGTGAAACCCCAAGGCAAAGGATGACTAATCATGTCGAATTGCGAGACTGCAAAATCACATTCGTTAGGAAATCGCGTGGCTGATCTCACAGCCAAGATGCGTGAAGCGCAGATTGACGCGGGTGAAATGATGGCCTTCCACAAGGTTGCAACTATGTTGGAGGACAGCCAAGGACGTATCAATGGCGACGACTTGATCGCCGCATCCTTCGTTCTGCTGGAAGACCGAGCGCCCGAGTGACCTTGCGTTGGTCGGCTTCGATCGTTCCTCGATCAGCAATGCGAAGCCTTTTTTGTCACGGCTGGCGTCTAGCGGGACTGCGGGAATAGCTCAAGCCTAAAGGGTGCTGGCCGGACACCGCTTCGGGATCGGCCGCCACGCGCCCGCTTTGTCCGAGGGAGGGCATTCCCTTTGAAGACAGCTACGGCGTGTCCTCGCTATCAGTGCCATGCATGCTGGAGCCATGCATGAAGGACTGGATCTCGTTCACATCGATCTTGCCATCACCATTCTCGTCAATGCTACTGAACATCCTGCCCACCGCGCGTTGAACCTCGTCCTCGGACACCGATCCGTCGCCATCGGTGTCCAACAGCCCGAACATCAGTCGCATGCCGGCACCGCGCATCATCTGATGATGCCAGCGTCCAGCCATTCTGTGTCCACGATCGCGGTCACCGTGGTTCTGCCAACGGTCGCCATCTTCATCGTGGCGGTCAGCATCCTCGTTGCGATCGCCTTGATAGTTGCGACTATCTTCCTCGCGGAAACCCTCTTCGGAACCGCGATCCTGCTGCAGTCGCTCACGGACAGCTTGCTCAACCATCTGGCGGATCATTTCGCGTGTTGGTCCATCCGCTTGTCCGGTCGCATCCGGCAACTGTCCGGCGGCCGGCGGTTCGGTTGCCGGAGCGGGTGCAGGTGTCGAGGGTGATGGTGTTCCGCTTGTCTGGGCGAGCGCGGGGGAGGTCAGGGCAATGAAAACGGCGGCCGCGGCCGTCGTGCTGTGTGGAAATCTCATGGCATGCTCCATCAGTGCCTTCGCTTGGAAGGCCAAACTGGAGCTCGATGTGATTGTTCCCCGAAGGGATCAGGTCACGGCGAAGTTACTGAGGCATGCCCCCGTCTGAGGTAGATCAGGGTCTTCGCCAGGGAATAATTCGGCTCCTCTTCCCTAGGCACAAGAGGAACCGGCGCCCATTTTTGCGGGCAATGAACGTTGGACATTCGGCCTCGCCAATTTTCTGCCAATCGATCATACCGACGCACCAATTCCCTCTACGTCCTCTCCTTTCGTGGGACGGAAGCCGTTTCGACCGCACGCCGTCAATCGCGAATCCCGCGTCCATATGCTGCGGCCATGATGCATATTTTTTATGTCACGGACCTCTGTCCGTCTGGACACCATGTTAGCCAGCGCTAAATCAGAGCAATGCGACGCCTCCTGCTGGGACTTACAGTTTTTCTCTTTTGGACCACGTTGCTTCAGGCCGAGGCGTGGCAGCCCTTCGGCGTCCGACAGCTTGGCTTTAGTTTCGATATTCCTCCGAATTTCGTCCTGACCCAGAATTCGGAGCAGGGCGCGGCTTTTCAGGGCCCAAGAGACGCGTTTCTGGTCGTTTGGGGCGCGCGACTTGGCAAAGCAAGTTTTCGCGCCGAGATTGAACATCGCATGATCGAGGACGAAAAGGCCGGTTGGCGACTGACCTATCGGCGCCTAGCCCCGAAATGGGCCAGCTACTCCGGGGTCAAGAATGGCGAGATTCGCTACGTCCGTGCAATTATGGTCTGCAACCAGCGTGCCGCGCTTTTCACAATGAATTATCGGAAATCCGAAAAGAAACCGTATGACCCTGTTGTTGTGCGCATGGTCCGGTCCCTGAGAGCGGAAGGATGTTAGCCAGCAAAGAGCGAGGTTGCCGTACTGTGCTTCCCTCGGCTAAGGGCCAGTGGTCAACCCGGCTCCCCAATAGCCTCGCCCAGTCACATGAAAGCAGGCACCGGCAGATATGCGGCCGAACGTTCTCACGCTGGCTCAGCCGCTCAAAGCCCATCACCGAAAAGCTGCTTAGTGCGGTCGCCAGCTAGAGCTACCACTGAGCCATTCCCGCTGCGGCTGGGTAGCGCCTCAGTTCCGTACGCGTTCATACCAAGAACGGGCGGGGCGAACGTCCTGATAGAGCTACGGCTGTAGAAGCGCGCCGCCAAACTGCGCCCACAAGCGCTCGCACTCTCTCGCCCTTAGGCTCGGGGTGCCGGGCGCGCCATAGAAGACCATGGCGCCGCGAATGTCGTATCCAAGCACCGAGGCGTTGGCCACGAACTGGATGGCTCTTCCCAAGCTGGTGATGCCGATGTCGACCTCAGCTTTGTTGGTGAGGTCGACCACGCCTACTATCTCCGCATTGGCGCTCCTGCCCGCCAAAACGGCCGTCGATATTCCATCATGCACGGCAAGAAGCATTTCGGTGAGTTGCCCGGTGGAAGGGCTCTACAAACGCTTAAACGTCAGGTTTGTTCCCAACTGGCCTTGGCGGCTTTCCGACGACCAAGAATGCGACTGCGACTACGCTCAATAGAATCACTGCGAACAGGATTGCCATGATTTCCGCGCACTGTATCGGATCACTCCGCGGCGAAGAAAACCCCGCAACATATCTCAGATAGCCGCGGGTGTTCGGCTGTAAGAACCAAACTGGGTCCCGCGGTCTCTCATGTGCGCGTAGTTGACATCGTCTGCTGGACCGAACGGTCAGGCCGAAGAGCCCAGTTCCTCTCAGCATCGAGCAGTTCATTCTGCTCGATCAAGCCATTCATAAACAGCCTGAGTATATGCGCAGCTATGCGCTCTCCGTTCTGCGAAGCAAGAGGTAGGGCGCGCTCTTTGCAGACCGTGTGACAAACCTGGGCGAGCATCTCAATCTCGCTTGGCCCCAAAAACCGACCCGGATACAACATACCGTTTTCCTGTTGGAGAGTTGGAATGGCTATCCATTACGCAGGGTCACCGGCAGCCACAATCAACTATGATAGTGAGATGTCGAGTCCCGGTGGAAAAAACAGTGAGGTCCCAAAAGTGGTCGCGCTTGTCTCCGATTGACAGATGCCTCGACGCTACACCGACCAGCGCTACCGCACCCGCTTCATCGACGCGGCTTTGCAAAGGCCTATGACCAGTTCGCTACCAGCTGCCGGACCGCCCAGGCGAGCATGCCGCCGGCCATTACCGAAAGCGCGATGTCGTGGATGAGCCAGCCTTTTCCGTATACATCCAGTTGTTACGCTGCGCATCTGCTTCGGTTCGAAAACTCGCCGCGAGCCTGGCGTGCTCGCGTGTCCGGGCCGAAAACGCCTTCACAGCCCATATGTTGATAACGACATTGATGAGGCTGCCGCCGACCTCGTTGGCATAGGATGCTTCCCGGCAAGGGCATCGACCAATGCCCCGGGGCCGACCAGCACGAACCTGCGGGGGGCTTTCCCGGAACAAAGCGTCGACGATCCGGTTCGGCAGGGAAGCGGCCAAAATTCATGCCATCGGAGATGCCGAGGCAGATGACAGATGAAAGGGAAGCTGAAGATGACGAAGTCTCGCGACCGCACCGTTCCCGGCGACGGCAAGATCGAAACCGGCCCGAACACATCTCCGCAACAGGATCCGGCAGAGGGGTCGCGCGAGACAATCGATCGCGAACTCGAGCGGACAGACGACGATAATAATTCCGACGAAGCGGAACGCTTGCGCCGAGACCTGCGGAAAGGGGTGGCGGAAGAGACCGAGCTTCCCGAACGCGGCTCGGCCTGAGGATCGCCGGAACCTGGCCAAGGTAAGAGACATGGAAGGCTAGACGCCTGGTCGCATCGCTGCTTGCTTCCTGCCTTTAACGCACCGGCCACACAACCATGCGCGGCGGTGATCCAGGGGACGGCGAGAACGGCCACTCGACGGTCCACTCTGTTCCAGCAAAGTCGGCTCGCCGAGAGCAACCACCTCTGGCGTTAGGGCCCGACGAGATGCCACCTGTCCAGGTCGCATGGCGCCAGGGTTCGGAAATCTCTATCAGGCTGCGCCGGCCTCCTGGCTGCGCTGCGAGCGGGCGCGGTCGCGGGCTGCGGCAGTGCCTCCGGGAAAGCCGCTTCGATCGCTGTAGTCGCGTGGCTTGGTCCTGCTCCGAGAGTGGCGCGCGGTCACGCTTTTCGCACCGATGATGTCGAGCAATGTGATGCCGGCGACCATGGCAAGCGCAAGGCCTACATTATCGCGCTTTGGGTTGCCATGCCGATATGCTGTCAGCAATGTCGCGATATCCAGGCCGTCGCCGGCCACCCGGCTCCAAAGCCCGGCCTGCTTGTCCACTGAAAGCGAGAGTATGCCGCTGCTTATTTCCCGCGCCCCATAAGCGCGGATCAGATCTTCCTTGCCGCGCATGCCGAGCGCGCCGGCAATCCGTTCGGCGCCAACCAGCTCGGCGACGCCAAGCGCGATGCTGAACCAGCCGAGCTTGCGGGCAAGGCCATCGGAGGCCGCGACCGCACTCTGCCCAGTCTTCAGCACTTTGGGATCGCCAGGCGATCGGGTGATGTTGGTAAGTTTGGCAATCACGTTCATGACGATTTCCCTACGGTTTCAGTACAACCTTGATGCAACTGTCCTGCTTGTCGCGAAACACCTTGTACATCTCGGGTCCCTGCTCGAGCCCCACGGTATGGGTGATGACGAAGGATGGGTCGATCTGGCCATCTTCGATGCGGCGCAACAGATCCTCGGTCCAACGGTTGACATGGGTCTGCCCCATTCGGAAGGTGAGCCCCTTGTTCATTGCCTGTCCCATCGGAATCTTGTCGACCAGCCCGCTGTAGACGCCGGGGATCGAGATCACGCCGGCCGGCCGGCAGACATAGATCATCTCACGCAGAACGTGCGGTCGATCATTTTCCATCAGCATCAACTGCTTTGCGCGATCGTAGACGGTATCGGGCTGGGCCAGCGAGACGTGGCTTTCCATGCCGACGCAATCGATGCACTTCTCCGGGCCCTTTCCGCCGGTGAGTTCCCGCAGTCGTTCGACGACACTTTCCTCGGCGAAATTGATGGCGATGGCGCCGCCGGCCGCGGCCATGGAAAGCCGTTCCGGCAGGCAATCGATCGCCACCACCTGTTTGGCGCCGAGCAGCAGGGCGCTGCGTATGGCCATCTGCCCGACTGGGCCGCAGCCCCACACCGCAACTGTATCGGTGGGCTCAATGTCGCACTGTGCCGCCGCCTGCCATCCGGTAGGAAAAATATCGCCGAGGAAGAGAACCTGCTCGTCGGTAAGGCTGTCAGGCACCTTTACGTGCGTGGCATCGGCGAACGGCACACGCATGTATTCCGCCTGTCCCCCGGGATAGCCGCCGGTCAAATGAGTGTAGCCGAACAGACCCGCGGTGGTGTGCCCGAACACCTTGTCACCGAGATTCTTCTTGCGGTTTGTGCGTTCGCAAACCGAAAAGTTCTGTCGCTTGCACTGGTCGCACTCACCGCAGATTATGGTGAACGGCACGACGATGCGGTCTCCCTCCTTCAGAGCGCCGTTGACGCCCTTGCCGACCTCAACGACCTCTCCCATCATCTCGTGGCCCATGATGTCGCCGGGCAGCATGGCTGGCACATAGTTGTGGTAGAGGTGAAGGTCGGAGCCGCATATGGCACAACTCGTCACCTTGATGATCGCGTCACGTTCATCCTCAATTTCCGGGTCCGAAACCTGATCGCAGCGTATGTCTTCCTTGCCGTGCCAGACCAACGCTCGCATAGCTTGCTCCTATTTTCGCAAGATCTGTGGGTAGGGACCTCGCGCCTGTCCTAAGCGGGCCGATGCCTGGTTGGATCGACTGTGCCGCTGCTTGTCGAACCACAGGGGCGGACCGATGTTCCGGGAGCTCGAGAGAATTTTTGGGCCATTCCAGACCCGCACCTTGGAAGGATCTGTCGCGGGCACCAGCGGCCTTCGCGGGCGCGTCGGGGCACGAACCGCCGGAGCCCGAGCCACGAATGGACGTACTCAAGTGTACCAAAGAAGGTCCGTCCGCAGGTGTCCCTTCGCGGCGATCGACACCTCATCTGCTCGATTCTCGCGGCCATAACCGGCATTCTCTTCCTCGCCCTCACAGGTCGGCGGAGGCGCTCAAGGGTCAGCGCTGTGTGACCGGAGCAGGTAGGAGATGCCGCTCACCGGCGGGCGCGCAGCCCGACCCGACGCGATCGACATGGGGTGGATGGGCGCCATCGCGCCGGCGACTCTAGCGGAGTATTTCGCAGAAATACAATGATTAGCGGGCAGGGCGGACTGCTAGCCGTGCGCAGCGATGAACATGGCGACGGCCGACCGGCAATAGGATTCGATTTCGTTGTCGTCCGCCGCTCTCGCCTCATCGAAGCGTGCGATAATCAAAAGATCGGATCCTTTGAAAAGCGCGGCAAACAAGCGGGCGGACCGGAGAGGATCGGGCACGTTCAGAACCGCCTTCGCGTGCAACTGACGCAACAGGACCTCGATTTGGGCGATGACATGGGCGGGGCCGGCTTCGAAATGGAGCTTGCTTAACGACCTTGGATTCGTCTGGTCGGCCATGACCATGGCTTCGACACTGCGGACGTCTGATCTCAACAGTGTCCGAAGCAGGGATGATCCCACCGCCATGAGCTGATCTTCGACCGAACCGCCGACGCCTTCAAGAAGGGCCAGTGGCGCAAACAACTGATGGCAGCCGGCCGAGATGGCCGCGCTGAACAGCGCCTCCTTGTTCTCGAAATGCCGATAGATGCTGAGCTTGGATATCTTCGCCCGCTGGGCGACCTTGTCCAATGTGGTCGCTTGAAAACCCAATTCCACAAAGAGTTCGGACGCAGCGTCGAGTATCGTTTGGCCAAGCGCCTCGTTGGCGGGCCGGCCGCGCCGGCCCTGGCTATTTTCGGTCACGACAATTCCAGTCCTTGACAGTATCCAAATTCTCGGATTACGATACCATGTAGTTTCTGAAATGCGCAAGCCGATGGGTAGCTTTCAACCAGGTCCAACCAGCCCCTCATCCACAACACGGAGCCCATCATGGATGACGTCATCATCATCGGCGGCAGCTTTGCCGGTCTCGCCGGCGCCCTGCAACTCGGCCGTGCCCGCCGTAAGGTCACCGTTCTCGATACCGGCCTGCCGCGCAACCGCTTCGCCGGCCACTCGCATGGCCTGCTCGGCCACGATCACAAGCCACCGCTGGACATCCTGGCCGAGGCGCGGCGGCAGCTGGCGCGCTATCCCACGATCAAGCTGGTCAATGCCCGGGCCGACAGCCTCTCCGGGGCCATCGACGATTTCTCCGTCCTCACTGGCGATGGCGGAAGCCTCGGCGCGCGCCGGCTGATCCTGAGCTATGGCGTCGCCGACCAGATGCCTGATGTTCCGGGCTTTGCCGAAGGTTGGGGCACGTCCATCGTGCCCTGCCCCTATTGCGACGGCTTTGAAGTCGCCGGCCAGCATTGGGGCCTCGTCTGGTCCGGCCCACAGTCGATGAATCAGGTCAGGCTGTTCCACGATTGGACCGACAGGTTGACGGTCTTCGCTGATGGTCACGACATTCCGCCCGATATCCGGGCCGGTCTGGCGCGCCGCAACATACCTGTCGTCGACGGCCGGATCAGCGAGATCGCCCATCACGGGGGGCATAACGCCACCGTCAAGTTCGATACCGGCCCCAAGGTCGCGGTCGACATCCTGTTCGCGCATCCGCGCAACAAGCCGTCCGCAAGCCTGCATGAATCACTGGGCCTCGCCACGGTCGATACGCCCCTCGGCGTAATCCTCAAGGTCGACGAGCGCCGCGAAACCAGCATGCCCGGCATCTACGCCGCGGGCGACCTCGCCAACCCCCTCACGCCGCCATCGGTCACCCTGGCAATATCGCACGGCGCGATGGCGGGCATCTTCGCCCAGCAGTCGATGCTGGTGTGAGAGCGCAGATTCCCTTCTCCGGGGTGCCGCGGGCTATCATATTCTGAAGGTTGCGGGCCGGTGTTGCGGAACGTCGGCCCGCTCTCCCCTGAAGGGCGTCTTTGGCCGGCCAGCCTTGAGAACTCAACTGGGCTGCCTGCATGACGGCGATCGCCGACATCGGTTATCAAGCTCAATCACGCTGGAAAGCATGAACCACGTCGACGTCAACATCGCCGGCGGGCTTACGGTATGGCGACCGGTGCGGAAGATTTGCCACCGCTGTCGGCACCTCGATGCTGCGACGCTACTTTGAAGAACGGTCGCGCCCAGCAGCGCTTCTGGCGGAAGTCTCAGGCGGCCACGACGCGGGCCAGCAGTGACGCGGCCTCGGTACCAGCCAAGCCAAGGTCACGGACGCTGCTCATGTGATTGGCCCCACCAAGGGTGGTGCGCGAAACAGTCAGTCCCTGTGTGTCAAGGTGGTCCGTGAAGAGTGCGGCCTGGCTGTGGAACGGCGGCGCTTCATCGGCGCCGACCAAGATATCTACGCCCACGGATGGATCGAAACTGTGGTCGATCGGCGAGAATCGGCGGGCCTCCTCGTCGGTGATCGCGATCTCCGCGGCAAGGAACGACATCTGCAATGGCTTCAGGTCGTAAAGGCCGCCAAGCAGCAGCGCAGCTTTGATGCCGGAAGGCCGCTCGTCACCGTCGAAAAGCATTGTTGCCAGATGCGCACCGGCGGAATGACCGCTAACGGTCAGCAGGCCGGGATTGCCGCCATGGTGTGCGACATTGTCAAATACCCATCGCTTGGCGCGGCGCACCTGGTCGACGATCCTGGCCATCCTGACGGTCGGCATCAGCGCGTAGTCGACAATGACCGCGATCGCGCCTGCGTTCGTAACGGTCTCGGCGACGTAGGAATAGTCGCGCTTGGAGAACATGCGCCAATAGCCCCCGTGGATGAACATGTGCACCGGCAGGCGGTCCCGTTTGCCCTCGGGAAAGAACAGATCCACGGTTTCGGTGGCGTCAGCCCCGTAGGCGACATCGGCGACCATGGGAACATTCGCCCTGGTGTCCTCGCTTCTGCGAACGATCTCGGCGACCATGTCGTCGAACTCGACCACATGATCGCGAATGCGAAACGGATCTTTGGCGTGATGTCCGCTCACAGGGTCACGGCGATGTACTTGGCCTCCATGAACTCGGCAACGCCATGCTTCTGGCCGCCTTCTCGCCCCAACCCGCTTTGCTTGACTCCGCCGAAGGGCGCCGCCGGATCCGACATCAGGCCGCGGTTGAGCGCGATCATGCCCGACTCGATCTTTGATGCCACGCGCATTCCTCTGGCCAGGTCGCGCGTGTAGATGTAGGCCGCGAGACCGTATTCTGTGTCGTTGGCCTTGGCGATGACCTCCGCCTCGCTGTCGAAGCGCATGATCGGCGCCACCGGACCGAATATCTCCTCGTGGAGCATGGCGGCGTCGGCCGGCACGTCCTTGAGCACCGTTGGCGGATAGAAAAAGCCTCTGCCTTCAGATACGCCGCCGCCACACAGGATTTTGGCGCCGCGGGCAACGGCGTCCTGCACAAGCCGGTCGATCTTGTGCACAGCCTTCCTGGTGATCATCGGCCCGCATTCTGTGTCTGAGTCTGTGCCCGGGCCCAGGTTGAGTGCTGCCATGCGTCTGGTCAAGCCTTCCGCGAAAGCATCATGGATGCCGGCCTGGACGTAAAGCCGGTTGGCGGCCGTGCAGGCTTCACCGGCGTTGCGCATCTTGGCAACCATCGCACCGTCAAGGGCGGCTTCCAGGTCGGCGTCGTCGAAGACGATGAAGGGTGCGTTGCCGCCAAGCTCCATGGAACAGGAGATGACGTGTTTCGCGGCTTCGGCCAGCAGCACGCGGCCGACGCCGGTCGAGCCGGTGAAGGACAGCTTTCGCACGCGCGGATCGGCCAGCATGGCCGCCGTCACTGGCCCGGGGGTCGAGGTCGTCAGGACGTTGACGACGCCGGGCGGCACGCCGGCCTCCTCGTAGAGCGCCGCAAGCGCATAGGCCGTCAGCGGCGTCTCGCTGGCGGGCTTCAGGATCACCGTACAGCCGGCCGCCAGCGCCGGAGCGATTTTACGTGTCGCCATGGCGGCTGGGAAATTCCATGGCGTGATGAGCACGCAAATGCCGATGGGCTGGTAGTCGACAATGATCCGGTTCGCGCCCGAGGGTGCAAGGCCGAACTCGCCGCTGATGCGGACCGCCTCCTCGGCGTTCCAGCGGAAAAACTCAGCGGCGTAGGCGACTTCACCGCGCGCATCGCGCAGCGCCTTGCCGTTCTCCAGCGAGATCAGCGCAGCCAACGTCTCCATCCGTTCGGTCATCAGTTCGAAGCAGCGCCGCAGGATTTCCGATCTCCTGCGTGGCGGGGTCTCGCGCCAGCCGGCCGCCGCCTTCGCGGCAGCGTCGACGGCGGCGGCGGCATCAGTGAGCGTTGCATCGGGAACCGCAGCGATTACGGCTTCGGTCGAGGGATCGACCACTTCGATCACGCGGCCCTCCGATGAGGGGCGCCAGCGTCCGCCAATGTAGAGACCGTGCGAGACCGTGGCGTAGTCGAACATATCTTGATCCTCGTCGGATATGCCTGCGGCGATGTTCATTTTGGATGAGCTCCTGGTCGATCACATCGTGGTGGCGGACATGTCGCCGTCATAAGCAGCCCTGACCAGCTGTCGCATCGCGGTAAGGTCGAACGGGCGGGGATTGTTCTTGATCAACCGGTCGATGCCCAGCGCCTGCTCGGCCGTCCAGTCGATCTTGTCTTCGGGAAGACCCAGTTCGGCCAATGTCGGTGTGATGCCGATGGCGCCAAACAGCCGGCTCACCTCACGGATGGTGGCGTGCGCCAAGGCATCGGCGTCGCCGCCGCCCTGATGGGAAAGGCCGAGAGCAGTGCCGACTTCCGCAATCTCCGCGGCTGCTGCGGCCAGATTGTAGGTCATCACGTAGGGCAGCATGGTGGCGACCCCCAGGCCATGCGGGGTGTGGGTAAGCGCGCCAACGGGATACTGCACCGCATGGGCGGCGGCCGTTCCCGCCGTACCGAAGGCGCAACCGGCGGCCAGCGCTCCCATCATGACGTCGGCGCGCGCATCCTCGTCCGATCCGTCGCGATATGCCTTTTCCAGACTGCGGCCGAGCAGCCTGATGGCCAGAAGCGCGAAATGATCGGTCAGAGCGCTCTTGCCGATGAACACGTGCTGTTGCGGCAAATGAGGGTCGGCGCCGCGTTTGGCCGCTGTGAAGGCCTCGATTGCGTGCGTCAGCGCGTCGGCGCCGGCGATCGCCGTCAAGGACGGTGGACAGGTCACCGTCAGATCCGGATCGCAAAGCGCCACTGCCGCGATGAGATGCGGACTGGCGATACCCACTTTCAGCGTCCGATCCGGGTCGGAGATCACGGCGACGGGGGTCACCTCGGAGCCTGTTCCAGCCGTCGTCGGCACTGCGATTACCGGAAGGGTAGGGCCGGGTACCTTGAACTCGCCATAGTAGTCCTCGAGCTTGCCGCCATGGCTGAGCAGAAGTGCAGCGCATTTGGCCATGTCGAGGCAGCTGCCGCCCCCGATGCCGATCACCATGTCCGGCTTGAAATCTTTCGCTTGCGCAATGCAGGCGGCGACGCTGTCGCGCGGCACATCCGGCAGCGTTCGGTCGAAGACCAACGTCTCGATCGCCGCGTTGTGCAAGCCAGCGAGAATCTCGGCGAACTGCGACGTCGCCGCGAAGCGCTCATCGGTACAGACGAACGCGCGGCGCCCATATTTGGCGGCGATGGCAGGCAGGACATGGCGCTGGCCTTTGCCGAACAGAATCTCGCTCGGCAGGCGCGCCGCTGCAAACAAGCTCATGCACAAGATCCTGCGAAGACGGGTTGGAAGCCGACAGGCTTGGCTTCGTGCCAGAGGCCGACCTCGGCGCTGCAGGTCATGATCATGCGATATCCTCATAAAATCGTATAGGATATAGGATTGAGTTTCGCGGAGCATCATGTTAGTGGGTGGTTCTGTCAAGAGGCAAACGATGCAGAACACGGACCTGACGGTTGACAATGAAGCCCGTGCGACCGGTCGTATTCAGCGCGCCAACAGTCTGGCTGGCGACGTTTACGAAGCAATCTTCGCGCAGCTCATGTCTTTGAGGATTGCTCCGGGATCGCGCATCACCGTCGACAATCTCGTCAAGGAATTCAACGTCTCGCATACCCCCATTCGTGAAGCGCTTGGCAGGCTGGAGGGGGAAGGGCTGGTTCTGAAAACCCACCTGATCGGCTATCGCGCCGCCCCGCAAATCACCCGCCGGCGCTTCGACGAGCTTTACGAGCTGCGTCTATTGCTTGAACCTGCCGCCGCGGCCAAAGCCACCGCAACAATGGACGGCGAGCGCCTTGCCGCGCTGCAGGAGACGGCCGGCGTCATGGCTCGGCGGGTGGGGAAAGACGAACGCCTGCGCTATTCGAACTTCGCCCGTCAGGATGCGATCTTCCACGACAAGATCGTCGAGTTCGCCCAGAACGAACTCATTCGCGAGACGCTGAATCACCAGCATACCCACTTCCATATCTTCCGCCTGATGTATCACTCCAGGGTGACCGAAGAGGCGCTCGACGAGCACGAGGCTATTCTCGCTGCCTTTGCCGCGGGCGATCCGGACGCCGCCGAAAAAGCCATGCGTGCGCACATCGAAAATTCGCGGGACAGGCTCCTGCCTGCGTTCGAGTAGCCTGGCGATGTTGCTTGCCCGAGGCACCCTCAAGCGCGGCGCGCCGCTGTTCGCCCAGCCTGCCGCCTACGAATTCTACTCCCCGTTCTGAGCCGATTTCGATACCGGGAAGGAGGCGCAGTGCACCTCGCCCCTGAAACAAGCCGAGAGGAAAAGACATGCCAGCCAAAAAAATCCTGATGCTGACCGGTGATTTCACCGAGGAGTATGAAATCTTCGTCTATCAGCAGGCGATGGAAGCGGTGGGACACACCGTTCATGTCGTGTGCCCCGACAAAAGCGCCGGAGACATGATCAAGACATCGCTGCACGATTTCGAGGGCGATCAGACCTACACCGAAAAGCCCGGCCACAACGCGCTGATCAACAAGACCTTTGCCGACGCCGAGAAGCAGCTGAGCCAGTACGACGCTGTCTATTGCGCCGGCGGTCGTGGCCCCGAATACATCCGCACCGACAAGCGGATACAGGCAATGGTGCGCCATTTCCACGAGGCGAAAAAGCCGATCTTCACGATCTGCCATGGCGTCCAGATTCTGATCGCGGTCGACGGCGTCGTGCGCGGCAAGAAGGTGGCGGCGCTCGCCGCTTGCGAGCCGGAGGTGACGCTTGCCGGCGGCACTTATATCGATTTGTCTCCCACCGACGCTTATGTCGATGGGACCATGGTTTCAGCCAAAGGCTGGACCGCGCTTGCGGCGTTCATCCGTGAATGCCTGAAGGTGCTGGGAACGGAAATCCACCATTCTTGAACCGTTTGTCCCGGCGCATCCCTGAGGGGATGCGCCGGCTCCCTCAACGGCGCGGCGACTTCCGTCATTTCATCAAGTTCAGATCAGGAACCTGCGGCAGGTGTGCTCCAGAACCTTGTGCCATCATCACCTCGGACGCCTTCAAGGCGCTGCCGCATCGCGTGCGTGCACCAGCGCGCCATCCTCGTTGAGCTTTCCCAGCTTGACGGGTGCGAACCCGAGTTGATGGACTCAATGGGAGGTCGACATGAAGTCGGCGCCCGGGAGCTGTCAGGGCTTCACGAACCGAAACGCGAAGCGATCGGTCTCGCCCTTGATCGCGGGATCGAACACCTTGGTCGAGTGCGGGTCATCCTTATTCACCAGCACGGTGCTTTCCGCGTCCAGTACGAAGCCGGCCGCCTCCACCTCCTCGCCGACGAATGCAGGGTCGATCCGATGCAGCGACCGGGTGTCGCTCGTGCCCGACCCAGCGGCGGCGGCGTGGTCGACGATGACGTAGGACCCACCGGGTTTCAGCCGCTTGTAGACAGCTCGATTGAAGTCGGCCGCCGTCGCACCCTTCTTCTGGACCAGGGCGGTGTGAAGATCGTGGTAAAACAGGTGCAGCCATAGGACATCCGCTGGCGGCGTGACCTCCGGCATCGCGACGAGATCCGCCGAGGCGGCTTCGACGTTCTCTCGGCCCGGCTCCTTCGCGAGCGTTCGCATGAGGCCGACCGGATCGTTCTTGAAGTGGGCGACTTCGGCCGGCACGAAGCTGTAGACCCGCCCCTCTGATCCGACGATGTCGGAGAAGAGGCGCGTCCAGTCTCCGTCGCCAGGGTAGACGTCGATCACGGTGGAGCCCGCCTCGATTCGTGCGAACCGGATTAACTCGGATACCTTGGATTGGTCGTACATCGAAATCTCCTTAGGAGTGGATATTCTTCTCGGTGCTCATAGTGATTTCTCCATTTTGCTCGGATCGGATCGCGCTTGATCCGATCCGAGTTCCGATCGAGTGCGTGGTTTCTTTGCCGGTGGGGACGTCGCGCTCGTCAGTCGAATTTGACCAAGTCCTTGAAGATCAGATGACCCCAGCTGTCTCCGCGCGCCTGGACCAGCAGGCCACCTTCCGACACCCCGCCAAGCTTGATCGGCGCGAAACCGAGATTTTCCGCAAGCTCCCCAGTCTGTGTTGCGGCAGCATCATCGTCGCTTGCCAAGAACACGACCCTCCGGCCACCATGTACGGCCGGATCCTGATCAAGCACCGGGGCGACCAGATGGTTGAAGCCCTTGACCAGTTTTGCGCCAGAGAAGGCCTGCGCGATGAACTTGGAAGAAGGTTGTCCTCCCAGTTCCTCAGGGGGCACGCCATAGGCATTGGTCACATCGATGATCGTCTTCCCCTGCCAGGTGGGGAGCGCCTTCGCAACATTCGGGTGCGCCTCGAAGCGGACAGCCAAAAAGATGATGTCCGCCTTGATGGCTTCCGCCAGTTTTTTGGGGATGATGGTGGGTCCGATCGCGGCCGCATCGGCGGCAAAGCTTTCCGGGTCGCGTGTGGTTGCAACGGAAACTTCGATGCCGTTTCGGGCAAACGCCTTGGCAAGGGCCCGTCCGATATTGCCGAATCCTACGATTGCATAGTTCATAGTACTTCTCCGATCTGGTGCTAATGCCGGGGTCAGACTTGCGCCATGCCTCCGTCGACGGCGAGATCCACGCCGGTGACGAAAGAACTTTCATCGGAGGCGAGGAACGTTACGGCAGCCGCGATTTCCTCTGGTTTGCCCCTGCGACCCATTGGGATCTGTGACGCAAACTGGGCGGCCGCTTGCTCGGCTTGCTCAGGGGTAAGGCCAGTCGTTGTCTCCAAGGCCGGCGTCTCGATTGGTCCCGGACTCATTGCATTGACGCGGATTTTGCGGTCTTTGAATTCCAGTGTCCAAGCGCGCGCGAAGTTGCGTACAGCCGCCTTGCTCGCGGCGTAGGTACTAAACCCTGGAAGCCCCAACACGTTCGACACTGAAGAATTCAGGATGATCGAACCGCCGTCTTTGAACAGGGGAAGGGCCTTCTGCACCGTAAAGAACAGAGCCTTCACGTTCACATCGAAGGTCTGATCAAAATGTGCCTCGGTAGCGACGGCGAGCGGTGCGATCGTCCCCGCGCCGGCGTTGGCGAAGAGAATGTCGATATGACCATGTTTCACCTTCACGACGGCATAGAGGCGATCCAAATCTTCCAGGAGCGACACGTCACCCACGACCGTCGTAACGTTTTTCATGATGAAGGCTGCGGCCTCCTTCAACTCCTTCTCTCTTCGCCCGGTAATCACGACGCGCGCTCCTTCTTCTACGAAGCGCTTGGCTGTGGCCAATCCGATCCCGCTGCTTCCGCCCGTGATGACTGCGATCTTGCCTTCGAGTTTTTTCATAATTCTTTGTCTTTCGTTGCGCACGGGCCAGGTACGGACCGCGCTGGGGGTCAGAGTTGAGCCAGGCCGCCGTCGACGGCGACCTCGCTGGCGGTCATGAAGCTGCTGTCCGGCGACGCGAGAAAGGCGGCCACGGCCCCGATCTCCGCCGGATCGGCCATGCGCTGGAGCGGGGTCATCGCGCCGTAGGCCTTCTGGCCTTCCTCGCCTAACGCCTCCTTCGCGAGTTCGGTCGCCGTCGCTCCGGGCGACAGCACGTTTACGCGGATGCCGGTGCCCTTCAGGTCTTCCGCCCAGGTCCGCGCCAGGTTGCGCACTGCCGCCTTGCTCGCGCTATAGGCAGTGAACCCCGGAGCGCCCGTGGTGCCGGCGCTCGACCCGGTCAGGATGATCGAACCGCCCTGGCTCATCAGCGGCAGCGCCTTCTGGACCGTGAAGATCGTACCCTTCACATTGGTGTCGAAGGTTTCGTCAATGTGCCTGGCGGTGATCTGGCCGAGCGGAAGCGGGCTTCCCGCCCCGGCATTGGCGAAGACGATGTCGAGGCTTCCGCGCTCGGCCTTCACCGCAGCGTAGAGTCGGTCGAGGTCGGCCTCATCCGAGACCGAGCCCATAACCGCGCGGGCATTAGGCCCAAGGTCAGCCACGGCGGCGTCGAGCGCTTCCTGCCGGCGGCCGAAGATGAAGACGAAGGCGCCCTCCTCGATAAAGCGCTTGGCTGCGGCGCGGCCGATGCCCGTAGCGCCGCCGGTTATCACAGCGGTCTTTCCATTCAGTCTGTTCATGTCATGCATCCTTCGTTTCGCCGTCTCGTGTCTTTGGCTGTACGGGAAAGTCCCGCGAGAGCCTCAAGATGGGTTCGCCGAAGTCGGGCGGTGAGTGCGCAATCGCGCACATCGCTGGTGCGAAAACGATCCAGTAGATGATTGAACGCCACGATGACCGCACGAACTTACGGCTGATCGTGTTAGTATGGGCTTTTGCAAGCCGCACTTCGCTGCGCAGGAATGCACCATGATCGACTGGGATGACGTTCGCTACTTTCTTGCTGCCGCGCGCGTAGGCTCGGTGCGTGCCGCCGCCGCACACCTCGGTGTGAACCACTCGACCGTGCTGCGACGCATCGCTCAGCTCGAGGAACGCCTCGGGGCGCAGATGTTCGAAAAGCTGCCTTCCGGCTACCGCCTGACGGCTGCGGGCGAAGAGGTCCTCGATCTCGCGACCCAGATGGAAGCGTCGTCGCACCAGCTGGAGACGCGAGTCTTCGGTCGTGACCAGAGCGCGCGCGGGCTTTTGCGGGTGACGCTTCCACCGTTCCTCGCCACACACCTGCTCATGCCGGATCTCGCCGACTTCGCGCGTTTGCATCGCGACATCGAGATGGAAATCTTGTCGTCCGGTGAGCTGGCAAATCTGACCAACCGAGAGGCCGACGTCGCGATCCGCATTGTCGCCGACCGCAAGACCCTGCCGCTCAATCTTCACGGCCTGAAGGGACCGGAGCTGTTCAGCGGCGTCTACATGTCTCGCGATCGACTAGCCGCGTGGCGTGCGGGCACGCCTGATCCCATCCGGTGGATAGGCATAGACAATCATGGAATTCCGGACTGGGCGCGCGAGGGAGAAGTTCACGTCACGGGAGTACCGTTCAGGACACCTGACGCCGAGACGCAGATCATCGCGGCGCACCAGGGGATTGGGATAACGAAACTGCCGTGCTTCGTCGGAGATGCCGACCCCCTGCTGGTGAGGGTGCCGGGGATCGACGTGCCCATGCATGGGACACTGTGGCTTCTCACGCAAGGCGAGACACGCAAGACGAAGCGGGTGCGGCTCTTCACGGAGTTCGTATCCCGCAGGCTCGCCGCGTACGCTCCGCTTCTCTCGGGGCTGTCCATATCGCGCGACTGACGCCCGGCAGGTCCGCCGGCAACGCTTCCCGCATCCGGGTGGAAGCCGAGCTGCGATCGCCTGAAGCGGCGTGTTCAATCCGCGAATCCAGTGGGAGTAGGAAACGGCGGCAGTAGCGTAGAGGTACCAGCCTAAGCTCGACCTCTTCCCACACCATGATCAGACAACGATGCCACCGTCTTCAGCGCGCCATCGAGCATGTCGCCTTTCTCGTCTTTCAGCGCAGCTTCGCGCAACCGTCTGATCCAGTCGGCAGCGTCATCGCGGCCCTTGACCAGATCGAGCGCCGACAGCACGCGATCGAATTTGGACTGGGCGCGGACGTGGGTGTCGCTGTAGCCCTTGATCAGCCGGCGGCAGTTCAGGATTTCGACGGCGAGCGCGTAATCCTGGGGCACATATCCAATTGCCAATGCATACCACCGCTCCAGATGCGCCGTCTCGACCTTGTGGCGCAACAGGCGCCGTCGCCAGCGGCGCAGGCCGCCGATGAACCAGAGGACCGCAAAGCCGGCAAAGCTGTCGGTGCGAATGCGCCGGCCATGGTTGATGCGACGATCAAGGAAAGCAGCGAGTTTCGGCCGGCTCTCAATGTAGTTGCCCAGCCCCGCCGGCAAGGTGCCGCAGAACTCCTCGATGCGCGGATGGAAATACTCGGTCACCTGCAGGATGGAGCCGTTCTTGACGCCGACCTCGCGGCGCACGCGCTGGGCGCGGGTCGAGCGAGTCTTGAGATCGGCGACGTGGATCATGTCGTCATAGCACAGGGCGTTGGCCAGATGCTTGGCGGCAGCGATGGACAATGCATGGGCATGGCCGGGATCATCAAGCGCAACGGCCTTGTCCAACCGGTCGAGATAGTCGCGGCCATAGGCGATGTCCTGGTAGTCGACGACCTTTCTCAGGCCCCGAAGCGCCATGTCGCGCACCGCCGCGGGCATCAGGTCGATGCGGGCGGCCAGCGCCTGCCAACCCTGCAGCAGGTTCTGCGGACCGCTCACGCGCCCTGCACCCGGAGCGGGGTCGACCGTGGCCGGTTCTGCCGGCTGTGGCGCGGGGGCCGTCGTACCGCGCGCGCGGTCGTAGGCGACGGCGAAGGCAGCGAGGCTGGCTTTCGCGCCTCGGCCGCCGGCGCCGATCGCTTGCTCATAGCTTTCACGCGTGAACGGCAATGCGTCGGAGCCGGCCAGCGCGCCAAGCAGACTGGCCGAGATCATTGAGCCATTGTCCGCGGCGATCTTTTCCATGTCGAAGGCGATGAAGCGTTTCGATGCAGCTTCCGCCGTCGCGCGTACCTTGGAAGACGAGGCCCGGCCGTCACCCGGCTCGATCTTTTCCGACACCGCGGCGATACGGTGCGAGGAGGTGATCAGCGTGGTGCGATCGGGCGTGACGAAGC
The DNA here is from genome assembly GCF_030323185.1 of Mesorhizobium sp. C399B. Lineage (NCBI taxonomy): Bacteria > Pseudomonadati > Pseudomonadota > Alphaproteobacteria > Hyphomicrobiales > Phyllobacteriaceae > Mesorhizobium > Mesorhizobium sp. C399B. The sequence goes on from NZ_CP100472.1 coordinate 4,999,719, forward strand.
CCCTGATGATGGCGCGGCCGGCTTCCATCAGCTCGGCGGCGATCAATATGTCGACATCGCCTTGCGAAGGCGAAAGGGCAAAGACCGGCAGCCGGCCGGTGTCGCGGGCCATCTCGACGTAATAGATCGTAGCGCCGGTGCGCTGGGCGACGCCGGCGACCGAGGTCGATTGCGCGACATAGGAATTGCGCTCGGCGACATCGGTGATCCAGTCGGCGAGCACGCCTCCGCCCTGGCCGCCGACCGCGAGCAAAGCGAGTTTGATCACCGGCTCGGTATCGGTGGCACCGGATTTCGGGCGCAAGGGCGAAGCCTGGTCAAGCATCGGCGAACGTCAACCTACGGCTCTCGCGGCGGCGCTGCATCAGGCCGATCACGGCGCGGCGAGCGCTTTCCAGGAAGCGGTCCCAGCGGCCCGGATTGTGCACGACATCGGCGCGGTAGAAGGATGGGCACAGCACGGCGGCGTCCGCCACCTCGCCGCAATTGCCGCAGCCGACGCAGCTCTGGTCGATCGATGCCACCGGATCGTCACGCAAGGGATCGTCGAGCGATTTCACCGACAGGGACGGGCAGCCGGACAGCCGCATGCAGGCGTGGTCGCCGGTGCAGATATCCTCATCGACGCCGAACTTCGGCTTGACGACGCGAGTCCCACCCTTGATCGCCTTGTCGACCAGCGGCTTTTCGCGGCGCTGGCGATTGAGCATGCATTCAGACGAGGCAACGATGACCTTGGGACCCTTTTCGTCCGTCGTCAGCGCCTCACGTAACGTGTCCTGCATCTTGGTGATGTCATAGGTGCGGTCGACATGGCGCAGCCATTTGACGCCCATGCCCTTCACCGCCTCGGTGATCGGATGCTTGGTCGACTTGGTCTTGTTGCCCGCACGCGACGACAGGATGTCCTGCCCACCGGTGGCGGCGGAGTAAAAATTGTCGACGATGACGATGACGCCGTCGTTCTTGTTGAAGACCGCGTTGCCGATCGAGGAGGTCAGGCCATTGTGCCAGAAGCCGCCATCGCCGACGAAAGAGATCGACCGCCGTTTGGCGTCGGGCGAATTGAACGCCGATGCCGATGCCGGCCCCAGCCCGTAGCCCATGGTGGTGGCGCCGAGCTCGAAAGGCGGCATGATCGAGAACAAATGGCAGCCGATGTCGGATGCGATGTGGTGGTTCCCGAGTTCCTGCTCGACCAGCTTTGTCGCGGCAAAAATCGGCCGCTCCGGGCAACCGATGCAGAAGCCTGGCGGACGTCCCGGCACGACGTTGATCAGGTCCGCGGCGTCAACGCCGTCGCCGACCTTGTTGGGCGCGCGCACCTCACCCGGCAAGAGATGCGGGGCCTCGGCGCGCAGGAAGGCGCCGATGCCGTCCAGCATGACCTGGCCGGTATATTCGCCGGCCATCGGCAGATACTCCTTGCCGACCAGCCTGGTGCCGCGCCCGGCCTTGTGCAGCATGGCGGCAAAGGCCTGCTCGATGTAGTTGGGCTGGCCCTCCTCGACCACGAGCACCGCCTGCTTGCCTTCGCAGAAGGTGAGGAACTCGTCATCGATCAGGGGATAGACGGCGTTGAGAACGTAGAGCGGCACATCCGTCTCGCCATAGGTGTCGGCAAGGCCGAGCCGCTGCAAGGCGCGGATGACCGAATTGTACATGCCGCCCTGCATGACGATGCCGACCGAGCCATGGTCCGAACCGAAGAATTCGTTGATCTTGTTCTTGGCGATGAACTCCACCGCCGCCGGCCAGCGCTTCTGCACCTTCTCCTTCTCGTGCAGGAAGGAGGCGGGCGGCAACACGATGCGGCCGGTGTCGCGGCGCGGCGCGTCGAGCGCATCGGCCACCGTCATCGGCGGGCGCTTGTTGTCCTTGGCGATGAAATGGCCATGCACATGGCAGCAGCGGATGCGCACCTGCAGCATCACCGGCGTGTTGGATGCCTCGGACAGCTCGAAACCATCCTCCACCGCCTTGACGATCGACGGCAAATTGGGGCGCGGGTCGAGTAGCCAGACCTGGCTCTTCATGGCGAAGGCATGGCTGCGCTCCTGCATGATCGAGGAGCCTTCGCCATAGTCTTCGCCGACGATGATCAGCGCGCCGCCGGTGACGCCGCCGGAGGCGAGGTTGGCCAGTGCGTCGGACGCGACATTGGTGCCGACGGTCGACTTGAAGGTCGCCGCACCGCGAATGGGGTAATGCACCGAGGCCGCCAGCATGGCGGTGGCGGTGGCTTCCGAGGCGCTCGCCTCGAAATGCACCCCGAGTTCGCCCAGAATCTCCTGTGCGTCGGCCAGCACGTCCATCAGATGGCTGATCGGCGCGCCCTGGTATCCGCCGACATAGCCGACGCCGCATTGCAGCAGCGCCTTGGTGATGGCGAGAATGCCTTCGCCCGCAAATTCCTCGCCGGCGCCGAGCCTGAGTTTTTCGACTTCCTTGGCAAAAGAGCGTTCGGCCATTTTTCCAACCTTCCGTTGCCGGCGGTGCGGCCGGCGCCTAACGTCTAGATGTCGTGCTTGCGAATGTTCTTCAGCATCTTCTGCAATGTGGCGATCAGCGCCGCGTATTCGGCGTCGTCGACATCGTCGAACATCGCCTCGAACGCGTCATGCATTGCCGGCCAGGCGCGCGCGAACTCGGCGCGGCCGTCATCGGTCAGGAAGACATGGCGGATGCGGCTGTCTGTGACGCCTTGCTCGCGCCGCACGAAGCCTTGCCCTTCCAGCGTGTCGAGCGTGCGGCTCAAGGTCGACTGCTCGATGACGGTGTAGACCGAGAGGTCGTTGACGGTGACACCGTCGGTGACCGACAGCACGGCGAGCGTGCGGACCTGCGGAATGGTCAGGCCCTGCTTGCGGAAATCGTCGCGCAAGGTGGCGTTGTAGCGCCCCATGATGCGGTTCATCAGATAGGGCGCGAATTGCTGCAGGCCGATCTGGCCAAGCGTCGAAATGCGCTGGCGTTTTTCTGCGACCTTCTGCTCCATCACAGCCTGCCCGCCAGAAGAAAGCCGGAGCCGCCGCCGAGCCCTGCACCCGGATGGGTGGAGGCGCCGATGTGATAGAGGTTTTTGATGCCGGTCTGATGGTTGCGGCTGGTCTTGAACGGCCGCCACAGGAACGACTGGTCGATGGTGGACGACCCGCCATACGGGTCGCCGCCGACCAGATTGATGTTCATCGCTTCGAGATCGGCCGGTGAATAGGCGCGGCGCGCAATCACGCTGCCCTTGAAGCCATCGATGTGGCTGGCGAGAATGGTTTCGACGCGGTCGGCGTAGGCTTCACGCAGCGCCTCGGTCCATTGTCCGTCAGCCGGTGCATGCAGCGTGCCTGCGGCGTCGCCCTTGATGTGCCTGGGCGCCTCGGGCAGTTGCAGCCACAGGATCGCCTTGCCCTCCGGGCAGCGCGACGGATCGAGCGCATGCGGCTGGCCGACGCAGATGGTCGGCACTTCGGGCAGCATGCCGCGCGCCGCCTCGTTGCAGGCTTTCGAGACGCCATCGAGCCCCGGCGTCAGGTGCAACAATGCCACCTGGTCCAGGCCAGCACCGCGCCATGCCGGCGGCTTGTTCAGCGCATAGTGAATCTGGAAATTGCCTTTGCCGTAGCGATATTTCTGTGTCGCTTCGACATCGGCCTTGGGAGCCTCGCTGCCGAGCAACCGGTGGTAAAGCTGCGTCGGCGTGACCGAACAGATGACGCTCTTGTTTGCTGTAATCGTTTCGCCCGAGGCGAGCCGTACGCCGGTCGCGCGGCCACCGCTCTGGACGATCGAGGCGACATCGGCGACGGTACGGATGTCGCCACCACGTTCCCTTATCAGAGCTTCGAAGGCGGTGAGCAGGGTCTTCGCTCCACCCTTGACGATCGGCGCCCCGGCCGCTTCCAGCGCGAAGGCAATGACCTTGGCGATCTGCCCTGAGAAGGCGTCTTCCGGTCCGAGCCCGGCGTGCAGCACCCAGGGCGCCCACAGCGCGCGGATTGTCTCGGACCGATAGGTGCTTTCCAGCCAGCTGCGCGCCGGCACCAGTGCTTCGCCGAGAAAGGCGGCAAGGCCGCGTGGGCTGCGCCGCCAGGCATCGCCGGCCAGCAGTTTCGCCGTCGGATAGGACCACAGGCTGCCGCCGAGCAGGCCGAACAACAGGCCGGCATTGCGCTCGATGCCGCTGACATCGTCCGCATACCGGTCGCCATCGTCGGCGGCAATCGCATTGATTGCCGCGACATTGGCGGCGCGGTTGGTGGTGAGCACTGCATGACTGCCGTCCGGCCGCAGCACGCCGGTTGGCGTGCCGGTGTGGCAGAACTCCAACCCATGCCGCGCGAGGTCGCCGCCCAATGCCGCAAAGGCCGGCGAGGTGATGAACAGCACGAAGGTGGTTGCCATCACGTCATGGATGAAGCCGGGTGCGGTGATCTCCTCGGTACGCATGCAACCGCCGATGCGGTTGTTGCGTTCGAGGATGAGCACCTTCGCGCCCTTGCCGCCGAGCATCGCCGCGCAGACCAGCGCGTTGATGCCGCTGCCAACGATGATGTGATCCGGCTGGCTCACCGTGGCGTGCTCTCACCTAGCCGTTGGATACAAGCGCCAGCGCGCGGATCGGGCTGCCGGTGCCATGTTCGATCTTGAGCGGTGCGGCGATCAGGATGGCGCCCTTCGGAGGCAACTGGTCGAGGTTGCAGAGGCTGGCGAGGCCATAGCGGTTCGCCTTGTGCATCAGCGTGTGGGCCGGAAATGGCGGCTCCATGCCGCCGGCCTTGCCGGCATCGGTGCCGATCGTCTCCGAGCCCCAGCCCTTGATGTCCTTGCTGATCAGATACTGGATGGCTTCGGCCGTCGGACCTGGCGTATGCGGGCCGGTCTCATTGGCGTTGAGGAACTCAGCCTCCGAACCATTGCGCTTGTACCAGTCGGTGCGCATCACCACCCACTCGCCAGGGCTGATGGCGCCATGCTTGGCCTCCCACGCCTTGATGTGGTCGACGGTGAGCAGGAAATCGTGATCGGCGGCGGCTTCCTTCGAGCAGTCGATGACATTGACCGGACCGACGAAATTCTGCGCCGGAATGGTGTCGGTGGCGCCGTCCGGATAGTCCTTGCCGCTGATCCAATGCTGCGGCGCATCGAAATGCGTGCCCGAATGCTCCCCAAGCTTCAGCCAGTTCCATGCCCACCACGGGCCGTTCTTGTCATAACGGGAGATGTTATGGATCTCGACCTTTGGCGTGTCGACGGCAAGCTCCGGCGGCAGCTTGATAAGAGGCGTATCGGGTCCGAGTTGCGCAGAGAGGTCGACCACCCTGATGGCGCCTGAAAGCAGCTGGCCGGCGACTTCGCCGAGGAGTTTTTGCGTGTCCATGGTCTGAAGTTCCCTCTTCTGGTGAAGATCAAGGCTCGTCTCGGCCCTTAATATCCTACTAGACGAAAACATATGCATCTGCAATTATCTTTAAGCATAAAGGAAATGGGAACGGGGCGTGAGCGAGTTCGACGCCATCTTTGTCGGGGCGGGCCACAACAGTCTGGCGTGCGCTGCGCATCTGGCGCTCAAAGGCTGGAAAACCGGGATTTTCGAGCGCAGTGCAGCAATCGGCGGCGCCGTCCAGACCCACGAATACACCCTCCCAGGCTTCCGGCACGATTTCGGTGCAATGAATCTGAGCCTGTTCGCCGGCTCCGCCTTCCACCGGAAATATGCAAATGAATTGAAAGCACAGGGTCTTGAGTTCGCGCCGGTCGCCGACTGTTTTGCCAGCGCCTTCCCGGACGGACGCTGGTTCGGCGTCAGCAACGATCTGGAAAAAACCACCGGCCGCATGGCCGCTTTCTCCGCCGCCGATGCCGCGACCTGGCGTAGACTGGTCGCCGCCTTCCCGGCAGAGGCCGAGCATCTGTTCCGGCTGCTGGGCTCGCCGATGAGTGCCCGCGCGCTTGCCGGCACCGCCTGGAACCTGTGGCGCAAGAAGGGCATGTCGGGCGCATTCGACACCGCTCGGCTTTTGCTGTCATCGCCGCGCGCCTGGCTGGAGGAAAATTTCGAGTCCGCGCATGTGCGGGCAACGCTTGCCACCTGGGGCATGCATCTCGACTTTGCACCCGACACCGCCGGCGGCGCCGTGTTCCCCTATCTGGAATCCATGGCCAACCAGACCTTTGGCATGGTGATAGGCAAGGGCGGCGCCGACACGATCATCCGGGCGCTGGCAGGTATGGTCACCTCGGCGGGCGGCAAGATCGTCACAGGGACAGAGGTTGCCGAAATCACCGTTTCCGCCGGCAAGGCGACCGGCGTGCGGCTTGCGTCCGGTGAGACGCATACGGTAACCAAGGCGGTCATTGCCGGCGTCGCGCCCAGGGCGCTGACCGGCAAGTTGCTGCCCAACGGTTCCGGCGACACCGGCTTCGACACGGCTATGCAGAAGTTCCGGCACGCGCCGGGCACGATGATGATCCATCTGGCGCTCGACGACCTGCCGGACTGGCGCGCCGGGGCCGAGCTGCGGCAGTTCGCCTATGTGCATCTGTCGCCCTCGCTCGACGCGATGTCGCGCACCTATCAGCAGGCGATGGCGGGCATGCTGCCGGACCAACCGGTGCTGGTCGTCGGCCAGCCGACAGCGGTCGATCCGTCACGCGCGCCGCAGGGCAAGCATGTGCTGTGGGTGCAGGTGCGCATGCTGCCCGCCGAAATCCTGGGCGATGCGGCCGGCAAGATCGCGCCCGCGCATTGGGATCAGGTCAAGGACGTCTATGCCGAACGCGTGCTCGACACCATCGAGATCTACGCACCCGGACTGCACGCGAAAATCCTCGGCCGTGCAGTGTTCTCGCCAATCGACCTCGAGCGTGAGAACCCCAATCTCGTCGGTGGCGACCAGGTCTGCGGCAGCCACCATCTGGCACAGAATTTCCTGTTCCGCCCGGCGCGCGGTTATGCCGGCTGGAACACGCCGGTCGGCAATCTGCATCTCATAGGCGCCGCGACATGGCCCGGCGCCGGCACCGGCGCGGCCTCCGGCTTCATGCTCGCGCAACAGCTTGGCGGGAGGTAGCTCGCAAGATTTCATGAAGGCGACGAGAGGCAAGGCGCTGCTGCCCACGAAGCCCGGATCGATAAACTGATAGTGCCGCGCAAAGACAACAAAACCAACAAGGGGAACGACCATGACAATCAACAGACGAGAATTGCTGGGATACAGTGCCGCGGCACTTGGGGTGGCGGCGATCGGCCTGCCTGAGATCGCCAAGGCGGCAGCGGGCGAGCTGACCATCGCCTATAACGTCAACCTGCCGTCCTGGGATCCGACCACCGGACCCTCGGCCGTCAACCCGACGATCCAGGGCCTCTACCAGTCAGTGTTCGACCAGTTCATTCCGCAAAAGCCGGACCTGTCCTTTGCGCCTGGCCTGCTCACCGAATGGGGCTGGAACGAGGATCGCACCAAGGTGACGATGACGGTGCGCGAAGGCGTGACCTGGCATGACGGCTCGCCCTTCACGCCCGAGGACGTGGTCTGGTCGCTGCAGCGGGCGGGCGACGAAAAGACCGGCAATCCGATCCAGTTCGTCTGGAAGAACGTCAACAATTTCAAGATCGACGGCAACAAGATCACCGGCGACGTCGTGCAGTTCGATCCGGTCTACTTTAAATGGATGTCGTTCCTGACCGGCTACATCCTGCCGAAGGCCTATTATGAGAAGGTCGGCGCCGAAGGTTTCGAGAAGGCGCCGATCGGCACCGGCCCTTACATGGTGGAAAAATTCGAGCGAAATGCTTTCCTCCGACTGAAGGCCAACCCGCACTATTGGGGCGACAAGCCGGCCTTCGAGAATGTGACGATCAAGTTCGTCACTGATGCGGCGAGCCGCGTTGCCGAAATCGAATCCGGTTCCTCGCAGGTGACGCTGGAGGTCCCCTATGAAGAGTATGACCGGCTGATCGCCAAGGACGGGCTTGCCGGCTCGTGCAAGCCCGTTTCCGACATCGGCATGATCTTCTTCAACGACATCGAAGCGATGCTGGACAAGAACGTCCGCCAGGCCGCCGTCATGGCTGTGGACAAGGAGCTTCTGGTCAAGCGGCTGCTGCGCGGCTATGGCCAACCGATCGCTACGCTGGAGACCCCGGAGTACACGGCCTTCGACGCCTCGATCAAGGTCGAGCACAATCCGGAAAAGGCCAAGGAGCTGCTCGCGGCTTCCGGCTATTCGCCGGAAAAACCGGTCAAGTTCACCATCCAGACGACCAAGGGCTTCAAGCCCAAGGATTATGAGATGATCCAGGCGATCGTCGGCATGTGGCGTAAGGTCGGCATCGAGGCGACGATCGAGGTCTACGAGATCGCCAAGCACTATGAACTGCGCGCCGCCGACAAGCTGGCGCCGGCCGCCTTCTACAATTGGGGCAACGCCATCGGCGATCCGACAACGTCGACTGGTTTTGCCATGTATGGGCCGAGCCCGCATTCGGTGTGGGACAGCCAGGACCTGATCGACATGATCAATCCGCTCTGGGGCGAGAAGGACGAGGCCAAGCGCATCGCCGGCTGGAAGGCTGTCGACAAGTATATCGCCGAGCAGGCCTATGTGCTGCCGCTGATTCAGTATGCGCAACCTATCGTGCATGCCAAGGGCGTCAACGTGGTGCAGCATGTGTCCGGCGCGCTGCTGCCGGCGCTGATGACCCCTGCCTGATATCGGCTTGTGGGCGCCACCCTTCGCTGAGCGGCCCCCTCATCCGGCCCTTCGGGCCACCTTCTCCCCGCTGGGGAGAAGAGACCAGCTCAGCTGTCCGTGACCTCTTCTCCCCTCGGGGAGAAGGTGGCCGCGAAGCGGACGAATGAGGGGGCTCTTCGTTAGAAACGCACTGGGCCAACACCAGAATGCTCCTGCAACGATTCCTGATCCGTCTGCTGACGATGCTGATCACGCTGTTCGGCGTGGCTGTCGTCGTCTTCGTCGTGATCCGCGTCGCGCCTGGTGACCCGATCGCCATGATGCTGCCCCCCGGTGCGACAGATGCCGACATCGACCGGCTGCGTGCACTCTACGGGCTCGACAAGACCATCGTGCAGCAATTCTTCATCTGGCTGTCCGGCGTCGTCAGGGGCGATTTTGGCACCTCGATTTCGCTCAGGCAAGATGTGCTCAGCCTTGTCTTCAATCGTTTGCCGGCAACGCTGGAACTTGCCATCATCGCGCTCGTCATGGCGGTTGGGCTCGGCGGCACGACGGCGATCCTCGGAGCCCGCGAGCGCGGCACGGCGGTCGAAGCCGGCATCGATATCGCCAGCGGCGCCGCCCTTTCCATTCCCGATTTCCTGTGGGGCCTCGTGCTGATCCTTTTGTTTGGCGTGCTGGTGCCGATCTTCGATATCTCCGGCCGCGTGTCGCCGCAGCTCGATCTGCCCTTCGTCACCCAGTTCTATTTCTTCGAGAGCTTGCTTCGGCTGCGCTTCGACCTGACCTGGGATCTGCTGAAACACATGCTGATGCCGGCAGTAGCCTTGGCATTGCCGCTGGCGGCAATCATCGCGCAGTTGCTGAAACAGTCGCTGAAGGAAGTGCTTGACCTCGACTATGTCGTGCTGGCGCGGGTGAAGGGGTTTTCGGAAACGCAGGTTATCCTGCGCGAGGCGCTGAAGAACGCTGCCTTGCCGACACTGACTCTCGTCGGCGTCCAGTTCACCTTCCTTGTCGGCGGCACGGTCATCGTCGAGCGGCTGTTTTCCTACGAAGGGCTCGGCAACATGGCGATCGATGCCGTCATCAACCGCGACCTGCCGCTGATCCAAGGCATCGTGCTGGTGTTCGCGCTGCTGTTCGTGCTGATCAATCTTGCAGTCGACATGATGTATGCGCTGCTCAATCCGAGGCTGCGCCATGGGTGAGGCACGCATGGCCCGGCGCGGATTGGGCCTGAGGCTGTGGCTGGCCGGCGGCTGGCTGCTGCTGGTACTTCTTGCGGCGATGTTCGCGCCGCTGGTGGCGCCGCAGGACCCGCTGGCGCAGGATCTGATGCTGGAGCGGCTGCCGCCCTTCTGGCTCGATGGCGCCGAGCCCGGCTATTGGCTGGGCACCGATAGCCTCGGCCGCGACCTCTTGTCGCGGCTTATCTTCGGCGGCCAAATCGCCTTCATCGTCGCCTTCGCTGCGGCGATTGCCGCCTGCCTTGTCGGCTCGACGCTCGGATTGGTCGCCGGCTATTTCGGCGGCTGGGCCGACCGCATCATTTCACGCATCGTCGATGTCTGGATGGCATTTCCTCCGGTGCTGTTCGCCATCCTGCTGGTCGCGGTGCTCGGCACTGGTCTCAGCTCCGTCATCCTCGCCATCGCCATCATCGACTGGACGCGCTTTTGCCGGGTGATCCGCGCCGAAGCGATGGGCCAGTCGCGCATGGACTATGTCGAGAACGCCCGCATCGCCGGCTATGGCCGCATCGGCATCATGCTGCGCGAGGTGCTGCCCAATGTGGTGCCGTCGATCGTGGCACTGCTGTCGCTGGAGATGGGCATCGCCGTCATCGTCGAGGCCATCCTGTCCTTCGTCAATCTGTCGATCTCGACCGACGATCCGACCTGGGGCGGCATCATCGCCGAGGGCCGGCTGTCGATCCATCAGGCCTGGTGGGTGCTGGTGTTTCCGCTTGTCACGCTGATCCTCACCGTGCTGTCGTTCAGCCAGTTCGGTGAGGCGCTGAAGACACGCTTCGATCCGGTGCTGCGATGAGCGCTTGCCTGGATATTGCCAATCTGAGCGCCGTGCTGCCGAACGGCCAGCGCGTGCTGCGGTCGGTGTCGCTCTCCGTGCAGCCGGGTGAGGTGCGTGCTCTTGTTGGCGAGAGCGGCGCCGGCAAGACGATGATCGGCAAGGCGGTGCTCGGTGTGCTGCCGTCAAGCGTGCGCATCGTCGAAGGCGCCATGCAGCTCGAAGGCGAAGACCTCGGCAGGCTGCAGCCCAAGGCAAGGCGCACGCTGATCGGCGCTCGCACGGCGCTGATCCCGCAAGATCCGTTGACTGCGCTCAACCCGTCGCGCCGCATCGGTCCGCAGATGACTGACCGGCTGGTGCGCATTCTCGGCTGGAACGGTGACAAGGCGGACAAGCGTATCCGGCAATTGTTGGATGAGGTGCAGATCCGCGATCCCGACCGGGTGCTGAAATGCTATCCGCACGAGCTGTCCGGCGGCATGCGCCAGCGTGTGCTGATCGCCGCCGCCTTCGCCGCCGAGCCACGGCTGATCGTTGCCGACGAGCCAACAACCGCGCTCGACGTGACCGTGCAAAAGCAGATCCTGCGCCTGATCGCCGAGTTGCAGCGCGAGCATGGCACCGCGATCCTGTTCGTCACCCACGATCTCGGCGTCGTTGCAAAGATCAGCCAGCAAGTGTCTGTGCTCTACGCCGGCAAGGTGGTGGAAGAGGCTAATACAGCCGCTCTCTTCGCCGCGCCTGAGCATCCCTATACGCGGGCATTGATAGCCGCCACGCCACGCTACACCCATCCCTTGGCCTCGCTGAAGCCGGTGGACGAGACCGTGCTGGCCGGGCTTGCCGCCGAGATCGGCGCGGCAGACCAGGCGTGGAGGCGGCCGCATGGTTGAGCCGCTGTTTTCCGTGCGCGGGCTGAAGGTGGCGCTGCCCGACATGACCCGCAAGCCGCTGATCGGCCGCGCGCCGCTGGCCGAGATTTTGAAAGGACTGGACTTCGATCTGCCGAGAGGTTCGGTGACCGGCATCGTCGGTGAATCCGGGTCCGGAAAATCGACGCTCGGCCGCACGCTTGTCAGACTTCTGGAGCCGAGCGTCGGCAGCATCCATTTCGAGGGCCGCGATATCGCCCATCTGCCGGATGCGGAGCTGCGACCTCTGCGCCGCGACCTGCAGATGATCTTCCAGGACCCGATGTCGTCGCTCAACCCGCGTCGCACCATCGCCGGCATCATTGCCGCGCCGCTCAAGCAGAATGGGCTTGGCGACAGGCTTAGGGAACGCGTCGCCGAGGCATTGCATCGCGTCGGCCTGCCGCAAAGCTTCGCTAGTCGCTATCGTCATGAACTGTCGGGCGGGCAGCGCCAGCGCGTCGGAATTGCGCGCGCGTTGGCGCTTTCGCCGAAATTCGTGCTGGCCGACGAGATCGTCTCCGGCCTCGACGTATCGACGCAGGCGCAGATCCTCACCCTTTTGGAGAGACTGGCCGCGGAGATGGGGCTGACGGTCGCCTTCATCAGCCACGACCTGTCGGTCATCCGGCGGCTGTGCCAACAAGTGATCGTGATGCGCGAGGGCAGGATCGTCGAGGCGAGCGCCACCGATGCGCTGTTCGACAATCCCAGGGAGACCTACACGCGCGACCTGCTTGCCGCCATCCCACTGCCTGAGATCGACGCGGACTGGTTGCGGCCAGCAACGAAAGCGCCGGCATAGGACTGTTCACCCACCACGCCGAACAGCGGGCTTCGGACGTGCATGAGGGCAAAATCAGCCCGCGAACGGAGGGTAATATGAATTACGCAGCCCGCGGCACGATGCTTGCCGCGATCCTGTTCTGCTCGATGGGAACGGCTTCGGCCGATGCGATCCCCGGCATGCGCGGCCACGACCACACCGGCATCACGGTGCCCGACATGAAGCAGGCAGTCGACTTCTTCACCGAAGTCGTCGGCTGCGAGAAGGCGATGTCGTTTGGTCCGTTCGCCGATGACAAGGGCACCTTCATGCAGGATCTTCTGGGCGTCGATCCGAAGGCTGTCATCGAGCAGGTCACCATGGTGCGTTGCGGTTATGGATCGAACATCGAGCTGTTCAAATACACCGCGCCTGACCAGAAGGATTTGACTCCGAAGAACAGCGATATCGGCGGCTTCCACATTGCCATGTATGTCGATGATGTCGCCGCGGCGAAAGCCTATCTCGACGGCAAGGGGGCGAAGACGCGGATGGGTCCGCTGCCGGTCAAGGAAGGTCCGGCGGCCGGCCAGACCATTCTCTATTTCCAGGCGCCATGGGGATTGCAACTGGAGGCGATCAGCTATCCCGATGGGATGGCCTATGAGAAGGGTGCCGAGACTGTGCTGTGGAGCCCGAAGAACCCGGACAAGTGATTTCCAGAGCGCGCTTGCGGGGCCAGCCCGCAGGCGCGCCACCCGTTTCCAGCAATCGTTCCAACATGAAACTTTAAGCTTGAAATATTTTATCTCCGGCGCGATACTTGATATGCAGCAAGCGAAGAGGAGATCGCACGGATGAAGGTTGCGGTTCTCGGTGGCGGACCAGCCGGCCTCTACTTTGCCATTTCAATGAAGCTGCGGGACGCCGCCCACGAGATCACGGTGTTCGAGCGCAATCGCGCCGACGATACGTTCGGCTGGGGCGTCGTGCTGTCGGCCGAAACACTCGACAACCTTGCCAAAAACGACCCGGTCAGCGCTGTCTGGATCAAGAAGCATTTCGCCTATTGGGACGACATCGCCGTCATCCATGACGGCGTGCGCACGGTCTCGTCGGGCCACGGTTTCTGTGGCATCGGCCGCAAGCGGCTTCTGGTCCTGCTGCAGCGACGCGCGCGCGAACTTGGCGTGAGGCTGATGTTCGAGAGCGATATCGCCGACCCTCAGCCCTATATGGAGACGCATGATCTGGTCGTCGCCGCCGATGGGCTGAACTCAAGGGCGCGCAACACCTTCGTCGAAGTCTTCAAGCCCGACATCGACACCCGCAAATGCAAATTCGTCTGGCTCGGCACCAACCAGAAATTCGACGACGCCTTCACCTTCATCTTCGAGAAGACCGAGCATGGCTGGGTGTGGGCGCACGCCTATCAATTCGACAGCGAGACAGCGACCTTCATTGTCGAGTGCAGCGAACAGACCTGGGCTGCCTTCGGCTTCGGCGCCATGTCGCAGCAGGAATCCATCGCCGTCTGCGAGCGCATCTTTGAGAAACATCTCGGCGCCCACGCGCTGATGACCAATGCCAATCACATCAGAGGTTCGGCCTGGATCAATTTCCCGCGCGTGCTGTGCGAACGCTGGTCCTACAAGAACCTGGCTCTGATGGGCGACGCGGCGGCCTCGGCACATTTCTCGATCGGCTCCGGGACCAAGCTCGCATTGGAAAGCGCGGTGGCGCTGGCCGAATATGTCAAAACCGAACCGGACCTCGACGCCGCCTTCCGCAAGTATGAGGATGCGCGCCGCACCGAGGTGCTGAAGCTGCAGTCGGCGGCGCGCAATTCGCTGGAGTGGTTCGAGGAGGTCGAGCGCTATCTCGGCCTCGATCCGGTGCAGTTCAATTATTCGCTGCTGACCCGCTCGCAACGCATCAGCCACGAGAATTTGCGGCTGCGCGATGCCAAATGGCTTGAAAGCGCCGAGGAATGGTTCCAGCGCCAGGCAGGGGCAGGCGGCAACAGGCAGCGCCGGGCACCGATGTTCGCGCCGTTCAAACTGCGCGACATGCAGCTCAACAACCGCATCGTCGTTTCGCCGATGGCGCAGTACAAGGCAGTCGATGGCTGCCCGACCGACTGGCATTTCGCCCACTATGCCGAGCGTGCCAAGGGCGGCGCCGGGCTTGTCTATATCGAGATGACCTGCGTCAGCCCGGAAGGACGCATCACGCCCGGTTGTCCCGGCTTCTATGCGTCCGAACATGAGGTGGCGTGGAAGCGGCTGGTCGATTTCGTCCACACCGAGACCGAGGCGAAAATCTGCGCCCAGATTGGCCATTCCGGGGCCAAGGGCTCGACCCGTGTCGGGTGGGAAGGCACCGACGTGCCGCTCGCCTCGGGCAATTGGCCGGTCATGGCGGCCTCGGCGATTGCATGGTCGCCTGAGAATCAGGTGCCGAAAGCCATGGACCGCGCCGACATGGACGAGGTGCGTGACCAGTTCGTCGCGTCCACCGAGATGGCAGATCGCTGCGGTTTCGACATGCTCGAGATCCATGCCGCGCATGGCTATTTGCTGTCGTCCTTCATCACGCCGGTCACCAACCAGCGCACGGATGAGTATGGCGGTTCGCGGGAAAATCGCATGCGCTATCCCCTGGAAGTCTTCCATGCGGTGCGCGCCGCCTGGCCGGCGCGAAAGCCGATTTCGGTGCGCATTTCGGCCAATGATTGGGTCGGCATCGAGGGTGTGACGCCGGCCGATGCGGTGGAGATCGCGCGCATGCTGCACGAAGCCGGCGTCGACATCTGCGACGTCTCGGCAGGTCAGACCTCGATTGCCGCCAAGCCTGTCTATGGCCGCATGTTCCAGACACCATTCTCGGACCGCATCCGCAACGAGGTCGGCATGGCGACGATGGCGGTCGGCAACATCTATGAGCCGGACCATGTCAATTCGATCCTGATGGCAGGCCGCGCCGACCTGGTGGCCCTGGCACGGCCGCATCTCGCCGATCCCTACTGGACGCTGCATGCGGCGGTGAGGCTCACTGACCGTGGGGTCAAATGGCCGGATCCCTATCTTCCCGGACGCGACCAGATCTACCGGCTGGCCGAGCGCGATGCGGCGGCGGGGCTGAAAGTATGACGACGGCCTTGGCGATTTCAGGCAAACATGCGCTGGTCACTGGCGGCGGCTCCGGCGTCGGCCGGGCCATAGCACTCGTGCTGGCCGAGGCCGGCATAGAGGTGACCATATGCGGGCGGCGCGAGGCCGAGCTTGCCAAGGTGGCTGGCGAGAACGACCGCATCCACGCCATGTCAGCCGATGTTGCCAACGAGGCGGCGGTGACATCGCTCTACGCGCAAGCGGAAGCCGTGCGCGGCCCGTTCGACATCGTCGTCGCCAATGCCGGCATGGCCGGCAGCACGCCGGCGCACAGGACCTCGCTTGCCGACTGGCAGCGCACGCTCGACGTCAATCTGACCGGCGCCTTCCTGACGGTGAAGCCGGCGCTGGCCGGCATGGCCGCGCGCAAGGCGGGCCGGATCGTCTTCGTCGCCTCGACCGCAGGGCTGAAAGGCTACGCCTATGTCGCACCCTATGTGGCGGCCAAGCACGGCGTCGTCGGGCTGATGCGGGCGCTGGCCGCCGAGACGGCGAAATCCGGCGTGACCGTCAACGCCGTTTGCCCGGGCTTCGTAGAGACCGGCATGCTGGAGGAGTCCATTCAGCGCGTCGTCGAAAAGACCGGCCGCTCAGTCGAGCAGGCGCGGGCGAGCCTTGCCTCGACCAACCCGCAAGGCCGTTTCATCCAGCCGCAGGAAGTTGCCTCAGCGGTGCTCTGGCTGTGCGGCGATGCGGCTGCGTCGATTACCGGACAAGCAATTTCGATCTCAGGAGGCGAAACATGGTAGCCGGCCCATTGCCCGCGCCGTCGGGACCCGGCAAGGACCGGCTGCGTCTCTGGATCAGGCTGCTGCGCGCCTCGCGCACGATCGAAGCGGAGTTGCGCGAGCGCCTGAAGAAGGAATTCGATACGACGCTGCCGCGTTTCGACGTCATGGCCGCCCTCTACCGCGCGCCGGAAGGCATGCTGATGAGCGATCTGTCGCGCTTCCTGCTGGTATCCAACGGCAATGTCACCGGCATCGTCGACCGGCTTGTTTCGGAAGGGGTGGTCGCGCGCGCGCGCCGCAATGGCGATCGCCGCACATCCATGGTGCGACTGACCGACGAGGGTTCCAAATCTTTTGCCGCAATGGCCGCGGCGCATGAGGGTTGGATCGGAGAATTGCTGGCCAAGGTCAGCGAGGAGGATGCGCGCCGGCTGACCGGCATGCTGACCTCGTTCCGCAGCAACTGGGAGGGACGCGAATGAGTTCGATGGCCGGCCTCAAGCCGAAGCACTTCCTTTGGGAAGTCGAAGGCAGGATCGCCAAGGTGCGGCTCGACCGGCCGGAGCGCAAGAATCCGCTGACCTTCGACAGCTATGCGGAACTGCGCGACACGTTCCGCGATCTCGTCTATGCCGACGACGTCAACGCCGTGGTGTTCCTGCCCAATGGCGGCAATTTCTGCTCGGGCGGCGATGTCCACGACATTATCGGCCCATTGGTCAAGATGGACATGAAGGAATTGCTCGCCTTCACCCGCATGACCGGCGATTTCGTCAAGGCGATGCTCAACTGCGGCAAGCCGATCATCGCGGCGGTCGACGGTGTCGCGGTCGGCGCCGGCGCCATCATCGCCATGAGCGCCGACATCCGCATCGCCACGCCGGAGGCCAAGACCGCTTTCCTGTTCACCCGCGTCGGCCTTGCCGGCTGCGACATGGGCGCCTGCGCGATCCTGCCGCGCATCATCGGCCAGGGCCGTGCCGCCGAATTGCTCTACACCGGCCGCACGATGACGGCAGCGGAAGGCGAGCGCTGGGGCTTCTACAACAGGCTGGTCGATGCCGCAGTGCTCGAGGCCGACGCGCTCGAGATGGCGGCGCGCATCGTCTCGGGTCCGACCTTCGCGCACGGCATCACCAAGACGCAGCTCAACCAGGAATGGTCGATGGGCCTCGACCAGGCGATCGAAGCGGAAGCGCAGGCGCAGGCGATCTGCATGCAGACGCGTGACTTCGAGCGCGCCTACAAGGCCTTCCTCGCCAAGGAGAAACCGGTGTTCGAGGGCAATTGATGGCTGACAAGAGTTTCCTCAACTGGCCGTTTTTCGAAGACCGGCATCGCGAACTCGCCGAACGCCTTGATGCCTGGTGCGCCAGGAACCTGCCCGTCGATCACCACGACGTCGATGCCGCCTGCCGCGAGCTGGTGGCGAAACTTGGCCGCGACGGCTGGCTGAAGCCGACGGCGCTCGATACCGACAATCCGGGACCGCTCGATGTCCGCACCTTGTGCATCACGCGCGAGACGCTGGCGCGCCATGACGGGTTGGCCGACTTCGCCTTCGCCATGCAGGGGCTCGGCACCGGCGCGCTCAGCCTGTTCGGCACACCCGACCAGCAGCAATGGCTGGCAAAGACCAGGGCCGGCAAGACGATTTCCGCCTTCGCGCTTTCGGAGCCACGCTCCGGGTCGGATGTCGCCAACACCGAAATGATGGCGAGCCGCGATGGCGACTTCTATATCCTCAGCGGCGAGAAGACCTGGATTTCCAATGGCGGCATTGCCGATCTCTACGTCGTCTTTGCCCGCACCGCCGAGGCACCGGGTGCCAAGGGACTTTCCGCCTTTCTCGTACCCGCTGATACCAAGGGGCTTGGCATTGCCGAGCGCCTTGAAGTGATCGCGCCGCATCCGCTGGCGCGGCTTTCCTTCGATCAGGTCCGGGTGCCGGCTTCGGCGCTGATCGGCAAACCGGGAGACGGCTTCCGCATCGCCATGTCGGTGCTTGACGTGTTCCGCTCCACGGTCGGCGCGGCGGCACTCGGCTTTGCCCGCCGGGCGCTGGACGAAAGCATCAGCAGGGTGGCCGAGCGCAAACTTTTCGGCGCTCCGATGGCAGAGCTGCAGATGGTGCAAGGCCATATCGCCGACATGGCGCTGGACATCGATGCCGCAGCGCTGCTGGTCTACCGCGCTGCCTGGACCAAGGACATGGGCGCGGCTCGTGTCACCCGCGAGGCGGCGATGGCCAAGCTGTTCGCCACCGACAAGGCGCAAGAGGTGATCGACAAGGCTGTGCAGCTGCATGGGGGGGACGGCGTCCGCAAGGGCCATATCGTCGAGAGCCTCTATCGCGAGATCCGCGCGCTACGCATCTACGAGGGCGCATCCGATGTGCAGAAGGTGGTGATCGCACGGCAGGTGATGGGCGCGGCCTGACAGCGACGTATTTGATTTTGAGATTTGGTTTTAAGAATACCGGGGAGGCTTGAAAATGCACGAGATCCTGCAGCCGGAGGGCTGGGCGAAACCGGTAGGCTACGCCAACGGCATTGCCGCGCGCGGCAGGCTCGTCTTCGTCGGCGGACAGGTCGGCTGGAACGGGCAGTGCCAGTTCGAGACCGACGATTTCGCCGGCCAGGTGCGGCAGACGCTGCAAAACATCGTCGCCGTGCTGGCGGAAGCCGGCGCGGAGCCACGGCACATCACCGCGATGACCTGGTATTTCACCGACAAGGCCGAATATCTCGGCAATCTCAAGGGTATAGGCGAGGCCTATCGCGAGGTGATCGGCCGGCATTTTCCAGCGATGGCCGCCATGCAGGTGGTGGCGCTGGTGGAAGATCGCGCCAAGATCGAAATTCAGGCAACCGCCGTCATTCCGGATTAACGAATTCGTTATTCCCGGATTGATCAGCAGCGCAGCCCCGCCCGCTTCAGCAGCGGAAATACGTGGTCGCAGAAATAGGGCAGTTCCTGGGTGTAGTTGACGAACGACAGCGCGATGCCCTGGTAGCCATGCCCGGCTATTGCCGCCATCTCGGCGGCAATCGTCTCCGGCGTTCCAACCAGCGGGTAGGTGCCGGCGCCGCCGGCGAAACGCTGCCGGTAGCGGTCATAGTCATGCGGGTCATGCGACTGCGAGAACTCCTTCTTGCCTGCCATATGAGCATCGACCGCATCGTGGTCGACCAGATCGACGGCATAGCGCGTGTAGTAGGCCTGCGCCTCTTCCATGGTTGGGCGGCAGACGACATGCGCCACCGTGTAGACCCCGACGTTGCGGCCAACCTTGTCGGCCCGCTCGCTGATGTCGGCGACATGCTTGCCGGCATCGCTCATTTCCGAAAAGGTCGTGAACAGATAATCGCATCGGGCGGCGGCGAAATCCCGGCCCGGGCCACCGAAAGCAGCGTTCATGGTCACTGGGCGTGGAACCTGCAGGCTCGCCGGCCGGCTCACCGCCTCCTTGAGCCGATAGTAGGTGCCTTCATAGTCCAGAGGCTGGTCCGAGGCGTAGAGCTTTTCCAGGATTTCGATCCATTCGGCGGCCTGGTCGTAGCCCTTCTCGACCAAAGGCGTGCCGAACATGCCGAATTCCTTCGGGTTCCAGCCGCAGACGATGTTCAAGCCGGCGCGGCCCTGGCTGATATGGTCGACAGTTGCCAGCGCCTTGGCGGCATAGAGCGGATGCACCAGCGGCACATGCACGGTCATGAACAGGCCGATCTGCTCGGTGGCCACCGCCAGAGCTGCTGCCCAGGTGAAGGTCTCGAACGACCATTCGCGCACCTTGTTGCGGCCGCCAAAGCCACGCCAGCGCGCGATCGGAAGCATAAATTCCAGCCCGGCGCGGTCGGCGATCTGCGCCGCCGTCAGATTGTCCTGCCAGCTTGCCGTCCAGCGTTCCGGCACATCGGTGATGGCCAGACCGCCATCGGCATTGGTCGAAAAGACGCCGAGCTTCAGTTTGTTCGAGCCGTGCAGGGGATGCGTTTTGATCATCATGGGAACTCGTGGCGGGAGACCGACACGCTAGGCCCGCGCAAAAATATTTCAAGCCTGAAATAGCTTCGCCTCGCCGCCGATTGCGGATATGAATTTGGAGGGGAAAAGGGGATGGATATGAGCGCGTTCCGTCAGAAGTGCATCGGCAAGACCAATCTCGTCGGCTCCTTCGCCGCTATTCCCCATCCCGTCGCCGTCGAAGTGATGGCGCTCACCGGCCTCGACTTCGTCTGCATCGACTGGGAACATGCCCAGATCGCGCGCGACACGATCGAAACCATGGTGCGCGCGGCCGACGTGCATCGCGTGCCGGCCATGGTGCGTGTTCCCGGTCATGCGCCGGAAGCTATCCAGGCGGCGCTCGACAGCGGCGCACAAGGCGTGCTCGTGCCGCGCGTCTCGACCGCTGCTCAGGCCGAGGCGGCGGTGAAGGCCTCGCGCTATCCGCCGCTGGGCGAGCGCGGCGTCGGGCCTGGCCGCGCGGCCGGCTATGGCTATCGCATTCCCGAATATCTGGCCGCGGCCAATGACAGGGTGGTCGTCGCGGTCCAGGTCGAGACATCGGAGGGGCTGGCCAACATCGAGGCGATCGCGGCCATAGACGGCATCGATGTGGTCTTCGTCGGCCCCGGCGATCTCTCCGTGTCGATCGATGCGATCGGGCCGAAAGGCGTGGACAAGCTCAATGAGGCGATCACAAGGATCATCCGCGCGACCGTCGCGCATGGCAGGACATCGGGTATATTTTGCGCCAGCCCACAGACGATCAGCCAGTGGGCCGCTATCGGCGCGAGCTTCTTCGTGCTGGCCAGCGATACGATGTTTCTTGGCGCCGGCGCTGCGGCCAACTGCACCGCTGCGCGCGCCGAGCTGCGGTAGACGGGCGGGATCGGGCAAAAACTTTTTAAGCTTAAAACTTTTTCCTTGAAAAGCGCAGCACATTGGATAGCATCCAAACTCGATGGCGACTGTCGTGCCGGTGGGGCTTGCCGGGCAGTCCGTCGCGGTGCTCCGGGTGGGAGGGGTTTCAGTCCTTGTCGTTCATACTGCCCCAGTCATCGTCCAGCGCGCGTTATGCTTTCGACGGCGTACGTGCCCAGATCCGTGACCTGCACACCGAAAACATTGCCAACCTTGCCGTGCGCGCCCGAGAACTGGGCGACGTGATCGCGCTCTGGTACGGCGAAGGCGACATGGTGACGCCCGCTTTCATCCGCGACGCGGCGAAGGCCGCCTTCGATGAAGGCCAGACGTTCTACGTCCCTAACATGCGTGGGCACCCCCTACTGAACGAGGCGCTGTCGGAATACCAAACGCGCATTCACGGCCGGACGATCCCGATTGCGCGCACCACGGTCACGCCCGGCGGCATGCAGGCGCTGTACCTGGCGCTGGAACTGCTGGTCGATACCGGCAGCACCGTCGTCTATGTCGCGCCGCAATGGCCCAACATCCACAACGCCATCCATCTGATCGGCGGCGAGCCACGGCCGTTTTCGCTCGACTTCAAGGGCGACTGGCATCTCGATCTCGACCGGCTGTTCGCCACTTGCGATGCGCGTACCCGCGCGATCTTCCTGTCGACGCCGTCCAACCCGACCGGCTGGACCGCGTCGCGCGATGAGATGCAGGCGCTGCTCGACTTCAGCCGGCGCACCGGCATCTGGATCATCTCCGACGAGGTCTATGGCCGGCTCTATTTCGAGGGCAATGTTGCGCCTTCCATCCTGCAGATCGCCGAGGATGGCGACCGGGTGCTGTCGGTCAACAGTTTTTCGAAAGCGTGGGCGATGACCGGCTGGCGCATCGGCTGGCTGACGCATCCGTCGGGGGTAGCCGACCAGCTTGGCGCCATGACGCAGTATGTCAACAGCGGCACCGCCGCGCCGATCCAGGCCGGCGCTGTCGCCGCCATTCGCCAAGGCGAGCCGCTGGTCGAGGAGATCAGACAGCGGATCAAAACCGGCCTCGACCTTGCCTATGACAGGCTGGCCCAGATTCCCGGCATCATCCTGCCGACGAAACCGCGCGGAGGCATGTATGCCTTCTTTGCCATGGACGGCGAAAGCGACGCCCGGCAGGCCTGCGCCAGGATACTGGAGACGGCGCGCGTCGGGCTGGCTCCCGGCCACCTCTTTGGAAATTCGGCAGCGGCCTTCCTGCGGATGTGCGTGTGCCGTGAACGCGACCAGATAGCGACCGCGCTCGAGCGCATGGTCGCCGCCATGAATTGACGCCCCGCTGGGAGGTGGGACGGCAACAAACCGTGCGGGAGCTAACCCGCCCGATCACAACCAGAGGGAACACAAAATGAGCTTCACTCGTCGCAACCTGCTTCTTCTCGCCGCCACGATCGGCATCGCTGCCGGCCCGGCCACCGCCTTTGCCGCCGATGTGCTCAATGTCGGCGCCTACCCGACCAATCCGCCCTTCGAATACAAGAACGAGAGCGGCACGTTCGAGGGCTTTGAAGTCGACATCGTCAACGAAGCGGCCAAGCGTGCCGGCATGACCACCGACATTGCCGACCTCGGCTTCCAGGCGCTGTTCGCGGCTGTCAGTTCCAACCGCATCGATGTCGCGATCTCCTCGATCACCATCACGCCGGAGCGACTGAAAACGCTGTCCTTCACCCAGCCCTATTATGACTCCGACATGGGCATTGCGACGAAGACCGATAGCGCTGTTAACACCGAGGCCGACCTCAAGGGCAAGATCGTCGGCGTGCTTTCAGGCTCGACCGGCGAGACCTGGGTCAAGGCGCATCAGGAGGCTGACGGCTACAGCGACGTGAAGGGCTATGACACGCAGCAGAACCTGCTGCTCGACCTCAGCGCGGGCCGCGTGGACGCCGCCGTCAGCGATATTCCGGGCATGGAATACTCCTTCACCAAGATGAAGGACCTCAAGGTCAAGCAGCGCATCAAGACCGGCGAACAGTACGGCCTGATGATGAGCAAGGACCATCCGCTGCTCGGCAAGCTGAACGACGCGCTGACCGCGATGAAGAAGGACGGAACGCTGGCCGCGATCCACAAGAAGTGGTTCGGCAGCGACGCGCCAGCCGATTCCTCGACGGTCAAGGAAATGCCGCTGCCCAAGGCCTGACCGGCAATGCACTTAAATCGTGCCGGCTCCCGGGCCGGCACGATTCATTTCACGCTCCGGCGCCTGCTGCCGCACCGATAGCCTCATGGGAGGCAAGGTCGATTGGTTTTAACTTGAGCATCCTTTGCTCTGGGGTTCGGGAACGCTCCCATGTCGCTAATCGACACCTTCTTCAATCCTGACGTGATCATGTCCAGCCTGCCGGCGCTGTTGCGTGGCTTCCTGAACACGCTGCTGCTCGGCATTTTGAGTATCGGCATCGGCATTCCCATCGGCCTGGGGATCAGCCTGTTGCGGCTCTATGCGCCGAAGCCGCTGCGCTGGCTGGCGGTCGGCTACACCGACATCTTCCGCGCCCTGCCGGTGCTGGTGGTGCTGATCCTGATCTATTATGCGCTGCCCTTCCTCGGCATCCGTCTGTCGTCCTGGGCCTCCGCCGTGACGGCGTTCGCCATCATCATGTCGGCCTATTCAGCAGAAGTGTTCCGCTCCGGCATTGAGAGCATTCCGAAAGGCCAATTCGAGGCAGCACAGGCGCTCGGCCTGCCTTTCCTTTTGACCTTGCGCAAGGTGGTGCTGCCGCAGGCGATCCGCGTCGTCATCCCGCCGATGACCAGCAATTGCGTCTCGATGTTCAAGGACACGTCGCTCGCTTCCACCGTTGCGCTGCCTGAACTGTTGAAGGAAGCGACCAACGCGCAATCGCTCTATGCCAATCCCTCGCCGCTGATCGGCGCCGCTTTGGTCTATCTCATCTTCCTCTGGCCCATGGTCCGCCTCGTCAGCCTGCTCGAAGACCGCTTCAAGACCGAGAAGACGCGCTGACCTCATCAACCGTCCCGCTTCCCAAGCCATTCGCAGGAGATACAGTTGAGCAATTCCCAAGCCGCCGGCTGCTTTCCGGTCGACACCATCCGCGCCATGTTTCCGGCCTTGCAGCGCGCTGGTGATTTCATCTTCATGGACAACGCCGCCGGCGCGCAGATCCCGCAGAGCGTGCTCGACGCGGTGACCAATCACCTGGTCTCGCACAATGTGCAGCGTGGTGGTCGCTATGGGCGCTCGGTCACGGTCGACCAATCGGTTGCGGATGCTCGGACGAGCGTGGCCTTGCTGATCAACGCCTACAGTCCGTCGGAAATCTGCTTCGGCATGAACGCCACCTCGTTCATTCGCCTGGTCAGCCTCGGCATCGGCCAGATGCTGGCCAAGGACACAGAGCGCGACGAGATCGTCATCACCGATATGGACCACGACGCCAACATCGCCACGTGGCTGGCGCTGGAGCCCGCCGGAGCCAAGTTCAGATGGTGGCGCATGCGCGAGGACGGCAACCTGCATGTCGACGACCTCAAGCCGCTGGTTTCCGATCGCACCCGTCTCGTCGCCTGCACGGTGACCGCGCATTCGATCGGCTCGATCGTCGACGTCGCTTCGGTGGCCGCGATCGCGCATGCGGCCGGCGCCGAAGTGTTCCTTGACTGCGTGCATTACGGACCGCACGGGCTGATCGACGTGCAGGCCTGGGACTGTGATTATCTCGTCTGCTCCGGCTACAAGAATTTCTCGCCGCATATGGGCTTTCTGTGGGGCCGCTTCGAAACGCTGAAGCGGCTGCCGACCTTCCGCGAGGATTTCATCCCCGACGAGCCGCCTTACAAGGTCGAGGCAGGCACCTTCATCTACGAAAACGTCTCGGGCATGGATGCCGCGGTGCAGTACCTGGAACTGATCGGCCGCAATCTGGCGCCCTCCAACAACCGCTCGCGGCGCGACAACATCGTTGCCGGCATGGGCGCCATCCGCGATTACGAAGTGCTCCTGGCGCGTGAGATGCTCGCGGTGCTCAAAGCTTGCGGCGCGACCATTTACGGGGTTTCGGAAGAGACCCGCATCAACGAGCGCGTGCCGACCTTCTGCTTCAACATCGGCAAGCTGTCGCCGCAGCGGATCGTCGAGGAAATGGCTGAGATGCAGATCGGCATCCGCGACGGCCATATGTATGCGCCCCGGTTGATGAAGCGTCTCAACCTGTCGATGGACAGCGGCGCCATCCGCGCCTCGCTGGTCCATTACAACACGGTCGACGAGGTCAGGCGTTTCGGCCAGGCGTTGCGCGCCGTCGTAGCCAAGCTGTCGTAGCTTGTCCGTCAGATGTCTCCGGCGTGGAACATCGGCCCGCCCTTGTGGGCCGGGAAGCCATAGCCGTTGATCATCACCAGATCGATGTCGGAGGCACGCGCCGCGATGCCTTCGGCAAGCAGGGCCTTGCCCTCTTCGGCCATTGCCGCCAGCAAGCGCGTGACGATCTCATCGGGCGAAAAGCGGCGCGGCACGATGTCCTTGGCCGCCCGAACGGCCTCGATCAGCGCGGCCACTTGCGGGTCGCTCCTGCGCTCGCCGTCCGAATAATCGTACCAGCCGCGTCCGGTCTTGCGGCCGAAGCGACCGGCCTCGCACAGCCGGTCGGCGATCTCGACATAACGTGCTTGCGGATCGAGCATCGCCGCCTGTCGCTTGCGCCGCGCCCAGGCTATCTCCAGCCCAGCCATGTCGTTGACCGCGAAGATCCCCATCGGGAAGCCCCAGGCCTCCAGCGCGGCATCCACCTCTTCCGGTGCTGCGCCATCCTCCACCATGAACTCCGCCTCGCGGCGGTAGGCCGAATAGAGGCGGTTGCCGATGAAACCCTCGGTAACGCCGCACACGACAGGCAGCTTGCCGAGCTTCCTGACGAACGCGATAGCCGAGGCGAGCACATCGGGCGCCGTCGCCGCGCAATCCACCACTTCGGTGAGCCGCATGACGTTGGCCGGGGAGAAAAAATGCAGGCCGGCGATCCGTTCGGGCCGGGCGGTTGCAGAGGCGATCTCGTCGGGGTTGAGGTAGCTGGTGTTGGTCGCCAGTATGGCGTCGGGGCGGACGATACGATCAAGCTTCCGGAAGAGTTCGGTTTTTACCGCGAGATCGTCGAACACTGCCTCGATGACCAGATCGGCCTGCACCAGCCTGCCGGCGTCGCTGGCCGCTTCAAACCGGCTCAGCGCCTCCCTGCGGGCATGATCGGTGAGTCGGCCGGATTGGACCGACTTGTCGAGAAGGCCGGCGATCCGCTCGTATCCTTTTGCCGCGGCGTCGTCGGTCTGCTCGATGCCGATTACGCGATAGCCGGCATTCAAGGCCGAGACCGCGATGCCTGCACCCATCAGGCCGGTTCCGACGATACCGACGGTCTCGACCTTGCGAGGCGTGACACCCTCCAGCCTGTCGACTTTGCTGGCTTGCCTCTCGGCAAAGAAGACGTGGCGCAACGCTGCCGCCTCGCGAGAATCCCGGAGGCGCAGGAAGGTCGCGTGTTCGTGCACAAGACCGTCCTCAAGTCTGGCCGTGGACGCGGCCCGGACCAGTCTCACGGCTTCTGCAGGCGCGATCTGTCCACGGCTGCGGGAAAGCACCTTTCTTGCGGCTGCCGCGTCGGCCTCAGGTTGCGAGCGCGGCACGGAAAGCGCGCCCGTGCGCCGCAGCGGTTGGCCAACGAGACGGCGGGCGACATCGAGCGCGCCTTCGGGAAGATCGTCCGCGATGGTATCGATCAGACCGAGAGCGAGAGCTTCGTCGGCATTTGCGGGCCGACCCGTGCCGATCAGGTCAATTGCGGCGACCGTGCCGATGAGGCGGGGCAGGCGTTGGGTTCCGCTGGCCCCGGGCACTAACCCGAGCTTGACCTCGGGCAGGCCGAAGCTGGCCGCCTTGCTGGCCACCCGGTAGTGGCAGGCCAGCGCAATCTCGCAGCCGCCGCCGAGCGCCGCGCCGCCAACTGCCGCGACGACCGGTTTCGCGAAGCTCTCGATCGCTTCGATCACGTCAGGCAGTGTGGGCCCGATAGCGGGCTTGCCGAATTCCTTGATATCGGCGCCACCGATGAAGGTGCGCCCAATGGCGGTCAGCACCACGGCAGACACTTCATCCGACGCCGCACGCCCAAGCGCAGCCATCAGTCCGGCCCTGACATGGAAGGACAGCGCGTTGACCGGCGGATTTTCGATCGTGACGACGAGAACGCCATCGACGATCTTGCCTGTGACACTCTCGGAAAATCGTGCTGTGTTCATGGAGTTTTATCCCGGAACGACGGCAAATCTTCCTCCTCCTTCTGCTCTCCGCCAAATGCCGGTGTCCCGGCTCGGACGGATGAAGCGCCATGGGGTTCTTCAAATAATTTCAAGCTTAAAATAATTAGAATTCAAAAAACTTCAAGCCTACCGGAGTCGACTGCAAAAGGCGTCGCTACCACGACGGTGATCGGTCAGACTTGACGGTTGCACTGCGGTGCCGGGTCAAGGCGAGTTTGTGGAAACCTTCGGCAGCAGGGCTTTGAAATAGTCGATCGTCTGTTGCAGCCCGGCTTCCAAAGTCACCGTCGGCTCCCAGCCGACAAGCCTTTTGGCAAGGGTGATATCGGGCTGGCGGTGCCGCGGATCGTCTTGCGGAAGATCGCGGTAAATTATATCCGAACCTGATCCGGTCATCTGCGTCGTCAGTTCGGCCAAGCGCCTGATCGTTACTTCCCTTGGATTGCCGATGTTTACTGGACCGGTCACCTCCGGCCCCGTATCCATGAGGCGCAGCATGCCGCTCACCAGGTCGTCGACGTAGCAAAACGACCTTGTCTGTGAGCCGTCGCCGAAAATGGTTATCGGTTCACCACGAAGCGCCTGCACGATGAAATTTGAGACAACCCTGCCGTCTGCCGGGTGCATGCGCGGCCCGAACGTATTGAAAATCCGCGCGACCTTGACCCACAAGCCATGTTGTCGGTGATAGTCGAAGAACAGCGTTTCGGCGCAGCGTTTGCCTTCATCGTAGCATGAGCGCGGCCCGATCGGGTTTACATTGCCCCAGTAACTCTCGGGCTGCGGGTGCACAGACGCGTCACCATAGACCTCGCTGGTGGAGGCCTGAAAGACTTTGCATTTCAGCCGCTTTGCCAGTCCAAGAACATTGATGGCGCCGTGCACGGCGGTCTTGATCGTCTGAACCGGGTCGTACTGGTAGTGAACAGGCGAGGCCGGACACGCCAGGTTGTAAATCTCATCGACTTCGACGTAGAGCGGAAAGGTCACGTCATGGCGCATGAATTCGAAGCGGGGATGCTTGGCCAAATGGTCGATATTGCGCTTTGATCCGGTGAAAAGGTTGTCGACACACAAGATTTCGTCGCCTCGTTCCAACAGGCGGTCAATAAGATGCGAGCCGATAAACCCTGCGCCCCCGGTAACGAGAATGCGTCTGCGGCTGTCATAGAGTCTGGCCAATTTCTGCTCCCAGGCAAATGCTGATCGACCAGATATCGGTCGCCACACGCAGGATACGACGTGTCCGCAGCCAATGCACAAAGACCAAACTGAAATTTCACAGATCCGCTCGGTGCCGATGCGAATTCCGATCCGGGCATTTGGTTTGATCAGAAGGCACGATTGAGGCCGATAGTGGCCTATGGATTGGCAGCAGAGAATATCAGCCCTGTCGTCAGGGCCGCCGCTGCGTAGATGGCCGGCAGAACCTGACGGTTCACCCCAATCCGCAGCAGAGAGTGGCTCGAGACCCGATCCTGCTGGATTTTATCCACAACATCGATGGCATCGGCGGATGGCAACATGAAAAAAACGGTGACGCCTATTTGCGTGAGACATTCTTCTTCGCGATAGAGCATCGTTGAATTGGCCTACAGCCTGCCATACAAGCACGTCGGCTCAACAGGTGGCTCGAGGAACCCCACGGATGTCCGAACGCATTGCAGTTATCGGCCTGGGTTATGTCGGCCTGCCGGTAGCCATCGCCTTCGGGAAGGTTTTCCCCGGCACCATAGCTTTTGACATCAGCGAGCGTCGGATCGGGGAATTGCGTGGCGGCGTCGATCGTACGGGAGAAGTTGATGCAACGGCGCTCAAGGAGACCTCGATAGGGCTGACCACCGACCGGGAGATGTTGAAAGGCGCTACTTTCTTCATCGTTGCCGTGCCAACCCCTATCGACGCAAATCGCGCTCCCGATCTAGCTTCTTTGAAACTGGCGTCCGAACTCGTCGGCGAGGCGGTGAGCAAAGGCGCCGTCGTCGTTTTTGAGTCGACAGTCTATCCAGGTGTGACCGAAGATTTCTGTGGGCCGATCATCGAGCAGGTTTCCGGCCTGCGACATCCCCGCGACTTTGCCCTCGGCTATTCGCCCGAACGCGCCAACCCCGGCGATCGGGAACACTCGCTGCAAAAGATCGTCAAAGTCGTCTCCGGCGAGAATAACGAGACGCTGGAGCGCGTCGCGAACGTTTATGGCCGTATCATCGATGCCGGCGTCTACCGCGCCCCGTCGATCAAGGTGGCCGAGGCAGCGAAGGTTATCGAGAACACCCAGCGCGATCTGAACATCGCGCTGATGAACGAACTGGCAATGATCTTCGAGCGGCTCGATATCCGGACGCAGGATGTTCTTGATGCTGCGTCGACGAAATGGAACTTCCTTCCCTTCAAACCGGGGTTCGTCGGCGGCCACTGCATCAGCGTCGATCCATATTATTTGACCGCCAAGGCCGAGGCCGAAGGTTACCATCCGCAGATCATCCTCGCCGGACGTCGCATCAATGACGGCATGGGGGCCTTCGTCGCCCAGCAGGTTGTCAAACGGCTGATTGGTTCTGACACGCCCGTCAAAGGGGCTTCTGTCGGCATTCTCGGGCTGACATTCAAGGAGGACGTGCCGGATTTGCGCAACAGCCGCGTTTTCGACATGGTCAAGGAACTAAGGCAGTTCGGAATTGTCCCCAAAGTCCATGATCCCCTTGCCGATGTCGAAACCGCTCGGCTTGATCACGGCGAAACAATCCTGCCGCTCGATGAGATAAACGATTTGCAGGCGCTTGTTCTGGCGGTGCCTCACAGGCAATATCTCACCAACGAAAGAGCGCGTCTTTTTCAAATGATCAGGCCGGGGGGGACACTGTTCGATGTCAAGTCGGCCATCAAGCCCGATGAAGTTCCCGACAACATAAAATACTGGAGCTTGTAAAGCTCGCCTGAAATTAACGCTAGGATATGCAGTGACATCAAGCAGGCCGATACTGATCACCGGCGCAGCCGGGTTCATAGGGTTTCATCTTTGCCTGAGGCTGCTTGCCGAAGGACGCCAGGTTATCGGCCTTGACTCCATGAACGAGTATTATGACGTCAGCCTGAAGCAGGCTCGTCTCGAGCGGCTGAAAGCGTTTTCGAATTTTTGTTTCGAGCATGCCGATCTCACGGAGCGGGACCGTATTTCGGAGCTCTTCCTTTCGGCCGCGCCGGAGGTTGTCGTCAATCTCGCGGCGCAAGCCGGCGTACGCTATTCGATCAGCAATCCGCACGCCTATGTGGAAAGCAACCTCAGCGGCTTTGTCAACATCCTGGAAGGATGCCGGCAGGCGTCCGTCGGCCATCTGGTCTATGCATCGTCGAGTTCGATTTATGGCGGCAGCACCCGCATGCCGTTTTCCGTGCACGATCCGGCGGACCATCCGCTCAGCCTTTACGCCGCAAGCAAGAAGGCGAACGAGCTGATGGCGCACACATACAGCCATCTGTTTGGACTGCCGACCACCGGGCTGCGTTTTTTCACCGTCTATGGTCCGTGGGGGCGGCCGGACATGGCGCTGTTCATCTTCGCCAAGGCTATCCTCGCCGGCGAGCCGATCGAGGTCTTCAACTATGGCAACATGCAGCGGGATTTCACCTATATCGACGACATTGTCGAAGGTATTATCCGCGTCATGCAGCAACCCGCGACACCCAATCCTGAGTGGAAAAGTGTCGCGCCAGACCCAGCGACCAGCAACGCCCCGTTCAGGATTCACAACATCGGCGGCAATTCGCCCGTTCAACTGAACCGATTGATCGAGGTGCTCGAAGACGCGCTGGGACGCAAGGCAAACCGCAACCTCAGGCCACTTCAGCCAGGCGACGTTCCGGCAACTTTCGCCAATGTCAGCTCGCTCGAGGAGGCGACCGGCTTCAAGCCCAAAATCCCGATCGAAATAGGGGTTCCGCGCTTTGTCGAATGGTACCGGGAGTTCTACCGAGCATGATCGGACGCTTCGCCACCTGGAGGCGGCTGGCTCCTGACCAGCCATGGCTGGCGCATGCCGCTCGGAAAACTCAATAAGCCGCAGCCGAACTGGGTGTTGCCTGAAGGCGGTCAATATCTTTCCGGGGCGGCGCACCGAACAGGCGACGATATTCTCGGCTGAACTGCGAAGGGCTGTCATAGCCCACCGCGAACCCGGCCGTGCCTGCGTTTGCGCCGCCGGCAAGCATAATCCTTCGCGCCTCCTGCAGGCGCAGCTGCTTCTGGTATTCGAGCGGGGTCATGCGCGTAATCGCCTTGAAATGGGCATGAAGGGACGACGCGCTCATGCCTGATGCCGCCGCAATCTCTTCGATGCGCAGTTGTGCCTGGAAATGATTGCGGATCGTGGCGATGGCGCGGCTGACCTGGTTCAGGTGGCTGTCCACCGACGCCATCTGGCGAAGCGTGTCACCGTGCGGTCCGGTGAGGAGCCGGTAAAGGATTTCGCGTTCGATCAGCGGCGCCAGCACGGTGACGCTCTCGGGGCGATCGAGCAGCCTGACAAGCCGACAGGCGGCATCAATCAGGTCGGGGTCACTTGGATAGGCAGCTAACACCGGCAGATCCCTGCTGGGGGATGCACGTCCTTCTTTCACAAGCAGTTCGGCCAGCGCGGTGGAATCAAAATCTATCTTGCAACAGAGGTAGGGCGCCGCCGGGCTCGCCTCCAACACATGCCCGACCAGCGGCAGGTCGACCGAGACGAGCAGGTAGCTCGATGCGTCATAGACCACGCTCTGGTCGGCCAGCGAGACGCGCTTCGATCCTTGGGCGATTATGCAAAGCGACGCCTCGTAGACCGCAGGCACGGGTGCACTGGGCTGGTTGGCGCGAATGAGCGACAGCCGCGGCACCGCAGTGCCGGCCATGCCAGATTTCGGCGCAAAGCGGGTGATCAGCTCGGCGAGTTCATTGATTTTCTCCATGCCGCATAAATCTTCATGGCGCGAAATGTTGCAAGGCATTTCGAGTTCATTTGGAGGATCGTGCAAACTCTTTGGACGATCACGCTACCGGCCTTTGCCGGTTCGCGCCATCTATCTCCCCGTCACCGCAGCGAAAAAGGAACGATCATGACGGGACTTAAAGACAAGGTTGTACTCATCACCGGCGCCTCCAGCGGCATCGGCGAAGCGACGGTTCGGGAACTTGCCGGTGCCGGCGCCAGACTGTTCATCGGGGCCCGCCGCACCGAGCGGCTCAAGGCGCTGGCCGCAGAAATAGGCAAAGGCGTGGCGTGGCGCGAACTCGACGTGACTGACGCGGCGAATTTCGACGCCTTTGCCGATGCCGCTCATGCCGAATTCGGGCAGATCGATGTGCTGGTCAACAATGCCGGCGTCATGCCGCTGTCGCCGCTTGCCGCGCTGAAGCGCGATGAGTGGTCTCGCATGATCAATGTCAACATCGGCGGCGTGCTGAACGGGATCGCCGCGGTGCTGCCGCGCTTCGTCGCCCAGAAGAATGGGCATATCGTCAATGTCGCCTCGGTCGGCGCGCATATCGTGCTGCCCACCGCGGCGGTCTATTGCGGCACGAAATATGCCGTCTGGGCAATCACGGAGGGGCTGCGGCAGGAGCATGACGACATCCGCGCCACGATCATCTCCCCCGGAGTGACCGCAACCGAACTGGGCGACGATATCAGCGATCCTCAGGTCGCCACGGCTCTGAAAGAATGGCGGCAGAAGTCGCTCACACCGGACGCCATTGCACGGGCGATCCGTTTTGCGCTTGATCAACCCGATGGCGTCGACGTCAACGAAGTGATCGTGCGGCCAACCGCTGCCAATATGTAGAACTTGCTGCCGGATGCCGGCTTTCGGCGAGCTACGGCGCTCTCCAAGATCCGGCAAACGGCCCACCCCTTAATGCACCACCGCCCTCAGCCTCTGGCGCAACTCCCGCGGGCCACATCGTACCGGCTCTCGAACGCGCGCGAAAAATGCGCACTCGAATTGAACCCGCAGGCAAAGGCGATTTCCGAGATCGTGGGCGACGCGCGGGCGGGCGACAACAATTCTTCCTTGCTGCGCTCCAGCCGCCTGTCCCAGACGAAGCGTTCCGGTCTCGCGGCAAGGCCGGTGCGCCGCTGGGAACTTAACCCGCTAATCATCTCCCCTGCGACGGTAGAGATGTCAGGCTTCGCCGGCCAGGCGCGCTGAAATCAGCCGCGCCGCCTGGATCACCGCTTCGCCCTGGCTGGCTGCCATGCTGTCATCGGCGCGTGACACAGGCGAGGCCACCGCGAGCGCACCGAGAGGACGCCCATCGGAGCCGAGGATTGCCGCGGCTATGCTGTGCACGCCTTCTTCATAGCCTTGGGAGCTCGAGGAATAGCCGCGCTTGGCGGCAAGCCGGATCGCCTTCATCAGCCTGTCGGGCTGCGTCACCGTGTGTGGCGTGAAGGTCGGCAACGGCTTGTCGACATAGGCCTCGGCCGCTTCCCGAGGCGAAGCGGCGAGAAAGGCGATGCCGGAGGCGGTGCCGTGCAAGGGCAGCACCTGGCCGACATCGACATTGACCCGGTTGGCCTTTGCCGAGAGCTCGACATGGACCGTCAGCAGTGCGCCGGCGCTGAATTCCGACAGATGCACCGTCTCGCCGGTTTCCAGCGCCAGCTCGCGAACCACAGGTGCTGCCACGCGCACGAAGGGAAAATGCGCGTCGCGAAAGCGGGCCAGCCGCGACAGGCCGGCGCCGAGCCGGTAGCGGCGGCTTGCCGGCTCTTGTTCGATCAGGCGGTGGTCGGCCAGCGCCATCAGCAGGCGCCGCGCCGTTGCCTTGTCGAGGCCGGTTTTGCGGGCGAGCTCGGACAGGCCGATCTCCGGTTCGCCGAGCGTGAACTGCTCCAACAGCGATATCGCTTTGCCGACTGTGCTCATCGTGCATCCTCAAGATACTTCGCATGGGACGGAAGCCAATCCACCTTGCAGTCCGCTCATAGCACGTAAATTGGTGGTTCAAATAACGAACCGTTTGGAAGCGACAAAAAACACCAGCAAGTTTCGCGGCGACATCAATCTCGATGCGCCGCGCCGTGCGGGGTGATGCTGCGCGGCAACACCTATCAACAGGTGGATCAACTCGGCGGCGCCGTGCCTGGCCGGCGTGTCGGCCCAAACGCCTGATCCTGGCCGGCGCGGAAGCTTCAACTCTGCCCCAGCTGCGCGCGGCGCCAGGCGGCGGGCGCCTGGCCAACCCGCTCCCGGAAGAAGCGTGAGAAATAGGCCGGATCTTCGAAGCCGATTTCGTAGGCGATGTCCTCGACGGTGCGCACGGTGAACAGCAGCAACCGCTTGGCCTCCAGCAACCGTCGCTCGCCCATGAGCCGCTTGACGCCGCTGCCAAGCACCGTATGGGCGGCCTTGTCGAGAAGATGCGGTGTCGTGGCCAGCGCCCCGACGTAGCGGTCGACGGGCCAGTTGTCGCGGAAATGCGCATCGACCAGACGGCGCAAGCCGCGCGCCAATGCAGCATCGGAAGAACCGGTGGCATCCATTACCTCGGGACCAAGGCGCGCGATGTGCGAGAGCGCGACGGCGATCAGCGCCGGCAGGGTCTTGTCACTGCCGGCCTGCGCCTCGGCATATTCGGCGGCGATCATCTCCAGCACCGCCGCCAGCCTTTTCCACGCGACGTGCTGAGGAAGGCTATCGGCAAAGACCGGCCGGTCCAATGGCAGCAGGCTGTGAGCGGCTATTGCCGCAAGCGCATCATCGGCGACCGAAACGACGATGGCGTCGGTGCCGGGCCCGATCGAGAAGCCATGCACGATGGTGCTCGGCACGAAGCTGACGGCCGGTGCCGAAAAGTCCCAGGATTGGTCTTCGATGCGGTAGGTGCCGGAGCCGCTGGTCCAGTAGGTGATCTGGCCCATTTGCGGATGCTTGTGCGCGGCAACCTGGCCGAGATGAATGTTGCTGCGCGCAAGCACCGTCTCGACATGCAGGAAGCCGACATCAAGCGGCCGCACCGGCTCGCCATAGACAAAGAAATCAGGAATGGAATTGAGGCTCATGGCGCCGGAAAAAGTCCAATCGGTTTTGCCGTTACGTCCTAACCGATCCTTGCCAGGAGCGCTAGAGTTGATGCCATAAGTGGAGGAACATCATGCGATCGGAAGACTTTCGTGCCGACAATGGGCGCCCGTTCACCGGGGCCGAGTATCTGGAGAGCTTGCGCGACGGCCGCGAGGTCTACATCAACGGCGAGCGCATCGCCGATGTCACCACCCATCCGGCGATGCGCAATTCGGCGCGGTCGCTGGCGCGCCTCTATGATGCGCTGCACGATCCCAAGCGGCAGGGCACGCTGACCTCGCCTACCGATACCGGTTCGGGCGGCTACACCCACAAATATTTCCGCGTCGCCAAATCCTCCGGCGAACTCGCGGCCCAGCAGACCGCGATCGCCGAGTGGTCACGCATGTCCTATGGCTGGATGGGCCGCACGCCCGATTACAAGGCGGCACTGATGAACACGCTCGGCGCCAATGCCGACTGGTACGGCCCGTTCAAGGACAATGCGCTCGCCTGGCACAAGCGTGCGCAGGAAGCCGTGCTGTTCATGAACCACGCCATCGTCAACCCGCCGATCGACCGCCACAAGCCGGCCGAACAGGTGAAGGATGTCTTCGTCCACATCACCAAGGAGACCGACGCCGGCATCTATGTCTCCGGCGCCAAGGTGGTGGCGACGTCCTCGGCGCTGACCCACTACAATTTCCTGGCGCAGAGTTCGGCGACGGTCACCGAAGATCCGTCGCTGTCGGTCATGTTCATCGTGCCGATGAATGCGCCGGGGGTAAAGATGTTCTGCCGCGCCTCCTATGAGCAGACGGCCAACACGGCGGCGGCTCCGTTCGACTATCCGTTGTCGTCGCGCTTCGACGAGAACGATGCCATCCTGGTGCTCGACAATGTCTTCATCCCCTGGGAGGACGTGCTGGTGCTGCGCGAGGCGCAGAAAATCCTGTCCTTCCATCCGGCTTCGGGCTTCATGCATGGCTATTGCTTCCAGGGCTGCACACGCTTTGCCGTCAAG
Organism: Mesorhizobium sp. C399B; assembly: GCF_030323185.1. Taxonomy (NCBI): domain Bacteria; kingdom Pseudomonadati; phylum Pseudomonadota; class Alphaproteobacteria; order Hyphomicrobiales; family Phyllobacteriaceae; genus Mesorhizobium; species Mesorhizobium sp. C399B. Next base: position 5,036,347 of record NZ_CP100472.1, read on the forward strand.
CTCGACTTCCTCGCCGGCCTGCTGGCAAAGGCGCTGCGCGCCACCGGCGGCGATGCCTTCCGCGGCAACCAGGCGGCGCTGGGCGAGGTCATCGCGCTCAGGCACATGTTCTGGAGCTTTTCCAACGCCATGGCTTATAATCCGATCCCCTGGGCGAATGGCGCTGTCCTGCCCAACCTGGAAGCAGCCCTTGCCTACCGGACTTTCATGTCGGAAGCCTATCCGCGCGTCATCGACACGGTGCGCCGGGTGATCGCCTCCGGCTTGATCTACCTGCCGTCATCGGTGCGCGACTTCAACAATCCCGAGATCGACAAATACCTCGCGCAGTATGTGCGCGGTTCCAACGACATGGGCCATGTCGAGCGCATCAAGATCATGAAACTGTTGTGGGACGCGACCGGCACCGAGTTCGGCGGCCGCCACGCGCTCTACGAACTCAACTATGCCGGTGCGCCGGAAGAGGTGCGGCTGCAGGTGCTGAAGGGCGCCGAACGCGGCGGCCGGCTGAAGGCCATGGAAGAACTGGTCGATACCTGCATGGCCGACTATGACGAGAATGGCTGGACGGGAGATACCTGGCTCAATCCGCTCGCTTCTACGGCCGGGTGATGTCAGATGGCCACGCAGATTTCGAAGGCCGATTTCCGCGACGCCATGGCAAGGGTCTGCGCGCCGGTCAACATCGTCACGACAGATGGCCCGGCCGGGCGCGGCGGCTTCACCGCCACCGCCATGTGCAGTGTGTCGGACGAACCTCCGACACTGCTGGTGTGCATGAACGGCCGCTCGACGCAGGCGGCCATGTTTCTCGCCAACCGGCGCTTCTGCGTCAACGTGCTGACGCATGACCATATGCACCTGGCCGGCAAGTTCGCCGGGGCGACCAGGGACATGGAGGCGCGCTATTCGGCGGCGCGCTGGCAAACGCTGACCTCGGGGACGCCGGCGCTGTCGGACGCGATCGTCAATTTCGATTGCGAGATCGAGGATGTGCACATCGTCGGCACGCACAATGTCATGATCGGCCGCGTCATCGATGTCAGGCACGGCAGCGGCGGCTCGGCGCTGCTTTATGTCGACCGCAATTACACGCAGCCGACGCGGCTTGGCAGTTTTGGCGGCTGAGCGGGAGCAGTCAGTTCTCGCCGGCGATCAGGCTCTCCAGCAGATCGAGCAATTGCTCGAGCCTCTCATGTCCGAAGCGCTGTTCGATGTCGCGGTAGATGACGAGGCGTTCCGGCGACAAGGCATCGATCAGGGCGGAACCCGCCGGGGCGATCGTCAGCACGACACGGCGGCCATCGCCTTCCGCCTTGTTGCGGGTGATGAATTTTCGGCCCTCGAGCGTCTTGATGATGCGTGTCAGGCTGGGCGGCAGCACCGAAGCGCGATCGGCAAGTTCCGTCGCCTCGACAGGGCCGGCCTCGCTCAGAACGCGCAGCACACGCCATTGCTGTTCGGTCACGTCATGCGCCGCCAGCATAGGGCGAAACCGCGCCATCACCACTTCGCGGGCATGGAGCAGCGCCATCGGCAGAGAACGACGGGTGTTTTCAGGCAGCAAGAAGCAGCGTCCCCAATGATGCGGGCGGTCGGCGGGACCGCACGCCAAAACCTGACCTTTCCATCCCGTATCGTCGCCTCAACTTGGATGCAAGGCTTGACTTCAGTGATGCTGCATGTAATTAACGCGTTAACTACAACAGTGGAACAATCCGGGGAACGAGACGCGGTGCCTCACTTTTCCATCGAGTATTCGGCCAACCTCGATGCCAAGGTCGACATGAGCGAATTGTGCGCGCTGGTGTTGCGCACCGTGCTCGGCACCGGGCTGTTTGAAACCGGCGCGGTGCGGGTGCGGGCCTTCCGCGCGGAGGCCTATGCGATCGCCGACAGCTTACCGGAAAACGCCTTTCTCGACATGTCGTTTCGCATTGGAACCGGCCGCAGTGCCGAGGACAAGAGACGAACCGGGGAGGCGGTCTTCTCCGCCGTGAGCGAATACCTCGCCCCCCTGTTCGAGACCCCGCATTTCGCTCTTTCCCTGGAGATCAGGGAAATCGATCCGGTCCTGAGCTGGAAGAAAAATGCAATCCACCCGCGACTGCGCGGCAAGTGACGGAAGCTGATATGTCCGACCTCGAAGGCAATCTGAAAAAGGCCGAGGCCTATCTGGCCCGTTTCAAGCGCGACGGCGTGCTGAACCAGATCGGCGGCGAAGCGGTGCCGGCGGTGGATGGCTCGACCTTCGAGGCCATGTCGCCGGTCGATCTCAAGCCGCTGGCCAAGGTCGCGCGTGGCAGCGCCGCCGATATCGACCGCGCCGCCAAGGCGGCAAAGGCGGCGTTCCCGGCCTGGGCCGCCATGCCGGGCGACGGGCGCAAGAAGCTGCTGCACAAGATAGCTGATGCGATCGAAGCGCGCGCCGAGGAGATCGCCTTCGTCGAGTGCATGGACACCGGCCAGGCGCTGAAATTCATGGCCAAGGCCGCGCTGCGCGGCGCCGAGAATTTCCGCTTCTTCGCCGACCGCGCGCCGGAAGCGCGCGACGGCGAGACGCTGCGCACGACAGGCCAGGTCAACATCACCACGCGCGTGCCGATCGGCCCGGTCGGCATCATCACGCCGTGGAACACGCCGTTCATGCTGTCGACATGGAAGATCGCGCCGGCGCTGGCGGCAGGCTGCACCGTCGTCCACAAGCCGGCCGAATTTTCGCCGCTGACCGCTCGCCTGCTGGTCGAGATCGCGGAGGAGGCCGGCCTGCCGAAAGGCGTGTGGAACCTGGTCAACGGCCTCGGCGAGCACGCCGGCAAGGCGCTGACCGAGCACCCTGACATCAAGGCGATCGGTTTTGTCGGTGAGAGCCGCACCGGCTCGATGATCATGAAACAAGGCGCCGATACGCTGAAGCGCGTGCATTTCGAACTGGGCGGGAAGAACCCGGTGATCGTCTTCGCCGACGCCGATCTCGAACGTGCGGCGGATGCGGCCGTGTTCATGATCTACTCGCTCAACGGCGAACGCTGCACCTCATCGTCGCGGCTTCTGGTCGAAGCCTCGGTCTACGACACATTCACGGATCTGGTTGCGGAGAAGGCAAAGCGCATCAAGGTTGGCCATCCGCTCGATCCCAAAACGGTGGTTGGTCCGCTGATCCATCCGGTGCACGAGGAAAAGGTGCTTTCCTATATCGAGATCGGCAAATCGGAAGGCGCGGTGGTAGCCGCCGGCGGCGGCAAGTTCGCCGGTCCGGGAGGTGGCTGCTATGTCAGCCCGACGCTGTTTACCGGCGCCACCAACAGGATGCGCATTGCCCAGGAAGAGATTTTCGGGCCGGTGCTGACCGCCATTTCCTTCAAGGACGAGGCCGAAGCGCTGGCGCTGGCCAACGACACCCAATACGGCCTGACCGGCTATCTCTGGACGTCGGATGTTACCCGCGCCTTCCGCTTCACCGATGCGCTGGACGCCGGCATGATCTGGGTCAATTCGGAGAATGTGCGGCATTTGCCGACGCCGTTCGGCGGCGTCAAGAATTCCGGCATCGGCCGCGACGGCGGCGACCATTCCTTCGATTTCTACATGGAGACGAAGAACATCGCCTTCGCCACTTCAGCGCACACGATCCAGAAACTCGGCGGCTGACCGGAGGACATCGCATGCCACTGCCCAAACCAAACCTCTATCCCGCCTTCAACATCGTGCGCCTCAGCCATGTCGAACTGGCGGCCACCGACCTTGCGAAATCCCGCGCCTTCTATGTCGACACGCTCGGCCTGCAGGTTACCGACGAGACATCGGACGCCATCTATCTAAGGGCCCTGGAAGAGCGCGGACACCACTGCATCGTGCTGAAGAGGGCCGGCAGCGCCGAAGCACGCGATCTCGGCTTCAAGGTTTTCTCGGATGAGGATCTCGACAAGGCCGAGCATTTCTTCAAGGCAAAAGGCCTGCCGGTCGAGTGGGTCGAGCGACCGTACCAGTCGCGCACCTTCCGCACCCGCGACCCGCACGGCATTCCGCTCGAGTTCTTTGCCCAAATGGAAAGGCTGCCGCCGATTCATCAGAAATATGCGCTCTACAAGGGCGTGAAGCCGCTGCGCATCGACCACTTCAACTGCTTCTCGCCCAATGTCGACGAGTCCGTCGCCTTCTACAACGAGCTTGGCTTCCGCGTCACCGAATACACCGAGGATGCCAGTAGCGGAAAGCTGTGGGCGGCCTGGACGCACCGCAAGGGCGGTGTCCACGACATCGCCTTCACCAACGGTGTGGGTCCGCGCCTGCATCACGTCGCCTTCTGGGTGCCGACACCGCTCAACATCATCGACCTGCTCGATCTGATGGCGACGACCGGTTACCTCGCAAACATCGAGCGCGGCCCAGGCCGGCATGGCATTTCCAACGCCTTCTTCCTTTATGTCCGCGACCCGGACAATCACCGCATCGAGATCTATTGCTCGGACTACCAGACGGTCGATCCGGATCTGGAGCCGATCAAATGGGACCTCAAGGACCCGCAGCGCCAGACGCTATGGGGCGCGCCGGCGCCGAAAAGCTGGTTCGAGGAGGGCAGCACCTTTGCCGGCGCGGCCGCACGCCAACCGGATTTGGCGGCGTCGCCGATCATCGCACCGTGACCACAGACGCGAACCTGACGGAGACCGGGATGACTGCACATGGGCGGCTCGCCACCTTCACCGTCGGCGGCAAGACGCGCTATGGCGTGGTCACAGATAAGGGCGTCGTCGACCTGTCGGCGCGGCACAGCCAGTGGCCGACGCTGCGCGAAGTGATCGAGGCCGGCGTGCTACGGCGGCTGGCGGAAGAGGCCGAAGCCTACGCCGTCGATTTTCCAGTCGGCGCCATCGCTTATGAAATCCCTGTGCCGTCGCCAGAAAAGATCATCTGCGTCGGCGTCAACTACCCGGACCGCAACGAAGAGTACAAGGACGGCCAGGCCGCGCCTTCCAACCCGTCGCTGTTCATCCGCTTCCCCCGCTCCTTCGTCGGCCACGATGCGCCGCTGGTGCGGCCGCCGGAATCGCCGCAGCTGGACTATGAGGGCGAGATCGTCATCGTCATCGGCAAGGGTGGACGACGCATCGCCGAGAGGGATGCGCTTGACCATATCGCGGCACTATCCCTGTGCAACGAAGGCACCATTCGCGATTGGGTACGGCACGCCAAGTTCAACGTCACGCAGGGCAAGAATTTCGACCGCACCGGCTCGCTCGGTCCGTGGCTGGTGCCGTTCACCGACGAGGCGCAGATTGCCGACATCGCGCTGACCACCCGCGTCAATGGCGAATTGCGCCAGCAGGACCGCACCAGCCGGATGATCTTCTCGTTCCGCAAGATCATCGCCTATGTCTCCACCTTCACCACGCTGGTGCCAGGCGATATCATCGTCACCGGTACGCCGACCGGCGCCGGCGCCCGCTTCGACCCGCCGATCTGGCTGAAGCCGGGCGACGTGATCGAAGTCGAAGCCGACGGCATCGGCGTGCTCCGCAACGGCGTCGTCGACGAGGCAGCATCGTGACCCCCGAGCAAGTTGAAGATGCCGCGGCAAGGCTGTTCGAAGCCGAGCGTTCGCGCCGCCAGATCCGTCTGCTCAGCCTCGATTTTCCCGACGCGACGATGGAGGATGCCTATCGCGTCCAGGCAGCGCTGGTGAAACGCAAGACCGATGCCGGGCTGACCCCGAAGGGCTGGAAGATCGGCCTGACATCGAAGGCGATGCAATATGCGCTCGCCATCGACACGCCGGATTCGGGCGTGCTGTTCGACGACATGTTCTTCAACGACGGCGCGACGATACCCGTCGGCCGCTTCATCCAGCCGCGCGTCGAGGCCGAGATAGCCTTCGTCATGAAGGCGCCGCTGAGGGGCCCAGGCGTGACCATCTTCGACGTGCTCAACGCCACCGATTATATCACGCCGGCGCTCGAAATCCTCGACACGCGCATCGAACGCGTCAATGCCGAGACAAAGAAGGCGCGCACTTTCTTCGATACGATTTCCGACAACGCCGCCAATGCCGGCATTGTCATCGGCGGCCAGCCGCAACGACCCGATGAAGCCGATATGCGCTGGATCGGCGCCATCGTCTCGCGCAATGCGGAGGTCGAGGAGACTGGGCTTGGCGCCGGCGTGCTCAACCATCCCGCGATGGGCATTGCCTGGCTGGCGGACAGGCTCGCCCGCTACGGCATGTCCATCGCGGCCGGCGAGGTGGTGCTGTCCGGATCGTTCGTGCGCCCGGTCGAGGCGCGGCCCGGCGATACCATCGTCGCCGACTTCGGCAGCTCGGGAACGGTCAGTATCCATTTCGCCAAGAGCTGACGGCTCTCATCGGCTCGTCAGTTGGGCTGTTCACCGCGCAGGTAGTCAATCACCACATCGGCTGCGATGGTCGACATGCGCAAGCCGACATCCCTGGTGATGTCGCCTTCGACGCGGCTTTGCACCCAGCCAAGGAACGCGAAGGCACGCAAGGCGGCGAATAGAGGCAATGCGGCGATGTCCTGCGGGGTCAGCGCACGCTCTTGCTGGTAGCCGTCAAGCAAAGCGGTTTCGATCAGCGGGTAGATCGCCTCCTCGCGGTTCTGGTAGAGGGCGACGGCAAGGTCGTACATGTGCCAGCCATGGCCGCAATCGTCGAAGTCGATGATGCGTACGGCACGGTCATGGATGAGCACGTTCTCGCGCACCAGATCGGCGTGGATGATGCCGAAATTGCGCGCGCTGCGCTCATGTTCCGACAGCGCCTTCACTGCGTTGTCGCGCGCCTGCAAGACCAGCGCGCGGCGAGGACCATCGAGAAAGGGCGAGGTCTCGAACCGGCCCCAGACCGGGTTCGCCCCGAAGAAGCCGTCGAAGTCCCAGGCATGGCGCGCGAAGCCCGCGGGCGGCGTCCAGGAGGCAGTGACATTGTGCATATGGGCAATGGTCCGCCCGATCGCCGTGAAGATCTGGACCGACTGGTCGGCCGTGTAGACCAGTGGCACGCCGCGTGCGCCCACGGCGCGGCCCTCCAGCCAGCTCAGGCAATCGGCCTGCCGGGGCTGCGCCGAGGTGGCCATTCTGACAAGCACGAACGGATCGCCGGCCTGTGTTGCGACGCAAGACGGCGTGGCGACGCCGGCGGATTGCAGGAAGCCCATCCATTGCAGTTCCGAACGCAGCGCGGCGTCCGTGTGGTAGCCGAGCCGGTGGATGCGCATGGCTGCCGGCTGGCCATCCGGCAGCCGCACGCGGAAGACGGCGTTCTCGCGGTGCTTCAGAAGTTCCGGCTCAGAGTTGCGGACGCCCCAATGTTCGAGCGCACGCCTGGCGAGCTCCGTGACATCGGCTGCCGTTTCGGGCTCGGATTGGGTGGAAACAGAATTCACGCCGGCACTCCGCCGACTTGGCCCAGCACCTCGTCCAGCAGGCCGATCAGGAACTCGGCATTGTCGCGCGAGAACGGCATGGGCGGGCGGATCTTGAGCACATTGCCGTGGATGCCGGTCTTGCCCATCAGCACGCCGCGATGGCGCATGCGATTGGCGACCTGCTCGGCAATGTCGGGCGCCGGTTCGCGCGTGTCGCGGTCGTGGACCAGCTCGGCGCCGAAGAACAGTCCGGCCCCCCTGACCTCGCCGATGCACTCATGCCGATCGGCCAGCGGGCGCAGCAGGCCAAGCGCATAGGCGCCGACGTATTTCGCGTTGGCGACAAGGTTTTCCTGTTCGATGACGTCGAGGACGGCATTGGCGACTGCGCAGGAGACCGGGTTGCCGCCAAAGGTGTTGAAGTAGCGGAAAGCGTCGCGGAAGGTCGCCAGTATCTCCTTGGTGGTGACCACGGCCGCGATCGGATGGCCATTGCCCATCGGCTTGCCCATGGTGACGATGTCGGGGACGAAGCCGGCGCGCTGATGGCCCCAGAAATGGCTGCCGGTGCGGCCGAAGCCGGGCTGCACTTCGTCGGCGATGACCAGACCACCGGCTTCGCGCACGGCCCCCAAGGCGTCGTCGAAAAATCCGGTGGGCAGAGCCGGGAAACCTTCATTGGCGAGCAGCGGACACAAGATGATGCCAGACAGGCCAATGCCATCCTGTGCCAGCGAGGCGATCGCTTGAAGCACGGCGTCGCCAAAGGCCTTGCCATTGGCCATCGCATCGGGATGGCGATAGCTGTCGGGGGCCGGCACCAGCCTGACATGGGGGGCGCGGCCGCGGATCGGAGGCATGCGCGTGCTCAGCTGCGAAACCGCCGTCGTGTTGCCATGATAGGTGGCGTCGGTGGCGATGATGCCCATATTGCCGGAGGCGGCCTGCGCCATGCGCAGCGCGATGTCGTTGGCCTCGCTGCCGGTGCAGGTCAGGATTGCGGTGGCGAGGCTTGCATTGAAGGTCGCCGTCAGCCGCTCGACATAGTCGAGAATTGCGGTGTGCAGATAGCGTGTGTGGGTGTTGAGCAGGCTTGCCTGACGGCACAAGGCCTCGACCACATGCGGGTGGCAATGGCCGACATGGGCGACGTTGTTGTAGGCATCGAGATACTTGCGGCCGTCGGCATCGTAGAGCCAGACGCCTTCGCCGCGCACCAGGTGCACGGGCTCGTCGTAGAACAATTGCGATTTCGCGCCGAGCAGGCGGGCACGCCGCTTGACGAGCGCTTCCTCGCTCGGGTTCTTCTCAGATTGGGTCATTGCGTACCAAACTCCATTGCGTCAGCGGGTCCATCAGGCCCTCGACAGACCTGCATCGATGGCCTCGCCGATCTTTGCCACGTCGGCGGCGCCGATGATCAGCGGCGGCGACAGGATGATGTTGTTGCCGGACACGCGCAGCATGACGCCGGCGTCATAAGTGGCTTCCGAAACCACGGCCATGGTCTTCTTGTCCACCGGCTTTTTCGTCGTGCGATCGGAGACCAGCTCTAGCGCAGCCATCAGGCCCTTGTACCTGATGTCGCCGACGATCGCGTGCTTGGCTTTTAGCCCCTCCAGCGTCGCCGCCAGCTCGATGCCGCGCGCGGCTGCGTTCTCGTCCAGGCGAAGCCGTTTGGTCTCGGCAAGTGCAGCCAGCCCTGCCGCGCAGCCGACAGGATGGCCGGAATAGGTATAGCCATGACCGATCGCCCCGAAGCTGGTCTTGTCGGCCTCGAAGACGTCGGCGACCTTGGCGCCGATCAAGGTGGCGCCGAGCGGGAAATAGCCCGAGGTGATCGCCTTGGCGATGGTCATGAAATCCGGCTTCACGCCGGACAGCCGCGAACCCGACCAGGCGCCGGTGCGACCGAAGCCCGTGACCACCTCGTCGGCGATCAGCAGGATTCCGTGGCGGTCGCATACCTCGCGCACCAGCGGCATGAAGCTGTCATGCGGAACGATGACGCCGCCGGCGCCGAGAACCGGCTCCATGATGAAGGCGGCAATGGTGTCGCCGCCCTGGAAGGCGATCTCATCCTCCAGCGCTTTGGCGCACAGTTTGGCCAGCCGCGCCGGATCGGTCTCATCGAACGGATTGCGGAAGGTCCAGGGTGCGGGAATGTGGAAGACGCCGGGCATAAGCGGCTCATAGTTGCGGCGGAAATTGGCGTTGCCGTTGACTGACGCGCCACCGAAATGGGTGCCGTGATAGCCCTTCTTCAGCGCGAGGAATTTTGTCCGGTCGCCCTGGCCGCGGATCTTCCAGTATTGGCGGGCGAGCCGCAGTGCGGTTTCGACCGAATCCGAGCCGCCCGAGGTGAAGAAGGTCCGCACCATGCCTTCCGGTTCGAACCATTCGCTGAGTTCGTAAGCGAGCTCGATCGACGGGCCGGTCGACGTGCCGCGAAACCCGGAATAGTAGGGCAGGGCGCTGAGCTGGTCGGCGATGGCCTTCTTGATCGGGTCGCAGGAGTAGCCGAGATTGACGTTCCACAGTCCGCCAACCGCATCGAGCACGGTGTTGCCGTCGATGTCGGTGACCATCACGCCTTCGCCTTTCATGATCACCTTTGGCGGGTTGGCCCGCATCTCGGCCGGGTGTGCCATCGGATGCCAGATCGGCTTGGCGTTTTTCTCGGTGAGGAAATTGATGTCGCGCATCGCAAGGCTCCGCAAATGTCTCAGGAGATGAGGTCGAAATGGCCGAGGGCCTCGGCATAGGAAAGTGCCGGCCGCGCGACGTCGAAATGAACGGTGCGCATGCCGGCGGCACGGCCGCCATCGACATTGCGCTGCTGGTCGTCAACGAACACACAGGCGCGGGCAGGCAGGCCAAGCGCCTCGGTCACCAAGGCATAGGCGCGCGGATCGGGCTTGAGGATGCGGGTATAGGTGGCGTCGACGATGGTGTCGAACAGCTCGAGCAGCGGCAGCCGCTGACGGAAGCCGGCGCCATAGAACAGATCTAGCTCGTTGGACAGGATCGCCAGGCGAAATCCCGCCGCATGCACGGTCCGGATGGCGCGGACGGCTTCGGGCCGCACGATCTTTTCCGGCTCGGCTCCGCGTGCGCGCTGGACGAATGTCTCCATTGCCTCCCAGTCCTCGCCGACGAGCCGGCCGACTTCGCTGGTGCGGGTGCGCCAATAATCGCGCTCGCTGATCTCGTTGGCCTGCATGGAGCGCCACAGCGGATCTGAATCCGGGTCGAACGGCCCGTGCCATTGCAGCGTTCCCGGCGCGAGGCCGAGCGCCTGTTCGGTCAAGGCATGGGTTTCGAAAAGGGTCCGGGTGACGACGCCGCCGAAATCGAGGACGAGCGCCTGGGCAGGAACAGCGCTCACGCAGCCACTCCCTTGGCCGGCATGCCGCGCGGGATGATGCCTTCCTCGACCCAGCGGTCGAAGATTTCGAGCGCCTTGCCGACGAACTCGTCGCTGTTGATGTGGGCGTCGATCTCGTGGAACTCGACGCCGGCGGGAATGGCCTTGCGCATCTCATCGGTGAACGCCGCGAGGGCTTCGGGTTCGTACAGCGGCTCGCCCTGCGCATCCCATTCCTGGATGCCGCCGGAGGGCAGGATGAAAGCGGAGCGCCCCTTCGACGCACCGAGCTTGGCGGCGATGGTCCTGGCGACTTCACGGCGGTCGGCGGCATCGACGGTGATCGAGCCGATCAACCTGTTATGAGCATGGAATGGCCGCTGCGCGAACTTTGTCGGCAGCGCCTGCCAGGTCGGCAAATCGACCATGTCTACGGCGCCAGGGGCTGCGATCTGCGGAATGCCGCGGGCGCCGGCATTCTCGAGCCGGTCGGCGCCGGAGCTGACGACCGAACCGGCAAGATGATTGGTGATCTCCTGCAGGCTGAAGTCGAACACCGCGCAGAAATGGTCCTGGCTGGCGATCGATTCGAAGGCCCGGCCCCCCATCCCGGTGGTGTGAAAGACCGCGACATCATAGCCGCGCCGCTCCAACGCCGGCTTCAGCGTCTTCATATAGCGCAGGCAACTGCTGCCCAGCGAAGTCATGCCGATCGTCGGTCCGACCGCCGGGGCCGAAGCACGGGATGCAAGCACGATCTTCGCCGCACCGACCACCGCGCCGCAGGCCTGGGAAAGGACCAGCTTGCAGATGGTGTTGAGGCCGTAGAGCCCGCCTGCCCACAGGATCATCATCAGGTCGGGCGCGACACGCTCGGGCGGAATGAGATGCGAGTAGGCGATGGTCGAGACGACGAATTTCGGCACGCCGAGCGGCAGGCACAGCGCGACATCGAGCGCCAAATCGGTTCCCATCGAACCGCCGATGGCGATGAAGGCGTCGATGTCGCCGCGCTGATGAAGCTGGCGCACGAGCTGAACGGCGCCGACGGCCATCAATGTCATGGCGGTGTTTTCATCGCCGCTCGAGACGATTTCGGCCATCGTCACACCAGCGGCCCGCGCAACGGCATGCTTGTCGTGATCGGGACTATAGGCGGGGTCGCCCAGCACGCTGACGTCCATCATCACGGCGCGGCCACCGGATGCCTCGATACACGCTTTCATGAACAGCAGTTCGTCGGTCTTGGTGTCGCCCGTGCCGATGACCAGGATGCGGGGCGTCGCCATATCTGCAGACATCAGGCCTGCCTCCTCAGGGTTTGCAGGTTTTCGCCATTGAGGCGCATCGAAATCTCCCGTGCCGCGGTCACAACCGCAAGCCCTCGTTCCACGATCGCAGCCGGTGTCGTCCTGGCCTTCGGGGCTGCCACCGCAATTGTCCCCAGCGCAAGTCCGTTGGCGGCGCCGATTGCAGCCGCGACGCCGATCACGCCGTCCTCATGGCCCTGGTCGCAGATCGAATAGCCGCGGTCGCGCGCCTCGCCGATCGACTTTGAAATGGCGGCCGGCTCGACGAGGGTATGATCGGTGAAGGCCTCAAGCGAACCTGTCAGGCATGCTTTCACGGTCGCGTTGTCGGCGAAGGCGAGATAGGCGATGCCGGAGGCGGTGGAATGCAGCGGCAGAAGCTGGCCGACATCGATGTTCACCCGGTTTGCCCAGCTTGAATGCTCGACATGGACGGTGATCAGCCTGTCGACGCCGAATTCCGACAGATGCACCGTCTCGGTTGTCGAACCCGCCAAATCCTGCGCCACGGGAATTGCCGTTTGCAGGAACGGGAAGCAGGCTTCGCGGATACGCGCCAGCCGCGACAGGCCGGCGCCGAGGCGATAGTGCCGCGTGCCGGCATCCTGCTCGACGAAGCCATGGCCGCCCCGCGCCATCAGCAGCCGCCGCGTCGTCGCCTTGTCGAAGGCGCACCGCCGCCCGAGATCGGAAAGTCCGAGCTCGGGCTCGTCCACCGTGAACAGTTCCAGAAGTGAAATCGCCTTGCCGACCGCACCCATCCAGCCTCCCGCTCGGATAGAAACTTAATGTGTGAATTAACTTGACAGGCATCGGCATTCTTTGCAAGTCTATATTCAAAATAAGGGTTCAAATAATGAACCGATGGCATTCAGGGAACAGGCCGAGCGGCCGCGAACCCAGGGGTTCGTAAGACTGGAGGGACAAATGTCAGCAGTTTCGGAACAGGCGCCCCCCAACAGGCTGCGCAAGAACAGTCTTGGCGTCGGCGCTATCACCTTCATGGTGATTTCGGCGGCGGCGCCGCTCACCGCGGTTGCCGGCGGCACGCCGCTCGGCATGCTTATGGGCAATGGGGCGGGCTTTGCCGGCACCTATCTTATCGTGACCGTGTTGCTGCTGCTGTTTGCGGTCGGCTATGTCGCCATGTCGCGCCATGTCGGCAATGCCGGCGCCTTCTATGCCTATGCCGCGCGCGGGCTGGGCGGTTTTGCCGGCGGCGCAACCGCAATCATCGCGATCCTGTCCTACAACGCCATGCAGATCGGGGTCATGGGCCTGCTGGGGGCCGCGACCGCCGGCCTGTTCGCCGGCTGGGACATCGACCTGCCCTGGTGGGTGTGGAGCTTCATCGCCGTCGCCATCGTCGCGGTATTGGGCTACCGCCAGGTCGACCTGTCGGCCAAGATCCTGACGGTGCTGGTGTTGTGCGAATACATCGTTGTGCTGGTGCTAGACCTCGCCATCCTCAAGACCGGTGGCGACAGTGGTCTCTCGGCGGCGCCGTTCAGCTGGAGCCAGATCGTCAGCGGCTCGCCCGCCATCGCCATCCTGTTCTGTTTCGCCGCCTTCATTGGTTTTGAGGCGACGACGATCTACGCCGAGGAAGCCCGCGACCCCAAGGTGACGATTCCGCGCGCCACCTATTTCTCAGTGTTGCTGATCGGCGTCTTCTACATGGTCACGGCCTGGCTGATGGCGGTCGGCGCCGGCGTCGACAAATTGTTGCCCGCACTGCAGGCGCTTCAGGATCCGACGACTTTCCTGTTCGGCCTGTCCGACCGCTACGCCGGAACCATGCTGTCGCACGCCATGGGCATCCTGTTCGTGTCGAGCCTGTTTGCCGGCGTGCTGGCGTTCCACAACGCGGTTGCCCGCTACATCTACGTCTCGGGCCGCGAGAAGCTGTTGCCTGAAGCGATCGGCGTGACGCATTCAGTGCACCAGAGCCCGCATGTCGCTTCCGTCATCCAGAGCGTGTTGGCAGCGATCGTCATCGGACTGTTCGCGATACTCGGCCTCGATCCGGTTCTGGCGCTGTTTTCCTGGCTGACCAATGTCGCGACGCTGGGAGTCATCGTCATGATGGCGGTGGCCTCGCTCGCCGTGGTGATGTACTTCCGCGCCAACCCGTCGACGCAGGAGAATGCGCTGAAGACCACCATCCTGCCTGGGCTGGCCTTCATCGCTTTCGTCGTCATCATCTACCTGATCGTCATTAATTTCGGTGGCCTGTCCGGGGCCGGTGGCTTCCTTGGCGTGTTGCTGCCGGGGCTGGTGCTGATTGCCGCGGTGGTCGGCCTGCTGCTTGCCGGTGCGTTGAAGAGCCGGGATCCGGTTGCCTTCGAAAATCTCGGCGTGCCGCTGAAGGACTAGGACAAAGGACAAGGGGGTAGCGCGTTCGGCGCCGCCCCTTTCCATCGCAAGGGAGTAACGGCGTTGAGCTTTGCCGAGAGCATCACCGTTGAGGCGCTGGAAGCCGATCCGTATCCGATCTATGCGGAACTGCGGCGCAGTGCGCCTGTCGCTTTCGTGCCGGCGGTCAATCTCTGGTTCGTCACCCGCTGGAAGGACGTCGAGACCGTCGCAAAGTCACCCGACATCTTCTCCGCCGTCGTCGGTACGTCTCCGGTCGAACGCTCGTTCGGCAAGCCGACCATCCTGACCACCGACGGCGAAACGCATAGACAGCTGCGCCAAGGCGTCGATCCGAAATACCGGCCGCGCACCGTCGCCGCCTATGCCGGCGATCTCGTACGGTCGATTGCCGAACCTTTTCTCGACCGGATCGCCGAACAAGGCTCCGCCGAGCTGATGGCGGATTATTTCGAGCCGGTGTCGACGCTCAGCCTGGCGCGCTCGCTTGGCCTTGCCGACATCGACATGCCGACGCTGCGCCGCTGGTTCTATGGCCTTGCGCAGGGCGCCATCAATTTCGAGAACGACCCGAAGCGGCAAGAGATCGCCGACGCGATCAGCGCCGAGGTCGGCGCAGCCATCCGGCCGACTCTGGATAGACTGGCGCGCGCCCCCGACGGCTCGGCGCTGTCGCATATGCTGCATGACGGCATGCCGGAAGGCACGACGCGGCCGATCGATTTCTTGATGCCGAGCATCAAGGTCATTCTGCTTGGCGGCATGCAGGAGCCCGGACATGGTGCCGGTTCGATCCTCGCCGGCCTGCTTGCGCATCCCGAACAATTGCGGCAGGTGCTCGCCGATCCCGAGACCTTTGTGCCCAGGGCTGTCGATGAAGGCTTGCGCTGGGTGGCGCCGATCGGAACCCAGACGCGGCAGACGACGCAGGCGGTCGAGCTTGGCGGCGTAACCATCCCTGCCGGCGCCGCGGTCGCTGCACTTGTCTCCTCGGCAAGCCGCGACGAGAGCCGCTTTGCCGATCCAGACCGCTTCGACATCAACCGCAGGGAAGGCAATCATGCCGCCTTCGGCTTTGGTCATCATTTCTGTTCGGGCCGGTTTTTCGCGCGCGAGCAGATGTGCCTTGCGTTAAGGCTGCTGCTCCTGCGCTTCCCCGATGTCAGCCTGGTGCCAGGCAAGGTGCCGGTGTTTCGCGGCTGGGAATTCCGCGCGCCAACCACGTTGTATGTTTCCCTGGGAGTCCGCCACCAATGATCAGCCAGAATGCCATCGACGCGCTGCGCAAGACGGAGATCGGCGAGCGGGGCTTGTTTATCGACGGCGTACAGGCTGCAGCGACGAGCGGCGCGACGCTGGCGGTGATTTCGCCGATCGACGGCCGCCCTTTTGCCAGCATCGCTGACGGCAATGCCGCCGACATCGATCGCGCGGTCCGATCGGCGCGAAAAGCATTCGAGAAGGGTTCATGGTCGCGCGCCGCCCCTGCCTTTCGCAAGAAGGTGCTGACGAAATTTGCCGAGCTGATCGAAAAACATGTCGATGAGCTGGCCGTGCTTGGCGTGCGCGACAACGGCACCGAGATCGGCATGGCCTACAAGGCCGAGCCGCTGTCGGCGGCCGGCACCATCCGCTACTACGCCGAGGCGATCGACAAGGTCTATGGCGAGATCGCGCCGACGGCCGACAATGTGCTCGGGCTGATCCACAGGGAGCCACTCGGTGTCGTCGGCGTCATCGTGCCGTGGAACTTCCCGCTGATGATCGGCGCCTGGAAGATTGCGCCCGCACTGGCCACCGGCAACAGCGTCGTCGTCAAGCCGCCGGAGATCGCCTCGCTGACCTTGCTGCGGCTGGCCGAACTCGCAAGCGAGGCTGGACTTCCCGAAGGCGTGTTCAACGTCGTTACCGGGCATGGTGCTGTCGCCGGCGAAGCGCTTGGCCTCCACATGGATGTCGACGCCATCGCCTTTACCGGATCGGGGCCGGTCGGCCGGCGGCTGCTCGAATACTCCGCCCGTTCCAATTTGAAGCGGGTCTTCCTCGAGCTTGGCGGCAAGTCGCCCAACATCGTCTTTGCCGACGCTCCGGACCTGAAGCAGGCGGCGGTCGTCTCGGCCAACGGCATCTTCCGCAATTCAGGCCAGGTCTGCGTGGCGGGCTCGCGTCTGCTCGTCCAGTCGTCGGTCTATGATCTTTTCATGGACGAACTTGTCTCGGCAACCACGCGGCTCAAGGTCGGCGACCCGCTCGATCTCGCCAGCGATATCGGTGCGGTATCGAGCGCCGAACAGCTGGACAAGAATCTCGGCTTCGTCGCCATGGCGCAAGCCGAAGGCGCCCGTCTCGTCGCCGGTGGCGAACGGATACTGACCGAGACTGGCGGCAGCTACATGGCGCCGACGATCTTCGAGAACGTGACGCAAGAGATGCAGTTGGCGCGCGAGGAGGTGTTCGGACCGGTGCTCGGCGTGATGCGCTTCGAGACCGAGGAGGAGGCGGTGCATCTCGCCAACTCCACTGTCTACGGACTTGCCTCGGCGGTGTGGACCGCCAATCTTTCCACGGCCCATCGCATGGTGCGCGCCATCAACGCCGGTGTCGTCCACGTCAACACCTATGGCGGAGCCGATATCACCGTGCCGCTTGGCGGCGTCAAACAGTCCGGTTTCGGCCGTGACAAGTCGCTGCATGCGCTGGAGAAATTTGTCGACCTCAAGACCGCCTGGATTGCGCTCTGAGCCTTGCGGAAAGGCCAGCGTATCTGCTCTTTTCGTCAAGCTTGGCCTCAGAAACGCCACGCTGGTGCTGGTTGGCGGCGATCGCGTCACCGCTATCGGCAGTTCCGACTAGCGTGGTGTCGTGGGTCCTGGTTTTGCGCGGAAAGCCGTGTTGCGGCCGGCCGGTATCACGGCGTCCTACTCCGTTGTGCTCGCTTTTTTTCTGCGCCGATTGGTGTGCGACTGGGCGACGGCCATTCGTAATTCGGGTGTGATCTCCAAAGGCGCATTCTCTGTCCCATGCGGGTCTTGCAGCCCCTGGACGTGAACGGTCGGGAATGGGAGCTCGATGCCCTGCTCCTTGAAGGCCTGGCGGAGGCGCAAAAAGAACCTGCCTTTCATGCTGAAGGCGCCTCCAGGTCTGGTCGTAACCTTGACCCTCAAGACGATGCCGTACTCGCCGAACTCCTGCACGCCCTGCATCTTGATCGGTTCGATCACCCAGTGTTTGAACTCCGGATCTTCGGCCAGTTCCAGGCCAATTCGCTTGATCAGTTTGCGAGCAAAGTCGATATCGGTGTCATAGCCAACGGTGATGTTGAATTTGTCGGTGACCCAGTCACGGCTCTGGTTCTGCACGGCGCCGAGTTCACCGAAAGGTATCGTGAACAGCGGACCACGATGGTGGCGCAGCTTCACCGAGCGCAGCGAAAAGCTCTCCACCGTACCCCTGTAGCTGCCCGATGAAATGTATTCGCCGACACGGAAAGCATCGTCGAGCAGATAAAACACGCCAGAGATCACGTCCTTGACGATGGTTTGCGCGCCAAAACCCACGGCGACGCCGACGACGCCGGCGCCGGCGATCAGCGGGCCGATCTGGATTCCGATCGAAGCGAGCATCATCAGCACCGCCATCACGATGATCACCGCGAGCAGAATGTTCTGAATGATCGGCAACAGCGTGTGCAGCCGCGCCTGATGCGGATCGAGGGTGAGGATGTCCTCCTCGCCCATCACGGCTTGCGGTATCGCGACGCCCAGCTTTCGTTCGATCAAGGCTTTGATGATCGACCAGCCGAAATCGGCAGCAAGGGCAATGACCACGACGTTGATCAAGCCGCGCAATATGAGCATGGTGGTCGTATCGCTGCCGCGCATGGATTGCATGTCCAGGCCCAGTACGCGTGCGAGAAGGTAAGCCGCCGCGAGGATGAAAATCATCCGGATACCGCGATCGATGACAGCGATCGTCACCGCCGGGATCGTCGGCCGGCCCGCATCTTCCGAACCGGGCCGCAGGACGAAATTAACCCCGCGCTCTGTCAGCACAATTGCCAAAGGCAGGAAGAATGCGGTGAAGGTAAACCAGAAGAATGTGTAGAGGCCGGCAATGCGTTCGAGGAACAGAACGACGAAATAAGCCGTCAACAACCATGTCACTGCCGTGTGACCGCTGTGGCGCGCGCCGTCTCGCTGCGTCCTTGGCCGACGCCAAATGGCCAGCAGGAAGAGCAACAGCAGGATGAAATCGGCGCCGACGGACAGGACCATCATTCCGTCCTGGTCTATGCCGAGACCCGGCAAGAGGACAAACGCGGCGGCGAAGAAGGCGAAAACGCCGACGATCCGGGGCAGCCAATAAGCCCAATGGTCAGCAGCTCCGTTGGTGATCGGCAGGGCACGAACCTCGATGGCGTGCTCGACCTCCATGAAAGAAGGGACGAGCGTGGCCATCACGTATAGGCGCACAGCCCACGTAAAGACCGCAGCCATCAGAAATGTCAGCACAATCTCGCGGATGAGCGCTGGCCAGTCGAACAGCATGAACGCACCGGCGCTGCCCAGCGCGAACGAGCCGATCATCATGCTGGAATAAAGCGTGCGGCCGCCGATCTTCTTGGCCCGCCCGATGGGCGTATCTCTGGGTTGCGCGATGATCCAAAGACGAAATGGACGGGTGAGCTTGTATATTGCCCAGGTGAGCGCCAGGCCGGCAGCGATAAAGATCGCAATCAGCACCAATATGCTGACGGGGCCCTTGCTGGACATATCGTCCATTGTCTGGGCCCGGACGCGTGCGAACTGGCCCGGCAGTGTGGGCACGGTTCGCACGATTTTCTCGATGTGATGCTTGATCCGATCGAGCGTCGAGGATGCCATTGTATTCATCTGGCTCGGTGCGGCCACGGCGTCGGCCGGCGGAGCGCCAGCCTCGGCAGGCGCTTCCGTTGATCCAGCGGCCGGATTTCGTTGCTCGGCCACCCAGGCCTTCACCGACGGATCGTCGAGAAGCTCGAACAGCTGTTTGACCTTGTCGGGCGCGACGGCGGCCGGTGACTGCGCCTGTGCCGGGCCAGCCAGCAGGAGGGCGATGCCAAGGACGAGTGGCCCGGCTATCAGGACGAACATCGTCGTCAGGCCTCCGAGACGCCGTGCCGGGCGCGCCAGCTTGCTGGCTCCCAATCGTCGTTTCATGAGCAGCATCGTGCGGTAACCTTCCGGTCAGATCGGCGAGCAAGGACAGCTATGTCCGTCGTTGCCCCCACCTTTAACAAGCCGATGTTGCGGTGCAAGTCTCATCGCACCTAGACCGTTGGGTAGGGCACCAGGGGACCGGCAAGGCTGTCATCACCAGCGCCAGCGTTGCGCTGCGTTCCTTGTCCCGACCACCTAGACCGGGTCGTTGTCGGTCGTCGGTTGCTCCGCGGCGGGAGCCTGTGACCATGCCGCATTGCACAATTTTGCGACCTTGCCCACAATGCACGCATGGTCCGCAGCTCACTCGCCGTCCTGGTCATCGACGAAAACCGTATCCGCGCCGCGATCATCGAGGCAGGTTTGCGCGAGGCCGGCCATGAGCGGGTCACCGTCATCCACGACGTGACCGGCATTGTGCGGCGCATCGCCGAGATCGAGCCGGACGTCATCGTCATCGACCTGGAAAACCCGAACCGCGACATGCTGGAAAACATGTTCCAGCTGTCGCGTGCGGTGAAGCGGCCGATCGCCATGTTCGTCGACCGATCGGACCAGGCATCGATCGAAGCGGCGGTCGATGCCGGCGTTTCGGCCTATGTCGTCGACGGCCTCAGGCAAGAGCGCGTCAAGCCGATCCTGGACATGGCGGTCAGCCGCTTCAACGCTTTCTCGCGCATGGCGCGCGAGCTGGAAGAGGTTCGAGGGGAGCTTGAGAGCCGCAAGGTGATCGACCGTGCCAAGGGCATCCTGATGAAGTCGCGCGGCCTGACCGAAGAGGCCGCCTACACGCTGCTGCGCAAGACGGCGATGAACCAGAACCGCAAGATCGGCGACATTGCCCAGAGCCTGGTGACTGCCGCCGGGCTGCTCGGGCCGTCGGAGGACGAATGAGCATGAGCGCCGAGCACCAGATCACCGCCGGCTTCATGCCGCTCTTCGACAGTGCCGTGCTGGTTGCGGCGGGTGAGCTTGGATTTGCCGCGCGCGAGGGCATCGATCTCACACTTCACCGCGAGACCTCCTGGGCCAACATCCGCGACCGCATCGCCATCGGCCATTTCCACCTGGCGCACATGCTGGGGCCGATGCCGCTCGCCTGCAATCTCGGGCTGACGCCGCTTGCTTCCGAGACCATCGTGCCGTTTTCGCTCGGGCTTGGCGGCAATTGCGTCACCATCTCCAACGCCGTCTGGGAAGGCATGGCGGCACACGGCGCCATACCCGATCTCGAGCCCGCGCGCGCGGGCGCAGCCCTCGGTGCCTTCATTCGCGACCGCGCCGGGGCTGGCGGCGATCCGCTGCGCTTTGCCGTGGTGCACCCGCATTCGGGGCATAATTACGAACTGCGCTACTGGCTTGCCGGGTGCGGCATCGATCCGGAGCGCGAGATCGAGATCGTCATCGTGCCACCGCCCTTCATGGCCGATGCGCTGGTCGCCGGGCGGATCGACGGCTACTGCGTCGGCGAGCCCTGGAACAGCGCCTCGGTCGCCGCCGGCACCGGCCATATCGTCACCGTCAAGGCGCTGCTGTGGCGCAACAGTCCGGAGAAGGTGATCGGCGTGCGCAAGGCCTGGTCGCAGGAGAACCCGGTCGCGCTGGCAGCATTGCTGCGCGCGCTGCATCATTCGGCGCGCTGGTGCCAGGATCGGGGCAACCACGCCGAACTGGCTGGTGTGATGGCTCAAGCTGGCTTCCTGGGCCTGCCACCAGCTGTCCAGATGCCGATCCTGACCGGCCATCTTGAACTGGGCGGCGGCGCCGAACTGGATGTCGACGACTTCTTCCTGCCCTTCGACAAGGCGGCGAACTTTCCGTGGAAGAGCCATGCGCTGTGGTTCTATACGCAGATGGTGCGCTGGGGGCATGTCGAGCACACGCCGGAAAACCTTGCTATCGCCCGTGACTGCTACCGTCCGGACCTCTACCGCTCGGCGCTAAAGCCGCTTGGCGTTGCACTTCCCGGCGCCAATGCGAAGGTCGAGGGCGCGCTTAAGGTCGCCACGGCTGTCGGTGCGACCGGGGCAGGCTTGGTGCTTGGGCCGGACGGCTTCTTCGACGGTCAGACCTTCGACCCCGACGAGATCGACGGCTATATAGCGCGCCAGAAAGCCGCTCGCGCGGAAGCCTGATCATTCTCGCGCCATTCTTGTGCATTGCACAAAAAATGTGCGTGCGATTGCTGTAGTGAACAATCTTTGATCTGCTTGCGATGTCGGCTCGCGTGCCGGCATCTGGCGCGTAATGTTGATTTCATTTAGGTTTTTCGTTTCACCCAAAACTGGCACGGTTCCTGCTTTGAATTAGTCAGGCCCTTCGCGGGTCACGGAACAGGCGTCCAATGGCGGGCGCCACAGGCAAAGCTGCCGCTCAGGTCAACGACGCGATCCCGGATGTACGGACGCGCGAGGCCTGGACGGCGGCTTTTTTGTTTTGGCCACTCGACGAAGCCCTCGCGTTCAACCGGAGATCACGATGAAAGAAAAAATAGGGAAATGGATCGGGACGGGAACATCGCTCAAGGATGTGACGCGCCGCGATTTTCTTGTCAGCAGCGCCATGACGGCCGGCCTGTTCGTGGCGGCCCGCAAGCTCTTCCCCTCGGGCGCCTATGCCGCCACGACCGCTCCGGAGGTCACCGGCGCCAAGCTCGGCTTCATCGCGCTGACCGACGCGGCGCCGCTGATGATCGCCAAGGAGAAGGGGCTGTTCGCCAAGTTCGGCATGCCCGACGTCGAGGTGCTCAAGCAGGCCTCCTGGGGCGCGACGCGCGACAATCTGATGCTCGGCGGCGCAGCCAACGGCATCGACGGCGCTCACATCCTGACGCCGCTGCCCTATCTCATGCACACCGGCAAGGTGACGCAGAACAACCAGCCGATGCCGATGGCTATCGTGGCGCGGCTCAACTACGACTGCCAGGGCATTTCGGTTGCGCAGGAATACGCCGGCACCGGTGTCGGCCTCGACGCCTCCAAGCTGAAGGACGCCTTCGCCGCCAAGAAGGCGGCCGGCAAGGAAATCAAGGCCGCCATGACGTTCCCGGGCGGCACCCATGATTTGTGGCTCCGTTACTGGCTGGCCGCCGGCGGCATCGATCCCGACAAGGACGTCTCGACCATTGTCGTGCCGCCGCCGCAGATGGTCGCCAACATGAAAGTCGGCAACATGGACGTGTTCTGCGTTGGCGAACCGTGGAACGAACAGCTCGTCCACCAGGGCGTTGGTTTCACCGCCGCCACCACCGGCGAACTGTGGAAGGGTCATCCCGAAAAGGCGCTCGGCCTCCGCGCCGAATTCATCGACAAATACCCGAACGCCACCAAGGCGATCGTGATGGCCGTCATGGAGGCCCAGCAATGGTGTGAGGCCACGGAGAACAAGGACGAGATGGCCGCCATCATCGGCAAGCGGCAATGGATGAACGTGCCTGTCGCCGACATTATCGGCCGCCTCAAGGGCGACATCAACTACGGCAATGGCCGCGTGGCCACCGGCACTGACCTCTACATGAAATTCTGGAAGGGTGGCGTCTCCTATCCCTACAAGAGCCACGACAGCTGGTTCCTCGCCGAAAACATCCGTTGGGGAAAATTCGCGCCGACCACCGACATCAAGACGCTGGTCGACCAGGTCAATCGCGAGGATATCTGGCGCGAGGCGGCGAAGGATCTCGGCCTTGCCGCAGCCGATATTCCGGCCTCGTCGTCGCGTGGCGTCGAGACATTCTTCGACGGCAAGATTTTCGACCCGGCCAACCCGTCGGCCTATCTCGACAGCCTGAAGATCAAGGCATCGGCTTGACCAGCGCAAACGGCGCGTTGCGCCGTTTGTCGCCCCCAGCGCAACGGCGCTTCGCCGTTGTCGCCCGCATCGACCCCGGAGTTATACCCAGACATGTCCATCCAAGCCATTGAGGAAACCACGGTGAAGGCGTTCCCCGCGAAGCCTGCCGCGGTCATCGCTTTCACCGCCAAAGCGCGGCGCCGCTTCGACCCGATCGCGATCGCCGGCAGGCTGGCCACCGCCCTGGTGCCGCCGGTCATCGTTATCGCCTTCATGCTGGTCGTGTGGCAGATCGCCTGCTCGTCGCCGACCGCCAGCCTGCCGCCGCCCAGCCAGGTGTGGAACGAGGCCTATGACCTGATCGCGCATCCGTTCTTCAACAACGGCCCGCAGGATATCGGCCTTGCGTGGCGGGTGCTGATCTCTCTGCAGCGCGTCGCCATCGGCTTCGGCCTGGCGGCGATCGTCGGCGTCGCGCTCGGCGCCCTGGTCGGCCAGTCGATCTGGGCCATGCGTGGCCTCGATCCGGTGTTCCAGATACTGCGCACCGTGCCGCCGCTGGCCTGGTTGCCGCTGTCGCTGGCTGCTTTCCGCGATTCCAGCCCGTCGGCGCTGTTCGTTATCTTCATCACCTCGATCTGGCCGATCATCATCAACACCGCCGTCGGCGTGCGAAACATTCCGGAAGACTACCGCAACGTCTCGCGCATCTTGCGGCTCAACCAGTTCGAATTCTTCGTCAAGATCATGGTTCCGGCCGCCGCACCCTACATCTTCACCGGCTTGAGGATCGGCATCGGCCTGTCCTGGCTCGCCATCGTCGCCGCCGAAATGCTGACCGGCGGCGTCGGCATCGGCTTCTTCATCTGGGACGCCTGGAACTCGTCGCGGCTGCCCGACATCATCGTCGCGCTCGCCTATATCGGCGTCACCGGCTTCTGCCTCGACCGCCTGGTCGCTGCGGTCGGCGCTTTCGTCACCCGCGGCACAACGGCAAAGTGAGGAGAGGGCGATGACGGCCTATCTGAAGCTCGACCATATCGACAAATCCTTTGCCCGCGGCGGTCAGGTCAGCGAGGTGCTCAAAGACATCAGGCTGACCATCGACAAGGGCGAATTCGTCTCCATCATCGGCCATTCCGGCTGTGGCAAGTCGACCTTGCTCAATCTGATCGCCGGGCTGACCAAGGTTTCCGCCGGCGCCGTGCTGCTTGAAAACAAGGAGGTCGACAGCCCCGGACCCGAGCGCGCCGTGGTGTTCCAGAACCACAGCCTGCTGCCATGGCTCACCGTCTACGAAAACATCAGCCTGGCGGTATCGAAAGTCTTTGGTCGTTCCAAGAGCAGGACCGAACGGCATGACTGGATCATGCGCAATCTCGATCTCGTGCAGATGGCCCATGCCAAGGACAAGCGGCCGGCCGAGATATCGGGCGGCATGAAGCAGCGCGTCGGCATTGCCCGGGCGCTTGCCATGGAGCCGAAGATCCTGTTGCTCGACGAGCCGTTCGGAGCGCTCGACGCGCTGACGCGCGCCCATCTGCAGGATGCGGTGATGGACATCCATTCCCGGCTTGGCTCGACGACGATCATGATCACCCACGATGTCGACGAGGCGGTGCTGTTGTCGGACCGCATCATCATGATGACCAACGGTCCAGCGGCGACCATCGGCGAGGTGCTGGCGGTGCCGCTGGCGCGGCCGCGTCGCCGCGTCGAACTCTCTTCCGACCGCACCTTCCTGCGCTGCCGCGAAGCGGTGCTGAAGTTCCTCTATGAACGTCATCGCTTCGTCGAAGCCGCGGAGTAACGCCATGACCGAAAAACTCGTCATCATCGGCAACGGTATGGCCCCCGGGCGCATGCTGGAGCATCTGCTCGAACAGGCGCCGGGCCGCTACACCGTGACCATCTTCAACGCCGAGCCGCGGGTGAACTACGACCGCATCATGCTGTCGCCGGTTCTCTCCGGCGAAAAGGCCTATGAGGAAATCATCATCCACGGCGACGGCTGGTACATCGCCAACAACATCACCCTCTACAAGGGTCACAAGATCGTCGCCATCGACCGGGCGGCCAAGACCGTCACCTCCGACCACGGCGTCACCGAGCCTTACGACAAGCTCGTCATCGCCACCGGATCGGTGCCCTTTATCATTCCGGTGCCCGGCCATGATCTGCCGGGGGTGCTGACCTATCGCGACCTCGACGATGTTCAGGCCATGATGCTTGCCGCCCAGTCGCGCGCCAAGGCCGTGGTCATCGGCGGCGGCCTG
Organism: Mesorhizobium sp. C399B; assembly: GCF_030323185.1. NCBI lineage: Bacteria > Pseudomonadati > Pseudomonadota > Alphaproteobacteria > Hyphomicrobiales > Phyllobacteriaceae > Mesorhizobium > Mesorhizobium sp. C399B. The sequence goes on from NZ_CP100472.1 coordinate 5,062,048, forward strand.
CTCGGGCTGGAGGCGGCAGCAGGTTTGAACGCCCAAGGCATGGACGTCACCGTGCTGCATGTCATGCCGACATTGATGGAGCGTCAGCTCGATCCAGCCGCCGGCTATCTCCTGCAGCGCGCGGTGGAACAGCGCGGCATCAAGGTCATCACCAAGGCCAACACCCAGGCGATCACCGGCAACGGCAAGGTCGGGCAGGTGGAGCTTGCCGACGGCACTATTATCCCGGCAACGCTGGTGGTGATGGCGGTCGGCATCCGGCCGAATGCGGCGCTGGCCAGGGAGGCCGGCATAGCCGTCAATCGTGGTATTGTCGTCGATGCCGGCATGCGCAGCAACGACCCCGACATCTACGCGCTCGGCGAATGCGCCGAGGTCTACGGCCAGGTTTACGGGCTGGTCGCGCCGCTCTACGAGATGGCGCGTGTTGCCGCGAGCCAGTTGGCCGGCAACGAGGCAGCGGCCTTCGTCCACATGGACACGCCGACCAAGCTCAAGGTCACCGGTATCGACCTGTTCTCGCTTGGCGACTTCGCCGAAGGCGAGGACCGCCAGGAGATCGTGCTGCGCGATGCCGCCGCCGGCGTCTACAAGCGCCTTGTCCTGAAAGACGACCGCATCATCGGCACCGTGCTTTATGGCGAGACAGCTGACGGCGCCTGGTTCAACGACCTCAAGAAGAAGCAGACCGACATATCGGAGATGCGCGACACGCTCATCTTCGGCCAGTCCTACCAGGGGGGTGCCCCGCTGGACCCTATGGCGGCCGTTGCAGCCTTGCCGGATGATGCGGAAATCTGCGGCTGCAACGGCGTTTGCAAGGGCAAGATCACCGGCGCGATCACGGCCAAGGGCCTGGCTTCGCTCGACGACGTGCGCGCCCACACCAAGGCATCGGCTTCCTGCGGTTCGTGCACCGGGCTGGTCGAGAAGCTGATGGTGCTGACCATCGGCGACAAATACAACCCGGCCGCCGTGCAACCGATGTGCGGCTGCACCACGCTCGGCCATGACGAGGTGCGCCGGCTGATCATCGCCAAGAGCCTGAAGACCATTCCCGCCGTCATGCAGGAACTGGAATGGACGACCTCCTGCGGCTGCGCCAAATGTCGGCCGGCGCTCAACTACTACCTCGTCTGCGACTGGCCCGATGACTATGCCGACGACTACCAGTCGCGTTTCATCAATGAGCGCGTCCACGCCAACATCCAGAAGGACGGCACCTATTCGGTGGTGCCGCGCATGTGGGGCGGCGTCACCAACGCCGCCGAACTGCGCGCCATCGCCGACGTCGTCGACAAGTTCGAGATACCGATGGTCAAGGTCACCGGCGGCCAGCGCATCGACATGCTGGGCATCCGCAAGGAGGATCTGCCGGCGGTGTGGGCCGATCTCGGCCAGGCCGGCTTCGTCTCAGGCCATGCCTACGCCAAGGGCCTGCGCACGGTGAAGACCTGTGTCGGCTCCGACTGGTGCCGCTTCGGCACGCAGGATTCGACCGGCCTCGGCATTCGCATCGAGAAATTCATGTGGGGCTCGTGGACCCCGGCCAAGGTCAAAATGGCGGTGTCGGGCTGTCCGCGCAACTGCGCCGAGGCGACCTGCAAGGATGTCGGCGTGATCTGTGTCGACAGTGGCTACGAGATCCATTTCGCCGGCGCCGCCGGCCTCGACATCAAGGGCACCGAAGTGCTTGGCCTGGTCAAGACCGAGGACGAGGCGCTGGAGCATATCGTGGCGCTGACGCAGATGTATCGCGAGCAGGGCCGCTATCTCGAGCGCATCTACAAATGGGCCAAGCGCATCGGCATCCCCGAGATCAAGCGCCAGATCATGGACGACGGTGCAAAGCGCAAGGCCTATTACGAGCGCTTCGTCTTCAGCCAGAAATTCGCCCAGGTCGACCCGTGGTCGGAACGCGTCTCCGGCAAGGACAAGCACGAGTTCCGGCCAATGGCTTCTGTCGGGTTTGCGCAGGCGGCGGAGTGATCAAAATGGACTGGATATCGATCGGCTCACTCTCCGACATCCCGCGGCGTGGCGCGCGCTGCGTCGACACACCCGAGGGTAAGATCGCCGTCTTCCGCACGCAGGACGATCAGGTCTACGCCATCGACGATCATTGCCCGCACAGAGGTGGGCCGCTGAGCCAAGGCATCGTCCACGGCACCGCCGTCACCTGTCCCTTGCACAATTGGGTCATCTCGCTGGAGACGGGCAAGGCGCTCGGCGCCGACGAGGGCGCCGTGCGCACCATTCCTGTGCGGATCGAGGGCGAGCTCCTGTTCATTGCGCTGAAAGCGCTGGCCAGCCGCGCGGCCTGAAGCATGGAACTGGGCGAAGCGCGCGAGGTGAGGACCACCTGCCCCTATTGCGGGGTGGGTTGCGGCGTGCTGGCGAAAGTCGCCGCGAACGGTGAAGTCAGCGTCCGCGGCGACCCCGACCATCCAGCGAACTTCGGCCGGCTCTGCTCCAAGGGCTCGGCCCTGGCCGAAACCATCGACCTCGACGGCAGGCTGCTCTACCCCGAAGTCCACGGTCGCCGTGCCGGCTGGGACGAGGCGCTCGACCGCGTCGCTTCGACCTTTTCGCAAACCATCGCCGAGCACGGTCCTGACTCCGTCGCCTTCTATGTCTCCGGCCAGTTGCTGACCGAAGACTACTATGTCGCCAACAAGCTGATGAAGGGCTTCATCGGCTCGGCCAACATCGACACCAATTCGCGGCTATGCATGGCCTCCTCGGTTGCCGGCCACCGCCGCGCCTTCGGCTCCGACACCGTGCCCGGCACCTACGAGGATCTCGAGCTCGCCGACCTGATCGTGCTGGTCGGCTCCAATCTCGCCTGGTGCCATCCCGTGCTCTTCCAGCGCATCGCGGCGGCCCGGGAAAAACGACCGGAGATGAAGGTCGTGCTGGTCGACCCGCGCCGCACCATGACCGCTGATATCGCCGACATTCACCTGGCGATCGCGCCGGATGGCGACGTTGCTTTGTTCACCGGCCTGCTCGCCTGGCTCGGCCGGCACAACGCACTCGACCGTGGCTATGTGACCGCACACACGACCGGCTTCGGCCAAGCTCTCTTCGCCGCATCGGCGCTCGACCTTGCCGGCATCGCCGCCGCCACCGGCCTGAGCGAGGACGAGCTCACCCGCTTCTACAACCTGTTCGCCGCGACTGCGAAAACCGTCACGGTCTACAGCCAGGGAGTGAACCAGTCGTCTTCGGGCACTGACAAGGTCAACGCCATCATCAACTGCCATCTCGCCACCGGCCGCATCGGCAAACCTGGGGCAGGACCGTTTTCAGTGACCGGCCAGCCCAACGCCATGGGCGGCCGCGAGGTCGGCGGCATGGCCAATATGCTGGCCGCCCATATGGAGATCGAAAACCCCGAGCACCGTGACCGCGTGCAGCGTTTCTGGAATGCGCCGGCCGTCGCCCCAAAGCCCGGTCTGAAGGCGGTCGAGATGTTTCAGGCGATCGCCGCCGGCCGCATCAAGGCATTGTGGATCATGGCCACCAACCCGGTCGATTCGATGCCGGACGCCGATGCCGTCGAGGCAGCGATCAAGGCTTGCCCGTTCGTCGTGGTGTCGGACGTGCTGGCGAGCACGGACACCGTGCGCCACGCCCATGTGCGGCTGCCCGCCGCCGCATGGGGCGAGAAGGACGGCACCGTGACCAATTCAGAGCGCCGCATCTCGCGCCAGCGCAGCTTTCTTGCTGTGCCCGGTGAGGCGCGGCCGGATTGGTTGATCGTCGCCGAGGTGGGCAAGCGGATGGGGTTTGACGAGGCGTTTTCCTATTCGTCGCCAGCGGAAATCTTCGCCGGACACGCCGCGCTGTCCGGGTTCGAGAATGACGGCGCACGGGATTTCGATATTGGTGGTTATGCTGGTGTTGATAAGGAGGCCTATGCAGCGCTTGAGCCTTTCCAATGGCCGGCGCCGAGCCCAGCCATCCCCCTCTGGCCTGCCGGCCATCTCCCCCGCAAGGGGGGAGATCAGCCGTCGCCTCGGCCTTCGCCAATTACCAACGATGCAGAAGATATGCCGGCGTCAAAGCTGCCAATCTCCCCCCTTGCGGGGGAGATGTCCGGCAGGACAGAGGGGGGTGTTCAAGCGGGACTTGACCCTTCCAACACCCGCTTCTTCGCCAACGGCAATTTCTACAATCCCGACCGCAAGGCCCGCTTCATCGCCATTCGTCCCATCGTCGAGACACGCACCAGCCCGGACTATCCGCTGATCCTCAACACCGGCCGCGTTCGCGACCATTGGCACACAATGACCCGCACCGGCAAAAGCCCACGTCTCTCCCAGCACATGGCCGAGCCCTTCGTCGAGATCCACCCGGCGGATGCCACGCATCACGGCATTGGCGACGCCGACATCGTGCGCGTCTCCAGCCCGCGCGGCGATGTGCTGGTGCGCGCGCTGGTGACGGCACGCCAGCGCCAGGGCAGCGTGTTTGCGCCGATGCACTGGACTGACCAGTTTTCGGCAAAAGGCCGGCTCGACACGCTGACCGCGCCTCTGACCGATCCGGTTTCCGGTCAGCCTGCGCTGAAACATGTCGGCGCCCGCATCGAGAAGTTCGCCGCGAGAGCGTTCGGCTTCGCCGTGGTGCGCCGCAAGCCGGTGGCGGTCGCAGCAGATTACTGGGCCGTGGCCAAATGCAAGGGCGGCTGGCGGGTGGAGCTTGCCTTTGCTGACGACGACATCGACTGGGCTGGTTTTGCTGGTTCGCTTTTCGATGTTCCCGTAGCCGATACGCTCGCTTATCACGACCGCGATACCGGCCAGCATCGTATTGCTGCCTTCGACGACCAGCACCTCGCCGGGGCTTTGTTTATCGCGTCGGGACCGGTGGCGGTTTCGCGGGGTTGGGCGGCACAGCAACTCCAGGAGGTTCACACCAGCCAGCGCGAACGCTTCAGGATCGTCGCCGGTCGCGCCGGCGCCGATCGGCCCGATGCGGGCGCGACCGTCTGCTCCTGTTTCAGCGTCGGGGTCAACCAGATCGCGGCGGCAGTGGCAGCCGGGTGCGCGACAGTCGAAGCCATAGGCGGCGCCCTGAAGGCCGGCACCAATTGCGGCTCCTGCCGGTCCGAGATCCGGGCGGTCATCCAGGCAAATCGGGTTCAGGCTGCGGAGTAGATGCGGCTGGATGGGGAGGGGATCTGACTATATCCTCTTGGGCCACCACGTCATCGATTGCGGAAGGTGTGGCGGTCCTTTTCGGGTCGCTGTGAGCGCGCCGGCAGGAGGATCACCTGGCTTGGCTGTCTAATCCAGCCGGTCGCGCAGGATGCTCCAGGGGAGCAGCATATTCGGTGCATAGCGCACGAGGTTGTGCAGCGGGATCGGCGCTGGCGGTGCGAAGGGGAGCGGCAGATATCGGGCGTCCGTTCCGCTCGCCCAGTCCGCCAGCACTTTGCCCATTACCGTGGTCATGGCGATGCCGCGGCCGTTGCAGGCGAAGCCGGCGATCAGGCCCGGGCCGAGGTCGATGAGGCGCGGCAGGAAATCCGGCACCACCGCCGCCACGCCTGTCCAGCAGTAGGCAAGCGGCGGCAGGTCAGGCAAACCGAGATGCCTGGCGAGCCGTCGCCAGATCGTTTGCGGCATGCGCGTCTCAGCGCCGGCTCCGACGACATGCATGCCGCCGCTGATCAGCCGGTTCTGGCCATCGAAGCGGCACGTGAACAGGTTGCGCCTGGTGTCGCCGACGCCCTGGCCGCCGGGCAGCAGGCGCGCGCGTATGGCCCGCGACAGCGGCGCAGTGGCGATCTGGAAGACTTTCAGCGGGATATAGGTCCGCGCCAGTGTCCGGTTCAGTGCCCCGCCATAGGCGTTGGTGGCGATCACCACCTTGCCCGCACGCACGGCGCCGGATGCGGTCGTCAAGGTCCAGCCATCCGCAGCGCGGTCGATCGAAGCGACGCGCGTCTGCTCGAAGATCCGCGCGCCGGCTTTTTCGGCGGCATCGGCCAGGCCGCGCGCATACTCGACCGGATTGAGGACGCCGCCCGAGTTATCCATCCAACCGCCGGCGTAGCCGCCGATACCGGTGAGCGTCGTGACCGCCTTGGCATCGAGCGTTACGGTCGGCCTGCCCCGCGCCGCCCATTGCTCGGCGCGCGATCGCGTCTTTTCCAGCGCGGCGGACGAATGCGCCGGCTGGATCCAACCATTCTGCACAGCGTCGCATTCGATGCCGTGCCTCTTGATCAGGCCGAAGACGAGATCAGCGCTGCCGGCGGCGAAGTCAACCAGGCGCCCGCCGCGCTCGGGTCCGAGTTCGGTGATGATGTCGTCTGGATCCCGCTTGGCGAAGTTCGGAACGACGAAGCCGGCATTCCGGCCGGTCGCACCCCAAGCGATGAATTCGGCTTCGAGGACCGCGACCGAAAGCCCTTTCTCAGAGGCATGCAATGCCGTCGACAGGCCGGAAAAGCCGCCGCCAACGATCGCGAGATCGACGTCGAGTCCGCCTTGCAGCGCGCCCCGGTCGCGGCGGTTGCGGCTGACGGCATGCCAGAGCGAAACGCCATACGCTTGCTGCCGGATCATGGCATTCATGATCCGGCCTCGTTCTCGTTGGCCGCCGCCTTTGTCTGTGTGCCGGGCTTCGGTCGGCGCGGCCGGTCGCCGAACAATCCGTTAGGCCGGATCAGCAGGATGACGCAGAGCATGACGCCGATGGCGACGATCTGCAGTGAGGCCGCGCGTGCCTGCTGCTCGGGCGCAAACAGCACGCTGGTCAGCGTGCCCGACCCCGCCCATATCGCCCAGACCAGGATGCTGCCGGCAACGGCGCCGGCATTGCTGCCCGAGCCGCCGACGATCAGCATCACCCAGACCTGGAAGGTCAGGATCGGCTGATAGTTATCGGGCGCGATGAAGCCGGTGAAATGCGCCTGCAAAGCGCCGGCCAGCGCCATGATGGCGCCGCCGACGGCGAAGGCCTGGACGCGGTAGAAGCGCGCGCTCTTGCCCAGCGAAATCGCCGCTCGCTCGTCCTCGCGCAGCGCCTTGAGCACGCGGCCCCAGGGGCTGCGCGACAGGTGCTCCAGAGCGAGATAGGCGATCAGCGTCACAGCCGAAACGACGGCGAGGTTCGACAGGTTGAACAGCAGCGGCGTTTCGGCAAGGCCGCCGAACGGGCGCGGGATGAAACCGATGCCGAACGGGCCGCCGGTGAGTTTCTGCGCGTTGAGCGCGACCAGCTGCACGACGACGGCGACGCCGAAGGTGGTGATCGCCAGGTAGTCGGATCGCAGACGCAGCGTGGCCATGCCGGTAAGTGCTGCGGCGATACCGCCGACGACCATGGCGCCCGCCCAGCCGACCAGGATCGGCAGACCGAAGCCGCCGAAGCGCGCGGCATCGTCCGGGGTCGTCAGCAGCGCCGATGTATAGGCGCCGATGGCGACGAATCCGGCAAGGCCGACATTGAAAAGGCCAGTCAGCCCCCACTGCAGATTGAGCCCCAGTGTGACCAGCGAAAAGATCAGTGCGGTGGTCAGGAAGAAGGCGCCGTAGCCGAGCAGGTCCATCAGCGTTCCCTCACACCAAACAGGCCGATCGGCCGAACGAACAGCACCGCCATCAGGATGATGAAGGAGATTGCGGCGCGCCATTCGGCGCCGATCAGCTGCACCGCACCGGCTTCGGCAAGACCGATGATCAAGCCGCCGAGCACAGCGCCCGGAATGCTGCCGATGCCGCCGAGGATGGCTGCTGCAAACATCGGCAGCAGCATGTCGAAGCCCATGAACGGGCGGATCTGCACCAGAATGCCGATCATCACGCCGGCCACGCAGGCCAGCGCCCCGCCGATGATCCAGGTGACACGCACAACGGAGGCAACGTCGATACCGACGATGCGGGCCAGCGCTGCATTCTGGCTCAGCGCCTGCATGGAGCGGCCGGTCTGCGTGCGTGTCATCAACAGATGCACGCCGAGCACCAGCACGGCGGTCAGCAGCAGAAGCGCGATCTGATCGGGCGTGATGCGGATGCCGAAGCCGACCGGCATGGCGATCTGGATCGCGCGGCTGAAATAGGTCGGCCGTGAGCTGAAGGTGAATTCGAGCAGGCTGCGCAGCGCCATCGAGGCGCCGAAGCTCGCCATCACCACGATGATGGCTTGCCCCTGCGAGCGAAGCCGCGAAAACAGCACCTTGTCGAGCAACAGCGCCAGCAGGGCAGTGAAAATCATGCCGACAACCAGCGCAACCAGCAGCGACCAGCCGAAGGACAGCGGTCCAATGGGCTCCACCTTGCCGAACATCGCGCCGATGGTGCTGACGACGGCGAGCGTCGCATAGGTGCCCCAGGCCATGAAGTCGCCATGGGCGAAGTTCGAGAAGCGCAGGATCGAATAGGTGAGCGTCACGCCAATGGCGCCGAGGCCGATCATCGAACCGGTCAGCAACCCATCGACGACAAATTGCAGGCTCATGCCGCGCCTCCCTTGCCGGCGTGAGGGCGTTGGCCGAGATAGAGTTCGGCGACGACAGGATCGTTCCACAATTCGGACGCCACACCCTCGTGCCGGTCCTTGCCTTCGACCAGCACATAGGCGCGGTCGCCGATGGCCAGCGCTGCCTTGGCGTTCTGTTCGACCAGCAGGATGGTGACGCCGGACCTGCGGATGCCGGCCAGCATCTCGAACACCATCGATACGAATTTCGGCGAGAGGCCGGCCGATGGCTCGTCGAGCAGCAGCACCTTGGGATGGACGATCAGCGCACGTGCGACGGCGAGCATCTGCCGCTGTCCGCCCGACAGATTGCCGGCGGCGGTGCGGCGCTGGCGGACGAGGTCGGGGAAGGCCGCATACATTTCCTCGATGCGGGCAGGGATTTCGCGTCGCTCGAGGATGCCGCAGGCGACCTTCAGATTGTCCTCGACCGACATCAGCGGGAAGATGTTCTCCGTCTGCGGTACGAAGGCCAGGCCGAGCCGAACCATGGTGTGCGCGGGAGCGGCGGTGATGTCCTTGCCGTCCAGAAATACGGTGCCGCCGGTGATCGGGACAAGGCCGGCGATCGCCTTGATGAAGCTCGACTTGCCGGCGCCGTTGGGACCGAGCACGACGACGATCTCGCCCTTGCCGACGGTGATCGAGGCGCCGCGCACGATCGGCACGCCAAGCTCATAGCCGGCTTCGAGGTTGCGCACGTCGAGGACGGTCTCGTTCATGTGGCGCCCCCGAGATAAGCCTCGATGACGCGCGGGTCGCGGGCGACTTCCTCTGCCGTGCCTTCGCTGAGCAACTGGCCGCTCGCCATGACCAGCACGCGGTGGCAGAGCCGCGTCACCATGTCGATATTGTGCTCGATCAGCAGAAAGGTGATGCCGTGCGCGTTGATGTCGCGGATGCGGTCGATGATGATCTCGAGCAGCGTCGCGTTGACGCCGGCGGCCGGTTCGTCGAGCAGGATGATCGCCGGATCGGCCATCATGACGCGGGCGAGTTCGAGCAGCTTGCGTTGGCCCCCGGAAAGCACGCGCGCCGGTTCGTGCGCCAGCCGAGCGAGCGAGACGAGCTCCAGCAGCTCGAGTGCCTTTGCCCTGGCTGCTCTTTCCTGTGCCGCCACTCGCCACGGCGTGACGAAGTTGGCGAGCAATTTTTCGCCGGCTTGGCCCTGCGCCGCCAGCATGATGTTTTCGATCAGCGTCAGATTGGGCAGGGGGCGCGGGATCTGGAAGGTGCGGCCAAGACCACGGCCGATACGCAGATGAGCGGCTTCGCCGGAGACGCGCGTGCCATTGAGCAGGATATCGCCGCTGGTTGGCAATATGCTGCCCGCCAACAGATCGAACATCGTCGTCTTGCCGGCGCCATTCGGCCCGATCAGGCCGAGGATTTCGCCCGCTTTGACATCAAACGAGACATCGTTGACGGCGACAAGGCCGCCAAAACGCCTGACGACGTTTCGTGCCGTCAGAACTGGCGCACGGGTCTCCTGCCGTTGGCGCTCCGCTGCATCGCTCATCAAACCCTCTGGCCGAAGACGATCGTTGTCGCCTCCTGATTTTTGATTTGTGATCACACTTGCGTTGATCACGCTATTCGGCTTTAATTTCATTCGCAAGCCGAAAACGGGGCAAATGCCGGTAATGCAGAAGGCTGCCATCGACAAGAACAACGGGACGATCGCAGCCCAGCTTACGCCGGTCGGCCGCGAGACGGTGCAGGATCGCGTCTATTCCGAGTTGCGCCGTGCTCTGATCGGTGGCCTTTTCGAGCCAAACCAGGTGCTGACTATCCGCGGTCTCGCCGATGCGCTGGTCACCTCGACCATGCCGGTACGCGAAGCGCTTGGACGGCTGATCACGGAAAAGGCGCTGGAGGCGCTGCCCAACCGCTCGGTGCGCGTGCCGCCGATCACGCTGGAGCGCATCGACGACCTCCTGCGCGCCCGCTCACTCATCGAAGGCGAAGCGATCGCGCTTGCCGCCACGCGTATGAGCCCGCGCCAGATCGCTTCGATCGAAGCCATGCTGGGCGAGTGGGACGAGATGCGGGCCCTGAAGCACAAGAAGGATATCGACCGCGAAGCGACGCTCAACCAGAGCTTCCATTTTGAGATCTACCGCTGCTGCGGCTCGGCTGTGCTGATCCCGATGATCGAAAGCCTCTGGCTTCAATCGGGACCCTGCATCCGCGTCGCCATCTATGCCTTCTCCGAGGCCGGCGAGGTCGATACCGCGCACTATCACCGCGGCATTGTCGCGGCACTTGCCAAACAGGATGCGCTAGCGGCGCGCGAGGCGCTGGTAGCCGACATCAGCCGCCCCTTCGCCTTCCTGCGCGACAAACTTCAATCGGCGAAGGACTGACATGCCCAAGCCCGCCATCGGCATCACAGAACCACGCTCGAAGCTTTCCGTGACGGCGCTGCTATTGCCCGAAAAGGCGCCGGAGAATGCCGCCTTCCTGCTGGCTTATCTGGCGCAGCCACGCATCATCCCAGGCATCCATGCGATGTGGACAGGACCGGAAATCTCGTGCCCGGTTCCGTCAGCCGATCTCCACGGCCAGGCCTATGCCCAGTCTTTGCCACCGGAGAATGCAACGCTGACGCCGCAGCCCGGCGATATCGTGCTGTCCTATGTGCCGCCACGCGTGTGGGGCGGCAATCCCAATGCCATCTTCGATATCGGCCTGTACTACGGGCAGGGGGCGCGGCTGCTGTTCCCGATCGGCTGGCTGGCCGGCAGCGTGGTCGCGCAAGTGCTTGCCGGAGAGCGCGATCAGTTTGCCGCCGCCTGCGGCGTCATCCGCCGCAACGGCGCCTGTGACATCACCTTCAGCCTGGTGGAGGCCTGAATGGCCGACGACAGTTTCGAACTCTTCGATCTGCGCGTCGAAGCGGTCATCCCCGAGGGCAAGCCGGTCTATTGCGGCGCCAGGGCCGGCGACTATTTCGAACTCAAGGGCGAAATGCTGTCGCTGCCGGCGGGGCAGGGTTTTTCGATTTACTCGATCTCCGCCGTGTTGCCGCTCCTGGCGGCAAAGCAGCGCCCGACGCATGCAAATGACTGGATGACCTCGGATGCCGAGATCGCCTGTCCCGATCCCAATTGCGCCAGCCGGCTGCGGATCGTCAGGCTGGCCAAGCGGCGGTTCAGCCATGCCCAAACCACGGCTGTGCCGCTGCCGAAGGAGACCGACAAAAGATGAGCGCCAGGACCGTCGAACTCAGCCCCGGCTATACGATCTCGCGCGTCATCCGCGGCGGCTGGCAGCTGGCCGGCGGCCATGGCGCTATCGACCGCAGGCAGGCCGTGACCGACCTCATCGCCACCTTCGATGCCGGCATCTGGACCTATGATTGCGCCGACATCTACACCGGCGTCGAGGAACTGATCGGCGCCGCGCGCCTGCGGCTGGCCGGCGAGCGCGGTCTCGATGTTGCGGCCAGGATGAAGGTGCACACCAAGCTGGTGCCGGACCTCGAACGACTGGCAAGCATCAGCCGCGACTACATCAGGGGCATCGTCAATCAGTCGCTTCGCAGGCTGAAGACGGAGCGGATCGATCTTGTGCAGTTTCACTGGTGGGATTATGACCAGCCTCGTTACGTCGAGGCGATGGGTTGGCTCGACGAGCTTCGGCTGGAAGGCAAGGTGCGCAATCTCGGCACCACCAATTTCGATACGCCGAGGCTAGCCGAAATCCTCTCCGCGGGCATCCCGCTGGTCAGCCAGCAACTGCAATATTCAGTGCTCGACCAGCGGCCGGCAAACAGCCTTGCGGACCTTGCCGCTAAGAACGGTGTCCGCTTCCTCTGCTACGGCTCGGTGGCGGGCGGCTTCCTCAGCGACAAATGGCTTGGCGTGGCCGAGCCCTCCACGCCGCTCGAAAACCGCTCGCTGGTCAAATACAAGCTGATCATCGACGACTTCGGCGGCTGGGAGCTGTTCCAGTCCCTGCTCAAGGCGCTGAAAGCGGTCGGCGATCGCCACGGCGTCGACATCGCCACCATCGCCTCGGCATGGGTGCTCGAGCAGCCGCAGGTCGCGGCCGTCATTGTGGGTGCGCGCAACCAGGCACATGCGCTGGCCAATACGAAAATCATGGACGTCGCGCTCGACGCCGACGATCGCGCGCGGATTGCTGCCGCCATCGCACAAGGCACCGGCCTCGCGGGCGATGTCTACGCGCTGGAGCGCGACCGTCATGGCCGCCACGGCTCGATCATGCATTACAACCTCAATGCGGGGAAGAAATGAGCGGAGAGCCTTCCCTTTTTTCGCGTGCCAGCGCTGAAATCATCGACCTGCATCGCTTCTTCGTCGACTGGTTTGTCGCCGCGCGAGCCGACGCTGTGGAGTTCGGCCGCTTCGAGGCTGTCATGGGCGAAGGCCTCACCATGGTGGCGCCGAATGGCCAGATCCTCGATCGCGACGCGGTCGTAGATCATGTCCGGACAAGCCGCGCCACTTGCGACGACGGTTTTGCCATATCGATCGAGGACATCAGGCCGGGTTGGCAGGACGCGGACACGATCGTCATCTTCTACATCGAGGCGCAACTGCGCGCCGGCAAACACAGTCGCCGGCAGTCCAGTGCGGTCTTCACCACCAGTTCATCGGCACCAAACGGCGTCGAATGGCGGCATCTGCATGAGACCTGGCTGCAGGCGCCGGAAGGCTGAACAGGCAAAAGTTCAAACAAGAAAAGGGGAACGGCAATGAAGAAGACGATACTTCAAATCACCACAGCACTGGCTCTCGTGACGATGGCCGGCGCCGCACACGCAGCGGACTGCAAGATCACCGTCGGCCTGGTCATGGAGCTCACCGGTCCGGCCGGCGAATACGGCCAGGCCGGCGCGAAGTCCGTCGAAATGGCCTTCCGCGACATCAATGAAGCCGGTGGCGTACGCGGCTGCGATCTCGCAACCGACACGCGCGACAGCCAGAGCCAGGGCAATATCGCGGTCGATGCCGCGACCCAGCTGGTACAGGTCAAGAAGGTGCCGGTGATCATCGGCGGCATCATCTCCTCGGTGTCGATCCCGATTTTGACCTCGGTCACCGGGCCGGCCAAGATCGTGCAGGTGTCGCCGGCTTCGTCCTCGCCGACGCTGACCGCCCTTGGCCGCGACGGCAAGACCAACGGCATCTTCTTCCGCACCATCACGTCGGATGCGCTGCAAGGCGTGGCCGCCGCCAAATACGCCATCGACAAGGGCTTCAAGAAACTGTCGATCATCCATGTCAACAACGACTTCGGCGTCAACATGGTGGCCGAATTCTCGCGTGCCTACAAAGCGCTCGGCGGCACCATCGTCTCCGACACGCCCTATAATGAAAAGCAGTCGAGCTATGCTTCGGAAGTGACGGCGGCGATGGGAGGCGAGCCGGACGGACTCTACCTCGTCAGCACGCCGGTCGACGGCGCAACGGTCGCCCGCACCTGGATATCGCAGGGCGGCGTGCAGAAATTCCTGCTCAATGACGGCATGAACAGCCCGGACTTCATCGAATCCGTCGGCGCCGATTATCTGAAGGATGCCTATGGTACCTCTTCCGGCACCAGCCCGACGGCATCCACCGACTATTTCCTGAAAAACTACAAGGAGTTTTCGGGCATCGAACCGTCGAACCCGGCAGCCGACCGTTCCTATGATGCCGGCGCCATTGTCGGTCTCGCCATTGCCATTGCCGGTTCCGAGGATCCAGCCAAGATCAAGGATGCCATGTACAAGGCGGTCGATCCTGCCGGCACACCGATCTATGCCGGCAAGGACGAGTTCGCCAAGGCGCTCGGCCTGATCAAGGACGGCAAGCCGATCCGCTATGAAGGCGTCATCGGTCCGGTCAGCTTCGACAAATATGGCGACATCACCGGTCCGTTCCGGCTGTGGAAGATCGTCGACGGCAAGGTGACGACCGACGGTGAAATGACAACCGACGACGTCAACGCGCTGCAGGCGAAATTGCAGTAGGCGCCGGTACATTGTCCGGCGCGATCTCCGTTCGATCTCTGGGAGATCGACGCCGGACAAGCAGTCCAACATCGGCGCTAGTTACGCGGTCAAGCGCGAAATCAGCCGGGTCAATATAACGACAGGCGGCTGGCCGGGCATGAAGACCTGCGGATTGGAGAGGGCGCCGACGATATGACCCACATAGTCTGATTTGTCGTAGCCGATTGACGATATCGGGTAGGCGTCGAAATTGGTCAGGGACACATTGTCGAAGCCATAGAGGCGGAAGCGGCTGGGCCGGTTGTCGGGGAAATCCGCCCGGCAGACATCCAGAACACCCATGGCCATCGCGTCGGACGTACAAAAGACCGCATCGGGACAGCCGCGTCCCGTCAGGCCGGCGGCTGCCGCATAGCCCGACTCGTAGGAATAGTCTCCCTGGACCGTCTGCAGCAGTTCAATTCCATGATGCCGGAACGCTTCGAGGTAGTGGCCGATGCGCAGCTGTTCGACCCGCGAGGACGAACGGCCGGTCAGCAGGCTGGCCGTGCGCGCGCGCTTGGCCGCCGCATCCGCCACGGCCTCGGCGATGCCGACGCCTTCATCGGGAATGACGGTGGGTGACAGATCGTCATGCAGTCCGTTCAGCATGATGACCAGGTCCGAGCGAAACATGCGCCGCACCGTCGCTGCATCGGCAAAGTCGGAGAACACCACGGCGGCATCGACATGATAGGCAACGCCGTTGCGCAGAAAATCCTCGACCCCTTCCGCCGAGCCGATGCGGATGAGGATGACCTGCTTGCCGATCGACTGGATTGCGTCGAGCAGCCGGTCGAACAGGTCGAGATCTGAAAGGTCGTGAATGTGGTTGACCACGACGGCAACCAGATTGACGGTCTTGGTGGTCAGGCTTTGCGCCAGGAGATTGGGTTTGTAGCCGAGCTGCGCGGCGGCCTGCACGACACGTTCGCGTTTGTCCGCCGAGACCGGTCGCGGTCCGCTCGACAGCGCACGGCTGGCCGCGGCACGCGACACGCCTGCCAGCCGCGCGACATCGGCGATCGTTGCGACGGCGCCTCGAGTGTGCGCCGATCGGTTACCGGTAGTGGGTGTCACCACAGCGGGTTGAGCGCCGGCGGGTTGGAGTCCGGCCCCCACCACTTCTTGTAGGTCGTCTCATAGGTGCCCGACTGGATGAAGTCGGACACGAACATGTCGAGCCAGCGGACGAATTCGGGATCGCCCTTGGCGACCGCGATGCCGATCGGATCGTTGGAATAGAGGCCAGGCAGCGTCACCAGGCTCGGTGTCTTGGTCGCGAGGTAATCGAGCAGCGAGGAATCCTCGATCGCCGCATCGACGCGCTTCTGTTGCAGCTGCAGAACCCCGTCGGGCGCGAACTGGTCGACATAGACGAGCTCTGCTTCCGGCACGGCCGCCTTGAGGAAGGTTTCGCCCGTGGTGCCGCGGCCGACGACAACCTTCTTGCCGGCGAGCCCCTTGAGGTCGGTTATCCCGGCATCCTTCTGGACGATGACGCGCAGCCCGGCCCGGTTGTAGGGGATGGTGAAGTTGACGGTCTTGGCCCGCTCGAGCGTTGCCGAGGTGTTTGCGACCGCGACATCGATCTGTCCCGACACCAACATGGAAATACGCGCATCGCCCGAGACGTCGACGAACTCGACCGGCACGCCGAGCTTTTGCGCCAGCAGCGTCGCGACATCGACATCGTAGCCGACAGGGTTGTTTTGTGCATCGCGAAAGCCGATCGGCTCGCCGCCGAGCGATACGCCGATGCGAATGGTGCCGCGTGAGCGGATGTCGTCAATCATGCCGGCAAGGGCTGGAAATGCCGAACCGGCCACGATGGCCAGCGCGGCGAAGGCACGCAGTAGGGTCTTCATGGTTCCTCTCCTTATTTTCAAGTGACACGCTTTGCTGCCCGCAATTCGGGTGCGGACATGCAATCCTTCCAGAGCCAGTAGCGGACCTCGCCCTCGCATCTGAAATTCACCACCTCATGGTTCTGCTCGGCGTCGACGGCGTGGATGACCACGCCGGCTAGGAAGCCGGTGTCGAGTTCACCGAGTTCCTCGACCGCCAGCGCGACCGCATCCGACAAGGATCGGCCAAGCTTCATGGCCAGCACGACGGTCCGCGCGGTCGTGCAGCGCATCGTCATCTCGCCGGTATGGGTGCACGCCGCCGCACCATAGCGGCTGTCGGCGTAAAAGCCTGCGCCGGGAATGGGAGAATCGCCGAGCCGGCCCGGATATTTCCAGGCCCAGCCCGAGGTCGAAGTCGCGGCATGGATGCCGCGCCGCGCATCCGCCGACAGGAAGACGGTGGTGTCGCGGACGCGCTCGGGATCGGTTATAGTACGGCTGAGCGGCGCCAGATCGATATCGGGGAATTTCGCCAGCTGTTGCGGTGTGAGTTCCTGTTGCAGCCGCTCCCACCAGACGCGCCTGGAGTCCTCGAACAAGACTTCGTCTTCGGCAAAACCGATTTCGCTGGCAAAGCGCCGCGCCCCTTCGCCGGTCAGCATCACATGCGGCAGGCGCTTCATCACCTGGTGCGCCAGGGCAGCGACCGCCAAGGCCCTTGGCACGGCGCCGACTGAACCGACCTCTCGTGTATTGCCATCCATGACGCCGGCGTCGAACTCCATCTCGCCCAGCATGTTCGGCCAGCCGCCATAGCCGACGCTTCGAACCTTGACCTCTTTCTCCACCATGCCGATGCCGGCAACCATCGCGTCCAGGCTGACGGCGCCATCGCGCAGCATTTGCACCGAGGTCTCGAATCCCGGCCATGCTTCGTTGTTGGCTAACAGCAGCATTCCTAGTCCTTGCGCATCCTGGAGAGAAACTGCGCAACCCGCGGCTGCGCCCGGCCGCCGTCCGCGGCGAAGAAACGATCCGTCGGCAGATCGACCACCAGCCTGCCCTTGTCGAGGAAGACGATGCGGTTGGAAATCTCGCGCGCGAATTCGATCTCGTGGGTGACGAACAGCATCGTCGTGCCTTGCGCGGCGAGCTTTGCCAGGATGGCCAGCACCTCGGAAGTCATTTCCGGGTCGAGCGCGCTGGTGACTTCATCGAGCAGCAGATAGCGCGGCTGCATGGCGAGCGCCCGGCAGATGCCGACACGCTGGCGCTGCCCGCCCGACAACTGCGCCGGGTAGGCGTTGGCCCGATCGGCGAGGCCGACGGACTCGAGCAGCTTGCGCGCCAGCGCCTCGGCCTCAGGGCGCGGCATCTTCAGCACCTCGATCGGGGCGAGCGTAATGTTCTGAAGCGCGCTCATATGCGGATAGAGGTTGAACAGCTGGAAGACGGTGCCTGAGCGCTTGCGCGCCTCGGCCAGCTCCTTCGGCTTGCTGACATCGAAATCGTCGACCGTGATGCGGCCCGACTTCAGCTTTTCGAGGCCGTTGATGCAACGGATCAGTGTCGACTTGCCGGACCCCGACGACCCGAGGATCGAGACCACTTCGCCGGGCGCGATCGTCAGGTCGACGCCGTCCAGCACAGTGACCTCGCCGAACGCTTTGTGCACGTTTTCGATCTTGAGCATGTTAAAGCCCCCGCCAGGCGCTGTGCGCCCGCAGGCGGTTTTCAAGACGCTCGCCAAGCAGGGCGACCAGCTTTGCCGCGCCATAGTAGAGCAGCCCGACGACGGTCCAGACCACGAACGGCTTCAAGGTGCGCATGTTGAGGATGTGGCCGATCTTGGTCAGGTCGACGACGCCGATGACAGAAATCAGCGACGTCACCTGAAGCTGGTTGACCAGCAGCGCGACGAGCGGGCCGACCGCGAAGGCGGCAGCCTGGGGCGAAACGATATGGCGCAGGACCTGCCACCGGGTCAGGCCGAAGACACGCGCGGCCTCGACCTGCTCGCGTTCGATCGACTCGATCGCCGAGACCGCGATGACATAGACGAAGGCCGCGGTGTTCGCCGACAGAGTGATGGTCGCTGCGGTGACCGGCGTCACCCTTATATGCAGCAGGGCCGGCAGGCCGAAGAACACCAGGAACAGCTGCACCAACACCGGCGAGTTCTTCAACAGCTCCGACAGGAAGGTGACGACCTGGGCCAGAACCGGCACACGGTAGAACCGCACCAGTGCCCAGCTCAGGCCAATCAGCAGTCCGATCAGAGAGGTGACGAGAAACAGCGCGATGTTGGTGCCGAGACCTTGCGCCAGCAGGATCAGGTCGTAGGAGGTGAAGTCGCTGAACCGCATCAGTCGACCGCCTCCATCATGTCCCGATTGAGATGGCGGTGGAGCAGGGTGACGCCCAGCGAGACCAGATAGGTCAGGGCCGCATAGGCACAGAGCAGCACCACATAGACCTCGAAGGGCCGATAGGTCTGCGAGACGACGATCTGGGCTGAGCCGGTGAGCTCGTTGAGCGTGATGGTCGAGAGGATCGAGGACGTAAGGATCATGTTGATGAGCACGGATCCGAGCGGTCGCACGGAGGTGCGCAGCGCAATCGGCAGCACGATGCGGGTAAAGACCTTGCGCCTGGACAGGCCGCTCACTTCAGCGGCGTCGATGATGCCCTGGTCGATGGCGAGGATGCCGGCTCGAATGATGTCGGAGGCATAGGCGCCGCCGGCAATGGAAAGCGCCACGACGCCGGTGGTGAAGGCGTCGATGTAAATGCCGAGCTCGGGCAGGCCGTAATAGAAGAAGAACAGCTGGACGATGAACGGCACATTGCGGAAGAGATCGACGTAGACGAAGGCGATCCGTCGAAGCAGTGCCGAGGCGGAGGTGCGTGCGATCGCCACCAACGCGCCCATGACGACGCTTCCCACCAGCGACAGCGCGCAAGCCGCCGCCGTAAGTTCGGCGCCGCGCGCCAGAAAACCCAGATGCGGGAGCAGAATGGACAGATCGAAATGCACCGGCGGTCCCCAGTGAAACCGGTTTCACTCTTTTGGCTTTCGCCTCGTCTGTCAAGATGCAGGGTCTGGTTGCCGCCTGTGGCTTGCATTCGTTGCGATGATTCCGGTTCGCCTCATGCGCGCTATGTCTCAAGCGCCGGCAATTCGCCGCCGGCTTTCAGCTCGAGGACGCCGCCTATGCCAGCCGCGCGTCGCCGCAATCCCTCGGCCATGGCGGCTGGGGGCGGCGCCCTCGATTTTGCCGATCCCGGCGCCGGTGTCGGATTCGGCTACGTCACCAACCGCATGCTGGGTTTCGACGACGTCGATCCACGCCGCAAGGTGTTGATTGATGCCGTTTACGACGCGCTCTGACGTTGGGAGCCGTTATGCGCGGATGTTCCACATGGCGTCCGGCACAACCACCAGCTTGCCGACGAAATCCTTGGCGATGAAGTCGGCCTGCGCCTTGTGGAAATCGGAGAGCCTGTAGACGCCGCCGACCAGCGGCCGGATTTTCTTCGCTTCGATGTATCCAATGATGCGGCGGAAGTCGGCGCGCGTGCCCTGGCTCGATCCGTGCAGTTGCAGCTGCTTGAGATACATGGTCCTGAGATCGAGCTGCACGACCGGGCCGGCGATGGCGCCAGCGGTGGTGTAGCGGCCTTCAGGTCGCAGGATGCGCAGCAGGTCGTTGAAGATCGCGCCGCCGACGAGATCGGCGACCACATCGATCGGCTGGTCGCCAGTGGCTTCATTCACGGCGGCGGGAAGATCGGCAACCCCACGGGTAATGACCGCTTCGGCGCCAATGTCGCGCACCGCCTGCTCCTTGCCCTTGCCGACGACCGCATAGGGAATGGCGCCGCGCGCCCGCGCCAGCTGCACGATGCCGGAACCGACGCCGCCCGAGGCGCCGGTGACCAGCACGCGTTCGCCGGCTTTCAGCCCGGCGCGCTCCAGCATCTGTTCGCCGGTGAGGTAGGCGCAGCAGAAGGTGGCGAGTTCGACGTCGCTCATGTCAGTATCGACGAAATGCGCATTCTCGCCCGGCACCGTCTGGTACTCGGCGTACCCGCCGTCGCGACCGTGCCCCATATAGTCAATGTCGGCGAGGGAATCGTCGTCGCGGTTGTAGATCGAAAAATCGACCATTACCCGTTCGCCGATACGGCCCGGGGAAACGCCTTCGCCGACGGCAGCGATGGTGCCGACCGTGTCGGTGCCCTGGATGCGCGGGAAGGTAAGCGTGTTGCCTTGCCGCCGCCACGTCGACACGGCGGCAGCGTCCTCCTCCGTGCCATAGGCGCCCTGGCGTACCCAGACATCGGTGTTGTTCATACCGCAAGCGCTGACCTTAACCAGCACCTCGCCGGCGGCAGGCACAGGCACTTTCACATCGCTGCGATAGACGAGCTTTTCCGGTCCGCCATGCCCGGTGAGCAGCACGGCGGCCATGGTGGCGGGGAGGGTCTTGGTCATGGCATTCATGGGTCGATCTCAGAGATTGGAAAACACGCTGTTGACGGCATCGGCGGTTTTCGAAACGACGATGTCGGCTTCCTCATGCGTCAGGCAGAGCGGCGGCGCGAAGCCTAGTATGTCGCCCTGCGGCATGGCGCGGCCGATGACGCCGCTGGCGGCAAGTGCTGTCGCCACTTGCGGCCCGATCTTGAGCGAGGCGTCGAAGAACACCCGGTCGTCCTTGTCGGCGACAAATTCGACCGCCGCCAGCATGCCATCGCCGCGCACGTCGCCGACGTGTCTGTGCCCGCCGACAGCCTTTGTCAGTTCGGCGCGGAAATAAGCGCCGGTCTCACCGGCGTTCGTCACCAGGTCCAGTTCGTCGATCAGTTCGAGATTGGCGACACCTGCGGCGACGCAGATCGGATGCGCGGCATAGGTCCAGCCATGGCCGAGCGAACCGAGCTTGTCGGAGCCCTGCACCAGCACCTGCCACATCTTGTCGGCAACGATGACGCCCGACAGCGGCGCGTAGGCCGAGGTCAGCCCCTTGGCGATGGTGATGAGGTCTGGCTTGATGCCGTAATGGTCGGAGCCGAACATGGTGCCCAGACGGCCGAAGCCCGTCACCACCTCGTCGGCGACCAGCAGCACGTCATACTTCTTCAGCACCGCCTGGATCTTCTCCCAGTAGCCGGCCGGCGGCGGCACGATGCCGCCAGTACCGAGGATCGGCTCGCCGATGAAGGCGGCGACGGTTTCGGGACCTTCGGCCAGGATCATCTCTTCAAGCTTGTCGGCGCAATGCTGCGAGAACTGCTCCTCGCTCATCGAGCGGTCGGCGCGACGGAAATAATAGGGCGCCTCCGTGTGCAGGACCGGCGCGCGCGGCAGGTCGAAAGCGTTGTGGAACAGGTCGAGCCCGGTCAGTGATCCCGTCATCACGCCCGAGCCGTGATAGCCGCGCCAGCGCGAGATGATCTTCTTCTTCTCCGGCCGTCCCAGCACATTGTTGTAGTACCAGATCAGCTTGATGTTGGTCTCGTTGGCATCCGAACCCGAGAGGCCGAAATAGACCCTCGACATGCCCTTCGGCGCGCGGTCGATGATCATCTTGGCCAGCGTGATCGAGGCCTCGGTCCCGTGGCCGACATAGGCGTGGTAGTAGGCGAGGTTCTTCGCCTGGGTGGCGATCGCGTCGGCGATCTTCTGGCGGCCATAGCCGACATTGACGCAATAGAGACCGGCAAAGGCATCGATGCTCTTCCTGCCATTGTTGTCCCAGACGGTGACGCCTTCGCCGCCGGCCATGATGCGGGTCGGCGATTCACCCCGCGCATGCGTGCCCATATGGGTCGAAGGATGGAAGAAGTGGTCGCGATCCCAGGCATTGAGTTCGTTGGATTGGTCGAGCATTTTTTGATTCCTTGAGGGATGGCCGGACGGACTTATGCGACGTCCAGGCAGAGGTACTTCAGATCGGCGAAAGCTTCGAGCCCATGGCGCGAGCCTTCGCGACCGATGCCGGATTGCTTGACGCCGCCGAATGGGATCGGCGCGCCGGTGATCTTGACGCGGTTGATGGCGACCATGCCGTAGTCGAGCGCGCGGCCCATACGTTGCTGGCGGGCGCCATTCTCGGTAACGACATAGGCGACGAGGCCATATTCCGTGGCGTTGGCACGGGCGATCACCTCGTCCTCACTGTCGAACGGCGTGACTGCGGCGACCGGCCCAAAGGTCTCCTCGCGCATGATCAGCGCTTCGTCGCTGACATCGGCCAGCAACGTCGGCTGGTAGAACAGCGGCCCGGCCTGATGCCGCTTGCCGCCGGTGAGGCAGCGCGCGCCATGGGCGACGGCATCGGCGACCTGTTCCTCGACCTTGGTCACGGCGCGCTCATGCATCAGCGGTCCGATATCGATCTTTTCGACAAGCCCATTGCCGGTCCGCAGCGCCTCGATGCGCTCGGCAAAGGCGGCGCAGAAGCGATCGTAGATCGGGCGCTGGACATAGATGCGGTTGGCGGCAAGGCAGTCCTGGCCTGACGTTGCAAACTTGGCATCGATGGCAATGCTCACTGCGTTGTCGACATCGGCGTCGGCAAAGACGATCAGCGGCGCATGGCCGCCAAGCTCCATCACCAGCCGCTTCATCGTCGGAGCACACTGTGCGGCGATCAACCGGCCGATCTCCGTCGAGCCGGTAAAACTCATGGCGCGGACGCGCGGGTCTTCGCACATGCGCCCGACGATCGTCGCTGCCTTGCCGGTGATGACGTTGAAGACACCGGCGGGCAGGCCGGCGCGCTCGCCGAGTTCAGCCAGCGCCAGCGCCGACAGCGGCGTCTCCGAGGATGGGTGTGCGACGATGGTGCAGCCGGCGGCGAGTGCGGCGGCCGCCTTGCGGGTCAGCATCGCCGCCGGAAAATTCCAGGGCGTGACGACGCCGACAACGCCGAGCGGCTCTCGTCGCACCATCATTTCCGCTTTGGGCAGATGGCTGGTGACGCTCTCGGCGTTGAGGCGCTTTGCCTCTTCGGCATACCACTCGACGAAGGAGGCGGCGTAGTCGATTTCGCCAAACGATTCCTGCAGCGGCTTGCCCTGTTCCAGTGTCATCAGCAGGGCCAGATCATCCTTGGCTGCAACGATCAGCTCGAACCATTTTCGCAGAATTCTGGACCGCTCCTGCGGCAGCAGTGACCGCCAAGCCGGGAAGGCACGCGCGGCGGCACCGATTGCCCTTGTCGTTTGCTGCGCATCGAGCGCGGCGACAAACGCGACCGTCGCGCCTGTGGCCGGATCGGTGACTTCAAAGCTTTCGGCCGCTTCGCTCGCGGTCCAATGCCCATCGACATAGGCAAGCTCGCGCAGCAGCCGGCGGTCGGAGAGGCGGTCGAGCGCCTCATGGCGATGCGAGCGGGCAAAATGCGCGGACATGGTCGAGGCCTCCCGGTTCGGACGATGCGGGAAGACTATCCGTCACATGCAGACAGAGAGACTGTTTCGACGCCCTGAAGGAGAGAGACTCTCTCTATTGTGCCGTCCCGACAGACATTCTCTCCGGGCTTATGCCGACGCCGGCAGCAGATCGGCTATCGGCAGCACGATTTCGTCCTTCACCGTCTTGGTGACGATGTAGGTGAAGTAGCGGTCGATGCCGATCTCGCGCTCCAGCAGGTCGTCGACCAGCCGCTGATAGGCGTCGATGTCGCGCGTCATCACCTTGACCACATAGTCGACGCCGCCGCCCACCGACCAGCAGGCGACGATTTCGGGGATGTCGCGGATGACGCGTTCGAAGCGGTCGAAATCGGCCTGGCGATGGCTGGCCAGCGTCACCTCCATCAACACGGTGGCGACCGGCGCCACCACGCGCATGGCGATCCTGGCGTGGTAGCCCGAGACGATGCCTGCCTTCTCCAGCTTGCGCAGCCGCATCCAGCACGGCGTCGGCGACAGCCCGACCTGTTCGGCCAGCGCCAGCTTGGTGATGCGCCCGTCGCGCTGGATGGCGTCGAGTATCCTGAGGTCGACCGCGTCGAGTTTCGATGTCATCGGCGTCCGCTTTTTGTCGGCATCACCATGACGGCGCATTATTTCGATTGTCAATTGCACTGATTTCGATCTCTATTAAGTCATGACATTATGGCAACCCGACCCTGCGCTCCTCCGCCGGCCAGCCTATCAATCGCTGGCCGACCAGTTCGCCCGCGCCATTCATGACGGGCGGCTGGCCAATGGCGCGCGGCTGCCAACGCATCGAAGGCTGGCAGACGATTTAAAACTGTCGGTGCAGACGGTCAGCCGCGCCTACGAAGAACTGATCCGGCGCGGCCTGATTTCGGGCGAGATCGGCCGCGGCAGCTTTGTCCAGACGCAGCGCCGTGAACCGGAGCCGCCCTATCTGCCGGAGCGCCTCGGCGAGGTCATCGACCTATCGATCCTGAAGCCGGTCTGCGAGCCGATGCATCTGGAGCGGCTGAAGCAGGCGCTGGGCTGGCTGGCCGAAAACCTGCCATCGAGTTCGGCGCTGTCGTTCCGGCCCAACATGGTGTTCCCGCGTCACCGCGCGGTGGCTGTCGAATGGCTGAAACTGTGTGGGCTCGACACCTCCGCACAGAATATCAGCCTGACCAATGGCGCGACCGCCGGGATGACCGTGGCGCTGATGAGCGTTGCGCCGCCGGGATCGACTGTCGCCACCGAGGCTATCGGCCACCACACGCTGGTGCCGCTGGCGCGCTATCTCGGCTTCAACCTGGAAGGCCTGCCGATCGACGGCAATGGCCTGATCCCGGAGGCGCTGGACGAGGTCTGCCGGCTCACCGACATTCGCGCGGTATTCGTGCAACCGTCGGTGATCAACCCGACGGCGACGCTGATGGACGCTCGGCGGCGCGAAGAGATCGCCGCGGTCGCGCGCAAGCACGACATCGCCATCATCGAGAACGATGTGCTGGGTCCGCTGGTCGAGGACCGGCCGCCGCCGGTCGCCGCCTTTGCGCCGGAGCGCACGCTCTACGTCACTTCCTTCACCAAGATCACCGTACCTGGCCTGCGCATCGGCTATCTCGCGGCGCCCGACCGCTATGTCGCCGCCGTTGCCAACCGGCATCTGGTGTCGAACTGGATGGCGACGCCGCTGGTGGCCGAGATCGCCACCAAATGGGTGACCGACGGCACGGCGATGGAACTCGTTCGCTGGCAGCGCGCGGCATTGCGCCGCCGCCAGGACATCGCAGCCGAGGTGCTGGGCGGGGTTGGTTATCGCGCCAGGCGCGACGGGCTGCATGTCTGGTTGCAACTGCCCGCGGACCGTGCCGAGGAAAGCTTCGTCGCCCAGGCCCGCCTGCAAGGCGTGGCGATCGCGCCCGGCACCTCCTTCCGCATCTCGGATGCGCCCTGGCATCCGGCGGTGCGCATCTCGCTCGGCTCGACCACCGAGGGGGAACTGCGCGCCGGCCTCGGCGTTGTCACCAAGTTGCTGCTTGGCGATCCGGAGCATCTGCTGCTCGCAATCTAAGCGGGAATTGCTCTGGAATCATGCAGTGCCGGAAATATTGTCATGATTTTATTTTCCCAATTGACATGATTTGGCGCGTTCCGCATCGTTAAGGGCACAGGCTTCTCCAGCAGGGGAAATTCATTTGTCCTCACCCATCATCAAGGTCGACGCCATTTCGAAGAGCTTCGGCTCGTTCAAGGTACTGGACGGCCTGTCGATGCAGGTCATGCCCGGCGAGAAGCTGGCGCTGATCGGCCCGTCCGGCTCGGGCAAGACGACGATCCTGCGCATCCTGATGACGCTGGAGAAGATCGACGGCGGCCATATCCAGATCGATGGCGAGCAGCTCTACCACATGGAGCGCAATGGCCAGCTGCTGCCCGCCGACGAGCGGCACCTGACCAAGATGCGGCAGAAGATCGGCATGGTCTTCCAGCTGTTCAATCTGTTTCCGCACAAATGCGTCATGGATAACGTCACGCTGGCGCCGATGCTGACCAAGGGCACGCCTCGCGCCGCCGCTGAAAAGCGGGCCATGGAACTGCTCGACATGGTCGGCATGGCCGACAAGGCGAAGTCGATGCCGGCGCAGCTGTCTGGCGGCCAGAAGCAGCGCGTGGCGATTGCCCGCGCGCTGGCCCTGTCGCCCAAGATCATGCTGTTCGACGAGGTGACGTCGGCCCTCGATCCGGAGCTGGTCGAGGAGGTGATGAATGTCATGCGCAAGCTCGCCGCAGAGACCGACATGACCATGCTGCTGGTCACCCACGAGATGGGCTTTGCCCACGACTTCGCCGACCGCGTGCTGTTCTTCGACCGCGGCAAGATCGTCGAAGAGGGCAAACCAGACGAGATTTTCCGCCATCCAAAGCAGGAGCGCACGCAAGGCTTCCTGAAGAAGATCATCGCGGCCGGACATCGTGTCTGACCGCTTTGCGGGGCGGAAGACCGCCCCAGACAAAACCAAGAAGACAACAAAGGAGTTGGGAACAATGAAGAAACTTGGCATTCTGGCCGGCGTCGCCGGTCTCGCACTGACGGCGGTGCTCGCCGCGTCGAGCACCGGTTCGGCCGATGACAGCAAGCTCGAGCAATTGAAGGCGCAGGGCTTTGCCCGCGTCGCGATCGCCAACGAGCCGCCCTATACGGCGGTCGCCGCCGACGGCAAAGTTTCGGGTGCGGCGCCCGACGTGGCGCGCGAGGTCTTCAAGCGTCTCGGTGTTGCCGACATCGTCGCTTCGATCTCCGAATATGGCGCGATGATCCCCGGCCTGCAGGCCGGCCGCTTCGACGTCGTCACCGCCGGCCTGTTCATGAAGCCGGAGCGTTGCGCGGCGGTCGTCTATTCCGAGCCGGTGCTGTGCGACGCCGAGGCGATGTTGGTCAAGAAGGGCAATCCGAAGGGCTTCAAGAGCTACGAGGACGTCGCCAAGGACACGTCAGCCACCATCGGCGCGCCCGGTGGCGGCACCGAGGAGAAGCTGGCGCTCAACGCCGGCGTGCCGCGCGAGCGCGTCATCGTCGTGCCGGACGGCCAGAGCGGCCTGAAGATGCTGCAGGACGGCCGCATCGACGCCTATTCGCTGCCCGTCCTGTCGATCAACGACCTCGTCAAGAAAGCCAACGATCCGAACCTCGAAGTCATTGCCCCAGTGGTCGGCGCCCCGGTCTATTGCGACGGCGCCGCCTTCAAGAAAGGCGATGAGGCCCTGCGCGATGCCTTCGATGTCGAGCTCGCCAAGCTGAAGAAATCCGGCGAGTTCGCCAAGATCATCGAGCCCTACGGCTTCTCGGCCGCAGCCGCGATGTCGACCACGCGGGACAAGCTCTGCGCGGCGAAATAGGGCCGTTTTGCCTTCTCCCCGTTCACGGGGAGAAGGTGGCCCGAAGGGCCGGATGATGGGCGGCGCCAGGTTCTGAGAATTTAGCGCTGCCCCTCATCTGCCTGCCCGTCCTTCGCAGCAGCTGCGCTGCAGCTACGGAGGGTAGACTGGCATCTTCTCTCCGTGAACGGGGAGAAGGAAGCTAACCGCCAACGTTGGAACCCGAATGACCCAGTGGTCCGGCTACCTCGGCCTGATATTGCAGGGAGCGCTTGTCACCATCGAGCTGACGCTGATGGGGTCGGTGCTCGCCCTAATCATGGCCTTCCTCGCCGGCATGGGCCGCGTGTCGCGCTTCTTTGCGCTGCGCTGGCTGGCCACCGCCTATATAGAATTCTTCCGCGGCACCTCGATCTTCGTGCAGCTGTTTTTTGCCTATTTCGTGTTGCCGTTGATCGGCCTCGAACTGACGCCGCTGCAGGCGGGTGTGCTGGCGCTGGGCCTCAATGTCGGCGCCTATGCGGCCGAGGTGGTACGCGGCGCCATCCAGTCGGTCGGCCGCGAACAATATGAGGCCTGCATCGCGCTCAACCTCGGCCGCTGGCAAGGCATGCGCCATGTCATCCTGCCGCAGGCGCTGCTGGTCATGCTGCCGACCTTCGGCAACAATGCCATCGAACTGCTCAAGGCGACCTCCGTGGTGTCGCTGATCTCGCTCGCCGATCTCACCTTTCAGGCGCAGGTCGTGCGCTCGCAGACCGGCAACACGCTGGCGCCGTTCACCACCATCCTGATCATCTATTTCGCCCTGGCGCTGATCATCTCCTGGGGCGTGCGTTCTCTGGAACGCCGCATGGCGCGCGGCCTCGACGGGGTGCGCGTCTGATGGATTGGGACTGGAACTTCGTCTGGGAGATCCTGCCGACGCTGATCCAGGGCGTGAAGATCACCATCCTGGCAACGCTGCTCGGCTCCGTGCTGGCCGCTGTCGTGGGTCTGGGCATCGCGCTAGCACGACGCTCGCCCAACAAGGCGCTGTCGCGCACCGTTGGTTGGGCGGCCGAATTCATCCGCGGCACGCCGCTTCTGGTGCAGCTCTATTTCATCTTCTACGTGCTGCCGGATTTCGGCATCCTGTTGCCGCCGCTGGTCGCCGGCGTCATCGGGCTCGGCTTGCACTACGGCACCTACACGGCGGAAGTCTATCGCGCCGGTATCGACAACGTGCCGCGCGGCCAGTGGGAGGCGGCCAAGGCCTGCAATCTGAGCGCCACGCAGACCTGGACCAACATCATCATTCCGCAAGCGATCCCACCGATGATCCCGGCTTTGGCCAACTATTTCATCGCCATGTTCAAGGAGACGCCGCTGCTGTCGGCGATCACCGTGCTGGAGCTGATGAACCAGGCCAAGAGCGTCGCCAACACCTATTATCGCTACATCGAGCCGATCACGCTGGTCGGCGCCTTCTTCCTCGTCATCAGCCTCTTCTCGGTCGTGCTGCTGCGCTGGCTGGAACATCGCTACGGCAAGATCGAAAGGTAATTCTCAAGATGAAACCGCTGCCCAAAATCAGGCTGACGCCGACAATGCCGGCGCTCGACGCGCGTCCGCTGGAAAAGCGCGTCGGCCTGATCATCCTTGCCACCGACCACACCAGCGAGCCGGACTTTCGCCGCATGGTGGCGAGCGAGCGGGTCGGCGTCTATGTCGCGCGCATTTCCTACAAGAATCCAACTACGCCGGAGAATTTGCGCAAGATGCAGCCGGAGCTTGCGGCGGGCGCGGCGCTGATCCTGCCCGACGAAAACCTCGACGCGATCTGCTACTCCTGCACCTCGGCCTCGGTGGTGATTGGCGACGCTGAAATCGAGGCCGCAATCCAGTCTGCCAAGCCGGGTGTTCCTGTGGTCACGCCGCCGATGGCCGGCCTGCGCGGGCTGCAGGTGCTGGGCGCG
Organism: Mesorhizobium sp. C399B; assembly: GCF_030323185.1. NCBI lineage: Bacteria > Pseudomonadati > Pseudomonadota > Alphaproteobacteria > Hyphomicrobiales > Phyllobacteriaceae > Mesorhizobium > Mesorhizobium sp. C399B. The sequence continues at coordinate 5,091,669 of NZ_CP100472.1, forward strand.
AAAAAGATCAGCATCCTCACCCCCTACACCGTCCAAACCTCCAGGCCGATGGCGGCTTACTTCGCCGCACGTGGCTTCGATATCCTCAGCTTCACCTGTCTCGGTTTCGAGGACGATCGCGAGATGGCGCGCATTGCGCCGGCAGCGATCGTCGACCTGGCTCGTGAGGCGACGCATGCGCAGGCCGATGCACTGTTCGTGTCCTGCACCGCATTGCGCGGAGCGCTCGCGGTTCCCGGCATGGAACAGGCGATCGACCGCCCGGTCGTCACCAGCAATCAGGCCAGCGCCTGGAATTGTTTGCGGTTGTGTGGCGACGGGACGTCGCATCCCGAATTTGGCCGTCTGATGACGCTGCCTTTGCCGCGCGATTGACGATCATGACGACAGTCACCCTTAACGATATTCGTGCCGCCCGGGAGCGAGTTGCCGGCAAAATCGAACGCACGCCGACAGGGTTATCTCACAGCCTTTCCGAACGACTGGGCATCCCCGTCCACCTCAAGCTTGAACACCGCCAGACCACCGGCAGCTTCAAGCTGCGCGGCGCCTCGAATGCCGTTGCTTCGCTGAGCGCCGAGGAGAAGGCGCGCGGCGTGGTCGCGGCGTCGACCGGCAATCATGGCCGTGCGCTGGCCCATGCCGCGAAGCTCGAAGGCATGCGTGCGGTGATCTGCATGTCGCGACTGGTGCCGGGCAACAAGCTCGACGAAATCCGTCGGCTTGGCGCGGATGTCCGCATCATCGGCAACAGTCAGGACGAGGCGCAGCAGGAGGTCGAACGGCTGGTGGCGCAGGAGGGACTGGTGATGTTGCCGCCCTTCGACCATCCCGCCATCGTCGCCGGGCAAGGCACGCTTGGACTGGAGATGATCGAGCAGGTCCCGGATGCCGCTCTCGTCCTGGTGCAGCTCTCCGGTGGTGGACTCGCCTCGGGCATCGCCGCCGCCGTCAAGGGCGTCAGCCCCGGGACAAAAATCATCGGCGTTTCGATGGCGCGCGGCGCGGCGATGAAGGCCAGCCTCGATGCCGGCCGTCCGGTCGAGGTCGAGGAGTTGCCGACGCTGGCGGATTCGCTCGGCGGCGGCATCGGTCTCGACAACCGGCTGACCTTCGCCATGTGCCGCGATCTGCTCGACGACGTCATCCTGCTCACCGAGGACGAGATCGCCGCCGGCATCCGGCATGCCTATGAACAGGAGCGCGAGATCGTCGAAGGCGCCGGCGCGGTCGGCATCGCCGCGCTACTCGCCGGCAAGGTCAGGGCGACCGGGCCGGTGGTGGTTCTCCTCTCGGGCCGCAATATCGACATGAACACGCATCGCAAGATCGTCTGCGGTGACGCAATCGCGGAGCGCGCGGCATGAAAACTCTCCCACGCCGAATTCCCGCCCACCCCCCTCTGTCCTGCCGGACATCTCCCCCGCAAGGGGGGAGATCGGCAGCTTCGATGCGGTCGCTATTCTTGCTGCGCTGGAGATTGGCGAAGGCAGGAGTGCAGTCCAATCTCCCCCCTTGCGGGGGAGATGGCCGGCAGGCCAGAGGGGGGTGTGACGGAACACTATCCTTCGTGGTGCGCGCTAGTACGGAGCGCGACACATGAGTCCGATGACCATCCTCACCGAGAAGGAACTGCGCACAATCGTGCCGCTCGATCTCGACGCGGTCGCCTGCGTCGAAAACGCTTTCCGCGCGCTCGCCACATTGCCGGTGGCGATGCCGCCGATCCTGCGGTTGGACATTCACGAGCAGCGCGGCGAGGTCGATGTGAAGTCGGCCTATGTGCCTGGAATAGACGGTTTCGCCGTTAAGATAAGCTCCGGCTTCTTCGACAATCCGAAGCTCGGTCTGCCCAGCGGGGGCGGCATGATGGTGTTGCTCTCGGCAAGAACCGGTGTGGTCGAGGCGCTGCTGCTGGACAATGGCTATCTCACAGATGTCCGCACCGCTGCTGCCGGCGCCGTCGCGGCGAAGCATCTGTCGCGGCCGGATTCGTCCGTCGCCGCAATCTTCGGCGCCGGCGTGCAAGCCGGGCTGCAACTCGAAGCGCTCATGTTGGTGCGGCCGATCGCAGAGGCACGTATCTGGGCGCGCGATGCGGTCAAGGCGGAGACGGCCGCAGGCGCGCTGCGCGAAAAGCTCGGCATTCTCGTGCGCGCCGAGCCGGATGCAGCCAAAGCAACCATCGGCGCCGACATCATCGTCACCACCACGCCGTCGACCGAGCCGCTGATCAAGGCCGGCTTTGTCGTTGCCGGGCAGCACATCACCGCCATGGGCTCGGATGCCGAACACAAGAACGAGATCGCGCCGGCGATCCTGCGCATGGCCGATCTCTATGTCGCCGACAGCGCCAAGCAGACACGGCGTCTGGGAGAACTGCATCACGCCATCGCATCGGGCGTGATGGGAGCCGATGCCGCGGTCACCGAACTCGGCCAGATCATCGCCGGCGAACGGCACGGAAGGCGCTCACCCAGCGATATCACCATTGCCGACCTCACCGGCACCGGCGTGCAGGATACGGCGATCGCCACGCTCGCTCGCGACCGGGCGCGGGCGGCCAATGCCGGAACCATTTTTGAAAGCTGATGCTGGCCAAAGCGTGATCCGGAAGTGGAACCCGGTTTTCCCAGAGATCACGTTCAAACAAGAACGACGAGCCTGTTTCCAACAAAGTTGAAACAGGCTCCAGGCCCAACAAACGAGGACCAAGAACAATGCAGCCGAACCTAAAATTCTCGCGTGGCGAATTTGCGGATCGCCTCGCCAAGACGCGAAAAGCCATGGAGGGGAAAGGCGTCGATCTGCTTGTTATCAGCGACCCATCCAACATGGCCTGGCTGACCGGCTATGATGGCTGGTCGTTCTATGTGCATCAGGCGGTGATCGTGCCACCATCGGGCGAGCCGGTCTGGTACGGTCGCGGCCAGGATGCCAATGGCGCCAAGCGCACCGCCTATCTCGCGCATGACAACATCGTCGGCTATGCCGACCACTACGTGCAGTCGACCGAGCGCCACCCGATGGATTTTTTGGCCAGAGTGCTCAGTGATCGCGGCTGGGGCAAGCTGACCATCGGCGTCGAGATGGACAATTACTGGTTCTCGGCTGCCGCCTTCGCCGCGTTGCAGAAGCACCTGCCCAACGCCCGCTTCGTCGACGCGACAGCGCTGGTCAATTGGCAGCGCGCGGTGAAGAGCCCGACTGAAATCGACTATATGCGCAAGGCGGCCCGCATCGTCGAAGCCATGCACCAGCGCATCGTCGACAAGATCCAGGTCGGCATGCGCAAATGCGATCTGGTCGCCGAGATCTACGATGCCGGCACGCGCGGCGTCGATGGCGTCGGCGGCGACTATCCGGCGATCGTGCCGCTGCTGCCGTCGGGCGCCGACGCCTCGGCGCCGCATCTCACCTGGGACGACCAGCCGATGAAGTCGGGCGAGGGCACCTTCTTCGAGATCGCCGGCTGCTACAACCGCTACCATTGCCCGCTGTCGCGCACCGTCTTTCTCGGCAAGCCGACACAGGAATTCCTCGATGCCGAGAAGGCGACACTGGAAGGCATGGAGGCGGGGCTGGCGGCGGCAAAGCCCGGCAATGCCTGCGAGGACATCGCCAACGCCTTTTTCGCCGTGTTGAAGAAATATGGCATCGTCAAGGACAACCGCACCGGCTACTCCATCGGCCTATCCTATCCGCCGGATTGGGGCGAACGCACCATGAGCCTGCGCCCCGGCGACCGCACCGAACTCAAGCCCGGCATGACCTTCCATTTCATGACCGGCCTGTGGCTGGAGACGATGGGACTGGAAATCACCGAATCCATCCTGATCACCGAAACCGGTGTAGAGTGCCTCGCCAATGTACCGCGCAAACTGGTGGTGAAGAATTGAGCCCGATGCCTAGCCTTCGCCCATCCCCGATCGCCCCGACCGTCGATTTCGACAAGGACGGCGTGCAACATGGTTTCCTGCGCCTGCCCTACAGCCGCGACGACTCGGCGTGGGGCTCGGTGATGATCCCGATCTGCGTCATCCGCAACGGCAAGGGGCCGACTGCCCTGCTCACCGGCGGCAATCATGGCGACGAGTATGAGGGGCCGCTGGCGCTCTACGATCTCGCCCGCACGCTCGATCCCAAACAGGTCAGCGGCACGGTGATCATCGTGCCGGCGATGAACTATCCGGCCTTCCGCGCCGGCACGCGGACGTCGCCGATCGACAAGGGCAATATGAACCGCAGCTTTCCCGGCCGCCCCGACGGCACGGTGACCGAGAAGATCGCCGACTACTTTCAACGCGAACTGCTGCCGCGCGCCGACCTCGTCTTCGATTTCCACTCCGGCGGCAGGACGCTGGATTTCGTGCCCTTCTGTGCCGCGCACACGGTGCCCGACAAGGCACTGGAGCAGAAAGCCTTCGACGCGGTCGCCGCATTCGCGGCTCCGTTCTCCATGCGCATGATCGAGATCGACTCCGTCGGCATGTACGACACGGCGGCGGAGGAAATGGGCAAGGTCTTCGTCAGCACCGAGCTTGGCGGCGGCGGCACCTCGCGCGCACAGACGGTGCGGATTGCGCGGCGCGGCATCAGCAATGTGCTGCGTCATGCCGGCATTGTCGCCGGTGCAGTAGAGAAGAGCCCGACGCAGTGGCTCGACATGCCGTCGGGCGATTGCTTCTCCTTCGCCGAGGACGACGGCATGATCGAAACCATGGTCGATCTCGGCGAGCCTGTGAAAGAAGGCTCGGTGCTGGGGCGCATCCATTCCACCGGCCGCACCGGCATCGCTCCGCAGGAAATCCGGGCAAAAATGTCCGGCATTCTGGCCGCGCGGCATTTCCCCGGCCTGGTCAAAGCCGGTGACTGCGCCGCCGTCCTGGCCGTTGTGGTTTCATCGTGATTTCGCAGAGTACGCCGCGCGAATATCAGTCGGTCTGGATCCAGACCGACTTGGTCTCCAGATACTCGTGCAGATGTTCGATGCCGCCCTCGCGGCCATAACCCGACATCTTCATGCCGCCGAACGGCACCGCCGGGTCGATGGCATGGTACATGTTGACCCAGACCGAGCCGGCCTTGACCCGGCGCGCAAGCTTGTGCGCGGTGCCCAGATGCGTGGTGAAGATGCCGGCGGCCAGGCCATAGGGCGTCGCATTGGCACGCGCCACCGCTTCGTCGAGCGTGTCGAAGGGCATCGCCGAAATGACCGGGCCGAAAATCTCCTCGCGCGCGATGGTCATCTGGTCCGACACGGCGCCGAAGACCGTCGGCGCAATGAAGTTGCCGCCATCGTAGAGCTCGCCGGTCAGCCGCGAGCCACCGGCGACCAGTTCGGCGCCTTCGTCGCTGCCGGCCCTGATATAGCCCTCCACCTTGCCTGCCTGCCTGGCATTGATGAGCGGTCCGATTTCCGTCTCTGCCTCGATGCCATGGCCGATCCGCAGTCTGCCGGCGAAATCGGCGAGCCGGCGGACGAACTCGTCATGGATTTCGCGCGCCACGAACAGCCGCGAGCCGGCAATGCAGATCTGGCCCGAATGCACGAACACCGCCATCGCCGCGATCGGAACAGCCTTGTCGATGTCGGCGTCGCGGCAGACGATGATCGGCGACTTGCCGCCGAGCTCCAGTGAAACGCGTTTGAGGTTGGCCACGGCTGCCCGCGCGATGGCCTGGCCGGTCAGCGTCGATCCGGTGAAAACGATCTTGTTGACGTCTGGATGTTCGGCGAGCCGCGCACCGGCTTCGGCCCCGGTGCCGGTGACGACGTTGACGACGCCGTCGGGCACGCCGGCTTCCTGCATCAGTTGCGCGATCAGCAGCGGCGTCAGCGACGCATCCTCGGACGGTTTCAGCACGATGGTGCAGCCTGTCGCCAGCGCCGGCGCGATCTTCCAGATCGAGGCGGCGGTCGGCGCGTTCCAGGGAATGATCGCACCAACGACGCCCACCGGCTCGCGCCGGGTGAAGGTGACGATCTCGCCGGGAATCGAATTGTCGATCGTCTCGCCATGCAGCGCCGTCGCCATGCCGGCATAGAAGCGCAGCATGCCGATGACGCGGCGCCGGTTGGAGAGCGTGCGCGTGATCGGCAGTCCCATATCGAGCGTGTCGGAAACGCTGAGCTCTTCCCAATGCGTCTCGAACAGATCGGCGATCCTGAGCAGCACGCACTGCCGCTCGTAGGGCGAGAATTTGGACCATGGGCCTTCGAAGGCCGCGCGCGCGGCGGCCACCGCCGAGTCGATATCGGCAGCCCCGCCGCGCGGCACTGTCGCCAGCACCTCGCCTGTTGCCGGATTGAGTGCCTGCATGCCCTGGCCGGACTGCGCGGCGACCCACTTGCCGCCAATGAACATCGGTCGGAATTCGCCATGGTACAACGCCGTGGCCTTCGCCTTCGGGTCGAAGTTCAGCGTCATCTCTTCCTCCTCGCAATTCCTTGGCGACTATTACTCCCGCCGCCGACCTCAAACAAGGAAAGCTAAAGGGCGCTCAGATAACCAGGTTGTGCGGGTGACTTCCGATCGCGCCAGCAACAAGAAACAGACAGCCGCTAGAGCATGGTCCCGAAAAGTGGAAACCGGCTTTCGGAAAAGATTGTGCTTCGACAAATGGCATCTAGAAAAATCATCGCGAGTTGTCGGAGCGCGTCGCTAAAAGCTCAATGAGGCAAGCCGATCATTGCCCACGGCGACCGTGATGCCGGCATTGCAGACGAGAGCGCAACAGGCAGTCGCCAGCCGCCACCCAGCGCTCACCCGTGGCCGGATCGATCGTGGCCGTTCCAGCCGGCTTCACCGTGACAGAGGTTTCGCGCGCCGCTTCGCTGCAATCGCTGTTGGATGACTGCTCGCGGAAGCAAGATCGGTCGAGCGGCCTCGCGACGTGCAAACATTGGCAGGATTGATCCGCAACCGACGGTGCCTGGCATCGATCGAGCACGCCGGTCCGTCACTCCGGAAGGCCGGCCTTTCGGAAGCCATCGACGAAATGGTCGAGCGTGGCAGTGTCGCGGAACGGCTCCGTCTCGACCCAGTGACGGGTGGTGAAATGTGGGTTCGCGACGAGGAACAGGTCGACCTCGGCGCGCGCCTCGTCGATCCGGCCGAGTTGCGCAAGGCTTGCCGCAAGGAAACGGCGCGAGCTTGTCCGATACGTCTCGTCCCGGCGCGTCGTCTCGACGGCGGCTTCATAGTCGCGCGCCGCATATTGCGCCTGGCCGAGCGTCAGATAGTACCAGCTTGCCGGAAACGGGTTCAGCCGGAACGCCTTGCTGATATAGTCGAGGCCCTCCTCGACGCGCCCGGCCAGGACCGCGATGTCGGACAATGTCGCCCAGGCATCGGCCTCGTTCGGGTCGAGCTCGAACGCCTTGGCAAATCCCACATCCGCTTCGTCGAATCTGCGCTCATAGGCAAGCAGGTTGGCAAGCACCCAGTGGCAGCCGGCATCGTTGGGATCGATCGCCACAGCCTTGCGCGCCAGTTCCAGGGCAAGGCCGCGGGCAGGCTCAATGGGCTCTCCCCAATGCACCCATCCCATCCAGTGGTTCATGGCAAGCCAGCGATAGGCTTCGGCATAGTCCGGATCGAGCGCAAGCGCGCGCGTCAGCAACAGATGCGCTTCGCGCGCCGTCTCCGGCGAGACGTCGATCAGGTTGCGGGCCCGCACGCACAGATCGTAGGCCTCGAGATTTCGGGGCCGATTGCGCGGCAGCGGCGCGCGCAGCCGGCCAAGCAGCGCCTCGACGATCTTGGCCGTCACCTCGTCCTGAACGGCAAAGATATCTTCCAGGCCGCGATCGAAGCGGTCTGCCCATAAATGCTCGCCGCTCAGCGCGTCGACCAGCTGGGCGTTGATGCGCACGCGCCCGGCGGCGCGTCTGGCGCTGCCCTCCAAGAGATAGCGCACGCCAAGTTCCCTGGCGACCTCGCGCACATCCACCGCCTTGCCCTTGTAGGCAAAGGTCGAGTTGCGCGCGATGACGAACAGGCCGCCGATCCTCGACAGGTCGGTGATCAGGTCTTCGGTCAACCCGTCGGCGAAGGCTTCCTGCTCGGGGTCGTTGCTGAAATTGGCAAAGGGCAGCACGGCTATCGACGGTTTGGCAGGCAGCGGCAAAGCCTGTCGCTTCTCGTCGCCGAGCTGTTCGATGGCGCCGGTGAAGCGATAGCCGACGCGCGGAACGGTCGATATCCATTCTCCGCCGTTCGTGGCCGGACCCAGCAGCTTGCGCAATTGCGCAATCTGGACGGTGAGGTTGCCTTCCTCAACGGCGGTGCCTGGCCATGCCGCATCCATCAACTCGGCCTTGGCCACGATCTCGCCGGGCCGGGCGACGAGCGCCGCCAGCAGCTGCAGTCCGCGGTGGCCGGCGGCTACGGGAACTTGGTCCCGAAGGAGCGTTCCCGCACCCGGATCAAGCACGAACGGACCAAAGGCAAAGCGCGATCCCTGCATAACGCGCATCTATAGAGCAATTCCAGGAAAGGTGTGAAGGCGGTTTTCCCACGGGAAAGCGCGGCGGAGCGCTTCACGGACGTATGGCGTCAAAACAAAGAGTTGAGCACCTCGCCGTTTCCATGAAACGGCGAGGTGCTCTAGCCGGTTTGGAACTTTTGAGAACTATTTGGCCGGGCTTAATTACGGCGCCGTCCGCATGCGGCAGAGTTCAACCTCTTGCAAGCCGAGGGCTGTCGCTCCTCAAACCGAATGGAGGTTGCCATGAACGATACCCTTGCTTCTGCTCGTGCAGCCTTGCCGGAAAAGGCGGTGTCATCGGGCCGGCGTCCGACGGGCCCGCGGGGCATGATCGCGGCCTGGCGCGAGCGGATACGCTTTCGCTGGGACCTCAAGCAGATGGCGGAGGCCAATCCGCACCTGATCGACGACATCGGTCTGACCAGACGCCAGCTCGAGGCCGAAATCGTCAAACGCTTCTGGCAAGTGTGAGCTGATGTCGCGGATAAGACCCGCCCGCCTGTTTGGGCGTACCGCGGCGTTTTGCCGGCATTTGCACTTGCCGGAACGTGCCGATCCTGCTTCGAAGTCGGCATGAGCGCCGAAGACGCGACGTCACCGCCGGAGAACCACATCGCATGGGCCGCGATGGCCGGCATCATCGCGACAGTTACGGTGTTCGCCATAGCACAGGGGCTGACGTATCCGCTGCTGAGCTTCATCCTGGAACGGCAAGGGACGACACCGGGCCTCATCGGCCTCTCGGCCGCGATGACGCCTCTGGGTTTCATTATATCGTCGCTCTTCACGCCGGCGCTGGTCCGGCGGGTGGGCGCGGCGCGCTTTGCGGTTGTGTGTTCGATCCTGGCAGCAACCGTCCTGATCGCGATTGCCTGGACGCAGGATGTATGGGCCTGGATGCCGTTGCGCTTCCTGCTCGGCTTCTTTGCCAATCCGCTTTACGTGATCAGTGAAACCTGGCTGGTCTCGATCACACCCGCCGCACGCCGAGGCCGCATCATGGGCCTATACTCCTCCATCGTTTCCGCCGGCTTTGGCCTCGGCCCGCTGTCGCTAGGCTTGGTCGGCACGCAAGGATGGCCACCCTTCATCATCGGCAGCGCGGCCTTCCTTGTCTGCGGCCTGATCGTGCTTGCCGTCGCGCCACGCCTGCCCGACATGCCGCGTGAGGGCGAAGCGGTGTCGGTCGGCGGCTTCTTCGCGCTGGCGCCGCTGCTCTTGTTCGCAGTCTTCACGGCTGCCGCCTTCGAGCAAGTCCTGCTTTCGCTGTTCGCGGTCTATGGTGCCGCGCTCGGCAGCACTGAGCAGCGCATCGCTTCGCTCATCACCTGTTTCATCGCCGGCAATGCCGTGCTGCAGGTCGTGCTTGGGCGCGCCGCCGAACGGTTTGGCTCGAAGCCGATGATGCTGTTCTGTGTCCTGGCTTGCCTGGCCGGTTGTTTGCTGTTGCCGTTGCTCTTCGCTACATGGCTTGTCTGGCCGCTCTTCTTCGTCTGGGGCGGGGTCTCGTTCGGGATCTACACGCTGTCGCTGATCCAGCTCGGCGAGCGTTTCACCGGTCAAGCCTTGATCGCCGGCAATGCCGCCTTCGCGTTCGTATGGGGGGTAGGCGGCATCGTCGGCTCACCCGTGGCCGGGCTGGCGATGCAACTGACCGGACATCAGGGACTGCCATTGTCGCTTGGCCTGCTGTGCTGCGTGCTGGTGGTGTTTCTGCTGGCGGAGTTACGGCGGGTTGACCGCGTTCAGGCGTAAGGCGTGCCTGCCATTGCGGCCTTCAGGCCGATGCTGCCCTTGTCGACAATAGCGAGAAAGGCCGGACCCGCCTCGTCGCCGTCCTGGGTTTCTCGAAGCGTCCGATCCGCCTCGATGAACGCCACGGCCGCCAGGCGGGTGTCGGGGTCTGCAGCTTACGCCCGCCGCCTTCGGATAGTGCCACCATTAGGATATCCCAGCTCGTCGCGTTCGCTCTCGCTCGCGCCGACGCCGGCCCAGTCCGGACCAGCAATGTCTTCAGCTGCCATGTCTTCAAACCTCGATGTCAGGCGAAAACGCGGCCGCCGTAGAAACTCGGCGGCCGCCAATGGCGACGCTATATTCGCCCGAGAACAACCAGAATGATCACGATGATCAGCACCAGCCCGAGGCCACCGCCGCCATAGTAACCAGTGCCGTAGAACGGGCCGCCGCCGAGGCCGCTGAAGCCGCCGAGCAACGCGATGATCAGGATGATAATAAGAATGGTACCCAGGCCCATATGCCGTCTCCTTCGCTGCCGCGCCGTTCACGGCGCGGCTCGAAGAACTAAACTCCCAGCAAGCCTTCCTGTTCCCCGGCGATTTTCATCCGACGGCTAAGGAACGAAAGCCATCATGACGGCGTTTGCTGAGGTTCAGGCGCAAGCTGCGCGTGCCATCGCGCGCGCTGGGCGGCGCGTAGAATTCAGAATTTAGGCGGGATCGCCCTCAAGGCGACCGGCGGCTCGTCCACCCGAACGCGCCGGCAGGCGTGACGCCGGGCTTACGCTGGAAGGCGAGATGAAACGTGTCGGCATCTGAAAGCCGAATTGGTCGACGACGAGTTTTGGCCCCGCACCATTTCCAGTCGAGCCGAACCGGCAGCAGCTCACGTCGCCTTGCCGGCCGGCGCGCCTATGTCTTCCTCGGCAATATCGTCGAACGATGCGTAGTTCATGTTGTAGAGCCTGGCATAGAGGCCCTTGGCCGCCATCAGCTGCTCGTGGTTGCCGCTTTCGACGATCTCGCCGTTCTGTAGAACGATGATGCGATCGGCGCCGCGTATGGTCGCCAGCCGGTGCGCGATGACCAGCCCGGTGCGGCCTTCCAGCAGCGTGACCAGCGCTTTCTGGATCAGCATCTCGGTGTAGGAATCGATGCTCGCCGTGGCCTCGTCGAGCACCAGGATTTTCGCATCGGCGACCAGTGCGCGTGCAAAACTGATCAGCTGACGCTGGCCGAGCGAGAGATTGCCGCCGCGCTGTTCGAGCTCGGTGTCGTAGCCATCGGGCAGATGCTCGATGAAGTCGTGCGCGCCGACGGCCTGCGCCGCGCGCACCACCTCCTCGCGGGTAGCCGATGTCTTGTGGTAGCGGATGTTCTCCAGCACCGTGCCGGAAAACAGGAATGGCTCCTGCAACACCATCGCCACCTGGTCGCCGAGCGAATCCTGCGTCACGTCGCGCACGTCGTGGCCGCCGACCCGCACCTCGCCCGACCAGACATCATAGAAGCGGTGCACCAGCGCCATGCAGCTCGACTTGCCCGAACCGGTCGGGCCGACAAGCGCAACCGTCTCGCCCGGATTGACGCGGAAGGAGATGTTTTTCAGCACCGGCTGGTTCTGCCGGTAGCCGAAGGTGACGTTCCTGAACTCGACCGAACCGTCCATGTCGCGCGTCAGCGCCACCGCGCCTTGTTTGTCGCTAACGTCGACCGGCACGTCCAGCACTTCGGAGATGCGTTGGCCCGACGCCATGGCGCGCTGCATGACACTGTACTGCATGGTGAGCGAGCGGATCGGGTCGAAGAAGCGCTGGATGTAGAACAGGAACGCCACCATGACGCCGATGTCGAGGCTGTGCGACAGCACCATCGAACCGCCGACGACGATGACCGTCGCCATCGCAATGCCGGTCAGCGTGTCGACGATCGGCACCATCACCTGCGCATATTTGGCCGAGGTCAGGTGAGCCCTGAGATTGGCCAGCACCTTCTCGTCATAGAGGTCGAAATTGACGTGCTGGCGTTCGAGACTCTGCACAGTGCGCACGCCATGGATGCCTTCCGCCAGCGCCCCATTGGCAATCGAATTGGTTTCGTGCGCGGCCATGAAGGCGACCTTGGCGCGCGGCAGCCAGAACAGGCGCACGATGAACAGCGCCGGCATGGTCGACAGCGTCAACAGGCCGAGACGAAAATCGAGCCACAAAAGCACGCTGACAATGCCGAAAAGAAGCACGATGTCGCCCACCGACATGACCGATGTCTCGAGGAATTCCTGCATCGAATTGACGTCGCCCTGCAGGCGCGACATCAGCCGGCCCACCTCGGTCTTGTCCATGAAGCTCAGCGAGACGCGCTGCAGATGGCTGAACATGGCGCGGCGCAAATCCGACAGCACATTCTCGGCCACCTTGCCGACGACGCTTTCCTGGATATAGCTGGCGGCATAGTTGATCAGGATGATCAGGGCGAAGGCGCCGATCGCCCAGTTCATGACGGAGCTGTCGGCCTTGCCCGCCGCCATGCCGTGGTCGATGGCGTAACGGATGACCAGCGGGATCGCCAATTGCGTCAGCGTGAACACCAGCACGGCGGCAACCGAGATGAAGATCCGGCCCTGATACGGTTTCACGAAGCTCCAGATGCGGCGCACGATACGCGGATCGTAGACCTTGCCGAAGACCTCTTCCTCGTCGCGGTGCGAACCGATGACGGCCCTGGTGGGCCGCCGGCTGGTGTCTTCCTTCTGGTCGTCGTTCTGTGTCGACATCATGCGGCTCCCACCGCCACCGGCAAATCGTCGTCCGGCCGCAGCTGCAGGTCGTAAAGCGCGCGGTAGCGTCCACCCAGCGCCAACAATTCCTGGTGCGTGCCGCGCTCGGAGATGCGGCCATTCTCGACGAACAGGATCTGGTCGGCATGCATCAGCGAGCTCAGCCGGTGCGAGATGATCAGCGTCACGCGGTCCTTGGCGAAGCGCTTCATCGCGGTGCGGATTCGCTGCTCGGTGCCGGCGTCGACAGCCGCGGTGGAATCGTCGAAGACCAGCACCGAAGGCCGCAGCATCAGGGTGCGGGCGATGGTCAGGCGCTGCCGCTGGCCGCCGGAAAGCGATGAGCCGCGCTCGCCCACGACCGTGGTGTAGCCGGCCGGAAGCCCGATGATGTAATTGTGCAACTGGGCGTATTCAGCCGCCTGCCCGATGCGGGTCTCGCGCGCCCAGGGATTTCCATAGGCGATGTTGTTTTCGATCGAGGTGGTGAACAGGAAAGCGTCCTGCTGCACGACGCCGACCGCCTTGCGCAGCGATTGCAGCGTGACCTCGCGTATATCCTGCCCGTCGATGGTGATCGCGCCTGACCTCACATCGTAGAAGCGCGGGATCAGATGCGCCATGGTCGACTTGCCGCTGCCCGGCGGGCCGACAATGCCGACGGTCTCGCCGGACCTGGCCTCGAAGGAAATGCCCGACAGCGCCGGCCGGCCGCCGGCGCCCGCGTAGCGGAAGCCGACATTGTCGAAGCGCAGCAAGCCTTCGGTGACCACGAGATCCTTGGCATCAGGCGCATCCTCGATGTCAAGTTCGGCGTCAAGCAGTTCGAACAGCCTTGTGCCGCAGGTCGAGGCGCGGGCGAACGAGTTGACCATCAGCCCGAGCTGGCGCACCGGCATCTGCAGGATGGTCATGAAGGTGAGGAACTGCGCCAGCGTGCCGACGCTGATCTGGCCCGCGATCACCTTCTGGCCACCGAACCACAGCACCAGGCCCATGGCCGCCAGGAAGGAAAAATTCATGGCGCTGGTGTTGGAGACGCGGATGTCGACGCGCTGGTCGGCAAGCTCCAGCGCCGACTTCTTGGCGCGGTCGAATTTTTCCAGCTCATGCCGCTGCGCCGCAAAGGCGCGCACGACGCGGATTCCGCCGAGGTTCTCGTCCATCACCCGGCTCAGCACTGACAGCCGCTCCTGCAGCGTCAGCCAGGTGCTGCGCAGCCTGAGCTGTGTGACCGAGGAGCGCCAGGCGACGAACGGCACGAAACTCAGACTGAGCAGCCCGAGCTCGAGATCGGTGCTGATCAGGAGATAGGAGCCGACGCCGATCAGCACGCCGAGCAGCACCACGCGCAATATGCCGGTGGAAAAGAACATGCGCACGCCGTCGAGGTCGAGCAGGCCAAGCGTAATCAGGTCGCCGGTATGCACCCGGTCATGGAAGGAGAAGCTCAGCCGCTGGATCTTCTCGTAGAAGGCCAGGCGCAGCTCATAGCCGGTGCGGTGGCCAACGGCCTCGCCATAATAATTCTGCGCCATGGTGAAGAGGCCGCGCAGAATGCTGACGACGAGCAAGGTGATCGCCGTGGTCCACAGCGCCTGCTCAGCCGCCGCGCCGCCGCCTCCAGCCATCACGCCTTGCGCCTGGTCGATGGCGTGGCCCAGCAGGCGCGGGATGAACAGCTGCAGCGTCGCGGCGATGAAGGTCGAGGCGATGGTGATCGCAACCTGCCAGGGATGGCGCAACGTCATGCGCAGGATGCGCAGCAGCGTGCTGAGGCCCTTGCCCCAGGACGCCTCCGCCACATGGGCAAACGATTTGCCGCGCATCGCTGCGCCGCGGGTTGCATCCATTGCCAAGGAAAATACCCAATCCGATCCGGACATTAGCCCAGACGAATGAAAACAGACTCAGTTTCAGATACCGCGATGGTACGCCTCGATTTTGACCGTTCAAGGGCCAATGGCGGTATTGCACTGTGCCTGAAAGGGGCTGATCGTCCGCGACCGCTTAAGCCCGTGTCGGCGTTAGAGGCGGCAGGCTCGTCACTTTAGGCCGATTGAAAAGATGCGAGCATGTGGGTTGCGCCAACCGCCATCATGCGTGACCTCGGCCAATGTGATCGGCTGCGGGACCGAGCGCAGTGAGCAGCGCCTTGCCGCTTTCCAGCGTCGCATTCTCATGCGGCGCGCGCAGGTTGAGCCAGCGTTTGTCGCCGGAGCGCACCGCCAGCACGGCCTTCATCGCCGGGATCAGGCCTGCATCCTGGATCACCTTGCGGAACGCCCTGATCGCGGCGTCCGCTTCCGTGACGTCTTGGCCAGCGATCGTCGCGTCGTAGAGCGCGCGGATGGCCGCAGCGTTGAGATTGACGGTCCCGGAGATACAGCCCGCAGCACCACTGGCGAGCCCCTTGGTCAGTTGCGCCTCCGAGCTGGGGAACACCGCGACGTCGGGTGCGGCGGCAATCACCGCCGCCGTGTTGTTCCAGTCGCCGGCGCTATCCTTGTAGGCGACGACCGTCTCTGGAAACACCGCGCTCAACCGGGCGGTCAGGGCAGGGCTTACCGGCACGCCGGAGTTCTGCGGGATGTGGTAGAGAATCATCTTCAGCGCCGGGTTGGCCACCCGTTCGATCAGCTCGCTGTAGTAGCGCGCCTGGCCTTCATCCCCGGCGGCCGTGTAGAAGAATGATGGCAGCACCATCACGCCGGCGCAGCCGAGGCCGACCGCGTGCTTCGAAAGTTCGACGGTTTCGGGGAGTGCGGTGACGCCGGTGCCGGGCATCATGCGCGCCGGCGAAATGCCGGCCTCGATCAGCCATTCCAGCGCCTGCATGCGCTCATTGAGCGAGAGCGACAGTGCCTCGCCCGTGGTGCCGAACGGCGACAGGAAATGCGCGCCCTGGCCCAGCACCCATTTGGCGTGTGAGATCCACAAGTCACGAGCAATCCGGCCGTCATTTTCGAACGGTGTCAGGATCGGGGCGATGGTTCCTTGCGGGCGGGTCATGTCGGTCCTTCCATCGGTGCTGGAAATCAGCTTGGCATAGAGCATACGTACGATGCGATCTGCCAGAGGCGATCTCTTGGGCCACCGCGCCGGCCGTGGGAAAACTTGCGGGTCATTGCCGCGAAATTCTGGCCCTTCGGTCTGCCGCAACCTGATGACGCCGGCGTCAATGGGTTGCAAATGGACCGGGGTTGCAAATGGACCAGGGTTGCAAATGGACCAGCCAAGCCCGAAATGTCGAACAGAGACAGATCCGGAAACGGCATGCACCCACGATTGCTCAAGACCTTCCTCGCCGTGGCGCGGCACCGTAATATCACCCGCGCAGCGCGGGAGGTTCATCTGGCGCAGTCGAGCGTCAGCGACCAGATCCAGTCGCTGGAAAGCGAACTTGGCGTCGTCCTCTTCATCCGCTCGCGCCACGGCCTCGACCTGACGACGGCCGGCGACGCGCTGAAACCCTATGCGGAAGAGATTCTGCAGCTGGCGGAGGAGGCGCGTATTGCCGTCGAGGCAACGACGGGAATGACCGCCGGAACGGTTACGGTCGGCGCGCTGGAGACGATTGCCACTGTCAAACTTCCGCAATGGCTGGCGGCCTTTCGAGGCGACCACCCGGAGATCGGTCTGCGGCTCAAAATCGCCGGCAGCGATGCCCTGCTGCGGCAGCTCGAAGAAGGCGAGATCGACGTCGCCTTCTGTTTCGACAAGGGCGGTCTGGACGAACGTCTGGCCCGGCGCACGATATCGGCCGAGCCGCTGGTCCTTGTCGCCTCACCCGAACATGCGCCCGCATCGGGGCAGAGCGACCTGGCCGCGCTCGCCGCGATGCGTTTCGTGGTGACGGAAACCGGATGCGTCTACCGGCATCTGTTCGACACTGCCTTTGACGAGATGGCAGCGCCAGAACTTGCCGCCGAAGTCGGCAGCATCGGCGCCATTGCGGGCCTGGTGGCGACTGGTGTCGGCATGGGCCTGGTGCCGCGGCTGGCCGTTGCCGACGCGCTCGATCGCGGCGAGATCGTCGAATTGCCGTGGCCGGGGTCGGCTCGCACGGCGTCGCTGGTCCTGATCTGGCGCCGCCGGCGGGTTCAGCCGCCGGCGCTGAAACTGCTGCTGGCGGCCGCGGCCAGGAATTTCGCTGCGCTCAGATCAGCCGGTGACCGCCCTCGACATGCAGAACCGTCCCTGTCGTAAAACCATTGCCCATCAGAAAGGCGATGGCATCGGCGATGTCGTCCGGTTGCCCGACGCGGCCGACCGGCAGGCGCCTGGCCATTGCATCGAGCGTCTCGTCCTTCTTGTCGCCGGCCACAAAACTCCAGATCGGCGTGTCGACCCAGCCCGGCGAGACGGCGTTGACACGGACCGGCGCCAGCTCGACTGCCAGCGCCCGCACCAACCCTTCCAGCGCAGCGTTGACAGCGGCAACGACCGAGCCGCGCGCCGCCGGCCGGTAGGCGGCAATGCCTGAGGTGAAGGTGATGGAGCCGTTGGCCGAAAGCTGCGGCGCGCCATGCTTGGCGAGCAGCAGCGGCCCGTAGAATTTGCTTTCGACGACTCTCTGCGCCGCCTGCAGGTCGATCGCAGGCAATAACTCATAGGCGCCTTCGATATCGGCGGCGGTGCTGACGATATGGTCGAGCCGGCCAATCCGCCTGAACAGGTCAGCGACCTGATCCTCCCTTGCAATATCGGCCGCGATGGCGCTCAGACCGGCATGGTTCCGCAGCGCCTCGCCGGCACGCTTGAGCCTGGCTTCACTGCGGCCGACGATGATGACTTCGGCGCCTGAGTCCAGGCACCGCCTTGCCAACGCGAGCCCCATTCCGGAGCTGCCGCCAATGATAGCGATTTTCGATTTTGCGATGTCTGCCATGTTTCCGTTCCTGTCCTGAACCGCTCCGGCGAGAGTCGCAGACCGGCGGCAGGAGTGGAAACGGAAGAAAGCGATAGTGCCATCGGAGGCTCCGATGGCACTATCGTCGATAGCAACGGACGCGGGCCGCTCCGTCGAGTGCCCGCCTGTCAATGAAGTGCGCTCAGTAGCCGACCGTGAAGCGCTGCTTGATATGCGCCGGCTTTTCGATCTCGTCGGCCATGACGATGGCGTAGTCCTCGAAGGAAATGCTGCTGCCCTTGTCGGACGTCAGCAGCGTGTCCTTGCCGATGCGGTATTTGCCGGTCCGCTCGCCGGCGACGAACAGCGCCGAAGGCGACAGCAAGGTCCAGTCGAGATCGTCGACCGTCCACAGCGTGTCGAGGAAGTCGGCGCCCTTCTGCGCCTCGGCCTTGTAGATATCAGGGAAGGTCGGCGTGTCGACCAGGCGCTTGCCGGGCGCAACCTCAAGGCTGCCGGCGCCGCCGACGACGAGGTAGCGTTTGACGCCGGAAGCACGCACGGCTGCGATGAGCGTATCGGGATCGCTGTCGAGGAAATGAACCGAGGAGATCACCGCGTCATGACCCTTGATCAGGGCGGCAAGTCCATCCTTGTCGAAGACGTCGCCCTTCTTGGCAGTCACGCCCGGAAGTGCCGCGATCTTGTCTGGATGCCGGGCAATGGCGGTGACGCTGTGACCGCGATCGGAGAGTTCCTTAAGCAGGCGCGAGCCGACCTGGCCGGACGCGCCGATAAGTGCGATTTTCATGGGGATTTTCCTTTCGTCTGGGGAGAATTTCGTCTGGGGAGAATTTCTGGGACTACGCCGCCTCGATGTGAGCGACGAGATTGTCGTAGCTGCCGAACAGCGCGTTGGCGCCGATCAGGCGCGGCGCCGTTTGGCCGATCACCGCGAGCGCAGGAACGCCATTGACATGCAGCCGCTGGAACAATGTCCGCCCGCGGCTGACCAGGTCGTCATGCTTCGCCAGAAACGCCTGCGTCGGCGCTTTCAAAAGCTTTGCCGCGTCGCTCATGCCGGCGTCGGTCAGTACCGCGGCGACGCCGTCAACCGTCACAATATCGCGGCCGTCGACATAGCGCGCATGCTGGATCGCCTTCAGTGCCGCAAGTTCCTTGCGCCAGTCGTCCAGCCCGGCGGCGTTGATGCCCATGGTGGCAGCGGAAGAATCGAGCAAGGTGCCGCTGACATTGAGCACATTGTCGAGATAGGCCTGGCTGAAGCGCTGTCCGCTCAGCCGCGCGATGCGCTGGTCATTGTCCCAGGCGTGGGCGGCAAAACCAGCATCCAGCGGCCGCGCGCCGGCACCGGAGAAAAGCCCCACCGGCAGCAGTTGGAGCGCGGTCCCGCCGGCGGCCAGTCGATCCAGCATCGGCGTGGCGCCATAGCACCAACCGCAGAGCGGGTCGAAAAGATAGGTTAGGGTTGCATTGGTCATGGCGGCCTCATTCTGTTGCCCGATAGATGACAGCTGGACCGCTTGCGAAAAATAGCGATCAATCATACAAACTGTCTGATAAAACCAGACAATGAGCGGCCTGTGACCGAACTCCTCAATCTCAACCGGCTCGTCTACTTCGCCACCGTGGTGGAGACCGGCTCGTTCACGGCCGCTGCCGACCGTCTCGATGTTGCCAAGGCTGTGGTCAGCCATCAGGTCGGCAAGCTCGAAGAAGAGCTTGGCGCTACGCTGTTGCGGCGCACGACCCGGCGCGTGACGGCGACCGAAGAGGGTCGTCTGTTCTATGACCGGACCGCGATCATCCTGCGCGAGGCGGAGGCAGCCTATGGCGACATTTCGCAGCGAGCGGCGCAGCCGACGGGGACGCTGCGGCTGACGGCGCCGCTCGATTATGGCGAGAGGGTCGTGGCGCCGACCATCGCCGCCTACATCAGAAAATACCCGAAAATGCGGGTCGAGACGATCTTCGACGATGCGGTCAGCAACCTGGTCGACGAGCAGGTCGATCTTGGCATCCGCGTCGGCTGGCTTGCCGATTCCAGCAATCTGGCGCGGCGGCTGGGCAGCCTGCAGCAATTCGTCGTCGCCAGCCCGGAACTGGCCGCCAGGCTGCCTGGGGAAGCCAGCCCCAGGCAGGCGAAGTCGCTGCCCTGGGTCGGCAACGCCCAGTTGCGCGGGGTCGGCCAATGGCTGTTCTCGAGGGGCACGGAAACGGTGCTGGCCGAACTCAACCCTGTCGTCAGCTGCGACAAGACACCGGGCGTGCTGTCCTGCGTGCTGGCCGGCATCGGCCTCGGCATCTTTCCGGACTACAGTGTCGCCGACGACATTGCGCGGGGACGGCTGGTGCGGGTGTTCGCGGATTGGACCTTGCCGTCCGGGGGCATCCACGCCGTCTTCCCGCCGGCGCGCTTCAGGCCGGCCAAGGTGCGCGCCTTCGTCGACTTGCTGGTTGCGGCGGAAAGGCGGCGGGCGCGCAGTGCGGGCTGATTTCGGCACCGGCCGGCAATGCCGGCGAGGGAACCTTTGTTCGGCAGGCGCTTTTGGATATGCTGCGATTCCGAACCGTCAGAAGGGGTACTGCCGATGACCACCAAGATCTTTGCGACCTGCATGCTCGCTCTCGCTGTCGGCTGCAGCCTGTCCACAGCGGGTGTCGCCAAGGACAAGCATCGCCATCGTCAGCCAGAACCCGAACGCTACGTCCCCGCCCATCGCGACCTCATCTACGCCCTGTTCGGCGGCCCGCGCTACTATGACAAAATGCTGATCACCACGGCGGCCGGCCCGTGCTCTTACGACCGGGTCGGGCCGGACGCGAATGCGCTGAACAAGGTCAACGATCACCATTGCGGAAAGTAGATTGGTGCCAAAGGCGGGGTCCTGCGTCCCAGGGTTACCGGATGACGGCCGCCGCGAACACGATAGAGACAGTCGATGACCGCTGGTGAGAAATGGTCTCCGTCCGAAAAGAAAGTCGCCCGCACTGCCTATGACGCAGCGCTGAAGGTGGCGCTCGACAAGACGTTGGCTGAACTCAAGAGCAGGGCCCACGTTGCGGCAACGCCTTCCAAAATATGGGATGTCGAAGACTTTCTGCGGCAGCAGCGACGGAAGATCGACCAGATGTTCGACTATCGCTATTCACAGCTAATACAGGTCTTCGCCAATCTCATCCGGCAAGGCTATCTCGAGGAGAATCTCCTTGTTGGCTTGTCGGAAGACAAGCGGCAAACGATCCGAAAATACGCCAGCTGGAATCGCGAAGGGTAGGGGTCCTCTTCGGGGACCTTGGCGCTGCATTCAAACTGGACCATTCACCATCTTCGCGCGCGCCGCGCAGCTCGAGTTCAGCCATGGCGTGCCTCCGTGGCATCGGCGGTCGCGCCTCTGTCCTTGTCGTCCTGCGCCATCGCCAGCGGCGCACCCGGTTCGCCTTCCCAGAGGATCAGGCTGGCAGCGCCGATCAGCCCGGCGCGGTCGCCGAGTTCAGCCTGCACGATCGGCACGTCGCGATAGGCCGGCATCGCCCGCTGCTGGATGACCGCTCTGATCGACGGTGCCAGAAGGTCGAACCCGTTGGAAAGGCCGCCACCCATGACAATCAGATCGGGCGAATAGAGATGCAAGAGATTGGTGAAGCCGATGCCCAGCCATTGTGCTTCCGCCTCGATCAGGTCGAGAGCGTTGGCGTCGCCGGCCTTGGCAGCCTCTACGACATGCCTGGCCGAGACGTCGCCGTCATTTGACAGCCGTCGTAAGAGCGAGCCGTCGCCGGGCGCGGTCAATCGCGTCGCGCGGCGGCCAAGCGCGGTTCCCGATGCGACAGCCTCGAAGCAGCCGATGGCGCCGCAGAAGCAGCGGTCGCCTTCGCCGGTGATGGTCATGTGGCCGATCTCAGCCGCCAGTCCGCGCCTGCCGTGATAGATGTGGCCATCGGCGACGACGCCGCCGCCAATGCCGGTCGATACGGTCACGAACACCAGCGATCCGCTGCCGCGTCCGGCGCCAAAACGCCATTCGCCGAGCGCCGCCGCATTGGCGTCGTTTTCCAGCCGCACCGGCAGCCCGAAATGCCGCCCCAGAATGTCGATCAGCGGCACGTCGTGCCAGCCGGCCAGCGTTGGCGGCGCAATGACGATCCCCGCCTTGGGGTCGAGTGGCCCCGGCGCACCGACGCCGATGCCGGCGACGTTTGCCTGCGGGTGTTCCCTAAGCAGCGTGCCTGCCAGAGCGACGATCTGGCCGATCACCGCCTCCGATCCCGCACCGGCAAGCGTCGGCGCCGAAGCATGAGCGACGATACGGCCATCGCTCTCGACCAGCGCACCGCGCAGCGCCGTGCCACCGAGATCGAAGGCGAGCGCAAGCTTGGTCATCAGGCGGCGACCTCCAGCCCGTGCAGCCAGGCCATGCGCCGGGCAAGGTCGGGATCGCCGAAGGCCAGCGAGCCCAGCACCACGGTCTCCGCACCTGCGGCGCGCAGCAGCGGCACGGTCTCGTGGCGGATGCCGCCATCGGCGGCAAGCACGATGTCGGCCTCGCGGCCGGCTTTGCGCATCAGCGCGCGCGCCTCGATCAGGCGCGGACACGCTTGATCGGACAGGCTCTGGCCCTTGACGCCGATGGAAGTGCCGAGCAGCGTCACGAACGCCACTTCCGGCAGGAACGGCGTGACGGCCGCGACCGGTGTTTCCAGCCGCAGCACCACGCCGGCCTCGGCCCCGAGTTCACGCGCCAGTTTCACGGCACGCAGACCGGTCTCGCCGTTTTCGGCGTGCACACTGATCAGGTCGGCGCCGGCCTCGATGAACTGGCGCGTCTGTTCCTCGACGATCTCGGCTTCGACCATCAAATGGACATGGATAGGCTTTGCGGTGAGCTTGGCGATGTGCGCCACCAGATCCGGGAAGAACAGGAAGCCAGGGGTGAAGCGGGCATCGGCGACGTCGATATGATGGACATCGGCATGGGTCTCGATGCGCTTCAAATCGCGCTCCATATTGGCGAGGTCGGCCGACCACAGCGAAAACTCGCCGATAAGCCGGTTGCGCGGCAGGGCGGCAATTGCGGCGGGGCCGGACAGGGGCTTGTTCGTCGTCATCGTCTCAGGCTCCGTAGCCGCGCATTGTCTGGCGGTTGGTTTTGACGGCGCCGGCAGGGTCGGCGGCGGCCGTTTCGGACTCTTCCTCCAGCACCAGCCAGCCGTTGAAATTGGGTGCAGCACCAGCGATCTCGATCACCTTCGCCGTGTCACAGACGCCCTTGCCGAGCATCGCCCAGGTTCCATTCGCGTCGACATCCTTCAGATGCAAATAGCGGATGCGGTCGCGATAAGTGGTGAGCGTATCCGCCATGTCCTGGCCACCGCGCGAGATGTGGCCGGTGTCGGGCACCCAGCCCACCAGCGAGGCGTCGAGCAGCCCGAAGATGCGGTCGTAGTCGGCGCGGTCGAACAGCAGCGTGTTGTGATGCGAGCTTGGATGCACCGCGACCTGGACGCCGGCCTCGCGCCCGAGCTCGCCGGCTTTGTTGTAGACCTCGGCGGCGATGGCAAACTTGCCGTCGCGCGGCCCGTCGGAAACGATCGTGGCCGAGCCCATCGACACCAGCGCGCCGGGAAAGGCGGCGGCGAAGTCGATCCAGCGTTTGGCGGTCTCGAGGTCGGCGCCGATCTCATCCCTGAGCGTGAAACCGCTCTTCGAGCCGAAGGCGAAGGAGACGAGCGTCAGTCCGGATGATTTCAGCGCGGCCGCGAACTCCGCCGGCTTGCCGGCATAGCGGCCGATCATCGTGTCGGTGATCTCGATGCCGGCATAGCCGCCATCGGCGATCGCCTTGAGCAGATCGTCCGGGCCGCCGGCAAAACGGTCGCCGAGCATTTCCCAGGTAAAGGTCTGGCAGCCGACTTTCAGGTCTTTCACGGTCATCCTTTCATTCCTTGATCCACCTCCGTTGGAGGGACATCCTACTTGACCGACCCTGCGGTCATGCCGGCGAGGAAGAACCTCTGGGCAACCAGGTAGATGACCAGGAGCGGCAGCGAGCCGAGCACGCTCATCGCCATCATCTGGTTCCATTCGAAGGCGTGTTGCCCCATCAACAACTGGATGCCGATCGGGACGGTGCGCATGGACGTCGACTTCGTCAGTGTCAGCGCAAAGAGAAATTCGTTCCAGCACAACAGGAAAGTGTAGACCGACGTCGCCACGATACCAGGCAGTGAAATCGGGACGATCACCCGCCACAGTGCGGTCCAACTGGTGCCGCCGTCGACAGCCACCGCTTCATCGAGGTCGCGGGGCAAGGTGTTCAGATATCCCGTCATCAGCAGGATCGCATAGGGCAGCGTAAACACCAGATAGGTCAGGATCAGCGCGACATAGGTGTCGAAGATGCCATACGAGACGACAAGCCCGAAGAAGGGGATCAAAAGCGTGATCGGCGGGATCGTCTGCGTGCTGATGATGAGAGTGTTGAGGCTGCCCTTGCCGCGGAAATTGAAACGGCTGAACCCATAGGCCGCCAGCAAGGCGATCAGCACCGTCAGCACGGTCACCGCTCCGGCAACGAAGTAGCTGTTGAAGAAGAAGCGCAGCTTTACCGGGTCGCCCAGGATGGCCGCATACGCTTCCAGAGTGAAGGCCTTCGGCAGGATGGTTGGCGGCAGGGCAAAGATTTCGGTGTTCGACTTGAACGAGCTGCTCAGCATCCAGTAGATCGGGAAGGCCGCGAAAAAGAGCCCTGCGGCAAGCGCGACATGGAGCGCGGCGGTGATCAGCCTGTCTTTCGGCGTGTGCCTTTTCCTCATGTGACTACCGAGCCTTTTGATAGCGGATGTAGAACAGCGTCAGGCCGAGAGAGATCAGCAGGATGACCACGGCGCTCGCCGAGGCCTGCGATAGGTTGTAGCTCGAAAACGCCAGCTTGTACGTGTAGGTGCTGAGGACCTCGGTCGAGTAGATCGGACCGCCACCCGTCGTTATCCAGATCAATGGAAAGACCTGCATGGTCCAGATGAAGTCGAGCAGCGAGATGCTGATGATGATCGGCATCAGCTGCGGAATGGTGATGAAGATCAGCTTCTGGTAGGCCTTCGCGCCGTCGATATCGGCGGCCTCGTAGAAATCCTTGGGAATGCCATGCAAGCCTGCGAGCAGGCTGACCATGAAAAGCGGGTAGCCCGCCCAGATATTGGCGAAGGTGACGGCGTGCAGCGCGGTCGCGGGCGAGGAAAACCACTCGACCTTGGAACCGATGATGCCCATCTGCATGAGAACACTGTTCACGACACCATTCGGCTCAAGCAGAAGGCGCCAGATCACCGCGATAATTACCGCGGTGAACAGCCAGGGCAGTATGTAGAGCACGCGCAGGACATTGCGCAGCGTCGGATTGATGCGGTCGCTGTTCAGCATGAGTGCGAAGAGCATGCCGATGGTCATATGGAAGACGACACTCATGCAGGTGAAGTAGAGCGTGTGCCACAGCGAGGCCCAGAACACCGGATCGGCAAAGATCGCCTGGTAGTGTTTCAATCCGGCAAAGGACGGGTCGCGACGCAGCACCGCGCTGTTCTGGAACGAATAGCCAATCACCGTCACCATCGGCAGCAGCATCAACAGGCCGATTATGAGGAGCGAGGGTGACAGATAGAGATAGGGTGCGACCGCTCGTTTCAGTCGATGGTGGGAGCGCTTCTGCCCGGTCATGTGCGACCCCTGGGATGTGCCTTGAAGAGGAAGGTGCGCTTCAAAAAAAGGTCCATCTCAAATTGCCGATCCGTTGTTGACGGGTGGCCTGGCGAGGCCGGGCCACCCGGTGGAAGATAGCAAACGGGCAATGGGCCGCTCAGAATTTCGCCATCCAGCCCTTTTGAGCGTTGGTTGCGGCTTGTTCCGGAGACTGCTCGCCGGCAAGCATCTTCTGAGCCTCCACGTCGAACTGGGTCATCAGGTCTTCAGCCACCGGCAGGCCCGTGAACTCGTTGGCGAGATAGCCGGTCTTGAAGATTTCGAAAGCCTTGGCGAAAGCCTTGTCCGAGGTCACGAAATCGGGCTTGGCGTTGACGTTCCCCGGGAAGGCGTTTGCAAGCGACACGAGCTTGGCATTCACCTTTTCACTCATCAGATATTGGACGAGCTTCCAGGCTTCATCCTGATGTTTCGAGGCGGCAGAGATGCCGATGCCCCAGGAGGCATAGGGAAGGCCGCGCTTGCCGCTGTAGTCCGCCACGACCGGAACCGGGATCAGGTCGAAGTTCAGCTTGGGATTGCGTTTGCGGATGAGATTCACATGCGCGAGCGAGTCGATCATCATTCCGACCCGATCGTTGACGAATTCCTCGACCTTTTCCTGCTCGGTCTTGGTGGCAATGCCGGGCGAGATGACGCCGGCGTCGTTCAGCGATTTGACGAAGGTGAGCATATCGACGACCGGCTTGCCCTCGAGAGCCGGCTTGCCTTCAACCATCATCGATTGACCCGAGGCCCAGACCCACGACATCAGGTCGTTCTGGACACCGGACGGCGTTTGCAGCGACAGCGGCAGCACCCAGCCATACTGGTTCTTGTCGGCATGGGTCATCTTCTTGGCGGCTTCGAGAAACTCCGCGCGGGTCGACGGCAGCTTGGTCACGCCTGCCTGGGCGGCGAGGTCCAGATTGACGAAGACCGGATAGACGAACGAAGCCACGGGAAACATCACCGCCTTGCCGTCCACCTTGATGATATCCGCGACCTGGGTCTTGTCGAACCCGCTCGCATCCATCATCGGGTTCATGTCGGCCAGCGCACCCTGCGCGTTCAGATTGTTCACCCAGGCGCCGTCGAGACCGACGACGTCGCTGAGCGTTCCGGTTGCGGCGCCGACCGAGATCTGGTCTCGCGTGGTCGCATAGGGACCGCTGACCAGCGTCACCTTGATGCCGGGGTTTGCAGCCTCGAAGTCGTTCATGATTGCCCTGAGCGATCCCGCCGGCAATTCGGGCTCCCACCATTGGGTGAATTCCAGCGTCGTGTCCGCCATGGCGCCGGTTGCACCAAGCAACCATGCGGCCGCGGCTATTTTCAGCATCGCGGGTCGTATCCGAAACATCATTTTCTCCTCCTTCTTCAAGATCGGCCGCACAATGCGGACGGTCGTCTGTTCATTCAGAAGCCTTCTTGTATCTTCCGCAGGCACCTCGCTCCCGCCCGCGGTCTTCCGCAGATCTTCAGATCGCCAGATGCGTTTCGGGATCGAAGAAATGGAACTTGGCATCATCCACGGCCAACCGGATTTCCGAGCCGGAGCGGACGGCGCTGATCGGCTCGAACCTCGCCACCGCGTTCGATGCCAGGCCGAAATCGTCCACCGCATCCGGATCGCCGGAGTCCACCCGGACCGCGTCGATGTTCATGTGGACGATCTGTTCGGAGCCGAGTTCCTCGATCGAGGTCACCCTGGCCGGTATCGTCTGATACTTGCGACCGGATTCAAGGCTGCTGTCATAAAGATCCTCCGGTCTGATCCCGAACACGACCTTGCGCCCCGCATACGACCTCAAGGCCGGCCTGCGCACGAAGGCTGCATCCTGCAGCCGGACGGCGAAGTCGCGAAAAGCGAGCTCGCCGCCCTTCAGGGTCGCCTCGAAAAGGTTCATCGAAGGAGAGCCGATGAAGCCGGCAACGAAGGCGTTAACCGGCGATTCATAGAGCCTCTTGGGTGTGTCGACCTGCTGCAGCACACCGCCTTTCAGCACCGCGACCCTGTCGCCCATCGTCATCGCTTCGATCTGATCGTGGGTCACGTAAATGGTCGTGACGCCGAGCTGCTTTTGCAGGCTGGTGATTTCGGCGCGCATTTGCACACGCAGTTTCGCATCCAGATTGGAAAGCGGCTCGTCCATGAGAAAGGCGGCCGGCTCGCGCACCATGGCGCGGCCCATGGCAACCCGTTGACGCTGCCCGCCTGACAGGTTCGCGGGTTTGCTGTCCAGCAAAGACGTCAGCTGAAGAGTTTTGGCGATCTCGTCCACGCGCTTCTTGCGCTCGGCCTTCGGCTTGCCTGCCAGCCGCATCGAAAAGGCGATGTTTTCGGATACCGTCATATGCGGGTAGAGCGCGTAGCTCTGGAACACCATCGCGATGTCGCGGTCCTTGGGCGGCATGTCGACGACGTCGACCCCGCCGATCCGAAGGCTGCCGCTGGTGATGTCTTCCAACCCCGCGATCATTCGCAACGCCGTGGATTTGCCGCAGCCGGAAGGCCCGACGAGGATCAAGAACTCGCCGTCCTTGACCGACAGGTTCAACTGGTCGATTGCGCGAAAACTGTTCCCGTAGGTTTTGCAGATCTTCTCAAGAATGACTTCTGCCATATTCCTCCCTCCACAAGTATAAGCCCTGATTTTTATGATTCTCCTGGGCTTGTGTTCGCCTGCGAAATGTTTCGTCGGATCGTTTCAGTTCATGCTCCAGCATCCACATGCGCATTTTTCAGGTCGACTGCTGACGGCGCGTTCGCCGATGCCAGGAGTTGCGTGACCTGGTCCTCGGTCGGAAGCGCCTCGCGCCCGCCACGCCCCGTTATCGAAACGGCCGCCGCCGCGGCCGCGAATGCGATCCGGCCCGCGGTGTCGGCTCCGCGCGTCAACGCATGGGCATAGGCGCCATGAAAGCAGTCACCCGCGCCTGTGGAGTCGACGACCGCAACCCGGTGCGGGGGCAGGTGCCAGAGACCTGTCTCTTCACGGCCGCGATAGTACACACCCCTGCCTCCATCGGTCAGAACCACGGCGGATCGCGATGGCAACCACAAGGCATCGAGCATCTCGGCAGGCGATCGGCGCCCAGTGGCAGTGCGTGCAAAGCTAAGTGGAAGAATGAGATGGTCGCAGAGCGCGATCAGCCGCTCCGTGGCGGGGCCGCTGCTCCATTCGATATCGCCGAGGATCGCAAGGCCGAGATCGCGAGCCCGAGCCACTACATCCAGCGACCCGGTCGCATAGCTATCGACGATCAGGACGGTCGCGCGGCTGAGGATATCGTCCGGAAAGTCCGGAGCGGTGCCCAGCATCGCATCGTCGTCATACGCGATGAACCTTTCCCCGTCCGAGCCGACGGTGATCCGCGAGTGCACCGGGCGCGCGTCGGGATGGCGCGGCGCGAATGCGGTTTCAATACCGCTCGCCACGAGATCGAGCTGCACCGCGTCGTCCGCGGCACTGGCCAGCCATCCGA
Source organism: Mesorhizobium sp. C399B (assembly GCF_030323185.1). NCBI lineage: Bacteria > Pseudomonadati > Pseudomonadota > Alphaproteobacteria > Hyphomicrobiales > Phyllobacteriaceae > Mesorhizobium > Mesorhizobium sp. C399B. The sequence goes on from NZ_CP100472.1 coordinate 5,120,777, forward strand.
CGAACCCGGCGGTTCCGCCGAGCCGCGCGACGGCGGCCAGCGCCGTCGCGACATTTCCCCCGAAGGCGCGGGTACTTTGCAGAACCTTACCCTTGCCCGCCGACAATGGCTGATCGACGTAGACGATGTCGTCGATCGCAATAGCGCCGAAGCCGAGGGTGGCGGGGACGGTGGGCATCGTTCAGGCGCCCGCCTTCGCCAGGGCGTCTTGCGCCGAAAGGCCGTCATGGATGACGCCGCGAAAGGCAAGCGCTGCCTTCTCCGGATCGCCGTGCCCCCAGAGATTGCGGCCGACCACGGCGCCGTGCGCGCCGGCACGGATGGCGTCCGCCGTCTGCTGAAGCGCGCCGAGCAGCGTATCGGTCTTTGGACCGCCCGCGATGACAACCGGCACCGGGCAGGTCCGGACGGTCTCCCGGAACGACTCGAAATCGCCGGTGTAGCCGATCTTGATCACGTCGACGCCGGACTCGTAACCGATGCGCGCCGCATAGGCGATCTCGTCGGGGGTGAAGACGATCTTTGCTCCGTCGGTGAAATCGCGAGGGTAGATATGCGCCACCACAGGCATGCCGTAGCGGGCCGCCGCATTCACCGAATCGGTCAGCCAGCGTATGTATTTGCCCTCCGTCGCGCCGCGCACCGGAATGGCCACGGCCAACGCATCGGCCCCCGCGCGCACCGCGTCCTCGGGCGTTGCGATCAACTCGCTGATGCGATCGTCCGCGGTGAAGCAGCCCGCCTGAATCACCAGGGAAGCTTTGCCCGCATATTGCGGCCACAGATGGCGCGCGGTGCCAGGCTGGATGCTGACGTAGTCGGGTTTGCCCGCCATGACGCGTGCGAGCGCACCCGGCAGGTCGGCAAGGCCGCCTTTGCGCACGTCGCCATAGCCGACGAAGTGGTCGACCGCGCCGCCAAAAAGGTTCCCCGATGGATGCGAGAAGAGGCGCGCGAGGCGCACCTTGGTTCCTAGGCTCATGAGTCCAAAATTCCCTGATCGGTTGATTTAAAAATGCTCGATCCAGTGTTTCCGAAAGAAAAAAGAAAAACAATCTTTCGAAAGCTTTCGAATCTGCATATTTCCGGTAAGGTGAGCCGAGGCCGGCGCGATTGCTCGGCGCAGGCAGGCAAGGGCAGGGCAATGTTGTCGGAGCAGAGACGCCAATCGATCCTGGGCGAGGTGCAACGCAGCGGACAGGTTCGCATCAAGGACCTGTCGGACGGGTTTGGCGTGTCGGAGGTCACCGTGCGCTCCGACCTCGAAATACTGGACCGCAAGGGACTGCTGACCAAGACCCGTGGAGGGGCGGTGACCCGGACCACCGATTCGACGACGGCCGCGTTCGCCCGCCGGATGCAAACGAACCTCGACGCAAAGAAGCGCATCGCCCGGGCGGCGCTGGACCTGTTCGAGGACAACCAATCGGTCATCTTCGACGGCGGCTCGACCTTGATGCAGCTTGCCATGCAGTTACCGCCGCTCAGCAATGTCGTGGTCGCGGCCACGGCCATGAATATCGTGCAGCATCTTATGCATCGTCCCGGGCTCGACGTTCATATGATCGGCGGCCGGGTCTATCCCGACACGGTGAGCACGCTGATCACCGATGCCGATACGGCTCTCGGCGGCCTGGTAGCGCATCAGGTATTTGTTGGAGCGCATGCGATAGACTCGTCACTGGATGTGGTCGACGTGAACGAAGACATGGCGCGGACGAAGCGAAACCTCGTTCGCATGGCCCGGCGCGTTGTCCTGCTCGCCGATTCGAGCAAATGGGGCGTCAGCGGGACGTCCAAGGCATTTTCGCTGTCGGCCGTCGATGTGGTGATCACCGACGATGGCCTGCCCGGTCCAATACGCAGCGAGCTTGATAGGGTCGGGGCCAAGGTGATCTATGCCTGAAGCCGTCCCGGTCTCTGATGCGCGACGGAAGACGCGCATCACCCACGGGCTTCGCAGCGGCCGTCGGCCGTTTTTCATGCAGGTCATGTTCTCCTCCTCACGCTGGCCGCCTCCCAGTGCGCGCCAGAATTCTCATAAGCTCTATAAAAATTTTACGCGCGTCAACATTTAAAATCCTGTATAGCGGATTGCTGGGGGATCGTGGGAACTGCAACGGTTCGCGCAGCATGCCCTTGGCTTCGGAGGAAAGCTGGAAATGCACGGAAAATCAGAGACAAAGCTCGGCATCGGTGTCATCGGCTGCGGCAACATCTCGATGACCTATCTGCGCAATGCAGCGCTCTTCGGTGGTGTCGAGCTACGCGCCTGCGCCGACATTTCCGCTGACATGGCCGAGCTGCGCGCCAGGGAATACGGCATCCGCGCCCTCGGCGTTGACGCGCTGCTGGCCGACCCCGATATCGACCTCGTGCTGAACCTGACAATCCCGGCGGCGCATTTCGACATTTCGTTATCAGCGCTCTCGGCGGGCAAGCATGTCTTCACCGAAAAGCCGCTGGCAACCTCTGCCGCCGACGGCCGCCGGCTTGTCGCCGAGGCGGCCAAGCGCGGCCTGCTGATCGGCTCGGCGCCGGACACATTCCTGGGCGCCGCCGGCCGCCGCGCTCGCCGGCTGATGGATGACGGCGCCATCGGCAAGCCGGTGACCGGCACCGCCTTCATGATGGGACGCGGCATGGAACACTGGCATCCCAATCCGCAATTCTACTATCAGCCCGGTGGCGGCCCGGTCTTCGATATGGGTCCCTATTACCTGACCGTGCTGGTCAATCTGCTCGGGCCGGTCGAGCGCGTCATGGCGATGGCGACGCGCGGCCAGGAGGAGAGGCTGATCACGGCTGACGGGCCGTTCAAGAACACGACGTTCAAGGTCGGCACGCCGACCAACATAGTGTCGCTGCTCGAATTCCGTTCCGGCGCCACCGTCACCTTCGGCGCCTCCTGGGACGTGTTCAAACACTCCAACCATCCGATCGAACTGCACGGCACCGAAGGCTCGCTCAGGCTGCCCGATCCCGACACGTTCGGCGGCACGGTCTCGCTGTCGGAACGTGGCGCCGACTGGGCCGATTTCGCCAGCGAGAGCGAACTCTACGGCGCCCGCAACTGGCCCTATGCCGCGCCCGACCGTGCCAATTACCGCATGCTCGGCGTCGCCGATCTGGCGCGCGCGCTGGCCACTGGCAGAAAGCCGCGCGCCTCGGGCGAGCTGGCGCTGCACGTGCTGGAGATCATGGAGGCGATCCTGGCTTCCGGCGAAAGCCGCGGCTCGGTTGCCGTCAACGGCACGGTCGACCAGCCGCCGCTGCTTGGCGAAGACGAAGCGGCAACCCTGCTTGCCTGACGGGAGGTTCGTCCGTGACATTGCCACCGTCCCTGCCGACACTCGATCCGGAGGCCCGGCATGTGCTCGAGCTCGGCAGCCAGGCCGGCGCGCCGCCGTTCGAAACGGGAACGCCTGAACAGGCGCGCCGCGCCTACAATGAGGGCTTCCCAAACCTGCAAGGCGAGCGTGAACCGGTCGCAGCACTCAGCGAGCGCATCATCGCCGGACCCGGCGATCCGCTGAGGCTCAGGATCTATCGCGGGCAGGGCGCGCCTTCGGCAGGCGCTCCGGCGCTGCTCTATCTCCATGGCGGCGGCTGGGTGATCGGCAATCTCGACTCGCATGACGAGATCTGCCGCTGGTTCGCCAACGAGGCAGGCGCTGTCGTCGGTTCCGTCGACTACCGGCTGGCGCCGGAACACAAATTCCCGGCGGCAATAGAGGATTGCCGAGCGGCACTTGCCTTCATGCAAAGCGCCGCGGACGAACTCGGCATCGACGCTGCCCGCATCGCGGTTGCCGGCGACAGCGCGGGCGGCAATCTCGCCACGGTGCTCGGCCTGCTCACGCGGGGGGACAAAAATCCGCCGGCAGCGCAGCTGCTGTTTTATCCCAACACCGATGCCGGGCAGACGACGGACAGCTATCGCCGCTTCGCCATAGGCTTTGGCCTGACCGCCTCGACCATGGCCTGGTTCCGCGACCACTATATCCGCAATGCCGCCGACATCGGCAACTGGCGTACCTCACCGCTGAAGGCGGAAAGCCTCGCCGGTGCGCCGCCCACCTTCATCGCCATCGCCGGTCACGACATCCTCGCCGACGAAGGCGAGGCCTATGCCAGGCGTCTGCAGCAGGCCGGCGTGCCGGTCGTACTGGAACACTGGCCCGGTCAGATCCACGGCTTCGTCTCGATGGGCCGTCACGGCCCGGCAGCGAGACAGGCGGTTGCCGCCGCCATTGCCGCGTGGCGAAGCTTCGATCCTGCCTTTGGAAAGGCTCAAGCGGACTGACGCATCACCAGGGCGGCGTCGAGGCTGACCTTCGGCGCGACGTTTGCCCTATCCTCGTTGAGCAAAGCGAGCAGTGTCTCGACGCTGCGCCCCGCCATGGCGGCAAAATCCTGCGCGATGGTGGTCAGTGCGGGGCAGGTGTAGCGGCTCAGCGGATGGTCGTCATGGGCGGCGATACGCAGGTCGCAATCGGCCTTGCGGCCGATCTTCAGCCCTTTCGCGAAGGCTGCCGCCATCACGCCGAAGGCCAGGCGGTCATTCGCACACAGTATGGTCTTGCCGGGCAGACCCCCGGTCTTGCCGGGCAGACCTCTGGTCTTGCCCGGCAGGCCGCTGGCCCCGAGCATCTGTTCCATCTGCTCGTAGCCGATGCGCTCGAAATCCCATGTGTAGTCTCGGGTGTTGCCGATAACCACCGGGTCCTGGCCAAGCTGATGCATGGCGTCGACATAGCTGCTCAGCCGCTCCGGCGAATTGTGATTGACATGCGGGATATCGAAATAGACCGGGGCGTCGCCGGAGCGGCAGAGATAGTCGACGATGGTCGAGACACTCTGGGCATTGTTGTTGCCGACAAAGGGCGTGCCGCCTTCGAGATAGGTATCGAAATAGACGACCGGCATTGTCTGAGTCAGCTTCTCCAGCGTGCGCCGGTCCGAGCGCAAGCCGAGCGGCGCGATCAGCGCGCCCGAAACTTTCAGCGACAGGATGGTACGTGTCGCCTCCATTTCGAGCTCGGTCGAGCCATGCGAGGAGATGACGATCGGCCAGTAGCCCTCGTCGCGCAGCCGAAGTTCGATGCGGCTGACCATTTCGGAATAGAAGGGGTCGGTGACCGTCGGTACGACAATGCCGATGGCGCGGGTGCGCTTGCGGTTGAGGTTGCGGGCAAACAGATTGGGCTGGTAGTCGGATGAGCGCAACGCCTCTTCGATGCGCTTGCGCGTTGCCGGCTTGACGCTGGTCGGATCGTCGAAATATTTCGACAGCGTCGGCCTGGAGACGCCGCAGGAGCGGGCGAAATCCTCCATCGTCTTGTGCGTCATCGGCATTCAATCCCTCGTCTGGCACGCGCCAGAACCTCGGTCATCCCTTGACGCTGCCCAGGGTCCTGCAGCCGGCGCGTCCGCCACGCAACGGCAGACGAAATTTACAGGAAACGTCAGTGGGTTCAACGCGCAATGACAGATTATACCGTGCGTAAATTTGTTCAATTGACGCGAAAATTGTCGCGCATCAAAGTCTCGGTCACAAAGAGCGCTGAAACAGTCCAGGCACCATGACACAACAGATCGATCGGCTTCTTTCTCAGCTTTATCGTCGGCTCGATGCCGCCGCGGTTGTGATCGGCGATGCTATCGATCCGCGCTACAGCGACGACCTCTCCGGCAAGGGCGGCGGCCAGCCCGAACTGGTCTTGCGTCCGCGCAACGCCGCCGACGTCGCCGAAATCCTGCGCCTATGCAGTGGTATCGGCCAGAAGCTGGTCGTCCATGGTGGCCGCACCGGGCTGGCAGGCGGCGCGCGCGTGCAGCCGGGCGAAGCGGTGCTGTCGCTGGAGCACATGACCGCGGTCGGAGCGCCCGACCGCGCCGCGGCAACCATCATCGCAGAGGCCGGCGCGCCGCTGCAAATGGTGCAGGAAGCGGCCGATGCAGCCGGCCTGATGTTCGGCGTCGATATCGGCGCGCGCGGCACGGCGACGGTCGGCGGCAACATCGCCACGAATGCCGGCGGCATTCGCGTGCTGCGCTACGGCATGTACCGCGCCCAGGTGCTGGGGCTGGAGGCCGTGCTTGCTGACGGCTCGATCCTGACTTCGTTGCGTGGCCTGGCCAAGGACAATTCGGGATACGATCTCAACCAGCTTTTCATTGGCAGCGAAGGCACGCTGGGCGTGGTTACTCGCGCCTGCCTGCGGCTGCATCCCAAGCCCGCCACCGAGGTTGCCGCCTTTTGCGCCCTTGGCTCGCTGGAAGCGGCGATTGCGTTGCTGGGGTTGCTCAAGCAGCGGCTCGGTCCCTTGCTGTCAGCCTATGAGGTGAATTTCTCGCCGCTCTACGGCTCCATGATTGCCGGCATGGCGGCGCCGGCGCCGCTGCCTGTCGGCGCGCCCGTCTATGTGCTGGCCGAGATCCAGGGCAGCCAGGCCGAGCTGGACGGCGAGCGTTTCGCTTCGGTGCTGATGCAGGCGGTCGAGGACGGCATCGTCGACGACGTGGTCGTCTCGCAGTCGCCACGCGAATTCCGTGCGCTATGGGATGTGCGCGAAGAGGCTAACCGATTCCTGTTTGCGATCGAGGGAATGCTCGGCGTCGACATCAGCATCCCGTTGGCGGCCATGGCGGATTTCCTGCGCAACGCCGAAGCCGCGATCCACGCCGTCGACAGCAGCGCCGAGATCTACGTCTTCGGCCATCTCGGCGACGGCAATCTGCACTATCAGGTCGACACCACGGAACCGGCGGCCGCCTATGAGATCATCTATCGCGGCGTGGCGGCATGCGGTGGCGCCGTCTCGGCCGAGCACGGCATCGGCCTCGACAAGAAGAAATGGCTGAACCTCGTGCGCAGCGACGCCGAACTATCAGCCATGCGCCGGCTGAAGGTGGCGTTCGATCCGCACAACATTCTCAACCCAGGGCGGATTTTCGATATCATTTGATCGCCAGGAGGATCTAGCTTGCAACTGGCGAGAGCAGCGCGTGGAAGCCGACCGTTCTCATCTGCTCGACGCCGTCCAGAGTCATATTTCCCGCGACATAGACGATGATTGCCAGACCGAGCCAGCCGATCCAGCGATACCTGGCAAGCAGCGCCGCCACCAGCGTCGAGGCGACCGCCATCAGAACCACCGACAGGATGAGACCGAACACCAGCGCATTCATGTCGTGGGCGGCGGCGCCCGCCACGGCCAGCACATTGTCCAGCGACATCGAGACATCGGCGACGACGATCTGCAGGATCGCGGTGCGCAGCGCCTTGGCCGGCCGCGCCGTCGCAAGTGCTGCGGCTTCATTGTCGACGTCCTCGCCGTCGCCGGCCGAGCGCAACTCCTGGAACATGTTCCAGCACACCCAGAACAAAAGCATGCCGCCGACCAGCATGATGCCCGGAATTTCAAGCAGCTGCACCGCGATCACCGCAAAGACGATGCGGATCACCGCCGCCGCGGCAATGCCGGCGATGATCGCCTTCTGCCGCAACGCCTTGGCAAGGCCTGCGGCCGCCATGCCGATCACCACGACATTGTCGCCAGACAGCACAAGGTTGATGGTGATGACTTCCAGATAAGCGGCGACAGTCGTCTGGTCGAAACTCATAGAGCGGTCTCCCCGGAAGGCTCCGGCTGGTTGCGGCGGATCGGACCGATGTCTGCGCAAACGCGAAGACAGCTGATTTGAGTGCAGCCCGGCATTGAAACAAGACGCCAGCGCGGCCAATCGGTCCTCATCCACGGAATTCATCGCCGGGTCGTGATTTCCGACCAGAAATGCCCGTCCCAGAATGCCCATCATGGAAGGGAAGACAAAAGCGTTCCGCTTGCCTATCAATATTGCCGACCAAAGGAGAGACGAGCATGAGCAAGACGGCACTGATTTTCTGGGGCGGATGGGAGGGTCACACGCCGGCCCGCAGCGCCGCTGTCGTCAGCGAGATATTGACCGGGCATGGCTTCGAGGTGCGGATAGAAGAGGGCACATCCGCGCTCGCCGATCCGCAGCTCCCGGTCATCGATCTGATCGTGCCGGTGATCACCATGTCGACGATCGAGAAACCGGAGCTGCAAAACCTCACCGCCGCCGTCAACGGCGGAACCGGCCTTGCCGGCTTCCACGGCACAATGGGCGACAGTTTTCGCAACGAGCCGGCCTATCAGTTCATGACCGGCGGCCAATGGGTCGCGCACCCCGGCGACATCATCGACTACCGTGTCGACATCATCAGCGACGATCCGATCGTCAGGGGTATCGAGGGTTTCGCCTACCATTCCGAGCAGTATTACATGCATGTCGACCCGAGCAACGAGGTGCTGGCGACGACGACGTTCAGCGGTGAGCATCTCGACTTCATCGACGGCGTCGTCATGCCCGTGGTCTGGAAGCGCCGCTACGGCAAGGGCCGCGTCTTCTTCAGCGCGCTCGGCCACACCGCGGATGAGTTTTCCGTCCCGCAAATGCGCACCATCTTCGAGCGTGGGGTGCTGTGGGCCAGCCGAGCGGCCTGATCCTGGCCTGTCGTCAGGCTGAGCGCAGTGGGACGGATTGCTTCAGGTCCGCGCATGGCGGCGGACTTGTGGCCTGGGTGGCGACGCAGGCCGGGGAATTAAAGCAATTCCAGGAAAAGTGTGTGCGGTTTTCCGTCCGGAATTGCGTAAAAACAAAGAGATAGAGCGGTTCGCCGTTTCCGTGAAACGGTGAAACGCTCTGGTCGGCGGTCTTTGTCCGGTCAGACAAAGAAGGCTTGGACGGCCTGCGGCTATTTCTCCCGCATTGCCCGGCGGAAGTTCTGCGTGATCGGCTCGGCGAGGTAAGCAAGCACGGTGCGAGCACCTGTCCGGATCATCGCCTCGCTCGACATGCCGGGCAGCAGCTTGCGGCCCTCCAGCTTGGCGAGTTCGCCCTTGTCGATCAACACGGTCGCGGCGAAATACGGCGCCCCGCTACGCTCCTCCACCATGCGGTCGGCCGACACGGTCTCCACGACGCCCTCGAGTGGCGGCAGGTTATAGCGGGCGAAGACAGGGAAGCTGACGCGCACGGGCTGACCGGCGGCGATCGTCTCGACATCCTCCGGTTTGACCATAGCCTCGACCACGAGTTGCTGTTCGAGCGGCACGACTGTCATCAATGTCTCGCCGGGTTGCACGACACCGCCCGCCGTGTGGACCTTCAGGTCCATGACGATGCCGTCAACTGGTGCGACGACATCGGTACGGGTAAGCACGTCCCTGGCGGCACGCTCCTCCTGTCTGAGGTCAAACAACTCCGCCTCGACCTTGCTCAACTCCTCGACGGCCTCGTTCAGCCGCACAGTTCCGAGGTTCAGGATTTGCATATCGATCTCGGCCATGGCGCTTCTGGCACGAGCGATCGCCGCGACGTTGGTAGCGCGCTCCCCCTCGATTTCCTGCTGTTGTCGTCTGAGCAACAGGTTCCGCTCGCGGGTGGTCAGCCCCTTCTTGAGCAGGCTCTCGAGGTCTTTGGTCTCACCCTCGATTGCCTCGATCTGCGTGTCCTTGGTGACGATAAGCTGCTCAAGTCCCGTTATCTCTTCCTGGGTCTGCTGACGGCGCTGGCTGAGGATTTCCCGCTCGTCCTTCAGATTGTGGTGCTTCGCCGCGAACACGTCACGCTGTGCGGCCACTGCGTCCCTTACGGCAGTGGCGGGGTTTGCGAGCAACGCCGGATCAAACGCGATCTCGGCCTTGCCGTCACGCTCAGCCCTCAGACGCGCGGCCAGCGCCTCACGCGTTGCTATCCGGTTCTGGATCAGGTCGAGCTGCGCCCTTGCCTGCGTGTCGTCTAGCCGGACGAGGACCTTGCCCGCCTTGACGATATCGCCGTTGGCGGCGTTCAGCTCCGCGATGATGCCGCCCTCGAGGTGCTGGATGAGCTTGCGGTCGCCGGCGACCTTGACAACGCCCGGCGCAACCGCGGCGCTGTCCAACGGCGCCAGCGCCGCCCAACCCCCGGCCACGCCGAAGAATAGGAACATGATCGCGAACCCGGTGGACGTCACGCCCGCAAGACGCAGGGGTACCGGTTCCAGCAGGGAGGGTGGCGGAAGGGATAACGGCACGACGTTCATATCGGTTCTCGTTTCATGCCTGGTTCGCCACTACCGTCGTGCCCAATGCACGCGACGTACGCTTTGAAGAGGGACGTGGACCATTGCTGACGCCGATCGCGGCGGTGGATATCTCTGGCGTCGGACTCGCTGGTATTTGATTTACCTGGCGAATGCGTGAGGAGAGTTCGTTGAAGACATAGTCGCGCGAACCGTAGAGGTCTTGTTGACCCCGGTTGAGAACCAATATCTTGTCGACCTTCTCTATCATGTTCGCCCGGTGCGCGATCAGGATAATAGTCGTGCCCGCCGCCTTGACAGTGCCGAGGGCTGCGATCAAGGCGTCCTCACCGTCGCGGTCGAGGTTGGAATTGGGCTCGTCCAGGATAATGAGCGCCGGGTCGCCGTAGAGTGCCCTCGCCAACCCGATGCGTTGGCGCTGCCCGCCTGACAGCACCGCGCCGGATTCGGCGATCTCGGTGGCGTAACCCTTCGGCAGTCCCTTGATCAGTTCGTGAACGCCCGCCAACTGCGCGGCCTTGACGACGTTGTTGAAGACCGCCGGGTTGAGTGTCGCGAAGCGGCAGATGTTTTCGGAGACGGTGCCGGCGAAGAGTTCGATGTCCTGCGGCAAGTAACCGACATGGTGACCCCGGTCCTCCGCCGCCCATTGGGCAACGTCCATGCCGTCCAGCAACGCACGCCCCCCGGATGGACGCCAGGCACCGGCCAGTATTCGCGCCAGGCTCGTCTTGCCGGCCCCGCTCGGGCCGATCAACGCCATTGCTTCACCCGGATTGAGCCGGAAGCTGATCCCTTTCAGGATAGACTCGCCACCCTGTCGGGCCAGCACAAGGTTCTCTGCCTCGAACCTGCCTTTCGGTCGCGGCAGCGGCATAACCGGCGTGGCCTCCAGATGCTGTCCGGCGACCGCGGTGAGGCGCTTGTAAGCGGCGCGCGCTCCGACCGTCGCCTTCCATGTGCCGATCGCTTGCTCGACCGGCGACAAGGCGCGCCCCATCAGGATCGAGGCGGAGATCATGATACCGGGCGAAGCCTCGTTGCGAAGCACCAGATAGGCGCCGAGGCCGAGTATGGCCATTTGCAGGGCCAGCCGGTGACAACGCGCGATGGCCGCGATGACGCCGCCGCGGTTGGCGGCAAGAACTTGTCCTTTGTTTGCCTCGTCCTGCTGCGCCTTCCAGCCCTCCATCAGTGGCTTCAACATGCCCATCGCCTGTACGACCTCGGCGTTGCGGATCGCCGCCTCGGCCTGCACATAGGCCCGCGACTGTGCGTTTGCGGCCTCGGTCAACGGCTTGCGTGTGATGTATTCGTTGAGCAACGCCAGCGCAAACAGGACGATTCCGCCGCACAGCGCCAACCAGCCCAGCCACGGGTGCATCAAGAATATGGCGGCGAAAAACAGCGGTGCCCAGGGCGCGTCGAGGATCGGGAAGATGCTCGGGCTGGTGAAGAAATTCCGCACCTGGTCCAGGTCGCGCAGCGGGCGGGCGTTGGCCTGACCGGGCGCCGAGGCGGCATATTCCACCGATGCGGTCAGGAGAACTGGTCCCAACCGCGCGTTCATCCACGATCCGACTTTGGCCAGAAGACGCCCGCGCACCACCTCCAGCCCCGCCATCGTCGCCAGTGCCCCTGCCGCCATCAGCGACAGCATCACCAACGTCTCCAGGCTGTGGCTGGACAACACGCGGTGGTAAACCTGGAGCATATAAAACGCCCCGGTCAGCATCAGCACGTTGATGCCGCCGCTGAACCAGATAAGCGGCCGGATGGCGCGTCTGGCCTCCTTCATCACCACCTGCAGGGCAGGGGGCTGTTGGTTGTTTTTCTTCATTGAGACGACGTCCCCCATGCAACTGATCGCGGATGCTGATCCGGAGGCGGCGCTGGCCGCCCCCGTCGGTCAGGTGTCAGCCGACGTCGACAAGTATGTGCTGCGTCAATGTCTGGTCAGCATCCGCGTCTGCCACCTCGAAGGCGAAGTCGAGACTGGCTGATGGCGTCTCTGTCACGGTCGTGCTGAAGGCGATGTCCGTGATCTTCAGCACGTCGTTGTCGACGCTGTCGAAGCCGGTGGTCGTAGTGCTGCCAACCCCGACCGCTCCGTTCAGCTCAATCGCCGAGCCGGTGATCCCATTGCCCGACTGCATGATCTGGACACCCTGCAGCAAGTACTCTTCGCCGGCTGCGTTGTAGTCGTTCTGCTCGATGATCACGAGGCCGTCATTGTTGTCGAGCGTGAACTCGCTGCTGTACGGGGACGGGACGTGACCCGTCTTTAAGATGTCGTCGTTCGACACATACATAGCCCGCGTGATCGAGGTGTCGTCGGCGGTGCCGAAGATGTTGTCGGCACCGCTGCCGGCCAGGTTGAGGATCAGCATCAGGTCCTCGCTGTTGCCGATGCCGTCGAACTTGATGGCCATGCTGCCGGCGAAGGCCGAGGTCTGTGGCGTCTGCTGCACCTCTGTTGCGATACCGACGCTGTTGTCGAAGAACCGCAACGTGAGCAGTTCGCCTTTCTGGATCGTGTCACCGGCGACGCCGTTGGTGCTCTGCGTCGCGGACACCCAAGTTTCATTGTCGTTGCTCACCATATCGTGGGTGCCGGCTGGCGATGGCGGTTCCGCGTTGAACGTGGTGTCGCTGGATTTCCCCTCGCCATTGCTCGTCAAGCTGAACGGGTTGGCTCTGTTGATCGCGTTAGCGGTGAACTGCACGTAGAAGTCTTCGTCAGTCGACGTGGTCCCGTCATCCGCCTGCAACTGTTCCACCACGATCTGTGGGTGGCCTACGTTGCTCGTGGGCAGCTTGGACAACAGCTCACTGGTGTGGATAAGGTCGAAGCTGAAGCCTTCGAGCGGGTCGGTCAGGTTGATGGTGTAAGTGTCGTGAACCTTGTCGAAGACGAGAGTGCCGCCCGCCGTGCCTATCAGGGTGTCATCCGCTGAGGACTTGTGGTAGTCGAAGGTGAAGTCGAACGTCGCCGTGTCGGAAGTCTCCGACGCGAGCGTCACCTCCGGGCTGATGATATCTCCGCCGCCGCCGCCGGTGATCGAACCGGTGAGTGCGATCTGGACACCGGCGAGGACGTCGTCTGTGTCGACGAAATCAGAGTGCGTGTCGTCGTAGAACGTATCCGGGCGGCTGTCCGCGCCGATGTCGTAGCCGAAGGCTCCGCTGGCCGACGCGTTGAGCGTGTTGGCCAGGCTCTCGGGAGTGCCGTCGCTACCACCACCAGATGCATCACCGTCGAACGGCACCGTGATCGTTGGAGCATCGTCCTTGAAGACGAGGTTTGTGCCGATGTTGACGCTACTCAAGGCCTGATCGCCGTCACCGTCGGTGATGGTCGCCGTCAAAGTGACGAGATCATCGGACGCCAACGTTGTTTCCTGGTCCGGGCCGGTGTCGGGTGAGTGTATGACAGCACGCGCCTGATCGAGTGTCACGAGGCCGGCGGCGCTGACGCTGACCGTGAACACGAGTTCGTCGGTGAAGGCGGTGCGGCCTTCAACGGCGCCGCCATTGACCGAGAGGAGGACCGCCTCACCGGTTAAGGTGTCGGTTAGGCCGCTATCGTTGGTGACCTGGTTGATGTCGAGCACATAGCTGATGGCGTCGCCATCGGCACCGGCATTCGAGGTGAAGGCCGCCGAGAAGCTCGCGCTATTGTCACCCAAGCTGGACTCGTCGACGGTCAGCGTCGGCTCCGTGCCGGAGGCGCTGATCGTCGGGCCGTCGTCCTGGAACTGGAGCGCGTTGCCGATGCCGATCGATTGGGTGGCGATGTCGCCATCGCCGTCGGTCACGGTCACGACCGCGTTCACCAGGCTGCCGAGATTGACCGACTCGTCGTAATTGTCCGGTGAAGTCGGGTGATGGAGCGACAGATACTGGGCGACCGTAACCTCGCCCAGATCGTTGATCGAGATCGCGAACGCAACCGCCCCGGCCGCATTGGATGTGCCGTTCGGATTGTCCACCCGGCCGACGATCACGCCGCTCTCGTTGAACAGCGAAATCTGGCTGTTGTCCGTCGTCAGCAGCAAGGAATCCGTCCCGTTGCCGCCCGCGATCGACAGTGTCACATGCGTCGTCGCGCCTTCATTGTCCGAGCCCGTCGACGTCGTGGTGTCGACCAGGTCGACATTCGACCGCAGTCCGATCGGCGTGCCGTAGCCCGCCGGGAACAGATTGCCCGCAACATTGTCGTCCGCCGTGTCGTTGGCATCCGCCGCGCCGGCTGAGTTAGCCGGCCGCTCGCCGATCGACTCGTCCATCACCACGCTGTTGCCGGTCGTCACGATCGCCGCCGTCGGGCCGTCGTCCTGGAACTGGAGCGCGTTGCCGATGCCGATCGATTGGGTGGCGATGTCGCCATCGCCGTCGGTCACGGTCACGACCGCGTTCACCAGGCTGCCGAGATTGACCGACTCGTCGTAATTGTCCGGTGAAGTCGGGTGATGGAGCGACAGATACTGGGCGACCGTAACCTCGCCCAGATCGTTGATCGAGATCGCGAACGCAACCGCCCCGGCCGCATTGGATGTGCCGTTCGGATTGTCCACCCGGCCGACGATCACGCCGCTCTCGTTGAACAGCGAAATCTGGCTGTTGTCCGTCGTCAGCAGCAAGGAATCCGTCCCGTTGCCGCCCGCGATCGACAGTGTCACATGCGTCGTCGCGCCTTCATTGTCCGAGCCCGTCGACGTCGTGGTGTCGACCAGGTCGACATTCGACCGCAGTCCGATCGGCGTGCCGTAGCCCGCCGGGAACAGATTGCCCGCAACATTGTCGTCCGCCGTGTCGTTGGCATCCGCCGCGCCGGCTGAGTTAGCCGGCCGCTCGCCGATCGACTCGTCCATCACCACGCTGTTGCCGGTCGTCACGATCGCCGCCGTCGGGCCGTCGTCGTCGAAGTTGATGAACGAGCCGACCTCTTCGGTGTGGGCGTTGGTGCTCGTCGTCGAGAAATGGAACTCGGTGATGTCGCACCCTTCATTTGAATCGACCCCCGTAACCAGCAACCGATCCATTTGGCTGCTGGTGGTGATATTGACGGTGGTGATGTTATCGAGCCCGGTGATCGTGACGACGTTGGTCCCGAGCCCGCTGACGGTGACGTCAACGCTCCCCGCGACGTCATAGGTGCCATTGGCGGTGATGGGGGACGCTAACCCCGACTGCCCGGTCAACGTGACGCTGGTAATGGGCGCGGCGGTCGACGGGCTGCCGTCATAGAAGTTCAAGCCTTGCTCGTTGCCCGTAACGTCGAGGGCCGTGATCTTGATGTCCACCCGCAAATTCGGATTGGAAGGCGTGATCTGGTTGATGGTGAACCCGGCGTTCACGATGTTATTGAGATGGCTGCCGTAAGAGATTTGCGAGGCAGTGCCCGCGGCCAGGGTGCTGCCGGTGATAAAGTCGACCTGCAGCGTTTCGGTCGGATTAATGCTCTGGTTGTTGACGCCGAAGCCCTGTGTGCTCACGTTGGCTGTGGCATTGTTCGCCCCCAGGAAGCCTGTCACCAGAAGCTGGTTGGAAGCGCCACCGGACGAATTGATCGCGTAGAAATCATGATTGCCGGGCGCGGCGTTCTGGCCTGAGAAATTGGCCACGGTGGTCCCCGTGACCGATGCGAACACATGATCAGTCAGATCGATGCGGTCGTCCGGGTTGGTCGTGATCGGATGGCGCAACGGCACATACTCGACCGTGTACAGGTCCGCATTGGTGTTGCTGGTGCTGATGAGCGCAAGCGAGAAGGCGAGCGGCCCGTCCGCAGCAGGCGGGGCGTGCAAGTCAGAGGTGCCAATGACACCGATCACGACGTTTGGATGAGTTAGGTCCTGGAACAGCCAGACATAATTGCCATCGACCGTCCGAATCCCGCTGTTCACACCGACGGTGGTGGAAAACGGGGTTCCATTGAGGTCCTGGGAGAGAACGACCGAGCTGATGGTTTCGCTCGCGCTCGCCGAGGCCACCACGAAGTTGGCCTTGAAGGCGACCTCCGGCGAGGTCAGCCCGCCCGGATCGTCGAGACCCAGGAGATATTGCAGCGTGGTGTTGCTAAGGTGTGGCGCAACGGACGGGTCAACATCACTGTCCTGAAGTCCGGTGGTCTCATCGATGATGATGTCTTGAGCCAAGATGTCGAGTGCCATGGAGATTCTCCCCTTTTTTTGAACGCATCAAGAAAAGGGCCCCCCTCTCCTGATGGCGGATGCCTCTACCCCGAGTGCATCCGCTGGCGCACATAATTGCGGCCTGTAATCCTCCATAGTGCCGCCGGCGCAGATGGCGCGTCCATTCCCGCTTAGATAGTATTGCGGTCAATGTCCGCACCTGATCGAACGATATATATCTTTCGATAGATCAGGCTGGCGGGCGCTGGGAGAGGCCGCGCCGGCACGAGGCAGGTGCCGCCAGACGGCTTCCCGGCCGTTGCCGCGCGTACAATGTCGGTGCGAGTGGAGAGGGGTCAGAGCAGGGCGGTTCGGCCCGTTCCTGGACGCTCGGCGCCTTTGCCATGCGCCATCCAGGCGAGTTCCGCCCTGCTGCCGAGCCGGAGCTTCTCGTAGACGTGATGCAGGTGCATCTTCACCGTGCCTTCGGATACGTGCAGCCGCTGCGCGATGATCTTGTTGCGCAACCCGCGCGAGACGAGATCGGCGATTTCGGTCTCCCGCCCGGTCAGCCTGGACATCGGCTGCGGCTGCGATCGGGGCATCAGCAGTTGCTGGACGATCATGTTGTCGATCCATTTTTTGCCGCTTGCCACCGCGTTCACGCATTCGACGAGATATCGGTGGCTGATGCCGTCCAGAAGCAGGCCGTCGACGTCGAGTGCCTGTATTTCCTTGATATCCAGCCTGCCGGTAGGCTGCACGATGAAGATTGTGCCGAGAGCGCTGTTGCCGGCCTTCAGCCGGGAGGAAAGTGCAGCCGTCTGCGGGTCAGCGATATCCAAGCCGACGATGACGATATCAGGCCGATGGCGCTCTACATGAGGGAGAACGTCGACAAGGCGGCGGCACTGGGCGACAACATCGTGTCCCGCCTTCCGCAAAACCCACTCCAGACCGGCGAGATACACCCCCCGCGGGTCCGCGACTACCAAGGTCGACATGTGCACCCCGTCCGTAAAAAACGCAACGAACTTTGTTTAATATGTCAAGAAAATCAGAGCTTTGGGCGGTTGTCAAGAAGTTGCTAATATTCTAATATAAACAAAGCTGTGAAAGGAACCCCTGGCGTTCTCTGCGCTTTCGATGGGCGCCACCGAGACGCTCGTGATTGTGCAAGGTGCCTCTGAATTTTGACGCTGTTCATCCGCAACAGATGACAGGTTTTTGAGGGATCTTCTCCCCTGGGGCAGACACGCGGAGCTACTCGCAAAACCAAATCATATGTTCTATGCTCGCCGGCATCACTGCGTTCGACCGCAGTGATCGGCACTGAGGTCTGTTGTCCTGAGACGGGGGCGTCCATGTTCGAGGTCGGCGGATTTTTTCGGCAACAAATGTCGATCTCAAAGGGCCGGCGAATCGTCGGCGCCCTTGCTCTGGTCGCCGCTTTATTCGGGCTGTTGCTGCTTGCACCGGAAATGGCCAACGCGCAGCCGAACTGGACGCTCGATCCGGCGAATTCGACGCTCACCTATCAATCGGTGAAGAAGAACACCATTGTCGAAACCAACAAGATCAGGAACCTCTCGGGCACGCTGACATCGGATGGCGCCGCCAAGGTCACCTTCGACCTCAACTCGGTCGACACCGGCATCGACCTTCGCAATGTCCGCATGCGGTTCCTGTTCTTCGAGACATTCAAATTCCCGACGGCGGAAGTGACGGCGAAAGTCGATCCCGCCGCTTTTGCTGATCTCGCCACCAAACGGCGCATGAGCGCGCATATCCCGTTTCGCCTGAGCCTGCACGGCGTCGACAAGGACCTTGAGGCCAATGTCGTGGTCACCATGATCACCGACAGCATGGTGTCGATCGCCTCGGAGGCGCCGGTCGCCGTGCATGTCGAGGATTTCGGCCTGTTGCCCAACATCGAAAAACTCCAGCAGGCGGCCAATGTCAGCAGCATCGTCCCGACGGCTTCGGTGTCGTTCGACTTCGTCTTCACCGCTGATGGCGCCAAGCCTGCGGCCACGCCTGCCGTCGCGGCCGCAGCCCCAGCCGATGCCGGGCCGGTCGCCACAGATGCAGGCAAGACGTCCTTCAGCGACGATGAATGCCTGAACAGGTTCGAGGTGCTGTCGCGCACCGGCGCCGTCTATTTTCGCCCAGCCAGCGCTCGGCTCGATGAAAAGAGCCGCCCACTGCTGGCCGAGGTGGTCGGCGTCGTCGGCAAATGTCCGAAACTGAAGGTCGAGGTTTCGGGCCATACCGATTCCGACGGCTCGCCGACGGCCAACAAGAACCTGTCGGAACGGCGCGCCAAGGCGGTCGCCGACGCGATCATCGCTGCGGGCATTCCATCGGCGCAGATCACGGCTTCCGGCTATGGCGAGGAAAAGCCGGTGGCGCCGAACGATACGCCGAAGAACAAGGCGCTGAACCGGCGGATCGAGTTCTCCGCCATGCCGCTCGCCAACTGAGCCGGTCCTTAACTGAGAAGGCCCGTCAACCGAAAAGGAATCCGGTGCGTTTGGACATGATTGCAAGTTGCGGCAACTTCATGCGCGGCATCGGCCTCGCCGTGCTGGCGCTTGCGTTGACCATGACCATTACCATGACCGCGGCCAGTGCCGAACGCCGCATCGCCCTGGTGCTCGGCAATTCCCATTACCGGAACGCGCCGGTGCTGCCCAATCCGGTGAACGATGCGCAGGCAATGTCCGATCGCCTGAAGGGGCTGGGCTTCGAAATCGTCTCCGGCCTCGATCTCACCAAGGCGCAGACGCAGGAAAAGATCGCGCAATTCGCGCGGCAGGTGCGTGGCGCCGATATCGCGCTGTTCTTCTATGCCGGTCATGGCCTGCAGGTCTCGGGCAGGAATTACCTGCTGCCTGTCGATGCGGCGCTGGAGGACGAGACCTCGCTCGACTTCGAAGCCGTGCAGGTGGACTTCATCCTGCGGCAGATGTCGCGCGAGACCAGCATCAGGCTGGTGTTCCTCGACGCCTGCCGCGACAACCCGCTCGCCGATGTGCTTGCCAAGGAGACTGGCGGCGACAGCACGGCAAGCAGCGGCCTTGCCGAAATACCGATCGAGAATGGCGGCGCCGGCACGCTGGTCGCCTTCGCTGCCAGTCCCAACCAGCTCGCCTATGACGGACCGGGCGAGCACTCGCCATTTTCGGCGGCGCTGCTTGCCCATATCGGCGAGGTCAACGTCTCGATCACCGAAGCGATGAACCGGGTTACGTCGGATGTGTTCAAGGCCACAGCCGGACGCCAGCAGCCCTGGGTCAACGTTTCGCTGACCACCGATGTCGTGCTTCACAAGGTCGATCTCAAGGCGCCGCTGATCGTCGGCGATTCCGGCGCGGCTGCGCCCGAAGGCGATACGCAGGCGCGCACCGGCGCGGCCGCCAATCCGCCGGGTACGGACGCCGGCGAGCAGGCGCTGGAACAGCTGCGTGAGGAAATTCCGAAGCTGGGCTCCGACGCGCCAGTCCTTTTCGACGTTCCGGTCAATTTCGGCGACCCGGCGATCGACGGCAAGAGCATCGCCCAACTCATCCAGGGCAAGCCGCACTTCAGTCCGGTCGAGGGCCTGGAAAAGTCCGTCTGGGACAACCAGTGCAGCAACTGTCATCAATGGACCGAGGAGCGGCTGTGCGACCAGGCCAAGACCTACGTCACCAATGATGTCTCGGTGTTGCGCCTGCAACACCCGCTGGGCACGCGCTTCAAGGTGGCACTCGGCAAATGGGCGCAAAACGGCTGCAAATGAGACCGCCAACAACGGGTTGGATCAGATTTCAATGAAATCTCATCACGATCCAGAGCAATCAGGCTCGGCGCAGCGCCTCGGTTTCGGCCAGATGGATGCCCATCTCGACAAAGGCGGTGAGCACGGAGAAACGGTCCGCCACCGCAACCCGCGCCAGTCCGGCCAGTATGCCGGCATTGACGGCATGCGCAGCCGGCAGCGGCCGCAGCCTCGACCCGTTGGTCTGCGGCGTCAGGCCATTGATGTGCCGTTGCGCCGCTAGCGCGATCCAGCCGGCAGGCGTGTGCTGCTGCGTCATCGCCGCCCCGGCGACAGCCTCCCGGCGGGTTGCATTGTTGGGGTCGCCGACCCACTCCTGGATCAGTGCCAGCGTTGCGAGGTCCTGCTCTTCGAGCAGCTCGGTCAGATGCCCCAGGCACTCATGGCCCCACCAGATTGCGGCCCGGTCAGGCAGGAGATAGGCGCAAAAGGTAATCGCTTCCTCCGGGATGCGCCCGGCCATCAGCCGGCGGCAGAACTCGAGCGAGGGTTGGTCGGTCGGAACAGCCGTCATGTCCCGGGCGACAGCCGTGTTCGCGGCGAAGAGATCGCGTGCGGTCTGGAATCGAAGCCCGTTGACCATCGCTGCTGTTATCCTCCCCCAGCCTCACTCAACCCGCCTGCGAGGCGCGGGTCAAGTCTGTCGACCACCACATGTCCATGACGTTGTTCACAGACAAACGCCTCACGGTTTGGTATATTCCACAGCCGACCGTGATCTCGACAGATCACTGTCGAACAGGAAGAGTTGGCCCGGATCCATGGATCGGGCCTGAGTGAAAATCGGATGCTCGAAACGGGAGTAACCGTTATGCAGCGGCACATTTCAGTCTTGGCATTGGCGACCGTGCTTTTCTCGACTCACGTCTATGCCGACCCACTTCAGAGATCGGAAGACATTGTGAAGTTCTTTGCCGGCGCGATCGATCACGGCGCGGCACGCGGGATTTGTGTCGGCACCGAGGACGAGTGCAAGAGCAAGACCAGCCAGAAAGAAAAGCCCCCGGAGAAGACCGGCCTCGATATGCTGATCAATTTCAGCCTGGATTCGTCCGAGCTCGACGCCAAGGCGCGCAGCGAACTCGACGAATTCGCCAAGGCGCTGAAGGACGATCGGCTGAGCAAGCTGTCCTTCGTCGTCGAAGGCTATACCGACGCATCCGGCTCGGCGACCTACAATGAAGGCCTGTCGCAGCGCAGGGCGCAATCGGTCACCGCCTTCCTCGAATCCAACGGCATCGAATCCACCCGCATCAAGGCGGTCGGTCTCGGCGAGGCCAATCCACGCAATCCCGATCCCTACGATCCCGTCAACCGGCGGGTCGAGATGCGGATCAAGGCGCAGTAGCTTCGCCGGCTGCGTCTTCCGGCCGTCGTCAAACACAACGCCGCGCGTCCAACGGACACGCGGCGTTTTTATTGTTTGACATGATCGATCAGTTCTTGAGCACGCCGCCGACCGCTACGCCGGTGCCGAAGATCAGCGCCTTGGTCAGGAAATCATTATTGTCCCGCGGCGGCGGCTCATCCTCGCGCACGACCTCGCGGTTGCGCCTTTTCTGCACGAACTGCTGTTGCCGGCGCGGCTTCTGGACGTACTGCTTCTTGCGTGGCTTTTCCACCGCGGGCTTCAGCGTGCGGGCCTTCTGCACCACCTGTTTTCTCGGCTTGTCCACGCCGGCCTGGTCGGCCTCATGCTTGGCACGCACGGCCTCCATCATCGGATCCGTCTGGATGATCAGAAACGCCAGCTGCTCGCGCGTCAGGAAGGTGGTCGGAGGCAGCCCGTTCCCCTTTTGCCAGTCGCCGATCGCTTGCCGGGTCTTGGCGCCGATATTGCCGTCAACGCGGCCAAGCTCGTTGCCCAGCGCCTCGACGCGCAATTGCAGGTCGATGCGGCCCTGGCGATCGAGACCGATCGCGTTCTCCGTCGCCTCGGTGCCCAGCACCTTCTTCATGTCGTCCGAAATGCCTACCGAGGTGCGCACGGCAGAACCC
Organism: Mesorhizobium sp. C399B; assembly: GCF_030323185.1. NCBI lineage: Bacteria > Pseudomonadati > Pseudomonadota > Alphaproteobacteria > Hyphomicrobiales > Phyllobacteriaceae > Mesorhizobium > Mesorhizobium sp. C399B. The sequence goes on from NZ_CP100472.1 coordinate 5,142,852, forward strand.
GAGTTCGCTTCTTCGGCAGCAAGCGCGGCGATGTCCCGTTCCTGGGCTTTCGGATCGTTCAGCGCATCGATGTTGAGCCGCGCCACCGTGGCGAAGCGGCCATTCGGGAACTGTTCGAGATAGGCTTCGTAGAATGGCGCGGTGTTGCGCTTCGAGGCCTCGTCCCAAAGCCGCTGCTCGACTTCCCACGAAGGCGGTTCGCTGGTGACGGGGGCAGGGGCGGGCGCTGTCGCGGCGTTCGCGTCGTCGGCGGCCGGTTTTGCCACCGGCACGGCTTCGGCGGCCGGTTTGCCAAGGAAAACCTCGCGGCCCAGCGATGCGTTGTGCCATGGCCGCTGGCGGCCTTGCGTGGTCTCGGCCACTTCGCCGCGCACCCGCGTCAGCGCGCTCTGGATCTCGATGCCGGGTTCGGTCAGGTGCCTGGCGAGCGCGGTCGAGTAGGGGCTGTCGACGCCGTTGCCGTCAAAGGCGATGGCGCCCGGGTCGGTGGCATAAGCAATCAGGATGCCGCCGGTGCCGACGCCCTCTGATTTAGGGTCGATCGGCGCCAGGCCGGTGCCCAGCGCGGTGGAGCGGGTCTTCGGCATCGCGGCCGCCAGTGTGCGTGCCAGCGGATTGTCGCGGCAGGCATCGAGGATGATGACGCCGACCGCCGGGTCGGGCGGCAATGCGGCCATGAAGTCGTCGATCTGGACGGTGCGGGTCTTGAGATAGGCAGGTGACGTCAGTTCGGCGTCGACCGGGATCAAAAAGTTCTTGCCGTCGACCTGCATGCCGTGGCCGGCATAGAAGATGACGGCGAGGTCGGCATCGTAGGACTGCTCGGTGAATTTGCTGATCAGGCTGTGCATGCCGGCATTGTCCTGGTCGACGCCCTCGATCACCTCGAAGCCGGCATTGCGCAGCGTCGATGCGATGAGATGCGCGTCATTGGCCGGATTGGGCAATTCGACGGCATGGACGTATTTGCTGTTGCCGATGACCAGCGCGACGCGTTTGACGCCACCGGCATCCGGCGCCGCCGCCTGGACGGTGCCAAGCGCGGTCAGCATTAACAGAAAAAATCCGCTCAAAAGGACGGCAAACGCTTTCATGGGATCGGCCCTCCGCCCCAATGGGGCGCGTTATTGATGGCTGCGCATGCTAAATTTCACCAGCGACTGTATCGCTTCTGCCAAAATGGCTGTTGGGCGTATGTGATCCCAGCCACAGTTTTGGTTCACAAGGACCCAAAAACCTTCCCAAATATCCGCAAACATACCATTCGCCGGCCTCAGAACCAATCGGCTTGGCGAAAGCCGGGGCGAACTGCCAGCTCTAGCCCGGCTCAAGAGTATTTTGGATCGAGCCGACCATTGCCGTTATCGCCTGCTTGTATTTTTCGAACTCCGGCGATGTCTGGCGGACTTCCGTCGTCGTCTGCTGGCCCGCATCGGTGGTGGCGGGCGTCGGCAATTTGCGGCCCATCTTCCGTTCCGCCCAGTCGACGACGTAGCTGGCGGTCTTGCCGGCAAGAAACGGGTTGGCCTGGATAACGGACGAGCCGAGCACGGCGCTCAACTGCGCCGATCCCGGCGACGCCAGCACCTGATGGGCGCCTTCCATACCGAGGAAATGGCAGAGATAGAGCCGGCCGGCGGTGATCTGGTGGCCACGCGCCTTGAGATAGGCTTCGCCCTCGCGCGCCAGATTGCGCACCATCTCACGCGAGATGGTGGCGTCGTAGCGCAAAGCGAGCAGGTCTGCGGTCGACAGCGAGCGCGCCAGTTCGGGACGATAGGTGTTCATCATCCGGATCCAGGTCTTGGATATGAACTGGCCGGCGCCTGTCGCCGAAGACAGCGGGTTCTTGGCCCGCGCGCTACCGCCCGATTCGACGTGGACGATACGGTCGGTCAGCGTTTCGACGGCGGGATCGCTGGAAGTGACGGCGATTGCAGCGGTCACTGTTCCGAGGGGATCGATCGCCTGATCGCTTTGATAGAGTTCGAAATGCAAATGTGGCCCGGTCGACAGGCCGGTGGTGCCGATATAGCCGATGATGTCGCCGGCCTTCACCTTGGTGCCGACACCGCTGGCAATGGCGAATTTCGACATATGCGCGTAGCGCGTCTCGCGGCCGCCGCCATGGGCGATCTTGACCACATTGCCGTAGCCGCCGCCGTCGCCCTGGAAGATGATCTCGCCGTCGAAGGCTGCTGCGATCGGGGTCCCCACGGGTGCTGCCCAGTCGACGCCCTTGTGGATGCGAACAACGCCCAGGATCGGATGCTTGCGCGGCCCGAAGGTCGACGTCATGACTCCGTTGACCGGCGTCACCATGCCGTTGGCCACCGTCAGCGAGCGCACCTGGTCAGCGCCCGAGACGCAGGAAAACTGGCCGTCGCCCTGCTGGAAAACGAAACAATCCAAGCTCTTTTGCGTGCCTTGGATGCCGACATAGAGTACCCGTCCGTCGGTCTCGTTCTTGCCGCGCGGCGTCTGCGAATAGATCAGCACAAGGCGCTGGTCCTCGCTGGCGAAAGCATCCAGATCCTGTCCCCGCGACAGATACATGATGGCTTCGCCGATGATGCCGCTCGGCACATTGTTGCGGGCAGCCGTCGAGTAGATCGCGTCGAGCAGGCGGTATTGCCGTTTCTGCGTGCCTTCGGTCTCGGCGCCCGAATAATTGAACAGGTCCTCGCGCACCCAGGGGTCGACGCCCGACACGAAGGCGCCGGCCGCGTTGCGTGTCAGCGTGCCGACAAAGACGTTCCTGGCGTAGATCGAGACCTGCATCAGCGACATCGTCGTGGTCTCGCGCGTCGGCCTGAAGCCGCGCATCGCCACGACATAGCCAGGCTGCAGGCCGTCCTTGTCGAACAGCGCCTTCAGCCTCTCGCCGGCAAGCTTTGCGTCGTCGGCGGAAAAATGCGCATCGAGCGCCACGCTGTCCAGGCTGCGGTCGTTGAGGATTTTCACGAAAATGTCCTGGGTCGCCTCGAAGCGCTGGTATTCCGAGCTGACGGTGGCAACGCTGGTGTTGTTTTCGACCGGTGTCTTCTGAAAGGCGGGGAGTGCTGCTTCGCCCTCATCGATGGTCTCGCCCCAGCCGGCCTCGGGGTCATCGGCCGCCGCCGATGCACCCGGAGCGACCTGCGGGTCAGGAGCTGGGCCGGAGGCCGCCGGAGCCCCGTCCGCGCCGGGCGATGGTCGAAGATCGTTCTGCAGGTCATTCTGCGGATCGTTGGGTTCGGCGGGTGGCGCGACCGCGGTCTTCCGCTGCGCCTGAAAGAAAGCGAAATCCTCTTGCGTCGAGGGGATCGTCGTCATGAATTTTTCGCTGGCGCTCAGCATCACGTCGGAGAGAACCATGATCTGAGGGGAGATGCCGGCCTGGTCGAGCTCCGTCGGGCGCGGCATCTCGCGGCTCTTCGCGGCGCCGGCCTCCGGCGCCAGTGTGATCCACATCGGGTCGCCGGCAAGGTCGATGATGGCCGGCACGTAGACCGATGCGTCGGCCGGCACGTCGTCCGAGCCTTCGACGGCATGCAGTTCCTCGTCCTCGTCGCCGAACGACCAGTAGTCGGCGGTAAGATAGAAGCCGGTGGCAATCGCGGCGAGGACGATTGTCGCCAGGCCAGCCGCCAGCCCGAGCCAGATCCTGCGCCTGCGCAGCGCGGCGCGCGCCTGCTTCTTTGCCTTGAAGCTGGTGTCGATGCTGTGCGTCACGGTGCGCTTCCGGTCAGGAAGAAGGTCCAGCGCACCTGTTCCTGCGTGTCGACTTCGAGAAACTTCGCCGCGATATGGCCGCGCTGCCAGCATTCATCGATGCCGCGGATCGAGAACCGCCGCCGCTCGATGCACATGTCGGTGGAGCCTGCCAGGATGGCGTGGCCGAAGACATCCGTCGCGTAGATGTAGATGTAGCGGTTGGTCAGCTCCTCGCGAATGACGTTGACGCATTGATTGGCGCCGATGGTCCACCAGCCATCGGTCTGGTCGGCATCGTCGACCTTCTGACCGACGGCAAGATTGACGACGTCGAGCGTCTGGTTGCAGACGGTGAATTCGGCGCGCGCTTGCCCGGTGGAAAGAAGCGCCAGCAACAGCGTCGCGACCGCGCTCGCGGCGAGCTTCACCCGCACGTTCCGGGCAAGCAGGACGGGATCTCGGCGACGACGTTGCATCGGCGTCGGTGCTAGCCGCCGAGGCGGAAATATTTGGCGGTCGCCGAAAATGCCGAACTCCTGGCGCCGATCTCGTCGAGTATCCTGGGCAACAGCACCGAGGCCGGCGTCGGCGTTGTGAAGTCCGCCGCCTTAATGTCCTGCGGCCCGGTGATCACCATGATGATCTGCGGCAACGCCTTGCCAGCCGCCTTGTCGGCGGTGCCGAGCCCGATCGGGATCGAGAAGGTCGCCTTGTCAGCTTGTACGACAACATGGTCGTCGAGGTTGAAGGCGATGCCCCTGTGGTCGATCAGGAACACGCTCGACACCAGCCCGCCATGCGTCACCAGCGTGCCGTCGATCGGCGAGCCGTCCGGCACCGATGTCTGGTCGAGGACAAGCTGCGGCCTGTCGGCCGTGCTCGCGCCCATGAAACGCAGGAAGCCGGTGATCCCGCATTGCGGGGGCTGGATAAGGCGGACGCTGATATCCGGCTCGACATGGAACTTCGCCTGGAATTCCCCAAGCAACTGTTCGAAGGGTGGCACCGACGTGCCGAAGCCCTCGATCGCGACACCCTTGTCGGCGGCCGACGTCACCGTCGCAAAAAAACAATCACCACCATTGAAGGCGCGTACCCAGGTGACCCGCTCCGCGGCCGCATCGGCCGGTGGCGGCACCTCCGGCTTGGGCACGTTCATGGCAATGTCGGGCTCTGCCGGCTTGTCGGCCTGCTCACCGCTGGCGATATCGGGCTGGCTCGGCTTAGGCTCCGCGGTCGGTTCAGGCGCCTGCGCCTTGGGCTCGGGCGCTTGAGCGGTGGGTTCCGGCGCCGGTGCTGTGGGCGTGGGTGCCTCGGCCGTTGGTTCAGGTGTTTGCGTGGCCGGCGCTGTCGCCTTGGGCTCTACCGGCGGACTGACAGGCTCGGGGTTCTTCGCGGCATCGGACTGTGACGGGCCGGATGGCGGTTGCAGCGCGACGGTCTTGTCGGTTGGTGCGGCCGGCAGCGGGGCCGTAGCGCTCGACGCGACTGGCGGCGTCGGCTGCGGCTCGACCGGCGCTTTGGCCTGATCTTCAGCCGGAGTCTCCGCTGGTTGCGGCTTTGGCACCGTCTTCTCGACCGGCGCAGTGTCCGGAACGGGCTTGTCAGCGACGATCGGCTTTGTCAGTTCGGGTTGGAGCGGCTTGCCGGTGTCGGTGACGCGAGGCCGGTCTCCGAATCCCACGATACCCGATGCATAGAGCCCTCCAAGCGATACCACGGCCACCGCCGACAGCACCGCGATCGTCAGATTTCTGCCTGTAGTAGCACGCTTCGGTGGTGTGCTTGCTCGCTTGGGAGTTTCAGCAGCCGGTTTCGGCTGCGACAGGTGCGCCGGGCGCACGTGCGGCACGAAAGACGGCTCCGCCGTGCCGCTTGGCGGGGCCGAACCGAAGCCTTGGGCCGGCGAGTCCCCGACCTTCGAGACAGGCCCTGCGGTCTGCCCGGTTCGCGGCAGACCGGGCCGGGGCGCGAGCGATGCCGGCGGCAAGGTCGCGTCGCTGTCGTCGCGCGTTGACCGGGCGATTTCGGCCATGCTGGCCGGTCGATCATCCGGGTCAGGCTGCAGCATCGCTTCGACAATGTCCCTGAAATCGGCATCGATGCCGGAGAGATCAGGGACGGTCCGCCGTTTTTCGACGATCTCGTATTGCGAGCCGCCCATATCGATCGGCTTGCCGCGCAGCGCCGCCGCCAGCACCAGCCCCAGGCTGTAGATGTCGGACTGTTCGCTGACCTCGCCGCCATAGAGCCCGAGCTGCTCGGGGGAGACGTAATTGTATTTTCCGGCAAACTTGCCGCCGATCAGCGTCTCGCCACCGACCGCGGCCGATCGCGCAATGCCGAAATCGATGATCTTTGCCCGCTCGACCCGGCCGCCCGGCAGGATGATGTTGTCGGGCGACAGATCGCGGTGGATGGCGCCGGCCTGGTGCACGGCGCTCAGGCCCGAGGCCAGCCGGTGGCACAGTTTGCGCACATCCGGAGTCGCCATCGCCCCGCCGCGCATGACGTCGTACAGCGACTGGCCGTCGACGAATTCCATCGCCAGATAGGGCCGCCCGATGCCGGGATCTATGGTGAAGACGTGGTAGCGCACGACCGCGTCATGCGACAGATGGTTGAGGATCGAGGCTTCCTTGCGAAACAGCGACAGGATCGTCTGATCGCGGGCGAATTCCGGCAGCACGATCTTGATCGCGACATGATCGCCGGTCTGGATGTTGTGGCCGCGATAGACTTCGCCCATGCCGCCCGACGCGATGCGTTCGTCGAGCTCGTAGATGCCGCTGAGCTGCGTGCCGACGCTGGTATCCGCCATGTTGGGCAATAGCCGGGTCTTGTCGTCGGAGCTCATCGGTCGCGGCCTTCTGCTCGGGACAGGCCATTGCCTTTGTCTCTGATCTTGACCAGAACGATGGTGACGTTGTCCGTGCCGCCGCGCTCAAGCACCATGGAAAGCAGCTTTTCGCAGGCAGCCTGCGGCGCTGCCGAGAGCACTGCAGCCGCAATCTCCGCGTCACTGACATGCGCCGTCAGGCCGTCCGTGCTGAGGATGAAAATGTCGCCGGCAAGGGTCTCTCCCTGCTGGAAGTCGATGGCGATTACGTCGTTGACGCCGATGGCGCGGGTGATGACGTTGCGGCGCGGCCAGTTCTCCGCTTCGGCCGCGCTGATCGCGCCGCTGTCGAGCAGTTCCTGGACCTCGGTGTGGTCGCGCGAAATCTGCGCGATCGCGGCGTTGCGCACGAGATAGACGCGGCTGTCGCCCGACCACAGGCAGGCGAACCTGCCGTCCATGGCCAGCAGTGCGGCAACGGTGGAGCCGATGGTCACGCCGCGCGAGCGCGAAATCCGGCGGATCTCGGCATGCGCCCGGTTCAGCCGATCCTCAAAGCGGGCGCGCAGATCCGGCGCCGAACTGGCGATGCCGATCGTCGCCAGATGCTCGACAATGCTTGCCGAAGCGACTTCTCCGGCCTCGTGCCCGCCCATGCCGTCGGCCACCACCCAGAGGCCGATCCGCGGCTCGACCAGGAAGCTGTCCTCATTGTGGTCACGCACGCAGCCCTTGTGGCTCACGCCGTAGCTCTCAAAGGCGGCATCGTTCACTTGCCTACGCTCCGCAACGCCTTGGCCGACGTGCCTGGCCAGTCTGCCACAGCCCCATTCATTAGAGTATCGAAATCTAAGCCGCTGATGACGGACCGTGTGGTGCCGCCGCTGTCTCTGCGTCCTCCAATCGCTGGTCCTGCCATGCAATTCCCCATCAGAAAGCCTTCGGACAGCTGAACGCGGAAAGCGCCGGCAGCGTGAATGGGTTGCCGTCCTCCCCGGTCTTGATCGTGTAGGCGACATCCCGTCCGCCGATGACGAAATGCGCTTCGAGACTGTCGCCATTGGCGGTGACCTGCCCCTTGTCCAGCAATCGTTTCAAAGCCCAGGGACCGTCGAACTTGATTGCGGACTCGCGGCCGGGCAGCTCCGGCGTCAGGCTGAGACTGGCCGAACCGGTCTTGCCCGGCCACGGAATCAGGCCCGGCGTGTTGCCGGCCTGGGTGGCCTGCAGCACCTGGCCGTCGATATTGAGCAGCGCCATGTCGGCATCGCCATGCAGCGACAGCGGCGTGAAGGTGATGTTGATCGACGGCACCGGCCCGCCGAGCGGAAAGAAAGCCGCGCGGATTTGTGCCGCGAGCTGAAAGTTCTTCAGCGTCGACTTCGCCAGATTGCGGCCGAACCTGGTGTCCTGCTTCCAGTCCCAGTCCTGGCCGCTCATGTCGACCAGCGACGCCAGGTTCTGCGCGAAGAACCGGTCGAGAACCCCGCCTGGAGAAAACAATCTGGCAAAATCCGCCATGGCGACATCGTCGGTACCGGCGGGGGCGAATGGAAAGCGCCCGGCAATCACCTCTTCGCACGGACGGCCGACGGTCTCCTCCAGCATCTCGTTGAGATGCGTGGTCGATGTTTCGGCGACGGTGCCCTCGAAATCGTCCGCCGCCGCGCTCACCATCCTGGCCAGCGCCTTCGGCAGCCGCGAGGCGTTGGCGCGTAGAGTCGATATCTGCAGCTGCAGATTGGCGTTGGCCTGGTCCGTCTGGGCGGGGACATCGGCGGCCAGCCGCACGCTCTGATAGATTTCGCGGAAATTCTGGGTCAGGGCGTCGAGCGGCCGCTGCCCCGGCGCCCCGGCCACCAAAGCCTGGAAAGACCGGAACTGGGCTTCGATGTTGGCGCCGGGATCCTGGTTCTGGGTGCTGACAAAGGCGGTCCCGGCCCGGCTCTGCGATTTGCGCGCCGCAATCTCGATGCCGATGCGGGCGAGGCCCTTGGCGCGCGCGGCGATTTCCTGGTCGCTGTCTTGAGACGGCGCAGCCGGATTGCGCTCTTGCGTCAAAGCTGTTTCGCGCGCGATCGCCTCGAACAGCTGCATCAGCGGCGAACTCGGTGATCCCGCTGCGGACAGCGCCAGATATTGCGGTTTGTCGGCGGCCATTGCCTTGAACTTCAACCTGTCGAGCACCTCGTTCCACGCCGCCGCAAAACTCTTGCCATAGCGGTCGAGAAGTTCCGGGCCGAGCTTGAGCAATTCCTGGTCGAAGCCGCCTTGCTCGCCGCTCGAGCCGATCACCCATTGATCGTCGACAAGCGCCTGCGCGCTCCTGGCAAGTTGCGCCAGATAGAAGTCGAAGCCGGCATGGGTGTAGAGACCGGGGACGCGAAGGCCGGCGAGATCGTTTCCGTCATTGCGCTCGAACAGCATCGGCGCTTCCGGGCCGGCTTGCGAGGCCACCGAAAAATCGTCCAGCGCCGCCGCATAGGTGGCCGACTGGATGAGAGCGGTGGCGCGATCGGCAAGGCTCATGCGGCCGAGCGAGCGCTGGGCGGATTCGACCAGCGTGCGGTTGAGTTCGAACGAGGGATCCTGGTCGTTGTCGAGCGCCAGCATGGCGCGCAAATGCTTCTCCAATTGCGCCCGGCCGTCGCGATTGTGGGCGCCGGGATAGCGGTTCTGTTCCCAGTCCCGTTTCAGCCAGGTGACGACCAGCTCGTCATCCACTTTCGGCGCCTTGCCGCCCAGCATCAGGTAAATCTTCAGCGGCTCGTACAGCGCCATCGGATCGGCCATCCTGGCCTCGATCGTGCGTTCGAGCTGGAACAGCAGGCGCGAGCGGAACATCCGCTCCAGCCCCTGCCGGTAGGCGGTCTCGGAGGCCGAAAGGATACGCTCACGCTGGCTGAGGCCGAACGTCGCCGTGGCCGGGGTGGGCTGGTCTCTCGTATCGTAGCCGGCCGGCAGGCCGCGCAGCGCATCGAGCGCGCCGATGACGGTTTCGAGGTCGGCATCCGACACCGTCGTGCTGGCCAGCAGCGGCGCGGCTGTCGCGCGGTATTGGCCTGCCGCCTGGCCGGTCGCGGCGACCAGCGATTTGTTGGTCGTAAAGCTCAGGCCGAGAACGCCAAGCGCGGCGATCGCTATGGCCGCGATCGCTGTCAGGCCGGCGTAGCGGGCGATCGCAACGCGCCTGTCGGCCGCCCTGTCATAGGACACCCAGCCGGACTCGGCGAAAATGACGCGGCTCAACAGATCGTGCAGGAAGAAGCTTTTGCCGGTGCCGGAAAGATGCGCCTGGGCATTCCTGCCGAAACTGCGGCCTATGCTGCCCAGCAACTGGTCGATCGGCGTGCCTTCCTGCGTGCCGGAAGAAAAATACAGGCCGCGCAGGGGGGCGTTCAGCTGCTTGCGCGTCGGCTCGAAAACGCCCTCGAGGAAATTCACGATCCGGCCTTTCAGCGCACCGAGCTGCGCGGCGAAGCCGAAAATGGCGATGCGCGCGACCGGATCGGTCTCCGCCTGCAGCCGCTCGCTCATCTCTTCGGTCAGGCGCTTCACCAGCGCGTCGAATTCGGCTGGCGCTTCTGCGACCATGTTCAGGCCGCGCTCGGCGGTCTGGAAGGTCGCGCCCCACACCTTGCGCCGGCGTGCTTCGTCGAAACCGCCGAAATATTCCATGAATCCGGAGACCAGGTCGGCCTTGGTGAACAGCACGTAGACGGGAAAGCGGACCTTCAGGACCTCGTGGATTTCCTGCAGGCGGCTGCGGATCTCGGCGACACGGGCCGCCTGCTCTCCGTCCGCCATCAGATCGGCAAGGCTGATCGCCAGGATGACGCCATTGATCGGCTGACGCGTCCGGTGCCGCTTGAGCAGCGACAGGAACGCCAGCCAGCTTTTGCTGTCGGTCCGTGCATGGGAATCCTGCGTCGTGTAGCGCCCGGCCGTGTCGATCAGCACCGCCTCGTCGGTGAACCACCAGTCGCAATTGCGCGTACCGCCGACACCCGCCACCGGCTGCGCCTGGCCCGACCCGGCAAGCGGAAAGTTCAGGCCGGAATTGACCAGCGCGGTGGTCTTGCCGGCGCCCGGCGGGCCGATGACGATGTACCAGGGGACGTCGTAGAGGAAGTTGCGCTTGCCGCTCGACTGCCTGAGCGTCGCGACTGCTTCGTTCATGCGAGCTTCCAGCACCTTTGCATCGCTGCCGTCATCCTCGGCGCTGGCCATGGCGGCCTCCAGCGCCTTCTGCGCCTTGCGCCTGCGCCAGAACCGGATTGCATAGATGATCGCCACCGTTCCGACGACGATGCCGATGATCGCTGCCCGCAGCCAGATGGGATCCAACGGCCGGGCGCCGGCAAAGCGGATTAACGGGCCGGCGTACCAGACCGCGGCGGCAAAGCCGGCGAGCGCGAGCGCGCTGAAGATGCGCAGCAGCCAGCCGGTCACAGCATCTCCTCCCGCGGGATCATTACATCGACACGGCGGTTTTTGGCGCGGCCGTCCGGCGTTGCATTGTCGGCGATGGGCTCGTCCTCGCCCTTGCCCTCGACCTTTGTCCGCGACGGATCGCTGAAATGCGCTGCGATCATCTTTTCCACTGACTGGGCACGTGCGACGGAGAGGTCGAAATTCGATTTGAAGGCGCTGGTCTTCTTCGGTTTGACGTTGTCGGTGTGGCCGACGATCCGGATCGGCCCGCGCTCCGCGTCGAGAGCCGCCGCGATGCTGGCGGCCACCGGCTCGAACTCCGGCTTGACCTCGGCTCGTCCCGACTGGAACAGCAGGGCGTTGCTGATTTCCACGATGATGAAATCACCCTTGGTGCCGACGCTGACGCCGCCGCCTTCGATCTCCTTGGCCAAGGCAGTGCGGATGCGATCGACCTGCGCAATCGTCGTTGGCGCTGCGACGACTTTCACCTCCTCGGTCAGCGGCACGAAACCGGTGCGCTCGATGGTGACCGGCGTCGCCGGATTGAGCGCCAGCAACTCGCCGGCAACAGCCTCGCCATCATTGGTGATGAGCACGCGCAGCGTGAAAAAGGCTGCGGTCAAAACTGCCGCGGTTGCAGCGGCTATGGCCCAGAGCGGAACCCGCCTGGAGCCTTGCGCCGATGTGACCGACAAGCCTTGCCAGCGCGGCGAGATGTCGTCGTCACCGAGGACGCGGAAATAGGCTGATGTCTCGTAGACGTCGCGGCGGACCCGTTCGAGGCTCTCGCGCGGCTGGCCGCGATACTGGCCTTCGAAGCCAAGCGACAGGCAGACATGCATCAGCTCGATGAGATTGCGATGAGGTTCCGGCGTCGCCAGCACCGTGTTCAGCGCCTGGAAAAAACCGGCGCCGGTGGGTTTGACCTGGAAGAAGCGCTGCAGCATGGCGTGCTGCGCCCACGCATCCCGGCTGGAACCGGGCAGATTGGCGACGATATCGTCGGCGGTTTCGCAAAGCACATAGCTGGCGATGCGCGCATCCTCTTCCGAGGTATCGGTCCTGGCGATCTTGCGGTCGAAATCCTCGATCAGGCCGGCGACATGCTGCGCCAGCGGCTCGGCCGGTCTTTCGACAGCCATCAGCCGCAGATGCCCAAGCAGTATCAGCAAGGGCGCCGCGGCAGCGACGATCGGGTTGGCCGCGCCATAATCGACGGCATCGCTGGCGCCGAGCAGCGCATCCCATGGCGTTTTCCCCGCCGTCCCGGCTGAGCCGTGAACGGGCGGATCGGCCGGCGCGTTGGCGAGTGGCGTTCCCTGATAGATCACCGTCCCCGTGACGTCGGACGGCGGCTGGCGGCCGGCGTTGGGATCGAAAACCGTGGGTTCCGGGACGCTGGCAGGGGCGATCACCGTACTGCCGGGGGCCGGCGCATCGCGGGCGAGAACCGTCTTTTGCTTGCGGCCGGGATTGGGGCGGCTGGGGCGGATGACGGTTTTGCCGGTCGGATCGAAAGGATCATCCTTCGAGCTCATCGCCGATCCCTGCCTCTACGCCCGCGCGCCGCGACGCACAGCGCCATGTCCGCGCAAACGCGGACCGCAGGACGCTATCTCGCCGTGACATGACATGTGCCGCAGACCCCCGAGGTCGACCAACCGTACCCGCGTGCTCAATCGTCGTATGTGATCGTAGTCTCAGAAGGTTGCGATGGAAACCCGGCGCAATTTTGGTGGCCGGCCCGTGCTCGGGTCGCCTTCACGGTGTCTTCAGCGGTGCGCGGGCTTAGCCCTTGCCGGTCTTCTGTTTGGCGGCCTTGGCATAGGCTTCACTGAAATAGGTGAGGAATATGTCCAGCATGCCGTTCTCGTGCGCTTCCTCCTTGGCCCGCCAGGTCGCGACCAGCGCGTCCCAGGCGCGCGTTTTCTTCGAGGCAAAGGAGGATGGCGGCAGTTTTTTCGCAATCGCCTCGGGCGACAGATCGTCAAGCAACCGCGACAGCGCTGCCTGCATGGCGGCGAAGGTGGCGAATTCATGTGTTTTGAGGTCGTGGAAAGCGTCTTCGATGCTGTGCCTGGCATCGAGATAGCCGGCCCTGCGCCGCGCGAACATGATGTCGAGGATTTCGTCTGTCCCGGGCACGAACTTTAGCGGATTGTTGTCGGCGGAATTGATCATGGTCCGGTCGCTGGTCTTGGCCAGGACTTTTGCAGCGGCGCGCGCCTTCAACAGCAACACCAGCTCGTCGACGAGGATGCGCAGCACCGCGCCGATCTCGCCGGCTACCTCCTGCGGTTGGCGCAGCAAAAGCACCTCTGGCGGAATGCCGGCGCCGGCGGCAATCGCGCGCAGGATCTCGTCGGCTTGCTGCGGCCGGCTGGAGACCGAAGCGGGTGGCGCGGTCGGTGACCGTGGCGATGCGACATGGTCTGGAAAGGATCCGGCAACGGGCATCTGCCGTTGCGTCGAACCATGGCCACCGAAGGCTGGGTTCCCGTCATCGATCGACACCGAGACGATATAGCGGCCGATCCGGAGCCGGTCACCTTGCGCCAACCGATGCGGGCCGGTCAGGCGCTGGCTCGACCCGTTGACGAATGTGCCGTTGCGCGAGACGTCGTGGAGAAAAAAGGCGCCGCCTTCGTAGCGGATTTCGCAATGTCGGCCGGAGATGAACTTGTCCGGATCGGGCAAGGTCCAGGCGCAGTTCTCCCGCCCGATCTCGAAGCCGCGGTCGCGCGATGCGTAGCCGGGCGGCAGCCCGGCAGGCAGGACATCGACATTGCTGATCTGCAGACTGATGAACATGCGCTATGGACCGTCGACCGCTGCCGTTTCCATTGATCCGATGTGCCACAGTCTAGCAGCTTGCGGGCACAGCGGGAGAGCGGCGTTTCACACTGGCGAAAGCGGCGCAAACAGCAACGGCCTGCCGCTTGTCCTCTTTGGTCTGCCATTGAACATGTGGTAGGCTCAACATGGCTTGGGTGGCAAGTTGCGAAATATCCCTGAACGTGAGGTCGTTAACACAAGAAGGGCTTCGAACCTGCCACACTAGCGCTCAGGAGGGGCACGACCCATGCCGAGTGAACAACGCGCCGCGCTTGTGCAGACGCCGGTCGGCGCCGAGCTGTTGACCTTTACGCATCTCGTCGGCCGCGACGAGATCAGCCGCTGCCTTGCCTACACCGTTGGATTTGTCTCGACCAATGCCGATGTCGACCCGCTGAAGATGCTGGGCGGCACCGTTTCGATCGAAGGCGAGGCCGACCCCAAGCGCTGGTTCAGCGGCCTCATCGCCGAGTTTCGCCTTACCCGCATCGAAGATCGGCTGGCTCACTATGAGGCGGTCGTCAGGCCGTGGCTGTGGTTCCTCGGCAATACCACCGACTGCCGCATCTTCCAGGACAAGACTGCCGTCGAGATCGTGGAGGAGATTTTCTCCAAATATGGCGGCATCGCCAAGTTCGAGAAGCGCTTGCAGGGCTCCTATCCGCCGCGCGAATATTGCGTGCAGTACGACGAGAGCGACCTCGATTTCGTGCAGCGGCTGCTCGAGCATGAAGGCATAATGTACTTCTTCGAGCATGCCGAGGGTGAGCACACACTGATCCTGGCCGACGCCATGAGCAAGCTGAAGCCAGCGCCGGGCTATGAGACGGTGCTCTATCAGTTCGAAGGGCAGGGCTCGCGCCGCGACGTCGAGTACATCACCGACTGGATTCCAGGCAGCGCGGTGCGCCCCGGCGCCTATGCCCACACCGATTATGACTTCGAAAAACCCGCCGCCGATTTGATGGCGAAGTCGGCGCAGCCCTTCGGCCACAAGCAGGCCGCGGGCGAGAACTATCGCCACCCCGGCGCGCATCTGGAAGTCGGGCGCGGCGACAGCCTGGCGGCGATCAGGCGCGAAGAAATCCAGGCGCCGCATATGCGCATTGCCGCTGTCGGCACCGTGCGCGGCCTGTTCTCCGGCTGCACCTTCAAGCTCGACGGCTTTCCGCGCGACGACCAGAACAAGGAGTATCTGGTGATCAGCGCCGAGTACCGGCTGTTCGATCCGGGCTATCGCGCCGGCGTCGACACCGATGGCGAGAATTTCAAGGTGGTGCTCGGTGTGGCGCCGACCTCAGTTGCTTATCGGCCGCCGCGCATCACGCCAAGGCCGATCATGCGCGGGCCGCAGACGGCGACCGTGGTCGGTCCGTCCGGCGAGGAGATCTTCACCGACAAATATGCCAGGGTGAAGGTGCAGTTCCACTGGGACCGCCTCGGCAAGAAGGACCAGAAGAGCTCCTGCTTCGTGCGGGTGTCGCAGACCTGGGCCGGCAGCGGCTGGGGCTTCATCCAGATCCCGCGCATCGGGCAGGAAGTCATCGTCGATTTCATCGAAGGCAATCCGGATCTGCCGATCATCACCGGCCGGGTCTACAACGCCTCGCAGATGCCGCCCTACGGGCTGCCCGGCAACGCCACGCAGTCGGGCTGGAAATCCAACTCGTCGAAGGGCGGTGGCGGCTACAACGAGCTGATGTTCGAGGACAAGGCCGGCTCCGAACTGGTCAATTTCCAGGCGCAGAAGGACCATCACCTTCTGATCAAGAATGATCGCCAGAAGCTGGTCCAGCACGACCAGTCCGACCGCATAGACCACGACGCCAAGCACTCCGTCGGCCACAACCTCGACGAGGACGTCGGCAACAACAAGACGGTCAAGGTCGGTGTCGACCAGACCACCAATATCGGGTCGAACGACACCGAGACGGTGGGGGTCAACCGCGCGCTGACGGTGGGGGCGAATGAGACGATTCACGTCATGTCGAATTCGACGGAGAACATCGACGCCAACCATTCGCAGACCGTCGGAATTGTGCAGACGGTCACGGTCGGGGCGGCGCGCGTCGATACTGTCGGAGCAGCGGAACAGCGCACCGTCGGCGGACTCCAGAGCAACACGATCGGCGCGACGAGGTCTGTCAGCGTGGGCATCAGCCAGACGCACAGCATAGGCACCAGTGATACATGGACCATAGGCGCGGGACAGAACATCAGTATCGGTGCCGGACAGTCGGTTGCGATCGCCGCATCCCAGACGACGGACGTAGGCGCCTCCCGCGCTGCCAACATCAAGTCGAACGACAGCACCGACGTTGGCGGCGGTTACATCCTGAAGGTAGCGAAGGGCAGCCTTACCGACGTAAAGGAGAATACCGGCATCAAGGTCGGTAAGAGCCTGTCAGTGGAAGCAGCCGACGACATTACCCTCAAGTGCGGCAGCTCCAAGATCGTGATGAAGAAGGACGGTACCATCATCATCGACGGCAAGGACATCACGGTGACGGGTTCAGGGAAAATTAACGTCAAGGCGTCGAGCGATGTCATTATCAAAGGCTCGAAGATCAACGAGAATTGAGGGACGCGATGGCCAGAGTCAAGAGTGCAATCGATGGCGTTGTGATCGGAGTTTTCATGGGGTTCGGCGAAGAAGGCGTGCCCCTCGTGGTCTTTGCCGGCAATCCCGAGGAAACGGCGCAGCCTGCGCGCAGCCTCAGCGAATTGTCTTCCGATATGGTCGGCAAGGAAGTGGCGTTGCTTTTCCAGGAGGGCGATCCGCGCAAGCCGCTGATCGTCGGTCGCATCGTCGAGCCGGCGCGCAGGCCCGGCGTAGAGGTTATCCGCGACGGCAAGCGTGTACGCATCCGCGCCAATGACCGGCTCGAACTGCGTTGCGGCAAGGCATCCATCGTGATGGATAGTGATGGGCAGATCGTCATCCGCGGTACATACTTGGTCAGCCACTCCAGCGGGCCGAATTATATCCGTGGCGGCTCGATCAATCTGAACTGATGTCGCCCGTCGAAAGCTTCCATCGCCCGCGCATCGCCAGCCTTGTGGTCAGGCAGCACGCGGAACTGGTTGCCTTTCTTTGGGTGCAGCGCGAGAGCCTTCTTGCGCAAGAGCCGCCCGCGTTGGTGGCGGCTAAGGATATCGACGACCGTATCGAAGCCAACATGGACGGACTGCGCATCGCGGACCAGGCCGCGTGGCCGAGCCTGCTTCAGCAACTGCAAGACTATCCTGACAGTGGGGAACTGTTTGCCTTTGCCTGGACCGCGATCGAGTTCAACGATCCAGTCAGGCTTTCAGAAGCGGTGGGGCATGCCCGCGAACTGACACCGAGCCCGGACGGGTTCATCGGCGCGCTGCGGTGGCATGCGGCCGACCGAATCGGACCGCATGTGAGGGACTGGATCACCGATGCCGACGCCTTCAAACGCTTTCTCGGCGTTTCGGCATGTCTGGTGCATTCGGTCGATCCAAAGAACCTGCTGCCGCGGCTAGCTCGCGATCCCGATCCCCGCGTTCGTGTGGCGGGCTTACGGCTGGTGGGCGTTCTCAAACGAACCGATCTTGCCGGCGAGGCGAACGCTGCGCTCAACGATTCCGACGAAGATGCGCGATTCTGGTCGGCTTGGTCGCTGGTTGAACTGGGTCATGCCGGGTTGGCGCAAAACGCATTGAGAGCAGCGGTTGAAACGCCGGGGAAGGACAGGCTGATAGCGCTCCGCGCCGCGATCAAGGGCGGGCCTGAAACGGAAGTTCGGGCATGGCTCGGCGGATTAATGCAGTCGCCCCAGACCGCCTCAATCGCGGTTCGCAGCATCGGCATGTTGGGCGATCGCGGCCGGCTTGCCTGGCTTGTTGAGAGGATGCGCGAGCCGCCGGTATCGATCGCAGCGGGCGCGTCATTTGTGGAATTGTTCCCAGAAGCTCCTTGGGGTGAGCTGTCTTCCGCCGACATGGGAGAGGTTGGCCCGGACTTCATCGACTACTTCAGCGACAGCATCGTACGCGTGCCGCTCGCCGATAAGGTAGCTGAATGGGGCAAAGCGGCCGGCGTCCTACGCGACTGAAGCGACGTTACAGCTGTCATCTCCAGTCGGATCAGGCGCCAATGGGATGGCCGAAGAAATACCTCTGCCCCGGGACAAATCTTCTGACGTCGTCGCTATCGAGGAATGCCTCCAGAATTGCCGTCGCCTGAAGCGAATTGAGTTTGACCGGGTCGTCAAAGAAGGCGGCACAATTCACGCCGGTGGCGGCCTCGAAGATGAGACGGTGACGGTGGATGCGGCCTATCTCCGGTGCTGCGCTGCCCACCCGTTCAAGCAGCCGCCTTGCGAACTTGACCACGTCGAAAACCTTGCCGCCGAGGATGGGGGTATTGGGGACCGGGAGTTGCTCTCGCACCAGCGACAACGCCGCCGTCACCTTGGGAAAGTAGTCCTGCCGATTGATGATGTGAACAGTATCTTCATCCTCGGATTCGATGGACTCGTCGGCACCGCTGATTATCGGTCCGTTGGTGTCCTCGAGCAGATACGACAACTCCCTTTCGATCTGATAGCGGGTCTCTTCGTCCGATGCATCATTGTGTAACGTCAGCAACATCTCGATCGCGTCAGGGTTCAGCGTCTGGCCCAACGCAATTGTCATGAAATATTCCGCGCCAGAGCCGTCTTTTTCGAACGGCTTGAAGACGTCCTTCACAACACCGAGGTTGCCAGCCAGGCCAGCCAGATTGGTACCCGCCTGCCAGACGAGATAGGCATCGCTGTCCTTCATGATTGAGGGAATGTGGTGCAGCGCGGAAAAGTTGCCCAATTCGCAGGCCAAAAAAAGGCCAGCGATCTGTTCCCATACCTCGTCGCTTTGAAGAAGACGCGTCGGATCATAAGAGGCCAAGTCTACACCAGGAACAAAGAATCCCAGTGAGAGCTGTTTGAGTTTCGTATCGGGAATCGATGTGTACTTTGCCATAGCAGGACCTTACGGGATTGAGTCATTGACCTTCTCGAGGTCGCTTTGCAAATCTTCGATCTCCTGGCAATCGCCCGAATCCATAATGTCTTGGGGGACTACATTTGACGGGTTATTGCACCCACCGGCCATGTGAGGCGTTGTGTGGTTCAAGGAATGGTAGGGCTTCTTGGCGGGGTCAGCGTTTGTCCCTCTTCTGATGGGTGAACCCTTTGCAGTTTCCCAGGCCAGAATACAGCCGGCCTTCACTCCAGAGTCGAAGGCCATCTTGGCTTCCTGCGCCGGTGTATTGACACCCCCAGAGGTTCTCGCGCCCTTCGGAATGTCGAAATACATGGCGCAGCCCTGATTGTCATTGTTGTGGACGTTTGGGCACGCCGGCTTGCCAGCCTTTCGCAAGCGCCGATGCTTCGCCTTCAGCTTGAGCATCTTTTTTAGCTTGACCTCGAAATCAGCCTTTTTGGCAATCTGCGCGGCGTCCCCAGTCCTCATTTTCTTGATCTTGTTCGTCCAGAACGTCTTTTCCTTAACCACGGGATATGGCTTGCCGGAAGCATCCTTCTGCCATTCGTGCAGCGGGCCACCGCAGCACGGGCAGTTCCCGGCCTTCACGGCCGCCTTGGCAGCCTTTGCATTCAGCGACTCGAGCGCCGGCGCCGGCGGCGTCGCGCCAACGTAGGACGTATGGTTGCTTGTCGTGATGTCAAAATGCCGGCAGACGTTCTTGCCTTCGAACTTCACCGACATGCACCAGGCCTGAAAGTAGGTTTTGCCGGTGATCTGGTGGGTCACGACCGAAGATCCGAACGTGCGGGTTGCGGCCTCGTTTCCGAGCACCGGCTCCTTGTAGTAGGATTTCTGCGCCAGCGCGGCGGGCTTGCCGCCGATCAGCACGGTCTCGGAGCCTTCCTTCAGATTGTTGGAGAACGACGTGTCCGGGTAGGGAATTGGGATAGGCCCGGCCGGTGGGGATGGCGGCGACAGGCAGACATCCGGAAACCGCGCGATCGACTTGTTCATGCCGTTCTCTCCAGCAATCTCCCATTTTTCCGCGAAGACGTTCTTGGTCATCTCTCTCGGCCTATGCAGTAACGATCGCCGCTGCCCGGCCACCAAACGTCGAACTGCCGTAAAGCACCGCGGAAGGCCCGGGTGCATAGCCGCGCCTGAAGGCTTGCTCGGCCCATGCGAACTGGATGGAACCCGCGGCCGCTCCGCAGTCGCCGATGCAGCCCGCCGCCAGCCAGACCAGTTGTTGCGGCCTGACTGTGCGCATCACCCGCATTTGCGCCACCACCAACTCCTCGAAAGCATAGGATTCGCCGGCGACGTCGGACAGGCGGAAGGCAACATCGTGAATCTCCACCCTGGCTTCCGCCAGGGCCGTCCGCAGCGCAGAGGCCAGGCCATCTGCGCGAAACGGCTCCTCGTTGAGCACTGTCGCGGTCTCGCGCGCCAAGCCGAGGCCATGCACCGTCACATGTGATTCGAGCAGCGGACGAGCGCTGACGACGGAGATGCTCGCCGCCTCGCCAGGAATGAGGCCATCCGTGACGATGCTCGTTTTTAGACGGCCCGCCTTGTCGAGCCAGCCGAGGGTGCGCGAATCGATGAGCGTATCCACGGCCACGATGATACAGGCGGGAACTTTGCGTTCGGCGAGCAGTTTGCGCGCGTGCCAGATGCCGACGAAGGTGGACACTGCCCCTTCCGTCACATGCACGGAATGCGGTCCGACAAGAGATGCCCCATTGGGCAGCGCCAGCCCGCCCACAATGCCGTTGAGGCGCGCGCCCGGAAACTGCGGTTCACGCGTACACAAGATGATCGGCATCTCGCCCCAGGGCAGCCGGTCCGCCTGTTTTGGGTCCACCTGATCGGCGGCCAGACGCGTCAGGGCGGCAACGCGATCGCGGCCGCGCATCGTCGCCGGCAGGGCATCCACTGACGCGCCACGTATTGGCTCGCCGTCGGCGTCGCGATAGGAGAGTTCGGCGAACGCCGCTATATTTGCCCGCATCGCGGCCGCCGTACTCCCCGCCGAATAGCCGACCGGCGACACGAGGCTGAGGCAGGAAATGACCGTCATTTTAGCCGCCTTATTTCCTTCAGGGCGGCAACTGCGACTTTCAGCCCCGCATAGTGCGGCTTCTCGCCGTCGCGGGGGATGAGGTCGTTGCCGACTTGAACCTCCTCAAGTCTCACGAACTTGCGCGGCAGCTTCGTGCTTACCCGGCCCACCAGCACGATTCTGCTCTCGTGCGGAACGATGATGAGCGTATCAGGCACCATCGTTTTTCGTTCCAAATGGTCGTCGAACACGAAGCGCACCGGCACGGACAGTCTCGGCAGTTTTACCCCGAACCGACCTCTTTCGTTCATGCCGATGCAGCCGAAGACCATGCCCTCGTCCAATCTGTCGAGCCATTGGTCCTGGGGCGCCGCCTGGAAGTAGCGGTCGTCGAAATCCTGCGGCAGGAAGGGCAGCACGTTGTCCATCCAATGCTTGTCATAGGTGCCGGCATATCTCGCCCGCTCCTTGGCGAAGCGTGGTACAGGACCAAAGCCGATCGGCCTGGGCCTGTCGTTCCAGATCGCCATGCGCGATTGCGGGTGCTCGACACAAGGCAGCGGCGTGCCGTCAATATTACCCTGGCCGACAAGGTAGCCGCTGCCGATCGGGTTGACGGCGTCGCCACGATGCTTAGCAGGATCAGGATCGGATCGGTCAGTGCCGCCAAATGCGAGATGCCACGCCAACGGCATTGAAACAAAGGGGGTCGGGCGCGAGGGCTGGATACCTAAGCCACCTCTGAACCAGCGCCTTTGGCCAGTGACCACCGCGCGCTTGTCCAGTCCCGGCCCAACCAGGCGCACTTCGATCGCTTCCACCTGCCGCCCCTTCGGCGCGACCGCCATGGCATCGAGCAGAACCTCGCATTTCGGTTTGACAGGGGCAAAGTCGGTCTCGACGCGGATGGAGGTGACTTCCGGATCGCCGTAGTGGGTATCGGCGTAGACGAAAGGTGACTGTTCCTTGCTGGGAGTGCAGTTGCCTTGTTCATCGACGTCGTACGTCGCCCTGATCACGGCCACGCAATGCTTCACGCAATGCTTGTCCTGATATGGAAAAGTCTCGGCGAGAAACGGAGTGGTGTTCTGGCTGACGAACATCAGAGTTGCTCCCCCATCAGCTGGTCTCCCAACTGGCGGCGAGCATCTGCTCCAGCGTCGCTTGCGGTGACTGCGGATCGATGTCGAAAATGTCGGAGTGCTTGGTCCACATCACCATGTCGGCGATCAGCTCTTCGCCCGGCTCGATCGGCGGCATTGGCAGGGCCGCCAGTGCAATATCCAGTTCATCGGGCGTCAGCGCGCCCTGCTGGGCGCTGATCGCCGCTTCTTCGATTCCCGCAAACCAGGCTTCGGCATGCGTCAGCATGGCAGATGCTTCAGGCAGCTGCGCAACGACGCTCAGCGGGAACTGCCGGCCGACCTTGTCGGCGCTCTGCAGGATGATGCCGGCCGACGCGCCGAAGGCATTCGGGCCTGCCACAAACCGCAGCGCCATGGCGGGCGGCCAGATATCCTGGCCAAACAGCGGCACCAGATGCTGCGCCAGCCAGCGGTCCCACACGCGCACGAAGTCGCCCGTCAGCCGACGTGTCACGAAATCGCCGGTGGCGGGCATTTTGCCGTAGTAGCCGGGCAGGGTCATATCTGCGGCGGACATGAGAATTTCTTGAACATCTGGAGGTTGTAGGGGTTCTCGACACTGGCCGCCTTCAGCTTGAAGTCGGCGTACATGCCTTTCGTCCCCAGCCGCAGGCTGTAGACGTCGGACAGCGAGGTGCCGGTAAAGCGGCCGCCGCGCAGCATCCTCAGCCACGCCCAGCTACCCGTCTCGTTGAGCATGATTTCGGGCGAGCCGTCGATCGGCTGGAAGGCGAGCGAGATGACGCCGGTGCCGTCCTTGCCGGGCCAGGTCATCGGTTGCGGCCGCGTCGCATTGTTGAAATAGACCAGGTTCTGGCCGTCGAGATTGAGCGTGACACGGGTGACGTTGGGCGACAGGTCTGTCGGCTCCAGCGTAAAGGCCATCACCGGGCCCTGGCCGCCAGGGAAGAGATCGTCGCGAATGCGCCGCGCCTGCTCGAAGGCGGCAAGCGCCGACGGATCGAGTCCGAAATCGGCGCGCCATTTCCATGGCTGCGCCGATGTGTCGACATAGCCGAGCAGATGGTCGTTGATGAAGCCGTCGATCATGCCCGCCGGTCCGAACAGGCGGGCGAAGTCGCGCACATTGACGTCGACGGCGCTGTCTGGGCTGAACGGATAGCGGTCGTTGAGCGCGGCCTGGCAGAAGGGCAGGATATCGGCGCGCCAGATGGCGTTGAGCTCGGAGGCCACGGCCTTCTGCGTCAACCCGCTGGTGTCGCCGGCAATGCCGCTCAGCCAGGTGTTGACCGGGTCGGGCAGGATCTGTGCCTGGCGGGCGACGGCGCCGGTCAGTTCGGCCAGCCCGCCCTGTTTCTTGATCGCGTCCTGCGGGTCGGGATTGGCGGTCACCGTTTGCAGCACATTGGACAGCGCCGTCAGCGCAACGACCGCGGCATCGAGCGCCGGCGGCTGGCCGTCGACCTCGGCAATCGTGCTCTTGAGCGGCTTGAAGTGTTCGGCCACCAGCGTGCCGGTCAGGTCGACTTCGCTGGCCGATCCTGCGCGCGGCAGCAGCTTGGCGCCAGTCTTGACGATCTTGCCCAGTTTGCCGAGTTTGCCCAGCAGTTTCGAGCCGCCCTTCGCCGCCGCCTTGTCGTCGGTCGGCGCCTCGTCCGAGCGGGTGAGGTCGACCTCCTGGACCACCGCCGTCAGCAGCCGCTTCAGCGCGGAATCGGCGCTGGAAAGGTCTTTCAGATTCTCGCTGGCAATGTTGAGGTCGCTGAGCGGCGCCAGCCGCATGTCGCGCAAAAAACTGTCCCACTGCGCGATGTAATCGTCATAGTAGAGCTTCAGGATATCTTCCGATAGCGCCGACACCGAGGTCTCGGAATTTTCCGAGCAACCGCCGGCAAACACCGCGCGGTCGAGTGCCGCCTGGGCGGCCACATCCTCGACCCGGTCGAGGATCGCGTCGTGGAAGCCGTCATAGGTGAAGGCGCCTGATATGCCGACGCGCAGCGTCTTGTCGGAGCGTCGCGAAAACACCTTGGCGCCGTTCGGCCCGGCGAAATTGGCGGGGATCCATTCCTTCAATCCGGCCACCGCCGGATCGGCCAGCAATTGCTTGTAGGCCCGCGCCGGCAGCGAGATCGTGCAGACCGTTTTCAGCGCTTCGGCGACCAGCGCCTGGTCGGGCGCGATGTAGCTGTCGTCAACCGCCATGCGCCGGATCGCGGCCAACTGGTGTTCTTCCGCATCGGCGGTCGGGAAGGGCGCGGCCGGCGCGAATTCGGGCAGGTCGTTCACCCACCAATTCTCGACGAAGTCGGAGTCCATCTGAGACAGGCCGGTCATCATGCGGTAGGTCTTGAGTGCGCCCAGCATGAAGTCCGGATCGCGGATCTGCCGCCACATGGTCGCTTCGAGCAGCGCCACCATCCGCGGCTCCAGCACGTTGCGCAGAGCGTGGTCATAGGTGTCGGTCTGCGCCCGCATCATCTCGGCCGAAGCCGATGGTCCGAGCAGGTCCTGTGCCTTGTTCGGAGGCGCAGTCCTGGCATTGACGACTTCGTCCATGGCGGTCAGGGCAACGTCCATCGCCGGCTGCAGCACCGAGGCGGGCGTCGCCGCGGTCGACGTCAGCGGCGCCTGCAGCGCTTCGAACTGGCCGGCTTGCGCGGCGATGGCGTTGCGATTGTCGTAGTAGGACCAGGTGAACAGGCCGCCGGCGAGTATGGCCGCAGCCGCGCTGGCAGCGGCGGCACCGCGCCAGATCCAGCTGCGGCGGCGCTGCGCCAGCGGATCGAAAGTGCCGAGTCCGGCCTCCTTGAAGATCACCTCGGCCAAAAGGTTCTTGAGGAAGAAGCTGCGCTTCTCGAAGCGCTGCGCCGGCATCGTGCGTCGTGCCGGCAGGCCGAAGGAGGAGGCGAGCGCCGCGGTCAGCCGGTCGATCGGCGCGCCTTCCTGGGTCGCCGAGGTCAGATAGAGGCCGCGCAGCCAGGCCGCCTCCTCGTAGCGGCTCTCGCCGAACATCGCCTCGACCAGCACCTGGATCGGCTCGGACAGGCTTTGCAGCTGTGCGGGAAAGCGGAAGATCTCGGCCCGTTCGGCCAGCTTGTCCTCGTCTTCCAGCCGCGGCACCAACCGCTTTTCCAGCTCCCTCGACAGCGTCGTGATTTCGCCCGCGATCGTCTTGGCGTCGACGCGTGCATCGAGCGGGAAGGTCGTCCCCCATACCTGTTCGCGCGCCTGTGTCGACAGGCCGCTGAAGAAGGCCTCGAAGCCTCTGATCAGATCGGCCTTGGTCAGCATGAGATAGACCGGCAAGCGGATTTCCAGCCGCTCCTCGAGCTCGGCCAAGCGCCTGCGGATCTTGCGGCCATGCGCCTTGACGGCTTCGTCGCCCTCGGACAGCGCGTCGATCCCAAGCGCAACGATGACGCCGTTGAGCGCACGACGGCCACGATGCTTCTTCAACAGATCGAGGAAACCCAGCCATTCCACGGCGTCGACATCGGGCTGGCTTTCCTGCTGGACATAGCGCCCGGCGGTGTCGATCATCACTGCGTTTTCGGAGAAGAACCAGTCGCAGTTGCGGGTACCGCCGATGCCCTGCAGATCGTCGGTGAGGTCGATCGGAAAGTTGAGGCCGGATTGGCGCAAGGCCGTCGTCTTGCCGGTCGCCGGGGGGCCGACGATCACATACCACGGCATCTCGCGCAGGAACTTGCGGCCGCCGAGCTTGCGGCGCTTCAACTCGACCATGACGTCCTGGAACTTGGCGCCGACCGCGGCGACGTTTTCCTCGCCCGGGCTGAGCCGCTTTTCCTCGACCGGGGCGGAAATCTCGGCGACGAACATGCGGTTGGCGCGGATCGCGCGGCGCTGCGCGACGATCAGCCAGATCAGCCAGAAGATCACCAAAAGCGCGATGATGACGATGCGCACCGTCTCCGACGCCATCGGCACATAGTCGCCGACCCGTACGATCGGGCCGAATACCCAGATGATCAGCGACAGCAGCGCCAGGCCGATCAGCGTCCACAGGAAACGCGAAGTCAGGACCGCCCAGAGGAAGCGCAGGATGAACATGTCACAGCCTCTTTTCGACCAGCACTTCGACGCGGCGGTTCAAGGCCCGCCCTTCGCGTGTGCCGTCGTCGGCCACCGGATCGGTGGCGGCCCGGCCTTCGGAGCGCACGCGCTCCTTAGGCACGCCGTTCTGAACTAGGATATCGGCAATTTCCGCGGCGCGGGCTTCAGACAGCCGCTGGTTGGTGGACAGTGGGTTGGTCTTTTGCAAGGGAACGCCGTCGGTGTGGCCGACCACGGTGATATCGCCGATCAGATCCTGATTCTCGAGGATCACCTTGGCGACCGAGGCGATGAGCGGATCGAAGCCGTCTGTCAGCTGTGCTCGCGACGACTGGAAGAGTTCGGGATTGGAGGCCTGGATGACCAGCCGCGCCAGCGACACGCTCTCCGTGCCGCTCAGCGCTCTCTTGAGCTCATCCGGCGCCGCCGCCTGGAATTCCGGCAGCAGCGCGAAATCGACCGCCACCGGCGGCGGCGCGTCGACCTTCGGCGAAGCGCGGGTGACATCCGTACGCGTCGGCGGCGGCAGTGCGCGCACCAGCGCCGAAAGCTCGACCGCCTGGCTGCTCAGGCTCATCGACAGGCCGATATGGATGGCTGTCGCGATCACCGCCGCCGCCGCAACCATCACCCAGATCGGCACGATGAAGCGCTGCGGTTCGTCGGAGGCGATCACGCCTTTCCAGTTGGGCGAAAGCGGTGCGCCTTCGGCGTCGCTGTCGCGCAGGAAACGCGCCGCGGCCACCCGCACCGCATTGAGCGAACGGTCGCCGGAGCGGCCAGGCACGCGATATTTGCCGCGGAAGCCGAGCGCCATGCAATGATATTGCAACTCCAGCATTTCGCGGTCGCGATTGGGATGGCGTTCAAGCTCTTCGAGCCGGGCGAAGAACTGCGCGCCGGCATCGACGTCGCCGCGCAGCATCACCACCAGCGGCTGGCGTGGCCATGCGCTGGCTCCGCCCCACGGCGTATTCAGCGCCAGATCGTCGAGCAACGCAGCCACCAGCCATGCCGCCTGGTCGGCTCGCTCGAGCGAGGAGCCCTGCACCATCGTGGCGTCGCGGCAGCGCACGAGTTCCTCCAGCAGCCTGGTGCGCAGGGCTTCCGGGTTCTCCGGCGGCTGCGCGTTTTCCAGTTCGGGTGCAAACTCCAGCAGCGGCGAGAACGCATTGACGAGCACGTTCGGATGCGCGCGCGCGGAGCGCTTCGCGGTGACGCCCGACGCCGGCAGCGGCATGGCGCGCGGCGTTGGCGCTCCGCTCAGCCGAATGCGCGTCCGCTCCCGATCCTCGGACAGTCCGAATGGATCGTCCCTGCTCATCATCTCACCTGTTGACCGAGTAGCAGTCGACCTGCGGTTCGCTGGGCAGCACGCCCGAAACGCCGATCACAAAACCGGGCGCTTCGAGAAGCGAAGCCCAGTGCTCGCTTTTCTGGTCGAGTTCGAGGCACAGCCGGTCGCCGTCATAGGGAATTTCGCGCGGCTGCGAATGCAGTGGCTTTAGCGGAATGCCGGGCAGGCGTGATTTCCACAGCCCTTCGAATTCGCTGGCCGAGCCGACGGTCGCCTGGTTGACGAAAATCTTGCGCAAGGCATCCTCCGACAGTTCGGAGCCGATCCGCACCACGATGCGGCTCGCCACCAGAAGTTTCGGGTTGTCGATGCGGATCTTCCACACATTGGTGGCATGGCGCATGACCGGCAGCGCGCGCGATTTCGGCTCGATGTAGCGCAGGCTGAGGATCAGCGAACGCAGCGCGTCGGCCAGCGCCGAATAGGCGGGGCCCGGTGCCATGTGGTCATAGACGGGCAGTTCGCCGAGCCGCCTTGCGCTCGAGCCGTAGGTCGCCATCGAGCCGGCAAGGCCGGCAAGTTCCATGTAGACCTCGGCCGGATGGAACACGTCCTGCGCCAGCATGTGCGCCAGCCGCGGCCGCGCGGCGTTGACCAGGTTCAGGATCAGAAGATCCTCGACGCTGCGCCCGGGGCCGCCCAGCACCATCTTGCCATGCGCCTCGGCGATCTGGTCGAGGCCGGTGACCACTTCCTGCAGCAGGCGGCTGTACCAGGAGGCCGCGCCGATGACCAAGGTCGGCGGCAGGAAGGTGTCGTCGAGCGCCACGCCGCCATCGGCGCGCACGCCCTTGAGCTCGGCCACCGGCAGCGCGGTGTAGCCGCCGACGGCCGTGCCCGGCGCCAGCAACAGCGCCTGCGGCCGCGCAATCTCGATTTCCTCGGGATCGGAGCCGCCATGCACGGCGTCGCGCACCGAGACGATCCGGCCGCGATAGCGCGCGCCGGACGGCTCGGCATGAGCGGGGTCGAAGCCGACGCCGCCGGGCGGTTCGAGCGGCAGCGCGATCAGCACCGGTCCCGCGCCCATTTCCGGCGTCACCGCCAGCGGCCGCGGCGCATCCATCGTCTCGGGGATCGCGAACGGCGTCCCGTCTGGAAAGATGCCGCGTGCCGAGAGCACCGAAATCTGGCCGGCATCGAGCTGTGCCTGATCGAGCGTCAGCGTTCGAAAGCCGAACGTATGCAGATGCCCGGCCTGCAAGGCGCCGCGCACCGTCGCTTCGAAGAAGCGGTCCTGTTGCTGGAAATGCTGGGTGCGGAGGAACAGTCCCTCCGACCACAGCACCCTGTTTGCATCGTTCATGCCGGCACTCTCTGCTTCCTGCTCGTCACCTTGGCGCGGCTTTGCGGACCCGCCGCCGCTAGGCGGAAATGCCGCCGCTGCCGAGCTTCACATTGACGGTGAACTTCGATCCCGGCGACACCGACTTGGTCGTGCGCCAGTTGCGTCCGGTGGGTTCCCTGATCAGCGCGACGAAGCCGAGTGCGGCCACTTCCGGTTCGACCGTGATGGTCTTCGATGCGGTCTTGCCGGGTCCGACGGAAATCGTGTCGGAGCCGATGAGATCGCCGCCAAGTGCGGAGCCGGCACCGCCCTGCAGGGCGAAATAATCGGCCGAATTGAAGGCGCCGGTGCTTTTCAGCCGCAAGATCATCACCGTCACCGGCCTGTCGCCGCCGCCCGGTCCCGGGTTCATGCCGGCGCCGCCGGCAAGATTCACTGTGATGACGGATGGTTTGGGCGGGCCGCTCTGGCAAGCCGTCAGCAGTCCCGTCGCCCCGATGGCAAGGATAAATTCGCGTCTGTCGATCATGTCTCAGTCCTCCTCATATGCATCACGAAAATCAGCGCCGATCTCGCCCAGAAAGCGCGTCTCGGCGCTGTGAGCGATTTCACGGTGGCGTTTCTGGTACAATTCCCAGAGCTTGGCGCCGCGCCCGCCGGTCAGCAGATTGCCGATCGCCGAGCTCGACTTCAGTTCCTGCTCGATCGCCGCCGGATCAAAGCGGTCGATCATGCGCTTGAGCGCGCCTTGCACGCCGCGCCAGGCGCGAACGTGATGCTGCGCCAGATCGCGCACCGCGTCCTTGATCGCCGCTTCGGCGCCGAGGAAACCGGGGCTGCGCTCGGCCAGCATGGTCACCAGCGCATCGTCGACCGAGGGCAGGAATTTGAGCGGGTTGACCT
Organism: Mesorhizobium sp. C399B; assembly: GCF_030323185.1. Lineage (NCBI taxonomy): Bacteria > Pseudomonadati > Pseudomonadota > Alphaproteobacteria > Hyphomicrobiales > Phyllobacteriaceae > Mesorhizobium > Mesorhizobium sp. C399B. Next base: position 5,172,450 of record NZ_CP100472.1, read on the forward strand.
CGGACGCGCCAACCACGGTCTGCGCGACGCGAGCGTTGCCCTTCTCTTCGGCGCGCTTGCGCAAAAGCTGCATCAGCCCATCCATCATCAGCCGGTACTCGCGGCCGAACTTCTCCATGTCGGCCACCGGATCGCTGCCGGGAAAACCGGCCTCGTCCATGCCCATGCCGCGCAGGAAAGCGGCGCGCAATTCCGCGTCCGCCTGTCCGGCCGACGGCCGCGCCGCAGCTTGCCGGACAGGCGCGCGTGGTGGCGGTGGAGGCGGGGCTGGCGGTGGCCGCTGTGGCGATGGCTCGGCCGCGCGGACCGGCAGATCCCAGGGCGCCGGGGCAGGCGAGGGCGCATCCACTGCGCCGCCATCCGTCACGCCGGCGTCGAGGCTGGTGGACTCGGCAGGGCCGAAACCAAACCCGTCATCGAAGGCCGGCGGCTTCTCAGGATTGGATCTGCTAGGCTCTCTCGACAGCGGTGCGGAATCGAGGCCGAAGGGATCGTCGAACAGCGGCTTGCCAACACCCTTGTCGGGGGCGGTCTCGGCCACCGGCGTTGCCACAGGGTCGAGGCTGAACGGATCGTCGAACGCCTGCGAGCTGCGTTCATCGGACCGCGCACGCGCGAATGCGCCGGGCACCGGCTTTTCGAATGGATCGGGCAGGTTGGCAGGGCGTGGCCGTCCCGGCTCTTCTTCCGTGGTGGACGAAAAGAAATCGTCGCCGCCGAGGCTGACCGGCGCCCGCGACGCCGCCGGCTTACTGGCAGGCGCTGAAGGCCTGGAGGCCGGCGCCTCGGTCTTCGCCGTCTGCAAATCGACCCACACCACATAGTCGCCCAGTCGCAGTCGCATGCCGCTTTGCAGGCGCGCGGTATTTCCCGCGCCGAGCGGGCTGGCGGCATCGTCGATGAACAACCCACTGCTGGAGGTATCGGTGACGAAATAGCCGCCCTGCTTGCTGGTGATCTTGCAGTGGGCGCGCGAGACGAACATGTCGGGATCGTTGATCTGCCAGTCGGCGTCGGCGCTGCGGCCGATCACCAGCTCACCCTCGTCCAGCCGTGCCTGCCGCGTGACTTGCGCGCGGGGTCCCTGTTCGAGCGTCAGCAGCAGGCTCATCAGGCAACCTCTTCCCGCCAGCCGACGATGGTCCGCAACCGCATGTCGTCGGCGTCCCCCTTTTCGACCGGTCGCGCCAGCCAGGTGGTGCGGGCAAGCTGGACGGTGCCGAGCTTCGCCGGCGGCACTGCCTTTGCCGCAAGCACGATCCTGAGATCGACATCGATGGTCTCGCCGATCAGGTCGCGCACCGCCTGCTTCAACAGCTTCAGCCGCTCGCCGCCCGGCAGGAAGGCCTTGTAATCGATATAGCTGAGCGCGCCGATGCGCAGCTCGATGCGGCTCTGCCGGCTGAAGCTGCGCGGGCCGATGGTGGCGCTGCGGCCGAGCGTGGCATAGCTGCCGGCAAGCCGCGTCTGCAGCGCCTTGGGGATGGTCATCCAGGCCGCGACGAACTCCTTCAGCACCACCGGCACTTTGAAGGCTTCGGCCAGGAACAGCGTCAGTCGCTCGGGACCGTCGACCTGGCTGGCGAGCGAGGCGGCCTGGCGAAGTTTTACTGTATCGAGTTCGGCATCCTGCGTGCCCGGCAGCCCGATGCCGGCCATCGCTTCCAGCATGGAACGGACGCGGCCGCCGACACCGCGTTCGACCTGCACGGCCGGATGCGCATCCGCCCAGGCGCGATAATAAAGCGCGATCATCCGGTGCTGCAGGATGTTGACGAAATCGACGAAGGTCGTGTCGCTCGTTTGCCGCGCCTCGGCGCCTGCATACCAGCGCTGCGAAAGCCGATCGAGCACCCAGCGCGTCAGATGCAGCGGCATCGGCCCTTCAGGCCCGAGCAGGCCGAGATTGTTGACCGTCACCCGCGCCGGCGACTTGTCGGTCGGCTCGCGGAAATCCACCACGTCCTGCACTGCGAAGGACAGCCGCACATTCTGGCCGAGCCTTGCCGGCTCGCGGTCCGGCCGGCCGGAATGGCCGAACAGGCCGCCTTGCCGTTCGAGCCGGCGCAGCAGTTCGAAAAAGTCGAAACTCTCGGACAGGGTTGCGGCTCGCTCTAGATCAGGTAGCGATTGCCGGGCGTCATCGGCCATGGCACATCCTCCTGTTTCTGGAGCAACCGCGTGCGCGTGCGCACGAACCCGTTAATGCCGGCATGGCGGGCAAACAGCCGCGACAGCAGGCCCGACAGCAGCAGAGTGCTCTGTCCCGCCAGCACCGACTGGTCGACATGCAGCGTCACCTCCGTGCCGCGCCCAAAACACATTGGTCCTTCGATCGCCAGCCTTTCGATCACCGCGCGCGAATCGATGCGCACGATCGAGCGTACATTGCGGGCAAGCCCGGGATCGCCGCGTTCGGCATAGAGATCGAGCAGCGCATGCAGCGGATCGACGCCGCGGCCTTCCTTGGCCAGGCTGAGGAAGTTCAGCGCCAGCTGCGAGACCAGCCGCCAGGCCAGGTCGTCGGCGCGCGACTCGCTGTCGGCGCCGGTCGGCAGCGCTGCCGGGATGGCCGGCTGCGGCGAACGCAGCGCGCCGAGCAGCCGGACCGTCTCCACAGGGTCGCCGGCTTCCAGCGTCAGGGTCGGCGTGTCGTCGAGGATGGCCAGGTCGCGATTGGTGCAAAGCGCCATGATATCGACGCGCTTGAGCGGCCGGTTGGCCTGACTGTTGACTGGGCGCGACACCGCCAGGAAGACGTCGTCGCCGGCATAGGAGGTCCGCGTCACGCCCTGGCGCCGCTCGTCCTCGGTCGGCCGGCGCGGCCGCCGCTCCGTCGAATAGACCCAGCCGCTGCCGCGATTTTGCCCAAGGCTGAAGAGTTCCGGTATCTCCGCGTCGGGTCCCTCGGCATCGGCGTCTTCGACGCGGATGACGCGGTAGATTTCAAAGTCGCGCGCCCGCGTGCGGTCGGCATGCAGCACCTGGCGCGTCTTGCGCTGGTCGAGCTCGACGATGTTGCACTCGCGCTCGAAGAGATTGATGATCGGGGTGGCGAAGAGATCGAAATCCGCCGGCGTCAGATCGGCGAGTTCGGGCACCGGACGCCGGAACAGGAAGATGATTTCGAGCCCGGCCTGGCATTTGCGCACGACCGGCAGCAAGCCGGTGACGCGCCCATAATGGAAGCGCTCGGGCATCATGAAATATTCGCGCAGCAGGCGGTAGCCTTCGAAGGTCGGCCGCGTGCGCGGCATCAGCGCCTCGGCATCGGCAATGCCGACCATCTCCGGCGGCGGTAGCGGCGACAATGGATTGGTCTTGCCTTCCGGTCGAGCGCCGACACCAGAGCAGACTCCGAAGATGGCGTCGAAGATCAGCGGCGCCTTGGTGCGGTTGGCGAAATAGAAGTCGAGCCGGTCGAGCGCCAGTTCGTCGAGCTTGCCTTTGCCGGTCCGCGCCAGCGTGATGCGAAGTGCCGCTTCGCCGGCCTTGCCGGCGATCGGGCCGATGCCGGCGGCGGCAAGCGCGCTGCGGTCCTGGAAATAGCCGACCGAACTGATCGCGATCGGAAACAGCGTCATGTCCTGCGCGGTGGTGAAGGTGCAGCGTGTCGACAGGCCGGCCTGCAGGCTGGAGACCAGCCGCGTGCCGCGCTTGACGACGTGGCCGGCAAGCATTGTCTGCACCTGCTGGCCGGGCTTCAGCACCACCATGGCGGTTGCCGGCGCCGGCGTGACGAGATCGGGATAAAGCACGTCGAGGATGCTGCGCGAAAACCGCGAGCGCTCGGCATCCACCTTCAGGCGCGTGCGCGCGGCGAGGAAGGCGACGCCGTCGAGCAGCCGCTCCACATAGGGGTCGGGACACGGCACCGTATCCAGCGACAAATTGCGGGCAACCGCCGGATGCATGTCGGCGAACTCCGCCGCCAGCCCGCGTATGTGGGACAGTTCCTCCTCGTAATATTCTACGAAGACCCGGTCCATCTCTCAGGCTTCCCTGAACTCGGTGCGCGCCAGTCCGTTGTCGAGATTGATCGTCGTGCGCAGGCGCATGCGCTCGGGCGTCGGCGTCATGATCAGCACGGCGTCGATCTCGATCTTCAGGCCGGTCTTGTCGCCGAGGTTGACCGTGACTTTCGTCGCGCTCTCCTTCAGCCGCGGCTCGAATGCGGCGAGCACGGCGCGGATCTCGCGTGCCAGAACATCGCGATCGAAGTCGCGCGACGACCGGCCGGAGAAGGACGGCACGCCATAATTGACAACGCTGCGGCGCACCTCCGGAAAGTCGGCCAGCGATGTCGGACGGTCGGTCATCTGCTCGGCCTCGAGATCGGATAGCAGCGGCGCGGATTCGAAACGCTCGGTGTTGAACAGCGCCTCGATGTCGCGCCGCACGGCCTCGCGCAGCACATCGGGCGACACCACGATGCCTCGGCTTTCAAGCTCGCCACGGTGCCGGTTCTGAAACGCCAGCCGGTGCAGCCGGCGCTTCTGATCGGGGTTCAATGCGTCATCGGCGTCGATGCGCCTCGGTCCGTCTGCCAGCAGCTCGTCCAGGCGCTCTGCGCCAAGCTCCTCCTGCAGAGCCTGCCTGAGCCCGTCTATCTCCGAGCTCAGGCCCGGCAGATCGTTGACGAGGCGGTCCCACAGCGAAGGCTGTACCGCCTCGCGCTTGGCCCGTGAACCGCCCGCCTGTACCTTGTCGGCGGCAGGGCGCTTTGCTCGCCCCTCACTTGCCGACATAGACATCCATTTCGGCTTCGTCATTGTCGTCATAGACGAACTTGATCTTCTTGTAGGCGAAGGAGACTTCCTCCTGGATCAGGTCGGCTTCATCATCGGCCTGCGACATGTCGTATTCCATGATCGAGGCGTCGGTCAGGGTAACGACCAGATAGTCCTTGCTCTCGCCGTCGATGGTCCGCCGCGCGGAGAATTTGACCTCGTCCAGCGCCTTGTTTTCGAACAGGGCCTTGGCCAGATAGGGTGAGGCCTTGTCATAGTGCTTGGTGAACTTGATCATGCCCATCGACACGCGGCCTCGGCGCGAGAGGGAATTGGGGTCGTAGGGCGCGACCATCTTGTAATCGACGCCATGGATTTCGATCTCGTCGTCATGGCCGTCGCGTGTGCTGGGCCCCTTGATATCCGGAACTTTCAGAAAACCGTCGATCTTCATTGTGGGCATTTTCGTTCTCCACCGCTTTCAAACAAAGGTTTGGTTGCTGCAATCAGGTCTTCACGGACGGCAATTCCGACACCAGCCTGAGTGAGGCGTTGATGCCCTCCAGCTGGTAGTGCGGGCGCAGATAGAAGCGGGCGTTGTAGTAGCCCGGCCGGCCCTCCACGCTGTCGACCTGCACCTCGGCGGCGGCAAGCGGACGCTTGGCGCGCGCCTTGTCGTCGGCGAAGGCCGGGTTGGCCAGCACGTACCGGTTGATCCATTCGGTCAACCAGATCTGCATGTCGGTGCGTTCCTTGAACGATCCGACCTTGTCGCGCGCAATCGCCTTGAGGTAGTGCGCAAAGCGCGAGACCGGGAACAGATAGGGCAGGTTGGCGGAGAGCCGCTCATTGGACTGGGCGTCGGGGTCGACCAGGCGGCCCGCCCGCGTCTCGTCATCTTGCAGCGAATGGGCGCCGATAAAGGCCGCGAGATCGGTGTTCTTGCGATGCAGGATCGGCATCAGCCCGAGCTTGGCCAGTTCCGCCTCGCGCCGGTCGTCGATGGCGACTTCCGTCGGGCATTTCATCGCGATCGAGCCGTCATCGGTCGGGAAGGAGTGCACCGGCAGGTTAAGCACAGTGCCGCCATTTTCGACGCCGCGGATCTGGGTGCCCCAGCCATAGAGCTTGTGGCTGCGGTTGATGTTGACGCCCATCGGGAAGGCAGCGTTCATCCAGACATATTTGTTGTGATCGCCCTGCACTTCCTCCTCGAAGGAGAAGCCCTTGACCGGGACTGTCTCCGAGCCGTAGGGCAGCCGCGCCAGCACGCGCGGCATGGTCAGCCCGATATAGCGCGCATCCTCGCTCTCGCGCAGCGATTGCCACGAGGCGTAGGCCGGGTTGGAGACGATCTGCTGCAGGTCCTGTGGGTTGGGCAGTTCCTGCCAGCTGTCCATGCGGAACAGCCGTGGCGAGGCGGCGGCGATGAACGGCGTGTGCGCCGAGGCGCAGATGCCGGAGATGTTGCGCAACAGGCCGACGTCGCGCGGGTGGTTGGAGAACTCGTAGGCGCCGATGACGCAGCCGATCGGTTCGCCGCCGAGCATCGAATACTCGTCGGTGTAGACCTTCTTGAAGATCGGGCTCTGGTCCCACATCTGGCCTTCATAGTCTTCGAGCGTATCGGCCAGCTGCTCCTTGGAAATGTTCATCACCCGGATCTTCAGCTTCTGATCCGTCTCGGTGTTGTTGATGAGGTACCAGAGGCCGCGCCAGGTGCCTTCCATCTGCCGCACTTCCGGCGCGTGCAGGATTTCGTTGACCTGGGTCGTCAGCATCTTGTCGATGCCGGCGATCAACGACTTGATCGACTTGATCGAGTTGGACGAAATCGTCGTCGTCTCGGAGCGCGACTGCGCCGCCAGAGCCAGGTTGCGAACCAGCTGCTGCAGCTTCTCGCTGTCGTCCTTCTTGACCTTGAAGTCCTTCTCCAAGAGCTGGCTGAATTCGCCGAGATCGACGGCCTCGGCCTCGGCGACGGATGCTGCGGTCTTTTGCTGTTCGGCCATGATCTATTCCTCACCCTTGTCGTCGGACAGCGCCTGGGCGGCGATCTGGCCAAGCAGCGGCTGATTGTTCAGCAATTGGGCGATGCGCTTTTCGGCATCGACGCGGCCGTCCATGAAGCCGAGCAGCTCCTCGAGCTGGCGCCGCATCTTGAGGATTTCGGCCAGTTGCGGGACCTGTTCGGCGATCTTGTCGGGGGCGAAATCGCCCATCTTGGTGAAGGTCAGGTCAAGCGCCAGTTCTTCGTCGCGCTCCTGTCCCTCGGCCTGCGGCAGCGTGTTCTTCACCCGCGCCTTGACCCTGGGTCCCAGCGCTTCCATGAATTTGGGGAAGCGGTTGGCATCGGTCTCGACAAAGGAACGCTCGAGCACCGTCTTGGACGCTTCCCTGGTCTGCGATGCGCCCGACAGGTCGGCCATCACGCCCATGACGAACGGCAGTTCGATCGTCGTCGGGCTGCCGTAGGTTTCGACATCGTAGGCGATCTGCACGCGCGGGGCGCGATTTCGCTCGATGACCTTCGCTTTGCTTTCGGCTGGCATGTGTTGCTACCTTTCATCCTTCTGGGCAGTCTTCTTGGCGTCGGGAACGCCGGCGAGCAGCCGGAATTCCTTGAGCCCCGACGGGGCGAGGTCTTCCATCAGTTCAACGAAATCCATGTGCACCATCCTGCGCACCCGGCGGGCGAGATGCGGGATCGGACTCGACGGCTCGGTGCGGTCGTAGAACGCGACCACAAGGTCGAGGCACTTCACCACATCGTCGCGCGAGGAAATCCTGTCCGGGAGCCCCGCACCGGTCTCCGCGTAGCTTGCCATCGTCTCGGCTCCATGACCGTTTCTGACCGGCGCGGCCGGGCTTGCCGGGGGAGCAGCCGGGCTGGCAGCCCCCTTCGTCGCTGCCTCTTCCGTGGTCTCGACCGCCGTATTGCGTTCCAGCGTCGTCAGCACGCGCTGCAAAAATCGTTTCAGGTCCGGGACGGCGGCCCCGTTGCTGTCAAGACGGGCATTCAGGGCCGCATCGACCGCGTCGAGCGCCTCGATCGCTGCGTGCGCCCCGGCGATGAGCGCTGTCATCTGTTCACCGGCCTGGTCCTGATGGGCGGCACAACCGCTGCCCACCCGGTTCAGGAGCTGTCCGTGCGCGCTGACCAGCGCTGCCTTCTCCGTGGCATTCAATCCCGACGCCGCTTCCTGAAGCATGACGCGATCGTCGAGCGCACCCTGTTCGAGATCGCGTCCGCTGATCGGCCCGATGGGACGCGGCGCGAAGAAGACCATCTGCCTGAGGTTCGCCAGCAGGCCTTCCTGGCCGTTCTGCAGGTCGGCCAGCGCGTTGAGGCGGCGCAGGGCGGCCTCGCGTGGTTGGGGGCTGGCCCGCAGCGCCGGGTGCATCGTCTCCCAATGCGTCTCGAAGGTCCTTGCAATCAGGGTCAGGCCCTGTGCCAGTCCGGCCAGCCCCTCTTCATTGGCCAGCGCCCGGGCGACAATGACAAGCAGGCGCAGGTCGCGGCCATGCGAACGCAACTCCTCGGCCTTGCCGAGCACGGCAGGCCAGTCGACCGGAATGGTCGATTGCGCGGCTGGCTTGTTGCGCCCGTCATGGACGACCTTGACCTGCGGCTCCGTGAGCCGCTCCAGCTCATGAAAAGCCGGATCGTTGCGCAAGTCTTCGCCTGACGGATTTTCACCGTCCAGCGGAGCAAGCCAGAGTGCGAGATCGATCACAGATACCCCCGGCGACCGGCTCTAAAACCGTACGTGACCCAACGTTAGCACACGGTTGCATATTCCCACAATTCGCCATCCGCTCAAAAGTTAACGAGCGCTAATGAATGTCGGTGCAACTGCGTCTCGGATGGCGCAATTCATGGCGTGCTTGGCCAACCTCGTATGTGAAGCGCATCGCATAGGATTAGAAAAAATCGTGGTTGTCTGCATTTGGCGGCGCGGGACTCTCCACAAAGGGAAAAGGCCGGCTGCATCAAGCGCTTTGTCAAGCGGCTGCTTATGTGGCAGGCTGTCGACGGGCAGATTGCAGGAGCACGTTCGATGGAACAGCGCCGGTCGTCGCAGGGGTTCAAACGCAAGGAACTGGTTGGCAAGCTCAATCCGGTCTGCCTGCGCGCCTTCAAGGCCGCCGCCGACAGCGCCAAGCTGCGCGGCAATCCTTACGTCGAACTCGTCCATTTCATAGAACAACTGGTGCTGTCCGAGCGTTCGGATGTGCAGATGATCATTGCCGATGCCGGCGTCGATGCCAGCCGGCTTACCAGCGAAATGACCCGCGCCGTCGACAAGCTGCCCTACGGCGCCACCTCGATCGAGGAATTTTCCGACCACATCTTTCACGCCATCCAGGAGGCCTGGAACCTGGCGACGCTGGAATTCGGCATGGAGGAGGTCCGCAGCGCCCATGTCGTGCTCGCCTGCCTGAAGACGCCGGTGCTGGAAGGCCTGGTGGCGAAGATCAGCGGCGAATTCGACAAGATCGACGCCGACGGGGTCATCGCCCGCTTTGCCGAGGTGGTGGACGGTTCGCTCGAAGCCGGCGCCACGGCAGCAGTGGCTCCCACCGCGGAGGCGCCGCGGCGAGCTCCGGGCGGGGATTCCGCGCTGGCCAAATACGCCACAGACCTCACCCAGCGCGCCCATGACGGCAAGATCGACCCGGTCGTCGGCCGAGACCCGGAGATCCGGCAGATCATCGATATCCTGATGCGGCGCCGGCAGAACAACCCGATCCTGACCGGCGAGGCCGGTGTCGGCAAGACCGCGGTGGTCGAGGGCTTTGCCCTGCGCATCGCCCAGGGCGACGTGCCGCCGCCGCTGCAAGGCATCAGCGTGCGCATGCTCGACGTCGGCCTGATGCAGGCCGGGGCAAGCGTCAAGGGCGAGTTCGAGAAGCGCCTGAAGGCGGTCATCGACGAGGTCCAATCCTCCGAGACGCCGGTCATCCTGTTCATCGACGAGGCGCACACGCTGATCGGCGCCGGTGGTGCCGCCGGAACCGGCGACGCCGCCAATCTCTTGAAGCCGGCGCTGGCGCGCGGCGAATTGCGCACCATCGCTGCAACCACCTGGGCCGAATACAAGCAGCACATCGAAAAGGACCCGGCGCTGACCCGCCGTTTCCAGGTGGTCAAGATCGACGAGCCGTCGGAAGCGGTCGCCGTGCTCATGCTGCGCGGCGTAGCCGGCGTGCTCGAACAGCATCACGAAGTGCAGATCCTGGACGAGGCGATCGAGGCGGCGGTCGGCCTGTCGCATCGCTACATCCCGGCGCGGCAATTGCCCGACAAGGCGGTCAGCCTGCTCGACACCGCTTGCGCCAGGGTCGCGATCTCGCAGCATGCGACGCCGGCCGAGGTCGAGGACATTTTGCGGCGCCGCCAGGCGCTGGAAGTCGAAAGCGGCATCATCGGCCGCGAGGCCGCGATCGGCATCGAAGTAACTGACCGGCAGGCGCGGGTCGAGGCCGGGCTCACTGAGGCCGGGACCATGCTCGCCGCCGCCGAGGAGCGCTGGGAGCGCGAAAAGGCGCTGGTTGCCGAGATCCTCGAACTGCGCGCGCGGCTGCGCGGCGACGGCGTGCCGCTCGATGCGGTGGCGACAACCGAGGCCGATGCCGAACCAGCAGCGCCGGACGAAGAAAAGACCAAGGTGCCCAAGGCTGAACCGCCCAAGGCCGAAACGTCCAAGCCTGAAAAGCCGAAGGCCAAAGCGTTCGAGACCGAAGCGCCGGCTGCCGAAGCTGCGCCAGATCCTGCCGCCGATCTGGCGCGGCTGCGTGAACTCATGGCCGAGCTTGCCACCGCGCAAGGCGAGACGCCGCTGATCCTGCCGTCGGTCGACCGCAATGCGGTCGCTGCCGTGGTCCAGGACTGGACCGGCATCCCGACGGGCAGGATGCTGTCCAGCCAGACCGAAAAGGCGCTCAAGCTCGCCGACACTTTGTCCGAACGAGTCGTCGGCCAGGATCACGCCATGGAGATGATCGCCAAGCGCGTGCAGACCAGCCGCGCCGGGCTCGGAGCGCCGGAAAAGCCGGTCGGCGTGTTCCTGCTCTGCGGCCCCTCGGGAGTCGGCAAGACCGAGACGGCCCTGGCGCTGGCCGAGACGCTCTATGGCGGCGAGCAGAACCTGATCTCGATCAACATGTCCGAATTCCAGGAGGCGCACACCGTCTCGACGCTCAAGGGCGCACCGCCCGGCTATGTCGGCTACGGCAAGGGTGGCATTCTCACCGAGGCCGTGCGCCGAAAACCCTATTCGGTGATCCTGCTCGACGAGGTCGAGAAGGCGCATCCCGACGTCCACGAGATCTTTTTCCAGGTCTTCGACAAGGGCATGATGGATGACAGCGAGGGAAGGCGCATCGACTTCAAGAACACGCTGATCCTGCTGACGTCCAATGTCGGCTCCGAAGTCATCATGGAGCGGACCGGCAACGGCACGGTGAGGGCAGGGCTCGACGGCCTCGATGCTGCCCTGCGCGCTCCACTGCTGAAGGTGTTTCCAGCGGCCTTCCTCGGCCGCGTCGTGACCATCCCTTACTATCCGCTTTCGGATTCGATGATCGAGGCCATCACCCGCCATCAGTTCGGCAAGATCGCGCGGCGGCTGCGCGCCAGCCACGACGCCGAACTGGTGATCGGCGACGGCGTCATGGCGCTGGTCAAGGCGCGCTGCACCGAAATCGAGTCCGGTGGCCGCATGATCGACGCCATCCTCACCAACACGCTGTTGCCGGAACTCAGCCGCGGCGTGCTGAACCGGTCGCTCGACGGCGAGAAGATGACCAAGGTGACCGTCAGCGCTTCCACTGACGGGTTTGCCTATTCGTTCGAATAGTCAGGCCTGACTGCTCGGCTCCGTCTCGGCGCGGATCAGCTTGATGTCGGCGCCGGCTGCCCAGGCGCCGATATCCTCGCGCCGCAACGCCGCCGCCATCATGTCGGGAAACAGGTCCGGCGTGCAGGCGAAGACCGGTATGCCCAGTGCCGCGACCGAAGCCGACATCGCCGGATCATAGCCCGGCCGGCCCTGATCGGTCAGCGCCAGCAGCACGATGACATTGACGCCGGACCGGACCAGCGCCGCAAGCCGCCGCAGCAAGTCCTGGCCGTTGCCGCCCTCATAGAGGTCGGTGATCAGCACGAAGTGGGATTTGGTCGGCCGCTCGATGCGGTCGGCGCAATAGGCGACCGCCTGGTTGATGTCGGTGCCGCCGCCGAGCTGCACGCCAAACAGCACCTCGACCGGGTCGCTGAGCTCTTCGGTCAGGTCGACGATGGCCGTGTCGAAACAGACCAGCTTGGTGCGCACGACCGGCAGCGACGCCATCACCGCGGCGAAAATCGAGGCGTAGATCACCGAGCTCGCCATCGAGCCGGACTGGTCGACGCACAGCACCACTTCGTCGAGATCGACCAGCCGGCGTTGCTTGCGCATGAAGCCGACCAGTTTTTCCGGCACGACGGTTTTGTGCTCAGGCTGGTAGTGGCGAAGATTGGCCGAGATGGTGCGCGGCCAGTCGATGTCGCGTTGGCGCGGCCGGTTGGTGCGTCGCGACTTGTCGAGCGCGCCACGGATCGCCTCGGCGGTCTTCTGCTCCAGCCGCTGCATCAGCTTGGCAACGATGTCGGCGATGATGGTGCGGGCGATGTCCTTGGTCTTGGCCGGCATCACCGAACGCAGCGAGATCAGGTCGGCGACGAGGTTGACGTCGGCCTCGATCGCCTTGAGGAATTCCGGCTCCATCAGCATCTGCTTCAGGTTCAGCCGCTCAAAGGCATCCTTCTGGACGATCTGGACCACCTGGGCGGGAAAGAAGGAGCGGATATCGCCCATCCATTGCGCCACGCGTGGCGCCGAGCGGCCGAGCCCGCCGCGCCGCTTGCGCGGGTCGGCATCGGCATTGGCGCCGTCGCCGTAAAGCGCATCGAGCGCCGAAGACAGTTTTTTGTCATCACTGGAAAGGGCGGAGGAAGCCTCGTCATCGGCGCCGATCGCCAGCCGCCAGCGGCGCTCGCGCCCGCTATCGGAGGATGCTGGGCCGGGTTCGGGCACTTCGGCTTCGTCATCCATTGTCACACTCCGCCCGCCAGCAATGGCCCAAGCCGCTCCAGGTGACGGCGCCAGCCCTCGCCGCCATCCGGCGCCGGCGTCAGGCCGGCCGGCAACCTTGCGGTGCGGCCGAGCACGGCCTCGATCAACCGCTGCCGCTCCATCGAGTCCAGATTGGAGAAGACGCGGCGCAGCAATGGCAGATGCGCGATGAAAGCGTCCTCGCCGAGCGATTTCAGCCACCCATCGACGGCGCCGCGCAGGCCCTCGTCGTAGATCAGCCGCTGGCCGGCAGTGCTGAAGAAACCTTCGAAGAACCCCGCTGCCTGGGCGACCGGCGTCCCCGGCGACAGCCTGCGTCCGAGCAGCCCGGCGGCGTCCTCTGCCGACAGTTGGCCGGCTTCATAGAGCAGATGCGCGGCGCAGCCGGCGAGCAGCGCCGTCGAGCCCGGACCTTCCAGCACGCCGGTCAGGCCGTTGCGCCATGCATCGAGCACGCCTTCGCCGGGCTCGACCAGCCGGATGGCCGTGTCGGCCTTGCGCACAGCACCGACCAGCGTGGTGGCGGCCTGCTCGTCCAGGTCGCGCACCGCATAGGGCAGCGCGATCGCGCCTTCGACGATCAACCGTTCCAACAAACCGGACAGCCGGTTGGTTTCGGTCTTGCGCGCCTCGCCGTAACGGATGATGTCGGCAAGCGGCGGCACCGAGGCCAGCATCTCCAGGCATTCGCTGCTGTGCGCTGCGCGCGCCTCCAACGCTACAAGGCCGGCGCTCGCGGCCTCCGACAGATCCGCCGTAATGGCGCTCTGGACAAGGGCGGCAAGCGTGTCGAGGCTCGCGGCCGCACCGAGCATCTGGATCAGGCGGCCATTGGCGGCCTTTTTGATAGTCGGGCCGTAGATCAGGTTCTCGACCAGGCGCACGGCATATTCCGGCTCCCAGGCCAGCGTCCATTTTTCGCGAAAGGTGCCGCGGCTGCGGCCGGCGTCGGCCAGCCTGCCCCATTGCACGCCAAGCACGTCCAGCCGGTGCAGCAATGTCGAACGAAACAGTCCGCTTTCGCTGCGCAGATCGACCGACAGCTCGCGTTCCAGCGCCTCCGGCTTCAGCCGCGCCGCCTTCTGGTTGCGCTGCAGGTCCTCGATCAGCGGCGCCAGCGGCGTGTCGGGCGGAATCTCGCCGACATCCGCGCCCAAAAGCAGCTCGGCCTCGACCAGCGCCCACAGCACCGCTTCGCCGTTGAACAGCGCCGCGATCGCGGCATCGCGCAATTCCTCGAAGCCGGGCTTCGGCCGCTCGCGAATGGCAGCCAGTGTGCGCGCAAGCCGCTCGGCCTCGATCAGCGACGCGGTCGACACCAGATGGCCCTTCGCCCGCAGCACCGCCGCGATCGTCGCCAGCCACAGCGTCGCGGCGTCGCGCCGCCCTCGTGTGCGCCATAGATGCTTGCACCAGCCGGGCGCGACGACGCCAGCGCCATAACCATAGCCCAGCGCAAGACGCGGCCCGGTCCATGGCGCCCATGTCATGATGCTTTTGCGCCGGGCAATTCCCTTGATCAGCGCCTGGTCGTTCTTCTGCGTGTGCGCGGCCTGCAGGGCCGGCACATGCCATGCGCCGCAGACGACGGCGATCGGTCCGGCGAATTCCTTGCGCGCGGCGGCGATTTCCAATCGCATATGCGCTTCACGCTTGGCCTCGAACGGCGCGATCGCACCTTCGCCGTCGCGCAGCGTCGTCATCGCATCGGTGATGGCAGCGAAGATTGGACCCGGCTGCGGATTCTGCTCGATAATGTCGGCCCACCAGCTTTCGCCATCTTCATAGCCGGCGGCCGCAGCCAGCGTGCCGATCGGGTCGCGATGCGATGCGGGCTCGCCATCCTCACCGGTTTCGTCCTTGGGTTCGGGCTTGTCGGCGTCAGCCGTTTTGTCGGTGTCGTCGGTTGCCGGTGCCGCGAACCGTGCCGATGACGGCAGGTCGATGAACCGCAATGCCGCCTTGTTCTCCACCGCCCACACCGCCGCCTGGTATTCCGGCGAGAACTCGGCGAACGGCCAGAAACTTGTCGCGGCCGGATCGTCCTCGGGGTAGCAGAGCAGCGCCACCGGCGGCTGCATCTGCGGGCGCGCCAGCAATGGCAGCAGGGCGGACGCGTCGCTCGGCCCTTCGATCAGCACCGCGACCGGCTGCAAGTCCCGCAGCGCCTGCACCAGGCTGTCGGCGGAGCCCGGCCCGTGATGGCGGATGCCGAAATAGGCGACGTCGCTCATGACCTCAGATCGCTGCGTTCAGCGCCGCGTAATAGCCGGCATAGTCCGGCCGCTTCTTGAGCACCGTTTCGAGATATTCCTCCAGCACCACCTTGTCCTGCACCGGGTCCTTGACGATGGCGCCGACAAGGCTGGCGGCGAGGCCTTCGGCGCCGAGCTTGCCGCTGTCGAACCACGCCGCCTGGCTGAGGCCGCCGACCATGGTGGCGATCGCCTCGGCGGTCGAGAGCGAACCCGAAGGCGTCTTCAGCGTCACCTTGCCGTCGGCGGTTGCGCCCGAGCGCAGCTCGCGGAAAATGGTCAACACGCGAGCGATCTCCTCGCCGACATTTTTCGGCACCGGCAGGTCGAGCCCGCCGGCCATCTCGTCGACCCGCTTGGAGACGATCGCCACCTCTTCCGCCATGTCCTCGGGCAGCGGCAGCACCACCACATTGAAGCGGCGTTTCAGCGCCGAGGACAGCTCGTTGACGCCCTTGTCGCGGTTGTTTGCGGTGGCGATGATGTTGAAGCCGCGCTGGGCATAGAGCGACGTGTTGAGTTCCGGGATCGGCATCATCTTTTCCGACAGCACGGTGATCAGCGTATCCTGTACATCGGAGCCCATGCGCGTCAACTCTTCCAGGCGGCATAGCTTGCCGCTCTCCATGGCGCGGTAGAGCGGCGTCGGCACCAGCGCCTCCTGGCTCGGCCCTTTGGCTAAAAGCTGCGCATAGTTCCAGCCGTAGCGGACCTGGTTCTCGTCGGTGCCGGCCGTGCACTGCACGATTAGCGTCGAGTTGCCCATGATGGCGGCGGCGAGATGTTCCGACACCCAGGACTTGGCGGTGCCGGGAACGCCGAGCAACAGCAGCGCGCGGTCGGTAGCGAGTGTCGCCACCGCGGTTTCCATCAGCCGGCGGCGGCCAACATATTTCGGCGATATCACGGTGCCGTCGCTTGCCTTGCCGCCGAGCAGATAGGTCAGCACGGCCTTCGGCGACAGGCTCCATCCGGCCGGCTTCTGGCGTTCGTCATTGCGCGCCAGCGCCTGCAGTTCAGCGGCATAGGCCTGCTCGACAGGGAGGCGGATGGCTGCGTTCATGGTGCTGTTCTCCGGATTGTCATGTGTTGGTTCCCGTCAGGGCCGCGTTGAGGCGCAGGAAAGCGAGCGAGGCTGCCGCCGGCGGCATGCCAGCCGCAACGACATGCTCGATCAATTTTTCCGCTGTCGCCGCAGTGGCCAGAAAGCCCATCGTTTCCAGCAGGTCGTCGGCGGTTCGCTTCATAGCGTCATCATCGCCGGCGACAGCCGAACGCAATGCCGCCAAGCCCTGGCCGTTCGTCATGTCGGGCCATTCCAGCCAGTTGGCTTCGAAGCCCTCGGCAAGGGTGAGCGCGCTAATATACTGCGGCGTATCTTTCAGGATCAGTCTGACCAGGACACGCTTCCTGCGGCTATCCAGGCGCGGTGTCAGGTGCAGCACGAATAGTGCCGGCTTGCCTCCCCCGGCGACTAGTGTGTCGGCCATCTGCGTTACGGCAGCGTCGCTGCCCGACGCTGCGACCATTCGTGAGATCTGGATGTCCGCATTTTTGTCGGCACCGAATTGCCAGGCTGCAATGAAATCGGGTTCGCTGACCCCAAATCGGGAAGCGAGGTCGACCAGGTTGCAGGTCTCGAACAATTCGGCGCGGCGCTTTTCCTGCGCCGGCGATTTGAGCTTTGCCGGCGTGTAGGTGGTGCGGCGGCGGATGAAGCCGGATTTGCCTTCTGTGATGAAGGCGGCGAGTTCGGCAACGGGGTCGTCGGCTCCGTCGTTGCCCGGCCGGCCATGCTCGCCCAGCCTTGCCAGCAGCCGGCCCGCCAGCTCCCGCACCTTGCCGGAGCGGTCGGTGGCCAGGCTTTTCAGGAATGGCGCGTCCGTGGGCGTCAGGTTGAAATGCATGAGTTCGATGAGCGCCAGCCGGACTTCAGCCGGCTCGCCCGTCGCCTTGGCTTCCATCAGGCTGCGGGCCGTGGCCGGATCGCGACGGCGCATCTCAGCCAACGCGATACGGCGCGCGGCGGGGTAAAAGTCATCCCAGTTCTGCGCCGTCAGCTGCTCCTGCGGGGCAATTTTCAGCCCCTCGACGCTGGCCTGCCAGTCGATCCACGGCGCATAAATGTCAGGGCTGTTCTGGTCTGATGCCGACGGCATCCAGTCCATCGGATGCAGCACATAGCCGCGGCTGGCGACGAGCGTCGCGACACGCGACTTGCGCTGCGCATCGGCGGCGTTCTTCAGGGCCGCCCGCAACAGCCGCCGCAACCGCTCCGGCAGCAGCGGCAGGCCAAGCCTCGGCAGCGGCGGGCGCTGCTTCAGCGTCTTCGGCGCCGACGGCCGCAGGCCGACATCGAGCGCCTGCGCCGCGATCGCCAGCAGACGTCGCTCCCGTTCGTCTGGGCTTGCGCCACCCGCGATCTCCTTCCAGGCGGTTGGCGCCAGATCGAACGCGGTTCCGCCGGTGATCCAGCAGTCGCGCATCGTCGCCAGGCCGGTTAGTTCGAGCTCGTTCATGACAGATCGAGCCTCCCGAAGCCGCTTTGCGCGGCCAGCAGATCGAGCCGCGCGCCGTTCCAAAGCGCTGCCGTGGCCGCGAGGTCGAGGCCAAGCACGGTCTGATCGACGGTCCCGCTAACAGGCAGGGCGATCCCTTGCGGGTCGTGCGCCGCTTGCCACCAGGCGGTGCCGCGCTCATCGAGCAGGATCGCGCCGGCAGGCAGCATCAGCGGGCTATCGGTCGACCAGGGCGCTGCGTCCTGGTGCGCCGCATGCGCCGCGAGCGGGTCCTTGACAGCGTCGAGGCCGAAATCCGGCCAGGCGCCCGACACGACGTCGCTCTTGCGCTCCGCCACCAAGGCCCGCAGTGGCTGGCGCGACGGGTAGAATACCAGGCGGGCGTGGAACCGGTCACCGGGCGTGAACGCCGCCGAGCGGCGGCCGGCCGAAGCCGGAAAGAAATCGAGCAGCAGCCCAAACTGCGGCGTCGGGCTTTTCAGATCGAGCAGCCAGGTCGAATGGCTGACGAGACCGTCGCGGCGAGTCTCGATCTTCTCGCCGACGACCTCCCAATGGCTGTCGACCTGCTTCACGTCGGGACTGGACAGAACCTGGTCGCGGGTTTCGGACGCCGACACCAGTCGCTTCAGCTCGGGATCGTCGGGCGCCGAGCGCCAGGCTTTGGCCAGCAGCACCAGCTTGCCGAGTTCGCGGATCGCCGCGTCCGGCCGTTCCTCGCTGCGCAGCGCCATTAGCCGGGCCGGGATTTCGTCGATGCGTCCGGCAAGCGCCGTCGCCTTCATGTCGACAAGCCGCGCCGCAATGCGGCGGCAGCGCTCGCTGCTGGCGTCGGCAAAGGCGGAAAGGCCGAGCCGCAGCTGGTCGGCAATCCACTGGTCGAGTTCGTCCAGCGCGCCTGCCACCACGGTGCGCGTATCTTCCGCCCGCTTGCGCTGCGCCGTCTCGCGGCGCTCCGTCGCGGCGGCGTCATCGACGGTGCTTTCCTCCGCCTGCGAGGCCTCGCCAATGCTCTTGCCAGACGCGCCCCTGCCAGGCTTTGCGTCGACCGGCGGGGGCGCAGTCTTCCTGCGCCGGCCAAGCCAGTCATTGACCCATTCCGGCGTTGTTTCGGCTGATGTGAAGCTGGCCGGCGCCGTGGCGGCGATCCACATCAGCGCCAGCGTGTGCTTGCAGGGAAATTTTCGCGACGGGCAGGTGCATTTGTAGCCGTGGTCGCCGGTGTCGACGACGGTGCGATAGGGGTTGGATCCCGAGCCCTGGCATTCGCCCCAGATCAGCGCCTGCTGCTCGTTCTTCTCCAGCCGCGGCCAGTTCGAGCGCTTGGTGAGCTTCGAGGCGGCGCTTAGCGACGCCTGATCGGGGGCCAGCGCCTCGATGGTTTTCAGTTCGAATTCCAAGCCGCGCCTCTCGTCACCCCAAATCAATGCCTGGCATCAATATAGGGTGCCGTTTGTGAAGGATTGTTGTGGCCCCGGCAAGACGAAGATAGCGCAGATCAGTACAACGGCGTGGCCATATGCCGGGGCGTCGGCCATTGCGCCGTGATCTCGGGCTGCACCGGGCGCTCGAGATAGGTCGACAGCACGACATAGCTTCGCGTCGAGGTGACGCCGGGCGTTTCGTAGAGACGCGCCAGCAGGCCTTCGAGCGCCCTGGTGTCCTCGGTGCGGACCTTGAGAAGCATGCAGGTGTCGCCGGCCACCGAATGGATTTCCTCGACCTCAGGATATTGGGAGACGGCCATCAGCTCCGGTGTCTTGCCCCAGCCCTTGGTATCGATATGCACGAAGGTGAGCAGCGGCTTCTTCACCGCCTTCGGGTCGATGATCACAGCGGTGCCGCGGATGGCGCCGCTGCGCCGCAGGCGCTTGACCCGCTCATGCGCCGCAGGCGGCGAAAGGCAGACGCGTTCGCCAAGTTCGGCGTAGCTGATCGTCGCATCCTCGACCAGCACGCCTAATATTTTTCGGTCGATTGCGTCGAGCTCGCGGGGAGCTACCTTGTTCTGCAGAACCCCATCTGTTTCTTCGTCCATATCGAAATTCCTTGTTGTCGCGGAATTCAGTTCGGCCATTATGACCCGATGACGAACGCGCATCAAGCTGCAACGCTCCATCAGCCGATTCCGGCGCTGGCCTACCTCCTGACCGGCTGCATCGCCGTCATCGGCTCGAACTCGCTGGTCCTGGGTCCAATTGCTCCGGCAGTCGCCGCATCCTTCGGCACCAGCGTGCCGGCGGTGATGGCCGCGTCGGCTGCCTTCGGTCTCGGCACTTCCGCCAGCGCTTTGTTCCTCGCCCGCTATATCGACGGCGTCGGCGCCCGCCGCATGCTGCAGGGCGCTCTGCTGTTGCTGGCGGTCGGCCTTCTCGCCAGCGCGCTGGCGCCGACGGTGATCATGCTGGTCGCGGCCCAGGCCGTCGCCGGCATCGCCGCGGGCGTCGCCATGCCGGCCATCTATACCAGTGCAGCGGCAATTGCGCCGCCCGGCCGTGAAAGCGGCACGATCGGCGTCGTGCTGACCGGCTGGACGGTCTCCATGGTGGCCGGCGTGTCGCTGTCGGCCGTGCTTGCCGATCTCGTGCACTGGCGCGCCGTCTTCGCCGCCGTCGCGGTGCTTTCCGCCATTGCGCTTGCTGCCTTGTCGATGACCTCGCTCAGCGACGTCAGGAAGGGCGGCCCGGCGCCGTCGCCGTTCGTTGCGCTGGCCATTCCGGGGATCGTGCCGCTGCTCATCGCCTGCACCGCCTTCATGACCGCTTTTTACGGCGTCTACGGCTATCTCGGCGATCATCTGCACCAGGATCTGGGCGAGCCCGTCAGCGCCAATGCGCTGGCCGCGCTCGCCTATGGCGCCGGCTTCGGCGCCGCGGCCTTCCTCGACGGCGTCATCGACCGCATCGGCGCACGGCGCGTCATGCCTTTCGCCTATCTGCTGGTCGCCGTCGTCTATGTCGCGATCGCGCTCGCAAGCAGCAATTTCGTGCTGATCCTGGCTATGATCGCCATCTGGGGCCTTGCCAATCATTTCGGCCTGAACGTGCTGGTGATGCGCCTTACCGCGCTCGATCCGTCGCGCCGCGGCACCATCATGGGCCTGAACAGCTCGGTCACCTACCTCGCCGTCTTCATCGGCACCACCAGCTTCGGGCCGCTTTATTCGACATTCGGCTTTGCCATCTGCGCGATCGTTGCCGCCGTGCTGATGCTGGTTGCGGCAGCAGCGGGGTCATGGCGGTCGCCGCCGCCCATCAAGCCGTAAAGCTTGCGTCCTCATCCCGTCCTTCGCTAGAGCTTGGCTTGCCATGCGAGCCCCGCCCGGATGAAGACGACGCTTGAAACCACTGCCGACCCCTCGTCAGACGACCTCGCCTTCCTGGCCGAGCGGCTGACGGCGTTCAATGACGGCGATGTCGGCCCCTCCGGCCGCAAGCCGATCGCGGTCTTCGTTCGTGACGAGCACGGCGCTGTCGTCGCCGGCATTTCGGGATACACCGCCTGGGGCTGGCTCTATGTGCAATGGCTGTGGGTCGACGAACGCCTGCGCGGCCAGCATATGGCCGGCGACATGCTGGACGCTGCCGAGCGCGAAGCAGTCGCCCGGGGCTGCCAGACCGCCTGGATCGACACGTTCAATCCGACAGCGGCCAAAGTCTATGAGCGGCAAGGCTACCGGCGTTTCGGCGAGCTGCCTGACTTTCCCATCGGCCGCAGCCGCATCTTCCTGCAGAAGAAGCTCTAACCTGCCAGCCGCCCGCCTTGCATCGGCCGCGGCACGCCGGTGGTGCTGGGAAAGCTGATCGGCAGGCCGCGCAGCACGCGCACGGCAAGGAAGGCAAAGCATTCGGCCTCCACCGCATCGCCTTTCCAGCCCAGTGTCTCGGCCTGCACCACCTCGACGTTGGCGCGCCTCGCCAGCATCGCCATCATCGTCGGGTTGCGGCGGCCGCCGCCACTGACCGCTAGGCGCTTCGGCCGGCGCGGCAACAAATCGAGCGCCTTGCCGACGGCCGAGACGGTGAAGGCCGTCAGCGTCGCCGCCCCATCCTCTGCGCTGAGGCCGTCGGCCATGGCGGCGCCGAAGTCGAAACGGTCGAGCGATTTCGGATAGGGCTTGGTCAGATACGGATGCTGGAGCAATTTGGCCAGCCGCACTTCATCGACGGTGCCGGCCGCGCCCAGTGCGCCGTCGCGGTCCATCTCGCCGAGGCCGTTTGCCTTGATGAAATCGTTGAGCGGCGCGTTGGCCGGGCCAGTGTCGAAGGCGACGATGTTGTCCTTGCCGTCCCACCAAGTGACGTTGCCGACACCGCCGAGATTGAGCACAGCGGTGTCCCCGCTGGCGTCGGCTTCCCTCAAAAGCGCCGCGTGGTAGGCAGCCGCCAGTGGTGCGCCCTGGCCGCCAGCGCGCACATCGTCCGAGCGGAAATCATAGGCGACCTTGGCGCCCAAAATGGAATGCATCAGCGCGCCATCGCCCAACTGGCGCGTATCGCCGCGCCGCCCGGGTTGCGGGGCACGATGCAGCACGGTTTGGCCGTGAAAACCGACCACGCCGATATCGCCTATGGTTAGGCCGTAGCTTTCGACAAGGTCCTTCACCGCCGCCGACTGCGCCCGCGTCAGCGCCTCCTCGGCTTCGGCAAAGATCGCCGGCTCGGGCCCGTCGAAATTCCACACCCGGGCCTGACGCAGCGTCTCCTCCAGCAAGGCACGGATCGCTGCGGGGTAGGGGGCCAGCGTATAGGTGCCGAAATCGGCGATCCGCTCGCCATCGGTCTTGATCAGCGCCACGTCGATATTGCCGTCAAGCACGGTGCCGGTCATCAGGCCGACGGCCCAGATTGGTTCCACGGTCGACTCCCTTGCGACACCGTTTGCGATTCCAACGCAATCACCTGTCGGACGGATTGTCTCGCCAGGCAAGACCCTGGCCGCGGTCGATTGCTCCGAACCTGCCGGCAGAGTTTTTCACCGAACAGCGAAAATCGAGCAACGCCGTTCTTGCGTCTCGCCGCTCAAGACGCCAGCTATGAGACGAACACGTCATCGCCAAGGAGAAACGACATGGCATCCGAAGTCGCAGTGATCGCCGGCGCGGGTGCGGGCCTGAGCGCCTCTTTGGCACGCCTTCTCACCACGGAAGGCTATCGTGTGGTGCTGGCCGCCCGCAACACGGCCAAACTCGCGGCGCTGGTCGGGGAAACCGGCGCGCTGGCCGTCGAAACCGACGTCGCCGATCCGGCCTCCGTCGCCGGCCTGTTTGACGCCGCCGACAAGCAAGGCCCGCTGGCCCTTGCCGTCTTCAATGCCAGCGGCCGCACGCGCGGCCCGATCGCCGAGGTCGATCCCGATGCGGTCAAACAAGCCTTGCTTGTCGGCGCCTATGGCGGCTTCCTGGTCGGCCAGCAAGCGGCGCGGCGGCTGCTTGCGCGCGGCTCCGGTTCGATTCTTTTCACCGGCGCCTCCGCCAGCATCAAGGGCTTTCCCAACTCCGCCGGCTTTGCCATGCCGAAATTCGGCCTGCGCGGTCTGGCTCAGTCGATGGCGCGCGAACTCTTCCCGAAGAACATCCATGTCGCCCATTTCATTATCGACGGCCAGATCGAGCCGGTCGGGACGAAGCCCGAGCGACCGGACAGCCAGCTGTCGCCCGATGCGATCGCGCAGACCTATCTCGCGACCCATCGCCAGCATCGCAGCGCCTGGAGCTTCGAGGTCGAGCTGCGGCCCTTTGTCGAGACATTCTGACCGGTCCGGCGTGACCGTTCTCGCAATTGCGAAATCTTTGAGAGAATATTCCCGGCTTCGTGTTTGAGAAGAAATGCGGTTCTTTGATCCGGCAAGCAGCATTGCCGATGATGTCGTCAAGGCTTGGTATTCCACCTCGCCGCAATGACTTCAGGATTACGAGGGATCGACAATGTCCGAACGCGGAAACGCTTCCAGCTCTCTTCTTTTTTCAGCCATCAGCCGGCGAGCTGCCCTTGCGGCACTTTTTGCCTCGGCCGTCACGCTTGCCGGTCTGGCTCAGCCGACGCCGTCCTTCGCCGAGGACAAGAAGTCTATCAAGGTCGGCATCATCAGCGGCGAGGATGAGGATGTCTGGCGCGTCGTCGTCGCCCAGGCCGCCGAAAAAGGCCTGACCGTCGAGACCGTGGTGTTCAACGACTACACCCAGCCCAACGAGGCGCTCGAGCGCGGCGAGATCGACGCCAACGCCTTCCAGCACCAGCCCTATCTCGACAACCAGATCAAGACCCAAGGGTACCACATCGTGCGCGTCGGCTACACCGGCGTCTGGCCGATCGGCCTCTACTCCAAGAAATACACCAAGGTTGCCGACCTGCCCGAAGGCGCCGTCATCGGCTTGCCCAACGACCCCTCGAATGAGGGCCGCGCGTTGCGCGTTCTGCAGAACGAAGGCGTGATCAAGCTGAAGGACGGCACCGGCATCCTGGCGACCACCGCCGACATTGCCGAGAACCCTAAGAAGGTCGTCATCAAGGAACTGGACGCCGGCATTGTCGGCCGCTCGGTCGAGGATCTCGACGCGGCTGTCGTCAACACCGACTGGGCGCTGAAGAGCGGTCTCGGCCCGGACAACCGCATCGCCCAGGAGCCAGTGGCCGACAACCCCTACCGCAACTTCATCGCCGTGAAATCCGGCAACGAGAACGAGGCGTGGGTGAAGACGCTGGTCGCGTCCTACCAGAACGAGGCGGTCAAGGCCGAGTTCGACAAGGTCTACAAGGGCACCGGGATCAGCGCCTATTGATTGGCGCCTGGTTGTCAGGAGCAGGCGGCCCGCTGTTGAGCGGGCCGCTGTCGCATTTGTCGAGCGTTGAAACGGACAGTGAGATGAACCAGCACGTCACGGCCGAGGCATCCGGTCCGGTCAATATATCGGCCGGGCAAGAAGATGTCGTACGCCTCGTCGACCTCAAGCGCCGCTTTGGCGCGACGCCTGCGCTCGACGGCGTCTCGCTGACGGTGAAGAAGGGCGAGATCCTCGGCATCATCGGCCGCAGCGGAGCCGGCAAGTCGACGCTGATCCGCTGCCTCAACGGGCTGGAGCGGCCGGACTCCGGCGACGTCTTCATCGAGGGCCGCGAGATCGGCCGGCTCGGCGAGCGTGAATTGCAGCCGCTGCGGCGTCGCATCGGCATGATCTTCCAGCACTTCAATCTGCTGTCGGCCAAGACCGCGGAGGACAATGTCGCGCTGCCGCTGAAGATCGAGGGCCGCCCAAAGGCCGAACGGCTGGCGCGCGCCGCCGAATTGCTCCACCTCGTCGGCCTGTCGGAGAAGGCGAAGGCCTATCCGTCCTCGCTGTCGGGCGGCCAGAAGCAGCGCGTCGGCATCGCCAGGGCGCTGGCCGCGCGGCCAGCGCTGCTGCTGTCCGACGAGGCGACCTCAGCGCTCGATCCGGAGACGACGCGCTCCATCCTGGCCTTGCTGAAAGACATCAACCGGCAGCTCGGCCTGACCATCCTGCTCATCACCCACGAGATGGAGGTGATCCGCTCGATCGCCGACCGCGTCGCGGTGATCGATGCCGGGCGCATCGTCGAGCAAGGCCCGGTGTGGTCGGTCTTTGCCGAGCCGCGTTCCGAAATCACCAGGAGCCTGCTCGGCGGCATCCGCCCGCAACTGCCGGCCGAGATTGCCGGCCGGCTTGCTCCCGGAGGCGGCGCCGAGCTCATCCTCAGGGTCGACGTCGCAGGTGAGGCCGCGCGCGGTCCGCTGCTGTCCGATCTTGCGGTGGCGGTGCCGGGGCCGTTCCGCCTCGTCCATGGTGGCATCGACCATGTCCAGCAGCAGCCGGTCGGCACGCTGTTCCTTGCGGTCGCGGGCAACGATCCGAAACATCTGTCGAAAGTAATCGCATTCCTGAAGGCCCGCGACGCACGGGTGGAGGTGCTTGGCCATGTCGCCGGTTCTGTTTGAACTTCTGCTGCGCTCGATCTGGGAGACGGTCCTGATGACGGCGGCATCGGGCCTCATCTCGCTCGTCTTCGGGCTGCCGCTCGGCCTGGCATTGATTGCCACGGAGCGCGGCGGCATTGCCGAAAGCCTGTGGGTGAACCGCGCGCTCGGCGCCGTCATCAACGGCTTCCGCTCGGTGCCTTTCATCATCCTTCTGGTGGCGCTGATCCCGGTGACGCGGCTGATCGTCGGCACCTCGATCGGCACCTGGGCGGCGATCGTGCCGTTGTCGATTGCGGCGACGCCCTACTATGCCCGCATCGCCGAAGTGTCGCTGCGCGAGGTCGATCGCGGCCTGATCGAGGCGGCGCGCGCCATGGGCGGCAACCGCTGGACGATCATCCGCGAGGTGCTGGTGCCCGAAGCTTTGCCCGGCATCGTCGCCGGTTTCACGGTGACGCTGGTAACGCTGATCGGCGCTTCGGCCATGGCCGGCGCCATCGGTGCCGGCGGGCTCGGCGATCTCGCCATCCGCTATGGCTACCAGCGTTTTGAGACCAGCGTCATGGTCGCCGTGGTCATTGTGCTGATCATTCTCGTTTGCGGCATCCAGTGGGTCGGCGACCGGCTGGTCGCCAGGCTGGACCGGCGCGGATGAGCGGCCACGAACGTTATTTGCCGGCAGGCTGCCAAACGCAGCGTCGGCTTTCTCTATCGGGGCCGAGATTGGATTGCGCGTTGCTTTGATCGGACCGGCCTGCGTGCCACCGTGACAGCGAAACAAGGAGCTTGACCATGCCCAGGATCGTACCCGTGCTTGATCTCGGCCGCCTCGAGCAGGGCGCTTCGGAACGGCGAACGTTTCTCTTCGACCTGCGCACGGCCGCGCGCGATGTCGGCTTCTTCTATTTGACCGGCCACGGCATATCGGCTGCGGATACCGCAGAAGTGCTCGACGCGTCGCGCCGCTTCTTTGCCCTGCCGGAAGCCGACAAACTGGCAATTGAAATGGTCAAGTCCTCGCAGTTCCGCGGCTACACGCGCGCCGGCGGCGAGCTGACCAAAGGCAAGGCCGACTGGCGCGAACAGCTCGACATCGGCGTCGAACGCGCGGCCATCGAACAAGGCCCCGGCGTGCCCGCCTGGACGCGGCTGCAAGGGCCCAACCAGTGGCCGGCCACGCTGCCCGAGCTGAAGCCGGCGCTGCTCGCATGGCAGGCCAAGGCGACCGCGGTGGCGATCCGGCTGCTTAGGGCCTTCGCTTTGTCGCTCGACCAGGCCGAGGACGCCTTCGATCCGATCTACCGGGCCGAGCCCAACCATCGCATGAAGATCGTGCGCTACCCCGGCCGCGACGCCACCGGCGACAACCAGGGCGTCGGCGCGCACAAGGATGGCGGTTTCCTGACGCTTCTGCTGCAGGACGAGAACAAGGGGCTGCAGGTCGAATATGACGGCGCCTGGGTCGACGTCGATCCGCTGCCCGACACGCTGGTGGTCAACATCGGCGAACTGCTCGAACTGGCGTCGAACGGCTATCTCCGGGCGACAGTCCACCGTGTGGTGACACCGCCGGCCGGCGTCGAGCGCGTCTCGGTCCCGTTCTTCTTCAGCGCCCGGCTCGACGCCACGATTCCGCTGCTCGACCTGCCCGAGGATGTAGCGGCCGAGGCGCGGGGGCCGGCCAGCGATCCCGACAACCCGCTGTTTCGCAATGTCGGCACCAATGTGCTGAAGAGCCGCCTGCGCTCGCATCCCGACGTGGCGCGCCGGCACTATGCCGATCTTCTGGAAACCGACGCCTCACCGGCTGAAATCTTTCAAAACGAGAACGAAATTTCCGAATCTCGCGTTGTTTTAGAAAGCCGTTCGTCGCCATATGCGGCGAATACGCGCATATAGGAATTATCGTTCGGCGGTTTCCTCCCATTCCACCGAGCGGTGTTCCCCTCTGAAGGTTCTTGACCTTCTTTTGGCCGGGCCGCTTTCGCGCCCGGCCTTTTTTATGTCAATAGCTCTTCTTTCTTCCCCACAAGGGAGAAGGAAGAGGCGCCAGGGGACTTCACCCAAACTTCGGATCAAGGCTCCCCGACTTGTAGCGCTTGGCCATCTCGGCCACCGGCAGCGGCTTGATCTTCTGCGCGTTGCCGGCGGTGCCGAACTGCTCGAAGCGCTCCTTGCACAGCTTGCGCATCGCAGCCATGGCCGGCGTCAAATATTTGCGCGGATCGAACTCCGACGGGTTTTCGGTAAGCACCTTGCGGATGGCGCCGGTCAGCGCCATGCGGTTGTCGGTGTCGATGTTGATCTTGCGCACGCCGTGCTTGATGCCGCGCTGGATCTCTTCCACCGGCACGCCCCAGGTCGGCTTCATCTGGCCGCCATATCTATTGATGATTTCCTGCAGGTCCTCGGGCACTGAGGACGAGCCGTGCATCACCAGATGCATGTTGGGCAGGCGGCGGTGGATTTCCTCGATGACGTTCATCGCCAGCACCGCGCCGTCTGGCTTGCGCGAAAATTTGTAGGCGCCGTGGCTGGTGCCCATGGCGACTGCCAGCGCATCGACATGGGTGTCCTTGACGAACTCGACCGCCTGTTCCGGATCGGTCAAGAGCTGGTCGTGGCTGATGGCGCCTTCGACGCCGTGGCCGTCCTCCTGCTCGCCGCCGCCGCTCTCAAGCGAACCGAGCACACCGATCTCGCCTTCCACCGACACGCCGCCCCAATGCGCCATGTCGACGACGCGCCGGGTGATGCCGGAATTGTAGGCATAGTCGGCCGGCGTCTTGCCGTCCTCTTTCAGCGAGCCGTCCATCATGACAGAGGTGAAGCCGTACTGGATGGCGGTGACGCAGGTGGCTTCGTTGTTGCCGTGGTCGAGATGCATGCAGACCGGAATGTCGGGGTGGATTTCGACCAGCGCGTCGATCAGCTTGGCCAGCACCACATCATTGGCGTAGGCGCGGGCGCCGCGGCTGGCCTGCAGGATGACCGGCGACTTGGTCTCCTCGGCCGCCTCCATGATGGCGAGGCCCTGTTCCATATTGTTCATGTTGAAAGCGGGTACGCCGTAGCCGTACTCGGCGGCGTGATCGAGCAATTGTCTCAGTGTTATGCGAGCCACCCAATAGTCTCCCGTATCTGGTTTCAAGCGCAACGTCGCGGGCCGGCCGATTGCCAGCCTAGATGCTTCTGGCCGGATTTCGCCAGAACCGCAACCGTCAGCGGCCATCGAGGCCGCAATTCTTGTTGCAGGGCTGAAATCCGGTAGCCAGCCGGTGAGGCGCTAATCTCCCCCATTGAGGGGGAGATGGCCGGCAGGCCAGAGGGGGTCGGTTCGACTGGAGCGCTAGCATCATCTGTCGGTGCTGGGAGGTCGCGTCAGGACGCGCCGACCCCTCTGTCGCCTTTGGCGACATCTCCCCCTCAAGGGGGGAGATTATCCGCGTTCGGGGAACATCGCCTTCAACCCTTCGCGCGAAGCCTTGGCCACACCGCGCTCGGTGATCAGCCCCGTCACCAGCCGTGCCGGCGTCACATCGAACGCCGGATTGGCCGCCGGCGTCGCTTCGGGCGAAACCCGAACCTGCGCGATCTTGCCGTCCGCCGTCTTGCCCCAGACCAGCGACACCTCGTCACCGGAGCGTTCCTCGATCGGGATTTCGGTGAGGCCATCACCCACTGTCCAGTCGATGGTCGGCGAGGGCAGAGCGACGTAGAAGGGCACCTCATTATCGGAGGCGGCGAGCGCCTTGAGATAGGTGCCGATCTTGTTGCAGACGTCGCCATTGGCCGTGGTGCGGTCGGTGCCCACGATCACCATGTCGACCGCGCCACGCTGCATCAGATGGCCGCCGGCATTGTCGACGATCAGCGTGTGCGGCACGCCGTGGCCGGCCATCTCCCAGGCGGTCAGCTGGGCGCCCTGGTTGCGCGGGCGCGTCTCGTCGACATAGACATGGACCGGAATGCCGGCCTCGACGGCGAGATAGATCGGCGACGTGGCGGTGCCGTAATCGACCGTCGCCAGCCAACCGGCGTTGCAATGGGTGAGGATGTTGACCGGCTCGCCCGGCTTCTTGCGTGCCGCGATCTCCTTGATGATGGCAAGCCCGTTCTCGCCGATGGCGCGATTGAGATCGACATCCTCGTCGGCGATTTCCGCGGCGCGCTTATAGGCCGCCTCCGCGCGCTGTCCCAATACGATCGGCCTGAGGAACCGCCGCATCTCGTCCAGTGCCCAGCGTAGATTGATCGCAGTCGGCCGCGTCTTGTGCAGCGTCTCCCAGACCGCGTCGAGCGCTTCGTCAGACGGATCGTCCGCCATCTGGATGGCGACGCCGTAGGCCGCGGTGACGCCGATCAGCGGCGCGCCACGAACCCACATGTCACGGATCGCGGTGGCGATGCCGGCAACGCTCCCGATCGTCTCGACCCGGAACTCGTGCGGCAGCCAGCGCTGGTCGATGATCTCGACCGAACGCTGGTCGTCGCTCAGCCAGATGGTGCGGTAGTGGCGCTCGCCGACGTTCAAATCCTGCTCTCCCGTTCGATCAAAGCGGCCAGATTATTGACCTCGTCCATGCCGTGAATCTGGCGCCGGTTGACGGCGATGTGACGGCCGAATTTCAGCGCCTTGGCCTCGCAGGAGGCTCGCAGATCCTCGTCCTCGATGGTCTCGAAATCGGCATTGTGGGCGAGGCCGAGGATGCGCCGGTGCACCTCGATGCCGGCAAAGCCCAAGAGGTCGGTCCAGATCTGGTGCAGCACATGGTCGAGCGCCTGCTCCGAGGCGAGAATGTCGCCCTGATCCTCGAACAGGCTCTTCTGGTAAAGCATGCCGGTGCGCTCGGTGCGCCATAGATGCGAGAACTCGGCGCGGAACACCGTCCAGGTGTCATTGGTCACCCCGAGCAGATAGGCACGCATGGCGTCACGCTTGCCCTTGTGTTCATGGCCGCGCTGCGAGAAGTAGGACATCCAGAAATTGGCGAGCAGCATGCCGACGTCGAAGGCCATCGGACCGTAGAAGGCGAATTCCGGATCGATCATCCGCGTCTCGGTGTCGGTGACCATGATCGAGCCCGAATGCAGGTCGCCATGCAGCAGCGTCTCGGCGTTGGCGGCGAAGATATGCTTCAGCCGCTGCGCCTCGACCTTGAGGTCGCGGTCGGCGCGCAGCTCGGCGACCAGGCCGTCGAGCTGCGGCGAGGTGTGCCGGTTCAGCTTGGCGTCGAAATAGGGATCGGAAAACACCAGGTCTTCGGTGATGCCGCAGAGCTCGACATTGTCGGCGAACAGCGCCAGGTCGGCCTTGCGGTCCTTGGTCGGCATGGAGAGATCGGAGCCGCGGAACAAAGTGCGGGCCATGAACAGGCCGATGTCGCGGGCGATATTTGGCAACTCGCGGCCGCCGATCAGGGCACGGCGCAGGATGATGTGCGGCGGCGCCAGATATTCCATGATGATCAGCGCCTGGGCTTCGTCGAAATGGAGGATCGCCGGCACCGAACCCGGCGCGCGCGCCTCTTGCCGCGTCAGCGCGTGATACTCGAAGAAGGAGCGTTTGAGCGGCAACGGCCAGCTGTCGCCGACGAGGCGAACATAGGGCAGGGCCTGCTTGACCACGGCCGCACCCGACACGCCCTCGACGATGAAGACGAGGTTGAGATTGCCGTCGCCGACCTCGCGCACCTTCCAGGCACCGGTATCGGGGCCGATTTTTGCGCACAGCGCTTCGTTCGTGCCGAGGCGCGTTGCAAGCGTCTCCACCGACAGTGCTTCGAACGGCAATTTCGCAGTCATTCCTCACCCTCCCGCTTGCTCGCTCAATCATAGTGGAGCGATGGCGGTGAGGCCAAGCTAGGAAGCTGACTGGCAATTGTCAATCGAGTTGACAATTGATGACGTAGCCCATAGCGTCATGGTCAGGGAGGAAACGAATGGGCAATGATGCCGTGTTCCGCGTGGACGGGCTGAGGAAGTCCTTCGGCCATATCGAGGTGCTTGGCGGCGTCTCGCTCGAACTGCATGCCGGTGAGATCACCGTGCTGATGGGCGCCAATGGCGCCGGTAAGTCCACCCTCGTGAAAATTATCAGCGGCGTCTACGACCATGCCGGCGGCACCATGCACCTGGCCGGTCATGATTTCGCGCCGAACACGCCGGCCGAGGCGATCCGCGCAGGCGTCGTCACCGTGCATCAAAACATCAATGACGGCGTCGTCGCCGATCTCGATGTCGCCACCAATCTGACGCTGGATAGGTTGAGCGGCAAGGGCGCGCCGCTGCTGTTCAACCCCGGCCGGGTGCGCCGCGAAGCCAAAGCGGTGGCCGACCGCATGGGGCTCGCCATCGACCTCAAGGCCCGCATCAGCGATCTGTCGCTGGCCGATCGCCAGATGGTGGCCATCGCGCGCGCCATGGCGCACCAGCCGAAAGTGCTGATCCTCGACGAGCCGACCTCCTCACTGTCCAGCGCCGAGGCGGACCGGCTGTTCGCCCTGCTCGACCGGCTGCGCGAGCAAGGCGTCGCCATCCTCTACATCTCGCACCGCATGTCGGATATCAGGCGGCTTGCCGACCGCATCGTCTCGATGCGCGATGGCGTCATCTCAGGCGTCTTCGACAGCGAGCCTCTCGACTATGAGGGCGCCGTTAACGCCATGCTCGGCCGCAAGATCCATCTTGACCGCATCGAAGCCAGGAGTTCTGCCAAGCCGATCCTGACCGTCGATGCCTTGCGCATCGCCCCTGGTGCCCGGCCATTCTCGCTGACGCTCGGCGACGGCGAGGTCGTTGCCATCACCGGCCTCGTTGGCGTCGGCAAGACCGCGCTCGCCGAGACGCTGTTCGGCTTGCGCAAGCCGCTGTCCGGTACGATGACTTTATATGGCAAGCCCTATGCGCCCGCGTCGACCGGCGAAGCCATCGCCGCCGGCGTGTTTCTGGTCGCCAAGGACCGTGGCGAAAACGGCATCGTCGGCGGCTTCAACATCCAGGAAAACATCAGCCTGCCCTTCCACAAGCGCATGTCGCGCTTTTCAGTTCTCAAACGCGGCCTTGAACGCACTATTGCCCGCCGGCAGATCGAGGATCTCGGCATCGTCTGCCGCTCGGAGAAGGACGAGATGACCACTCTGTCGGGCGGCAACCAGCAGAAGGTGATGGTGGCCCGCTGGATGGCGCAGGACGCCCGATTGTTCATTCTCGACGAACCGTTCCAGGGCGTCGATATCTCCGCCAGGCGCGACATCGCCGCCAAGCTGAGGGCAAGCGCCAATGGCCGCGCCACGCTGCTGTTCGTCACCGAACTCGACGAGGCACTGGAGACGGCCGATCGCATATTGGTGATGTCCGAGCAGACCATCGTCGGCGAACACCGCAACGCCGATGTCGATCTCGACCGTCTGCTGGCCGAAGTCGCGGGCGGGCCGTTGCACAGTGCGGCCTGAGCCACGATGATTGAAGAACTGAGGGTTGGAATGGAGTGCACGGGTTTGAGTTGGGTATTGACGGCGGGCGCTGAATGACGCTGCGCGATTACGCTATCCGCTACGGGTTCATCGTGCTTCTGTTCGGGCTGATCGCGTATTTCGCCATCGCCGCCGACGGGTTCGTCTCGCCGCAAAGTGCCGTCTTCATTTTCCAGTCGGTCGCCATCACCGGCGTGCTGGCGCTGGGCGTCACCGCCACACTGGTTGTCGGCGGCTTCGATCTCTCGATCGGCTCGGTTGCCACATCGGCCATGATGGCGGCTGCCTATGTCATGGTGGTGCTGGAGCAGAACGTTGTCGTCGCTGTCCTCATCTGCCTGCTCATCGGCGCCCTTGTCGGCCTCATCAATGGCTGGCTGATCGTCTATATGCGCGTGCCCGATCTGCTGGCGACGCTCGGCATGATGTTCCTGCTCGTCGGCCTCCAGCGCATCCCGACTGAAGGACGCTCCATCGCCACCGGTATGACAATGCCGGACGGCTCGGTCGCCAACGGCAAATTCTCCGACGCCTTCCTGGCGCTCGGCCGCCACCGCTTCGACTTCTTCATCCCGAACCTCATTCCGGTCTCGGTGGTCGTGCTGATCGTGCTCGCCGTGCTGATCTGGTTCTTCCTCGAATACACACGCTTCGGCCGCATGATGTATGCCGTGGGCAGCAATGAACGGGCCGCCGAACTCGCCGGCGCGCCTGTCAAGGCATACAAAATCTGGGCCTACGTCATTTCAGGAGTTTTTGCCTCGATCGGCGGGATTTTGCTGGCCGCACGGCTTGGACGCGGTGACATCGCGTCGGGTAATAATCTGCTGCTCGATGCGGTTGCCGCGGCGCTGATCGGCTACGCGGTGCTCGGCGCCGCCAAGCCGAACGCCTTCGGCACCGCCATCGGCGCGCTGTTCGTCGGCATCCTGCTGCAAGGCCTGACGATGATGAACGCGCCTTACTACACGCAGGATTTCGTCAAGGGCGTGGTTCTCGTCGTCGCCCTTGTCTTTACCTTCGCCCTTTCCGGCCGGGGCAGGAGATAGAATGGCTGCCGGGACAGTTTTGGGTTCAACAAACGGAGGAAAGAACGTGAACATCACAAGACGACTTTTGGGGAAGGTCGCGCTCGGATTGGCCGGCGCAACAATGCTGATGCAGGTCCCGGCCTTTGCCGCCGACAAGCCGGCGCCGTTCGACAAGCCCGGCGTCAAGATCGCGCTGGTGCGCTATCTCTCGACCGGCGATTTCTTCCAGGCCTATCTCTCGGGCGTCGAGTCCCAGTCCAAGGCGCTCGGCATCGATCTGCGCGTGCTCGACAGCCGCCAGGACGCCGCCCTTCAATCCGACATGGTCGACCAGGCCATCGCACTCGGCGTGCAGGGCATCATCATCCAGCACGGCCTAACGGAATCGATGAAGGACGCCGCCCAGCGCGCGGTCGATGCCGGCATCAAGGTCGTCGCCTTCGACGTCAATGTCGAAAACCCCAAGATCCCGCAGATCGAACAGTCCGACAAGGACCTTGCGCGCCTGGCGCTCGAGCAGGCGGTCAAGGACAATGGCGAGAGCTGGAACGCCGGCTATGTCTATGTCGCCGGCATCGCGCCGCTCGACCGCCGCAACGAGACCTGGGTCGACGTGAAGAAGAAACATGCCGGCATCAAGGAAGTCGCGATGTTCGGCACGCTCGACAACCCGATCGCCAACTCGGTCGCCAACCAGGCGCGCTCGGTGCTGCAGGCGCATCCCGACATCAATGTGATGTTCGCGCCCTATGACGAGTTCGCCAAGGGTGTGAAGATCGCCGTCGACGAGGCGGGGCTGAACAAGAAGATCAAGATCTACTCCGCCGACATCTCTACCTCGGACATCGCGGCCATGCGCGAGACCGACAGCGCCTGGGCCGCCACCGCCGCCACCAACCCTGCCGTCGTCGGCCAGGTCTCGGTGCGCGCGCTGGCGCAGCTGCTCGCCGGTGAAGATCCCGGCCACAACGTCATCGTGCCGCCGACGCTGATCACCCAGAAGGACCTGATCGACAAGGACATCAAGAACATGGAGGACCTGTCGGCCAAGCTGCCGCAATTCGCCCATGCCGATGTCGCCATGCCGGCCTGGATGCCGAACCCGAACGCGAAGTAGGATCGGACATCTGATAGATGCGAAGGGCGGCATGGGCCGCTCTTTTCATATTGATCGTAAGCCTGCCGGCCTACAACCAATGGTCTGGATCGCGCATCCCGTGGACAATCGCCACAGCGATAACACCATCGGGCTGCGGCTCGTAGATGATGATATAGCGGCCTTCGACGAGCACGCGGGCCGTTGCGCTTAACTCGGGCCGTGCGCTGCCCATCTTGGGGTGCTGCGCCGCCAGCTCCAGTCTTTCGAAAATGCGCATCAACAGTCTGTCTGCTGCCTTTTCATTGTCGGCGGCGATGGTGTGCCAGATGTCTCGCAAATCCTGCGAAGCGCGCGGTGTGAGCCTATAGCTAGCCACGGGCGCGGCGTTCTGCCTTCAGGCTGCCGATGAACTCGGTGGGGTCGACAGCCACTGGCTTGCCGCTGCCCATCCCGTCGGCATAGGCCCGCTTCAAGTGCTGGAGTTCGAGCGTGCGCAATTCCTCGCGCTGCTCCCATAAGCGCAGGGCGTCGCGGACAATCTCGCTGTTGGAAGCATAACCGCCACCTTCGATAGCGCTTTGCAGGCGAGCTATCTGCTGCGCGGTGAGGGATATGGTGAGGGTGCGCATAGGTTCGTTTTTCATACCCACATTATAATGCATCCAACAAGGTCTAACAATATCTGTTAGGAATCTGCCCCTGCATCATGACCGCCCGACTCGCACCAGCCACCGCGCCGTCCTCGCCATGCAGGCGTGCAGTACCGGAACACCATATTCGATGGCAGGCAGGTCGTGCGGCGCACCCTTGGCGGGGATCGCCAGCATCCGCCCATGCCCGCCCGGCGCCAGGCAAAGCTGCGTCCCATCAGACGGTGTCGCCAGCGCGCCGTCCTTGAAATTGCTCAGCAGCCATTGGCCTTCGCGGGTGACGAAGATGGGAACGGCGTCGTATTTCGCCGGGTCCAGCGCGGCTATGACATTGGTTGCCGAAAGCAGCGACACCTCATGCTCGGCGGAGCGCCCGCCGAACAGCAAGCCGACACGAAGTCTCTTCGCAGCCATCGACAACTCCACCAAGGATCAGGGTCGGAGCTCGCATGCGAAACACAAGGCGCGCCCTAAAGTGGTCGAGCAATAGGCCAAGGATTGGAGTGGATTTTGACCAGTTCGAGCAGTTTTTCAGCACGACCTGCAAAAGCAGTTCTCCGCCTGGAGTCCTTCAGGTGGGAGAGCGGTTCGTCGTTTTGGTGAACGATGAACCGCTCCAGGTCTATGTCTAGCGCAGCGCTGCGGCGATGTTGCCACCGTCGACCGTCGTCACATCGGCGGTGGTGCGTTCGGCCAATGCTTGGTGCAGGAAGGCCTGCGCCACGTCTTCTGCCGTCACCTCCTGTCCGAGCAGATTGCCCGACATGTATTCCTTCTCCGACACGCCGCGCGCGCCGGAACGGCTGGCGATCATGGCGTCGGTCAACAGGCCGGAGCGGATGCGGTCGGCATTGACCGCATTGGAGCGGATGCCGTGCGCGCCGTAGTCGAGCGCATATTGCCGGGACAGGAATAGCGTCGCCGCCTTCGGCACACCATAGGCGCCGAATTTCGGACCCGGGTTGACCGCCTGCTTGGAGGTGTTGAACAACAACACACCGCCGGTGCCCTGTTCCA
Source organism: Mesorhizobium sp. C399B (assembly GCF_030323185.1). Taxonomy (NCBI): domain Bacteria; kingdom Pseudomonadati; phylum Pseudomonadota; class Alphaproteobacteria; order Hyphomicrobiales; family Phyllobacteriaceae; genus Mesorhizobium; species Mesorhizobium sp. C399B. The sequence continues at coordinate 5,209,281 of NZ_CP100472.1, forward strand.
GCATGATGCGCACCGCGTTCTGCGCCGCCGACTGGTGGGCGAAGAAGTTGAGCTCGAAACTCTTGCGCAGCAGGGCATCGTCGAGCTCGCCGATGCGGCCTTCCCAGGCGGCACCGGCGTTGGAGACCAGAATGTCGACGCCGCCATAGACAGCGACAGCTTTGTCGAAGGCGGCGTGCAGCTCGGCCGGGTTGGTGATGTCGGCGCCGACGCCGATCGAATTGTTGCCGGCTGCCTTTGCCGCCTCGGCCGCCCTGGCCGCATCGAGATCGACGACGACGGCATGCGCGCCATTGGCGGCGAACAGTTTTGCCGTCGCAGCACCGATCGCGCCGGCGCCGCCAGTGATCAGCACCACCTGGCCGGTCAGCGGCTTCGGCTTGTTGGAGGCGAGCTTGGCCTGCTCAAGCGACCAGTACTCCAGCGGGAAGAGGTCGGCCTTCGATAGAGGATGGAAGCTGCCGACGGCCTCGGCGCCGCGCACCGCCTCGATCCACATCTCGCCGACATCAGATGCGATCTTCGCATCCTTCAGCGTGCGGCCATGGCCGAACATGCCGAGGCCCGGCACCAGCGTCAGCCGCGGCATCGGGTCGAGCATGGTGCGCTGGACGTCGTCCAGCGCATCGTTGGTTTCGAAATAGGCGCGATAGTCGTTGGCGAAGGCGTCGACATGGCTCTTGATGACGGCCTTGTAGTCGCCAATCTTGTCGGCGTCTGGCACCGGAACCGCCATCGGTCCGGTCTTGATGCGGATCGACAGGTCGGGCGTCGACACGCCGCGTCCGGCATAGTCTGCAATGCCGGCTGAGTTGATGAAATCGACGATGGCGTCCGAAGTGCGGAAATCGCTGATCATGCGGTCGAAGCGGCCTTCGCCACGCGCCACCGCCACCGCGCCACGCAGCATCGGCGCGATCGCTGCCGGCGTTGCGAGCTTGGCCGGCAGTGCGGCTTTCGCTGTCTTCGGCTTGCCGTTCTTCGCCACATAGTCTTCGGCCACGTTCACATAATGGATCATGCGGTCATAGGCCTGCTTCGCATCGTCGCCGAAGGTGAAGATGCCATGCTTGTCGAGGATCAGGCCTTCGACGCTGGGGTCGGCGTCGTAGACATCGGCGGCCACCTTGGCGAGGTCGAAGCCCGGCTTGATGTAGGGCACGTACCCCATCTTGTCGCCGAACACGGTCTTGATCAGCGGCTTGCTGTCCGCCTGGTCGACGATGGCGAGGATCGCGGTCGAATGCGTGTGGTCGACGAATTTATGCGGCAGGAAGGCGTGCAGCAGCGTCTCGACCGATGGATTGGGGGAGGCGGGGTCGATGAGGTTCGCCCGCTGCAGCGCCACCATGTCCTCGTCGGCGAGGCTGGCCAGCGCACGCGCCTTCAGCAGCGCGCCGAGCTTGACCGCCGGCAGGCCTTGCGGCTCGATCACGCCCATGTCCCAGCCGCTGCCCTTGACGCACAGCACGTCCCATTCGTCGCCGACGAGGTCTGTGGCCTTGGTCTTGCAGGAAGTGTTGCCGCCGCCATGCAGCACCAGCCGCGGCTCGCCGCCGAGCAGCCGGGTGGTGTAGACGCGCAACGCGAGGTCGCGGGCCACGCCCTTTTTCGCATAGTCGGCCACCAGTCTTTCCGCGTCGTCGTCATTCCAAAGGTTCTTCATGTCGCTATGTCCGCTTTGCTGTCTTTGATGTTGCTGTGAACAGGAGTACCGCGATGCCTTGATGACAATGCGCCGGCTGCTGGGATTTCGTTGGTCAGGAAGCCTTTTTTGCCCCCGCACTGGCTCCGGCATGGTCGAGCAGCCGCCGCGCCATGCTGGCGCCGACGACGAGATGCGTGCAGAGCCCGCCGGCGAGCGCGGCGAGCAGCGGTTCGAACTTGCTGTCTTCCTGCACCACCATCAGCCGCTTTTCGATCTGGCGCAGTGACGACAGCGAGGCCGAGATGACGCGGCGGTTGTAGCTGCAGTCGAGCGCCTTGCCGGCGGCATCGATGATCTGGCCGGCAACGACGCCGGCGGCGCCCGCTTCGCGCAACAGCCCCATCTCGCCGGGGCTGAGCGCGCCGCATTTGACGACATGGCTGTCGGCGTCGACGGTGCCGACCGAATAGAGCGCCAGATCGCAGTTGGCAATATCGGCCAGTTGTTCGCGGATCACCGGTTCGGCGCGCAGCCCATGCGCCAGCAATTCCGTTGTCAGCACCAGCGGCGCGTAGAAATTGAGGCCCTTGGCGTTGAGCCGCCGGGCGATCTCCATCGTGCACTGGTCGGGACGGTAGGAGTAGGGCGCGCCGAGATTGCCGCAGAGCTGCACAACGGTGACGTCCTGCAGGTCGGCATAGGACATGACGTCGGCGATGGTGTAGACGGTGCGGCCCCAGGCGACGCCGATCCGGTCGCCCTTCTTGACCAGTTCGAGAAAGACGCCCGCCGCCAGCACCGCAACGTCCGTCGAAGGGTCGACGACATAGGCATTCTCCGGCGCGATCCACACCGCATCAAGCTTGAGCGCGTCCTCGAGCTGGCGCGCAAGCACGTCGTCGGTGAACAGCTGCGTCGAGGTCGAGATGTTGACGATGCCGGTCTCGCGCGCCTTGCGCAAATACATGGCGACCGAGGCGCGGGAGATGTTAAGCTGGCTGGCGACCTGGTCCTGGCGCAGGCCATGGGCATAATAGAGCCATGCGGCCTTGTGGATAAGCTGTTCTGCCGGTCGGATCGCCATGCCGTCTCCTCGGCTGACATTATTCACGGCTCTCGACAAAAGTCAAACTGGCGTGGGTACACGATACCTCTTTGCCCATCGAATCTGGACGATCATTGCGCCAAATGTGCCCGGTCGGGAATCGCCGATGGTGACGTGGCGGGAAGCTGTGGTTAGAAGTTCTCAACAATGAAAATTCGGGGAGCACGGGATGGGCAGTCCCTACGAGCAGGATCTCGGCAAGAACGCCGCCAACCATCAGCCGCTGACGCCGCTCACCTATCTGGAGCGGGCGGCAAGCACCTATCCCGATCATGTCGCCATCATCCATGGCAGCCAGCGCATCACCTATCGCACCTTCTGGCAGCGCTCGCTGAAGCTCGCCTCGGCGCTGTCGAAGCGCGGCATCGGCAAGGGTGATACGGTGACCGTCATGCTGTCCAACACGCCCCCCATGCTGGAGGCGCATTTCGGCGTGCCGATGGCCAAAGCGGTGCTGCATTCGCTCAACACAAGGCTCGATGCCGCCGTCATCGCGTTCCAGCTCGACCATGCCGAGACCAAGGTGCTCATCGTCGACCGCGAATTCGCTGCTGTCGTCAAACAGGCACTGGCACTGGCCAAGGTGAAGCCGCTGGTCATCGACTATGACGATCCCGACTATGCCGCCGATGCACCCTATCCCAAGGGCGAGCGCATCGGCGCGATCGACTATGAGGCGTTCGTCGCCGGCGGTGACCAGGGCTACGCCTGGTCGATGCCCGACGACGAATGGGACGCCATCTCGCTCAACTACACCTCCGGCACGACAGGCAATCCGAAGGGCGTCGTCTACCACCATCGCGGCGCTGCCCTGATGGCTTACACCAACACCATCCATGCCGGCATGGCCAAGCACGCCGTCTATCTGTGGACGCTGCCGATGTTCCACTGCAATGGTTGGTGCTTCCCATGGACAATGGCCGTCCAGGCCGGCACCCATGTCTGCCTGCGCTGGGTGCGGCCGAAGCCGATCTACGATGCCATCGCCGACCACGGCGTCACACATCTTTGCGGTGCGCCGGTCGTCATGTCGGTGCTCATCAACGCCAGCGATGAGGACAAGCGCCACTTCCCGCAGACCGTTACCTTCAACACCGCTGCCGCGCCGCCGCCGGAAGCCGTGCTGTCAGGCATGGCCGATGCCGGCTTTGCCATCACCCATCTCTACGGCCTGACCGAGACCTATGGCCCGGCGGTCGTCAACGAATGGCACACCGCCTGGGACGGTCTCGACAAGGGCGAACGCAGCGCCAGAAAGGCCAGGCAGGGCGTGCGCTATGCCGCACTCGAAGGCCTGACGGTGATGGACGCGGAGACGATGCAGAAGACGCCGGCCGACGGCGAGACCATCGGCGAGGTCATGTTCCGCGGCAACATTGTCATGAAGGGCTATCTGAAGAACAGGAAGGCGACCGACGAGGCTTTCGCCGGCGGCTGGTTCCACTCCGGCGACCTCGGCGTCATGCATCCCGACGGCTACATCCAGCTCAAGGACCGCTCCAAGGACATCATCATCTCCGGCGGCGAGAACATTTCATCGATCGAGGTCGAGGAAGCCCTCTACAAACACCCGTCCGTGGCGTCCTGCGGCGTCGTCGCCAAGGCAGACGACAAATGGGGCGAGGTGCCGGTGGCCTATGTCGAGCTGAAGCCCGGCAAGGTGGCAAGCGAGGCCGAGATCATCGAACACTGCCGCGCGCTGCTCGCCCGCTTCAAGGTGCCGAAGGCGGTGATTTTTGCCGAGATCCCGAAGACATCGACGGGGAAGATCCAGAAGTTTCAGCTGCGGGAAATGGCGAAGGGATCTTAGTTCCAGAGCGCAACGGCACGCAAGGTCGAGTTCGCGCACACCCTCTGTCACCATCTGTCACCAAATTATACGCGTACGTCGAATTCGCATTGACACTTCCCTCTTTTCGATTTACGACTGACGAAAGTTGAAATTCGTCACTCATAAATCGACAGAGAGCCATGTCCGAAGCCGCCAGCATAATGGCCGACGCTACCCGCCAGGAGAATGTCACCCGCATTCTCGACTGTGCCGAACGCCTGTTCCGGCACTATGGTTACGGCAAGACCAATGTCGCCGACATCGCCCGCGAACTCGGCATGTCGCCGGCCAACATCTACCGCTTCTTCGCCTCCAAGGTCGAAATCCACCAGGCCGTCTGCGGCCGCATGCTCCTCGCCAGCTACAACATGGCCTACGAGATTTCCCGGTTGCCGATCAGCGCCGAGGAGCGGCTGCGCCGCTACGTGCATGCGCAGTACAAGATGACACTGGAAGTCATGCTCGACGACCAGAAGGTCCACGAAATGGTCATCGTGGCGCTCGAGCGCGACTGGGGCGTCATCGACAAGCATATCGACAGCATTCACGACCTGTTTGCCGAGGTCATCCGCGAGGGCATCGAGGCCGGCGAGTTTGCCGACCAGGATCCGGTCATCGCATCGCGCTGCTTCGGCGCCGCCACCGTCATTCTGTGCCACCCGCAAATGGTGGCGCAGTGCCTTGCCAAGACCAATCGGGCGATGCCCGACGATCTCATCGATTACGCGATCAAGGCCCTGAAGTAATAGCCGCCGCCCGCCGGGCGCCGGTGTCGACCGTTCATCTCCAGTCGGGAGTACGAAAGTGTCTTTGTCCAGTTCCATCATCCGCAAGCTGCCGGTCGCCGGCCTGATCGTCGCCACGCTCGGGCTCGCCGCCTGCAGCCAGAAGAAGACCGAGGTCCAGGACATCATCCGTCCGGTCAAGGTGGTCGAGATCGGCCAGGCCGAAAAGAGTCGCGAACTCACCTATTCCGGCTCGGTGCGAGCCCGTACCGAAATGAACCTCGGCTTTCGCATCTCGGGCAAGGTCACTGAGCGCCTGGTCGACATCGGCCAGCATGTGACGACAGGCGATGTGCTAGCCCGTATCGATCCCACGGACTATGAGTTGTCGGTCAAGAGCGCCAAGGCCAGCCTCGACGCCGCCGAGCGGCAGGTCGAGACGGTCGATCTGTCCCGCAAGCGCGCTGAACAGCTTTTTGCCAAGAACTTCACCTCCAAGTCGCAGCTCGAACAGGCGACGCTGAGCTACAACCAGGCGGTAGCGACGCGCGATGCCGCCCGCTCTACCCTTGCCCAGGCGCAGAACCAAGTCGTCTACACCGATCTCAAGGCGAGCGAGAACGGCATCGTCACGGCGGTCTCGGCCGATGTCGGCCAGGTGGTCGGCGCCGGAACGCCTGTGATGACTGTTGCCGTTGACGGCGAAAAGGAAGTGCTGATCGCGGTTCCCGAAATGGACATCGCCGCCTTCAAGCCGGGAAAGGACGTCAAGGCCAGCTTCTGGTCCGATGACGCGCTGGCGCTCTCCGGCAAAGTGCGTGAAGTCGCCGGCAGCGCCGACCAGCAGTCGCGCACCTTTGCCGTCCGCGTCTCGCTGCCCGACGACCCGCGCGTGCTGCTCGGCATGACCGCCAACATCGAGGCCTCGGTGGCCAAGAAGCAGGAGATGGTGTCGATCCCGCTTAGCGCGCTTGCGGAAAAGGATGGTCGCAAGATTGTCTGGACCGTCGACCGCGCCGGCGAGACGGTGCACGAGCGCCTGGTCAAGGTTGCGGAGTTCACCGCCGACGGCGTCAGCGTCGCCGACGGGCTCAAGCCGGGGGATGTCGTCGTTGCCGCCGGCACCCAGTTCATGACCGAGAATCTCAAAGTCAAGCTGACCGGCGATGCGGTCCAGGCCGCCTCTGCGGAAGGCGATGCCGCAAAGGCCCTGCGCTGACCGCAGGCATGAAGCCGGCTTGATCGTCGCTTTGGCGAAAGGGCTGGGCAAGCGAATTCAGGGTTTCCGGGCGGCGAGCGCCCGATGGTCGAGACGCCAAGATCGAGTTCCCCCGCATCGATCCGCGCGTCCCACCGCGATGAGTGTCTCTCCGCTCGGAAAGCCTCGCCGCCCGGAAGCCAGCATCGGAATATCCTAGCTGCATGCAAAGCGCATGCGCGCACGATCAACGAATTGGACTGACGCCGATGACCACCACCGACAGCACTGAAAAGCAGCCTTTCAATCTTTCGCGCTGGGCCATCGGCCATCCCTCGATCGCGCGCTTCCTGTTCGGTCTGATCATCATTGCCGGCGCGCTCGGCCTGATGCGCATGGGCCAGAAGGAAGACCCCGATTTCACTTTCCGCGTCATGGTCGTCCAGGCGATCTGGCCGGGCTCCTCGATCCAGGAGATGGAAGACCAGGTCGTCAACAAGATCGAGCGCAAGCTGCAGGAAACGCCGCACCTCGACTTCGTCCGTTCCTACACCCGCGCCGGCAGCGCCATCATCACCGTCCAGATCAAGGGCGACACCAATGCAGAGGAGGTGAAGGACGCCTTCTACCAGGTGCGCAAGAAGGTTGGCGACATCTCCGGCGACCTGCCGCAAGGCCTGCTCGGGCCCTATTTCAACGACGAGTTCGGCGACACCTTCATCACCCTGCACTCGATCGGCGGCGACGGCTACAGCTATCCGGAGCTGAAGAAATTCGCCACCCAGGCTCGCGACATGCTGCTGACGACGCCGGGCGTCGAGAAGGCCGTCATCATCGGCGACCAGCCGGAGAAGCTTTATATCGACGTCTCGTCCAAGGCCCTGGCCGAACGCGGCCTGACGCTGACCGACCTGCAGAACGCCATCAAGGGCCAGAACAATGTCGATCCGGCGGGCTCCGTCGACACCGGCCTGCGCTCGGTGCGCATCTCGGTCGAGGGCGATGTCACCAGGGCTGCCGACATCAGGGAATTGCGCCTGCGCGCCGGTGGTCAGGTGACACGTCTTGGCGATATTGCCACCGTGAGTTCCGGTCTCGAAGATCCCTATCAGCGCAAGTACCGCTTCAACGGCCACGAAAGCGTCCAGGTCGGCGTCGTCATGGCCAAGGGTTTTAACGTCAGGGACGTCGGCACGGATGTCGAGGCGACCTACAAGCGCTTTGAGGAAGCGCTGCCCTACGGCGTTGCGGTCGACCAGATTTCCAACCAGCCCGAGGTTGTCAAGGACGCCGTCAACGAGTTCATGGAGGCGCTCGGCGAGGCGCTGCTGATCGTGCTTGCTGTCTCGCTGCTGTCGATCGGCTGGCGTTCCGGCCTGGTCATCGCCATTGCCATTCCGCTGGTGCTGGCCGCCACCTTCGCCATCATGTACGAGCTCGGCATCGATCTGCAGCGCATTTCGCTCGGCGCCCTGATCATCGCGCTCGGGCTGTTGGTCGACGACGCCATGATCGTCGTCGAGATGATGGAGCGCAAGCTGGAAGAGGGGCTGGTCAAGATCGATGCGGCGAGCTTCGCCTATTCCTCGACCGCCTTCCCGATGCTGAGCGGCACGCTGATCACCATCGCCGGCTTCATCCCGGTCGGCTTCGCCGCCTCGACCGCAGGCGAATATGTGCGCACGCTGTTCTATGTCGTCGGCATCGCGCTCGTCGTGTCGTGGTTCGTCGCCGTCTATTTCACGCCGTGGCTGGGCTACATGATCCTCAAGCAGCGCAAGCATGCCGGCAACCATCATGACGCCTTCGACACCGGCTTCTACCGGCGGCTGCGCGCCACGGTCGGCTGGGCGGTGCGCCACCGCATCATCGTTCTGGTGATGACGCTGGTCACCTTCGCCACCAGCCTGTGGGCGTTCCAGTTCATCCCACAAAACTTCTTCCCGCAATCCTCGCGGCCGGAAATCCTCGTCGATCTCTGGTTGCCTGAGGGAACCTCGATCAAGGAAGTCGAGACGCAGGCTAAGGCGCTGGAAGCCCGGATGATGGACGACAAGGACAAGCGCTTCATCGCCACCTATATCGGCGAAGGCGCGCCGCGCTTCTTCCTGCCGCTCGACCAGCAATTGCGCAATCCGAACTATGCGCAGCTTCTGGTGATGGCCAATGACGAGCCGGCACGCGAGCGGCTGATCCTCAAGCTGCGCTCAATCCTGGCGCAGGATTTCCCCTCGATCCGTTCCAAGGTCGACCGTCTGTTCCTCGGCCCGCCGACCGGCTGGCCGGTGCAGATGCGCATCATGGGTCCGGACCGCCAGGAGGTGCGCCGCATCGCCGACCAGGTGAAGGCGAAATTCGCCGAAAATCCGCTGCTCGGCGCCGTCCATGACGACTGGCTGGAGCCGGTACCGGCGATGAAGCTGATCATCGACCAGGACCGCGCCCGTGCTCTTGGCGTCACCTCGCAACGCATCCGCCAGATGCTGCAGGCAGCGATGTCCGGCGCGCCGCTCGATGACTTCCGTGATGGCGAGGAGACGGTTTCCATCGTCGCCCGCGAACCGGACGCCAGCCGCAGCCTGCTGTCCTCGGTCGACTCGGTCTATATCCCGACCGATTTCGGCGGCTTCGTGCCGCTGTCGCAGGTGGCCAAGGTGGTGCCGGTGCTCGAGCAGGGCGTCGAATGGCGGCGCGACCGCCTGCCGACCATCTCGGTGCGCGCCACGCTGCCGGATGGCGTGCAGTCGAACGACGTCGTCACCAAGCTCTACAATGACATGCAGGGCATGCGCGCCGGCCTGGCGCCCGGCTACAAGATCGAGATCCAGGGCGGTGCGGAAGATTCCGCCGAAAGCCAGGCCTCGATTGCCGCCAAGGCGCCGATCATGCTGGCCGTCATCGTCGTGCTCCTGATGATCCAGCTGCAGCATTTCGGCAAGGCGATGCTCGTGCTGGCCACCGGTCCGCTCGGCATCATCGGTGCGGCGGCGGCTCTGTTGATCAGCGGCGCGCCGTTCGGCTTCGTCGCCATCCTCGGTGTCATCGCGCTGCTCGGAATCATCATGCGCAACTCGATCATCCTGGTCGACCAGATCGATCAGGACATCGCCAGGGGGATGGACCGATCGGAGGCCATCATCGGCTCGGCCGTGCGCCGTTTCCGGCCGATCGTGCTGACGGCGATGACGGCGGTGCTGGCGCTGATCCCGATCTCGCGTGCGGTGTTCTGGGGACCGCTCGCCTACGCCATGATGGGCGGCATCCTCGTCGCCACCGTACTCACCATCCTGGTGCTGCCGGCAGGCTACGCGCTGTTCTTCGGCCGCGAGCCGAAGAAAGGCAGGAAGCCGGCTGATGAGGCGGTGCAGGACAATGACAGGCCGCCACTCGCGCTGGCCGCCGAGTAGGCGCTGCCGGCGCACAGGATGCACCTTGGAAAAGGCTGGAACGCCGTACGCTTGACGTGCGGCGTTCTGGCTTTCTCCTTGCCGGTGGCACCGAGCACCCAGGCAAGTATCTCAACACCAGGCGGGTTCATCAAAATAGGTTGAACGGCCACCTGTATGAAAATGCTTCGCGGCGCCGGTTTTGCAAAACAGAATTCCTTTCCTGGACGGCAAAGCCGTCCGATCCTGCTTACATATCGGAGCGGCAACGCTCATTCGCATCAGGTGATCATCCCATGGCAGACAACAAGCAATTGCGGCTCGGCGCCTTCATGCGTCCGGTCAGTCTTCACACCGGGGCCTGGCGCTATCCCGGCTCATATCCCGATGCCAACTTCAACTTCGCCCATCTGAAGCGCTTCGCGCAGACGCTTGAGGCGGCGAAGTTCGACGCCTTCTTCATGGCCGACCATCTGGCCGTTCTCAACATGCCGATCGAGGCGCTACGGCGCAGCCACACGGTGACCTCGTTCGAGCCGTTCACGCTGCTGTCGGCGCTCGCCGCCGTCACTGATCATATCGGCCTTGTCGCCACCGCATCGACAACCTTCGACGCGCCCTATCACATTGCCCGTCGCTTCGCCTCGCTCGACCATATCAGCGGCGGCCGCGCCGGCTGGAACATCGTCACCACATCCAATCCCGACGCCGCGCTGAACTTCGGCCTCGACGAGCATGTCGAGCACGACGAGCGCTATCACAATGCGCGGGAATTCTACGATGTGGTGACCGGCCTCTGGGACAGCTTTGCCGACGACGCCTTCATCCGCGACGCCGAGAGCGGGCTCTATTTCGATCCCGCGAAGCTGCATGTGCTCGACCATAAGGGCGAGCATCTCTCGGTGCGCGGCCCGCTCAACATTGCGCGGCCGGTGCAGGGCTGGCCGGTCATCGTCCAGGCCGGCGCATCTGAGGCCGGGCGGCAGCTGGCAGCCGAAACGGCGGAGGTGATCTTCGCCGCCCATTCCGATCTGGCGTCCGGGCAGCGCTTCCTTGCCGATGTCAAAAGCCGGGCCGAGAAGCTCGGCCGTTCGCGCGACGACATCAAGATCCTGCCCGGCGCCTTCGTCATCGTCGGCGACAGCGTCGAGGAAGCACAGGCCAAACGCGCCAAGCTCGACAGCCTGGTCTATTACGAGAGCGGCATTGCCTCGCTGTCGATCGCGCTGGGGCACGACGCATCCGGCTTCGATCCCGACGCGCCCTTGCCCGAAATCCCCGAGACCAATGCCTCCAAGAGCGGCCGTGAGCGCGTCATCGAGCTGGCGCGCCGAGAGACTTTGACCGTCCGCCAGCTGGCGCAGCGGCTCGGCGGCTATTCCGGCCTTGCTTTCGTCGGCACGCCGAAAACCATCGCCGATTCGATGGAGGAATGGCTGTTTGCCGAAGGGTCAGACGGCTTCAACGTCATGTTCCCCTATCTGCCAGCCGGGCTCGACGACTTCGCCGAGAAGGTGGTGCCCGAGCTGCAGCGGCGAAAGCTCTTCCGGCGCGAGTATGAGGGCACCACCTTGCGCGAGAATCTCGGCCTGAAGCGGCCGCCGAACCGGTTCTTCGAAGGCTCCGAAGGGGCCATTCGCAAGGCCGGCTGACGTCCTGCCATAAAAAGAAACAGGCGCGCCGAAGCGCGCCCATTCTTTTCAAGCCATCACTTTCAGATGACGAAGTACCAGTTGGCGAGCAGCATCACCACCACGCCGGCGACCAGCGTCAGGTAGGGCAGCATGCCTGCCTTTTTGACCGAGAGGTCTGCGCCCGCCATGCCGAGGTCGGCCAGCATGTGGTCGGGGAACTTGCCCTTGTCTTGGACGTAGTGCCGGTAGCAGAACACCGGGATGATCAAGGCGGCTGTGATCAGGCCGGCCCAGAGCGCCATCGGGTTCCACACCTTGGCGCCGGCGCCCATGAAGATGGCGTTTACATAGGCGAAGATGGCGCCGAGGCCGAGCAGCCAGCTCGGCGCCTTCCAAGGCCGGTTGATGTGGCCGTTGTCGATGCGGTGGATCCAGCCGGCATTGAGGTTGAGGAAGTTGAAGATGATGTAGCCGCAGTTCGACACGGCGAGGATGAAGAAGAAGCTCGTCGCGTCGGCCGAGGCGATGGCCAGCACGATCAGGTTGAAGACGAGATCGGTCCACATGGCGCGCGTCGGCGCGCCATGCTCGTTGACGTGGCTGAGATAGCGCGGCAGCCAGCCATCGACCGAGCCCTGGTAGAGCGTGCGCGACGAGCCGGCCATTGCCGTCATGATGCACAGCACCAGCGCCAGGATCATCAGCATCACCAAGAGGCTGTGGATCAATGCGCCACCCCCGACCATGCCGGCCAGTGCATCGGCGACACCCGAGCCGTCGACGATCGGCGTCGCCAGCATGCCGTTGAGGCCCAGCACGCCCTGGAAGGTGAAGGGCACCAGGATGAACAGAAGCATGCAGAGCAGGCCGGAATAGAAAATCGCCTTGAACGTGTCGGTGCCCGGGTTCTTGAACTCCGATGTGTAGCAGACGGCGGTCTCAAAACCATAGGTCGACCATGCGGCGATGAACATGCCGCCCAGCACCAGCGTCCAGCCGGCAATGTTCCACGAGCCGGGCTCCGGCGCGTAAGCCGCCGCCAGCGGCACCAGCGGCGAAAAGTTCGCCCAGTTGATCTGGCCGGTGACGATCGGCACGACACCGACGATCAGCATCGGGATGATGACCAGGAGGCCGATATACTTCTGCACATTGGCGGTGCCGAGAATGCCGCGATGCTGGATCGAGAAGATGATCAGCATCAGCACGGCGCCGATGAAGAAAGTGGCATTGAGGGTGAAGGAGACAGGACCTAGCGTGTGGCTGAACAGCGTCCAGTTGCGGATCGCCGGCGTGGCCGCTGCGGTCACCGCGGCGATGGCGTCGGCAGGCACCGTTCCGGCATGCGCCGCGATATAGGCGACGACGTCCGGCGACGCCTCGGTGAACAGCGGCACCGGCGCCAGCGCGTTGAGAATATAGGCGGCGGCGATCGAGCAGCCCAGCGACAGCACCGGCGACCAGGCGAACCAGTTGCACCACACCGACAGCGGCGCGATGAACTTGGAATAACGCAGCCAGGCGGTGGCGCCGTAGATCGAGGCGCCGCCCGACTTGTTCGGGAACAGGCCGGCGATCTCGGCATAGGTGAAGGATTGCAGGAAGCCCATGATCATGGAAGCAATCCAGATCCCAAAGGCCAGCGTTCCGGTCGTGCCGGCAATGCCGCCGATCGAAAACAGGACAAGGGCAGGAACGCCGCTCGCCACCCAGAAGGCGCCGCGCCAGTCGATGTTGCGGAGCAGCTTGCCTTCAGCAGGCTGCTCCAGGGCAGTGGTAATCGTGCTCATCTGTCTGAATTCCCCATTTTGTGTTCCCGGCAGGTGATGCCTCGGCTTCGCGAAGCTTGTTCCCCGGTACATGACCGCACGACTCCAGTGTTTCCACTCAGTCGTATTTTTTTCTTAACAGTGAAGATTGATCCGGCGCGCTTTCACGTCAAGTGATTTGTGGCGCCGTGCACATCACGGTTGCGAAACGCTCGCTTTGTCCTTCTCCCCTTGTGGGGTGAGAAGCGGTCCGCGGTAGCGGACGGAAAGCCAATTGCTTTCGAGCTTCGAACGCTCTGAGCCTGCGAAGGGCCGGGGGTGCAACCCTCAGGATCGCGGCCTGGTCTTTTGCGGATCGTAGTGAGCGAAGGCCACCACCCGCGCCGGCAGCCGCTTGGCATGACCGTCGAGCTTGCCGATCTCCACCTCTGTGCCGATTGCCGCGTGGGTGACGTCAAGCCTCGCCAGAGCGATGTTTTTGTTCAGCACCGGCGAGCGCATGCCCGAGGTGACGACACCGATCTGGGCGCGGCCGATATGGACGCAATCCCCATGGCCGACGGCGACATTGCTGTCGATGTCGAGGCCAACGAGCTTGTGCTGCGGATGTTCCTTGCGCCTTATCAGAGCCTCGCGGCCGATGAAATCGTCGGTCTTGGCCTTCAACGGCACGGTGAAGCCAATGCCCGCCTCGAACGGGTCGGTCTGGTCGGAGAATTCGTAACCGGCGAAGATCAGCCCGGCTTCGATGCGCACCATGTCGAGTGCCTGCAGGCCCATCGGCTTCAGCCCGTGCGGCTGGCCGGCCTCCCAGATGGCATCGAACACTTTTTCGGCGTCGCGTGGGTGGCACCAGATTTCGTAGCCGAGTTCGCCGGTATAACCGGTGCGCGACACCACGACCGGAATGCCATTGCCGCCGCCGATGCGCGCGACAGCGAAGCGGAACCATTCGAGTTCGTCGATCGACGGTTGCAGCGGCGAGGTCCAGACCACCTCTCGCAAAATGTCACGGCTCTTCGGCCCTTGGACAGCGACATTGTGCATCTGGTCGGTGGACGAGCGCACCAGCACCTTGAGGCCAAGCTTCTTTGCCGTCTCGCGCAGCCATTCGCCGGACAGGTCATCGCCGCCGACCCAGCGGAAATTGTCCTTGCCGAGCCGCAGCAGCGTGCCGTCGTCGATCATGCCGCCATGCTCGTAGCACATGGCGGAATAGACGACCTGGCCGACGCCGAGCTTCTTGACGTCGCGGGTCAGCGTGTATTGCAGCAGCGCTTCGGAATCGGGACCGGTGACCTCGAACTTGCGCAGCGGCGACAGGTCCATGATCACCGCGTCCTGCCGGCAGGCCCAGTACTCGGCGATCGGCCCCTCTTTGGCGAAAGAATTGGCCAGCCAATAACCCCGGTATTCCACGAAGTTGCGGGTGTGCTTGGCGAAGCTTGAATGGAAGGCGGTCTCGCGGGTCATTTTCGGTTCCGAATCGGGCGTCATGCGTCTGGCGATCGCTCGCGAGAATTTGTGCTGGCCGGAATAGGTTCGCACATGGATGTCGGTCGGGTTCCAGCCATTGGCCGGTGTCGTGTCGTCGGGACAGGCGGAGGAGACGCAGACGATGTCGGTGAGCGCCCTGAGCAGGACATAGTCGCCGGCGCGCGACCACGGCTCATCCGACACCATCACGCCATGGGCGTCGATCTCCGTGTTGAAGAAGAAGTTGATCGCCATCCAGCCGGCGCGGGGCGTCACGCCCTTGTCGGCCAGCGCGCGATTGAAGTTCTCCGAGCAGTTGGTGTGGCCGGGATAGCCGATGTCATCGTAATATTTGGCGGCACACGCCAGCGCGAATGCGTCGTGTCGCCCGCATGTGTCCTGGATAACCTCGACCAGCGGCTCCATGTCCTGGTCGTAATATTTCGAATGCAGGCCCGGCATCGGGTAGCTCGACCCCATCAGCGTGCGCGTCGTCGTTACGTCGAGCGGATGGTCCAGCCCCTTGTCCAGCTTGCGCGCCGAGAAGCACTGGAAATCGGTGCACTGGCGGCCGTCGACATCGATGATCTGCAGGTAGTCGCCCGCCTTGACGAAATAGGATTCGGCTGTCGCCGAATGGATGCGCAGATCGAGCACCGGATCGGCAAGCGGATCGGCCAGCTGCGACTTTGTCTTCAGGCGCACGGTGGCGCGGCGCACCATGACGGTGAGCGGCGTTGCCGTATCATGGCTGTCGACGAGCATCGGCCCGCCGGGTGCGGCAATCAGCATCGCGCCTTCGCGCCTGACCGTGAATGCCTGCTCGGTGCCGGCAGGCGTTGCGCCGCCGAACACACGCACCGCCTTGGGCTCGTCGAGCTGCACCTGGCGGCGCTCAAGGCCACGACGGACGGAAGCCAGGCTGTCATCGCCCTCGGCCAGAAGCGCCTTGATCCCGGCGGCATTGCTGTTGGACTTTTCGCCGAGGATGGAAGGATCGGTGGCGCCGGTCCTGTCCCAGGCCAGCAACTCGCAAGCCTGCCCGCCCTCGACATTGCGCACGGTGAACGTATCGCCGGCCTCGACCTCGATCAGCACCGCGCCATTCCCCAGGATAGTATGGCGCTCCATGCCCGGCGGCAGCGCGATCTGGCCGGGCCTCAGGATGAGGCTCGGCCGCGGCGGCCCGGCTGTCACTGAAGGGTAGGGCGACTGGCTCATCTCAGCCTTGCGGTTACAGAAACAAGTTTGCCTGTGTGTAAAATTATTTTAGCAGCAAGAATAGCAGCGCGGTTGGGTTTGGCAAGGTGGAGGTGGCGTTCTCGACGCGGTCGCTGCAGGTTAGACCCTTCCAATCAAACCCATCTTCCGAACGCCAGCGCCGCCCCTCATCTGGCTGCCGCCATCTTCTCCCCGTAAACGGGCGAAGCTGTCGTCGCCGGCTTCGCCAATCGCCAACGTTGCAGGATGAGCGCCGAGGCTGCGGCCAGCTTCTTTCTCCCCGTCACTATACGGGGAGAAATGCCCGGCAGGGCAATGAGGGCGGCGCCAACATCTGAAACTATCGAGCTAAAGCTCCTCGGAATGCTCGATAGCCACACCATACTCCGCAGCCGAATCCAACATCGTGTGCCACAGACTTTCGGCAAACGTCGCAAACACCAGGATGTTGAACACCGCCTGCCCATCCGCCTTGTCACCACCACGCCAGAGCGTGACGCTGGTGTGATCCATCGAAGTCGCGGCAGCAGCGCCAACCGGAAACGCATCGGGATGCAAATCAATCGACGACAGTTTCGCCAGCATGGCGCGCGCCTTGGGGCCGCAGACGCTGATCAGCACGCGGGCATGCGATTGGTCGGATAGTGAGGCGGAAGATGCAAAGGTCTGAGCGAGCACCTCAGTCCTGCCACCCTTCGACAGGACAAAAAACTGATCCGGTCCCGACCAGATCAGCGTCGCATCCGCGGTGCCAACCGCCTTCGGCGTTTCCGGAGCCGCGACGCCGAAACGAGCGTTCGCGGCCTCGGCCAAATCACCCGCCTTGCCGCGCCGTGCCATCACCTGGACGAGGTCGAAATTGCGGATCTCGGCCAACGACACACCGGCATCGCCTTGCACGCCGTAAGCGCCAGGAGCGAGCGCGCGCTCGAGCGGGCTGCGAACATCCCAGGAAAAATCAGCCACGCTGGCGCCCTCCATCGGGATCGTAGAAGACGGGGTTGCAGAGCTCGACATCATAGTCTTCACCGCGCAGCGGATCATGCGCATGGACGATCTCGCCGATGCGTTCGCGGCCGCGCTCGACAAGGCCGAGACCGATCCACTGGTCGAGCGTCGGCGAGAAGCAGACCGAGGTGACGTAGCCCTGGTCGTTATCAGGCCCGGGCGTCTGGCCCTTCGGGATGATGTGCGCGCCGGAGCGCAGGCGGCGCGCCTTGTCGACCGGCTTGATGCCGACCACGACCTGCCGGTCCGGCGCCACCAGCGCCTCGCGGCCGGCCATGACGCGACCGATGAAATCCTTCTTGGTCGACATCATCTTGCCGAGACCGAGATCGGCGGCGGTCGTCGTGCCGCTCAGTTCCGGTCCGGCGACATGGCCCTTTTCAACGCGCATGACGCCGAGGGCTTCTGTGCCATACGGCGTCACGCCGAACGGTTTTCCCGCCAGCATCAAATTGCGTGCCATCGCTTCACCGTAACGCGCCGGCACCGAAATCTCGAACGCCATCTCGCCGGAGAAGGAGATGCGGAACAGCCGCGCCTTGATGCCGCCGCGCAAAGCGACTTCGCGCACGCCCATGAATGGAAAACCTTCGTTCGAAAGGTCCTCGGCAGGGTCGACGATTTCCTTCAACAGGTCTCGCGTCCTTGGCCCGGCAATCGAGAATTGCGCCCACTGGTCGGAGACCGAGGTCAGTTGCACGTCGAGTTCGGGGAATAGCACCTGCCGGCAGAATTCGAGATGCTGCATCACCAGCCCGGCCTTCGCCGTGGTCGTGGTGAGGAAATAATGGTCATCGGCCAGCCGCGAGGTCGTGCCGTCATCATAGACGAGGCCGTCCTCGCGCAGCATCAGCCCGTAGCGGGCTTTTCCCACGGCAAGGTTTGAGAAGGTGTTGATGTAGGCGCGGTCGAGGAAGGCGCCGGCATCGGGGCCGTGCACATCGATCTTGCCCAGCGTCGACACATCGCAGAAGCCGACGCCGCCGCGCACCGCCTTGACCTCGCGGGTGACCGATTCCAGCCAGTCTTTCTCGCCGGCGCGCGGATACCATTGCGCGCGCTTCCACAGGCCGGTGTCGACAAAGATCGCGCCCTGTTCGGCCGCCCAGTGATGCGACGGCGTCAGCCGTGTGGCATGGAAAGTCTCGTCGCGATGATGGCCGGCAAAGGCGCCGATGGCGACAGGCACGTAAGGCGGCCGATAGATGGTCGTGCCGGTCTCGGGAATGGATTTGCCCGACACCGCCGCCATGATGGCGAGGCCGGCGACATTGGACGTCTTGCCCTGGTCGGTCGCCATGCCGAGCGTGGTGTAGCGCTTCAGATGCTCGACCGATTCAAAACCCTCGCGCTGCGCCAGCTCGATGTCGGACGCGGTGACGTCATGCTGCTGGTCTACAAAGGCCTTGCCTTTGCCAGCGACGTGCCAGAGCGGGGTCAGTGAGAAGGACTCGTCGCCGGCAACAGCTGCAGAGCCCGGATTGCCATTGCGTCCCGCGTCCCGCGCCGCTGCGGCGCCGGCCTCGAAACCTGCGCGCAGGCAGGCGCCTAGCCCGAAGTCGCCGTTAGCCGCACCTGCGGCGACCATACCGGGCGGCGCGCCGTCCGGCACGAAGGCGGCGATGTCGTCTCGCCATTTCGGCCGGCCGCGATGGTAAGAGGTGAGCCCGACCGCCGGATTCCAGCCGCCGGAAACGGCAAGCCCGTCGGCCTCGACCTCGGCGCGCGCGCCGCCGGTCAGCGACACCGCTATTTTTCTTACGCCGTCCTTGCTGCCGTCGACGCCGCTGACCGAACCATGCAGCACGGTGAAGCCGTTCCTGGAAGCGAGAGAACGATGGGCAGGCGAGACGTCAGGCCGCGCGTCGACCACCGCCGCGATCTGCAGTCCGGCGCCGAGTGCCGTCTCGACCGTGCGCCAGCCATCCTCATTGTTGGTGAACAGCGCGATCCGCTTTGCCGGCGTCGCCGCATAACGTGTGACGTAGGTGCGGATGGCGGACGCCATCATCACGCCGGGCGTGTCATTGCCGGCAAAGACGATGGGACGCTCAATCGCGCCGGCGGCGACGACGCAGCGCTTGGCCACGATGCGCCACAGGCGCTGGCGCACCTGATGCTGGGGCGGCACCGGCAGATGATCGTTGACCCGCTCGATCGCGCCATAGGTACCGCCGTCATAGACGCCGAACAGGGTCGTGCGGGTCATGATGCGGACATCCGGCATCGAGCTGAGCTCGGCCAGTG
Organism: Mesorhizobium sp. C399B; assembly: GCF_030323185.1. Taxonomy (NCBI): domain Bacteria; kingdom Pseudomonadati; phylum Pseudomonadota; class Alphaproteobacteria; order Hyphomicrobiales; family Phyllobacteriaceae; genus Mesorhizobium; species Mesorhizobium sp. C399B. The sequence continues at coordinate 5,228,529 of NZ_CP100472.1, forward strand.
TGCGCGACAGCCACTCCGCGGCCGGCAGACCGTCGATCGTGCCGCCATCCGACAACAGACGGCCGCCGGGCGCAAAATCTTCTTCGCACAGGATGACGCGCGCACCGCTGCGGCCTGCAGCGAGTGCGGCGGCGAGACCGGCCGGACCAGAGCCGGCGATCACCACATCGCAATGCGCCCAGGCCTTGTCGTAGTGATCCGGATCGGGGGTGACCGCCGCGCGACCCAGACCCGCGGCGCGTCGGATCGCCGGCTCGTAGACCATTTCCCAGAATTTTGCCGGCCACATGAAGGTTTTGTAGTAGAAGCCGGCGACGAAGATCGGTGCGAACAGCTGGTTCACCGACATCACATCGTGGCGCAGCGACGGCCAGCGGTTCTGGCTGGCCGCTTCGAGGCCTTCATAGAGTTCGGCCGTCGTGGCCTTGGTGTTGGCCTCGCGCCGTGCGCCGGTGCGCAGTTCGACCAGCGCGTTGGGTTCTTCCGAGCCCGCAGTCAGAATGCCGCGCGGACGATGGTATTTGAACGAGCGGCCGACCAGCTTGACGCCATTGGCGACCAGCGCCGACGCCAGCGTGTCGCCCTGGAAGCCGGAGAGGCTCTTGCCATCGAAGCGGAAGTTGAGCGGCGCCGAGCGGTCGATGAGACCGCCGGATGTGAGACGATGGGATTGGCTGGAACTCACGATGGCCGGCCTCTCATCGATCCAATGCCAGGCGGGACCGTCGCGCTCTTCACCCTCCCCCTTGTGGGGGGGGTCGCTGCGCAGCAGCGGGGTGGGGGTGCGGCACCGACCCCCACCCGGACCTGCGGTCCGACCTCCCCACAAGGGGGAGGTAGGGGGCTGGCGCTTTTCGCGACGGCTGTGGTCTCGACAGAATAGCTCATGTCTCCACCTGGCTCGCACCAGCCCCCGCCGCCGGTTCCACCGCCGAGATCTCGTGCGTCAGCGTGTTGCGGGTGACCTTCAGCCAGGCCCGGCAGCCACCGCCGTGATACCAGTTCTCTGCCATCACGCCGGCGATGTTGTCGCGCAGATAGACATAGTCGTAGACGGCATCTTCGCCGGCATCCGCCGCCGGCCGTACAGGCTTGGCATCGCCGAGATAGCTGAACTCGCCGAGTTCGCGTTCGCCGCAGAAAGGACAGGTGATACGCATCTTGTTCCGGCCGCCTCAATGCAGGTTCGGTTGGGCGCCTTGGCCCTTTTCGTCGATCATGGCGCCGCGCTGGAAGCGGTCGAGCCGAAACAGCGCCGCCTCCTTGTGCGTTTCGTCACGCGCCAGAAGATGGGCAAAGACGAAGCCGGAACCGGGCGTCGCCTTGAAGCCGCCATAACACCAGCCGGCGTTGAGGTAGAGCCCGTCGACCGGTGTCTTGTCGATGATCGGCGAGCCATCCATCGACATGTCCATGATACCGCCCCACTGGCGCAGAAGCCGCACGCGGCCGATCATCGGGATCAGCGCCATGCCGCCTTCGCAGACATCTTCCATGACAGGCAGATTGCCGCGCTGGGCGTAGGAATTGTAGCCATCGATGTCGCCGCCGAAGACCAGCCCGCCCTTGTCCGACTGGCTGACATAGAAATGCCCGGCGCCGAAGGTCATGACGCCGGGGATGAGCGGCTTGATCGCCTCCGAGACGAAAGCTTGCAGCACATGGCTTTCGATCGGCAGGCGCATGCCCGCCATCGCTGCGACACGCGACGATGACCCGGCGACTGCCATGCCGACCTTGCCGGCGCCGATCTTGCCGCGCGACGTCTCGACGCCAGTCACCTTGCCGTTGCCGTCCCGGACAAAGCCGGTGACCTCGCAGTTCTGGATGATGTCGACGCCGAGTTCGCTCGCCGCATGGGCATAGCCCCAGACCACCGCGTCATGCCGCGCGGTGCCGCCGCGGCGCTGCAGGAGGCCGCCCTGCACGGGAAAGCGCGCATGGTCGAAATTCAGGAACGGCAGCATCTTCTTCAGCGCCGCCTGGTCGAGCAGTTCGGCATCGATGCCATTGATGCGCATGGTGTTGCCGCGCCGCGCATAAGCGTCGCGCTGCGCATCGGAATGATAGAGGTTGAGGACGCCGCGCTGGCTGACCATGGCGTTATAGTTGAGGTCCTGCTCCATCCGCTCCCAAAGCTTCATCGAAAGCTCGTAGAAGCCGGTATTGCCGGGCAGGCCGTAATTGGAACGGATGATGGTGGTGTTGCGGCCGGCATTGCCGGAGCCGATCCAGCCCTTTTCCAGCACGGCGACGTTTCTGATGCCGAACTCGCTGGCGAGGAACCAGGCGGTGGCGAGCCCATGGCCGCCGCCGCCGATGATCACAACATCGTAGTGGTCCTTGGGCGCCGCATCGCGCCAGGTGCGCTGCCAGTTCTTGTGGCCGGAAAGGGCAGCACGGGCGAGCGAGAAGATCGAATATTTCATCAGGTCATTCCGAGGTCGCTCGCACCGCTAGGACGATTATATGTCCAGCGTGTGGTCGCGCTCCCATTGCGTGAAGTGCGAAGCATAGGAATTCCATTCCTGTTGCTTCAGCTTTAGATAAGCCGACGAGAATTCCTCACCCAGCGCCGCCTTGAGCGATTTGTCCTTGTCGTATTCGCGAAGCGCGTCGAGCAGGTTGAGCGGCAGCTTCGGCGCGCCCTTCACAGTGTGACCGTTCTGGTACATGTCGATGTCGTAGCGCTTGCCGGGATCGGCCTTGGAGCGGATGCCGTCGAGACCGGCGGCAATGATGACGGCCTGCAGCAGATAAGGGTTTGCGGCGCCGTCCGGCAACCGCAGCTCGAAGCGGCCGGGGCCGGGCACGCGCACCATGTGAGTGCGGTTGTTTCCGGTCCAGGTCACCGTGTTCGGCGCCCAGGTGGCGCCCGAAATGGTGCGCGGCGCGTTGATGCGTTTGTAGGAGTTCACCGTCGGGTTGGTGATGGCGGCCAGCGCCGAGGCATGTTTCATGATGCCGCCGAGGAAATTCTTGCCCTTGGCCGACAGGCCGAGTTCCATCGCGTTATCGGCAAAGACGTTGACCTTGCCGGCCTTGTCCCAGACCGAAATATGGGCGTGGCAGCCATTGCCGGTCAGGCCCTGGAAAGGCTTTGGCATGAAGGTCGCGCGCAGGCCGTGTTTCTCGGCCACCGACTTGACCATGAACTTGAAGAAGGAGTGCTTGTCGGCGGTGGCGAGCACATCGTCGAAAGCCCAGTTCATCTCGAACTGGCCGTTGGCGTCCTCATGGTCGTTCTGGTAGGGGCTCCAGCCCAGCGCCAACATGTGGTCGCAAATCTCGGCGATGACATCGTAGCGGCGCATCACCGCTTGCTGGTCGTAGCAGGGTTTTGAAGCCGTGTCGTATTTGTCGGAGATGACGCTGCCGTCCGGCGAGATCAGGAAGAACTCTGCCTCGACGCCAGTCTTGACATGCATGCCGTCAGTGGCGGCTTCCGCGATCAGCCGGCGCAGCGTGTTGCGCGGCGCCTGCTCGACTTCCTTGTCGTCCATGATGCAGTTGGCGGCGACCCAGGCGACATCGGGCTTCCACGGCAGCTGGATCACCGAATCCGGATCCGGCACCGCCAGCATATCAGGATGCGCCGGCGTGAGGTCGAGCCAGGTGGCGAAACCGGCGAAGCCGGCGCCGTCCTTCTGCATGTCGGCGATCGCCTGCGCCGGCACCAGCTTGGCGCGCTGGCCGCCGAACAGGTCGGTGTAGGAAATCATGAAATATTTGACGCCGTTCTCTTTGGCGAATGCGGCGAGATCGTTCCCCATTATAGTTCCTCGCTTATTTTGATGTGTTTTTTAGAAGCCGTTTTTCCCCGGTATCCAGTTGGTGCCGGCCAGCGGCACGCCAGCCATGGCGGCGGCTTCGATGGTGAGGGCTACGAGATCCTCGGGCTCGAGATTGTGCAGGCTGTTCTTGCCGCAGGCACGCGCAATGGTCTGCGCCTCCAGCGTTATCACCTTGAGGTAGTTCGCCAGCCGCCGTCCGGCGGCGATCGGATCGACCCGCTTCATCAGTTCGGGGTCCTGCGTGGTGATGCCCGCGGGGTCGCGACCCTCGTGCCAGTCGTCATAGGCGCCGGCGGTGGTGCCGAGCGCATTGTATTCGGCCTCCCAGCGCGGGTCGTTGTCGCCGAGCGCGACGAGCGCTGCCGTGCCGATCGACACCGCGTCGACGCCGAGCGCCAGCGCCTTGGCGACGTCGGCGCCATTGCGGATGCCGCCCGACACGATCAGCTGCACCTTGCGGTGCATGCCGAGATCCTGCAGCGCCTGCACCGCCGGCCTGATGCAGGCAAGCGTCGGCTGGCCGACATTTTCGATGAATACTTCCTGGGTGGCCGCCGTGCCGCCCTGCATGCCGTCGACGACGACGACATCGGCGCCGGCCTTCACCGCAAGTGCTGTGTCGTAATAGGGGCGGGCGCCGCCGACCTTGACGTAGATCGGCTTTTCCCAGTCGGTGATCTCGCGCAGCTCGAGGATCTTGATCTCGAGATCGTCCGGCCCGGTCCAGTCGGGATGGCGTGAGGCCGAGCGCTGGTCGATGCCCTTCGGCAGCGTGCGCATTTCGGCGACGCGGTCGGAAATCTTTTGTCCCAGCAGCATGCCGCCGCCGCCGGGCTTGGCGCCCTGGCCGACAACGACTTCGATGGCGTCGGCACGGCGCAAATCCCTGGGGTTCATGCCGTAGCGTGACGGCAGGTACTGGTAGACCAGTTGCTTGGAATGGCCGCGCTCTTCCTCGGTCATGCCGCCGTCGCCCGTGGTGGTCGACGTGCCTGAGAGCGTAGCGCCACGGCCGAGCGCTTCCTTGGCCGGGCCGGACAGCGACCCGAAGCTCATGCCGGCAACGGTGATCGGGATTTTCAGCTCGATCGGCTTCTTGGCATAGCGCGAGCCCAGCACGACCGACGTGTCGCACCGCTCGCGATAGCCTTCCAGCGGATAGCGCGAGATCGAGGCGCCGAGGAACAAAAGGTCGTCGAAATGCGGCAGCTTGCGCTTGGCCCCGGCGCCCCTGATGTCATAGATGCCGGTCGCCGCGGCGCGGCGGATTTCGGAAAGCGTGTAGTCGTCGAAGGTCGCGGATTTGCGCGGCGTCGTCGGCGGGTTCTTGTAGGTCATGCTGCCTCAATACGCGTCGGCGTTGTCGATATTGAAATTGTAGAGCGTGCGCGCCGAGCCGTAGCGCTTGAATTCCGACGGCTTGACGCCGGTGACGCCGGCGCGGTCGAGCAGTCCCTGCAGCAGTTCGATATGCTCGGGCCGCATCTCCTTGGCGATGCAGTCGGCGCCCAGGCTTTCGACCTTGCCGCGCACGAACAGCCTCGCTTCGTAGATGGAATCGCCAAGTGCGTCGCCGGCATCGCCCAGCACCACCAGATTGCCGGACTGCGCCATGAAGGCCGACATGTGGCCGATATTTCCGTGCACGACGATGTCGATGCCTTTCATCGAGATGCCGCAGCGCGACGAGGCATTGCCTTCGATGACCAGCAGCCCGCCCTTGCCGGTGGCGCCGGCATACTGGCTGGCGTCGCCCTTGATGACGATCGAGCCCGACATCATGTTTTCGCCGACGCCAGGTCCGGCCGAGCCGTGCACGGTGATGGCAGCGCCGTCATTCATCCCGGCGCAGTAGTAGCCGACGCTGCCGCGCACATCGATGCTGACAGGCTGGTCGACGCCGACGGCAACCGAATGGCTGCCCTTCGGGTGCAGCACTTCCCACGCCGTTTCGTTGGAGCCGGGCGTCAGATTGTGAAGCGCCTGGTTGAGCTCTCGCAGCGACGACACATCGAGATCGAAGACCCGGGACGCCTGGTCTTGCGCCGCCTTCGAAAGTTTGGTTGCCGGCATGGGCTCAATGCTCCCAGAAATAGACGGTTGCGGGTTCCGGTTCCCAGACCCTCGCATTGTCTATGCCGGGCAGTTTGGTCAGCGCGCGATATTCCGAGCCGAAGGCGACATACTGGTCGGTCTCGGCCATGACGGCGGGCTTGCAGGCGATCGGATCGCGCACCACGCCGAAACCGTTCTTGGTGCCGACGACGAAGGTGAAGAAGCCGTCGAGGTCGGACAGCGTACCTTCCAGCGCCTCGCCGAGGTTCTTGCCATGCGCCATCTGCGACGAGAGATAGGCGGCGGCGACCTCGGTGTCGTTCTCGGTCTCGAATTTCATTCCCTCCCGCACCAGCTCACGTCGCACATTATTGTGGTTGGACAGCGAGCCATTGTGTACCAGGCACTGGTCGGCGCCGGTCGAGAACGGATGCGCGCCCATCGTGGTGACGGCCGATTCCGTCGCCATGCGGGTATGGCCGATGCCATGCGTGCCGGTCATCGAGCGGACGTCGAAACGGTCGACGACCGCTTCCGGCAGACCGACTTCCTTGTATATTTCCACCGCTTCGCCGGCGCCCATGATGCGCACGTCGGGGCGGATTGACTGCAGCGCTTCGCGCGCGGCATCGACCTTGTCGGGCGCGGTTCTCAACACTGCATGGGTGGACTTCACCGCTATGCTCACCGGCGCGCCAATGGCCTTGGCGAGTTCGGCGTCGAGGCCGCGGAAATCGCGCTCGGGCTTCGCCGACTGGATGGTGATCTTGGCTTCATTCCTGGAAGGCGCGCCATAGATGGCGATGCCGGCGCTGTCGGGGCCACGATCGCTGAGCGATATCAGCATCTGCGACAGCATCGAGCCGAGCTGCGGCTCAAGCGACTTGTCTTTCAGAAAAAGTCCGACGATTCCACACATGTCAGCCTCCCGGCGTTACCACTAGACGATGATGTATCGAATGCGTCGTGCGAATTCAATCGTATGAAAAAAATATTCCTGTAGTTACGTATCCGGCTCGATGCGGCCTTGTGAACTATCGCCGCCGTCGCGGGCGCTGTGAATCCATGTGGCGGTGCGGATGCGGGCTATTCTGTAGGCATCGAGGATCGACAGCGCATAGATCAGGAAGCCGCCGGCGTGGCGGCCGACGAAGCTGGCATCGGCCGGCGCGATCTTGGCCGTCACCCAGGCGAGGATCACCATGAAGAACAGGAACTGCAGGCCGCGCACGGGCACGCCCAGAATGACGTGGCCGCTGGCCGGTAAGACGATGGCAGCGCCGAGCACCAGATACGGGTTTGTCGGTGCGGGTGCGCTCATGCCACCTGCCTTTCCTGTCGGTTGATGGCATCGCGCAGCCCCGAGGCTGAGGTGAGCAACCTCTCGACCAGCGTTGGATCCAGCCTTGCGCCGCCGAATGCGGCCTGCCGGAACACGCCGTAGCGCGCCCGCTCGGCCTCGGCCAGCAGCCAGACGATGCGCACGCCGTTCGGGGTGATCAAGAGTTCCTTGGCGCGGCCTTCGGTAAAGATGTCGAGATGGCTGGCGATGAGGTTCTGCGGAAAGCGCGCCGCCCTGAGGTCGGTTCGCAGCACCGCTTCGGCCGGGAAGCCGGGTGCCCTCGGCAGTGTGTGCTGGAGGTGGTCGAAATTGGAAAAGGTCGTCGGAGAACCCGGCCGCATCATCATGTCGAAGGTCGCCGGCACCGCAACCGGCTCTGTGATGGTGACACTCAACCATCGCGCCGGCAGCTTTCGCGTCGCCAGCGTGTCGACGATGGTGCGCAGCTGCACGCGCTGTCCGTTCCACGAACCCGCCCAGGTGACAACGCCGGCTGTGCCATCGGAGACATCAACGGCATCTGTGATGACGGTCCGGATGCTGGCTGCCTCGGCTGCAAGATCAGCCTTGGCCTTTTTGCGGCTGGCGCGCGCATGCCAGGCAAGGTGCAGGACGAGAGCCAGGGCGATCGCCCCGGCCAGCAATGCTGTCGTCACGTCAGACACCTCGTCACGCCATGCCCGCCCAAACCGGCAGGCCCTCTCCTGTCAATAGCCCTGCGGCTTCGGCCACGGCATGGTGAACTGGTCGCCGCGACGCACATAGCGGTACCGGTAGAAGTGGAACCACAGCGAGATCAGGAAGTAGAAGGCGACCATGGCGATCAGCTGCGTGCCGTAGCCGAGGAAGATCGCAAAGAAGGTCACCACGCAGAGGCAAAACAGCACGATCGCCGGGATCGGGTGGAACGGGTGCGTATAACCGCGGCGGATCGTGCCCAGCGGCCACTTTTTGCGGAACATCATGATGTTGATGCTCATGAAGGTGTATTGCAGCACGCCCGACAGGATCGAGAAGGTGATCGCCTGGTTGAGGTCGGCTATGAAGGCGAAGGCGAGCGCGATCGGCAACAGGAACAGGATCGAGCGATAGGGCGTGCGGTATTTCGGGTGCACGGCCGAGAACCATGTCGGCAGATAGCGGTCGCGTCCAAGCGAGAACCACGCGCGGGCCGCATCGTTGATACAGCCATTGGCCGACGCCAGTGCCGCGAGCAGCGTGGCGACGAACAACAGGTTTTCCAGCAGCGGGCTGCCGGTCAGCTTGCCGGCGTCCCACAAGGGATAATAGGTGATACCGAGGTACTCCCAGGGCATCAGCGAGGCGCAGACATACCAGGTCATGGCGGCGGCGATCAAAAGCGTGATCATGCCGGCCATGGTGCCGTAAGGCAGCGAACGCGCCGGGGAGCGCACTTCCTCGGCGGCCTGCGTGGTGCCTTCGATGCCGAGATAGTACCAGATGCCGAACTGGAAGGCCGCGATGACGCCGATCCAACCATAGGGCAGCGCATTGCCGGGGGTGACCAGCTCGTTGAGCTTCAGCACAGCACCTTGCGTCCAGGGGCTGACCGAGAAGAACAGGATAACGATCGAGACATAGGCTATCGCCGTGATGACGAAGTTGACGTTGAGCGTCATCAGCACGCCGCGATAGTTCAGCCATGCCAGCACGACGATGGTGGCGGCAATGAAGGAGTTGTGGGTGAGCCCTTCGACGCCGGCCTTGGCGACGATGGTGTCGCCGAGCAGGATGGCGTCCGAAACCTCCAGCATGGTGTAGGCAAAGACCAGGAACAGCGCGACGTTGAAGGCCATCAGCGGCCCGACAATGTGCTTAGCCTGCGCGTACTGGCCGCCGGCGGCGGCGACGGTCGATGTCACCTCGGAATCGATCATGGCGACCGAGGTGTAGAGCAGCCCGACCACCCAGCAGACGATGAGCGCTGCCAGCGCGCCGCCCTTGTCGGCCGAGAAATTCCAGCCGGTGAATTCGCCGACCAGCACGATGCCGACGCCTAGCGCCCAGACATGGGCCGGGCCGAGCACGCGTAGCAGTGAAACCCTGTCGCCGTGTATTGCCGGTTCAAGCGCGATCGTCATTGTTCAATCCCCACTCAGATCCGGTGTTTTTCGGAAGCGGCTTCAAGTTCGCCTTCGCGCGAGGAGGTCAGCACCTCCTCGGAATAGGTCGTGTCGATCTGGAACCAGTCGTAAAGCATCCACAGTGCGAGCACGATCGAGATGCCCCACGATGCGTAAGAGAGTGCGACCCACATGAGCGTGCTTCCCCAAAATCTCTGGCGTTACTTGTCGTCGAACTTTTCGTTGATGACGTCGCGATATTCGCGGTCGGAGGCGCGGAACAGGAAGACGAAATAGCCGATCAGCACCGCCGCCATGATGATCAGCGTCGGCCAGTCGATGATGTAATGGAAGCGGTTCTGTATGATGTCGTGCGCGGTCTCCGGCGTATAGCCGAGCTTTTCCCAGATCGAGGCCATGGTCGGGTTCTGCCCCAACGCTTCCCAGGTCTTGGCATCGAGCGCGTCGATGGATTTCGCCGCACCTGCCAGGCCGAGTTTCAATGGCAGCCACAGCGCCACGAAAATGGCGACCACAACGACCACGATATCGAAAATCTGCCCGGCCTTGCCTTGTTCCGGCGGCGTGTAGCGCGACATGTCTTCTACCCCTCAGGACGTTCTGTTTTCAGGACTTGCGGTTGCGGGCCGCGTCGGCGTTCTTGATGTCGAGACCGTAGATGAAGTCCTTGTCTTCCTTGTAGTGATTGACCATCGCCAGGATGGCGGCCGTGTTGAAGATCAGCACGGCGGCCGCCGCGATCGCGACGACGATCTTGATCCCGGTGTCCGGGATGTAGGGCCATGTCATGACGAGCACGAAGAGGATCGTCGCCCAAAGGCAGATGATCAGGAGCGCGGATCCGCGCAGGTCGGAACGGTACAGCGCTTCGATGCGCTGCTGCAGGTCTGACATCAGTTTTCCCCTTTTTCCAGCGCCCGACCCCGAATTGGCCGCCCGCTGCCCTCTTTCAACAGAGTGAAATTTTTTTCATAAATTCGGGCCGAATCCAGCAATTGTCAAGCCGATTTTACGTTGGGTTAACCGTTTGTCCCCAGCCGCGAATTTTGCCTGACAATGAAATTATTTGCTTGCGGGTATTGCGGCATCAGGATGTTTGCGATCAATATTCGACCAAATGCTCCCGCCTCCGCGCAGGGAGCCGGGAACACAATAGAATTTTCGAACGGAGGATTTGCGGATGACGGCATCCTGGAGATTTTCGACCCTGGCGGATCGCCATCGCGCGTTAGGCTCGAAGCTCGAAGACTGGAGCGGCATGGGCACCGCCTGGACCTACGACAAGGACGCCGACGAGGAATATACCGCCATCCGCACCAGGGCCGGGCTGATGGATGTGTCGGGCCTGAAGAAGGTTCACATCACCGGGCCGCACGCCTCACACCTCATCGACCTGGCAACGACGCGCGACGTGGAGAAGATCTATCCCGGCAAGTCGGCCTATGCCTGCATGCTGAACGAGGCCGGCAAATTCACCGACGACTGCATCCTCTACCGCACCGGGCCGAACGCCTGGATGGTGGTGCACGGCTCCGGCACCGGCCATGAGGAATTGCAGCGCGCTTCCGTCGGCCGCGACGTATCGCTGCGCTTCGACGACAATCTGCACGACCTGTCGCTGCAGGGACCGACCGCGGTCGACTATCTCTCAAAGCATGTGCCGGGCATTCGCGACCTCAACTATTTCCATCATATGCAGACGCAGCTGTTCGGCTTTCCCGTCATGATCTCGCGCACCGGCTATACCGGCGAGCGCGGCTACGAGATATTCTGCCGCGGCCAGGACGCCGGCACGATCTGGGACAGGATCCTCGACGAGGGCAAGAGCGCCGGCATCATTCCGTGCCGCTTCACCACGCTCGATATGCTGCGCGTCGAAAGTTATTTGCTGTTTTATCCCTATGACAACTCGCAGAAATATCCGTTCGAGAACGAAGGCCCCGGCGACACGCTGTGGGAGCTCGGCCTCGACTTCACCGTCAGCCCCGGCAAGACCGGCTTTCGCGGCGCCGAAGAGCATTACCGCCTCAAGGGCAAGGAGCGCTTCAAGATCTACGGCGTGCTGCTCGACGGCAAGCAACCCGCGGATGAGGGCGCGCCGGTCTATCGCGACGGCAAAAAGGTGGGCGTGGTCACCTGCGCCATGTATTCGCCGCTGGTCGAGAAATCGATGGGCATCGCCCGCCTCGACGTCGACTGCGCGGTCAAGGACACCAAGCTCGAGATCCGCAACAAGAGCGGTTCGATCAGGGCGACGGCGCAGCCTCTGCCCTTCGACGATCCCAAAAAGACCAAGCGCACGGCGAAAGGCTGAGGCACAATCGACAGCGAGGGGTTTCGAGGTACGAAGTAGAGAATGGCAGCCAAAACGATCATCAGCCGGCCCATTTACGGAACCCTGTCCCCGCAGCCCGGCAAGCATCATCTTTTCGTGGCGGATGCGGAAGGCGCGCTGGCGATCGTCGATATGGCAAGGACGGCGCCCCCCGGCTTCTTCGACGGCGCCGAAATCGTCTTCATTCCCGGGGCCGACGGCAAGCACGTTGCCGCTCTTGAGGCACTGAAGTCCGCGCAATTTCATGTCGCGCCAACCTTCGCCAGCCTGCTGCCCCGGCTGAAGCAGACGCTTGCCAACGCGCATATGGGCCTGCGCCTCTATCTCGCCGGCACCGAAGGGCTGATCGGCCAGGCCATGCAGGTGGCGCTCGAAGCCGGCATCGATCATACCTCCATGCAGACCGAGCATCGCGGCTCATTGGCGCGGCGCATGCAGTGCGTGCATTGCAAAGGCATCACCGAAAATGTGACGACGCAGCCGGCCACCTGCGCGCATTGCGGCCTGCTGCTTCTGGTGCGCGATCATTATTCGCGACGGCTGGCAGCATTCCAGGGCGTCTGCATAAATGCCGAGGATCGCTCGGAGATCCCTCCCATAGAGGAGGTCTTCCCATGAGCACCGGCACCACCAAGCTCGATGTCGTCGTCAGCGACGTCGTCCCGGTCAACGAACTGGTGACGCGCTTCCATTTCCGCCGCCGTGACGGTGAGCTTTTGCCGACCTTTTCCGGCGGCGCCCATGTCGTGGTCGAGATGCGCGATGGCGACCGCACAAGGCTCAATCCCTATTCGCTGATGGGATCGCCGCTCGACACCCGCGAATACACCATCTCGGTGCGCCGCGACGATGTCGGCCGCGGCGGCTCGTTGTTCATGCACCGGAGCGTCAAGCCTGGCCTGGAGATGGTGGTCAGCTACCCCGTCAATCTGTTCTCGCTCGACCTCAGGGCAAAGAAGCATCTGATGCTTGCCGGCGGCATCGGGATCACGCCGTTCATGGCGCAGACCGCGCAGCTCGCCGGGTCCGGCGGCAATTTCGAGCTGCACTACACCTGCCGCACCGCCTCGCTCGGCACCTATGCCGATGTGCTGCAGGAGCGCTATGGCCGTCGCGTCCGGCTCTATCACGACGACCGCGACGAGCGCATCGAACTCGACCGTCTCTTGTCCTCGCAGCCGCTCGGCACCCATCTCTATGTCTGCGGCCCGGCCGGCATGATCAACTGGGTGCGCGAGCGCGCTGCGGCTCTCGGCTGGCCGGCGGAGACCGTGCACTACGAGCATTTCGCGGCACCCCAGCCCGGCCTGCCGTTCGACGTCACACTTGCCGTCAGCGGCAAGACCATCCGCGTCGGCGAGCAGCAGAGCCTGCTCGAAGCGATCGAGGCCGCCGGCGTCGATCCGCCCTATCTCTGCCGCGGCGGTGTCTGCGGCCAGTGCGAGACCAACGTCGTCTCGTATGACGGCAAGTTCATCCACAACGACCACTGGCTCAGCGAGGAAGACCATCGTTCCGGCTGCAAGATCATGCCGTGCGTGTCGCGCTTCGAAGGCAAGTCGCTGGTCCTGGAAAGATAGGAGGCCAGCTTGGGCATCACCTTTCGCAAGGAAACGTTTCGCGACGATTTCACCTTCAGGAACAGCCCGGAACACATCAGGCGGTTTCCGTTCCCGTTCCACGAAGACGCCTACATGTATGCGGTCAACATCGAGCCGCATGTGGTTGGCCCCAAGGGCAGCGTTCTGGAAAACCTGATCGACGTCGACGAGCACTATGTCGCCGAGATGCAGGACCGTGCACTGGTGCTGGCCGACGATCCGCTGCGCTGCCAGTCGCTGCCGCATATGACGCTGGCCGGCTGGGACCTGCTCGAACTTTTGATGGAGCAACAGGCACTTGGCTATCCCGAGCATTTCACCCTGACCCGCGACGGCGACCGCTGGCGCTGGATCAACCGGCCGCTCGGCATCGACGACACCTTCACCTTCGGCGACACCTCGACACTGCCTTACGGGCCGATGGAGTACATCACCCGCCAGAGCCAGGGTGATTTCTGCATTCTCGATCAGCGCGACGGCAATCTTTGGATGGACGCCGGCATGGTCACCACTCAGGCCGACTGGTCGCTCGATTTCGACATCGGCATGAATTTCTTCGAATGGCACGCGCCGGTGCCGTTGGCGCATGAAAAGGGCATTTTCGTCAGGGCGCTGAAGTTCCTCACCAACATCCAGCAGGGCAAGCCGGCGCGGCGGCTGAACTGGACGATGACCATAAACCCGCGCCTCGACACCAGTCCGGAGAATTACCACAAATGGGGCCCGGACCGCGCGACGGTAACGCCCGAAAATGTCGCCGACAAGGTGCATCTGCGCGTCGAACTGCAAAGCTTCTGGCGGCTGCCGCGCTCGAACGGCATCGTCTTCCCGATCCGCTGCTATCTCATCAAGATGGACGAACTGGTGACACAGCCGAAATGGGCAAGGCGACTGCACCGGGTGATCCGGGATTTGCCGGAAGAGCTGGCCACCTACAAGGGCCTGACGCGGTATCGGCCGACATTGGTGGAATGGCTGTCGAAGCTGGATGATGGCAGTGCGACGTCACCGGGGTTCGGGCCGGACTAAAGGCCCCCTCATCCGGCCGCTGCGCGGCCACCTTCTCCCCGAGCGGAGAAGAGATCGCCAGCGCCGACGCCAGACTCCTCTCCCCTCGGGGAGAGGTCGGATTGCCCCGAATTGCTCTTGCAATTCGGCCTTGGCAATCCGGGTGAGGGGGCTGCGGCGGTCCGACTACCCCGCGCTCTGCGGATAGCAAATAATCGACAGATACCGCATCGGAAGTTTCGTCAGTTGCTCCGGCCCGTGCGGCGCGTCGGCGTCGAAGAACAGGCTGTCGCCCGGCTTCATCGGATAGAGGTTGCTGCCGTGCCGGTACACCACCTCGCCCTCCAGCATATAGAGGAATTCCATGCCCTCATGCTGGAAGGTCGGGAACACATCCGAATCCTCGGTCAGCGTAATCAGATACGGCTCGACGACGACGCCGCTGGTGTTGGAGCCGATATGGCCGAGCAGATTGTATTGATGGCCGGCGCGGGTGCCGCGGCGTTCGACATCTAGCCCTTCGCCGGCCTTGACGAAGACGGCGCTGCGCTCTTCCTCGAATCGGCGGAAGAAGGCGGTGACGGGAACGCCGAGCGCCCTCGACAGCGCCTGCAGTGTGGTCAGCGACGGCGAGGTGATGCCGTTCTCGATCTTCGACAGCATGCCCAGCGAAATATCGGTGGCGACGGCGAGATCGGCGACGGTGATGCCGAGCTTCTTGCGGAAGGCGCGCACCTCGCGCCCGATCGCCACCTCCAGCACTTTTTCGCGGGTGTCGCGAATGGCATGCGGGTTCTGCGTCAGCGGCGCGCGGATGGTTTTTCCGTCCACGGAGGCCTTTGCCGGTGGCTTTGCCCTTGTCGAAGCAGTCTTGGAGTCGGAACTTGTCTTCGCCATCTCGCCTCCGAATCCCCCTGATTATTTCACTCCAGGTGAACATATTCGGTGCCGATACAGAAACGCAACCGCGCAGCAAGCCCCTTAAGTCGAATGGTGTCCGAACAGGATTTACGCCGTCATCCGTTTTTCCGGAAATCCGCTGGGGCGAAACGCGGTTTCTCCACAAGGCCTGTTGACAGCATCCAAGAGGCAATTACTGTCCTGTGAGTGAAATTTGTTTCGTAAGAGCAATTCCAAAAATCGAATGACACCGGGAGGCCTGCCATGAAAACGCGCGTTGCCGTCATTGGAGCGGGGCCATCCGGTCTGGCCCAGCTCAGGGCCTTCAAGTCGGCTGCCGACAAGGGCGCCGAGATCCCCGAAATCGTCTGCTTCGAAAAGCAGTCGGACTGGGGCGGCCTGTGGAACTACACCTGGCGCACCGGCCTCGACGAGCATGGCGACCCCGTCCACGGCTCGATGTACCGCTACCTCTGGTCGAACGGACCGAAGGAATGCCTGGAATTCGCCGACTATACGTTCGAGGAGCATTTCGGCCGCCCGATCGGATCCTACCCGCCGCGCGCCGTTTTGTGGGATTACATCAAGGGTCGCGTCGAGAAATCAGGCCTGCGCAAATGGGTGCGCTTCAACAGCCCGGTGCGCATGGTCACCTTCTCGGACGAGAGCAGGAAATTCACTGTCACCGCGCATGACCGCACCAACGACGTCACCTACTCCGAAGAGTTCGACAATGTCGTCGTCGCTTCCGGGCATTTCTCGGTTCCCAACGTTCCCTATTTCGAAGGCTTTTCGACCTTCAACGGCCGTATCCTGCACAGCCATGATTTTCGCGACGCCATGGAGTTCAAGGGCAAGGACATACTGATCATCGGCCGCTCCTATTCTGCCGAGGACATCGGCTCGCAATGCTACAAATACGGCGCCAGATCGATCACCTCCAGCTACCGCTCCAAGCCGATGGGGTTCAAATGGCCGGAGAACTGGAAGGAAGTGCCGCTGCTGCAGAAGGTCGTCGGCAAGACGGCGCACTTCAAGGACGGCACCACAAAAGATGTCGACGCCATCATCCTGTGCACCGGCTATCTGCATTCCTTCCCGTTCCTCACGGAAGAGCTGAAGCTGAAGACCGCCAACCGCATGTGGCCGGACGGGCTCTATGAGGGCGTCGTGTGGGAGAAGAACCCGAAACTGTCCTATATCGGCATGCAGGACCAGTTCTACACTTTCAACATGTTCGACGCCCAGGCCTGGTTCGCCCGTGACGTCATCATGGGCCGCATCAAGCTGCCGTCGGGACAGGCGATGGCCGAGCACGGCGCCAAGTGGCGGGCACGCGAAGAGACGCTGGAAGACGCCGAGCAGATGATCTGGTTCCAGGGCGACTACACCAAGGAACTGATGGACCAGACCGACTATCCCGGCTTCGACGTCGAGGCGGTCAACCAGACCTTCATGGAATGGGAGCACCACAAGGCGGAAGACATTATGAGCTTTCGCGACCACGCCTACCGCTCGCTGATGACCGGCACCATGGCGCCATTGCACCATACGCCCTGGCTGCAGGCGCTGGACGACTCGATGGAAAGCTATCTCCAGGTGAAGGGCGTGGCGGCGGAATAGGTCGGCGTGATGCAAAACAATGCGCCGGCACCGGCCCAGTTTCAATTCAGAGGGTAGTCGGGAGCCGCATCGGTCTCCGTCACCTTGACCCACACCAATTCGCTATAATAGGCACCCTCCGGGCCGGTGCCGTACATAGACAGCCTGTCAGCCATCAGCAGATGTGTCATGTCGTTGAGTGCCCGGCCGGTCGGCTCCTCGGGCCAGGCGAAGACGCCGTCGGTTTTGGCGCCGAACCTCACATCGGTGCATCCGAAATCGATCTCGACCTTCCACGACAGCAACGGCCTGATATCGCTGAGCGGCGGGCGCGGCGGATCGGGCTGCTCGAAGTGATGGTCGACCGAGACTCTCGTCGGCACTGCCGGCGTGATGCCTTTGGCTTTGAAGGAGGCGATGGCGTCGTCGCCAAATCGTGCGAGCAGGCCAGCGTGCCATAACCGGTAGGTCGCGCGGAAAAAGCCGCTGACCCGGATAGATTTGCCATCGTTGTTGAAGACGTTCACAGCGGCGTAGAAACGGCGCAGTCGTGGCGCCAGCGCCCGCCAGTCGCATTCGGCCGGTGTCCCCGGCGTCGCGATGAAATCGTCAAGCAGATCGCTGCCGCGCACATTGGCGTTCAGCACCGTGCAATCCTCACCATGGATATGCCAGTGCCGCCGGAGCTCGGCTGCTGCGATGCCAGGCTTGCGCAGCTCTTCCACCGAGGCGCGAACCCGAGCAATCGCGTAGGACGTAGCCGCATCCAACGTCTCAAACCCCGAAACCACATGCTCGCCGGTTTTGGCCATGTCGAAGACGATGACAGTAAAAGGCGGTTTGCGCTGATCGGGCATTCGGCAGCAAGCTCAGGCTGGTCGAGGATGAAGCAGCTTTCCGCGCGAAAATGCGTCAAAGTCAAGAGCTGGAGCGCGGCCTGCCATTTCCAGAAGAGGCGAACTCCAGAAGAGGCGAAACCGTCTATCCGAGCCGTGCTTGAGCTTTCGCGGCTCAGGGGTCGAAGACCGACCGCGATGATGTCGATGGCAGGTTGTTGCCAGCCCGCGACAATGCCGCGACTTTGGACAGTGCGACCAACACTTCCTGGCCGAGATCGCGTGTGCCGGCCACGGGGCAGGTGATGATCATCACTTCAATCCAGCGGATAGTCGGGAGGCGCCTCCGTCTCGGTCACCTTGGCGGTTAGTATCTCGCAGTCGTTGGCCCAGTCGGGGCCATCGCCGCGCATGGCCATCATGTCGGCCATCAGCAGGAACTGCATGGTTCTGAGCGCCCAGTCGGTGGGCTCTTGCGGCCAGGCGAAGATTCCGGCGGCGTCGCCGCCGAACTTCACGTCATGGCAGACAAAACCGACCTCGACCTTCCAGGATCGCAGCGTCACGCCTGGCGGCGGGTAGGGCGGGTCGGGAAGCTCGAAGTAATTGGCGACCATGAGCTTCGTCGGCTCCGCCGGCTCGATCCCCTTGGCCTTGAAGGCGGCAATGGCGTCGTCGCCAAAGCGCTCGAGGAGGCCGTCTCGCGTCAGCCTGTAGGTCGAGCGAAAGAAGCCGCCCGCCCAGACGGATTCGTTGTTGCCGTTGGAGATCAGCAGCGAGGCGCGGAAGCGGCGCAGCCTTGGCGCGAGAACTTGCCAGTTGCATTCGGCCGGCATCGACGGCGTCGCAATGAAATCGTCGAGTAGATCGCTGCCGCGCACTCCGGCGTTCAGCACCGAACAGTCTTCGCCATAGAGGTGCCAGAGCTGGCGAAGCTCAGCAGTGGCGATGCCGGGCTTGCGCAACTCCTCCACCGAGGCGCGAACCCGCGCAATGGCGTAGGACGTCGCCGCCTCCAGCGTCTCAAACCCCGAAACTACGTGCTCCCCGTCCGGCTCGCCGGTCTTGGCCATGTCGAAGACGAGTACGGCAAAAGGCGGTTCGCCGGGATTGGACATTCAACAATTATCCTAGTCTTGCCCGCGCCTTCGCCGTCCAGGCATTGAACAGCCGGTCTGCGACGATGCCGATGAAAGCGATGGCGAGACCCGCGACAATGCCGCGTCCGGAATCGGCCTTGGACAGCGCGATGAAGACTTCCTGGCCGAGGTCGCGTGTGCCGACCATGGCGCAGATGATGATCATCGCCAGCGCCATCAGGATCGTCTGGTTGACGCCCAGCATGATTTCGGGAAGCGCCAGCGGCAATTGCACGCGAAAGAAGGTCTGGCGCGGCGTGCAGCCGGAAACCTTCGCCGCCTCGATCAGCGCCGGCGGCACTTGCCGGATGCCGTGATTGGTGTAGCGGATCGCTGGCACCACGGCGAACGCGACCGTTGCGATCATGGCGGTGACGTCGCCGACCCGGAACAGCATCACCACGGGAATGATGAAGCAGAAGGACGGCAGCACCTGCAGCGTGTCGATGATGGGCGTGACGATCTTTTCGAAGCGGTCGCTGCGGGCGGCCGCGAGACCGATCGGAATGCCGATCAGGCAGGCGATGAAGGCCGAGATGCCGCAGAGATAGACTGTGGCCATAGTCTTTTCCCAAAGGCCGGTGACGGCGCAGAAGGCGGTCAGCGCCGCGACAAGGGCGGCCAAACGCAGGCCACTGAGCTGATAGCCGGCGAGGCCGAGCAGGGCCACCGCGCCGAGCCACGGAAAGCCTTCGCAGAAGGCGCGCAGCGGGTTCAGTACATTGAGGATGAGCGCCACGCGAAACGCTTCGATCACGTCGAAGAAGTTGATCGTCACCCAGCTCACCGCCGCCTTCCACAGTGGCGCGGTGGTGAAGGTGATCTCCTTCGGCACCGCTGCGAAGGCCGGTACGAACAGGCCGAGCAGCGTCGTCACGACCAGGATGGCGATGGCCAGCGACAGATTGGGATAGCGCCGCCAAACGCTCTGGTTCGCCTGCCGTTGAACGTGGCCTTTTGCCTGCTTATGCGCGATCGCCTGGCTCAGCCGGTCGAGCGCGATTGCGAGCGCCACAATGGCGAGCCCGGCTTCCATCGCTTCGCCGACCTTCAGCGCACGCAGCGCCAGCAGCACATCATAGCCGAGGCCGCCGGCGCCGATCATCGAGGCGATGATCACCATGTTCAGCGCCAGCATGATCACCTGGTTGACGCCGATCATCAGTGTCGGCCGCGCCGACGGCAGCTGCACGCGCCACAATTTCTGCCGCGCCGTGCAGCCGGCCATCTCTGAGAAATCGTCGATCTCGGAGGGCACCCGCGACAGACCCAGCATCGTTGCCCGCACCATGGGCGGCGTGGCGAAGATGGCGGTGGCGATCATCGCCGAGACCGGGCTGTTGCCGAACAGGAGCAGCATCGGGATGAGATAGGCGAAGGTCGGGATGGTCTGCATCAAATCGAGGGCAGGGGAGATGATCAGCCGCTCGGCCCATGGCTTGCGCCACGCCCAGATGCCGGCGAACAGGCCGGTGACGATGCAGAACGGCACCGCGATGGAAATCAGTGCCAGTGTCAGCATGGCGCTGGTCCACTGGCCGAACAGCGCGGTGTAGAGGAAGCAGCCGCCGACCAGCATGCCGAGTTTTCTACCGCCCACGGCGTGCCCGGCGATGAAGGCGGCTACGCAGACGCCGATCCAGGACAGGCGCGGCAGGACATAGGCATCGGCACCGTGACCAATCTTGAAATTCTTGGCCAGCAGGTCGAGCGCGAAATCGAGGGGAACGCCGAGCACCGCGGTGATCGAGCGGGTCAGCCAGGACAAGTTCGACTTGATCCAGCGCATCAGCGCACTGACCCAGTCGGCGACGGGAACGACCGCATCGGCCGGATAGTCGACCGCCCATGGCAGCCTCTCCTGCAGCAGGAATACCACCAGCACGGCGGCCAGCGCCAGCGCCCAGATCAGCAGCCAGCGCTGAACCGGTGGCCTCGTTTGGCTGGCGCTTGCAGTCACCGTCATGCGCCGGCTCTTTGCTTGTCGATGCCGGCCAGCAGTCCGATCACGGCTTGCGGCGTCACCTCGCCGATCGACTTGCCGCTGCCGTTGACCACCGCGAACGGTTTTCCCGAAGCGACGATGCTGGCCGAGAAGCTGGCGATCCTGGCGTCGGGCGAAACCGTGCCGCCATGCTCGGAGCCATCCAGGGCACGCATCAGGCTGCGCGCCGAAATCACCTTGGCGCGGTCGACATCCCGGGTGAATTCGGCGACATAGTCGGTCGCCGGATTGACCACCAGTTGCTCCGGTGTGCCGATCTGGATGACCTCGCCGTCCTTCATGATGGCGATGCGGTCGGCCAGCCTGATCGCCTCGTCGAAATCATGGGTGATGAAAACGATGGTCTTGTGCAGCATGGTCTGCAGCCGCATCAGCTCGTCCTGCATCTCGCGGCGGATCAATGGGTCAAGCGCCGAGAACGGCTCGTCGAGGAACCAGATCTCCGGCTTGGTCGCGAGGCTGCGGGCAATGCCGACGCGCTGCTGCTGGCCGCCGGAGAGTTCGCGCGGATAGAAATGCTCGCGGCCGCGTAAGCCCACGAGATCGATCACCTCCCGCGCTCTCGCTTCGCGCGTCGGCCGGTCTTGGCCCTGGATACTCAGCGGGAAGGCAATGTTCTCCAGCACGTTCAGATGCGGCAGCAGCGCGAAATTCTGGAACACCATGCCCATGCGATGGCGCCGCAGTTCGATCAGCGCCGAATCGGAAATCTTGAGCAGATCGTTGCCTTCGAATTCGACCTTGCCGTGGGTCGGCTCGACCAGCCGCGACATGCAGCGCACCAGCGTCGACTTGCCGGAGCCGGACAGCCCCATAATGATGAAAATCTCGCCCTGGCGGATTTCGAGATCGACGGCGCGCACCGCGCCGACCAGTCCGGCCGCGGCGATGTCGGCCATGCTGGCCTTGCCGTCACGCTCGCGGATGAAGCTGGCCGCGTTCGATCCGAACAGTTTCCAGACATTACGGCAGGCAAGCTTTATCGGCCGCACATCCTCCGGCGTGCCAGTTGCCTGCGGTTCAGTCGCTTCCGTCATCCAATGGTCCTTCTGGAAAATGGAGATAAGACCCGGCCGCTAGGGCCGGGTCTGGCTTCCAGTCAGGCGATCACTGCGCCCAGGCTTTCCAGTCTGCTTCGTGGGCGGCGATCCAGGCGGCGGCGACATCTTCGGGCGTCTTGCCGCCGAGGTCGATCTCGCCGCTCATCTTGTTGAGCTCATCGGTGTCGATCGTGTACGCCTTGGCCACCTTGTAGGCGACCGGCCATTTGTCCTTCATGCCGGACCAGGAGTATTTCCAGATTTCGCCATGCGGTTTGCCGCAATCATATTTGGCATCCGGGTTGGTGCCCCATTTCGGGTCGGTGTAGCACTCGGGCGTATACTCCGGGAATTCGACCCACTCGCCCTTGTACTTGGCCGGCGCCCAATGCGGCGAATAGATCCACAGCATGATCGGCGCCTTGCGCTGATAGGCCGAGTCCAACTCGGCGAACATCGCCGCGTCGGTGCCGGCATGGATGACGGTGAAGGGCAGCTTCAGCGCCTCGACGCGCTCGTCGTCAAAGCCTTCCCAGGTTACCGGGCCGCCGAGATAGCGGCCCTTCGGCGCCGTCTCCGCTGTCGAGAACGCCTCGGCGCATTTCGGGTCCTTCAGCGCCTCCCAATTGGGCAGGCCAGGGCATTTCTCCTTCATATATTCGGGAAACCACCATTCCTCCTTTGCCTTCGGCCCGAGCTTGCCCAGCCGCTCGGTCTGGCCGGTGGCGTCTGAAGCCTTCATCGCTTCGCCGGCCGTCGTGTCCCAGAACTCCAGGCCGACATCGAGGTCGCCATTGGTGAGACCGGTGGTCAGGCTGGAGAGGTAGTCGGCGGTCGGATATTCGACGGTGTAGCCGAGCTTTTCGAGGATACCGCCAAGGATCTTGGCGTTGAGATTGACGCTGGTCCAGTCGAACAGCGCGATCTTGATCGGGTCGTTGGATTCGGGTGCTGCTGCGTGGACCGGTGATGTAAGCGCACTTGCGGTGGCAAGCGCCAAGGCTCCCATTGATAGGTTCGAAATCACACTGCGAAATGACATGCTTGTTCTCCTGTCAAACCATGTGGAAATTTCTTGATCGTTCCCTTCTTGCGTCTTTTCTTGATTGTGTTGGAAAGGCGGGTCGTTACGCAAGCTCGTTCGCACCAAGCCAGTGCCGCGGCCGCAACTTGCGCAGGCGAAATGGTTGCTCGACTCGGTGTTTATGTGATGCCGGGCGGGCCCGCGTCATGGCATCGGATGGATTGCTGCGCGAGCAATCGTCAACAGATCGATCGCCGCTCCAGCGGCGCTCTCAGACGAACGAGCCATCAAGGTCCCATGGTCTAGGCCGGCGAGCTCGCCAAGGCCGTTTCATGAGATGAAATTATATATACCAACGTTCATGCGGCGCAACGGCTGATGCCCTGTGCACTGCGGAATTTCAGACTGGTCGATTGCCAACCGCCAGAGCTGAATCACGACATGATCAGGCCGCCATCGACATTGATGGTTTGGCCGGTGATGTAGGTGGCGTCGTCGCTGGCGAGAAAGCTGACCAGGCCGGACACGTCCTCGCCGCTGCCGGCGCGCCCCATCGGGATGTTCTTCACCCATTCGGCCATCAGCTCGCCGGGCTTGTAGTCACCCATCAGCTTGCCCCAGGCGGCGTCATTATAGGCCCACATGTCCGTGTCGATGATGCCGGGGCAGATGGCGTTGACGGTGATCTTTTCCTTGGCCACTTCCTTGGCCAGGCTCTGGGTAATGCCGACGACGCCGAACTTCGACGCCGCATAGTGCGGCGTGTAGATGAAACCCTGCCGCGCCTGGCCCGATGCCGTGTTGATCAGCCGGCCGCCATCGCCATGCTTGCGAATGCGCGCGATCGCTTCCTGGCAGCACAGGAACACGCCCTTGGTGTTGACGGCCATCACCTTGTCCCACTCGGCCTCGGTCATCGCCTCGATCCGGGCGATGGTGATGACGCCGGCATTCTGCACCGAAATGTCGACACGGCCGAATTCCTTCTCGGCGAGATCGTAAAGCGCTGTAACCTCATCCTTCTTGGTCACGTCCATGCGCATCGACGCGACCTTGGCGCCCCCCGCTTTAAGGCCGGCGGCGACGTCCTCGACGCGGGTATCGATGGCGCTGACCACGATCGCGGCACCTTCCTCGGCGAAGCGCTTCGCCATCGCCGCGCCGATGCCACCGCTCGCGCCGGTGATGACCGCAGTCTTGCCTTCAAAACGCTTCTGCATCTTTTCTCCTTACCAGCAGACAAAACCGCCATCGACGATCAGGTCGATGCCGGTGACGTAACTCGCGGCGCGGCTGGCCAGGAACACGGTCGGGCCGACCATCTCTTCCGGCGTCGCCATGCGCCCCATGGGCGTGTCGCGTTCGAAGATTTTGATCTGTTCGGCGACCTCCGGCCGCTTGTTCATCGGCGTCAGCGTGTAGCCTGGGCTCACCACATTGACGCGCAGGCCGCGATCGGCCCATTCCATGGCGAGGCTTTTCGACATGTGGATGACCGCCGCCTTCGACGAATTGTAATGCGCCTGGGTCAGGCCGCGATTGACGATCGAACCCGACATGGAGGCGATGTTGATGATCGAGCCCTTGCGTCGTGAAAGCATGGCGCGCGCTTCGGCCTGGCAGGACAGGAACACGCCGCTGACATTCACGTCGTAGATTTTCTGCCACTTCTCCAGCGACAGCGTCTCGGCGGCCTCGGCTCCTGCAATGCCGGCATTGTTGACGGCGATGGTCAGCGCGCCGAGCTCCTTTTCCGTGCGCTCGACTGCGGTCGCTAGGTCGGCCTCCGACGTCACCGTCCCGGTCAGCACCACCGCCTTGCGGCCAAGCGCGGCGATCCTGTGCGCGGTCTCATCCAGCCCGCCTTTCGAGGCATGGCCGAAACAGGCTATGTCGGCGCCGGCTTCGGCGAGCCCGATGGCAATGGCCTGGCCAATGCCGCTGCCGGCGCCTGTTACCAGCGCTGCGTCGCCGCTGAGATCGAATAGTTTCATGTTGTTCCCCCTCCTGAAATGAAGGGGCGCCAGTCTTTGCTGGCGCCCCGCGCGGTCCGGTCCTTGGGAGGATACCACCTGCTGCGCTTTGTTCCGACTCCTGTCCTCAGCTCGTGGCGAGTTCCATCACCGCGACATTGCTGGCCTCGCTGCGGCCGAGAATGCCGCGCTGGCGGCCGCGGCTCAGCACCAGCACCCGGTGCGACAGACCCAGCACCTCCTCGAGGTCGGAGCTCACCACCACCACCGCCATGCCGGAACGGGCGAGGTCGGCGATGACGTCGTAGATCGCTGCGCGCGCACCGACATCGATACCGCGCGTCGGCTCATCGAGGATGAACACCTTCGGCGGGCGTGACACCCATTTGGCGATGATCACCTTCTGCTGGTTGCCGCCGGAAAGCTTGCTGACCGCCTGGCCAGGTTTGCCCTTGACCCCGAGCCTTGCGATGCCGGCTTCGGCGAATTTCTGCACCGCTTTCGGAAACACCCAGCCCTTCGGCGCGACATGGTCGAAATTGCCGAACGCCAAATTCTCGCCGATGGTCTGGTCGAGCACGACGCCTTGCGCCTTGCGGTCTTCCGGCACCAGCACGACGCCGGCCTTGATGGCTGCCGCCGGCCCGCTGAGATGCACCGGTTTGCCGGCAACGCGCACCGAGCCCGACGAGATCGGATCGGCGCCGGCGATCGCCCGCACCAGTTCGGTGCGGCCGGCGCCGATCAACCCGGCAATGCCGAGGATCTCGCCTGCTTTGACCGAGAAGGAAACGTTGTTGAAACTTTTCTCCGGCGAAGACAGGTTGTCGACCTCGAGCAGCGTCTCCTCGCGCGGTGGCGACAGATGCGGGAACATCCGCTCGACCGAGCGGCCGACCATCTGCTCCACCACTGTGCGCACGGGAATATCGGCGCGCTCGTGGCGGGCGACGATGCGTCCGTCGCGCATCACAACCACGCGGTCGGCAATCTGCGCGATCTCGTCGAGACGATGGCTGATGTAGATGAAGGACATGCCCTCCGCCTTGAGCTTGCGGATCTGCTGGAACAAAAGCTCCGTTTCCTCGCCGCCGAGCGCTGCGGTGGGTTCGTCGAAGATCAGCAATTCGGCATTGAGCGTCAACGCCTTGGCGATCTCGACCTGTTGCTGGGCGGCGATGCGCAGTGTGCCCACCTTGCGCTCGGGCGAGACGTCGAGGCCAAGCCGCTTCAACTGCGCCGAGGCCTTGGCGTTCATCGCTGCGCGGTCGATGCGGCCGCCGCGCATCGGCAGGCGCCCGACATAGACGTTTTCCGCCACCGACAGATCCGGCAGCAGCTTCAGTTCCTGATGGATCATGCCCACACCGGCATCGATTGCCGCGGCAGGCGAGGCGGGGGAATAGGGCTTCCCCCGCCAGATGATGGTGCCCGCGTCGGGCCGGGTCGAGCCGGCGATGATATTGGACACCGTCGACTTGCCGGCGCCGTTTTCGCCGAGCAGCGCCACAACCTCGCCCGGCCGCACCTCAAAGCTTGCATCGGCCAGGACCTGGACCGGTCCGTAGCTCTTGCAAAGGCCGTTGACGAAGAGCCCGTTGTGCGGGCTTTCGCTGTGGCGAGGATCAGGAGACATCGTGGCGCTCTCTTAAGCGGTGCCGGTCGTTACGGATGCTTGGCGATGAACTGCTCGACATTGTCCTTGGTGGTCAGCGTCGCATCCTGCAGCTGTTCGGCCGGAACGCTTTCGCCGGCCACCAGCTTGATCGCCGCATCGACGGCGAGCCGGCCCATGCCTTGCGTCTGCTGCGTCGCGGTGACGTCGAACACGCCGTCCTTCAGCGCCTTGAGTGCGGCCACGTCGCCATCGAAGCCGGCAACCCAGACCTTGTGGCCGGGATTGGCGACCTTGACCGCCTGTGCCGCACCCAGCGCCAGCGCATCGGCCTGGCCGATGACGATGGAGACATCGGGATGCGACTGCAGCAGGTCCTGCGTCAGCTTGAAGCCTTCGTCCTGGTGCCAGCCTTCGCTCCACAATTCGCCGACCACCTTGATATCGGGATAGGCCTTGAGCGCTTCGCCGCAGCCCTTCGAGCGATCCACTTCCGGCGTGGTGCCCTTCTGGCCGTGGATGATGATCAGTTCGCCTTTGCCGCCGGCCTGCTTGGCGATGTAGTCGCACACCGCCTGCGCCGAGGCGACGCTGTTGGTGGCGATGAAGGTGTCGCCGGGCGCGCCGTCGGCGTTGCGGTCGACATTGACGACCGGGATGCCGGCAGCCTTGGCGGTTTTGGTCGGCACGGTGGCGGCGGTGGCGCCGGCCGGAATGTAGATCAGCGCGTCGATGTTCTGCGTGATCAGATCCTGCACCTGGCTGACCTGCGTTGCCGAATCGCCCTTGGCGTCGACGGTGACGATCTCGATGCCCTTTTCCTTGCTGTAGGCTTCGACCGACTGCTTGATCTGGTTGAAGAAGTCGGCCTGCAGATTGGCCACGGCGAGGCCGAGTTTCTTGGCCTCCTTGGCCGAGGCCATGTCGGTCAGCCCGAGCATAGGAATGATGGCGGCAGCGGCCAGCAGCAATGAACGTTTGGTCAGCATGTGTTTCCTCCGTTGATAGTCAAACTGTCCCGCCAGCGCATCGCGCCCCTTGGAACATCCCAGTTTCGGATCGACCGATCCGTCTATCGCCCGGACGCTCCGGGCGAATTCTCAATTGTGCCCCGCTCTCTATCGCGCCCTGCGCCGCCAGGTGTCGCTGGCGACGGCCAGCGCGATCACCACGCCGATCACCACCTGCTGGATGAAGGGCGAGACGCCGAGCAGATTGAGGCCGTTGCGCAGCACGCCGATGATGAGCACGCCGACCGCTGTGCCGCCGATCGAACCGACGCCGCCCGAGAGGCTGGCGCCGCCGATCACCACCGCCGCGATGGTGTCGAGTTCATAGCCCAGGCCGGAACTCGGCTGCACCGAATCCAGCCGCGCGGCGAGCACGATGCCGGCAAGACCCGCAAGCACGCCGCAAATGGCATAGACCCAGTTGGTCAGCGACTTCACCGGAATGCCGGAGAGCCGCGCCACCTCGGCGCTGCCGCCGATGGCGTAAAGGCTGCGGCCGGCGGCGCGGTAGTTGAGGAAGATGGCGAAGACGATCGCCAGCACCATCATCACCCCGACTGTGACCGACAGAAAGCCGAAATGGCGGATGATCGACAGGCTGGTGAACCAGTCGGGAAAGCCGACGATCTGCGAGCCGTCGGTGATCATGTTGGCAAGGCCGCGCGCCACCGACATCATCGCCAGCGTCGCGATGAACGGCGGCAGCCGGGTGACGGTCACCAGCAGGCCGGACACCAGTCCGCAAAGGCCGGCGACGACCAGTGCTGCAACGACGCCGGCCGCAAGGCCGAGATTGAGATAGTCGGGGTGGGAGACAAAGCCCATCACCATGGCGGCCAGCGCCAGCACCGAGCCGACCGAGAGATCGATGCCGCCGATCAGGATCACCAGCGTCATGCCGATTGCCATGATGCCGAGCACCGTGATCTGGTCGAGCACGTTGAGGATGTTGCGCACGGTGAGGAACGTGTCGGTGGTCAGTGTCAGCGCCAGGCAGAGCAGCAGCAGTCCGATCAGCGGTCCCATGGTTCCGGCAAACAGTGCCGAAAGCTTCGCGGCCGTCGCACCTTGAGTGCCGGGCGCGGCTTTCAACTCGCCAGCCTTCGACTCGCTTGCATCATTACTCACGGCCACTTCGTCTCCTCCGTCAGCGAAACGGCGATGGCCTGCCGTCCGCTCTTGTTCACCAGGCACCTCCCTGTGAACAATTTATCTTTGATATGCAATTTTGTTCAGCTAAACTGTTCATTAGAAAATTGTCAAGAGCCGTTGCGCCATTCGGCGGTGGTTTGCGCCACAGGGCGGTTTGTCCTAGGGAAGGCCAGGGGGCGGCGCTTGCGGAAAGATTTCCGAAATCTGCCGCGGGAGGGCAAAAGATGGCGACCGTCGAAAACGAGAAGGCCTCGCGCTTCCCCGATGCCGAGCTCAAGGCCCGGGCCGCCTGGCATTACTATGTCGAAGGTCTGACGCAAGAGCGCATTTCCGAGATCCTCGGCGTCGGCCGCATCAAGGTGCACCGCATTCTCTCCGCTGCGCGAGAGGAGGGCATCGTGCAGTTCCGCATTCGCGACAGTGTCGTCGAATGCGTGCAGCTCGAGGAGAGCCTGAAGCAGCGTTTCGGGCTCAGCCAGGCGGTCGTGGTGCCATCAGCCGCTGATCGCAGCAACGCGCCGCTGATGATCGGCCACGCGGCTGCCGCCTATCTCGCCGACAATGTGAATGCCGGCGACGTCATCGCGCTGGGCTGGGGTCGCACCCTGAAATTCGCCATCAACGAACTGCCGAGGCGGCCGATCGCCAGGACGACGGTTGTCTCGATGCTCGGTGGCCTCACCCACGCGCAGCCGCTCAACCCGACCGAAAGCGCCTGGGAGTTCGCCGAAAAGATCGGCGCTGAATGTTTCCTGCTGCCGGTGCCGGTCTATGCCGACAAGCCGGAACAGCGCGATGCCTTCATGAGCCAGCGCAGCGTTCAGGATGTCGTCTTCCGCGCGCGCCGCGCCAACATCGCCGTGCTCAGCGTCGGCTCGTTTTCCAAGGACAGCCCGATCGCCAATTACGGCTTCATCAAACCGAGCGAACTCGAGGAATTGCAGGCGGCCGGCGCGGTCGGCGACCTCTTGTGCCACTTCATCGACGCCGAGGGCCACCCTGTCGACCATGAGGTCAACCGCCGCGTCTGCGCCTATCCGCTGCAGGATCTGTCCGATATTCCGAGCATCATCCTGGTGTCAGGCGGTCAGGAGAAGGTCGCCGTCATGCGCGCGGCGCTGGCCAACACCAGGATTTCGGTGCTGATCACCGATGAGGATGCGGCCAAGGGATTGCTCAACCGCTGAAGCACGCGGGGGCTTGTCAGAATTCGCAGGGCTCCGGACGACTGTCGTCCGACCAGTCGGCCAGCGCGACCGGCACGAATTTTCCCGCGACCGGTTTGCCGTCGTCCAGGTCCTTTGAGGCAATGCCTCTGCCGGTGAGAAAATTGATGTCGCAGCCGCCCAGCGTCGTCTCGACCGAGCCGTCGGCTTTCTGCACATTCCAGTCCCAGTCGCGACTGTAGCCGGCGACAAGGAATTTACCGCCGCGCCAGACGATGGTCAGCGTCGCATCCCATGATTTGTTGGCGCCGCAGCCGAAGCACGAGGTGACGGCAAGCGATCCCTTGCCCTTGCTTTCGAGCCCGAGAATACAGTCCTGCGTCAGCGCCTTTTTGACAAAGTCAGGCTTGCGCGAAGGATCGAGCTTTCCTTCGCCGGCAGCCAGATAGATCGAGAGATCCGCCAGCCCGCTGTCGGGATCCGCCGCGATCGCGGCCCGATCCATCCTGCCGTCATTGTCCATGTCGAGCGTGACCTCGAAGGGCGGCTCGTCCTGCGCACGCGCCGTCATTGGAGCTGCCGCAAGCGCGACAATCCAGGGCAGGGCGGCAAGGTGAAATACTGCTTTCATAGGCCCGATGAGTCTAGCATTGGCCGGGCAGGACGCAAAATCGGCAAGCTGGGCAGGTTGGGCATGGGAGCCTCACGCAGGCAAGCTGCGCTTGAACTCAGATCGCACCGAGCCGCGCGTGGATGTCGCGTGTCGCGTGATAGAGGTCGCGGTAGATCGCCTTGCGCGCCCGGTAAGCCGGCACCAGCGTCATATCCGGATCGACACGCCTGGCCGGCGCCGCCGCCATTGCCTTGGCGGCGTCTTCCGCCGAGGCGAACCAGCCGATCGCCGAAGCAGCCAGCATGGCCGCGCCAAGGGCCGCCGCCTCGTTGACCGGCGACACGAACAGCGGCCGCTCCAGCACGCTGGCCATGATCTTCATCAGCAGCGCCGAATTGGTGCCGCCGCCGGCGGAAATCATCTCTCCCGACTTGCCGCCGCTTTCGGCCTCCATCGCCTCGCTGGCGATGGCCTGCTCCAAAGCGATGCCTTCCAGCGTGGCGCGGAAGAGATGCCTGGGCTCATGGTCGAGCGACAGGCCAACAACGGCGCCGCGCGCCGCGCCATCCCAATAGGGGCTCATGACGCCGGCCCAATAGGGCATGACCAAAAGACCGTCGCCGCCGGCCGCAACATCGACCGCACCCTTCTCCAGTTCTGCCGCGGAAGACGCGCCGGTGGTGCGCACGATCCAGTCGACCAGTTGCATGCCCGAGCGCAGCACGGTTTCCAGCATGAAGCCGGAGCCGGTCGGCGAGACCAGCGTGCGAAACGCATCCGATGTGGTGACCGTGCCGGAATAGCAGCCGCTGACGACGCCGGAGCCGAGCGAGAGATAGCTCCTGCCGGCACCATAGACGCCCATGCCGAGACCCATGGCCTGGCCATCGCCGGCGCCGGCGACAATTGGCGTGCCCGCTTTGAGGCCAGTCAGCTGGGCAATGCTTTCGGCAAGGCCGCCGCAGATTTCGCCTGGGCCGATCAGCGCCGGCAACTGCCGTGGCTGCAACCCTGCAGCCGCGACAAGCTCAGGGTGCCATTCGCCTGTCGTGACATCGAGCAAGCCGAGCGGGTCGGCACTTGCCGTGCTGGTTACCAGCCGTGCGGTCAGCCGGTGAACGAAGAAGCCATGAACATCGACCAGGGCGGCGGCGTTGGCCAGCACCTGCGGCTGGTGTTCCGCCAGCCAGGCGATGGCATAGAGCGCCGGCGTCGGATCCGGCGGCTTGCCGCTCCAGTCGCGGATCGTCTCGCGGCCAAGCTCGGCCGACAGCTTGGCGACTTGAGGCCGGGCGCGCTCGTCAAGCCACAGGATCGCCGGGATGAGCGGCTTGCCGGCATGATCGATCAGGGTGAAAGTCTCGCGCTGATGGGCGATGGCGATTGCCGCCACGCGCGCGGCGCCGACCTTGTCGGCAACCTGCTTCAGCGCACTGATGAGGGCTGCCCACCAATGTTCGGCATCCTGCTCGAAATGGCCGGGCTTCGGATTGGCCAGCGGATAGGCCTCGCGCGCCTGGAACAGCTCCGCGCCGTCGCGGGTGAAGGCGATTGCCTTCACCGCCGTCGTCGAGGCATCGATCCCGATAACGACATCGTCCATCACAGGGAGATCCCGAAGGTTCAGGCGGCGTTGGTCACAAACTGTCCGTCCGACTGGTCGAGACGGCGGCGTATCTGCGTTATCACCATCGAATCGTCGGGTACACAATTTTCATAGGTGAGGAAGTCGCCGGTCTTGACCGGCTTGACCACCTTGGCGCGTTCGGCAATCCCGAGCGGCAGCGCGCCCTTGGCGCGGGCGTCCTCCCAGGTCATGGCGAAGCCGCGATAGTCGTTCTCGCCGATCATGCCGAGCGATTGGCCCGCGCAGAGATCGCTCTTGGCCACCGCCACCGCTTCGGCGACCGGATGGTCGAGGGGCTCCATGTCGGCGCGTTTGTAGACCACGGCGCGCGCCGCCGACAGTGGCACTTCAAGGCTTGTCAGGTGATAGGGACGGTAGATCGTGAAATAGGGGCCCTTGCCGACCTTGAGGTCGACCATGCGCTCCAGCACGCGCGGATGCCTCGTTTCGATGATGCAGAACACGCCGGGCGCCACGCCCTTGCCGATGGAATAGTCGACCACGCCCTTGCGGTGCAGCACGCCGCCATCCTCGCGCGGGCAAAGCACGCTGGCCAGTTCCTCCAGCGTCGCCGTCGGGCCGTGCATGCCCGGCACGTCGGGCACCAGCCCGGTGGCGTTGGCGATAGCCACCATCTCGATCGCCGTCTTGGAACCGTCGACGAACTCGACCAGCATGCGCGCATTCATATTGCGCTCGGCCGCTTCCTTCTCGTAGTCGGCGGGCATGGCGTCGATCTTGAGCGGGTTGTTTTTGCCCTTGCCGGCGGCGATGATGTTGAAGCCGAGGCTCTTGGCGAAGCCGATGATCTCCAGCGTGCAGGCGGGTTCGTCGCCGGCCGCACCGGTGTAGACCACGCCGGCCTTGCGCGCTTCCTCCTTGAGGAAGCGGCCGATCGTAATGTCCGCCTCGACATTGAGCATAACGATGTGCTTGCCGTTCTTCATCACTTCGAGCGCAAACAGCGTGCCGATGTTGGGATTGCCTGTCGCGTCGATGATGACATCAATGCGGCCGGCCGCGGCCAGCGCATGCAGATCTTCGGTGACAGCGATCTTGCCGGCCTCGATGGCGCGGTCGATGGCAGAGGCGGTCGCAGCCTGGACGATGTCGGAGCGGTCATGGCCGGCGAGCAGTGCGGCATCGATCGCCGCTTGCGGCCGCACCTCGGAAATGGCACCGATCCGCATGCCCGGCATCAGCGCCACCTGGACGACGATGTCGGTGCCCATCTGCCCGGCGCCGGCGAGTCCGATGGTGATGGGCCCTTGGGCTTCAGCGCGCTGCAGAAGTTCCGCTGCAAATTGCGGATGGGCCATATCGCTTCCTCCAGTCATGACGCGCCGCAGCGTCAAATCATCATTTTGAACATTCCTATTTCCATTTGAAAAATATTTCAACCCGCAAATCGGAGAATGGCTGCAGGACCAAATCTCCCACGGAGGATTCGTGGGGTGACAGCTTCATGCTGCGCTTGATCTCAGCCGATCTCTAGGAAAGGCTTGCCGAGCAGGTCGGGCACGACATCGATGCCGAGGCCGGGCCCGTCGGGAATGCCCATGTGGCTGCCGGTGACCGGTGGGGCGTTGGAGGCCGTGCGCACCGTCACCCACTCATGGAAGGCGATGGCGTGCAGCCGGCGTTCTTCCGGCGTCGACAGCGACAGATGCGCCATCGCCGCCGTGTCGATCTCGGCGCCGCCCGTATCCTCGACGGTAATCATGAAACCGAGATCGACGGCGACGTCGCGGATTTGCCTTGTCCTGGTTACGCCGCCAAGCCGCGAGATCTTCAGCGTCAGCCCGTCGGCGGCGCCCAGGCGATGGATTTCCAGCATCGCCTCGAGCGAGATGACGCTCTCGTCCAGCACCATCGGCTTGTCGAGCATGCGGCGCACCGACATGTTCTCCTCGATCGTCGTGCAGGGCTGCTCGAACGTGTAGTCGATGCCGCGCGTTGCATCGGCGAACTGCCGCGCCTGGTAGGGTGTCCAGCCGGCATTGGCGTCGCAGAAAATCACCGTGCCTTTCGGCACGGCCGAAGCGACTGCGCTCACCCGCTCGATGTCTTCATGCACATTGCCGCCGACCTTGACCTGCAGTCGGCGGCAGCCCTGGGCGATGATCCTTTTGGCCAGTGCCGCCATCTGGTCGAGCGTGCCGTGGGTGACGACGCGGTAGGTCTCCGCCATGTCGCTCTCGCGGCCGCCAAGCATGGTCACCAGCGGCACGTCGGCGGCCCGGGCCGCCAGATCCCAGCAGGCCATGTCGAGCGCCGACTTGGTGTAGGGATGGCCCTTGAACACCGTATCCATCAGCCGGCCGATGCCGGCGAGGCCACGCGGGTCCTGGCCGATCAGGTGCGGCGCAATCTCGACCACGCCCGCGCGCGTTCCCGCCGGAAAGGCGGCCGAATAGAAATTGCCGAGCGGCGCCATCTCGCCCCAGCCGGTCACGCCGCTGTCGGAGGTGATGGCGACGATCACCGCATCGAAGCAGTCTGCAACCCGCCCCTTTGACATGCGGTAGGGCCCGTCCACGAAGGGCTGCACGACGCGATAGGCCTTGATGGTTTTGATCTGCACTTGTCTGTCCGTTGTCTCTAGGCGTTGAGGAGGGTCAGCCCTTCGATGTCCGCTGTTCGAGGCCACGCGCATAGGCAAGCAGCTCTTCGAAATCGAGGTCGATATGCTCGCGCGCATGGCGCTGGGCGGCGCGCATGTCGGCGCCCTTCAAGAGCCGCACATAGGTCTCGTGGAGATCTTCGGCCGGCACCGGCTCGTTGCGGGCCCGCTGGTGCAGGGCAAAATACATCTGCAGCCGGCTGGTCAGCCGCTGCCAGGTTTCCAGCAGCACCGAATTGTCGGCCCATTCATAGATCAGCCCGTGCAATTGCAGCGCGGCTTCGATCTGGCGGGTGGTGTCTCGCGCGCGCGTCGCCTGCTTCACTGCCTCGTGCCGGCGGTCGAGTTCGCCGAAGAAGCGCTGGTCGCGCAGCTTCCATGTCCGCTCGATGGCGAATTCATCGAGCACCTTGTTCAGCGAATAGGCGTCGTCGATATCTTTGGCGGTGACATCGATGACGAAGGTGCCGGCATAGGGAATGCTGGTCAGGATGCCTTCCTGCACCAGCTCGCGCATCGCCTCGCGCAACGGCGCACGGCTGACCCGCATCTGCTCGGCGATCCTCAGCTCGTTGAGCTTTTGGCCGGGTTCCAGCTGGCCGGTCAGGATCGCGCGCCGCAACAGCGCGACGATCTCGGCCCGGCGTGTCGTATCCGCGATCGGACTGAAGTCCAGCTTGGCCATTCCGTCATTCCAGTGAGAGCCGGAAACGAGACAAGCAGATTGTCGACAATCCTACAAGATGATTGTTCCGGATTCTTGTGCCTTGCGGTTACTCCAAAAACGGCGTGCGGCGCTCCATAAAAAAACGGCGCCCTCGGCGTGGAAGCCGAAGGCGCCGCAGGACCGGGGCTGATGGGGGTTATCAGCTGGCCGGTTTCTCCTGGGGCAACGGCGAGATCGGCATTCCTGGTCCGATTTTCTGCAGATTGCCCGTTATCACCTGGTCGCCTTCGGCAACGCCGCTGAGGACCGCCACAAGGTCGCCGCTGGTCGCGCCGAGCGAGACGATGCGCTGGTCGACCGTGTTGCCCTTGCCGACTACATAGACATATTTGCCGAGCTGGCTCGAACCCAGCGCCACCTGCGGCACCATCAGCGCGTCGGGCAGCTGCTTGATGTGCAGCCGCACCCGGACATACTGGCCCGGCAGCAGCGAGAACTTCGCATTGCCGATGGTGGCGCGCGCCGTAATCGTGCCGGTCGAGTGGTCGACCGTGTTGTCGATGAAGGTGAGTTCGCCCTTCTGGCTGGCTTCGGTCTCGCCGGGCAGCAGCACCTCGACCTCGATCGGGCCGGCGGCCCGGGCCTGTTCGATTTCGGCCAGGTCCGTCTCGCTCGGATTGAAGGTGACGTAGATCGGGTCGAGCTGCACCAGCGTGTTCAGCACCGTGCCGGCGACGCTGACCAGCGTGCCGACCGAAGCCTGGTTGCGGCCGACGCGGCCGGCAAACGGAGCGTGGATTTCGGCGTAGCTCAAATTAAGCTCGGCCGTCCGCACCGCCGCCTGGTTGACGGCAAGCGACGCTTCGGCCTGACGCAAGGTGCTCGTGCGCTGGTCGAACCCATCCTTGGCCAGATAACCGCTCTTGGCGAGTTCGGAGCCGCGGCCGAGATTGGAGCGTGCATAGTCGAGGCTCGCTTGGTCGCGCTGCACTTCGGCCTTGGCCTGGTCGAGAGCCGTCTTGAAGTCGTCGGGCGAGATTTTGTAGAGCAGATCACCCTGGCGCACATCCGCGCCGTCCTCAGCCGTCTGCTCCTGCAGATAGCCGGGCACGCGGGCCTGCAAGGTGACGCTGCGGATCGCCTCGATGCGGGCGGCGTAGTCGAGATAGATCGGGATCGTCTTCTTGACCACGCTCGTCACCGGCACCGGCATGACGAATGCCGCAGGTGCTGCCGTCGCTGCCGCCGTGCCGGCATTGAGGCTGAGATTGCCCATGTCGAGGAAGTGGACGCTTGCCACCGAGATCGCTCCCAGGGCGACGGCCGTTCCCAAAGCTATTTTCCATTTACGCATTTTGGTCTCCAATTCTATTCGGCTGCTTCGGCCAGGCGCATCGGCGCTGGTTCGGCAGTCGGTTCATTATTGTCCTGGTCATGAGCAGCGTTCGGTTCGCTGCGCACGCGGCCTTCGCGCAGCTGTTCGATGACCGCGTAGAAGACTGGCACGAACACCAGCGACAGGATGGTCGCCGCGACCATGCCGCCAAACACGGTGGTGCCGATCGACTGCCGGCTTGCCGCACCCGCACCCGTCGCAAACATCAGCGGCAGCACGCCGAGGATGAAGGCGAAGGCCGTCATCAGGATCGGCCGCAGCCTCAGCCGCGCGGCTTCCATTGCCGCGTCGACAATGCTCAGTCCCTCCTCGCGCCGCCGCCTTGCAAACTCGACGATCAGGATCGCGTTCTTGGCGGCGAGGCCGATCAGCATGACGAAGCCGATCTGCGAGTAGACGTCGATCTGCATGCCGCGCAGGAACAGGGCTGCGAAGGCGCCGAACAGGGCCAGTGGCACCGCCAGCAGCACCATGAACGGCATCGCCCAGCTCTCATACTGCATCGCCAGGATCAGGAAGACGAAGACGATGGCGAGGCCGAAGACGACCGACGCTATCGATCCTGCCTTGAGCTCCTGGAAGGTGATGCCGGTCCATTCGAAACCGAAATCCCTGGGCAAAGCGGTGGCGGCGGCCCGTTCCATCGCGGCAACCGCCTGGCCCGACGAGAAGCCGGGGGCTGCGCCGCCATTGATCGTGGCCGAGGCGTTGTTGTTGTAGTGCGGCACGGTTTCCGGGCCGACGAACGGCACCAGTTTGCCAAGTGTGCTCAGCGGCACCATTCCGCCGGAGGCGTTGCGCACATAGAGCCGCGAAAGGTCGCCTGCGTCGGCACGTGCATCCTTGTCGGCCTGGATGGTCACCCGGAAGGTGCGGCCGAACAGGTTGAAGTCGTTGACGTAGAGCGAGCCGAGATAGATCTGCAGCGTGTTGAAGACGTCGGGCAGGTTGAGGCCGAGCAGTTTGGCCTTGCTGCGGTCGAGGTCGTAGTTGAACTGCGGCGTCGAGGTCGAGAACGGCGAGAACAGCTGCTGCGGGTTGATTTCCGGCTGCTTGCGCGCCTCGGCGATCACGGCTTGCGTCGCGTCGTTGAGGGCTGAACTGCCTCGCCCGGTGAGGTCCTCGACGACGAATTCGAAGCCGCCCGTGGTGCCGATACCCGGGATCGAAGGCGGATCGAAGGACAGCGCGAAGGCTTCCGGAATCTGCATCAGCTTGCCGCGCACATCGGAGACGAGCTTGGACGCGCTCTGGTCGGGGCCGCGCTCTTCCCACGGCTTCAGGATGGCGAACTCGACAGCCGAGTTCGACTGCGCCGCACTGGTCAGGAAGTTCAGGCCGCTGATCGAGCCGACAATCTCGACGCCGGGTGTTGCCTGCAATATGTCGCGCGCTTTCTGCGCCACCGCGTCGGTGCGTTCCAGCGAGGCGCCGTCAGGCAGCTGGATGACGACGAAGAAGTAACCCTGGTCCTCGACCGGAAGGAAGGTCGAGGGCAACTTCTGCCAGACGAAGTAGGTGGCCACCAGGCCGGCCGCGAACAGACCGAGCATGATCCAGCGCAGCCGGATGAGGATACGCACGCCGTGCGCATAGGCATGCGACAGTCTGTCGAAGCCCGTGTTGAACCAGCGGAACGGGGCGAACTGCGTCTCGCCGCGATGGCGCAGGAAGGCGGCGCTCAGCGCCGGGCTGAGCGTCAGCGAGTTGAAGGCGGATATGCCGACCGAAATCGCCACCGTCAGCGCGAACTGATTGTAGAGCTTGCCGGAGACGCCGGGAATGAAGGCAACGGGCACGAAGACGGCCATCAGCACTGCGGTGGTGGCGATGATCGGTCCGGTGACCTCGGCCATCGCGGCCTTGGTCGCCGCCAGCGGTTTGAGGCCCGCCTCCAATTGTCGCTCGACATTTTCGACCACCACGATGGCGTCGTCGACGACGAGGCCGATGGCCAGCACCATGCCGAGTAGGGAGAGCATGTTGAGCGAGAAGCCCATCATTTCCATGACCACCATCGTCGCCACCAGCGACACCGGAATGGCGATGGTCGGGATGATCGTCGTGCGCCAGCTCTGCAGGAAGATGAACACCACGGCCACGACCAGCACCAGCGCTTCGCCAAGCGTGATCAGGACGTCATGCATCGATGCCGACACGAAGCGCGTGGTGTCGTAGTGCATGGCGTAGCTGACGCCCTTGGGGAAACGGGCCGACAGTTCCTGCATCTTGTCCTTGACGTGCTGCTGCAGATCGAGCGCGTTGGAACCGGGCATCTGGTAGACGGCCAGCACCACCGTCGGGTCCTTGCCGAAGAAGGCCGACGACGAATATTGCAGCGCGCCGAGCTCGATGCGGGCGACGTCGCGCAGTCGCACCAGCGAGCCGGTGCCGGTGTTGGCGCGCACGACGATGTCGCCGAACTCCTTGGGGTCGCTCAGGCGGCCGACGGCGTTGACCTGCATCTCGAAGGCGGTGCCGGCGGGCGCCGGCGACTGGCCGATCTTGCCGGCCGCCACCTGGACGTTCTGTTCCGAGATGGCGTTCTGGACATCGACAGCGGTGATGCCAAGATTGGCGAGCTTGTCCGGGTCGAGCCAGACGCGCATCGAATAGCGGCGCTCGCCGAATATCTGGACGTCGCCGACGCCAGGCAGCCGCTTCAGCGGATCGACGACCTGCAGATAGGCGAGGTTGCTCAGCGCCACCGGATCGACCGAACTGTCGGGCGAGGTCAGGTTGACGATGAGGACGAAATTCGGGTTCTGCTTCTTGATCGTCACGCCGCCCTGGTTGACGATCGCCGGCAGCGAGGAGGCCGCTTGCGAGACGCGGTTCTGGACGTCGACGGCCGCGGTGCTCAAGGAATAGCCGACATCGAAGGTGATGGTGATGGTCGAGGAGCCGTCATTGGAGCTCGACGACGACATGTAGGTCATGCCTTCGACGCCGTTGATCTGCTGCTCCAGCGGCGTCGTCACCGTATCGGCGACCACTTGCGCGCTGGCGCCCGGATAATGGGCGCTGACCACGACCTGCGGCGGCGTGATGTCGGGAAACTGCGAAACCGGCAAAAGGAAATAACAAATCGTCCCGGCGAGCACCATGATGATGGCGATGGCCGAGGCGAAGATCGGACGATGGATGAAAAAGTTTACCACGACACGCAAACCTCTTTAGAAGAACCGGCCTCTTTAAAAGAATTGGCAGACCGGGACTGCCGCCGGCCGCGCACCGAACCCGGGTCCTGCAAAAAATACGAAGACGGCGCCGCACCGCTGAGGCCCTGCTCATCGGCAACGGTCCTCAGCATCGCTTCGAAGGCGCGCGGATTGACGCGGTCCGCTTTCATCACCAACCGGATCATCGGATCCCGGATGGCTTCATCGATGGTCAAATCCTTGCGCTGCGACATTGGAGCGTCTCCATTCCAGCGATTCGCATCGGACGATCGCGAACCGGTTTTCATCTCTTCACCGGCCGGAGCCGCATGACCTGCAATTTTCACCCTTTGTGATCTGGCAGGACCAGTTCACGGCCTTGTTATTGACGGAAGGCCACATAGGTGTTACCAGTAAGTAACATTCGGATAGTTACAGACCGGTAACACCCTAGTCAAGAGGTGAACCGAATTTTTAGGGAGACAAGGAGACTGCGATGGCAGACGGCATTACCGATCGTGTGCGCCCCCGGGATCGAATCCTGGAGACGGCGCAGGACATGTTTCACAAGCATGGCATCAAGGGCGTCGGTGTCGACGCCATCACGGAAGCCGCCGGCACCAACAAGATGACGCTCTACCGTCATTTTGAGTCCAAGGACGAACTGATCGTCCAGTGCCTGCGCGCGTCGGCGGCTAAAGGCGCCGCGATGTGGGACCAATTCGAGGCTGAGCAT
Organism: Mesorhizobium sp. C399B; assembly: GCF_030323185.1. Taxonomy (NCBI): domain Bacteria; kingdom Pseudomonadati; phylum Pseudomonadota; class Alphaproteobacteria; order Hyphomicrobiales; family Phyllobacteriaceae; genus Mesorhizobium; species Mesorhizobium sp. C399B. Next base: position 5,269,054 of record NZ_CP100472.1, read on the forward strand.
CCCGGCGACAAGCTCGCCCAGTTGCATGCCTGGATTCGCATGGCCGCTGCTTGCCTGGCGGCTGACGGTCGCGGCTGCGACATGGCCAATGCCGCCGCCGAATTGACCGAGCCGGACCATCCCGCCAGGAGCGTGATCAAGGAGCTCAAGAGCGCTCAGCGCGATCGCCTCGTTGCGCTGTGCCGGGATGCGGGCATCGGTCAGGCCGAGCTTCTGGCCGATACGCTGTCGCTGCTGTTCGAAGGGGCGCGCGTCAGCGTGCAGACCATGGGCTGCCAAGGCCCCAGCACGCAGTTCGTGCGCATGGCTGAAGGCCTGATCAGCTCTTTCAGGGCGCGCTGAATTCCAGCTTTCGGAGTTGAGGAGTCCCCATCATCCGGCGGGGCTTTTGGCTATTCTCCGAACTTGCCCGTCAACTCTAATTTAGATTCATTTGAGAATGAAAAAAGCCCGCTGCCGGGAGGAGGTGGCAGCGGGCCGATTTCGAACGAGATGCGGGAGGAGGTGCACCGCGCTCAGCGTCGGCATCGCATCTGGGAGGAGTAGATGGCCGACACCCAGATGAGTACGAGTTGCCCAATGATTCGGCAACAATGAAAGTTGCATGGCTGCTGTGCAGATTTGCGGCATCTACCCCGACTTGTCGTACAAATCGGACAAACCGCCACGGCGCGACTTCACTGCACCGGCACGTTTTCCTTGAAGATCAGCCGTGGCTCGATGAACTTCTTCGTCAGGTATGGCGCGGCGGATGCGATCGAGCCAAGCAGGCGGATCACAGATTGCTCCGCGATCAGCCGCGCATTCTGGTCGATGACGACATCGGCGAGGTCGTCGACGAGATAGCCGCGCGTTTCCTTGGTCAGGTCGTGGCAGATGAAGACCGGCTTCTTCTTTGGCTTGGCCTCGAGCAGCGCTCTCGCCACACCTGAGCGCCCGGCGCCGACGCAATAGATGCCGAGCAGTTCCGGCTCGTTGTGCAGCGCCTGCATCGTTGCGGTGTAGCTGCCCTCCGGTTCGTCATTGATCTCGACCGCACTCGAGACCGTGAGATTGGGGAATTCCTCTGTCAGCACCGACCGAAAGCCCATCTCGCGCTCCTCGTGCCCGCGATAGGAACGCGAGCCGACGACCATCGCCAGATGACCCTGGCGGCCATTGAGGAAGCGCCCCATCAACAGCGCCGCCGTGCGTCCGGCAACCCGGTTGTCGATGCCGACATAGGCCGAACGCGGGGCGGCTGGAACGTCGGAGACCAGCGTGACAAGGCGGATGCCTGCCTCGACCACATCGCGCAATATGTTGCGCGTTCGCGGATGATCGACGGCAATGACGCCGACGCCATTGGCCTTCAGCGACAGATTTTCAACCGCCGCCTGCAGCGCTGCCGGCGAGATGCCGCCGAGATTGTGGATCCGGCACGAGGCGACCAGCGGCAGGCGCCCCGCATAGTCCTCGATGTGCCCGGCGAGGTCGATCATGAAACCGTTGGCGCCGATCGGCAGGAAGAATTCAAGATGCGCCGGCCGCGACGGCAGCGTCACCTGATCGACCACCGGCAAATAGCCGAGCTGCTTGGCCGCCTCCATCACCCGTTGGCGGTTGGCGGCGCTCGCGCCGGCCCGGTTGTTCAGAACCCGGTCGACGGTCGCGGTCGACAGGCCGCAGCTCCTGGCTATGTCGGCAACGGTGGCTTTCATGGCTGTAGTCATAGAGCATGATCCCGAAAAGTGGGAACCGGTTTTCTCGGACAAACGGGAACCGTTTTGTCAAAAGGTCATGCTCTACAACGAGTTAGAGCGGATGCGTTTCCGTGCCAGACGGCGCGAAGACGGTTCAGCCGTGCGATGGCCCGCCTTCGATGATGGCGTCGCGGATCTCCTTGTCCGACATCCCGGTGATGATGCGTTCGACCTCGGCCACGCTGGTCTTCTTCGGGTCGATGTCGTCGGCCACCACCTTGCCCCGGCGCATGACGACGATGCGGTCAACCACCTGGAAGACATGGTGGATGTTGTGGGCGATGAAGATGCAGGAATGCCCGGAATCGCGCGCGTTGCGCACGAAGCTCAGCACGCCTTGCGTCTCGGCGACGCCGAGATTGTTGGTCGGCTCGTCGAGGATGATCAGGTCGCTGTCGAAGTGCATGGCGCGCGCGATGGCGACGGCCTGCCGCTCGCCGCCGGACAGGGAGCCGATCGGCGTCGTTGGCGGGATGTTCTTGGAGATGCCGACCTGTTTCAACAGGTCGCGGGCGACATTGTTCATCGCCTCCTGGTCCATGCGGTTCAAAAAACGCGGCGGCTTGATCGGCTCGCGGCCGAGGAACAGGTTGCGCGCGATCGACAGCTGCGTCACCAGTGCCGAATCCTGGTAGATCGTCTCGATGCCGTGCGCGATGGCGTCGCTGGTGCTGCGCAGATTGACCTTCTTGCCGCGGATGAAAATGTCGCCGCTGGTCAGCGGCACCGCCCCCGACAACACCTTGATCAGCGTCGATTTGCCGGCGCCATTGTCGCCGAGCAGGCCGACGATCTCCCTTTCGTTGACATGAAAATTGGCGTCTTCGAGCGCCTGCACGCGCCCGTAGGACTTTTTGATGTTGGACATGCGGATGAGCGGTTCAGCCATGGTTCTAGGTCCCTGCCTGATGCCGGCGTTCCAGCCATGAGTGCAGCGCCATCATGCCGAGGATGATGGCGCCGATGAAGATGTTGTAGGCCAGCCCGGGCACGCCGATCAGAACGATGCCGTTGCGCATGACGCGCAGGATGAGGATGCCGAGCACGGTGCCGATGATGGTGCCGCGCCCACCGGTCAGCGCCGTGCCGCCGATCACCACCATGGCGATGACTTCGAGCTCGTAGCCGGTGCCGCTGTTGGGGTTGGCGGCCGACGTGCGCAGCGACGAGATGACGCCGGCAAGCGAAGCCATCACCGACGACAGCACGAACAGGCCGATCTTGACGCCGCTGACGTTGACGCCGCGCGCCCTTGCGGCGCCTGGATTGCCGCCGGCTGCCTGGATCCAGTTGCCGGTCCGGCTTTGCGTCAGCACGTAGCCCAGTGCGATGGCCGCCGCGATGAACCAGAAGAGCGACATGTAGATGCGGAACGGGCCGATGAAGAAATCACCGACCAGCGCTTCGGCCAGCCAGCTGCCCTCGGCGCTCCACGTCCGCTGCGGAAAGCCGTCAGTGACGAACAGCGCGGTGCCGCGCACCACCAGCAGCATGCCGAGCGTCACCAGGAAGGATGGGATTTTCAGCTGCGTGACGAACCAGCCATTGACCAGGCCGATGAAGGCCGCGATCAGCAGCGCGGCGAGGAAGCCGACCTCCAGCGAGGTCAGGCCGCTGTTGAACAGCGTCCACATCAGCACCGGCGAAAAGCCGAACAGCGAGCCGACCGACAGATCGAATTCACCCGACGTCATCAACAGCGTCATCGCCAGCGCGATCAGCCCGAGCTCGACGGTGAAGGCCAGCGTGTTGGAGATGTTCTGCGGCGACAGGAAATCGTGGTTGATGCTCCAGAACACCGCGATTTCGACGATGAGCAGAACGAAGGGCCCGAATTCCGGCCTCGCGATCAGGCGTTGGATGAGCGAACGGTTTTCCACTGATAACCTGCGACAGGAAGGGGAAGGCTGAGCCCAGCGCGCAACGCGAAGGGCTCGGCTAAAAGACAGTCGCGACCGCGGCTGCGGCCGCGACTGTTGAACGTCTGGGTTATTTACCGGACAGGATGTCGTCGTAGATCTGCGCGGTGTCCTTTTCATAGAGCGCGCCGGTGATGACGTTGAAGCCCGGGGGAATGCCTGACGCCGCCATGTTGGCCAGCGACAGAGCGACATAGCTGGTCGCCTGCGGGTCCTGCCACTGGCCGGCATTGACGTAGCCGGTCAGCACTTCCTGGGTGGTGTCGAGCGAGTTGCCCCAGCCGACGACCGGGATTTCGCCCGGCTTGATGCCGGCCTGGTCGAACACCCGCTTGATCGAGCCGGTGACCAGATCGCCGAGGCCGATGATTGCCTTGACCTTGGCCTTGTTGGCGGTGAGATAGTCGACCATGCGGTTGATGGCCTCGGCCTGGTCGAGGGTCGCTTCGGTGATCTCATAGGTGATCCCCAGCGGTTCGAAGACGCTCTTGATGCCTTCCTCTTCCTGGACGCCGTAGGTGGCGCCGGGGATTTCGACCGGCATCCAGACGAAGTCGCCCTTCTTCACCAGGCCCTTGTCGACCAGATATTGCGCCCAGTGCTTGCCGAAGGTGACGTTGTCGCCGCCGACATAGGCGTCGAAGCTTGCCTTAGGATCGGGCGTGTTGAAGTTGATGATCGGGATCTTGGCGGTGTTGGCTTCCTTGGCGATTTCGATCAGGCTGCCCGGATCGGGGCTGGTGGTGACGATGCCGTCGGCCTTTGCCGAGATCGCGGCACGCACGGCCTCTTGCTGCGAGGCAACGTCGCCATTGTGGAACGAGGTGTTGACGGTGTTGCCGGTGTCCTTCGCCCATTGCTTGGCACCGGCCAGGAAGTAGGTCCAGACCGGGTCGGCCGGGCCGCCATGCGAAATCCAGTAGAACGTCTTGGCCTGTGCCGCCGCCGGAATGGCCAGCGCCACAATCAAGCCAAGCACGAGTAATCGTAGCCTCGTCAGCATTTGCTTTCCTCCCATGTTGAAAAACGACCTCCACGTCCGGCGATGATCCGGGCGATGCTTGATCCTCTCCTCCTGCCAGCGCCGACCCGGATGCGCAGAGCATCTTCTTTTGCGGCCGATGGCAAGCCTCCATCCGCTCAATGGATGGTGGCGCGATGCAACGCGCCATCAGCGATCCCATCAGATCGCATCAGTTAGAGAGCAATTCCAGGAAAAGTGTGAAACGGTTTTCCGCCCGGAATTGCATCAAACCAAGAGATAGAGATATTCCCGGCAAGCAGGCGGGGCTTAAACTCAGGCGCGCGGATTTTCCTGAAAGCGCTCGGCCTGGCGGTTGCGCAGCACTTTGGCCAGCCGGTCGAGCGCGAGCGCCAGCACCATCACCGCGCCGATCACGAACGGGCTCCATGCGGCGTCGATGCCGAACAGGGTAACGCCGCTCAAGATGACCTGGACGATCAGCATGCCGATCACCGCACCGAAGACGGTGCCGCGCCCGCCGGAAAGCGAGGTGCCGCCGATGATCGCCGCGGCAATCGCCATCAGCACGAAACCGCCGCCTTGGTCGACGTCGGTAACGGGAGAGCCAAGCCACAGCGCGCCCGCCAGCCCCGAGACGATGCCCATCAGCACCAGCGTCTGCAGCCGCACAGCACCTGTCGGGATGCCGGCATAGAGCGCCGCCTGCGGATTGCTGCCGACGGCCTGGATCCGGTAGCCGAAGCGGCTGCGGTGAAGCACGAGGTGCATCACCACCGCCATTGCGACGAAGACAAAGACAGCCGTCGGCACAAGGCCGAACAGCTTGCCGTGAACGATCTCAAAGAAGTCGCCGCCTGGGCTGGCCGGAGCTGTCGCTTGCATCTTGACGGCCACCGCCGCCAGGCCCCGTAACATTGCAAAGGTGCCCAGCGTAACGACGATGGCCGGCAGTCGCAGCGCCACCACCAGCAGGCCGTTGACGAGGCCGAGCCCGGCGCCGAGCAGCACGCCGGCAAGGGCGGCAAGCCACGGGTCGATGCCGGCGGCCAGAAGGAATGCGGTGAGAAGGGCCGCGAGATGGAATATCCAGCCGACGGAAAGGTCGATCTCGCGGAGTGCGAGCACGAACACCATGCCGATCGCCAGCATGCCGGGATACGCAGCGGTTTCCAGCAACGACAGCACATTGGCCTCGTCGAGGAAATCCGGCCGGGCAAAGCCTGTAATCGCCACAAGGACAACGAGCCCGATGAGCGGCCTGAGTTCGACGGGCAGGCGAAGGCTGCGCTTCGGGTGGGCAGCCGAACCGGCAAGCTGTAGCATGGGATCCAATCGTGTCATGCCATGGCTCCCACGAGTTTCTTTTTCGGCCGCTCCGCCTCCGGCATCTCGCCGGTGGTGGTCAGTTGCAGCACTGTCCTTCGCTTCATCTCGGCGCCGGACAGCTCGCCGGCGACCCGGCCGCGGTGGAAGACAAGGACGCGGTTGCTGAGGTTGGTCAGTTCGGACGGCTCGACCGAACGCAGCAAAACGATACAGCCATTGGCTGCCATCTGCCGGATCAGCGCATAGATCTTGCGCTTGGCAGCCGCCTCGATACCGCCAGCCGGATTGTCTAGGAGCAGCACTTGCGGCGCCGTCTCCAGCCATTTGGCGATTACGATCTTCTGCTGATCGCCGGCCAGCAGCGAATTCACCGGCGCGTCCGGCAGGCCCTTGATGCCCAGCGCATCGATCTGCCTTGCGGCGGCGGCGATCGCGGCCTTGGGCGAGTAGCGGCGCGACCCCCAGTTGCGGGCGCCGGTAGCGATGTTGCCTATGTTGAAGGCCAGCGACCGGTCGGGCATCAGGCCGTTGCACAGGCGGTTGGCCGGCACCAGGCCGATGCCGCGCCGCGCCGCTTCGGTCGGATTTCCAGGCAAGCCGTAGCCGTCGGGGAGCCGCACCCTGCCGCTTTGCGCCTTGCGCAGGCCAAACAGCATCTCGAACAGGTGTTCAACGCCTGACCCCTCAAGCCCGGCCAAGCCGAGGATCTCGCCGGAGCGGGCGGTGAAGCTGACGCCGGAAATCCGGCCGCCGCTCAGACCCTCCACCGTGATCCGCGGCCTTATCGTGCTGGCATTGGCCGGCAGTGCAGGCGGGAACAGGCTGTCGCGCTGCTGGCCGATCATGGCGTCGATCACATCGGCTTCGCTCAACGCCGAGCGCTCACTTGTCAGCACGTCACGGCCGTTGCGCATCACGGTGACCTGGTCTGCGATCGCAAACACATCCTCCAGCCGGTGCGAGACATAGAGCACGCTCGTGCCCTTGGCCTTGAGGTCACTTAGTACGGTGAACAGGTGTTCGGTCTGGCGCCGGTCGAGCGCAGAATTCGGTTCATCGAGGATCAGCAGCCTCGGGCCTTCCAGAATTGCGCGGCCGAGTTCGACATATTGCCGTTCGCCCATGCCGAGTTGTCCCACAGGAGCGTGGACATTGACGTCGAGCTTGAGTTGCCGAAGCAAGGTGCGGCTGCGTGCCTCCATCTCGCGCCTGGAGACGAAGCCATTGCGCAACGGCTCGCGATTGACGAACAGATTGGCCAGCACCGAGCGGTCGGCAAACAGGCTGAGCCCCTGGTGGACGACGCCGAAGCTGTGCTTGCGTGCAGCGATCGGGCTGTCGACGGTGACGACCTGGTCGCCGACGCGGATGGTGCCGCTGTTGGGCCGGAGCACGCCGGCAAGCACCTTCACCAGCGTCGACTTGCCGGCGCCGCTTTCACCGACGACAGCATGGATCGTCCCCTGTCCGACAGACAGGTTCATATCCCTGAGCGCGACAACGCCGCCATAACGCATGGCGAGATTGCGCACCGATATCATCGGCAAACCGAGCATGCGATTCGGCCCCCACAGACCGCGCCCCGATCCTGGAGCGAATTTCCGATACAGTCACCCGGATTCCGCTAACAAACGACTTACAGGGACCGGATACGAACGTTTATCGGCTATCCGTTCGTCCCGCTGCTCCGAAATCAGATCAGGTCGGCCTTGGCGAGGTCCCGCATGAGATGGCTGGCGCCGTAGGTCCAGTGCGGGCAATCGGGCGACAGAAGCACGCGGTTCACCAGCGCGCCGAATTTCTCCGACGAGATGGTGACGATGTCGCCGATCTTGTGGGTGAATCCCTTGCCCTTCTCGCCGCGATCCTTCGACGGCACGAACATGGTGCCGAGATAAAGCGTCAAGCCATCGGGATACTGGTGGTGCGGCCCCATGGCGGCCGCGACCAGCTCTTCGGGCGAACGGCTGATCTCGGCCATCGAGCTCGCGCCCTCCAGCGAAAACCCGTCCTCGCCCTCGACCTTCAGCCGCACCGTGGCGCGCTTGACATCGTCGATGGAAAAGCTTGCGTCGAACAACCGGATGAAGGGCCCAAGCGAGGCCGAGGCATTGTTGTCCTTGGCCTTGCCGAGCAGCAGCGCCGAGCGTCCCTCGACGTCGCGCAGATTGACGTCGTTGCCGATGGTCGCGCCGACGATCTTGCCGGTGCTGGCGGCGATCATGGCGATCTCCGGCTCGGGGTTGTTCCAGGTGGAGACAGGATGCAGCCCGACATCGGCGCCGAAGCCGACGGACGCCATCGGCTGGCATTTGGTGAAGATCTCGGCGTCGGGGCCGATGCCGACTTCCAGATATTGCGACCAGGCGCCGCGCTGGATGAGCTTGGCCTTGATCTCCATCGCTTCGGGCGAGCCGGGCTTCAGCTTGGACAGATCGTGGCCGATCAGCCCGGCAATGTCGGCGCGGATGGCGTCGGCCTTTTCCGCCGAGCCGCGCGCCTGCTCCTCGATGACGCGTTCGAGCAGGCTGACCACGAAGGTCACGCCCGACGCCTTCACCGCCTGCAGGTCGACAGGCGAGAGCAGATAGGGTTTTGCCGGATCGCGGGTGGCCTGAAAACTGTTGGCGGCGATCGCGTCGAGCGAGCCGATCGGTTCGCCCTTGGCAGAGCGCACGTGTCCGGCCGGATCGGCCATCTCGCAGATGTCGCGCACTGTGGGTGCGGTGGTCGAGGTGACGTCGAAAACGATGCCGTCGCGCACGGTGACCACCAGCGGATGCGAGGCATCGCTTGCCCTGGCTCGGCCGATGAAGAGCCCGTCGGCGGGAAGCTGCGTTGGGTTCGTCATGGCTTACGGTCCTTTGATGATCGAGATGGCAGCTGGGCCGCTGCACTTTCACCGGATTCACGCCAAAGGTCTATCCCGTGGCGCAGGCAATTGTCGGTTCTGACATGAGGCCCGCTCTTTCAAAAAATGAAACTGGCACTAGAATTTTCATTTTCCGCATACTCCAGGTGAAGCCTTGCCCGCACCGTTTTCCGTTCCGATCTGGCAGAAGCCGCAGACCGCATCCGCCTTCCAGTTGCTCGTCACTGCGCCGGTCGACGTTGCCATCGTCGGCGGCGGCTTCATGGGCCTGTCGACCGCCTTGCACGCAGCCCGGCTCGGTCTCGGTGTACAGGTGCTGGAGGCTGGCGAGATCGGCCAGGGCGCCTCGGGCCTCAATGGCGGCCAGGTCATTCCCGGCCTGAAATATGATCCCGAATGGCTGCTCGAGCATTTCGGCCCCGAGCGTGGCCAAGCGCTGGTCGATTTCGCCGCCTCGGCGGCGGATACGGTGTTCGATCTCATCCGCGACGAAAAGCTGGCGGTGCCGCTCACCCGCAAGGGCTGGATCCAGGCCGCGCATACCGAAACCGCATTGAAAGCGGCGGCGAACAGGGATCGTCAATGGCGGGCGCGTGGCGCCGATGTCCGGCTTCTGAATGAAAGCGAGATCGCCGATATGACCGGCGCGCAAGGCTATCTCGGCGGCTGGCTCGACCGCCGCGCCGGCATCATCGATCCGCTCGCCTATACAGTGGAACTGGCGCGCATCGCTGCCGCCGCCGGCGCCAGCATTGCCGAGCGGCAGAAGGTGGTGAAACTCCGCAAGCAAGCTGGCCTTTGGCGCGTTTCAACCGAAAACGGCGCCGAGGTGCGGGCGAAAGCGGTTGTCCTGGCGACGAACGCCTATACCGATGGACTGCTTCCGGGCCTCGCCGAAACGATCGTGCCGCTGCATTCCTTCCAGGTCGCCACCGCGCCGCTGTCATCCAACCTTGCGGCAACGATCCTGCCCGAGGGACAAGCCGTATCGGACTCGCGCCGCATCCTCGTCTATTACCGCAAGACCGTCGACGGCCGGCTGGTGCTTGGCGGCCGTGGCCGCATGGCGCTTCCCAGGAGCGAGGCCGACTGGGCGCATCTGCAGCGCGCGCTGGTGCGGCTTTATCCCGCGCTCTCCAATGTCGCCATCGAGAAACGCTGGTTCGGTCGCGTGGCGATGACGCCGGATCATCTGCCGCACATCCACGAACCTGAAAAGGGCCTGCTCGCCGTGGTCGGTTGCCAGGGCAGGGGCGTCGGCCTGATGACCGCGCTGGGAAAACGCATGGCGGGCTATTTGGCAAACGGTGAGGCAGCGCAATTGCCGTTCCCGCTGTCGCCGATCCGGCCGATTCCGTTCCACGCCTTCCGCCAGGTCGGCGTCGCCGCGACCATCGCCTGGTACCGGATGCTCGACGCCTTCGAGCGCTGATTGGGCGCCGGTCGCCTAGGCCTCGTGGATTCAGCTTGACAGTTTCACAAATATGAAAAAAGCTAAGCCGATTTCATATTTCCGTTGAGCAGTCCGATGTCGAGCATCGTTGCAACAGAAGCGCCGGCAGGGTCGTCCCGAGGCTTCCGCTTCGCCATGTTGCTGCCGGGCGGGCTGGTCACCTTGTTCCTGATCCTGTTTGCCCTTGGCCTTGTGCTCTTCCTCTCACTTCGCGGCAATGACGGTTCGCTGCTCGGCGCCGGCTTCACCGCAGGCAACTTCATCACCGTGGTCTCCGATCCGCTCTACTGGACGGTGACGCTGCGCTCGCTGGTGATCGCTGGCCTGGTGACGCTGGCAACCGTCGTCACCGCCTATCCCGTCGCCTACTATCTCGCCTTCCATGCCGGCCGCCGCCGCAGCCTGCTTTTGTTTCTGGTGACCCTGCCATTCTGGACCAGCTATCTCCTGCGCGTCTTCGCCTGGAAGATCGTGCTCGCCTACAACGGCGTCTTGAACTCGGCGCTGATCGAAAGCGGCATCTGGTCGGAGCCGACGCTGGCCTTCCTCAACACGCCGGCGGCGGTGGTCGTCACGCTGGCGCATGCCTATGCGCCCTTCGCCATCCTGCCGATCTATGTGGCGCTGGACACCATCCCGAAATCACTGCTCGAAGCCGCCTCCGATCTCGGCGCCAGACCGTTCACGGCGTTTCGCCGCGTCGTCTTGCCCAATTCGATGCCGGGCGTTCTGGCGGCCGCCCTCGTCGTCTTTGTGCCGACGGTCGGCGACTATGTCACCCCGGCCATGGTCGGCGGTCCCGCCAGCACCATGATCGGCACATTGATCCAGTCGCAGTTCGGCAAGGCCAATGACTGGCCGTTCGGGGCGGCACTTTCAGTCTGCGTGATGCTGGTCATCCTCTGCGTGGTGCTGGTCGCACGCGGCGCCGACCGCAAATTCGGCAGCCGCACATGAGCGCGGCGCGGAGAGATGATGGCCGCGGCTGGCTCGGCGTCTATGTGCTTGCCTATCTCGTCTTCCTCTATCTGCCGGTGCTGTTGATCCCGCTGTTTTCCTTCAACAACTCCATCCAGGCCGCGTTTCCGCTGCAGGGCTTCACGCTCGAATGGTATGCCACGCTCTATGGCAATCCGGCGCTGTCCGGCGCGCTTTTGAACAGTCTCGTCATTGGCGTCGTGGCCGCCGCCGGCGCCACGCTCTGCGGCATCACCGTCTCCTATATGGACCTCTACGGTCGTTCGCCGCTCGCCGCCACCATCAGCGCCATCTCCAGGCTGCCGATCCTGATCCCCGGCGTCATCGTCGGCATATCGTTGCTGATCCTCGTCAATCTCATCGGCCTCGGCCCGTCGCGCATCGCCATCGTTCTCGGCCACATACTGGTGGCGCTGCCGACCACCGTGGTGATCATGCGCAGCCGGTTTGCCGCAATTCCGAAAACCGTTCGCGAGGCCGCACTCGATCTCGGCGCTTCCGACTGGACGACCTTCCGGCGGGTGATGTTGCCGCTCTCGCTGCCGGCCATCGTCTCGGCCTTCATGCTGGCCTTTCTGATTTCCTTCGACGAGTTCATCGTCGTCTTCTTCCTCGCCGGCACCGAGCCGACGCTGCCGCTCTACATCTGGAGCCAACTGCGTTTTCCTCGCTCGCTGCCGACCGTGATGGCGCTGGGGACAGCTATCCTTGCTGTGTCCGTCATCATCGCCGGCATCGCCGAAATCCTGCGCCATCGCGGGCTGAGCACAGCCCGTCGGACGGCGCCCACCAGTCCAGCCTGAACCATAACAAAAGAGGAGAACCGAAATGGCATTCGACCCGAAATCAATTACTGGGCTGAAATCGATCACTGGCCCGAAATCGATCACTGCAAAGACAGCCCGCACCGGGCTTGCCGCGCTTGCAATCGTCCTGTCGTCGACTGTCGCCTTCGCCGCCGACAAGCTGCAATATTTCACTTGGTCCGGCTATGAACTGCCAGACTTCAACAAAAGCTTCCTGACGGCCCATCCCGATGGCGTCGAGGCCTCGATCTTCGGCGACGACGACGATGCCTTCACCAAGGTCAAGGCCGGCTTCCGCCCCGATATCGCCCATCCCTGCTACGACAAGGTGGCGCGCTGGAACAAGGAAGGCCTGCTGCAGCCGATCGATACCAAGCGCATCAAGAACTGGGATTCGATCTTCCCGGTGTTCAAGAACCTGCCCGACATCCAGGCCGGCGACGGCAAGGTCTGGATGGTGCCGTGGGATTGGGGCAACACCTCGATCCTCTACCGCACCGATCTGGTGAAGAACCCGGAAGCGAGCTGGAACCTTCTGTGGGACAAGCAATATGCCGGCCGCATGGCGACCATCGATGCCGTGCATGACACGCCGATCGTTGCAGCACTTCTGGCCGGCGTAAACCCCTTCGATATGACGCCGGAGCAGATGGACAAGGTGGCGGAAAAATTGCGCGAGCAGCGTCCGCTGCTCTCCAACTACACCACCGACATGACCTCGGTCGAACAGGCGCTGGCCAGCGGCCAGCTGGTCGCCGCCATGACCTGGAACGCGTCGGCAACCTCGCTGAAGAAGCAGGGCGTGCCGGTCGAGTTCATGAAGCCGAAGGAGGGCATGCTGACCTGGGCCTGCGGCTTCGTCATGCTCAAGGACGCCAAAAACGTCGACCTCGCCTATGACTTCATCAACAGCCGGCTCGACGCCGACTCGGGTAAGTACCTGATCCAGGCCTACGGCTATGGCAGCTCGCTGAGCACCGCCTTCGCCGGCGTGGCGAAGGACGAACTGGACAAGCTGCAATTGCCGGCGGACCCGGAGGTGATGCTGAAGACCACCATCTTCACCGGACCGATGAAGCAGAATGACGATGTGGCGAAGATGTTCGAGAAGGTGAAGGCTGGGGGGTGAGCTGAGGCTGGGGTGTCCCCTTCTCCCCTTGTGGGAGAAGGTGGATCGGCGCACAGCGCCGAGACGGATGAGGGGTGTTCCAAGGAACGCCAACGTCTCACTCCGCTGGAACACCCCTCATCCGTCGCCTTCGGCGACACCTTCTCCCACAAGGGGACAAGGGGGAGCCTATCAACCCCGCGCCGCGCCAATAAAGAGACGAGGACCCACGCATGGACATGCTTGACGACGCAACCGAGAAGCCCAAGGCCGACGCCGACATCCGCGTCGGCCGGCGCGTGCGGGCGCTGCGGCTGGAGCGCAATTTGTCGTTGGCCGAGCTTGCGGCAAAAGCCGGCGTGTCGATTGGGGCGCTGAGCCAGATCGAGCGCGGCCTGTCTTCGCTGCGCGTCAAGGTGATCTGGCCGCTGGCCGCCGCTCTCGACATCGAGCCTTCGGCGCTGATCACCGACGGCAACGAAGCCGCCAACGATCTCTATTGCGTGCGCGCCGACAAAAGGCGGCAGCTCCCGGTCAAGTCGGAAGGCATCGCCAAGGCGCTGCTGTCGCCGCCGGGCGCGGCGCTGACCGGCCTCTTGGTGACCGTGGAAGCCGATGGCGGCACGGCGGAAGCCTATGCGCATATCGGTCACGAGTTCGGCTATGTCCTGTCGGGCGAGGTCGAACTGGTGGTGGACTCGACAAAATACGTGCTGAAGAGCGGCGACTCCTTTGCCTTCAAGAGCACGCTTCTGCACGCCTTCCGCAATCCCGGCACCGAGCCTTGCCAGATCCTCTGGGTCAACACCACCAAGCCGTCCGAGGTTCGCGATGGCGCCTGATGCGCTGGTACGCCTGGACACGGTCTCGAAGGTTTTCCCCGGCGGCATTGTCGGGCTCGACGCCGTCGATCTCGACATTATCAGCGGCGAGTTCATCACCCTGCTCGGGCCCTCGGGCTGCGGCAAGACCACCAGCCTGCGCGTCATTGCCGGTTTCGAGAGCCCGTCGAGCGGCAAGGTGCTGCTCGATGGTCGCGACATCACCGCGCTCAGGCCGTTCGACCGTCCCGTCAACACCGTGTTCCAGGATTATGCGCTGTTCCCGCATATGAACGTCGCCGAGAATGTGGGCTTCGGCCTGTCGCTGCGCAAACTGTCCGGCGCCGAGCAGGCAAAGCGCGTCCGCGAAGCCCTCGACATGGTCGGCCTCGCCGACAAGCTCGGCGCCCGCGTTTCCGAACTGTCGGGTGGCCAGCGCCAGCGCGTCGCGCTCGCCCGAGCCATAGTCTGCGAGCCGCGCGTTCTGTTGCTCGATGAACCGCTGTCGGCGCTCGATGCGCATCTGCGCGAACAGATGCAGGTCGAACTGAAGCGGCTGCAGTCGCGGCTCGGCACCACCTTCGTCATGGTCACCCACGACCAGACCGAAGCGCTGTCGATCTCCGACCGCATCGTCGTCATGAACAAGGGCCGCATCGAGCAGATCGCGCCGCCGGCCACGCTCTACGACCGGCCGGCGACGAAATTCGTCGCAAGCTTCATCGGCACCATGAACCTCTTGCAATCGCGCTTCATCGGCCGCGACGGCGACCGCCTGCGCTTCGCCGCTGGCGGGCTTTCGCTGGAAGCAACATCCGAAACCGGCGACACGCCCGGCGAAGGTGCGACGCACACCATCGGCGTCCGTCCGGAGGATCTGCTGGCCACCACCGACGCCGCCGCCGGCACCACGCCGGCGCGCGTCAACTCCATCGTCTTCCACGGCCGCACGCTGCGCCTGCATGCCGAACTCGGGCAGGGGCTGCCGGTGGTGATCGATGCGCCGCGCCAGGCCGAGGGCTTTCAATTCAGCGTCGGCGACGTGGCGCATATCAGCCTGCGCCGTGGTGCCAACTGCCCTATGCTGCCGAGCTGATCCAACCCAATCCCTTCATCGACGGTTGGATTTAACCTGCTGTGAAGATCGCCAAGGTGGAATTAAGTGTGAATTGACTCGCAAAGGAACATATTCCTACTTTGCGGGATGCCCGAACTAAGCACCCGACCGCGCCGAAATGTGCAAACCCTCTGCTTGGCGCATGAAGTCGGGCAGCTAATTCGTGTTCGATGTCGGAACTGCAACATCACTCGACACTATCTGCCTGGCGATCTCGCAAAGCTGGTTGGTGATATCCCCTTTTGGGATGTGGAGCGGCACATGCGGTGCGAGCGCTGCAAAGGTCGTGAGCTCGATGCAGGCATCATTCTGCCAAGCGCTGCTGAACGCCTTAAAATTCGCGTCAGACGTCTTGTCGAAATCCGCATGGTTCGCCGGGTAATCTGGCGAGACGACGATTGAGGAGAGCCGATTTCGGGCTAAAACAGAGACCCTTGGGCCGGGGCCCGTGGTGGGAACTTGATCTGTGTGGCTGGCTTCTCAACGATCACCAACGCGTCGTTGGGCGCCGTCCGCTGCAAATGCCGTGCTTCCGACCATGGCGCCGTCAGCCAAGCCTCGGTTTCCTCCGGCGTGGTGAGGATCACGGGCATAGCCTTCTCATGGATCGGCGCAATGAGAGCATTAGGCTTGGTGGTCATGAAGGCGTATAGCTCGAAGTCGCCGGGACCGTCCTTGACCTTTCGCACGCCCTGCCAAGACGTCCAGAAACCAGCGAAGAAGAACAACGGCCGGCTCTCGCCACGGGCAAACCAGTAATTTCGCTGGATTCCTGTTTCCGGGTCTTTATCGTTCGCCGCAGGGCTGGGCTCGGCAAAGCTGGTCACCGGCACGACACATCTGTGCTCGACGCCCACATATTGCTGCCAGTGCGAATATTGCGGATTGCGAACGTTGGTGGTGCCGTAGTCGGCCTTACCTTTCATGCGCTCGGGCGGCGTTGGCAAACCCCAAAGCAGTTTCGCCAGTTCACGCTCCCCATCCGCCCTGTTGCGAACGACAAGCCCAGGTTGATTGGGATAGACATCAAGCGAAGGTTCGAGGTTGCCGCTGATATCGCGCAATGTGCGGGTCCATTGGCGGACCGCCTCTTGCGTCGTCGTGATGTTGTAGAGGTTGCACATGCACCCAGCATTGCGGAATTGGCTTTTGTCTGCAACCGAAGTCGCTGTCCGACGCCGCCGCAATCGTCGTCACACAGCCGCGCTGTATCATCGTCCTGACACACCTTGTCAGCTGTCGTGCGGGTAAAGGTGGCGGGCCGGCAAGCGCTTCCCTACTTCAAACCAGTCTGAACAGGAGGAACACACATGACCATCGCGGATGTTGCCAAGGATTTCACCGAAATGCTCCAGCAGGGGGATCACCTGGGTGCTGGTGAAAAGTACAATGCCGATGATATCGTCAGCCTCGAAGCGATGGAGGGCCCGATGGCCATTGCCCGTGGCAAGGAGGCTCTCAGGCAAAAGGGCGAATGGTGGCAAGAGAACCACGAAGTCCATGGCGGCTCTGTCGAAGGCCCCTATGTCAACGGCGACCAGTTCGCGGTGCGCTTCAAGTTCGACATAACGCCCAAGGCGACCGGCGAACGGGTCACCATGGACGAGGTTGGCCTGTACACGGTCAAGAACGGCAAGATCACCGAAGAGCGCTTCTACTACTGAGCCCGGGTGCCGTAGGGTTCCGGCGCACTTCGCTGCACGACCCAAAAACCAGGCGGCCGGGACAAAGTCCTGGCCGCAGTGGGAAAAGCTCAAATGGTCTTCACATACTGCGCCAACTGATCGGCCACCGTGCCCCAGCCGTCGAAGAACCCCATCTCTTCATGATTGTTGCGGGTAGCCTCGTCGCGATGGATGGCCGTTGCCGTGTAGCGCGTGCCCTTGTCATCCGACTGAAGCGAAATGACTGCGGTGATGAAGGGCTCGCCGGAGGGCCGATAGCCCGGCAGCAGCGCATCGGTCCACACCAGCCGCTCGTTCGGCACGATCTCGAGATAGCAGCAATGGCGGTCGTTGACCTCCTTGCCGTCGGGCGATTGCATGCGCGTCCGGAACAGTCCGCCCGGACGAAGGTCGATCTCGCAATCGGTGATCAGCCAGGGCTTGGGCGTGAACCATTGCTTGACATGCTCCGGCACCGTCATCGCGCTCCACAAGAGTTCGCGCGGCGCGTCGAGCTTGCGCTCCAGCACAAGGTCCAGTCTGGGGTCGGGCTTGAAGGGATAGCTCACTTTTCTTGCTCCTTGAGGCTCATCACATAGGCGTCGAATTGATTGAGTCGGCGCTCCCACAGCGTGCGCTGTTCGGCCAGCCAGTTTTCGGCGAGCTGCAGCGGTTCGGGCGCCAGCTGATAGGTCCTGGTGCGGCCGATTTTTTCCGATCGCACCAGACCGCAGCCTTCCAGCACTTTCAGATGCTCGATGAAGGAAGGCAGCGCCATCTCGAAAGGCTGCGCCAACTCGCTGACCGAGGCCGGACTGCGGTTCAACCGCTCGACCACGCGCCGCCGCGTCGGGTCAGCCAGCGCGCGGAAGATGCCGTCGATCGGCGGGAGACTTGTAGTTGGGGCGAGGAGGCTTGGCATGGGCGATCCTGAGGTCTGTCGACGCGGTGCAGGCAGATACTTAGGAAATTTCCTTAGTATTGGCAACCTCTAAAAAAGCGCCGCTAGCGATTGGGAAGCTGGCAAAGCGGGGAGGGCGGTTTTAGGCTGTCTGAGGATTCGACTGTCAGTCAAGGGAAGCGCGTTTTGACGATCACCATGTACGGCATCACCACCTGCGACACGATCCGCAAGGCGCGCACCTGGCTGGAGGGCCATGCTGTGCCCTACCGCTTTCACGACTACCGGGCCGAGGGGATAGAGGCGGGCAGACTGGACGGATGGATCGGCAAGGTTGGCTGGGAAAAGCTGCTCAACAAGGGCAGCACGACCTTCCGCGAACTGCCCGACAAGCACAAGCAAGGGCTCGACGAGAAGAAGGCCAGGAAGCTGATGCTGGCCAACCCGACGATGATCAAGCGCCCGGTGCTCGAGGTCGGGGATGAGATTTTGGTGGGGTTCAAGCCGGAGGCTTATGAAGGGGTGGTGAAGTAGCGTAGCCCTGCCTCGTCAGCCTATGGCGTAGCAAGGAGCGAAGCGACGCAGCGCAGACACGAGGATGACGAACGCGTGGAGGGCGATCGCTAATTGTGAAGGCTTTCGCTTGCGGCGTATGCAGCGGTTCGCTGTCTCTCAACCCGTCCAGCGCAAATACCCCGCCAACGCCACCGCATTGTTATGCGCCTCGTCATGTGCGCCATAAAGCAGCGTCACCTTGGCCTTGCCGAGCAAGCCACGCAGTTTCGCCACCGCTTCTCTATTCCCATCCAGCTCGACCGAATACCGCACCTGAAACTCCGCCCATCGCGCCGGCTCATGTCCGAACCACCTCCGCAATTCATCGCTCGGCGCGATCTCCTTCAGCCACAGCGTCAGCGCGGCATCCTCCTTGCTGATGCCGCGCGGCCAGATGCGATCGACCAGCACCCGCTGCCCATCATCGGGCGCGGGTGCTTCGTAAATTCGCTTGACCGTCAGGTCGAAGGCCATCCGCCCCCTTTACGCCCACTCGCCCTTGCGCATCACCGGCACCTTGCGGCCATCCTTGTGCACGCCGTCTATGTCGATCTTGTCGGAGCCGATCATCCAGTCGATGTGGATAAAACTCTTGTTGCCGCCGCGCTGGGCGATTTCGTCCTGGGTGAGCGAGGCGCCGTCGACGAAGCATTTTGAATAGCACTGCCCGAGCGCGATGTGGCAGGCGGCGTTCTCGTCGAACAGCGTGTTGAAGAACAGCAGGCCGCTGGCCGAGATCGGCGAGGAATGCGGCACCAGCGCCACCTCGCCGAGCCGGCGCGAACCCTCGTCGGTGTCGAGCACTTTCTTCAGCACGTCCTCGCCCTTCGAAGCCTTGGCCTCGACGATCCTGCCCTCTTCGAAACGCACCGAGATATCGTCGATCAGCGTGCCCTGGTAGGACAGCGGCTTGGTCGAGGATACACGGCCGGAGACGCGCCGTGCATGCGGCGTGGTGAAGACCTCCTCGGTCGGGATGTTCGGATTGCAGGTGACGCCGTTCTTGGCAGTCGAGGCGCCGCCCATCCATTCATGGCCATCGGCCAGCCCGACGGTGAGGTCGGTGCCCGGGCCGCTGAAATGCAGATCATGGAAATTGTGCTCGTTCAGCCACTTTGTGCGGCCGCGCAGCGCTGCATTGTGCGCCGTCCAGTTTGCGATCGGGTCTTCCACATCGACCCGTGATGCCGAAAAGATCGCATCGGCGAGCTTCACCACGGCGACATCGTCGGCATCGCCGGGGAAGACCTGTTTTGCCCAGGCGAGATCCGGGTAGGCGACGATGTTCCAGTTGATGTCGAAGCCGGTGATCTTTTCCAGCGCCGGCTGGTAGGCCATCGAGTTCGCCTTGTTGGCGCGCGCCACTTTCGCCGGGTCCTGCGCCGACAACAGCGACGGGTCCTCGCCGCGCACGGCAAGCCGCGCCGCATTGTTGGAAAAGGCCTTCGCCATGCCTTCATACATCCAGCCGGCGGCGCGGTCGAAGCCGGCATCCGCGCCGTAGCGGAAGCGCGCCAGCGTGATCTCGTCATCGTTGAAGATCGGCGTCACCAGGCCGGCGCCCGCTTTATAAGCGTGCTCAACGATGCGCCTGGTCAGCGGCAGTGCGGCGATCGACGAGGTCAGCACCAGATCCTGCCCCGGCTGCAATTGCAGCCCGACCTTGATGGCGACTTCCGCCAGCCTGTCGAGCTTCACCGGGTCGATCGTTGCGGAAACGCCGCGCGAATGTGTGGTCATGATCCTGCCTGCCTTGGTCCGGGAGTGAGAGTTCCAACATAGGCCGGCGCGGCTGTCCTTTCCAGCACCGTCGCGACGGACAGCCCTAGGCAGCGCTTTCCAGCGCGCTAAACTGCGCCACGGTCGCCGCGATTTCCTCGCGGATCCAGATCTTGAAATCGCGCACCTTGCGGCTTTCGGTCTTGGTCGCCGAGGTCACCAGCCAGTAGCCGAGGCCGCTCTGCGCCCGCACGCCGAAAGGCGCGACGAGGCGGCCGTCGGCCAGCGCATCGGCGGCCAGCAATTGCCAGCCGAGCATGACGCCATGGCCGGCGATCGCCGATTCCAGGCACAGCATCGGGTCGGTGAAGCGCGCGCCCTTGCGGAAGCTGACCGGCTCGGCCCCGGCAGCCTTGAACCAGCTCTCCCAGTTGATCATCGCCCGTTCGTCGGTGATGGCGCAGGTCTGCGCCAGGTCTTCGATCGACTTCAGTTTCTTGGCGATCACCGGCGCGCAGACCGGAAAGACTTCCTGCGCCAACAAAAGTTCCGCCCGGCCGCCCGGCCATTTGCCGTCGCCAAGCCGGATGGCGATGTCGATGTCGGAGCGCTCGAGATCGGCCAGCCGCACCGAGGCGTCGATGCGCAGCAGCACGTTGGGATGGCGGTCGAAATGCCGCGACAATCGCGGCAGCAGCCATTTCGAAGCGAAGGCCGGCGCCACCGAAACCACCAGCGTGCACTGGCTTGCCTCGTCCGCCAGCGCCACCGCTTGCGCCAGCTCGCGAAAACCGGCGCCAAGCCGGGCGGAAAAAACCGTGCCGAACTCGGTCAGCACCAGCCCGCTCGCCGTTCGTTCGAACAGCGCCTGTCCAAGCTGCTTTTCGGTGCGGTTGATCTGCTGGCTGACGGCGCTGACGGAGACGTTGAGCTCGCCGGCAGCGGCCGCCAGCGAGCCGAGGCGGGCGACGGTTTCGACGGCGCGCAGGCCGTTGAGATGGACGCGGTTCAGCATAGCCATTCCAGTTTTTCTAAACCGGCGCGGCCGAAATCTCAATTGAAAGACGGCGAGACAGGGCAGATTCTAGCGAAGACAACCAGACCGAGGAGGCGAGGATGGTGACGATCGTATCATTGCTCAAAGTCTTTGCCGCCGGCTACAAGCGGCGGCGCCATGACGGGGATGTCCTCAATTGGGTGACCGATCCGCTGTCGCATCCCGTGCTCGACACCATGTCGGAGCGCGAACTCGGCGACATGCCGTTTCGCCTGACGGCGCGCCGCACCGCCTACGAGACCGGCGCAATCGGCTGTGGTTGAGATTCTTAGACATTAGTCGCGAGCCACTGGCCCAACACAAAGCGGATTGTTTCGGCGGCCGCCAAATCTATTGTGCGCTGCAATGAACGCTGCGCCATCACCCTTGCGTCTAGCCGTAGCCGGCATGATCGCCATGGCCGTTGCCATGGGCATTGGCCGCTTCGTCTACACCCCGATCCTGCCCGGCATGATGGAGGAACTGCATCTGTCGCCGGCCGATGCCGGCTGGATCGCTTCGGCCAACTATCTCGGCTACCTCGCCGGCGCGCTTGCGGCGGCCGGCGGCTGGGCGCATGGGCGCGAGCGGCTGCTGATGTTTGGCGGCCTTGCCGCAAGTGCTGCGCTCGCCGGCCTGATGGGGCTGAGCGAGACGATGACCGCCTTTGTCGTCATCCGCTTCCTTGCCGGCCTGGCCAGTGCCTTCGTCATGGTGTTCATGGCCTCGATCGTCTTTGGTCATTTGGCAGCCGCCAACAGAAGCGACCTGCAGGCGCTGCATTTCGGCGGCGTCGGTCTCGGCATCGCGGCATCCTCGGCGCTGATGGCGGTTCTGGTCACCGAACATGCCGGCTGGGCGTCGGGCTGGCTGTGGTCGGCGGCGATTTCCGCCGGCGGCCTTGCGCTTGTCGCCTGGCTTGCCGGCGGCACCGCGCCCGCTACCGGCCTGGCCGGGCGCGAACCGGCGCTGCCCAAGGACCGGTCGCTGATAAAAGTTATCGTTGCCTACGGCCTGTTCGGCTTCGGCTACGTGGTGACGGCGACGTTCCTCGTTGCCATCGTGCGCCAGGGCGGCGACGGCCGCGTCTTCGAGGCGACCGTCTGGATGGTCACCGGCCTTGCCGGCTTCCCCTCGGTGTGGCTGTGGCAGAAGGTAGCGGCACGGATCGGGCTTTATGCCGCCTATGCCTTGGGCTGCCTGGTCGAAGTGGTCGGCGTCACCGCCAGCGTCGCCATGGGCGGCGCCGCCGGCCCGTTGCTCGCGGGCGTCCTGCTCGGCGGCACCTTCATCGCCGTTACAGCACTCGGCCTGCAGACCGCCAGGCAGCTCGTGCCGCAGGCGCCGCGCCGGATCTTCGCCATGATGACCGCCGCCTTCGGCATCGGCCAGATCGTCGGCCCTGTCGTCGCCGGCCTGCTGGCGCAAGCCTCGGGCAACTTCTTCCTGGCCTCGATCGTCGCTGCTGGCGTATTGCTGGTATCTGCTGGGATCACCTGGTCGGCCGCGCCAAAATCGCCATGATTGTGGTCTTGCTCGATGCCGGGCATCGGGTACGGGCATTTGCTTTCCACCTAATGTGTGACTTTATGCCCGCCGAACCCCGCTGATTTGCGCACCGACCGAGGATTTCACCACAGTGTTCGTATCCTTCTTCCCGCAGCCGAAGCTGTTTTTCATCTCGGCCGTCGTCTGGACTGCGGTTCTCGTGGCAGCCTGGTTCCTCGGTGCTGACCAGCTTGGCGCGTTTCTCGGCTTGCCTCCGGCTCTTGCCGACGCGCCGCCCATCATAGGCGTCTCGGTGTTCTGGTCGCCTCCGTTCCTCTGGTTCTACATCTACTATGCGCTTGGCGTTTTGATATTCTATGGCTTCTGGCACTGGTATTCTCCGCACCCGTGGGACCAATGGTCTATCCTCGGCAGTTCGCTGCTCCTGTTCACGACCTACTTTCAGGTGCAGGTAAGCGTGGCGATCAACGCATGGTATGGACCATTCTGGGACCTCATTCAGGGCATCGTTAGCAAAACGGTCAAGGCAACCGAGGCTGATCTTTACGCTCAAATAATCACTTTCCTCGGTATCGCTCTTGTCGCGGTTACCGTGTTCGTTTTGACAAACTTCTTCGTCAGCCACTGGGTGTTTCGCTGGCGCACTGCGATGAACAATTACTACATGTCCTATTGGCCGAAGCTGCGCCATATTGAGGGCGCTGCACAGCGTGTGCAGGAAGACACGATGCGGTTTTCCAAGATAATGGAAGACCTTGGCACTAGCTTCGTCGATTCCATCATGACGCTTATCGCTTTCATGCCGATCCTGCTCAGTTATTCTAAGCATGTCACAGAGTTGCCATTGATCGGTCATGTTCCTCAGCCGCTGGTTTTGGCTGCGATCTTCTGGGCAGTCTTCGGTACAGTCATCATTGCGACCGCAGGCATCAAGCTTCCTGGCTTGCAGTTTCGTAACCAGCGCGTCGAGGCAGCATATCGCAAGGAACTCGTCTACGGTGAGGACGATCCGGCCCGGGCGCAGCCGCCGACCGTCGCGGAGCTGTTTGCGAGTGTGCGGCAAAACTACTTTCGCCTGTATTTCCACTATGTGTATTTCAACGTGGTCCGCTATCTTTATCTTCAGACCAACAACGTCTTCTCCTACTTCCTGATGGTGCCTTCCATGATCGCTGGAACGCTGACGCTGGGTCTCATCAACCAGGTCAGTTCAGCCTTCAGTCAGGTAACCAACTCATTCCAGTATCTCGTCAATTCTTGGTCGACGATTGTCGAGCTTCTGTCAGTTCACAAGCGCCTTCGCGCCTTCGAGGCGACGATTCGCGGCGAGCCGCTGCCCGACATTGACCGCCACTTCATGGAGCGTCAGGAACAGGCAAAGGAACCCGACCCGGCTTGATCCTATTTGCACAGACGGTTGGCGGCTCAGCCGCCCACCGCCGCCTGCCTCTCGCTACCACGTTGCCGCTGCACATAATCGCGAAAACTGATGCATTCGACGTCGGCTTTCACGCACGTCTCGTCGGCAAAGCGCTCCAGCGCGTTCCAGTAGGCGCCGTCATTCATCAGCGTGAAATGGAAGCTCAGCACCAGCGGGATGCGCTTGCCCTGATATTGCTTGTCGAAGGCGGCGCGGAACGCCTGGTAGGTCCGATCGCTGAACTCGGCTGCCTGGCTCGGCCGCTCGAAACCGCCGGAATGCCTGACATAGAGATTGTAGTCCATGGCGATCACCGGCCTTGAACTCGGGCCTTCCGGGATCTGTGGCAGCGAAAAGCGGGTCAAGCCGCCGCCGGTCGGCGGCTCGACCGGGCCGTTCGAGACGCCGCTGGCGTCATAGTGGTAGCCGGCTTCAGGCAGGGCCTCGTAGAGCCCTTTGCTGGTCGACAGATAGGGCGCGCGAAAGCCGACCACGGCATGGGCAATAGCGCGCCAGCCTGCGGGCTCGGGCGCAATGCCGTTGATTGCATAGGCGTTCTCCAGAATGCGCTCGAACGATGCGAATTCCTTCAGCCAGTCGGCCTTGCTCCAGTCCTTGCCGTCGAAATGGCCGCAGCCATGGCTGGCAATGTCATGGCCCTCCGACGCGGCGAGGCCGATCTGGTCGAGCCGGTCCGCGACTTCCTGTTTCGAGGCGGCGAAGCCGATGTTGGATTTGCCCGCGGACCTGGCCGGCGCGGTGTATTCGGCGCGTGTCTGCTGCGACAGCAGGAACACGCAGGAAAGGAAGTAGGTAAAATGCGCGCCGGTGCGCTTGGCTAGCGCCCGGCTGCGCTGCCATTGCGATATCTCACGGGCGCTGTCGAACGAGATGATGACGATCTGCTTCGGCTTTGCCGGGGATGGCGCCGCCGGCGGGTCGGCGTAAGCAACGCCCGCCGTGGCAAGCACAGCGGTGGAAAATGCGACAACGCGGGACAAACGTGGCATCGGCAATCTGGGCTTGATCTGGAGGCAGTCAAAGCCGGCTATCGGCAAAATGTGGCGTGGGTGCGATCAAAGTCGGCAGCTATGCGCCCGGCGATTAGCCGATTTTCCTGCCCAGCCCCTTCCATGCCCGCGAAATTTCGCTAAAACGCGGGCTCAAGAAGCGCCCCTGTTGGGGCAGCAATGGTTTTGATTGATGTCCGACGACAGTTTTATCCGCGAAGTCAACGACGAGATGCGCCGCGAAAAGGCGCAGGCGCTGTGGGATCGTTTCGGTCCGGCGCTGCTTGGCCTTGCTATCCTGGTGGTGCTCGGCACCGCTGCCTTCGTCGGCTACCGCTATTGGGATGAGACCCGCGCCAACCGCTCGGGCGATGCCTTCTCGCAGGCGCTGAAGCTTGCCAATGACGGCAAGAGCGACGAGGCGCTGACAGCGCTCGAACAGCTGGAAAAGGATGGCTACGGCGCCTATCCACTGCTCGCCCGTATGCGCGCCGCAACCGTCAAGGCCGACAAGGGCGACTTTGCCGCCGCCGTTACGGATTTCGATGGCGTCGCCGCCGACACCGCCATTCCGCAGGGCATTCGCGACATGGCGCGCCTGCGGGCAGCTCTGCTGCTCGTCGACCACGGCTCCGTCGCCGATGTCTCCAGCCGCGTCGAGGCGCTGACCGCCGACAACAACACGCTGCGCCACACGGCGCGCGAAGCGCTCGGCCTTGCCGCCTGGAAGGAAGGCAAGACCCAGGATGCGCTGAAACTGTTCGACCAGATCGCCGCCGATGACGGCGCGCCGCGCAATGCGCGCCAGCGGGCGACGTTGATGTCCGAACTGATCCGCGGCTCGGGCGCGTCATGATACGCATCGCCCAAAGCCTGCCCTCGGGCCTGACCCAAGGGCGCGCTGCGGTTTGGGCGATGATATGGATAGCCGGATGAGCTTCAAAGTCGCCATTATCGGCCGGCCCAATGTCGGCAAATCGACGCTTTTCAACCGGCTGGTCGGACGGAAGCTGGCGCTTGTCGACGACACGCCGGGCGTCACCCGCGACCGTCGCGTCCACGCGGCAAAACTCTACGATCTGCATTTCGATGTCATCGACACCGCCGGCTTCGAGGACGCCGCCGCTTCGACGCTGCCCGGCCGCATGCGCGCGCAGACCGAGATCGCCATCCGCGAAGCCGACCTGATCTTCTTCACCATCGACGCCAAGTCCGGCCTGCTGCCCGATGATCGCACCTTCGCCGAGATCGTGCGCAAGTCCGGCAAGCCGGTCGTGCTGGTCGCCAACAAGGCCGAGGCCAAGGGCGCCCAGGGCGGCATGCTGGAAGCCTGGGAACTGGGTCTCGGTGAGCCGATCCCGGTCTCGGCAGAGCATGGCCAGGGCATGCCCGACCTGCGCGATGCTGTCATCGAAGCCCTTGGCGAGAAGCGCGCTTTCGACGAGGAAGAGGCCGAAGCCGAAGACGAGGTCGCCGCCAGCGAGGTGCTGATCGGCGAGGACATCACCGATCCCGACGCTGAACCTGCCTATGACGACACCAAGCCGATGCGCATCGCCGTCGTCGGCCGTCCCAATGCCGGCAAGTCGACGCTGATCAACGCGCTGATCGGCGAGGAGCGGCTTTTGACCGGCCCGGAAGCAGGCATCACCCGAGATTCCATCTCGGTCGACTGGGACTGGCATGGCCGTCGCCTAAAACTGTTCGACACTGCCGGCATGCGCCGCAAGGCCAGGATCCACGAAAAGCTGGAAGTGATGTCGGTGCAGGACGGTCTGCGCGCCATCCGCTTTGCCGAGATCGTCATCATCGTGCTCGACGCCACCATCCCGTTCGAAAAGCAGGACCTGCAGATCGCCGACCTGATCATCCGCGAGGGCAGGGCGCCGGTCATCGCCTTCAACAAATGGGACCTGATCGACAATCCGCAGGAACTGCTGGCCGAATTGCGCGAAAAGACCACACGGCTTTTGCCGCAAGTGCGCGGCATCCAGGCGGTGACGGTTTCGGCCGAGACCGGGCGCAGCCTCGACAAGCTGATGGATGCCGTCATCAAGACGCACAAGGTGTGGAACAGCCGCGTTTCCACCGGCAAGCTCAACCGTTGGCTGGAAAGCATTCTGGCGCATCACCCGCCACCCGCCGTCGCCGGCCGCCGGCTCAAGGTCAAATACGTCACCCAGGCCAAGACCCGGCCGCCGGGTTTCGTCGTCCAGTGCTCGCGGCCCGACGCGATGCCGCAATCCTATGTCCGCTACCTCTCCAACAGCCTGCGCGAAGCCTTCGACATGCCCGGCGTGCCGATCAGGATAGCGCTGCGGACTTCGGACAACCCGTTCGCGGGGAGAGCGAACAAGCGCAAGTGAGCGCAAATAAGCTTCAGGCTGGCGGGACAGCACCCCCCTCTGCCCTGCCGGGCATCTCCCCCGCAAGGGGGGAGATCAGTCGTTTCGTCTTTGGAGCCTCTCTTGCAACGTTGAAAATTGGCGAAAGCATTCGCGAGATCCAATCTCCCCCCTTGCGGGGGAGATGTCCGGCAGGACAGAGGGGGGTGTGACGGAACGCTACGCTGGACAGCCGCTTCCGTCTAAGCGACCTCTCTCAACCGCTCGTCCTGCGGCAGCGCCGCCACCGCCGCGTGCCACAATATATCCGCCAGCCGCGCCGCCACCGGGTCCAGTTCGGCGTCTTTCTGGTGCAGCACCAGCGCCATGGTCGGCAGCGCGGGTAAGCCCAGCGTTTGCGGCGCCATCGCCCTGACATTGGCCGGCAGGCCGATATCCGTGCGGATGGTCAGGCCGAGGCCGGCGGCGACCGCCGCCCAGATGCCGCCAAGGCTGGGGCTGGAGAAGGCCATCCGCCATGGCAGGCCGGCGCGGTCGAGCGTTTCCGTCGTCACTGTGCGCAGCAGGCATGGCGCTTCCAGCGCCACCAGCGGCAGTGCCTCGCCCTCGCGCAGCCTGGTCTCGATCAGCTTTGCCGGCCCGATCCAGCGCAATTGCGCGTCGCCGACATGCCGGCTGTAAGGCAGCGCCTGGCCGCTGTCCCAGGCCAGCGCAATGTCGAGATTGCCTGATGTGATCCGCTCGGCGAGTTCATAGCTGCGCCCGATCCGCGCCTCGATCTTGACCTTGGGGTGCGCGCGGGCGAAGCGTCCGAGCACCTCCGGCAGCACCGCCTCGCCGAAATCCTCCTGCAGGCCGAGCCTGACCCAGCCTTCCAGTTCCACGTCGTGGATGGCCGAGGCCGCCTCGTCGTTCAACTCGAGCAGCCGCCTGGCATAGCCGAGCATGGTTTCGCCGGCTTCGGTCAACGCCAGTCCGCGGCCCGACTTGCGGAAGATCGGCGTGGCCGCCTGGTCCTCCAACTTCTTCAGTTGCGCGCTCACCGCCGAGGTCGAGCGTCCAAGCCGGTCGGCGGCCTTGGCGAAGCTGCCGAGTTCCATGCCGGTGACGAAGCTTCGGAGGACATCGAGGTCGAAGGTTACGCGGCGCATCACAACGATCCTGTTTTTCGGGAACAATTGTCAAAAACTTCCCGCTATTCGGGATGAGGTTATGGCGGTAAAGACGAGGCGTCAAGGCCCTGAAAGGGCATCAACAGGAGTCCCGCCATGTCGATTGCCGACGCAAATTGTGAGCCAGGCCGGGTTGGCCGAGCCGCCGCCGTCACGTCGAAGGCTGAACAATTTCCCGCCAATCATCGCTGGAAGGTGCTTGGCATCGGCGTTGCCGCCAATGCCAGTTTCTCCGCCACCTTCGCCGGCATACCGGCGGCGGCGGTGTTTCTGCGGTCGGGTTATCACTTGAGCAATGGCAATCTCGGTCTGGTCCTCGGCCTTCTCGGACTGGGCGTTGCCTTGAGCGAACTGCCCTGGGGCCTGCTCACCGACCGCTGGGGCGATCGCGGCGTGCTGTTGACCGGCCTTGGCGCGACCGCGGCGTGGCTCGCCTTGATGGCGTTGTTCATCGTGCCCTCAGTGACCTATGTGCCTGGCGTCGCAATGCTGGCCGCATGCCTTCTGGTCGCCGGCCTGCTCGGCGGCAGCGTCAACGGTTCCAGCGGCCGCGCCATCATGGCCTGGTTCCACGAAGGCGAACGTGGCTTTGCCATGAGCATCAGGCAGACCGCGGTGCCGCTCGGCGGCGGGCTCGGCGCGCTGGTCCTGCCGTCGCTGGCATCGGTGCACGGTTTCGCGGCGGTCTTCGGGCTGCTGGCCGCCATGAACGCCGTCTCTGCGCTGTTTGCCTGGCGATGGCTGCACCAGCCGCCGGAACTGGACAATGCCGGCAGCATGGCCATGGCAAAGTCGGGCGGTCCGGCGCCGCTGCGCAATGTCGAGGTCTGGCGCATCGCCACCGCCATCGGCCTGCTCTGCTTTCCGCAAGTGGCGGTGCTGACCTTTGCCTCGGTCTTCCTGCACGATTTCGCCGGCATAGCCACGCTCACGATCAGCGCCAGCCTTGCCGCGGTGCAGACCGGCGCCATGGTGATGCGCGTCTGGAGCGGCCGCTTCACCGACCGCCATGGCAACCGCCGCTGGTTCCTGCGCCTCTGCAGCATGACAAGCGCGCTTGGCTTCGCGGCCGTCGGCCTGCTGGTCCTGGCGGCAGGAGCCACGCCAGACGCCCATGCCGCGTTGATCCCGGCGATCGCCGTGCTGCTGGTCGTTGCCGGCATTTCGGTCTCCGCCTGGCATGGCGTCGCCTACACCGAACTCGCCACGCTTGCTGGCGCCAGCCGCGCCGGAACCGCGCTCGGTCTTGCCAACAGCTTCGTCTTCATCGCCTTCTTCGTGGTGCCGACCGCCATTCCGGCTTTGCTGCTCATCTGGTCGTGGCCTGGCGTCTGGCTGGTGGGCGCGCTCTGCGCCATGATTGCATGGCCAATTTTCCTGCGGCCGAACTGACGGGTTGCCGGCCGGCAAACGGCGTCCCATTTCGGGCCGCTTCGGACCAACACGATCGACCGCGTTAACCCCGCATCAAGGTTAATGCTTCACTTTGGCTCTCCAGTGGCTCAGTTGCGTTTCTGGAGAGTTCCCCGTGCATCGACGTGTCCTGAAGCGGCTGGCCGCCGCCGCCGGTGAGAAAAAACGTTCCTTCGTACCGCCATTGGTCATCGGGCTCGGCATCTGGATCGGCTTTCCAACCGTCGTCGCCTAC
The DNA here is from genome assembly GCF_030323185.1 of Mesorhizobium sp. C399B. Classification (NCBI taxonomy): domain Bacteria; kingdom Pseudomonadati; phylum Pseudomonadota; class Alphaproteobacteria; order Hyphomicrobiales; family Phyllobacteriaceae; genus Mesorhizobium; species Mesorhizobium sp. C399B. The sequence goes on from NZ_CP100472.1 coordinate 5,299,160, forward strand.
CAGGACATGGGCAGCCTGATTTCCGGCCTCGAAGCCTCGGGCACCCGCTGGAACTCTTATGTCGAGCGATCCGTCGCCGGCTCGGTTCATGCCGCCGAAATGCCTTTCATCGATTCCGTCACCACCGGTTCGCTCTCGGGCTCGGGCGTGCGCCTGCCCGGCGTCGGCAAGGTCTCGTTTCGCGGCAAGGGCAATGTCGCCGGCATCACGCCCGACGAGGACCGCATCATGCGCGCCGACAAGAAGGGCCGCATCATCCAGGTCTCGCCGGTGGCGCCGCCGAAGAACTTCAATGCCGGCTCGATCTTCCAGCGCACCTCCTCGCTGCTGCGGCCGAGCATGGACAGCGGCCTGAAGCTCGCCTTCGCCAAGCCCGGCATCAAAGGCAAGGAAATCCAGATCGCCCAGTCCTTCCACACCAATGTGGACAAGAAGCCCGATCCCGGCGTGCCGGCCATGCTTGCCGCCCTCGTCAACAATGACAGACCGGACGTGCTGGCCACCGCCTATGCCCAGGCCGAACCCGATTACGCCAAGGCCTCGCCCTTCGAAGCGCTGCTGCAGGACGAGGAGCCGAGCAGCGGGCGCTTCATTCCGCCGATGGCCAAGGGCGATCATTCGTGGATCCAGAACCCGCTGCCGGCCAGCGTCTTCTCCACGAAGGAGCAGGCCTGCCTCGCCAACGGCATCTATTTCGAGGCGCGGGGAGAATCCGTGCGCGGCCAGGCCGCCGTCGCCCAGGTCATTCTCAACCGCGTCCGCAATCCGGCCTATCCGAACTCGATTTGCGGCGTCGTCTACCAGAACGACAACTGGCTGAACCGCTGCCAGTTCTCCTTCGCCTGCGACGGCCGCAAGAAGCGCATCGAGAGCCCCGCCCACTACAAGACCGCGCAGGACGTCGCGATGGCGGTCACCGCCGGCAAGATCTTCATTCCCGAAGTCGGCTCATCGACCCACTACTACGCCAACTACGTCCATCCGGGCTGGGCGCGCACGATGCAGAAGATGACCAAGATCGGCCTGCATATCTTCTACCGCACGTATGGCGGCGGCTGGAGCTAAGCCCTTCGGCTTGCCTGTCGCAAACGAACCGCAAAGGCCCTGGAAGCCGAAATCGGACAGCGGTCGCCGGACGGATTCGGGGCATGTGCCGACCCGATAGTGCCGGGCACGATGTCGCACCTCGCCAAGTGATTGATTCCAATAGAAAAAATACATGGCTTTGAAGTCCCGCCCGTGGCTTGACGGGCGCAAACCCTCTAACTATGTTGCCGGCGACTTTAGAAGCGGACGGACGGTGACGGTCTGACCGGGCAGGGGGGTTACGATGGCCGACAAGAACGGGCCAGACGGAACCGGAGAAACCGGCCGCGGCAGCAAGCACGAGGCCGACATCCGCGACGAAGATCTCGAACGCCGCCGGCGTGAGCTTGGAGCATCGCTTGCGACAAGACGGCCGGATCAGCTCGAGGGGAATGACGGCGCGAAGGCGACGGCCGGATATGGCCAGGCGCTCAAGCTGTCCAGCGAGTTCATCGCCGGGATAGTGGTGGGTGTGGGCCTTGGCTGGTTTCTGGATCGCGTGGCGGGAACCTCGCCATGGGGTCTGGTCGTCGGCTTGTTGCTGGGCTTTGGCGCCGGCGTGCTCAATGTCCTGCGTTCGTCAGGTGTTGTGGCGGAATTCGGAAAAAGCGAGAAGTCGCACGATCCGAAAGAATGAAATGGCGCGCCGCCAATGGCGCACAAGGACACTTAAGGCCGCTCGCGGTTTTGACGGGGATGTAAATGGCTGCTGACAAGGTCGATCCGATCCACCAGTTCCATATCGTCAAGCTGATTCCGATCAATATCGGCGGCTATGACCTGTCCTTCACCAATTCGGCTCTGTTCATGGTCGCGACCGTGGCCATTGCATCGGCGTTTCTTTACCTCTCGACCGCAAGCCGCAGCCTTGTTCCCGGCCGCCTGCAGTCGGTTTCGGAAATGGCCTACGAGTTCGTCGCGAACATGTTGCGCGATGCAGCCGGAACCCAAGGTATGAAGTTCTTTCCCTTAGTGTTCTCGCTGTTCATGTTCGTGCTTGTTGCCAATCTGCTTGGCCTTTTTCCTTATTTCTTCACCATCACCAGCCACATCATCGTCACCTTCGGCCTGGCCGCGCTGGTGATCGGAACCGTCATCGTCTATGGCTTCATGAAGCACGGTCTGGGCTTCCTCAAGCTTTTCGTGCCGAAGGGCGTGCCCATCCTGATGATGGTGCTTGTCGTTCCGATCGAGGTGATTTCCTTTGTCTCGCGTCCGGTCAGCCTATCGGTTCGTCTGTTCGCCAATATGCTCGCCGGCCACATTACCCTGAAGGTGTTTTCCGGGTTTGTGGTCAGCCTGAGTGCGCTCGGCGCGCTCGGCGTTGCGGGATCGATCCTGCCGCTGGCGATGGCTGTGGCGCTGACCGCGCTGGAGTTGCTCGTGGCGCTCTTGCAGGCATATGTGTTCGCCGTGCTCACCTGCATGTACCTGAATGATGCGCTGCATCCTTCGCACTAGATAGAATTTCCGGCATCCTTCGCCGGATGGAATTGCAACGAATTACAGATCCAAAGGAGTTTAAAATGGACGCAGAAGCAGCAAAGTACATCGGCGCCGGTATCGCTTGCCTGGGCATGGGCGGCGCGGGCATTGGCCTCGGCAACATCTTCGGCAGCTACCTGGCGGGCGCCCTGCGCAATCCGTCGGCCGCCGATGGCCAGTTCGGCCGCCTGATTTTCGGCTTCGCCGTGACCGAAGCTCTGGGCATTTTCTCGCTTCTCATCGCGCTTCTCGCCCTGTTCGGCTGAGCCCCTGTTCGGCCAATTATCGGTCGGACGAGCATTGGGAAGAATTGGCTGGCCGCATTCCTGCGGCCATGCCTGATATCAGGGGATAGTCCATGTTCGTGACATCTGCGTTTGCGCAAGAGTCCGCACCCGCCGCTGAAGGCGCCCACACCGGTACCGAAGGCGACACGCATTCCGGCACCGGCGTGCCTGCCGAGGCGCACGGCACGTTCCCGCCATTCGATCCGGCGACGTTTCCGTCCCAGCTTCTGTGGCTGGCGATCACGTTCGGGCTGTTCTATTTGTTCCTGAAGAAGGTGGTGATGCCGCGCCTTGGCGGCATCATCGACGTCCGCAGCGATCGCATCACGCAGGACCTCGACCAGGCCGCCAAGCTGAAGGGCGAGGCTGACGCCGCCGTTGCCGCTTACGAGCAGGAACTGGCGGAAGCCAAGGCCAAGGCCAACGCGATCGGCCAGCAGGCCAACGACGCTGCCAAGGCTGAAGCCGAGGCTGCCCGCAAGAAGGTCGAGGCCGCTCTCGACAAGAAGCTCGGCGAGGCCGAGGCCAGCATTGCTTCCATCAAGGCCAACGCCATGAAGGAAGTCGGCACGATTGCCGAGGACACCGCTTCAGCCATCGTCGATGCGCTTGTCGGCGGCAAGACGAGCAAGGCCGAGATCTCGGCTGCGGTCAAATCCGTGGCCCGGTGAGGAGCACATCATGGACGCCACATCTCTCGCAACGCTTTGGGCAACGGTTGCCCTCGTCATTTTCCTCGGCGTTGCCGTTTACATCAAGGTGCCAGGCCTGATCGCCAAGTCGCTCGACGCCCGTGCGACCAAGATCAGCGACGAGCTTGCGGAAGCCCGCCGGTTGCGCGAAGAGGCCCAGCAACTGCTCGGCCAATACCAGAAGAAGCGCAAGGAAGCAGAGCAGGAGGCCGCAGCCATCGTCGCTGCCGCCAAGCGCGAGGCCGACATGCTTGCCGCCGAGGCGCACAAGAAGACCGAAGACTATGTCACCCGCCGCACCGCGCTTGCCGAGCAGAAGATCGGCCAGGCCGAGCGCGAAGCCGTCGCCGAAGTGCGCGCCAGCGCCGTCGACATCGCCGTCGAGGCGGCCCGCGCGCTGCTTGCCGGCAAGATCGACGCCAAGGCCGGCGCCGACCTGTTCAAGTCCGCGCTGCAGGACGTGAAGGCCAGGCTGAACTGAGCGGCGTTAACTCGCTGACATCAAGCCGCCCCGGCAACTTGGCGGCTTTTTTGTTGAGCGCGGACAATCTGCCCCCTTGAGGGGGAGATGTCGCCAAAGGCGACAGAGGGGGTCGGTGCGACCGGGCGCGACGCTCTTTCTGCGGCCAGTAAGGGCTAGCGCTTCACGCGCGGCGACCCCCTCTGGCCTGCCGGCCATCTCCCCCTCAAGGGGGGAGATTACCATTACTCCAACCCGGCGAAGCTCTCTTCCTCAACCACCTCAACTCCACCCAGCCTGAACGGCGCGAATGACGCCCGGTGCAGCCTTGCCACCGGACCATGCGCTTCGATCGCGGTGCGGTGCCGCACGGTGGCGTAGCCCATATGGACTTCGAACCCGTAGCGTTCGTGGTGGCTGCCGCAGCCGCACATCATGCGGTCGCGCATCACCTTGGCGACAATCGAGGCGGCGGCGATCGATTGCGAGCGCTGGTCGCCCTTGATCAGCGCGCGGCCTTCGCAGAGGAGGCCCGGCGGCACATCGCGGCCATCGGCCAGCGCCAGCTTCGCCTGGATCGGCAGGCCGGCAAGGGCGCGGCGCATGGCTTCCAGGCTGGCCTTGAGGATGTTGCTGCCGTCAATGCCTTCGGCGCTGACCGAGGCCATCGACACGCCGAGCGCTGACCCCAGGATTTTCAGGAACAGCGCCTCGCGCTGCAAATGGTTGAGCCGTTTGGAATCGTCGAGCCCGTCGGGAATGTTGGCGGGATCGAGGATCACGGCCGCCGCCACCACCGGCCCCGCCAGCGGACCGCGGCCGGCCTCGTCTATGCCTGCCACCGGCCACAGGCCTTCGGCCATCGCCTTCGTCTCGAAGGAGAAATCGGGCTTTTCGACGATTTCGAAAAGAAGCGGAGAATCGGAACGTGCGCGAGCCATGTTGCGGCGAGGTTCGCATCGGCTCCGATTCTCCGCAAGTCCCTCCAGGGTCGAGTGGGGCAAGACCGGGAGGGCACCGTCTGCAGGCCGGGGGACAGGCCGGACGGGATTCTTGGGTCGCCAGCCACGAGGGCAGGGCAGGCGCTACTCTCAGAGCAGCATCAGCTGCTCGGTCGCCTTGGCGGCGGCGACAAACTGGTCGGTTCGGAGCGTGCGCCGCTCGGCGTTGAGGCCGAGCCGCTTGGCCGTGATCTCGAAGCGCCGGCCGATCTGCCAGGCATAGGGGCCAGCGCCTTTCATCCGCTTGCCCCATTCCGAATCATAGTCCTTGCCGTCGCGCATCGAACGGATCAGCGACATCACGTGCCGGTAGCGGTCGGGATAGTGGCGCAGCAGCCAGTCCTTGAAGATCGGCGCCACCTCGAGCGGCAGGCGCAGGATCACATAGCCGGCCTCGCGGGCGCCTGCGGCGCGTGCCGAATCGAGGATGCGCTCCATCTCCTGGTCGGTCAGGCCGGGAATGATCGGCGCCACCATGACAGAGGCCGGGATGCCGGCATCGGAAAGCTGCCGGATCGCCTCAAGCCGCTTGGTCGGCGTCGACGCGCGTGGCTCCATGGTGCGCGCCAGCATGCGGTCCATCGTTGTCACCGACAGCGCCACCTTGGCCAAGCCCCGTTCGGCCATGCGCGACAAGATGTCGATGTCGCGCGTCACCAGATGGGATTTGGTGACGATGCCGACCGGATGGCCGCGCGCCTCCAGCACTTCGAGGATCTCGCGCATAATCCGGTATTGTTTCTCGATCGGCTGGTAGGGATCGGTGTTGGTGCCGATCGCGATGGTGCGCGGCTGATAGCCATCCTTCGACAGTTCCTTGTCGAGCAGCCGCGCCGCATCCGGCTTGGCAAACAGCTTCGCTTCGAAATCCAGCCCCGGCGACAGGCCCATGAAGGAATGCGTCGGCCGGGCGAAACAATAGACGCAGCCATGCTCGCAGCCGCGATAGGGGTTGATCGAGCGGTCGAAGGAAATGTCGGGCGATTCGTTGCGGGTGATGATGGTGCGCGGCTTCTCGACCTGCACTTCGGTCTTGAACGGCGGCAATTCCTCCAGCGAATTCCAGCCGTCGTCGAACACATGCCGGCTGACCGGCTCGAACCGGCCGGACGGGTTGATGCCCGCGGAACGGCCGCGGTTGCGATCCGGACGGACGCGCATGCCGCTCTGTTCGATCATCGCATTGGCCATCTCGGCTCGCCCTGCTCCGAAAGCAGCAATGTCCGCACGCACGATATGTTCCATTTTGGCCCTTTCCCAAGGACTGTCGGCTGGCTGTCGAATCGCTCTGTTCATGAAAATAATCCTATTTCGCTGATGAGAACAAAGCAAGAACTTTTTCGTTGGCCATGCACAACTGGCGCTGGGCCGGGCTTTCCGCTATTCGGCTAAAAATGCTCAGCGTTCTCATCGAAACCCGGGATGACGAAGAAGGCCTTGCCCGCACGCTCGCCTCGTTGATCGGCGGCGCGGTCGAGGGCGTGGTGCGCGATGTCATCGTCTGCGACACCGGCTCGACCGACCAGACGCATCGGGTTGCCGATCATGCCGGCTGCCACTTCGTGGCCGGCGGCATTGCCGCGGGAATCAGGCAGGCGAAGGGTGACTGGCTGCTGTTTCTGGAACCCGGCGCAAGGCTGGCGGAGGGCTGGATCGACGACGTTGTCGCTCACACGGCGCGGCAAACCATGCCGGCGCGCTTTTCCCGTGCGCGCGGCAGCCGCACGCCGTTCCTGTCACGGGTGTTTTCGGGCAACCGGGCGCTGGCCGAAGGGCTGGTCATCAGCAAGCGCCAGGCCGCTGCCCTGTCGAAGAACGCGCACAGCGCCGAAGCCCTTGCGCGCGGTCTCGCCACCAGGCGGCTCGACGCCGAAATCTGGCTGGCGCCGAAGAAGTGATGTTTCTCCCTTTTCCCGTTCCCAGGGAGAAGGGTGCCCGAAGGGCGGATGAGGGGCAGCGTCGGCGTCTCATCCGCATTGGCACGGTCGCAGCACCATCCCTCTTTTTCGCCGCAAAAAGCTATTGTGCATTGCACAAAAGCTGACGCGGGATTAGCATTCCGTTGATGCGGGATATCGGGGTTTGGGTAGTGCCGGAGCGGTAAGCAAGCGCCGCGTCGTCGTTGCTGCCGTTCATATCTGAGGACCCCGATGAACCTTTCGTCCCCTGACAAATCCGGCGCCCCCAGTCTGGAAGCCATTGCCCGCAACGGCAGCCTGCTCCGCCGCATTGCGGTGCGTATCCCGACCTATCTGTCCGACCTGCGCGAAAATCCCGCATGGCTGCCGATGTTCGTGCTTGCCCGCACCATGCCGGCGCGCAAGCTGCACTGGCTTGGCGCCAAAGCCGCGCGCCCCGCGCAGAGTGCCGGAGCGACGATGTTCAGGGGCGTCGACCTCAAGTCGATCGTCGCGGCGCTGCGCACCGATGGCCTGTTCTCCGGACTGGTCCTTCCGCAGGCAATCCACGAAGAGGTCGCCAGCTTTGCTCAGAGCACGCCGTGCTTCGGCAATTTCGACCGCCGGCTCGAATTCATGCCCGGAGAACACGCAGAAGCCGAGAAGCGGTTCGGCCGCTCTTTGCTCAGCGGACACTATTTCGAGCGCGTCCTCGGCTGCAAGGCGGCACTCGCCATCCAGAACGACCCGCTGCTGTTCGACATCGCCCAGCACTATCTGGGCGGGCAGGCAAAGCTGATCACCACGCGTGTGTGGTGGAGTTTCCCGACTGGCGAGGCTTCCGACGCCGACAAGAACCTTGCCTCGCTCGGCAAATATCATTTCGATCTCGACGACTGGCGGATGCTGAAATTCTTCTTCTATCTGAAACCCTGCGATGCCGGCACCGGTCCGCATGTCTATGTCAAAGGCAGCCACAACAGGCGCAGTCTCAAGCACCAGCTGACGCTGCTGGTCGGCCATCCGGCGCAAGACGTGCTCAAGGTCTATGGCGAGGACAGCCCGGTCACGCTGACCGGCGAGGCCGGGCTCGGCTTCGTCGAGGACCCGTTCGGCTTCCACATGGGCACCGTGCCGTCCACCACGCCACGGCTGATGATGGAGGTCGGCTTCGGCGTCTCGCCGCCCTCGCGCCGCCGCTTCCACGGCGAACCGGTCATCCGCTGAGGCCGGAGCGGATCTCGACCGGCATCCAGCGCGCTTGCCGCCGGGCAATGCGACCCTCTTTGTTCTCGGCATCATAGTCCATTGGGACCGGCTCGCGGTTGAACCGCGGCCGGTCATCCAGCGCATTGACGATGACGATCGCTCTCGGTTCGCCGTCGGTGGTCACAGCAGCGACATAGACGCCGCAGTCGCGGCAGATGAGATAATCGGCGGTGCGCAATCCGAACCGGTATCGGTGCAGCCGCGCCTCGTCCTCGACCGATACGATCAATCGGCCCTGCGGATCGGCGGCGGCGCGCGAACCATGCTTGACGCAGAACGCGCACTGGCAGGCGCGGATCTCCATCTCGGCCGGCTCAATTCCGGTTTCGAAGGTCAGGTGGATGTTGCCGCAATGGCAGCCGCCGCGATACGCAGTCATGGCATCTTTTCGCCTCAAGGACTTAGTGGCAGATTACCCGCCTGGCGGCCTTCAGGAAATAATCCTTTCGCCGGCGCAACCGCCATTCTGCCTGACAAGGCAGCGCTTTGCCTTGGTTTACGAGGCGGCCTTGCCGCGCCGCAAATGCTCGTCCAGGCGCGGCATGATCTCGACGAAGTTGCAGGGCATGTGGCGGTAATCGAGCTGCGGCTTCAGGATGCCGTCCCAGGCGTCCTTGCAGGCGCCGGGCGAGCCCGGCAGCACGAAGACGAAGGTGGCGTTGACGACGCCGCCCGTCGCTCGGCTCTGCACTGTCGAGGTGCCGATCTTGTCGTAGGAAATGCGGTGGAACACTTCGGAAAAGCCATCCATGCGCTTCTCGAAGATCGGCTCCAGCGCCTCCGGCGTCACGTCGCGGCCGGTAAAACCGGTGCCGCCGGTGGTGATGACGACATCGATGTCTTCGTCGCGCGACCAGCCCAGCACCTTGTCGCGGATTTTCTCCCGGTCGTCGGTGACGATGTCGCGCGCGGCCAGGACATGGCCGGCCTCGGCGATGCGATCAGCCAGCGTCTGGCCGGATTTGTCGTCGGCAAGGCTGCGCGTATCGGACACCGTCAGCACCGCGATGCGCACCGGGATGAACGGCCGGCTCTCGTCAATTTTGGTCATCGGCCCCCTCTGAAGCGATGCTTCGTGTCGCGGCGACAAACCACTCCGGTTCGCGGCTGCGGATCTCGGCGGCGGCGCGCTTGGCGACATTGCCGGTCTCGAACAGCCCGAAGCATGTCGCGCCGGAGCCCGACATGCGCGAGAATCCAGATCCGGCCCTGTTCAGCAGGGAAAGCGCTCGGCCGATGGGCGGCTGGATCGCCTGCGCCGCCGGTTCGAGATCGTTGCGGGTGATCTCCAGCCAGTTGCGGACACTGTGGAAGTCAAATGCACGCGGCAGCGGCGGCAATCCCTCATTGTCGCGTTTCTCAAGTGCCTTGAACACATCAGGCGTCGAGACGGCGACGCCGGGATTGACCAGCACCAAAGCGAGCGCCGGAAAATCCGGCACCAGCGACAGCTCGTCGCCGACGCCACCCGCAACCAGCGGTTTTGCCGCAAGACACATCGGCACGTCGGCGCCGAGCGTGAGACCGATCCGGCTCAGTTCGGCCTCACCGATGTCGAGACCCCATGTCCTGATAAGACCGTGCAGAACGGCGGCCGCGTCGCTCGATCCGCCGCCGACGCCGGATGCGATCGGCAGGTTCTTTTCCAGCCGGATGGCAACCGGCGGCGTGCTCTGCTGGCCGGCCTGCCTGCGCAGCGCCTCGCGCGCCTTCACCACCAGATTGCTGTCGTCGATCGGCACGGAAGTCGCGTAACGGCCCGATACGGAGAACCGGTCGGCGTCGGCAGGCTCGATCTCGACCCTGTCGCCGAAGCGGGTGAAAACGACCAGGCTCTCGAGCAGATGGTAGCCGTCGGCGCGCTTGCCGGTGACGTGCAGCGCCAGATTTATCTTGGCGGGCGCAAGCCACGTCCGGGCTGCGGCATCCAAACTGTCGGCTGCTGACGGGATGATGCTCAGTCCTTGGCCAGGCGGTATTCGCCGGTCTTAGGATCCTGGACCAGCGTGCCGTTGGTGCCGTTGGCTGCCTGCTTTTCGGTGCGCCGCACCTTGGCGGTCACACGTTCGGCCTCGCGGACGAAGGTGCGGTAGCCGAAATAAGCGGCTGCGCCGACAACTGCGAAGAAAATGATCTGTGGCATTTCAAAGCTCCTCCCTCGCAAGGCGGCAAGGCAGACTGTCAAGCCCTCATGCTAGACTCTTTCCCTGCTTTTTCAAAGCCCGAAGCGAGCCCACAATGCGCGCTCTTCCGCCGCATCGATCACGCCGCTTGCGGCGGCGGCGGCAATATCGGGCGCTGAAAAGTTCGAGCCGAACAGGCCGATGCGGCCAAACAGGCCACGCGGCGCGGTGACCAGCCTGAGCTGGGTTTTCGCGCCGAAGCGGGTTTTCAGTACCGTGCGCATGTCGCTCAACGCATCGACGAGGCCAAGCTCCAGCCCTTTCTTGCCGGTCCAGAACAGGCCGGTGAACAGGTCCGGATCGTCCTTCAGCTTGGTGCCACGGCGTTCCCTGACCAGGTCGATGAAGGTCTCGTGCACTTCCAGCTGCAGCGCCTTCAGGCGCTCGACGTCTTCCCTCTTCTCCGGCTTGAACGGGTCGAGCACCGCCTTGTTCTGGCCGGCGGTGTGGACACGGCGCTCGACACCGATCTTCTTCATCAACTCGGGAAAGCCGAACGAGGCCGAGACGACACCAATCGAACCGACGATGGAGGACGGATCGGCAAAGATCTCGTCGCCGGCGACCGCGATCATGTAGCCGCCCGAGGCCGCCACATCCTCGACAAAGACCAGCACCTTTTTGTTCTTCTCGACCGCGAGGTCGCGGATGCGCTTGAAGATCAGCCGCGACTGCACCGGCGAGCCGCCAGGCGAATTGATTGAAATGGCGACGGCGGGCGCATCGAACAGGAACGCCTTTTCGATGAGGGCGGCGGTGGACGCCAAGGACAGGCTCGGCCGGAACGGGCCGCCGCCGGCCATGATGGTGCCATGCAGCCTGATGACGGGAATGGTGACGACGCTGGATCGCCAGGATTTCGGCAGCAGGCGGTTGAAAAGGCGTTTCACGAGGTGGCTGTCTCCAAATGGCTTCAACGCATGTAGGGATTTGCCGGTCAACGGCAATGCTGCAATCCATCTCAGCCAACTGTGTGCCGGTTTTGCGGCAACGACACTGACGGGCCTAAATCAATCGCCAAACAGCGACGCCAGTCCGTTGTTGATCATCTCGGTTCGTTCCGACGGGCCGTCGCCCGTTTGCCCATGCAGCATCAAAGGCGGGCGGATCGACAGCTTGCCGCGCGCGCCGAGCGCTGCCCTGACCACAATGCGGATTGCGGCTGCTTCCGGGCGCGGATGCACGGCCAGCATCTCGGCGTCGCCGAAGCGGCCCGACAGCGCATCGAGGAGGTCGCCAAGCTGTTCCGGCCGCGCAATGACGGCCAGGCCCCCGCGCGGCTTGGCGACGGCAGCCGCACTCCGGATCCAGCTTTCGAACAGCCCGTCGTCCATGACATGCGCCTGCCGCCGCAGCGGATCTGGCGTGGCGCGGTCTTGCGCCGCGTTGAAGGGCGGGTTCATGATGACGAAATCGAAGGAATTGTCGGCGAGGCCGGCTTGCGTCCGCGCCCGGCCTGACAGCGTGACGTCGGCGGTCAGCACCGAGGCGCGATTGCCGAGATGCGCATTGCCGGGATGGGCGAGCGTGGTTGTGGCGAAGCCTGCCATCTCGGCCGACCGTTCGACGAGCACGACCTGCGCCTCTGGGCAGCGCGACAGCACGGCGAGACCCGCCGCACCGGCGCCGGCGCCGAAATCGGCGAGGCGTCCAGAAAAGCCGGATGAAACTGCTGCCGCCAGCATCATGGCATCCATCCCGGCGCGATGCCCTGTCCTGGGCTGGACAAGCCAGAAGCGGCCGCGATGGAAGGCATCGACCGTATGGGCCGGCGTATCGCTGGTAAGCGCGCTCGCTTCAGCCATTATGTCTGGCGGATTTCGTTCTCGATGCCGGCGTCTTTCAAGATGCGCCGCGCCTGATCGGCCTGGTCGGCATCGACCATCACGCGCTTCTGCAAAAGACCGATCGACCCTTCGAGAATGCTCATGTTCTGGTCGGCGACGAAGCAGGCAATCCCGGCATCGCGCATCAGCGATTCGACAAAGGAGATGATCACGGCATCGTTGGTGCGCACGAGTTCTATCATCGGACGAAGTTCGCAGGTTGCAGCGTTGATGTAAACGCTGGAGCATGGCGCCGAAAGTGTGGAGCGGTTTTCGGGCAACGGCATGCGGTCGCTAAGGTTGAAACGCCGTCACCGCAGCCGCGCCAATTCGCCTCTTGCCGTGCCCGTATGTGCCGCCCTAGAGTCCCAGGCGGGACCAGGGTGCCGTCGCACGCGTGATCAAAGACGGGAGTGTTTGTTGGTGGGTGTCGTTCTCAACATCGAAAACGGGAAGCGGGAACCCGCCTCCATCAAGGATCTCATCGACCTGACAGCCGCCGATATGGGCCGCGTCAACAAACTGATCCTGTCCAAGGCCGGCTCCGACGTCGAGATGATCCCGGAAGTCGCCAACCATCTGATCTCGTCGGGCGGCAAGAGGCTGCGGCCGATGCTGACGCTCGCGGCGGCCCAGATGTTCGGCTATTCCGGCGAGGGTCACGTCAAGCTCGCCACCGCGGTCGAGTTCATGCACACCGCCACGCTGCTCCATGACGACGTCGTCGACGAGAGCGGCATGCGGCGCGGCAAAAAGACTGCCCGCATGATCTGGGGCAACCAGGCGAGCGTGCTGGTCGGCGATTTCCTGCTCGGCCAGGCTTTTCGCATGATGGTCGATGTCGGTTCGCTGGAAGCGCTCGACATCCTGTCCAGCGCCGCCTCGATCATCGCCGAGGGCGAGGTGATGCAGCTGGCGGCCGCCAAGAACCTCGATACCACCGAGGACGAGCATTTCGCCGTCATCAAGGCCAAGACCGCGGCGCTGTTCTCGGCTGCCGCCGAGGTCGGTCCGGTCATCGCATCGGCGACGCGCAACGATCGCGCCGCATTGCGCTCCTACGGCATGAATCTCGGCCTTGCCTTCCAGCTCATCGACGATGCGCTGGATTATGGCGGCTCCAGCCAGGAGCTGGGCAAGAATGTCGGCGACGATTTCCGCGAAGGCAAGGTTACGCTGCCGGTCATCCTCGCCTACCGGCGCGGCACCAAGGCCGAGCGCACCTTCTGGAAGCGCGCCATCGAGGACAATGTCACCGACGATGCCGGACTGGAAAAGGCCATCGGCCTGATGACCCGCCATGGCGCCATTGCCGACACCATCGGCCGCGCCCGCCATTTCGGCGAGATCGCCCGCGACGCGCTGGCGCCGCTGGAGGCGACGCCGCAGAAATCGGCGCTGATCGACGTCATCGACTTCTGCATCAGCCGGGTAAACTGACCCGCGCCTGGCGCCAAAGCAAGTTTGCACGAAAAATCGGGCAATCACCGCTCGACAATCGGCTGCGCGTCAAATTATCTATAAAACATGGCAAAGACCGCAGACGACACCATCGCCGTGCGCATCAGCAAGGTGCTGGCCGACCGCATCATATCGGGCGCGATCGAGCCGGGCGCCAGGCTGCGGCAGGATCACATCGCCGAGGAATTCCAGACCAGCCATGTCCCGGTGCGCGAAGCCTTCCGGCGCCTGGAGGCGCAAGGGCTGGCGGTCAGTGAGCCCAGGCGGGGCGTGCGCGTCGCTACTTTCGATCTCGGCGAGGTAAGGGAGGTCGCCGAAATGCGGGCAGCGCTCGAAGTGCTGGCGCTGCGCCATGCCGCGCCGCATCTGACGGCTTCCATTCTCAACCTTGCCGAAGAAGCCACAAAGGCCGGCGACAAATCCCGCGATGTCCGCTCTTGGGAGGAGGCCAACCGCACCTTCCACCGGCTGATCCTGGCGCCCTGCGGCATGCCGCGGCTCATCGCCACCATCGACGATTTGCACGCCGCAAGTGCCCGCTTCCTGTTCGCCGCCTGGCGCTCGGAATGGGAAATCCGCACCGACCAGGATCATCGCGCGATCCTGAGCGCGCTGCGGCAGGGCAATACCGAATCGGCCGCCACCACGCTTGGCCGGCACGTGCAGTGGATCGGCCAGAAACCAGTCAAGACCGCGTCGGGCAAGATGCGCGAAGCGTTTGCCATCGTCGGGTAGGGACGAAGGGACAAGTCGTCGGATTCCGCGCGTAGCGATCCTTCACACCCCCCTCTGTCCTGCCGGACATCTCCCCCGCAAGGGGGGAGCTCAACAGCTTTGCCGTTGCGTTAGTCCTGCAACGTCGGCCATTGGCGAAAGCAAAGGCGACATCCGATCTCCCCACTTGCGGGGGAGATGGCCGGCAGGCCAGAGGGGGGTGCTGTCCCGCCAGCCTTTCCAAATGTCCTTTATTCGACACGCAAGCCCAAGCCTTTTTAGGGGTGAGGGTTGCCATTCCCGCGCAAATATGGATTCGATAATAGATCGAACAACAAAATTATCTATAATTTCAAACCAGCTAGGAAGCAACCATGACCGACATCGCCTTTTCGCCGTCCAAGCCGTCCTTCAGCCCGTTGCGCCTGCAAACCCGCTCGCATAGCTGGCAGGCCGCGGCCGTCGTCCTCGGTACGCTGTTTCTGGCGCTGTTGTCCCAGATCGAGGTGCCGATGGTGCCGGTGCCGGTCACCATGCAGACCTTCGCCGTGACGCTGGTCGGCGCACTTTATGGCTGGCGGCTTGGCGCCATGACCATCATCGCCTGGCTCGCCGAGGGCGCCGTGGGCTTTCCTGTCCTGTCCGGAGGGGCAGCGGGCGCGTCGTATTTCGTCGGGGCAACGGGCGGTTATCTCTTCGCCTTCCCGCTCGTCGGCGCGCTTGTCGGCTGGCTGGCCGAGCGCGGCTGGAACGGCAACCGCGTGCTGCTCGCCTTCGCCGGCATGGTCCTCGGCAACCTCGCCTGCCTGGTTCTCGGAATGGCCTGGCTCGCCGTCATGATCGGCCTCGAACAGGCCATCGCCTTCGGTTTCCTGCCGTTCCTCGTCGGCGGCCTGCTGAAATCGGCGCTCGGCGCCGCGACGCTCAAGCTGTTTTGGAGCAACAAGGCGGACCCGGCAGGAGCATGATCCCGAAAAGTGGAGTCCGGTTTTCGGAAGAGATCATGCTCAAACAAAAAAATGGAGCCCCATCCCGATACCATCGGGATGGAACAGGCTCCGCTGGCGCGTCCTGACCGATGACCGTCCGGCTGCGCTCCCACCATCTGCTTTGCCTGCTGACCTATATCGGCGAAGGGTACAGCGCAGCCTTCGTCGCCAACTATGACGTGATCGCGAAACGTCTGGGCCGGGGCGAGGATATTCTGATCGTCTCCGGCCCCGACGACATCTGTCGGCCGCTGCTCGGCGAGGCCGAGCCCCACTGCTTGCGCGAAAGCGCGGCAGGCCGGGACGAGCTGGCAGCACGCGATGTCGGCAAGCTGCTGGCCCGGCCCATCGAGGCGGGCGTCCGTCTCAGCCTCGACGCGGCAACGCTTGCCGCCTCGCGCGCGGCCTTTTCAGCCGGCGTGACGCGTGAGGCCTGCCAGGGTTGCGAGTGGGCCGGCCTGTGCAGCACGATAGCGGCAGGCGGATATCGCGATGTCAGGCTGTAGCTCCCAACCCCGATCTGCTATTGTCGGAACCGACAGTGTCTGCGTCGCCATGGTTTGTTAATCGGGTGACCCGATTGTGAATTCGGCCCGGATTGAAGCCTGACCCCAAAAAGGCCATGCTTTGTCAGGAAACATCGAGTCTATGGCTTCTCCGCGCCGACGCGGGATGGCGCTTGGCTGAAAGGGATACGATGCGGCAAGGACGTGCGCGCTGGCTCGCAGGGCTGGCAATTGTGGCAGGGATGGCGATTTCTCCGCTGCCTGCCTACGCCAAGGAATCGACCGACCCGGTCAAGATCACCTCCTTCTCGGGCGCCTATCTCGCCGCCCGCATCGCCGAAGGCGACAACGACCTCGACAGTGCCATCGCTTATTACAAGCAGGCGCTCGCCTTCAATCCTGGCGACACCTCGCTGCAGCAAAGCCTGATGCTGTCGCTGATCGCGCAAGGCCGCTTCGAGGAATCGCTGGTCTATGCCGACAAGCTCAAGGCAGTTCCCGACGTCGAGCGCTTCTCGCGTCTGGCTCTGGCGGTCGATTCCTTCCACAAGAAGGATTTCACCAAGGCGCAGTACTGGCTCAAGCTGTCGCTCGAATCCGATCTCGACCGGCTGATTTCCGGCGTCATGTCCGGCTGGGCACAAGAGGGCGCCGGCGACCCCACCGGGGCGATGGCCTCGATCGACAAACTGCAGGGGCCTGACTGGTTCGGCCTGTTCAAGTCCTTCCACCGCGCGCTGATCGCCGATGCCGCAGGCCTATCGGACAAGGCCGACGCGCTTTATGACGCGACCCTGACCGACGTCACGGCCGGCGGTGCCGCGCCCGAGACATGGATGCGCAACGCCCAGGCCTACGCGTCTTTCCTGGCGCGCAAGGGAAACAAGAACAAGGCGCTCTACGTGCTCGACAAGGCCGAGGCGTTCGCGCCCGGCAAGCTCGACATCCAGGCGCTTCGCGACAGGATCAGCAAGGGCGACAAGATCGAGCCCTTCGTCGCCAGTCCCTCCGAAGGCGCCGCTGAAATCCTGCTCGACCTCGCCATCGCGCTCAATCGCGGCGGCGGCGAGCCGTTCGTGCGCCTCTATCTGCAATATGCGCTCGCGCTCAAGCCCGACAGCGACGCCGCTTTGGTGCAGCTTGCCGCCGTTGCGGAGCAGCTGAAGGACGGCGAAGGCGCCATTGCGCTCTATAGCCGCATTCCAGCCTCCTCGCCGCTGAAGGAGCTTTCCGACCTGCAGCTCGGCCTCAACCTTGCCGATCTCAACCGTCACGACGAGGCTATCGCCCATCTCAAGGCATTCGTCGAAGCTCACCCCGATGACATGCGCGCCTATCTGGCGCTGGGCGGGGTCTATGCCTCGAAGGAAGATTTCCGCTCCGCCGCCACTCTCTACGACAAGGCGGTCGCGCTGCTGAAGACGCCGACCAATGCCAACTGGAACATCTACTATCAGCGCGGCATCGCCTATGAGCGGCTGAAGGAATGGCCCAAGGCCGAACCGAACTTCCTCAAGGCGCTGGAACTGTTCCCCGACCAGCCGCAGGTGCTGAACTATCTCGGCTATTCCTGGGTCGACATGAACATGAACCTCAAGGAAGGCCTGGCGATGATCCAGAAGGCCGTCGACCTCAGGCCGAGCGACGGCTACATCGTCGATTCGCTGGGCTGGGCCTATTTCCGCATGGGCCGGTTCGACGACGCCGTGCGCGAAATGGAGCGCGCCGTGTCGCTCAAGCCGGAAGATCCGGTGCTCAACGACCATCTCGGCGATGCCTATTGGCGCGTCGGCCGCAAGCTCGAAGCCACTTTCCAGTGGAATCAGGCGCGCGACCTGAAGCCGGATCCCGATGTGCTTGCCATTTTGCAGCAGAAGCTGATGAAGGGCCTGCCGCCGATCGAATCCAACACGGCGCAGGAAACCCCGAAGGTCAAGCCGGCCACCCCGCCAGCGCCGAAGGGGTGATCGGGCCATACTTCTGATGAAACGGGGCTCGCTGAGCCCCGTTTTTTCGGCTTGGCATCTTAGAGCAATTCCAGGAAAGTGTGCGCGGTTTTCCGTTCGGAATTGCGACAGAAACAAAGAGATAGAGACGCCCTATCGCGATCGTCATTCTGTGGCGGAGCAAGGAGCGAAGCGACGCGGCGCAGGCCATAGAAGCCATGCCGTGACCTTAAGGCGTTGCGAGGGTGCAGAATTCTGCTCCGCTTCGTTCTTCGATCAAGGTCACGGAATGGATTCCAGGTCTGCGCGACGCCGCTTGGCGGCTGCTTCGCCCTGGAATGACGAAGTCGGGAAGGCTTTCAGCCAATCTCCAGCGTTGGCGCTCATTCTAGAGCGCGTCGCACTGAAACGGATTCATACGACGCGCTTTAAGTCTTTGTTTTGATGCATGTCGTTGTCCCAGAGCCGCGGCACACTTC
Organism: Mesorhizobium sp. C399B; assembly: GCF_030323185.1. Taxonomy (NCBI): domain Bacteria; kingdom Pseudomonadati; phylum Pseudomonadota; class Alphaproteobacteria; order Hyphomicrobiales; family Phyllobacteriaceae; genus Mesorhizobium; species Mesorhizobium sp. C399B. Next base: position 5,317,442 of record NZ_CP100472.1, read on the forward strand.
TGGGCGACATGCATTAGAACAGCTTTCGGTAGACGACGAACCCCGAGAGATCGCCGATCTTGTCGTAGAGCTTCATCGCCGTGTGGTTGGTTTCGTGTGTCAGCCAGTAGACGCGGCTGGAGCCTGCGGTTTGCGCCCTGGTATAGACGTCTTCGATCAGTGCCCGGCCGACGCCCTTGCCGCGCGACGCCTCATTGGTGAAGAGATCCTGCAGATAGCAGTTCGGCGAAATCGCCGTGGTGGTGCGGTGGTAGAGATAGTGGACAAGGCCGAGAAGCTTGCCTTCGCTCTCGGCGACCAGCGCATGCATCGGCTCATAGGCATCGAAGAAGCGCGACCATGTCATTGCAGTGATGTCACCGGGCAAGGCGGTCTCGCCCGAGCGGCCGTAAAACGCATTGTAGCCGTCCCACAGCGGCAGCCATTGCTCGTAATCCTCTCGGGTGACGGGGCGTACGGTGAACTGGCCTTGCATGGCTGAACCTTTGTCGTTGAAGCTGGGCGAGCAAACGGCCACCGGCACCGTCCGGCAATGGGCCAGTCCGAAGCAAAGCGTTCAACCTCTCATCAAGGCGGCGATAGGCGCTGCCTTGACGCCTACCGGCCCGGCAACTAGGGAATGGCATCATTTCAGCGCTTTCCGAGGCCGCCGTGACGTCAGACAGTCCAGTCCATATGCATCCCAGCCGCTCGTTCCAGGGGCTGATCCTGACCCTGCACAATTACTGGGCCGCCTATGGCTGCGTCATCCTGCAGCCTTACGACATGGAAGTCGGCGCCGGCACCTTCCATCCGGCCACCACGCTGCGCGCGCTCGGGCCCAAGGGCTGGAACGCCGCCTACGTCCAGCCCTCGCGCCGGCCCAAGGACGGCCGCTACGGCGAAAACCCCAACCGGCTGCAGCATTATTACCAGTACCAGGTGATCCTGAAGCCCAACCCGCCGAACCTGCAGGAACTCTATCTCGGCTCGCTCAAGGCAATCGGCGTCGATCCGTTGCTGCACGACATTCGCTTCGTCGAGGACGACTGGGCAAGCCCGACGCTTGGCGCCTGGGGGCTCGGCTGGGAGTGCTGGTGCGACGGCATGGAAGTGTCGCAGTTCACCTATTTCCAGCAGGTCTGCGGCATCGAATGCGCGCCGGTGGCGGGAGAACTGACCTACGGCCTGGAGCGGCTGGCCATGTATGTGCAGGGCGTCGACAATGTCTACGACCTCAACTTCAATGGCCGAGAAGGCGCCGAAAAAGTCACCTATGGCAATGTCTTCCTGCAGGCCGAGCAGGAATATTCCAGGCACAATTTCGAATATGCCAACACCGCCATGCTGCTCAGGCATTTCGAGGACGCCGAAGCCGAATGCAAGGCGCTGCTCGCGGCCGGCGCCCCGGCTTCGAACGACAATCTGCCGATGCACCGCATGGTCTTCCCGGCCTATGACCAGTGCATCAAGGCCAGCCACGTCTTCAACCTGCTCGACGCGCGCGGCGTGATTTCGGTGACCGAGCGGCAGAGCTACATCCTGCGGGTGCGCAATCTGGCGAAAGCCTGCGGCGAGGCATTTTTGCAGACCCAGGCCGGCGGTCTCGCCGCCTGAGGCTCACTTCATCATTTCGAGGGAAATGTTGATTGGGGCCAACATCGGGCCAGTCGACCCCGCCATGGTCCGCATAGCCTGCCGTACGCCCGGCATCGAGAAGGCGCCATGCACCTGCGCGGCGAAACAGGCGCTGAGCGCGATGATCTGGAGAAGTCTCGATGCCGTTTTCATGGTCGTTCAGCCAATAGGTCCCTGCCTGAGCGTTGGTCGCTTCAGCGCTGCGTTTGGTTCATGGAAATCTTTGATCCAAGGACGGGCGGGCTGGTTGCGGCCCGACAGGGGCGGTCAAAATTCCTGGAAACAGCGGTCAGCCGAGTTGCTATGCCCTCTTACCTCCCCCTAGATGGGGGAGGTCGCCGCGAAGCGGCGGGTGGGGGTGACAGCGCGACGTTCCATGCCAAAACTCGATCGATTCAAGCTGCAGTCTGCGCAAAGGCTTCGCGCGGCGATGACCGACGAGGAACGCATCCTGTGGCGGCATCTGTGGCGCATTCCAGTAGAAGGCACTCATTTTCGCAGGCAGGCGTCGGTAGGCGTTTACTTCCCTGATTTCATCTCCCACCGGCTGAAGCTGATCATTGAGGTGGACGGTGCCCATCACAGCTTCGATGACCAGCTGCGCCATGACGAGCGTCGAACGAAATGGTTCGAGAGCCAAGGCTACCGCGTCATTCGCTTCTGGAACCATGAAATCAAAAACGAACTGGATTCCGTGCTCGATACGATCTATGCGGCGGTGGAAGAACGAAAATCACACCTGCGTTTGCGCGATGGTGCCGAAGGTATCGGCGGCTGAGAGGTCGCCACCCCACCCCGGCGCTACGCGCCGACCCTCCCCATCGAGGGGAGGGTGGGAGCCTAACTATGCCTGATCTGCTTCTAGAACTTCGCTCCGAGGAAATCCCCGCCCGGCCGCGCAACCGCAGCGCCGGAGGCGCGAGGACGCGCAATCAGGAAGAAGGCATGCGGGTGGAGAAACTCTGATGCCGGATTTGTTGCTGGAACTTCGCTCCGAGGAAATCCCCGCCCGGCCGCGCAACCGCAGCGCCGGAGGCGCGAGGACGCGCAATCAGGGAGAAGGCATGCGGGTGGAGAAACTCTGATGCCGGATTTGTTGCTGGAACTCCGCTCCGAGGAAATCCCCGCCCGCATGCAGCGCAAGGCGGCGGGCGATCTCAGGAAGATGCTGACCGACGGTCTGGTCGAGGCGGGTCTGACCTATGACGCCGCGCGCGAATACTGGACGCCGCGGCGCCTGGCGCTCGATGTCAGGGGCCTGACCGCGCGCTCGAAGGACATCCACGAGGAGATCAAGGGGCCGTCGACGGCGGCGCCGGAACAGGCGGTGCAGGGTTTTCTGCGCAAGGCAGGCCTTGCCTCGGTTGCCGAGGCGCATGTCCATTCCGATCCGAAGAAAGGCGATTTCTACGTCGCCCATATTTCGAAGCCGGGCAGGGCGGCGGAAGAAATCGTCGCCGAACTGGTGCCGGCCATCATTCGCGGCTTCCCGTGGCCGACATCGATGCGCTGGGGGCCGGCTTCGGCCAAGCCCGGTTCGCTGCGCTGGGTGCGGCCGCTGCAGACGATTCTGTGCACCTTCGGCCCGGAGACCGAGGAGCCGGTGGTGGTCGATTTCGAGATCGATGGCATCCGCTCGGGCAATATCACCTACGGCCATCGTTTCATGGCGCCGGGAGAAATCACCGTGCGCCGCTTCGACGATTACGTGACCAAGCTGGAAGCGGCCAAGGTCGTGCTCGATGGCGACCGGCGCAAGGAGATCATCCTTGCCGACGCCCGCAACCTCGCCTTCGCCAACGGGCTCGATCTGGTCGAGGACGAAGGGCTGCTGGAAGAAGTGTCGGGCCTGGTCGAATGGCCGGTGGTGCTGATGGGCGAATTCGAGCAGGCCTTTCTTGCCATTCCGCCAGAAGTGGTCCGGCTGACCATCCGCGCCAATCAGAAATGCTTTGTCACCCGGCCGCAGGGCGACGGCGAAAACCTTTCCAACCGCTTCATCCTCACCGCCAACATCGAGGCCAAGGACGGCGGCAAGGAGATCGCGCACGGCAACGGCAAGGTGGTGCGCGCGCGCCTGTCGGATGCGCTGTATTTCTGGAAGACCGACCAGGGCGATCTGCCCGATCTCGAGCAGCTTGAAGCATCGGCGGAAAAGTTCGGGCTCGATCTGAAGAAACCGCTCGACCAGCGCATGGCCCGCCTCGACCATCTCAACGTCACCTTCCACGCCAAGCTCGGCACGCAAGGCGAGCGGGTGCAGCGGATCAAGCGGCTGGCGGAGGAACTGGCGCCAACAGTGGCGCAGTCAATCTCCCCCCTTGAGGGGGAGATGGCCGGCAGGCCAGAGGGGGTCGCTTCGGCTGCCGCGACGCCGCCCGGTCTCTCGAAGAAAGAGGGAGTTGGCGCTCCACGCGAGACGACCCCCTCTGTCGCCTTCGGCGACATCTCCCCCTCAAGGGGGGAGATTACCGCGCTCGCGGCCCGCGCCGCGGTGCTGGCCAAGGCTGATCTCACCACCGAAGTGGTCGGCGAGTTTCCCGAACTGCAAGGCGCCATGGGCCGCAAATACGCGCTGCTGCAGGGCGAGCATCCGTCCGTGGCCGCGGCGATCGAGGAACATTACAAGCCGCAAGGTCCGTCGGATAGCGTGCCGACCGATCCGGTGTCGATTGCCGTCGCACTCGCCGACAAAATCGATACGCTGGTCGGGTTCTGGGCGATCGATGAAAAGCCCACGGGCTCGAAGGATCCTTACGCGCTGAGAAGGGCCGCACTGGGCGTGGTGAGGATCCTGATCGAGAATGGGATCTCACTGCCGCTGACATCGCTCTTCGACAGTGCCTATCAAACGGCGCGTTATCTCGCGTCCAAGGCTGGACGGGCCTTTGGCCCCGACCTCCTCGCCTTCTTCCACGACCGCCTGAAAGTCTATCTCCGCGACCAGGGCGCTCGGCATGATCTCATTGACGCCGTGCTGGCAGGTGGTGGAAGCGCGCCAATCTCCCCCATTGTGGGGGCGGCGAAGCCGACAAAGGGGGGCGCTGTCCCGCCGACCTCTCATTCTGGCGCGCCCCCCTCTGCCCTGCCGGGCATCTCCCCCACAAGGGGGGAGATCGGCCAATCGCAGTCGGACGACCTCCTGCAGATCGTGCGTCGCGTCGAAGCTCTGGGGTCCTTCCTCGACACCGAGGACGGCAAGAACCTGCTCGCCGGCGCCAAGCGGGCGGCCAACATTCTGGCTGCCGAGGAGAAGAAGAAAACGCTCGTCGCCGAGACTGTTGAGCCGGCGCTGTTTCGCGAGGAGGCCGAGAAATCGCTGTTTGCAGCGGTGAATCAGGCGGAGAGAGAAGCCGGCGAAGCGATTCAAAACGAAGACTTTTCCGCCGCCATGCTGGCGCTTAGCGTGCTGCGCGAACCGGTTGATTCATTCTTTGAACGTGTTCTCGTGAATGATGAGGACCAGGCCGTGCGCGCCAACCGTCTGGCATTGCTCGCCCGCATCCGCACGGCCACCGACCAGGTGGCTGATTTCTCCAGAATAGCTGGCTAGCTAAGGGACGGACAAGCCCGAACACGGGCGGCGTTCACACGCCGCCCGTCTTGTTTTCAGTCCTCCCGAGGCTGACTCCGTCAGTCCTCCAAAATGCTGACATGCACGCTGTCTGAATAGACGTCGACCTGGATCAGCGGCTCGCCATTGACGATGGCGTTCCGTGTCGAGGAGCTCATCGCGCCACCGCGCTTCAGCATGCGTTCCAGATACGCGCGATCATCGTTGCTGCGGAACCAGTCATCGCCCTGGTCGTCGGCATCGCGCCGGTGGAACTTGTGCCAGTTGGCACGGTCCTGCCGCACCATCTGTGCTGCGCTGCTCAGCTCATAGCCGTCGCTGGCATGGTGGTCGCGATCGGAAATGCGCGCGACGTAGGACCCTAGCTCGTCACCGGCCTGCGCGCCGCCGACACCTATAGGTGACGCCAGCAACAGGCCGGCAATAGTCAAAGATTTCGTCATGTTCATGATAACCCCTCGCTCTCCTAGAACCCGGCGCGCTCATGCCAAACCCGATTGGCGAAATTGGGGCCGCCGCCGCCAAGCCGATCCTGCGCCGGGGCGTCGATCGGCGTCAAGCGGCATGGATCGGCCGACTGTCTTGGCCGACTGTTTTGGCTGAATGGCCTACTCGGCTTTGCCGACGCCCTCGATCGGCTGCTGCGGTGTTGCTGCCGGCTGCGGCGCTGCCGGTTGCGACTCGGGCTTGCCGTTCGATGCCGTTGCAGTTCCGGCTGGTGCGGTCTCTGCCGTCGGCTCAGTCGCCGGCGCCGCGGCGCTCGCCCTGGCCGGAGCCGGCGCGGCGAAGGCGCCGCCGACGATGCCGCCGCGAATGATCATCGGGTCCTGGCCGTGCCTAGGCTTTTCGGGGATCGCCGCGACCTTTTCATAAGTCACATCGGGCTGGGCATCGCCGAGTGCGACGATCGATGGCGACGAGGCGATCCTGACCGGTTCGGATCCGCCAACCTTGATGACCGATGGCGTCGAGGTCGAGACGCCGAGAAAGACGATCGACGAGGCGTGCGCCCCACCGGTCATCGCCGCCAGGGTGAAACCAAGCGCTCCAAGCACACGCATCGACATCGAAACCGTCCCCTTGCCCGACAAGCCGCCAGCCCTAACCGCAAATAGCCTTAACCCCAGTGGATTGATGCCGGCTTGCAGGGAAACGTAGCATTTTAGGCATTGATAATTCGCCAACGCCGGCTTGCCCGAAAACCACTGCCGTATTAGAGCAATTCCAGGAAAAGTGAGTAGCGGTTTTCCGTCCGGAATTGCGCAAAAACAAATACTTAGAGCGTTTCAGCGAACCGCTGAACCGCTCTAATGCATGTCGCTCAAAAGTGGCCCCGGTTTTGAGAGAACGACATGCATCAAAACAAAGACCTAAAGCGCGTCGCATGAATCCGGTTCAGCGCGACGCGCTTTAGGTCCGGTGCCTGTGAGGTGAAGCGAGTGGCTGAGATACTATCCGTCGGCGAAGCGATGGAGCAGGCGTTGGCGCTGCTTGAGGGCGGCGACGTCGTCGCCATCCCGACGGAGACCGTCTATGGACTGGCCAGCGACGCGACCAATGGCGTCGGCGTCGCCCGCATTTTCGAAGCCAAGGGCCGGCCGCGCTTCAACCCGCTGATCGCCCATGTCGCCGATCTGGCGATGGCCGAGCGCATTGCGATCTTCGACCCGCTTTCGAAGCGGCTGGCCGAGGCGTTCTGGCCGGGGCCGCTGACGCTGGTGCTGCCGCTCCGACCCGGCAACGGCATCCATCCGCTGGTCACCGCCGGGCTCGATACGATCGCGCTGCGCATGCCGAGGGGGTTCGGCGGCGAGCTGATCGCCAGACTCGGCCGGCCGTTGGCCGCGCCCAGCGCGAACTCTTCGGGCAAGATCAGCGCCACGACGGCGCAAGCCGTCGCGGCCGATCTCGGCGCCAAAATCCAGCTGGTGGTCGATGGCGGCGCCACCCCGGTCGGGCTGGAATCGACCATCGTCAAGGTCGAAGGCAACAGCGTGCGGCTGCTGAGGCCAGGCGGCATCGCTGCCGCCGATATCGAGGCCGTCACCGGCATTAAGCTGCAGCGCGGCGCGACAGCCGGCATCGAGGCGCCCGGCATGCTGGCGTCGCATTATGCGCCGCGCGCATCGGTGCGGCTCGATGCACAGAGTGTGGCTGAAGGCGAGGCCTTGCTGGCCTTTGGTGGCGACCGCGCCGAAGGCTGGCAAGCGGCGGCCGCCTTGCGCAACCTGTCCGCGTCAGGCGATTTGCGCGAAGCCGCAAGCAATCTGTTCGCGTATTTGCAGGAACTCGACCGCAGCGGTGCGGCGACGATCGCCGTCGAGCCGATCCCGTTCGATGGGCTCGGCGAGGCGATCAACGATCGGCTGTTTCGTGCCGCTGCCCCCCGTGACAAGCCCGACTGAGCGCCATAGTTTGCGCCCATGAACGACGCACCCTTCGACCTCGATCCCGCTCTCATCGCCCGCTTCGCGGCAATCGTCGGCGACAAATATGCGCTGCGCGACCAGGCCGATATTGCGCCGTATCTGACCGAGCGGCGCGGCCTATGGCACGGCAGGACCGCCTTGGTGCTGCGCCCCGGCAGCGTCGACGAGATCAGCCGGATCATGCGCCTGGCGAGCGAGACGGGAACGCCGGTCGTGCCGCAAAGCGGCAACACCGGGCTGGTCGGCGCCCAGGTGCCTGACGCATCCGGCCGCGAGATCGTGCTTTCTTTGTCGCGGCTGAACCGCATTCGCGAGATCGACGTCTTCTCCAACACGGTAACAGTCGAGGCCGGCGTTATCCTGCAGACGCTGCAGGAAGCGGCCGATGCCGCCGACCGGCTGTTTCCGCTGTCGCTCGCCGCGCAAGGGTCCTGCCAGATCGGCGGCAATCTCTCGTCCAATGCCGGCGGCACCGGCGTGCTTGCCTATGGCAATGCGCGCGAACTCTGCCTCGGCGTCGAAGTGGTGCTGCCGACCGGCGAGGTCTTCGACGATCTGCGCAAATTGAAGAAGGACAACACCGGCTACGATCTGAAAAACCTGTTCGTCGGCGCCGAAGGCACGCTCGGCATCATCACCGCAGCGGTGCTGAAACTGTTTCCCAAGCCCAAGGGGCGCGAAGTGGCCTTTGCCGGCCTGTCGTCGCCGGAAGCAGCGCTTTCGCTGTTCAGCCTGGCGATGGACCGGGCAGGGGCGGCACTCACCGCCTTCGAGCTGATCGGCCAGCGTCCTTATGATTTCACGCTGCGCCATGCGCAGGGCGTCACGCGGCCGCTGGCGCAGGATTGGCCATGGTATGTGTTGATGCAGGTGTCGTCGGGCCGTTCGGCCGAGGACGCCAGGGGGCTGATCGAAGAAGTGCTGTCGGCAGGCCTCCAGCAAGGCATCGTCGGCGACGCGGTGATCGCGGCCAGCCTGGCGCAGGGCGACGCGTTCTGGAACTTCCGCGAGGTGCTGCCGGATTCGCAAAAGCCCGAAGGCGCTTCGATCAAGCATGATATTTCGGTACCGGTGGCATCCATCCCGGCGTTTATCGAAAAGGCGGCCGGTGCAGTGGCTTCGGTCAGTCCGCAGGCGCGCGTGGTCTGCTTCGGCCATATGGGCGACGGCAATCTCCACTACAACATCTCCCGGCCGGAGGGCGGTGACGACGAAGCGTTTCTCGGCCTCTACCACGCCATGAACCATGCCGTGCACGATGTCGTGCGCTCCTTCCACGGCTCGATCTCGGCCGAGCACGGCATCGGCCAGTTGAAGCGCGACGAGCTGATCGCCACCGCGCCGCCAATGGCGATCGAGCTGATGCGCCGGGTGAAGGCCGTCTTCGATCCGGCCGGCATCATGAATCCCGGTAAGGTTATCTGATCCTTTCAACATTTTGTGGCTGGTCTCATTCCGATAACCATTGCCTGAGATCAGCAAAATTTAACTGACTTTCTTAAGCCGGGCGGCAGAAGCTCGCGCTAATGTTTCACACAACGAGGCCGGGAAAACCGGCCCGGAGAGACCCGCAAAACGGCTCTCAGGAGAAACACAGGAAGGCAGCAGATGAACAGTGTATTGAAGCCCGTCTGGGCCGGGCGCAACATGCGCCTCGACCCATTCCGCCTGCCGCAAGTGGTGAGCTATGCCACGCGCGACGACTATGGCGACGTTACCTTCACCATCGACCAGCGCGGCGCCGTCATCCGCCGCACGCTCGAGATGAGCGGCGTGCCGGCGATCATCGCGCTGCCCGCCAACGCGTTTCGCGGCGTCGCCGCCCGCGCGATGGAGGATGCGCAAGGCAATGTCACGGTAACCCTCGAACTCCTGCACAACGACCCGATGCTGTCGGTGCCGCTGCTGGTGGCCGACGATCTCGACGACGTCGCCGCCGACTGGCGCGCCTGGGCCGATGCTTACCGGCTGCAGATGCTGCTGATCGAATCCGACGGCATTGCCCGCACGCTTGAGGAATCGCTCGGCGCCGCCATCAAGGCGCTGCCGGCCAAGGATCGCCGCAAGGGCCGGGTCTCGACCACGCGCCGCCCGCGCTTCCTCGCCCGCCGCAGGGCCGGCGACCTCGGGCTGAGGCTGGTTATTGATGGCCAGGAGATTATTTCGAGAGAGTAGCTTGACCGGCGATTGGCGAAACCGCCGACGACAGCCTTCTTCTCCCCGTCACTATACGGGGGTTGAGGAGCGGTCCGCGTAGCGGACGAAAAGCCAATTGCTTGGCTTTTCGAGTGACCAACGCCCGGCAGGGCGATGAGGGGCGGCGCTGACCGAGGCATTTCTCGCAATATCGCCGCTGTGCATCTCACCTCAACTGCAAAGATTGGCGCTGCCCCTCATCCGGCTGCCGGCACCTTCTCCCCGTGTAGTGACGGGGAGAAGGAGATTACGTCCGAACCGGATAGATAGGTAACAGAATGGACCGATAGCATGGGTGACAGTTTTCTTGTCCGCCGGAGGACCGGCGATGGTTTGGCGAGAGACTGGCATCATGGACGAGCGGCTACGGTTTGTTGTGGAGTGTCTTTCTGGGGATGAGACGATGGTTGCGCTTTGTGCGGCCTACGGGATCTCACGCAAGAACGGCTACAAATGGCTAGGACGCTATCGGACGTTTGGGCCTGAGGGTTTGCACGACCTGCCGCGAGCCCCGCTCAATCATGGCCGGGCGACAGCTCAGGATCTGGTTGAGCGGATTGTGGCGGCCAAGGAGCTGCATCCGCTTTGGGGTCCAAAGAAGATCGTGGCACGGCTCAGGCGCACGGCTCCCGAGTTCATGTGGCCTTCAGCCTCGACGGTCGGCGCGATCCTTGCGCGGCATGGGCTTGTCCGCGCCCGCAAGCGACCCCGCCTGCGGGCCTGCGGCAATGGACCCTGGCCACAGCCGCAAGAACCGAACGCGGTGTGGACTGGCGATCACAAGGGCTGGTTCCGGACCCGCGACGGCTGGCGTTGCGAACCCTTGACGGTGATGGATGCGTCGAGCCGCTTCTTCTGGCGCTCGAAGCGACGGGGTCGACGGCCGATAGCGAAGCCTGGCCGGTGTTCGAACGGCTGTTTGAAGAGCATGGCCTGCCGGATCGCTTCAGAAGCGACAATGGCCCGCCCTTCGCATCGGCCGGCGTCACCGGGCTGACGCCGCTTGTCGTGCGCTTCATCAAGCTCGGCATCACCTTGGAGCGGATCGCACCCGGCAGGCCACAGCAGAACGGACGTCACGAGCGCTTTCACCTGACCATGCTGCCGATGGCCGAGGCACCGGAAGCCGACCGAACGGCACAGGGCCAGGCCTTCGAGACCTTCCGCCACAGCTACAATGAGGAACGTCCCCATGAGGCGCTGGGCATGGATACGCCCGCCCAGCACTACCGGTCCTCACAGCGCGCCATGCCCAGGACACCACCCGAGCCCGTCTATCCGGCCGAGGCCTCGGTCCGCCGCGTGCGCCACAATGGCGAGATCCGATGGAATGGCGGCTTCATATATGTCTCGCAAGCGCTGGCGGGCGAACCGGTCGCTGCGTTGGAGACCGAAGACGGACAATGGACACTCTCATTCCATGCCCACCCGCTCGGCATCATCGACACACGGCACATGAAGCTTGTCCGCCGCAGCGCCGCGCCAACCAATCCGCTTGGCGCTGCGGCGGACGCATAGGGGGAGAGAAGTGTCACCTATGTATCCGGTTCAAAGTGTTACCCATCTATCGGCTGGACAATTAAACCAGCGGCTTTAGCGCCACCCACAGCGCACCGCCGATCAGGCCGATGAAGATCAACCAGCCGACCTGGTTGTTGGATTTGAACAGCCGCAGGCATTGATCGGGATCGTCGATATCCAGAACCGCTATCTGCCGCGCCATATGGGCGCCGGCGGCGATCAGCCCGGCCAGCGCCACCACCGGCGCCTGCACCGAGGCGAAGGCGATGGCAAAGCAGACCAGCGTGCCGCCATAAAGCCCGACCAGCCAGGTCTTGGTGTTGTCGCCGAACAGCCGCGCCGTCGAGCGCACGCCGACAATGGCGTCGTCTTCCTTGTCCTGATGCGCGTAGATAGTGTCGTAGCCGATCACCCACAGGATTGAGCCGATATAGAGCATGACGGCCGGGCCATCGAGATCGCCGAACTCGACCGCCCAGCCCATCAGCGCACCCCAGGAGAAGGCGAGCCCGAGCACCAATTGCGGCCAGTTGGTGAAGCGCTTCATGAAGGGATAGACGGCAACGATGACCAGCGAGGCGATGCCGAGCGGAATGGCGAAGTCGTTGAACTGCAACAGCACGACCAGCCCCAGCAGCGCCTGGATGACCAGGAATATCCAGGCCTGGCGGCGCGTCACCTTGCCGGCCGGCAGCGGCCGCGAACGGGTGCGCTCGACCTTGTTGTCGATGTCCTGGTCGACAATGTCGTTATAGGTGCAGCCGGCGCCGCGCATGGCGACGGCGCCGACGAAGAACAGGAACAGGAACCATGGCGACGGGAGCAATGTGAGCAGCGGGTCGCTTGCGCGCGGATAGGCGCTGGCCGCAAGCGCTGCCGACCACCAGCAGGGCCACAGCAGCAATTGCCAGCCGATCGGCCGGTCCCAGCGCGCAAGCTGCGCGTAAGGCCACAGCCAGCGCGGCAATATCTTGTAGACCCAATGGCCGCTCGGCGCGTCGGCGACGCGGCCCTGTGCGGCTTTCGACTGGATGGTTTCCATCGTGCTGGAGTGGCAGCAGCGGCGTGCGCCGTCAAGCGGCCGCATTGTCGCTCAGGCGGTGAAAATATCGTGGCTGGCAAACCATTCCTTCGCCACCTCCGTGAAGGCCAGCGCCGCCTTCGACAGCCTTTGCCTTGTGTCATGGGTGAGGATGATGCGCTGCATCGGCAGCGGATCGGACAGCGGCTTGCAGACCAGCGGCAGCCCGTCATAACTCCTGTCGCCATAAGGCCTGGTGTAGCTCACCGCGACGCCGAAGCCGTTGGCGACCATGCTGCGCTGCAGTTCGAACGAACTCGCCGTCGATTGCGAGACCGGCGACAGGCCGCGGCTGAGGAACAGGTCCAGCATATGCTGCCAGCTATGCGGCTGGTCGGTGGTGATCAAGGGATGGGTCGCCAGCTCCGCCAGGCTGACGCTGGCCTGGCTGGCCAGCGCGTGGCCTTGCGGCAGAAGCGCGTGTGGCCGCAGCTCATGCAGCAGGGTGCGAGCGAAGTGCGAGGGCAGGCCGAGATCGTAGGTCAGGCCGAGATCGATTGCCGCATCGCCGAGCCGCCGGCCGAGCGTCTCGAAGGTCTCGTCGCGGACCACCACGGTGACCGCCGGGCAGCGTTGCGAAAAAGCGCGGATCAGCGCCGGCGCGAAATAAGGCGCCAGATCCTCGAAACAGCCGAGCACAAGTTCGCCGCCGACATCGGCGTCGCGCGTCCCGAGCCCAACCAGTTCGTCCGCTTCGGCCAGCACCTGCTTTGCCTTCGCCACCGCGCTGCGGCCGAACGAGGTCAGCGCGATGCCGCTGCCGCGCTGGCGCACGAATATTTTCTGGCCGAGCGTCGCTTCGACATTGTCGATCGCCACCGAGATCGAGGGTTGCGAGACGTTCAGCATCCGGGCGGCCACGGTGACGCTGCCGTGACGGGCAACAGTGACGAGGTAGCGCAACTGGGTGAGGGTCAGGTTCATAGAGTAAAGCTATAAGGGAGATGAGAAGTTATTATTTTACGCGATGTGCGGCGGCCGCGATAGTCGGTCATCGAAACAGGAGAGACATGACATGGCCGCCAGACATATCGATGCCGCAGCGATTGCCGACTACCAGCGCGACGGCGCGGTCTGCATACGCGGCGCCTTCAAGGACTGGGTTGGCACCATCGCCGCCGGCATCGAGCGCAACATGCAAAACCGCAGCGCCACGGCCTCGGACATCGCCAACGGCAAGGGCAGCTTCTTCGACGATTACTGCAATTGGGAGCGCATTCCCGAATTCGTCGACGTGGTGCGCAATTCCCCGGCCGCGGAACTCGCGGCAGCGGCGATGCAGTCGCGCAGCGCCCAGTTCTTCCACGACCATGTGCTGGTCAAGGAACCGGGCACGCAAAAGCCGACGCCTTGGCACCAGGACATCCCGTATTACTTCGTCGATGGCACCCAGACCGTCAGCTTCTGGATTCCGATCGATCCGGTCAAGGAAGCGACGCTGCGGCTGATCGCCGGCTCGCACAAATGGGACAAGATGATCCTGCCGGTGCGCTGGCTCGATGACAGCAATTTCTATGCCGGCGAGGGCGATTATCTGCCCGTGCCGGATCCAGACAAGGACCCGTCGCTGAAGGTGCTCGAATGGGAGATGGAGCCGGGCGACGCCATCCTGTTCGACTTCCGCACCGCGCATGGTGCGCGCGGCAATCCGACCGCGGCGCGTCGCCGGGCGCTGTCGCTGCGCTGGGTCGGCGACGATGCGCGCTATGTCGAGCGCCCCGGCCGTACCTCGCCGCCCTATCCCGGCCATGACATGAAGCCCGGCCAGAAACTGCGCGAGGACTGGTTCCCGGTCGTCTTCCAGAGCTGATACCGGCCGGGGACGCCGTGCTCTCGGCGCGACGTTCCCGTGCGCAACCGGTATGGCGCAAGGTAAAACTCTTGACCCGCGCCGCCCGGGGCAATAGCGCAGTCCCTGTCGTGAAATGACAAGGGACATCGGCATGCGCGTTTTGTTAATCGGCTCCGGCGGCCGCGAACATGCCCTGGCCTGGAAGATCGCGGCCTCGCCGCTTTTGACCAGGCTCTATGCCGCGCCCGGCAATCCGGGCATCGCCCACGAGGCCGAACTGGTCAAGCTCGACATCGCCGACCGTGCCGCTGTTGCCAGCTTCTGCCAGGACAACGCGATCGATCTCGTCGTCGTCGGGCCGGAAGGGCCGCTGGTCGCCGGCATTGCCGACGATCTGCGTGAGCAGGGCATCCGCGTCTTCGGCCCGTCGAAGCGGGCAGCGCGGCTCGAAGGCTCGAAAGGTTTTACCAAGGACCTTTGCGCCAAATACGGCATCCCGACCGCCGCCTATGGCCGCTTCACCGATCTTGCCTCGGCGAAAGCCTATGTCGAAAAGGTCGGCGCGCCGATCGTCATCAAGGCCGACGGGCTTGCCGCCGGCAAGGGCGTCACCATCGCCATGACGCTGGACGAGGCGCGCGCCGCCCTCGATGCTTGTTTCGACGGCGCATTCGGTGACGCCGGCGCTGAGGTAGTAGTCGAGGAATTCATGACCGGCGAGGAGGCGAGTTTCTTCTGCCTGTGCGACGGCACGACCGCACTTCCCTTTGGCACCGCGCAGGACCACAAGCGCGTCGGCGATGGCGATACCGGCCCCAACACCGGCGGCATGGGCGCCTATTCGCCGGCGCCGGTGATGAGCCCCGAAATGGTCGAGCGCACCATGCGCGAGATCGTCGAGCCGACCATGCGCGGCATGGCCGAGCTTGGCGCGCCGTTCGCCGGTATTCTGTTTGCCGGGCTGATGATCACCGACAAGGGGCCGAAGCTGATCGAATACAACACCCGCTTCGGCGATCCCGAGTGTCAGGTGCTGATGATGCGGCTGAAGGACGATCTGCTAGTGCTGCTCAACGCCGCCGTCGACGGCCAGTTGGCGCACAGTTCGATCCGCTGGCGCGACGATGCCGCGCTGACCGTGGTGATGGCGGCACAGGGCTATCCCGGGACGCCGGAAAAAGGCTCGGTCATTCGGGGTCTCGACGAAGCCGCTGGCGAAGGCGTTGAGATTTTCCATGCCGGCACTGCCATCAATGGCGGCGCGCTGGTCGCCAATGGCGGCCGCGTGCTCAACGTCACGGCATCAGGCAAGACGGTGGGCGAAGCGCAAAGCCGCGCTTACGCCGCGCTCGACCGTATCGACTGGCCGCAAGGCTTCTGCCGCCGCGACATAGGCTGGCAGGCGGTGGCGCGGGAAAAGGCCAGCGCCGCCACATAAGCCTCAGCGCTCGCGAACCAGTTCCGTCGAAGCGGTGCTGACCGGGTCGGCGGCCTGCGAGAAGGCGGCCTCGAGCAGAGCCTCCGAACGATACGTGGTCCGCTTCCAGGCGACATACTCGGCAATGCCGAAGCGCGCGCGGCGCGGCACCGTCTTGACCACCGGCATGCGGAAGGCGGCGCGGAATGTCTGCCAGCGCGCGCCGAGCACCGCCACCATTTCCTCGACCGTCGGTGGCGTCGCCACATCGGCGTATGTGATGGTGACTTTGCCGGCGAGCCCGGCCGCGCGCGACACCGGCACCGGTATCGAGGCGAGGTAGTCGGGCGGCACGTCGATCAGGCCGCCGAAGGGCCATTGCTGGCGCAGTGCCGCCGCGTCCATCGGCGCGACGTTGACGTCGATGTCGTTGGGCGTGCCGGCGACGCGGTAGGGGCAGCGCAGGCGCCCGCAATTGGCCTGCGCCGAGAACTGCCACAGCGCATAGCCCTGCCAGTTGCCCATCGGAAAATGCACGTCGATGTCGGGCTTGTAGCGCGCATACCAGAGCGGCAGCCGCGACAGCAGACGGTATTGGTAGCGGTTGTCGGCGATGTACTGGGCGGTCTTGCCGTTGGTGTAGAGGATCGGGAAACGGCCGAGCCGCCGGTGCACCTGGCGCACGAATTCCTCGGCATCCTCGAGCGACATCCATTGCGAGGGGTCGTTGCCTTCGAGATCGAGGGCGAGCAGATCGTCAGGGGCTGGCTCGGCGAAATCGATGAAACTGTTGGCCTGCTCGAGCGGATTGCCGGGGCGGGCAAGATGATACGCGCCCCATCTCAGGCCGAGCGCCTTGGCCACCACCTTGCGCGTCTGAAACAGCTCGCGCGTCACCGCAAAGCGTTTCCACAATGTCTTGCAGAGTTTGACCGTAGGCTCGTCGCCGTAGCAGAAATAGGGCGGCGGCAGCCCGTCGGAGGCCTTGTTGATGAAGCCGACAATGCGCTTGTCGGTGGCAAGCTGCGCCCAGTCGATGGAATTGTATTCATAGGCGTCGACCACCAGCGCGCGGTCGCCATCCCGCCAAGGCTCGGAAAAGTCCGAGGCTGTAGCCGCTGACGTCAGCGCCATCATCGCCGCGAGAGCGATCGCTGAGCGGCGAAGAAGATGCGCCGGCGTTTTCAAACAGGGGATCCCCGCTGACCAAACACCGATGGTGGACCGGTATGGTTAAGGAAGTGCTTTCGGGCAGGAGTCCTGTCGCTCTCGCGATTTCGTCATTCTATGGCGAAGCAAGGAGCGAAGCGACGCGGCGCGGACCATAGTATGCATTCCGCGACTTCGAAGCGCTGCCACGGCGCGGAATTCTGCACCGTTGCGCCCCTAGCGCGAGGTCGCGACATGGTACTCGGCGTCCGCTACGCTCCCGCTCCACCTGTGGACGACGAAGTTCGATGAAAATCCGCGTGACAAAGTTTGACGTTTACGTAAAAAGAAGGTCGGAGGCCGCCCAGAGGCGGATGGTTTTGCATCGGCCCGGGTCCTAGGATCGAGCGGCCGGAGCAGCGGAGGAGAAAGCGGCATGTACAAGGCCCCGGTCGGCGACATTTCGTTCACGCTCAAGCATGTCGCCGGGCTCAAGCCGGCGCTCGACCGCGGCACGTTCGGGGACCTCGGCGAAGACCTTGTCGACGCCATCCTGTCCGAGGCCGGCCGCTTCGCCAGCGAGGAAGTGGCGCCGCTCTACAAGATCGGCGACCAGCATGGCGCGGTGCTGAAGGATGCGACCGTGACCACGCCGCCCGGCTGGAAGGCGCTTTACCGCAGCTGGATCGACGGCGGCTGGAACGCGCTGTCGGGACCGGAAGAATTCGGTGGCCAGGGCCTGCCGACCATGGTCGGCGTTGCCGCGCTCGAAATGTGGAACTCCGCCGCCATGGCCTTTGGCATCGGCCCGACGCTGACCATGGGCGCGGTCGAGGCGCTCGACAAGCATGCTTCCGAAGCGCTGAAGGCAAAGTATCTGGCAAAGCTCGTCTCCGGCGAGTGGATGGGGACGATGAACCTGACCGAGTCGCAGGCCGGTTCCGATCTCGCCGCCTTGCGCAGTCGCGCCGAGCCTGCCGGCGACGGCACCTACCGCATCTTCGGCCAGAAAATCTTCATCACCTATGGCGAGCATGATTTCACCGACAACATCATCCATCTGGTGTTGGCGCGGCTGCCCGACGCACCGGCCGGCACGCGCGGCATCTCGCTGTTTTTGGTGCCGAAATTCCTGGTCAATGATGACGGCTCGCTCGGCGCCCGCAACGACGTCTTCTGTTCCGGCCTCGAGCACAAGCTCGGCATCCATGCCTCGCCGACTTGCACCATGATCTATGGCGACGGGTTCCAGGGTGCTGCGCCCGGCGCCATCGGTTGGCTGATAGGCGAGGAGAACAAGGGGCTCGCCTGCATGTTCACCATGATGAACAACGCGAGGCTTTGCGTCGGCATGCAGGGCGTGGCAGTGGCCGAAGCCGCGACGCAGAAGGCGATCGCCTATGCCAATGAGCGCCGCCAGGGCAAGGCATCGGACTTTTCAGGCGCCGGGATGGCGCCGATCGTCCATCACCCCGACGTGCAGCGCAATCTCTTGACCATGAAGGCTTTGACCCAGATCGCCCGCGCCATCTCGTATTCCTGCGCCTATGCCATCGACTTCGCGCGTGTGTCGACAGGCGAGGAGGCCGCGCATTGGCGCGATCGCGCCAATCTGCTGACGCCGCTGGCCAAGGCCTTTTCCACCGATATCGGCGTCGATGTCGCATCGCTCGGCGTCCAGGTCCACGGCGGCATGGGCTTCATCGAGGAGACGGGCGCGGCCGCGCTCTATCGCGACGCCCGCATTGCGCCGATCTATGAAGGCACCAACGGCATCCAGGCGATCGACCTTGTAGCCCGCAAATTGCCGCTTGGCGGCGGCGAGCATGTGCATGGCTATATCGCCGAACTGAAGGCCATCGCCGACGAGGTGCGGACCTCGAACCTGCAGGGCTTCGGCCGCACCGCCGAAGCGCTTGACCAGGCGTTCGACGATCTCACCGAGGCGACGCGCTTCCTGCAGAAGCTGCTGGCCGACGGCCGTCTGGACGAAGCGCAAGCCGGTGCAACCCCCTATCTCAGGCTGATCTCGCTTGCTGCCGGCGGCGCTTATCTGGCGCGTGGCGGACTTGCCCAGCAGAGCCGCATCGCCCTTTGCCGCTTTTTCGCCGAAAACCTGCTCGGCGAAGTCAGCGCCTTGAAGGAACGCGTCATCGATGGCGCCGAGAGCCTCGCTACCGCCGGCAAGGCGCTGATAACGGCCTGAATACCAGAGCGCTCACCAGGGAAGAATGACCGTGACAGACCATATTCTCGTCGAGCGCCAGGGCGCCATCCAGATCATCCGCATGAACCGTCCCGACAAGAAGAACGCACTGACGCGCGCCATGTACGCGACAATGTCCAAGGCGCTGGCCGATGGCGATGCCGATCCGGCGGTCCGCGTCCATGTCTTCCTCGGTGTTTCAGGCGCCTTCTCTTCCGGCAACGATCTCGCCGATTTCCTGGTCATCGCCACCGGCGGTGAAGGCGGCAACGAGGTCTGGGACTTCCTGATGGCGCTGGCCAAAACGGAGAAGCCGATGGTCTCCGGCGTCGACGGCATTGCCGTCGGCATCGGCACCACGCTCAATTTGCATTGCGACCTGACTTTCGCCACGCCGCGCACGGTGTTCCGCACACCATTCGTCGACCTCGGCCTGGTGCCGGAGGCGGGCTCCAGCCTGCTGGCGCCGCTCATCCTCGGCAGGCAGGGCGCCTTCGCGCTGCTTGGGCTCGGCGAAGGTTTTTCCGCCGAACGCGCCAAGGCCGCCGGCCTGATCTATGAGGTGGTCGAGGAGGGCGGGCTAGAAGCCGCGGTACTCGCCGCGGCCGGCGCGATCGCCGCCAAGCCGCCGCAGGCGCTGAAGATTGCGCGTGACCTGATGCGCGCCCCGCGCGACGAGCTTGTCGCCCGCATCAAGGTGGAGAGCGAGCATTTCTCCGAGCGGCTGAAGTCCGACGAAGCGCGCGCCGCGTTGACGGCCTTCATGACGCGCAAGAAGGCCTGAACTTATCCTCAGGGATAAAGCCGTGTCTTGTCCCAGCCGCCTTCGGCGTTGCGCGAAAAGACCAGCCGATCGTGCAGCCGGAATGGCCGGTCGTGCCAGAACTCGATCGCCTGCGGCACGATGCGGAAGCCCGACCAGTGCTTTGGCCGCGGGATTTCGCCGATAGGGTAGCGCGCCGTGTATTCGGCCACCGCCTTCTCCAGGGCAAAGCGGCTTTCCAGCGGCCGCGACTGTTTCGAAGCCCATGCGCCGATCCGGCTGCCGCGCGGCCGCGTCGCGTAATAGGCGTCGGCTTCAGCGTCGCTGACGATCTCCACCGGACCGCGTATGCGCACCTGGCGGCGCAGCGATTTCCAGTGGAAGCACATCGCCGCCTTCATGCTGCCAAGAATCTCGCGGCCCTTGGCGCTCTCGAAATTCGTGTAGAAGACAAAGCCGCTTTCATCGAAACCCTTGAGCAGCACCATCCGCACATCCGGCATGCCGTCGGCATCGACGGTTGCAAGTGCTACGCCGTTGGCGTCGTTGATTTCGCTTTTCTTGGCGTCCTCCAGCCACTCAGCAAAGAGCCGGAACGGCTCGGCGGCTTCGGTAAAGTCACTACTTGTTAACTCAGTGTCACTCATAGTTTTTCTCAAATTGTCTCGAGCTTCAGGAGGTTGCCGATTGTCGCGTATCGCGCAAGCTTTTGACAGCGGGCAATGGAGCGTTATCGCTTCGGCCAGTTCGAAAGCCGTGATCGTGATTATCGCACTGCCGCTTGCCGCCTGCGGCGCCGGCGGCTTCAGCCTGGAAAAGGCCGAGGTCGATCGTTCCATCGTCACCTCAAGCGCGCCGGCGAGGGTGACATCGACGGACGCCGACAGCGCTTCCGACCAGACCACGATCGGCAATGCGGTGTCTTCGGCCGACATCGAGGAGCTTCGCGGCCAGGCCGTGCCGTGGGCGAATGCCGACACCGGCTCGCGGGGCTCCATCACCGAACTCGCCGAAGTGCAGGACAACGGCCAGGCCTGCCGCAGCTTTACCGCCTCGCGCGAAAGCTTCGACGGCGTCGCTTTGTTCAAGGGGCAATTGTGCATCGCCGCGGCCGGCGGCTGGCACATGCAGGACTTCAAACCGCTCTGATTTTTCGAGGTTTGCGGGCGCTGCAATTTCAACCCTCGATAAGCCTGTGCGCCACTGGAATTTCTTCCTATGGGAGCGCATATAAAGGCCAACGTGGATTTAACTCATTTTCCAGGGCAGGACGCATGCGCGACCCCTATGAGGTGCTGGGCGTTGCCAAGAACGCATCGGCCAAGGACATAAAATCGGCCTACCGCAAGCTCGCCAAGAAGTATCATCCGGACCAGAATCCGAATGATCCCAAGGCCAAGGACCGTTTTGCCGCCGCCAATCAGGCCTATGAGGTCGTCGGCGACGAGAAGAACCGTGCGGCCTTCGACCGCGGCGAGATCGACGCCGACGGCAAGCCGAAATTCCAGGGCTTCGAGGGTGCAGCCGGCGGCGGCGATCCGTTCGGTGGCTTCCGCCGCCAGCAGGGCGCCGGCGGCTCGCGCTTCGAATTCCGATCGGGGCGTCCGGGCGGCGATCCGTTCGACGGCAACAGCGACATTTTCAGCCAGATCTTCGGCGACGCCTTTTCCGGCGCGCGTGGCGCCGGAACAGGCGACCGCCGCCAGCAGGCGACCGCCGCCGATCTCAACGTGACGCTCGACGTCACCATCGAGGAGATAGCGACCGCCGAAAAGGTGACGGCGATGTTCCCCGACGGCCGCAAGATTGCGGTCAAGCTGCCGGTCTATGTCGAGGACGGACAGACCATCCGGCTGAAGGGCCAGGGCGAGCAGGGGCCGGGACAGCCGGGCGATGCGCTGGTCAAGATCCGTATCCGCAGGCACCCGCGCTACCGCATCGAGGGCCGTGACCTGCATGCCGATCTGGAGGTAGCGCTTGCCGATGCGGTGCTGGGCGCCAAGGTGCCGGTCGACACGCCGACCGGCAGGCTGGCGGTCAACATTCCGGCCTGGTCGAGCTCCGATAAGGTGCTGCGCCTGAAGGGCAGGGGCTTGCCGGAAAAGGCGGGTGGCCATGGCGATCTCTACGCCCATGTCCGCATCATGCTGCCGGAAGGCGGCGACAGCGAACTCGAAGCGCTGATGCGCAGCCGCAAAGGCTGACGCGGCTGGACTTGTCTGGCTAGCTGCCGGGCGCTGCTTCCTCCATCCGCCGGATGGTTTCGCCGAAGCGGCGCAACGCCTGCCGCACCGGGACATGCGGGCTCTCGATCTCAAGCAGGATCATCGTCTCGCTGCCGAGGAATGCGGCGCTGACCAGGCTGGTTACTTCGGCGGCGGAGAATGGCCCGAGGCCGCCGAACCGCCGCTCCGCCTCTTGCGCCAGTCCGTCCAGCAGTTCGAACCAGCCGCGCAGGTCGCGGCGCACCGCCTTGGCGATCTCGGGGCTCGACAGGCTTGCCGCGATCATCTCGTGCAGGATCCGGACATAGCCGGACGCCAGATCATCGTCGAGGAAATCGCAAGCGCGCTCCCAGCGTTGCCACAGCGGCATAGGTGCCGCAAAAGTCTCCGCCTGGCGCTTCAGCAGGCCCTCGTTCAGATGGTCGAGCAGGGCCAGGAACAGCCGTTCCTTGGAGCCGAAATGGTAATGGATCTGGCTGAGCGGAACGCCGGCGATCTCGGCAACGCGGCGCGTCGACAGATCGGCATAACCGCCTCGATGGAGGCATAACTCGGCGGCCGAAATCAGTTCGGCGCGCGTGTCGCGCTTTTGCTTGTTCTGCGGCGGGGTAACGGCTTCGGCAGCGTCCGTCATGCGGCGTGGCTGCCGCTGTTAGCGGTGCAATCTGGGCGGATCATAGCTTCTCCTGTCCGGGGCTGGACGTCCCTCCACTCTATCTCGGTCGAGCGACCGATCAAGTTGACTCGCTAGAAAATTTATGGTTTTTGACGCTGAATTCGGTCGACCGACCGAATCCTGATGCTTGCATGGAGGGCACTCATGGCGGGCGTAATCACCCTTATCTACGGCGTTGCCGCATACCTGATTTTTCTCGGTTCGTTTCTCTATGCGGTCGGTTTCGTCGGCAACATGGTTGTGCCGAAATCGATCGATTCCGGAGTCGCTGGAAGTCCGGTCGAAGCCGTCATCGGCAATGCACTGCTGCTCGGCCTTTTCGCCGCCCAGCACAGCATCATGGCGCGGCCGGTTTTCAAGCGCTGGTGGACACGGATTGTCCCGCACGCGGCCGAACGCAGCACCTATGTGCTTTTGGCCAGCCTCATCCTGCTGCTGCTCTACTGGCAATGGCGGCCGATTCCCGGTCTCGTCTGGACGGTCGAGAACCCGGTCTGGGTCGCCGTCATCCATGGCGTGTTCTGGCTCGGCTGGGCGGTATTGTTGACCAGCACCTTTCTGATCAACCATTTCGAACTGTTCGGCCTGCGCCAGGTTCTCGCCGCTTTGCGCAAGAGCGAACCGGCGCCGCCCGTGTTCAGGACGCCGCTGTTCTACAAATGGGTCCGGCACCCGCTCTATGTCGGCTTTCTCCTGGCCTTCTGGGCGACGCCGTCGATGACATGGGGCCATCTTCTGTTCGCGGCGGGCAGCACCGGCTACATCCTGCTCGGCATCTTCCTCGAGGAACGCGATCTCGTCGCGATGTTTGGCGATCAGTACCGCCTCTACCGCAAGCAGGTGGGAATGCTCATTCCCTGGCGCAAAATGGCTGGATAGGGCCGATGCGTTGCCGACCAGCCGATTCGGCTGGTCGGCCGGGCCTGGGCCATCAAGGCGCGCTGGCCGCAGTGAGGTGTTCAAATCTCACAACAACGTTATTATCCCCCATTCGTTGTCACGCCGAGTGTCTGAATTGAACGCGCGCCCCGTCTGCGCTTGATGCGCCTTTCTGCCTGTGCGATAGGCACTCCAAAGCAGAAAATCTTTCGGAGAGCGCTGACATGGCGGGTGGACAGGGCCTTATGGCCGGCAAGCGCGGCCTTATACTGGGCGTCGCCAACAACAGATCGATTGCCTACGGCATCGCCAAGGCCTGCGTCGACCATGGCGCCGAGATCGCGCTGACCTATCAGGGCGAGGCGTTCAAGAAGCGCGTCGAGCCGCTGGCTGCGGAATTGGGCGCCTTTGTCGCCGGTCATTGCGATGTCACTGATCCGGCGAGCCTCGACGAGGTGTTTGCCAATGTCGCCAAGCATTGGGGCGGCAAGCTCGACTTCCTCGTCCATGCCATCGCCTTTTCCGACAAGGACGAGCTGACCGGACGCTATGTCGAGACGACGCGCGACAATTTCCTGCGCACCATGGACATTTCGGTCTATTCCTTCACCACCATCGCCAAGCGCGCCGAAGCGCTGATGACCGACGGCGGCTCGCTGCTGACGCTGACATATTACGGCGCCGAAAAGGTCATGCCGCATTACAACGTCATGGGTGTCGCCAAGGCCGCGCTCGAAGCCAGCGTGCGCTATCTCGCCGTCGACCTCGGCGGCAAGAAGATCCGCGTCAACGCCATCTCGGCCGGGCCGATCAAGACCTTGGCTGCTTCGGGCATCGGCGACTTCCGCTACATCCTCAAGTGGAACGAATACAATTCGCCGCTGAAGCAGACCGTCACCCAGGAAGAAGTCGGCGATTCCGCCGTCTATTTCCTGTCGGACCTGTCGCGTGGCGTCACCGGCGAGGTGCACCATGTCGATTCCGGCTATCACGTCGTCGGCATGAAGGCGGTCGACGCGCCGGATATTTCGACCGTCAAGGAATAGTTCTGCCGCGGTTTCCGCCCGCCTGTCCTGATTTCCGGAAGACCTGATGGTTCCGCTCGTCTACATCGTGCGCCATGGCCAGACGCAGTGGAATGCCGAGTCGCGGCTGCAGGGCCAGGCCGACACCGATCTCAACGCGCTCGGCCGCGAGCAGGCGACCCGCAATGGACGGCGGCTGGCCGAACTGATCCAGAACCCTGAGGATTTCGACTTTGTCGCCAGCCCGATGAAGCGGACGCGCGAGACGATGCAGCGGCTGCGCTTGGCGATGCAGCTCGATCCCGATGGCTACCGCACCGACCCGCGTCTGGTCGAGGTGCACTTTGGCGACTGGCAGGGCTTTACCTATGCCGAACTCGATGCGCGGATGCCGGGCTCGGCGAAGGCGCGACGACGCAACAAATGGAATTTCCAGCCGCCGGGCGAGGGCGCCGAAAGCTACCAGATGCTGCTCGAACGGGTGAAGCCGTGGTTCGACGCGCTCGACCACCAGACGGTCTGCGTCACGCATGGTGGCGTCGTGCGGACCCTGTTTCGGATGGTCAAGGGTGTTTCCGAACACGAAGCGGCAAACCTGGAAGTGCGGCAGGACCGGGTGCTCAGGCTGCAGGACGGGCGTCTGGATTGGCTTTAGGTTCGAGCAGATAAACAGGACGACTGTCCTGTTTATCCGTGCAGGGCTCCGCCGAGCGGCAAGACCCTGTTCGGCGTCGGTCTTATTCGGTGTCGGGCAATTCCATGTCGGTGACGACGTTCTCGCCATTCGTCACGTCATAGGCAATCACGACATCCATGCCCGGCTTCAGCGAATCGAGATCGGTCTCGGCGTTGAGCTTGAAGGACTTGCCGTCCTCCAGCGTCAGCGTCAGTGCGTCCTTGTCGACCTTCTTGATCAGGCCTTCGGTCTGGCCGGCATAGGCGGCGGTGGAAATCAGCAACATGGCGGCAGCAGCGCCAATCAGGGTACGCATCGTCGTCCTCTTTGTCATTGCGCCTGCACGGATGGCGGCGAGCTTTCAACGGGCGGATGGAAGAGAGCAGAAACCAACCGAATGTGTCAAAACTAAAACCGCCGGATCACAGTTTGACCGCTGTGGAAAACGCCAATAGAACGCACCTTTGATCCGGTCCGCTGCCGGGCAGGGCTAAAATTCATGTCTCACAACACGTTCGGCCATCTCTTCCGCGTCACCACCTGGGGCGAAAGCCATGGCCCGTCGCTCGGCTGTGTCGTCGACGGCTGCCCGCCCGGCATCCGCTTCACACGGGCCGAAATTCAGGCCGAACTCGACAAGCGCCGCCCCGGCCAGTCACGTTTTGTGACGCAGCGCCGCGAACCGGACGAGGTGAAGGTGCTGTCCGGCTTCATCCTCGACGAGGACGGCGAGTCGATGATCACCACCGGCACGCCCGTCTCGATGCTGATCGAGAATGTCGACCAGCGCTCCAAGGACTATGGCGAGATCGCCCGCCAGTACCGTCCCGGCCACGCCGACTACACCTATGACGTCAAATACGGCCTGCGCGACCATCGCGGCGGCGGCCGTTCTTCGGCCCGCGAGACCGCCGCTCGCGTGGCGGCCGGCGCCTTGGCGCGCAAGGTGGTGCCCGGAATGGTGGTGCGCGGCGCGCTGGTCTCGATGGGCGAAAAATCGATCGACCGCGCCAACTGGAACTGGAATTTCATCGGTGACGCCGAAAACCCGTTCTTCACCCCCGATCCGGCCTCGGTTCCGGTCTTCACCAGCTATCTCGACGGCATCCGCAAATCCGGCTCCTCGGTGGGCGCGGTTATTGAAATCATCGCCGACGGCGTGCCAGCCGGCCTTGGCGCGCCGATCTATGCCAAGCTCGACCAGGACATCGCGTCCGGCCTGATGTCGATCAACGCCGTCAAGGGCGTCGAGATCGGCAACGGTTTCGAAGCCGCGCGCATCACCGGCGAACAGAATGCCGACGAGATGCGCATCGGCAATGACGGCAAGCCGGTCTTCCTGTCCAACAATGCCGGCGGCATTCTGGGCGGCATCTCGACCGGCCAGGCGATCGTCGCCCGCTTCGCCGTCAAGCCGACCTCGTCGATCCTGACGCCGCGAAAATCCATCGACAAGGACGGCAACGACGTCGACGTCATGACCAAGGGCCGCCACGACCCCTGCGTCGGCATCCGCGCCGTGCCGATCGGCGAAGCCATGGTTGCCTGCGCCATCGCCGACCATTATCTGCGGCACCGGGGACAGACAGGCCGGGGATTAGGCAGTAGGGATTAGGCAATAAGCCAGCCCGTACTTCCTTCCCTAACTCCTACTGCCCAACCCCTATTCCCTGCGAGCGAAGCGAGCCAATGCCATACGATCAGAAGAAAATCGTCGAAGCCATCCGCGCCTTCGAGCGCGGCGAGATCGTCGTCGTCATGGACGATGACGGGCGTGAGAACGAGGGCGACCTGATCGTTGCCGCCGTGCATTGCAGCCCGGAGAAAATGGCCTTCATCATCCGTCACACCTCCGGCATCGTCTGCACGCCGATGCCGCGCGAGGAGGCCAAGCGGCTCAATCTGCAGCCGATGGTCGCCGACAATGATTCCGCCCACACCACGGCCTTTACCGTCAGCGTCGATTTCAAGCATGGCACCACCACCGGCATTTCGGCCGAGGACCGCACGCTGACCGTGCGCAACCTGGCCAACGGCAATGTCGGCGGTTCGGATTTCGTTCGCCCCGGCCACATCTTCCCGCTGATCGCTAGGGAAGGCGGCGTGCTGATGCGTTCGGGCCATACCGAAGCCGCGGTCGATCTCTGCAAGCTTGCCGGCCTGCCGCCGGTTGGCGTGATCTCGGAGTTGGTCAATGACGACGGCACCGTCAAGCGCGGCCCGCAGGTGGCGAGCTTTGCCGAGGAACACGGCCTCAAGCAGGTCTCGGTCGCCGACCTCATCGCCTACCGGCAGCGCAAGGAAACGCTGGTCGAACGCGTCGCCTGCTCCGAAATCGACACACTCGGCGGCAAGGCACAGGTCTTCACCTACACGCTGCCCTGGGATTCCATGCACCATGTCGCGGTCGTTTTCGGCGACATCCGTGACGGCGAGGACGTGCCGGTGCGGCTGCATTCGGAGGATGTGGTGACCGACGTGTTCGGCACCAGCCACCGGCTCGACGCCATTATGAAGGCGATGGGCGAACGCAAGCGCGGCGTCATCGTTTACCTCCGAGAGGGTTCGGTCGGCGTCGCCCATCAGGAGCGCAACCGGCCGATGAGTGCCGACCGTGAGGACCACGAAGAGGCCCGCCGCCGTGAGAACGAGTGGCGAGAAATCGGCCTCGGCGCGCAGATTCTCAAGGATCTCGGCATCTCCTCGATCAATTTGATCGCCTCGCGCGAACGCCACTATGTCGGGCTTGAGGGCTTTGGCATTCATATCGCCAAGACCGAGATTTTCTAGGGGACAGGGGGCGGTCGGATGAGCTTCGAGGCCTATCTCAATTGCTTTGAAGATGGCGAAGAGAGCTACTTCCCCACATCGATCGTCGAGGATGCCTTCGCGCCGTTCGTCACCAGGCGTGAACCTGAATTCACCTGCTGGGTCGTCGCCTATGACGATGCGTCGTCGGCCGACCTCTATCTCAATTTCGACCCCGGCGATGCCTCGCGATGTTCAGGCTTCACCGTCGCGCGGCCGCCCGACGATCCGCGCCTCTACGAAGCGCTGTGGAAAATCCTGCGTGTCACCAGCTCGGTCGTGTATTGCGCCGGAGAATGTCCGCCGATGGTCGGGCGCGCTGAAACCATACCCCATCTGAACCCGGATATGGTTGAGACACTGGGAAGTCCTGTTGTCGTTCTCGATGGAAACGAGATCCGCAAGAGGCTTGAACAGTCGTAGGGAGCCGCGCTCCTTTGGAGAAGCTGCGTCCGATCCGCGTTCCCGACCGGACGCTTGTGCGTTTATTCCGCGGGAACGGCGGCTGCACCGCAGCCGTCCAGCTCGCAGGCGCGGGTGGCCAGGCTGCGCTGGCCCAGCAACACCGTCACCAATGCGATGACGCCGGCCGCCACCGAGACCCAGAACCCGTTGCGGGCGCCGAATTCATCCACCACCGCACCGGCGGCAAACGAACCGAGCGCCATGCCGATGCCGATGCCTGTCATCACCCAGGTGATGCCTTCGGTCAGCATCGCTTCCGGCACGTGGCGTTCGATCAGGCCGAAGGCGGTGATGAAGGTTGGCGAGATCGCCACGCCGCTGATGAAAACGGTCAGCGCCAGCAGCGGCACCGTGTCGGCGGTGAGCGGCAGCAGCGTGCCGAGCGCAACGAGGGCGACCGCGAGGGCCAACTGGCGCTGCAGCGGCGCTTTCAGGTTGAGCGCGCCGACGATAAGGCCGAGCACGAACGATCCCAGCGCATAGACGCCGATGACGAGGCTGGCGGCGCCCGGCTGGCCGAGTTCCTTGGTGATCGCCACCGTGCTCACTTCCGTGGTCGCGAAGGTGGCGCCGACGAAGATCAGGGCGAAGGTGATGATCTGCACCGACCTGAGCCGGATTGCCGAGCCGCTCGAGACATGATTCACCGGCCGCACTTGTGGTTCGGTCGAACGCTGCAGGATGAAGGCTGCCGAGCCAAGGGCGAGGAATAGCGTGCTGACCAGGACACCGGCTTCCGGGAACAGAGCGGCACTCAAGCCCACCGACAGCGATGCGCCTGCAATGTAGACGAGTTCGTCCGCCGCCGATTCGAAGGCGAATGCGGTGTTCATCTGCGGCCGGCCGCGAAAAATCTCGGTCCAGCGCGCGCGCACCATCGCCGGCATGCTGGGCATGGCGGCGGCCGCCAGTGCCGACACAAACAGCGTCCACACCGGCCAGTCCTGATTGGCTGCGGCAATCAGCACCGCGAAGGCGAGCACGGTGAGGATGGTGGTCGGAATCACGATCCGCGTCTGGCCGAGGCGATCGACCAGCCGTGATATCTGCGGCGCCACGAAAGCGTTGCTCAGCGCGAACGTCGCCGAGACAGCTCCCGCCAGCCAGTATTCGCCACGCGTCTGCGAGAGCATGGCCACGATGCCGATCGGCGCCATGGCGATCGGCAGCCGCGCGAGGAAGCCCGCGGCGGCAAACCCCTTGGCTCCAGGGGCACCAAAGATTTCCGAGTATGGGTTTTGCATGGCTGGTTCCTCGACAAAGGCCAATTCGACAATTACATACGGTCCGTATGAATATAGGTAGTCGATACGCCGCGTATGTCAATTGGCATACGAAGCGTATGTGAATAAGGCCAGAACCATGCACAGACCCCGCAAGGAGATGATTGCCGAAACGCGCGCCAAGCTGATCACGGCGGCCCGCCACGCTTTCGGCACAATCGGCTATGCCGAGGCGTCGATGGACGACTTCACCGCCTCGGCCGGGCTGACCCGCGGCGCGCTCTACCATCATTTCGGCGACAAGAAGGGCCTGCTGCAGGCTGTCATCGCCGAAATCGATGGCGAGATGGCCGTCCGCATCCATGAGATTGCGTCGCGGGCGCCAAGCCGCTGGCAGCGTTTCGTCGACGAATGCACGACCTATATCGAGATGGCGCTGGAGCCGGAAATCCAGCGCATCATGTTTCGCGACGGTCCGGCTGTGCTCGGCGATCCGGCGCAATGGCCGAATGCCAATGCCTGCGTCGGTTCAATGACCGATCATCTGACGGCTCTGCAGCAGGAGGGGGTGGTCGTCCCCGGCGTCGACCCCGAAACCGCCGCCCGGCTGATCAACGGCGCCAGCAGCCAGGCGGCACAGCGCATCGCCAATTCGAACGACCCCGAAGCCACGTCGAAGACCGTGGTGGCGGCCTTCCAGCAGTTGCTTGAAGGCTTGCTTAAAAAGCAGGACTCGCAGCCGGTCTGAAATCTCGCCAGCCGATCCCCGGCATTGCCGAGATTGACAATTCCCGGCCCGGGTTCATCCTCGCCGTCCATCTCTGAGGGGAGATTCGGGCGCATGTGGGATTTCGAAATCGGCAGGTCGGTGTCCATCATGATCAGGACATGGCCATTCATCGTCTTTCGCATGATCGTCTATTTCGGCATTACGCTCGCCTACATCGTGGCGACCGGCAGCGGCGCCTCGGTCGGCTATGGCGTCGGCCACATCTCCACCGATCCCGACGGGCCGCTGTCTTTTGCGCTCTGGGGCGGCATCGTCGGCATCGGCGTCGTTTCGATCGCGCTGTACTGGATCCGCGAATACATCCTCTATGTCGTCAAGGCCGGCCATATCGCCGTCATGGTCCATTTGATCGATGGCCGGGACGTTCCCAATGGGCAGGACCAGATCGCCTACGCCAAGGACGTGGTGAAGGAGCGTTTCGCCGAGGCCAACATCCTTTTCGTGGTCGACCAGCTGGTCAAGGGCGCCATCCGCGCCATCACCGGCCTGATCGGCGGCATCGCCGCCTTCCTGCCCATTCCGGGTCTCGGCGGCCTGATCGCTTTCATCAATACGGTCATCCGCCTGTCGCTGACCTATGTCGACGAGATCATCCTCGGCTACAACATCCGCATCAATTCATCATCGCCCTTCGAGACAGCCCGGCAAGGCGTCGTGCTCTACGCCCAGAACGGCAAGACCATGGTCAAGAACGCCATCTGGCTGGCGGTCATCATGTGGGGTGTGTCCTTCGTCATCTTCCTTTTGATGCTGGCGCCGGCCGCCGCCATCATGTGGTTCATTCCGGGGCAGCTCGGCGGCTGGGCCTTCGTGCTCGCCATCCTCCTTGCCTGGGCCTTCAAGGCGGCCTTCATCGAACCCTTCGCCATAGCCTGCCTGATGCAGGTCTATTTCAAGACCATCGAAGGCCAGGTGCCGAACGCCGAATGGGACCAGCGGCTGGCCGAGGGGTCGTCCAAGTTCAGGGAACTCAGGGATAAGGCGCTGGCCTCCTTCGGCGGCTCGCGCTGGACGCAGCCGGCGCCCGGGGTGTAATCCCTGTTGAACGTCGGGGCGGTGCGGCGTCAAACCATGGTCAAAGCGGCCGGGCGCGCCTATATCGGGTCATGGTCACCAGGCTCTACACCCATCCGATCTTCCTCGAACATCTGACGCCCCCCGGTCATCCGGAGCGGCCGGACCGCTTGCGCGCTATCGAGCGCGTGCTCGACGACGAGGCCTTCACCGCACTCGATCGGGTAACGGCGCCGCAAGGCGACGAGGCCACAATCCTCTACGCCCACCCCGA
Organism: Mesorhizobium sp. C399B; assembly: GCF_030323185.1. Taxonomy (NCBI): domain Bacteria; kingdom Pseudomonadati; phylum Pseudomonadota; class Alphaproteobacteria; order Hyphomicrobiales; family Phyllobacteriaceae; genus Mesorhizobium; species Mesorhizobium sp. C399B. The sequence continues at coordinate 5,349,242 of NZ_CP100472.1, forward strand.
GGATTTCGTCGCCCGCGTCCGCGCCGCGATCCCTGAAAGCGGCATTGCCTCGATCGACGCCGACACGAGCGCCAGCCCGAAAAGCTGGCAGGCGGTGGTCACTGCCATCGGTGCGGCCAACGCTGCCGTCGACGATGTTTTCGAGGGCAGCGTTGCCAATGCCTTCGTCGCCGCGCGTCCGCCCGGCCATCATGCCGAAAAGACCACGGCCATGGGCTTTTGCCTGTTCAACACCGCGGCGATCGCGGCCCGCTACGCGCAGAAGAAACACGGCGCCGAGCGTGTCGCCATCGTCGACTGGGACGTGCATCACGGCAATGGCACGCAGGACATTTTCTGGGACGATCCCTCGGTGCTCTATTGTTCGACGCACCAGATGCCGCTCTATCCCGGCACCGGGGCTAAAAACGAAACCGGCGCCGGCAACATCGTCAACGCGCCGCTGGCGCCGCAGACCGGCTCGGACATGTTTCGCGATGCCTTGCTGTCGCGCGTCCTTCCGGCACTCGACAATTTCGCGCCCGATCTGATCATCATTTCCGCAGGCTTCGACGCTCACCATCGCGACCCGCTGGCCGAGATCAACCTCAGCGAGGACGATTTCGACTGGGCGACAGGCCAGTTGCTGGAACGCGCCGGGCGCCACAGCGGCAACCGGCTCGTCAGCCTGCTTGAGGGCGGCTACGATCTGCAGGGACTGGCATTTTCGGTCGCCGCCCATGTCGGGCGGCTGATGAAGGGGTAAAGTATGGCTGGCGAAGCAAATGAAGACGTGAAGGCGATGAGCTTCGAGCAGGCACTCGACGCGCTGGAAAAGATCGTCGATGATCTGGAACGCGGCGACGTGCCGCTCGACCAATCGATCAAGATCTATGAGCGCGGCGAGGCGCTGAAGGCCCATTGCGACCGGCTGCTGAAGGCGGCCGAAGACAAGGTCGAGAAGATCAGGCTGTCGCGTGATGGCAAACCGGTGGGAACGGAGCCGCTCGACGCGGAGTAGTGGAATGGGGCGGGCATAAAGCAGATAGGAGTTCAAGCATGTGCAGAAACATCAAGACCCTGTTCAATTTCGAGCCGCCGGCGACCCATGACGAGATCCGCGACGCCGCCCTTCAATTCGTGCGCAAACTGAGCGGAACGACGCGCCCCTCGCAGCGCAACCAGGCAGCCTTCGACCGTGCCGTCGAGGCGATCGCCGAATCGGCGCATGAATTGCTGCATTCGCTGGAAACCACGCATCATCCGCGCAATCGTGAAGAGGTGGCGGCCAAGGCAAAAGCCAAATCGGCGCTCCGCTTCGCCTGAGGACATCCAGATGAGTTTCTTCCCCGGCAAGGACCCTGAGCCTGGCGATGCCTTCGCCAGCGACCAGATCGAGCTCATGGTCATTCCAAACGCCAAGGACATTGGCGGCTTCCAGGTTCGTCGCGCTCTGCCGACGGCAAAGCGGCGGCTGGTCGGTCCCTTCATCTTCTTCGACCGCATGGGGCCGGCGATCTTGCGCGCCGGCCAGGCGATGGATGTGCGCCCGCACCCGCATATCGGGCTTTCCACCGTCACCTATCTGTTCGACGGCAATATCAGGCACCGCGATTCGCTCGGCACCGAGATGGTCATCCAGCCCGGCGACGTGAATTTGATGACCGCCGGCCGCGGCATTGTCCATTCCGAGCGCACGCCCGAAGAACTGCGCGGCGCGCCGATGTCGGTCTCCGGCCTGCAGACATGGCTGGCTTTGCCCGACGGCAAGGAGGAAGTGGCGCCGGTGTTCGAGAACACGGCCGCGCTCCTTCTGCCCGAGATCGACGCCGAAGGTGTTTCCGGCCGCGTGGTGATCGGCGATTTCCAGGGACTGCGCTCGCCGGTAAGAGCCGACACCGAGACGCTCTACGCCGATCTGAGGCTGGCGCCCGGCGCCAGCGTCAAAATTCCCGCCGACGCCGAGGAACGCGCCATCTACACGCTGGACGGCGATGTCTCGATCTCGGGCGACCGCTTTCCGGCCGAACGGCTGCTGGTGTTCCGGCCTGGCGACGAGATCGTCGTGTCGTCCGAGCGCGGCGCCCATTTCATGCTCTTCGGCGGCGCTTCGCTCGGCTCCCCGCGCCACATCTGGTGGAACTTCGTCTCGTCGTCGAAGGAACGCATCGAACAGGCCAAGCAGGAATGGAAGACGGGCCGCTTCGATATCGTTCCCGGAGACGAGGAAGAGTTCATTCCGTTACCGGACAATTAACGTCAGCATCACCCGCGTCACTGACACGCATTTACATTCCGGCGACGCAGGCATATTTCGCCATGATCGACGCGCATCATAGCTGAGCAGGCCCTTTAACAGTGAACGCAACGCTGCATACGCCGCTTCTCGACAAGGTCCGCATTCCAGCCGACCTGAAGAAGCTTGACGAAAGCGAGCTGCCGCAGCTGGCCTCGGAGCTGCGCGCCGAGCTGATCGATGCCGTCTCGCATACGGGCGGGCATCTCGGCGCCGGCCTCGGTGTCGTCGAACTGACGGTGGCGCTGCACTATGTCTTCAACACGCCGGAAGACCGCGTGATCTGGGATGTCGGCCACCAGGCCTATCCGCACAAGATCCTGACCGGCCGCCGCGACCGCATCCGCACGCTGCGCCAGGAGGGCGGCCTGTCCGGCTTCACCCGTCGCGCCGAGAGCGAATACGACCCGTTCGGCGCCGCGCACTCCTCGACCTCCATTTCCGCTGGCCTCGGCATGGCCATGGCGCGCGACCTCTCCGGCGGCCACAACAATGTCATTGCCGTCATTGGCGACGGCGCCATGTCCGCCGGCATGGCCTATGAAGCCATGAACAATGCCGGCGCGCTTGATGCCCGGCTGATCGTCATCCTCAACGACAACGACATGTCTATCGCGCCGCCGACCGGCGCCATGAGCGCCTATCTGGCGCGGCTCGCGTCGGGCAAGACCTATCTTGGCCTGCGCGATTTCGGCAAGAAGCTGACCTCCTATCTCGGCAAGCGCGCCGACCGCGCCATCAAGCGGGCGGTCGAGCATGCGCGCGGCTACGTCACCGGCGGCACGCTGTTCGAGGAGCTTGGCTTCTACCATATCGGCCCGATCGACGGCCACAATCTCGAGCATCTGATCCCGGTGCTGAAGAACGTCCGCGACCATGCCGACGGTCCGGTGCTGATCCATGTCGTGACCCAGAAGGGCAAGGGCTACGCGCCGGCCGAGGCTGCGGCCGACAAATATCACGGCGTCAACAAGTTCGACGTCATCACCGGCGCGCAGACCAAGGCCCCGGCCAATGCGCCGGCCTACACCAAGGTGTTCGCCGAGAGCCTGGTCCAGGAGGCCCGCCTGGACGACCGCATCGTCGCCGTCACCGCCGCCATGCCGAACGGCACCGGCCTCGATTTGTTCGGCGAAGCGTTTCCGACCCGGACCTTCGATGTCGGCATTGCCGAGCAACACGCCGTGACCTTCGCCGCCGGCCTCGCCAGCGAGGGCTACAAACCCTTCGCCGCCATCTATTCGACCTTCCTGCAGCGCGCCTACGATCAGGTCGTCCATGATGTGGCGATCCAGAAACTGCCGGTGCGTTTCCCGATCGACCGCGCCGGGTTCGTCGGCGCCGACGGCGCCACTCATTGCGGCGCCTTCGACACCACCTTCCTGGCGACGCTGCCGGGCTTCGTGGTGATGGCGGCTGCCGACGAGGCGGAGCTTCGCCACATGGTGCGCACCGCCGCCTATTATGACGAAGGCCCGATCGCCTTCCGCTATCCGCGCGGCAATGGCGTCGGCGTCGACATGCCGGAGCGCGGCTCGGTCCTCGAAATCGGCAAGGGCCGCATCGTCAGGGAAGGCACCAAGGTGGCGCTTCTGTCCTTTGGCACCCGGCTGCAGGATTGCCTGCTGGCGGCCGAGGAACTCGGCGCGGCAGGGCTTTCGACGACGGTTGCGGACGCCCGTTTCGCCAAGCCGCTGGACGAGGATTTGATCCGCCGTCTCGCCCGCTCGCACGAAGTGCTGGTGACGGTGGAAGAGGGCGCTGTCGGCGGTTTCGCCAGCCACGTGCTGCAGTTCCTCGCCCATGAAGGCTTGCTGGAAAGCGGTCTGAAAGTTCGGCCGCTGGTGCTGCCGGACGAGTTCACCGACCACGCCAAGCCGGAAAAAATGTATGCCGATGCCGGGCTCGACGCGGCCGGCATCGTGCGCACCGTGTTCGTCGCGCTCGGCCATTCCGCGCGCGCGCAACGGGCCTGAATCAAACCTCACGCCTCTGAAGCGGTTGTCGGCAGCAACCCTAACGCTGTGTTAACGCTTCCTTTTGGCGTTTTGCTTACCGTGTCTTTTGGCCGTTTTTCAACGCCCCCCTGCTAGAACGAGAGCCAGGCAGGGAGTTAAAAACAATGCGAACGCTTCTGTGCGGCGCGGCCCTTTTGGCCGTCATCGCCGCGCCGGCCATGGCCGAGACGCGCTATGACCGCAAGCTCGAACAGGCGGTGGCAGGCATCGTCGCCGGCAAGATGGGCGATATCAGGGGCGCTTTTTCCTACAAGCAGGTTCCGCAGCTTGTCGTCGTGCCGGACGCACCAGTCGTTGCTGTCGAGCGCCCGCGCAAGCAGGCTTCAGATGACGTAAGCGACGGCCTGATGCCGGCCGTTGAACGGCAGGTCTCACGGACGATCTTCTAAAACCACATATCGCGCACGCAGCGCCCATCGCGCGGCAGGTCGTCATAAGTGTCCAGCCCGTCGAAATGGTCGATCGGCAGGTCGGCGACCGCCTCAGGCGGTGCCAGCCTGACCTTGATGGCGATACGCGTGCGGCCGCTGTCGCTGCGGCGCAAACCGCGCCAGGCAAGCACACAGGCACATGTCGGGCAAAACAGGATTTCCAGCGACGGCGTCTCCTTGCCGGCGCGGGTGTAGGACTGCACAGGCCCCGCAAGCCGGATACGCTCGTCGACAAAGTCATAGGCCCAGAGTGTGCCATAGCGGCGGCAAAGCGTGCAATTGCAGGCCGTGATCGGGCCGGGATCGCCTTCCAGGGTCCAGTGGGCGGCGCCGCAATGGCAGGTTCCCGTCAGCATTCGTCTTCCTCCGCATTGCCTGAGCCTCTACATCTTGCCGGACTGGCTGCGCTATTCAACCGGGCGGACTGGCTTGCGGCCCGGGTCTCGACGTCCTCCTATGCCAATGTCCTTGCCTTCGCGGCCGGCTTTCGCCATGAAGGCCGATGAACTCCCCTCTGCCAGCCAGCACACGCCAGCGGCTCGACGAATTGCTCGTCCAGCGCGGCCTGTTTGCGAGCCGCTCGCGCGCCCGCGACGCGGTCGAGCGCGGCACCGTGACGGTCGACGGCGTGGTCGCCCGCAAGCCCGGCCAGACGGTTCTGCCGCACTGTCTCATCGTCATCGACGACCCGGCGCAGGGTTATGTCTCACGCGCGGCGCTGAAGCTGATCGCCGGGCTCGACCATTTCAGTCTCGATCCCGCGGGCAGTGAAGCCCTCGATATCGGCGCCTCGACAGGCGGCTTCACCCAGGTGCTGCTCGAACGCGGCGCGGCCCATGTCACTGCCATCGATGTCGGCCACGGCCAGATGCATCCCGGTGTCTCGTCCGACCCGCGCGTCACCGTGATCGAGGGCCTCAACGCTCGCGAGCTCGCGGCTGCCGATCTCGGCGGCCGTATCCCCGATTTCATCGTCTCCGATGTAAGCTTCATCTCGTTGAAACTGGCGATGCCACCGGCGTTGGCATTGGCACGGGACGGCGCTCGTGCGGTGTTTCTGGTCAAGCCGCAATTCGAGGCCGGCCGCGAGGCGATCGGCAAGGGCGGTCTTTTGAAAGACCCTTATGACGCCGCCCGTGTGGCCGGCTTGCTGCAGGAATGGCTCGAAGGCGTCCCTGGCTGGCGTACATTGGGCTTGCACATGTCGCCGATCGAAGGCGGGGACGGCAACCGCGAATTCCTGCTTGCCGGGATCAAGGATGCCGGGACCAAGGATGCCGGGACCAAGGACCGATGAGCACGGGCTTCACCATCAAGAGACTGGGTTCGCAGGGCGACGGCGTCGCCGAGACGGAAACCGGCGAGCTGTTCATTCCCTTCACCCTGCCCGGCGAGACCGTCACCGCCGCGCGCGAGAGGGATCGCGCCATGCTGATGGCGGTATTGGAGACGTCGCCGCTGCGTATCGATCCGGCCTGCCGGCATTTCACCGAATGTGGCGGCTGCGCCGTCCAGCATCTGCAAGCCGACGCTTACCAGCAATGGAAACGCGACAAGGTCGTGCATGCCTTGAAAGGCATTGCCGGCGACATCGGCGCCCTGGTGCCGTGTGCGCCACACACACGCCGCCGCGTCGTGCTTGCCGCCAGGCGCGCCGACACAGGCATGCTGCTTGGCTTCCATCGCCATCTGTCGCCGGAAATCATCCCCATCGAGGAATGTCCGATCTCGCTGCCGGAGATCGTTGCCGCGCTCGATCGCTTGAGGTCGGTCGCCGACCTGGTTTGCGCCACCACCAAATCGTTCCGGATGGCGGTCACTGTGACGGGCTCGGGGCTTGACGTCGCTGTCTATGAGTCGGGCAAGCTGGGCGAGAACCAGCGCCGGGTCGCCTCCAACTTCATCATGGCCAATGGCTTTGCCCGGCTTTCGATCGACGACGAGATTGTCATCGAGCCGAAAAAGCCGGTGGTCATGTTCGGCACCGTCGCTGTCGCCATACCGCCTGGCGCCTTCCTGCAGGCAACGCAAGCCGCCGAACAGACGATGGCCGATCTCGTTGGCGGACATCTGAAGCGTGCCAGGAAAGTCGCGGATCTTTTCGCCGGCTGCGGCAGCTTTGCGCTTCGGCTGGCGGCCAAATCCGAAGTCCACGCGGTCGAAGGCGACGCGGCAGCCCTTTCGGCGCTCGACCGCGGATCGCGCTTCGCCACCGGCCTGAAGCGGGTAACCGGCGAACGCCGCGACCTGTTCCGGCGGCCGCTGACGTTCAAGGAGCTGAATGCTTTCGATGGCGTCGTCTTCGACCCGCCGCGCGCCGGCGCCGAGGACCAGTCGAAGCAGATCGCCCGCTCGGATGTGCCGTTCGTCGCCGCCGTCTCCTGCAATCCGGTGACGCTGGCACGAGACCTGCGCATCCTGATTGACGGCGGCTACATCTTGAAGAGCGTCACGCCCATCGACCAGTTCCTGTGGTCGCCGCATGTCGAGGCCGTGGCGCTGCTGGAGAAGCCGAAACGGCGACGTTAATCCGCCGATTTTCACAAGGCCGTGCTTGAGTTTGCCGCCCCCCGCAAGACGTAGCCGGCTGGCAAACTAGCCTTCGCGAACGCTTTCGTACCCGGCCGCTTGTGCGGCCTTGATGAACTTACGGTCGAAGGACACAAATGCTGAGCAGTGCGAGGACTTGCCCAGATGGAGCGCATCGGCGAAATCCATTCCCGTCTCGGCTAGATCGACCGCGGAAGAGACGATCGCAGCATCCTCTATCTCGACAGTGGGAAGCCCGCCGAACACCCGCAGTGCATTGACGATCGAGGCCTGATCATAACCATAGCCGCTGCGCAGCACCCACTCAGCCTCCAGGATCACCGTGACGGCGACGAAAACGGGCTGACCGTCGATCAGCCGCCGGGCTCGCGGGGACTGCTCGGGATCGTCGTTCGTCAGATACCTGACGACAACGTTGGTATCAATCGCGAGCATGGCGCCGCCGTGCTTCAGCAAGGACGGCCGCGTCCATCTCCTCCAAGGTCTTCGGTCTGCCACTGTGCGGCAGGACACCAAAGACATCTTCTGGTCGTGTCGGGGCAAAGGCAGGCGCCGGTCTCAAAAGTACACCGTCCGGTGTGTCTTCGACCTGCAGGCGCGTGCCCGCGCCCCAGTCCCTCCGTTTGCGGATAGCGCTGGGCAGGATGACTTGTCCCTTGGTCGAGACGGTCGTTATAAGCTTTTCTATTGCACCCATTGCGGTATTACCCTTGTGTAAGACAAAGGTAAGATATCCCTGTGAGGGGAACTATTCAAGCCCGCCGACGTCTCCTCGCTCAAACCCTGGTGCCGCCGACCGTCATCTGGTTCATCCTGAGATGCGGCTGGCCGACGCCGACCGGCACGCCTTGTCCGGCCTTGCCGCACATGCCGATGCCGGTGTCGAGTTTCATGTCGTTGCCGATCATCGACACACGGTGCATGGCGTCCGGTCCGTTGCCGATCAGCATGGCGCCCTTGATCGGCTGCGTCACCTTGCCGTTTTCGATCATGTAGGCCTCGGTGCAGCCGAACACGAACTTGCCTGAGGTGATGTCGACCTGGCCGCCGCCGAAGGATACGGCATAGATGCCGTTCTTGACCGAGGCGATGATCTCATCCGGCTCCATGTCGCCCGCCGTCATATAGGTGTTGGTCATGCGCGGCATCGGCTGGTGCGCATAGCCTTCGCGCCGGCCGTTTCCCGTGGCTTTCATGCCCATCAGCCGGGCGTTCTGGCGGTCCTGCATGTAGCCGACAAGCTTGCCGTCCTCGATCAGCACATTGCGGGCCGAAGGCGTGCCTTCATCGTCGACGGTCAGCGAACCCCGCCGCTCCGGCATGGTGCCGTCATCGACCACGGTAACGCCCTTGGCGGCGACCTGCTGGCCGAGCAGGCCGGCAAAGGCGGAGGTCTTCTTGCGGTTGAAGTCGCCCTCCAGCCCATGGCCGACGGCTTCGTGCAGCATCACGCCTGGCCAGCCGCTGGACAAAACGATGTCGAACGTTCCGGCCGGCGCGGGAATGGCTTCGAGATTGACCAGCGCCTGCCTGAGCGCCTCCCTGGCCGCATGCTTCCAGGCGTCCTCGACCAGGAACTCGCCGAACGCCTTGCGCCCGCCCATGCCATAGGAGCCGCTTTCCTGGCGGTCGCCGTCGCCGACGACGACGGAAACGTTGATGCGGACCAGCGGGCGGATGTCGCGCACGATCTGGCCGTCGGCGCGCACGATCTCGACATGCTGCCAGGACGCCGCGAGCGAGGCCGTCACCTGGCGCACGCGCGGGTCCTCGGCGCGCAGCCATGCGTCGATTTCCTGCAACAGCTTGGCCTTGACCTCGAAGGAGGGCGAGGGGATCGGGTTCTCCTCGCCATAGAGATGGCGGTTGGTGCGCGCGGGTGCCGCGGCAAGCGTGCCGGAATAGCCGCCCCTGACTGTCGAGACGGCGTCGGCGGCGCGCAGCAGCGACGCCTCCGAAAGATCGCTGGAATGAGCGTAGCCGCTGGCCTCGCCGGCCACGGCGCGCAGGCCAAAACCCTGGTCGGTGTTGAAATTGGCGGTCTTCAGCCTGCCATTGTCGAACATCAGCGCTTCGCTCTCGCTGTATTCGAGGAACAGTTCGCCGTCGTCGGCGCCGTTCAGTGTGTCGGCGACGATCCGCTTGATGCGATCATCTGAAATGTCGAATTGGCCGGTCAGGCTGTTCATGGCAGGTCCGCTCACAGGAGGAATGGTGTTGCCACGATGTAGGCGCGAAGACGCGCCTGCACAATCCGCAATGACGATCCGCAGCAGGTAGGAGCGGGTAGCCCCGCCCCTGAACATGACATCCATCTTGAAGTTCGACCCGTCACCCGAAAAGGCCTTCACCCAGCGATATTTCTTGTTCCATTCATTGGCCTGGTCGGCCGTGAAGGGGTCGGTATAGCCCGAGGAGAACTGGATCGACTTGCACTTCTCATGGTTTTCGCAGCCATAGAAGTAGATGACATATTTCATGCCCTGAAGCCGGCCCGAGACCATCGGATCGCCCCGTCGTCCTTGTCCATCTTGGCCGAGCCATAGCCTTTCGCAAGCTCGAAAATGACGGCCGGATCGGGCGCCGTGATGATTTCGGAATCCTCGGCAAAGGCGACGGAAACGGCGCCGGTCAGGATCAGACCGGTCGACAAAAGCAAAGAACAAGCACGCATGATGACCCCCACAGCCAAAGATCAAACCCGTGGGAATTGTGAGGAAAGACGGTTTCGCAAGCATCAAGCTCAGGGCAGGGCGGCAAAACCGTCGGCGAAGCCCTTGAGGTCGACGGGGATGCCGATGCCTTCTTCCGGCGTCTGGAAGACGATGAAGGTGGCCGACGTCCCGGTCTTCAGCGTATCGAGCAGCGGCTTTTCGAGAATGACCTCGGCATAGCAGCCGTCCTGGAAGCAGCGCACGAAATAGGCGCGGCCAATATCCTTGCCGTCGACATTGAGGCCCAGGCCATTGGGCAGCAGAACGCCGAGCGGGGCCAGCACGCGCAGGATCTCGGCCTTGTTGTCGGCGGTGCGCAGGACGACGACGGACAGTCCCATTTCCGGGCGATCCTCGGCAACGACGTTCTGCATCATCACGCATTGTTCCGAGGTGGCGCCGGCCGGCGTGTCGCAGATGATCGACCACGCGCCATGCGTTGACTTGACCGTGCCGCTGGGCTGCGCTGCATTGGCGACGCCGGTTGCGGACGAGCCGATACCGATCAGGGCGGCGAGAAAAACGACCTTCGCCCCGCTTCTCGAAAGCCAAGCGCTTTTCGAATGCCAGGCGCTCTTCGAATGCCAGGCGTTTCTCGAAAGCCAAGAGGTCATGACGGCTCCATTGCGAATCACGGCACTTTAAGCCGCGCCAAGGCCAAGTAAAGGATAGGGCGACCGCCGGTCAGCCCCGGCAGGCGCAATAATGCGCTTTTCCCTAGCAAATTCGCCCGAATTGCGACCGTCGGGCGCATTCCGGACACAAGCCCGCATAGCCTGTCTGTCGACGACCCGCGCGGGCCACGAGGCCGTCGAAACAGCGCGGCAGCACTTGCGCGCAAAAATGCCGCACGGTTTCGCCCGCTCCTTTCTTGCGGAGGGAAATAGAGTATGGTTTGAACCACCCTTGGGACTGTCCGGGATTCCCATCCCGGCATTGTTCGATATTCTTGCGTCGCGATCGCGAGGAACCGGGAGATGAAGAGGGCGATGAGAAAATTCCCAGCAAGCGCCAAATTGATGGCAACGGCAGGCGCCGCCGCCGCATTTTTCGCCGGTGCCTCCGCCCATGCGGCCCAGCCGCAGCCGTGGGAGATGACTTTTCAGCCGCCGGCGACAGACATGATGCGGCAGATCGAGTGGTTCGGGAACTACACGATGTGGTTCGTCGTCCCGATCACTGCTTTGGTTCTGGCGCTTCTCGCCTGGTGCATCTTCAGGTTCCGCGCCAGCAAAAACCCGGTTCCGTCCAAGACCAGCCACAACACGCTGATCGAGATCATCTGGACAGTCGGGCCGGTCGTCGTCCTGCTGTTCATCGCCATTCCCTCGTTCCAACTGCTGACGGCGCAGTACACGCCGCCGGAAGAGGCCAAGCTGACCGTCAAGGTAACGGGCAATCAGTGGAACTGGGACTATGAGTACCAGACCGAGAACACGCTCTCCTTCAACTCGGCCATCCTGCAGGACGCCGACCGCGCCGCGATCGGCAAGGAAGACCGCAAGGTCTATCCGCGCCTGCTGGCGGTCGACAACGAGCTGGTCGTGCCGGTCAACACCATGACGCGCGTCCTGGTTACCGCAGCCGACGTGATCCATTCCTTTGCCGTTCCGGCCTTCGGCATCAAGATGGACGCGGTTCCCGGCCGCACCAACGAGACGTGGTTCAAGGCGGAAAAGGAAGGCATCTATTACGGCCAGTGCTCGCAGCTCTGCGGCAAGGACCATGCCTTCATGCCGATCGCCGTCCGCGTCGTATCCGATGCGCAGTACAAGACCTGGCTGGCAGCAGCCAAGACCGACCTCCCCGGCGCCAACAAGGCGCTGATGGCCGAGGTCGACGGTACCAACAAGGTAGCGGCCGCCGGCAATTGATGCCGCGGGTTAGCAAGAATTAGGGAACGGAGCCGACCATGGCAGAAGCTGCAGCTCACGACGACCACGACCACAAGCCCTATCATGGCTGGGTCCGGTGGGTGTACTCCACCAACCACAAGGACATCGGCACGCTCTACCTGATCTTCGCGATCTTCGCGGGCATCGTCGGCGGCGCGCTTTCGGTCGTCATCCGCATGGAGCTGCAGGAGCCGGGCATCCAGATCTTCACCGGTCTGGCGCAGATGGTCTATGGCATGAACGGCGATGCCGCCATCGACGGCGGCAAGAGCATGTACAACGCCTTCGGCACCGCGCACGCGCTGATCATGATCTTCTTCATGGTCATGCCGGCGCTGATCGGCGGCTTCGCCAACTGGATGGTGCCGATCATGATCGGCGCGCCTGACATGGCCTTCCCGCGCATGAACAACATCTCGTTCTGGCTGCTGCCGCCGGCCTTCCTGCTGCTCATCGCTTCGGCTTTCATGCCGAGCGCGCCCGGCGCCTATGGCGTTGGCGGCGGCTGGACGCTCTATCCGCCGCTGTCGACCTCCGGCCAGCCCGGGCCGGCCATGGATCTGGCGATCCTGTCGATCCACATTGCCGGCGCGTCCTCGATCCTCGGCGCCATCAACTTCATCACCACCATTTTCAACATGCGCGCGCCGGGCATGACGCTGCACAAAATGCCGCTATTTGCCTGGTCGGTTCTGATCACCGCCTTCCTGCTGCTCTTGTCGCTTCCGGTTCTGGCCGGTGGCATCACCATGCTGCTTACCGACCGCAATTTCGGCACCACCTTCTTCGCCCCGGATGGCGGCGGCGATCCGATCCTGTTCCAGCATCTGTTCTGGTTCTTTGGTCACCCCGAAGTGTACATCCTGATCCTGCCGGGCTTCGGCATCATCAGCCACATCGTCTCGACCTTCTCGAAGAAGCCGGTGTTCGGCTATCTCGGCATGGCCTACGCCATGGTCGCGATCGGCGCCGTCGGCTTCATCGTCTGGGCGCACCACATGTACACGACCGGCCTGTCGCTCGACACGCAGCGCTACTTCGTCTTCGCCACCATGGTCATCGCCGTACCGACAGGCGTGAAGATCTTCTCCTGGATCGCGACGATGTGGGGCGGCTCGATCTCGTTCAAGACGCCGATGCTGTGGGCGCTGGGCTTCATCTTCCTGTTCACGGTCGGCGGCGTCACCGGCGTCCAGCTCGCCAACGCCGGCCTCGACCGCTCGCTGCATGACACCTATTTCGTCATTGCCCACTTCCACTATGTGCTGTCGCTGGGTGCGGTCTTCGCCATCTTCGCCGGCTGGTACTACTGGTTCCCCAAGATGACCGGCTACATGTACTCGCCGGTGATCGCCAACACCCACTTCTGGGTCACCTTCGTCGGCGTCAATTTGATCTTCTTCCCGCAGCATTTCCTCGGCCTGGCCGGCATGCCGCGCCGCACCATCGACTATCCCGACGCGTTCGCCGGCTGGAACATGGTGTCGTCCTACGGCTCCTATATATCGGCCGTCGGCGTGGTGATCTTCCTCTATGGCGTGTTCGAGGCCTTCCAGAAGAAGCGCGTCGCCGGCGCCAACCCGTGGGGCGAGGGTGCAACGACGCTCGAATGGCAGCTGCCTTCGCCGCCGCCTTTCCACCAGTGGGAACAGCTGCCGAAGATCAAGTAAGGCAGCCCGAATACGAAACCGCCGGCCCGCCGGCGGTTTTCGGCCAACGGAATGATTGGACTTATGTACGCATGGCCCTTGTCGACGACCCAATGATTGACGAAGCGGGCTTTCGCATGTCGGAAGCCACGTCGGGCGATTTCTTCGCCCTGCTGAAGCCGCGCGTCATGTCGCTGGTGGTGTTCACGGCCTTTGTCGGCATGGTCGCTGCGCCCGTGACCATCAACCCGCTGCTGGCGGTGATCGCCATCCTGGCCATTGCCATCGGCGCCGGCGCCTCGGGTGCGCTCAACATGTGGTACGACGCCGACATCGATGCGGTGATGAGCCGGACCGCCGGCCGCCCGGTACCGTCCGGCCGCATCCTGCCCGGCGAAGCCCTGAGCTTCGGCCTTGTGCTTTCGGTGCTGTCGGTGATGACCCTGGGCGTGCTGGTCAACTGGCTGTCGGCGGCGCTGCTTGCCTTCACCATCTTCTTCTACGCCGTCGTCTACACGATGTGGCTGAAGCGCTCGACGCCGCAGAACATCGTCATCGGCGGCGCCGCCGGCGCCATCCCGCCGGTCATCGGCTGGGCCGCGGTGACCGGAACGGTGAGCCTGGAAAGCCTCGTCCTGTTCCTGATCATCTTCCTGTGGACGCCGCCGCACTTCTGGGCGCTGGCGCTGTTCAAGTCCGACGACTACGCCAAGGCCGGCATCCCGATGATGCCGAACGTTGCCGGCCAGGCCTCGACCCGCCGCCAGATCTTTGCCTACGCCCTGATCCTGGCGCCGATCGGCGTGCTGCCCTGGTTGCTCGGTTTCACCACCGCCTTCTATGGTGTCGCATCAGTGGCTCTCGGCGCCGGCTTCGTCTGGTATGCCTGGAAAGTGCTGTGCATGACCGATAGCGACCGCGTCATGAAGCCGGCCAAGGCTCTGTTCGCCTATTCGCTGCTCTACCTCTTCGCCATCTTCGCCATCTATCTTGCCGACTGTGTCGTCGGTCGCGCTTTGGCCATCGGTGGAGCATGACCATGATCGACAAGAAGCTTGAACTGGTCACGCTGACCGAAAGCCAGAAGAAGGCGCGGCGCAACCGTTCGGCGGCGATCGGCGTCGCGCTGGCGATTCTGGTCGTCATCTTCTACGTCGCGACCATCGTGAAATTCGGCCATACCGGATGAGGCCGATGATGACCCGCCAGACCGTGACCGATCCCAGGAAGAAGAACACCAACCGCGCCGTCGCCGCGGTCTGCGTCGCCTTCTTCGGCGGCATGATCGGCATGGCCTACGCCGCGGTGCCGCTCTACAAGATGTTCTGCCAGGCTACCGGCTATGGCGGCACGACGCAGCGCGCCGAAAAGCAATATGCCGGCCGCATCCTCGACCGCGACATCACCGTGCGCTTCGACGCCAACACCAACGGCATTCCGTGGCAGTTCCAGCCGGTCGCCCGTTCGGTCACCATCAAGATCGGCGAGACCACGCAGGCGCATTACAGCGCCACCAATAAGTTCGACCGCGCCGTTACCGGCCGCGCCACCTTCAACGTGCAGCCGGAACTGGCGGGCCCCTACTTCAACAAGGTCGAGTGTTTCTGCTTCACCGACACGACGCTGAAGCCCGGCGAGACGCTGGACATGCCGGTCGTGTTCTATGTGGATCCCGATATCGTCAACGTGCCGGAACTGAAGGACTTGAAGACCATCACCCTGTCCTACACGATGTTCCCGGTCCAAAAGAACAAGCCGGTGGCGTCATCGACGCCGGACAGCAGCAGCAAAGTTTCAGATACCGAAGCAAATCTCGGGGGTTGATATGGCAGACGCGCACGCAAAACCACAACACGACTACCATCTCGTCAACCCGAGCCCGTGGCCCTTCCTGGGGTCGATAGGCGCACTGGTGACTGCAGTCGGCGGCGTAGCCCTGATGCAGTATCTCAAGAACGGCGATTTCCCGATTTTCGGCCACAACATCGCCAATCCATGGCTGTTCTTCATCGGCCTCGTCATCGTCCTCTACACGATGTTTGCCTGGTGGTCGGACACCATCAAGGAAGCGCATGAGGGCCACCACACGCGCGTCGTGTCGCTGCATCTGCGCTACGGCATGATCATGTTCATCGCTTCGGAAGTGATGTTCTTCGTCGCCTGGTTCTGGGCCTATTTCGATGCCAGCCTGTTTCCGAGCGAAGTGCAGAATTACGCCCGCACCGCTTTCACTGGTGGCGTCTGGCCGCCGAAGGGTCTCGAAGTCCTCGATCCCTTCCATCTGCCGCTCTACAACACCATCATCCTGCTTCTGTCGGGCACCACGGTGACATGGGCGCACCATTCGCTTATCCATGGCGACCGCAAGGGCCTGATCAACGGCCTGGTGCTGACCGTCGGCCTCGGCATGCTGTTCACCATGGTGCAGGCCTACGAGTACATGCACGCTCCGTTCGGCTTCAAGGATTCCATCTACGGCGCCACCTTCTTCATGGCGACAGGCTTCCATGGCTTCCACGTCATCATCGGCACCATCTTCCTGCTGGTCTGCCTGATCCGCGCCTGGAAAGGCGACTTCACGCCCAAGCAGCATTTCGGCTTCGAGGCGGCTGCCTGGTACTGGCACTTCGTCGACGTGGTCTGGCTGTTCCTGTTCGCATCGATCTACGTCTGGGGATCGGTCGGCGCGGTGATCGAAGGCCACTGACGGCTTTCACCGAACCGACAAATCAGAAGGGCGGTCGCGGCAACGCGGTCGCCTTTCTTCTTTTCGGCGCCCGTTAATGTCCAACGGATTCGGCTGGTCGGGCTGGCTGCTTCAATTGGTCGACTGGACCGATGGCTGCATTGGGGTTACCGACTGCGACATGGACGAAATCTGGACTATGGTGCCGGATGGAACGCTGATCGAAATCGAGCCGTAAAGCATGACTATCCATGAGTGAAGATAGGGCGATCTGGCCACCCATTGAGCCGATCTCGGCCGGCCTGCACGGACGCTGCCCGCGCTGCGGCGAAGGACGGCTGTTTTCCGGCTTCCTCACCGTCGGAAAGCGCTGCAACAATTGCGGCCTCGACTATTCCTACGCCGATGCCGGCGACGGCCCGGCGGTGTTCGTCATCCTGATCATCGGCTTCATCGTCGTCGGGCTGGCGCTGTGGGTGGAGGTGACGCTGAGCCCGCCGCTGTGGCTGCATTTCATCATCTGGATACCGCTGGCCGTGGCGCTGTGCCTGACGGCGCTGAGGCTGATCAAGGGGGTGCTGCTGACGCTTCAATACGCCAACAAGGCGGCCGAAGGCCGCCTGGACCAGGGGCAATGAGCGAGGCGCTGACCAAGCCCGCCGGCCGCTCGCGGCCGAAGACGGCATTGCTGCTCGGCCTCGGCCTGGTGGTGTTCGTCATCCTGCTCGGGCTTGGCACATGGCAGGTGCAGCGCCTGTACTGGAAGGAAGCCCTTCTGCAGACCATCGACCAGCGCACCCATTCAGCGCCGCGGCCGCTGGCGGACGTCGAGAAGGAATTCGCCGCCACCGGTGATGTCGACTACACGCCGGTCACCGTCAGCGGGACGTTCCTGCACTCCGGCGAGCGGCATTTCTACGCCACATGGGACGGCGACGCCGGCTTCAACGTCTATACCCCGCTGGCCCTCGACGATGGCCGCTACGTCCTGATCAACCGCGGCTTCGTTCCCTATGATCTCAAGGATGCCGCCAAGCGCCCGCAAGGGCAGGTGACCGGCAAGGTCACGGTCACCGGCCTGGCGCGCAACCCGCTGCCGGCCAAGCCGTCGATGATGCTGCCCGACAATGACGTGGCCAAGAACATCTTCTACTGGAAGGACCGCGATGCCATGGCGGCGAGTGCCGGCCTGCCGGCGCGTGCCGTGCTGGTGCCGATCTTCATCGACGCCGACAAGACGCCGAACCCGGGCGGGCTGCCGGTCGGCGGCGTCACCATCATCGACCTGCCGAACTCTCATCTGCAATATGCCTTCACCTGGTTTGGCCTGGCGGCGGCTCTTGCCGCGGTTCTGATCGTCAGGCTGCGCCGTCCGGCAAAGACTGAATGATCCAGAGCATGATCCCGAAAACTGGGAACCGGTTTTTCGGACAAGATCATGCTCCAACAAAGAGTTGGATCAGGTTGACCATTCAACCTGATCTCAACTGCCCTTGACAGGGCAGGGGTGCACACCTCATTTCGCGTCACGATACGATCAACCGATCTGGAATCATGCTGCAGACCGCCACAAAACCACCGCTGACGATCCGGCTCTGCCAGCCGCGCGGCTTTTGCGCCGGCGTCGACCGCGCGATCCAGATTGTCGTGCTGGCGTTGAAGAAATACGGCGCGCCGGTTTATGTCCGCCACGAGATCGTTCACAACCGCTATGTCGTCGAAGGCCTGCAAAGCCTTGGCGCGGTTTTCATCGAGGAACTCTCGGAAATCCCGGCCGAGCACCGCAAGTCGCCGGTTGTCTTCTCGGCCCACGGCGTGCCGAAATCGGTGCCGGCCGACGCCAAGGCACGCGAGCTCTTCTATCTCGACGCCACCTGCCCGCTGGTGTCCAAGGTGCACAAGCAGGCGATGCGCCATCAGCGGCTCGGCCGCCATGTGCTTTTGATCGGCCATGCCGGCCATCCCGAAGTGATCGGCACCATGGGCCAGCTGACGGAAGGCGCCGTCACGCTGATCGAGACCGAAGCCGAAGCTGGGACCTTTGCCCCCGCCGACCCGGAAGCGCTCGGCTTCGTAAGCCAGACAACGTTGTCGGTCGAAGACACTGCCGGCATATTGCGGGTGCTGCAGGAGCGCTTCCCGCAACTGCATGCACCGGCCGCCGAATCGATCTGCTACGCCACCACCAACCGCCAGGAAGCGGTCAAGGAAACCGCCGCCGGCGCCGATCTCTATCTGATCGTCGGTGCGCCCAATTCCTCCAATTCGCGCCGTCTTGTCGAAGTGGCGGAGCGCGCCGGCGCCACCATGTCGCTTCTCGTACAGCGCGCCGCCGAAATTCCGTGGAATGACTTCACAAACATCTCGACGCTCGGCCTGTCTGCCGGCGCGTCGGCGCCGGAGATCATCGTCGACGAGATCATCGACGCCTTCCGCCAGCGCTTCGAGGTGACCATCGACCTGGCGATCACGGCCACCGAAACGGAGGATTTTCCAGTCATGCGGGTTCTGCGCGATGTCGAACTGACGCGGGCCGACATGGCCTTCGTCAACGGAGCCGCGTGAAGAGCCCATGGCGGTCTACACCGACGTCAATGAGGGCGAACTCGGCGCGTTCCTGAGGGCATATCCAGTCGGCGAACTCTTGTCCTACAAGGGTATCGCCGAAGGCACGGAGAATTCGAATTTCCTACTGCACACCTCAAGCGGCTCTTACATACTGACGCTCTACGAGAAGCGCGTCGACAAGGCCGACCTGCCGTTCTTCCTCGGCCTGATGGGCCATCTCGCCCGCAAAGGCATTTCCTGCCCGCTGCCGGTGACCGCGCATGACGGCACCGTCATCGGCACGCTGGCCGGCCGTCCCGCGGTCATCATCACCTTCCTCGAAGGCCTGTCGCTGCGGCGGCCGACAGCGGCGCATTGCGCCGAGGTCGGCAAGGCGCTCGCCGCCCTGCATTTGGCCGGGCAGGATTTTGCGATGACGCGTGACAACGCACTGGCCATCGAGGGCTGGCGCAAATTGTGGAACGCCTCGCGCGACCGAGCCGACGAGGTCGAGCCGGGACTGGCGGCCGAGGTCGACGCCGATTTCGCGGATTTCGAACGCCATTGGCCGCAGGGCCTTCCTGCCGGCATCATCCATGCCGATCTGTTTCCCGACAATGTCTTCTTCCTCGGCGAGAAACTGTCCGGCCTCATCGACTTCTATTTCGCCTGCCACGACCTCTACGCCTATGACGTCGCCACCTGTCTCAACGCCTGGTGTTTCGAGAAGGATTTCTCCTTCAACCTGACCAAAGGCACGGCGCTGCTGGCCGGCTATCAGAGCGTGCGGCCTTTGAGCGATGGCGAGAAAGCAGCGCTGCCGATGCTTTCGCGCGGTTCGGCGCTGCGCTTCATGCTGACCCGGCTCTATGACTGGCTGACGGTTCCAGAGGGCGGGCTGGTCATGAAGCGCGATCCGACCGAATATATCCGCCGCATGCGCTTCCACCGCGCGATCAGGTCGCCTTCGGAATACGGACTGACATGACCAAGCAGGTTGAAATCTTCACCGACGGCGCCTGCTCGGGCAATCCCGGTCCCGGCGGCTGGGGCGCCATCCTGCGCTTCAACGGCAAGACCAGGGAATTGTCGGGCGGCGAGGCCGAGACGACCAATAACCGCATGGAGCTGCTGGCCGCCATCTCGGCGCTGAATGCGCTGAAGGAGCCGTGCGCCGTCGAGCTTCACACCGACAGCAAATATGTCATGGACGGTATCTCCAAATGGATCCACGGCTGGAAGAAAAACGGCTGGAAGACCGCTGACAAGAAGCCGGTCAAGAACGGTGAACTGTGGCAGGCGCTGGATGAGGCCAATCGGCGCCACAAGGTGACCTGGAACTGGGTCAAGGGCCATGCCGGCCACACCGAGAACGAACGCGCCGACGAACTCGCAAGGGAAGGTATGGCGCCGTTCAAGAGGGGCTCAGCCAAACCTGCGGCGCCGAAAGTGGCGCTGAAGCCGGCGGCATCCGAGAAGCAGCCGGCGCCACGGGCACGGCGCTCGACCCAAAGCTATTGAGCTCAAGCTATCGGCAAGGGGATCTCACTCATGCCGATCGTATACTACATCACCCATCCCCAGGTTCAGATCGATGCCAACGTTCCCGTGCCGCACTGGGGGCTGTCCGAGATCGGACGAGCGCGAGCATCAGCCATGCTCGATCAGCCATGGGTCGGATCGATCCGCCGTGTCGTCTCGTCGGCCGAGCGCAAGGCGATCGAAACCGCCGAGATCCTTGGCAAACACCTCGGCCTCGCGGTCGAGGTGAAGGAGCGCATGCATGAGAACGATCGGTCGGCAACCGGCTTCCTGCCGCCGCCGGAGTTCGAGGCGGTCGCCGACAGTTCTTCGCCAATCCGCACAAAAGCATTCGCGGCTGGGAACGGGCCATCGACGCCCAGCAACGCATTGTCAGCGAGGTCGAAACGGTGCTGGGTGCTGCCGACGGCGGCGACATTGCCTTCGTCGGCCATGGCGGCGTCGGAACGCTCTTGCTGCTCTCGCTCAGCGGCCGCGCAATCAGCCGCGCGGCGGATCAGCCGGCCGGCGGCGGCAATTACTTCGCCTATGATGTCGGCACGCGCCGCGTCGTCCACGGATGGCGGCCGATAGACAGTCTGGCGCCGCGCTAAAGCGGATGTCAGGAGATCATCGATACCGTAGCCGCGATGAAGCCGCTGGCGACCAGCGGATAGAACCTGTCCTCAGCGGATCAGCAGGGCCGTGCCGTAGAGGCCGAGCGCGAACACCGTGTGCGAGATCACGTTGAAGGCGCGGATCTGCATCGCGTTGGGGCGCTTTGACGCAGCCCAGCCGGCGCCCATGCCGGGCGCCAGCAGGAACCAGCCGGCGCCGATGGTGACCATGCCGAGGATGAAGGCCGGCAGGAAGGTCGGCGCGTCCAGCCATGCCGTGCCCGCCAGCGCCACCAGGATGAAGCCGTAGACGATGCCGGTGACATAATGGAAGGCCCAGCCCAGCGCCTGCTCATGCGCATAGGGTGCGGCATGGGCGATATCGTCGTGGAAAACCTTGCCTTCCCTAAGGTGCCAGACCCAGCGGCCGGGCGGCCCCCAGTTCGGCCGCGGCTGGCTGAGCGCCAGATGCAGGAACAGCGCCCAAAGATCCATCAGCACCGTGGCGCCGATGCCGATCGCAACGCTGCGCCAGATGATGTCAAACATCGTCGATGTCCCCCAAAGCAGGCAATCCGGCTGGAAGCGCGTCGTCGTCAGGCCATGGCGCTCATGAGCCGACGCGGCCGCCGCGGTTTAGAGCTGGCTCAGAATGTGAGCGGCACCCGATGTGTCGACTCCTGGCTTGGTCTCGACATTGAGCGCCGTGACCTTGCCGTTGTCGACGATCATCGAGAAGCGCTTCGAGCGCAATCCCATGCCGCCGCTGGAATAGTCGGAGTCGAGGCCGATCGACCTGGCGAAGTCGCCATTGCCGTCGGCGAGATAGAGGATCTTGCCTTGACCGCCGGTGAAATTGGCCCAGGCGCCCATGACATGGACATCGTTGACGGAGACGACGGCGATGGTGTCGACGCCGCGGGCCAGGATGGCATCGTGGTTCTCGAGATAGCCCGGCAGATGATTGTTGCTGCAGGTCGGCGTGAAGGCGCCTGGAACGCCGAACAGCACGACCTTCTTGCCCGCGAAAATCTCGGCCGAGGTGATCACCTTGGCGCCGTCGGCGGTCATTTCCTTGAAGGTCGCATCGGGCAGTTTGTCGCCAACGGCAATCGTCATGATGGTCCTCGTGTGAAAAGCAGGGAAGGTTTCCTGCGATAGCGAAATCGGGCATCTCCCGCAACCGCCGACAAGGCCTGGATCAAGGGAAAGCCCTGATCGGGTTCGGTATCAGGGGAACGGCAGAACGCCCTCGACCGCGCCTTCGGCACTTGTCAGGGTGTAATACAACCCGCCATCGGTCGGTGTCGTCGACGGCCGGTCGAGGATCGGAATGGTAAATACCAGCCGGCCGTCCTTTTCGCTGCGTGCAGGCGCCCCGAACATATAATCGCGTCCCCCGGCGACGAATAAATCCGCCGCCTCCGGATCTCCGGGAAAAGTCGCCTCGACCATCAGCGTCTCATGGTCGCCCGGCAGCACCTTGATCCCGAAATCGGGCTTGGCAGGCGCGGGCAAGGTGGCGAGTGCAGCCTTCACCAGCGCCGCATCCTCGGCATTGTCGGGATCGGCGGCGGGATCGACGCTCAGCCGCGTCTGCACCGGAATACAGATCGTCTCGCAGATGCCGAGAAAGATGTCGGCATCGATGACGGCCGCATCCCCAGGCGACGACAAAGTGAATGTCACCGGCAGCGAGACCGGATGGTTGTAGCCGGCCCATTTGCCGTAGCCGTCGTCATGGCGCTGCGGCGGCGGGAAGGAAAACGCCGCATCGGTGATGTTGGTGCTGGCCGAAACGTCGATCTGCGGCGGCACGCCGGCGTCGCCCGGATCGCGCCAATAAGTTTTCCAGCCGGGCTTGAGCGCGATGTCGAGCACGCCCTGTATGCGACCGGCCTCGTCGGCCTTGCCTGTTGTCACCAGCCGCACCTTGCCGCCTTCGCTGTTGTACCATTCCGACGAGGAGGCGGCGGCGGGCAGGACTGCTCCGCATCCGATAGCAATACCGAGCAGCAGGATTTTCAAGCTTTGCATGGCGTTGATTTGATCGTCAGTTCATGGCCGCGCAATGTTTTCATGGCGCTCTGCGTATCATATTTGCGTGACCTTCGGGCAAGGAACAGTTGGCTTCAAGCAATCGGCCGAGTGAAGTTCGCAGTCAAGATTCCGTTGTTCCAACCGTTGGGCTTTGGCCGAATCGCACGCGGCGCATCTTTTCGGCGTCCCGGAAACGCGTTACGCTCCAGTCCATGGACTTGTTGCGCCACAAAAAGACAGCCGGTGGACGCGGCTTTCTTGACGACCAGTTTCTGATTGCCATGCCCGGCATGAAGGACGATCGCTTCACGCGCTCGGTCATCTACATCTGTGCGCACAGCGATGAAGGCGCCATGGGCCTGATCATCAACCAGACGCAACAGATGCTGTTTCCCGATCTTCTGGTGCAGCTCGGCATCATGAACGAACAGGAGGCGATCAGGCTGCCTGCGCAGGCCCGCGACTTCGTGGTGCGCAATGGCGGCCCGGTGGACCGCAGCCGCGGCTTCGTCCTTCACTCGGGCGACTACCGGGTGGAATCCTCGCTCACCGTCTCCGACGATATCTGCCTGACCGCGACGGTCGACATATTGCGCGCCATCTCGTCCGGCCGCGGCCCGCGGCGCGCTTTGATGGCGCTCGGCTATTCCGGCTGGGGCGCCGGCCAGCTGGAAACCGAGATCGCCGAGAATGGCTGGCTGACCTGTCCGGCCACGCCGGAGCTGCTGTTCGACGCCGACATCGAGCGGAAGTACGACCGCATCCTGGCATCGATCGGGATTGATCTGACGCATTTGAGCCTGGCCGCGGGGCACGCCTGAAGCCTCGCCTTCGCCGACGTTCCGCCGAACCTTCGCGACTAGCCGAAGCCGCCCGCCACTTTCGTCATCCTAGGGTCTGCGCCGCGTCGCTGCGCTCCTTGCTTCGCCCTAGGATGACGAAGGCGCGGTCGCTTCAGCTAATTTTCGGGGTTCATTCCAATGTAACCACGCGCCTGCACGACGCATGCCTCACCCATCACGCCTGCGTCATCGGGTACTGTTCTTTCAACGCCTTCAGCACCTGGTCGCCTGGCATCGGCGCGCCGAACATGAAGCTTTGCACATATTCGCAGCCCATCTGGCGCAATTCCAGCGCATCGCTTTCGTCGGAAATGCCCTCGGCCACCACCGACAGGCCGAGTTCATGCGCCATGTTGACCATGGATTTGAGCAGCACCGCCCGCTTCGGCGTCGCGTCGTCGACGAAGCTCTTGTCGATCTTGATGGTGTCGAAGGGGAAGCGGGTCAGATAGGCGAGCGAGGAATAGCCGGTGCCGAAATCGTCCAGCGACAGGCCGATGCCGAGCTGCTTGAGTTTGGTCAGCACATGCGAGGTCTGCTCTGGATTGTCCATGACCAGCGATTCGGTAAGTTCGAGCCGGAAGCAGCGCGGCTTCAGATTGGCGCGGGCGATGACCGAGCGGACATCGCTGACCAGGTCGCGGCGGATCAGCTGGCGGCTGGACAGATTGACCGACACCGACAGCGGGGTGTCGCCGATCTGCTTTTGCCAGCCGGCGAGGTCTTCGGCCGCCTGCTGCATGGCAAACAGCCCAAGCTGCACGATCAGGCCACAGCTTTCGGCGACCGGGATGAAATCGCCCGGCGGGATCATGCCGCGGCGCGGATGGTCCCAACGCAGCAGCGCTTCGAAGCCGGCAATGCTGCCGTCCTCCAGCCGCACGATCGGCTGGTAGGCAAGGGTGAATTCGCGCCGCTCGATGGCGCGGCGCAGATCGGATTCGAATTGCAGCCGGTCGGTGCCGACGGTGCGGAAGGCCGGCCGGAACGGCTCGATCCTGTCGCCGCCGAAGCGCTTGGCCTGGTGCATGGCAAGCTCGGCGTCCTTGACCATGTCTTCTGCCGAAGTCTGCGCCGAGGTCCAGGTGATCAGGCCGATCGAGGCAGTCAGCACGATCTCGCGCTTGGCGAAGGTGATCGGGTTGTTGATGGCGTGCTTGATGGCGTCTGCCACCGCCGCGATGCGGGAGGGTTCCTGTTCGGAGAGCAGCATCAGGGCGAACTGGTCACCGGCAAAGCGCGACAGCGAATCCTTAGGTTTCAACAGCCGGTGCAAGCGGCGCGCAATGGTGAGCAGGATGGTGTCGCCGGCCGAGATGCCAAGCCCGTCATTGACCTGCTTGAAACGGTCGATGTCGATGACGAAGACGGTGGGGCGCACCTTCTCTTCGGTGCGCGCGATCGAGATGATGGCTTCCAGCCGGTTCATCAGAAGTTCGCGGTTGGGCAGGCCGGTCAGATTGTCGTGAACGGCATCGTGCAGCAGCCTTTCCTCGGACTTTTTCTGCTCGGTAACGTCGACCATGGTGCCGACGCAGCGAATCACTTCGCCATCCGAGCCGATCACCGGCCGCGCCCGAAGCAAGAACCAGTGGTAGTGCCCGTCGGCGCCGCGCAGGCGGAAATTCTGCGAGACCCGGCCGCGCCGATGTTCGAGCACCACGTCGAGCGTGGTGCGGAACGTGTCGCGGTCGTCGGCATGCAGCACCGGCAGCCAGTTGCGGGCCGCACCCCCCAGGCTGTTGGGAGCGAGGCCAAGCTGGATGCTGACGTCGGGCTTGGTGACGACGCGGTCGCGCAGCACGTCCCAGTCCCACACCGTGTCGCCGGAGCCGGCTACGGCCAGCGCCTGCCGTTCGAGGTCGGAGAACAGGCCCTGATGCAGCGCGCCGCCGGCAAAGGCATGCTGCATGACGGTGAAGCCGATCAAAAGGATGATCAGGATCAGCCCGCCGCCCAATGCCGGCTGGGCGATGTCGTTGTCGAGCATGCCGGTGATCGCCATCCACGACCCGCACAGCCATAGCAGCACCATCACCCAACTGGGCACCAGCATGATCGCACGGTCATAACCACGAAGACCGAGCAGGATGATGAGGCCAAGCCCGGTCAGCGCGGTGGCGGCGAAGGACAGCCGGGCAATACCGGCGGCGACGGCCGGATCGATGATGGCCACACCCGCAATCAGCACCAGGCCGAGGATCCAGACCAGCGCGCCATAGCTGAAATGGCCGTGCCACCGGTTGAGGTTGAGATAGGCGAACAGGAACACCACGAAGGTCGCCGCAAGCGCCACCTCCGTTCCCGCCCGCCACATCTGCTCGTTCCCGGGCGATATCTCTATGATCTTGTTTAGAAAGCCGAAATCGACGCAGATATAGGCAAGTACCGCCCACGCAAGTGCGGCTGTCGCCGGAAACATCGAGGTTCCCTTGACGACGAAAAGGATGGTCAGGAAGAGCGCCAGCAGCCCGGCGATGCCGATGACGATGCCGCGGAACAGCGTATAGGAATTGACCGAGTCCTTGTAGGCTTCCGGCTCCCATAGATAGACCTGCGGCAGCTTCGGCGAGGCGAGTTCGGCGATGAAGGTGATCACCGTTCCCGGGTTCAGCGTCACCCGGAACACGTCGGCGTCGGAGCTTGACTGGCGGTCGAGCGCGAATCCCTCGCTGGGGGTGATAGCGGCGATGCGGGTGGCGCCGAGATCGGGCCAGAAGATGCCGGAATTCACCAGCCGGAAATGCGGCGCCACGATCAGCCGGTCGAGCTGCTGGTCGGTGGTGTTGGCGAGCGCAAACACCGCCCAGTCACCGCTCGAGCGCGCGTCATTGGCCTCGACCTCGATGCGCCGCACGATCCCGTCGGGACCGGGCGCGGTCGACACCTGGAAGTTTTCGCCCTGATTGACGTAGATCTGGACGGCGCGCGACAGGTCGAGCGCGACATCGTCGCGGGCAATCTTGATCGGTTCGACGGCGAAGGCCGGGAGCGCCGCGCAAAGCGTGACGACAACCGCCAGAACAAAGGCCAACAGCGACCCGTTTCGCAGGAAATTCGTCAAAAATCAGTCCTTCGTTCCAGCGCCCGGCGGATCGTCCGCGATCCGGGCGTAGAGGTAGTGGTCCTGCCAGATGCCGTTGATCCTGAGGTAGGATCGCAGAAGTCCTTCGCGCCGGAATCCGGCTTTTTCAAGCACGCGGATCGACCGGACATTGTCGGGAATACAGGCAGCTTCGATCCGGTGCAACCTCAGCGTATCGAAGGCGAAGCGGCAGACCACCTTGACCGCGTCGGTCATCAGGCCGCGGCCGCCGAACCGCTCCCCGATCCAGTAGCCGACATGGCCGCTTTGCGAGACGCCGTGGCGGATATTGCCGAGCGTAATGCCGCCTGCAAGCTTGCCGCTCGCCTTCTCGAAGATGAAGAAGGCGATGGCGGTTCCCTGCGCATAGTCTTCGCGGTAGCGGCCGATGCGCAGCCGCCAGGCGGTGCGGTCGAGTTCATCGGGCGTCCAGCGCGGCTCCCACGGTTCGAGGAAGGCACGGCTTTCGCCGCGCACCGCCGACCATTCGCGATAGTCGTTGGTGTAGGGCACGCGCAGCATGACCCGGTCGCCTTTCAGTGCCGGCAGGTCACGGCGAAAGAAAGGGAGCGCGAACACCGGCGCTTGAAGGCTTAGACGGCGAGCTTGCGGGCCGTGGTGTGCGTGCCCGCAAGCGAATCGAGAATCGCCTCATAGGGCGCGAGCGTACCCACCGGTCCAACCGCAGTCAGCGTCGGCTTGGTCGAAAACAGCCGGGACGAAAGGTCGGTCAGCCGCTCGACGGTCAGCGCCGACAGCCGTTCCATCAATTCCTCCTTGGCGATCGGCCGACCGAACAGAAGCAGCTGCCTGGCGATCTGCGAGGCGCGGCTGGCCGGGCTTTCAGCCGACATGATCAGGCCGGCGCGATATTGCGCGCGGGCGCGGTCGAGCTCTTCCTGAAGGATATTCTCGCCGGCCTTCTGCAGCTCGTCGATAATGACCGGCACCAGTTCGGCAATGTCGCTCTGCCCGGTCGCGGCATGAACGCCGAAGATGCCGGTATCGGAAAAACCCCAGTGGAAGGCATAGACCGAATAGCACAGGCCACGCTTTTCGCGGACCTCCTGGAACAGCCGGGACGACATGCCGCCGCCGAGGATCATCGACAGCACCTGCGAAGCGTAGAAATCGCGCACATGATAGGCTCGGCCTTCGAAGCCGAGCACGATCTGCGCGTCCATCAGGTCGCGATCCTCGCGGAAATCGCCGCCGACATACTGCGCATATTGCGGCATCGTGCTGTCGGACTTGCTGCGGAAACCGCCGAGCTGCTTTTCGACCTCGCGCACGAAATTGTCGTGCTTAATGTCGCCTGCCGCCACGATCACCATCTTCTCGGCGCCATACTGGCGCTCGATGAAATCATGCAGCTGTTTGGAGGTGAAGGATTTGACGGTTTCCGGCGTGCCGAGGATCGAGCGGCCGATCGTCTGGTGGCGGAAGGCGGTCTCGGTGAAACGGTCGAAGACGATGTCGTCGGGCGTGTCGTGCGCGGCGCCGATCTCCTGCAGGATCACATGCTGCTCGCGCTCCAGTTCCTCTGGGTCGAATTCGGACTCCTGCAGGATATCGGCAAGGATATCCACCGCCAGCGGCACATCGTCGGACAGCACCCTGGCGTAATAGGACGTCGTCTCGACTGATGTGGCGGCATTGATCTCGCCGCCGACATCCTCGATTTCCGAGGCGATCTCGAAGGCCGTCCGCCTTTTCGTACCCTTGAAGGCCATATGCTCGAGCAGATGGGCCATTCCGTGCTCGTCGTCACGCTCATTGCGGGCGCCGGACTTGACCCAGGCGCCAAGGGCAACGGATTCGAGGCTTGGAAGGGTTTCGGTGGCGACTGTCAGGCCGTTCGACAGACGGCTTACCTCAACACCCATATAGCAAGTACTCCCTAACGCGCTGCCCTTGAGTGGCTGCTCACGTAATCTTCCACCATTTTCAGGTCGGATGGAAGTACCGTGTACTTTTCGTCGGCTGACATCAAGGACCCCAGCCATGCCGGCAGGGC
This sequence comes from Mesorhizobium sp. C399B, assembly GCF_030323185.1. Lineage (NCBI taxonomy): Bacteria > Pseudomonadati > Pseudomonadota > Alphaproteobacteria > Hyphomicrobiales > Phyllobacteriaceae > Mesorhizobium > Mesorhizobium sp. C399B. The sequence continues at coordinate 5,378,129 of NZ_CP100472.1, forward strand.
CGGCGACACGCCGCAGGCGGCTTCGACCGCGGCCGGGAACTTGGCCGGGTGCGCCGTGCCCAGCACCACCATCGGCACTGCACCGTCAGCCTTGCCGGCGGCGACATGCACGGCCGCGGCCGTGTGCGGATCGAGCAGATAATTGCTGGATTCGAGCGTTGAACGGATGGTGGCGGCAACCTCGTCCATATCAGCGCGTCCGGCGTCGAATCCGGACCGCATCCGGTCGATTTCTGCGGTTTCGATGGTGAAGGCGCCGGATTGCTTGAGGCCGGCCATGTAACGCCGCACCGTCTCTGCGTTACGGTCGCAGGCCTCGAACAGCAGTCGCTCGAAGTTCGACGATACCTGGATGTCCATCGATGGCGACGTCGTCGCAAACACCCCCTTGGTGCGGTATTCACCGGTCGCGAAAGTGCGCGCCAATATGTCGTTGTCGTTGGTGGCGACGATCAGCCGCTCGATCGGCAGGCCCATCTTCTTGGCGGCGTAACCGGCGAAAATATCGCCGAAATTGCCGGTCGGCACGGTAAAGGAGACCGGTCTGTCCGGCGCGCCGAGCGAAAGCGCCGAGGAAAAATAATAGACGATCTGGGCCATTATGCGGGCCCAGTTGATCGAATTGACGCCCGACAGCGACACGCGATCACGAAAACGATGATCGTTGAACATATCCTTCAGCAGGCCCTGGCAATCGTCGAAATTGCCTTCGATCGCTAGCGCCTGGACGTTGGCGGCAGTCGATGTCGTCATCTGCCGCTGCTGCACCGGCGAGACGCGGCCATGCGGGAACATCACGAAAATGTCAGTTCGGTCGCGGCCGGCGAAGGCATCGATGGCGGCGCCGCCAGTGTCACCCGAGGTCGCGCCGACGATGGTGGCGCGCTGGCCACGCTCAGTCAGTACATGGTCCATCAGCCGGGCAAGCAGCTGCATGGCAACGTCCTTGAAGGCCAGCGTCGGACCGTGGAAGAGCTCGAGGATGAACGTGTTGGCGCCGGTCTGCACCAGCGGGCAGACGGCCCGGTGGCGGAAGGTGGCATAGGCTTCTCGCACCAGGCGCTCGAAGACGGGTGCGGCGATCTCGCCGCCGAGGAAGGGCGTCAGCACGCGGATGGCGAGGTCCGCATAGGGCAGGCCGCGCATGGCGCGGATCTCGGCTGCCGAAAACTGCGGCCATGTCTGGGGCACATAAAGCCCGCCGTCGCGGGCCAGCCCCGCCAGCACCGCATCGGCAAATCCAAGCACGGGCGCATCCCCGCGGGTACTCACATAGCGCATCGTCAAAGGTCCATTGCTGCCGCCGGTTTCATCCACGGCAATTGGTTAATTTTCCGAGCCGCCTCAGTCGCATTTTTGCCGTGGCGTTGCTATACGTCACCAACTTTGCGAGAGGGAAGTGCAGTTTCATGGCGTTTCATAAGTTCAACCGTCGCTTTGTCGCGGGTCTGGCGCTAACCGGCTTTATGCTTGCCGCCGCCGGTTGCCAATCGAGCGACAATGGCATCCTCAATCTCGGTTTCGGCAAGAAGACCGACCCGAATGCGCCAATACCGCCTCAGGATCCCAAGGTTCTCGCCAGCCAGTTGCAGGCCTACTGCCCGAAAGTGACGGTGCGTGACGGCACCGCATACTTCAATACCTACGCCAAGGGCGCGCCGCAGCCGAAAAAGAAAAAGGCTGATGCAACACAGGATGCCGAGGCCGCTGCCGCCGCGCAGACGGCGCCTGACGGCTCCATCGTCGATCCGAACAAGGATCCGGCCAAGATCATCTACCAGGCCTCGATCAGCGATGTGAGCCGCGATTGCAGCCGTGCCAACGGCCAGTTGACGATGAAGGTTGGAGTTGCCGGCAAGATCGTGCCGGGACCGCTGTTCGCCCCCGGCACCATCACCATGCCGATCCGCATTGCCGTCATGCACGGCCCCGACGTACTTTATTCGCAGATCCACCCCTATCAGATCCAGGTCAGCGATCCCTCGACCGCCACCCAGTTCGTGTTCACCGATCCCAACGTCGTCGTGCCCGAACCCTCCGCCCGGGATTACACTGTCTATGCCGGCTATGACGACACCGCGCCGGCGGGGGTGGACAAGAAGTCCGGCAAGAAAAAGAAGCGCGCTCCGGCGACGAACTAAGCGCCTGGGCGCCGTCGCTGCTGCGACGGTGCCGGTCAACTCTTTGAAAGATCCAAACGATCCGATCGTAATCCTGCAGGCGTGCGCCTGCGGCAGGTCGCGTCTGCGCTTTAATCTCGATCCATTCCGCCAGCGCACTTGACTCATCCATATCCCGGCGGTTATACGTCAATCAATAGCTCGCAGGTTATTGATCCCGATGCCGGACGCCCACGATACTTTGTTCAGAACGCTTGCCGACCCGACCCGGCGGGCCATCTTCGAGCGCTTGTGCCGCCAAGGTGAGCAGACCGTGGGGGCGCTGACGGCGCAGTCCGGGGTCTCGCAACCGGCGGTGTCGAAGCATCTCGGCGTCCTGAAGCTGGCCGGCCTGGTGCGTGACCGCCACGCCGGACGCCAGACCCACTACAGCGCGCAGCCCGAGGCACTTGGTCCGCTGACCAACTGGACAGTTCAAATGACAGGATTCTGGGAGAGCCGCTTCGATGATCTCGAGAACCTGCTGAAAAGGATGGACCAGTGAGCAATCCCGAGCTGCGCACCGTCGTCGTCGAACGTGAAATATCCTGGCCGGCGGAGAAGATCTGGCGCGCGTTGACGCAGCCGCATCTGATGGAGGAATGGCTCATGAAGAACGATTTCAAGCCTGTCGTCGGCCACAGCTTCAATCTTCGCGGCGACTGGGGCGGCGTGCTCGACTGCGAGGTGCTGGCCATCGAGCAAAACAGGACGCTGTCCTACAGCTGGGATTTTGCGCATGAGGATGCCGCCTACAATCTGAAGAGCGTGGTGACGTTCACGCTCACACCCACGAGCTCGGGAACCCATCTGCGCGTCGAGCAGTCGGGCTTCCATCCGAGCCAGAAGCAGGCCTATGGCGGCGCCAGGGCCGGGTGGCAGCAATTCCTCACCAAGCTGGAGCAGGTCCTGGCGAAGCCGGATTGAAGCCTGCCGGTACCATGCCCTGATCGCGGGGCACCGAATGCAAAAAGGAGGAAATCGATGAAGATCAAGCTGACCAGCGTCTATGTGGACAACCAGGACAACGCACTGCGCTTCTACACCGACGTGCTGGGCTTTGCTGTGAAGGCCGACTTCAGCAATGGGCCTTTTCGTTGGCTGACCGTCATCTCACCCGATGAGCCCGAGGGAGCCGAGCTACAGCTGGCGCTCAACGACAACCCGGCCGCCAAGGCCTACCAGCAGGCCATCTTCAAGCAGGGGCAGCCCGCGCTCATGCTGTTCACCGACGACGTCAAGGGTGATTACGAGCGCATCAAGGGACGCGGCGGCGCGTTCGCCATGGCGCCGACAGAAGTGACCGGCTCGACCATCGCCCAGCTCAACGACAGCTGCGGCAATCTCATCCAGATCACCCAACTGGCGCGTTGGTAGGCGCTGGTTTCAAGAGGAAGTTGCAATGAACTTGAGCAAATGGATACGTCAAACCCATCGTTGGCTGTCGATCATCTTGACGCTGACCGTGGCAGCCAATTTCATCACCATGGCGTTCGGGCAACCTCCGGCCTGGGTGGTCTATTCGCCGCTGCTGCCGCTATTCCTGCTGCTGTTCAGCGGCCTCTATATTTTCGTGCTGCCTTACGTCGCGAGATCGCGTGGCGAGCAGGGCGCGCAAGGGTAGGACATGGCCAAGGCGCTGGGAAAATCGAAGGTCGCAAAACCGGCCCCAGACAAGCCGGAAAAGCCGGTCCTGCTTTCGGGCGGCAACCCGCAGATCCCGAAGGCCTATGGGGACGCTCCGGTGCAGGCGTATATTGCTGCCATGCCGGGCTGGAAAAGCGATGTCGGGCGCCGGATCGACGCACTTATCGTCAGCGCCGTCCCCGGCGTCTACAAGGCGGTGAAGTGGAACTCACCGTTCTATGGCATCGAGGGCGAGGGTTGGTTCCTCAGCCTGCATTGCTTCACCAGATACGTCAAAGTCGCCTTCTTTCGCGGCACGTCGCTCGATCCTGTGCCTCCCGGCGGTTCCAGGCAAAAGGAAGTGCGCTATCTCGACATCCATGAAGGCGAAGAGATCGACGAAGCCCGCTTCGCCTCCTGGGTGAAGCAGGCCAGCCGATTGCCCGGCGATAAGATGTGAACGGAGGCAGACCATGAAGATCAGCATGTCGAGCAAGGATGAGGGAGGCGCCTCTGCCTCCGAGCGGATAGATGCCCGAATCCGGGAGCTGGACGATTGGCGGGGCAAGACGTTGGCCAGCCTGCGCAAGACCATCCTCGACGCCGACCCGGAAATCATCGAGGAGTGGAAGTGGATGGGCAGCCCGGTATGGTCACGCGACGGCATGATCGCCGTCGGCAACGCTCACAAGGACAAGGTGAAGCTGACCTTTTCTCACGGTGCCAGCCTGCCGGATCCCGACAGGCTGTTCAACAACGGGCTCAACGGCAAGGTGTGGCGCGCCATCGATGTGTCGGAGGGCGACGAGATCGATGCGGATGCGCTGAAAGCGCTCGTCCGCGCCGCGATTGCCTACAACAGGGCTAAGAAGAAACCGGCCAGGTCGGCCAAAGCCAAGGACTGATCGGTTCAGGCGTCCGACCACTCCGACAGAGCGGCAATCACACTTTTCAGTTCGGCCCAGCGGCGGATGACGGTTTCGGCGCCGGCTTCGGTCAGCACATCGGCATGGCCGGGATAGCTGTGCGCGGCGCCGGTGAAGCCGATCACGCGCATGCCAGCGGCCCTGGCGCCGGTGACGCCGTGCACCGAATCCTCGATGACGAAGGTGTTTGCCGGATTGGCGTTGAGTTGCTGCGCCGCGATCAGGAACACATCCGGCGCGGGCTTGGTTTTCTTGCTTGGTATTTCCAGCGCTGAAAAAATCCGGCCGGCGAAGAACGGCAGCAGGCCCACTTTCTCGAGCATGAACTCGATCCGCTCCAAGCGTGAGTTCGAGCAGACGCAGCGCGGCGCGGTAACCGCGGCGACCGCCTCGCGCACGCCGTCGATGGCGCGCACGTCGCTGCGCAGTTTGCGGTCGACCAGCTCTTCGGCCCGGTCGATCATCGAGGCCTGGAACGGGATGGCGGATTTTTGCTCGACCCGCATCATGATGTCCTTGAAGGTCAGTCCGGCATAGGTTTCGGCGTATTCCTCAGCCGAGATTTCATATCCGGCCAAGGTCAGCAATTCGGCTTCGACGCGGGCTGCGATGATTTCGGAATCGACGAGCACGCCGTCGCAATCGAAGATGACAAGATCTGGCTGGGGCATGGCAATCCGAACGAGGGAGGGTGATGGAGGCCCGGCAAGGCTCAAGCGGCGCGACATACACCAACGGGCCGGGCTGCGCAAATTGACGACGTCAGGGCTGCCTGGAACGTTGCGTCCTTCACCGAATATTTACGCTGATCGGTAACCATAACGGGGAGTAAACAGTAACGCGTGCCTTGGGTGTAAAAATGTCTGCCGTGCGTCTTCTCGCCGACCTCTCCCACGCCCCCCAGCAATCCGAGTGGCTGGACACGATCCTCAAGGGCGATTGTGTCGCCGCGCTCGACCGGCTGCCGGAAAAATCCATCGACGTCATCTTCGCCGATCCGCCTTACAATCTGCAGCTCGACGGCGATTTGCACCGGCCCGACCAGTCCAAGGTCGACGCCGTCGACGATGACTGGGACCAGTTCGAGAGTTTCGAGGCCTATGACGCCTTCACCCGCGCCTGGCTCCTGGCGGCACGCCGCGTGCTGAAGCCGAATGGCACCATCTGGGTCATCGGCTCCTACCACAACATCTTCCGCGTCGGCGCCAAGATGCAGGATCTCGGCTTCTGGATTCTCAATGATGTCGTCTGGCGCAAGACCAACCCTATGCCGAATTTCCGCGGTCGCCGCTTCCAGAACGCGCATGAGACCATGATCTGGGCCTCGCGCGACCAGAAGGGCAAGGGCTATACCTTCAATTACGAAGCCATGAAGGCATCGAACGACGACATCCAGATGCGCTCCGACTGGCTGTTCCCGATCTGCACTGGCGGCGAGCGGCTGAAGAACGACAATGGCGACAAGCTGCATCCGACGCAGAAGCCGGAAGCGCTGCTCGCCCGCATCATGATGGCCTCGACCAAGCCGCGCGACATCGTGCTCGACCCGTTTTTCGGCTCCGGCACCACCGGCGCCGTGGCCAAGCGGCTTGGCCGTCACTTCGTCGGCATCGAGCGCGAACAGGCCTATATCGACGCCGCCAACGAGCGCATCGATGCGGTGCGGCCGCTGGAAAGCGCCGATCTCGCCGTGCTCACCGGCAAGCGCGCCGAGCCGCGCGTCGCCTTTGTCAGCCTCATCGATACCGGGCTTATGCAGCCCGGCGCCACGCTTTACGATGCCAAGAAGCGCTGGTCGGCCAAGGTACGCGCCGACGGCACGGTGGCGATCGGCGACAGCGCCGGCTCGATCCACAAGATCGGCGCCGAAGTGCAGGGCCTGGACGCCTGCAATGGCTGGACCTTCTGGCACTATGAGCGCTCGGGCGGCCTGACCCCGATCGACGAACTGCGCCGGATTGCCAGGCTTGGCATGGAGCGGGCAGGGGCTTGATCTCAGGTCGTAGAGCGCTACCTTCCGGCCTCTGCGCGGCTCACACCGCGATGCCATACCGCTCAAGGTCCGCCTTGAGCGTTTTTGCATCTGTGAACAGCACAGCATTCCAGCCAGCCGCCTTGGCTCCGTCGACATTCCTGGGGCTGTCGTCGATGAACAGCGTGGCGGAGGGCTCCAGGCCGAACGAGACCACGTGGTGGTCATAGATGGCGCGGTCGGGCTTGATCTCACGGATATCGGCCGACACGGTCACGCCGCGCGGGCGGCTAAGGAAATCGAAGCGCAGTCTTGCCTCGGCAAGCGTGTCGGCGGCGAAGTTCGTCAGCATGGTCACGTCGTGGCCGCTCTCGATCAGGCCGAGCATGATGGCGACGCTGTCCTCATAGGCATGCGGCACCATGTCGTTCCAATAGCGTCGGAAATTCCGAATATTTTCAGCATGATCCGGGTAATCCGCGATCAGCAGCGCTTCCGCCTCTTCCCACGTCCGGCCACGGTCCTGCTCGATGTTCCAGTCATGCGTGCAGACATTGTCGAAGAACCACTTGCGCTCTTCGGCATCGGGAATGAGGCGGCTGAACGGAATGTTCGGATCGTAGTGGAGCAAGACGCGGCCGATGTCGAACACGATATGGCGGATTTCAGTCATTTTATCCCTTTGAGTTGAGCCGCTTTTTGGTCGCGCCCGGTATCGCTGCTTCGATGACCTTTTTCATGACGGTCGGCAGCGCTTCACCGGAAACGTCATGGGCCAGCGACCAGAAATGCCCTTCCGGCGCATCACTTTTCACTTGAGTGTGAAAGACTTCGAGTTCGAGCGCGAAATGGGTGAAGACATGCGCGATCTCTCCGGCGCGCCGCCAGTCCGCAGCGAAGGGCGCTGCCTCCGAAGTGGTTGCACCGTCGATCCGTGCTGTCCAACCTGTGGTCGGCACCTCGGTCATGCCGCCGAGCAGGCCCTTGTCAGGCCGCTTGCGCAACAGGATGGCGCCGTCGCCGCGCTCGGCGACGAAGGCGGCACCCCGCCTGAGTGGTTTGTCGACCTTGGGCAGGCGGACCGGAAAGCGCTCGGGGTCGCCGGACAGGATGGCGCTGCAATCCTCGCGCACCGGGCACAGCATGCAGCGCGGCCGTCTTGGCGTGCAGATCGTGGCGCCAAGGTCCATCATTGCCTGGGCGAAGTCGCCCGGCCTTGTCTGCGGAACCAGTCTTTCGACGAGCGCGCGGATTTCGGGCTTTGCCTCGCTGAGCGGCGTTGCGATCGAATAGAGCCGCGAGATGACACGTTCGACATTGCCGTCGACGACCGCCGCCGGACGGTCAAAGGCGATCGCCGCGATCGCGGCCGCCGTATAGGCGCCGATCCCCGGCAATTCCCTCAATCCCGTTTCGTTGTCGGGAAAACGGCCGCCCTGGCTCGCAACCAGATCGGCGCAGGCCTTGAGGTTGCGCGCCCGTGAATAATAGCCGAGCCCGGCCCAGGCCTTCATCACATCCTCGGCCGGCGCAGCCGCCAGCGCCTTCACATCAGGCCATTTCTCGACAAAGGCGCGAAAATAAGATTTTACCGCTTCGACCGTGGTCTGCTGCAGCATCACTTCCGAAAGCCAGATGCGATAGGGGTCCGGCCGTGCACCGCCGGCCGCGGCGTGCGGCGTGATCCGCCACGGCAGTTCGCGATGGTGCGCGTCGTACCAGGCAAGCAGACGCGCGGCGATCTCTCCCGATAGAGTTGGTCCGGATGCGGCCTTGCGGGTCTGTTCGTGCAGTGCCATTGATCGCGGGCTGGCTCTAGGCTGGTGAGGAACGTGGCTGGAGAACGTACATGGCAGGGAGAACGCCTTACGGCAATCCCGTTCCGGTGAGCGATCTCGCGACCGCGATCCTCGACCCCGTGCTGCGCAAGCGGGCCGGCATTTCGATCGGGCTGGTGCAGTCATGGGAAGAGATCGCCGGCCCCAGGCTCGCCGGCCATTCGCGCCCCGAAAAAATCCAGTGGCCGCGCCGCATGCATGAGGACGATCCGTTCGAGCCGGCGGTGCTGGTCATCGCCTGCGAGGGCATGGCCGCGCTGCACCTACAGCACGAGACCGGCGAGATCATCAACCGCGTCAATGCCTTTCTCGGCTTCAACGCGATCGGCAGGATCCGGATCGTGCAAAAGCCGGTGCTGAGGGACAAAGCCCGGCCGAAACCGACGCCGAGAGCACTGACTTCTGTCGAAAAGGCCAAATTGTCCGATACCGTCGGCAAGATCGAGGATGAAGGCTTGCGCGCCTCGCTGGAGCGTCTTGGCGCCACAATTCTTGGCCAAAGGAAGCGGCCAAGGTAATCAACCGGTAATCAGTCGGTCATGAACGCGTCATCTATCTCGCGCATTCGTGATCCTGCATGTAGAGTTTGGCGATTGGAATGGGGACGGCGATGCCTTAATTCCCGCCAACTCTCGCCTTTTCTAGCCTTTGCGTTGCAAAATCAAACCACAGTCAGGTGATTCGCATGAACCGTAGCTTGTCCCGCAGAAACCTCCTGTCTTCGCTGGCCGTCATTCCGGCAGTGGCTATGCTCGCCGCATGCAGCGATTCAGGCGAGGATGCCAAAGCAGCGGATGTGAAGCCTGCGGCTCCCGCGGTGCCTGCTTCGACGCCTGCCACTCCGGCCGCCGTCAAGGTCCCGGAGTCTTCCGGCAATGTCGACATGGCCGAACTGCTGAAGCCCGGCGCTTTGCCCGACAAGCAGCTCGGCAAGGATGACGCCAAGGTCACCATCGTCGAATATGCTTCGATGACCTGCCCGCATTGTGCGCATTTCGCCGCGACCACCTTCCCTGAGTTGAAGACCAAATACATCGACACCGGCAAGGCGCGTTACATCCTGCGCGAATTCCCGTTCGATCCGAGCGCCGAGGCCGGTTTCATGCTGGCGCGCTGTTCGAAGGACAATTATTTCCCGATGGTCGACGTGCTGTTCAAGCAGCAGGCCAACTGGGTCGGCGTCAACAATACCAAGGATGCGCTGCTGCAGATCTCCAAGCTCGCCGGTTTTACACAGGAGTCCTTCGAGGCCTGCTTGACGGACCAGAAACTTCTGGACGATGTGAGATCGGTCCAGAAGCGCGGCGCCGATGAATTCAAGGTCGACTCGACACCGACCTTCTTCATCAACGGGAAAACCTACAAAGGTGCGATGTCGATTGAGGAAATATCGGCCATCATCGACCCTCTGCTCTGACGTCCAGGCGGCGCCGGAGCGACTGCGCTTCAGCGTCAGCGCACCTTTGTGCCTTCCAGGCAGGCGCGAATGAAGTTTTCGCGCCTTCGCCTCCTCGGCTTCAAATCCTTCGTCGAACCCGGCGAGTTCGTCATCGAACGCGGCCTGACCGGCATTGTCGGGCCGAATGGCTGCGGCAAGTCGAACCTTGTCGAGGCGATGCGCTGGGTGATGGGCGAAAGCTCATACAAGAACATGCGCGCATCCGGCATGGACGACGTGATCTTTTCCGGCTCGGGAACGCGCCCGGCCCGCAACACCGCCGAAGTCACGCTGTTCCTCGACAATAGCGACCGGACCGCGCCCGCCGCCTTCAACGACGCCGATGAATTGCAGGTGTCGCGCCGCATCGAGCGTGAAGCCGGCTCGCTCTACCGCATCAACGGCAAGGAAGCCCGCGCCAAGGACGTGCAGCTTCTGTTCGCCGACCAGTCGACCGGCGCGCGCTCGCCTTCCATGGTCGGACAGGGCCGCATCGGCGAACTGATCCAGGCCAAGCCGCAGGCGCGCCGCGCGCTGCTCGAAGAGGCCGCCGGCATTTCCGGCCTGCACACGCGGCGTCACGAGGCCGAGCTTCGGCTGAAGGCGGCCGAACAAAATCTGGAACGGCTGGACGATGTCGTCGGCGAACTGGAGAGCCAGATCGAAAGCCTTAAGCGCCAGGCGCGCCAGGCATCGCGCTTCAAGAACCTGTCGGCCGATATCCGCAAGGCGGAAGCCACGCTCTTGCATCTGCGCTGGACTTTGGCCAAAACCCAGGAGGGCGATGCGCGGTCGGCGCTGGCGGTTGCCACAGCTCTGGTCGGCGACCGCGCCGCCGCCCAGATGGCTGCCGCCCGTGAGCAAGGCATCGGCGCCCACCGGCTGCCCGATCTGCGCGATGCCGAGGCCGCCGCGGCTGCCGCCTTCCAGCGGCTGTCGATCGCCAAGGCTCAGATCGAGGAGGAGGCTGGCCGCATCCGCGCCCGCCAGGCCGAACTGGAGCGCCGGCTGCAGCAGCTCGACGGCGACATCGCCCGCGAGGAGCGCATGGTCCGCGACAATGCGGATATTCTTGAGCGCCTGCGCGAGGAAGAAGCCACGCTCAACTCCGAAAATGCCGGCGCCGCCGAGCGCGAGGCCACGACGCGGGCCGCTTTCGAGCAGGCCGGCGCAACGCTTGTCACAAGCGAAGCCAAGCTCGCTGCGCTGACCGCCGAACGCGCCGAGGCCGCCGCCGCGCGCAATCAGATCGAACGAACGCTGCGCGAAAACGCCGAACGCCGCGATCGCTTTGCCCGCCAGCTGGCCGATGTCGACCGCGAATTGTCCGAGATTGTGTCGAAGGTTGCGGGCTTGCCCGATCCCGCCGAGAAGCGCGCTCTGGTCGAGGACGCGCTCGCCCGGTTGGAGGAGGCCGAGGCCGGCGCCATTGCTGCCGAACAGGCGGTCGCCGAGGCGCGCGCCACCGAGAGTGCCGCCCGTCCGCCGCTGCAGGATGCCAGGGCCGAACTCGCCGGCATCGAGACCGAAGCCCGCACGCTGGCCAAGATCCTCAATGCCGCCAGCGGCGATCTTTTCCCGTCGGTGCTGGAGCAACTCAGCGTCGAACGCGGCTATGAGACGGCCCTTGGTGCTGCGCTTGGCGAGGATCTCGACGTGCCGCTCGACCGCAGCGCGCCGGTGCACTGGGGCGAAAGCCAGGTTCAATCAGGCGATGCGGCCTTGCCGGAAGGCCTCAAGAGCCTCACCAGCGTGGTGCGCGCGCCTTCGCAGCTTGCCCGCCGGTTGGCGCAGATCGGCATCGTCGATGCCGCCGACGGCAAACGCCTGCAGACGCTGCTTGCCCCCGGCCAGCGGCTGGTCAGCCGTGACGGCGCGCTGTGGCGCTGGGACGGGCTGACCGCCAGCGCCGATGCACCGACCGCGGCCGCGCAAAGGCTGGCGCAGAAGAACCGGCTGGCCGAGCTCGATGCCGAGGCGGTGCAGGCGACGCAGATCATGCGCGAGGCAGAGGCTGCCCTTGCCCAGGCCGAACAGGCACTCCGCCAGGCGAGTGAGGCCGAACGCAATGCCCGCCAGGCCGGGCGCGATGCCCAGCACGGCCTGGACGCCGCCCGCAGCGCGCTGGCCGAGGCCGAAAAGGCTGGTGGCGAGCTGGCAAGCCGCCGCGCCGCCCTGGACGAGGCGCGCGCACGAATCGTCGACAGCCATGAAGAAACGGCCGCCGCCTTCGCCGAGGCCGAAATGCTGCTGCAGGACGCCCCCGATCTCGGCGACCTGCAATTGCAGCTTGAACAATCCGCCGCCAATGTCGGCAGGGACCGCGCAACCTTGGCCGACGCGCGCGCCGTCCATGAAGGCCTGCGCCGCGAAGCCGAGGCGCGCACGCGCCGGCTCGACGCCATCGGCGCCGAGCGCAGCAACTGGCTGCAGCGGGCCGAAAACGCCTCGACGCAGATTGCCTCGCTGGGCGAGCGCAGGGCCGAGGCCGAGGCCGAGCGCGAAACGCTGGCCGACGCCCCCGACGAGATCGACGCCAGGCGCCGCGCGCTGCTGTCGCAGCTGACCGAGGCAGAGACCTTGCGCAAGGCGGCCGCCGACCGCTTGCAGGAGGCCGAGACCAAGCAGGCCGAGCTGGACAAGGCCGCCACCGCGGCGATCCAGTCGCTGGCCGATTCCCGCGAAACCCGCGTCCGCGCCGAAGAGCGATTGACCGCCGCCGACGAGCGCCGGCTCGAGGTCGAGGCGCGCATCCAGGAAACGCTGAACACGCCGCCGCATCTGGTCATTCGCCATACTGGCCTGGAAGCCGACAGCCCGATGCCCGAAATGGCCGAGATCGAGCGCCAGCTCGACCGGCTGAAGGTTGAGCGCGAGCGGCTCGGCGCCGTCAATCTGCGCGCCGAGGAAGAGCAGAAAGAACTGTCGGACCGGCTGGAGGCCATCGTTTCCGAGCGCGAGGACATCATCGAGGCAATCCGCAAACTGAGGCAAGCGATCCAGAGCCTGAACCGCGAAGGCCGCGAACGGCTGCTTGCCGCTTTCGAGGTGGTCAACGGCCATTTCCAGCGGCTGTTCTCGCATCTGTTCGGTGGCGGCACGGCCGAATTGCAGCTGATCGAATCCGACGACCCGCTCGAAGCCGGGCTCGAAATCCTGGCCCGTCCGCCCGGCAAGAAGCCGCAGACCATGACGCTGCTGTCCGGCGGCGAGCAGGCGCTGACGGCGATGTCGCTTATCTTTGCCGTGTTCCTGACCAATCCGGCGCCGATCTGCGTGCTCGACGAAGTCGACGCGCCGCTCGACGATCACAATGTCGAACGCTTCTGCAACCTTATGGACGAAATGGCCGCGACCACCGAGACGCGCTTCGTCATCATCACCCACAACCCGATCACGATGGCGCGCATGAACCGCCTGTTCGGCGTGACCATGGCCGAGCAGGGCGTCAGCCAACTGGTCTCGGTCGATCTGCAGGCCGCCGAGGCGATGCGCGAGGCGAGCTGACGCAGCATGCTTTGTTGATTTCGTCGGCGATGGCGTCGATCCGACTGTTGCAACAGGACCGTCGCCCTTGCGACCTGCTTGCGACGCGCATTCTGTAAGGTTCGAAGAGAAGGAATTTAAGCGCCACCTGAGAGCGAACGCCAAAGCCCACATGCAAAGCGCCGGCCAACGCGAAAGCGATGCCTACAAGGCGCAGATGGCAATAGGCTCCGACAGCAATTCAGCTGCCACGTTTATCGGAAGCCCAGGAAGCTCAGTATCGCAATCACGATAACGACTGCTCCGATGAGCCAGATTATGTTGTTCACCGTATCTCTCCCGAACTAGTTGCTGGGAGTGAACTCGTAAGAGCCTGCTAATGTTCCCGCATTTTCTGCGTCGAAACAAAATGGCGGCCATCGCTTCGTCGATTGCCAGACCAAGGTCCGAACAGGGTATGACTGAAGTCCTGACGTCGGAGCCATAGGCCTGAAGGCGGGCAACCTATGCCCTCCCGATGCATTGGAACCGGGCTGCCGAGCATGAGTCCCTTCATCGGTGGTCAATCGGGTGCCCGCCATTCCTGAGAGGTTAGCGGGCACCCGATCGTCGTGACACCGCCAAGCGGTGTTCGTTCAATAGAGAGGCTGACAGTGACCTTTGTCCAGAGATCAGTGCGTGACGGCGCAACCCGACCCGCAAACGACAACGACAGTCCTGCGGAAGTTTCTTCCGTTCTTGACCTCATACCATCGGCTGACGACGACAAGGTCGCTGAGCTTGTCAGGCGAACAGAGCGCCTGGCAATCGCAGTGGTTATCGGAATCGCGGTTCTGCTGATCTTGGCGCCGGTGGTTTACCTTGCACTTTCTTACGGGATCTGAGACGGCCCGACCTATGGGATCTGAAATGGCCTGATTGGTCTCGTAAATCTCACAAACTGTGCCGACGGTCTTCCTCGCAAGACGGGTGTTTCCCGTCACAGATCAGGAGATCGAACGCGACGACATGGAAGGGTCCTGTGCAGCGCTCCTTTGTCGAGTGGCGTAACCCTGGTGGTCGGCTTGAAAGAGCGCCTTTACCAGAAGTTGCCAACAGGAGCTGCTGTCGCAACTTCTTCTTTCGATACGCCGTGTTGCACGGGAGCAGCCGTCACTGATCGCGCCCGTGGACCGACGACGCTACTCGGAACCAAAGGGATGGGACGCGGTTATCCCCGCGAAGGGATAATTAGCAGGTGGAGATATTACAATGAAAACAATGATCGTGAGCGCCTTGGCGCTGTTCATTGCCATGCCGACGATAGCTCCGGCAGCCGAAGCTGACGTGGTCATCACGACCCACCATCGACATCATCACAGGAGCGTAAAGGTCATCAATGACCAGGGTCAACGCCTTCATCACCGCAGACACGGCACGGTTGCCTTCTACGACCACGGCCGCAGACATCATCGCCGGGATACGGTCATCGTGACCGGCTCGATCGAGCGCAGCCATCATCGCTATTATCGACATCATCGGCATCATCCCGTCGTCATCCAGGACGACAACGATTACTGATCCTCTCCGCACGGCCCCGGCTCTGTCAACGGAGTCGGGGTCGCGTGGGAGTCAGATAGCTCCTGACGGCAGCCATCGATAAGGTCGGTAAATCATTGATTCCAAAGGCATGTGATTTGGCTGGGGCGCCAGGATTCGAACCTGGGAATGTCGGTACCAAAAACCGATGCCTTACCACTTGGCGACGCCCCAGCAAGCGAGCTTTGCCCGTTGCGCGCGGCCTTATAGGACGAGCGGCACGAAAGCTCAATGCCGAGTTGGCCACTGTGCAAAACTGATCCACCGCTTGGCGCGGGGACGCGCTATTCGCCCCAGACCGCCAACTCGTTGCCAGCGGGATCGGTGAAATGGAACCGCCTGCCGCCCGGGAACGAGAATATCGGCTTGACGATCGTGCCGCCGGCGCTTTCGACAACGGCGAGCGTTGCTTCCAGATCCTGCGAATA
Source organism: Mesorhizobium sp. C399B (assembly GCF_030323185.1). Classification (NCBI taxonomy): domain Bacteria; kingdom Pseudomonadati; phylum Pseudomonadota; class Alphaproteobacteria; order Hyphomicrobiales; family Phyllobacteriaceae; genus Mesorhizobium; species Mesorhizobium sp. C399B. The sequence continues at coordinate 5,393,580 of NZ_CP100472.1, forward strand.
GAGCACCGGCAATGGTTTCGCCGGCGCCTCCGCTGCATCGGCCTGGAAGCCGCCATCGAGCCCTTCGCCGAAGGCCGAATAGGTCGGCCCGTAATCGGTGAACGACCACGAGAAGGCGGCGCTGTAGAAAGCCTTGACGCTGTCCAGCGTCGCGCCGGTCGCGGGCAGTTCGAGATAGTCGAGTTTTCCGTTGAGTTTCATCACGCTGCTCCCAACTTGTTCCCTATATGTTCTATATCCTGGGCAGCGATCCGGCAAGTCTTTTCGACGCAGCTTTTGCTTAATCGATTGTAGTCGCCGGGCTTCGCTGCCACACCTTGCCTTTCGCACTGCAGCATAATAACGCTCGGGTCGGAACGCGGGGGAACCGGGTCTTGGCCCCGGTGTTCTATCTTCCGAGGACTTGGAGGGCGAGCATGACCAAATGGGTCTACACCTTCGGCGATGGCGCCGCGGAGGGACGTGCGGGCGACCGCAACCTTCTCGGCGGCAAAGGCGCCAATCTGGCCGAGATGTGCAGTCTTGGCCTGCCCGTGCCGCCGGGCTTCACCCTCACCACCGAAGTCTGCAACGCCTATTACGCCAACGGCAACAGCTATCCGGCCGCGTTGCAGGCCGATGTCGTCAAGGCGCTGGACCATATCGGGCAGCTGACGGGGCGCCGTTTCGGCGATCCGTCGAAGCTGCTTCTGGTCTCGGTCCGCTCCGGGGCCAGGGCCTCGATGCCGGGCATGATGGACACCGTGCTCAATCTCGGCCTCAATGACGAGACGGTCGAGGCGTTGGCAGCCGATTCCGGCGATGCCCGCTTTGCCTATGACAGCTACCGCCGCTTCATTCAGATGTATTCCGATGTCGTCATGGGTCTCGACCACGAAGTGTTCGAGGAAATCCTGGAGGACCAGAAGGCGAGCCTCGGCCACGAGCTCGACACCGAACTGACAGGGCAGGAATGGCAGAGCGTCATCGCCCTTTACAAGGCCAAGGTCGAGGAGGAACTCGACAAGCCGTTTCCGCAGGACCCGCACGAGCAGCTGTGGGGGGCGATCGGCGCGGTATTTTCCAGCTGGATGAACAACCGCGCCATCACCTACCGGCGCCTGCACGACATCCCGGAAAGCTGGGGCACGGCGGTCAATGTCCAGGCCATGGTATTCGGCAATATGGGCGAGACGTCGGCCACCGGCGTCGCCTTCACGCGCAACCCCTCGACCGGCGAAAAGATGCTCTATGGCGAATTCCTGGTGAACGCGCAGGGCGAGGATGTCGTAGCCGGCATCCGCACGCCGCAAAACATCACCGAGGCGGCGCGCATCGCCGCCGGCTCCGACAAGCCGTCGCTGCAGAAACTGATGCCGGACGCGTTCCGGTCCTTCGTCGACATCTCCGACCGCCTGGAACAGCACTACCGCGACATGCAGGATCTCGAATTCACCATCGAGCGCGGCAAATTGTGGATGCTGCAGACGCGTTCCGGCAAACGCACCGCCAAGGCGGCGCTGAAGATCGCCGTCGAGATGGCGCGCGACAAGCTGATCACGACGGAGGAGGCGGTCGCCCGCATCGATCCGGCCTCGCTCGATCAGCTGTTGCATCCGACCATCGACCCCAAGGCCGCGCGCGATGTCATCGGCGTCGGCCTGCCGGCTTCTCCGGGCGCGGCGACCGGCGAGATTGTTTTCTCCTCGGGCGATGCCGAGGATCTGAAGACGCAAGGTCGCAAGGCAATCCTGGTGCGCATCGAAACCAGCCCCGAAGACATTCATGGGATGCATGCTTCGGAAGGCATCCTGACCACGCGCGGCGGCATGACCAGCCACGCCGCCGTGGTCGCGCGCGGCATGGGCAAGCCTTGCGTTTCGGGCGCCGGCTCGCTGCGTGTCGACTACAAGGCCGGCACGCTGATGTCGATGGGCCAGACCTTCCGCAAGGGCGACATCATCACCATCGATGGCAGCAACGGCCAGGTGCTGAAGGGCGCCGTGTCGATGCTGCAGCCGGAACTGTCGGGCGATTTCGCCGCCATCATGGAATGGGCCGATGCGGTGCGCCGCATGAAGGTGCGCACCAATGCCGAGACGCCGCTCGATGCGCGCATGGCGCGCTCCTTCGGCGCCGAAGGCATCGGCCTCTGCCGCACCGAGCACATGTTCTTCGACGGCGAGCGTATCGTCGCCATGCGCGAGATGATCCTGGCCGATACCGAGAAGGACCGCCGCACCGCGCTTGCCAAGCTGTTGCCGATGCAGCGCTCGGATTTCCTCGAACTGTTCGAGATCATGGCCGGCCTGCCGGTGACGATCCGGCTGCTCGATCCGCCGCTGCACGAATTCCTGCCCAAGACGGAAGCGGAGGTGGAGGAGGTCGCCGCCGCCATGAACGTCTCGCCCGACAAGCTCAGGCAGCGCACAGAAGCCCTGCACGAGTTCAACCCGATGCTCGGCCATCGCGGCTGCCGTCTCGCCGTCTCCTATCCCGAGATTGCCGAGATGCAGGCGCGCGCCATTTTCGAGGCAGCCGTCGAGGCCGGCAAGAAGGCCGGCGCGCTGGTCGTTCCCGAGATCATGGTGCCGCTGGTCGGCCTGGTGAAGGAGCTCGACTACGTCAAGGCGCGCATCGATGCGGTCGCCAAGGCTGTCATGGACGAGACCGGCGTCAAGATCGACTATCTCACCGGCACGATGATCGAGCTTCCGCGCGCGGCGATCCGCGCCCACGTCATCGCTGCTACGGCCGAGTTCTTCTCCTTCGGCACCAACGATCTCACCCAGACCACTTTCGGCATCTCGCGCGACGATGCGGCGTCCTTCCTCGAGACCTATCGGCAGAAAGGCATCATCGAGCAGGACCCGTTCGTCTCGCTCGACATCGAGGGCGTCGGCGAACTGGTGCGCATGGCTGCGCAAAAGGGCAGGGCGACACGGCCCGACATCAAGCTCGGCATATGCGGTGAACATGGCGGCGATCCCGCCTCGATCCGCTTCTGCGAAGAGGTCGGCCTCGACTATGTCTCGTGCTCTCCCTACCGCGTGCCGATCGCAAGATTGGCCGCAGCCCAAGCCGCAGTGCAGATTGCCAAAACAGCAGTGCCGCGCCCCAAAAAGAGCGCCGCGGCATCCTGATTTCGACACAGTCCTTTCGGTATCGATGAAGCGGCCACCCCTGGGTGGCCGTTTGGCGCTAAGCTTACGATTTTGTAAGCAAATTCACGCTGATGTGCGCGCCCCAACACGCAATCCCGACATCGTTTCTTCCCAATTTCACGGCCCCCCAACCCGCCCGGTGCCGAGAAAAAGATGTTACAGATTTCGCCCAGACCCTTCCGCTCGATCCTGATTATCCAGACCAAGTTCATCGGCGATATTGTTCTGTCCTCCACGCTCGCCAAGAACCTGCAGCTCGAATATCCCGGTGTCAGGATCGTCTTTCTCTGCGAGGCGCGCCTCGCCAGTTTCGTCACCGCGCACGGCATCGCCGCCGAGGTCGTCAGCTTCCGCCGCGCCGCCATGCGCGGCACCCCGCTGGAGCGTGGGCGCGAGCTCTATTCTATGATCAGCAAGCTGCGCCAATTCCGTTTCGACCTGACCATCGACCTCACCGATTCAAAGACATCGCGGCTCATCGTCAGGTTCCTCAATGCCAGCACCCGCATCGGCTACAATCCTCCGGAAAGGCCGCTGCGCTGGCATGAGCGCCAGCCCGCCAATGTCTTTGCCGAGCCGTTCGGTTTTGGCGAACGTCACTATCTCTACCGCTACCTTTCGCCGCTCGAGCCGCTCGGCGTCGGCCTGCGCGTGCGGGTGCCGTCGATTCGGCCATTGCCGATGGAGACGGCGAGGGCCCAGGCATTGCTGGACAAACACCATTTGCGGCCAAACGGCTTTATCGCGGTGCATGCCGGCGCAAGTTTTCACGGCCGGCGCTGGCCGCATGAACGCTTTGCCGCCGTGATCGACACGATTTCGCGCGAAACCGGACTGGATTTCGTACTCGTCGGCGGCCCTGACGAGCGCAAGCCGGCCGAGCAGATCCTCGCCAGTGCCGCGTCGATCGTCAACCTCGTCGGCGCGCTGTCGCTGGAAACGCTGCTGGCGGTGTTGCAGCAGGCGCGGCTGTTTGTCGGCAATGAGAGCGGCCCCATGCACATGGCAGCAGCGGCCGGAACGCCGGTTGTCGGCCTGTTCGGCCTGACCAGCCCGGCCGTCTGGGGACCGGTCGGCGTGCCCAGCCTCGCCTTGCAGCCATCCATGCCGTGCAATTGCGTGGCGGGCAGCCTGTGCAATCCGCTCGATCCCAGCAAGGCCTGCTGCGTCTGGCGCCTTGAGGTCGAACCGGTCGTCGCGGCCGTGCGCGAAGTCCTCTCACGGACGCATGTGGAACTGGAACACGCCGTCTGACGGTGCGCGGCGGTCACATTGTCGGGATATCAGCTTTCTCACGGCCACTATCCCAATTTCCGCCTTGTTGCGGGTCCTGGGATGCGGCTATGACAGCGCCGATTCTCAGACAAGACAGGCATCCCTTGCAAAAGCTGTTTTGCGCCTTGGCGCTATCTATCGTGGCCGTGTCCTCGGCCCAGGCCGCGCCGCTTGTCGAGCCGGCGCTGCATCTGAAGGCTGAGGACGGTAGCAGTGTCGGCCGCGTCGCGCTTACGCTCGACGCCTGCGGCGGCCAGACCGATACGAGGATCCTGTCGGCGCTGGTGGAGAACCGGATTCCGGCGACGATCTTCGTCACCGGTATCTGGCTGAAGCGCAACGCCGCCGCCGTCGAGATCATGCGCGCGCATCCGGACCTGTTCGAACTGGAAAACCATGGCGGCCATCACATCCCGGCCGTTGACACGCCGCGCAAGATCTATGGCATCCGCAGCGCCGGCAGCCCGGAAGCGGTGCAGGCCGAAGTCGAATCGGGCGCTGCCGCTCTCGCTGGCACCGGCGAGCCGGCGCCGAAATGGTTTCGCGGCGCGACCGCCGAATACAGCCCGTCGGCTATCGCCATGATCCGCAAGCTTGGCTTCAAGGTCGCCGGCTTTTCGATCAACGGCGATGGCGGCTCGTTGCTCGGCGCAAAAGAAACCGCCCGGCGCATCGCCGCCGCCAAGGATGGCGATGTCATCATCGCCCACATCAACCAGCCGACCCACGCCGCCGGCGAGGGCGTCGTGCAAGGTCTGCTCGCGCTGAAGGCCAAGGGGCTGATGTTCGTGCGGCTGGATGACGCCGACGGTGTCGGCAACGACGGGACGACTGATTAGGATTGGGCGGCGGCAGGCAGTTTCATCGCCTTTGGACTAACGTCGCCGACGCTTGAGATTAGCCGAGGCCTCTAAACTTCGTCATCCCAGGATGAAACAGGAGCGAAGCTCCGTCGCGAAGACCCTGGGATGACGAAGCGAGCAACGGCGGCTTGAGTCGCTTGCTCAGGCCGGTGCTGCTTCGATAGTGACCCTGTTGGGATAAAACGCGCCATGGTCGCGAATCTCAGCCATTTCGTCGAAGGGCTGCTCATAGCCCCACATCGCGTCCTTGCCGGTCTCACCGGCCGGCAGCACGCTCCAGTAGCTGGCGTCGCCCTTGTAGGGGCAATGGGTCGACAGGGTGGTTTTGCCGAGCTGGGTGAAGTCGATGTCTTCGAAGGGGATGTAGAATGCCTGGGGGTAGGGCGGTTCGGACAGAAGCTTCGCCCGCGTCGATGAGGCGATCACCGTATCGCCGGCACGCACGACCACGGTACCGCGATAGGGTTCGACGGTGATGACCTTGCCGGGATTGCTCTGAAAGCCGGGGGCGGGGTTGGCGATCTGGTCCATGCGGGGTTCTCCTTGTTCGATTGGGAGCACAGTCCGATTGAGAGAGTGCGGGGTTGCTTCCCATGTCCCTAAAATGTGTCTGGAGAACTCGTTGCGCAAGCCTTCGCCAGTAGGCCAGAGCTGGCCTTCCGATCACTAAAAACGATCCCGCGTGGAGAATGCTCAGGCTGCGGTCTTGAACACGTCCATGAGGCCGGCATAGGCCGCGGCAATACCGGCTACCGGGTTGGTGCTTCTTGACGTCGTCTCGACCTTCAGCGGGCCGCCGCCTGTCGGCAAGGTGAGCAGCAGGAACTGGCGATTGCCGCCGTCGCCGATCGATGCGGCGGCGACATGCTGGCCTTCGCCTTCGTTCTGGACGCACATTTTGAACAGCAGCGTGCCGCCGACCGCCTCAAGGGCGCCGCCGACCACCTCGACAAATTCGTCTTCGGAAACCTTTTTGGCCTCCGGCACGAGATCGGCCAGACTTGCGGCAAGCGTGTCTTCAAGCTCTTTGTCGTCGAGTTGAATATCGTCCAACTGCACGTCTTCGGCCCCGCTGTCATCCAGCTGCCTGTCGTCGATCTGCTTGTCGTCGAGCTGCGTGTCCATGCGAACCTCTTTCAGTCGCCAATCCGCACCCCTACCCCGTTAACGAACCTTAACGTCGACGATGGCCGGATTGTGGCGGTTTTCCCCGCCTTTCGATCACTGCGTGCTTCAGCCGTTAACGGTTGGAGACGTCATGGCTGGACAATCCGTCCGTTCGTCCCACAATGGAACAAAAGACGGGAAAAACGAGGAAGCAATGGGAGGAACCAGATGCTCGGACTGATGCAGGAATGGCCGCTGCTCTGCCACAAGCTGATCGACAATGCCGAGCGGCAGCACGGGACGCGCGAGATCGTCTCGCGCTCGATCGAAGGTCCTGTCGTTCGCACCACCTATGCTGAAGTTCATCGCCGCGCGCTCAAGGTCGCTCAACGGTTGGAGCGCGATGGCTTTGTGCTCGGCGACCGCATCGCGACCCTGGCCTGGAACACGGCGCGCCACATAGAGGCCTGGTACGGCATCATGGGCATCGGCGCCATCTACCATACGCTCAACCCGCGTTTGTTCCCCGAGCAGATCGTCTGGATCATGAACAATGCGCAGGATAGAGGGATCTTCGTCGACCTGACCTTCATGCCGCTGCTGGAAAAGATCGCCGGCGCGGTCAAATCGCTGAAAAAGGTGATCGTCCTGACCGACAAGGCGCATCTGCCTGAAACGACGCTGTCGAATGTGGTTGCCTATGAGGACTGGTTGAACGAGGCCGATGGCGACTTCGCCTGGAAGGTTTTCGGCGAAAACACCGCAGCCGGCATGTGCTACACCTCCGGCACGACGGGCGATCCCAAAGGTGTGCTCTACAGCCACCGCTCGAATGTGCTGCATGCCATGATTGCTGCCATGCCCGACGCCATGGGCCTCTCCGCGCGGGACACGATCCTCCCCGTCGTGCCGATGTTTCATGCCAATGCCTGGGGCCTTGGCCAGAGCGCGCCGATGATCGGCGCCAAGCTGGTCATGCCCGGTTGCAAGATGGACGGCGCCTCGATCTACGAGCTGCTCGACACCGAGAAGGTGACCTTCAGCGCCGCCGTGCCGACCGTCTGGATGATGCTGCTGCAGCATCTGGAAGACACCGGCAAGAAGCTTCCCTATCTCAGCAAAGTCGTCATCGGCGGCTCGTCCTGCCCGCGCGCCATCATCAGGAAATTCCAGGACAATTACGGTGTCGAAGTCATCCATGCCTGGGGCATGACCGAAATGTCACCGCTCGGCACGCTGTGCACCATGAAGCCGCAGTATCAAGCGCTCGAGGGCGAGGACCGGCTCGATATCCAGGGCAAGCAGGGCTACCCGCCCTTCGGGGTCGAGATGAAGGTGACGGATGACGACGACAAGGAACTGCCTTGGGACGGCAAGACCTTCGGCCGGCTGAAGGTGCGCGGTCCAGCCGTCGCCAGCGCCTATTATGGCGGCGTCGGAGCCGAGCAGTTCGACAAGGACGGCTGGTTCGACACTGGCGATGTCGCCCATATCGATTCCGGCGGCTACATGCAGATCACCGATCGCGCCAAGGACGTCATCAAGTCGGGCGGCGAGTGGATATCGACCATCGACCTGGAGAACCTCGCCGTCGGCCATCCCGATGTCGCCGAGGCCGCGGCGATCGGCGTCCATCATTCGAAATGGGGCGAGCGGCCCTTGCTGGTCGTGGTCGCCAAGCCCGGCAAGGAGCCGAGCAAGGCCGATATACTGGCGTTCATGGACGGCAAGGTGCCGAAATGGTGGATACCCGACGACGTCGCTTTCGTCAGTGAAATCCCGCACACCGCCACCGGCAAGATCCAGAAGATCACCTTGCGCAAGCAGTTCAGCGACTACCGCCTGCCGACGGATTGACCGGGACCGTGCGTTTCCTTGACCTTCAAGCTACCGGCCGCAAAAACGTTAGGGCAGGGGATGTTCAATTTGAGCATCCTTTGCTCTAAGCGTCTGTGCGGGTTGGGGCGGTGCTGAAGACAATGGAAATTGACGAGCGGCAGACATCGAAGGCGGCCGGCTGGTCGCGGCGCACGGGCGCTTTTGCCCTGGTCCTGCTGCTCACCGTGCTGGCCGGCCATCATTTCGAACTGGTCGAAACGCCGGCCTTCCTGTGGGTGCTGGCGATCGTCGCCTTGCTTGCCGCGTTCGCTTTGCTGTTTGCCGGCCTCGCTTTGTCCCGGCTGTGGCATTTCGGTGACCGTGGCGGCCGCGACCTCTCGGTCGGCGCCCTGCTGGCGCTGCTGGTGCTGACGCCCTACGGCTTTGCCACCTATTTGGCGGCGACCACGCCGCCCCTGAGGGACATTTCGACGGACCTCGACAATCCGCCGGTGCTCGAGACCAGCGACCGCACCAAGGACATGAACGTGCTCGCGCCGCCAACGCCTGGCGAAGTGCGCCTGCAGGCCGACGCCTATCCGCTGGTCACCGGGCACAGCTACAATCTGCCGTTCGAAACCGTCGTCGACGCCGTTGAAACCGTGCTCGACCGCCGCGATTGGCAACTTACTGCGCCATATCCGGTGACGGACGGTCAAGACGAGGTGACGATATCGGCCGTTGCCCGGAGCTTCGTCGTAGGCCTGCCCGCCGACGTCGCCATCCGGGTCAGCAATGATGGCGACACCATCGTCGTCGACATGCGCTCAGCCTCCCGCTACGGCCGCTACGACCTCGGCGACAATGCGGCGCGCATCGTCGGGTTCCTCGCCGAACTCGACCAGGAGGTTGCAGGGCAGGTGGGTGCCGCGCCGGCTGAGTAGTTCTACCCCACCGGCACAAAAACGCCGTCGATGGCCGGGTCACCCTGGGTAGCAACCAGGCCGCGCGCCACCAGGTCCTCGAGATGGGCAAGCACCGACAGGCCGGCGGCGCCATGCAGGCGCGGGTCGGTGTCCCGGTAGATAGCCTTGACCATGTCCGGGATCGTCCGGTCGCTGTCGCGGATCCGTTCGAGGATCGCCCGTTCGCGCATCTTGCGATGGGTCTTGAGGCCGCGCATGAAGCTGCGCGGCGCGGTCACCGGGCCGCCATGGCCGGGCAGCAGCAGGCGATCGCCGCGCGCGATCAGCCTGTCGAGCGAGGCCATGTAGTCGGCCATCGCTCCGTCCGGCGGCGCCACGATCGATGTCGCCCACGCCATCACATGGTCGGCTGAAAACAGGATGCCGGTGCCTTCGAGCGCAAATGCCGCGTGATTGGCGGTGTGGCCCGGCGTCAGCACCGTCCGGATCGTCCAGTCATCGCCCTCGACCAGCGCATTGTCGGGCAACGCGATCTCCGGGACGAAAACCGTGTCGGCGCTGGCGTCGAGCGGGTTGATCTCGCCGATCCGCAGCGGCCTTGCCGGGCGGTGCGGGCCTTCGGCCAGTACAATAGCGCCGGTGTGCGCTTTCAGCCGGGCGGCCAGCGGAGAATGGTCGCGATGCGTGTGGCTGACGAAGATATGGCTGACCGGCCGGTTTGCGATCACCTTGAGCAGCGTCTGGAAATGCGCCTCGTCATCGGGGCCGGGATCGATCACCGCCAGCGTATCGCGCCCGACGATGTAGCTGTTGGTGCCGTGAAAGGTGAACGGGCTGGGGTTTTTGGCGGTGACGCGCAAGACGTCCGGCGCAACGGTGACGCCCTCGCCATATGCCGGATCGAAGCTGGTGTCGAATTTGAGCGCCATGGCGGTGTCGTTGAATCTCTGTTCAGGAAGACGGCAAAACTGATTGCCGCATAACACGGAAGCCAATATAGAAAAACGCAAGGCCGCGATCTGCGGCAATCCGGATTGGGGAAGACCATGGCACTTGCAACGACGATGCGCCCGCTTGTTTCTCTCGCTTTGCCCCAGGAGGGCGCGCAGCGCCTGGCAACCCAGCTTTTGCTGGCGATCGCCGGAACGCTGCTTTTGACCCTGTCGGCCAAGACGAAAGTCGTGCTCGGGCCGGTCGACATCTCGCTGCAGACGCTGGCCGTCCTGCTGATCGCCACTGCATTTGGCCTGCGGCTTGGCGTCGCTACCCTGCTTCTCTACATGGCCGAAGGCGCCATGGGCTTCCCGGTCTTCCAAAGCACGCCTGAAAAGGGCATCGGCATCGCCTACATGATCGGCGGCACCGGCGGTTATCTCGCCGGCTTCGTCGTCATGGCGGCCATTGTCGGCTGGGCCGCCGACCGCGGCTGGGACCGCCACCCGATCAAGTTGTTCAACGCCATGCTGGTCGCCGAAATCGTCATGATGGCCATGGGCTTTGCCTGGCTGGCCACCCTCATCGGCGCGGAAAAGGCGTGGCAGTTCGGCGTTTTGCCGTTCGTCCTCGGCGACCTGATCAAGGTTGCGCTCGCCGCCAGCCTGGTGCCGGCGGTATGGTCGCTGCTGCCCAAGCAGCCCTGAAACCGGACAAATGAATGAGCCGGCGGGTCCAAGGCCCGCCGGCTTTTTGTTGTCACGCGTCCGCCAGCCGATGGTGCAAGCCGGTTGCCAAATCGCCACGCCCATTTGCACCGTCAGCTTGTGCCTGGTCGGTCAAATTGCCGCGAGGCGGCAGATGCAGAGTAATTCTGGCGCCGATCCACGGCCGAGATTGAATTGACAAGCCATTGCGCGAAACCTAAGCACGGGCAACTTGATTTCGAGGCGGGGGCCGGTAATTCAAGGAGAGCTTGTTGAAGGGAATAATCCTTGCAGGAGGCAGCGGGACGCGTCTGTATCCCCTTACATTAGCGATCTCTAAGCAGATTCTGCCGATATACGACAAGCCGATGATTTTTTATCCGCTGAGCGTCTTGATGCTCGCCGGTATCCGCCAGATTTTGATCATTTCGACACCTCGCGACTTGCCGGTGTTTCGGGAGTTGCTGGGCGACGGTTCGGAATTCGGGGTCGAATTCTCCTATGCCGAGCAGGCGCAGCCCAACGGGCTTGCCGAGGCCTTCATCATCGGCCGCGACTTCATCGGCAAAGATAATGTGTCAATGATTCTCGGCGACAACATCTATTTCGGCGAGGGCCTGTCGCAGCTCTGCCGCACTGCTGCGCAGCGCCAAAGCGGCGCGTCGGTGTTCGCCTACCATGTCGAGGACCCGCAGCGCTACGGCGTGGTGTCGTTCGACAAGCTCAGCGGCACGGCTTTGACGATCGAGGAGAAGCCGCGGGAGCCGAAGTCCAACTGGGCGGTCACCGGCCTCTATTTCTACGACAATGAGGTCGTCGACATCGCGTCGACGATCAAGCCCTCGGCGCGCGGCGAACTCGAGATCACGGCGGTCAACAACGTCTATCTCGAGCGCGGGAAATTGCATGTGCATCAGCTCGGCCGCGGCTATGCCTGGCTCGACACCGGCACGCATGACAGCCTGCATGAAGCCTCTTCCTTCGTGCGCACGATCGAGCACCGCCAGGGGATCAAGGTCGCCTGTCCTGAAGAAATCGCTTTCGAGCAGGGCTGGCTGACCGCCGACAAGGTGCTTGAGCGCGCCACGCGCCTGGGCAAGAACGAATACGCCGCCTATCTGCGCCGGCGTGTCACCGAGCTGACGGAGACATAGGGTGCTGGAAGTCAGGCAGCTCGGTTTGGACGGCGTGCTGGAAATCGTGCCGAAGCGGCACGGCGATGCGCGCGGTTATTTCATCGAAACCTGGAATGCCGAGGCCTTTGCCGAGGCCGGCATCGATCTGCGTTTCGTCCAGGACAATCATTCCTATTCGGCTGCCGCAGGTGTCGTGCGGGGGCTTCACTATCAACTGCCTCCACACGCGCAGGACAAGCTGCTGCGCGTAATCAGAGGCCGCATTCTCGACGTGGCGGTCGACATCCGCCGCAGCTCGAAAACCTTCGGAAAATGGGTCGCGCTCGAAATATCGGCCGAGAGAGGCAACCAGATCCTCGTGCCGAAGGGTTTCGCGCACGGTTTCGTCACGCTCGTGCCGGACACCGAGGTTCTGTATAAGGTCACCGACACCTATTCGCCGGCGCATGATCGATCGATCCGTTTCGACGATCCTGATATCGGCATCGATTGGCCGTCGCCGGCCGGCGCCTTCGAGCTCTCGGCCAAGGACCTCAAGGCGTCGGCGCTTGCTGAGGCCGAGGTGTTCGCATGACGCGCGACGATGTGAGGAGAGCGCCATGAATTTTCTGGTGACAGGCGGTGCCGGCTTCATCGGCTCGGCCGTGTGCCGGCATTTGTGCGCCAATCCGGCCTACCATGTGACCAATCTCGACAAGCTCACCTATGCCGGCAATCTGGCCTCGCTGCGCACCATCGAGAATGCACACAACTACAAATTTGCGCAGGCCGACATCTGTGACGAGCGGGCGGTTCTCGACATCCTCCACCGCGACGAGATCGACGTCGTCATGAACCTCGCCGCCGAAAGCCATGTCGACCGCTCGATCGACGGACCCGGCGCCTTCATCGAGACCAACATCGTCGGTACCTACCGGGTGCTGAATTCGGCGCTCGAATATTGGCGCGGCCTTGACGAGGACAGGAAGGCGCGCTTCCGCTTCCACCATGTCTCGACCGACGAGGTGTTCGGCGATCTGCCCTTCGATGGCGGCATGTTCGTGGAGGAGACGCCTTACGCGCCATCCTCGCCCTATTCCGCCTCCAAGGCCGCATCCGACCATCTGGTGCGGGCCTGGTACGAGACGTACGGCCTGCCGGTCGTGCTCTCCAACTGTTCGAACAATTACGGGCCTTATCACTTCCCCGAAAAGCTGATCCCGCTGGTCATCCTCAACGCGCTCGACGAAAAGCCGCTGCCGGTCTACGGCGCTGGCGCCAATGTGCGCGACTGGCTGTTCGTCGAGGATCACGCCCGTGCTCTGGAACTGGTCGCCACAAAGGGCCAGCCCGGCGAAAGTTACAATGTCGGCGGCAATTCCGAGCGTACCAACCTTGGCGTCGTCGAGACGATTTGCGGCCTGCTCGACATCAGGCGTCCGCGCAGCGGCGGCAGGAGCTACCGCGATTTGATCAGCTTCGTCACCGATCGGCCCGGCCACGACCGCCGCTATGCAATCGATGCCTCCAAGATCGGCCGGGATCTCGGTTGGGCGCCGGAGGAGAGTTTCGACAGCGGCCTTGCAAGGACCGTCGACTGGTTCCTCGACAACAAATGGTGGTGGGGACCGATCCGCGAGCAGCGCTACGCCGGCGAGCGGCTGGGGCAAGTCCGGTCGCGCGGCCAGGTTGAAGGCAGGAAGGGCGCGGCGTGAGGCTGGTTGTCACCGGACGCGACGGTCAGGTCGCTGCCAGCCTGCTGGAGGCCGGGCAGAGGCGCGATGGCATCGAGGTCGTCACCCTCGGCCGCCCAGTGCTCGATCTGGCGCGGCCCGATACGGTGTTCGACGCACTCGCGGCAGCGCGGCCGGATATCGTGGTGTCGGCTGCCGCCTACACCGCCGTCGACCAGGCCGAGGACGAGCCCGATCTTGCCTTCGCTGTGAACGCCGTCGGCGCCGGCAAGGTCGCCGAGGCGGCCGCGAAGCTCGGCGTGCCCGTAATCCATCTGTCGACCGACTACGTCTTCGATGGCACCAAGGACGGCGCCTATGTCGAGACCGACGCCACCGCACCGCTCGGCGTCTACGGCGCCTCCAAGCTTGCCGGCGAGCTGGCCGTGGCCGCCGTCAATCCGCGCCATCTGATCCTGCGCACCGCCTGGGTCTACAGCCCGTTCGGCAAGAATTTCGTGAAAACCATGCTGCGGCTGGCCGGCGACCGCGACGAGATCGCCGTGGTCGCCGACCAATGGGGAAATCCGACATCCGCACTTGATATTGCCGACTCGATCCTGCATGCGGCGGCGGTGTTGCGCGGCGACGACAGCTTCGACGGCTATGGGATCTACCATCTCGCCGGAGCCGGAGACGTCAACTGGAGCGGCTTTGCACGCCACATTCTGGAGGCAAGCCTGTCACATGGCGGGCCGTATGCTGCGGTACGGGATATTACGGCGCGCGACTACCCGACCAAAGCGCGTCGCCCGGCTAATTCGCGTCTTTCGACGCAAAAATTCACAGCCGCATTCGGATCGGAGGCACAGGGGTGGCAGCAATCGACAGGGCTTGTGGTGCGCCGCATCTTGCAAGCCCAGCCGGCAGCATGGAAAGACGTAGCGATTGTGTCTGTTAAGCGATGAAACAGCTTGTCGCTATCTTTATGTCGGCCGAGTCGCCATATCGCGGCGCCTTCATGTCTGTCGCGGAAATTACCAAGCCTGAGCAAGTTACACTGAAGGAAGTATCATAATGTCGGGTGTATCAATGGTTTGGCTTCGGCTCGCGCAGTTTGACATACGGCTTCGTTACCGGAATTCGACTTTCGGGCCTTTCTGGATTACGCTGAACACGGCAATATTTGCCCTTTCAGTTGGGCTTCTATATGCTGTCTTGTTTAAGCAGCCTATCAGGGAGTTCATACATCACTTGGCTACGAGTGTAGTCTTGTGGCAATTTCTATCTGGAGCAATAATTGAAGGTTCGGAAACTTTAATTGGATCTCACGATCTTCTTCTAAATACGAAGATCTCGCCGGCCTCATGCATATTTCGTTGTGTCTCTAAGAACATAATAATATTGATGCACAATGTGCTAATTATATTCATAACTCTAATTATTGCCTATCCGAACTCCGGCTTGAACATACCAATGTTCATCGTCGGAACCGCGCTGTTGGCTGCCCATGCCGCCTGGATATCGACCATCGTAGCGATTGTTTCTGTGCGATACAGAGACGTTCCGCTGATCACCGCTGCCGTTATGCAGCTTCTGTTCATGCTTTCGCCGATTATCTGGACGGCAAAGGTTCTCCCTACCAGCTCTCCGTTCCTGGTCTACAATCCTGTCGCCTACATCATCGATGCAGCGCGAACTCCACTGATGAGCGACGGCACCGACTACATGAGCGTGCTCGTGTCCGCCATTATTGCCGGCGCGGGGAGCATCGCCGCCTATCTTCTCTATCGAAGGACGGAGCACCGAATTCCGTACTGGCTTTGAATTCTGACGCCGTCACACAATTGTATTGGAAGCCCCATGTCACCGCCATCCATTCATCTGAGCGACGTCACCGTCCGAATTCCGGTCTGGTCCGCTCCGGCAAATCGTTCTCTCAAGCAAGCCGCGCTCCGTTTCACCACGGGCGGGCGTTTGCTGGCCGGTGACTCCGGCCGTTTCGAAGTGGCGGCTCTCGATGGCGTGTCGCTCGATCTTAAACCCGGCACCCGGCTGGGGCTGAGCGGGCACAACGGTGCTGGCAAGACGACACTGTTGCGCGTCTTGGCAGGCATTCTCAAACCCACCAGCGGGACAGCTGTGATCAACGGGGACTCGGCCGTTCTGATAACGCCCTCCATGGGTTTATCTCCCGAACTCACGGGCCGAGAGTTCATCCGGCTCCAGAGCCTCATGACCGGTATCGCCCCCCGTGAAATCGAGCGCCAGACCGAATCGATTATCGAGTTCTCGGAACTGGGCGATTTCATAAATTTGCCGGTACGCACCTACTCGTCCGGCATGCAGACACGGCTGTCGTTTTCGGTTGTCACCGCATATCCGACCGATATCGTGCTTCTGGACGAAGGGCTGGGCACGGGCGACGCGTCATTTCAAAAGAAGGCCAGAGAGAGAATGGAGCATTGGCTCAACAATGCCGCCATCGTCGTGCTGGCATCGCATTCCGATGCCCTGATCCGGTCGATGTGCAGTTCCGCGGTGTTTCTCGAGAAAGGTCGCGTCGTGAGAGAGGAGACCTTTGGCTAATGCGTCGTCAGCTGACTGCAACGCTCGCCGGCGCCGGCGCCCGAATCTTCGGGCACCAGGATTTGAAACAATCCTACCATAAGGTCTTCGACCCCGACGTTCCCCTGCAAAGCTATAGGGGCAGGCTTGCCTATTGGTGCATGTCGGCGGCGCACCGCCTTGGCTTCCTCTCCGACCTGCAACTGTCCTACCTGTCGCAGCTGCCGCTCGTCCCGGCGGTCGCTCCGCCAAACCATGTCTATGATCACGAGTTCTTGAACCTGCGGCTGAATCGAATCTACGACATGCCGGACGTCGAGATAGACGAGCGCCGGCCGCAGACGATCAATGTCCTGGTTCCTGCTTTCGACTTCAAATCGATCTCGGCCGGGTTCTTCGGCGTCTTCCAGATGGCGCTGTTCTTGCGCAAGACGGGCATCAATGTTCGCCTCGTCCTATTTGATAATTTCTATTTCAATATCGCCGACTTCAGAGAAAAGGTTTTGAAATACCCCGGTATGGAGGGTGTCTTCGACGAACTCGAAGTCGAGTATATCGGCGAGAGGCGGAAACCGCTTGCTATATCGCGCTTCGACTATGCCGTGGCGACCGTTTGGTATTCAGCCTATTTTGCAGAGAAGATTACAGCGCGCACAGAGAGCAAGAAGTTTATATACCTGATACAGGACTATGAGGCTGTATTTTATCCAGCAAATAGTCTATATGCCGTTGCAGATCGTACATACGCGATGGACTACGATGCGATATTTTCAAGCGAAAGCCTTATGCAGTTCTTCATTTCGAATGATGTCGGCGGCATAAGGTCTCGCGGCATGTCGCATACGTTTTTCAACAACGCCTGCTCGTCCAATCTCCTGCCCAAGGACATGTTCATCCAACGCAATCTTGCAAAGAAAAAGAAGACGATCGTCTTCTATTCTCGGCCGGTGGTGGATCGGAATATGTTCGAACTTACAGCGTTAGCTCTTACGACGGCCTTCAGGCGGGGCATTTTCGACCCCGAGGAATGGGATTGCGTGGGCATGGGCTTGGGAGAAGGTGTTGTCGAGTTGCAGCCCGGGGTTCGATCGGTTTCGTTGCCAAGGATGGACCTCAGCAAATACATCGAGGAGGTCTCGGGTTTTGATATCTGTCTCACGCTGATGGCTTCTCCGCATCCGAGCATGATCCCGATGGATCTCGCCGGATCCGGCTGTGTCGTTGTGACAAATACCTTCAAGACAAAAACTGATGATTATTTGAAGGGCCTCAGCGGAAATATCATCCCGGCTGCTTCGGAATTGAATGAAATCGTTTCAGCTTTGGAGCTGGCAAAGTCGAGGAGCGGGGACCTGGAGCAGAGGTACAGATTTGCCAAGGCAATGAAGTATCCGCGGGATTGGGACCAGTCGCTCACTGCCAAACATCTGAATTTCTTCAAGCGTCGCCTGCAGGTTCGCGCGGAAAAAGCAGCAACCGGCAAACAATAACCGTCATGAATTTTTTCGATTGCCGGCGTCGCGGTCGGGCGACTGCGAACATTGGGACACTAGGAGCGTAAGACGGTGGCGATGGCTACATCACACAAGGCGGTCAGACTCGCGTTGCCGCTGGGGCCACGAACCCTGATAGTGGTCGGATGTGGCCGGGGCGGCACAAGCCTCGTCGCCGGTGCGGCCATAATCCTGGGTGTGCCCATGGGATCGTCACCCGCTTCCATCATCCATGAGGATATGGAGCTCGTTTATGCGGCCCAGGGTCGGGACATCGATGGCCGCCTGATCGATGGTTCGGCAGATAATGGCTTGAAGAAGCTGGAAGAGATCATCGAGGCGAGAAATGATGCCAATGATCTATGGGGTTGGAAAGATCCGTCTGCCGATCTTTACCTCGGGGCGATAGCGGAGGTCGTGAGGAACCCGTTCATCGTGTTCGTCAACCGCGACATGGCTGCGGTCGCCCAGTCCGAAGTCAAGCAGATGCAGTCCTCGATCGAGCAAGCCTATGACCTGGCGCTGATCAGGTACAGCAGATATTGGGAATTGCTGCAGCGATTGCAGTGGCCGACGCTCCTTGTCAGCTATGAGCGTTCGCTGTTGAACCCGGAGTCACTGTTGTGCGAGATCGCAGATTTTATTGGACTTGAGCCCCCCAGCGAAAGACAGCGCGATTTCATCAAGCAGTTCGCTTCCGGGCGGGATTATCAGGAACTGGACTTGGCAAACGCCGCTGTCTAGGCTTCCTTGATGGCTTGCCGGGCACTTTCGTCGGGGGGCGAGAGACAGTGGTAACAAGGACGTAACCCTGGCATGGGGGCGCATGCATTGGACCAGCCTGTGTTGGGTTTCATCGTTGGTGGGGTGCAGAAGTCCGGCACGACCAGCCTGTTCGGCTATCTCATGCAACACCCACAGCTGGCGACGCCGTCCGTCAAGGAGATGCATTTCTTTGACGACGAGACGCAGAACTGGACGGAGCCGGACTATCGCAAATTGGGAAGCTTTTTTTCCGACGATGCTGGGAGAGGCATCGGATTTGACGTGACCCCGATCTATCTCTTCTGGCCGCCATCGCTGGAACGGATAAAGCGATACAATCCCGCAATGAAGCTTGTCTTCATCTTTCGCGATCCGATCGAGCGAGCGTGGTCGCAATGGCGTATGGAGACCGGTAACCGGTCGGAGTATCTGCCTTTTCACCTGGCGATCCGGCAAGGCCGCTGGCGACTAAAGGGGTTGGATCAGACCGATCCGGCATGGCGTGTGTATAGCTATGTCGAACGGGGCTTTTACGCACGCCAAACACGCCGGCTATTTGCCTTGTTCCCAAGGGAGAACGTTCTGCTCCTGCGTTCACTGGATTTGTTGAGGGATCACCAACCTACGCTGGATGCCGTTGCCGGGTTCCTTTCCATCCAACCGTTTCCCCCCCTTGCTCCGCGAACAGATCATCTTGGGAGACGATGTGAGAACGAGCTTCGACCTGAGGACGTAACCTATTTGCGCGAGATTTTTTACGATGACACCGTCGAATTCTCCCGACTTTCGGGGCTGTCGGTTTCCGACTGGCCGACTATTGATTCGGGCTTGGCGGTTGAAGGCTGATGGAGCGACCCAACATCCTCTTCATCGTGGCTGACGACCTCAATTCCTGGATTGCGCCGTTGGGCCGCCATCCGGACGTCAAGACCCCTGCAATCGACCGACTCGCATCGCGTGGAACGACGTTTCTGCGCGCCTACTGCACGGCGCCCTATTGCAATGCCAGCCGGATGTCCGTGTTTACCGGATGCCTGCCGACGACAACAGGTGTCTATCAGAATGAGCCATTCTGGGAGGCGCCGCTGCGCAGGGTCACACTGCTCGAGCGCCTGCGCGAGGCCGGGTATTTTTGCATGGGTGCGGGGAAAGTGTTCCATGGCAGTTTCGACTACGCCGATGCAGGGCGCAACAGGACGCCGTCGGCAAGATGGAGCGACATCGAGAACCGCCCAGCCTTGTGGGACGAATTCCATACGACCGCCGCCGAGCCGATGCCGTTGCATCGGCCGCTCAACCGCATGTTTGATTTTGATGATTTCCCGAACGTAGCGTCGATGAATCATCACTTCGATTGGGGCGCCATCGAATCCGCTCGCGAGCCGGAGATGCCCGATTTCAAGACCGCGGACGCGGTTTGCGCCTTCCTGCAAAAACCGCACGAGCAGCCGTTCTTTTGCGCGACGGGTTTCTACAAGCCGCATTTGCCCTGGTACGTACCGCAACGATTCCTTGATCTTTATCCTCTCGACAAGGTCAGCCTGCCCTTTGTCAAGAATGACGACCTTGACGACGTTCCCGCCATCGCAAAGGCTTGGGCTCTGTCGCCGCCTGACCACGAAACCGTCCTGAAACACGGGCAATGGCGCAACGCCGTCCAAGGCTATCTCGGGGCCATTTCCTACTGCGACAGTCAGATTGGACGTGTGCTTGACGCCCTGGATGCTTCGCCCGCCGCCGACAATACGATCGTGGTCCTTTGGGGAGACAACGGGTTCCACCTGGGCGAAAAGCTGCACTGGCGGAAATTCGTGCTGTGGGAGGAAGCAACGCGAGTGCCCTTCATTCTGGTGCCGCCACGAGGTATGGCGACATCGGCTCGCGTCGACCAGCCGGTCAGTCTGGTCGACTTGTTTCCTACGCTTCTTGATCTTTGCGGGTTCGAGCCGCCAGCGGACATAGACGGCCGTTCACTCATGCCTTTGGCGCGGGGCGGCAAAATGGAAGACCATTGTGCGATCATGACATGGTTGCGCGGCAATCATTCTGTGCGGTCAAGCCGCTGGCGCTACACGCGCTACTCCGACTTGTCGGAAGAACTCTATGATTTGAGCGCCGACCCTTATGAGTGGAACAATCTGGCCGGCGACGCCCGCTTTGAGCAAATGCGCATGGATCTCGGTGCGCGCCTCCCGCCCGATCGCCTGGATTGAAGGCCAGCCAAGGGAATTTCCAAAAAAATATCTGGCGATCACTACAACTCCACGCTATGCGATACAAAGCGGCGGGGCTGGGGATTGGCACTCTAAACAGGTGATCGGTGACGGGTTTCCGTCGCTCTTGCACCACGTTAGTGTCCATGTCCTTGCGCCTGGAGTTCAGTACTACCCAATGACATCCTATGTAGAGGTCGTGTCCGGACTTCGGCCGAAGATGCGGCGCGCCATTATAATGATCCAGGATCTGGTCATGGTCCTGGTCGCGGTGGCGCTGAGTCTGGGGCTTTCTCAGTCGAGACTTTCATTCGACGCGCTCTCCACGGCCGGCCTGGCGTGCTGGGCAAGTATTGTTTTTCTCAGCCATATGCTGTTTCGCTATTGCGGCCTCTACAACACCGTGTGGCGTTTCGCCTCCACGCCGGACTTCTTCAACATCCTGAAGAGCTGCGCCATCCTGACCGTCACGCTCTATGTCGTCTCGCTGGCGGTTCGATCGTTTCAGCCGGTGACCGGCCTCAACGAGCGCCAGTTCATCGTCTTTTTCCTCGTCTCCTTCACCATCATATCGGCGCCTCGGCTCTATTACCGGTTCCTGCGCGACGGGGCGAGCTGGCGAATCCTGAGCCGCAACGCAAACAATGCGGCGATCAAACAAGCGCTGTTCGTCGGCAGGCTTGGCGAAGCAGACGTCATCATCCGCTTCACACGCACGGCCGAGCCGGCCGAATATTCCATCGCCGGCATCATGGCCATCGAGAACGGCGCGCCGTTGGGCACGCAGATACAGGGCGTTCCGGTGGTGGCCGTGCGGCCCCGCCTGGTCGAGGTCCTCGAAGAATATGCAAGAGGCACCAAAAGCCTCGACATGCTGATTTTCGGCAATGGCACCGAACGCGAGATCGAGGAATATTCGGAACTGGTCCGTGTCGCCCGTCACAGCGGTATCGCCGTCGTCCAATTCTCCGGCGTTTCGGAGCTCGGCCAAGGCGGAAAGCTGGTACTCGACGCTGTCGAGATGGAAACCATCCTGCGCCGCTCCACAGTTGCTTCCGATATGGAGCGGATCGGCGGCTTTATCGGTGGCAAGCGCGTCCTGGTCACCGGCGGCGCCGGCTCAATCGGTCGCATCCTGGTCAAGCGGTCGCTGGAACTTGGCGCCGAGGCGGTTCTGGTCGCCGATATCTCGGAGTTCGGTATTTTCCAGCTCGACCAGCAGGTTGACGAAAAGGACCATGTCCGGCTCAAGAGCCGCATCGTCGATGTCACAGACCGGCGCCAGATCACCCGCGCCGTCAGCGATTTCAAGCCCGACATCATCTTCCATGCCGCCGCGCTCAAACATGTGCCGCTGCTCGAGGAAAATTGGGAATCGGCGATCCAGACCAACATTTTAGGCACCCTCGTCTGCGCCGAGGTTGCCGCCAAATGCGGGGTGCCGCAGTTCCTGCTGATTTCCAGCGACAAGGCGGTCGATCCGACCTCGGTGCTCGGCATGACGAAACGCGCCGCCGAGCAGATCGTCTCTTCGCTGCACGAAACGCATGCCACCGGGCCTAGCGGCCGTCGCTCCGGCACCAAGTTCATCGCCGTGCGGTTCGGCAATGTCTTCGGCTCCAATGGCTCGGTCGCCACCATCTTCCAGGCGCAGATCGAGGCCGGCGGTCCGGTCACCATCACCGATCGCCGCATGACCCGCTACTTCATGACGGTGGCCGAAGCCGTCGACCTCGTCATCATGTCGGCGGCCGACGCCGAGCGGCGCCAGGGCAAGGACGACTTCGCCATCTACATGCTCGACATGGGCAAGCCGGTGCCGATCCTCGAAGTCGCTGAAACCATGATCCGCATGGCCGGCAAAAGCCCCTACACCGACATTCCGATCCGTTTCACCGGGATCAGGCCGGGCGAGAAGCTTCACGAGGTGCTGCATGGCGGCAATGAGGAGATCGTCGCGCTGGATATCCCCAAGATCTTCGGCCTCAGGACCGATGTCGTGGGATGGCCCAAGGTCCAGGAGGCGCTGACATTGCTGCAGGCGGCCATGCGCGATCAGGACAAGGCCTCGGCGCTCGCCGTCATGGCCGGCCTCTATCAGGCGGAAGAGCCTCCAAGCGACGCACGCCGGGAAACCGTTGCGAAAACAGTCGGGCAAGCTGGTTAGAGCAATTCCAGGAAAAGTGTGGAGCGGTTTTCCGTCCGGGATTGCGTCAAAACAAAGAGCCTGTCCTGATCGACCGGGATTGGCTATTGAAACCGATCCGATGGCCGTTCCCAGGCGTTTGCAGATGATTTTGAACCAGTGAGCAGACAAGATCAGCGCGTGGCCGTGCTGCTGGGCACGAAAGATGGCGCGGCTTTCCTTGACGAGCAGCTCGCGTCGCTGGCTGCGCAATCGCATCCTGTTGTCGACCTCTGGGTTTCCGACGACGGTTCGACAGACGGCACTTCGGCCATTATCGGCGCCTGGCAGAGCCGCTGGTCCAAGGGCCGGTTGACCCTGTCGAATGGTCCTCGCCAAGGCTTTGCCGCCAATTTCCGCGCGATGATCATCGATCCGCGCATCGAGGCCGACTACTACGCCTTCTGCGACCAGGACGACATCTGGGAGCCGGACAGGCTGGAGAGCGCCATTGCCTGGATGCAAGGGCACGACGCCGGAACGCCGCTGCTGTTTTGCTCCAGAACCGCGACCATGTCCGAAACCGGAGCAGCGCAAGGGTATTCGCCGCTGTTCCAGCATCCACCCGCATTTCGCAATGCGCTTGTGCAAAGCATTGCCGGCGGCAACACGATGACGATCAACCGCGCCGCGCGAAAGTTGCTGGCAAAGGCATCGGCAAGGACCGAGTTCGTCAGCCATGACTGGTGGACCTATCTGATCGTCACGGCTGCCGGCGGCATTGTCCGCTATGACCCGCGACCGCTGGTGCGCTACCGCCAGCATGAGGCAAACCTGGTCGGCGCCAACGTGTCGTGGAAGGCGAGGCTGTCGCGGCTGGGGCGCCTCTTCAGGGGCGAGTTCGCCGTCTGGACCGATCACAATCTGAGCGGCCTGGCCGTCAATCGCGACATCCTCACGAGGGATGCCGCCGCCTGTCTCGGCCTGTTCATCAGGGCGCGAAAGGGCGGTATCTTGCGACGCCTGCGCCTTCTCAGGAAAAGCGGCGTCTACCGGCAGACGCTGGCTGGGACGCTTGGGCTCTATGTGGCCTTCATCTGGCGGCGGATCTAGAGCATGCTGAGATGGCCATGAGGGGACCCAAGCGAGCTTTCGATCTCGTCGCGGCGGCGGTTCTGTTGCCGCTGACCTCGCCCGTCACCCTGCTTGCCATACTGGCAATCAGGCTGTCGTCGCCCGGACCGGCACTCCTCTCCCAAACTCGCGTCGGCCAGCACGGGGTGCTGTTTCGCTGCCACAAGTTGAGGACGATGGTTGTGGGAACGCCATCTCTGCCCTCGCATCAGGCGCCGGCAAACTCCGTCACCGCCGCCGGTAAGGTGCTGCGAAAATTCAAGATCGACGAGCTGCCGCAGCTCTGGAACGTGCTGAAGGGCGAGATGAGCCTGGTCGGGCCGCGTCCATGCCTGCCCACGCAAACCGAGTTGGTCGACCGCCGCAGGCAATTGGGTGTGCTTGCCGCACTTCCAGGCATTACCGGGCTTGCGCAGATGAGAGGCATCGACATGTCGGATCCGAAACTCTGCGCCGAAACGGATGCCGAATATCTCAGGGGGGCCTCGATCGGACTCGACGTCAAAATCCTGCTTGGCACAATCTACCGGACCTGACGGGCCTGTCGTGCAAGTTCCTCAATCCGGCCGAGCGTGTCGGTTTCCGGCATCCAGCCTTCCGAGATCAGCAGTGACGGGTCGCAAATCTGTGTCGCCATGGAAGCGTCGTACGCTGCTTTTCTGCCAAGCAGTGTGGCGAACAGCCTGAATGGCCAGGCCGGCACAGGAACGAGCCGGGTCGGAACGTCGTATCCGTGCCTGAATGCAGTCAAGATTTCGAACATCGCAACGGGGGAAGCATCGCCCAGGACATAGGTCGGGCGCGGTGGCGTGGGACGAGTCAAAAGATGCGCCACGGCGCCAGCCACCGCGTCGCGCGATATCAGCGAACGAACTGCGGTGAAAGCGCCTGAGGGCAATGGTAAGGCAATGGCGGCAGCCCGCATCATTCCACGCAGGTTTCCCTTCATGCCTTCGCCATAGACCGGCGGCAGGCGCAGCGCCGTGGCATCGGAGGGCCTGGACGCATAGGCTTCCAGTGTCTTGATCTCGCCTTCGCGTTTCGAGCGCCCGTAGGCGCATTGCGGGGCAGGGAGCGTCGCCTCGCTGATCGTTCCGCTGAAACCGGGACCGGCTACTGCCCGGATCGACGACAGATAGATGAAGCGCCCGCTTGTCCGCGAGGCGGCCGCGCGCGCCAGCTGCGCGGTCAGTGTCGCGTTGGCTGCCATGAAGTCGGCTTCGCTCGCCTTGCGGTCATTGTTGAGCGCCGCACAGTGGACGACATGGGTGATATCTCGCATCAGCGCCTGGTATGCCTGAGCCGGTGCGTCGAAGTCCGGCAACAAAACCGCATCGCTCACGGGATCGAGCCGTTCCGGGTGGCGCGATGCCATGCGCACCCCGAACCCGGCTTCGCGCAGCTGGTTGACGACCTGCCTGCCGATGAAACCCGTCGCGCCTGTGACCAGCACTTTCACGGCCGGCTTGCCTGGGGCGCCGGGGCCGGTGCCTGTTGTTCCGGCAGCATTTGTTGCCGGCCCGATGCAAGATATGTCCCGGACACCAGGAACACCATCAGTGTGGCATCGAGGATGTCGTGGCCGACCAGGATGCCGGTCAGGCCGCCGATGAGGTAGGTGATCGCAGTGACGACAATCATCGTGGCGCCGAACCGCTCGATCGCGTCCGTGCTGGTGCGCAGCACGATGGCCGCGTTTCTCGCGGCAACGAAGAACACAGCCGCGAGTGTTACGGCTCCAAGCAGCCCGGCCTCCACCAATGCAGTCAGGAAGCCATTGTGAAAATGGCTGAAGCCCGTGGACGGCATGTGGAACTGATTGTGGAATCCATCCTTTATCAGCTCACGGCTTGCAGCAATGCCGTGACCGAAAATCGGCATGTCGTGGAAGGCGCTCAGCCCAATCTGCCAAAGTGCTGCGCGCAAGCCGAGCGCGGTCGTGTGGTCGCCCTTCGTGGCGAGCGCATCCCAGTCGCTGAACAGGAAGGCCGCGCGCTCGGAAATGATGGGGAGACCAATGACCGCGATGACGATGCCGGTCGCGCCCGCAATCAGCAAAAGCCGAATGGCGTTTCTGTTGTTGAGCTTGCGACGGTTGATCAGCAGGACCGCGATGCCGGCCACCAGCATCGCCAGCCAGATGATCCGCGACCCCGAATAGACAATGGCGACCGCGCCGGCCAGTGTCGCGCAGGCCAGCAACGCCCTGTTCTTTTCGACACCCGATAAGGCGCCTGCCAGGCACATCATCATGCTGAGGCAGGCGACGGTCGCGAACACGATCGGATTGCCGGCGCCGCCTTCGGCCCGTATGCCCAGCCCGTGATATTGCACGACCGCCAGCAGCAGGGCGCCAAAACAGGCGGCGGCGCTCGCCAGCACGACGATGCGCGTCAGCGTGGTTTTCTCGGTAATGCTCCAGGTCGCGTATGAGACAGGGAAAAACAGGAAGGTGATCAGCCCTGCCAGATGCGGCGCATCCCTGGCGATCGAATTGTTGACGATGGAGGCGAGCACGCTGGCTGCGCAATAGGCATAGATGGCCACCGTCATCGCGGTCATCGGCCGGTCGATGTTGAAACGCCGTCTTTT
Organism: Mesorhizobium sp. C399B; assembly: GCF_030323185.1. Lineage (NCBI taxonomy): Bacteria > Pseudomonadati > Pseudomonadota > Alphaproteobacteria > Hyphomicrobiales > Phyllobacteriaceae > Mesorhizobium > Mesorhizobium sp. C399B. The sequence continues at coordinate 5,420,030 of NZ_CP100472.1, forward strand.
CAGCGCAAGCAGAAGCACCGACCACAGGCCGCCGCCATTGAACAAAAAGCTGACCGCCGATCCCAGTACCGGCGGGAAAAAGAAGCACAAAATGGAGAAGGTGACGTTGATCCGTGACGGCGAAACGTGCTGCTTGATGGCGGAGATCGGGGTCAATGCTCTGGTTCACAATGCGCTGGGTCGCGTGGCGACGGACAATGTTTGGCGGCGGCATTTGCGGCATGCCGCCCGGCGCAGGTTCAGGAGCCGGTATAGCGGCTGGGTGCGGTTTTCGAAAGTGCGACGAGGTCGGGCCGGCATTTCTTTCGATTCAGGCAAGATTTTTCTGGGCCTTTGAAGGCTGTCGGTTCGCCGGGCAGGAATTTCCGGATTCTAGGCTTTTCATGGAAAATTCGTTGCCGATCGGTGTGGCCGCCGGCCTTTCCAGCGTTGTTATATCAGGTGGCGATCTGCTAGAACGCCGGCACGAACCGATAGTGTCCAGCAGTGAAGCTTGAACCGGGCGGCTGAAAAGGACGCCCGATCCATCTGATGCAAGGTCTGGATTGCACGAGAGAACGCTCACAGTCCATGAACATCGCGCTTACGCACCTGCAGCGGCTCGAGGCCGAGTCCATCCACATCTTCCGTGAGGTTGCCGCCTCCTTCTCCAAGCCGGTGATGCTCTATTCCGTCGGCAAGGATTCCTCCGTGCTGATGCATCTGGCGATGAAGGCCTTCTATCCGGCCAAGCCGCCTTTCCCCTTCCTGCATGTCGACACCACCTGGAAGTTCCGCGAGATGATCGCCTTTCGCGACCAGATGGCGCAGAAGCTCGGCTTCGACCTGCTGGTCCACGTCAATGAAGACGGCGTGCGCGACGGTATCAACCCCTTTGACCATGGCTCGAACACCCACACCCATGTCATGAAGACGGTGGCGTTGCGCCAGGCGCTCGACAAATACGGCTTTGACGCTGCCTTCGGCGGGGCTCGGCGCGACGAGGAGAAGTCGCGCGCCAAGGAGCGCATCTTTTCCTTCCGCAACGCCCAGCATGTCTGGGACCCGAAGAACCAGCGGCCGGAGATGTGGAAGATCTTCAACACCCGCATCGCGCCGGGCGAATCGATCCGCGTGTTTCCGCTGTCGAACTGGACCGAGCTCGATATCTGGCAGTACATTCTGCAGGAAAACATCCCGATCGTGCCGCTCTATTTCGCCAAGGAGCGGCCGGTGGTCGAACGCGACGGCATGCTGATCATGAAGGATGACGATCGCATGCAATTGCGCCCCGGTGAGACGATGGAGAACCGTCTGGTGCGTTTCCGCACGCTCGGCTGTTATCCGCTGACCGGCGCCATCGAATCCGACGCCGACACGCTCGAAGCCATCGTCGGCGAGATGCTGACGGCGCGCACCTCCGAGCGCCAGGGCCGCCTCATCGACCGCGATGAAGCCGGCTCGATGGAAAAGAAGAAGCGCGAGGGATATTTCTGAGCATGCGCCATATCCTGGCCAAGAGCCTCGCTCCCACCGACGGCGTGCGCGAATACATGGCGGCGCAGGAGAAGAAGTCGCTGCTGCGCTTCCTCACCTGCGGCTCGGTCGACGACGGCAAGTCGACTCTGATCGGCCGTCTTCTGTCCGACACAAAGCAGATCTTCGAGGACCAGCTCGCCGCACTCGAGCGCGATTCCCGCAAGCACGGCACCACTGGCGACGACATCGACTTCGCGCTTCTGGTCGACGGCCTCGAGGCCGAGCGCGAGCAAGGCATCACCATCGACGTCGCCTACCGCTTCTTCGCCACGCCCAAGCGCAAGTTCATCGTCGCCGACACCCCCGGCCATGAACAGTACACCCGCAACATGGCGACCGGCGCATCGACTGCCGATCTCGCCATCGTGCTGATCGATGCGCGCCAGGGTGTGCTGCGCCAGACCCGGCGCCACTCGATCATCGCTTCGCTGCTCGGCATCCGCCATATCGTGCTTGCCGTCAACAAGATCGACCTCGTCGATTTCGACCAGGCGGTGTTCGACCGTATCGTCGAGGATTACCGGCAGTTCTCGCACGAGCTCGGCTTCCAGACGATCGTGCCGATCCCGATGTCGGCCCGCTATGGCGACAATGTCACCAGCCGCTCCGGCAAGACGGCGTGGTATTCCGGCCCGTCGCTGATCGAGCATCTCGAAACCATATCGGTCGACGAGGCCGCGGTCGAACTGCCGTTCCGGTTTCCGGTGCAGTATGTCAACCGGCCCAATCTCGACTTCCGCGGCTTTGCCGGCACCATCGCGTCCGGCTCCGTCGCGCAGGGCGACGAGGTGGTGGTCGCCAAATCCGGCAAGGCCTCGCGGGTCAAGCGCATCGTCGCGCAAGGCGGCGATCTTGCCCAGGCGGTGGCCGGCCAGGCCATCACCCTTGTGCTCGATGACGAGGTCGAGGTCTCCAGAGGCAACATGCTGGTGTCGCCGGCGGCACGGCCGCAGGTCGCCGACCAGTTCGCCGCCAACATCGTCTGGTTCGACGAGGCAGCGCTGCTGCCGGGACGCTCCTATATACTGCGCACCGAGACCGACCAGACCAGCGCCACCGTCACCGACCTGAAATACCGCGTCAACGTCAACGACTTCGCTCGCGAGGCGGCGAAGTCGCTCGAGATGAACGAAGTCGGCATCTGCAATATCTCGACCCGGGCGCCGATCGCCTTCGACACCTTCGCCGACAACCGCGATACCGGCGCCTTCATCCTGATCGACCGCATCACCAATGCCACGGTCGGCGCCGGCATGATCCTGCATTCCTTGCGCCGCGCCGAAAACATCCATTGGCAGTCGCTCGATGTCGGCAAGCGCGGCCGCTCCGACCTCAAGAGCCAGCGCCCCGCCGTATTCTGGTTCACCGGTCTTTCCGGCTCGGGCAAGTCGACCATCGCCAATCTGCTTGAGAAGAAGCTGTTCGCTTCGGGGCGTCACACCTACATTCTCGACGGCGACAATGTCCGCCACGGCCTCAACCGCGATCTCGGCTTCACCGACGCCGATCGGGTCGAAAACATCCGCCGTGTCGCCGAAGTGGCAAAGCTGATGGCCGATGCCGGGCTGATCGTCATTGTCTCCTTCATCTCGCCCTTCAGCGCCGAGCGGCGCATGGCCAGGGAGTTGATGGCCGACGGCGAGTTCGTCGAAGTGTTCGTCGATACGCCGTTCGAGGAATGCGCCCGACGCGACCCGAAAGGCCTTTACGCACGGGCGCTGAATGGCGAGATCAAGAACTTCACCGGCGTCGATTCCCCGTATGAAGCTCCCGAAAATCCCGAAATCCATCTCAAGACACTCGGCAAGACGGCCGAGGAGATGGTAGAGGCTCTGGAACACTGGCTGAATGAGCGCGATATTGCCGAAGACCAATATGACAGCGGCGGCGGCATCTGACGACGAAGTGATGCTCGACGTGTTCGAGCGCCTGGCGCTCGAAGCCGGACGCGAGGTGATGCGGGTCTTCAAGGCCGGCTGCGCGGTCGACAGCAAGTCGGACTCCTCGCCGGTCACGGAAGCCGACCGCGAGAGCGAGACGATCATCCTCGCCGGCCTGCGTGCGGCCTATCCCGATATTCCGTGCGTGGCCGAGGAAGAGGTCGCCGAAGGCATTGTGCCGCCCGATCTGGATGGCGCCTTCTTCCTGATCGATCCGCTCGATGGAACGAAGGAATTCGTCAACCGCCGGACCGATTTCACCGTCAACATCGCGCTTGTCCGGCACGGCGTGCCGGAGATCGGCGTCGTCTTCGCACCGTGCAGCGGGCGGTTCTTCTCTGGACGGCCGGGCTGGGCCGAAGCAATCGAGGTCGATGGCGACTTCCGTATCGTCGGCCGCCGGCGGATTTCGGTTAGGAGGGCGGTCACGCCGCTGGCGGTCGTTGCCAGCCGCTCGCACAACACCCCGGAGACCGAAGCCTTCATCAAGGATCTCGGCGCCGCCGAGATCGTCTCGGTCGGCTCATCGCTGAAATTCTGCCTGCTCGCCGCAGCCGAAGCCGACATCTATCCGCGCTTCGGCCGCACCATGGAATGGGACACGGCGGCCGGCGACGCCGTACTGCGCGCCGCCGGCGGCATGACGCGCACGCTGGACGGCGAGCCGCTCACCTATGGCAAGCGCAAACAGAGCGACGACGAGGATTTCGCCAACCCGCATTTTATTGCGAGCGGGAAGGCGGCGGACGCGGCGTAACTTACGCCGCCGCTACATGCGCCGAGTTCGAGCCAATGTAGTTGCGGATCGTCTCGATGATGCGGTCCTGGTCGGCTTCGCTGAGATAGGGATGCATCGGCAGGCACAGGATGCGCTTCGGCAGTTCCTCCGAAACCGCAAGCCCGGTCGGCGTGCGCGGATAGTCGCGATAGGCGACCTGCTCGTGCAGCGGCTTCACATAATAGATCACCGAAGGGATGCCCTTTTCGCCGAGATGCGCCCTCAACCCGTCGCGCTTCGGCGTCTCGATGGCGTATTGCGCCCAGGCCGAGCGGCCACCGCCCAGATTGCGTGACGCCTTGACGATGTCGCCGAGACCTTCGGCGTAGCGCTTGGCCACCACCTGGCGGGCGACCATCTCGTCTTCGAGGATGGCGAGTTTCTCGATCAGGATCGCCGCCTGGATCGTGTCGAGGCGTGAATTGATGCCGACGCGGACATTGTCATACTGCGTCTCGCCCTTACCGTGGAACGCAAACGAGCGCAGCTGGTCGGCCAGCGCGTCGTCATTGGTGAACATCGCGCCGCCATCGCCGTAGCAGCCCAGCGGCTTGGCCGGATAAAAGCTGGTCGAGCCGACATGGCCGAAGGCGCCGCACATTGTGCCGTCGGCCGAACCGCCGATCGACTGCGCCGCATCCTCGATCACCAGCAGCCCTTCGCGCTTGGCAATCGCCATGATCGCCTCGTAGTCGGCGGCAAGCCCGAACAGGTCGACGGGAATAATCGCCTTCGGCTTCAGCCGGCCTTCCTTCTTGATCATGGCGATCGCCGCCTCGAGGCTGGCGATGTCGATGTTGTAGGTCTCGGCGTCCACATCGACGAAAACCGGTTCGGCCTTGGCAAGCGCCACCACTTCCGCCGTCGCGGCAAAGGTGAAGCTCGGCACGAACACCGCGTCGCCGGGGCCGATACCGGCGGCAAACAGCGGCAACAGCAGCGCGTCGGTGCCGTTGGCGCAGGCCACGACATGCTTGGTGCCGATATAGGCTGCGAGCTTGTTTTCGAATTCGGTGACTTGCGGTCCGAGGATATAGCGGCCTTCCTCGACGACATTGTCGATCGCGGCCTTCAGCCGGTCGCGGATACGTTCGCGCTGCGCGCCAAGATCGATGAACTGCATGTCGGCCTCAAAACGGTGTGGTGCGGGCTGCCCCGGGGACAATGACACGCACAGAAACAACAACTTAACCGGGCCGCTGGTACCAGAGTTGGGCCGGTCTAGAAAGCCGGACCGGCCGCGGGACGGGTTGTCTAGGTGTCGCAGCCTGTTACTTCAGGCTTTCCCTGCATTGCCGCAAGATGCCGGAAATCCGGGCTTCGCCGCCTATTAATCCGGCTGATTCAGTGCGTCTTTCCGGCTCGCGGAAACATAAAGTGATCGGCTGCTTGCAGCGGCTGGCGGCGGACTAAGCGTGGATCAGGCGATTTCGTGCCGCCAGGGCGGGTTGGCGCCGGCCCGCGACACGGTCACCGCCGCCGCTTTGGCGCCGAGCGCCAGCGCCTGACGGATGGCGTCCTCCGAAAGGCCGCCGATCCCGGCCTTGGTGAGCAGGCCTTGCTCGTGCAGCGAGGCCAGAATGCCGGCATTGAAAGTGTCGCCGGCGCCGACCGTGTCTACCACCTCCACCTTATGCGGCATCACCGTGACCTTGTGTTCCCTGCTGTAGCCGACGGCACCTTCGCTGCCGTGGGTAACGACGATCAGCTTCGGGCCGCGATCCAGCCAGTTGCGGATGACGTCCTCATGCGAGCCGGCCTCGCCGAACCAGTGCAGATCCTCATCCGATAGCTTCACGATGTCGGCCATCGCCATCATCGAGCGGATGCGCCGGAGGTGCTTGGCTTTGTCGGGGATGAAGTTCGGCCGGATGTTGGGGTCGAGCATCATGACGCGGCGTTCGTGCTCGCGTTTCATGAATTCTTCGTAGGCAGCACCCGCCGGGTCCGAAATCAGGCTGATGGCGCCAAACAGCATGGCTTCGATCTCGGCGCCCAGTTTCGGCAGATCCTCTGTCGTCAGCATGCGCCCGGCGGTGTTTTCGTCGTAGAAAGTGTAGGTCGCCTGGCCGTTGGTGAGCCGCACGAAGGCGAGCGTGGTCGGGCGAGGGGAGGTGTGCGCATAGGTGGAGCTGACCTTGCTTGCGCCGAGCGCCTCGCGGAACTGGCCGCCGAACAGATCCGACGACAGGCCGGAAAAGAAGCCGGCGGGCGCGCCGAGGCGGCCAAGCGCGATCGCCGTGTTGAACACCGCGCCGCCGACATAGGGCGCAAAGGCCGGCTCTCCCTGTGTCGTGGTGCGCGGCAGCATGTCGATCAGGGCTTCGCCGCAGCAGAGGATCATGATTTCTTGTTCTCCGGCGGATAGATCACGCCCTTGCGGATGATGATGTTGGCATAGAGCCGGGGTTCGCTGGTGGCGACGATCGCATATGCCGACCGGACGCGTGCATAGAAGTCGGCGCCCGCCAGCGCAACCACCTTGCGGCCCGGCGCGCGCCTGGTGCAGATCGCCTCGATCTCGAGGTGGACGGGATCGGCGACCGAGGGATCGCCTTTTACCGAGGCACGAAACAGCGCTTCCGGCACGAAGTCGTCCACCGGCAGCACGCTCAAAATGGCGTCAAGCACCGGTATGAGGTGAAGACCGTCGGCGCGGATCAGCCGGTTTGCCTGTTCTTCCGCCGGATAGTTGCCGTCGACAAGCGCGATCTCGTCGCCATGGCCCATGGCGCGCAATGTCGCCAGAAGCTCCGGACCGAGCAGCGACGGAATACCGATCAGCATTCAGGTGCTCCGGGAAATGGTGGTCGAACCGATGAGGAAGCGTTCGGACAGCGGCAGGCTGGCGCCGCCCAGCGCGCGGGCATGGATGCCGACGGTGCCTTCGCGCACCACCGGAAGCTTCAGCCCTTCGCCATCGATCGTACCGATCGCCTGCCTGATCGCATCGACGAGCCGGCGCCGGACAGCGAGCGGCATCCAGCCGTCGATCACCGCGGCCTCGAAATCGATCACCGATGACGCCGATACGATGGCATAGGCCAGCGCCTGAGCGGCATTGGCGATCCAGTCGTCGAGCTCGTGACCGATCTCGCCCCAATCCTCAGGCGACGTCCACAGATGCGAAGCCTCGACGCCGCGTGTGTTAAGCGCCTTTTCCAGCATGGCGATCGAGGCGACGTCGATGAGCTGCGTCGGCTTGCCGTCTGGTCCCGGCACCGGCATCGAACCCAGCGCCCCGGCATTTCCGGTTGGCCCGCCGAACAGCCGGCCGTTGAGCACGATGCCGCCGCCGGCAAAGGCGCCGATATAGAAATAGACGAAGTCGCGCGCCCCGCCGGTCTGGCCGAACACCAGTTCGGCGCCGCAGGCGGAGGTGGCGTCATTCTGCAGATAGACCGGGAATTCGCACTGCGCCTGGATGTCGGCACGGATGTCGCGATGGCGCCATTCGTCCATGATGTCGCGCGGCGCGCCGGCGGTGTCGGCCCAGTTCCACAGTTCGAACGGCATGGCGATGCCGAGCCCGGCAATGCGCTTGTCCTGCGCAGGTGTCAGTTCGGCGCGCATCGTCTTCATGCCTTCGGTGACGAACTCAACCGTCTCGCGCGGCGCCGGATAGCGGTAGGAGTGCTGCAGCATGGAACGCACAGTTCCGAGGAAATCGATCAGCACCAGTTCGGCGCTGCGGCGGCCGATCTTGAGGCCGATGAAGAAGGCGCCTTCGGGGTTCAGCGCCATCGGGATGGAGGGCTGGCCGATCTTGCCGCGCAACGGCGCCTGGCGCAGCAGCAGGCTGTCTTCCTCCAGTTCGCGCATGATGACCGAGACGGTCTGCGCTGAAAGCCCGGTCATGCGCGCAATGTCTGATTTGGCCAAGCTGCCGTGCTGGCGAACCAACGACAGCACCAGCCGCTCATTGTGGTCGCGCATGCCGCTCTGGTTGGTGCCACGGTGGAGACGGCTGGCGGCCGCCTCGGGCGAACCGTGCCTCGCAATGCCGGTCTCCACCCTTGTTCCTTCCCTTGGTTTATTCTTACTGCTTTTGCGGCAGAATGAGTGAACCGCGCAAAGCTGTCAATAATAAATAAGAGTGATTTAATTATTGACAGGCGGCTCCCGCTGGTGTCATTTGAGGGCGCGTCCACACTGGGAGAACTTCAGTGGATGCGCTCGAGATGCCGGTTGGCGGCATCCGCATAGTTCCATGGGAGGAAGATCGTGACCAAAGCATTATTGAAGTCCACCGTGTTCGCCGCGGCGGGCCTCGGCCTGATGGCGTTTGCTTCGACAGCATCGGCCGCCGGCGTCGGCGCCTGCCTGATCACCAAGACCGACACCAACCCCTTCTTCGTCAAGATGAAGGAGGGCGCGACCGCCAAGGCCAAGGAACTTGGCGTCGACCTCAAGACCTATGCCGGCAAGATCGACGGCGACAGCGAGAGCCAGGTGGCGGCGATCGAAAGCTGCATCGCCGACGGCGCCAAGGGCATCCTGATCACCGCGTCCGACACCAAGGGCATCGTGCCGACGGTGAAGAAGGCGCGTGACGCCGGCCTGCTGGTGATCGCGCTCGATACCCCGCTGGACCCGATCGATGCCGCCGACGCGACCTTCGCGACGGACAATCTGGAAGCCGGCAAGCTGATCGGCGCCTGGGCAGCCGCGACCCTCGGCGACAAGGCCAAGGACGCCAAGATCGGTTTCCTCGACCTGACCCCCTCACAGCCGACCGTGGATGTGCTGCGCGACCAGGGCTTCATGATGGGCTTCGGCATCGACGTGAAGGATCCCAACAAGATCGGCGATGAGGACGATGCCCGCATCGTCGGCCACGACGTCACCAACGGCAATGAAGAAGGCGGCCGCAAGGCGATGGAAAACCTTCTGCAGAAGGACAACTCCATCACCGTCATCCACACCATCAACGAGCCCGCCGCTGTCGGCGCCTACCAGGCGCTCAAGGCGGTCGGTCTCGAAAGCCAGGTGCTGATCGTCTCGGTCGATGGCGGCTGCCCCGGCGTGAAGTCGGTGACCGAAGGCGTCATTGGCGCCACCTCGCAGCAATACCCGCTGCAGATGGCGGCACTCGGCATCGAGGCGATCGCCGCCTTCGCCAAGGACGGCGCCAAGCCGAAGCCGACCGAAGGCAAGAACTTCTTCGACACCGGCGTCAACCTCGTCACCGACAAGCCGGCCAATGGCGTGAAGTCGATCGACACCAAGGAAGGCCTCGCCAAGTGCTGGGGCTGATGGCTGCCTGACAGCCAGCGGCAAGCTGACGGCCGGGGGCTTGATCCCCGGCCGCTTCGGGTGGACGATGCGTCACGCGAATAATCCCGGCAGCAGACCGGACAGGCGCGAGCGGTATCGGCATGGAGCTGAAGCCCAGGGGAGGAAACATGGCTCAAGCACAGGAATTCGAGAAGGTTCTCTCGAGCAGCGACACAAGCGTTGCCGCCTTTGACGAGCACAAATCGGCCGTCAAGCGCATCCAGCATTTCCTGCACTCCACGCCGGCGGCGGTGCCGCTGATTGTGCTGGTCCTGTCGATCGTAATTTTCGGCATCGCCATTGGCGGGCGTTTCTTCTCATCCTATACGCTGACGCTGATCCTGCAGCAGATCGCCATCGTCGGCATCCTCGGTGCCGCGCAGACACTGGTCATCCTGACCGCCGGCATCGACCTGTCGATCGGCGTGATCATGGTGATTTCGGCCGTGATCATGGGCAATTGCGCGGTCAGCTACGGCATGCCGGCCGTGCTCGCAGTGCCCATCGGGCTTGCCGCCGGCGCAGCCTGCGGCCTGCTTAACGGTTTGCTGGTCGCCTACATGAAGCTGCCGCCGTTCATCGTCACGCTCGGCACCTGGAACATCGTCATGGCGACCAACTTCATCTATTCGGCCAACGAGACGATCCGCGATACCGACGTCGACGCCCAGGCGCCGCTGCTGCATCTCTTTGCCCTGAGTTTCAAGATCGGCACGGCGGTGCTGACACTGGGCGTCATCGCCACGGTCGTGCTCGTTTTGATCCTCTGGTACGTGCTCAATCACACCGCCTGGGGCCGCCACGTCTACGCCGTTGGTGATGATCAGGAGGCGGCGAAGCTGTCTGGCATCCAGACCAAGAAGGTGTTGATGACGGTCTACACCCTTGCCGGGTTGATCGCAGCTTTCGCTGCCTGGGTTTCCATCGGCCGCAACGGCTCGATCTCACCGTCAGCCGCCGTCACCGACTACAACCTGCAGGCGATAACTGCGACGGTGATCGGCGGCATTTCACTGTTCGGCGGGCGCGGCTCAATTCTGGGCACGCTTTTCGGCGCGATGATCGTCGGTGTCGTCTCGATGGGCCTCAACATGCTGGGCGCCGATCCGCAATGGAAGGTGCTGCTCACCGGTGTGCTGATCATCGGCGCCGTGGCGATCGACCAATGGATCAGAAAGGTTTCGGCATGACCGTGGAACCCATCCTCACCGCGCGCGGCCTGATCAAGCGCTATGGCCGTGTCACCGCCCTCGACAATGCCGACTTCGACCTCTACCCCGGCGAAATCCTGGCCGTCATCGGAGACAATGGCGCCGGCAAATCATCGCTGATCAAGGCGATTTCCGGCGCCGCCGTGCCCGACGAAGGCGAGATCCGTCTTGAAGGCAAGGCTGTCGCTTTTAAATCGCCCATGGAGGCGCGCGAGGCGGGCATCGAGACGGTCTACCAAAACCTGGCTTTATCGCCGGCCCTGTCGATCGCCGACAACATGTTCCTCGGCCGCGAGATCCGCAAACCCGGCTTCCTCGGCGACTGGCTTCGCATGCTGGACCGGCCGGCAATGGAAAAGCGCGCCCGCGACAAGCTGACCGAGCTTGGCCTGATGACCATCCAGAACATCAGCCAGGCGGTGGAAACGCTGTCGGGCGGCCAGCGTCAGGGCGTTGCGGTGGCGCGCGCCGCTGCTTTCGGCAGCCGCGTGGTGATCATGGACGAGCCGACCGCCGCACTCGGCGTCAAGGAGAGCCGCCGCGTGCTGGAACTGATCCTCGACGTCAAGAAACGAGGCCTGCCGATCGTGCTGATCTCGCACAATATGCCGCATGTCTTCGAGGTTGCCGACCGCATCCATATCCATCGGCTCGGCCGCCGTCTCTGCGTCATCGATCCCAAGCAATATACCATGTCCGACGCCGTCGCCTTCATGACGGGAGCGAAGGTTCCGCCGGAGGCTGCACTCGCTGCCTGATCCGCTCGACGGATAAATTGCCGCAGGGGAACTGGCGGCATGCGGGTCTAAATCGATTGAACGTATGTTGCGATGCACTAGGATAGGCTGGGACTGAGAGCGAAAGCCGGTATGATCGCAGCACGATCACGAGAGGCAGTATGACGCGAACAATGACAGCCAAAGCCCCCGATCTCGAAATACCCGATCCCAAGACGCTGGCCGACGAAGTCTTGCTGGCTCTCAAATACCGGGTCGGCAAAGGCACCTCCGTTGCCACCCAATATGATTGGCTGACCGCCTCGATCAAGGTCGTGCGCGACCGCATCGTCGATCACTGGATGCAGGCGACGCAGGAGGCCTACGCCCAGCAGGAAAAGCGCGTCTATTACCTGTCGCTCGAATTCCTCATCGGCCGGCTTATGCGCGATGCCTTCTCCAATCTCGGCCTGATGGACAATATGCGAGAAGCGCTCAAGTCGCTGGGCGTCGACCTCGACCTCATCGCCGGGCTCGAACCGGATGCAGCGCTCGGCAATGGCGGTCTCGGCCGGCTCGCCGCCTGCTTCATGGAAAGCATGGCGACCGTCGACATTCCCGCGCATGGCTACGGCATTCGCTACGCCAACGGCATGTTCCGCCAGGAGATCCATGACGGCTGGCAGGTCGAACTGCCCGAAACCTGGCTCGACCACGGCAACCCCTGGGAGTTCGAGCGCCGCGAACGCGCCTTCGAGGTCGGCTTCGGCGGCTCGGTGGAATCGATTACTTCCAAGGATGGCCGGCTCGAACGTCACGTCTGGAAGCCGACCGAGCATGTCCAGGCCGTCGCCTACGACACCCCGGTGGTCGGCTGGCGCGCCAACCGCGTCAACACGCTGCGGCTTTGGTCCGGCATGCCGGTCGATCCGATCCTGCTCGACAAGTTCAACGCCGGCGACCACATCGGCGCGCTGGCCGAAAGCAACAAGGCCGATGCCTTGTCGCGCGTGCTTTACCCCGCCGATTCCCACAAGGCCGGCCAGGAACTGCGGCTGCGGCAGGAATATTTCTTCTCCACCGCGTCGCTGCAGGACATCGTCCAGCGCCATCTCAGCCAGTATGGCGATCTCGCCTCGCTGCCCGACAAGGCGGCGATCCATCTCAACGACACCCATCCGGCGATCGCCGTGCCGGAGCTGATGCGCCTGCTGATGGACGTCCATGGCATGGATTTCGACCAGGCCTGGGATATTACCAAGCGCACCTTCGGCTACACCAACCACACGCTGCTACCCGAGGCGCTGGAAAGCTGGCCGGTGCCGCTGTTCGAACGGCTTTTGCCGCGCCACATGCAGATCGTCTACGCCATCAATGCTCAGGTGCTGCTTGAGGCCCGCGCCACCAACCAGTTTTCCAATGAGCAGATCAGCCGCATCTCGCTGATCCAGGAAAATGGCGACCGCCGCGTGCGCATGGGTAACCTGGCCTTTGTCGGCTCGCACTCGATCAATGGCGTGTCGGCGTTGCACACCGAACTGATGAAGGAGACGGTGTTTGCCGATCTCCACAAGCTCTATCCCGATCGCATCAACAACAAGACCAACGGCATCACGCCACGGCGCTGGCTGATCCAGTGCAATCCGGGCCTCACCGCGCTCACCCGGGCGGCGATCGGGGACCGTTTCCTCGACGACATCGACGCCATCAAGGGGCTCGAAGCCTTTGCCGGCGACGCCGCCTTCCGCGACAAGTTCGCCGCCGTCAAGCGCTCCAACAAGATCAAGCTCGCCAATCTGGTCGCCGACCGGCTCGGCATCAAGCTCGACCCGTCGGCGCTGTTCGACATCCAGGTCAAGCGCATCCACGAATACAAGCGCCAGCTGCTCAACATCCTGGAAGCGATCGCGCTCTACGATCAGATCCGCTCGCATCCCGAGCAGGACTGGATGCCGCGCGTCAAATTCTTCGGCGGCAAAGCGGCGCCCAGCTACCACAATGCCAAGCTGATCATCAAACTGGCCAACGACGTCGCCAAGGTCATCAACAGCGACCCGTCGGTGCGCGGGCTGCTGAAAGTGGTGTTCGTGCCGAACTACAATGTCAGCCTGGCCGAGGTGATGATGCCGGCCGCCGACCTGTCCGAGCAGATTTCGACTGCCGGCATGGAGGCGTCGGGCACCGGCAACATGAAGTTCGCGCTGAACGGCGCCTTGACCATCGGCACGCTCGACGGCGCCAATGTCGAGATCAAGGAATGCGTCGGCGACGACAACATCTTCATCTTCGGCCTGAGCACGGCGGAAGTCGCCGAGCGGCGCAGCAATGGCTACAACCCGCGCGCCGTGATCGAGGGCTCCCCTGAATTGGCGCAGGCTGTTGCCGCAGTATCGTCGGGCGTGTTCTCGCCCGACCAGCCGGATCGCTACCGCGAGCTGGTCGACGGTCTCTACAACAGCGATTGGTTCATGGTGGCGGCGGATTTCGACGCCTATGCCGCCGCCCAGCGCGATGTCGACGCCGTCTGGCGCAACAGCCCCGATTGGTACGCGCGCGCTATCCGCAACGTTGCCCGCGTCGGCTGGTTCTCTTCCGATCGCACGATCCGCCAATATGCGAAAGAAATCTGGAACGTGCCCGCCTGATATGATTGCATGAGGCCACGAGCAAAGAGTCTTGTGCACAAGAACTGGTTCCCAGGGAGGGACGCCGCCTGATGAAGAAACCGCGCGCGACCGCGACGACGAGCGGGTCGGACGGGCTGGCGTCAGCCGGCGATGTCGCCGCAATTGTTGCAGGCACGCATGGCGATCCTTTTGCAATCCTGGGCGTGCATGATGCCGGCAAGAGCCTGGTTGCCCGCTGCTTCGTCCCCAATGCCGAGTTCGTCACCGCATACACGCTGGCCGGCAAGAACGCCGGCGAACTCACGCGGCGCGACGACGCCGGTTTCTTCGAAGGCAGACTGTCGATCAAGAAGCGCCAGCCGCTGCGCTATCACGCCAAAAATGCCGGCGGCGACTGGTGGCTGACCGATCCCTATTCCTTCGGCCCGGTGCTCGGCCCGATGGACGACTACTATATCGCGCAAGGGTCGCACCTCAGGCTGTTCGACAAGCTCGGCGCCCATCTCCTCGACCATGAAGGCGCGTCGGGCGTCCATTTCGCCGTCTGGGCGCCCAATGCAAGGCGCGTCTCCGTGGTCGGCGACTTCAACGAATGGGACGGCCGCCGCCATACGATGCGCGACCGCCGCGACACCGGCATCTGGGAGCTGTTCATTCCCGATATCGGCGCCGGCCACCCCTACAAATACGAGATCATTGCCCCCGACGGCGTGCGCCTGCCGCTCAAGGCCGATCCGTTCGCCTTCAAGTCTGAACTGCGCCCGGCCACAGCATCCGTGACGGCGGTGCCGCCGGCGCATGAATGGGGCGACGAGGCGCATCGCAATTACTGGCGAAAGGCCGATCCGCGGCGCGAAGCCATATCGATCTACGAGGTCCATGCCGGTTCGTGGCAGCAGCACGATGATGGCAGCTTCCTGTCATGGGACGAACTCGCCAACCAGCTCATCCCCTATGCTGTCGAGACCGGCTTCACCCACATTGAGTTCCTGCCGATCTCCGAACATCCCTATGACCCGTCATGGGGTTATCAGACAACCGGACTTTATGCCCCCTCGGCGCGATTCGGCGACCCCGACGGCTTCGCCCGTTTCGTCGACGGTGCGCACCGCGCCGGCGTCGGCGTCATCCTCGACTGGGTGCCGGCGCATTTCCCGGTCGACGCGCATGGCCTGGCCAATTTCGACGGCACAGCGCTTTATGAGCATGCCGATCCGCGCAAGGGTTTTCATCCCGACTGGAACACCGCGATCTACAATTTCGGCCGCCGCGAGGTGGTGTCGTTCCTCGTCAATAACGCGCTGTTCTGGGCCGAGAAATACCATGTCGACGGTTTGCGCGTGGATGCGGTGGCCTCGATGCTCTACCTCGATTATTCGCGCAAGGCCGGCGAGTGGATCCCCAACGAGAAGGGCGGCCGCGAAAACCTCGAAGCAGTCTCCTTCCTGCAGAAGATGAACAAGGAGGTCTACGGCCACCATCCCGGCGTGATGACCATCGCCGAGGAATCGACTTCATGGCCGAAGGTCTCGGCGCCGGTGCATGAAGGCGGGCTGGGCTTCGGCTTCAAATGGAACATGGGCTTCATGCACGACACGCTGGAGTATTTCGCCAAGGAGCCGATCTTCCGCAAGCATCACCACAACGACCTGACCTTCGGCCTGACCTACGCCTTCTCCGAGAATTTCGTGCTGCCGCTGTCCCATGACGAGGTCGTGCACGGCAAGGGCACGCTGCTCGGCAAGATGGCCGGCGACGACTGGCAGAAGTTCGCGACTTTGCGCGCCTTCTATGCCTTCATGTGGGGCTATCCCGGCAAGAAGCTGTTGTTCATGGGCCAGGAATTCGCCCAGCGCCGCGAGTGGAGCGAGGCGCGCGCGCTCGACTGGAACCTGCTCGACTTCCACCCGCATCGCGGCGTCTGGCAGACGGTGCGCGACCTCAACTATCTCTACCGCTCGCGCCCGGCGCTGCATGCGCGCGACTGCGAGCCGGACGGCTTCTCCTGGCTGATCGTCGACGACAAGGAAAATTCGGTCTTCGCCTGGCTGCGCAGCGCGCCCGGCGGCAACCCGATCGCCGTCATTTCCAACTTCACGCCAGTGCCGCGCGACAATTATCGCGTGCCATTGCCCAAGGTCGGCAAATGGCGCGAAATCATCAACACCGACGCTTCGGACTACGGTGGTTCGGGCAAGGGCAATGGCGGTGTGGTCGAAGCCAGGGCGGAAGGAGGAGGCATTTCGGCAACGATGCTTTTGCCGCCGCTGTCGACGATCATGCTTGAACTCGTTGCGGACTAGGTCCGTCAACTCGTTTCGGATTAGGTCCGTCGACTCGTTGCGGACCGGGCGATGCTCCAGACTGGTAATTTGGGAGGGTAAAGATGGCAGACTTGAAGAGAACCCAGCCGCTGGCGCGCGATGCCATGGCCTATGTGCTGGCCGGCGGCCGCGGCAGCCGGCTCAAGGAATTGACCGACCGCAGGGCCAAGCCGGCTGTCTATTTCGGCGGCAAGACGCGCATCATCGATTTCGCGCTGTCCAATGCGCTGAATTCCGGCATCCGCCGCCTCGGTGTCGCCACCCAGTACAAGGCGCATTCGCTGATCCGCCACCTGCAGCGCGGCTGGAACTTCCTGCGCCCGGAGCGGAACGAAAGCTTCGACATCCTGCCGGCCTCCCAGCGTGTCTCGGAAACGCAGTGGTATGAAGGCACGGCCGACGCCGTCTACCAGAACATCGACATCATCGAGGCCTATGGCCCCGAATACATGGTCATCCTGGCCGGCGACCACATCTACAAGATGGACTACGAGCTGATGCTGCGTCAGCACGTCGACGCCAATGCCGACGTCACCGTCGGTTGCCTCGAAGTGCCTCGCATGGAAGCGACCGGCTTCGGTGTCATGCATGTCGACGGGAAGGACAACATCATCGCGTTCGTCGAAAAGCCCGCCGACCCGCCCGGCATTCCCGACAAGCCGGAATTCGCGCTGGCTTCGATGGGTATCTATGTCTTCAAGACCAAGTTCCTGATGGAGCAGCTGCGCCGCGATGCCGCCGAGCCGGGTTCAAGCCGCGACTTCGGCAAGGACATCATCCCCTACATCGTCCAGCATGGTAAGGCGATCGCGCATCGCTTCGCCAAGTCCTGCGTGCGCTCGACGGCCGAGAACGAAGCCTATTGGCGCGATGTCGGCACGGTCGACGCCTACTGGGAAGCCAATATCGACCTGACCGACATTACTCCCGAACTCGACCTCTACGACCGCGACTGGCCGATCTGGACCTATGCCGAATTGAAGCCGCCGGCAAAGTTCGTGCATGACGAGGATGGCCGGCGCGGTTCGGCCGTCTCCTCCCTGGTCTCAGGCGATTGCATCGTCTCGGGTGCTTCGCTGAAGCGCAGTCTGATCTTCACCGGCGCGCGCATCAACTCCTATTCGACGCTGGAAGAGGTCGTCATGCTGCCCGACGTTCATGTCGGACGGAACGCAAAGTTGAAGCGCGTCGTCATCGACCACGGTGTAAGAATACCGGAAGGGTTGGTGGTTGGCGAAGACCCTGTTCTCGACGCCAAGCGTTTCCGGGTTTCGGAAAAGGGCATCTGCCTGGTCACGCAGGACATGATCGACAAGCTGAAGCTGTAAGACGGGATACCAAAAACGCATGCAGGTTCTGTCGGTCACGCCCGAGATATTCCCGCTGATCAAGACCGGCGGACTTGCCGACGTGACCGGCGCATTGCCGATCGCGCTGGCCGCCAAGGGCGTGACCATGCGCACGCTCATCCCTGGCTTTCCCCAGGTGATGGACGCCTTCAAGAAAAAGAAAGCTGTCTACCAATACCCGCTGCTGCAGGGCGGCAAGGCTTCGGTCCATGCCGTCAAGATCGCCGGGCTCGACCTGTTCGTGCTCGACGCGCCGCATCTCTACGACCGTCCCGGCGGCCCTTACGGCAATGCGGCCGGCGCCGATTGGCCCGACAATTGGCGGCGTTTTGCTGCGCTGAGCCAGGTCGGTGGCGATATCGCCGGCGGCGCCATTTCCGGCTACCAGCCGGATCTCGTCCACGCCCATGACTGGCAGTCGGCGATGACGCTGGCCTATATGCGCTACGGCAAGGCGGTCGGCGTGCCGTCGCTGATCACGGTTCACAACCTTGCCTTCCAGGGTCAGTTCGGCGCCGGCATTTTTGGCGAGCTCGGCTTGCCGGCCGCGGCGATGGCGCTCGACGGCGTCGAATACTATGGCGGCGTCGGCTTCCTCAAGGCCGGCCTGCAGGCGGCCTGGGCGATCACCACGGTGAGCCCCACCTATGCCCAGGAAATCCGCTCGCCGGAATTCGGCATGGGCCTCGACGGCCTGATCAACATGCGCTCTTCCGACCTCTACGGCATCGTCAACGGCATCGACACCGACATCTGGAACCCGGAGACCGACAAGCATCTGGTGTCGGCCTACTCCGCCGCGACGCTTAAGGCTCGGCTTCCCAACCGGGCGGTTGTCGAGGACCGCTTCAGCCTCGAGCGCGACGACAGTCCGATCGTCTGCGTCGTCAGCCGGCTGACCTGGCAGAAGGGCATGGACATACTGGCGGCTGTGGTCGACGGCGTCGTCGCCACCGGCGCGCGGCTGGCGATCCTCGGCTCAGGCGACGCCGGCCTGGAAGGCGCGCTGCTGGCTGCCACCGCCCGCCATCGCGGCCGTGTCGGCGTCGTCGTCGGCTATGACGAGGGGCTTTCCCACACCATGCAGGGCGGCTGCGACGCCATCGTCATCCCGTCGCGCTTCGAGCCTTGCGGGCTGACCCAGCTTTACGGCCTACGCTATGGCTGCGTGCCGGTCGTCGCCCGCACCGGCGGCCTTGCCGACACCATCATCGACGCCAATGAAGCAGCGATCTCGGCCGGTGTCGCCACCGGCTTCCAGTTCGCGCCCAATAGTGGCGGCGCCATGCTGCACGCCATCCGCCGGCTGGTCGATGCGCATTCGAGCCCGGCCGTCTGGGAACAGATCCAGCGCCAGGGCATGAAGGCCGATGTCTCCTGGGACAAGAGCGCCGACAAATACGTTGAACTCTACCGCCTGCTGCTTTCGAAAAGGGTTGCCTGAAGCATGATCCGGACCGTCGCCACCAAACCCTATCTCGACCAGAAACCCGGCACGTCCGGCCTGCGCAAGAAGGTGCCTGTCTTTCAGCAGGAGCACTATGCCGAGAACTTCATCCAGTCGATCTTCGACGCGCTGGAGGGCTTTGAGCGCAAGACGCTGGTGATCGGCGGCGACGGCCGCTTCTACAACCGCGAGGTCATCGAGAAGGCCATCGCCATGGCGGCGGCCAACGGCTTCGGCAAGGTGATGGTCGGGCAGGGCGGCATATTGTCGACGCCGGCGGCGTCGCATGTCATCCGCAAATACAAGACCTTCGGCGGCATCATCCTGTCGGCCAGTCACAATCCGGGCGGCCCGCACGAGGATTTCGGCATCAAGTACAATGCCGGCAATGGCGGCCCGGCGCCGGAAAAGCTGACCGACGCGATCTTCGAAAAGACCAAGACGATTTCGAGCTTCAAGACCGCCGACATCGACCAGATCGACATCGATAAGATCGGCACGGTGACCGCCGGCGGCATGGCGGTCGAGATTATCGACCCGGTCACCGACTATGCCGAATTGATGGAGAGCCTGTTCGACTTCGACGCCATCCGCGCCAATTTCAAATACGGCTTCCGCATGCGCTTCGACGCCATGCATGCGGTCACCGGCCCGTATGCCAAGGAAATCCTCGAGCGCCGGCTCGGCGCGGAGAATGGCACCTGCCGCAACTACAAGCCGCTGCCGGATTTTGGCGGCCATCACCCGGATCCGAACCTGGTCCACGCCAAGCATCTCTATGACGAGATGATGGGACCGGATGCGCCCGATTTCGGCGCCGCTTCCGACGGCGACGGTGACCGCAATCTCATCATCGGCAAGGGCATTTTCGTCACCCCGTCGGATTCGGTGGCCATGCTTGCCGCCAATGCGCAATTGGCGCCGGGCTACAAGGACGGCCTCAAAGGCATCGCCCGCTCGATGCCGACCAGCGGCGCGGCAGACCGCGTCGCCGAAAAGCTCGGCATCGGCATCTACGAAACGCCGACCGGTTGGAAGTTCTTCGGCAATCTGCTCGATGCCGGCATGGCAACGATCTGCGGCGAGGAAAGCGCCGGCACCGGCTCGAACCATGTCCGCGAAAAGGACGGGCTGTGGGCGGTGCTGTTGTGGCTGAACATCCTGGCCGTGCGCGGCGAAAGCTGCAAGGACGTCGTCACCGAACATTGGGCGACCTACGGCCGCAATTACTATTCACGTCATGACTATGAGGAGGTCGAAACCGAGCGCGCCAACGCCCTGGTCGACGAGTTGCGCGCCAAGCTGACCTCGCTGCCCGGCACCAGCGTGCGCGGCCTGAAGATCGCCAATGCCGACGACTTCGCCTATCACGATCCGGTCGACCGTTCGGTGAGCAAGAACCAGGGCATCCGCATCCTGTTCGAAGGCGGCTCGCGTGTCGTGTTTCGTTTGTCCGGCACCGGCACGTCGGGTGCTACGCTGCGCGTCTACATCGAGCGCTACGAGCCGGACAGAGCGCGGCATGATCTCGACACGCAAGAGGCGCTCGCCGACCTGATCGCGGCTGCCGATGATATCGCCGGGATCAAGAGCCACACCGGGCGCAACAAGCCGAGCGTGATTACTTGAGGGTGGTGACGTCTTTACCCTCGCCCTTGTGGGGAGGGTCGATCCGCGCAGCGGCTCGGGTTGGGGGTGCTCGTAAAGCGCTTTCCCCGCGCCGCCCCCCACCCCGCTCACTTCGTTCGCGACCCTCCCCACAAGGGGGAGGGTGGAGGATGCGCCGATGACCCAACTCGGCGCAACGGTCACTCCCGAAGGCATCGGTTTTGCCGGCTGGTCGTCCTCGGCGCGGCGGCTCTGGGTGTCGATCTTCGACGACACTGGCGCCCACGAAATCGACCGGCTCGAACTCCAGCCGGAAAGCGAGGGCATCCATGCGCTGTTCGTCGCCGGCCTTGCCGCGGGTGCGCGCTACGGCTTTCGCGCCGACGGCGAATATGCGCCGGAGCGCGGGCTGTGGTTCGATCCCGACAAGCTGCTCACCGATCCCTACGCCGTCGAGATCGACCGGCCCTACCAGCATCATTGGCGGCTTGCCGCCCGGCGCAACGAAGGCGCCGACACCGCGCCACTGATGCCGAAGACCATCGCGCGGGCTCAACCGAAGCCGCTACCGGCCAAGCCGCCTTTGTTCCAGCCAGGCGGCCTGATCTACGAACTCAACGTCCGCTCCTTCACCAGGCTGCATCCGGACTTACCGGAAGCGCAGCGCGGCACCATTGCAGCCCTTGCCCATCCGGCTATCGTCGAACATCTCAAGAAGATCGGCGTCTCCGCCGTTGAGCTAATGCCCGTGACGGCATGGGTCGATGAGCGCCATTTGCCGCCGCTGGGCCTCAGCAATGCCTGGGGCTACAACCCGGTCACCTTCATGGCGCTCGACCCGCGCCTGGCGCCCGGCGGCCTCGCCGAGTTGCGCGATACTGTGGGGGTGCTGCGCAGGGTTGGCATTGGCACCATCCTCGATCTCGTCTTCAATCATACCGGCGAAAGTGACCGGCTCGGGCCGACGCTGTCGCTGCGCGGCCTCGACAATCAAGCCTACTACCGCAGTGAGCCGGACGGCAGGTTGGCCAACGATACCGGCACCGGCAATACCATTGCCTGCGATCATCCGGTCGTTCGCGACATGGTACTCGACACGCTACGCCATTTCGTCCGCCATGCCGGCGTCGACGGTTTCCGCTTCGACCTGACGCCGGTCCTCGGCCGCGTCGCTGGCGTATTCGATCCGGCGGCCCCGTTGCTCGAGACCATCGCTGGCGATCCTCTGCTTGCCGATAGGGTGCTGATCGCCGAGCCGTGGGACATCGGCCCGAATGGCTATCAGCTCGGCAATTTCCGGCCGCCTTACCTCGAATGGAACGACCGCTACCGCGACGACGTCAGGCGCTTCTGGCGCGGCGATGCCGGCGCGGTCGGTGCGCTGGCGACAAGGCTCGCCGGCTCCTCCGATGTGTTCGGCAGGGAGGGCCAATCCGCCAGCCGCACGGTCAACTTCATCGCCGCACACGATGGCATGACGCTGGCCGATATCGTCGCCTATGAAGCCAAGCACAACCAGGCCAATGGCGAGAAGAACCGCGACGGCCACAATGAGAACCTGTCCTGGAACAACGGCGTCGAGGGCGAAACCTCGGACAAGGCGATTGCCGAGGCCCGTTCCCATGATCGCTTCGCGCTGCTCGCCACTCTGTTTGCCTCGCGCGGCACCATCATGCTGACGGCGGGCGATGAATTCGGCCGCACGCAAGGGGGCAACAACAACGCCTATGCGCAGGACAACGCCATCACCTGGCTCGACTGGGCCGGGCGCGACGTCGGGCTGGAAGCCCATGTGTCGGCGCTCGCAGCTCTGCGCGGCGCGGTGCCGGCGCTTTCCGATACGCGCTTCCTGACCGGAGAGCCGCCGGACGGTTCTGATGTGCCCGACGTCGCGTGGCTGACCGAGACCGGCGCGCCGCTCGGCGAAGCCGACTGGAACGATGGCTCGCGCCATCGCCTCGTCATGCTGCTCGGCGATGGCGGGGAAGGCCGCCTGGCTGTGATCGTCAATGGCGATCGCCGCCAATGCGTCTTCACGCTGCCCGCGCGGCAAGGGTTTGAATGGCAGCCGGCTGTTGAAGCGCAAGCGGTCGACCTCGCGTGGCCGCTGCCCGGCCGCAGTGTCAGTTTCATGATCGAGCGCCGGACCGCAAAGGCCCGCGCCAGGAAGGGTCCGTGATGGCCGACGACAATGCCCAGCCGGGACCCGAACAGAGCGCCGACTGGTGGCGCGGCTGCGTCATCTACCAGATCTATCCTCGCTCCTTCCAGGACACCACCGGCGACGGCAGCGGCGACCTCTCAGGCATCACCTCACGGCTGGCGCACGTCGCCTCGCTCGGCGTCGACGCCGTCTGGCTGTCGCCCTTCTTCAAATCGCCAATGGCCGATATGGGCTACGACGTCTCCGACTATCAGGCGGTCGATCCGATGTTCGGCACGCTCGACGACTTTGACGCGCTGGTTGCCGAGGCGCACAGGCTCGGCCTGAAGGTGATCATCGATCAGGTGTTGTCGCACTCCTCCGACAAGCACGAATGGTTTGTAGAGAGCCGTGCCAGCAAGGATAATCCCAAGGCTGACTGGTATGTCTGGGCCGACACCAGGCCGGACGGCAACGCGCCCAACAACTGGCTGTCGGTCTTCGGCGGCCCGGCCTGGGAGTGGGACGCGACCCGCCGGCAATACTACATGCACAATTTCCTCGCCTCGCAGCCGGACCTCAACTTCCACAATCCTGAGGTTCAAGACGCGTTGTTGCAGACGGTGCGGTTCTGGCTCGAGCGCGGCGTCGACGGCTTCCGCCTGGATACGGTCAACTACTATGTCCACGACCGCTGGCTGCGCAGCAATCCGCCGCTGGCGTCGAGCGTCGCCGGCACCAATGGCGAAACCAACACCTATCTCTTCCAGGAGCATCTGTTCGACAAGACGCAACCGGAAAACCTCGGTTTCCTCAGGCGCTTCCGCGCTTTGCTCGACGAATATGACGGCCGCGCCAGTGTCGGCGAGGTCGGCGACGAAGGCCGTTCGCTGCAGACGCTGGCCGCCTACACATCCGGCGGCGACAAGCTCAACATGTGCTACACCTTCGACCTGCTCGGTCAGCAATTCTCAGCCGCCCATGTGCGCGGCTGCGTCGAGGCCTTCGAGGCAGCTGTCGCCGACGGCTGGGTCTGCTGGGCGTTCTCCAACCACGATGTCGTGCGCCATGTCAGCCGCTGGACGCGGCCGGGCGGCGATCCAGATGCGGTGGCGACATTCGCTATCGCTTTGCTCTCCTGCCTGCGGGGCTCGATCTGTCTCTACCAAGGCGAAGAGCTTGGGCTGGAGGAGGCGGAACTGACCTTCGAGGATCTGCGCGATCCCGTCGGCATCCGTTTCTGGCCGGGGGTAAAGGGCAGGGACGGCTGCCGCACACCGATGGTCTGGGAAGCGGGCGCGGACAATGCCGGTTTTTCCTCGGGAAAACCCTGGCTGCCGGTGCCGGAAAGCCACCGCGCTCGGGCGGTCGATATCCAGAACGCCGACGACAAGTCCGTGCTCGCTGGCTACCGGACGATGCTCGCCTTGCGCAAGGCGCACCTGGCGCTGGTCAAGGGCCCGATCCGCTTTCTCGATACCGAGGGCGATGTTCTTGCCTTCATCCGGCAGGGCGAGGACGAGACATTGCTCTGCGTCTTCAATTTCGCCGACAACCCGGCCGACTGGCGACTGCCGCCGGATCTCCAGCCTGTCGAGGCGATCGCTCTGGGTGGCGGTGCCGTCCTGCAGGAGGAGGGGCTGTCGCTGCCGGCCCTGGGCTGGTTTGTCGGCAAGATAGGCTGATCTTTCAGGGACGCCGTCCGGCTTCAAAAAAGATCGTGTCCGCATGCAACCGTGCCGAGTGATCCGCGCAACGTCACCGGCGCCACGTTTTCCATTTTCGGGCTTCTTAGGTACTTTCGTTGAGCTTGGCCACGAACTGCATTCCTGGAATGTTTCCAGATGGTTGCGCTAATGACAACTGCTGAGGGCAAAACCCAAAATTACAGGACAACCACAAGCTGCACCCAATTCGACCTTGTAATATAGATTAGCTATGGCTGGTTTAAGGTGAGGATGCTCACTTAGCGTCAAGCAAGACTCGGTTGAAATAATATTTCCGTCTGTCTAGTCTCCTGCCACCAGCTGCCGGAACGGGAACCGGCGGCGCGCTCGAAGGGGCCAGAAATCGGTTCCGGGGCGTCAACACTCGTAAGGCGCAGCCGATGGGCAGCGCCACAGGGAGAGACTTCATGCTGAAAAATATGCTGAAGGCGACGCTTGTCGCCGCGACCATGACCTTTGCCGCAGGCACGTTCCTGACGCCGGCCCTTGCCGAGACCGTCTATAACAGAGGCAGCGCCGCCGAAGCGGAGACGGTCGATCCGCACAAGACCTCGACCGTCTACGAAGCCGATATCATACGCGACCTGTTCCAGGGACTGGTCATGCACGATCAGAAGACGAACCTCATCCCGGGCGCTGCCGAAAGCTGGACGGTATCTGATGACGGCACCGTCTACACCTTCAAGCTGCGCAAGGACGGCTTGTGGTCGGATGGCAGCCCGGTGACGGCGGACGACTTCGTCTATTCCTTCCGTAGGCTGGAGGATCCGGCGACCGCCGCCGAATACGCTTCCATGCTCTATCCCGTGAAGAACGCCGAGGAAGTCAACACCAAGAAAGGCAAGCCCGAGGACATGGGCGTCAAGGCGATCGACGCCAACACCCTGGAAGTGACGCTGAAGGCGCCGACGCCATACTTCCTGGAGATGCTGACCCACCAGGCTACCTACCCGGTCAACAAGGCCTCGATCGACAAGCTCGGCGCCGACTGGATCAAGGCGGGCAATCTCGTTTCGAACGGCGCCTATACATTGGCCGAGTGGATTCCCAACGACCACATGAAGCTGGTCAAGAATCCGAAATTCTGGGATGCCGCGACCGTCAAGATGGACGTCGTCAACTACATCCCGACCGAAGACCGCTCTTCGGCGATGAAGCGCTTCGAGGCAGGCGAACTCGACAGCTACGGCGACCTGCCGACCGAACAGCTCGCTGACCTCAAGACCAAGTTCGGCGATCAGGTCCGCGTCGGACCGTATCTCGGCACCTATTATTACGCGATCAAGACCGACAAGGCGCCCTGGGATAATGTCGAGCTGCGCAACGCCATCTCGATGGCTATCGACCGCGACTTCCTGGCCGAAAAGGTCTGGCAGAATTCCATGCTGCCTGGCTATTCGATGGTGCCTCCGGGCATCGCCGGCTACACGCCGGCAATGGCCAAATACGCCGACATGCCGCAGATCGACCGCGAGGACGCCGCCAAGAAGATCCTTGAGAAACTCGGCTATACGCCCGAGCATCCGCTGAAGATGGAGATCCGCTACAACACCTCGGAAAACCACAAGAACACCGCGGTTGCCATCCAGGAACAGTTGAAGCCGCTTGGCGTCGAGATCACGCTGCTCAACACCGATACCAAGACCCACTATTCCTTCCTCGAGCAGAAGGGCAACTACGACGTGGCGCGTGCCGCCTGGATCGCCGACTACAAGGATCCCGAGACCTTCCTCGGCATCACCCGCAAGGCCAGCGGCAACAACTATTCGAACTACGTCAGCCCGGCATATGAGGCGGCCATGGACAAGGCCGCGGCTGCCGGCGGCAAGCCGGAAGAGCGCATGAAGGACCTCACTGAGGCCGAGCGCATCCTTGTCGATGACGTCGGCAACATTCCGCTTCTCTACTACAGCTTCCACGATATCGTTTCCTCGAAGCTGCATGGCTTCGATGACAATGTGATGGACATCCATCCGTCCCGCTTCGTCTCCAAGGACTGATAATCATCCTTGACTGGACCGCCGCGCCCCATTTGGGCGCGGCGGACTGGTCGGTCATCGCACCGGTCCGAAAGTCGTGGTCGATTTTCGGCAAGCCCGGTGCGAAGATTTGGCGCCGGAGCGTGGCAATTCGTCCGCATGGACGTATGTCGCTCTGGCCGAAGCGGGGCGCCGATGCTGCGATACATCTTACGGCGGCTTTTGACCGCCATTCCGACGCTGTTCGTCATCGTGACAATGGCGTTCTTCCTGATACGCGTCGCACCGGGCGGCCCTTTCAATCAGGAGCGGGGCCTCAGTCCCGAGATCAGGGCCAATCTGGAAGCACAGTTCGGCCTCGACGATCCGCTCTGGCTGCAATATGCCCACTATCTCGGCAATCTCCTGCGCGGCAATTTCGGGCCGAGCTACAATCTGCCTGACTTCACCGTCACCGAACTGTTTGCCAAGGGGCTGCCGATATCGGTCCAGCTCGGCACCTCCGCGCTGATCCTGGCGCTGCTGCTTGGTTCGGTGCTCGGCACCATCGCCGCGCTCAACCAGAACAAGCTTGGCGACTATACGGTGATTGCGCTGGCGACCGCCGGCAGCACTATCCCCACCTTCGTCATCGCTCCTGTGATTCAGCTGGTGTTCGGATTGACCTGGAAGCTGTTGCCGATCGGCGGCTGGGGTGATGGCGCATTGATCAACAAGATCGGCCCGGTGCTGACGCTGGCCTTGCCGCAGATCGCCATCGTTGCCCGCCTGATGCGCGGGTCGATGATCGAGAGCTTGCGTTCGCATCATATCCGAACGGCGCGTGCGCTCGGCCTCTCCGACTGGTCGGTGGTGGTCAAGCACGCGCTGCGCGGCGCCATCCTGCCGATCGTTTCCTTCACCGGTCCGGCAGCCGCGGCGCTGCTCACCGGTTCGGTCATCGTCGAGACCATCTTCTCCATTCCCGGTGTCGGCCGCTATTTCGTCGATGCCGCGCTCAACCGCGACTACACGCTGGTGATGGGGACCGTGGTGGTGATCGCGCTCTTCACCATCGTCTTCAACCTGATCGTCGACGTCATGTACGCGGTCGTCGACCCCAGGGTACGCTATGACTGAGGGTGCGCTATGACTGACATCACAGCCGCCGCCGCTCCGCCGGCCGTCGTCGGCCGCTCGCTCTGGGGCGACGCATGGGCGCGCCTCAAAGCCAACCGCGCCGCCATGTTCAGCCTCTATTACCTGGCCTTCATTGGCGTCATCAGCATCTTCGGCCCCTGGTTCGTGCCGCATCAGTACACCACCATCTATGCCGACTATGTGCGCACGCCGCCAAGCTTTTCAGCCTATCCGAAGCCCGACATGATCGAGACGGCGCTCAAGGATGCCATCAAGCGCATGCGCGTCGACATCAAGGAGTGGAAACTGGACGGCAGTCGCGTCACCGTCACCGTCACCTCGACCAAACCGATCGACGACCGCAACATCCGCTATCTTGACCGCTCCGATGCCTTCGACGATACCAAGATAGAGAGCAAATCGGCCGACGGGCTCGAATTGACTATGACTGCGTCGGTCAAACAGCAGTACTTCCTGTTCGGCACCGACAACACCGGTCGCGATCTTCTCTCGCGAACGCTGATGGCAGGGCGCATCTCGCTGGCCATCGGCCTGCTTGCCGGCATTGTCGCCGTGGTCATCGGCGTCCTCTACGGGGCGGCGGCCGGCTTTTCCGGCGGCAAGATCGACGAGGTGATGATGCGCATCGTCGACGTGCTCTATTCTTTGCCCTTCATTTTCTTTGTCATCATGCTGGTGGTGTTCTTCGGCCGCAACTTCGTGCTGATGTTCCTGGCGGTGGGAGCGGTGCTGTGGCTCGACATGGCGCGCATCGTGCGCGGCCAGGCGCTGTCGATCCGGCGGCAGGAGTATGTCCAGGCGGCCGAAGCCATGGGCGTCGGCCAGCGCGGCATCCTGCTGCGCCATGTCATCCCCAATCTGCTCGGACCAGTGGTGATCTACATGACGCTGCTAGTGCCGCAGGTCATCATCCTGGAAAGCTTTCTGTCCTTCCTCGGCCTTGGCGTGCAGGAACCGATGACCAGCTGGGGCGTGCTCATCTCCGTCGGCGCCAAGAACATCGGCACCGCCAACTGGCTGCTTTTGTTCCCCGCCTTCTTCCTCGTGTCGACGCTGTTTGCGCTGAACTTCGTCGGCGACGGCCTGCGCGACGCGCTCGATCCGAGAGACCGATGAAGATGGGACCGATAAAGATGGGGACCGATAAGATGGGGACCGTTGCGATGGAAACGCCCGAAACGATCCTCAGCGTCAAGGACCTTCGCGTCCGCTTCCGCACGCTCGACGGCGCGGTCGAAGCGGTCAAGGGCATCAACATCCACGTCAAGGCAGGGGAAACCGTTGCCGTGGTCGGCGAATCGGGATCCGGCAAGAGCCAGACCATGATGGCGGCGATGAGCCTGCTGGCGTCCAACGGCGAGGCGACGGGTCACGTCGATTATCGCGGCCGCAACCTTTTGACCATGAGCAAGCCCGACCTCAACAAGGTGCGCGGCGCCAAGATCAGCATGATCTTCCAGGAGCCGATGACCTCGCTCGATCCGCTCTATTCGATCGGCAACCAGCTGATCGAACCGATCCGCAAGCACCGCGGCCTGAACGCAGCCGAGGCACGGAACGAGGCGCTCAAGCTGCTGCGGCTTGTGCATATTCCCGATCCCGAGCGGCGGATGAAATCCTATCCGCACGAAATGTCGGGCGGCCAGCGCCAGCGCGTCATGATCGCCATGGCATTGGCCAACGACCCCGACATCCTGATCGCCGACGAGCCGACGACGGCGCTCGACGTCACCATCCAGGCGCAGATCCTGGTGCTGCTCGCCGAATTGCAGCGCAAGCTCGGCATGGCCATCGTCTTTATCACCCACGATCTCGGCATCGTCCGGCGCTTTGCCGACCGCGTCTATGTCATGCGCTATGGCGAGGTGGTCGAGGAAGGCGAGGCGGAAGCACTTTTCGCCAACCCGCAGCATGCCTATACCAAAATGCTGCTGGCGGCCGAACCGACCGGCACCAAGGCGGCGCCGCCGCCCAGCGCTCCGGTGCTGCTGGAGGGCCGCAATGTCGAAGTGACCTTCAAGATCGGCGGCGGCTTCCTTGCCGGCGAACCGCTGCTGCTACGCGCCGTCGATCACATTTCGATCCGGCTGAAGCGCAACCAGACCATCGGTATCGTCGGCGAGTCCGGTTCGGGAAAATCGACGCTCGGCCGCGCACTTCTGCGCCTGTTGCCCAGCGACGGTGTCATCCGCTTCGGCGACCGCGACATCTCCACCGCCGACCGCCATGCGATGCGGCCGCTGCGACGTGAGATGCAACTCGTCTTCCAGGATCCGTTCGGCTCGCTGTCGCCGCGCATGACCGTCGGCCAGATCATCACCGAAGGGCTTCTGGTGCATGAGCCGAACCTGTCAGGCAAGCAACGCGATCAGCGCGCCGTCGAGGCCTTGCTCGAGGTCGGCCTCGACCCCAACGCACGCAACCGCTACCCGCACGAATTCTCCGGCGGCCAGCGCCAGCGCATCGCCATCGCGCGTGCCGTGATCCTGAAGCCCAAACTGGTGGTGCTGGACGAGCCGACTTCGGCGCTCGACCGCTCGGTGCAGAAGCAGATCGTCGAATTGCTGCGCAAGCTGCAGGCCGACCACGAACTGTCCTACCTCTTCATCAGCCACGATCTCTCCGTGGTGCGCGCCATGGCCGACTACATCATCGTCATGAGGCAGGGCAAGATCGTCGAGGAAGGCCCGACGGAAGAGATCTTCAGCAACCCGCAGGCCGCCTACACCCAGACGCTGATGGCTGCGGCGATCGATGTCACGCGCTTCAGGCTGAGTGCTTAAGGCGTGACGTTCAGCAGATAGGTAGGGCCAGTTCGCTTAGCCCGCTGACCTGGGGCATCTGTTGGCCCTTGTCGCGACAATGGCCTCTTGCCGCTGCTTCAGCAGTTCGATTCTGGCCGTCTCACGCTTGGCCACTGCGCTCTTCACGCGCGTGCCGCCGAGCAGCCAGTTCGGCACGCTGGTGTTGGCGACCTTGCCGCGGGTGATGGCG
The DNA here is from genome assembly GCF_030323185.1 of Mesorhizobium sp. C399B. Lineage (NCBI taxonomy): Bacteria > Pseudomonadati > Pseudomonadota > Alphaproteobacteria > Hyphomicrobiales > Phyllobacteriaceae > Mesorhizobium > Mesorhizobium sp. C399B. The sequence continues at coordinate 5,450,808 of NZ_CP100472.1, forward strand.
GTTTGCGAGATGTCGCGCGCGGTATCGCCTACGGCGGTGTTGAGCTCGGCGCATGTCATGCTGTCGTATTTCGCCGGGTTCACCGCGCTGCCCAGCGATGAGCAGCCTGCCGCCAGGGACAAAGCGAGCAGCGCTGACAGCCGGCTTGAAATCAACAAATTCATCTTCCGCAAACCTCGTTCCGGCCGCTGTCTCGGCGGCATTCCTATTATCGAGGTAGCGCGGATAGTTGTCGCGTCAAAATGCCATGCCGACACCGGACCGATGCCACGATAATCGTGAAACAATTTTAAGCCGCCTCGTTTTCGCCAAGCGCTTAATTGTTCGAACTATTGCTAGATATTTTTCAGTGGTTTAATCGGCGCGCCATGCTGCAGCATTGACCAAAAATTACGGAACTTTAATTTGCGACAAAAGTTTTGATGCATACATATGTTGCAATCGATATCATCTCGTGGCAAATGCAGTCCGTTAACGGAAAATTAACGGGCCAGCCCGTAAAAAAAGCAGGCGGCCAAAGCCGCCTGAAAGAGTTGTCTTAGAATTACGTTCAAAAGTGATGGATGACAGCCATCACGATTGAAAGAACGAATGGCAGGGCGGGTGCAGCTACCTTCGAAAAGAAGGCGACCTTGGCCTGTCCCTTGGTTTTTTTGTTTTCGAAAATGAGATCGTCCAACGATTCGATCTCTCTTTCGATCCAGTCGTCCACGGCACCTCTTCCTTCACGCTCGTAGATTTTCTGCATCACGTCATACCAGGCGTGCAGCAGTTCGGTTCGCGTGAGCGGATCCGAAATAGCCTGATACAACTTCAGGCGCAGACGGTTTGGAAGTTCAAGCGGAGGAGGATCATCCCCGCGATTTGACTTTCTTAGGCGAGTCTTCAACGTATTCTCCTTCACAAAAATAAGGGGACCTAGGCCGCTGCTAGGTCCCCTTTGGTCAACAAGATACGAGCATTCAAAATGGCCATCTTGAATGCCCGGCGGCCGTATTCGGTAATGCCATACATGCGGGACAGATTCTTGCCTTCCCCCACAACCCCTGTGTTTTTGATCATTCCGCGGCCTACAAGACGATCGATCGTCTTGTAGATCGAGGCGCCATTCATCGGGTCTCCGGTGAATTCGTAAGTCAGCCCCATGACGTCTTTTGGCGTCATGCAGCGACGGAATTTCTTAAGCACGTACAGTTCGCATGCGAGCACTTTCATGTCGTGACGATTAAGAGGCTCTTCGAAATTCGCGTTGGAAAAGCCGAATTCGACCATCGCGTCGTCTTCCACGCTTTCCCTATCAAGCATCTGCTTGATCTGGCCGAGCGAATTTTCCAGAGCCTCCAGGCATTCATAGTTTACTTTCAGGTAAGCACCCCCCGAAGCGGCCTGATCGGCGGTGGCCGGTGGGTCACCGGATTCCGTTCTGTGGTAAAGGTCCATCCGTTGTCTCCTAGTTCCTTGTGGTAGCGCGCTTTCCCCAGCGCATTATTAATGTGCACTATGTCAGTCTGTTATGCAAGTTTATTCCACGCGAGTGGAATTGTCGGCGAGAACCTTAGCTTTCCGCTCGCCGACATGCGCCAGCGACTTCGATAGTGCCAACGTGCGGGCGCTCTTAGGGTCGCCTGGCAACCAGACCAAGCCGCAATTCAGCATTACAATGAAAGTGAATGATTTCCGGCGCGTCGATTTTCGCGATTCGTATGTGCGTGCCGTCTACGACGATCGTATCGCCGTCTAGGCACCTCACCTCGGCAGCGCCGCCTGGAGAGGCGAGAAGGGCAAATAGAGTTTCCGGGCGCTCGCCTCGCGGCCCGATAAACGTGAACTGTAACTTATTGAACATGTCTGTTTTTTCTGGTCGGAGTGGCAGGATTTGAACCTGCGACCCCCTCGTCCCGAACGAGGTGCGCTACCAGGCTGCGCTACACTCCGTGACCAGACCGCGGGCTTATAGCCGCCGCATACCGTTCCTGCAAGCGGCAATGGCAGCGCTTCTGTCGCATTTCGTTGGCTTTCGTTGGGCATTGCCGCAAAGCTTAGCTTTCCCTCCCGGATAAACCCGGCTTAAAGCCTTGTGTGCTAAGTCCCAGCCTCGATAGATCGTGTATTCGTCATCTGGAGCTTTGCTGCCTTGCCCCTGAAAATCGTAGGCGACGCCCGGCCCAACAGCTTCGAATTCGAAACCGAAGCGCTGATCAAGGCGTCCGGCTTTCGCGAATACGACGCGCGCTGGTGGTTTGGCCATGCCGGCTCCACCCAACCGCCGGAGCTGAACCTGATCGGCGTCCAGGCGCTGGGCATGGGCCTGGGCACCTTGATCCGCCGTCTTGGCGCCGGGCCCGACATCGTCACCGGGCATGATTTCCGTTCCTATTCGCTTGCCATCAAGCTGGCGCTGGTTTCCGGCCTGATGGCTGCGGGCGCAAAGGTGAAAGACATTGGCCTGGCGCTGTCGCCCATGGCCTATTTCGCCCAGTTCGCGCTCGACGCGCCTTCCGTCGCCATGGTCACGGCATCGCACAACGAGAATGGCTGGACCGGAGTCAAGATGGGTGCGGCGAGGCCGCTCACCTTCGGACCGGAGGAGATGAGCGCCCTGAAACAGATCGTGCTGTCGGGCGATTTCGATCTCGCCGGCGGCGGTTGCTACGAATTCGTCTCCGGTTTTCGCGAGACCTATCTCGACGACCTGACCCAGGACAAGCGCATCGCGCGCAAGATCAGGGTTGTGGCCGCTTGCGGCAACGGCACTGCCGGCGCCTTCGCGCCACAGGCGCTGGAGCGCATCGGTTGCGAGGTGATCCCGCTCGATGTCGAGCTCGACCACAGTTTTCCGCGCTATAACCCGAACCCGGAAGACATGCAGATGCTGCATGCCATCAGGGACAAAGTGCTGGAAACAGGTGCCCATGTCGGCCTGGGTTTCGATGGCGACGGCGACCGTTGCGGCGTGGTCGACAATGAGGGCAACGAGATTTTTGCCGACAAGGTCGGCGTCATGCTCGCGCGGGACATATCAACCCAATATCCCGGCTCGACCTTCGTCGTCGACGTCAAGTCGACCGGCCTGTTCAACACCGACAGCGTGCTCCAAGCCAATGGCGCCGTCACCGATTATTGGAAGACCGGTCATTCCTACATAAAGCGCCGCGTCGCCGAGCTTGGCGCCGTCGCCGGCTTCGAGAAGTCGGGCCATTTCTTCTTCAATTCCCCGATCGGCCGCGGCTATGATGACGGTCTCATCACGGCAATAGCCATATGTGAGATGCTCGTCCGCAACCCCACAAGTTCGATGGCCGATCTCTATCGCGCGCTGCCGCTGACCTTCGGCACGCCGACCATGTCGCCGCATTGCGCCGATGACGTGAAATACGGCGTGGTCGATCATGTGGTGGCGGACTTCCAGGCGATGCAGCGCGCCGGCAAGGCTTTTGCCGGCCAGAAGATCGCTGACCTGATCACCGTCAACGGCGTGCGCATCGTGGCCGAAGATGGCACCTGGGGCTTGGTACGGGCGTCGTCGAACAAGCCGGAGCTTGTCGTGGTTGTCGAAAGCCCGGTATCGTCCGACCGCCGCCGGCAGATGTTCGAGGCCGTCGACGCCGTGCTGCGCCGCAGCCCCGAAGTCGGCGCTTACAACCAGACGTTCTGATTGGACCTTTCATGAGCGAGCGCATCGTCAGTTTTGTCATGAGCGGCGGTGTCGGCTCGCGCCTGTGGCCGCTGTCGCGCCAGGACAACCCGAAACAGTTCCACGATCTCTCCGGCGACGGCTCGATGCTGGCCAAGACCTTGCGCCGGCTGACGGCGCGGCCGGAAGGTGAGACGCCGATCTTCCTGATCGCCGCCGAGCGCCATGCCGAGCGTGTCCATGCCGACCTTGCCGGCCTCGACCTCGCCGGCGGTGGCCCGCTGTTCGAGCCGACCGGGCGCAACACGGCTGCCGCCGTGGCGCTGGCCGCGTTGCGCACATTGTCGGAGTTCGGCGACAGCCTGGTGCTGGTGGTGCCGTCAGACCATGAAATCGCCACGCCCAAGCAGTTCTGGCAGAGCGTCGAGGCTGGCAGCCTGGCAGCCCTTTCCGGCCGTCTGGTGGTGTTCGGCATCAAGCCGACGCAGCCCGAGACCGGCTATGGGTATATCGAAGTCGCAGCCGAAAGCGGCGGCGTCTTCGACGTGTCGCGCTTCGTCGAAAAGCCCGACCTCGCCACCGCGCAGAGCTATCTCAGTGCGGGCACCTTCTACTGGAACACCGGCATTTTCCTGTTTCGCGCCAGCGCCATGCGCGATGCATTTGCGGCCTTCCAGCCCGACATCTGGCAGGCCACCCAAGCGGCCTACAAGGCAGCGACTTCGGATCTGTCCGGCCTCTATATGCCGCTCGACCTCTACGCCGCCATCCCGTCGAACTCGATCGACTACGCCATCATGGAGCGGGCCAAGGACATCGTCATGGTACCGGCCGGCTTTCGCTGGAACGACCTCGGCTCCTGGCAGTCGCTGCTCGATGTCGGCCCTGCTGATGCCAATGGCAATGTCGTCGTCGGCGATGTTGTCGCCATCGATTGCGAGAACTCCTACATCAGAAGCGACGGCCGGCTTTTGTCGGCTATCGGCATGAAGGACGTCGCCATCGTCTCGACGGCGGACGCCACCTTCGTCGCACCGGTCAGCCACAGCCAGCACGTCAAGAAGATCGTCGAGCAGCTGGAGAAATCGGGACGGCTGGAAACCAGGTTTACGCCGGCACACGACCGCGTCATCGAGAGCGGCGCCTGGCGTCGGCGCGTGCATCACTGGCTGTTCGAGGAGACCTTGCCGCTGTGGTCAACTTCAGGCGTCGATGAGCGTCATGGCGGCTTCCACGAGGCGCTGGGTTTCGATGGCAATCCGCTGTTGAAGCCCAAGCGTATGCGCACGACGGCCAGACAGGTCTATGCCTTTGCGGTCGCCAGGGCACGCGGCTGGGACGGTCCGGCGGACCGGTTGATTAGCCACGGCATCGCCTTCATGGCCGGCAAGGGCCGCACCGAGAGAGGCGGCTGGGTGCGCACGCTCAATGTCGACGGCTCCGTCGCCGACCCAACCGAGGATGCCTACGACCATTCCTGCGTGCTGCTGGCGCTGGCGCATGCGCATATGTGCGGCAATCCGGATGCGCTGCGGCTGGGCCAGGAGACCTTCGTGTTCCTCGACGCGCATCTCGAGGACAGCCGCATGACCGGCTTCCTCGAGACGTCGGACGGCGAGGGCGAGCGGCGCTCCAACCCGCATATGCATCTGCTCGAGGCCTTCCTCGCCTGGTATAAGGCGACCGGCGACCGCACCTATCTGCGCCGCGCCGCGCGCATCATCGACCTTTTCCGCAGTCATTTCTTCGATGCCGAGAGCTGGACGCTGGGCGAATATTTCGACGCCGGGTGGAAGCCGGCCGCCGGCGAGAAGGGCACATGGACCGAGCCCGGCCATCATTTCGAATGGGCCTCGCTGCTCACCGATTTCGTCGCCCGCAGCGGCCAGGGCGAGTTGAGCAATTTTGCCCGCAAGCTCTACGCCTCGGCCATCGCCAACGGCCTCAACCGCGCCACCGGCCTTGCCTACGGCGCGGTCTCCAGACAGGGCCTGCCGCTCGACCTTGTGTCGCGGAGCTGGCCACAGGCCGAAGCGATCAAGGCGGCGATTGCGCTGGATGGCTCGGGTGGTCCCGACCTCAAGCCCGAAATCGAGGCGCGCGTCGGCCGGCTATTCCGCTGGCACATCGACCCGGCGCCGCTCGGCCTGTGGATCGACCGCATCGACGAACGCGGCCGCTCCTTGGCATCGGACGTGCCGGCCAGCATCTTCTATCATCTGGTCTGCGCGCTGACGCAGTATCTTGATGGGACAGCGCAGAAGGGGTGAAGCGTTGGAGCTGCCAATCTCCCCCCTTGCGGGGGAGATGCCTGGCAAGGCAGAGGGGGGTGCTGTCCCGCCGACGTCTCAGCTACTCGAAGATCAGACCAAAGGTTGGCGATCCGTCACACCCCCCTCTGGCCTGCCGGCCATCTCCCCCGCAAGGGGGGAGATCAGCTGTCACTTCGCTTTCAACCCTCAATACGGGCTCGCTACATCCCCGGTCTCGACATACACCGCCTTCAGCTGCGAATAGAGCGCTAAAGCCGCCAGCGAGTTCTCGCGCCCGATGCCGGATTGCTTCACCCCGCCAAACGGAATTTCCACCGGCGTCAGATTGTAGGCGTTTATCCAGCAGGTGCCGGCCTGCAGTTCGGCGATCACCCTATGGGCGCGCTGCAGGTCGCGGGTGAAGACGCCGGCGGCGAGGCCGAATTCGGTGTCGTTGGCGCGGTCGATCACCTCGTCCTCGCCGTCGAACTTCAGCACGCTCATCACCGGCCCGAAAATCTCCTCGCGCGCAATGCGCATCGTATCGGTGACACCGGTGAACACCGTCGGCTCGACAAAGAAGCCGCCATCGAACCCTTGCAGCGACGGCACGTTGCCACCGCAGGCGAGCGTTGCTCCATCCTGCCTGCCGGCCGCGATGTAGGAAACGACCTTCTCCTGCTGCGCCTTGTTGACCAGCGGCCCCATCTGCGTCTCAGGATCGAGCGGATCGCCGATGCGGATCTTTTTCGTCCGCTCGACCAGCCGGTCGACGAAGCGGTCATGGATGCCGCTTTGTACGAAAACACGCGTGCCGTTGGAGCAGATCTGCCCGGTCGAATAGAAATTGCCGAGCATGGCGCCGCCGATGGCGTTTTCGAGATCGGCATCGTCGAACACGATCAGCGGCGACTTGCCGCCGAGTTCCATCGTCGCATGCTTCATCTTCGAACCGGCGAGCGACAGCACCTTGCGGCCGGTCGGCACCGAGCCGGTCACCGAAACCTTGGCAACGACATCGTGGCCGACGAGGCCGGCGCCGACATCGCCATAGCCTTGCACGACGTTGAACAGCCCGTCGGGCAGGCCCGCCTCTGAGTAGATCTCGGCCAGCGCCAGCGCCGACAGCGGCGTGTTTTCCGAAGGCTTGAATACCATGGCGTTGCCCATGGCGAGCGCGGGGGCGGATTTCCAGCCGGCGATCTGGATCGGATAGTTCCAGGCGCCGATGCCGACGCACACACCGAGCGCCTCGCGGCGCGTATAGGCAAAAGGTCCACCAAGATCGATCGCATCGCCGTTGAAGGCGGCAACCGCGCCGCCGAAATATTCGAGGCAGTCGGCGGCCGATAGTGCATCCGCCACCAGCGTCTCCTGGATCGCTTTGCCGGTGTCGAGCGTCTCGATCCGCGCCAGATCGGCGTTGCGCGCGCGCAAAATGTCGGCGGCGCGGCGCAGGATGCGGCCACGCTCGACCGGCTTCATCCGCGCCCAGGCCGGTTGTGCGGCCCGCGCGGCTTCGATGGCGAGCTCCAGCACGTTCGGAGTCGCCGAATGCAAGGTGGCGATGACCTCACCGGTCGCCGGATAGATCACCGGCAGCGGCGCGCCGCCTTCGTCCTCGATGTAGCGGCCGTTGACATAGTGCGATGCCGTTGGCTGGGCGCGCATGCTGTTCTCCAGATGTATTCGCTATTGCGGAGCAGTCCGCCGGACAATGCCCTATCGATCCGCCACCTGCCAGCGCGGATTGATCCAGGGTTCCTGGTTGGACGGCGCCAGTGGCGTGCGGCCGAGAATGTGGTCGGAGGCCTTCTCGCCGGTCATGATCGACGGCGCGTTGAGGTTGCCGTTGGTCACCCGCGGGAAGATCGAGGAGTCGGCGACGCGCAGGCCGTCGACGCCGATGACCCGGCACTCCGGATCGACCACGCTCATGATGTCGTCGGCGCGGCCCATCTTGCAAGTGCCGCACGGGTGGTAGGCACTCTCGGCATGATCGCGGATGAAGGCGTCGAGATCCTCGTCCGACTGGACGTGCGAACCCGGCGAGATTTCCTTGCCGCGAAAGCCGTCAAAAGCCTTCTGGCCGAAGATCTCGCGGGTCAGCCGGATGCAGTGGCGGAACTCGGTCCAGTCGTCTGGATGCGACATGTAGTTGAAGCGGATGACCGGCGTCGCTTTCGGGTCGGGCGAGCGCAGCGTCACCGAACCGCGCGACTTCGACCGCATCGGCCCGACATGCGCCTGGAAGCCATGCGCCTTCGCCGCCGCCTTGCCGTCATAGCGCACCGCCGCCGGGATGAAGTGGTACTGGATATCGGGGTAGTCGACACCGGCCTGCGAGCGTACGAAGGCCGCGGCCTCGAAATGGTTGGTGGCGCCGAGGCCGGTCTTGAAGAACAGCCACTGCGCCCCGATCAGCGTCTTGGAGAATGGGTTGAGAACCGAATTCAGCGTGATCGGCTGGGTCGATTCCTGCTGGATGTAGAGCTCCATATGATCCTGCAGATTGCGGCCGACACCGGGCCGGTCGGCCACGACCTGGATGCCGTTCTCCGTGAGATGCGCGGCCGGGCCGATACCGGATAGCATCAGGATCTTGGGCGAATTGATCGACGATGCGGCGATGATCACCTCACGTCGTGCCTTAACGACCTGAATCTGTTTGTGAGCTTCGATCTCGACTCCGACGGCACGCTGATTCTCGATGATCACCCGGCGGGCGAAGCCTCTGATCACGCTGACATTTTGCCGCTTGAGCGCCGGCTTCAGATAGGCCGACGCAGCCGACCAGCGGCGGCCGCCGCGAATGGTTTGCTCCATCGGTCCGAAGCCTTCCTGCTTCCAGCCATTGTAGTCGTCGGTCAGTTCGAACCCGGCTTGGCGGCCGGCCTCGACAAAGGCGCCGTAGAGCGGATTCTTGCGCGGGCCACGCTGGACGTGCAGCGGGCCGCCGTGGCCGCGCCAGCCGTCCTCGCCGCCGTCACTGTCCTCCATGCGCTTGAAATAGGGCAGCACGTCGGCGAAGCCCCAGCCGGCCGCCCCCTGTTCGGCCCAGTGGTCGAAGTCGCGTGCGTGGCCCCTGACATAGACCATGCCGTTGATCGAGGACGAGCCGCCGATCACCTTGCCGCGTGGCGTCGCCAGCACGCGGCCGCCGAGATGCGGCTCCGGTTCGCTGGCAAAGCCCCAGTCGTAAAGGCTCATGTTGAGCGGGATCGACAGCGCCGACGGCATCTGGATCAGCGGCCCGATATCGGTACCGCCGAACTCGATGACGATCACCGAATGCTTGCCGTCTTCCGACAGTCGGTAGGCCATGGCCGAGCCGGCCGAGCCGGAGCCGATGATGACGAAGTCTGCTTCAAGCATGGTTCACATGCGCCCATCGTTCATATGCGAAATAAAATCGGCGAGCGAGACATTGCCGCCGGTAGCCATGACCAGGACCGTTTTACCCGTCACATCCACCTTGCCGCCGAGAAGCGCCGCCAGAGAGGCGGCGCCCGATGGCTCGAGCACCAGCTTCATCCGTTCGAAGGCGATCTTCATCGCTCGCCTAACCGATTGGTCGTCGACGGTGATGCCGCGCACGCCAGCGGTCTTGACCGCCGCGAACGGCGCGTCGCCCGGCCGCCGCGACATCAGCCCGTCGCAGATCGATTTCGGCGCGATCGGCATGGTCTCGATGGCGCCATGCGCTAGCGATGCACCCATGCCGTTGAAGCCTTCCGGCTCGACGCCGATGATCTCGGTTGCCGGCGACAGATAGTGGAAGGCGAGCGAGATGCCGCCGATCAGTCCGCCGCCGCCGACCGAGCAGAACAGAAGGTCGGCACTGGCGTCCTTTGCCTCGAATTGTTCGAGCGCTTCGAGCCCGGCGCCGGCCTGGCCGGCAACGATCTCCGGATCGTCGAATGGATGCAGCAACGCCAGCCCTTCGGTCTCGGCAATCTCGCAGGCCTTGGCGGCTGCGACCTCTTCACGGGCGCGCTCGCCATGATCGGTCAGCACGACGCGCGCGCCATAGCCTGTGGTCGCATCGCGCTTGGCGGCCGGCGCGTCGATCGGCATGACGATGGTGACGGGAATGCCGAGCGCCTGGCCGGCAGCCGCCAACCCTTGCGCGAAATTGCCGGAGGAGTAGGCGACGACGCCTTTTATGGCCTCATCCGGCGACAGCCGCTTCAACCGCCAATAGGCCCCGCGCACCTTGAACGAGCCGGCCCATTGCAGTGATTCCGGCTTGATAAAGACGCGGGCCGCACCCGTCTCCTTGGCCAAGGCTGTCGATTCCAGCAAAGGCGTGATCTGCGTCGCCTTCGACGTCACGGCATAGGCCTGTCTGAGGTGCTCGAGGGAGGGGACAATTGTCATCATTCGCCTCGCGGAAAGCGTTTCTGTTCCTCGAGATTGTCGAGGTTCATGTGGTTGCGCATGTAGCGTTCCGACGCCTTCTGCAGCGGTTGGAACTCCCAGGGGTAATGCGTGCCGTTGCGTAGCGCCGGATAGACCACCCAGCGCCGCGCCTGGCTGGTACGCACGGCGGCGTCGAAGGCGGCCATGTCCCAGCGCGCTCGTACGGCTCCCGTGAAGGCCGCCACCAGATCGGCATGCGTCGGATCGGTGGCAAGATTGGTGAGTTCTTGCGGATCGGCTTCGAGATCGAACAGAAGCGGCGGATCGATCTCGCAATGGATGAATTTATAGCGGCCGTCGCGGATCGCCACCAACGGCGCGTTGGAGCCTTCGGCGGCATACTCCATCAGAACTGGAGCATCGCGTTTCGTGCCCTCGAGCAGCGGCAGCAGCGACTGGCCGTCGGTCCACGGCGCGATCGCCGAGATGTCGATGCCGGCGAGATCGCACAATGTCGGCGTCACGTCGAGATTGGAAACCGGCGCGTCGATCAGCCCCGCGGCAACGCCCTTGCCGGCGATCATCAGCGGCACCCGTGCCGAGCCCTCGAAAAAGTTCATCTTGAACCACAGGCCGCGCTCGCCAAGCATATCGCCATGGTCGGAGCAGAACAGGATGACCGTGTCGTCCAGCATGCGCGTACGTTCCAGCACTGACATCAACTCGCCGACCTTGTCGTCGAGATAGGAGATGTTGGCGTAGTAGCCGCGCCGCGAGCGGCGGATCTGCTCCGGCGTGATGTTGAAACTGTCGTAGTCGCTGGCGCGGTAAAGCCGCTGCGAATGCGGGTCCTGATCGGCATAGGGGATGAATCCCACCTCCGGTTCGAGCGCCGGACAATCTTCATAGAGATCCCAATATTGCCGCCGTGCGACATAGGGGTCGTGCGGGTGGGTGAAGGAAACCGTCAGGCACCAGGGCCGGCTGGCCGCATCGTCGGAGGTGCGGGCAAGGTCGTAGAGTTTTTGCACCGCGTGGAAGGCGACCTCGTCGTCATACTCCATCTGGTTGGTGATCTCGGCGACGCCGGCGCCGGTCACCGAGCCCAGATTGTGATACCACCAGTCGATGCGTTCGCCGGGCTTGCGGTAGTCCGGCGTCCAGCCGAAATCGGCGGGATAGATATCGGTGGTCAACCGCTCTTCGAAACCATGCAACTGGTCGGGGCCGACGAAATGCATCTTGCCCGACAGGCAGGTGTAATAGCCGGCGGCGCGCAGATGGTGAGCATAGGTCGGAATTGAGGAGGCGAACTCAGCGGCGTTGTCGTAGACTTGGGTGCGCGACGGCAATTGGCCGCTCATGAAGGCGGCGCGCCCCGGCGCGCAAAGCGGCGAGGGCGTATAATTGTTCCGGAAACGTGCCGCGCGCGCGGCCAGCTCCTTGAGATGCGGCGCGTGCAGGAAGTCCGCCGGTCCGTTCGGAAACAGCGTGCCGTTGAGCTGATCGACCATGACGATCAGGATGTTGGGTCGCCTTTGTGTCACTGAGGCTGTCACTGTGTCTGTCGCCCGCCGAGTTTGGTTTCCAGATAGTCCTCGACCAGCGCAATCGCGGTCGCCGCGTCCGGCACGCCGTCCTTCAGCGCCCGCCTGATGTAGAGCCCGTCGATCATCGCCGCGGTCGCTTCCGCCGCGCGGTCGGCTTCGTGCCTGGCCAAGATGCCGGTCAGCCCGCTCATTAGGTTGGAATGCAGCCGCCGCGCATAGACCCTGAGCAGCCGGCGCAAGGCCGATGATTTCTGCGCCTCGACATAGAAGGCGAGCCAGGCCGCGATGGTTTCCGGCTGGAACTGGATGTCGGAGAAGTTGACGGCCACCACGGCCGAAACACGTTCGCGCGGCGAGCCGGCGGATTGCAGCGCGCGCCGCATGTCGATCGTCAGCTCGGCCAGAATATGCCTCATCGTCGCCAGCAGCAGCTCATCCTTGGCGCCGAAATAGTGGTGAGCCAATGCTGACGACACACCGGCGCGCCCCGCTATCTCCGACATGGTCACGTCAAGCGAGCCGCGCTCGCCGATCGCCGAGATCGTCGCGTCGATGAGCGCCTTGCGGCGCAACGGTTCCATTCCGACTTTAGGCATGATGTTCCCGGCTTTTGCGGCGGAGATTATTTTTTATTGACGCGTCAATCAACAAAAAACGATCCGATTGGAACCTGCACCAAGCGATTGTCGGCTTGCGGCCCTTTTCGATGCGGGCGGGATTGTTTATATTTGAACAATAAAGGCGAAGTGCGCCATTTGCCCACATGTTAGGCTGGCGCCAAGGATGGAGACCGCCATGACCGCATGCATCGTTGGCTGGGCGCATTCGCGCTTCGGCAAGCTGGAAGGCGAGACGCTGGAAGGCCTGATCACCAAGGTCGCGGTCGACGCGCTCGACCATGCCGGCATCGGCCCGGATGAGGTCGACGAGATCGTGCTCGGCCACTTCAATGCCGGCTTTTCCCCACAGGATTTTACCGCCAGCCTCGTGTTGCAGGCCGACGACCGACTGCGCTTCAAGCCGGCGACGCGGGTCGAGAATGCTTGCGCCACCGGTTCGGCCGCGGTCCGGCAAGGCATCCGCGCCATCGACGCAAACGCTGCCCGCATCGTGCTGGTGGTCGGCGCCGAGCAGATGACGACGACGCCCGGGCCTGAGATCGGGAAGAACCTGCTGAAAGCTTCCTATCTGCCGGAGGAGGGCGACACGCCGGCCGGCTTTGCCGGCGTCTTCGGCAAGATCGCGCAGGCCTATTTCCAGCGTTATGGCGACCAGTCGGACGCGCTGGCGATGATTGCCGCCAAGAACCACAAGAACGGCGTCGACAATCCGTACGCGCAGATGCGCAAGGATTTCGGCTACGAATTCTGCCGCCAGGAAAGCGAGAAGAACCCCTTCGTCGCCGGTCCGCTGAAGCGCACCGACTGCTCGCTGGTCTCCGATGGTGCAGCCGCCCTTGTGCTGACCGACACCTCGACGGCGCTGAAGATGCGCCGCGCCGTCGCCTTCCGCGCCAACGAGCATGTCCAGGATTTCCTGCCGATGTCGAAGCGCGACATCCTGTCCTTCGAAGGCTGCGAACAGGCCTGGAACCAGGCGCTGAAAAAGGCCGGCGTGACGCTCGACGATCTCTCCTTCGTCGAAACACATGACTGCTTCACCATCGCCGAATTGATCGAATATGAGGCGATGGGCCTGGCCAAGCCCGGCGAAGGCGCCAGGCTGGCGCTGGACGGCACGACGGCCAAGGACGGCAGGCTGCCGGTCAATCCTTCGGGCGGCCTGAAGGCCAAGGGCCATCCGATCGGCGCCACCGGCGTGTCGATGCACGTCTTATCTGCCATGCAGTTGACGGGCGAGGCCGGCGGCATCCAGGTGCCGGGCGCAAAGCTCGGCGGCATCTTCAACATGGGTGGCGCTGCCGTCGCCAACTACGTTTCCATTCTCGACCGGATCAGGTAGAAGCGGCCCGTATTTTTGGGGCGTGGTGATGACAAATCCGGTTCTGGTCGAGGTCTTGCGCGGCGCGATCGTCGAGAGCGTCCATCGCGGCGCTGTCGCAATCTTCGACGGTGACGGCAAGCCTGTCCTGGAGATCGGCGATACGGCGCGGCCGGTGTTTCCGCGCTCGGCGGTCAAGGCGATCCAGGCGCTGCCGCTGGTTGAAACGGGTGCTGCCGATGCGTACGGCTTGGGCGACCGCGAACTGGCGCTGGCCTGCGCTTCGCATTCGGGCGAACCCGCGCATGTCGAACTGGCGCAGGCGATGCTGGCCAAGGCCGGGCTCGACAAGTCGGCGCTGGAATGCGGCGCGCATTGGCCGTCGAGCCACGACGCGACGATCGCACTGGCCCGCACAGGCGTCTCGCCGAACGCACTGCACAACAATTGCTCGGGCAAGCATTCCGGATTTCTCTGCACCTGCGTGCACTCAGGGATTGCCCACCAAGGCTACGTCAAGGCAGGCCATGGTTTGCAGGAGATGGTGCGCGACGCCATGCAGGCGGTGACCGGCGCTGCCCACGATGCGGATCACCGGGCAACCGATGGCTGCTCGATTCCCACCTATGCCGTGCCGCTGAAAAGTTTTGCCCTTGGCTTTGCCCGCATGGCGACGGGCAGGAGCTTTGGCCCTGAGCGCGCCAAGGCGGCCAAACGCCTGCTGTCTGCCTGTATGGCCGAGCCTTTCCTGGTCGCCGGCACCGGCAAAGTGGATGTGGCGCTGATGCAGGCCGCGCCCGGCCGCATATTCGTCAAGACGGGCGCCGAGGGTGTCTATTGCGCTGCCGTTCCGGAGCTTGGCCTCGGCATCGCGCTAAAATGCGATGACGGCGCCGGCCGCGCCGCCGAGGTGATGATTGCCACTGTGCTGGCAAAACTTCTCAGCGCCGACGGCGCACTGGCGGCGAACCTTCTGGAGCGGGCCAATCCTCCGATCGAAAGCCGCATTGGCGCCAAGGTCGGCTCGCTGCGGCCGACGACGACGCTCAGCTGACCCTGTTTCGCTCGACCGTCAGGTGCGCATAGCCGCTATCGCTCGACCGCGCGAGGTCGCCGGTCGCCGGTTCGGCCCAGCGCTGGCCGATGATGGCGCCGTTCTTGGCGCCGTCGATGACGTTGTCGGAAATGATGGCGTTTCCAGCGCCTTCTACCACAGTGACGGCGATGCCGGTTCCGGCCTGACGGATGATGTTTCCCGTCGCCACAACATTGCGCATATAAGCGCCCCAGCCGATCTGCATGCCGTAGAGCGGCGCGTTCTCGATGACATTGCCCGAGACGGTGGTGTCGGCCTCGACGCTGATACCGACGCCGAAGCCCGGCGCGTCGGCGGGGTAGGGGCCGGTGGTCGAGAGGTTGCGCATGATGTTGTTTGAGCAGACACCCATACGGCCGCCGTCGTTGAAATTGACGATCGAGATGCCGTTAGCGGCACCATCGACGATGTTGTTGCCGATGATGGCGCCTTCGAAGGAGAATTCGGAATAGAGCGCGGTTTCGCCCGACCGCGAGCAGGTGTTGCCGGTCATCTGCAGATTGCTGGAACTGTTGGCGCGGATCGCCGAGAAGGCGCAGTCCGAGACGATGTTGCCGGTGACCGAGACATTGCCGGCACGGAAGGCGTTGATGCCATTGCCGTTCTGCCCGGTGCCGCCGCCGCGCGCGCCGATCCGCTGCACGCGGTTGCCGCTGACGATCGTGCCGTCCTCGGCCTGCTGCCAGCGATGCACAAGAATGCCGCCATTGCCACAGTCGGATACGGTGTTGTCGGATATCGCCAGGCCAGCGGCCTCGACGGAGTAGATGCCGGCGTCCGCAGCCCCCGAAATCTCGGACCGCTCGATGCGGCCCGACGCATGCTCCAGCGCCAGCCCATGCTTGCCGCTGCCGGTGATCGTGCAATTGTCAATGACGAGATGGGCGACGCGGCGCAGGTCGAGCAGGCCTTGCGCATCGTCGGCCAACCCGCCGTTGGCGCCGTCGAAGACCAATGCGGTGAACTCTATATGCTCGGCCTGTTCGGCCGTCAGCAAATGGCCATTGCCGCCATAGAGGATGCGCGAGGCGCCCGGCACGCCCGAAAGCCTGACGCGGGCGGGCAGGGTCAGGTTGGACACGACATAGGTGCCCGGCGGCAGGAACACCGGCGCATTGCGCTGGCTTGCCTCGGCTAGCATCGTGGCGAAGGCCTTGCTCTGGTCGTCCGGTGCGTCCGGCTCCACGCCAAGCTCGGCGGCATTGATCGAGCCAAGCGCTGCCGTCTTCGCCAAGGCGTTGTCCAGCGAAACGCCGAGCACCGCAAAGCCGACAGTCCCCTTGAGAAGCGTTCGTCTGTTCAACATCGGCACAGATCCCTGCGATGAAATGGTTCTTCGCAGGAATTGGGCCAGCCGCATAGGTCTCCGCTCGGCGATAGTCCGACCAATGACCGGGTCCGCCAAGTGGCTTGTACAGTCGCCGAAGCGGGCCTAAGTTTATCCGATGAGCAGGGCTTTCACCCGCGAGGAAGACAGCGAAAACGCCATTGCCGGCATCGGCGAGCGGCCGATCAGCCAACACCGCAATCTGGTGACGGAGCGCGGCCTGGCGATGATCGAGGACAATCTGGCCGATCTGCGCGACATTTTGGCGAAAGCCGAGCGAAAAGCCGATCGCGAGCGCATTGCCGTCGTCTCGCGCGACCTGCGCTACTGGACAGCGCGCCGCGAAAGCGCCGAGCTTTCCGTGCCGGAACCGGGCAGCGACCAGGTGCGCTTCGGCATGGGTGTCACGCTGGAAAGCGATGACGGCAAGAAAGTGCACTGGAAGATCGTCGGCGAGGACGAGGCCGACCCCTCAAAGGGCAGCATCTCACACGTCTCGCCAATGGCCGTGGCGCTGTTCGGCAAGAAGGTCGGCGACGTCGCAAGCGTCAACGGCAAGGAATGGGAAATTGTCAAGCTGTCGGACGCCTGACGCCAGCTCACCCTATTTGCACAGCCAGCTTTCGCAACGCGGGCTCATACTTGTCCATGACATCGCGAGCAGCACGTATTTGCCGTTCGACGTCGTCACACGGCACCGGCCTTAGGATGATGCCGTCGTGGTTTCGATGATCTGGAGTTCATCGCCCACTTGCAGGCTCAAGCTGTCGAGCGTTTCCCGCGGCAGGATTACAACGCCCGATCCGTCCTCAAGTCCGTGAATGATGGTGTTCATAGCTATACCATAGGTTGCGCCCGATATTGTAACGCAACTTTGATAAGCAGTGCAACTGTTTCAATCAGCTCGCCAGCAGCCGGTCCAGCAACCGATCCGCAGCCTCCGGGATAACCGTCCCTGGCGGGAAGATTTCCGCGGCACCCGCTTCCAGCACTGCGCCGTAATCCTGCGGCGGGATGACGCCGCCGGCGACGATCAGCATGTCGGGGTGGCCGAGTTTCTTCAGCGCATCGCGCAATTCGGGGATCAGTGTCAGGTGCCCCGCCGCCAGCGACGAGGCGCCGATGATATGGACGTCCTGCGCCACCGCCAGCCTGGCGATCTCGTCGGGTGTCTGGAACATCGCGCCGACCGTCACGTCGAAGCCGAGATCGGCGAAGGCCGTGGCGATCACCTTCTGGCCACGGTCGTGGCCGTCCTGTCCCATCTTTGCGACCAGGATGCGCGGCTTGCCGCCGGACTTCTTCTCGAAAGCTTCGAGCTTCTCCAGCAATCGGCCGACCGTCAGATTGTCGCCAAGCGCATTGCGATAAACGCCGGAGATCGTTTGCACCGAGGCGACGTGACGGCCAAAGACCTTTTCCAGCGCCAGCGAGATCTCGCCGACCGTGGCATAGGCGCGCGCGGCGCGGATGGCAAATTCCAGCAGGTTTCCGTTACCCTGCGCAGCGCGGGTCAGCGCATCGAGCGCGCTCTCGACCGCGCCGACATTGCGCGTGCCTTTGAGGTTCTGCAGCTTCGACAACTGTCGGGCCCTGACCTCGGCATTGTCGATCTTCAGCACGTCGACCTCGATGTTGTTCTCGGGGCGATGCGCGTTTACGCCAACCAGTATCTGCTCGCCGGAATCGATACGCGCCTGCGTGCGCGCCGCCGCTTCCTCGATGCGCAGTTTTGGAATGCCCTGTTCGGTTGCCGCCGCCATGCCGCCAAGCGCCTCGACCTCTTCGATATGGGCGAGCGCACGCGCCGCCAGATCATGCGTCAGCCGTTCGACATACGCCGAGCCGCCCCATGGATCGATGATGCGGGTGGTGCCGGATTCCTTCTGCAGGATCAACTGCGTGTTGCGGGCGATGCGCGCCGAGTGGTCGGTCGGCAGCGCCATCGCCTCGTCGAACGAGTTGGTGTGCAGCGACTGGGTATGTCCCTGCGTCGCCGCCATCGCCTCGATCATGGTGCGGGTGATGTTGTTGTAGGGGTCCTGCGCCGTCAGCGACCAGCCGGAGGTCTGGCAATGGGTGCGCAGCGACAGCGAGCGTTCATCCTTCGGTGCAAAATTCTTCTGCATCAGGGTCGCCCACAACATGCGCGCCGCGCGGAGCTTGGCGATCTCCATGAAGAAGTTCATGCCGATCGCCCAGAAGAAGGAAAGCCGCGGGGCGAAACGGTCGATGTCGAGCCCGGCGGCGACGCCGGCGCGGGCATATTCGATGCCGTCGGCGATGGTGTAGGCGAGCTCCAGGTCCGCGGTCGCGCCGGCCTCCTGCATGTGATAGCCGGAGATCGAGATCGAATTGAACTTCGGCATGTGCTGGGAGGTATAGGAGAAGATGTCAGACACGATCCGCATCGAGGGCTTCGGCGGATAGATGTAGGTGTTGCGGACCATGAACTCTTTCAGAATGTCGTTCTGAATGGTGCCGGCGAGATCCTTCTGCGCGACGCCCTGTTCTTCGGCCGCAACGATATAGAGCGCCATGATCGGCAGCACCGCGCCATTCATGGTCATCGACACCGTCATTTCGTCGAGCGGGATGCCGTCGAACAATTGCCGCATGTCGAGGATGGAATCGATGGCCACGCCCGCCATGCCGACATCGCCTGATACACGCGGATGGTCGCTGTCATAGCCGCGATGTGTGGGCAGATCGAAAGCGACCGAAAGGCCCTTTTGGCCGGCGGCGAGATTGCGCCGGTAGAAGGCGTTGGATTCCTCGGCCGTCGAGAAGCCGGCATATTGCCGGATCGTCCACGGCTGCTGGACATACATGGTCGGGTAGGGACCGCGCACGAAGGGCGGCATTCCCGGATAGGTGTCGAGATGCGGCAGCCCCTTGAGATCGCCCTGGCTGTAGAGATGCTTGACGGCAATACCTTCCGGCGTCAGCCGCTGGCCCTTGACCTCGACCGGCGCGCGCCGTGGCGCCGACCAGCCAATGTGGCTGAAATCCGGGATCACTGTGCGGCTCCGATTGCCTGGTCGATGCGGACCGGAAACAGCGCCTCGCACACCGCCACGCCCTCTGTGAAAGGCGGCCGCCGCTCAGCCGCCAGCGTCTCGACCGGGGCATCGTTTTTCAGCGGGTAAAGCGTGGTGCCGATGATTGCCCGTTCACCCGACCGGTAGGCCTCGGCGCGGCGCTCGGATGCTGCCTTGACGCGCTTCTGGATATGCCCTTGCTGCAGGCTTGCCAGAACGCCGCCTTCCGCTTCGATCCGCTGGAACTCTTCCCACGCCGCTTCGCACAGGCCCAGGGTCAGCGCCTCGACTGCGCCCGACCCAAATGCTGGGTCGGCGACATGGTCGATATGGCTTTCATTGGCCATGATCAACTGCGCATTGCGGGCGATGCGGCGGGCAAAGCCGGCCGGCAGCCCGAGGGCGATGGTGTGTGGCAGGATGGAGATCGAGTCCGCGCCGCCTGCTGCCGCTGCAAAGCTGGCGATGGTGGTGCGCAGGATGTTGGTTTCGGGATCCGCCGCCGTCATCATGCGGAACGACGTCTCGGCATGGATGTTGGCTGTCGATGCCGGGATGGAACAGGTTTCCTGGATGCGCGCCCACAGCCTGCGCAAGGCCCGGACCTTGGCCATCGACAGGAACTGGTCCTGGTCGACGCTCAGCGCAAAGCCGATATGGGGAGCGGCATAGACAAGCGGCTGGCGCGCATCCTCGAACATCCTGAGGTATGACACGGCGGAAGCGAGCATGGTGCCGAGTTCCTGCGCTTCCGTGGCGCCGGCATTGTGGAACACCCGCCCGTCGGCCTCCAGCAGCACACCCGGCACGCCCAGCGAGAAGAAATGCGCCAGCGATTGCGGCATCGATGCCTGCAACGCCTCGATCGACATGCGCAGCCGGCCGGTTCCGGCAAAGATTGCCGCCGGGTCGATGCCGAATGAGAGGTTCAGCTTTGCCGGGTCGGAGCGGCGCTTGCTCAGGAACGCCACCAGCCAGTCGGCGACGGCACGGCTCCAGGGATGGGCGTCGATGCGGATCTGCGTGCGGTTGAGCGGTACGCCATCCAGCACCGTTTCCAGCGCCTGCGCCGTCCTTGGCAGGCCATAGCCGAACGCATTCGGAGCACCCTCGAAGACAAGCGACAATCCCGTCGCGCCTTGTGCCACATCGTCCAGGGCCTGCGCCTTGGCGCGGCCGATATCGGGATCGTCAATGCGCTGGCTGACGATCCAGGGCAATTTGGGGTTGGCGCGCACAAGCGGCTCGGCGCCGGCGGCGCGATCGTAGAGCGGTTCGATGCGAATCTGATCGTCGGTATGCGAGACCAGTTTTTCCTCGAAGGAGGCGCCGGCGAGCGCCTTTTCGGCCAAGGCCAGCCAACGCTGGCGCTCGACGTCAGCGGGTTCGATGCTCCTGGTCAAGGCTCCGGCGCCCATCCATGTTCCTCGTTTTTATGCGGCCGCACCAGCGTCAGCCGTCCAGTCTACGGTTCCCTGCCAGATATCGCAATGCAATGCGCTTGCGCGGTTGGGATTCGCTTCCCTGACATAGGGCAGCCTGCGTGGACGAACCATGGAACGATTGCCAAACAGCGGCAAAATCCGCAAGTTCCAAAAACCGATTTGGAGGATTGGTTCAATTTAGACGATTGGCCCAATCTGGATGAATAGCCAACTGGATGGATAGCCCAATTGGAGAATAGCATTGTCGCTGCGCAATGGCCTGACTATACCCTGCGGCACGGCCACAGGCTTTTAACACATCAGTTTGCGGAGACATGGTCATATGGCTGACGACACCAGCATTTTCCTCGGCGCCAGCCGCAAGCCCGACGACAGCTATCAGCGCGCCGAACAGCTCTTGCTGCAATATGGGAACCGCCATGGCCTGATCACCGGCGCCACCGGCACCGGCAAGACAGTCAGCCTGCAGATCCTGGCCGAGGGGTTTTCCAATGCCGGCGTGCCTGTGTTCTGCGCCGATATCAAGGGCGACCTGTCCGGCATTGCCATGATGGGCAAGGCGCAGGATTTCCTGGTCAAGCGGGCCGAGCAGGTCAAGCTCGACCCTTACGACTTCCAGGAATTCCCGGTCATCTTCTGGGACCTGTTCGGCGAGCAGGGCCATCCGATCCGCGCCACCGTCTCGGAAATGGGGCCGCTGCTTCTGTCGCGGCTGATGAACCTCTCCGAAGCGCAGGAAGGCATCATGAACATCGCCTTCCGCATCGCCGATGAGGATGGCCTGCTGCTGCTCGACATGAAGGATCTGCAAGCACTGCTGGCCAACATCGCAGCGCGCGCCGACGAGATCAGCTCGCGCTACGGCAATGTCACCAAGCCGTCGGTCGGCGCAATCCAGCGCACGCTTCTGGTGCTGGAACAGCAGGGCGCGGCGCATTTCTTCGGCGAACCGGCTTTGCGCATCGCCGACATCATGCGCACCACCCGCGACGGCCGCGGCGCCATCAGCGTGCTCGCTGCCGACAGATTGATGATGAACCCCAGGCTCTACGCCACCTTCCTGCTCTGGCTGATGTCGGAGCTGTTCGAGGAATTGCCCGAGGTCGGCGATCCCGAAAGGCCGAAGCTGGTGTTCTTCTTCGACGAGGCGCATCTGCTTTTCGACGATGCGCCGAAGGTGCTGATCGACCGCGTCGAGCAGGTGGTTCGCTTGATCCGTTCGAAAGGCGTCGGTGTCTATTTCGTCACGCAGAACCCTTTGGACATCCCTGAAAAGGTTCTCGCCCAGCTCGGCAACCGTGTGCAGCACGCGCTGCGCGCCTATACGCCGCGTGAGCAGCAGGCGGTCAAGACCGCCGCCGACACCTTCCGGCCCAATCCCGATTTCGACTGCGCCACCGCCATCACCCAGCTCGGCACCGGCGAGGCGCTGGTCTCGACGCTGGAGGTCAAGGGCGTGCCGTCCATGGTGCAGCGGACATTGATCCGGCCGCCATCGTCTAGGCTTGGCCCGATCACAGCGGACGAGCGCCGCAAGCTGATCGACCAGAGCCCGGTCGCCGGCCAGTACGACCAGACCATCGACCGCGAATCGGCCTTCGAGATGCTGCAGAAGAAAGCCAGGGATGCGCAGGACGAGCAGGCGCAGCAGGCCGACAGCGGGCGCTCGCGCTGGACCATTCCGGGCTTCGGCAATGACGATCCGCCGCCGCAGCAATCAGGCGGTCGCCGCGCCCCGGCGCCGCGCCCGTCCAACCGCCAGACGGTGGCCGAAGCCGCGATCAAAGCTGTCGTGCGCTCGGTCGGCTCGTCGGTCGGCCGCGCGATCGTGCGCGGGATTCTGGGCAGCCTGTCCAGGGGGCGGTAAAAGTGTCGGCCAGCCCACCTCGGACATGATCAGCGGCCAGAACATCGCCATCGACGGCGGTTGGTAAGGGATGGCCGGCCTCCTGGAACTGCGCGACGACCGCGCCCGTCTGGTCCTGGCGCCGCAAAAGGGCGCGGCGATCGCCCGCTTCGACGCACTGGTCTGCGGCGCAACGGTGCCGCTGCTCCGCCCCGACGATGGCACCGGCGCCTCCGGCTGCCAGCTTCTGGTTCCCTGGTCGAACCGCATCTCAGGCGGCGGTTTCGCCTTCGACGGCCGCTTCCATGCGATCGGGCCGAACGTGCCGGGGGAGGCCTTTCCAATCCATGGCGACGGCTTCCAGAGGGAGTGGCGGATTGCCAGCCACAGCGCCACCGAGGCGGAACTGGTCCTCGACGCCGGTGAAATCGGCCCCTACCGATATACGGCGCGGGTCGCCTATGCGCTGCATGACGGAGCCTTGGATGCCACGCTCACGGTGGAGAATCGCACCGGCATTCGCCTGCCTTACGGGCTCGGCTTTCATCCGTGGTTCCCGCGCAGCGCCGGAACGACGCTCGAGGCGAAGGCGGCGCGGGTCTGGCTGGAGGACAAGCATCATCTGCCGGTCGGCGTGGCGCCGGTGGCCGATTACCCCGCGTGGAATTTCTCGAACGCCTCCCTGTTGCCGCGGAGCTGGGTCAACAACGCCTTCGACGGCTGGGACCGCCGCGCCAGGATCACCCGGCCCGAGGACAGGATCGCCATCTCGCTCACCGCCTCGCCATTGCTCGACGTCTTCATCCTCTATTCGCCGTCGCAGGATGCCGATTTCTTCTGCTTCGAGCCGGTGTCGCATACCGTCGATGCGCATCACGGCAAAGGGCTGACCCCGCTTGAGCACGGCGCTACGCTGAGTGCAAACATGCGCCTCGATTGGCGTTCCGCTGCTTCGCTCTGATGCGTCATGTGCACACCCACTCGCGGATCTTGCATTTTTGTCCGTTCCGCTCGCACGCCTGCAGTGTCAGGTCTTCGGCATCCCGGCGTGTTTGCGCCGTCTCGGCGCCCCAACTGGTCAGCCGCCCTTCCGGCTTCTCGCCTACGGCGAGGGCGCCGCAATGCTTGTAGGGAAAGCCGGTATTGTCGTCATCGTCCCAATGGCGATGATTGCGGAATACGCTGACCACGGCGCAGCTGCCGCCGCCGGCGTTCTGGCAATGCTTCAGCGCGATGTCCATCGCCTCCTGCCGCTTGTCGGCGCCCCAAAAGAAGCCGTGCTTCTCGTCGGGGCTCGAATAGGCGATCGCCGCCCAGATGCCTCTCTCCTCCTGGGCCGGCGGCTCGGGCACGTCCGCCGCCGGGGCGAGGTCCGCCGCGCCCAGCCGTCCGGCGCAAAGCAACAGCATGCCGATCGCCGCAATGGCGGAATTCACCCTCATTGTACGCCTCCTTGTTTACCTGCTGCCGAGGCCACGGAAATGACGACGCAGCTGTTGCCGGTTGGCAGCAGCATCGCGTTGCCCCCTCCATTGGCCAGTTCATAGACGCTGATTTGTCCAAGATTGTTGGCGAGCTTGCTGTCTTTCGGAAGCAGGGCCGGAACATCGGCGCAATTGGCCGCGAATGGCGCCACCCTGACCATCGTACCTTCGCAAACGGATGCGGTGGGTGCCGCGAACACCAGACCTGCCGCCGGGCCGCTGTAGCCCTGTGTGGCGTAGTTCATGCCGACCAGGGCTTCCACGAGGTGTTTGTCGGGGGCCTCGTTGTTCCAGATCGACTGGACGCTGTACGTCGTGCCGGTTGTCAGCATCTGCCCAAGGGCTGGGAAAATGTTGGAACAAGACTGCAAGCCTGCCTCTTTGGCGTGTTGCAGAAATGGCGTCTCGGCCAGGGCCGGATTGGGCTGGTTGGTCTCCGCGACCGCCGGCTGCGGCAATAAATTGTGGAGCAGGTCGTAGCGCATGGCCGCGAAGCCGGCCGTGGCGACGACGGCAATGGCGAGCAACGAGAAGACAGCGGTCCTCGCGCGGTTTCGTTGCGGTCTGCTCCGGTCTTCGATGCCGACCCGGACAGCATCCTTTCCCTGGTTGCGGGCCATTATCCGGTCATGGATCGATTGCTGGTTCATCGCGATTGCCTCGTCAATTGATCGCCGCAACGGCCGCGGCCAAGCCCTTGAGGGTCGCGGTTACGTTGATCGTTCTGCCATCCGTGGTCGGAAAGGAGATGACGGATGCCGCGGCCTTCGAAATCTGTTCGCGCATGATCGGACCAACCGGCAGCATGCCGACGCAGACGGCCTGATTGCATCCGTCGAGTTGAATTTTTATCGGCTCCTTGCGCCCCTCGAACGTCAGCGAGACAGGAGCGTCGCTCTTGGCGATCGGCGGGGCGCGCAAGATCATGTAGGGGTTGCCTTCCTTGGTGGCGGCAAGCGACCAGCTGAACGCAACCTGTCCTGCCTGGTCCTCGATGATCTGGGTGACATTGCAGACCTTTTGGCGCGCCTTCAGGTTCTCGTCGCAGATCAGCGTCCAGTTCTCGAACGGACGGGTGGTCCGTTGATACTCGCCAAGCTTCGCATCCGCAGGGATCGCTACGTCGGAAGGTTTTACCCTGTAGCCGGAAGGGATCGCTTCCTGCCCGGCCGCTAACGGGCCGGACAGGAGCATTGACGTCATGGATATCGCGACAGCAAGGACTGCCTGCCTGATCATGGCCGGGCTCTAGTTCAGCGTAAGGCTGACGCCCGCGCCGACACCCCAGTGTCCGCCTGCCGTCGTACCGGACAGGTTCGCTCGAACACGTCCTTCCTCGCTGGTGTAGCCGGCGCCGAAGGCCAGGGCGCCTTCACCGCGCCAATAGCCTCCGCCGGCGGCCACGCTCAGCTTGCCGGGACGATCGTCGTAGCGCAGCGAGCCGGCCGCCAAGCCGATTGCCGCAGCCTGGCGCGCCTCGCCCCTGACCTCTCCCATGTCCATGTTGAGCTGGCTGAGTTTGGAGTCCGCATACGCATTGGCTTGCTGCAGCGTGGTGGCCGCCACCTGGTTGGTGTAGTTCTTCGAATTGTCCAGGTTGAGTGCTAACCCGCTGTTGAACTGCTGAACATTGACCGCATCGGTGTTGGCAACGCCCGGCCCGACATTGTGGATGACCACCGGCGTGTTGGGATCGCCACCGGCAAGCGTTATCGAGTTGGACTTGTTGCCGTTCCCGTCCTTGTCGTACTGGACGGCGAACTGGTTGAGGTCGCCGACGCTACCCTGCATGGCTTCGACCGCCTGGTTGGTGGCGAAGAGCTGGCTGCCGTTGATGGCGTCGGTGGAGGTGCCGCTGATCCGGCCCGCCGCGACATTGGTGACGGTGCGCTCGTTGCCGACGGTGCCGACGCTGACCGTGCTCGTCGGAGCTGTTCCGGCGAAGGTATAGGCAACGCCGTTGATCGTGGTGCCGGTGGTGGCGACCGCCGCCGCCGTCGTCGAGCCCGCGCCGAGCGCGACGCTGCCCGGCTCGTTGGCCTTTGCGCCGGCGCCGAGCGCCACCGCCTGCGCTCCGTTGGTGGTCGCGTTGGTGCCGAGGGCGATGC
This sequence comes from Mesorhizobium sp. C399B, assembly GCF_030323185.1. Taxonomy (NCBI): domain Bacteria; kingdom Pseudomonadati; phylum Pseudomonadota; class Alphaproteobacteria; order Hyphomicrobiales; family Phyllobacteriaceae; genus Mesorhizobium; species Mesorhizobium sp. C399B. Next base: position 5,476,894 of record NZ_CP100472.1, read on the forward strand.
TGTCGGCCTGGTTGACCGTCGAATTCTGGCCGATCGCGATGCCTCCCGGCGCCGTCTGCTGCACGATGGCGCCATTGCCGATGCCGATGCCATTGTCGCCATTGACGGTGGTGCGCGGACCGACCGCAACCGAATCGACGCCGACCGCAAGCGAATCCGCGGCCGTCGAATTGGCGTGGAAGTACAGGCTCCCCGTCACCGCGAACGAGCTCAGCGCGCCCTTCAACTGGCGAAGCGTGACCGCGTCCTGGTCCTGCGTGCCGTCGGCCACGTTGATGATCTGGCGATAGGAGGTGGAGGTGCCGACCGAGACGGCGCCGAGCAGGCTCATGTCCGCGGTGTTGTAGGGAATGAGGCCGGTGCCCGAGAGGATCGATCCCGATACGGGTGCGACCGCCCGATCCGAAACCGAGCCGGCGCCGAGCGCCACGCCGCCGATGACGCTGGCCTGGGTGTCGCGGCCGAGCGCCAGCGCATTGTCGGCGCTCGCGGTCGCCTGGTAGCCCAGGGCGGAAGAGCCGATCCCTTGCGCGAAGGAGTCCGCGACGGCAAGCGTCCTGTCGTTGGTGCGCACATAGCGGATGCCGTCGCCATTGGCGTCGGTGTAGGCCAGCGAGGTGTCGCCGGTAATATTGCTGATCGAATTGCCGAGATTGGTGATGTCAGCAGTATTGGCAGCGATATCGGTGGTGTTCTGCGTCACCTGCTGGTTGGTCGCAAACAGCTGCGAGCCGTTGACCGCATCGGTCGAGGAGTTGCTCAACTGCCCGGCCGCGACGTTCTGGATCTGGCGTTCGGCGCCCACCGAGCCGACCGAGAATGCACCCGCGGGCGTCGCGCCGGCGAAGGTGTAGGAAACGCCGCCGATCGTGGTGCCGCCGACCGCCGTGGTCGCGGTCGACACCGCATTCGCGCCGATCGCCACGTCGCCGGCATTGTTGGCCACAGCATTCGGGCCGATGGCAACGGAATCCGTCCCCAGCGCCTGCGAATCCGCCAGCGTCGAATTGGCGTGGAAATACTTGATGCCGCCGCCCGTGCTGATGCTGTTGATCGTGTTGCCGAGATTGGTGATGTCGGCGGTGTTGGCGGCGATGTCGGTCGTATTCTGCGTCACCTGCTGGTTGGTGGCGAAGAGCTGCGAGCCGTTGATCGCGTCGGTCGACGAATTGCTGAGCCGGCCCGCCGCGACATTGGTGATGGTGCGTTCCGCGCCGACCGCGCCGACGCTGACGGTGCTTGCCGGCGTCGTGCCGGCGAAGTTGTAGGCGACGCCGCCGATCGTCGTGCCGGCGGTGCCGACCGCCGCGGCGGTTACCGAGCCCGAGCCGAGCGCCACGTCGCCGGCGTTGCTGGCGTTGGCGAGGGCGCCCAGCGCGATTGCATTCTGGGCGCCGGCATTCGCTCCTACGCCGAGAGCGGTCGCTTGAAAGGCGGTTGCAAACGCGTTCTGGCCGATCGCGGTGCTGGACGTGGCTGTGGCATTGGCGTTGGCACCGACGGCGGTGCTGTATTGGCCCGAGGCCTTGGAGATGTATCCCATCGCCGTTGCGTCAAGCGCCGATGCGACGGCGCCGCTGCCGAAGGCCGAGGCGTTGGCGTCGGAGGCGCTCGAATTGGTGCCGGCCGCGATGGCGTTTGTCCCCGTCGCGGTCGCGACTGGTCCGATAGCAACGGAGTCCGTGCCCGTTGCGGACGAGTCCGCCGCCGTCGAATTGGCGTGGAAATACTTGATGCCGCCACCGGTGCTGATGCTGTTGATCGTGTTGCCGAGATTGGTGATGTCGGCGGTGTTGGCGGCGATGGCCGTCGTGTTCTGCGTCACCTGCTGGTTGGTGGCGAAGAGCTGCGAGCCATTGATGGCGTCGGTCGACGAGTTGCTGAGCCGGCCCGCCGCGACATTGGTGATGGTCCGCTCCGCGCCGAGCGCGCCGACGCTGACAGTGCTCGTCGGCGTCGTGCCGGCGAAGCTGTAGGCCGTGCCGCCGATCGTCGCGCCGCTGGTGCCGACCGCCGTCGCGGTCACCGAGCCCGAACCGAGCGCTACGTCGCCGGAGCTTGCCGTCGCCGTCGCGCCGTTGCCCAGCGCGACATTGCCGGCAAGGCCGGCTGCACCCGCCGTCGAGCCATTGCCCAGCGCCACGGAGCCTTGCCCGACGGCCTTGTTGTTGTTGCCGATGGCAACCGCGCCTGCGGCCTGGTTTGCGGCTGTGGCGGTTGCCGTGCCGTCGCTGTTGGCGATGTTGTTGGCGCCGCCGGTGAAGGCGCCGGTGCCGCTGGCATAGCTCGGATCGCCGATGGAGACCGCGCCGTTGCCGTAAGCCGTGTTGCCGGCGCCAATGGCGACAGCCTTGCCGCCCGTGGCCGTCGCGGCCGTGCCGATGGCAACCGCGTCGGCGGAATTGGCGACCGCAGCATTACCGATCGCCACGGCGTTGGTGGCACTGGCCTTGGAGCCGATGCCGAGCGCGGTGCTGGCAATCCCGCTAGCGGCGGCGCTGACACCGGCGGCAAGAGAATTGTCTCCCGTCGCATTCGCGCCGGACCCGAATGAGGAGGCGTTCGCGCCGCTGGCGACAGCCGTGTTGCCGATCGCTGTGCTGGCGGAGCCACTCGCAACCGAGGTAGCACCCATCGCCGTGGCGAAAGCGCCCGAAGAGAGCGAATTGGTACCGATCGCGATGCTGTTGGGCACAGCCGTGTTGGCCTGAACGCCCGCCTGCGCGCCCGTGCCGAATGCGATGGACTGGTTGCCCCATGCACTGGCTCCTCTACCCACCGCTGCGGCGTTCGTTCCCGTTGCTTTGGTCAGGACGCCAATGGCAAGGGCGTTTTGCTGATTTGCTGTGACATCCGTGCCAAGGGCGATGGCGCCTTGGGCCAAGGCCCCTGACCCCGCAACGGTGCGCGCGCCGATATTGATAGAGTTGATATCGGACGCGACCGACTGGAAGCCTATCGCGATGGCGTTTTGACTGCCTGCATTGGCGTTGGTACCTTGGGCAAGGGAATCGATTCCGCTCTGGGTTGCTTGATATCCAAGCGCCATACCGCGCAGGCCACTAGCACTGGACTGATAGCCCATGGCGTATGCGTATTGGGCGCTGGCTACCGACCCGTAGCCAGTGGCGAACGCATAATTGTTGCTGGCCGTGGCGCCGACACCGACCGCGGTGGAGTTCGATCCCGAAGCGTGGGAGTTTGTGCCCAGTGCGCTGGCCCCGGCCGCAGTGGCGTCGGACTGAACGCCAATGGCTACCGTATTGATGTTGTTTGAAATCGCGCCGCCGCCGATCGCCACCGCGCCGCCGGTGCCTGTGGCCTGCGCATCCTGGCCGATTGCCACTGCGTATTGCGTTGACCCGACAGACCGGGTCCCGATCGCAACAGCATTGAGCTGAGAGGCCGTCGCGGCCGGGCCGATAGCGACTGAGCCACTGGCGGTCGCGGTGCCGCCGCCGGCGGCATACTGCGCGGACGCCGGGGTGGCGATGCTCCCGAATGCGATTGCACCCAGCGCCGCTGCCGCAATTCTGCCGCTGCCCAGCGTGCCAAGCCCCAGACATTTGCGTCGCATGCCGAGCACGCGGCACGCGTTGCGCAGCACCGCCATCAGGCGGCGCCGCACCGAGCGGCTGTCGGCCGCGCCCGCGATCCAGTTTCCGACAAAGCTTGAAGAAAGTTCGATCCTTCTCCGCCCCTCGACGCGTTTGGTCATGCTAGTTTTTCCTCGCAATTGCCGAGGCGCTCTGATGTGCCGCACCATTCGCCTCGGTGGCCAAAAAATCTTCGAAATTGCGCGTCTTCTCCCGCAACGAGAGACCGACCTTCGCGCCTTGTTTTTCAATCAGCTGATAGGCGCTCGCGACCCATGGCTGCGTCGGTTCTGGAACCGTATGCAGTGCAGCCTCCGTCCGTTCCGGCGGCAGGCTTACCGCCACCAGCGCGCGGCAGAGATCGAAATGAAATCCCGGATCGCCTTCACCACAAGCCGGAGAGGTCAGTCCAAGCACGAAACAGGCCAGGAGATGGTCGAGTTCCGCAGCGCTGATCCGGCTGGCGTATTGGCGTTGCAGTGCAGCCCAGGCCGCTTCGGCCTTAGGCGCGAAGACCTCGATTTCCGCGAATTGAATGTCCATGGGACAATCCGACATGCTGTATCATCTGGTTGCTCCCCCGCCCCAAATGACTTCCATCGCGACCATGAGCACATTCGCGGTGCAGGTATTTTGGAATAATCCGGAATCTTTGTAGGAAAATCCGGTATTTGGTCCCTGCGCGACGACTGTGACTGCTCTGCCACACAACCTTCGACTATACTGAAGATCAATCGAGGTATCGCCACGGACAATCATGCGCGCCGCAACAAGCGTTAACGTTGCAGCTTCACCTGCCTGGGGGTTCTGTTCCGGTATCTGGACATGGTGACTGTCAAGTGGCTCTGGTCCGAGAATCCACTGAGATGAGCGACTTCCGCAATCGACAGGTCGCTCTCGATGAGAAGTTTTTCGGCGAAATCGAGACGCAGCCGCAGCAGATATTTGTGCGGCGGCTCGCCAAAAGTCTTGGTGAATGCCAGGATGAAATGGCTCGGCGACAGGCCACAGAGTGCGGCCAGCTCGGCCACCGCGATCTTGCTGGAAAAATTTACCTCCAGGAATTCCCGCACCCGCCGGGCGCTGCGGTTCGACAGACCGCCCTTTGGGGCTTGTGGCAACTTTCGCGCTCCTGCGTAGTTCCGAAGCAAATGGACGCCGAACATGGTGAACGAATCGACATAGAAGTCGTTTGGAGTTTCCCGATCCGTCAGTTCCGCCTTTAGCAACTGCGCGAGTTGCAGCGCCTGGAAGTCGACGGTCCCGTACGGCGGCGGTTGAAGCTCGGCATGGCCGGTGTCGAATTCACGCGTTGCCAGCTCGAAGAGACTCTCGGGGGTGAGCGCCACGATTGCGCTTTCCGTGGTGGATGACCGGGTCACCTTGCCGCCGAGATCGGCTGGGACGACCATGATCATACCGACGTCGCCGTCGTATTCGTGGACTTTGTCGCTGCCCAGCGATGCCGCTATCCCTGGTGAGGGTGCAAGCAGAACCGAAGCGAAATGTTCCGCCGCTTTGAATGTGTGTGATCCCGGCCGATGAACGACATGAGCCGCGCCGCCTCGAAACGTGACCAGGTAGCGCCCCGCGCTTTCCGGAATTCCGTCGAAGATGCGACGATCCGCGCGCCGCCGCTCTGTCCCGGCGCTTTCCTGGACGTTGCCTCTATGTTGCATCTTCGTCTCTGCCACTGCTGCGCCGATCAATCCAATCCTGTGCTGTATCGAGGCGCCCAGAATTCACGTTTGCTCCTGGGCGTTCCTTCGAATCCTACAGATGCTGCTTTATATTGCAAAGAAGAATTTGAGCTCAAGCGAAAATTTTACCAGGATTTTGACTATAAATTTACAGGTTTGAATTTTTAGCCAAGGCTACCTGACTATTTTCCGATCTTATCTTACCATTTTTAGCCTAGTTATTGTGCATAGTGCGCCGTCACAATCCAGCGTTGTATTCTGAATATAGATCGCGCGGCCATTGACAGAGCTGGTCGACTATCTGTCATCGCCACGGACGATCCAGCAGCAGTTATCGCCCGAACCATGGCTTCTTTCCCTTGTGCTTCTTCATGGCGGTGGCCAAATGGCCTTGATCCGAAAATCCCGCGAGGTAGGCGACTTCGGCGATGGCGACCCTCCGGGAGCGATCCAGGGCTGCGGACAGAGCATATCCCGCTCCCCCGCATGGTTGCTCTTCTGGGATTGGCATTTTCGGGGATTGTGTCGAGGGCGTGCCGATCGACCCGATCGGCGCCTGCGCTGCGTTCCTGAACCTCGCCCGCATTTTTCATTCAGCCTTGCCTCAGCCGCTTTGCCAGCCCATCGAAATTCCGTGCCGTGCAAACAGCCAACCCGGAAATCCGGACGGTAATTTGTATCCCCCATAGTCCTGCCCAAAGGCAGCGTAGCGCATCCCGCGGATAGAAAAAACATTGTAGGTGAAGAAAAAAGTTCGCGCGAGAAAAACATGGCCTGGCTTGGCCGGCGCTACGGAATTATCCGGCTCACGCAGGCCTGCTAAAGATCGCCTCGGCGTTTCTCGTACAGATCCCAGGACAGCTCGACCATGGCCAGAAGAACGTCTTCCTGGCTCCACCCGGCGGCAACCGCCGCCTCGACAATTCCGCGGACGAGCGGCAGCAATTGCCGCTCGCATTCGGCCGACAGGTTGGCCTCGGCGCCGTCGGCAGGCGGACTATCGAAATCAAATCCCACCATCGGCGTTCCCCCGCCATCATTGATCTAATGAAATGTATGTCTCTGCAATCATACACCCGTCTAATATACATCAATCGGTAACGAAACACAGCAGCGTCGAGATTGACAGGGCATGGCCGCCCCGATTGCAGCGGCTCCATGGTTCGTCTGGACGTCTTTTTTGGCCTCCTGTTGCCGGCATTGCATATCTTGGATGCGAACCCCAGGCATTCGCGTAAAGCTATCGGAATCCTGGCGGGGGTTTGCCGCATGGAGCGGCGAACCTGCCGCTTCATGACATCGATGAAGTCGATCAGGTCACCGGGCCGAGCAGGACCGAGCCATCCGGCACCCCGCCATCGATCGGGATGGCTCTGCGGTTTGCGCCCGCCGCCATCGGCTGGCCGATGTCGGACGTCACGATGACCGGGCTCTTCGACGGCACGCGGTCGTAGAGGTCGATGATGTCCTGATTTATCAGGCGCACGCAGCCTGACGAGACGGATTTGCCGATCGAGTTCCATTCCGGCGAGCCATGCAGGCGGTAGAGCGTGTCGACGTTGTCGTGGAACAGGTAGAGCGCGCGGGCGCCGAGCGGGTTCTTGAGGCCGCCGGGCATGCCGCCGTTCTTGGCGCTGTATTCTTCCAGTTCAGGCTGGCGGGCAACCATCTCATCGGGCGGCGTCCATTTCGGCCATTTCTGCTTCCACTGGACGACGGCGTCTCCCGACCATTCGAAGCCGGCGCGGCCGAGGCCGACGCCGTAACGGATCGCCTGGCCGCCTTCGCGCACCAGATAGAGGAAATGGTTGGTCGTATCGACGATGATGGTGCCTGGCCGCTGGCCGGTCGGATCGGGAACGATCTGGCGCAGGAACTGCGGGTCCATCTTCTTGATCGGGATGGCCGGGAGCTCGAACCCGCTGTCGGAAATCGGGCCGTACATCGTCGCATAGTCGCCGAGCGGCGGCTCGTCATAGGTCGGCGGTGGCGGTTCGACCGGCGCCGGCGCCGGTCCGGTGGTGGTGCAGGCGGAGACCGCAATCGAAGCGGCGCCAAGGGCTGCAGCATTCAGAAAGCCGCGACGGCTCAGGCGATAGGGGTCGATTTCGGTCTTCAACATGGTTGCCTTTTTTAAGTCTCGAATCGCAAGAAAGCGTGAATGCCTTCAAGCGGCGCAGTGGTCGGCCTCCCCCAATGCCTGACGCGATAGGCGGTTCCGATTCTGGCCTGAGGGTGGACAAACAAAGGCGAAGCTGTGACCGCCCTGCCACTGTTGCTCGAAGGCAACAGAGTGATCAGCCGCCGGTCAGCAGGCCTTCAAGCGACGGCAGGATCAGCGCCGGCGGGAAATCCCGGTATTCCTCGGGCTGGTTGGCGCGGTTGATCCAGACGGTGCGAAAGCCGAATTTGGTGGCGCCGGCGATGTCCCAGCGGTTGGACGACTGGAACGAGACGGCGCCCGGATAGAGCCGCCAGCCCGTCGCCACCATGTCGTAGGTCGACGGGTCGGTCTTGAAGCGCCTGACGGCGTCGACCGAAAAGATATCGTCCAGCACCTGGTCGAGGGCGGCCGACTTGACCGCCGCTTCCAGCATCTCGGGCGAGCCGTTGGACAGGATTGCGAGCTTGGCGCCGGATGCTTTCAGTGCCTTCAGCACGGCCGGCACTTCCGGATAGCAGTCGAGCCGCCAATAGGCTTCGAGCAGCTTGGCCTTCATTCCCTTGTCGGCGGAGGGAACCTTGCGCAGGGCGAAATCGAGCGCCTGTTCGGTGAGCTGCCAGAAATCGGCATAGCCGCCCATCAGCGTGCGCACCCAGGAATATTCCAGCTGCTTGGCGCGCCAGATTTCCGAAAGCAGCGGGCCGTCGGGGCCGATCTCGCCGTCGTGACGGCGCACGGCGGCGTGCACGTCGAACAACGTGCCATAGGCGTCGAAAACGTAAGCCGCGTAATGCATGGCGACAGTTTTGAGGGCAGGCGGCGCAAGGTGCAAGCATCGATTGTAGTCTTGATCGCTTTCTTGGGGCGCTCTGGCCTCAACAAAAACCGCTCCATGCCGGTTGACGGCGCCGGTCAAAGCATCTTCCAATGCTTGGCACAGGCAGCTTTGAAGCGGAACCGAACAATGACACTGGCGACTGCGGCGCTATCGGCGACATGGACCTTCGTCGACGGCGACTGGTACGAAGGCAACGTCGCCATTCTGGGTCCGCGCAGCCACGCCATGTGGCTCGGCACCAGCGTCTTCGACGGCGCCCGCTGGTTCGAAGGCGTCGCCCCCGATCTCGAGCTGCATGCCGCTAGGGTGAACGCATCGGCGACCGCGCTCGGCCTCGCGCCGTCGATGAGCGCCGATGAGATTGTTGGACTGACCTGGGACGGGCTGAAGAAGTTCGACGGCAAGACAGCGGTCTACATCAGGCCGATGTACTGGGCCGAGCATGGCGGCTACATGGGCGTGCCGGCCGATCCGGCCTCGACCCGTTTCTGCCTCTGCCTCTACGAATCGCCGATGATCTCGCCGACCGGCTTTTCGATCACCGTGTCGCCGTTCCGGCGGCCGACCATCGAGACCATGCCGACCAATGCCAAGGCCGGCTGCCTCTATCCCAACAATGGCCGCGCCATCCTCGAAGCGAAGGGACGCGGCTTCGACAATGCGCTGGTGCTGGACATGCTGGGCAATGTCGCCGAGACCGGAACCTCGAACATCTTCCTGGTCAAGGACAGCCACGTGTTGACGCCGGCGCCCAACGGCACCTTCCTGTCCGGCATCACCCGCTCGCGCACCATGACGCTGCTTGGCGATTACGGCTTCAAGACCACGGAGAAGATGCTGTCGGTGCGCGACTTTCTCGAAGCCGATGAGATCTTTTCGACCGGAAATCATTCCAAGGTCGTGCCGATCACCCGCATCGAGGACCGCGATCTGCAGCCCGGGCCGGTGGCCAAGAAAGCGCGCGACCTTTATTGGGAATGGGCGCATTCGACTTCCGCCGGTTGAGCCGCTAAAAGGCAATTGGCGCTTCATTCCGGAGTTGTTCCAGATCAATGCAGCCCTATCTTAATCCGGTATCCGCACCGGATTTTTCCATGAGGAGTATGACCGATGGCTTTTGAATTGCCCGCCTTGCCCTACGACTACGAGGCCTTGCAGCCTTACATGTCGAAGGAGACGCTGGAGTATCACCACGACAAGCACCACAAGGCCTATGTCGACAACGGCAACAAGCTGGCCGCCGAAGCGGGCCTCGGCGATCTGTCGGTCGAAGAGGTGGTCAAACAGTCGTTCGGCAAGAATGCCGGCCTCTTCAACAACGCAGCCCAGCACTACAACCACATCCATTTCTGGAAGTGGATGAAGAAGGGCGGCGGCGGCAACAAGCTTCCGGGCGCCCTGCAGAAGGCTTTCGACGCCGACCTCGGCGGCTACGACAAGTTCAAGGCCGACTTCATCGCCGCCGGCATCACGCAGTTCGGCTCGGGCTGGGCCTGGGTCTCGGTCAACGACGGCAAGCTGGCGATCTCCAAGACACCGAATGGTGAGAACCCGCTCGTCCATGGCGCATCGCCGATCCTCGGCGTCGATGTCTGGGAACATTCCTATTACATCGACTACCGCAACGCGCGGCCGAAATATCTCGAGGCCTTCGTCGACAGCCTCATCGACTGGGACCATGTCCTTGAAATGTACGAAGAGGCGAAAGCCTGATCGACCCAGAGAAGCCCCGGTACTCCGGGGCTTTTCTTTCTCAGCTGAAGCAGCAGGCACACAAAATTCGGCAGAATCCGGTCGGCGGACAGGGAATAATCCCGGCCCGCCCTCCGTTAACGTTAGGTCGCGACCCCTCATCGTCCTGGAGCCAATTGAATGAGAAAGCTTGTTATCGCCATCTCTATGCTCAGCCTTGCCGCCTCGGCCGCTTTTGCCGACCCGATCCTCGACCGACAGGGACTGATGAAGGAACGCGGCAAGATTGTCGGCGGCCTGTCGAAGATCGCCAAGGGCGAAGCGGACTTCGATGCCGCCGCCGTGTTGACGGCGCTGCAGGCGCTGCAGGTCAACGCGGAAAAGTTCGATGTCGACACGCTGTTCCCGGCCGGCAGCGACAGCGGTGATACCACCGCCTCGCCCAAAATCTGGAAAGACATGGCGGGCTTCAAATCGACCGAAGACAAGTACCTCGCCGACGTCAAGGCCGCAGTCGCCGCCGCACCCGCCGATGTCGATGCACTGAAGGCGCAGATCGATACGCTCGGCAGTGATTGCGGCACCTGCCACAAGACCTATCGGGTGAAGAAGAGCTGATCCCGGGCAATGCCCTTGTGGAAAAAATTTGTCGGCGCCGCCCTTGTCCTGGGCGTCGTCGGTGCCGGCGCCGGCTGGCTGTTGTCGGCGCCGGTCAAGCTCGACACTGACACCCTGGCGCAGCTCGGCCCCGGCGACGCCGCCAGGGGCAAGCGCATTTTCAATGCCGGCGGCTGCACCTCCTGTCACGCCAAGCCGGGCTCGCAAGGCGACGCCCGTTTGCAACTGGTCGGCGGCCTCGAGCTCAAGACGCCGTTCGGCACCTTCGTGCCGCCCAACATCTCGCAGGATCCCAAGGACGGCATCGGCGCCTGGACGGTCGAGGACCTTGCCAACGCCATGCTGAAGGGCGTGTCGCCGTCGGGCGAGCATTTCTATCCGGCCTTTCCCTACGCGTCCTACGCCCGCATGAAGCCGGCTGATATTGCCGATCTCTATGCGTTCCTGAAGGCGCTGCCGGCGGTCGCCGGCAAGGCGCCCGACAATTCCCTGACTTTCCCCTTCAACATCCGCCGCGGCCTCGGCCTGTGGAAGCGGCTCTATCTCAGCAAAGAGCCGGTGATTGCCTTTGCCGATGGCACGCCTGATCCGGTACCCGCCGGCCGCTATCTGGTCGAGGGGCCCGGCCATTGCGGCGAATGCCACACGCCGCGCGATGTCACCGGCGGCACCAGGAAGAGCCAGTGGCTGGCTGGCGCGGCGGCCGCCGAAGGCAGCGGCATCGTGCCGAACATCACATCGGGCGAAGGCGGGCTCGGTGACTGGTCGGAAGCCGACATCGCCAACTATCTCGAAACCGGTTTTACCCCTGATTTCGATTCGGTCGGCGGCGCCATGGTCGACGTGCAGCGCAACATGGCCGAACTGCCGCCGGAAGATCGCGCGGCAATAGCCGCCTATCTCAAGGCGGTGCCGCCGCATCCCAACGGCTACCCGGTGCGCAGCAAGCCGGCCAAGTGATCCCGGCTACAGGTGGCGATCTACAGGTGGCGATCGCCGAGGAAGTCGAAGCCCGTCTCGAAGAAATGGCTGTAATTGCAGGTCAGTTCCTCGCCGGGTGCGATGTCGCGCAAGGCATAGGTTTCCTCGGGCGAGGAGACGTCGCAATTCGGTTCGTCGTCATGGTTCATGTAGCGGGCGTCGTCGGCTTCGAAGACGATGTAGTTCGGATCCCGGCGGTCTGGATAGGAATAACGGTCGAGATAGTTCTTCACCGGGCCGCTCTCGCCTTCATAGGTCTCGACGTCGATGATCCGGTCGAATCTGGGGTCGAGCTTCCAGACCAGCGTGCCCTTGGCAATGTGGTTCCTGGCGAAAACCCCGATGCCCTGGATCGGTGATTTCTCGAGATAGGTGTCGACGAGCAACATAGTGGCCCCTTTGCGTATGTCATGGTCTGGAAGGTGGCGCGCATGGGTAGCGCGCAGCCATTGCAAATGCGAGTGAAAATGAGCAGCCCGGAATTCAAAAAGTGACGACCGGCGCGCCTCGACGGGCGCGCCTTTCGCATCGACATCAGCGCTGCTGCAAGGCCAGACGGACGCCTAACGCGCAGTAGATGCCGCCAACCACCTTGCCTTGCCATTTCACCACCGACGGATTGCGGCGCAGGAACGTGCCCAGCCGGCCCGCACTCACGGCAAAGACGACTGTGCTGAAAAGGCCGAGCAGAACAAAGACTATGCCCAGCGTCATCAGCTGGAGCATCACCGATCCGTTTTCAGGCCGCACGAACTGGGGCAGGAAGGCGAGGAAGAAAAGCGCCGTCTTTGGGTTAAGCACTTCGGTCAGGACAGCTTGACGAAACGCCTTGCTGGCGGAGATCGCGAGTGCGCCGGCAGTAGGGTCGGCCGGTATTCTCTCGATGATCGCGCGGATGCCGAGGTAAACGAGATACGCCGCGCCGATGTATTTTACGACGCTGAACAGCGTTGCCGAAGTGGCGATGATCGCCGAAATGCCGACCATCGCCATGATGGTATGGAACACATCGCCAGCCGCGACGCCCGCGCCCGTCGCGACGCCAACCCTGGTTCCGGAACTCGTCGCTCGCGCGACCGTCAACAGCGTGGCTGGGCCTGGAATAAACACAAAGCCAAGCACAACCGCTATGTAAGCCGTCAAGGTGGATAGATCGATCATTGCGACGCCTCCGTTGCATTCTCAGCCTTGCCCGTAACCTCGGGTTCGGGCTTGGCCGTAACCTTGAGCGCGAAGGAGTAGGTATAGGCGATCTCCTCCAGCCTGGAGAACCGGCCCGACGCGCCGGCATGGCCGGAATCCATGTTGATCTTGAACAGCACCGGATTGTCGCCGCTCTTGCGCTCGCGCAGCCGCGCCACCCATTTAGCCGGCTCCCAATAGGTGACGCGCGGATCGGTGAGGCCGGCCAGCGCCAGGATCGGCGGGTAGTCGTGATCGGCGACATTGTCATAGGGTGAGTAGGCGGCGATCGTTTGGTAATCTTCCGCCGACGCGATCGGGTTGCCCCATTCCGGCCACTCCGGCGGCGTCAGCGGCAAGCTTGCGTCGAGCATCGTGGTCAGCACGTCGACAAAGGGGACCTCGGCAACGATGGCGCCGAAATTTTGCGGCGCCATGTTGGCGATCGCACCCATCAGCATGCCGCCGGCCGAGCCGCCTTGCGCGACGATGCGGTCGTGTTGGGTGTAACGCTCGGCGACGAGATGCTTCGCGACGGCGATGAAATCGGTGAACGTGTTCATCTTGTGCGCCCGCTTGCCGTCGTCATACCAGCCATAGCCCTTGTCCTTGCCGCCGCGGACATGGGCGATGGCAAAGACAAAGCCACGGTCGACCAGCGAGAACCAGTTGGTGTTGAACGCCGCCGGAATGGCAATGCCGTAAGAGCCGTAGCCGTAAAGCAGGCACGGTGCGGAGCCATCGAGCGGCGTGTCGCGGTGGTGCAGCAGCGAGACCGGCACCAGTTCGCCATCGGCGGCCGGCGCCATCAGCCGGCGCGTGACATAATGATCCGGATTGTGACCGGACGGCACTTCCTGGGTCTTCAGCAGCACACGCTCGCGGCTGCGCATATTGTAGTCGAAGACCTGCGCCGGGGTCGTCATCGACGAATAGGTGAAGCGCATGATCTCGGTGTCGTATTCATAGGACCCCGACAGGCCGAGCGAGAACGCCTCTTCGTCGAACGAGATCAGATGCTCCTCGCCGCTGCGGCGATCGCGCACGACGATGCGCGGCAGCCCTTCCTTGCGTTCGAGCCTGACCATATGATCCCTGAAGCCGACCACCGACAGGATCAGCCGGCCTGGCTCGTGCGCCACCAGCTCTTCCCAGTTGGCGCGAACCGGGTCATCAGCCGGCGCCGTCATGATCTTGAAGTCCTTGGCGCCGTCGGCATTGGTGAGGATGAAGAAGATGTCGCCGCCTTCTTCCAGATCATATTGCAGGCCGGTCTCGCGCTTTGCCACCAGCTTTGGCTCGGCGAAAGGCTCATCGGCGCGCATCAGGTGATATTCCGAGGTTTCGTGATCGTTGATCCCGATCATGATCCATTCGTTGGAGCGCGTGCCGCCGACATCCATGAAGAAGCCGGGATCGGTTTCCTCATAAATCAGCCGGTCATTAAGGGGGCTGCCGCCGAGCGCGTGGAACAGCACCTTGGACGGGCGATGATTGTCGTCGAGCCTTGTGTAGAAGAAGCCGTCATCGGCGGCATTCCAGACGCCGCCACCACTGGTGGCCTCGATCTGGTCGCTCAGTTCCTTGCCGCTGGTGAGATCGCGCACGCGAAGTGTGAAGAATTCAGAGCCCTTGTCGTCGAACGCCCACAACAGCTTGCGGTGATCGGCCGAATGGTCGACGCCGCCGAGGCGGAAATAGGGCTTGCCCTCGGCTTCCGCGTCGCCATCGAGCAGGATCTGCTCATCGCCGCCATCGCGCGGCATGCGGAAATAGCGGGGCTGTTCGCCGCCAAGCTTGAAGGATGAGCCGTAAGCATAGGGGCCATCCTTCATCGGCACCGTCGAATCATCTTCCTTGATGCGCCCCTTCATCTCGCCGAACAGCTGCTTCCGAAGCTCTAGCGTATCGGCCATAAGCACTGCTTGATAGGCGTTTTCGGCTTCGAGATGGGCGCGGATGCGGCCCTCAAGCAGGGAAGGGTCCCTGAACATCGCCTGCCAGTTCTCGGCCCTCAGCCAGGCATAGTCATCTGTGCGGGTAATGCCGTGATGCGTGTCGAAGACGGGGTGTTTCTCGGGGCTCGGCGGGCTGGCGGTCGGAAAAGCTGAGGTCTTGGTCATTGCGTCTCACTGAAGAAATTACTTGAATGGCAAATGAACACGCCGATCAGCGCGGGTTCAAGGGCCGGGATGTATTGGTTGCGGCGGGCTCGGGAGATGAGCCAAAAGGAGAGGATGATGAATTTCCATATCAACACCGCTGCGGCTCTCGCCGTCGTCGCTTCGACCGTTCTGGCTTTCACCGGCCAGTCTCATGCAACCGCGTTCGCCGCTTGGCAAGTGGCTGGCGTGCCGTTCGGCGACACGCTCAACGTTCGCAAATATCCGTCCGGCACCTCGCAGAAGCAGGCCGCCTATCCCAACGGGACGATCCTGCAGATGACCGGCAAGTGCACCAGCGGCTTGAATCTTCTGGAGATCGCCGGCCAGCCGCACTGGAAACAGAAACAGGCAATTCGCTATCAATGGTGTCAAGTTTGGCACGACCCGGCGCAAAATGGTGCTTTTGTTAGTGGCTGGGTCTATGGAAAATACCTCACGCCGTATTGAATCCGGTCAGACCAAATATCTTCTTCGGCGGGTTTCGCCAACGCTTTGCAACTTGCGGTTTGGTACGAATCCGACAATCAGCTGCCCAAACCTTGAAGCATAGACCAAGCATCGCTGCCCACTTTATGAGTCCCTGCTGATTTAGCGATGGCGTGACCTTACGTCATGCTAGTCCTGGTCCGACCAGAAAATATCGCGAAGTTACAGAGTGCACGAAAGATTGAAGCTGAAGAGCGACTATTCGATGAATATCGTTGAATATAGCGCAAGATGCGAATTGACTTACTTTGTCTGTGGGCTCATTAAGATGCCCGGACGCGAATCCATGAAGCTCTTCCCGCGTGAAATTCGCGCCATGCCCGATCTTCCAAAAAGGGCGCAAACAGAAACATCCTTCGTTGGGGCCTAAACCATGGATATCGTCGAAACACCTTCCAGAAATAGCGATGCGCTGATCGAGCTGACCGCCGATGTGGTGGCAGCCTATGTCAGCAACAATCCCGTGCCGGTCGGCGAACTGCCGAACCTTATCGCTGATGTCCATGCCGCTCTCGGGCGCGTGGGCGGAGCAAGCGAACAGCCTCCGGCCGACAAGCAGAAGCCTGCGGTAAACCCGAAGCGCTCTGTTCATGACGATTACATCGTCTGCCTTGAAGATGGCAAGAAGTTCAAGTCGCTGAAGCGCCACCTGATGACCCATTACGGTCTGACGCCCGATGAATACCGCGAGAAGTGGAATCTCGACGCCAGCTATCCGATGGTTGCCCCCAACTATGCCGCTGCCCGTTCGCAGCTGGCCAAGAAGATGGGCCTCGGCCGCAAGCGCAAGGGGCGGTAACACCGCTCCAATGGACAAGATCAACGGCGCCCCTTACGGCGCCGTTTTTGTTTCTAGAACAATTCCAGGAAAACTGCCGAGCGCTTTCCCTTGGAATTGCGTCGAAAGAAGAGAAGATAGAGCAATCAAGCAGTCTGCTTGAGAGCCATCTCGGCGTCCCGCTTGACGCGCTTGACCATCGAGCGCAGGCCATTGGCCCGCTGCGGCGACAGATGTTCGTCGAGGCCAAGCGACCTCAGCGTCGCCTCTGCGTCCGTTTCAAGGATCTGGCTGGCAGTCCGTCCCGAAAACAGCGCCAGCATGATGGCGACCAGACCGCGCACGATATGAGCGTCTGAATCGCCTGTGAAGGTGATGACCGGATCGGCGCCCGGCGCTCGGCTCGTGGTCAGCCAGACCTGGCTGACGCAGCCCGGCACCTTGTTGGCGGCGTTGCGTTCGGCGTCGGGAAATGGCGGCAGCGCTTCGCCGAGCTCGATGACATAGCGATAGCGGTCTTCCCACTCGTCGAGCAGGGAGAAGTCGTCGCGGATCGTCTGGATCGTCGTGGCCATTGCTCGGGATATAGTCATCCGCGGCTGCGGCGTCACGGAAAAAGAAGAAAAGCACCGCAGGCATCGAGAGGTCCGACCGGCCTGCGGTGTCGCTGTAGATACAGCTGAAACGGTGTTTAGTTCTTCGCCACCAGCTTGGCAGGTATGTTGACTGTCGCCGGCAGCACGATGTCCTTGGCGACGCTGCCGGTGGCCAGCGATGTATCGGGCGAGGTCTCGGCGCTCTTGTCGTCCAGCATGGCGGCGGCGATCTTGGCGGTTTCCTTGGCCCGGGCGCTGATCGTATGCATCGCCGACTTGCCGGTTTCGCAGACGTCCGGCTTACGCTCGCAAATGCCGGCGATGTCGCCGACCGCTTCGCGCGCCGCAAAAAGCGCCTGGAACGGCCCGACGCTTTCGCGGCCATCCTCGTCGGGGCCGACGGTCAGCGGCAGCGCCAGCAACACCAGCGAAAACCAGAACGCCATTCTTATCAAAAAGCCCATCGATCTGCCCTCTCGTCCAATGACCGGATCATGCGTCCATGCGCAATGACCTCTTTATATCAGCGACAATGGCACATGAGGCGCAAAGGACGGCTTTCTTGCTCAGCGAAAATTTTCCTCAAATTTTAGGCAAATTCGAAGCGAGGCGTTTTGCAGTGCATTAGCCTCAAATGCCGGCAATTTTCTTAACCTTGCAGTAACCATCTAAGCGATTGTTGCGCATGGATATCTTCAGAAGAGCAGGCATGCCGGCTCAGGGTTTCGCAGCCACGGGCACGCCCTTTGCACATAACGCTCCGTTTACTATGGCTACAAATGGCGGTGCATTCCGGTGCCGGCGCTCCAATTTTTGCCGCAGCGCGCTCGTTGTTCCGGTCAGCCTTATTCATTCCTTAAACGCTGGATGCGAGTTTCAAACAAGCAAAAGCGACCTGCAAAGCAGGGGCAGTCACGACCGGGTGCGAGTGCGTTGAGTTTGACAACTGCCAGATATATTGAACTGCCTGGCGCGCTGGCGGCCGGTTGCGAACGCATGGTCCATCCGGCCATCATCGGCCAGGGCGATCGCCTGCGCCAGCGCCGGTTCATCGGCATCATGCTTGCCGCTCCGTTCTTCGCCGCCGGTGCGGCGGTGACACTGGTCACCTCGGGCATGGGCGCCGCCGTCACCGTCGCAACCATTTTCGCCGCCTTCGGTCTTTGCTGGTTCGCCGCCTTGCTGGTGGCGGCGTCGGGCAAGATGACGCTGGCAGCCCAGGTTGCCCTTGCCGCCGGCGGTCTTGCCCTTGCCGGCGCCGTCGCGGCAGCAGGCGGCCTGGCGTCGCCGGTTGCGCTGCTGGCCCTGGCACTGCCATTCGAGGCCTGGTGGATCGGCGGTTCAAAGCGCGCGGCACTTTGGGGCGGCCTCTCAACCTTGGCCGCAATGCTGCTGCAGCCCTTTGTCGGCTCTGTCGTCCCGCTCGGAGGGGCGCAAGTCGCGGCGTGGCACTGGCTGCTGCCGCTCGCCTGGGGCCTGACGCTGGTTCCCCGGCTCGCAGCCCTCGGCGATGCCGCACGCGCGCAGCCCGCGCTCCTTCCAAACGACCGCCTTGAAGATATGATCGACGCCGTTGTCCTGCATGTCGCCCGGCATGGCGAGGTCCTGGATGCCTCGGCCAAGGCGCGCACCATCCTGAAGCTGCCGCCGGAACTGCTTTTCGGCGCCGGCATGTTCGACCGCATCCACCTGTCCGATCGCGTTGCTTATCTCAGCGCGCTTGCCGACATGCGCGATGGCGCCCTGGCGCGCCGGCTCGATCTTCGGGTTAGGCTGCCGCAGGACGGCAGCGCCTCGACGGCCGACAATTACCGGCCATTTCAGCTCGAACTGATGCGCGCCGAAGAGCAGCAGGAGACCTTCACTCTGCTGCTGCGCGAGAACGACGAGACTGCCGAATTGCGCGACGAGCTTGCTGCCGCCACTGAGGCCGCAGCGTCGGCCGAGGTGGCGAAGGGCCGCTTCCTGGCGGTCGTCAGCCATGAGCTTCGGACGCCGCTCAACGCCATCATCGGTTTTTCCGACATGCTGCTGCATGAGATGTTCGGCGGCTTCAAGGACCCGCGCCAGAAGGAGTATGTCGGCCTGGTGAAGCAGTCGGGCCAGCATCTGCTTGCCGTCGTCACCTCCATCCTTGATGTCTCGAGGATCGAGGCAGGCGCCTACGCGACCGAGCCCGAACCGTTCCGATTCATCGAAGCGGTCGAGATGTGCCAGTCGATGATGCAGCTGCAGGCGAATGCCAAGAACATCGGTCTCCAGGCGCAGATTGCGCCGGACGCCGGGGAGATCAATGCCGACCGTCGTGCCGTGCAGCAGATCCTGATCAACCTCGTCTCCAATGCGGTCAAGTTCACGCCCGATGGCGGCAATGTCGTCGTCGGCGCCAAGCGGATCGGCTCGCGGCTGCATTTCTGGGTCAGGGACACCGGCATCGGCATCGCCGAGGAAGATTTTGTCAATCTCGGCAAGCCGTTCATGCAGATCCAGAACGACTATACGCGCCGCTTCGAGGGCACCGGGCTCGGCCTGTCGCTGGTCAAGGGCCTGGTGGCGCTGCACGACGGCACGATGTCGATCGAAAGCATGCCGGGCGAGGGGACGACGGTCACGATCAGCCTGCCGGTGAACGGGCCGAAGAGGAGCGCGACCGAGAGGAACGGCGTGCTGCCGATGCCCGCGACCAGGACGAAAGGCGACGCGAAAGGGGACAGGAATGGCTCGCTCCGCAAAACAGCCTAAGGCGGTCAAGCGCCGCAGCGGCGCGTTCGAGGCCGGCGCGATTGCGCTCGGCGGCGCGATCTCGCGCAATCCGGTCCTGGTCGGCGGCTCGACCGCCTTCCTGGTGACGCTGTTCTACGTTTCCGCCAACGCGCTGTGGTACCAGCCGTTTCCGCATGCCGGCGCCTTCTTCGCCACCCGCAGCATCGAGGGTTTTCCGCACCCCGGCGCGGACGAACCCGAAACCACCATCAACATCCTGCGGCCCGGCCCGGCTCCGGTCAAAAGCGATCCGACCGTCGAGCAGGTCCAGGGCATCCTGAAGGATCTCGATTTCTACACGGGAACGGTCGACGGCATTTCCGGGCCGAATACCCAAAAGGCGATCCAGGCATACCAGCAGAAAGTTGGCCTGCCGGCCTCCGGTGAGATCGACGCCGTCCTGCTCGACCAGCTCGGCGCCAAGCAGACAACAGCTGGCATCCCGCATCCTGTGCCGAGGCCCGTGGATATGGCCGCCGCTCGAGTTGCCGCGCCCGAGGCCGCGCCTGCGCCCATCCCGGTTTCCGCGCCGGTATCCGCCCAAGCGCCCGATGCCCGCATCGTCAAGATCCAGGCCGGCCTGAAGGCATTCGGCAATGACGACATGCAACTCGACGGCGTCGTCGGCGCCCGCACCAAGGCGGCGATCAAGGAATTCCAGTCGCTGTTCGGCCTGCCGGAAACGGGCGAGCCCGACGAGGTCGTCTACGTCAAGATGCGCGAGATCGGCCTGACCAATTGAGTGGTGGTCAAGACGACCGCTCGCGGACAGCCGAAAATCCGGCTAAGACGCCGCGCATGTCCTCCGGAGCTTCGTCATGCGCGTAACCACCGAGTTTTGGGTGTCGGCCCTGCTGCGCCGTGTTTTCGGCGCCGGCGGCTTTGCGGCCGTCGTCAAGCGCGGCGCGACCGAGGCCGGCGCTGTCTTCGTGCTCTCCCGCGGCAGGCTGGGCGACGTCTCCCTGTTCGGCCCGGCGCCGCAGACGAGCTACGATTCGGACAAACCGGATGATCGCTTTTTCACGCTGCTCGGCGCCGGCGACGATGCCGCCGCGCTTGACGCCAGGCTTGAGCGGGAGAAAAAATTCGATCCCGACATCTGGGTGGTCGAGATCGAGGCCGGAACGGTTTCCGTCGAGGAGCTTCTCTCCGTCAAGACGCCTTGAGGCTGGCCCCTAGGCTGGCTTTGTCGACGTCCGGCGCTTGGTCGCCATTCGCGGCGACAGGAGTGTTGCCGCGCACCGCTCGCGACAATGTTTCGGCCTTCCAGCCGCGTACCTTGTCGAGCGCCGCCTCGTGGTGCAGCAGCCGGTAGCGGTCGAGGAAGATGCGGATCGCCTGCGGGTGCGGAAACTCCCGGGGGTAAACCGCGACCACGATCAGAAATGCCCTGTCCTCGCTGAGGTCGAGCGCCCGCAGCGCGGCGAGCAACGAGACATAGCTCGAATGCTCGGTCAGCGACCGCGCCGTGGAGAAGTCGATGTCGAGCGCGTCGGCAAGCGCGGTCTGGAAGAAGGCGGCGTTGCCGGTCAGCGCCGTCTCGCGCAGCTTGCTGTAAGTTGCTAAGCCGACGAAGGGATTGACCGATGTCGCCTCGCCCTCGGCGAGCATCATCGAGCGCAGGCGGCGCCTGGCGGTTTCGGCGGCGCTGCCGGGCAGTTTTGGTGCGCTGGGAGCGGCGGCAGCGGCTTCGGCGTCGGCACCCGCCACGTCGGCGATCGGCTCGGGCTGCCGCACGCGCACCAGGGTCGGCTTTTCCAGCGCCTTGATCAACTGCGCGATGGCCGGGTTCAAATCCTTGCGGCGGGCAATGGCGCGCGCATGCGGCAGGCCGTGGCGGCCGATCAACGCGATCAGGTCGATGTCGCCCAGCGCCCGCGAACGGACGAGCAAGGGCGCGCAGACATCGACCGGCTCCTCGCAAAGCCGCCGCACCAGGGCGGCCGGCGCATATTCGCATTCGGACAGGGCAGCGGCGACATAGCGGCGCGATTCGACCGGCACGCTGTCGAACAGCGGCAGCGTCAGATCCTCGAGCTGGGCGATCTCGCGGCGCGACGGGCGGGTCAGCGAGCAGAACGCCGACACGGCGGCGCGAAACAGCCTTTCGGCTTTTCCCGATTCCGTCCGTATGGCGATTTGCCTGAAATCCGAAGCTGACACGGAAGATACGCCTGACACTCGACACAACCCGGACCATGCTCAACCGCAACTGTGTCGGTTTCGCGCTAGGCCTGGAACAAACATCAAATTAGCCGCGATCCGTTAGCGCTCCGTTAACCCTCTGCCGGCCTTAATCACATTTGGAGGCGTTGCGTTGTGCTCCGGGGCAACCGAGAGGAATACGCGAACCATGGGCATGGTACTGTCTTTCGTGCCGCGATCGGCACCAGTCAATCGAGCAGTTCAGGACACCGGTACGCCGGCGGCGGTGATCATTTTTCCCGGCGTCCGCTACGAGCATCCGCCATTGGCGGGCCAGGCGCGACCGGCGGACCAGCCGGGCACACCACGGACGCCTGTTCCGCACCACTGAATTTGCTGGTCGTCGGGGTGAGGTCAGTAGTCCTGCAGTTCGCAGGAGCTCTGGTCCAGGAACTGCGACACAACTGGCTTCCAGCTGTCGTCAGGCACGAAGGCGCGGATGACGAAGATGCCTTCCTCGATCGGCGCCTCGACGAAGATCGCCCCTTGCAGGTCTTCGGGAAGCTCCCTGCGCACGTCGATCATCTGTGCCGGCGTCAGCACCACGGTGTCCAGCTTGTTGCCGGTCGCCGTGCGGTCGTTGAATGAATAGAAATTGTGGCCGTTGCGGTCATAGACCGACACCGACCAGAACGGCACGCTGCCCGGCGCCTTGATCCGCACCACGCCTTCGGCAAGGTCGAAGCGGCAGGCGGCGGCGTAAAACAGCGGATCTACCGACTTCACCACCGGCGCGCCGCCCGCCTCGGCATCCAGCCTGGTCATCTTGTAGAGGTCGGACGCCATCGCCAGCCGTGACCAGGCATCGCGCTCGGTAAATTCCGGCACCAGCAAAAGCACCACGATGTGGACGATGCCGGCGCCGAGCAGGCCGAGCAGGATGGCGTGCAGCAACCTACGCATTGCAGCCAGCCTTGACGATCCGGGGCAGCGACACGTCGGAAAGGCCGGTGCTTGAGGCAATCGGCGTGTCGTAGAAGGTGAGCACGAAGTACATCCGGCCAAAACCTTCGGTCAGAAGCCAGTTGCCGGGGGCCGGACGGTTGCCGACGGCGATGATCACCGAATTGTCGGGCTGACGCAGCACCTGGTAGGATTGCAGCGCCGCCAGCCTCGGCTTGCCGGTGTCGACCACGCCGAGCGATTGATCCGCGGCATAGAGCGTCCAGAACCGGGCGGTCGGGAAACTGCCTTCGATCCTGTAGTCGCATTGCCGCTGAAGCTCATCGCCGGCCGCATCGCGTTCGGCGATGAAGGACAAGCCTTCCGCCTTGCCGAGCGCCAGCACGCCCTCGCGCGCCACGCGCGCCTTCGAATAGGGGTCGGCATCTTGCGTGCCGATCTCGGGGAAGGCGGTCCATTGGCCGATGCTGATCGCGCCGACGCCGCTCTGCGCCTGCAGCGCATACCAGACGCTGCCGCCGCCGAGGCCGATGGCTATGGCAAGCGAAAGCAGCGTGAAAAAGGCGGTCTTGAGCATGAAGAACCGGGACGAGAGAATTATCGTTCGGGGATATAGCGGGGCAGGCCACAGAGCAAGCAGCGCTGTGGAATCAAAGCGCCGACAGGGTCTCCGGTGTCTGCGGCGAGCCGAGCACGGGCGCGGCCTGGAACACCTTGGTCATCTCGCGCAGCGTCTGTGTCGTGCGGCTGGACAGCACCGCCGGGCGCTCGGCCGCGGCATCGGCGGCTGCCTGATCGGCGTTTTTCTTCTCCGCTTCCTCGGCTTTGGCCGCGATCTCTTCGTCGACGAAGGGCTTGTCGAGGCCGGGGATCGGCTTCAGGTCGATATTCTGGTGCGCGTAGACCATCAGCCGCTGCCACACCATCGCCGGCAGCGTGCCTCCGGTCATGTTGCGGGTCGGGGTGAAGTCGTCATTGCCGAGCCAGACGGCAGCGGTGTAATTGCCGGTGAAGCCGACGAACCAGGCGTCGCGGTAGGATTGCGTCGTCCCCGTCTTGCCGGCGACGACGATGTTGGGCAGCTGCGCGCGCCGCGCGGTGCCGATCGCCGGCACCGCAGCCAGCATGGTGTTCATGTATTTCAGAGCCTGTTCCGACAGAACCCGATGCGGCGCCGGCGCATCCTTGGCAAAGTCGTAGACGACATCGCCGGTGCGGGTGACGAGCTGGGTGATGCCGTGCCGCGAGCCGGCGAAGCCGTTCTGCGCGAACACACTGTAGCCCGTCGCCTGGTCCATGACCGTCATGCCCGATGTGCCGAGCACCATGGTCTTGTGCGACTCCAGCGGCGATTCCACGCCGAATGATTCGGCCATCGCCTTGATCGGGCCGATGCCGAGATAGTCCTTGGCCAGCCGTACCGGCACGGTGTTGATCGATTTGGCGATCGCCGTGATCAGCGTCACATTGCCGGCCGAGCCGCCATTGTAATTGTGCGGTGACCAGCCGCCCCAGCTGATCGGCCCGCCTGAGATGACGGAGTCCGGGGTGAACCCGTGCTCCATGGCGGTGGCGTAGACGTAAGGTTTGAACGAGGAGCCGGTCTGGCGCAGCGCCTTGGTGGCGCGGTTGAACTGGCTTGCGCCATAGTCGCGGCCGCCGACAATGGCCCGCACCGCGCCATTGGTCTCGATCACTACAACGGCGCCCTCGGTGACGTTGTATTCCTTGCCGAACTGGCGGAGATGGAATTCGACGGATTCCTCCGCCGCTTTCTGGATGTTGGCGTCGAAAGTGGTGTGGGCGACCAGCGAATGCTGGCCGGGCTTGGCGATCTTCTTGACCTCATCGAAGGCCCAGTCGAGGTAATAGTCCGGGCTCTTCTGCTCGCCGCGGTCGACGATCTCGGCCGGATGCAGCCTTGCCTGCAGCACCTGGCCTTCGGTCATGAAACCGGAATCGACGAGGTTCGACAGCACCACATTGGCGCGAGCACGGGCGGCGGGCAGGTTGATGTGCGGGGCGTATTTGGTCGGCGCCTTGAACAGGCCGGCCAGCATCGCCGCCTCGGCGAGGTTCAGATCCTTGACGCTCTTGCCGAAATAGAAATCCGCCGCCGCCTCGATGCCGAACGTGCCGCCGCCCATATAGGCGCGGTCGAGATAGAGCTGCAGGATCTCCTTCTTCGACAGATTGGCCTCCAGCCACAGCGACAGGAAGGCTTCCTTGATCTTGCGCTGGAAGGTACGCTCATTCGACAGGAACAGGTTCTTGGCCAGCTGCTGGGTGATGCTGGAGCCGCCCTGGACGACGGAATTGGCCCGCACATTCTCGAAGATGGCGCGCGACAGGCCGAGCACGTCGATGCCGTAGTGCTCGAAGAAGCGCCGGTCCTCGGTCGCCAGCACCGCTTTGATGACATGGTCCGGCATCTCGTCGACAGGCACGGAATCGCGCTGGATGATGCCGCGCTGGCCAATCTCGTTGCCGTAGCGGTCGAGGAAGGTGACGGCGAAATCGCCCTGACTGCGCCAGTCGCCGGTGGTGATCTGGAAGGCCGGCATCGCGAGTGCGAGCAGCACGACGACGCCGCCGGCGCCCATCGTAAAACCTTCGCTCAGCACCTCGATGATGCCGCGTCGCCAGCCGGTGACTCGGAAGCGCCGCGAAAAAATGGTTGCCGATTCCCAGAACTGGCCGGCCTTGAAGCCGATTTCGTAGAGCGAGGAATCGATCCACGCGTCCACCGCCAGCAATGCGGCGGCGATCGGACCTCTTCGTCTTGGACGTCGTTCTAAAGGACTGGCCATTCCCGAAACTCACCCAACCCACCTGAGAACCGCAAGCGGGCAATTTCAGGGCGGGCATACCCGGCCAAGACTATTCATCCATTTCAGCCCGGCTCACAAGGGCAGCCAGGCCACACCGCACGGTTTGTTGAGCGCCGCCCGGATCGTGACGCTGGAGGTCGACGCCGTCGATGCCGACGCCAGTGGCTTCGAGCCAGTCTAGCACAAGGGCCGGCGCGTCGGCTTCGTCGCCTCAGCCGGCTATGGCTACACAATAGGCAAAAGCGTCGCGCTGACGTTGCTGGGCGACGAATTCGCCGGGGAGGGGACCGCGCTTCGGTGCACATTGTCGGCGTCGAGCGGCCGGCGCGAATTATTCCGGCCTTCCCATACGACCCCGAGGGCAGGCGATGCGGCAATGAGGAGTTTTGGCCATGGTCGATGACATCATAAGGGAGACCAGGCGCGAGCGCCGGCGCGGGCACACCGGTGAGGCCGGCAGCGGGCCAAGCCGCCACCCGAACTATCGCTCGCTCAAGAACCCGTTCCTGCCGCAGCCGGTGTTTTCGGACGACCAGGTCGCGGCCATCCACGGCACGGCGTTGCGCGTGCTGGAAGAGCTCGGCATCAAGGTGCTGCTGCCGGAGGCACGGGCGATCTACGCCAAAGCCGGTGCGCTGGTCGACGAGGACAGCCGGATGGTGCGCATCGGCCGCGATATTGTCACTGCGGCACTGGCCTCGGCGCCGAAATCCATCCGGGCGCTGGCGGGCAACCGTAGCCGCGATCTCATGCTGGAGCTCGGCTCGATGACGTTCCTCGCCGGAGCCGGGGCGCCCAACGTCACCGATCTCGAACGCGGACGGCGTCCGGGCACGCTCGCCGCTTTCGAAGAACTGACCAAGCTTGTTCAGAATTTCGACGTGCTGCATATGCTCGGCCCCTGGATCGAGCCTCAGGATGTCGACAACCGTTTGCGCCACTATGCCGTCAACCGTGCGCAGCTGACCCTGTCGGACAAGTTTCCCTTCGTCTTCGCCCGTGGCACGCCGCAGGTCGAGGACGGGTTCGAGATGATCCGGTTGGCGCGCGGCCTCTCGCAGGACGAGTTCCTGGCCGGCGTCCATTGCTATACCGTCATCAACACCAATTCGCCGCGCCAGCTCGATATCCCGATGGCGCAAGGCATCATCGACTTCGCCAAGGCCGGCCAGGTGTCCATCATCACGCCCTTCTGCCTGGCCGGCGCCATGGCGCCGATCACCGTCGCCGGCGCATTGACGCTGCAGCATGCCGAGGCGCTGGCTGGTCTCGCGCTGGCGCAGATGGTGCGGCCGGGCGCACCGGTGGTTTACGGATCCTTCTCCTCCAATGTCGACATGAAGTCCGGCGCACCGGCCTTCGGCACGCCCGAGCACGTCAAGGCGACGCTGGGCGCCGGTCAGTTGGCCCGCTTCACCGGCCTGCCTTGGCGGTCCGGCGGCGGCAGTGCGGCCAACATTTCCGATGTGCAGGCGGCGCACGAGACGCAGTTCGCGCTGTGGGGCTCGGTGCTTGCCGGCGCCACCGTCTGCATCCATGCCGCGGGCTGGCTGGAGGGTGGCCTCAGCGTCTCCTACGAGAAGCTGATCACCGATATCGAGGCATTGCAGACGGTTGCCGAACTCTGTGCTACGACCCCCGGCGACAAGGATTCGATCGGCTTCGAGGCGATCGCCGAAGTCCAGCCGGGCGGGCATTTCTTCGCCGCCGGCCACACCATGACGCGCTACCGCACCGCCTTCTACGAGCCGCTGGTCGCCGACTGGTCGAATTTCGGCAGCTGGACGCAGTCCGGTTCGAAGTCGGCCACCGAGCGCGCCACCGGCATCTGGAAGCGGACGCTGGCCGACTTCCAGCCGCCGGCGTCGGCCGTTGCCACATCCGATGTGCTCGACGAGTTCATTGCCCGCCGCACCGAAGAGGGCGGAGCGTTGCCGATGTCGTGAGGTTGGCAGCCGTCACATCGGCCGCTTGTCGCCGGTCTTCGACGGCTCGCGGCGAATCGGCCCGGCATCGGCCTGCCTGTGCTTGTCGGCGGCAATCCGGCGGATGCGATCGAAGCGGCTCTCCTCCGCCGGCTTGGTCGCGGATACAGCGTTTGGCTTCGGGGCAAATGTGATCATCTGTCGATCTCCCTGTCGTTGCTGACTGGTCTTGACTGACTGACGGAAATTCCTGGCTCGCCGGGGAAATGTCCCCGGCAGCCTGTTCTGATTTATGCCCGCCCAGATTCCCAGGCGGGCAATTTTCGGGCGATGGTCAGTAGCCGCCCATGCCGCCACCGCCGCCCGCAGGCGCCGCATCCTTGGCCGGAACGTCGGTGATCATCGCTTCGGCGGTGATCAGAAGCGCTGCAATCGAGCCGGCATCCTGCAGTGCGGTGCGCACCACTTTCGCCGGATCGACGATGCCCGCCTTGATCATGTCGACATAGACCTCGTTCTGGGCATCAAAGCCCTGATTGTGGTCCTTGCTGTCGGACAGCCTGCCGACGACGATCGAGCCTTCGACACCGGAATTCTCGGCGATCTGGCGGATCGGCGCTTCGAGTGCCCTGAGCACGATCGAAATGCCTGCCGTCACATCGTCATTGGCGCCAGTCAGCCCGGCCAGCGCCGATCTGGCGCGCAGAAGCGCCACGCCACCGCCGGGCACGATGCCTTCTTCCACCGCCGCGCGCGTCGCATTCAGCGCGTCGTCGATGCGGTCCTTCTTTTCCTTCACTTCAGACTCGGTGACGCCGCCGACGCGGATCACGGCGACGCCGCCGGCGAGCTTGGCCAGCCGCTCCTGCAACTTCTCCTTGTCGTAGTCGGACGTGGTCTCCTCGATCTGGCCCTTGATCTGCGCGATGCGCGCCTGGATGGTCGCCTTGGTGCCGGCGCCGTCGATGATCGTGGTGGTGTCCTTCTCGATCAGTACGCGCTTGGCGCGGCCAAGCATCTCGATGGTGACGTTTTCGAGCTTGATGCCGAGATCCTCGGAAATCATCTGGCCCGATGTCAGCACGGCGATGTCTTCCAGCATCGCCTTGCGGCGATCGCCGAAGCCCGGCGCCTTGACGGCCGCGACCTTGAGGCCGCCGCGCAGCTTGTTGACGACCAGCGTCGCCAGTGCTTCGCCTTCGACGTCTTCCGAGATGATCAGCAACGGCCTGCCGCTCTGCACCACTGCTTCGAGGATCGGCAGCATCGCCTGCAGATTGCCGAGCTTCTTCTCGTGGATGAGCACGTAAGGCTCTTCCAGTTCGACGCGCATCTTGTCGGCATTGGTGACGAAATAGGGTGAGAGATAGCCGCGGTCGAACTGCATGCCTTCGACGACGTCGAGTTCGGTGTCGGCGGTCTTGGCCTCCTCGACGGTGATGACGCCGTCATTGCCGACCTTGTCCATCGCCTTGGCGATCATGGCGCCGACGCTGGCATCGCCATTGGCGGCGATGGTGCCGACCTGCGCGATCTCGGCCGACGACTTGACCTTCTTGGCCTTCGCCTTGATGTCCTTGACCACGGCGGCGACAGCCTGGTCGATGCCACGCTTGAGGTCCATCGGGTTCATGCCCGCGGCAACCAGCTTGGCGCCTTCGCGCAGGATCGATGCGGCCAGCACCGTGGCGGTGGTGGTGCCGTCACCGGCGAGGTCGTTGGTCTTCGAAGCCACTTCGCGCACCATCTGCGCGCCCATGTTCTCGAACTTGTCGGCAAGCTCGATTTCCTTGGCCACCGTCACACCGTCCTTGGTGATGCGCGGCGCGCCATAGGCCTTGTCGATGATGACGTTGCGGCCCTTGGGGCCGAGCGTGACCTTCACCGCATTGGTGAGGATCTCGACGCCGCGCAGCATGCGGTCGCGCGCGTCGGTGGCGAATTTGATTTCCTTGGCAGACATTTTTTTCAATCCCGTTGGTGTGGTGAAGCAAGCGGCTCGCCGGAGCCTGGCAAAGCCAGGCCGGTCAGGCGGCCTTCTTGGCTTTGACGCTTTTCTCGGTGACGACCGTCCCGCTCTTGCCGATAGCGGCCGTCTCGCTCTTGTCGATGACGCCCATAATGTCGGCTTCCTTCATGATCAGCAGGTCCTCGCCGTCGATCTTGACCTCGGTGCCCGACCATTTGCCGAACAGGATGAAGTCGCCGGCCTTGACGTCGAGCGGGACAAGCGCGCCGTTTTCGTCGCGTGCGCCCGGCCCAACGGCGATGACTTCGCCTTCCTGCGGCTTTTCCTTGGCATTGTCGGGAATGATGATGCCGCCCTTGGATTTGACATCGCCTTCGGCGCGCCGGATGACGACGCGGTCGTGGAGTGGCCGAAACTTCATGAGAACTTCTTTCTGGGGCCGGCATAGGCGACCGCGCCGTTCTTATAGGCGTGTTGGCACTCGATAGATAGGAGTGCCAAAAATTATTCGTGGCCAAAATTAAATATTAAAAAGTATTATGATGTCTGCAGGGTTCGAAACGTCGCGAGGCGCCTAGATATTTCGAAAAATTGAATTTCGAGGCCAAAGCGACTATTTATATCGTAAGTTCGATTTCACAATTTCAGGCACGAGGAGAGATTTAGGCGATGGCCGAAGGCAATCAGAGCATCATGGAAAAAGCTGAAGCCCGCTTCATGGACAAGCAGAAGAAGACGGCCGAGCGCAACAAGGCAACCTCCGACTACATGTCCGAAGCGAGGGCCAGGGAGATCAAGACGGCAAGGCTCAGGGAATTGCGCCTGGCCAAGGAAGAGGCCGACCGCGTCGCGGAAGCCTTGAACCCGACACCGAAGAAGAAGCGGGCGACAGTGGCGACAGTCAAGAAAGCCGCCGCCGCGCCGAAGGGGGGCACGTCATGAGCCTGACATTCCCCAATCCAAGTCGCTTCTATGACGAGGCCGGCAAGCGCATCCGCTTTGTCGGCCATGACGGCATGTTCCAGATTTCCTTCTCCGTCGCAGCCGATGCCCTCTCGAAGGTGCCATCAGGGACGGCGACCGCGGAAGCCACCTATCTGGCGGCCTTCGACACCGCGTCCAGCTCCATCCATGACATTGCCAGCAAGGCCTACGCCCGCACCCGCAAGAGCATTTATGTGCTCACAGCCGCGGATTTCGGCTAGCGCGCGTTCGTCTTGCATCAGGGCGGCTGAGATCAGCGTGCGTCAGGACTTGCGGTCGGCTTTTGCCCGCCGCTTGACGTCCCGGCTGTTCAGGCGGTCGGCCATCGCTTCCGCATCCCGCAAATTCATGGCCACCATTACCTGTTGCTTAAGCTCGACAGGCTGGCCGGTGAAGATGTCGAAGATAGTCCAGCTCTCGGGCTCGTCCATGCGCAACGCGTAGCGGTTTGCCATATCGGCATCAGGCCCTTGACATGAAAAATGCCGCCGCCAGGATCAGGATTGTCCAGGCCACCACCGACAGCTTCAAGGCCAGGCCGCCATGCATTGAAAGTATCTCGCGCATGCGCAGGGCCACGGTGCTCTTCGACAGGGCGGGTGCTGCCGCAATCGCGACCGGGGGCTTGACGCCGAGCTTTCCAAAAGCCGGCAGCAGCGGTGGCGTTCGCATGAAATGACCTCGAATTGCCGGAGAAAACAGGGCTCCTCATAACACCCTTCTTGAAACTCCCCGCATGCCAAATAGAACCCGGTCCGTGAAAGGGCCATGCCGCCCGATTCGCCGCCTTCCATCAGGCGGATCGTCATCTGGCGAAATCCGTGCAACGCGGTTAGGTTGCGCGCGAAACTGAGGTTGTTCAAAGCGTGACAGGCGAACGGAGACGACGATGACGGCGCCCGGCGATTTGCTGCAAGCCTTGTTCATGAGATTGAAGAGCGATGCCTCGCTGACGGCGCTGCTCGGCGGCGCCGGGTTGCGCGAGCAGGCGGCCGACAGTGCCGCCTTCCCTTATGTGACCTATGGCAGGACCAGCGCATTCGATCTGGACACCGGCGCCGACAATGATGACGACCAGCTCATCACGCTGCATGTCTGGTCGAAGGCGCAAGGCGAGGCCGAGACGCGTCTGATCATGGACAGCATCCGGGCGCGCCTTGACGGCGCCGCTTTCGCCACCGGCTCGCGCGACCAGACCCGCCTGTCCCTGGAGTTCGCCGAGGCCCGCTACGACGAGGACCTGGCGCTCTACCACGGGGTGCTGCGGATACGCGCTCTCACCGAGCAAAGTGATTGAAGCAACCTAGATTTGCGCCTGAATCTCGGCCTTGTCGATGACTGACCACACCTCGCGGATGCGACCCTCTCCGAATTCGTAGAAAACATTCTCAGCGAACGACACGCGCTTGCCGTTCACCGGCAGGCCGAACAGCACGCCCTTGGGATGACAGTCGAAATGCAGGCGCGCCGCCACGCGCGGCGGCTGGCAGACCAGCAGTTCGATGTTGAAGCGGAGGTCGGGAATCGCCTCGAAATCGCCTTCGAGCATACGGCGATAACCCGACAGGCCGAGCATTTCGCCATTGTGCTGCACCTCGTCGCCGACAAAGTCTCCAAGTTTCGCCCAGTCCTGGGCATTCAGGCAAGCGATATAGCCCCGGTAAAGGTCGGCAAGGTCTTTATCCGTCATGGCGCCCTCCGATGATTTGGCGTTTCCCGCGCTATTTAGGGCGGCCTTCAGAATGGTCTCGCCTTGACCTGTTCCCAATCTGGCTGCGAATTGAGAACCTGCGCGCAAAAACCATAGCCGCGCAGCCGGTTTTCCGGTTATGAATCCATTGCCCGGTCTGAGGGACTGGGCGGTAGGATCGCATTCATTCGTTGCGCGCGCAGGGGGTATTGCGGGGATGGATTTTCACCCGTTCACCGTTCATTTCACGTTCAGCACAGTTGCGTTACAACGCCGACCATGAAAACGCTTCGCTCTCATGTCAGAACCGCGATACTGGCGCTCACAGCGGCCGGCCTGTTGGCGTCGCAAGCGACGCCGGCAGCCGCGGCGGATTGCTACGCGATCGGCCAGCAGGTTGCCGAGCAGAATGGCGGCACGCTGGCCAAGGCTTCGCAGACGACGCGTGGCGGCCAGGAGGTCTGCGTCATCGTCGTGCTTGTGCCGGGCAAGGACGGCCAGCGTCCGCGCCGTTCCGAGATCGTCGTCCCGGCGAACTGATCCAATCTTCCCTCTTGCAGGGCTCGTTTCCCAGACCACCGGAATCGGCCTATAGCTGACACATCAACAGGCCTGACCGATCATGCGCGTACTCGTCGTCGAAGATGACAAGGATCTCAACCGGCAGCTGGCCGACGCGCTGGTCGATGCCGGCTATGTGGTCGACCGCTCCTATGACGGCGAGGAGGGGCATTTCCTCGGCGACACCGAGCCCTACGATGCCGTCGTGCTCGACATAGGCCTGCCGCAGATGGACGGCATCAGCGTCGTCGAGCGCTGGCGCCGCAACGGCCGCAAGATGCCGGTGCTGATCCTGACAGCGCGCGACCGCTGGAGCGACAAGGTGTCGGGCATCGATGCCGGCGCCGACGACTATGTCACCAAGCCGTTCCACATCGAGGAGGTGCTGGCCAGGGTGAGGGCGCTGATCCGCCGCGCCGCCGGCCATGCCTCGTCCGAGCTCACTTGCGGGCCGCTGCGCCTCGACACCAAGGCCTCCAAGGCCGATGTCAACGGCGTGCCGCTGAAGCTGACCTCGCATGAGTTCCGCCTGCTGGCGTATCTGATGCACCATATGGGTGAGGTGGTGTCGCGCACCGAGCTGGTCGAGCATCTCTACGACCAGGATTTCGACCGCGATTCCAACACCATCGAGGTCTTTGTCGGCCGGCTGCGCAAGAAGATGGGCATCGACATGATCGAAACCGTGCGCGGCATGGGCTATCGCATGCGTGAGCCGGAGGCGTAAGGCGGAACCGCTCCCCATACCAGCAAGGAAGCCTTTTTCGGCGCGGCTCTGGCCTCGCTCGCTGGCCTTCCGCGTCATCGGCTTTTCCACGATCTGGGCGATCCTCACCCTGATCGTCATCTTCACTCTGATCACCACGCTCTACCGCCAGGCCAGCGAGCGCGGCTTCGACAGCCTGCTGTCGGCGCATCTGTTCAATTTGATCGGCTCCGTCGGCGTTTCCGAAACCGGCCAGCTCACCGGCGCTCCCGACCTTGGCGACCTGCGCTTCTCGGAGCCGAATTCGGGCTGGTACTGGTCGGTGGAGCCGGCTTCCGAAGGCGTGCACGGCAACCTTCATTCGTCCTCGATGACCACGACGATCCCGTCGCCGACCGTTGCCGAGGTGCCTTTCAATTCCAGTTTCCAGCGCAGCTATTCCACCGACGGCATCGGTGACGAGGAACTGCAAGTGTTCGAAAGCGAATTCGTCCTCGATGCCAAGAACCGCGCCGCGCGCTTCCGCGTGATGGGCAACAAGACCGAGCTCGAGCACGAGATCGCCACCTTCCAGGGCCGCCTGTTGACCTATCTCAGCCTGTTCGGCGTCGGCATGATCGCCATCAATGCGATCGCTATCCTGCTCGGCCTCCAGCCCTTGCGCCGGGTTCGCAACGCGCTTGCCCAGGTGCGCGAAGGCACGGCGCAGCGGCTCGATGGCCGGTTTCCCGCCGAGATCGAGCCGCTCGCCAACGAAACCAATGCGCTGATCGAAAACAACAAGCGCATCGTCGAGCGCTCGCGTACGCAGGTCGGCAACCTTGCCCATTCGCTGAAGACGCCGCTCGCCGTGCTGATCAATGAGGGCCGGGCTCTAGGCGGCGCCAAGGGCCAGCTCATCGCCGACCAGGCGGCGTCGATGCAGAAACAGGTCGACCACTACCTGCAGCGGGCACGGGTCGCGGCGCAGCGCGACAGCGTCGTCTACCGCACGCCGGTGACGCCGCTGGTGCAGCGCATGGTGCGCGTGCTGCAAAAACTCAAGCCTGATGTCAGCCTGTCGCTTACGCTGCTGGCGGCCGACATCGTCTTTGCTGGCGAGCGCGAGGATTTGGAGGAACTGCTCGGCAACCTTCTCGACAATGCGATGAAATGGGCGAAGAGCACTGTTGCCGTATCCGTCACGCCGGCCGCAGCCGGCCTGTTCGAGCTATCGATCGAGGATGACGGTCCCGGCATCCCCGAGGACAAGGCCCGCGATGTCTTGAAACGCGGCCGGCGCCTCGACGAGACAAAGCCGGGAACCGGGCTCGGACTTGCCATCGTTGCCGACCTCGTCAACGAGTATGGCGGGGCGCTGGCGCTGGAACGCTCCACGATGGGCGGGCTGAAGGCGGTTGTGCGCTTGCGGAGCTTGCAATGATGTACTGCCCAGGGCCAATCGACACGGCCGAATGCCTGTGTTATGGCGGCCCCTCGATTGCACAAAAGCCGTTAAAAACGGCCAAATTTCCGACAAATGTCAATAGTATGACGTCCTGACGCCCCCGATGACGCGGCCCCCAGCGCATCCCGTTCAAGAAAACCGGTTGTTGGCATGAAGATTCGCGTTGCGCTCGTTTCCGCACTGCTCGCTCTTTCCGGCTGCGGAACGCTGGGCAAGGGCAGTGGCCCGGATATCTCCATCACCAATCCGCCCGCGTCACCTCCCTCGGGTGCCAAGGTCGCGACGACGATCATCTCGGCCATGGCTGGCGGGCTCGTCGGCGGGTCGATCGGCAGCGGCCTGACCAGCACCGAGAAGCGCAAGGCGCTCGAGGCGGAGTACAAGGCGCTCGAATATACCGCGAGCGGCCAGAAGGTGACCTGGAAGGGCGACAGTTCGGCCCATTCCGGCGAAGTCGTCGCGGCCCAGCCCTACCGCGTCGGCTCGCAGGATTGCCGCCAGTACACCCATACAGTGTTTACCGGCACGGGCGGCCAGACCGCGCGGGGCACCGCATGCCGCAACGCCGACGGCAGCTGGACGCCGCTGACCTGAACATTGGGCCGGGGTCGGAATCCCGTCAAAGCGTCGCAGCGACCTCATGTTGTGAGAGCAGGGCTCTCGCTCTATTGGAAGAACCATGCTGTTCTGGGTCATAGCCGCACTCCTCACGCTGGGCGCAAGCCTGGCGGTGCTGCTGCCGCTGACCGGCGGCGGCACGGACGCTCCGACCAGCAGCGACCATGACCTCGAAGTCTATCGCGATCAATTGGCCGAGCTCGAGCGTGACGCCGCGCGCGGCCTGATCCAGCCGGCGGAAGCCGAGGAGGCGCGCGCCGAAATCGCCCGCCGCATCCTTCGGCTGGGAAATGCCGGCCAGGCCGATGCCGCGACGCTTCAGCAGCCGTCAAAGGCGGCCAGGCTGGTGGCGACATCAGCGGTGCTGATGGTCCCGCTGCTCAGCTGGGGCATGTACAGCCAGCTCGGCTCGCCCGATCTGCCGTCGCAGCCGCTTGCCGAACGGCTGGCCAAGAATCCGGCCGATAGTTCGGTCGATGAGTTGGTGGCGCGCGCCGAGGCCCATCTTGCCGCCAACCCTGGCGATGGACGCGGCTGGGACGTGCTCGCCCCGATCTATCTGCGCCTGCAGCGCTTTCCCGATGCCGTGACCGCCTATCGCAATGCCATCCGCCTCGATGGCGACACGGCTGCCCGCGAGGCCGGTCTCGGCGAAGCGATTGCCAATGCGGCCGGCGGCATCGTTTCGGCCGATGCGCAATCCGCTTTCGAACAGGCGCTAAAACTCGACCCGGCAAACGCGAAAGCCTCGTTCTATTTGGCGATGGCGCTGGCCCAGGAAGGCCGCATACCCGAGGCAACCACGGCTTGGCAGAAAATGCTCGATTCCCTGCCGCAGGATTCGCCATGGCGCGGAGCTGTCCAACAGGCACTGGCCGAGGCCGCCAACCGCAGCGTCGCGTCAGGAGAGCCCGCCAAAGGCCCCGACGCCGCAGCCGTCGATGCCGCCTCGTCGATGGCGCCGCGGGACAGGCAGGCCATGATCGAAACCATGGTCGCCGGCCTCGACGAAAAATTGCGGCAAAATCCGCGCGACACGGAAGGATGGATGCGGCTCATTCGTTCCTATGTTGTGCTGGGCAAGGCCGACCAGGCGCGGGACGCGCTGCATCGCGGTATTGCCGTGTTTGGCGCCGACAGTGAGGAAGCGAAGAAATTCACCGCCTTTGCCGCCTCGCTCGGCCTGACGGCGACGGAGTAGGACATGACGCGCAAGCAGAAGCGATTGTCGGTGATTGTCGGAGGTCTTGCCTTCCTCGGCGCCGCCACCGGGCTGACCTTCTATGCGTTGGGCCAGAAGGCCTCCTATTTCTATATGCCCGCCGATCTGACCACCGCCAGCTTGCAGCCGGGACAGCGCATCAGGCTCGGCGGCCTCGTCGAAAAGGGCACGGTCGTGCGCGGGCAGGGCGCGACGGTTGCGTTCTCGGTCACCGACACGCACAAATCGGTCAAGGTC
Source organism: Mesorhizobium sp. C399B (assembly GCF_030323185.1). Taxonomy (NCBI): domain Bacteria; kingdom Pseudomonadati; phylum Pseudomonadota; class Alphaproteobacteria; order Hyphomicrobiales; family Phyllobacteriaceae; genus Mesorhizobium; species Mesorhizobium sp. C399B. Next base: position 5,513,751 of record NZ_CP100472.1, read on the forward strand.
AGCTATACCGGCATCCTGCCCGATCTGTTCCGCGAGGAGCAGGGCGTCATCACCGAAGGCAGCTTTGGCGCCGACGGCGTTTTCGTCGCCGACAGCGTGCTGGCCAAGCATGACGAGCGCTACATGCCCAAGGAAGTCGCTGACGGGCTGAAGGCCAAGGGCGTGTGGCAAGAGAGCAAGAGCCAGTAATGGTTGAGACCGGACACTTCGCGCTCGTCCTCGCCTTTGTGCTGTCGCTGGTGCAGACGCTGGTGCCGCTGATCGGCGCCCGTACCGGCAACCAGAGGCTGATGGCTGTCGGCGGTCCCGTCACGGTCACAGGCTTCGCGCTCACGGCGCTATCGTTCGCAGCACTCGCCGGCGCCTATGCAAGTTCCGATTTCTCGGTGGCGAGCGTGTGGGAAAACTCGCATTCGCTGCAGCCGCTGATCTACAAGATCACCGGAACCTGGGGCAATCACGAAGGCTCGATGCTGCTCTGGGTGCTGATCCTGACCTTCTTCGGTGCGCTGGTCGCTGTCTTCGGCTCCAACCTTCCGGCGACGCTGCGCGCCAATGTGCTGGCCGTGCAGGGGGCGATCGGCGCCACCTTCTTCCTGTTCATCCTGGCGACATCCAATCCGTTCACCCGGCTCAATCCGGCGCCGATCGAGGGCCGCGATCTCAACCCGGTCCTGCAGGATCTTGGCCTCGCCATCCATCCGCCGCTGCTCTATCTCGGCTATGTCGGGTTCTCTATCTGCTTTTCCTTCTCGGTCGCCGCCCTCATCGAAGGCCGCATCGATGCCTCCTGGGCGCGCTGGGTGCGGCCGTGGACGCTGGTCGCCTGGATGTTCCTCACCGGCGGCATCGCGATGGGCTCCTACTGGGCCTACTACGAGCTCGGCTGGGGCGGCTTCTGGTTCTGGGATCCGGTCGAAAACGCCTCCTTTATGCCGTGGCTGGCCGGCACGGCTCTTCTGCATTCGGCGATCGTCATGGAGAAGCGTTCGGCGCTCAAGATCTGGACGCTGCTGCTTGCCATCCTCACCTTCTCGCTGTCGCTGCTCGGCACCTTCCTGGTGCGCTCCGGCGTGCTGACCTCGGTGCATGCTTTCGCCACCGATCCGACCCGCGGCATCTTCATCCTGTGCATTTTGACGCTGTTCATCGGCGGCTCGCTGGCCCTGTTTGCGCTGCGCGCCTCGCGGCTGACGGCCGGCGGCCTGTTCCACCCGATCTCGCGCGAAGGCGCACTCGTCCTCAACAATCTGTTCCTGACCACGGCCACGGCCACCGTGCTGGTCGGCACGCTCTATCCGCTGGCGGTCGAAGCGCTTTCGGCCGGCAAGATCTCAGTCGGCGCCCCCTTCTTCAACCTGACATTCGGCCCGCTGATGGTGCCGCTGCTGGTCGTGGTTCCTTTCGGACCATTGCTCGCCTGGAAGCGCGGTGACCTCTATGCCGTCGCCCAGCGCTTGATGGCGGCTTTCGGCGCCGCTCTCCTGGCGATGCTGGTCACCGGGCTGTTCATCGACGGCGCGTCGGTGTTCGCCGCCCTTGGTGTCGGCCTCGCCTGCTGGCTGGTCTGCGGCGCGCTCACCGACCTCGCCGTCAAGTCCGGCTTTGGCAATGTGTCGCACGCCATCATGCTGCGCCGTTTCGCCGGCCTGCCGCGTTCGGTGTTCGGCACTGCACTTGCCCATCTCGGCCTCGGGCTGACGACGCTCGGCATTGTCGGCACGCTGTGCTTCGGCACCGAAAGGATACTGTCGATGCATGCCGGCGAGAGCGTCGAACTCTCCGGCCACACGCTGCGTTTCGACGGCCTCTTCCCGGCGCAGGGTCCGAACTACAGCGAGCAGCGCGGCCGCTTTTCCCTGATCGGCGCCGATGGCGGCGTTTCAGCCGAAATCACCTCGGCCAAGCGCTTCTTTCCGGTGCGGCAGACGACGACGACCGAATCCGGCATCGAGACGATCGGCTTCAACCAGCTCTATCTGTCGCTGGGCGATGAAGGCACCGATGGATCCGTCGTGGTGCGCCTGTGGTGGAAGCCGCTGGTGACGCTGATCTGGGGCGGAGCTCTGGTGATGATGGCGGGAGCCGCAATGTCGCTGCTCGACCGTCGCCTGCGGGTTGGCGCACCCTCGCGCCGCCGCAAGCAGGCAGCCTCCATGCCGTCGGCAGGCGCGCCGTGAGCACCAGGTTCTCGTTGGCCTCGCTCACCCTGCTTCTGGCGCTGCTGTTTGCCGGCGCCGCGCAAGCGGTGAAACCGGACGAGGTTCTCACCGATCCGGCGCTCGAGGCGAGGGCGCGGCTCCTGTCGGAAGGCCTGCGCTGCATGGTCTGCCAGAACCAGTCCATCGACGAATCCGATGCAGACCTCGCCCGCGACCTGCGCATCCTGGTGCGCCAGCGCCTGGTTGCCGGCGATACCGACCAGCAGGTGATGGACTATATCGTGTCGCGCTACGGCGAGTTCGTGCTGTTGAAGCCGCGCTTCAGCCCGCGCAACGCCTTGCTTTGGGGCACGCCGGTGCTTCTGCTTCTAGTCGGCGGCATTTTCATTGTGCTGACCACACGCTCCCGCCGCTCGTTGGCAACCAAGGCGCTGAGCGCCGAGGAACAGGCGGCGCTGGACAAGATGCTGAGCGACTAGCTCGGCCATTCCTCCAAAGGCCAGTCCCGCGACGTGTGGATGGCGCGCAGGATAACAATGCTCTGACGGCCGGCGATCAGGCGCAATTCATAGGCAATGATGTAGGGCAGGCGGCCGATGGGCTTCTCATAAGTGCCTGTTACCCGGCCAGGTCGGCCCGTCGCCATATCACCAAGGCCCCGGCCCATTTCACGGATACGGTCCGCGAGGCGTCGGGCGGCGGCAGGGTTGTCCTGAGCGATAAAGGCAACTTGCTGCGTGAGATCGTCCAGCGCTTCTCGCGACCAGGTGACGAACCGCTTCACGCCTTGCCTGCGCGCCTGGCTTTCGCTGCTTCGATCACCGCGTCGAGCTCCGCCATGGCGTCGTCGTGGGGCACGACACGGCCAGCCTCTGCGTCGGCCATGCCACGTTTTATGCCTTCGATGATATCCAGCTCGCGATCGACATAGGCTGAGACCGCCTCGGCGGCGAGGAACGATTTACTACGCCTGGTATCGGTAGCGATCTGCTCCAGCTTCAGCTTGGTCTCGGACGAGACTCGAATGGTCATGGTGGTGCTTGCTGTCATTGTGAAAGCCTTGTGCTGAGTTGTGTACACCATAGGGCAGCAGGCGAGCGCAACCAAGCGATTTGTGCGACCGCCCAACATTACAAAACTTTCATGCACCGGAAATGGCGCCGTAATGTGCGCCTCTCTATTTCTCTTGTCCGAGGATGCTCTGCCTGAGCCGCATCCAGTGAAAAGAGGATACGAGACCCATGACTATCGCCCCCAACCCATATTCCCGCACCCGCAAACGCCTGTTGGCCGCCGCCGCTTCGCTGGCCATTGCCGGCGGCATCGGTTTCGGCGCCGTTGCCACTGGTACAGCTCCCGTTCTGGCCGACGCCGTGCGGGTCGAAGCGCCCCAGGTGCCGGGCTTTGCCGATGTCGTCGAGCGCGTTTCGCCGGCCGTGGTCAGCGTCAAGGTCAAGGCCAAGATCGAGCCTGCCGCCGATGACGGCTCCGACCAGTCCGACGATCCGGACGGCATGAACAACCTGCCCGACAATCCGCAGCTGCGCCAGTTCTTCAAGCAATTCCGCGGCTTTGGTGATCAGAACGGCCATGACGGCGGCAATCGTCGCTTCAGCCACCGCGACCATAACAACGACCAGCCGCGTCCGGTGGCGCAGGGTTCTGGCTTCTTCATCTCCGATGACGGCTATCTCGTCACCAACAACCATGTCGTCGAGGAAGGCTCCGCCTTCACAGTGGTGATGAATGACGGCAAGGAGCTTGACGCCAAGCTGATCGGCACCGATCCGCGCACCGATCTGGCGGTGCTCAAGGTCGATGGCGTCGGCAAGTTCACCTATGTCGATTTCGCCGACGATTCCAAGGTTCGCGTCGGCGACTGGGTGGTGGCCGTCGGCAATCCGTTCGGCCTCGGCGGCACCGTCACCGCCGGCATCGTCTCGGCCCGTGGCCGTGATATCGGCGCCGGTCCCTATGATGACTTCATCCAGATAGACGCTTCGGTCAACCGCGGCAATTCGGGCGGCCCGACCTTCAACCTTAACGGCCAGGTCGTCGGCATCAACACCGCGATCTTCTCGCCGTCGGGCGGAAGCGTCGGCATCGCCTTCGACATTCCGGCCTCGACCGCCAAGCAGGTGGTGCAGGATCTGATGAAGAGCGGCTCGGTGCAGCGTGGCTGGCTCGGCGTCGAAATCCAGCCGGTTACATCGGACATCGCCGAATCGCTGGGCCTGAAGTCGCAGAACGGGGCTCTGGTTTCGGGCGCCCAGGACGGTGGCCCCGGCAAGAAGGCCGGCATCACCGCCGGTGACGTGATCACCCAGGTCGAAGGCAAGGACGTCGCATCGCCGAAGGAACTGGCTCGTCTGATCGGCGCCTACCCACCCGGCAAGTCGGTCGACGTCACGGTGTGGCGCGACGGCAAGAGCCAGACCATCAAGGTCGATCTCGGCACGTTGCCATCCACTGACAAGCAGGCCTCGGCCGACCCGCAGCAGCCCGCGGCACCGGCAAAGCCCGCCGCGCTGGCCGATCTCGGCCTCACCGTCACCAAGTCGGAAAACGGCAAGGGCCTGGTGGTGACCGATGTCGATCCCGACAGCGATGCCGCCGACCGCGGCATCCAGCCCGGCGATGTCATCACCTCGGTCAACTCGACGGAGGTGAACGGCACCGACGACGTCGCCAAGGCGATGGCCGATGCGGTCAAGTCCGGCCGCAAGGCGGTGCTGATGCAGATCACCCGCGACGATTCAAACCGCTTCGTCGCGCTGCCAGTCGCCAAAGGCTGACATCACACAGTTTCCAGTGCGGCGGTTTCAACACCCCCGAGCCGCCGCACGGGAAGCAAGGGGCCGAACGCGTTAGTCAGTCATCGTGTTCTGCTCCCGGCGGCAGCGGGCCCCCATCGCCCGCTGCCGCTCTAACAGCGAAGCATGTCGCCCAAAAGTGCACTGCGGTTTGGCAAAACGACATGCTTGAACGAAAGCTTTTGCGCTCATGGCGGCCCCTCAATCTTCCGGCGAAATCGCGTATAACGGCTCTATGAAGATTCTCGTCATAGAAGACGATCGCGAGGCGGCCGACTATATGCAGAAGGCCTTTGCCGAGGCTGGGCACACCGCCCATGTCGCCGGCGACGGCGAAACCGGCTTTGCGCTGGCCGATGCCGGCGACTATGACGTGATGGTCGTCGACCGCATGATGCCACGCCGCGACGGGCTCTCCGTCATTGCCGGCCTGCGCTCGCGCGGCAACACCACGCCGGTGCTGATCCTGTCGGCGCTGGGCGAAGTCGATGACCGCGTCACCGGTCTGCGCGCCGGCGGGGACGACTATCTGACCAAGCCCTATGCCTTTTCCGAATTGCTCGCCCGCGTCGAGGTGCTGAACCGCCGCGCCAGCGCCAGGGAGGCCGAAACCGTCTACCGGGTCGGCGATCTCGAGCTTGACCGGCTGTCCCATTCGGTCAAGCGCGCGGCGCGCGAGATCACGCTGCAGCCGCGCGAATTCCGCCTGCTCGAATATCTGATGCGCCATGCCGGCCAGGTGGTGACGCGCACCATGCTGCTCGAAAATGTCTGGGACTATCATTTCGATCCGCAGACCAACGTGATCGACGTTCACGTCTCGCGCCTGCGTGGCAAGATCGAGAAGGGTTTCGACAAGCCGATCCTGCATACGGTTCGCGGCGCCGGCTATATGCTGAAGAGCGGCTAGAGCATGATCCCAAAAAGTAGGTACCGGTTTTTGGAGAAGATCATGCTCCAACAAAGGGGTAGGTCATGATGAGATTTCAGCCAAATCTCATCATGAGCTAGAACTCGATGGCCCTTTCCCTGCCGGCCATCATGAGGACGACGGCGGCGCGGCTTTCAGCGCTTTATTTCCTGCTTTTCGCGCTATGTGCCGTGTTGCTGGTCTTCTACATGACGTCGTTGTCGGCCCGCATGCTGACCGGCCAGACCCAGCAGACCATCAATGACGAGGTGCTCGGCCTCGCCCGTGCCTATCAGAGCGGCGGCCTGCCGCGGCTGGTGCGCGTCGTCGAGCAGCGCTCGCGCCAGCCCGGCGCCAACCTCTATCTCATTGCCGATGTCAACGGCCAGATCCTCACCGGCAACGTGCAGAGCCTGGCACCGGGGGTGCTCGAGACCGATGGCTGGACGACCGAACCCTTCTCCTATCGCCGTTTCGGCGAAGGTGAGCTCGAACGGCAGCGCAACCAGGCTTCTGACCCGAATGGCGCGCAGCCCGGCGAGACCGAAATTCAGCCCGACGGCGAGAAGGGCCACAACGCCATCGCGCTGGTGCTGCGGCTGCCCAACCAGATGATCATGCTGGTCGGCCGCGATCTCGGCGAGCCCGAGCGCTTCCGCGCCGTCGTCCGCCGCGCCCTGATGCTGGCGCTGGGCATGATGGGAGTGGGCGGGCTGCTGATCTGGTTCCTTGTCGGCCGCGCCGCGCTGAAGCGCATCGACAGCGTCTCGGAGGCAAGCCGCCGCATCATGGGCGGCGATCTCACGGGACGGCTGCCGGTGACCGGCGCCGGCGATGAGTTCGACCGCCTGTCGGAAAACCTCAACACCATGCTGGCCAGGATAGCGACGCTCAACGAAGGGCTGAAGCAGGTCTCCGACAACATCGCCCATGATTTGAAGACGCCGCTGACCAGACTGCGCAACCGCGCTGAGGCGACACTTTCGGGCAAGCACAAGACCACCGACTACCGGCAGGCGCTGGAAGGCACCATCGCCGAATCCGACCAGCTGATAAAAACCTTCAACGCCATCCTGATGATCTCCAGGCTGGAGGCCGGCTATTCCTCGGAGAGCACCAGCAAGGTCGATCTCGCCGCCGCGGTGCATGACGTTGTCGAGCTTTATGAGCCGGTGGCGGAGGAGGCTGGCGTGGTGCTTGAAACTGCCGCGGACGGGAATTTTTCCGTCGATGGCAACCGCGAGCTGATCGGCCAGGCACTGTCGAACATCGTCGACAACGCCATCAAATACTCGACCGATGCGACGGAAAAGCCTGCCGTGCGCGTAGCCCTGCAGCGCGTCGGTCACGAAATCCGCCTTTCCGTTTCCGACAATGGCCATGGCATCCCCGACGATGCCGACCGCGCCAGGGCGACCGAGCGCTTCGTGCGGCTGGAGAAGAGCCGCTCGCAGCCGGGATCCGGCCTTGGCCTCAGCCTCGCCAAGGCGATCATGACTTTTCACAATGGCCGGCTTGAACTTCTGCCTGCCAATCCCGGATTGTCCGTTATCATGAGCTTCCCGGGGCGGGAGGACCATTGATGGCGGTGAGGATGGCTGCGAAACGGATCGAGACCGAATGGCGCCTGCAACTGGCGGCGCAGCTCGCGCCGCTGGATGAGACCCGCGCCCGGCGTGAACTGTCGGAGATCGCTGGCGATGCCAAGGACGAGAACCTGCCGCGTCTGGCGAAATTCCTAGGGGGCAAGGGCGCCGCACAGGAGTTTCTCGCTGCCGTCTTCGATCTCTCGCCCTTCCTCCGCGATGTCGCGCGCCGCCGGCCGCAAATCCTCGACGCGCTGTTCGATGACGGTGTCGAGGCCAGGCTGACCAGCATTGCCGAAGCGATCGGCAAGGCCGCCTTTGCCGAGACCGTTTCCGAATCCAGCCTGATGATGGAACTCAGGCAGTGGAAGGGTGAAGCTCACTTCCTGATCGCACTTGCAGACCTCTCCGGCGAGGCCGATACCGCGCTGACGGTAAGGCGCCTCAGCAATCTCGCCGATGCCTGCACCTGCGCGGCGGTCGACTTCCTGCTGCGCGAGGCGCACAGCCAGGGCAAGCTCAAATTGCCCGATCCCGAAAATCCGTCGCGGCAGTCCGGCTGGATCCTCCTCGGCATGGGCAAGCTTGGCGCGCATGAACTGAATTTCTCCTCCGACATCGACCTCGTCGTCTTCTTCGATCCGGATGCGCCGGCAATCGTCGATCCGTTCGACGCCACAGAGCTGTTTGCGCGCCTGACCCGCAGGCTGGTCCGCATCCTGCAGGACCGCACCGGGCACGGCTATGTCTTCCGCACCGATTTGAGGCTTCGTCCCGATCCAGGCTCGACGCCGCTGGCGATCCCGGTCGAGGCAGCACTTCGCTACTATGAGGCGCGCGGCCAGAACTGGGAGCGCGCCGCCATGATCAAGGCGCGTCCCGTGGCCGGCGATCTCGATGCCGGGGACGCGTTCCTGCGGGAATTGCAGCCCTATGTCTGGCGCAAATACATGGACTATGCGGCGATCGCCGACGTTCATTCGATCAAGCGCCAGATCCATGCCCACAAGGGTCATGGCGAGATCGCGGTCAAAGGACACAACGTCAAGCTCGGCCGCGGCGGCATTCGCGAAATCGAGTTCTTCGTCCAGACCCAGCAACTGATCGCCGGCGGCCGTTTTCCGGAGCTGCGCGGCCGCGAGACGGTGCCGATGCTGGGTGCGCTGGCGGCGCGCAACTGGATCACCGCCGATGCACGCGACGCGCTCACGCAGCAATATTGGTTTCTGCGCCGCGTCGAACACGCCATCCAGATGGTCGCCGACGAGCAGACGCATATTCTGCCCGACGATGATGAAGGGCTGGAACGCATCGCCCATATGCTGGGCTTTGCCGATGCCGCCAGATTTGCCGAAACCTTTCGCGCGGCTTTGCATGAGGTCGAGCGCCATTACGCCGCGCTGTTCGAGACCGCGCCTGAATTGTCGGCCGGCGTCGGCAATCTGGTCTTCACAGGCGATGTCGACGATCCCGACACGCTGCAGACCTTGCACGGCCTTGGCTTCCAGCGGCCAAGCGACATCTGCCGCGTCATTCGAGGCTGGCATTTCGGTCGCTATCGCGCCACCCAGTCGGCGGAAGCGCGCGAGCGGCTGACCGAACTGACGCCGGCGCTGCTCAAAGCCTTCGGCCAGACGCGCCGGGCCGACGAGGCGCTGGTTCGCTTCGACGAATTCCTCGCCGGCCTGCCCGCCGGCATCCAGCTGTTTTCGCTGCTGCAGTCGAATCCCGCCCTGCTGAAGCTTATGGCGACGATCATGGGCGCCGCGCCTCGGCTGGCGGCAATCATCACAAGGCGCCCGCATGTCTTCGACGGTCTGCTCGACCCGGCGCTGCTCGCCGAACTGCCCAACCGAGCCTATCTCTCAGCGCGGTTGGCCGCTTTCATCGAAGGCGACCGGGCTTATGAGGACGTGCTCGACCGTTTGCGCATCTTTGCCTCCGAGCAGAAATTCCTGATCGGTGTCAGGCTGCTCGCCGGCTCGATCGACCCGGCGCGCGCCGGCCGCGCCTTTTCCGATCTCGCCGACCTCACCATCGACGCCGCATTGCAGGCGGTGACCACCGAATTCGCGCTGCGTCATGGCCGCATCGCCGGCGGCACCGTGTCGCTGCTCGGCATGGGCAAACTCGGCAGCCGCGAGCTCACCGCCGGCTCCGATGTCGACCTCATTCTGCTCTACGACCACGACGCGAATGCCGACGAGTCCGACGGCGACAAGCCGCTCGCACCATCGCACTACTATACCAGGATGACGCAGCGGCTGATCGCGGCTGTCTCGGCGCCGACCGCCGAAGGCGTTCTCTACGAGCTCGACCTGCGCTTGCGGCCATCCGGCAACAAGGGGCCGGTGGCCACCCACATCGATGCCTTCAAGAAATACCAGCGCCAGGAGGCCTGGACCTGGGAGCACATGGCGCTGGCCCGGGGGCGCGCCATCGGCGGCGACGCGGCCCTTTGCGCCGAGGTCGAGGCCGAGGTGGCGGCACTTCTGGCCTTGCCGCGCGACGCCGCCAAGGTGAGGGCGGAGGCATCCGAGATGCGCGCGCTGATCGAGAAGGAAAAATCGCCGCGCGATCTCTGGGACATCAAGCTCATCTCCGGCGGCCTCATCGACCTCGAATTCATCGCGCAGGTGGCGGTTATAACCGGGCAGGTCGAAGCCGGCCGCAGGGTGACCGCGACCGGCGAAATCCTGGCGCATCTGTCGCCGGATTTCGCCGAGGCCGACGTCAGGCAGCAGCTTTGCGAAGCCTACCAGCTCTATCTGGCGCTGACCCAGATGACGCGGCTTTGCCTCACCGGCGCATTCGAACGCGATGACGTTCCGCCGGGATTGTCGGATCTGCTTCTGGCGGTGACTGACCTGCCGGATTTCGGTGTGCTGGAAGCACATCTCAAGGAGACGTCGCAAAAGGTCAGAAAGGATTTCGACCTTTTGCTTCGTACGAAACGGTTGTGAGGGCGTGAAGCGCTGGCGGCTGTTTCGGATCGCATCGGGGGTGACGATGCAACAGGAGATACCCATGAGAAAGACAACCGGACTTGCCCTTGCCTTCATCGCGCTTGCCGGCGCCGTCGGCACCACCGCCTATGCCGAGAACAATGCCAGCGCCAGAATGCGCGAGGGCACCATGATGCGCCTCGACAAGGCGATGAAGGATTCCAACGGCACCATCAGCTTCGACCAGTTTTCCGACGCCATGAACGCGCGGCTGAAGAAGCTGGTCGCCGATAATGGCGGCAAGCTGACAGTCGCCCAGCTCGCTGACGCGCTGGAGAAGGCGCGGTTCGAGGAAATGGCCAAGCGCATCGTTGCCCGCTACGACAGCAAGGGCGACGGCACGCTGACCACGGACGACATCACCGGGCGCGAGAAGAAGGTGTTCGCCATGCTCGACCGCAACAATGACGGCAAGATCGAGCGCAACGAACTCCCAAAGAAAGGCCGCATGGGCCGCCACCACCAATGGGACGGCGGCGACGACAGCATGGAGTGAAATGGCGATATGTCTCCGGCGGCGAAAGCCGCCGGAGCCCTTACATGACCGGGGCTACTCAGTCCTTGAACGCGGCGGAGAGCACCGCTCGCATTGGCGGGCCGTCAGGCCGCCGCCTTCACCGCCGGTTGCGCCTTCTTCACCGGGATGCGCACCGACACGATCGTGCCGACGCCTTCGGTCGAGCGGATTTTCAGCGCTCCTCCTTGCAACTCGGCCAGCGAGCGCGAGATGGCAAGGCCGAGGCCGGAACCGGCGTGGTTCTTCGAAAACTGGTTCTGCACCTGTTCGAAGGGGCGGCCAAGCTTGCTCAGTGCCTCCTTCGGAATGCCGCAGCCATTGTCCTCGATGGTCAGCACCAGCGCGCCTGACGTGTTGCGGGCGCGCACCGAGATATGGCCGCCCTGGCCGGTGAACTTCACCGCATTCGACAGCAGATTGATGGCGATCTGCTTGATCGCCCGGCGGTCGGCGAACAGCGTCATCGTATCGGCGATGCGGGTTTCGACCGTGATCGATTTCTCCGCCGCCTGCAGCGAGATCACCCGCACCGTCTCGCGGATCAGCGGGCAGAGATCGATTTCCTCGCGGTCCACCGAGAATTGGCCGGCTTCGATCTTCGACATATCGAGTATGTCGTTGATGACGCCGAGCAGATATTTGCCGCTGCCGTTGATGTCGTTGGCATATTCCTCGTAGCGCGGCGAACCGAGCGGCCCGAACAGGCCTTGTTCCATCAGTTCGGAGAACCCGATGATGGCGTTGAGCGGCGTGCGCAGCTCGTGCGACATGTTGGCCAGGAATTCGGATTTGGCCCGATTGGCGGCCTCGGCGCGCTCGGTTTCCTTCATATATTCGCGGTTGAGCTCGACCAGTTCCTTGGCGCGCTCTTCCTCGGCCCGGCGGGCGAGGCTGAGGTCGTGGATGGTCGCCATCAGCCGGCGCTCGCTGTCGACCAGCTTTTCCTGGTGCAGCTTGATCTGGGTGATGTCGGAGCCGACGGAGACCGTGCCGCCGTCCCGGGTCCTCAGTTCGTTGACCTGCAGCCAGCGGCCGTCGGAGAGCTGCCGCTCGAAGGTTGCGCCCCCTTGCGGCCCGTTGGTGTTGGCCAGCCGCCGTTCAGAGGCGAAGGCCAGCATGCGCTCTTCAAGCACGGCGCGCGCAGCGCCCGGCATGACGTCGCGGTCCGACAGGCCGTTGTCCTTCTGGTATTTGGAATTGCACATGATCAGGCGCTGGGCGGCATCCCACAGCACGAAGGACTCGTTGATGTTTTCGATCGCGGTCCGCAGGCGCAGGTCGGCCGCCTCCGAGCGCAGCGCCAGATGCCGCTGCTCGGTGACGTCGACGGCAATGCCGATCAGCTGGATCTCAGGCGCTTCCGGGTCGATCACCTGGGCCCTGGCGCGCATCCACACCCACTGGCCGTCGGCGTGACGCATCCGGAACACCTGGTCGATATGGTCGATCTCGCGCTCGACGATTTTGTTGGCCAGCTCGAACAGGTCGCCGTCCTCGGGGTGGATGATGTCGTCGACCTCGCCGAACGACAGCATCGAGTTGCAGGGCTCGTAGCCCAGCATGTCGTACATCGAGCGCGACCAGTACATCTTGCCGCGCACCATGTCCCAGTCCCACAGGCCGCAGCGACCGCGAACCAGCGCCATGTCGATGCGCTGATGGGCTTCGAGATAGATGCGGTCGGCTGTCTGGGCGCGCGATGCCTGGCCGAAATAGGCGTAGAGGATGATGATCAGCACGCCGGCTGTCAGCACAAACAGCGTGACGTTGAGCGAGACGGTCTTGCGCCAGTTGTCGAACGCCGCTTCCTGCGGCACCAGCACGGCGGCGGCGTTCTTGCGGTCCCGGGTCAGGCTCACCGCCGCGTACCAGTCCTGGCCGCCGATGCTGACATCCATGACCCCGGCGCGGTCGCCGAACATGAACAGCGGCTGGCCGTCCAGCACCAGGCTGTCCAGCGATCGCCCTTGCCAGCCGGTCGACAGCGGCGACACGGCAATGATCTTGAAGGCGCTGTCGGTGATCACAAGCACATGGCTTCTGCCCATGGCGCCCTGGCGGCTCGTGCTTTCCAGAAGATCAATTGCACCGCTGGATGCCGCGGTCGGGTCGGCCGAGATTGCGTTCGCCATCTGGCCGGCGGCGAGACCTAGCACCGCCTTGCCATCGCGCTCGGCCTCGTCGCGCTCGTTCATCAGCGACAGCACGCGCAGTGCGGCGATGACGATCAGGAAGATGATGATGAGAGCCGGTATCGAACGGCGCAGAAGGGGTTCGGCAGCCAGGAGCCGCCGGTAGGCTGGTTCAGCGATGAGCCGCGTATTGCCGGCGAGGCCGTCGCCTCGCGCCTTGCGCCGCTCAAAAGCCGTCCCTTCGGGCGCGCCCCACGCGTCCGCCTTGGCCATAAATGGCACTCCCCGAATTTCCGTACGCTTGACGATCCGGCAACACCGCACATCCGAATCGTCTGTAAAGAATCAAAGGTGATTCGCCTTGTCCAGAGGCGCGGCCGAAAAACATTAAAAATTGATTGAAATAACGCTGAAATCCCTCCCCTTGAGGGGAGGGTGGCCCGAAGGGCCGGGTGGGGTCCTCGGCGAAGCGCTCGACTCTCTCAATCACGGTCGAAGTTGGTCGAGGTCGCGCACTGCCGCAACGACCCCACCCGTCCATCCGCCTTCGGCGGCTGTCCACCGTCCCCTCAAGGGGGAGGGATCAGGCCAGCGTTCGCTCCACAATGTCCCGCAAATCCGCCGACAGGTTCTCGGCACCGGCGATGGCCAGCAGCGCTTCCCTGGCCTTGGCTTGCCTGCCCGGCTCCAGCGAGCGCCACGAGCGCAGCGCTGTCGCCAGCCTGGCCGCCACTTGCGGATTGCGTTTTTCAACCTCGAGTACGGTCTGGGTAAAAAACCGGTAGCCTTCGCCATCGGCGCGGTGGAAGCCGGTCTGGTTGGCGCTGGCGAATGTGCCGACCAGCGAGCGCACCCGGTTCGGATTGGCCATCGAGAAAGCTGCGTGACCAGTCAGCTCGCGTACCGTGTCGACTGTCCGGGGTCCCGGCACGCTGGCCTGGATCTGGAACCATTTGTCCATGACCAGCGGATCGGCGCCATAACGGGCCTCGAAATCGGCCAGCGCCTTGATCGCCTCCGGCGAACCGTCATGGCGGTGCGCAAGGACGGTCAGCGCTGCGGCGCGGTCGGTCATGTTCGTCGCGACCTCGAAATGCCGGGCGGCGAGCGCAGCCCCTTTCGGCAGCAGCGAGAGGTAGTCGAGCAGGATGTTGCGCAGCGCGCGGCGTCCCGCACTTGCCGCGTCGGGGCTGAACGGCCCGTCGCCGGCGAGGCGGCCGTATAGGTCGGTGAACGTTTGCTGATTGGCGCGCGCGATTGCCAGCGCCAACGCCTCGCGAGCGGCGAAGATGGCGTCGGGATCGATGTTCGTGCCGATGTCGCGGGCAATGTCGGCCTCGCCCGGAAGTGACAGCGCCAGCGCCCGGTAGGCAGGTTCCAGGGTCTCGTCGCCGGCGATCTTGCCGGCAAGTCCGGTCAGCCTGGCGGTGAAAGCCGGCTTCGCGCCGCCGAGGATCTGGCGGAAGGCCGCTATCAGCGCATCGGTGAGCAGCGTGTTGAACGCCTGCCAGCGCGCGAAGGCATCGCTGTCATGGCCGGCGAGGAAGAACTGGTCGTCGGCCTTCTGCTCGACCGAAAGTGTGATCGGCGCCGAAAAGCCGCGATTGAGCGACACCGCCGGCCGCTCGGCGACGCCTGAGAAGCGCACCATATGTCGGCGCTTGCGGATATGGATGACACCGTCTTCGACGGTGGCGCCTTCGACGCCGCCATAGGCGACCGGTTCGCCGCCGGCGCCGACCAAGCCAAAGGCGAGCGGAATGTGCATCAGGCGCTTGCGGCTCTCCGACGGTGTCGGCGGCACCGACTGCTCGATCTCGAGCGTAAACTCGCGCGTCGCCGGATTGTGCGTCGAACTGACGGTCAGGTTCGGCGTGCCCGCCTGGTGATACCAGAGCGCGAACTGCGACAGGTCTCGCCCGGAGACGTCCTCGAACACCTTCAGGAAGTCCTCGATCGTCGCGGCCTCGCCGTCATGGCGCTCGAAATAGAGATCCATGCCGGCGCGGAAAGCCTCGGCCCCGAGGATAGTGCGGATCATGCGCACGACTTCCGAGCCTTTTTCGTAGACGGTCGCCGTGTAGAAATTGTTGATCTCGCGGTAGCGGCGCGGCCGCACCGGATGCGCCAGCGGTCCCTGGTCCTCGGGGAACTGGTGTGCCCTCAGCGTGCGCACTTCGGCGATGCGCTTGACCGCGCGCGAGCGCTGGTCGGCGGAGAATTCATGGTCGCGAAAGACCGTCAGCCCTTCCTTAAGGCAGAGCTGGAACCAGTCGCGGCAGGTGATCCTGTTGCCGGTCCAGTTGTGGAAATACTCATGCGCGATGATCGCCTCGATATTGGCGAAATCGGCATCGGTGGCGGTTTCCCGGTCGGCCAGCACATACTTGTCGTTGAAGATATTGAGGCCCTTGTTCTCCATGGCCCCCATGTTGAAGTCGGAAACGGCGACGATGTTGAAGACGTCGAGGTCGTATTCGCGGCCGAAGGCCTGCTCGTCCCATTGCATCGAGCGCTTCAGCGCATCCATGGCGTAGCCGGCAAGCCCCTCCTTGCCTGGCTCGACATAGATGCCGAGTTCGACCTCGCGCCCGGACATGGTGACGAAACTGTCCGCAACCTTGCCGAGATTGCCGGCCACGAGCGCAAACAGATAGGACGGCTTGGGGAAAGGGTCGTCCCAGACTGCAAAGTGCCAGCCGTCGGCAAGCGCGCCGCTTTCGACCGGATTGCCGTTGGAAAGCAACAACGGCGCTTCGTCCAGCCTCGCCTCGATACGCACGGTATAGACCGACAGGATGTCGGGGCGGTCGAGGAAATAGGTGATGCGGCGAAAGCCCTCGGCCTCGCATTGCGTGCAATAGACATTGCTGGAGCGGTAGAGGCCCATCAGCGCCTCATTGCTGGCCGGCGCGATCTCGGTCTCGAGCAGCAGCTGGAAACGGGCCGGCGGCCTCAAAATGGTCAGCTGGTCCGGCGTGGCGAGATACTCGGCCGGGGCAAGCTCGCGACCGTCGATGGCAATGCGCTTGAGCACCAGCCCGTCGCCGTCCAGCACCAGCGACGTCGAGGCGGCGGCGCCATCGCGGCGTTCGATCGTCAGCACTCCGGTGACACGCGTTGCGTCTGGCGAAAGGCGGAAGGTGAGGCCGGTTTGCGGGATGGAAAAGTCGTTGGGGCGGTAGTCTTCGAGCTTGAAGACCTGGCCGGTATCGGTTCGCATTCCCTTGGGTTTCCCTGTCGCTATCGGAGCCGCTGGCGTGTCCTGGCCCATTAATCTAAAGTTGCGCGCTCTTTACACGAAACGGTCACTCGACAAAACTGCGCCAATGCCTATTTCGGGGCGTTCCCCTTCCGCCATCATCGTGAGGCCTTGATGACCGTCGTCAGATCGAAGTTCGGCATGGGCGCCTGTGTACCGCGTCGTTCGACGCGCATCTCAGCGGAGATCCGGGAAGCAACAAAACAGTGAAAGCCGGGCCTGGAGACGAAGCGGGCGGGAAACTGTCCGATCATCCCGGCGCGCATCGGCCCAATAATCGATGTCGATTTTTGGAAAGCACGATGCGCAGATTTAAAGTGTCAGAGCGTCCTTTGCGCGTCGAAGACGACGCGCGGCGCTCTAATGTTCTCACCGGGATCATGCTCAAGGTCATGTCGGTGGCGGTCTTTGTCGGCATGCAAACCTGCATCAAGGCCGCCGGCACTTTGCCGGCCGGCCAGATCGTCTTCTTCCGCTCCTTCTTCGCCATCTTCCCGATCATCGCCTTCCTGGCCTTCAAGAGAAAACTCGGTACGGCGTTCGCCACCAAACGCCCGCTGAACCACATTGCGCGCGGTGTCGTCGGCGTTTGCGCCATGGGGCTCGGCTTCTTTGCGCTGACCCGGCTGCCGCTGCCTGAGGCGATCACGCTGAACTATGCCCAGCCTTTGCTGGTGGTGGTGTTCTCCTCGCTATTCCTCGGCGAAGCCATTCGCGTCTATCGCTGGAGCGCGGTTGCGGTCGGTCTGGTCGGCGTGCTGATCATCTCCTGGCCGGAGCTGACGCTGCTCACGTCGGGCGCCGCGCTCGGCGACCAGGAGGTGCTGGGCGTCATCGCTGCTCTCTTCTCAGCGGCAATCTCCGCCAATGCCATCCTGCTCGTGCGCAATCTGGTTCAGACCGAACGGACAGCGACCATTGTGTTGTGGTTTTCGGCGACGGCGAGCGTCATGGCGCTGTTTTCGCTGCCTTTCGGCTGGCAGGCGCTGACGCTATTGCAGACCGGCCTTCTGGTCGCCGCAGGCTTCTGCGGCGGGCTGGCGCAGATCCTGATGACGGCAGCCTATCGCCACGCCGAGGCCTCGGTGGTGGCGCCGTTCGAATACACCTCGATGATCCTCGGTGTCGTCGTCGGCTATTTCGCCTTTGGCGATATCGCCACCATCAACACGCTCGTCGGCGGTGTGATCGTCGTTGCCGCCGGCATGTTCATCATCTGGCGCGAGCGCCAACTCGGCCTGGAACGCACCCGAACGCGCAAGGCAGCGCCACCACAGGGGTGAGGAGGTCCGCGGGGTTGGCTCAGTTAGCTTCCGCACGTTCCTTCGCCAGCCGCACCAGCACCGCTCGCGTCTGCTCGTCGGCCGGGAAGAAAGACTCGATCGCCAGTTCCGACAGCGTCACGTCAAGCGGCGTGCCGAAGACGGTGATGGTGCTGATGAAGGACAGCACCTGGTCGCCATGCGCCAGCCGCAGCGGATGGACGATGCCGTTGGGCTCGACCGGCACCGGCCGCGCACCCTTGAGCCCGGACGGATAGGTTCGCAATTCGCGCTCCAGCTCGACCAGGACGGGATCGCCGGCGGCATCGTTCTGGTGTTTCAGCCGCTCCAGCAGATGCGCCCGCCATTCCGCGAGATTGACGATGCGCGGTGCGATGCCGTTCGGGTGCAGGCTGAGGCGCAGCACATTGACCGGCGGCTGGAGCAGCGACGGCTCGGCAACATCGGCCAGAAACGGGCCGATGGCGGCATTGGCGGAAATCAGGTTCCAGTGCCGGTCGACGGCCAGGGCGGGGAACGGCTCATGCCCTTTGAGCACGCTCTCGACCGCGGCAAGCGCCGGCGCCAGCGTCGCATCTGTGAGTGGCCGCTCGCTGAAGCTCGGGGCAAAGCCGGCAGCCAGCAACAGCTGATTACGCTGCCGCAGCGGAATCTCAAGCTGCTCGGCCAGATGCAGCACCATCTCGCGCGAGGGCGCGGCGCGGCCGCTTTCGACGAAGGAGAGATGACGCTGGGAAATCTCAGCCTCCATTGCGAGATCAAGCTGGCTCATGCGCCGGCGCGTGCGCCATTCGCGGATCAGGCTGCCGGCGGAGGTTTGGGCTGTTGTCATGGGGGATGAGTAGGCCGGGGAGAGGCGTATTTCAATTACCTGGGAGGTCATTGGCGCGGTTCTCCCTTCTCCCCCTGTGGGAGAAGGTGGCCGAGCGAAGCTCGGTCGGATGAGGGGTGTTCCAGGGAACGCCAACGTCTCACTCCGCTGGAACACCCCTCATCCGTCTCGGCGCTGCGCGCCGATCCACCTTCCCCCACAAGGGTGGAAGGAAGAGGCGCGCTTCACCCCACCTCCCGCAACTTCGCCTTCACCTCGAGAAAATCCCGCCAGGCCAGCTTCTTGTGCGCAGGGGTCCGCAAGAGATAGGCCGGATGCAGCGTCGGCATCGCCGGAATGGCGACACCGGAAGCCGTGGTGTGGACGCGCCAATTGCCGCGCAGGCGCAGGATGCCCTCGGTCGTGTTGAGCAAGGTCTTGGCCGAAGGGCCACCGAGATTGACCAGCACCTTCGGATTGACCAGCTCTATCTGCCGCTCGATGAAGGGACGGCAGATTTCGGTCTCGTGCGGCGTCGGCGTGCGGTTGCCGGGTGGCCGCCAGGGAATGACGTTGGCGATATAGACCGAAGTCCGGTCAAGCCCGATCGCCGCCAGCATGCGGTCGAGCAGCCGGCCCGAGCGGCCGACGAAGGGCAGGCCCTCAATATCCTCGTCGCGGCCGGGCGCCTCGCCGACCAACATCACCGAACCTTCCGGATTGCCGTCGGCAAAGACCAGGTTCTTGGCGGTGAATTTGAGGTTGCAGCCATCGAACGACGCCATGTGCTGGCGCAGTTCGTCGAGCGTCGAGGCACTTGCCGCCATTTGCCGGGCCAGGGCCGCCTGTGCCTCGTCGGGCACCGTCGCCATGGCCGGAACGGAACGCGCCGGCGCGTCCGGCACCCGGCTTGCGTCCAGCCCGGGGCTGGCGGCGGCTTGTTCCGGAAACTTGTTTTCGCGAGGCGGCGCGGCAGGCGCCGTTGTGCGCTCGGGGCGCTTCGGTGCTGCCCCGGCAAACCGGTTCACCGGCGCGTCCTCCAACGCTTCGTCGACACCGGCAGAGGCGTAGAAGGCGAGCAACTCGGCCAGGTCGGATCGGTTGTTGGGGGAGGCGGCAGTCATACCGGGCACATTCGTCCGCCGAGAGACGATTTGCAAGGTTGGGCGGTTAGTAATCTCCCCCTCAAGGAGGGAGATTACGCGCTCGTCGGCTTTCGCCAATCACGAAGGGCATTTCGTGGCGATTTTCACGGCGTCTGCCGCTTACCCCGTCGGTATCCGCGGATCCTGCACCAGATAGAACGTCCAGCGCGGCGTGTAGTCGGTGATCAGAAACTCGAAGCGTCCCCTCTTCAGCGGGTCGATCTGTCCACTCTTGAACAAGAGCCGGTCATAGGGTTCGAAATCGCGGTCGAAATCGGCGTACGCGCTCGACAGGATGTTGTCGGGCGTCTTGTTGCGCTGGTCGAAGGACAGGCCGTCGCCGAACACGCTCGGCTGGTTGAGTATCTCCTGCAGCTCGAACTGGAATTCAACCCAGGCCTGGCCGCTGTTGTTGAGCACCTCGATACGCATGTACAGGATGCCGTTGGCGAATTCGCCGTTGGTGCTGAACGGCTGGATCGGTTTGGTGGTGCGGATGGTGAGCGTCACCGGCGTCGACGAATTCAGCTCCTCGGAGATGACCAACGGATCTTCCTTGGTGCCGGTGCCCGAGGCGCCGGTGATGTGGAAACCGCCAAGCTCGTCGGAAAAGGAATAGGCGCCGGTCGCCCACACCTTCACCGGCTCGGCCTGAGCGCGAACCGGCGTAAGCATTGAAAGGGCGAGAAGGATCGCTCGGCAGGTCCGGCCGGGCGGAAGGGGGAAGCGCGTCAATGAATAGCCGGACGGCGTGCGCATGGAAATAAGTATGGCCGATAAGAGAGCCGTCGAACAATTAAAATATGGGACGCTGAGCGCGGCCGCGCGCAAAACGCTTGCGGCAGAGTTGTCATCCGCGACTTTTTGTCGAAATCGGCATTGTCACGTCAGCGCCGGTTTCCTGTCGCGGATTGATGCGCTATGCAGCGCAGGAGCCAGCAAAATGCCCGGAAACGGTCGGCCAGTGCGGAGGGGTTGATGAGCGAGATCGAACGCGAGAGCATGGAATTCGACGTGGTCATCGTCGGGGCCGGCCCGGCGGGCCTTGCCGCAGCGATCCGTCTCAAGCAGGTCAATCCCGAGCTTTCCGTCGTGGTGTTGGAAAAGGGCGGCGAGGTTGGTGCCCACATTCTGTCAGGCGCCGTCGTCGATCCCATAGGCATCGACCGCCTGTTGCCGGGCTGGCGCGAGGAAGATGGCCACCCCTTCAAGACGCCGGTTACGGCCGACGATTTCCTGGTGCTCGGCCCCGCCGGCTCGTTCCGTCTGCCCAATATCCTGATGCCGCCGCTGATGAGCAATCACGGCAACTACATCGTCTCGCTCGGCAATGTCTGCCGCTGGCTGGCAACCAAGGCTGAAGCGCTAGGCGTCGAAATCTATCCGGGCTTTGCTGCCGTCAGCCTCGTCTACAACGATGCCGGCGCCGTCACGGGCGTCATCACCGGCGACATGGGCGTCGAAAAAGACGGCACACATGGCCCGGGCTTTGCGCCGGGCATGGCGCTGATGGGCAAATACGTGCTGATCGGCGAGGGCGCGCGCGGTTCGCTGTCCAAGCAGCTGATCGCAAAATACAAACTGTCCGACGGCCGTGAGCCCGGCAAATACGGCATCGGCCTCAAGGAGCTGTGGCAGGTCAAGCCCGAGAACCACCGGCCGGGCCTGGTGCAGCACTCCTTCGGCTGGCCGCTCGACCTGAAGACAGGCGGCGGCTCCTTCCTCTACCACCTCGAGGATAACCAGGTCGCGGTCGGCTTCGTCCTGCATCTCAACTACAAGAACCCCTGGCTGTCGCCCTTCGAGGAATTCCAACGCTTCAAGACGCATCCGGCGATATCGCGCACCTTCGAGGGCGCCAAGCGCATCGGCTACGGCGCGCGCGCCATTACCGAAGGCGGCTGGCAGTCGGTGCCGAAACTCTCCTTCCCCGGCGGCGTGCTGATGGGGTGTGCGGCGGGCTTCGTCAACGTGCCGCGCATCAAGGGTTCGCACAATGCGGTGCTGTCCGGCATGCTGGCGGCCGAGCATGTCGCGCAAGCGATCGGCTCCGGCCGCGCCAATGACGAACTGTCGTCTTATGAGGACGCCTGGCGCGCGACCGATATCGGCAAGGATTTGAAGAAGGTCCGCAACGTCAAGCCGCTCTGGTCGCGCTTCGGCACCATTATCGGCGTCGGCCTCGGTGGTCTCGACATGTGGCTGAACACGCTGTTCGGCTTCTCGCCCTTCGGCACGCTGAAACATGGCAAGGCCGATTATGCCACGCTTGAGCCCGCGGCCAAGCACAAGAAGATCGCCTATCCCAAAGCGGACGGCGTGCTGACCTTCGACCGCCTGTCCTCGGTGTTCCTGTCCAACACCAATCACGAGGAAAACGAGCCGGTGCATCTCATCGTCGGCGACATGGAGTTGCAGAAGCGTTCCGAGCATGATGTCTTTGCCGGGCCTTCGACCCGCTATTGCCCGGCCGGTGTTTACGAATGGGTCGACAAGGACGGCAACGCCGCCGCCGATCCGTCTGACAAGGATGTGCGTTTCGTCATCAACGCGCAGAACTGCGTGCACTGCAAGACCTGCGACATCAAGGATCCCAACCAGAACATCAACTGGGTGCCGCCACAAGGCGGCGAAGGCCCGGTCTATCAGGGCATGTGAGCCTCACCGACCGGGGCCGTCTCAACCAGCAAAAATGGCGGCGATGGCCGGGTTTACCAAGGCATGTAAGGCGCTCGGCGCCAAAGATTGTTGAAACCGTCGTCTGCTTGTGGTCTCATTGCCGCGTCCATGGGGAAAATGGCATGCGCGTGTTGGTCTTGTTTTGCGTCGCCGTCATAAGCGCGGCCTGCGGCGTCGTCGGGACGGCGTCGGCGGGGGTGAAAACCGTCGTCAAGACGCGAACCTATGACATCACCGGCACGACAGGTGCCGGTCTGGTTATCGCCATGAACCGCAGGGGCCCCAAGCACGGTTTCATGACCCACGCCATCGCGCAGACAAGCTACACCGCCGACTGGAGCCTGGACGTGGGTCAGGTCAACGGCGTCTGCCGCCTGCGCCAGGCCAATGGAACGCTCAACATCGCCTACACCTACCCGCGCGTCGCCTCGGCCGTCACGCCGGCGCTGCGCAAACGCTGGAACCGGTTTTTCACAGGCGTTCTCGCTCATGAAGGAACCCATGGCCGTATCGCCGGGCAGATGATGCAGGCTGCCGAGCGGTCGGTTCGCGGCCTGAAATTTGCCAACGATCCGCAATGCAACAAAACGCGCGTCGAAGCCACGCGGCGCTTGCAAGCCACTTCCAAGCTCTATGAGGCAAAACAGATCGCGTTCGACGCGCGCGAGCACAGTGAAGGCGGCCATGTCGAGCGCATCATCGAGGCCTTGGTAGGCTTGTGAAACCGTAAGCCCCGTGGCGTACGATCTAGCCGCCCATGCTGGGCTGGATCAGCGACACAGTCGCGGTAGAATCCTCGTCGACCGGCTTGGTCTCGTCGCGCATCAATGAAAATTCCACCATCACCGGCAGATGGTCGGAGCCGGTCTCTTCCATCTGCGTCGACGACAGGATGGTCACCCCGCCCTTCGAAAACACCTGGTCGATCGGCAGGCCCGCATAGCGCCGCAGGAAATCGGGCAGGGTCCGGTGGATCCAGGTCGGTCCGGCCGACGGCATCACGGTCAGTCCGCCGAGCGAGGCAACGCGCCGTACCGCGGCGCTCCACGGCACGGCATTGCAGTCGCCGGCCATGATCGCCGTCTCGCCGAGCGAGGTGAGCGTCTCGGTCAACTCGCCGATCTGCCAGTATTGTTCCTTCGGCCACGGCCAGCTCAAATGGATCGCCGCGACATCGACCGGAGTGCCGCCGAAATCGACGGTGGCGGCCGCCATCGCGCCGCGCGGTTCGCAATGCGGCTCGGTGCCGGCCGCAAAGGGTCGCCGGGACAAAAGCGCCACGCCCCACACGCCGTCGGGATGGGCGCACAGGATGCGATAGGGATAGGCGTTCTGGATATAGCTGAGTTCGGTCGCCCACATGGCCGATACTTCGTCGAGCGTGATCACGTCTGGGTTGGTCCTGCCGATCAGCGAAAGAACCTTCTTGGGTGTCGGATTGTTGAAACGCAGGTTCATCTGCAGCAGCCGGTAGACCGGTTCGTTGCCGGGCGCGGCGTCATTGGCGGCCCGCACCGGCCACAGGCGCGGCAAGGTGCTCAACGTGCTGGCGAAGGCGGCCACGGCCAGCAGCAGGCCCACGCCCGCCTGCAGGCGAAACGAGGTGGCGAGCAGCGGCAGCGCAATCAGCCCCATCAGCACGGCAAAATGGATGCGGAAATGGGCGAAGGAATCGAAGGCCGGATGCAGTGCGCCAAAGAACCCGGCTACAAGCGCGGCCGAGAGGCCGAGCATTGCCAGGAACGCCATTGAAGCCATCATCTTTCGCACGCGTGCCATCAGACCGGGTTTTGCCCATAGACCGGGTAATACATTGCCGAGGTATCAGGCCTTTATCGGCTGAAATGCGGCCCAATCAAGATGACGAAACGCCTCGCGGCAAACATTTACGGCAAGCCGGTCTACTGAAAGGCCGTCTCCGAAAAGCTTCTCAGCTTGCGCGAATGCAACCGTTCCATCGGCATTTCCGCCAGCTTCTCCATCGCCTTGATGCCGATGGTCAGATGCTGCGCCACTTGCCGCTTGTAGAATTCGGTCGCCATGCCGGGCAGCTTCAACTCGCCATGCAGCGGCTTGTCGGAGACGCAAAGCAGCGTGCCGTAGGGCACGCGGAAGCGGAAGCCATTGGCGGCGATCGTGGCCGATTCCATATCGAGCGCGATGGCGCGCGACTGCGACAGCCGCTGCACCGGTCCGCGCTGGTCGCGCAGTTCCCAGTTGCGGTTGTCGATGGTGGCGACGGTGCCGGTGCGCATGATGCGCTTGAGATCGTAGCCGGAAAGTCCGGTGACTTCGGCGACCGCCTCCTGCAGCGCCACCTGGATCTCGGCCAGCGGCGGTATCGGCACCCACACCGGCAGGTCATCGTCCAGCACATGGTCTTCCCGGACATAGGCATGCGCCAGCACATAGTCGCCCAGCGCCTGAGTGTTGCGCAGGCCGGCGCAATGGCCGAGCATCAGCCATGCATGTGGCCGCAGCACCGCGACATGGTCGGTGATCGTCTTGGCGTTGGACGGGCCGACGCCGATGTTGACCATGGTGATGCCGCCATGGTTCGGCTTCTTCAGATGATAGGCTGGCATCTGAGGCAGGCGCGGCGCCGCCACGCCTTCGCTGGGCGCGTTTTGCCCTGCCTTGGTGATGACATTGCCCGGTTCGACGAATTCGGTATAGCCGTGGCCGCCTTCAGCCATCTGGGCCCGCGCGCGGGCGACGAACTCGTCGATGTAGAACTGGTAGTTGGTGAACAGCACGAAGTTCTGGAAATGCTGCGGGCTGGTCGCCGTGTAGTGCGTCATGCGGTGCAGCGAATAGTCGATGCGCTGCGCCGTGAACGGCGCCAGCGGCCTTGGTTCGCCGAACGCGACCTCGAAGGTGCCGTTGGCGATCTGGTCGTCGGTGCCGTCGAGATCCGGCACGTCGAACAGGTCGCGGATCGGCCGTTTGATGCGGTCGGCGGCGGCGCCATCGACATGGGTTCCTTCAAGGAACGCGAAATGCAGCGGGATCGGCGTGGTCGATTCCGAAACCGTTACCGGCACGCCGTGATTGCGCATGATCAGGCGAAGCTGCTCTACGAGATAGCGTTCGAACAGCACCGGCTGGGTGATGGTGGTCGAGAAATGCCCGGGGGTCGGCATGTGGCCGTAAGCCTGGCGCGAGTCGATCTGGGTGAACGAATTGGTGGTGACGCCGATCTCCGGGTAGAAGGCGCGGTAGCGCTTGCTTTCGTCGCCGCCGGCGGCAAGCGTGGCAAAGGAGTCGCGCAGAAACTTGGTGTTGCGGTCGTAGAGCACCTGCAAGGCGGCCACGGCCTTTTTGGCGTCGTCGAAGCTCTGCTTGCCGAAAGGCTCCGGCATGACGACCGATTCGATAGCTTGTGGGTAGATTCGCTTTTCCATGGCTCAATATAGAGACTTGAGGCCGCACTTGGGAGGGGAGGGTGGCCGCCAAGTGGTCGATTTATTCGTCCATGCCCAAGGTGTGCTGAGATTCAGGTAACGCTGAGCCGGAGTCGAGGACGGGCGCGAAGCGACCAAACTGGCTGGCTTCGAGAACCGGAGCGGAGCGTACTCGAAGCATGTGAGCACCAAGGCCGCCACTTGCAGGCCGGCATCACCTTAATACCGGCACACCTTACCCGCGCTGCAGACTGACCAGCAAGACAAAGCCGACGCCATGCTTTTTCGTCGCCGGCGCGTCGATCGTCGTGTCGGCATTGGCCCGCATCATCGGCACGGCCAGGACCGGCGCCGACAGCACGACCAGGACGAGCGCCGCCCGCGGCAGGAGCCGAAGGGTCTGGAGGGCGTTGATGGCGATGCGGTTCATGGCTTTTGCTTTTCTGTTTGGATCTATGTCTTTGTCGTCTCAGGGGCGAAAATGGTTCATGCAATCGAATTGGCAGGAACTGGCTGCATCCCAGGAACGGGCCGGACGGCCGGCTTCGGCCACGAGGATGGCGAAGAGCATCCCGAACAGGCTCATCAACAGGCAGACGATGGTGAAGCGGCGAGCGAGCATTTGCGTGGTGTCTCCTTGAACACGCCATCAAAATGCCCTGATGCGACTGAACCGGCGCTGATGCCGGCGTTCATCTGCGGTTCAAAGTGATTGACGATGTTTTAGGGAGCGCATCGGTTCGGGTTTGCGCCGCCGCAAGCGGCACGGTCGTGGCTATGGCGCGGACCGTCCTGCAAAAGAAAACGGGGCCTGTGAAGGCCCCGTTGGTCAACTCAAAGCAGCAAGATCAGAGCTTGTGCCAGGTCTGGCTCTTGCAGATCAGCCCGCCGAGCACGCAGCCGCTCATTTTGAGCGAGGTGCCCGACAGTGTTGCCTTGCCCGAATAGGTCTTGTCGTTTGCCGGATCGGTGATGTTGCCGGCATATTTGTTGGCCCCGGCCGCCTTGAGCGAACCGATGGTCTTCCCGGCATATTTGCCGGTCTTCAGGGTGATGGAGAATGAACCGCTGCCGCCGATTACTGCTGTGTCGCCGGCTTGTGTCTTCCAATTGCCTTCGATCGGATCGGCCCAAGCCGCACCAGCCATCATCACGGCGGCCGCCAGGGCCAAGCTCACTTTGCGAAACATATCTGTCCTCCCTGGTTTAGATGGGGCAGCCGCCTCTCTGCCGCTTACGCAAACGTAAGCTAATCCAGCTCCCGGCAAAACAAAAGCGTGCCGCGACGGAAGGTTTCGCAATTTTCATGCGGGGTCGGGAGAGCGCAGCCCGTGAAAATGAAACGATCGAGGCGTTGGCTTTGGTTTGCGTGGTTAGCAGAGTGTTGATCGGCGCCTTGCAAATTTTCGTCAAATCGATCGAAAAACGGCGGGATTGCTGACTTTGTATCCTTAACGAATTTCCGCGTTTACCTCTTGTTTTAGCTTTGTTTTCTCCAAATTAAGCACGCCATTTAACGACGGATTCAAGGCTCGGCCTCATTCTCGGAAGCATCGAAAGAGCGGCTCCCCAGGGAACACCGGGGGACAGAAGAGGCCCGCTCTCGGGAGCCAGACAGGGGACTAAAATGGCACGTTTTGAAATGCTTGAAGCCGGCTTCGGCGCCATGGGGGCAACTGCCCAGGCCGACATTCTTTTCGAACTGGGCATGATGTATGCGACCGGCCGCGATTGCGAGACCGATGTCGTTGCCGCCCACAAATGGTTCAACATCGCCGCCATCAAGGGCTCGGTCCGCGCCGCGGAACTGCGCTCGGAACTGTCGGCCGCAATGTCCAAGGTCGAGATCGCCAAGGCGCTGCGCGAAGCCCGCGAATGGATGACGATGCACTGAGATCGCGAGCAGATTATCGCAGGCAGATTATCGAAAACAGGGAAGCCCCGGGATCAAGACCGCAAAGACGGTCGGAACCGGTGAAACGACAAGGCCGCGACAAGACGGCCGACCATGAAAGAACAAGAACGCGGCAGGCCGGCACGGTCCAGTCGTGCACAATGGGGACGGCGGGCAGGTTTTCGTGGCGCGGGGGCGCATGGGGACTGCTACGAGCAAAAAGCCACGACCGGCCGGAACAGGCTGGCGTGGCTTTTTGCGTTGATGAGGCCCAATCGAGCGGCGCCGATGCGCCTAGACAGGCCCAATGAAGGATGAAATTGTCCCGCCTTCGGAAAGAAGCGCGGCCAGAGCGGCTGCGCGAGTGTGGGAGGAGTTCTATCACCATGAAAAAAACGGGTATTTTGAGCGCGGCCGTATTTGGCCTGATGATGAGCGCGCCGGTTGCCTTTGCCGATGACATCACCATTTCGGTGGTCGGCCCGATGACCGGACAGCTCGCCACGATCGGCGACCAGTTCAAGCAGGGCGCAACGGCAGCCGCCGACGCGATCAACGCCGCCGGCGGTGTCAACGGCTCGATGATCAAGCTCGACATCGAGGACGACCAGTGCGATCCCAAGCAGGCGGTTTCGGTGGCCAACCGGATCGTTGCCAACAGCGTCAAGTTTATCGACGGCCATGCCTGTTCAGGTTCGAGCATCCCGGCTTCCGCCGTCTACGCCGAGGCCGGCGCGCTGATGATGAGCCCGGCCTCTTCCAATCCCGAGCTGACCGATGCCGCCGCCAAGGCCGGCTGGCCGACGATCATGCGTCTCTATACGCGTGACGACGCGCAGGGCGCCTTCATTGGCCCGTGGATCGCCAAGAAATATGCCGGCAAGAATGTCGTTATCCTGCATGACAAGAGCGCCTACGGTCAGGGCGTTGCCGATGCCGTGAAGGCGACGATGAATGCCGGTGGCCTCAAGGAGATCGACTATGAAGGCATCAATGCCGGCGAGAAGGATTATTCGGCTCTCGTCACCAAGCTGAAGGACCTCAAGGCCGACGTTGTCTATTTCGGCGGCTATCACCCGGAAGCCGGGCTTATCCTGCGTCAGTCGGCCGAGCAGAGCGTCAAGTTCCAGCTGATCATGCCGGATTCGATCGCCTCGCCAGAATTCTGGCAGGTCGCCGGCCCCGCCGGTGAAGGCACCCTGTTCGTCTTCCCGTCGGACCCGCAGGCCAAGCCGGAAGCCAAGGAGGCCATCGCCAAGATCAAGGCGGGCGGCTTCGTGCCGGAAGGCTTTACGCTGTTCTCCTACGCCGTCGTTCAGGCGTTTGCAGAGGGCGTCAAGCGCGCCGGAACGGACGATCCGGTCAAGGTAGCCGAAGCGCTGAAGAACGGCACGCCGTTCAGCACCGTGGTCGGCGACGTGACCTTCGACGAGAAGGGCGATCTGAAGAACGCCAGCTACGACATCAACCAGTGGCACGACGGCAAATACGCACCGATCGCGCAGTAAGCGGCCGCGTGCTCATGGCAATGGCCGGGCTTGTCCCGGCCATTTTTCATTCAAGCCTCCAGCCGGCTATGAAGCCTCTTCAACGAAGCGCACCAGCACCGTTCCGTCGGTGACCTGCTCGCCCTCGGTGGCGATTTCCGCGATCACGCCGTCATGGCTGGCCGCGATCGTGTGCTCCATCTTCATCGCTTCCAGGATCAGTAGCGGCTGGCCCTTGATCACCCTTTCGCCCTTTGCCGCGCGCACCAGCTTGACCACGCCTGGCATCGGCGCGCGCAGGCTGCCGGAAGCGGCGGCCGCCTCGTCGGTGCGCGCCAGCGGATCCGGGACGAGGAAACTGTAGCCGACCGCGCCTTCGAATACGGTGACGTGGCCTGGCCAGCGGGCAAGGCGAGGGGCGGCGCGAAGATCATGCGAATTGACGCTGTCATAGGGCGCGTCCAGCGCCACCTCGAAGCGCCCGTCCGGCCGCACTGAAACACGCGCCAGTATATCGTCCTCGCCATGGCGCAGGCGCGTGCGGCGCGCAATGCTGTGGAAATGCGTATAGCCGGCAAGCGACGACCACGGATCGTTCGACGGCGGCAAGGCACCGGCGCCCGCTGCGGCAAGGGCCGCCGCGGCAACGATCTCGCTGCGCGGCGGGGCGACCGCGGTCAGCGCTTCCTGATGCCTGCCGATCAGGCCGGTATCGACATCACCGGCCGAAAAATCGGCGTCCGCGGCAAGTGCCGCGAGAAACGCGGTGTTGACGGTCGAGCCGGCAATCTCGGTCTGCGACAACGCAGTCCCGAGCGCATCGAGCGCCGCCTGCCTGTCCTTGGCGTGGACGACCAGCTTGGCGATCATCGGATCGTAGAAGGGCGAGATCGCATCGCCGGCCCGCACGCCGGTCTCGATGCGCATGCTGGCGCCTTCGGGCGCGTTGTCGGGAAACGCCAGGTGATGCAGCGTGCCGGTCGCCGGCAGAAACCCTTTCGCCGCGTCCTCGGCATAGATGCGCGCCTCGAAGGCGTGGCCGGAAAGCGTGATTTCGCTCTGCGTCTTCGGCAGCTTTTCGCCGGCGGCTACCCGCAACTGCCACTCGACCAGGTCGGTGCCGGTGACCATTTCGGTGACGGGATGCTCGACCTGCAGGCGGGTGTTCATTTCCATGAACCAGAAGCGGTCGGCCTTCAGCCCTTGCGAGGCATCGACGATGAATTCGATGGTGCCGGCGCCGGAATAGCTGATCGCCTTGGCGGCCTTGACCGCCGCTTCCGTCATCGCCTCGCGCAGCGCCAGCGTCATGCCGGGCGCCGGCGCTTCCTCGATCACCTTTTGGTGGCGGCGCTGCGCCGAGCAGTCGCGCTCGTAGAGATGCACGGCATTGCCAAAATTGTCGCCGAACACCTGGACCTCGATGTGGCGCGGCTTGTCGACGTATTTTTCGACCAGCACGCGATCGTCGCCGAACGCGGCCTTGGCCTCGCGCCGTGCGCCTGACAGCGCTTCCGAAAAATCTTCGGGATGTTCGACGCGGCGCATGCCCTTGCCGCCGCCGCCGGCGCGCGCCTTGATCAGCACGGGATAGCCGATCTCACGCGCCTTGGACGCCAGCAGCACGATCTCCTGCGCCTCGCCATGATAGCCCGGCACCACCGGCACGCCGGCCTTTTCCATCAGCCGCTTGGCCGCATCCTTCAGCCCCATGGCGCGGATCGAGGCGGCCGACGGGCCGATTAATGTGAGCCCCGCCGCCACCACCAGGTCGACGAAATCGGGGTTTTCCGAGAGGAAGCCGTACCCGGGGTGAATTGCTTCGGCGCCGGTCGCCAGCGCCGCCGCAACAATCTTGTCGCCGCGCAGATAGCTTTCGCCGACCGGCGAGGAACCGATACTCACTGCCTCGTCGGCCATTTTGACATGCAGGGCCTTGGCGTCCGCGTCGGAATAGACGGCAACGGTGCGCACCCCCATCTTCCTGGCCGTGCGGATCACCCGGCAGGCGATCTCGCCGCGATTGGCGATCAGGATCTTGGCGAACATGGAGCCTCCAGAGTTTGTCTCGGGCGGCGCCGGTCTGGCAGGAATGAGCCTATTTCGAAGCCGCGATTTTGCAGCCGCCGCTCGCGATCTGAACCTTCCACTTTTTCAGGCCAACCTGACAGCTTCGCAACGCCAACTCTTCCGCGGCCTTCTGAGATGGCGCGTTCAGCCGCGCACCGCAGATGATGTAAAGATCGTCGACGCGCGAGTAGAATGTGGTCGCGTAGGCCGAGTGGCCACTCGCCGCGACATAGGCGTTGTACGACTTCGTGCAGGGCTCCTTTGGATTCAGTGACAACGGAGGCCAGAATCGGACGTCGCCCTTGCTTCCCGCCAGCGATCCAGCCGCTCCGATAGCGGGTGCCGTAGATACGAGCAGGCCGGCAAGCATCGATACAGTAATTCGTTTGATGCGTGTCGATTTCATCTTGCGCCGCCCATTTGAAAAATGCCCAAG
Source organism: Mesorhizobium sp. C399B (assembly GCF_030323185.1). NCBI lineage: Bacteria > Pseudomonadati > Pseudomonadota > Alphaproteobacteria > Hyphomicrobiales > Phyllobacteriaceae > Mesorhizobium > Mesorhizobium sp. C399B. Next base: position 5,545,347 of record NZ_CP100472.1, read on the forward strand.
CCGATGCTTGTCGGCCTACTTCGACGCCGCAACTTCGCAGCCCGCCCCTGTAATGACCTTGTAATGGCTGCGGGCGGACTCGCAGGATTTCATCGCCCGTTCTTCGGCAGCCTTCTGTGACGGTGCATTCAAGCCCGAGCCGCAGATGATGTACAACGAACGGATCCGGGCATAGGGCGTGGTCGCATAGGCCGAATGGCCGCCGGCGGCCACATAGGCGTTGTAAGCCATGGTGCACTGGTCTTTCGGGCTTTTCGGCAAATACGGATAGAAATGGATGTCGCCTTTGCTTCCCGCCAGCGATGCCGCGGCGCCAACGCCGGGTACCGCAAATATAAGCAAGACTGCAAGTACCGACGCAGTCGTTTTTCCCGAATATTTCGGCCTCATCTTTACCCCATCCCCGTTGCCCAATGCGGGATGAACAATAGCGTCTATTCTCCAGTGCCGCCAGCCTGCTCACCGAAAATTTCTTCTGCGTAGGTGGATGAACCATCTTATCCATGCAGACTAGCATCCTTCAATGGCAGCAACGGCTTGTCGGTATAGTTGAGCTGTTGGCTCGTCGAAGCAGCAGAAAATAACTGTTTCGGGCGTTGAGTTCTGTCCGACGAAGGTACCTGCGATGCCAACGGCAATCTGCGTCGCCTCATTTTTCGGATAACGGTAGATGCCGGTGGAGATCGCCGGAAATGCCACGGTCCGGCAATCCCTGGCGGCGGCGATTTCGAGCGACCTGATATAGCAGGAGGCGAGCAGCCCGGCTTCGCCTTTTCCGCCGCCTTGCCAGACAGGTCCGACCGTGTGGATGATGTAACGTGCCGGCAGGTGATAGCCCTTGGTAAGCTTTGCTTCGCCGACCTTGCAGCCGTTCAGCATCCGGCATTCGAATTCGAGCTCCGGGCCTGCGGCGCGGTGAATGGCGCCGTCGACGCCGCCGCCGCCCAGCAGCGAGGAATTGACGGCGTTGACGATGGCATCGACCGCAAGCCTGGTGATGTCGCCGGTGTGGACATGTATCCGTTCGCCGAACTTGCTCATCTACATCCTGAACACGCCGAACTTCGTTTCTTCGATGTCGGCGTTGAGCGCGGCCGAAAGGCTGAGCGCGAGCACTTCGCGCGTTTTCCCCGGATCGATGATGCCGTCGTCCCACAGCCGCGCCGAGGAGTAGAGCGGGTGGCCCTCATGCTCGTATTTCATCAGGATCGGCTTCTTGAATTTCGCTTCCTCGTCCGCGCTCCACTCACCGCCCTTGCGCTCGATGCCCTCGCGCTTGACCACCGCCAGCACGGTCGCCGCCTGTTCGCCGCCCATCACCGAAATGCGCGCGTTCGGCCACATCCACAGGAAGCGCGGCGAGTAGGCGCGGCCGCACATGCCGTAATTGCCGGCGCCGAACGACCCGCCGATGATCATCGTCACCTTCGGCACCTTGGCGGTGGCAACCGCCATCACCAGCTTGGCGCCGTCCTTGGCGATGCCGCCGGCCTCGTACTTTCGCCCGACCATGAAGCCGGTGATGTTCTGCAGGAAGATCAGCGGGATCTTGCGCTGGCAGCACAGTTCGATGAAATGCGCGCCCTTCACAGCACTTTCGGAAAACAGCACGCCATTGTTGGCGATGATGCCGACCGGCATGCCCTGAAGATGGGCAAAGCCGGTGACCAGCGTGGTGCCGTAATTCTGCTTGAACTCGTCGAACTCGGAGCCGTCGACGACGCGCGCGACCACCTCGCGCACATCATAGGGCTGGCGCAGATCCGTCGGCACGATGCCGTAGAGTTCCTGCGCGTCATGAAGCGGCGGCATGGGTTTCTGTAAGGTCAAGCTTACAGTCTTGCGCCGGTTGAGGTTTTTGACGATGCGCCGGCAGATGGCCAGCGCATGTTCGTCGTCCAGCGCATAGTGGTCGGCGACACCGGACAGCCTGGTGTGCACGTCGGCGCCGCCAAGCTCCTCGGCGCTGACATCTTCGCCCGTAGCCGCCTTCACCAGCGGCGGGCCGCCGAGAAAAATGGTCGCCTGGTTGCGCACCATGATCGTCTCGTCCGACATTGCCGGCACATAGGCGCCGCCCGCAGTACATGAGCCCATGACGCAGGCGATCTGCGGAATGCCGGCCGCCGACATGTTGGCCTGGTGGTAGAAGATGCGGCCGAAATGCTCGCGGTCGGGAAACACCTCGTCCTGGTTGGGCAGGTTGGCGCCGCCGCTGTCGACCAGATAGACGCAAGGCAGATTGTTTTGCAGCGCGATCTCCTGCGCGCGCAAATGCTTCTTCACCGTGAGCGGATAATAGGTGCCGCCCTTCACCGTGGCGTCGTTGACCACGACCATCACCTCGGTCCCTTCGACACGGCCGACGCCGGCGATGATGCCGGCCGAGGAAATCTCCTCGCCATACATGGACCATGCCGCGAACTGGCCGATCTCGAGGAAAGGCGAGCCGGTGTCGAGCAATTGCGCCAGCCGCTCGCGCGGCAACAGCTTGCCGCGCGAAACATGACGCTCGCGCGCCTCCTCCGAGCCACCGCGCTCGACGCTGGTTGCTTTCTCCGCAATGTCGGCAACCAGCGCCCGCATGCGCTCAGCATTGGCGCGGAAGGTTTCGGAGGAGGGCGAGATATGGGTTTGGAGTACGGCCATGCTAAACCCCTTCCGCCATGATCTCGCGCCCGATCAGCCAGCGGCGGATCTCGCTGGTGCCGGCGCCGATCTCGTAGAGCTTGGCGTCGCGCAACAGCCGGCCGGTCGGATACTCGTTGGTATAGCCGTTGCCGCCAAGCAGCTGGATGGCGTCGAGCGCCATCAGCGTCGCCTTTTCGGCGGCAAACAGCACGCAGCCGGCAGCATCCTTGCGTGTCGTCTGGCCGCGATCGCAGGCAGCCGCGACAGCATAAACGTAAGCGCGCGCGGCGTTCATCGTCGAATACATGTCGGCGAGCTTGCCCTGCACCAGCTGGAACTCGCCGATCGGCTGGCCGAACTGCTTGCGCTCATGCACATAGGGGACGGCAACGTCGAGGCTCGCCGCCATCAGCCCGAGCGGGCCGCCGGCGAGCACGGTGCGCTCGTAGTCGAGGCCCGACATCAGGACCTCGACGCCGCGGCCCTCCTCATGCAGCACATTGTCATAGGGCACCTCGACATTGTCGAACACCAGTTCGCCGGTGTTGGAGCCGCGCATGCCGAGCTTGTCGAGCTTTGGCGATGCCGAGAAGCCGGCCATGGTCTTTTCGACGATGAAGGCGGTGATGCCGTGCGATTTCCGCTCCGGATCGGTCTTGGCGTAGACCACCAGCGTTTCAGCGTCGGGGCCGTTGGTGATCCACATTTTCGAGCCGTTGAGCACATAGCGGTCGTTGCGCTTTTCGGCGCGCAGCTTGAGCGAGACGACGTCGGAGCCGGCGCCCGATTCCGACATGGCCAGCGCACCTGCCCTTTCGCCCGAGCACAATGCCGGCAGGAATTTCTCCTTCTGCGCAGGTGTCGCCCAGCGGTTGATCTGGTTGACGCAGAGGTTCGAATGGGCGCCGTAGGAAAGGCCGACCGAGCCCGAGGCGCGCGAAATCTCTTCCACCGCAATGACATGGGCGAGGTAGCCCATGCCGCTACCGCCGAAATCGGGATCGGCGGTGATTCCAAGCAGGCCGAGCGCGCCGAGTTCTTTCCACAGATGCGCGGGGAACTGGTTGCTGCGGTCGATCTCGGCGGCGATCGGCGCTATTTTCTCCTGGGCAAAGCGGCGCACCAGATCGCGCAGCGCCTCGATGTCCTCGTCATGCCCGAAGCTGAGTGTGTTCGTGTACATGCCGTTCCCTCCTCCCGCATGACCCCGAAATCAACTTTGATTTTCGGAAAGGATCATGCGCGAAATCAAAATGCTACAGCGTCATTTGCGCGTCCGAAGGGACGCGCGGCGCTGTAAGTCTTGCCGTCTATGTTCGCGCCAACCAGGCGCATTGTCATTGAAAGATATGTCGCCGTGACTTCAGCCATCGACAGCCGCTCGCCCGGCCGGAACCAGACGATGACGCCGGTCATCATCTGGATCAGGGCCATGGCAGTGAGCCCGGTGTCATCGACACTGAAGGCGCCGGCCTCCGCGCCGTCGCGCAGGATGGCGCGCAACTCCTTCTCATAGGCGGTGCGCATGCGAAGGATCTGCGTCAGCCGGTCATGTGACAGGCTGCGCAATTCCATGTTCGAGACATGGGTGGAGTGGCGGCGCTCGATGTGGAAAGCGATGTGGTTTTCGACATAGGCGGCAAGCCGCGTTGCCGGATCGGCAGCGTCGGGGCGTGCGGCGTCCCACGCTTCGATCAGCCCTTCCATATGTTCGCGCATCAGCGTGAACAGCAGGTCTTCCTTGGTCGGAAAATAGCGGTAGAGCGCGGCCGCCTGGACGCCGACCTCGGCGGCAAGCTGCCGCATCGACGTCGCCTCATAGCCGAAGCGGGCGATCAGGCTGACCGCTGCCTCGCGGACGGCCGCTTCAGTTTTTTCGCCGTCGGATCCCGTTGTGCGTGCCATGATCGTCTCCCGGTATTTAGTAATAAAACGAACGTTCAATTAATTCAAGCGGCAATAAAGTGGTTCTGTCTAGACAATGATCCGAAAGTCGATGGGCGCGTCGAGGAGTTCGAATTCTTCGATCTCGACCCTCGAAACCGAAGCTCCCCTTGGCCCTTGCCGGAGCCGTTCGATCATTGTGGAAACCGCAGCATCGGCACCGGCAATCGAGGCCGTCACCGTGCCGTCTCGTTCATTGCGTACCCAACCTACGAGGCCAAGCCTTATCGCTTCGCGTCGCGCCCACATCCGGTAGCCGACGCGTTGCACCTTACCATGCATGCGCGCCTGCACCGCCTTTTGCCGGTCGTTATCTCCCATGCTCAAGAACTGGCGCGGGATCGGACGAAAGCAACAGCCTTGAACGGTTGGATTGTTGTTGGATCGACGGAAGCCGGGGGCCCGGCTGGTTCTGTCTTGGCCTTTGGCGGCATTGGCAGGCCGTGTCGCGACGGCAATCGGCCGGGCTAGTTTCCCCGTGCCGCGGCGAGCGCGCCGGGCAGTTCCTCGGCAAAGATGTCGAGCTCATGATCGAGGCCGACGCTGACCCTTATGCAACGGTCGAGGCCTGGCGCCATCGGTTTGCGAATGAACACGTCGCGCGACAAAAGATTTTGCAGCACTTTCAGCGCGAAGGCGCCGTCCTTGCCGCAGTCGATGGTGACGAAATTGGTCGCCGATGGCAGCGGCTTCAGCCCGTTCGTCTCGGCAATCCCGGCTATACGTGTGCGTCCGGCAGCGACTCGCGCCACCACGCTGTGCAGCCAGTCCTGGTCGGCCAGCCCCTCGACGCCGGCGATCTGCGCCATGCGGCTGACGCCGTAATGGTTGCGGATCTTCTCGAAATCGCGGATCACCTCAGCCTCGGCCACCGCATAGCCGCAGCGAATGCCGGCCAGCCCGTATGCCTTGGAGAAGGTGCGCATGCGGATGACGTTGGGCCGCGCGACATCGATCGGCGGCAGCGCCGAGGCCGGCCCCAACTCGCCATAGGCCTCGTCGAGCACCAGCATGGTGGTTTCCGGCAACGCTTCGACGAAGCGGGTGATATCTCCTGCTTCCCACCAGCTGCCCATCGGATTGTCCGGGTTGGAGAGATAGACCAGCGGCGCCTTCTCTTTGATAACTGCCTTGAGCAGTCCGTCCAGACTTTCCTTGTCGTTTTCGTAAGGCACCGTGACCAGCCGGCCGCCGACGCCGGCAATGTGGAAATTGAAGGTCGGATAGGCGCCGAGCGAGGTGACCACCGCGTCGCCTGGCGCCACATACATGCGCGCCACCAGGCTGAGCAGCCCGTCTATGCCTTCGCCGACCACGACGTTTTCGGCGCCGATGCCGAGATGGCGGGCCGCGGCCTGCTTCAGATCGTAATTGTCGGGGTCGCAATACATCCACTGGTCACGCGCGACGCTCTCCATGCGCTCGATGACGCGCGGCGAAGGCCCGAAACTGCTCTCATTGGCGCCGATGCGGGCGCGAAAAGCACGTCCGCGCTCGCGCTCCTGCGCCTCCGGGCCGACAAACGGCACCGTCGAGGGAAGCGCGCCGACAAGCGGCGTGAGGGCAGGGCGCTGGCGCATGGCAAAGGCTCACGAGAAGAGGGGCCTTCTTGCTAGCGTGCCCGATAGGACGGCGCAAGTTCTGGCGCGGCTGGAAATAGTGGCCATGCCCGTGATGAAATCGGCGCGGGTGGCCACGCTCTACGACCTGACCGCCGGTAGGCGGCAGCCTTTTGAAGGCCACTGCAGCCAATGACATGGCGACGGATCCTTCAAAAAAACCCGGCGGTTGCCCGCCGGGTTTGCTTTTCAGCCAGGCTGAGCGTCTTAGAACGAGCGCTGGAAGCGGAGGAGACCGCCGATGCTGCTCTTCTTGTCGGCATTGGTGAAGTTGGAGAAGTTGGCGTCGTCGAACTTGCCTGCGTTGAGGTAGTCGACTTCGGCCGTGACCGTGAAGCCGGGAACAACGTCGTAGGCGATGTTCGCAGCGACGCCGAGGTTCTTCCATTCGTCATACGAGACCTGGGCGTTGAACGAGGTCTTCTCGTTGATGGTGTAAGTGCCGCCACCCCAGAATGCCCAGTTGCCGCCCCACTGCTTGTAGAAGCCACGGCCGCCAGCGTCGATCGCATAGCTCGAGTCCGTCAAATTGTCGTCGGTGCCGTAGCCGCCCATGATGAACAGCGACAGGTTCTGCATCGGGGTGATGTCCACACGCACCTTGCCGGCGACTTCTTCATAGTTGCTGTCGTACGCGACGACGCCGGTGATGGCGCCCCAGCCCTGCGTGTACTTCAAGCCGCCGACGACATGCGGAACGTAGCTGTCGATGGTGTCGAAGCCCGAGCCTTCTTCGAGAGAGACCACGGCCGAGAAGCCGTTGCCCGCATCGAAGTAGTACTGGACGACGTTGGTGTCGAAGTCGCCGTAGGGAACGAGCGTATCCTGAAGGACGTTGCCGGCGTAGCCGATGAACGTGTCGAAGGCCGATTCGTCCTTACCGACGCGCAGGCCACCGAGCTGGATCCAGGCGAAGTTCAGCGAAACGTTCTTGTTGCCGGCAGGGTTGGAGTTGAACTCGTCTGCTTCCGTTGCCGGATCGTCTGCCGACGGATAGCCGTTACGATTGCCGAAGTTGAAGCGGGTCTCGGTGTAGGTCTTCAAGGTGCCGAGTTCGGTTTCCTGGCCGGTCCAGGTCTTCAGCGTGAAACGGGCGTTCTTGTAGAAGGTATCCTGCTCGTCGCCATCCTTATGGTCGAAGGACCTCGCACCGTCGAACGAGCCGACGTCGCCGACGCCGATGTCGTAACGGACATAGCCGCCGATGCGCAGGCAGGTTTCGGTGCCGGGAATGTAGAAGTAGCCGGCGCCGTAGACGTCGCAGATCTTGACGTATTCAGCCGGTTCCGGCTCGGCGACGACGACGGCGTCGGCGGCGCGCGCACCGGAAACTGCGATCAAGGCCGCAGCGGAGCCGAGAAGAAGGCTCTTAATGTTCATTTTCTGACCTCCAGTCAGAATCGAACAAGACAGTGAAGCCGGCGACAGGCGTTTTCTCTGTAACCAATTGTTATTGTTGAAGTTTAATGAAATAATGGACCTTTGCGGCAGGTGATGCGGCCATCACCACAGGCGCTTGTTGGCGAAAGCATGCCCTGAACCGGACTTGAGATAGCGCTCGAATGAAGCTGCCTTGGCCTGGTTCGAAAAGGCCATATAGGTGACGATCCGCCACGGCAGAAACTTGGATGTATGGCTGGATTTCCCCGCATTGTGCTCGACGAGCCGTCGTTTCAGGTCCGTCGTTATGCCGATATAGCGTTCGCCTTCCGCAGCCGTACTCTCCAGAAGATACACATACCACATGAGCTGCTCTCCTTTGCCGGGGCTTCGGAGGGCATCCTCTCCGCCATCCTGCTTCGCGCTGAGGTGGGCTTGTCCTGCGAAGCTCGAAGAGCGAAGCAGGACTGCCAATCGAATTTTGCAAGGGATTCTCTGGGCTTACGCTGTGCGGCACGTAGCACACCACACGGTCCGGCCCTCCTACGCCAAGGCTTCGCCGGCCCTCCTACGCCAAGGCTTCGGAAGGCATCCTCTCCGCCATCCTGCTTCGCGCTGAGGGTTGGGCTTGTCCTGCGAAGCTCGAAGAGCGAAGCAGGATGGCGGAGAGGATGGGATTCGAACCCACGAGAAGCTTTTGACCTCTACTCCCTTAGCAGGGGAGCGCCTTCGACCACTCGGCCACCTCTCCGTTGCGCCGCTGGATAAAGAAAAGCGCGGGCACAATCAACAAGCCGGCGCCATTATCTCTGAAAATTCCGGATTCGGCTGCAGCGCCGCCTTTTGCATGCGGCGAATCTGCGGCGGTTCCCTGGCTGGCGAGTCGGCGACATGGCCGCAATCTCGGCCGTTCATCGCCGAATTCGGCCGCATTCCGGCGCTGCGGCAAGGGCTGCGGACCCTTCGATAGTTAATGAGAGCTTTCTGACTGAGGCCAAATCGTGTCATTTGTGCAACAACGCATGGGGATAGCGCCCGCATAGCCCTTTCGCCGGTACGATCGTGGTTGAACGCCGCCGCCTCATGGGTAATGTCGATTTCGAAGGAGCGGCGCGGTGCGCATCTTTTTCGGTAGTGGGGATGGGGCAGGGAACGCTGTCCTTCAGCAAAGAATACCCAGACCCGTTTTTTAACTTTTGACTGGAGGTCAGAAAATGAACATTAAGAGCCTTCTCCTCGGCTCCGCTGCGGCCTTGATCGCAGTTTCCGGTGCGCGCGCCGCCGACGCCGTCGTCGTCGCCGAGCCGGAACCGGCTGAATACGTCAAGATTTGCGACGTTTACGGCTCGGGCTACTTCTACATCCCCGGCACCGAAACCTGCCTGCGCATCGGCGGCTACATCCGTTACGACATCAGCGGTGGCGATGTCGGCTCGTTCGACGGTGCCAAGACCTTCGACGCGAAGGATGGCGACGAGAACGACACTTGGCGCAAGAAGGCCCGCTTCACACTGAAGACCTGGACCGGCCAGGAAACCGAACTCGGCACCTTGAAGACATTCACCGAGACCCGCTGGAATTTCGGCAACCGCAACGACTATGCCTCCAATGCCACCGACGATGACAATTTTGCTACCAACTCGGGTGTTTCGCTGAACTTCGCCTGGATCCAGCTCGGTGGTCTCCGCGTCGGTAAGGACGAATCGGCCTTCAACACGTTCATTGGCTACGCCGGCAACGTCATCCAGGATACGCTCGTTCCCTACGGCGATTTCGACACCAACGTCATCCAGTACTACTTCGACGCTGGCAACGGCTTCTCCGCCGTTCTCTCGCTCGAAGAAGGCTCGGGCGACGGCGTTGATGGTTTCTACGGCAAGGGTACGATCGACAGCTACGTTCCGCATGTGGTCGGCGGCGTGAAGTACACGCAGGGCTGGGGCTCCATCACCGGCGTGCTCGCTTATGACAGCAACTATGAAGAAGTCGCCGGCAAGGTTCGTTTGGACATCACCCCGATGCAGAACCTGTCGCTGTTCATCATGGGCGGCTACGGCACCGACGATAACTACACGGATGCGGGCTACGCCTTCGACGCTGGCGGCCGCGGCTTCTACAAGCAGTGGGACGGCAACTGGGCAGTCTGGGGTGGTGGCACCTACACCATCAACGAGAAGACCTCGTTCAATGTCCAGGTCTCGTATGACGAAGGTGAGAACCTCGGCGTCGCAGCCAACATCGCTTACGACGTTGTCCCAGGCTTTACTGTCACGGCCGAAGTTGACTACCTCAATGCAGGCAGCATCGATGACACTGCCTTTGGCGCGAACCACAATTGGACCAATGCAGACAGCGACAGCAACATCGGCGGCATGCTCCGCTTCCAGCGCTCGTTCTAAGGGCTGGCTTTAGACAGGTGAATACCAGCCCGGGCGCATCTACGCCCGGGCTGTTTTTGTTTCGTGACTGGAACAAGGCAAGCAGAAGGAACAGGGGGAATCGGCAGCTGAACAGTCCGTAGGGTGAGTTCGTGGGATCCGCTGATGGGCGGATGAATTCACAACTGCGTGATTAAATCTCTTGAAAGGACGCTTCCAAGCGGGTAGGTCTGACTCTATCCACTCGGGGGTGTGGCAATTTATGACCATCGACGCGATACAAGAGGGCGACCCCTCCGAACATTTCTCAATGTTCTCTTCTCAAAATGCGAAGATAAAATACAGCTACAACAAGATCAGAGAAGTAAAGTCGCACCGGGTCGGAGAGCTTTTTTCAGCATACCGAGACATACTCTGGGATGATGGGCGACATAAATACAATGTCAGCTCCTTCATCGGCGAAATAGACGAGATTCTCCTCGGAGAACGGTTCAGCGCCTTTGACCAGAGCACCCTGGACAACCTTATCGGCACCTTGCGCCAGCGCGGCAACAGCAACGCAACCATCAATCGAAAGATGGCTGCCCTCAGCAAACTGCTGCGCAAGGCTTACAAGATGGGGGATATCCACAGCCTGCCCGAGTTCCGCCGCCAGAAAGAGCGGGCGGGACGGATTCGTTTCCTCGAAAGGGACGAAGAAGCAAGGCTGTTCGCCGCCATCAGGACCCGCAGCGAGGATGCCTACCGTCTCTCGGTCTTTCTCGTCGACACCGGTTGCCGCCTTGGCGAAGCGCTCGGACTGATCTGGAACGACATCCAGGAACATCGCGTCTCGTTCTGGATCACCAAATCCGGCCGCAGCCGCACCATCCCGATGACCGAGCGGGTCAAGGAGGTCATCAAACTGCCCCCGTCAGAGGGCCGCCGGCCCAAGGGCCCGTTCACCAAACTCAGCCAGGCACAGTTTCGCGCCATCTGGAACGATGCCAAGGCTGAAGTCGGTCTCGGCGCCGACGACCAGGTGGTGCCGCACATCTTGCGCCATACCTGCGCGTCGCGTCTTGTCCAGGGCGGCATCGACATCCGCCGCGTTCAGATGTGGCTCGGCCACCAGACGCTTTCGATGACCATGCGCTACGCACATCTGGCCACTAACGATCTCGACGGCTGCGTCGTCGTGCTGGAGACACCACGCGGCGAAGGGCTGTCCGGCGATGGAAAAAGCTCGGCCTTCGCATCGCCGCTAACCACGGCCTCAGTGCCAGCGCCTGCTCAGAAAAGTAAAGCGGCAGCGGCGAAGGCACCCAAGGCGCCCCGGAAAAGCTCGAAAGCCAAATAGTTACCCAAGGCTTTCATATACTGCCACGACAACCCCAGGATCAGAGTTGATCTTGGGGTTTACTTTATCCGATCCAAACATTCCGCTTCATCCAGGAAAGCCGCGATAGCGCCCGGCAGGTTGCCTGTCTCCAGGAAGGGGGCATGGCCCTGGCCCTCGACGGTGATCGCCGCCATGCCGGGATGACGCTTTTGCATCTCGTCGAGTGTGTCGGCCGACAATAGTTTCGAGTTGGCGCCCCGAATGGCAAGCAAAGGTATCGCCGCCAGCGCCTCGAACTGCGGCCACAGATCCGGCAACGGCTTGCTGAGGTCGAGGCCCGCCACCGTCTCGACCAGTTGGGGGTCGAAATCCGGCAGCAGGAGGCCTTCGTCCGTCTCGCGGTAGAGCGCCGACACCATCCGCTCCCAATCCGCCTCGGTCAGAGCGGGAAAATCCGCCCCGTGCGCGACGCGTTGCGCATCGATCGCCTCAGCGCGGCTCTTCGGTTTCGGTGCCGGGTCGAGATAGGTTTGGATATGGGCCAACCCCGCTGCCTCGATCACCGGTCCGATGTCGTTCAGCACTATGGCTTTCAGTATGGCTGGCCGCAGCGCGCCGAGCACGTGGATGATCAGTCCGCCACGCGATGTGCCGATGAAGGCCGCTTCCTCGACGTCCAGGGCAGCCAGCCCGGCGAGGACATCGCCGGCCTCGATGCCGATAGTGTAATGGCCGATATCAGGGTCGTAAGCGGACTGGCCGCGGCCGCGATAGTCGAAGGCGATGACCTTGCGCGGATTGTCGGTCCGCGACAGATAAAGCGCCAGCTCATGGAAATCGCGCGCGTTGCGGGTCAGGCCGGGCAGGCAGACCACCGGCGAGGTTCCCGAGTTTGTCTCACCGTAGATGCGAGCGTGAAGTCTGAGGCCGTCCGGCGCTGTGTAGAAGAAATCGGAAAAGCCGTCGGTGCTCGACATATTGAAAGGACTCCCTGGCCGGATTGTCTCCGTCTGCTACAGGCGAGGGTGGGAGCGGTCAAATCGAGGGTTGTCGGCAAGCTGACACTCTTGGAAATGTCGGAGGGACAGCGCCCCCCTCTGTCCTGCCAGACATCTCCCCCACGAGGGGGGAGATTGGCGGTTCCGGCGCTACGCCCTTCCTTCGACGTTGGAGATTGGCGAAATCGGCAACGAAGCTGATCTCCCCACTCGTGGGGGAGATGGCCGGCAGGCCAGAGGGGGGCGCGAAGGATCGCCAACGTCTGCCCGTGGCGACAGCTCTGCGGCCTCAGCCTCTTCCGTTCACCAAATCCCCAACGATATCGTACTTCCCCGAAATGCGCATCTTGTAGACCTCGTAATTCTCCATCACGCGCTGCACGTAACTTCTTGTTTCGGTGTAGGGAATTCGCTCGATCCAGTCGACGACGGCGTCGATGCCCTTGCCGCGCGGGTCGCCGTACTTGGCTACCCATTGGCTGGCGCGGTTAGGGCCGGCATTGTAGCCGGCGAAGGTCAGCACATAGGAGCCGCCGAAGCGGTCGAGCTGCTCGCCAAGGAAGGCAGCCCCCAGCGTCGCATTGTAACCGGCATCGCTGGTCAGCCGATCCTGGGAAAAGCTCAGTCCTGCCTTCTTCGCCAATTGCTTGGCGGTGCCCGGCATCAGCTGCAGCAGGCCGCGCGCGCCGGCGCTGGAGACGGCGCCGACATTGAATTCGCTTTCCTGGCGGGCGATCGCATAGGCCAGCGCCTTGCCCGAGCCGGATATGTCGGCGGTGTCGGGAATGACGCCCAGCGGATGCGACAGCGCGCCGACATCGATGCCGCGCGCGCCGGCGATCTTGCCGATCTTCAGCGCCATGAAATGATTGCCCTGCTTTTCCGCCAGCACCGCAAGCAGCGCCAGCTCGCCGGGGCTGGTCAACTGCCCGGCGAGGTCGCGGTAAAGCGTCTCGGCATAGCGGTCGTAGCCCGCCTCCTGCAGCCGCTTCATGGCGCTGACGGCTTCGCGGCCGTCAAAGCTTTGGCGGTCGGCAGTGCTTGGCTCGGGATAGACGATGTTCAGCGTGCGCAAGCCAACCCGTTCCGCCGCCAACTGCCCGTAGAAAGTGGTGCCATAGGCTGCCGCCTTGGTGAAATAATCCTTCGCATTGCCGGGACCGCCGACTTCCGCCGCGCGGCCAAGCCAGTAATAGGCGCGTGACAGCGACATCGGTCCCTGCGCGAGATCGGCGATGCGGGCAAAATGGGTCGAGGCCGTCGCAGGATCGTTGAGGCCGCGCAACGCATACCAGCCGGCGTGGAATTCGGCCTCGGCGGCGCTGGCGGGGCTTTCGGCGGCATGCGCGGCAACGATCTTGTAGGCGGTCTTCCAGTCGCCCTGGTCGACCAGTGCGCGCGACAGCACGCGGCGCTCGACCCACCAGGCATCGGGATCGACCAGCGCGTCGCGGCTCGTTGGCGCTTTCATCATCACCGCGGCGGCGTCCGCAAACTTCCGCTGCTTGCGCAGATATTCGGCTTGCGCGAAGAAATAGCCGGCCGATTGCTGCGCGGCAGGCACCGCTTTCAACAGCTTGGCCGCGTTCTTGTCGCCACGCGAGGCGGCGGCCCAGGCATCGGCCAGCGGTTGCCCGCCGGCAAGTGCTGCGACCCGCAGTGCCGAATTCTCCCGGTCGGCATAAAACATCCGTTCCATGCGGAAACGATGGTCGGCAGCCGGAATGATGGCGCCAAACTCCTTGCTGACGGCCGCCTCGTCCCTGGCTTCCAGCTTCTCGGTGCGCCAGAATGGCGACAGCACGGAAAGCGCAGCCTTGGTGTTGCCAAGAGCTACATAAGAACGGGCAAGGATGACCACGCCTTGAAAGGTCAGCGGCTGGCTGCCGTCAAAGGCTTTCACCACGGTCTGCGGCGAGGGGTTTTCGCGATAAAGCGCGCGCTCGCTGTTCTTGCGCAGAGCGATGGTGCCCGGCCAATTCGGCAACATCTTTGCGGTATCGGCAATCTCGCTGCTCGGCACACGGTCGCCGCCATAGAGCGCGATCGCCCAGGCCAGGATATGGCGGTCCAGCGAACTGGCCGGCAATGTTTCGCGCACCGCTCGTGCCGCGGCGATATCGCCGGTCGCCAACGCGTCGAGACTGCCTTTCAACACGGCGATATTGGCGGAGGGCGCATCGGTCTGCGCTCCATCTTGCATGTCAGGCATCGGGATCGATGAGGTCGTCTGCTCGTCGACGCTCTCGTTTGCCGCCGTTCCCACTATCAGCAGGGCAACGGCGCCAAGCAATATGAAGCGGAGTGGCCGACTGGCCGGCATGATCCTGATCTTTCCCTGTTGCGGCACTTTAGATGGCAAGCCCAGGTGCCCGAGAGCCTAGACTTAGGTCGTGAAGAGCTCGTAAACAAAGGGTTATCGAGGCCGTTCGAATTGCGCTTGCTGGCACCATCGGCATGCTTGCCGCGCAACAGTGTCGAGACTATGGTGCGCGGCTTCGCTTTCGGCTAGAAGGCGCCCGATGCATGTCGCCCAAAAGCGGGAACCGGTTTTGGGACGATGACACGCATAAACAAACAAGTTCCAAGGAGTTGGACGACATGCTGAGAGGCTCGCTTACTGCGCTCGTGACGCCGTTCGAAAAGAGCGGACGTTTCGACGAGAAAGCCTTTCGCGCCTTCGTCGAATGGCAACTTGGCGAGGGCACGACGGGCCTCGTCCCGGTCGGCACCACCGGAGAGTCGCCGACGCTGTCGCATGACGAGCATCGCCATGTCGTCAAGGTCTGCATCGATGTGGCCAAGGGCCGCGCTCCGGTCGTCGCCGGCGCCGGCTCCAACAACACCGCTGAAGCGGTCGGTCTGGTGCAGTACGCCGAGCAGGCGGGCGCCGACGCCGCTCTGGTCGTCACGCCTTATTACAACAAGCCAACACAGCGCGGCTTGTACGAGCATTTCGCTGCCGTCGCCAGGGCGACCAAGCTGCCGATCATCATTTACAACATCCCGCCGCGCTCGGTGATCGACATGATGCCGGAGACGATGGGCAGGCTGGCGCACGACTTCAAGAACATCGTCGGCGTCAAGGATGCCACCGGCAAGGTCGAGCGCGTGTCCGAACAGCGCGCCACCTGCGGCAAGGAGTTCATCCAGCTTTCAGGTGAGGATGCCTCTGCCCTCGGCTTCAACGCTCATGGCGGTGTCGGCTGCATCTCGGTGACGTCGAATGTCGCGCCGCGGCTGTGCGCCGAATTCCAGGAAGCCACACTGTCCGGTGACAGCGCCAAGGCGCTGGAATTGCAGGACCGTCTGCTGCCGCTGCACAAGGCCATCTTCCTTGAGCCCGGCCTGTGCGGCGTCAAATACGCGCTGTCGAAGATTGGCAAGGTCGAGAACGTGGTGCGCTCGCCGCTGGTGACCATCGAGGCGTCGACCGCCGAGAAGATCGATGCGGCGATGAAGCACGCCGGCTTGATAAATTGAGGATGAGGCGCCACCTCTCCGCATCATGAACCAGGTCAGAAAAGCCGATCCAAACAACAAAACCGTTGCGGAAAACCGCAAGGCGCGGTTTTCCTATGAGGTGCTCGACACCGTCGAGGCCGGCCTGGTGCTGACCGGCACCGAGGTCAAGTCGCTGCGCCAAGGCCAGGCCAACATCCAGGACAGCTACGCCTCGGTCGAGGGTGGCGAGATCTGGCTGATCAATTCCTATCTGCCGGAATACCTGCAGGCCAACCGCTTCAACCACGAGCCCAGGCGGCGTCGCAAGCTGCTGCTCAACAAGCGCGAGATGGCAAAACTGGCGCAGAGCATCGACCGCGAAGGCATGACGCTGGTGCCGCTGAAAATCTACTTCAACGACCAGGGCCGTGCCAAGCTGCTGCTCGCCGTCGGCCGCGGCAAGAAACTGCACGACAAGCGCGAGAGCGAAAAGCAGCGCGACTGGTCGCGCGAAAAGGGCCGGCTCATGAAGGAACGGGGCTAAGAACCTCGAGCCACAGCCCCAGAAAAGCCACATCGGCTTTCAAGTTTCCAGCGACATACGATGGGGAAAGGCTTGAAGAACCGGATCATTCTCTGGGGTGCGGCCAGTCTGGTCTTCGCCGGCATCGTCGCCGCAGGTGGCATCTTCTATTTCCGGACGTTCTCGCCGGATCGTGACAGCTATCCGGTCAGGGGTATCGACGTTTCCCATCATCAGGGTGAGATCGACTGGCGGCGCGTTGCCGCCGACGATGTCGCCTTCGCGGTCATCAAGGCGACCGAGGGCGGCGACCATGTCGACGATGCCTTCGCCAAAAACCTGCGCGAGGCGCGCGCGGCCGGGCTTGCGGTCGGCGCCTATCACTTCTTCACCTTCTGCCGGCCGGGCGCCGACCAGGCGAAAAATTTCATCGCGGTGGTGCCGCACGACCAGCCGCTGCTGCCACCGGTCGTCGACATCGAATTCGGCGGCAACTGCCCGCAACGCCCGTCGCCGGAGCAGCTGAGCGCGGAACTCCAGGCCTTCCTCGGACCGGTTGAAGCTGCGTTCGGCAAGCCGGCGATCATCTACCTGACCGACGAGGCCGAGGACGCCTATGCCGGGAAAATCGACGTTCGCCCGCTCTGGCGTCGCTCGTTGCTCCTGGAGCCAGGTCGCAACGACTGGATCTACTGGCAGTACCACAATATGGGCCGCGTCGACGGGATCGAGGGCGATGTCGATCTCAACGTCCTGCAGGGTGGGCAGCAAACGCTGGCCGAGCTATTTGCTGCACCCGCATCGCTCTCTTCGCAAAAGCCTCCATCGCCTTGAACGAATCAGCTGGCCTTGAGTTTGGCATCCGCAGTCTTACGCAGGCTTGGGAACAGGCCTGGAAAGAGCCGAAAAAGCCATCCCCGCGGCCATGATCAGTACGGCGGCGAACTGGGCGCCGGTCGGCGTCTCGCCGAGCACCGTCATCGCGATCAGCACGGTTGCGATCGGCACGCATGGCATGAACAGCGATGCCGCCTGCGACCCCAGCTGCCGGACGATATAGGTGTACAGGAACATGGCGGCCGCACCCGCCAAAAACCCTTGAATGACGATCTGGCTGGCAATCTCGGCCACTGATGCCGCGCGGAGGCCGCTTGGGGCAAAGAAATAGAGCAACGGCAGCGGCACGCATGACAGCAGCACCACCGTTGCGGTCGCCGCAACCGGATCGACGCGCCAGCGCCGCACGAGAACGGCATAGGCGGCAAACATCGCGCCGGATCCGACGAACAGAAGATCGCCGAAGAGGACATCCTTCATGCCGCCGCCAGTGCGCACGGGTGCAATGAACAGGATCAGCCCGGCGATGATGGCTGCGACGCCGATGGTTCGCTGGTGCGAGGTTTTCTCCCTCGTGGCGATGCGCGACAGCACGAATGAGAAGAACACGATCGAGGCAGGGCAAAGTGCGGCACCATGCGCTGCCGGCGCATAGGTCAGTCCCCAATTGATGATGATAGGGTAGGGCAGTCCGGCCAGTGCCGCCAGCGTCAAGGCACGCCTCCAGCCCAATGCCTTGCCAGTCGCCCGGCCGTTTCTCCAGACGACCAGCAGCATGACCATGCCGGCGCCGGCAAAGCGCAACGTTGCCAAATCGGTCGCGGTCAGATGTTCCCGCAGGCTGAAGCGGGCGGCGACGAACTGCACGGCGTAGATGCCGATCATGGCCAGGCCAGCAAGGATTGCCGGCTTCGTGTTTCGGTCCTCTGTCACGCGCATTCTTGTCCCGCTCGATCCTGCCAGCGGAAGGGTACTTCCTCCAGACGGCTTTCGTTGAAAACGGAGCCTATTGTCGAAAATGGTGCGTCAAAATATGCTGTTTTCGCAATGTGGAAGTGAAAGTCACGCGATATGGGCGCTGCAAACGTGAATCATGAATCCGATCAGCTCGACGCCATCGATCGCAGCCTGCTTCGGTTGCTGCAGGAGGACGGGCGTCGCACGACGCTTGACCTAGCAGCCCGTGTCGGCCTGTCGCCGACCGGCACCAGCCAGCGCGTGAAGCGCCTTTTCCGTGAGGGTTTCATCACCGCGGTCCGGGCCGTGCTCAATCCGCAAAAGATCGGCCGCGGCACGCTCGTCTTCATCGAAGTCAGGCTCGACCAGGCGGCGCCGCATGTGTTCGACCGTTTCGCCGAAGCGGTAGCAAAGGCCCCCGAAGTGCTGGAGTGCCATATGGTCGTGGGCGGCTTCGACTATCTGGTGAAAGCGCGCATTTCGGAAATGGCCGCCTATCAGGATTTTTTGAAGCGCGTGATCCTGCCGCTGCCGGGTGTCAGGGAAACGCACACCTATGCGTCGATATCGGACGTGAAGCCGGACGCGCTGCTGCCGGTGTGAGGGCCGGACCAACGCAAGCGGTTGCCACGCCTCCGCTTCAAGCGGCCTGGGAAACCTCCGGCGCCAGCGTCACATTCGCATCGCCCCAGACCTTCAGCACGGTGATCACGGGCTCCAGGCTTCGGCCACGAGGCGTCGGGCTGTACTCGACCTTCGGCGGCATCTGCGCATAGACCTTGCGGGCGATGAGCCCAGTCTGGCTCGCTCGGCTATGCGCAGGCGGCAGCACTGCCGACGACGGCGATCACCGCCTTTGAGGCGCTGTTCGACCGCCTCAATGTGAAGAAGCTAGTCATCGGCGCCGCGAACACCATCCTGATCGTCGGCGGCGCCGGCGGCGTCGGGTCGATCGCGGTCCAACTCGCGCGCCAGCTGACCGATCTGACGATGATCGCCACCGCATCGCGGCCCGAAACCCGCGACTGGGTCGCAAGAGCGTTTCGGTCCACTGGGAGCCGATGTTCACCCGCTCGCTGTATGAAACGCCCGATATGGCCGCGCAGGGCGAACATCTCAACGAACTGGCGCGCCTTGTCGACGCCGGCACCATCCGCACCACGCTGGGCGAGACGTTCGGCCCAATCAATGCCGCCAATCTGAAGCGCGCCCATGCGCTGATCGAGACCGGCAAGGCCAAGGGCAAGATCGTGCTCGAGGGATTTTGAGAGGCAGCGTCTAGTTCCGCAGGAACGACGCGATCTCGCTGAATACCTTGACGAACATCGCTTCGGTCAGCACCCCAGTGTTGGTGTTGTAGCGCGAGCAGTGATAGCTGGAAAACAGCGTGACGCCGCCGGCCGGCAACTGACCGCCGTGCTTGAACGGATAGGCGGCGACGCGCTGGCCCAGCGCCCTGACGGTCGACTGGTGGGCGATGGAGCCCAGCGCCAGCAGGGCGCGCAGTTTGGGAAAGCGTGCAATCGTCGGCACCAGAAAACTGCGGCAAGTGGCGATCTCGGCGCCGACCGGCTTGTTTTCAGGCGGCACGCAGCGCACCGCATTGGTGATCGCGGTGCCGATCAGTTCGAGCCCGTCATCCGGCCGCGCCTTGAACTCGCCGCGGGCAAGACCGTGAGCGATCATCGTTGAGTAGAGCAGGTCGCCGGCATAGTCGCCGGTGAACGGTCGCCCGGTGCGGTTGGCGCCGCGCAGGCCGGGCGCCAGCCCGACGATCAGCAGCTCGACGGCGTCCTCGCCATCAGGCGGCAGGAAAGTCGGCACCGGCGCATTGAACCACGACGGCTCGCGCTGCCGCCAGTCTGCGATGAAATCATGCAGGCGCGGGCAGAGCGGGCAGTCGCGGTCGGGTTCGGGAGCGGCGTCCAAGGCCGCCGCCGTCAATAGTCTTCCTCTTCGACTTCGGCCGGCTCGGGCCTGCGCACCGGCCGTTCGGAGGGATCGCGGCCGACCTCGTTCTTCAGCGAAGTCAAATCGATGAAATGGTCGGCCTGGCGGCGCAGATCGTCCGAGATCATCGGTGGTTGCGAGGCCATGGTGGAGACGATCGAGACCTTGCGGCCGCGCCGCTGCAGCGCTTCGACCAGTGTGCGGAAGTCGCCGTCGCCGGAGAAGATGACATAGTGATCGACAACATCGGCAAGTTCGAGCGCATCGACGGTCAGTTCGATGTCCATATTGCCCTTGATCTTGCGGCGGCCGGTCGAGTCGGTGAATTCCTTGGCCGGCTTGGTCACCACCTTGAAGCCATTGTAGTCGAGCCAGTCGATCAAAGGGCGGATCGAAGAGTATTCCTGATCCTCGACCAGAGCGGTGTAGTAATAGGCGCGCAGCAAATAGCCGCGCTTCTGGAAGCTGGACAGCAGTTTGCGGTAGTCTATGTCGAAGCCGAGTGCGCGCGAGGTGGCGTAGAGATTGGCGCCGTCTATGAAAAGAGCGATTTTTTCACGGGGGTCGAACATGGCAATATTCCTTTTTCGAAATAGGTGGCGGACTAATCGAAATGGGTCGTTATATCGGTCGGCTCGTAAATAAACCGGCTGACCTTTCGTCAACCGAGATAGCGCCAGTTTTACGGCAATCCAAGGGTGCCGGGGCGCACTGCAAGCAATTGTGATCGGAGCCGTGTCGTCGCCGGTAGGCGGGCTTTGCCGGCAAGGCATTCAGCGGCGCCAGAAGCTGGCATTCGCCAGCCCATGGGGCCACAGAGCCATAATGCTTGTATTTTGGCGGCGTTCGGGTTATGGACCGCGCCTGTTTTCCATCAAATCCAGGCATGAAAGGGGCAATCAATGGCCCGCGTAACCGTTGAAGACTGCATCGACAAGGTCGACAACCGCTTCGAGCTCGTGCTGCTTGCCGGCCATCGCGCCCGCCAGATCAGCCAGGGCGCGCCGATCACCGTGCCGCGCGACAACGACAAGAACCCGGTCGTGGCGCTGCGCGAGATCGCCGACGAGACGCTGTCGCCCGACGACCTCAAGGAAGATCTGATCCACTCGCTGCAGAAGCATGTCGAGGTTGACGAGCCCGAGGCCGACGGCGAGGCGATCGCCGACCAGACCGGCAACGCAGTTGCAGCTACCGACGCCGACGACGCGGAAGAAAACGTCACCTTCGATCGCATGACCGAGGAAGACCTTTTGGCCGGCATCGAGGGCCTGGTTCCCCCGGAAAAGAGCGACGACTACTAATCGCTGCCCTGGACCTGCCGGGAATATGGTTCCGGCACTTCCGTCCCGTGAGTTTCGTGGCTATCTATGAGATGCGCCGTACATCAGTGCGGCGCATCAATCATTTCAGCACCGTGAGAACCCGCCCATGATGCGTCAGTATGAGCTTGTCGAGCGCGTTGCGCGCTACAAGCCTGACGTCAACGAGGCGCTGCTCAACAAGGCCTATGTCTACGCCATGCAGAAGCATGGCCACCAGAAGCGCGCTTCCGGCGATCCCTATTTCTCGCATCCGCTCGAAGTCGCCGCCATCCTCACCGAAATGCACATGGATGAGGCGACGATCGCTGTCGCCTTGCTGCACGACACGATCGAGGACACCACCGCGACGAGGGCCGAGATCGACGATCTGTTCGGCCCCGAAATGGGCAAGCTGGTCGAAGGCCTGACCAAGCTGAAGAAGCTCGATCTCGTCTCCAAGAAGGCCGAGCAGGCGGAAAACCTGCGCAAGCTGTTGCTGGCCATCTCGGAGGATGTCCGCGTTCTGCTGGTCAAGCTCGCCGACCGTTTGCACAACATGCGCACCCTCGACCACATGCCCGAGGCCAAGCGCCTGCGCATCGCCGAGGAGACGATGGACATCTACGCGCCGCTGGCCGGGCGCATGGGCATGCAAGGCATGCGTGAGGAGCTGGAAGAGATCGCCTTCCGCTTCATCAATCCGGAAGCCTACCGCGCCGTCACCGCGCGGCTTGCCGAGATATTCGAGCGCAACAAGGGTGTGCTGACCGACATCGAAAAGGCGCTGTCGACGCTGTTCGAGAAGCATGCCATCAATGCCGGGGTGAAGAGCCGGCAGAAGAAGCCGTGGTCGGTGTTCCGCAAGATGGAGGCCAAGGCGCTGTCCTTCGAGCAGCTCTCGGACATCTTCGGCTTCCGCGTCGTCGTCGACAGCGTCGAAGACTGTTACCGCGCGCTCGGCGCCATTCACACCACATGGTCGATGGTACCTGGCCGCTTCAAGGATTACATCTCGACGCCCAAGCAGAACGACTACCGTTCGATCCACACCACCATTGTCGGCCCATCGCGCCAGCGCGTCGAACTGCAGATCCGTACCCGCGAGATGAACAAGATCGCCGAATATGGCGTCGCCGCCCATTCGATCTACAAGGACACCGGCGGCAAGACGAACGGCGCCGCCCATGCGATCTCGAAGGAGACCAACGCCTATGCCTGGCTGCGGCGCACCATCGAGCAACTGGCAGAAGGCGACAACCCGGAAGACTTCCTCGAAAATACCAAGCTGGAGCTGTTCCAGGACCAGGTGTTCTGCTTCACGCCGAAAGGCATGCTGATCGCTCTGCCGCGCGGCGCCACCCCCATCGACTTCGCCTATGCCGTGCACACCGATGTCGGCGACACCTGCGTCGGCGCCAAGGTCAACGGTCGCATCATGCCGCTGATGACGGAACTCAAGAACGGCGACGAGGTCGAGATCATCCGCTCCAAGGCGCAGGTGCCGCCGGCGGCGTGGGAATCGGTGGTGGTCACCGGCAAGGCGCGCTCAGCCATCCGCCGCGCCACCAAGAACGCCATTCGCAAGCAATATTCAGGTCTTGGTGCCCGCATTCTCGAGCGCGCCTTCGAGCGCGCCGGCAAGACCTTCACCAAGGAAAGCCTGAAGCCGGTGCTGCACCGGCTGGCGCGCAAGGACATCGAAGATGTGCTGGCCTCGGTCGGGCGCGGCGAACTTGCCTCGACTGACGTCATGAAGGCGGTCTTCCCAGACTACAAGGACGAGCGCGTCACCGTCAGCGCCCCCAAGCAGCGCGAGGAGGGCTGGTCGAAGATCCGCAACGCCGCCGGCATGCTGTTCCAGATGCCCGGCACCCGAGCCGCGCGCAAGGACAAGGACCAGCCGCGCGATGGCGCGGTGCCGATCCGCGGCGTGCGCGGCGACCTGCCGGTGCGTTTCGCGCCGGAAGGGGCCGTGCCTGGCGACCGCATCGTCGGCATCGTCCAGCCGGGCACCGGCATCACCATCTATCCCATCCAGTCGCCGGCGCTGCAGGCCTTCGACGACCAGCCGGAGCGCTGGATCGACGTGCGCTGGGACATTGACGAGCAGACCAAGGAGCGCTTTCCGGCGCGCGTCTCGGTCACCGCCATCAACGCGCCGGGCTCGCTCGCCGACATCGCCCAGGTCGTTGCCTCCAACGACGCCAACATTCATACGCTGTCGATGGTGCGCACCGCGCCCGACTTCACCGAAATGCTGATCGATCTCGAAGTCTGGGATCTGAAGCACCTCAACCGGCTGCTGTCGCAGCTCAAGGATAATTCGAGCGTCAGCGATGCGCGGCGTGTGAATGGGTGAATAGTGAATAGTGAATAGTGAATAGTGAATAGTGAAAGAAGGCGTTCTCACTACCATTCACCATTCACCATTCACCATTCACCATGGACATGGGGCGAGTTATGAATACCGATGAAGTTCTGGGCATTTTCCGCGAGGCAGGCGCTGTTCTGGAGGGACATTTCATCCTGACGTCGGGTCTGCGCAGCCCGGTCTTCCTGCAGAAGGCGCGCGTCTTCATGCACGCCGACAAGACCGAGCGGCTTTGCAAGGCGCTGGCCGAAAAGATCCGCAAGGCGGTGCCGGGCAAGATCGACTACGTCGTCGGCCCGGCGATCGGCGGCCTGATCCCGGCCTATGAGACGTCGCGCCATCTCGGTGTGCCAGCAATCTGGGTGGAGCGCGAAGGCGGCGAGTTCAGGCTGCGCCGCTTCGAGATCGCGCCGGGATCGCGCGTCGTCATCGTCGAGGACATCGTCACCACCGGCCTGTCGATTCGCGAAACCATCGACTGCCTGCGCGCGATTGGCGCCGAGGTCGTGGCGGCGGCCTGTATCATCGACCGCTCGGCCGGCAAGACCAATGTCGGCGTGCCGCTGATCGCGCTTGCCGAATATGAGGTGCCGGCCTATCCCGCCGACCGCCTGCCGCCCGAACTTGCCGCCATCCCGGCGATCAAGCCGGGTAGCCGCAACATTTAGGGGACATCACGATGATCGCCGGCATCGATCATTTCGTGCTGACGGTCCGCTCGGTGGAGGACAGCTGCGCCTTCTACCAGCGGGTGCTTGGCCTGAAGCGTCACGACGAGCCGAACCGGCCGACGGCGTTGCTGTTCGGATCGCAGAAGATCAACCTGCATCAGGCAACGCACACTTTTGAACCGAAAGCCAAGACGCCGATGCCTGGGTCCGGCGATTTCTGCCTGATCGCCGCAAGGCCGCTTGCCGAGATTTGCGCCAGTCTCGAAGCCAATGGCGTTGCCATCGAAGTCGGTCCGGTCGAGCGCACCGGCGCCCGCGGCACGATGATGTCGGTCTATTTCCGCGATCCGGACAGCAATTTGGTCGAAGTCAGCGAATATCGGGAATAGTCTATCCGCCTCGGCGTCGTCTCGCGCGGGCCTTGCCGTCGTCGGGGAGCTTTCATCGATATTGTCCTCAGTTTCGCCCCAATGGCGCTCTTGTTACCCGCCTGCGGCAGACCATCGTTACCCGCCTGCGGCAGACCATCGCGGCGGCGTTTCATTGTTCCGCCGCAAGGCAGTCGCTATATCAAAGTCGTTGTTGCCTTTCTGCGCCCTCGAAGCGCAAGATGGAGCGACCGCGCCCGGCCAGGGATGGTTGCAATTTGGGCGTGATGAACCGGGAACTGGAACAGAGTGCTTTTTCGACGCCGAAAGCCTGATGGCATTCTGGAGCGGGTGCGTACCTATCTGTGGCCGCGCCGCTCGTTTTCGCGCTCGTTGCAATATTTCTCCAAGCGCATCCTGCGGCTGAAGGCGACACCGCATGCGGTCGCGGCCGGCGTCGCGGCCGGCGTTTTCGCCTCCTTCTTTCCGCTCGGCTTCCATTTCGCCGTCGCCGCCGTGCTCTGCTGGGTGGTCGCCGGCAATCTGGTGGCCGCCGCCCTCGGCGCGGTATTCTTCGGCAATCCGCTGACTTTCCCGCTGCTGTGGGGAGCGTCCTGGGAAGTCGGCAAGCTGATCCTGCATGAGCGCCTGCCCAAGAACGGACCGCCTGCGCATCTTGGTGAGATGATGCACACGCTGTCGTTTGCAAAGCTGTGGCACCCGGTGCTCGAGCCGATGCTGATCGGCGCTGTGCCGCTCGGCCTGATCTTCGGGCTGATCTTCTACGGCATTACCCGCTGGGGGATGACAGCCTTTCGCGAGCAGCGCAGGAAGCGCATGGCAGAGCGGGCGCATAAGGCCGGGCACCGCGGACGGGAAGTTCCGGCGGAATGATCATCGGCATCGGCAGCGACCTGATCGACATCAGACGCATCGAAAAGTCGCTGGAACGGCATGGTCAGCGCTTCATCCAGCGCATCTACACCGAGGTCGAACAGGTCCGCTCCGAAGGCCGCAAGGGCCGCGCCGCCTCCTATGCCAAGCGCTTCGCCGCCAAGGAGGCCTGCGCCAAGGCGCTTGGCACCGGCCTGGCGCAGGGCGTGTTCTGGCGCGACATGGGGGTCGCCAACCTGCCCAGCGGCGCGCCGACCATGGCGCTGACCGGGGGAGCGGCGGCACGGCTGGCCAAAATCCTGCCACAGGGGCACAGAGCGGCGATCCACCTCACAATCACCGATGATTTCCCGCTTGCTCAAGCCTTTGTGATCATCGAGGCGTTGCCCGCCGAACAAGCGCCACATTGATTGCATCAGACGACCGCTATCTAACGCCGACTTGACGTTGCCCAGCGCGCGCCGAGACTCTATACCATCCAACGCACAATCGAGGACGACATGAGCGTGGCTGAAAAATCCGAGAAGAAATCCGGCGGGCTTGGCGAAATCGTCAGCGTCATCATCCAGGCTTTGCTGCTGGCCATGGTCATCCGCACCTTGCTGTTCCAGCCCTTCTCGATCCCGTCCGGCTCTATGCGGCCGACCTTGCTCGAAGGCGACTATCTGTTCGTCACCAAATGGTCCTATGGCTTCTCGCGTTATTCGCTGCCATTCGGCCCCGACATCTTTTCCGGCCGCATCTGGGGTTCCGATCCGAAGCGCGGCGACGTGGTGGTCTTCAAGTTCCCGCCGGATCCGTCGCTCGACTACATCAAGCGCGTCGTCGGCCTGCCCGGCGACAAGATCCAGATGAAGGACGGCCAATTGTTCATCAACGGCCAGGGCGTGCCTCGTGTGAAAACCGGCCAGATCCAAAATCCTGATATCACGGAAGTGCCTGAGCCGGTCGACGTCTATCGCGAGACCCTGCCCAACGGCGTCAGCTACGACACGCTCGACCTGACACCGAATTCGATCACCGACAACACCCGCGAGTTCGTCGTGCCCCCCGGCAACTATTTCATGATGGGCGACAACCGCGACAACTCCTCCGACAGCCGCCTCAGCGTCGGCTACGTGCCGGCGGAGAACCTTGTCGGCCGCGCCAACATTGTCTTCTTCTCGATCGCCGGGAAGGCGAGCCCGCTCGAGATCTGGAAATGGCCGTCGCTGGTGCGCCTGTCGCGCCTGTTCCATTTCGTGAATTGATGGCTTTGAAGCGCCCGACGGGTGAAACTCTGGCCGATTTGGTGACAGCCAAAACCGGCCATTCCTTCCGGGATGTCCGTTTGCTCGAGACCGCGCTGACCCATTCCAGTGCGGTCAAGGCAAGCAGCAACAACCAGCGCCTCGAATTCCTTGGCGACCGCGTGCTCGGCCTGATCGTTGCCGACCTGCTTTTCGAAAAGTTTCCTGAAGCGCCGGAAGGTGAAATCGCCCCGCGCTTCAATGCCCTGGTCGATGCGCGGACATGCTCCGAGATCGGCATTGAAATGCAGCTCGAAGATCTGGTTCGGGCCGACGCTGCCTTGAAGGCGCGCTCGCGTGGCTCGGGCGGAAACTATCTGGCGGATGCGGTCGAGGCGCTGATCGCGGCGGTCTATATCGACGGCGGCCTCGATGCCGCAAGGCAATTCGTCCTGCGCTACTGGGAGCCGCGCTCGCAAAAGGTGGTGGCCAAGCCGCCCAATCCGAAATCCGACCTGCAGGAATGGCTCGCCAAGACCAGCGATGTCAGGCCCGAATACGCGATCGAGAAACGCGAGGGACCTGAACATCAACCGGTTTTCACGGTGTCCGTGAAGGTCGGCGGGTTTGCGCCGGCAAGCGGCACGGGCGGCTCTCGCCGCGCAGCCGAAGAAGCGGCGGCATCGGCGTTTCTTATGCGCGAGGGCATCTGGGCCAACCAAGGGAGTGCGGCATGACCGGCAGCGAAGATCTCCCTCCGGCAGCGGAGGCCACGCATTCCGGCTTCGTTGCCCTGATTGGGGCGCCCAATGCCGGCAAGTCGACGCTGGTCAACCAACTGGTCGGCGCCAAGGTGTCGATCGTCACCCACAAGGTGCAGACCACCCGCGCCATCGTGCGCGGCATCGCCACGCATGACAACGCGCAGATCGTCTTTGTCGATACGCCCGGCATCTTCAAGCCGAAGCGCCGGCTCGACACCGCGATGGTGACCACCGCCTGGGGTGGCGCCAAGGA
This sequence comes from Mesorhizobium sp. C399B, assembly GCF_030323185.1. Taxonomy (NCBI): domain Bacteria; kingdom Pseudomonadati; phylum Pseudomonadota; class Alphaproteobacteria; order Hyphomicrobiales; family Phyllobacteriaceae; genus Mesorhizobium; species Mesorhizobium sp. C399B. The sequence goes on from NZ_CP100472.1 coordinate 5,573,183, forward strand.
CGCCGATATCGTGCTGCTGCTGATCGATGCCGAGCGCGGCATCAGGGGTGACGCCGACGCCATCCTCGAGCGGCTGAAGGACGTCCGCCAGCCGATGGTGCTGATCCTCAACAAGGTCGACCGGGTCAAGCACGAGGCGCTGCTGGCCCTGGCTGCGGCAGCAAACGAAAAGGTGCCGTTCAAGCGCACCTTCATGGTCTCGGCGCTGACCGGCTCCGGCTGCAAGGATTTGCTCGACTATCTCGCGCAAGCTCTGCCGGTCGGCCCCTGGTACTATCCGGAAGACCAGATCTCGGACCTGCCGATGCGCCAGCTGGCCGCCGAGATCACCCGCGAGAAGCTGTATCTGCGGCTGCATCAGGAGTTGCCCTATTCCTCGCATATCGAGACCGAGAAATGGGAAGAGAAACCGGACGGCTCGGTGCGCATCGACCAGACCATCTATGTCGAGCGCGACAGCCAGAAGAAGATCGTGCTCGGCCACAAGGGCGAGACGATCCGTGCCATCGGCCAGTCGGCGCGCATGGAAATAGCTGGCATTCTCGAGCAGAAAGTGCACCTGTTCTTGTTCGTGAAAGTGCGTGAAAACTGGGGCGACGACCCCGAGCGCTACCGCGAGATGGGGCTTGAGTTTCCCCATTGAGCTTCATCGTCTGGAAATGCCGCCCGGCAGTTTGAGACGATGACATGCCTGATCCAAAACCGACCATCCATACCGATCTCGTGCGCCGGTTGATCGCCGCGCAATTTCCGCAATGGCGGCATCTGCCGGTGAGGCCGGTGGCGTTTGGCGGCTGGGACAACCGAACCTTCCACCTCGGCAATGATATGACTGTGCGGCTGCCGAGTGCCGCACCATATGCCTTGCAGGTCGAAAAAGAGCACCGCTGGCTGCCCAGGCTGGCGCCGCTTCTGCCGCTGCCGATCCCGGTTCCACTGGCGATGGGCGAGCCTGGGGAGGACTACCCCTGGCAATGGTCCGTCTACCGCTGGATCGACGGCGAAACAGCCAAGACCGCCGAAATCGCCGATCGCCGACAGTTCGCGGTCGATCTGGCCAAGTTCCTCATTGCGCTCCGGCGGATCGATCCGGCGGGCGGGCCGCCCGCGGGCCAGCACAATTTCTTCCGCGGCGGATCGCTGAGCGTGTATGACAACCAGACAAGGGAAGCACTCCAGGCGCTGGAGGGGCAGATCGACACCCAGGCGGCCACCGCTGTCTGGTATGCGGCCCTTGCCGCCACCTGGCAAGGGTCGCCCGTCTGGTTCCACGGAGACGTCGCTTGGGGCAACCTTCTGGTCCAAAACGGCCGTTTGAGCGCCGTCATCGACTTCGGCACCTCCGGGATCGGCGATCCCTCTTGCGACCTGGCGATCGCCTGGACGTTCTTCCAGGGCGAGAGCCGGGAGGCGTTCCGTGCCGCCATCGACGTCGATGAAGCGACCTGGGCGCGCGGCCGCGGCTGGACGCTGTGGAAGGCGCTGATCACCGTTGCCGGACACGACGCCAACCAAGCCGAAGCCGAGCGATCGCGCCGCGTCATCGACGACGTCCTGGCCGATCACCGGAAATTCGCGTGATCGGAGCCTTTCGACGATGTGCGGAGATCCAATGTCAGCACAGATCGCACGCGGTGCGCCAAAATCTTGATTTCGCCATGCAACCGGTGACAAGCTCCTGCCATGGAATGGCGCGACGAGGGAATCATACTCGGCACCCGGAAGCATGGCGAAACCAGCGCCATTCTCGAGGTAATGACGCGTGCGCATGGCCGCCATCTCGGCCTGGTGCGCGGCGGGCGCTCGCGCAAGCAGCAGCCGGTGCTGCAGCCCGGCAACCGCGTCGACCTTTTGTGGCGGGCACGCCTCGACGAGCATCTCGGCACCTTCCAGGCCGAGGCGATCGAGATGAATGCCGCCCGGTTGATGGACAGCGCAGTCGCCGTCTACGGCCTGCAGACCATGGCCGCGCATCTCAGACTCCTGCCCGAGCGCGACGCCCATGGCGGCCTGTATGAGACGCTTGCCGTGATGATCGCCCATCTGGACGATTCGGATGCCGCCGGGGAACTGGTGGCGCGCTTCGAACTGCTCATCCTCGACGAACTCGGCTTCGGCCTCGATCTCAGCCAGTGCGCGGCGACCGGCGCCAGGCAGGATCTGGCCTATGTCTCGCCGAAATCCGGCCGTGCGGTGTCGCGAGCCGCCGGTGCGCCGTGGCGCGACAAGATGCTGGCGCTGCCGGCCTTCCTGCAGCGCGGCTCCGGCTTGCGGGCGGACCACGCGGCACTCGAGGACGCCTTCCATCTGACCGGTTTCTTTTTCACCCGCCATGTCTACGAGCCGCGCGGCATTGAACAGCCCGATGCCCGTGCCGGCTTCCTCGCCGCCTTGCGCAAGCATCATTCGGGCGGCAATGCCGCCACTACGGCAGACGCTGCGCCAGAAAGGGGAGGGAGACTCGGTGGGTGCTGACCTCCGCAACCGTCCAGGTTCACAGCAAAAGCTGCATGCGGCAGCATTCCCTCCCCCTTGTGGGGAGGGTTAGGGTGGGGGTACTCGTAGGGCAAGAGCCTCAGCCGGCCTTGCGATGCTCCATGAAATCATCGAGGATGGCGCGCTGACCGCCGAGGATCTTGAGGCTGGCCTCCGCGAAGGAAAACCAGCCGGCCCTGTCGATTTCGGGAAATTCCCTCGTCACGCCTGACCTGGGCGGCCATTCCATCGTGAACATGTTGCTTTTAACGGCATCGGGATCGAAATCGGCTTCGACACTCCAGGCGATGACGATCTTGCCGCCGGCTTGCCGATAGCTGCCGACAGGCTCGAAATCACCCTCGATGCTGACTCCGAGTTCTTCCCCAGCCTCGCGCCGGGCGGCGGCCAACTCATCTTCATTGTCCTCGACGAGGCCCTTGGGGATCGACCAAGCGCCTTCATCCTTCCTTGCCCAGAATGGGCCGCCGGGATGGACGAGCAGAAATTCGAGAATGCCGGCCCTTGTCCGGTGGATCAGCAGCCCTGCACTTCGTTTCGGCATTCGATTTCCCCACAGTTCATCCGAGGATAGCATGGCTCCTGGGCAAGTGGCGGCGGCATGCCATTCCTGGCTATCTCAGATGATGGGTGAGGATAAAGACCGTAGGCCGCTGGAATTTGCCGACGAAACATGCTCGATAACTTCTTTTCGGCCACCATTGCGGTGGCGTGACTTGAATAGCCGTCTGGGGTGGCCGTGTGGCCGCCGCAATTGTCAGTGAAAACTGGCCTGGTTTGGGGGAACCGCCATGTTTGAAAGCCTGATTGGCGCCGTCGTCGTTATCGTGCTTTTTGTCCTCGTCTTGCGCCAGCAGGGCCGTGTCAGTCTGATCGAGCGCGAGCTCGGAGCGCTGCGCAGCCTGGTTCTGTCCGGCGTGCATGCGACACCGCCCGTTGCCAAACCGGTCGAGCAGGTTGCAAGCGCACCGGCGGATGCCGCTCAGGCCACCGCACCAGTTGCCGACATAGCTTCGCCAACAACAGCCGACGCGGCACATGCCCAGGCACCGGCCGCCGAAGCCGATGCGGCCACCAGCGAGGCCGTGCCAGAACTGTCGGCCGCGGCCAAGGCGGCATTCACCGGATCCGCGCCTGCCGCCACGGCGAAGGCAGCCCGCCAGTCAGAGGTCGAAACGGCGCTCGGCACCCGTTGGGCGGTCTGGGTCGGCGGCGTCGCGCTGGCCCTGGGCGGCCTGTTCCTGATCCGCTACACCATCGAGGCCGGCATTTTCGGCCCTGAAGTGCGGCTGTCCCTGGCGGCGCTGCTCGGCCTGGTGCTGATCGGCGGCGGCGAGTTCATCCGCCGCACCGGCTTCAAGGTGCCGGTGCAAGGGGCTGCAGGCGCCTATATTCCGGCGATCCTGACGGCTGCCGGCGCCTTCATCCTGTTCGGTACGGTCTATGCCGCGCATGCCATTTACGGTTTCGTCGGGCCGGCCTTCGCCTTCACCGTGCTCGGCGCCATCGGCGTGGCGACCATTGTCGCCGCCCTCGTCCACGGCCAGGCCCTGGCCGGCATCGGTCTCGTCGGCTCGATGGCGACGCCGGCGCTTGTGTCCTCGCAGGCGCCCAACCCATGGGCGCTGTTCGTCTACCTGGCGATCGTGCTTGCCGCTACAGCCGTGATCGCCCGCATTCGCGACTGGAAATTCCTGATTGCGGCGGCCTTCTTCGGCACCGGCGCCTGGACCATCGTCTACATGATGAGCACGCTAGTCGCCGACCTTGCCGTCATCCTGTTCATCGACGCGGTGACGCTGGCGGTGCTTGCCTTTGTCTGGCTGGGCACACGTGACAGCGAAGCGGAGACGGCGAAGACCGGCTTCGACTGGCCCTCGATCGTGCCAGGCGTTTTCGTTGCGTTTTCAGCGCTAGGCCTGTCCGTCGACACGACGCTGGTCGCCGCCGGTGGCGCCTTGCCGGGCGCCTTCGTCCTCGTCGCCCTTGTCGCCACCGCACTCTACCGGCCGCGCGCGCTGCCGCTGCTGCATGCCGCCGGCGTGGTGAGCGTGATGATCCATCTCGGCATCATTCCGCCCACCACCATCGGCTCCGACATAACCCAGGGGAATATCGGCTTTGACGGCATGCCGGTGGCGGCCGGAAATCCGTTGACGCTGCGCATCGGCATTGGCCTCGGCCTGGTCTTCATCGGCGCCGGCTTCTGGGCCGCACGCCGCTTCGCCGCCTCAGCACGGGTCCGCGCGGCATGCTGGGCGGCATGGGGCGTCGCTGCGCCGCTGCTTATTCTGCTGACGCTGTGGCTTGCCTACGGCAATCTCGACCGCGACCTTGTCTACGCGGCGATAGCTGCCCTTCTGGTCGTCGTCTTCGCCGCCGGCGGCGAATGGATTGCGCGCGCCGAACAGCCGCCGCTCAAGGGCGACGTCGCCGTCTCCTTCGCGCTTTGCGGCTCGGCTCTGGCCGGGCTCCTGATGCTGCACATGGCCTTCGGTTCCGGCTGGACCACGTTGCTTGCCGGCGTTGCCGCCATCGTGCCGGCGCTGGCGACGCGTTGGCGTTCTTATCCCGTGCTCGGCTGGATTTCGGTCGGCGCGGTCGTCGCCGTGCTCGGCCGCGTCGCCTTCGATCCGACCATCGTCGGCGCCGAGTTCCTGACGACGACGCCGGTGTTCAACTGGCTGCTGCCGGGATACGGCGTACCGGCGCTGGCCTTCGGCTTTGCCGCCTGGCAACTCGCGCGTACCACCCCCGCACTACCAACAACTGGCAATGGCCGGCCGCGCCTTGCGATGGAGGCGGGTGCAGCCCTGTTTGCGCTGCTCACCGTCGCCATGCTGGTGCGCCACGCCATGCATGGCGGCGTCATCGACACCGGCCCGGTGACGCTCGCCGAACAGGCGATCTATACGCTGATCGCCATCGGCGCCGGCGCGATACTGGTGGCCATCGACATGCGCTCGCCAAGCTCTGTGCTGCGCTATGGCTCGATGGCTGCCGGCGTGCTCTCGGTCGCCTTCATCGTCCTCCAGCATTTCCTGGTGCTCAATCCGCTGTTCACCGACGAATCGACCGGCCAGATCCCGGTGTTCAACCTCTTGTTCCTGGCTTATCTCCTGCCGGCCATCGCTGCCGGCGGGCTGGCGCTCTATGCCAGGGACAAGCGGCCGCCATGGTATGCGCAGATGCTGGCGGTGGTGGCGGCATTGCTTGTCTTCGCCTACGCCACACTGTCGGTCAGGCGCGTGTTCAAGGGCGAGTTCATCGGCCTGTGGAGCGGCCTCGGCCAGCTCGAGACCTACACCTATTCGGCGCTCTGGCTGATCATCGGCGTCGTGCTGCTGACCGCCGGCGTCTGGCTGAAGTCGCAGGTGCTGCGCATTGCCTCGGCGGCGCTGATCGCGATTGCCGTGGTAAAAGTCTTCCTGTTCGACATGTCGGAACTGGAAGGCGTGCTCAGGGCGCTGTCGTTCATCGGTCTTGGCGCCGTGCTGATCGGCATCGGCCTGTTCTACCAGCGGCTGCTGACGCGGGCGGCGAGGGAGGCCAACGCTGCAACTTGAAGTGATATACGAGGTGGAATAAATGAATATCCAACGGAGGATATTCAATGCCGCTCTATATCCGCGACGACGAAGTGGATGCGCTGGCCAGCAGATTGCAACGCGAGACGAACGCTCCGAGCAAAACGGAGGCGGTGAGGGTCGCGCTCGTGCACGAACTTGAGCGCAATCGAGCGAAGGTGCTGCTGCGCGATCGGATCGCCAGTCTTCAGGACAGGGCCAGGAAGCTTGGCCTGCCCAATCCCGACTTCGATATGAAGAAGTTCACCGACGAGCTGTGGGAAGACTGATGTTTGTCGACGCGTCGGTGATCGTCGCCATTCTCAACCAGGAACCTGGGTGGGAGGAATTGCTGAAGCAGCTATCCGGTTTTTCCGGGCAGGTCTGGGTTTCTCCGTTGGTTCACTTCGAAGCAACACAGGCATTGGCAAGGGCCGGCGCCGGCCCGCGCAGACCCAGCGCTGAAGCCCTTCTCCATGCCCGCGATCTGATCGATGAGTTCATTGTTGAGATCATGGGAGAGAGTCTGGCCATTGACGACAACATCGGCTCTCGGGCCATTGACGCGAGCGCCCGTTACGGCAAAGCCGTTGGCCACAAGGCGGATCTGAATCTCGGGGACTGTTTTGCTTACGCCTGCGCGAAAAGCCGCGATCTTCCACTGCTGTACAAAGGCCATGATTTCGCACTGACCGATTTAGGATAATTCGGCCCTTTTGTTGATTGCGGGGAATAATTTAGCCGATCAACTCGTTATCTCACTGCTTGGGTGACCGGGGCGGCAGACCGCTTCGCGCTGGCCGCTTGCGCCGCGCCGGGAAGGCGCGTTCAATCGGGTTAAACAAGGGCGACCTCAGAACCAGCGGTCATGGACGAAAAGAAGGCAGCAATCCTTGGCGAAATACCGCGCCTGCGCCGCTACGCACGCTCGCTTCTGCGCGACCGCGAATCCGCTGACGATCTCGTCCAGGATTGCCTCGAACGAGCGCTCTTGCGGCTTGAAAGCTGGCAGACGGGAGAAAGCCCCCGGAGGTGGCTGTTTACGATCATGCATCATTTGTTCATCGATCAGATGCGCAAGGTGAACCGGCGCGGTGAGGCAGCGATCCTGCCGCTTGACGCAAACGAGGCGCAGGCAGTCCCCGCCGAGCAGGCGGAGAACGCCGCCTCGCGCGAGATCATCGACGCATTGCAGGCGATCAGCCCCGACCGTCGCGCCGCTCTCGTCATGGTCGCCATCGAAGGGTTTTCCTATGCCGAAGCCGCCAACATTCTCGGCGTGCCCGCCGGCACGCTGATGTCGCGCATAGCGCGCGGACGCGAGGAGCTGCGCAGCCTGCTCGATGACACGGCGCGCCGCCGCTCGATAAGGATCGTCGAGAAATGACCCGCCGCGATTTTTCCGAACGCGATATCCACATGGCTCTCGACGGCGAGCTGCCGGGCGACGAGCGCGCCGCCTACGACGCCTGGATCGACGCCAATCCCGAAATGAAGGCGAAAAGCGCCCGCTACACCGCCGACCGCGCCGCGTTGCGCGCCGCCTTTGCCGGTGTGCTCGACGAGCCCGTGCCGGTGCTGTTCAAGCAGATCGTTAGCGGTGAAGGCGCGACCAAAGCGGCGGCGCGGCAGTCGCGCTGGTGGCTTGCGGCCGCGGCGGCCGCAGTGCTCGTCATCGGCGGTCTTGGCGGCTATTTTGCCGGCATCGACGGCATCGGCAGGGAAGATGGCGCCGATGACCAACTGGCCGAAGAGGCGATCGCCGCCCATGTCATCTATGCCGCCGAACAGCGCCATGCGGTGGAAGTGCCGGCAAGCGACAAGGATCACCTGCAGACCTGGCTGTCCAACCGCGTCGGCCTGAAACTGGTGGCGCCGGATCTGGTGGCGGAAGGCTTCCAGCTGGTTGGCGGCCGGCTGCTGCCCGCCGGCCAGGGCAAGGCAGCGATGCTGCTTTACGAGGACGCCAAGGGTCAGCGCATCTCCTTGTTCGTTACCGCTGATTCCTCAGCCAAGTCCAAGGGCACCTACATGGCGGACGCCGACGGCCCCGAGGCGGTCTACTGGCTGGACAAGGGCTATGCCTGCGCCGTCGTCGGCTCGCTGCCGCGCGAGCAACTGGCTGCGGTCGCCAAGCGGGCCTACGGTCAGCTTCTGGCTGGTATCGCCAGTTAAGCGCATTCCGTTTCGGGAATGCGCCGGGGTAGAAAGTGTCACAATTCGGCCCTATTCGAAGTGCGATAGCGCTTGATGGATATCGGCGTTTCGGCTGATGTTTGCGACGTTTTTGACTGCGGTCTTTTCCTCCACCCAATCGAGGTTTTCCAAACCCGCATGCCTGCCGAGATTCGCAAGGCCCGCGCGTCCGACGTCGATGACCTCGCCGCCATCGAGAAGGCGGTCTTTTCCAGTGACCGCATTTCCCGGCGCTCCTTCCGCTTGTTGATCGAACGCGAGACAGCCGAGATGCTGGTCGCCGAAAGCGATGGTCGTGTCGCCGGCTACGCCATCGTGCTGTTTCGCAAGGGCAGCGGCGTCGCCCGGCTCTATTCGCTTGCCACCAGCCCGTTTTTCAGCGGCCGCGGCATTGGCCGCATGCTGCTTGCAGCGGCCGAAGAAGCTGCCTTCGAGCACGACCGCATGATGTTGCGTCTCGAAGTGCGCGAGGACAATCTTCGCGCCATTGGCATCTATGAGCAGAGCGGCTACCGCAAGATCGGTCGCGAGCCTCACTATTACGAGGATGGCGCCACCGCGCTGCGCTACGAAAAGACCTTGCGCGGCGATATTCCGGTCGCCACCAAAGTCCCATTCTACCAGCAGACCTGCGAGTTCACCTGCGGTCCATGCTGCCTGATGATGGCGATGGCCAATTTCGATTCCGGCTTCGTGCCCGATCCGGTCATGGAAATCCGCCTATGGCGCGAGGCAACGACCGTGTTCATGATGTCCGGCCCAGGCGGCTGCGAGCCCTTCGGCCTTGCGGTTGCCGGCTACGAAAGCGGGCTTGCGGCGGAAATCTTCGTGTCCTTCTATGGCGCGCTGTTCTTGCAATCGGTGCGCAGCGACGACAAGCGCCGGGTGATGGAACTTGCCCAGGTGGACTTTCGCCGCCGCGCGGAACTTTACGGCATCCCGGTGAATTACCGTCCATTCACCATCGACGATATCCGCGGCGCCCTGGCTCAGGGAAAACTGGTGCTGGTGCTGATCAGCGGCTTCCTGATGTTCGGCAAGAAGGTGCCGCATTGGGTGCTGGCTATCGGCGACGATGGCGACCACATCCTGATCCACGATCCCTGGGTCGAGGACGAAAGACAGGAGACCATCCTCGATGCCGCCAACATTCCCGTGCCGCACGGCATCTTCATGAACATGGCGCAATTCGGCCGCGACGGACTGCGTGCTGCCATCACTCTTGGGAAACGCTGATAACAATGACCTGGGTCATCCTCACCGGCCGTCAGAACGATCTCGACCCGGCGGCGACGCCGCACAAGATCATCACCAACCGTGACTATCTTGCGCATCCGGCGCTGTTTCGCGGCCAGCAGCCGAAGGTCATCAACCTGTCGAACAATTACGCCTACCAGAGCCGCGGCTATTATGCCTCTCTGCTCGCCGGTTCGCGCGGCCACAAGGTCATCCCGACGGTCGAGACGATGATCGACCTGTCCGAGCGCAAGCTCTACGAGCACGCGCTGCCGGAACTGGAGCTGGCGCTCAACAAATGTCGCAAGGATCTCGGTGGCGTATTCCCGCAAAAAATCTGCATCTTCTTCGGCATCGGACCGTCGAAGGTCTGGGACCGCTTCGCCAAGCTGTTGTTCGACTGGTTCCGCGCTCCGGCGCTTGAGGTTCACATCAAGGACAGCGCCGAATGGGCTTCGATCCGCAAGATCGGCTTCCTGCCGCTGGCCAGGATGGCCGAGGAGGAAGAAGCCCTCTTCGTGCAGGCGCTCGAGACGTACACCAACCGCGAGTGGCGCGACACCAAGGGCCGCACGCCGGCACGCTACACCTTCGCCACGCTGGTCGATCCGCATGAGGAACTGCCGCCGTCGGAGATTTCCTCGCTGCGTTACTGGGCCAAGATCGCCGAAAAGATGGGCGTCGAAATCGAGCCGATCACCAGGAAGGACCTGGCCAAGCTCGCCAATTACGACGCGCTGTTCATCCGCGAGACCACCTCGATCTCAAACCACACCTACCGCTTCGCGCGCCGCGCCCAGCAGGAAGGCATGCCGGTGATAGACGACCCGCTGTCGATGATCCGCTGCACCAACAAAGTCTATCTCAACGAACTGATGGCCTACAACAAGGTGCCGGTGCCGCCGACGGTGATGATAGCCGGCACCTCGGACCTCGAACTGGCGGCGCAGACGCTGGGCTTTCCGCTGGTGCTGAAGATCCCGGATTCATCGTTCTCGCGCGGCGTCAAGAAATGCGGCAACTTCGAGGAACTGAAGACGCTCGCCACCGAGTGGCTGGAGGATTCCGATCTCCTGATCGCGCAGAAATTCATCCCGACCGAATATGACTGGCGCGTCGGCGTGCTCGGCGGGCAGCCGCTGTTTGCCGTGCATTATCTGATGGCGAAAAAACACTGGCAGATCGTCAACCACAAGGCCAGCGGCAAGCCCGACCAGGGCGGCATCAAGACCTTCACGCTGAAAGAGACGCCGCCGCATGTCGTCGACACCGCGGTGAAGGCGGCGCGCTGCATCGGCGACGGGCTTTACGGCGTCGATCTCAAGGAAACCAAGGATGGCGTCTTCGTCATCGAGGTCAACGACAACCCGAACCTCGACCATGGCTGGGAGGATTCCGGCGAAAAGGACGAAGTCTGGGTGCGGCTGACGCAATGGTTCCTGGAGCGGCTGGACCGTCCCGGGCGTTAGTTTGCCGTCCCGGGCGGCAATTCAACCGAGGGGGAAAAATGCAGTTCATCGTCATCGAGGATTTCACCGGCTGCGACCGCAAGGAGATCTACCGCCGTTTCGGCGAGCGCGGCAGATTGAAGCCGGACGCGCTTGTCGTGCACCACTCCTGGATCGCGGCTGATATGAGCCGCTGCTTCCTGCTGGTCGAGGCCGATGACGTCACGCTGCTGCAGCGCTGGGTCATCGAATGGTCTGACCTGGTGGAGTTCGAGATCATTCCCGTGGCGACGAACAAGGACATGGTCGCCGCACTGGCCGGCCATCTCTGAGCAGTTCGGTCCATCAGCCGAGCACCGGCGAACCCACCGACCGCCGGCATTCCTCAATCAGCCAATTGCGAAACGCCGCCACCAGGTCGCGCCTTGCACTGCGTTCCGGGATCGTCAGGCAATATGGCTGACGCAGCGCGATCGATAGGGCATTCGCCCGGACCAAACGGCCGTCTTCCAGCGCCCCGGCGCAATAAATGCCTTGCGCCAGCGCCACGCCCAGCCCTGAAATGGCAAGGTCGAGCGCTGCCCGCGACGAGTTCGCCGACAGGCCGCGCTGCACTGCGCGGCCGGGTTCTATGCCCGCCGCCTCGAACCAGGTGCGCCAAGACGGAAACGACGCGCCGGTCGGTCCCCAGTCGGTGTGAATCAGTGGCAGGCCGGCGAGGCTGTCGGTTTTGGCGGTGAGTTCTGGCGCGCAGACGGGGTAGACGGCGTCCCTGACAATGTCTTCGGTCGGGTGTTCACGATAGTGCGGGCCGAAGGACAGCCGGATGTCGATCAGTTCGCGGTCGAACGGCACCGGATCGTCATCGCCGCGCAGGGATATGTCGACGGCGCCGTGGCTGGCCACAAAGCCGGCGAGGCGTTCGGAAAGCCAGCCCATCGCCATGGACGGCGGCACCGATACGACAAGCCGCGGGCGGAAGGCATCGCTGCCACGCGCGATGCTGCCGATCTCCCGAAAAGCCAGGGTCAGCCGGGGCAGCATCTCGACGCCGGCTTCCGTCAGCACCACGCGGCGGTTGACGCGATGGAACAGTTTTCGACCCATCTGCTCCTCGACGGTGCGAATGAGCTGGCTGACCGCAGCCGCCGAGATCGAGAGCTCATCCGCCGCTGCGGCGAAACTCCCCGAGCGCGCCGCCGCCTCGAAGGCTTGAAGTCCTCTCAGGGAAGGAAGCGCGGTCATTGGGTGATCCGATAGGTAAGGTCAGCTTATCTGTGTCGCAGAAATCCTCGTCTTTCGAAAGCTTTCTTATTCGAGTAGCTTGGCGCCATGGCCGTATCGGCCCAGTTTGAACCCAGAGACCATCGCGACGTCGTCGCGTCTCTGACCAATGAGCAGCGCAGCCGCCTGACCGGCAAGTCGGACGGGCCGGGTCTGGTCCAACTCGCCTTCCATCTCGGCGCGATTGTGGCTATCGGCGGGCTGATTGCGGCCAAGGTGTCGTACTGGCCGCTGTTGATGTTGCCGCAAGGCATTCTTATCGTCTTCCTGTTCACGCTGCTGCATGAGACGGTGCACAGGACGGCGTTCGAGACGCAGTGGCTCAACGATGCCGCCGCAAGGGTCTGCAGCCTGGCGATCGCGCTGCCCGCCGACTGGTTTCGCTATTTCCACTTCGCCCATCACCGTTTCACCCAGGATCCAGAGACCGATCCGGAACTCGCCTTCCCGAAACCGGAGACGATGCGGCAATACATCGTCCACGTCTCGGGCCTGCCGGTGTGGTGGGGGCATTTGCAGACACTCTACACCAACGCGATTGGCGGCTGCCACGACAGCTACGTGCCGCCGAAAGGCCTGCCCAAGGTGCGCACTGAAGCCCGCGCCATGATCGCTTTCTATGTCGTGGTCGCCGCGCTAGCCCTGTGGTTCGAGGCAAGTGTACTGCTCTATGTCTGGATCGTGCCGGCGCTGCTCGGCCAGCCCTTCCTCAGGCTCTATCTGCTGGCCGAGCATGGCCGCTGCCCGCTTGTCGCCAACATGCTGGAAAACACCCGCACCACGCTGACCAACTGGCTGGTGCGCAAAGTCGCCTGGAACATGCCGTATCACGCCGAGCACCACGCCAATCCCGGCGTGCCCTTCCATCAGCTGCCGGCCTTCCACCAGCTGATCGAGCGCCATCTCAAAGTCGTCGAACCCGGCTATGTCAGCTTCCACGAGAAATACGTCGAGACCTTGCGCTGAGGCGCTCGGCCGTCAGCGTAGCGTCTGCTCAACGAGCGTGACGAAATAGCGGAGCACGGTGGGGACGATGGCGTCGTTGAAGACATAGCGATCGCCGTGCAGCCCTTCGCCCAGTCTGACCGCTCCTGCGCCGACCCAGGCATAGCAGCCGCCGGCTTCGCGGACCATGTAGGCAAAATCCTCGCAGCCGAGGCTCGGGTTGAATGCGGTCTCGACCTGCTCGCGGCCGGCAACCGCGGTTGCCGCCTGGACGGCCCGGTCAGTGGCAGCCGACGTGTTGACCAGCGGCGGGTAGCCTTTCTTGTAGGCGAGCTTGGCGGTGAGTGCATGCGCCGAGGCAATGCCTTGCGCGATGTCGCCGATCAGCCTTTCGCAATGGTCCGACAAAGTTGGCTCGAAGAAGCGGCAGGTTCCCTGCAGCCAGACCTTGCCCGGCACGATGTTGCCGACATTGCCGCCATGGATCTGGGTGATCGAAACGACCAGCGCCATTTGCGGGTCGACCGAACGGCTGACGATGCGCTGCACGGCTTGAACGAAGGCGCCGGCCGCGAGCACGGGATCGTCGCCTAGCTGCGGCATGGCGGCATGCGCGCCGGTCCCCTCAAAGTTCAGTTCGAAAGTGTCGACGGCCGCCATCATCGACCCGGCACGGGCCGCGATCTTTCCGAGCGGCAGCCCCGGCCAGTTGTGGACGGCGTAGACGGCTTCCACGGGGAAGCGCTCGAACAGTCCGTCCTCGATCATCCGCATGGCGCCGCCTTCATTTTCTTCCGCCGGCTGGAAGATGAAACAGACGGTGCCGTCGAAGGCTCTGTTGTCGGCGAGCAGCTTGGCGGCGCCGAGCAGCATCGCGATGTGCCCGTCGTGGCCGCAGGCATGCATCACGCCGTCTTTCTTCGACGCATATGGCAATCCTGTCTTCTCCAGCACGGGCAAGGCATCGAGTTCAGCCCGAAGCCCGATGGCGCGCACGCCTGGTCGTCCTCTGAGGACGCCAACCACGCCGGTGCCGCCTTTGCCTTCATGAACCTCGTCGAGCCCGAAGGTGCGCAGCTTGTCGGCGACGAAGCGCGCGGTCTCATACTCTTGGAAACCGAGTTCGGGGTTGGCGTGGATGTGACGCCGCCATTCCACCACCTGCGGGGTGAGGGCGGCGATGGGGTCGTTGTGCAGCATTGCGCTCTCCTTGCCGGCTATCGTAAATTCGGCCTTGTCGATGCCAGCACGTAAAGGATTTGCGCCGGCAGCGTCTTGAACAGGATTGACCGTGTCTGGAATTCAACAGCCTCAGGAGACGACGCAGTTCTGGCGTCATCCGCGCTTTCGCGATCTTGGCATGCTCAAGGCGCGCTTCACGCGGCATCGCTACCAGCTGCACACGCACCCGACCTATGTCGTCGCCCTGATCACGCAAGGGTGCGAGCGGGTCCGCATCGGCAACGAGACTGTCCTCGCGCGGTCGGGCACGGTTCTGCTCGTCAATCCGGAGATATGGCATGACGGCGAGGCGGGTGCCGACCAGGGTTGGGCTTACCGCACCTTCTATCCGTCGGCCTCGCTCATGGGTGCGATCGCGGACGAACTCGGGCAGGATCGCCCGCCGTTGTTTTCGCAAGCGATCGTCGATGATGCCGATCTCGTCCAGGCAGTAGGCGTCGCGCACTTGGCTTCGACATCGGGTGATGCCACGAGCGCCGAAACATCCATGCTGATCGCCTTGCGCAAGCTCATCCTGCGCCATGGCGATTGGGGCGGCCGGCGGCGCGAGGCGGTCGAAAGCTTCGGATCGAAAAGCCGGCTCCGGGTCTATGAACAGGTCATCGAAGACCATCTGAACTCGGACCTCGATTTGCAGCGGCTCGCTGAAGCCGCAGGCGTGACGCGCTTTCAAGTTATCCGCGATTTCAGGAAAGTGCTGGGTCTCACCCCTGCTGCCTTCATCCGTGACCGCAGGCTGCGCCGTGCCGATCTGCTGATCCGGCAAGGTTCAGATCTCGCCGGTGCCGCCTTTGCGGCCGGCTTCTCCGACCAAAGCCATCTCTCGCGCACCTTCCGCGCCGCGCATGGAATGACGCCGGGGATGTTCAGGCGCGCCGGGACGCTGCCCTCGTCTTGAGAAGTCGAGCCATGTCGGCGGCCTTTGACGGCATGCCGATCAGAAAGCCCTGCACCTCGACGCAGCCAGCCTTGCGCAATACGTCGAGCTGCGCTTCGGTCTCGACGCCTTCGGCGGTGACGGTGATGCCAAGTTCGGCACCAAGCCCGATGATCGTGCGCACGATCGCCGCCGTGTCCTTGTTGTCGATATCGTGGATGAAGGAGCGGTCGATCTTGATCTTGTCGACGGGAAAACGCCTGAGATAGCCGAGCGACGAATAGCCGGTGCCGAAATCGTCGAGCGCGATGCGGATACCGAGTTCGCGCAGCTGCCTCAGCGTCTTCAGCACCGTCTCGCTCTCATCCATCAGCACGGTCTCGGTGATTTCCAGTTCGAGCCGGCTGGCCGGCACGCCGGAAACGGCCAGCGCCGAAATCACGCTGCGGGCAAAGTCGGCGCTTCTGATCTGCACTGCCGAGACATTGACGGCGATGCGCATTCCAGGCGGCCAGCCGGCGGCCACGCTGCAGGCCTGTTTCAGCGCCCATTCGCCCAGCGGAACGATCAGCCCGCTGTCTTCGGCGGCCGCGATGAAATCGTCGGGCGCCACCAGGCCGCGCGTCGGTGAATTCCACCGCATCAACGCTTCGGCGCCGACGATCTTGCCCGACGCGATGTTGGTGATCGGCTGGAACTCCAGCACGAACTCCCGCCGTTTCAGTGCCGTCTCGAGATCGGTTTCGAGCGCCAGGCGCGCCCGCACCAAGGCATCCATGCCGGGCTCGAAAAAGCGGTAGACGTTGCGGCCTTCGCTCTTGCCGCTGTAAAGCGCCATGTCGGCGTTCTTCAAAAGCGTGTCGGCGTCCTTGCCGTCACCGGGATACAGCGCGATGCCAAGGCTGATGCCGACATGCATGTCGCGGCCCTTGTCGCGAAACGGCTGGCTGACGACAGCGACGATGCGTTTTGCCAGTTGTTCCGCATCGGTGGCGCCTTTGGGATTGAACTGCAGGATGGCGAACTCGTCGCCACCGAGGCGGGCGACCACATCGGTGTCGCTGCGCAGGCTGTGCCGCAACCGCTCCGCCACGCATTTCAGCAGCCAGTCACCGGCCGGGTGTCCCCAGGTGTCGTTAACGGCCTTGAAGCGATCGAGGTCGAGCGAGAAGATCGCCAACGGTGTATCGCCGGCCATCGCCTGGTCGAGCCGTTCGCGAAACATCGAGCGGTTGGGCAGGTCGGTCAGCGTGTCGTAATGGGCAAGGTGGCTCATGCGCTCTTCGGCGCGCCGGCGCTCGGTGATGTCTTCGAAGGTCGCCACCCAGCCGCCACCGGCAAGCGGCCGGCGCGCAACCAGCAGCGTTCGGCCATCGGCAAGGCTGCGGTCTGTCGAACGCTCCTCACCGGCCTGCAGGCTGGCTCTGGTGTTGGCGATCTCGCCGTCAATGTCCATCGACGGATAGATGCGCAGTCGCACCATCTGTTCGAGCAGGGCGCGCTGGCTCATGCCGAGCGGGAAGTCGTCAGGCGTGACCTTGTAGAGGTCGAGGAAGCGCTGGTTGCGCACGATCAGCGTGCCTTCGGCGTCGTACATCAACAGGCCTTGCGACATGTTGGCGAGCGCCGCATCGAAGCGGCGGTGCTGCTCCTTCAGTTCCTGCTCGGCCCGCCTTTGCTCCGTAATGTCCTCATAGATCGACACCCAGCCGCCTGAGGCCAGCGGCCGGTGCGTGATGGAAACGATACGTCCGTCCGACAGTATTTCCTCGTAGGTCGAGGCTTGCGCGCGCTCGATATAGGGCTTGCGGATGGCATACAGGTCTTCGGCGCTCTGTGAGGCGACACCGATGTCGACGCTGTGCTTTAGAATGTCCAGGAACGCGATGCCGGGCCGCACGATCTTCGCGTCGAGGGAGAAGATGCTGATATAGTTGCCGTTGCAGATGATCATCCGCTCGTCGGCGTCGAACATGCACAGCCCGTGCGACATATTCTCGACGGCCGCCGAAAAGCGCTCGTTCTGGTGGCGCAGTTCGTCGGCGATCTGCCGTGGCGCGGCGACGCCTCCGGCTCCCCGTCTGCGGACGGGCGAACCACCCTTGACGTGCGCAACGGACATGAGGCGTGCCTGCTGACCGTGATCGAAACCCGGTACTGTGGTTACCGCTGGTTAATTTAGCGTATGTTCACTGCGCCGAATGCACGGCAACCGTTGCCTGGCGTTGCTTTTCAAGCGTTGCGTAGCGTTTGAGGAAGGCAGCTTGCGCCGAGGTCACCGAGTGCGGCTTAAAGTCGAAGCGGTCGGCATTGAACCCGCGCGGCCGGCCGAAGAACTCGGTTGCTTCCGCGGTCGAGAAACCGGCAAGCAGCGTCGCCTCGTAATAGGCGGCGATCTGGTCGGCGCGCTTGATCTCCTTGCGCAAGCCGACGCCGAGTTCGGGCGGCAGCGAAAAGCGCTGATGGATGGCGCGCTGGAGACGCAGCTCACACTCCTTGTAGGAGCCGCCCATTACCGATTTGAACGGCGAGATCATGTCGCCGATGACATATTCCGGCGCGTCATGCAGCAGTGCTGCCAACTGAGCGTTGGCCGAGGCGTCCGGCTGCAACTCGCTGAACAGCGCCTCGACCAGCAGCGAATGCTGGGCAACCGAAAAGGCGTGATCGCCGCGGGTCTGGCCGTTCCAGCGGGCGACGCGGGCAAGCCCGTGGGCGATGTCGGAGATTTCGATGTCGAGCGGCGAGGGGTCGAGCAGGTCGAGCCGCCGTCCCGACAGCATGCGCTGCCACGCGCGCGTTGGCGCTCCGACGCGATCGGCAGCCATCAGGCATCCTCCGCGCCGATGGCTTCCCTGGGAAAGCTGAACTGCGCCCAGGCCGGGATGGCGAGCGAGACGGTGACATCACCGGCCAGTACCGGCTGGCCAGCGTCGAGCGCCGCCTTGACCCGGTCGATGCGGGCAATGGTGAGGCCGGCCGTGCCCGCGGTCGAGCCGAGCGTGCCGACCGGCCGCCCCGCAACCGTCAGCTCCGAGCCCGGCGCGGGCAAGGCATGGTCGGCCGAAACGATCAGCACGCGCCGCCTGGCGGTGCCGCGATGCTGCATGCGCGAGACCACTTCCTGGCCGACATAGCAGCCTTTCTTGAAGCCGACGCCGCCGGTCTCGTCGAGCAGCACGTCTTGAGGGAAGGCATCGCCGAGCTGATAATCGGAACCGCTTTCGGCAATGCCGTTGGCGATGCGGAGCGCCTGCCACGCAGCCGGGTCGCCACCTACGGATGCGCCGCCATAGGAGCGGCTCACAGCCACCTCGCGGAAGCGGGCATCGGCAAGTACCGTTGAATCAGACTGTGAAGCGCTTGAATCATCGCCCCACGCAACCGTCACAAGCACTTGATCCTGCCTGGCAATCTCGGCCTTGGCGCGCAGCTTGTAAAGCATCAGCCGGCGCAGGAAATCGTCTGCGATGTCGGCACGGCAATCCAGCCGGAATGCGTTCTCGCCGCTACGCGAGATCAGGAAATCGAACAGGATCTTGCCTTGCGGCGAAAGCAGCGCACCTGGCTTTGCCGCGTCGACGGCCAGCGTGTCGAGGTCGGTGGTGAGGATATTCTGCAAAAAATGCTCGGCATCCGGGCCTGACACGGAAATGAGGGCGCGGTCTTTGAACAGGGCAAAAGGCATGGGCGGCAAAGAACCTGATCTTGCAAAACAGTCGGCCTTTACGTAAGCCGACGATACTCCCCCCGCAAGAGACCGAACGCCCATGGCCACCACCTACGACCTCATCCTGACAGGCGGCACTGTGGTCAACCATGATGGCGAAGCCGCGCGCGATGTCGGCGTTAGGGGTGGTCGCATCGTCGCAGTAGGCGATCTTCGCCAAGCTTCGGCCGGCGAAGCGATCGACTGTCGCGGGCTGCACGTCCTGCCAGGCGTCGTCGACAGTCAGGTGCATTTTCGCGAGCCGGGGCTGGAGCACAAGGAAGATCTGGAGACGGGCTCGCGCGCGGCTGTGCTGGGCGGGGTCACCGCCGTCTTCGAAATGCCCAACACCAATCCGCTGACCACCAGCGAGGCGGCGCTTGCCGACAAGGTGCGCCGCGCCACCAGCCGGATGCATTGCGACTTCGCCTTCTGGGTTGGCGGCACGCGCGAGAATGCCGATGATGTCGGTGAGCTCGAGCGGCTGCCGGGTGCTGCCGGGATAAAGGTGTTCATGGGCTCGTCCACCGGCGACCTGCTAGTCGAGGACGACGAGGGTGTCGCATCGATCCTGCGCAACACCCGCCGCCGTGCCGCCTTTCACTCGGAGGACGAGTTCCGGCTGCGCGAGCGCCTGGGCCTGCGCGTCGAGGGCGACCCGTCATCGCATCCCGTCTGGCGCGATGAGATCGCGGCGCTTCGCTGTACCGAGCGGCTGGTGCGCATCGCGCGAAACACCCGCGCCCGCATCCATGTGCTGCATATCTCCACTGCCGAGGAAATCATCTTCCTCCAACAGCACAAGGATGTCGCCACCTGCGAGGCGACGCCGCACCATTTGACACTCGCCGCCGACGACTATGCGCGGCTGGGCACGCTGATCCAGATGAATCCCCCGGTTCGCGCGGCCCGCCATCGCGACGGCGTCTGGCACGGCATTGCGCAAGGCATCATTGACGTGCTGGGCTCCGATCACGCCCCGCACACGCCGGCCGAGAAGGCAAAGCCCTATCCGGCCTCGCCGTCCGGCATGACCGGGGTGCAGACGCTGGTGCCGATCATGCTCGACCATGTCAATTCAGGCCTGCTGACCCTGCAGCGCTTCGTCGACCTCTCCAGCCACGGCCCGCAGCGCATCTTCGGCATGGCCAGGAAAGGCCGCATCGCCGCCGGCTACGATGCCGATTTCACCATTGTCGACCTCCAGCGGCGCGAGACCATCACCAATGCGCAAGCCGGCTCCAGGGCCGGCTGGACGCCCTATGACGGCAAGGAAGTCACCGGCTGGCCGATCGGCACCATCGTGCGCGGTCGTCGCGTGATGTGGGAAGGCGAGATCGTCACGCCCGGGCAGGGCAGGCCGGTAGAGTTTTCCGAGGCGCTGCCGGCTTAGCGGTTTCTTGCTGCGTTGGATTTTTTAAGCGCTATCCACTACGTTAAGGGCATTATGAACGCAGATATCGCGCCCATGATTGTCCCTGCGGAGTTTCCGGAGCTCCAGGCGCTCGCCTGGAACCGCGATGCGGCACGCCCGATTCCGGCCGAAGAGGCATTTGCGCTGTATGAGCGTAATTGGCGGTTTGTCGATCAAAAGCGTCTTACTGTGCGTGAGAAGATGCTTATCCAAAGTTTGGCAGACAAATTCGGTCACGGCGTGCTCTTGACCGCCGGCTGATTTCCCTCACCTGATCGTTCCTCGCAGCCGGAATATCAACAGGACACACCGCGAGCGTCATGATGGAATTCAAGAGGCCCGAGCACCAGATCATTGCCGAAGCGCTCGGGTTGATGGATCGCCATTTCCTGACCGCAAACCAGTGCTGGTTCGGCGGTGGCACTGCGATCGTTATGAAATTCGGGGAATATCGCCGCTCACTGGATGTGGACTTCCTGTGTGCCGACAGTGATGGCTATCGCGAATTGCGGACCTCCGCAGCCGAACGTGGCGTCAGAGCATTCTTTCCTGAGCCGGTCGAGGCTGTTCGGGACTTCCAGATCGATCAATATGGCTTGCGGACGATCGTGCGGTTGAAAGGCCAAACGATCAAGTTTGAAGTCATCCGCGAAGGCCGCATAAAACTGCGAGGCCATTTCGACGACGATCTGAATATATCCGCCCTGGTCCCGGCGGATATGTTTGCCGAGAAGTTGCTGGCGAACGCGGATCGATGTCAGGACCGTGCAATTGCATATCGCGATGCCATCGATCTTGGAGTGCTGGTTGGCATCTATAAGGAAATCCCGAGCGACGCTGTTGGCAAGGCGAAGGCGGCCTATGGCGTGGATATCGAGCGCAAGGTGGCTTGGGTGGTAAACAGGCTGCGGGACAAGGAAGAATTGCGGCATGCCGCCGAGGTGCTGCAAATGGATCCCAACGCGGCGGTCGAAGCGATTTCGGCCCTTCGAAATGAAGGTATCCGCATATGGCCTGACACAGGCCTCGAGCTCTCTAGCCCTAGCCAGTAGCCATCCCAGGGGAATCGCCGTTCAATCCCCGGCGACGAAGAATGTCCACTGCCCGGCCGGCGTGATGCCGACGCGGTAGAAGATGTAGGCGCCGAACTGCTTCATGTCGTCATAGTCGCCGGCGGTGACGATCTTGAACAGTTCGACCCGCTGTCTGGCGTTGAGCTTGTCCAGCGGCAGGGCGAAGAAATACGGCCAGACATAGAGTTCCTGCGGTGTGCCGACGTCTACATGGACATAGCCGGCATTGAGCACCTCTTCCAGGATAGCGAGGATTTCCTGACCTTCCTTGTCGCCCGATAGCCCTTTCAGGAACGCGATCGGGTCGCCCTCGATTTCGCCCAGCGACAATTGGGTCATGGTGTCGCCCTTGCCGATCAGCGGCCGCAGCTTCTCGATGTCGCCGCTGACGCAGGCCTCGACCATCAGATCGCGCATGCGCCTGACGGGCTCCGGCAATTTGGAAAGGTCGTAGACGACTTCGGGCACCGGCGCTTCTGGATCGGCACGCGGGTTGGCCACGCCGCCATCGTTGGCGGGGGCCTCCGGTTGGCTTTGTCCGGGCTCCGTGGGCGATTTCGGCTGGCTGGCCGCCGGTGGCGCCGTGCCGGGCAGATCGGGCATTGGCACTGAATTTTCAGACGGCGCCGTCTCACCATTGGCTGGTGGCCCGGCAGGAACTGGAAGCTCCTCGCGCTTGATCTCGCTCAACGCGTAGGCAGGGTTGCTGGTCAGGACAAACGCCAGCGGACCCGCGGCGCAGGAAGCGGCAAGCCAGATGCTGAGGGCCACGCCGCGAGGCCGGCCTGACATCGAAAAATTCACCGCTTGCCTCTCCTCGGGCCTAGGCTCTTCAGGCATGATGCCCAAACGACTCGCCGTCGTCAAAGAACCGGTAAGCTGGCAGTGCACCCTCTGAGACGCGCGACGCCTAGTGCCGAAACCGCTCCGGCTCGAAGGCGCCGGCGATCACCTTTTCACGCATGCGATCGAGCAGGGCAAGGGCCGAGGTTTCGCCATTGGCTCGCAGCATCTCGCCGAACGCGGTTTCAAGCGCTGCCTCGGCGATGATCTCAGGTTCTATGCCGGCCGACAGACCTTCCGCCCAGGCCTCGCTATGGCTTTCCACCGCGGTCAGGCGCTTTTCTTCCCTGACCAGCGCGTCGATGTCGTTGACGCCATGTTCCATTTGCGATGTCCACCTTTTCAAGCGGCGGTCCGACGGGTCGGATCCGGCTTGGGCTGCCCCTATCTCACGCAGGCTAATTAAGTATCTGTAAATACGACATTTTTTTGATCATCTTTACAAACTTCGTCGCCTGCGTTCGGTCCGATTCAAACTTAGCCGATTAGACCGGTGAGCGGGATGAAAACCTTCAGTTTGAGTTAATTCCGCATTCGCGCGCTAACGTTTCGTTAATACTGTTGCGCAAGTGCAACACCAAGATTGCATCAACGTGCCGTGGATACAAGGCGGGTGCTCGAAAAGGCGTAGCTAAACGCCGTCTGGCGCTCGTCAGTTGCCGTAACGCGAGGCGATGTCGCGCGACAGCGTCTCGCCTTCCTTCATGTAGCGGCTGATGGCTTCGGTCGCTGACGGCGTGCATTGGGTATAGGTGCCGTCGAAGGAACGGTAACCGCGGTTGAAGCTGGCGATGAAGCGGGCACGCCGCTCCGGATCGGGATTTTCCGAATCGATCAGCTTTTCCATCTCGGTGCGCCACTGGTCGCCCTTTTCGCCGCACAGATTGCGCAGGAAATGCAGCGACCCCAGCACCTCGGCCAGTCGCATCAGCCCGGGCTCGAACGGCGACTCGGCGGCCAGCGCCGGCTGCACGGCAAAAGCCGTGGCGGTGGCGATGCATGCGGCAAGGAACAGCGAGGCGCGGGTCATAAGTCTATCTGACGAAACATTTTGTCGCCTGCAAGGCGATTCTCGGAGCGGCAGATATGGGCCTGCTTCAGGCCAAAAGCTCTTCAGCCACCTCCATGACGTCACCCGCGAGCGGCAGCGTCGCCATTTCATCAAGACTATAGAAGGCGGCGGTCTCGGCATCGTCGCTGGCCGTCGCTTCGCCGCCGGCATAAACGGCGCCGAACACGGTCAGCAGATAGTCGACCGGGTGATTCTCGCCGCTGCCGTCGATGTGGATGTCGCGAAGCGGACGATAGTCCTGCGCCCGCAGCCCGGTTTCCTCCAGCAATTCGCGCACTGCTGCTTCTTGCAGCGTCTCGCCGGGCTCGACCTTGCCGCCGGGAAAGGCATAAAGCCCCTGCGACGGCGGCCGCGCCCGTTTGACCAGCAGCACCGTCCTGCCGCGCACGACGGCGACCGAGACTGCGGGAAGTGTCTTGCGCTGCTCGTTCATCGATATCGATTCGCTTATGTGAGGCCCACCCTGTGGACCGGCTGGCAGCGAGCAGCTTTAGCGGTTGCGCAGCGCCGGTTCCATCGCCACGTTCGCGATCGGATCAATTCATCGAGCTTGCCAATGTGCGGACGCTTTGCCCTGACCGCGACGCCCGACCAGACCGCCGCCTTGCTCGGCCTGGCGGAGCTGGACGATTTTCCGGCCCGCTACAACATCGCGCCGACGCAGCCGGTGCTGATGGCGCTGTCGGGACCGCCGCGCATGCCGGGCTCGAATTTCCCGGATCGCCAGGCGATGCTGGTGCGCTGGGGGCTGATCCCCACCTGGGTCAAGGACACCAGGGAATTTCCGTTGCTCATCAACGCGCGTTCGGAAGGCGCTATTGAAAAAGCCTCGTTCAAAGCCGCCATGCGCCATCGCCGTGCCTTGGTGCCGGCCTCCGGCTTCTATGAGTGGCAGCAATCCGGCAGCGGCAAGAAGGGCCAGCCCTACTGGATACGGCCGAGGCATGGCGGGTTGATCGCCTTTGCCGGGCTGATTGAAACCTATGCCGAGCCGGGCGGTTCGGAAATGGACACCGGCGCCATTCTTACCATCAACGCCAATGCCGGCATCGCCCATATCCATGACCGGATGCCGGTGGTGATCGCGCCTGAAGATTTTGCCCGCTGGCTGGACTGCCGCACGCTCGAGCCGCGCGATGTGGCCGACCTGCTCAAACCCGCGCTGCCCGATTTCTTCGAGGCAATTCCGGTCTCCGACCTCGTCAACAAGGTCGCCAACACCGGGCCGGAGATACAGGACATGGGCATCGTCGAGCCCGGCAAGGTCAGGCGCCAGAAGCCCGGCGCGGACGACAGTCAGATGACGCTGTTTTAGAGCGCGCTCCCAAGAAGCCAGGTCCGGTCTTCGGGAAGAACCTGCTCAATAGGAAGAGCTGTTGTTTTCAGGCGCGCTATGGGCGCCTCAGCCTTCCGTTCCGGCGCACGCCTTGTCGGCGGCCGGCACGATGCCTGTTCAGGCAGCGCGGGGCGAAGTGATTTTCGGCGCCGGCTTTTTATTCTTCGCGGTATGGAGAAGGGCGGCGACGATCGCGGCCGGGCCGATCGCACGGTAGTGGTTGGCGAGCGCCGGTTGCTTGGCGCGGCTCGATTCCTGCTTGGTTCGTGACATCGATCTCTTCCCTGGTAACATTTCCGTGTCTGCGTTTGCCGGCCGAATCTGACCGAATCGTGACCTATGGTGGACTAGCCGGCGAATGTTTCATGACTGTGCCGACATGTTTAATAAAATGTTTCAGCGGCTCCTGACCTATGATCCAGCGACGCTTTTGCCGGAAGTTGCGACTTGACGGCAACACCGGCCAAGGCGATAAAGCCGCCGATGAAAACGTTTTCCGCCATTTGTGGCATTTGCATTATTGGCTAGCTTCGCGCTGGTCCGGACGTTTTCGCCTCATCTTTCCCCAGAGTGGACAAACGCCCCGGCCAGCAGGCTGGAGCCGATTTGTGCCTTGGCACAGGTTAGACTCCATCCAGAACTTAACGGGCCGGAAGGGCACGCATGTCTGACGCATCGAAGGGTCTCAGCCTCTACAACACGCTAACGCGGACGAAGGACGTGTTCCTCCCGATCGACCCGTCGAATGTGCGCATGTATGTCTGCGGCCCAACCGTCTACGACTTTGCCCACATCGGCAATGCGCGTCCGGCGATCGTCTTCGACGTGCTGTTCCGTTTGCTGCGTCACCTCTATGGCGAGGCTGGTGTCACGTATGTGCGCAACATCACAGATGTCGACGACAAGATAAACGCCCGCGCGCTGCGCGATTTCGGCGCCGAGATCGCGTCGGGAAGCCTGACGCTCAACGAGGCGATCCGCCGCGTCACCGAAAAAACCGCCGATCAGTACCACAAGGATGTCACCGCACTCGGCTGCTTGCCGCCCACGGTCGAGCCACGCGCCACCGAGTTCGTCGCGCGCCGCGCCGACGGCAAGGTTGACATGATCACCCTCATCGAACGTTTGATCGAACGCGGCCACGCCTATGTCGCCGCCGGCGAAGTGCTGTTCGACACCGCCTCGATGCCGGATTATGGCGAGCTGTCGAAGCGCAATCTCGACGAACAGCAGGCCGGTGCGCGAATTGCCGTCGACGCTCACAAGAGGAGCCCAGGGGATTTCGTGCTGTGGAAATTGTCGTCACCGGAGGAGCCCGGCTGGGACAGCCCATGGGGCAGGGGCCGGCCCGGTTGGCATATCGAGTGCTCGGCCATGTCGGCCGCCTATCTCGGCGACGTCTTCGACATCCATGGCGGCGGCCTCGACCTGATCTTCCCGCACCATGAGAACGAGATCGCCCAGTCGCGTTGCGCCCACGGCACCGACGTCATGGCCAATGTCTGGATGCACAACGGCTTCCTGCAGGTCGAGGGCCAGAAAATGTCGAAGAGCGTCGGCAATTTCTACGCCATCGCCGAACTGCTGGAAACCGACACTTTCGGCGGCCGCAAATGGCCGGGCGAGGTGCTGCGGCTGGCGATGCTGATGACGCATTACCGCGAGCCGATCGATTTTTCCGTACGCAAGCTGGAAGAGGCCGAGAATACGCTGCGCAAATGGAAGCGCGCCGCCGATCTCTCCCCGTCGGCAGGGCAAGTTCCGGCGGAGGTTGTGGCGGCGCTGTCTGACGACCTCGCCACCTATGCCGCCTTCCAGCAGCTCACGCAGCTTGCCGGTGAGGCCGCGGAGGGCAACGAAGCGGCCGCATCGCTGAAGGCATCGCTGTCGTTCCTCGGCTTCGATATCGGCGCGGCCAAGGTCGACGAGGCAGCGATCGCCAAGGCGATCGC
Organism: Mesorhizobium sp. C399B; assembly: GCF_030323185.1. Lineage (NCBI taxonomy): Bacteria > Pseudomonadati > Pseudomonadota > Alphaproteobacteria > Hyphomicrobiales > Phyllobacteriaceae > Mesorhizobium > Mesorhizobium sp. C399B. The sequence goes on from NZ_CP100472.1 coordinate 5,599,872, forward strand.
CAAGCGCTTGGAACTGATCGCAGCGAAAAACTGGGCCGAGGCCGACCGCATCCGCGACGAGCTTCTGGAGCAAGGCGTGCAGCTGAAGGACGGCAAGGATCCTGTCACCAACGAACGCGTGACGACGTGGGAGGTGAAGCGGTGAGGGTGGCGCGAGACACCGTTGTAAGATTGGCGAAGGCGGCAGCGACAGCCAATCTCCCCCCTTGCGGGGGAGATGTCCGGCAGGACAGAGGGGGGTGCGAAGGAACGCCAGCGTTCCTTCTTGCCCACTTTCATTTCGGCCACTTTCTGAGAACGCAATGGCTGCCGGTTGAGACGCTGGCGGGACAGCACCCCCCTCTGTCCTGCCGGACATCTCCCCCGCAAGGGGGGAGATCAGCCCTCGCCTCGGTTTTCGCTAATCGCCAGCGCGGAGTGGCCTGAGCATGGGTCACGACCTCGTTCCATCGCGTCAGCGCAAGAATGCAAAGTCCATGCGTCGCGTCATGACCGATGCCGAGCTGAAACTGTGGAATGAGTTGCGGGCTCACCGGCTGATGGGGATAAGCTTTCGCCGACAGGTACCGATTGGACCCTACATTGTCGACTTCGCCTGTTCGGCCCACCACCTCGTAGTCGAGATTGATGGCAGTCAGCATGCCGACGTAGAAGATGCAGAACGCGACAAGGCACGCAGCGCTCAATTGAGTGCCAGTGGCTGGACCATCCTGCGCTTCTGGAACGACGACGTCATCCGCGATATCGACAATGCCTGCCAGCACATCGTCATCGGGGCCGGCTTGGCCGGCGCCGACGTGCCGGCGCCAGCAAGGGAGGAGCTTGTTTCATGATCGACCATCTCGGCATCAATGTCGCCGACTTCGACGCGTCGAAAGCCTTTTATGACCAGGCGATAGCGCCGCTTGGCGCCTCGCTGATCTACATGGTGCCACTGGAATATACCGGCGGCGCCAAGGTCGGTGGCTATGGCCGCGACCGGCCGGTGTTCTGGCTGCAGGCCAGCGATGACAAGCCGAGGACCCATCAGCACGTCGCCTTCACCGCGCGCAGCCGCGCCGAGGTCGACGCCTTCCATGCCGCGGCGCTCGCCGCCGGCGGCAAGGACAATGGCGGGCCGGGGCTGCGCCCGCATTATCACCCGGACTATTACGGCGCCTTCGTCTTGGATCCCGACGGCAACAATGTCGAGGCCGTCTGCCATGCGCCCGAATGACTATGAAACGGAGTGAGACGCCATGAGCCTCGACAACCGGCCGATCTACACCGGTGGCTGCCAGTGCGGCGCGGTGCGCTTTCGCGTCGAGGGTGCGCTGGGTGACGCCTCGATCTGCCATTGCCGCATGTGCCAGAAGGCGTTCGGCTCATTTTACGCGCCCCTGGTCTCGGTGCGTGGCGCCAAACTCGACTGGACGCGCGGCGAACCGAAATATTTCGCCTCGTCCAGCCATGTCGATCGCGGCTTTTGCGCCAATTGCGGCACGCCGCTGACCTTTACCGCGCCCGACGGCATCGGCCTCGCCATCGGCGCCTTCGACAATCCGGCTGATATCGTGCCGCTGATCCAGTGGGGCACGGAGGCAAAACTTCCCTATGTCGATACCATCCCGCAATTGCCGGGCGAGGACACTATGGCCGACATGTCGTCGGCGCCTTATCTCGCCGAGCTCGTCTCCTACCAGCATCCCGACCATGACACCGAACAATGGGACACCGAACACCGGCCGCCAGAGGGAAAATCATGACCGATGAAGTTCGAACCGGCGGCTGCCAGTGCGGTGCCGTGCGTTTCCGCATCAAGGGCAAGCTCGGCCGGGCGTCCATCTGCCATTGCCGCATGTGCCAGAAACAGTTCGGTTCGTTTTTCGGCGCGCTGGTGACAGTGCCCAAGGATGGCGTCGAATGGATGCGCGAAGAGCCCACCTATTTCCAGTCGTCGGTCAACATCGATCGCGGCTTCTGTGCCCGCTGCGGTACACCGCTGACCTATCGCCAACCTGGCGCACTGGAGATCGCCATCGGCGCCTTCGACGACCGCTCCGATCTGGCGCCGCAGATCCAGGTCAACTACGCGGTCCGATTGCCTTGGGTGGAAACGATCTTTGACCAGCCCATGCATCAGGATCCGGATTTCTACTCCCGCCAGGAGCAGATCATCTCCTTCCAGCATCCCGACCACGAAACCACGGACTGGCCCGCGCACGGCCTGAAGATATGAGCAATGAAATGAACAGTGAACTTCGTACTCTTTATCCAGAGATCGAGGCGTACGAGTCCGGCATGCTCGATGTCGGCGACGGCCATCATATCTACTGGGAGCGCTCCGGAACCAGGGGCGCCAAGCCGGCCGTTTTCCTGCATGGCGGTCCCGGCGGCGGCTTCTCGCCAAAACATCGGCAATTGTTCGACCCGAAGCTTTACGACGTCATCCTGTTCGACCAGCGCGGCTGCGGGAAATCGACACCCAACGCCTCGCTCGAGGCCAACACCACCTGGCACCTGGTTGCCGACATCGAGCGGCTGCGTGAGATGTGCGGCTTCGAAAAATGGCTGGTGTTCGGCGGCTCGTGGGGCTCGACGCTGGCGCTGGCCTATGCCGAGACGCATCCTAATCGCGTCAGCGAGCTTGTCGTGCGCGGCATCTACACGCTGACCCGCGCCGAACTCGAATGGTACTATCAGTTCGGCGTCTCCGAGATGTTCCCCGACAAATGGGAGCGTTTCCTGGCGCCAATTCCTGAGGCCGAGCGCGGCGACATGATGGCCGCTTACCGCAGGCGGTTGGTCGGCGCCGATGGCAAGGCGCAGCTGGAAGCCGCCCTTGCCTGGAGCCTGTGGGAAGGTGAGACGATCACGCTGCTACCGGAGCCGGAGACCAGCGACAAGTTCGGCGAGGACGACTTCGCCATCGCCTTTGCCCGCATCGAGAACCACTATTTCGTCCACGCCGGCTGGCTGGAGGAGGGGCAGCTTCTGCGCGATGCCCATAAGCTCGCGGATATTCCCGGCACAATCGTCCACGGCCGCTACGACATGCCGTGCCCGGCGCGCTATGCCTGGGCCCTGCACAAGGCCTGGCCGAAGGCGGATTTCCACCTCATCGAAGGCGCCGGCCATTCCTATTCGGAGCCGGGGATTCTGGATCGGCTGATACGCGCGACGGATGGGTTTGCGGGGAAATGACAGCGCGTGGCACCCCCCTCTGTCCTGCCGGACATCTCCCCCTCAAGGGGGGAGATTGGCTGTCATCGGCGCTTTCGCAAATCTTCATCGCTGCAGGAAACGAACCGACGCTAAAGCTGCCGATCTTCCCCCTTGAGGGGGAGATGGCCGGCAGGCCAGAGGGGGGTGCTCGCGCGCCAACAGAACAATGACCAAACAACGCCTCTATCTCTTCGACACAACCCTCCGCGATGGCCAGCAGACGCCGGGCATCGACTTTTCCGTCGAGGACAAGATCGCGATTGCCAAGCTGCTCGATGAGTTCGGCATGGACTATGTCGAAGGCGGCTATCCCGGCGCCAATCCGACCGACACCGCCTTCTTCCAGCAGAAGCGCACGGCGAAGGCAAAGTTCGTCGCCTTCGGCATGACCAAGCGGGCAGGCGTGTCGGCATCCAACGACCCGGGCCTGGCAGCGCTCGTGCAGTCCAAGTCCGACGCCATCTGCTTCGTCGCCAAGAGCTGGGACTATCATGTCCGCGTCGCGCTCGGCTGCACCAATGAGGAAAACCTCGACTCGATCAACGCGTCGGTCGAAGCAGCTGTTGCCGCCGGCAAGGAAGCGATGGTCGATTGCGAGCATTTCTTCGACGGCTTCAAGGCCAATCCGGACTACGCACTGGCCTGCGCCAGGACCGCCTATGATGCCGGCGCGCGCTGGGTGGTGTTGTGCGACACCAATGGTGGCACGCAGCCCTCGGAAGTGCGCGCCATCGTCGACAAGGTCATTGTTTCAGGTATTCCGGGCGGCCATCTCGGCATCCATGCCCATGACGACACCGGCCAAGCGGTGGCCAATTCGCTCGCCGCCGTCGAGGCCGGCGTGCGCCAGATCCAAGGCACGCTGAACGGCATCGGCGAGCGCTGCGGCAACGCCAATCTGGTCTCGATCGTACCGACGCTGGCGCTGAAGCCGGCCTTCGCCGATCGGTTTGAAACCGGCATCTCGGCCGAGGCGCTGACCGGGATATCCCGGCTTTCCCGCGCCTTCGACGAATTGCTGAACCGTGCTCCGGAAGCGCAGGCGCCCTATGTTGGCGCCTCGGCCTTCGCCACCAAGGCCGGCATCCATGCCTCCGCACTGGCCAAGGAGCCGGCGACCTATGAACATGTGCCGCCCGAGGCGGTAGGCAACCGCCGCCGCGTTATGGTTTCGGACCAGGGCGGCAAGGCCAATTTCCTCGCCGAGCTGAAGCGGCGCGGCATCGATGTGCCCAGAGACGACCATCGTCTCGATGCGCTGATCTCGGTGGTCAAGGAGCGCGAGGCCGAGGGCTACGCCTATGAGGGCGCCGATGCCTCCTTCGAGCTGTTGGCGCGCAAAATGCTGCACGGCCTGCCGGAGTTCTTCAACGTCACTTCGTTCCGCTGCATGGTCGAGCGCCGCTTCGATGCCAACGGCCAGTTGAAGACGGTCTCCGAAGCCATCGTCAAGGTGATGGTCGAGGGCGAGGAGAAGATGTCGGTGGCCGAAGGCCACGGCCCGGTCAACGCGCTCGACATCGCGTTGCGCAAGGACCTCGGCAAATTCCAGAGCGAGATCGCCGACATGGAGCTCGCCGATTTCAAGGTGCGTATCCTCAATGGCGGCACCGAGGCGATCACTCGCGTCCTGATCGAATCGCATGACGGCACCGGCGCACGCTGGTGGACGGTCGGCGTGTCGGAAAACATAATCGACGCCTCTTTCCAGGCGCTGATGGATTCGATCGTCTACAAGCTGATGAAGAACCGCGACATGGCGGGATTGGTGGCGGCGGAGTAGGGTTGCAAGACGTGGGTTTCCTCGCCCCCGAAGTGGGGCGAGGAACTTGCGCCGCCCCTTGAGCCATCAGCGGAAGTCCATTGATCCATCATAATTTTGCGATGGTTTTGGATGGCCCACTGGGCCATAGCGGTTGCCATGGCCAGCGACACGATCCAGCCCGACGCCGACTCCAAAGCCCGCAGCGGCTTTCTCCTCGCGCTCGGCGCTTATCTGCTATGGGGCCTGTTGCCCTTCTACATGAAGGCGGTTGCGCATCTGCCGCTGATCGAGGTGATCGCCCACCGCATCGTCTGGTCGGTGCCGATTGCCGCCGCGGTGCTGGTCTGGGCCGGTCGGACCGCCGATTTCAAGGCGGCAATCCGCTCACCACGCAGCATCGCCATGGCGGCGTTGACGGCGACCCTGATCTCCGTCAATTGGGCCATCTATGTCTGGGCGATCTCGGTCGACCGCACCGTCGAGACGGCGCTCGGATACTACATCAACCCATTAGTTAGCATCGTCGTCGGCGCGTTGTTGCTCGGCGAGAAGCTCGACCGGCTGCAGATCGCGGCCGTGTTGCTGGCGGCGGTCGCAGTTGCCGTTCTGACCGTCGATGCCGGCAAATTGCCTTGGGTGTCGCTGGCGCTGGCCTTTTCCTTCGCTGCCTATGGGTTCTTCCGCAAGACGTTGCCGATCGGCCCGAGCCAGGGCTTTCTGCTCGAAGTGCTTTTGCTGTCGGTGCCGGCGCTTGCCTACATCGTCTTCCTGGTCGTCAACGGCCAGGACCATTTCATCTCCAGCAACGGCACCGATATGGCTTTGCTCATCGGCTGCGGCCCAGTCACCTCGGTGCCGCTGCTGCTGTTCGCCTTCGGCGCCAAGCTTCTGCGCCTCTCCACCATCGGCATCATGCAGTACATCGCACCGACCATGGTGTTCCTGATCGCCGTGCTGATTTTCGACGAGCCGTTCGGCACCACGCAAGCAATTGCCTTCGCGCTGATCTGGGCGGCATTGGCGATGTATTCCTGGTCGATGTTTCGTGGCCGTGAAATCCGCCCGGTGGCGTTGGCCCCGAAGTAGGGAGCCTTTCGATGTACGTGCTGCATATCGCCAACAAGAACTATTCGTCATGGTCGCTGCGGCCATGGGTGCTGATGCGCACCCTCGACATTCCGTTCGAGGAGCAATTGACGCCGTTTCCGACCGGGCCCAGTTTCGATCTCTACCGGGCGTTCTCGCCCAGCGGGCGCGTGCCTTGCCTGGTCGATGACGGCTGGGCCGTCTGGGATTCGCTCGCTATTGCCGAGTATCTCGCCGAGCGCCACCATGGTGTGTGGCCTGCCGAGGCCAAGGCGCGAGCCTGGGCGCGCTCGGCCGCCGCCGAAATGCATTCTGGTTTCACGGCCTTGCGCGGCGCATGCCCGATGAATTGCGGCTTGCGGGTGAAACCGTTGCCGATGTCGGACGCGCTGAAGCAGGATCTGTTCCGTTTGGGCGATCTCTGGAACGATGGCCTTGCCCTGTTCGGCGGGCCGTTCCTTGCCGGCGGCCATTTTACCGCCGTCGACGCCTTCTTTGCTCCGGTGGCGTTCCGTGTGCTATCCTATGGGCTGTCTTTCGAAGGGGCAGCTGCAGCCTATCCCCCGCAATTGCTTGGCCTGCCGGCCATGCATGAATGGTATGCGGCGGGTCTCGCCGAGACCTGGCGGGAGCCGGACCATGAGGCGGAGGTCGCTGCCGCCGGCACCATCGTCGAGGATCTTCGCGCTACGGCGTGATGGGCATTCCAGGAAAAGCGCGTCGCGTTCCCTTGGGAATTGCGTGAAAACAAAGGGGTCGGGGCGTTACGTCCGCCCGAGCCGCCTTACGAACATGTAGGTCGCCGCGGCGATCACGATCGAAACCGCCGAGACCACCCAGAAGCCCATCGGCGTATTGACCATGGGCAGGCCACCGACATTCATGCCGAACAGGCCTGATATGATGGTCATCGGCAATAGCACCGCCGTCATCACCGACAGCACATAGAGCAGCTGGTTGGACTGCATTGTCAGCTTGGCCATCAACTCGTCCTGCAGCAACCTTGCGCGTGCCTGCAACTGCTCGCCGTCGTGATAGAGCGTGTGTGCCCGGTGCGAGAGCCTTGTCGCCATGTCATTGATCCGATCGGGCAGCTCATTGCGATGCGAATGGTCGAGATGGCGAAAAAGGTTTGTGAGCGTCGCCATCTGCCGGTGGATGACCACCAGTTGACGGCGCGCCTCGACCAGCGACTGCCGCTCGCCGTGCCAGGCATCGCGCACGATACGGTCCTCGATGCCGTCCAGCGTATCGCCAAGACCGTGGAGCTCGGCCGCCATGCCGTCGAGCGACTGGCCCATGACCGCTTCGACCAGGTCGGCGGGGGAGCGGAATTTGCGCGAGCCGCTCTCCACCGCCTTGCGGATGAGATCGACCGATTCCAGTGGCTGCTTGCGCGCGCCGATCAGCGTCTTGTCGTTGAGCGCAAAACGGAAATGGCCGAGCCCGCGCGCTTCCGCCGAATAGTCGTGGCGCAGATCCGGCAGGTCGCCATAAAGCCAGGCATCCTCGAGATCGATGTGGCAACCCTGGCTGGCGCCGAGGAAAGCTTCGCGCACCGGCCCGGGCAGAGCCTGCTCGGCGGCGATCTCATGACGGGCGCGCAGGTCGGACAGCTGGTAGCTGCGCCATGTCCATGCAGCCTCGGCCGCGTCCTTGGTGCGCAGGCCCTCGGCGGTGAAATGGTAGATGAAGAACAGCCCGTGCTCGTCGGGCAGGTAAGGCGACAGGCCTTCCGCGTTGAGAGCAATGTTCACGGCTCGCCTCGCCAAGAAATTTCGACCAGGTTCAGATTTCGACTATGCCGACGCGCGGATGCCGACCCGTCCTTCGTAACACGAGGGAGGCGGGTTCCGTGTGACGGTTTCTTGACAGGCGATCACAGTTTGTCGAGCAGCGTTTAGAGTGTTTGCTGCTATCGCCGACGAATGGAGCTCACCCATCGCAACGGTCCGGTCAATCGCCATCTGCGTGACGCAAGCGCCGCATCGCGCTCCGCCACCAGGTCGTCTCGGATCCTGGCCAGCGCGCTACGCTCGGCTACGAGGCCGTCTTGGCCCAGGGCGAGCGCGTCACGCTCCGCCATGAAGCTGTCTCGGGCTTGGATGAGGTCCTGCTGGGCGTGAGCAAGCGCATCACGCTCCGCCATGAAGCTGTCTCGGGCTTGGATGAGGTCCTGCTGGGCGTGAGCGAGCGCGTCACGCTCCGCCATGAAGCTGTCTCGGTCTCGGATGAGGGCCTGTTGGGCGTCAGCGAGGGCGTCACGCTCGACGATGCCCTTTCCCAGTTCGCCGTGTAGCCGTTTAGCGGCCAGGTTCCCTGCGGCAACGGCCTTGCCAACCACATCGCAGCTCTCATCGAACGTCGCCCGCACCCTGTCGAGCTGGTCGCGCAAGTCCTGGCTGTCGCCTTCAGACGCCATACTGCGCAAAATGGCATAGGCACTGCGGACTAACGGCGTGGCATCCGGATGGTTTTGCAGATCAGCGACCGAGGCCCGCTGATGATGCAGATCCTTGTCCAGGAACTCGGCGATTGCGGCGTCGGCGTGATCGGACGTGACAGGCCAGACGATTCCGGTCTCCCTGGCCGCGCGGTCCATCTGATGTCGCCAGTCGCTCAACAGGTCTTCGTGGCGCAGGATACAGCGCGGCATGTGTCGCGAATGATGCTCCGCTTCGAGCACGTGCCTGAGCCACAGCATGAACGCTGTCGGCAGTTCCATTTGATCCCGTTCCTGCAGCGAACAGGCGACTTCGAGCGGGTTGCGGACAGGCAGAAATGCGATCGGGTCAATCCTGAGATCGGCCAGGATCGAGGCTATGAAGGGGAGGAACCGGCAGATCCGCGGATCCTTGACGAAAAACAGGGGGGCATCGCCGAACTCGCTGGCAATGATCGCCGTCATCATGGGCCGAAATCGCTCGGCTGCCGGCGACTGCAGCCACTGCCGATCTAGCGGCAGCCAATCTTGCCAGGAGGAGGCGGCCGCCGTGAGCAGGTGGTCGTCGGCGATGGTGAGTGGGGTACTTTCCCAATGTCCCTTGGGATTGTGGAGGCTCCCGGGCAGCAGATGTTTCGGCGGCGTGGCTCCATGCGCGGCGACGAGGGCGCCGAGCGCCGAGGTGCCGCTGCGGTGCATTCCGAGGACCAGGATCGCCGTCCTTGGTTCCGACGCGATCTCGCCCTTCGCGGCCGTCAATCGCTCGCGCGGATTCATCTCCCGTTTGTCTCGCTCTCCAAATTTCCGTTCCCGCCCAATGTTCTCCGATAACCAAGTGCGAAGCGGGCTGCAAATGGAAATCGTCGCCAACGTGCTTACATTGCGCACAAGACGGAGCTCAAGAAAAGCTGGACAGATCGAAGTCAGCTGCCCCAACGCTACAGATCCTTGCCAAGCAGATGCAGTCGATCAGTGGCTTCGCATTGGACTTCTGCTTCTGGGCCAGGCTGGCCTTGTTGCTGTCGCCGTCCAGGTGTTGCCCAGTGTTTCGTAGCCGGCAGCCTTGAGCGCCAGCACGACGCGGCGCAGTTGGTGCGCCAGGCCGACGACACCAACCGGGCTCAATTCCTGGCCGCCTGCGCCAAGGCCGGCTTCGTCCTCACATCTTGTCAATTACAGACTGCACGCCTTCCGTCGGCGCATCGACCGACGACCCCGCCACCATGATGGCGGCGACGATGGCCTCGGGGTCTTCGACCACCAGCGGCTTGACCCGTTGCGCGGTGTGGATGAAGCCTTCGCTGGCCATATGGTCGAGCAGCGCCAGCATCGGATCCCAGAATCCTTGAACGTTGGCGAAGACGATCGGCTTGCGGTGATGGCCGAGCTGGCCCCAGGTCATGATCTCGACGATTTCCTCGACCGTGCCGATGCCGCCGGGCAGCGCCACAAAGGCGTCGGATTTCTCGAACATCTTGTGCTTGCGCTCGTGCATGTTGTCGGTGATCAGCAACTCGTCGAGCCGGTCAAGCGCGGTTTCGGTCGCCTCCTTATTGATGAGGAAGCGCGGAATGATGCCCGTTACCTTGCCGCCGGCCTTGAGCGCGCCTTCGGCGACTGCGCCCATAATGCCTTTGGTGCCGCCGCCATAGACCAGCCGCAGGCCGGCTTTGGCGAGCGAGCGGCCAAGCAGGTGCCCGGCCTTGGCATAGATTTCATCGCGGCCCGGAGACGAGCCGCAATAGACGCAGACGGATCGAATCGTGTTCATTCGTGATTGGTGATTGGGTCTGAATGCGGGGTCAAGCCCCAAGGGCTGACAAGCCCGGGCTTTTTCTTGTCGGTGCCGGCAAAACACGCTAGACCGGCTTCAGGTGGCTAAGGGGTAGGGGAAATATGGCTGTTAATCCATTGAAGGCGTTTCTGTTCGCGGCCGGTGGGACCGTCGCGGTCGTCGGAACCGCCTATGTATCGGGCGCACTCGACCCGTATCTGAATCCCACGCCGCCTGCGGCGATTGCATCGCTGACGCCGCCGGCTGAAAAGCTGGCCGATCCGGGGACCGAGGGAAGGCTGCCGCCGGCGCCCGCCGCGCCCACCGATGCCAAGGCTCCCGCAGCACCCGCGCCTGCCGACGCAACGGCTCCCGCGACCGAAGCTGCGGCTCCGGCGGCACCTGCCGCGCCCGCTGCTGCCCCAACAACCCCAGCGCCGGCCGCGGCCGGCCCGGTTGCGCCGAGCTTCGACGTCGTGCGCGTCGAAAGCAACGGCTCGATCGTCGTTGCCGGCAATGCTGCGCCCAATTCGAAGATCGAGATCCTCAACGGCTCCTCGGTGCTTGGCTCGACTGTCGCCGGTCCGGACGGCGCCTTCGTCATCGTTCTCGACGATCCGCTGAAGCCCGGCGACTATACGATTGCGCTGCGCGCGACGGCCGGCGATGTGGTTACCCCTTCCGTGCAGACCGCCGTCGTTTCGGTTCCCAAGGACGCCGCCGGCCAGGTGCTGGCGATGGTCGAGGAACCCGGCAAGCCGGCCGAGCTGCTTAGCGTCCCGGCGCCTGAGACCAAGCCCGCGGCACCGGCCGCCGGCGATCAGGCCGCTGCCCCAGCCGCTGAGGCGCCTGCTACGGCTGCGCCTGCCGTGGCCGCTGAAACAGCACCTGCTGCTCCGGCTGTGGAAGCCGCAACTGCCCCTGCAGCGCCAGCAGTACCTGCAGCGCCGCCGGCGGCAGGCGTGGCTGCACCCAAGATCGTCGTCGAGGCGGTCGAGATCGACGGCAACAAGATCTTCGTCGCCGGTCTGGCTGACGCCGGCCGCAAGGTGCGCGCCTATGCCAACGATATCCTGCTTGGTGATGCGGTGACCTCGCCCGACGGTCATTTCCTGGTCGAGGCGACGCGCGACATCCCGGTCGGCAGCTACACCATCCATGTCGACGGTCTCGACGCCGACGGCGTGAAGGTCGTGGCGCGCGCCGCCGTGCCGTTCGAGCGCGAACCCGGCGAAGCGATCGCCGCCGTGGCGCCCGCGGAGGCCAAGCCCACCGAGACCAAGCCCGCCGAAGCAAAGCCTGCTGAGCCGGCCGCACCGGCTGCTGCCGAAGCACCGGCCGCTCCGAAGCCTGCGGCGCCAGCCACTATCGCGGCTGCCCCTGCGAAGCCCGCACCAGCTGCTGCCGCATCCGCACCAGCCGCACCGGCGGCTGAAGCGCCGGCTCCGGCTGCCCCGGCGGTTGCCGGGGCACCTGCGGCACCGGCAGCGCCTGCCGCTGAGGTTCCAGCCGTCGTCGCGGCGGCAACGCCCGATGTGCCAGAGACGGTGGCGCCAAAGCTTGAACATGCCGACGGCGCGGTGATCATCCGCAGGCACGACACGCTGTGGCGGATCTCACGGCGCGTCTACGGTCACGGCGTGCGCTTCTCGACCATCTATCTCGCCAACCAGGACCAGATCAGCGATCCCGACCGCATCTGGCCGGGGCAGGTGTTCAAGGTTCCGGAAAAGTCCAAGGAAGGCGAAGCCGCCGACCTCAAGGCGATGGGCGAGCAGGTGACAACGGCGCCGGTGAAGACGCAGTAGCGGCCGAGCGCTTGATCTCCCCCCTTGAGGGGGAGATGGCCGGCAGGCCAGAGGGGGTCGCCGCGCATAGAACGCCGACCTTCTCTTTGCTGCAAACGACGTTGCGTCAGGACGTACCGACCCCCTCCGTCGCCTTCGGCGACATCTCCCCTCGAGGGGGGAGATTAGGTCGCTCTACCCATCGGGTTAGCTTGCCACGCACCCGTTCATCGTCTATCGCCGATGAACGATGGCAGACTCGCTCGCTGAACCAGACCACGCAAACTGCGCACCGCCCCAAAGCCGCGCCGTTGCCGCTTGCTTCGCCGCACTCTCGCACCCGGCGCGCATCGAGATCCTTAGACATCTGTCGGCCAGCCGCTCCTGCTGCTGCCGTGAGGTTGTCGACCATCTCGACCTCGCGCAGTCGACGGTCTCCCAGCATCTGAAAATCCTGGTCGAAGCAGGCTTGGTCCGCTTCGAGCCCGACCGCCAGCGCTCGCGCTATCAACTCGACCGCGCCGCGCTCGCCGACGTTTCCGCATCGCTGACCGCACTCGTCAATTCCTGCTGCTCCGGCCGCTGATTTCTCACCCAAAAGGCAAGACAAGTGGCAGAAAAAACCGTTTCCGATAGCTCGACCTTCAGCACCTTGCGCAATCTGTGGCCCTATATGTGGCCGGCCGACCGCGCCGATCTCAGGGCACGCGTCACTTGGGCAACGCTGCTTCTGGTCGTTGCCAAGCTGACACTGGTTGCCGGGCCGTACTTCTTCAAATGGGCGACCGATTCTCTGGCCGGTGACGCCAAATCGCCGCCGCCGCTGCCGTCCTTCCTGCTGGCGCCGGTGATGCTGGTCGTCGCCTACAATGTCGTGCGGCTGGTGCAACTCGGCTTCAACCAGCTGCGCGATGCGCTGTTTGCCCGCGTTGGCCAATATGCGGTGCGCCAGCTCGCGTTCCGCACCTTCGTTCACATGCACCAGCTGTCGCTGCGCTTTCACCTCGAGCGCCGCACCGGCGGCCTGTCGCGCATCATAGAGCGCGGCACCAAGGGCATCGAGACGATCGTGCGCTTCATCATGCTGAACACGGCGCCGACCATCCTCGAATTCGCGCTGACCACCGGCATCTTCGCCTACACCTATGGCTGGAAATATGTGGTCGTGGTGGCGGCCACGGTGTGGCTCTACGTCTGGTTCACGGTTCGCGCCAGCGACTGGCGCATTTCGATCCGCCGCGACATGAACGACAGCGACACCGACGCCAACACCAAGGCGATCGACTCGCTGCTCAACTACGAGACGGTCAAATACTTCAACAACGAGGGTATGGAGGCTGAGCGCTTCGACCGTTCGATGGCGCGCTATGAAATGGCGGCGACCAGAATATGGACCTCGCTCGGTTGGCTGAATTTCGGCCAGGGCATCATCTTCGGTCTCGGCACCGTCATCGTCATGTGCATGTCGGCGCTGGAGGTGCAGGCCGGCACGCAGACGGTCGGCGATTTCGTCTTCATCAACGCCATGCTGATGCAGCTTGCGGTGCCGCTCAATTTCATCGGCTTCATCTACCGCGAAATCCGCCAGGGGCTGACCGACATCGAGCAAATGTTCGATCTGCTCGATGTGCCGCAGGAAATCACCGACAAGCCCGATGCCAAGCCACTGGCTGTTACAGCCGGCAAGGTCGAGTTCCGCGACGTGCACTTCGCCTACGACCCCAGCCGCAAGATTCTGAAGGGCGTCTCCTTCGAGGTTCCGGCCGGCAAGACGGTGGCCATTGTCGGTCCGTCCGGCGCCGGCAAGTCGACGATTTCGCGGCTCTTGTTCCGATTCTACGACGTCCAGGGCGGTCAGGTGCTGATCGACGGCCAGGATGTCCGTGATGTGACGCAGGCGAGCCTGCGCGGCGCCATCGGCATGGTGCCGCAGGACACCGTGCTGTTCAACGACACCATCGCCTATAACATCCGTTACGGCCGCATCGGCGCCAGCGAGGAAGACATGCAGAAAGCCGCCGAGCTTGCCCAGATCGGCCCGTTCATCGAACGACTGCCCGAAGGCTACCGCTCGATGGTCGGCGAGCGCGGGCTAAAACTGTCGGGCGGCGAAAAGCAGCGCGTGGCGATCGCCCGCACCATCCTGAAGGCGCCGCCGATCCTGATGCTCGACGAGGCGACCTCGGCGCTGGACAGCCACACCGAACAGGAGATCCAGGCCGCCCTCGACCTGGTCAGCAAGGGCCGCACCACCATCGTCATTGCGCATAGGTTGTCGACGGTGATCACCGCCGACGAGATCATCGTGCTCAAGGACGGCGAGATCGCCGAGCGCGGCACCCATGCCGAGCTGATGCAAAAGCATGGCCTCTACGCGTCGATGTGGGACCGCCAGCGCGAAGCGACAGAAGCCGAAGAGAGGCTTCGAGTTGCACGCGAGAGCGATGAGCTGGGTGTGGTTGTGCGCAGGCGGACTTCGGAGGTGAGCTAGGCGGCGGAGCGCCGATCTCCCCCCCTTGGGGGGAGATGTCGCCGAAGGCGACAGAAGGGGTCGCCGCGCGTGGAGCGCTAACCTTCATCGGTCGCAAGGGGGGCGCATCCAGTCGAACCGACCCCCTCTGGCCTGCCGGCCATCTCCCCCTCAAGGGGGGAGATATGCAGCGTCGTCGCCATCATCACCACCGAAAATTTCCCCTTGACCTCAACCTAAGTTGAGATCGCAAACCCGTTCCTGAGCCACCGAACCCAAGTCGTTCAAGAACGGAGACAGATTCAAATGGATAAACTTGCCGAGGCAGCCGTGTTCAGGGTCGACAAATTCGTCGTTCCTGCCGAGGCCCGTGAAGAAATCCTTCGCAAGGTCAGGGCAACGCATGAACTGCTGCGCCTGCAGCAAGGCTTCGTCCAGGATTTCGTGCTCGAGCAATTTTCGGGTCCGGGTGAGTTCAACCTGGTCACCATTGTCGAATGGGAAAACCAGGCGGCCGTCGACAATGTCGTGCCGATCGTCAAGGCGGCCCACGAGCGGGCGGGCTTCAACCCGCAGGAGACCATTGCCTGGCTGGGTGTGAAGGCCGATATCGCCAACTATCAGCGTCTGCCTGAGATGTAGGAGGGCCAGCCCGTGCCAGGTGCTGGCGCCTCGACGCTCAGCACCTGGCCGGTGCGGGCATCGCTGATCATGTTCTCGAAACCACGCCATTCGGCGGCAACGATGAACAGTGTCGTGCCATCCGGCCCGCCCAGCATGCAGGCAAAGCAGCCGCGATCGGCATCGACTGTCTGCAACACCTCGCCACCTTCGCGCACCCGCACACAGCGTTTGTTGGGAACATCCGCATACCAGGCAGTTCCTTCGGCATCGAGGCAGACGCCGTCGGGAAAGCCATCGAGATCGGCCCAGACGCAGCGGTTGGAAAGCCCGCCATCCTCCGCGATATCGAAGGCGGTCAGCCGGTTGGCATGCGACTCCGCCACGATCAGTGTCCTGTTGTCCGGCGTCACCGCCATGCCGTTGGCGAAAGCGATGTTCTCGGCCACTTGTCGAACCGAGCCGTCCGGCGTGATCAGCACGATGGTGCCGGGCCCGAAATGCTCGCCCGGTGCAGGCGCCGACCCGCCGCCATTGACATAGATGTTGCCGCGCCCGTCGACGACGATCTCGTTCCACGGGCTGTTTGACAGCGACCGAAGATCGGCATGGGTGGCCAGCGTTCCATCCGCCTCCTGCCGCAGCAACAAGCCATCCCGACCCGAGACGATCAGCAATCGGCCATCCGGCAACCAGTCGATCGAATAGGGCAGGATGGCCGGCACGGTGAGCATCACCTGGTTCCCGCCGTCCTCATCCACCGCGACGATCTCTCCGGTTCCCCAGTTGCAGAGCCACAGCCGTCCGTCATGCCAGCGCGGCGACTCCCCGAACGCGAGGCCGGCGGCAACGAGACGCGTCTGGTTCAGCATTTTGGGGTAACTCCTTGTTGGGTGCGCAATCATGGCAAGGAACCATGATCGCCGTCTCACCAAGGACGGGTGAGGGGTGGTTTTGCCGACAGCAGGTTTACTGTTTTTCGCTCAGGAAGAACGTGCCATCGGCATGGCCGTTGGCACCGCATGACAGGGGCTCCGATCTGCCATCCTTGCCGGCGCCGCTCTGCTCGACGACAAGCGCATCGCCGTTGCGGCGAAAGGTGAAGACAAAACCGGTTGGGTTGTCGTTGTCGTCGGTGTCGACCAGTCGCAGAGTGTTGCGCTTCTCGACCGTGCCGTCGATCTCGCATGACCCACTTCCCGAGACTGGATTGGAAACGACCTCTTCCGAGATCTCGACCTTGCCTCCGCCAACAGCCTTGATGTCGACGCTACCGCGCACGCTGCTCCATGTGCCGATCAAGCCGCCATCGGCCGGGTTACGGATGCCGCCCAGGAAGGTCGCGCGGTCATGCAGGAATTCGCCGAGATCGAATGTCTGCTGGTCCTTGGGCGTGTTCTCGTTGAAACCGGCGATCTGATCGCGATAGGCGATGAAATCGCTTTGGTCGTCCCGCAGCGCCTTGCCGGCATGAGCATCGAGCCTCTTCAGCAGCGCGGCATAATTCTTCGCGACCTCGGCATCGGCCTGCGCCAGGGTCGGATCGGCGCATATGGCCTTTTCCGCCACGCTGGCGGCCTTGGCGCAATCGAAGGATGGCTTGCCTTGCGCCGCTGCGTGGTCGCTCGCTGCCAGGAATACGGTCAAAACGGCACCCATGGCTGCCAGTCGTATGGCAACAAGGTACGCTTTGCCTGTGTTTGGCATCATGGGCGGTCGGCCTTTTCGCCGCGCACTGAGCCAGCGGCGGTATGAACTCTGGCGGCAAAGCCGCCGGCAGGCAAGCACGTGACCGTTCCTGCCGGCTGCGGCCGATGCGGCCTTGCCCAATGTTGCGTTGCGGCCGCGGAGCCTTTCCGGTATTGAGGCCGGACCTGAAACAGGGACCGCCCCCAGCCCATGAGCTCCAGCCAATGAGCCTCGTCGACTCGATCAAGAATGCCTTCGTTCCGATCCATCGCGAGGGCTATCCGTTCATTGCCGCCTTTGGTGCGGGCACGCTGTTCCTCGGCTATTTCTCCTCGGTGCTGTTCTGGATCGCCCTGATCCTGACCGCCTGGTGCGTCTATTTCTTCCGTGACCCCGAGCGTGTCACCCCGGTCGATGACAGGCTGGTGGTCAGTCCCGCCGACGGCGTCATCTCGGCGGTCGGCCCGGCCGTGCCACCGCGCGAGCTCGGCCTCGGCAACACCGAAATGACCCGCATCTCGGTGTTCATGAATGTCTTCTCCTGCCATGTGAACCGTGCTCCCGTGCGCGGCCGCATCACCAAAATCGAGCATCGGCCGGGCAAGTTCCTGAATGCCGAACTCGACAAGGCAAGCTCGGAGAACGAGCGCAACGGGCTGGTCATCGACAGTCCCAACGGCATCGTTGTCGCCGTGCAGATCGCCGGCCTGGTGGCACGCCGCATCGTCTGCTGGGCCGAGACCGGCGGTTCGATCGCCATCGGCGAACGCTTCGGCTTGATCCGCTTCGGCTCGCGCGTCGATGTCTTCCTGCCTTCGACCGCGGTGCCGCGCGTCGCCGTCGGCCAGACGGCGGTCGGAGGTGAAACCGTGCTCGCCGAATTCGGCGGCGTCTCCGCAACCCCGCTCGTCAGGATTTCGTAAGCGGTGGGCGCGCCGTTCAAAAAGTTCGAGGCCCATGGCAGCGGCGGCCCGCGCATCCGCGAGATTCCGATGCGCATGGTGCTGCCTAATCTGGTCACCGTGCTTGCCATCTGCGCCGGCCTGTCCGGCATCCGCTTCGGCTTCGAGGGCCGTTTCGAGCCGGCCGTGGTGATGGTGCTGCTCGCCGCCTTCCTGGACGGCATAGACGGGCGCCTGGCGCGCATGTTGAAGGCGACATCCAAATTCGGCGCGCAGATGGATTCGCTGGCCGACATCGTCAATTTCGGCGTCGCGCCGGCACTGGTGCTCTACGCCTTCCTGCTCGACCGCGCCGGCTCCTTCGGCTGGATCGCAGCCCTTCTGTTCACCATCGCCTGTGGCCTGCGGCTGGCGCGCTTCAACGTGCTCGACGAAGACCATGACCGGCCGATCTGGCAGAGCGAATACTTCGTCGGCGTGCCGGCACCGGCCGGCGCCGTGCTGGTTATGCTGCCGCTCTATCTGTCCTTCCTGCGGCTCGGTCTCGAGCCGGACCGCCTGACGGCATTCGTCGCCACCGGCTTCACTGTGCTGGTCGCTTTCCTGCTGGTCAGCCGGCTGCCGGTCTATTCCGGCAAAAGCCTGAAAGTGCCGGGCGACAAGGTGCTGCCGATCATCCTGGCGGTCGTTCTCTACGTCCTGCTGTTGATGACCTATCCCTGGTACACGCTGACCGCCTCTGTCGCAGGCTATCTCATCTTCCTGCCTTTCAGCGTGCGGGCGTATTCGAAGCGCGCCAAGCGCGAGGGCGAAAAAGTGCCGCCGTCGGATATTGGGTAGTTGTTATCTCCCCCCTTGAGGGGGAGATGTCGCCGAAGGCGACAGAGGGGGTCGGCACGCCCCGGACGCGACCTCGTTTGAGCGAAGAGGACGTCGGCGCTTCACGCGAGGCGACCCCCTCTGGCCTGCCGGCCATCTCCCCCTCAAGGAGGGAGATACGCTAAGCCGCCAGGCCCAGCCCCAGCTTCTCGATCGCCAGGTTCCGCGTCGAGACATAATCCGTCTTGCCGGAACCCAGCACCGGGATCTCCCCGACCTTGACGATGTCGTTGGGCACCATCAGTTCGGCCGCACCTGCCTTCTTGCCGAAGGCGCGCAGTTCTTCCGGATCGGCGTCGTCGGCGGTGGTGACCAGCACGATGCGCTCGCCGCGCCTCTTGTCCGGCACCGCCACCGCGGCGTGGCGCTCTTCCGGCCACAGCGACTGCACCAGCATCTCGACGGCGCCCAACGACACCATCTCGCCAGCGATCTTGGCGAAGCGTTTTGCCCGGCCGCGAATGGTGATGAAGCCTTCGCGGTCGACCGAGACGATGTCGCCGGTGTCGTGCCAGCCGTCCAGCGGCTGCAATTCGCCGGGCCGGTCAGCGGTCATGTAGCCCATCATCAAATTCGGCCCGTCGAGCCACAGGCGGCCGGCACCCTCGATACCCTCGACCGGTTCGAGCTTCATGCGCATCGCCGGCAACAGCCGTCCGACCGTGCCGTGGCGACCATGGATGGCGGTGTTGACGGCGACGACGGGAGCGGCCTCCGTCAGCCCGAACCCCTCGATGATCGAGGCATCGAAGCGCTCGCGATAAACGCGCCGCGTCTCCGGCTTCACCGCTTCCGCGCCGGCGACGACGAAGCGCAGGCTGGAGAAATCGCCATCCTTGGCGGTGCGGGCATAGTTGGCAAGGAAAGTGTCGGTGCCGAACATGATGGTCGGCTTCACCTTGCGGGCGATCTCCGGGATGATCTTGTAGTGCAGCGGTGACGGGTAGAGGAACAGTTTCACCCCGGTCACCAGCGGCAGGATGGTACCGCCGGTCAGGCCGAAAGAGTGAAAAACCGGCAGCACGTTGAGCAGGATGTCGGACGGCGAAATGGTAATGCGCGCCTCGGCCTGCATGGCGTTGGCGTGGAGATTGCGGTGCGACAGCACCACGGCCTTGGGCGTGCCTTCCGAGCCTGAGGTGAACAGGATTGCGGCGGGCTTGGCCGCATCCTGCCGCTGCAGCGGGAACCGCCACAGCACCGCTGCTGCGAGCTTTTCCAGCGTCGTGACGCTTGCGCGCACATCCTCCAGCCACAGCATTTTGGCGCCGCCGGCCTCGATCGCGGCGATGATGTCGGCAAGCGCCGCCTTCTCGACGAACGCGCGCGAGGAAACCACCGTTCGGATGACTGCCGTGCGCACCGCGGCGGTTACGCTGGCCGGCCCTGCCGTGTAGTTGATCATCGCCGCTACCCGGCCGGCCGAGAGCAGGCCGACGAAGGACAGCACCACGCCATTGGCGTTGGGCAGCAAAACCCCGACCGCTTCGCCGGGCGCCGCCACCGCCTCGAAACGGCGGCCGAGCACGCGCGCGCCGATGAACATTTTTCGATAGCTGAGCGAGCCGCTGATCACATCCTCGATGATCGGATGCGAGGCGCCGGTGCGATCCGCGGCATCGCGCATGGCCAGGAACAGGCCGCGATCGAGGTTGCTGCCATAAAGCCGCGCCTCGGCGATGCGGTCGAACAACGCATTTGTGTTGGAAGCCTGGTCGGGGTTGCGCGCCACCAGTTCGGCAATCGTCATTGACTCCAGCACGCTGATCGAGAGTTTTGGGAACCAGTGGCGCGGCGCCCGGTTCTTTGGCGTCAAGGAAACCGGCAGGTCGCGCGAGCCGGTGACGAATATCGGCACGATGCGGGCGTCGGCCTGCATGGCGATGCGGGTGACGGCGCGGAACAGGCGAAACGTCTTCACATCGGGCTCGACGTCATCGGGCAGATAGACGGCAAGCCGGCCTTTACCCTTCAGCACCCTGACCAGCCGCCGGCTGACGAAGAGATGCTCGGCGTTGAAGGCGATGGTGCGGCCAAGCTCGCGCCAAGGCTCCATCCAGGGCGAGCGCGCCGAGGCCTCGTCGAGAATGTGCAGCGTGTCGTCGGGCAGCAGCGACAGCATCAGCGCCGGCTCGAAGCGTGACTGGTGCGAGACCACATAGATCACCGGCGTCGGCGCGTTGCGGGCAATGCGGATGCGCCGGTCATCGATCCGGTAGGCGAGCTTGAACGGCACATAGAGCAGCGCCTGGGTAAAGCGCAGGTCGAGACGAAACGTCTCGATAGCGCCAATCAGCAGCCAGGCCAGCACGAGGCCTGCAAGCAGCGCCAGTGTCAGGATCATGCCGCGTCTCTCCCAACGGTCCGGTATGCGGCTCTTCGTCCGCTTCGAGAGCAGAGGGTAGCGCAATGGGGAGCAAGGTCAATGCGCGGGTGCGAGGGAGCGGTGTTCCACCTGACCTCACCAGGCAATGACCCAAACGCAGGCCTTGAAATGTTGCGACACGTGTCGTAAATGAAGCGACACGTGACGGAGAGGTAATATGGCCAGTTCCCCGCTGGGTTTTGCCGAGGCACCACATATGGAGCCGGAGTTCGAACGAATGGTCGACCTGTTTGGTGGACGGAAGGTTCTTGGATTCTCGGTAGCCAGTCCTCTTGAGGCACATGAAATGATCCTGCATGGAATTCCGGGCCAGGCGCTCGAAAGCCTCGTCAGGCATCTGATGGTCATTGATCCCGCCGATGCGTTTGAGACCGCATTCGGCATGAGCGAGCGGACATTTCAGCGGCACAAATCGGATCACTCCAAGACCCTCAGTCGGGAGCAAGGTTCCAGAACCTGGAACTTCGCCAAGCTCCTGACAAAGGCCACGTCCGTGCTCGGGACTCAGGAAGACGCGGAAAAATGGATGATCGAGTCTGCCATGGGTTTGGACAATCGCCGGCCGATCGATCTGCTGGCCACGGCGGCGGGCACTGCGCTTGTGCAGGAGTTTCTTGAGCGGCTCGACTATGGTGTCTACGCGTGACGCCTTTGCCGGGCTCCCTCGGAACAGGGCAGTTGTTGGGCTGGAGGCTTGATCACAGACGCTTCAAGGCGAGCTGGGACAGTGGCGAAGGAGCCTTCAAGCTTGGGGGAAGGTGGAACAGCAAAGGGATCAGAGCCGTATATGCGTCCATCGACCCATCGACCGCCATCTTGGAGGTGGCGGTCCACAAGGGGTTTCGCACGCTGGATACTGTCCCTCACGTGCTGACGGCATTCGACATCGTCGATCCATCAGAGATTTATGTGGTCCAAACCGACGATATTCCGAACGCGAACTGGCTGCGTCCCGGCATCCCGGGCGCGGGACAGCAGCAGTTCGGCGATGGTCTGCTGGCAAAGCATCCGTTCTTTCTGATCCCCAGCGCGGTATCCCAGCACAGCTGGAACCTGGTGTTCGATCCCAACCGGGCGGCAGGCCTTTATAGCTTGCATCTCCGGGAAGATTTCGCGCTTGATACAAGGCTTCATCCTCCCGCTGGGTAGCAATCAGGCCGTGGCCTTCAGCCGCCCACTGATGAACCGGAACTCCTGCGACTTGCCGCCATAACCGTAAGCAGCGGCCGGGACTTCATGCACGAAGGCATAGCTTTCCTCGTGCACACCACCCAGCAACTTACCGAAGGCCTCAAAGATCGCCTTCAGATAGGCTTCCAGCTCCAGCTTGGTGTTGGTGCCGTCGACCACCTTGATGTCGAGCCAGAAAGTATTGGCGCCATGCTCTGCCAGCGACTTGCCGCCGGCGAACCAGTGCTGCGGGTCGATATAGGTGACGGCGACGGCGGTGATCGTCGGGTCCTTGCGCAGATGGGTTGCGGTCAGGCCGGTGATTTCCTTGGCAATTATGGCGGACAGCTTGGCGTCGGGCTTGCCGGTGATGCTGATGTTGATGATGGGCATTTTTCTCTCCTTCGTTTGAGCGGCGCCTGTTTGCCGTTGGAGAGACAATGCCACCGTCTTTGAATCAAAAAAAACGAATTGTTTCGAACAAAAGGTTCTGTATTATCGAAGTATGCAAGTGCTCGATCCCGATCTGCTCAGAACCTTCCTTGCCTTTGTCGATGGCGGCTCGCTGGCTCAGGCTGCGTCTGCTGTCGGCCGCTCGCCCTCGGCGGTGACCGCGCAGATGCAGCGCCTGGAGGAGATCGTCGGCGAACCGCTGCTGGTGGCGCAGGGGCGCGGGCGCGGGCTGACGCCGGCCGGCGAGGATCTTGTCGGTCATGCCCGCCGCATTCTTGCCGTGCACAGCGAGGCCTGGTTGGCGCTCAAGGGCGCGCGTGCCGCCGGTCGCGTCGCTATCGGCACGACACAGGATTTCGCCGATAGCGGCCTGCCGGAGCTGCTGCGCGCCTTCGCGGCCAGCCATCCGCGCGTCAGGGTCGAACTCCGCGTCGGCCGTTCGGCCGAGCTTGGCGAGGCGCTGCAGGCCGGGCAGCTCGATCTGGCCGTTGTCATGCGCAAGACGCCGGCCAATGACGAAGTCGGGCTGTTCAGTGAGCCGATGCTGTGGCTGTGCTCGCAAAAAGGGCTTGCCGTGCGGGAAGAGGAATTGCCGCTGGCGCTGCTCGACCCCTATTGCGGCTTTCGCGAAGCAGCACTCGCGGCCCTCGATGCTGCCGGCCGCCGCTACCGCATTGCCGCCGGCAGCGCCAGCCTTGCCGGCTTACGCACGGCGGTCAATGCCGGCATCGCGTTGACCTTGCGCACCGCCCGCTTTGCCCATTCAGGCATTGCCGAAGCACCGCGCGAATTCGCCCTGCCGCCGGTGCCGACAGCGCAATTCGCGATAAAACTCGGCCAGGGCGCCGAGCGGCCGGCGCGCGATCTTGCCATCCTGCTCAGCGACAACCTCGCCTTGCCCGGCTTTGCCGGCTGATGTCCAAAGAAAAAGCCGACCTTTACGGTCGGCTTTGAGGAGGACGGGTCGAGGGGTTTGGGGGGACTTGGGGGGTGACCCGTCGCACATAAAACTGCCTGATCCGCATGATGGTTCCATGACTTGGAAAATAATTATTGGGTTGCCGCACTTTTTCTCGCGGCCAGCCAGTCGCGCCCCGCATGGGCGAAAACCGCGCACAGTACTATGGCGCCGCCGATCAGGCTGGCGGCCGGCGCGATCTCGCCGAGGAACAGGAAGGCGAACAGGATCGCAAACGGCACTTCGGCGGCACCGAGAAGGCCGGACTCAGGCGCAGGGATCAGCCGCGAGCCTTCCGTCCACAGGATCGACGCCGCCGCGAACGATCCTCCGAAGGCGACGAGCAGCACGGCGTCGCGAGCAGAAATCGCCAGGGGGTCGGTGACGAACCAGCCGAGCACGAACAGCAGAAGCGCCGAGACTGCGCCCGCCCACACCACCGGCGTGTCGCGGAAGGCGCGCACCATGATCATGTAGAGCGCGCTGCCGGCGGTCATCAGCAGCGCGAGCCCATCGCCAAACAGATGACCGCTGCCGAAGCCGGAGCCGACCATGATCGCCACGCCGCACAGCGAAACGGCGGCGGCGGCAAGCGTCTGCGCCCGGAACGGCTCGCGCACCAGCACGAAGGCGAGCAGCGCGGTGATGAAGGGCGCGGTGGCGTAGATGACCGCGACATTGGCGACATAGGTGAATTTGAACGCCGAGATGAAGGCGATGCTGGCCGCGGCGCCCTCGAGGGCCAGCAACCAGCCGCGCCAGCCAAGCCGCAAGCTTTCCCGCCCGCCGGAGCGGCGCCGGCGCCACAGCACATAGAAGGTGATCAGGATCGCGCCGACAAAGCCGCGCCAGCAAGTGATGATCAGCGGGTCGGCGTGGATCGATTTGGTCAGCACGCCGGTGAGGGCGAAGAAAGCCGCCGAGGCCGCCACCAGCATGATGCCGAGCGTACGCTCGGCAGCGGTATCTGTGGTGCCTGGGCCGTCGAGCGCTTCCGTCATCTCAGCAGCCTATCCGTCTTCTCCTGCCACCATGCTGTCAGCACGGGGTACTCATAGCCGCTTGCGGAAATGCTCGTTGCCGATGATCAGCAGGCCGGCGCCGACGATCAACGCCGCCCCCAGAAACACCTCGCGACGCGGCACGTCGCCCCAGATCGCAAAGCCGAGCCCGAAGGCCCAGACCAATGAGGTGTATTCGAACGGCGCCACGATCGACACCGGCGCCCGCTTCATGCCTTCGAACAGCATAAATTGCGCCACGCCGCCGAGCGCGCCGACGCTGATCAAAAGCAGCAACTGGCGCCAGTCCGGCATCTGCCAGACCAACAGCGCCGGCACCGCGGAAAACACCAGGAAGTAGAAATTGTTGAGCACAAGCTGGATCAGCGTGCGCTCGGCCAGCGCCGTCTTGCGCAACAGCACCACGGCAATGCCCCACAGCACTGCCGCCGCCAGTACCAAGAGCATCGGCACGGACAAGCCGAGACGAGCGGGATCACAGGCGGTGAAGACGCCGACGAAGCCGATGAACACCGCCAGCCAGCGCAACAGCGGCACCTTTTCGCCAAGCATCACCACCGACAGCACGGTGACGATGATCGGGGCGGCGTAATAGATGGTGGTGAGTTCGGCCAGCTGCAGGGAGCGGGCGGCGTTGTAGTAGCAGAGCCAGGCGCCGAGCGTGAAGGCGCTGCGCACCAGCATCGGCCGCACGATGGGCGAGCGCATTGTGTCGGCAAAGATGCGCGGTCCGCCGATTGCAGCACAGCCGATAAGCACAGCGATCGAGCGGAAGAACATGATCTGCCAGACGCTGATGCCGACGACCAGAAGCTTGATCGCGGCGTCCTGGGTCGAAAACAGGAAATAGGCGCAGCCGGTGAACAGGATGCCGGCAAGCACCCTTTCGCGGGTTTCCAGAATGGCAATATCGGCCATGCGGCGTGTCCGGCGCTGTCAAGAGGACGAAGAAGAAGCCTGCCCCAATCAGGCTCCCATTGCAGGCTATACGGGCGAAAGCCTGCGGGGCGCTACGCCAGTGGCAAGCTTGCGTTGGCGCAGCCTGGCCGACAGCGTGGGCACGCCGTTCACTGTGTTGCCTGGTAGAGCTCCGAAGCGGCCTCCTTCAGGGCGCGCCGGCCGCCCGGCCTGAGATACATCATGTGGCCGCCTTCGACGACGTCGAGACGGATGGGTTTTGCCCCGCCCAGCGTCGGGATTTGGCTCACCAGATAGCGTGAGGCCAGATAGGGAGTGACCAGATCGGTGTCGCCGTTGACGATCACCACGCCGAGCCCCGGGTTGAGCGAGCGCGCCCGCTGCAGATCGTCCATCACCCCGGCATAGCCTTGCCGCGAGCCGCCATAGTCCCAGGCGTGGGTCACATCGCCATTGAGCAACCTGTAGCTGACATCGGTGCGAAAATTCAGCTCGTCGCGCGCATAACCGACAAAGGCCGAGGTCAGCGCCGGCACGCTGCGGTCGAGCACCGGATCCGGGCCGGCGCTGCGGGCGCTCTCCGGGGCGATGTCGCTGGTGGCGATGGTGCCGTCATACGGGCTGAGCACTTTGCCACTGGCGCGCTGGAATTCGCGCGCGAACAGGCCGGTCGGGATGCGGGCGAAATTGCGCTGCACGAGGTCGAGCGGCAGGCCGGTGATCTCGGCCACGCGCTGGCTGGCCAGCCGCCCGCCCTGTTCCAGCCCGCCGGTCAGAGCCGTGAGGTAGTCGCCCAGCGCATACTTTTCGACCTCGGCGAGCTTTTCGCGCAGTGCTTCGCCGCTGAGGCCTTCGCTGCGCAGGCGCACCGCCGCCAGCGAGGGCAGTTCCAGCGCCCAATGCAGTGGCTGGAATTCGTCGGGCAGCACCAGCGTGAACTCCAGTGCAGGCGAGATCAGTACGATGCCGTTGGGGCTCAGGCCGACATCTTCCTGCAGGGTCCTGGCGAGAAGTGCCGCGCGGAACCCGCCATAGCTTTCGCCGGCGAGGAAGAGCGGCGATCCGGTGCGGCCGTTCTGGGCGAGATAGAGCCGGATGAAAGCGCCGATCGAACTGGCGTCCTGGCTGACGCCCCAAAAATCTTTCGTGTCCTGGCCGGGGGCCTCGCGGCTGTAGCCGGTGCCGACCGGATCGACGAAGACGAGGTCGGTCATGTCGAGCCAACTGTCGGGATTGTCGATCAGCTTTTGCGGCGGCGGCAGGAATTGGCCATCGGCGCCGGTCGCGACGACACGCGGGCCGAGTGCGCCGAGATGCAGATAGGCGGATGCCGCGCCCGGGCCGCCATTGAAGACGAAGGTGATGGGGCGAGCCTTCTCCGCGCCCGCCAGTGGCGGCAGCGTATAGGCGACATAGAAGATTTCCGCGGTGACCTCGCCCTTGCCGGATAGCAGCGACAGCGTGCCGGCCTTAGCCTGATAGTCCAGCTTGCGCCCGGCAATGGTGATTGAATGGCTGGTCGTCTGCGGTGCCGGCAGCAGCGACAGCACGCCGCCGGCAGGGGCGGGGCGCTCGGGCGTTTCGGCGAGGACTGGCTGCGCGAAGGCTGCAAGCACCAACAGGGTAAGCGAGATCAGTTTCAGCTTGAACGGCATGATGTCTCCGCGGGAATGACTCTGCTTAGGTATGGCTGGGGCGGTCGAAGTCAAAGTAACTCTTCGTGAGGTAGCATTCCTTCAGCCCCCCTCTGTCCTGCCGGACATCTCCCCCACAGGGGTGGAGATTGGATGTCGCGACCGCCTTCGCTAATCGCCGGCGTAGAAAGCGCTATCGGCGAAGCGGCCATCTCCCCCCGTGCGGGGGAGATGGCCGGCAGGCCAGAGGGGGGCGCTGTCTCGCCGGCATATCAGTGCTATCAAAGTGCGAAGGACCTGAAAGGAATGCAACATGGATGCCACCGCACTCAAAGCCATGCAGGCGCCGATCAAGGAGGCTTATCGCGACGATTCCTCGCGAGCGCTGATCACGCTTCGCGCCAAAGGCTCCATCGACGACCAGTCGATTGCCTGCAAGGTCGAGACGGGCAGGGCGCTGGCGGTCGCCGGCCTGCATCCGGCGACCGGCGGTTCCGGGCTCGAATTGTGTTCGGGCGATATGCTTTTGGAGGCGCTGGTGGCGTGCGCCGGCGTGACGCTGAAGGCAGTGGCGACGGCGCTGGAATTCAGGCTTGGCGCAGCCACCGTCGAGGCCGAAGGCGATCTCGACTTTCGTGGCACGCTGGGCGTGGCCAAGGACGCCCCCGTGGGCTTTCGCGCCATCCGGCTGAATTTCAACCTCGACACGGATGAGCCGCAGGACCGCATCGATTCGCTCATCAAGCTGACTGAACGCTATTGCGTGGTGTTCCAGACCATCAACAGCAAGCCGGAGCTGACGGTGAAGGCGCGCGCCTGATCTCCCCCCTTGAGGGGGAGATGTCGCCGAAGGCGACAGAGGGGGTCGGGCCGACTGGACGCGACGCCCTTTGTGCGGAAGGAGGTTGGCACTTTACGCGAGGCGACCCCCTCTGGCCTGCCGGCCATCTCCCCCTCGAGGGGGGAGATTGCGCTACTGCGCCGCCGGCTCTTCCGCATCACCCTCATCGGTGAAAGGCGAGGCGCTCGGCACGCAGTTGACCGCCCAGCCGGCCGGCGTCGGCTGCTTCTGGTATTCGGTAATCGCGTTTGTGCACTGTTCGCGGGTGTCGAAGGTGCTGGGCAGCACTACCATGCCGCCTTGCGGGCCGGCGATCACCAGGTACCAGACCAATGCTACGCTGGGAGCAGCCATGGGAATTCCTCGCTTTGCTGGGTGTCGGAGTCGGTTGACCCTAGCAACTCCCGGCTGATGGCGAAAGCAGGGCGATGGGGGAGCGGCTCGCCGGACCATCACAGACCCGTGAACAGAACCGCTCCCGAGCCCGCTTAGTTCGCGGCAAAGCAGTAGAACAGGCCGTCGCCGCCGGTGCCTTTCAGCGCCTCCTGGCTGCAGCCGCCGCGCGAGGCATGCGAGGAGTTCCAGGATTTCGCCGCCGCCGACTCGTCAAGGCCGGTGCGGTCGTGGTGGCCCATCATCGCCGCGCCCTCCGCCCCGCTCAAGGTCCAGTCGCCGCAGGTCTGGTCGGCGAGCTTGGTGCCGTCGGGCTTCGAGCCGGTCAATATGTCGTGCCGGTTCGGCTTGTCGCCGCGGCCGTTGACCACCTCGCCCTTTTCGTTGAGCGCCGTCTGCTTGGTGATGGCGTTGGCGTCGCTGTGCAGCGAGGCGACGTCATCGGCAATCTTCTCGCCCTTGGCGTTGACCCAGGGACCCTTGCCGATACGGTCGCGCGCATCGACATTGGCGCTCGAGAGATAGGCGTGCCATTCCTTGCCGGTAACCCCAGCCGCTTCCGCCAGCGAGGCGCAATGCGCGTCGGCACCCTTGAGACCGCCGAGATCGGCGCCTTTGCCGGAACCGACGCTGGTGACGAAGAAACTTATCTTGGCGTCTTGCGCCAGCGCCACGCCAGCTGTGGCGGCAATCGCGGCGGCGGCAACGAGAAGAAGTCTACGCATGTCGGTCCTCCGGTTTCGAATGTCCTACATTCGAAGAAACGTAACTGGAGGCCTGTTTAATCCCGCTACAACCCGGTTTATTCCGGCTGCCGGTAGGCGACGAAGCGGTTGTTCTTGACCTGGAAGATCAGCCCCGTCTCTTTCAGCTCGGGGCTCGCCAGCGGCACGATGCGTTTTGCCACCTCTGAGGGGTGCGGCAGCGTTTCCGGATCCTCGCCGGGCGCGGCCTGTGCACGCATGGCGGTGCGGGTGGCGCCGGGGTCGACGGCATTGATGCGGAGCGCCAGGCTCTGCGTCTCATGCGCCCAGGAACGCGTCATGGCTTCCACAGCCGCCTTCGACGCCGCATAGGGCGCCCAGAAGGCGCGCGCCGAATGCGCGGCCCCGGACGACATGAGAATGGCGCGGCCGGCGTCGGACAGCCTGAGCAGCGGGTCGACCGAGCGGATCAGCCGCCAGGTCGAGGTGACATTGATGGTCATAACCTTCTCGAAGGTTTTGGCCTCGACATGGCCGATCGGCGAGATGACGCCGAGCACACCGGCATTGGCCACCAGAATGTCGAGCTTGCCCCAGCGCTCGTGAATGGCGCCGCCCAGCCGGTCGATGCCGGCCATGTCTGAGAGGTCGAGAGGCACCAACGTCGCTTCGCCCTTGCCGGTTTTCGCGCGCTCGGCCTTGATCTGGTCGTCGAGTTCTTCCAGCCCGCCGACGGTCCGGGCTACCGCAATGACATGCGCGCCGGCGGCGGCAAGTTCCTTGGCGATGAAGTAGCCGATGCCGCGCGAGGCGCCGGTAACGACCGCGACGCGGCCGGAGAGGTCGAGGGTCATGCGAGCGCTTTCAAGGATAGCAGTTGGGCTTTACGCCCCGTTGTTCGCCAGCAGCGACAGCGTGCGCACATTGTCGTGGCCTTCGAAGTCGAGCAGGCGGGTCGGGTACTGGCCGGTGAAACAGGCGTCGCAGAATTGCGGCTGCTCATTGTCGCGGCTGGCTTCGCCGACGGCGCGGTAGAGCCCGTCAATGGTGAGGAAGCCGAGCGAATCGACACGGATGAACTCGGCCATTTCCTCGATCGACATGCGCGATGCCAAAAGCTTCGACTTCTCCGGCGTGTCGACGCCGTAGAAGCACGACGCGCTGGTCGGCGGCGAGGCGATGCGCATATGCACTTCCTTGGCGCCGGCGTCGCGCACCATCTGCACGATCTTCTGGCTGGTGGTGCCGCGCACGATCGAATCGTCGACCAACACCACGCGCTTGCCCTCGATCATCCGGCGGTTGGCGTTGTGCTTGAGCTTGACGCCCATATGGCGGATCGAATCGCCGGGCTGGATGAAGGTTCGGCCGACATAGTGGTTGCGGATGATACCGAGTTCGAAGGGGATGCCTGCCGCCTGGGAGAAGCCGATTGCCGCCGGCGTGCCGGAATCCGGCACCGGCACGACGATATCGGCCTCGACCGGGCTTTCCTGCGCCAATTCGGCGCCGATACGCTTGCGCACTTCGTAGACATTGCGGCCTTCGACCGAGGAGTCCGGGCGGGCGAAATAGACATATTCGAAGATGCAGAAGCGGGTCTTCTGCGGCTCGAAGGGGAACAGGCTCTCGATGCCCTTCGAGGTCACCACGACCATTTCGCCGGGCTTCAGGTCGCGCACGAAGCGGGCGCCGATAATGTCGAGCGCGCAGGTTTCGGAGGCCAGGATCCAGGCGCCGTCGAGGTCGCCGAGCACCAGCGGGCGGATGCCGAGCGGATCGCGGCAGCCGATCATCTTCTTGGAGGTCATCGCGACCAGCGAGAAAGCGCCTTCGACCTGACGCACGGCGTCGATGAAGCGCGAATTCAAATCGCGTTCCTTACTGGTGGCAACGAGATGCAGCAGCGTCTCGGTGTCGGAGGTCGACGAGAAGATCGCGCCCTGCTTCTGCAGCGCGCGCTGCACGGTCATGGCGTTGGTGAGATTGCCGTTATGGGCGACGGCAAAGCCGCCATCGGCGAGTTCGGCGAAGAAGGGCTGGATGTTGCGCATGCCGGCGCCGCCGGTCGTGGCATAGCGCGTGTGGCCGATGGCACGGTTGCCTTGCAGGCTGTCGATGACGTGCTGCTTGGTGAAGGTGTCGCCGATCAGGCCGACATGGCGTTCGACATGGAACTGCGTGCCGTCATAGGAGACGATGCCGGCCGCTTCCTGGCCGCGATGCTGCAGCGCATGCAGGCCTAGCGTTACGATGGCCGCAGCGTCCTGCCGGCCGAAAATGCCGAACACCCCGCATTCGTCGTGGAAATGATCGTCTGCTTCGGCGGAAAGCACGTCGTCCGCGTCTGCCTTCGAAACTGCCATGGGGCTCAAGCTCCGCTAAAATGGCCATATAGTGCGATAGCACCGCGAAAGCAACGCACGTCGTGCGCCGTTCACACCATAGTCAGGCCGGAACTGCCGGGATGGCGCCTGTCAGGCACCATCCGTCCGTATCAGTTTGCCGGCGCGGCTGGGGCCGGAGCCGGAGCAGCGGGTGCGTTATCGGCCGGAGCGTCGGTCTCGTCGTCGGGCGCCGGCGTATCGTCACCGGTTGCCGGAGCATCTGCCGCCGGTGCACCGGCCGCCGGAGGCGTCTCGGCTGCCGGCTGATTCGGATTGAGCTTCTTCAGGATGGCGTTTTCCGGATCTTCGGGCAGCAGGCTTTCCAGCTTGGCGCCGATGGTCTCGAGCAGCGGCTTCGACTTGGCGTTGGCGATCCAGGCAGGCGCCTTGGCGCCGGCCAGCCAGTTGAAGAACAGCAGCGCCACGGCGACGACGAGGACGCCGCGCGCGGCTCCATAGAGGAAGCCCAGCGTACGGTCGAGCGCGCCGATCCTGGAATCGATGATCCAGTCGGCTAGCTTCATGGTGATGACGGAAACGACGATCAGCGCGATGAGGAAGACGATGCCGGCGGATGCCGCCATGGCGATCTTGTCGCTTTCGACATAGGGCTGAACGTAAGGCAGCACCGGCTTGTAGAAGAAGAATGCCGCCGCGGCGGCAGCCGCCCAGGACACGACGGACAGGATTTCGCGTGACAGGCCGCGAACCATGGCGAGCATCGCCGAGACCAGGGTGAAGCCGACGAGAATTCCGTCCAGCAGCGTAATCGGCATGTCTTTCGCCCCACTCAGATTGTCTTT
Organism: Mesorhizobium sp. C399B; assembly: GCF_030323185.1. Lineage (NCBI taxonomy): Bacteria > Pseudomonadati > Pseudomonadota > Alphaproteobacteria > Hyphomicrobiales > Phyllobacteriaceae > Mesorhizobium > Mesorhizobium sp. C399B. Next base: position 5,632,161 of record NZ_CP100472.1, read on the forward strand.
TCACGGCTCGGGCGAGCCGCGTCAATCTTCCACGTCGACACGGCTGCGCCGTGAGCCGGCTATCCGCGCGACGAGATCGGCAAGTTCGGTCGGCTGGAAAGCGCCGGCCCCGATCCCCCCGACAACCTCCTCGCTGCCCAAGGGCAGAACCGCACTTCCAAAACCCAGCTTTTCGGCCTCTTTAAGGCGCTGCTGCGCATGCGCAACCGGCCTCACTGCGCCCGACAGGCTGATTTCGCCGAAATAGACGCAATCGGCGGGAAGGGCAAGACCGGTGAGCGACGAAACCAGTGCAGCGGCAACCGCCAGATCGGCCGCCGGCTCGGAAATCCGGTAGCCGCCGGCGACGTTGAGGTAGACATCGTGGGTGCCGAAGCGCACGCCGCAATGGGCTTCGAGCACGGCAAGGATCATCGACAGCCGTGCGCCGTCCCAGCCGACGACGGCACGGCGCGGCGTGCCCAATGTGGACGGCGCCACCAGCGCCTGGATCTCGACCAGCACCGGACGTGTGCCTTCCATGCCGGCAAATACCGCGGCACCCGGCGATTTTGCGTGGCGTTCGCCGAGGAACAGCTCCGACGGATTGGCGACCTCGCGCAAGCCCTTGTCCGACATCTCGAAGACGCCGATCTCGTCGGTCGGCCCAAAACGGTTCTTCACCGTGCGCAGGATGCGGTAGTGATGGCCGCCTTCGCCTTCGAAATAGAGAACGGCGTCGACCATGTGCTCGACGACGCGCGGACCGGCGATCTGGCCTTCCTTGGTGACATGGCCGACCAGCACGATGGCAGCACCGGTGGATTTGGCGTAGCGGATCATCGCTTGCGCCGAGGCGCGCACCTGGGTGACGGTGCCGGGCGCCGAGTCGGCCATGTCGGTCCACAGCGTCTGGATGGAATCGAGGATGACGAGGTCCGGCCTTCTGCCATCGGCTATTGTTGCCAGGATATCCTCGACATTGGTCTCGGCGGCAAGTTCGACCGGCGTGTCGGCGACGCCAAGCCGCTGCGCCCGCAGCCGGATCTGCGCGACAGCCTCTTCGCCCGAGACATAGACGATGCGGTGGCCTTTTGACGCCAATGCTGCTGCGGCCTGGGTAAGCAGCGTCGACTTGCCGATGCCGGGATCGCCGCCGACCAGCAGCGCCGAGCCGCGCACGAAACCGCCGCCGGTGGCGCGGTCGAGTTCGCCAATGCCGGAGATGATCCGCGGCGCATCCTCGATGTCACCGGACAGGCTGGTCAGCACCACGGCGCGGCCCTTGCGCGCATTTCGCGTGTTGGCCGGTCCCGAGCCGATGCCGCCGGACGTGCCTTCCTCGACGAGTGTGTTCCACTCGCCGCAGGCATCGCATTTACCGGCCCAGCGCTGATGCACCGACCCGCAATTCTGGCAGATGAACTGGACGCGCGATTTAGCCATGGAGTGATGCTGCCTGCAAATGACCGAAGGAGGGTGATCCTGCACACCCCTCTCTGTCCTGCCGGACATCTCCCCCGCAAGGGGGGAGATTGGCTATCGTCGCTGCTTTCGCCAATCGCCAACGTCGCAAGATGAGCGCCATCCGCAAAGCTGCTGATCTCCCCCCTTGCGGGGGAGATGGCCGGCAGGCCAGAGGGGGGTGTGACGGAGCGCTGCGGTAGGCCAAAAAGCTACTCGAACCTCTCCGCAATATGATGCTCTTCGGCGAGGTCGGAAAACCGTGTGAACTCGCCATGGAAGGCGAGGCTCACCGAACCTGTCGGGCCGTGGCGCTGCTTGGCGACGATGACTTCGGCCTTGCCGCGCATCTCGTTCATCTCGTGTTCCCACTTGATGTATTCGTCGGTGCCGGGCTTCGGTTCGCGGTTCTTCAGATAATATTCCTCGCGGTAGACGAACATCACCACGTCGGCGTCCTGCTCGATCGAGCCGGATTCGCGAAGATCGGACAGCTGGGGGCGTTTGTCTTCGCGGCTTTCGACCTGACGTGACAGCTGCGACAGCGCGATGATCGGAACGGAGAGTTCCTTGGCCAGCGCCTTGAGGCCGGTGGTGATCTCGGTGATTTCCTGCACCCGGTTCTGCGACGATTTCGCGCTCGACCCCTGCATCAGCTGGATATAGTCGATGACGATGAGGTCGAGGCCGCGCTGACGCTTCAGCCGCCGCGCCCGCGCCGACAGCTGCGCGATAGAGATACCGCCGGTCTGGTCGATGAACAGCGGGATCTTCTGCATGGTCTGCGAGCAGGCGACCAGCTTTTCGAAATCCATCTCTGAAATCTCGCCGCGGCGGATTTTTGACGACGAAATTTCCGTCTGTTCGGAAATGATGCGGGTGGCGAGTTGCTCGGACGACATTTCCAGCGAGAAGAAGCCGACGACGCCTCCATTGGCTGCCTTGAACGAGCCGTCGGCCTGCTGCGCCGGCTCATACATCTCGGCGATGTTGAAGGCGATGTTGGTGGCTAGCGATGTCTTGCCCATGCCCGGACGGCCGGCAATGATGATCAGATCCGACGCCTGCAGGCCACCCATGCGGCGGTCGAGATCGCGCATGCCGGTGGCGAGGCCCGACAAATGGCCGTCGCGCATATAGGCGGCGTTGGCCATGTCGACGGCGGTCTTGACCGCGTCGGTGAAGCTCTCGAAGCCGCCGTCGTAACGGCCGGTTTCGGCCAGTTCGAACAGCCGCCGCTCGGCATCCTCGATCTGTTCGGACGGCGCCATGTCGACCGGCGCGTCATAGGCGATGTTGACCATGTCCTCGCCGACGGTGATCAGCGCCCGGCGCGTGGCCAGATCGTAGATGGCGCGGCCATAATCGGTGGCATTGACGACGGTGACGGCTTCGACCGCCAGACGAACCACATATTGCGCCACCGTCATGTCGCCGACCTTCTCGTCGGCCGGCAGGAAGGTTTTCAGCGTGATCGGCGTCGCCACCTTGCCCATACGGATGAGCTCGGCCGCGACCTCGAAGATTTTCCGGTGCAGCGGCTCGTAGAAATGGCCGGCCTTGAGGAAGTCGGAGACGCGGTAGAAGGCATCGTTGTTGACGAGGATGGCGCCGAGCAGCGCCTGCTCGGCCTCGATGTTGTTCGGCGCTTCACGATAAAGCGGTTGCTGCTCCGCCACGCCGAATTTTCGCGCTGCCTCTGCCATGATGTCCCCGATTTTGATCCCGGCTTCTCGATATCAGAACGAGATAAATCGGTGCTGACCTTTCTGCATCACCGCACGACCAATCAACCTCGATGCCCGTTGTTCACAGGGGCGGCAAACCGTCCACAGAAGAGTGTTTCCGCGCCCCGATTCCGGTTGACTCAGAAAGGCGCTGACTTTTATCCGAGTCGTTGGAACAGAGCAAGAACAATCTGGTGATTATCCGCTTCTTCCGTCCAATGTATCGCCCCAGTCCAGTCGCCGCGCTGCCTTGAACAACTCGCCCTCGCGCTTGGTGAAAAGTGTCTCGCCGGCGCCGCCATCCGGCTGGCACAGTTTGAGCAGCACCTTGCCGGAGCCCGATTTCGGCGGCGCAATCACGCGGGGCTGACGTGCAGGCGCGGGTTGCCGCGAAGCCGCGACGTAGATGAATTTCTCGTCCTCCCACGGCACGTCGGCGTCCTTGGCCAGGCGATGCAGGCGCGAGCGGGCGACGCGGCGCGAAAAATGACACCAGTCGGGGGGCTCAAGCGGGCAGGGCGCCTCATGCGGACAAGGCGCCAGCACATGCGCCCCGGCCTCCAGCAATTGCCTGCGCGCTGCCAGGATGCGCTGCCAGCCGGCCGGTGTGCCGGGCTCGACGATCAGCAGTGTGTCGCCGGTCAACTGCCAGAGCCGGCCGACAAGCTTCGGCAGCGATGCCGGCGCGATCTCGTCCAGCACATAGGCGCAGGTGACCAGATCGGCAGGCTTGAGATCGGCAAGGTCGATGGTCACGTCGCCGGCGCGCCAGTCCATCCTGGTGGCGATGGTATCAAGGGCGAGCGACTGGCCAACCTTGCGCACCGCGGCGCTTGCTTCAACCAGAACCGCCTCTTCGAGGTCGGGCCACAGGTCTGTAGTGGCCCAAAGCACCGTGCCAGGACCGGCGCCGACATCGAGCAAGCTCGTTGGCTGGAAATCGGGCCGCGCATAGGCGAGTTCGTCGAGACCGGCCCGTACCGCCGCGTAGGTCGCCGGCAGCCGCGTCGCCAGATAGGCTTTTACCGCCATCTCTTCGGCCATGTGCAGGCGGCCGTCGCGCAATTCGGCGCGGTAGCGGTCAGACAGCGTCTTCGCCGCCTGGCGCAGCACCGCCAGCGGTATCGTTTCGAGCAGGCGCTCGACGCCTTGTCGCAGCGAGGCGGGGAGTTCCACGCTCAGGCTCCGCGTGCCGCGAGCACCGAGGCGCCGGCGAACTCGACAAGGGTGGTGGCGATGGTGGGCAGGCAGGTCATTAAAAAAGGTCTCGCGAGAACGAGACCTTTTTCAGTGTCAGAGCCGTCAATGGCAAGCGGCAATCGCAATCGAGGCGTTATTCGCGATCTGCCACCTTGCGACGGCGCGTTGGCTTGGCCGCAACGGACCTGACAGCAACGGACTTGGCGGCAGCAGACCTCGCGACAGCAGGCTCGGCGGCCGCCGTCTGTTGGCGATGCCCCATCTCGCGCATTTCCAGCGCCTTTTCGCATTTTGCCATGTAGTCGCGCGTCATTGGCAGCGTGTCGTTCTTCTTGGCGATCTGGATCTGGAAGATCACCAGATCCTGCCAGCGGAAGGCGGCTTCCGAAGCCGCCAGATAGAACTCCCACATCCTGCAGAAGCGCTCGTCATAGATGGCCTTGGCCTTGTCGCGGTTGGCGGCAAAGCGCTGGCCCCAATGCTTCAGCGTATCGGCATAGTGCAGCCGCAGAATCTCGATGTCAGTGACCACAAGCCCCGACTTCTCGATCGCCGGCATCACCTCCGACAGCGAGGGAATGTAGCCGCCCGGAAAAATGTACTTGCGGATAAAGGCGCTGGTCGCCCACGGCACGCCGGAGCGGCCGATCGTGTGCAAGAGCATGACGCCGTCGGGCTTCAACAGCGTCGCCGACTTGTCGAAGAAGGTGCGGAAGTGGTTGACGCCGACATGCTCGAACATGCCGACCGAGACGATGCGGTCGAAGCGTTCGTTGAGCTCGCGGTAGTCCTTGAGGTCGAAATGCACGCGGTCCTGCAAGCCTTGCGCATGCGCCCGGTCGGTGGCGACGCCGTGCTGCTCGGTCGACAGCGTCACGCCTTGCACGTCGACATCGAAAGCCTTGGCGAGATAGAGGCCGAGTCCACCCCAGCCGGAGCCGATATCGAGCACGGTCTGGCCGGCCTTCAGCCTGAGCTTGGCGGCGATATGGCGTTTCTTGGCCATCTGCGCCTCGTCGAGCGTCATGTCCGGCTGTTCGAAGTAGGCGCAGGAATACTGCATGTCGTCGTCGAGGAAGAGCCGGTAGAGGTCACCCGACAAGTCATAGTGGCGCTGCACGTTGCGGCGCGCCCGTGATGCGGTGTTGATCTGCTGCAGGCGGCGAAAGGCGTGGCGCAGACCCTCGATAGCCTTCGACCAGGTGGCGTCGATACCGCCGCTGCCCATGTTCTGGAAGGCGATGCGCATCATACCCAGTACGCCGCCCTCGATGATGTCGAGTTCGCCGTCCATGTAGGCTTCCGGCACCGCCAGCATCGGATCGAAGGTAATGGCGCGCTCGGCATGCGCGGTCTTGATGTGCATGTGAACCGGCTCGCCGCTGCCGTCGCCGAAAACCACTGTCGAGCCCTTCGGCCCGGTGACTTTCAGATTGCCCGTACGTACCAGGCGGTCGAGAACGCGCTTCAACAGAATATTCATCACCAAATGTCCCCTCACGGTCAGACTGGCGGACCAATTCTGCAACAATATATAGGGGTTCGAAAAGTTCCATTTGGCACAAAAATGCCCGGGCGAGAGGCCCGGGCATTGGTCCAGAAAGGCTGGATGACGAGGAAGTGATTGGAGCGCTGCTCCCCTCGCTTCCCGATCAGGCCCGTACGGGATCAGGCGTTGTCTTCTTCGCCGCCTTCGAACTCGGTGTTCGGGTCGAAGAAGTTCTCCGGCCGTGCGTTGTCGTTGATGTCATCGCCATAGATGGCTTCGGCGGTGGTCAGCGTCTCGCCCTTGGCCTGGCGCTCGGCTTCGTCGGCCGTGCGGGCGATGTTGAGGCTGATGGTGACCTCGACTTCCGGATGCAGCGCAATCGCCACATTGGTGACGCCGATAGTCTTGATCGGCTGGTTGAGCTGGATCTGGTTGCGGTTGACCGAGAACCCTTCGGCGGTCAGCAGGTCGGCGATGTCGCGGGTCGACACCGAACCGTAGAGCTGGCCTGTCTCGCCGGCCGAACGTACGGCGATGAAGCTCTTGCCGTCGAGCTTTTCGGCAACCTGGCTGGCTTCCGACTTGCGCTCGAGGTTGCGGGCTTCGAGCTGCGCGCGCTGTCCTTCGAACTTCTTCTTGTTGGCTTCGTTGGCGCGCAGCGCCTTGCCCTCCGGCAAGAGGAAGTTGCGGGCAAAGCCGTCCTTGACCTTGACGGTATCGCCCATCTGGCCGAGGCGGGAAACGCGTTCGAGAAGAATCACTTGCATGGTCTTGTTCCTTCGTCTGGGCACCGACCGCGGGATCGGCGCCGAATTGAATGGAACAGGTCAGGAAGCTCTGAGCGCCTTGGCGCCGGTGTCGCTGTCCTGCCTGTCGCGGCAGTTAGAGGCTTTTCACCTCAACTCGGGATTTCAATGCACGTCGCCAAGAGTGGTCCCGGTTTTGGGACAACGACATGCATCATCAAATTACCCCTGCGGCGCCCGTCGCCGTGGGAGAAGGAAGCAGGCGGCGAACCGCCCGCTCGAAAGTCTTAGCGAACCACGTAGGGCAGCAGGCCGAGGAAGCGGGCGCGCTTGATCGCCTTGGCGAGTTCGCGCTGCTTCTTCTGGCTGACGGCGGTGATGCGCGACGGCACGATCTTGCCGCGCTCGGAAATGTAGCGCTGCAGAAGACGCACGTCCTTGTAGTCGATCTTGGGCGCGTTGGCGCCGGAGAACGGGCAGGTCTTGCGGCGGCGATGGAACGGGCGCCGGGTCGGGATCTGATTGATGTCGACCATTATTCTGCACCTCCTTCAACGCCTTCGCGCGGACGGCGCGGACCACGATCACCACCGGCGTCGCCAAATGAGCGCGGCGGACGATCGCCACGGTCGCCGCGATCACGGTCGCCGAACGAGCGCGGACCACGATCACCACGGTCGCGGTCGCCGAAGCCGCCGCGTTCCGAGCGCTCTTCGCGCTTCTGCATCATGGCCGACGGGCCTTCCTCATGCGCCTCGACCTTGACGGTCAGGAAACGCAGCACGTCCTCGGACAGGCCCATCTGGCGCTCCATCTCGTTGAGCGCTGCCGGCGGGCAGTTGAGGTCCATAAGCGTGTAGTAAGCCTTCCGGTTCTTGTTGACCCGGTAGGTGAGGGACTTCAGTCCCCAGTTCTCGACCCGGCCGACGGACCCGCCATTTGCGGAGATGACGCCCTTGTACTGTTCGACAAGCGCATCGACCTGCTGCTGCGAGAGGTCCTGCCGGGCAAGGAACACATGTTCGTATAGAGCCATAGTGGTTCAGTGCCTTTCTTCGTTTCTCTCCCGGATCCTCGCGGCAAAAGCCTCTGCAACTTCTCTGACCCGCTGATCCCGAAGGGGCGGGGAAGAAAGGAGCATTTCGAGACGGTCGAGAGCGGAGACACGGGAGGCGGAAGCGCTTCTGGCTTCACACGAAGGTTTTGGGTAAAACCTCCGGCCCTCCGTTCAGCCCCCAGCAAGGACCGGCAGATTGCGGGCGTCTATATAGCAATTTGGCTGGAAGGCAAGGGTAACGCATGCTCCGGGCAGCGTCCTGGCGTCGCAGGGTTGGAAAAGACCAGGCATCAACTCGTATGCGGGGTACGACCGTTGATCGTTTCGGGGAAGAATTCCGGAGCCGCCTTACGCTTGCCGAACATCATATCGTATTGCAGCAGGCGGAAATCGTTGATCGCCGGATCGATGTCCTTCTGCCGCGCCCAGTCCGCCGTGGCCTCACCTGACGGTGTCAGAAGCAGATTGCGATCCACGACGCGATAGCGTTCGCGCAGCGCGCCTAAGAAGCCGGTATAGTAGGGGTGCGTGATCCCGGCCGTGGTAAGGATATGGTAGGGCAGGAAGGCCGGGCTCACCGCGCCCATATCCTGCGCCGGACCGGTGCGGTTAGACCAGATGACCAGCGGCGTCTGATGATGCTCCAGTGCCGCCTCCGGCGTCGGTTCCTTGCGCGGCGCGACATTGTCCTTCAGGTAACCGGTTTCGACATAGACGGGGCCGAGCGGCGGCAGATGGTCGCCGAAGAAGGCGATGACCGTCGGCCGCTCGCGCTTCTTCGCCCATTCGATCAATCGTTCGAGGCCACGGTCGGCATCGGCGGAGCCTTCGGCGTAGCTGAGCAGCGATTCCCGCGCCCATGTGCTGATCGGTGCCGCGACCTTGTGGGTCGGATTGTAATAGCGGTACGGCTCGTAGGGACCGTGGTTCTGCAGGCTGACGGCGAAGAAGAACACCGGCCGCTCGCTGGCGTCGGCCTCTGCGATGATCTCGTCGGTCATCGAGGCATCGGAAGCCAGCGGCCCGCGCTTTTCCAGTGGCGGCAGCGTCTCTTCCGAGCGGAAATCGTTGAAGCCGAAATCGGCATAGACGGCGCCCCTGTTCCAGAACCAGTTGGTGCCCGGATGGATGGCGCGCGCCCGGTATCCCTCGCTTTTCAGGAAGGTCGCCAGCGACGGCGTCGGCGTGCGCACATATTGCTGATAGGGGATCGAGCCCGCCGGCAGGAAGGCATTGGAAAAGCCGGTCAGCGCCTCGAATTCGATGTTGGCGGTCATGCCGCCGAATTCCGGCGAGAACATATAGCCGGAACGCAGCGCCCGCACATTGGGGATCGGGTCAGGCGTGATTGTGACGCCGGGCAGCTTGGTCGGATCCCAGAAAGATTCGCTCATCACCACGATGATGTCGGGTTTCTCATCCGGTACCGAGGCCGTCACATCAGGCCTGTCGATCGCGTCGATCGCCTTGTCGGAATAGCCCGCCGGCGCCGAGACATGCGCCATCGGCACGTTGAGCGCGAAGGCCAGCGCAAACCCGTTGGAGGCGTAGTTCTCCTTCTGGTCCCACATGATCGGGATGATCTGCAGCCGGTCGCGGGTCCACGAGAAGGTGGCGTAGTCCATGATCGAGACGAAGAAGGCGAGCAGCGGCACTGCCAGCGTCAGCCGCGCCAGCCGCCCTTTGCGGCTGAGGATCGGAACCTTGCGGCGCCACAACCGCCAGCCATAGATCAGCAGCGACAGGCCGGCGACGATGCCGACCGCCATGGCGAGCGCCGTCCAGGGCCGTTCGCGCACCAGGAGCGGCATCAGTGCCATGATCTGGCGCGAATAAAGAAAATCGGTTGGGTAGAGTGGATCGCCGAGATAATGCGACTTCTGATGCCCGACAAAGGCCAGCGCCAGCGTCAGCGGCGCCACGATCATCAGGCTCTGGTGACTGCGGCCAAGCACGGCGTCCAGTCCCATCAGCACCAATGCAAAGACAATGATGGTGGTCCAGCCCGGCTTGAATGGCTGCAGGAAGAAGTCGACCGTGCCGAAGAAGTCGCCCCGCACGATCCATTCGATGGCGAACACCAGGATGGCGGAGGCAAGCAGCGTGACCATACCGTAGCGGATGACCGGCCATCTGCGCCCCGGCAGGTAGCCGGTGGACGGATCGTCTTCCAAGAACTGTGGCGCGGGTACGGCCGCGCCCTTCCTGATCCTAGCCACGTCTCTTCCCCCGGCCCAAGCAACGCGTATTTCCACTCGCGCCACCGTTCTGTCATAGAACTGTCATGCAAAAGCTAGCGCCTGTGGCGAAAATAAGAAGAGCCAGCAAACGATTCGTGAGCGGTTTTCATCAGGTGTGATCGGCAAAAAGCCTTTGGGAACAGGGACTCGAGGTCAGCTCCGGTTCAAGCGAGAGCCGAAATGCCGCCTTCGGGCTTGACTTGACGGTCCGCCTTGCGTCACAGGCAGGAAAAATCAGCCGCTGGAGAGCGCCCAAATGGCCGTCGCATTCACCTTTCCGGGACAGGGCAGCCAGGCTGTCGGCATGGGCAAGGACCTCGCCGACGCCTTCCCCGAGGCACGCAGGGTGTTCGAGGAAGTCGATGATGCGTTGGGCGAAGAGCTGTCGAAACTGATCTGGGAAGGCCCGGAAGAGGCGCTGACCCTGACTGCCAATGCCCAGCCGGCGCTGATGGCGGTCTCGCTGGCGGGAATCCGCTCGCTGGAAGCGCGCGGCTTTTCGCTGAAGGACAAGGTTGCCTACGTTGCCGGTCATTCGCTCGGCGAATATTCCGCCCTTGCCGCGGCCGGTTTCGTTTCGGTCGCCGATGCTGCCCGGCTGCTGCGCATCCGCGGCAACGCCATGCAGGCGGCGGTGCCGGCCGGCGAGGGCGCCATGGCGGCGATCATCGGACTGGAACAGCCCGACGTCGAAGCCGCTTGCACCGAGGCCGCAACGGGATCCGGCCAGGTCTGCCAGATCGCCAACGACAATGGCGGCGGCCAGCTGGTGATCTCCGGCGCCAGGGCGGCGGTGGAACTCGCCGCGAAACTGTGCACCGAAAAGGGCGCCAAGCGGGCGCTGATGCTGCAGGTCTCCGCACCCTTCCATTCGGCGCTGATGGCGCCGGCGGCCGATGTCATGCGCGAGGCGCTGGCCGGGGTGACCAAGAATGCACCGGTGGTGCCCGTCGTCTCCAACGTCACTGTAGTCCCGACCAGCGACCCCGACGAGATCGCGCGCCGCCTGGTCGAGCAGATCACCGGCCGCGTGCGCTGGCGCGAAACGGTGGAGTGGTTCGGCGCCAATGGCGTCGCCACGCTGTTTGAGATCGGCGCCGGCAAGGTGCTTTCCGGCCTGGCGCGGCGGATCAGCCGCGACATCGCCACATCGGCCGTCGGCACGCCGGCCGATGTCGAGGCGGCGCTGGCCGCGCTTGCATAATCCACTGGCGATTCAACCCCTCCCGTGGGAAGGGTGTTCTCTTAAGATCAGGAGACGAAAATGTTCGAACTGACCGGCCGCAAGGCGCTCGTCACCGGCGCATCGGGCGGCATTGGCGAGGCGATTGCCCGGGTGCTGCATGCGCAAGGCGCCATTGTCGGCTTGCACGGCACCCGCGTCGAGAAACTGGAGACCCTGGCCGGCGAACTCGGCGACCGGGTAAAGCTGTTCCCGGCCAATCTTGCCGACCGTGACGAGGTCAAGGCGCTTGGCCAGAAGGCCGAAGCCGAACTCGAAGGCGTCGACATACTGGTCAACAATGCCGGCATCACCAAGGACGGCCTGTTCGTGCGCATGGCGGACGCGGATTGGGACAGCGTGCTGGAGGTGAACCTCACCGCCGTGTTCCGGCTGACCCGCGAGCTGACCCATCCGATGATGCGCCGCCGCCATGGCCGCATCATCAACATCACCTCGGTGGTCGGCGTCACCGGCAATCCTGGCCAGACCAATTATTGCGCCTCCAAGGCCGGCATGATCGGCTTTTCCAAGTCGCTGGCGCAGGAGATCGCCACCCGCAACATCACCGTCAACTGCGTCGCCCCGGGCTTTATCGAATCGGCCATGACCGACAAGCTCAACGACAAGCAGAAAGACGCGATAATGGCCGCGATCCCGACGCGCCGCATGGGCACGAGTGTTGAAGTGGCGTCGGCCGTCGCCTATCTCGCCTCCAACGAGGCAGCCTACGTCACCGGCCAGACCATCCATGTCAACGGTGGCATGGCCATGATCTGACAGGATATTGCCGGGTGATAAGAAGACATGGCCGGCTTGTGAAAAGAGACCATTTCGCCTTGGACCTCGGCCATTTTTCGTGTAATGCGGCCCGCAACCCGGCGGTTCGGGCAAAAACCGGTCCGGCATCGTTGCGTTTCCGGCAGGACCATCTTTCAGCTTGATTAGCGGCATTCTGCCCGTTAACGAAGACAGACAAACAAAAGACGAGGATGCCCCAAATGAGTGACACCGCAGAGCGCGTCAAGAAGATCGTCATCGAACATCTTGGCGTCGATGCCGACAAGGTGACGGAGCAGGCGAGCTTCATCGATGATCTGGGCGCGGACAGCCTCGACACGGTCGAACTCGTCATGGCCTTCGAAGAAGAGTTCGGCGTCGAGATTCCGGACGATGCGGCCGAGACCATCCTGACCGTCGGCGATGCCGTGAAGTACATCGACAAGGCTTCGGCCTGACACTATCCGCAGTCATCACCGGGGAGGACCTGCGATGAGGCGTGTCGTCGTCACGGGCCTTGGCCTGGTTTCGCCGTTCGGCATGGGCTTCGAGCACAGCTGGAAGGAACTTCTGACCGGCCGCAGCGCCGCCAAGCGCGTCACCGAGTTCGAAGTGGAAGATCTTGCCTGCAAGATCGCCCACGTCATTCCTCGCGGTGACGGCACCAACGGCACGCTCAATCCCGAAGCCGTGCTCGAGCCCAAGGAACTGCGCAAGATCGGCGACTTCATCCTTTACGGGATTGCGGCCGCCGACGAAGCGCTGAAGGATTCCGGCTGGGAGCCCAGCACCGAAGCCGAGCGCTGCGCCACCGGCGTCATGATCGGCTCCGGCATCGGCGGCCTCGAGGGCATCGCCGAGAACGCTATCATCCTGAAAGAGCGCGGACCGCGCCGTATCAGTCCATTCTTCATTCCCGGCAACATTATCAACCTGGTATCTGGCCAGGTATCGATCCGGCATGGGCTGAAAGGCCCCAACCACGCCGTCGTCACCGCCTGCTCGACCGGCGCGCACGCCATTGGCGATGCCGCCCGGCTGATCATCTTCGGCGATGCCGACGTGATGCTGGCCGGCGGCGCGGAATCGCCGGTGACCAGACTATCGCTTGCCGGCTTCGCTGCTTGCCGGGCACTGTCCACCGACCGCAACGACACGCCTGAGAAGGCCTCGCGTCCCTATGACCGCGACCGTGACGGCTTCGTCATGGGCGAGGGCGCCGGGGTCGTCGTGCTGGAAGAACTCGAACACGCCAAGGCGCGCGGCGCCAAGATCTATGCCGAGGTCACCGGCTACGGCCTGACCGGCGATGCCTATCACATCACTGCACCGGCCGAAGACGGCGACGGCGCCTTCCGCTGCATGACGGCGGCGCTGAACCGGGCCAAGCTGACGCCCGCCGACGTCGACTACATCAACGCGCACGGCACCTCGACCATGGCCGACACGATCGAACTCGGCGCCGTCGAGCGGCTGGTCGGCAACGCCGCCTCGAAAATCTCGATGTCGTCGACCAAGTCGTCGATCGGCCATCTCCTGGGTGCGGCGGGTGCCGCCGAGGCGATCTTTTCGATCCTCGCTATCAGAGACAACATCGCGCCAGCCACCATCAATCTTGACAACCCGGAACGCGAAACCGCGATCGATCTTGTTCCGAACACGCCACGGCATCGCCAGGTCGACGTGGCGCTGTCCAACTCCTTCGGCTTCGGCGGCACCAACGCTTCGCTGGTATTCCAGCGTTATACAGGCTGATTGCGGTATCGACCGGCGCGCCAGCGGTCTGTCGTCAATTTTGCCATATTCAAGCCTACTCTGCCGCTGGGGATTCGTCGCATCGGCCTGAAACCGAAGGCGCTTTTTTAAAAGCACGATGCGTAGGCTTGAAATGTTAGGGCACGCTGTGAGTCCAATCGGGCGCATGGTCGCTCTAAGAGATCAGATGGTAGGGCGCTAATGAACACCAATCCGGGCGGCAGCGGACAATTCGGACAAAACCAGCAGACCGGCCCGATCGTGCCGAAGACCGCGGCCGAAGCTTTGCGCCCGGAAGCCGGCACACCACCACCAAAGCGCTCGCGCGCCTCGCGCAGCCAAGTCGTCGTGTTCATGAACTTCGTCATCTCCGCGGTGATGTTGATGATCCTCGCCGCCGGCGTTTCGCTCTATTTCGGCAAGCAGGCATTCAACGAACCGGGCCCGTCGGTGGCCGGCGACACCTTCCTGGTCAAGCCGAGCACCGGCGTCCAGGATATTGCCGACCAGCTCGAACGGCGTGGGCTGATCAGCGATGCCCGCATCTTCCGCATCGCCGTGCGGGTCTATGGCAATGATTCAGCGCTGAAGGCAGGCGAATACGAGATAAAGCCGCGCGCCTCCATGCGCGACATCATGGAGCTTCTGAAGAGCGGCAAGTCGGTGATGTACTCGCTGACCATTCCCGAGGGCCTGACGGTCGAGCAGGCGCTGCAGCGCATCGCCGAGCAGGATGCGCTGACCGGCGACATGCCGGCCGCCAAGCCGGCTGAGGGCAGCCTCGCCACCGACACGCTGCGCTTTACCCGCGGCGCCACGCGCCAACAGATGGTCGACAAGCTGCTCGCCGACCAGAAGAAGCTGGTCGACGAGGTCTGGCAGCGGCGCGCGCCCGACCTGCCTCTGGCCAATGTCGACGACTTCGTCACCTTGGCCTCGATCGTCGAAAAGGAAACCGGCCGGGGCGACGAGCGCTCGCGCGTTGCCGCCGTCTTCCTCAACCGTCTGGCCAAGGGCATGCGGCTGCAATCCGATCCGACCATCATTTACGGCCTGTTCGGCGGCAAGGGCAAACCCGCCGACCGGCCGATTTATCAATCTGACATCCAGAAACAGACGCCTTACAACACCTATCTTATCAATGGCCTGCCGCCGACGCCGATCGCCAATCCCGGCCGCGCCGCGCTCGAAGCCGTCGCCAACCCGTCGAAGACCGATGATCTCTATTTCGTCGCCGACGGCACCGGCGGCCACGTCTTTGCCACCACGCTTGCCGAGCACAATGAGAACGTTGCCCGCTACCGGGCACTGCAGAAGAAGCAGGCTGAAGACGCCGCCAAGGGCGCCAAGACTCCGGGCCAGACCGATGCGCCGGCGGATGGCGACGACAACGGTGACGCAAGTGGCGATGCCGCCGGTGACAGCGGTGATGCCGGCGATACGGGTGCCGCCCAGTAGCAGGCCGGCGCTTTCAGACGGATCGACCTTAAGCGATGCGGACAGAGGCGGACGCGCTGCTGCTTTGAACGAGTAGCGGGGTTCGAAGCGTTTTCGGTCTTGCTCGGGTGCCTCTGAATCTCGATTTCAGCCCTGCGAGATCGAAACGACAGCGGAAATCAACATCTTGCCGGTATTGCGATTCTGACATTCGCGCTGCCCGTGATATCGAACGCATGCGCAATTGTTAGAATCGGACCATCAGGGAGACACGAGCCGCATCATGAATTTGCAGAGCATGACCGGATTTGCACGCACTGTTGCCGAACATGACGGCGCCTCGATCGCCTGGGAGGTCAAGTCGGTCAACGGCAAGAGCGTCGAGGTCAGGTTGCGGCTGCCGCAAGGTTTCGAGCGGCTCGAACCGACTGTGCGGCAGACGCTGCAGAAGCGCTTTTCGCGTGGCAATTTCCAGGCGACGCTGACCGTCGGCCGCGCCGCCGGCCAGCAGGCGCAGCCAGTGGTCAACGAAGCCTTCCTCAGGGATCTGGCGGGCTTGGCCAAGCGGCTGCAGGACCAGTTCGGTGTTGGTCCGGCAACTGCCGACGGTCTGCTTTCCCTGCGCGGCGTGCTCGATATCCCTGAAACCAGCGAAACCGAGGAGGTGCGGGCAGCACTCGACGCGTCAATCCTGTCGGCGCTGGAAACGGCGCTTACAGGCCTCGAGCAGGCACGCCAGAGCGAGGGCGAAGCGCTGCGTTCGCTGCTTTCCGGCCATATCGACGCCATCGAGGCGTTGACGCTTCAAGCCGAGGCCGACCCGTCGCGCGAGCCGGCGGCAATCCGCGAGCGGATCGCCGAACAGGTGCGGCTGCTGATGGATGCGTCGGCCAATCTCGATGCCGGCCGGCTGCACATGGAAGCGGCGTTCCTGGCTACCAAGGCCGATATCCGTGAAGAGATCGACCGGCTGAAGACGCATGTGGCGTCGGGCAGAGCGCTGCTGGCAAATGGCGGCGCCATCGGCCGCAAGCTCGATTTTCTGGCGCAGGAATTCAACCGCGAATCGAATACGCTGTGTTCCAAGTCGAACGCCGCCACTGTCACCGCCATCGGGCTGGAACTGAAGGCGGTGGTCGACCAGTTTCGCGAACAGGTCCAGAATCTGGAGTAAACCCGAATGGGTGGCAAGGAGCCGATGGTTGCCAGGGATCTCGGATCCCGCATTCGCCGCCGCGGGCTGATGCTGGTCCTGTCGTCGCCGTCGGGCGCCGGCAAGTCGACGATCGCGCGCAACCTGCTGGAAAGCGACGGCAGCCTGGAATTATCGGTCTCGGTCACCACCAGGCCACGCCGCGGCTCGGAGATCGAGGGCGTCCACTATCACTTCCGCACCACGCGCGAGTTCGAGCGGCTGCGCGATTCCGACGCGTTGCTCGAATGGGCCGAGGTGCACGGCAATTGCTACGCGACGCCGCGCGAGCCGGCCGAACTGGCGCTGGCGCAGGGCCGTGACATGCTCTTCGACATCGACTGGCAAGGCGCCCAGCAGCTCAAGGAGAAGATGCGCGCCGACATCGTCTCGATCTTCATCCTGCCGCCGTCGATGAAGGAATTGAAGTCGCGCCTCAAGCGCCGCGCCGAGGACCAGGAGCACGTGATCGAGACCAGGCTGAAGAACGCCCGCAACGAGATCGAGCACTGGAAGGAATATGACTTTGTCATCGTCAACGACGATCTCGACCGCGCCTTCGCCGAAGTGCGTGGCATCGTGACGGCGGAAAGGCTGCGGCGCGACCGCCGGCCCGGGCTGTTCGATTTCGTCTCGGGGTTGCTGGACGAGAAGACGGAATAGGCAGCTGTCGTTCCCCGATGGCCGGCTGTCCCATGAAGGCGTCTTTGGCAAACGATCTGGCAATATGGACGCTGTGGGCATCTGTTACTGGCTGGCGATATCTTTTATGAGTTCTGCAAATGGGGTTTCCTCGCCGGCAAAGCTCTCAATCATCGGATTCAGGACGTTTTCGCGACCGAGCATATCGGCATTGAATGGGAATCCCGCATTCTCCATCAGCATTGCCAGAAAGGTAAGCTGCGTGCGGCCGTTGCCTTCGCGAAACGGGTGGACGGCATTGATTTCGGCCAAAACATGCGCGGCCCGAACGGCGAAGGCGTCGAGGTCGAGTTCGCAGAGATAATCACCGTCGGCGAGTTCGCCGAAAATTCTATGCATTTCCTGGTTGATATACTCAGGATAGCAGAACCAGTTGCCCCCCTTGCCGATGCGGATGGCGCGAACCTCTCCCGCCCATTCATAAACGTCCTGGAACAGGTGATGATGGACAGCCTTGTAGTGCACGAAATCCAGACGGCCTGCGGGGATATGTTCGTCGGCCCTGGTCAGGAAAAGTGCCAACTCGAATTCATCGAATTGGGCCTGGTCTTTGATATTCAGCCTGTTGCGGAGAACGGTCGTGCCTGGGTAGCACAGCGGATCATGTTCAGCGGCATAGACCACCTGCCGATCCTACTTCTTGCGGGTTACTTGGTCCTTGATAAGCGCCCTGCGCTCATCCCCGCTCAGGCCGCGCTCACGGCTTTCCTTCAGAATGAAGCCCATACGTTGCGATAGCTTCAAGCCTTCAACCGCGCTGATTTTTTCGCCCCTGCCGCTGGTCAGGACAAACTGGCCATTTTGGGTCGGCCGGAGGCTTGAGGTACTCTTTTTCATATGACGACAATATCACGCTCGGCGACTCACCGGCAACTGCATGCCGCTATATGCTGCTTGTCATCGCTGTCACACAGGATGCGATTTGGGTCCACGGCCGCGCTAGCGCGCCGGTCAAACCGCGTTTGTCAGCCGCACGAATTCCTCGACGCTGAGCGTCTCCGCACGCCGGGTCGGATCGATGCCGGCGCGCGTCAGCAGTGCCTCGCCACCCAGGCTCTTCACGCTCTGCCGCAGCATTTTCCGGCGCTGGCCGAAAGCGGCTTCGGTGACGCGACCGAGTTTTTTCACGTCGGTTGACAAAGGGCTGGCGCGCGGCACCAGATGCACCACCGACGACGTTACCTTGGGTGGCGGCGTGAACGCTTGCGGCGGCACGTCGAAGGCGATCCTCGCCTCGGTCCGCCAGCCCGCCAGGACGCCGAGCCGGCCATAAGCATCGCTGCCGGCACCGGCGACAATGCGCTCGGCCACCTCGCGCTGGAACATCAGCGTCATCGATTGATAGAAGGGTGGCCAGTCCGCCACGGTCAGCCAACGGATCAACAGCTCGGTGCCGATATTGTAGGGCAGGTTGGCGGCAATCCTCACGGGGCCGCTGCCTTGTGACGCGGCTTTGGCAAGAGTGGCAAAATCCGTCTTCAACGCGTCGCCGCTGATCACCTCGAGCCGGCCCGGATAGTGGTTGGAGACCTCGGCCAAGGCGGCAAGGCAGCGTTCGTCGCGCTCGATGGCGACGACGCGACGGGCACCGGCAGAGAGCAGCGCCCTGGTCAGCCCGCCGGGGCCGGGGCCGACCTCGATGACCGTGCTGTCGCTGAGGTCGCCGGCTACCCGCGCGATCTTGCCGGTCAAATTGAGGTCGAGCAGGAAATTCTGGCCAAGCGCCTTCTTTGCCTGCAGTCCATGGCGCTCGATCACCTCGCGCAGCGGCGGCAGCCCGTCAATGCTCATGAATTTTGGGCTCATGATTTTTGGCTCATGCAACTGCGGGCTTTGCGCCGGTATCGGCCAGCCGGCGGGCCAGCTTCAGCGCCGCGATCAGGCTGTCGGGACGTGCGATGCCCTTGCCGGCGATGTCGAAGGCTGTGCCGTGATCGGGCGAGGTGCGGATGAACGGCAGGCCGAGTGTGACGTTGACCGCCTCGTCGAAGGCCAGCGCCTTGGCCGGGATCAACGCCTGGTCGTGATACATGCAGACCGCCACGTCATAGCCGGCGCGGGCGCGCGCATGAAACATCGTATCGGCCGGCAGCGGCCCGAAGGCATCGATGCCTTGCGCCCGCAACATGTCGACCGCAGGACGGATGATGCGCTCGTCCTCTGTTCCCATGGCGCCGCTTTCGCCGGCATGCGGATTGAGGCCGGCAAGCGCGAGCCTCGGCCTGGCGATGCCGAAACGGCGTGCAAGATCGCCGGCGGTGATGCGCGCGATGGCAACGATCAGCTCCGTCGTCAGCGTCTTCGGCACCTCGGCCAGCGCGATGTGGATGGTGACCGGAACGGTGCGCAATTCGGGGCCGGCGAGCAGCATCACCGGCGTCACCGTGCCGCCGGTGTGGAGCGAGGCCAGATGCGCCAGATATTCGGTGTGACCGGGAAAGCCGAAGCCGGCATCGTAAAGCGGCTTCTTCGCGATCGGACAGGTGACGACCGCGGCCGCGTGACCGGCAAGGCAGTCGGCGACGGCGCGATCGATGGCCTCGATGATGCCGGCGGCATTGGCCGGGTCGGGCCGGCCGGGATCGTCGGTGAAGTGGGCCGCCAGCGGCACCACGGGCAAGGCGTGTCGAAAGACACCAGCTGCTTGGGCCGGCACCGTCTCGGCGATTGCCACCGCCGCGCCGAGCCGGCGCGCCCGCGCGGCAATCAGCGCCGGATCGGCGAGAAGATAGAAGGGCGCGGCACCGGAACCGCGGGCGCTCTGCCACGCGGCAATGGCGATTTCCGGACCGACGCCGGATGGATCGCCGACGCTCAGCGCCAGCGGAAGCTCTGTCTCACGCACGGCTGGGCCGGTTCAGCGCGTAACGATCTTGGCTTTCGCCTTCAGCTCTTCGACATATTTGGCCGAGAGCTCGTCGGCGTTCTTGTCGCCGCTGCCTTCGCTCTGGAACACCATCTGGGCCGCCTTGTCGTCGGAAACCTCTCGCGACGAGCAGATGCCGATGAATTCAATGCCGCGATCGGTCTCGCGCACGGCCGTGGCGCCGCCCAGCTTGGTGGCCTTGATCTGCTCGGCCCAGTCCGGCGGCAGTTGCGGCGCCAGCAATCGGGGGAGGTCGCGAACGGTGACGTCGATCAGGCCCTTGGCGAATTCACGCGTGGTGTTGCAGCCATTGAAGCGGGCGCGCATGGCTTCAGCCTCGCGCTTGCGTTTGGCGAGTGTGGCACTGCGCTCGGCCTTCGGCACCACGAAGATCACCTGCTGCAGCATGTACTCGGTGGCGCTTGGCTTGGCGCCGCCTTTTTCGAGCATGCGCTTGACCAGATCCTGTTCGCTCACCTCCCCGCCGCCGCCGCTGTAGCGTGCGCTCAGCGCCTGGTTCCACGCCATCTGGGAGCGGATGAATTCCTTGAAATGCTCCTTGGTCACGCCGGACTGCGCCATGACACCGTCGAGCTGCTTGAGCTGCATCTTGTTGCTCGAGGCAAAGCGCTGATAGGCAGCCTCTACCTGGGCGTCGGAGATGCGGATGCCGAGACGCCTGGCCTCCGCCATGCGCAGCGTCTGGTCGATCATTTCCTGACCCGCGTCACCCTTCTTGCGCTGCAGTTTCAGGAAGGCAGCCCGGTGCGCGATGTCGCCGGTGGTGATCGGCATGTTGTTGACGACATACTTGATTTCACTGGCGAACGCCGGCGGTACCATCATGGTGACAGAGACCGAGGTCGCCGCCAACAGGAGCGCGAATCCTGCCGAAAACAGGTATTTCCTCATCGAAAGCATCCCAATTCTACCCGGTTTTGGCCGATTCCAGCCCGATATTGGCGAAATCCGTGCCCGCTTTATGCGGCAAAACGATGTCGTCAGCCGGCTCTACTGGATGGAGTCGATCGAGCTTTGGGACGAGCCGAAATCGCCGAGCGTGCGGAACGACAGGTTGAAGCCGACATTCTGCGACACTTCCTTGGTGTTGATGTCGCGTGATTCCGAGTACGTCATCAGGTAGGTGAAGCAGGAATCATTGTAGGCAAAGCCGACGCCGTCCTTGACCAGCACGCTTTGTTGCAGGTCGTAGGTGCCGGTGCCGAAGACGCGCCAGTTTTCGGCCAGGTGTGTCGAGGCGCCGAGCGTGACTTCGTGGCGGTCGGTGGTGAAACCATAGAGCGGCTGAGCCTGGATGAAGGCGTATTTGGCGCTCAGCGAAACCGGCAGCCCGGAATAGGCGGCCTTCACCTCGGCACGGCGAACTTCGAAGGTCTGCTCGTCGAAGCGGCCGCTGAGCGAACCGGAGAAGCCGCTCGGGCTGCTGAAGCCGACAAGGCCGACATAGTCGGAGGTCGAAGTCTCCAAGCCGGAATCGGCGCCCGCATTGACCAGATCCGGTGAATCGAACGAGTTGCGCCCGCCCAACTGGTAGGATTGGCCGAAGATCGCGTTGGTGCCCCAGCCATCGTCGTAGGCGCCGGAATAGCGGAACCCGACATTGGCGCGGCTGCCGCCTTCGACGCGGTCGTAGCCGGAGAACTTGTCGCGCTCGAACAGCGTCGTGGCGTCGAAGACGAAGCTCTGTGCATCCTCGTTGGGAACGGCGAGCCCGCCGACATACTGCTCATTCGGGCGCATGAAGACCTGCGCCATCGGCTCGACGATATGGCTGGAGCCGGTCATCGAGAACAGCACCGGCCAGCGCATCTCAAGGCCGGCGGTCGCCATGTAACGGGCGAAGGAAGACCGCATGTCGTCGGCGGCACCGACATTCGTTGCCATCTGGTTTACCGCAGTCAGCGAAGCCGAAGAAGCGTTGAGATAGTCGACGTCGCCCTGCAGAGCCAGAAGGGGCGTCAACTGCAATCCGCCGTCCGTGGTGAAGGTACGCTTCCATTCGGCTTCGGCGGTGAGGCGACCGGATTCGCCCTCGATGCCGCGCACGCGCTGGACGCCGGAGCCCGGCACGTAGGGCGTAAAATAGGCCTGATCGAGATCGTCGCGGCGAATGACTCGTGCATTGACGTTGAACGACAGCTGGCCGCCGGCCACCGACATGTCGGGGATGTAGGCATAGTCGAGCGACGGCAACACCCAGGGCTGCTTGTCGCTGCGCGATGCGACGTTGCCGTCCGGTGTGTTTTCCTGAACCTGGAAGCGCATGGCGCGCACATCGAAATAATTGCGGTCGTTTAGGCCGGTCAGGTAGACCGACGATTGATGCACGGCGTCGTTGTAGCCTTCGATCGTGTAGGTACGCGAAAAATTCTTGTCGGTCTGAAGCAGGATATCCCAGCCGAAGTCCCAGCGCGGATTGATGGCGAACTGGCCTTTGGTGCCCATCATCCCGCGGAATTTGTTCGGATCGCCTGCTGGCCCCGAATTGACATTGTAGCCGCCGGGGAAAGCCGCGAAATCACGGAAAGCGCCAGGGTCCTGCTGGTTGATTCCGGCAAGCTTCAGCGTGTATTGGCCATTGTTGAAGCGCTGGCGCCACTCGGCCTCGCCGAGGAAACCCTGCTTGGTGTAGCCGCTGCCAGTAACGGTGAGGTCATAGGTCGGCGACAGGGCAAAATAGTAGGGGACTTTGACGCCGACGCCGAGACGGTTGTTGTAGCCGATGCTGGGGATCAGGAAACCGCTTTTGCGCTTGACCGTAGGGTCGGCGATCTCGAACGCCGGCAGATAAGCCAGCGGGAAACCGAAGAATTCGAAATTCGCGTTCTCGAAGCGAACCGTTTTCTTTTCGCCGTTCCAGATGATCTTCCTGGCTTTGATCCGCCAGGTCGGCGCCTTGTCCGGCTTGTCTTCGCAAGGCTCGCAGGCCGTATAGACGCCGTTGTGGAACGTTGTCAGCACGCCGCCCATGCGCTCGGCGCTTTCGGCGGCGAAATAGGCTTTTTCGGGCGTTTCGACGCGCAGCGCATTGACGAAACCGTCAGCGAAATCGTCGGTAATGTCGATATGCTGCGAGTTGATCTTGGTGCCGTCGCTGTTGACGATCTCGACATTGCCGCTGGCAACCAGCCGCTTGGTGTTTCGATCATAGACGACGCGCTGGGCGACGAGCTTGTTGCCGCCATAGTCGATCTGGACGCCGCCGATGGCGGTGACCGTCTGGTTGTCGTTGTTATAGACGAGCGTGTCGGCCGCCAGCAGCATCTGGGAGCCGGA
Organism: Mesorhizobium sp. C399B; assembly: GCF_030323185.1. Classification (NCBI taxonomy): domain Bacteria; kingdom Pseudomonadati; phylum Pseudomonadota; class Alphaproteobacteria; order Hyphomicrobiales; family Phyllobacteriaceae; genus Mesorhizobium; species Mesorhizobium sp. C399B. Next base: position 5,655,314 of record NZ_CP100472.1, read on the forward strand.
GGGAACCTTCGTTGCCACGTCGGTAACGTCCTGCGCCAGCGCAGGGCCCGTCAGCACGCCGCAGGCGAGCAGGCATGCCAAGGCGCTCGCCGAATAGAGGCGCGCCAAACCGGCCTGCCTATGGCTGCGCAAAGCCGCCTCCCTCACTAGCCGTCTTCCTTGTATAGCAGGAATGTCACCCCAAAGAACATAGCCACGACAACCGGAACCCATGCAGCCACGGCTGTGGGCACGAATCCCGCAACGCCGAATGCCTTGACCAATACCGAAACGACATAAAGCAGAAAGCCGGCGAGGACGCCACCCAGAATCATCGTTGCCGACTGCCCCATCCTCGCAAATCGCATTGAAACTGTTGCGGCAATCAGCGTCATGGCCACAAGCAGGAACGGTAACGCCACCAGCGAATCGAACTGCATGGCGAAGGCATTTGCCTTGAGGCCGAAGGAGCGGGCAACCTCAATCTTGCCGGGAAGGTCGTAAAACGGGATGGTTTCGGGGCGCGCCAGCCGTTCCTGCACGAATTCCGGCTTGAGGTTGGTCGGCAACTGGTCGGTCGTTTCGGAACGGATGTTGCCGTCCTTGAACACCTTGACGTCCTGCAATTCCCAGTAGCCGTCGCGCAGAAAGGCCCGGGCGGCGTCCTTGCGCTCGACGATATTGCCCTGCGGATCGAGGACGAAGAACACGGTGTCGGCCATTTCCAGGCCCTGGTTCAGGATGGCGCGGGCGCCGATGATGGTATCGCCGGAGTTGGTTTTCTGGCGGATCCACGGCGTGGCATCGGCCGCCACCGCGTTCGAATTGCCGGATCGCAGCTGGTTTTCCATCTGCTCCGACCATGAGAAGCCATGCGCGGCGATCGGATTGAGCACGCCGACCGACAATATGCCGAATAACAGCGCACCGATGCAGCAGGGCAACAGAAACTGCCAGGCCGACACTCCGGCCGAGCGCGCAATCACCAGCTCGTATTTTCGGTTGAGCGAGACCAGCGTCGCCATCGCCGAGAACAGGCCGACGAACGGCACCGTCTGCAGCATGATCATCGGCATCCTCAGCGCCGAGATGGCGACCGCCGTGCCGTAGGTGAAGCCCGGCAGGCCGGTGATGCGGCCGGACAGCTCGGTGAAGTCGATCAGGAACACCAGCGCCAGAAGGCCGATGAAGAACCAGATCGTGATCGACACGTAGCGAAAGAAGAAGTAGCGGCCCAGGGTCCAGCCCATCGTCAGGCTCCCTGGCCGGATGTGTAGCGCCGATTGAGGCGCAGCTTGAGCGCCGTCCAGCCATCGCTGACGCGGCCGGCGAAATTCGTCATCCAGTCGGCCCAGCTGCCGGGCAGTTCCATGCTTCGCGAGGTGACGATGAACCAGATGGCGACCGCCGAGGCGATGACCGGCACGCCATAGACCATATAGGCGTATTGCGGGATCTTGTCGGCCTTGCCGGCGGCAAAGAAGCCCAGCCAGCGCACGAACAGCGCAATGGCGATGGCTGTGATCAGCGGGTGGATGCGCGCCTCGCGGTGTGAGCGCGCATCGCCTGCCACGGCCAGCGCGATCAGCGCGAACACCAGCGAATAGGACCATTCGGAAAAGCGCTGGTCGAGCTCGGCCTTGTAGGCGCCGGGCCTGCGCTGGAAGATCTTGTCGTTCGGATCCGGGTTGAGCAGGTATTGCGTCGTTCGGTCCTTGGGCAGGAGCATGATATCGTTCGCCGCCGACATGAAGGCGGAAAGGTCGAAGGCGTAGGACGTGAAGCGGATGACCGACAGGTCGCCGGTCAGCGTCTTGCGATGAATGACGCCGTCATTCATCATCAGCACCTTCTCGTCACCCTTTTCGACGACGCTGCCGCTCTTGGCATAATAGATCAGATTGGCGCCTTCCTCGCGCGAATCGGCCACGAAGATGCCGCCGAGCCGGTTGTCCGGCAGCCGCTCGCCTATCTGCAGGAACAGCCCGTCGTCGATCTTGCGGAACGTGCCTTCCTGGATGATCAGCGACAAGAGATCGGCGCGCGAGGATGCTATCAGCTGGCGGTTCTTCTGCCTGGCATAGGGTTCGACGCCATTGTCGACCGCGAAGGAAAAGACGCTGGCCGCCAGCGCGATCAGCAGGACCGGCCGCACAATCGTCCAGCGCGAGGCGCCGGCGGCGTTGATGACGGCCAATTCCGAATCGGAGTTCATGACGCTGAGCGTCTGGGCCACCGCCACCACCAGGGCGAATGGCACCACGATCGGGATGATGGTGGGGATGATGAGGCCCGCGACCTCGAAAAAAGTGAGCGCCGATTGGCCACTGTCGGTGACCAGGTCGATGCGGGCAAGCACCTGCGTCGTCCAGACAATGGCCAGCGTCCAGATCAGCGCAGCGAGAAACACCGCCAGTGCGCGACGCATGATGTAGCGTTCAACGACCTTCATGTAAGGCTTTTCTCGATTTGCCGAACGGCATCATGCCCGCCGACAAGGTAGTCGTCCGGCTGCGGCTGTACAACTGGGTGCGTTTGGCCATTTCTTTCAGGCGGTTCGATCCGATTCTCCGTCCCACATCGCCCGTTCCGCAGGCCGGAGTGTCGGCGGCAATGAATAAGAAAGGGAGAACATCAATGGTTAACAACAGGTTGCGGCAGGAAAGCGGAGCCGTGCCGCGACGAATCGTTATCGATTCCGCTGCGCATATGATCCCTGATTCCGGCAAAGTCTTGCCAAATCAAGGAAAACGACCAAATGTCGCGCATCTTCCCTGAGAATGCATTTTTCCTGAAAATCTGAGCCGTTTCCCGAAAGCAGGACCTGATGACTTTGAGACCATTGATCGCCTTCGCCAAATTTGCCGCACCCAAAAAGGGCAGCATCATCGTGCTGGCGGCCGACGATGGTGGTCTTGGCGAACCGGCAAAGGCCTGCGACCCCTCAGGAACGCTGGCGCGGGCGTTTCCGGTGGCGGAGTTTTCCGGAAAATTCGCCGGTGTCGTCGAAGTGCTGGCGCCGCAGGGAACATCGCTCGACCGACTGGTGGCGGTCGGCGCCGGCAAGGTCGCCGGCCTCGATGACTTTGCCTGGCTGAAGCTTGGCGGCACCATCGCCGCGTCCCTGCGCAAGGCAGCGGAGGTGGCCGTCATCCTCGATGTGCCGGGCGCAAAGATTGGCGGCAGGCAAGCGGCGAACCTTGCCGCCGGCATCATTCTTCGCAGCTACTCCTTCGACAAATACAAGACCAGGAAAGACAAGGACGATGCCGAGCCGAAGAAACCGGTCAAGGTGACCATCCACACCGCCGATCCTGCCGCGGCGAAAAAGGCCTTCGCCGACGAGGTTGCGGTCATCGACGGCGTGCTTCTGGCGCGCGACCTTGTCAACGAACCGGCCAATACGCTCGGCCCGATCGAATTCGCCGCCCGCGCCAAGGAACTGGAAGCGCTCGGCGTCGAGGTCGAGATCCTCACCGAGAAGGAAATGAAGAAGCTCGGCATGGGCTCGCTCCTCGGTGTCGCGCAGGGTTCGCCGCGCGGCGCCCGGATGGCTGTCATGCAATGGAAGGGCGGCAAGGCCAAGGACGCACCGGTCGCCTTCGTCGGCAAGGGCGTCACCTTCGACACCGGCGGCAATTCTATGAAGCCGGCCTCCGGCATGGAAGACATGAAGGGCGACATGGGCGGTGCCGCGGCCGTCATCGGGCTCATCCAGGCGCTGGCCGCGCGAAAGGCCAAGGCCAATGTCGTCGGCATCGTCGGGCTGGTGGAAAATGCCGTCGACGGCCATGCCCAGCGCCCCGGCGACATCGTCACCTCGATGTCGGGTCAGACCATCGAGGTGCTCAACACCGATGCCGAAGGACGCCTCGTTCTGGCCGACGCGCTGTGGTATTGCAACGACCGCTTCCAGCCGAAATTCATGGTCAATCTGGCGACGCTGACCGGCGCCATCATGGTCGCGCTCGGCCAGCATTATGCCGGCCTGTTCTCCAACAATGACGAACTTTCGGACAGGTTGACGGCGGCCGGCCAGGCGAGTCAGGAGCGGCTGTGGCGCATGCCGCTTGGGCCCGAATACGACAAGCTGATCGATTCCAAGAACGCCGACATGAAGAACATCGGCGGCCGCTATGGCGGCGCCATCATCGCCGCGCAGTTCCTGCAGCGCTTCGTCAAGGAAACGCCGTGGGCGCATCTCGACATCGCCGGCACCGCGATGGGCTCTCCGCCGAGCGAGATCAACCAGTCCTGGGGCTCGGGTTTCGGCGTCAGGCTGCTCGACCGGCTGGTGCGCGACAATTACGAGGGATAAGGCAGGGAATGGCCGATGTCCTGTTCTACCACCTGACCGAATCGACGCTGGAGGATGCGCTTCCCGGCCTGCTCGAGCGCAGCGTCGATCGCGGCTGGCGCGCCGTGGTGCAGACAGGGACCGAGGAGCGGCGCGATGCGCTCGACCTGCATCTGTGGACATTCAGGGACGATTCGTTCCTCGCGCACGCGACCGACCGTGAAGCCCATCCGGCCGAACAGCCAATCCTGCTCACCACGAGCGACGCCAACCCCAACCAGGCGCAGATACGCTTCCTCGTCGATGGCGCCGCACCCGCCGATCTCGCCGGCTACGAACGCGCCGTGTTCCTGTTCGACGGCCATGACGCGGCCCAGGTCGAAGGGGCGCGGACGCATTGGAAGGTGTTGAAAGAAGCGGGCCACGCTGTCACCTACTGGCAGCAGACGCCCGACCGTCGCTGGGAGCGCAAGGCGTAAGTCGCGTTATCGGTCGCTGATCGTAACCTTGTTTATCTTCGCGCCCTGCGGGAGATCTTTCACCTGCCGATGGATTTGGCCGGCGATATGCACCTTCACAACGAAAAACGTCGTTTCCATCTCTCGCAGACTCATTTCGCCGCCAAGCACCGGCGGCTTCTTGAAATCATAGCATTGGCCGGCTGCCGGAATCAGTCGGTTCTTTCGGGCGGCAACGACAAGGCCCGCCAGCAGCAACTCGTCGCGGCGCGCTTCATTCTGCAAGTCGGCCTGAAATTCCGCCCAATGACCCGCAATTCTGGTCAATTTCCCGTCGAGCATATCGAGATGACGAACCGACCCGTCGCCGGCACGGAAAAATATGTCGCCGAAAGCTGACACCGCAGCTGGTTCAAGGCCATCCAGTCCGATCCACTTCCAGCCGTCCAACGCTTCCGCGACTTCGTTCGCAGGTGGTTCGATAAAGAGGAACTGATAGTCATGGGGCCATTCGGCTCTGATCAAGCCCCCTGTATTGGCTCTGTTGGCCTCGGCTTTTCCTTCCTGTCTGGCGTCGGACGCGCCAAAAATTGAAGAAATAAAGCGGAAAAAAGATCTGGCCATAATCGCCCCCGTACGGGTCTTTATACTTGCGAGAGATTCTAGCCGCAATCCACTGAAGGCTCCATAGTTCCCACGCATTCGTCTTGATGATGGCCATCACATTGGATCCGTTTTATGGATTGACTGGATGCAGGCTCATTGGGCGGGCTGAGAATGCGGATCAGGATCATCGGAACCGGGCGGGCCGTGCCGGCTCGATGCGTGACGTCGCGCGCCCTCGATGCGCGGCTGGGGTTTGGCGATGGACATTTCGAGGCCGCGACCGGCGTCATCGAACGCTATGTCTGCGACGCCGAATCGCAGGTCGACCTTGCTTGTGCCGCAGCCCGTCTGGCGCTTGCCGATGCCGAACTTGAGGCAGGCAGTGTCGATCTGGTCATCGGCGGTTGCGGCGTGCCTTACCAGCCGTTGCCGTCGACGGCTCCGCTGGTCATGCAGCGCCTCGGCCTTGCCGATGGGTCGGCGGCCGCCTTCGACGTCAACAGCACCTGCCTCGGTTTCCTCACAGCGTTCGAGACCGCGTCGCGCCTGATCGAGGCCGGGCAATGCCGGACGGCGCTGGTGTTCTCGTCTGAAATCGCCTCGCGCGCCCTGCCGTGGCAGGACCAGCCGGAAATTGCGGCCCTCTTCGGCGATGGCGCGGCGGCCGCCGTGCTGCAACAGGCAGCCCCTGGCGAAGGTGGGGTGGCGGCCAATCTGATGCGCACCTACCCTTCCGCCTATGCGGCCTGCAGCATCGGCTCCGGTGGCACCCGGTTCGACTTTCATCGTGAGCCCGAGGAATTCGCCCGCCACAGCCTGTTCCACATGGAGGGCAAGGAACTGTTTCGCGTCACGTCACGCCATTTCAACGGCTTTGTAGCGGAGTTGCTCGATCGCGCTGGCTGGCGGCACGACGATGTCGACCTCGTCGTGCCGCATCAGGCAAGCCCTTTCGCGCTCGCCCACATGGCGCGCCAGACCGGCTTCGCCAGGGAAAAGCTCGTCGACATCGCGGCGCGCTACGGCAATCAGATCGCCGCTTCCATCCCCTTTGCGCTCGACGTCGCGCGCCGCGAACAACGCATTGTGCTCGGCGCCAAAGTGCTGTTCCTCGGCACCTCGGCCGGCGTGTCGTTCGGCGGCATGGCGCTGGAAGCATGACCGTGGGACGCGTCCTCGTCACCGGCGCCAGCGGCTTCCTCGGCGCGCATGTCATGGCGCGGCTGGCTGCACTGGGTACACCGGCGCTGGGTCTTGGCAGGGACGCCAAACGCTGCGCGGCGCTCGAAGCCGCTGGTCATCGGGTCGTTCGGCTCGATTTGTCTCAACCGTTCGATGCAGCTGCCGCGCGCGCTCTCGACGGCGTCGATACGATCATCCACTGCGCGGCACTTTCCGCGCCCTTCGGCAGGTTGGCGGATTTCCAGACGGCAAATGTCACAGCTACCCGCAACCTCAGCGATTTCGCGCGCGGGCAAGGCGTGCGCCGCTTCGTCCATATCTCCAGCCCGACGGTCTGTTTCGCCTATCGCGACCAGCTCGGAGTTTCCGAGAATGCGGCCTTGCCCCCTCCGGTCAATCACTATGCCCGCACCAAGCGGCAGGCCGAGGAGATCGTGCTGGCGGCGCCTGAGATCAGCCCGGTGGTGCTGCGGCCGCGCGGCCTCTACGGTCCCGGCGATCGCACGCTGCTGCCGCGTCTGCTGCAGGTGGCACGGCAGCGCCCGCTGCCGCTGTTTCGCGACGGCAAGGCGCGCATCGATCTCACTTATATAGAGGATGTCGTCGACGCGGTGCTTGCCGCGCTGTCCGCCGGGAGCGCTGCCGAGGGACAGATATTCAACATCTCCGGCGGCGAAGTGGTGCCGGTCCGCCGCATTGCCGAGGCGGCCTGCGCCTGCGCCGGCGTGCAGCCGCGCTGGCGCAGAATGCCGCTCTGGCCCGCCATGCTGACGGCCGGGATAGCGGAGGCGGTAGCGAATATATTGCCCGGCCGCCCGGAACCGCCGGTGACGCGCTACGGTCTTGGCCTGTTCGCCTATGCGCAGAGCCTCGATCTTTCCAAGGCAGGCCGCATCCTCGGCTGGGCGCCGAAAGTGTCGTTCCAGGAAGGGCTCGATCGCACATTCGGCAAGGCGATGGAAAGCAGGAGGGCAGCGTGAAGATCGTCTTCGCCAACAGCGCCTCTGTCAGCGCAGCCGAGCGCCTGATCCTGCGCGGCGGCAGCTGGGCGAAGGTCAGGCTACGTATCCGCTACGGCCTGATCATGCATCCGCGAGCCGGCCCCGTCCTGATCGATACCGGCTACACGCCGCATGTGACACAAGGCAGTGGGCGCAGCACGGCGCTGCGTCTTTACAGTGCGATCCTCCGGCCCCAGCTCAACGAAGCCGAGCAGCCGCTCGCGGTACTGGCGCGCTTCGGCCTCTCGCCGCAGGACGTGCGCACCGTCATTGTCACGCATTTCCATGCCGACCACATGTCGGGCCTGTCGCTGTTTCCCAACGCTCGGCTTATCGCCAATGACACCGCCTGGGCGCGGGCGAAGGCCAAGACTTCCCGGCAGAATCTGCGCCATGGCGTCTTCAAGGAACTGTTCCCGTCTGACTTCGAGGCCCGACTCGACGGGCTGTCGTCGAAGCGGCAGGTCGAGCCGCGTGGCGGCGTACCGGGCGGCGCCGATCTGTTCGGCGACGGCAGCGTCGTCGCAGTCGATCTGCCCGGCCATGCCGATGGCCAGTTCGGCCTTTTGTTCCCCAATCTGGAGCGGCCGCTGCTCTACGCCGTCGATGCGCAATGGCTGATCAGAGCATTGGTGGAAAACCGAACTCCCGGTCTGCCTGCAACCCTGCTGGCCGAGGATGCCGCCGCGATCGAGCCGACCAGCGTAATGTTGCGTCGGTTTCTGGCGACCGGCGGCGAGGTTGTTCTTTGTCATGATCCGGCGGTGACGGCCTACGATGTGGCCGGAGAGAGCGCGTGAACGGGCCGGCCGAAGCGATCCGTTCGTTTGCGCTGACGCAATGGGTTTCGCGCAAAAGCCGCGAGAGTTTCGAGCGCTGGCAGGCGCAAGCCTTGCGCCGCTTTCTCGACCGCGACCTGCCGCGCGCGCCGTTCTACGGCAAGGCGCCGCGTCTTCTCGGCGACCTGCCGGTGACCGACAAGGCGACGGTGATGGGCAATTTCGAGCGCTTCAACATTCATGGCGTCTCGGCCGCCGAGGCCTGGAAGGCGCAGGCCGGCGATAGCCGCATTGGCGAGCTGACTGTCGGCTCCAGCACCGGCACGTCGGGCAATCGTGGCCTGTTCGTCATTTCCGAGGCGGAAAAATACCGCTGGCTGGGCACCATCCTGGCCAAAGCCGTGCCCGATCTGCTCTGGCGCCGGCAGCGCGTTGCGGTGATCCTGCCGCAAAACACCGGGCTCTACGATAGCGCGCGCAAATCGCGGCGTATCGACCTGCGCTTCTTCGATCTGACGCGCGGTCCGGAGAGCTGGCGCGGCGCTCTCGAAGATTTCGCGCCGACGGTGATCATCGCGCCACCGAAGATACTGCGGCACTTCGCGGCCGAGGGCTTTCGGCTCAAGCCGCAGCGTGTCTTCAGCGCCGCCGAAACGCTCGACCCGGTTGACCGGCCGGTCATCGAGGCATTCTTTGGTCGTCAGCTCGACCAGATCTACATGGCGACGGAAGGGCTGTTCGCCGTCACCTGCCGCCAGGGCGGGCTGCATCTGGCCGAGGATTCGGTGTTCTTCGAGTTCGAACCGGCCGGCGACGGCCTGGTCATGCCGCTGATCACCGCCTTTCGCCGCCGGACCCAGATCATGGCGCGCTACCGGATGAACGACTTGCTGCGGCTGTCCGAAAAGCCATGCCGCTGCGGCTCGCCGCTGCGCACCCTGGACGAGATCGTCGGCCGCATGGACGACGCTTTCCGGCTCGCCTCGCCGCACGGGCAGCTCCTCGTCACGCCCGACATACTACGCAATGCGGTGCTCAAGGCCGACCGGCGCATCGACGATTTCCGCCTGGTCCAGACCGCTGAAGATGCAATCGAACTCAGCCTGGCCCCCGGGCTTGCCGACGAAGCCGCCACCGCCGCCCATCAGTCCGTGCGCAATTTGCTGGCGGCGCGCCAGGCGACAGCTTCGGTCAGCCTTGTTCGCAGGGACCTGCCGTTGGAGACCGGCCGCAAACTGCGTCGGGTCGAATGCCACCTGGGAGCGGCATCATGAACCGGCTCGCTATGTTGCCACTCGATCAGACGAACCGGGTAGAAAACAACCCGCGTGAGGTCGAAGCCTTCGTTCAGCTTTTCAACGAGGTGCCGGTGCGCGACCTCGTGCGCAATCTGACAGTGGCTGTCGAAACCTTCGAGATCGCCGGCCGCTCCTTTCCGCTGACGCTGAACGACAGAAGCGAAGCGCCGAACTGCTACATCTGCTGCCCGTCCAGCGCCTATATCGACTATGCCATCGACGAGACCCGCAATTTCGTCTCCTCGCCCTTGCTGCAAACAACGATGCGGATGCTGATCGGCCTGTGCGCGCCGCTGGTCAGGATGAGCGGCCTCGACCATCAGGTTCAGGTCAACAACTGGCTCTATTCGACCAATCCGGTGCCGCTGCTCGATCGCAACGCGGTCGCGGCGATGCGCGACGATCTCACCGCGCGTTTTCCCGATCGCGCTGTTCTCATCCGCTCCCTGAACGAGATCGCCGATCCGTCGACAATCGCAGCGCTGAAGGCGGAGGGTTTTCGAATGCTGGCGGCGCGGCAGATCTACATCTTCGCAGGCGACGGTTCGGCCATGACCAACGACATGAAGCGCGACCGCAAGCGGCTGCCCACGACGCCTTTCGAGCAGGTCGGCAATGGCGACTTCACCGAGGCCGACTATGCGCGCGCCGAAGCGCTCTACCGGATGCTCTATCTCGACAAATACACGCCGCTCAACCCGCACTACACGGCCCGCTATATCGGCGAGACGCACCGTCGCGGCATCCTGCAACTGGCAGGCCTGCGTCGTCCCGGCGGTGAACTGGTCGCCGTCGCCGCTTTGTCTCAGAACGGCAGGACACTGACGCAGCCCATCGTCGGCTACGACACCGGCCTCCCGGTGAGCGAAGGCCTTTACCGCATGATGATGGCGCTGGCGCAGGATCATGCGATGGCGCACAGCCTGTTCTTCAACATGAGCGCCGGTGCCGCCGCCTTCAAACGCTTGCGCGGCGCCGTGGCGACGGTGGAATACAACGCCGTCTATGCTGCCCATCTGCCGCGCCGCCAACGCATGGCGGTGCGGATCATGGAATTTGTGCTCGCGAAGATCGGCATTCCCCTGCTCAGGAGATTTGAACTTTGAGCGACACCCGGCAGCAGAAAGACAAAGACTATTGGCAGGCGGTGATGCGGTCTGCCGACATCAAAGCCAAGCCGAAGCGCATCCTGTTCGACGGCGCGCCACTGGTGCTGTTCCGCTCGGCGAAAGGCATTGCCGCCCTCTTCGACCGCTGCGCTCACCGCCTGGTCGAACTCTCGACCGGAAAGGTCGTCGGTGGCGAGATCGAATGTCCCTATCATGGCTGGCGCTACAATGGGGAAGGGCGCTGCACCGCCATTCCCGGCCATGTCGGCGACGTCCCGCATTACCGTATCCGCCGCTACAGCGCGATCGAGCGCGACGGCGTCGTCTTCGTCTCGGCAGGCACGCCTGAGGGCGAGCCCTATCTCCATTGCATGCAAGGCAAGGATGTCGTCGTGAAGCGGGTGCGAAGCTCGGCGCGATCGACGGTGCTCGACGCCGCCGAGAACATTCTCGACGCCACTCACACCCACTTCACCCACAAGGGTGTGCTGCGCGGCCTGACCGCAAAGCGCCATCTCGTGCGCGTCGAGGTGACCGGCGGCAAGGGCTGGGTCGAAAGCTGCTACACCGGCGAGGACCGCCAACAGGGGCTGGTCAGCCGGCTGCTGGAAGGCGAGCGCGCCAGGACCATCGGCCGCTACCGCCATCCCGGCATCGTCGAACTCGAATATTGGGGCAAGGGCGGCTTGGCGCTGGCGACCACTTTCCATTTGCGTCAGGCGGACGAACGGACCGTCGAAGGCGTCGGCTGGCTGATCGGCCCGCGACAGGGCCTGTTCGGCGAACTCAAGGCGCTTGCTTTCCGGCCGCTCTTTGCCTTTGCCCTGCAGCAGGATCGCCGTGTGCTGAAATCGGCCAGCGACAACGCCCGTATATCGCCGCAGGTTCAGCCGGCGATCGGCCCGCTGGATTTCCTGCGCCGCGACATAGCGGCGATCATCGACGGCAAGATGCCACCGGCGGCGGCAGAGCCGAGGGTGTACCAGATCGAGCTGTAGGAAAGCGCTCTATTCAGTCCTGCTCCGGCCCGTTCCACTCGATATCGCGCGTCGACGCGGCCTGAAGGCTGATGCGCTGGCTGATCGCCGTCCCGGCGATCTCGGCCAGCGTGCGCCACTGCGCCCGCTTCGGCGCGGGGTCGCCCGGCCAGTCGAGCAGCTCATCGGCATCGTGCATCGCCTGGCGAAAGCTGCCGAGACCACCGGAGCGCAGTGCCGCCGGCATCCCGTAGATCCACATCGCCAGCCTCACCGTCTGCGGCGCCGTCACGTCGGGCTTCACCTCGGCGCCATCCTCCAGGACCGCGTCGGCGAAGCGCCGCAGATCGCGAAAGAAGTGCAGGCCGCTCACGGCGCGCGGATTGCACTCCAGTGGCAGCACCCTGCCGTTGTTCTCGCGCATCAGGTCGAAGGATATCTGGCCGGTCCAGCCGGCGCCGGCGACGAAGGTTTCGACGAAGCGCCGCGCCGCGATATCCTCGACCGGCTCGAAACAGATGCCGGCGCCCTTGCCGGCGCGATAGAGCGAACGGTAGAGCGCCAGCGCTTTGAGTTCACCCTCGATCGCCACCGCATAGGCGCTGATCTCTTCACCGGCGATGTAGCGCTGCGCCACCCAAGGAGCGGCGGGCGAGGGGCGGACGGCGTCGAGTTCGTCCGGCGATGGCCGCAGCAGTACGTCACGGGCAAAACGTGACCACACAGGTTTGAACACCAATTCGCGCGATTGGCCACGAACGCCGTCGAGATCGGCCTCGCTTTGCAGCAGTATCGTTTCCGGCACGTCGAGCCCAAGGCTCTGCGCCAGCCGGATGAAGGCATGCTTGTCGTGAACGCGGGCGAGCATCGCCATCTCGGGTGCGAAGAGGCGGGCCGGCATGGCGCGGTGCTGCCAGAGACGACCGAGATAAAAGACTTCCTCGCAGGTCGGGATAACGAGTTCGATGCCTTCCGCGCGGACAAGCGCTTCCACCGCCTTGGCATAGGCGTCGGCGGCAAAGCGCGGCGGCGGCAGGCGATGGTAGGCGGCGCAGGCCGTGCTCGCTGCGGCGATCGGCCGGGCCGGGCTGTCGGCCAGGATCACCCGGCAACCGGCGCCATGCAGCAGCCGCGCCAGGTGCAGCGCCACCGGCGCGCGGGCACCGGTGATCAGCACGGTGCTATTGGGCATGAGCCACCGGCATCGGTTGGAAAAGACGAGTCAATGCTTCTGCGGAAGGCTTCATTCGCCATAAGTGCCACATGGCTTGCGTGCCGCCAACGGACTCCACAAAGGTGGCTCCGCTGCGTCAGCCATCGCTTTTTGGCCTTCAGGGCGTTATTGGCAATCTGTCGAACACCCGGATCTCCTCAATGCGCTTTCTGTTTGTCCTGATACTGCTTGCCGGCGCCGCCATTGGCTTCGTGTATCCCTGGGCCATGAGCAATTTCTCCGGCCACGAGATCGGCACCTGGCGCGTCTACGACCAAGGACGGTTTAGGCCTGTGACGGTGACGCTGAAAGCTGGCGACGCGCCGGTCAGAGTGCTGGTCGACCTGACGGCAAAGGCCGAGCGCATTGTCTCGCAGCAGCGCACCGTGCTGACGCTGACTGCCGCCACAGCCGGGCGCACGGTGCTTGCCTCGACGCTGCAATTCAACCACGCCGACAATCCGCGCCAGGTCAGCCCGCAACTGCCCGACAAGATCTTTCGCGACGAGGCCGGCGTGATCGAAACCGTCAGTCCCGGCGCCTATCTCTTCACCGCCGGCCCGGGCGACGCCGACGATATCCCGATACGCGCAGTGGATCTGATACTGCGCTCCGGCGCCGGTGAGATCGATCAACGCGCACGGCCGGTTGGCTATGGGCTGATGGCCGTCGGCCTGATCGGCTTCCTGCTTACTCTGGCTTTCGGCGGTCGCCGGCCGGAGAACCCGAACTCGAAGCCGCCACCGCCGCGTTGGGGCAGAGGCTCCTCGACATGAGCGCAGCATGAACTACCGTCACGCCTATCACGCCGGCAATTTCGCCGACGTCGTCAAGCATGTCGTGCTCAGCCTTCTGCTCGACTATCTGAAGCAGAAGGACAAGGCGTTCCGTGTCGTCGACACTCATGCCGGCATTGGCCGCTACGATCTTTCGTCGGCGGAAGCGCAAAAGACCGGCGAATGGCAAGGCGGCATCGGCCGCCTCATCCACGCCCCGATCGAAAAATCGGCGGCTGCGCTGCTTGCCCCCTATCTTGAAGCGGTGCGTTCGCTCAATCCCGATGGCGGGGTGAAGAAATATCCGGGCTCGCCATTGATCGCCAGGCACCTCATGCGAAAGCAGGACCGGTTGTCGGCGATCGAACTGCACGGCGCAGATGCCGCCAGGCTGAAGACGCTGTTTGCCGGCGATTTCCAGACAAGGGTGATCGAACTCGACGGCTGGCTGGCGCTTGGCGCGCATCTGCCGCCAAAGGAAAAGCGCGGCCTGGTGCTGATCGATCCGCCGTTCGAGGAAGCCGGCGAATTCGACCGCCTGGTCGACGGCATGCAGAAAGCGCACAGGCGCTGGCCGGGTGGCATCTACGCGCTGTGGTATCCGATCAAGGATCGCAAAGCGATCATCGCCTTCCGCAAGGCGCTCAAGCAATCCGGCGTCCCAAAACTGCTCGACATCGAGTTCGAGATCCGGCCGGCATCGCGTGAACCAAGCCTCGACGGCAGCGGCATGGTGGTGGTCAACCCGCCCTTCACGCTGGAGCGCGAACTGCGCATCGTGCTGCCGGTCCTGCACAGATTGCTGGCGGTCGAAAAGCCGGCGCACTGGTCGCTGGAATGGCTGGCCGGGGAGTAGCGACGCTTCGCAGCGGGCGACGCCCGCGGCAAAGACACAAAGTCGCTAGAGGTTTTGACGGTGGCGCCATCCGCGAATGCTCAGCTGTGTTCAACGAACCGAAACCATGGAGATGCACATCTAATCGGCTCGGCGTTGACGCTAATCCCAGAATCAGATAGATAGGTATCTAATTATTAGATTTCGAATCGAATGCCAAGATCGACAGAAGAGGAACTGGTCAACGCGATAGGCTTCGCGATGTCGCGCTGGCAGGATGCCGTCGAAACGTTCGATCGGACCGTCGCCGAAATCTATGTGCTGAGCGCTGCCGAGCGCCGCTGTCTCGGTGCGATCAATCACGGCCGGCGGGGCCGGCAAACCTCGTAGCGAGGGAGACAAATCTCACGCCGGCGGCGGTCACGACGTTGATCGACCGGCTGGAAAAGCGCGGCTTCGTCAGCCGTCAGCCGGATCCCGATGACAGGCGCAAGGTCATGGTCGCGGCGGGCAAGAAGACCGAGGAACTCGTCCGGCGCTGCTACCATCCGATCCAGAGGCGGGCGCCGCATTGCTGGAGAATATTCGGCGGCCGAGATGCAGTTTTTGCTCGGCTTATCAAGAGGTCGAAGCGATGCAGAAGGCGCAGACCGAGAGGGTGCGCGGCAAAGCAAAACCGGTGCGTTGAGAGAAGGCATCGGAGGATGGTCCGGCGAAACGCCGGTCCGGTTTCAAGTGTGTACTGTCAAGGAGACCCTATGCCCCGCATGATCTTCGTCAACCTGCCCGTCGCCGATCTCGCTGCGTCGATGGCATTCTACAACGCCCTCGGCTTCGACAACAACCCGCACTTCACCGACGACACCGCAGCCTGCATGGTGCTGAGCGAAACGATCAACGTCATGCTGCTCACCCACGCCAAATGGCGTCAGTTCACCGATCGCCTCATCCCGCCGGCCACCTCGAGCGAGGTCATGCTTGCCGTGTCCTGCGACAGCCGCGCGGCGGTCGATGCGATGAACGAGGCGGCGGCGAAAAATGGCGGCGCCGCCGACATCAACGCCCAGCAGGATTATGGCTTCATGTACAATCGCAGCCTGGCCGATCCTGACGGCCACGTCTGGGAAGCGATGTGGATGGACCCGGCCGCCATACCGCAGGGCGACGCCAAGCAAGGCTGAACCGGGTTTCGGCGGCCCGCCGGCCATGGGCAGGCCGCTTTTCCTAATGGGCAAGGCGAGCTTTTTCAAAGGTCAGGACGTGGTTTCGCAGCTTCGCACCGGAGAAACCGGTTGCGGAGCGGGAAACCATCGGCAGCGCGACCGCTTGACCGCGCGCCGCCGAATCCGCAAAGTGGGCGCAGTCGACCTTTGAGAGGCTGCCATGACTCGCTTTGCCAAATCCGCTCTTGCTGCCCTGATTTCGCTTTGCACGCCGCTGGCCGCACCCCTCGGCCAGCCAGCACAGGCCGCCGACCTTTCCGTCTATTCCGACGAGGACAGCGGCGTTTGCGGCGAGGCCTGGGTGCTAAGCAAGATCTCCAGCCGCTTTTCCTACCAGGTGCATCACGTGCCGCATCTGCCGGATGTTTCGATCACAGATTTCCAGCGCATCCACCAGCATCGCTATCTCCCGGCCAGCGAAGAATGGCCGATCGGCCGCCGCTATTGCGGCGCCACCGTCAGCCTTTCCGATGGCCGCGCCCGCACCATCTGGTACTTGATCGAGGAAGGCCAGGGTTTTGCCTCGATCGGCGACAATGTCGAATTCTGCGTCTCGGGCTTCGACC
Source organism: Mesorhizobium sp. C399B (assembly GCF_030323185.1). Classification (NCBI taxonomy): domain Bacteria; kingdom Pseudomonadati; phylum Pseudomonadota; class Alphaproteobacteria; order Hyphomicrobiales; family Phyllobacteriaceae; genus Mesorhizobium; species Mesorhizobium sp. C399B. The sequence goes on from NZ_CP100472.1 coordinate 5,671,613, forward strand.
GCTGGATGGTCTACAACGGCCGCTGCCGCGTCCTGCGCTAAGGTCGGATAAGAACCGCCGTTGAACCTGCCATCTCCCGCAAGTGGGAGATCTGATGTCGCTCCGGTTTCGCCAATCTCCGAACTGCTGCCGCTGCCTCACACCGCCTTCCCACCAGACACGTAAGCGCAGATCAGCTCGACCAACTGCTTCTGCAGCTCCGGCGCGTCGAGCATGTCTCGCCGCGCGGCATTGTGGATGACGCCCTCGACCGCTGAGGACAGCACCCGGGCCACGGTCTCATTGTCCTTTCTGCGCCTGCGATATTGCGCCACCGCCGCCGTGTAGTGATCAAGATAGCGCGACTGGAACGAGGCATGGGCGGCGCGTGAGCCGCGATCGCCCGGCGCCTCGTCGAGCAGCACCTGATGCAGCGTCGGATGGATGCTGTGCGCATCGATCATGCCGCGCACCAGCTCCTGCGCGAATCGCTTGAGCGGCTTGTCGCCTTCTGCTGATTCGGCGATCACCGACAGCACCTGATCGAAATGTCGCCGGCGAATTGCTTCGACCAGCGACAGCTTGTCGGGAAAATATTGATAGAGCGAGCCGATGCTGACGCCGGCCGCATCGGCCACCTTGTTGGTGGTGAAGCCGGCCCAGCCCAGCGCGCTCAGAACATGAGCACCGGCTTCGATGAGCGCCTCGACCGTCGCTCTCGAACGCGCCTGGCGCGGCTGCTTGCGCATGCGTGAGCGCGGCTTTGCAATGCGAGTAGACATGTCTGCTCCAGCAGCCAAGAATATAGATAACATACTCACATTTTTTGGAAAGGATACAGACCATGGACGCGCTGGATTTGCTCCGCAGCCTCTTCGTTTATCAAGCCTGGGCGAATGGTGAATTGCTGCAGAAGCTTGCGGGCCTCGACCAGCAGGAGCATGTCGATCAGCGCCACACGGCGAACCGTCTCATCAACCACAACCTTGTCGTATCGAAGATATTCGCCGCGCATCTTTCCGGCACGCGTCATGGCTATGCGTCCGACAACACCGAGGACACACCGGCACTCGATGAATTGAGCGCTGATGTCGCTGCGATGGATCGTTGGTATCTCGACTATATCGAAGCCGTCTCGCCAAAGCTCATGTCAGAGCCTGTGCCTTTCACCTTCACCGACGGCGACAGGGCGATGATGTCACGCAAGGAAATGCTGACCCATGTCGTCACGCATGGCGGCTATCACCGCGGCGAGATCGGGCGGATCCTGATGCAGATCGGCATTGCGCCGCCGTGGGATGCGTTTGCCGTCCACCTCCACCACGCCGAGCCTTGCGCCGGCTGCAGGTGCGCGAGCGGGTTGGCGCTTAGGGGCCTGCACCCCTTGGCTTCCAAGGGACCGCGGCTTCCCGGGAGGAGGATTCCCCGATCTTTCGTTTCCCATTTCCGTTTGGCATCTCTTGCGCCGAAGCTGGCGATCTCCTTTCTCGTCGGGGAGACGTCCGACACAACAGGCTGTCCCTTCAACTGCTGTCTTTCCTGGCTTCCGTCCACCCACTCGCAATATACGAGTAAAAAGCTCGCGTTCAATTTAGTGCTGTTCCCGCGACCGCTGGGATGAAGCAAGATCAGCCTCTGCGGTGCGATGATGGTTGCCATCCGATAGGTCGCCGATGACCGCGTGAGATCGACGGCGTTGCAAGAGAATGTGAGCTTGACGAGAAGAACGTGTGAGTCGCGATATCAGAGATTTCTCTCGCAACAGTTCGCTGCGAAGCGGGAAGATTTCTTGCCGATTTCTGTCCGATCATTCCGATCATGCTCTCAGCGTAACCGAAACTTAATCTGCGAAATTCTATGTAATGCTTCGCTGGCTAGATACGCACGAGTCAGATATGCATTAGCTCGCCGGGTCACTCACGGCCATCGGCACAAACGCAAGGGGCATCGCATGGCAAAGACCACGACGAAGGCGCCGGCGGCGAAAGCGCCGGCAAAGAAAGCGGCACCGAAAGCTGCCGCGAAACCTGCAGCAGTAAAGAAGGCAGCACCGAAGGCAGCGGCAAAGCCGGCCGCCAAGGCAGCGGCAAAGCCGGCAGCTAAGGCAGTAGCAAAACCCGCCGCCAAGGCAGCAGCGAAACCCGCCGCCAAGAAGCCGGCCGCCAAGGCTGTGGCGAAGCCTGCTGCGAAGGCAGCAGCCAAGCCCGCCGCCAAGAAGCCGGCAGCCAAGGCAGCGGCAAAACCCGCCGCCAAGGCTCCGATGAAGGCCGCCGCCGCCAAGTCGACGGCCGCTGTGAAGAAGGCTGCACCGGCCAAGAAGCCAGCCGCCAAGAAGAAGTAACAGCGGTCCATCTCAAAGCTCCCGGGAACTTTGCCGACTGGCAGATTCCCGGGAGCTTTTTTGTTGTGATTTAGGTCTTGTTTTGATGCATGTCGTTCTCTCGAAATTGACGCCACTTCTGTAAGACATGCATGGCGATTTCATTGTCGGCGGATTGGCCGCCTGGTTTTGCCCTTCTGGCAGTTGCTCCCTCAGGGAAGATCGGCCAACACTAAGGCGGTCGCATTCGATGGGGTTCAGGCGACGCGCTCTAGACCTTTGTTTTACGCGCGTCGTTCTCAAGACCGGAATCGCATTTTTGAGCGACATGCACTGGCCGTCCGAAAACAGGGAACCGATCATGCCGAAGCTGCTCTACGCGTCCTCATCCCCCTACAGTTCCAAGGTGCGCATGGCAGCACTCCATGCCGGCATTGCCGTCGAGCTGGTGCCGGTCAAGACCGAGGACAAGCCTGCTGAACTGATGTCAGCCAATCCTCTCGGCAAGATTCCGGTGCTGGTGCTCGACGACGGCCGCTCGATCCACGACAGCCGCGCGATCACCCAGCATCTCAACCGCGCTTCGAAGAGCCTGTTGTTGCCGCGCAATGCCGACAAGCGCCTCGAGGCCGAAGTGCTGGAGGCGCTGGCCGACGGCATATGCGACTGCGCGCTGTCGATGGTCTATGAGCGGCGCACGCGTCCGGAGGAGATGGTCTATCAACCCTGGCTCGATCGCCAGTGGACCAAGATCACCGCCGCACTCGATTTCCTCAACGCCAATCCGCCGAAGCTGCCGAAGAAGATCACGCTTGGCCAGCTGGCGTTGCGTGCCTGCCTCGGCTACCTCTCTTTGCGCTTCGCCGGCAAATGGGAAAAGGGCCGCGGCCGCCTGACCCGCTGGGCAGCGCGTTTCGATGAGAAGTTTCCGGGGCTGAAGGTGGCTGTGCCGGCCTGACGGGCGAAACAAAAAAAGCCGGGCGCGAGGCCCGGCTTTCTTGTGTCGTGGCTTGAACGACAGTTAGAACTTCATACCGACGCCGAAGGTGACGCGGTTGTCGCTCTCTTTGACCTTGGTGCCGACACTGTCGAAGCTCTTGGAACCGAAGTCGGTGTAGCGGTACTCGACACGGCCGAACACATTGTCGGTGATCTTGATGTCGGTGCCGACGCCGGCCGTCCAGCCGAGCATGGTGTTGCTGTCGCTGTCGCCGGGGACCGAGACCTTCTGGTTCTTCAGGGCGCCGCCGCCGGTGCCGTAGAGCAGGATTTCCGGGGTCACGGCGTAACCCAGACGGGCGCGCAGCGAGCCTTCGAAGCCGCCCTTGGAATTGACGCCGCCGCTGTCACCCTTGACGCCATTGTAGCCGAGATCGGCTTCAGCACCGTACACGAAGTTTTCCTGCTGCCACTGGTAGCCGCCGAAAACGCCGCCGACAAAGCCCTTGGTCTTGATGTCGGGGCCGCCGTCCTGGACTTTGGCATGACCGCTGAAGCCGTAGCCGGCGCTGAGACCGGCATACGGGCCGGCCCAGGAAGCGACGGGGAGCTCGGCGATCGGGGCCGGCGCCGGGGGCTCTTCCGAGACGACATCGGCAGCAAAAGCGGTACCGCTGAGGGCGAAGAGCCCGAGCGCAACCGCGAGCGGCGCGAATTTGAGATTGGTTTGCATTGTTGTTTACTCCTTAAGCCACAAGACACGTAGGCTTGTTTGTCCTGAGCGCCATCAACCCGTCCGGGGGGTGAAACGGATCTGGCACTCAACGGTTCCGAATGTCGTGTCAAAATGCGGCGGCAGCGAACCTGAAAATGGGTCATTCCCCGGCACGAATGAGGCCGAAGCTTGACGTTGCATCTTCGCAACAGCGAAATGTCAGTACGCAGGCGATGCTGCACTGCACTCGGCTTGGTGCAACGGGTTCAGCGTCCTATATTGCGGTCCTGCCGACCCGAATCCGGGGCGGTGCCGGCGGCGAAAAAGCCGTTTCGCCACATTCCTGCCCCAGGTGGAAACGGCATTTAACCCCTGGACGCGTCACAATGTGCCGCCAGCCGAATTGAGGCGCAGATTGAGGATTGACAGATGATCGAAGCCGCCGGAACGGCGCTGGTGACGGGCGGGGGGAAGCGGATCGGCAAGGCGATCGTCGAGGATCTGGCCGCGCACGGTTTTGCCGTCGCCATCCACGCCAACCGCTCGACCGCCGAGGCCGACGCGCTGGCTGCGAACATCAGGGACGGAGGCGGCCGCGCCGGCGTGGTAGCCGCCGATCTGACCGACATGGATGCGGTTGGCGATCTCGTCGGCCGCGCCGCGGCAGCGCTCGGCCCGGTCACGCTTCTTGTCAACAATGCGTCGCTGTTCGTCGACGATAGCGTCGAGGACTTCGACTGGGCGGCATGGGACCTTCACTTCGCCATCCATGTGAAGACGCCGGCGCTGTTGGCGCAAAACTTCGCCCGCGCCTTGCCGCCAGGGCGGGAGGGGCTGATCGTCAACATCATCGACCAGCGCGTCTGGCGGCCGACGCCGCGCTATTTCTCTTATGCGCTGTCGAAGTCGGCCTTGTGGACGCAGACCGAAATGCTGGCACAGGCGCTCGGTCCGCGCATCCGCGTCAACGCCATCGGTCCCGGTCCGGCGCTGAAGAATGCCCGCCAGGACGATGATGATTTCCAAAAGCAGGTCGATGGCCTGATTCTGAAGCGCGGCCCGCAATTGGCCGAATTCGGCGCCACCATCCGCTATCTCTGGGAGGCGCGCTCGGTGACCGGCCAGATGATCGCGCTCGACGGCGGCCAGCATCTTGCATGGCAGACGCCGGATGTGACAGGCATGGTGGAATGAGTCCCGCAGACCAGAAACACAAGACGCGCGCCGGCGCCGCCGACGATATGCCGCCCGACATCGAGCTTGAGGATGAAGCGGTCGAGGAGATCGTCGAGCCCGAGGCCACCGGGCCCGATGTCGCCTTCACAGCGATAGACTGGGCGCCGCATGCCGGCGACGCCGACGGCATGGTCGGCGCCGAGGTCATCCAGACATTGGTCAAGCGGCTGCCCAATGCGCCCGGCGTCTACCGCATGATGAACGCTGCCGGCGACGTGCTTTATGTCGGCAAGGCGCGCAGCCTGAAGAAGCGGGTGACCAACTACGCGCAAGGCCGGTTCCACACCGCCCGCATCGGCCGCATGGTGCGCGAGACATCGACGATGGAGTTCGTCGTCACCCGCACCGAAATCGAAGCGCTGCTGCTCGAGGCCAATCTCATCAAGCGCTTGCGGCCGCGTTTCAATGTGCTGATGCGGGACGACAAGTCGTTCCCTTACATCCTGTTGACCGGCGATCACGTCTCGCCCGGCATCTACAAGCATCGCGGTGCGCGCTCGCGCAAGGGCGACTATTTCGGACCTTTTGCGTCGGCCGGCGCGGTCGGGCGCACCATCAATTCGCTGCAGCGCGCCTTCCTGCTCAGGAGCTGCACCAACTCCTTTTACGAAAACCGCACCCGGCCGTGCCTGCTCTACCAGATCAAGCGCTGTGCCGGTCCATGTACCGGGGAGATCTCGCATAGCGACTATGCCGAGCTGGTCAGCGAGGCGAAGGATTTTCTGTCGGGCCGCAGCCAGAAGGTGAAGACCGAAATCTCTGCCGCCATGCAGCAGGCCTCGCAGGAGCTCGATTTCGAGCGCGCCGCCATTTATCGCGACCGGTTGGCTGCACTGTCCCATGTGCAGAGCCATCAGGGCATCAACCCGGCCACGGTCGACGAGGCCGATGTCTTTGCCATCCATCAGGAGGGCGGCCAGGTCTGTATCCAGGTGTTTTTCTTCCGCACCGGCCAGAACTGGGGCAACCGCGCCTATTTCCCCAAGGCCGATCCGGCACTGGAGGGGGCGGAAGTGCTGGGCTCGTTCCTGGCGCAGTTCTATGACGACAAGCCGACGCCACGGAACATCCTTCTGTCGCGAGGCGTCCAGGATCAGGAACTGTTGGCCGAAGCGCTGTCCACCCGCGCCGGCCGTAAAGTGTCGATCTCGGTGCCGCAGCGCGGCGAGAAGAAGGATTTGACCGACAACGCGCTGCAGAATGCCCGCGAGGCGCTCGGCCGCCGCCTGGCCGAAACCTCCACGCAAGGCCGGCTGCTCGCCGGCTTTGCCGAGACCTTCGGCCTGCCGAAGCCGCCGGTGCGCATCGAGGTCTACGACAATTCGCACATTATGGGCGCCAACGCCGTTGGGGCCATGGTCGTCGCGGGGCCGGAAGGGTTTGTGAAGAACCAGTACCGCAAATTCAACATCCGCTCGACCGAGATCACGCCCGGTGACGATTTCGGCATGATGCGCGAGGTGATGGAACGGCGCTTTTCGCGGCTGCTGAAGGAACATGGCGATGTCGTTCCCGACGACGCGGCAGCCGGTGGAGCAGGCGACGACATTGAAGAAGAGATCTCCGGCAGCTTCCCGGCCTGGCCCGACGTCATCCTGATCGATGGCGGCCAGGGCCAGATGAGCGCGGTGCGCAAGATCCTCGCCGACCTCGGCATCGAGGATCGCGTGGCGGCCATCGGCATCGCCAAGGGCCAGGACCGCGATGCCGGCCGCGAGCGTTTTTTCGTCAGAGGCAGGGACTCGTTTTCGCTCCCCGTGCGGGATCCCGTGCTCTATTTCGTCCAGCGGCTGCGCGACGAGGTCCATCGCTTCGCCATCGGTTCGCACCGCGCGCGGCGCAAGAAGGAATTGGTCAAGAGCCCGCTCGACGAGATCGCCGGCATCGGTCCCGGTCGCAAGCGCGCGCTGCTGCTGGCCTTCGGCACTGCTAAGGCGGTCAGCCGCGCGGCAGTCGAGGATCTGGTCAAGGTCGACGGTATTTCAGAGCAGGTCGCCAAGCTCGTCTACAATCATTTCCATGAGAGCTGAGCGCCGGTGACGCCGCTGTCCCGATCAAATGGCAGCAGCCGTTCTTTTCTCGCAGGCCACTCGAATCCCGGCAATCGCGCGCTATTTTCGTCTGGCCAATCGAATCTCGCCTGTTGACCCCCTACATCCGGTTCTGATTTGAGTACGCAGGCAGAAAGAGTCCCTGAGATATGGCCAAGCGCGCGTTCAACCTGCCCAACATGCTTACCTATGCCCGCATCGTCGCGGTGCCGCTGGTGGTGCTGTGCTTTTTTCTCGAGGGGCATCTGAAATCGAGCGACTTCGCCCGCTGGTCGGCGTTGATCATCTTCCTGCTGGCTTCGATCACCGACTATCTCGACGGCTATCTGGCGCGCGCCTGGCAGCAGACGTCCAACATCGGCAAGATGCTGGACCCGATCGCCGATAAACTGCTGGTCGCCACCTGCCTGCTGCTGCTCGCCGCCGATACCGACCGCCATGCCGGCATCGCAGGCTGGTCGCTGTGGGCGGCAATCATCATCCTGTGCCGCGAAATCCTGGTTTCGGGGCTGCGCGAATATTTGGCGGCATTGAAAGTCTCGGTGCCGGTGACGCAGCTCGCCAAATGGAAGACCGCCATCCAGATGGTCGCCATCGCCTTCCTGCTGGCTGGGCCTGCCGGCGACAAGATCTTCCCGCTGACCACGCAGACCGGACTGGTGCTGCTGTGGATCGCAGCCCTCGTCACGCTCTACACCGGCTACGACTATTTCCGCGCCGGCCTCAAGCACATCATGGACGAGTGAGATGATCACCCGGCTCATTTATTTCGCCTGGGTGCGCGAACGGATCGGCAAGCCGGAAGAGGATGTCGAACTGCCCGCCGGTATCGAGACGGTGGCCGACCTCCTGCGCTGGCTGAAATCGCGTGGCGAGGAATATGAGCACGCGCTGCAATATCCTGATGTGATCCGCGTCGCCATCAACCAGGAACATGTCGAGCATCGCGAGAAGATAGCCGGCGCGCGCGAGATCGCGCTGTTTCCGCCGATGACCGGGGGCTGACACCATGTCCGGCGCGCCGACGGTGCGCATCCAGCGCGACGATTTCGACGTTGCCGCCGAGATCGCGAAACTGACCGGGGGTCGCGCCGACATCGGCGCCGTGGTGTCCTTCTCAGGACTTTGCCGCGACGAGCAGGGCCAGCTGTCGGCGCTGGAACTCGAGCACTATCCAGGCATGGCCGAGGCCGAAATCAGCCGGATCGCCGGCGAGGCGCTTCAGCGCTGGCCGTTGCAAGGCCTGACCGTCATCCATCGCCACGGCAAGATCGCACCGGGCGAAAACATCGTGCTGGTGGTGGCGGCGTCCTCGCACCGGCAGGCGGCGTTCGAAGCGGCCAATTTCCTGATGGATTTCCTGAAATCGCGTGCACCCTTCTGGAAGAAGGAGCACCGCGTGGACGGCACCGATGGCGGCTGGGTCGAGGCCAAGGACGCCGACGACCAGGCTGCGGCGCGCTGGAAGGCGCGGCCCGAATAAATCTCGGCGCAGCCATGTATTGACCGCATTCCCTTGGCCAAATCGCATCGGCAAAAAGGGAGCAAGGGCATGCTGGACAGGATCGCCGAATTCTTCGTCTTCGGTTTTGTGCCGCTGGTTATCGGCGTTCTGGCCGTTCCCGAGCCTTCCGTCGCCGCCGAGAAAACCCTGAAGGGCGAGGTGATGTATCGCGAGCGCATCGCGCTGCCGCCCAACGCCGTCCTGTCGGTTCAACTTGCCGATGTATCGCTGGCCGATGCGCCGGCCGCCATTGTCGGCGAGCGCAAGGTAGCGCCGGCCGGCCAGGTGCCGATCAAGTTCGAGATCACCTTCGATCCAACGGTGATCCGGCCCAACATGACCTATGCGCTGCAGGCGCGCATCACCGCCGACGACAAGCTGCTGTTCGTCACGGACTCGCGCTATCAGGTCGATCCGCTCAGCGAGGCGCCGCAGGCCATTGTGCTGAAAATGGTGGCGCCGAGCGACAAGCCGACCTCGGCCTCGCTGTTCGGCCAGAGCTGGCTAGTCGAATATATCGACGGTATCGGCGTGATTTCGGAGCCGCAGGCGACGTTCCGGGTCAGCGAAGCCGGCAAGGCCGGCGGCAGCGGCCCGTGCAACGCCTATTTCGCCACCGCCAAGGTCGATGGCGAGACCATCGTCATCAGCGACATCGGCTCGACCTACAAAGCCTGCGCGCCGGAGGTGATGGCCGAGGAAAAGGCGCTGTTCGAGGCGCTCGCCAAGGCGGCGTCATACCGTGTCGATGGCGGCAAGCTGATCATCGCCGACAGGGACGGCCGTGACATTTTGCGATTTAACGCAGCGAGTTAAGATCAAGACTGCGGCGGCGGCGGGGGCGCCGGCGTCAGGCCGAACCGGCGCATCAGGTCCATCAGCCTGGTGCGGTCTGGCGGGCCGCCAGTGCTGAAGATGGCGAAGGCCTCGCGAAAATATTCCGGGCCGATCGCCGCCGGTGTCACCACGCACAGCACCTTGGCTGTCGCGGCGATGTCGTTGTCGAAGCGATGGACCGCGCCGCGCGGAATGCACAGCGCCTGGCCCGGCCCGATATCGTGCCGGTGTCCGTCGACGGTCAGCATCAGCACGCCTTCGATCCCGTACATCGTCTCTTCATAGTGATCGTGGCTGTGCGCCGGGGCGGGCAGGCGCTGCGAGCCGGCGACCGTCAGTTCGAAGGCGGCGATGCTGCCGTTCGACTGGTCGCCGGTAAGCAGGAAGCGCACGGCAAGGCCGCCATGGCTGATTGTCTCGTCGGCCGGATTGACGCTGATCTGGCTAGCTCTGTCTAGCATTTCATCCTCCCACGTGGTAAATTGAATTTACCGAAATGAGTAAACTCAATTTACCAGAGTGTCAATGCCATTATCCGCGGAAGCACCGCCAAAGAAGCCACCGCTGATCGGTGCGCTGCTGCGCGTTCCGGCCATGGCCATTCACCGCAAGCTGATCAGGGATCTCAGGGCGTCGGGTTTCGAGGACCTCAGCCCGCCGCATATGGCGGTGATCCAATATCCCGGCCCGGATGGCCTTCGGCCGAGCGCGCTCGCCGAGCGCGCCGCGATGAGCAAGCAGGCCATGAATCAACTGCTGAAGACGCTGGAAGCGATGGGTTATATCACTCGCTCGGCGGCACCCGATGAGAGCGGCGGGACCGTCGTCCACTTCACCGACCGCGGGCGCGCCGCATACCAGAAGATGGCCGACATCCTGCTCGACGTCGAACGGGAATGGGCCGAGGAACTGGGCGAGAAGCGTTTCACGGAGCTGAAAACGCTGCTCGGCGACCTCTGGGACACGCCGCTCATCCGTTGAAAGCGGCATGAAGCCGAAGCCGGGACCTGACCAAAGAAAAAGGCCGGCGAAGTGCCGGCCTCTTGCATACATTGGTTCGCGTCGGCTCAGCCGACGATCTCGGTGTCGGAGAACCAGTACTTGATCTCCTGCGCGGCGGTTTCCGGCGCGTCGGAGCCGTGCACGGAATTCTCGCCGATCGACAGCGCGTGGACCTTGCGGATGGTGCCTTCGGCGGCGTTGGCGGGGTTGGTCGCGCCCATAACTTCGCGGTTCCTGGCAATGGCGTTTTCGCCTTCCAGAACTTGCACGATGGTCGGCGCCGACGACATGAATTCCACCAGTTCGCCGAAGAACGGACGATCCTTGTGGACGGCGTAAAAGCCTTCGGCCTCGCGGCGGCTCATCCACACGCGACGTGAGGCGACGACGCGCAGGCCGGCCTCTTCCAGCATCTTGGTGATGGCGCCGGTAAGATTGCGCCGGGTCGCGTCCGGCTTGATCATGGAAAAGGTGCGTTCGAGCGCCATGGGGTCGTCCTTGTCTTGAGATGGAAAGTCTTGAGATCGGAATGTGGAGTGGCGGGCTCTATACAAGCCGCCCGGCCCATTGCCAAGGGGAGGCGCCCCGGCAGCGTTATTCGACCGCGACCGCCCGCATGGCCGTTCGCAACGCTGTGGTCAAAGGCAAGGCTTTGCGGGAAAATGGCGATTGCGCAGGCACGCACGGTTTCGAAGGGAAACCAGCGGAATGGAAAGACATCGGACCATGTTTGACGGGACGCGCTGGCCCTACCACCACCTCAGGCCGGGCGACATAAAAGGGAGCCTATTGATTATCGGCATTTTTGCTGCCGTGGGCCTTGTTATGCTGCTCTTTCCGGGACTCCGCACAGATACGAACTTCGGCTTCGGCCCCGAATGGCAATGCACGCTGATGCCGAAGGGCGACCCGATCTGCGTCAAGCTGGTCGGCAAAGAGGGCGCGAAGTGACTGTCAGTATCACTACCGCCTGATAACAACGGGCGGCCGCCGGCGCTCCCAGCCCTCGCGCTCCAGCGTTGGCATCTCATGCTCCTCGCTGGGATAGCCGAGGCAGAAATAGCCGATCAGCGTCCACTCAGGCGGGGTGTCCAGGATTGCGGCCATCTCGGCGGCGTCGAGGATCGACACCCAGCCCATGCCGATGCCTTCCGCCCGCGCCGCCAGCCACAGTGTGTGCACCGCCATGACGGCCGAATAGTCGATGGTCGCCGGCATGGTCATGCGGCCGAGCCCGTGGCCCTGTTGCGTCGTGCGGTCGGCGAAAACCGCGAACTGGCAGGGCGCTTCATTGAGACCGGCGAGCTTCAGCCGGGCATAGAGAGCGGCGCGCTCGCCCGAAAAGCATGCCAGCGCCTCGGCATTGCAGCGCTCGAAACAGTCTCTCACCGCGCCCCGCCGCTCGGCGCTCTCGACCACCACGAAGCGCCACGGCTGGCTGAGACCGACGGACGGCGCGACGCTGGCAAGCTCCAGCAGCCGCTCCAGCGTATCCTCGGGCAAAGCCGTCCGCTCGAAGCGCCGCACATCCCGGCGCCAGCGCAGCAGCGTGACCAGCCCGGCGCGAAAATCATCGGTGAAATCGGGGGGTGGTGGCATGGCGATCAGGAGACTTGTGTGGGGAATAGGCAGTAGGCAGTAGGCAGCAGGCAGTAGGCAGTAGGCAGTAGGCAGTAGGCAGTACAGCGCTCAGACCCTATTGCCTACTGCCTATTCCCTAAGCTGCTGCCGCCGCCTCCTTCCAGCAATGCCGGTTGAGCGGACGGGTCGCGTCGTGTCCGACGAGTTCATAGAACAGAATGGTCATTGGCGGCTGCGTCCTCGCGGTCTAATTAGGCGCCTGCGGCTGAAGCGGAACTCGTCGGCGGGAAAAAGATGAAACAGCATTTCATGATGTTCGCGGCCTACAATCAATGGGCCAATGGCCGCATCTACGATGCCGTCGCCGCACTTGACGAAGAAGAGTTCAACCGCGATGTCGGCGCATTTTTCGGCTCGATGATGGGCACGCTCAACCATCTGCTGGCCACCGACCGCATCTGGATGAAACGCTTCACCGGCGAGGGCGACGCGCCGGCAAAGCTCGACGCCATCCTGCACCGCGCATTGCCTGGTCTAAAGCTGGCGCGTGAGGCCGAGGACAGGCGGATCGTCGACTGGGTCGGCGGTTTGACCGAAAAGGCTTTGTCCGGCCGCTTCTCCTACATGACCGTTTCCGACATGCGCACCGTCTCGCAGCGGCTCGCGCCGGCGCTGGGACACGTCTTCAACCACCAGACCCATCACCGCGGCCAGGCGCATACCATCCTGACCATTCTCGGCCGGCCTTCGGTGCAGCTCGACCTGGCGTTTTTCCAACGCACCGACGAAGGCCGCGCCTACGCCTGATCTCCTGACCGCGCTTCCCGTTTAAACGCACGGGAGCGTTAACCGGTGCATTTGCGCGGCCGTCGATGCCCGGCACCAGCTCTGGATCCAAGCCGGGTTTGAGGACCCTGTCGGCACAACGCTGCCCGGTGACTGGGCCAGATGGCTGGGCTGTCAGTGGCCCGCCTTTTGTGGGCCTTCGGCTCCAGGCCGCCGCAGCCACAACCCGCTCCAACTCCGGTGGAATTTCTGTCGAGAGAATTAAACAAAGTTTAAATATTGAAGCAAAAACATATTTTTTTTTAGCAGACCAGTGCACGCCTTGAGAACTACAATCCTTATTCTTGGAAAAAATAAAGAAACTATAAGGAAGACTCGTGCGTAGCTGTGAGTGCATAAGCATATGTCTGCTTTGGTTTGCTGGCATGTTGCAATGCACAAAGCAGAACGGCAACAAGGAGAGTGTCATGGTTAATATCACTCAAAAAATCGCTAGAACACTGGCGGCGGGTGCAATTATCGTCATTTTTGCCGCTCCCGCGAATGCAGGCGGCGGAATTGGCGTCGGTGTCGGCGCATCTATCGGCGGTGCTGGCGGCATCAATGCCGGTGTTGGCGCTTCGATCGGCGGCAGCGGCGGGGTCAAGGCCGGTGCCGGCGCCTCGGTTGGCGGCAGCGGCGGTATCAAGGCGGGTGCTGGCGCAACGGTCGGCGGCAATAGCGGCGTTACAGCAGGCCTCGGCGCCTCAGTCGGCGGTAGCAGCGGCATTAAGGCTGGCGCTGGCGCGACGGTCGGCGGAGCCGGTGGCATCAATGCCGGTGTTGGGGCCACGGTCGGCGGCAGCGGAGGTATCAATGCCGGTGTCGGCGTCAACGTCGGCAGCGGCATCAACGTCGGTGTCGGCGTCGGCATTGGCGGAACGCCGGGCACGCCCGGTACCCCCGGCACTCCAGGAACTCCTGGAACACCAGGCACCCCTGGGACACCCGGTATCGTCGCTAGCATGTCGAACAGCCAGCTGACACGTATGAAGAAGCGCTGCGTCGATGTGCTCGCCAGCGAGGGCACCTACGACAGCGATCTGCGGCAGCTATGCCTTATGATCTCGCGTCGCTGAGACAGGTTTCGCCGGGAGTGTCGAGCCAGCCGTGAGGCTTTACGGCACTCTCCTACCGCATGGCCCAGACTTCCCGAGGGACATGCGCTGACGAGAAGCCTCCGGCCAGTCGGAAAGCCCGCCGCGCAAGTGGCGGGCTTTTTGTCGCCACTCACAAGGCAACCGATCGCGCCTTTCGATTGCCGGAGTTTTTTATCGTTTAACGGAAACGGTGAAACGCGCTATCCCTTTGTCTTGGTAATTCTCAGGGAAAGCGCCCACGCGCTTCTCCCGGGAAAGCTGCTCACACTTTCCTGGAATTGTTCTGGTTAACCACATTCGAATTGCAGGTAAGATTTTAGGGTTTCATTTGTGTTCCCGCTGCAAAATGGCGAACACAGTGGGAGAAATGGCATGCGGGTCGATCTTTCGCCCACGAGCTTGGGCAGGGTCATAGCAGTCACGGTTGTCGGCACGGCGATCTGTATCGCGGCGGCCTTCCTTGTCGATTCCTACAATTTTCCGTCGCTGTCGCCCGAAGCGTTGCGCTGGGCGCAGCTCACCGACCTGTTGCTGCCGCTCGTGCTGGGTGGATCGTTCTTCTCTTTCCTGATGTACAAGATGCGCCAGCTGGCGATCGCCCAGAAGAATCTGAGCATCGTCGCGGCGACCGACAGCCTGACCGCGGTGTTCAACCGCGGCGCGTTTTCGATGCTGGTCGAGGCCTATCTCGAACAGGCGCGCAGCCAGGCCGTCGTCGATGCCGGCGCCCTGCTGATCGTCGACGCCGATCATTTCAAGACCATCAACGATCGATTGGGCCACGATTGCGGCGATCAGGCGCTCAAGCTGATTGCGCAGACGATCAAGGCCCAGCTGCGCGGCGCCGACATCGTCGGGCGCATCGGCGGCGAGGAGTTCGCCATCTTCCTGCCTGGCGCCGACCCGTCGCAGTCCTGGCTGGTTGCCGAGGGGATCCGGCGGCGCATCCGCGAGGTCGAGTTTGCCCCGGATGGACGGCCCTGTCCGCTCTCGGTGAGCATCGGTGGCGTCGCCTTCAGCGGACCCACCACCTATGCCGACATGTTCCTGACGGCCGACCGGCACCTCTACAAGGCCAAGTCCAACGGCCGCGACCAGGTCAGTTTCGAAACGACCGGGCCGCGCGCCCTGCTCGCCGGCGACCCGACGTTGCATTGAGGGCTGGGACCGGTGCGCCGACAGCTCGGCGTAGCGCCTTAGAGCAATTCCAAGAAAAGTGTGTGTTCCCAGGAAAGCGCTTAGCGCTTTCCTTCGGAATTGCGTCAGAACAAGAGATAGAGTGTCTCGCCGTTTCCCTAAACGATGAAACGCTCTAGCGGCTTGGGCGCGTTATCAACAACCTGTGCATAGAGATAAGCATTTACAGATCAGGCGAGGCGTCTACTATCTGAGCAGGGACGATTCAGAGAGAATTGCCGAATGCTCATACATTTTGTCGATATTTTCGCCGTTGGGACATGTTTTTGTATTTTGGCCGATCCTTGCGCGCTATATTCGATATAGATGGTGAGGTCTTGGGTGGCAAACTTGGCTCTTAGAGCTGAGGTGGTCACCGAGCGTGGGCGTGGTTGGAGGCAGGATGGTATTTTCGGCAAGTAATTTTCTTTTCTTCTTCCTGCCTATCGCACTTGCCATAGCTCTTTTTGCCAAGCCCTCTGCCTTTCGGCCAAGCCTGCTCGTTCTGAGCTTGGCATTCTACTATTGGTCGTCAGGGTCGTATGTAATCATACTCATCGCGGATGTAGTCATCGCCTATTTCGGCGCGCTCGCTATCGACCTTTGCAAAAGCGCGCGATTGAGAAATGTAGTTGTCGGGGCGGCAATCGTCCTGCTGGTCGGCATTCTCGTGTTCTTCAAATATCTCGATTTCATAGCGGTGAACGTTGACCTCGCCTCCGGCAGCAATCTGTCGGCGACATTCGCCGGCATAGTCCTCCCCATCGGCATATCCTTCTTTACCTTTCAGGCATTGTCTTACCTGATCGACGTCTACCGCCGCGACATTCCGGCAGAGCGCAGTGTCGTGCTCTTCAGTACGTACTTCACATTTTTTCCGCACCTGATTGCCGGCCCGATCGTGCGGTTCCGCGACGTCGTGGATGATTTTCGAGCGCCGAGAATATCTCTCGAGAACTTCTCCACTGGGGCCACCCGCTTCGCTCACGGCCTCATGAAAAAGGTGATCATAGCCGATGGTATTGCGCCGATCCCCGATGCCATTTTCGCCGCACCCCACGACACCATAGGTTTTGCCACGGCATGGCTGGCGGCCGCGACCTACGGCATCCAGTTGTATTTCGACTTCTCCGGCTATTCCGACATGGCCATCGGGCTTGCCCGCATGTTCGGCATCCGCTTTGCGGAAAATTTTGAGAGACCCTACGCCAGCCGTTCGATCACCGAATTCTGGCGACGCTGGCACATCTCGCTTTCAAGCTGGTTTCGCGACTATCTCTACATCCCGCTGGGGGGAAGCCGGCATGGCAGGATCGCGACCTATCGAAACCTGTTGATCGTCTTCGCGGTAACCGGCCTCTGGCATGGCGCCTCCTGGACGTTTTTCTGCTGGGGTATGTTCCACGGGCTTTTCATCCTGGTCGAGCGCGTGGCCACCGGCACCTGGCCGAAAGTGCTGGAGAAGGGGTGGCTGCGATATGCCTATTTCCTGCCGGTCGTGACGCTGAGCTGGCCGCTGTTCCGCTCGACGTCGCTTGAACAGGCAATGTCTTTGTGGAAGGCGATGGCTTCGCCCGGCGCCGCTGGTGCATTCAGCCTCGATGCGGCTGCGCCAATAGCCACGACCAGCTTGATCGCCCTTGTGGTAGGTGCAGCAATTTACGTTTTGCCCGGCCGGCTTTCGTTCGGCCAGTTGCTGACAAGCGAGACCAGAGGCGATAGGCTGTATGTCACTGGCGCCTGCTACACGGTTGTTGCCCTGATGGTATGTCAGGTGTTGGCGCTGAGCGGTGGCTACACTCCGTTCCTGTATTTCCAATTCTGATGAAAACAGCCAGAAAAATATGCAGCGCAATAGTCACCGCGGCCTTCGTGGTCATCATCGCGTCGCCGCTGTTGGTGCTGGCTGTTCGCGGCGCCGTTGAACCTTATGGTCAGAAGGACTTTACCGCTTTTCCTGCGCCGGAATCTCTGCGGGCAAGTTCAAGCGGCGCTTTCGATCAGCTGGCTTCCGCCCTTCTGGAGCGTTCCTGGTTAAAGCGGTCCGCCATTTCCATTCGAAATGCCGTATTACTCAAAGTCGTTCGCCAATACGACCACAACAACATCGCTACTGGAAGAGACGGCTGGATATACTGGAAAGGCGACTGGTTCGAGGGGAAATGTCAGGAACGGTATAACGTGGAATTGGCTGTCTCACGTATGGATGCCATGATTGACGTCGCCGGTGCTTCCGGCATTGAGATGTATTTTACGATAGCGCCTGATAAGTCGACAGTATATCCAGAATTTCTCGACCCCCACTTTGAAAAATACTGGGCCTGCAAACAGCAGAGTGCCGACCTTCTGCGATCGACGATCAGAGCCAAAGCACCTCGGATTGTTGATCACTTAAGCGCACTGCAGGAGGCAAAAGGACGTTCAAACGGCACCGATCTGTATCGCAAGACAGACACCCACTGGAGCTACTTTGGTGCGGCCATCGCCTTTCGCCAATTGCTCGTAGCGATCTTCCCCGATGGCAACGGGGTGCGGCCGCCAGTACTAGCCGGGAAAATGGCTCAGAATCCGACAGATCTCGAGACGCGTATGCTGCTGGTAGGTAACGGCGAACCCGAAAGTGAGATAGACACCCCGGCGGAAATAGAGGCGCTTTCTTCGTTCAAGCAGGTCGACCAAGCGGTCTCCACCGTAATCTTGCATGATTCGTTCTACAATAAAGTCATAGGCTTGACGCAGCCATTCCGACACGCCGTCGAATACTTTATGGACCTTTCCGATCCACAGGGGATCACGAACGCGGTGCTCGCCAGCCAGCGGCTGATCGTCAGCCGCGTCGAGCGAGCGGTCGTCGATTCGGTGTTGATCGGCCCTCTTTCGTGGTCCAGCACGCTGGGTCAGGCTCTGGTCGCGCGCGACGAGTTGGCTGCTAGGGAATGCAGAGATTTTGCCCCTGCCACCGGTGAGCCGAAGCTTCAAGCTATGGTTGTTGGCGCGAGTGGTTTTCTTGCGACCGCCCCTGATCCACAAATGATAGCCACCGTGCCCGTCTCGGATAGCAGCCGCACAACCCCCTGTGTTCGCCTGCAGCTTACGCTGAACAGCCCAGATGTGTTCGAGATCTTTTTTTCACCACACGGAGGCGAGGATGGAGCTTTTGTGGCCGGCCGGTCGATTCAACTACCCCTCGGTGCTGGCGACCACGCGATTGCGCTGGTTCTGCCCAACTATCTTGCCGGACGCTCCATTCGTATCGACCCAGGAGATTCAGGGCAGCAAACGATCATGAGGGATGTACAGTTTGGTTGGCATTCGAGTGAAGCGACTCCATGATCCTGTTCCTGGGCAGGTCATTTTCGCGACAATGCCGGAACCCTTGACGGTGAAGTGATGGCTACGACGCAGAAAGAGAGAAACGTCAATGTTGAAAGCCAGGGGGATAACGGGAAGAAGGACCGCGGGCATTCAGATCAGCAGTATGCTGGGGAGCGAGCCTAATATATTCTGTGAGGCCCGGTGGAGATATCAGGATCAGTAATTGTCCAAGAACTGCTTGAGGCCTCCGCCGCACTCGGTGAATTAAAGGCAAAAGGAAGGAGTCAACGATGTTGCCAATGAAGGAACCGAGTCACAACAGCCCGCCGGTCCGGTCGTCAAAGGCGTTTGAAGCCAACGATTTTCTGCGCTCCCTCGCCAAAGTATGGGCGGACAGATACTCGGTCACTCCGGAACTTCATGAATATGATCACATTTTCGGCCATCTGGTCGCTCGATTGTCGACAGGCGAGGAAATAAAGTTATTCGAAGCACTGAAGCACTACTTTGAGAATGGCGCCGCCAATGCGCAACAGGTGCGAGAGCTTATGACATCATTGGGCTTGCCCAGGGATGCCAGGGCGCTGGAATTTGCAAGCGGCTATGGTCGCGTGACGCGACATTTGAAGGACCTGAATTTAGTTGCCTGCGACATTCATCCCGAAGCGGTGTCCTTTTGCACTGAGGTGCTGAGTGTTGCGGCTATTCCTTCGGCCAGCATTCCCGAACACTGGAAACCTGGCGAAAAGTTCGATTTCATCTTCGCCATTTCGCTATGGTCGCATCTTCCGGACGGCTTGTTTCAGCGCTGGCTGTCTGCGGTGTGCGCCGCTCTCAAACCGGGCGGGTACCTGATGTTCTCCACGCACGGCGCGCATGCTGCAAGCGTTGTTCCACAACTTGCCGAAGTCATCAGCAATGGCCAACAATATGGCTATCTTGACGGGTCTGATCAGAAGGATCTAGATCCGTCTATCTATGGCTCCACCGTCGTGTTGCCACCATATGTCATCAAGGCGATCTACGATGCCACGAATGCACGCATCGTATCGTTCAAGCCAGCCGAATGGTGGGGCTTGCAGGATGAGTGGGTCGTTAGGGTTCCCTGACCGGCTTCCTCCGGTGATATAAGGCAGCGGGACGGTGATGACCGGCCGCCGCAGCGCGAACTGAGTCCAGTCCATTCGGAGGCGAGCGGATCGGAACGGACAGGGTCGGCCGATCAGACAGGAAGTCGACGATCTTCTTCATCGCTGCTGGCGAGAACGCGTCGTCCCAGTCTGTCGGCCAATTGAAGCGCGAGCCCTGCAGCCGCTTGTCGTATTGATCGACGCGCGAGATGGCGTCCTTGAGCCCGGCGACCACGCCCTCCAGTGTCGGTTCCACCGGGATCAGATTGGTCGAGATATCCCGCAGGCTCTCCGCCGTCTTGTTTTCGAACGTGTTGGTCACGGTCCACATACCGGCCGAG
Source organism: Mesorhizobium sp. C399B (assembly GCF_030323185.1). Lineage (NCBI taxonomy): Bacteria > Pseudomonadati > Pseudomonadota > Alphaproteobacteria > Hyphomicrobiales > Phyllobacteriaceae > Mesorhizobium > Mesorhizobium sp. C399B. The sequence goes on from NZ_CP100472.1 coordinate 5,691,664, forward strand.
GCCATCTCGAGCGGCACCAGGCTGGGATGCGGCGTCAGCATCAACGAGAGGCCGACATCGTGGTGCGGCAGACGTTGAGTATACGTCTGCAGGTCGGTCTTGGGCATCATCTCCAGAACCACGTCGCGCGTCAGCCTGATCTTGCTGGCGCCGCCGATCGAGCCCATGCCGTAGAATTTCCACTTGTCGGCGTCAAAATCAGGAGAACGAGCTAGCTCTGCAAGCGCCATCATTCCGAGCTCAAACATATTGCGCGCGGCGTGGGCCTCCGGGCGGGCGTAGAAAAGAATGCGCCGCTCGCGATCACGCATGTCGTTTATCGATGGTTTGAATTTCTGAATGGCATTGCGGAATACGGCGTGGTTCTTGTCCGCGCCGGGCTTCGAGAAGACGCCGATCCTGTTCAGCTTGAAAAAATCGCGCAGCAAGGGCGTCGAAAAAAGCTGGAATTGCGGAAAGCGGTAAGACTGCTGGAAAAGCGCGGCGATTGTGTTCATAGGCAGGAAATAGGGTTCATATTCCTGGACCATGAACATGAAACGGTCCTGTCCCAATTCTCGGCTGGCGCGGTGCGCGACATGAGCCCCCCAGCCATTGGTCGCGATGAAGCGATCGTCGGGGCTGACGAACAATTCCTCTTTGCGGTCATGCCGATGCTCGATTTCGATGTCGTCGAACAATCGCTCGATGCCTGGATAGCCCTTGATGCGCTCGCGGGCGAGCGTCATGTCCAACTCCGTACGTTCCATAGTCACGATCCGGACGAGAAAACCTTCCCGGCGCAAGCGAAGCGCCAGGCTGAACATGCCGATATAGCCGCCGAAAATGTATTTGAAGTCGATCGTGGCCAGAAGGATGTTGACGCGCTTTGGCTCGCGGCGCGATACGTGCAACGTCAACGGCTGGATATTGCGAAAAATCCAGTTGTTCTCCATATCTTCGATGCTCAGTATCCCGCCGGCGGCGACGGCCATCGGTAGAGCTTCGGACCCTGTCTTGATCTTGCGGACATATCGCAAGTATTTGGTTTTCCTTAATCGATAGGCGAGATTTCTTGCTCTGGCCCCCAAGGCGGCGTTCATCAGCAGGCCCTCGACGTTCAATGTCGAATGACGCCGCAATATTCTTGAAATTTTCAGACGTATCGGTTCGAAGATACCGGTCGTCAAACGCGGGATTCGGTTGGCCGTCTTCTTGAGGGTGCTCGACATTCCAGGGTTTCGCAGCCGAAGTGTTTCGGCGAATACTGCCTTTTCCAGCGCCCCCGAAAAATCCGCGCGTGCTTGCTGCAGCAAGGTCCTGCCTGCGTCGAGCAGGGCGCGCTTGTTTTTTGCGCCTTTCAGGATGGCTCCTATTGAATAGGAGATCCCGCGGTAGCGCTTGATAACCTGCCCGATAACGTTAGCACCGTGCTGATGGTAATCGTACAGAGGCTCCTCGATATAGGAAATCCCGCCGGCAACCTCGGCGGCAAGCGCGATCCATTGGTCGTGGTAGGCGTCCATCAGCCGCTGCGGAAACGGCAGGATACGGTCTAGGATGTCGCTGCGAAAAAGGCTCGCGGCGCCGGTCACGCTATTGGCAAGGAACAGCGAAAGAAAATCCGTATATTCGTTTTTGCGGTCGGTCCAATATGTGTCGGAGATAACCTCGCGGCCGGTCACGATGCGACAATCGCTGAATGCAAGTTTCTTGCTTTCCGGCAAAGCATGGATGAGCTTCGTCAGTTTGTCGGCATGCCAATAGTCGTCCTGATCCGCCAGTGCGACGAACTCGGCGTTGACGGGCACCAGCGAAAGGCATTCCTCGAAATTGTTGTAGAAGCCTTTGCGCTCCTTGTTTTTGACATAGACGAACCGGCTGTCGTTTTCGATCAGGTCCAGAATGTCGTTGCGGGAGGCTGCGCTGGAACTGTCGTCGGTGATGATGCAGATCCAGTTCCTATGGTTTTGCTCCCGAATCGATCCGATTTGCCGTTTCAGAAGCTCAAGCGGCGGATTGTAAGCCGCCATGCAGATGGCAACCTTGGCCCCTTTGGCAGGCCACTTCACCTTCACCGGACGACGGTTGGCCCCAGGCTGGAACTCGAAGACAGCAAGCGACTGCTCGATCATCTCTCCCGATTTAAGCTCGGCGAGCAGTCGCAGTTCGCGGCTCTCCGGCTCGGCAATCTCCTCGATCGGCAATATCGTGATGAATTCGGAAAACAGGCTGCCGCCGGTCGGATCCTGTGCGGGATGGAAGTAGTGCACGACATCGGGCCGAGCCCAGGAATGGTTCTTGATTTCGTGCTGCCTGGTTCCGTCCAGGACATAGAGCCGCCTGATCGGATTGCCGGGACAGAAAGCCCAACCCTGCAGATACAAAGCAAGCCCCTTGCCGACGTGAAACGAGCGGCTCGACGGAACGTCGAGTCCGCACATAAGCTTGGGATGCCGAGGCGTATTTTCTCTTAAATCTGGCTGCCCGGTTATAGGGATTCCGGCGACCGGAATTTTGGCAGGTAGTGAGTTGTCTTTGTCGGCGACAGGTTCTTTGCGGAAGTCAAAAAACTGCTGGATGCCGAGTTGCCTTACCGCAGCGAACAGGGCGCCGATATTGGCGCTATTCCACCGGTTACTTGTCGTGCGCGATAATACATCTCGTGTATTCGCCAAGTGTCCACCCATCTGCGCGCCGATATTGTTTTTTATACCGGTCTATGACATGAGGATCTAGAAAAAATATCGTGCCGCTCCTCGTGCTGTGACGGCAGGGTAGCCATGAGAGCTCAATTTCACAACATGAATTCGAAGCTTGTCTTCATGTTTTATCTTATACTTTTAACAGAATACCGATCTCAGCTTTCAAATCACAGAAATTTGCACATAAATTGGCTTCCACTGTGAAAAGTTATATTTTGTCGTTAATGTCTTGCAATGTAGATCCTCGGCGAATGAACACGAACAACCGCGAAATTCAATTTGTTTGGCGGAAAATATCGTTTTTCCTAGAGGTAGGAATGCGGAGTGGGGGACGAGGCGCCACGCGTCCTTCTCGAAACCTGTTCAATTAGGCCGGCGCGATCCGGGCCGATGGCGGCAAACTCTCCAGTCGCCGCAGTGCCGCTGCCTGCGTCTGCGCTGTCGGATGGACTGGTTCGCCAAACCTGGGACCTGATTTGGCCAGACATGCAGCCCGTGCCGGCAAATGGAAGCAATCCGTGGCCAGCCGCCGTCAGCAATTGGCGCTAATCTCCGGCGAGCCGATCTTCGGCCGAGGGCAGGGTGTCCAATCTCATAAACCTCAAGGCGGTGCTGGTCATCGCGCTTATCTTCATTCCGCTGGAGCGGCTGTTGCCGCTGCATGCGGAGCACTCGTCGGCGCGCGGGCATTGGCCGAACGACGTCGTCTACCTCTTGTTCAACGGCATCATCATCAAGATTGCCCTGATCATCGTCATCGGCACAGCCATGCTGCTGCTGCACCAGCTTGTTCCGGCCGGACTTACGCAGGCGGTGCGGTTGCAACCGGTCTGGCTGCAGGCGATGGAGGTTCTGGTGCTGGCCGATACCGGCTTCTACCTGTCGCATCGCGCCTTTCACGCCGTCCCGTTCCTGTGGCGCTTCCATTCAATCCACCACAGCATCGAGGAGATGGATGGATTGGCTGGCAGCGCACCGCGTCCATCCTGTCGACCAGATCCTGACCAAATCGGCGTCGTTCCTGCCGGTCTTCGCGCTCGATTTTCGACCCCCGCCCATACTGATCTTCACATTGGTCTATCAGTGGCAGTCGCTGTTCATCCATTCGACACGCGTATCAGGGTCGGACCGTTGAAATGGCTGCTGGCGTCACCGCGATTTCATCACTGGCATCATGCCAATGAGCGCGAAGCCTGGGACAAGAATTTCGCCGGGCAGCTGCCCTTTGCTCGACATGCCGGGAGGCACATTGTTCATGCCCGACAGGATGCCGCAGAATACGACACCGATGACCCGGTTCCCTCGCTCTATCATCGGCAGCTTGCCTATCCCTTTGTCGGCGATCAACTCTTTGTCGGCAACACCGAACAGACCGCCCCGCCGGCAAGGCTGGCAGAGGCCTCGCCGACGTCTGCCGGCAAGTCCGAGTGATCTTTTTTGCTGGGCAGGCCTGGTCCCGGCCGTCTCAGACGGCGTAGCCGCCATAACCGTGTGCGACCGGCTTGACCGAGACGGCCGGCTGGACCGCGGGCCAGAGGATGCCTGCCGTGACTGCAAAGGTGATCAGGGCATCGCGTGCGGCCTCGGTCGAGATTTCTCCGGCGCGCGCCGCCTCGCAAGCCCTCACGGCCGCGCCATAGCTCAGGCGCCGGCGTGACGGCGGAAATTCGGTCAGGAAATCATGCATCTCGAACAGCGAGGCGAGCATGCGTTTGTGGCCGGCGCCAACGCTAACGGCAACCGGGGTGAAGAACATCGCGTCGTGCATTCTGGCCTCTCTGGATGGGCGGAAGGGCGGCGGCCGCCGCCCTCCGATCGCGGGTTGGACGCCAGAAAACGCGGCTGGCGGCCCGAGGTTCCCTGAGAGATGCCATGACAGGCCGATTTGCTTCTTGAGGTCGCTCCCCGGCCGGCATCCGCGGTTGCGGCGGCTTCTATTTCCACATGCCGCGCATGCGGGCGCCGAGGTCGACGCGGACTTCAGGTCTGTGGCGCGGATCGTCCTTTGCGTGGACGCTCGCCCAAGAGGTCTGCTCGAAGGCGCCGAGGATCGAGGCCGGGATGAAACGGGTTCGCGAGGCATAGACGTGGCGGTCGCCGCGCGCTGCCTGGCCGTGAGTGAAGAAGCGCTGCGGCGTCACCAGATGCAGGCCGTCCTTGGCCCGCGTCATCGCGACGTAAAGCAGCCGGCGCTCCTCCTCGATGTCTTCCTTGGTGCCGACGCCGAGATCGGCCGGGATGCAGCCATCGACGGTGTTGAGCACGAAGACGTTCTTCCATTCCTGGCCCTTGGCCGAATGAATGGTCGACAGGATCAGATAGTCCTCGTCGCGGTGCGGCGGCCCGGCCTGGTCGCTGGTCGCATCCGGTGGATCCAGCGTCAGCTCGGTCAGGAAGCGCTCGCGCGAAGCATAGCCGGAACCGATCTGCTCGAGCTGCATGAGGTCGGCTCGCCGCGTCGTCGCATCCTCGTGGATGCGCTCAAGATGCGGCTCGTACCACAGCCTGACCTGTTCGAGATCGGCCGGCCATTTCCCCGACCGGGCGCGCAGGCCGGAATAAAGCGCAACGAAGGCTGGCCAGTCCTCAGCCGCGCGTTGCGGCGGCCGGTAGCGGGCCAGCCCCATTTCCTCGTCGAGCGATGTCGCCATGGTCTCGACGATGGTGCTCGCCGCCGAAGGGCCGATGCCGGGCAGGAGCTGCAGCACGCGGAAGCCGGCGACGCGGTCGCGCGGGTTCTCGGCAAAACGCAGCACCGAAAGCACGTCCTTGACATGGGCGGCGTCGAGGAATTTGAGCCCGCCGAACTTGACGAAGGGGATGTTGCGGCGCGTCAGTTCGATCTCCAGCGGGCCGCTGTGGTGCGAGGCGCGAAACAGCACCGCCTGCGATTTCAGCACCGTGCCGGCCTCGCGCTCGGCCAGGATGGCCTGGCAGACATAGTTCGCCTGCTCGGCCTCGTCGCGCACGCTGACCAGTTTCGGCCTTTGCGAGGATTTGCGCTCCGACCAGAGGTTCTTGGTGAAGCGCTCCGACGCCTCCGAGATGACCGCATTGGCTGCCGCCAAAATAGTCTCGGTCGAGCGGTAGTTGCGCTCCAGCATAATGACATCGGCGGCTCGCGCGAATTGTTGCGGGAAATCGAGGATGTTGCGCACTTCCGCGGCGCGAAACGAATAGATCGACTGCGCGTCGTCGCCCACCACTGTCAGTCCGGCGCCGTCCGGCTTCAGCGCCGAAAGGATCGAGGCCTGCAGCCGGTTGGTGTCCTGGTATTCGTCGACCAGCACATGGTCGAAGCGCGAGCCCAGATGCGCCGCGATCTCCGGCTCGGCGGCCATCTGCGCCCAGTAGAGCAGGAGGTCGTCGTAATCGAGCACGTTCTGCGCCTGCTTGGCCTCGACATATCCGGCGAACAGCGCCTTCAGTTGTTCGGCCCAGCCGGCACACCACGGAAAGGCCGAACCCAGCACCTCGCCAAGCGGCGCCTGCGCGTTGACGGCGCGCGAATAGATCGCCAGGCAGGTGCCCTTGGTCGGAAAACGGCTTTCGGTCTTCGAGAATCCAAGTTCATGCCGGGCAAGATTCATCAGGTCGGCGGAATCCTCGCGGTCGTGAATGGTAAAGGCCGGGTCGAGGCCGATCGTCAGCGCATAGTCGCGCAGCAGCCTGGCGCCGATGCCGTGAAACGTACCGGCCCAGGCCAGCGCGTCGGCGATGACGGACGCGTCTCGGCCCAGCACCTCGCCGGCGATGCGTTCGACCCGCCTGGCCATTTCGGTGGCGGCGCGGCGCGAGAATGTCATAAGCAGAATGCGTCTGGGATCAGCGCCCTTGACGATTAGATGCGCGACCCGGTGGGCGAGCGTGTTGGTCTTGCCGGAGCCGGCGCCGGCGATCACCAGCAGCGGCCCGGCGATCTGGCCGTCGCCATGTTCGACGGCGAGCCGCTGCTCGGCGTTGAGCTTCGCCAGATAGGCGGGCTGCAAGGACGAATCATTGATGGCGATGGTCATCGCCTATCAAGCATCGTTTCCGCTTTGTTCGCAACGGGCCGAAGTCGCCCCTATCGCCGTGGCGCGACACCCGTCGCCGCCGACTGGCGCCGCAATGTGGCGCGTTCGTCGCCAGGCACCGGCAACGGATCGAAATTGTCGGGCACGTCCTTGATGATCTCCTTGGCGATGCGATAGGTCGCGTAAGCGAAAAGGCCGGTAATGAGCAGACGGATCATGGCGCGATCTCCTTTGGGCAACCAACCTCAGAGCCGCCGTTTGGTTCCAGCCGACGCGGCGTCGTTTGCGAGCGTGCAACCAAAGCCGAACCACCTCGTTGCCTTATGAAGGAGAGGGCAGACCTAGGAGGTCGCCATGAAGAGGCTTCTGATTCTGTTGGCCGCCAGCTTGGCGCTCGCCGCCTGCGACGGTGACATCCAGCCAACCAAAGCCCCGGTGCTCGACCAAACCCCGCAGACGGATTCGGCGCCAAAGCCGGCGGCCAGCGGCGATCAGCCGGCGCAATGATCGTTTTAGCGGGACGATAAGGCTGAGGTAGCCTTCGGGAGAAGAAGGCCGGCGCCGCTTGGGAGGTGAGCTGATAGCGCCGGCCAGGCGGATATCAGGTCCGCCGCAACAACCGAAGATAGCTGAGTCTCTCGCCTGCGTCATGAGGTGGCAGTTTTCGTGCCGGTTCTGCTCGTGCCGTCTGCGCAAAACCAGCAGAAACGGCCGCAAATCCCGCAAGGCCGCGGAAAGAATCCGACCTCAGGCAATGGCCTTGCGCAGCACCGGGCCGCCGGCAATCCCGGCGTCCAGCTGGCACTGCGTCAGCGCCGCCTCGGCCATTATCCACTGCTTGAACAGTTCCACCTTGCGCGTGTAGGGCGCGGTGACCGGGCAGACGAAATACCAGCCGGCGGTGTTGGGGTGATGCACGGCAAACGGCGCCACCAGTCTCTCTGCGCGGATCTCGCTCGCCATATAGGCGCGGTTGGCGACTGCAAAGCCCATTCCGGCATTGGCCGCCTCATAGGACATCATGCAGGAATCGAAATAGATGCTCTTGGTCTCGCCGAGCACGGAACTCGCGCCGGCAAAACCCAGCCACGACTGCCAGTTCTGCGTGCAGGTGTCGGAATGCAGCAGCGTGAAATGCCTGAGGTCGTCCGGCGTCACCTTTGACGGCGGCCTGTCGCCGAGAACTTCGTGGAACAGCTTCCTGCTGCACACCGGCGTCAAATCCTCCTTGAACAGCAGGTCCGCTTTGAGGTCGGGAAAGCTGCCGTCGCCATAGCGGATCTCGAGGTCGAACTCGGAGGTGGCGAACTCATTGGCGGCGTAGGAGGTCGAAACCCGCATTTCGATTTCGGGATATTGCCGCTGGAACAGCGGCAGGCGGGCAAACAGCCAGCGCGCCGCGAACGTCGGCAGCACCGAAATCTTCAGCACATGTGCCTGCGACTGTCCGGTCGCCTCCATGCTGGCCGCCACGATGCGCTCCAGCGCCTCGCGAACGCGCGACACATAGGTCTCGCCCTCGGGCGTCAGCGACACCGCATTGCCGCCGCGCTGGAAGATCTTGAAGCGCAGCTGTTCCTCGAGGCTTTTGACGCGCTGGCTGACGGCGGAAGCAGTAATAAACTGCTCTTCGCCGGCGCGCGTGAAGTTACGGTGCCGGGCGGCACTTTCGACAATCTTCAGCGAATTGAGGTTGACCTGACTGAGCAGACGCACGCGTTTCGACCTTAAGCTGGGCTTACACTAGCACCAGCATTCCTAATTTTACAGGGGTGGGGAAATTAATCGACAGTTTACCAAGTGATGCCCCCATCCTGGAGAAGTAGAATGAACGCCCATACCATACCTGAACTGCGCTACGCGATGAGCCGAGAAGCCATTATCGGTCATGAGACGGCCTGGAAAGTGTCGGGTTTCGGCGTTGCGCAGTATCTGCATGGCTACGACCCGGCGCTGCTGGCGGCGATCGAAGAGGCGGCGTTGAAGCTCAAGGCCAGCCACGCCGTGCACAAGCACCTCGATCTGACCTTCATCACCGGCGCCGACCGTTTCATCCCGGAGATCAAGGAACTGCTGCATGACAAGCTGCGCCTGGAACGTCTGTCCGACATGATGGGCACCAAGCTCGAGCCCTATCCGCTGTCGATCGTCGGCTCGACCGTCACTTTCATGAATCCCAAGGACGGCGCCGTCGATTGGCATTGCGACGGTGTCCCGGTCACCGAACTCATTCCGCTGTCGATCAGCAATCCGCTGGTCGGCGGCCATCTCGAAATCTACTGCGACGATTCCGAGACCGGCCGCGCCATCCTTGAATCCGGCCGCGAGATTCCGCGCAACCAGGTCATGCGCATCGACCACAAGATGAACTACGCCACACTCGGTCAGTTTCTCGGTGTGCTGCACCGCACCGCGCCGATCCAGCTCGGCTCACGCGTCACGCTGGTCCTCAACCAGCGCTCTGTGGCCAAGCCCTACGTCGACGACAATCGCATGTTCTATCTCGCAGCCGACAATGATCACGATCGCGAATGGGTCAACGAACTGGCCGAAGACGTCTGGACGAACCAGCTGCCGGCCTATCGCCGCTTCGAGGAAGAGCGTCCGGTTGCGGCGGCGACCGATGCGCCGGTCCCGGGCGGATCAAGGGAATCATGGTAGCCAGAGCATAGAAGTGGACGCCTGTTTGGCCGTCGGTAACATCATGGTCGGCGATAAGGACAAGGCACCGTCTCGGCGATTCCGGGGTGGATCGGGCTCGCCGTCGGCCCTGGTCTTCGCCGCCGGCGCGGTCGCCCTGTGGTCGACCAACGCGCTGGTCGGCAAATCCCTGCTGGCCAGCCATCCAGTATCGCTCGTGCAGTTGCTGCAATTTTGTGGAGCGGCTCTGGTGTTCGCCGTCCTCCATCTGGCGAGCCGGAAGGGGGACACGCAAGACGCAGCCTTTGCCAAGGGTGCTGACGGCACCCTGGCGCCGGTCGCGGTCGGCTTTATTGGCCTGGTCGGCACCATGGTGCTGCAATACATCGCCTTTGCCTCCATGCCGGTGATCGAGGCCAATCTCGTCGCCTACACCTGGCCGCTGATGGTCGCGGCGGCGGTCATCGTGCTGGGCAAGCGGCAACGCCCCGTGCTGCTGGGTTTGACTGCCGTGCTCGGCTTTGTCGGCGTGGCGCTGGTGATCTCGGGTGGCCGCGGCCAGCCTTTTCTCCAGGGCAGCATCGTCGGCTATCTCGCTGCCTTCGGCTCGGCGCTGTGCATGGCCTTCTATTCGATTGCGGTCGCCCGCCTGGCCACACCGTCGGAGCGTTTGCTTTTGCCTTCGGCATTGGTCGGCGTCGGCCTGACCTTGCTGTGGTGTATTCACGACGGCGCAGCCTGGCCATCCAGCGAGCACCTCCTGCTTGGCCTCTATCTCGGCGCCGGTCCGATGGGGCTGGGATATTATTTCTGGTCGCGCGCCTTGAAGCTTGAAGGCGGCGGCAAGGTTGCGGTCATCGCCTATCTGACGCCGATCGCATCGACGCTGCTGCTGACACTTTCGGGCGAAAGGCTGACGCTTACCGCGATAGCCGGTGCGGTCCTCGTCATCGGCAGCTGTATTGCGGTGGGCATAGAACGCTCGGAGGCTGAACATGCTTGACGACGATGAACGCCTCGCCAGACAGGAAGCATTCTGGCTGCTCAAGGAGTTCGGCGCCGAGGCGCCGCTCTACGCCGCCATGAAGGCCGAAAAGGCGATAGAGCAAAAAGATTTCGGCCGGTGCGCCCGCTGGAAGCGCATTCTGGACATACTGGCCGACTCTAAACCTGCGGCGTCCGTGCAGTTGAAATCTGCTGGCGCGAAGTCGGCCGTTTCCAAGTATTAGATTTTCTAATTTGCAACGTTGCAACCTGTTGTGGAAACATCCTCCTGTTCCGATTCTTGATCGTTTATTGAGACTTTAGCGACCCGTTGGGGGGTGCAGCTAGGTCGATACATCAAGAGAAGTCTTAAAAAAAGCCGGCAACTTCATGACCGGCGGGAGAAACAGAATTGCACACCATCGACAGCAAGACCGCTATTGAACTGACTGCTGACATCGTCTCGGCCTATGTCGGCAACAATCCTCTCCCTGCGTCTGGCCTGCCGGATCTGATCGCCAGCGTCAGCGCATCGGTGCGCAAGCTGGGCAGCATTGCCGCCGTGGAAAGCCCCGCGCTGAACCCCGCTGTCAATCCGAAGCGGTCGGTGTTTCCCGACCACATCGTCTGTCTTGAGGACGGCAAGAAATTCAAGTCGCTGAAGCGCCACTTGATGACCGACCATGGTCTCAGCCCGGAGGAATATCGTGGCAAATGGGGCTTGCCGTCGGACTATCCGATGGTGGCGCCGAACTACTCCGCGACCCGTTCGGCACTGGCCAAGTCTTCGGGCCTCGGCCGCAAGCCGGCCGTTCCGGCCGCCGCGGCCAAGGTGACGAAGCGCAAACCCAAAGCCTGAACCAGGCAGCCTCTGAAAAGTCAGTCTGCTGTTTGCAATGGACGGCGCGCTTAAGGCGCGCCGTTTTCATGCCTTATGCCCCCGCCGGCGCCCAGGCCCTTGCGAAGCGCCGCCCTCCCGTGCAAAAGCCCCGGCATGCTTATCATCAACGATCTTTCGCTCCGCATGGCCGGACGCTTGCTTCTCGATCATGCCTCGCTGACCTTGCCGGCCGGCACAAAGGCCGGCCTCGTCGGCCGCAACGGCACCGGCAAGACGACGCTGTTCAAGGCCGTCACCGGCGACTTTCCCTCCGAGACCGGCTCGATAAGCCTGCCCAAGAACACCCGCATCGGCCAGGTGGCGCAGGAAGCGCCCGGCACCGAGGAGCCGCTGATCGAAATCGTGCTCAAGGCCGACCTCGAGCGCACCGCATTGCTCGAGGAGGAAAAGACCGCCACCGACGCGCACCGCATTGCCGACATCCATATGCGGCTGGCGGATATCGATGCGCATTCGGCGGAATCTCGCGCGGCCACCATCCTCGCTGGCCTTGGCTTCGACGACGCCGCGCAGCGCCGCCCGGCCTCGTCCTTCTCCGGCGGCTGGCGCATGCGTGTGGCGCTCGCCGCGGTGCTGTTTGCCGAGCCCGACCTTCTGCTGCTCGACGAGCCGACCAACTATCTCGATCTCGAAGGAACGCTTTGGTTGGAAAACTACGTGTCGAAATATCCGCACACGGTGCTTCTGATCTCGCACGATCGCGACCTGCTCAACCGCGCCGTCAATTCCATCGTTCATCTCGACCAGAAGAAGCTGACCTTCTGGCGCGGCGGCTACGACCAGTTCGAGCGCCAGTACACCGAGCAGAAGGAGTTGCAGGAGAAGGGCCGTGTCAAGCAGGAAGCCGCCCGCAAGCACATGGAATCCTTCGTCGAGCGTTTTCGAGCCAAGGCTTCGAAGGCGAGACAGGCGCAGTCGCGCATCAAGGCGCTGGAGAAGATGAAGCCGATCGCAGCGCTCGTGAACGACACGGTGCGGCCGTTCTCTTTCCCGGAGCCGGTGAAAACGGTGGCGTCGCCGATCGTGGCGCTGAACAACGTCAATGTCGGCTACACCGAGGGCCAGCCGATCCTCAAGAAGATGACGTTGCGCATCGATGCCGACGATCGCATCGCGCTGCTCGGCGCCAACGGCAACGGCAAGTCGACCTTCGCCAAGCTTCTCTCGGGCAGGCTGAAGCAGGAAACCGGCACCATGACGGTGGCGCCGGGCCTGAAGGTGGCGATCTTCGCGCAGCATCAGCTCGACGATCTCAGGCCGGAGGAAAACGCCTACGAGCATGTCCGCCGGCTGATGCCGGAAGCGCCGGAATCCAAGGTGCGCGGCCGCGTCGCCCAGTTCGGCCTCACCACCGAGAAGATGAACACCGCCGCCAAGGATCTGTCGGGCGGCGAGAAGGCGCGCCTGCTCATGGGCCTGTCGGCCTTCGAAGGCCCGAACCTCTTCATCCTCGACGAACCCACCAACCATCTCGACATCGACAGCCGCGAGTCCTTGATCCATGCGCTGAACGAGTTTCCCGGCGCCGTCATCCTGATCTCGCATGACCGCCATCTGCTGGAAGCGACCGCCGACCGGCTGTGGCTGGTCAAGGATGGTGCGGTCAACCCGTATGACGGCGACCTTGAGGACTACAAGACGCTCGTCACCGGCGTGTCCGGCGATCGACGCGGCAAGCGCGAGGCCGAGAAGGCATCCAAGGCCGATCGCCGCCGCGATGCCGCGGCGCGCCGCGCCGCCTTCGAGCCGCTGGCCAAGGAAATCCGCGCCACCGAAGCGCTGATGGACCGCATCCGCAAGCGCATCGACCTGATCGAGGATGAACTCGCCAATCCGGCGGTATACGAGAAGGATCCATCGACGGCGACCCGGCTGGCCAAGGAGCGCTCGCAACTGGCACAGCAGCTTGCCGGTCACGAGGAAAAGTGGCTGACCATGTCGGCCGAGTACGAGGAAGGCACGGCGGAGTGATTTACCCTCCCCCTTGTGGGGAGGGTCGATCCGCAAAGCCGAGCGGGGCGGGGGTCTGCGCCGCACCCCACCCCGGCGCTGCGCGCCGACCCTCCCCATCAAGGGGAGGGTAAGATCTGGCCCTACACGCCGCCTGCGAAACCCGCTAAAAACGCCGCATGAACCAGCACGCCAAGCTCAGAATCGGCCACTCCGCCTGTCCGCATGATTGCCCTTCGACCTGCGCGCTCGAGGTCGAGCTGCTCGATGGCAACCGCATCGGCCGTGTCCATGGCGCCAAGTCCAATACGTATACGGCTGGCGTCGTCTGCGCCAAGGTCGCGCGCTATGCCGATCGTGTCCATCATCCGGACCGACTGCTGAAGCCGCTGATGCGCGCCGGCGCCAAGGGCGACGGCGTCTGGAAGGAATCCAGCTGGGAAGCGGCACTCGACGTCGTCGCCGAGAACTTCATCGCGGCCGAGGAAAAATACGGCTCCGAGACCGTCTGGCCTTATTTCTATGCCGGCACGATGGGGCTGGTGCAGCGCGACGGCATCGACCGGCTGCGCCATGCGAAAAAATACTCCGGGTTCTTCGGCTCGATCTGCACCAATCTGGCCTGGACCGGCTGGATGATGGGAGCGGGCGCCTTGCGCGGTCCCGATCCGCGCGAGATGGCGAAGTCCGACTGCGTGGTGATCTGGGGCACCAATGCCGTGGTCACGCAGGTCAATGTCATGACCCACGCCATCAAGGCGCGGAAGGAGCGTGGCGCCAGGATCGTCGTCATCGATGTCTACGAGAACGCGACGATGAAGCAGGCCGATATAGGCCTTGTGCTGAAGCCCGGCACCGATGGCGCGCTGGCCTGCGCGGTCATGCATGTGCTGTTCAGGGAAGGCATGGCCGACCGCGCCTATCTCGAAAGATACACCGACGATCCGAAGGGGCTGGAAGCGCATCTGGAGACGCGCACGCCGGAATGGGCTTCCGCCATCACCGGTCTTGCCGTCACCGAGATCGAGGCTTTCGCCCGCCTCGTCGGCACGACGAGGAAAACCTATTTCCGCCTCGGCTATGGCTTTGGGCGTCAGCGCAATGGTTCGGTCAACATGCACGCGGCGTCCTGCATCGCCGCCGTCACCGGCGCCTGGCAATATGAGGGTGGCGGTGCCTTCCATTCCAATTCCGGCATCTTCAAGCTCAACCAGGATGTGCTGGAAGGCACCGCGATGCGCGATCCCAATATTCGCCATCTCGACCAGTCGCGCATCGGTCCGGTGCTGACCGGCGCAGCGGACGCGCTTTACGGTGGCCCGCCGGTGACGGCGATGCTGATCCAGAACACCAACCCGGTGAATGTCGCACCCGAGCAGCGGCTGGTGAAACATGGTTTTCTGCGTGATGACCTGTTCACCTGCGTGCACGAACAGTTCATGACCGACACGGCAAAGCTTGCCGATGTCGTTTTGCCGGCAACGATGTTTCTCGAGCATGACGACGTCTACAAGGGCGGTGGCAACCAGCACATCACGCTCGGTCCCAAGCTGATCGAACCGCCGGAAGGGCCGCGCACCAACCATTTCGTCATCGAGCAATTGGCGCAGCGTCTCGGCGTCGCCGACCGGCCGGGCTTTGGCCTGACCGAGCAGCAGCATATCGACATCATCCTCGGCAAGCGCGGGCTGGGCTCCTTCGCCAGCCTCAAGGAAGACAAATGGGTCGACCTGCAGCCGGATTTCGAGGCGGCGCATTTTATCGATGGTTTCGGCCATGCCGACAAGAAATTTCACTTCCGCGCCAACTGGAGCGGGCAGGCGGCGCCCAACCGGCCGCCGAAAAGCATGGGCCTGTTCGGGCCGGTGGCGGAACTCCCCGAATTCCCCGACCATGTCGACCTGATCGAGGTCGCGGATGCGGAGCATCCGTTCCGGCTGACGACATCACCGGCGCGCAACTTCCTCAATTCGACCTTCTCGGAAACGCCGGTGTCGAAGGCCAAGGAAGGCCGGCCGGAATTGTTGTTGCATCCGGACGACGCTGCCGCGCTTGGCTTGGGCGACGGCGACCGTATCGAGCTCGGCAACCGGCGCGGCGAGGTGGTGCTGCACGCAAAGCTGTTCGAAGGCCTCAAGCGCGGCGTGGTGATCGCCGAGGGCATCTGGCCAAACAGCGCCCATGAGCGTGGCGAAGGCATCAATGTGCTCACCGGCGCCGACGCACCAGCGCCCTATGGCGGTGCGGCCTTCCACGACAACAAGGTCTGGCTGCGGCCGGCTGGCTGAAGCAATTCCAGGAAAAGTGTGAGCGGTTTTCCGTCCGGAATTGCGTAAAAGTGACTGGCTATCCCGGCAGAGGCACCGTCAGCCCCACCTTGACACGGTCCATGGCAACGAAGGTGCGGAATTTTCGGACATTCTTGCTGTCGAAGAACAGTCTGCGCGTCAGGGCCTCATAGGCCCCCATGTCGGCCGCGGTGATGACTAGGATGAAGTCGGCCTCGCCGGTGACGTAGTAGCATTGCTGCACTTCGGGCTCTGCCGAGAATTGCCGCTTGGCCGCGTCGATCAGGTCCGAGCGTTCGCTCTCCAGTTCCACTTCGACGAAGATGGTGATGGGATGGCCGACCGCCGCCGGGTCGACCACGGCGACATTGCCCGCAATGACGCCGGACTGTTCCATGCGCTTGATGCGCCGCTGCACCGCCGGCGCCGACAGGTTGACGGCTTCGCCGATCAGCCGCTGCGGCGTGGTGTTATCTAGCTGCAGGATGGCAAGAATGGCGAGGTCGAAACTGTCGAGCGAAGGCGATCGAGGCAAAGCGCTATCCCGGCGAAACAAACTTGCATTTCGAAGCGCCAATAACAGCGCTATTTGCGCCTCAGCTGCAATATGATTTCGTCACACCAAAGGAGGCCACCCGTGTTCCTGCTCAACAGCAATGCCTTGCACCGCCGGCCGCTCGATCCGGTCGATGCCGAAACGCTGGGAAATGCCGGTGCCGATACGGTCGAGCGCTTTCTTGCCCATCGCGACAATCACCTCGCAACTCCGTTGCATGCATTGCCGGTGCTGGCCTGCGAACTCGGCCTCGGCGCCGTCCTCATCAAGGATGAAGGCTTTCGCCTCGGTCTCGGCAGCTTCAAGGCGCTCGGCGGCGCCTATGCCGTTTTTCGACTGGTGCTGGAGGAGGCGAGCCGATCGCTTGGTCGGCCCGTTGACGTAGCCGATCTCAACCGGTTCGACGTCCGGGCGGTCGCTGCCGGCATGACGGTTGCCTGCGCCACCGACGGCAATCATGGCCGCTCGGTCGCGCAAGGTGCACAGTTGGTTGGCGCGAAAGCGGCAATCTTCGTTCACGCCGGCGTCAGCGAGGCGCGCAATGCAGCAATAGCCCGCTATGGCGCCGAGATGATCCGCGTCGACGGCAATTATGACGACTCGGTCAGGCAGGCCGCCGAGGTTTCAGCGGAGCAAGGCTGGACCGTGGTGTCCGACACCTCCTGGCCGGGCTACGAGCGCATCCCCGGTCTGGTCATGCAGGGCTATACGGCGATCGTGCGCGAAGCGTTGGGCCAGTTGCCGCAGCCGCCGACCCATGTCTTCGTGCAGGCCGGTGTCGGCGGTATTGCCGCCGCCCTGGCCGGCCATCTCGCCATCGTGCTCGGTGACGCCAGGCCGACCTTCATCGTCGTCGAGCCGGCCCGCGCCGCCTGCGTTGTCGCAGCCGCCCGGGCGGGCCACGTGGTCAAGGTCGCACACGATCAGCCGACGGTGATGGCGATGCTCGAATGCTACGAGGCCTCGCAAGTTGCCTGGCGCGTGCTGGCCCGGGTTGCCGACGCCTTCATGACGGTGGACGAGGACGAGGCCGTTGCAGTGATGCGGCTTCTTGCCCGGCCGCGTGCCGGCGATCCGGCGATCGTCTCGGGCGAAAGCGGCGGCGTCGGTCTGGCCGGGCTGATCCGGGCGGTGGCCGACCACAAGGCCGCGCTCGGGCTCGACGACAAATCCCGCGTGCTGCTGATCAACACCGAAGGCGCCACAGACCCGCATCGCTATACCGAGCTGGTCGGGCAGAGCCCCGCCGATGTGCTGGCCGGCAAGCTGAAGGCCGAGGCATAGCCATGATCGGGATCGATGCACAGCGTCTGCTTGGCCGCATCCGGGAACTCGGCGCCGTTGGCCGTGACAGTGAGGATAGGCTGATCCGGCTCGCCGCATCCGACACAGACAAACAGGGCCGTGACCTCTTTGTCGGCTGGCTCAGGCAGGCCAGGCTGGAAGTCGCCATCGACCGGGTCGGCAATATTTTCGGCATCTGGCAATGCCCCGACAATGCCGGGCAGGCGCCACTGCTCATCGGTTCGCATATCGACACCGTCATCGATGCCGGCATCTATGATGGCTGCTACGGCGTGCTGGCCGGGCTGGAGGTGATCGAGACGCTGCAGGCTTCGGGCTTTTCGCCGTCACGCCCGGTCGCGGTCGCCGCTTTCACCAATGAGGAAGGTGTGCGCTACACGCCTGACATGATGGGCTCGCTATGCCATGCCGGTGGCGTCAGCGCGGAGGCCGTGCTGGCCGCCATCGGCACGGATGGCAGCGTGCTCGGCCAGGAGCTCGCCCGCATCGGCTATGCCGGCGACCGCGAACCCGGCTTCCTCAAGCCGCATGCCTATCTCGAACTTCATATCGAGCAGGGGCCGGTGCTGGAGCGCGAAGGCGTGCCGATCGGCGCGGTCGAGAATTTGCAAGGCATTTCCTGGCAGCGCATCACCATCGACGGCGCCGCCAACCATGCCGGCACCACGCCGATGTCGATGCGCAGCGACGCCGGCCACGCCGCCGCCCGCATCATCACCTTCCTGCACGATCGGGCCAGGGCTTCAAATGGGCCAACCGTGGCCACGGTCGGCACGATGCGCTTCGAACCCAACGCCATCAACGTCATTCCCGCGCGCGCCGTCTTCACCATCGACCTGCGCGATCCCGACGAACAGCGCCTGCAGGCGCATGAGGCGGCCCTTGCTGCCTATCTCGAGGAGCTTGAGGTTTCGGAGAACGTATCGATCTCGGTCGAGCGGCTCGCCCGCTTCGAACCGGTGCTATTCGACATCGGCATCGTCGAACTGATCGAGGCGGCCGCGAAGAACCGCGGTCTCGGCGTCAGGCGCATGACATCGGGCGCCGGCCATGACGCGCAGATGATGGCCCGCCTCGCGCCGGCGGCAATGATCTTCGTGCCGAGCGCCGGTGGCATCAGCCACAATCCGCGCGAACACACTGAAGATGCCGAGCTTGTCGCCGGCGCCAACATCCTGCTTGATGTCGCCAGTGAGCTTGCAAAATAGGTCGGGGAGAAAATGGCTGAGCTCGATCGTGATGTGCTGAAGCAGGAAATGACCGGCTGGCGGCGCGATTTGCACGCGCACCCCGAGTTCGGCTTTGAGGAAAAGCGCACCGCTGCCTTTGTCGCCGCGAAGCTGCGCGAATTCGGGCTGGACGATGTTGCAGAGGGGGTCGGCGGCACCGGCATCGTCGGCACATTGAAGCGCGGCAGCGGCAACCGGGCGATTGCGCTCAGGGCCGACATGGATGCGCTGCGCATCACCGAGCAGTCCGCGACCGCCCATCGCTCGCAGAACCCCGGCATCATGCATGCCTGCGGCCATGACGGCCACACCACCATGCTGCTCGGCGCGGCAAAGCTGCTGGCCGCCGAGGGCGGTTTCGACGGCACCGTGCGCTTCATCTTCCAGCCCGCCGAGGAATGGGGCAGGGGCGCGCTGGCGATGCTGGACGACGGGCTGCTGCAGCGCTTTCCCTTCGACGAGATTTTTGGCCTGCACAACATGCCTGGCCTGCCCGTCGGGCATTTCGAGACCCGTGCCGGCCCGTTCATGTCGGCGGAGGACAATTTCGAGATCGTGCTCAAGGGCATCGGCGGCCATGCGGCGCGGCCACATTCCGGGAACGAGACCTTGGTCGCCGCCTGCGCGCTGGTCACCAATCTGCAGACCATCGTCTCGCGCCGGCTGAGTCCCGCCGACATTTCGGTGGTTTCGGTGACCGAGCTGATCACCGACGGCACCCGCAACGCATTGCCCGGCCTCGCCCGCATCCTCGGTGACGCCCGCAGTTTTCGTCCCGAGGTCAGCGCCGAGATCGAGCGCCAGATGCGGGTCATCGCGGCAGGCACCGCCGCTGCCTACAATGTCGCCGCCGACGTGACCTATAGCAGGGAATTCGTGCCGCTGCAGAACGATGCCGACCTGGTGGACGCGGCCTTTGTCGCCGCAAGGCGCGTGCTGGCCTATGGCGCCGCCAGCATCGCGGCGGAGCCGATGACCGCCTCGGAGGATTTCGCCCGCTTCCTCGATCACGTACCGGGCTGCTTCGTCTTTCTCGGCAATGGCGAGACCTCGCCGCCGCTGCACAATTCCAGCTACGACTTCAACGATGACGGGCTGTTGCATGGCACGGATTTCCATATCGCGATCGTCAGGCAAAGACTGGGCGGCGCGATCGGGAAATGACGCCTGATCGCCTTCGCAACTGGCCCAAGCGGCACTGCTATCGCCAGCCAGCTGCCGGGTTTAGGGAGATTGCCTGTTGCCGGAGATCGCACGCCGATGACCAGGGTTTCGCTTCTGGGAATACCGCATGACGAGAACTCGTCCTATCTCAAAGGCGCGGCCGCAGCGCCGGCCCTGATCCGGCGGGAACTCAAAAGCGACGCGCACAGCTCGTGGAGCGAAACCGGCTTCGATGTGGCGGACAGTTTCGTCGACCACGGCGACATCGACTTTTCAGGCGCCGGCGGTCCATGGGAGCGGATCGAGGCCGAGGTCGGCCGCGCGCTGGATGCCGGCCACCCGTTGATCAGCCTCGGTGGCGATCATGCCATCGCCTGGCCGGTGCTGCGTGCCGTGCGCCGCCGCCATGCCAGGCTAACGATCGTCCAGATCGACGCCCATCCCGACATCTACGATGCCTATCAGGGCAACAGGCGGTCCCACACCTCGTCCTTCGCGCACATCCTGGAGGAGGGGCTGGCCGACCGGCTGATCCAGATCGGCTCGCGCACCCTCAATGATGAGCTTCGTGACCAGCTCAAGCGCTTCGGCGTCGAAATGATCGAGGCGCGGCATTTCAGCGAGGATCTGCAGCTCGATCTCAAGACGCCGGTCTATCTCTCGGTCGATCTCGACGGCCTCGACCCGGCTTGTGCGCCCGGCGTGTCGCACCGCGAACCCGGTGGTCTTACAACCCGGCAAGTGATCAACCTGATCCAGCGGATCGACCAGCCCATCGTCGGCGCCGATGTCGTCGAATACAATGCAAGCCAGGACGTCTCCAATCTCACCGCGCTGGTTGCCGCCAAGCTGGTCAAGGAGATCGCCGGCATGATGCTCAAGACGCATGGCGCCGGCTGAATCAATCTGGCAGGGCGGCATGGTAGATCATTGTTGCGACTCGCATTTCCAGTGAAAGCCGCCATGCCGCATCCATTGAAAATAGCCATAGCCGGTGCGCTCGGCCGCATGGGCAGGGAGATGGCGCTGGCCGTCGAGACCGATCCCAGGCTGGCGCTCGTCGCCCGCTTTCACAGGCCGGGCAGCATCGGTGAGGGGCTGGTCGAGCGCGACGAAGCACTGGCGCTTGCGGATGTCGTCATCGATTTCACCACGCCTGCGGCCTCCGTCGATCTTGCACAAGCTTGCGCGGCCCGCGGCGGCCCGGCGCTGGTCATCGGCTCGACCGGCTTCGAGCCGGCCGATCTCGCCGCCATCGCTACTGCTTC
The DNA here is from genome assembly GCF_030323185.1 of Mesorhizobium sp. C399B. Lineage (NCBI taxonomy): Bacteria > Pseudomonadati > Pseudomonadota > Alphaproteobacteria > Hyphomicrobiales > Phyllobacteriaceae > Mesorhizobium > Mesorhizobium sp. C399B. The sequence continues at coordinate 5,712,649 of NZ_CP100472.1, forward strand.
GAAGTCCGTCGCCATCGTTCGCTCCGGCAGCTACTCGCTCGGGCTCAGCATGCTGACCGGGCTGGTCGAGCAGGCGGCGCGAGCACTTGGTCCCGACACCGACATCGAAATCCTGGAAGCGCATCACCGCATGAAGGTCGACGCACCGTCGGGCACGGCGCTGATGCTGGGCGAGGCGGCCGCTCGCGGACATGGCGTCAGGCTGGACGATGTGGCGAAACGCATCCGCGACGGCGTTACAGGTCCACGCCCTGCCGGCGAGATCGGCTTTGCCGTGCTGCGCGGCGGCAGCATCGTCGGCGAGCACAGCGTGAGCTTGCTGGCCGAGGGCGAGACGCTCACGCTTTCCCATTCGGCCGCCGACCGCTCGATGTTCGCGCGCGGCGCCATTGCGGCAGCACGCTGGGTCGCCGTCCGGCCGCCCCGCGAATACGACATGCGCGACGTACTGGGCTTCACGACCTTTTGAGATGCAAGCGTAACGCAACGAGGGGCGTTGCGAGGTCGGAGCCGTATAGAGAATAGAATATAGCAACAACTACGCCATTTCGCGCCTTCCTAGACCGAACCGAACGGTTCGGTTCGCACATTTTTGTGATTGGCAATGGCAGCAACGCACACCCATTTCGGGGTGGTCCGAGCGACGCGAATTCCTCCCAAGGCACGCCACTTGACGGACAGAACTGAAAAATCTGGATTACCTGAAATGACCAAGATCGCACTTACCGCTGCTGCCATCCTCCTTGCCACCGGCACCGCTTTCGCAGGCAGCGACCACTACGGCTCCGACAGCGTCAACCAGCCTGCTGTAACAGCGCCCGCCGGCAACATCGATCACAATTATACCGCCTCGATCCGCAAGCCGGCCAGCCTCGGCGATTTCACGATCAAGGGCGACTCGAACCAGCCGGAATCCGGCCAGGGCATCTGGGGTCGTTGATTTTCTGAGAAATCTACGACCACAAAGAGCGGTGGGCCCGGCCCACCGCTCTTGTTTTTATGCAATCGACTCGGGGCCGCAAAGATCTTGAATCAATCCGCCAGCAATTGGTCCTATCTCCTTGTTTGACCGTGGTCTTTTCAAAACACGGTTTGCGGCTGTCACCTGCGGCTAGCCCGTTAGGCAGCTTGGTCTAGCTTAGATCCTTCGGCTTGATGCAATGCGTCAACCGGGCCGCGCCGAAGCCGAGATCCGCCCAGTCGCCGTCGATGACAAAGCGGGCAAGGGCGCCGGTCGGGAATTTCTCTTCAAGTTTCCTGAGAGCAGCCACACCCGATCGCGGACCGGCGAGCCGGCGGGCAAAGTCCTCCAGGCCGGGATTATGGCCGAGCACCAGGAGACAGCTAGCCGATGCGACTGCCTGCTGCAGCTCGGCCAGAATGTCGCCAGCCGTGGCTTCGAAAAGCGCCTCGGCGAACTCCACCGTTACGCTCGCCGACAGTTCCGCCGAGACCAGCCGCCATGTCTCGCGCGTACGCAGCGCCGGCGACACCAGCGCCAGGTCAGGCAGCCAACTGCGCCGGGCCAGTTCGCGCCCCATCAGCGGCGCCGTCTTCAGCCCGCGCGGCCCGAGCGGCCGGTCGAAATCAGCAACCGCCGGGTCGTCCCAGCTCGACTTGGCGTGGCGCAGCAGGAGCAATTGTCTCGGTGTCGCCATGTCGGCCTACGGCGTGATCCGCGCCAGATGTTCGAGATCGCGTTCTTCGCGCAGCGGGTCGGGCGCCATCACCACGGAAGTTCCGTTTTCGGCATCGTCGGCGAAATGCGCCAGCACGGTGCGGCCGCCTTCCATGTGCGCCTTGCCGTCGGCGACCAGCCCGAGTGCCAGCGCATAAAGCCGGTGCTCGGCCTTCAGCACTCTGGCGGCCAGCGTGTCTTCGTTGTCGCCGACCATCACCGGCACCGCTGCCTGCGCGATGATCGGGCCGTCATCCATCTCTGATGTGACGAAATGCACCGTGCAGCCATGAATGCGAATGCCGGCGCGCAGGGCGCGCGCATGCGTATCGAGCCCTTTGAAGGCCGGCAGCAGGGCAGGGTGGATGTTGAGCATGCGCCCTTGCCACTTCTCGACCAGGCCGCGGGAGAGAATGCGCAGATAGCCGGCCAGCGCCACGATCTCGGCATTGAACGCAATCAGCGCGGCGTCGATCGCCGCATCATGGGCTTCCTTGCTGGCATGGTCGGCGCGCACGATGACCTTGGTCGGGATACCGCGCGCGGCCGCGATGCCGAGGCCGGCGGCGTTGGCCCGGTCGGAAATGACGCCAACGATCTCGGCGGGATAGGCCGGGTCGCTCGCCGCCGCGATTAGCGCCGTCATGTTCGAGCCGCGTCCCGAGATCAAAACAACCGTGCGTTTCCTGCTCATAGGCCGATCGAGCCCCGATAGATAACGCCGGCGTCGCGGCGCGGCACGATGCGGCCGATCGGCGTCACCGTCTCGCCGGCCTCCTGCAGCACGGCTGCGACCTGTGCGGCCTGGCCGGAGGCGACGACGAGGATCATGCCGATACCGCAGTTGAAGGTGCGCATCATCTCCTCCGGCGCCACGCCGCCAGTCTTCGCCAGCCAGGAAAACACCTGCGGCACATCGATGGCATTGAGATCGAGCTCTGCGGAAAAGTCCTTTGGCAGGACGCGCGGGATGTTTTCGGGGAAACCGCCGCCGGTGATGTGGGCCAGCGCCTTGATGCCGTGCGTGCCACGGATCGCTTTGAGGACCGACTTCACATAGATGCGGGTCGGCTCGAGCAGCGCCTCTGCCAGCGTCGCCTCATCGTTGAACGGCGCCGGATCGCCCCAGGCAAGACCGCTGACGCCAACGATGCGGCGCACCAGCGAAAAGCCATTCGAATGCAGGCCCGAGGAAGCCAGGCCAAGCAGCACGTCGCCTTCGACGATATCGTCGGTCGGCAGCAACTGGCCGCGTTCGGCAGCACCGACGGCGAAACCGGCCAGGTCGTAATCCTTGTCGTGATACATGCCGGGCATTTCGGCCGTCTCGCCGCCGATCAGCGCGCAGCCGGCCTGTCGGCAGCCGATTGCTATGCCGCCGACGATTGCCGCCCCCTGGTCGGGGTCGAGCTTGCCGGTGGCGAAATAGTCGAGGAAGAACAGTGGCTCGGCGCCCTGCACGACGATGTCGTTGACGCACATGGCGACGAGGTCGATGCCGATCGTGTCGTGCTTGCCGGCATCGATGGCGATCTTCAGCTTGGTGCCGACGCCGTCATTGGCGGCAACCAGCACCGGATCCGTGAAACCCGCCGCCTTGAGGTCGAACAGGCCGCCAAAACCGCCGATCTCGCCATCGGCGCCCGGCCGGCGCGTCGCGCGCACCAGCGGCTTGATCTTCTCGACCATGAGGTTGCCGGCATCGATGTCGACGCCCGCCTCGGCATAGGTGAGCCCGTTCTTGCGCTTGGCCCGGTCGCCCTTGCTCATCGTCGGCGCATCCCTGTTTCCCTCGGCGGCTCTTCGCATGAATGGTTTCGGGGGGCAAGGATGACGACAGGATACCGGGCTTTTGCCCAAGATAAATACGTGGACAGTCGCCCCTTCACCGCTGGCCCTTGCAGCCACAATCCATCTCCACCATCGATCTGCAGAACAAGCATGGCGGGACATGCCTTTGACCATTCCCAACCTCATCACCATCCTGCGCTTCGTGCTGGTGCTGGCGATGCTGAACATGCGCTGGGACTGGGCCTTTGCCGGATTTCTCGTTGCCGGAATTTCCGATGGCGTCGACGGCTTCATCGCCCGCCGCTTCAACCAGCATTCGAACTCGGCGCCTATCTCGATCCGATGGCCGACAAGGTGCTTCTGGTCTCGGTGTTCGTGGTCATGGGCTTCATCGGGCAATTGCCGCTGTGGCTGGTGGTGACCATGGTGTCACGCGTGCGCTGATCATCTGCGCCGTGCTTTTGTCCCCGGTCATGGCGCATCCGGTCGAGATGAAGCCGCTCTATGTGTCGAAGGCCAACACCGCCGCCCAGATCGTGCTGGCGCCGTGTGCTGGGCGAACTTGCCCTTGGCCTCCGCCTCGACCCGCTCAGGCCTGCGCTCATATTGCTGTCCGGGGTCTTGACCGTGGCTTCGGCCGCGGCCTATCTCGTGGCTTGGCTGAGGCATATGAGCGGCTATGGCGAAGGCTCCACCCCGGGTAGTTGACAAGAATGCCGCGACTGCCGCGTTAGCAGACGCGGCTGCGTCCCTGGCGTTTCGCCGCCAGATTTTCTTCTGGCTGGGCACGGCAATCTTCCTGGCGCTGTTCCTCTACATTTTTTCCAGCATCCTGTTGCCGTTCGTTGCCGGCATGGTGCTGGCCTATTTTCTCGACCCGGTCGCCGACCGGCTGCAACGCCTCGGCCTCTCCCGGCTGATGGCGACGGTGGTCATCCTGATTGCCTTCATCGTCCTTTTGGTGCTGGCCTTCGTCATCCTGGTTCCGGTACTGGCCACGCAGATGGCCGATTTCGCCAGCAAGCTGCCGGAATATCTGACCCGGCTGCAGTCGCTGATCACCAGCTTCGATCCGAAATGGCTGGAGCAGAAATTCGGCGTCAATGCCAATGGCCTGCGCGACGGGCTGAATTCGCTGCTCACTTCCGGTTTCGGCCTGCTGAGCACCGTCTTCACCTCGATCTGGAGTTCCGGCGTTGCTCTGGTGTCGGTGGTCAGCCTGTTCGTGGTCACTCCGGTTGTCGCTTTCTACATGCTGCTCGACTGGGATCGCATGGTGGCGGTCGTCGACAGCTGGGTGCCGCGTGATTATGTCGGGACGGTCAGGGCGATCTCCAGGGACATCAACACCGCGACCGCCGGCTTCGTGCGCGGCCAGGGCACGCTGTGCCTGGTGCTCGGCGGCATGTATGCCACCGGCCTGACGCTGACCGGGCTGAATTTCGCCATCCTCATCGGCCTCTTCGCCGGGCTGATCTCGTTTATCCCTTATGTCGGCTCGCTGACCGGACTGGTCCTGGCCGTCGGCGTCGCCTTCGTCCAGTTCTGGCCGGACTGGACCATGATCGTTGCTGTCGCCGTGGTGTTCTTCATCGGCCAGTTCATCGAAGGCAACATCCTGCAGCCCAGATTGGTCGGAAAAAGCGTCGGCCTGCACCCGGTCTGGCTGATGTTTGCGCTGTTCGCTTTCGGCGCCCTGTTCGGCTTCGTCGGCCTTTTGATCGCCGTTCCTGCTTCGGCGGCGGTTGCCGTGCTGGTGCGCTTCGCCATTGCCCGCTATCTCGAATCGCCGCTCTACAAGGGACACTCCACCGAGCCAGTCCCGCCGCTGCCTGCCGATCGCGGCGGCGGCCACCGCTCGCCGCGCGGCTGAACGTGGCGGATCAAAAGACCGAACCGCCGCGCCAGCTGCCGCTAGACCTTGGGCATGGCACCGGCTATTCGCGCGACGAGTTGGTGGTGTCGGCCACCAACCGCGAGGCGGCAGCCCTTGTCGACCGCTGGCCGGACTGGCCGTCGCCGGTGATCGTGCTCGCCGGCCCGGCCGGTTCCGGGAAGACACATCTGGGCTCGATCTGGCAGGCGCGGGCCAACGCTGTGGCGGTCGATGCCCAGCGCATCGGCAATGCCATCACCGGGCTTGGCGGCAGGCCCGCGCTGATCGACGATGTCGACAAGACAGCCATCGACGAGGCGGGCCTGTTCCATCTCATCAATGAAGTGCGCGGCGCCGGGGCCACCTTGCTGTTGACGGCGCGGCGCTTCCCCGCCGCCTGGAGGGTGACGTTGCCCGATCTTGCCTCGCGGCTGAAGGCGGCGGCAACCGTCGAGATCCATGAGCCGGACGATTTGCTTCTGGCCGGTGTCATCACCAAACTCTTCGCCGACCGCCAGGTCGAGGTCGAGCCGCATGTCGTGCAATATCTGGTGCGCCGCATCGAGCGCTCGCTGGCCACCGCCATGCGCGTGGTCGAGCGCCTCGACCGCACCGCGCTCGAGCGCAAGACGCCGATCACCAGGGCGCTCGCCGCCGAAACCGTCAGCGCAATGGACGAAGGGCAGGGCGAGTTCGAGGTTTAGATCCTGCTGCAATTCCCTGGACGGCGATTGTCGATCCCGCCCGTGCGACGTTTTCAAAACATGCATGGTGACATCACCTGAAACAATATGATACTTTCAATCAATGACATCGGAGCGATATCAATGCCTGCAGTGACCGTCCGAAATCTTCCGGAAGCGACCCACCGAGCTCTGCGTGTACGGGCGGCCTTGCACGGTCGCAGCACCGAGGCCGAGATACGCGACATTCTGGAAAACGCGGTGCGGCCGGACGGCCGTGTGAAACTCGGCTCCGTTCTGGCAGACATTGCCCGACGCGCCGGGCTGACCAATGAAGACGTGGAGGTTCTGGAGCAGGCTCGCGACAAGGCGCCGGCCGAACCGCTGGGGTTCGAATGATCCTCCTCGATACCAATGTCGTTTCGGAGGCCATGAAGCCCGAACCGCATCAAGCTGTGTTGGCCTGGCTTGATAACCAGGCCGAGGAAACGCTTTACCTCTCCAGTGTGACGCTCGCCGAAGTGCTGTTCGGCATCGAGGCCATGCCGGCGGGTCGTCGCAAGGCTGCGCTCGCTGAAACCTTCGCCGGTGTGTGCGCCGTGTTTGAGCGGCGCATCCTGCCTTTCGATACCGAGGCGGCCCGGCACTATGCCCGACTTGCAGTGAAGGCGAGGGCAGCCGGCAAGGGGTTTCCTGTGCCCGACGGCTACATCGCGGCAATCGCCTCCGCAAACGGCTTTCATCTCGCCTCGCGTGACACGGCGCCATTCCATGCGGCCGGCGTGCCTGTCATCGATCCTTGGCAGCCGTAATCAGGTACGGCAGCCCGACCAGAGCGCGAGCTGCGAACATGCGTTTCCGCAGGATTTCCTCTACAGCGACGACAGCGTGTTCGAATGAATACACTCGATCTCTCCGTGCCCACCGCCGCATGAGGGCCGCTGTCCCATTTCGGGAAACATTATCTGGCATCCGTCTTGCACCTGGGAACTTGCCGGCTGACCCCGGTCCTGGTCGCGTTCCTGATCGGGTTGTAGGCTCGCCGGGAGTGATGATTGGGGTTCTCGCCCGGCGAGCTTACCTTCGTAGAGCAGTCACCGGAGTGTCCGGGAGGGTGCCCTATAGCCACAACGCCGCCAGATACCGGACCAGCAGATAGACCACCGTATGCGCTGCCACGTAGCACGCGACGACGACGACAAAGAACAGCACGCTGGCGGGCCACGACCGGGGACGGCCTTGCCTCTTGCTCGGCCGGTTGTTCCAGATCCACAGGGCTGCACAGATAATGGCCCAGACGACGACGAACGGAACCGTGATGCGGATGTAAGCGAAGTAGGCAGGGCCAATCAGCGAAAGCCATGCCTCGAGACCAAGCATCCAGAATCTCCCCTTGCCCGGAGTCTAATGCATGTCGCTCAAAAGTGGTCCCGGTTTTGAGAGAACGACATGCATCAAAACAAAAATCAAAGCGCGTCGCCTGGATACGTTTCAGCGCGACGCGCTTTTAGACCGGCGATAGAGGTGGAAGCGAGGGGATTATCCCTGCGTCGATTTTCAGCCAAACCCGCCGAAGGGATGCTGTTCGATGACACGGGCGCCTGATGCATGTCGCTCAAGTGGCCCCGGTTTTGAGAGAACCGCATGCATCAAACATGCATCAAACAAGACCTCAAGCGCGTCGCGTGAGTCCGTTCAAATGAGACGCGCTTTAGGTCAGATTGGTGCTCCGGTCGCCAAACTCGGCCGTAGCAGGTCTAAAGCGATCGGATCAGCCGCAGACCCTGACCTCTTCGACGACCCTGTGGTGATGGCGCCAGTGCCTGACCAGTTCGATATGGCAGCGGTGATGGCGATGGTGGCGCCGCCATTGGCCGTCCTGGTTGTCGCTGTAGTCGTCGCCATAGTCGTCGCTATAGTCTTTGTGGCGCTGGTGATGGCGAAGAATCTGTATATCGCCATCGTCGGACGAATATTGATCGTCGTCATCGGACTGGATAGTCAGACTGGCGGCTTGCGCCGGTGCGATCAAAGCCGCCGTTCCGGCGAACGCGATCATCGAGGCGATGAGAAGGGTTTTCATTGTTTGCTCCTTGGGTTGAACATACACAACTCTCGGAGCGAACTGGTGTTCCAATGTAGGGTCCGATCGGCGAGCGGCTGCTGCTTGGGCAATGCGTGCCGCCATGCGCTACCGGCGAGGCAGCCATTGGCGACCTTGGGAGTGATACCTTGGGCAAGGACTGGCTTTGTGGGAAAAAATGGTCGGAGTGGAGAGATTCGAACTCCCGACCCTCTGGTCCCAAACCAGATGCGCTACCAGGCTGCGCTACACTCCGAGGCCCTGCGGCGTATACGGTTCCGGACCCTGTCGCGCAACCCCTAAAACATCAAACGGGGCTTGGCGGTATGCGCTCCCGCGCAATCCTGGCTGCGATCGCCTTGGCCTGGATGCGAGCATTGGCGAAGCAGCCACGGATGCTTGGCCGCATGCCGGTGAACCACAGGCCCGGCAGTTTCGGGTCGCTGTCGGCGCCGTTGAACAGCGGCACGCCCTTTTGGTCGAGCACGCCGAGCTTGCCCAGCATGGCCTCGAGCCCGGTGCGGTAGCCGGTCGCGGCGATGACGATATCGGGCTGGATCGTCGCGCCATCGTCGAAAACGACCGTGTCGCCGGTAAATTCCCGCACGGTTGGCAGCACGATGATCCTGCGGTCCTTGATGGCATCGACGGCGCCGTCATCGGTGGCGATGGCGGTATAATCCGACGCCAGCCGGCTTGCGCCGCCCGAAGGCGTCGGCGGCAGGCCGTAGGCCGTGAGGTCGCCGAAGGCCCATCGCTGCGTCGCCGCCATCACCGCATCGGCGAGCTTGAACGGCAGCCGCGCCAGGATCGGCGAAAATCGGTGGACGGCGATCTGGCCGAGGCGCTTGGGCAGCAGTGCCGGACCGTTGCGCGCCGACAGCCAGATCTGTCCCGCGTCGGCTGCCACCAGGTGATTGAGCACGTCGAAGCCGGAATTGCCGGCGCCGACGACCAGCACTTTCTTGCCCGCATAGGCCTTGGCGTTACCGAATGCGGCCGAATGGATGATGCGTCCGGCAAAGGCCTTCATGCCTTTCCAGGCCGGGATGAAGGGCTGCCGGTCGCGCCCGGTGGCGATGACGACATGGCGCGCCAGCCGCGGCCCGGCACTGGTCCGCACAAGCCAGTGGTCGCCCTCGAAGCCAATCTCCTCGACCGCGATGCCGAACTCGACCGGCAGCCGGTGCATGGCGTGGAATTCGTTCAAATGGCCGATGATGGTGTTTCGGTGCGGAAAGGCAGGGGTGCCGGCAGGAAAGGAAACGCCCGGCAGCGCCGAAAGGTCGCGATGCGTGTTGAGATGCAGTCGCTCGTGCCGCCCGTGCCATGGCTCGGCCAGCCGGGCTTCCTTTTCCAACACCATCACAGGCACGCCGGTCTTGAGCAGCGCATGGGCTGCGGTCAAGCCGGCTGCCCCGGCGCCGATCACGATCGCGCCGTCGAAAATCGCTTGGCTGTCGGCCTCGGCGTGCAAAATCCCTGCGTCCATGCCTCTTTGTGTCGCCATCATGACCATGACTTTTGATGCTACGCCAGTGTATCGGGCCGATGCCGCTGCCGAAGCGGCCTGGTTGCAGGCCGCTTCGGCCTTGCCGTCGGCAGTGTTGCACAGTATTGACTGAAATAAGGCGGCGCTACCGCCAACGCAGCTACGAGGTGCCCATGTCCGCGCGAATTTTCAGCCCAGCCAAAACCGCGATGCAGTCCGGCAAGGCCAAGACCGGCCATTGGGTGCTGGAATTCGATCCCGCCCAACGCAAGAAGATCGACCCGCTGATGGGCTACACCACATCGGGCGACATGCTGAGCCAGATCAGGCTGACCTTCGACACCAGGGAAGAAGCGGTGGCCTATGCCGAAAAGCAGGGGCTGGCCTTCCGTGTCGAGGAGCCGAAAGAGACCAAGCGCCGGCAGATTTCCTATGCGGAAAATTTCCGCTATGACCGCAGGATACCCTGGACGCATTGACCGGCGGTCAGCGCCTGGCACATAGACACCAGCCGGCCAAGATATCAAATGCCGGCCAGCGGTCCCGTAGCTCAGCTGGATAGAGCACCGGCCTTCTAAGCCGATGGTCACAGGTTCGAATCCTGTCGGGATCGCCAACAACTTCAAAGAGATAGTGTGGAGGCCTGAGTGGGAATTGAACCCACTACGTCGGTTTTGCAGACCGATGCGTCACCGTCCCGCCCTCAGACCATGGCTCCTTGTGCATTGACCGCGACAGCTAGTCAACTTGGCCGGCCTCTGCTCGCAGGTTCGGACCGCGATCCGGCTGCCACCAGTCGAGATGTTCGGAACGCGGCTCGCGTTCAGGCGTTTGTTGCTGATGGCACCGACAACCCCGACCATTGCGCGCATCTGGCGCGGCAGGACCTTGCCCGACAAGGCCGACGCCTATGAGCGCTACAACTACGAGGTCGGTATCAAGCCGCTGATCGAGAAAGCGCTGGGCGTGCAGACTTTTCGCGAGGACACGCCGACGCATTCGGAATTCATCACCATCTCCTATTGGGAGAGCGTCGAGGCGATGGCCGCCTTTACCGGCGGCGATCCGCAAAGCATCCACCATCTCGACCGCGACAAGGAGTTCCTGATCGAATTGCCGAAGGGTGTCCAGGTGCTGCGAATCCGTTCCAGCCACGGAATGGTTGGCGGCAGCTGATGTTTGCGGGCTTTGACGCCAGGACCGTTCAAATGGAGGAGACATCGATCTTCGTCAGGGCCGGTGGCTCAGGGCCGCCGCTGCTGCTCCTGCATGGCTTTCCCGAAACGCATGTTATGTGGCGGGACATCGCCGTGGCATTGGCGCCGCACTTCAGCGTGGTTGCCGCCGATCTGAGAGGCTACGGACAAAGCGGCTGTCCGGCTTCCGGAGCCAATCATGCCGCCTATTCCAAACGAGCGATGGCGCGCGACATGGTGCAGGTTATGGACGTTCTCGGTTTCGACCGTTTCATGGTTGCCGGCCACGACCGTGGCGGTCGCGTCGCCTACCGGCTGGCGCTCGACCATCCCGAAACCGTGTCGAAAGTCGCCGTTCTCGACATCGTCCCCACGGCCTCCGCCTGGGATCGGGCCGATGCCAGGTTGGCGCTGGCCTTCTGGCCGTGGAGCCTGCTCGCCCAGCCGGAACCGCTGCCTGAGCGCCTGTTGTCCGCAGCACCCGACGCAGTTGTCGACAATGCGATCGCTGGCTGGGGCTCGGCTCCAGATGCTTTTCCCGCTGAGGTCAGGGCCGCCTATATCGAGGCGCTGCGTGATCCCGCCCATGCCCACGCCATCTGCGAGGAATATCGCGCCGCCGCAGGCATCGACCGCGAGCACGACGCGCAGGACCAGGCTGATGGCTGTCGCATCAGATGCCCGCTGCTTGCGCTCTGGAGCGGCGAGGGCGGGTTGGAGAACTGGTATGCGGAGGAGGGCGGCCCGTTGGCGATCTGGCGGCAATGGGCTGATAACGTCGGAGGCGGCTCGGTCAAGGGTGGGCATTTCTTCCCGGAAGAGCACCCCGAAGACACGGCTGCAAGGCTGTCGAGATTCTTCGCAAGCTGACTACGGGCCGATTGCTAAATCCGGCCCTGTGTAGTCCTGTGTCGACTATCTCAGATGCCCGAGGGATTGCAGGATCAAAGTGCTCGAAAGACCAAGCAGGGCGATACCGTACAACCGGTCGATCCACACGGCGTTTGGCCCAGCCAGAAGCCTTGCGGCCCGCGCGCCAAGGGCTGCGTAAAACGTCAGCACAAACACATCGGCAAGCGCGGCGATAATGGCCAGGATGCCATACTGGATCGCGATCGGCTCATCCACGCGGACAAAATGCGGCAGGATCGCGGGGAAAAGCAGCCAGGCCGCCGGATTTGTGACCGCCACCAGGAAGCAGCGCCCAATGAGTGCCTTGGCTGAATGGCGTGTTTCGGGAAGGTTAGGGTTGAACGAAGGTCGGGATGCGGCGCGCAGGGTACCGATGGCGACGAAAAGCAGATAGCCCGCGCCGAACATCCTGAGAGCCGAGAGATAGAATTCCGAAGCCAGCAGAAGAGCGCCGAAGCCCAGCGCGACGATGCTGATAAGAACGAAATCAGACAGTACGACGCCGGCCATGCCGAGAAACGCGCGTCGAAAACCGTAGCGGGAGCCGTTGGTGATGGCGAGCACGACGTCCGGTCCCGGAACCGCCATTCCGAGCACCGACACGAAGGCAAATGTCACCAGCGGCAGGTTTCCCATGACGCCGCGTAATGTACCCGGCGCTCACCGTCCGTAACGCCCTTCACACAGCGGCTTGGCTATCGCCGATTGTTGTTGGCCACCTTGGCTCAGTGCCCGCCGCGCATCTTCACCACCACAGTCCTCACCGCCAGCACCAGCACAGTGATGATGATCAGGATCACCGAGAGCGCGGCGATCGCCGGGTCGATGTTGTCGCGCAGGCCCATCCACATCAGCCGCGGCAGCGTGATGGCGTTGACCGAGGTGATGAACAGGGTGACGCCGATCTCTTCCCAGGACAGCACGAAGGACAGCAGCGCGGCGGTGACGATGCCGAACTTGATGTTGGGCATGATGATGCGCGTGGCGCGTTCCCACACGCCGGCGCCAAGGCCGCGCGCGGCAAGGTCGATGCGGCGGTCGAGCTGGCTGAGCGAGACCAGGATCAGCACCGTGGCGAAAGGCACCGTCATCACCGAATGCGCCATGGCGACGCCGAGCCAGGTGTCGTAGCCGAAGAACGAGCTCATGCCCGAGATCGACGTCAGCAGGAAGTAGAGCGTGATCGCCGAGACCACCGGCGGCACCACCATCGGCAACAGCACGAAGCCGACAAGGGTGGCCGTGAAGCGCGGCTGGAACATCCAGACGCCAAGGCTGAAGCACAGCGCCAGCACGGTCGAGATGACGCTGCTGACGATGCCGATGCGGACCGACAGCAGGATGGCGTCGAGCCAGCGCGGATCCTCGATCAGCGCGCGGTAGTGGCGCAGCGACAGTTCGCCCGTCGGCATAGCCAGCATGCGGCTTGGCGTCAGCGACACCGGGATGACCGCCAGCAGCGGCAGCAGCAGGAACAGTGCCACCAGCACGGCGAGGATCAGCGAGACGGGACCGGGGCGATAGGTCGGCATCAGATCAGTTGCTTCGGTCTGACATAGCGGAACAGCAGCGCCATGAGCGCGCCGACGAACAGCACCAGCACGACGCTGATCGCCGCGCCCAGTCCCCAATCGGGACTCTGGAAGATGCGCAGATAGATCAGCTCGGCGATCATCACGCTGCGGCCGCCGCCGAGGATCGCCGGCGTGACGAAGAAGCCGAGCGAGAAGACGAACACGATCATCGCCGAACCGATGATGCCGGAGCGCGTCATCGGCACGAACACGGTCCAGAAGGTGCGCATACGGCTGGAGCCGAGCCCGCGCGCCGCGAGCAGCACGCGCTCGTCGAGGCTGCGCATGGCGGAGGCCAGCGGGAACACCGCGAAGGGAATGAGGAAATGCGTCATGCCGACGATGACGCCGAACTCGTTGCGCACCAGCGCCAGCGGCTCGGAGATGAAGCCGATCGATTGTAGCCAGGTGTTGATCAGGCCGCGGTTGGACAAAAGCGCCACCCAGCCGAAGGCGCGGGTCAGCACCGAGATCCAGAAGGGGACGAGAATGCAGAATTCAGCGATTATGCGCTGTGCCGGGCTGCCGCGCACCCACACCATGGTGATGGCGTATGCCGCCGCCACGGAAACCACGGTGACGATCAGCGCGATGCGCAGCGTGCGGATGAACACAGACTGCACCAGGGCATCGGTGGCGAGCGCGCCATACTGGCCGAGCCCCGGTGTCGGCAAGGTGACGCTCCACTTGACGACGCCGAGGAACGGCCAGGCGTAGGCCAGCACAAGGAACAGAAGCAGCGGCGCCATCAGCACCGCCGCGCCCATCCTGTCGGAGAGGGTGCCTCTCATCGAAGCTCGTGCCCGGCCTGGTCAGGCCGAGATGATCTTGGTGTATTCGTCGAGTGCTGCCCCGTAATTCTTGGCGTACCAGTCCATGTCGAGCGCGATCTGCTTCTTCATGTTTTCGGGATCGACCGGGTTGATGCGCTTCTTGTCGGCGGGGATCAGCGCATCGGCGGCCGGATTGGCCGGACCCTGTCCGAGCTTGTCGAACATCACCAGTTGCTTTTGCGGATCCTGGGCGCTGGCGATGAACTTCATCGCTGCGTCCTTGCCGCCGGGGTTGCCCTTGAGCACGGCCAGCGCGCCGGGCGAAATCAGGCCCTGATCCCAGATGAACTTGATCTTGCCGCCCGAGTCCTGCTCGATCAGCGAGGCGCGGGTCGACCACACGATCGCCATCGAGGCTTCGCCGTTGAGCAGCACGCTCTGGCTCTCGGCGCCGCCGCCCCAGTAAGCCACGACGTTTTCCTTGAAAGCGGCGATCTTGTCATGCGCTCGCTTCAGGTCGAGCGGGTAGAGCGAGGCCGGCGCGATGCCGTCTGCAAGCAGCGCTGCTTCCCAGCTCGACACGCCCCATTTGTAGAGCGAGCGCTTGCCCGGAAACTTCTTCACGTCGAAGAAGTCGGCCATGCCGGTCGGCGCGTCCTTGCCGTATTTCTCCGAGTCATAGGCGATGACGTAGGAGAAGAAATAGGTCGAGGCCGCGTATTCCCAGCCGAAGCCTTCTCGCATCTTCTTCTTGTCGACGACGGCGTAGTCGATCGGCTCGAGCGCACCCTGGGCGCCGAGCGTGATGGCCGAGAACGGGTCGACATCGACGAGATCCCAGGTCGGCGCGCCGCTCTTGAACTGTGCGGCAATCGCGCCTTCGGTCGGGCCCGAACCGTCCATCTTGACGGCGATGCCGGTCTCCTTAGTGAAGGCCTGGCCATAGGCGGCGTCATAAGCGGTGAGGGCATCGCCGCCCCAGTTCACCAGCACCAGCTCCTTGGCCGCGGCGAAGGCTCCGGTCGAGCGCAAGAGCATCGGCGTGCCGGCCAGCACAAGTGCGGCGAGCTGCGTGAATTGCCGGCGCGAAATCTCGCCGCGCGCTGCCCTAGCGGACAAGCCGTCCATGGCTTGTTTTTTGGTTTCGTTTGTCATGTCAGTTCCCCTTTTTGTTGTTGATAATTCCGGTAGTTGGCGCGAATCCCAGATTCATTGCTGGAAGCCCGCTTTGGTCGTCATCCTCCGTCCGGAAGGAGGAAACCTTTTTCCGCCGGCCAGGTCAGCCAGACGGAATTGCCTTTGCTCAGCGCCGCGGCCGCGACCTCGTTCGGCACCGACACCGTCACCTTGGCGCCCTGGCGCGTCGTCAGGTCGAGCTTGGTCGCCGCACCCAGATAGGTCGAGCCGATGGCGGTGGCGGCGATGCCATTCTCGCCGGTGGCGGCTTCGCGCGCGATCGACATATGTTCGGGCCGGATCGCCAATATGGCGTTGCCGTTCACCGCCTCGGCATTGCCGCGCAGCGTGATCGCGCGGTCTTCGCAGAGCGCGGTCGCGCCATTGTCGGCGCGCTTCACGCCCTTGAGCGGCAGCATGTTGATCTCGCCCAGGAACTCAGCGACGAAACGATTGGCCGGCCGGTCATACACCTCGTCCGGTGCACCGACCTGCAGCAATTTGCCATGGTTGAAGATGGCGACGCGCGACGACAGCGCCAGCGCCTCGCTCTGGTCGTGGGTAACGAAGACGAAGGTGGTGCCGGTCTCCTGATGCAGCCGCTTCATCTCGGCCTGCATCTGGCCGCGCAGGCTCTTGTCGAGCGCTGAGAACGGCTCGTCGAGGAGCAGCACGCCGGGTTCGAACACCAAAGCGCGGGCCAACGCCACGCGCTGCTGCTGGCCGCCGGAAAGCTGCGCCGGCAGTTTCGTCTCATGGCCCTTGAGGCCGACGCGCTCGATCATCTCGGCAACGCGGCGCTTGATCTCGCCAGCCGATTTCTTGCGTACCTTGAGCGGGAAGGCGATGTTGGCCTCGACCGACATGTGCGGGAACAGCGCATAGCCCTGGAAGACCATGCCGGCGGCACGCTGTTCGGCCGGCCGCTCGGTGATGTCGATGCCGTCGCTGAAAAGCTTGCCGGCGGTCGGTTGCACGAAGCCGGCGAGGATCATCAGGAATGTGGTCTTGCCCGAGCCGGAGGGACCGAGCAGCGTCAAAAACTCGCCGCGGCCGATATTGAGCGTCAGGTCGTCCAGCGCCTGGAACGAGCCGAAGCTCTTGCCGATCCCGATTGCCTTGATCTCTGCGGCCCGGCCGGGTTGCTGCATCCTGCCTCTTCCTTGATCGTGGCTTGAGCGTAGGGCAGTGCGCCGGCTCACCGCAACCGAATAGTTTTCGCCTGATCGGCAAATTTGATTCACGGATGGGAGGCTAGTACGGGCTGATCCGGTTCTCCGACAGCTTCGAACTCAACCACCCATTGAATGCTTCCAGCACCGGGTGGCTGGCCTTGGCATGTTCCGACACCAGGAAATACGAGCGCGGCGAGGGGATCGCGATGTCGAAGGGGCGCACCAGACGGCCTTCGCTCAGCGCCCGGCGGCTGGTCAGCTCGTCGCCCATGGCGATGCCCTGGCCGGCGATCGCCGCGGAAAAAACGAGGTTCATGTCCGAGAAGAAGATGCCGCCTTCGGTGTCGGGGTTTTCCACCTTGGACAGCGCCAGCCAGCGCGCCCAGTCCTCGGTGTCGCCGAGATGCAGGAGATTGGCGCGCAGCACGTCGGCCGGTTTTGAAAAGCCGCCGACCTTGTTGAGCAGTGTCGGGCTGCAAAGTGGCGTGAACGAGATTTCGCACAGCAACTCCACCGAGCGGTTCGGCCAGTTGCCGACGCCGAAGGCAATGAAGGCATCGGCGTCCGGATTGCTGACATCGTCCAGCCGTCTGGGCGTCAGGATCGACAGCGCCACGTCCGGATACATCTGCCGGAACTCGCCGATGTGCGTGCACAGGAACAGAGAGGCGAAGCCCGGCGTGCAGGAAACGGCGAACGAACCGCCGACGCCCGTGCCGGCCTGGCGCGTCACCGCATCGCCGAGCACCGTCAGCGCCTTTCTCACATCGGCGGCATAGCGCTGGCCGCGCGGTGTCAGCGCCACGCCCTTGCCGATGCGCTCCAGCAGGTCGAAGCCGAGGTCGCGTTCGAGCAGCCGCAACTGATGGCTGACGGCGCTGCGGGTCAAATGCAGTTCATCGGCTGCGCGCCAGACACTGCCGTGACGGGCAAAACTGTCGAGGGCGCGCAGCGCCTGTGTGGAAGGTATTCGCAAGAGGCCTCAGGTGAACCGAATTTGCATGAACCGGAAAAACATATCACTTTTTGCAATGCCGCTTCACTGCTTTCTTGGGCCGCATGGAGAAACCGGTGACGACCTCGGCGCAAGCCACCGCGCTTGCCTGTCTCGATAGCATCCAGCCGTCGCTGTCGGCGTGGACGCGCACCATTTTCGATTTCGGCGAAACAGCCTGGCGCGAATACCAGTCGGCGGCCTGGTATGTCGCGCGGCTGAAGCATGAGGGCTTTTCCTTCGAGGAAGGGTCGGCCGGCATGCCGACCGCCTTTTGCGCCCACTGGACGAATGGCCCGGGGCCGACCATCGGCATGTACGGCGAATACGACGCCGTGCCTGGCAACTGCCAGGACGCGGCAACGGTGAAGCGATCGCGGCCGGGCCTCGGCAGCGAGGCCGGCGGCCACACCGATCCGCATTCCGGGCTTGGCATTGCCGGCCTCGGCGGACTTCTCGCCACCAAGGCTGCAATGCAACGCCACGGCATCGAGGGGACGTTGCGCTTCACCGGCGAGCCGGCCGAGAAGGTCAGGGGCTCGAAGCCGATCCATGCGGCCAAGGGCTACTATGACGGCCTTGCCGGCATGATCTCCTTCCACCCCTTCTATATGCTGCCGCTCTGCAACACGGCGCGCTGGGACACGCATTGCGGCGCCGCCTATGCGATGATCTACCGTTTTGTCTGCGACGAACCCGAAAACTGGGTTCGCGCAAGCGATGGCGCGCCGATCCCGCAGGCGCATTCGGCGGTGCGGGCGCCCGGCGCCAACGACGCACTGATGACGATGTACATGACCTCCAAGGCGCTGCGCGATTCCATGCTGCCTCACCAGGGCGGCTGGTCGATCAGCGAGGCGATCCTCACCGCCGGGCAGGCGACCGCCGACAATCTGCCGGCGGGGCTGGCCGAGATCCAGTACATGATCCGCGTGCCGACCATTGCCATGGCAGAGCAGGTCACCGCGGTGCTCGACCGTAATGCGGCCGCGGCCGCGGCGATCAGCGGTTGTCGCTATGAGCGCCATTGGGTGTCGAAGTCGAGGCCGGGCCTCGCCAATCACGCCATGGCGGGGATTGCCTATGAGGCGCTGTCCACCGTTGGCGCTCCGAGCTGGGACGAGGCGGCGAAAGCGATCGGTCGCGAGGTCCAGGTCAATGCCGGCGGCACCGCGACCGACAACCCTTTCATCGACGAGATGGAGCGGCTGGTTGCGCCGCAAGAGGCCGAGGCAATCCTGCGCCGCGATTTGCCTCCGTCGCAGATCAACTCGACCTCCGACGACTACACCGACATGTCGTGGCACACGCCGACCGCACGCTTCTATGTCGCTCGCCCGGCGCTGCGCTCGGCGAATGGCCATGCCTATCCATCCTGGGCGATGAACGCGCTGGGCGGTATCTCGGCCACCATTGACCCGATGGTCATTTGCGCCGCCAAGACGGTTGCGCTTGCAGCCCTCCGCCTGCTCGAGGACAAGTCCGCGCGTGATGCAGCCATGGACGAATTCGTCACCCGCACCGGCGGCGGCATTGGTGGCTCCAACTGGATCGCGCCGCTTTGCGACTATGACCCGCCGATCAATTTCCGCTGGCCGGAATATGTCACCACCGCGCGCGGACGCGATTGGTGGATTCCGAGCAGCCAATCCAATCAAGCTGCATAGTCAAATCGAGGAGAACCTTATGACCGTCCATGATCGCATCATCGCCGAACCGTTCTCGCTGCAGCGCCGCAATCCCGCCGGCGGCACCAAGCCGCTGACATCATGGGGCTTTGCCAACGAGACCGACGTGCTGACAGACGTGTTGCTCGGCTCGCCAAACTTCCTGCGCCACCTCTCGACCAGCTCGCTCTCGCGCAAGCATTTGCGCGAAGCGCCCTGCAACGTTCAGATCGCCCAGGCGCAGCACAAGGACCTCGTCGCCGCCTATGAGCATTTCGGCGTCAACATCCACTGGCACGAGCCGACGCCGGAACTGCCGATGCAGGTCTATTCCAGAGACTCCAGCGTCATGACGCCCTACGGCGCCTTCATCACCGCCATGGCCAATTGGTGGCGGCGCGGCGAGAACTATGCCGCCATCCGCACCTATGAAAAGCTCGGCATACCCATCTACGACATGGTCACGGCTGGCACCTTCGAAGGCGGCGACTTCAACGTCATCGAGGAGGGCGTGGTGCTGATCGGCTGCGGCGGCGCCCGCACGCAGGAAGAGGGCGCCCGCCAGGTGCAGGACTGGTTCGAAAAGGAAGGCTGGGAAACGCGCCTCGCCTTCATCGACGAATATTACGTCCATATCGACCTGATGGTGGTGCCGGTCGCCGAGAAGCTCACCGCGGTGTGCCTCGCCTGCACCGAGCCCGGCATCGTCGACTGGCTGAAGGGCAAGGGCCACGAGATCATCGACGTGCCCTTCCAGGACACGATGGCGCTCGGCTGCAACTTCATGTCGCTCGGCAAGGACAGGGTGATCGCGCCGACGTCGAGCCAGTCGCTGATCGGCCAACTCAAAGCGCGCGGCTTCGAGGTTGCTGCCGTCGACATGAGCGAGATTTCCAAGACCGGCGGCGGCATTCACTGCATGGCGCAGGCGCTGAAGCGCGAGCCGGCGTAACGGCACGAATTGCCGCCGGGACCTGTGACGGACTGCTGCCAGATTTGACAAAACAGGCCTGGCAGAGGAAATTGATGCCATTAGAGGAGGGATTCTGTGAAGAAAACTTACGAAAAGCCGAGTCTGGCCAAAGCCGGCAAACTCGGATCGCTGGTCGCTTCAAACCCGTCGAAGCCCGCCCCCTGAGCGCAACCAGCCGCTGAAGGCCGAAATTCGGTCGTCCTGGTTATCGGCGACCGGATCGCGCTGTATGATTGAAGGGAGCCCGCCGGCTTTGAACGGCGGGCTTTTTGCTTTGCGCCAGAGCGCTGCCGCGTCTGCCGGCCAGTCCAATCTGCCCGAACCTGAATTGAACTTGCTCCGGGCGTTTTCCAGATGCGCCCGCATCGCTTGGCCGGCCGCTTCCGGGTCGCGGCGCTCGATCGCCTCGAACACCGCCTGGTGGCCGGCAAAACTCGTGCGGTTTCGATCTCCGTATTGGCCACGTGGATGCGCTGATTGATCAGCCATTCGACCTAGCCGTTGATTTTGAAACCAAGCCAGCTTCCCCAAAAGATCATGCCCAAACAAAGCCATAGCGCGAAGACCACATGCGCGCCGTTCCCGCCCGCCCGGCGATCAGGGAGTGGCTGGCGTGAGATGGCCGCGCTGACGACGGAACGAGATCGCCTCGTCTGGCCGGCCGGACTCGCGACGGCGTGGTCCGGCCGGAGTTCCATCTGCTATGCGGGTATCAATACGGCGATGCGATGCACGCCGACCTCCTTGCTTGTATTCGTCGCTTCATCGGTCTTGCCCTTGGAGCAGGTGTACATATCACCCGTCTTGAGCTTGAATTCCTTGTCCGCTTTCTTGATCGTGAATGCACCTGAGGTAATGGTGCACACCATGTCGTTGTCCATCACGGTTTGAGGAGCATGTGCTCCGGGCTGAAACACAACGTCGATAATTGCGATGCTCTTGTAGGCGGGAATGTCTGCATTGCCGGTGCCGACCTCCACCACCCTGACACCGGGCGCAATCTCCTTGCCCTCTTTCGGGCCGTATTTCTTGATTTTTGCCGATGCCGCCAAGGTGAACAAAGGCGCTACCGCGGCGGTCGTCAGACCGAGGGCAATTGCAGACCTGCGATTCATGGTTTTCATTGCATCCTCCCGATGCTCGTCATGCATGGATATGCATGACTTCGATATATTAGCACGAGCGAATTTACTTGTATGCAAGCGGCTGGGGCGCAGGCCAGCAAAGGGTATCGCTCCGGCGGGTAAGTCTATTTCACTGTAGCTTCCGCCGGAACTTCGAATGACAGCTCGAGCAATCCTGCAGGATCAGGTGCAGGAGATGCTCCGCCGGCACTTTGGTAGGATCGACTTCCACGGTGCTCGGCCGCTTGCCGAGCAGGCTGCCGCCGCCCATTGCCGGGCCGGTGCCCATGCGCATGTCATCAGTGATGACGGCCGGCGCGCTTTGGGCCTTGGCGGCCAGCGCGCGCGCCAGCGCCCCGATATGATTTGCCAGCGCCTCGAATTCCGCCCGTGACTGATCGATCTCCAGCCTGGCCTGCGAAGGCGGTCCAAGCGAGCCGCTCGGAAATTCGGCAATCAGGGCAGGGCCGGTGCGAGCGCGCAGCGTGTCCGCTGCCGCCTTGAAGGCTGCGGCGTCATAGGGTTGCCTGCGGTCGAACATGCCGGCAATGGTTTTCGCAGCCGCCGCCATCTCCTTCATCGACGCCTGGCGGGCCGCGACCATCGGTCCGCCGCCGACGGAGGCGGCCATCGTAAGGGCACAGACCAGCCACAGCAGCGCCGCTTTCACAGTCCATCTCACGGCGCCATGTCCTTGCCCCATCCATCTGTGATCAGCCAGCCGCAGCAGGGGTTCGACCTGCAGTCGGATTCTTCGGTCGTGATGCCGGTTCTCATCGGTAAATTTCCGTCGCCGGAAGTCTCCGTCTCTGAGCGGATAGACCTTCCAGCCACCGGAAGGTCAACTGATTGAGAAGGCCGATCAGCGGGCAATCAGCACAGGCTTGCAGCAAGCTGACGCAGCGTTTCCTTGACTTGGATCGCAAAAACGGGCAGCAAGGCGGGGGTGAGGGAGAGCATTCTACCGTGGCGCAGACCATGGAGTGCTCTTTTTTTCGTATCAGGCGCCGCATAATCGGTGGCTGATGGAGGGATTGGTTAACCAACTTTGTCCATCTTTTGATTCAATCGGCAACAGACGCGAAAGGTGCAGGGGGCACCAGCGAACTGTGGATGTCACGGATGCGAGGGTCGCAAGCCTGCATGCCGATTGAGAGTGGTTGTATGGCGTTTTTGCGTTTGAAAGACCGGGGCGATACTCCTGAACGGGGTTTGACTTCGAAGAGATCCGGCCAGCGCTGGGTGGTGGTGCCGGTTGTCGGCGCGGCCTTGGCGCTGTGGTCGGTGGCAACCATGGCCGGCCTCTATTCGCTCGGTACCTCGCTCACCGCAGCCTCCAACAGCCTTCCGCACAGTCTGCTTCTGCCGAACGCAGCACTTGCCGATTCGCGCCGCAGCCTCGCCAATTCGTGGGCGCCTCGGCTTTCGGCGCAAAAATCACAGGCCTCGCTGCTCAGCCAATGCGACGCCGGCTGCGCGCATGCCGCCGCGAACTTCGCGCATGACGGCAAGATGGCGCGGCTGAAGCCGGCCGCGCACGCTGTGGCCCCGAGCAGTGTCGCCTCAAACATTGCGCCAAACACCAGCGTCGCTCTCGCCACTTCGCGCGGCATGCGCTTCGACGGCGTGGTGGCCAAGGCAGGGCTGTCGCCGCAAAAGCTGGCTGCCGCCTTCGCCAAGGCCTCGAATGCGCCCTTCATGCTTGCCAGCCTTCCGGTCGCTGCCCGTTTCGCCGAAGTCCGGCTGCCCGATCAGCATGGCCCGGCCTCGGAACGCTTTGGGCCGGAAGTGGCTGAGATCGAACGCTCGTCGCGCCTGGCGCTGGCGCTGGCCAACAGCTTGCCGGAAGACGCTGACATGCTGGCCCCGCCGGCGGCCGTTGCAGCAATCGCCGGTGCGCAGGATCCTGGGCAGGCCGAGGTTCAGGTCGCTTCGCTGCCGCCGCAGGACGATCTGCCCGACAACATTGCGTTGCCGGGTTGGCGTCCACGCGCCGAAACCGCTCAGCCTGCCGAGGCTCGGCAAGCCAGCAAACCCAGGGCAGCCAAGCCACAGACCGACAGGACGGCCGAGAGCCCCGCACCCCAGTCGCCGGGCAATTCGTCGCCGCGCTCGCCACGCAGTACTTCGGAGGTTGCCGCACTGCCTGGCGTGCCAGAAAGCCAGAGCATCCAATCAAGCCGGATCAAGCCTGGCAAACGGTCGAAGACAGAGGCCGGCGAGATGCTGGCCTATGCCAAGCCGGACGTCCCGGCGGGCGGTGTCGGTCGCGCCTTCAAGGATCTGTTCGCCACGCCCGGAATGGGCGGCGGCGTCGCCGTGTACGATATTTCGGCCAAGACCGTCTATATGCCGGACGGCTCGCGGCTGGAGGCCCATTCGGGGCTGGGTTCGATGGTCGACCAGCCGCGCTTCGTGCACAAGAAGAATGTCGGCCCGACGCCGCCCAACACCTATGATCTGCGTCTTCGAGAATCCCGCTTCCATGGCGTCGAGGCGCTCCGTCTCACTCCCGTCAGCGGCGGCAACAAGTACGGTCGCGACGGCCTGCTCGCCCACACCTACATGCTGCGCGGCGGCCGTGCGGAGTCCAATGGCTGCGTCGTCTTCAAGGACTACGCCCGCTTCCTTGCTGCCTACAAGAAGGGCAAGATCAAGCGCCTCGTCGTCGTGCCGCGCCTGACCAAGCCGCTGACGCGGGTCGCTCAGGAAGGCCGGGGAGCGTAAGGCAGTAGGCAGTAGGGAGTAGGGAGTAGGGAGTAGGGAGTAGGGAGTAGGGAGTAGGGAGTAGGGAGTAGGGAGTAGGGAGTAGGGAGTAGGGCCTAGGAGCGTCCATCGCCTGTTCCTTGTTTTTCTGCCCCTATTGCCTATTCCCCACTGCCTATTCCCTTTTGACCCCCAGGCAGATTATGACTGACCCCTGCGGGTCGGCTTCACCACGAGGACATCATGACAATACGCGCTGTCGTTTGGGGCGAGAACATCCATGAGCGGACCAATGAGGTGGTCGCAGCCCTCTATCCCGAGGGCATGCACACGACCATAGCCAAGGCGCTGAATGCCGACGAGGCGATCTCCGCCTCGACCGCCACGCTCGAACAGCCCGAGCATGGCCTGCCCGAGGCGCGCTTGGCCGAGACCGACGTGCTGGTCTGGTGGGGCCACAAGGACCATGGCGCCGTCGCCGACGAGATCGTCGAGCGCGTCGCCCGCCGGGTCTTTGAAGGCATGGGGCTGATCGTTCTCCATTCCGGCCATTTCTCGAAAATCTTCAAGCGGCTGATGGGCACGCCCTGCACGCTGAAATGGCGCGAGGCGGGTGAGCGCGAGCGGCTCTGGGCGACCAGTCCCAGCCATCCGATCGCCGAAGGCGTCGGCGAATATTTCGAGCTCGAGAATGAAGAAATGTATGGCGAGCAGTTCGCCGTGCCCGAACCGCTGGAGACCGTCTTCATCTCCTGGTTCCAGGGCGGCGAGGTGTTCCGTTCTGGGCTGACCTATCGCCGCGGCGCCGGCAATGTCTTCTACTTCCGCCCGGGCCACGAGACCTATCCGACCTATCACGACGCCAATGTGCACAAGGTGCTGCGCAATGCGGTTAAGTGGACGCACAATCCGCAGGGCACCAAGTCGGCGATCCTTGAGGCGCCGAACGTGCCGGTCGAAAAGGCGCTGGAGCCGATCGTCGAGCGCGGCGGCAAGCTGCACGTTTCGGGCGAGGCCGGCTACCGCTAAAGCAAAGTCCAGGAAAAAAGGCGTAGCGGCTTTCCGCATGGGTTTCCTAGACCGTATCTGCGCCATATGATTGAATCGAACCAATTCGCTCGGAGTGCAGAGAATGCGGCTTTTGATACTGGGTACAGGCTGGATGGCGCAGGAGCATGCCCGCCGTTTCGGCGGCATCGACGGCGTCGAGATCGTCGGTGCTGTCGACGTCGATGAAAAGCGCGTGGGCGAATTCGCCGACGGGTTCAAGATACCGAAGCGATTCACATCGCTGGAAGACGCGCTGGCGTGGGGCGAATTCGATGCGGTCGCCAACGTCACGCCGGACCGCATTCACCACCCGACCACCATGGCGTTGATCGCGGCCGGCAAGCCGGTGCTGTGCGAAAAGCCGCTGGCCGAAGACTTCGGCAAGGCAAGCGAGATGGCCAACGCGGCTGAGGCAGCCGGCATCGTCAACATGGTCAACCTCACCTATCGCAATGTCGCTGCCTTGCAGAAGGCGCGACAGATGGTGCTGGCCGGCGAGATCGGCACCGTCCGCCACGTCGAATCCTCCTATCTGCAGAGCTGGCTGGTGTCGAAATTCTGGGGCGACTGGCGCACCGACCCGAAATGGCTGTGGCGGCTGTCGCGCGACCACGGCTCCAACGGCGTGCTCGGCGATGTCGGCATCCACATCCTCGATTTCGCCAGCTATGGCGCCGCACTCGACGTCGACCACGTGTTTTGCCGGCTGCGCACCTTCGACAAGGCGCCAGGCAACCGTATCGGCGAATACGACCTCGACGCCAATGACAGCTTCGCCATGACGCTGGATTTCTCCAACGGCGCCTTTGGCGTCGTTCACGCCAGCCGCTGGGCGACCGGCCACATCAACGAATTGCGCCTGCGCATCTATGGCGACAAGGGCGGCATCGAAGTCGTGCACAATCTCGAGGGTTCGGAACTGAAGGCGTGTGTCGGCGAGGATATCGAGAACGCCAAATGGCACGTGCTCGACGCCGGCACGGTGCCGACCAATTACCAGCGCTTCGTCGATGCGGTTCGCAGCGGCGTGCAGGCCGAGCCTTCATTCCACCATGCCGCCGAACTGCAGAAGGTGCTGGATCTGGCCATGGTTTCGGAACAGAAGCGGACGGAACTGAGGGCCAGCGCCGATACGCAGTGATGTGAAGGGGAGGAAGAAACAATGGTCACGCGCCGCGCGCAATGTCTCTGCGGCCAGCTTTCAGCCGTCTGTTCGGGCGAGCCGGTGCGCATCTCGGTCTGCCATTGCCTCGACTGCAAGCGCCGCACCGGCAGCGCCTTCAGCTACAATGTCCGGTTTGCGCAAGCTGATGTATCGATCGAGGGGCGGGCGAAGCAGTTCACGCGCACCGGCGACGAGGGCGGCCGCGTCATCTACAATTTCTGCCCGGAGTGCGGCGCCGCCGTCCACTATCGCATCGACACGCAGCCCGGTGTGATCGCCATTCCCGTCGGCGCCTTCGCCGACCCGTCGTTCCCGCCGCCCTTCCAGTCTTTTTACCACGAAAGCCGTCGCTGTGAGTGGGTCGAGATCAACGCCGAGCCGCTGGCGACGTTCGACTGAAGGCCGCTTTTTGGATACCCGGAACCGTCCGCACGCTCCGCGCCTTTGAGAGGGCATCGCCCCCTGATTGCCATTGCCGAGCCGTTAGCCACCGCGCTCGGCTGCCCCATGAATAGGCATAAGTCAAGACGAATCCGGCTTGCGGCCCGATTGCTGACATGCTTACCTGACGGCATGTGTTCAATGGGGGTATATGGATGGCTAAGGAATCTTCGAATTCCGCTTCTTCAGAAAAGAAGGCGGACGTAAATCTGATAGGTAACACAGAAGGAAACGGGCTGAACTTCATGGGAGTTCAGGCCCGCGAAAACGGAACCGCCGGCGACGCCGTCGGTGTCGACAAGATCCGTGACCTGCTGTTCGGCAACCAGATGCAGGACTATGACCGCCGTTTTTCCAAGCTTGAAGAACGGGTGTTGCAGCGCTTCAAGGATGTCGAGTCCGAGGCCAAGCGCAATCTCGAAATGTACGAGTCGAATGCAAAGAAGCAGATCGATTCGCTTGCAGGGCAATTGCGGAGCGAAAAAGATTCACGAGCCGATGCCGACAAGGAGATCGACCGGAATCTTCGCGAGCAAAACCAGGCTCTTGAAAAGCAGGTGCGCACGTTGTCGGATCAGTTGAGCGCGCTCGAGCGCGACGTTTCGGACCGGATAAATCGAAACGATCATTTGCTGCGTGAGGAAATCAAGCAGAAGAATGAAGGCGTTCAGATGCTGATCGAGAAGATGTTTGCCGACCTCAGCAACGTCAAGACCGACCGAAATCTTTTGGCTGGCCTGTTTGTCGAGGTTGCAAAGTGTCTCAATCAGGATCCCGTCGGGAGCAAAAGCAACTCGGACCGCAGCTGGAAAGTGAGTTGATGGGACCTTGACGTCCACCGTCGACCCATTCAACCTTCCGCAAAGAACAGCCTCGAACGATACAGAGATTGATCGCGAGGCTCTGGCTCGTCTTTTGATCGAAATTGCCCGGAACGTTGATCCGGACTACCGTGCGCAGTTCGAGGCGGTTCCAACCGCCGATCCGCGCATGGAAACGCTGC
This sequence comes from Mesorhizobium sp. C399B, assembly GCF_030323185.1. Classification (NCBI taxonomy): domain Bacteria; kingdom Pseudomonadati; phylum Pseudomonadota; class Alphaproteobacteria; order Hyphomicrobiales; family Phyllobacteriaceae; genus Mesorhizobium; species Mesorhizobium sp. C399B. The sequence continues at coordinate 5,740,181 of NZ_CP100472.1, forward strand.
GGCAGTTGCTGGTCAGCCGCGAAATCTCCGAGCTTTCACGCGTCACGCATCTGCTCGACGAACCCGAGCAGCTTGCGGCGGCCGTGGGCGACGTTCTTCCCAGTGCTGCCGGACGAGCGCCTTACGCGCAACTCGGCGAGGCGCTTGCGCCAGCTGTCGAACGGGCTGTGCAAAGGTCGATCCAGAAGAGCCCGCGCACGCTGACGGACATATTGTACCCGGTGTTTCTGCCGGCAATTCGCAAGTCGATCGGCGAAAAGATCGACCAGACCTTTCAGTCGCTGAATGAAACTCTAAGGCACATATTCACCTGGCACGGGCTCAAGTGGAGACTTGAAGCCTGGAGAACAGGGGCAAGCTTCTCGGCAGTTGTTCTGAAGCATTCCCTTGTCTACCGTGTGGAACATGCCTTTCTCATTCATCGGAATTCCGGCCTTTTGATAGCGCATGTAACTGCCGACAATGCGACGAGCGAAGATCCTCAGCTCATTTCTTCGATGCTCAGTGCGATTCAGGATTTTGTAAAAGACTCATTTAACGAGAAAGAGCAGAGCGGCCTGGACACAATCCGTTTCGGCGAGCTTCGTCTCTGGTCGGAAGTTGGACCGTTTGCGACACTGGTTTCGGTGATCCGGGGAAATCCGCCGGAGGAATTGCATGAAATCGTTCGCGATGTGTTGCTTCGCATCCATGAGCAATCCTCAGAGGCTTTAGAGCAGTTCGACGGCGACGGTTCGCAGCTGGCCTCCGTAGAGGCGCAGTTGCAGACCTGCGTCGAGCTGAAGCAGGAGGAATCAAACGACGGATTTCCGTGGCTGGTGGCGGCCGTTGCCCTGCTGCTTTTGAGTCTGGCAGGCGGTTGGTACTTTCTTTCCTGGCAGTCAGCGCAGCGCTGGCAGGCTTACGTGTCGCGCTGGCAGGCTTACGTGTCGCGAGTGGAGGCCCAGCCGGGCATCATCGTTGCCGAACAGCAGGTACGCGATGGCCAGTTCTATATTGCCGGCCTGAGGGACCCGCTTGCCGTCGACCCGCAGTCGCTGTTGTCAGGCACGGGAGTCGATCCGGCCGGGGTTCATTCGCAATGGCAATTTTATCAGAGCCTTGAGCCGGAGTTCGTGCTGAAGCGGCTGACGGCGTCGCTGGCTCCGCCGGATTCAGTGCGACTTTCGATTGTCGATGGCCGCATCGTCGCCGAGGGTGAGGCTCCCGACACCTGGATCAGCCGGGCGCGCGCGGCGGCCCAGCAGCTTTCGGCAGGCGGGCCGGTCTTCGATATCTCGGGGGTTCGTGACGTAAGTCCCCAAGTGCGCGAGGCGGAGCGCTGGCACGCCTATGTGTCGCGACTGGAGACCCAGCCGGGCATCATCGTTGCAGACCAAAAGATAAGCGACGGCCAATTCTATATTGCCGGCCTGCGAGACCCGCTTGGCGCCGATCCGCAGTCGCTGTTGTCGGGAACAGAGGTCGATCCCGCCCGGGTTCATGCGCAGTGGCAGTTCTATCAGAGCCTTGAGCCGGAGTTCGTGCTGAAGCGGCTGACGGCGTCACTGTATCCGCCGGATACAGTACGACTTTCGATCGTCGATGATCGCATCGTTGCCGAGGGTGAGGCTCCCGACACCTGGATCGATCGCGCGCGCGCGGCGGCCCGGCAGCTTTCAGCAGGCGGACCCGAATTCGACATCTCCAAGGTTCGTGACGTGAGCCCCGAAGCACGCGCGGCGGAGCACTGGCAGTATTATGTGTCGCGACTTGAGGCCCAATCGGGAATCATCGTCGCCCAACAAAGCGCGAGGGGCGGACATTTCTACATTTCCGGCTTGAGAGACCCGCTTGCCGCCGACCCGCAAGCCCTGCTCTCCGGAACGGACGTTGATCCTGCCCGCGTTCATGCACAGTGGCAATTCTATCAGAGCCTTGATCCGAAGTTTGTGGTGAAGCGGCTGACCGCGGCGCTGTCCCCGCCGAAAACCGTTCAGCTCTCGATCATCCAGGGTCGCATCGTGGCCGTGGGTGAGGCTCCTGCCGGCTGGATCAACCGCGCGCGGGCCGCCGCTGAACAACTTTCGGCAGACGGAGTGGTTCTGGATGTCTCGCAACTGCGTGAGCTGAACCTTGCAGAACTTAATCATTTGAGGCAGGCCATCCAGACGACCGATATTTTCTTCTCTTCCGGCAAGGTTGTGCCGGGACCGGAGCAGACGCCGGTTCTCGACAGGTTGGCGGATCAAATAAAGGAATTCGCCCAGAGTGCCCGCAATTCCGGCGTAACGGCGCGGTTCATGTTGACCGGGCATTCGGACACCACGGGCCGTGAGACGGCCAACGCGTCGATCAGCGCCGCCCGCGCCGAGACAGTTCGTGCGCTTCTCAACAAGCGGGGCGTCGCTCCCGAATTGCTGCTGGTTCGGGGCGCGGGCACTTTTGAGCCGGCTGTACCTGAAAACAGTCTAACCGGTAGCTCCACCAATCGCCGGGTTTCGATTACCGTAAACCTGGACTAGCGGAGCCCAACATGTTGCAAAAAAAGATCTGCATGCTGGGCGGTTTCGCTGTCGGAAAGACGAGTCTGGTCCGCAGGTTTGTGCAGAGCATCTTCTCAGAAACCTACTTGACCACCGTTGGAGTGAAAATCGACAAGAAGAGCGTCGCGCTCCCGGACAAAACCGTGGATCTGATTTTGTGGGATTTGGCCGGCGAAGACGATATCGGCTCATTCCGCGTCAGCTATGTTCGCGGTGCAACCGGGCTCGTGCTTGTCGTCGATGGAACCCGCGCCGCTACTCTTGCCGTGGCACTCACGCTGCGCGAACGGGTCGAGGCCGAATTCGGCGCCATGCCGTTCGTATTGCTGTTCAACAAGTCCGATCTGGCCGATCGGTGGGCGATATCGGATGGTGAGATCAACGAGTTGAGGCAACGTGGATGGCAAATCTATCTAACAAGTGCGCTTTCGGGCGAGCAGGTCGATGACGCCTTTCGTCAACTTGCCTTGATGGTCACCAAATAGACCATGCATGAATTGCCAAAAGAAGTCAGAAATTGGTTTTTCAATTTCTTCTTCGACGGGCACGCTGTCGCTTATCTGAAAATCGACCCTGAGCTTTGCATAGCTGCCAAGGGCGGTAATGTTGAACATTACGGGCTGTCATCACTTCGCATCGGCAAGCCTGTTGCGGAGCAGCTTGAATTCATGGAAGGTTTGCTGCCTTGCCCGGAGCTTCCGTTTCGCATGGACATGATCGAACTGCCCGGCGGGCGTGTCGCCGACCTTCATTTTTTTGCTGACAATGCGTGCGTGTGGCTGCTTTTTCTGGACGCCACTGCCGAACGGGACAACAGGCAGCGGCTTCAACAGAAGGCCTATGAAATGACGCTCCTGCAAGAGAGGGAGCGTCAACTCAACGAAAAATTGCAATCGACGAACGAGGCGTTGAGGAAGAGCCAGGAGGGATTGGCGCGTGAATATCAGCGCGCCGAAAACCTGCTCCTCAACATTCTCCCGGCCTCGATCGCGGAGCGATTGAAAGCGCAAAAGAAAATTGCCGACAACCACGCAGAGGTGAGTGTGCTTTTTGCCGACATCGTCGGTTTTACGGAACGAGCGCGCAGCGTCGGAGCGGTGACGACGCTCGCTATTTTAAACTACTTCTTCAAGGCGGCGGATCGGCTCTCTGAGCGATACGGCTGCGAAAAGATCAAAACAATTGGCGATTGTGTGATGGTGGTCGCCGGCCTGCCCACGGCGCGATCCGATCATGCAAGGGCCCTCACGCGCTATGCGATTGAGCTGCGCAAAGCGGTCAAGCGGGAACGCTTCGCAGGAGAACCGATAAGGCTGAGAATTGGAATTCACTCAGGACCGATCGTCGCCGGCGTCATAGGCAAGAGGCGGTTCGCCTATGACCTGTGGGGTGAGACCGTTAATCTCGCCTCACGTATTCAAACGTCCGCGGAGCCCGATGAAATTCGTATTTCCGATGCAACTTGCCAACTGCTTGGACCGAAATTTGCTTGCGACCCACTCGAGGAAACGGAATTGCGTGGTGCGGGTCGTGTGCGAATGTGGCGGCTCCCGAGCTGATCCGTCGCCTGCGGTGCGACCCTGGAGCGCCGATAGCGGCGCCCGACAGGCGTTGGCGTGACCTGATCTTGCGATCGGAAAGCACCCTTTGCGCTTGCCCGGAAGGCCTCTATTCTGGAGCACAGTGGCCGCTGGTGGGATAGAATGTCGGTACTGCCTTTCCTGAGAATCTACGCACCGCTAAACGCGGTGCTGGCTGCGCCTGGGCTTCTGGCGGTGGCTGCGCTCACGATGCCGAACATGTCCGGACGAAGCAGACTGGCTCTGGCTGCCGTGCTCGCTGTCATTTGGGCCGCCTATCTTCTGCAGATGGCCGAGACCCTGCTCAAGCGCTGGGCGGGAGACCTTCGGGACAGGACGCCGGCAATCGCAATCGATGTGCTCGCGGTTTTGGTTCCACTCGCCGCATTCCTGCTCGACGGCACGCCCGACCGCAGCCTCTACTGTGCTGTCTGGCTGCTGAAGCCGCTGCGCGACTCGACGTTCTTCCCGCTGCTTGGCAGGGTTCTGGCCAACGAAGCGCGCAACCTGGTCGGCGTCACCACGGTCTTCGGCCTGGTTCTGTTCGGTGTCGCACTCGCGGCCTATGTCATCGAGCGCGACGTCCAACCGGAAAAGTTCGGCAGCATCCCCGAGACAATGTGGTGGGCGGTGGTCACGCTGTCCACTACCGGCTATGGCGACGACATTCCGCAAAGCTTCGCCGGCCGCGTCCTTGCCGGGGCTGTCATGATGTGTGGCATCGGCATCTTCGGGCTCTGGGCCGGCATTCTTGCCTCCGGCTTTTATCAAGAAGTCCGTCGCGAGGATTTCGTCCGCAATTGGCAATTGATTGCCGGCGTTCCGTTGTTTCAGAAGCTTGGCCCGGCCACGCTGGTCGAGATCGTGCGCGCGTTAAGACCCCGCACGGTGCCGGCGGGCGCCGTGATCTGCCGCAGCGGCGAGACCGGCGATCGGATGTTCTTCGTCGTGGAGGGCCGCGTCAGCGTCGCGACGCCGAACCCGGTGGAGCTTGGCCCTGGCGCCTTCTTCGGCGAGATGGCGCTGATCAGCGGCGAACCGCGTATGGCGACCGTCACTGCCGCAACTTCTGTCTCACTGCTGTCGCTGCACGCGGCGGATTTCCAGATGCTGTGCAGCAGCAGCCCGGAAATTGCGGAAATCATCCGCAGGACAGCGCTCGAGCGGCGCGGCGCGGCGCCGGTGGCTTGACCGTACAGCCGATGGTGGCCCGGCTGGAACTGGATGGTACGGCTCTATCGACCACGCGCGAAGGTTCTGGACGGCACGTGGAAGGTCCCAGAGGCGTAGCCGGAGACCTAAACGTAGCCGATCCACTCTACCGGCGGCTCGTTGTTTGGCGCTGTGCGTCGACAGTTCCTGCCCCGCGGCCTTTCGGACGACCGGCTTTGGCTAAGCTCTAATGCCTTAGAATCTTGCTTAGAAAAGCCCGGCTGCGGTCGGTCTTCGGGTCGGAGAAAAACGCTTCCGGCGTGCCGCTTTCGACGATGGCGCCGGCGTCCATGAACACCACGCGCTGCGCCACCTTGCGGGCAAAGCCCATTTCGTGCGTTACCACCATCATGGTCATGCCTTCCTCGGCCACCGCGACCATGACGTCGAGCACTTCGGAAATCATCTCGGGATCGAGCGCCGAGGTCGGTTCGTCAAACAGCATGATCTTGGGGCGCATGCCGAGGCAGCGCGCGATGGCCACACGCTGCTGCTGGCCGCCGGACAGCTGTGACGGGTAGGCGTTGACCTTGTCGGCGAGGCCGACCTTGGCCAGCAAGTCGCGCCCGGCCTGCTCGGCCTCGGCGCGGGGGATCTTGCGCACATGGATCGGCGCCAGCGTGACGTTTTCCAGCGCCGTCTTGTGCGGGTAGAGGTTGAACGACTGGAAGACGAAGCCGATCTCGGTGCGCAGCTGCGTCATGTTGATGGCGGGGTCGCCGAGGCGCTGGCCGTCGACGACGAGGTCGCCATCCTTGATCGCTTCCAGGCCGTTGATGCAGCGGATCAGCGTCGACTTGCCCGAACCACTTGGGCCGCAGACGACGACCACTTCGCGCGGCTCGACGCTGAGCGTGATGTCCTTCAGCACATTGAGCGAGCCGAACCATTTGTTGACGCCGCGAAAGTCGATCATGCCCGTTTTGGTCAGGTTTGTCTTGGTCGGGCTTGGATTGGTCATGGCGGTCAGCCCTTTGGGTTCGATGTCACAGCTGCACCTCGCCATGCGCCGCGCCCATGCGGCGCTCCAGCCGGCGGGCGAGCATGATCAGCGGATAGCAGACGACGAAATAGCCGACGCCGACCAGGAAGAAGACCAGCAGGCCGTTGGGCACACGCTGCACCACAAGCCAGCCGACGCGGGTGAGGTCGGTCAGCCCGATCGCCGAGACGACGGAGGAATCCTTGATCAACAGTACATATTGCCCGACCAGCGGCGGCAGCACGATGCGCATCGCCTGCGGCAGCACCACCTGGCGCATGCGTTGCCAGCGCGACAGGCCAGACGCCAGAGCTGCCTCAACCTGGCCGGTCGGCACCGAGCGGATGCCGGCGGCGACGATCTCGCAGATGAAGCACGCGGCGAGGTTGGTGAGCGCGATGATGCCGGCCGTGAAGGCATCGAGCTCGATGCCGAATTCCGGCAGGATGAAGAAGATCAGAAAGATCTGCACCAGAAACGGCGTGCCGCGGATCAGGTCGACCCAGGCGCCGATCACGCTCGAGATCAGCCGGTTGCCGCCGGTGCGCAATATGCCGAGGCCGAAGCCAAGCAGCGTGCCCAGCACCAGGCTGATCGCCGACAGCATCACGGTCATGCCAAGGCCGCGCAAGGCGAGGGGGTAGCTGCCGGCCAGGCTTTGCAGCTGTTGCCAGATCATGTGCTGCTCCTTGCCGGCTGCAGACCGAGCCACCGACTGGACAGCCCCGCCAGCCCTTTGAGGCAGTAATAGAGCAGCAGATAGAAAGCGGCGATGGTGAGAAAGCCTTCCGCCGGCATGAAGCGGTCGGACGCCAGCAACTGGCCGGCGCGCGTCAGTTCGGAAACCGAGATCAGCGACAAAAGCGCGGAATCCTTGACCAGCACGATCGCCTGGCCGAGCAGCGGCGGGATCGTCACCTTGAAGGCTTGCGGCAGGATGACCAGGCGCATGCGCTGGACATAGGTCATTCCCGAGGCAACCCCGGCCTCGACCTGGCCGCGCGGGATCGACAGGATGCCGGCGCGGATGATTTCCGCGACATAGGCGCCGCTGTTCAGCGACAAAGCGATGATGCCGACGACGAGCTCGGGCAGGACGAAGCCGAGACGCGGCAGGCCGAAATAGAGGAAGTAGAGCTGCGCCAGCAACGGCGTGGCGCGCACGGCATCGATATAGCCCTTGGCCAGCACGCGAAACAGCTGGCCGCGCTGCAGGTTCATGGCGGCGAGCACGATGCCGACGGCCAGCGCGCCCGCAAAAGACAGCGCCGACAGCCACACGGTCGTGATCAGACCCTGCCCGAACAGCGGCAGATATTCGACGATGGTGCGGAAGCTGAAATTTTCGAGCATGGCGGTGAATTGTGAATGGTGAATGGGCAGTAGTGAGTAGTGAGTGGTGAGCAGTGAAGGGCGTCCGGAATGGCCATTCACCATTCACCATTCACTACTTCCTACTCACTACTCCCTGCTTACCTCTGCTTAGTGATCCTTCTTCCAGGCGTCGGAATTGACCCAGTAGTCGAGGTTCTTCTGCAGGCGGCCGTCGATGCTGACCTGGTTGAGGAACAGGTTCATCCAGATCAACAGGTCCGGCTCGTCGTAGCGGGTGGCGAAGGCAAGCGGCTCCTTCGACAACAGGTCCGGCATGATGGTGAAGGTGCCGGCGGGATAGGCTGTCGACTGACCCTTGACCGCCGAGACGTCGTTGACGCCGCAATCGGCCTGGCCGTTGTTGACCGCGTCGAGCAGCAGCGGGCCGCCGCCCTTGTAGCTCTTGATGTCGGCATCCGGGAAGGCGTTCTTGGCTTCCTTTTCGCCGGTGGCGCCCAACAGCACGGCGATCTTGGTGCCCTTGGCCTTGCAGTCCTCGGTTGTCTTGAACTTGCTGTCGGCCTTGGTGAAGACGGTGCTGCCCGTATACATGTAAGGTGTGGTGAAGGCGACCTTCATGCCGCGCGCCAGCGTCGGCGTCATGTCGGCGACGAGCAGGTCGGCCTTGCCCGAAAGCAGCGCCGGGATCAGCCCGTCCCAATCATAGTCGAGGAAGGTGATCTTGACACCCATTTCCTTGGCCATCAGTTCGGCGAGTTCGACCGAACTGCCGGTGCGCTCGCCGGCCGCGCCGACCAGCGAGAAGGGAGGTCCTTGCGTCTGTACCGCGACGCGCAGTTCGCCGCGCTTGGTGATCTCGTCGAGCGTTCCGGCACTGGCAGCAGCGGTCAGGCCCGCAAGCGCAAGTCCGGCGATGAAAAGCTTGGCAATCTTCATTTGGCATTCCTCCTGTTATCGTTGTTGTTCCACTTTGTTATTCCACCCTTTTGGGTGTTTTTTGAGCGGCGGCACCGTTTGCCGGCGGCAGCCACCGTTCGAAAATCGTCAGTCCCAGGCCACCGTTTCGGTCACCTTGATGCCACGCCTCGCCAGCTCGTCAAAGAAGGGTTCGTCCGGCACATGCAGCAGCGGGTTGAGCAGGCCAGGTGTGGCGATCTCGCGCCGCGCCAGCATCTGCGCCACGATGCTGGCGGGATAGCCGACGCCGAGGCTCATGCCGAACAGGCCGGATGCCAGGTCGCGTTCGATGATCAGGTCCGATGTCACCGTTTTGGCGCGACCGCCCTCGAGACCGGAAAAGACATTGCGCATCACGCAAAGGTCCTTCTCGTCAGCGCCATACTGCAATTGCGGGCCGAGCAGCCGGCCGAGAAATTCGCGGGGGCTGGCGCCGGTGCCGGGCACCTTGTCTTCGGAGAGGAAGCCGAGTTCCTTCAGCGGCGCCCAGAACGCCGACCATCCCGGCCAGCGCAGTGTATAGCGGCCCGAGCGTTGCAATCCCTTGGCGGCCGCCAGCATCTCGACATAGTGCAGCGCGTCGCCATTGGGGAAAGCTTCCAGCCGGCCGAGGCCCGCGACCTCGATCTCGTGGATGAAGGCATTGTCGTGCTGCCGCCCGGCCGGCACTTCGACGCGCTTGCCATGCTCGATCATCACGCTGTCGCGGTTCTGGCTGACCAGAACCATGTCGAAATTCCAGCTCACCTTGTAGCAGAGCGGCTTCGCCATCGCCTTCGGTTCGGGGATGCCGCCGCAATAGGAATCGATCGAGGAGATCCTAGAGAACTGCTTTGCGGCGCGCGCGTAGAGCACGAGGTCGATGCCGGGATCGAGCCCGCATTCGGTCATGATCGAAACGCCGGCCTGTTCAGCCTCCGCCGCCAGATCGGCAATCGCGTTGCCGTAATTGGTGGTGACCAGCGGCGTGCGCGTTGCGATCGCGGCCTGCACCGCCTCGCGCATCAATGGCTGTGGCAACAGATCGATGGCGGCGTCGACATCCGCCAGCACGGTGGCAAGTGCCGGGCCGATGGGGCCCTCGGGCACGACGAAACGCACGCGGGAAAGGTCGGTCAGCCCGGCAAGCCGGGCAGGGCCGTCGGCCGACGTATCGACGCAGACGACTTCCTCGACACCGGCGCTGGCGACGAGATCGGCGATGGCCGCCCGTCCCTGCAGGCCGAGGCCGCCGAGAACAGCTATTCTCATGCCGGCTCCTTGCGCGACGGTGTTTCTTCCGACCAGCAGCCTTCGGGAAGGCTGACCCATTTGTTGCATGAAGCCATGACGACGAAGGTTTCGCTGCGCACGACTTCGCCGGGAATGCCGGCGCCGGGGATCAGCTCGCTGGTGATGCGGTAGAGGTCGGCGACATCGCCGGCGACGGTCACGTCGACGATGATGTCGAAGCGCCCGGTAACCACCGAGGCCGAGTTGACGAAAGGCAGTTCGGCAATGCGCTGCGCCAATTCCCGGGCGCGGCCACGTCCCTGCGCATTGATGCCGACAATGGCCGAGATCAGCTCGGGGCGTTCGGTCAGATTGAGCAGCCCGACGATCTTCAAGAGGTTGCGGTCGAGCAGATTGCGCAACCTTGAGCGCACCGTCGGCACCGAGATCGCCATCGTCTCGGCGAGCCGGTTGATGCCGGGCTGGGCATCCTGCGACAACAGCTTTACCAGCCGTCGATCGGTTTGATCGAGATGCTCACGCAAAAGGCAAGGCTTTCATAAAGGGAAAGAAACGATCGGATTTTCTTTCGGATATGAAAAATACCTTATGGGGAATTTTTAACAGCAGCAAGAGCTATGTCATCCCTCTGTGTCCCTTCCGTGTGCGTTCGGGCAAGACAGGATGCATGTCGTCCCAAAACCGCTGCGCATTTTGGGGCAGTCGAGGATGTGCGCGACAGCACTAGGCGACGGAGTGCGAAGACGATCTTGCCGCCGCCGTGGTCGCTTGAACGCGACGCGAGGTCGTAGTGAGCAACGCACCCGCATAACAGGCCGACCAAGTTGCGGCGTAGCCGCAACTCACGCCTTCACCTGATAAGCGGAGAGGCTCATTCGCGACATGGCCAAAAGCGGCCTTTCAATAAAACTATAACTCGCCAGGGACACGGCGATGCAGGCGGTGACAATAGCTATGCCTGCAAGCCATGGTGACACATTGGCGGTTGCAACGACAGGAGCGATCGCGAGCAGCACGATAGGATGGGTCAGATAGAGAGAGTAGGAAGCATCTCCCAGCCTTGCCAGCACGCGAGGAGCAAAAAGTCGGAAGTAGCTCTCCAGGCTGATGCAACCCGCGACAAGGATCAGCGCCGGGATACCTTGAGCAAGGGTTCGCGGCAAGTTGAAGCCAAGTACCATCACCAGTGTGGACACAATAGCGAACCCGACAGCCGAGGCACCCAGGAAAGCGGGCAAACGCAGCAGTCTGCCGACCAGACGGCCGACAGCCATGCCGGCAAGGAACTCAAACAGGATTGGCGTGGTATAGAAAAACAGCACAGTGTCGGCGGCGGGTTTGAAGATAATGCGTGCGGCTACGGCGATTGCAAAGACAACGCCAATCGTGGCCATTTGCGTCAGCGCACCAAAACCCATAGTCGCCGCGAACAGAATGTAAAACAGGATTTCCAGATTGAGCGTCCAACCCACGCCAAGCACTGGCTGGACATAGCCTGTGGCCGTATCGAGATAGGGCACGAAAAACAGGCTATTGGCAATCTGCTCAAAGGACACTCCACGACCGGCAAACAGCCAAAGTGCGGCGACCATGAGGAAGGTCATGACCCAATAGAACGGAACGACGCGCGTGAACCGCTGCATCAAAAAAGCACGGTGGTCGCGATGTCTGTTCTCCGTCGAGAGAACCATGACAAAACCGCTGATGACGAAAAACAGGTCGACGCCGCTGTTTAGAATGGGAATAGGCAAATCGAGCACGCCTAGTGCGGCCGGAAGATGATAGATAACAACCATAAGGGCTGCTAGCCCCCGCAGGGTCTGTATCGATGTATATTGTTGAATCCGACGCGGCGCAGCGTGATCATTATCCGGAATGACGTTCATTAAAAAAGTCCCCGATGCGGGAGAATATTAACATAGATGAGACCGTTGATGCGACTATTAACTGCCGGTTTAATTAATACATAAAATTTGAATAGCTTCCACCGACTTTCGCGGCCCGGGCCTTGCGATCGCCATCGTCTCGGCGATGCCTTGGCGCGCTGCTTGTATGCGCTATCGCCCGGCCTGGAAGATCGCCACCGCTGCCGCCGTCAGCGCGGCATTGCCGGCCGCAACCGTGCCATCCGGCAGATGCTTCCCATCCTCCAGCCCGACGCGCGTCGACCAGTTGCGATCCGCCGCACGGCGCACGAACGGCCACACCGTCGCGTTCTCGCCATGCAGCAGGATGGCACGGCGAATGCCGGCGCGCTCCAGGACCTGTTCGATGCCGTCGGCGACCGCAAAAGCCTCGTCTAGCGTCTGCTCGGAAATCTCGATCAGGACGCGCAGCACGCGCCCGCCATGGTCGAGGCTGACGAGACGCTCGGCGTCGGCGACTGAAGCCAGACCGGCTTCGATGCCGATGCCGCGCTGACGCAGGCTTTCCGTGACGATGGGTGCTGCCGCCTCGCTGAGATTGACCGAGGCATAGTCCGGCAGTTCGCGCCAGGCGGCGATGGCGACCAGCGTGCTTGTATCGTCATTCTCGATCCAGGCGCCGGTGGAGACGCCGATCAGCGTACCGGGGCATGCGCGGCGAAGTGCTGCGATCGTCGGGTCCATCGCCGCCGGCGAAAGGCTTTCGCGGCGGTCCGCTCCGCGGGCATGGACATGCAGCTCGGCCGCGCCCGCGGCAACAGAGGCCGCGCCATCGCGCGCCATGGCTTCGGCGTCGAGCGGCAGCGTGGGGTGAAAATCGGCGGCGCGCGCGCCATTGATGCAGGCCTGGACGATCATGGCTCTCGCGATCCTGTTGCGGATCGCGCGAGCCTACCGCAGGGCAGGGCGGAGAGGGAACGGGCGTGGTGAAGATTGCTGACAGGGTGCCGCTTCTGCGGAGGTTGCGGTATCGGCCCAGGACATACCATATAGCGGGACAGGACACGCCACGGGCGATCCTTACCCCTTTGCCGGACTGCCGGCCAGAAGGATTTGCGATGGCTGAGTTGAAGGTCAGAACCCGCGTCACCGGCGCGACGGCGACGCTGCAGCCCGGCGGCTTGCCTTCCATCACCACTCCGACCGGCGGTGCAGTCGATGTCGTCACCGGCGTCAGCGCGCCGGGCTTCAATCCGCTCGACCTGCTCTACGCCTCGCTCGCCGCCTGCATGGTGCTGAGTGCGCGCATCGCCGCCTCCCGCCTCGGGGTTGCCGCCGCGCTTGGCGAGGTGCGCGCCGAGGTCAGCGGCGAGAAGGCCAAGGACGAGCCGTCGCGCGTCGAAAGGCTCAACATCAGGCTCGACATCTCAGGCGATCTCGACGCTGCGACCAAGCAGCGGATCGTCGAGGACGCCGAAGCGATCTGCACGGTGTCCAACACGCTGCGCGCCGCGCCGCAATTGCATACGACGCTTGGGTGAGGGCTTCGCAGAATGCCTCGCTGCCACCAACCAAGGACCGTCCCATGGCCATGATCCCGCCGATCGACTACGCCTCGGCATCGCAAGACATCCGCGCCGAGCACGACAGGGAGCTTGGCCTGCGCGGACGCATGACCAACATGAAGCGCATCCTGCTGCATTCACCGGCGGCCCACCGCATCTATGCCGAATGGTTCACCCTGCGCGATCTGCTCAAGCCCGCACTCGACGACCGCGCTGTCTGGCTGTTGTCGCTGGCGATCTCCGAGAGATGCCGCGCCGAGATACCGCTTACCTTCTTCCGCCGCGCGCTGATCGACAGCGGTCTTGATCCCGAGGCGATCGAGCCCAGCGCTGAAGAAGCTTTGCTGATCGAATTCGGCAAGGCAGTCGCTGCCGATACCAACGCCGTTCCCGACGACATCTGGGCGGCACTCAAGGCTAGCTACGACGACACACTGCTGGTCAACCTCGTCGCCTTCGCCGGCATCATGGTGGCGACCTGCCTGTTCACAAACGCGGTGAGGGTCGATCTGGACCCTGAGTTGGAGGCGTATCGCCGCAAGGGTGCCGATCCGGTCTGATGCGATCGATACGCAGTCGATCTGCAGTGGATATCGCCCGGAAGGATCAGCCGTAGTAGCCGGCTCCAAACAGCAAAAGTGTTTCCACCTGGGAGTCCGCTTCTTTTCCTATGGCTGTCCAGATGCTGATGCCGAGAGCATTCGAAATCGCGCTATCGATCTCGACCTTCACATTGGGGTCGGTTTGTCTCAAGAACCTCAGCGCAACCTCCATGGAAATCGGAAACAGCGACGCGCCACCCAGTTCCAAGATCGCAGGCGAGGTGAATTCTAGCGCTTCGAGTGCGCCATCGGCCTTGTAATAGGCGAATACTCCAAGGTCCGGCCAATAGTCGGCCGGAACGCTGGTTGGGCTCCGCCGGAAGACCTTGAGCTCTCCTGAAAAGAAGGATCTGACAGTCGCCTTAGACGATCCGAGAGGAAGCCCTTTGACGCCATTTAGCGGTTCGATCGAAAGATGCATGTACACAGTTAATCGCTGCCGGCAGCAGATGACAATGTTCATCGCAGGAATCGGGTGGCCCAGGCGCCTCGTTCGCCCCACTTTGACCGCAAGCAAAGGAGGCATCCATGACCATCCATTCGATAAGCACCAAACGCGCAGCCCATTCGGCCGAAGCGCGCATCGCAGCGCAGGACTGGAGTGCTCTGGTCGGCGAACTGAACAGCCACGGCAGCACCGTCATGCCGGCGCTGCTTTCACCCGAGGAGTGCACCGAGATCGCCGGTCTCTATCCGCATGAGGACCATTTCCGCAGCCATGTGGTGATGGCCCGCCATGGCTTCGGCAAGGGCGAGTACCGCTATTTCCGCTATCCGCTGCCGGATCTGGTCGGTGGCCTGCGCACCGCGCTCTATCCGAGGCTGGCCGGCGTCGCCAACGACTGGAACGAACGCATGGGCGTGGCACAGCGCTATCCCGATGACCACGCCGCCTTCCTCCAGCTTTGCCACGAAAGCGGCCAAACGCGGCCGACGCCGCTTCTCCTGCAATATGGCCCCGGCGACTTTAACTGCCTCCATCAGGACCTCTATGGCGACCTCGCTTTTCCGCTGCAGGTCGCAATCCTGTTGTCGCAGCCAGGCGAGGATTTCGCCGGCGGCGAATTCGTGCTGACCGAGCAGCGCCCGCGCATGCAAAGCCGTGCCGAAGTGGTGCCGCTGACCCGGGGCGATGCAGTGATCTTTGCTGTCCACAATCGCCCGGTGCAAGGTACGAAAGGGCACTACCGCGTCAATCTCCGGCACGGCGTCAGCCGCCTGCGCTCGGGACGGCGGCATACGGTGGGGATCATCTTCCACGACGCGAAGTAACGTCGTCCGCTTCGGTGCGGCTCCTTCGTTCCACTCCGAGATCGGCTAAGATTCACACTTCGTCGACGTCGAACAGCAGCATCGTCAAGTCATCGTCTCCTGGGGCGAGTATACGCCGGTCAGCGGCGCAGGCAATGCCGATTTCGGTGGCAAATGCGCTCTGCATATCGGCGAGGCTGTCGAAATAGAGTGTCCCGACCAGATACGGAATCTCGCCCGCCGAGCGCTTGATGATGGGCCGCCTGCTGATGTCGTAGCGCCGCAGGCCGGGAAGCTTCTTGGCCAGCGGCACATGAACCTCGAAATAGTGCCGGTCGAACGCCTCCGGATCAGCCGGGGTTTTGTAGATCACGAGCATCTTGGCCATCGTCATATTCCTGCCTGTTGGTGTCGCTGTTTGGGGGCCATGCAGGCCGCCGTGCCAATGTCGTTCCGCGAGGGCGGTTTTCGACAATCGCTGGATTTTTGTTTCGGGCGCAATGACGGGTCCTCGCCACCATCTGTGGCACTTCTGCCTCTTTCCTCCTTGCGCTCATTCGCGTATGGCCCCGGGCAAATCCCTCAACTTTGCACCAACTCCCCCGGACCGCCTCATGATCCGTCTTGAAAGCATCAGCAAGCAGAACGGCCGCCAGCTTGTCTTCATCGAGGCCTCGGCCTCGCTACAGAAGGGCGAGAAGATCGGCCTTGTCGGTCCGAACGGCGCCGGCAAGACGACTTTGTTTCGCATGATCACCGGCCAGGAGCAGCCCGACGAGGGCCAGGTGCAGGTCGATCGCGGCGTCACCATCGGCTATTTCAGCCAGGATGTCGGCGACATGGCCGGCCACAGTGCTGTGGCCGAAGTGATGAACGGCGCCGGGCCGGTCAGCGACGTGGCGGCCGAAATGGCCGAACTCGAGGCGGCCATGGCCGATCCCGAGCAGGCCGACCGGATGGATGAGATCATCGAGAAGTACGGCGAGGCGCAGCATCGTTTCGAGGAGCTCGACGGCTATGCGCTCGATGGCCGCGCCCGCGAAGTGCTCGACGGCCTCGGCTTTTCCCAGGAGATGATGGATGGCGATGTCGGCAAACTGTCCGGCGGCTGGAAGATGCGCGTGGCGCTGGCCCGCATCCTGTTGATGCGGCCCGATGTCATGCTGCTCGACGAACCGTCCAACCATCTCGATCTCGAAAGCCTGATCTGGCTGGAGCAGTTCCTGAAAGGTTATGAGGGCGCGCTGCTGATGACCTCGCACGACCGCGAGTTCATGAACCGCATCGTCAACAAGGTGGTCGAGATCGACGCCGGTTCGCTCACCGCCTATTCCGGCAATTACGAATTCTACCAGCAGCAGCGGGCGATCGCCGACAAGCAGCAGCAGGCGCAGTTCGAGCGCCAGCAGGCCATGCTGGCCAAGGAGATCGCTTTTATCGAGCGCTTCAAGGCGCGGGCGTCACACGCCGCCCAGGTGCAGAGCCGGGTGAAGAAGCTCGACAAGATCGATCGTGTCGAGCCGCCCAAGCGCCGTCAGATCGTGAATTTCGATTTTCAGCCGGCGCCGCGCTGCGGCGAAGATGTCGTGACGCTGAAGAACGTCCACAAGGGCTATGGCAGCCGCTCGATCTATGAGGGGCTGGACTTCCAGGTCCGCCGCCGCGAGCGCTGGTGCATCATGGGCGTCAACGGCGCCGGCAAGTCGACGCTGCTGAAGCTGGTGGCCGGCGCGTCTGACCCGGATGCCGGCACAGTTGCTCGGGGGCCGAGTGTGAAAATGGGCTATTTCGCCCAGCACGCCATGGAGGTGCTGGAGGGCGAACGCACCGTGTTCCAGACGCTGGAGGACGCGTTTCCACAAGCCGGCCAGGCGCCGCTCAGGGCACTCGCCGGCTGCTTCGGCTTTTCCGGCGACGAGATCGAGAAGAAATGCCGGGTGCTGTCGGGCGGCGAAAAGGCGCGCCTGATAATGGCGCTGATGCTGTTCGACCCGCCCAACCTGCTGGTGCTGGACGAGCCGACCAACCATTTGGACATCGCCACAAAGGAGATGCTGATCACGGCGCTGTCGCAATACGAAGGCACCATGCTGTTCGTCTCGCACGACCGCCATTTCCTGGCCGCACTCTCCAACCGCGTGCTGGAACTGACGCCAGAAGGCATCCACACCTATGGCGGCGGCTATACCGAATATGTGGAGAGGACCGGGCACGAGGCGCCGGGGCTGCGGATCTGACGCAGGTCCTGCGTCCGCATTTGCGTCCAGCAAAGCCAGGATTTGTCAGCTCGCCGCCAGCCATTTGCGCGACTGCGCGAAGGCCTTGAAGACTTTGGCATCCATCGGGTAGCCGAACAGGAAGCCTTGCAGGATGTCGCAGCCAAGCTCTTTCAGGATGCGCGCGTGCTCCATCGTCTCGACGCCCTCGGCGATCACTTCGATCCCGAGCGACTTGCCGATGTCGATGATGGACGACACAAGCTGCCGCTGTGCGGTTGAGCTGGTGATGGGGGTAACCAGTTGGCGGTCGATCTTGAGGCGACGGGGCCGCAACTTCAACAGCGAGACGATCGAGGCATGCCCGGTGCCGAAATCGTCGATCTCGACGTCGATGCCGAGCCCCTTGATGTGTTCGATGTTCCAGCTGACCAGCTCGTCGTTTTCGTCGAGGAAAATCGACTCCACCAGTTCGAACGACACGGTCCCTTCCTTGATGGGAAGCTTGCGCAAACCCTTGATCAGGTCCCTGTCTTCCAGGCGCCGTGCGGAAACGTTGACCGAGACGCGCGGGATGTTGAGGTGGCTGCGCGACCAACGCTCGAAATTATCGAGCGCCTGCTCCAGGACGGTGCGGTCGATAAGCGCCACGACATTGAGTTCTTCAGCCACCTTGATGTAGGCGTCGGGGGTCAGCATGCCGCGTTGCGGGTGATCCCAACGCGACAGCGCCTCGACGCCGACGATCTCCAGCGTCTTGGCGTCGAACTGCGGCTGATAGTAGACGATGAATTCGTTCCGCTCGAGCCCGCCCAGAATCTCGTCGGCGGTCTGCTTGGTCCGCACGATCTCGCTCTGCAGCTCTTCGTTGAAAAACTCGTAGCGGTTGCGGCCGCGGCCTTTCGCCCGGTACAGCGCCAGATCGGCATTGACAAGCAACTGCCTTGCATCGACGCCGCTATTGGCCGCAATGCCGATGCTGACGCCGAACCGGCACTGGTGACCCAGATAGTCGACCGGCTGGCGCATCGCATCGATAATGTGGTCGGCCAGCGCGGCGAGTTCCTTGTCGTCGCGTCCATGGCTCAGCACGACAAACTCGTCGCCGCCGATGCGCGCAACGAAATCGGCACTGCCGACGCTGGCCTTGATGACTTTCGAAGCATGCACCAGCAATGCATCGCCCGCTGCATGGCCGAGCGTGTCGTTGATCTGCTTGAACCGGTCAAGGTCGAGATGCAGCAACGCCGCACGGCCGTCGGCTTCGCGGTTTTCGGCAAGCATCTCGTCCAGATACCGACGGTTGGGCAGACCGGTCAGCGAATCATGCATCGCGACATGCTCGATGCGGGCTTTGGCCAGGTTCAGTTCGGCATTTTTCGATTCTGAAAGGCGACGTTCACGCACGAGATTCTCGTTGAGCAGCACGTCGCCTGTCACATCCCATTCGGCGCCGATCATTTTTGGCGTGCCGTCGATGTCCCGGAAGAAACTGGCGCGGGTGCGCACATGGCGAATGGTGCCGTCCGGCCGCAGGAGCCGATACTGCGAAGAGTAGGGGCCTTGTGTTGCAACAGCCGAATCGAAATCTGCTTTAGCCCGTTCGAAGTCTTGGGGATGGATCGCCAGCGCCCAGTCGTCATAGCTACGGGTCTTGCCGCCGCCGGGTTTGCCATAGATTTCGTTGATGCGGTCGTCCCATACGAGTTCGTTGCTGACGGTATCGTGCTCCCACACGCCTATAGCAGAGGCTTCCAACGCCAGCTCCAGCCGCCGGGACAGGCGCCTCAACTCGGCGTCACTTTTCTGCCGCTCACCGAAAAGACGTCCTGCCACGAGGATCGGCAGCACCACCAGCGCGCCGGCAAGCGCCATGAGCAGACGCAACAGCCACTCATTTTTCGGAGCGGTCGGCCAGCCGCCCTTCGGTATGGCTGAAATTTGCCAGGAGCCTGAAGGCAATTGCACCTCTGCCATCACCGGATTGCCGGACACGACATTATCGCCGCCGAAGAACAGTTCCCCGCCGCCGCCGAGCGCATCCTTGCCGATAAGCGCCACATCGATATCCAGATCAGGGTCGGTCAGTCCGCTGGCAGCGTAGAGCCGATCGACATCGATCACGGCCGAGACGATACCCCAGAAACGGTCGCCGCCACCCGCCGTCGGCACGAAGACCGGGATACGGCCGATGAAGCCACGTCCGCCTTGCGCCAGTTTGACCGGCCCGGCGAGCACCAGCGCGCGCTGGTCACGGGCGCGAAGCGCGGCCATGCGTTGCGTATCGCTCTTGCGGTAGTCCAGCCCGATGGCTTTTTCATTGCCTTCCAGCGGATACATCAGCGCGATGACGAGGTCGGGGGCGCCGGCAATATCGCGCAACTGCGATTTTTGCTCGAACAGATTACGGGCGAGTGCCGCAAATCTTTGCTGGCCCATATAAGGCTCGGTAACGATTGTCGAAACGAGACCCTGAACCAGCTGGAGATTGCCGCCTATGTTGCCTTCGAGCTTGGCGCGTATGATGTTGACCTTGGCCAGGACGTCGGCGCGCGCCAGCTGATCGGAGACCTCTCTGTTCCTCTGGTCGGCAACCAGGGCGCAGACGAGAAGCACGACAAAGGCAATCGCCGCCGGCAAGTTGGCGGAAGAAAAAACGGCCCGTTTCAACCGGCCGGAATTGAGCATTGCACCTGCCAACTCGATCCGAAGACCTTTCCAGGACAGTAGTCCTTCGGTCGACCATAGTAGCTAAAGCTTAAGTTTGAGCTTCGAGACGAATCCGAGAACAAACGGTAAGCTTTTGGCTGCCAGGGTCCAGCCGAAATCTGAATGAGTGTCCGAAAGTAGGACGCCAGGTTGCAGCGTTCTGCAACCCAGCGGCGAAGTCATATTCGCCTCAGATTGCAACAAGCCGGCTGATCTTGCCGCGCGGGCCCTTGCGGGAGGCTTACTTCCCAGCCATTTGATCGGCCAGCGCCTGCGCCTGGGCGAGCAGCGCCGGGAAAGCCGGGTCAGCCGGCAGGCGCTGCGCCATGCAGGCCCGGTAGTCGCTGTCGCCCTTGTCCCAGGCGGCGTTGGAGGACTCGAACGCTTTTTCGTCCTTCAGGTCCGATGCCTGGTAGGCCTCCTGGAATTTCTGCGCGGCGGCGTCCGCAGCAGCCCACACGGCGTCGCAGGCGGCGATCTTCGGAACGGCAGGGGCTGCCGGCGCTGCGATAATTCTCACGCTGTTGCCTTTGACGAGCGTAACGATGACTTCCTGCTCATAGATCGGCCCGACGTCCTGCGTCCAGCCGCCGAGCCGTGCGAAGGCGATGTCGGCGCCTTCGGGTTTCTTCAATGGAAAGTCGAGCGTTCCCTCGAAGGCGGCGTCGCTGTTGATCGCCTGGGTATAGAAGGCATCCAGCTTAAGCGCCTCATCGATGCCGGCGGGCAGTTTGAAACTTTCGTCGGTCTCGGCGGTTCTGGACTGGAGCCAGCGCTCCAGCAGCCCTCGCGTCGTTGCCACTAGGCTGGGGCCGTCGTCGCCCTTGGTGTATCGCAGCCCATCGAGCATGCCATAGCCGATATCGGAGTCGCTGAGGCTTTCGATATTGATTGTGCCGGTTGGCGGAAAGTCCTTGACCGCCAGCGGACCGATGATGCCGGCAAGACGCTGCTGGAGGTCGGCCAGCGCCTTCTCGTTCTCAGCGTCGATGGTCTCGATTGCCGCGTTCGCACTGTTCAGCGCTGCGATATCAGCAATCGCCTTGTCACGCGCGGCCACATAGTCGTCCTCCGGCGAGGCCGCGAAAGCCACGCTGCTCACCAGTGCAAACAGAAACGTCCAGACCCACCGCATGATATAAACCCTGCTCTACGTTCGATTCCAAGGATACATGACAACATTGGGCTGAAAAAAGACGCCGTTGGAGCTGCAGATCTCCCCACATGAGGGGGAGATGGCCGGCAGGCCAGAGGGGGTCGCCGCGCGTGAAGCGCTGACTCCTTTTGCAGCGCGAGACGACGTTAGCGCTTCACGCGCAACGACCCCCTCTGTCGCCTTCGGCGACATCTCCCCCTCGAGGGGGGAGATTGGCGCCTAATCACGCCTTGCGCTTCTCCACCTCCGCCTTCCTCAGCAGGAAGCGCTGGATCTTGCCGCTTGGGGTCTTCGGCAGTTCCGTGATGAACTCGACCTCGCGCGGGTAGGCGTGCGCCGACAGCCGTTTCTTGACGTGCTGGGCCAGCTCTTCGGCGAGCTCCGAATTGCCCTTGTAAGCCGGCGCCAGAACGACGAAGGCCTTGACGATCTCGGTGCGCTGCGGATCGGGCACGCCGACGACAGCCGCCTCGTTGACCGCCGGATGCTCGATCAGCGCGCTTTCGACGTCGAACGGGCCGATGCGATAGCCGGCCGAAGTGATGACATCGTCGGCGCGGCCGATGAAGGAGACCGAACCGTCCGGCTCGTACTCCACCGTGTCGCCGGTGCGGTAGTAGCCGCCCGTGATCGCTGGCGTCTCGGCTTGGTGATAGCCGTCGAACCAGCGCAGCGGCGACTTCGCGATGTCGACGGCGAGGATGCCGGGCTGGTTGGGGCCGAGCTCGTTGCCGGCCTTGTCCAATACCACCATGCGATATCCGGGCATTGCCAAGCCGGCCGAGCCCACGCGCACGACGTGCGAGAGCCCATGATGGTTGTTGACCATCATGCCGTTCTCGGTCTGGCCGTAATGGTCGTGAATGGGCGCGGCGAGATTTGCGTCGAACCAGCGGATGACTTCCGGGTTGAGCGGCTCGCCGGCGCTGCTCACCACGCGCAGTCTGCCTTTGACACGGGCCGCAGCTTCCGCGCCTTCCGCCATCAGCAGGCGATAGGCGGTCGGCGAGCCGGCAAGGCTGGTGACGCCGAGCCGCTCGATGATGTCGTAAGTGCTCTTGGCGTTGAAGGCGCCTTCATGGAAGGTCGTGGCGATGCCGAGCTGCAACGGGCCGGTGATGGCGTAATAGAGGCCGTAGGCCCAGCCGGGGTCCGCGATGTTCCAGAAGATGTCGTCGGGCAGCAAGCCGATCGCGTCGCGCATATAGGCGCCGAAGGCGAGCAGGGCGCGAAGCGGCACCGGCACGCCCTTGGGCAGGCCGGTCGTTCCCGACGTCGACATCATCATGAACAAGTCGTCGCCCTTGCGCATCACCGGCTGGCACTCGGGCGAGGCGGCGGCAAGCGCGGCGCGGAAATCGATGTCGCCTGCAGGTAGCTCACCGCCATTGCCAAGAATGGTGGCGATTTGCGCTGATGTCTCGACCTCGTCGAGCTTGCCGCGATTGGCCGGGTTGGTCACCACGATCCTGGCGCCGCTATAGCCGAGGCGGTGCTCGATGGCTTTCGGACCGAAGGCGGTGAACAGCGGCTGGTAGACCGCGCCGATGCGCCACGTCCCGAGGATCAGCGCCACCAGTTCGGGGACGCGCGGCAGCATGCCGGCGACGACATCGCCGGCACCGACGCCGGCGGCCTTGAGCACATTGGCGGCGCGCCCGGACATGTCGGCGAGATCGTCGAAGCTGAATTCGCGAAGCTCGCCGCCGGCCGAGATCGCGCGCAGCGCCAGCCGGTCTTCTCCGGTGTAGCGGCCGCAGCATTCGACATAGGCATTGATGCCGGTTCCAGGGTTGCCATACAACCGGGCGATCTCATCTTCGATGCGAAAGCGCTGAGCGGCATCCTCATAGCGCGGCATTTTGCTCATCGCGGTCCTCCCTAAGCGGCGCCCATCTCCCCTTGGAGCGCCTTATCGGTCAGATTGCCTGAAATTGCTGCGCTGGTCGATTACGGCGATAGTCGGGGGATGCGAAGGACCGCAGCGCAGCGACAATCCGCGCCGAGCCACTGCTGTTGACCGAACCATCCATCCGGCCGATAGCACCGCCAGAATTGCCCCGAGGCCCCAATGACCCCAGACTCAACTTTCGATGACGCGGCCACAGCCGACGAAGGACGCGATGCCGACACCGCCTGGCAAAACGACATCCGCGCGGGCGTGCGCCACGTCCGCGATCTCGCCTCCCTGCCGCTGTCACCCGCCGAGCGCGCGGCGGCGCAGGAGGCGGCCGTACGCCACAAGGTGCGTGCCCCCAAAACCTATCTCGACCTGATCGACTGGAACGATCCCGCCGATCCGATCCGCGCCCAGGTCATTCCATCGCCGGATGAGCTGACGGAAACGGAAGGCGAGCTCGACGATCCGATCGCCGACCATGCCTTCAGTCCGGTGCCGCGACTGACGCACCGCCACGCCGACCGGGTGCTGTTGTTTGCGACCTACCAATGCGCGGTCTATTGCCGTTTCTGCTTCCGCAAGGAATCCCTGACCTCGATCGGCCGCGGCTATACGCGAGAAGCGCTCGAAGAGGCTTTTGCCTATATCGAAGGCCATACCGAAATCCGCGAAGTGATCCTGACCGGCGGCGATCCGCTTTCGCTGCCGGACAAGGCGCTGGCCGAAATCCGCGCCCGTATCGAGACGATCGCGCATGTGAGGCTGCTGCGTATCCACACACGCGTGCCTGTCGTGCTGCCCGCGCGCATCACGCCGGGGCTGGTTGGCGCCTTGCAGGGCCGGCTGATGGTCACAATCGTCACCCATTTCAACCATGCGCGGGAGATCACGCCGGCCACCGAATTGGCCTGCCGCGTCATGCGCCAGGCAGGCTTCGTGCTGCTCAACCAGAGTGTCCTGCTCAAGGGCGTCAACGACACGGTCGAGGTGCTGGAGGAACTCTGCCGCGAACTGATGTACCGGCTCGGCGTCAAACCCTATTACCTGCACCATGGCGACCTCGCGCGCGGCATGGCGCACAGGCGCACCACGATTGCGCAGGGACAGGCGCTGGCCGGTGCGTTGCGCGCCCGCCTGTCGGGCATCTGCAATCCCGTCTATGTGCTGGACCTGCCGGAAGGCGGTGGCAAGGTGCCGCTCGGGCCATGCCATGTCGAGGGCCGGGACGGGCAGGACTGGCGCATCCGCGGCCAGGACGGCGAGGTGAGGCTGTATCGGGACGTCGTGGTGTAGGCAGGGCGCAGCGGCGACGATGACCGCCGCCGTCACATTGTCGATCGGGATGACCATCGCACCAAACTCTCGCCACTACGCGTTCGCCTGCATTCCGTATGTTGACATAAAGATATCCTTATGTGATGGTTGTCGCCTCAAGGATAAAAAATGTCGCAGAATTCTGCATCGCTGGACGCAATGTTCGGCCCCGTCGCGGCCAAGCCCGACGGTTCGGAAGTGCTTGCGGCGCTCACCGCGGCGGCACGCGACCGCATCCTCATCCTCGACGGCGCCATGGGCACGCAGATCCAGGGTCTCGGTTTCGACGAGGAGCATTTCCGCGGCGAGGCTTTTGCCGGCTGCGCCTGCCACCAGCAGGGCAACAACGACCTCTTGATCCTGACGCAGCCGAAGGCGATCGAGGAGATCCATTATCAATACGCCATCGCTGGCGCCGATATCCTCGAGACCAACACCTTCTCCTCGACCTCGATCGCCCAGGCGGATTACGGCATGGAGGATGCCGTCTACGCGCTGAACCGCGGCGGCGCGCGGCTGGTGCGTCGGGCAGCGGCGAGGGCACAGCAGGAGGACGGCAAGCGGCGCTTCGTCGCCGGCGCGCTCGGGCCGACCAACCGCACCGCCTCGATGTCGCCCGACGTCAACAATCCAGGCTACCGCGCCGTCACCTTCGACGATCTGCGCCTGGCCTATGGCGAGCAGCTGCGCGGCCTGATCGACGGCGGCGCCGACATCATTCTCATCGAGACCATCTTCGACACGCTGAACGCCAAGGCGGCGATCTTCGCCTGCAACGAGATATTCATCGAAAAGGGCGTGCACCTGCCGGTGATGATTTCCGGCACCATCACCGATCTCTCCGGCCGCACGCTGTCGGGCCAGACGCCGACGGCGTTCTGGCATTCGGTGCGCCATGCGAGCCCCTTCACCATCGGCCTCAACTGCGCGCTCGGCGCCAACGCCATGCGCGCGCATCTGGCTGAAATATCGGGTGCCGCCGACACCTTTGTCTGCGCCTATCCGAATGCCGGCCTGCCCAATGAATTCGGCAGGTACGACGAGAGCCCGGACTTCATGGCCGCGCAGATCGAGGATTTTGCGCGGGAAGGGCTGGTCAATGTCGTCGGCGGCTGCTGCGGCTCGACGCCGGACCACATCCGCGCCATTGCCGAGGCCGTGAAAAAATATCCGCCGCGCGCGATTCCCGAGATCGAGCGCAAGATGCGCCTGTCCGGGCTGGAGCCGTTCACGCTGACCGATGAGATTCCCTTCGTCAATGTCGGCGAGCGCACCAACGTCACCGGCTCGGCCAAGTTCCGAAAGCTGATCACGGCGGGCGACTATGTTCCGGCGCTCGACGTGGCGCGCGACCAGGTCGCCAATGGCGCACAGATCATCGACATCAACATGGATGAAGGCCTGATCGATTCGAAGAAGGCGATGGTCGAGTATCTAAACCTGATCGCCGCCGAGCCTGACATCGCGCGGGTCCCGGTGATGGTGGACTCCTCGAAATGGGAGATCATCGAGGCCGGGCTGAAATGCGTGCAGGGCAAGCCACTGGTCAACTCCATCTCGATGAAGGAAGGCGAGGAAGCCTTTCTGCATCACGCGAAGCTGGTGCGCGCCTACGGCGCGGCGGTGGTCGTCATGGCCTTCGACGAGGCCGGCCAGGCCGACACCAAGGCGCGCAAAATCGAGATCTGCACCCGCGCCTACAAGCTGCTCACCGAACAGGCCGGTTTCCCGCCCGAAGACATCGTCTTCGACCCCAACGTCTTCGCGGTCGCCACCGGCATCGAGGAGCACGACAATTACGGCGTCGACTTCATCGAGGCCGCCGGCGAGATCACCGCCACGCTGCCGCATGTGCATATCTCGGGCGGCGTCTCGAACCTGTCCTTCTCGTTCCGCGGCAACGAGCCGGTGCGCGAGGCGATGCACGCGGTGTTCCTCTACCATGCCATCCAGCGCGGCATGGATATGGGCATCGTCAATGCCGGCCAGCTTGCCGTCTACGACACGATCGAACCGGGACTGCGCGAGGCTTGCGAGGACGTCGTGCTCAACCGCGCGCCCAGGGCCGCCGGAACCGCCACCGAACGCATGCTGGAGATCGCCGAGCGTTTCAAGGGCACCGCCGGCAAGGAAGCCAGGGAGCGCGATCTCGCCTGGCGTGAGTGGACGGTCGAGCAGCGGATTTCGCATGCGCTGGTCAACGGCATCACTGAATTCATCGACGCCGACACCGAAGAGGCGCGCCTCGCATCCGAGCGCCCGCTGCATGTCATCGAAGGCCCGCTGATGGCCGGCATGAATGTCGTCGGCGATCTGTTCGGCGCGGGAAAGATGTTCCTTCCGCAAGTGGTGAAGTCGGCGCGTGTGATGAAGCAGGCGGTGGCCGGATTGCTGCCGCACATGGAGGCCGAAAAACTGGCCAACGCCGCCAATGGCATCGACAATGGCGAGCGCCAGACGGCCGGCAAAATCCTGATGGCGACTGTAAAGGGCGATGTCCACGACATCGGCAAGAACATCGTCGGCGTCGTTCTGGCCTGCAACAATTACGAGATCATCGATCTCGGCGTCATGGTGCCGGCGGCGAAGATCCTGCAGACGGCTCGCGAGCAAAATGTCGACATCATCGGCCTGTCCGGCCTGATCACCCCGTCGCTGGACGAGATGGTGCACATGGCCGCCGAGATGGAGCGCGAAGGGTTTGACATTCCGCTGCTGATCGGCGGCGCGACCACCAGCCGTGTGCACACGGCGGTGAAGATCCACCCGCGCTATTCCAAGGGACAGACGGTCTATGTCAATGACGCGAGCCGGGCGGTCGGCGTCGTCTCGTCCTTGCTGTCGAACGAGACCAAGGGCGGCTACGTCGACACAGTGCGGGCCGAGTACAAGAAGGTCGCCGACGCGCATGCCCGCTCCGAGGCCGACAAGCAGCGGCTGCCGCTGGCCAAAGCCAGGGCCAATGCGCACAAGGTCGACTGGTCCGCCTACCAGCCGCCGAAGCCCTCGTTCACGGGCGTGAAAGTGTTCGAAAACTGGGACCTGACCGAGCTCTCGCGTTACATCGACTGGACGCCGTTCTTCCAGACCTGGGAACTGAAGGGGCGTTACCCCAAGATCCTCGACGACGAGAAGCAGGGACCGGCGGCACGCCAGCTTTTCGAGGATGCGCAGGCGATGCTGAAAAAGATCATCGCGGAAAAATGGTTCGCGCCGCGCGGCGTCATCGGCTTCTGGCCGGCGAACACCGTCGGCGACGACATCAGGCTGTTCACGGATGAGGCGCGTTCGCGGGATCTGGCCACCTTCTTCACGCTGCGCCAGCAACTGACCAGGCGCGACGGCAAGGCCAATGTCGCGCTGTCGGATTTCGTCGCGCCGGCCGACAGCGGCAAGCCGGACTATATCGGCGGCTTCATCGTCACCGCGGGGATCGAGGAGGTGGCGATATCAGAGCGCTTCGAGCGCGCCAATGACGATTATTCCTCGATCATGGTCAAGGCGCTGGCCGACCGTTTCGCCGAAGCTTTCGCCGAGCGCATGCACGAGAAGGTGCGCAAGGAATTCTGGGGTTACGCCGCCGACGAGACGCTGGCGCCGGATGAACTGATCGGCGAGCCCTATCGCGGCATCCGCCCCGCGCCCGGCTATCCCGCGCAGCCCGACCATACCGAGAAGGCGACCTTGTTCCAACTGCTGGATGGTGAGCGCAGTGCCGGCGTGAGCCTCACCGAAAGCTATGCGATGTGGCCGGGTTCATCGGTCTCCGGCATCTATCTCGCCCATCCCGAAAGCTATTATTTCGGTGTCGCCAAGGTCGAACGCGACCAGGTCGAGGACTATGCGCGGCGTAAAGCCATGCCGCTGGCCGATGCCGAGCGCTGGCTTGGGCCGATCCTCAACTATGTGCCCGTGGATTATGCCGAGGCGGCGGAATAGCCGGGACGTGATCTTGCCCAATGGCTCGACCGCTCCCTTGATTTTCACCGTCGAAAAAAATCGCGCCGCACCCGGTTCTCGGCGAGCTGCCGGTTGTGGGTCGGTCAGACTTAGGTCCCTCGCGCCTGCTTTTCTGGAACAAGCCGTGATGTCCCGCATTTTATTGGCAGGGACACAAGGAGTGTCGAGTGAAAGCGATTTTGGGACTGGTCGGCGGCTTCGTGCTGACCCTTGCGGTGTTCGGCAGCGGGCTGGTTTTCGCAGCCTGGCTGCTTGCCGCCAAGCCTGTGCGGGAAGCAAGGCCCACCGTCAGCGTGGCGGAACTGTGGACCCGGAAAGCGCGGCCGGTGGACAACACGGCGCAGGACTTCGAACGTGTGCCGCCCGAGCAGTCCGCGCCTGCCGACATCGCCGCCAGGGAGCCAGCCCAGGACCCGGCCAGGCAGCAGCCCGATCCCACAGTCACCGGCGCCATCGCGCCGGCCGAACTGCCGCCGCCGCATCTCGCCTGGTGCGCCAGCCGATACCGCTCCTACGATCCCGACGACAACAGCTACATGTCCTATAGCGGACAGCAGCGCACCTGCGTATCGCCCTATCTCGCCGCCGACCGCGTCGCGCCGCGAGAGGCAAGCTATGTCGAGGGCGCGGGCGCCTACGCGGCTGCCGGCGGCGAACCGGACCATGTCGCCTCCTGCTTCAGCCGCTATCGCTCCTACCGTCCGGAAGACAACAGCTACCAGCCATATTCCGGCGGGCCGAGACGGCAATGCGAGTAGCCAGCGCGAAGGGCGCCGCGAACGATTGCGACCGCGCGATTTCTGGGATCGTTCGGATCGTCCTCAAAGCCCAGGGGAGGAACCACTATGAACGACGACAGGCATCATAAGATACAGCAGCGCGCCTACCAGATCTGGGAGCGCGAAGGCACTGGCGACCCCGAGCACCACTGGCACCGGGCCGAGGCCGAAATCGACCGCGAAGCAGCCCTGCCGCTGACGGCCGACGACGCCCTGCCGCGCGAGATCGCCAGCACCGACGTCCTGACCGTCGAGGAACTCGCCGTGCGCACCGGCATATCGGGCGACGAGGCGCAGGAGCTGATCGACAGGCTGGGCACGGACCGGGCGGTGGTTGAGCAGGCTGCGCGGGGGATTGAGGGGAAGAGGCGGGCGACGTCCTGATCAGAGGCCCAGGACGATCTTTCAGAGTGGTCTTGTTGACACTTATCACTTTGGCAGTCGCGACAGAGGCCGTCATTCTCTGACAGCTTTGCGCCTAAATTGATCCGTGCTGGCCATAGCAACATCCGTAAGCGGACGGTGCCGATGCCGGCGAAGCAGCCCAGATGCTGCGATACGAAGTGCCAACCACTTCGCGGCACCAGCGTGCCTGTAGACACTCTCGCCACTTTCTCTATACGACGTCGAGACGGGGTGGCGAGCAACGATGATCACAGTGTTGGTGCACGAGTTGAATCAGACGCCGATGCGGCGGCTGATTTCGTCGGCAGGGCACTTGTTGCCGCTTTTGCGCATGGAAACCTATCAGTCAGTCTTCCGCCGACTGAACTTTCCCGCGGGTACCTTGGTTTTTACTGATTTTGAGTATCTGAATGGCATGGAAATGATGGCGGCGGCGGATATTGCCGAAGCCGCAAAGCGCGCCGACCCTGATGCTCGAATTCTAAACCATCCCGCGACTGTCCTGGAGCGGTTCGCCCTGCTCCGCCGGCTTCGTATTAGAGGAATCAACCCGGTCGAAGTATCGCGTCTGGAGCAGGATGAGCGACCAACCCGTTACCCTGTTTTTATCCGGATGGAAGATGGCTTCTGGGGGCCGGAAACCAAGCTTCTGGAAAACCCACGCCAACTTGAAGAGGCGATCGCCGTTCTCCAGGGCAACGCCAAGCCGATGAAGCGGCGCATCGCCGTCTCCTTTGAAGCCGATCGCGATTCGAACGGCTACTATCGAAAGTATGGCGCATTCCGCATTGGGGACGCGATTGTGTCCCAGCACATACTTAGGTCCGTCGACTGGAACGTTAAGTCATCGGCAAGCAGCACCGACCCGGATTTCGTGCGCGAGGAACTCGCCTTCGTAAAGGACAATCCGCACGCTGAGGACCTGCTTCGCGCCTGCAATACGGGCCATATCCAGTTCGGCCGCGTGGACTACACGTTGCGAGACGGCGCATTGGTGATATTCGAGGTCAACCCCAATCCGACTTTTCCGAAGTTCAAAGGTGGCGCAGCCGCCCGTGAGGAACGACGTGGCCACATTATCGCGGCGTTGAAAGTTGCATTCGAGGCAATCGACAGTTCCGGCACCGGGAGAATCGACTTCCTGCCTTCAGCCGGATCTTACCAATTCATTCAGTCGGGCCGCTGGATATGGCCGGTGAGATGGCTTTGGAGAACAAGAATGGCCCGGCGAAGGAAGATGCAATCGCAATGAACGGCCCGCGAGAAAGCCCACCGGCAGGACAACGGCTCTCGATTTACACCGACGAACCACTCACGCAACTTGCCCGTTTTTCGTTTGATTGGGCTGAGGTGCTGTGTGACCCGAGCCATGGGTGTATGCCCTACCATCGCACGTGGAGCATGATCCGCCTGCTGGAATCGAAAGGTGCCAAGCCGGCCGGCGGGGGGTTCTTTGGACGTGAATTGGCTGCCGTGGCCCAGGAGGGCCGCTGTCGCATTCTCCTGTCGGGCGCGGCCGACACCGGCCTGGCGGCAATGGTTCTGGGCCAAACGAGGCCGGTCGGCATCGAGCCCGAATTTGTGCTGATCGATCGCTGTGAAACGACGGTCGAACAGAACAGGCTGTTTGCCCGCTCCGCCGGTTTTGCGCTCGAGACCCACCGCGCCGACATTCGCGGTTGCGACTGTGCGCCGGTGCAGGCAGTTGTCGCGCATAGCGTTCTTAATTTCTTCGACCGCAGCGCACGCCAGCAGGTGGTCGACAGTTGGGCGCGTAGTCTCAAGCCTGGCGGACGCCTGCTTCTCTCCCAGAGGTTGCTATCGGAAAAAGACCAGCCGAGGGGGCCTCGCGGCATCGCTGAAATCGGCCGAAGGCTTTCGACCATCGAGAAGGCCGCCGTCGCGGCGCATTTTCCTGCCGCTGCCGTGGCGGAGCTGAAGACGGCCGTCGAAGCGCTCTGGGGTGAACCGCTGCATGAAGATCGCACTACATATTCAGACCTTGCGGATATGCTGAAGCAATCCAACCTGACGATTGTCGGCTCGGAGCAGCATCATACCGGGAAAAGCGTTTCCCCGCTTGCCGCTGCCGACAGCGTCCAGACAATTCCAAGATACGAAATCGTCGCCGTCAGGATGTAGCCCGACCACTAGAACAAGTGCGACATCGCAGAAGCGGGAAGGTCGATAGCCGCTATCCGATCTAGATAAAACCAGGTCGCCACTGCGACCGCAACCGAGGTGCAAGATGCCAGTGCCGCCGACTTCAAGGTCAGCTTCTGACCGGCTGCAATCCATATCAGGGTAAACAGGGATAGCGCCGCCGGGAGGCCCGCCAGCCAGACAGCGGCCGGCAACAGGAGCATCATCATCAACGGCACACGATGGCTTTCCGGGATCGTATGGGTCCGTCCGCCTCCCTGTTTCTCGTGGCCAACAAGCGAGATCGTTTGCACAAGGGCGACCGCGAGCATCGCAAACAGACAACACCAGGCCACGGCCTGCGCGAAGATCGAATAGCCTGGCTGCCCTTGGAGCGATATCGCTGCCATCACAGCGCATCCACCGGTCAACAGCCATGCGACTGCGGCATCGGCACGCTTTGGCTTGACACGTCGCGGCGGCAAAACACCACCGCGCACGATCCATGCGAGGGAAAGCGCGATTATGACCATGATCGTCAACGACGCCGGCCGTTGTAGAGGGTTCAGCCTGCCGACACGGGCCAACTCCACACTGAGCGCCAGGTTTCGCTCGATGAAGCCGCCCAGGACGAATGATATGACAAAAGGAATTTGCGGCCAGGCGAGGCGCTTCAGCATGTAGCCGGCCAGCCCGAAAGCGACGGCTACGTACAGATCGATCAGCAGCCCGTTTAGCTGCACGATCGTCACGAAGCTGACGACAATGATCGGGAGCGCGATGCGGTCGATCCTGAGAGCAGTCAGGCGCGCAAAATATGGTGTCAACGCCAATCCCACTGCGGACGTCAGCAGGTTCGACAGCAGCAGCGCGGTAATCAACGTGAACGTCAGGGGCAAGCCGGTCGTCAGCATCGGTATGCCCGGAACGATGCCGTGTACCGTCAGGACTGTCAGCAGGATCAAGCCGCCCTCGCTGCCGGGAAGGCCGAAGGCAACGGTCGGCAGAAGCGAGCCTCCGTCCTTCGAATCGACGGCCGCTTCCGGCGCAATGATGCCCCTGATGTCACCAGATCCGAACCTTGAGCGCTGGTCCCTGGGGGTTGTCTGGATCGCCTGCCCGTAGGCAACGAAGCTGGCGACCGTTCCTCCAACACCTGGAATGATGCCGACCAACACGCCGATGGCCGACGATCGCATTGTTAGTCCCCAATGACGAAAGACAGCAAGCATACCGGTCCAGATCGAGTCGTTCGGGTTTTCCAGGCCAGCCGCTTTTTCAAGCTGCAATCTTTTTCGCCACGAGATGATTTCAGAAACGGTGAAAAAGCCAAGCAGCAGCGCGACCATGTCGACGCCGTCGAAGAGAGCGATGCTCCCAAACGTCCAGCGTGGTTGGCCATAGGTCGGATCAGTTCCGACAAGACCGACCAAAAGCCCCAGCAGCGCCATCGCCAGCGCTTTCAGACGGGACGCGCTTGGAACCGCAATGATCGTCGACAGGCCCCACACGCCGAGCAGCACGTATTCAAACGGTCCGAATTGCAGGATGAACGGCCGAATGATCGGCATGAGCGCTATGAGGACGAGGACGCCAAAAACCGATCCGACGGCCGAGGCCGTTGCCGCGGCGGCTATCGCGGTGCGAGGCAGGCCGGCCCTGGACATCGGATGGCCGTCGAGCAGGGTTGCCGCGCTTGGCGCGTTGCCCGGTATGTTGAAGAGGATAGCCGTTATAGATCCCATGAAGGTCGCGCCGCCGGTCAGGGCGCCAAACAGCAACAACACCGATACCGGATCCCAATGCACGGTTGCGACCAGCAGAAGGGTTGCAAGGCTGGCGCCGCCAATCCCTGGAAGAAAGGACGTAGCCATGGCAACCAAGGTGCCAAGCACCGGGATCAGTATGTTCGGCCAGGAGAATACATTGCCCAGTCCAGTGCCGAGGGCAGCCCAATATCCGGTCATCAGCGCGTTGCTCGCGCATCCCGCTCGAGTTCCGGGTGTTTTTTCAGATACGCTTCCGCCTCATGGAAGGCACTGAGCATATCGTTGATCACGATGACGGTCTGGTCAGCGTCGCGCGGCTCGATTGGACGTTTCTGAGCTTCAAGCGCCACCTTGAACCCATCGCTCTTGACCGCGGCGGAGACGGCGTCACGAAGACAACCTAGCGATTTCTGCTCCATGTCGGCAGGGGCAAAAAATCCCCGCGCTGTCGCCGAAGCTTTCGCGACGGCGATGGCCAACCGCAATCGTTCTTCCTGCTTCTCCTTGGAAAGGCCTTGGCTGCGCTGCCACACCAACCCTCCTTCACCCGCCAGGAAAGCCACGCCTGGCGCGTTCGGGTCAGGTCCCTCCGTGAGAACCAGACCGACTTTGGCTTCGCCTGCGGCGGTCGAGCGCAAGCCTGTCGTCAATGAATTGGATGTCATATCGCCTTCGCCACGCAGGAGCGCGGACATGAGTGCGCCGCTGCCTTCATAGCCCGAGACCACGTCGACCTTGATATCGAGGAGGTGCGCGGTGAGCACTATCGGCAGGATGCCGGCTTCAAGCGATGAAACCGACGCGACCAGATGTTTGGCGCTTTGCAAATCGACATCGTTCCGAACAATCCACGCTTCGGGATCGATGTGAATCAGTCCTATCGGATTTAGCCGATTCATCCAGTTGTCGACGCCAGCCGGAATGTCACCTTGCGAAATTATGTCTGAGACGCTTTCAATCATAAGGACCAGTTCGTCGGACGGGGCATTGGTTACACGCTTTAGCGCCGCAAATCCGCCTGCCGCAGGCATATTGACGACCCTGACATTGAGCTCGGTCGTGCTGGCAAGGGCCGGCGCAAATGCACGGGCATAGGTATCATAGCCGCCGCCGGCAGCGTTGGGGACAACGAGGGTGATTCGCCGGCCGGCGTAGGTGGTTGCGCAAGCGATCTCGCCGCCGCTTGCCGCGGACGGCAGGTAGATTGCCGCGGCGGTGATTGCCGCCAACGCCACACGAAAGAACTTCATCTCGCCAAGCCCCAGATTTCACCCAGTGGTGATACTTTAGAAAGCCCTTGCAACGCCAGCGTTGTTCCTTAGCAATCGCGCTTAGGTTCGTGAATGTCGCGGTCTGTGTGGCCAATTGGCGTCCGCAACCGGCGTCTACCCCGATCTTCAAATTTCTTGCGATCTGCCATGCGGTTATTCAGTCCATTAACCTTTCATTAACCATACCACCGCTAGCGTTTACCTCTCAGTAAGGAATCGCCCGCCGTGACCTTTGCCGCTCCCCTCGAGGCCAAATCCATTCGCTTTCGCGCCCGCTCCTTCGTGGCTTTCACGCTGACGCCCGAGGCGCCTTTGGACGTTTGGCTGGAGAGCCTCGATCGCTGGGTCGGCAATTCGCCGGGATATTTTGCGGGGCGCCCGGTGGTGCTCGACCTGAACGTGCTCAAGCCCGATGTCGTGGCCATCGAAGCGCTGGTCGATCTGCTCGGCCAGCGCGGAATCCGCATCTATGCCATGGAACTCGATGGTGGCGCCGAGCTTGGCACGCATCTGCCGCCGGTGCTGGTCGGCGCCAAGGAGGCGACCACCGACGGGCTGCTGCAGCCGAGCCGCAAGGCGGGCAGGGCGGAGGAGGACACTGCGGTAAGCGACATGAAGGCGGCCGGTGACATCAAGGCAGAGGCCGGCGATTTGAAGGCGGGCGATTTGAAACCGGCGAGCGATGCCAAGGCACAGCCGAAAGACGCCAAAATTGCCGCACCCGACGCTGGCACGCTGATGATCCGCTCGCCGATCCGTTCAGGGCAGCTGATCTTCCATCCGCATGGCGATGTCATCGTGCTGGGCTCCGTCGCGTCCGGCTCCGAGATCGTCGCCACTGGTTCCATCCACGTCTATGGCACGCTGCGCGGCCGCGCTTCGGCAGGCGCTCAAGGGAACACGGCGGCGCGTGTCTTCTGCCGCAGGAACGAAGCCGAACTTCTCTCGGTCGATGGCTGGTATTGCACGGCCGAGGAGATGGACCCGTCAGTCCGGGGCAAGCCTGTGCAGGCATTTCTCGAAAACGGCATGCTGCGCATCGCCCCTTTCAGCTAATGCGTCTCGCCCGACAACGACATAACGAACAACAACGGAGGCTTTATTGATGGGCAAGGTAGTGGTGGTCACCTCGGGCAAGGGGGGCGTCGGCAAGACGACCTCTACCGCGGCTCTGGGGGCGGCGGTCGCCAAGACCGGCAAGAAGGTGGCGCTGGTGGATTTCGATGTCGGCCTGCGCAACCTCGATTTGATCATGGGCGCCGAACGCCGCGTGGTGTTCGACCTCGTCAACGTCATCCAGGGCTCGGCAAAGCTGTCGCAGGCGCTGATCCGCGACAAGCGGGTCGAGACGCTGTTCCTGCTGCCGGCCTCGCAGACGCGCGACAAGGATGCGCTGACCGAGGAGGGCGTCGCCGAGGTCATCGGCAAGCTGCGCTCGGTGTTCGACTACGTCTTCTGCGACAGCCCGGCCGGCATCGAGCGCGGCGCGCAGCTCGCCATGCGCTTTGCCGACGAGGCGGTCATCGTCACCAATCCGGAAGTGTCGTCGGTGCGCGATTCCGACCGCATCATCGGCCTGCTCGATTCCCGCACCTTGCGGGCCGAGGAGGGCGAGCAGATCGCCAAGCATGTGCTGGTCACGCGCTATGATGCGGGACGCGCCGCGCGGGGCGAAATGCTGTCGATCGACGATGTGCTGGAGATCCTGTCGGTGCCGCTGCTCGGCATTATCCCCGAGAGCCAGGATGTGCTGCGCGCCTCCAACCTCGGTTCGCCGGTGACGCTGTCGGAGCCGCTGAACGCCGCTGCCAAGGCTTACATCGACGCGGCCAAGCGCCTCGAGGGCGAACAGCTGCCGGTCATCGTGCCCTTCGAACGCAAGGGCTTCCTCGATCGTCTTTTGGGAAGGAGGGCGGCATGAACCTGCTCGACATCTTCAAGCGGCGCACCAGCGCGCCGGTGGCGCGCGAACGGCTGCAAGTGCTTCTCGCCTATGAGCGCCGCAACCGCAGCCAGCCCGATCTCGTCTCCATCCTGCGCGAGGAGATCATGGCGGTGATCGCCAAGCATGTGCAGATCGACCAGGATTATCTGCAAGTTTCGATGGACCGCGGCGAGACCATGTCGACGCTGGAGATCGACATCCAGATCCCCAACAAGAGCGCGGTGCCGCTGGCGATGGCGGGGTGAGGGCACTTTACCCTCCCCCTTGTGGGGAGGGTCGATCCGCAAAGCGGATCGGGGTGGGGGTCTGCGCGGACCTCCGCCATCTTGGGTTCCTCTCCCAGACTTTCGTGAGGGAAGAGGAAATCCACATCCCCCACGGTCAGCGCTAGTACCCCCGCCCGGACCTACGGTCCGACCTCCCCACAAGGGGGAGGTAGGGGGCCAGCGCCTCTCCCCAAAAAACATTCAACCAACTAGTTGACTATCTAAAATCTCGCCTCTATATTCAACTACATGGTTGAATTAGAGGCGCCCCAGATGGACCAGGTTTTTCACGCCCTCGGCGACGCCACGCGCCGGAACATGCTTAACCACCTCGCCGGCGGCGAGCGTACGGTGAGCGAGTTGGCTCAACCCTTTGCCATGTCGCTGGCCGCCGCCTCCAAGCACATCAAGGCGCTGGAGCATGCCGGGCTGATCCGGCGCGAAGTGCGCGGGCGCACCCATGTCTGCCGCCTCGAGGCCCGCCCGCTGGCCACCGCCTATCAGTGGCTCGGCCAATACGCGCGTTTCTGGAACAGCCGCCTCGATGTCCTCGAACAGCTTTTGCGCGAGGAGGCGGGGCGCAAAACGTCGACAACGCCGTCAACGCCGGCACCGGCAAATCCAGAACCATCGAAGCCGGAATCACCCAGGCCAACACCTTCCAAGGGAGACGACCGATGAACCAGATGAACAGCTTCGACGGCTACGCCCAGCTGATCCAGCCGGCCACGTTGAGGGTCGAACGGCTTTTGCCCGGAACCAGGGAGCGCGTCTGGGAATATCTGACGCAGAGCGATCTGCGCCGCAAATGGCTGGCGGCCGGCGACATGGAGATGGAGGAAGGCTCTTCCTTCGAGCTGGTCTGGCGCAATGACGAACTGACCGACCCGCCCGGCGACAGGCCGGCCAGCTTCAGTGGCGGCGAGCAGCGGATGCACAACCAGATCGTCGAGTGCGATCCGCCGCGCAAGCTCACCATCACCTGGAACGGCAGCGGCAATGTCACCTTCGAATTGGCGCAGCGCGGCGACGACGTCCTGCTCACCCTGGTCCACCGCCGCCTGCCGGACCGCTCGAGCCTGATGATGCATGCCGCCGGCTGGCACGTGCATCTCGACCTCCTGGTTGCCCGCGTGGCGGCCGAGAAGCCCGAACCGTTCTGGGACAGCTTTAGCCGTATCGTGGCGGAATACGACCGGCGCCTGCCGGCCTGACCTGACCTAACGCATCGCCCGGTCCAACCGGGCACCATCGATCCCTTGCGCCGGATGCCGGCGCAAGGGCCGGCGAAACACGCGCCTTCGCCAGACACCGCGGCGCGTCATCGGAAGTGAAACCAGGCAACGTGCTTGCATCCCGCAAGCCCGAAGGAGGAAGTCATGCGTAAATTGATCACCGGAATGAAGATCTCCATCGACGGCAAGATGGAAGGCCCCGAAGGCTTCGCCGACTGGGTCGACAACTGGTCGGAGGAATACGGCCTGATGCCCGGGATCGACGCCTGCCTGCTCGGCGGCGTCATGTATGCCGGCTATGAGCGCTACTGGAGCGCGATCCAACAGAACGAGCCGGACCAGCCATTGCCAATGACCGGCAGGCTGGTCGACCCGGCCGAACTCGAATGGGCGCGCTTTGCCGCCAAGACACCGCACTATGTGCTGTCGAACACCATGACTTCGGCCGCCTGGGCATCGACGCGCTTCCTGCGCAGCCTCGACGACATCGCCGCGCTGAAGCGCGAGCCCGGCAAGAACATCTACCTCATGGGCGGCGCGAGCATCACCGCCAGCCTGATCGGGGCGGGGCTAGTGGATGAAATGCGGCTCATCGTCTACCCGCTGCTCGCCGGCGACGGCAAGGCGCTGTTCGGCACGGTGCACGCCCGGCACGGACTGGAGCTGCGCAAGGCCGAGGCGCTGTCGGATGGACGTGTGAGCCTGGTGTATGGGCTGGCGAGCTAGCTTCTTTTCCTCTCCCCCGAGGAAGGGCGCAAGCTTATGCGAGCTGGCATTTTCCTCTCCCTCCGGAGGGGGGAGGGGTGGCGCCGCGAAGCCGCGACGGAGTGGGGGAAGGCGCTCATGAAACCCACGGTCGCCGCAAGACAGGAGCGACGGAAGCGAGGCGAAACGCCTGCAGGCAGGCAATCAGGCGGATGAACGGTCGACCCCCACTTCGTCGAGCTTCGCTCGACACCTCTCCCCCGATCGACGGGGGAGAGGAAGGGCGCGAGCTTATGCGAGCTGGCATTTTCCTCTCCCTCCGGAGGGGGGAGAGGTGGCGCCGCGAAGCGGCGACGGAGTGGGGGAAGGCGCTCATGAAACCCACGGTCGCCGCCTCCGGCAAGCAGGCAATCGGGCGGATGTGATGGACGGTCGACCCCACTCTGTCGAGCTTTGCTCGACACCTCTCCCCCGATCGACGGGGGAGAGGAAGGGCGTCGGCGTTCGCCTCCCACCCTTGCCCTATCAACAGCCCGCTCGTGCCACACGACAGCCAGGCCCTTTATCCCTATCTCCGGCCTGCGCTACGGCCTGCTGGTCGCGCGGGGAGGGACTGGAATTGACGTCGACGCCGATTGCCTCAGCTGAAGCGAAGGCCTTGCCGATCGGCGCGTTGCTTGGCGCCATGGTGTCGATCCAGATCGGTGCCACCTTCGCCAAGGGCCTGTTTCCGCTGATCGGCGCCAATGGCACCACGGCGCTGCGGCTGGTCGTGGGCGCGCTGATGCTGGCGGCGGTGCTGAGGCCGTGGCGGGTGCGGCCGTCGCGCGCCGTGCTGCCCTGGCTCATCGCCTACGGCGTCAACCTCGCGGCGCTGAACCTTTTGTTTTACGCAGCGCTCGCCAGAATCCCGCTCGGCGTCGCGGTGGCGCTCGAATTCTCCGGCCCGCTGCTTGTGGCGACGCTGTCGTCGCGGCGCGCCACCGACTTCGTCTGGGTGGTCCTGGCCGTTTCCGGCATATTGCTGTTGTCGCCCTTCATCCACTCCGGCAGTGCACTCGACCCGCTCGGCGTGATGCTGGCGCTGGCAGCCGGCTGCTGCTGGGCGCTCTACATCGTCTTTGCGCAAAAGGCGGGCGCCGAGCTCGGCAGCCAGACCACGGCTTACGGGCTGGTCATAGCCGCTGCCGTCGCCCTGCCGTTCGGCCTCGCCGAGGCGGGTACCGGCCTGATCGCACCCGCGATCCTGGTCAGCGCGCTGCTGGTCGGGCTGTTCTCCAGCGCCTTGCCGTTCTGGCTGGAGATGGTGGCGCTGACCCGGATGCCGGCCAGGCTCTACGGCACGCTGACTTGTCTGGAGCCGGCGCTGGGCGCGCTGGCCGGCTTCCTGTTCCTGCACGAGATCCTGAGCCCGTTGCAATGCGCGGGCATCGCCGCCGTGGTCGTCGCCGCCTTCGGAGCCGCGCTGACCACCAGGCCGCCGGTGCCGTCGCCGGAATAGGTGCCTGAAATGGGTATGTGACGCCGATGCCGTGGTCCGCCGGTCCCGTGTCCGGTTGCTCAAGCGCCTGCAGCATCGATATATGATCGATGCATGCGCAGGAGATCCAGATGCCGACAGCATTGCTTGAGCCGTCCGTGATCAAGGCAATACTCCTTGTCGGGCTCGCCGCTGTCGTTGCGGCTTTGGCCTGGCGGCTGGCGCGGTCTCGTCGCAGAGCCCGGCTTCGTGAAGATCCGGCCAACGACTACGCCGTGCGCCGCGACTGGTCGGGCAACCACGGCAAGCTCAATCATTCGTCCTTTGTCTATTTCGATGCCGATCGCGACGGCCGCTACGGGCTCGGCGACCGCCCGATGGCCGGCATCATGGTCAGACTGCATGATGGCCACGGCCGCTTCGTCGCCGCGGCGCGGAGCAATCGCGGCGGCTTTGCCAATTTCCTGGCGTCGGCGAAACGTCGGGCCGCGCCCATCCATGTGCCGGGCAGCTACCGCTTCACCGTGTCGGTTCCGCCCGGCTGGCGCTCCAGCAGCGCCAACGAGGTCCAGTCGCAGCACCTCCGGCCGCTGCCGGGCTCGCCCACCGGGCTGGCCTCGGAAGCAATGCTGCAGCCGGTCGGCCTGTTTGCGATACGCCGGCTCAGCGGCCGCGTAGCGGACGGTGCTTCGGCGAGCATCTCGGTGATGGCGAAAGGGCAAGAGGTGGCAGTGCATCCGCTAAGTGCTGGGGCTGGCTTCCGTCTCGATCTGCCCGATGACGCCGACGCGATCGAAGTCACCGGCGATGGCATGGAACGACGACTGGCCTTGTCGGCCTACCCGACCGAGCTCGGC
Organism: Mesorhizobium sp. C399B; assembly: GCF_030323185.1. Classification (NCBI taxonomy): domain Bacteria; kingdom Pseudomonadati; phylum Pseudomonadota; class Alphaproteobacteria; order Hyphomicrobiales; family Phyllobacteriaceae; genus Mesorhizobium; species Mesorhizobium sp. C399B. The sequence continues at coordinate 5,781,397 of NZ_CP100472.1, forward strand.
CTGCTGTCGCCCGAGAACGCGGCTGTCGACAGCGCCGCGTCCTTGCAGGCCATCGGTTTCGACGATGTCACGACGCGCGGCCTGCGCAAGGTGCCGTCCGGTTATGCCGGGTTGACCTGGTTCAACCTGAACGCACTGGCGCGCGATCATACCGAAGGCAGCGAAGGCTACGTCAACGGCAATATCTCGGGAGACCATGTCTGCTATACGAGCAGCGGACACCCGGCCGAATTCTCGAGCGACAAACCGTTCGGGTTCCATTCCGTGATGCTGACAGCGGCATGGTTGAAGTCCGAAGGCGAAACCGCACTGGTCGAGAGCTGGCTTGGCGACCGGCTGATCGCCAGCGACACGATCGTCCTGTCGGCACTGGCGCCCGTCCACTATGCGCCGATGCTGGCGGCAGTGACGCGCGTGCGCCTCTCCACGAGCCACTATTGGCAGCTCGTGCTCGACGATCTGATGGTTGTGCGCTGAAGCGTGTCGCGATTAATCGGGGTGAAAGGGTTTATCGCGGATTGGAAGCACCGTTCGCGGTGACCTGCGAGAGCTTGCCTTTTTTGACCAGCACCGGTTTCAGATAGGTTTTCTTCATTTTCCACTCTCCACGTCGGGCACCCAAAGCCCTGTTCCCGGCCAGACGGCACGAGGCGTCGGATAATCGGCTGCTAGACTGCGACCGGCCCGGAGCCGTTACCATTGTCGGCTGTAACCTGCGAGAGCTTGCCCTTCTTGACCAGCACCGGCTTCGAATAGGTCTTCTTCATGCCGCATCTCCAGTGTCAGGCGAGGCCGCCAGATCAGGCGACAGTCCGACTCAACGACCTCACTCGATCGGGCCGGAACCCGCTCCATTGGCGAGCGCCGTAACCTGCGAAAGCTTGCCTTTTTTGACCAGAACAGGCTTCGAATAGGTTTTCTTCATAGTGAATCCTCCAAGCTTACGCGATAATGCCAGACGGATCGGCACTGTCAACCTTCGCGGCGCCGTCGTCCCGTCCCGGGTTTTCTTGGTCCCGATGCACTAACTGCAAGTCCACCTTCATCGATAAAGCGTTGTTCTTGGGCGTGCATGGCGTGGCCGGGTTGCGGTGCGAAAAATGTCCGAAACTGCGGCGGGTCTGGCCTGGTTGGTCGGCCTGCTCAAACAGAGCGGCAATGCAGCGCGGACTGGCCCAGCCTAAACATTGGCCTTGCCGTCGCGCCGCACTCACAGTTCCCTTTCCGCCAGTTCGCGGAAGGCATCGGGAACCGAGCGCCGGGCTTCCAGCGCCACGGCGCCATAGCCGACAGCCTCTCTGCCAAAGCGCTGGCGGATCTTGTCGATGGCGCGGTCGGCGCCAAAGCGCGCCAGGCCTTGCCTGCTGCCGGGTCGCTGCTTTTCATCGGCAAGCCCGAGCGGCAGCTCCAACTGCAGCTCGGCACTTTCTTCCAGCTGCGACACCGAGATCGCCAGCAGCGAGATGGTCTTCTCCCGAGGGTTGGCGGCCAGCACGCCGCGCACCAGCTCCCCGGCGATTTCGGCCAGCATCGCGGTTGCCGAAATCGGTTGCTCGAGCGTCAGCGAGCGTGTGACCGCGTGCAGATCGGCGAAACGCACGCGCACCGTCACCGTGCGCCCGGGCCGTGATTTCGCCCTGAGCCGGCTGGCGACCCCGTCTGCCAGATGCAGCAGGACGGGTCCGAAGATACGCGCCTCGGCCGGCCGTCTGCCAAGCGCCGACTGCGCGCCGGCGGAATGCGACCGCCTGTGGGTTTCGAGCTTTCGCGGGTCGCGGTTCCATGCCAGCGACGCCAGCTTTTCGCCGGCGGCGGGCCCGAGCAACCTTCGCAGCGCCCCACCATGCGTCTTTGCCAACTGGCCGATGGTCTCGATGCCGATCTCGGCCAGCCGCGCTCTGGTCGCCGGGCCGACGCCCCACATCAGCCCGACCGGCAGATCATGCAGGAAGGCAAGTTCGGTGTCCGGATCGACCACCACCAGCCCGTCGGGCTTGGCCACCTGCGAGGCGATCTTGGCCAGATGCTTGGTGCGCGCCACGCCGATCGAGATCGGCAGGCCGAGCTCTGCCCGGACGCGCCGACGCACCGTGGCGGCGATCTCGGCCGGCGACCCGAACAGATGCGTGCAGCCGGCGACGTCGGCAAAGGCTTCATCGATGGAAATCCGCTCGACCAGCGGCGTGAAATCGTCGAGCACCTTGATGGCGGCGTGGCCCAGCCGCTGATAGTCGGCGAAATGGCCGCCGACGAAGATCAGTCCGGGGCAAAGCTCGCGCGCGCGTCGTCCGGGCATGCCGCCGCGCACGCCGAAAGCCCTGGCTTCGTAGGAAGCGGCAAGCACGACGCCGCCGCCGACGGCGATCGGCTTGCCCCTGAGCGCCGGGTCGAGCAGCTGCTCGACCGAGGCGTAGAAGGCGTCGAGATCCGCATGCAGGATGGTGGGCTCCATCCCGACCGTTCCCTTTGCGGCGTTGCAGCATTAGCCGCGTCTGTTGTGAGAGGCGTTTTTGCCGAACAAATAGAGAACAAACAGGGCCTATTGTCAAGCGAAGCGGTTGTCGCCGGCCGGCCCGTTCCAGGTCGGGCTGTCGAGTGCTCCGCCTGGGCATCGGACCTGCGGAACATTGTCTCTCGCCTCGGCGTTCATATCCGCGACGGGACGCTGTTTTTGTGGAGGCAGGTATGGGCCAGTTCGAGATGATCGACCTCGTCAGCGTCATTGACGCCTGCACGAGCGATCGCGTTGCCGGGCACTGCGTGTCAATGGCCAGGGCGGTGGAGGAGTTGCGAGTGCTGACCGGTGATTTCGTATCGCCGGACGAGACGGTGGCCAACGCGCTGTCGGCAGTGGCGCTGGGGCGCGGCTGCGCGGTGGTTTTCGACGAGCGAGCGGGCGCCGACATCTTGCTGACGCCGTAGCGGGGCGGCGCCGGGTTGCGGCAACCAGAAAAGTCGAACAGCGTGCAAAAAGCTGTGCAGGCATGGCCCATAAGCGCGGCGTGGAAAATTTCTGCGCGTGGGTGTATTCTCCAGGACGCAAGCGGTCGCAGACCGCATAGGGGGAGAAATGACATGCCGAGGATTTCGGAACTCTTTTTCAAAACTGCCATCTTGTTCCTGATGTTGGGGATTGCGGCCGGCCTGCAGATGGCGATCTCGGGCGACCACGCCGCTTTTCCGGCGCACGCGCATATCAATCTGCTCGGTTGGGTGACGAGCGCCATCTTCGGCGGCTACTACGCGCTCAATCCGCAAAAGGCGGCGCGTCGCGTCGCCATGATCCACTACGGGCTCTACACTCTCGGCTTGGTGATCATGCTGCCGGCGCTGTACGTGATGCTGCAGGGAAACCCGGCGCTTGAACCGATCGTCGCCGGCGGCTCGCTCATTATCGCCGCTGCCGTTCTGGTTTTTGCTTTCGTGGTGTTTTCGCCCGAAACGGCGCGCTCGGTGTCCGGCGTGGTTCCGGCCTCTCGCTGACTGTTCGCGCGCGGCGATCAAAGTCCGACCCGCATTCGCGACCCGCGACACGGGTTGGCCAGGCCGATGGCCGCAGCCGCTGGCTGCGGTGTCTATCGCCGCGTCGGCGCTTAACATACCCGAGTCCCACCACGTATTATTTCGTGACTATTTGGCGCCGGAACCTTCCCAGATATCGCGCGTTGCGGCGACTGTATTCGCGCTGCCTTATATATAGGCAGACTTGAGTACGTCCACAGCATGGGTTGGGGGAGGAGCAGGCCACCATGTCGAAAAGAGAAATCGGAACGTCGGCCTCACTGGGCCGACGCATCGCCGATCTGAAAGCCAGGATGCGAGACGCCAGCGTTACTGAACACGAGATGCAGACCTTCCAGAAGGTCGCAGCCATCATGGGAGGTGTCGAAGGCTCCCTACGCCTCGACGCCGACGACCTGATCGCGGCGTCCTTCGTCACCGAGGCGCTCGGCGATCCCGGGTCGAATTGAAGGTCAGAGCCCGTCGGCACTCAAGTGCCGGCGGTCGATGGCCCGGTTCGCAGCGCCGCGATGCCGGAGCGTGTCTGCACCGCCCGCGGCGGGGATTTCTTGCGCACTTTGAAGATTTCAGGCGAGCGGCCTCGACGGCGCTTGAAATATTGGGCTTCGCGTTCGTGCTTCTCGGCTGCTTCTCGGCTGTCGAAGGTGCCGAGATTGTCGCCGTCCAGCCCTTGACCACAAGGGCTAAGCCAAACCGCCAAGGCGCCTTAAACGAAGGATCCGGCCAGCCGGATCCTTCGAAATATCGCGATGCTCCGGCATCGCCTTCAGCTCATACTTGGTCCAACTGGTGACGGCGTGGACGTCCCGGGAAACCTCTCGAAAGTCCGCGGTCGCTGCCTTACACGTCGTCGAACGGGCCGCCGCGCCTCGCCAGGTCGTGACCAATGGCGGCTTCCTCGGCGTCGTCGGGCAAGGCATCGTCACTGTCTTGGTAGGGGTTGTCGTCATCCTCCTCGGGCAGTTCGCCTTCCTTCTCGACACCGGTGGTGTCCGGCAGGCTTTCCTCATCTGCTCCGTCGGGCAGGACCGTTGCGCCACGCAGCGCATCCCAATCCTGCCGGCGCGGCGTCGGCGCTTCCACTTCATCATTGGCGATCCTGTCGCGGGCATCGTTTTTGCTCGGTGGCGCCTCGACCTCGTCATTGGGTTTTCTGTTTCGTTCCATGATTGCCTCCTCTGGGCGGCTTAGCGTCGAGAAGGTGGAACTCACTTCCGGCTGCCAGGTTCCAGCAACCACTCCAGCTTCAGTGGAACCAATTGCCGCCAGTCTGCTTTGCCAAGGACTAGTCTGCTTTGCCAAGGTGATGAATCCAGAGGAGCTGGACCATGAAGACTTTCCCCCTCATCCCATGCGTGCTGCTCTTGGCGCTGGTCGACCCGGCGGCCGCGCAGGACAATAGCGACCAGCACGGCCCTGCCGCGCCTTGCCAGGCGCAGCCTCAGGACGATGGTCAGAAGCCGCCGGCCGCCAATGGCGGTGGCGAATCGTCCAGCACGCTCGGTCCCTGCGGCGGCGTGCTGCAGCCGCCGCCCAGTGGTGACCAGGGTATGACGCAGCCGCCGCCGGATCAGGGCAAGACGCCGGTGATCAAGCCTGGCGAGGTGCCTGCGCAGCCGCCGAAGCAATGACCTTTGCTTGAAACTTCACGGCGTGGCACGAAGGCGGTCGGTTCCGGTCTTGGCCGGGCGCGACGCGGTCACCGGATCAATGCCGGCGCCGGCCGCGATCGCCACCGGAATTGGAGCCGTGCATCGTCCATGTCGAAGGTCTCCTGAGGGATTGTGCTTCAATGCGAATCTTGCGGGTGCGGGTTCTGCTGGCATGACCGGAAGCCGATCAATTTAGTCTCCGCTTGCGGAACAAGACCGTACCGGCTGCGTTTGCCTCCAGGAGCCCGCCACCTCGATCTGCGCTGTTTTCGCCTCATGCGGGAACACGGCGGAGCTCGCCAACAACGACAGGAGACGAAGATGAAAACCATCCTTATTCCCGCCGTCGCCGGGCTCGCCATGATCGCTGGTATCGGCATTGCCGCCGCCGACGAGGTCATCGTCACGCAGCCGGCACAGCAGCAGGTGATCATCACCCCGGAACAGCGCACGGTCGTGCACCAATACGTAAAGAAACATCCGCTTGCCTCGGTCAATCTGCTCGGCGTCGAATTGAATGTCGGCACTGCCTTGCCTGACACTGTCGAGCTGCAGGAGGTTCCCGACGTTCAGTACAGATACGCCGTCGTCGACAACCATACCGTGTTGGTCGACCCCAGCACGCGCAGGATTGTCGAGGTGGTCGAGTAACGCTCGACAACCTAACCATTCATCGGTGATACGGCCCTGTCGTTCTTCCCAAAAGGGCGGCAGGGCCGAATGACGAACATGATGAAAGGAGAATTGCCATGTTGCCGCATGTCGAGACCCCGAACTCCGCCAATGTTGCGGCGTGTTGCGACAAGTTGCTGGCCGAGCGCAACACGGCGCTGTTATCGATGAAGGAAGCGATCGCGCTCCTGCGGGAGCGCACCGGCACCGATCGTTCGGATGCCGACCTCGCCGGGCTGATCGTCAAGAAAGCGGCGCTGCTCGGCGTTGCGGTGATTTCCGACCCGCGCTGAGATGTCTCGTCACTCAAGACGCCGGTCGAATTTTCGGCTAATGTTTTCGTGGAATCTGGACCAACCGACCGGACCCAACCACGGAGGCTTAAGTGACGGACGACAAACAGGACCGCATTCGCCAGCGCGCGCACGAGATCTGGGAAAAGGCCGGCCGGCCTGAAGGCGCGCATCAGGAACACTGGGAGCAGGCCACGGCTGAAGTCGATGGCGCGGTCGCCAAGCCCAAAAAGGCGGCGAAGAAAGCTGACGCCAAGCCCGCCAAGGCAGCCGCCAAGCCAAAGGCGGCGAAGCCTGCCGCCGCAAAGTCCGGCAAAGCCAAATCGAAATAAGGCCAGAAATAAGGCCAGTCGAAATAAAGCAAGGCCGGAATTCGCTGGCCGGGGCCATCCTTGGCGCCCGCCGTTCAGGCGCGCCCGAGCCTCTCAACCTGACGAATTGCGCCTGCGACGGGCAGCGCAATTCCTTGTGTTTGGCGACAGGCGCCCTCATGCCTCCCAGGCATAACTCGACAGCGCAAAGCGAATGCCGGCAGCTGTCATGGTCAGTTCGCATTCGGTGATCTGGCGCAGGTGGCGCAGATAGCGCGTTACAGTCTGTGGCAGCCAGCCGGCGCAGGCCTCGACATAGGCGCGGCTGTGAACAAGGGTGCCGGTCGACAGCCTCTCGTCCTTCTCGGCAACGACTTTCAGATATTGGCGGATGAAGCGGATGTCGTCGGCGATGTCTTGGCTGGCCATTCGCCAAGCCCCGGCGAGGCGTTCGCACTGATCGAATGACAAGGGCAACAAAGGGGGCGGCAATAAAGGCGGCGGCAACAAAGGCGGCGGCAACGACGGGGGTGACAGCAAAGGCCGAGAGAGATCGGCGAAGGCAACATGGTTCGCTGTGCTCAAGGACATTCCTCTCTGCGAAAAGAGATATCGTACTTTATGTACGAATAAGCGTCAAGCCAATTTCGTACGGTTGGGACGATGGAAATGAATATAGCAGCGGTCGCTTCAGCTAATCCCGCATCGTGAATCCTTCAGGAGTCGCACCAATTTCGCGGAGGGATTTCCCCAGGATGGTGTGACTGTTTTCCCTCGTGGCGGCGTCGAACAGGTTCAAGCCGCCCCGGATCGTCTCGCGCCAGTTTTCGCCCTTCTCCCACGCTTCCATGAAGGCGAAGGCAAGGTCGTCCTGGCGACGCGTGGCTTCGAGCGCTTGGGTCAGCAGGCGCGCTTGATGGAGATCCTTCTCCCGCTTGGCGCCAGCGCTCGGCCCGCGTCGCGAGGCGACGATCAGCTTGTGGATGGCGTAGCGCTGGGGCGAGGGGACCAGCACAGGCAAGCCCGAGCGATGCAGGAGCACAGTCCGGATGGGGTCGCGGATAAGGAAATCCAGAAACCGTAAGGGCTGCGCGGAGTCTCTGCCGTTTTCTTATAATTACGTTTATCAGCTTGAATTTCAACGCAGTTATAAGAAGTTCGTGGATACGTTATAACGCAACGAACTGACGAGTCGTCTGTTAACGCCCGGGCGCCCGGCACGTCTGGCCCAAAACACTTTCCCGCAGTGCCTCAACAAACGGCTTCCCCAATGCCGCGAACGGTGCTTTAACCCGCCCATCCACAGGGGTGCTCCGTATCGTCGGGGCTGAGATGAGGGCGGCAAGCCTTCGGACCCTAAAGCTGATCTGGATAATACCAGCGGAGCGAGGCGGGCGATGTTTTCAGGCGCACAGATTTCCCTTTATCCCATGACCGACGATTTCGTCGGCGTCATCCTCGGCGCGCTCGGCGCGCTCGATCCCTGGCGCGACCGGCTGCGGATCGAAACCGATGACATCTCGACCCTTATGGTCGGGCCGCCCGAGGTGCTGTTTCCCGCCATGCGCGACCTGTTCGTCGCGGCGGCCAAAAGCGGCAAGCACTGCGTGCTTTCGGCGGCGGTCTCGCGCGGCTGTCCGGGCGAGCCCGACGATCCGATCTGCCGCTCCGACGAGACCGGCGGCCCCGCCATTCCGCTGGACGAGCGCAAGATCGCCGCGATCCGCGCTGTCCAGGCCACGCCGTCGACCGGCCAGCCGGTGGCGGCGCAGTTCTCGCTCTACGTTATGGGCACGGGCGACCATATGGACGAGATCTACGGCTGCATCGATTTCCTGAAACAGTCCGGCGTCTTTGAGCGCTCAAAGAACTTCTGCACCAAATTGCGTGGCGATGCCGGTGCGGTGTTTGCCACGCTCAACGAGGCCTTCTGCCGCTTCGGCCCCGGCGCCGGCCACGTCACCCTCGACATCACGATCTCGGCGAACAGCCCGAGCGCCGTCTGAGCCGCGGCTCAAGCGTCGTTCCTTGAGGATATTGCCGTGGCTGGTTTATCTGACCCATTGCGTGGAGGAGATGCCTCTGACCCCTCAGCACAGAGAGGAGGGGAGCCATTGGCGATTGGCGAAGACCGCGATGCCCACGAATCTCCCCCCTCGAGCAGGAGATGGCCGGCAGGCCAGAGGGGGTCCCAGCGCGTGGAGCGCCGACGTCCTTTTCGCATCGGCAAGGCGTGGGCGCTCTATGCGAGACGACCCCCTCTGTCGCCTTCGGCGACATCTCCCCCTCGAGGGGGGAGATTAGCCGCAGCCATCGCCAAGACCATCCCCGCCGCCTGCGCCTCCGCCCTGCTCCTCGCGGCGTGGGAGCTCTACGCCCGCTATGGTGGCGCTGCGCCCACCATGCTGCCGGCGCCGTCGCGCGTGCTGCAGCAGGCCTGGGAGCATCGCGCTGCCCTTGCCGACAACACGCTGCCCACCATCCGCGCCACATCAGCCGGCTTCGCCTGCTCGTTGGTCGCTGCCTTCGTGCTTTCGGCGGTGGTCGATTTCTTGGCCCCGCTGCGCCGCGCGCTGTTTCCGCTGCTGATTGTCAGCCAGACCTTGCCGCTGGTCGCGATTGCGCCGCTCATCGTACTGTGGTTCGGCTTCGGGCTGATGCCAAAAATCTTGCTTGTGGCGCTCGTTACCTTCTTCCCGATGATGGTGGCGCTGGTCGAGGGTTTTGCCGCGACCAGCAAGGCGATTTCGCAGATGCTCGCCACCATGGGGGCAGGGCGCTGGCGCATCTTCTGGCTGGCGCGCCTGCCTTCGGCGCTGCCCTATTTCTTCGCCGGGCTGCGCATCTCCATCACCTACGCCGTCGTCGGCGCGATCTTCGCCGAATATGCGGGGGCGGCGAAGGGGCTGGGCATCTACATGCTCAATGCCAAGAACAACTTTCGGCCCGATCTGGTGCTCGCCGCGGTCGCCGTCAGCGCCGCGCTCACGCTTGTCTTGTTCGCCATTGCGGTGCTCGTCCAGCGCTTCGCCATGCCTTGGGAGAATGCAGGGAGCGAAAGCCGCGACGGCAAGGTTGAAGCTGCAGAAGAGAACCGTCAATGACGCGGCTCGAACTCCGGGACATCAGGAAGAACTTCGGCGCGCTTGAGGTGCTCGCCGGCATTTCGCTTCATGTCGCGGCCGGCGAGTTCGTCTCCATCCTCGGCCCTTCCGGCGCCGGCAAGTCGACGCTGTTCCAGTTGCTGACCGGCGCGCTGAAAGGCGAGGGCGACATGCGCTTCGACGGCGCGCCATTGCAGGGCAGCCCCTTCGCCTTCATGCCGCAGCGCGACGCGCTGATGCCGTGGCGGCGCGTCATCGACAATGTGACGCTGGGGCTGGAAGTGCAGGGTCTTGGCCGCAAGGCGGCGCGCGAACGCGTCGCGCCGTTGTTCGCTGAGTTCGGCCTTGCCGGTTTCGAGCGCGCCTGGCCGGCCGAGCTTTCCGGCGGCATGCGCCAGCGCGCCGCCCTTTTGCGCACCGTGGTGCAGCAGCGCGACATGCTGCTGCTCGACGAGCCCTTTGGCGCGCTGGATGCACTGACCCGCGCGGGTATGCAGCGCTGGCTGGAAGGCATGTGGCAGCGCCAACGCTGGACGGCGCTGCTGATCACCCATGACGTGCGCGAAGCCGTCTACCTCTCCGATCGCATCTATCTGATGTCGGCGCGGCCGGCCCGCATCATCGGCGAGATTGCCGTGCCGCTGCCGCGCCCGCGCACCACCGGCAGCGATGCCGCGCGCCAGGCCGCCGCGCTCGAAGCCGACATCCTCGACACGCTGCTCAATCCCGGGACTGACCGGCCCTCGTTCCCGCAGACCGCTCAAAGGAGTTTTTCATGACCGAATTCACACGCCGGCAGGCTTTGCTGCTGACGCTGGCTGCCGGACTGCCGCTTGCCTCTCGCGCTCATGCGGCTACGCAAAAAATCACCGTCGCGCTCGACTGGACGGTCAACACCAACCATGTCGGCCTGTTCGTTGCCCGCGACAAAGGGTTCTACCACGAGGTCGGGCTCGATGTTGAGATCCTGCCCTATGGCGATACTGGCGGCGGCACGCTGGTCGCCAACCGCATCGCCGATTTCGGCATTGCCGGCGTCGGCCTGTTCACCCAGCGGGCTGCCGGCGCCGATCTCAAGGCGGTCTACGCCGTGGTCCAGCAGGAGACCGGCCGGTTGGTCTTCAACGCGGATCGCGGCGAGATCAAGAGTCCCAGGAATCTCGACGGTCTGACCTATGGCGGCTTCGGCAGCGCCTGGGAAAACACGCTGATCTCGACCATCATCCGCCACGATGGCGGCAAGGGCGTTTTCGAGACGGTGACATTAGGCACCTCGGCCTATGAGGCGCTGGCCAACGGCTCGGTCGACTTCACGCTGGAGGTCTCGACCTGGGAAGGCGTCGCTGCCGAGCTGAAAGGCGTCAGGCAGCGCGGCTTCCGCTACGCCGACTACGGCGTGCCCGACGAGCACACCACCTTGATCGCCTCCAGCAATGCATATCTCCAGGCAAACCCGAAGGCCGTATCGGCCTTCGTCGAGGCAACGCGGCGCGGCTACCAATTTGCCTGCGATCACCCGCAGGAAGCCGGCGATCTGCTGATCGCTTCCAACAGGGATGCGCTGACCGACCCGGCGCTGATCCACGCTTCGCTGAAAATGTTGGTCGACGGACACTTCTTGCGCAGCCAGGACGGCGTCATCGGCACCATCGCCAGGGCCAAGATCGAGGCGATCGGAACCTACCTCTTCAGGGCCGGCATATTGCTCGATGGCGATGGCAAGGTTCTGAAGGAGAAGCCGGATTTCGGGGGGTATTTCACGAACGAGTTTTTGGGCGCGTAATCTCCCCCCTCGAGGGGGAGATGTCGCCGAAGGCGACAGAGGGGGTCGGTACGTCCTGACGCGACTTCCTATCGCGGACAGAGGATGTCAGCGCCTTACGCGCGGCGACCCCCTCTGGCCTGCCGGCCATCTCCCCCTCGAGGCGGGAGATTGCGCCTCACCGCCTTCTCCCTCACATATCGATCATCGAGCGCTTCACCCGGCCGATGATGGTGATGGCGCCTTCGAGCGCCGGCGGCGGGATGTCCATGTAGGAGGCCGGCTGGAAGGGCGGGTTCTCGTTGGGGCGATAGCGCTTGTAGGTGGCCTGGCCGCTTTCGTCCGAAATGACATAGCAGCCATTGGTCACCAGCCGCTTGTCCCTGAGGTTGACGAAGATGATCGAATCCGGTGGCGAGATCTTGTTCATCGACGGGCCGTCGACGCGCAGCGCAATCCATTGGCCCTGCTCCAGATCGGTGGTGGGGATGGTCGGATAGTCGCTGAGATTGACCACCGTATCCTGGCTGCCGAGTTCGCCGGCGCTGATCCACGAGACGATGGGCACATCGACGGTGGCCAGCGACGGCATCGGGATCTGCCGGCCCGACTCGTCAAAGCCGAAATGGCCCCCCGCAAGGCTGCCGCCGTCGCCGTTGAACAAGAGCCAGCCGGGATCGACGCCGAACAAGCGGCCGTATTTCTCCGCCGCTTTGCGCGACAGCGGCCGGTTACCGTTCTCGTGACTGATCAGCGTGTTCTTGTTGATGTCGCGCAATGCCCGCGCCGCGTCGCTCGGCGAGGCATAACCCGCCTCCGCCCGTGCCTGCTGCAATCTGTGCCTCGGTTCCTGCATCGTACAAATTGCCTGAAATTTATCGTCCAATATGTACGATTTCGCTTGCGTACGTTTCGTACATATCGTACGCTTAGCGCATGATCGAACAAACCGCAAGCGTTTCCGCAGACATCGTCAGCTTTCTCCCATCGTCCGGGCTGTCCTCCTCCCCGGTCCGGACGCAAACCGGGGCTCTTGCCCCGGATCCGGTCGAACCGTCGTCCCCCCGATCGACCGGAACGGCCGGAGCCGCTCCTCTCCCGGCTCCGGCCACCTCTTCAGCCCATGGCGCCGCCGGTGCGCCAAGGGCTGTCTCCGGCGGGCAGGGTATTTCCTGCATCCGCACGGAAGATGGCACCGTCATCCTGTTCGACCGGCTGACGGGCAGGGCGGTTTCCGCCCTCACCAAAGCGGCCGCCGAAGCCGCCTTGCGGCATCTCGCCGGCTCGCTGCCGGCCGCCAGTATCGGCTGACCGCACCGACCATCCGCTCTGATTTTTTCCCGTGGGCCCTCGGGGCCGGCGCTCGGCCTTTGCGCGCGCAATCAATGGATACCGACATGACTGCCTATACCGACACCGAATTGCAGGAGATCGCCGTCTGGCTGAGGGATGGCCTGTCGGCCACAGGGATCGCCGTGCGCTTCACGGCGCTGCGCGGCAGTCCGGTCTCGCGCAATGCCATCATCGGCATCGTCCACCGCAACAGCGCGTTGAAGACCATCGGCTTCGCCAACCCCAGAGGCGGCAGGTCCGGCGGCCGACCGAGGAAGAATGCGACGGGGAAGACTGCGGCAAACGAGAATACCGCCAAGAGGAATCCGCCGGCGCAGCCAAGCAAGCCCGTAACGGAAGTAGGAGTTTCGAAGCAGGCCGCGCCGGTCAAACCGGCCGCCAAACCGACCCGTCAGCCATCGGCCAGGCCTCTGTTGCCAGCCCGTCCGGCGCCCTCGATCCCGGGCGAAGGACGGCTGGTGGTGGACGGCGAAATCTACCGCTTCAATGTGCCGGCGCCGCTCCCTGCCTCGCTCGGGCGTCAGCCGCATGTCGCCGCCATGCGCTTCATCGACTGCCTGTTCGACCGCTGCCGCGCGCCGCTCGACCTGACGCTGGAGGAAGACCCCGACAAAGACCCTCCCGGCAGCCGGCCGGGATTGGAGATGCTGTGCTGCGGCCTGCGCACAAGGGCGCTGAAAAGCTACTGCGAATACCACCAGGCGCGCTTCCACCGGCCTGTGGCGGAGGTGGTGTGAGCGGCTGGGCTCCGTTCCTCGCCTTCGGACGACCCCACCAATGATCGAAAGCCGGCGGGACAGCGCCCCCCTCTGTCCTGCCGGACGTTCGTCGCTCGGAAAGCCAAGCAATTGGCTTTCCGTCCGCTTCGCGGACCACTCCTCAACCCCCACGAGGGGGGCGATCGGATATCGCCGCCGATTTCGCCAATTGCCAACGTTGCAGAGGCGCAGCCGCCGACACTGCCAATCTCCCCCCTCGTGGGGGAGATGCCCGGCAGGGAAGAGGGGGGCGCGAAGGAACGCCAACCTTCCGGCTCAACAACCCAATCCCACAAGGATCCCCCGATGAGCAAAAAAACCGCGCAGAAAGCCAAACCGCCGAAATTGCCTGCGGGCGAAGCCGAGCAGGTGCGCATCCGCCGCGAGATCGGCCATGATTTCGCGCTGAAGGACGATCGCTTCGGCCGCAAGCGGCTGAGCGTCGGCACCGAAGAGGCGCGGCGCGTCTACGAGGTCTCCAATGACGGCTACACCGCGACCGGCGGCATCGTGCGGGTGCGCAATGTCGATCCGCTGGTCGGCATCACCTCACTGACCCGCCAGCAGCGTGAGGCCGGCCAGCGGTTTCGCGACGATTTCGAGCGCGCCTCGCGTGACGGGCTGCGGCCGATGCCGTGGGAAGAGCGCATTGACGGCGGCCGCATCAATGGCGGCATCCCCGACCGCGTGCTCAACGCCGGCCGCGCTCATGCTCACGCCGTCGCCGCCCTGGCCCACTGGGAAGTGGCGGAAGTGGTCCGCCAGATCTGTCTCGAAGGCCAGTCGGTGAAGGCGCTCGCCGAACGCACCGGCGAGGGACGAGATGTGGTGGTGAAGCTGTTGAAGGTCGGGCTCGACCTTTTGGCCGTGGATTACGGGATGATACTGATGCGGAAGCCGCGATAAGGCCGGCAGCCACGCAGGAAGTGGCCGGCCGGCAGATGCCGGCCGAACCGGTTTCACCCTATCGGATCACCGTTCGCAAACGCGAATTTCCTCGACGATCCTGTGATGATGGCGCCAATGCTTGACCAACTCTATGCGGCAATGGCGATGGTGCCTGTGATACCTGTGGTACCTGAAGCCGTTATCGTAGGCATCATACTGGTAGTAGGGGCGAGGAGCGTAGCGATCGTAATAGTCGCCATAGCTGTCATTGTAGTCATCGTCATAGTTGCCGTTGCCGATGCCGATCACGACGCGCCCGCCGGCATTCGCCGGGGCGATCATCGCCGCCGCCGCAGTGATAGCGATAGCCGAAGCAAGCAGGAGCTTTCTCATAGCTGCCTCCTATTCAAGGTTGCGCTAATATAACTCGCTGGGCACGACCTCGTTCCATAATTTTGCAAGATGCGAACGACCCCTGCGCTGTGCATTGCGGGGAAAGCCGGCGTCAGCCCCTGTCAGCATCATCCCCCGATTTTTGAACCCTTCGCCGCCCCAGCCATTAATCCGGCATGAATCAGCAAGGGAAGGACGAGACCATGCATGTCATTCTTGGAGGTACCGGCCATGTCGGCTCGGCGGCGGCAATGGCGCTGTTGCGGCAGGGCGAGGATGTCACGGTGGTGACGCGCGACGAGTCGAAGGCCGCATGGTTGGTTGAACAGGGCGCGGAGGCCGCGGTTGCCGATGTGCTCGATGTCGAGGCGCTGCGTGAAGTCTTGCGGCGCGGCAAGCGGGCGTTTCTGCTCAACCCGCCGGCCGATCCATCGACCGACACCGACGCCGAGGAGCGCAAGACGGTTGGCGCCATTGCGACGGCACTGGAGGGGTCCGGCCTCGAAAAAGTGGTAGCGGAATCGACCTATGGCGCGCAGGCCGGCGAGGGTGTCGGCGATCTCACCGTCCTTTACGGCCTCGAGCAGAAGCTGAAGGCCCAGGCCATTCCGGCAAGCATCAACCGCGCCGCCTATTACATGAGCAACTGGGATCAGGCCCTGGAGACGGCGCGGCGCGACGGCGTCATCACCTCCTTCTTCCCGGCGGATTTCGAGCTGCCGATGGTGGCGCCGCAGGATCTCGGCGAGGCTGCGGCGAGACGTCTGCTGGAGCCGGCGGACAAGACCGGCACGCACTATATCGAGGGTCCTCGGCGCTACTCCGCCGCCGATGTCGCCGCAGCCTTCAGTGCGGCGTTGCGCAAAAACGTGCGCGTGGTCACGGTGCCGCGGGAGCGCTGGACAGAAACCTACGAAAAACTAGGCTTCTCCAAAGCGGCGGCCGAGTCCTATGCCCGCATGACCGGGGCCACGCTGGACAAGCCGATGCAGCCGGAAAACCCGGAGCGCGGCACGACCAGCCTGGAAAGCTATATTGCTGCGCTCGTCGAGGGGCGGCCGGAAGACCTGTTGAAGGGTGCCGCGTAAAGTGAAGGGTTGCTGTTGAGAAACAGGCGCTTCGACGACCTACGTGGCCCGCTATTCCTATTGCCTGACCGTTCGGCAGTTGCCCGCCGGCGGCGTGGTCTTGCAGATATCGATGGAGGTGCGCGTGTCGCCGTGACCGGTTTCGGTTATCAGATTCAGGTCCAAAAGTTCGTATGTCACGAGGTATCGTATGCTGTCGTCGGGTATTTTTTGCATGGCCGATACGATCCACGAACCTGCTTTCATCTCGGTGAAATAGCTGTCGACCTTGCGTTCATACCATTTGGGTATCGGAACGAGGACGATGGTCTTCTTGCCGTGGATTTTCTTGGCGGTCGGCAGCATGATCCGGTGAATGCCGACAAAGGCGCGGCTGTCTGCCAGGCGCCGTACGCCGCCCGCAAGAACCATCGTACAAGCTGACGAACAGACTGCGCCGACGGGGTTGGCGACGCCGAAGCGGAGGTCGCCCGGCCCGCAGGCTTTTGTGTCTGGCGCGCATTCGGAGAACTCCGTCTTGCCAACCATCGTGTCGAGCCCGCTGGCGCGGATCATATGGCCAAGCGCCATCGCCGCATCGGTCTCGCCGCCGGGGGAATTCAACGCCAAAGGCAATTTGCGGGGGCCGAGTTTTTTCAGCAAGGCCTTCAGCAAAGCTGGCGTGCCGGCCACGATGTGACCTTCCGCCGAAATCCATTCCGGGCATGTCGGCTCGCATCCTGGCGTGCTGTTGCGCACAACGACGAAGTGCATCGGCGGTGTATATGCCAGTATGGCAGGCTCAGGCGTCGTTTGGGCGATCGCGCCGCCAATCGCCAGCAGCACGAAAACCAACGTCCATGCGAATGTCTTCATGCCGAGCCTCGCCTGGCAGAGCATCACTTGAGAAATGGGTCTTTGCAAGCATTATCAAAACAAGCCGAGCACGTGTTTCTATCGGCCGCGCACTATCTCTGCATGATGGACAGGCCGCTACTGGCGGCCCCTGTCTGAACCGTCGTCGCTTTCCGCCGCCGTCTCCCACCCAAACACACTGCGCCCGCCAAGCAGGTGCGACTGGTCGAACTCGCCGGCGACGATCTCCTTAAGGCTCGGCCCGGTGACGTAGCGCTCCAGCCGCCGCGCCTCGCCATCCAGGCGCTGCAGCGCGCCGAGCTCTTCCTCGCGGCCGAGCTTGGCCTTGCCGACGGCCGATTTCAGCACCGCGATCGTCTCGTCATAGACTTTCAGCGGCACCGGGAAGGGATGCCGGTCCTTGCCGCCATGGGCAAGCGAAAAGCGCGCCGGATCGGAGAAGCGGCAGGGCGCGCCATGCACCACTTCCGCCACCATGGCCAGCGCCCGCACCGTGCGCGCGCCGACGCCGGGCACCAGCAGCAGTTCGGGAAAATCGGCCGGCCCGCTTTCTATTGCCGCGGAAATGTTGCCGTGCAGCCGGTGCATGACGATGTCGCTCTCGCGCACGTCATGATGTGCCGGCAGCACCAGATTGGGCAGCATCGGCTGCGCCGGGGGCTTCGCAGGCTCCGCTTTCGGCGGCGGCTCCAGCAGGGCAAGCTCGTCAAGGATCCGCTCCGGGCTCATGGTCTTCAACAAATCGAGCTGTCCGGTCCGCGACGGCTCGGCGCGATGGTCGGTGAGGTTGACGATCTCGCCCTGCCGCTCGCCCTCGATCGCCGCATGCGGCTGGTCGACGAAGCTTGTCAGCCCTTCCGACAGCCAGTGATAGCGCCGCGCCTGGCGGCTGTCGCCGTTCATGCCTTGCTGCACCACCACCCAGCGGCTGTCGTCGGTGACGATGAAGCCGTGCAGATAGAGGTCGAAACCGTCCTGCACGGCCGCACTGTCCACCTTGGCGACCAGGCGGCTGGCGGTGGCAAGCGCCGCACCATCGATGCCGACGCGCTCGCCGATCGCCATCAGCTCCTGCGGCGTCTTGCGCGAATGCGCGCCGCGCCCGCCGCAGACATGGATGCCGAGCTCCCGCGACATCGGGTTCAGCCCGCGCTTCAGCGCGCCGACGACCGAGGTGGTGATGCCTGAGGAGTGCCAGTCCATGCCCATGACGGCGCCGAAGGACTGGAACCAGAACGGATGCGCCAGCCGCCGCAACAGCTCGTCGCGGCCATAGTGATGGATGATCGCCTCGCACAACACCGCGCCCAGTCGCGTCATACGATCGCCCAGCCATTTCGGAACCCGCCCGCCATGCAGCGGCAAGTCCGCACTGCCGCTTCGCTGCGTCAAGTGAATGCTCCGTGGATGCCGCGCACCGGCGGTGCGCCTGTGATGTAGATGGCATTTGGGGGGCGATTTGCAAGCGGGGTGGGGGCGGCGACTATCGTCGCCCTACGCTCTTCTTGGCGTCTCGCCGAAAGATGCAGTTACGCCGCCTGTCGCACCTGGCAATAAGGTCGGCTCCATGCTTGTAGGCGAGACAGGTCTCGAATAGAGCTTACCCAGCCGACGGCAACTATTAAAATCAAAAACGATGTCGCAATTCTGGTGGGTAAATCACAGTCAGACCGCCTGCCAAGAGATCGACGGGCAATATCTCTGGTCGCCCAAAACTCAGAAGAATGGGGCACGCAGCGAGTTCTACAAAAATATGCGTCGGGCGACACCTGGTGACCTCGTGTTGTCTTTTTTCGGTCAAGCCGTGCGCTATATTGGTCGGGTAGCGGAGTTTGCATTCACAGCACCGAAACCACCGGAGTTCAAGAACACTGGAGCCAATTGGAACGAGGAAGGTTGGCTTCTCCCGGTGTATTGGGCGCCGCTCCTGCCGACGGTGCGCCCGTCGGACATAATTGGCGAATTGGGTCCGCTTCTGCCTGCCCGATACTCGCCCATCGACCCAAACTCCGGATCAGGCCGTCAAAACGCCTATCTCGCGAGCGTATCGCAAGAGGTGTTTCACACAATTGTCGCGGGTACAGCTTTCGACCGCGAAGCTTTGAGGCGTGGTGGCGCAAACAGTCTCACTTTCGAAGTCGTCAATGAAATTTTAGAGGACGTCGTTGAGCGCCGTATCCGAGACGACCTCCAACTCGAGGACACTGTAAAGACGAGCGTCATTCAAGCTCGTCGCGGCCAAGGTAAATTTCGTTCCAATGTCGAAGCCATGGAGCGCTCGTGCCGACTCACAGGGGTCACCAATCCCTCGTTGCTGATTGCAAGCCACATCAAGCCTTGGCGCCTATGCGCTTCCGCGCAGGAGCGCTTGGACGGCATGAACGGGCTGCTCCTCACGCCTGATGCCGACCACCTCTTTGACCGTGGCTTCATCAGTTTTGAAGATAGCGGGCAGGTCCTCATATCCCAGCGACAAGACTGATTTGCGGCGGCTCGGATTCGAGCAATTGGTGATGCAGAGTTTCGGCTTTGCCGAAGCCCCCGCCGTCTGGCGCACTAGCACCTTCACCCCGCCGCAGCAGGCTTACCTCGCTCACCATCGAGAGGATGTGTTTGTGGCATAGCTCGCATCAACTGAGCGTCAGCCGTCAGGTCCCCCTACCTCGCCGCCCCCTAAAACACCGCCTTCTCCAAGAGCGGCTCCAGTGATTCAGCAAATGGCGTCGCCAGGTGGTGCCGGTCGCGGAAGGCGAGTTGGCCGTTGATGAACACGTGGCAGGTTTGGGCGTCGCAGAACTGGCTGGTCAGGTCGACATAGGTGGCGCCGGGCACGCTGCGCACGACGTCGCGCTCGGCCGCGGCGATGTCGTCGTTCGCCGCCGCGTCCCTCGGCGTGTCGCAGACTTCAGGCACCTGCCCGCGCCACAGCGCCCGCGCCACGCATTTGTCGGCATAGCTTCCATTGTAGGGAACGTCCCGGATTACCGCGACCTTGATCCCGGCCCGGCTGAATGCCGCCAGCGTCCAGCGCAGGCCGGTCTTCCACTCCTCGTTCCCATCGGCGTGCTTCAGTTCCTCGGGCGATTCCTTCATCACATTGCCGATCGAAAATTCCGAGATCACCACCATGTGCGGGTGCAACGCGATAATGTCCTTGACCGATTGCTCCCGCCACTGGTCGCATTCGGTGTAGTCGCGCTTCAGCCGCCAGTTCCAGGTCGTCACCCGCGAGGCACGGCAGGACGATTTGAGATAGGTGACGAGGCGATAGTTGTTCTTGGCCGCCGCCTCGATCAGCGGCGTCGACCAGTGGTCGGCATGCGAATCGCCGAACAGCGCAATCGAGCGCGGGGCGTCCTTGTTGCCGAACACGCAGGCCTTCGGCGTCACCGTCTCGAAGGAAAGAATACAGCCGGCCGCGCGCGCCGTGGAAGGCTGCGCGGCGCTGGCGGCAATGCTGCGCTGCTCAGGGTCCAGATCGTGGACGGCCAGCCTGGCATTGGCATATGCGGCTGCGACGCTGGTGCCGGTCAGGAGGACGGCCGGCACCAGCGCCCGCGCCGCACTGGCCATCAGCCAGCCATTGCGACGGATCGGGTTCTCGATGACATGATAGGTGAACCCCGACAGCGCCAGCGTCAGCGCCAAGCAGCCGAGCCGCTGCAGCGGCGAAAGTTCCGGCGTCAGCATCGTGGCATACACGATCACCGGCCAGTGCCAGAGATAGATCGAGTAGGAGAGTTTGCCGACCCATTGCAGCGGCGCCAGCGCCAGTGCCTCGATCGGGCTTTTCTTAGCGCTCTCCTGCTGCGCGTGCGCCGCTCCTGCCAGCAGCAACAGCACGGTGCCGGCCACCGGCACCAGGGCGAGGAAACCCGGGAAGGGCGTTTCGTCGCTGAAGGAAAGATAGGCGCCGGCAATCAGCGCTAGGCCGAGCCACGCCAGCGGCGTGGCGAGCCGCGGGCGGTTTTGCCAGACTTGCTGCGGCACCATGCTGGCCAGCCCGCCGGCGGCGAACTCCCAGGCGCGTAGCGGCGAGAAATAGAAGGCCCAGGGCTGCGAGACCGTGGTGAGCCACGCGCAGACGGCGAACGAGACGAGGCCGGCAATGCCGATCACCAGGATCGCGCCGCGCTTGCCGGGGCGCAGCCATGCCGCCAGCACAAGCAGCGCCGGCCAGGCGACATAGAACTGCTCCTCCACCGACAGCGACCAGAAATGGACAAACGGGTTGCTGGCCGTATCGGCGGCGAGATAATCGAACGACCAGCGGATCAGCCACAGATTGATCATGTAGGCCGAGGCGAACATGGCGCCTTTGGAATAGAGCGATTGTTCCTCCGGCGACAGGATGAAGGCGCCGGCCACCAGTGTGGCGAGGATGACGAACAGCGACGCCGGCAACAGCCGCCGAGCGCGCCTGGCATAGAAGCGCCACAGGTTGAGCCGCCCGGTCTCGGTGATTTCGGCAAGCAGGTGTTTTGTGATCAGATAGCCCGAGATGACGAAGAAGATGTCGACGCCGGTCAAGCCGCCGGGCAGGCCGGTGAAGCCGAAATGAAAGGCGATCACGCCTGCCACCGCCAAGGCACGCAGTCCTTCGATATCGGGCCGGAACGATGCTGACACGATTTGCCACCTCGTGCTGGTGCATGACCCCGCCTCGGCGAGTAACGATCGCGCCGGGATCATACGTGCGGCAGCTTTGCGCCCAACGGGACACGGCGCTGCAACCGTTGACAGTCGGACCAAGACTCCGCCCTATGGGTCGATATCGCAATGCAACAAATCTAACGCAGTGCAACATTGGAGGAGGCGACGCCGCTGATCTCCCCCTTTGAGGGGGAGATGGCCGGCAGGCCAGAGGGGGTCGGTTCGACCGGACTGGCCCAATCCTGCAAGTGAAGGCAGGCGCTCCACGCGCGGCGACCCCTCTGTCGCCTTCGGCGACATCTCCCCCTCGATGGGGGAGATTAGCTCCCCGCCTCCTTCGCCAAATCTCCGACATCCGGGGTCGGCCCTTGCGTTGCTCCCGTCACACGCATCGGCTATCCAACCGGCAGCCATGCAATTCAAACGGAGCCTCCCATGACCAACACCACCATTTTCAAATTCGGCGCTGTCGAGCATGCCGAGGGCGGCGACTTACCGGGCTGGATCGTTGTGGCGGGCCGGCCGACCATGCAGACCGCCGTGCAGCACACCACCGCCGACGGCAAGGTGCTGTCGGGCACCTGGCGGGCCTCGCCCGGCACTTATCACGCCACCTACACCGACTATGAGTTCGTGCACATGATCGCCGGCCGCATCATCATCACGCCCGATGGCGGCACGCCGGTCGAGGTCGGTCCGGGCGATGCGTTCGTGGTCGAAGCCGATTTCAAGGGCACCTGGCAGATCATCGAGCCGGTAACCAAGCACTTCGTCGTCAAGCTTGCTTGATCGACGTCGTCAGGCTTGCCTGATCGGTGCCGATACACCTCGGCCGGCGCGGTTCATCGCCAGCGTCCCCCTCGCCCAGCAGGGGAGGGGGACGTAGCGAAGCGAATATCGGTTAAGAGGGCGTCACCTCGTTCGCTTCGAACCGATGCGGATCGAAAAGCTGAGACGATGGCGTTCTGCGGAGCCTGGTCGAGAGAACGCAGGCCAGGACTGCTGCCGGGTCGCCGGCGCGTCAGCCAAGAGCGAGCGGCGCACTTCGAGAGTGCATGCCGCCCGTCCGGCGCCGGGCCGTCAATGCTGTTGTTACGAAACCCCCCAGCCCCGTCTCAACCGCCACGGCCATGGCGTGACCCATGGCTTGCTATACGCATGCAGCACCGCGGTCTGTCAACGCCGCCCGCGATGGCCGCGGGGGGTCGCCTTTGCACCTCCCGGCCAGCTTCCAACCGGCCGCGCGGACGCCATTCGCCGCTACAAAATGCGCTTGAAATGGCGGTTTTCCGGGTGTTCCGGCCGCTCCGGAGCGGCCCTTTGGCGCGACAGAGGTCGCGATCTAGGCGATTGGATGAATTTGTCTTTCGCGGCTGAAACGTTTCAGGAGCCGATTTGTAGACCTGACTTTTTTTGGGTGTATTTCCCTCACGTCAGTTTTGCACTCCAGCCGGCCCGATCGACCCGCCGGAGGGCAAGCCTCAGGGGCCGGCGTCGGCGCTCTGAGTCTCTCGGACCGACGGGCGCCGGACCATGCCGCTGACGACATAGGCCGCCGCGCCCAGCGCCGTGATCCAGAAGCTCGTCGGCCAGTCGGTCAGGAAGGCGAGCGTCAGGCTGATCCAGGCGATGATCACGGCAAGCGCGATGGACGTCAGCACGCCGGCTCCGACGCCGCTGGTAAGCCTGAGCGCGGTGGCTGCAGGCGCCACCATCAGCGCGAAGACGAGCAGCACGCCGACGATCTGCACCGCCTCGGACGTGGCGACGGCGACCAGCACCATGAACAGGGTCGAGACAAGAGTGAGCGGCACGCCGCGCGCTTCGGCGAGTTCCGGCTGCAGGCTGGCGAACAGCAGCGGCCGCGCGATCAGCAAAAGCGCGACAAGGATCGCCACCGCCAGCACCGCAAGCACGATAACGGTGCGCAGGCTGATGCCCAGCACATTGCCGAACAGCACGTTGGTCGCCTGCGAGGCGAAGGCGGTGTAGAAATGCAGAAACAGCAAGCCCAAGCCGAGCGACAGCGTCAAAACGATGCCGATGGCGACGTCGCGATGCGCGCGTTCGCCGAGCAGGCCGATGCCGATGCCGGCGGCGACGGTGAACACGGTGAGGCCGAGAAACGGCGACAGCCCGATCAGGCCGGCGCCGGTGGCCCCGGGAAAGCCGACATGGGAGAGCGCATGGCCGGCGAAGGTCTGGCCCCGGAGCACGAGGAAATAGCCGACCGCGCCCGAAACGATGCCGACGATGGTGCAGGCATAGAAGGCGTTGCGCATGAATTCATAGTCAAAGATCGTGGACATGCGCCCCGCTCTCCAGTTCGACATCGTCGGCCATGACGAAGATGCGGCCGGCAACCCGCACCACATTGATATGCGTGCCATAGAGTTTCGACAGCACCGGACCGCTGATGACCTCGTCGACGGAACCGATCGCCGCCTTGCGGTTGCCGAGATAGAGCACGCGGTCGACGGCGCGCAGCAGCGGGTTGATCTCGTGCGAGCAGAACAGCACGGCAATGCCGAGCCGCTCGCCGATGTCGTGCACCAGGTCGATGATCGCGCGCTGATGGCCCGCATCGAGGCTGATCAGCGGCTCGTCGAGCAAAAGCAGTTGCGGATTGCCGATCAACGATTGCGCGATCAGGATGCGCTGGCGCTCGCCACCGGAAAGCTCGCCCAAGGGACGGCGCGCGAGGCTGCCGGCGCCCACCTCTTCAAGTGCCTTCCACGCCGCCTCCTTCTCGGCAGCCGATGCGACGGGCCAGCCCCAGCGATGCCCGCCGGCGGCACTCAGCACGAAGTCGAGGCCGCTGACGCCGACATCGCCAAGCGCGCGCCGCGCCTGCGGCATATAGCCGATGTCGGCGTTGCCGCGCGTCGGCGATTTGCCAAGCACCGAAATGGCGCCGCCGGCCGGTTTGATCAGGCCGAGAATGGCGCGCAGCATCGTCGTCTTGCCGGCGCCATTGGCGCCGAGCAGGCCGACAAAGGCGCCTTGCGGTAGAGAAAAGGAGACGTCGGATAAAACCCGGCGTCCCCCATAGGTCAGCGTGACCTTGTCGAATTCGATTGCGTTCATTTAGTCACATTCATTCGCAGTCACATTCATTGTGTGCGGGCGGCGAGCGCCTTCTGGACCGCGTCGATCTGGCCGCCGAACCAAGTCTGGATCGTCTGACCCGCCGGTTCCGTCTCGGTGACGCCGATGACCGTGACCTTGTTCTGCTTGGCGATGTCGAGCAGCCTTGTCGTTGCCTCGTCGGTCACCTGCGAATTGTAGAACAGGATCTTGGCCGAGCCGTCCTTCAGGCTGTTTTCGAACGCCGCCACCTGCGTGGCGCTCGGCTCCGCATCGTTCATCAAGGCCACCTGGAAATCGTAGTTCAGCATCTTGAGACCGAGCGCTTCCGCCATGTAGCCGAAGACCGGCTCGGTAGCCGTCACTTCGGTGCCGGCATAGGTGTTCTTGACGTCGGTGATTTCCTTGTCAATGGCCTCGAGCGAGGTCTGGAATGCCTTCAGGTTCGCCTCATAATACACGGCATTGGCCGGATCGCGCTTGGCAAGGTCGGCGCTCAGCGCCTTGGCGATGGCCGGCAGCGTCGCCGGGTCGTACCACAGATGCGGGTTGTCGCCCGACTTCTTGCCGATCAGGTCGGCGGCGACGATGGTCGTGCGATCCTTGGCTGTCGAGGCCGACAGCAGCTTGTCCATCCACGGATCGTAATCGGCGCCGTTATAGATGACGATCTTGGCATCGGCGATGGTGCGCGCCGTCGACGGGCTGGTCTCGAACAGATGCGGATCGTCGTCGGGATTGGCCAGGATGCTGGTGACGGTGACGTTGCTGCCGCCGATCTGGCGGGCAAGGTCGCCATAGAAATTCTCGGCCGCCACGATGGTCAGCTTGTCTTCGGCGCGGGCAGCCGTGCCGGTCAAAAGCGGCACCGCGACGAGCAGCGCGGCGAGAAAGGGAATGCGACGCATCCGTGGTCTCCTTGCAGTCTGAAATGTATGTCGCCGGAGAGGCGGGCTGTGTAACTGTATAACAGTAACAATATAACGTTTGCGTCGAAAATACGGCTGATGTCAATGGGCTTTTCGAGCCGCGCAGTTTTTCACGCGCACAAAACCGTGAGCGGCCTGCGCCGATCAGGCGGAGCCACTCATGGCGGTATCCTGATGAATTCGCGGCGGGTAAGTTCCTTGCTTGTTGACGTCAGTTTTGCGGACGCCTTCCCTCCCACGCGTCCTGCAACAGGGCGCGGATTGCGGCGCGGTCGAAAGGCCGCGGATTCCAGTATGGGTTCCTGGTCGCAATCTCGGCGGCGCGGTCGAGATCGGCCTGCTTGAGGCCGAGTTCTTTCAATGTAAGGGGCGCGCCGACCGCCTTGGCGAAATCGTGGAGACCGCTACCGGCGCTGCCGTCAAACAAGTCGGCGACCGGCTTCAACAAGTCGGGCACCGCGACGGCGTTGAAACCGATCGTGTGCGGCAACATCACCGCATGCGTCTCGGCATGCGGCATGTCGAAAGAGCCGCCGAGCGTGTGACAGATCTTGTGATGCAGCGCCATGCCGACGGCGCCGAGCACCGTACCGCACAGCCAGGCGCCGTAAAGCGCATCGCCGCGTGCATCGATATTTCCAGGCTCCTTGGTCAACACCGGCAGCGCCGCCTTCATGGCGCGCAATCCTTCTTTCGCCATCAGGGTGGAAATCGGATTGCGATCCTGCGCGTAAAGCGCTTCGGCCGCGTGCGCCATGGCGTTGAGTCCTGACGCGACGCTCATCGCTATCGGCAGGCCGACGGTCAGCTCTGGATCGTAGATCACCACTTCCGGCAGGATCCTTGCGTCACGCATTGTGGTTTTTTCGCCGTTCTCGGTCTGACCGAGGATCGGCGTCACCTCCGAGCCGGCATAGGTGGTCGGGATGACGATCTGCGGCAGGTCGGTGCGCCAGGCGATCGCCTTGCCGAGACCGGTGGTAGAGCCGCCGCCAAGCGCGACAACGCAGTCAGCCTTGACCTCGGTTGCCTTGGCCATTGCCGTTTGGGTTACCTCGACCGGCGTGTGCATGGCGGCGCCCGAAAAGATGCCGGCCGCCAGCGCGCCGAGGGACTTGGCAAGCGCCTCGCCGTCGGCAGCCCGATGCGGCGTCGACAGCACCAGCGCGCGCTTGCAGCCGAGCTTTTCGATCCAGGTGCCCACCTCGGACGACGCGCCATTGCCGAAGACAATATGCGCAGGGCTGCCGGAGTAGGTGAACGTCCTTGTCATGCCGATCCGCTCCCTTTGCATACTATCACTGTGACGGAGCCGAAATCGAACGACCAGCTCTCGTCGCCGGCGACACGTTTGCGTCGTTACCGTCTCGCAAGCGGGGCCTGATCTCTCCCGCGTACTCGCAAACGTATCGCCTTGACCACAAAAACGTCAAAAAAGTATCAGTGAGGTGGACACACCGTGGTGGCGGCTGCATGAATTGCCGCCTAAGCTTCGATCACTGCAGAGAGCGGCAAACGCGGCCTGCGGGAGATGGCACTGCAACTGGTCGCATGACCGGACCGGCGCCGGGAGGAACTGACATGAATCCGGACTTGGAAGTCGTCCAGATCAGACGCGGCGAGTCGTTCAAGGCCTGGGCCCACGGCTACCCCTTCCACACGGTGCGCTGGCACTTCCACCCCGAATACGAAATCCATCACGTCGTCGCCACCACGGGCCATTATTTCGTCGGTGACTTCATCGGCGAGTTCGAGCCCGGCAATCTCGTGCTCACCGGCCCGAACCTGCCGCACAACTGGGTCAGCGACGTGCCGGCAGGCGCCAGCGTGCCGCTGCGCGGCCGCGTCGTGCAGTTCTCGCAAGAGTTCATTGCCGACGCCACCGCCGCGTTGCCGGAACTTGCCGGTTGTGAAAACATTCTCGAGCTCAGCCGCCGCGGCGCGCTGTTCTCCACCGCTACCGCCAAGCTCGCCGCACCTGTGCTGGCCGAACTGGTCGAAGCGCAAGGCGTTCGCCGCATCGCGCTGTTCATGGAGCTGATCGATATTCTGAGCCGCGCCGCCGATGTGCGGACGCTGACCAGCGCCAGCTATCTGCCAGATCCCTCAGGCTTCATGTCGGCCGGCGTCAACAAGGCGCTTGCCTATATCAACGCCAACCTGACCGAGCCGTTCAGCGAAAGCGATCTGGCGGCGATCGCCGGGCGCAGCCCGAGCGCGTTTTCGCGCAGCTTCCGCCGTCACACCGGCATGGCGCTGGTGCAGTATGTCAACCGGCTGCGCATCAACCTTGCCTGCCAGCTGCTGATGAGCGAGGCCGACATGCCGATCACCGAGATCTGCTATGCCGCCGGCTACAACAACATCTCGAATTTCAACCGCCAGTTCCTGACCCAGAAAGGCATGTCGCCTTCGCGCTTCAGGGCCCTGCTGGCGGAAAACGTCAGCGCGGAGATTGCCGCCTAACAGGGAGGACCGGGAGGAGCCTAGACATTTACTGAGGTAAGAACGCGGGGTGCGTTGGAGGCGTCCCGTGCTGGAGATCGCTTGTCCCGAAATCCAGAGATATCAAGAGGATGCGCAGCACGGATCAAGTGCTCCGTTGTTCCTCGCAACAGCCCGACTGCAGTCAAGGCCCGGCGCCATGTGGTGTCCAGGGCTTCATGAAACCATTCCTTGAAACGGAGCTATCGAAATGACCAGATTTGCCTGGAAATCGACGGGAGCCATCGCGCTCACTCTTTCTCTTCTTGGCGGCACCGCTGCCTTTGCCGCCCCGGTTACCGACGCCACGGTCGCCTTCTTGATGCCCGACCAGGCCTCGACGCGCTACGAGCAGCACGACTATCCCGGCTTCGTCGCCGAGATGAAAAAACTCTGCCCCGGCTGCAAGGTGATCTACCAGAACGCCGATGCCGACGCCTCGCGCCAGCAGCAGCAGTTCAACTCGGTGATCTCGCAAGGCGCCAAGGCGATCGTGCTCGACCCTGTCGACTCGACTGCCGCCGCCTCGCTGGTCAAGCTGGCGCAGAGCCAGGGCGTCAAGGTCATCGCCTATGATCGCCCGATCCCGACTGCACCTGCCGACTTCTACGTCTCGTTCAACAATGAAGGCATCGGCAAGGCCATTGCCGACTCGCTCGTCGAACACCTCAAGGCGCTGAAGGTCGACCCCGCCAGCGGCGGCCTGCTGCAGATCAACGGATCGCCGACCGACGCGGCCGCCGGGCTGATCAAGAAGGGCATCCATTCCAGCCTCGACAACAGCGGCTACAAGATCCTTGCCGAATACGACACGCCGGAATGGGCGCCGCCGAAGGCGCAGCAATGGGCAAGCGGCCAGATCACCCGCTTCTCCACGCAGATCGTCGGAGTCGTTGCGGCCAATGACGGCACCGGTGGTGGCGCCATCGCCGCCTTCAAGGCCGCCGGTGTCGATCCGGTGCCGCCGGTGACCGGCAACGACGCGACGATCGCCGCACTGCAGCTGATCATCGCCGGCGATCAGTACAACACCATCTCCAAGCCGAGCGAGATCGTTGCGGCGGCTGCCGCCAACGTCGCCGTCCAGCTTCTGTCGGGCGAGACGCCGAAGGCCGAAATGACCCTTTACGACACCCCATCGCAGCTGTTCACGCCGGCGGTGGTGACGCAGGAAAACCTCAAGGCCGAGATCATCGACAAGAAGATCAACACCGCCGAAGAGCTCTGCGTCGACCGCTATGCCGAAGGCTGCAAGAAGCTCGGCATCACAAAGTGACAATGCAGGTCGCCCAAAATCGCGCAGCGGTTTTGGGATAAGACATGCATAAAAGGATGACCTAGAATCCTGATCCTGCTTTCCGGCCGCCCTTGCGGCGGCCGGAAGTTCGCAGTCACTCTTGACCGCCCATCCGGAAAGGTTTGCCACCATGTCTGACATCTCTGACGGACCGGTTTCGGCAGGCGAGCTGGTGCTCAGCCTGCGCGGCATCTCGAAGAATTTCGGCGCCGTTTCGGCGCTCACCGATATCGATCTCGATGTCCATGCCGGCGAGGTGGTGGCGCTGGTCGGCGACAATGGCGCCGGCAAGTCGACGCTGGTCAAGATTCTGGCCGGCGTCCACCAGCCGAGCTCGGGCACCATCAATTTCCGCGGCAGGCAAGTGACGATGCCCGACCCGAGCGCCGCGCTGACGCTCGGCATCGCCACCGTCTTCCAGGATCTCGCACTGTGCGAAAACCTCGACGTCGTCGCCAACATCTTTCTAGGCAAGGAGCTCAACCCGCTGCGGCTGGACGAGGTGGCGATGGAAATTCGCGCCTGGACGCTGCTCAACGAATTGTCGGCGCGTATTCCAAGCGTCCGCGAGGCGGTCGCCTCGCTGTCCGGCGGCCAGCGCCAGACCGTGGCGATCGCCCGCTCGCTGCTGCTCGACCCCAAGGTCATCCTGCTCGACGAGCCGACCGCCGCTCTTGGCGTCGCCCAGACGGCGGAAGTGCTGAACCTCATCGACCGGGTGCGCGAGCGTGGGCTCGGCGTGCTGATGATCAGTCACAATATGGAGGACGTGCGCGCCGTCGCCGACCGCATCGTGGTGCTCAGGCTCGGCCGCAACAACGGCGTCTTCGAACCCGACGCCTCGAACCAGGAACTGGTCAGCGCCATCACCGGCGCCGCCAACAATGCAGTGTCGCGCCGCGCCGAACGGCGCAAGGCCGCCGAACAAGCGCACAACCAGGAGCAGCGGCCATGAGCGCGGAGCCCAAGCAGGACACCTCCTCGTCGACGGCGCTCGACCGCAGCGACGTGCGCGTCAAGCATCAGGCCGGCGTTGGTGGCGCCACCAGCGCCTTCTTCGACCGCGTCCGCTCCGGCGACCTCGGCTCGTTGCCGGTCATCGTCGGCCTGGTCATCATCTGGAGCGTGTTCACCGCGCTCAACCCGGTGTTCGTTTCGTCAAGCAATCTGGTCAATCTCCTGTTCGACTGCTCGACCGTCGGCGTCATCGCGCTCGGCATAGTCTGCGTGCTGATGGTCGGCGAGGTCGACCTGTCGGTCGGCTCGATCAGCGGCTTTGCCTCGGCCATGGTGGGCACGCTGTGGGTCAACCAGGGCTGGCCGGTGGCGCTCGCCATTCTCGCCGCGGTTGCCGTCGGCGGTTTCATCGGCGCGCTCTATGCCTTGCTGTTCAACCGGCTCGGCATGCCAAGCTTCGTCTCGACACTCGCCGGCCTGCTCGCCGTGCTCGGCCTGCAGCTTTACATTCTGGGCTCCACCGGCTCGATCAATCTGCCCTATGGCTCGAACCTGGTGAATTTCGGTCAGTTGCTGGTCATGCCGGACTGGCTGTCCTATGCACTGGCGGCATTGCCCGGCATTGTCATGCTGATCGCCGGCCTGCGCACCGTCAGCCGCCGCCGGGCCGTCAATTTGTCGGCGCCGTCTGTCGGCGGCCTCATCGTGCGCGTCGCCGCCCTGACCATCCTGCTCGAACTGATCGTCGGTTATCTCAACCAGGCGCGCGGCATACCGTGGATGTTCGGCCTGTTCGTCGGCCTGGTGGTGGCGATGAACTATGCGCTGACCCGCACCCAATGGGGCCGCTCGATGACCGCCGTCGGCGGCAACCGCGAAGCGGCGCGCCGCGCCGGCATCAAGGTGCGCTCGATCTACCTCAGCGCCTTCGTCATGTGCTCGATGTTCGCCGCCCTTGGCGGCGTGCTGTCGGCGGCGCGGCTGGCCTCTGCCAGCCAGCAGGCCGGCACCGGCGACGTCAACCTCAACGCCATTGCGGCGGCGGTCATAGGCGGCACCAGCCTGTTTGGCGGCCGTGGCAGCGCCTATTCCGCGCTGCTCGGGATCATCGTCATCCAGTCGATCGCCAGCGGGCTGACCTTGCTCGATCTGTCATCGTCGCTTCGCTACATGATCACCGGCGCCGTTCTGGCAATTGCGGTCATCGTCGACTCCCTGGCACGCCGCTCGCGGGTTTCCCACGGCCGCGCCTGAACGCAACCGCAATCGATACGAGGATAGAATGGCTCAGGATTTGAGTGGAAAGGTCGCGGCGATCACCGGCGCCGCGTCGGGCATAGGCCTGGAATGCGCGAGAGCGCTGATTGCCGCCGGCGTTCGCGTTGTGCTCGTCGACCGCGCCGCCGACGCGCTGAAAAGCGTCTGCACCGAACTCGGTCCCAACGCGATCCCGCTGGTGATCGATCTGATGGAGCCGGCCAGCGTCGCGACGATGATGCCGCAAATCCTGGACAAGGCCGGCCAGCTCGATATCTTCCACGCCAATGCCGGCGCCTATGTCGGAGGCCCGGTGCTCGAAGGCGACCCCGATGTGTGGGACCGCATGCTGAACCTCAACATCAACGCGGTGTTCCGTTCCATACACGCCGTGCTTCCGCATATGGTCGAACGAAAGACCGGCGACATCATCGTGACGTCCTCGATCGCCGGACTGGTGCCGGTGGTCTGGGAGCCGATCTACACCGCCTCCAAGCATGCCGTGCAGGCCTTCGTCCACACGGTGCGCCGGCAGGTCGCCCCGCACGGCCTGCGCCTCGGCGCGGTGCAGCCGGGGCCGGTGGTGACAGCGCTGATCAGCGACTGGCCGAAGGACAAGCTTGAGGATGAACTGGCCAAGGGCGGCCTGATTCAACCGGTCGAGGTCGCCGAAGCCGTGCTGTTCATGCTGACTAGGCCGAGAAATGTCACTATCCGGGATCTGGTGATCCTGCCGCAGAGCAATGATTTGTGAGGCAGTAGGCATTAGGCAGTAGGGAATGGGGAGAGGCTCTTGCAACTGGCCGTTCACTGCTGACCATCTCGCCTACTGCCTAACTTCTGAGGTTCCCATGTCCCACTTCCTCGGCATCGATGTCGGCACTGGCAGTGCCAGGGCGGGGGTATTCGACAGCAAGGGCACCATGCTTGCCTCGGCGAAGCGCGACATCGCTCTGTTCATCGAGCCCGGCGAAATCGCCGAACAGTCGAGCGAGGACATCTGGCGTGCGGTTTGCGCCAGCGTGCGCGAGGCGGTGACCAAGTCGGGGCTCGCTGGGCGCGACATTGCTGGCATCGGCTTCGACGCCACCTGTTCGCTGGTCGTGGTCGGCAAGGACGGCGCGCCGTTGCAGGTCGGCAGTTCCGGCGACAGTCAGCGCAACATCATCGTCTGGATGGATCACCGCGCGCTCGACCAGGCGCAGCGCATCAATGCCGGCAAGCACGCCGTGCTCGACTATGTCGGCGGCACCATCTCGCCGGAAATGGAAACGCCGAAGCTGCTGTGGCTGCGCGAGAACCTGCCCGCCACCTTCGATGCGGCCGAGCATTTCTTCGACCTGACGGACTATCTGACCTGGCGCTCAACCGGCAGCCTGGCGCGCTCGATCTGCACGCTGACCTGCAAATGGACCTATCTCGGTCATGAGCGGCGCTGGGACGATGCCTATTTCCGTGCCATCGGCCTCGGCGCGCTCGCCGATGAAGGCTTTGCCCGCATCGGCACCGAAATCGTCGAAGGCGGCACGGCACTTGCCCAAGGCCTGACTGAGGCCGCCGCGGCCGATCTCGGCCTGCTGCCGGGAACGCCGGTTGCGGCCGGCCTGATCGATGCCCATGCCGGCGGCGTCGGCACGGTTGGCGGGCAGGGCTCGGTCGGCACCTTGCAGTCGCGCATGGCCTATGTGTTCGGCACTTCGGCCTGCACCATGGCCAGCACCAGCGAGCCGGCCTTCGTGCCCGGCGTCTGGGGCCCGTATTTTTCCTCGATGGTGCCGGGGCTTTGGCTCAATGAAGGCGGGCAATCGGCGGCGGGTGCTGCAATCGACCACCTCGTCGCTTTCCATCCGGCCACGGCTGAGGCATCCGCAAAAGCCAAGGCGGAAGGTCTCGGCCTGACCGCTTGGCTTGGTCAGCAGGCGGCGAAGCAGTCCGCCGACCTGTCCGCCGTAGCGCACCTGGCCGATGGACTGCATGTCGTGCCGGAATTCCTCGGCAACCGCTCGCCCTTCGCCGATCCCGAGTCCAAGGCCTTGATCGCCGGGCTTGGCATGGACACGTCCCTCGACAGTCTGGTCGCGCTCTATGTCGCCGGCCTGCTGGGCATCGGCTACGGCGTGCGCCAGATCCTTGCGGCGATGGCCAACAAAGGCATTGCCATCGACACCATCGTCGTCAGCGGCGGTGCCGCGCAAAGCGCGCTGGTACGTCAGCTTTTGGCCGACACCACAGGCCTGACCGTCGCCGGTTCGACCTCGCCCGAACCGGTGCTGCTCGGCTCGTCCATATTGGCGGCGGTGGCGGCGCAAAAATATCCCGATGTGATCGCGGCGATGACCGGCATGTCGCGCATCGGCGACATCTATCGCCCGGCCGGCGGCGATCTGGTGCCTTGGCACGACAAGCGCTTCGCCGCCTTCGAACTGTTGCAGCAGGCGGGCCGCGCGATCCGCGATTGAGCGGCTTCGCTCACGTCCAGAAATAGCGGACGATGTGGAAGAACACCGGCGCGGCGAAGACCAAGCTGTCGGCGCGGTCCATCATGCCGCCATGGCCTTCGATGAGGTGGCCCCAGTCCTTGACCCCCTGGTCGCGCTTGATCGCCGACGCCACCAGCCCGCCGAGGAACCCCATCAGGCAGGCAATGAAGGCGACGCCTGCCGCCGCCAGCGGCGAGAACGGCGTCAGGAACGACAAGAGCGCACCGAGCAGGCTCGATGCCACCAGCCCGCCGACCAGCCCCTCCCAGGTCTTTGACGGCGAGACGGAAGGCGACAGAAGGTGCCGGCCGAACAGCTTGCCGAAGATGTATTGCAGCACATCGCTGCCTTGCACGGTGATGATCAGGAAGGCGATCAGCAGGAGGTTGCGGCCCTCGAAACCGGGCACGTTGAGGGTCAGCAGCGCCGGCACATGGCTGACGCAGTAGACCGAGATCATGACCGCCCATTGCTGCGCGGACACGCGCTCGAGGAAGCGCTCGGTGTCGCCGTTGAGCGCGGTGACCGCCGGCATCAAGAGGAAGCAGTAGACGGGGATGAAAATGGTGAAGAGCCCGTACCAGGCGGTCCACACCAGCCAGTACTGGAAGGGAATGATGATGCCGAACATGCCGAGCAGCACCCAGTGGTCGCTGCGCCGGCTGTGCGTCAGCGTCACGAACTCGCGCAGCGCGGCAAACGAGATCAGCGCAAACAGGATGGTCATGCCGGTGCGGCCGAAGAAGAAGGCGACGGTGATCGCCAGCACCATCACCCACCAGGCGTTGATGCGCTGGTTCAAGTTGACGAGCGTCGAGGGCAACGGCTTCGGCGCCCGCCACGACAGGATGCCGGCAATGACGCTCGCCGTGGTCAGCACGCAGACAAGGCCGACCAGCAGGATGACGGTTTCATGCATCGGTGGAAGCGTGAGTGGCATCAGTCGTCTCGATCCGGACGCGGGTTGAGCGACAGCAGCGTCTGGCGCGCGCGCTCGAGGAAGGTGCGGCGTTCTTCGCCGGGCGCGATCGCCACCGGCGGACCAAAGACGACGCGGCACAGAAGCGGCACCGGCAGGAACTGGCCCTTGGGCAGCACGCGCGACATGTTCTCGATCCAGCACGGGATGAGTTCGACATCCGGCCGCGCCATCGACAGATTGTAGAGGCCGGAGCGGAACGGCAGCAGATCCGCCTCCGTCGTGTTGCGAGTGCCTTCGGGAAACAGGATCAGCGAGTGGCCGTCGTCGAGCACCGACAGCATGATCGAGATCGGGTGTTGCGTTTCGTCGGTCCACTGCCGGTGGATGAGCACGGACGACAGCATGTCCTGCGCGATGAAGCGGCGCAGCCGCGACTTGCCCCAATATTCGGCCGCCGCGATCGCATGGGTGCGGGCGCGCACTTTCTCGCTCAGACAAGCCGACAGCAGGATGAAATCACCATGGCTGGCATGGTTGGCGAAGTAGATGCGCTGCCGCTCCGACGGCTGGCTGCCGTTCCAGATTGGTCTGACGCCGGTTACCACCCAGGCCGCCGCCGACAGGCCGACCGACGTCACCGTCTGCAGCAAGGTGAAGGTGTTGGCGCGCAGGTGAAGTTTTGTCATGGCTCAAACAAATGCTGCGAAAAGGGATGCCGCAGCAAACATGGCGAGCGCCATGCGCTGCCTTGTCAGCAGGCGGCGCGTGCCTGCCATGCGATGGTCGAGCGAGCGGCCGCCGGCAGTGGTGGATTTCAGGCGCATGCGCGCCAGCACATCGTCGACCGCGGCACCTCCGGCGGCCTCGCTGGCGTGGCTTGCCATCAGCCGGAACAGCAGCGCATCGAACAAAAGCAAGGCCGAAAGAGCCAGCGTGGCCACGGCGCTCGCCGCCGCGACCAGCCAGGCCGCCGCGGACAGCGCTGTCGTCTGCGGTCCGGCCACCAGGCCGATGACCGGCGCTGCCATCACAGCCGCGACCACCAGCAGGATCGGCCACACCGCCTGCACCATCAGCCCGGCGGCGAATATTTCGGCCTTCTCGGGAAAATTGTCGCCACTCATGCCGGCCAACTCATGTCGGTTCTTCCAGCCCCGGTTCATCCAGCCCGATCTGAAGGTGCACGGGCCTGCCCGACGCGGCGAGTTTCTTGCGCGCCTGTGCAGCTGTGTACGAGCGCCCCGTCACCACCAGCCAGTCGGCGACGACGGCTGCACTGCGCTGGAAGCCGAGCGCGCAGCAGACCAGGACGGTGCCGCGCCGGCGCGCCAGCTCGATCGCCGCCACCGCTCGCTCCAGCCTGTCGTGAGGCGGCGCCACGAGGTCGAGCATCGCGTAGCTGATCCAGCGGCAGGTCACGCCGCGCGGCCGTTCCATCTCGCCGGCAAGGTCGATCACTGTGCCGAAGCGGTTGGCCTCGTCGGCACTCGGAAACCGGCCGAGGAAAACACCGTCGGTGATCTCCGCTTGCGGCGCCAGTTGGCGGGTCCATACCCACACATTGATCCGGGCGCCAAGCCGGTAGGGCAGGAGCAGGATGCGGCTGGCCAGTGAGACACTGGCATCGGCCGCCTTCTGGAACACTTTGGCGCCGGCCCCGGCATAGGCGAAGGCGACGATGGCCAGCGCC
Source organism: Mesorhizobium sp. C399B (assembly GCF_030323185.1). NCBI lineage: Bacteria > Pseudomonadati > Pseudomonadota > Alphaproteobacteria > Hyphomicrobiales > Phyllobacteriaceae > Mesorhizobium > Mesorhizobium sp. C399B. The sequence continues at coordinate 5,817,804 of NZ_CP100472.1, forward strand.
AATGCCGGCCACAACAGGATGAGAAAATCGGCGGAGACAAACGCTCCGCCGGCAGCGCCGGCCAAGGCAAGGGCGGCGCCCAGCGCGTAGTAGCCCGCCAGCCGCCGCGCCTTGGGGTCGGCGGTCAGACGAAAACCCCAGAAAGGCAATTCGCCCTTGAACGGAAACAGCCATAGCGCAAACAGGCCGAGCAGCGCGCCGGTCGGGATGTCGATGAAATGGTGCTGCCAGGTCGTCAGCACCGAGGCACCGATCAGAAAGCACCAGACATGCCAAACGGGTCCGAGAATGGCGCCGAGACGGTGGCGCACCAGAACGTGACGCCAGTGATCCCAGATGATCAGCAGCAGCGCGATGTGCAGGGATGGCGCCTGGTTGAACGGTTTGTCGAAGCCGCCAAGCACCGCAAACAGGAAACCCGGCAGGCCGGTGGTTTCCGGCCGCACGAAGGTCGCCGTTAGCGGGAACGCGATGAAGCAGGCGACGGCAATGATCTGCGCCGAGAGATAGCGGCCGGCGAGCCGGTCGACGCCGCGCCTGGTTGTGTTGAGCAGCAGCGACAGGCCGTAGAACAGATTGATCGACCAGTAGGGCACGATCGTCCAGGCGAGGAATGGAATGGCGTGTTCCCAGGCAAACACGATGCTGCCGACATGGTCGCGCCGCGACGCCAGCCAGTTGGCCAAGCCATAGGTCGAGTAGAAGAACGGCGCCAGCAGGGCCAGCCAAAGGGCGGCACTCAGCACGATGCCCAAATAGGGTTCCCGCGCCGGGGCAGGGTCAGTGACAGGCAGGGCCATGGTCTCAGACGCGCCGTGCGACCGAGACGGTGAAGATGCCCCATTGGTCGATGCGCTGGTCGATCTTTTCGAAACCGGCAGCCGTCACCAACTGGTCCATCTCGCCCTGCGTGCGCCGCCGCATCACCCAGGCCTGGCCGCCGCGATGCGAGGTCAGGCTGCGCGCGATCATCTCCAGCTGCGGATGCCATGGCTGGTTGGTGTAGACGAGCAGGCTGCCGGACTGCATGGCGCTGGCCAGCCCGCCGAGCGAGCGGGAAATCATCGTGTTGTCGGCGAACAATTCGTAAAGCCCGGAGACGATGGCGAGGTCCGGCGCCGGCTTTTGCCCGGCCAGCATGTCGGCATCGAAGGCGTCGGCCTGGTGGAAGCTGACGCTGGTCGGCAGACGCCGCTCGGCGATCAGCTTCGAACCCAACCCGACATTGAGCTCGGAATAATCCTGCAGCCGCACGCTTGCTGGTGGTTCAGTGCATTTGGCGACGGCATCGAGCACATAGCGGCCGTGACCGGCGGCGATGTCGAGCATGTGGACGGGACGGCCGGCTGCCTTCAGGCTGGCGGCGGCGTTGCCGATCAGCTCTTCCAGATGCAGCTTGCGCTGGCGGATGCCGCGCCAGCCGATGGCGTCGAGGAAGGTGCGGTCGACCATGCGGCCGATGAAGCCGGTGCCGCGCGCATCGTTCTCGTAGACATAGTCGAGCGTCGAGCCGGAATCGAAGCCGGTGGCGATGCCGATCTTCATGCCCGAAGACAGCCAGGCGCCCATGCGGATCGAGGCGCGACTCATCGCCCAGAAAATACCCTTGGGCGACAGCAGCGTCAGCGGCGAGGCGAGCCTCTCGGCCTCGTCGCGGGTGTAGCCGGCGCGGTCGGCCTGAAGCAAGTCGATGGTTCTCCCCGGCGTGGCAAATTGCTTTTCGAGGAATGGCCGGATCAGGTCCAGCGCCTGCTGGCGATCGCGCTCGCCCAGCGTGTCGTGGAAGAAGCCGGGCAGCACATGCCGCTCCTTGGCGCTGCTGCCGAGATTGACGAAGAACTCGTGCTGCGGTCCATGCCGCACCACCCAATCGCTGCCGGAGATCAAGAGCTGCGTCGGCGCGGTGATGGCGCGCGCGTCCGAGACGATGCGGGCAGCGTGGTCGTAAAGCTCGACCAGGATGTTGGAGGCGATCGGTCGCGTGATCAGCGGATCGGCGTCGAAGGAAGCGATGCGCTCGGCATCATGCGTCAGGAACTTCGCCTTGACGTAGGAATTGACGAAGAAGCGGCCCTTGAGCTTCTGCCACAGCGCAATGCCCTCTTTGGCGAAGGGCACGTAGAGCTTGACCGAAAAGGCCGGTGAAGCCACCACCAGCGCGCGGATGTCGGGCGCATAGTCATGCACCCAGGCAGCAGCCAGCACGGCGCCGAACGACTGCGCGATCAGCGCGATGTCGCGCTGGCCAAAACCATCCCGGCCGATCTCACGCACCAGGCAGTCGATGTCACGAACCAGGGCGGCAAAGGATGGCGCATAGCCGCGCTCGCCGGCCGAGCGGCCATTGCCGCGCACGTCCCAGGCGTAGAAGGCATGGTCGGGCATGGCGAGTTCGTCGACCAGATGCGCCATGCGGCCGCCATGCTCGTGGCCGCGATGGAACAGAAGGATCGCACCCTTTGGCGCCGACCCGGCGGCCGGCCAGTAGCGGTAGAAGATCTCGGTGCCGTCATGGCTCTTGAACGTGCGCTCCAGCGCGATGCGCTCGAGGCTTGCCGGTGCTCCGGCTGCAATGGTCTGGTGGATCATGGTTTCCCTCTGGCGGTCGGGCGCCTGACGCTTTGGCATCATGCGCCGCCCGCTCTAAGGCCGCCGCGTATCCGGTTGATGGCGGTTACGACTGACAGTGTAGCCATGACCGGAAACACAAAGGGCACAATCGCTTGGAACCACAGGCCGCAGGCGATGAGGAAGGCGATGACGCCGAGCGCCAGGGCCCGGTCGCTCTTGCCGAACGGCCCGGCATAGTTGCGCCCGCTGCCTGCGGCAACGCCAAGCACGCCGGCGAACTCGACCAGCATGGCGGTAATAGCGAAGGCGACGACACCCCAGGCCGGGAACAAGGTGGCAAAGGCCAGGATCAGCGCCAGGTCCGAGACGACGTCGCAGAGTTCGTTGAGATACATGCCGAGTTTTGATGCTTGTCCATGTTCCCTGGCCAGCATCCCGTCAACGGCGTTGAGCGCCATGCGCACAAACAGCACCACCGGCATCAACAGGAACACCAGGGGATGGAAGGCAAAGGCAGTGACCACCAGGCCTGTGGCGATGGACAGTGCTGCCGCGAGAAGCGTGATCTGGTTGGCGGTGACGCCGGCATCGGCCAGCCGGTCGGCCAACGGCCGCAGCCTGGCCTGAAAGGCCGGTTTCAGTTGATAAAGCGTTGGCATGTGCGATCCCCCAACCGCGGCTCATGACAGTGTCGGCCAGATTGGTCAATCGGCAGGCAGGGCGCAAGGGCTCGCACCAGCATCCGCACCGTTGCGGGACTCGAAACTCCCGGCATGGATGCAGAGGCGCAGCCGAAGATCTCGGCCAAGCAGGATGTTGCGCGCTACAAACCGCCTCGCAAATGATAACTTTACAAATACTCGTATTTATGTGAAGTAAATCACTGAAAGGTCGATCATGACAAACAGTCGCTTCGCCACCCGCCTGAATTCCTTCGCCTCGCGGCCGCAAGCCGAATGGCCTGATCTCACCGGCAAGCCGTCCATGCTGCAGATGGCCACTCGCGCGGCCAAGGTCGACGGGTTGACCGATCTTGATCTTAATTTCCCCGATCATGTCAGTGAAAAGCCGGCTGAAATCGCCCGAAAGCTCGGCGATTTCGGGCTTTCCATCAATGGCTTTGCCATGCGTTACTACTCCAATCCGGCCTTCAAGCTCGGCGCCTTCACCAATCCGGACCCGGCGGTGCGCCGCGAAGCCATCGACTTGACCAAGGCCGGTATCGATGCGGTGCGCGCGGCCGGCGCCAGTCTGATGACGCTGTGGCTGGGCCAGGATGGCTTCGACTATGCATTTCAAACTGACTATGCGACGCTCTGGCAGCACGAAATCGAGGGGATTCGTGAAGTTGCCGCGCATGATCCCGGCTGCCAGATCAGCCTGGAGTACAAGCCTAACGAACCGCGCTCCTACTCGCTGATGCCGGATGCGGCGACCACCTTGCTGGCGATCCGCGAGGTCGGCCTACCCAATCTCGGCGTCACGCTCGATTTCGCCCATGTGCTCTATGCCGACGAACAGCCGGCCTTCGCCGCGGCGCTGATCGCTCGCCACAGCAAGCTGCTCGGCGTCCATCTCAACGATGGCTATGCCAAGCGCGACGACGGCCTGATGGTCGGCGCGGTGCACACGCTGCAGACCATCGAACTGCTGTGCCAGATCCGTCGCGACGGCTACGCCGGCGCCATCTACTTCGACACTTTCCCCGACATGACCGGGCTCGATCCGGTGCGCGAATGCGAAGTCAACATCGCCACCGTCAAGCGCCTGCTGCGCGTTGTCGACCGGCTGGAGAAGGATAACCGCCTGTCCGCCGCGATGGCCAGCCAGGACGCCGTGACGTCGCAGGCTATCGTCCAGGAAGCCATGCTCGGGCCGGAGACGAGGGGACGTGGATGACGTTGAGCAATCTCGATCTGAAAGCCGTGGGGCCGCGCATCCGCATGATGATGCCGCATCTCACCCCGCTTGAGGCCAAGGTGGTGGAAACCGTCTTCGGCCGGCGCGGTTTCGACGAGACCATTCCGCTCAAGCAGATCGCCGAGGAGGCCGGCGTGTCGGAGGCGATGGTGGTCAAGATCGCCAAGAAACTCGGCTTCTCCGGCTACCGCGACTTCCGCACCGCCGTCTATGAATACAGCCGCCTCCCGACCGCCGAGATGCACCAGGAACTGTCGGTCGACGACAGCTCGGCCGAGATCGTGCAGAAAGTGTTCCGCACCTCGATCCAGGCGCTGGAGGAGACGCTCGCGATCCTCGACATGGACGATTTCGACCGTGCCGCCGATCTGCTCTACCGCGCCAGGAACCGCGATTTCTATGGCGTCGGCGGCTCCGCCCAGATCGCCCGCGATGTCTCGCACAAATTCCTGCGCATCGGCATCCGCGCATCGGTCTATGACGACTCGCACATGATGCTGATGTCGGCCTCGCTGCTCGGGGCCGACGACATAGCCGTCGGCTTCTCGCATTCCGGCAACACGTCGGCCGTCATCGACGCCATCCATCTTGCCCGCAAGAACGGCGCCCGCACGCTGGCCATCACCAATTACGACAACTCGCCGCTGGCCCAGATTGCCGACATCGTGCTGTGCTCGACCGCGCAGGGATCGCCGCTGATGGGCGAGAACGCGGCGGCGCGCATCGCGCAGCTCAACATTCTCGACGCGCTGTTCGTGGCGGTGGCACAGCGCGACTACCAGGCGGCGGAGCGCAATCTCGGCCGCACCATGTCGGCGGTCACCTCGAAGCGAAAAGACCGGGGCACATGACGGTTCCGCTGGTCATCGTCTTCGGCAGCCTGCATTACGACATCATGGTCGACGCGCCCGACCGTCCGCGCAAGGGCGAGACGGTGACCGGCCGTGCCTGGCAGCCGAAATGCGGCGGCAAGGGCGGCAACCAGGCGGTCTCGGCGGCACGCGCCGGCGTGCGCGCGGCGATGATCGGCGCCGTCGGCGACGACGATTTCGGCACGGCGCTGCTGGCCAATCTAGATCGCGCCGGCGTCGATCGCCGCTTCGTGCGCGTGGCGGCAGGCGCAGGCTCCGGCATGAGCGTGGCGATCTTCGACAGCGATGGCGACTACGGTGCGGTCATCGTCTCCGGCAGCAATCTCACCCTGGGCGGTGATGACATCGCGGCTGCGGGCGAGGTGGTGGTACAGACGGCAGTGCTGTTGCTGCAGAACGAAGTGCCCGATGCCGCCAACATCGCTGCCGCGCGCGCGGTGAAGGCATCCGGCGGCAGCGTCGTGCTCAACGCCGCACCGGCGCGAACACTGTCGGCCGAATTGACCGCGCTGATAGACATCGTCATCGTCAACGCCATCGAAGCGGAATTTTTGGCCGGCGTTCCGGTTGTCGATACGCTCGCCGGCGCAACCGAAGCCGCGCGGCGGCTGATCGATGCCTACCCCTCGGCGATCGTCACCGCCGGCGGCGAAGGTGTCGCCTATTGCGACCGGACCGGCGCGGCCTTCGCACTGGCGGCCGTCCCGGTCAAGGTCGTCAGCACCCATGGCGCCGGCGACGAATTCGTCGGCGCCTTCGCGGCAGGCCTCGCCCGTGGCCATCCGATGGAAGCGGCGATCGCCACGGCCAATGCCGCCGCCGCCTCGCTGGTGGCGACACCGGAGGGAAAGCGCAGCTCGCGTTGAAAACTCAGGCCGCATATTGCCGCCTCCAAACCCGTGCCCCCGTCGATGAGCGAAACGGCAAACCGGGCGCGGCGAGAACCTGCTTGGCTTTGCCCTGATGGAGGCGCGGGACCAAGCTGCGTGGTCGAAAGTAGGGAGCTTCAGTCCGCTTCGCCGGCCGAACCTTTGCCGCACTGCGTCAGCACCTTGCCGATGGCCGCGCTCGAGCCGGTCAGCGGAAAGCTGTTCCCGCCATATTTGTCGGCCGTAACCGTGACGTCGCCCTTGCCGCGCAACAGGCCGAGCAGTGGATCGTCTTTGCTCAGCTCAGCCGTGAAGTAATTATACATGGCCTCGAGGTCGAGCTTTTTGGTCACGCTCTTGTCACCGCCCTTGAAGGTGAAGGAAGCGCTGATGCCGGGCTCCAGCTGCTGGCCGGCCCCACCCAGATCGTAGCTCAGCACCGGCTTGTCGAAACAGACGAGCATCAGATGCGCATCGGCCTTCGGTCCGCCGCACACCGAAGCCGTCAGCACGCTGCCGCCTTCGTCTTCTTCCATCTTGGCGCTCCAGTTGCAGGACGCGGCAAAAGCCGGCTGCGCGGCTTGCAGCGCGGCCAGAACGGAACCTGCCATCATGAACTTCGCCAATGCACTTTGCATGATCACCTCCCAAGCTTCCTTCAACGAGATCATACAGGACAAAAGGCCTGGTGATAGCGGCATATGCCGTCTTAGCCCCCGGCGCGCCCCATTGATCAAGCCTTTGAGACCGGCCTTGACGTCCAGGGCGGCTCCGGCGCGAAGCGCTTGCCGATCCACTCGGCGAAGGCGCGTGTCTTGGCGGCTTGTCCCTTGGCCGAGGGCATGACGACATAGACCGCGCCTTCGTCGGCCAGCGTCCAGTCCGCCAGCACCGGCACCAGCCGTCCGTCGGCGAGTTCGCGTCCGACCAGCCAGTCGGTGCTCATCATCAGGCCGAGGCCCTGCACCGCGGCTTCGACCAGCACCTCTGCATCGTCGCACACCATCGGCCCCGAGACGTCGACGTTGACGCGGCGTCCCGAACTGTCGGTCATCTCCCAGGTTGGAAAGGTCTGGAAGCCGGAGAAGCCGAGGCAGGCGTGTTCTGTGAGCGCTTCCGGCGCTTCCGGCGTGCCCCGGCGGGCGAGGTAGGAGGGAGCAGCGCACAGCAACCGCCGCCGTGTCGCGATCTTGCGCGCCACCAGGCGCGAGTCCTCCAGCGCGCCGAGACGGACGGCGACATCGAAGTTCTCTGCAACGAGATCGACGAACCGGTTGGAGAACTCGGCCTCGATGCGGACATCCGGGAACGTCGCTAGAAATTGCGGCAACAGCGGCCCGATCCACATACGGCCAAAGGTTCCCGGCAGCGCCAGCCGCAGCAAGCCCCGCGGCGCCCCGCTGGCATGCGCGGAAGCAGCTGCCTCGGCTTCGTCTACCGAGGCCAGGATGGCGCGGACGCGTACCAGGAACTCCGCTCCGGCCTCCGTCAACGAGACGCTTCGGGTGGTCCGGTGCAGCAGCCGCACGCCGAGCCGCTGCTCCAGCGATTGCAGGCGGCGTGACAGGATCGTCGGGTCGCGCCCGACGCGCAACGCTGCCTTGGTGAAGGAGCGCGCTTCGGTGATGGCCGCAAAGGCGGCCATTTCGGCAAGGCTGGCGGGGTCGTGTGATTGCTGCATAATGCACAGTACTCAAATGTAAAAATTCCGGATTATCTGCTTGTAGCGCAGCAGATAGCTTCACTCAATCCTGACGATTGACCCCTTAAACAGGAATGCGTGAGCCATGAAAGCCATCGAACTGACCGCCGCCAAACTGGACGCCTTTCGCGCCACCACCATTGCCACGCCTGAACCGCAGCGCGGCGAAGTGCTGATCCGCCAGCGCGCCGCGAGCCTGAATTTCGTCGATGTGGCGGTGGCCAGCGGCAATTATCGCGTGCCCGGCTTTCCGCTCATTCCCGTCGCCGACGGCGCCGGCGAGATCGTCGCGCTGGGGGAGGGCGTTACGGATTTCGCCGTCGGCGATCGCGTCATTGCCCATGCCAAGCCGCGCTGGATCGGCGGTCCGCCCCGGCCTAACGAGATGACGCAGATGCGCGGAATTTCGCTGCCGGGGTCGCTCGCCGAATATGTCGCGCTGCCGGCCAACTCGCTCGTGCCGGTACCGGCTCGTCTCTCTTTCGAGGCGGCGTCGACCCTGCCGATCGCCGCGACCACCGCCTGGAACGCGGTCCGCGCCGCCGATGTCGGGCCGGGCTCGGTCGTCGTGCTGCTCGGCACCGGCGGCGTCTCCATCTTCACCCTGCAGCTGGCGAAAGCCGCCGGCGCCACCGTCATCATCACTTCTTCGTCGGACGAGAAGCTGGGGCGGGCGAAGGCACTCGGCGCCGATCATCTCATCAACTACCGCGCGACGCCCGACTGGGACGGCAAGGTGCTGGAACTGACCGGCGGCCTCGGCGCCGACCTCGTCGTCGAGACCGCCGGCACCGCCACCTTCGCCCGCGCCGTCAACGCCACCGCGCCTGGCGGCACGCTGTTCACCATCGGTTTCGTCACCGGCGCTGAGGCCACGGTCGACCTGCTGCCGATCATCATCAAGGCACTGAAGGTGATCGGCAACAACACCGGGTCGGTATCTGACCTTCGCGCCGCCGTCCGCGCCATCGCCGCCGCCCGCATCGACCCGGTCGTCGACAAGGTGTTCAGCCAGGAGCAGGCGGCCGAAGCCTACGCGCACATGGCGGCAGGCGGGCAGCATTTCGGCAAGCTTGCGTTCAAGCTCGACTGGTAACCGAGGCGCGCGAGCTGCCAATCTCCCCCCTTGAGGGGGAGATGCCCGGCAGGGCAGAGGGGGTCGGTCCGACCGGGCTCGACCTACTGCGGCGGAAGGAGGTTGGCGCTCTACGAGAGGCGACCCCCTCTGTCGCCTTCGGCGACATCTCCCCCTCGAGGGGGGAGATTACGCACGCCGCTTCCTAGATCAACTTCTCCAGCGTGATCGGCAAGTCCCGCACTCTTTTTCCCGTCGCATGGAACACCGCATTGGCGATCGCCGGCGCTACGCCGACGATGGCCAGTTCGCCGACACCCTTGCCGCCGAGCACCGAAGAGTGCAGGTCGGGAACGCCGACCGAGATGACCTCGATATCGGGGATGTCGGCATTGGTCGGCACCAGATAGTCGCCGAGATTGTTGTTGACGATGCGGCCATGCCTGCGGTCGACAATGCCTTCTTCAAGCAGCGCCTGGCCGATGCCCATGATGATGCCGCCCTTCCACTGGCTTTCGGCCAGCTTGGGGTTGTAGAGCCGGCCCGAATCCAGCGCCGATACCACGCGCGACACGCGCACGGTGCCGAAATCCTCGTCGACGCGCACCTCGATGAAATGCGCGCACCAGGAGTGGCGCGAATAGTCGCCCTCGGTGTGCGGCAGCGCCGCCGCGATGGTGGTGTAGTTCTTGTAGCGATCCTCGGCGGTCGAGTTCGCCGGCATGGTGTCGCCGGTGGCCTCGATGCGGTCGCGGCCGACGCTGGCCAGCAGGTCGGCGATCGAGACATCGGGACCATCGCCGCGCGGCGACCTGATGCGGCCATTGGCGACGACCAGCGTGTTGGCCTGCAGCGCGTGGAAGGGCGAGCGCGGATCGCTGATCGCCAGCCCGACAAGCTGGTCGAGCGCCGATGTCGCCGCCTTGTAGACCGCGCCCGTCATCACGCCGGCCAGCCGCGACCCGCCGGCGACGCCGGCGCGGGGATACCGGGAATCACCGAGCTTCACCACGACATGGTCGGCCGCCACGCCTACCGTTTCGGCCGCTGTCTGCGCAAGGATCGTGTAGGTGCCCTGGCCCATGTCGATCGAGGAGCTTTCGACCTCGACCGAGCCGTTGGCAAGGATACGCACGATGGCCTCGCCGTAAGCGCGCCGTACCGGATAGGTGCCGGCGGCGACGCCCCAGCCGATCAGCTGGTTGCCGTCGCGCATCGAACGCGGTTTGGGCGTGCGCTGGGCCCAGCCGAAGCGTTCGGCGCCAGCCGCGAAAGCCTCGCGCAACTGCCGCGTCGACCAAGCCTTTTTTGCGTGCGGATCCTGCTCGGCGTAATTCCTCAGCCGGATCTCCAGCGGATCGATGCCGACCTCGTAGGCGAGCTCGTCAATGGCGCTTTCGATGCCGAAGGCGCTAGGGTTTTCGCCCGGCGCGCGCATCGCGCCAGGCACCACCGAATTCACCCGCACGACATTCTGCTTCGAGGAGAAGTTGGGCGTCGCATACATGATCGAGGTGACCACGCCCAAAGGCTCGACCCACATGCCGTCGATCGACGTTTCATTGACGCCGCGATGCACGATCGACTGGATTTTTCCGTCACGGTCGGCGCCGATCGTCACCGTCTGGCGGGTCGCGGCGCGGCCGCCATAGCCGGTAAAAGTCTGCGGCCGAGTCATGACCACCCTCACGGGCCGTCCCAGCATCTTGGCTGCGGCAGCCGCTACCGCGCCGTGGCCGAGCGCCAGCGCCTTGGAGCCGAAGCCGCCACCGATATAGGGCGAGACCAGCCGCACATTCTCGAAAGGCAGGCCGAACCATTCGGCATAGGTGCGGGCCATACCGTCGAGCCACTGGCTTGGTTCCCACACGGTCAGCTTGTCGCCCTCCCAGCGGGCGATGAGGCCATGCGGCTCCATCGGCGCCTGATATTCGCGCGGCGTGTTGTAGGCGCCGCAGACGCGCACCGGGGCAGCGGCGAAAGCGGCCTGCGCATCGCCCCATTCCTTGGTCATGGCGGCGATCGGAATGCCGTCGCCCGCCTTGGCGTCGCTGAGGTCGACGATGGCCGGCGTCTCGTCATAGCTGACCTTGACCAGGGCTGCGGCCGCAACGGCCTGCTCGAAGGTCTCCGCGATGACCGCGGCGACATGCTGGCCCGAAAAGGTGATATCGCGCGCCAGCGGGCAGTAGGGCTTGTCCGGCGGCGGTGTGCCGAACCAGTCCGATGCAGTCTTCAGCGGCATGATGGTGTCCGGCGTCAGCACCTTGAGCACACCAGGTGCCGCCTCGGCGGCTGACGTGTCGATCGAGCGCACCTTGCCTGATGCGATCGTGCTTTCGACCAGGACGCCGTAGGTTAGCCCGTCGAGCTGCTGCTCGACGGCATATTTTGCCGCACCGGTAATCTTGGCCGGGCCGTCGACGCGCGACAGCCGCCCGCCAACCTGATCGGCAGTGCCGTCCGAAGCGTCGCCGTGCCGTGTCCTGGGGTCGTGAATGGTCATGCCATGGCTCCCGTCTTGAGGATGGCGCGGGCGACGACGCGCGGCGCCAGTTCGATCTTGTAGTGGTTGGCGCCGTGGCCGATGGCCCCTTCCACGGCGAGCAAGCTGGCTGCCCGCACCCTGTCTTCGCTGAGCACCTTGCCCTTCAACGCCGCTTCCACGGCGTGCGCCCGCCACGGCTTCGTCGCGACGCCGCCCAGCGCGACGCGCAGGTCGCGAATGGTGCGGCCATCGGCTTCGAAGTCGATGCCGACTGCGGCACTTGCAGCCGCGAACTCATACGACTGCCGGTCGCGGATCTTGAGATAGGTCGAACGCCGGGCCGTGCCGGAAGCCGGTATGCTGATGGCGGTGATCATCTCGCCCGGTTGGATGGCATGTTCCCTGTCGGGCGTGGCGCCGGGCAGGAGAAAGAAGTCGTCGACGGCAACCTGGCGTTCGCCAAGATGAACCACGGCATCGAAGGCGACCAGCGCGGTGGCGAGGTCACCGGGATACATGGCGATGCAGGCGTCGCTGGTGCCGAGCACGGCATGGCCGCGGGTGACGCCGCCGATCGCCGAGCAGCCGGTGCCGGGCGAGCGCTTGTTGCAGGCGGAAAAATTCGCGGGATCGCGGAAATAGGGGCAGCGCGTGCGCTGCATCAGATTGCCGCCGATGGTCGCCATGTTGCGCAGTTGCGCGGAAGCCGCCTGCCACAGCGCTTCGGAGACCGCGGGAAAGCGGGTCTTGATCTCGGCATGGTCGGCGACGTGGCTCATCTTGGCCAGCGCGCCGATCATGGCACTGTCAGCGTCGACCTTGATGGCGTCGAGCCCTTTGAGATGGGTGATGTCGACCAGGCTGTCGGGTTCGGCCACGCCGCATTTGGCGAGATCGACCAGCGTCGTGCCACCGGCAAGCAGCATGGCCCCAGGCAGGGCGGCTGCCTGTCGTGCCGCATCGATGCTATCGGCGCGAACGTAGGAAAAATCCCTCATGACGCGACCTCCAGTGCCGCCTGGCGCACGGCGGCAACGATGTGCGGATAGGCGCCGCAGCGGCACAGATTGCCGGCCATGTATTCGCGGATCTCGTCATCCGAGCCGGCATGGCCCTCGCGGATGCAGGCGACCGCCGACATGATCTGTCCCGGCGTGCAGTAGCCGCACTGGAAAGCATCCTGGTCGAGGAAAGCAGCCTGAACCGCGTTGAGCGTGCCGTCATCGCCGGCCAATCCTTCGATGGTGGTGATCTCGCGGCCTTCGACCTGTGCTGCAAGCGTCAGGCAGGACAGCACGCGCTGTCCCTCGACATGCACCGTGCAGGCGCCGCACTGGCCCTGGTCGCAACCCTTCTTGGTGCCGGTCAGGTCGAGGCGATCACGCAAGGCGTCAAGCAGCGTGACGCGCGGCTCGACCTGCAGTTCGTGACTGTGTCCGTTGATGGTGAGACGGATTGGGATAGTGGTGGATTTGGTTTGGTCGGTCATGAGGCGTCTGGCTCCAGTTGCTTGACGCTAGGGGATTGAAATGGGCTCGAGTGGGAGAGGACAAGGGAAGAGGCGACGGTGCGCCTAATCTCCCCCCTTGTGGGGGAGATGTCCGGCAGGGCAGAGGGGGGCGCGAAGGAATGCGACGTTCCCGATTTACATGCGTCGAAATAGACCTTTCCAAGCGGGTGTTGGTCGGCGGGACAGCGCTCCCTCTGTCCTGCCGGACATCTCCCCCACGAGTGGGGAGATTGGCAGCTCTGCCGCCCCAACTCTCCAGCGGGCAGGGATGCTTCAGTCTTCACAATCTCAACACGTGACATACCGGCTCCCCTGATTATATGATAAGACTGCTCCACTAAAACGGAGGCGCCTCCGTTTATCTAGTTGGGGACTTACCCCTTTGGGTTCAAGCCCCCATATATCGACAGTGGAGAAAAAATTGACCGAGCAGTCGCAAGCAATTGCCGACGAGAAGCGCGAAGCCGCAGCGCCAAGGCCGCTGCGCGCCGATGCGCAGCGCAACCGCGACCGGCTGGTCGAGGTTGCGGCAGCGGCCTTTGCCGAGCACGGTGTCGATGCCTCGCTGGAGGAGATCGCGCGCCAGGCCGGCGTCGGCATCGGCACGCTCTACCGGCATTTCCCAACCCGCGAGCATCTGGTCGAAGTGGTCTACCGGCGTGAAGTCGAGGCGCTCTGTGCGGCGGCCGATGACCTCGCCAGCCACCATTCGGCCGACATGGCGCTGGAACAGTGGATGCAGCGCTTCGTCGACTACATCGCCACCAAGCGCGGCCTGGCGGCCAGCCTGCGCATCCTGTTCAACACCAATTCCGCCGTGTTCTCCGACATGTCGGGCCGGGTGTCGCTGGCCTTGCGGCAACTGGTCGAGGCGGCGGTGGCCGAAGGCTCGATCCGCAGCGACGTCGACGCCTCCGATGTGCTGCACGCACTCGGCGGCATCTACTCGGCCCCCGACACCAAGGACTGGCGCGACCGCTCGCGCCGGCTGGTCAAGCTGCTGATGGACGGGCTGCGGTTCGGGGCAGGGAAGAGGTGACCTAGCGGCTCAAGCCGAACCATCGACCGCATAGAACCGAAACGCGCCGGGCAGCCCGCTTGCCGCCATTTCGCCACGCTCCTCGAACCGCAGGCCGGAGCCGACCACGAGATCGCGCACCGTCCTTGATGCGATGATTTCGCCCGGCCGCGCATGGTCAAGCAGACGCGATGACAGTTCGATCGCCGCGCCTGAAAATTGATGGCCCCGCTGCTCGCACTCGCCGATATGCACCGCCGAGCGGACCTCGACACCGGATTGCCGCAAGCGATCGCGGATGGCGATCGCGCACTGGATCGACCGCGTTGGCCGCTGGAACACCGCGAGCACCTTGCCGTCCGATCGGCTGATCTCTCTGCCTTCGGCCGCGAGGAGTTCGCCACGGAGCGCTTCGGCGTGCCGCTCGGCCGGGTCGATGCCGAAAGGCGAGCCCGTCATATCGAGGGACAGCACCGACACAAGCAGCCGTTCGCCTGGGGCCGCCGGCAAGGCGCCGGTGACGAAAGCCTGGATCTCGTCGACGATCCGATCGGAATTCTCGCCCCAGATGACGTGGTCGCGGCCGGCGAACTCAATGTATCGGGCGCCCTCGATGTGCGTCGCCAGGTAACGTCCTTCTTCCCGCTTCACCCAGCCGTCGCCAGTCGTCTGCATGATCAGTGTCGGAACATGGACAGCAGGCAGAATGTCGCGAACATCGATTTCGGCTCCCCAGCGCCACAGGGCGATCGCGTCGGCGGGCGAGGCAGAATTCCTGAGATAGGCGGCGAACCATTCTGTCTCGAACGTGTCGCTCATCAGACTGGGCGCCGCGTTGCTCATATCCGCCGCCGCTCCCCATTCTTTCTCGACGATCGCCAGATCCTCTTCCACCTGCTCGCTTGTCTTCGCCCACGGATAGTCTTGTGACCACCTGCCGCGGGCGTAGGCCCCATTGAGCACGAGTGCCGCTGTGCGCTCGGGATAGGTCGCCGCGAACAGCATGCACATCGGGCCGCCCTCGGAGCTGCCGAAAAGCACCGTGCGCTTCGAGCCAACCGCATCCAGCACTGCCCGCACATCTTCCATCCGCTCTTCCAGGGTCGGCAGACCGACATTGCGGTCCGAGAGCCCGGTGCCGCGCTTGTCCATGCGGATTAGGCGCGAGAAAGTGCCGAGCCGCCGGTGCACATGCGAAAGCCGCGGCGAGCCCCAGGCGTGGTCGAGGTTGGAGACCCATCCCGGCACATGGATCAGGTCGACCGGACCCTCGCCGGTCACCTGATACGCGATGTTGATCCCGGCCGATTTGACATAGTGGGTCGGGGGGGCTGCGAGTTCGTGGCTGAAGCCGGTAGCGTCATCCGCATCAGTCGTGGGTGGCCGTGCCGGCGCCATTGTGCGGCGTGTGCGCAGCGTCTCGAACAATTGCCGCGTCTCCGGCTCCGGCTGCAGCTTGAGATCGCGTAGAAGCGCGGTGCGGCAGTGCTCATATTGCTTCAGCGCGAGATTGGTCCTGCCTTGCGCCGCATAGGCGCGCATCAGGGCACGGTGGACATCCTCCCTCAACGGGTCCATGGCCAGCAGGCGCGCCGCCGCGCGCACGCATGCGGCAGGATCGTTCGTCGCGGCATAATGCGCGACGAGCCTGTCGAGCGCCGCGACGGCCAGTGCCCGCAGCCGCTCGCGTTCGATCCTCAGCCAGTCCTCGAATGGCTCCTCCTTCAGGCCGAAGCCGTCGAGCAGGTCGCCGCGGTAGACATTGAGCGCCAGTTCGAGGTCTTCGGGTGCCGGGCTGGCGACCAGCGCCTCGAACCGCGCGACGTCGAAATCAAGGCCGTCGAGATGCAGAGCGACGCTGTTGCCATCGGTGAGGAAGCGGCCGCCGCCGCACGTCTGCATGGCCTTCCTGACAGACGATACCGCTTGCCGCAGGCTCATTCGCGCCTGCGCCTCGCTGTTGATGCCCCAGAGCAGGGTCGCCAGCTTCTCGCGCGACTGCGAATGCCCCGACTGCAGCGCGAGATAGGCGACCATCGCACGCGCCTTGCGGCTGATGGCTGGAACCGTGGCCCCGACGCCAGCAAAGTCGAAACCACCCAGCAGGTGAAGATAAGGTCCGGTCATCGGATCCGCCACGGTCACAGCGCGACGACGATCCGCTCAAGCTCGGTCCATTTCAACACTTATTCCGCCGCCGAGGCGCTTTTCACGATTCCATCACGCAGGTTCCCACGCGTTGCTCACGGCGCTTGAGGAGATTGTTCGCACTGGATCTCTTTTCGCAGGAGGATACCGTGCATCACCCTGGCCCGACCGAGTGGCCCATCTGGCATGACGACCCCGGGCGCGACCGGCAGGAGCTTGGCGCACCATCGCGTCACGATATTGCGCTGGCCCGCTATCTCGAAACACAACAGGCCCATCGGGCATTGGCGGCTCGCAGACTCGATCCGGCGGCGGTCGTGGCCTCTGCACTGGCAGCGTTCGTCCGCTGCCTTTTCCGTGCAGCGCTGCGCCGAATTGTCCGCTGGCCAACCGATGCCGCGACAGGGATGGACGATTTCGGCTTGACGTTGTCCAAGGCTCATGCGGAATTTAGCAAGACCCTTTGGGGCCGCTGAGTGCAGCGCCCTTGGTCGACGATCTCATCCCCAACCGCCGCCGCCGCCGCCAGCCCCACCGCCGCCTCCGCTGCCGCCGAGAGAAGGAATCACGGGCGGCTTTTGCGGGATCTCCTCGGCCGGCTTGACCACTTTGCCGGTGGCCGCCTTCTTGTATCTGACCACCTTTGGCTGAGGTGCTACGCGAACCACTTTGCGATGGTTCACCGGCGGCGCCGGCTCAAACATCGGCGACACCGAGGTGCAGCCCATGAGCCCGGCCAGAACGCCGGATAGAATTATCCCGATGAATGCCTGCCCGAATGTCTGCTTGAATGCCTTGCCCACCATGGCCTCCTTATTGTTCAGAACAAATCCCGACGCGGATTGGCTTCTTCCCAGACCCCCCGGGCCGCATTGACCAGTTGCGTGTCCAGCGAACCGGACGCGGGAATCTTCGACTTGAGCTCTCGACGCAGGGCGTCCAAAGCTGCCGTTTTCGGCTTGGTGCCGAACTGCGCCAGGCCCTTTTTGGCGTCCGGCAGCTCCTTGCGCAGATCGAGCGCGACGGCGAATGCCAGGAAGCGCACCGCGACAGCCTGATCGGCCTTGTCGCCTTTCGCCATTTCAAGCGCCGCGCGATCATAGGCGCTCGACGGATCGCCGCGCGTGGTCGCCAGTTCGAACAGCCTTTGCGCTTCCGCCGGGTCCTGGCGCACACCGGCGCCATCCCTGTACATGCGGGCGAGGCTGCCGGGCGCGTAGGGCTGGCCAAGATCGGTGGCCTGCTGGAACAGGGCCTGCGCCGTCTTCGGATCCTTGTCGATGCCCTGGCCGGCGAGGTAATTGCGGCCGAGCAGGTTCATCGAATACATGTCTTGGCGCTGCACCCCCGCTTGCAGGAAGGCGACGGCGCGGGCCGGATCGGCAGGCACGCCATTGCGGCCCTCGGTGAAGATGGCGGCAAGATCGTTCATGGCATAGGTGTGCCCCATGGCCGCCGCCTTGAGCAGCAGGTCGAGGCCCTTGGCCGTATCGCGGTTGACGCCATAGCCATTGAACAGCGCGCGTCCCCACGAGGTCATACCGTAAGGATCACCCTTGTCGGCGGCAGCCTTGTAGAGAGCGTTGGCCTGGGTGCGGTCTATGGTCGTTCCGGTTCCGGTTGCGTTGAGATAGCCGAGTTCGAAGACGGCGCGCACATGGCCTTTCTTGGCGGCGTCCTCGATGGCTGACCTGGCCTCGCCGACCCTGCCTGCCGCAAGCAGGGCGCGGCCGAGCTCGTAGTGGAAGCGGGCGACGTCTGGATAGGTTTTCACGGCCGCCTCGCAGGCTGCCACCGCACCGGCGCCGATCTCGTTCGGCAGCAGGCCGGGCACCACCCCTTGCAGGTCGAGAGGCTCGCCGGCGGCGGTATCGCAGGCATCGACCGTCGGCGACAGCTTCATTGTCGCGGGCTTAGCCGAGCTGCTGTCGGCCCGGATTTCGAAGCCGACCTCGACCGGCGCGCCGGCGCCGATCTGCGGCTCGTAACGGAGATGGTCGACTTCACCGGCCAGAAGGCTGGATTGCGGCGACAAGGTTCGATCAGGCAATGACAGCGTTCCCGTTGCCGGATACCCCGTGACCTTCAGGCTGACCGCCGGATCGTCGGTGGGGAAATCCAGATTGAGCGCGACCGGGCCGACGCCGACGGGAATATCAAGCTTGCGGTTCTCGATCGCTTCGGCAGCGCCGGTGATGTGGATGCCGCGATCCAGCACCTGCTGCTTCTGCTCGGCCTCGAGCGAAGCCATGATCTGCTGACCCGCCGCACCTTCGCCGCTCTTGACGCGGAACACGAGTATGCCCTGGCTCCCGCCGCCCCAATTGTCATGCGTGGCATAGGCCAGCATATCCACCTCGTCCTGCGTGGCGGCGCCTTTGGGGACATCCATTTGCAGGCGCGGCAGGTCCTTGCCGGCGATCGGTTCGCCCACCGCGACGTCTTTGCCGTCCAGCACCAGACGGCCCATTGCCGGCGGACGTTCGATGCTGACGCTGATAGCGCCGCCATCGACATCGACCGGCTCCGGCAGGCCGAGAGCGACAGGACCGACCCCCGAGAGCACTACCTTCTCCAGCACTGGCGGCAGCGAAGGCCGGTTGTTGCGGCGCACCAGCACCACGTCATCGATCAGCGAGGAATTTTCCCAGGGCACCTGCATGCCGTTGGTGGCCTGCACGACATCGCGGCGCACCGCCGACATGACCGTGCGGATCTCCTGGTTCGGCGCCAGCGCGCGCCGCGAAAAGGCCGATGAAAACGGGCTGAGGTCGCCGCTGCCGTCATAGGCGACCGCGCCTGGTTCGGTGGCGAAGGCAATCAGCGTGTTGAGCGAGCTTCGCACCTGCGCCAGCCCGGTATTGCCGGCGGTGACAAGCTGGTCGCGCAGCCAGTAATTGTTGCGCGGGAAGGGGTTGTTGCGGCAGGCATCGAGGATGATCACCTGGATCTTCGACTTCGAGCGCAGCTGCTCCAGCACGTCGTTGAGCTTGATGGCCTGGACCTCGATGTCGGCCGCCTTCTTCAACGAGGCGTCGACGGGTATCAGGAAATTCTCGCCGCCGATCTGAAAGCCGTGCCCGGAATAGTAGACGACGGCGAGATCGGCGCCGTCGGCGGCGGCCAGATAGTCCCGGAACTGGCCTTCGAACTGCTGCTTGGTGAGGTTCTCGGCGACGAAAACCTCGAAGCCGGCCAGCCGGAACGTGGCCGATACGTCCTGGGCATCCTTGGCCGGGTTCTTCAGCGCCGGGATGTCGCGATAATCGGAATTGCCGATGACGAGCGCGACCCTTCGATCGGCGCAGGCCTCGAAGCTTGTGAAGCCGGCAAGGATGAAGGCCGCGATGAATCCGCAAAGTCGGAGCATGACAAAACTCCTGGTCGCGGCCTGACGCCGACGAGAACACCGCTTGCGGCATCAAGGTCCGTTGAGAGTACGCAACCTGCCACAGCATAAAGTGAAAGGCCCGTCACCGCCAGACCATGGCAGGCGATTTCTTTCGGCGTCGACCGACCGCAGGGTGCAAGTAGCACGCGCTTCACGAGCAGGTATGTGACAAGTCTCACAGTTCGCTGTTTGGGGAATGCCTGGTGCCGGCGGCTGCGCGCCTATTCCTTGAAGAGCAGTTCCTTGTCGTTCGAATATTTCACCAGCAACGGAATGCTGGCGCCGCCGATAACGGGGCCGAGATGGCCAAACGTCCCCTCGATGACGGAGAACGGCTCGGGGCGATCGACAAGGATCCGTGCCAGCTTTCTGCGCATGGCCTTGGCGATCTCCTTGCGCACGCCATTGGGTATGGCGCCATCGATCACCACATTGTCGATGTCGAGCAAGGCAACGGCACTGCGGGCGGCATAGGCAAGCCCGTCCGAAACCTCATCGATCCACGCGGTGACCGGCTCTCCAAGGTCGCCCCAATCGTCGGGCGACGACCAGATGCGGCCGGCGTCCTTCTCCCCATTGTCCTGGTCGTTGAGCTTGCCGGCCAGCGAATGCAGCGAAGCGACGCGCAGCAGAGGCGTCATCCGGTCGCCCCTGCGCCCCGGCGCGGGCACCGGCATGTCGCCTAGCGCCCCGGCCAGCTTGTTGCGGCCGGGGAACAAGTGATGATCGAGCACCAGGCCGCCGCCGATGAAGTGCCCGACATAGGCATAGAGAAAGTCGGCGCGCGATCCGCCGGCGCCAAACATCAGTTCGGCCGCGGCCGACACCGTGGCGTCGTTGTAGAGGAACACCGGCCAGTCGAACGCCCGGTCCAGTTCGGCGCGAATGTCGATTTCCCTCCAGGCATCCAGCCTGCTCGCCGGCACCGCGCCCTCTTCGCTCAGGTTCCACTGATGGAATGGCGAGGCGATGCCAAGACCCGCGATGCGGTCTTGCTCTATCGATCTGTGCTTGCGGCACATGCGCGCGATGGCGCCCTTGGCGAATTTCATCACCTCGACGGGCGTCGGATAGTCGAACAGTGTGCGTTCGAACGACATCACGTCGCCGACGAAATTGACCAGGGCGACATCGGCGCTGCGATGGTCGACCTTGAGGCCGAAGGCGTACGCGGCTTTCGGGTTCAACGCATAGGGAACCGAGGGTTGCCCCAGCCGTCCGCGCAAAGGCTCCAGGCGCAGCAGCAGCTTGTTGTCGGCGGCGCGGTTGACGATGGTGGTGATGGTTTGCGCGGCCAGCCCGGTCAGCCGCGTCAAATCGGTCTTAGCCAGCTGCCCGTGCCGGCGGATGAGCGAGACGATCAGGCGTTCGTTGTAGATGCGGCTCTCGGCCTGCGTGGTTCCGCCGCTGCGGCCCTCGGCGATCTTTTCGAGACTGAAGAAGCTGGTTCCGGTCACGCTTTCCCCTGCGCAAGGAGTTTGGCCGCAAGGCGAGCCGATCAAAGCGCTGACGTAGCAATGCGGGCCTGGCAAGGCAACATTTAAATCCACCCGATGGAAAAATGTAGTTGACGCCGGCCGGCCCGCTGTCGTTCAAAGTATGCAGGCCTGGAGGAGCAATGCCGTGACGCAGACCCGGACCATCATGTGCTTTGGCGATTCCAATACCTATGGCGCCATTCCCACCCTGGCCCGGGTCGGACGGCACCGCTTCACGCCCGACCGGCGCTGGCCGGGCATCATGCGCCGCCAGCTCGGCAGCGGATGGGATGTGATCGAAGAAGGGCAGGGCGGGCGCACCACCGTGCACGACGATCCGATCGAAGGTCTCCACAAGAACGGGCTCAAATCGCTCCCGGTGTGCCTGGAAACGCATATGCCGCTCGACCTCGTCATCCTTATGCTCGGCACCAACGATCTCAAGCATAGGTTCTCGGTAACGCCGAATGATGTCGCTGATTCTATTGAGATCTTGGCCAGAATTGTGCTGCGCAGCGAAGCTGGCCCCGCAGGCGTGGCGCCCGCGGTCCTGATTGTTGCGCCGCCGCCGATGCTGGAGGTCGACTGGTTCGGCCAGATGTTCCTGGGCGGCGCTTCAAAGTCGATGCACTTTGCCGGCTTGTTCCGTGATGCCGCCCGGCGCGCCGGCGCCGCGTTCTTCAACGCCGGCGATGTCGTCGAGTCGAGCGCGGTAGACGGCATTCACCTCGACAGCGACGCGCATCGCGTGCTCGGCACGGAATTGGCCAAAGTCGTCCAGTCGCTGATCGGCAAGGCGTGATCGCGTGGGCGAGTCACCCGACTATCTCTGATTAATTAATTCCACTGGAAAAAGTTTTGACTTGCGAGCGGGAAGGTGGGTATCTGGGGAGACTGGGAAGAGTAGCGACCGCGAGGCTTGCGATGCGCGGCAACAATCAACGACAGGGAGGAAGTGAAATGCGATCTGACAGGAACATGATGCTGGCGACGCTGCTCGGCGTTGCCGGTGTGCTCGCGGGCGGTACCATTCTGGCAGGCGCGCAGGACGGCCCGGCCGGGCTCACCAAGCCGGCGGTATTTGCGCCGTTCGATCCGAAGGCGCCGGCCTGCAGCCCACCGCCCGGCCTGAACAAGGTGCTGGCCTTCGCGCAGGATAACGAGCGTGAATTCATGCAGGGCGTCGACCGCGGCCTGGCCGCCGCCGCCAAGGATCGCGGGCTGGGATATCGCCGCGCGCTTGCCAACAATGACGCCGCCAAGGGGGTCGAGCAGGTGCAATTGTTTCTCGCCTCCAAGATCGGCGGTCTGGTGGCGGCGCCTGTGGACCCGGCCTCCATGAGCCGCAGCCTGCAGGAGCTTATCTGGTCGGGCGCCTATGTCGGCACCATCGTGCCGCCGCCAGCCACGTCGCTGCTCAATGCGCCGCAATACGAGACCGGCAAGGTGCTGGCCGAAGCGGCCGCAGCCTACATAAAGGACAAGCTCGGCGGCAAGGCCAATGTCGTCATCCTGTCCCATGACAGCATGGAATTCCTGGCGCCGCGCTTTGCCGCCATGCGCGACATCTTCAAGGCCATGCCTGATGTCACCATCGTCGCCGACATCTCACCCAATCCCGTCAACAAGGAAGGCGGCTTTGCCACGATGAGCACCATTCTCCAGGCCCATCCCGACGTCGATGTCGTGCTCGGCGCCGACACGGTCGTGCTCGGCGCGCTGGCTGCCCTGGAAGCGGCGGGCAAGGCGCGGCCGGACCAGTTCCTTGGCGGCATCGACGGCGAACCGGAGGCAGTCGCCGCGATCAAGAAAGGCGGCGGTCCCTACAAGGCAAGCATCAGCCTGGCGTCGCCAGTCTTCGCTTATGCCATGGGCCAGCACGCGGCCGACTGGCTGGAGGGCAAGAGCATCCCGCAGGCGATGGATATCCTGCCCGTGGCGCTGACCAGCGACTACATGGCCCAGTACGAGGCCGATGTCGCCGACCCGGCCGCGGTCTACAAGGACCCGAAGCGCCGCGATATCTATCTCAGGATGTACGGCAACATCTGCTACGATACGCGCGACCAGTATGTGAATTTCCCCTGGTCATCCGAGGCAAAGTAGCGCCTGTTTTTCCCGCGCGATACGGGCGGTTCAGCCTGACCTGAAACCGCCCGCTTCAGTGAGAGGCAAGCATGAGCACAGACAGCCTTCGAACGGGGACGACACCGCTGCAAACGGGCCGGTTTTCATCCTTGCTGCCGGGCGTCAAGGCGCCGGGCGAAGCGTCTGGCCGCATCGGGCTGGCGCTGGTCGCGCTGGGCTTGATCATCGCCTTCTCGCTGTTGAACAAATCGTTCTTCAGCCTCGACAATTTCGTCGTCATCGGCGTCAACTCGACCTCGATCCTGATCGCCGTGCTCGGCACCTCCGCGCTGCTGATCGCCGGCTATGTCGACCTCTCCATCGGCAGCATGGTCGCCTTGATCGGCATCATCACTGCCAAGGTTGCGGTGGCGACGCAGAGCGCGCCGCTGGCAATCTGCGTCGGCCTGGGTCTCGGCCTTTTGCTCGGTCTGCTCAACGGTCTGCTGGTGCGCAGGCTGAGCATCTCGCCGTTGATCGTCACGCTGGCGATGCTGGCGCTCTATGGCGGCCTTGCCTTCGTCGTCTCCAGCACCGCGGTCTATGGTTTTCCCGAGGCTCTGCTCGAATTGGGGCGGGGCAAGATCTTCGGCATCCAGTACACCGTGATCATCGCCGCATCTGTCTTTGTCATCGGAGCCTTTATCTTGACCAGCACGGTCACCGGCTTGAGGCTCTACGCCATAGGCGGCGACCCGCGCGCAGCCGAACTCTGCGGCATTCCGGTGGGGCGCACGGTGGTTGGCCTCTACGCCGCCAATGGCTTGCTGATCGGCCTGGTCTCGGTTCTGATCGCCGGTCGTCTCGGCAGCATCACGCCGACCATCGGCGTTCGCTTCGAGCTCGACGTGCTCACCGCCGCGATCCTTGGCGGCGTCGCTTTTTCCGGCGGCTCCGGCCGGCCGCTCGGCATCGCCATCGGCGTTGCCACCATCGGCATCCTCAATGCAGGACTGATCTTCGTCGGCCTGCAATCATGGTGGCAATCCATTTCGGTGGGAAGCATGCTGTTGCTGGCGTTGGTGGCCGACCAGGCTGCGATCGGTTTTCGCGGCCGGCGCGCTCGGGCCGCCGCGACCAACTTCACGGTGGCGGACAATGGTGCCGTCGCCTCGGCCGGCCCTGCCGTGACGGAGGGCAATGGAGAGGCCCCGCAAGGTCCGGCATTCTCGATTGCCGGCGCCCGCAAATCCTACGGCGCGCTGACGGCATTGGAAGAGGCGAGTTTCACGGTCGGCAAAGGCGAGATCGTCTGTCTGCTCGGCGACAATGGCGCCGGCAAGTCGACGCTGGTGAAGATTATTTCGGGCGCCATCCAGCCCGATGCCGGCGCGATGACCCTCGAGGGCCAGCCGATTTCCTTCAGGAGCCCGCAGGATGCACGCGGCGCCGGCCTGGAGACCGTCTATCAGGATTTGGCGCTCTGCCCGAACCTCAGCGTCGCCCACAATATGATCCTCGGGCGTGAGGAAACGCGGCGTTGGCTCGGTGTCTTCCCGGTTCGCGACGACCGAAAGGCCGCCGAGCAGTGTCGTGCCCGGCTTGCCGCGCTGGGCGTCACGCTTCGCGACGAAAACGTTCTGGTGCGCTCGCTGTCGGGCGGCCAGCGGCAGTCCATCGCCATTGCCCGCGCGCTTGCCGATCACGTCAAGCTGATCTGCCTCGACGAGCCTACCGCCGCGCTCGGCGTCAAGCAGACCGCGCAGGTCGTCAAGCTGATCCGTTCGATCGCCGCCAGCGGCACCGGCGTCATCCTGGTCACGCACGACCTGTCGACGGTCAGGGCGCTGGCCGACAGGATCGTCGTGCTCAGCCTCGGCAGGGTGGCTTACGACGGCTCGGCCAAACAGCTGACCGCCGATCAGCTCTGGGGCCTGATGGCAAGCGGGACGCTGGCGCCGGCCGCTGGGTAGGAATGCCGATCGCAGGATCTAAAGCTCGAGGCAGACCTTGCCGAAATGCCTTTGCGCTTCGTAGTGCCTGAAGGCGGCGGCGATATCCTGCAGTGGAAAGCTGCTGTCGATGACAGGCTTCAGGCGGTTGACCTCTATCGCACGGATCATGTCCTGCTGGTCGGCTTTGCTGCCGATGGAAATTCCGCTGATGCGGATCTGGTTTGAAAACAGCGCCGGGATTGAAACTTCTGCTGCAAAGCCGGTCAGGACGCCGATGAGTGCGATATGCCCGCCTGTCCGGCAGGCCGCTATCGACTGCGCCAGCGTCGCCGGTCCGCCGACCTCGATCACATGATCGACGCCGCGTCCGTCCGTCAGTTCCCTGGCCCTGCCGCCCCACTGCGGCACCGCCTTGTAGTTGATGACGCTGTCGGCCCCGAGTCGTCTGAGCTTCTCCAGCTTCCCTTCATCGGACGAGGTGGCGATGACCCTTGCGCCGGCGGCCTTGGCAAATTGCAGCGCAAACAATGACACGCTGCCGGTGCCAAGGATCAGCACCGTGTCGCCGGGCTTTACCTTGCCGCATGTCACCAGCCCGCGCCAGGCGGTGACGCCCGTGCAGGTCAGCGTTGCCGCCTCGAGATGCGTATAGCCCGCCGGCGCCCTGGTGAATGCGTGCGCCGGCATGCACACATACTCGCTGGCGAAGCCGTCGAAACTGTCTCCGGGAATGTCGCGGCTTGTATCGGATCTCATGTCGCCGGCCAGCCACCAGGGGTAGAAAACACTGACGACGCTGTCGCCCGGCTTGAACGTGTCGACGCCGTCACCGATCGCGATCACCTCGCCGGCGCCATCCGACAGCGGCACGCGGCCTTCGGCGAGCGGCACCTTGCCTTGTACGGCGAAATCGTCGCGCATGTTCAGCGCGCAGGCGCGAATCCTGACCAGCATTTCTCCCGGCCCAGGCCGGGGCTGATCCACCTCGACCAGGTCGAGCTTGTCCAACCCGCCCGGCGCTCTCAGCCTGACCAGCTTCATAGTCTCTCTCCGACGTAAAGAGCGTTAGCATGGCGGCGGCGGTCCAGCCTATCGCCGGACCGGCCGGCCGGAAATCACGCGCAGCCAAGGCGCCAGATGGACGGCGCTCATCAAGAGATACATCAGCGGCATGCCGGTGAGCGGGGAGGCATCGGCCCCCAGGCACGACATGACGCCGTCGCCAGCGTGAATGCAGGTAAGCAGCGCCATCACGGCGAAAACAGGGGCCGCGGCGAGGCACAGCCAGTCGGCGGTGCGGAGAGAAACTGCATCGGAGCGTTTAGGGACCTCACTGTCGGTCCCTGTGCCGATATCGCTCATGGTCGTAATCCCTTGATGATCAATGCCCGGGTTTCCTGTCCCGTGAGGGACAGGAAACCAAGCTGGATGGGCGCCGCTCCAGGTCCTTACTTGCCGTCCTTGTTGCGGAACGCGGCTTCGCCGGCCGCCGACACTTCCTCCCACGTCTTGTCGGGTGCGGCGTCGTAATTGTCGTGCCAGTTCCACCAGCTGTAGAGCTCGGTCTGCGGATAGCCTTCGGGCGAATCCTCCCAGATTTCCTGGCGGCCGAGCGGCGTTGCGTCGAGGTAGCTCCAGACCGTGCCCATCTGCTCGTCGCCGCGGTTGTTGATGAAGTAGGTGCGATACACTTTCTTGCCGTCCTGGATGAACACGTTGTGGCCGTGCCATTCGTCGACGCCGAAATCCTTGTCGAAACTGTCGGTGATTGTGTACCAGGGCATCTCCCAACCCATCCGCTGCTTCAAGCTGGCAATGTCGGCCTGCGGCGCGCGGGAGGCATAGGCAAGCGTGGTGTTGCGGGCGTTGAGATGGGCGAGATGGCCGACCTGGTCGGCGCCGAGCGAACAGCCGCGGCAGGCATGTTCGGGCCAGCCGTGGACGCCGGGTTCGTAGAAGGCGCGGTAGACGATCAACTGGCGCCGGCCCTCGAACAAATCGAGCAGGCTCGCTTTGCCGTTGGGACCTTCAAACACATAGGCCTTGTCTACTTCCATCCATGGCATGCGCCGGCGCTCGGCCGACAGCGCGTCCCTGGCGCGCATCGTTGCCTTTTCCTTCACCAGCATCTTTTCGCGCTCGGCTTCCCATTCTTGCCTTGAAACGACCGGTGGGGTCTTCATTGCCACGTGCTTGGTCATTGCTTGTTTCCTTTGCCAGTTGTTGAGCCGTTGTGGCTTGTCGTTGCCTGTTGATCGTGAGGCAGGCTAGGGCCGCGAGGCGGCGAGGGCGGAGTTACAAATGTGACGGCATTTGCAGGCGGGCCACCGCAGCAGGGGTGGCGAGGCCGCACGGTGGGCTCGAAGTCCTCGGAAGCAGGCATGGTCGGTTTTTCCTTATTGAGAAGCTTAACGCGACTGTCTGAGATGCTCAGGCTAGCGAATGCGAATATTGCCGTCAACGCAGGCCTGGGCGTCTTCAACCAGTCCAGATGGCTAGGTCGCCGTCCGCGGCTTGCTGCTTGGCGGTGGTGACTTAAGTTAGGGCCGATAAGGGGAGCGGTGGGAGTTACAAATGTGACGGGATTTGCATGGACTCGCTGATCACCGCGGCAGGGCTGGCGCTGGCGGCGGGCAATCCGCTGGCGGCACTCGACCGCGTCGCCTTGCGCGAGGATGCCCCGGCGCTGGCGTTGCGCGGCATTGCCATGGCGCAGCTCGGCGATTTCGATCGCGCCAAAGTACTGTTGCGTAGGGCCGGCCGTGCCTTCGGTCCAAAGGAGGCGGTGGCGCGCGCCAGGTGCGTTGTCGCCGAAGCCGAGATCGCACTTGTTTCGCGTGATCTCGGCTGGCCGTCCAAGGCGCTCGACGCGGCGCGGTCGACATTGGAAAAGCATGGCGACCGGCTGAACGCGGCGCATGCCGGGCATCTCAAAGTGCGCCGCCTGCTGCTGATCGGCCGCCTCGACGAGGCTGAAGACGTGCTGGCTGGGCTCGATCCGTCGCCGCTTCCGCCGGCCTCACGCGCCGCGCATGAACTCGCGGTTGCCGGCATCGCCATGCGGCGCCTGAAGACGAAGGCCGCGCGCGCAGCCCTTGAGTGGGCGCGCCATGCCGCCCGCCGGGCCGGCATTCCGGGTCTCATGGCGGAGGTCGACAGCGCCTTCCTGGCGCTGGAGACGCCGGCGGCGCGGCTGATCGCAGGCGGCGAGGAGCATCCGCTGTTGCTCGAAGAAGTCGAGGCGCTGCAGGCGTCGCGCGCGCTGGTCGTCGATACGTTCCGCTATATCGTGCACAAGCAGGAAACAACGATCTCGCTGGCAACGCGGCCGGTGCTGTTTGCGCTGGCGCGCGCGCTTGCCGAAGCCTGGCCGGCGGATGTGCCGAGGGCGACGCTGATTGCCCGCGCCTTTGGCGGCCGGCATGCCGATGAATCGCATCGCGCCAGGCTGCGGGTCGAGATCGGCCGGCTGCGCGCCGAATTGCGGCCGCTGGCGGGCATCGGCGCGACCAGCCAGGGCTTTGCGCTAAAGCCGCGCGAAGCAGGCTCCGTGGCGGTGCTGGCGCGGCCGATCGAGGAGCGGCACGCCGCGGTGCTGGCCTTCCTGGCCGATGGTGAATCCTGGGCCAGCTCGGCGTTGGCGCTGGCGCTGGGCGCCGGACAGCGCAGCGTACAGCGGGCGCTCGAGCAGTTGGCCGAGACCGGCAAAGTGCAGTCCTTCGGCCACGGCCGGGCGCGGCGCTGGATGACGCCACCGGTCGCTGGTTTCACGACCACCTTGTTACTCCCGTCGCCGCTGCCGAACGGCTAGGAAAGGTGACCATGATCGAGGACCAGGACATGAAACATTCAGCAGCGGAAATCCTGCGCGAATACGGGCCCTTTCCTGATGTCGACACCGTGCACGGCGTGAGCTTCGACGGACAGAATGTCTGGTTTGCGACGGGCGAGCGGCTGACCGCCTTCGATCCGGCAAGCGGCGAGACGCTGCGCTCGATCGATGTCGCGGCACATGCCGGCACCGCCTATGACGGCCGGCATCTGTTCCAGCTCGCCGGGGACCGCATCCAGAAGATCGACCCCGATACCGGCAAGGTGCTCTCCACCATCCCGGCGCCCGGCGGCGGCCGCGATTCCGGCATGACCTGGGCCGAGGGCACGCTCTGGGTGGGGCAGAACCGGGAGCGCAAGATCCACCAGATCGATCCCGAGACCGGGAAAATCCTGCGCACCATCGACTCAAACCGCTTCGTCACCGGAGTGACCTGGGTCGATGGCGAGCTCTGGCACGGCACCTGGGAAGGCGACCAGAGCGATGTCCGGCGCGTCGATCCGCAAACTGGCAAGGTGCTGGAACGGCTCGACATGCCGGCGGGGGTGGGCGTTTCCGGGCTCGAATCCGACGGCGGCGACCGCTTCTTTTGCGGCAGCGGCCCTGGCGGCATGGTGCGATCGGTGCGTCGGCCGAAGTAAGGCCGTCAAGTATTGGGCCGGCAGCGTATTTCCTACGGTCATCCCGCCGAGATCATATCCCGGAGCCGTCGAGCAGCGGGACGTCTTCGCCTTGCCACGGACTTGGCATTGAAGCCCGGCTCAGATTGGCCGTCGGCAGCGGCATCCAGCATTTCAACTCCGGTTCGGGGTATTCGATCACCCGTCCTGGCGACGAATCGGAAGAGCGCCAGCCCTCCGTGCCGAACTGGTCGGCGCGCGACCAGTAAGCGAGGTCGACCTCGGCCGGCCCCTGTTCCGATGGCCTGACCGTGACCAGGATGCGGCTGCCGTCCTTGGGGGCGCTCGCCATGTGCCGCCAGCGATCGGGTTCGTCCATTCTCATGTCCTCCTGCACGTTGCAGGGATAGTCGCCGCGCGCTTGGCAGCGGTCAACCCGAACTTTGCCCAAGCACGAGATCTGTTTAGCACTCCCGCGCCGTCGGCCGAAACAAGATCTGGTTCATGTCGACCTCGTCGGGCTGGCTCACGGCGAACGCCCCCATGGCGAAAGAATCCGGATGCCGGGCCGCAACAGGAAAATCGAAACCGGCATGTGAACGGGCTCACATGCCGCCACTGCAAGGAACGCTATGGGACGTCCGGCCATGACAGGGGTTTCGGATGACACTTGCTGATCTGTCTTTTTATCTTTTCACTATTTTCAATGGCTTGCGGGTGGTGTCCTACCTGCCGCAGATCGTGCGGGTGGCCCGGGACAGGCACGGGGCGTCGGCGATTTCCTACGCGACCTGGCTGTTGTGGACAGGCGCCAACGCCACGACGGGACTCTACGCCCACATCAATCTGAACGATCCCGCTCTGGCGGCGATCAACTGGCTGAACGCCGTATGCTGCGTGCTGGTCATCGCGCTCACCGCCTACAAGCGCCATCGCGCACGGCTTCCGGTTGAGGAAGCCGCAAGCCGGTCGGAAGCGACCGCTCTGATGGTCGACAATGTCTGCTGAAGATCACCGCGGCAGATTGCGCTTTTCGAGGCCGCTCTCAGACATGCACGGTGCCATGCGAAAGCTCGCCCTCGTCGCTTGAGATGAGGAAAGCGGCTGCGAGTAGGCCGACATAGAACAGCCCGACCATGCACACGACATAGATGCCTGGAACCGGGCCGAGCTGCGCCACGCGCGCGGCGTCGAGAAATGACGCGCCCAAGCCTATCGGCGACCCTTCGCGCTGCAGACTGGGCGTCGTGATCTTCAGCACCCACGCCAGCATCAGGATCGTGTACATGAAAATGTAGTTGCGGCGCAGCCGGCGCACCAACGCCGCGCGTTGCGAGATCAGGAAGCGCGGCGAACGCAGGCCTTCGCCGACGATGGCCAGCCAGTTGGAGGCGTAGTCGGGCTGCGGCGAGAAAATCTGCGCGAAATAATAGCGCTCGAACTGGCGCACCCTGGCCCGGTAGACGTCGAAGAAACGATAGCGCCGCGCCTCGATCCATAGCAGCAGCGTGGTCAGCAGCATGGCAAAGAGCAGCACCCCATGATGGGCGCTGGGCGTCGAGAGTGAGACTGAGAGCATGGCGGCGACGACAGTAATCGCCCAGTTGCTGGTACGGTCCAGCCGGTCGCGCCAGCCGGCCATGCGGGCGATTTCGGCGCGGTGGAAATGCGACATGGTGGCCACGAATTCCGATGAGGTGAGCTTCAGCGCGAACGCATCAGAGGCCCGCGGCGCTGCAGCCGCTTCGTCGGTTTTCACGGTCTTGACCTGGGACATCCCTTGCCACGCGCCTCCCAACGCCATGGCCGGCCGAAACGACGCCGGTCATCCCCATCCGCGCAACGCGCAATCGGTTGAAAATGTTCCGTCGCCGGCCCGGGTCTCGGCGGTTTATCCGCAGTCAGATAGGCCCGTTATGCGATTCAGGTAAGGAGGAACCTGCGGCGCGCCAAGGGAGCGTGGCGTGCAACCGATCTCGCCCGCAAACGTTATACCGGGCACGATGAGGGGGTGCATGTCCTTCGTGGTCAACCGGCGCCGGTCGGTCGCGCTTGCCGCGGCAGCCTTCGCATTCATGCCGGCCGCATCGTTGGCAGCCGAAAAGACCGGCATGTCCAGCGAGGGCATTTTCGTTCTCGAAATCCTCCTTCTGCTTCTCGTCGGCCGCGGCATCGGCGAATTGCTGGAGCGTCTCGGCCAGCCGGCGGTGATGGGTCAGCTCATCGGCGGCATCCTGCTCGGGCCATCGCTGCTCGGCTGGCTATTGCCGGAAGCAGAACGCGTGATCTTTTCAGGCGACGCCACCCAAAAGAGCATGATCAGCGCCATCGCACAGCTCGGCGTGTTGATGCTTCTGTTGCTCACCGGGATGGAGACGGATCTGCGGCTGGTGCGCAGGGTCGGCCGTGCGTGCTTTTCCATCTCCGCCGCGGGCGTCGCCGTGCCTTTCGCGCTCGGCTTCACCGCCGCACAGCTCATGCCGGCCTCGCTGCTGGCCGACGGAACCGAGCGCATTGTCGCCGGTCTCTTCCTCGGCACGGCGCTGTCGATCTCCTCGGTCAAGATCGTCGCCATGGTGGTGCGCGAGATGAACTTCATGCGCCGCGATCTCGGTCAGACCATCGTCTCGTCGGCCATCATCGAGGACACGATCGGCTGGGTGATCATCGCCATCACCATCGGCATCGCCACCAAGGGGCGCTTCGAGCTCGGCAGCCTTGCCTTCACCATTGTCGGCGTTGCCGCCTTCATGGGGTTTTCCTTCACGATTGGCCGCCGCATCGTCTTCGACGCCATCCGCTGGACCAACGATACGTTCCGCAGCGAATACGCCGTCGTCACCGTCATTCTCGCCATCATGGGCGCAATGGCGCTGATCACCGATCTGATCGGCGTCCACACCGTGCTTGGCGCCTTCGTCGCCGGCATACTGGTTGGGGAATCGCCGATCCTGTCGCGTCATATCGAAGGGCAATTGCGCGGCGTCATCATGGCGCTGTTCATGCCGGTTTTCTTCGGCGTCGCCGGCCTTTCGGCGGATCTCACCGTGCTTGTCGACCACGAGCTTGCGCTACTCACGGCCGCTTTGGTGCTGATCGCCAGCTTCGGCAAATTCGCCGGCGCCTTCATCGGCGCCGAGCTTGCCGGCATGAGCCGCAAGGAAGGCATCGCCGTCGGTTGCGGCATGAACGCGCGCGGCTCGACCGAAGTCATCGTCGCCTCGATTGGCCTGTCGATCGGCGTTCTGTCGCACGATCTTTTCACCATGATCGTGACCATGGCCGTCATCACCACGCTCGCCATGCCGCCGACCTTGCGTTGGGCACTCGGCCGCTTGCCGATGGGCGAGAACGAGAAGAAGCGTCTGGAGCGCGAGGAGATCGACCAACGCGGCTTCATCGCCAATCTGGAACGACTGCTGGTGGTGACCGATGAGGGCGTTGTCGGCCGCTTTGCTGCTTACCTCGCAGGAGTCGTGGGCGCCGGCAGGCCGACGACGGTGCTGCATGCCCGAGGCGAGGGGGAGGAGGCCGAGCCCGGCACGGATGCGAAGCTCGAGCCGATCGAAAAGGGTGCCGAGGACAGCCGCGAGGCCGCCAGGAGTTCGGACGAGGAGCTGGCCCGCGCGGCGCCTGTCACGCGGCGCCACGAGGCCGAGCTTTCGGCCGAAACGGTTGCCAAGGAGGCGCGCAAAGGCTATGGGCTGCTGCTGATCGGGCTCGGCCGCGCGGTCACGTCGAAAGGTGGGTTTGCCCGCCGCATCAACGAGATCGCCGGCGCCTTCGAGGGCCCGCTATGCCTGGTGCTGAAGGCGACCGGCGCCGGCCGCCAGATGCCAAGGCTAGGACCTGAAGGCGGGAAGATTCTGGTTCCGGTCAACGGCACCGCGATCGCCCGCCGGGGTGCCGAAATGGCGCTGGCGATTGCAGCGGTCACGGGTGCGCGGGTCAAGATACTTTATGTCGCGCGCGTCGGCCGCGACGAACCGCGCGACACTGTCTCGCATCGCCGCAGGGAGGCGGTGCTGAAGGATACCGTCGCACTAGCCGACCGCTATGGCGTCGAGATCGAGACGGCCATCCGCAGCCGGGCCGCCGCCGCCGATGCCATTGCCCGCCAGGCCGGCAGGGGGGCGGCGCTGATCGTCATGGGCGTGGCGCGGCGCCCTGGCGAGGAACTCTTCTTCGGCGAGACGACCACCGGCGTGCTGCAGCGCTGCCAATGCCCGGTGGTGCTGATCTCGGACGCCAGGCTCAGCCGCGACGACGAGGGCAGAGAAGAGCTGCGCTCGGGAACGGGGACAGGGTGATGAGTATTTCCCCTCGAGGGGAAATTTCGCTCATGCCGCCTGCAGCCTCTCTCGGCCGGGCTGCGGCGGGAAGGCGATGGCGATGCCGGCAGCACCGAGGCCGATCAGCGCCGAGCCGATGAACAGCCAGGAATAGCTGGCATAGGCGTCGAAGATCATGCCGCCGGCGAGCGGGCCGAACGACATGCCGAGGCTGGACAACAGGGTCGCGGCGCCAAGTATCGTGCCGATGATGCGTGGCCCGAAATAGTCGCGCGCCAGAACCGCATAGAGCGGCATGACGCCGCCATATGTGGCGCCGAAGATGATCGCCAGGAGATAGAACTGCTCGAGATTGCCGACGGCGAGATAGGCGGCGATCACCACCGCCTGGATGGCGAGGCCCACGATCAGCACCGGCTTGGCGCCCAGCCTGTCGCCGAGCACGCCGTAGAGCACGCGCCCGCCAAGGCCGGCAAGGCCCTCGACGCTGTAGATCGACACGGCTGCCATCGGCGCCACGCCGCACGACATGGCATAGCTCACCATGTGGAAGATCGGCCCCGAATGCGCCGCGCAACAGGCGAAGAAGGTCATGCCCAGCACCAGGAATTGCGGCGAGCGCAACGCCTGGCCGACTGACATGCCGGGGGCCGCGGCAGGTGCGGGCGCGCTGCCATCCGCTGCCGCGACCGCCGCCGACGGCTGGAGCACCAGGAAGACGGCCGGCAGCAACAGCACCCAAGCCATGATCCCGATGTCGAACATGGCGGTACGCCAGTCATAGGCCGTGATCAGCCAGCGTGCGAAGGGCGAAATGGTCATCGGCGCCACGCCCATGCCGGCCGAGACCAGCGACACGGCCAGGCTGCGATGGGTCTCGAACCAGGCGGTGGTCAGCGCGATCATCGGCGCGAAGAAGGCGCTGGCCGCCAGCCCGACGATGACGCCATAGCTCAGCTGGAAGACCAGCAGCGATTGGGCTCGGCTTGCCACCACCAGCGACAGACCGAGCAGCACCGCGCCGGCAAAAACCACCGGGCGGGCGCCGACACGGTCATAGATGGCGCCCCAGGCGAAACCGCCTGCGCCCATCACCAAGAAATTCAGCGTCATGGCGCTGGAAATGCCGGTTCGCGACCAGTTGGTGTCGAGCGCCATCGGCTCGAGAAAGATCGCCAGCGAAAACATCGCGCCGAGCGCCACACAGGTCATCAGCGCGCCGCACGCGACGATCACCCAACGGTAGGAACTGTTCATGCTCTTCTCCCGAGATCGGTTTCGATGCGGCGCCACTCGCTCCAGCTCCGTTGCGCCGCTTGCGTCCGAAGGACGTTGGCGGGATTTCGAATCCGACGATCCGATTGCATTTTTTATCCGGTCTGCGTGGAAGTCCATCCGGATATGACAAAAGCAGGGGCGTAAGGCTGCCAAGCGCGCCGACAAGATAGACTGCCGAATTGACGAGCCGCTCCGCGGCACTAGCTTTGTGGTCTCGCGACGGGAGATATCGCTCATGGAACTGCATCGCGGCCGCCTCATCGACCACGTCCAGCTGGTGGTCAGGGACCTCAAGGCGAGCCGGCGCTTCTATGAAGCCGTCTTCAAGGTGCTCGGCATTCCGATCGGCGGCGAGGCCGAGGACTATTTCTGGGCCGACGAGCTGTTCATCTCAAGCCTCGACAGCCGGGCGGCGAGGGGACAGCTGACCGGGCGCCATCATCTGGCCTTCCAGGCCAGGGATAACGCCATGGTCGATGCCTTCTACAGGGCCGGCCTCGATGCCGGCGGCGCCGACAATGGCGCGCCGGGTGAGCGGCCCTACCACCCCGGCTACTACGCCGCCTTCCTGCTCGACCCCGACGGCAACAACATCGAGGCGGTGTTTCACGGGCCGGCAAAGCGAAGTGCCGCTTCGGTCGAGATCAATTTCTAGCGCAGGTTCACGAGGAGCGGGTTGCGGTGATCCGTCCGGAGTTCTCGTAAAAACAAAGAGTTGAAGCGGTCCACGGATTCAATCGCTGAACTGCTTCACATTGCCGGCGCGTAGCGGTTCACCACCATTCCGCAGGCATAGGCTTTAGAGCCGAGCAGGCGCAATTTCAGGAAGCCGCCACAGTCGAAAATCCGCTCGCCGTCGCCCAGCGCGGCCGGATTGATGAACAGCTGGAACTCATCGACCAGTCCCGCTGCAATCAGCGCCGAGGCAAAGCCGGCGCCGCCGAATACCGCCATGTCGCCTTCACCTTCAGCTTTCAGCGCCTTGACCTCGCGCGGCAGGTCGCCGCTGGCAAGCGTCGTGCGCTCCCACCGCGATGCCGCGAGCTTGTCGCTCAGCACCACCTTGCGCGCCTCGACGATGCGCTGCGCAAAGGCGTAGAAGGGATCGCGCGGATAGTTTTTTGCCGCATTGCCCCAATGGGTTAGATAGCCTTCTTCGGCCATCTTGCGGCTGAGCAGAATGGTATCGATGCCGGCGAACACCGCGTTGAAATCCTGCTTCAAGTCGTCGTCCCACGGGCAGTTGGCGCCCCATTCCCAGAGCTGCCAGTGCTCATCGCCGGCCGCGCCGACAAAACCGTCGACCGACATCTGCATCTGCAGGATCAGTTTTCTCATCGTCGTTCTCCTGATTGAGCTCTGGTGTCACCAGCGCCAGGTCAGGCGGCGTTGGTGATTGCTTTACTTTCGGAGCCATTGACACGAGAGAAAAATGATGTCAATAGTAAAGTGATTTAGAAATGGAAGCATTGAGAATGTCGACCAGGGAAAGATCCGGCTGCCCCATCAGCCTGTCGCTCGAATTGCTCGGTGACCGCTGGACGCTGCTGATCATCCGCGACATGATTTTCGCGGGAAAAAGGCACTTCCGGGAGTTTCTGCTATCAGGCGAAGGCATCTCGTCGCGCACGCTGGCCGAGCGGCTGCAGACCTTGCAGGATGAGGGCATTGTCACCAGAAGCGACGACCCCACGCACAAGCTCAAGGCGATCTATAAGCTGACCGAGGCGGGCATCGACCTGTTGCCGGTGCTGGCGACGCTCGGCGCCTGGGGCAGCAAATACCGCAACGCCGATGACAAGCTGGCAAGGATCGCCGATGAACTGGCGACGGGCGGCGAGGCAGGCCTGGAGCAGATAAAGAAGAAGCTGCGCGCCGAGCATATCGGCTAGGGAGCAACGCCAGCCCTCCCTTCGGGCCGATGGCGGGCTACATCGACACGACGTCGCGCAGCCTCACCCTTCCCATCCCGCAAATCGCTGTGGCCGGAGCCATGTCTGCTTCGGATTGCCATCGCCCGAACCACGGCCTCTTCCAGCCAGCGCGCGATGGCGGGGGCGGCATGCATGCCGATTGGCCCATGCCGCCATGCACGTAGAGCTCTTCGACCGCGGTGCGGCCGGCGACAGGCAGCCCGTCCGACAGCATGGGCGATTGCCGGGATAGACATTCGTCACCGGGGGGAGCCGAGACCGGACAGGATGCGCAGCGTGCGCGCCGCGATGCGAAGGCGTCTCGGCGCTATCGCGCCGATCCACCTTCTCCCGCAAGGGGAGAAGGTGAGGCGCACCTTGTCCCGCCTGCGCATCTACGCGTAGCCTAAGGAGGCTAGCGGGAGGAGAATCGCTTGGACACCACTGTCGTTATTGTCGGCGCCGGGCCCGCCGGCCTCGCGGTCGGTGCCTGCCTGAAGCGGGCAGGAGTGGATTTCATCCTGCTCGAAAAATCGCAGGAGATCGCGCCCGCCTGGCGGCGGCACTATCGGCGGCTGCATCTGCATACGGTCAAGTCGTTCTCGTCGCTGCCGTTCCTGCCCTTTCCCAAAAATTATCCGCGCTACGTGCCGCGCGAAATGGTGGTCCGCTATCTCGACGACTACGCGGAAAAATTCGATCTGCGCCCGCGCTTCGGCGTGACGGTGAAAGCCATTCGCCTCGGGGACGGCGGTTTTCTGGTCGAGACAGGATCGGACAACATCAAGGCGCGCCATGTCGTCATCGCCAGCGGTAACAATGCCGAGCCGATCGTCCCCCGGCTCCCTGCTATCGAGGCTTTCAAGGGCGAGGTGCTGCACAGCGCCGACTATACGCAAGCGGCGCCCTTTGCCGGCCGCTCGGTGCTGATCGTCGGCATGGGCAACACCGGCGCCGAGATCGCGCTCGACTTGGCGGAAAGTGGCGCGCGTCCGACCATTTCGGTGCGCAAGGGCGTCCACATCGTGCCGCGCCAGCTGTTCGGCGTGCCGATCCAGATGGTCGGCATCGCCAGCCGGCCGATGCCGCAGGCGCTGAACGACTGGATGTTCCCGATCATCCTCGATTTCGCGCTGGGCAAGCTCGAGAAATACGGCATCGTCAGGCCGAAGCAGGGCATCCTGCAGCAGATCGACGAAATCGGCCGCATCCCGGTCATCGACGTCGGCACGGTCGACGCCATCACCAAAGGCGCCATCAAGATCGCACCCGACATAGCGGGCTTCACCGAGCGCGGCGCTGTGTTCACCGACGGCAGGCAGGAAAATTTCGACGCCGTCATCCTCGCCACCGGCTATCGCCCGGGCTACGAAAAGTTTCTGCCCGTGGAATTGCAGCCGGAGCGCAGTGGCGTCAACGCCCGCGCCTCTCAACTCGGCCTCTACCTCGTCGGCTTCTACAATCCGGTCACCGGTCTGCTACGAGAAATCGGCAGGGAGGCGAAGGCGGTGGCGGCCGACATTGCGCGGCGGCGGTAAAAGGGGAGATCGGCTATCCATCACAGCCGCGCCGCATCGCCCTCATCCAGCAGCCATCGCCGCACGGCTTGCGTCGGTTCTGGGTGCCGTTGCTTGCGCGGCATCACGACATAGAAATCGTGCGTCCCACGCATCTCCGCGTTGATCGGCTGCACCAGCCGGCCGGCGGCAATGTCGGCGGATACGAGAAACCGGCTGGCCAGCGCGATGCCCTGGCCGGCAATGGCGGCGTCGATCGCGAGGCCTGTCTGGTTGAAGCGCATGCGTTTGGCCTCGGCGGCCATCCTCAGGCCGAGCGCCTTTTCCATGAATTCCGGCCATAGATTGTGCGCGTCGTGCAGCAGGACGTGGTGCTGGATGTCGGTCGGCGCGATCTCGTTCGCGCCGGTCGGCAGCAGGGCAGGGCTGCAGATGGCGACGATCTGCTGTGGAAACAAAAGATCCACCATCAGGCCGGCGCCGAAGGGCAGGCGGCCTTGCCTGACCGCAATGTCGACGCCGTCGGCCTGAAAACTCGACAGGCTTTCGCTGGCCAGGATTCGCAAATCGACCAGCGGGTTGTGGGCGACGAACTCCGGCAGTTTGGGGATCAGCCATTTGGTGGCAAAGCTCGGCGTGACGCTGATCGTCAGCCGCGCCGGTTCGGGCCGCAGCAGCAAGGTGGCCTCCGAGATCAGCTCGAAGGCGCGGCGGATGTTGGGCATATAGGCGCGGCCCTCATCGGTCAGCGCCAGGCCGCGCGGCAGCCGGTCGAAGAGTTTTGTGCCGAGATCGGCCTCCAGCCCGCGTATATGCTGCGCCACCGCCCCTTGCGTCACGTTCAGCTCTTCGGCGGCGATGCGGAAGTTGAGATGACGCGCGGCGGCTTCGAAGGCACGCAGCGCATTCAATGGTGGCAGGCTCAGGAAGGCTTCAGGCATGCAGGAGTTTTTCTACAGCTTGATTTCAGGCTTTCTGGTTCGAACCAGATGGCAACACCGTTTATAGCATTGCTCGAAGGTCGGAAACATGGGCTTCAGAGTCCCGCCAACCCGTGCGAAGGAAAATCAAGATGAATGTAGAAAAAGTGGCAGTGGTCGTCGCCGGTGGCAGCGGCATGGGTGCGGCGGCGGCCAAGCGGCTGGCGGCGGACGGGTTCAAGGTCGCGATCCTGTCGTCCTCAGGTAAGGGCGAGGCCTTGGCGAAAGAGCTTGGTGGCCTCGGCGTCACCGGCTCCAACCAGTCGAATGACGATCTGCAGCGGCTCGCCGACCTCACGCTCGAGCGCTACGGCCGCATCGACGTGCTGGTCAACAGCGGCGGCCACGGGCCACGCGCGCCGATCCTCGAAATCACCGACGAGCAGTGGCACACCGGTCTCGACGTCTATCTGATGAACGTCATCCGGCCGGTGCGCATCGTGGCGCCGCAGATGGTCAAGCAGAGGGCCGGCGCCATCATCAACATCTCGACCGCCTGGGTGGTCGAGCCGAGCCCGATGTTCCCGACATCCGCCGTGTTCCGCGCCGGTCTTGCCGCCTACACCAAGATCTTCGCCAACACCTACGCCGCCGACAATGTGCGCATGAACAATGTGCTGCCCGGCTGGATCGACAGCCTGCCGGCCACCGAGGAGCGCCGCGACAGCGTGCCGATGCAGCGCTACGGCACCTCGGAGGAAATTGCCGCGACCATCGCCTTCCTCGCTTCCGAAGGTGCGGGCTACATCACCGGCCAGAACATCCGCGTCGACGGCGGCATCATCGGCGCGATCTGACCGCGCGGTCGCCTCGCGTGAGCCGGCGCGTCACTCCTTCACCGCGCCGGTCATCGACGAGACATAGTGCTCGACGAAGAACGAATAGAGCACCACCACCGGCAGCGAGCC
This sequence comes from Mesorhizobium sp. C399B, assembly GCF_030323185.1. NCBI lineage: Bacteria > Pseudomonadati > Pseudomonadota > Alphaproteobacteria > Hyphomicrobiales > Phyllobacteriaceae > Mesorhizobium > Mesorhizobium sp. C399B. The sequence continues at coordinate 5,858,208 of NZ_CP100472.1, forward strand.
GATCAGCGCTCCCGCCATCAGCGCCCCCCATTCGTAGACGTCGGAGCGCACCAACTCGGTCAGCACACCCACCGGCACGGTCTTGTTTTCCGAGGACTGGATGAATGTCAGCGCGTAGATGAACTCGTTCCATGACAGGGTGAAGGCGAATATGCCGGCGGAGATCAGGCCGGGCACCGACAGCGGCAGCACGATCTTGGTGAGGATCTGCCACCGGCTCGCTCCGTCTATCAGCGCGCATTCTTCCAGTTCGAACGGAATGGAGCGGAAGTAACCCATCAACAGCCACGTGCAGAACGGCACCAGGAAGGTCGGATAGGTAAGGATGAGCGCGAAGGGCGTGTCGTAGAGCCCGAGGTTGAACACCATCACCGACAGCGGAATGAACAGGATCGAGGGCGGCACCAGATAGGCGAGGAAGATGCCGAGGCCGACCTGCCGCGCCCCGGAAAACCGCAGCCGCTCGATCGCATAGGCGGCGAACACCGACGCCAGCAGCGACAGGAAAGTAGCGGCGGTCGAGATGATGATCGTGTTGAGCAGCCAGCCCGGATAGGAGGTCTCGAACAGGAGATAGCGGATATGCTCCAATGTCGGATGCACCACCCAGAACGGATTGAACTGCGCATAGTCGGTCATCTCGAGATTGGGCTTAACCGCCGTGATCGTCATCCAGTAAAACGGAAACAACAGCACGAAGACGAACACCAGCAGCGGCAGATAGACCGTCACCACGCGGCGCGGCAGGCTCTGCAGGTAGCCCATGCCGCCTTCGTCGATATCCCCACGTTTCGCCTTCCTTGTCGCGGCCGTCTTGACCATGTCAGTCTCCGCCGCCTTGTTGCCATTTGCGGCGTTGCAGGCCGAAATAGCTGAACAGGATCGCCGCCAGCAGGAACGGGATCATGGCCACCGCGATGGCCGCGCCCTCGCCAAGCTGGCCGCCGGAAATGCCGCGCTGGAAAGACAATGTCGCCATCAGATGCGTGGCATTCACCGGTCCGCCCCGGGTCAGCACGTAGATCAGCTGGAAATCGGTGAAAGTGAACAGCACCGAGAAGGTCATGGTGATGGCGATGATCGGCGTCAGCAGCGGCAGAGTCACATAACGAAACAACTGCCAGCGACTGGCGCCGTCGAGCGTGGCCGCCTCGTAGAGCGACTGCGGAATGGTCTGCAGGCCGGCGAGCAGCGTGATGGCGACGAAAGGAATGCCGCGCCAGACGTTGGCGGCGATAACCGAAGCGCGCGCATTCTCCGGATCGCCGAGGAAATTGATGCGGTGGTCGATCAGGCCCATTTGCTGCAGCGCCCAGGACAGGATGGAGAACTGCGAATCGTAGATCCACCAGAAGGCGATGGCCGACAGTACGGTGGGCACCACCCAGGGCAGCAGGACTATCGCGCGGAAGAACGATTTGAACGGCAGGTTTTCATTGAGGATGAGCGCCAGCCACAGGCCGAGCACGAACTTCAGGATCGAGGCGCTGACCGTGTAGAGCAAGGTGTTGAAGACGGAGAGCCAGAAGACGGCGTCACTCCACAGATACTGATAGTTCTCGGTGCCAATGAAGATGCCGGGGCGGCCGATACGGGCATCGGTGAAGCCGAGCCAGACGCCGAGCCCGAGCGGATAGGTCAGGAAGACCAGCAGCAGCACCGCCGCCGGCAGCATGAAGCCGAAGCCCAGCGCGTTGCGGCTTTCGGAGATCCGCGAAAGCATCGACGGACGCGGCTGGGCGGCAACGGACGGCACGGCCATGGACAGCTTCCTCAGGAGGTCTCCTTGGTCGGTGCGGGCGACCGCCAAGCTATTTCGGGCAAGCGATTTCAGGAACCGGACCGGGCAGCGCAATGGCTGCTGCCCGGCTCAGCTGTGCTCTTAAACGCGGTAGTAACGGTTGGCGCGCTTCTCCGCCTCCTCCATCGCCTCCTGCGGCGTCGCCTGGCCGGTCACCGCCTTGGCGAACATGTCGACCAGCACATAGTCGGCCATGGTCGCCGCCGAGGCATAGCCGAGCGGCCCGGCATAGCCGTTGGGGCGCAGCGTCGCCGAGGCCTTGGCATAGGCGGCATTGTTCGGGTCGGCCGTCCACACTGGATTGTTGTCGAAGGCCTTCAGCGTCTGGCAGCAATAGCCCGCCGAGGAGGTGATCCAGTCGGTCATCTGCGGATCCTCGAACATGAACTGCAGATAGGCCTTGGCCGCATTGGGGTAGGGCGTGTAGTTGAAGATGACGGCGGTGGTCACCTGGAACAGTTCGACCGATTTCCCGACGGGACCGATCGGCAGGTTGGTGGTGCGGATGTCCTTGGCGATCTCAGCCAGCTTCGGATCGTTGTCCTTGTTGATCTTGGCCGTATTGTAGGCGGAAATGCCGTTGGCGATGACGCCGAGTTCGCCGGCCAGGAAGGCGCGGTTGTTATTGACGTCGAGCCAGCTTTCGGTCCCGGGAATGAAGGTCTTGTAGAGTTCCTGCGCGTATCCGATCGCCTTTAGCGTCTCGGGGCTGTTGATCGCCACCTTGCCGCTCTCGTCGACCATCTGGCCGCCATGGCTCCACAGCAGCCAGTGCGCGTAATTGTTGCCGTCGCCGACGCCGTGGCCGTGCGTGAAGCCGGCCGGATGTCCCTTCGCCTGCAACGCCTTGCAAAGCTCGAGGAAGCCTGCCGTGTCCTTCGGAAATTCGGAGAAGCCGGCCTCCTTCACCCAGCTTTCGCGATAGACGATGGCATTGCCGATCGTGGCCAGCGGCAGGCCGACGAACTTGCCGTCCCGCGTCGCATATTGCTTTGGTCCGTCGTGCCAGCCGCCATATTTCGAGCCCAGATACTCGCCGAGCTCGGTCACGTCGTGCAGCTTGTCGGGATATTGATGCGGGTCGTCGAACCAGACGAACATGAGGTCCGGGCCGGAACCGACATTGGCGGCGACCGCTGCCTTGGGGCGAATGTCCTCCCAGCTTTCCTTGTCGACACGAACCTCGACACCTGTCGCCTCGGTGAAGCGCTTGGTGTTGGCCAGCCATTGATCCTCATCGCCCTTGACGAAGGGCGACCAGCGCAGCAGCCGCAGCTTTGCGCCTTCCTCGGGCTTGTATTTCAAGCCCTCCTGGGCAAAAGCCGGCGAGCCGACGAACCGGCTTCCCAGAGCTCCCGCCGCGGCACCTGCGGTCGTGCGGATTACATCGCGTCTCGTGAATTTCATGGTCGTCTCCTCCGGTTTATCTTCCTTGCTATGCGGTCCTTACCATCCGTTACGCGTTTCAAATCGTGTTCCGGTCTTGCCGTCAAAGAGATGAATCAGGCCAGGCGCGGCAGAGAGCCGTATGGATTCGCCCGGTGTGAAGGCATGGCGTTCGCGGAAATTGGCGACGATCTCGTCGCCGCCGGCGGTGCGGCCGATGATCTGCACTTCCGACCCGGTCGGCTCGACCACCGCGACGGTGACTGGAATGCCTTGGTCTGACGATAGCCGCAAATGCTCGGGCCGTATTCCCAGCACCACCGGATGACCGTTGCCAACCGCCGGCGCGCCGGCCAGCGGCACGGAAATTCCCCCGGCGCCGCGAAAGGACGGAGACCCGTCGGTGACGATCTCGCCCTTGATCAGGTTCATGGCGGGCGAGCCGATGAAACTGGCGACGAAGAGATTGTTGGGCCTGTCGTAGAGCTCCAGCGGCGGTCCGATCTGTTCGACGATGCCGTCATGCATGACGACGATCTTGTCGGCCATGGTCATGGCCTCGATCTGGTCGTGGGTGACATAGACTGTCGTCGTCTTGAGCCGCTGGTGCAGTTCCTTGATCTCGGCGCGCATCTGCACCCTGAGCTTGGCGTCGAGATTGGAGAGCGGTTCGTCGAACAGGAAAACCTGTGGATCGCGCACGATCGCCCGGCCCATGGCGACGCGCTGGCGCTGGCCGCCGGAAAGCTGGCGCGGATATCGCGTCAGCAATGGCACCAGCCCGAGGATTTCGGCGGCGCGCTGAATGCTGGTAGCGCAATCGGCCTTCGAAACACCTTTGAGCATGAGCGAGAACGCCATGTTCTCGGCGACCGTCATGTGCGGGTAGAGCGCGTAGTTCTGGAACACCATGGCAACGTCGCGCTCTTTCGGCGCAACGTTGTTGACGACCCGATCCCCGATCGCGATCTCGCCCCGAGAAATCTTTTCCAGGCCGGCGATCATCCTGAGAAGGGTCGATTTTCCGCAACCCGACGGGCCGACCAGCGTGACGAATTCGCCGTCGTCGATATCCACACTGACGCCATGCAGGACCTCGACGGTCCCGAACGATTTGTAAACATCGCCGATCGCGACAGACGCCATCGATCTCCTCCCGAATGCTTCTTGCGACGCCCCGAAGGAAACCGCTCCTCTCCCGCCTCGCGGCCGTCTCCCATTCCCCCAACAGGTCGCGTGACGATCAGACGGTAGCGCTACCAAGCCTGCCTGTAAAGCGGCCATGCGGACGGTTTTCTTGTCGTTCGAAACACTCGGCGCAATGAACGGCACACCGGCAAACTACCCCCCATTCACAAAAGCCGGCACCAGCTTTTGCAGGTTTCCGCCGGGGCCGAATTCGACCCGGTCGAAGTCGCGGCTCGCCTGCCGCTGTGCCAGCGAGATCTGGACGAGTTGCCTCGTCAGCTCGGTTCTGATCTTGCTGCAGCCGGGGTCATCATTAACGGTCAGGCCGACGCTCACCGCCTCGATCTTGCGCACCATCTCGGCGATGGCTGCGCCATGCACTCTCTCGTGGGCGGCGAGCCCGGCGATGAACACCGTCCAGTTCTTCTGGACGGAAGCCGGCAACGGTTCGGCCGGCTTTGGCAAGGTGTAGGTGATGATCAGTTTCGGGCGCGCCGATTTGAGCACGCAGGCGTCACCTTGCGGCCTGTAGTCCCTGGTCCAGGTCAGCTTGAAATTGGTGTGCGCAATGACCCGACCCTTGCCGAGCAAGGGGCCGGCTTCGCCGATCGCGGCATAGAGTTCCGGGCCGGTCCGCCCTGCGATGGCGTAGGTCTCGACCTTTTCGACCGGCTTCCAGTCGGCGCGTGCCGGCGACGCCAGCAGGGAGGCCGCGAACAGGAGAAAGAACATGGCTGGTTTCATGGAAACGTCAGAGACACTGGGCTGAGGCAAAGATCAACCCGGCGCAATGCACTCAGGTCCCACGGCAGGCCGCGTCATAGTCGGCCAGCACCTGATCGACAGCTTCGAGAAGGATAGCCTCGGGATTGCCCGCCGGCCCGAGTTCGGCCGGCAGCGCCGGCAGGAATTGCCGCATCAGCGTTTCGGGAATGGCAACGTCGTCCAGCGCCTTGCGCAGGCGCTCGACCGCCGCGACAGCGGTGGGGTTGCTCCAATAATAGCGGATGCGATCGCTGTAGCTGTAATGCCGCTGCACATAGAGCTCTGCTTCGTTGCCATGATAGTGGCTGTGCCAATGGCCGGGTGCTGCCAGCATCGCGCTTTCCATGGTGCGGGCGAGCGACCGGTCGCCATAGTCCCTGGCCATTTCGGAGGCGATCAGGTCGAGCCCGTAAAGCGCCTCGCGCAAGGCGAAGGTCAGGCCGGGGCCGACCTTGAGGATAGGAAAGCCGTTTGCGACCAGCGCGGTCAAAGCCGCACGGGTCTGGTAGTCGGTCGAATGCGCCTCGTAGACGAGCGACGGCTGCTCATCGAGCAAGCCGGTCAGGCCCTTGGATTTTTCGGGCGCGTAGGCGACGACATTCTGGCTGCCGAATTCCACGCCCGGCTGCACCACCACGGCCATGACGCGGCCGAACGCCTCGGTCAGGCCTTCGCGGGCAAAGATCTCCCGGTGAACCTCGATCGTGCGCCGCGCCGCCGCCGCCTCGGTCGGCTTCAACTCGCTGATCGCATGGTCGACGCCGCCGGGGGCGGGAACTTCGGTGCCGATGATGTAGACCGGCAAGGTGCTGCCTGCGGCGTGCGCGCCCGTTTCGGCCGCCTTTGCCAGCCGCGCCGCCCGGGTGGCGATGGTCTCGTCGTCAAGCGCCGCCGGCTCGCCGGCGCAGCCCATCGATGCGTCGAGATGGATCTTGGTGAAGCCGGCCGCGATATAGGCGCCGACCATGGCCTCGGCCTTGTCCATCGCCTGCGCCGCCGGCTCTGCGCGCCACGGGTTCGGTCCCAGATGGTCGCCGCCGAAGATGATACGCGAGGCTTCCAGCCCCTCGCGGCAGGCGATCTCCAGCACGAAGGCGACGAACAGCGCCGGGGTCATTCCGGTATAGCCGCCGAACTGGTTGACCTGATTGCAGGTTGCCTCAATCAGCAGGTTTTTCTCCCTGTCGGCAACGGCGCGCCTGATCGCCGTCTGGATCACCAGCGGATGCGCGGAGCAGATCGAGGTGATGCCGTAGGGCGAGCCGTTTTTGCGCGCGCTGGCGAGGCCTGCAAGCGGGTTGGCGCTCATGTCCGTCTCGCTGTTCCCTTGATGAATTGATCGAGTCCGTCGAAGCTGGTGACGCCCTCCATCGGGCCGCGCCGGGTGACGTTGCGGGCGCCGGCGGCATTGGCATAAAGCAGCGCCTTGCCGGGCTCCATCCCCTGGCGGCGGCAGGTCAGGTAGGTGGCGCCGAAACAATCGCCGGCGCCCGTGGGGTCGACTTCCTCGACCTGAAAACCGGCGCAGTCGATCCTGGCGCCGTCGGCGCCGAACCAGGAAGAGCCGTCAGCACCGCGCTTCAGCACGATCTCGCCGACGCCCCTGGCAAACAGCGCCGCCACCGCCCGGTGCTCGTCATCGACGCCCGCCGTAGCGAGCAATTCGTCGCCGGACGGCAGCAGCAGGTCGGCATCGTCGATGAGTGCGGAAAACAGTGCGCCGTCGGAGCCGTCGATCAGCTCCTTGCGCACATTCGGGTCGAATGAGGTCGAGCCGCCGCGGGCACGAACCGCCTGCACTGCGTAGCTGACGATCTCCTTCAGCCCTGCCACCGACAGCGTCGATCCCATGATATGCAGATGGCCGGCCCTGTCCGCCAGCAGGCGCGCAGCAGTGGTCAGGTGGATCTGCCCGGCGGCGGATTCGGCGATGTTGTAGACGAAGTCCCTGATACCATCGGGCCGGTAGCGCACGAAGGCGCATCCCGTCGGGAAGCGGTCGCTGATATCGACGGCTGAGACGTCGACGCCGTCGCGCTCCAGCCTGTCCAGGTTGAGCGTGCCGAAATCGTCGCGGCCGACGCAGCCGATAATGCCGGCGCCGCCTCCCAGCCGGGCGACCTGATCGATGAAGATCGCCGGCGCACCGCTGGGGAATGGCCCGACAAGCGATTGCGGCTCGAGGAAGCCGAAACCCCGTTCCGTCGCCATGATCTCGACCAGGATTTCGCCGGCGGCAATCGTTGGCCCCACGGCCTCGGCGGCGATCTCGCTTCGGCGCGAAAGGCTCATGCTTGCGATTCCTCTCACACGCAAACTGATTGCTTGCCCGCGCAGTTATCCGACGCAAGTGTTTATCGGGTAAATCGCACATACAGCGAAGTCAATAAAACTCTACATGCGTATAATTTATCTGTTTCCGCGCGTACACATTGCAGGATTCGGGTGGCTGGTATCGTGGCACCGTGCAAATCAGGCGTCGACCGCAGCGAAAGGACAGCCATGCTCACGCTTCATGATTATTTGCCGTCGCAAAACGGTTGGAAGGCGAGGGTCGTGCTCGGCCTGCTCAACATTCCCTATGAAAGCCGCCTGGTGTCGATTTTCGAGGGCGAGAGCCACACCGACGCCTTCCTGAAGCTCAACCCGGCCGGCGCCGTTCCTGTGCTCGAACTCGAGGATGGCCGTGCGATCGCCGAATCGAATGCGATCCTCATTTATCTCGCCGAAGGCACGCCCTTGCTGCCGGCGGATCGCTATGTCAGCGCGAAAATTATGCAATGGCTGTTGTTCGAACAGTACCATGTCGAGCCGGTCATCGGCTCCCTGCGCTTCTGGACGCTGGCCGGAAGGCTGGAGCGCAACCAGGCGATGGTTCCGGCCAAGCGCGAAGCCGGCGCCCGCACGCTGGCAGCGCTGGAGCGCAGCCTGAACGACACGCCGTTCCTTGTCGGCGACACGCTCACCATCGCCGACATTGCTGTCTATGCCTACGGCCACCGTGCCGAAGATTGCGGCTTTGCGCTGGCGGCTTATCCGGCGGTCCTCGCCTGGACGGACCGGGTGCGCGACGCCATCGGTCCCGGCTATCCCGTGCATCTCTACAGCATCGATCCGCACTCGGCTGCTTGACGGCAAAAGGCGCGCGTTCACCTTGCTTAGTCGAAAAGAAGACCCAGATTCTGCTTTGTCGGCGGCTTTCGCTCGCAATCCGTTGACTGGATGGCCGGATCCCGGCGTCAACTCGACGACCGGCCGGCACTTAGCATGGAGGTGACCATGACACGCGACGACATCATTTCGGTGTTGGGGCCGGTAGACGAGGCGGTCATAGCCGACATCGCGCTGACCGGCGCCACCCTTGAAGAACTGCGCGAGGCGTTCGCTTGGCTCGGTGCCGACGAGGCGCTGGTCAACGAGGGTCGCCCCTTGCCGGGAACGAAGGTGGCGCGGCTGATCGAAATTCTCGATATGCCGGACGACGAGGACGGCCGGCAAGCGGCGTCGCAGTAGGCCGTAGGCGTAGGGTATCGGTCTGCGCCACCTTATTCCCTATTCCCTACGGCCTATTCCCTTCCCTTACGCCCTCGACAGCAGCCGGCGCATGATCAGCGAGGCGTGGCCGCCAACGCCGTGCGCGGCCGTGTGGCGCTCGACCACTTCGAAACCGTGCTTGCGATAGAAGGCGATCGCCCGGTCGTTGCCCTCGATCACTTCCAGCGCAATGCTGGGGATGCCGGCATGCGCGACAAGCACCGCGTGCAGCAGGTCGGTGGCGAGCCCGCTGCCGAACTCTGTCTTGTCGATGTGCAGCCGGTCGAGCAGGACATCGCCACGATCGTCCATCGCCGCCATCGCGTAGCCGGCGATCGAACCGTCCGGCCGTTCGGCCACGAACGACATCTTGTTGTCGTCCCCAAGTTCCTCTGCCAGCCGCTCGGGCGCATGCTTGTCGTCCGAGAGCCGCGCTGTATTTTCAGGTCCCAGGATCGACGAATAGGTGCGCCGCCAAGACTCTCCCAGCAGCCGCGATACCGACGCTACATCGTTCTCTGTCATCGCCCTGATCTGAACCATGGCCGATCCCTTACTGCCTTACCCGCGACTTCAGCCACCGATCGAAGGCCACGGCCAGGATCAGGATCAGGCCGATGACGATGCTTTGTGTGTAGGAAGAGACATTGTTGAACTGTAGCCCGTTCTGCAGCACGCCGATCAGTGCTGCGCCCACCACCGTGCCGCCGACCGAGCCGATGCCGCCGAATAGCGAGGTGCCGCCGATGACCACGGCCGAAATCACCGTAAGCTCGTAGCCGATGCCGGCCACGGCTTCGGAGGAGTTGAGCCGTGCTGACAAAACGAAGGCGGCCAGCCCGGCGAAGAAGCCGACGATGACATAGACCGAGATCAGAATGCGGTCGACGCGCAGGCCCGACAGGCGTGCGGCCTCGGCATTGCCGCCGACGGCATAGACGGCACGGCCATAGCGCGTATAGCGCAGCACGATGTGGCACAGGATGGCGGCCGCCGCGAAGATGATCGCGGGCACCGGCACCGGTCCGATGAGCCCGGTGCCGAACCAGCGCATCGAGGCGTCGAAACCGGAGATCGGTCCGCCATTGGAGATGGTCAGCGTCAGGCCGCGAAACACTGTGAGACCACCCAGCGTGACGACGAAGGGCGGCACTTTCAGCCTGGTGATGGCAAAGCCCTGGACGGCGCCGGCCAGCGCCCCGACGATGACGGCGGCAAGCAAGGCGGCGAACCAGCCATATCCTTGCGTGCCCGTGGTCGACAGCGACAGCGTGTTGGCGGTGCCGCCCTTGGCCACCACCGCCGCCACCATGCCGCAGAAGGCGAGCAGCGAGCCGACCGACAGGTCGATGCCGGCAGTGAGGATGACGAAAGTCATGCCAAGCGCGATCAGCCCGGTGATCGAGATCTGCCTCAAAATGTTGAACAGGTTGATTGGATCGATGAAGCTCGGCTTCAGCACGGTGAAGATGACGATCAACACCGCCAGGAACATCAGCGGCCCAAAACTCATCAGAAGCCGCGCGATGTTGATGCCGCTGCGCTGGGTCTGTTCGGTGGTGCTGGTCATTGCGTTGCGTCCTGCTTGCGGTCGAGCGCCATCAGTTCCATCAGTTTTTCCTCGGTCGCTTCGATGCCCGGCATTTCGCCGGTGATACGGCCGCGCCGCATCGTAACGATGCGATCCGACACTGCCAGCACCTCCGGCAGCTCCGACGAGATCATCATGATGGCGATGCCGCGTGCGGCAAGCTGCACCAGGATCTGGTGCACTTCGGCCTTGGCGCCGACATCGACGCCGCGCGTCGGCTCGTCGACGATCAGTACTTTCGGGTCGCGCGCCAGCCAGCGGGCCAGGATCACCTTTTGCTGGTTGCCGCCGGACAGCCCCTCGATCGCCTGCTCGGGCGAAGCCATGCGGATCGACAGTGCCTTGCGATAGCCGGCCAGCGCCTCGCGCTCGCGCCGTTCGGCCATGAAGCCGGCGCCATTGCTGTAGCGGCCGAGCGAGGCGATGGAGAAATTGTTGAGAATGCCAAGTGCTGCAAAAATCGCCTGGTGCTTGCGGTCTTCCGGCACCAGCCCGATGCCGAGTTTGATGGCGTCGGCGGGGGAGGCCGGGGCGATCGGCTTGCCGTCCAGCGTGATGTTACCCGCCGCGATGCGGTCGGCGCCGAAAATGGCGCGGGCAAGCTCGGTGCGGCCGGAACCGACGAGACCGGCAACGCCGAGGATTTCGCCGGCCTTCACATCGAGGTCGACGCCTTCGAGCACGATGGCGTGCGGCGCCAGCGGATCGCGCACCGTTCGCAAGCCTCGCACCGAGAGCCGGACCTCGCCGGCGACGTCGCGCTGCGTCGGCCGCGCGTAGAGTTCGGAGGCGGCGCGGCCGACCATCTTCTCGATGATCTTCGGAATCTGGATGGGCCGGCCGTCGCGGTCGAGATGACCGGCCAGCCTGCCGTCCCGCAGCACGGTCATGCGGTCGCAAATGGCGGACGCTTCTTCCAGCCGGTGGGTGACGAACATGATGGCCACGCCGTCCTTGCGCAGCCTGTCCATGATCGACATAAGCTTCTGCACCTCAGTCTCGGTCAGCGCCGAGGTCGGCTCGTCCATGATGATCAGGCGGCTTTCCAGCGACAGAGCGCGGGCGATTTCGACCAGCTGCTGTTCGGCTACCGACAGCGAGGACACCGGCGTCGCCGGATCGATGTCGAGACCGACGCGGGCGATGATCGCGCGCGAGGCGTCCTCCATCCTGCGCCAACTGACCAGCCCGAGCGGCCCGAGCGGCGCGCGGCCGATGAAAATGTTTTCCGCAACCGTCAGCGTCGGGATCAGGCTCAGTTCCTGATAGATGGTGACGATGCCATGCCGCTTGGCATCCTGCGGACTGGACGGCGCGTAGTCGGCGCCGTCGAAGACGATGCGGCCGCTTGACGGCGGCATCACGCCGGACAGGATTTTCAACAGCGTCGACTTGCCGGCGCCGTTCTCGCCGAGCAGGCCAAGGATCTCACTGGGCCGCACCTCGAGCGAAACGTCGCTGAGCGCGGTGACGCCGGAAAAATGCTTGGTCACGCCTTCGACGGAAAGGAGCGGGGGCGATGATGCGGTGGGCTCAACGGCGGACAAGCATTGCTCCCGGATTGCGATAGGCAGGGGGACAGCGCCCCCCTCTGTCCTGCCGGACATCTCCCCCACACGGGGGGAGATCAGCAGTTTTGCCGGCAGCACTTTTTCTACAGCGTTGGCGATTGGCGAAAACAGACGTGACGGCCAATCTCCCCCCAAGTGGGGGAGATGTCCGGCAGGACAGAGGGGGGCGCGACAGAGCGCGACCTCCACCCGTCATGGGCCTTACTCTCACTTCGTCTCGTTCAACCTCTCCGCCTTGTCGAGATTGTCCTTGCCGATGACGATCGGCGTCAACAGCACCAGCTTCTCCTTCGGCTCGGTCTTGTCCCTGGCGAAGGCGACCGCGATCTGCACCGCCTTGCGCGACTGTTCGCCGGGGAACTGCTCGACCGTGCCGGCGAGCTTGCCGTCGCGCACGGCGACCAGCGCTTCCGGCAGCGCGTCGAAGCCGTAGATCTTGACGTCGGTGAAGTTGCGCGCGGCACAGGCTTCGAGCGCGCCGAGCGCCATGTCGTCATTGGCGCAGATGATGGCGTCCGGCTTGCCGTTGGCGGCAAGCCCGGCCTCGGTCACCGACAGCGCTTCGGCGCGGGCGAAATTAGCGGTCTGCTCGAAGATGATCTGGTACTTGTCCTTGAGCGGATCGAGCACATTGTGGACGCCTTTGTTGCGGTCGATCGCGGGCCCGGCACCCGGCTGGCCCTGCAAATGGAACAGCTTGGCGCCGTTCGGGAACGCCGCCACCATGGCCTGCGCCTCGGCTTCGCCACCCTTGACGTTGTCGGCGCCGACATGGGCGAGAATGCCCTCGACGCCGTCGACGCGGCGGTCGATCGTCACCACCGGAACGCCGGCCTTGACCGCTTCCTCGATCGCCGGCGCCAGCGCGTTGACGTCAAGCGGCGAAATCACGATGGCGTTGACCTTCTGCACAAGTGCGGCCTCGATGTCGGCGGTCTGCTTCGGCGCCGAGTTCTGGCCGTCGCTCTCGGTCAGATTGACGCCTTGCGCCTGCGCCTCCGCCTTGATCTCGTTCAGCATGTGCACAAAGAACGGAAAGCCGAGATTGGGCACCGAGCCCAATATGGTCAATTTGTCGGCGGCAAAGGCCATGGGCGCGGCCAGCGCCATGGCGCCGGTCGCCACGGTCGACAACAGGAATTCGCGTCTGTTCATCAGATATCCTCCACATGAACGCAGGAGCCCGAAACCGGGAGCGGCTCGGGACGGTCCTTGCGTCAATTCAAAAATGGAGTGTCCTGTGACCGCCCCGAGGGGACGCGAGGCGCTCCAGCCGGTCCGCCGCAACGTTCTCCTCCGCACGGCGCCGACCCGAGGATGCTAGCCAAGGAAAATCGATTACGCAAGGTGAGGCGAGGGGCTGAAACTGCTAATCTCCCCCCTTGTGGGGGAGATGTCCGGCAGGACAGAGGGGGGCGCTGTCCCGCCGACATTGGCCAATTTCACTTACATCTTTGAGCTAACCTCTACGCAGAATACTTGATGCGGGCGATCCTTCGCGCCCCCCTCTGCCTTGCCAGGCATCTCCCCCACGAGGGGGGAGATTGGCAGCTTAGACGCCTCTACCGATCGATCGTCGTCATCACCCGCTCATTGTAGCGCGGCCCTGAGACCTTGCCCGGCGCAAGGGCTGCGTCGAGCGCAGCTATCTCGGCCGCGTCGAGCGTGACCGCGGCCGCAGCAACATTTTCTTCGAGATACTTGCGCCGCTTTGTCCCCGGGATCGGCACGATGTCAATGCGGAAACCGTCGCCCTTGCCGAGCACCCAGGCCAGCGCGATCTGTGCGGGCTTTGCCCCTTTGGCCGCGGCCACCTCCTGCACCGCAGCCGCAGCCGCGACATTGGCGTCGTAGTTGGCGCCCTGATAGCGGGGGTCGCCGCGGCGGAAATCGCCTTCCGGATAATCCTCGGCGCGCTTGACGTCGCCGGCGAGGAAACCGCGGCCGAGCGGCGCGAACGGCACCAGGCCGATGCCGAGCTTTTTGAGCAGCGGGATGATCTCCGGCTCCAGATTGCGCTCCCAAAGCGAATACTCGCTCTGCAGCGCCGAGACAGGGTGCACGGCATGCGCACGGCCGATATTCGCCGCGCCCGCTTCCGACAGGCCGAAGAAGCGCACCTTGCCATCGGCAACCAGCCGGCCGACCGTGCCGGCGACGTCTTCCATCGGCACCGCCGGATCGACGCGATGCTGGTAGTAAAGGTCGATATGGTCGGTGCCGAGCCGCTTCAGCGAGCCCTCCAGCGCCTCGCGGATATGGTCGGGCCGGCTGTCACGCTCCGTGCCGACCTGTCTGCCGTTTTCGATGCGGAAGCCGAATTTGGTGGCAAGGGTCACCTCATCGCGCCGGCCCTTCAGCGCCCGCCCGAGCAGTTCTTCATTGGCATAAGCGCCGTAGACTTCCGCCGTGTCGAGGAAGGTACAGCCGAGTTCGATGGCTCGGTGCAGGGTGGCGATCGATTCCGCCTCGTCGGCAGGGCCGTAGGACTGGCTCATGCCCATGCAGCCGAGGCCGATCACCGAGACCTGCAGCCCCTGGCTGCCGAGTTTGCGGGTGCTGAGGGTCATTGCCGTTCTCCTTGGGGCTGAGGAAAACTATAGCGGCCGCTCCTCCAGTTTCCATAGCTGTTCGGCGGAAGAACAGCGCTTCCCTTGACAAAACCCAGCCGCAAGCGCCTTTGCTGGCGGCCATTGGGGGCCATGGGGATACCAATGAAGAAGATCTACGAGAAGCCGACGCGGAACCGGCGTCAGCAGCTCTCGCGCGTCACCGCGCTCATAATTCCTTCGGACCACTAACCGAATATTGTCGTCGCCATTGCAAAGTCCGCTGCCGAGGCGCAGCGGTTTTTTGCTGCCGCCGGATCGTAGCGCTGCCAGAAGCAGGCGGTCAAAATTGACAGAGCAGCCGATCTCCAGCATCCTTATGCCGCCGCCATGTCTTGCGGTCTTGTGTATGAGTGAGCCATGGCCAGTTCCGTCACCAGCCAGAATTCCAAGCGCGCCGCGGTGCGCAAGGCGCTCGACCGCCACAAGGTCTACGTCACCGCGCAAAGCTTTTCCGGCGGCGTCTACTCGGCCCGCGTGCTGGTCGACGGCGAGGCCTACTGGGTCGACGAGTTCCGGCTGAGCCAGCTCCAACAAGGGCTGTCCCCGGCCGAGCTAGACCTGACGCCCGCCTCAGACGATTGAGCGTGATCTCCACATTCTTCGCACCACGCTGGGAAATCTGAAATGTTGGCGGGACAGCACTGTGCAGGAACGCGGCGCAGGGAAGGTTCGTCCGCCGCCGCCGCTCCCGCCTGACCCATGCCAACCCCGCCAAAACTCAAGGCCTACCGCGCCAAGCGCGAATTTACGAAGACGCCGGAACCGGCGGGCGGGCTCATTTCAGGCGACGGCAACCGCTTCGTCGTCCACAAGCATCACGCCACCGCCGACCATTACGATTTGCGCCTGCAGGTCGGCGGCGTGCTGAAAAGCTGGGCGGTGCCGCGCGGGCCCTCGCTCAACCCGGCCGACAAGCGGCTTGCAGTCGAGACCGAGGACCATCCGCTCGAATATATCGACTTCGAGGGCGTCATTCCCGAAGGCGAATATGGCGGCGGGCCGATGATCGTCTGGGACACCGGCACCTGGGCACCGATGGACGATGTCGACAAGAGCCTGCGCACCGGCGCCTTCAAGTTCCGGCTGGCCGGCGACAAGTTGAATGGCGGCTGGATGCTGACCCGTCTGAAGCCCAAGCCCGGCGAAGACAGCGAGAAGAAAAACTGGCTGCTGTTCAAGGAGCGCGATCTCGCCGCCGATACCGGCCTCGACATCCTGGAAGCGCGGCCGGAAAGCGTGAAGTCCGGCAAGCGGATCGAGGAGCTGGTGGCGCCGCCGAGGAAGCCGGCCCGCCTGCCGCCCAAGCCCGGCGCGCTGAAACCCGGCGCGTTGTCCGGTGCGGTCAGGGGCGATCCGCCGTCGCGCATCGAGCCGCAGCTCGCCACGCAGGTGCCGAAACCGCCGGGCGGGCCGGTGGAAGACACAGGTGAACTCTGGCTGCATGAAATAAAATTCGACGGCTATCGTACCATGGCGCATGTCGGAGATGGCGAGGTCAGGTTGATCACCCGCGGCGGCATCGACTGGACGAAGCGTTACGGCGACCTGCCGCAAGCCTTTTCCCGGCTACCGCTCAGCCAGGCGATCATCGACGGCGAGATCATGGTGCTGGACGAGAAGGGCATCTCGCGTTTCGCGCTGCTGCAGGATGCGCTGTCGGCGGGTGCGGGCAGCAAGCTCCATTTCTATGCCTTCGACCTGCTGCATCTCGACGGCTGGGACCTCCGCAAGGCGCCGCTCGCAAGACGCAAGGCCTTGCTCGCCGAACTGCTAGCCGGGCAGGGCGCCAACTCCGCCATCCAGCTGAGCGACCATGTCGAAGGCGACGGGCAGGGGCTTTACGATCAGGCCTCGATCCTTGGGCTGGAAGGCGTCGTCTCCAAGCGCGCCAACGCCATCTACCAGAGCGGCCGCACCAAGACCTGGACCAAGGTCAAGGCGCTGGAGACCGGCGATTTCATCATCGCCGGCTACACCGTTTCCGACGCGGCCGAAGGACTGGCGGCAATCGGCATGGCTGAATTCGCGGATGGTGAACTGCACTATCGCGGCAAGGTTGGCACCGGCTTCGATGCCGCGACGGCGGGCGACTTGCTGGCCCGGCTGCAGCCGCTGCGCGACGGCGCGACAGCACCCGAGGGTGTGCCGCGCGAGATCATGCGCGAGATGAAATGGGTGCGGCCGATGCTGTCGGCCCGCATCCACTACGCCAACCGAACGGCGGACAATTCGCTGCGCCACGGTGTGTTTCGGGGCTTGCGCGATGTCGGCCTGTCGACGCCGGTGTCGCCGAAGCGCAAGCGGCTGATCGCCGAAGCCGATCTCGCCACCATCTGGGTGACCAATCCGGAGCGGCGGCTGTTCGGCAAGACCGGACCGACCAAACTCGACATCGCCGTCTATTACGCGCTGGTCGGCGATTTCATGCTGCCGCATATCATGGGCCGCCCGGTGTCGCTGGTGCGCTGCCCGACGGGCCTGCCGAAGGACTGTTTCTTCCAGCGCCACGCCTTCACCGGCATGCCGCCGTCGGTGGTCACTTTTGATGCCACCAACTCCGAAGGTGAAACCAAATCCTATCTGTCGGTCGAGGGAGCAAAAGGTTATCTGGCGCTGGCGCAGTTCGGCGTCGTCGAGTTCCACACCTGGGGCACGCATCGCTTGAGCCCCGACAAGCCCGACCAGATCGTTTTCGATCTCGATCCGGGTGAGGGCATCGCCTGGCGCGAAGTGGTCGAGGCCGCCGTCCACATCAAGGGCGAGCTGGAACGGCTCGGCCTGGTGCCGTTCGCCAAGACATCCGGCGGCAGCGGCATCCACATAACCGTGCCGGTGACGCAAAAGCAGAACTGGAAGAAGCTGCACCAGGCGACCAGCGCCATCTCCACGCTTCTGGCGGCCACCGCGCCCGACACTTTCACCACCACAATGGGCAAGGAAAACCGCAAGCGCCGCATCTTCATCGACTATCACCGCAACGCGCGCGGCCACACCTCTGCCGCCCCCTATTCGCTGCGCGCCCGCACCAACCTGCCGGCGTCGACGCCGGTGAGTTGGGCAGACC
The DNA here is from genome assembly GCF_030323185.1 of Mesorhizobium sp. C399B. Lineage (NCBI taxonomy): Bacteria > Pseudomonadati > Pseudomonadota > Alphaproteobacteria > Hyphomicrobiales > Phyllobacteriaceae > Mesorhizobium > Mesorhizobium sp. C399B. The sequence continues at coordinate 5,875,720 of NZ_CP100472.1, forward strand.
TTGAGACGATCGATGCGCCGCAGGATCTGAACTATTCGTCCTTGCCGGGGCTGTTGGCGACGTCGGGCGATCCGTGGGCGGACATGGAGGATTTCGCAAGAGATTTGCCGTTGTTTTCGGGGAAGTAGATCGGGAGGTGTTGGCGATCCGGCACACCCCCCCTCTGTCCTGCCGGACATCTCCCCCGCAAGGGGGGAGATCGGATGTCGCCTCTGCTTTCGCCAATCGCAAACCTTGCAAGAGGAGCGATAAGGTTGAAGCTGCCAATCTCCCCACTTGGGGGGGAGATGTCCGGCAGGACAGAGGGGGGTGCTGTCCCTCCGGCATGACTTACTTCCCCAAGTCCATCGACCATGCGGACAATTTGAATTATCCTCCGTCGGTGCCCTCCAGCTCACCTGGAAGGTTTCGTCAGGAATTTGCCGGTATGTTTGGGGCCGGTGTAGGATTTCCGCAGCACCATTCGTCCTTTGGACGAAGCGCTGCAGTAAGCATGATCCCGAAACGTGGGAACCGGTTTTCGGAGAAGATCATGCTCAGTCTGAAATGTCAGTGCATGGCCGCGTAGGAGAGTATCATGGCGCCCAGGGCAAGTTGGAAAGGTTACCTCAAGCTCAGCCTCGTCAGCTGTCCGGTCCGGCTCTATCCGGCAACGACGACCAGCGAGCGCATATCGTTCAACCAATTGCACAAGAAGACCCACAACCGCATCAACATGAAGCCGGTCGACCCTGAACTCGGCCTCGTCGAGCGCGCGGACTTGGTCAAGGGTTACGAATACGAGGACAAGCAGTACATCATCATCGATGAGGCCGACCTCGAAGCAGTGCGCATCGAATCCAATCACACGATGAACATCGAGGCCTTCGTCGACGAAGACGAGGTCGACGTCATTTATCAGGATGCGCCGTACTATATGGCGCCGGATGGCGCCATGGCGGAGGAAACCTTCGCCGTGCTGCGCGAGGCAATGCGCAAATCCGGCAAGCTGGCCATTGCCCGCCTTGTCCTGTCCAGCCGCGAGCGCGTGGTGACGATCGGCGCGCGCGAGAACGGCATGTTCGTGTGTACGTTGAGGAACCCGAACGAAGTGCGCGGCACGGCTGAATATTTCGGCAACATCCCGGCTGGCAAGCCGGATCCCGAAATGCTGCAATTGGCCGAAGCGCTGATCAAGCAGAAGGAAACCACCTTCGATCCGAAGAATTATGAGGACCGCTACGAGATCGCGCTGATGACGATGATCCGCGAGAAACTGAAGGGCCATAAGCCGATCATTGCGGCGGCGCCCGAGCGTGGCAATGTCATCAACCTCATGGACGCGTTGAAGGCGAGCCTGTCGCAATCAGCCAAGCCGCCGGCCAAGTCGAAGAGCAAGGCCGACGACGCTGAAAAACCTGCCGCCAAGGGTAAGGCGGGTGCGGCCAAGGAAAACCCGTTGAAGGCCAATCTGCTCAAGGCCGTCGGCAAGAGCAAGGGGTGACGGCGCCGACCGGTATAATCCCGGGCGCCGTCTTCGGCGCCATCGGCGCGCTGGCGGCATTTCCGCTGCGGCTCGCGGCCCGTGAGGTGGAGCGTCAGCACGGCCAGTTGCGGCGCGGCGTCACCAGGCGCACCAGCCATGTTGTGTTCGGCCGAACGCTGATCGCCAAGGCCGGCACGGCGAAGGGCGGCGATGCCGAGATCGAGCGCCGGGTTGCAGCCGAGGGCTCCGCTGGCCGAACACTCCTTAGCGAAAATGGCTTCCTGCGCCTGCTTGGTCTGATGAAGGCGCCGGAGGCGTCTTCGCTGTCCAGGCAGTCTCTCGTCGACCAGTCCAGACTGTCCGGTGCCGACCTCGACCTGCTCAGCCTGTTTGACGCCTTCGAGCACGATTGTGAACCCTACTCGTTCCGCGATCTGATCCTTGCCCGCAAATATGCCGGGCTGGTCGCCGGCGGTGCATCCTGGGGCGCCATCGCGCGCTCGGTCCACCGTTCCGGCCCGATCGCCTCGCTCACCGCCAAATCGCTCAATGTCGGCTCGCAGCATGGCAGGCCCGATCAGATCTATCTCGAGGATGGCCAGAGCGAACTCGACGGCCAGCTGCTGTTCGATCTCGGCAGCGCAAGCGCAGCCGGCGACGACACGCTGGAAGAATTGTTCGCCGAGGCTGAAAGCGCGGAAGAGGAGGGCCGGCACGACGATGCCGCGGCGCTCTACCAACGCTGCCTCAGCATCGATCCGAGCGACGCCATCGCCGCGTTCAACCGCGCCAATTGCTTGCGTGGCGCCGGTCGCGTGGCCGACGCGGCGCATGACTATGCAAGAGCGATCAAGCTCGATCCGGCGTTCGTCGAGGCCTGGTTCAACCTCGCCGGGCTGATGAGCGACGAAGGCAAGATCGCCTCGGCGCGCCGGCATCTGGTCAAGGCCATCGCGCTCGACAAGAGCTACGCCGATCCGGTGTTCAACCTTGCCCGGCTGGAGTTCGACGCCGGCAATCTGACCGAAGCCCGCCGCCACTGGGTGCGCTATCTCGAACTCGATGCTGACAGCGAATGGGCGCGCACTGCGCAAAAGGGGATACAGTTCGTCGATCTGCAGCTGGCTCGGACGGCGGGGTGAGGCTGCCGTGGATAATCTTGTTCAGATTTCGAGTATGGGATTAACCGCGTGCTTCATCGTTTTGGCGGTGCAGGAGGCCCGCGAGCTGCTCTTCTACTGGAGCAATGGCTGGAATTTTTTCGAAGACAGCAAAATCAATTGGGCCACATATTACAACCGCAGAACTTGGCCATTTCCCCAGCGCCCCGAGGACCGTATGTCGAACAAGCAGCGCGTTTGCTTCGGCCGGCCATTCTTCATCGTGCTCGTGGGGTTTTTTGCAGCCATTTTCACCCATGTTACCCTGCATCCGGAGCAGTGGCGTAAGGAAGTTTACGGGTCCAAAACCACCTACCACTATATCGGGGTCCCGCAGCCTGATGCCCACTAGCTTCCTCTTCGACGGCTTCGACACCGCTCCCGTCACCATCCTGCTGGCGCACGGCGCCGGCGCATCGATGGATTCGCCTTCGATGACCGCCACCGCCAAGGCGCTCGCCACAGCCGGCTTCCAGGTTGCGCGCTTCGAATTCCACTATATGGCGGCGCGACGCTATGGCCAGCGCAAGCCGCCGCCGCGCGCCGAGACGGTCAACCCGGAATACATAAAGGCCATCGCCGATCTGAGGGCGAGGGGCGTCACCGGGCCGCTCATCATCGGCGGCAAGTCGATGGGCGGGCGCGTCGCCTCGATGGTCGCCGACGAGATGTTCGCCAAGGGCGAGATTTCGGGCCTCGTCTGCCTCGGCTATCCCTTTCATCCGCCGGCCAAGCCCGAGCAACTCAGGACAAAACATCTCGCCGACCTCAAGACGCCGACGCTGATCTTCCAGGGCACCCGCGACGAGTTCGGCACGAAAGAAGAGGTCGCGACCTACGGCCTTTCCAAAGCCATCGAGGTGATCTGGCTGGAGGATGGCGACCACGACCTGAAGCCGCGCAAGAGCGTGTCGGGGTTTTCGACCGCCGATCATTTGAAGACGCTGGCCGGGACGGTGAAGGCGTGGACAGGGCGGATCGTTTCCTGATCGCCAAATGAAAATCGCCACCTTCAATATCAACAACGTCAACAGCCGGCTGCAAAACCTGCTGGCGTGGCTGGCGGCAGCCAAGCCCGATGTCGTCTGCCTGCAGGAGCTGAAGGCGCGCGACCTGCAGTTTCCGCGCACGGCACTGGCCGACGCCGGCTATGGCGCGGTGTGGAAGGGCGAGCCGACCTGGAACGGCGTAGCCATACTGGCGCGAGGAGCCGAGCCGGTGCTGACCCGTGACGAACTGCCCGGCGATACCGCCGACAAGCAGAGCCGCTACATCGAGGCGGCGGTGTCGGGCGTCGTCATCGCCTGTCTCTACGCGCCCAACGGTAACCCGCAGCCGGGGCCGAAATTCCAGTACAAGCTGGCGTGGCACGCGCGGCTGGAGGCGCATGCCGCAGAACTGTTCGACACCAGCCTGCCGGTGGCGCTGGTCGGCGACTACAACATCGTGCCCGAGCCGCGCGACATCTACGCCACCCGCTCCTATGACGACAACGCGCTGGTGCAGCCAGAAAGCCGGGCGTCATTCCAGCGTCTGCTCGAGCAGGGCTGGACCGATGCGCTGCGCAAGAAGCATCCGAAGGAAACGCTCTACACATTCTGGGACTACCGCCGCAATCGCTGGCCGCGCGATGCCGGGCTGCGGCTCGACCACATCTTGCTGTCGAAGAAACTGGCGCGCCGCCTCACTGCTGCCGGCATCGACCGCGATGTCAGAGGTGAGGACGGCGCCAGCGACCACGCGCCGGTATGGGTCGAATTGAAGTGAATTTGGCTGCGTGATCGCGCCCACTTTCGTGGGCGCAGTTTTGCACTATTTGTTTCGCTGCGGCGGCCGCATGATGAGCAAGGTGCGGCACCGGAGGGGGAGTCCGATGGACAGGTTGGCCGAAAGGCTGTTTGCGCTTCCGCTGCTGGCGGCCGCTTTGGCTTGTCTGCTGCGGGCGTATCTGCTGCTCGGCGACAGAGATTTCAGCTGGAGCGGGATCGATCACATGCTGCACGGCCCAGCCACGCTGCGACCGGTGGTGTTCCTGACCGTCGGCGGGCTTTGCCTGCTTGGCGCCCTGTTGTTCTGGGCCGGACTGCTGCCGGGTCGGCGAAGCCAGCCTGCTGGAACGCCGCTTTTTGGCCGCGACGCCGAGATCGACCCAAAGGGCCGCCCCGGTCTGCGGCGCGCCTTCCTCATGTTGCCGGTGCTCGCCGTGTTGGCGCTGCTGGCCGACCACTTCCCTTGGGCGCGTGACGCCGGCCCGGGCGCTGAGGTGGCCGCCCCGAACGAACCCAAAGCCGAGCCGAAGGACCAGGGCATCGACGGTGTCCCGCCGGACCTGGCGACGCCACCGGCCCCGCCGAGTTCGCCGCAGGTCACCATGCCGCCCGAGCCAACCCCGCCTGAGCAGGCTGCCAAACCGCCGGAACCGGCGCAGCCTACGCCTCCGGCTGCTCCCCCGCGGCCGCCACAAGTCGCAGTCGCTCCGGCGACACCGCCACCGGAGACTGCTCCACCGCCGGCTCCGGCGACACCGCCACCGCAAACCGTCGCGCCGTTGCCGCCGCCTCCGCCGGCGCTGCCGACCGAGCCCGACGGCCATCGCGACGCCATCGTCTGGCTCGCCGTCTCGGCCGATGGCCGCGACATCATGAGCGCCAGCACCGACCATATGATCAAGCTCTGGGACATCGCCGGCAAGCGGCTGATCCGCAACCTTGGTGAACACAAGGACATGGCGCGCACGGCGCTGTTCATGCCCGACGGCGCAACCGCGCTGACCGCCGGCGACGATGGCGAGATCGTGCTGCGAAAGCTTGCCGATGGCGCGGTGCTGCATGTCTTCTCGTCGGGCGCGAATGGCGGCGTGCGTAAGCTGGCGATCAGCCCGGACGGCAAGCGCGCCGTCAGTGGCCACGACACCGGCAACGTCATCGTCTGGGATCTCGTCAACAAATCGGTGCTGCATGTGATGACCGGACATGACTGGCCGATCAGCACGGTCGCAATCTCGCCCGACGGCACGCGCGCGCTCAGCGGCTCCATCGACGGCACGCTTAAATTCTGGGACGTCGAAAGCGGCAAGCAATTGCGAAGCTGGCACGGCCACGAGCAGGGCACTTACGGCGCTGTCTTCACCGCCGACGGCCATCATGTCGTCACCGGCAGCGGCGACTACACGATCAAGCTCTGGGACCTCGACACGTTTAGGGAATTGCGCCGCTTCGAGGGTCACGAAGGCACCGTCTATACGCTGGCGCTGTCGGCCGACGGCAAGCGCCTGGCCTCCGGCTCGCTCGACGGCACGGCGCGGCTGTGGGATGTCGGCACCGGCGGCCAGACCGCCATGTTCGACAGCCGCACCGGCCCGATCTACGCCGTTGCCTTCGCCACCGACGGCACACTGGTCACCGGCGGCGACGATCGCACCATCAGGGATTGGCCGGCGGCTGGCGGCGATGGCGAAATCCTGTTCGCCGGCGCACCGCAGTAGCGACATCAAATGCTTTGGATATTCCAGAACAGCCTGGCTTGCGCTATGGATTACTGGTGGCTGCAAATGGATTGGGGACGGTGAGCAACAACGACTGGGCGCCCAAAGTGGATACACCTGTCTACAGCCCGCCCACGTCGCGTCGCCGAGGGGTCCTTACCGTCGTTCTGGTGTTGCTGGCGGCTTTTGTGCTGCTCGGTCCTGGCCGAAATTACTATGTGCAGTGGTCAGCGGCACAAAAGGGTGCAGCGGCTCTCCAGGCAAAGGATTATGCCGAGGTATTCCGTCAAATGAAGATCATGGCGGACGCCGGCAATGTTGACGCAAAAGGGCAGCTTGGTGCGCTGTACTGGCGCGGGGAGGGCGTGGCTCAGAACGACAGCCAGGCGGTGTATTGGTGGAAGAAATCCGCCGATGGCGGCAATGCGGAAGCCATAGCAGCACTGGGTCAGGCCTACCTTATGGGCAGGGGCGTTGAAAAGGACAGTCGGCTTGCCGAGAGTTTCTCACGAAAGGCCGCCGATAAAGACAACATGAATGGGCAGTACCAGCTCGGCGTGTTGTACTGGCAGGGCCAAGGGGTCGCGCAAAATTATGAGCAGGCGCTCTATTGGTGGCGCAAGGCGGCCGATCAGGGGAGCGGCGAGGCTGAATATTCTCTCGGCCAAGTCTATTTAAATGGCCAAGGGGTCGAAAGAAACGATCAACTGGCGTTGAAGTTTTCCAGGCAGTCAGCCGACAAGGGCAATACGAACGCTCAGTACGCCCTCGGCGTCCTGTATGCACAGGGTCGGGGTGTTACGCAAAGCTTCGAGCAGGCTGCCTCATGGTGGCGCAAGGCGGCTGACCAAGGAAGCCTGGAGGCCGCTTTCTGTCTCGGACGCGCCTACTATCTTAACCAAGGCGTCAAGAAGGATGATCAGGCCGCCATAGTGTGGGTGAAAAAGGCAGCCGATCTGGGTGAGCCGAATGCCCAGGCTTTGCTGGGCACTTTGTACTCGCGGGGCCACGGCGTTGAGCAGGATGACCGCCTTGCGTTCGGGTGGTGGATGAAGGCCGCAACCACCGGTCTGACAGAAGCGCAATACGCGGTGGCGGCCGCTTATGGCCAGGGAAAAGGTACCCCTAGGGACGACGGCCAGGCGTTTGCGTGGATGAGCAAAGCCGCCAATCAGGGCTTTGTGTTCGCCCAGTCGAATCTGGGCGGATATTATTCGATGGGCCAAGGCGTCGAGAAGAGCGCCGAGCAGGCGGTCTATTGGTGGCGCAAGGCCGCGGAAGCGGGGAATGCCGAAGCCGGTGCCAATCTGGCCCGGGCGTATTCGCTCGGCGAAGGCGTGGGACGGGACGATGCGTTGGCCGCGACTTGGGCGCAAAAGGCGTCCGACGGGCGAAACGCCGACGCTCAATATCTGCTTGGTATCCTCTACAGCCAGGGCCGCGGCGTTGCGCAAGACAATGATCTGGCCTTCCGATGGTGGATGAAGGCTGCTGTCCAAGGCCATGTGGTAGCGCAGTATAATGTCGGGGTCGTGTATCGGGACGGGCAGGGCGTCGGGAAGGATGAAAGGCAGGCATTCGAGTGGCTGAGCAAGGCTGCCGACAAGGACAATGACCTTGCGCAGTTCGCTCTCGGTGGACTGTATTGGGATGGTCTAGGAGTAACGAAGGACCCCGTTCAGGCGGCAAGGCTCTGGCGCAAAGCCGCCGACCAGAGCAATGCATTCGCGCAGAAAGCGCTCGGCACAGCCTATTCCGAGGGTGTTGGCGTTGCGCAAAGCAGTGCGGATGCGGCGGGCTGGTGGCTCAAGGCGGCGCGGCAGGGAAATGTCGATGCCCAGCTCGCCTTAGCGTATGCCTCGGCCAACGGCGTGGGCATTGCCAGAGACGACAAGGCTGCCGAGTCCTGGTGGCTGGAAGCCGCAAAGGCCGGCAGCGTCGATGCCGAGTTCAGTCTGGGCTCGCTCTACTACCGCGGCGTCGATGGGAAACCAAACTACAAGGAAGCCGCCAAATGGTTCTTCAAGGCGGCAGGCCACGGCAGTTCCGGCGCCAAGACCTATCTCGACCTGATGAAGGAAAACGGCCAGCTCGACAGCAAGATGCTGTGAGCCGAGTGCATAAGCGTCGCCGTCACGCCTTCCGTTTGAGGCGTGACACTCGTATCGCACGATGCGAAGACTCATTTGCCGCTGCATCTCGAGAATCCCATGCCCCTCCACATCGTCGAAGCCTCGATTGCCGATCTGCGGCGCGCGTTGGAAGACGGTACCGTCACCAGCGTCGAGTTGGCCGGCGCGTATTTCAGGCGCATCGCGCACTACGACCGCCATGGCATTGCGCTCAATGCCGTGCCGGTGCTTAACCCGGCAATGTTCGAGGAGGCGGCGGCGTCCGACCTGCGCCGCCGCAATGGTGCTGCGCTCGGGCCGCTCGACGGCATCCCCTACACCGCCAAGGACAGCTATAAGGTGAAGGGCCTGACGGTGGCTGCCGGCTCGCCCGCCTTCGAGCATCTCGTCGCCAACGAGGACGCTTTCACCATTGCCAGGCTGAGGGCCGGTGGTGCTGTGCTGATCGGGCTGACCAACATGCCGCCAATGGCGAATGGCGGCATGCAGCGCGGCGTCTATGGCCGGGCCGAAAGCCCCTACAATGCAGATTACCTGACCGCCGCCTTCGCTTCCGGCTCGTCCAACGGTTCCGGCACCGCGACCGCCGCCAGCTTTGCCGCTTTCGGGCTGGGCGAGGAGACATGGTCTTCCGGCCGCGCGCCGGCGTCCAACAATGCACTTGTCGCCTACACGCCGTCGCGCGGCGTCATTTCGGTCAGGGGCAACTGGCCGCTGGTGCCGACCATGGATGTGGTGGTGCCGCACACGCGCGGCATTGCCGACATGCTGGAGCTGCTCGACGTGATCGTCGCCGACGATACCGAGACGCGCGGCGATTTCTGGCGCGCGCAGCCCTGGGTGTCGATCGCGAAAAGCGCTGCTCTCAGGCCGCCAAGCTACACTACACTCGCCTTGGAGGGCTCGTTGAAAGGCAAACGCCTCGGCGTGCCGAAAATGTATATCGGCCGCGACGGCGGCGCGCCCAAACCCATCGAGACCCGCGCCTCGGTGCTCGACCTCTGGCGGCAGGCGGCGCGTGATCTGGAAAAGCTCGGCGCGGAGGTGGTCGAGGTCGATTTCCCCGTCGTCTCGAACTATGAGCGCGACCGTCCGGGCACAAAAACCATGGTCGAACGCGGGCTGGTGCCGGAAGCCTTCGCCGAGCGCGAAATCTGGGATCTCTGCATCTGGGGCTGGGACGATTTCCTGCGCGCCAATGCCGACCCGGCCATCCCCGACCTGGCCACGGTCGACGGGCCAAAAATCTTCCCGCGGCCGCCGGGCGCGCTGCCGGACCGCTATGGCGACGACGGTTTCGATCTGGCGGACTATGTCACACGCGCCAAACAGGGCGTGACGCCATTGCTGGATATTCCAAGGCTGGCGGAAGGTCTGAAGGGATTGGAGGCGACGCGGCGCATCGACTTCGAGGACTGGCTGGACGAGCACAGGCTCGACGCCGTCGTGCTGCCGGCGGTCGCCGATGTCGGCCCGGCCGATGCCGACGTCAACGAGACCTCAGCAGAAATCGCCTGGCGCAACGGCACCTGGGTCGCCAACGGCAATCTGGTATGGCGTCATCTCGGCATCCCGACCGTCACCGTGCCGATGGGAACGATGGCCGATATCGGCATGCCGGTCGGGCTGACCTTTGCGGGCAAGGCCTATGATGATGCGGAGTTGCTGCGGCTCGCCGGCGATTACGAGCGCGCCACCCAACGCCGCACCAGCCCGCCGCGCACGCCGGAATTGCCGGACGATGTGTTTGCGGGGCGGCCTGGTGGATTGCGGGCCAGCGATGCGCCGGCGCCGAGGCTTACGCTTGTTGCCGAGACGACGCGGCGAGGAGACCAGGCCGAGATCGCCGTGACGGTTGAACTCGATGCGGAGACCGCTGGCGTCAAGGTTCACGTCAATGGCGAACCGGTCGCTCTGCGGCGCAGCGGCACAAGCTTTCACGGTCGCATCCTGGTGCCCGCCGGCGAGCACGAAAGAATGCACAGTGTGTGGCGAGGCGCTTACGGCTCGATCGTTACGGCCGTCATACGGCTGGAGGATGGACGCACGGCTGGTGCTTACGTGGTCGCGGGTGGAATCGGGTGAGGTACATGTAATCTCCCCAAGGGGGAGATCAGCAGCTTCGCCGTCTTGACCCTCCCATCGCCCGCGTTATCTTCTCGCCATGCCAAACCTCGCTCCCCTCATCGTCATCGATCTCCAGACCAACATGTTCGACGGGCGCGTCGAGCCGCCGATCCATGATGCGCCGGGCATAGCCGAGCGTACCCGCTCATTGATCGACTGGGCACGGCGCAGCGGGCGAAAAATCGCGTTCGTGCGGCATGACGGGCCGGCCGGCGATCCGCTGGCGCCGGGCGAGCCGGGTTGGCCGGTATGGCCGGAACTCGGCCAGGCCAAGGACGAGCCGACATTCTCCAAGACCGTCCGCAACGCATTCTCGAATGCCGAGCTTGGCGCCTGGGTGGCCGGGCAGGGGGCCGGCGAAGTCGTGCTCGCCGGAGCGCAAACCGATTTCTGCATCGCCGGCACCGTCAAGGGCGGCCTGGCCGAGGGCCTCGGCGTCACTGTCGTTTCCGATGCGCACTCGACGCTGGACACTGAAGGCGAAACCGCGACCGAGATCATCGCCCGGTACAATGCTGATTTCACCGATGCCGGCGTCACGCTGGTGACGACGAAGGCGCTGACCGGCGACTGAAGCACCGCGCTTCGAAGAGTGGGAGACTGCCGTGCCAACCCTGAAATTGCCGGCCGAAGGCGGATGCCGCTGCGGACGCGTGCGGCTCAAGATTTCCGCAAAGCCGCTTTTGACCATGGCTTGTCATTGCACCGGCTGCCAGACCATGTCGGCCAGCGCCTATTCGCTAAGCGCCGCCATTCGCTCCGACGGCTTCGAGATCACGCTAGGCGAGCCGGTGATCGGCGGGCTGCACGGCGCCTCGAAACATTTCTTCTGCCCACATTGCATGAGCTGGATGTTCACGCGCCCCGAAGGGCTCGACTGGTTCGTCAATCTGCGTCCGACCATGCTCGACGAGCCCGGCTGGTTCACGCCGTTCATCGAGACATGGACCAGCGAGAAGCTGCCCTGGGCGACGACGCCTGCGGTGCACAGTTATGAGGCGCTGCCGGCCTTTGAGGAATATGAGGGGCTGGTGGCGGAGTTTGCTGAAACCGCGAGTCTCCCCACTTGAGGGGGAGATGGCGGCAGGCCAGAGGGGGTCGGTGCGACTGGGCTCGACGTCCTTGCTGCAGATGGAAGGTTGGCGCTTCACGCGCGGCGACCCCCTCTGTCGCCTTCGGCGACATCTCCCCCTCGAGGGGGGAGATAAGCCCCGCTAAAAATTTGCATCGAATCGATTGCGCAAACGTTTCGATGGCCCTAAACTCCCTCAAAATCCGCCATCAGAGCGGACGGGAAACGCATAAGGGAGGAGCGCTTGCAGGCGCTTATTTGTCTTGCCGACAATGGCTGAAGTGGCGCGGCGCGCCGGTGTGTCGGTGTCGACCGTCTCGCATGTCGTCAACAACACGCGCTTCGTTTCGCTGGAAAAGGCGAGGCTGATCAACGACGCCATTGCCGCCATGGGCTACCAGCCCAACGAGCTGGCGCGCTCACTGAAGGCCTCGACCACCAACAGCGTCGGCCTGGCGATCTCGGCGATCTCCAACCCTTATTTCACCGACATCATCTGCGCGGTCGAGGCCGAATGCGCGCGGCTCGGGCTGATGGTCTTCCTGTCGGACACCCAGGAAGATCCCGACCGCGAGCTGCAGGTGGTGCGCGCTTTCCATCAGCGCCGCGTCGACGGCGTCATCCTGGCCCCGTCGGGCTCGCCGCAGCGCGCCATCGATTACCTCGCCGACAAGAAGATGCCATGCGTTCTGATCGACCGTTTCGCCGACGAGCGCTTCGATCAGATCGGCGTCGAGAACGAAACGTCGATGCGCGCGCTGATCGACCATGTCGCCTCCTTCGGCCACAAGCGCATCGGCTATATCGCCGGACAGCCCGGCCTGACGACGACGCGCGAGCGCATCGAGGCGTTCCAGGCTTCGCTCGCCGCCAATGGACTTGAAAGCGTGCCGCACTATCTCTCGGCCGAGAATGTCGACACGGCGGCGGCGACCGCATCCACCCACGCCATCCTGTCGCTGCCGTCGCCACCAACCGCACTGGTCACCGGCAACAACATGACGACGATCGGAGCCGTCCGCGCCATCCGCGAAAAAGGCCTCACCATTCCGGGCGATCTGTCGCTGGCCGGCTTCGACGATTTCGAATGGGCCGATTGTTTCGAACCGCGCCTGACGCTGGTCGCGCAGCCCTGCACCGAGATAGGCAGGCAGGCGGCAGCCCTGCTCAGCGCCCGCATCGCGGCGACCGGTTCAGAGCCACGTTCGGTGCGGCTGCAGGCGACGCTGCGGGCGCGCGCCTCCTGCGGGAGGCCGAAATGAAGGCGCCGCTTCTGGTGATGACGGGCGCCGTCAAACGCTTCGGCGGCGTGCAGGCGCTGCGCGGCGTCGACTTCGACCTCAAGGCGGGCGAGATCCATGCGCTGCTCGGCGAAAACGGCGCCGGCAAGTCGACGCTGATGAACCTTCTGTCGGGCGTCTACACGCCGGACGAAGGCATGATCGAGATCGACGGCAGACCCGTGCGCTTCAACAACCCGCGCGAGGCGCAAGCGGCGGGCATCGCCACCATCTTCCAGGAGCTCGACCTGGTGCCGTCGCTGGATGTCGCGGCCAATCTTTTCCTCGGCCGCGAACTGATGCTTCCGGGCGGCTTCCTCGACGTGCCGGCAATGCGCCGTGAGGCGAAGAAGCGGCTGGAGGCGATCGAGATCGCCATCGATCCGTCCGCCATGGTGGCGGACCTGTCGATCGGCCAGCGCCAGGTGGTGGCGATCGTCAAGGCGCTGTCCTACGCCTCGCGCGTGCTGATTATGGACGAGCCGACGGCCGCACTTACCGTCGGCGAAGTCGAGCGGCTGTTCGACATCATGAGAAAACTCGCAGCCACCGGCGTCGGCATCGTCTATATCTCGCATCGGCTGGAGGAAGTGCCAGGGATTGCCGACCGGGTGACGGTGATGCGCGACGGCCGCGTCGCCGGCATCACCGAGCCGCACGCGCCGCAGGCGGAGCTGGTCAGGCTGCTGGTCGGACGTCCCCTGGACGAGCTCTATCCGCAGCGCGCCAAAGCGGCGGGCAAGCCGCTGCTCAGCCTGAGGAACGCCAGCTTCAGGCTCGCCCGCGATAGCGCCGGCTGGCAGGCGCCGCAAGGTGTTTCGCTCGATGTCTATGAAGGCGAGATCGTCGGCCTGGCCGGCATTATGGGGGCAGGGCGCACCGAACTGCTCTCCGCGCTATACGGCACCGGCCTGTCCGGCCGCTGGGAGGGCGAGGTCGCCATATCGGGCAAGCCGGTGAAACTGGATTCGATCAGTGCTGCCCGCCACGCCGGCATCGCCTTCGTCACCGACGATCGCCGGGGCTCGGGCCTGATGCTGCGCATGGCGGTCGGCCTCAATCTGGTGATGTCGGTCATATCCAGAATCTCGCCGAACTGGCTGGTCTCGCCGCGCCGCCAGGCCGAGGCGGTGAAGGAATCCTTCGGTCAGTTCGACATCCGGCCGAAGAACCCTGATATCGCCGTCGGCGCACTGTCCGGCGGCAACCAGCAGAAGGTGGTGCTGGCAAAAGAAATCCTCGGCAACCCCCGCCTGTTGCTGCTCGACGAGCCGACGCGCGGCGTCGATGTCGGTGCCAAGGGCGAGATCTACCAGCGGCTCAGGGCACTCGCCGCGCAAGGGCTCGGCATTCTGGTGGCGTCCAGCGAGATGCCGGAACTGATCGGTCTGTGCGACCGCATCGTGGTGCTGCGCCAGGGGCGCAATGTGGCGGAATTTTTGGGCGGCGTCGACGAGCACACGGTGCTGGCCGCGGCTAACGGCAGGGAGGCCTGATGTCTCAGGACAACAACCCAGTGGCAGCGAGCCCGGTGATGGCGGCGCCTCAAAAGCATCGCGACCCGCTGGCGCTCATCGTGCGCTTCCAGAGCCTGATCGGCCTGGTGCTGGTGGCGATCGGCGGCATCATCTTCTCGCCGCGCCGCCACGGCGAAATCCTGTTCCTCAACCCCGACAACATCGCCAACATCGTGCGCGCCGTGTCGGAGACCGGCATCATCGCCATCGGCATGACCTTCGTCATCATCACGGCCGGCATCGACCTGTCGGTCGGCGCGGTGCTTGGCCTGTCCAGCGTCGTCACCGCCTCGATGATGATCTCCGGCGGCTTCGGCCTGATCCCCACCATCCTCGCCGTGCTCGCTTTGGGCATCTTCTTCGGCGCCATCCAGGGCACCATCTCCACCCGCTTTCGGCTGGAACCGTTCATCGTCACGCTGGCCGGCCTGCAGGCCGCGCGCGGGCTGGCGCTGGTCGTCTCCGGCAATCAGTACATCAACATTTCCTATGGCGAAGGGCCGGGCCTGGCGCCGCCGGTGTTCGCCGTGCTGGGCGAGCGGCTGTTCAACAACACCGTGCCGGTGGCGACGCTTGTGTTCGTCGTCTTTGCCGCGATCGCCACCATCGTGCTCAACACCACGCGCTTCGGCCGCTATGTCTTTGCCGTCGGCGGCAATGAGCGCGCCGCGCGCATATCCGGCGTGCCGGTGTCGATGGTGAAGATCTCGGTCTACGCCATCACCGGCTTTGCCGCCGCCCTTGCCGGCATCGTCCATGCCGGCCAGTTCAATTTCGGCAGCGCCAATGACGGCATGGGCTATGAGCTGACGGCCATCGCCGCCGTGGTCATCGGCGGCACCAGCCTGTTCGGCGGCGCCGGCTCCATGGTCGGCACCGTTGCCGGCACCATCATGCTGGGCGCGCTCGCCAACATCCTGCAGCTCAACAACATCACGCCCGCCATGCAGCTGCTCGCGACCGCCGCGATCATCGTCCTGGCGGCAGTGCTTCAATCCCTCGTTCGCCGCCGCGAGGGGTTGGGTCGTTAGTGCATGTCGCGCAAAAGGTTTTGCGATGACGACATGCACAAACAAACAAGGAGGAGACGGCAACACGTGAACGTCAAACCAAGGTCTGGCCCCCCGGCCGGACGAGGAGGAGAGTGAGTTATGAAAACGACACTAAGAGGATCGACCCTCAAGGCCGTGCTGCTGGCAGGCGCCGGCCTGTGCATTGCAGGCTCCGCTTACGCCGCCGAGCCGCTGGTGAAAGCCTGCGCCAAGGACGGCCAGTTCGTCATCGGTTTTTCGCAGGCCAACAATGCCGAGCCCTACCGCCAGCACGTCAATGACGAGCTGGAGGCGGCGGCCAAGGAAGTGCCTGGCTTCACGCTGCAGATCGCCGACGGCGCCGGCAACGTCAACACGCAGACCTCGCAGGTCGACAATTTCATCACCCAGAAGGTCGATATCCTTTTGATCTCGCCCTTCGAGGCCGCACCGCTGACGCCGGCGGTGAAGCGCGCCATGGATGCCGGCATCCCGGTCATCGAGCTTGACCGCAAGACGGTCGGCGACCCGGGCAAGGACTACACCGCCTTCATCGGCGGCGACAATTTCAAGATCGCCGAGGAAGCCGGAAAGTACACCGCCAAGACCCTGCTGCCCGATGGCGGCGAGGCGGCCGTGCTGCAAGGCCTGCCGAGCTCGACGCCGGCGGTGGAGCGCCTCAACGGCTTCAAGGAAGGCGTGAAAGGCAACCCGAAGGTCCAGATCGTCGCCGAGCAGGCCGCCGACTGGGTGCCGGACAAGGCGCAGGTCGCCTTCGCCGCCATGCTGCAGGCGCACCCCGACATCAAGGTGCTCTACGCCTCCAATGACATGATGGCCGCCGGCGCGCTGCTCGCCGCCAAGGGCGCGGGCAAGGACGTCAAGATCATCGGCACCGATGGCCTGCCGGGCCCGGCCGGCGGCATCGAAGCCGTGGCCAAGGGCGACTGGGTCGCAACCTTCACCTACCCGACGGGCGCCAAGGAAGCGATCGAGATGTCGAAAAAGATCCTGCTCGATTGCGCCACCGAGGTGGACAAGACGGTGACGGTGGAAACCACCGCGATCACGGCCGAGAATGCCAAGCAGCTGATGGGGAAGTGAGGGGGCTACGCTCAGCACTGAGGTTGAAAGCAAGGCCCCAGGAGGGGCCTTGTTGCGTTGCGGCGAGCTACGGGTGAATGGCCGCTGCCGGCCTTCAGATCAATGCCATCGCTACCCGTAAGCGGACGTTGGTCTGCTTTAAACCGTAAGTTGCGGCTGCGCCGGGGATCGTGATGTTGCCGAATCCGCGCTCGTCGAGATTGCCGGCAGAACGTGATGCGTCGTTAATCACTCAATGTCTGCTGCGATGAACCAATCGTTGATCTCCCGCAATTCCGCACGCGCCTCTTCGAATCTACCCTGTGACCGCAATAGCTTTGCCAGACTATTGGTCGCCTGCAACTCCCAACTCCTAGCGCGCTGCTGCCGCGCAAAGGCAATAGCCTCGCGGAAAGAAGCCTCTGCCGCTCTGTCTCCGACTCCATTTGCAAGTTCGATCTCGCCGCGAATGCGAAGCAAGGCAGCTGTAAAGTAATGCTCGCCAATCTTTTCGGCCTCGCGCAGACCTTTCTCGACGGTCTCTGCCGCTATATCGAATTGTCCAGAGTTAATGAAAGCTTTGGCCAGTAAGCCTAAATAACACGATTTGTCGACTTCCTGATCTTCAAGGTCACTCTCGGTCAATGCCATCATATGGCTTCCCACCAGACTGTCATCGAGGCTTGATGCAGCCAAGCCACCAAAAAAGCGCGCCACCCGTGTCCAGAGGTTGAAACCGTTTTCCTGCGCTAATGGCAGAAGTTCATCCGCCAGCCGAGCGATATCCCTGCTCTCTTCGCGGAAGGCGAACAACACACACCCGTTTCCCAAGCAGGCGGCCAAGCGATAGGCGGATTGCTGCCGAACGGTCGCCTCCGCCTCGAGGTAGAGTTTCAGCGCTTGACGGCGATACCCCAGAATATGCAAGGTCCACGAAAGGTAGATCATGGCCATACTCGGAAAGTCGCTGCCGACCTCGTCTGCACTGCCCTTGTGGCTGAGAGCGCGCTCAAGATATTGCCGAGCCTCCGCCAACTCACCCTGACAGAACAGACTCATGCCCTTAAACTGCAGACCTATAACGAGCGCGTTTAGGTAGCCGCCCTCCTCGCCGACTCGAATTAATTCATCACTGGCCGCGAGGGCCTTACCAAACTGGCCCGAGTTGAAATGGGTACCGAAAAGCCCGTCGAGTGCCCTAATCGTCGCCTCCAGTTCGCCAAGCTTCCCGCTCAGCGCTATGGCCCGCTGATACGCGGCACTGCCTTCGCCCGTCACGTAGCCGAGCGCAGCGTACAGAACGTCGCCCAGTTCCAGTTCGAAGCGAAGCAACCTGCGGCTACGATCGTCGGAGTCAGGCAAGAGTTTCGCTGCTTCAAGCCCTTTCCTGAAGATACGCACTGCGTCAACTTTCGCCCAAGTCTTGGCGGCCTTCAGCCCTGCCTGCAGCCAGTAGTCAGCGGCGCGATCGAACAGACCGGCGTCGGCGAAATGCTCAGCGAGCACTTCGGGATAGGCAAAGCCCGCGTTGGGGTCGCGCAGCTCGATGCATTCGGCAATCGATTTGTGAATCTGTTGCGCACGTTCGTGCAGCATCGTGCCTCTAGCGGCCTGCTGGAGCAGCACGTGGGTGAACGAAAAGCCTGCTCCGGCCGTCCCTCGCTCGGCTACGATCAGCCCTGTGCGCATCAGCTCACCAACCGCAGCGCGCAACTCCGCTTCAGGCCAATCACAAATTTCGCGCAGCATGTCGAAATCGAATTCGCGGCCGATCGCCGCCGCGATCTGCGCGACTTCCTTGGCGGTCCCCAGCCTGTCGAGACGGGCAAGCAACGAGAACTGCAGAGAGTTTGGAATGTTGTTCGTGAGTGACAGACGCTTGGGCTGCGATACGTCTAGGCGCAACCCTGTTTCGACCACGCTTCGAGTAAGCTCTTCGATATAGAGCGGGACGCCTTCACCGCGATCGAGCACCGCTGCTACGTCAGCAGCGAGCGCATTCGGACTAATGTCATGGACAATCGCTTCAGCGTCCGCTCGGCTGAGCGCTTCAAGCCTGATATGGTGCCCGTCAGGGCCGTCGACCCATGGAACGCTTGCGTTGTTCCTGCTCGACACAAGCAAGAGGGCGGGTGTCGAAGCCAGGCTGGCGACGATTTTTTCGAGAAGGTCGCGCGAGGTCGCATCGGCCCATTGCTCATCCTCGAACAAGATCAGGATCGGGGTAGTTCGCGCCAAATAACTGACCAGATCGATGAATGCTTGCTCGGCAATGTTGCGCTGTCGTTCGGCACTTGTCCCTTCAAGCCTGTCCGGCATTGTCGTCGGCATCCCGAGCAGGCCTGAGAAGATCGCCAGCGCGATGTCGCTGGACACCGAGCCTATCGACAATCCGTTGCGGAGCTTTCGAAGCTTTTCTTCCGTTGAGTCACCGTCCTCGATCGTTGCAATCCTCTGCAACTCTGCGAGGAATGGATAAAGGGTGCTGTTCTCAAAGGTCGGAGAACATTGCATGGTCAGTTGCGGAAAGCTGCGCAGACGCTGCTGGATTTCGTTGAGCAACCGGGACTTGCCGATTCCCGACTCCCCCGAGACCAACACGGCATTGCCACGCCTGTCGCGCACGACAGTCTCCCAGTGCTCCATCAGCAGTCGCAATTCGGCGTTGCGGCCGCACAGCTTGGTCATACGCGCCCGCTTTGCAAAGCGGGTCGGCACCATGCGCGCCCTTTGCACCTGCCAAACCTGGACTGGCGCGGCGAATCCCTTCAGCTCATGTTTGCCGAACCCGGTGAAATCAACCGCGCCGCTTGCGGCCTCGAAGGTCGCCGCGTCGACAAGGATCGTATTCGGCTTGGCCAGTACCTGCAGCCGTGCCGCTAGATGCGCGACGTGACCGAAGGCGACGGTGGATACACCGCTCGGTGCGCCGACGAACTCACCCACCACGACTTGGCCGCTCGCGATACCCATCCTCACTTGCAACGGATATCCCAGATTTGCGGAGATGGTGGCCACCGCATCAACGATCTCGAGCGCGGCCAGCACCGCGAACTCGCTGTCGTCCTCACCAGCTGTTGGATAGCCGAAATAGGCCTGAATAGCATCGCCGATGTAACTAGCCGTCACGCCCTTGCGGCGCCGGACGACGCTGCTGCAGGTCTGTAGAAAGCTCTCAATCAGGTGTTGGAAATCCTCGGGATCCAGGCGGTCGGCATATTCGGTTGACCCCACCATGTCGCAGAACAGGATGGTGAGATAACGCCGTTCCGCAACAGGTTTCGCCGGATTGCCGGGCAAAATGGGGCTAGCCAATGGAACCGGCGTGGTCACGCTCCGGGACCCTCCTTAGTGCGGCGACCATGTAGCACCCAGTCATGTTATCGCAAATCCCGGTGCTCACCAGTCGCTTTCGATCGCGTCAGGTGGTTCATTGAGGCTCGCCACACTGAACATCGGCGTAGATCAAATGGTCTGCCTCGCTAAATGCCGCTTGGCTCTGGTCGAAGCAGAACCGTTTGGGCACCAAACGAACTAAGGTGCGTCGGTTGCATTCACCGGGCAGATCGATCTGGAAGGTGCGCGGCGACATCGACGGCGCTGGATCGCTCCATTTCTTGTGACCAGCAAACGAAACGTTCTCGATCCACAAGCTGGAGCCGGCTGAACCGACTGGACCGGAGATAGCCTCGACGCTGATGCCCTTTGCCTGCTCGATGCTTGGATATTCGCCACTTTGCGGCGGATCCCCGTTTGCCGGAATCGTGCCCGCGCTGACTGCCACATTGATCCTGATATCGTCGCGCTCGGGAACACCACCGTAGCTGTTGCGAAAGGTCCAGCTTAAGCGAAGGACACGCGTCCTGACGTCCTCTCCGGGCGGTGGAGGCAAAACCCGAATCTCGGCATCGGCAAGCGAAGAGCCTTCATCCTGCGCTTCTGGCGCCGGGCAGCGCGTGTAGAGTGGGCGGTAGCCACACTCAGGACCGCCGGCTCCCCACAGACAGTCGCTCAGCTTGCGCCAGTCTTCCAAGCTCAATCGAGGCGTTCCTGAGGACAGGTCATTGCCGGACCCCGGCACCATCCAGGGATGGATGCCGCTGCTGCCGATCGCCCAGTCCGTGCGATGTGCTTCTATGCCGGCGTAGACGGTCTGTTCCTCGTGCAGCTCGAGCAATTGGACCCAGGTTGGCGATGTGACCGCCGGTTCGTACCCGACTGCGTCCGCGGCAAAACGGCGGCCGGTGATTTGTGTGGTAAGCGTGTGGCAGCTTGTGCAGTTTCCGGTCGGATCTTCGACCGTCCTGGCTTGGCTAAGTTCATTGGGATAGGTGCCGGTGTAACCGGAGCCGACCACGCGGAACGGCGCGCCCGGCAACCGCGGTCGGCGCGGTAGAAAATCTCCCAGGCTGAAGGCGGTCGATTTGGAATCGCGGGCTGAACGGAAACCGACCCTGCTCTGTTCAATGTGCGGATCTATCACATAGGGGCTTTTGTTGTCATGGCATGCATGGCACGAGATCTGGAACGTCGGGTCATATATTTTCTCCGCCGCAACCCTTCCGATGTCATCGGAATAGTTGCGCCCGCCTGGCGGAACGAAGGGCTTTGACCAATCGAACTCGCTCCGGTCCTTGCGGCCGTCGAAGAAGATGATTTCTCCGGATTTCCGATTGAACCCGATGGTGCCGAAGACGGAAAATCTCGGATCCGACCGTGTCCAGTAGGGATCGGTGCTGACCTCGTGGCTGATATTGGACTTTCTGCAGAGGAACAGCCATTCCACGTTGCCGCGCACGACCCTTACTGCACGTGAGTTCAGCCCACAGTAGGTTGAGCTGCCAGTTAGCGAAGGCTTGTCGCATCTGGGCAATGTCGCCGTCCATTTCACCACCTCTCCGTTCTCATTGCTGTGCTCGAACTCCAGCGGAGAGCCCGGTTTTGTCGGATTGGGCTTGAGGTCGACGACATTGCCATCAACTTCCAGTGGGATGACCTTCATCTGTGGGCTGCCGCAATCGCCCTCTGGAATAGGACCGAACACCGCCCGCGCTTCATCGCCAGACCTCGTTATGACGTCGGTGCTCTTTGAGGCTGGCGCCCAAAAGATGTCAGGGTTCCATCGCGTAACGGCTTCGGCGAACGCCTTCCCATCGAGTTCAGCGGGAGCGAAAGCGACGCTGCGAGGGCGCAGCGGCTCGAAAGCGGAACTGCGTGGCAATGGTGACGCCGCGCAGTTGCCCGCCTTGCTGCAAATCATGTCGGCCTGATTGGAGCCTTGCCTCTCGCCGGCTCGCGGCGTCGACACAAAAGCTTCATGTCCGATCGTCCCGGACAACAGGAGAAACGCAACGCCGAGGACAGCAGCGATCAGCGCAACAGCACGCATCTCAGCCCACTGGAGCGTGCCAGTGAACCCATGGCCGATCTCTGGGCGTCATCGCTTCTTCGCTGCGACAGAGCCAGCGTCATAGTCAGCGTGGACAGTAAGCGATTGAAATCGCCACATGCCGTCATCGCCCTTTACAACAGACGCGCGGGCATCCGCCGAATAGTCAAGACTCGGTGCCGAAGAGTGGGAGTCCTGCATTGTCACAAGGACTATCGATTTGGTGTTCACCGTCTTGTCGTCAACCACGTCGAACAAGGTGTTGGTCACGAGATGCCGGGTCTGGAGTTTATCGGTTTCCAGTTTCTTAACTATTATTTTCATTTGCACGAGAAGATCATGTGCCGACTCTGGGCCAAGGTCGAGTGTCAGCTCGAGGACACTGCTGCCTGCATCGCAAATCTCATAGTAAGACGATTTAGGTTCCGCAAAGAGGGTGGCGAACGCGGCTGCATTTTTTTCGTCGATCGTCCAGGCGTAGCGGGACAAAAGATCTTGGATTGCCTGACGGTCTTCGGCCGGAGGATTATTATTGACGTTCCAGCCATGAGTAGCCTCTGTTCCACATGAATCAGCCAAAGCAGTGCCGCTGAAAGCAAAACAGAACCCATACGCCAGGGCAAAATACCTCAAAATCGCGCAGACTGTTATTAAGCCTTTCCAACGCTCGCTCATAATGGCCCCCTCGGATGGAGCTTGATGGGAAAGTAGCGGTTCATCTTATACCACGCCAAAAAAGGCGCCAGTGAAAATCGATGTCATTGGAGGCCGGGGATGTCGTATTCCTGAATTTGTGAATTTGTGGTAAGTTGTACTCCCCTGTCTGCAGCAATTTTATTCCTGATTGCCGGATCAGCTGTGGGTGATCTGGCATGTGTTAGCAAAAAAAAAGCTCACGTAGTCGAAACAATAGATTCTAATCGTGGTTACACAGGAGCAAAAAATGCCGAACATTGTTCGAAATATGGTGTTTCTAATTTCAGCCTTTTTTAGTATAGTTCCTTTGGCGTTTGCGCAGCAGAATCAGGAAATTGAGATAGTTCTGCAATCGCGCCTGACTTCTTTTGGAAACGATACCCCACTAATTATTGACTTTACTCTCACGAACCGGTCACGCAGCCCGATCAGACTGCTCAGGTGGACCACGCCGATCGACGGCGTCTCGGGCGAAATTTTTTCAGTAGCGAGAGGGTCGCAGCCAATTCAGTATATTGGCCCTTTGGTGAAGCGAGCAGAACCGACCGAGGCTGACTTTATCAATATCGAACCCGGACAATCGATTTCGGTGCCCGTCGATCTGTCATTGTACTACGCCATCTATGAAGCAGGGATCTATGCGGTTACCTATGATACAGAGAGAGTGGGTCTGCTGGTTGGCCCTCAAGGTGCCCTGAGACGCGCCCAGGTTCTGAGCAACGCCGTCACGTTCAGGCTTCTATCCGGTCGAATTCCTCCGGAACGGATACCGCTCTCGGCACCCAAATTCGACCAGTGTGACAGCTCTCAACAGGACGATATTGGCGCTGCGCTGGCGGAAGCAAACAACATAGCCTCGGCTGCCCTGCAGGTTTTGCAGGGCACGCCTTCTGCCCAGCAACCGAATTCCCAACGATATCTGACATGGTTTGGGGCGCATACCGTAGGACTGTACGCGAAGGCCACTGGAAATTTCTCGAAGATTGCGGATGCTCTTGCAAACAAAGCAATATCGTTTGGATGTCACGGCAGCGTCTGCGGACCGGGAGTTTATGCGTATGTGTTCCGTGGTCAACCTTATAATATCTTTGTTTGTCAAAAGTTCTGGTCAGCCGCTCTGAAAGGAACGGATTCAAGATCTGGAACGATTGTACACGAAATTAGTCACTTTGAGGTCGTCGTCTTCACAGACGACTATTCCTCTGGTGGTCAAAATACCGCCAAGCTACTCGCGGTTGAAAACCCCCCGCAAGCCACAGAAAATGCCGATAGTCATGAATACTTTGCGGAGAACAACCCGGATCTTCCGATGTGAGGGACACCCAGGCAACTGATCCAGCGTGGATACGGGTGCCGTATTGCCATCAGAAACGAGAAAAGATCACCGAGGGCCGGACACATTGCGATCGCATGGTGAATGTCCGCTATCGCTCCCGCACACCGAAAGCGGTCCGGTCGCTCTCGGCCAAAATGCGACTTTCAACTTTCGTCTCGTCCTGTCAGGATTTGGCAAGCCGCCCGCCGGCTGGCTCCGAAATGTAGGATCGAAGTCCTGGCGCGCATGCTAATGCGGACAACACGAACTGGACCGGTTTGGCAGTGATCCACTGCGCGCGCCAAACCCTGGCCGATTCACGGCGCAGCCGTAAACCCGCACTGCTTCTGTTCCATCTCGATCTGCTTCGTGATGCGGATGGCGTTCTGGGCGTAGGCTTCCGTTACCGAGCCGCTGTTGACGGTCTTGTCCTTCAGCGGGCTGACGGCTGCGCAGAGGTGGAAGACATGCTCGGTGTCGGACTTGGCGGCGCCGTTTTCCGGCGCGATCCAGTAGACGACATCCTGGCCATTGGGGTGTGCCGCGTCCTTCGTCGCCGCGGCCACCGTGGTGGAGTCGGTGGCGATCGCCTGCGCCTGGGCGGCGACCTCGGGCGAACAGGCCGTGGTCGGCTGCCCCGCCTTGATCTGTTCCGCGCAGGTGTTCATGTCCTGCGTGTACTGCTCGACCGATGGCGGCTGGTAGCTGACCCCGATCAGCGTCGCCAGCACGGCCAGCACGGCGCCGATACCGCCGGCCACCTTCTTGCTCTTCGGGTCCATGTTCTTGTCGTTGAGGATCAAGAGAACCAGCGGAAGGAAGGCAATCAGCGTGATGATCGCGCCGAGCTGGTTCTGGACAAAGAACCTGAACGTGTCGGATTCGCGGGCCGGGTCCTTCCGGTTGGCCGCCTTCCAGAGCAGGCTGCCGACGATGGCGAATATCGCGATCCCGACCAGGATGCCGATCAGCAGCGGCAGGTTGCCCTGGTCGAACTTGTGCTTGTAGAGCAAGACGATCCCGGCGATCTCGCCGCCAATGGCGATGACCCACGACAGCACGGCGAACAGGCGCAGCCGCGTGGCGCCGGACTTCTGGCCCTGCGTTGCCTGCCAGTCCTTGGTAACGTCTACGGTCGGCTTGTTGTCGGTCATGACCAGATCCCCCGGTATCGACACTTTTGCGGGGCGTCAAAGGCGCCCGGCGCAGCGTCATTGAACGAACGTCGCCTGCCCCGGCGCGAAAGCGCCACGGCAGACCCCATCCTTATTGCGCACGATGGGATTCGTCCATAGGCGAGGCTGGCGGACGCCGATGCCGGCGATGGCGCGGAGGAGGGCAGGGCAATCGCATAAGGCGGCGCCAGCGAATACCCCCACCCTTAATCCCTCCCCACAAGGGGGAGGGAGACTTGGTAGGCGCTGATCGCCGCAAATCGCCTAGGTTCCACGCCAGAATGGGTGGCTTGCGGCAGCGTTCCCTCCCCCTTGTGGGGAGGGTTAGGGTGGGGGTCCTCTTCGTAAGAACTCATATGTGATCGCCTTGCGCCGACGAAGGTAGGTGGGTCGCCGAACCCGAGGGAGCGCCATATGCGATCGCCCTGCCATAGGTCGGATCACGCCACCGCGGGAGTGCAACTAATTTGTATACAAATGTTTCTGGCCGGCATCGGTTTGTGAAGCGCTTCACCGTTGCCGCGCAATCGATCGGTTACAGAGGTGGCGCAAGAGCGGGCCTAAGGCAGCGCTCTGCTGCTGCATGGAGGTAACCGATGTTTGAAAGTCTCAGCAGAATTCGCGCTGCCCTGGCGCGCGCCAGCAAGCACAGGAAGACCGTCCGCGCACTGAACGCGCTGCCGACGGAGATCCAGAAGGACATTGGCTGGACGGAGTCGAGGTCGATCGATGAGATAAGGCTGCCGTTCTAGGGCCGCATCCAGCGTCGCTAATATATCGCTCGCCATCGATTGTTCGGAAGCGTACAGTATAGCATCGTCAGCCACATCAATGGGCGCTGACGCTTGGGAGCGACCATCGCACTCCTGCCCCGACAGGAGGCATTGGAGACATGGCGGAGCAACCGAGACAGTCCGGTCTGAGCGCCGAGGCGCTCGCGGCCTTGGCGCGGGAAACCGGGGCCTCCGAGCAGCAGATACAAGAGATCGCATCGCTGATCGGCAACGATCGCTCGTCCATCGTGCGCGAAGCGCGCATGGTTGCGGCTGACCGCCCGAAGCGCTGATCCAGGAAAAAGCTGCTGGATTGATCCATGGGGCGTCGCCCCTGATTTGTCGGTTTTGTACGAAGTACAATGGCTGAATCCGAGTCAGCTATCGTCCAATGACCGTTTGCATTTGGGCAGGGCGCCGACGGCTGGGAGATGACATGTGCTCTTGCCCTTGGGGAGAGAGCGATGGACCAGTCGGTCAGCAAGGAGAAAAGCGGCCTTTTGCGCCGCATGAACCCGGCCGACTTCGCACTGCTTGCGCCGCATTTGCATCATCGTGTGCTCGATCTCAAAGCCCCGCTCGAAATGGCGGGCGCGCCGGTCGCCTCGGTCTGCTTCCTGGAAAGCGGCCTCGCCTCGGTGGTGGCGAGGAACCGGCCCGGCCTGGACACCGAGGTCGGCATCATCGGCCACGAAGGCATGTCGGGCTCCGCCTTGGTGATGGGCGCCGACTGGGCGCCCCATGACTGCTACATGCAGATGCCGGGCGAGGCGGTGTGCATCGATTCCGAGCCGTTCAAGGCAGCGTTGCAGAAAAGCCCGACGCTTCGCGCCTTCCTGCTGCGCTATGCCCATTATCTCCACGGCCAGACCAAATCCACGGCGCTGAGCAATGCCCGCGCCAAGCTCGAGGATCGGCTGGCCAGATGGCTCCTGATGTGTGACGACAGGGTGGTCGGCCATCAGATCCAGATCACGCATGAGTTCCTGTCGGTCATGCTCGGCGTCAGGCGTCCGGGCGTCACCATCGGCCTGCAGATCCTGGAAGGGCGCGGCCTGATCCGGTCGCGGCGCGGCGAGATCGTCATCCGCGACCGGGATGGCCTGATCGCCGTCGCCGACGGCTTCTACGGCCAGGCCGAGGCCGAATACGAACGCCTGCTGGGCTGAGCCTGGCACGGGCTGGAAATGGCCGACGCGAATGCCGGTGAAAGCATGTTGCCAGAGCCGCGCCGGCCATTTGCGGCCATCTGGGGAGAGGCCGCCCGGCAAATCTAGCATCGGCGCAAAAGCGGGCAACGAACCGCAATCGCTTGGTAAAAACCGTACAATCGAATTGTGTTGAACCTTGGTTCGGCAAGAGTATGAATCTGCTGTCGTCGACCATGTATAGGGGGCGCTGGCGCCTGAGGCTTCGACAGGCTCGCGCGCCCGATGTGAACGGGGAAAACCGAAATGGCAGAACTGCTTTTCGATGTATCCGCCTTCGATTGCGCCATCCTGCGCGCCGCCTTCATCAAATCGGTGATGGAAGACAATGTCCCGGAAAAGCGCTGGCGCGCGCTCGCCGCTTCCCTGGTTCGCGACCTGACCGACCACGAAGACGTCGAGCCGGATCTCCTCGGCTGGATCACGCGCAAGTAGCGGTACCCTGACGGTCCGGCGGCTACCCCAGCCACCACCACAGCGCCGCGATCACCGCAAGCACCGCCGCCACCGACAGCCCCAGCATGATGTAGCTGCCGTTGATGATGTCGCGGATGATCTTCTTGACGCTTTCGCGGTCGTTGAGGTTGGGGAAAGGCTCGTTGGGCAGCGCCACGCCGAGGAAGCCGCAGAGCGGCGCCCAGCCATCGCTGACCTTGAACACCAGAAGCTTCTCCCGCGGCACGGCCGCTATCACCTCCTCGGTATAGGCGTTGTAGCGCGCCACCGCCTTGGCGCGGTCGTCCATCACGCCGGCAAGCGTGCGGCCCCAGATCAGCCTGTGCGACATGTCGCCGAATTTTCGGCCGAACGGCGTCAGCCATTCCAGCACCTTGAACTGCCACAATGTCTCGGTGAAGTGGATGGTGTCGATGGTGCTGTCGTACCAGGCCTCGGCGCCGCGCGGATGCAGCGTCAAAAGCACCTTGGCGTCGGGATAGGCGGCCATCAATTCGCGCCACACGCAGCATCCCGGATTGTCGACCGTCGCCTTGTAGTTGGCAAACACTCTGGTCCAGTCGTGCTGGCTGCCGGGCGGGCTGTTGGCCACCTTGCGCCAGAAGTCGAGATGGTCCTTGTTGGCCTTGTTGAGGATGACTTCCTGCATGTGATAGCTGGGAAGGCCCAGCCTGTTCAGCGCGGCAAAGGTCGACCATGTGCCAGTGCGGCCGAATCCGGCCCCGATGAGCTCAAGCGTCATTTTAACCCCCCTTGTTGAGACCGCTTTTCTTTTTATGCCGGTCCGCTCGGAATGATGTTGCATCCGCGCCCCTCGGCGCGCAACAATTTTCCCTGTGCAGGGGCAAAAATGTGTTTCCTTTTTCGTCTGGGCCACGCGGAATCACGGTCTGGCTATTCCCGCGGGTGGGGGAGCCTGATAATAGGTCAGCCAGATTGACCTAATTCGCATGGCCGGAACGGTCATGCTGGACCAGATGCCGTATCCCGGGAGGTGGGCTCGTGAGTTTGATGGACCTGTTGGCGTCGCGCGCCTCGCGCATGAAGGCGTCGGAAATCCGCGAGCTGCTCAAGCTGCTCGACCAGCCCGACATCATCTCCTTTGCCGGCGGCATCCCCGATCCGGCTTTGTTTCCGGCGCAGGCGATCGCCGATGCTTACGCCTCGGTGCTGGGCGGCGCGGAGGCGAGCGCAGCACTTCAGTATCAGGTCTCCGAAGGCTATCTGCCGCTCAGAAAATGGCTGGCCGGCCAGATGGGCAAGCTTGGCATCGCCTGCGACGAGCACAACATCTTCATCACCTCCGGCTCGCAGCAGGCGCTGGATTATCTGGGCAAGCTGTTCCTGTCGCCCGGCGACACAGCGCTCGTGACGTGGCCGACCTATCTCGGCGCGCTCCAGGCCTTCAACGCCTATGAGCCGCGCTACGACCGGCTGACGCCGGATGGCGGCAACATGACGCCCGCCGCCTACCAGGCGGCGGCTGCCGCTGCAGGCGGCGAGGTGAAATTCGCCTATCTCGTGCCCGATTTCGCCAACCCGACCGGCGAGACGCTGAATCGCCAGCAGCGCGAGGCGGTGCTTGACCTCGCCGGCGAGCTCGACATTGCCGTCATCGAGGACGCCGCCTATCGCGCGCTGCGCTATGACGGCGAGGGCCAGCCGCCGATCCTGGCGCTCGACTGCGAACGCTCAGGCGGCATCGAAAACGCCCGCACGCTCTATTGCGGCTCGTTCTCCAAAATCCTGTCGCCGGGCATGCGCGTCGGCTGGGTCTGCGCGCCGCGCCGTGTCGTCGAGCGGCTGGTGCTGATGAAGCAGGCGTCGGACCTGCACAGCCCGTCGATCAACCAGCTGGTCATGCACCGCGTCTCCGAGGCCGTGTATGACGGCCAGGTGGAAAAGCTGATCGGCGCCTATCGCCAGCGCCGCGACGGCTTGCTTGCGGCACTCGAAGCGGAAATGCCGGATGGCGTCAGCTGGAGCCGACCGGAAGGGGGCATGTTCGTTTGGCTGACGTTGCCCGAAGGTGCGGACGCCACCGCGCTGCTCGCCCGCTCGGTCAAGGAAGCCCGCGTGGCCTTCGTGCCGGGCAACGCATTCTACGCCGACGGTTCGGGACGCAACACGATGCGGATGAGCTTTACGCTCGCAGATGAACGCGCCGTGGGTGAAGGCGTGCCGAGGCTGGCGAAATTGATGAAGAGCTAGGCGCCCTACCTCCCCCTTGTGGGGAGGTCGACCAAAGGTCGGGTGGAGGTGCTTGGCGCCGACCCCCACCCCGATCCGCTTTGCGGATCGACCCTCCCCACAAGGGGGAGGGTAAAAAAGTCACTCCGCCACCACAAGCTTATCCTGCGTCTTCGTTTCGAAATCGCTGGCGTCGTGGCGCTCGTGCAGTTGCATGGCCGGGTCGCCGAAGGCGCGGTTGACCATGCGGCCGCGTTGCACGGTCGGGCGGGCGTCGATCGCCCTGGCCCAGCGTTGTACGTGCTCGTAGTCCTGCACCGACAGGAACTCGGCGGAATCATTGTACATGCGGCCGAGCGCCAGGCCGCCATACCAGGGCCATACCGCCATGTCGGCGATCGAATAGAAGGCGCCGCCGAGATATTCGGTCTCTGCCAGCCGCCGGTCGAGCACGTCGAGCTGGCGCTTGGTCTCCATGGCGAAGCGGTCGATGGCGTATTCGAACTTTTCCGGCGCATAGGCGTAGAAATGGCCGAAGCCGCCGCCGAGATAGGGCGCCGAACCCATCTGCCAGAACAGCCACGACAAGGTTTCCGCGCGCGCCGGCTGTTCGGTCGGCAGGAACTCGCCGAACTTTTCCGCGAGATAAAGCAGGATCGAACCGGACTCGAAGACGCGGACAGGCGTCTTGCCGCTGCGGTCGAGCAGCGCCGGGATCTTGGAGTTGGGGTTGACCTCGACAAACCCCGAGCCGAACTGGTCGCCATCGTTGATGCGGATCAGCCAGGCGTCGTATTCGGCGCCCTTGTGGCCGAGCGCCAGAAGCTCCTCCAGCATGACAGTCACTTTGACCCCATTCGGCGTCGCCAGCGAATAGAGCTGCAGCGGATGCTTGCCGACCGGCAGCACCTTGTCATGCGTCGGACCGGCAATAGGCCGGTTGATGCTGGCGAAAGTACCGCCATTGGCTTTCTTCCAGCTCCAGACTTTCGGCGGGGTGTATTCGGTCATGCGGGGAATTCCTTGGGTTTGGCGGGGCGAAAACGACGGCGCGAGACTGATGGCGGAAAAGTCGGCGGAACGTAGATGCTGGAACACATAGGTGCAATTCAGAAAGGTTCAACTTGTGTTGAACTATTATCGATGTCGGCGCCGCCCCTCATCGCCCTGCCGGGCACTTCTCCCCGTATAGTGACGGCGAGAAGGACGCTGTCGCCTACTGATTTCGCCAATTGCCAGCGTTGCCAAGAGCGCCGATGTTGCGGCCATCTCCCTTCTCCCCGTCGCTATACGGGGGAGAAGGTGCCGGCAGGCGGACGAGGAGCAGCGCCAGCCTCTGAAATGATTGCCTTGTTGCCTAAGCCCTTGCGCCCTGTGCAGCGCGGCATACCTATAGAGGATACTGCCCACGCATAATCTGCCAGGATGAAAGCATGCCCATCGATCCCGTTTCCCCGCTCTTGCGCTCCGTCGTTGGCGTGCGCGCCATGGTTCCCGACGATGCCTTCACGGCCAATGCCCTGGGCACGCGCCGGGAAGGCAGCGGCGTCGTCATCCGCGGCGACGGGCTGGTGCTCACCATAGGCTATCTCATCACCGAGGCCGAGGAAGTCTGGCTGACCGACCAGGACGGCCGCGTCGTGCCGGCGCATGCGCTGGCCTATGACCAGGAGACAGGCTTCGGCCTGGTGCAGGCGCTGGCGCCGCTCGGCCTGCCGGCGGTGGCGCTGGGTGACGCCTCGAAGGCCAAGATCGGCGACCCCGTGGTGTTTGCCGACGGCACCGGCCGCTCGGTCAAGGCACACATCGTCACCAAGCAGGAATTCGCCGGCTATTGGGAATATCTGCTCGACGAGGCGATCTTCATTGCCCCGGCGCATCCGTCCTGGGGCGGCGCGGCGCTCATCGGCCAGGATGGCAGCCTGCTCGGCATCGGTTCGCTGCTTTTGCAGATGAGCCGCAACGGCGAGGTCGCCGACATCAACATGGTCGTGCCGATCAACCTTCTGACCCCGATCCTCGACGATCTCCTGACGCGCGGCCAGGTGGCGAAGCCGCCGCGCCCATGGCTCGGCGCCTTCTCGGCCGAGAGCAACGGTGCGGTCGTGGTGATGAGCGTCGCCGAAGGCGGCCCCGCCGCCAAGGCCGGCCTGCGCCAGGGCGACATCATCTCCGACGTGCGCGATGGCGAGGTCGACGGTCTCGCCGATTTCTACCGCAAGCTATGGCAGAATCCGGCGGGTTCGGAGATTCCTCTCAGGGTCGTGCGTGACGGTCGTGAGACTTGGCTGCGAGTGAAATCCGCCGACCGAAACAGCTTTTTGAAGAAACCGCATCTGCAGTGAAGGCCAATCTCCCCCCAAGTGGGGGAGATGCCCGGCAGGGCAGAGGGGGCGCGAAGGATCGCGGCCTCTCGATCTGTTTTCTGACAAGAATCGCGGGATAAACGTGGCTGACACTGGCCGGTGCGTTGGCGGGACAGCGGCCCCCCTGCCGGCCATCTCCCCCACGAGGGGGGAGATTGGCTGCCCCCTCAATCCCCGCATACCCTAAAAGGCGTCCCCGTGTCCCACTCCGCGAAGGGCACGACCTGGCCTTCGACAGACACGATACTGTTCACCTTGCTGTCATCATCCTGCGTCTGCATACTTTTGCCCTTGCCGGTCAGCACGTCGTAGTCGCAGCTGCTGTAGACGACAACGGACTGGTATTTGTAATGGTCATAGGCAACGCCGGCGACGACGAAGGCCTCGTTGCGCCAGGCGATGGTCAGCGTCATGTCGGTCCGCTCGCCGGGGCCGATCAGCCCCGGCAGATAGATCTTGATCGAGCCGTTGGGCAGCAAGGTCAACTCCGGTTCGATGCCGGAGCCCTCATAATGCGGCTGGTCGTAGTCGTTCCATTCGCCGTAGACCTGCTCATGCACGACGCCGGCGGGTTTCAGAAAATTGTACTTTTTGTCCCTCAGGAAGAAATGCATGTCCATGGTATCGTCTTCGGGCTCGGTCTCGACGATCATCGCCAGATCGGCGGCGCCGTCCCCATTGAAGTCGCCGGTCAGCGCGGTGATGATCTTCTGGGTTTCGATGGGTTCGGCGAGCGCCGAGGCCGGCAGCAGAAGGATGAGGCCGAGTAACATCGATCGCATGGCATTTTCCCCCGAATTGCAGTCTGCCTTGCCCGGCTCGACCAGCCGGGAAACTGCCATGAGCGCCGGCTTGGGCGCAAGCCGGCTCGCAATAGGCTAGGGGGTATCGACGCCGCTGACGGAAACTGGCATCGACAGCCGATACAGCCGGCCCGGCAACAACGAGGTGATGATGGCGCCGTTCAAGGTCGATCCCGACAAGGTTCATGAATTCCCCGATCCCGACAGTTTTTACGCCTGGCTGCGCGAAAATCATGCCGGCGAGAGCGAGGTCTGGATCAAGGTCCACAAGGTCGGCTCGGGCCTCGCCTCGATCACGCCGAAGCAGGCCATCGACGTGGCGCTGTGCTTCGGCTGGATCGACGCCATACGCAAGCCGCTCGACGACAAGAGCTTTCTGCAGCGCTACACGCCGCGCGGCAAGAAGAGCATCTGGAGCAAGATCAACATCGACAATGTCGCCCGCCTGGTCGAGGAGGGCCGCATGACCGAACACGGGCTGAAACAGGTCGAGGCGGCCAAGGCCGACGGCCGCTGGGACCGCGCCTATGCCTCAGGCAAGGACATGAAGATCCCTGACGATCTGCAGGCCGCCATCGACGCCGAGCCGAAGGCGAAGGAGATGCTGGCAAAGCTTTCCGCCCAGAACCGGTTCGCGCTGGCGTTTCGAACGCACAACATGAAGACGGAGGCGGGGCGCAGGAAGAAGATCGAGGCTTTTGTCGAGATGCTGAAGCGCGGCGAGACGATCTATCCGCAGAAGCGGTGAGGCGACGGCAAGCGGCTGCCATGGCGCGCGCAGCTAAAAACCGGCGTGTGAGGCTCTGGCCTCCCTTTCTCGGACATAACGTGTTGTTTTTACGGTATTTTCCACTCGGCGTGTGGGTGATAGCTGCGATAGTGGAAAAAACATAGCAACATATTGTTAATCAAGAGTTTTCCACTATGTTGACTTGATCCTGGCTTGAGAGTGGAAAACGATGCTGAGAGAGTTGACCGGCGAGCAGCGGCGCCAACTCATAGATACGCAACAGGTCTACGAGGCCTGGCAGCGTGCTGATGACCAGCGCCAAAGGCGCTTTGCAGGCAGCATGCGCTGGGTTGAGCGCAGCGGTGCTGAATACCTGCTGCGGAAGGTCCGGCAGGTCGAGAATTCACTCGGGCCGAAAAGCAGCCAGACGGAGAAGGCGTTCGCTGCGTTTTCCGAGGGCAGGGTGCAGAACAAGGATCTGCTGGCAGGTCTGGCCGATCGCCTGAACGGCCTGGCGAAAGTCAATGTGGCAATGGGGTTGGGCAGGGTACCGGCCATCGCCGCACGGATATTGCGGCGGTGCGCCGAAACAGACCTGCTGGGCAAGCAGTTGCTGGTCGTCGGCACGAATGCGCTGTTCGCTTACGAGGCTCTGGCGGGCGTCCAGATCACCAGCGGTCTCACGGCAACCGGCGACATCGACCTGCTCTTCGATTCCCGACGTCGCATCAGCTTCGTGACCGGCGAGAGGGTAAGCCAGTCCGGCCTGATAGGCGTGTTGCGTAAAGTGGACAGGTCCTTCAAGCCGCTCCAGCCCCGGGCCTTCAGGGCAGCGAACCGTGATGGCTATCTGGTCGACCTGATCCGTCCGCAGGCAAGACATGTCCTCAAGAACAACGCCACTACCTCGATTACACAGCTTGCCGACGACCTCGACAGCGCACCCATGGAGGGGCTGCAATGGCTCATCAACGCCCCGAAGGTGGAGGCTGTGGCGATCGATGAGCGTGGCTATCCCGTAAGCATACCGACGGTCGACCCTCGAATGTTCGCTCTGCACAAGGCTTGGCTGGCCACGCGGCCTGATCGGTCTGCGGTCAAGGCAGTGAGAGATCGTGAACAGGCGGAAGCGGCTGCACGCATTGCCACGGGCTATCTTGCGCTTCCGCTGGACAGCGAGCATCTCAAAGGGCTTCCGGGGGCACTGCTGGACGCTGCCGCCGCAACGCTCTCTCTGCCTGGCCCGAGCGGCTTTTCCGAAGACTCTCCAATTGAGCCCGACTGGTAGCGGCCGCGCTAGCACGCCATGCTACGAAAATAGCATTCTCGCCTCGCGAAATGTGATGCTACGGTTCCCGGCGCACCCAGGGCGGAGGGGTTGCCAAGAGGAGAAGTGGCGGGCGCTGGCCCGGATTTCAGCGAGAACCGGACGGAACTGTTGAACCATTGCAAGGCCGCCGCGTTTTCCAGCGTCGGCCACAAGGGAGGAACCACCTGTGAAAGCATCCTATCTCGTCTCAGCCGCGCTGCTTGCGGCGACTGCGATGCCGGCGGCGGCCGGCGAAATTTCCGACGGCAAGGTCAAGATCGGCATCCTCAACGACCAGTCGGGCGTCTATGCCGATTTCGGCGGCAAATGGTCGGTCGAGGCCGCCAGGATGGCGGTCGAGGATTTTGGCGGCAAGGTGCAGGGCGCGCCGATCGAGATCGTCAACGCCGATCACCAGAACAAGCCCGACATTGCCTCCAACATTGCGCGCCAGTGGTACGACACCGAGCAGGTCGACGCGATCATGGAACTGACGACATCCTCGGTGGCGCTCGCCGTCCAGGGGTTGTCCAAGGAAAAGAAGAAGATCGACATCGTTACCGGAGCGGCATCGGCCGACCTGACCGGCAAGCAATGCTCGCCCTACGGTTTCCACTGGGCTTACGATACCCACTCGCAGGCGGTCGGCACCGGCGGCGCGCTGGTGCAGCAGGGCGGCGACAGCTGGTATTTCATCACCGTCGACTATGCCTTCGGCTATTCGCTGAAGGAGCAGACCTCAAAGGTTGTTGAGGCAAGCGGCGGCAAAGTGCTGGGCGAGGTGCGTTACCCCTTGGGATCGACGGATTATTCCTCCTTCCTGCTGCAGGCGCAGTCCTCCGGCGCCAAGGTTATCGGCCTTGCCAATGCCGGCCTCGACACCTCCAATACCATCAAGCAGGCGGCCGAGTTCGGCATCGTCGCCGGCGGCCAGCGGCTGGCAGCCCTTCTGTTCACGCTTGCCGAGGTGCACGGCCTCGGACTGCAGGCGGCGCAGGGCGTGGTGCTCACCGAAGGGTTTTACTGGGACCGCGACGACAAGAGTCGCGACTTCGCCGGGCGCTTCTTCAAGCGCACCAACCGCATGCCCAACATGATCCAGGCCGGCACCTATTCGGCGGTGCTGCAATATCTCAAGGCCATCGACAAGGCCGGCACCGACGAGACCGAGGCGGTCGCCAAGCAACTCCATGAAATGCCCGTCGACGACATCATCAACGCCAACGGCAAGGTACAGGCCGACGGCTCGATGGTCCACGACATGTATCTCTACCAGGTCAAGAAGCCCGAGGAGAGCAAGAAGGACTGGGATTACTACACCTACCTTGCGACCATTCCGGGCGACAAGGCCTTCATCAAGGCTGAAGACAGCGGCTGCCCGCTCGTCACCAAGTGACGCTGGCGCAAGCCGTGGCCGTCCAGCCGGACGGTGCCGAAATCAAGCCGCGGGTGGTGCTCTCCGCCCGCGGCCTGCGGCGCGACTTTGCCGGTTTCGTCGCCGTCAACAATGTCGACCTCGACGTCCATCACGGCCAGATCCATGCGCTGATCGGGCCGAACGGCGCCGGCAAGACGACAATCTTCAACCTCTTGACCAAGTTCCTGCAGCCGAGCAGCGGCAGGATCGAACTGTTGGGCAACGACATCACCCGCACCGCGCCGGCCAGGGTGGCGCGCATGGGCCTCGTCCGCTCGTTCCAGATATCGGCGATCTTTCCGCATCTGAGCGTGCTCGACAATGTCCGCGTCGCCTTGCAGCGGCCGAGCGGGCTCGGCTTCCAGTTCTGGCGCTCGCTGGCCACGCTTGACCAACTGACGCCACGGGCGCGCGAACTGCTTGCCGTCGTCGGTCTCGACGATGTCGCGCATCGTCCGGCCGGCGATCTCTCCTATGGCCGAAAGCGCGTGCTCGAGATCGCCACCACGCTGGCACTCGACCCGAAAGTGCTGCTGCTCGACGAGCCGATGGCCGGCATGGGGCACGAGGATGTCGGCGTCATTTCCGGCATCATCCGCTCGCTGGCAACGGACCGCGCCGTGCTGATGGTCGAGCACAATCTCACCGTCGTCGCCGACCTTTGCGACTGGATCACCGTCATGCAGCGCGGCCAGGTGCTCGCCGCCGGCGATTACGCAACGGTGAGCAAGGACGAGCGCGTCAGGATCGCTTACATGGGGACCGAGCAGGGGGACCGAGCATGAGTGAGCCGATGCTTGCCGTGCGCGATCTCCACGCTTGGTATGGCGAGGGCCATGCGCTGCATGGCGTCAACCTCGACGTTTTTCGCGGTGAGACGGTGACGCTGCTCGGCCGCAACGGTGTCGGCAAGACCACAACGCTGCGCGCCATCATGGGGCTGGTCCGCAAGCGCAGCGGCAGCGTCGCCTTCGACGGCAGCGACCTGATGCGCCTGCCGCTGCATCGTGTTGCCCATCGCGGCATCGGCTTCGTGCCGGAGGAACGCGGCATCTTCGCCACGCTCACCGTCGACGAAAACCTGATCCTGCCGCCGGTGGTGGCCAAGGGCGGCATGAGCGTCGAGGAAATCTTCGATCTCTTTCCCAACCTCAAGGAGCGCCGCAACAGCCCCGGCACCAAACTCTCCGGCGGCGAACAGCAGATGCTGGCCATCGCCCGCA
Source organism: Mesorhizobium sp. C399B (assembly GCF_030323185.1). Classification (NCBI taxonomy): domain Bacteria; kingdom Pseudomonadati; phylum Pseudomonadota; class Alphaproteobacteria; order Hyphomicrobiales; family Phyllobacteriaceae; genus Mesorhizobium; species Mesorhizobium sp. C399B. Next base: position 5,913,121 of record NZ_CP100472.1, read on the forward strand.
TCCTGCGGACGGGCGTGCAGATGCTGCTGCTCGACGAGCCAACCGAAGGCCTGGCGCCGGTCATCGTCCAGCGCATCGGCGAACTGCTGGCGACCTTGAAAAAGCGCGGCATGACCATCCTGCTCGTCGAGCAGAATTTCCGCTTCGCCGCGCGCATCGCCGACCGCTTCTATCTGATGGAGCATGGCAAGGTGGTGGAGGGTTTTGCCGTAAGCGAGCTTGCCGCTCACACGCAACAGCTGCACGAGGTGTTGGGGGTATGATGACGACAGCCCACGGCAGTACCCCGACCCCGCTGCTGCGCAGCGACCCTCCCCACAAGGGGGAGGGTGGAGGGCCACCGCCCTACCTCCCCCTTGTAGGGAGGTCGGACCGAAGGTCCGGGTGGGGTACGTGCCGCACAGACGCATCCCGCTTGCAACACCCTCGGTGACGCCATGACCATGATCTTCGGCATCCCCGTCCAGGCCTTGCTCGGCCAGATGCTGGTCGGGCTGATCAACGGCTCCTTCTACGCCATGCTGAGCCTCGGCCTGGCCGTCATCTTCGGCCTGCTGCGGATCATCAATTTCGCCCATGGCGCACTCTATATGCTCGGCGCCTTCATCGGTTACCTGCTGCTCGTCCATCTCGGCATCGGCTACTGGCCGGCGCTGCTCCTGGTTCCGCTCATCGTCGGCGTCTTCGGCATGGCGGTCGAGCGCGTGGCGCTGTCGCGGCTCTACCGCCTGGATCCGCTCTACGGGCTGCTGTTCACCTTCGGACTGGCGCTGGTCATCGAAGGCGTGTTCCGTTTCTACTACGGCGTGTCGGGCAACCCTTATGCCGTTCCGGCGCAGCTTGCCGGCGGCACCAATCTCGGCTTCATGTTCCTGCCCAACTATCGCGGCTGGGTGGTGGTGGCCTCGCTCATTATCTGCATCGGCACCTGGCTCCTGATCGAAAAGACCAGGCTCGGCTCCTATCTGCGCGCCGCGACCGAAAATCCCGAGCTGGTGCAGGCCTTCGGCGTCAACGTGCCGCTGCTGCTGACGCTCACCTATGGGCTCGGCGCGGCGCTCGCCGGCCTTGCCGGTATTCTCGCCGCACCCGTCTATCAGGTCAGCCCGCTGATGGGCTCGGATCTCATCATCGTCGTGTTCGCCGTCGTCGTGGTCGGCGGCATGGGCTCGATCCTCGGCGCCATCGTCACCGGCTACATGCTCGGCCTCGCCGAGGGCCTGACCAAGGTGTTCTATCCCGAGGCGTCGAACCTCGTCGTCTTCGTCATCATGGCGGTCGTGCTGCTCCTGCGCCCCGCCGGCCTGTTCGGAAGGGACGCCTGAGATGAGCGAGGCAGCCCTTCACGACCAGCGCACCGCCGCCTCCGTGCGGCTTGAGCGGGTATTGCTGGCATTGGCCATACTGGCGCTGATAGCCGCGCCCTTCTTCGTCTATCCGATCTTCCTGATGAAGATGCTGTGCTTCGCGCTGTTTGCCTGCGCCTTCAACCTGCTGCTCGGCTACACCGGGCTGCTGTCGTTCGGCCACGCCACCTTCTACGGCGCCGCCGCCTATTTCTGCGCCTACGCCGTCAAGGCATGGGGCTGGCCGCCCGAGGCCGGCATCCTGCTCGGCACCGCCGGCGCGGCCGTGCTCGGCCTGGTCATGGGCTTCCTCGCCATCCGCCGGCAAGGCATCTATTTCTCGATGATCACGCTGGCGTTGGCGCAGATGTTTTATTTCTTCTGCGTCCAGGCGCCGTTCACCGAAGGCGAGGACGGCATACAGGGCGTGCCGCGCGGGCATCTGTTCGGCATCGTCGATCTCAACGTCACGCTCAACATGTATTTCGTCGTGCTTGCCGTCTTCCTCATCGGCGTCTTCGCCGTCTGGCGCATCGTCAACTCGCCCTTCGGCATGATCCTGCGCTCGATCCGCGAGAACGAGAACCGCGCCATCTCGCTGGGCTATTCGGTCGGCCGCTACAAGCTCGCCGCCTTCGTCATGTCGGCAGCCCTTGCCGGGCTTGCCGGCGCCACCAAGGCGATCGTCTTCCAGTTCGCGACGCTGACCGACGTCACCTGGCAGATGTCGGGCGAGGTGATCCTGATGACGCTGCTCGGCGGCATCGGCACCATGGTCGGGCCGGTCGTCGGCGCTGGCCTCGTCGTCGGGCTGGAAAACACGCTCGCCACCTCCGGCTTCCCGGTGACCATCGCCACCGGCCTGATCTTCATGATCTGCGTGCTGGTCTTTCGCCGCGGCATCGTCGGCGAGATTTACGCGCGCTGGCTTTCACCAGGCAATGGCCGCGATCAATAGGTGATGGTCACCACCACCGTGTCGGTGTAGACGCCGGCCGAGGGCGTCGTCTGCGGCGGCACGCGGCCATAGACGGTGAGCGCCTGGGCCGTACCGGTTCCGGTGCCGGCCACCGTGCTTCCCGGCGTTCCGGCGTCACCCCAGGGCTGCGAGCGCGCCAGATCCTTGTAGAGGCCGTAGGTGACCCTCTCGGCGCCCTTCGACATCTTGCGATTGGTCGGTGTGCCCCCTGTCGTGCCGCCATTGAGGGAAACCGTGTACGCGGTCGACGGGGTGCAGGTGACCGTAACCTGGCCGGCGGCATCGGCATTGGCGTCGAGCACCCCCTTGGGGCCGAAATCGATGTTCTGGGTGGCGACCAGGCAGTTTGCCGCGACCGTGGCGTTGATGGTGAAGGTCGGACTGGTGCCCAAGTTGCCCGCGCCGGTGTTGCAGCTGCTGCTCAACAGGGTTGTCCGGGAGCGGAACTCGAGTTGCCCGCCCGAAAATGTCGACAGATAAGTGCCCGGCGGAACGGTCGCCTGGCCGCCGGGAACCCGGCCATAGAGCGTCAGGGTGTCGATTGAGTTGCCGAAGAGATTGGGGCTCAGCAGCAGCGGTGGCGGGCGCGAGGCATAGGCCCAGTTATAGGTGCCCCAGACAACGCTCATTGCGGGGTCCGAATAGAGTTGATAGTTGAGGCTGTTGACGCCGCTCGCCATCTGCCGGGCCGCCGCCGAGGTTGCACCGCCGGTGCCGGCGGCAATATGCGGACAGACCAGGACGGGCAGCAGCAATGGCAAACTGCCGCTGCAAGTCGCGGTGAAGGTGGCTGTCGATGTCGCCGCGGTGCCCGACAGCGTGTCGATGATGCCGAAATTCAAACTGGTGACGGTGTAACTGCAGCTCTGCGCCCGGGCGAGCGACGGGAGCAGCACCAGCAGCAGGGCGATGATTACGGCGCGCAGCATTTTTCCTCCAGCTCTCATTGGCACACCACGTTCCCGATCACCACTTGCCGGCCGCGCGCCGCCTCGAAGGGAAACTCTGCCCGGCATGAACCGCCGTCAGCGCGCTCGACCTGCACTGAATTCTGCTTGCCGAGGCCCTTGATATAGGCCTGCCCGTCATAGCCGACGACGAAGTCTTCGGTGCCGCCATCGACGCGTCCCGACAGTCCGGCTTCGAGCGGCGTTCCGCTCGAGTCGACCAGCGTCACCAGCGCGGCCTGCGCCGCCTCGGACACGCCGAACTTCAGCACGACGCCGTTGCGGTCGGCTGGGACGACGGTCTCCTTGGTAGCAGGGACATCCGCGTCGACTGGTAGATTCTTCGGGTCGATGGAGACCGTGTTCAGCTCATAGGAGTTGAGGCCGGTGACCAGGATGCGGCCTTTGCTGTCGGTCCTGCCTACCGGCCGGTTCTGATGCAAGACCTCGACATCAGGCGTGCCGACATCGACGACGGCAAAGGCATCGTCGATGCGGTTGGTGGCGAACACCCCGCCGCCTGCGACCGCAATGGCGCCGTCCATCTGACCGGTCACGCGAAAGTCCTTGTCGAATTGCTGGGCGCCGGCCTCAAAACGCGCAAACGACGCGCGGTAGCTCACCGCTGCCGAACGGTTGGGAACCTCGCCTTCGGAGGTGCGCAGCCGCCAGCCGATGCTGCCGTCCTCGGCCCGCTCCGATTTGGCGAGGTCGGCCACGACATTGAGGCCGTCAGGCCCATGCTCGACACCCGTCGACGCCATGACGTCGTCATTGAACGGGATCGAAATCCCCGCAAAGATGCCATAACTGTCGCCGTCGTCGAGATCGGCGAAGGCCGTGGCATAGAGCGTGCTGCGCTTGAAGATCTCCTGACTATAGGAGAGGCCGACGATCTGGCTGGTCTCGCCTTCGGCATCCTTGAGGTGGGTATAGGAGAAGTTGAGGCTGGAGAAGTTGATCGGCATCGGCACGCTGAGCGTCACCTGGTCGACCGCGCGCGGCACGCCGGCGCTGAAACGGGTGAAGTCGTCGGGGTCGAGAACCGGCTCCGCCGTCACCGAGGCGATGTCTTCATAGCCGCCAAAGGCCCGCTGCATGTGGGCGTTGATCGCCCAGCCGTCATAGCCGAATTCGACACTGGCATCGACCAGCGAGCCGGTGCGCCGGTCATGATGGCTGCCGGCGACCGCCAGCGAAGCCGCGCCATATGCCCCGAGCGGGAAGGCAGCACCTATGCCGCCATTGATCAGATCGGCGCCGCCCTCGGCATGGGCTTCCAATGTCAGCCGGTCGGTCACGCCGTAACGCGCGCTGGCGACCCCCATGACGCGGCCGTCATAATCGTCGGAGGAGATGCCGAAATTGCGCCGCGCCATCCCTGCCTCGACGGAAAAGTCGAGCAGTCCCTGGCGCAGCAGCATGCTGGAGGCATAGAACGGCAAGGTGGCCGTGGTCTCGCGGCCGAGGCTGTCGCGCAGCACCACCTGCGCCTGTCCGGCGCCCGTGAACACCGGCAGATTGGTGACCTGGAACGGCCCGGGCTGGATGTCGCCGGAATAGGTGCGCACGTTCTGCGTGTAGACCTCGAGCGTCGACGGCACCGCCGCCGTGCCGCCGAAGGAGGGCAGGGGTAGCGTCACCAGGTCCGATCGCAGGTGGAAGTTGCGTTGCGCCTGGATGCCGCCGAGATAGATCGGACGCGTCCACGACAATCCACCGGAGATGAAGTCGCCGGCGCGGTAGGTCATCAGCCGGTCGGGGTCGGAATAGCTCCATGTCGTGTTGAGCCGCGTGAAGCCGCCCAGCCTGCCGTCGGAATAGCCGGCGATGAAGGATTGGCTGAGCGTTCCATAGGGGCTGAACGCGCGCGCATCGAAGCCGCCGGAAACGCCTTGGAACAGCTCGACGTCCTTGTCGAACAATGTGTTGGAGCTGGCAAACAGCGAATAGTTGAGAACCGCGCCCAAGCCCGATTGCGGCGCCGGCCGGTCCTGCAAGCGCAAGCCGAGATCCACCATGCGCGCCTCGCGGCTGTCATTGGCGGCGGTGACGTAGAGGCGCTGGGCTACCTCATCGATCCGAAACGAAACGTCGGCCAACTGGTCGAGCCTGACCAGGCCGCCGGCGTCGGCTATGTCCTCCGGCGGTTTCAGGCCGACCTCCTTCAGCTCTTGGGGCGCCGCCGCCAGCCCACCATCCGGCATCTCGATAAAATTGCCGACCAGCTTGGTCGAAACGTCGTTGATGAACACCTCGAGATAGAGGCTGCGGCCCGCTGGTAAAACGGAAGCCGGCTGTTCGAGGTTCGTCACGGCCGGAAATTCCTGCGAACGCACCGCCAAGCAAGGTGTGAAAGTCGCAACCGCGACGATGACAGCGACGCTACTTGCCCTTGACGGCAACGTTGGCATCGAAGGGTCCAAGATCGCTCTGTGCCTTCAAAAGCACGGAGCCCGCGGACAGTGATTTGCCGCTGCCGATCGGCCACTGCATGGTCGCGCCGCCCAGGACATAACCGACGAGCCCGTTTCGGTTGCCGAGCTTTTTGCCGTTCTGGGTCAGGGATAGGTTGGACAAGCGGAGACGACTTTCACCGGTATTGCTGGCTGTCAGCACAAGACTGCCGCCCTTGCGCGAAACACTCCAGGCGACTGCCGGCGCGGCCGCATCGGCGTCGCGGAAAAACACCGGCACGGAGTAGCGCAGCGCGAGCGCGACCGTACCGGCCTTCTTGCGCGACGGGTCGGGTAACTCGTCGACGATGACGCGGTAGCTTTCCTCGGCCCGCACCGGCGCCTTGCTGACGCGCACGACGCGAACCACGTATTGGGCATTGGGTCCGAGTTTGGTCGATGGCGGGCTGGCGACGACGTCGGTAGTCGGCGTCAGCGTCTCGATCCCGCCAGCCTGGCTCCAGGCGAAGACGCGTATCTGCACATTGATCGGCCGCTTGGGGTCATCGTTGCTGAGGTTGAGAACCGCCGAGGCGTCGGGCGAGATCAGCTCGAGACCTGTCGGCGCCACCCTGAGCGAAGCGGCTTGTGAGAGACCGGCGCACAGCAACAGAACAGCCGTGGCTCCGATGCGTGAAAGCATGGATCGCATGATCGTCCTCGTGTTGGTATCGATTGTCAGTACGTTATGGTGATCGCAACGGTGTCGGTGTAGAGGCCCGCCGCCGGTGTCGTCTGCGGTGGAACACGCCCGTAGACCGTCAGCGGCTGAATGGCGCCGTTGCCGGTTCCGCCGACCGTGTCGGTGGGGATCGTGGTGCCCCAAAGCTGCGTCCGGGTGCTTTCCCTGTAGATGGTGTAGTCGATCGTCGCCGACGCCGGCCCGGTCATCTTGCGAACAGCAACCGTTGCGCCCGCGCCCGCTCCGGCGCTCAGACCAACATTGTAGGACTTGCCGGTCGTGCATTGCACGTTGATGGTGCTGGTCTGGTCGACATTCGCATCAATGACACCGTGCGAGCCGAAATCGAGATCGCTCGCCGTCTGCACCTTGCATTCGTCGGTAATCGTGATGCGGACATTCATGCTGCCCGTCGCGGTCGCGGCGATCGCGGGCAGGATGGGAAGCAGCGACGCTCCCGCCAGCAGCGCATATTTCAGCAATCTCATGCGTGTTTCCTCCGTCGGGCAGACCGTTCCTCGCAACACAGTCTTGACCCGGATTTCACTCCTACAGCTCCTCCGTTGCATGCTTCGCAAGACATCAACGATACAGTAATGTCATAAGCGAACTGTGCAATGATTATTACAACTTAGATTCGGATTGCGACAGCGAATAACTTCGGTATGTATCGGATAATTTTGGTTAATATTTCGTTAACAGAGATGAAATGGACATTTTTCCGAAGTGAAAGTTTGTCTGTCGAAAATTTATTTTGCTTCTCGTGCCGAAAAGGCGAAATATCTGGCAAATCATCTTGATTTTGTAGAGTCTCACCTGTCGTCCTTTATTATCGATATTTCGCGGCGTGCACCGGCGCCAAGCAGCCATCGCCATAGCCGCGCCGGTAGCTGTTCGCGCCTGTCCAAGCCTTGCGGTCGTGCTGACAGGGCCGCATTCGCCAAAACCGTGTTCCGCCCGGCCCAAGCATGGCCGTCCCGGCTGAGATAAATCCACCGCCGTCGGATCGCGGCGAAACACATGCGAATCGTTCTTGCCACGCTGGCCCGGATTTCCTTCGGCGGCGCATCGGCCGGACGGGAGATGCGCCTGTTGTCCCTTGGAGCCATGATCCACGACCGGCAGCCGCGCGGACCGGCTGCCAGACGTCAGAAAAGGAAGAACGATGAAGAAGACCTATGAAAAGCCACAGCTCGAAAAGCGCCAGAAGCTGTCGCGTGTGACCGCTGTCGCCGGCCCATCAGTGACCAGTGAGAGCTGACGCCGTCGACCGGCATCGAACCACCAGCGGACAAGGAGAGCAGTCATGGATCAGCATGCGAACTCGTCACCCGGCTTCAGGCGCAATCCGGGCAAGGTGATCACCGTCGAGCCCTTCACCGGGCGTGTCGTCGTGTTTGCAAACGGCACCATCATCGCTTCCTCGGCAAAAGCCAAAATGGTGACCGAGCCGCCCCATCCCTTCTCCTTCTACATCCCGTTCGAGGACATCGACTTCCGCAAGCTCAAGAAGACGGAGCGGTCGACGCTGTGCCCCTACAAGGGTGACGCCAGCTACTGGAACGTGCTGCCGGCGGGTGAAACCGGCAACGACGCGATGTGGGCCTATGAGCAGCCTTTCGACGAGATGACTGAAATTCGCGACCACGGCGCCTTCTACCCACACCGGGTCACCATCGACGCCGCGCCGCGCTGAGCGCGTCATGCCTGTCGCCCAAAAGTGCCCAGCGTTTTTGGAGCCGACGACAGGCATGAACAGAGGAATTTTTCAGATCAGCCAAAGCTGTCCTCACCCGGGGGCGCAGCGGTTTTGCGGCAACGGCATGCCGAAACGAAGACAAAAGGTCATGGACGAAAAGCAGAGAGCAATTCTCGACGAAATCCCGCGCCTGCGCCGCTATGCGCGCTCGCTGCTGCGCGACCGCGATTCCGCCGACGATCTCGTCCAGGACTGCCTGGAGCGGGCGCTGCTGCGGCTGGACAACTGGCAGACGGGAGAGAGCCCGCGAAAATGGCTGTTCACGATCATGCATCATCTGTTCATCGACCAGATGCGCAAGGTGAACCGGCGAGGCGAGGCCTCGATGCTGCCGCTGGAGGCCGGCGAGGTGCAGGCCTCTCCCGCCGACCAGCTGGAGAATGTCGCGGCCCGCGAGATCATCGACGCGCTGCAGGCGATCAGCCCCGACCGCCGTGCCGCGCTGACCATGGTCGCCATCGAGGGCTTCTCCTATGCCGAGGCCGCCGAGATGCTCGGCGTGCCGGCCGGCACGCTGATGTCGCGCATCGCGCGCGGCCGTGAGGAACTGCGCGGCCTGCTCGAGGACAATGCGCGCCGCCGCGCGATAAGGATCGTCGAGCCAGGCCCGGGCAGGGCGGTTCCAATCAGGGCGCCAATGGCATGACGAGCCCCAATCGCATGATGACGCCTTACGGCATGGTCCGGCACGATTGCAGGCCTTGTCCGCACTGTGGGCGCGGCGCACCCGGTAACGGTTTCTTCTCTGCTTGCGTGCATAGTGGCGGCGACGGAGTGAGCGAAACCAGGGCATGGCTGAAGAGAAAATACGCAACGGCGAATTCTGGGCGCTTGCGCTCGAACGCGCTCATCTCGGCGTATGGGACTGGGATATTTTGAGCGGCGACTGTTTCTATTCGCCAACCTGGTCGCACATGCTGGGTTATGAGGATGGCGAGCTTGCCAACAGCGACGACCTCTGGCTGAAGCTGACGCATCCCGACGACCGCCAGCGGGCGCTGGCCAGCGGAGAGCGGCACATTTCCGGCCTGACCGCCTCGATCGAGACCGAGCTACGCCTCAAGCACAAGGACGGCCACTGGATCTGGGTGCTGGACCGCGGCGGCATTGTCGAGCGTGACGAGACGGGCAGGCCGGTCAGGCTGATGGGCGTGCAGACCGACATCAGCCGGCAGAAAGAGGCGGAAGCCGAACTGGAGCGGGTCAATGTGCGCTTTCGCCTGGCGCTGGCGGCCAGCGGCACCGGCATCTGGCATCACGATATCGACGCCAACAAGAGCTATTGGGACGCCCGCACCAGGGAGATATTCGGCCTGGTCGCCGACACCGACGAGGTGGCTGCCGACCTTTGGCATTCCTATCTGCACCCCGACGACAAGGATGCCGCAGAGCGCGCCCATCTGGCGCCGCTTTCGACCGACGGCGTCGTCGCCGCGCAATACCGCATCGTCAGGCGCGACGGCGAAATCCGCCATGTCGAATCGCTGGTGCGCTTCATCGCGGCGCCCGAGACGGCGGGCCAGATTCTCGGCACCGTGCGCGACATCACCGAGGACAAGAAGCGCGAGCGGGAACTCGCCTACGCCGCTCACCACGATGCGCTGACGGGCCTCTTGAACCGTGCCGCCTTCGACCGGCTGCTGGCCGTGCACATCGCCACCGAGCGGGCTTTGCCGCTGGCGGTGTTTTACGTCGATCTCGACTACTTCAAGGCGCTCAACGACTTCGCCGGCCACGCCGCCGGCGACCTGGCGCTGAAGGGTGTGGCCGCCGGTATTCTGGGCTGCCTGCCGGCATCGGCGCGTGCCGCGCGCCTCGGTGGCGACGAGTTCGCGCTGCTGGTGCCCAATTGCCAATCGGCCAAGGCCGAGGCGCTGGCCGGCGCCATCCTTGCGGCGGTCCGTGACGCCGACCTCGGACTGCCGGTGACCTCGCGAAAACTCGCGGCCAGCATCGGCATCGCCTTCGTCGAGGACACCACCACCACGGTTGCCGATGCGTTGGCCTGCGCCGACGACGCCTGCTATGCGGCCAAGGCGGCCGGGCGCAATCGCTTCGCGGTGTTTTCGGCCGATGCGGCGTCGGGCTCCGGCGGCCTCAACGCTGCGCGTGTCGCCGCCGACACTGTCGACGCCATGGATGACGGGCGGCTGAAACTGTTCGGCCAGGAGATCCATCTTCTGGGCCAGCCTTGGCAGGAGAGCCGCCATGTCGAGGTGCTGGCGCGGCTTGCCGGGCGCAATGGCAAGCTGATCCCACCCAACGAATTCATTCCGGTCGCCGAGCGCTTCGGCATTGCCTCGCGGCTGGACCGCTGGATCATCAAGACAGCGCTTTCGCAGCATGGCGCGGCGATGCGGTCAGGCGCCATCTTGCTCGGCTTCAACCTGTCGGCGCAGACGCTGAGCGATCCGCTGCTATGGGATTTCGTCGACGCCGTCATCGCCGAGACCGGGGCGCCGCATTCCGGCATCGGTTTCGAGATCACCGAGACCGCGGCCGTCACCAATTTCGACGCCGCCGAGCAGTTCGTGCGCAAGGCGCGCGAGCGGCAATGCCGCGTCAGCCTTGACGATTTCGGCGCCGGCATGAGCTCGTTCGAATATTTGCGGCGCTTTCCGGTCGATCAGATCAAGATCGACGGCTCGTTCATCGAGAATATCGCGGAAAGCCGTTTCGACCGCGAGATCGTCTCGGCCATAGCGGGCATCGCCAAAAGTCTCGGCTGCGCGGTGGTGGCCGAAAAGATCGAGCAGCAGGAAGCGCTCGACATTCTGCGCGGCATGGGCGTGGCCTATGGCCAGGGTTTTCTGCTGCACCGGCCGGAGCCGCTCGAGGCGATCGTCGCGCGGGCCGGCGAACAGTCACCGGCCAGCGGACAGTCGCCGGAAAAGCGCTTCGGCTGACGGCTCTCATCGCCTCGGGCTCTCGCGAATTGTCCGGCTAACCGGCGTCGGCCTTTTCCTGCTTTCGCTGCGCCGCCTCCTTCTTGCGGCGCAACACCTCATCTGTACCGACAAGGTCCTTCGAGCCGCCGGAAATGGCGGTCGAGACGACGGCGGGCGGATCGCTGGCCGGAAAACTGTCTTCGAGGCCTGATTGCAACTGCTCCTCGAGCGTCTGCGGGTTCTCGGAGCGGCCTTCGGCGCGGCGCTCGCCAACGGCTTCGACATCGCTCTTGGTGTCGGGGTGAGCGCGGGCTTCCGATATCGTCGACACCACCAGCTCGATGGCGAACTCTTTCATCGCCTCGGCTTGCGGCCCATCGACATCAGAGTCTTCGATCAGGCGGATGAGCGACTTTTCCAGGGCGCCCAGTTCCTTGACGCCCTGACACCGCGCCAGACGCTTGGTGAGCGAACCGATCAGCGCCGGGGCAAAGGTCGAATAGGCAAGCCTGCGTGTGTCGTCGACCTGCTCGGGATGAAGCTTTTGCAAGGACATAGATGCCTCCAGTCAATCAGCCGGGCAGCTTCTGCCGCTGGCCCCTCCTTAGAAAACAGAGGGGAGGGCAAGAGGTTCCATACAGTCCTCGACAGGGTCGACGAGTTCAACTCCACAGCGACGCCATGGTCAGCGACGCTTCGAATATCTGCTCCCTGTTCTCGTTCAGCATCTTGACGGTGATCCGCCGGTGGTCGCCCTCCGGAATCTCGTCGCGCGCCACATCGTGCAATATGCGCAGCGCTTCGGCTCCCGCACGCTCCCGGCTGGGAAAAAGCTGCCCCTCTTCATCAATCTGGGTCTCGGCGTTGTACAAGTCGAAGTAGAACCGTTCCATGTGTGCAAGGATCCCTGCGTGAGAACGCTAAGGCGCATCGCGGTTGAAAGGACGCAGGCGACGCGCTTCAGGTCTGTGTTTTTATGCATGTCGTTGTCTCAAAATCGGGGCCATTTTTGAGCGACATGGATTAAATCCCAACCCGCACCCATGGTTCCATGCGACTGTGTCCTGAGCAGATTTCCTGCCAGGAGCCGTCGCCGTGCCGGCCGATTGCAACCGCACCCGATCTCCGGCGTTTGGCTAGGCCACGAATGTCCACGAAATCTCGAACTGGATCCTCGATGCTAGAACCGCTTTATCTCAACCTTGGCCAGCATGACGCTTTGTCCGAGCAGGAAAAGGGGCTGCTGGCCGCCGCCATGACCATCGAGATGGATTTTGCCACCGGTCAGGACATCGTTTCCGAGGGATCGAGGCCAGGCTACAGCACGCTCATCATCGAGGGTCTGGCGGCGCGCTACAAGGTGCTGGAGGATGGCGGCCGCCAGTTCACCTCGTTGCAGGTGCCCGGCGATTTTGTCGATTTGCACGCCTTCCTGCTCAAGACAATGGACCATGGCATTATAGCTTTGTCGCCATGCCGGGTGATCGCCGCCGACCACAGTCGGCTAAGGACGATCACCGAACAGGCGCCTCATCTGAGCCGCTTGCTGTGGCTGGACACGCTCGTCGATGGCGCCATTCACCGGGAATGGATCGTGGCCATGGGCCGGCGGTCCAAGACTTCGCATCTGGCGCATCTTGTGTGCGAGCTGTTCGTGCGGCTCCAGGTCGTCAAGCAGACCAACGGCATGAGTTTCCGGCTTCCCCTGTCGCAGGCGGAACTGGCCGATGTGCTTGGGCTTTCGGTCGTCCACATGAACCGGGTCATCGGCGCGCTGCGCAAGATCGGTGTGATCGGCTGGGCAAATTACATGGTGACCATTCTGGACTGGCAGCAGCTGGTGGAAATCGCCGAGTTCGACCCGACTTATCTCAGCATGAACCGCGAGCCGAGATAGGCTATCCGGCGTTCGCCATGACATCGCCGGCAATCCGTCAGCCGGTCTTTCAACGATGCCCATCCAGCGACGCCAATTCGTCGAGCATGGCAAGGGCGGCACTTGGCTTCGCCGGCTTCAGCAAGCCCTGTTGGGCGGCGGCATTCTGGAAAGCGGCAAAGGCGATGTCCGGGCGGCAAATGCCGTTCAACGCGTCATCCACCAGCCTGTCGGCCGCCTTGTAGGCCGCCGTCTGCTTGTTCTTCCATGTTCCGCCTAGCGCCCTCCTGGCGTCGGCGATCGACGACACCGTCATCGCGCTGCCGTCCACGAATCTGATCGTCAGGGGCAGAAAACGGCTCATGCGCTCACCATCCAAACCATTCGCGCCTCGCCCGGATCGATCTCATCACTTGCCTCCTTGAAAACGGGATCGCCATAAACGAGGAAATCACAAACTGGTTGCAGCCCGGCGAGCTACATGTTGCTTGCCGGCCAGATCGGCCGATGCGGACGATAAGGCGGCCGCGGCGCCGGCTTCAACGGGATGTCGGCGAGCGAGTTGCGGATCGGCCTGAACAGTATCGGCGAAGACGCGGCGCGGCGGTGCAATACCGCGGCTGACAATTTGGCAATCAGATTTCGAACGTCCATGGGACACCTCGAGCGCGTTGAGAGTCCCCCCATCGCGATCACCTACCACCTCACGCCCAGCATCCGCATTTAACTTTGATATAGGCCGGACGAATACGCGCCGCGCGCAATGTCTGCCGCCGAGATTCTGCCGATCCTCGGCGGCGGCTATTGAGGGCGGTGCCAGGCTGGCGGTCACGCATCCCAGCAGCGACGTCGCGGACGCTGCTGCAACCGGATGAATTTTCGTGCATTCTTGTGCATGGCCACAATGCTTCGAACCGACACGCCGGCAAAATGCTGCTCCTATTGCGGTTCGCGAGAGCATGACTACGAGGATTGTCCGAAGCGTAAAGCAGAGGCGGAGCGGCAGTGGGAAGGCCAGGCAAAGCCCGGCGCCGAATCCGAGGCGACGGCCGAAGTCTAGCTGGGCTCGAACAGCTCGATCACGTTGCCGGACGGGTCTTCACAAAGAATCTGTCGCCCGCCCGGACCTTCGACGATCTGGTTGCGGAACCGCACGCCGGCCTCGACCATCTTAGTCACGATTGACGGCAATTGCTCGACCTCGAGCACAAAGCGGTTCCATCCGCCCGGCTCGGGTGTCCGGCCGTCCGGCATCGGCCTGGCTGCCGACGCCAAGGGACCGGCGAGCCAGAGCGAGAGGTCGCCGCGCGTCAGGATGGCCATCGCCGGACCGAATTGCTGCTTCAGCGCGAAGCCCAGATAGCTCGTATAAAACGCGATGGACAGATCGACATCGCGGACCAGATATCGGACGGACACCATTCGCAGGCTCCCTCACAAACGCCCCTCCCGAGAGATAGCTGGCGGGACAAGTCGGGGCAAGCCCGCGCGCACGCTTCGGGCGCCTACGGTGCGATTGCGTGGTCGGCCTGTCTGTCTCTCACGAAGGCCGTCAGCAGCTCCATTCCCGCCGGCCAGTCGCCCAGCCCGCTATTGCTGTTGATGTGACCAAGCGGCCCGGCGATGTGCAGTTCGCTGCCCCATTGTGTGGCTTTCTCACCGGCATAGCCGTTCGGATCATAGGGATCGTCGGTGCTGGCCACGATCAGCGAGGGGAAGCGAAGCGGCCCGCGCGGCGTATCGGCGAAGGGAATTCCGTAAGCGGGATAGACCGGCGAGGCCGGGTCGGGAACCGCAACCAGAAACGCCCCGCCGATCCGACGGCTCGACACCGCCTGCCAATGCGCGACCAGCAGGCAGCTGAGACTGTGGGCGACGAGCACCGGCGGGGTCTGTGCCTGTGACACCGCGACGTCCAGCGCCGCCACCCAGTCGTCGAAATCCGGCAGCTCCCAGCTTGCCGGGCTGAAGCGGCGCATCGCCGGGTCGGCCTGTTGCCAGCGTGTCTGCCAGTGGGCCTCGCCCGATCCGCCGCTGCCCGGCAGAATGATGAAGTCGGTCATGGAAAATCCTGTTTCTTCGCCGCAGATGATGTCCCAATCCTAGGGCTTCTCCTTGTTCGCGGAATGAGAGATCATCGGAAAGCGATGAAGAATTCCGATGGATTGAAGGTGTTCATGGCAAACGGCGATTACCGGCCACGGCTCGACCCCACCGACATGGCAATCATCGAGATCATGCAGGAGGATGGCCGCATCGGCATTTCCGAACTCGGCCGCCGCGTCGGCCTGTCCCAGCCCGCGACGTCGGAGCGGGTGAAGCGGCTGGAGGAGCGCGGCATCATCGCCGGCTACCGGGCCGCGATCGATCCCACCGCCCTCGGTCTCGGCACCATGGCCATGATCCGCCTGCGCACCACGCATGAGCACATCCAGACCTGCCTGAAGAAATTCGCGGCCATGCCGGAAGTGGTCGAGGTGCTGCGGGTGACCGGCGAGGATTGTTTTCTGGTCAAGGTGGTCGTGCCGTCGCCGCCCGACCTCGAAAGCATCGTCGATGCCATCGGCCGCTACGGCGCGGTGACGACCAATGTGGTGCTGCGCGCCGAGCCGCCGAAACGGTTGGGGCGGGAGCTGATGGCGAAGCTCTGAGCGGCCACTCGCGGCAAGAGGATTGCAAGCGCCTCCTTTGCGAGGTTCGGCTTTGCCGCGAAAGAATTTCGCGGGCTGGTGTAGGATCGGCGGCGTGGCGCCCGTCCTTGGGGCGAAACCCGTTGCAACCCTTGGAGGACATCATGGAAGCCGTTCAATCGCCATGGCAGACCGCGGCCATTCTCATCGCCCGCCTGACCCTGGCCGCCATGTTCGCGATGGGGGCAGCCTTCAAGTTCATGGATATGAACATGACCGCCGGCTACATCGCCGCCGCCGGCTTCCCGTTCCCGCTGTTTCTGGCCTGGTGCGCCGCGATCCTCGAAACGCTGCTGGTGATCGCCTTGCTGACCGGAGCGTTCTTCACGCCGGCCGCCCTGGTCGCCGCCGTCTACGTGGTCTTCCTCGGCTTTGCCTTCCACGGTCCGTCGCACTGGACCGGCAACCAGGCCGAGTTCGGCGCCTTCATGTCCCATTTCCCGTTCGCCGCCGGCCTGCTGTTCGCCGCCGTGCATGGACCGGGCAGCGTGCTGGCCTCGAAGATTGGCCGAGGGTGAGGCCCCGCGTCGGCAGACCGCCTCACATCTGGTCGTTGTAGGGTTCCTTCATCTGACCGACCATGCGGGCCAGTTTCGAGAAGGACGGCATGTCCGCCTCCGGCTGGCATTGATTGGCCAGTTCCAGCAGTCGGATCGGAAAGTTGACGGCGTCGCGGTTGGACTCCGACATGCCGTCGGACCGCTCCTCGCCGGTTTCGATGGCCTCGGCCTTGCGCAGCGCAATGTCGATATCCTCCACCGTGAGCAGGCCCTTGCGCACCAGCACCTGATTGATCGAGGCGACGGCCATCAGCAGGCCTTCGAGTTGCAGATTGGCGACGTTCATGGCTGTTGCTCCCATTTGGCTCACGCTCAACGCATGAGCCGCTGTTACGATCCGGACGGGGATGCAAGCGATAGGCGTCGGCCGATGGCCTGCGCTACTCTTCCATCCAGCGGCGGCCATATTCGGCCCACAGCGCCTTGACCTCCCGGCTGCCGAGGCGCGGGGCCGAGCCGTCGCCATAGGCGATCGAAACGCCGCTGATGTCGTAATGGGGATGGGCGTCGATGACGAAGCGGATCGCCTCGCCGAGCGGCCTTCTGCCGATGACCGGATCGGCCTGGCCTTGGCCGACGCTGCGAACGCCCGAAACAGTGGCTGGCGCTTGCCGCATCCTGAACACGGATGCCATGGCTGGTTTGTCCATCCCGCTCTCCCCCGAGTTGGAGTGGAATGATTCCATAAGAGCCAGCTAATGACCAGTCGCTAGACGGCCTGTCGAAGGCTGCGTCTTGTATCCTGCAGCCGGTTGAAGGACTGTTCAGGCCAGCGGATCCGCCGCCGGCGGCCTGGCGGGAAGGCCGAGCCTTGTCCGCTCGCCGTCGGCAAACTCCTCGGCCGCTTCCTGGGCCATGAACAGATGCTGGGTCACCGTGCCATTCTCGGCAACCAGCACCGCCCATTGGCGGCGGTCGACACGTTCCACGCGAACGTCATGGGCTCTCCGGCCACCACGATCGTCCTCCAGCAGGCGTACGGCACGGAGGGGGCGTGCCTTTACGCCTTGGTCTTGCTCTTGGCCGGCGCCTTGGCGGCCGGCGCCTCGGGTGTCCTGATGCCGAGCCCGAACTCCTTTGCCAGCTCCGATCGCTTGGCGGCGTAGCTGGGCGCCGTCATCGGATAGTCGCCGGGCAGGTCCCATTTGGCGCGATACGCTTCCGGCGTCATGCCATGGGCGGAGCCGAGATGACGCCGCAGCGACCTGAACTTCTTGCCATCCTCGAGGCAGTAAATGAAATTCGGCGTTACCGAGCGCTTGCGGTTGACCGCGGGCTCAGGCGCAGGTTGCGGCGGAGCAACGGGATTGTCCACGGCCGCGAGCGCTGCATTGACGCTCTCGATCAACGCCGGCAGGCTATCCGGAGGCACTGAATTGTTGCGCACGAATGCCGCGACGATGTCGGCGGTCAGATTTATATTTCGGATTTTGTCCTCAGACATGGCTTCTTTTGCCCCCTTGATGCCAAAGGGCAAATTATCAGACAACATCCGCCGACGGCATGGCACTTTAGAACATATGCATATGACTTGACGCCGGATGTGGTAGCGCTAGCATCGCCGAGTCTCCGATCGATGTCGATGTAGGAATTATTTCCTGACATATCTTGACCGGTGAGGGCAGCTATGCTATGATTTTTTCATGGTGCTGATTTGCGCCAGCAACCCGCCGCCGAGGCGGGTTTTTGTTTCATGCCGGCTTGGAAACAATAACGGCCAGTGAGGCGAGTTTTCCCTCGCTCAGGCTGCTTATGTAGTTTTTTCGCCGATGCACGAACTCGGCGCCGAGCACGATCTCATTGGCCTGCTGCTGGGCGGGCGACGGAACCATGCTGGAATTTGCCCGTTTCAACGCCAGCTCGACGTGATCGCCGGTTTCGTCGATGACGTCGTCGACCTGGAATCCGGCTGAAGCAAACAGAGCCTTCAGGGTTTCGCGGTCGACGAGATGGCTGGCCACAGCCGACACCGCCCAAGGCAAGGGATAGTGAGGCTCGCCGTCCGCCAGCACCGCCTCGGTCCAGACAAGCCTGGCCTTCGGCTTCAGTACGCGCCACGCTTGCCCGATGACCGCCGCCTTGTCGGCGATATTCATGCCGACATAGAAGCAGATCGCCGCGTCGAATGTGTCGTCCGCAAAAGGCAGCCTTGTCGCATCGGCCTCATGGAAACGCACTTTGTCGCCGAGGCCGCAGAGCTCGGTCAATCGGCGGGATGCCTCGACGAACGCCTGCGTCAGGTCGACGCCGTCGACGCTGCACCCATAGGTCTCGGCAAGGAACCGGGCCGGGCCGCCAATGCCGCTGCCGATGTCCAGAACCCGATCGCCGGCGGAGGGCGCAAGACGCGCAGTATGGTCCTGCGTGGCGATCAGCTCGCGGCCATGAAGCTGATCGAACGGATAGAGTTGTTTGGCTGCGAGGCTGCCGGCCTTTGCGTCCGGCACAGCCGACAGGATGCGCTCGACAATGCCGCCGCTGCCATAGTGACTGGTCACATCGCTCATTGCGCTCTCCGACGAGACCCAGCATCCCATCGATGCGGCCCTCGCGCAATGCGCGCCGCCGCCAAGGACGAGGCTTTGACCGGAGTAGGAATTATTTCCTAATTATATACGTGACAAAGCATGAGGCATTTGCTACAAACATGGCAGGGAGCACCTAGCCATGAAACTCGACAGCCCAATCTTCCAAGACGCCGACGCCGCCCGCATCCATTTGGAAGCGCAGCGTTGGCCGCATGGCCCTAATTGCCCGCATTGCGGCAATGCTCAACCGTCCCGCATCACCAAGATGGAAGGCAAGGCGCACCGTCCCGGCCTGTACAACTGCATGGAATGCCGTGAGCAGTTCACCGTGACTGTCGGCACCGTGTTCGAGCGTTCCAAGATCGCCTTGAACAAGTGGCTTCTGGCAACGTTCCTCATGGCTTCGTCAAAGAAAGGCATGTCCGCGCACCAGCTGCACCGTATGCTTGGCGTCACCTACAAGACTGCCTGGTTTATGGCCCACCGCATACGCGAAGCCATGAAGGAAGACGTTACGTCTGCCGGTCCGCTTGGCGGCGAAGGCAAGACCGTTGAAGCCGACGAGACCTATATCGGCAAGCGTGAGACGCCCCGCGTTTCAGAACAGCGCAAGGGCCGCCCCTTCACCAAGAAGGGCAAGGGCGGCGGAGCACATAAGCGCATTGTGGTTGGTCTGGTTGAGCGCGGCGGCAAAGCCCGCATGTTCCATTTGAACGACGCTACGGCCTCTACCGTCCGCGATGTGCTGGTCCGCAACGTGTCGCGTGACACGACGCTCTATACCGACTTGTCGCGCCTCTACACGCGCACTGGCGAGGAGTACGCATCGCACAAGACGACCAATCACGCCGCTGGCGAATACGTGCGCTACGAAGGCGACGAGACGATCCACTCCAACACCATCGAAGGCGTGTTCTCAGTGTTCAAGCGTGGCATGGTCGGCGTCTATCAGCATTGCGGCGAAGCGCATTTGCACCGCTACCTTGCCGAGTTCGATTTCCGCTACAATCGCCGCACGGCGCTTAAAGTCACCGACACCGAACGCCATGACCAGTTGCTTGCAATGATCGAAGGTAAGCGCCTTACCTATCGGCGGATTGGTGAAGCCGGTTACGCCTAAGCAAAAAGCGCGTAAGCTCCTTCGTCTTCACAGCAAGCGGAGGGGAAACAAATGACTACATCGCCGACAAGAACTGCAGGCACAGACCCATTCTCTGTCGCCGAAATGGCTACCGGCAATTCCGCGCTAATTAGGGGGATTATCCTCTTCCTGCATTTTCGCGGGGTGCTCGACGATGTCTTGCTCGGCCAATTATTTGAAATGACAAAGGAAGACCTAAAAAGCGGCGTCTATGACCCGTCCGTGTGTGCCGGAGCGGAGCGGTATTTGGACCAGATGCTTAGCAATATGGGTCCGACAAACCCGAATGTTCGCGGCGGCCCAACCGACAAGCCGAATTGAGACGAATTCCCACGTCGAGACAGCCAAAAAGCTCGGAAATCAGTTCTTTGGCTTTTTCCCTTCCGGCGCTCTGCGGTCATCGGTTTTCGTCTCTTTGTGCTTTGGCTTAGGCGGAGTCTTCAGCATCCGCTGTACCGTCTCGTTGAAGCGCTTTTCGTCGGTCTCTTTCTTAGGGTCTGCCATGCTTAGTGAAATCTCCGATCGCATGAAGAATCTCTACGCCGCCATTGGCTTGCTATCGGTCAATTGGGCGACGGCGGAATACACCCTCGATCATATCATCATGCGAGTGCATTTGGATTTCGATGGCACAAAAATCCAGCCGTCCCCACCTATTTCATTCAACCGAAAGCCAGCATATCTACGAACGGCCTTCGCAGATCACCCAGAATTAAAGGACTACCTCCCCGATTTGGAAAAGCTTTTGACGGAGGCGTCCCAGATTGCCGAACAGCGGGCTTGGTGCATCCACGGGATGATAGACAATCGTGAGGAGGCCGAGTTCTACTCAATTCGCAAAATCGTACATGGAGCGCCAAAGATACCGACGCGAAAGTTTTCCGTACGCCAAATCGAGAAATTGTCGACCCGCGCGATAGCGCTTACGCTAAATCTGATCTTCCTCGGTACCGCGTCCGTTGGGGTAGTAGATAAGGACCGTGCGGATGAGATCACGCGCGAATTCCTTGGCAAGAAGGGAACTGTCCTCCCAAAGGGTAAGCTTTTCGGCTAGCTCGTTCTCTAGCCTTTCCATTTTCTCGGTGCCGGCCTGTCCCGGCTTTTCTATCGAATCACGCATACTTTGTCACGTATATAATTAGGAATTATTTCTTATCTGCATTGACGGGTGAGGGCAGCTTTGCTATGATTTGTCCATGGTGCTGATTTGCGCCACCGACCCGCCCACGAGGCGGGTTTTGTTTTCCTGATGCCCACAACGTGCGGATATCGGATGTCGGCGGGACAGCACCCCCCTCTGGCCTGCCGGCCATCTCCCCCTCAAGGGGGGAGATCGGACTGCCGCCTTGCTTTCGCCAATCGTCAGCGCTGCAAATTGGTCGCGACCCTGGAGCTGCCAATCTCCCCCCTTGAGGGGGAGATGTCCGGCAGGACAGAGGGGGGCGTGAAGGAACGCTATCCTCGGTTCATTCTGCCTTATCCGCGAGGCCTCCCTTGTCCAACCGCTATGCCACCATCATCACCGACGATGACGGCCGCGAGGTCGTCAGCGCCATTGGCGTGTTCGAGGGCGCTGCCCCGCAGGCGCGCATCGGCCGTATCGAGCCGGTCGTGCCGGGCGTGCTGATCGGCATGGTTCGCGGTGGTCCTGTCGATGCCATCGGCGGCTTCGGCTTTCCGCGCGGCGCGCACGACGCAAGGGCGATCGCCAGGGCAAGCCTGAAAGCCGCGTCTGCCGGAAAGCGCCACGCGCCGGCCGCTGATGCAGCCCGCAAGGCCGCCCCAACACGGTCAGGGCCAAAATCGGCACGGCGCAAGTCTGGCAAGATCAAGTCCGGCAAGATCAAGCGGGCAAGGCCGGCGAAGCAGGCAGCGACCGCCGAGCCCGCCGGGATCTCGGATCATGGCTGACCGGACGGCGCCGCGTTCTCGTCCTGGCCGCAAGGCGACTGCCGCCGCTGCCAAGCCGAAGCGGACGAAGAAGACGCTTGGCGATGATTTCCTCGACGCGGTGCGCGCCGATTTCCGCGCCCATGGCGCCGGCGTGATTGCCGCGGTCCGGGCCGACAAGCCCGACCAGTATCTGAAGATCGTGCAATCGGTGCTGCCCAAGGATCTGGCCAAGGATTTGCATGTTTCATCTGACAATCTGGAAGCCCTGAGCGATGACGAGATCCGCCGCCGCATCCGTGGCTTCGAAGCCGTCCTCGGGCCGTTTGGCGACCAGCCTGAAGACGCGCCGCCACTATCTGGCGCTGCTGCAGGAGCTGGACCGCAGGCACAGGACTAACCAGCTTGCCGCCTACCGGCCTTATCCCAGGCAGGCTCAGTTTCACGCCGCCGGCGCGCAGAACCGGGAACGTCTGTTCATGGCCGGCAACCAGCTCGGCAAGACCAGGGCCGGCGGCGCCGAATGGGCCATGCATCTCACCGGCCGCTACCCCGCGTGGTGGCAGGGCAAGACCTTCGACACCCCCGTCAGGCTATGGGCTGCCGGCGTGACGGGCGAGGGCACGCGCGACAACCCGCAGCGCGTGCTGGTCGGCCCGCCGCAGCAGCAGGCGGCATGGGGCACCGGCATGATCCCGGCCAACGCCATCCTGCACACGACGATGGGCCGCGGCGCCCCGGGCGCGCTCGACAGCATCGTGGTGCGCTGGGGCGGCGGCGGCGACGTGCAGGCCGATGAATCGGTGCTTTCGTTCAAGAGCTATGAGAAGGGCCGCGAAAAGTGGCAGGGCGAAACCCTGCACGGCGTCTGGTTCGACGAGGAGCCGCCGCTCGATATCTATTCCGAAGGCCTGACCCGCACCAACGCGACGGGCGGCATCACCATCGTGACGTTCACGCCGCTGCTGGGCATGAGCGACGTGGTGTTGCGGTTCTTGACGGCGCAGGAGGTTCTCCCTTCCCCCCTTGTGGGGTGAGCAGCTGGTTCGCGAAGCGAATTCGTCGTGCCAGTGGCACGACGAAAGGCCGGCGAACGCCGGGACGCTGCGGAGCGGCGGGGACCCGGCAGGTTGGATCGGCCACCACCCGGCCCTTCGCAGGCTCAGGGCGTTCGAAGCTCGAAAAGCCAAGCAATTGGCTTTTCGTCCGCCACGCGGACCGCTTCTCACCCCACAAGGGGAGAAGGTAAGAACCGCCACGCCCGGCGCAAATATCGTGCGCGGACAACATCATACGACATTACTTTGAATCAGTTCGGCAGGCTCTACGTCCTGTCACGTCGCTATCTTGACCCCGAGATCAGCGGTGCCTCAGGCGATTGCCGGCAATGATGATTGCCATACGGCGTGGTGCGATATCTGGTTGTGCTCGATGCAATCGGTTGCCAGTTTGCTGATTTCAGGATCGGCGGACGCCTGCGCCCATTCGACGAACGCGTCAACAACGACCAACCTCGCCCGGCTGGCCAGCCCCAAGCCGTAACGGCGCACTACCGGCTCTGAATGGTCGAGCATAGCACGGATCATGCCTGATGCATCACCTCGCCATTGCCCGGAGATATCGGCGATCGCCGAAAACGGCGTTTGCGGCCTGAGCAACGCGGCGTGCTGACGCGCAAGCTTTAACTGCCAGTCTTTTGCAAAGCGCACAAATTTGACGGCTCCCATGCGTACACCATCGTGATAATCATCAAGGGCAAACAACGCCTGCGCGAGATGCTGACCATCGTTCCGCGTACTGCATCGCAAGATAGACTCCACGGCATCGAAGCGCGTGCGCGGGTTGCTGTCCCCAAGCAGCGCGGCCAGCTCACCCACCATCGAACTTATGTTCTGGTTTTGAAAGGTGGCAATAAACGCACCCGCCGCTCGCGTCTCAGCATTGGCAGATGTCAGCAGGAGACGAAGGCTTTCCAACGGCACCGTCTTGCCGAGCTCGCCGAGAAGGTCGTTGGCAAGCGCGCCATCGTCATCATGCGGGGACGACAGCAGCCGCTCCAGCATCTCCTGACCTGTCATGGCATTTGTCGATTTGCCGAGTGGCAGCAGGATCTTACCGCCTTCGCTGAAAAAAAGATGAGCAACCTCGCTGTCCTCGGCGGACAGGCGCATCGCCTCGAATAGATCTGTCATGGCAAAGAGTGGCTGTCCCACCCGCGTAGAGTACAGGCCGCGCAGAATGCACCAGCCCAGACGCATCGATGTCGCCGATGCACGGCAAGACCTACCGCATAAAGCGATAAAGGAAAAGATGAGAGCGAAGCTTTCCCGTTTCGGCGCGTTGCGGAATCGCGAACCGCGACTAGACTGGTGGCCAGGTTGTCGAGGAACCAAGTCCATGAACAGGCGGCAGGTATTGACAGGCGGTTTGTCGTCGCTTGTCGTGTCGCCGGCGGGTGGTGCTGAGGTATCAAAGCCCCAGGTGCCCAAATGGCGACCCTCGTTTTCACAACCCATCGATCGCATCGAGGAACGGTTCGGCTATTACTTCGACAGAGGCCGTGACTTTGCCATCCTTGAAAACGGCACCTGCGTGCTGACGGAAGCCGGCCTGTCCGATGAGGCGGCAGCCATGGCCGCCATCCAGACGCTTGCCATGATTTACAACTATCACCCGGACATGAAGCCGTCCGACATGGATGATGGCAACGTGCTGGTCAGCTACAATCATCCAGCCTTCAATGTCGTGCTTTCCGACGTTGCGAATGCGCATTGGCAAGAGATCGAGGCCCGCCACCAGGATGGGCTGGCTACGGGCGAGGTGCTGATCACGCCGCTGGGGCAGAATGTGTTCGATGAGCTCGGCAAAAAGGCGCTGCTTGGCAGGTGCTACATGTTCATGGATGCGCAGGCGCCAAAGGTGATCCGCATTTAAGTCGAATCAGGGGTATTTGGTGCCGGCAAGTTGCCTGGCACGACCTTCGGCGGTTGGCGATTTGCGCGTTAATGGGCCGCACAATATTTTCTCTCGACCGGTATACTGATATATATAGAGCATACAGGATTGATTGGGAGTGTCGGGGACGCAGACCTCGCGTTTGAACCCTGTTCCTGGATCGGTACGGGTTCTGCAGATTTTTTTACTAGTATCGTAAGGAACATTCGCCTGGCTGGTGCATGCCGATGCACTGGCGGCAATGCCGACAACGATTGCAATCCGAATCATGTGTTCCCCCAAGTCTTGGGTCAGCTTCGCATTGATGAGCGCTGGTATCAATGGCCACACTCTATTGGAGCATGCTTGCATGACCCGTCACGTCACCTTCATGACCATAGACGACGTCGAACACTATTCGCCTGACGAGCGCGCCGCGATCGTCGCCGCCTATCCCGAACATGAGCGCGAGGCGCGGGCGCGCGGCGTTCCGGTGCTGGGCTCCGGCCGCATCTTTCCGATTGCCGAGGAGCTGATCGCCTGCGAGCCGTTCCGGCTGCCGCGCTACTGGCCGCGGATCGGCGCGCTCGATTTCGGCTGGGACCATCCGTCGGCCGCGGTCGAGCTGGCCTGGGATACGGAGGCCGATGTCGTCTATATCTCCAAGGCGGCGCGGGCCTCGCAGCAGACGCCGGCCATGCAGGTGCTGGCGCTGAAGCCATGGGGCGAATGGCTGCCCTGGGCCTGGCCGCGCGACGGCCGCCGCGAGACGCTGGAAGGGGCGGGCACGGCGCTCGCCAGGCAATATGCCGCCCACGGCTTGAACATGCTCACCGGCCACGCCCGCTTTGCCGACGGCTCGGTCTCGGTCGAGGCCGGGCTGATGGAAATGCTCGACCGCATGCAGTCCGGCCGCTTCAAGGTGTTTTCGACCTTGCTGCCCTGGTTCGAGGAGTTTCGCCTCTACCACCGCAAGGACGGCCATGTGGTCAAGCTGCGCGACGATTTGATGGCGGCGACGCGCTACGGCTTGATGATGCTGCGGGAAGCGGTGGTCGATCCGGCGGAGTTCAGGGCGGCGCGAAGGCGGACGACCGGGCAGAGTGATCCGCTGGGGGCGTTTCGGTGAGGGGCAAGCGCCCTCGATCTTTCCAAGAGTCTTCGATCCGACAAAGCCCGCGAGGCGGGCGGGCGAACGCGTGTGGCCCGGCCCTGCTGTGGTCGCCAGCGCTGCGCGCCTTTGTTCAAAGCCAGGGAGCAGCCAACAATGGTACACATCATCCCACTCTCCGTTGGTCGGCGACGGCTCGATACGGGGAACGCAGTGCAGTATCCGCAAGGGTCGCCCATCGGCGGCGCCATGCAGGGTTTTGGCGACGAGCTTTCCGCACTGGCCGAGCACTACCGGAAGATGACAGAGCGACAGGAGGCCTTCGACGCCGAGATCGCGCGCCGCCAATTCAACGGCCGGATCGCGTTGGCCGAAGACGAGGTGGCGGCGAAGGCGCCGGCCGACGGCGCGGGCATGCACGAGGCCATGTACGGCCAGCTGGACCCGTATGACGGCCGAGCGGTGAAGCCCGGTCTGTTCGACAAGATGTTCGGCGAGGTCTTGCCGAGCATGCCCGAAAGCCAACGCGCCAACTTTGCCAAGCAGAAGGAGGCGATGCGCATGGCAGGCGCGGTGCGCATGGCGCAGCGGCAGCTCCAGCGGCGCAAGGATTATGAACAGAACCAATGGTCCGGGGTCCAGCGCGCCGAGCTTGACGCCATCGCTCAAAGCAATCCCAACGACACTGTGGCTTCTAACGCCGCTCGCCGGCGCGGCCTCGATGTTCTCGACAAGATGGGCCTCGACCCGCAGGGCAAGTTGCAGGCCGAAGCCGCGTGGCGGGATAGCACGGCAAAGACACGGATTGAGGCTCTGATAACTCAGAACCCGAAAAGGGCCCTCAATCTGCTCGTGCCGACAGCGTTTACCACTCAGGAAAGCAATCAGCCGGAGCAGGGGATGGATGATATCATCACCGACTCTGTTGCCGGAACGGATAGTTCTGACGAGTCAACCGAAAAAGGTGACCGCGTTCGCCGACTCACGTCGAATGAACGGATAAGGCGGGCATTTCAGGACGATCTTCCGATCGATACGTTGCTTGCCGAGCTTTCGCCTGGTTCCTATGACGATGTTGTTCGCAAGGCGCGCACCGCGGATGCGGCAAGTCTCATCGGCACCCATGCCGATCTCGACATCGCTTCTCAAAACGCGCGGGCAGCCATAATCAACATGACACCCTATTCCGGCACAAGACATGACGATACCGAGTTTACTTCTGTCTTTGGTGCCGAAGAGGGCGGCAAACGATCCAGAGCTTTCAATTGGAGAGCGGATGTCAGCCCATATCTTGCCGATATGCGAGTCATGCCGACAAGTCAGATCGATGCGTCAATCTTTGCCGCAAAACCCCTCCCGAACCGCTTCTCGCAGGAGGAAGATCCCGAACTGTATAGGATGGATCAGGCGCGCTTCGAAAAAGATCAGAAGCGCTATGAATTGAACGCGGACGCTGCAGCTTTCATCATACAACAGCGGCAGATCGACCCGGCGGCTTACGTGCGCAAGGTGATCCCGGCCGTCGATACAGCCTTCAAAAACTTGTCGACACCAGAGGACTTGCAAGCCGCGGTCGCGCTATCATTTGCCGCTCAGCGTCAATTGGGTATCGCGAAGCCTCAGCCGCTGCCCCTATCCGACGCTGAAGGTTTGATCAAAGCGTGGAATGATAACCCCGATCCGGAGGAAGCCGAGCGCAAGGCGCTTGAAGCAATAATTGATCAGAAATCGCGCGAAGCGGTGGCCACGCAGCTGGATAATATCAAGGCGGCACAATCAGATGCGCTGGCAGCGTCTGACGGCGAGCCGGATGCGGATGGGTTTGACGATGCCGGTTCCGAGCGTCCATCAAATGAAAAATTCGCGAAGTCAATCGATCTATCTCCGGCAGACATTCTTCGATTAAAGAAAACAGTTGCGACGGAATACTATCCTAAGAGCGACGAAATCGAGGCTAAAGCAGTTATCGACGCGGTTCTAAATCGGCTGGCTTCCCAGCATTGGGGCTACAGCATTGAAAGCGTAGTAAACAGCAAGGATCAATTCTCAGACGTTAATGGTCCGACCTCCAGGTCTAAGCATAATCGATCCGACATCGATCAAGTACCCATCGGCGACCCACGTTTTCCTAAAGCATCGAGGATAGTTGACGAATACCTAATGCAGCGTGCATCAGGCGAGCCGTCATCGGTTGAGGATAATCTTAGCTAAGGTAATCCAGATTATGCAGACGAATCTGGTCTTAAGTGGTTACTGAAATTAAAAATGAAGCGTGGTCTTCATTTGCATGGTACGCCTCCCGATTTGCTGCGGTTCCTTCCGGGAAAATTTGGTATCAATCTACCAGAGGACTACTATTCAGCTTGGCCGTAAAATAGATCGATATCGGTGCCGCTCAGAAAGGGTCACCTCTTTATTAGGCGGCGTCCTTTATTGTGAAAACAATCATCATCCGTTCAGCTACGGCGCGCAGCCAACATCAACAAAATTTAGTAGTGGTTCGACGCCTTCATCGTCCCGAACGGTATAGAATGCATCTGGGTAAGTTTCAGCGGGCCTCCAATTGAAGTTCTTGACTGTATCCGGACCTACCGCAAACATATAGGAAGGCATCGGACCACTGATAAATCCGTGGTCGCCCTCTTTCGTCACCAGCTCCGCCGCCGTGGCCGGCTGCAAAAGCTTCTTATCCGCCGTGAAAGCGGCTTTACCGGAACCTTGTCGGATGACGGTCACGACAATCCCCGACTCGAGTTCCTTGAAGAGCACGCCCTTTGGGCAGCTTTGCCACAGAGTGTCCGTCTTATCCACGTCGTCCGACTGAGCCGCGCCAAATGGCAACGCAAACACCGCCATCGCGGCGAGAATGAGCGATCGCAACGATACCTCCTATGGTTGTATTTCGAATGTTATAGCCCTGTTATGGTTGTGGCAAGCGCTGCGAAAGCATCGACGTCATCTTCCGACGCCTTTTGATGGCAGGATTCCGAGGGTCTTCGCAACGCTGCCTCGCGCGGGATGGGATATCCATGGCCGTCCGCATCATTCCCGCCACGCTGCGCGATCTCTCCTACATCGCCGCAAACCTGCGGCCCGAGGACCGGGCCGAGATCGACTGCCAGCTCGACCATTGGTCGCCGGCGCTGCTGGCGCTCACCGCGCTGCAGGGGTTTGCCTATGTCGCCGAGCTCGACGGCAATCCGGAGGCGGGCTTTGGCGCCGCCGAACAACGCGGCGGGCTGTGGATCGCCTGGAGCTGGGGCACGCGCGGCATGAAGCGCTGCGTGCCTGGCATCACCGCACACTTCCACGCCGTGCTCGGGCCGCAAGTGGCGGCGCGGGGCGCCTGGCGGGTCGAGGCGCGGGCGCTCGCCGCCAATCACCTGGCGCTGCGCTGGCTCGGCCGGCTCGGCGCCACGCAACGCTGCCGGCTGCCGGGCTATGGTCGCAACGGCGAAGATTTTTTCCTCTACGACTGGACAAGAGAAGGCTGGAACCATGTGTCTCTTTCAAAAGCCGCCGGCGCTGAAGCCGCTGCCTCCGACCCCGACCATCGCCGACAAGGACGTGCAGGCGCGCGAGGCAGCCTTGCGGGCTGAGCTCGAACAGCGCCAGGGCACGGCGGCAACGGTGAAAACCGACCTCGCGCCCGGCGACCTCACCGGCCAGCGCCGTGTGCTTCTGGGGGTATGACCATGACCGCGATGAAGCGCAGTTTCAGGAAGCGCGTGCTGGCGTGGTGGTATTGGCGGCGGCATGCGAAGCTGGTGAAAAGACGAGGCGGGTGAAGCTGCCAATCTCCCCCCTCGTGGGGGAGATGCCCGGCAGGGCAGAGAGGGGCGCTGTCCCGCCAACCTGTCCGTCAATCCAAGGCACTCCAAGGGCGGTACTGGCTGAAAGCCTGTGAAGCTGGCGATCCTTCGCGCCCCCCTCTGTCCTGCCGGACATCTCCCCCACGAGGGGGGAGATTGTAAGCTCCAGCGCTGGCGCTCCCCTCAAAACCCTCCGCTCATGTTGCACTGCGTTAGATTTGTTGCATTGCGATATGCGGTCGGTGGATCGAAACTCTTGGTGGGTGGGTTTTCGACCTTGCACGAGGATTCATCGTGTCAGCACCCTCCTGCTCACCGCTCGTATCGCCGGCGCTTCTGCTACCTCGGAACGCGGCATGACGGATATCAGGTCGTCGCGCATCGAATGCCTGGACGGGCTTCGCGCGCTTGCCGCAATCTGGGTGCTGGTCGGGCACTGCCTGCTTTTGACCGGTTGGCAAATTCCGATCGTCGGCGAGCCGGATCTTGGCGTCGACCTGTTCATCATGCTGTCCGGCTTCCTGATGGTGTTCCACTATCAGCTGCGCCAGGACAAGGAGCCTTGGCAAAGACCGGAAACCTGGCTGAAATTCTGGACGCGCCGCTATTTCAGGATCGGGCCGCTGTTCTATGTCATGCTTTTCCTGGCGCTGGCGCTTGGCCCGTATCTCTACGAGTGCAGGATCATCATCGACGATTTCCTCTCCAGATCGCACCAGGCGCCTGAACGCTACCTCGACGGCAGCCTGAAAAACATCGTTGCCCATCTCACGTTCCTGTTCGGGCTGGTGCCGAACCTCGCCTATCGCACGCCGCTGCCTGACTGGAGCCTGGGGCTGGAGATGCAGTTTTATGCCGTGTTCCCGGCCGTCATGCTGCTGGTGCGCAGGCTGGACTGGATCAGGAGCGCCATCCTGGTCGCGGCCGTCGGCTGCGCCATCGTGTTTGCGATGCGGCTGTTGTCGATCCATTTTCCGATGCCGTCGTTTCTGGCGCTGAAGATGCAGATATTCCTGTGCGGGATGCTGCTTGCCGGCATCGTGCATCAGAGCCAGCCCCGGCCTATCCTGTACCTGGCACTGGCGCTGCTTTTGGCCGCGCTACCCTTCGGCGGCGATCAGGGGCTGGGCAAACTTCTGGTGCGCGAAGCGCTGGTGGCGGGCTTCTTTGCGCTGGTTCTCTACCGCATGCTGCCGGGACTGGCGGGAACGCTGGCGCGGGCGATCGCCGTGACGCTCAGCAATCGGTTCTTTCATCTGATGGGCGAGCTGTCCTTCAGCATCTACCTGATCCACCTGCTGGTGCTGCAGCCCGTCGCGGCGTTTGTCATCAGCCAATACGGAAACGAACTGTCGGCGCCGTTGCGCTTCGCGATCGTCGTTGCCGTGGTGCTGCCGACGGTGACGTTGCTGTCCTGGATCACCTACACTCTGATCGAGGTTCCCGGCCAGAAGGCCGGCCGCTTTGTCGTCCAGCGCTTTGGCCGGAAAAGTGCGCCGGCGCTGGAGAGAACGCCGGCGGAGTAGGCGCGAAGCAGGCAAGGCTTGCCGATCTCCCCCGCGTGGGGGAGATGCCCGGCAGGGCAGAGGGGGGCGCTGTCCCGCCGACCTGTCGAACAACGTCAGGCCCGCTCCTCATTGGCTCCCCGCCATTAAGCCGAAACGCCGGCGATCCGTCGCGCCCCCCTCTGTCCTGCCGGACATCTCCCCCACGAGGGGGGAGATTGGCAATTCCCGCATCCGCGCCAAACAAGCGAGCCTCCTCATGACCGATTCCCGTGCCCGCGATATCCTGTCCCGCCAGTCCGAGCTCGAAACCGAGCGCTGCCAGTATGAGGCGGTGTGGGAGCAGGTGGCGGAATTCTGCGATCCCGACGCACCCGATGTCTGGAGCGGCCGGCGAACCGGCGGGCCGGACTCGCAGGCCGAGCGGCAAGAGCGGCGCGGCGCCCGCGTCTACGCCAACACCATCAACTCGGCCGCCAACCGGCTGGCCGCGGGGCTGGAAAGCCTGATCATCCCGCAGTCGGAAAAATGGCACGGGCTGACCACCGCCGAAATGAACGACGAGGAGACCGACGAGGAGAAGGAATGGGCCGAGGGCTTGCGCGATTTCCTGTTTGCGCTGCGCTATTCCGCCAACTCCAACTTCGTGCCGGCAACCCAGGCCTGCCTGCGCAATGTGGTGCGCTACGGCCCGGCCTATCTCTATGCCGAGGAAGGCTTTGGCGGCACGCTGATCCGCTATGCCTCGATCCCCGTGGTCGAGGGATATCTCGCCCGCAACCGCTGGGGCCAGGTCGACATTTTCCACCGCCGCTATGAGCGCACGGCACGGCAGGCGTCGCAGCTGCTCGGCTATGACAAACTGCCGGCACGGATCAGGATGCTGGTCGACGATCCCGCCAAATGCGAGACGAAAATCTCGCTGATCCAGTGCATCCAGCCGCGCGACGAACGCAAGATGTATCGGCTCGGCGGCGCCTACCAGTATCTCGACACGGCCTTCGCCTCCTATCACGTCATCGAGGACGAGGAGGAGATCGTCAGGGAAAGCGGTTTCCGCTCCTTCCCGGTGTCGACCTTCAACTGGCGCCGCTACGAGGGCGATCCCTACGGCATTTCCCCCACCATCGAGGCGCTGACGACGGTGCGCGAGGAAAACGCCGTGCGTCGTTCGGGCCTGCGCGCCCTGCAGCAGATCACCGATCCGGCCACCGCCTCGAAGGCCAGGCTCGACTATGTGCCGGTGCTCAATCCCGGCGAGAATTATCCGGGCCTCATCGACGACAATGGCCGGCCGCTGATCCAGCCGATCGCGACGGGCCAGAACCCGACCTATGCCTTCAACTATGCGGCGACCCGGGCCGAGGAAATCCGCGACATGATGTTCGTCAACCTGTTCCAGACGCTGGTGCAGAACCCGCAAATGACGGCGACGGAAGCGCTGATCCGCCAGGAGGAAAAGGGCGCGCTGCTCGGCCCTTCGGGCTCGATCATCCAGGCCGGTTTTGCCAGCAATCTCGACCGCGAACTCGGCATTCTCGAGGACAAGGGCCTTTATGACGAGGACAGCCGCTTCGCGCCGCCGGAAAGCCTCGCCGGCAAGGCGGTGCGGCCGACCTTCACCGGGCAGCTCGATGTGCTCAGGCGTTCGGCCGAGGCTCGCGACACCATCCAGGTGGTGACGACGGCCATGCAGATGGCGCAGTTCGATCCCGGCATCATGGACAATATCGACGGCGACGAAGCGCTGAAGATCGTGCAGAGCGCCGGCCGCAGCCCGCAGCGCATCTTTCGCCGCAAGGAGGAGGTGGAGGGGATGCGCGGAGCAAGAGCACAGGCCCAACAAGCCCAGGCCGGCATGGCGGCGATCGCCTCCGCCGGCAAGGTCGCCAAGGACGCGGTGCCGGCAGCGGTGCAGGCGCGCGACAGCGGGTTACTCGATGCATTGATGCTGCAGGCGGGCGGCGGCGGAGAGGCGACGGCCGGATCGGCCGCGCCGGGCGCCGGCGGGCAAGCGACGGCCGTGCCGGCCGCGCGGGAGCAGGGAGCATGAGCGCCAAACGCTTCGCCCGCGCCAGTCAGGCCGGCGGCCCCGCCAAGGCGTGCGACGCGCTGACCAAGGCCTATCTCAGGGTGTTCTCCGGCGAGGACGGCGAAATGGTGCTGGCCGACCTCGCGGCAACCGTCGGCTACTACCGCCGCCCGTCCTATGGCGAGTGGATGGCCAGGACGAGAACGCCGAACGGTTTCGAGCTGCACAGCGCGCTCAGCAATGCGCGGGCTGAAGTGGTGCAGCACATTATGGGATTTCTGACGTTGGACGAGACGCAGCTCGCGGCGCTGGAGAAGGCGGCACGGGCTGAGGATAGATAGGGCGAACCGGAGGCGCGAGGCACCCCCCTCTGGCCTGCCAGCCATCCCCCCTTGAGGGGGAGATGGCTGGCAGGCCAGAGGGGGGCGCTGTCCCGCCGGCCTTGCCGCCGGATATCTCACTGGTTCTCAAAAAAGACCGATCCGACAAAGCCCGCAAACAGCCACGGTGCGTGCGCCATGGCCCTGCCGTGATCGCCAGCGCAGCGCGCCTTTGTTCAAAGCCAGGGAACAGCCAATGGTACACATCATCCCTCTCTCCGTGGCTAAACGGCGGCGCGATGCCGATGCCTCGCCGGTGAGCGCAGCGGCGCAGCCGCTCGACAGCTACTGGCAGGAGGTTGCCGAGCACTACGAGCGGCTCATGGCGCAGCAGCAGGCCTTCGACACCGAGATCGCCGCGCGCAAGCTGGATGGCGAGATCGCAAAGGCCGAGGCCGACGCAGTTGCCAATGCGCCGGCAGATGGAGCCGGCCTGCACCAAGGCATGTATGGCGAGGTCGACCCGCACACGGGGCGCGTCTTGCAAACGGGTCGGTTCGACACCCTGTTCAAGGGCTTCCTGAGCCAGATGCCGCCCGAGCTGCACCCCGGCCTCAGCGCTCGCAAGGAGACGCTGCGCACCGAGGGTGCTTGGCGGATGGCGGCGCAGCAGCTGCAACGCCGCAAAGACTATGAGCGGGCCCAAGTCGACACGGCGCTGCGAACCAACGCCATCGCCATCGGCAAGGCGCACCCCGACGACCACGTGACCTTCGAGGCGGCCAGGCAGGACGGGCTCGATCTCATCGACAAGATGGGGGTCGATCCTGGTATCAGGCAGCAACTGGCCAAGGACTGGCACAGCACCGCCGCCAAGGCGCGGTTCGAGGCGCTGATTTCCAGGGACCCGAAGCGCGCGCTGGCGATATTTGGCGTTGGCACGCCGGCCGCCGGCAGTGGGGCTATGGGCGACAGCGCGCA
Source organism: Mesorhizobium sp. C399B (assembly GCF_030323185.1). Lineage (NCBI taxonomy): Bacteria > Pseudomonadati > Pseudomonadota > Alphaproteobacteria > Hyphomicrobiales > Phyllobacteriaceae > Mesorhizobium > Mesorhizobium sp. C399B. The sequence goes on from NZ_CP100472.1 coordinate 5,947,558, forward strand.
GGCTGCGGGCAACTCCTTTGTGGAAGGCCCAAGGATGGCGCCCGGGAAAGAAGGCCGCGTCGGCACGCAGACTCCGGACGAACGCATAGCGCAGGCATTCAGGGACGATCTTCCCCAGGAGGAACAGGATGTCCTGGCCTTAAAGGCAAAGGTCGCCAAGTTCTCGCAGGACATCCAGACGCGCATTGCCATCGGTCGCGCCGAGGCGGAAGCGCCGGACCAGTTCGCACGCACGGGCGCCTACTCCGGCGGAATACCGGGCAAGGATGCCTACCGGATCATCTATGGCCTCGATGAGGGCGACAGGCGCCGGCGGGTTCTCGAATGGCGAGCCGGGGTCGGAAAGAAAAACTTTGACATGGGTACCATGTCGAACCAGGCGATCGATGCCGCTGTTGTCAGCGCTGAGCCGGGGCCGAACGCTTCACCTGAGGACCAGGAGCGCTATGAGATCACCGACGCCGCGGCAAAGCTGGTGCGGGAGAGGCGGCGGGTCGGTGCCGGTGGCTACGTCAGCGGATTGTCTCAAAAGACCTTCGAGGGCTGGGAAGCCGTGTTTGGCAGCGGGGCTTCGAATCCGGGGAACTATGATCCGAACCTTTACGATCAGACGATAGCCTTGTCTGTCGCTCTGCAAAAAGTATTGGGCATCGAAGATGAAAATCTTCAGCCAATAACGTTTTCCTACCTGCTCGAGCTTGCCGAACAGCGCGACAGCGGAAGCGCGTACTTGATGGACCGCTACGCCAAGGCGAGCGAGTTGTTTGCGCGCACCAAAGATCCTGTCGCGCGGGCAGCTTTGGTCCGGGAATTGGATGAAGCCGGCCTGGGCGGCATACTCCCCGGCGGCAAGCCTGGCCTTTCAGCGGGCGAGGTGTTTCGAGCTGACGCCAAGGCGCTTGGCAAGGCGGGTGCAAATGCCGGGATATTCGCGGGCAAATTGACGAAGGGAGTTGGCTACGGGCTTTCCTTCGGATCAATCGACCCTCCCGATTTCAGCCAAGGCTACTACGAGCCTGCAAATCCCACCGAGAAAGTGATGATGCGTCAGGGAGGTGACGCATTCGGCTGGGCGATACCGGTGCCCGGATTTGGCCGAGCCGCCGAGAAAGGCATACCGCGAGCAGTTGAGTCTATGAGCGCTATCGCGGCCGAGCGAGCCGAAGGCCTCGTCGCCAAGCGGCCGGGCGAGTTAGCTGACGAAGGCGAGGCGCTTGTTGGTGGCGTGGACGCCGAAACGCTCCGATACCAGCAGGGGCTGGCCAGCTTCGCTTTCCAATCGGTCCCCAAATCCGACCGCGCATTTGACAATGCAATGCTAGGCGCAATGCTCGCCCGGGATCCAGACAAGGTCAGATACTCCGGCGCAAAACTAGGCGTTGCCGAGTCAGAGGATTACCGCAAGATTTTTTACGCCAGAAATCCGAAATTAAAGAGCAGTGATAGCGTTGTTCAACATGCTGGCGAGAGGCAGGTTGTCGAGAGAGATCCAAGAATTACAAATATAAAAGAAATAAATTCATACGAAAATCTTCGAGGAATCCCAAAAAAACGAGATAGAAACCTACACAAAAAGGTAATCAGGTTTAAATGGGATGAATTCTATAAACGCAACCCCATTTCACGCGCGAGCAATGGCTTGATAAAATTACAGAAATCGACAAGAAATATGGCCATCTGTTCGACCCGCCGATAGGTGAATAATGCGATATTTTGATATCAGGCCGGATGTGGCTGGTGGGCTGGGTAACCATACGGTTTTAGACACCGACGTTCACCCACCAGTCGTCCACAAGCTGCACTATGAGGTAGAAGGATGGTTCGGCGACGCGCTTGTCACAACCTTTCCATGCTTTCTTGTAACGAATGAAGCAAAGGAGGCGTTGCTGAAGATGGGGATATCTGGTGCTGATTTTTCCGATGCTGAGGTGACAGAGTCGGAGGAATTTCATGAGTTGCAGCCTGGGCAGGAACTGCCACATTTCGTCTGGTTAAAAGTGGACGGGCAAGCAGGTCGCGACGATTTTGGCATCGCTTCGAATTACGATCTCGTCATATCAGAGCGAGTCCTTGATTTGTTTGAAAGACTAGGAATTCCCTCTGCGGTGATTGAGCCTTTTGGCGAAAGAGACTCATGACGAGGGCCGATGCAATGAATAAGTCACCCTAATCCACCAGAGTTGCCAATCTGGGTCACTCATTCCACTTCTCGGAATATATAGGTGAGAAATGGATTACTATTATATAGAGCCTTTTGCCGCTGGTGATTTTGGCAAAAATACTCTCCTCGACAATCGCGTTCACCCGCCATTGTCCACAAGTTCCACTACGAGATTGACGTTTGGATAGGTGACGTCCTCATAACAAGCTTCCCCTGCTATCTTGTCACCGAGGAAGCCAAGCGGGAACCTTTGGAGATAGGTGTTTCGGGCGTGGCTTTTGCAGATGTTGAGGTGACCGCCTCGGTGCGCTGGGCTAGACGAAGGTCGCAAGGGAGTTAGCCATGGAGACCGCCAAACCAGACTTAGGCAGCGTTATCCGTCTGCCTCCGGCCGACATCAGCACCGCCGATGACGATCTTGATGCCGCCCGAATCGAGGCACGGCAGTATCTCGAATTTTACACCTGGGTCTTATCCATCAAAGGCGAATATTTCGGATATGGCGCGAAAGGAATAATCTACATTTTCCTGTTCGAGATAGAGCCGCGACCGGATGTGAACCAATGGATCTGGGTGATCGTTGGCGATGTGCCGCCGACATATATCCCTGCCGACGACGCCAGGACGCCTTTCGAGGCTCTCGATGGCTATATCGGTGCCCTTGAGGACTGGGTCGAGGGAGCGCGACAAGGAAAGTCGGTGGCGAAATTGATACCAGTCAATGTAGACGCAAATCCCGCCAACGCCGAAATGCTGGCTGGCCGCCTCAAATTTCTCGATGAGAAAATCTTGCCGGAGCTTAAAAGGTAATTCTGACGATTGAGGATGCCGGTAGCAGGTGAGGGGCCAGCCCCTCAGAGGATCGCGCCGCCCCTCATCCGCCCTTCGGGCACCTTCTCCCCGTGAACGGGGAGAAGGTGGAGCCATTCCTCAATAATCGTTATTGTAATACCGGTCGTCGCAAGGCGCCGTGTAGATGCGGCCGTAGCGATCCTGGTAGCGGCAGAGCTGTTCGCCGCGGCGCTGCGGCGTGGTCGACTGGCCGATAACGGCGCCGAGCAAGGCGCCGCCGGCGGCGCCGATCACGGTGCTCTTGGTGTTGCCGCCCAGCGCCTGGCCGGCGAGCGCGCCGACACCGCCGCCGATAAGCGCGCCGTTGGTTGCCCTCTGCTGCTGTTCGGTCTGCGTCGCGCAGCCTGCCAGAGCGGCAGTCATGAGCACGGCGGCAATGGCTTGTCTGATGATCATCCTGGAACTCCTTTGAAGCCCCAAACGCGGATTGGGGCGAATGGTTGCCAGTAGCTGTCGCATTGCGGCCAAACGGCGGCGCGCCCGCTCACGAAATGAGACGTGGTTTCTCGGGCCTTGAAGACAATGGTTGCCAAAGCGGAAACGCCTTGCGCGAACAGGGCGATAGCGCCCCGGTTTGAATCGATACGCCAGCGCTGATCCGGCGCTTTTTGAATAACGTCCTTCCAGCAATTTCCCGAATAGAAATGGAGATACCAATGACCCGAGGTCTTCCCCGGACGCTGTCGCGCGCCGCCGCCCGCGAGGCCGGATCTGCCCCGCCCAAATTCGGCCTCAAGGCCGTCACCACGGGGCAGGGCGGCTCGTACCGCACCGTCTTCACCCTTGCCGGCATGCAGGTGCCGGTCGCCGACGCGCTGGCCTATGCCAGCCAGAAACTGCTCGATTTCGCCGACGGCAAGGTGCGCATCAAGGGCGGCACGGCCAGACTGCAATTTGCGGTACTGACCACCCGCGCGGCGACCATCAACGACAATGCGGCGCTGACCTGGTCGCTGGGCTCTGTGGCGGCATCGAGTGCGACGCTGGCCGGCGCCATGGTCAATGTGCTGGCTTCGACGGCCCGCACACTGGATGGCCTGGGCGCCGCGCTGTCGACGGCCTCGACCGCGGATGTCGCGGCAGCCGCCACGCTGGACGGCACGGTGACGCCGGTAGACCTCTATCTCAACCTGGCGTTTGCGACCGGCACGGATATGGACGCCGATGGCACGCTGGCGGTGACGGGCACGATCACGCTGCTGTGGGAGAACTGGGGCGATAACGCGTAGGCGGTGATACAGCCAATCTCCCCACCTGTGGGGGAGATGCCCGGCAGGGCAGAGGGGGGCGCTGTCCCGCCGGCCTGTCCTGTCGATTTTACACTTGCGTTATTCGGAGAGGCTTCGGCTGACGAAGTGCCCGAACGCTGGCGTTCCTTCGCGCCCCCCTCTGTCCTGCCGGACATCTCCCCCACAGGTGGGGAGATTGGCAGCTTCGCCGCCGGCTCCTTCTAACAACAATCAAAGGAATCCACTCATGACAGATCTGGAAGATTCCGGGTCCGTGGCGGCGCGTGCGCAGCCGGCGGGCAACCCAGTACGGCCACCGGCAGGTGCGGATAACGGGTCCGCCGCGCCTGGCGCCAAAAGTTGGTTGACGGTCTTTCCGAAGGCAACCGCAAGCTCGCTGAAGCCAAGGGCTGGACCAAGGCCGAAAACCTCGATCGGGTTTTCAATTCCTATGCGGAACTGGAGCGACAGCAGGGTGAGAGCCTGCGCGTTCCAGCACCCGACGCATCCCCGGAAGACTGGCAGAAATTTCATGCCCGGCTGCCCGAGACCATGCGCCCGCTGACATCGCCCGACAAGGTCGAGTACAGGCGGCCCGACGGCCTGCCGGAAAACTTCGCCTATTCGGACGAGCTTGCCCAGGCGTCCAAGGCCTGGGCGGTCGAGGCCGGCGCCACGCCGAAGGTGGCGCAGGCCTATCACGACCGCTTCGTCGGCTACATGGCCGAGCAGGCCGCGCGCCAGGACGTCGCGCTCGCCCGCTCGGTCGAAGCCACGCATGACGATCTCGTGCGCGACTGGGGACCGACCGACAGCGACGGCTTTCGCCAGAAGCTGGAGGTCGCCAACCGGGCGATGAAGAAGCTCGGACTGGTCGACGCCTATAAGGCCAAGGGCATCCTTCTCCCGGACGGCGCATTGACCGATCCGCAGATCGCCAAGGCGTTCCATGCCGTCGGCGAGGCGATGTTCAGGGAAGACACGATCGACGGCGGCGCGGCTTTGAGCGGCGGCAATCCGTTCAAGCGCAACGCCGCCGGTGACCGCAACATTTCGGCCATTTCAGCCCTTGTCAAAAGCGACCCCGCCCGCGCCCGGCGGCTGGCACGCGAGGCCGGTGAAAACCCGGACCTCTGGATGCCCAACAATCCCCTTTAGTCCTCCAAAGCTTGCCGCCACATTAAACCTCAAAGGAAGTGAAAAATGGCAGACGCCTATACCCGTATCGCGGACGCGATCGTTCCGTCCGTTTATGCCCAGTACTCGTTCGAGGAGCATGTCCAGTCGCTGGAAATCTTCCAGGCCGGCATCCTGTTCAACGACCCGGCCATCACCGCCAAGCTGTCGATGGGCGGCCGCTCGGTCGACATGCCCGGCTGGAAGGATCTCGGCAACGATCCGTCCGAACCGGTCAATGACGATCCGGCCGATTCCATCGAAATGAAGAAGATCGGCGCCCGCCGCGAGGTCGCCGCCCGCAATGTTCGCGCCCAGGCCTGGGGCGTTCCGGACCTGACCTCGATCCTGGCCGGCGACGATCCGCAGAAGCTGATCGTCAAGCGGCAGACCGAGTAGATGGCCGACTATCAGGCCAAGGCGTATCAGCAGCAGGCGCAGGCGGATGCTCAAGCCGCCGCCTTCGAGCAAGGCCAGGAGCGCCACAAGCAGGACCTGCTGCAGGCGCAGGCGCGCGCCCAGGCCGGCGCGTCCGGCGTCGGCATAGCCGGCTCGCCGACCGAGGTGCTGGCGGCGAATGCCAGGCAGGGCCAGGCGGATCTCGGCGCGCTGCTGTACGGCTCGAAGCTGCGCCAGAACAATCTCAACAGCCAAGCCGCCATCTCGCGCTTCCAGGGCAAGCAGGCGGTGACGGCGTCAATCTTCAACGCCGGCAGCGCGCTCGTTGGCGGCCTCTCCAAAATCTACGACCCGACGAAAGCGGCAGCGTCAAGCGCTGCGGCCGCCGCTGTGCCGGGCCGCTCCGTGATCTTCGGCAGTGCGGCCCTCAGGGCTCCGTGGGCGGGGAACACCTAGATGGTACACATCATCCCCCTTTCCGTCGGCCAGCGCCGGCTCGATACCGGCAACGCCGTGCAATATCCCCAGGGGTCGCCGATCGGCGGCGCCATGCAAGGTTTCGGCGACCACCTTTCCGCTCTTGCCGAACGCTACCAGCAGATGAAGGACCAGCAGGACGCGTTCGACGCCGAGCTGGCGCGTCGCGGCTTCGACGCGCGGATCGCGCAGGCCGAAGATGAAGTGGCGGCGAACGCGCCGGCGGATGGCGCAGGCATGCATGAAGCCATGTATGGCGAGGTCGACCTGCGCGCCGGCCGGGTGGTGAAACCAGGCCTGTACGATACGCTGTTCGACGATGCGAAACGGACGATGCCCGAAAGCCAGCGCGCCGCTTTCGCAGGCCAGAAGGAAAACAAGCGCGTCGTTGGCGCATACCGCATGGCGCTGCGGCAAAAGACCAAACGCGACGACTACGAGAAGGCCACCGTCGACACGACGCTGACGACCAATGCCATCGCCATCGCAAAAGGCGACCCGAACGACACCGCGACCTTCGAGGCGATCCGGCAGAGCGGGCTCGACCTGATCGCCAAGATCGGCAACCCGCTTGCCAGGCAAGCGGCGGAAGCCGCCTGGCGCACCAACTCGGCCAAGGCGCTGGTTCAGGCGATGATCGCCACGGACCCGAAGCGCGCTGCTGAAATGCTGGGGGCGGTGCCGGTGGGAGGGCGGGTACGAAATGATACGGCGGCCGTAGGCGGCTCGAATGTTTCAGGTGAATCCAATGCGACCGCGGTGACGCAGGAACAGTCGGGCAAACTATCGCTGGACGAAAGCAGGGCACAGGCTAGCGGAACTGCTGCGGGTAGTGTGCTGAGAGTTCTGCAAATTCGCTGAGAGGGGCGGTCATGGCAGGCTGGTGATTGTTCACGTCACCTGATTCCCGCGAAGGAACGCCACCATGACCAAGACTGAAGTTAAGACCGCCAGCGCTGCCGTCAAAGACATTTTGCTTTCGAACCCGGATGGATTGCACGAAGTGCTCCGTGCGGTGATGCAGGAGGTGCTTGAGGCCGAGATGGACGAGGCGCTGGGTGCCTCGAAGAGCGAGCGCACGCCCGAACGGCTTGGCTATCGCTCGGGCTATTACGGCCGTACCCTTGTGACGCGGGTCGGCAAGCTCGAGCTGCGGGTTCCGCAGGACCGGGCCGGGCGCTTCTCCACCGAGCTGTTCGAGCGCTACCAGCGTTCCGAGCGGGCCTTGGTGGCGACACTGGCCGAAATGTATGTGCAGGGCGTGTCGACCCGCAAGGTGAAGGCGATCACGGAAGAACTGTGCGGCCATGCGTTCTCGGCTTCGTCGATCTCGGCCATCAACAAGCGGCTGGACGAGAGCCTCGCTGCCTTTGCCAGGCGCCCCCTTCAAGAGCCGTTTCCTTACCTCATCCTCGATGCGCGCTACGAGAAGGTGCGTGAAGCCGGTGTTGTCATGAGCCAGGCGGTGCTGATCGCGGTCGGTATCGACTGGGACGGAAGGCGCCAGATCCTGGCCGTGGAGATGGCCAATCGCGAGAGCCGCTCGGCCTGGAGGGACTTCCTCGTCGGCCTCAAGGCGCGCGGCCTCAAGGGCGTCGAGTTGGTTGTGTCCGACGATCACGCCGGCCTGGTGGCAGCGATCGGCGAGGTGATCCCCGAAGCCGCCTGGCAACGCTGCTACGTGCACTTCCTCAGGAACGCGCTCGATCATCTGCCGAGGAAGCACGGCGACGACTGCCTGCAGGAATTGCGCTGGCTCTACGACCGGCGCGATCTCGCAGAGGCCAGGGCTGATCTTGCCGCATGGCTTGCCAAATGGTCGGCACGCTATCCGCGCCTGACAGGCTGGGCCGAGGATGCCATCGAACAAACCCTGACCTTCTTCAGGCTGCCGAGACAGCACCACAAGCATCTCAAATCCACCAACATGCTGGAGCGGCTCAACGAGGAAATCCGCCGGCGCACCTATGTCGTGCGCATCTTCCCGAACGCCGAAAGCTGCCTGCGCCTGGTCAGGGCGTTGGCCGTCGAAACCAACGAAAACTGGATGGAGGCCAACCGATACATCAACATGGACGACCTGCGCGAGCACAAGAAGCTCGCTCTGCGCCAAGCCGCATGACCAGCATCATGGCCGCCCCTTTTTGCAGAACTTGACGCACACAACCCTGCTGCGCCGAATGGCGAAGCGGATATTCCACTGGAAGCTATCACCTACCTTAAGTCCAGCGATATTGCCACACTGAAGAATGAGGCGAACTCCGCCACCGCGGCTCGATTGATCGACGGGCATGCGAGGGTGCGGCTTGCCGAGCAAAACGCGCCCGCTGTCATCGCCTTCACAGGCAATTACCCGGAAGAGGAAGAGCCAGCCGCTCAGGATTTCGTCAGTACCTACGGCGCCACAGACGGGCAGACGCGTTTCGATGAGTTCAGGGCGACGGTTGATGCCGCCAACTCATTTCACAATTTCTACCGCGCATCGAACCGCGAGATACATGCCGAGCTTCGTGATTTCGAACCCGGCCCGAAGGGTACGCCAGAAGAGCACAAACGCTACGACATAAGGGCCGGCGCCGCCGAGATGATCATGGCCGCCCGCCGCGGGGATCCCGTGGCCTATGTCACCCAACTGTTCCCCGGCGAAGCTCCGGACTGGAGCAAGGTTTCAACGCCACAGGATTTCCAGAAAGCGGTGACCTGGGCCAGGGCCGCTCAAGAGCAGATGGGCTTCGACACGAGACTGCCGCTGCCCTGGGCTGTAGCTGACCAGTGGGCTGCGAAATACATCGACCCAAGTTTGCCATTCAACACCCGTCTCGCGGAGTTGAGTTCGATTGTCCTCGCAGTTCGCGATCCGGAAGCGCGCGAGGCAGTAGCCAAACAAATCTTGCTGGCAGCGGAAGCCCGGTGGCGAGCCAAGGCCGCCCAAGATCCGACCATGACGCCGGAGGTATTGGAACTCCAACTTGCAGCGCTGAAGAATGGTCTGACGTGGATTGGGGAAAATCCGGCTCAGGCCCAGTACAGCACCATGTCGACGTTTCGGCAGTTCGGCATGGCATTCGGGGATATCGGCCGGACCATAGCCAAGGGCGCAACCGCTGGCGGCGCGGACGCAATCGTCGCCAAGCTCGCATCCTCGGCGTCAGGTGAAAGCTATCAGAACCGTCTGGCTTTCGAACAGGAGCAGACGGAGGATGCCGAGGACCGGGCCAGTTCCGCCGGCTGGGTGGCAGAGGGTCTTGGTGCCGGCCTGTCAGGATACGGCGCTGCGGTCGGTGTGTACGGTTTGCTAGGTCGGGCAGGGATTGGCGCGGCAGCGGAGGGCGGGTTGACCGGTCTAGGCGTCCGAACCGGTGTAGGCGCTGCGACTGGCGGTGCTTATGGCGGAGCATATGCCTACAATGTCGGCGAGAGTGTTCCCCGCGGTGTTCTCAACGGCGCGCTTTGGGGGGCCGGCGGCAATGTTCTTGCCGAAGGACTAAGTGCGATTGGCAGCCAAGTGGTGGCTCGGCTTGCGAAACGCGCGGCAGTTGCTAAGCCCACGACCGTCCCAGATAATGATCCAACCCCGGTTCCTCCTGTCAAAGCGGAAGAGATTCCTATCTCAACCGACCAGGCACCCGAAATAAGGAGGCCCTATGCACATTTGGAAGATCCTCCTAACGTTGCGCCTGGCAAGAAGCCAACGAAGAAGCAAATAGCGACTCTTCATAAAGAAAATATCAGGATGAACGGTGGGGTTTTACGATCAGATGAGAGTGGAATAGACATAATTCCGGCAAAGCAAAGTAAGAGGGGCGTGACTCCTCCGATAAATGAAGCTCACGTCGATCATATAGATCCAATCCATCCTCGTGATATTACGAAGATCCCCGGGTCAAATAGTTATAAGAATCTTCGTCTCATTGCCGGCTTTGAAAATGTCGAAAAGTCAAATAAATAGGTGCGACATGGAAAAGTGGAAGTTTGCGGATCCAAAAAATCTAGCCGTTGTCTCGACTCGCAAGATATTTAGGGGCGGCGGCTGGATTGCATACGCGTCACATGATGCTGACGACGAGTCGTGGCAGTTCTACGGAAATGAAGCTGAAGTCGATCAGAACGACTTGATTTTGGTAGGCTTGGTTGAGGTGGTGGAGCTTGATGAAACAGTTGCACAGCTGGCGGATTTGCCATTGGGCTGGCATGCTTGGCGCGATGCAAAAACCTCGCCATGGAAGCGAGCCAAAATGCCTGACGAGGTTCCAGGGTCGACGCTGAGTTAGTTCCATCATCCCGAATGGGATAGGTTCGAATGGGACGGATTTTATAATTTGAAGCTCAACGCGTGAGTGAAGGCGCGGGAGAGAAATGAACAACGCAATTCCGGACCTGTCCACCGTTGTAAGGTTGCCTCCAGCCAATGTCGGCACCGGTGAAAGCGAACTTGACTCTGCCCGCGTCGAGGCTCGCGAACACCTCGAATTCTTCGATTGGGTTTTGTCCATCAAGGGCGAGTATCTCGGCTACGGCGCCGAAGGCATCATATCTTTCTGTTCGAGATCGAGCCTGGAAGGCCGGACATACCAGGATGGACTTGGGTGATCGTCGGCGATGTGCCAACGACATATAACCCGGCTGACGACACCAAAACCCCTTTCGAGACTCTGGATGGCTACATCGGTGCGCTTGAAGATTGGGTTGAGGCCGCGCGTCAGGGAAAATCCGTGGCGAAGTTGATACCAGTCAATGTCGATGCGACTCCTGCCAATGCCGAGATGCTGGCAAGTCGCCTCGAGTTCCTCGATGAGAGGATTCTGCCGTTGCTTCAAGGGTGATGCCAAGAAGCGTGCAGCGACGACTTGTCGGCCAGCCCGTGGATGTGCATGAAATTAAGCCAGTGAAGTTTGGCGGGAGTCCGACCGATCCGTCCAACAAGGTCAATCTGCCCCGAGAAGTTCATCAGCAGCAGGTTACGCCCTGGTGGAACAAATTACTAAAAGACATTGGAGAATAGCAGTGGGATATGCACTAACTAAGGGACGTTTCGACCCACCGGCTCAAGCTGCAGTTGTCGATGGCCTGCCCGCAAGCCTGGGAGTGACGTTGCCGAAGGATTACGCCAATTTCCTTAGGGAGCATAATGGAGGTGAAGGCTTCATCGGCGACAGCTATATAATTTTTTTCAAGGCTGAAGAGTTGGTAGACTTCAATCGAGAATATGAGGTTGAGAAATACGCACCAGGCATCCTCTTGTTTGCGTCGAATGGAGGAGGGGAAGCCTATGGCTTCGACACCCACGATGTGGAAATGCCGATCGTGCGCATCCCATTCATATTTATGGAACGGCAATCCGCCGAGACGATAGCGCGTGACCTCGCCGGTCTATTTGCTGCGTTGGAGGACTTGAAATGAGCGTCCAAGGTACAGATTCGCGTTCCAAAGGCATGGAATTGTTCGAGATCAAACCGGTAGCGGTTGGCGGCGATCCAGTTAGCATGGAGAACAAGATCTGGTTGACCAGGCAAGAGCATTTTCAAGTGGTGCGCTTTTGGAATCGAACTATCGAAGTTCAGCGTAAGGCGGCACTGGAAAAGGCGGGACGAAACGGGGAATAGAGTGCAAGGAGCACGAGCCATGACCAGCGTCGGACGATCATTTGCAAATCCACCGAACCGCCGGCGCAAGCAACTCGTCCCTAGACCTCAACATGATCCTGGTACCGTCTTCCAGAAGGTTCTGCATCCGAATGGCAAGGGAGGGTTTTCTCGATGGGGAAAGTAGGTAGGCTGATAGAGATAGTCGAAAGGCTGTCGGAGTTTGACGAGTACGACACGATTTATGCGTCGGAGCCTTGGACCGAGGATTCCGATGCGATGGTTGCTACCGGGCTGGACACGGGAAGATCGCCACCGGAGGCCGTCGAAGCCGGTTTGGAATATTTTCTTGAGATACATATCTGTCGAGAAGTCATCGAGGGTTGGCTTGCCTCAATAAAAGAAAAACCTAGCCTAGCGGGGGGTTTGTCAAAGGATTATCGAATACGCCATCAATGACGCGTAGGAGAGATAGAGTGGAACATAACCCGCGCTATGACGGAAAGCCGCTGCTTAAACTATTGGAATTTTAGTTTTGTGGGTAATTGGTGAGCTGCCCGAAGAGGTGGATAAATCCTTGAAGGCGATAGCTCCCAAACTGCACACTCTCTATGGCGGCGATGGACAGTGGCAGGGCGCAATCGCCGCATCTGTTCATTTTTCCGAGGAAATACCGGCGGAAATCCGGGGTCTATGGGCGAGGAACCTCGAAATCGCTCGCGACAACGACGTAACGCTTTCGCCTCAGAAATTTGCCGAGATGTTCGTAGATGAAAATTTCGAGAATGAGGGATTACGGTGACAGCGTATTTTCTAGAGGTCCGCACCAGTGCGAGGTAGAGCGAAAGCTCTAACAGGCTGCTGCAAAAGTCGCATTTGGCTTTGTTTTATGATTCACTTTCGTCTGACAACGGGAGTGATTTGCGATGCGGGGTCGTAGTGAAGGACCGGGAAGCCTTTTCAGCTATGTTCCGTTAGAGAAGCGCATCCCGTTGGATCATCCTCTGCGGGCGATCCGGCAGTTGTGCGATGAAGTGCTTGGTCGTCTGGATGGTCGCTTCGAGGCGCTCTATTCGGGCATGGGCCGGCCGTCGATCCCACCGGAGATGTTGCTGCGGGCGACACTGCTGCAAGCGTTCTTCTCGGTTCGTTCGGAACGGCAACTGATGGAGCAGATTGATTACAATCTGCTGTTCCGCTGGTTCGTTGGCCTGCCGCTTGACGCGCCGGCGTGGCATGCGACGGTTTTCACCCACAATCGCGACCGGCTGCTTGAAGCCGATGTGGCGCGAGAGTTTTTGGGTGAACTGATGGGCCTCAAGCGGGTGAGCAAGCTTCTGTCGAGCGAGCATTTTTCGGTGGACGGCACGCTGATCGATGCCTGGGCTTCGATGAAGAGCTTCCGCCCGAAGGATGGGTTCGGGCGATCCGCCAGGGCCAGGGCGCAATGGCGAGCGCAACTTCCGCAAGGAGAAGCGCTCGAATCAGACACATGCCTCCACGACCGATCCCGACGCCCGGCTCTACCGCAAGGCGGACGGCCATCCGAGCCGCCTGTGCTTCATGGGCCATGTGCTGATGGAGAACCGCAACGGGCTGGCGGTCGATGCAACGTTGACGCACGCCACCGGCAAGGCCGAGCGGGAAGCCACGCTTGTCATGCTCGACCGGCGGCAAGGCAAACATCGCATCACGCTGGGCGCCGACAAGGCCTATGACGTCATGGATTTCGTTGGCGACCTGCGCCAGCGCCAAGTCACTCCGCACATCGCCATACAAGGCACGGTCTCAAGCGCGGGCACGGTGCGCAAGACCGCTATCGACGGGCGCACCACGCGCCATGCCGGCTATGTGATCAGCCAGCGCATCCGCAAACGCATCGAGGAGATATTCGGCTGGGTGAAGAAGCCGGGCGGATTGGCCAAAACCAAATTGCGAGGGCAGCCAAGAGTGGAGGCCGTCTTCACCTTTGCGGTCATCGCCTACAATCTGGTTCGCATCCCAAAGCTCCTGAAAGGGCAGATCGCATAACCGTCAGCAGAAAGGACCGCAACTCGCGCAGCAAGCTCAGCTGCAACCCGCCGCGAAAATCGCGCAGACAACAGAAAACTTCCGTCAAAAATATCGAGATCAGCAACGATCAGACTTTTGCAGCAGCCTGCTAAAGCTGACAAATTGAAAAGAGTGCACTGTCACCGTAATTCCGAAGCATTGAGACGCATAATTCAGCTGGACAGCCTGATCGTGGGCGTTGGAGGAACTGCCGGGTTATACTTGTCCAGCGGACAAAGTGGCTCCAGTATGGACGGACCCGTTGAGAAGAACAGCAATGTCTATTAGATTCGCTGCGCTGGCGCCCACTTACATCTGAAGGGCTGGCCAGCGGTCACTTTGGAAATCGCATGGGACGGCGGCCTTGGCTGGCCGCAATGAACATGGGCAGGAAGATACTTCTCGGTGGAACCGTTTCCTATGACGACGACATCGAACTGAACACGCGCGGCAACACCCGACCATAGCCTGGTTGTGGCGGCTGGAGACATGTGATCCTTCGGAAAGGCCAGAGCTACTGGCCAAATACGAAGAATGGAATCAACTCCATGAAGAGAAAAAGCGGAATGCCAAGGGTTGGGAACACCGCAGCTTTTTCCCCTTGCTGGACGTTGATGACATCGGTCGCACAGTCATGCAGAGGGCGACGCCGAGGCAATGGCGCTGAGGATCGAGCTTGGGCTGCCGGCTGAACCGGAGAAAGTGCCGACCGAAGAAGAGCGTATTCTGGCCGAGGCCGGAGATGGCTACATGACGCCTGCGCAGCGCAAGCGGCTGCGCTACCTGCGCAAGCACCCTGAGGAGGGGTGATGCGCCGCGTCTAACTCTTCGGCCTTCGTCACAGCGCTGATCGTCGCGCACCAAATTGGAACTTCTTTCAAGCCTCGTTTTCGCGAGGCTTTTTTCATGGAGCAAGCCTTATGGCCCGACCTGCAACTGCCGCCGTTCGTCTGTTGACCGGCGAACGCGAACCCGTGCGCCTGGCGACGACGGGCAACATCACCCTTTACGGCCTGCAGACCATCGACGGCGTGCCGGCCGAGGTCGGCGACCGCGTGCTGGTCAAGAACCAGACCGATGCCCGCGACAACGGCATTTATACCGCCAGCGAAGGCCAATGGTTCCGTGCCGCCGATGCCCGCACCAGCCGCACCATGCAGAAGGGCACGACGGTGCATGTTCAGCAGGGCGCGGTCTCGGCCGACTTCGTCTATGTTTTCGAAACGCTCGATCCGGTGATCGGCACCGACGCGGTCACGATCGCCTTTTACCTGTCGGAGGACACGCTGGGCGATGCGGTGGGCGCGGCCAGCGCTGCTGCCGCCAGTGCCGCTGCGGCGCTCACCTCGAAGAACGCTGCCGCCACCAGCGCCACCAATGCCGGCACCTCGGCCGGCGCCGCCGCGGGTTCGGCCACGGCCGCCGCCGGCTCCGCCACAACAGCCGCGACCAGCGCCACCAATGCAGGCAATTCGGCAACGGCGGCTTCCGGCTCGGCATCGGGCGCGGCGACCAGCGCCACCAACGCAGGCAACTCGGCTACAGCTGCAGCCGGTTCGGCGAGCGCTGCCTCGGGCTCGGCAACCGCGGCTTCCACCTCAGCCACCAATGCCGCGACCTCCGCTTCCAATGCGGCGGCCAGCGCTGCGGCGGCATTAACCTCGGTGGCGGCGCTCGGCTACACCTTTTCCACGACCACAGCCGACGCCGATCCGGGCAATGGCACCTTGCGGCTGAACAATGCGAGCGCTGCCTTGGTGACCGCGGCCTATATCGACAATCTCGACGCCGGCGGCTCCACGGTGAGTGGCATCCTCGATGGCTTTGACGACAGCACGAACCCCATCAAGGGCCAGTTGACCCTGCGCTCGAAAGCCTCCACCGCTATCTACTCTGTCTATAATGTCAGTGGCGCAGTTGTGGATGGTAGCGGCTACCGCAAACTGACGCTCGCCTATGTCAGTGGCGCCGGCACTTTGCCGACGACGGCCAACGGCATCTGGCTGATGTTCGACCGGGCCGGCGACAGAGGCGCCGACGGGACGGGAGTAGGAGATTTTTTGGGGCCTGCGTCTTCGGCAACCGACAATATTGTCACTTTCGCGGGCACGACGGGCAAGGTGGGGAAGGATAGTGGGATCGCGGTGAGGCCAGCCCGACATTTACCGGGACGCCAACGGGGCCGACCGCAGCGCCTGGAACGAATACCACGCAATTGGCTACAACGGGGTTCGTCAAGGCTGGATTTGATCTGAAACCTGATAGCCGACCCAACCTTGGTGTCGTCGCGCAGACGATCACCGATTGGAACAACGCCCTGGACAATGGCTGGTATATGGCCTCGGCGGCGGCTAATGCGCCAGACGGCGTAAATTGGTTCCTGGGGTTTGTGGAAGCGCACGGAAGCACTGGCTACCGGACGCAGATGGTGCATGATTTCGTCAACGACACTACGGCGGCAGACCAAAAGCTATGGCGGCGCAGGCAGGCTGGCGGTGCCTGGGGAGGATGGATCAAGCTGCAATGGTCGCAGGCCGAACAGGATGCACGCTATGTCCAGTCGTCCACGGCGTTGCTTCAGAAGTTTTATGAAAGCCCGCAACAGACCATCACATCCGGCGGGTCGCTGACGTTGGCTCATGGGCTGGGGGTGAAGCCGAAGCTCTATGCGGCCTTCATTCAATGTACTACGGTTAATTCGGGGTATTCGGTTGGTGACGAGATACCCATTAACCCATCTCTCAATACAACTGATGCGACCGCTCAAGCTATTAGCATCGTGCCAGATGCGACCAATTTGAATGTGCGGATTGGTAATGCTGCTGGCGCACTTAAAGTCCTTAACAAGGCTGGAACAGGTTTTAACGACATAACGAACGCTAGCTGGAAACTCGTTGTGAGAGCGTGGGCCTAGCTTGCGAAATGTGAGCAACGGTCTAAACGTTGGAACATGCATATTACTATTGCAGTGCAAGGCAAAATTCCCTGTCGAGGCTATGGCGGCACCCAGCGGCAAATCGATTGGCTCGCCAGCGCACTCGCATCTCTCGGACATGAAATCACACTCATTGCCGGAGTGGGCTCCACCCATCCGCGTTGCGAGGTCCGGCAGGCCGCGTCAGTAGTGGAATGTCTGGGGGCGATCCCTATCAATACTGACATCGTGCATTTCAACGGCTGGTACGATGTAGAAAGCCCATATCGTGCGCTTTACACTCTGCACGGCTATGTTCCAAACGCCCCGAGGAAGGGGCAAAATTACAGCTTCGTCAGCGCCAGTCACGCGCATCATCATGATCGAGAAACGTTTGTTTACAACGGCTTCCCTGTGGATGCCTACCGGCTGGCAGATCGGAAAGGTGAGCGGCTGTTGTTTTTGGGCGGTATCGCGAGGGCCGGGAAGGGCCTCAACCGGGCCGTCGATCTGGCGAAGAAATTTAACTTCGCTCTCGATATTGCGGGTGGCTCGAGGTGGAAGTTGCTCGGGCGCAGCCAAACCCGGAAAGAGTCTCTGTTCTTCAAGAGCTTATCGCCGCGCTACCGCTTCCACGGCACTGTCGATGGCGAGGAAAAGCTCCGATTGCTCGGCGAGGCGTACGCCTTCCTTAACCCGATCTCCTGGGCAGAGCCGTTCGGCATGGCGGCGGTCGAAGCAATGCTGTGCGGAACGCCTGTGCTGACCACTCCGTGCGGTGCGCTTGCCGAAACGGTCGATGCAGACAGCGGGCGTTTCTTCGAAACCGATGACGAGTTTGCTCACGGTCTCAATGAGATCAACAGCATTTCCGCGCGAACATGCCGTGAATCGGCAGCCGAAAGATTTCCGATCCAGAAAGCCGCAACGGCCTATCTGGAACTCTATAAACGCATCCTTGACGGCGAAGTGCTTCCGTGAGCCCGCTTTAGCCGCTCCATCCAAAATTCCTCTCCCGTGAGGAAGCGTTATAGCTGGCCAACCGACATGCCGTCGGCACAGTCAGGATCAACAGGACACTCGTCTCCTGTGCGTGATCTGTGACTGGCTAAAGTCTCCGAGCTAAATTCCACAATCTCCTGAGGTTACCCATGGACCGCAACTTCGCGCGGGCGCTTGCGCTCGTCCTCAAATCGGAAGGCGGCTGGTCCGACAATCCGGCCGATCGCGGCGGCGCAACCATGAAGGGCGTGACGCTGGCCAATTTCCGCCGCTACGTGAAGGCGGATGCGACGAAGGACGACCTTCGCCATATCACGGATGCTCAGGTGGCGACGGTCTATCGCCGCTTCTATTGGGATGCCGCTGCGGGCGCCGAGCTTCCCGGCGGTGTCGACTATGCCGTCTTCGACTTCGCCGTGAACAGTGGGCCGGGCAGGGCGGCTAAATATCTGCAGGCGGCAGTTGGCACCGCACAGGACGGCAGGATCGGCCCGCCCACGCTCAAAGCTGTCGGCGCCAGGCCACCGGGCGCAGTCATCGACGATCTTTGCGATGCCCGCCTGGCATTCCTGCGGCGGCTGCCCACCTGGCCGGTTTTCGGCAAGGGTTGGAGCGATCGCATCCGGTCGGTCCGTTCCCAGGCGCTGTTGATGTTGGCCCCACCTTCGCCGGGCCCCCGGCCCAGCCACCAGCGCTCTCGCCGAAGCCCGGCAGTGCGATGCCGGTGTCTACCGGCGGGCCGATCAGCCCCGTCGAACGCCTGCGATTCTGGCGTGCGCTGCTTCAAATCCTGAAATCAATTTCGCAAGGAGTTCGACATGATCGCCGTCTTCATCCGCATCGGCTTGCGTTACGGCGCCGGTGTTCTGGTCGCGCGTGGCCTGCTCGGCGCCGACGACGCGGCGGCATTTTCTTCCGACCCCGACATTCAAGCTGGTCTGGAGATCGCCGCCGGTCTCGCCATCGCCTCGGTCACCGAGACCTGGCACTGGCTGGCCCGCAAATCCGGCTGGGAGCACTGACATGGAAGGGTTTCAACAACTGCTCATCGCCTATCTCGAAGCCGCGAAACCCTATGCTATCGGCTTTGCCGCCGGGCTTGTCGCCGGGTGGCTGCTGTGAGCGCGCTCCTCGCCGTCCTGCTTGGCAACAAAGCGCTGCTGGGCTTCCTGGCATCGGTCATCGCCGCCCTTTGCTGGGGCGCTCACCAGCGGCTGGCCGGCGCCAGGGCCGAGCGCGGCAAACTGGCGGCCGCTGAGGCCGCGGCGCGTGCGGTCGCTGAGCAGGTGCAGAACGACGTCGGCGCATTGCCGGCGGACG
Organism: Mesorhizobium sp. C399B; assembly: GCF_030323185.1. Classification (NCBI taxonomy): domain Bacteria; kingdom Pseudomonadati; phylum Pseudomonadota; class Alphaproteobacteria; order Hyphomicrobiales; family Phyllobacteriaceae; genus Mesorhizobium; species Mesorhizobium sp. C399B. The sequence goes on from NZ_CP100472.1 coordinate 5,966,722, forward strand.
CTGTTCAAAGGAGCTGAAATCATGGGCAAGGGACTGATGCTTGCGCTGCTTGTGGCGCTTGCCGGGTGCACGACTGCTTCGGGCGGCTTCTGCGCGATTTCGAGCCCGCTGCGCCTGTCGGCCGAAGCCGTCGACGTCCTGTCGGACGCCGAGGCGAGAGCGCTCTTGGCGCACAACCGCAAGGGACAAAAGCTCTGCGGATGGAGGCCTTAGCCGATGCACGACCTCTTCGACATGCTCGGCATCAAGGGACCGGTCGTCGCCGCCGGGCTAGCCGGCGGCGTGCTGCGAGCACTGTCGCGCCATCGCTACAAGCTGCGCGAGATGATTGCCTCGCCGATCTGCGGGGCGCTGGCGGCTGCGTATCTGACGCTGCCTGCCGTCGCCTGGTTCAGGGCAACCGGCATGCCTATCCCCGATCCGGCCGACGACACCACGACGCTCGCCGCCGCCTTTTTGATCGGCGTCTCGGCCATGTGGATTTCCGACATCGTCTTCGAGGTCATCGTGCGGCGGTTCGGCTCGGCCGGCAACGAGTGATGCACTTGAGATGCTGGAAGAAGCCAGCGACAATGCCTACCTAAGGAGCAATCCAATGGAGGTATGATATGGCGACGTCCACCGAACGTGCAGTCCTTGCCGGCGGCTGTTTCTGGGGCATGCAGGATTTGATCCGGCGCTATTCCGGCGTGATCTCTACCCGCGTCGGCTATAGCGGTGGCGATGTGCCCAACGCCACGTATCGCAACCACGGCAGCCATGCCGAAGCCATCGAGATCGTTTTCGATCCGGCCAGGATCAGCTTTCGCACATTGCTCGAATCCTTTTTCCAGATCCACGATCCGACCACCAGGAACCGCCAGGGCAACGATGTCGGAATGAGCTATCGCTCGGCGATCTTCTACACCAGCGACGAGCAGAAGCGCGTCGCCGAAGACACCATCGCCGATGTCGATGCCTCTGGACTGTGGCCGAGCAAGGTCGTCACCGAGCTTGCGCCGGTGGGCGATTTCTGGGAGGCGGAGCCAGAGCATCAGGACTATCTCGAGAAATACCCCAACGGCTATACCTGCCACTTTGTCAGGCCGGGCTGGAAGCTTCCGGTCCGCGAAAAGGCTGTTTCGTAACGCAGCCGCTATCGTCTGCTTATCTGGCGGTCGAACTATTCTTCCGCGCGATCGGTATGCCGGCCGCCTTGTTGAGGTGGCCGTGCTCGGGCTGCCCATAGATGAACGCGCCGTGGACGGGTTTGCCGTCGACCTCAGAGCCTGAGAACGCGACGGCCTCGATCTTCTTTGTTCCGGTCAGGCTCTGGTTTCGAAGATAGGCGAAGGTTCGCACCGCTTCTCCGACAATTCGATCGAGAAACGGTTTTGGCCGCCTCCCGGGCCGTCGCACGAGGCTTGGAAAGCGCTCTCGTCCCGAAACAAAATGGTGCTGTGCGCAAAGCGCCGGCATGATCTGATAGATTCGGTTGAGCGAGTAGGTCATGAATCCTGGGTGAAAAAGAACGAAGTCGACCTCTCCTCTCAGATGCATGGTCCTGCGCAGCAATCTTTGCGCTGCCGATCTGGAGATGACATAGCCTGCGGCGCCCGCGTGCAGGCCATAAAGTCTGGCAAGCGAAAACCCATCATCGAGAGCGACTTCCTTGCGTCCGACCCTCACTTTGGCAAAATGCGTTTCCAGCTTGATCACATCGGCATCGCGCGGCACCCATCGATCGGACGCAAGCAGCGAGCCGGCGCCCGCGCCGAAAACGACGTCGTCCTCGAAAACCGCGCCATATTGATCCGCGCCGTTCGCAACGATCTCCCAACACGAGCGGTGGCTCAGGAAACAGCAAACCTCAGCAGCGCTTAGCGGGCTTTTGGCGACAGAGCAGCAATCGGGGCAATCGATGGCGGAGACACGCTCAAATGGTACTCCGATCCGGCCGAACTCGGACGCGACATGCGCCAGCCGATCGCGAGAACGATCAAGATTGATCACCAGACACCTCATCAGCGCCCCCTTGTCCGGTGATCAGTGAATATCACGTTCCCGTTATTGCACAAAATTTGCTTACGTGCGGGGCAGTGGGTAGCGGCGTACGGTGCCGCCGGTTGATTTTGGAGGTTGGGTGGACATTGACGGCGTCCCCCGCGTGGCGCGAGCCTTTACCGTGCGCGCCTAGACGAGTCGCCCTAGAAGCCGAAAAATTGCCGACCGATCATGTATCCGAGCGCGACGACCACAAGGGGAAACAGGGCGGGCGTCAGCCCACCAAGAGCGGAGGTCTTTGGCTGTTGCCTGGAGATGGTCCTGGGTGCATTGCCGAGATTCTTGGTCATCCGGTATAGTAGCAAGCGCTGATTAACGATTCCGTAACCCGATCGAGGCCGCCGCGGCTTTTTGCGTTTCTGGCGCGACCTTGACAATGCCCAGCCCGTGACGCAACTGGGCCGTCTTTGAGAGCATTGTGAGGCAAGGTCAATGCGGGTGACGCTCGTTTTGAAGGGCGTAATACCCTGCCGAGGTTACGGTGGGATTCAGCGTCAGGTCGAATGGCTGGCCACGGAGATGGTTCGTCTCGGACACGAAGTCGTGGTGATCGCTGGCCCTGGCTCCAGCCACCCGCTCTTCGAAGTCCGGCACGCTTCGACCGATGCCGAATGCCGGGCAGCCATTCCGCGCGACACGCAAATCGTCCACACCCATAGTTGGCCCGTCGAGGTGCCATTTCCAACGCTGAATACGCAGCGCGGCTTTATGCCGGACCAGCCCATGCCAGTTGCGAACTGGAGCTTTATCAGCGCCAATCATGCCCGCCAGCATGGGCGCGAGACATTCGTCTACAATGGCTTTCCGGTGGACGCCTATCGTTTGTCGGCTGCAAAGGGCGACCGCCTGCTATTTCTCGCCGGCATTGCACGATCAAGCAAAGGCCTCAACCGCGCCGTCGATCTCGCCAAAAAATTCGATTTCGGTCTCGATATCGCCGGTGGCTCGCGTTGGAAACTGCTGGGCCGAAGTCAGACCCGCCGCGAAGGGTTGTTTTTCAAGAGCCTTGGCAGGCGATACCGTTTCCACGGAATCGTTGACGGCGAGCCGAAGCTTCGCCTTCTCGGCGAAGCGCGAGCCTTCCTCAACCCCATCGCCTGGGAGGAGCCGTTCGGCAACGCACCGGTCGAAGCCATGTTGTGCGGCACTCCGGTGCTGACGACGACGCGAGGCGCATTGCCCGAGACGGTCGATGCCGACAGCGGGCGCTTCTTTGAGACCGATGAAGAATTTGCGGCCGCTTTCGAGGCCGTCGCCGACCTTACGCCTCAGCAATGCCGCGAATCGGCCGCGACGAGATTTCCCATCCAAAAAGCGGCGCGCGGCTATCTGGATCTCTATGCCCGCATCCTTGACGGCGAAGCGCTTCCTTGACGACCGGCGATCCAATCCTCTTCGTCGGCTTCCCCGCGGTCGGCGACTTCGTCCGTTGCCATTCCGCCATCCAGATCATTGCCGCGCGATTTCCTGATCGCCCCATAGATGTCGTCACCTCGCCCGTTGCAGCGCCGCTGGCGCGCCTGATGCCGCATGTCAGGAAGGGCTGGGCGCTTGCCAAGCGTCATCAGCGCCCCGGTTTTGGCGAGCGCAGCCGCCTGGTTGGCGAGTTGCGCAAGGAAAATTACCGTACGGCCTATCTGATGACCAGCAGCACCAAGGCGGCGCTGATGGCGTTCATGGCCGGAATAGAGGAGCGCATCGGCTATCCGCAGGAGTTGCAATTCGGCCTCCTCAATCGCTTCCCCGCCGGCTGGTTGGCCCATCTATGGGCCTTCGGACCCCGCAAGACGCGGCTGTTCGAGGAGGTCTGCTCGATTGCCTCGCTTGGCGAAAAGCCGGCTGCGGGCGCAGAGTGGCCGGCGCCCCGGCTTGTGGTCGATCCGGCCGAACTGGACGAATGGCGCCAGCACAAGAAGATCGATGCCGACCGACCGGCACTGGCGCTCTATACTGCCGACATTGAGAATTTCCGCTCATGGCCCGTCGAGCGCTTCATTTCGATCGCCAGAGACCATCATGATCGCGGCTGGGCAATCTGGATTGTAGGCGGACCGCGCGAGCACGCCGGTGCCGCAAAAATCCGCGCCGCCATTCCTGAGGCAATCGACTTCACCTCGACCCCGTCGATTGCTGACGCGATGTGCCAGATCGCTGCGTCGACCATGTTCCTCGGGGTTGATGGCGGCATTTCCCACGCCGCCGCTGCCCTGAACGTCCCATGCGCGCTCATCTACGGGCTGAATCGCCCCTATGTGCATGGGCCCGTAAACAACCATGTTCGCTTTATCGAACCGCCGCTTTCGACGCCCAGCTGGGTCAAGGACACGCGGGGCATCAGCGAAACTCGGGTGAGCGAGGTTCTGGCTGACCTCTCAGCCGGTATCGCCCAATGGTCTCGCCGGCCCCAGGCGTCTGGTTAAAAACGCCCCGTGGGGGCAACCATCGCCGCGTTTCGGTTACCCCATGGCCCTGCGGCTTTCGGGCTCGTGATTGCCGACCCAATGTGCACGGATGCGGTCGCTGACTTCAAGGTAGGCCATGTCGATGAGATAAGTCAGAAGCTTCTCGCCGTCGGCTTCGGCTTTCTGCCTAAGCTCCCGCAGTATCCCTTGCGCGAACTGCAGGTTCTCCATTTTGCTCGGCTGGTCCATCGGTGCCCCCCAACGTCTGCGTATGAACTTTGCGCTGGCTATGCTTGCATGAAGATTGCCGTGAAGTGGATATTGCACGTGCGGACCGCGATCCTGCGAAGGCGCTGGCTGCATGAAAGCCGCCCCATCCGGCTTCAAGATTCGCTACACTATGTGACGGAAACAAAATAAACAAAGCGTTCTTTTGTACGAGTCAGGAAGGTTCCTCCAGTTCACACCACGAGATACTTGGGCAGCGTAGTTGACGTAACGATATTGCGTGGTCTTAAGCTCTCGTTTCCAAACAAATGTAGCATCCTTGCAACCACAAGACGAATTCCAGCTGACCGGGCCGCTCCGTAGTCAATCGCCGGTTACAAACGGCACCGGGTCTCAGCCCAGCGCTTTGGCCAACCCGTCGTTCCACGGCAGCGCAGGCCGGACGATCTACCGCCCGCCTTGGCTTGACGCCAAGGCGGGCTTTTTTGCGTTTGGCTTCTACCGGGTGAAATGTTGTCGGACCCGGTCCTGTCGGCATCGGGCGGTTTCGAGAATGAATTTCCTGCCAGCCGGCTGTCTGCGCCGCTCGCGCTAGGCCGACTTGCGTTGCGGCAAGCTTGACGCCGTCTCGACACCGTCAGAAATCGGTCCGGCTGTCCGGTTTGTCGGCTCGTCATCGACCCGGTCGTGCTCGAATTGCCGGGCGGCAGGCAAGGGTTGCAACCAGTGCTCACGGCGATTGACCCAGAGTTCATAGCTGGGCTCCAGCCCTTCCGTGGGCACCTCATCGAGGCTGCCAATCGTCACTTCCACCTCATTCTCACGAACCAAAGGGACCCGGCCGCCGCAGGTGGGACAAAAACTTCTGTCGCCGTAGCTGTTGACGATACCCGTCGTTTCGAACGCCTCGAGCGGCCACACTGCGAACGTCGAAAAAGCCGACCCGCTAACCTTGCGGCAGTCCTTGCAATGGCAAAGGCCAATCCGAAAGGGATCTCCCGTCACCGAAAACTGGATGCCGCCGCACAGGCAGCTGCCGCTCCGCCTTGTATCATTGGGCATGACCGCGCCTCCGTCTGGTTGGGCATCACACCGCCACATCTTGCAGCGCCATGCGCACAATCAATTCACGCGCGGCGCAACGGTTCCATGTCGCCTCGCGCAATGCATTGTCTGGACCCGGCAGCGCCATGGCAACGACCGCCGCAAGGCTGCTGGACATGTCAGTTCGGGAAATCGAACACCGGTTCCCGGCACCAATAGACACGGCACTGGCCGTCACGTGTCGGAACGGAGGCAGCGACCGGCACCTCCGGCCAGTCGCACTCGTTGCCGTATTGGCGGACATAGCGATCGTAAGTATTCCGGCCGGTCGTCAACACCGCCGAGTGATGGCTCTGGATGACGCGCTGCGTCTCCTCGCAGGTCATCGAACGCGTGTCGGGTCGGGCGCAGGCCGTGCTTGTTGCGGCAAACAACGCCGTTCCGATGATCCATGCGATTGTTTGGGATGTCATGGCGACCCTTATCCTAAAATACGGCCAGGTATTTCAACAGCGAAATAATGCCGATAATGATGACAACGATCTGCGATCTGCCTCGTGCGGCCATCGAGCGGCAGACGCTGGACGAGATAGAGCACCAGGATGATCACCAGGAAAGTGATCAGAATGCCGATAAGATGAAGCCATGTCCCTCACTGGCTATGTCTGAAAAGAGTACGCGGCGGCAAACGCTCTGGCCCTTGATTGGTTCCTGTCGATGCGAAGCCATCGGCGCAGCGTAAAGGCCGCGAAACAGCGTTCCGCGGCCTTTGAAGCTGAACGCCGATCAGGGCCTGTTTGCCGCACGGTTGTCGTCTGCCGTCGGCGACACGGTTTCCAGGCGACTTGTTGCTGGCGTCAGGCTGGGCTAACGGGAGAACCGCCCCAGGCTGACGAGGTTCCGACAGAAACGGCCTGAGTTGCGCTTCGTTGTCGACATTTGCGCGAGCCCTGAGATCCGGCGCCGCCCGGCGGGTGATCGCCTTTTCGCAGGAGAACAATTGCCGTCCCAAGGGGACGACGGGAACCGAAACCTCGCACGTGCATCTCAGCTACCGCGGAACGGGCAAATCGAGCAGGTGGGGAATTTGGGGTGGGGAAATACGTCATCCAACATGCGGGGATTGGAATCCCAGGTGTCGGGCCCGCCAGTTTGTTGGAAGCGTTGCCCGTTGCAGCCTACACCATCGACACACGGGGCCGCATCACGTTCTACAACGAGGCCGCCGAACCTGAGTGGGACGACGCGCCGCGGTTTTGGCTCCGTCGTCCTCCAGCGGGTTGCGCCACAAGCGCTTAGCGGCACCGGACAACTGGAATTTGGGGAACAAGGCGTCGTCTGGGCGCTCAAAGCGCCGCTGAGTTCGGTCCAAATCTCTCTCGCGGATTTTGTCGATTGAAAGAGAGGGTCGCGCCTTAGGACAATCCCAGCAGGGGAGCGGTTTGGCCGCCTGTGGTGTCGGAATTGCCGATGCCAGGCAGTTCGTGCTTATCGTCGGCAAGCGAAGTCAATCTCCCCGCCTCGACGGAGGTCAGTCCGTCCAACTCCATCACCGCGCCGTAGAGTTGGGCCGTCTGCATCACAAGCCGCTCGACATCTTCAAGGGCGACGTTCTCGTCCAGGTTACGCAATCGTATGTCCTCGGCAACCACCGCAATATTGACCATTCCGCGCGAGCGAAGCGCGCCCAGGACCCGTGAATTGAGATCCTCCCGTAGCCGAGCCGAATATCCGTAGCGCATGGAAACCTTCCTTCAGGAGCCGGTTGTCCCGTCGTGATCAAGATGCGCCAACGACCTTCAGATGGCAAGAAGAATATAAAAAATTCTCAAGTAAATCAGGTAGTTAGCAGATTGCGCGGGTTGTGCTATCGGCGTGTCTCCCTCATCGTTGGTCTTGTATGTGAGTCACCCATCAGCCTCTCTTGACGCGCTGCACGGGGACCCCTAGCTATACTGCAATTGAGACACATACTAACTCACCATATTTTTGGTCTTGACGGTTGGAGGCGCGAATGGCCGAGCTGGAACGACCCGAGCGACTGCAGATCATGCTGACAGCCGAGGAATTGGCTGCCTTGGAAAACTGGCGCTTCGAAAAGCGCATGCCAAGCCGGTCCGCGGCAGTGCGGGAACTGCTGCGGCGCGGCCTGGATGCGGATGGATTCCTGACTGCGGGACAAGGAACAAAGTCTCAGGACTTTGGAATTCTGGGCAGCAGTGTGACTGGCGACGGCCAGTCGGGCGAGTAATTCGACGGCGGTTAGCCTACAATCGCTTTTTCTGGAAGTGCCGCTACCAATTTACTGCGGTGGCGGAAACGCAAAGCGGGTCGGCTCTCGGCAGGGTACTGGTCTCAGCAGGGTACTCTTGGCGTATGGTTGCAAAGCCCGCTCCGGTTTGCCGGAGCGGGCTTTTTGCGTTTTCCGAACAGGAATAGTCGCGATCGCTTTCAGATAGGCTCAAGGTTCTCTTCGCACTCCATGCACGCGACGCTGTGACCGGGGCAACTGAGCCGGTGTGTTCCTCCGGGGCAGCAATGGCCGTTCGAGCTCGCCCACCGGGCACAGACAAACACCTTGCGGGTTCCGTGGCATTGTGGACATTCCATCGGGCGGGCCAGCAGAGCCTCGTTTTCCGAGACACGGCATTCCCTCTGAAGAACCTGGACCAACTGAAACCCCACAGCCGAAATATAGCTAAGCTATCCATACCCGGAAAGCCTAAATTAGAATTTAATTACATAAGCCACGAGCCTCCCGAGGGGGAAGTTTCGCGGATGGCAATCTCAGGCCACCGGCAGTCCGCCGCGCGTGTCTCATTCCCAATTTCGGCCGTCTCAAGATCAAGCTCCGGTTGCTCCCGGCATCGGTCGACCCGCGATTTTGCCCACCGATTTTCGCATTCGGATCGTTATAGGCTTTCGCTTTGCTGGAGCGGCGTTAAAGCTGCCCGGCAAATGCCTGAGCGGGAACAGTCCGTTCCTGCGTCGGTTCGTTTGGACAAGGATGTCTGCCAATGACATTGATGGGCGCAGCGGCACTTTTGATCCTTGTCCTGACTTATGCCGGCGTCGCAATCGGGCGTATTCCAGGCCTCCGTCTCGACCGGGCAGGGATCGCCTTGCTGGGGGGTGCGGCGATGATCGCCATCGGCGCACTCAGTATGGAAGATGCCTATCGCGCCATCAATTTCGACACCATTACGCTGCTGCTCGGCATGATGATCGTGGTGGCGCATCTGAAGGTGTCCGGCGCCTTCCGGACGCTTGGCGCCTACGCTATCGAGCATGCACACGCGCCTTTCGTGCTGCTGGTCATGGTGACGCTGTTGACCGGCGTGCTGTCGGCGTTCCTGGTCAACGACGCCATCTGCCTGGTCATGGCGCCGATCGTCGTCCACGTCACCCGTGTCATCAACCGCAATCCCATTCCCTATCTGATCGCCACCGCCACAGCGTCCAACTGCGGCAGCGTCGCCACCATCACCGGCAACCCGCAGAACATGGTCATCGGCGCGCTGTCGGGAATTTCCTACCCCGCCTTTTCGGCCGCCCTGGCGCCGGTTGCCCTCTCCGGCCTCGTCGCGGTCATCGTAATCGTGCGCATCGTCTACCGCGCCGAATTCGCCCGCACCGCCGATCTCAACCCGGAAGTCTATCGCGGCCGCATGCTGCCGGGACAGGTGCTGAAGGCGGTGGTTGTCTGCATCGGCCTGGCCATCGCCTTCTTCGCCGGCGTTCCGGTTGCCAAGGCAGCGCTCATCGGCGGCGCCATCCTGCTGCTCACCCGCGCCATCAAGCCGGCCCGCATCTACCGCGAGATCGACGGCCCGCTGCTGTTCATGTTCGCCGGCCTGTTCATCGTTGTCGCCGGCGCCGAAAAGACGCTGCTGACGCCCGACATCATCGCCTCGGCCAAGAACCTCGGGCTGGACGACGTCTGGCGTCTATCGGGCTTCACCGCGGTGCTCTCCAACATCATGAGCAATGTTCCGGCCGTGCTGGCGCTGCGGCCATTCATACCCGGCCTTGAAAACCCCGGGCGTGCCTGGCTGGTGGTGGCGATGAGCTCGACGCTGGCGGGCAACTTCACCTTGCTCGGCTCAGTCGCCAACCTGATCGTCGCCGAACAGGCGCGGGCGGCCGGCACGCAGCTGTCCTTCTCAGCCTTCTTCAAGGTCGGCCTGCCACTGACGCTGCTGACCCTTGCCGTCGGGACGGCATGGCTGGCGGCTGGATTCTAGAGCAATTCCAGGAAAAAGTGTGAAGCGGTTTTTCGGTCCGGAATTGCGTCAAAACAAAGAGATAGCGTGTTTCGCCGTCTTCATTAAACGATGAACGCTCTAGCGGATAGTCGCCGATCCTGACCTTGCCCGAACCAGCGTTGCAGCGGCATGTCCGGCCGCCTCGACATAGTCGGGGTTGCGGTGGATCAGCATGATCGAGAACGCGCCGTCCATCAAAAGCACGATTTCGCGCGCCAGGGTCTGCGGCTCGTCGACGCCGTGGCCTGAGAGTTCGCCGGCCAGCCAGGTCTCGAAATTCTGCTTATGCCGCGCGCCCGCTTTAACGGCCGGGTGTCCGGGCATGGAAGCGAGTTCGGCTGCCGTGCGCAGAAAGCCGCAGCCTCTCCATTTCGGGTGCTTCGCCACGCGCGCCAGATTGGTGAAAATCGCCTCGACCTTGCGCTCGACATCGCCTTCGGCCGTCTCGAACCAGCCGGCCATCTGCTTGAGGTTCGGCTGGTCGCGACCGTCGAGATAGGCCGCGATCAAATCGTCCTTGCTCTTGAAATGATAGTAGAGCGTGCGCTTGGTCAGCCCGGCTTTTTCCGCCACTGCATCGACGCTGACGCGGCCGATCCCCTCGGCATAGAACAGCTTCGTTGCGGCATCGACAATGCGTTTGCGGGTAGGGCTTGGTGCTTGGCTCATACGCAAGTATACCGACTAGTGAATATACATACAACCGAAAGCCTGATCCTCTCCGTCGACAAACACAGGGAAGGAAAAGACATGACCGAGCTTGTGCTCACCGAGGCCCGCAACGGGATCGCCATCCTCACACTTAATCGGCCGGAAAAGCTCAACGCCTTGAACTATGCGCTGATTGATCGCCTGCTTGCGCTCCTCGATGCCGTCGAGACCGACGATGCCATCCGCGCCGTCATCCTCACTGGAGCAGGAGAGCGCGCCTTCTCCGCCGGCGGCGACATCCATGAATTCTCAGGCAGCGTGGACATCGGCGTCGACGTTGCCCTGCGCGACTTCGTCATGCGCGGACAGCGCCTGACCGCAAGGCTGGAGGCGTTCCGCAAGCCCGTCATCGCCGCCGTCAACGGCATCGCCTTCGGCGGCGGCTGCGAGATCACCGAAGCCGTGCCGCTCGCTATCGCCAGCGACCGCGCCTTGTTCGCCAAGCCTGAGATCAACCTTGCAATGCCGCCTGCTTTCGGCGGCACGCAGCGGCTTCCGAGGCTGGCAGGGCGCAAGCGGGCGCTCGAGCTGCTGTTGACCGGCGATTGGTTCCCGCCGCCGCGCGCCCTCGAACTCGGCCTCGTCAATCAGGTGGTGCCGCATGAGGAGCTGATGCCCGCCGCAATTGATCTCGCCCGGCGCATGACCAGGCATTCTCCTGCAGCAATTGCCTCGATCCTCACAGCAGTGGCGCGCGGCCTGAACCAGAGCATCGCGGATGGCTTGGCTGTCGAGGCCGAGCAGTTCGCCCGCATGGCTCCGACCGCTGATCTGCGCGAAGGGCTGGATGCCTGGATCGCACGCCGCCAGCCGGGCTGTCACGGCTCGTGGACGCACATCACCCGGCCGGATGAAGCCAGGCGAGCCTCAACGCAGCAGGACGGGCTTGCGGACCGGGATCAAGGCGCCGTCACGGCCACATGACCTTTCATGTTGGGGTGGAAGCGGCAGAAATATTCGACCGCTTCCGCCTTCCGCAGGGTCAGGCTCGCTGTTGCCTTCGGCGGGATCATCACTTCCCAGCCGCCCTTGACGGTAGCCGTGTGGGCGAACACGTCATTGTTCACCCACTTGATCGTGTCGCCGACCTTCGCCTCGACGGTGGCCGGCGAAAAGACAAGCTTGTCGATGGTGACCTGGATGGTTTCGGCCTGCACGGGTGAGGTCCCGAAGACCAGCGCCAGTGCAATCCATAGCAGCCGTTTCGACATGGCCTGGTCCTTACTTCAGCATACCTGCAACATGCTCGGCGTGCTGTTCATGGCCCTGGAAAATCTTCAGGCCGGTCTGCAGCAGGCTCTTCAACTCGGCATTGCTGGCCGATGGGATCAAAAGGGTTTCAAGCGCGCCGTCGACCTGTTTGTGGTAGGCGATCTCGTTGTCGACATAGGCTTTGTCAAAGGCTGCGCCGTCGAGTTTGGCGAGCTTCGCCCGCTCCTCGGCCGCAGCCTTGGTCAGCGCCTGGCTGGTTGCGTTGTCTTCCGGCGTCACCTTCAGCTTCTTTACCAGTTCCAGTGCCTGCGCGTTGACCGCTTCGTGGTCGCGCACCATGTCGTTGGCGAAATCCACGACCTCCTTGGTCTTCGATTTCTTGATCGCCTGCTTGGCGGCTTCCACATCGATGACGCCTGCCGTGTAGGCGATGTGGGCGATCTGAGGGTCCGTCGGCTTGTCGGCGGCTTGTGCGAGCGGGGCAGCGCCAAGCAGCAGCAAGGCAGCGAGGGCGGCGGTGTGTCGGGTAAGCATGGCATCTCCTTCGCCCGGACGCGGGATCGCGCCGGGCCATGTTTTTCAGTTGACGGTCATTGGATGCGCAGCGGTGGCAAACGTTCCCGGGGAAATCGGCCAAATCAGCCGATGATCAGCTCTCCAGGCCGAGCCGCTGCATGACGGCGCTGGTCAGCCTGTCGCAGCGCCGGCCGGCAAACGGGAAGGCGTCGAGCAGCACCGGCCCGATCTGGTCGTCGAGTGCCTTGCGTACCAGGGCGCGGGCGCGGTGTAGCCTTGTCTTGACGGTTTCCGGCCGCACGCCAAGCAGCTCGGCGGTCTCCTCGATACTGAGCCCCTCGATAACCCGCGCCACGAACACCGTCCGATAAACATCGGGTAGGCTGTCGGTCGCCCGTTCCACCAACTCGAGGATCTGCCGCTGCGCCATCGTCCGCTCCGGATCGTCGCTGGGATTGAGGGGGAACTGGATGATTTCGGCTTGCGGGTTTTTCGCCACCGTCCGCCGCCTTTTGCGCAGACGGCCGAGCGCCTCGTTGATGACGATGCGCGACAGCCAGGTGGCCAATGAGGACTCCCCGCGAAAGGCATCGAGATGGGCAAAGGCTCTGACATAGGCCTCCTGGACGATGTCCTCGGCTTCAGCATCGTTGCGCACCACCCCGCGAGCGATGCGATAGAGCCGCTGATTATGGGTCTTCATGATGATGCGGAAGGCGTTGCCTTCGCGTGCCAGCGCGCGGCGCACGAGAAGCATCTCGCTTGAAGCAGCAGTGGGCATTGGTAGAGACATAGCAGGCATGGCCAGTTCCTCGATCCAATCCCCGTCCGAAACCTCGATCAAGACATTGGATGACATCGCCGGCAAAAGGTTCCCGGCCATTTTCGCCCGGCTCCGACGGCGCCTAGAATACTGCTTCCGCCAGCGGCTTGTCAGCAGCCTGCGCTCGCGCCGTTGCCGCAAGCAGATCGGTCTGCGTGATCAGGCCAAGGATGCGGCTGTCCCCGTCCAAGATGATGACTGCATGGGTGCGGCCGTCGGTGAGCACCGGTAGCAGGGCCATGGCGGGCGTACCGGCGGCGGCGGTCGACGCTGTCGAGGTAACGCTTCCGACGGCTTCGTCGGCTCGCGCCAATTCCCTTAATCCAACGGTGCCGACCAGCCTGGCGTCCTTGTCGACAACCGGCAGCGTGCGGATATTGTGGTCGAGCAGCAGATGACGCGCCCGATCGGCGGACGCGTGTTCATCGACCGAAATCACGTCGCGGGACATGATGTCCTCGCACAACATGGTTCGGTGTGCGCGCATCGTCGCTTGCAGTTCGACCTGTCGCAGCAGCTGTTCGAGATCGTTGCGGTCGATGTCGAAGGTCTCGTCGAGCGCAGCCAGCGCGGCATCGATGTCCTCCGCCCGGAAGCCGATGCGCTCCTGAGTCGGCGGATCGATGGTTCCGTGCGTGCTTTTCGGGGCAGGGGCCGGCACATGCGGGTAGCTGCGTCGCGACAGCCTGTGGAAAGCATAGCCGAGCGCGACCAGCATCATGGAGTTCAGCGCCACCGGCACGAACGGAAACAGGAAGCCGGCACCGATCACGGCCGGCCCGCCGAGCACGGCGGTCAGTGCGGCGGCTCCGCCCGGCGGATGCAGGCAGCGCGAGAACGACATGGCGGCGATCGCCATCGCCACGGCAATGCCCGTGGCGAGAACGGGCTGAGGGACGAAATGGGCCACGATCACGCCGACCAGCGCCGATATTGTATTGCCGCCGATGATCGACCATGGCTGCGCCAGCGGGCTTGCAGGCACCGCAAACAGCAGCACCGCCGACGCCCCCATCGGCGCCACCAGCAGCGGCACATGCGGGCCATTGCCAAGCACCAGCGCGCCGATCGCGCCGGTCAGCGCAATGCCGATCATCGCCCCGATGCAGGCGATGAGGCGCTCGCGCAGCGTCGCGCCGGCGAGAATGGGGACAAAGAGACGAAAGGCCATGGCAAGCTCAGTCCGGCTGGAATTGTGCGCGCAGCGCCTGCAATGGCGTTGGACCGACGATTTTGAAAGTCAAACCGATCCGAAAAAGCGCGCGTTGGGGAAATAACATTGCGCTTGGTTGACCGATGAGCGGCTTTGCGAGGTCGATCGCCTGCGAAAGTCGCTCGCCAATCCTTTCAACGGGTTAAGCCGGCTAGCGGAATCAGCTTGGCAAGTTTGCTGGTGTCATGCCGCAGCGGCCGCTTCCAGCCCGCGCAGGATATCGGCCTTGAGGTCCTCGACATCCTCGAGCCCGATCTGCAGCCGGATCAGCGGGCCGTCATAGGGGCCCTTGGCGACGGTACGGTCGCCGAGGAAGACCGGCACGGCAAGGCTCTCATAGCCGCCCCAGGAATAGCCGAGACCGAAGATTTTCAACGCATCGAGGAAGGCATGCTGCTGTCTCTGGCCGCCGCCTTTGAGCACGATGGAAAAGATGCCGCTCGAGCCGGAAAAATCACGCTTCCACACCGCGTGGTCGGGGTGGCTGGGGAGCGCCGGGTGCAGCACGCGGGCCACGCCGGGCTGGCCTTCAAGCCAGACGGCAATGGCAAGCGCGCTCTTTTGATGGTGATCCAGCCGAACGCCCATCGTGCGCAGGCCGCGCAGGACTTGGTAGACGTCGTCGGGGCCGGCGCAGCAGCCCATCGTGTAGAACGTCTCGCAAAGCTGCTTCCAGCAGTTGGCATTGGCAGACACTGTGCCCAGCAGCACATCCGAATGCCCGGCCGGATATTTCGTCGCCGCATGGATCGAGATATCGACGCCGTGGTCGAGCGGACGGAAATAGAGCGGCGTTGCCCAGGTATTGTCCATCATGACGATGGCGCCCGTTTCATGCGCCGCCTTGGCGATCGCCGGAACGTCCTGCACCTCGAAGGTGTTGGAGGCCGGTGATTCCGTAAACACGACTTTGGTGTTCGGCTTGATCAAGCTGGCGATGCCGGCGCCGGCATGCGGATCGTAATACTCGACCTCGACACCCAGCCGCTTCAGCATCGTGTCGGCGAAATTGCGGGTCGGATGGTAGACGGAATCGACAATCAGGATGTGATCGCCTGCCGAGAGAAACGCCAGCAACGGGACGGTCACCGCCGCCAGGCCCGACGGCACGATTATTGTGCCGGCGGAGCCTTCCAGCGCGTCGATCGCATGCGCCAACGCATCGGTGGTCGGCGTGCCGCGTGTGCCATAGGTGTATTTCTGGCTGCGCGCCGCCATCACCGACGCATTGGGATAGAGCACGGTCGAGGCATGCACGATCGGCGGATTGACGAAGCCGAAATAGTCGTGCGGATTGTTGCCCGAATGGGCAAGCCGCGTGTTGATACCCATTTCGTTGCCGTCAGTCGCCATTGCTCTTCGCCTTGTGGTGAAAGCGCTAGCCATAGAGCGGCGGCATTGGCCGTGCAACAGCGGGCGCCCGCCAGGCGGTGCCCTTTGCATAGGCCAATTCCCCCATGAATAGTCTGGAATGCGTGGCGATCCAGAGCCGCGGATTTCATGAGTGGATGTGGATTAGCGTCGACGGACTTTGCCGGTTTTATTTGCGGGGCTTGCTGCTTTCCTGATGCTGTTGTCTGCAATTCAGGCATTTGCGGCAATTGGTTTTCAAAGCTGTCGTGAAACGGTCATTTCCCTTGACCTCACAGAGATAATCGCCTTCGATGCAGTTCGTGAATGGGAGGGGCCGGGCGTCGGTTACGACGCGGGGTTCCGGGAATGAGCCGGATGGGAGCCGGGTTCACGCGGGAAAAGATCAGGATTTGCCTGAGGATCAGGGTTTACCTGAAAACAGAAAAGGGTCTGTGGGTTATGAAACACATTGCAATTGGCATTCTCGGTGCCGCTGCGCTTGGATGGATGGCTTCGGCCGCGTCGGCGACAACGCTCGACGACGTCAAGGCGAAAGGCTTCATCCAGTGCGGTACCAACACAGGTCTTGCCGGCTTCGCTGCGCCTGACGACAAGGGTGAATGGAAAGGCATCGATGTGGATTTCTGCCGCGCGGTCGCGGCCGCCGTCTTCGGCGACGGCACCAAGGTCAAGTTCACGCCGCTCAGCGCCAAGGAGCGCTTCACCGCGCTGCAGTCGGGCGAAGTCGACATCCTGTCGCGCAACACCACCTGGACCATCAATCGGGATACGGCACTTGGCCTGAACTTCGTCGGCGTCACCTATTATGACGGCCAGGGCTTCATGATCAACGCCAAGAAGCTGCCGGGCGTCAATTCGGCGCTGCAGCTTTCGGGTGCGGCAGTCTGCGTGCAGAGCGGCACCACGACCGAGCTCAACCTCGCCGACTACTTCAAGGCGAACAAGATGGAGTACAACCCGGTCGTCTTCGAAAAGCTTGAAGAGGTCAACGCCGCCTATGACGCGGGCCGTTGCGATGTCTACACCACCGACCAGTCGGGTCTCTACGGCATCCGCCTGACGCTCAGCGCGCCGGCAGACCATGTCGTGTTGCCCGAGATCATCTCCAAGGAACCGCTCGGCCCGGCCGTGCGCCAGGGGGACGACCAGTGGTACCACATTGTCAAGTGGACCTATTTCGCGCTGCTGCAGGCAGAGGAACTGGGCATCACCCAGGCCAATGTCGACGAGATGAAGACCTCGGACAACCCGGAGATCAAGCGCGTGCTCGGCCAGGAACCCGAAACCAAGATCGGCACCGATCTCGGCGTTAGCAATGACTGGGTCGTCAACATCGTCAAGGCAGTCGGCAATTACGGTGAGATGTTCGAGCGCAATGTCGGCACCGGCAGCCCGCTGAAGATCGCGCGCGGCATCAATGCGCTGTGGACCAAGGGCGGCCTGCAATACGCGCCACCGATCCGCTGATCGAAATGCGATCCGGAAGGCAGATTGTCTGCCTTCCGGTTTCTCTTTGCAGGGGATGGGCAATGGCGTCGCAGGAAGTCCTACGCGAGGAGCCGAGCCGCGGTTCCTTCATCAACGATCCAAAAGTCCGTGGAGTTGTCTTCCAGGCGGTGGTTGTCGTCTTGCTGGTGGCGAGCGTCTGGTGGATTGTCCACAACGTCATCGACAATCTGCAGCGCCTGCACATTTCTTCCGGGTTCGGCTACCTGAAAAGCCGTGCCGGCTTCGATATCTCAGTCAGTGCCATCCCTTACAACTCGGACGACACCTATGGCAAAGCCATTGTCGTCGGGCTGATCAACACCCTCATCGTCGCCGTTGCCGGCATCATCACCGCAACCATCATCGGCTTCATCGTCGGCATCGGCCGCTTGTCGCACAACTGGCTGATCCGCAAGATCTGCACGGTCTATGTCGAGATTTTCCGCAACATCCCGCCGCTGCTGGTGATCTTCTTCTGGTATTCGGGCGTGCTGGCGGTCTTGCCCGTGGTGCGCGAAAGCATCAACCTGCCATTCGGCTCTTTTCTCAACCAGCGCGGCTTCTATCTTCCTCGTGCCATCTGGGGTGATGGCTCCTGGCTGATCTTTGTCGCCTTGCTTGTCGGCATCGCCATGGCATGGTTCGTCGCCCGCACGGCGCGCCAGCGGCAGATGGCGACCGGTCAGCAGTTTCCCGTGTTCTGGACGTCCCTGGCGCTGATCGTCGGCCTGCCGCTTCTGGCCTATGCGCTGAGCGGCTTTCCCCTGACCTTCGATTTTCCGAAGCAATCGACCTTCAACCTGGCCGGCGGTTTCCACATCGGGCCGGAATTCCTTTCGCTCTATCTGGCGCTGTCCTGCTACACGGCCTCCTTTATTGCAGAGATCGTGCGTGCCGGCATTCTCGGCGTCTCGAAGGGCCAGTCGGAAGCGGCTGGTGCTCTGGGATTGCGGCCGGGATCGATCCTGCGGCTTGTCGTCGTGCCGCAAGCCATGCGCATCGTCATCCCGCCGCTGACCAGCCAGTATCTCAACCTGACCAAGAACTCATCGCTGGCCATCGCTATTGCGTACCCGGATCTGACGGCGACCGCCGGCACAGTGCTCAACCAGACGGGGCAGGCGGTCGAAAACGTGCTGATCATGATGGTCGTCTATCTCGTCATCAGCCTGGTGACGTCGGCGGTCATGAATGTGGTCAACGCCAGGATGGCGCTGGTGGAGAGGTAAGGCCATGCAGGAACACGATACCGCCTGGGTGCGGACCGAAATGGCCCTGGCGCAACAGGCGCCGGCCGGCGTGCGGGGGCCTATCGCCTGGGTCCGCAAGAACCTGATCGGTTCGGTGGGCGACACCATCCTGACCGTACTGGGCATCGCACTGGTGGTGATGATCCTGCCGCCAATCATCAACTGGGCCTTCATCAGCGCCCAGTGGGTAGGGTCCGATCGCTCGGTATGCGCCACGGCGGCGCAAGGCGGCGTTCAGCCGGATGGCTGGTCCGGCGCTTGCTGGGCGTTCGTCAACGCCAAGTTCGGCCAATTCATGCTCGGCCGCTATCCTATTGAGGAGCGCTGGCGGCCGATCCTGGTCGCCATACTATTCGTGGCGCTGCTGGTGCCGCTGCTGATCCCGCGCGTGCCGCGCAAGGGGCTGAACGCGATCCTGCTTTTCCTGGTGCTGCCGATCGTCGCTTTCGTGCTGCTGGTCGGCGGCATGTTCGGCCTGCCGCATGTGGAGACGCAGCTATGGGGCGGCCTGCTGGTGACGCTCAGCCTGGCCTTCGTCGGCATTGCAGTGTCGCTGCCGTTCGGCATCGTGCTGGCGCTCGGTCGGCGCTCGAAGATGCCGATAGTCAAGATGCTGTGCGTTATCTTCATCGAATTCGTTCGCGGCATCCCGCTGATCACCGTCCTGTTCTTTGCCAGCGTCATGCTGCCGCTGTTCCTGCCCCCCGGCGTTTCCTTCGACAAGTTCCTCAGGGCGCTGATCGGCTTCTCGTTGTTTGCCGCCGCCTACATGGCGGAGGTGGTGCGCGGCGGTCTGCAGGCGATCCCCAAGGGCCAGTATGAGGGTGCGGATTCGCTTGGTCTCGGTTACTGGCAGAAGATGAACCTTATCGTGCTGCCGCAAGCGCTGAAGCTGGTCATACCCGGCATCGTCAACACCTTCATCGGCATGTTGAAAGACACAAGCCTGGTTATCATCATCTCGATGTTCGACCTGCTCGGTGTCGTCAAGCAGAACTTCTCCGATCCCAACTGGGCGACGCCGCAGACCACCAAGTCCGGCCTGATTTTCGCTGCCTTCGTCTTCTGGCTGTTCTGCTTCGGCATGTCGCGCTATTCGATGTATACGGAACGCCGGCTGGACACCGGCCACAAACGTTAAAAACAAATAAAGGGGAACCTGCCATGGTCATAGAAAACGCCGTCAGCGCCGAAGAGATCAAGGTCGATGCCAAGAAGATGCACATCTCGACCACCGATGTCGCAATCGACATCATCGGCATGCACAAATGGTATGGCGAGTTCCATGTGCTGAAGGACATCAACCTCAAGGTGATGCGCGGCGAGCGCATCGTCATCTGCGGTCCTTCGGGGTCGGGCAAGTCGACCATGATCCGCTGCATCAACCGGCTGGAAGAGCACCAGAAGGGCAAGATCATCGTCGACGGCAAGGAACTCACCAACGATCTCAAGAAGATCGACGAGGTGCGCCGCGAGGTCGGCATGGTGTTCCAGCACTTCAACCTGTTCCCGCATCTGACCATCCTGGAGAACTGCACGCTGGCGCCGATCTGGGTGCGCAAGACGCCGAAGAAGCAGGCCGAGGAAATCGCCATGCACTTCCTCAAGCGCGTCAAGATCCCCGAACAGGCCAACAAATATCCGGGCCAGCTGTCGGGCGGCCAGCAGCAGCGCGTGGCGATAGCGCGTTCGCTGTGCATGAACCCGCGCATCATGCTGTTCGATGAGCCGACCTCGGCGCTCGATCCAGAAATGATCAAGGAAGTGCTGGAGACGATGGTGGGCCTGGCCGAGGAAGGCATGACCATGCTGTGCGTCACCCACGAAATGGGCTTTGCCCGCAAAGTGGCCAACCGGGTGATCTTCATGGATCAGGGCCAGATCGTCGAACAGAACACGCCGGCCGAGTTCTTCGACCATCCGCGCCACGAGCGCACCAAGCTGTTTCTGTCGCAGATCCTGCACTGAGCATTTTCATGCGAAGCAAAAGAGCCCGGCCGCAATGCGGCCGGGCTCTTTTGCTATCTGGGGTCGGGATTGATCTTCTCCATTGAAACGCAAAGCCGCCGCCGCATGAGAAAAGCCCTGCGTTTCCTGGCCATGCTGATTATCGTGGTCGCGCTCGCTGCCACGCTCGGCACGCTGGTGCCGCGTCCGCTGTGGCCGGCGTCAGCGGCGGGTGAGGGCACGCGCCATATTCTGGTGCTGGAGAATCCGATCCACACCGACATCGCCATTCCCGTCGATGACGAGGTGCGCCGGCGCTTCCATTTCCTGGTCGCTGCCGGCATCCCTGTCGACGCCCCGGAAGTGCGCTACATCGTCTTTGGCTGGGGCGGCCGGGCCTTCTATCTGGAGACGCCGAGCTGGTCGCAGCTGAAGACAGTGCCCGTCCTCAAGGCGCTGACACTGGACGCCTCGGTCATGCATGTCGATATCGCCGGGGCCATCGCCGAGCCGCACCCTGCTGCCACCGGTTTCGACATCGATGAGGAACGTTTTGCAGCGCTGCTCGACTATATCGACGCGAGTTTCCAGCAAGGGCCGCACGGTCCTGTGGTCATCGAGAACGCCGCCTATTCCAGCTTCGACCGCTTCTTCGAGGCGAACGGCCATTTCAACGCGCTGGTCGGCTGCAACACCTGGACAGCCGCCGGCCTGCGCACCGCCGGCCTGCGCACCGGCTGGTGGAACCCGCTGCCGGCCTCGCTGGGCTTGTCGATGCGGTTTTATAACTAGCAGTCCTTCATCGCACCGCGACAGTGTTGGATCTTTTGAAGTCAGCGGGACGGCACCCCCCTCTGGCCTGCCGGCCATCTCCCCCGCAAGGGGGGAGATCAGCCGTTTTGCCCGCGGCGCTCCTGCTGCAACGCCGGCGATTTTGGCGAAGGCGACGGCGACATCCAATCTCCCCCCTTGCGGGGGAGATGTCCGGCAGGACAGAGGGGGGTGGGAAGGATCGCTACGTCGACGATCTAGACTGCCGAGTGTCCGCTCGCCATCCATAGAGCCAGTCGAGGTCGGCGGCGAGCTTGTCGGGCGAGCGCATGGCCAGGAACAGATTGCGGGCGATCGCCACCGGGCCGGCAGCATGCCAGGCGAGGCGGTTTACGGCCCCACGACGCGCGGCCTTGGCGACACGCGGCCGCCGAAGATTTTCCCAGATTCGAAAACTTCTGGGCAGATCGCCAGGGAAATCGGCGATAGCCTCGGCAAGCGTGGTGGCATCTTCGATCGCCATCGCGGCACCTTGCGCCGCAAACGGCGTCATCGCGTGCGCGGCGTCGCCGATCAGCGCGATGCCCTGCGGGCTCGTCCACCGCTTCTGTTCGACGGTGTGGATCGGAAAGGCCGTCCATGGGCCGGCCAGTGCCACAAGCTTCGTCAGGCCCGGCGCGGTGCCGCGCAGGGCAGCCGTGAGGATCGCGGGATCGGCATGGCCTGACCAACCTTCCGCCATGCGCTCGCCCTTGGTGAAGGCGGCGAGATTGAAGGCCCGGCCTTTGCTGACGGGATAGGCGACCATGTGGAAGCCTGGATGCAGGAACGTGGTGACGCAGTCGGCGGCGCCGATCGCGACAAAGGCTTCGCCGGCGGCGCTCTCGGCCGCGATCGTGACTCGCCAGGC
This sequence comes from Mesorhizobium sp. C399B, assembly GCF_030323185.1. Taxonomy (NCBI): domain Bacteria; kingdom Pseudomonadati; phylum Pseudomonadota; class Alphaproteobacteria; order Hyphomicrobiales; family Phyllobacteriaceae; genus Mesorhizobium; species Mesorhizobium sp. C399B. The sequence continues at coordinate 5,988,919 of NZ_CP100472.1, forward strand.
GAGTTCGCCCGAAAAACGGCTTTTGACGAAGTCCTCGCCTGCGAGTTGCGCCCTGACTGCCGACCAGACGCCGTCGGCGCCGACCAGCAGTTTGCCGCGTGCCTCGATCTCGCGGCCGTCCACTTCGGCGGTCACGGCGACATATTGCGCGTCTTTGACGATGCCGGTCACGCGGGCGCCGGTGATGAGCTCAATCTCTGGCCGTTCGGCCATTTGCGCCAGCAGCCCTGCCTGCAGATCGGCGCGGTGAGCGACGAGATAAGGCGCCTGCCAGCGCGCTTCGGCGGCTTGCCCAAGCGGTACCCGCGCCAGTTCGCGCAGCGTCCCGGCGTCCTTGAGCACGACCGCTTCCGGCCGCAACGCTGCCGGCAGCAGCCGGTCGAGCACGCCGAGTTTTCCAAGAATGCGTGTTGCGTTGGGCGAAAGCTGGATGCCGGCGCCGGCCGCGTCTAGGTGCTGTGCCTGTTCGATCAGCTTTACCGGATAACCCCGTCCGGCGAAGGCAAGGGCAGCGGTCAGCCCGGCGATGCCGGCCCCGGCGATTATGACCTGCCGGGACCTGATGTCTTCCATCGGGCTTGTCGCGGAAGGATCAGGCGGCCTGGTCGATATAAAGGCAACCGGCCGGCAGCGTTTCCGTCGCCCTCAGCTTCGCCGAATAGCGGTAGAGCGTCGAGCAGTAGGGACAGACCTTTTCATTGTCGTCGCCCATGTCGAGGAACACATGCGGGTGGTCGAAGGGCGGGTTGGCGCCGGTGCACATGAATTCCTTGACGCCGATGTCGATTGCCGGATGGCCCGCATCGTTCTGGAAATGGGGAATGGAACCGCCTGCCATCGTCGTCTCCTTGATCTCGTCGAAAAGCATCTGGAACATAACAGGCCTGTTTGCAAGATCGATGAAATGAAACTGTCGCAAAAGCCTGTCAGAGGATACGGTGAGCCGGTTAAGTGCATGTCCCTGAAATCGGAACGGTTTTCGCCGAAGGGTCATGCGCCACAAAAGCGTGTTAGAGGCATGGCACGTCCAGCGGCGCTCCAAGGGACGGTTGGCGGGGGAAGAGCAGGAACCATGAACGAACTGAAGCCGGTGCAGAGCGAATTCATCAATGTCGAGGTGGCGAGCCCCGAGGGCGGCAACCCCGATCGGTTCGTCAACCGTGAGTTCTCCTGGCTGCAGTTCAACCGGCGTGTGCTCGAGGAATCCCAGAACCAGCACCATCCGCTGCTCGAACGCGTCCGTTTCCTGTCGATTTCAGCCGCCAATCTCGACGAATTCTTCATGGTCCGCGTCGCCGGCCTTGCGGGCCAGGTGCGCGAAGGCATTGCGCTCAAGAGCCCCGACGGCCGCACGCCGGAGCAGCAGCTGGAACAATTGCTGCGCGAGGTCGAGCGGCTGCAGGAGGACCAGCAGAACAGCCTTTCAGCGCTGATGCTGCTGCTCAACAAGGAAGGCATAGAGAGCATCACCCGCGATGCACTAACCAAGGATGAGAAAGTCTGGCTGGAAGACCATTTCCAGGACCAGGTCTTCCCGGTCCTGACTCCACTGTCGATCGACCCGGCGCATCCGTTTCCGTTCATTCCCAATCTCGGCTTCTCGATGGCGCTGCAATTGCGCCATCGCAAGAATGGCGAGGAGATGAGCGCGCTTCTGCGCCTGCCGGTGGCGCTGAAGCGCTTCATCCGTCTGCCCGACCGCAAGCAGCACGTTCGCTTCATTCCACTGGAGGAGGCTGTCGGCCTCTATATCGGCAAGCTGTTCCCCGGCTATGAGGTCAAGGGTTCAGGCACCTTCCGCATCATCCGGGACAGCGATATCGAGGTCGAGGAAGAGTCGGAAGATCTCGTGCGCCTGTTCGAGACGGCGCTGAAGCGCCGCCGCCGCGGTTCGGTCATCCGCATCGAATTCGACAAGTCGATGCCCGGCGAATTGCGCGAGTTCGTCGCCGGCGAGCTTGGCGTCTCTTCGAGCCGCATCAGCGTTCTGACCGGCCCGCTGGCGCTCAGCCAGATTTCCGAGATCGTCGCCGTGCCGCGCGACGACCTGAAGTTCACCCCCTACAATCCACGCTTTCCCGAGCGCATCCGCGAGCATGGCGGCGACTGTTTCGCGGCCATTCGCGAGAAGGACATCGTCGTCCACCACCCCTATGAATCCTTTGACGTGGTGGTCCAATTCCTGCGCCAGGCGATGGCCGACCCGGAGGTGGTGGCGATCAAGCAGACGCTCTACCGCACCTCCAACGACAGCCCGATCGTGCGCGCCTTGGTCGACGCGGCCGAGGCCGGCAAGTCGGTAACCGCCCTGGTCGAGCTCAAGGCGCGCTTCGACGAGGAAGCCAACATCCGCTGGGCGCGCGACCTCGAACGCGCCGGCGTCCAGGTCGTGTTCGGCTTCCTCGAACTCAAAACCCATGCGAAAATGTCGCTGGTGGTGCGGCGCGAGGACGGCAAGCTGCGTAACTATGTGCATCTCGGCACCGGCAACTACCATCCGGTGACAGCGCGCATTTACACCGACCTGTCCTTCTTCACCACCGATCCGACGATCGCGCGCGATGTCGCCCAGCTGTTCAACTTCATCACCGGCTATGCCGAGCCGACCGATGAGATGCGGATCGCCATCTCGCCGTTTACGCTGCGCAGCCGTATCCTCAAGCACATTGCCGACGAGGTCGCCTACGCGCTGGCTGGCCGTCCGGCGCGCATCTGGATGAAGATGAACGCGCTCGTCGATCCCAACATCATCGACGCGCTCTATGACGCCAGCCGTGCCGGCGTCGAGATCGATCTCGTCGTGCGCGGCATCTGCTGCCTGCGGCCGCAGGTGCCCGGCCTGTCGGAAAACATCAGGGTCAAGTCGATCGTCGGCCGCTTCCTCGAACACAGCCGCATCTACTGCTTCGGCAACGGCCATGGCCTGCCGTCGGACGAGGCGATCGTCTACATCGCCTCGGCCGACTTGATGCCACGTAATCTCGACCGCCGCGTCGAGACCATGGTGCCGATCACCAATCCAACGGTGCATGAACAGATCCTTGGCCAGATCATGCTGGGCAACATCATGGACAACCAGCAAAGTTTCGACGTATTGGCTGACGGAACCTCCCGGCGCGTCGTGCTGGAGGAGGGTGAGGAACCGTTCAACGCGCAGGAATATTTCATGACCAATCCGAGCCTGTCGGGACGGGGTGACGCGCTGAAGTCGCATGCGCCCAAGCGCATCGCGCAGTTCAAGCGTCGCAAGAAGAACACCGGCTGATGATTTCAACGTCCCAAGGCCGGCTGCAGGATCGCCGGCCGCTGTCCATCATCGACATCGGCTCGAACTCGATCCGCCTTGTCGTCTATGAAGGGTTGGCGCGCTCGCCGACCTTGCTGTTCAACGAAAAGATGCTGGCCGGCCTCGGCCGCGGCATCGTTTCGACCGGCAAGCTCGATCCCGAGGCGGTGACGCGCTCGATGGAGGAGTTCCGCCGTTTCCGCGCGCTCTCCGACCAGGCGGGTGCGGAGCACATGTTTGTGCTGGCAACAGCCGCGGCCCGCGAAGCGATCAACGGCCCCGATTTCATCCACCGCGCCCAGGATGTGCTCAAGACCGAGATCCGCGTGCTCACTGGCCGGCAGGAGGCGCATTATTCGGCGCTTGGCGTCATTTCGGGCTTCCACCCCGCCAATGGCATTGCCGGTGATCTTGGCGGCGGCAGCCTGGAGCTTATCGACATCAATGGCGAGGCGATCGGCGACGGCATCACGCTGCCGCTGGGTGGCCTGCGGCTGCAGGACATGGCCAGGAATTCGCTCGCCCAGGCGGCAAAGATCACCCGCGACGAACTGGCGCGCGCCAAATTGTTGAAGGGCGGGCTGGGACGGCCCTTTTACGCCGTTGGCGGCACCTGGCGAAACCTTGCCCGGCTGCACATGGAAATGACCAACTACCCGCTTGGCGTCATGCACCACTATGAGATCGGTGTCGAAAGCGCCGCCAATTTCCTGAAGCAGGTGGCGAAAGGCGAGATCGAGAAGGTCAAGGGCATCGAAGGTGTGTCGAAGAACCGCCGTTCGCTGCTGCCCTATGGCGCGGTCGTGCTGCAGGAGATCATGGCGGCGATGCAGCCGTCGAAGATCATCGTCTCGGCATTGGGCGTGCGCGAAGGGTTTCTCTATTCGCTGCTCGACCCTGCCGAGCAGAAGGCCGATCCGCTGGTCTCCGCTTCGGAGGAACTGGCGCGGCTGCGGTCGCGCTCGGTCACCCATGCGCATGAGCTTGTCGAATGGACGGACAAGACCTTTGCCGCCTTCGGCATCGACGAGACGGAGGATGAGGCGCGCTATCGCCACGCTGCCTGTCTGCTGGCCGATATAGGCTGGCGCGCGCACCCGGAATATCGCGGCAAGCAGTCGCTCAACATCATTGCCCACGCCTCCTTCATTGGCGTCGATCACCCCGGCCGTGCCTTCCTGGCGCTGGTCGGCCTGTTCCGCCACGAAGGCGTGTTCAACGATGCGGCGCCGGAAATCCGCGGCCTGGCGACGCCGCGCTATCTCGAGCGCGCCCGCATCCTGGCGGCGGTGCTGCGCGTCGTCTATCTGCTGACTGCGGCCATGCCCGGCGTCATGCCGCGGCTGAAATGGGAAAACCGCGGCAATGGCACGTTGGCGCTGGTGCTGCCGGCCTCACTTTCCGATCTTTACGGCGAACGCCCGGCCGGACGGCTGGCGCAACTGGCGCGGATCACCAACCGCCGGCTGGTGCTGGCGGTCGAGGGTGGGCAGAGCGTGTCGGTGAAGTAGGCGCGGCCTGACAGCAAAACCATGTCGTCGTCGGCCTCGCGTTCGAGGACCGGCTTCCTCAATCCGTCGCTGCTTCGCACCGCCACCTTCCCCCTCCGGAGGGAAAGGAAGGGAGCCTCGTTGGAAAGCGTTGGCGGCAATAGGCTCGCGCACTTCCTCTACCCCGTCGATCGGGGGAGAGGTGGCTCGACGAAGCCGAGACGGAGTGGGGGTCGACCTGGCACGGATGGTTCAACCGGGACGATATTTGACGATATCAGACCGCGGCGCGGCGCCCGTCGATCGACCAGGCCCCGGCGCCGGCCATGGCTAGCGCCAGGAATCCACCGGCGATGGCAATATCCTTCATCAGCATCTGCTGGTGCAGGAAGGTGAGCATCGGGTCATCGCCGCCCTGGCCGTAGTGGCCGATGGAGCCTGCAACGATGCAGAAAGCGGCAAGAAGTATCGCAACGACCGGCGTCTGAAAGCCGACCAGTATCAAGAGACCGGCAATCAACTCGAACAGCCCGGTGCCCCAGGCGGCAAGCGTCGGCAATGGCATGCCGAGGCCGGCGAAATAGCCGGTCGTCCCGGCAATGTCGGCGAGCGCGTGGTAGCCGGAGGGAACGAGCAGGACGGCGAGCAGCAGCCGGGAAATCAGAAGCAATGCATCGCGGGGCATGGTCATCTCCGATGTCTGTCCGCCGGCTGTTTCGAGACCGATCCTAGCAGGGATGGGTCGAGCGTGCGCTTGGGCAGACAACGAAAAAGCGGCGTGGAAAATTCCACGCCGCTTTTTTCAGGCTTGGGAAGGGAAAGCTCAGCCGCGCTTGGCGTCGATCGAGTAGGTGCCAGGGCCTGAGGAAGCCAGCAGCAGGAAGCCGCCGGTGATGGCGACGTTCTTCAGGAAATGGATCATCTGGTTCTGGTCGGCCCAGCCGGTATGGGCGACAAAGGCCGAGGCGATGGTGAAGACCGCGAGCACCCAGGCGGCGATGCGGGTCTGAAAGCCAACGAGCACGGCAAGGCCGCCGAGCAATTCGATCAGGCCGACGACAATGGCCGTTACGGTCGGCACCGGCAGGCCCATGGCGCCGAAATAGCCGGCGGTGCCGGAAATGGCGGTGAGCTTGCCGAAGCCGGAAAGCAGGAAGATGGCGGCGAGCAGGATGCGGCCGAGCAGGATGGTGGTGGAGCTGTTGGACGCGATGCCGGCGCCGGCAGCGGAAGTGTTGATGGACATGGTGGCTCTCCGAAAAGGGTTGATGTCCCGTCAGATAGACCAAGCCGACTGTTCACCAAAGCCGCCAGTCCGGCGACACATTGTTCACAGGACGTACATTTCGGGATCGTTCGACCGACGCAAAATTCTTGTCGCGGCCAGCAGCGGCGGGAGCAAATTGTCCCGCCACAAAATTCGGATTTCTAGTTGACGCAATCCCCAAGACGAGGGCTGCGCGCTTCCCGAGGAAACGCAAGGCACTTTCCCTGGAATCGCTTAACCCGGATGCGTCATGTCCTCCGGCCGCACCAGCCGGTCGTAGTCTGCCTCGCTGACCAGCCCAGTGGCCAGTGCTTCCTCGCGCAAGGTGGTGCCCTTCTTGTGCGCGGTCTTGGCGATCTTGGCGGCATTGTCGTACCCGATCGTCGGCGCCAGCGCGGTCACCAGCATCAGCGAGCGGTCGAGCGCGGCTTTGATGTTGTCTTCGCGAGCCTCGATGCCGACGACGCAATTGTCGGTGAAGGAGATCGAGGCGTCGGCCAACAACTGCACCGACTGCAGGAAGTTGTAGGCCATCAGCGGGTTGTAGACGTTGAGCTCGAAATGGCCCTGGCTGCCGGCGAAGGTCAGCGAGGCGTTGTTGCCGAACACCTGCACGCAGACCTGCGTCAGAGCCTCGCATTGGGTCGGGTTGACCTTGCCCGGCATGATCGAGGAACCCGGCTCGTTTTCCGGCAGCGACAGTTCGCCGAGGCCCGAGCGCGGGCCGGAGCCGAGGAAGCGGATGTCGTTGGCGATCTTGAAGAGGGCGGCGGCCGCCGCGTTGATGGCGCCATGCGAGAACACCATGGAATCATGCGCGGCGAGCGCCTCGAACTTGTTCGGCGCGGTGACGAAGGCGATGCCGGTGATTTCGGCGATGCGCGCCGCCACCGTTTCGGCAAAGCCCACCGGCGCGTTGAGGCCGGTGCCGACGGCGGTGCCGCCCTGCGCCAGTTCCTGCAGGCCGGGCAGCGTCATCTCGATGCGCTTGATCGAAGAGGCCACCTGCGCGGCGTAGCCGGAAAATTCCTGGCCCAGCGTGAGGGGTGTCGCGTCCTGCGTATGGGTGCGGCCGATCTTGATGATGTGGGCGAAGGCCTTCGTCTTGACCTCGAGCGCAGCGTGCAGATGCTTCAGCGCCGGCAGCAGATCGTGCACGATGCGCTCGGCGCACGCGATGTGCATGGCTGTCGGGTAGGTGTCGTTCGACGACTGGCTCATATTGACGTGGTCGTTAGGGTGCACCGGCTTCTTCGAGCCCATGACGCCGCCCAGAAGTTCGATGGCCCGGTTGGAGATCACCTCGTTGGCGTTCATGTTGGACTGCGTGCCCGAGCCGGTCTGCCAGACGACCAGCGGGAAATGATCGTTCAGCTTGCCGTCGATCACCTCTTGCGCCGCCTCGATGATCGCCTTGCCGACTGCCGGATCGAGCCGCTTCAACTCCATATTGGCTTCCGCCGCCGCTCGCTTGACGATGCCGAGCGCACGCACGATCGAGGCCGGCTGCTTTTCCCAGCCTATCCTGAAATTGCCGAGGGAACGCTGCGCCTGCGCGCCCCAGTAACGGTCGGCGGCAACCTCGATGGGGCCGAACGTGTCGGTTTCGGTTCTGGTCCTGGCAGCGGTCACTTGTCTCTCCGACGATCGAATTCGGCAACGGCGTATCGCGTTGCACAATGGCCTTCAAGCAGAGATTGCGGCCGGCAGGCAGTAAATCGGTTGAAGCAGTAGCGCCGCCCTTCGGAATCCTGCACCCTCCACTTTCGTGTGAAGGAAATTGCTCCTCAGTGCGGCTTGATCCCATAAAGTGGACGGAAACTTGCGGATTTAGCTCGATGAGATCATGTCGAGCTGGCGGATTGCTCTACGCAAACTTCCCCCAGGATCAGCAATGCGCAATTCACGTCTACCTACGAGCGACGCTGCCACACAAACTACCATCCGTGCCGGCGTCTCACTGGCAACAGCAGCGATGAGGTAGCTTATGCACTTGTCCTTCTGTTCAGTTTCCGTCCAAAATCCGGCATCGCATCCGGATCGAGCTTCGGATCGCGAAGCCGAGAATTTCAAGTCCACCCTGGGAGCGCCTCCACATGGCCTCGGAGTTTTCCAAGATGCATGGCGGCAAGGTCGAAGCCGTCTCGACGTCGCAAGTGACGCTCTTTGTCCTCCGTATTTTGCTGAAAGCGCGCCTGATCGCGGACCGTCAGCTCGGAACCTTTTTCCTCCAACGGCGCAGCTTTGTCCTGAGATAGGATCTATAGCCGAACGGAAGTGTTCGCCGTCCGGAAGGCGTGCTTGTCCGCGCCTCCAGACGCTGGCGCACGACGCTCATCAGTCTGCAGAACGCGGGTGTTTCCAATGATTGCACCCGTTTGACGAGATTGTCGGGCAATGGCTTTGAGCGCCAGTCGAAATAAGCCTCGTAGTCTTGCGGCGTTGCGATCAGGTGCTGGAGATAGGCTGCAAGATCGCTGGCGCTGGCGAAGGCACTGGCGTCAATAAAGGAGTGCTCCGGAACGAACTCGTCCACATTGGGAGCGCCAAGGTAGATCGGCACCGTGCCCGCCATGAACGCGTCATAGATTTTCTCGGTGACATAGTCGGCCTCGATCGAGTTCTCCATGGCCAGGCAGAATTTGTGCCGCGCAATGGTTTCGATCTTGGTCTTCGAGCCCAGATCGGGGCCAGAGACCGATCGGTTGTGGCGATATCGGCCATAAGAATCGATCTTGATGTGGCGCGCCAGTTCGTTCGCCAAATCGACACGGCCGCTATAATTCAGGCCGGCCGACTGGAAGAGTGCGACCGGCGCTTCTTCCGTTTTCGGCACGATTGGTCTGGCCAGCGCATCTTTCCACCACACCGCACGCGGAAGGTAGGGTACCCAGACATCGGACCGGGATTCATGCGTCATGATGATATCGAAGTGCCGCATGAATTTGGGGTCGGCAAGTCGCTTGTAGTTTTGGCCGCATTCCATCGACCAGGCGACCCAATATTGACCAGGGTATTTGTAGGCATCGCCAACTTCGCGAAAGTTCGGAATATGGAAGACGACTGCCGCGGCCTCGGAAATCCGTCGTTTGTCCAGTGTCCACCGCCCGGGCATTTCGCACTGTATCGACGCGATATCGACGGGTTTGCTGAAGAACGTTGTGTAGAAGAGGATCAGTGGATCGATAGACGGCATGGCACCACGAATGTCTGAAGCATTGCTCAATCTGCAGACAGACGCGGTATCGGAAGTTTGGTCAAGTGCTCCGCTTGTTCGAGGCCGAGGGCCGTCCAAACGGTCACCCCGCCGTATACCCGCCATCGATCGCGAAAATGCCGCCGCTGGTCCACGCCGCCTCGTCGCTGGCCAGATAGACGGCGATGCCGGCAAGATCGCTGGTCTGGCCGATGCGGCCGAGCGGGTAGCTGCGCTCGACATAGGTTTTCAGCTCGGCTTGCGCTGCCGCCGGCAGGTTGTCGATCGACTTGCGCCGCATGGCGGTGTCGACCGTGCCGGGCGCAATCGCATTGACCCTGATGCCGCGCGGACCAAGCTCGAAGGCCAGCGACTTGGTCAGCGAATTCAGCGCGCCCTTGGACAAGGAATACAGGCTCGACGGCCGCTTCGGGATCATCTTGTCGGCGAAGTAGGACGAGATATTGATGACGGAGGCGTTGGCGCCGAGATGCGGCAGCAGCCGCTGGGTAAGGAAGAACGCCGCCGTCACATTGAGCGCGAAGGATTGCTGGAATTGGTGCTCGGTGACGGTCTCGAAAGGCACCAGATAAGCGACGCCGGCATTGTTGACGAGGATGTCGAGCGGGCCGGTTGCTTTCGCGCGATCGACCACGGCATCGATGCCGGACGAGGTCGAGAGATCGGCCGACTGGGTGCCGACGTTGCCCGCCGCCGCAAGTGTCTCGCGGGCGGTCTCGAGCTTGCTGGTGTCGCGACCGACGATCAGCACGTCGGCGCCCTCGCGCAAGAAAGCTTCCGATATCGCCAGGCCGATGCCGTCCGAGCCGCCGGTCACCAGTGCTCGCTTGCCAGAAAGTCTCATTGAAGGCCAAGTCGCATCGAATGCTCTCGCTGTTGCCCGCGTCACGAAGGCAATGCCGATCGGCGAGGGCGGTCAAGCCGCCGGCCTATCGCTCAGTATGAACTTCGGTTGGCCGCGTGCCGATCCGGTTACCGCAGCAGCGACTGCGACGTCGGCGTCAGGCGCAAGGTTTCGGTCCGCCAGGTCACATCGGCCGCTTGCCATTGGGGCGAAGCGGCAACTGCGGCTTCGTAACTGGCATGCGCCTCGGGACTGTTGAAACCCGTCACCGCGATAAAGACGTTTTCGCTCAAGCGCACCGGCAGGCGGGGAAAGCTGTTTTCGGCGTGCTCGGTGATGAAGGCGCCAAGCAACCGTCCGCCGACGCCGATAAGGACCGGAACGGCATCCGTTTCGAAATTGCCGGCGAAATCGGCTTCGGCGCCAGACCGCAGATGATGAATCTGGATGGCAACGATAGCGGTCAAGCGATTGTCTGCGCTCAGCTTTCCATCCGGCGGCATGGCGCCTCGCTGCGCGCCTGACAGATCGAAGCCGGCGCCTGGCCATGCCGGCTTCAAGAGCAGCACATCGTCGGAATCGATCATCGTCGCATTGGCGGCGTCGCGGTGCGCCGTCCACACCGGCCCGTCATAGAAGGCGGTGAGCGCCTGCTTCCGCGCTTCCATGCCATCGAAGCCGCGCAGCCAGACGAATATGTCGGGGCGGTCGAGGTCGCGGAATTGACCGATGATGGTCATGCCGGCGTGTTCCTGGCCTTCGATGAACCGACTGTCGAAGATGTCGATCAGCGTCTCGCGCCGGCCCGGCTTCAGCGTGTACTGCCGCAACTCGACGACAGGCGAAGCGAGCAGGCTTGCCGTCGCAGGCGCATTCAGGGGTACGGTCATTGTGTCGTCTCCAAAAAACAGGATGATCATCCGGTTTATAAAACAGACCGGTTGTCCTGTTTTGTCAATCTGCTATCGTTGGCAAATGTCAGCAGAGATTGCTCGGGCTCCGAAAGGGCCGCCGCGAAAACGCACCAACGATCCCGAAGGGCTGCGCAACAAGGTGCTCGATATCGCCGAAGCGTCGTTCCAGGCGCGTGGCTATCATGCATCCGCTCTTGGCGAGTTGATGACGACCGCAGGCGTCAGCGGCGGCGCGCTGCATCATCATTTCCCGACCAAGAAGGCGCTCGCTCTGGCGGTGATCGAGGAGCGCGTGGCAGCGGCCCTCGATGAAACCTGGATCAACCCTGTACGGGCGGCAGGCTCGGCGCGCGAAGGCGTGCGCGCGGTGTTCGAGGCGGTGGCGACCGACCTTGAGCAGCAAGGCTTCGTGCGCGGCTGTCCGCTCAACAATCTGGCGCATGAACTGTCGCTCGCTGACCCGGATTTCCGCGCCGCTCTGGACGATATCTTTGCCGGATGGCGTCAGGCGGTTGCCGACAAGGTGCGAGCCGACCAGCAGTCGGGGAGGGAGCAGGGCACCGACCCCGAGCGCTTTGCGGCACTCGCCATCGCCGCCTATTCCGGCGCCATGTCGATGGCCAAGGCGGCACAGGATGCCAGCGTGCTGCGCGATTGCCTGGCCGAACTTCAGGGTAGCTCAACGCCGCCATTCCCGAGCAGAGCGAAGCGGCGTAGCAGGATCCTGCTGCGGCCGGGAAAACCTTGAGGCCGGAACTGCGCTGTTCTAGTTGGAAAGCGGCTTGATCGTCTCGTAACCGTTTACCGATTCCGCGCTGGTCCCTTCGTCGTAGCGCCGGGCGAGGGACGCTTGCAGATCGGGCGCATAAAGCGCGGTAAATGTGTCCAGCGTTTCGCCGGCGCCGTTCTTGAAGGTCTCCGTGACCGCCAGCACGTTGTATTTGCAGCCGCCGACGCTGAACGTCTCCTTGCCCTTGACGACCAGGCTCAGTGTCTTGGTGCTCTTCGGCTGCTTGTTCGGCGACAACTCGACGAATTCGATCGTGCTCTTGGCTCCCGTCTTCAGCGGAAACAGTTTTCGCAGATCGGAAAACGGGATCGTCGCCACCCGTCCGGTATCGCTGTCGCGAAACACTTCGACCAGGCCGGCAAACAGGAACTGTGTCTGCGGCGATTGCGATTCGTAGTTGTTGGCGACGGACACCATGCCGCCGGCCACCGGCCGAAACTCGCTGCGGACGCCAGGCATTTCCAGAACGAAGCCGGCCTTGGCCGATTTTGCGTCGACACAATCGGCGGCATGCACCGCAGCCCCCGGCAGCAACCCAGCCAGCACCACGCCTATCGAAACGGCTCTCATGAAATCCTCCCCCTCTGCTTGTATTTGCTGCGCGCCAGCATGACCCAAGAAATGCCAGAGCCACAGTGCCGGGTCGACCTGCCATTCCTGGCAACTGGACGGTGGGGCGCCGGCTGTGCTGAATTTCAGGTCATGAATCGCAAGCTCGTCCTCTCCCGTCGCAATTTCCTCGCACAGGCAGCCGGCCTTGCCATGGCTGGTATGCTGCCGCGCGCCGCGCTTGGCCAGACCGGCAAGCGCATCCAGCCCATCGACGCCACCTTTCTGTTCATCGCCGATGTCCATGCCTGCCGCATGTCGAGCGGCCTCAGCCCCAACTGCCTGGAGGAAGGCAAGACCGATGCCGCGCTGTTGCGCAATGTCGCTGTTCTCAATGGCTTGGCCGGCCGGCAATGGCCAGTCGAGATCGATGGCGTTGCAACCCGCCTGCGTTCGGCCGGCAGCCGCATCGATGCGCCGCTCGGCCTCGTTGTCGGCGGCGACATCACCGACGATGGCGGCGGCCAGATCACCGAGCCCAGCGAAGGCACGCAACTGTTGCAGTTCAGCCAGCGCTATCAACAAGGCGTCGGCCCGGACCGCGTGCACATGCCGGTCTATGTCGGCCTCGGCAACCACGATCTCGACCAGAATGGCTCGCCGCCCCATGTCGACTGGTATCGGCGTGAATTGCGCGACTATGTCGAGGTCAACCACCGCCCCGGCGTGTTCTTCAAGCCGCCGGTGCCGGCCACCGAATACGATGTCGACACCGACTGCTATTCCTGGGACTGGGGCGGCCTGCATCTCGTCCAGACCCACCGCTTTGCCGGCGACACCGGCCATGGCGCGGTGAGCAGCCTGCCGTGGCTGAAGCAGGATCTGGCGACCTACGCGGCGGATGGCCGTCCCGTCATCCTGTTCCAGCACTATGGCTGGGACACTTTCTCGGTCGAGCGCTGGGACCCGGCCAAGCGCACCTATGACGATGACGGCGCAGGCGCGCCGCACTGGTGGAGCGAGGCCGACCGCCAGGCGATGCTGGCGGCGCTGAAGGGCTACAATGTCATCGCCATCTTCCATGGCCATCAGCACGAAGTGCCTATGATCTACAAAAGCGATGGCCTCGACCTGTTCAAGCCGAAGGCTGCCTATATGGGTGGCTTCGCGCTGGTGAGGGTAACCGGGGACGGCATGGACGTGGTGCTGGGCGAGGCGGCGGGCGACCGGGGCGGGGTCAAGTTCACCAGCGCCTTCAGCAAGAGCCTCAGCCTCTGACAAGAAAAAGGCGGCCTTGAGCCGCCTTCCTCATTGCCTGCAAGATCGAATCAGAGCGCCTTTTTGATCTTGTCCTTCACGTCGCCATAGACCTTCTGCACCTTGCCGGCGGTCTTGTCGGCCGTGCCTTCGGCCTGGGTCTGCCTGTTGCCGGCCGCCTTGCCGCCGGCCTCCTTGACCGAGCCCTTGACCTGCTTGGCCACGCCGGCAACCTGATCCTTGTTCACCATCTTTGCATCTCCTGGGATCCGGGGATTCATTCGCAGGAGGCAAACGGGCCGGCTTGGCTTAGGTTCCCTGGGCGGCGATCATCGTCGCATCTGGTCGCTTATATGGTCGCCGAAACGCTTTGCCGCGTCGTATCATGTGACTAGTGTGACGAAATTTTGGGGAGACCGCCTTGGCTGAATTTACGCTCATCATTGCCAACAAGTGCTTTTCGTCCTGGTCGCTGAGGCCATGGGTGGCGATGAAGCATCTGGAGATCCCGTTCGAGGAAGGTTTCGTGCGCCTGCGCACGCCCGAGACTTTTGCCAATCTGGCGAAAGTGTCGCCGACCGGCCTGGTGCCAGTGTTGAATCACAATGGCAGGATCGTCTGGGAAACCCTTGCCATCCTTGAATATCTGGCCGACCTGTTTCCTGAGAAAAAACTTTGGCCGCAGGATATCGGCGCCCGCGCCTTGGCTCGCTCGGTGGCGACCGAGATGCATTCCGGCTTTCGCGAGGTGCGCTATGGCTGGCCGATGAATTTGCGCCGGCCGAAGGCCCACAAGCCGCTCGACGCCGAAGGCGACATGCAGCGCGCGCGCATCGAAACGATCTGGCGCCAGTGCCGGGAACAATACAGCAAGGGCGGCCCCTTCCTGTTCGGTCATTTCACCGCGGCCGATGCCATGTATGCACCTGTCGTCACCCGCTTCGACACCTATGGCGGCAAGCTCGCGCCCGACACGCGCGCCTATGTCGACGCCGTGTTGGCAACGCCGGCGATGCGGCACTGGTATGCGGAAGCAGCGAAGGAGACCTGGCCGGAACCCGGCCCGGACGAATAGGACACTAGTGACATCACGGTGAGTGACCGATGGCCGGCAATGATGGACCGCGTGAGACTACCGCGCCAACAATCTTCCACTGCCGGCTAATCCCGCCTCGGCCGGACTTCGCCTTCACCCTGACGGAGGAGGAGAGGGAGTTGATGGGCCGGCATGCCGACTATCTGCGCGGCAAGCTTGCCGAGGGCACCATGATCCTGGCCGGGCCGGTCGCCGACCCGGCCGGCCCTTGGGGTCTGCTGATCCTACGTGTCGGCAGCGAAGCCGAGGCAAGAGCGGTCACCGACGGCGATCCGGTGTCGAACTCCGGCCGTGGTTTCCGCTACGAAATCCTGCCGCTGATCAGCGCGATCCTGTAGGCGAGCGTAAGTTTAAGGAAAAGTGTGAAACGGTTTTCCCTTGGAAATTGTGTCAGACAACGGCACATACAAGAACGCCTCTCGCACCGTTTAATGTGCGGGAAGCGTCCTTTTGCCAGCATTACTGAGATTGCTCTCTGAATTGCTGACACCACGGAAATGCGCCGGCTTGCGATTGGTTCCGGGGGCGTGGAATATTTTTTGGGAACGCCTTGCGCTCCGCCACCTCGTCAGTTGAGGCTTATGCCTCAGGCATCCTCAGGTTGAATTTAGGCTGCGGGCAAACCAGAAATTGACTCGGCGCTAAAAGAAGTCTATAAGAAACATGTCGATATTTGTTTGACCGACTTTTGTTATCCGCGCATGCATGCGCGCCTTTGACGAACTTCCCCATCAAAAATCGAGACAAAACGCTGTTGTGCAGTCGCACGATGGTGAACGAATATTTGCCAGGGAAAGGGTTCTTCATGGCCACCGGCACAGTGAAATGGTTCAACGCCACCAAAGGTTTTGGTTTTATTCAGCCTGACGACGGCTCCGCCGACGTTTTTGTCCACATCTCGGCCGTAGAGCGCGCCGGCATGCGTGACATCGTCGAGGGTCAGAAGCTCGGCTACGAGATGACCCGCGACAACAAGTCGGGCAAGATGTCCGCCGACCAGTTGAAGGCGGCCTGATAAGGATTCGGCCTTCCGGTGACCACGGATGTACTGGCACCGATGAAAGGCTGAAAGGAGCGCCTTGCGCATCCAACTGGATGCGCGGCGCTTTCATGGAAGGTCAGGCGGTGCCTGGCCTTTTTCATTTTGTGCGTCATGCCGCTAAAAGTGCGCCGCACGCCGGCCGGAACGTGCTAAGGGACGCTCCAGCAATCTGAACCGCCCATACTGCCCCGCTGCCGTATTGCTTTGGTCCTAATCGAAGACCGCTCTCGCTCTATCGGCACCAGGCTCCCGACAGGAGAAAGTTTTGACCACGCAATCCAAGACCGCCGACCAGGCTGGCTCGCTGTTCAGCAAGACGCAAACCCAGTCGATGTCACTCAACCGCATCCTGTCCGAGCGTGATGCCGTCAGCGAGGCTCGCGAAGCCAAGACCGCGCGCTTGCGCGAACTGCGCAAGGAAAAGGAAGCCGACGACATGGCGGCGGCCGCAGCCCTTGCGACGCTGCCGAAGCGGGCAGGCAAACGCTGATGGCCACC
This sequence comes from Mesorhizobium sp. C399B, assembly GCF_030323185.1. Taxonomy (NCBI): domain Bacteria; kingdom Pseudomonadati; phylum Pseudomonadota; class Alphaproteobacteria; order Hyphomicrobiales; family Phyllobacteriaceae; genus Mesorhizobium; species Mesorhizobium sp. C399B. The sequence continues at coordinate 6,005,169 of NZ_CP100472.1, forward strand.
AAGCGCGTACCGCCGACGCCGATCGATGCCGATGCGACCATAGCGTCCATGGTCCCGGGCCTGGACAAGCCGGTCGAATATGTCCGCCGTGTGCTGGAAAAGCTCGAGCGCTGCAAGCGCGCGCATGGCGATGCCCAGGTGCGCGTCGGCGTGCGCGGCCGTGCCGAAGCCCCGAACTATCTGGTCGAATATGTCCGCGAGGACAAAAAGACCCAGGAGCGCGTGACCTACCAGGATGCCGCCTATAGCGGCAGCACGCATCGCGAACTGGCGGCGCACCACATTGCCGAGGCGAGGAACTGGTCGCCCGAGGAAATGAACATCACAGCGGTCTCGGCGCTGATCGGCCGCTTGCGCAATCCGCGCGCACCATCATCCCGCTTTTCCGACGAGGACTGACATGGCCATAAAGTTTTCCACCAAGGACCAGCCGGCAGCGCCGGCTGCTGCCACTGCAAAGCAGGCCAAGCCCGCTGCCGCGCCGAAGGCCGCCGAACCGTCGGCAACCGATCTGTTCGAGGCGCCAGCCGCCACGCCCAAGGGCAAGGCAGGCAAGAAGAAATAGCGCCTTGCCGCACCAAGCCGATCGCAATCTCGCAGCACCTGGGCTGGTCGCGTTGGCCGCCAGGGATATCCGGTCGTCAAAACAGGACGACCAGCCGGTTTTCGATTGCCAGAGCTGCGGCGCCTGCTGTTCCTACTCGGCCGAATGGCCGCGCTTCTCGACCGAGGACGATGCGCAACTTGACCGGATTCCGGAAAAGTTCGTGTCCGCCGACCTGTCCGGCATGCGCTGCGAGGGCGTGCGCTGTTCGGCGCTTACGGGCGAGATCGGCAAGCACACGGCCTGCGGCATCTACGAGATCCGCCCGGACGTCTGCCACGCCTGCATGCCTGGCGGCGACGATTGCCTGATGGCGCGCAAGGCGCACGGGATGCCAACGATCTAGCCGACGCCCACCTTGCCTCATCCCACATCCCCCGATAGCTTCCACTACGGGCAGGGCGTTGGAGGAACCATGAGCATCGAATTTCTGTTGACGTCGCTGATCGTTGTGGCTTCGCCCGGCACCGGCGTTCTCTACACGCTGAGCGCCGGGCTTTCGCAAGGCGCGCGCGCCTCGATCACTGCTGCATTCGGCTGCACGCTTGGCATCATCCCGCATATGGCCGCCGCCATCACCGGCCTGGCGGCGCTGCTGCACACAAGTGCTGTCGCCTTCGAGACGCTGAAATATCTCGGCGTCGCCTATCTCCTCTACATGGCCTGGAACACGCTGAAGGAGAAGGGCGGCCTGAGCGTCGATGAAAACGCGGCACCCCGCTCGGCAGCCAAGGTCATCACCTCCGGTATCCTGATCAACATCCTGAACCCGAAGCTGTCGATCTTCTTCTTTGCCTTCCTGCCGCAATTCGTCAGCACGACCGAACCGAACGCATTTGCCAGGATGCTCGAACTCTCGAGCGTCTTCATGCTGCTGACCTTCGTCGTCTTCGTCGCTTACGGCATCTTTGCGGCCTCGATCCGCAGCCATGTCGTGTCGCGGCCGATGGTGCTGACCTGGATGCGCCGCACCTTCGCCGGCGCCTTTGTCATGCTCGGCGCCAAGCTGGCGCTGGCTGATCGATAGAACAGGAGCTGCCAGGCCTCGGCCTACTCTTCGTCGGTTCCGGATCCGGTCCGGATGCCTAGACGCCAGGCCGAGGGCGGAAGGCCGATCATCTTCTTGAAGGCGCGGCTGAACGCTGCCTCGGATTCGTAGCCGATTTCAGCGGCGATGCTGGCCATGTTGCTGGAGCCGGCGCTGAGCAGCTCCGAGGCGATCTGCATGCGCCATTTGGCGAGATAATGCATTGGCGGCATGCCGACCAGCCTGGTGAAGCGTTCGGCGAGCACGCTGCGCGACAGCGCGGAGTCCTTCGCCAGCGCCTCCACCGTCCAGTTATGCGCCGGCCGGTCGTGGATCAGCGCCAGTGCCCTCGCCAGGTGCGGATCGCGCAGGCCAGCCAGCCATCCCGTGGTTTGTGGCGGCAGCGATTCCAAGTAACGGCGCAACACGTCGACAAACATCAGTTCGCTCAGTTTGGTGAGCACCGTTTCACTGCCTGCGCGCTTTTGCGCCACCTCCGTGACAGCCAGGTTGATGAACTGGCTGAGCCAGCCGCCATCGCCTTTGGCATCTCCGGCCTTGATCACCGGCGGCAAAGCCTCGAGCAGTGGATTGAAAGGCTGTGCATCACAGGCGAGATAGCCGCAAACCAGCCTGGCCGAGGTCGCGCCGTCGCCGGCGCAGTTGATGTAAAACGGCATCCGGCCGGCTGTTGCGATGTCGAGAACGTCGGCTGTCGGCGGATCGGCGCGCAACGCCGGATTGCTGGACATAATGTGCGGGTCGCTCCTGGTGAAGACGACGACTTCGCCGGCCTCCAGCGCGATCGCTTCCTGGCCGACGATGCGCGCGAAGCAGCGACCGGCCGTTACCACATGGTAGGAGATCAGATGGTCCGCACCGGGCAGGATCTTCGGCAGGATGGACGATGGCGCCGGCGAGCAGACGGCCCACGGCTCGTGGCCCTCAATGTCAAAAAACGTCGCGCCGGTAAGGCGTACCGTCCTCAACAGGTCAGACAGAGCATCCCCGGCCATTCCGTTTCGTCCCGCACCCGGCTAGCCGGTGAGCCATCCCTTTCGAGTTCCGGACGCGCTGTCAAGCGAGGCGGACGCCGTATCATTCAGTTCGCGGCCAGAACTCCTAAACCTGCACCGGTGCTCAAGCGCTGCCGAGAGTGGGCGCTGAGTGCTGTCGAAACCAACCAGGGACAAAAGTCATGACGGTACATAAGGGCGGGTGTTTTTGCGGCGCCGTGGAATCGAAGTGCACGGAGCCGCCGAGGCAATGGGCTATTGCCATTGCGGTTCGTGTCGATCGTGGTCGGCGTCTCCCGTGAACGCCTTCACGCTGTGGAAGCCTCAGAACATCAAGGTCACCAGGGGCGCGGAGTTCCTGTCCGGGTTCGAGAAGACCGAAATGAGCGATCGCCAGTTCTGCACGAAATGCGGTGGTCATCTGATGACCGTTCATCCGCCGCTCGGCCTGGTCGATGTCTATGCGGCAACCATACCAGGCGTGAAATTCATGCCTGGGGTTCACGTCAACTACGCTGAGACCGTGCTGCCGATGAAGGACGGGCTGCCCAAGCTCAGGGACTTTCCGGCTGAGCTCGGCGGCTCCGGCATCGCGGTGCCGGAATAAGGCCCGGCCACTGCTCGCCATTTTTGACAACGACAATTCAAGACAGGAGATTGTTCATGGTCGCAACATTTCGCGCCACGCAGGAGCCGATCAAGGATCTCTATCGCAGGGATGCGAAGGCCGCGTTCCTCACCTTGAAGGCCAAAGGCGTCGCCGACGCGTCCACCGTGACCTGCAAGGTCGAGACCGGACGCGGGCTGGCGCTTGCCGGCATTCATCCGATGGCCGGGGGCAGCGGCCAGGAACTCTGCTCCGGCGACATGCTGCTGGAGGCGCTGATCGCATGCGCCGGTGTCTCGATGCGCGCGGCGGCGGCCGTGCTCGAAATTCCGATCAGGTCCGCCGAAGTTTCCGCGGAAGGTGACGTCGATCTTCGCGGCACGCTCGGCGTGACTGCGGGTGTTCCAGTCGGCTTCAAGGAAATCCGCTTGCGGTTCGACATCGACACCGACGCTCCCCAAAGTCAGCTCGACCAACTGCTCGAACTCACGGATCGCTATTGCGTGATCTTCCAGACCATCCAGAACAGTCCCAGCACCACGGTGAAGCTGCACCGCGTCATCCAGTGACCAGAAAACCGGCCCGGAAACTCGACTTGAGCGAGATTCCGGGCTGGGAACGGGAGTGCCGTATCGGGCAACGCTTCTATCCCTTGACGTAACCCATCGCCTCGACGATCAGCCCGTCCGCGACACGCATCAGGTTGACGCCGCGGATGGAGTTGCCGTCGGCCATGAAGTAGCGCCAGCGGATCGTCGCCCGTTCGCCGGCGACGAAGGTTTCCTCAAGGTCGAAGCGCGTGCCAGGCTGGGTGGCGATCGCCGACCATAGGTCAATGCACGCCTCTTTGCCGGCATGGCGGGCGCCGTCCGGCGCCGGCACGGTGTTTTCGATAACGCAATCCTGCGCCACCAACTCGGCAAGCGCGGACGGATCGTGCAACTGGAACACATCGTTGAAGCGACGCATGATCTCGGCCGTCTGGCTAGAGTGGTCGCCCGGATGAATGCTCGTGATGCTGTCCTGGCTCATCTCATACCTCCTGGTTTTCATTGTTCCGTGGCAGTGGTGGCGGCCAGCTCGGCCTTGAGGGTGATGGTTGTAACGCCGGCCAAAGCGCGGGAGACAAGGCAGGTCGTCTTCGCCGTCTCCGCCATACGCTGGAATTCGGCAGGCTGAAGGCCGGGAATCTCTGCTTCCGTTTCGAGCTCGATGCGGGTGATCGTCGGCCCGGCGGCGGTCGCGCCGAGATGCACCTTGGCGACGGTGCGGATGGTGCGGGCGACGTGGCCTTCCTGGCCGAGGATGAAGGTCAGCGCCATCGAGAAGCAGCCGGCATGTGCTGCCCCGATCAGCTCTTCGGGATTGGTGCCCGGACCGTTCTCGAACCGCGACGGAAAGGAATAGGCGCCTTCGAAGACGCCGCTGCCAAGCCGCAGACGGCCGCCGCCTTCCTTCAGCGTGCCTTGCCATTCTGCGGAAGCTTCACGGATGGTCATGGTCGTTCTCCTGATTCGGGGTTGAAAAGCGGGCAATTGGGTCAGGCGCAGTCGATGACAACCTTCCCGAACACGTCGCCCTGCTGGAAGTGGCGGTACGCTTCGGGGGCTTCGGCAAAGGGGAAGACCCTGTCGATAACGGGCTTGAGGCGATGCTGCGACACGGCGCGCAGCATGGCTTCGAGATTGCTGCGGCTGCCGACGAACAGGCGGCTAATGGTGGCGAGGCTGCGCTGATAAAGCGCTGCCGGCATCTCGATCGATCTGCCACTGGCGTCCTGCAGCGTCAGCAGCACGATGTGTCCATAAAGCGTGCTGGCAATCAGCGACTGCGCGAAGGTGGCCGGGCCGCCGGTTTCGACGACGAGGTCGATGCCGCCTGTCTGCTCGCGCGCCCAGCCGCCCCATTCCGGTATGTCGGTGCTGGAGACAACGAGGTCGGCGCCCAGCGCCCGCAGCCTGTCGGCCTTCTCCGCGCGCGATGTGATGGCGACAACCCGGCAGCCGAGCAACTTGGCGAACTGCAGAGCAAACAGCGAAACGCCACCCGAACCGATGGTGAGAACCCATTGACCAGGCTTCGTAATCCGGGTCCCCGTCACCGCGTTCCAGGCCGTCACGCCGGCGCAGGTCAGCGTCGCCGCTTCGTGCCAGCTCAGATGATCGGGCAGTCGCGCCGCCCATTGTTCGTCGAGCACGGCAAACTCAGTCAGCATGCCGTCCAGCGTACAGCCGAGCTGGTCGATCAGACCGGCATTGATGCGGCCATCGATCCAGCGGGCGAAGTAGCTGCCTGTGACGCGGTCGCCGACGGCAAAACGGGTGACGGCATCGCCGATTGCGACGACGTCACCGGCGCCGTCGCTCAGCGGCACGATGCCTTGCCGCGGCGGCAACGGATAGGTGCCGCCAAGGATCATCGTGTCGCGCCGATTGAGCGAGGCGGCGCGGACTCGCAGCACGATCTCATGCGGTTTCGGTTCCGTCCGCGCCTCGTCGCGCATGGCCAAGGATTCGGTTCCACCAAACCCTTCAAGACGGTAGCTGCGCATATCACTCTCCTATATAATATATAGACTGATCTACATATTATATAGACCGATTGTCATATTGTTGGCAAGGCCTATAATGCGTCACTGCTGACAGAGGTTGACATGGCCAACGACACCCGCACCCGCATACTCGAGACCACAGGCCTGTTGCTCAGGCAGCGCGGCTATCACGGCACCTCGCTCAACGACATTCTGGGCGCCAGCGGGGCGCCGCGCGGCTCGCTCTATTTTCATTTCCCAGGCGGCAAGGACCAACTGGTCATCGAGGTGACGCGCAACAGCGTTGCCGACGTCACGAAAAGGCTGGGCGAAGCGCTGGCAGCCGAGAGCGATCCTGCAGTGGCCGTCCATCACATCTACCAGTCGGTCGGGCGCATTCTGGAGGACAATGATTTTTCGCTGGGTTGCCCCATCGCGCCGGTGGTGCTGGATTCACCCACCGATGTGCCGGAACTGGCGGAACTCTGCCGATCGGCTTTCGAGCAATGGATCGGCTTGCTGCGACAGGCCTTTGTCAGGGCAGGGGTGCCCGAACGCCGCGCGCACGCTTTGGCGCTGCTGGTCGAATCCTCGCTGGAAGGGCTGATGGTGATTGCGCGGGCCACCCGCGACCGTGCACCGGTGCTGGTGGTGGCCGACGAGGTGGCGGCGCTTGTCGAGCAGGCGGTGCTTGCAGGCAAGGTTGCGCGGCAGGCGGACAGCGCCGCCTAACTAACTGGTCTCTAAAACAAAAAGGGCGCCTCTCGGCGCCCTTTCCTTATCCATAAGCCAGGTTGGCTGGATTAGAAATCCATGCCGCCACTCAAGCCCGCTTGCGGGCTTGAGCAACTTTAGCTCATGGGCGGCTTTATGGATTCTTGGAAATCCATGCCGCCACTCAAGCCCGCTTGCGGGCTTGAGCAACTTTAGCTCATGGGCGGCTTTATGGATTCTTAGAAATCCATGCCGCCCATGCCGCCCATGCCGCCGCCGCCCATGCCGCCAGGCATGCCGCCGCCGGCCGACTCCTTCTTGGGAGCCTCCGCGATCATGGCTTCGGTGGTGACGAGCAGGCCGGCGACCGAGGCCGCGTCCTGGAGAGCGGTGCGAACGACCTTGACCGGGTCGACGATGCCCATGGCGATCATGTCGCCATACTCGCCGGTCTGGGCGTTGTAGCCGTAGGTCGCGCCCTTGTTGTCGAGGATCTTGCCGGCAACGATCGAAGCTTCAGCACCTGCGTTCGAAGCGATCTGACGGGCCGGAGCCTGCAGTGCACGACGAACGATGTTGATGCCGGCAGCCTGGTCGGCATTGACGCCGGTGACCTTGATGTTGGCCGAAGCGCGCAGCAGTGCGACGCCGCCGCCTGCAACGATGCCTTCTTCCACGGCCGCGCGGGTCGCGTTGAGGGCGTCATCGACGCGGTCCTTCTTTTCCTTGACTTCGACTTCCGTCGCGCCGCCGACACGGATCACCGCAACGCCGCCGGCGAGCTTCGCCAGACGTTCCTGCAGCTTCTCCTTGTCGTAGTCCGACGTGGTCTCTTCGATCTGCTGCTTGATCTGGGCAACGCGGCCCTGGATCTCGGCCTTCTTGCCGGCGCCGTCGACGATGGTGGTGTTCTCCTTGGAGATCGACACCTTCTTGGCGCGGCCGAGCATGTTGAGGCCGACATTCTCGAGCTTGATGCCGAGGTCTTCCGAGATGACCTGGCCACCGGTGAGGATGGCGATGTCTTCCAACATGGCCTTGCGGCGATCACCGAAGCCCGGCGCCTTGACGGCGGCGATCTTCAGGCCGCCGCGCAGCTTGTTGACGACCAGCGTGGCCAGAGCCTCGCCTTCGACGTCTTCCGAGATGATAAGAAGCGGCTTGGAGGTCTGCACGACGGCTTCGAGAACCGGCAGCATGGCCTGGAGGTTGGACAGCTTCTTCTCGTGCAGGAGGATGTAGACGTCCTCGAGCTCGGCAACCATCTTGTCGGCGTTGGTGACGAAGTAGGGCGAGAGATAGCCGCGGTCGAACTGCATGCCTTCGACGACTTCCAGCTCGGTCTCGGCGGTCTTGGCCTCTTCAACCGTGATGACGCCTTCATTGCCGACCTTCTGCATCGCTTCGGCGATCATGGCGCCGACCGACTCGTCGCCATTGGCCGAGATCGTGCCGACCTGGGCAACTTCCTCGGAGGTCTTGATCTTCTTGGCAGCCTTGCCGAGAGCCGCGACGACTTCGGTCACGGCCAGGTCGATGCCGCGCTTCAGATCCATCGGGTTCATGCCGGCGGCAACGGCCTTGTGGCCTTCCTGGACGATCGACTGCGCCAGAACGGTCGCGGTCGTGGTGCCGTCGCCGGCGATGTCGTTGGTCTTCGAAGCAACTTCGCGGACCATCTGCGCGCCCATGTTTTCGAACTTGTCTTCAAGCTCGATTTCCTTGGCGACGGTGACGCCGTCCTTGGTGATGCGCGGTGCGCCGAACGACTTGTCGATGACGACGTTGCGGCCCTTGGGGCCGAGCGTGACCTTCACTGCGTCGGCGAGGATGTTGACGCCGCGCAGCATGCGCTCGCGGGCGTCGCGGGAGAATTTTACGTCTTTAGCAGCCATTTTTTAGCTCCTGGCAGGGGGCTTGCGATCAAGCCCGAAATTAGTTGACGGTGAGGCCGATAATCAGCCGATGATGCCCATAATGTCGGATTCCTTCATGATCAGAAGGTCTTCGCCATTGAGCTTGACTTCGGTGCCCGACCACTTGCCGAACAGGATGCGGTCGCCGGCCTTGACGTCCAGCGGGACCAGCTTGCCGGCTTCGTCGCGAGCGCCGGAGCCGACGGCGATGATCTCGCCTTCCTGCGGCTTTTCCTTTGCCGTATCCGGGATGATGATCCCGCCGGCGGTCTTGGATTCGGATTCGACCCGGCGTACGACCACGCGGTCATGAAGCGGGCGGAACTTCGACTTTGCCATTTTTTCTTCCTCGAATGAGAACGGTGAGAGCTGTTCCTCGATCCGGCGGTGCCGGATGTGCGTTAGCACTCACCTGGGGAGAGTGCTAACGTGCGCTGAAATAAGCGCGTGGCTTTCGAGAGTCAAGGCGAACGGTGAGCACAATTGTGCCAATTGGAGCCGTGCCGCGATCCGACGGCAGACCCTACCGGCGCCGCGGCGATTTAAGCACCAGAAGCGGACAGCGTTCAGCCAGCCCATAGGTCCCTGTCGGCGCGAGGCGGACACTGTCAAAAAACCGGCTCGCCTCTTCGACCAGCGTCGCCGCCGGGGCGAAACTGTAGACAGTCTGCGAATTCGCATAGACATCGATGGTGCCGATGACCGGCATCTCCCATCCGGTCGTGGCGGCAAGGGCCTCCCGGTCGGCAAACAGCGCATCGAAGGCGTCGAGGATCGCCCGCACCGGAATGGCGCGGTCGGGATCGCCGCCGGCACAAGCCATGGCAATGCGCCATTTGAGTTCGTGGAAGGTCGCGACACCACCGGACAGCGTCAGCGCCCGGACCTCCTGCAGATCGTCCGGCACCTGAGGGCTTGCATAGGCGCGCAATGCAGCCCGCCCATCGGACTTCAGCACACGCGCGATCTCGGCAAGCAGCGCCTGCCGTGCAACCGAGGAGTCCAGCGCCGACAGACAGCCGTCGCCGATCACCGCCCCGGCGCTTTCGTCGCCCAGCGGCAACTCCAGCCAGTTGCCGATCACCGCCTTGCGTGAGGCGGTATCGCCCGGCCAGATGCCCGATATCATGGCAGTGGACTCGTCGATCGCGAGCATGGTCCTTCCGAGGCCGGCAAGCTCCGGCGTGACCCCGAGCAGCACCACATCGACTGATTGCAGGCTAAGTTCGCGCTCATAGGCGGCGACAGCTTCCGGGGGTGGACACAGCGGCGACCCGAGAAGCCGCCAATGACGGCGAATTGCGTCCCAATGCTCAGTCATGCGGAACGGTTTGGGGAAAGGCTGGACATATTTCCTTCCAGGCTGTTGGTTGCCTTGCGAGTTACCTCATGCAGGAAAGGCCATGGCCCGCATTGCCGTCATAACGCATGAATTTGACCGCTTCCAGAGCCGGCGGGGCCTCCTGCTGCGCCAGGACAGCCCCTACATGCTGTTCGACGTCCTGGCGGAGCTGAAACGGCGCGGTCACTCCGTGCAGATCATGCGTGGACCCTCGGCAAGTCATAACGCCGATATTGCCGTCCTGCATGTCGACGCGACAGTGACGCCATCGGACTATGTCGACTACGCGCGCGGATTTCCGATTTGTCTCAATCTTGGTGCAACCGACATTTCCAAGCGCCGCATCAGCGGTGCGATCCTCGAGGAGGGTGCCAACTGGAGCGGTCAGGTCATCGTCAAGAGCAACCTCAATCATTGGGGGACGCCCGAGGAGCAGCTCAACCGAAAATCCGTTCGCGCCGGCAAGGCAGTGCCTTTCCCGGGCGCTCAGACCTTCGACCGTTATCAGGTGCATGCCTCGCTGGCCGATGTGGCGCCGGAGATTTTCAGGCGTGCCGACCTGATCGTGGAAAAATTCATTCCCGAAATCGAGCCCGACGGGTTTGCGGCGCGGTTCTGGATATTCTGCGGCGATCGGGAGCGCTGCACCCGCTATGTCTCGCCGCAGCGCCTGGTCAAGGGCGACGACACCGTCCGCCGGCAGCCGGTTGCGGTTCCCGACGAACTGCGCGCCTTGCGTCGGAAGCTGGGCTTCGACTATGGCAAATTCGACTTTGTCGTGCATGAGGGCAGGGCCGTGCTGCTCGATGCCAACAAGACCCCAGGTCGCGCCAGGAACCTGTCGAAGATTGTTGCCGCCGGCACAGCCAACCTGGCCGACGGCTTCGAAAACCTCATCCACCAGACCGGACGGTGTCGAATCGGGCGCTAGAGAAACAGTCCCAACTGCGTATGGATGATCGACCGGTAGTCCTCGATGGTGTGGCGGCTTTCCTCCTGGTCCTGGGTCAGCGCCATGCGCACGACGCCGCCGGCCAGCTGGAAGATCAGGAAAACCATACGGCCGAACTCATTGCGTCGCTCTGGCGCGAGAAAGGGGCCGACATGGTCGCAGAACATCGTCGCCTGGTGCCGGGTTTCGGCGATGTCGAGATTCTTCAGCGCCTTGTCAGCCTGGATGGCGTTTTGCAGGTCCTGAATGGCGGGGTCGCCGGCGACGCGCTCATAGTAGTCGTCGAGCAGCCGGTCGGCCGCAGCGATAACGTCGCTCAGCCCGCCGACGTCGGCAACGATCGCGGCAAGCCGGGCGCGGCTCACTTCGGAGAATCGCTCGTAGAGCATCGCCAGGATCGCCGACTTGTTGGGGAAGTAATGATAGACGGTGGCGATCGGCCCGCCGGCCTGTGCGCCGACTTCCTTCATGGTGACGGCGTCGATGCCTTTCTCGCCGATCAGCCGCATGGTCGTCGACAGGATGGCGTCGATGCGCTCGCGGCTGCGCTCCTGTTTGGGCCTGCGCCTCGGTTCGGTCGTCATCTGCACTGCTTCGTTCATGCCGCCATCCTCTCGATCGCCCAGACCATTCGATCGCCAAGACCATCCCCAGCCTTGTTGGTGCCAAGTCCCGCTACTGATTGACAAACGAATATGATCGAGTATCAGTTTCTAAATGCTGACAGACTGTCAGTTTTTTTGCCGTCAGGCAAGGACGTTGGGAGGCGACCGTGACTTCTGCTGGTAACGCGGATGCCGGGAACGGCGACTGGCTGGTCGGCAACCCCACTGGGGCGCAACTCGCCTCGGCATTGTGGATCGGCTCGGTCGGCCTGCTCATTCTCGGGCTGCAGCCGGTGCTTCTCGGCGCGCTCTACACCGAAGGGCATGTCAGCGGTGACGAACTCGCGCTGGTCGCCACGGCGGAGATGATCGCCATCGGCATCGGATCGGCGGCCATCGCCATGATGCTGTCCGCCCACAATATGCGCTTGAAAAGTGCCGTCCTTCTGCTCTTGCTGGCGCTGGCGAACGGGGCGACCGCCTATGCGCTGACCTCGACCTCGCTGATTGCCGCCCGCGCGGTGGCAGGCCTCGCCGAGGGTGGGCTGGTGGCGGTCGCCACGGAACTGATCGCCCGTTCACGCCGGGCCGAGCGCATCGGCGGCTTCTTCGTCACCCTTCAGACCCTGGCGCAATGCGCCCTTGCCCTGCTGCTGGCGCTTTACGTCATCCCGGCCGCCGGATCGGCGGGCGGCTTCATCGTTCTTGCCGTCGTCTGCATCGCCTCGGTGGCCGTCGCCTTCATCGTCCCGGATAGCTATGCCGACCTGCCCAAGGAGGAACAGTTCAGCAATGTGCTGACCGTTCCCTCGCTTGCCGCTTTGCTGAGCGTCTTCTGCTACTTCATGTTCTTCGGCTCGGTCTGGGCGTTTCTCGAGCCACTTGGCGCACAATACGGCATCGATGGCCGCACCGTCGGCCTGATCGTCTCGGCCAACCTCGCATTGCAGGTGCTGGGCGCAATGACGGCTACCGTCTTCGAGGCGCGCATCGATTACCGCTTCGCCATCGTGGCGATCGGCGTGGTCGCCGTCGCCAGTTCCGTGATGCTCGCCGGCAGCCCCGGCCTGACGGTTTTCTGGGTCGCGGCCTTGATCATGGGCTTCATCCTTCTGTTCATCGTGCCCTATCAGATCCGGCTGGCGATCACCGCCGACGAGACGCGCACGGCCGTGCTTCTGGTGCCGGCGGCCCAGCTTTTCGGTCTGGCGATCGGCCCGGTCGCGGCATCGCTGCTGATCGACGGCAAGGATTTTCGGCCGGTGCCGGAATTTGCCGCCGCCAGTGCTGCGGCCAGCGTCGTGCTGCTCGGCCTGTTCGTCCTGATCGCACGGCGCCGCCGCGCCGTCGCCTGAGACACGACCGGGGGAGCATCTCCTCGATACTTGACTAAGTCAAATAAATGACCGATCGTTGATGGGCAGGAGGCTTCCCATGACGATCCATCATCAACCCGGCAAGGAACGCATCGACGCGGTGCGGGCTTTCAACCGCTTCTACACCCGCCAGATAGGTCTGCTCGACGAAGGCCTGCTGAAAAGCGCCTTCTCGCTGACCGAGGCGCGGGTGCTCTACGAACTGGCGCATCGCGATGGCCTGACCGCCAGCGATCTCATCCGCGATCTCGGCCTCGACGCCGGTTATGTCAGCCGGCTCCTGAAGAAGTTCGAGCACCTGCAGTTGATTGCGCGCGCGGCGCTGGCGTCGGATGCGCGGCAGTCGTCGATCACGCTGACGCCGGTTGGGCGGCAGGCCTTCGCGCCGCTGAACCGGGCTTCGCACGACCAGGTCGCGGCCTTGCTGGAGCGGCTTCCTGCTGCCGAACAGGACCGGCTGGTCAAGGCCATGCAGACGGTGCAGCAACTCCTGGGCGACAGCCCGGAGTCCAAAGTGCCGTATATGCTGCGCCCCTTGCAGGTCGGCGACATCGGCTGGGTGGTGCGCCGCCAAGGACAGATCTACGCACAGGACTATGGCTGGGACGAAACCTACGAGGCGCTGGTCGCCGAAATCCTCGGCGCCTTCGTAAAATCCTTCGATCCAGAATGGGAACGCAGCTGGATTGCCGAACGGCAAGGGGAGGTGGTCGGCTCGGTCTTCGTCGTGCGCAAATCCGACGCGGTGGCGAAGCTGCGCCTGCTCTATGTCGAACCATCGGCGCGCGGCCTCGGCATCGGCAAGCGGCTGGTTCAGGAGTGCATCGGCTTTGCTCGTGCCAAGGGCTACACGACGCTGACCCTATGGACCAACGACATCCTGACCGCCGCCCGCCACATCTACGAGAGTGCCGGCTTCAGGCTGGTGGACGAAGAGCGCCATCACGCCTTCGGCAAGGATCTGGTCGGCCAGAACTGGAACCTGGAGCTGTAGCGGCGTTCAGGCCACCGGGACCCATATCTCCAGCCCGCCATTGCCGCTGCGCGGATCGAACTCCGGGCCGTAGCGTTCGAATTCGGGGCCGTGGGCTATATCGTGCCCCGAGGCCGGCAGCCATTTGTTCCAGATCGTGTTGACGGTGCGGCGGATCGTGGAGATGTGCTCGGCATGGGTGAACACGGCGTATTTCTGCGCCGGCACCCGCACCCGCGAAAGCTCCTTCGGCAGGTCCGAGAAATCCGAAACTTCGACGCCGGCGATATAGTCGAAATTGCCGGCATCGTCGCCGTTGACGCAGACGCCATAGGCGACGTCGCCGGTCTCGCCCGGAATGTTGCCGATATAGGGACCGAAGCGCTGCCACTGCATCGGAATAGCCGCGCTGGTTTCGCAGCTGTAGCGCTCGCCGAGGCCGGCAATGAGGAAGGGACGGCCGGTCTCGAAGCGCGGCGGCGGCAGTGAGGCGAGGAAGGACTGGTCCATCAGGATCGGCTCCACGAGATCGAGATTGCTGAGGCTGCCCTGCGCGCGCACCAGTTCCGGCCTCGTGCCGAACTGGTCGCGGAAGGCGCGGGTGAAGGCTTCGTGCGAGGCGTAGCCGGCATCGAGCGCGACCGCGAGGATGTCGGGCGCGCCGGAAGCCAGCTTGCGCGCCGCTTCGGTCAGCCGGCGCGCGCGCATATAGCCCATCACCGAACGGCCGGTGGCGGCGCTAAAGGCGCGCGTCACATGAAAGCGCGAGACGCCGCTGCTTTGCGCGACATCTTCAAGCGAGATCGCTTCCGGCAGATGGCTCTCGACAAACCACAGCGCTTTCTCGGTCGGGTTCATAGGTCTCCTCGCATTTGGCCGCACCATGCTGCCGGCCTTTTGCGAGGCCAGTTTGATCGAAATTGCGCCTGTCGTAAAATCGAGGGGCGCTGGTCGACTGTGACAGGTCACCATGGTGGGAAGCCGCTGCTGGGCGGCCTCGGCCTGGCTCGCTGGGACAATATCTGGCTGGGCGCGCTGGGTGCGGGGGCATCCTCGCCTATGCCCTGTGGAATCACCGCCGGCTCGATGCCTTCGCCGCCGGCGAAAATGCCGCCGAAAGCGTAGGTGTGCCGGTGGCGAGGACGCGCAAGACGACCTTTCTTCTCGCGGCGTTCTCGACGGCAATTCACGTCTCGGTCGGGAGGTCATCCGCAACCGTCATTGACTGTGCCGTGACCGCATCTGCATGGCTGCCATCCCTCTTTTTCGGCTCTGGCGCAATGCGGCGCCTTGAATGGTAAGCACGCTTATAATATATACCGCTCATGGTTTCCGACGGCATAGATAGATTGGGCTTTTTGATCCACGACGTGCAGCGCCTCATGCGCAAGCGCTTTGAAGCGCGCGCCCGCGGACTTGGTCTTTCCTCGGCACAATGGCGGCTTCTCGTTCGCGTTGCCAAGGAGGCGGGCGTCGCCCAGGCTCGCCTCGCCGAACTTCTCGAAATCGAGCCGATCAGCGTTTCACGCCTCGTCGACCGGATGGAGGAGGGCGGCTGGATCGAGCGGCGCTCCGACGCAACTGACCGGCGCGTGCGTATGATCTTCCCGACAGCCAAGGCGAACGCGGCCTATGCCGAGGTCAAAAGCCTTGCTGGCGAAGTTTATGAGGAATCGCTGGTCGGGGTTTCGCCGGAGGACCGCCGCGTCCTGATCCGGGCGCTGGACACCATCGTGCAAAACCTGGCGGACGGCGAGACGTCGTCCTTGAAGAGTACGGAAGGGGCAGCAGCATGAACGCGGCAGCCAAGCTGGACGAGAATGTAACCAAGATCGAGACGCCGGCAAAGCCGGCCGCCGAAGCGCCTGCACAGCCGGCCGCAGCACCTGTCGCGGTGGCTCCCCCGGTTCAACCCGCTCCGGCTCCGGTCAAGAAGCGCCGCCTCGGCCGCTTGCTGCTGATGGTCGCCCTGCCGGCCGCGCTGGCCATTGGTGGCGGTTATGTCTGGGTGACCGGCGGCCGCTATCAGGAAACCGAGAACGCCAATTTGCAGCAGGCCAAGGTGTCGATCGCCTCGGACACGGCCGGACGCATCGTTCAGGTCGGCATCTCGGACAATCAGCAGGTCAAGCAGGGCGATGTACTGTTTGCCATCGACCCCGAGCCCTACCGGATCGCGTTAGCCCAGGCCGACGCGGCGGTCGCAGTCGCACGCGTCGGAATCGAACAGCTGCGCGCCGCCTACAGCCAGGCACTGGCGCAGGAAAAGTCCGATGCCAGCCAGGTCGACTACGCGCAGTCGCAGTATGACCGCGCCGCCGACCTTGCCCAGAAGGGCATCAACGCCAAATCGTCGCTGGACGAGGCCAAGAACGATCTCGACAAGGCCAGGCAGCAACTGGCCGTTGCCGAGCAAGGCATCATCAGCGCCAAGGCGGCTCTCGCCGGCAATCCCGATATCGAGACCGACAAGCATCCGACGGTGATGGCCGCACTCGCCGCGCGCGACAAGGCCGCCTACGATCTGGCGCAGACCACGGTCAAGGCGCCGGCCGACGGCGTCATCAGCCAGGCCTCCTCGTTCAAGATCGGCCAGTATGTCGGTTCCGGCACGCCGCTGTTTGCGTTGGTCGAGACCGGCGACACCTGGATCGATGCCAATTTCAAGGAAACCCAGCTTACCCACATGAAGCCTGGCCAGAAGGCCGAGATCGTCGTCGACACCTATCCGGGCAGAACTTTCGAGGCCACCGTCAAGGCGATCGGCGCCGGCACCGGCGCGGAGTTTTCGCTGTTGCCTGCTCAAAACGCCACCGGCAACTGGGTCAAGGTCACGCAGCGCATTCCGGTGCGCCTGGAGCTGACCGATGCCGACGCCAAAATGGCGCTGCGCACCGGCATGAGCGCCTCGGTTACGGTGGATACCGGCGTTGCTCGCGGGTTCCCCGCTATCTTCGGCCACGCCACCGCAGGCGAAGCACAATAGACTGTGAATGGACCGTGATCTCGAAAAGCAGGATCACGGCCCGGCAGAACGCCCGCCGCAGGCGAGGTGAAGTTGAGATGACAGGATCGGTCCGACGGCAGGTTGAACGAGGGGTGGATTGGACCGGGCCGCATCGCGGCCTGCCCAGAACCTGGACCATCTCGGCGCCCATCCTTCGGACCTTGGATTTCCGGGCGGCAAGCGCCTGATGTGTCGAGACCTTCGATCGATGTAACCCCCACATCGATAGATCGCGTCCCACCGCGATGAGGGTCTCTTCACCAGAGAAGGCCTCGCCGCCCGGAAACCTAATGTACACGTTTTTGTAACCTGTCGGAAGTTCCGCATCATGACCACACCAGAACCTTTCAAGGAAGTGCCGCATCGCGGCCTGATCACCGTGGCGCTGATGCTGGCGACGGTCATGCAGGCGCTCGACACCACGATTGCCAATGTCGCGCTGCCGACCATGACCGGCGACCTCGGCGCGTCGCCCGACAACATAAACTGGGTGTTGACCTCCTACATCGTTGCCGCCGCGATCATGACGCCGGTGACCGGCTGGCTGGCCGACCGCTTCGGCCGCAAGGAACTGTTCCTGGCGGCGGTTGTCGGCTTCACCGTGTTCTCGATGCTGTGCGGCATTGCCTGGAGCCTGGAGAGCATAGTGTTCTTCCGGCTGATGCAGGGCGTGTTCGGCGCAGCCATCGTGCCGCTGTCGCAGACCTTCCTGCTCGACATCAACCCCAGGGAACGCCACGGCCAGGCGATGGCCATCTGGGGCGCCGGCATCATGCTGGGGCCGATCCTGGGTCCGACGCTGGGCGGTTGGCTGACCGAGAATTTCAACTGGCGCTGGGTGTTCTTCATCAATTTGCCGGTCGGCATCATCGCCTTCCTCGGCATGGCAGCCTATTTGCCGGTCGTTGCCCGGCGGATCCGCAGCTTCGATTTCTTCGGTTTCGCCATGATTTCGCTCGGCGTCGGCGCGCTGCAGCTGCTGCTCGACCGCGGCGGCGAGGTCGACTGGTTTTCCTCGGTCGAAATCTGGATCGAGCTTGCTCTTTCGATCACCGGCTTCTGGGTTTTCATCATCCATACACTGACGGCGGAACGTCCTTTCATCGACCCCAAGATCTTCCTCGACCGCAATTTCGTCACCGGTCTGGCTTTCATCTTCGTCATGGGCGTGCTGATCCTGGCCTCGATGTCGCTGCTGCCGCCGATGCTGTCGACCATCTTCGGCTATCCGACCGTCACCATCGGCGTCGTCCTGGGGCCGCGCGGTGTCGGCACGATGATTTCGATGCTTGTCGTTGGACGGCTCATGAGCAGGATCGACGCCCGCATCCTCGTCGTCATCGGCTTTCTGCTCACCGCGCAGTCGCTCTACACCATGTCCTCCTTCACGCCGCAGATGGACAATTGGCTGATCCTCAGCTCCGGCGTCATCCAGGGCCTGGGCATGGGCATGGTGTTCGTGCCGCTGTCCACGGTGGCCTTCGCTACGCTCGACGTGCGCTTCCGCACCGACGCCACGGCCCTGTTCAGCCTGGTTCGAAATCTCGGTTCGTCGATCGGTGTGTCGGTGGTGACGGTTCTCATGGTGCGCAACACGCAGGTCAATCACACCGAACTGTCGGCTTTCATCAACCCGTTCAACCCCAATTTGTGGGCGGCCTCGCCGGCGGCAGCAGGCGGCGATCCGACGGCACTTTCGCAGGTGGACCGCATGGTCAACATCCAGGCGATGATGATCTCCTACGTCAACGACTTCAAACTGCTGATGGTGATGACGCTGGTTGCCATTCCGTTTGTCTTCCTGCTGCGCAAGCCGAAGACCGCTCCGGCCGGCGCGGCAGCTCCTGCCGCGCATATGGATTGAGGCGGGCGCCGGTAGCGCTGGCAGCAAGCTGGTTGCCCCTGATGATTTGTTGCTCGGATGATCGTCAAAACCCGCGTGTGCAAAAGAATATCGATAATGAGCCGTTGGAAGTTGATTTGAAATGACATTTGCACCTTTGGTATCTGGTTGCTGACGCCTCCAATTCCGTTACAGTTCATCTTGAATTAGCACATCTGTAACATTGTCAGTCGACTTTCGTCTGGCACGACAGAGGCCCTTTCTTGTTTCAGGTGCCAAACCGGAGGAGGTCTGTTGGTCACGAAGTCATCCAGAAGATCCGTCGGGGCGCGCGGGCCGGTGGGCGTAGCCGCATTGGCAAGACTGGCTGACGTTTCCTACGATACGCTCGAGGGAGAACTTCGCACGACCATTGCGGGTCTCGAAGGGCAGACCCTGCGCTTCGAGACTGCGATCGAGAATATTTCGCAAGGCATCTGCTTTTTCGATGCCGATGAACGGCTGATCCTGAGCAACCGGCGCTATGCGGAAATCTACCGCATTGCGCCCGAGGAATTGCGGCCTGGCGTGACACTGAGCGAAATCGTCGAACGCCGCGTTGCCGCCGGCACGGCGGCGACGGCCGCCGACACCTATCTCGCAACGGCTCGCTCGATCAATTCGGGCAAGGCTTCGCGGCTCTGGACCGCCAAACTTGTCGATGGTCGCACAATCCAGATCCGTAACCAGCCCATGCCCGATGGCAGTTGGATCGCCACGCATGAGGACATCACTGAACTCCTCGCCAATCGGCAGATCGTCGACGAGCGCATTTCGCTGCAGGCGCTGATCGACTGGGTGCCCGATTATCTCTGGGTCAAGGATACGCAAAGCCGTTTCGTCGTGGTCAACAGCGCCCTTGCGACCGATAGCGGCCGCAACAAGACCAGCGACATGATCGGTTTGACCGATTTTGATCTCCACCCCCCGGAAGTTGCGCGGAAATTTCGCCT
Organism: Mesorhizobium sp. C399B; assembly: GCF_030323185.1. Lineage (NCBI taxonomy): Bacteria > Pseudomonadati > Pseudomonadota > Alphaproteobacteria > Hyphomicrobiales > Phyllobacteriaceae > Mesorhizobium > Mesorhizobium sp. C399B. The sequence continues at coordinate 6,024,673 of NZ_CP100472.1, forward strand.
GGTCGAGCAGCGCCTGCTCAAGAGCGGACAACCAATGATCGACGCGGAAGAGTTTGTCGTCGATGCGTCGGGGAACGGCAAATGGCTTTCGTCGACGAAGGTGCCGTTGCGCAATCGCCAAAATGAAATCTTCGGCCTGGTTGGCATCGCCCACGACATCACCGCCCGCAAGCAGGCGGATGTCCTTCGCAGCGGGCAGGCGCAGATCCTCGAAATGATTGCCACGAGCGCGCCGCTGGAGGACGTGCTCGACCGCCTCATGCGCTTCGTCGAGGCTCAGTTGAAGGGGATATTCGGTTCCGTCCTGCTGCTCGACAAGGACGGCATTCATTTGCGTCACGGTGCGGCGCCGGGCCTGGCGAAAGCCTATACGAGCGCCATCGATGGGGCGGCCATCGGTCCCAAGGTGGGATCCTGCGGAACCGCCATCTACCGGCGGGAACCGGTCATTGTTACCGATATTCTGCAGGATCCGCTTTGGGACGATTACCGCGAACTGGCGGCACCCCATGGCTATCGTTCGTGCTGGTCAACCCCGATCCTGTCGCATCGGGGCGTCGTGTTGGGCGCCTTTGCCATGTATTCGATGACCGTGCGCGAACCCACCCATGCCGAGACCCGCCTGATCGAATTCACCACACACATTGCCGGCATCGCGATCGAGCGCAAACTGGCGGAAGACCAGATCCACTTCATGGCCAACCATGATGCGCTGACCGGCCTGCCCAATCGCGCTTTGCTGGAGGATCGGCTTTCCCAGGCGGTCCTCTACGCGCAGCGATACAATCGCTGGATGACGGTGGTGTTCATCGATCTCGACAATTTCAAACTGGTGAACGATACGTTTGGCCACAATGCCGGCGACGAACTCCTCAAGACCGTCGCCAGCCGTTTGGTTGGATGCGTGAAGGCCACCGACACCGTCGTGCGGCTTGGCGGCGACGAATTTGTCATCGTCCTGTTCGACCAAACCACCAATGTCGATGTGGTCTCGGAAACCCTGCAGACGATCAGGGATGCGATCGCGGAACCGGTTCTTGTCGGAGAGCATCGGCTGAGAACGACGGCCAGCATCGGCATCGCAAATTACCCGAAGGACGGGACCAGCCCGGATACGCTGTTGGCCAATGCCGACGCCGCCATGTATCGCGCCAAGGAATTCGGCCGCGACAATTTCCAGTTCTATGCCCCGGAGTTCAACTCAACGGCACATGAAAAATTCCTGCTTCAGGAGGAATTGCGAAACGCGCTCGCCCGGTCGGAATTCGCTCTGCATTATCAGCCACAGGTGGATCTGCGATCGGGGCAGGTTTTCGCCCTCGAAGCGCTGGTGCGCTGGAACCACCCGACGCGAGGCCTGGTTTCGCCGGCGATGTTCATCCCGACCGCCGAGGAGACCGGGCTGATCGTGCCGCTCGGCGACTGGATCCTGCACGAAGCCTGCCGGCAGAACAAAGCCTGGCAGCGCGCCGGTCTGTCGCCCGTAACCGTCTGCGTCAACGTGTCGGCGCGGCAGTTCCGGGAGAAGAACCTGATCGACCGCGTCGTCAACGCATTGAAGGAAAGCGGCCTGGAGGCGAGGTATCTCGAGCTCGAAGTGACGGAAAGCCTGATCATGCAGGATTTCGAGCTGGCGGTCGCAACGATGAACGGACTGCAAAAGCTCGGCGTGCAGATATCGATCGACGATTTCGGAACAGGCTATTCCAGTCTCAGCGCCCTCAAGACGTTTCCGGTGGCGCGGCTGAAGATCGACAAGTCCTTCATCAACGATCTCGCGACCGACGAGAACGATCAGGCGGTCACTGGCGCCGTGATTTCCCTGGGGCAGAAGTTGAACCTTCGGGTGCTGGCCGAAGGTGTCGAAACGGAAGACCAGGTCGCCTTCCTGCGCAAGAACAATTGTGACGAGGTGCAGGGCAATTATTTCAGCAAACCCCTGTCGGCTGGGGATATCGGCGAGCTGATCGCGAAAGGCTGACGGCTGGCTCGCGCCGTAACCGCTGGCTGCTATTTTCCGAGCACCAGGCTCCAGTAGCGGATGGCGCTGTCGCGTCCGTCGCGTACATAGGCGAGGCCGAAGCGGCTGAAATCCGGATCGAGCATGTTGCGGCGGTGGCCAGCCGAATGCATCCAGATGTCGAACAGTTTCTGCTGGTCGAAGCGGCCCTCGGCGATGTTCTCGGCGGCGGCGCCCCGCACGCCATTGTCCTTCATCCGCGACGCGAAATCCTTTCCCCAGCCCGTCGTGTGGCTCATGCGTTCGCGTGAGGCCATATAGCCGGCCTGCTGCCGAGCGGCCTGCTCGAGCTGGGCGTCCGGCACCAGCGCCGGCAGTCCGGCCGAAGCTCGGATGCCGGCCAGCGTCGCGGTGGCGGAGGACGAGACACCGGCGCCTTCGCCGGTCGGCACCGAGACCGTGCTGCAAGCAGCGAGGCCGGCCATGGCTGCAAGGCCGATCAGCAGCAGGCGCCTGTTTGGTTTTGGACTTGCTGCGCCAGAGCGGGTTTGCGCGAGCGGGTGATTGGTGGTGCAGATCATTGTCATGCCTGCCTGACTTAGCGGCGATCATGGCTTTTGCCGGGCAGGGCTGCGAAAATCTCAATCGCTGGCCTCCGTGCAGGTTCGGCCGATCGATTCGAATGGGAAGGTCGGCGGCCGATGTAGTCTCGGCGCGCTGCCTCCGATCAGCGTTGCGCGTCGGTCGCCATTTTAAGCGCCAGCGCGGCGAGCACCGTGCCCATCATCCAGCGCTGGATGACCATCCATAGCGGCCGTCCGGCAAGAAAGGTGGCGATCGAACCGGCCGTTACCGCGATGATGGCATTGACGGTCAGGCTGATCGAGATCTGCGTGGCGCCGAGCACCAGAAGCTGCGACAGCACATGGCCGTTGCCCAGCGAGATGAACTGCGGCAGCAGCGACAGATAAAGCACCGCCACCTTGGGATTGAGGAGATTGGTCATTAGACCCATGGCGAACAGCTTGCGCGGCCTGTCCTTCGGCAGTTCGCGCACCTGGAATGGTGAGCGCCCGCCGGGCCGCACCGCTTGCCAGGCGAGCCATAGCAGATAGAGCGCGCCGGCAATGCGCAGTGCGTCATAGGCAAACGGCACGGCAAGCAGCAGGGCGGTGATGCCCAGCGCAGCCGACACGACATAGAACAGAAAGCCGACCGCCACGCCGCCGAGCGAGATCAGCCCGGCCATGGGGCCTTGCGACAGCGAGCGCGAGATCAGGTAGATCATGTTCGGCCCGGGCGTCAGCACCATGCCCAGGCAGACCAGCGCGAAGGCGAGATGGTTGGCGGTTTCGGGCACGGGGCAATCTCCGGGAAGCGGTGACGATACCGAGCACGCGTTTTGACTCACCGCAAGAGCATGATGGCCGGAGACTTTGCGCCAGCGCCGAAAAATGTCGAAAGCGGCGAAGCCGTCAATTTCCCCCGCAAGGGGGAAGATCAGCAGCTTCAACCCTCAGCTCACCACGCGCAGGTTCGAGAGCTCGTTGGCGATTTCCTTGAAATTGTCGGACAGCGTGGCGCCGGTCGCGTTCCAGAACAGTTTTGCAGGCTTGCTCGGGTCGGTCGGATCCTTGCGGAAGCGCGAGTCCGACGAGCACGTCTTCAGTGCCTCCATCGCGCTCTTGTCGCCGGCGTCGGTCGTCGACATGTCGAGCGCCACCGTCATCACCATGATGTTGGCCGCCTTGGCGTTGTTGCACAGCGTCGCCATCTGCTCGTTGAGCGCGGCGGTGTAGTTGCTCGACGAATAGTTGAGCTGGCCGATGGCGCTCGACGTGCCGCCGAACAGGCGGGTGACCGCAGTGCCGTTGTAGCCGACGCCGGTATAGCCATAGCCGGCATAGGTCGACTTGTTGCCGGCGGGGTCGGAACTCACCGTCGAATAGGTGTTCTCGCCGTCGGTGAGCACGATGACCACCTTGTCGTTGCCGCGCTCCGTCTCAGGACGTCCTCCTGTGAAAGGCTCCGTGCTGGAGACGGTGCGCCAGCCCCAGGCCATGCCTTCCGGCACATTGGTGTTGCCGTTAGGCGCCATAAGGTCGATCGCAGCCTTGATCTTGGTCAGCCCGGCGGCGTTGGCGACGTCGGTCAGGGGTGTGATCGGCGTGGTGGTGCAGCTGTAGTTCGGACCGGCACCCGTCCCCAGCACCGGCGCGTTCATCGGCCGTGGCTGAAAATACTTGGCCATGTTGGACTGGCGCGTCTTGCCGGTGGTGCTCGCCGGATCGTCGTTCCACCAGCTGTTGGCTGCGCCATAGGTCTTGGGAGCCACCTCGTCGGGGTCCTGCGTTATGTACCAATGATTGCCCGGCTCATCCGGCGCGAACATCGGCACGAACATGGTCGCGGGATCGCCGACGCCGGTGCCGGTGTTGTTCGGTCCGCCGGAGGCCGGCGCGTCGGTGACATTATAGGGGTAGGGACGGACCTCGACGCAGCCCTGCCAGCTGGCGAACGGTCCGTATGTGTCGTTGTAGTCGTATTCGTTGTGGCTGTCCGAGCATGTATGATTGGCGCGATATTTGTCGCAGACCACGCGTTTGCTGCCGACGATGCGCTCGTGGCTGGTGACCACCTTCATGTCGCGGTAGAGCGAGAAGCGGGTCAGCATCTGCCCCTCCTGCTCACCCCAGCCAGTGCCTTTCTTGTACCAGATGCCGCCGATCTTCTGGGCATATTTGTCGGCTGCGTTAAGGGTGGACCAGGCGAAATTCTCATTGTGGATGGGCGACAGCCCGTAGGCGTCGATCCACGACGCGTTGTCGTTGCTGGCGCCGACATTAACCGAGGCGGCGAACGGCACAAGGCTGAACTGGACCGGCTTGTCGATCTGCTTGATCATCGCGGCCTGCAAGGCAAGCGTGTCGACGAGCTGCTTGGCGGCTTGCTTGAGAAGGTCGATGCGCTTTTGTCCGGCACCCGTGCCCGTGTTCGACATCGACCCCGAATTGTCGAGCACCATGGCCACTTCCAGCGTGTTCTTCAGCCGGACTTGCGAACACACGGAGTAGGTGACGTTTTCCGACGTCCTGCCGATCAGCATCGCCGCTGCCGGCAGGAAATAGGGCTTGTAGACCAGGCTGGCGCACAGCTTGACGATCCCGCCGCCGGTCGTGCTGCTGGGCAGCGTAACGCTGAGCGTCGTGTCGGCGGGATCGACGTCGTTGAGGTTTGCCTTGAAGAAGTCGAGCGCATAGGCCCGCAACTGGTCGTCGGTGGCGCCTTCCACCAGCCGGCGCGCGGTGGCGAAGTTGGCGGCGTCGAGCGCGTTGACCACCCTCTGCTTCTCGCTGACCACGCCGGTGTAGTCGACGGCCATGGCCACGCCGCCCATCAGTGGCACCATCGCCACAACGGTCATCAGAGCGTAATTGCCGCGGCGGTCACGCCAGAAGTCACGCCGGAATGTGCGCCAGAGTTCACGCATGTGATGTAAGCGGCCCCGCCTGCGGATTCTTCAATGCCGCCACAGTTTCACAAAACGTTGAAGGACGGGTTTGGGAAACTGCTCGATTGCGCGGATAGCGCTTCACCAGGCGCTAACCAAATGCGCCAGCTGCCGAACGCAAAACGCCCCGCCGAGGCGGAGCGCCTTGTTCGAAAGATCGCGCCGATCAGCTGACGATGCGCAGGTTCGACAGTTCGTCGGCGATTTCCTTGAAACTTTGCGACAAGGTGGCGCCGGTCGCGTTCCAGTACAGCTTCGCCGGTTTGCTCGGGTCGGTCGGATCCTTGCGGAAGCGCGAATCCGAGGAGCATTTCTTGAGCGCATCTATGGCAGTCTTTTCCGCCGGCTTGGAACTAACAAGGTCGAGCGAGACGGTCATCAAGAGAATGTTCGAATTCTTCGCATTGGCGCAAAGGGTTTGCATCTGCTCGTCAAGCGCGGCCGTGTAGTTGGTCGCCGTATAGGTTGTCTTGGCGACGGTCGTGTTGACGAACAGGCGGGTCGCAGGCTCCACTGGCTTCGGAAAATTAGGGCCGGTGTAGCCATAGGCGGCGTAGGTCGATCCATTCTTGGCGTAGTTGCTGGTCATGTCGTTGCTGGGGCCGATGCTATAGGTGTTTGCGCCGTCGGTCAGGACGATGACCACTTTGTCGTTGCCTCTTTCGGTGTTCGGCCGGCCTTGCGTAAAAGGCTCGTTGCTCGACACCGTCCGCCAGCCCCAGGCCAGCCCTTCCGGCACGTTGGTGTTGCCCGTCGGGGCCATGGCATTGATGGCATCCGTCAGGATTTTCTTGCCATCGGTGGTGGTTATGTCCTGCAACGGCGTGATCGCGGCGGTCGTGCATGCCGAATTGGGTCCATCATCGGCCGCAGCGGCTGCTGCGTCCCAGGGCTTTGTCAGAAAATACTTGCGCATATCCGCCTGGCGTTTGGGGACAGTCAGCGTGTCGGAATAATCGATCCACCAATTGTTGGCGTAACCCCACGTCGATGTGCTGGTGCGAGTTGTGTCGGTCCAGAAATTGCCAGCTTCGTCCGGCGCGAACATCGGCACGAACATGGTGGCGGGCGTGCCAGTGGTCGGCGACGTGTCGTCGTCATTATAGGGATACGGCCTCGCCTCCACGCAGCCCTTCCAGGCTTCGTATTTGGCGACGACGGAGGTCTTGCAAGTGCCGTTCGAGTTTTTCTTCGTACAGGTCGTTGCCATCATGTCCTGATAGAGGGTGAAACGCGTCATCTCCTTGTCTTTGTCAGTGCCCCAGCCCGTGCCGCGCTGGTAGTAAACGCTGCCTACTTTTTCGATCCATTTGGTGGCATTTGCCGCCGCTGTCATCGTCGACCAATCGAAGTTCTGATGATGGATCGGGGAAATGCCGGTCGTGTCCAGCCACGTCGGCAATGGAGCCGGGGGGATCGGAGCGCCGACATTGACCGACGCAGAAAACGGGACCAGCGAGAACTGCACCGGCTTGGTCACCTGCTTCATTTGTGCGGCCTGGAGCGCCATTGTATTGACAAGCTCGGTCGCGGCCTTCTTGAGCAAATCTATTCGCGGCTGGCCGGTGCCGGAGCCGTTGGTGCTCATAGAGCCGGAATTGTCGAGCACGAGAGACACTTCCAGCGTGTTTTTGAGGCGGATCTCCGAGCATGCCGATGTTGTGACGTCGGCGGCGGTTCTTCCGATCATCATGGCCGCTGCCGGCAGGAAATAGGGGTGGTACGTCAATTCGGCGCACAGCTTCAGCGTGCCACCACCTGCGTTGTTGTTGGGAAGCGTCACCGTCAGGGCCGTATTGGCTGCTTTGACGCGGCCGAGATTGGCTTCGAAGAAATCCTTCGCATAGGCCTTGACTGCCGTGTCGGTCGCCCCGGTGACGATCTGCTGTGCCGTGGCAATCCCGGCGGCATCCAGCGCGTTCAGCATGTTCTGCTTTTGGCGCAAGAGATCGGTGTAGTCGATGGCAAGCGCCAGCGCGCCCATCAAGGGCACCATGGTGATCACTGTCATCAAGGCATAGTTGCCGCGTCTGTCGTTCAGAAATCTGCGGATCATGCCTTCAGCACCCCTGCCAGGACCCCAATATCGGTCCGAAGATGCCCACAAAATCGTTAAATTTCAGGTTGCTGAAATGCGTTCAACATGGGCCCATCTTTTCAAGGCTCGTTAACCACTCGGCCCTGGTGATCAGCGGTGCGACATTGTTTCGATAGACCGAAGCTCGGAGAAGGGTGGTTCCTGCCTGTGCAACCTTCGATCAGCCGTTGCGCAACAGCCTGGCAAGTGCCGAAAAGCTGGTGACAGGATGAAACGCTTCGGTTAATGCGGGGCCGGTTGCGGCGGACCGTCGGCTGCAGCTCTCGCAATGATCGTCACAGCAGGTAAACGGCATGGCGGATTCGCCTGATATCATCGGCTCGCTCGCGGATTTGTCGGGCGCCTACTCGGCCATCCTGTGCGATGTCTGGGGCGTGATCCACAATGGCGAATGGCATTTTCCGGCGGCTGCCGAAGCGCTTGCCGCCGCGCGTGCGGCGAAGGTCCCGGTCGTCCTGATCACCAACTCGCCGCGCCGCAATGCCGATGTGGTGGCGCAGATGAATGTGATCGGCGTTCCCGCCGCCGCCTACGACCGCGTCGTGACCTCAGGCGATGTGACCCGCGACCTTATCGCCGAAGGCCCACGAAAAATCTTCCATATCGGCGCCGACCGCGATTTCACCCTCTATGACGGTCTGGACGTCGAGCTCGTCGAGGAGTTCGAGGCCTCCGGCGCGGTCTGCACCGGGCTGTTCGACGACGAGGTGGAAACGCCTGAGGATTACGCCGATCTGCTGCGCCGGCTGCGCGCCAGGAACCTGCCTTTCATCTGCGCCAATCCCGACATCGTGGTCGAACGCGGCGAGCGCATGATCTGGTGCGCCGGCGCCTTGGCGCGCGACTATGCCCAGCTTGGCGGCCGCACGCTGATCGCCGGAAAACCTTATGCGCCGGTCTATGACGTAGCGCTGCGGGAGGTTGCCGTGCTTCTAGGCCGAGACGTCGCGCGCACCGAGGTGCTGGCCATCGGCGACGGCATGATGACCGATGTCAAGGGCGCCGCCGACAACGGCATCGACGTGCTTTACGTCTCGGGCGGCATTCACGCGCGCGACTATGGCGATCCCATGCAGCCGGACCCCGCCAGGCTTGCAGCCTTTCTGCAAAAGCACGGCTACCGGCCGGTCGCCGTCATTCCGAGACTGCGGTAGGGTTGCTGCATGAGCGCAGCTTTCGAACACATTTCAGCAACCGCGCCGCTGCCGCCGCATTTGCGCGGCGGCGTGGTGGCGATCGGCAATTTCGACGGCGTCCATCGCGGCCACCAGGCGGTGCTCGATCGCGCGCTTGCCGAAGCCGGGCGGCGCGGCGTGCCGGCGCTAGTGCTGAGCTTCGAGCCGCATCCGCGCAAGGTGTTCAGGCCCGATATGCCGCTGTTCGTATTGACGCCGCCGCCGATGAAGGCGCGGCTGCTGTCGCATCTGGGCTTTGCCGCACTCGTCGAACAGCCGTTCACGCGCGCCTTTGCCGGCCTGTCGGCCGAGGCTTTCGTGACCGATGTGCTGGAGACGAACCTCGGCATCACCCATGCCGTCACCGGCTTCGATTTTCACTTCGGCAAGGACCGGCAGGGCGGTCCTGCGTTTCTGATGGCGGCAGGCGAGCGCCATGGTTTCGGCGTCACCCTGGTCGACGCCTTTCGCGACGAGGGCGCCGAGGTGGTGTCGTCGAGCCGTATCCGCGAGCTGCTCTGCGAGGGAGAGGTCGCCGAGGCCGCAGGCCTGCTCGGCTACCGCTTCACCGTCGAAAGCGAAGTGATCGGCGGCCAGCAGCTCGGCCGCACGCTCGGCTTCCCGACAGCCAACATGAGGCTTTCGCCGGAAACGACTCTGAAGGAAGGGATTTATGCCGTCCGCTTTCGCCGCGCCGACGGCACGCTCTATGATGGTGTCGCCAGCTTCGGGCGTCGCCCGACTGTCGACGACAATGGCGCGCCGCTGCTCGAAACCTTCGTCTTCGACTTTGCCGGCGATCTCTATGGCGAGATCTGCGACGTATCGCTCTTCGGCTTTTTGCGTCCCGAGGTGAAGTTCGATGGGCTCGATGGGCTGGTGGCACAAATGAAGCGCGACGAGGCGGAGGCGCGCGCGCTGCTGGCCGGCGTCAGGCCGCTTTCGGATCTGGACGGCGCCATCGCTTTTTGAGCCTTCCGGCCGCTTACCTCTTCAAGCCCCTACTTCTTCAACGCCAGTCCGAGAGCGATGAAGCTCCAGCCCTGGAAGATCAGGTCGATGGCCAGGAACAGGCCGAGCACCCACAGGCTGTTGACCGGCCAGCCCATGGCGATGGTCAGCCCCGCCAGCACGCTGATCAGGCCCGCCGCGACGACCCAGCCCCAGCCCTTTTCCGGTCGGTGGCTATAGCCGACCCAGGCCCTGAGCGCGCCTGAAGCGACCAGCGCCACCGCCAGCAGCAAGGTCAGCACCGTCGAGGCCAGCAGCGGATTGTCGAAGGCAAAGAAACCGGCAACGGCATAAAGCAGGCCGCTGAGCAGCCAATAGAAGAAGCGACTCCAGGTCTTCACGCCGAAGGCATGCACGATCTCGATGATGCCGGCCATCAGCATCAGCCAGCCCACGACATAGACCGAGGCGACGGTGGCGATGAACAGATTGCCGAAGGCAATGCCGCCGAAGATGAGCAGCAGCACGCCGAGCGCGACGAACCACCCCCATTTGTCCCGTGTCCGGCCGATCGCATCTTTCAGGGTATCACCGTGCAGGGTCATGGCTGCATCTCCTCGAAATCGCCTGGCACCTTGCCGGGAGGTTAGCCCCGGCTGTAGCGGACGTCCAGCCGATGGCGACGGCTAGCAAACAAACAAAGCGTCGGTGGCTTGAGGCTCGCGCGTACGTGTCAATTTATGGCAGCCCACCCAGTCACAAGGACGAGGACAAGCGTGACGATCGCTCCAGAGACGTAGACGATCGTTCTGACACTGCCACCCTTGGCGGCATTGCCGCCGCGTAGGTAAACCCCCGGGTGAAGCAGGCGTATCGCCACATGAACCCAGACAATGGTCGCCAACGTGGCCGACCCAACGCCAACCATCATGGCCAGCACCGCCGGGACGACAAAAGGCGCCAGCGCCTCGACCGAGTTCATATGCACGCGGTCGATCCTGTAGAGGAGATTGGCGTCGTCGGCCGGGATCACCGGACCGGAAAGCGCTCCGGCAAATCCCTTGGACGAACCCGAGTAAACCGCCAGCGCGACTGACAAAAGACAGAGGATCAGTACACCGAGGATGCTTAGCCAATAGGGTTCCATAATTGTGCTCCTTCAGGTCACCTTGCTGGCAAAAAGATCTTGGAATCGCCTGAGATACAGCGGCCAGCCTTGATCACCGTCAATCCCAAAGCGCACGCCTTCCCAGCCTTCGCCATGACGTTCGAGATTGCGATGCTCGATCTCGACGCAGGTCCGGCTATTCGTCTCCGCCGTAAACCGGACTTCCCACTCGCTGGTCCTGTCCGGATTGGTCTCGATCTGCCATTGAGGGCTGATATCCCAACTCAGAAGCAGTCGGTTCGGCGGCTCGTAGGCCAGCACCCGTGCCCAGCGGCACTCGCTGCCATCCACACCGCGGTCGTAGACGTGACCGCCAACGCGGGGTTCGAAGATCGTCTCCGCGATCGGCACCGCAAGCAGGTTATGCTCTTTGGGTTTGAAACTGCCGAAGTCCTCGGTGAAGACCTTGAAGGCATGTGCGATCGTAGCCTCGACAAGGATGGAGTGCCTCACGGGCGGTTGATGCGTGCTCATTCCTGCTCCTTCAAGGGCTGTTCGACGACCACTTTGTAGGCCGCCAAGGTCTTGCTCCAGAACCGGTCGAGTTCGGCGCGCAGGCTGGCCAAGCCTTCCGGTTCGACCCGGTAGATGCGTTGCTTGCCTAGCCGTGTGTTGGCCACGAGGCCGGCGTCCTTGAGCACCTTCAGGTGCTGCGAGACCGCCGGCCGGGTGACAGGAAGCGCACGAGCCAATTCCCCGACCGAACAGGGTTGTTCGACCAGCAGTTCGAAGATCGTCCGCCTGGTCGGGTCGCCAAGCGCTGTCCATCTGTTCATGTTAGTCTGCACTAACGCGAATTTAGGCAACCTCGCTATTTCTGTCAACTCGCCACAGGCCCGGCGGCGCCCTGTTCAAATGGGCCACAGCGCAAAAAACAGGGTCGCAGTTGCCGCCACTGCTGTAGATTTTAAGTCAAATTTTACCGAACCGGCGCCATGGCTTTGGCTGCCGGGTGTTCTCTCCGTTTTGTTTCGCGTATGGGGTGATGATGCGTATTGTCTGGACGATTCCGCTGTTTCTCGCCTCGGCGCTGCTCACTGTGTCCACCGCCAATGCGGGCGAGGGTGCCTTCGGCTGGATGTCCGGCGACTGGTACCTGACGCTTGGCGCCACCGGCATGGTCGCGCCGAAATTCGAGGGCTCCAACAGCTATCTGCTCAGCGCATCGCCGATCATCTCGCTGGGCAAGGCCGGCCCGGCCGCACGCTTTAGCTCGCGCAACGACAACATCTCGCTGGCGCTGGTCGACGATGGCGGCGTCCGCGCCGGCCTGACCGGAAAATTCCTGTTTTCCCGCGACAGCAAGGATGAGCTCAAGGGCCTCGACCCGGTGCGCTGGGGCGGTGAGGTCGGCGGCTTCTTCGAAATCTATCCGACGGACTGGCTGCGCGCCCGCGCCGAACTGCGCCATGGCATTCGTGCCCATGATGGCTTTGTCGCCGACATCGCCGCCGATGCTTTCTACGACGTGACGCCGACTGTCAGAATTTCGGGCGGACCACGCGTGTCCTTTGCCTCGTCGGGCTATTTCGACTCTTATTATGGTGTCAACGCCAAGGAGGCTGCGGCCTCGGGCCTGAGCGAATACCATCCTGGCGGCGGCCTGAAATCGACCGGCCTTGGTGGCGCCATCACCTGGAAGGTGACCGATCCGATGACCGCCAGCCTGTTCGGCGAATATGCGCGCCTGACGGGCCCGGCCGCCGATTCCAGCCTGGTCAAGGAGCGCGGCGACCGTAACCAGTTCACGGTCGGCGTCTCGACCACCTATCGCTTCGACTTCGCGATGTAAGTGAATCGAACAAGAGACGCTTTATTCCTGCGGCTTTCTCGGCTAAAAGCCCGGCAATGACGAGCTTTTCACGCCTTCGCGCGCTGACGATACGAATTACAGGCCCGGTGTTCCGGGCGGCCTGAGCGCCGCCGGAGCCGCCGGGAGTTTTGCGCGCCCCTCGCGCTTTTCCAATCATGATAGTTCACGCCCGAGCTTTTACGCCCGCCGGGCAATGCATATGGCAGACCAATGACCGACACTGTTGAAACGATCGACTATTCCAAGACGCTTTACCTGCCGCAGACGGATTTCCCGATGCGCGCCGGCTTGCCGGAAAAGGAACCGCTGCTGGTCAAGCGCTGGCAGGACATGGACCTCTATCGCAAGCTGCGCGAGGAGGCGGCCGGCCGCGAAAAATACGTGCTGCATGACGGCCCGCCCTACGCCAACGGCAACATCCATATCGGCCATGCGCTGAACAAGATCCTCAAGGACGTCATCACCCGCTCGTTCCAGATGCGCGGCTATGACGCCAATTATGTGCCGGGCTGGGATTGCCACGGCCTGCCGATCGAATGGAAGATCGAGGAACAGTACCGCGCCAAGGGCAAGAACAAGGACGAGGTGCCGGTCAACGAATTCCGCAACGAATGCCGCGAGTTCGCCGCGAACTGGATCTCCGTGCAGGGCGCGGAGTTTCAGCGACTGGGCGTCATCGGCGACTTCAAGAACCCCTATACGACGATGGCTTTCCATTCGGAGTCACGCATCGCCGGGGAGTTGTTGAAGTTCGCCATGTCCGGCCAGCTCTATCGTGGCTCCAAGCCCGTGATGTGGAGTGTGGTCGAGCGCACCGCGTTGGCCGAGGCCGAGATCGAGTACCAGGATTATGAGTCGGATACGATCTGGGTGAAGTTTCCAGTTGTGTCAGGATTTTGGAGCGTTGAGCACTTTGTATCAGACGCTGCACCGTCCATGCGCGTTCCGGAAAGCGTTGCACTTTTGGACAACGCCCACGTCGTCATCTGGACGACAACCCCGTGGACGATCCCCGGCAACCGTGCCGTCAATTATTCGTCACGGATCGGCTACGGCCTTTATGAAGTTACCGCAGCCGAAAATTCGTTCGGTCCACAGCCCGGTGAAAAGCTGATCTTTGCAGATGCGCTTGCCGAAGACTCCTCGGCCAAGGCCAAGGTCACCTTGAATCGGCTTCGCAGCGTTTCGGTCGAAGAGCTTGGAAGCCTTACACTTTCACATCCCTTCAAAGGTCTCGGCGGCGGCTACGAATTCGCCGTGCCGATGCTGGCCGGCGATCATGTCACCGACGACGCCGGCACCGGCTTCGTCCACACCGCGCCCGGCCATGGCCGCGAGGACTTTGATGCCTGGATGGATGCGGCATCGGATTTGCGCGCACGCGGCATCGACCCTGCCATCCCCTTCACTGTAGATGATGCTGGCTTCTTCACCAGGGACGCGCCGGGTTTTGGCCCGGATCGCGAAGGCGGGGCGGCGCGCGTGATCGACGACAACGGCAAGAAGGGCAATGCCAACCAGGCGGTCATCGACGAGCTGATCAAGCGCAACGCACTGTTCGCGCGCGGCCGGCTGAAGCACAGCTATCCGCACTCGTGGCGGTCGAAGAAGCCGATCATCTTCCGCAACACGCCGCAATGGTTCGTCTATATGGACAAGGACCTCGGCGACGGCACGACGCTGCGCAGCCGTGCGCTGAAGGCGATCGATGACACACGCTTCGTGCCGGCGGCCGGCCAGAACCGTATCCGCGCCATGATCGAGGAACGCCCGGATTGGGTCTTGTCGCGCCAGCGCGCCTGGGGCGTGCCGATCGCCGTCTTTGCCGACGAGAACGGCAATGTGCTGAAGGACGAAGCCGTCAACCAGCGCATCATGGACGCATTCGAGAGGGAAGGCGCCGACGCCTGGTTCGCTGCCGACGCCAAGGAGCGTTTCCTCGGCAATCACGAGGCCTCCAAATGGAAGCAGGTGATGGACATCCTCGACGTCTGGTTCGATTCGGGCTCGACGCATGTCTTCACGCTGGAAGACCGTCCGGACCTGAAATGGCCGGCCGACGTCTATCTCGAAGGCTCCGACCAGCATCGCGGCTGGTTCCACTCCTCGCTGCTCGAAAGCTGCGGCACCAGGGGCAGGGCACCTTACGACACCGTCGTCACCCATGGCTTCACCATGGATGAGGAGGGGCGAAAGATGTCGAAATCGCTCGGCAACACCGTGGTGCCGCAAGACGTCATCAAGCAGTCCGGCGCCGACATTCTGCGGCTATGGGTGGTGACGACGGATTATTGGGAAGACCAGCGTCTCGGCAAGAACGTGCTGCAGACCAACATCGACGCCTACCGCAAGCTCCGCAACACCATCCGCTGGATGCTGGGCACGCTCGCCCATGACGATGGCGAGGAGGTGCCGCTGGACAAGATGCCGGAACTGGAGCGGCTGATGCTGCATCGGCTGGCCGAGCTCGATGAGGTCGTGCGCTCGGGCTACGACGCGTTCGAGTTCAAACGCATCACCCGCACTTTGCTCGACTTCATGGTGGTCGAGCTGTCGGCCTTCTATTTCGACATCAGGAAGGACGCG
This sequence comes from Mesorhizobium sp. C399B, assembly GCF_030323185.1. NCBI lineage: Bacteria > Pseudomonadati > Pseudomonadota > Alphaproteobacteria > Hyphomicrobiales > Phyllobacteriaceae > Mesorhizobium > Mesorhizobium sp. C399B. The sequence goes on from NZ_CP100472.1 coordinate 6,039,935, forward strand.
CTCTATTGCGAAGGACCCGCCAGCGTGAAGCGCAAGGCCTCGGTACAAGTGGTGCGCCACCTCTTCGACTGCCTGGTGAAATGGCTGGCCCCGATGCTGCCCTTCACCACGGAAGAAGCCTGGCTCGACCGTCATCCGGATGCTGTCTCGCTGCATCTCGACCAGTTCCCCGAGATTCCGGCCGACTGGAAGAACGAGGCACTGGCGGAAAAATGGCGCAAGGTGCGGCAGGTTCGCCGAGTCGTCACCGGCGCGCTCGAGATCGCACGCGCTCAGAAGGTCATCGGTGCCTCGCTGGAAGCCGTGCCGGTTGTGACCCTCGACGATGCCTCGCTAGAAACCGCGATCGCCGATGTCGACATGGCCGAAATGGCGATCACCAGCGATCTCGTCATCGCCCACGGCAAGGCGCCGGAAGGCGCCTTTGCGCTCGACGATGTCAAAGGTGTCGCGGTGGTGGTCGAAAAGGCCGAGGACCGCGGCTTGGTCAAATGCGCGCGTTCGTGGCGCTATACCGCCGATGTCGGGCAGGACGTGGAATTCCCCGACGTGTCTGCCCGCGATGCCGCCGTGCTGCATGAACTCAAGGCTCTGGGACGTTTGTGAGTGCTCAAAGCCGGTGCACAAATGCCACGGCGGGCGGGTGAAAAGCGCCCGCGCGTTGCCCTTAACGAGTGGTTGAGATAAACACGCGAAACTCCGGAAGACAAATTGTCGCCGGAATTCCGTCGCAAGAGCGTGGACGATGGGGACCGGGGCCTTTGGCCGGTGACGATCGAGAGGCTGTCTAGAGTGGGACTTTTTGGCATGATCGACAGAACTTCCGTGCGCGTTGCGCTGCTGGCGCCGCTTGTCGCGTCCGGCCTCGCTCTGTCCGGCTGCATGGGTTCGCCGACCTACGGCACCGACAAGACGGCTGGCGAGCAGCTTGCCGGCGACCTTTCCGGCGCCTTCGCCATCACGCCCAAGCACAAGGAACAGATCGACTACAGGCCGCGTCCGGAGCTGGTAAAGCCGGCGCCGGGGCAGAAGGAAGTGCTGCCGCCGCCTCAGGAAAGCATCGAGACGGCGAGCACCGATTGGCCCGAATCGCCCGAGCAGCGCCGCGCCCGCCTGCGTGCCGACGCCACTGCCCACCAGGACGACCCGTCCTATCAGTTGGGGATCGTCGACGACGTGCAGACCGATCCGGCTTCCGTGAAGAAGGCGCTGGCGGATTCGGGCTCAAGCCACCCGCCGGCCTGGTCGCCGAAGGATTCAGACAAGGGCCGCGCCGCCGAGATCCAGCGCCGCACCGCAGAGCAAAAGCAGGGCGATCCCAACACTCGCAGATATCTGAGCGAGCCGCCTCTGGCCTATCGGGCTGCCTCCGACACGGCGCCGCAGGGCGAACTCGGCGAGGATGAATACAAGAAGGAACGCCGCCTCAAGAAGGAAGCGGCCGCCAAGGGCAAGAGCGGCGGGCTCTTCGACTGGCTGCCCTCCTGGTAGGAACCGTCGCCTTCGGTAGCTGAAGGCTCTACGTTTCGCGTCTTTCCCGAAAGAATTCCCTGAGCAGCAGCGCCGCGTCGGCCTCGGCCATGCCCGGATAGATGTCGGGCGTATGGTGGCAGGTCGGCGAAGCGAAGAAGCGCACGCCGTTGACCACCGCGCCGCCCTTCTCGTCGGCCGCGCCGAAATAGAGCCGGCGCAGCCTGGCGAAGGAAATGGCGCCGGCGCACATGGCGCAGGGTTCCAGCGTCACATAGAGGTCGTGGCCGGTCAGCCGCTCGCTGGAGAGCGTTTGGCAGGCCGCGCGGATGGCCAGCATTTCGGCATGCGCCGTCGGATCGGCAAGTTCGCGGGTGCGGTTGCCGGCGGATGCCACCACCGTGTCGCCGCTGGCGATGACGGCGCCAACCGGAACTTCTCCGCGCAAGGCGGCGGCTTGCGCCTCTTTCAGCGCCAGCGCCATGAAATCCGGCCGCTTCAAGCGGTTTCCATTCCGATTATCTCCTCGCCACTTGGCGGTGATCCTGTTATGGAGCGCGTCAACCCGAATATCGGAACAGATTTTCGGAAATGATCATGCGCCAAATCAAAGTGCTATAGCGTCCTTTGCGCGTCCGAAAGGATGCGCCACGCTGTAGCAGCGCAACAAGGCAAAGGCCACATGGACGACAACGACAAGAAATCTCCGCGCCACAAAGGCCCGGGCAAAAGCGGCCCTGGAGCCGCGGGGCCGCGCCGCGATGGCGCCGCCGGCAAAAGCGGCAAACCCTCCTTCGGGGCCAAGAAACCCTATTCACCGCGCGGCGCCCGGCCGGCAGCGGCTGAGGGCGAGCGGCCCAAGCGCGATTTCAAAAGTGGCGACCGGCCATTCAACAAAGGTCCTCGCCCGGAAGGCAAGCCCTACGAAAAGCGCGACGGACCGCGCAAGCCATATGCACCACGTGGCGATCGCCCTATGGCGGCCGAGGGTGAACGCAAGCCCTATGAGAAGCGCGAGGGGCCGCGCAAGCCTTATGCACCGCGCGGCGATCGGCCGATTGCGGCCGATGGCGAGCGGCCAAAACGCGATTTCAAGGGCGGCGATCGGCCGTTCAGCAAGGGGCCGCGTCCCGAAGGCAAGCCTTTCGAAAAGCGCGAAGGGCCACGCAAGCCTTACGCACCACGCGGCGACCGGCCGGTGGCTGCCGAAGGCGAAAAGCGTTTCGACCGACCAAAGCGCGATTTGGGCGATCGCGCGCAGCGAGACGCCGGAGATCGTCCCAAGCGCGACTTCAGCGATCGTCCCAAGCGTGACTTCAGCGATCGCCCCAAGCGCGATTTCGGTGGTGACCGGCCGCAAGCATCTGGCGGCGCCTTCAAGCCGCGCCCGCGTCCGGCCGAGGCTGAAGAAGCCGGCGAGCGTATCGCCAAGCGGTTGGCCCGCGCCGGCCTGGCGTCGCGCCGCGACGCCGAAGACCTGATCGCGGCGGGCCGTGTCAAGGTCAACAACCGGGCTTTGACCTCGCCGGCCTTCAACGTCATGCCGGGCGACATCATCCATCTCGACGGCATGGAGATCCCGCCGATCGAGCGCACCCGCCTGTTCCTGTTTCACAAGCCGGCCGGCGTCGTTACCACCAACCGCGACCCCGAGGGCCGCAAGACCGTGTTCGACGTGCTGCCGGCCGAATTGCCGCGGCTGATGACCATCGGCCGCCTCGACATCAACACCGAAGGCCTGCTGCTGCTCACCAATGATGGCGGTCTGTCGCGCGTGCTCGAACTGCCTGCCACTGGCTGGCTGCGCCGTTACCGCGTGCGCGTTCATGGCAAGGTCGAGGAAAGCATGCTCGCAGGCCTGCGTGAAGGCATCGCCGTCGACGGCGTCTTCTACGGCGCCATCGAAGCGACGCTCGACCGTGAGCAAGGCACCAACGCCTGGCTGACGATCGGCCTGCGCGAAGGCAAGAACCGCGAAGTGAAGAACATCCTTGGATCGCTCGGCCTCGACGTGACGCGGCTGATCCGCATCTCCTACGGACCGTTCCAGCTCGACGATCTCGCCGAAGGCCATGTGCTGGAGATCAAGGGCCGCGTCTTGCGCGACCAGCTCGGCGAGCGACTGGTCGAGGAATCCGGCGCCAATTTCGACGCCGAGATCATCAAGCCGTTTTCCAACCAGCCGGTGCGGCGAGAGCGTGACGCGGAGCCGGAACGGCCGAAAGTCACCCGCGAGGGTGACCATCGGCCGATCGGCGAGGGCGGTCTGATCAAGAACCGCAAGCGCCGCGAAGGCAGCCGCGACGAAGCGCTCGGCAAGCTGTCGACCAGTCCCGAAAGGGGCGCGAGGCCGGAAAAGAGCTTTGGCGAACGCGGCCCGAGACCCGAGCGCAGCGAGTTTTCGGACAAGCCGCGCAGCGAGTTTCGCGAAAAGCCGCGCGGCGATTTTGGCGACAAGCCCCGTGGAGGCTTCGGCGACAAGCCGCGCGGCGCCTTTGGTGACAAACCGCGCGGCGGCAAGAAGCCCGAGCGCGAGCAGCGGCCGATCGATCCACCGGGCCAGCGCAAGGCTAATGTCTGGATGGCGCCGGGCGCGCGTCCGATCGGCAAGGGCAGGGCGGAAGCCGATGCCGCCAAGGCGGCCGAGGCCAAGGCGCGCAAGGCGTCATTCAAGCCGTCCTATGGCAAGCCGGCCTATGGCAAGCCGAGCGGAGCCAAGCCGTTCGGCAAGCCGGGTGGCGAGCGTCCGGATGGCGGTCGGGGCGGCGAGCGGCCACGCAACGGTCCCAAGGGCCCGAGGACCAGATGATGCCGGGACTTAAATGAGATCCGGCCTTAAATGAGACCCGGGCATAAATGAGAATCGTCGGCGGCCAATTTCGCGGGCGTCCGCTGGCGACGCCGCGCGACCATGCCATCCGCCCGACGACTGACCGCGCCCGCGAGGCCGTCTTCAACGTGTTGGCGCACCGCTTTGCCGACAAGCTCGACGGCGCGCGTGTGCTCGACCTTTTCGCCGGCACCGGCGCTCTCGGCCTCGAAGCGCTGTCGCGCGGCGCTTCCTATGGCGTCTTTATCGAAGAATCGGCCGAAGGGCGCGGCCTGATCCGCACCAATGTCGAGGCTTTTGGCCTTACCGGCCGCACCAAGATCTTCCGCCGCGACGCGACCGCCCTGGGTGAGGCCGGTACGCTTGCGGCATTCGGCCTGGTCTTCGCCGATCCGCCCTATGGCAAGGGCCTTGGCGAGCGCGCCCTGCGCTCGGCCAGGGATGGCGGCTGGTTGCTGCCCGGCGCGCTCTGCGTGATCGAGGAAGCCGCCTCGGCGCCCTTCGAGATTGGGCCGGAATTCTCGGTGGTTGATGAACGAAACTACGGCGAGACGGTGGTCCGGTTCATCGAGCTTGCGTAAGGGTGTGGCGATCGGCGCCTTCAAAATGACGCACAATTCACTTTGCCTCCCCGGCTAACCTTGCCTATCGTCGCGCGATAACAACCGGAGCCATCAATGACATTTCATACTGAATGGCTGCGGAGAGCCTTGCTCGCCACCGCGCTGACCATGGCCGGCCCCGCCCTGGCCGCGGATGATGGCAAGGTGGCCAACTTCCTGCTCGACAATGGCATGGAGGTGGTGGTCATTCCCGATCATCGCGCCCCCATCGTCACCCATATGGTGTGGTACAAGATCGGCAGCGCCGACGAGCCCCCAGGCAAGTCCGGCATAGCGCACTTCTTCGAACACCTGATGTTCAAGGCCACGACCAACCACGCCGCGGGCGAGTTCGACCGCGCCATATCAGCCATCGGCGGCTCCAACAACGCCTTCACCTCATATGACTACACTGCCTTCCACGAGACGGTGGCGCCCTCGGCACTTGGTGAGATGATGAGCTTCGAGGCCGATCGCATGCGCAACCTCATCTTGACCGACGAGGTCATCAAGACCGAGCGCGACGTGATCCTGGAAGAGCGCCGCTCGCGCATCGACAGCAATCCGCAGGCGGTGCTCGACGAAGAGGTCGACGCGACGCTCTGGCAGAACCAGCCCTACCGCATTCCGGTGATCGGCTGGATGCAGGAGATGGAGCAGCTGAACCGCACCGATGCGGTTGCCTTCTATGACAAATACTACCGGCCCAACAATGCGGTGCTGATCGTGGCCGGCGATGTCGAGCCGGAGGTCGTGAAGGCACTGGCCGAAAAAACCTATGGCAAGGTCGCGCGCGGTCCCGACCTGCCCCCGCGCATCCGCCCGGTCGAGCCGGAGCAGAACACCAAGCGCACGGTGACGCTCACCGATGGGCGCGTTTCGGTGCCGAGCTTTTCGACGCAATGGGTGGTTCCGTCCTACCACACGGCAAAACCGGGCGAGGCCGAGGCGCTCGACCTGCTGGGAGAGATCCTTGGCGGCGGCAGCCGCAGCCGGCTCTACCAGCAGCTCGTGGTCAAGCAAGGCATCGCATCGGCGACCGGCGCCTTCTTCCAGGGTACGATGCTCGACGCCACCAATTTCACCGTCTATGGCGCGCCGCGCGGCGACGCCAAGCTGAGCGACGTCGAGGCGGCCGTCGACGCCGAGATCGCCCGCATCGTCAAGGACGGCGTCACCGCCGATGAGCTGGAGAAGGCCAAGGCCCGCTATATCAGGGCCATGATCTTCGCCCGCGACAAGCAGGACGAGATGGCCAATCTCTACGGCGCCGAGCTCGCCACCGGCGGCAACGTCAGGGATATCGAGGAATGGCCGGACCGCATTCGCAAGGTCACCGCCGATGAGATCAAGGCGGTCGCCGCACGCTATCTGCTGCTCGATCGTACGACGACCGGCTATCTCTTGCCGCAGCAACAGGCGGGGAATTGATGATGACGAGATTGAGCGTTAGCGCTGCCCCTCACCTGCCTGCCGGCATCCTCTCCCCCTATAGTGACGGGGAGAGGGGCGCTGTCATCGTCGATTTCGCCAACCATCAGCGTCGCAAGAAGAGCGCCAGCGTCGCGGCGAGACCCCTTCTCCCCGTCACTATACGGGGAGAAGTGCCCGGCAGCGCGATGAGGGGCGGAGCTGACCTTGGTGATCAATGGCCTGATGCGATTACTCATAGGCGCATCGCGGTTCTCCACGTCTTCGCCACACTGTTCCTCGGCATCTTCTTCCTCATCCTGCCGGCGCTTGCCGCGCACGCGATGGACATTCAGCCGGTGACCTCATCGAAAGGCGTCAACGCCTGGCTGGTCGAGGACCACTCCATTCCGATCGTCGCCATCCGCTTCGTCTTCGATGGCGGCTCGACGCAGGATCCGGCGGGGCGGGAAGGGCTGGTCAATCTGATGACCGGCCTATTCGACGAGGGCGCCGGCGACCTCGACAGCGAGGCCTTCCAGATCAAGCTTGACGATGCCGGCGCCGAAATGGGCTTCGAAGCGGCGCGCGACGGCACCTATGGCGCGATGCGGATGCTGGCCGAGCAGAAGGATGCGGCCTTCGACCTGCTCAGGCTGGCGGTCACCAGCCCGCGCTTCGACCAGGCGCCGATCGACCGTATCCGCGCCCAGATCCTGTCCGGCATCATCGCCAATGAGCGTGACCCCAACACCGTCGCGCAAACCAAATGGCTGCGCGCCATCTATGGCGACCATCCGTATTCCAGGCCCGACCAGGGCACCAAGGACAGCATCGCCACCATCACGGCAGCGGATCTGGCTGCCTTCCACAAGGCCAATTTCGCCCGCAGCGGCCTGCATGTTGCGGTGGTCGGCGACATAGATGCCGCGACGCTGAAACGGAAGCTCGATGAGGTCTTCGGCGATCTGCCGGAAAAGCAGGTGCTGCAACCGGTTGCCGATACCGAGCTGAAGCTCGGCCAGCAGCTCGAGGTCGACTACGACCTGCCGCAGACCTCGCTGCAGTTTGCCTACCCCGGTGTGAAGCGCGATGCGCCGGATTTCTTCCCCGCGGTGCTGATGAACCAGATTCTCGGCGGCGGCACCTTCACCTCGCGCCTCTATGACGAGGTGCGGGAAAAGCGCGGCTTGGCCTACTCCGTCGATTCCAACCTGGTCGACCACCAGCATTCCAATGCGCTGATCATCACCACGGCGACGCGTTCCGACCGCGCCGCCGAGACGCTCGCCATCGTCAAGGAGGTGGTCAAGAAGATGGCGCAGGAGGGGCCGACCGAGGCCGAGCTGGACGCGACCAAGAAATACATGGTCGGCTCCTATGCTATCAGCAATCTGGATTCTTCCAGCGCCATTGCCGCGACCCTGGTGGAATTGCAGCTCGACAATCTCGGCATCGACTACGTGCAGCGCCGCGCGGCGCTCATCAACGGCGTGACGCTCGATCAGGTCAAGGCAGCGGCGAAGAAGCTGCTGACGCCGGCGCCCGCGATCATGAGCATCGGGCCGAAGCTGGAGGCCAAATGACAGGTCCGACTTTCGGTATCGCCTTTGGCGGCGGCGGCGCGCGCGGCCTCGCCCATATCCACATCGTCGAGGCGCTGGACGAGCTCGGCATCAAGCCCGTGGCCATCGCCGGCTCCTCGATCGGCGCCATCATGGGCGCCGGCATGGCCTCGGGCATGAGCGGAAAGGACATCGAGGACTACGCCCGCTCGATCCTCGGCCGCCGCGCCGAGGTGGCGGCGCGCATGTGGCGCTCGCGTCCCGGCACCATCGCCGAGGCGATGCAGGGCGGCATCCGCGTCAGCCAGTTCAACATAGAGCGCATCTTGAAGGCGTTCCTGCCGGAAGCCATCCCGGAAACCTTCGCCGAGCTGATGATCCCGCTCAAGGTGACGGCGACGGACTATTTCGGTCACAAGCTGGCCGTCTTCGACGAGGGCGACCTGCATTCGGCGCTCGCCGCCTCGGCTGCCATTCCCGCCGTGTTCCGCCCGGTGACGCGCGACGACCGCGTGCTGATCGACGGCGGCATCTACAATCCGGTGCCGTTCGACCTCATCGAAGACGCCGCCGACATCATCATCGCGATCGACGTCGTCGGTGCGCCGAGCGAGGCCGAGCGCAAGCACCCGACCACCGTCGATCTGATGTACGGCGCCACGCAATTGATGATGCAGTCGATCATCGCCCACAAGCTGAACCAGCGCCCCCCCGACATACTGATCCGCCCGCCAGTGTCAAAATACCGCGTGCTCGATTTCATGAAGATCGACACGCTGCTGGCCGAGACGCAGGAGGTCAAGGACGAACTGAAGCGCGAGGTGGAAAGAGTGGTCGAGGCGCATGCCAAGGGCAAGCGGGGGAAGAAAGCAGGGTGAGCTGCCGATCTCCCCCCTCGAGGGGGAGATGGCCGGCGGACCAGAGGGGGTCGTCTCGCGTGAAGCTCGACCTCCTACGGTCGATAGGAGGTTGCGTCAGGACGGACCGACCGCCTCTGTCGCCTTCGGCGACATCTCCCCTCAAGGGGAGATTACCCACCAGCGTCTCACACCCTCCCAGCCGCATATTCCAGCGCCACCACGCCATTGCTGAACTGTACGGTCGAGATCGGCTCCAACGCCACCGGCATATCGGGCGGGAACAGCTTCTTGCCCTCCCCGACGGAGCCAGGGTAGCTCAGCAGCCTGACGCGATCGACCAGACCATGGCGCAGCAATTCCCGCGCGACGCTCAGGCTGCCATGCACATAGATGTTGCCGCCGCTGCCTTGCTTCAGCGCCCGAACCGCTTCCGGCAACACACCCTTCAGCAACTCGGCCGGTTTCCAGTCGAGTGCCTTCGGGCTTGTCGACGCGACATATTTCGGCAGCGCATTGAACCGGTCGGCGAAGTCTCCGGTTTCCTTGGGCCAAGAGCCGGCAAAAATCTCGTAGGTCGTGCGCCCCAGAAGCATGGCCCCGCTGTCGGCAAGCTCGTCCTCCTTGAACCTTTGCATCTCATCGTTCCAGGTCACGCTGGGCAGCTTCTCGACCTCGGCGATGCCATCGATGCTGATGAACTCGGTGATAATAAGGTTTCTCATGGCGCTCTCCTTCTTCTGTCAAAGGACGAACCGTGTGAGCCTTTTGCGACCGCTCTGCGAAAAAAAAGCGCTTTGTTGAGCAGGCGTTGCTGTCGGGCGCTGGCCCATCGCGCTTAAAGGGGGGCGCTTCGGACACCATCGACAAACGCCAGAACGACCACACACGGAGCAACGCAGTAAACCAGTCTCGCTCTGCGGCCCGTCTTCGTCACAGCGTCGCTTGCGTCGAGATCGACGGTGATGTCCTCATAGCCCAGCACTTCGCCATCAAGCGGGTAGGCGGCCTTGTAGACAGCTTCCTTGGCGGCAAAAAGGATGCGACCGGCAAGATACAAGTCGGTTGCGTCGATCCGGTCAGCGGGGGCTGCAACCAGCGCGAAGATGTCGTCGGGCAGGGGCAAAGCGGGCTCGATATCGATGCCGAGCGAGGCGACGTGGGAGAGCGGCGCGACGGCCGCCACGGCTATCTCGTCGTCGTGAGCCAGCGACCCCGTTACTCCATGAGGCCATACCGGTGCGCCGGAGGAGCCGCGGAGGATAGCGACGTCGTTCAAGCCCATATCCGCCAGCAGCTCGTGCGCGATCCACCGCGCCGCGCCACTCGCCCGCCGCATCAGCGGCAGGCGTGACGGGATGGAGCGTGCTTCCTGCGGCAGCAAATGGTTCTCATCGCCTTCGCGGATCGTGCGGCATCCGATCCGAACGCCGGCCGGTGCCATGGCGGCCATCGCCGCCAGCAACTGCGCCGACAGGCTGGCACCGGCATCGAGCCGGCGCGTCATGGCTGTTCGCCCCGCAGAGCGAGGTCGGCGATCATTTCCCCGTCCTCGTCGGGCCCTTCTTCGACGAAACCGGCAGCGCGATAGAGGCGGCGTGCCGCTTCATTCCCAGGTTCGTAGCAGATCGAAACGTGGCTGATGTGGCCGAGCCGCATGATTTCATCCAGCACTTCGCGCAAAGCGGCCTTGCCGTAGCCTTGGCCCTGATGGACGCGATCGATCATGAAGCGGTAGATCCGCGCCTCGTCGTCGTCCTGCGGCGCCTCGTACATCAGGAAACCGACGATGCGATCCCCTGCCATGACGACGCGCGGCCGAGCGTCCCCGTCGGTTTCGGCTTCGTCCAGCGACTCCGCATTGCTGGCGACGAAATCCATCTGATCCGCAGCCAGTTCCAGAGCCGCGACCAGGGCCCGGTTGGCCCCGGTCACCGAAACGAGGCGGATGTCTGCGCTCATCAAGCCGTTGCCTTGACGCTTTCCTCCGGCACCGGCGTGACGAAGCGATGCAGCTTGGCCGGGTTGCCCCGCCAGATCGAGTTGGGCTCCAGCTCTTCGCCCTTCATCACGAAGGAGTCCGCATCGACCATCGAGCCTTTGCCCATCACCACGCCGTAGTGGACAAAGGCGGAAGGCCCGAGCGTGCAGCCATCGCAGATGCGGATGAAATCGGACTTGAACGCGCCTTCTTCCAGCGAATGGGCCTGGATCACGCAGCCCTCGTTGAGCGTGACGTCGTCGCCGATCTCGACCAGCGAACGCTCGGTCAAATTGCTGCCGCCGTCATAGACCCGGCTGCCGACCTTGACGCCGAGCAGGCGCAGGATCATCGGCCGGAACGGCGTGCCGGCGAACAGGCGCACGATGGGCGAATCCGCCAGCTTCCAGTGGCGTTCGTGGCGCCAGAAGGCGACGTCGTAGATCGTCGTCATCTGCGGCTTCAGCCGGCCAAAGCCAAGGCTTGCCCGCTCGACCAGAATGTAGAACGGAATGGTGATCGCCGAGGTCAAAAGCACGGCGGCGAACAGGGCGACCTCCGCCCATTCCGTATAGTAGTTCAGCGCCCGGTCCCAGATCGCCAGCGTGACGAACAGCATGACCCATTGCGTTGCCAGGAACAGAAGAATGGTCACCAGGTTGTGGCGGTTCTTGTGCGGGATGCGCCGGCGCCGGTCGGCCTCGTCGACGCCGGCTATAAGCTCCTTGTCGCGGTTCACCATGCGCGGGATTTCAAAGGCAGGCGAACCGAGAAGGCCGACATTCTGGCGCACCGGCCCGTCGATGGGGATCATCACCTTGGTGCCGAGCAGCACGTTGTCGCCGGTGCGGCCGTCCGGCGGATAGTAGATGTTGTTGCCGAGATAGTTGCGTTCTCCGATGCGCGTCGGCTCGAGCCTGAAGGCCGAGGCGGACTTGTGCATGTTGATCATGAACAGCCCGTCCGAGACCATGGTCTCGGTGCCGATCTCGCACAGAAGCGGGTTTTCGTGCTGCTGGTTGGAGCCGAAATTGGAGCCGGTCTGCACCACTCTGTTTAGGTTCCAGCCGATGGCGCGCATGTAGTGCACGATGGCCGAGCTGTCGCCGGCCAGGAGCCCGAGCACGCGGGAATTGCTGGCGAATTCGGCGACGGTCTGCAGCCAGTAGCGGAAACCGTAAAGCGTGTAGGTGCGGCCCGGCTTCAAGATGAGGCTGGTCAGGCGCGGCACCAGCGTCGCTGCCAGGAAAGCCGCCGCGATATAGCCGAAAAGCGTGACCGTGGTGCCGATTGCGACAAGGCCGATCGTCTCCTGATAGTCGTCGCCGACATATTCCCAGTAGCTGTGGAACAGGAGCGGCAGCGGGGTGACGAGGCCAAACAGGCCGATCAGCTGCAGCGCTTCATAGAGGAAGCGCCGGACCTGGTAAGGATTGACATTGCGCACCTTGCAATAGTCCGCCGTGGTCGGCACCGCCGGCGATCCATGCCAGTGCTCGCCGTCGGGAATGCTTTGCCCGCGATGCAGCGAGGACGAATGGCCGAGCTGGGCGCCGTTGCCGATCCTGGTGTCGATGTCGAGCGTGGAGCCGACGCCGACGAAGGCATCGCGGCCGATGGTCAGCGGCCCGGTGTGGATATAACCGGACTGGGCCCTGAAGCCGAGGATCATCGATTCCTTGCGCAGGATGGTGTTGGCGCCGATGGAAATAAGATCCGTGCAGACGGGCACGGATTTCGATTCGATGACGGCGTTTTTCCCGAGCTTGGTGCCGAGCAGCTGCAGATAGAGGCTGTAGAGCGGGCTGCCGCGGAACAGCACGACGGGCGCGGTGCGGATCAATGTCTTGACCACCCAGAAGCGGAAGTAGCGCACGCCCCAGATCGGAAACGCCTCGGCCTTCCACCGGCCGATGAGCACCCATTTCGCAAGGACGGCAAAGCCCGACATGCCGAAGAACACGGCGGCCGAGAGCGCCACGCACCGGATATAGAGCTGCAGCGGATCGTCGAGCGCGTCATACATCCAGTTGAGGCCGTCATTGATCGCCCAGAGCGCCACGTAGCTGTAGAGGCCGTAGAACGAAAGCTGCGCCGCGCCGCAGGTCCAGTAGGCGAAGTTCGAGGCCCGGCGGGTGAGGACCGGCTCGTTGGTTGCCGTCGTCATCTCCTCCGCTACCCCCAGATGCAGCGCCAGGCGCGCCACCGTGGGATAGAGATAGATGTCGCGCATCGACGTCGTCGCCCATTCCTTCCTAGTGCGCACGCGCGCGCAGAAATGCGCCATCAGCAAGGAGTTGGCGCCGAGATCGTCGAAGAAGTGATCCTCGACCGACACCGCGTCGAATTTCAGCACCGTGGCCAGCGCTTCCGCCAGGAATCGCTCGTCCTCATTGCCGGGCGGCACCATCGTGCGATCGGCCGAAAGCCGGACGCTCGTCGGCTTCGGCAGTTGGCGCAGGTCTACCTTGTTGGAGACGGTCATCGGGATGGCAGGCAGTTCCTCCAGATAGGCGGGCACCATGTAGTCGGGCAGCCGCCGCTTCATCGTCTGGGCGAGATCCCCTCGGGAAATCGCCGCTACGCCGGTTTTGAGCGCGTAATAGGCAACCAGTTCGACGCGACCGGGTTCGATCTCCCAGGTGGTGACGGCGGCCTGGGCGATCTCGGGCTGGTCGAGCAGCACCGCCTCGATCTCGCCGAGCTCGATGCGATAGCCGCGAATCTTCACCTGCGTGTCGATGCGCCCGGCATACTCGATCTCGCCTTTATCGTTGATCCGGCCAAGATCGCCGGTGCGGTAGATGCGCTGCGACGGGTTGTTCGGCAGGCCGACGAAATCGGCGATGAATTTCTGGTCGATGAGCTCCGGCCGGTTGAGATAGCCGACGGCGAGCCCGATGCCGGCAATGCCGATCTCGCCCAGTGCGCCAGGCTCGGCAAGCTGCGGCAGCGAAGCGTCCAGAATGACGATCGAGTAGGTTGGCAGCGGCGCGCCGATGGTCACCGGACGGTCCGGCGTCAGCGCTCCCATCGTCGCGGTGACGGTCGCCTCGGTCGGCCCGTAGGTGTTGAGGATCTGCCGGCCCGGCTTCGACCAGCGCACCACCAGATTGTGCGGGCAGGCCTCGCCGCCCACCAAAAGCGTGCGTAGGTTGGGAACGTCCGATGTCATCGATGACAACAATGTGGGGCTGCAGGCCATGCAGGTGATGTCATGGAGGCGCAGGAAATCCGCCAGTTCCTCGCCCACCAGCGGCATCTGGCCAGGTGCCGGCACCACCGTCGCGCCGGCGACGAACGGCACCCAGATCTCTTCGGAGGAAAAGTCGAAGGCAATGGTCATGCCCTGATACACCCGGTCGCCCGGCCGGTAGCCGTAGGAGGCGGCGGCGACGTGTATGAAGTTGACGAAACTCTGGTGCGTGATGACCACGCCCTTGGGCTTGCCGGTGGTGCCCGAGGTATAGAGGATGTAGCAGATGTCGTCGGTCGCCTGCTGCTTCAGCGGCGCGGGCGACTGTGCTGAGATTTCGGCGGCGGCGCTGTCGATCAGCACATGGGGAACGGGCAGTTGACCGGCGCGCGACGCATAGGCGGCGATGGTGATGATCATGCTGACGGCGGCGTCTTCGATGATCAGCGCCATCCGCTCCTGCGGAAACGCGGTGGCCAGCGGCACGAAGGCAGCCCCCGCCTTCATCACCGCCAGCAAGGCGACATAGGTCTCCGCCGACCGGTCGAGAATGAGCCCGACCCGGTGGCCCGGCCGCACGCCGTGCTTGATCAGCATGCGGGCGAACTGGTTGGCGCGGCTGTTCAGCTCATGATAGGTCCAGACACGCCCGTCGGAGATCGCCGCCGGCAGTGCGGCAAACGTTACGGCGAGCTGCTCGAACACCGTATCGAGCCGCTCACCCGGCTGCCGGGCAAAGTCGGCGCCCGTCAGGATCTGGCCATGTGCGGCGCCCCTTGTCGGAGCGATCGTTGCCAGCGCGCTTGCCAGGCCGCCGACCGGCGTTGCCGCGTCGCTGTCCAGTCCGGCGATATCGTAGTCCATTTCCATACTTTCTCGTCCTGCCGGGCATCGCCCGGCTGTTCATGCCGCCGCTGGAGCAGGCACTACGCCGCCGCTGCGATTTGACCGTTGTTTGTGGAGGACCGACGCTGCCAAAAAGGAAGAACCCGGAATCCCGACTGGGAAGCTTATGCCACCCGATCTTTTCGCCGGTTTTTCCGAACTGTTGAATTTTGTTTCTGGAGTGTGTCTGGGGGGCGGATCTCCCCTGCTGGCCCTTGCGGGGGAGCGGCTGCGCGCCTTACCAGCTCTTTGGTGTCGAAATACCGCGTGCTCGATTTGATGAAGATATCAAGGACGAACTGAGGGCGAAGGGCGGCAAGCGGAAGTGGGTAGCCGAATCAACTGGACCGGCCGCCTGTGGCCCCAGAGCAGACTCACATAGCTGAAGGCGCACAGAACCGCTTTGCGCCTCGTAGAGGGCGGCCGCATCAACGTCCTTGAGCGCCACCCCCCGCCGCTCCGCCAGCTTCTCTCAACTTTCCAACAAACATGGTGCGAAACTTGGAATTCTGTGCATATTGCTAACTCGTTGCATGGGGGGAGAAATGGCGACGACTATACTCCGTACATCTGATGGAAAGCTTGATTCCCAAGACTTGGAGTCGCTTGCCAATCTTGAGAAGCGCCTGGAACACGGATCCCGTAAATTACTCCTCTATTTACATGGAGGACTCGTCGATCAGAAAAGCGCCGAGGAAATGGCGACGCGCCTTTCCGCAGCCGGAGGCTTAAACCCTCCCGATGATTGGGAGCAAGTCTATGTCATCTGGAGAACTGGGGTCGCAGAGACACTGCGTGCCAACTGGCTCGACCTTTTCGAGAACGACCGGCTGTACCGCGCGCTCTTTAAAAAGCTGATGCCCTACATATCGGAGAAGCTTGGCGGACTAACCCCGGTAGGACGCGGCGGCGCCATCGTCAACCCGATGACCGACGACGAGGTGGAGGCTGCGCTCCAATCCCGATCGGATCATCCTTTCGCAGATTTGGAGGAAAAGCCTAGCGTTCCAGGTATCGCATCAAGCCGGGCCGCTGCGCTTGGTAACGTCTCCGATGATGACGTGGAAATGGAACTAGGAAAACGAATCGAACTTGATCCTGATTTGCAGAAGGTCTGTGCCAATATCGACACGTACATTGCTCGGAAAACCCTGGACGTCTCCAGAGGAAATCACGTCGCGGATGCGGTCCAAGGGGAGAAAACGTTCAGCAAAGTCAACACCGAAATCCAAAGTGAGTGGGAAGACCGTGATCAGGTGACCGGAAGGCCGCGAGCCCTCCTTATCGGTGGCAGTTTAATCAGCGTTGCCAAACACGGTGTTAGGATCGCCATTAGGGTTATCTCCCGAATGAGGAAGGGACGGGATCACGGTGTTCATGCCACCATAGCCGAGGAGATGGTTCGCGAATTCTACGGTGACCTGATTGGCTCCATCGTCTGGGGAATGATGGTGAAGGACGCCCGCGATCATTTTAATCCTGGCTCCGTGGGTCCTCGCTTGATAAGCGCCCTGTCCGGCGTCAAAGATCTCCAGCTGCTTGTCGTCGGGCATAGTGCCGGGTCAATTTGGGCGACGGAATTCCTTTCAGCTCGCAATGCGCCTGGTGTTCCTCCAGCGGACTTGGTGTTGCTTGCCCCCGCGATTCGGATCAAGAGGTTCGCCGACTTTCTGTCGAGCGCGCCCGATGCCATTCGCAATTTCCGGATGTTCATCATGTCGGATAAACTTGAGAGAGCCGACGTGCTACTCGGCAAAGGATATGGGTTCCTGTATCCCTCGTCGCTTCTCTATCTAGTTTCAGGGCTTTTCGAAAGCGAAGGCGAAGACGGTGCGTTCGATGCCGCACTTTTGGGCATGGACAGGTTTGTTGGCCAAGAGCCCCCGAAGTTATCCGATCAAAAAGAGATCGCTGCCCTGGAGAAAGTGCGGGCATTCCTCAATGCGGAGCCAAACCGCGTAATCCTGTCCGAATCCAACGCCGGCGCGGGACTAAATTGCTTGTCTCATGCACACGGGGCTTTTGATGACGATCCTAAAACACTTGCTAGCGTGGCCACCTATTTGGGATAGGACAGTCTGATGGCAGCATGGGCTCTTGTGATTGGGATAAATGAATATCCAGAAGATGCCAAACTCACCAAGTTATATGGGGCGGTTGCTGATGCCGCCGACTTTGCAGATTGGGCACTCGATCCGGCAGGAGGCAATATTGCTCCTCAAAATATGTTCTTCTGGACCTATCCGGCTCCGGAGAATCCAGGACCGAATCTAGTAACGTTTATGAACAATCCGACGCTATGGCCGACGGTTGGGCCGGACTTCAGTAAGGCGCCTGGATACATAGAGATTATTCGTTCCATTCCAGCCATCACTGAAGAAGCAGTAAAGTCAGGAGCTCAAAGACTATACGTATTCTTTGCGGGCCATGGCGGGCAGACCAGACTGGAGTTTGCAACAGAGGAACCACAAAACTGTTTTATGGCAGGCGATTTCTCTGCAAACAGCATGTTAGCGCTGGGGTTGATAGGCTGCGACGACCTCCGACGATATCTTCAGCTTGTCGGCCCTCCCGAGTTGGTCCTGTTCTTCGATTGTTGCCGGAACCCATTGCCACTGAAGGTAGGAAAGCCACCTGCTCCTTATGATAGGGTGAACAATTCTCAACGGTTTGCCAGACTCGGAATTGGACGAGCAGCGCAGGACGAGCAAGTAGCCTATGAGGTTCCAAGTGCCGATCCAACCCGAGGCGCATTTTCGAAACTATTGATTGGTGGCCTCAGAGAGCATCGTGTGAACGGCCGATTGACCCTGAAAGACCTGGAAGAATTCGTGACGGTCGGTATTGCCGACTTGGTGAAACCGCCATTGGAGCAGTTTCCGGATTTTCTGGAGCGGCCGCGACCGCCGGCAATGGTGCTGGTCCAAGGACCTCCGTTGACGGGCTCCCTTACCTTGAATGTCACGTTCATCACCGTGCCAATCGGCACCGAATTTCAGGTGAGGAACGAAATCACCGAACTCGTTGCAACCGAGTTGGTTACGGACGGAGCGCATCATTTCGATCTGCCCATCGGCAGCTACTCCATTGAGCTCGCTGACGGCACGTTGTTAAAGGCATTCAACCATATTGGACCGGGAGCTACTGATGTCGACGTCTGATGGACATAGCTCGGAAGGAATTCTTAAAGTCATCGCGCCTAAGGGTGTAGCAATCTCAATAACTCATGGACCATTCAACGAAGTTGCCCAAGGCTTCAACTCCATTGATCGCCCGTTCCCCGAAGGTATCTATACGGTGCGCTACAATTCAGCGGGAAGGCTTACTGAACAGGTCGTTCGCGTATCGCGAAGAAACCCACTGTCAGTCGTCTACGACGGTACAGCCGACCGCGCGGAGGCGGAACAGGTCAGCAATGCCATCGAGCACGCTTTGGAACGCGGAGCCAACCTGGTGATCGCCATTGCGGGCGCTTCGAACTCGGCTCCATCTGTGAGCTTTCGCAAGGATTTCAAGCTAAGACCGAGTACCCAAGAAATCGGAAAAGACCTAAGAATAGGGGATCCCATCGTTTTGGGCTCCTACCTTTGCCTATTTGTCAGCGCTCAGCAAGGAGCATACAAGCTCAGTTATAAAACTGTCGATCGTATCTCAGTCGAACAGACTATATATCTGAATGCTGCCCGCACAACAGTAGCCATGATGAAAGCAATTCGTGCATCTCGTCCAGAAAAAACAAGGAACGAGTTCCAGTTCAGGTCTAGAGATGGAATCGATCCGGCGTCAACTCGAATATTTTCCGTCGGCATAGAAGAAAACGTGCACGCTGTCGAATTGTCAATCCGTCTTGCCGTAACTTTGCTGTCATGCTTGGCTAAAGGTAGTAATACGATTGAACCCGAACTTCTTAGGTTAATATCAGAAGGTCGAGACCCTTATTTCTTCCTGTACGCCACGGCGGCATTGCTCGGCCCCGTTGTGTTGCAGCCGAATGATAGGAGCTCAGAACGCTTTACCTTGGCCGAAGACGTCGTCTCCAAAGTCGAGAGTCTTCTTGAAGTGCTGAAAGACTTTGAATTTTCCGCCGATGTTGACTGCGTCAGATGGCGGTTAGCTTTGGGAGAAAGCGGGCTCGGGCACACGAATCCGTTCAGTGACCTTTCGTTTCCGCCCATGCTTGAACGATGCTGGCGGTGGGCAACGGCTTGGAGCGCAACCCATATCTCTGAAGTCAATCTGTCGAGAGAGCTTTTAGCCGCTTCTCAAGCGAACGTGGGGTCGTTGCCTTGGTTGGTTTGGCGCCGCAAAGGCAATGCGGAGGGCCAGTCTCAAATAATGCCGATCATCGACAGCATTGAAAGCATCGTTCAGACCTTTGCCAACAATTTACGAACCTATAGCAATGGGCTGAGGTCTGAGACACCTTCCGTTGACAGAACGCCTAAGTCATACGAACTCCCCAATATCGATCTTTCGCGGTTCTCTGCCCCAACCCTGCAACTGGCCGCCAGCGCGCTTAGGCTCGGAGTTGAACAATCTGGTGCAAAGGAGCTCTTGCAGGAGTTGGCTGTTGCCCTGAAATCTCCAGTGTCGCTGATCGCTCAGCAAATGCAAACTGCCAACAACGAGGTTTTGGAATCGAGATCGTTCAGTGAAAATGCAACCTATGTGCTGTTGTCGTCAGATCCACTGAAGGGCAAATTTGGAGGGAGTCCCTCTGACAACGGCTATACTCTTTCCCTTCGATCGTGGGAAAGTTCGAACAATCCTGAGTTTCTTGCGCTATATATAGCGATCACTCGTGGTGCAAATTATGTCTTGCCCGATGGGATCGTGCGTTTCTACCTTCACCCGACCTTCAATCCTAGCGTTGAACCAGCCCGGTGGCTCAGACGTGAAGCGAAGATAACGCTATACGCAATGGGCGGATTCACGCTCGGGGCCCAAACTGAAGATGGCACCAGAGTTGAGTTGGACCTCGCACTCGATGACAGACTTCCCCAATGGTTTCGGGATAGATAGACCGGAAGAATATGGCTTATCGCTCTGCAGCGCGCCTTGGTCCTCGGCGTGGGTGCAGGATTGTGTTTTATTGCTGTTAAAACCGCGCCGCCAGTTGTGACGTCTGACAATCCGAACGTCAGCTTTGGCCCAACCATGCCAAAGCTGACGGTCCGCTTTCGGCCCAAACGGCGACATCAGAATATCTGCTCATGGCAACCGCTTTCTGGCGCAAATCGGTCATGTCGAACAACCTCGTCGATCGCGTCGCCCACTCACCCAACCCCCTTGCCATTCCCAAATTCTCATCCTAATCTCCCTTTGAGAAAACCTTTTCCCAAACCCCGCAACATCCGCCGATCCCCCACCGCGACACACCGCAGCCTTGTAAGAGAAAACCTTTTCCCAAATCGAGGACCGACACCCGCACCATGGCATCCGACACCTCGCCAACACCCGCCAAGCAACCCGTCACCCTCCGTCAGGTCGCGGCGATGGCTGGCGTCAGCGTGGCGACGGCGTCAAAAGCGCTGAACGGGCAGGGGCGGATGACCGCCGAGACGCGGCAGCGCATTCGCGAGACGGCGCAGCGGCTCGGCTTTCGCCCCAACAGCCTGGCGCAGAGCCTGCTGCGGCGGCGCTCCTTCACCGTCGGCCTGTTGACCAACGATACCTATGGCCGCTTTTCACTGCCGGTCATGTCGGGCATTTCGGACGCGCTGGTCGATGCCGGTGTCTCGGTGTTCATGTGCAATGTCGAGGACGACCCGCGGCTGGCGCAGCTGCATGTCGAGGCGATGCTGGACAAGCGCATCGACGGCATCATCGCCAGCGGCAAGCGCATCGACCGCCATTTGCCGGTCGACCTCGCCAATCTCGGCGTGCCCGTGATCTACGCCTTCAGCCAGCCCGATCCCGGCGCCGTCGCCTTCGTCTCCGACGATGCCGGCGGAGCGCGGCTGGCGGTCGAGCATTTTTGCCGCCTCGGGCGGCGCCGCATCGCCCATGTCAGCGGTCCCGCCAGTTTTGCCGTGGTGAATGAGCGGGCACAGGCTTTTCGCGATGTGCTGGCCGAGCACGGCCTGCCGGTGACAGAGCCCTTGCTCGGCTCGTGGTCGGAAGCCTGGGGGCACGACGCCGTCGGAAAGCTGTTCGACGGCCCAACGCTCTTCAACAAGAAGGGAGAGAAACCCGATGCGGTGTTCTGCGGCAACGACCAGATCGCGCGCGGCGTCATCGATGCGCTGCGCGAGCGCGGCTTAGGCGTGCCTGATGATGTCGGCGTCATCGGCTTCGACAATTGGGAGATCGTGGCCGAGGCGACCCGCCCGCCGCTGTCCTCGGTCGACATGAACCTGGCAGCGCTCGGCCGCGAGGCCGGCCTCACACTGCTTTCGCTCGTCGGCGGCCAACCCGCCGCGCCGGGCATTCGAAAACTGCCGTGCCGGCTGGTGGTGCGTCAGTCATGCGGCCGTCCATTGGGCGGCTAGGAGAACGCGCGGCGCGATCTGCGGCGCAACAGGGAGGAGAACAGAACCATGAGGAGGAAAACCATGAAGACCATGATTACCGGGTTCGCGCTCGCCGCGAGCATCATTGCCTTGCCTGCAATGGCCGCCGACACCGCCAACATTTGGGTTCGCGCCGACGGCTCGAACTTCATGCCGCGCATCGTCGACGCCTTCAACAAGGGCCATGAGAACCAGGTCAAGCTGGACATCATTCCCAATGCCGAGATCATCCCGAAATATGGCGCCGCCGCCGCCGGCGGTACGGCGCCCGACGCGCTGTCGCTCGACCTGATCTATACGCCGTCCTTTGCCGCCGCCGGCCAGCTCGAGGACATCACCGACTGGGCGAAATCGCTGCCCTATTTCGCCAGCCTGTCGCCGGCGCATGTCAAGACCGGCACCTACAAGGACCACATTTACGGGCTGCCGTTCTCGGCCGACGCCTCGGTGCTGATCTGGAACAAGAAATTGTTCAAGCAGGCGGGGCTCGATCCCGACAAGGGGCCGGCCAACTGGGCCGAGATCGAGGCCGATGCCGAAAAGGTCAACGCGCTCGGCGGCGACATCAAGGGCTTTTATTTCTCCGGCAATTGCGGCGGCTGCAACATCTTCACCTTCACGCCGCTGGTGTGGGCCTCGGGCGGCGATATCCTCTCCGAGGACGGGTCGAAGGCGACGCTGGACAGCCCGCAGCTGCGCGGCGCCATCGACCTCTACCGCTCGATGGTCAAGAAGGATCTGGTGCCGGCCGGCGCGCAGACCGACACCGGCGCCAACTTCTTTGCCGCCTTCGCCACCGGCAATATAGGCATTTCGCCGTCCGGCGCCTTCGCCATCGGCGCGCTCAACACGCAGTATCCGGATATCGACTATGGCGTCACCTTCCTGCCGGGCAAGGACAGCGGCTGGTCTTCGTTTGCCGGCGGCGACAATTTCGTCGTGACCAAGGGCACCAAGAAGCTCGCCGTGGTGAAGGAGTTTCTCGACTTCGCCTATTCGCTAGAAGGCCAGACCATCCTGGCCAAATACGGCAGCCTGCCGGTGCGCGGCGACATCGCCAAGGAGGCGCTGAAAGATCTCGATCCGCGCTACCAGATCGCCGCCGAAGCCATGGCCAAGGGCCGCACGCCCTATTCCGTGGTGTTCAACGACCTGATCAACTCGGCCAACGGTCCGTGGACGCAGATGATCAACGAAGTCGTCTTCGGCGACGACGTCGATGGCGCCATCGCCAATGCACAAGAGACCATGCAGTCGATCATCGACCAGGCGCAGAAATAAGGACTGGCCGGCGGCGAGGGCGCATGACGCCCCTGCCGTCGCAGGTCCTGATCCGGCCGCCCGATCCGTCTCCCTGGACGGGCGGCCGGCGCTCCTTACCCTCCCACTTGTGGGGAGGGTCGCTGCGCAGCAGCGGGGTGGGGGAGGTGTGTCCCACCGCCCTACGAGATCCAACGGAAGAGCAGCATGACCCCTGGCATTCTCAATCATGGCACCGACGCCCTACCTCTCCCTTGCGGCGAGGTCGGACCGCAGGTTCGGGTGGGGGGCCGGCGCCGCACCCCCACCCCGCTGCTGCGCAGCGACCCTCCCCACAAGGGGGAGGGTAAATGACCATCACCACCACCACCCCGCCACGCGCCAGAAAACTGGTCGGCGCCGGCCGCCGGCAGTGGATCGGCCTGCTCTATGTCGCGCCGGCCGTGGCGCTGGTCGTCGTGTTCTTCATCATTCCGCTCGGCATGACGGCCTGGATGTCGCTGCACAACTGGCCGCTGATGGGCGAGCATTTTTACATCGGCTTCGACAATTACCGGGCGATCCTGCGCGACAACCGTTTCTGGAACGCGCTGAGCTTCACCGCCTACTACACCGTGATCGTCACCATCGTGATCTTCGCCGTCGCATTTCCGCTGGCGCTGTTCATCGAAAAGCCCAGGCGGCTGACCGGCTTTTACCGGACATCCTTCTTCATGCCGGCGGTCGTCGGCTTCGCCTCGGCCAGCCTGCTGTGGTCGTGGCTGCTCAATGTCGATTCCGGCCTGTTCAGCCCGGCCGCCTACGATTTCGGCCTGACGGCGAAAAAGTTCAACCTCCTGGCGACGTTCCAGCCGGCCTTCTGGTCGATCATCGCCATGGTCGTCTGGAAGGTGGCGGGCTTCACCATGATCATCCTGATGACCGGCCTGCAGTCGATCCCGACCGATCTGCAGGAAGCCGCGATGATCGACGGGGCAGGGCCGTTCGCGCGCTTTCGCGCCATCACCCTGCCGCTGATGCGCCGCACGCTGGCGCTGGCGCTGATCCTGTCGATCGCCGGCTCGATCCTCGCCTTCGACCAGTTCTACATCATCCTGCGCGGCGGCCCGCGCAACCAGACGCTGACCGCCGTCTACTGGATTTTCAACCAGTCCTTCGTCTCGTTCAAGCTCGGCTATGGTGCGGCGCTGTCGATGATCCTGCTGGCCATACTGGTGGCGCTCAGCCTGGTTCAGCTGTGGCTGCTGCGCAAGCCGGAGGGCATCGACTGATGGCGCAGGCAAGAAGCCGCAGCAGCCGCCTCTGGCTCAGGATCGCCGAGCATTCGACCGGCATGATCGCCTCAGTGCTGTTCATCGCGCCGATCGTCTGGGCCGTGCTGTCGACCTTCAAGCCGGCCCAGGAGGCGCGCCAGCCGCCGCTGCCGCCGTGGCCGACGACAGGCTTTTCGGTCGAGAACTACCGCACGCTCGACACCTTTGGCGACGGCCTCTGGCTGCCGGCGCAAAACAGCCTCTATGTCGCCTCGATGACGGTGATCCTGTCGGTCGTCGTCAGCGTGCTGGCCGGCTACGGCTTTTCGCGCTTCCGGTTTCCCATGAAGGATGTGCTCTTCATCGTGATCCTGTCGACGATCATGATCCCCTTCCAGTCGATCCTGACGCCGATCTTCCTGGTGCTGACCAAGGTCGGCCTGCACAACACGCTGACCGGGCTGGTCCTGGTCTACACCACGCTGCAATTGCCGTTCTCGATCTTCATGATGCGCAACGCCTTCGACGCGGTGCCGCGCGAGATCGAGGAAGCCGCGCGCATGGACGGCGCCAACAACGTCACCATGCTGCTGAAGGTGATGCTGCCGCTGGTCTGGCCGGGCATCGTCACCATCGCGCTGTTCGCCTTCCTCGGCGCCTGGAACGAATTCCTGGCCGCACTGGTGCTGATGACCGACCAGTCCAAATTCACGCTGCCGATCATGATGACCGCGCTGCAGTCGGGCCGCTTCGGCGCCATCGACTGGGGCGCCGTGCAGGCGGGCGTCACCGTGATGATGGTGCCGTGCCTGGTGCTCTTCCTCTTGCTGCAGCGCTTCTACATCCGCGGCCTGATGGCCGGCGCGGTGAAATGACCCGCCGTGAAATGACCAATATCCAACGGAGTGACACGATGACCGCCAAACCATCCGCCAAGCCCGGCAAACTCGCCTTCCGCCCACTGCCGGTGCCGCAGGTCGATGTCCGCGGCTTCTGGGGCGACCGCGTCGATGCCGTGGCGTCGCGCACCGCCGACATCCTGTACGAGCGCTGCGTCGAGGCGCGCATGCTGGAGCAGATCGACCCGGACCGGCCCTCGCCGGGCGTCGTCATTCCGTTCCATTCGCCGTCGCCCGACGAGGCGGCCAGCCCCGGCTTCACCGGCTCGACGGTGACGACGCAGATGTTCTGGGACTCCGATTGGGGCAAGACCATCGAGACCGCGGCCTATTCGCTCTACCGGCGCAAGAACGCGGCACTCGAGAAGAAGATCGATGCCGTCATCGACCTCTACGGCAGACTGCAGCAGGAAGACGGTTATCTCTCCAGCTGGTACCAGCGTATCCAGCCCGGCAAGCGCTGGACCAATCTGCGCGATTGCCACGAGCTCTATTGCGCCGGCCATCTGATCGAAGGCGCGGTCGCCTACTACCAGGCCACCGGCAAGCGCAAGCTGCTGGATATCATGTGCCGCTATGTCGACCATATCGCCGACACCTTCGGTCCGGAGCCGGGCAAGAAGAAGGGCTATTGCGGCCATGAGGAGATCGAGCTGGCGCTGGTCAAGCTGGCGCGGGCGACCGGCGAGCAGAAATACATGGACCTGGCCAGGTATTTCATCGACCAGCGCGGGCAACAGCCGCATTATTTCGACGAGGAGGCGCGTGCGCGCGGCGCCGATCCGAAGGCCTATCATTTCAAGACTTATGAGTACAACCAGTCGCACAAGCCGGTGCGCGAGCAGGACAAGGTCGTCGGCCATGCGGTCAGGGCGATGTACCTCTATTCCGGCATGGCCGACATCGCCACCGAATATGGCGACGATACGCTCAGGGTGGCGCTCGACCGGCTCTGGAACGATCTCACCACCAAAAACCTCTATATCACCGGCGGCCTCGGGCCATCGGCGCACAACGAGGGCTTCACCAGCGACTACGACCTGCCGAACGAAACCGCCTATGCCGAGACCTGTGCCTCGGTCGGCCTGGTGTTCTGGGCCAGCCGCATGCTCGGCATGGGTCCCAACGCCCGCTACGCCGACATGATGGAGCGGGCACTCTACAACGGCTCGATCTCCGGCCTGTCGCTCGACGGCTCGCTGTTCTTCTACGAGAACCCGCTGGAGAGCCGGGGCAGGCACAATCGCTGGAAATGGCATCGCTGCCCCTGTTGCCCGCCCAATATCGGCCGCATGGTCGCGTCGATCGGCAGCTATTTCTACAGCCTGTCTGACGACGCGCTGGCCGTTCATCTTTACGGTGACAGCACCGCGCGCTTCGACATATCGAACCGGGCGGTCAGTCTGATTCAGACCAGCAATTATCCTTGGGATGGCGCGGTCTCGATCCGGATCGAAGCCGAAGCGCCGGTCGAGTTCACCTTGCACCTGCGCGTCCCCTCCTGGTGCGGCAAGGCGGCGCTCAAGGTCAACGGCGCCGCGGTCGATCTGGATGACATCACCAGCGACGGCTATGCCGCGATCCGGCGCGAGTGGCGCCAGGGCGACCGGGTCGAACTCGATCTCGAAATGTCGATCGCCCGTCTGTTCGCCAATCCGGAGGTGCGTCAGGACATCGGCCGCGTCGCACTTGCGCGCGGTCCGCTGATCTATTGCGTCGAGGAGACCGACAATCCCGGCCAGTTGCATCGGATCGCTCTGCCGCGAACGGCAACAATCGAGGCGCATGCCGAGCCGAACCTGCTCGGCGGCATCGTCACGCTTTCGGCACTTGCCAGCAAGGAAGCCCAGGAAAACTGGGAAACCGGGCTCTATCGCACCGATCCGCCGGCGGTGAGCGAAACGAAAATCACCGCCGTCCCGTACTTTGCCTGGGACAACCGTGAACCCGGTGAGATGCTGGTCTGGCTGCGGGACGGATGAGTTACAGGCTGACGAACGCCGTCAGCGGCAAATGATCCGACGCAACCCGCGACAGCGGCGTGTCATGGGCTTCCACCGACGAGACCATGCCGTGCCGGTTGGCCATGATCCGGTCGAGCGCCAGTACCGGCAGGCCTGAGGGGAAAGTCGGCACCGCCGCCGGCGTGAAACCAAAGGTGGCGTGCAGCGTCTTGAGCGCCGAGCGGTTGCCCAGCCGCCATTCGTTGAGGTCGCCGAGCAGCAAGGTCGGCCTTTCATCCTGGTTGCTCATGATGTCGAGCACGACGCGGGCCTGCTCCGAGCGCGAGCGGCGCAACAGGCCGAGATGCGCGGCGATGACGCGCAGAGTGCGCGTTTCGTCGAGGTCGATCTCGGCAACCAGCGCGCCGCGGGGCTCCAGTCCCGGAAGCTTGATCTGATGGACGTCGCGCACGGTGCCGCGCTTGAACAAAAGCACGTTGCCGCGCCAGCCATGGCCCTTGCCGCTTCCGGAAACCGGCACCGGCACAAGCCCGGTTTCGTGTTCGATCCGGGCAAGGTCGAGCAGCCCGGCGCGATCGCCGAAGCGGTTGTCGGCCTCCTGCAGCGCGATGACGTCGGGGCCGATCTCGCGGATGACGCGGGCGGTGCGTTCGGGGTCGAACCTGCGGTCGGTGCCGATGCATTTGTGGACGTTGTAGGAGGCGACCACCATCTGGGCGCCTTCAATGTGCTTGCGCGGCGTCGCGTTCGCCTTGCGCGCTTTCCTGCCGCGGATCGACAGGAGCACTGTTTCAGGAAGGCTGCGTCCGTTTATGTCCATAGGCCTGCTATTCGATGTCCTGATTCTTTGTTCTATGCATATCGTTCTCTCACAACCGGGACCACTTCGAGGCGGTATGCATTAGAGATAGGGCGATCCCAGCCATAACAACCGGTCAAAAACCCGGATGAGAAATGGCCGCGCTTTCAAGGTTGCGAGTGTGACGGGTTTGGCGGAAGCGATTGCCGCTCCGATGCGCCCTTCGATCTCGGCGGCAAAGCCGGTATCCAGCACCTCCAGGTCGATTTCGAAATTCAGCCGCAGCGACCGGGCGTCGAGGTTGGAAGAGCCGACATAGGCCCAGACGCCATCGACCGACAACAGCTTCGAATGGTCGAACGACCCCTCATGCCGCCAGACGCGGCAATAGTGCTTCAGCACCTGGTCGTACTGCGCCGTCATGGCGCGGCCGACCAGGAAGAGATTGTTGACCGCGGGCACGACGATGTCGATCTCGACGCCGCGCCGGGCCGCCGTGACCAGCGCGCTGACAAATTCCCGGTCCGGCAGGAAATAGGGCGACATGATGCGGATCGATTTGCGGGCGACGGAAAATGCCCCCATCAGCAATTTATGGTTGGTTTCGATGCTGGCGTCAGGCCCCGAGGCCACCGCCCGCACCAGGATCGGTTGACCGGGAGGCGGCGAGGGCTTTTCCACGTGCCAGACCTCGTCCTTGAGGGCCTCGTTGCCGGCAAAACGCCAGTCTTCGGCGGCAACCGCGAAAAGGTCGGCCACGACGGGCCCCGTGACCTGGAAATGCGTATCCGCCGAACTGGCGCTGCCGGCGAATTCGGCCGAAAATCCCTTGCGGATGTTCATGCCTCCCGTGAACGCCACCACACCGTCGACGATCAGGATTTTCCTGTGCGTCCTCAAATTCGCATAGGGAAGTCTCAGGCCCATGACGATGTTGCCGTTGAACAGATCGACGGTGACGCCGGCTTCCCGGAGTGTCCCAAGGATGCTGGGCACGGAATAGCGCACGCCGACCGCATCGATCAGCACGCGAACCGTCACACCGCGCCGGACCGCGCCGGCCAGCGATTCCACAAAACGTCGTCCGATCTCGTCATTGTCGAAGATGTAGGTCTCGAGCAGAATGCTGCGCTGTGCGCTGTCTATCGCCCGGCACATTGCTGCGTAAGCTTCGTCGCCGGTCCTGAGGATCGTGATCGCGTTTGCCGACGTCAGTGCGCGCCGCGCCACCCTGTCGCCTAGCGTCTTCAGGCCGGCAAAGCGCTGGCCGAATTCGGCTGAGATGAGTGTTTCGAGCGCAATGTCGTGGTCGTGTTTGGCTGTCTCGGCTTCACCGGCGACGGGCCGCATGGCGCTGATCGTGGCGCGGCGGATGCGGTTGATGCCGGCAATGGCATAGATGATCGCGCCAAGGAACGGCGACAAGATCATCACGCCGACCCAGCCGGTGGCGGCGCGCACGTCTTCCTTGGTCATGATTGCGTGGACGATGCCGATGGCGGCCATCAGCATCGGAATGATCACAAGGATCAGAGGCCAGTAGGTCACAAAGGTCTGCCACATCGGCAGGACTATCGAGCCAGCGGCCGCAGAAGGCAATGTGGGGGATTAGTACCGGGCAAGGGATTAACCAGGACGGAGGCGCTCGCGCCTCAGTCCTTCGCCCGCTCCACATAGGCCCCGTCAGCCGTCATCACCACCACGCGGGTACCCGGCGCGATGTGCGGCGGCACCAGCGTGCGCACGCCGTTGGAAAGCACGGCCGGCTTGTATGACGAGGACGCCGTCTGGCCTTTGGTCGTCGGCTCCGTCTCGACCACTTCGAAAGTAGCGCGCTGCGGCAGCACCAGGGCTATGGCGATGCCGTTGAACTGCGAAATCTGCACCGCCATGCCTTCGAGCAGGTAGGGCGCCATGTCGCCGACCACGCTTTCCGGCACCGCGACCTGGTCGTAGCTTTCCGGGTTCATGAAGTGATACCCCTCGGCGTCGGCGTAGAGGAAGGTGTGCTCGCGCTCCTCGACATAGGCGCGCTCGACCTGCTCGGTGGTGCGGTAGCGCTCCGAAACCTTCACCCCGTCGGAGATGCGGCGCATGTCGAGCTGGGTGACCGGCGTACCCTTGCCAGGGTGGATGTTTTCGGCAAAGAGGATCACGTAAAGCTTGCCGTCCTTGTCGACGACATTGCCTTTACGGAGCGAACTGGCGATGACCTTCACCACGGTTTTCAATCCTAGACTTCGTTGGCCTGAAACGATCGTTCGGCGCAAATCGGCTGCGAGAGCCGTCGCCGTAGCGCATCTTGGCCCGAACCGCCAGCCCTGTCAGCAATTCCGTTGCCCGGCAAACCCATGACTGGCGCTTCGCCCTGGTGGACGCCGGATGTTCACGCCGACCGCCGGCCGCGGCTGATGGCCCGCAACGCCATAGCTGCCGCAATGCGCGGCTGGTTTGGCGAGCGGGACTTCATCGAGGTCGAGACGGCGGCATTGCAGATTTCGCCCGGCAACGAGGCGCATCTCTCAGCCTTCGCCACCGAGGCGATCGGCGCCGACGGCGCGCGCCGGCCGCTTTATCTCCACACCTCGCCGGAGTTCGCCTGCAAGAAGCTGCTGGCCGCCGGTGAGCGGCGCATCTTCAGCCTGGGCGCCGTCTGGCGCAACCGCGAGCGCGGCCCCTTGCACCATCCCGAATTCACCATGCTGGAATGGTATCGGGTCGGCGAAACCTATGACAGCCTGATGGCCGATTGCGCCGAACTGCTGAAGCTGGCAGCCGAGCGGGCCGGCGCCAAAACCTTCCGCTTTCGCGGCCGCGAGGCCGATCCGTTCGCCGAGCCGGAACGCGTGAGCGTGGCGGAAGCTTTTGCGCGTTACGCCGGCATCGATCTTCTTGCCACCGTTTCTGCCGATGGCGGCACAGACCGCGCCGCACTCCATGATGCTCTGATCAAGGCCGGCCTGCGCACGGCCGGCGATGACAACTGGGCCGATTTGTTCAGCCGGGTAATGGTCGAGAAGGTCGAACCGGTGCTGGGGCAGGGGCGGGCCACCATCTTGTACGGCTATCCGATCTCGGAAGCGGCGCTCGCCCGGCCGAGCGCGGAGGACCAGCGCGTGGCCGAGCGCTTCGAGCTCTATTGCTGCGGCGTCGAGCTCGCCAATGCTTTTGGCGAACTGACCGATCCGGCCGAGCAGCGCCGGCGCTTTGCCGCCGAGATGGACGAGAAGGAGCGCGTCTATGGCGAGCGCTATCCGCTGGATGAGGATTTTCTCGCCGCCCTCGCCATCATGCCGCAAGCCAGCGGCTCGGCGCTCGGCTTCGACCGGCTGGTGATGCTGGCAACGGGCGCGACGAGGATCGATGACGTGATCTGGACGCCGGCCGCCACTCCTTGACGGAAATCGGCCTCGGTTAAACTCACAAACCGGTCAAGCCGCGCGTCTCTGGCGGCCGCCGCCGCGGATAGCTTTCGCGCTCCGCTCGGGCGCTATGCCGCAGCGGGACAATTGTCCGTGCGCCATTGCACAAGCCGCATTGGGACAATAGATGGTGCAACAGCCGCTACCGCCCGGCGCGGCTTCAGCCAGGACCACGCGCATGACCGATACATCAGAGGCAGCGAAATTGACCGACCGCGTCGCGGCACTGGTCGAGGCTGCCAAGCGGGCCGGCGCCGACGCCGCCGACGCGGTTGCCGTGCGCGGCCGTTCGATCGGCGTGTCGGTGCGGCTGGGAAAGGTCGAGAACACCGAAGCGTCCGAGGGCGACGATGTCTCGCTGCGCGTCTTCGTCGGCAACCGGGTGGCGAGCGTCTCGGCGACGGCGGCATCGGACCCCAAGGCGCTGGCTGAGCGCGCCGTGGCCATGGCCAAAGTCTCGCCCGAGGACCCCTATCAGGGTCTCGCCGATCCGGCTTTGCTGGTTGGCAAGGTGCGCGACCTCGATCTGTTCGACGCCACCGAGGTTTCGGCCGATCAGTTGAAGGAAGCGGCCCTTGCCGCCGAGGAAGCGGCCCTTGCAGTCAAGGGTGTCACCAATTCGGCCGGCAGCGGCGCCAGCGCAGGCCTCGGCGGGCTGGTGCTTGCCACGTCGGACGGCTTCGTCGGCCACTATGTCGCGTCGCGCTTTTCGCGTTCGGCCAGCGTGATTGCGGGTGAGGGCACCGGCATGGAGCGCGACTACGAATACTCCTCGAACCAGCATTTTTCCGATCTCGACGCGCCGGAGCTGATCGGCCGCAAGGCCGGCGAGCGCGCCGTGCGCCGCCTCGGCGCCCGCAAGGCGGCGACCGGTCCGGTCAACGTGGTGTTCGATCCGCGCGTCGCGCGCGGCATTGCCGGCCATCTCGCCGGCGCCATCAACGGCGCTTCGGTGGCGCGCAAGACCAGTTTTTTGCGCGAGATGATGGGCAAGCAGGTTGCGTCGGCTGCCATCACCGTCACCGACGAACCGCTGCGGCGTCGCGGTCAGGCCTCGCGCCCGTTCGACGGCGAAGGCGTCGAGGGCGAAAAGCTGTTGATGGTCGAGAACGGCGTGCTGAAGCACTGGTTCCTGTCGACGTCCGCCGCGCGGGAATTGGGGCTGACCACCAACGGACGCGGCGCGCGCAGCGGCTCGTCGGTATCGCCGTCTTCGACCAATCTCGCCATCGAGCCGGGCGACAGGACGCCGGAAGACCTGATCAGGTCGCTAAAATCCGGCTTTTATGTCACTGAAGTGTTCGGCCAGGGCGTCGACATGGTGACCGGCGAATACAGCCGTGGCGCATCCGGCTTCTGGATCGACAATGGTGAGCTTGCCTATCCGGTGGCCGAGGTGACCATCGCCTCGAATTTGAAGACGATGTTCCTCAACATGGTTCCGGCGAGCGATCTTGACCGCGATTTCGGCACTGCCGCACCGACGCTGCTGATCGAAGGAATGACCCTTGCCGGAGCGTGACCCGGTCATATCGGCCGGGGCCTCGGAAGACCTCGATCTGCTGCGCGACGCCGCCCGCGAGGCGGGCGCGATCGCCATGCGCTATTTCGGCAAAAACCCGCAAGTGTGGATGAAGGGCGGCACCTCGCCGGTCAGCGAAGCCGACCACGCGGCGGACGCCTATCTGCGCGATACCCTGCTGGCGGCCCGGCCGGACTATGGCTGGCTGTCGGAGGAAACGACTGACGATCCGGCGCGGCTTCTGGCGCGGCGCACCTTTGTCGTCGACCCCATAGACGGCACCCGCGGCTTCCTCGAAGGTCTGCGCTCGTGGTGCGTCAGCGTCGCGGTGGTCGAGAATGGCCGCACGCTCACCGGTGTGCTCGAATGTCCGGCCAAGGGCGAAACCTATTGGGCGCTGCCTGGCCATGGAGCTTTCCGCAACGGCAAGCCGATTGCCGTGCGCGGCCTGGGCAAGACGGTCGAGATCGGCGGGCTGAAGCAGTTGATCGACCTGATGCCGGCGCAATGGCAGGGCCGGGTGCGGCGGGCGGCGCACATTCCCTCTCTCGCCTACCGGCTGGCGATGGTCGCCAACGGCACGCTCGACGCAACCTTCGTCAAGCCCAACGCGCATGACTGGGATATCGCCGCCGCCGATCTCATCTTGCGCGAGGCTGGCGGCGCCGTGCTCGACGGCCATGGCCGCGCGCCGCTTTATGCCGGGGAGATCATCCGTCACGGCGCGCTGGTCGCCGGCAGCGGCCAGTTGCTGACCGTGCTTGCCGGCGTCATTGCCGATACGGAGGCGTGATCGAAGGTTCCAAAGTCGGCAGCTTTGGGCTAGACCTGTCGCAAACTCACAATATGTGAAGGACCGAAATGGCCGCGGAAGACGGAAAGAAACAGCTTTTGCACCTGGTGTTCGGCGGCGAGCTGAAGAAGCTGGGAGGCACCGAGTTCCGCGATCTCGACGCGCTCGACATCGTTGGCGTTTATCCGGACTATCAAACCGCGCACACCGCGTGGAAGGCAAAGGCGCAAGCCAGCGTGGACAATGCCCATATGCGCTATTTCGTCGTCCATCTGCACCGGCTGCTCGACCCTGAAAGCAAGGCCGCCGGTTGACAGCGATGGAGCATGAAGCGGTGAAAGGGCAGCCCACCGGCGCCGCGGTCCGAAGAAGACGCGGCGGCAGTTCGAAGACATTCTGGCGCAAGATCCGCGAGCCGTTGGCGCAGTCGCGAATCGTCAAGAGCATGATCGTCAGCCTGCTCGCCCAGTTCGTCCGCCTGGTGCGCCTGACCAACCGCGTGGTCGAAGGCTCGGCTAAATTTTCAGGCGGCGACTACGCCGAATTCGAACCCGGCATCATCGCGCTCTGGCATGGCCAGCATCTGCTGACCCCAGCCTATTATCCCAAGGGACGGCCGCTGGTCGCCATGGTCTCGCGCAGCGCCGATGCCGAACTCAACGCGCTGATGATCGAAAAATTCGGCATCGAGGCGGTGCGCGGCTCCGGCGGGCGTGAAAGCACGAAGCATCTCGACAAGGGCGGCGCCAAGGCGCTCATCGCCCTGAAAAAGTCACTCGTGGCCGGCAAGAACGTCGCCATGATCGCCGACATTCCCCACGGCACGCCGCGCGACGCGGGGCTTGGTATCGTTCTGCTGGCACGCCTTTCCGGCCGGCCGATCATGCCTGCCGCCATCGCCACCAGCCGCCGCAAGGTGCTGGAAAGGAGCTGGGACAAGACCACCATCAACCTGCCGTTCGGCCGCTCCTCGATCGTCATCGGAACGCCGGTTTTCGTGCCGGCCAATGCCGACGAGGCCGAAATGGAGCGCAAGCGCCAGGAAGTCACGGCCGCGCTCAATGCCGCAACCGCCGAGGCCTATCGGCTCGTGGACGGCAGGCCATGAGCGTCGGCTGGGCGCGCGCCTTCCTGGCGGCCTACCGCCTTGCCGGTGCAGCCGCCTATCCGCTGATGGGTCCCTATGTCGCCTGGCGCACATCGCAGGGCAAGGAAGACCGCAGCCGCAGCCGTGAGCGCTACGGCGTTGCCGGGCGGCCGCGCCCCGAAGGGCCGGTGATCTGGATCCATGCGGCAAGCGTCGGCGAGACCCTTGCGGTCGTGCCGCTGGTGCAAAGCATCCTCGACTACGGTGTCAACATCGTGCTGACGACGGGAACAGTGACCTCGGCGCAGGTTGCCGACGAACGGCTGGGCGACCGCATCATCCACCAATATGTTCCGCTCGACCTCAAGCCGGCCGTCAGCCGCTTTCTCGATCACTGGCGGCCGGACCTGGCTATCATCGCCGAATCCGAGATATGGCCGATGACGATCCTCGAGCTCGGCGCCCGCCACGTGCCGCAGGTGCTGGTCAACGGCCGGCTCTCCGACCGTTCGTTCAAATCCTGGAAGAAGCGCGCCAACATCGCCGAGGCGCTGTTCGAGAACCTTGCACATGTCGTTGCCCAGTCGGATGTCGACGGCGAACGGTTTCGCGCGCTTGGCGCCCGGCCGGTCACCGTGTCCGGCAACCTCAAGGTCGACACCTTGCCGCCGCCCGTCGACGAACGGGCGCTGGCGACGCTGAAGCGCCAGATCGCCGGCCGCCCGACCTGGGCGGCAATTTCGACCCATGACGGCGAGGAGGTGGTCGCGGCGGAAGTCCACGCCACGCTCTACAAGCGCCACCATGGCCTGCTGACGATCATCGTCCCGCGCCATCCCGACCGCGCCGAAGCGCTGGCCGCACAGATTTCCGGCATGGGCCTGAAGCTGGCGCGGCGCAGCAAGGGCGACCGGATCACCGCCGACAGCGATATCCTGCTCGGCGATACGATCGGCGAGATGGGGCTTTATCTCCGGCTGACGGAAATCGCCTTTGTCGGCCGCTCGCTGACCTCGGAAGGCGGCCAGAATCCGCTGGAGCCGGCCATGCTCGACACCGCTGTGCTGGCCGGCCGCAACGTCCAGAATTTTCGCGAGGCCTATCAGCGCCTGCTCGACAGCGGCGGCGCCAAGCTGGTGCGCGACCGCGACATGCTGGCAGGCGCCGTCAATTTCCTGCTGAGCAATGAAGTTGCGCGCCACGAGATGATGGCGGCCGGTGCCGCCACAGTCGACCAGATGCGCGGTGCGCTGGCGCACACGCTGAAGTCGCTCGAGCCTTATATCCAGCCATTGATCGTCAAGTCGCGCCTGAAGGGCGCCGACGGGCGATAGGTGGCGTCGGAAGCACCACCTTTCTGGTGGGAAGCGCCGGACTGGCGGGTCTTTGCGCTGTCGCCGCTATCAGCCGTCTATGGCATCGTCGCCGGCCGCCGCATGCATCGGGCGGTACGTGAAAAGATCGACGCGCCAGTGCTTTGCGTCGGCAACTTCACCGTCGGCGGCAGCGGCAAGACGCCGGTCGCCATCGCGCTGGCAAAGCAGGCCAGGCGCATGCAACTCAATCCCGGATTCCTGTCGCGCGGCCATGGCGGCTCGTTCGCGCAGCCGCATGTCGTCGATGCCGGTCACGACGCTGCCAAGCATGTCGGCGACGAGCCGCTGCTTTTGGCCGAGCACGCGCCGGTTGCGGTGAGCCCCAACCGCGCTGCCGGCGCCAAGCTGCTCCTGGAAGCCCATGGCTGCGATTTCCTGATCATGGATGACGGTTTTCAGAGCGCGCGCATCCATATTGATTATGCGCTGGTCGTCGTCGACGCCCGCTACGGCATCGGCAATGGCCGCGTCATTCCGGGTGGGCCGCTGCGCGCCAACGTCGTCGACCAACTGGTGTTCACCGATGGGCTGTTGAAGATGGGCGAGGGCACCGCCGCCGACCAGGTCGTGCGCCAGGCGGCGCGCGCCGGCCGGCCGATCTTCGAGGCGCATGCTGAACCGGGCGGCAAGGAGCGGTTCGCCGGCCGGCGGTTCCTCGCCTTTGCCGGCATCGGCCACCCCGAAAAATTCTTCGACACGCTGCGCGGCACTGGTGCGGAAGTGGCGCTGAGCCGGTCGTTTCCGGACCATCACTTCTATGCCCCTGATGAACTCGCGGAACTGGCGGCAACGGCGCGCCGCGATGGACTGGGCCTCGTCACCACCGCCAAGGACGCCGCCCGGCTGCGCCACGGCGCTGCCCCGGCCGATTTCCTCGCTGAACTCGCCGTGCTGGAGATCGACGCCACGTTCGAACTCGACACTGTGCCGGAGCGCATCATCGACGAGACGCTGGATGCCTGGAGACAGCGCCGGCTGCGAGGGTAGGGCGCTCCCGCGTTGACACAGGATATTTCTCGCCGCTTATCACTATTATAAGTCAGACCGGCTTCAGCGCGGGGGGTGGAATGGTTAGGTTGCGGGCACTCTTTGTGGGCTTTGTTCTTGTGGCGATAGCGAACCCATCTTCGGCGCAGGCACCCACCGCGACCGACAGCGAATTTCTGGTCTCGGTCACCGAAGCGGACGGTGCTACCCACGTTCGGCCCTCAAACATTGTACCGCTTATCCCCGATAGCGCCTGCTTTGAATGGCGCGTACGTCTGGCGCAAGGCGACAGACTGGTATCGGTCACCGAGGTGTTCGCGCTTCCCGCGGAGCCCAGGCAGTGGGGTGGTATCGACGGAAACGAATACAGCTTGAGCAAGCTATCGGGCGATCGAAGGGTCTCCGAGACCACCATGTTCTACAAACCGCAGGACGGATGGATCTCGCATGGCTGGTGCATGG
Source organism: Mesorhizobium sp. C399B (assembly GCF_030323185.1). NCBI lineage: Bacteria > Pseudomonadati > Pseudomonadota > Alphaproteobacteria > Hyphomicrobiales > Phyllobacteriaceae > Mesorhizobium > Mesorhizobium sp. C399B. The sequence continues at coordinate 6,077,067 of NZ_CP100472.1, forward strand.
CCGAGGGTGATCCGATCGGGCCGTATTCCATCAAAGTGCTTGTCGGAGATCGGCTTGTTCATAAATTCGACTTTTCGGTCGAAAACGCGCCGGCATCCTCAAAGCCATAGTCCTGCAGGCGTTCCAGGAAAATCAGATCGACGGTGAGCCTTGCTTTCCGGTGTGCCGATCTAACCCCGGCTGCGCAGGTCCGGATGCATCTCGATCTCGCGGCGCAGCGAGGCGGCGGCGCTGACATAGGGCTCCTGCCTGGCGACGCTCCAATATTTGAGCTCGTCCAGCGGAATGCTCTCGCCGGTCACCGCGCAGCGCACGAAGGCGCCGGGGCTGGTGACCTGGAAGTCGCCGTCGAGATAGCGGATACGGGCTTCCTTGCCGCCGGGGCCTTCGAAGCGGTTCATGATGGAGTGGTGCCAAGGTTCATGCTGATTTCATCGCCATAAATTGCCGGCAAGGTCAAGCTTGACGCAATGCTGAGGCGCTATTGTCGCTCCAAACCATTCTTATGGGACCGGCATGGACATTTCATCCGCCCGCCTGACCGCGCTGCTGCGTGAGGCCATGATGTTGGCAGCGTTGCCGTCGGCGAAGGCCGATCCGGCGAAAGCAGCACTTATAAAGGCGCTGGTGCAGCCGCCGACGCCGTCCGGCGCGCCTTTGCAGCCGGCAGCGGCGCCGGCGCTGCAGGCGCTGTTGTCCGCAGCCACCGCAAAGGGGCAGCAGACGGGTTCTGCCGAGGTCCTGCAAGCCTATCTGGCCCTTGCTGAACCTGGCGTCGAGGCGCCAGACAAGGTCGCGCCGACAAGGGTCGTTGCGGTCTCGCCGGCAAATGACGACACACGGCGCGGTCTGCCGCTGCCGTCGGCCAAGGCCGAAGATGGCGCTGCCGCAAAGCCCGCAGGACTGCCTTGGTTTGCGCTTCTCGCACCCGTGGTTTCGCCGCAGCGCCGCGCTGCCACCACCGATATGCCAATGAAGCGGGAGCAGGCGACGTCTGGGCCGAATGATGCGGCCCAGCCGCAAGGCCGACAGCAGACGCGTGTCGGTCTGATGGCGCTGGCAACCGGGTTTCTGGCCGTCGCCATTGTCGGGCTAGCCCTGCTGGTGCTTCGCTGAGCACCGAACGACCGCCGCTATCGCTCGGCTTCGAGGAATGCTTCCATCTTGTCCATCGCCAGCCCCGCCTCGACAGCGATACGGCGTGAAAGTTCGGCGGCAGCCGTGCGTGGCCGCCCCAGCGGCCGGTCGAGCCAGTACGACACCGGGTTCAGCGCCGTGCGCTCGTCGACGGCGACGATGCGGCCTGCCTCCAACTGGTGTCCGGTCAGCGGCGGCCGCGCCAGCGCGATGCCGAGCCCGTAAGCTGCGGCGTCGAGCACCAGATTGTAGTCCTCGAAGCGGCGATCCTGCGGGCGCGGGCGGTAGTCCATCCCTTGCGCGGCAAACCAGGCACGCCAGCCGGAGGCGTCGGAATCGTTGATCAGTGGAAACCTCAGCAGCCGGGCCGGGTCGCCGCGGCCGATCTCGCGGGCAAGGCCGGGCGCGGCGACGGGAAAGACATGTTCCTCGAACAGCTTCACCGAGATGCGGCCCGGAATGCCCCCGCGGCCGCAGCGGACCGACAGGTCGATGCCTTCATCGGCAAGGTCGGCCTGGCGGATGTCGACGTCGAGCACGATGCGCAGCTTGGTTGGATTGTTCTCCAGCGCCGCCATGCGTGGCATCAGCCACAGCCCGCTGACGGAGGGTATCGAGGTCAGCCGCACCACGGCGGTGCCGCGCGGCTCGACCCAGCGGTCGGAATGACTGGAGATCAGCGCAAAGGCTTCCGCCGTGCGCAGATGCAGGCGGTTGCCCTCGATGGTCAGCGAGACGCCGCGGGCCCCGCGGTCGAACACTTTCAGGCCCAGCCAGTCCTCCAGCTTGGCGATCTGCCGGCTGACGGCGCCATGGGTGATGTTGAGCTTCTCGGCCGCGGCCGAAAAGCTCCCCGTGCGCGCCGCCGCATCGAAAGCACGCAGTGTCTCGAGCGGCACCATTGTGTCTGAGCTGTGATCCATAGTCACAGGTGATCCTCGATTTGATCGTTTGTCAACGGCGCCGAAAAGGCGCTTTCTGCGGTTCATGACTGAAAAACGCGAGGACAGTGGAATGAGCGCAGTAACCGGCACATCGAATCAGACACAGCGGATGGACACCACGGCAGCCATCGCCGTGGCTCTGACGGTGGTCGGCTGGGCATCGGCCTTTCCAGCGATTCGTGCGGGTCTCGCCGCCTTCGGGCCGCTGGAACTCGGTTCGCTGCGCTTTGCCATTGCCGCGGTGCCGGCGGCGATCTTTCTTGCCGTCAAGCGCCCGGCACTGCCGAGGCTCGATGAAGTGTGGCGCCTCGGCTTTGGCGGCGCCATTTTCGTCGCGCTCTACACCGTCATGCTCAATTACGGCGAACTGACCGTGTCGGCTGGCGCCGCCGGTTTCATCATCAATGTCAGCCCGATCTTCACCGCCATCATGGCAATGGCATTGCTGGGCGAGCGTTTCTCAACGTGGGCCTGGTTTGGCACGGCCATTTCTTTCGCCGGCATCGGCATCATTGCGGTCGCCGACGGCAATGGCTTGAGTTTCGACACCGGCGCGCTGCTGGTTCTTGGCTCCGCGCTGTGCTCGGCCGTCAACACGATCGTCCAGAAGCCGCTCTTTGCCCGCCATCACCCGCTGACCATTTCGGCCTCGAACATGATCCTTGGCGCACTTTGCCTGGCGCCCTTTTTGCCAAGCGGCTTTGCGCAGGCAGCGGTCGCCAACACGGCCGGGATCGGCGCCGTGATCTTTCTTGGCATCGTGCCCAGCCTGATCGCCTATGCCGCCTGGGCAACCGCTCTGTCGCGTCTGCCGGCCGCACGTGCCTCGAACTTCCTCTACCTGGTCTCGCCCATGTCGGCCTTGATCGGCTTCTTCTGGCTGGGCGAAGTGCCGACGCTGCTCGGCATCCTCGGCGGTGCGTTGGCCCTCGGCGGCGTGATCGTGGTGAATTTGAAGCGCTAGATCAGCGGGTTGGGCGCCTTTCCCGAATCAACGTGAGAGCCGTACAGGAATTCTCGGCGCAAGCGACTGCCGCTGCGGTGCAGACACGACCCCACCCGGTGGCTATGGTGAGTTGAATACACGGGGGGGGGTCGGGATGGTCAGGCAGTTCGTATCGGCCGTATTTTGCTTGCTGCTGCTCAGCGGCAAAGCCACGGCGGGTTGGTATCACGTGGAAAACTACGAAGGTTCCATTGGTCCCAACCCCGCCCATCTCTCCTTGCAGACCTACACGTTCGGCAGCAGCCTCACGGTCGAGGGCAGCTACTTCTACGACGACAAGCAAAGCCCGATCCCGCTCTACGGCAAAATCAGCGGCACCAGCATCGCACTGTGCGAGATTGCCGATGACGAGGAGTTTCAGCGCGTCATCGTCATGGGGTCCAAGACGCCAGCCGACACCACCGGCTGCCCGTTTTCCCTCGAGCTCGCCGACGGTGTCTTGACGGGCAGTTGGAGCAAAGGCGCGGACAAATTTCCGGTAAATCTCAAGAAGGTTGCGGGCCTGGACGACACCGGGGAGGGGAAGATCGACGGAAGCGTCGAAATCCCGTTCTGGGCGCAGACGGCCACCGACAGGTTTGCCGGGGTCTACACGAAAACCGACAACGGGATCTGCATGACGAAAATGCAGGTCATCAACAAGAAGCGGCAGAAGGTCGTACAGACCATCAAATTCGGCGGCGACCTCTGCAATGCGGGCATGCTGATGACACCCATCTACTTCAATGTGCAGAAGAGTGTTGAGCGAGGCAAGGACATCATATCCGTGAGTTTCTACGATGGCCGCGCCGGCTATGAGGAGGACTATGTCTTTGACCGCAAGACCAGGAAGTACCGCCTGAGGAAGTGAGGCTTGGGCTTGCGAAGGGACCGTTCCTGGCTCGAAAAGTGCCGCTGAGCGGCTCTTTTCGGACCCCCACCCCGCTGCTTCGCAGCGACCCTCCCCACAAGGGGGAGGGTGGGCGCGGCGTCTGCGGTTCAGCTCCTTACCTCCCCCTTGTGGGGAGGTCGGACCGCAGGTCCGGGTGGGGGTCTGCGCCCTGCAGTCTTTTACCGCCGCCCGAACAACCGCTCGATATCGGCGAGCTTGAGCTCGATATAAGTCGGGCGCCCGTGGTTGCAGGTGCCGGATCCCGGCGTCGCCTCCATCTGGCGCAGCAGCGCGTTCATCTCTTCGGGTTTGAGCAGGCGGCCTGAACGCACCGAGCCGTGGCAGGCCATTGTTGCCGCGATTTTGTCCAGGCGCTCTTTCAGCGTCTCGACCGTGTCGTTGTCGGCGATCTCGTCGGCAAGATCGCGCACCAATTGCTGGACATTGGTTTCGCCCAGCATTGACGGCGTCTCGCGCACCGCCACCGCGCCGGGGCCGAAGCGCTCTATGCCGAGGCCGAAACGGGCCAGCGTCTCGGAATGCATGGCCAGCCGCTCGGCATCCTCCTCCGGCAGGTCGACGATCTCAGGCAAAAGCAGCATCTGCGAGGGCACCGCGCGCGAATGCAGCGCATTCTTCAAGGCTTCATAGACCAGCCGCTCATGCGCGGCATGCTGGTCGACGATGACAAGCGAATCCCGGGTTTGCGCAACGATATAGTTGTCATGCACCTGCGCGCGGGCAGCACCCAGTGCGGTGCCAAGCAGCGTCTCGGCCGGCTCGGCTGTGCCGGCACGCGCATCGGCGCTGGCCAGCGGACCGGCATCGAAGGCCGTCTGATCGTTCTCGCGAAAGCCGTCAAAGCCCATATCCAGCGGCCGCTGCGGCGAGCGGTCGAAACCGGCAAAGCCCGACGCGCGGTGGGCGGCGTCGTAGTTGCGATGGCCGTTGGCCGGGCCGGCATGGGCGTAGGAAGCGGCCCCCGGTCGGAACGCCGCCATCATGCCGGCGGCCCCGCTAGTGGCGGCGCGGATGCCGGCATTGGCCAGCGCCTCGCGGATGGCGCCGACGATCAGCCCGCGCACCAGGCCGGGGTCGCGGAAGCGCACATCGGCCTTGGCCGGGTGGACGTTGACGTCCACGGTCGCCGGATCGAGCGTCAGGAACAGCACGGTCACCGCATGCCGGTCGCGTGGCAGCACATCGGCGAAGGCGCCGCGGATGGCGCCGGCGATCAGCTTGTCGCGCACCGGACGGCCGTTGACATAGGCATATTGCTGCAGCGCATTGGCGCGGGTGAAGGACGGGATCGAGACATGGCCGGCCAGGTGCACGCCGTCCCGGCTGGCATCGATGGCAATGGAATTGTCGGGGAACTCGGCGCCCATCACCTGCGCGACGCGGCGCAGGCTGCCCCCCGTGCTGTCGTCAGTCGCCGGCAATTCCAGCGTCGAACGGTCCGAGCCGGCGAGCGTGAAGCGCACGGCGGGGAAGGCGATGGCGATGCGCTTGATCACGTCGCTGGTGGCCGAGCTTTCCGCCCGCTCGCCCTTCATGAATTTCAGCCTTGCCGGCGTGGCGAAGAACAGATCGCGCACCTCGACCGTGGTGCCGCGGTTTGCAGCCGCCGGTTTGACCGCCGAAACCCGCCCGCCCTCGATGCCGATCTCGGCGGCTGCGTCGCCGGCGGCCGTGCGCGAGCGGATCGACAGCCGCGACACCGAGCCGATCGAGGGCAGAGCCTCGCCGCGAAAACCGAGCGAGCGGATGTCGTGAATGTTGTCGGCAAGCTTGGACGTGCAATGGCGGGCGATCGCCAGCGCAAGTTCCGGTTCGGGAATGCCCGAACCGTCATCGGTAACGCGGATCAGATTGAGTCCGCCGCCGGCAGTAACCACCTCGACGCGCGACGCGCCGGCATCGAGCGCATTCTCGACCAGTTCCTTCACCACGCTAGCCGGACGCTCGATGACTTCGCCGGCGGCGATCTGGTTGATCATCGTTTCGGAAAGCTGGCGAATGGGCATGGCGGCACTATAGGCGGATTCGAAGGGTGTGCGGAAGGCTTCAATGGAGATGCCAGCGGGACAGCACCCCCCTCTGGCCTGCCGGCCATCTCCCCCTCAAGGGGGGAGATTAGCAGCTTTGGCGCTGGCTCTTCTTTTTGAACGTAGAAAATTGGCGAAAGCCGTTGTGACATCCAATCTCCCCCCTTGAGGGGGAGATGCCCGGCAGGGCAGAGGGGGGTGCTGTCCCGCCGACATCGAGGAGTTGCGCACACCAACCTCAAGCCTGCGCCGCCAGCCAATCCCTTACCTTGCGCGCATTCTCGCTCAACTCCCTGTTCTTCGGCCAAACCACATAAAACGCCTTGCCCGTCTTCAGCACATGATCGGTCACCGGCACCAGCAACCCCGTCGCCAGCAGCCGTTCGGCCAGATGCCGCCAGCCGAGCGCGATGCCTTGTCCTTCCATGACGCCCTGGATCACCAGGCCATAATCGTTGATGCGCAGGCCGCGCGCGGTGTTGTCGAGGCTGCCGCCGGCCGACCGGAACCATTCGTCCCAGCTTGCCGCCTCGCGGTAGGGCTCCTCGAGATGGATCAGACGGTGCGTCGCCAGCTCCGCGACGGTTTTTGGCATGCCGAATTTCGCGAGATAGCTGGCGCCAACGACCGGGAAAATCTCCTCGTCGGCCAGCGGCAGCGAATGATAATCGGCCCAGTCGCTCGGTTCGCCGCCGCGCACAGCGAGCGGGATGCCCTCGGCAATGATGTCGAGGTCGCGGTCGGCGGTCTGGATGCGCAGGTCGATGCCCGGCAGTTCGTCGCGGAACTGCTGCAGGCGCGGCATCATCCAGAACGAGCCGAAGGCGGTCGATGCGGCCAGCGTGACATGGCCGCCAGTCGCCTGCAGGCGCAGATCCTCGGCCGATTTGCGGATGTGCGATAGCCCCAGCGAGACATCGGCATGGAAGCGTTCGCCCGCTTCTGTCAGGATGACCTGGCGGTGGCGGCGCTGGAACAGCTGCGCGCCAAGCTGTTCCTCCAACCCGCGCACCGCATAAGAGACGGCGGCCTGCGTCATGCCGAGCTCGCGCCCGGCAGCGGTGAAGCTCGACAGCCGGCCCGCCGCCTCGAAGACGATCAGGCTGCCGGCCGAGGGCAGGAGGTGGCGCAGGCTTCGCATAAGCTGAGCTTATACAAGAGATCAGGATTTTCCAGCATCACATCCATATTTCCTCTCGCTAACTTGGTTGGACGGAATGAGGAGGCTCCATGAACGCACCGGCCGCTGAACTGACCGAGCAAACCCACCGCCGCGGCGGCGGTCGCCTCGGACGCAAGGCGCTGAGGAGCGCCCCCGTCACCTCGTTCCCGACGCTGGTCCGCGAGATCCCCACCTACCAGATGGTCCCGGACGAGGCGGTGGAACTGATCCACCAGGAGTCACTCGCCATCCTCGAAGAGGTCGGTTGCGAGTTCCGCGACGACGAGGCGATCGCCATGTGGAAGGCGGCGGGCGCCGACGTGTCCGAGACACGCGTCCGCATCGACCGCGGCCTGCTGATGGAACTGGTCGCGAAGGTTCCGTCCGAATTCACCCTCAATGCGCGTAATCCCGAGCGCACCGTGCGCGTCGGCGGCAAGAACTCCATCTTCGCGCCGATGTATGGCGCGCCTTACGTGCGCGACCTCGACAACAACCGGCGTTATGGCACGCTTGAAGACCTCAACAATTTCCACAAGCTCGCCTACATGGCCCCGGCGCTGCACTCGTCGAGCTCGGTCATCTGCGAGCCGATGGAAATTGCGGTGCCGAAGCGCCACCTCCACATCATCCATTCGGCGCTGAAGCATTCCGACAAGCCGTTCATGGGCATCGTCACCTCGAAGGAACGCGCCGAAGACACGATGGCGATGGCGGGCATCGTCTTCGGCGAGGAGTTCGTCCGCGACAACCCGGTGCTGGTGTCGATCACCAACTGCAATTCGCCGCTGGTCTGGGACGCCACCATGCTGGACGCGATGAAGGTCTATGCACGCAGCAACCAGCCGCTGATCCTGGCGCCCTTTGCGCTGTGCGGCGCATCGACCTCGGCCTCGGCCGTCGGCGCGGTGGCGCAGGTCAATGCCGAAGCACTGGCCGGCGTCGCCTTCACCCAGCTGCTGCGCCCGGGTTCGCCGCAGATCTACGGTCAGTTCATGGTGACGGTCGACATGAAGACCGGCGCGCCGATGGGCGGCACCCCTGAAGCGGCGCAGATGATGTATCTGATGGGCGCGCTGGCGCGGAAGTATAAACTGCCGTGGCGCACCTCCGGCTTCCATGTCGGCTCAAAGCTGAACGACGCCCAGGCCGGCTACGAATCCAACATGCTGATGCATGCCGCCATCCTCGCCGGCGCCAATTACATCTGGCATTCCGCCGGCTGGCTCGAGGCCGGGCTTACCTGCGGCTATTCGAAATTCGCCACCGACTGCGAGCAGCTTGTCGGCTGGTACAAATATGCCGGCGGCCTGCCGTTCGACGACTTCAAGGAGGCCATGGCGGCGATCCGCGAGGTCGGGCCGCAGGGCCATTTCCTCGGCACAAAGCACACGCTCGATCATTACGAGTCGGCATTCTTCATGCCCACCATCATGGATTTCAACTCCTACGAACAATGGAAGGCTGGAGGGGCGAAGGACCACGACACGCGCGGCCGCGAGAAAGCCCGCAACATGCTGGCCGACTATGAAGAGCCGAAACTCGATGAGGGCATTGCCGAGGGCCTCAGGGACTTTATCGCGCAGCGCGAGGAGAGGCTGCCCGACAGCGTTAGCTAAGAGAACGACGAATGAGTTGATAACGGGCGAAGACCCGATGGGAACCGCAAGGGAGAAAGACATGACACTTTTCAAAAGCAATGGCGATCGCGTGCCAACGGCCATCGAGGCGATGGCGCAAGAGACGCGTGCTGGCCGTATGGACCGGCGCGAGTTTCTTGCATTGGCAAGTGCGTTCGGCGCATCGACGGCGCTGGCCTACGGCATGATCGGCCTTGCCGCGCCGGGACAGGCTTTTGCCGAGGAGCCGAAGAAGGGCGGCACGCTGCACATATCGATGTCGGTCAAGGCCCAAAAAGATCCGCGCACCTATGACTGGGTGGAACTCGCCAACATCTCGCGCTGCTGGCTGGAGCCGCTGGTCCGCTACACCAGGGAATTCACCTTCGAGCCAGTGCTGCTCGAAAGCTGGGACATCAATGACGACGCCACGGAATACACGTTGCATGTGCGCAAGGGCATCACCTGGAACAATGGCGATGCTTTCAACGCCGATGACGTGGTCTTCAATGTTACCCGCTGGTGCGAGAAGAAGGTCGCCGGCAACTCCATGGCCGCTCGCGTCGGCGGGTTGATCGACGAAAAGTCGGGCAAGGCCAGGGAAGGCGCGATCGCCAAGGTCGACGACAATACGGTCAAGCTGACGCTCAGCGCGCCCGACATTTCGCTGATCCCGAACCTCACCGATTATCCCGCGCTCGTCGTCCACCGCAATTTCGACGCCGAAGGCGCCGACCCGGTCAAGAAGCCGATCGGCACGGGCCCGTTCGAACTGGTCTCCTACGATGTCGGCCAGAAGGCGGTGGTCAAGCGTCGTGAAAACGGCAAGTGGTGGGGTGGTGAAGCGCCGCTCGACAGCGTCGAGTTCATCGACTACGGCACCGACTTCAACGCTTCGATCAACGCCTTCGAATCCGGCGAGATAGACCTCAATTTCGAGACGCCGGCCGACTTCATCGACATCCTGGATAAGATGGGGCTGGAGAAGTCCGAGGTTGCGACGGCAACCACGCTGGTTGCCCGCACGAACGTTACCCACAAGCCCTATGACGACCAGCGGGTGCGCAACGCGCTGCAGATGGCGGTCGACAACAATGCGGTGCTGGAACTCGGCTATGCCGGGCGAGGGACGGTCGGTGAAAACCACCATGTCAGCCCTATCCATCCTGAATATTTCGCGCTGCCCAAGAAGACGCGCGACGCGGTCGGCGCCAAGAAGCTGATGGCGGATGCCGGCCAGGCCGATTTCGAGCACGAGCTGATCACCGTCGAGGACGACTGGCAAAAGAACACCGGCGACGCGATTGCCGGCCAGTTGCGCGACGCCGGCATCAAGGTGAAGCGCACGGTGCTGCCGGGCTCGACCTTCTGGAACGACTGGACGAAGTATCCGTACTCGATGACCATCTGGTACATGCGCCCGCTCGGCGTCCAGGTGCTGGCGCTTGGTTATCGCACCGGCGAAGCCTGGAATGAATCGGCCTATTCCAACCCGGACTTCGACGCCAAGCTGAAGCAGGCGCTGTCGCTGATCGACGTGGAGAAACGGCGTGAGGTGATGAAGGATGTCGAGCAGATCCTGCAGGATTCCGGCGTCATCATTCAACCCTTCTGGCAGAAGCTCTACAGCCACATGAACAAGAAGGTGAAGAACTACGGCGTCCACCAGACCTTCGAGATGGACCTGCAGAACGTCTGGCTGGATGGCTGAGACGGTGCAAGCCGGGGCTTTATGAGCCGCAAAAAAGCCGATATGCAGGATGTCTGGTATTGCCGCCTTGCCGCCAAACGTCCGGAGATCCTGCATGAAACCGATAGTGCTTGCCGCTGTCTTTTCGATTGCCTTGCCTGCGACGGTGCTGGCCGGGCCGGCTTCCAACGCCGTGAAGTTCTTTTATCTGCCCGAGGTGAAATTCGAGGGAGATGCAAAGTACCGCGACCGCTTCACCGAGCCGGTGACCAAGCTGTTCGATCTCAACGACCAGGCAACGAAGAACAAGCCCGACGAAGTCGCCTGCCTCGACTTCGATCCCGGCCTCGACGCGCAGGATTTCGACCAGAAGTCGATTGCCAAGACATTGAAGCTGGCCGAGACCGTCAATGGCGATACGGCCGAAGTCACCGCCACCTTCAGCCTTTTTGCGGAAGGCGATGATTCCAAACGCGAAATGCTGTGGTGGCTGAAGAAAATCGACGGCAAATGGAAGGTCGCCGACATCACCTCCAAGACCAGCAGCTGGACGCTGAGCGCGCTGGAATGCATGCCCGACAAAGCGCCGGAGTGATCCCGACGCGCTGTTCCGGCGTCGCGGCTCGCCAGCAAATTGGCAGCATTCAGACATAATCGCCGCCGCCGGGTCCAGGCGAGGGTGTATTCGGCCCATGACAGCCGCAATTGGGTAGTGTCTCAGTTTGAAATTTCGGCCGCGCTTGTCGCGGTCCGGGCCGAACTCCTATATGTTTAGCGGAAAGCATGGGAGGTTTCATGTCGTATACCGTCGAGACATGCCCGGACGACATTGAGCGGCTGAAGACCCTTCTCCATAGCCTAGGCGAAGAGGGCAGCCGGGTCATCAATGTGATTTGGCAGCCGAAGCGCGAAATCGCCACAGAGATTGGCCCCTACGATCTACCATCCGGCTATGTCGTTATCGTGGAGTACCCCAGCTAAATGCCCACCGGACCTAAAGGCCAGAAGCGCCCCGCCGACGTGATCGGCAATGCCGTGCGCGTCATGCGAATTGCCACCGGCGATGAAGCCGACGACGTGATTGACGACGGTAAGAACGCCGCCGCCAAAGAGCTTGGTTCGAAGGGTGGCAAGAAGCGCGCCGCCAACATGACGCCAGAGCGGCGCGCCGAGATTGCTAAGAAGGCGGCTTCGAAGCGGTGGGAGGGGCGGCATAAGTAATTTCCCCTTGGAGAACCTTCTTGCTTATAGCTATGGTATTTTTGTGATCGGCGGAAGAAAGCACCAATTCCATAACAGAATTGGGTTCTTTCACTTTGACCTTGAAGGACGCTATTGCGAGCGGCCCTGTACCACGAAAGGGTCCGTCTGCTTCCCCAACAAACACACTCTCGCCGTTTACCAGCAATTCTAGCTTGAGCAGTCTGATATTTACTTCATCGAGAATAAGAAAAATGCCAAACGGTATTTCAACCGGGAACTCCCTTGCCACAACATCGCCGGAAAAGACATTGACCAGCGTATGCTTGTTGAAGCTTCCCTGCGCTACATACTCACACAGGATCGCGTTCGTAACGTTTATCGGTTTCTTTGCCATTTAGGCCGGCTCGAATTTAATTTCGACCGCCTTCGCATTTGACGCTGTAGCGGAAGGCGCCTGCGGAAGCCGCAGCTTGGACGGTTGCTCGGAAGGCGGTTCAAGCAAGGCCTCCACCGTCATATTTTGCGGCTTCCTTCCGGCCAATTTCTTCGAAGTTAGAATCGGCTCCTCGCCAGCGATCCCAACCAATAGGCGAGCGAGGGTGCCAATCGTCCAGTTGCCGGGCGAAGCCAGCATGCGGTTGACTTGGTCAGGCCCGCGCCCGATGCGTTTAGCCAGAGTTGCCTTAGTCAGCTTGGAATTCTTTTGCTCTTCCGCAAACCGGCGCATGACATAGTCGTAGAACCCGTTCAGGGCCCTCTGCTCAAAATAGGCCATCTTGGCCTCTGGGATTTTGATGCCCTCAGATATCTCCGAGAGAAAATCCGGTTTCGGTGACATAGTCATCAGCGTCTTCTCCATGCATAGGTTTGTGTCTAGGGAACAGAGCGTTCCATTGCGACAGGCATTCGGCCTTCATTTTCTCCCACTCCTGATCGTAGCGGTCACCCATAGGCTGGCGACCATTCCACGGCTTTGAGCGCGGTCGCCACGTAAAGGCCACGAACTGGTTAGGAGCGGCAAAGCTGCCAAATAAGCGCAGGCCAGGCTTCGGGCTGCGGCTGCGAATATCCCAAACCTCGTCTGAGACATCTGACAGCCTCCCGAAGAAGGCTTTGCCAGCCGAATACGGCTCAAGGCAAAGGGAAACTGTCTCACCCTTTACAAACGCTTCTAGATCAGCCTGAAGCCTCATGACACGCGGATGGCAATTTTCAGATGCCCATGGTCCATAGATCAGCCCCCGCATGTCTTCCGACAGGTAAATGCCTCGAACAACCGGGTCGCTTGCCAACTCCATTTCTAGAGGGAACAAGCGTCCAGCCCTAACGTGCCGCTTGATAGCAGCAAGGATTGACATATAAGTCAATAGTCCGCCCCGCCAAGGGTTGCGACAATTTGACTCGATACCCTAACAGGAGGCTAAAGCCAAATCGATATTTGTCCTTGACGCTAAGCATAAAAGTTCACATATTAGGCGAATGAACAAGCTGCCTCTCAAAACCCGCGTCCAAATCCTCACCATGCTTTGCGAGGGTTCTTCGATGCGCTCAATCTCCCGCGTTGCCGATGTGTCGATCAACACCGTGTCCAAGCTGTTGGTCGATGCTGGCAAGTTCTGTGCCGAACTGCACGACAGCGAAGTGCGCAACGTCGCTTCCAAGCGCGTCCAGTGCGATGAAATCTGGTCGTTTGTCGGCGCGAAGGCAAAGAACGTTTCGGCCATGAAGCAGCCGGTTGACCGCGCTGGCGACGTGTGGACTTGGACCGCCCTGGACAGCGACAGCAAGCTTATCATTTCCTGGCTGGTCGGCGGTCGCGACGGCGAATATGCGCTGGCCTTCATGGACGACGTGAAGGACCGTCTTGCCAACCGCGTCCAGCTTACGACGGACGGCCACCGCGCCTATCTCAATGCGGTCGAGGAAGCCTTTGGAGCGGATATCGATTACGCCATGCTCATCAAGCAATACGGTGAGCCGGAAGGCAAGAAGACCTCGCCAGAGCGCCGCTATAGCCCGGCTGTCTGCACTGGCGCGACCAAGACGCGGATTGCAGGCAATCCCGATCCGGTGCACGTCAGCACGTCGCATATCGAACGCGCCAATCTCACTATGCGCATGGCAAATCGCCGCTTCACGCGCCTTACCAATGCGTTCTCAAAGAAGTTCGAAAACCATGTCCACATGGTCGCCATTTACACCGTCTGGTACAACTTCATCAAAATGCACAAGACGCTGAAAATGACGCCGGCAATGGCCGCTGGCGTTTCCAGGACGCTCTGGTCGATGGACGATCTCTGCGAGAAGATGGACGCCGTTGCGCCGAAGCCCGGAAAGCGTGGCCCTTACAAAAAGTCAGCGGCCGAAATTTCAAACTGAGACACTACCCTGAATTGTCGCGGCTTGCCGAATCGTGCAACGGTCAGCATCCTGGGTCAGTGATTGTTTTCATGCTGTAACGGCGGTCTCTCAGCGCGACAGCCATAAAATTGCTAAGCAAAATATCGTAACATCTTTTGTGATGGTCGCTATATTTTACGGCGATTCAGCATTATTTTGCGGTTGCAGAAAAGCCGGATCCAGAAACAGTTGCATCCGCACGGCCGGTCACATCAGTAGTTGCTTTTTTAGATGTAGCGGGGTATGTTTCCTTGCTCGGCTGCAAGTATTAACTTGCTCAAAATTTGGAGGGTGGGGCATATGAAATCGATCACATATCTATTGTCATCAATTCTAGTTGCAATTGTAGTGGCTTGTCTTGCCACGCCGGCGTCCGCACAGGCGACCCGGACATGGGTTTCCGGTGTTGGCGACGACGCCAATCCGTGCAGCCGTACCGCACCTTGCAAGACCTTCGCCGGTGCGATCTCGAAAACCGCCGCCGGCGGCGAAATCAATTGCATCGATCCAGGCGGCTTCGGCGGGGTGACCATCACCAAATCCATGACGATCGCCTGCGAGGACGTTGAGGCGGGCGTGTTGAATGCGTCGGTGAATGGCATCATCGTCAACGCGTTGGCGACCGACATCATCGTTCTGCGCGGTCTCGATATCGACAGCGCGACGGCTGGGCCAGGTCTCAATGGAATCCGGTTTCTTGCCGGCGCCGCCTTGCATGTCGAGGATTGCGTCATTCGCGACAACACGGCTGCGGCGCCGAACGGCAACGGCATTTTGTTCGCACCGTCGGGCACAGCCGAACTTTATGTCAGCAACTCGTTCATCACCGGCAACAATGACGGCATTCATATCCAGCCGACCGCCGGCGGCGTTGCCAAGGTCATCATTGAGAACTCGACCATTGACAACAACAACCTGGCCGGTGTGAAGGCTGACGGCACAAGCAACACGGGCGGCTCCAACACGACGATCGTGAACAGCAGCGTGTCGGGCAACACCAACGCCGGCATCAGCATATTCAATCCGGCTGGTGGGCCGGTGATCAGCATGATGGTTGACGGCGTTGCCGTCGCCAATAACGGCGTGGTCGGCGGGCTGCGTGTCGATGGCGCCAACGCAACCATCCGCGTCGGCCGCTCGACCATCTCCGGCAATGGCACCGGCACGGTCATCGTCAACGGCGGGTTGATCTCGTCTTACGGCACCAACCAGCTCAACGGCAACACTGCTGACGGCCCCAATCCGCCAACCATCGCGCTGAAATAGCTGCAGGGGTTAACTGTTGATAGCAACGCTTGGCGCGGCAACACCGCGCCAAGTGCATTTTATGGCTGGACGCGCAACCAGTTTGAATGACCGGGCGGGTCCCGGAGTACTGCCACCAGTCCTCTCTGTCGTTGTCGACTGCCAGTCCTGATGACATGATCTCGAGGCAGGACCACGCGAAGTAGGGCGTGGCTGACAGCCAGATTACAAGACGACCGAAATCGATGTCTTGCCAAGGGCGCCCGATTTGTCGGTCCGCTCCACCGGGCTGTCAGTGAGACCATCGCAATCTTCGCGGGGATCGCTTTTGCCGGCCGAGAAACAGAGCCGATTTCAGATTGAATTGTGGTCTAGTTGCTCTTTTGGCTGTGGTGTGTTAGATTTCTATTGCATATCTGCAATAGTAGTTGTTTTCCATTGAGGGGGTGAGAAGATGAATAAAATTGTATACATGGTATCTTCTATTTTAATCGCCATGGTGATGGCTTGTCTTGCCACGCCGGCGTCCGCGCAGGCGCCCCGGACGTGGGTTTCCGGCGTTGGCGACGACGTCAATCCGTGCAGCCGCACCGCACCTTGTAAGACTTTCGCCGGCGCGATTTCGAAAACGGCTGCCGGCGGCGAAATCAATTGCGTCGACCCGGGCGGCTTTGGCGCGGTGACGATCACCAAGTCGATAACGATCGCTTGCGAGGACGTCGAGGCAGGCATATCGAATGCGGGGACGCAAGTGACCATCAACGCGTTGGCGACCGACGTCGTCGTTCTGCGAGGTCTCGATATCGACACAGCGACGGCATCGCCTGGAATCAATGGCGTCCGCTTTCTCGTCGGCGCCGCCTTGCACATCGAGGATTGCGTCATTCGTGGCAACAGCTCTGCGGCGCCGAACGGCAACGGCATCCTGTTCGCACCGTCGGGCGCGTCCGAACTCTATATCACCAACAGCTTCATCACCGGCAACGGCGCGGACGGCGTTCATATCCAGCCGACCGCAGCCGGCGTTGCCAAGGTCATCATCGAGAACTCGACGATCGAGAACAACAACCTGGCCGGCGTGAAGGCTGACGGCACCAGCAACACGGGCGGCTCCAACACGACGATCGTGGATAGCAGCGTGTCGGGCAACACGAATGCCGGCATCAGCATCCTGAATCCGGTCGGCGGGCCTGCGATCAACATCATGGTTGACGGCGTTGCCGTGGCCAACAACGGAGCGGCAGGCGGCCTGCGTGCCGACGGCGCCAACGCGACCATCCGGGTCGGCAGATCGACGATCTCCGGTAATACGACGGGCACGGCCATCGTTAATGGCGGTGTCATATCGTCCTATGGCACCAATCAGCTCAACGGCAACACGGCTGACGGTCCGAACCCGCCAACCATTGCGCAGAAATAGGGTTTGCGGATTGCAGCGCTTCGCGCGGGAACCACCCGGGCGAAGCAAGCAATCGAGGGCTTGTTAGCTTCCTCAAAGTCTGCATCTTTGCCGCCAGGCGCCGATGACATGGCTGAACGTTTCGGCCGGTATGTGACTGATCGGGCCTGGAGTGATGCGTGATGGCCCATAGCCGTCTTCCGACTTTGTTGACTGTATGCCTGCTGGCAGGATTGAACACGGCTGCCGCTCAAGGGCTGCTCGGTCCGCCACCTGCAAATGCCCCGGCCGAGATAGTGCCGGGCGGCGCAGCACCGCCGGCAAATCCACCCGGGACAGCGGTGGAACCGGCGACACCGCCGGTTGGGTGGCCGCCGGCCGAGCCGGCCGCGCCCGTCCTGGCGGGCTCGCCGACGGCTGTGGTCAAGCCGTTCTACGAACATCTCGGACTGGAGCTCGATCCGACCCAGCGCAAGAACTTCGTCGACCCGGCCAAGACCGTACTCGACAAGAGCGACGCGTTGCGCAAATCCGGGCAGGGCGAATGCCTCGACCCCAACATGGCGCTCGACAATGCCGATTACGACAAGCTTGCGATCGACAAGAGCCTGAAGAGCATCGAGGCCGTCAATGGTGATCAGGCCAAGGTGGTGGTCGCCTTCGTCGTCGAAGGCAACCAGCACCGGCTGGAGTGGAAGCTGAAGAAGGTCGACGGCGACTGGAAGATATCCGATCTGCTTTCGGTGACCGGTGAATGGGCGCTCAGCCAGTATCAGTGCGAATAAGCCGCCGATTGTTTCCGGGTGGTCGGCAATGAAGCTTCGCGTTTTGCTCGCGATCGCGTTGGTCGGGTTGGGCGCTGCCGGCTGCGGCCTCGACTGGCACATCGGCACGATGCTGATCGCCCGCGCGCCTTGGCAAGCTTTGGCGGCTCCCGGCGATTTGCCCGTCGAGCGCGTCGTGCTCGACCAGCCCGGCGCTCCTGATCTGGTCGGCTGGGCGGCTGATCGAAAGGGCAGCTGCGGCGCGGTCGTACTGCTGCATGGGCGCGGCGCCAAGCCGCCTATGGCTGACGTCAGTTCAGCCACGGCCGCGATAGGGAGCAACGGCGGTGTCGGGCAACCAGGCGCCTTCGGGCGGAGCGCCGGTCTGCCAGAAGACATCGATCGGAATGCCGCCGCGCGGATACCAATAGCCGCCTATGCGCAACCACAGCGGCTTCGTTGCCGCCACAATGCGGCGGCCGATCATCACCGTGCAGTCTTCATGGAAAGCGCCATGGTTGCGAAACGAAGTCAAAAACAGTTTGAGCGACTTCGATTCCACAAGGGTGGCATCGGGTGCGTAGTCGATGACGATATGAGCGAAATCCGGCTGTCCGGTTACCGGGCAGAGCGAGGTGAATTCCGGGCAGGTGAAGCGCACCATCGCCGGCGGTCCGTCGCCGCGCTGGAACGGCACGGTCTCCAGGACCGCGGTCTCCGGGCTCTGTGGCGTCTCGACGTGGGCGCCGAGCTGGGTGAGGGTTTTGGTATCGATCATCGTGGTTTTCCTGGGGATTTCCGCGCTCATTAGCATCGGATCAAAAAGTGTGCAGCGATTTTCGGATAAATTCGATGCTCAAGACAAGAACTGGAGCAGCGCGCGCTGCTCCGACACAAACTGGAATGGCAGGAAGATGATGACCAGCAACGACCCGCTTCTCCAGCCTTACCAGCTCAAACACCTGACGCTGAAGAACAGGGTGATGTCGACCAGCCACGAGCCGGCCTATTCAGAGGACGGCATGCCGAAACAGCGCTACCGGCTCTACCATGCCGAAAAGGCCAAGGGCGGCATGGCGCTGACCATGACGGCGGGCTCGGCCATCGTCTCGCGCGACAGCCCGGCCGCCTTTGGCAATCTGCATGTCTATGACGACCGCATCGTGCCGTGGCTGGCCGAACTGGCGGACGCCTGCCACGAGCATGACTGCAAGGTGATGATCCAGATCACCCATCTTGGTCGCCGCACCGGCTGGAACAAGGCCGACTGGCTGCCGGTGCTGTCGGCCTCGCCGGTGCGTGAGCCGGCGCACCGCGCGTTCCCGAAAACCATCGAGGACTGGGACATCGAGCGCATCGTCGCCGACTATGCGTCCGCTGCGCAGCGCTGCCAGGCGGCCGGCCTCGACGGCATCGAGTTCGAATCCTACGGCCATCTGATGGACGGCTTCTGGTCGCCGGCCACAAACCATCGCGACGACGAGTTCGGCGGTTCGCTCGACAACCGGCTGCGCTTCACCGACATGGTGCTGGACGCCGTGCGGGCTGCCGTCGATGAAAAGTTCATCGTCGGCATCCGCATGGTCGCCGATGAGGACTTTGACAAAGGCCTGTCGAAGGCCGAGGGCGTCGAGATCGCGAGACGGCTCGCCAATTCTGGCAAGGTCGATTTCCTGAACATCATCCGCGGCTCGATCGAAAGCGACGCGGCGCTCACCAAGGTTATCCCGGTGACCGGCATGCGCTCTTCGCCGCATCTCGATTTCGCCGGCGAGGTGAGGGCGGCAACAAAATTTCCGACCTTCCATGCGGCGCGGATTTCCGATGTCGCCACGGCGCGCCACGCCATCGCGACCGGCAAGCTCGATATGGTCGGCATGACCCGCGCCCATATCGCCGACCCGCACATCATCAAGAAGGTCATGGAAGGTCGCGAGCACGAGATCCGGCCTTGCGTCGGCGCCACCTATTGCCTCGATCGTATCTATGAAGGCGGCGAGGCGCTGTGCGTCCACAATGCCGCGACCGGCCGCGAGGCCGAGATTCCGCATATCATCCTGAAGACCGAAGGGCCCAGGCGGAACGTCGTTGTCGTTGGCGCTGGCGCTGGCGGGCTCGAGGCAGCTCGCGTGATGGCCGAACGCGGCCATCATGTCACGGTGCTTGAAGCCTCCGGTCAGGCCGGCGGCCAGGTTCGGCTGGCAACGCAGAACCCGCGCCGCAAGGAGTTGATCGGCATCATCGACTGGCGGCTGGCCGAACTCGACCGGCTCGGCGTCGGGATCCGCTACGATACATGGGCCGAGCAGGACGATGTGCTGGCGCTGTCGCCCGATGTGGTGGTGATCGCCACCGGCGGCCTGCCGCAGAACCCGCCGCTGACATCAGGCGACAATCTCGTCACGTCGAGCTGGGACATCATGGCCGGCAGCGTCAAGCCGGCGGAGAACGTGCTGCTCTTCGACGACAATGGCGGCCATCAGGGCATGGGCGCGGCGGAGCTGATCGCCAATGCCGGTTCGAAGCTGGAGCTGGTTTCGCCGGAGCGCTTCTTCGCCCCCGAAATGGGCGGCATGAACCACGTGCCCTATATGCGCGCCTTCCAGGAGAAGGGCGTCACCATCACCATCAACACCAGGCTGCGCTCGGTACGGCGCGAGGGCAACCAGCTGGTCGCCGAACTCGCCTCCGACTTTGCCGATGGCTGGCGTGGCGAAAGGCGGGTCGACCAGGTGGTGGTCGAGCACGGCACGGCGCCGCTCGACGATCTCTATCTCCAGCTGAAACCGCTGTCGAAGAATGGTGGCGCGGTCGACTATGAGCGGCTGGTCGGCGGCGGCGATATTTTTCCTTCACGCAATCCCGAAGGCGGCTTCGTGCTGTTGCGCATCGGCGATGCGGTCGCCTCGCGCAACATCCATGCCGCCATCTATGACGGCATCAGGTTCGGCTTGCGGGTTTGAGCCTACAAGCCGGCCTACGGCTTGTTCCAAAGCTCGATCTCACCCTTCCGGCGGGCGCAACTCGATCGATCAAAGTGATGGGTGGCGCGCAGCCAAACCTCTGTGCGGAGAGCCACCTTGCACATCCGTCCGAACTGCGCGCCGCGTACGCTACCAGCCGAGAGCCAGGCGACGCACGATGCGGAATGGTCTTCAACCGGGAGGCGACGTGCGGCAGGGCTCAAATCATCCTGGCGGTCGCCATGCAAAGCACGGTGAGCACCAGCAGCCAGGCGGCGATGCGCTCGCCGCGGGCCATTTTGGTGCGCAGCGCCGCTTCCGTTGCGACGTCCGCGCCGGCAAGCTGCCGGCTGGTCTTGCGGACGACGACGCTGAGAACGCCGGCAGCGGCGAAGGCGGCCAGGATGCCTAGCGCCAGCACCATTTCCATCGAGCCGAAATAGGCGCCGTGGAAGAAATACCAGAGCAGGGCGCCGGTCACGAACACCATGCCGGCCGAGCCCATTTGCGGTCCGATAAAGCGCTCCGCCCTGATCTCGGGGTCGCGGGCAAGCGTGATGGTGGTGCCGGCCCAGAACACACCGGCCATGACGTGAAGGCCGATAACGACGATGTAGACATATTGCATGACCGCTTCCTCCTTGCCCGCCGCCCGTCCTCGGATCCCTGTCGAATGCAGGATGATACGAACTCGGTAGATCGACACGCATGATAGTTAGGTATCAAATGGTTCGATGTCAATGTATAATGCCGCGTTCCATCGCTCGGCGCCTTGTTCTACTGTCGGCGCATGACTCCCTTTGACCGTCCGCCAATCGGCATGAATCTCGCGCGCACCTCCAAGCTGGTGGCGCAGGCATTTGACGCCGCTTTGGTCGAGGCCGGGGGCACGCTGCCGGTGTGGCTGACCTTGCTTTCGGTCAAGTCGAGCGAGCTTGCCAACCAACGCGAACTTGCCGGCATGATCGGCATCCAGGGCGCCACGCTCACCCACCATCTCAACGCCATGGAGGCGCAAGGCTTGCTGACGCGCCGCCGCGATCCGGACAACCGCCGGGTTCATCTGGTCGAACTGACGCAGGCGGGCGAAACGATGTTCCTGAAGCTGCGGGCGGCGGCTCTCATCTTCGACAAGCGGCTGCGCGCGGGATTGCCGGACGACAGGCTGGCGGAGTTCGCCGAGGTGCTGGCGGCATTGCGGGCGAATGTCGCGCCGGCCAAATGACCGGCACCGGTGGGCAATAGTCTAGGCTAAATTGCCCTGAAGCACCTTCAGCTTGGCTTTCTTCGGGCTGCGCGCCAGCAGCCATTCGCGCGCTTTGTCCTGCGGCATCGGGAAGGCGATGGAATAGCCCTGCACCTGATCGCAGCCGATTGCCATAAGCGAATCGAGCTCGGCTTCGGTTTCCGCGCCCTCGGCGACGATCGAAATGCCGAGACCGCGCGCCAGCTCGGTGATGGCGCGCACGATCTTGGTGTTGTCGCCATTCTCGTTGATGTTCTGGACGAAGCGGCGGTCGATCTTCAGCCGGTCGATCTCGTTGGGATTGACGTGGCTGAGCGAGGCATAGCCGGTGCCGAAATCGTCGAGCTCAAGATGGACGCCGGCAGCGCGGATGTGGCGCAGCTTCGCCGCGATGCCCGTCTTCTCGTCGTCGAGAATGACGGATTCGACGATTTCCAGCGACAGTTTCTGCGGAGCAAGGCCGGCCTTTTCCAGCGTCGCGAACAGGAAGCGGTCGAAGTCGGGTTCGCGCAGCTCGGTGCCGGACACGTTGACGGCAAGCCGGCCGAAAGCGATGCCGGCGCGATCCCATTCGGCTGCTTGCTCGATCGCCTTGGTAAAGACGATGCGGCCGATCTCGGGCATGAAGCCGCATTTTTCGGCGACCGGAATGAACTCGCCCGGCGCAATCATGCCGCGCTCGGCATGCTTCCAGCGCACCAGCGCCTCGATGCCGCTGATGGCGCCGTTGCTCAGCGACACCTGCGGCTGGAAATAGACTTGGAAGGCGTTCTCCGAAATCGCGACCTTGATGTCGTGCTCGAGCTGCTTGCGGTAGTCTAGCTCGCGCCTGAGTTCCTCGGAGAAGAACGAGAAGCTGCCGCCGCCGAGCTTTTTGGCGGAATAGAGCGCGAGGTCGGCGTGGACGAGCAGATCCTCGGCATTGTCGGCGTCGATGGGATAGACGGCAATGCCGGCGCTGGCCCCTGGAAGGATGGTCGTGCCCTGGAAGGTAATCGGCTCGTTGATCTCCTCTAGGATGCGCCGGGCCAGCATGTTGATGTCCTCGGGGCCGCCGGCGCCATTGAGGATCATCACGAATTCGTCGCCGCCAAGGCGCGCGCAGAGATCCGACGCACGGCAGGAATCGCGCATGCGCTGCGCGGTGACGACCAGCACATAGTCGCCGGCGGCGTGGCCGAGTGTGTCGTTGATCTGCTTGAACCGGTCGAGGTCGAGCTGGATGACCGCCAGCCTCTCGCGCCGGCGATGCGCGCCCTTGATCAGCGTTTCGAAGTGGTCGGTCAGGAAGGTGCGGTTGTGCAGGCCGGTCAGCCCGTCATGTACGGCGATGAAGGCCATCGAGTTGCGGGCATCGACAAGCTCGTGCGTCTTGCGCAGGATCGCCTTCGACATCGGCCGGAAGATGAAAAGCGCCACCAGGACGATGACGCCGATGGTGGCGTAGAACAAGGTGCGATGGAGATCGAGGAGCTTTTCCGACCGCTCGTCTGCGAATGCGGCGATGCGTTGGCCGAGCGCGGCATAACCCGACAGCGTCGCATTGGCGACGGAAGCATCGAGATTGACGCGCTCGCCGCCGCCCTTGTAGGCGGCATTGCCGGAGAGCTGGGATTCGAAGGACGAGATCAGCCTTTCGCCATTGGCGACCAGCCCGACCGAGAAATAGTCGAGGTGGAACGGCTTGCCGTAAAGCACGCTCTCGATCGACTTT
The DNA here is from genome assembly GCF_030323185.1 of Mesorhizobium sp. C399B. Taxonomy (NCBI): domain Bacteria; kingdom Pseudomonadati; phylum Pseudomonadota; class Alphaproteobacteria; order Hyphomicrobiales; family Phyllobacteriaceae; genus Mesorhizobium; species Mesorhizobium sp. C399B. The sequence continues at coordinate 6,100,478 of NZ_CP100472.1, forward strand.
GGATCGGACAATGCCGGTGACAGTGGGTCGGCTCCCGTCTGTTTGAGCAGCAGGTCGTAGTTCGTCTCGAACTCGGCGGTCGCCTGTTTCAGCGCGGCAACCAGGGCCGGCTGCTTGTCACGCGCGGCGGAGCCGGTTGCGCTGGTCAAAAAGACAATACGCTGCGACAGCGCCTTCTGGGTGCTGACGATGTCGAGCAGAGTATGGTTGTGCTGTTGCGCCGCCATCATCTGCTGCAGCAGGATGAAGGAGGCCATCACCATGGCGGCGATGATCAGCAGCGCCAGCCAGTAGCCGCTCTTGATCAGCAGGATGAGTTTGCCCGAGACGGTTTGCGCCGGCTGCTGCGACATATTCTAGGTGACCCCTCGGTCGACGGATTTCTGCCACTGATTCGTGGCGAGAAGACCATTGGCTTGAAAGGGTTAACAGGTCTGGAAGCCGGCGGAACTGTTGCTTCGGCAGTAAACGAAAGCTGCCGAGATGGTTATCATGTTCTTTCGCGGCATAGCCGTATTCGCGTGCCTGCTACTCCAGCATGCGGGCCATGCGATCGGGTCGCGCCAGGGTTGAGCCCGCCGTGCCACCGAAACGGTCGCTTTTGCGATGGATTTTTAGTGCGCGTAGCGCGACAGTCGCGCCAATCTCAACAGGACCTGATCCATGAGCGCGGCATTCCTCTCCCATATCGACAACGAACTGCAAGGGCTGAAATCCGCCGGGCTCTACAAATCCGAGCGGGTGATCACCTCGACCCAGTCGGCTGAGATCGAAGTCGGCGGCGACAAGGTGCTGAATTTCTGCGCCAACAACTATCTCGGCCTCGCCGACAGCTCAGAATTGCGCGATGCAGCCAAAGGCGCGCTCGACCGCTACGGCTACGGCATGGCCTCGGTGCGCTTCATCTGCGGCACGCAGGAAGAGCACAAGCAGCTTGAATCAACGATTTCATCATTCCTCGGCATGGACGACACCATCCTCTACGGCTCCTGCTTCGACGCCAATGGCGGCCTGTTCGAGACACTGCTCGGCGAGGATGATGCGATCATTTCCGATGCGCTGAACCATGCCTCGATCATCGACGGTGTGCGGCTGTCGAAGGCCAAGCGTTTCCGCTACGCCAACAACGACATGGCCGATCTCGAAGCCCGGCTGAAGGAGGCGAAAGACTGCCGCTTCCGCCTGATCGCCACCGACGGTGTGTTCTCCATGGATGGCATCATCGCCAATCTTAAAGGCGTCTGCGACCTCGCGGAAAAATACGACGCCATGGTCATGGTCGACGACAGCCATGCCGTCGGCATCGTCGGCAAGAACGGCCGCGGCTCGGCCGAGCATTGCGGCGTCGAGGGCAGGGTGGATATCATCACCGGCACGCTCGGCAAGGCGCTCGGCGGCGCCTCCGGCGGCTACACCTCCGGCAAAAGCCAGGTCGTGGACTGGCTGCGCCAGCGTTCGCGGCCTTATCTCTTCTCCAACACGCTGATGCCGGCAATTGCCGGCGCTTCCATCAAGGTGTTCGAGCTGATCCGCAATGGCGACGCCCTGCGCGAACGCCTCTATGCCAATGCGGCGCGCTTTCGCTCCGAAATGGGCAAGCTCGGCTTCACGCTGGCCGGCGCCGATCATCCGATCATTCCGGTGATGCTGGGCGATGCGAGCCTGGCGCAGGAAATGGCGGCGCGCATGCTGAAGCGCGGCATCTATGTCATCGGCTTTTCGTTCCCGGTGGTGCCGAAAGGCCAGGCGCGCATCCGCACCCAGATGTCGGCGGCGCATTCCACCGCCGACATCGACCGCGCCGTGGCAGCATTCGCGGCGGTCGGCAAGGAACTGGGCGTGATTGGCTGAGAGTTTTACCCTCCCCCTTTGTGGGGAGGGTCGACTTTCGACCGCTTGCGAAGCAAGCGGGCGGGAGGCGGGGTGGGGGTCTGCAGGGTCACGACCTCCGCCAGTTTTTGACCCCCACCCGGCCCTTCGGGCCACCCTCCCCACAAGGGGGAGGGTAAGGAGTTGTAGCATGTCGAACATGATGAAGGCGCTGGTGAAGGCCAAGGCTGAACCGGGCATCTGGATGGAAGAGGTGCCGGTGCCGGAGATCGGCCCTAACGACGTGCTGATCAAGGTCAAGAAGACGGCGATCTGCGGCACCGACGTCCACATCTACAATTGGGACCAGTGGGCGCAGAAGACCGTGCCGGTGCCGATGGTGACCGGCCATGAATTCGTCGGCACGGTGGCCGATTTCGGCGCTGCGGTCACCGAATACAAGGTCGGCCAGCGTGTCTCCGGCGAAGGTCACATCGTCTGCGGCCATTGCCGCAATTGCCGCGCCGGCAGGGGGCATCTCTGCCGTAACACGCTCGGCGTCGGCGTCAACCGCCCCGGCGCCTTCGGCGAATATCTGGCGATCCCGCAGCACAATGTCGTGCCGATCCCCGACGATGTGCCCGACGAGATCGCCGCGATCTTCGATCCCCTGGGCAATGCCGTCCACACCGCTCTGTCCTTCGACCTGGTCGGTGAAGACGTTCTGGTCACCGGCGCCGGGCCGATCGGCATCATGGGCGCGCTCGTTGCCCAATGTGTGGGGGCGCGAAAAGTCGTCATCACCGACATCAACCCGGTGCGGCTGGCGCTGGCCAAAAAGCTCGGCGTCCAGCATGTCGTCGATGCCTCGAAGGAAAAACTGCGCGACGTTATGCCGGCGCTGGGCATGACCGAGGGTTTTGACGTCGGCCTCGAAATGTCGGGCGCCGCGCCCGCCTTTCGCGACATGATCGACACCATGAACAATGGCGGCAAGATCGCCATTCTCGGCATCGCGCCGACCGGCTTCGAGATCGACTGGAACAAGGTCATCTTCAAGATGCTTCATCTCAAGGGCATTTACGGGCGCGAGATGTTCGAGACCTGGTACAAAATGATCGCGCTGGTGCAAGGCCCGCTGGATGTCAGCGGGCTCATCACGCATCGGATCGGTATCGATGATTTCCAGACAGGGTTCGATGCTATGCGCAGTGGCAGTTCGGGTAAGGTGGTGATGGATTGGTGAGGGTGCGGCTGAGCGCTATCCGCTGGAAATGTCGGCGCGAGGCATCCCCCTCTGGCCTGCCGGCCATCTCCCCTGCAAGGAGGGAGATTGGCAGCTTTGACGCCTCGCCAACCTCTGCAACATTGGAGATTGGCGAAAGCCTTCGCGACATCTGATCTCCCCCCTTGCGGGGGAGATGTCCGGCAGGACAGAGGGGGGTGTGAAGGATCACGGCGGAGCAGATTCTTTATTCACCCAACGCTCCCTCCAGCGCCGCCACGCCGCTCACAATCGCTGTCCGCTCCTCTGTGCTCAACCTCTCCAGCAACTCCCGTTCAAAGGCTTTCGCCAGCGGCACCATCTCGCGATAGGCGGCCAGTCCCGCCTTGGTCAGCGCCAAATGCTCCACACGCCGATCATTCTCGTCCGGCGTGCGCGTCAGCCAGCGCCGCCGCTCAAGCTCCGCCACCGCCCGCGAAACCTTGGTCTTGTGCATGGCCGACTGCTCGCCGAGCGCCGTCGCGGTCATCGTGCCGCGCTGTCCGAGCCCTGACAGCGTGCGCCATTCCGGCCGCGTCAGGCCGTGGCGGTCGCGGTAGATTTTTGAAAATTCTCGGCTGACAGCGTCGGCCAGCCGGTAAAGCCGGTAGGGCAGGAAATTTTCGAGTTCGAGGGTTTCCATATGCGCACCGTGGATGCGGCATCAGCCGTTGATAGTTACATTTTCGATGGTTACAAATGAAACCAGTTTGGTCAACATCGCCGGCAGGCCGCGCTTCGCGGCGGTCGGGATCAGGGAGGATCGGATGGAATTTTCCTACATGCCGGGGTTCGGCAATGATTTTGAGACCGAAACGCTGCCCGGCTCGCTGCCGCAAGGGCGCAATTCCCCGCAGCGGCCGGCTTACGGACTTTATGCCGAGCAGCTCTCGGGCTCGCCCTTCACCGCCCCGCGCGGCACCAATGAGCGCTCCTGGCTCTACCGCATCCGGCCGAGCGTAAAACACACCGGCCGCTTCAAGGCGGCGAGCTATCCCCTGTGGAAGACCGCTCCCAATGTCGGCGACCACGAACTGGCGCTCGGCCAGTACCGCTGGAACCCGGTGCCGATGCCGAGTGAGCCGACCGACTTCATCGCCGGCATGCGCACCATCACCACCGCCGGAGATGTGCTGGGCCAAAGCGGCATGGCCGCGCATGTCTATGTCGCCAGCCGATCGATGGTCGACGATCATTTCTTCAATGCCGATGGCGAGTTGCTGATCGTCCCCCAGGTCGGCGCCTTGCGCTTCGTCACCGAGATGGGTGTCATCGAGCTGCGACCCGGTGAGATCGCCGTTTTGCCGCGCGGGCTGGTGTTCAAGGTCGAGCTCATCGACAAGGAAGTGCGCGGCTATGTCTGCGAGAACTACGGCGCCAAGCTGACGCTGCCCGACCGCGGCCCGATTGGCGCCAACTGCCTGGCCAACCCACGCGACTTCAAGACGCCCAGCGCCTGGTTCGAGGAGAAGGAGACGCCGTGCCGGCTGACGGTGAAATGGTGCGGCAATTTCAACGTCACCGAGATCGGCCATTCGCCGCTCGACGTCGTCGCCTGGCACGGCAACTATGCGCCCTACAAATATGATCTGGCGACGTTTTCGCCGGTCGGCGCCATCCTGTTCGACCATCCCGATCCGTCGATCTTCACCGTGCTGACGGCGCCGAGCGGCGAGGAGGGCACCGCCAATATCGACTTCGTCATCTTCCCGCCGCGCTGGCTGGTGGCGGAAGACACGTTCCGGCCGCCCTGGTACCACCGCAACATCATGAGCGAGTTCATGGGCCTGATTCATGGCCAGTACGACGCCAAGGAAGAAGGCTTCGTGCCCGGCGGCATCAGCCTGCACAATCTGATGCTGGCCCACGGCCCCGACGCACCTGGCTTCGAAAAGGCCTCGCGCTCGGAGCTGAAACCGGTCAAGCTCGACAACACCATGGCCTTCATGTTCGAGACCCGATTCCCGCAAATGCTCACCCGCTACGGCGCCGAGCTTGAAACGAGGCAGGACAATTACATCGATTGCTGGACCGATCTGAAGAAGCGTTTCAACGGCACGCCGGAGGGCGACTGGTCTTGAGATCAGCCCGATGAACGACCGGCTGGTGCTTCTCGGCTCGAAAGGCGGCCCGGCGCTGCGGCCGGGCGGGCCGTGGCCGAGTTCGTCGCTGCTGGAACTGGGCGGGCGAACCATCGTCGTCGATTGCGGGCTCGGCGTCACGCGTGGCCTGGTCGATTCCGCCGTCAGCCTGAAGGCGCTCGACCTGATCTTCGTCACCCATCTGCATTCCGATCATGTGCTGGAACTGGGGGCGCTGCTCCACACCGCCTGGACCGCCGGTCTGGCCAATCCGGTGACGTTGTTCGGACCGCCCGGCACCGGCCACTACTGGCGGCGCTTCTGCCAGGCGATGGAGTTCGACATCGAGATCCGAATCGTCGACGAAGGCAGGCCGGACATCCGCGAAATGGTTTCGATCGTGGAATTCGGCGAGGGCGAGATTTTTGCGCAGCGCGGCCTGAAGGTCTCGGCACTGCGCGTCGACCATCCGCCGGTGACCGACTGTTTCGCGCTGCGCTTCGAGCATGGTGCGAATAGCGTCGTGTTCTCGGCCGACACAGCCTTCTTTCCGCCGCTCGCAGGCTTTGCCCGAAATGCCGACATTCTCGTCCATGAGGCCATGCTGGAAGAAGGCATCGAGCGGCTGGTCGCCAGGACCGGCAATGGCGCGCGGCTGAAAGAGCATCTGCTTGCCAGCCACTCATTTGCCGAGCAGGCAGGCCGCATCGCCAGCGATGCCGGGGTGAAGAGGCTGGTGCTCAACCACCTCATTCCGGCCGATGATCCCGAGATCGGCGAGGCCGACTGGGAGGCTGCTGTCAGGAAATCGTGGGTGGGTGACTTGACGATTGCCCGCGACGGCCTTGTTGTGAACTTAGACGGCGCCAAAGCCGCATCAGGAGAGGAAACCGCATGAAGCTTGCCACATTGAGGGACGGGACGCGCGACGGAAAGCTTGTCGTCGTCTCGCGCGACCTGACGCGCTTCACCGACGCCTCGTTCCTGGCGCGCACGCTGCAGGCCGCACTCGACGACTGGCAGCGGATTTCGCCGCACCTGGCGACGATCGCCGAATCGCTGGAGAACAATGCGGTGCCGTCGGCACGCTTCCATGAGCATGACGCCCATTCGCCGCTGCCGCGCGCCTATCAATGGGCCGATGGTTCTGCCTATGTGAACCACGTCGAGCTGGTGCGCAAAGCCCGCGGCGCCGAGACGCCGGCAAGCTTCTGGACCGATCCGCTGATCTATCAGGGTGGCTCGGATTCCTTTATCGCGCCGCGCGAGCCGATCCGCGCGGCGGACGAAGCCTTCGGCATCGACATGGAGGCGGAGGTCGCCGTCGTCGTCGACGATGTGCCGATGGGCGCCAGCCTCGACCAGGCGCGCGCTGCGATCCGGCTGGTCATGCTGGTCAATGATGTGACGCTGCGCGCGCTCACCGGACCCGAACTCGCCAAGGGGTTTGGCTTCTTCCAGTCGAAGCCGTCCTCGGCTTTTTCGCCGGTGGCGGTGACGCCGGACGAACTCGGCGACGCCTGGGATGGCGGCAAGGTCAACCTGCCTCTGCTCGCCGACGTCAACGGCAAGCCGTTCGGCCGTGCCAATGCCGGCGTCGACATGACCTTCGACTTCCCGGCGCTGATTGCCCATGCCGCAAAGACACGGCCGCTGGTTGCCGGCACCATCATCGGTTCCGGCACCGTCTCCAACAAGCTGGATGGCGGGTCGGGCAAACCGGTGGCGGCCGGCGGCGCCGGCTATTCCTGCATTGCTGAACTGCGCATGATCGAGACCATTGAGTCTGGCGAGCCCAAGACGCCGTTCCTGCGCTTTGGCGATACAGTGCGTATCGAGATGAAGAATAAAAGCGGAAACTCGATCTTCGGCGCCATCGAGCAGAAGGTCGAGAAGTCCCAGGCATAAGAGGGGGCAATGCAATGACGGGCGAGGCGTTCTACCTGCTGGCCGGCGTCTGGGCGTTGGCCATTCTGGTGGTCTTCATCCAGGCGATCCGGCTGAGCTACCGCATCGAGGCGCGCTCGCCCGATCTGACCAACCGCAGCGGCTACCCGCGCAAGGCGATGATGTTCCACACCATCACCAACACCAATGTGGCGCGGGACGAGGAGACGCAGGCGACGCGGCGGCGCATGAACCGGCTTTTGCTGATTGTTGTCGCCGGCTTCGCGGTGATGGCGGCAGGCTTGTATCTGATGCGATCGACGGGAGCGTGAATGGCAGATGGCCTATACCGCTTCTTATCTTTGGTTTCTTGGGCTTTGCAGCGTCGCAACCGGCTGGCTTTTGATTTCCGCAATTCGGCTCTGCCGGCAGGTCGAGGATCGGTCTGAAAGGCTGCGTAATTTCAGCAGCGAGGCGCGCCTGCCGAGGCTTGTGTACGTCGCTTTGAACCGGGAAGTCGCAAGCGATGCAGGAACGCAAGAACTGCGCCGCGGTATGAACGTTCGTCTTCTGGGGATAGCTGCCATACTCGTCATTCTGAAGTTGGTGGACTTGGTCGGTTGGCCAAGCGCATAACATGGATATTCTCACCCACTTCAGCCGCATGGCCGGCAACAATCTCTGGTCGAATGACCGGCTCTACCGCGCTGTGCTTGCGCTGAAGCCCGGCGAATTCGAAGCCGAACGCACCAGCTTCTTCCCGTCGATCAAGGCAACGCTCAACCACATCCTTGCGGTCGATCATCTCTATCTCGATTTCCTTGAGGAGGGCGGCGTCGGCGCGGCCGCCCATGACGATTACGTGCCGTTCGATGACCCGCAGGCGCTGTTTGCCGCTCAGGTCGCGGCCGACCGGCGCCTGATCGCCTTTTGCGAGAAGCTGTCGGAGGCGGATCTCGACCGTCGGGTCATCACGGACCGGCGCGAGGACGGCATGATCCCCGAAAAGATCGGCGACATTCTCGCCCATGTCTTCCTGCACGACATCCACCATCGCGGCCAGGTTCACGCGATGCTCTCGGGCAGCTCGGTCGCGCCGCCGCAGCTGGACGAGTTTTTGCTCGATTATGATTTGAAGGTGAGGAAGGAAGAGGTCGAGCGGCTGGGCCTCTGACCTTTATCTGGTGTACTCGTTCCATTCAGGGCCGAGTTTGTCGAAATCGTCAGAAATCCAAATCTTGCCCTTCAGGGCACCTATGCGCGACAACAAGTCTTCTCGAACTGGTGGCACGAGCCGCGCCGCGATCTTGCCGTGACGAGTGATGACTATCTCCTCGCCGGCTTCCGCGCGGCCGACGAGTTCCGACAGTTTGGCCTTTGCTTCGGTTATGGAGACGTTCACGGCTCGACCTCTTGTGATCGGAACTTAGATCAAAGCCGATCGAGCCGCAAACGAGCTTACGGTTTTCACGCCGCCTTGCCATCGACCTTGATCACGCCGCGCTTGATCTGGTCCTGCTCGATCGACTCGAACAGCGCGCGGAAATTGCCTTCGCCAAAACCTTCGTCGCCCTTCCTCTGGATGAATTCGAAGAAGATCGGGCCGATCACGGTTTTGGAGAATATCTGCAGCAGGATCTTGGTCATGCCGCCGTCGACCACGCCTTCGCCGTCGATCAGGATGCCGTGCTTCTTCATCCGCTCGATCGGCTCGTCATGCCCGTTCACTCTGTTGTACGACATGTCGTAGTAGGTCTCCGGCGGACCGGGCATGAACTTCAGCCCGTTGTCGGCAAGCTTGTCGGTGGCGGCGTAGATGTCGTCGGTGCCGACAGCGATATGCTGGATGCCTTCGCCATTGTACTTCTTCAGATACTCGGCGATCTGGCTGGTGTCGTCCTTGGACTCGTTCAGCGGGATACGGATCTTGCCGCAGGGCGAGGTGATGGCGCGGCTGACGAGGCCGGTGATCTTGCCGTCGATGTCGAAGAAATGGATCTGCTTGAAGCCGAACAATTCGCGATAAAAGTCCCACCATTTGTCCATCTGGCCGCGATAGACATTGTGGGTGAGGTGGTCGAGGAAATAGAAGCCGACGCCTTGGGGCCGCGGGTCGCGTTCGCCCAGCCACTCGAACTCGGCATCATAGGCCGAGCCCTTCTTGCCATAGGCTTCGATGAAATAGAGCAGTGAGCCGCCAATGCCGACAATGGCCGGCGCGTCGAGCGCCTTGTCGTCGCCTTCATAGGGCGTCGCGCCTTTCGACACCGCATGGTCGAATGCGTGCTTGGCATCGACAACACGCCAGGCCATCGAGGCGGCGCAAGGGCCGTGTTTGTCGACGAACTTCATCGCATGCGAGCCCGGCTCGGCATTGACGACATAGTTGATATCGCCCTGGCGCCAGACGGTGATGTCCTTCGTGCGGTGCTTGGCCACCGCGACATAGCCCATGCGGGTGAACAGTTCGGCTAGCTTCTGCGGCTCCGCATGCGCGAACTCGACGAACTCGAAACCGTCGGTGCCGGCGGGGTTTTCCTTGCTGATCTTTGCGGGCGGGGCGTCGTGCGGGAAGGGACCCATGGCATTCCTCCAAACGGATGGTGGCCGCATCGGACCACGAGATGACGCATGATAGTGCGAAGCGACCGCACGGTGCTTGCATTCAAACGCTTGAAATGATCATCTCGTGCGTAATTCATGCATGATTGGAGATGAATCGATGAATGAAGCGCGCATCGATCAATTTGACCGCAAGATAATGGCTCTCTTGCAGGGCGACGCGCGGCTCACCAACAACGATCTCTCGGAGCGCGTGAACCTGTCGGCATCGCAATGCTCACGCCGCCGCCAGCGGCTGGAGGAAGACGGCTACATCAAGGGCTATCGCGCCGTGCTCGACCGCGACAAGCTCGGCTTCTCGCTGGTCAACGTCATCTCGGTGACGCTCGCCACCCATAACCGCGACAATGCCAGGCGCTTCGGCGAGCTGCTGGCGCGGCTGCCGGAGGTGCAGGAGGCGCACGCGCTGACCGGCGAGATGGATTATATCTTGAAGGTGGTGACGCCCGATCTCAAATCATTGTCGGAATTCGTCAACGGCGTGCTGTTGCCGCACGACTCCGTGCAGCATGTAAAGACGGCGATCGTGCTGGAGACGCTGAAGGAGACCGGGGCGCTGCCGATCTAGTTTGAGAGAGTTTCAGTTGATACGTCGGCGGGACAGCACCCCCCTCTGGCCTGCCGGCCATCTCCCCCGCAAGGAGGGAGATCAGCAGCTTTGTCGATAGCGCTCATCCTGCAACGTCGGCGATTGGCGAAAAGCGAAGGCGACATCCGATCTCCCCCCTTGCGGGGGAGATGATGTCCGGCAGGACAGAGGGGGGTGTGAGGGATCGCCAGCGCCTCAGATGCTCACCCCTTGGACTGCTGAATCAGCCCGTAGAGATTGGTGCAGCGCGCGCCCGAGCGGCAATAAGCAAACACCGGGCCTTCGAGCGCGTCGAGCGCTTCGGCCTGATCTTCGACATTCTCGGCTGTGATCTGGCCGCTGATTACCGGGATGTAGCGGAAGGCCAGCCCCGCGGCTTCGACCGCCGCCTTGACGCTGTCGGCCGAAGGCTGGTCGGGCTGCTCGTCATCCGGCCGGTTGCAGATCACGCTCTTGAAACCGGCTTCCTTGATGGCGGCGGCATCTTCGGGCTGGATCTGGCCCGAGACCGAATAGTCCTCGCTGATTTCGCGATATTCCATGGCTCTCATCCTCGCAATCTGGTTTGGCGCGAAGTCTTGCCACTCTCACACGAGGTCGGCAATCCGCGCCGGAAAGAAATCCCTCGGCGCAGATAGACATTTGCGGCCCAAGATCCAACCCAGGCTCAAGAGGTTTCGCGCTGTTGGCCTTGCCCGGAGGCGGCAGCGACTCTAAACAGGCGCACCGACAAACGAAGGAACCATCCAATGAGCATTCGTCGCATCGATGTTGGCCCGCGCATGAGCCAGATCGTCATCCACGGCAACACCGTCTATCTCGCCGGCCAGGTCGGAACGCCCGGCGCCAGCGTTGGCGAACAGACCAGGTCGATCCTCGCATCTATCGACGAACTGCTGGCCAAGGCCGGCACCGACAAGACCAAGATCCTGCAGGCGATCATCTGGCTGGCCGATATGGGCACCTTCGCCGAGATGAACAAGGAATGGGACAAGTGGGTCCCGCAAGGCAACACGCCCGCCCGCGCCACGGGTGAGGCCAAGCTTGCAGGGCCGGAATACACTGTCGAGATTATTGTTACGGCGGCGATTTAGAGCGCGGTGCCTTACCCTCCCACTCGAGGGGAGGGTCGGCGAGTAGTCGAAGCGAAGCGGAGACTGCGAGACGGGGTGGGGTCGGCGAGGCTGCACCGACCCCACCCCGCGTCACCAGTGCCGCCTTGCGGCACTTGCTCCGCGACCCTCCCCTCGAGGGGGAGGGTAATCACCCCTGCGAAGGCCTGAACCGCGCCACCAGCGTGTGGCTTTCCGCGGCATAAGTGAACCTCACCTGCGTCACCGGGTGCTCCGCGCTCCAGGTCCGGCGTTCGACCACCAGGCACGGTGCGCCGGTTGCGACGTCGAGGGCTTCGGCAATATGCCTGTCGGCCGCCACCGCGCGGATGCGGTGCTCGGCCTCACTCCATGGCACGCGGCCGATCAGCCAAGGGCCGGGGGCGATGTCGAGAAACTCCTCCTCGGCGGCTTCCGCGACGGCGGCGAGATTGATCAGCCGCTGTTCGTGCGCGAATGGCCGCTTGCCGGCGAAATGCCGGCATTCAAGCGCCAGCACCTGTCCGGCTGCGTCCAGTTCCAGCAAGGCGCGATCCTCGGCGCTGCTGCGCCTTTTCTGCCGCGCCAAGCGCTCGTAACGATAAGCCAGGCCAAGCGACTCAACCTCGATCCTGATGTCGTGGATTTCCAGCACCGCGGCCTGCGACTGCGGCTGGCGGACAAAGCTGCCCGAACGGCGACGGCGCTCGATCAGCCCGGCCTTGGCCAGTTGCGACAGCGCCTTGTTCACTGTCATGCGCGAGCAATTGTATTCGGCCGTCAACTCGTGCTCGAACGGGATGCGGTGACCCGGCGCCCAGGCGCCGGACATTATTTTCTCGCTGATGTCGGACAGGATGCGCTGGTGCAGCGAACCGCCGCCTTCCACAGCCGCTGTCTCTGATATGCTCATGCCGAAAGCGCCGTCATCACATGGCGAAAGCGCTCGGCGATCGTCTCACGCGCTGCATGCCGGCCGCCGCTGACCTGTTTTTTTCCGTGCACCCAGACGCAATCGACCTTGCCGCCATTGGCAAAGATCCAGGCGTCGAGGATCGCATCGCCACTTTTTCCGGCCAGCGAAGGATGGTTTTCGTCGAGGGAGACGAAATCAGCCGCGGCGCCGGCGGCGATCCGCGACGGGCCGGCGCCGAGTGCGGTGCTGCCGCCATCGAGGGCGGCGTCGAACAGAGCCCGCCCGGTCGAGCCGCCGGTCACCGCCAGCACATTGCGGGCGCGGTGTGCGAGGCGCTGCGAATATTCGAGCTGGCGCAATTCATCCGGCAGGCCGATCAGCACGTTGGAATCCGAGCCGACGCCGAAGCGGCCGCCATGTTCGATGAACAGAGGTGCTGAAAAGGTGCCGTCGCCGAGATTGGCCTCGGTGATCGGGCAAAGCCCGGCAATGGCGCCGCTTCTGGCCATGCCGGTTGTCTCAGCCTCGGTCATGTGGGTGGCGTGGATCAGGCACCAACGCTTGTCGATCCCGGCATTGGCGAGCAGCCATTCGACCGGTCGCGCACCCGACCACGCCAGGCAATCCTCGACCTCCTTCGCCTGCTCGGCGACGTGGATGTGGATCGGTCCGTCCGGCGCAATGGCGGCAACAGCGCTGAGTTCCTCCGGCGTCGCGGCGCGCAGGCTGTGCGGGGCGACGCCGACGACAGCCTGATTCAACGCACGAACCGATTCGCGGCTTTTCTCAAGCAAGCGTTCGAACCGATTCACATCGTTGATGAATCGCCGCTGGCCTTCGTTGGGCGCAGCGCCGCCGAAGGAGGAATGGGCATAAAATACCGGCAGCAGCGTCAGGCTGATCCCTGTTTCGTTGGCAGCGGCGGCGATCCGCTCCGCCATCTCGGCCAGGTTGGAATAGGGTGTTCCGTCGCGATCGTGGTGGAGATAATGAAACTCGCCGACGCGCGAGAACCCGGCCTCCAGCATCTCGACGTAAAGCTGTGCGGCGACCGCCTCGACCTGGTCCGGCGTCATCGACAGCGCGAAGCGGTACATCACCTCGCGCCAGCTCCAGAAGCTGTCGGCGGAGGGACCGCGCAGTTCGGCAAGCCCGGCCATGCCGCGCTGGAAGGCGTGGCTGTGCAGGTTCGGCATGCCGGGGACCAGAATGGCGTGGCGTTCGTCACCGCTCCGCGGCGACGTGTCGACTTCGACGGTTGCGATGCGACCGTCCGTGACGACGATCCGCACCTTGTCATGCCAGCCATCGGTCAGCAGCGCCTGTTCCGCAAAGATCGCCGTCACGTTTTTCTCCGAATTCCATAAACAATGCACTTGCAGCGCGTTTCAATATGTATATACATAATCGCCATCCAAGCAACGGAAAAAGATGATGGCGGCACAAGACAAAAGCCGGGCAGGGGGCCTTCAGCTTTGGCGTGATGCGCGCCTGGCAACCATGGCTGAAGGCGTTGCCGGACTTGGCATCGTCGAAAAGGGCGCGATCGTCTCCCGTGACGGCATCATCGTCTATGCCGGCCCGGAAGCCGACATGCCGTCAGCGTTGGCTCAGGGCGGCGAGACTACCGATTGCGAAGGCCGCTGGATCACGCCCGGCCTGATCGACTGCCACACCCATCTCGTCCATGCCGGCAACCGTGCCAACGAGTTCGAGATGCGGCTGGCCGGCGCCACCTATGAAGAAGTCGCCCGTGCTGGCGGCGGCATCGTCTCCTCGGTCAAATCCCTGCGTGCCGCGAGCGAAGACGCACTGGTTGCGCAGACGCTGCCACGCCTCGATGCGCTGATGGCCGAGGGCGTCACCACGGTAGAGGTAAAGTCGGGTTACGGGCTCGATCTCGAACATGAACAGAAGTCGCTTCGCGCCGCGCGGCAACTGGACAAGCAACGCCCGGTCACGGTCCGCACCACCTTCCTCGGCGCGCATGCGCTGCCGCCGGAAGCAAAAGGCGACAAGGACACTTTTGTCGATCTCGTCGCCAACACCATCCTCCCCGGAATCGCCGCCGAGGGCCTGGCTGACGCCGTCGACGGCTTTTGCGAGGGCATTGCCTTTTCGCCGGAACAGATTGCCCGCGTCTTCGACAAGGCCAAGGCGCTTGGCCTGCCGGTCAAACTCCATGCCGACCAGTTGTCCAACCTGCATGGCGCCGAACTCGCCGCCCGCTATGGCGCGCTGTCGGCCGACCATCTCGAATACACCGACGAGGCCGGCGCCGCAGCGATGGCCAAGGCCGGCACCGTGGCGACCATCCTGCCCGGCGCCTACTATTTCATCCGCGAAACCAAGAAGCCGCCGGTCGGCCTGTTCCGCCAGCACGGCGTCAAGATGGCGGTCGCCACCGACAACAATCCCGGGACGTCGCCGCTGACCTCGCTGTTGCTGACCATGAACATGGCAGCGACGCTTTTCGGCCTGACCGTCGAGGAATGCCTGGCCGGCACCACTCGCGAGGCTGCCCGCGCGCTTGGGCTGCTTGGCAAGACCGGCACGCTTGAGGCAGGAAAATCCGCCGACCTGGCGATCTGGGACATCGAGCGTCCGGCCGAACTCGTCTACCGCATGGGCTTCAACCCGCTCCATGCCCGCATCTGGAGAGGACAATGACCGAACTTAACCTGAAGCCCGGCAATGCGACGCTGGCCGACTGGCGCGCTATCTATCGTGGCGCCATGCCGAAGCTCGACGCCTCCTGCCGGCCAAAAATCAAGGCCAGCGCCGAGGCAGTCGCCCGCATCGTCGCCAAGGGTGAGCCGGTCTACGGCATCAACACCGGCTTCGGCAAACTGGCCAGCGTCCGCATTCCGGCCGAGGATCTAGAGACCCTGCAACGCAACATCGTTTTGTCGCATGCCGCCGGTGTCGGCGAGCCGATGCCGGTTTCGGTGGTTCGGCTGATGATGGCGCTGAAGCTCGCCAGCCTTGCGCAGGGGGCGTCGGGCGTACGGCCGCAAACCATCGAGTTGCTGGAAGCGATGCTGGCCAACGACGTCATCCCCATGGTGCCGGCGCAGGGCTCGGTCGGCGCCTCCGGCGATCTCGCGCCGCTGTCGCACATGACGGCGGTGATGATCGGCGTCGGCGAATGCTTTACACCGCATGGCCGCTTCCCGGCCAAGGTCGCTTTCGTCTCGCACGGCCTGGAGCCCGTGACGCTCGGCGCCAAGGAAGGTCTGGCGCTGCTCAACGGCACGCAGTTTTCCACCGCCTACGCGCTGGCCGCTCTGTTCGAGGCCGAAGTGCTGTATCAGTCGGCGCTGGTCGCCGGGGCGCTGTCGACCGACGCTGCCAAGGGCTCGGACGCGCCCTTCGATCGGCGCATCCATCTCCTGCGCAAACATCCCGGCCAGATCGAGACGGCGGAAGCGCTGCGCAACCTGATGGCCGGCAGCGCCATTCGTGAATCGCACCGCGTCGGCGATGAGCGCGTGCAGGATCCGTACTGCCTGCGCTGCCAGCCGCAGGTGATGGGTGCGGCGCTCAACGTGCTGCGCCAGGTCGCCGATACGCTCGGCACCGAGGCCAATGGCGTCACCGACAATCCGCTGATCTTCGCCGAGGACGATACTGCGCTGTCCGGCGGCAATTTCCACGCCGAGCCGGTGGCTTTCGCTGCCGACATGATCGCGCTTGCCGTCTGCGAGATCGGCTCGCTGTCGGAGCGCCGCATCGCCATGCTGGTAGACCCCGCGCTGTCCGGCATGCCGGCCTTCCTGACGCCGAAGCCCGGCCTGAACTCCGGCTTCATGATCCCGCAGGTGACGGCGGCGGCGCTCGTCTCTGAGAACAAGCAGAAGGCCTATCCGGCAAGTGTCGATTCCATCCCGACCTCGGCCAACCAGGAAGACCATGTCTCGATGGCCGCACACGGCGCTCGCCGGCTGATCGGCATGATCGAAAACGCCACGGCCGTCATCGGCATCGAACTCCTGGCCGCCGCGCAAGGCTGCGATTTCCATGCGCCGCTGGCGTCGAGTGCAGCTCTGGAAGCGGTTCGCAAGCTGGTCCGCGCCGAGGTGCCGCATCTCGACAATGACCGGCATTTCCACCCTGACATGGAAAAAGCCATCGCCATGGTGCGCAGCGGCGCTGCCATCAAGGCTGCGAGCGCGGTGACATTGCCTTCGATCTCGGGAGTCTGACATGACCGACTGGCTGACAGCGACGGAAGGCACGGCACCCCTGTTGGTGTCCATCCCGCACACGGGTATCGATCTCGCCGGCATCGACAATCGGCTGGTCTCGCCCTGGCTCGGCCGCCGCGATTGCGACTGGTGGATCGACAATCTCTACGATTTTGCCGCCGGCCTTGGCGCGACTGTCGTGCACACGTCGATCTCGCGCACCGTCATCGATGTCAACCGCGATCCTTCCGGCGCCTCGCTCTATCCCGGGCAGACGACAACGACGCTATGCCCGACCGAGACCTTCGACGGCGATCCGCTGTATCTGCCCGGCGCGGAACCGACGCCATCGGAGATAGACCAGCGCCGCATAGCGTATTTCGTGCCCTACCATGAAATGCTGGCGGCTCAGTCCGTCAGGCTGCGCGGCCTGCATGAGAAGGTCGTCATTTACGATTGCCACTCGATCCGGTCGGTGCTGCCGCGCCTGTTCTACGGCACGCTGCCGGTGTTCAATCTCGGCACCAATGACGGCCAGACCGCGGATCCTACGCTGCAGGCGCTGGTTGGCCAGATCATGGCCGAGAGCGGTGAAAGCAATGTCATCAACGGCCGTTTCAAGGGTGGCTGGATCACCCGCTATTTCGGCAATCCGCAAGGCGGCTACCATGCGCTGCAGATGGAACTTGCCGATCGCGGCTATTTGCGCGAGCCCGAGGGCAAGGGCGAACCGGACAATTGGCCGGTGCCTTATGATGCCGAGTTCGCCGCGCCGATGCGCGCCACACTGACGAAAATCCTCCAATCCGCCATTGACTGGGCCGGGCGCTGAGACGCCGCCTTACTCCAAAGGGACAATGATGAACAATCCTCGCCACAACATCCGCGAAGTGCGCGCGCCCCGCGGCGACAAGCTCAACGCCAAATACTGGACGACCGAAGCGCCGCTGCGCATGCTGATGAACAACCTCGATCCCGATGTCGCCGAAAACCCCAATGAGCTCGTCGTCTATGGCGGCATCGGCCGGGCCGCGCGCACCTGGAACGATTTCGACAGCATCGTCGCCTCGTTGAAGACCCTCAATGAAGACGAGACGCTGCTGGTCCAGTCCGGCAAGCCGGTCGGCGTCTTCCGGACGCACACCGATGCGCCGCGCGTGCTGATCGCCAACTCCAACATCGTGCCGCATTGGGCGACCTGGGATAAATTCAACGAGCTCGATAAAAAAGGCCTGATGATGTACGGCCAGATGACGGCCGGCTCCTGGATCTATATCGGCACGCAAGGCATCGTGCAGGGCACCTACGAGACCTTCGTCGAGGCCGGCCGCCAGCACTACAATGGCAACCTTACGGGCAAATGGATCCTGACCGGCGGCCTCGGCGGCATGGGCGGCGCCCAGCCGCTTGCCGCCGTCATGGCCGGCGCCTGCTGCCTCGCCATCGAATGCAATCCGGACTCGATCGATTTCCGGCTGCGCACCCGCTATGTCGACGAGAAGGCCGAGACGCTCGACGAAGCGATGGAAATGATCGAGCGCTGGACCAAGGCCGGCGAGGCGAAGTCGGTCGGCCTGCTCGGCAATGCGGCCGACATCGTGCCGGAAATGTTCAAGCGGGGCATCCGCCCCGACATGGTCACCGACCAGACCTCGGCGCATGACCCGATTAACGGCTATCTGCCCAAGGGCTGGACGATGGCTGAGTGGCGCGAGAAGCGCGTCTCCGATCCCAAGGCTGTCGAGAAGGCCGCCCGCGCCTCAATGCGCGAGCATGTCGAGGCGATGGTCGCGTTCTGGAATGCCGGCGTGCCGACGCTCGACTATGGCAACAACATCCGCCAGGTCGCCAAGGACGAAGGCTTCGAGAACGCCTTTGCTTTCCCGGGTTTCGTGCCGGCCTATATAAGGCCGCTGTTCTGCCGTGGCATCGGCCCGTTCCGCTGGGCTGCTCTTTCGGGCGATCCCAAGGATATCTACAAGACGGACGCCAAGGTGCGCGAACTCACCCCCGGCAACACCCATCTGCACAACTGGCTGGACATGGCACGTGAGCGCATCGCCTTCCAGGGCCTGCCGGCGCGCATCTGCTGGGTCGGCCTCGGCGACCGCCACAGGCTGGGCCTCGCCTTCAACGAAATGGTGGCCAGGGGCGAACTGAAGGCGCCCGTCGTCATCGGCCGCGACCACCTCGATTCCGGCTCGGTCGCTTCGCCGAACCGCGAGACGGAAGCGATGAAGGACGGCTCCGACGCCGTCTCCGACTGGCCGCTGCTCAATGCGTTGCTCAACACCGCGTCGGGCGCGACCTGGGTGTCGCTGCATCATGGCGGCGGCGTCGGCATGGGCTTCTCGCAGCATGCCGGCATGGTCATCGTCGCCGACGGCACGCCGGACGCCGCAAGGCGCCTGGAGCGCGTGTTGTGGAACGATCCGGCGACCGGCGTCATGCGCCACGCCGATGCCGGCTACGACATCGCCATCGAGTGCGCGAAGGAGCACCAGCTCAATCTGCCCGGTATTTTAGGCTGATTGGCTTAAATGATGCGCATCCTACGGGCCGCCGACTACCGCGTCATGCCGTGGAAGAATGGCGGCGGCACGACCACCGAGATCGCCGTCTCGCCGGACGGCGTCGGGCTGGACGATTTCGACTGGCGCGTTTCCATGGCGCGAGTCGAGGGCAGCGGCCCGTTCTCGGGGTTTGCCGGCGTCGACCGCACGCTTGCCGTGCTGGAAGGCGAGGGTATCGTGCTTGATATTGCCGGCCGTCCGCCGGCCGAAGTGACGGCGGCTTCCGCCCCGCTGTCCTTCCCGGCCGATGTGCCGACCTCGGCGGCGCTGATCTCCGGTCCGATCACCGATCTCAACGTCATGACCCGCCGCGGGCGGGCCACGCACTCGGTCGAGCGTCTGATGGTTTCGGTTCCGACCGATATCCGGCCGACCAGCGCTATGACCCTGATCCTGCCGTTCGACGGCGAGGTCGGCCTCAGCGGCCCGACATCGTCTCGTCTTGGACCCCTCGACACGCTGTTGCTCGGTCCGCAGGCGAAACTACGGGTTGAACCGGTACGGCCGACGACCGTGTTCGTCATCCGGATAGCCAGGCTGGGCCAGCCGCACCGCCAGCACAACGATTAACGCCTGTTGCCAAACATGATCGCACGCCGGAGAAATCTGGCGTAAGCTGTTGTCTGGATCACGAAAAAGCCCGAATCCTTCCGTCGTTCCAAGGCGGACGGGAGGGCAGGGGTGCTCGTCCTTAAGTTGTCGAAAGCCCCACTTAAAATGTCGAAGGGATAACGCCTCTGGCGTGGTGCGAAGCAAAACTTTCGGCCAGTGTAATCATGCAACCAATTGCATTTGAATCGGTTTTAGGGACATTGCCGTGGCGGTGGCGCCGCATCGCGTCCCCCATGCGGAATTTTCAATGAATATCCAGACAAATCCTGCCCATATCGAAAAGTCCAGCGCCGGCTTCCCGGTCATCACCGAAGAGCCGATACGCTCCAATTTCCTGCCCGAAGAGCGGCTGCGCGCGCTGGGCGAAAGCCTTGCCAAGGGCGACATCAAGGACCTGTTCGGCCTGACGCAGTTCGATTTCCAGGCCCGCATCCGCGACAGCGCCAAGAAAATCCTCGAAGTCTACCGCTCGACCAATGCCGCCCAGGCCAAGGGCGAAACCATCACGCCTGCCGCGCAATGGCTGCTCGACAACAATTATCTCGTCGAGGAGACCATTTTTCAGGTCAAGCGCGACCTGCCGCGCCGTTTCTACCGGCAGTTGCCGACCCTGGAAGTGGCCGATCGCGCCGCGGTGCCGCGCGCGCTGGCCCTGGCCTGGAGCTATGTCGCCCATTCCGACAGTTCGGTTTCGGCGACCATGTTCAAATCCATCGTCGAGGGTTTTCAGTCGGTCGAGCCGCTCAAGATCGGCGAGCTCTGGGCGCTGCCGTCGCTGCTGCGCTTCGTTTTGATCGAGAATCTGCGCCGCATCGCCGTGCGCGTCGACCGCACCAGGCAGATGCGCCATATCGCCAACGAGGTCGCCGACCGCGTGCTGGCGACCGACGACAATGCAGACCGCCGGAAGATCCTGTCGGGCTACGGCGCGCATGCGCAGGACACCACCTTCGCCACCCAGTTGCTCTACCGCCTGCGCGACGGCTCGCAGAATGCCGGCAGGGCGCTGGAATGGCTGGAGGTCGAGCTCGAGAAAACCGGCTCCGACGCCGAGGAAATCATCATTTCCGAGCATCGCACGCTGTCCAGCGGCAATGTCACCACCGGCAACATCATCCGCGGCCTGCGCCTCATCAACGACGTCGACTGGACGGTGTGGTTCGAGGGCGTCAGCCGCATCGACACGCTGTTGCGCGAGCGCACCGATTTCGCCGCGCTCGATTTCTTTTCGCGCGACCAGTACCGCACGTCGATCGAGCAACTGGCGCGCCGTTCCGACCTGTCCGAATTCCGTGTCGCCGAAAAGGCCATCGAGCTGGCCAGCCATGTTCCCGGGGTCACCGATGCCTCCGGCGTGCCGGATGCATCAGCCGATCCGGCCATGCATACCGATGTCGGCTTCTTCCTGGTCGGCCCGCGCCGGACGGATCTGGAAAAGGCGATCGGCTATCGGCCGCCCTTCCATGTGACCTTCAAGCGCGCCTTCACCGCCATGGGCTGGCTCGGCATCGTTGTGCCGGTCTTCCTGCTGACGGTGCTACTGCTGGTTGTCTCCGGCAATGCGCTTGCCCATCTCGGCCTGTCGGTGGAATCCATCACGCTGATGCTGGCGCTGTTTGCGGTGCCTGCCAGCGAAGGCGCGCTCGCCTTCTTCAACACCGTTGTTTCACTGTTCCTGAAGCCGACGCGGCTCGTCGGCTATGATTACAAGCACGGCATTCCGGCGGCATCACGCACCTTGGTCGTGGTGCCGTCGCTGATCGGCTCGCGCGATGATGTCGAGGAAAACATCCGCAACATCGAGGTGCATCACCTCGCCAACACGGCCGAAGAAATCCATTTCGCGCTGCTGTCCGACTGGCCGGATTCCAAGACCGAGATCGACGCCGCCGACATCGAGATCCTGCAATATGCGCGCGACGAGATCGCCAGGCTCAATGCCCGTTATCCCTCGGAAGGCGCGCCGCGTTTCTATATCCTGCATCGCCGCCGGCTCTACAACCAGGCGCAGGGCGCCTGGATGGGCTGGGAGCGCAAGCGCGGCAAGCTGCATGAGCTGAACCTTCTCTTGCGCGGCGACAGCGACACCACCTTCCTGCCGCTCGACGTGCCGCTGCCGGAAAAGGTCGTCTATGTCATGACGCTCGACGCCGACACGCGCACCACGCGCGACGCCGTGTCGTCACTGGTCGGCAAGCTCGCCCATCCGCTCAACCGCCCGCATTTCGACGCGACAAAGCGCGTCGTTACCGCCGGCTACACCATTCTGCAGCCGCGCATCACAGCCTCGCTCACCAGCGGCGACGACGCTTCTTTCTTCCAGCGCGTCTTCTCGTCCAACAGCGGTCTCGATCCTTACGTCTTTGCCGTCTCGGATCTCTACCAGGACGTCTTCAGCGACGGCTCCTTCACCGGCAAGGGCCTTTATCACGTCGACGCTTTCGAGGCGGCGCTGCAGGGCCGCATCGAGGAAAACACCGTCCTCAGCCACGATCTGCTCGAAGGTGCGCTGGCGCGCGCAGCACTTGTCACCGACGTCGAACTGGTCGAGGACTATCCTACCCGCTACTCGGTCGACGCCTCGCGCCACCACCGCTGGGCGCGCGGCGACTGGCAGCTGCTGCGCTTCATCTTCTCGCCGCGTTCCGGCGTGCCGGCGCTGTCGCGCTGGAAGATGGTCGACAATCTGCGCCGCTCGCTGACCCCGATCTTCTGGGTGATGGCGGCGATCGCCGGCTGGACGCTGCTGCCCTTCACGCAGGCCGCGCAGTGGCAGGCGCTGCTGATCCTGTCGCTGTTCATGGCGCCGACCTTCGATGTCGTCAACGCCATCCTGCCCAAGAGCGGCGACCAGACGCCGCGCGGCCATTTCTCCGCACTGGCGCACGACACCGTCTTCGGCACGGCCCTTGTGGCGCTGAAAGTGCTGTTGATGGCGCACAATGCCTGGATGATGGGCGACGCCATCGTGCGCACGCTTTACCGCCTGTTCGTCAGCCGCCAGAACCTGCTGGAATGGCGCACCGCGTCGCAGGCGCACAAGGGCGGCGACAACGATATCGGCTCCTATTACAGCATGATGTATGGCGCCGTGATCATCGGCGTCGTCGGTCTCGCTATCCCCGTGCTGGCCGATTCCACCGGTGCCTTCGTCGCCTTCTTCTTCGCTCTGTTCTGGATCGGTTCGCCGGCGGTTGCCTGCTGGATCAGCCGCTCGGCCGAGACCGAGGACCGCCTGCGCATATCGCAAGCCGACATCCACGCGCTGCGCACCGTGGCGCGCCGCACCTGGCATTATTTCGAAACCTTCGTCACGGCCGAGCACCACAATCTGCCGCCCGACAATTTCCAGGAAAGCCCGGCGCCGGTTGTGGCGCCGCGGACGTCGCCGACCAATATCGGCGTCTACCTGCTGTCGGTGGTGTCGGCACGCGATTTCGGCTGGATTGCGCTCTCCGACGCCATCACTCGCATCGACGCCACGATGACGACCATCGAGAGCATGCCGCGCAACCGCGGCCACCTCTTCAACTGGTACGACACCACGACGCTCAAGCCGCTCTATCCGCTCTACATCTCGGCCGTCGACAGCGGCAATCTGGCCGGACATCTGGTCGCGGTGGCGGCGGCCTGTGCCGAGTGGGCGGAAGCCCCGTCCGTTCACCTGCAGGGCGATTTCGAAGGCGTCCTCGACACGGTGAGTATCCTCGACGAGAGCCTCGAGGAATTGCCTGACGACCGCCGGCAACTGCGGCCGTTGCGCCAGCGTCTGGCCGATCGCCTCGATGGCATGCGGCGCGCCGTCATGACCATCAAGGCGCAGCCGGAGATGGCCTCGATCCGCACCATTAACCTGGCCGTGCTTGCCGGCGAGATCCGCAAGCTCGCCACCGCCATCCACACCGAGGCCGGATCGCAGCGCAGCGACATTATCGCCGACTGGGCGGCACGGCTGGAAGCGACCTGCGAGGCGCATGTGCATGACTCGCACAGCGACGAAAACGCCGTCGAAGCCTTGCGCGCCAAGCTGCTGGCGCTGCGCGAACGCTGCCGCCGCTATGCCTTCGAGATGGATTTCTCTTTCCTGATGCGTCAGGAGCGCAAACTGCTCTCGATCGGCTACCGGGTCGAGGAGCACCAGCTCGATGAGAGCTGCTACGATCTGCTCGCCTCCGAGGCGCGGCTGACCAGCCTGTTCGCCATCGCCAAGGGTGACCTGCCGACGGAGCATTGGTTCCGGCTTGGAAGGCCGATCGTCGAGATCGGCTTCCAGGGTGCGCTGATGTCCTGGTCGGGCTCGATGTTCGAGTATCTGATGCCGCCACTGGTGATGAAGGAACCGCAGGGCTCGATCCTCAACCAGACCAGCAAGCTGATCATCAAGCGTCAGATCCAGTACGCGCGTTCGAAGAACGTGCCCTGGGGCATTTCGGAAGCGGCCTACAATGCCCGCGACCGCGAACTGACCTACCAGTATACCAATTTCGGCGTGCCCGGACTTGGCCTCAAGCGCGGCCTTGGCCAGAACACGGTGATCGCCCCTTACGCCACGATCCTCGCGGCGCAGTTCACACCGCGCGAATCCGTCCAGAATCTGGCCAGGCTGCGCTCCATCGGCGCTCTCGGCCGGCATGGCTTTTACGACGCCGTCGACTTCACGCCGCAGCGCGTGCCGGAAGGCACCGACCACGCTGTTGTCCTGAACTACATGGCGCATCACTCCGGCATGTCGATCGCCGCCGTTGCCGACGCCATCTTCGAGGGCCGGCTACGCGACCGCTTCCACAGCGATCCGGTGATCGAGTCTGCCGAACTCCTGCTGCAGGAGAGGGCGCCGCGCGACATCCCGACCGCCACGGTCAGGACCGAAGCCGACGAGCGCTCGAAGGACGAGACCGAGGTCGAGAGCCCGGATTCGCGCATCGTCCTCGACCCGCTGAGGGCGTTGCGCGCCACCAGCGTCATGTCCAATGGCCGCTACTCCGTCATGGTCTCGGCCACCGGTTCCGGTTACAGCCGCTGGGGCGAACTCGCCGTCACCCGTTGGCAGCCCGACCCGACCGAAGACCGGCTCGGCTCCTACATCTTCCTGCGCGACGCCGGCAGCGGCGACTGGTGGTCGGCCACCGCGGAGCCGAAGCAGGCGACCGGCGAGAGAGTGCAGACGCTGTTTTCCGACGACAAGGCGAGCTTCGTCAAAACAGTGGGCTCGCTGCGTTCGGAGGTCGAATGCATCGTCATCTCGGAAGGCAATGGCGAGGGACGGCGCGTCACGCTCTACAACGACGGCGCCACTGACCGGCATATCGAGGTGACCTCCTTTGCCGAGCTGGTGCTGGGCAACGAAGCCTCCGACAATGCCCATCCTGCGTTCTCGAAAATGTTTATCGAGACCGAGATCGCTGCCAATAACGGCGCCATCTTTGCCACCAGGCGCAAGCGCGAGAAGAACGAGCCTGACGTCACCATGGTGCATTTCGTCACCGATCCGTCCGGGTCGGCGCGCGATGCCGAGGCCGAAACCGACCGCCGTGCCTTCATCGGCCGTGGCCGTACCATCGCGGAAGCGGCGGCCTTCGATCCCGGCGCCAAGCTTGGCGGTCACCACGGCTTCACCCTCGATCCGGTAGCGGCCCTGCGCCGCCAGGTGCGGGTGCCGGCCAACAAGAAGATATCGCTGACCTTCTGGACCGCCGTCGGCGCCAACCGCGCCGAACTGGACGAGGCCATCGCCAGGCTCGACCATCCCGAAAGTTTTGCTCGCCAGGCGATGCTTGCCTGGACGCGTTCGCAGGTGCAGACCCGCCATCTTGGTCTCAGCCTGACCGACGCCGCCAACGTGCAGAAGCTGGCGCGCTTCCTGATCTATCCCGATCCGTTCCTGCGCCTGCCCGGCGAATCCATCGCTTCGGGGCTGGGCAAGCAGTCCAGCCTGTGGCCGACCAGCATTTCGGGCGATTTCCCGATCTTCCTGGTCCGCATCGGCGACGTGGCCGACCTCGAAATTGTCGCCCAGGCGCTGCGCTTCCAGGAGTATATGCGCGCCCGCGGCATGATGATCGACTTCGTGGTCGTCAACGAGCAGGCATCGTCCTATGTCCAGGACCTGCAGCGCGCGGTCGAGACGCTGTGCGAAAACAGCCGCCTGCGCGGCAAGGAACTCGGGCCGCGCCAGCACATCTTCGCCGTGCGCCGCGACCTGATGGACGAGGCGACGTACAAGACGCTGCTGGCGGTTGCCCGCGTGGTTCTGCACACGCGCAACGGCACCATCTTCGACCAGATCGAACGCGCCGAGGCGGCAGCCTTGCAAGCACGCGATGCCCTGCAGCCGGCGGCCCCCGCGTCGCTGCGCGAGCCGTCTCTGCCGGTGCCAGCGGCGCCTGCATACCATGCCGCGTCCGACAGCAGCGCCGACGGCAGCGGCCTCAGCCAATGGAACGGCTTTGGCGGTTTCGAGGGCGACGGCCGCCACTATGTCACCCGCCTTGCCGGGCGGCG
The DNA here is from genome assembly GCF_030323185.1 of Mesorhizobium sp. C399B. NCBI lineage: Bacteria > Pseudomonadati > Pseudomonadota > Alphaproteobacteria > Hyphomicrobiales > Phyllobacteriaceae > Mesorhizobium > Mesorhizobium sp. C399B. The sequence continues at coordinate 6,126,610 of NZ_CP100472.1, forward strand.
CTCGACGCCGCAGCCCTGGATCAACGTCGTCTCGAACGCCTCGTTCGGATTCCATGTCTCGGCCGAAGGCGCTGCCTTCACCTGGAGCCGCAACAGCCGCGATTACCAGCTGACGCCATGGTCGAATGATCCGGTCACCAACCGGCCGGGCGAGGGCATCTACATCTACGATCAGGCCAGCGGCAAGGCATTCTCGCCGCTGGCTGCCGTGGTCCGCGATCCCTCGATGACCTATGAGACATGGCACGGCCAGGGCTTCTCGACCTTCCGGTCCAAACGCGGCCCGCTGTCGATGGATCTGACGCACGTCGTCGATCCCGTCGATCCCGTGAAGATCACGCGCCTGCGCATCCAGAACTCGGGCTCGGCGCCGGCTCGGCTGCGCGTCTATGCCTATGCCGAATGGGTTCTCGGCAGCCATCGCTCGAGCACGGCTGCGACCATCATCCCGTCCAGGGATCCAGCGACCGGCGCGCTTCTGGCACAAAACCCCTACGGTCTCGATTTCGGCGACCGGGTGGCCTTCCTGGCCGCCACCGGTCCGGTGCATTCGGCGACAGCCGATCGTGGCGAGTTCATCGGCAGGCACGGCACCAGCGCATTCCCGCACGCGGTCGTCAGCGGCGCCGGCCTGTCGGGCCGCGTCGAGGCCGGCGACGATCCGTGCGCAGCTGTCGCCAGCGAAATCGACATCCCTGCCGGCGGCGACGTCACGCTGGTCTGGCTGCTTGGCGACGCCGCCACATCAGCCGAGGCGAGCGCGTTGGTGCAGACCCATTCGGGCAAGGATTTCGACCAGCGGCTGGCCGACAATGAACGCGTCTGGCGCGGCTTCCTCGACACCATCCAGGTCGAGACGCCCGACAAGGCGCTCGACGCCATGGTCAATCACTGGCTGCCCTATCAGAGCCTGGCCTGCCGCATCCGCGCCCGCTCGGCCTTTTATCAGGCAAGCGGCGCCTTCGGCTTCCGCGACCAGCTGCAGGACACGCTGGCCCTGCTTGCGCATGATCCGAAACTGGCGCGCGACCAGATCCTCAATGCGGCGCGCCGGCAGTTCCCCGAAGGCGATGTCCAGCATTGGTGGTTGCCGCGCACCGACGCCGGCGTGCGCACCATGATCTCCGACGATGTGGTCTGGCTGGCGCATGCCACCAATCGCTACATCGAGGTGACCGGCGATACAGGGATCCTGAAGGAGCAACTGCCTTTCATCGACGGGCAGGTGCTGGGCGAGGGCGAGCACGACGCCTTCTTCACGCCGGAAATCTCCAAGACGAACGCTTCGCTCTACGACCATTGCGCGCGCGCGCTCGACCTTGCGGTCAAGCGCAGCAGCCCGGCCGGGCTGCCGCTGATCCTCGGCGGCGACTGGAACGACGGCATGAACCGCGTCGGCGAAGCCGGCAAGGGGGAGAGTGTCTGGCTCGGCTGGTTCCTTTTGAAGACGCTGGGCGACTTTACCACCGTGGCCAAGGGGCAGGGCGACACCAAGCGGGCGCAGGCCTGGACAAATCACGCCGATGTGCTGAAGCGGGCGCTGGAAAGCACCGCCTGGGACGGCCAGTGGTATCGCCGCGGCAGCTACGACGACGGCACGCCGCTTGGCTCGCATAATTCGGACGAGTGCAAGATCGACTCCATCGCGCAGTCGTGGAGCGTACTCTCCGGCGAGGGCGACCCCGCGCGCTCGACCACGGCGATGCAGCAGGCGACGAACCTGCTGGTCGACGACAAGCTCAAGATCGTCAAACTGTTTACCCCGGCCTTCCAGAACACGAGAAAGGACCCTGGTTACATCAAGAGTTATCCGCCGGGCGTGCGCGAGAACGGCGGCCAGTACACCCATGCGGCGACCTGGTTTGTCATCGCGCTCGCTGAAATGGGCCGCACCGACGATGCCTATCGGTGCTTCTCGATGCTGAACCCGGTCAACCATGCGCTCGACGATGCATCGGCCGAGCATTACCGCGTCGAGCCGTACGTCGTCGCCGCCGACATCTATTCCGGTGAGGACAAGGGCGGTCGCGGCGGCTGGACCTGGTATACGGGCTCAGCGGGATGGCTCTACCGTGCTGCGGTCGAAGGCATTCTGGGCATTGAGCGGCGGGGCAAGCAGATCACGTTCCGGCCGAAACTGCCCAGCCATTGGGACGGCTATTCTGCAACGCTGAAGATGCTGGGGGCGGAGGTCAAGGTTCGCGTCATCCGCGACAAAAAGGCCAAATCCATCTCGCTCGAAGTGAATGGAACCAAGACAAAGTCTTCCGGTTTTCAGCCGAAAGCCGGCGACAAGACCGAGGTGGTCGTCAAGATACCCGCGTAAAATCAAAGGCTTCAGATTATTGACGCGCGCCTTTCGAGGCGCGCGTTTTCTACTTCGGCATGCTTCTGGCGCAGAACGGCGTGTCTTCCCGGATACCGGCGGTCCAAGCGTGCAGTGACTAAAAATGTGGCAGCGCCAGCTGCTGCCATGATTTTGCCGCAAGACTGACATTTCACCTTTTATCTCAAACCGTTAGGTGATCACGGCAGATTTCGCAACGTCGTCATCTTTTGTTCGCAGAACGGGAACGGAAGAGGTAGACGGGCATTGTTTTGCGACCCGTTAACCGGTACGTGTCAAGAAATGGTGCGGTGCACAATAACGTTTTGGGCGGAGTAGCTGAAGTGTCACTTCTGCAAATCTACTGGAGAGCGCTGGGTTATCTCGCAGCCGACAGGAAGCGCGTTGCGTTTATCTGCGGTGCGAATGTCGCGCTCGCCATTATCGCCATCCTCGAGCCGATCATGTTCGGCCGGGTGATCGACGCCATCTCCGATAAGGGTTCGGTGTTTTCGACGCTGGCGCTGTGGGCCGGTCTCGGCGCCTTTAACATCGTCGCCTTCGTGCTGGTGGCGCGCGGCGCCGACCGTTTTGCACACAAGCGGCGCAGCGAGGTGCTTTGCCAGTCGTTCGAGCGCGTGATCACCATGCCGCTCGCCTGGCACCACCAGCGCGGCACGTCCAACGCGCTGCACACGCTGCTGCGCGCCGTCGAGACGCTGTTCAGCCTGTGGCTTGAATTCATGCGCCAGCATCTGTCGACGGCGGTTGCGCTGGCTCTGCTGATCCCGACCGCGATAAGCATGGATTTGCGCATGTCGCTGGTGCTAATGGCGCTGGGCGTTCTCTATGTCGGCATCGGCCGGCTTGTGATGAAGCGCACCAAGGCAGGCCAGGCCGCCGTCGAGCGCCACTATCATCAGGTGTTCGCGCATGTGACCGATTCGGTCAGCAACGTCGCCGTGCTGCAGAGCTACAATCGTCTCGGCCACGAGGCCGATACGCTGCGCCGCTATGTCAAGAACCTGCTCGACGCGCAGAACCCGGTGCTCGACTGGTGGGCAATGGCCAATGCGCTGCACCGCCTGTCGTCGACCATTTCGATGATGGTCGTGCTTTTGATTGGCGCCTATCTGGTCACCCATGGCCAGCTCAAGATCGGCGACGTCATCGCCTTCACCGGCTTTGCCACGCTGCTGATTGCCCGCCTCGACCAGATGTCGGCTTTCGCCAACCAGATTTCGGAAGCCCGCGCCAAGCTCGAGGACTTCTATCACCTCGAGGATTCGGCCGCCGACTCCGCCGAGCCGGACGGCTTGCGCGACCTCACCAACGTCACCGGCCATGTCCGCTTCGAGAATGTCGGCTTCGAGTTTGCCAATTCGAGGCAGGGCGTCGACGACGTCTCCTTCGAGGTCCAGGCCGGGCAGACGGTTGCCATCGTCGGCCCGACCGGCGCCGGCAAGACGACGCTGATCAACCTCTTGCAGCGCGTCTTCTCGCCGTCTCATGGCCGTATCCTGATCGACGGCATCGACACCCGCACGGTGACCCGCAAGTCGCTGCGTCATTCGATCGCCACCGTCTTCCAGGATGCCGGCCTGCTCAACCGCTCGATCGAGGACAACATCCGCGTCGGTCGTGCCGAGGCGACTTATGACGAGGTTCACGCCGCCGCCAATGCGGCTGCCGCGCAGGATTTCATCCTTGCCAAGAGCGCCGGCTATGACACCGTCGTTGGCGAGCGCGGCGGCCAGCTTTCAGGCGGCGAGCGTCAGCGCATCGCCATTGCCCGCGCCGTGCTCAAGGACGCACCGATCCTGGTGCTCGACGAGGCAACGAGCGCGCTCGATGTCGAGACCGAGGACCGCGTCAAGGAAGCCATCGACGAACTGAGGCGCAACCGCACCACCTTCATCATCGCCCACCGCCTGACCACCGTCCGCGACGCCGACCTGGTCGTGTTCATGGACAAGGGCAAGGTGGTCGAGATGGGCGGCTTCGCCGAACTGTCGCTGCGCAATGGCCGTTTCGCCAGCCTGCTACGCGCCGGCGGCCTGCTCAACGACGAGGAAGTCCGCCGCCTCAGCCGCACCGTGAATATCGAAGCGGCGTAAGCTTTTTTACCTCCCCCTTGTGGGGAGGTCGGACCCGTAGGGTCCGGGTGGGGGTAGTGCCCCACCACCCCACCCCGCTGCTTCGCAGCGACCCTCCCCACGAGGGGAGGGTAAATAAGACTGCGACACTCCCTCGATTGCCCCGAACGCGCCGCCGGTCTATCTAGGCCTTATGAGCGACACCTCCTCACGCCTCGCCGGCTGGACCGACCTCGCCAACCCGACGCGCTTTGTCGGGCTGGCCGACAGGCTGGTGCCGTGGCTGGCGTCGATCGCCGCGATCCTGCTCGCCATCGGTCTCTATATGAGCTTTGCCGCGCCTGAGGATTTCCAGCAGGGCATCACGGTGCGCATCATGTACATCCACGTGCCTTTCGCCTGGCTCGCCATGATGTGCTACACGGTGATGGCGGTCGCCGCGCTCGGTACGCTGGTCTGGCGCCATCCGCTGGCCGACGTCGCGCTGAAATCTGCAGCCCCGATCGGCGCCACCTTCACCGCGCTTGCGCTGGTCACCGGCTCGATCTGGGGCAAGCCGATGTGGGGCACCTGGTGGGTGTGGGATGCCCGCCTGACCTCAGTCTTCATCCTCTTCCTGATGTATCTCGGCATCATCGCGCTGACGCGCGCGCTGGATGACGCCAGCCGTGCCGCCTGGGCCGCCGCCATCATCACGCTGGTCGGCTTCATCAACATCCCGATCATCAAATTCTCGGTCGACTGGTGGAACACGCTGCACCAGCCGGCCTCGGTGTTCCGGCTCGGCGGACCGACGATCGATCCCAGCCTGCTATGGCCGCTGCTGGTGACGGCGCTCGGCTTCACCGTGCTGTTCTTCGCGCTGCACCTGACGGCGATGCGCACCGAGATCCGCCGCCGGCGGGTGATCTCCATGCGCAGGGTGGCGGCAAGGCAGGCCGACTAGCGCGATTTCAAACGGAAGGGACAGCCATGCGCCTGCCGCCAGAAACATTAGCATGTGCTGCTATGTTGCGGTGCGGCAACAAGAATTCTCAAAAGATCGTTCCCGACCTCGCTTTGCTCCTTGATCTCGTTTGCGTTCTTGACAGATCGGCCGCCAAGCAAGAGTGATATTAGTCACTAGTTGTTGCGAGGGGATTCGACGATGAAACTGTGCCTGCTGGCTGGCGTTTCGACATTTGCATTGGCGCTTGGCTGGAGTTCGGCCTACGCCGCAGACGCGCTTGTCGACGTGCCGAGGGCGGAGGATCTCTGGTACGTCACGCTCTTCGGCGGCGCCAGCTTTGCCAACAATGTGAAGACGGACTACGATAGTGGTCGGTATTCCGTGGATCTTGACAGTGGGTTCGTGATCGGCGGCGCTGTCGGTCGGCGGATCAACGACACGTTCCGCGTGGAAGGCGAACTGTCCTACGCGCGCTACAAGGCAAGCGAGTACAGCTTCAGCTTCCCTCCTGCCGACCAAGGTTCCGGCCCAGCTTCCGGCAATCTGTCGGCCGCCTATCTTCTCGCCAACGTCTGGGCCGATGTTGCGCATTTTGGTGATGCCAAACTCTATGTCGGCGGCGGTCTCGGCGCGGCCTATGTTACCGCCGATACTCACTTTGATGGCCACGCCTATGGATACGGGCCTGGCGGCTGGGGTTTCGCCGGCCAGGTGGGCGCCGGTGTTACCTACGCGGTAACGCAGAATGTCGACCTCGATTTCGGTTACCGCTTTAAGGCCGTGACAAGCGTGGATCTAGACGACAATGATGGCGGCGGCACATACGAGAACGCCAAATTGTACTCCCACAATCTCCAGCTTGGCGTTACCCTGAAGTTCTGATTGGTTCGTCGCGGCCGCGACCGGGATTTGACGGATGCCGCTCTTGCCACGCCGGCAACCCCTGGGCCTGCCGGCAATGATCCCAGCCTCGCTGCCGACCGCCGGTGAGCCGGCGGAAAAGACATTGCAGCGCGGCATCGACCTGCAACGGCGCAAGCGTTTTCGCGAGGCCGAGTTCTGCTACCAGACGGTGCTTCGCACGCAGCCCAAAAATGCCATGGCGCTGAACCTGATGGGCACGCTCGCCATCGAGGCCGAGCATCATGACGCCGCCATTGCCTATATGGAAAGGGCGGTCAAGCTCGAACCGGACAACGCCATCTTCCGCAACAATCTCGGCAATACCTACAATGTCACCGGCAACGTCGACAAGGCGCGCAGACATCTGAGAAAGGCGATCGAGCTCGACGGAGGGCTCATCGAAGCGCTGTGCAATCTCGGCCGCTCCTACCGCAGCCAGCTCGAGGGCGACATTGCCGAAGGGTTCTATCGCCAGGCGCTGGCTATCGACGGCCAGTCGGTGATGGCACTTGCCGGTATGGGCGATTTGCTCACCGACATTGGCCGGCCGGCCGAGGCGGTCGAATGCTTCAGCAAGGCCCTTGCCATCGACCCGGGCCATGTCGAGGCGCTGGCTGGAATGGCGCTTGCGCGCCGGGCGGTCAAGGACGATCCGACGTTGCCTTTGGTGCTGAAACGCCTGGAATTGCCGACAACCACCGATCGCGAGCGGGTAGTGCTGCACCACGCCGCCGGCAAGATGCTCAATGATCAGCGCGATTATGGCCCGGCCATCCGCCATTTCGCGAGGGCCAAGGCGATTTCCGGCAATGACTTCGACATCGACCGGCACACCCAGCTTTACGACAGCTTCATCGACACCTTCGACGCCGGCTTCTTCGAGGCGCGAGCCAATTTGGGAAATCCATCCAGACGCCCGGTCTTCATCGTCGGCATGCCACGGTCGGGAACGACGCTGACCGAGCAGATATGCGCCAGCCATCGCGATATCCATGGCGCCGGCGAGTTGTCGACCATTCGTTCACTTGCCGGCGAACTTGGGTTCGACAAGCTCGACCCAGCCATTTTCACCGAGGCCATGGCGGCGCTCACTGCGGCCAAGGCCAAGGAGCTTGGATCGAAATATCTCGACGCTCTCAACAGACGCAACAGCAAGGCGCGGCTTGTCGTCGACAAGATGCCGCATAATTTCGAGCTGCTGGCCTTCATCAGCCTGATCTTGCCGAATGCCCGCATCATCCATTGCCGGCGTGACCCGATGGACAATTGCGCGTCCTGTTTCATGCATAACTTTTCCGAGGCGCACGGCTATAATGCCGATCTGACCAAGCTTGGGCAGTATTACCGGCAGTATGACCGCCTGATGCGCCATTGGACCAAGGTCATCCCGCTGAATATCCACGACATGCCCTACGAAGAAACGGTCGCCGATTTTGAAAATCGCGCCCGTGGATTGATCGGATTCCTCGGCATCGAGTGGGACGATGCCTGCTTGCGTTTCAACGAAACCGACCGCACCGTGCGGACGCCGAGCCGCTGGCAGGTGCGCCAGCCGATCTATTCATCCTCGGTCGAGCGCTGGAAGCTGTATGGCGACGCGCTGGATCCGCTGAAGGCGGCGCTGGGTCCGGTTTATCAGTCCTGATTTCAGTTGGCCCGAACAACCTCGCGCTCGACGCGCGCTGGCGTAGATTAGACCTGAGTTGCATCGTGCTTTGGGGCCAAATGAAAGCCGAATGCTTTCATGACCGCCAGTGTGGTTTCCAGCGTAGGATTACCGTTTTCGCTGAGCGAGGTATAAAGATGCTCGCGAGCCAAGCCGGTCTTTCTGGCAATGTTGCTCATCCCCTTGGCGCGGGCAACGACACCGAGGGCGGACGCGACGAATTTGGCGTCTCCGGTTTCCATTGCCTCTGCCAGAAACGCCTCGATTGCCGTATCGGAATCGAGCATTTCGGCGGGATCGAAATCATAGATTTTTTCAACCATTGTCGTCACTCCATTCTACGGCCAGGCGCTTTGCTGTCCGTATGTCGGTTTCTTGTGAACTTTTATCCCCGCCGCACAGGAGCAGGATGACCGTTTCACCGCGCTTGTGAAATAAACGCGATAGCCGGGCCCATAGTGAATGCGCAATTCACTGATGCCTTCACCCACTGGGGCCACGTCGCCGGGATTTCCTACAATCAAACGTTGCAGCCGAACGGCAATTGCCGCCTTGGCTCTTCCGTCTTTCAGCTTTTGGTGCCACCTCCGAAAGGTGGCTGTCTGCTTCAGGATTGCCATGGGGACTAGTAAGTTATAAATTACAATTCGTCAATGCCGAAATAGGGCGAGCCTCCAAAACGAAAGCCTCACCCCATCCGTCCACGCGCTTCCACCTTCAGCGTTTCCAGCACCTTGTCGCCCTCGATCAGATGCACCTGGTCGAACAGGTTGGTCACCACGCAGCAATGATCCGGAACCAAGCGCACGCGCTCGCCAATGCGAAGCTTCGCGCCATTTTCAAGCGTGACCGTGCCATGTTCCTCGCTCAAGCTGGTGACGCGGGCTCCGGGCATGCCGAGCAGCTCGCCAAAATCGGCGAGCCCCAGCGTGTCGCTGGACAGCGCCTTGCTGCCGCTGTCGAGGATGGCGCGGGCCGGCGTCGGATGGCTGACCACGGTGGCGAGCACCGTCAGCGCACAATCGTCGAGCGTGCCGACGCCTTTGGCGACCTGATACCGGTCGAGGTAGATGTAGGTGCCGGGGCGGTATTCGGTCACCACGCTGTCCTCGCCCGAGCGCCACATGTCAGGCGTGCCGCCGCTGGAGATGCGATCGCAGGCGAGACCCGAGGCCGCGAGCGTTTGTTTGGCGCCGGCCAGCCAGGATTCAGCCTCGGCGGCGCGGCCGGCCGCGGGGTAGGTCATCAGCCCGCCGAAAGTGAGCCCCTTGGCTTGGTCGATCAACTTCGCCAGTGCCAGCGCCTCGGCGGCGCTTTGCACACCACAACGGCCCATGCCGGTGTCGCATTCGACCAGGACGGGCAGGGTGTGCCCTGCATCGGTGAAGGTGGCGGCGAGCCCCTCCAGCGTTTCGAGGCTGTCGGCCGTCACTGACAGTGTCACGCGGCCATGCAGCGCCTTGAGGCGCTCCAGCTTGGCGCGGCCAAGGATGTTGTAGGGCAGGAAAATATCGGTCAGCCCGGCATCGGCCATCACTTCGGCCTCGCCGATCTTCTGGCAGGTGATGCCGACCGCGCCGGCCGCCACCTGCTTCTTCGCCCAATAAGGCAGTTTGTGCGTCTTGATGTGCGGCCTGAGTTTCAGCCCATGGCGGTCGGCATGCGCCTGCGCTCGTGTGATGTTGGCTTCGGCGCGGGCCGCCTCGATGAGGATCGCCGGCGTGTCGAGGTCGTCTATGCCTTGCATGAATGTCACCCTGGGAAATCTGGCTGGACTTATGGCCCCGATCCGCATGGATGTCATGGGGCCAGCATGCGGTTTGCGTCGACACCGCAGCGCTGTTCGGCTATGCGCTTCAGATAACTCCAGGGAACGCGACGCGAAGGGATCACGATCATGAAACGCTCCACCGTCAACGACATCATCCGCGATGCAGACGCCTTCATCCGCTCGTTCGGCTACATCATGCCGCCCTTCGCCTACTGGAGCCCGGAAGAGATGAAGGCGCGCAAGGCCGACTCCGCCGCCATTTTCACCTCGCGGCTCGGTTGGGACATCACCGATTACGGCCAGGAAAAATTCGACGAACTCGGCCTGTTCCTGTTCACCGTTCGCAACGGCGTCTATGCCGACATGAAGAAGGGCATGGGCATGCTTTATGCCGAGAAGATCATGATCTCGCGCAAGGATCAGCTGTCGCCGATGCACCGCCACAACATCAAGGCCGAGGACATCATCAACCGCGGCGGCGGTAAGCTCGTGCTGGAACTGTTCATGCACGATCGCGACGGCGGCATCGATCCGAAGGCCGAAGTGACGGTGCCGGTCGACGGCACCATCCACAGGCTGCCGGCAGGCGGGCTCCTGAAGCTCGACCCGGGCCAGAGCGTGACGCTGCTGCCCGGCGTCTGGCACGCCTTCTGGGCCGAGGGCAAGGATGTGCTGATCGGCGAGGTCTCGACCGTCAATGACGACGTTACCGACAACGTCTTCCGCGAACCGATCGGCCGCTTCTCCAACATCGACGAGGACGTCGCCCCGTTGCACCTGCTGGTGTCCGACTACGAGAAGTGGGTGGGGTAGGCGAGAGGCACTCCATATCCATCGGCTGGTGCTGCCCCTCATCTGCCTGCCGGCATCTTCTCCCCGTATAGTGACGGGGAGAAGGGGCTGACCGCAAACCTCGGCGTCCATTCTGCCGAGCTGGCAAAATCCTCGGCAACAGCCTCTTTCTCCCCGTCACTACGGGGCGAAATGCCCGGCAGGGCAATGAGGGGCGGCGCCGACGGTTGGACTCACCCATCGCAGCAGTGGGCCCCTCTTTCTACCGCTGGTACTTATCCGCCTTGCGCGTCCCCAGCAAAAGCTTGCGCTCAAGCTGTGCCCGCAGCTCGCCATAATAGGCGGTGAGGAAGGCCCTGGAATCGACCGGCTCGATTGTCATGCCGATCTTGCGCCCGATCGTTTCGGCCACGGCTTTCAGCGCGAAATAGTCGTCGCGGCGCAGCACCTCTTCCAGCTTGTGCAGTTCGGCGATGCCATAGGCATCGAGCTGCGCCTGGGTGAAGCGGAAGGCGCGGGTGGTGGTATCCTGGCGTTGCGACAGGTCTTCGACCAGCGCCAGCTTGGGCGCCTCCACCACCCAGGTTCCGGCCAGCAGGTCGCCGATGCGCATGCGGTCGCGGTTGAACAGCGGGAAGAGCGCAAACAGCAGCGTCCACACCAGCCCGAAGATCGTCGACAGCGTGTCGGCGAGCCCCATCTGGCTGCGGCCTAGGATGATCGACAGCGGCAGGAAGATCTCGATCTCGCGCATCAGGTTGCGGGCGATGACCTGATCCACCGACAGGCCGGCGCCGCTGCGCGAAGCCACCCGGATGCCGAGCATCCGTTTGCCGGGCGTGGCGGCGCGGCGGCCGGCCTCGAAGACGATGAAATAGGCGTTGCGCAGGAAGAAGATCAGGATGATCCAGACGATGAACAGCGGCTGCGCGCCTTCGCCTTTGAGGCCGGCCAGCCCGAACAGTGCAACGATCGAGATCACGATCGCCGTGACGATGATGATGACAAAGTCGAGCAAGAAGGCGGCGGCGCGAGTGCCGGCATCGGCGAGCTTGATCCGGAGATCGACCCCTTCCGGCGTGATCAGCGGCCGTATCGTCGAGACGGCAGCACGCCTAGCGGTCGCCATGCCGCACCACCCTGAACACATAGAAATAACAGAGCCACAGCGTCAGCATGCCGCCGCCAATGGCGTAGCGTGTCACGTCGCTGGTGATCACCTGCCTGCCGATGCCTTCGAGCAGGCCGGCAAACAAAAGCATGATCGTCACCCCGACCATGGTGGTTGCGGCCACGCGCCCGGCATCGGCTGCCGCCGTCATCCGCGTCAGTTCGCCGGGGAAGGCGATGCGCGTGCCGATGCGCATGCCGGCGGCGCCCGCCAAGGCGATCGCGAACATCTCGGTGGTGCCGTGGATGGACAGCCAGCCGCCCAGCTCCAGCCCGAGCCCCTTGGCGATGTAGATCTGGAACATCGCGCCAAGCAGGCAGCCATTCATCAGGATCAGGAGCACGCTCGGCACCGCGAAAGCAAAGCCGAGCGCGAAGGCAAGGATCGCCACCTGGACATTGTGCGTGAACAGATAGGCGGCGAAGCCCGACAGGAAATTGCTGTCGGCGCCGTCATAAAGCACCTGTCGCAGGACTTCGACTGAGGCATCCGGGTTGCGCCCGCCGGCCAGGCTCGGCGGAATGATGGCGTCGAACCAGCCCTTGTCTTTGGCCACCAGCCAGTAGCCGGCGCCGGCGCCGACAAAGGTCAGGACGACCGACAGCAAGGTCTCGCGCCACAAATCGCGAATGGCATGCGGCCAGTCATGCAGAAAGAAATCGCCGATGCGCTGCCGCAAGCCGCGACGCGCGCCATAGAGGTAGAAGTAGCCGCGCAGGCACAGCGCTTCGAGATAGCTGACCAGCGCATTGTCGAGCGACGTCGCCCGCGCCACCGAAAGCGAGGACAGCGCCGAGCGGTAGAGCAGCGGCAGCGACAAAAGCTCGTCTTCCGACAGCGTGCGCGGCGCACGTTTCTCGACCCGGGCAAGCAGCGCCTCGAACGCCTTCCAGTCGGCCTCGCGCTCCGAACGGAAGCTCGCCAGCGACTGGCGCACCGCATCCTTGCCGACCAGCGCGTTCACAACAGATCCTCCCGCTTTAGCTCGAGATAGCGCTCGACCAGCGCCGGTCCGAGCCTCTGATGGTCGGCTTCGATGACATGCGCGCCGAGCAGCCTGAGCCTGCCGATGACGACCTGCCTTTCGCGCAGCAGCCCGCCGGCAACGACCGAGCGCGCCACATCCTCCGGTGCGTCCGGCGGCATGTCGGCCAGTGTCTCCAGTTCGACATCCTTCATCATCATGAACAGCACCAGATGCCGTTCGGTGAGCCGACCGACGGTGCGCAGCATCAGTTCGGCGCTGATCGGATCGACGAAGTCGGTGAAGATGATCACCAGCGAACGCCGGTCGAGCTTTGCTGCAAGGGTCGTCAGCGCCAGGGTGAAATTGGTCTCTTCGGTGGAATAGTCGATCTCCGCCGCCCGCTTCTGGATCATGGCGAAGCTGGCGGAGCCGCGCACGGCGCCGCTGGAGACGCGCGGCCGCGCATCGAAGCCGAACAGGGAGACCATGTCGCCGCCCTTCAGCGCAATGAACGCCGACAGCAAGGCGGCGGTGACCGCGCGGTCGACCTTCGGCACGCCGTCGACGGGCTCGCACATCAGCCGGCCGCTATCGATGGCTAGCACGATGTTGTTGTTCTCCTCGATACGGAATTCGCGCGCCAGAAGCCTGCCGTGGCGGGCGCTGCGCTTCCAGTCGATCATGCGCCGGCCCATGCCGGGCTGGTAGTCCTTGAGCGCCTCGAATTCGCGGCCCTGGCCGGCGCGGCGCTGCGCATGTCCGTCGGGCAGCGCCTGGCGCTGCAGAAGCGTGATCGCCTCGTCGCGGGCGCTGCTGACGTTGGGCAGCACCGCCACCTTGCCGTCCATCGGCAGAACCACCTGGTTCCAGACCAGCCCGAACGGCCCGCGCCAGCGCACCCACAGGCGATCGAACCTGGCAATGCCGCGCCGCAGCGCCTGAAATCTGAGATCGAGCGATGCGCTGCCGGCCTCGGCGGTCGATGCGCCGCCGGTGCCGCCCAGCGGTTGCAGCCGCTCGTCATGGCCAAGACGCGCCTGCACGGCGCGCGGCCGTCCGCCGAGCCTGGCGGTGACATTGACGGTGAGCTGGCCGCCGACGCTGACCTGCGGCGGGGCGTGGATGCTGGCGTTCAGAGAAGCCCGTCCGCGCCCGGCGGCCGCGTCCACGGCCAGGAAAGCAAGCAGCGCGCAGATCCACAACAGGCCGAGATACCACAGCGACGGCAGCGCGAGCGCGATCAGGAAGGCCGGTATTGCACCGGCCGCACCTGCCCAGACTGCCCGGCCGCTCGGATAAATCAACGTGGCGCTTCCGTCTGGTCTACAAGGTCGGTCACGATCTGTTCGACCAGGCGGCCGTCGATCTGCGCCGCCGGCGACAGGATAACGCGATGGCGCAGCGCCGGCACGGCAAGCGCCTTGACGTCGTCGGGGATGACATAGGCGCGCCCGTCGAGCGCTGCCCGGGCGCGTGCGGCTCTCGCCAGCATGGCGCCCGCACGCGGGCTGGCGCCGACTTCCAGATCGGGGCTTTCGCGCGTAGCCCGCACCAGCCTTGCGATATAGTCCACGACGTCGTCGACCAGCGTGACCCCGCCGACGGTCGCCAGCGCCTTTTCCAGCGTCTTGCGGTCGGCCTGGGCGGTGATGCCGTACTGCTTGATGTCGTGCGAGGCGGTGCCGCCGCCATGGTGGATGATGATCGCCTTTTCCTCTTCCGCGCCGGGGTAGCTCACCCGGTGCTTGAACAGGAAACGGTCGAGCTGCGCCTCGGGCAGAGGATAGACGCCCTGATGTTCGATAGGGTTCTGCGTCGCCACCACCATGAAGTTCGGGCCGAGCGCATGAGTGGTGCCGTCGAAGGTGACGGCATGCTCCTGCATCGCCTCCAAAAGGGCAGCCTGGGTCTTGGGCGGCGTGCGGTTGATCTCGTCGGCGAGCAAAAGGTCGCAGAAGATCGGGCCGCGCGTCAGCGTGAATTGCCCGGTCTGGAAATTGTAGATGTTGGAACCGACGATATCGCCGGGCATCAGGTCGGGTGTGAACTGGATGCGGCCATAGGCGACGCCCAGCGCCTGGGCAAAGCAGCGCGCCGTCATCGTCTTGGCCGTGCCCGGCGGTCCTTCGAGCAATATATGCCCGCCGGCGAACAATGCCGTGAGCATCAGATCGACCGTATCGTGTTGCCCGGTGATGGCCTTGGCCACCTCTTCCCTGATCTGTGTCGCCAGGGCCTTCACATCATCGACGTTCACCGAGCCTCCTTGCCGTCCAGTCGTGCAGCTTTTCGGCTGCATCATGCATTTGTGTCAGGGTCTTTGCCGCGTTCGCAGCTTGCAGGCGGGTCGTGAAACCGCCGGCTTCGTCCTTGTCGCGGGAATCGAGCCAGCGGTCGAGCGCTTCGCCCTGCAAACCGTGCGGCGCGCCGAGCAGCGCGCCGGCGCGCACGCGTGCCAGTGCTCCATAGCGGTCGCCCAGTTCCTCCAGCCGGCCGGCGCGGCGCAACAGCATCGCCGTGGTGTCGACCAGCGCGCGTTTGCCGAAGGCGATGGCGCGCTGATCGGCCCGTGGCGGCCCGAACCGGCCAAGACCATGCAGGAAGGCAAGTGCCGCGGCCGCCAGGATGGTCAGCGTCAGCGCCAGGAAAGGCGGTTCGACCAGAAGCTTGGCGAGGTCGTATTTTCGCCCCGCGCCATGCAGCGTCAGGTCGAACATGACGGCACGCTCTTCGGGCTGCAGGAGCTCGATCAGCTTGAGCGCCGCCGCCGCCTTGTCGGGATCTTTCAAGCCAGCGTTATTGATGAGATCGGGGTCCGTCAGAATGTAGAACCGCTCGTCTTCGATCTCGGTCAGCACGGCCTTGCCGTTGCCGGCGGCAATCAGCGGGTGTTCGTCGGCCACCCATTGCAACTGGCCGGGAACGCTGACCATTTGCCCTGAGACGTCGAGTTGCTTGACCGTGGTCTCACCTTCGCCGAGCTTGGCCTTGGCGATGCGGCCGAGCCAGTCGTTGACCACCACATCCGGCAGCCGCTGGATCTTCATCTCCCAGCCTTCGTGCAAGGCCAGCGGCAAGGTCGCCCATTTGGGCAGCACGAACAGCGTATCCAGGCCCTTGCGAAGCTTGATGATGTTGGCAAGCGCATCCGGGTCGCTGTCGGGCGAAATGGTGACGATCAGGAGGTTCGTGTCGATCTGAAGATCGCTGTCGGACCGCGCCATGTCGGGCGCTTCGCCGGTCAGCTCCAGCCATTCCGCCAAGCCGGCATAGCCGATGCCGCTCTTCGACAGCGGGGTTGCGCCACCGACGCTCGGCTGGCGAAAGTCGGGCGCATAGGTGGACAACAGGAAGAAGCCTGCGGCCGCGAGCAGGCTGGCGAAAATGCCCCAGAACAGCGTCCTGCGGCTGAACGGCTCCTGCTGGGCGATGTCGGCTGTCGCGTCACTCACGTCCAGGCATCCCTGAAGACGAATCGCTCATAGGCGCTGCGCGCCTCCTGCCAGCCCTCGGGCCCGACCGGCCGGCGCGCGAACAACGCCGCCTCGACGATGCGCGCGATCTGGGTAAAGGCGCCACGCGCCCGCGTTGGCAGCGACGCCGCTCCCGCGATATCGCGCGCGGTCAGCGACGGGCGCAGGAAGTCGGGCAGGCGGCCGGCAATGTCGGCAACGCTGCGGCGCAGCAGGAGATGCACCGCCTCGTCATACTCGCCCCGGGCGGCCAGCGCATCGGCTTCCGACAACAGGATCTGCGCGGCGCCAACGTCGGGGTGCCATATCGCTTCCGCCTCGGTCACGCTCTTTTTGCGCCACCAGGGCAGGCGCCAGGCGACGCCTTTCACTTCAAGGACAATCAGCAGCAGAATGATCGCGGCACCTGTGATCACCGCGCCCCAGAACAGGTAGATCATGTACGGGCCGAGCGATTTCAGGAACTCGCCCAGCGGTCTCAGCCACTCGGGTGTCTCGGGTGGTCTGTAGGCCGGCAGGTCGAACTGGATCGAATCGTCCGACAGCAACTGCTTGTGCAGTTTGGCCAGCCATTCGGCTTGCGCAGCGTCCGGCTGTGCAGCAGTCACCTTCTCGCCCCCCTGCAACCTGCGGTTCGCGAGCCGACACTGGCAATGCAGCGCAACATTTGCAAGTGGGCTAGACGAGTGTCGTTAATCTTGGCAAATTTACTGCTGCAATCGTCGGCCAATATTCAGCGACGAAAAGGGGGGTACTTCATGACTTCGGCAACATTTGCGCGGCCTGAGAAATTTCAGATCGGCAGGGTCTTCAACAACACCTTCTCCGTCATCGGCCGCAACATCGGCCTGAGCGTCGGCTTGGCCTTTCTGCTTGCGGGACTGCCGACGATCATCATGCAGCTCTGGATCGATTCGCGCATGCAGGCGATCCTGCAGGTCGATCCGGGCGTGGCGGCTGATCCCCTTTTCGCCTTTCGCAATTCCTGGGTCTCGATCGTCGCCGTTTTCATAAGTTCCATTTGCGCCCTGTTGCTGCAGTCGGCGCTGGTGCGTGCCGCCATCGAGGATCTGAACGGCAAGCGCCCATCCTTCGGCGACAGTATTCAGACCGCTATTCGCTTTTTGCTGCCGACCCTCGGGATCGGCATACTGGTTGGCCTGGGGTCGGGACTGGCCTTCCTCGCCTTGGCAGTGCCTGGCATCATCCTGTGGCTCGGCTGGTCTGTCTCAGTACCAGTTCTGATCCAGGAGCGGCTCGGCGTGTTCGGCTCCATGTCGCGCAGCCGCGCCCTGACCAAGGGCAGCCGCTGGTCGCTGTTCGGCCTGTTCTTGCTCCTCTTCATCATCGCCATGGTCATCCAGTCGATGGTTGGCGTGGTTGTCTACCTGTTTCACGGCATTGCCGCGACCATCGTGGCGGGGCTGGTGCAGAGCGTGATGTCGATGGTGCTGTCGGTCGCCGCCGCGGTCGGCTATGTCGAGCTGCGCCAGGTCAAGGAAGGCACCAGCGTCGACGAACTGGCCGAGATTTTCTCATAAGCAGACGGCTTTGCACTGCCTTGACCCGGTTGGATCAAGGAAGCGCGGGGAGGAGGCATCATGACGTCACTGACGCAGGAAAGACTGGAAAAATTTCGCATCGGCAGGGTTTTCAGCAACAGCTTCGCGGTCATTGGCCGCAATCTGGGTTTCCTTGCTGTGGTTGTCGGACTTTTCTCTACACTGCCCGCACTGCTGTACAATCTCTGGAACCTGTCCGGGGTCGCTACATTGGTGAACGTCGACAGCGCCGGGAACGCCGCCGCTTTCGAGACGTCGGCCATGGGAGACTACTCGGGCTTATCGATAGTCGCTTCCTTGATCATTTTCGTTCTGGCCTTGCTGGTGCAAGCGGCGCTTGTCAGGGCGGCAATCGAGGATTTGAACGGCAAGCGGCCGGTCATCGGCGACTGCATCCAGATAGCATTGCGCAGCTTCTTGCCCACGCTTGGCATAGGCATTCTGATCATTGTCACTCTGGTGGTGGCTGTTTTTGTGATGGTTTTCATCGCCTGGGTCATTCCCCCTATCGGGTGGCTGATCGGGCTTGCCCTGGCGTTTATCCCCGCTTTCATGTGGCTGATTTCCGTATCGGTTTCCGTGCCCATTGCGGTTCAGGAGCGGCTTGGCGTGTTCGGCTCGATATCGCGCAGCCGTGCCCTGACCAAAGGCAGCCGCTGGTCGATATTCTGGCTCCTGCTGATCATTGGCGTGGCGGCGATGCTCATCCAGGCGGTGTTCACTTTGTTTTTCGGACTGGCGGTCGCCACCACCGGCGGCATCACCGGCGTCGGTGTCCTGGTCGGAGCGCTCGGCAGCACTCTGGTGTCGACGATCTTTTCGACGATGCTGTCGGTGACCATTGCCGTCACCTATGTCGAGCTGCGCCAGGTCAAGGAAGGCACCAGCGTCGACGAACTCGCGGAGATTTTCTCGTAGAAGGCGAAAGCTGACTCGGCTGCTCGGACGGCGCGATCTCAGTGACAACAAGCGTGTTTCGCCTGCACGCTCGTCCGTGCTCCTTCCAGGTGAGGTTATAAAAAGGCCCGGCGGCATAGGCGATGCCCCAATGCACGAAGGCGCAATCAGGATCTGTCTCCAGCGCCTTCTCGAAGCACTTTATGCCTTCCTCATGGTTGAAGCCGTAGCACCAGTTCAGCCCGATATCGAACCAGCGCTGCGTCTCGGCCGAGGCGGTGGAGATTGGACGGCGATAGGTGCCGAGGTCGAAGTGGTCCATGCGTTCTCGTGCAAAATATCGCGGCCAAAGTGTATCAGGCCTTGAACTCAATCTTGGGGTGCTGACCTAGGTAAAGTGCGAAGCAATCTGTTCGACAGGGTCCTTGTCTGGGCGCACCAAAAGCCAGAAGATCAGCCCTGTAGCGCCACCGAGTATCCCTATGAAGGAGCATGCATAGAGAACTCCGCCGATTCCCAATGGAGGACTCCACTTAATGAGGCCGAAGACAAACGCTGGAACAAAAACTGCCAGAAAGCCAACGACGACGTATACCCAAAAAAACTGCCAGCGCCGTCGGGTGAGGACATAGAAGGCCGGAATTCCTACCACCGCCTCCACAACATAGAAAACAAGGGTTACGAAGATGAAGCCCGACAACGGCCCCGTCTCAGGGTGGTTCGCATGCCAATTGTAGCCGGGCAGGATCGCCGGAATAATGGGTGCAAGAATGAAAGCCCAACGGGCGCGCATGTGTATTCTCCGGAATGACGCGAGCCCACAGCGGCGCCTCGTCGACACACCAGACCGATCCACGATCGCCGCGTCAAGACAAACACCGTCGTAAATGCTCGGAGTGCGCTGCAGGTATTTACCTGAGCGACATACCGCTCAGGTGCCAGCCGGTATGCGGCGTCCCCGAACGATCACCCCTCCAGCCACACCTTCTCAAAATGCTGTTCCAGCGACTGGTGCTGTTCGCAGCCTTGCACGCCCTTGCGGTAGGTGCGGTAGACCGAGCGCCAGTAGGGCTGGATGATGATGCCGGCATCGCGCAGATTCTGTTCGATCTTGGCCATGATCTCCTTGCGCTGGGCAGCATCCGGCGTTGCCAGCGCCTTGTCGAGGAGTTCGTCGAACTCTTTGTTGGCGTAAGCGCTTTCGTTCCAGGCGGCGCCCGATTTATAGGCGAGCGCCAGCACCTGGACGCCGAGCGGGCGGCCCAGCCATTCGGTGGTGGAGAAGGGGTATTTGCTCCAGTCGTTCCAGAAGGTCGCCGCCGGCAGCACGGTGCGCTTGATCTTCAGGCCGGCCTCGCGCATCTGCGCGGCGATCGCATCGCCGGTGCTTTTTTGCCATTCGACGTCGACCGAGATGAGCTCGAATTCGTGGTCGGCCTTGCCGGCCTCGGCGAGCAGTTTCTTCGCCTGATCCATATCTCGCTTGGCCGGACCGATATCGGCGTACTCCGGATGCATCGGACCGACATGGTGGTTGTCGGCGGGCTTGCCGCGACCGCCGAGGCCCAGCGCCAGCACGGCGGAATTGTCGACGGCAAGCTGGGCGGCGCGGCGCACCTTGACGTCGTCATAGGGCGCGTTGCCGACATTGAAGCGGGCAACGATAGTCGAGCCGGTGGCGATCTCGGAATTCAACAAGCCCATTTGCTCGGTCTGCGACACGGCGTCGGACGCGGTCTCGTGGTCGGTTTCGATTTCGCCGGATTCGAACGCCGACAGCATGGCGTTGGGGTCGGAGCCGTAATCGACCCATTTGATGCCGTCGAGGTAGAAGTCGCCCTTCCACCAGGGCTTGTCCTTGCGCTTCACCTCCGCACTGGTCTCGGCATTCCAGCTGACCAGTTCGCAGGGGCCGGTGGTGATCGCCAGCGCCTTCATCGGGTCGTCGCCGCCCTCATAGGAGCGGTGCATGATCAGCGCGGGATAGTCGGCCATGCCGGCGATCAGCGAAATGTCGGGTTTCGGCAGATTGAGCTTTACGGTGAAGTCGTCGACCTTCTCGATGCCGCCATCGACCGGCTTCTTGGTGTCGGCATTGACCAGCGCGCCCATGCGTGCGGCGACCGAATTGCCGGCGACGGAAGCATCGCACCAGCGGCTGAGATTGTGGATGACGTCATCGGCGTTGAAGGCGTCGCCATTCGACCAGGCGATGCCCTTGCGCACATGAAGCGTCAGCGTCTTGGCGTCGTCGCTGGTTTCCCAGCTTTCGAGCAGCCACGGCTCGAAGGTGAAGTCGCGGTTCCAGCGCACCAAATATTCGTTGCAATGGCGCGCTACATTGGACATTTCGACGCCGTCGAAAGTACGTGGATCCTTGAAGCCCTTGACGTTCATGGCGACGCGCAAGGTGCCGCCGCGTTTCGGCTCTTCGGCCCGGGCAGGCGAAGGGGAAAGGCCGCCCAGCGCCAGCGCGCCGGCGGCACTGACGCCAAAGCCGGCCATGATGGCGAGATATTCGCGGCGGTTGACACCGCCCTTCCTGAAATCATCGGCAACGGGCTTCGCCTGCGGGTGCAAATTACGGTCGGTCAGCATGAATTTCATCGTCGTTCCCTTTTTTGTTGGGCGCCCCGACGGTCCGCTTCCGCTGGGGGCGGATGCGATCGCCGAGGCGCCGTTGCCTGAGCAGGTGATGATAAAGCGGGCCGACACCGGGAAATGTTCGCTTTTCCGCAATTCTTGTGCACTGCTCCGCAGTAGTAGATGGCCAATCTCCTCCCTTGTTGTGGGGGAGATGTCCGGCAGGACAGAGGGGGGCGCTGTCCCGCCATCCCGTCTGCCGACTGGAGTATCATCGCAGATAATCGTTGCGTTGATTTAGGATATTGAAGGGCCGCGATCCTTCGCGCCCCCCTCTGGCCTGCCGGCTTTCGTCGTTCGGAAAGCCAAGCAATTGGCTTTCCATCCGCTACGCGGACCACTCCTCAACCCCCATGAGGGGGAGATCAGCGCTTCGCCGCCTCAATATGGCCAGTCGTTCTTGCCGAGCACGGCGACGGCGGCGATGGCTGCAAGCGTGCACACGAACGCCTCGCCGGCGCGCTGAACACTTTTGCGGGCGCGCAGAAAACTGTGCACCAGCCGCGGCTCCTCATACCACCAGGCGCGGCCGCCGGCGGCAACGATGCGGTCGCGATAGGTCTCGCCGTCCGATGACAGCGGATCGCACTGGGCAGTGATGATGACAGTCGGCGGCAGGCCGGAGAAGTCGTTGTCTTTCAGCGGAGAAAAAGTCGGGTCGTCGGGCGACTGTGCCGGGGCAGCGCGAATGGTGCGGTAGAACGCGATGTCGCGCAGCGTCAGCAACGGTGCCTCGGCATGTTCGACATACGAGCCGGCACTCTCGTCGCCGCCGAGGCCGGGATAGATCAGCACCTGGCCGGCCGCCCGGCGCAGGTGGCGGCGAGACGCGTGCGCGACCGCGGCGGCAAGGTTGCCGCCGGCGCTTTCGCCGACGAGCACGATCGGCAGGTCCGTTGTCACCGCCGCCCATTCGAACACGGTCAGCGCGTCGTCGAAGGCGGCCGGGTGGGGATGTTCCGGCGCCAACCGGTAGTCGGCCGAGACAACGTCGAAACCGGTGCCGGCGCAGATCTCGGCGCAGATGTCGTCATGGCTGTCGAGCCCGCCAAGCACAAAGCCGCCGCCATGATAGTAGACGATGACGGCGCGCACGGGCTTGCCCGCCATCCGATAGTAGCGGATCGGGATGGCGTGCCCTGCATCTGCGGCGATGATGCCGCCGCTGGCCGAAACCCCTTTGGGATAACCCTGATGGAAGGCGCGGCACATCGCATCATAGACCGACCTTTGCTCGGCGATCGGAAGTTCGGCGATTTCTGGCGGGAACCAGTCATTGACCAGGTCGATATACTCCCACAGCGCCGGATCGAGCAGGGTGGCGTATTTCCCCCGCCTGGCGGTCTTGAGCTTGTGGACCGTGCCCATCTCTCAGAGCTCGCCGTAGAGCCGTTCGGCGTTTTCAAACGTGAAGCGCAGCGGTACCGAGCCTTCGACCTGCCATGCATCGATGGTGTCGCCCGCCATCAGCCGGCACGCGTCTATCGTGTTGGTGACGGCGCCGCCATAGAGCCGGTTGGCAAGGTTGAGGATGGCGGTCTGGTGCATGGCGGCACTGCCGCTGCCGCAGGCATCCTTGACCAGAAGCACGCGAAAGCCGGATGCCACCGCGTCCTTCACGGTGGCGTCGATGCAGGCCTCGGTCCAGACGCCGGCGACGATCAGCCATTCGATGCCGCGCGCCTTGAGTTCGGTTGCGGCAGGCCCGGCGCCGAAGGCGCTGGCCTGCGTCTTGACCAGCATCGTCTCGCCGGCCGCGGGCGCCACTTCCGGGCAGATTTCCGTCAGAGGATCGCTCTTGTCGGAAAAGGCGGACTTGCCGTCGGCGTCGAGCGGATGGAAGGGATGCGCCTTGGCGGCATCGACGATATAGGCCCAGTGGTAGAGCGGCACGAAGTTGCGCCGCGCCGCCGCCTGCAGGCGTTGGACGTTGGCCAGCACCTCGCCATAGCCTTCGACCAGATAGCGCTTGTCCTGCCGATGCTCTTCCTGGAGGTCGATGAACGCTGCGGCGACCGTGCCGCGTTTGATGGAGATGGGGCTTTTCATGCGGATAGGCCTTGGTTCGCGACCAACGCCATTCCGTTCAGCGAAGTCGCGCAAACAGTGGTGATTGGCCGGTGCCTCCCCACCTTCGTCATCCACGGGCGAAGCAGGAGCGAAGCTCCGTCGCGGAGACCCGAGGATCCATGCCGTGACGCTGGTCGGAGAGTGCGGCGGAGCAGAACTTGCACCGTTGCGGCGCGGATGAGTCCCGGCATGGATCCTAGGGTCTGCGCCGCGTCGCTGCGCTCCTTGCTTCGCCCTAGGATGACGAAGGCATAGCTGCCGCGACTATTCCCGAAGGTTTGCGATACCGCGCTGACGTTAGTGAGGGACGCTGCGATCAAAGCTGCTTCTCCAGAAACTCATCCTCGTAGGGAAAGCGCGACAGAAGCTCGGTGCCGGTGTCGGTTATCAGGATTTCGTCCTCCAGCTTGACGCCCTCGCGGCCGCCTTTCTCGCCGATATAGCTTTCCACGCTCACCACCATGCCGGGCACGACAACACCGTCGCGGCCGTAGGTTTCATAGTCCATGGCGTGCGCTATGAACGGCGTCTCGCCATGCATGCCGACGCCGTGCATCACTGAGGTATAGCGCTGGTCGACGAAACGGTCCGGGATTTTCCACGCCTTTTCGGCGATCTCGCGAAAAGCCATGCCCGGCCTGACGATCGAAATGTTGTGCTGAACCTGGTCGTGCGCCATGCGGTAGAGCGATTTCTGATAGCCGGTCGGCTTGCCCGGCCCGCAGCGGAAGGTGCGCGAAAAATCGGAATAATAGCCATAGCAGCCGATCGTATCGGTATCGAGCGCCAGAAGCTCGCCCGGCCGGATCTTGCGGCCGCTGGCCTCGTTGAACCACGGATTGGTGCGCTGTCCCGAGGTGAGGAGCCGCGTCTCGATGAACTCGCCGCCCTGGCGGATCACCTCGCCATACATGATGGCGAACAGCTCATTTTCGGAGACGCCGGGTTTTATCGCCTCGCGCACGGCGTAGACGGCGGCCTCCGCACCCGCCATCGACACCTGCAGGCATTTGACTTCCTCGGGCGTCTTGACCGCGCGCACCGCCAAAATCTCGCCCTGGCAATCCTTGACCTCGCAGCCGCGCTTTTCCAGTGCCAGCGCCTGCAAATGGCTGCAGCGGTCGAGCCCGAGCTTCATCGAGCCGCCGCCATGTTTCTTCAAAAGCTCGGCGATCTCGTCGGCGAAGGGGCCGGCGGTTTCGTCGTCGCGGCCCGACACCGAAGACCATACCAGCTTGGACGGGCGCGCCTCGTCGATCGTGTCGAGCACCATCGAGACATGGTAGCTCTGCGGGTATTCGAACAGCACGATCGGCCCGTCGGTGGGGATGAAGAAATACCGCGTCGAGTTGCGCAGGAAATAGCCGAACATGTTGCGCGAGCCGGTGGCATAGCGCTGGTTGTAGGGGTCGAACAAAACGACGCCCCCATAGCCCGCCTCGCGCATCCAGCCGCGCAGTTTCGCCAGCCGCCCTTTGCGCAAGGCGTCGGCATCGATGAAGGACGGCTCGGTGTCCGACAGCCACATGCCACCGGCCGAGTCAGCCGCAACCGGGTGGCGCATGCGGTCCTTGAAATCCACATCCTCGGTGCTGTCGGGGTCGAAAACGACGATGCTCATTGGGTGCGCCTCCTGAAGGGCTAGACCATAGCCATGCGCCGAAAAATGTCTGTGCGAGAATCCGCAGATGTCGTGCGAAATGCCGCAAGAAGGGCATGGATACAAAGGGCAATTCTTCGCGCCCCCCTCTGTCCTGCCGGACATCTCCCCCGCAAGGAGGGAGATTAGCAGCTTTCGCGTCCCGCTCGCCCTGCAACGTTGGTGATTGGCGAAAGCCGAGGCGACATCTGATCTCCCCCCGTGTGGGGGAGATGTCCGGCAGGACAGAGGGGGGCGCTGTCCCGCCAGCATCTCACCGCGTTAGCGCGCAGCGCCCTCTAATGCCGCCGCATCGCCTTCGGCGCGTGCCCATGCTCCTCGCGAAACGCTCGGGCAAAACTTGACATGGACGCGAAGCCGCAGGCCAGCGCCACGTCTCGCACCATCAGCGTCGAATGGGCCAACAGGTCGGCGGCGCGCCGCAGCCGGAGCCGCCGGTAATATCCATTGGGCGAAATGCTGAGCTGGGCGCGGAAATTGCGCTCCAACTTGTCGGAGGAGACCCCGAGACGGGCCGCCAGTTCCGTCATGCCAAGCCGCTCTTCCACCGCATCCTCCATGATGGCGATGGCCGACAGCACCAGTTCGTTCTGGACGCCGGTGCGCAGCCTGAGCGGCATCAGCTTGCGGTCGACGCTCGAACGCAAGGGGCTGTGCACGAACCATTCGGCAACGCCCGCCGCGAGCTCGCCGCCATAATCGATGGTGATGATCTCCAGCATCATGTCGAGGCTGCCGACGCCACCGGCCGAGGTGAAGCGCTTGCGGTCGATGACGTAGAGATCGCGCCGGAGCTCGATATCCGGGAAGGCCTCGGTGAATGCCGCCTGGCTGGTCCAGTGCAAGGTGCAGGCATGGCCGTCGAGCAGGCCGGCCCTGGCGAGGAAGAAGGCGGCGTCGGCCACCGCGCCTATGTGAGCGCCGGCGCGCAGGCTCTTGCGCATCCAGGCAACCGCATCGTCGGCGACGACGAGGTCCGCATTGCCGCCCGAGCAGACGACGATGCGATCGACCTTCGGCGCGCCGAACGCTGAGAATCCCGGTTGTATGACGACCCCATTGGATGCCTCGACCGTGCCCTGGTCGGCGCCGACGATCACCCAGCGATAGCACTCGCGCTTGGCCAGCACGTTGGCGGCGCGCAATGGCTCGATCACCGAACTGAACGCCATCATCGGAAAGCCGGGAAAGACCAGAACGGCGAAGGTGAGGGGACCTTCGCTCGCTGCGGGTTGCGCCCGGTCGTGTGTTTGGCTGGCACGGTCGGTATTCACAATTGTGTATTTCCTGGGAGCGTCATTGGTGGCAGACAGGAAATGTAACGGGCTTTTTGGCCCGCCGGCAATGGAGACGACGCCATGTTTGCGGCCCAGACCATCGACAGCACCGACAAGCCGGCCTTCTACCGCGAACTGGCCACCCAGTTGAAGGCGCTGCTGGAAGGCGAGAGCGACTCCGTCGCTAACGCCGCCAACACATCGGCGCTGATGTTCCAGATGGTGCCCGATCTCAACTGGGCCGGCTTCTATTTCCTGGCGTCGGACGAGGAGCTGGTGCTTGGACCGTTCCAGGGCAAGCCGGCCTGCGTGCGCATCGCCGTCGGCAAGGGCGTGTGCGGCACCGCCATCGATCTCGAAATGTCGATGCTGGTCAAGGATGTGCATGAATTTGCCGGCCACATCGCTTGCGACGCCGACTCGCGCTCGGAACTCGTCGTGCTGCTGAGGGACAATGACGGCGTCTTCGGCCTGATCGACCTCGACAGCCCGACGCCCGGCCGCTTCGACAAGGACGACCAGGCCGGCATCGAGGCGCTTGCCGCGATCTATGTCGCGGCGAGTTCGTTCGAGGATTAAGCGAACTTCACCAGCATCAGGCTGAAGCAGCCGATGAACAGGAAGGCGCAGGAGGCGAGCGCCAGCGGGCGAAGGCCGCGCGAGCGCAGCTGCGAAATGTTGGCCTGCAGACCCATGGCGGCGAGCCCCATGGTCAGCATGATGGTGGTGGCGAACGCCATGGCCGACTTCACTTCGGCCGGCACGGCAACCAGGCTGTTCAGCGCCACGACGGCGATGAAAGCGGCGACGAACCACGGCATCGGCGGCCGCGCACCGGATTGGTCGCTTGGGCGATCGCCATTGCTCTTGCGGCGCGCCATCAGGCCGAGCGCGATGACCATCGGCGCCAGCATGGCGACGCGGGTCAGCTTGGCGACGGTGGCGATCTCGCCGGACTGGGCGCCGTTCTGGAAGCCGGCGCCGATGACCTGTGCCACCTCGTGGATCGAGGCGCCGGCCCACAGGCCGAATGCGTGCTGGTCGAGGCCGAGCACCGGCGCCAGCAGCGGAAAGCCGAGCATGGCGACGGTGCCGAACAGCGTGATCGAGGCGACGGCATAAGTGACGTCCTCGTCACGCGCATCGGTGACGATGTTGGTGGCAACGATCGCCGAAGCGCCGCAGATCGAGGTGCCGGCGGCAATCAGCTGCGCCAGCTTGGCGTCGACGCCGATCAGCCGGCCAAGCGTGATGGTGAAGACGAAGGTCGCTCCAAGGGTCAGCGCCACGATGCCGACGCCGCCGGCGCCGATGGAGACGACCTGGCCGAGCGTCAGCTGAAAGCCGAGCAGCACGATGGCAAAGCGCAGCAGGCGCTTCTGCGAGAAGGCGATGCCGGCCTTGGCGTGGGCGGGGGTGCCGAGCACGTTGGAATAGATCAGGCCGGCGACGACGGCGAGGATCATCGGGCTGAACAGCGCGAAGCCGGAGACATTATGAGCCGAGAAGGCCACCCCCGTGATCATCGCCACCAGCACGATACCGGGGATGACGCCATTCCACACGGAATCGAGCCGCTTCCGGCCCACGGCCAGGTCGGCGGAAATCATGCTGATCGGAATATCGTTCGCTAGCTGGGCGGCGGCAGACAATGCAATTCTCCAGGCAAGTACCTCAGGAGAATGTCATTCCAGAATCGATCTTTCCAACGAATTGTTCTTGTTGGAATGATCGATTTTTGTGAACGTTTAGGGCGGCCGAGGTCAGAATGAGAGAGCGGCCGGGCGAAACCTGGAGCCGCCCTAGATCATGATGAATTCCCATCACGATCTAACCCCACTTTTTGGGATCATGCCCTAGTATTTCATCCCAATTCGCGCGGCGATCGTATGGTCCTGGCTGTCGCCGTTGCTGCCGACCGCGGTGCTGTAGTTCAGCCCGAAGGCAATACCGCCGATTTGCGCATCGACGCCGAGCCCGATTGACAAATAGTCGTTGGAAAAGGCATCTGCGTCCAGCGCGTAGGGCGTGGTGCCGATATCGGCATAGCCGAGGCTGACGCGGCTGGAGCCGGCAAAGTCGTGCGTATACTCAAAGCGCGCGCGCGGTGTGAGCAGACCCCAGCTGGTAGGAATGTTGTTCTCGATGCGCAGGCCAAGGGTGCCCGACAGCGTGTCGACGGTCTGCTTGCCGAAGGTCAGATTATAGATGTCGCCACCCGTCTCGGTGAAGCCGCCAAGCGTGGAGTGGGACCCCGACAGACGTCCATAGGGTGATATCAGAGAGTCCGGCCGGCGAAATTCGTAGCCCGCCGTCAGCGACCCGAAGACCTGGCTTCCGTCGCGCGTTCCAGACGCGAAATCGCCGGTATCGGTCACATAGCGCTCACTGTCGAAATTGAGGGCGCCATAGCCGGCAAGGCCATCGACAAAAAAACCTGGCGCCGGGCGGTAGCTGCTATAGGCGGCGACCGAGATGGCATGGGCGCGGCTTTCGGTGCCGTTGCTCCCGACGTCGGTGACGTCATGGCCATAGCCAAACCCGAGACCGGCGGTGAAGGTCGGGGAAAAGCGGTAGTCGGCACCGACGCTCACGCCGACCAGCGTATGGTCGAGCTTGATGGCTCCATCGTCATCGGTGCCGAAATTGACGTAGCCGCCGCTCCAGAAGGCCAGTTCGCCAAATGGGTTCTCGGCCGGCAGTGACGACGTCTGGGTGTCCACGTCCGTGCCAGTTGAAGACTGTCCGGTCTTGATCGGCGACGCGCCGGTCGAGGTCCTGTCCTGCTTTGCGTTGGCGTTGGGCTGAATGCGCTCCGGATTGGGCGCTCCGTAAGTGGACTGCGACGATGCCGTGGCGATTGCGGCGAGCGCCGGATCGTTCGCCGCATTCTGCTGCTGAGCGTATGCGTCGGGATTGTCCGACGATTGCTGGACGGCAACGCTGAGGCCTATCGAATTGTGGCGCTGGTCGCCCTCATTGTGGAGCTGTTCCAGCCTCTGTCCAAATCCCTGGATCTGAATGTCGGCGAAGTGCTTTGCCGCCTCCACCTGTGCCCGAATCAGGCCGATCACTTCCGGATCGCGGGAGGGGTCGGGCCGTGCCGTGACGTTGATGGTCACGGTTGCCGGAGGTGACGTTCCGTCGGCATTCGAGAGCGTGTAGGTCAGGCTGGTTGTGCCGGCAAAGGTGGCTGCCGCGGCAAACTGCAGGATATAAGCGCCGCCATCGGGCACAATGGAAGCCGTGCCCGCTTCGCTCGGCGGCGGCGAGGCAATCGTGGCGCTGGTAAACGGCCCATTCGTAGCCCCTTGCGTCAGGTCGAGGGACCCGGTCGTTCCGGCCATCACGTCCAGCGTGTGGTCCTGTGCCGACGGCAAGTGGATCTCGACGACCACAGTGTAGTCACGTTGGCCGGTAAAGCCGTTGCTGTCCGTGGCCCGCACCGTAAAATCGTAATTGGCCGCGACAGTGGGTGTGCCAGCCAGTGTACCCCCAAGCGAGAGTGCGAGGCCGGGAGGCACCGAGCCGGAAACCACGGTGAAGGTGTAGGGTGCGGCGCCGCCATTGGGGCTGCTTGCGGTGATGGTCTGGCTGTACGGCGTGCCAATATGTGCATTCGGCAATGTTGCCGGCGAAAACTCCACCGTCACCGTGGTGCAGGACAGGACAAGATTGGTCACGTCGGCTCCCGCCACCGTGCCCGAGGCCGTCGTGACCGTGCATGTCTGGTCGGCCGGCTTGGCAGTAACCTCAACGCTCCAGTTGGAGCCGGTCAGCAGGCCATCCGCAAAGGCAAAGGTGGTATCGCCGACATTCACGTCCCTGGTTTGCGTCCCTGCCGGCGAGCTTGATGTCAATTTCAAACTCACCGTCCCGGTCTGACCGCTCGCCGTGCCGCTGATCACATAGAGCGGCTCATCAAAACAGATCAATGCGGACCCATCGCCTGAATTGACGCCTTCCGCCACCGCAGCCGATTGCAGCGAGCCGGCATCCGATGATCCGCCGCCGCCGCCGCCGCCGGCGCCGTTCCAGTTCTGCTGGCACGAGGTCGTGCCGACGCCTGCGCCGCCACCACCGCCGCCGACAGTAGCCCCGCCACCGCCGCCACCAGCATATCCGGCGCCCAGGAAAGACCCTGAGAAATTTCGTGCAGTTCCGCCTTGGCCATTTGTCTGACCGGCCGTGCCAGGAAAACTATCGCACCCAGCGCCGATCGCGCCACCGGCACCTACAGTGCCACCTTCACCGCCAAAGGGGCCAAGGCCGCCCGAAACATCGGTTCCTGCCGAGCCGGATCCCCCGCTCTTGCCACCGGCGCCACCAGCTATCGAATTTGTAGTGTGCCAGCCCCCGTTGCCACCGCCGCCACCGCCGCCAGCAATTGCCAGGCGGGTTCCGCCCAGCCGCAGGTCGGTCGCCCCGCCACCATTGCCGCCGTCGGGAGTACCGCTCGCGCCACCGGGATTGACCGCGAGCGAGCCACGGCCGCCAACGCCGACAGAAAGGATGTCACCCGGCGCGACAGTCAAGGAACCGCTCACCTGGCCGCCGAGCCCGCCGGCGCCGCCTGGGCTCAATGGGCTGCCCCCGATGGTGCCGGCGCCGCTCTTGCCAACCCCGCCTTGCGCTCCCTTGAGGTATACTGTGGCGGAATGGGTGTTGCCAGGAACCGAGATGGACTGGTCGCCGCCAGTAAAGCTAAAAGCATGAGCTGTCTGTGTGGGACTACAAGACTGCCCGAGCGCTGACGTCGTGCCCGCGAGCGCGTAGACGACCGTCATCGCGCCTAACAAACGTGAGATTGTACGCTTTGCCAGCCCTCGATGCATGGCGCCCCCCCCGTCAGCCCGTCCAGTGCTTCTCCGCTTATATTATGATGCCAAGATTAGATCAAATAGAAATTTGAACCAATGGTAGGTTGAATGTCCTACAATATTAGCTGTTGCTGTTTTTTTGTACGCGTACGAGAGCCCTACTCGACGGCGCAGCAGTTTAGGCGAGCAACCACCGCGCAAGGTGAAGACTGGCGTTGCCTGGCAGTACACTTATGGCCTTGCCGGCGCCGCCCGCTCTAGCCGCGCGGGTCAACTCGGAGGCTGGGCCAACGCCAAAATCTTGACAGCGCCGCGCTTCCTGCTCCAGCGTGGCGTCATGTTCGTTTTCTCGTTCGCCATCGCCAAGCGACGCCGTTCCTGCACCACGCAGCGCGGCAAGCTGTTTGCGCGACGAAAAGGACCGGCCCAATAAAATTCCGGTTCGTTCGTTCCAGCCCCGCCCGCGACGTCTGCCGGCGGGGTTTTCATGTCTGGAGCCTTTGCCATGTCCAATTCTTCCATCCTGTTTCGGCCGCCCAACCGGCGGACGCTGCCGCCATCAGGGACATTGTGCGTGCCGCCTATGCCAAATGGGTGCCTCTGATCGGCCGCGAGCCGCTGCCGATGCGCGCCGACTATGACAAGGCGGTCGCCGAACATCCGTTCGATCTCGCCATCGAAAATGGCCGCATCGTCGGCATGATCGAGACCATGCCGGCCGACGATCATCTCTGGATCGAGAATGTCTGCGTCGCGCCACAGGCGCAGGGCAGGGGCATCGGCCGGCTGTTGCTGGAACGGGCGGAGCAGAAGGCGCTGGAGGCCAGCTGCTTCGAGCTGCGCCTGCTGACCAACGGCGCCTTCATGGCCAATGTGTTGTTGTACAAACGGCATGGCTATACGATCGACCGGGAGGAGCCGTTCATGAACGGCATGACGGTCTATATGAGCAAGAAACTGGGTGGCCGATAACAGGGAGGATCGGATGGCAGTCAGGGTCCGGTTGAAGCCGCTCACGGGGCGGTATGCGGTTTCGCGCCTCGAAGCAAAAGACAGCATTCCCGGCTGGGCGGACGGGCCGGGCTTCGTCAGCATCACCAGGACAGAGGACGAGCTTTCGGTCGTCTGCCTGCAGGATCGGGTGCCGGACGGGGTGAAGCATGACAGGGACTGGGTCGCCCTGAAACTCCAAGGTCCCTTTGCCTTCGACGAAACCGGCATCGTCGTGTCGGTGATAAAGCCATTGTCGGAAAGCGAACTCGGCATTTTTCTGGTATCCACCTTCGATGGTGACCATCTGCTCGTCAAAGCCAAGGATGAAGCCGCGGCAAGGGGGCTTCTGGTCGCGGCGGGGCACACGCTTCTGTAGCCGTAGGCTCAATCGCCCGCCCTTGCGTTTGACATCGCTCTTGCCCCATCGTTATCCCCGATACGACGATCCGGCGATCGCCCCCATCAATTCAGAATCCCCCGAGGAGAAGCCCGTGTCACACAATCTGCAGTTCTATATCGACGGCGTGTGGGTCGATCCTGTCGTGCCCAGCACACTCGACGTCATCGACCCGTCAAACGAAGATGCTTTCGCGCAGATTTCGCTCGGCTCAAAGGCCGATGTCGACAAGGCGGTTGCGGCCGCCAAGCGCGCCTTCGAGACATTCGGCTTTACTTCGGTCGAGGAGCGCCTGGATATCCTCAACCGCATAATCGAGATCTACAAGAAGCGCAGCGCCGATCTGGCGCTGGCCGTATCGCGCGAGATGGGCGCGCCGCGCCAGATGGCACTCGACAGCCAGGTCGGCATTGGCCTGGCACATCTGCAGAAGATGGCCGAGGTGCTGAAGTCGTTCGAATTCCGCCACGTCAAGGGCTCGTCGCTGATCGTCAAGGAGCCGATCGGCGTCGTCGGCCTGATCACGCCGTGGAACTGGCCGCTGAACCAGATCACCTGCAAGGTCGGTCCTGCGCTCGCCGCCGGCTGCACCATGGTGCTGAAGCCCTCGGAAATCGCGCCGCTCGACGCCATCATCTTTGCCGAAATCATCGACGAGGCCGGCGTTCCCAAGGGCGTCTTCAACCTCGTCAATGGCGACGGCCCGGGCGTCGGCCAGGCGCTGTCCAGCCATCCCGATGTCGACATGATGTCGTTCACCGGTTCGACCCGCGCCGGCATCCTGGTCGCCAAGGCGGCCGCCGACACGGTCAAGCGCGTGCATCAGGAGCTTGGCGGCAAGTCGGCCAACATCCTGTTTCCCGATGTCGATCTCGAAAAGGCCGTCAGCAAGGGCGTCGCCGGCTGCTTCAGCAACTCGGGCCAGTCCTGCAATGCGCCGACTCGTATGTTCGTGCCGCGCGACCGCCATGACGAGGCGACCGGCTACGCCAAGACGGCGGCCGAAAAATTGACCGTCGGCCCGGCCGATGCGGCCGGCACCAAGCTCGGCCCGGTGGTCAGCCAGATCCAGTTCGACAAGATCCAGGACCTGATCCAGGCCGGCATAGATGAAGGCGCCACGCTGGTCGCGGGTGGACCGGGCCGCCCGGCAGAACTCAACCGCGGCTACTATGTCCGCCCGACCGTGTTCGCCGACGTGACGCCGGACATGCGTATCGCCAGGGAAGAAATCTTCGGGCCGGTGCTGGCGATCATGCCGTATGACACCGTGGAAGAGGCGATCGGCACCGCCAATGACACCGTCTATGGCCTCGCTTCCTACATCCAGGCCAAGGACATCCAGAAAGCCCGCGAAGTCGCCGCCCGCATGCGCACCGGCAATGTCTACATCAACTATCCCCAGTGGGACGCCGGCCTGCCCTTCGGCGGCTACAAGCAATCCGGCAACGGCCGCGAATACGCCGAATACGGGCTGGAGGATTTCCTCGAAATCAAGGGCATCGCGGGGTATGAGGCAGCGGAGTAGGGCCGACGTTTCAAATGCTCATTCTGTTGGTTTTTTAGGAAAAAAGACCTATCTAGCTACCTGCGTCGCAATCTGGTTGCACGACAACGATAAACCGTATGTGCTATTATGCAGGCGATTGAATCGCTTAGAAGTGGATATTGCAGTGAGCGGGGCACCCACGATACCTAAAAGTCGGTTCTCTGACGCTTTGGCGGATTGCGTTCAGAAATTGGAGGACAAACCGCTTGTGCAAGGATTGCATAATGTGGTCTTGCCAACGATTGGTATGATCGTACCAAATTGGTTTTTGGTCGTCCCAAAAGTGCATTCCTTTAATTTCGGCCAGCAGGGCATGGGCACTCGCGAAGAGCTCTCAAGTATCGCGTCAAGCATATTTGAGGCAGTCTCAAAGCCTGGCGATGAGATGCTGGCCTTTGAGCACGGGGCGCTGCGAGCTGGGTCAAACATCGGATGCGGTGTGGACCACGCCCACCTGCATATAATTGTGTCGAGCCGCAACTTTCTCGCATGTGTCTGGGACGGCATGAGCGAGGAGTTGGACGCTTGCGATGGCGCTGCGCCAATTGGTGAAATGTATAATGGTGTCTTATCCGAAAAACCTTATTACCTGGCATGGATGTCAGGGAAAACGCTACTAGAGCAGCCTGCCAAAAACGAAGTTTCGCAAAGGTTTCGTCGAGTCATAGCTAGTGCTGCCGGAACCCCCGATAGTTGGAATTATCGGGAGCATCCCTTCTACGACAACGTCCTTAAGACGATATCCAATTTTCACCAGGGGAAGCGGCAAGCCGCTTGAGCGAAGAAACCGACATTCCCGTAGAAAACCCGGTTCCGGTGCCGCCTCCAGTGGCTCCGGACAATCGGCAGTTGTGGGAGTGGAGAACGAAGTACGAAGATGCCGCGCCACAGATAAGGCGAGAGGCGTCTATTTTGGGTTTTTATCTGCTCTTTTTTGGCATCTCTGCGATAGTGGCTTTTTCCTACGCTGGTGATTTTACGATCAATAAAGGCGATCCTCCACAGGTCCTATTTCATTTAGAGCGCCGAGATGTGCTGTGTTGGATAGTTGGATCGGTCGGCGGCACCGTATTTGCTATCAAATGGCTAGTTCATTCTGTGGCGAATGGTATCTGGCATCAAGACAGGTTTCTGTGGCGTGTTTTTGTTCCGTTGACAGGCGGTATTTACGCACATGTAGTCCTAGCATTGATGCAAACTGGTTTTATGGGTGGAAAGTCAGTTGAGTTGGAACCGAATCTAGCAAGGTCATTAGTGGTCGCGTTCCTTGCAGGGTATTTTGCCGACGGCGTGAGCGGTCTCCTCACCAATGTAGCGAACGCAATTTTTGGTAAAGTAGACAAAAAGTGAGGCAGGTATTTTCGCCCGGGCCGTTGCCTAGGTTGGCGACCGAAGGGGCCGAACTCGCAAGAGACTTTGGAACAAAAGGTGGATATCTAGCCACGCTACCACCAATGTGGACGCCCGAGTATCTCTTGCTCTCAACGGCTTGGGTAGACTCTCTAGCCGACGGCCCCGTGTCGTTGGATTTGCCTGAGGGATTGAAAAATCGGCCGCTGATTGTGCGTTCTAGTATAGTGGGCGAAACGATCTGGGACCGCGGAACCTTTCTATCGATTCCCTTTGATGATCCCCCCGATCAAAGTGCAGTCAGGGAGGCCATCTCAAAAATACGAGGTCATGCAACAGCGATTCGACCTGGTGCGAAGGTAGCTATAATTTTGCAGCGATTCTTGCCAAATTGTATCAAGGGCACTTTGGGGAATCTGAATCGTCTATCCAGAACGAGAGAGCATTGGACAAGATTTACTGAAGTCGATGGTTACAATTTAGCGCCCGACCGCTTTAATTCTCAGCGTGACGCGCCCGCCCAACACCAGACTGAATTAATTCCGTCTGCGCAAAAGCCGATCGACCGCGTTTTCGCATCTACCTGTCGGTGGTTAATTGATCACTTTAGTCCGGTTCTGCGCCGTGACCGGATGCTCTTGGAGTGGGCCGAGGCGGATGGGCGGCTTTACCTCCTTCAATGCGACCTGGACGATGACAACCTTGAAGGAGTCGATCCAAATGACTTGCCGATTTACTCGAAATTGATTGTATCGGACACGCCACCGGCGATCCTTAGCGAGGCCAATGACGATAACATACCAATATGGGACAAACTTAAAATTCTAGAAGAATTGTCTATCGACTACGCTCCTCTCCCCCAGAAGCTATACGTGCTTTCCTATAGAGATGCCTCAAAGATTCTTACTGAAAGGAGTCAGCGAGAAAGCCTGATCGCTGAATTGCAGAAATTTTTCGAGGAAATGGCTGTCATCCGTGTCAGCCGCCGATCTGGCGCAGATAAAACGACCAACCTGCCGTGTACGAGCAGCTGTCTCGACCCTATTTCGGCTGCAGCCTGGATGCACCAGCAATTAGAGGCGCATACTTCTCAAGGAGGGGAGCTAGAGGATCTCGCCTTCATTTTGCACAAATACATTGGCGCTCGTGCTGGGGCGTGGGCCTTATATGACCCGGATTCTCCTTACATACAGGTTCACGCCAATTGGGGCTTGCCGGACTCTCTTCAGTTCTATCCCTACGACGCGTGGGATGTGCATACGATCACCGAAGAGGTTACAGCATACCCCAGCTACAAATCGCATTTTCTCTGGCCGAATGAGAAGGGAGAGTGGACCTTTAAACAAATACGAAATGGAATAGGCCGTCATCAGTGCCTGCGGGCGAATGAAGTTTTGGAAATCGCCCGCAAGACAAACATCATAGGCACGAAGCTCGGAAAGCGAGTCGCCATCATGTGGTTTGCCGGCGTCGAGCTAGCATCGGGTGGCGTATTATGCTTGCCGTGGTATCGTACATACGAATATTCCAACCCAGACTTAGATTCGGCAATAGGGCAAGATCATGTTGTCGTGCCCGTTCGCGCGCCCGGTGATTTGGAGAACGTAAAAGCAATCGTGCCGATCTTGCCGTCAGGCAAGAAGGTGGCGATGGATATTCAACCTAGTGAACATCTCGTTCGGGATCACAAATTTCTGGGCGAAATTATATCGCTTGCCCAAACGGTGGGCTCGTCTGTGATCTATTCGGGCTCGCCTCTGTCGCACCCGTATTTCCAGCTTCAAGGGAAGGTTCCTGTATATCTTAGGTTGCACAGGAAGTCGTTCCGCACTCGCGGTCGAATTAAGTATCAGAAGCTCGTGCGTGATCGCATACCTGAGCGGATAAGATCGAAGCGGGAGCGGGTCGTATTCGCGAATTTGAAACCCGATGAAATCCTGCAGTTATTGATTGGAAAGCTGATCGAAGAATCTCAGGAACTGCTGGCGGCTGAAGGACAGGATGCAACTGCTGAGGAGTTGGCGGATGTTTACGAGGTTCTTCGCGGCATTATGCATCAAGCAGGCGTTGATGAGAAAAAGGTTCTCGAAATTGCGGATGCAAAGCGCGAGAAAGTGGGCGGTTTCGACCATGGCGTTTTCTTGCTTGAAACGAGCCTACCCAAGCCGGGTGAGCCGACGATTGAGAACCGTGATGTGAACTTCGGCACGCTCGTTGGTGAAGAGTATGCCGGGGATCGTGTGCGCGTACCATTTTCGCTCCTCGGTAATTTGAGTAAATCAGGTGAGCGTCTATTTAGGATTCCTGGGTCGGACAAAGGGGTTCGTCTGTCCGCTGGTCGCGATGGATTCGAGCTCTCACTAGAGCAACTAGAGCATCAATTGGATATCAGTTTTCTGGACGACGATATGGGCCTAGATGACTAGCTGGCCGGCAAAGCCAGACCTTGACTCTCTGAGGGCTTTTATTGATTTGGTCGGACCTTACCCGCGGCCTATCTCGATGATTCCAACTATCGCCCGCGTAAACTTGACCATGCTGTTTGCCGTCAGCGCTGCATTGTCGGGACTCTGGCCGATATGTTCGGCGGCTCCGCAACATGACCGGCGGATGTTGTCGTAGTGCGGGTCTCTTTCATCATCCGGCAACGTCGCCAGATTGAGGTCGCGGCAACGGTCGCGAATACGGACTGGAGGATTTCCTCGAGATCGAGGGTATCGCAGGCTACGAGGCGGCGGAGTAGGGGCTCGGGATCGGCAACCAGCCGGTCCCGGTGCCGGCCACAGGCAAGACACGCCGCTTGCCAGCTTCATTCTTCGCGGAAGGCTTTCTGTATTTGATCCGACAGCGGCTTCACCAGATAGGAAAGCATCGTCCGGTCGCCCGTCGGGAAGAACACTTCGGCCGGCATGCCCGGCGCCAGCGCCAGCCCGCGCAGCTTGGCGACCTCGGTTTTGGGCAGCGTCACCCGCGCCACATAGAAGGCTGCTCC
The DNA here is from genome assembly GCF_030323185.1 of Mesorhizobium sp. C399B. Taxonomy (NCBI): domain Bacteria; kingdom Pseudomonadati; phylum Pseudomonadota; class Alphaproteobacteria; order Hyphomicrobiales; family Phyllobacteriaceae; genus Mesorhizobium; species Mesorhizobium sp. C399B. Next base: position 6,164,934 of record NZ_CP100472.1, read on the forward strand.
GGTGCGCTCTTCGATGGTGAGATCGGCCGAGATCCGCGACAGCGTCCCGGTCAGCTCCGGCGTGGTTTGCCGATTGAACGCCGACAGGCGCAAAATCGCATTCTGGCCCATCGTCACCTGGTCGATATCCTGCGGTGCGATATGCGCTTCAACGGTCAGGTCGTCCGTCACCGGTACGATCTGCATCACCTGTTCGCCGGGGGTGATGACCCCGCCGATCGTATGCACCGCCAACTGCAGCACCACGCCATCCTGCGGGCTGCGCAGATCGATGCGCTTCAACTGGTCCTCGGCCGCTACCTTGCGTTCGACGAACTCGGAGATCTTTCCCTGGGTATCGCGTAAATCGGTCGCGACCTCGCTGCGAAGGTCCTGGTCGATCTGGATGATCTGCAGTTCGATCTCGGACGCCTTGCCTTTCACCTGGGCAATTCCCGCGGTCAACTGGCCATGCTCGCCTTCGAGCCGCACCGCGTCCCGTTCCAGCGACGTCATGCGGTCGATTCCTATCAGCTTGCGATGCCAGAGCGACCGCACACCTTCCAGCTCGATCTGGATCAGCTCGATCTCGCGGCGTTTCGCCTGCAGCTGCTCGGTCAGGCCGGCACTCTCCTGCTTCAACTGCGCGATCCGTTCGCGCAATTGCGATCGCTGGCCAGACCGCGCCTGGTGCCGGAAATCGAACAGCGATTGTTCTCCGGCCATCGATGCGGCGACACCGGCTTCGTCGCGCCGCGATGTCAAAACGTCCGGAAAGCTGATCGTGTCCTTGCCGTCACGCTCCGCCTCCAGGCGCGCCAACCGTGCATAAAACTCATCCAGACCTTTTGAGACGATCGCCAGATTGGCGCGTGTTGTCGTTTCATCCAGCCGCACCAGAATATCGCCCGCCTTGACCCGGTCGCCTTCACGCACCCTGATCTCGCCGACCACGCCGCCCGTCGGATGCTGAACTTTCTTTACATTGGAATCGACCACCAGCCGGCCAGCTGCGATCACCGCACCCGACATCTTGGTCACTGCCGCCAGGCCGCCAACACCTCCGACAAGCAGCAGACAGGTAGCAACGCCAGCCACGAGATAGCGGCGGACCTGCCGATGATGCAAAGCGGATCTGTCCTCGCTCATGCAGGAACGCCTCTCTCCGTGGCGGCAACGACCTTGAGCGGTGCCGCCGATCGGAAGACCTTGTTCAGCACCTCATCCTTCGGACCGAAGGCCTGCACATGGCCATTGGCCATCACCAGCACGGTGTCGACATTGGCCAGCACACTGGATCGGTGCGCGACGACGATAACGATGCCGCCGCGGTCCCTGATGCCCTGGATGGCGGCGGACAAGGCCACTTCACCCTCTGAGTCGAGATTGGAATTCGGCTCGTCCAGGATGACTAGGAAGGGATCGCCATAAAGAGAGCGGGCAAGGGCGACACGCTGGCGTTGCCCCGCCGACATCGAGGCGCCGGCTTCGCCAACCTTTGTGTCGTAACCGTCGGCCAGATGCACGACGAGATCATGCACGCCGGCGGCCTTGGCTGCCGCAAGCACCATGTCGGACGACGCATCCGGGTCGAAGCGGGCGATGTTCTGCGCAATCGTGCCGTCGAACAACTGCACATCCTGCGGCAGATAGCCGATATGTTTACCCAGCTCGTCGGCCGGCCACTGGTCAAGCGTCGCGCCGTCCAGCCGCACGGCGCCGCGCGCCGGAAGCCAGACACCTGCAAGCGTACGCACCAGCGATGATTTGCCGGAAGCACTCGGGCCGATGACCCCCAGGCCTGCTCCCCTGGCCAGTGAAAAACTTGCATCCCACACCACCGGCGTGCGTTCGCCCGGCGGGGCGACACTGACATTCTCGACCGCCAGCGCGCTGACAGGCGCGGGCAGGGTCACGCCGGTTGCGCCTTCCGGCAGCGCGGACAGAAGCTGCTTCAGGCGTGCCCAGCTTTGCCGCGCTGAAATGAAGCCCTTCCAATGCGCTATCGCCAGTTCGATCGGAGCCAGCGCCCTGCCCATCATGATCGAGCTTGCGATCATGATGCCGCCGGTCGCCTCTTGCTGGATGACCAGATAAGCGCCGATCGCCAGCATTGCCGATTGCAGCATCAACCGCAGGATCTTGGAAATCGTGCCAAGCGTTCCCGCGACATCGCTGGCCGCCGCATGGGCGTTCAGGTACTCGGCATTGACGGCAGACCACCGCTCGGCGATACGCCCGCCAAAACCCATGGCCTGCATGGCTTCGGCATTGCGCCTTGTCGCCTCGGCCAACGTGCTGCGAACGGCCGCGTGCTGTCCGGCGATCCTTGTCGGGCCGCGGGTCCGGAATTCGGCCAGAAGCGTCAGTGCAAACAGGACAACGGCGCCGGCAAGCGCGGTAACGCCGATCCAGAAATGAAAAATGAAACAGATGCCGATATAGAGCGGCATCCATGGCAGGTCGAACAAAGCGGTCGGTCCGGCACTGCCGATAAAGGAGCGGACCTGATCGAGATCCCGTAGGGGTTGCAGCCCGTCGCCGGAAGGCTTGGCGCGCAGCGGCAGGCGCATCAGCGCCGAATAGACCGACGGGCTCAGCTTTGCGTCCAACCCCTGTCCCAGCCGCACCATGAGGCGAGAGCGGATCAGCTCCAGCACTCCCTGAAACACGAACAATGTTCCCGCAAGCACCGCCAGGCCGACCAGCGTCGGCACGCTGCGACCCGGAACGACGCGGTCATAGACTTGCAACATGAAGAACGAGCCGGTCAGGGTCAGCACGTTGACGACCCCGCTCATCAGGACGATGCCCGAAACCGCACGTCGAAAGGACGCCAGGATTCCGACCAGCGTAAGCGGCGTCGATGGCGTCAGCTGCATGCAGGCTCGCAATCAGGATATGGCATCTCGTCCCTTCAATAGATAACTGCCTTGAGTGTGACATGGACGGGCAAGCCGGCCTGGAACTGCGCGCTGCCCCGCGCCACCAGCCAGCCGTCCGCACGCTCCAGGCGCGCAACGACCTGCAGCGTTGGTGAAGCGGTCGAGCTTGCGGGCAGGGGCAAGGAAAATTCTATGGTCTTTGAGCCGCCCTCGCTCTTGAGGCTGGTTTTGGCGGCGCGGCGTCGCCCACTGTCCTGAATGGCGGGATCCTCAAGATAGATCTCGAGATGACCTTCCGGGATAGCCTTGCCGCCCACAAAGGTGACGGCGCCGCGAATATCCGTTGCGCGAATATCTGGCGCGCGAATATCTGGCGATTGCGCTGCCGCCGCCCCGGTGGCCGCGGCGACTGCCGCAACTCCGGCGGCCATTAACACTGTGCGGCGGTCGGTCATCGCGTCCTCTCCCTTTTCACTGCGCTGGGGTATGCGGGAGGGGAGCCTGACGGCACCCCTCCCGGCAACGCGTTAGATGACAATGAAGTCTGCAGCCGAAAGATCCAGATTTGTGTTCAGGTGTGCAAACTGAACGGCTGCTCCCTGTCCGGAACCATCGGCGTCGTAAGACAATATTCCACTGTCGGTGTCGTAGATGATGCGGTCGTCGGCATCATGAGCAACACCGGCTGCGCTCTTGTAGAATGAGCCCAAAGCGAGGGCGCCGTCGCCGCCAACGCTGGCAAAGATGAGGTTGTCCAGCAGGATCGTATCGTCGGCGACCTTGAAGTCCTTGATCCAGTCGATATTGCCGTTCCCGAGTTCTGTCGAGAAGCGGAAATAGTCGTCGCCGGCGCCGCCGGTCAGCGTATCGGCAGCCAGCCCGCCATCCAAAAGGTCGCTGCCGCCGCCGCCATTGAGCGTATCGGCGCCCGCAACGCCCGGCTGAGCTGGTGCCGGCGGGAATTCGACCGATACGTTCAGCTTGTAAGTCGAGCCCTCCGGCACGGATTCCACCCAGCCATCGCCAGGAGCGGAGTCCGACCATTCGCCCTCCACAATATAGTAGGTTCCGGTTTCCTGAACGATGAAGCTGGTGCTCGAATCGCGGCCGTTGTTGGAGCCGGGGTCGTTGCCGCCATCGTCGTTCTGGGCGACGATATTGCCATCGCTGTCCAGCACCCTGACGATGCTGTCATGGACATTGGGGTCGGCAATGCCATCGACGTCGATGGTGATGATCGTGCCGGCCGCCAGGTTGATGCTGTAATATCCGCCCAAGCCGTTTCCGGTGGCATTGACGGTGGTGTGAAGGGTGGTCGTCGAATCGAAGATGTCGGGGTCGGCGGTCAGCGAGAAGTTGTTCGAGATGTCGAAGGCGGTCGAGACCGAATTGTTGGTCGCGTCCGGTCCGAGCGTGGCGTAGCCGGTGCCCATGCCCGGGCGTGGCGGAGCATCGCCCTGATAAGCGAAATCGCCGAGCAGGGTGTCATCGCCGCCGCCGCCGTCGATCTTGTCGGCGCCGCCCTGGCCGGTCAGCACATTGGCCGCGCCATCGCCGGTCAGGTGATCGTTGAAGCCCGAGCCAGCCAGATTTTCGATCGAGATATAGGTGTCGCCGCCGGATTTGCCGCCACCCAGTTTGAGGTTTTGCCCGCTGGCCGCGTCGGCGTAGTCCGCCGTGTCGCTGCCGGCGCCGCCATTCAATATATCGGCGCCGCCACCGCCGGTCAGCGTGTCGTTGCCGGCGCCGCCGGAAAGTTTGTTGGCCTGGGCGTTGCCGATGAGATGGTCGTCGAAGAACGACCCGACGGCGTTTTCGAAGCCGACCAGGATGTCGTGCCGGATAACGGTGCCGCGCCCGACGATCTGCACCGGGCCATCGCCGTCGCCGCCATTGGCCGTGCCATTGGCGAGGTCGATCGTCACGCCGGCGGAGCTGCCTTCGTAGACGACCGTATCAATGCCGGCGCCGCCATCCAGATAGTCCTGGCCGGCGCCGCCGATGATCGTGTCGTTGCCGGCTTCACCGTACAGGATGTCGCCGTCATTGCCGCCATCCAGTATGTCGTTGCCGCCGCCGCCGTTGAAATAGTCGCCGCCGCCCCGGCCCCAGAAATGATTTGCCGCCGACGTGCCGATGAAACGGTCGATGCGGTCATCGGAGCCGATTAGGTTTTCGATGCTGTAGAAGGTGTCGCCCGTAGCGGTTCCGCCGCTGGCCACGTTCGTCTCGAGGTTGACGAGCAGCTGGAAGGGGCTCTCCTTGCTGAAGTCGACCGTGTCGACGCCGGCGCCACCCCTGAATATATCGACGCCATCCTGGCCGCTCAGCGTATCGTCGCCGTCGCCGCCGTCGAGGATGTCGTTGCCCTGGCCGCCGAGGATCGTATCGTTGCCGCGGCCGCCATAGAGCGTGTCATTGCCGTCGTCGCTCTCGGTCTGGTCTGGAAGGTCGGCGACATCGATGGTGTTGTTGATGTCGCGGCTGGCGAGCGAGTCGCGGCCGCCGATGATGAGATCATCGCCGCCCTGGCCGAAGATCGTGTCGTCGCCGGCGCCGCCGTCGAGCGTATTGTTGCCATTGTCGCCGAAGATGACGCTGGTCATCGTGTTGTCGCCGATGGTCGGTGCGGTTTCGGTGCCGCCGTCTCCAGGCTGGAGTGTCGACTCGTCGGCGTAGATGATGTGTTCGACGTTGGCGATTTTCCGGATATTCAAGTTCCGGTTCAGCAGAACTACCGTGTCATTCCCGCCATTCGCTTCCTCGCGCACGATGTCGTCGAGGGAGTCGACGAAGTAGGTGTCGTCGCCGCCATTGCCGGCCATGCGGTCGCCGCCGCCGCGGCCATCCAGCACGTTGGCTCCGTCATTGCCAATCAGGACGTCGTCATAGCTGCTGCCGATGCCGTTCTCGATGTAATAGTCGGTGCCGTCGGCGTTGTGCCCGGCGAAGATCGACACATTGTTGCTGTGGCCGTTGACGCTGGAGAACTGTCCGGCGCGCAAATCGAGGATCGTGCCGGCCGTCGAGCCGGAGAAGTCGATCGTGTCGGTTCCGCCGGTGTCATGGATGACGAAACCGATATCGTGCTGCATGCCCGACGAGGTCAGCCGGTAGCCATCCACGGCACTGCCGAAGCCGTAGACGTTGTCGCCCGTGTTGAGATCGATATGCTGATAGGTGCGCACGCCGTTCTCGTCGACGGTGGAGAAAAAGCGGCGGATGACTGCCTCGATGTCGGCCATCATCGGCGTTGACGCCGACCAGCGGCTGGTTTCACCGACATCGATCCCGTCGAAATAGGACATGACGCTGTATTGCTGACGGTCGTAGGTCCAGGTCGCATTGTTCAGATAATTGATCTGTACGCCGCCGGGGCCGCTGTAATTGTAGAGCCCGGGGTGGTTCAGGCCGAACTCATGACCGAATTCATGGATGAAGGAATCGAAGACATAGCCGCCAATATCCGTCTTGTTGACCTCGGTGTCGTGGAAACGCTGGCCGATGCTGACATAGCGGTCGTTGGAATAGGCGCTGCCGTCGTCCTCTTCGCCCAGTTCGGGGCTGACAACCTGCATCCAGTCCGTTGCGCTGTTGTATGGTGCATTGTCGACGATTTCGAACTTCAACGGGGTGACACTGGCCCACATCTGCAAGGCGCCGATCGCGGCGGCCTTGTATTCGGGATGGTCATTGAGCTCGGAGACATTGATCCTCAGCGTTCCCGCCGCGATCGCCGGCGTTATCGACCGGTCCAGCGCTCCAAGATAGGTGAGGAAGGCTCCGTAATCTTCGCTTTTGCCGTACGGGTTGTCCGGCGTCTGGTCGTTGACCCACCATTGATCGCTGGTTTGGCTTGGGTTCGGCATCCTTGGGACTCCTTGGTCTCGCAGCCGTGGCAATTACGGCTGTACGGTTTAGCAGTTGCCAACCACCGACAAGCATCCTCTGCGTTTGCCGGTCGAGCCCCGTCCCAGTGCCAACAATGCTATTGGAATCTTCGCTTGTCTAGCCTCTGTTCGCGCTCAGTACATATGAAGGTTCTTGGGCGCGCTTGTACCGGCGGGTTTTGAGATACTCGTTTGGTGTTAATTGAGCTATCGCTAATCTATGGTCGTACCTCGCCCGCCATGCGCACCACAATGTCTGCATCAACCATCCCGGCTGGCGCAGGCTGCCGGTCGGGCGGCGCAAAGCAATCCGGCAACGGCCGAATACGCCGGATACAGGCTCGAGGATTTCCTCTCGATCAGGGGCATCGCAGGCTACGAAAGCGGCGGAGTAAGCTTCCGTCTTTCGCTCAAACGCCGGTATGCGCGCTGTTGCCTTTCGCGGGCGGGGCAGGCGGCGGGACCACCGCCTTCGTGCTCTCGCCGGGGGCGTCGACCGGGACGAGGGTTATCGCGCCGGTTGGGAAAATGATCGAGCGTTGCGCAAGGGCACGAGGGCGGAACGCGCAGGCGTGCTTCAGAAACCCGCCCGGCGGGCGAAATGTTCATAGGTCACGCGCCAGGGGTCGCTCTCCGCGCGTCTCTCCTCGCCGATCCAGTGAAAGCTGTCGGCGGTGATCTCGGTGAACCGCCACCGCGCCTGCAGGCCGCGCGAGTCGGCGCCCATCTGGACGATGTCCTTGCCTTCGGCCCGCCCGATCTGGCGCGAGTAATCCTGGTTGAGCGGATCGCTCCAGATAATGTGCCAGCCACCGATCCCGGGATCGAAGACGCGCAAGGTCGTGCCATACATGGTGGACGGGGCAGGGCGCCTGGGCCTGATCCAGATGTCCTGAATGGCGCGGCCTTCGAGCACCCAACCAAAGTGACACTCGCCATCCCATTTCTGAATTGTGCCGTCGTTGCGGTGGTGGAGCGTCTCCATGTCCCAACTGCCGATCAACCATCCATACAGGTCCATGTCTTTCGGCCGGTCGGCTGGCGGACCTTCGGATGCGAGAGCGGTAAGAAACGTCGCCATGATTGTCTCCAGGCAAGCCGCGCCGAAACGCTGGGCGTTCCAACCCTTGCACCGTTGCGGGTTCCTGGTCTTGGGAAAAATTGCGGTAATGCTGCTGTGAAGGCACTTCCGCGTTCGCGCCATACCAAATCTATGCGTGAATGCTAATGTAGCGTCGGCGGGTACCCCAATGCCCGCCTGGCCGGCGCCTCCTCAGGCCATCTCTTGAATGAGCGGCGCCGGCCGCTGATTTGGGCGGCGACCAAATTGCCGCCGGAGGAATATGAGGCGGGTAGGCGATTATTGCTGGGCAGTTTTGGCAGGCATTCCGATATCGGTCTGTATCCCCAGAACGTCCGCTGCCCAATCGCGCAGTTCCGGAGAGGCATCGTCGGATTTCATGATCGACACGGCCAAAGCGGCCATGTCCGCGGGCGGCTTGTTGTTTGAAGCCATAGGTGAAATAGCCGGCCATGATGGCGCATCCCACCGAAATGACCGGTGGGACGATTTGGAGTGCCGCCAAAGCTATTGCGCGCCAGCGGCCTGATCGGCTGGATGCCGGAAGCTCATCCTCATCCACAAGGTTAGTCCATTCCACACTGCTCACCAGCCGGGAGAACGTTCTCCGTGAGGATTGTCTACATTAGTTAAAATGCGGATAGATCCGCGTTGGGATGCCGAGGAACCTCGTCAAAGCGCACCGAGGGCAATGCCCACTGCGCTAGGCGAAATAGATCAACAGGGCGAGGAGTCCAAAGACAACGATAAGGCCAACTGGCCAATACCGTACGATCTGATCAGGATATTTCTCGCTCAGGCTAAGCAACCGGTCCTCGTAAGGGAGACGACTAAAGCCTGCCGGGCCTTTCTGTTGCTTGATGTCCCGGAGGATGCGGCGCGATTCCCTGATATCTCTGTCCTCTGGTTCGGCCATTGCAAATGTCCTCTCTGCCGGGACCGATCTTAGCCTGTTTGCGTGAAGTGCCCAACAGCGTCGACCGGATCGGACGCCAGCGGCGTATGACATCATTGGAACCCAATCAATTCTCGGGCGGCGCCTCATCTTGCCAGCCAGCCAGCTCCGGCAGGTCGTCCAGCCAGCTTTTCTCCGTCATCAAGATTTCGCCGGCCTGTGGTGCCGCCTCAGTGGCGTTTTGAATAAGCCAGTCCATCCACTTTCGATAAGCGGCTGGGGCCAGTTCGGGCGGCAGCACCTTGGCCTTGGCCAGCATGCGTTTACGGAAGCTGAGCTGCCTGCGCAGTTTGGTCGTCGTGAATTTTATCGCCTTGCCCTGGTATTCCACCGTCCAGCGCCCATCGCCGTGGCTGGTCAGCCTGTCGATGGCAAAACCGGCATCGACCGGCCTGTCCCGCCAGGGAAGCTCGATGGCGTTCCGCCTCAGATCGAGAGCCCATCGCCGGTAGTCGGCCCCGGCACGCTGCGGCGGCAACACGCCAGCCTGTTCGAGGATTTTCCTGCGGAAGGTGGGCTGCTTCTTGATCTGGCCGGTCGTCAGTTCGATGCGGTGCCTACGCAATTCGACATGCCAGCGGATCCTGCCGTTGCCGACATATTTTGCCAGCCTGTCGATGACGAACTCGTCGTCGGACAACTCCACGCATCCTTGGCGGATGCGTTCGAGGATGTACTGGCTGTCAGTGGGCATGACGTGCCTTGGCTGGGGAACCTGGATTCGAACCAGGACTAACGGAGTCAGAGTGTTTCCGCCCGGGTTGTTTCCATTGGCTTCTTTCGGCCCATGTCGCAGTCATGTCGCGCCTACCGCGATCATAAGCTGGTTCTGCGCTGCCGAAAGCGCTTGAGCATCGTCGGTACTGGGGAACAGATGCGAATAGACATCGGCAGTCATGGCGATCGATCCATGGCCCAACCTTTCCTGCACCGTCTTCATGGGTAATTCCAGGCCACCATCGACGCGGCGATTTATCAGCCAGCTTGCATACCAATGCCGGATGCTATGCAAACCAGGATACTTCGCCACCATGATCGCGGCGCCGTCACGATCGCGTTTACCAGAATCGACTATAACCCCCGCTGCAACCTGGGCAGGCCATAGGCCGCGCTTAATAATATTAGCGTGCCATTCGATGTTGCCTTCGCCGTTCGGGAACACGAGGTTGAGGTCACCCTTTGGGCAAGCCAATTTCCATTCCCTCAACACATTCACTGCCATCGGGGGCAGGGGAATTGTGCGCTGGCCGGCCTCTGTCTTGGTCGCCCCGATGGAATGGAATCTGTCGGCTCGCTGATGGACGTGAAGCAATGCCTTGGCAAGATCGACATGATCCCATCTGAGGCCGCGAAGCTCGGAAGCGCGAAGCCCGGTGAAGATAGCGGTGACGAGCAACGGCTTGTAGCGCCCGGTGACGTGTTCGAGGATTGCCCTGATTTCTGGATTGGTCGGAATGTCCTTGCCGACACGGAGCTTTGCTCTCTGGCGACGCTCAACCTTCCTAGCCTTGCCATTCAGGCGACGCTTCGAGGCGTCATAAACGGCATTCCCAATAATGTGGCCACGCCCCTGGGCATCGGCGATCAACCCGCCAAGGCTGACTACGACGCGTTTGATCATAGCGGCTGACCTGCCAGCCTCACGAAGCCGATCCTGGAAATTTCGGACAAATGGAACGGTGATGCGCGTCAACTTCTCCGTGCCGATCATTGGGGCGATATGGATTCGATAGTGCTGTTCGTATTGTTGGACAGTGCTTCGCTCCAGTCCGGCTTCATCGCACGCTTTCAGCCAGTTCTTTCCTGCTTCGGCAACGGTGACCGTCTGGGCGTCGGGAACATGAATGCCAGCGCGGATTTCGACCGCTGCTGAGGCCGCGAAGGCGTCGGCCGCCTTTTTCGTGCGAAAAGTCTTCAGGCGGCGAGCGCCGCCTTGGTCACTATATCGGCAAACCCAGGTTTCCTTCTCCTCGCCCTTCGGCGTCGTCCAAGTTCGTTTATTTACGGACATTGGTCTTGTCTCCTTGTGCTTTGTTTCGATGCCGTAGGGCAGTCTGACGGCAACTCTCGCGGCAAAATCTTGAGGTGTTTCGGCGCCCTGTGGCGGTGCCGGTCAAAAAGCCGTTGGAGCACCATTCGCAGCGCTGAAAACTGGCGCCTACTTCGAAGGCGTAGAGAACTTCCAGGCACATGAACTCAAACGGCGTCGCGACCTTAACGGCCAATTCTGGATTGCCTGTCGTAGGCGAAAAATGGATGTCAGATTCAATCGTGAACCGATCTCGGATGAGCAGCGCGGCTTCTAGCTTAGCGGCGGGGGGATCTGAGCATGCAGCGAGATAGCGGTTCATGTCCTTGGAATGGCTTATCAGCTGCCAAACCTCCGCTTGATCTTTTTCCCAGGGAAAACCGTAGTTGTTGATGAAGGCGCGAAAGTCCTGGAAGGTCCGGCAGTTCGCCATCGCCACCGAGATTGGATTTTCCAGATTGATGAGCGTGAAGGAGCGTGGCCGAATCTCATCGGTCAGAGGCGTGAACCGGCGTTCGTCGTCAGCCAGAGCGTCCCAATCTATTTCACCCTCAGGGACAGTCACGTCGCGGAGGGGGTGTTGCCATTCCAATGTCACTGGGATCATAGGTTTTCTGTCTGGATAATTTTGAAATTATCCCATGACATAAAATTATAAGTTTCGCAACCGCTCAAATCCGCTAGCATCCGCTCCGATCTATCGAACGATTGCGAGCGACAAAATGAAGGCAAAATCCAAAGAATCCGGCGACATCGTGTGGGGCTGCAAGGCCATTGCCGCAACGATTAACAGGACACCCGGCCAGACTTTTCACATGCTGGTGAAAAGGCAGATTCCGGCATCGAAGGTGGGGGCTATCTGGGTTGCCAGTCGCCGCCGCCTGCTTGCCCATCTGGCAGGCGAGGTGGGCAAGTGATGGACCTTTATCATTTCACTGCCGGCCAATGTCTGCGCGGTATTGCAGCGCATGGCTTAACGGTGGGCGACGTCCCAACTGACCTTTGGAGAGGCACAGGCCTCGTAGGCGTTTGGCTAACTTCTTCGAAAGTCGAAATTGGTCACGGCCTTGCAGGCTCAGCCTTGGACAAGGCGCGCTTTCGGCTCAAAGTTGATGTGCCGGAAGCGGACCTTCACAAGTGGCGGGTTTGGGCCGCTACTAACGGCACCCAGGAAACGGTAGACGCCTTGCGACGTGCCAATGGTTCCAGCGACCGAACCTGGTTCATCTACTTCGGGCGCGTCTCACCCGATCGCATTGTTCAAGTTGTCGATCTTGCGACTAGCAGCGTCGTGTCAGACTGGCAGAATTGTTGGCCTGTCGCGAACAGTAGGCCCGGCGTCCGCTTCGAAGACCGCTTCAGTTGGCATGAGCGACTGCTTCAGAACGTAAGGAGCAAGGTGCAATGACGAAAAGCACCAATGGGGGTCAGCTGACGGCCGAGGTTCTCACCATCCCTGCTGATCGCTTGCCATCGTCCAGGCCAGCCCCTGCGGGGCCCGCCGAGGTGATCGACTTGACTCGCAGGGACATTTTCAACGTCGCCGGCATTCGCACTCTCGCTGCGATGATCGCTCCACTTTGCGGTCAGGAAATCGAGGTTGAGATTGATCGGCTCGCAGAAGAATTTCGTTGGAAAGTAAGAAAGCGTTTCGACGCCACAGAGTCATCAATCGGCGGAGCGGTACGAGCGATCAGATGCGGCCTCAGGGCCGAGGTCCGGAGAAGGAAGGGAATGACTTAATGACAGCTGCAACCGCCGACGAGCTGCTCGGCTCCGGAAAAAAAGAAAAGCCCGACCAGGGCGGCCGGGCAAAGGAAAAATCACAGAAGCAAGAAAATACATCAAAGCCCGGATCAGGCAAGGCCGGTGATGAATCGAAAAAGCGACCGCCGCCGCGTCAACCGCGCGTTTCGCCGCCGGATTGTAAATCCGAGCCCATCAAATGGCCCAAGGGCGACGCGCTGGAACTTCGCGCCGCGCGCCGTGCTTTACGCGATGAGTGGATGAGTGGGGCTCACAACGTCTTTGCCGATGATCTCATCTCGCTGAGGCTCCTGTGGCCGATCTTCAATGATGTGCACGTTGACGCTTTGCAGAGGTGTCGTCTGTCCAACGGACAGTTGGCTGCGCTCGTCCACAAAAGCATCTCAATCGTGCAGCGCGGTTTGGTGCGAATTAATAATGCGGGCTGGATTTTTTTTGAGGAGACCACGGCGCAGGACGAAAAGGGAAAACCGAACACCGTCAGAAAAATCGGCATTGCATTTCCTGAGGGGTTTGATCGCACAAAGAAGGATCGTGCAGGCGCTGCACAGGCAAATGAAATGGCCGCCGCAGGAAATGCACCGAACGGTGCAAGCCCTGCACGCGACGGTGCAGGCGCTGCACAGCCTAATGCACCGCAGGACCTACACTCTCCCTTACGCAATAGCCCTGGCGATAAGCCCTTCTTTGAATCCCCCAATCAAATCGAACCGTATGAGCTTTCCCCGCGCGAAGTGAGTTGGGTCTTTGAGAACGCATTTTTGAATACGTTGATTTGTGAAGAGTGGCAGAGGGATGAATCCCTAACTTACGAACAAGCTGACGCCAACGGCATAAAGTATATCATTACCACCTACGCGCTTTCGGTATCGCCTGACGAAGAGCCGGAGAGGGCCTTTGCGCTAATTCCGATCCGGGAAAAGGAAGCCTGGACAAAAGCCATTCTCGAAGAGCGGCGCCGTCGCTACGCGCCTTCTGACCTTGACCAGGATTTCTGAGGTCTCGGCGGTGACCACAGTGACGCGTGAGAACCTGGAAAAAGCCGACCTCGCACACCACGTATTGAACGTAGCAAAGAAAGGAGCGGTCGACACCAACAAGGGGAACCACGGGAATGACCGCGACAGCGCGTAAGGCAAGACACCGCGACCGGAAAACAAAGGGACTTTCGGTCCTGGATGTCGAGGTCGATCTCACTGAGGTTACAGACGCTCTGGTAGAGGCCGGATACCTGCCAGAATGGGACTCACACGATCGCTCGAAAATAGAGCAAGCCTTGAGTCGTGCTCTCGTAGACCTGACCAAGGTCACGCGTTCCAAGTTGCGGAAACTGGTTGAGGTATAGTGCGACTTCCACCCCATCGGAGGTCTCGATAGATGCGCGCACTCACCAAGCTCACTTCCGGCAATAGCGATCAGCTCGATACCATCATCGCCTTGGCAAAGGTCTTTGCAAAGGCCGATAACAATGTGGCTTCGGTCTTGGCCGAAGACGGGCTTCTCGCCGACATCGCAGACGTAGTCGCAGCTCTGGTCGCCAAGGAGACCAAGTCGCTTTCAAATCGGCTTACGCTGCTTGAAATCGCAGCGGGTTCGCAAAGGGGCCTAAAGCCAGGAGGCGTCAAGACGCGCACCGCCAAGGTGAAGCTATGACCCCGTCGCAGGCAGTTGCATTCGCCGCTGAAGCGCTTGGCAAGGTTCGCGACAAAGTTCTTGTCGACTACGAAGCCACCCTCAAAAAGCAGGACATCAACGAACGCGAAATCAGCGTACGTCTCGCCACCTATCGACGGCAGATGGAGATCTGGTTCCAGCGCTCGATTGAAGGGGTCAAGAGGCGTTACCCAGTCCATTGAAAAAACCTGTCGTTGGCCTGGGCGTCTGCCCTTCCTCTCAGGCCACCGGTCGCCGCGCTGTGACGCCAGCGCGGCGGCGCCTCTGGAGGGGTGGGGGCATTAAAATGTGGACATCAGGCAACGCACGCCGACCGCACGCCCGCCCACGCGCGCAATTATTCTGGCAGCGTTCGAACCTTTGGTCGATGCACCGGACCGATTTCTGCAATTGTTTTACGGATTGCTGCCCTGACACGAGTTCTCAGTCTTGGAGCCAAGGTCTGCCATGATCAAAAATGTGGAAAATATGAGGGCTATGCCTTTCCCCAAGGCTCTTTCGAGGGCAGAAAAGAAAACTTTCCAAGAAGGGTTCCGGGCGTATTTCGGCAACGGGGCAGGCGTTTCACAGGCCCAAATCGACGGTTTGATGGATCTGACACGGGCGAAAGCGCGGCTGGCAGCGCTGCAGTCGATGCTGGATGCCGAACTCCGAGATATGAAAAAGAGTGGTGCGACTTTCAGCATCGATTTGCTTGCCCTGATTAGGCAGACCGACTCCACGTCTCGCCTTGCCGTGAAACTTGCTGACCGGCTTAAGGCCTCGCCCATGGTGAGCAAGGCCCCATAGCTCACCACCGCCACAGTTGTCTTACTCCCACGCTGTGAGCTTCGATGAACAGGCATTTTCTGTACGAGGTCCTGCTCGATTAGGGATCGGACCTGATTTGCCGCCCGGCCGCCGCTGATCAGGAAACCTCCCACCGCAACGCCAGCCGATTTTGTATTAGCAATCGTAAAGCGCCTCTTGCGGGGGTGTTGCTTTTGCAGTTCAGTGCCCATCGGGGGAATAATGTTATGCGCAAGCGCTATATAATCGTGATCCTTGCTGTTGCGGGGTGCCAGACGGCGCCGGCTTACATCGTCTACAAACCGGGCGTTGATCTAAACGCAACTCAGACTGCTAAGGACCAGTGTCAGATTGCGTCGCTCAGAGAAATACCGCAGTCGATGGCAACCGATTACCATCCTGGCTACAACAACCCCGGGACAGTGCAATGCAATACGATCGGAACAGTCGTCTCCTGCAACACCATCGGGGCGGTAAACATTCCGGGGTCAACGACGACCTACGATGTGAACCAAGACCTTAGAGACCGATATATGGTTCGCTGCCTGGAGGGCCAAGGATTCGGCGTCAAGCTTGCAAGGGCCTGCGCGTCCGAAGCCGAGAACTCGAAAGCTCTGGCAGATCGGGAGGCAGGTCGGTTTCCGACATGCGCTGTGAAGCTGTAGCCTCAGAATGGTAACAGCCGATTGGGCGTTCGTACAAGCTTTTCGGTGACGCTGGCACCCGCTTTTGTATGGAAAGTATGGTCGAAGTTCATGTTCCCAAAACGGGGCGCGATCGCTCTTTGCGTGGCATCCTTCATCGGCTGCGCCCATGCCCAAGAAGCCTGCGACCCAAACTACTCAGGGGCCTGTGTTCCGATTGCGAGTGATGTCGATTGTTCCTCTGGAAAGGGCAACGGCCCCGCATATGTGCGCGGGCCGGTCACTGTCATAGGCACGGATATCTATGATCTCGACCGAGACGGCGACGGGATAGGCTGCGAGAACGGCTAGAGCCGACGCTAGCGCATAGCCTTCCGCCACCCAGCGGCGCGCGCTGCATCTTCCGAACAGAACCACCGCTCGCCCTTCGAAAGGCTGATGCGGGTTTCGGAATAATGTTCCTGCCCGGGAACGTGATAGATGCGCTCGCCAGTGTTGTAGCTGATATTGCCCTTGATGCCGCAGCCAACAGCAGGGGGACCGATTTCAAAGGCCAGCAGGCCAGCCACAACCGCACCGAAGGCCCCGATCTTTAGCCATAACGGCGCGTCGCGCGAACGATGGCGCCTGCCATACCTTCGGCGGTTGTATTCATTGTCCGCGTAGTAGCGACGTTTGCCCACGCCCCTCACTCCCCGATGGGAGAATGCGACGCCTAGGGCTTGGAGTCCAGATGGGGCGGCTTTGCTGGCCCTGTCCCGTTCCACTGGATGAACGTTACTTCCTCCCCTGTGACGTCCCGCACCGCCTGCAACAGCACGTCATGCAGGACGCGCGTCTGCCGGCAGTGGTCGCAATGCGGGGATATAAACTGCTTGATGATACTCAAGTGCAGCGCTTCCGCTGACGCCACAAAGCGCTCAATTTCAGCCTGTGACAATTGTTGCGAACCTTTCGATCTTGCCATGGCCTATCCTCGAAATCTCTCCGTGTGCCAGACGACCTTGCCATCGATCTTCATCGGCTTGTGGATCATTAGGCGCTTAGGCAGGTGTTCGGGATGCACCTCCAGCAAGGTGATTTTGATCTGCGGCTTACACCGGTTGCAGTCGAACTTGAGCTTCAAGGGATCGACGCCGCCGCCGTAGACCATCATGAGATCGGCCGATCGGCAGTAGCGGACGTTGCCGCAGCTGCACTCGGCTTTCACAAGCATGTTGTGCCGGGTCGCCTTGCCCAGCGTGTCGATCGGATCGTGCGCCATAGCGAACAAGATGAGGAACATATTCCTGTCCAGTCAAGAGGGGTTGACTCAAATGTTCTGATTTTGTTCACTGCTGTCAAATTGGAGACACCTCATGAAACCGATGATTGCGACGGAATCCGAACAGCCCGGAATCTACGCTACGGTCAGGCGCGAGATGCCCGCCATCCACCGGGCTATCAGCAAGATGGGAAAGCGGGTGCGCGGCCTCTCACCTCTCAGCCAAAAGGCGGCCATCGCTGAATTAACCGCCATATGGTGCCCGGCGAACTATCCCGATGACCTTGATCGTGTATTGTCTTTGGCAGAGGCCATACGCCATCAGGCAGACATCTATCTCCGTGAGAGCAAGAACACCGGCGGCGCTCGCCACTGATGGTCCAGCGCAGCAGCAGCATACTGCCGCCATCGACGATCGACGAAAGATGGCCACACCAGGTGGCGCTGCCTGATGACCTCTGCACCGGTCGGAACCGGACCACGATCCACGACTACTGTCAGGAACGTGGAATGACTTTCCAAATCCGGCATGTGCAAGCGGTTTGGCCAAACGGCAAATACGAGGAATATCGATTGCACTGCTTCGCGGATCCAGCCGAAGCGAAGGCGTTCCTCGATCATTTTCAAGGGGAGGCCTTCGACGCGAAGCGTGACCGCGAAAAGGGCAAGATACGCGGCGTCTGGCGCCGCAACGACGAGTATAGGAGAATTCTCGACCTTGGCCCGCTCAGCGTGCCTGGACTCCTGCGCAACTGAGGCAGAGCGATGTGCGGACGCTACACCAAATATCTGTCGTGGTCGGAAATTCACCGGCTCTACCGCCTGACTGCGCCGGCGGAGACGGGCCGCAACGACGAGCCGCGCTACAACATTGCGCCTACACAGGATGTGCCGTTCGTCACTGCCGGCGAAGATGGCAATCATAAGCTCCGCGAAGGGCGTTGGTGGCTGGTGCCCTTCTGGGCGAAGGAGATGCCGAAGGCGGCCATGTTCAATGCGAGAATAGAGGGCATCGATACAGCGCCCGCGTTCCGCGACGCCTTCAAGTCAAAGCGCTGCCTCATCCCTGCCGATGGTTTTTATGAGTGGACCATTTCTCCGGCTGACGGCAAGAAAGACCCTTGGCACATCTACCAGCCAGGCCACGCGCCTTTCTCCTTCGCTGGCCTTTGGGCTTACAATTCCAATCTCGACATAACCAGCTGCACCATCATCACAGAGCCTGCCGCAGACCCTATGAAGCAGTTGCATGATCGGCAGCCTCTCATTCTCGACAAGGCATATTATGACGCCTGGCTGGACCCGGCGACGCCCAAGGACAGCCTCAAGGACATTCTCAGCCACGACATCGACGGTCAGTTGCAGTTCAACCGCGTTGGGCGTGAGGTGAACACGAGCGCCATCAACAAGCTGCCCAACGACCATCCCGGCCTGGTCGGGCCGATCAACCCGCTATGAGCGACGAACCTAGCCGGCCTGTCGAAGGCATGACAGCGCCCCCGCGCGAACGGCGGCGGGTCGACAATCATGCGTGCGAGCACCCCGGCTGCGGCAAGGATGCTGGGTTCGGATTTGCCAGGCCGCGCCAGCCATCGCATTGGTTCTGCATGAAGCATCGCGGAGACGGCGAGCAATTTCTTTCAGGAACAGGACGGCACCAATGACCCGCGCAACCTCCGCAGGAGAACTCCAAAGCGCGTCCGACCGCCTAAGTGGAACGGCCCCCGGCGAAACCAGATGACTTTCCCGCGCCTTTTGATCCGTGATTGGCAAGTATGCGCGCCATGTAATCTTCGACCTTTTTAGCTGGACGCTTGTATGTTATAAAAAGCCTTGCTTCTTGCCAATATTTGGTTGAACATTTCGCCTTCAAAGGGGGAGGCACGTCATGAGGTTTTTCTGGGTATGCCTGTTCACGTTTCTGGGCTCTAATTTTGTATCTGCGGCAGGGCTACACAACGTAATCCAGCCCGGAACGCCTATAACCTTGGGCCAATATTGCACCGCGGTTAATGGCTCTACAGAAGGCTGCGCAGGTTTGGTCGAAGATTTCAAAGACGAATGTGCCGAAGTGGAAGGAATGACGTTTGTTCCTGGAAACACTAATGGCAGAAATCCCCAAGCTAGGTGCCTGTCACTTAGCTAGACGTCAATTCGCTAGTCTTCCTCCCTGAAATCCTGCAAGGACGCGTGGCGCAGGTCCTCCTCGCCGCGCAGGTGCTTCACTCGTCCGATCAGGCCCGGCTTGACCCACTGCGTCGCCGGCCGCTTCATGCCCTTCGGCGCCGGCCCGGCGTGCTCCTGGACGCGCTTCCATAGCCGTTCGCGGATTGCCCGGCTGGAGTTGATGAACGCTGAGCCGACATACTCCCCGGTCTTCCGATCGGCCATCAGCGCAAAGGCCGGCTTACCGGGTTCCCGCTCGACTCCGAGCAAGTCGTATTCTTCCACCATGTAGCTCTTGATCTTCAGCCAGGCTGTCGACCGGCCGCTGCGGTATTTGCTGTCACGTCGCTTCGATACCATACCCTCAAGGCCGGCTTCATCGATCAGGTGGAATATGGCTTTAGCGTCTCCGGGCAGCGCTTGGCTGAACTGGATGCGGTCATCAGGCAAGATGAGGCCTTCCAGGATTTCGCGTCGGTCTTCGAGATCCATGTCCCGCAGATCGTGACCGTTCAAGTGGAGGAGATCGAAGGCGACGAAGTAGAGGTCATGCTGGCGGCTGGTGATGGCTTTGCGCAGCGCCTGATAGTCCGAAAGGTCGGCTTCGTTGAGTACGACTATTTCGCCGTCAATGATGGCATTCTCGACCCCAAGGCGTTTTGCGGCACCGGCCAGATCCCTGTATTTTGCCGTCCAATTGTGGCCGTTGCGCGTGAAGATGCGCACGTCATGATCGATGATGATCTGGCTGCGGTAGCCGTCGAACTTGACCTCGTGAATCCATTCGTCGCCTTCGGGAGGCTTCTCCACCAAGGTCGGCATTAACGGCTCAATGAACTTCAAACGCATGCACTGACCCACCGTCCGGCGATTCAAGCCGCTAGGCTGAGATCGGTTCCGGAACATTTTAGCTCGAATGCATGTTTCAATGATTATGAAGATCGAAGCCGACGAATGCCGGGTAGCGCTGACGCTGATCCGGCGCACTATCGAGGAGCACTGTCCTCCTGGCGTGCTGCCGAGCGAAGAGATGGTCAACGGGCTCTATGGTCCGGAACTGATTCATGAGGCGGAAGCACTGGCGACGGCCATCATAGCGGCCATCGATCAGATGCAATTGCGAGTGATGATGAAACCGCCGTCCCCTAGTATCAAATAGGGCGAACACTCCGGCGCCTCTCTAAGTTTCCTCATTTTTAGGTGGAGAGCGCCGGACGCAGACCTTCCGCCGCGTCCAAGAGGCTTCACGGAGATCTAGGAAAGTTAACAGGCTTCCATCAACCGGCTACCCGCAGGAGCAGTGCGACACCGATCCCATAAGGGATCAGCAGTGCCGCCAAGGCGATCCACAGGCCTGGATCGGCGAATACCTGCATCTGGCTGCGAAGCTGTTCCATTGCACCAAACGGCGAAAGGCCCGCTGTGTTCCAAAACTGAAAAGGCCGGCGCACTCAAGCTGGCGATGGGCATTAGGTTCCATTGCTAGATCACGAGCAAGCGCGCTTACCTGCAGCGGAACCTGACGGCCATACGACCGTTATTCGAAAGGACGAACGAAAGGAGATCGCCATCATGGACTGGAATCGCGTCGAAGGAAATTGGAAGCAATTCAAAGGTAAGGTCAAGGAGCAGTGGGGCAAGCTCACCGATGATGATCTCGACCGCATAGCCGGCAACCGCGATCAGCTCGAAGGTACGATCCAGGAACGTTACGGCATTGAGAAGGATCGCGTGCGGCGAGACGTCGACGACTGGTATGGTCGGCAAGACTCGTAGGATACGACAGTTGAACCTTTTCAAATAAAGGGCGCCGTCATGAACCGCGCCCTTTTCGCGTTTGTGGCATCCGTGCGCCGCTCGGCTCGGCCTTGAACAAGCGATTTATGGGAACGTGTCGGCTCCCAGCCGCGTTGATCTCCACAATGGAGATTGTAGAAATGTCCGTCCTCAAACAAGATTACCGAACGAACAAGGCCGACTACCTGATAGCGAAAAGGCCAGATCTGGTTGAGCGGACGAAGCCGAAAAAGAAGACATTGCAGCGTGACGATCAGCGTTCCGCAAAGTTATTGGAAAACCCCTCCGCATTACCCGAGAGGCCGGCCTCACGCCGTTAGAGAAACGCAGTAGGTCAAGAGGAACATTTTAGCGATTTTGAATGTTCGACTGTCTATGAACAGCCGAACCGTACTGTCAGCAGACCAATCCAGAGCAGCACGGGCCCTACTGAACTGGTCGCGTGTGCGACTTGCCGCAAAGGCCGATCTTAGCGAAATGGCCATCAGCGATCTTGAGAACGGATTCAGGAAATCGCGTCCCCACAACATCGCGGCGATCCGCAAAGCGTTGGAGGACGCCGGAATTGTCTTCACCGCCGAAGGCACTCCATCGCTCGCCCGCTCAGAAGGTGATAGCGGCCTCGCCACCGACAATAGACAGTGGCGTCGGCGGCAGAGGAAATAATAAGGGCGAAAAGCCCACTCAGGAGCGTCTCAGGCTCGGAACTCACACCGGAAAGCTCGTAATGCATAGCGGTGTCTTTCGCACACCTGCCTAAATTCCTATATGCTTAGCGCAAAGCAGGAGTGATCCCAAATGGGCGCAGCGTGTTGCGGACATCATCATAACGAAGCCGAGGAGCAGAAGGCCAATGCCGGCTACCGGCGGGCGCTCTGGCTTGTCTTGGCGATTAACGCGGCAATGTTCGCAGTCGAGATCGGCGCGGGCGTAGCGGCTGGCTCTGCCTCGCTACAGGCCGATGCGCTAGACTTCCTTGGTGACGCCGGCAACTACGCTATCAGCCTTTTTGTGATCGGCATGGCGCTTCGCTATCGCGCGTCCGCCGCGTTGGTCAAAGGCGCTACCATGGGGCTGTTCGCGGCCTGGGTCATTGGCATTGCCATCTGGAATACTGCTCACGGCACGTTGCCCGGCGCTTTAACGATGGGCACAGTCGGCTTTGCAGCCTTGCTGGCCAATGCCGCTTCATTCGGCCTGCTTTGGGCGTATCGAGGCGGTGACGCGAACATGCGTTCCGCATGGATTTGCACCCGCAACGATGTTCTAGGCAACCTTGCCGTCCTGCTTGCCGCCGCTGGCGTCTTTGGAACTGGCTCCGGCTGGCCTGACATTGCGGTGGCAGGAATCATGGCCGCGCTTGCGCTTCAAGGGGCCGTTACCGTCATCCGGCAGTCGCTTGCCGAGTTGCAGACATCCCGCACATTGTCTCCCGCTGAGAGTCACATAAGATCAGCTAGCCAGCGGGCTTTGTGAATGGGATGGCCCGCGCTTGCTTCCGAGCGCGCGGGCCGACCATGATGAGTCAGGGCATCTTGGTCACCGGCACGGACCGCTGAAGAACGAGCCGGGTGTGACCGAACAGCCTCAGAGCGAGGATGTTCCCAACTGACGCAAAAAGCCGCCAGCGAGAGCCGGCGGCTTTTGGGTCACTGAGCCACACAGGGACGTTGGTTGGCCCTCAGCCTAATGGCACCAGATTCTGCAGCACCTTGTGCTCTTTGATCACTTTTCCGTTCCGCATGGTTCTGATGTAATTGATCGAAGCTCTCACGGGCTTAAGGAGCAAAGTTTCTTTGAACTGCAAGTCGGCCAGATATTTTAGCGCGAGGTCATCGGCCACGCTGCCTTTCAACGTGCCACCATCATCGCCTGGTAGGCGCATTTCGAACTGGTGAGCATCTGGTAGGATGCCAAGCAAGGTCCCATCGACCTCCTCAACATCCTCCTTTACCTCGACGGTTTTCAGCCGCTTGTATAAAGCGTCAACCTGCGGTCCCGTCAGCCCTACAGCGTGTTCGTCTCCGACGATACGGGTGCTAGCCCCAGCCTCCTGAAGCACCTTCGTGAATTTCTGGACAGCAGCGACCATCCTTGGTTGCGTATCCGCCAATAAGGCATCAAAATTCTCATCCGTTTGGTCAGCGGTCATGGAGCCGATTAAAGCCGTCGCGCTCTCGACGGCCTGCTTTAATGGAGTGGCAATCATCTCCTGTTGATCTGGCGCGAGCTCTTCGAGCATGAAACCCATCGACCCTCGAACGAGATCGCGAATAAATAGCCTTCCTTTTCCCGACCCTTTGACGGGGCCTCGCTCTGGCAAATCCTCGCCAGCCTGGGACGCAAGCGCGATTGAGATCATCTTCTGATAGCTGTTGAGGGCATCAGTGGAGAAGTCTAACCGAATGTCTCCCTGCCCAATCACCGGCAATCCATCGAAAATCAGAGCAACACTAGCGTAGCTGTTGCTCCCAGCTTTCAACTCGGCAATGCGAAGGTTCAGTTCCCGAAGCCGGTTTTCCCACATCAATCGTGATGTGCCCCATGCTCCTTGTTTGGCTTCGTCGCGCTGACGCTCAACGAACTGGCGGTCGGTTTCGAGAGATTCAAGGGAGAGTAGCGTTGGCATCAAGCTCCCCCTAACATTTTTGCTGCTTCCTTGTCGGCACCCGGGTCAATCACAATCGCAAGAAAGCCCTTCCATGCGAAGGTGTCTCTCTGATGCGAAAATAAGCTGTACCAATACATAACCTGCTGGAGCATGTCGCCAAGGGCCGTTTGTTCCACCAGGAGCGCATAGGTGTCGAGTTTCAAATTCGCCTTGTTATGTTCCCTGTTAGCGACCCGATCGCGCCAGAAAGCTTCGCCCTCTGCTAATATGTCAGGCCCAGCACCTAGGTATTTGGCCGGCAAGTTCAGAATGCTAAATACGTCTATGTCGCTTGGCGGCCGTTTCGCCACGGACTCGATGTCCTCCACAAAGCTTCCATCGACGAACTGCAGCCCTGACACATAGCCTTCGCCAGCGAGCAGTGTGCGGTAGCTGATCAGATTTGACAGGAGTGCCCGACGCTCCACGGAGGTGCCAAAATTCTGAACCACCTCTGTGATATGCGCGAAGTAAGGCGATCGGCTGGCCGTCGTCGTTGCATCGACGCCAACAAACGGCGGCAACAGCCCGTTCCCACCAAAACCTGGTATCGGCAAGAGCCCCCTCCCACCCGGATTAGATCGTTCATACTCTACGGACATTCGTAAACAAGTCTGCAACCAAAGTGCGAATGGGGGAAAGTTTTTTGTCGACATCCGTAGACGCAAAACGTTCTCTGCAGTCTGTCCAGAAGGAACGGCCAGTCACTCCGCGCCGCGTTTATTCTCAGTCCACTTCATTCTGAGCGCAACGTTGAGGCCAGCCACCTCGCAGCACCCGCCAGATGTCCGCCAATAACAGGGTCACCAGAGACGCTAACGCCGCCGCAGCCATGCTTGTTACGCCGAGGGCACCGAGCCCCATCAGTTTTTCACCGGGTGACGCCGGCTGTTACGGCCTTCGCCCAGTCAGCTCTTCGCTGAGCGATGAAACCGCACCTTCCGCCCTGCAGCCCGCCAGTTTCGAGCAACGCACCAAAAGGTAAAGCTGGCGCATCAGGATTGGCAGAGGCGTCAACGACCTTTATAACGCCATCTGAGCGAAAGCTCAGGGGCGTGAGAACCCCTTCAGGTGGCGGCACCAGTGCTGCCGATATCCGCACTCTCCGACCAAGGTCGGGGAGGCATACGTGTATGTCCAGGGCGAAAGCCTAAAGGCGTATGCGGCCTTCCACCTGAAGGCTTCTCAACTCCCCGATCTGGTCACAGGGGAGGCGCAAAATGAAGATTGTTCGGGCTCTGAAATTCACCGCTATCGTAAGCTTGCTTTTCACTCAGGCAGCACTGGCGCAATCGGTGACACTGAATCGGCCCGGAGAGAGTTGGGTCATTGTTTGGCAGAACGGTTCTGCATCTCGCCAAGGAAACGTTCTCATGAATGAGCCTGGCGGCATCGATCTGATCATGCCGTTTGTGGCCTGTGTCGTTAAGCCCGGCACCCGTGCAATCATCACCAGTGATACCGGCTATTTCAAATGGGTTGTGGTTGCGGATGGGGACTATCGGGGCTGTAGGGGAGTGGTTTCTCCCGGCGATATTTAACAAGCTTCATTGCCCTGATTGGGCCAGCCATTGCAGGGAAATCGATCTGGCTCGACCGCACGCGCGACGAATTTTATTGCCGCAGGCTGCACTTCACCAATGGCGATAGATGTGGAGAACCAGCAGTCCGACAATCGCCCATACGCCTACCTCGATGTTGTTTAATCGCCGTCTGATCCCTACGAGATTGAAATTCGAAACTAACGGAACGGTCCGAAGCTCATCAGCTAGAATACTGGCGTCCTGATCTCCGGGATTGTCCATCCTAGCGATTAGCTTTTCGACTCGCCTGTCGTGTGCGTCCTGCATGTCGGCGAACAGCATCGTTGATTCTCCGTTCTATGACGCCCGGACTTTAGCATCAGCGGGGGTCGGCAAGGATTAAACAACTGCGCACTGTCACGCCTGGTGCCAGTCTACGGTCGCTTCGGAATTATCAATTCTTCGTCTGGCACCGCGAATGGGTCTGGTAGCTGTTCGTGAAGGGTCCGGCCGCAGGAAATCACGCAGCTAGGTATTTTAAGTTGGTCGGCCAATCGCCACGCTGAAGCAACGGCATGCCCGCCCGAGGTGAATACATCGTCAACGAGAACCACAGTGCCAACCGGAAGTTTGCCGGTCAGGACCAAATCCGGCAGCAGGACTTCTGGCCTTCGCGAAGCAATGTCGGTGCTCTTGGGTAGCTGTCGCTTCCATCGCAACACATCTGCCACAACAACGGCCCCACTGGTGGCCCTGCGGACGGCGTGAGCGATCAAAGCCGTTCTTGGTGCAGCAGAACTGCCGATCACAGCCGATCTGTTTGGGATTGGAACAAGAACTTTCGGCCCCCATCCCTGCGCTCGGACGTATTGGGCGGCCCACTCACCGAACCAATCCATCGCCCGGTCCTTGTTTCCGTCGGTGATCATGACGGAAGAGCCGCCGATTTTCACATGGGCATACTGACTGGAGTTGATCGATTTCCCTTTTACCGCATGAACCAACAGTGTGGCGTTGTAGTCGGCTCTACGCATTTGACCAACAGCGCTAGTCAGATACTGCGCCCGAAAATAAACTCGCATACTTTTCAATCCGCTCAATCGGCGAGCTACTACAGCAATCTACTGGTAATATCCGAAATATCTTTAAGCGGAACACAGTTTTCGTACTCCAGAAACTTTTTTGGCCAGCTTAGTCGAGGATCTTCGACCACTGAGTTAGCGATAAAAAGCCAACGGCCTAACTTGGTGCACTCGACCGCCTGATGCAGCGTTCCTGATGTATCCGAAGCTTCCACAATAACGCTCGCGTCGGTGAGTGCTGCCATAAGGCGGTTTCGCTTCGGGAAGTCCGATGGGAATGTGCGCTGGCCCGGGCGAAACTGAGAAATAAGCAAATGGTGCCGATAGATTTCCATCTGCGTTTCGGCGTGTTCTATGGGGTAGGCCTTTTCGATTGGCGTTCCAATCACGGCGATAGTTTTGCCGCCGGCGTCCATGGCACCGCGATGCGCCGCAATGTCGACGCCCTTGGCTAGACCACTAGTCACGACAATCCCGAAGCCAGTGAGTTCTCTAGCGACGCGCCTGGCTCTAGCCTGCCCTTCCGGAGATACGTCCCGTGCGCCGATCACCGATACGCACCTGTTTAGTAGGAAAGTGAGGTCGCCAGAATAATAGATAGCAAGGTCCGCGTCATCTTGATCGCGGAAGAGGTTAGTCTGGGTTTCAGGGAATGGCCGACGCGTGTAGTCTAACAGTTGCTGAAGCGGTATAGTCTCAGCTTCAAATGGTCGAACGTAAGGCGATCCGCGACCAGACTTTGGACCGGAACTTTCTCGCTGTTTCTTTGCCATACGTTGCAGCAACACGTTCCCCAGCGTTTGCCAGCCCCGCCTTCGCGGGAAGGCTATTGCGATTCGTCTGGCGACGATAGCTAACTCTGGCGTTCAACTGTGGACAAGACTACCAAATTATATAACTGAGTCCTGCATGAGAGGCAAATTTTCCTAGCTTGAGGAAAATGGTCAGGGTCTTGGATTAGATATCATTCTTCTTTGTGTGCCGCTCGCCTTCCAGCGTAATAGCCGCGTGTCGGACACGTGATGACACCGGAATATGCTTGGGCAGTTCTGGCCCCAACTCGATAAACCCACGTCCTTGCAATTCCTTCTGAGCCTGTTCGCACTCTTCAGGATCGTCAAACAATGCCGCCAACGTGTCTGGAAATTCGTATGCAAGTTGCGGAATCTTGTTGTCTCGAAAATGTCGGAGGATTTTTTTAGCGCCTTCGCTCAAGTCTGACATGCAGTCCACCCTTCACCGCGCTTGTTTCAGGCGAATAGATAGCGTTGAAAAACCAAAATTCAACAGTGATTTTGGATGAGGCCGCTACCGGTGCACGCGCAACGCCGCCAGCTGGTCGATCGATTGTCCGCCACGGCGAAGCCCCGTGTACAGGCTATCTACGTTGGCCGCCTCATGCTCATATAAAATGTGGCCGTAGCTCAAGCCTACCATCATCGCCATAAGGTCGCTGGCATGTTCGGGATTGTCGGCGAGGCATGCCGCGACCTTGGCGTCCAGGATCGGCTTCCAGTTTTCGATGTCGATCGCGACGGCGTCGCTGGCCTCGCGACGAAGCCGGGCGAAGATCGTCCTAATATCCAATTCTCGCATCGATTCCGAATAGGTGAGACCGCGCCGGCGGGCATCCATCATGAAGCGTTCGAAATCGGCTTGGCCCGGCGTTCCTTGGATTACGTCCAGGAGATCAGGAAGCTTGGCCAGCGCCATGCCGCCGACGCAAAGGATGACCGGGGTGAAATAGAGGATGTCAGACCATACCATGACGATGCCCTTTCATGTCGCGTCCATGTCGCGTCGAGTAGCGGCGAACGGATGAGAACCGTTGAGAATCAAGGCGAACGTGTCGCAACGTGTCGCGGCACCAAATCGCGAGAAACGGAAATCCCCATCGGTCTAAGTTTGTGATTTCATTTGGAAAAATGCTGGCTGGGGAACCTGGATTCGAACCAGGACTAACGGAGTCAGAGTCCGTGGGTCTACCGTTAACCTATTCCCCAGCAGGCGCTGTCGCGCTGGTGGGCCGCCGAAGCAGCCGCGCGTGCCTTGTAGCCGCCGCCGGAAAATAGTCAAGCCTGCGTTGCATTTCAATCTCGGTGTTTCATCAGCCAATTGCGCCAGGCGGGCGCTGTCGCCCGGCGCGACCTCAACTGTCCGTCCGGCTGTATTGCGAGTGCTCGAAGAACAGCACCACGCCAAGCGCGATCAGCAGCGGGATGATCAGGTAGAACAGCCGGAACACCAGAAGTGCCGCCAGCACGCCGACCGGGTCCATATCAGACAGGCCGGCGAGGAACACGACCTCGAACACGCCGAGCCCGCCCGGCGCATGCGAGATCTGCGCAACCGAGAACGACACCAGGAACACGCCGAGGATGACGAAATAGCCGGGATTGCCGGCAACGGGCAGGGCAAAGAAGATGATCGCCGCCGCCGCCAGAAGCTCGATCGGGCCGATCAGCAATTGCCGCGCCACGATCGGCAGCGCCGGGTAGTGCAACTGGAAGCCGGCGATTTTCAGCGGCTTCAGATGCAGCCAGCTGCCGAAGATGTAGGCGCCGACCAGGATCAGCAAAGCGATGCCGGCGGCGATCGCCAGGCCGTGGTGCGGGGCGCCGGAAAAGCGGTCGATGATTGCAGGCTCGAAAACCAGCACCAGGCCGCCGACCAGAATGCTGGAGAGCACGAAGGTGATCCAGCAGATCGCCACCAGAATGCCGACATCCTGGCCGGTCAGCCCCCTGGTGCCGTAGGCGCGGTAGCGGATCACGGCGCCCGAAAACACCGAGCCGCCGATATTGTGCGACAGCGCGTAGGTGGTGAAGGAGCAGAAGGTGACGAACAGCCACGACACTCGTCTGCCGATATGCAAGAGCGCGATGTGGTCATAGCCGGCGAGCGAGGCATAGGCGACCACCGAGCTCAGTGCCGCCAGCATCCAGCCGCGCGTCGGGATGGCGGATATGCCGTCCCAGACATCGTCGATCGAGATGCCGCGCAGTTCATGCCACAGCAACAACAGCGACCCGATGACCGCCGCGACACCGATGACCGGCCACAGATAGCGCTTCCAATTCGTGGCCCCCCAATTCATGGAGTTGTCGTCATGCGTTGCTGCCCATCGCCCAGGCGGGCGTTAAAACGTCCGCGATTCACCAATTCCCCCTCATTTCAGAAATGCCTCATTGAAACCGGCTATTCAACCGGCAAGGGTGAGCAGCCGGTTCGCCAACGGCGAATTCGTCGTGCCAGTGGCAAGATGAAAGGCTAGCGAACGCCGGGACGCTGCAAAGCAGCGGGGATTTGGCAGGACGCAGCCGGCAAAATTTGAGTCCTTGCTCTTGGTGATCCGGTCCGGCGCTGCTACTCTGGCGGCAACTTAAAAGATTGAAGCGCCTGCTGCGTCCGGTTTTCCGGTTCGCGCGGCGCCGGAAGGAACTGAAGTGGAAGACCACGACACCGGCGCTGGCGCGCCGGAAGTGGGCGTGTCCAGGGCTTCGCCGCCATCAGGCGGGCCAAGCCCATCCGCCGGGCGGCCCCGCCAGGCGGGGCCCCAGTCCGGCAACGGACAGGCCGGCGACGCCCAGCATCAGCGCGGCAAGGCGAGAAAGCGGCGCAAGCGCCGGCGTGGGCGCAAGGTTTTTGCGCGCGACGACAGCCCTCTCGCAACGGCCGCGGCGGTCGGTGCGCCGGCCTTCGTCGGCCCGGCCGCTCCAGCGCCCGTGCCTTTGCCCTCGGCCCCACAACCCCGACCGGAACAGCCCATGCATCGGCCGCCGATGCAGGAACTGCCGGTGTTTGCCGCGCTCGATCTCGGCACCAACAATTGCCGGCTGCTGGTCGCGGTGCCGCAACGCCATGGCCAGTTCCGCGTCATCGACGCCTTCTCGCGCATCGTCCGGCTGGGCGAGGGGCTGACGGCGAATGGGCACCTGAGCCAGGCGGCGATGGACCGCGCCGTCGAGGCGCTGAAAATCTGCGGCGACAAATTGCGCAACCGCAAGATCAGGAAAGCCCGGCTGATCGCCACCGAAGCCTGCCGCACCGCCGACAATGGCGTCGAATTCCTGCAGCGCGTCGAGCGCGAGGCAGGGCTGAAGTTGGAAATCATCGACCGCCAGACCGAAGCGCGGCTTGCTGTATCCGGCTGCGGCTCGCTGGTCGAGCGCGACACGCAAGGCGTGGTGCTGTTCGACATTGGCGGTGGCTCGTCCGAAATCGCGCTGATCGACCTCACCGGCCAGCGCTCGCCGCGGCTGGCCAACCACATCGTGTCGTGGACCTCGCTGCCGGTCGGCGTCGTCTCTCTGGCCGAACGCTTTGGCGGCCGCACGGTGACGCGCGAGATCTTTGCCGCCATGGTCGACGACGTCGCGGTGCGGCTGAAAGCCTTCGACGGCCGCGACCGGCTGAGCCATGTGCTGGCCAGTCCGAAATTCCATCTGCTGGGCACATCCGGCACGGTGACGACGCTGGCCGGCGTCCATCTCGATCTCGAACGCTACGACCGCCGCCGCGTCGATGGGCTGTGGATGGACCGCGACAGCGTCGACCGCATGGTCGAAAAGCTGGTTGGCTGGGATTTCCAGCAGCGCTGCGCCAACCCGTGCATCGGCGCCGACCGTGCCGACCTGGTGCTGGCCGGCTGTGCTATTCTTGAAGCGATACGTGCGGTGTGGCCGTCGGAGCGGCTGCGCGTCGCCGACCGTGGTCTGCGCGAAGGCATTTTGAGCGAGCTGATGGCCGATGACGGCGTCTGGCGCAACAGTGGGCGGGGCCGAGCATGATCCGCATTGCTTTGGTGAACGGTCGACCCCCACTCCGTCGAGCTTCGCTCGACACCTCTCCCCCGATCGACGGGGTAGAGGAAGGGCGCGAACTTATGCAGACCAGCGCCTTTCCTCTCCCTCCGGAGGGGGGAGAGGTGGCGCCGCGAAGCGGCGACGGAGTGGGGGAAGCCCTTCGCGAAACGCGAAGCCGCCGAAAAACGGCGGCAACTCGGCGAGTGCAAAAACTCAAACAAGAAAAAAAGTCATGACCAAGAAGCCGGAAAAGCCGGGCTCCGCCAGCATTCGTGTCCTCAAAACGCGGATCAAGAAGAAGTCGGGCCTGAAAGAATCGTCGCGCCGCTGGCTGCAACGCCACATCAACGATCCCTACGTTCAGCGCTCCAAGGCCGATGGCTATCGCTCGCGCGCGGCTTACAAGCTGATCGAGATCGACGACAAGCATCATCTGCTGAAACCCGGCATGAAGGTCATCGACCTCGGTGCGGCCCCCGGCGGCTGGTGCCAGGTGGCGGCCGCGAGGACCAAGTCGACGGCAGAAAATCCGCATGTCATCGGCATCGACTATCTCGAAATGCCCGCCGTGCCCGGCGCGCCGGTGCTGCTGATGGACTTCCTTAACCCCGAGGCGCCGCAAAAGCTCGCCGAAGCGCTGGGCGGCGACCCCGATGTCGTGCTGTCCGACATGGCGGCGCCGACCACCGGCCACAAGCGAACCGACCACATCCGCACCATGCATCTGTGCGAAGTGGCCGCCGATTTCGCGCTGTCGGTGCTGAAGCCGGGCGGGCACTTTCTGGCCAAGACGTTTCAGGGCGGCGCGGAGAACGAGCTGCTGTCGATGCTCAAGAAGAACTTCCGCTCAGTGCATCACGTCAAGCCGCCGGCGTCGCGCGATGAGTCGGTGGAGTTGTATCTGCTGGCGAAGGATTTTAAGGGCAGAGACGGCACGGCGTGAAAGACGCTTCGTAGCGTTCCGTCCCTCTGTCCTGCCGGACATCTCCCCCGCAAGGGGGGAGATTGGCAGTTGCGACCGCCCCCGCCTCGCCGTTCCTTCAAAGTTGCAAGATTGGCGAAAGCCGCGTGATATCCGATCTCCCCCCTTGCGGGGGAGATGGCCGGCAGGCCAGAGGGGGGGGTGAAGGATCGCCGACGTCGACAATTTTCGTCGCGCCGCCCCTTACTTCCCAGCCGTGCTCACCGGCTCCAGCGTCTTCGGCGTCGTCAGCCGGCCATGTCCCGACACGGCATTGCCGGCATCCGGCGCCAGCCGCGTGAACGACACCGACGCCGCCGCTGACACTGCCGCCACGATGAAGAAGGCAATGTGGAAATCGCCGAGCATCAGCGGGCCGCCATGGATCGAGGTCGAGACTTCCAGGATGCCGCCGGCCAGCGCCACGCCGAGTGCGATCGACAGTTGCTGGAACACCGCCGTGATCGGCGTTGCCTTGCTGGTGTCCTCGGCCGACACTTCGGCATAGGAGAGCGCATTGACGCCGGTGAAGAACATCGAGCGGATAAACCCGCCGACCAGCAATATCGCCAGCATCAGCGCGTAAGGCGTCTCCGGCGTGAACAGGCCGTAGATGGCGATCGATGTGGCGGCGATCAGCGAGCCCCAGATCAGCACCCGGCGGAAGCCGGCGAGCCGGAAGATCAGCGCGGTGACGAACTTCATGCCAATGGCGCCGATGGCCGAGACGAAGGTGATCATGCCCGACTGGAACGGCGTCAGCCCGAACCCGATCTGGAACATCAGGGGCAACAGGAACGGCACCGCGCCGATGCCGATGCGAAACAGCGAGCCGCCGAGCACCGAGGAGCGGAACACCTGGTTGCGGAACAGTTCCAGCGCCAGCAGGGGATTCTTGGCGCGCCGCGCATGCAGCAGATAGAGCACGCCGGAAATCAGCCCGACCGCCACGGTGATGAGGCCGGTCGCCGGCGGCAGATAGGGCAGGCTGACCACCGACAGGCCAAAGACGACGCCGGAGGCCGCCAGCCCGCTCAGCACGAAACCGACGAAATCGAGCGGCGGCGTCTCCATCGAGTCGGTTTGCGGCAGGAAGCGCGTCGCCAGCCAGATGCCGATCAGGCCGATCGGCACGTTGATCAGAAAGATCCAGTGCCAGGTGAAATAAGTGGTGATGAAGCCGCCGATCGGTGGTCCGACGAGCGGTCCGACCAGCGCCGGCACCGTCAGCCACGACATGGCGGCAACCAGCTCGCTCTTCGGCGTCGCGCGCACCAGGACCAGCCGGCCGACCGGCGTCATCATGGCGCCGCCTATGCCTTGCAGGAAGCGCGAGACGACAAAGGCCGGCAGCGAGTTGGAGACGGCGCAGCAGACCGAGCCGACGATGAACACGCCGATCGCGGCGCGAAAAATGGTCTTGGCGCCAAACCGGTCGGCCATCCAGCCGCTGATCGGAATGAAGATGGCCAGCGACACCAGATAGGCGGTCAGCGCCAGCTTGAGCGCGATCGGGCTGGTGTGGATGTCGACGGCGATCGCCGGCAGCGATGTCGCAATGACGGTCGAATCCATGTTTTCCATGAACAAGGCGACCGCCAGAATGAGCGGAATGATGCGGTTCAACGAACGCGTCCGAATTGGCCAAAATTGCGTGCCGGCCAATCCAGGCAATGAAAAGGCGGGGCAAGCGATACGAACCGGCGGTTATCACGCCTCAGGCGCGATGTCGCATTAATTTGCTGTCACTTTTGTGCGACCGTGGGCGGACAAGAGGCGTCGCTGCGTTTCGCCACATTGAATGAACTTGCGAAAATTGACCGGGTTCACTATGCTGTAGTGAATATAACTACTATATGGACAATGCCATGGAAGAAGCCGTTTCCGCAGCCGACGCCAACCGCAAATTCTCGCTCCTCCTGCGCGGTGTCCGCGAAGGACAGAGCTATGTCGTGACCAGCCATGGGCGTCCCGTGGCGCGGATCGTGCCTGCAGGGCAGCCCGACCCTGCGGCGTCTCGTTCGCGCACAGCGCTGCTGTCGCGCCTCGAACGCCAGCCTGTTGTAGAAGCCGGGCGCTGGAGCCGCGACGAGCTTTACGAGGACGAGCGGTGAAGGTCGCGCTCGATACCAACATCCTTGTTTATGCCGAGGGGATCAACGGAGCCGAGAAGCGCGACATCGTTTTCGGCCTGCTGCACGACATTGCGCAAGAGGCAGCCGTCATTCCAGTCCAAGTGCTCGGCGAATTGTTCACCGTTCTCACACGCAAGGCCGGACGATCACGTGCACAAGCGCGCGACGCCCTGTTGAGCTGGCGCGACGCGTTTCCGGTTGTCGGCACGACGCCGGAGGTGATGACGGTCGCGGCTGATCTTGCGACCGATCACCATTTCGGCATCTGGGATGCGACCATCCTGTCTGTTGCCTCGCAAACCGGTTGCCGGCTGCTGCTGTCGGAAGATCTGCAGGACGGCTTCACCTGGGGCGGCGTAACGGTCGTCAATCCTTTCGCGTCACCGCGCCATGTCTTGCTCGATGCCCTGTTGGGCAAGTCCGCCGAATAGGCCACGACCGGCTTTTCAACCACGCCGCGACGTGTTACCAGCCAGCGCCAATCCTGAAAGGGAAGAAACGAGTCGGCGCTGTCCATTTCGGTCCAGCGCTTTTTTGTATTCTCCCAGCGCTTTTCGTATCCGAGGACTGGCCATGGCAAAAATCATCGAAACGTCCACCGGCGCGCTGGCGCTGACCTTTGACGACGTGCTGTTGCAGCCCGGTCATTCCGAGGTCATGCCCGGTGAGACCGACATCCGCACCCGCATCGCCACCGACATCGACCTCAACGTGCCGATCCTGTCGGCCGCCATGGACACCGTCACCGAGGCGCGGCTCGCCATCGCCATGGCGCAGGCCGGCGGCATCGGCGTCATCCACCGCAATTTCTCGCCGGCCGAACAGGCCGAGCAGGTTCGCCAGGTCAAGAAGTTCGAATCGGGCATGGTCATCAATCCGGTCACCATCGGCCCCGACGCCACGCTCGCCGACGCGCTGGCGCTGATGCGCACCTATTCCATCTCGGGCATTCCGGTTGTCGAGAATGGCGGCACCGGCGGCCAGAAGATCGGCCGCCTGGTTGGTATCCTGACCAACCGCGACGTGCGCTTCGCCTCCGATCCGGGGCAGAAAGTTTACGAATTGATGACCCGTGAGAACCTGATCACGGTCAAGGAGAATGTCGACCAGGACGAGGCCAAGCGGCTGCTGCACCAGCACCGCATCGAAAAGCTCGTCGTCGTGGACAAGTCCGGCAATTGCGTCGGCCTGATCACCGTCAAGGACATCGAGAAGTCGCAGCTCAACCCGCACGCCACCAAGGATGCGCAGGGGCGCCTGCGGGCGGCGGCCGCCACCAGCGTCGGCGATGACGGCTTCGAGCGCGCCGAGCGGTTGATCGATGCCGGTGTCGACCTCCTGGTCATCGACACCGCGCATGGCCATTCGCAGCGCGTGCTCGATGCGGTGACGCGGGCCAAGAAGCTTTCCAATTCCGTCCGCATCCTGGCCGGCAACGTCGCCACCGCCGAAGGCACGCAGGCGCTGATCGACGCCGGCGCCGATGCCGTCAAGGTCGGCATCGGCCCGGGCTCGATCTGCACCACGCGCATCGTCGCCGGCGTCGGCGTGCCGCAGCTTTCGGCGATCATGTCGGCGGTCGAGACGGCGCATAGATCAGGCGTGTCGGTCATCGCCGACGGCGGCATCAAATATTCGGGTGACCTGGTCAAGGCGCTTGCCGCGGGCGCCAGTGCGGCCATGATCGGTTCGCTGCTGGCCGGCACCGACGAAAGCCCGGGCGAGGTCTATCTGCATCAGGGCCGCTCCTTCAAGGCCTATCGCGGCATGGGCTCTGTCGGCGCCATGGCGCGCGGCTCGGCCGATCGCTACTTCCAGGCCGAGGTTCGCGACACGCTGAAACTGGTCCCGGAAGGCATTGAAGGGCAGGTGCCCTACAAGGGACCTGTGTCTGGCGTGCTGCACCAGCTTGCGGGAGGGCTAAAAGCCGCTATGGGTTATGTCGGTGGCCGCGACCTTGCCGATTTTCGCGAACGCGCCACCTTTGTGCGCATATCCAACGCCGGACTTCGTGAAAGCCACGCCCATGACGTCACGATTACCCGCGAAAGCCCGAACTATCCTGGCGGAGCCTGACCGGCAGCCAGAGCGGTACATGCTCTGGCGCCACCAGGCGACGATCGTGCTGCGGCTGGCGCGCCATGCCGGCGCGCTGTGCTTTGCCGCCGCGGCGGTTTTCATCATCATGACGCTGCTGGAATTCTTCTATTTCCGCCGGCTGAGCGGTGGCCTGCCGTCGCTCGACGTGCGCCTTGGCGGGTTCACGCCCGATGAGGGCATGGCCTGGCTGACGGCACTCGGCCGACGCGGCAGCGAGATCATCCTGGTCTGGCACTATTTGACTTTCGACCTTCTCTTCCCGGCGCTGCTGTCGCTGACCATGGTCAGCCTGATCCTGGCAACGGGGCGGCGGCTGAAGAATTTTCGTGCCATGCCGGTGCAGCTTCAGGCGCTGTTCGCGCTGGTCATCGTGCTGCCCTACACATGCGCCGACTACGCCCAGAACATTGCGGTGGCGCGGCTCTTGTCCGATGCGCTGTCGGCCAACCCGGATTCTCTGTCTTTCGCCTCGTCGCTGATCGTCACCAAATTCGCGCTGCTGGCGATCCCCGTCATCGTCATCGCGTTTTTGATCCTTGCCGCCCAGCGGCGTCCACAGGCATGAACGACAGAGCAGGGGCAACGCCATGAGCCAGACCGCGATTTTCTGGCCGATGCCGGCGCAGGTGTTGCTCGTCTATATCGTCTATGTCGTGATGGGCCGGCGCCGCTACGGCGCGGTCAAATCGGGCGAGGCCAAGGTCGGTCAATACAAGGTGCGCACGACCGAGCCCGGGTCGAGCGTCACGGTTGCCAACAATCTCATCAACCAGTTCGAACTGCCGGTGCTGTTCTATGTGCTGTGCCTGGCGCTGCACGCGACCAATGGCGTCAATTATCTGACCCTGGCGTTGATGTGGATTTTCGTGATTTCCCGCTATGGCCACGCCTGGGTCCACCTCACCAGCAACAATCTGCGGTTTCGCAGCCGCGCCTTCTACGTCGGCGCGATCATTCTCTTGTTGGCATGGATCTGGTTCGCGCTACACCTGCTCGGAGCGGTGTAGGGCAGTCGCTTACCCTCCCCCTTGTGGGGAGGGTCGCTCCGCGCAGCGGAGCGGGGTGGGGTCTACAAATCGAACACCGCGATCTTGCGCTTGTCGAACTTGATGCCGATTTCGCCGCGCACCAGCTTCAGTGCGGCTTCGCCGAACACGGCGCGTCGCCAGCCCTGCAGGGCCGGCACGTCGGCATCCTCGCCCTCGGCGGCGATGCGGTCGATGTCGTCGCTGGACGCCAGCACTTTCGAGGCGACGCCTTCCTTCTCGGCGACGATCCGCAACAGCACTTTCAATAGCTCGGAGGCGGCATTGGAGCCCTCGGGCGGCTGAAAGCTCTTGGGCAGCTTCGGCATTTCTTCGCGGGGCAAAGCGAGCGCCGTGTTGACCGCGCCGAGCAGCGCCGTTGCCGTCGATGACCGTTCCCAGCCTTTCGGCGTGGTGCGCAGCTTGCCAAGGGCTGCCGCATCGCGCGGCGCCTGCTGGGCGACCTCGTATATGGCGTCGTCCTTGAGCACCCGGCCGCGCGGCACGTCACGCTCGCGCGCCTCGCGTTCGCGCCATGCCGCCACCGTCTGCACGATCGCCAGCTCCTGCGGCTTGCGCAGCCGCATCTTCAGCCGCTTCCAGGCGTCTTCGGGGTGCGGATCGTAGGTCTCGCGCGAAGTCAGCACCTCCATTTCCTCGTTTAGCCAATGGGCGCGGTTTTCCCGCTCCAGTTCGGCGCTGAGATGCTTGTAGACGTCGATCAGATGGGTGACGTCGGCCAAGGCATAGTCGAGCTGCTTGTCCGACAGCGGCCGGTGGCGCCAGTCGGTGAAACGCGAGGATTTGTCGAGCCGTGCGCCGGTGATGCGCTGCACCAGCTGATCGTAGGAGACGCTGTCGCCGAAGCCGCAGACCATGGCCGCGACCTGGGTGTCGAACACCGGATGCGGCACCAGATCGCCGAGATGGACGATGATTTCAATGTCCTGGCGCGCGGCATGGAAAACCTTGACCACCGCTTCATTGGCCATCAGCCGGAAGAATGGGGCGAGGTTGATGTCGGGCGCCAGCGGGTCGACCAGCGCGGTGACGCCTGGCGCCGCCATCTGGATCAGGCACAGAATCGGCCAGAATGTCGTTTCGCGGATGAATTCGGTGTCGACGGTGACGAAATCCGACTTTTCAAAAGCGGCGAGAACGGACTCGAGCTCATTTTGGGTGGTGATGACGTGCATCAAATCGCTTTTTAGTAACGGGTAAGGTTCTCTTTCAATTTCAGCCATGGGCGCTTTCGTCAAGCCGCCCTTCGGTCAAGTATCAGCCGATCCGTCGGAATCGCCATTCCTGCGCGCCAGCCGCGCGAAGACGGTTGATGTGCGCAGCAGCGCCGTGAAGCGGCTGCGCTTGCCCGCCGGCACGCTGCCGCGCACCTGCATGCGGTAGAGAATGACGGCGATGAGGGTGGCGTAGACGACTGCGCTGAAGACAAACAGGGCGCCCGGTCCGAAATGTTGCATCACTGCGGACGCCGCGAAGGGGCCACCAATGGCGCCGAAGGAATAGAACAGCATCAAGGCGGCGTTGATCAGCACGAACTCGCCCTTGTCGGCGCGGTCGTTGGAATGCGCCGCCGACAGCGAATAGAGCGGCATGGCGAAGCTGCCGAAGATGAAGACGATGATCAAATTGAGGGTCGGATCGGCGCCGGCGACGAAGACCAGCGCCAGCGCGGCGAACATGGCGCCGCATGTCGTGGCCAAAAGCACCGCGCGCCGATCCCAGCGGTCGGAGAGGTAGCCCAGCGGATACTGGATGAGGGCGCCGCCGAAGATGCCGACGCTGACGAAGGTGACGACATCGGCCACCGACATGCCGATCTGTTCGGCATAGACTGGCGACAGCGTGCGGAACGCGCTGTTGGTGACGCCGACGCAGATGCAGCCGAAGCAGCCGAGCGGCGAAATCCGCCAGACGCGGGCGAGATCGAGCTTGACGTCTTCCGGCGGCGTCGGGTTGGAGCGGTCGCCGAGCGACACCGGAACCAGCGACAGCGTGATCATCATCGACATGATGGCGAAGATGGCAAAGCCGCCGGGGCCGAAGATCGGGATCAGGAACTGTGCGCCGGTCACCGAGCCGATATCGACCATGCGGTAGATGGCCAGCACGCGCGCACGATCCTTGTTTTCGACGCCGGAGTTCAGCCAGGCTTCCATGACGGTGAACAGGCCGGCAAAGCAGAAACCGCCGGCAAAGCGCACCGCGCACCACATCACCGGATCGATCACCAGCACCAGGAGCAGCGTACTGGCCGCGGCGATGGCGGCCAGTGCTGAAAACGTCCGGACATGGCCGACTGCCTTGAGGATACGGGTGACGGCCAGGCACCCCAACAGGAAGCCGGCGAAATAGAACGTGCCCATCAGGCCGATGTCGGAGGCCGAAAATCCTTCCTGCGCGCCGCGCAGCGCGATCAGCGTGCCCTGCAGCCCGTTGCCGCCAAGCAGGATGCCGGCGGCGATGAGGAGCGGGATCAGCGGGCGGATGGAGGACATACGGAACCGTTGCTTAGGTGGCTCCACAGTTCTGAACCATCGGTGTGGCCAATGCCAGTGGCTTGTCCCGCCGCCAACAGGTGTGTGGCTTCAAGTGCGGCCGTTCAAGCTCCGTCGGCCCTCGCCAAAGCTTCGCTCGCCGGCGCAGGCTTGCCCCGGGCAGCCCTTCGGCCAAGCGAGCCGGCGGTCAGCAGGCTGAGCATGATGAACGGGATGCCGATACCGAAGGCCGAGCGGATGCCCCAATGGTCGGAGACGAAACCGAGCAGCGGCGGGCCGAGCAGGAAGGCGACGAAGGAAATCTGCGACAGCGCCGCGACATTGATCGTCGCGGAGCGGTCCGTCCGCTGGGCTGCCGCCGAGATCGCCAGCGGAAAGAGCACGCTGCTGCCAATGCCAAGTAGCGCAAAGCCCAGCATCGATACGAGCGGGGCAGGCGAGAAGAAGACGAGCAGCACGCCCACCGCCATCGTCGCCAGCAGCACCCGCGCCACGACGCTCGGCGAGTGGCGGTCGACAAAGGAGTCGGCAAAGAAGCGCGTGCTCGCTTGCGAGAA
Organism: Mesorhizobium sp. C399B; assembly: GCF_030323185.1. Classification (NCBI taxonomy): domain Bacteria; kingdom Pseudomonadati; phylum Pseudomonadota; class Alphaproteobacteria; order Hyphomicrobiales; family Phyllobacteriaceae; genus Mesorhizobium; species Mesorhizobium sp. C399B. The sequence continues at coordinate 6,205,208 of NZ_CP100472.1, forward strand.
TGCAAACAGCGCCACGGTGAAGCCGGCGACGAAAGGGCCCGCATCGAACACGGTGCGCATGTAGATTGCCGACCAGTCGATGCTGGCGCCTTCCATCAGCATCGCCGACAGTGTCACCGCGACGAGGACGAGGATCGGCAGCGTCGGCCGCGCCAGCCTTGGCGCCGTCTCGTCATTGCCGGCGAAGCGGCTCGGCGCCGGTTCGTAACCGCCGAGAAACAGCGCGATTCCTGTCGCCACCATCGGTACGACAATCGCCAGGTGCAGTTGCGGCGAAATGCCGAGATGCGCAAGCGCGGCGCCGAACAGGCCGGCGCCGAAAAAGCCGATGCTCCAGAACGAATGCGCCCGGTTCATGATCCGGCGCTTGAGCAGGAATTCGGTTCTATCGGCCTCGACATTGAGAATGATCTCGACGCTGCCGATCATCAGGCCGACCGGAAACAGCATCAGGAACAGCGCAAGCGGCCCAGGCGCATGCACGGCAATGGCAAAGACAACCGACAAAAGCGGCACCAGCCCGAGCAGCGCGCGGCGGAAGCCGATGCGCTCCAGGATCGGCGCCGCCAGCGTCAGCGCGGTCAAGGTGCCGATCGGCGTCCCGATCAGGCTTAGCCCGAGCGTGCCGTCCCCGATGCCCATGGCGTGCTTGATGTCGGGCAGCCGCGGGAAGATTTGGCCCATGGCGAACGAATAGATCGCAAAGCCGGCGTAGACCCGGTGTTGCGGAGCGAGGCGGAGGCCAAAGGTCATGACGATGCTTTCGGGGAAGAGAGTCGACGGTTGTCACTGTTTGATATGCCTACATCTTGCACAAACATGCAAATCGTGCAAGAACGTGCATGGAAAAAAACAGGATCATGCAATGCTGACCGATGAGCGGCATCAAATTATTCGCGATCGCCTGGCCGTCGAGGGAAGGGTGCTGGCCGGCGAGCTGGCAGGCCGCTTCGGCGTTTCGGAAGACACGGTTCGGCGCGACCTCAGGGAGTTGGCCAAGGCCGGGCAGTGCCGCCGCGTCTATGGCGGCGCGGTCGCGGCCGCACCCTTCGCGGCCACGCCGGTCGGCCTGCGCGCCGGCCATGCGGTCGAAGAAAAGACGCGGCTGGCCCGCGCGACCGTGGCACTGCTTTCGCGCGGACAGACCCTGTTCATCGACAGCGGCTCGACCAATGCCGCGATCGCCAGGGCCATCCCGCGCGACATCGATCTGACCGTCGCCACCAATTCGCTCGAAATTGCCTCCGTCCTGTCAGACCACGCTTTGGTCGAACTGATTGTGCTGGGCGGGCGGTTCGACCGCCATCTCGGCGCCTGCGTCGGCGCCGACACGCTTGCCGCTGTCGCGCAACTTGGCGCGGACCTGTTTGTTCTCGGCTCCTGCGGTCTCGATGCGTCGCGCGGCGTCACGGCCTTCGATTCGGCTGAGGCCGAGGTAAAGCGGGCCATGGCCAAGAACAGCGCAGGCATCGTCATCGCTGTAACCAACGACAAGCTGGCCACAGCCGCACCCTACCGGGTTGCCAGGCCAGAGGCGATCCGCCACCTCGTGGTCGAAAAGACCGCGCCGGCCGCAATCCTCGCCGACTTCGAACGCCAGGGCGCCGAAATCCATTTGGCTTAAACGGAGCTCGGCGCGCGGGCAGTCCGGGACGCAGCATGGGCGACGAACACTTCGACATCTTCCTTTGAATAGCCGAGAAGGGCTCCTTCAAGCCTCGCCAGATCATTCGATGTGAAGATGTCAAAGGCCTCTCCGCTGCGGCACATTCTGGAGATCAACAAGCTCAGTTTGCAGCGCCATTCTTCTGTCGGCAGGCAGTAGCAGCGCTCTTCCACTGAGGTTTTAGGAACAATCTGGGTGAACTTCAGGATGCGACCTTCGTCGACAAACGGTGCAAAACCTGCATCGCCAATATCGTCGGCGTCCATACCCGGTTCCGCCGCGAACAAGGCCATTGATTTGTCGCCCTGAAGCATCAGCTCCAATTCGCGGCCATTATGTGGCCCGACACCCGGCGGGACTGTGGGTTCTGGCATGAAGTATCTCCAGATCATTCGATGACTGCACTGTCGCGAGAAACACTTCTGGCGGCAATGCGCCAAGCCTGGCAAAGACTTCAACACTGACTAGCGGATAGAGAGACGACCCAAACCCGGCTTGCCTTGACAAATCGGGCCTCCCATGCGCTTTTCGCGCAAATTTTGGACCGGGCTTTGATGCTCGACCCACAACCCAGCACCCCGGAATTTTGACATGACAATGCATCGTTACCGCAGCCACACCTGTGCCCAGTTGAGAAAGAGCGATGTCGGCTCTTCGGTTCGCCTGTCGGGCTGGGTGCATCGCGTGCGCGACCATGGCGGCCTGCTGTTCATCGATCTGCGCGACCATTACGGCCTGACCCAGATCGTCGCCGATCCGGATTCGCCCGCCTTCAAGGTGGCCGAGACGCTGCGTGGCGAATGGGTGATCCGCGTCGACGGCGAGGTCAAGGCGCGCCTGCCGGACACCACCAACGCCAACCTGCCGACCGGCGAGATCGAGATCTTTGCCCGCGAGATCGAGGTGCTGTCGGCAGCCAAGGAATTGCCGCTGCCGGTGTTCGGCGAGCCCGACTATCCCGAAGACATCCGCCTGAAGTACCGTTTTCTCGACCTGCGCCGCGAGACGCTGCACAGGAACATCGTGGCGCGCACGAAAATCATCGCCGAGATGCGCAAGCGTATGACCGATGTCGGCTTCACCGAATTCTCGACGCCGATCCTGACGGCCTCGTCGCCGGAAGGCGCGCGCGACTTCCTGGTGCCGTCGCGCATCCATCCCGGCACCTTTTACGCGCTGCCGCAGGCGCCGCAGCAGTACAAGCAACTGATCATGGTTTCGGGCTTCGACCGCTATTTCCAGATCGCGCCCTGCTTCCGCGACGAGGACCCGCGCGCCGACCGTCTGCCCGGCGAATTCTACCAGCTCGACCTCGAAATGAGCTTCGTCGAGCAGGACGACGTGCTGTCGACCATGGAACCGGTGATGCGCGGCGTCTTCGAGACCTTCGCCAACGGCAAGCCGGTGACGCAGACATTCCAGCGCATTCCTTACGATGTCGCCATGCGCAAATATGGCTCCGACAAGCCGGACCTGCGCAACCCGATCGAGATGCAGGCCGTCTCCGACCATTTTCGCGATTCCGGCTTCAAGGTCTTCGCCAACATCCTGGCCAACGATCCGAAGGCCGAAGTGTGGGGCATTCCGGCCAAGACCGGCGGCAGCCGCGCCTTCTGCGACCGCATGAACTCGTGGGCGCAGGGCGAGGGCCAGCCGGGACTGGGTTACATCTTCTGGCGCAAGGAAGGCGACAAGCTTGAAGGCGCCGGTCCGCTGGCCAAGAACATCGGCGAGGAGCGCACCGAGGCGATCCGCCAGCAGCTCGGCCTTGCCGATGGCGACGCCGCCTTCTTCGTCGCCGGCGATCCGAAGAAGTTCGTTACCTTCGCCGGTGCCGCGCGTACGCGTGCCGGCGAAGAACTGAACCTTGTCGACCGCGAGCGCTTCGAATTGTGCTGGATCGTCGACTTCCCGTTCTTCGAATGGAGCGAGGAGGAGAAGAAGATCGACTTCGCCCACAACCCGTTCTCGATGCCGCAAGGCGGTATCGACGCGCTCAACGGCGACGACCTGCTCGGCATCAAGGCCTTCCAGTACGACATGGTCTGCAACGGCTTCGAGATCGCCTCTGGCGGTATCCGCAACCATTTGCCGGAAACCATGGTCAAGGCGTTCGAGACGGTTGGCCTCGACCGCGCCACGGTGGAAGAACGCTTTGGTGGCCTCTACCGCGCCTTCCAGTATGGCGCCCCGCCGCATGGCGGCATGGCGGCCGGCGTCGACCGTGTCGTCATGCTGCTGGTCGGCGCCAAGAACCTGCGAGAGATCACCATGTTCCCGATGAACCAGCAGGCCTACGATTTGTTGATGAACGCGCCTTCGGAAGCCTCGCCGCAGCAGTTGCGTGATCTGTCGCTGCGTGTCGCGGCAGTGAAGAAGGACTGACGGCAGCGTTGCAGCTGCCCTTTCTCCCCGTCTCTATACGGGGAGAAATGTCCGGCAGGACAATGAGGGGCAGCACGCATGCAGGCGATTGGCGAACGGCCTTAGCAGTTGGCGCCTTCTGACAATCGGTTCAGCATCGAACTACAATTTGCACGCGTTGGCGCCGCCCCTCATCTGCCTGCCGGCACCTTCTCCCCGTATAGTGACGGGGAGAAGGGAGCGAACTTCGATCAGTCTTCGTTGGCCTTGACGTGGACGCCCAGCGTCTTGGTCAGGTCGGCCGGGTTGGACATGGCGCCGGCCATGATCAGCGCGAACGGCACCGCTGCCGGCGGCTCGGCCGAAATCTCGAGGCTCTTCGGATCGTCGAGGTACTTGCTCACCGCGGCCGTCACTTCGGCGGTCAGTTCGGGATTGTTGAGCTGCGCCATGCCGAACGGCACGATCGCCTTGGCCTGGTTGGCGATGTCCTTGCCCGACATGCCCTGCTGCTTGCCGACATATTCAAGCACCTTGCCGGTCAGCGAATCGTCGTCGAAGCGGATCGAGGCGCTGTTGAAGGAAAGCTGCTGCAAAAGGCCGAGCAGGGCCATGCCTTGCGCCGAATTGTCGGCGCCTTCGGGCTGCGCCGCCATCTTTTTCTGCATCTCCTGCAGCGACTTGACGAAGTCGACCGTGTAGCCGCCGAGGCCGAAGGTCATGCCGAGCGTGCCGGCATTCTCGACCGAGATATCGTATTTCGACAGGTCCATCTTGCCGTCGCTCGGCTGCCAGGTGCCGCCGATCTCGATATTGCCCGTTATGTTCTGGTAGCCGAGGGCCTCGATGGCTTCCTTGGACTTCGCATCGTCGACCAGGGTCAGGTCGGCGTTGAACTTTTCCGTGGTGGCGGAAAACTCCATCGCCTTGCCGTCGGCCGGCGGCGTGATCTGGACAGCAAGCCCATCCACCGAGAAGGCGGTCTTGTCGGCAACCTTGACCGTCAGGTTTTCGAGTTCGGCCGACTTGTAGATCATCATCGAGCCGAGCGGGCCTGTAGCGCCCTCGGCCGGGATGTTGGCGTCGTGGATGACGAAGGGGGTGAGGTTGAGCGTGACGCCGTCCTTGCTGTGCTCGAAGGCCGAAGTCGTGATGGTGGCGACATCGAAGCCGCCATTGGCTTCGGTCACGCCCTCGAGCTTGACGTCGCCGATCGGCAGCGCCTCCTTTTCGGCCGCCGGTTTGACCGACACGCCCTGCAGCACCATGCTGGAATTGTCGCCGGTAACGCCGGTCCAGGTGATATCGACGCCCTGGACGGCAAGTGCGGCCTTCAGTCGGTCGGCAACCGCCGTGTCTTGCGCAAAGGCGGCATTCAGCGGCAGCGTCAGCAAAAAGGTCGAAAAAGCAAGTTTCTTGAGTGTCGAACGTTGGATTGTCATCGCGAGTTCCCTGAGAGAGTCCTGAAAAAGTGTTTTCTCAATTCTACGCCATCACTATTCCGTGACGAACTGGACGGGAAAAAGGCGCTTTCCCGCAGAGTTGTCGAAAATCACGGCGAAAGGCAAATCGGAGCGGGAGCCTTCGCTCGATGCGGTGAATATGTCATGAAGGTCGGGCTCCCCTGCGTACCGTCTCCTGCCTTAGAGAGGGCGTGTAACAGATTGATGTTGGTTGGCAACAGCGCTGCTACCGGTGCTGTTGCACAGGGACGGCAAGCTGGAACATGAAGTTCGTCACATCCATTGTCGGACCTTGAGCCGCCCTCGTAAGCTCAAAGGCTGCAAAGTGCGGATTTCCGCAGCCCCGCCTTGCCGCGAATCACCCGCTCGGCTAGTCCAGCCGCATGGGAAAAAGGATTTTGCCGCCTGAAAATGGCGGCGGTGACCACATCGAACCGGTCGATCTGAAGAAGGCGCTGGAAGAGCGCTATCTCGCCTATGCGCTCTCGACCATCATGCACCGGGCGCTGCCTGACGTGCGCGACGGGCTGAAGCCTGTGCATCGCCGCATCATGCATGCCATGCGGCTGCTCAGGCTCAACCCCGACCAGGGCTTTGCCAAATGCGCCCGCATTGTCGGCGACGTGATGGGCAAGTTCCATCCGCACGGCGACCAGTCGATCTACGACGCGCTGGTGCGCCTGGCGCAGGATTTCTCCATGCGCTATCCCCTCGTCGACGGGCAGGGCAATTTCGGCAATATCGACGGCGATAACGCCGCCGCCATGCGCTATACCGAGGCGCGCATGACCGAGGTGGCGAGCGATTTGCTTGCCGGCATCACCGAGGACGCCGTCGATTTTCGGCCGACCTACAATGAGGAGGACGAGGAGCCCGTAGTGCTCCCCGGCGCCTTCCCGAACCTGCTCGCCAACGGCTCCTCCGGCATTGCGGTCGGCATGGCCACCTCCATCCCGCCGCACAATGCCGCCGAGCTTTGCAACGCAGCGCTGCAGTTGATCGAGCAGCCGGACTCGCCGGTGACAAAGCTGATGGAGTTCGTCCAGGGGCCGGATTTCCCGACCGGCGGCATCATCGTCGACAGCCGCGCTTCCATCCTGGAGGCCTATGAGACCGGCCGCGGCGGTTTTCGCGTGCGCGCCAAATGGGGCCAGGAGGATCAGGGCAGGGGCACCTGGAGCATCGTCGTCACTGAAATCCCTTACGGCATCCAGAAGGCCAGGCTGATCGAAAAGATCGCCGAGCTTTTGATCGCGCGCAAATTGCCGCTGCTCGAGGATGTCAGGGATGAAAGCGCCGAGGACGTCCGCATTGTGCTGGTGCCGAAGAGCCGTTCAGTAGATCCCGGCATTCTGATGGAATCGCTGTTCAAGCTGACCGAGCTTGAAAGCCGCTTTCCCCTCAACATGAACGTTTTGTCGCGGGGCAAGGTGCCTAACGTCCTGTCGCTGAAGGGCGTGCTGAAGGAGTGGCTCGACCATCGGCGCGATGTGCTGATCCGCCGCTCGAAGCATCGGCTTGGCGAGATCGAGAAGCGGCTGGAAATCCTTGCCGGCTACCTGATCGCCTATCTCAACATCGACGAGGTCATCAGGATCATCCGCGAGGAGGATGAGCCCAAGCAGGTGATGATGGCCCGTTGGTCGCTCACCGACACCCAGGCCGAAGCCATCCTCAACATGCGGCTGCGGGCCTTGCGCAAGCTGGAAGAGTTCGAGATCCGCAAGGAGTTCGACGGTCTCACCACCGAGAAGAAGCAGATCGAGGCATTGCTCGCATCCGACGCCAAGCAATGGTCGACGATCAAATGGGAAATCACGCAGGTTCGCGACAAGTTCGGCCCCGAGACCGAACTCGGCAAGCGCCGCACCCAGTTCGCCGACGCGCCGGAGCATGATCTGACCGACATTGCCCACGCCATGATCGAGCGCGAGCCGGTCACCGTGGTGGTCTCGGAAAAGGGCTGGCTGCGGGCGATGAAAGGCCATTTGGCCGACCATTCCACGCTCACCTTCAAGGAAGGCGACAGCCTCAAGCTCGCCTTCCATGCCCAGACCACCGACAAGATCCTGGTCTTCACCACCGGCGGCAAATTTTACACCATCGGCGCCGACCGGCTGCCGGGCGGCCGCGGCCATGGCGAACCGATCCGCATCATCGTCGACATGGACAACGACCAGGACATCGTCACCGCCTTTGTCCACGACCCCAAGCGCAAGCTGCTGCTCGTCTCCTACGATGCCAATGGTTTCGTCGTGCCGGAGGAGGAGGTCGTCGCCAACACCCGAAAGGGCAAGCAGGTGATGAACGTCAAGGCGCCCGACGAGGCCAAGGCCTGCGTCCCAGTGTCAGGCGATCATCTCGCCATTGTCGGCGAGAACCGCAAGATGCTGGTGTTTGCGCTCTCCGAAATTCCCGAGATGGGCCGCGGCAAGGGCGTTCGCCTGCAGAAATACAAGGATGGCGGTCTGCTCGACCTGAAACCCTTCACGCTGGCGAGCGGCCTGTCCTGGCAGGATTCCGCCGACCGCACCTTCGTCAGGTCGCGCGAGGAGCTGGCGGAATGGATCGGCGCGAGAGCGTCGGCCGGACGGATGGTGCCGAAGGGATTCCCGCGGACGGGGAAATTTGGTTGAAGCTGCTGATCTCCCCCCAAGGTGGGGGAGATGGCCGGCAGGCCAGAGGGGGGCGCTGTCCCGCCAGCGCATCGAATGGTCATGGCTCGCCACTCGGTCGCAACTCTTGGGTCTTCAATGTCGGGTGCCAGGCTGGCGATCCTTCGCGACCCCCTCTGGCCTGCCGGACATCTCCCCCACAAGGGGGGAGATTGGCAGCTTCACCAACCATTTGGACTATCGTCACGATTGCGGCACTATAACAGTGCATAAACGCTGTTAGGCCGGGGAGAATTGACCGTTTGAAGGAAGCGAAGATCCAGAAGCCTGAGCGTCAGCAGCGCCTGTTCGGCCTGTCGACTCCGTTGCGATCAGCTGTCATTCCTCCGCTGTCGGCGGCGCGCTGGCTGTTGGTGCTGATCGTCGCCGCCGGCGTTTATTTCTTCCACGGGTTCCTGTTTCCCGTGCTGGCAGCCCTCGTCATTGCTTTTGCCAGCTGGCCGCTCTACCGCCGGCTGCTTGCCGGTGTCGGCGGCAACCGCACCGTCGCCGCGACGCTCGCCATCCTGTTCATCCTTGCCTTCCTGGTGGTGCCGATAGCGCTCGCCGGCACCTACGCCATCAACGAGGTCCGCGAATGGGTGGGCTGGGCGATCGAGACCAACAGGCACGGCGCGGTCACACCGCACTGGATCACCTCGCTGCCTGTCGTCGGCGAGTGGCTGAACGAACAGTGGATCGACAATTTCGGCCATCCCGGCGGCATCGGCGAGCTGATCCAGCTGGTCAGCGGCGCCAATATCGGCAGCATCTATCGCGGCGTGCTGGCTGCCGGCGGCAGCGCCTTCGGCCTGTTGCTGACGCTGCTGTTCATGATGATCGCGCTGTTCTTCGCCTACCGCGACGGCGAACACTTTGCCAGCCAGATCGACCGGCTCGGCGAACGCATCCTGCCGACGCGCTGGGAGCGGATTTCGCGCGTCGTGCCGGCGACCATTTCCTCGACCGTTACCGGCATGACCGTGATCGCCATCGGCGAGGGGCTGGTACTCGGCATCGCCTACTGGCTGGCCGGGGTGCCGTCGCCGGTGACGCTGGGCGCATTGACCGGCGTGATGGCGTTGATCCCCGGTGGCGCGCCGCTGTCGTTTACGCTTGTGTCGATCTACCTCGCCGCCAGCGGCTCGCCGATGGCGGGTCTGGCGCTGTTCATCTGGGGCGCGGTGGAACTGTTCATCGTCGACAAGACCTTGCGCCCGAAGCTGGTCGGCGGACCGATCAAATTGCCCTTCCTGCCGACCTTTTTCGGCCTGATCGGCGGCGTCAAGACGATGGGCTTTCTCGGCCTGTTCATCGGCCCCGTGCTGATGGCGCTGCTGGTGGCGATATGGCGCGAATGGCTGCGCGAGGTGGAACTGGCCGAAGACACCGTTCCAGATGCCGTCGCCGAGCTCGAAGGCGGGCCGCCGCAGATCGAGATTGTCGCCGGCCCGGCGAAGAAAAGTCAGGCTGGGTAAGCGACAGCAAGTGCTGCCCGGCGCTTGCGCCCCTCATGCAGCTGCCACAGGGAATGCGCGACCAACGTGACGATCAGGATCACGCCGCCGATCAGGCTGTTGCGCGACGGCGTCTCGGCAAAGATCATCCATATCCAGACCGGCGCCAGAACCGTTTCCAGGAGATAGAACATCGCCACTTCCGGGCCTGAAATGTATTTCGGCCCGTTGGCTAGGCAGAAGAAGGCGAACGGCATGATGACGGCGCCGTTGAAAACGATCCACCATGGCGCTTCCACCTGGAAACCGGTCTTGGAGACCATGAGCGCCGCCAGCCCGAACGGCAGCAGGACGCCGGTCAGCGCGGTGAATCCCATATCCCTGCCGCTGGCGCGTGAAACGGTGATGGCGCAGGCAATCGCCAAGGCCGAACACAGCGCCATCACATCGCCGAACAGATATCCCGTGCCGACGGAATCGCCGACGATGATCGCGATGCCGACGATCATCAGCGCCATTGCCGCAAGCGTCAGCGGCTGCGGTCGCTCCTTCAGAAACAGCCACGACAGCAGCGCCGAGAACATGGTGGAGAAGGCCAGGATGAAAACCAGATTGGCGGTCGAGGTGTTGTAGACGGCAGTGATGAAGGCGATTGCGCCGAGCCCGTAGAGTGTGGCGACCACGAGCCCCGACCAGCCGGGTATCAGCTGCGGAGCATTCTTGCTGAACGAGCGCCAGATGGCCCATACGATCAGCCCTGCCACGAAGGTGCAGCCGGTGCGCAGCAAAAGGATCGTCCAGGCTTCGCCATGGGCGAGCCGGATCAGGGGAATGTCGATGGTCAGCGCCAGCCCGCCAAGCGCGGTGAGCAGGAGTCCTTTGGTGTGGGCATTGTGAGAGGACATGCAACGGCTTTCGCAATGATTTGAGCAGATGCCGGTCGGCGCAATCGCCCCGCCAACGGGCGGAAGACCAGCATCGTCTCGGCTGAAAATGTTTAGATCAGGATCTGGTAAGAAGAAAAATCAGCGCGTGACCGCTTCGTGGTCGTAGCGTTCCCAGCCCTTCGGGCCGAGATGCTCCTGCGGCATGAAGCGCATTTTATAGTTCATCTTGCGCGAGCCGTTGACCCAGTAGCCGAGATAGACATGGGGCAAGCCCATGGCCCGGGCGCGGGCGATATGGTCGAGGATCATGAAGGTGCCGAGCGAACGGTCCTCGAACTCGGGATTGAAGTAGGAATAGACCATCGACAGGCCATCGGCCATCTTGTCGGTCAGCGCCACGGCGATCAGCTCGCCCTGGCCCTTGCCGGTGATGAATGTGTCGGGGCCGCGGCGCCGGTATTCGATCACCTTGGTGTCGACATGGGTATCCTCGACCATCATGGCGTAGTCGAGCACCGTCATGTCGGACATGCCGCCGCGGCGATGGCGAGCGTCGAGATAGCCGCGAAACAGCGAATACTGCTCGGTCGACGGCTGCGCGTCGTGCATGGCGCCGATCAGATCGGAATTGCGCTGGATCACCCGCTTCATGTTGCGGCTGGCGGTGAACTCCTGCGCCAGGATACGCACCGAGACGCAGGCGCGGCAGGTCTCGCAGGCGGGACGGTAAGCGATGTTCTGCGAGCGCCGGAAACCGCCTTGCGTCAACAGATCGTTCATCTCCGGCGCCTTGTCGCCGACCAGATGCGTGAACACCTTGCGTTCGAACTGGCCCTCGAGATACGGGCACGGCGATGGCGCGGTCAGGAAGAACTGCGGCGACTGGGTCGGATGGTGCGTCATCGAACCTTGGGAACACTCCTGCGAATCGCTCTACCTTTGGCTTGGCTGGCGAAAAATTCAACAGGATTGTGAAGGCGGGTTGAACGGACCCCTTCACATTTGCGCACAAATGCCTGTTGGCGTCGGTTGAACGCCGGTTCAACGGTCGCTGCGGCTGACGACGGTGCCAAGCAGCAGGTCGTGCAGTGTGCGCTTGCGATCGGAAAACAGCGTCACCAGGAGGACGAGCGGCGTCAGGATGACCGTGCTCGCCCAGAACAGCACCGAATGGACAACGGCGGTGAGGCCGTCGATACGGCTGCCGTCGAGACGATCGAGCCGAATGCCCATCATCTTCATGCCTGATGTGGCCTGGTTGCGACCGCCCAGCGTGTTCCAGATGTAGAGAATGGCGACCGCCGGCACGAGGATGGAATACAGCGCCCAGCCAAGACCGAATGTCAAAAGGCCAAGCACGGCCACCAGGATCGCGAACGGAATGGTGAGCAGCGCCACGATGCAATAGTCGATGATGAAGGCCAGGATGCGCCGCGTGCGCACACCGTCATAGGCCCTGACGTCGTCGAGCCTGCTGGTGATGATTTCGCCGTCAAGTACGCGCGCGTTCATGTCATGTCCTCGTAACAGGCGCCACGCTAGGGTGCGCCGCCACTGAAATGGTGAAGACCGCGGGCGGAATCAAGATCGGTTCGTCCATCGGTCCGGCTCGGCAGTGTGACGAGGTTGAGCCGATTGAATTTGGTGGACGGATGGCGTTAGCTTGCTGCGGCGCAACAAGACGCCGAGGGGACGGGGTTACATGGATTACGACATGCTGGTCATCGGCAGCGGCCCTTCCGGGCGCCGCGCCGCGGTGCAATCGGCCAAGCTCGGCAAATCGGTGCTGGTGGTCGACAGGGGCCGGCGCCTCGGCGGCGTCTCGGTGCACACCGGCACCATCCCGTCGAAGACGCTGCGCGAGACGGTGCTGAACCTGTCCGGCTGGCGCGAGCGGGGCTTTTACGGCCGCGGCTACCGGGTCAAGCAGGACATCTCCATCGCCGACCTGGTCGAGCGGCTGCACAAGACGCTCGACCACGAGGTCGAGGTGCTGCAGCACCAGTTTATGCGCAACGCCGTCAAAAGCGTGCGCGCCATGGCGAAATTCGTCGGCCGAAACAAGGTCAGCCTGACGGCAGACAATGGCGACTACTCGGAGGTTGGTTTCACCAATGCCCTGATCGCGGTCGGCACCAGGCCGCACCGGCCGCGCGACGTGCCTTTCGACAAGATCCGCGTCTTCGACAGCGATGAGATGCTGGAACTCGACCATCTGCCGCGCACGCTGACGGTGATCGGCGCCGGCGTCATCGGCGTTGAATATGCGACGATCTTTTCGGCGCTCGACGTGCCGGTGACGCTGGTGGAGCCGCGCAACACCATCCTCGATTTCGTCGACCGCGAGATCGTCGACGACTTCATCCACCAGATGCGCGACCGCGGCATGACCATTCGCCTCGGCAGTACGGTCAAGGAAATCGTCTCAAAACCCGACTATGCCGAAGTGACGCTCGCCGATGGCCGCACCATCCGCTCCGAGATCGTGCTTTACGCCGCCGGCCGCAGCGGCAATCTCGGCAGCCTCGGCCTCGACGTGGTCGGCATCGAGGCCGATTCCCGGGGCCGCATCAAGGTCGATCCGCAGACCTTCCAGACCAGTGCGCCCAACATCTATGCCACCGGCGACGTCATCGGTTTCCCCAGCCTTGCCTCGACATCGATGGAGCAAGGCAGGGTGGCCGCCTGCCACGCCTTCGGCGTGCAACTGCCACCGCCGCCGGAAACCTTCCCCTATGGCATCTACGCCGTGCCGGAAATCTCCACCGTTGGTCAGTCGGAGGAGCAGGTGCGCGAGAGCGGCGCTGCTTATGAAGTCGGTCTGGCGCGGTTCCGCGAAACCTCGCGCGGCCACATCATGGGCGTCAACTCCGGCTTTCTGAAGCTGCTGTTCTCGGTCGAAACGCGCCGCCTGCTCGGCGCCCACATCGTCGGCGAAGGCGCCACCGAACTGATCCATATCGGCCAGGCGGTGATCAACCTCGGCGGCACGGTTGATTTCTTCGTCAACAACACCTTCAACTATCCGACGCTGGCCGAAGCCTACAAGATCGCCGGGCTCGATGCCTGGAACCGGATGGGACAGGGCTAGGCGACGAGCATCTGCTCAGCCGTTCCGCCGGGCGCCGATGCGGTCTACCAAGGTCTCCTAGCCTGCCTGGCGTGCGACCAATGCTGGTCCCGCAAGCCATTGCCGGACGATGGCGGCATCCGGGTCGCCGATTTCGTGACCTGAAGGCACGATGCGCGCATCGACCTCGGCGCCATGTTTGTTGAGCAGCGTCACCAGTGGCGGCGCAAACGGCCCGTAGGTCTCGTCGGCGGCACCGGCGACAATCAGGACGCGCGTTCCGGTCAGATTGGTTGCCGGCGCATCGTCAAGCACGGGCATTGCTCTCAGCAACGCCGCTTTTCGGACGAGGCCGGAGTTGAGCAGCATCAGGCTGGAAACCAGATTGGCGCCGTTGGAATAGCCGAGGAAAGTCGCCCGGGCGAGGTCGAGCCCGTGGCGCTTTGCGGCCTCGCTTGCGAAGGCGGCAAAGTACGATGTTTCGGCACGGATGCTCGCCTGTTCGAAACTGGTCGGCGTGATCCGCTCGAACCAGCGGAAGCCGTCTTCTTGGCGGATGCGGCCACGCACCGCGACCAGCGTGGCGTTAGGGGCGATCTGCCTCGCAATCGGGACCATCGTCGTTTCGTCGACACCCGATCCGTGCAGTAAAAACAGGCTCTCGCCGCCGGCATTCTCCGGCTTGAGGAGGCGGTAGGGAAAGGCCAGATCCTGGTGCAGAAAGGCGTTCTCGTCGCTATATCGATGCACGCTCATATCTCGTTGTTTTCACGGAGACATTGGTCCTTTGCCAGCTTCAAAACGGAATATTTTCACGCTCCGCCAAATGTGATTGCAACAGGCTCATTTCAGACCGTTTCTGCGCCGATATGCTCCCTGCGGGAGGAATCGAAGCGGTGTGCGCCGATGGTCGCATCCCGGCATGAACAACGCGAGCATCCTTGCTCTCCTTTGAGGCCTTTTGTCGATGACCCTGCCAGTCCCGCCCGATCGCGCCCCGCGTATCGCCGATCGCGCTCCGCGTATCGCCGATCGCGCTCCGCGTATCCCCGATCGCGACACGCGCATTGACGTGTTCCGTGCGCTCGCACTCCTGACCATCTATATCGACCACGTGCCGGGCACCGTCTTCGAAACGCTGACCTACAAGAATTTCGGATTCTCGGACGCGGCGGAAGCCTTCGTGCTGATTTCCGGCATGTCGGTCGCACTCGCCTATGGCAACAAGTTCCAGCCGGGCGGCCGGCTACTGGCGACGTTGAAGATGTGGCGCCGGGCCGGCGTGCTTTACAGCGCCCACATCGTCACCACCATGGTTGTGATGGCGTTATTCTGCGCCGCGGCGGTGTTCGGCCGGCGGCCGGAACTGCTCAAGCTGATCAACATCGAGCCGCTGATGAAGAACACGCCGGAGGTCATGATCGGCATTGTCACGCTCGGCCACCAGCTTGGCTACAACAACATCCTGCCGGTCTATGCGGCGCTGCTGTTGATGGCGCCGCTCTTCCTGCTCTTCGTCAGCTACCGGCCGCTGCCGGCGCTGGTCTTTTCCGGCGCGCTGTGGCTCGTCGCCGGCCTCTGGCAGATCGCGCCGCCGAACTATCCCGAGCCCGGCTTCTGGTTCCTCAACCCGCTGTCCTGGCAATTCCTGTTCAACATCGGCCTTGCCGGCATGCTGCATGTCAGGCGCGGCGGCACAATTCCCGTCAATCGTTGGCTGGTGGGCGCCGCGGCGACCTATGTCGCGGCAGCGGCGGTCTGGGTGCACAGCCCGCTCTGGGGCGAGATAACGTGGTTTAACCTGCCCGTGGTGATCGGCGGCTTCGACAAGACGTTCCTGTCGCTGCCGCGGCTCCTGCACATATTGGCGGTGAGCTATCTGATCGTCGCCCTGCCGGCTTTCTCGAACCTGTTCCGTCTCAGCCCGGACCATCCGCTTGCCCTGCTCGGCAAGCGCTCCTTGCCGGTGTTCCTCGCCGGCACGCTGATCGCCATGGCGGCGCAGGTGATGAAGCTGATCAATCCGGGCGGCTTTGCCTATGACGTCTTGCTGATTTCGGCCGGCATCGCCATGCAATTCGCGCTCGCCTTCTATCTTGAGTGGCTGTCCGGCATCGGCTTGGGCAAAAAGCCGGTTCGCAAAGAAGCGCCAGCCGTTCACCAGACCTTCGGCATGCCCGCGATGCCAAGGCTAAGCCGGTGATCCCACATCAGCCGCCTAGCTAGCAGGCGAGGGGCCGGACGACCCCCGCACCACAAGATCGACCGGCAGCAATTGCCGGTGCTGCGAGCCGTCATTTTCGAGGATCGCCTTGACGGCCAGCCGGCCCATCTCGGCGATCGGCTGGGCGACAGTGGTTAGTGGCGGCTCGGAGTCGGCGCCTTCCGGCACGCCGTCGAAGCCGACGATTGACACATCGCCCGGCACGGCAATGTTACGCTCGCGCAGCCAGTCGAGCGCATGCAGCGCGATCTTGTCCGACATGGCCAGGATTGCCGTCGGCGTCTGCGGCAGCGCGAAAATATGATCGAGGCCGGCCCGCACGCTCGCCTCGTCATTGAGGGTTTCGTAGATTGGCACTTGCGAGACGTCGATGCCGAAGCGGGAGAGCTCGCCGAAATAGCCACGCAGACGGTCGCGTGTGCCCGAGTAGAGGGATGTCGTCTCGACTTGCTCCTGCGTGACGGGACCAAAGCCAGCGTCGGCAGATTCCAGGGCGAGTACGGCAAAGCTGCGATGGCCGAACTCGGCCAGATGGCGCGCCGCCAGACCCGCGCCGGCGACGTTGTCGACGCCGATCGCAGCGACCGCCTCATTTTCCGAATCGAGATCAAGCGCCACGAAAGGCAGTTTGCGTTCGCGCGCCAGTTCGACCAGCCGCGACCCACCCTCGATGCAGAACACGATGAAGCCGTCGACCAGGGCGCTCTGGATGTTCCAGGCGAGCTGCTCGCTGTTGGCGGCCGAGACCAGCGAAATTCCGGCGCCGGTGGCGTCGCAGGCCTGCGAAATGCTGGCCATCATGACGCGGGCAAAGGGATCGTCGAAGAAATAGGACAATGGTTCTGCCGTTGCCACGCCGATGGCGTTGACCTTGCCGGCGCGCAGCAGCCGGCCCTTGGGATCCGGGCCGGCATAGCCCATCGCTTCCGCCGCCGCCTTGACCCGCTCGCGGACCTCTTCGCGCACGATTTCCGGGCGAGCGAACACGTTGGACGCGGTACCGTGCGAGACCCCGGCCGCCTTGGCGATGTCGGCAAGCCGCACTGGTCTCGTCTTGCCGGAGGTCAATGCCGTCATTTTCGTCTCCTGAACCGGAGCTTGTTTAGCACTTTCGTTGGATCGGTTCAAATTTTCCCTTGATCGGACGGCGGAGAGAGTCTATATTTGAATCGATCCAAGGGATTCACCAAGTACAACTTGGATCGATTCAAGAGGAGGGTGCCATGCATCCCGTGAATTATCTGTTCGAAGACATCTATGGCAATGATGGGGCATAGTCTCCGACGCCGCCACCCGCAAGCGCCGCGACAAGGTCGGGCCGTGGAGGCGTGACCTGCAATACCTTGTGAAACGCAAGCGCAGCTGATCGGCCCCGGCATTTTCGTGCCAGCTGATTGGATCGATTCAAGTGCTTAAAGAGGAGACGAACATGCATCCCGTGAAGCATCTGTTCGAAGACATTTATCGCAACTACTGGGGTATCTCGCCTGCCACGGAGCAGCCGGAAAGGCGGCGGCCGACCAAGTCTGCCAAGCGCAACCGCGACCTGCTGCCGCAAAACCGGCAGGATTAAGCCTCGTGTGATATCTGATGGGGCAGGGTTCTTGGCTCGTCAGGACCGTTGCCGCACGAGCGCCGAGGCCGCGATCACCAGCCAGCCCGCGATGAGCAAGGTGCCGCCGATCGGCGCCGACATTGGGAACAGCCGCGATCCCACGAAATCCCGTGCCAGCAGATCGCCGCAGAACAGAACAAGCCCGACGAGCAGCACCAGGCTGCCGATCCGCAAGATCCGGCTTGCGCCGGCGAGGCCGACGGCCAAAAACACCGGCGCATGCATGAGCAGGAAGGATGCCGCAGTGCCGACGAAGGCGCCGCCGAGATGCGCTGATGCCGCCGACAGCGCCACGCCCGCCGCGCCGGCAATGCCGCCGGCGAAAACGAGGATGCGCGCGCTGTTTGCTGGTGCTGACTCGGCGATGCTCATGTCTCGGGCTCCGTGATTGACGATAGGCGGCGCAACCTGTCTGTCAGGATTTTTCCGATATCGCCAGCATGTCGCGCGTGCGGCGCGCCTGGGCCAGCCAATTATACGCGGCACCGCCCGCCATCAGCACCGACGTGCCGAGAAACACCGCGCGCATGCCGAAATGGCCGCCGACGAAGCCGCCCAGCAGCGGACCCGCGACCTGGCCGACATATTGCGCCGAGATTGCCAGGCCCAGCACATTGCCGCCGACCCCATCGGGAACATTGTGGCGGATGACGCTGGTGATGCAGGGCAACAGCCCGCCCAGCACCAGACCCATAAGGAACCGCAGCCCGACCAACTGCCAGCTCTCGGTGACGAAGGCCTGCGGTATCAACAGCAGCGCCGAGACGGCCAGCGATGCGACGATGACGTTCCAGTGGCCGATGCGGTCGGCGAGCTTACCCAGCCGTGACGCCGACAGGATGGCGCCGAGTGCGGCCGCCGACATGACGACACCTGAGACCAGGGTCACCCGGCTTGCGTCCGCGACCAGTTGCTGGACGTAGACGGTGATGATCGGCTCGATCGACATGTTGGCGAAGGTGAACAGCATGCCGGTTGCCAGCATCGCCACGACAGGGCGTTTGTCGGGGATCTGCGCCCAACCGCCCTTTGGTTTCTCCTTGGGTTGTGCCTGCATTGGCGGGCGAGGCATCTCCTTGATCAGGAACGTCGTCGCCAGCGCCGCCAGGAAAATGACGCCGCCCGCGATGAGGAAGGTGGCGCGAATACCGATCAATGGCGGCAGCGCGCCGCCAAGCAACGGGCCGACCAGGGAGCCTGCGGTGATGCCGGCCGACAGCACGCCGAGCGCCCAGCCGGAGCGCTCCTTCGGCGTCTGCATGGCGACAAGTATGGTCGAGCCTGAGGAATAACCGCCGGCAAAGCCGATCAGCAGGCGCAAAAGCACCAATTGCCAGACGGTCTGCACCATGCCGGTTAGCGACATGCAGATCGCCATGCCGAAACTGGCGCGCACCAGCATCACCTTGCGGCCGTAGCGGTCGCCGAGCCGCCCCCACAGCGGTGCGACAAGGGCCGCGGCAAGGAAGGTGGCGCCGAAGGCGATACCGGACCATTGCACGATCGCCGCGTGGCCCACGGCGCCCAGCTGTTCGACATAGAGCGGCAGGAACGGCAGCAACAGCGTCATCGCCACAAGCGTGCTGAACGATCCGGCAAAGCACACGAGCAGGTTGCGCCGCCAATGAATGTTGTAGGTGGAAGGCGCTTCGGCGGCCTGCGCTGCACTGTCCTGCGGCATGTCCTGTCCTGTCCGCTTGCTGCGGATACCATTTTGGGATACCAACTTGGTACCTCATGGACGCAAAGCCCGGCTGCTGTCAATCAGGCGCTCTCAATGTGATCGGCAAGACCAACGGGCAAGGCCGATCGCCAGCAATGGAAGCAACTATGTCGCAGATGCAGATCGTCGAAAAAGCGCTTCGCGAGATGATCCTTGGCCTCGAGGTCGGTCCTGGCGAGCGGCTGACGGAGCGCTGGATCGAGAGCCGCTTCGGCGCCTCGCGCACGCCGGTCAGGGCAGCCCTGCTGCGGCTGGAGACGGAAGGGCTGATCTGCCGCGACGGGCGCGGCTGGACCGTGTCGCCGATCAACCTTGCCGAACTGGAACAGATCGCGGTGTACCGCGAAGCGGTCGAGGTCGCGGCGGTCAGGCTGACTTCGGCGCTGGCCGACAGGAGCGCAGCCGATGTCATCGAGGCGATGCTGGATTCCTGCGACACTGCCACGCCGCGCGAGGAATGGCACCGCGTCGGCATGGATTTCCATATCGAACTGGCGCGGCTCTCCGGCAACGAGTTCCTGTTTCGGGCCGTGCGCGATGCCATGACGCGCCTGTCGCGGGCGCGCTGGCTGGAGGTGCGCGACGAGGCGGCCCTTGGCCGCGCCTGGAGCGAGCATCACGCCATTCTGGCGGCGGTGCGGGCCGGCGATGCCGATGCGGCGGCGGCGCGACTTTCGGCCCATATCGCCGGCAGCCGCGACCGCCTGGTGACGTCGTTGCACAATGACCGGCGCGGCCTGCGCGCCAGGGGTTTTGCCGTCGTCGCCGCTTGATACCGGTCACGAAAACGAAAGAACGCCGTCGCGATCCGCTTTCGGCCTCGCTTCGCGGACGCCGATGGCGTAAGAGGCGGCCATGGAAAACAACCGATTTGAAACCCCCGTGACCGTTAAGTCGGGCACGGAGGGAAGCACTCAGCTCTTGCGTACGGTGCGCGAGGCTTCCGATTACCTGCTCAACAGCTGGCCCGGCAAGCGCAGCCCCAAGCACCGCGAAGCGCTGCAGGCCTGCCATGACGCGCTGGCCGGCGACAAGCCGGCGATGATTGCAAGACGCGCCTTCATCGCCGCCGCGCGCGAGGTCAACGTCTTCGTCAGCGACAAGGCCCCGGCCTGATCACATCGGCCTGATCAGACCGGCATTTTGCCAGGATCCGGCCCGTTTCGCGGGCCGGTGATCCTGTCTTGCCTATTTTTCTGTCTCGGTGTCGGTTTTGGAACTTGCCTCGTTCTCAGGCTCGGCGCGCTCCTTGGCCGCGACCTTGGCGGCGAGCTTCTCCGCCTTCTTGGCGGCCTTCTGCCGGTCGCGCTCTTTGCGTTCCTGACCGTAATTCGGTGGTCGAGCCATATCGTTTCCTTTCGCTGTGCCTGATCCTGCCTAGAAGCATTGGCCGGCAAACACAACAGCGCCGCGAGGGCAGATGCCAGCGGTTCTGGACTTGCGTGATGGCGAACACAATGGTTTAGAAAAGGCTGCGGGACAGTTGCTGGAGCCGCCGCCGACCGATTTCGAATCAAAACGACCGATGGCCACGCTTCAAAGAAACGCACAGAAGCTGATCTACTATGCGCGCAACGCCATGCGCGACATCGCGCCGCCGGTTCTTTTCCGGCGCCGGCTCGGCCGGCTGCTCGATCAGGCCAGGCTTTCCGACGCATCGGTCCGCCAGCGGCTCAATTACTACAACACGCTGCGGGAGCCTTTTAGCCCCAGCCCCGAGGCCGTGCCGGTCAGCCGGCTGCCGTCGGACCGCAGCATGTACTATTACGATCTGAAGGAGTTCACCCGTTATTTCCACCCAGATCTGCGCATCGACCTGGAATTCGGCGACGTCATCGAAGTGCCGAAGATGCCGTCGATCGTCAAGGACCGGCCGATAGCGGGCGACAACGGCAACGGCGTCCTGTTCAAGCTGAACAAGTTCCGTCATTTCTACATGCCGGCCGACGATGTCGCCTTCGCCGACAAGCATCCGCTCGTCGTTTGGCGCGGCGAACTCAACAATCCCATCCGCACCTTGTTGCTGGATGCAGCCCGCAATCTGCCGTTCTGCGATGTCGGCACGCCGAGGGCGACAGCACCTGCGGAATACCGCAAGCCCTATCTCAGCATCGATCAGCAGCGCCGCTACCGCTACATCATCTCGCTCGAAGGCAATGATGTCGCGACCAATCTGAAATGGATCATGAGCTCGAACTCGCTCTGCCTGATGCCGCCGCCGACTTACGAGACCTGGTTCGCCGAGGGGCAACTCGAGCCCGATGTCCATTATGTGCCGCTGGCGCCCGACTTCAGCGATCTGGCCGAGCGGGTGCATCATCTCGAGCAGCATCCGGCCGAGGCCCAGCGCATCGTTGCGGCGGCCAACGCCTATTGTCGCAAATTCGCCGACGAGCGGGCCGAGCAGGCGATCTGCCTGCTCGTGCTCTACAAATATTTCGTGCTCAGCGGCCAGATCGAGCCCGATCCGCAGGTCTGGCGGTTTATCGCGGGCTAGCGGCTTCCGGCGCCCTTAAGTCAGATGACGCTGCGGTCCGTAACCAGATCGGCCGGGCCGAAGCGGTCCTTCGCCGTAAACTGCTGGTGCCAGTAGGGATAGAGCACCGGCGGCCGGCTGACGGCATCGAGACGCTGGCGTTCATCAAAGGACAGCGTCAGGCTTGCCGCGGCGAGATTGTCTTTCAACTGGGACTCATTGCGTGCGCCGATCACCAGCGAACTGACGGCCGGCCGGCCGAGCAGCCAGGTCAGCGCCACCTGGGCCGCCGAAACGCCGCGTGCCGCGCCGATGTCGACCAGCACATCGACGATCCGCCACAGACGGTCTTCGTCGCGGATCGGCGGTTCCGACCAGCCGCCGATCTGGCGCGCCGTCGGGCTGTCGCGGCGGTATTTTCCCGACAGGAGGCCGCCGGCGAGCGGGCTCCACACCAGCACGCCAAGGCCCTGGTCGACCGAGATCGGCAAGAGCTCATACTCGGCCTCGCGTGCTTCCAGCGTGTAGTGGATCTGCTGGGTGACGAAGCGCGGCTGGTGCTGGCTGTCGCTGATGCCCAGCGCCTTCATGACCTGCCAGCCGGAATAGTTGGAGCAGCCGACATAGCGGATTTTGCCCTGGGCAACCAGCGTGTCGAGCGCGGAGATGGTTTCCTCGAGCGGTGTCGCGCCGTCCCATTCGTGCAGGAAATAGATGTCGATGACATCGGTCCGTAGGCGCTTCAGGCTCTTCTCGCATTCGCGGATCAGATGATGGCGCGACAGGCCTTCGTCATTGGGGCCCTTGCCGATCCGCATGCGCGCCTTGGAGGCGATCAGCACGTCGTTCTTGCGCTTGCCGCCGAGCGCCTCGCCGATGATCTCTTCCGACAATCCGTTCGAATAGACATTGGCGGTGTCGATGAGATTGATGCCGGCATCTATGCAAGTGTCGATGATGCGCGAGGCCTCCGCGAGATCGGAATTGCCGACGGCAGCGAACGGCCCGCTGCCGCCGAAGGTCATGGTTCCCAAGGTCAGCGCCGAAACTTTCAAGCCGGAACGGCCAAGCGTGCGGTATTCCATGTCAGATCCTCGTAGTTTTGGTGGGGAGGCGGTTTTAGCAGGAAAGGGCGGGGAAGCCCGAACGGGTCCGCCGTTTGTAGGACAATTTGAGCGGCTTGTCGCCATCCCAGGGCGATGGATCGGCAATGCTCGCTGGTTTGCAGTGATGACCGGCTGGCCGGCGGCTTGCAATAAAACCGTCATTGGCGGCCTATATCGAGTCGGCTCAGGGTTTCATGTCAGCCGGCAAGCGGAGCAGTGGAAATGACCGAGTTGAAGCAGAATTCTCCGGCCAGGGATTGGCTGGAAGCCGAACTCGCCGACACGCTCGACGAGGACTATGAGCTTGAAATGTCGGAGCCGGCGCTGTCGCTGGAGATCGCCAAGATCTACAAGAACGCGCATCCGCCGTCGATCGACCGCATGCAGTATTTCCGCGACCTGATCGGCTTGCAGTCGGAACTGATCAAGCTGCAGTCCTGGGTCGCCTACCACAAAAAGAAGCTGGTGGTGGTTTTCGAAGGACGCGATTCCGCCGGCAAGGGCGGCGTCATAAAGCGCATTACCCAGCGCCTTAACCCGCGCATCTGCCGCGTCGTGGCGCTGCCGGCGCCGACCGAGCGCGAAAAATCACAATGGTATTTCCAGCGCTACGTGCCGCATCTGCCGGCCGGCGGCGAGATCGTGCTGTTCGACCGCTCCTGGTACAACCGCTCCGGCGTCGAGCGGGTGATGGGCTTTGCCGAACCCGATCAGGTCGAAGAGTTCTTCCGCGACGTGCCGGAGTTCGAGCGCATGCTGGTCCGCTCCGGCGTCACGCTGGTCAAATACTGGTTCTCGATCACCGACGAGGAACAGCAGATGCGCTTCATGATGCGCATCCACGATCCGATGAAGCAGTGGAAGCTGTCGCCGATGGACCTGCAGTCGCGCGTGCGCTGGGAGCAGTACACCAAGGCCAAGGAAGAGACGTTTGCCCGCACCAACATCCCAGAGGCACCGTGGTACATCGTCGAAGGCAACGACAAGAAGCGGGCGCGGCTGAACTGCATCGACCATCTCCTCAAACAACTGCCCTATGAGGACGTGCCGCACGAAGAAATCACGCTGCCCGAGCGGGTGTTCAACCCGGAGTACGAGCGCCAGGTCCTGCCGCGCGAGCTTTACGTGCCGGAGAAGTATTGAGCACTTTTCCTTCTCCCCGTTTCACGGGGAGAAGGTGCCTGAAGGGCGGATGAGGGGCAGCGCCGGCATCGACGAATTCACAGCCGTCGGACGCTGCTAACCTCCAAAAGCAGCGCTGCCCCTCATTGCCTGCCGGGCATTTCTCCCCGCAAAACGGGGAGAAAGAAGCCTGCGCCTGTTACTTCGCCACTATACCCGCTTGATCGTCACATGCGTGGCGAGCGCCGTGGCCACCTGCTCGGTGCACTGGTAACCCAGCTTCAGCATATCCAGCCCGGCAAACAGGCTCTCGCCCCTCCCGAGCAACACCGGCGACACCGCCAGATGCAACTCGTCGATGAGCTTCTCTTGCAGATATTGCCGGATGGTGGAAACGCCGCCGCCGACGCGGATATCCTTGCCGCCGGCCGCGGCCTTTGCTTGTTCGAGCGCGGCGTGGATGCCGCCGGTAACGAAGTGGAAAATGGTGCCGCCTTCCATCACAATGGAGTCGCGCTTGTAGTGGGTCAGCACGAAGGTCGGCACATGATAGGGCGGGTTGTCGCCCCACCAGCCTTTCCAGCTCTCGTCTGGCCATTCGCCGCGGATTGGGCCGAACATGTTGCGGCCGAGGATCCAGGCGCCGACATTGTCGAAGCTGCGGATGGTGAACCGGTCGTCCACATCGGTGCTGCCGCCATCCTTGCCGACCATCTCGTGGAAGGTGCGGGTGCCGGTCATCCATTTGTGCAGGTATTCGCCACCAACGCCGAGCGGATTTTGCAGGTCCTGGTCAGGACCGGCGCCGAAACCGTCGAGCGACAAGGTGAAGGCATTGACGCGAAGTTTGGACATGGAGACTCCCTTTCGGTGACCAGTTGTGATTTGCAATCAGTATTCAAACTGATTGCATTTTGCAACTAGTATTTTTAGAGGCAAGCCGATCTGTGGAATGCGCAGGGACCTCAAGCCGCCACGCGCTTCGGCATCACCGCAAACGGGCTGAGCCCAAGCCAGATCTGCATCTTGCCGGCGACGTCGAGATCGCCGGTCAGGCTGATCTTGTCGCGTTCCTTGTGAACTGTCGTCAGCCCCATCCAGATCGAGGTCATGGTGCACAGATCGGTCGAGACGTAGAGATCGACGTCGAAGCCCGGATCGTACCAGCAAAGATCGACCTCGCCCTGCTTTTCGACGATCAGCCACCACGATCGTTTTGACGCCGGCAGGTCATGGTACAGGAATTGTATCACGGTGCGCCCGTCCGGCAGCGGACTGGGGTTCAGATTGCGCCGCATGTCCCACATCAGCAGCGACGGATCGAGGTTTTTGAGCGACAGCCTGGCCTCGACCCATTTCTGGCCCCAAAACCCCATCGCCTCGACAACCGGGCGCAAATCCCGGCCCGCCTCGGTCAGCCGGTATTCGAACACGCCCTTCTCGGTCGCGATCTCGGTCCGCTCGACGATGCCGCCGGCCTCGAGGTCCTTGAGCCGTTGCGACAGAAGGGTTGGCGACATTTTCGGCACGCCACGGCGCAAATCGTTGAAGCGGGTCGATCCCGCCACCAGTTCGCGCAGCAGCACCATGGTCCAGCGTGTGCAGAGCAGCTCGGCGGCCATGGAGAGCGGGCAGAATTGCTTGTAACCGGCTTGTGTCATGTGGTGAGCTCCAAAAGATGTTGCCGGACCTTATTCAGAAAACCTGAGTTCAGCCAGTACAGAAGCTGTACTGGCACCCCCGGTACAGTTCTGTGACTGGAGCGGTCCGGCGCTGCCATGCGAGGCAGCGGTCACGTCACCGGGCAGTCCGGTGCCGATCCATGAGGAGTTGGACAATGACCGCTTACGTGATCGCAGACATCAAGGTGAAGGACGACAAATGGGTGCCGGCCTATGCCGCTTCGGTGCATGACCTCGTCCACAAGCATGGCGGCAAGTATCTCGCCCGCAGCGGCAATGTGAAGACGCTGGAGGGCAAGCCGCTCGACACCAGCCTGATCGCCATCATGGCGTTTCCGTCGGCAAAGGCAGCCGAGGCCTTCACCAACGATCCGCAATACGCTCCGTTTGTGGCGGAGCGTCAGAAGGGCAGCGACAGCCGCTTCCAACTGATCGACGATACCGATCTCGCCGGAACGATTCCTTATTTGCCAAAGGCGTGAGGAAAAGCCGGAACCCGGAGCATCCAGGTTCCGGCTAACCCTTCAGCAGCTGCGCCACTTCCGGCGCGAAGCAGGTGGACGGGTACTCTCACGCGATTTAGTCTTGAACTCGAAAGTCGGTAAACTGAGCAGGCGCGCACGTGACCATTATTTCACTCATTGCAAAACTGTTTGCCAACCGGAACCGCCCGCAGAATAGGCCAGCTCAAGTCCCAGAGCGGGTTTTCCGCAAAGAGGCGAAATTCAAGAAACATGGAAAATTCTTCCAGATCGGACCGACATATCGCGGCGGGTCCCATTGTCTTCAGCTGGAAAACGCCCAAGCTTTGGTGCCGCCACCCCGCATACTGCTCGGGCCGACGGAGTTTGGGGGATACGGCTTTCCTGAGTACCCGGAGACGCCCAGGCTACGGCCTGAAGCGACAGCCTATTGCAGGCCACCAAAAGACTTAGAAGATTTTCATTGTTACTGGCTTGTATCCGAGCGCCTGAAGGAAGTTCTGCAGTCAGTCGACCCCGATGGGGTCGTGTTTAACGACTGCGACGTATTCTATTTGAGCGGAAAGCCGATCGAACCAAAGCACTACCTTTGCGACATCGTTCGCAAGATTGATGCCGTTGATCTCGAATCGTCGAAGTTTAGGCTTTTGATCGGCGAGAATGGAGGCGTCCACTACGACCGCGCCGGAGGCGCGTGCTTCTATTTCAAGGAGGAGATTGTTGGCGATGCGCATATCTTCAAACAGAAGAACATGGGCATCGTCATATGCACCGCCAAATTGAGAGAAGCCTGTGTCGAAGCAGGCATCAAGAAGCCCGACTTGTTCCAAGACATGTCGGTTTGCGGGCGTGGTCGGCTGGACTTCGAAACAAGAAATGTCAAAGAGAGTTATGTGCTGGAGTGAATTTATCCCTTCAGCATTTGCGCCACTTCCGGCGCGAAGTAAGTCAGGATGCCGTCGCAGCCGGCGCGCTTGAAGGCGAGCAGGCTCTCCAGCATTGCCTTTTCGCCGTCGATCCAGCCATTGGCGGCCGCCGCCTTGATCATCGAATATTCGCCTGACACCTGGTAGGCGAAGGTCGGCATCTGGAACTCGTCCTTCAGCCGGCGGATGATGTCGAGATAGGGCAGGCCGGGCTTGACCATCAGCATGTCGGCGCCCTCGGCGATATCCTGCTCGGCCTCGCGCACCGCTTCGTCGGAATTGGCGTGGTCGAGATAGTAGGTCTTCTTGTCGCCCTTGAGCAGGCCGGCGGTGCCGACCGCCTCGCGGTAGGGGCCGTAGAAGGCGGAGGCGAATTTCGTCGCATAGGACATGATCGCCACATCCTGAAAACCATTGGCGTCGAGTGCGTCGCGGATGGCGCCGATGCGGCCGTCCATCATGTCGGACGGCGCGATGATGTCGGCGCCGGCCGCTGCCTGGATGACGGCCGCGGCGGTCACCTGTTCCACTGTCTCGTCATTGACGATGATGCCGTCGCGCAAGATGCCGTCATGGCCGTGCGAGGTGAACGGGTCGAGCGCCGCATCGGTGATGATGCCGATCTCCGGCACCGCGTCCTTGATGGCGCGGGTGGCGCGGTTGATGATGTTTTCCGGGTCGAGGATGTGCGATCCCGTCTGGTCGCGCAGGCTGAGTTCAACATTGGGGAAGGTGGCGATCGCCGGAATGCCGAGCTTAGCGGCCCGCTCGGCCTCCTTGACGGCGAGGTCCAGCGACAGGCGGAAGACGCCGGGCATGGCGGCGATCGGCTCGCGCGTGTTCTTGCCGTCGATCACGAAGATCGGCCAGATCAGATCGTCCACGGTAAGCCGGTTTTCCTGCACCAGGCGGCGCGACCAGTCGGCCTTGCGCATGCGCCGCAAGCGGCGGCTGCCGGTGATCTCGTCGACGCTGCGCGCACCGGCGGGCTTTGCCGGTGCGAATTTGTTGCTCGTCGCGGGGGTGAATTTGTTCATCGCAAAAACTCCGGGTCGAGGCGGCTTTTACCACGAGGCCTTGCCTCTGACCAATGCGACACGATTGTGCCAGTCGATAACGCGCTGCTTACGGCTTCGGCGGCCACGCCAGCTCGGGGCCGGTTTTGAAGAACGACACATTGTTGGTGAAGATGCTCTCCGGGGCGAGCCGGATCAGGCGCCCGTCCGGATGGTCGATGTCGGCCACATTGTCGATGAACCAGCGGTTCCAGGTCGCCTCCGGGCCGAGATATTTGTGCAGCAGCCGTTTGAAGCGGTTCGGCGCCATCGCTTCGATGGTGGCGACGCCGCGCAGGCCGAGATGCAGCAGGATGCCGGCCTCATTGTCGAAATGGACGATCTCCACGGCGCAGCGGGTCACGTTCGAGGTGTTTGACAGCACTTGCCCCGGTCGAGCCGAGCAGCCAGATCGCAGCGTCCTCCCAGATGAACCACATCGGCGCGTTGCGCGGCGCGCCGTCAGGCGTCACGGTCGCCAGATTGGCCATCAGCGGGCGGCTGAGAACATCATCCGGGTCGAACTTTTTCGGCATCTCCCAGCCATGGCTCGGCGCTGCGGTTTCAAGCGTCATGCGTTTGTCCCTGCATCAGAAGAAAGGCTGTTTTGCCCGGCAATTTTGCGCGCATTTCTGTCGGGGGCAAAGCACGGTCGCGTTCCCTTGCGAAAATCCAAACCGCGCCCGCCGGTTGACGCACCCATGCGCCACCTTTAGCACTTCAGTCCCGCAGGCGCGGGGAGGGATTCTCTGACGATGGTTTTTGGCGGCGGCGACGAGATCCGCTTCGAACGGTTGGGCAAGGCGGGCGTCGTCACGCTGACGCGGCCGCAGGCGCTCAATGCGCTGACACATCGCATGATCAAGGCGCTGGACAAGGCGCTCGACGCTTTTGAGCGCGATACCGGCGTCGATGTCGTCATCGTCAAGGCCGAGGGCAGGGCGTTTTGCGCCGGCGGCGACATCATGCACGTCTACGAGGCCCGCGCCGGAAAGCCGCCGGTCGAGTTCTTCGCCGACGAATACCGGCTCAACGCCCGCATCAACAGTTACAAAAAGCCCTATGTCGCGCTGATCGACGGGATCGTTATGGGCGGCGGCGTCGGCATCTCTTTCCACGGTTCGCAGCGTGTGCTGACCGAGAACGCCCAGTTCGCCATGCCCGAAGTCGGCATCGGTTTCTTCCCCGATGTCGGCGGCAGCCATCTTCTGCCCGACCTTGGCGGCAGCTTCGGCATGTATCTGGCGCTGACCGGCAACCGCATTCGCTATGGCGATGCGCTGTGGTCTGGCCTGGCCACCCACACCATCAAGGCCGCCGACCAGGCTGCCTTTCTCGATCGGCTCTGCGCCAATGGCGATCCGGAATCGGTGCTGCGCGGCTTTTTCGTGCCGGCCAGGCGGGAGACCGGCCAGCCGGTGCTGGAAGCCATTGCCCGGCATTTTTCCCAACCCTCGCTCGCCGAAATCCTCGAGAGCCTGGAGCGGGCGGCAGGCGCCGACGAGTTTGCCGCCAAGACGCTGGCCACCATCCGCACCCGCTCGCCGACCAGCCTCAATGTCGCGTGGCGCCAGATCAGCGCCGGGCTGACGCTGTCGATGGAAGCCTGCATGAAGATGGAGTTCCGCATCCTCAACCGCATGCTGGCCGGGCACGACTTCTATGAAGGCATCCGCGCCGTCCTCGTCGACAAGGGTTCGACGCCGCAGTGGCGGCCGGCAAGCCTGGCCGAGGTCGACGCTGCTTCGGTGGACGCCTATTTCGCGCCGCTCGAACGGGAGCTCGAACTGTGAGCGAGGTCACGTCGCGGCGCATCGTGCTGCAGCCCTCGGGTGTCGAGATCATCTTCGCCTGGTTCCAGCGCGTCATAGCGGGCTATTGCCTGCTGTTCGGCATCCTGTACTGGATCCGGCTGATCGGCTTTTATCCCGGCCCGCTGTGGCGCTTCGACCTGATGCCGGTGCACTGGCAGGTCGTGGCGGTGATGCTGGCCGTGTTCTTCCCCTTCGCCGCCGCCGGCCTCTGGATGCTGGCGTCGTGGGGCCCGGTGATCTGGTTCATCTGCGCGGTGACCGAGACCATCATGTATGCCGGCTTCCCCGATCTGTACGGCCACCGGCCGCTGATCGTCTTCTCGCATGCCGCGGTGGCGCTGCTCTACATCGCCTTCCGCGCCGTTATCTGGATGCGCAAGCGCCCCGCGCGCGCCTGAAACGCCGCCCCGCAGCCATTGGGTAAATCTTTAGGTTAATTATCCTTGCTCGGGTGACCGTTCGTTAAGCGTCTTGCGAAACCTATTACCGGTAAGCTCTTGTTAGCCCTAGCGTTTAAGTCGAATTTTATGAGTATTCGATAGTGTCGCAATCAAGGTGAAAAACAAAAAATCACCAGGGCGACAAACGAGAGGCAAAGACAATGATCAATTCGCGTCCGGCGGCGAAGACCGCCAACGTATCCGACGATCGCCGCGAGGCTATCCGTTCGCTTTACATGGAATCGCTGCAGCTGGTGGAGCGTCTGCATCGCCGTCTGCTTGACGTGATCAAGGACGAGTTCGACCGCAACGGCCGTTCCGACATCAATGCCATCCAGGCGCTGCTTCTGTTCAATATCGGCAATTCCGAACTGACCGCCGGCGAGCTGCGCTCGCGTGGCTACTATCTCGGCTCGAACGTCTCCTACAATCTGAAGAAGCTGGTCGATCTCGGCTTCATCAACCACCAGCGCTCGCGCATCGACCGCCGTTCGGTCCGCGTTTCGCTGACGCCGAAGGGCAATGAAGTGGCGGAAGTCGTCGCCGGTCTCTATGAGCGCCATGTCGGCTCGATCGAACAGGTCGGCGGCATCAACAGCGAAGAGTTCAAGCAGATGAACCGCGCGCTGCAGCGCCTCGACCGCTTCTGGAACGACACGATTGCCTACAGGATGTAATCAGCGGGCCATTGAATAGCAGCTGCGCCGGAAGAAGCGCGGCCGGAGGAAAGTCTCAGCCAACAGGCCGGTGCCGAAAAGCACCGGCCTTTTCTTTTCGAGCCGCCGGCGCTTCCAAATTCGTCGTAAGCCACGTTGCCGCCATATTCGCGGTGGAAGCGGGGATGCGGGTGATGCGGCGGCGAAAGCTGTTCGCGCGCCTGTAATGTCGCATCGCGGTCCGCTTTTGACGGCCAGGTGACGCAGGTCATGGTTGGCTAATTGTTAACAGTGCCAACTTTAGAGTGCGGGCGATATCGCCCAACATCGAGCACGTAGCCGAACGCTGCAACAGCCAAACGC
Organism: Mesorhizobium sp. C399B; assembly: GCF_030323185.1. Classification (NCBI taxonomy): domain Bacteria; kingdom Pseudomonadati; phylum Pseudomonadota; class Alphaproteobacteria; order Hyphomicrobiales; family Phyllobacteriaceae; genus Mesorhizobium; species Mesorhizobium sp. C399B. The sequence goes on from NZ_CP100472.1 coordinate 6,236,453, forward strand.
TACAAGCCAAACACGACAAGAATGTCTGGAACGTCCATGAGAACCAGCCGCCGCTTTTTTCTTTCCGGAGCTTCCGCGCTCGCCGTGGCCATGGTTGCCAATGCCGCCAGCGCGCAGGATGTCATCGATGATATCCTGAAATCGTCGAACCGCGGCAATTGGGACGACCAGTTCGATGCCCGCGCCTCGGAAGGCGGCAAGGTCGCCTCGACGCTGCCGATCTTCAGCCTGCAGACGGTCGCCTTCACCGAACAGGCTGTGGCGCAGTATCAGAACATCGTCGCCCAGGGCGGCTGGGGCGAGGTGCCGGCGACAAAGAAGCTGCAGCTTGGCGTCGACGATCCGGACGTGGTGCCGCTGCGCAAGCGGCTGATGGTTTCGGGCGACCTGGCGCAGAGCGCCGGCATTTCGACGTCGTTCGATTCCTATGTCGACGCCGCGGTCAAGCGCTTCCAGGCGCGCCATGGCCTGCCGGCCGACGGCGCCATGGGCAAATACACCTATGCCGCGATGAACGTTTCGGCGCAGATCCGCCTCGGTCAGCTGCAGACCAATCTGGAGCGCCTGCGCGAAAAGGCCGGCACGCTGGGCAGCCGTTATGTGCTGGTCGATATCCCGGCGGCACAGATCGAGGCGGTCGAGAACGATCGCGTCGTGCTGCGCCACACCGCAATCGTCGGCAAGATCGACCGCCAGACCCCGGTGGTCAATTCCAAGATCAACGAGATCATCGTCAATCCCTACTGGAACGCGCCGGTCTCGATCGTGCGCAAGGACATCATTCCGCTGATGCGGAAGAACCCCGACTATCTCAAGGACAGCCATATCCGCCTGTTTGCGCCGGATGGCAGCGAAGTCGATCCGATGACTGTCGATTGGTCGACGGATGATGCCGCAAAATACCGCTTCCGCCAGGATCCGGGTTCCGGCAACGCCATGGCCTCGGTGAAGATCAACTTCCCCAGCCCCGACGGCGTCTACATGCACGATACGCCGCAGCAAAGCCTGTTCGGCAAGATGATGCGCTTCGATTCCTCGGGCTGCGTGCGTGTCCAGAACGTGCGCGACCTCGTCACATGGGTCCTGCGCGACACACCCGGCTGGGACCGCCAGCATTTCGAGGCGACCATCAAGACCGGGGAGAACACGCCGGTGCAGGTCGTCAACCCGGTTCCGGTCCACTTCCTCTATGTGTCGGCCTGGTCGACGGGTCCGGGCGTCGTGCAGTTCCGCGACGACGTCTACGCGCTCGATGGCGCCAGCGAACTGCAGATCACCTCTTCGCTCTAAGCGGCTGATCTCCTTCAGGAAAGGCCACCGCAAGGTGGCCTTTTCCGTTCGACATCCCAACAGAAGAAGACTGGTGGCCGCCAGCCATGCAGGCCATGAACACTGCCGGACGTTGCGCCGCAGGCCCATCTGGACGGACTAACGGCAATTGCGCATGGTCCTCAAAACAGCCGGAATCGCGCCATGCAGGTCGCAATCTTCATCCTCGCCGTGCTGGTCTTCGTCGCTCTTTCCGGCGCACTGGTGCGGTTGGTTCGGGTGCCGCTGCCGGTGCTGCAGATTGCCATCGGCGCCGCGCTCGCCTGGCCGGTGAAAGGCATCCATGTCGAGATCGACCCCGAACTCTTCCTGCTGGTGTTCATCCCGCCGCTTTTGTTCGGCGATGCCTATGGAGCGCCCAAACGCGAGCTGATCGCGCTGCGCGGACCGATCCTCGATCTGGCCATCGGGCTGGTCTTCTTTACCATTGTCGGCTTCGGTTATGCCTTGCACTGGTTGGTGCCGAGCATCCCGCTGGTCGTCGCCTTCGCGCTCGCTGCCGTGCTGTCCCCGACCGACGCCGTGGCGGTGTCCTCGATCGTCGACAGAAGCCTGGTGCCGGCGCGGCTGATGCATATTCTGGAAGGCGAGGCGCTGCTCAACGACGCCTCGGGCCTGGTCATGTTCCGCTTCGCCGTCGCCGCCGCCGTGACCGGCAGCTTTTCCTTCGCCGATGCATCGCTGAGCTTCTTTTATGCCGTCGCCATCGGCATCCTGGCCGGCATCGCCGCGTTGTTCATCGCCGCCAGGCTCCTGCAGCTTCTGAATCGCATCGGCGGCGTTCCGGCCGAGGCGCAGGTTCTGGTCATGGTCCTGCTGCCCTTCATTGCCTATCTCGTCGCCGAACATCTGCATGCCTCAGGCATTCTGGCGGCGGTCACCGCCGGGCTTTTGACCGGCGGCTCCGGCGTCTTCCGCTTCCTCGGCGTCTCGGCGCGCATGCAGACGATCTCGCTGTGGACAACCTTGTCCTTCGTCTACAATGGCGCGCTGTTCATCGTGCTCGGCATGCAGCTTCCCGAAATCATTCGCCGCGTGCCGCCCGAACTGACTGGCCATTACCCGATCATCCAGCCGGTCGCGACGGTGATTGCGCTGACGGTGTGCCTGATCGCGCTGCGCTTCCTCTGGATCTGGGTCGGCGACATCGCGGCAGGCCTCAAGGCAAAATGGGGAAAGCGCAAGGCCGAGCCGTTCGGGATGCGTGTGCGGCTTGCCGGCTCGGTGGCGGGCGTGCGCGGCGCGATCACGCTGGCCGGCATCCTGTCGCTCCCGCTCGCCATGCCGGACGGCTCGCCTTTTCCCGCGCGCGACCTGGTGATCTTCCTCGCCGCCGGCGTCATCATCTGTTCGCTCGCCATCGCCAGCGTGGCGCTGCCGAAGATAGCGCGCGGGCTGGTCGAGCCGGGCGAGGATGGCAGCGCCATCGAGGAGCGTCTCGCCCGCATCGGCGCCGCCAAGGCGGCCATCGCCCGCGTCGAAAGCATGGCGGGCGCCAGCGACGACGACCAGGGCGAGGTGCCCGGCGCCAGGCTTGCCGCCGCCGAAAACATCGTCGCCGGCTACCGGCGCCGGATCGCCACTTCGGACGAGGCCGACGACGCCCGGGCAGAGGCCCGCGAAGCCGGGCGGCTGGAGCTCGAAATGCGGCTTGCCGGCATCGAGGCCGAGCGCATCGCCGTGCGCGACATGTTAAGCAGCGGCGCGATCAACGACCATACGGCGCGGGCGCTGTTTACCGAGATCACGCTCACCGAAGCCTTGCTGCAGGGGCGGCAGGAGCGAAAATAGCGGTTCAGGGCCGCTCTGGCGCAATCCGGCCAGCAAATTTCGCGCTGCAAACGTGGCGAGGCGAAAACAACTGTGTTAATGGCGCGGCAATGCATGTCGCCCGGAACCGTGCAGCGGTTTCGGGGCAGCGATATGCATAGATAGATGCCCCGAACCGAAGGATTTCAGGCCATGGCAACTGCAGCGGCAGCGTCGAACAAGTTCGAATCCTTCTTCGAAACCACGCTGGAAGATGCCGATCCGGAGATCTTCGGCTCGATCCGCAACGAGCTTGGCCGCCAGCGTCACGAGATCGAGCTGATCGCCTCGGAAAACATCGTTTCGCGCGCCGTGCTCGAGGCGCAGGGCTCGATCATGACCAACAAATACGCCGAGGGTTATCCGGGCAAGCGCTATTATGGCGGCTGCCAGTTCGTCGACGTCGCCGAGGAACTCGCTATCGAGCGCGCCAAAAAGCTGTTCGGCTGCAACTTCGCCAATGTCCAGCCGAATTCCGGCAGCCAGATGAACCAGGCGGTCTTCCTGGCGCTGCTGCAGCCCGGCGACACCTTCATGGGCCTCGACCTGAATTCCGGCGGCCACCTGACGCACGGTTCGCCCGTCAATATGAGCGGCAAATGGTTCAAAGTCGTTTCCTACGGCGTGCGCAAGGACGACCATCTGCTCGACATGGACGCGATCGAAAAGACCGCACATGAGACCAAGCCAAAGCTGATCCTGGCCGGCGGCACCGCCTATTCGCGCATCTGGGACTGGAAGCGCTTTCGCGAGATCGCCGATGCGGTCGGCGCCTATCTGATGGTCGACATGGCCCATATCGCCGGCCTGGTTGCCGGCGGCGTGCATCCGTCACCGCTGCCGCACGCCCATGTCGTGACCACGACCACGCACAAATCGCTGCGCGGCCCGCGCGGCGGCATGATCCTGTGCAATGACGAGGACATCGCCAAGAAGATGAACTCGGCGGTTTTCCCCGGCCTGCAGGGCGGCCCGCTGATGCATGTCATCGCCGCCAAGGCGGTCGCCTTCGGCGAGGCGCTGAAGCCGAGCTTCAAGCTCTATGCCGAGAGTGTCGCCGCCAACGCGAAGGCGCTGGCGTCGAGCCTCAAGGAAACCGGCCTCGACATCGTCTCCGGCGGCACCGACAACCATCTGATGCTGGTCGATCTCAGGCCCAAGAACGCCACCGGCAAGCGCGCCGAGGCAGCGCTCGGCCGCGCCAACATCACCTGCAACAAGAACGGCATCCCGTTCGATCCGGAAAAGCCTTTCGTCACCTCGGGCGTGCGTCTGGGCACGCCGGCCGGCACCACGCGCGGCTTCGGCCAGGCCGAGTTCCGCGAGATCGGCAAGTTGATCGCCGAGGTGCTGGACGGGCTGAAGGTCGCCAATTCCGACGAAGGCAATGCGGCTGTGGAAGCAGCCGTGAAGGCCAAGGTCGTGGCGCTGACCGATCGTTTCCCGCTCTATCCCTATCTCGGTTGACCGCCAGCGGCGCATCGTCTTTTATCCCGCGCTCTGCGCCGCTTGCTGTTCGGGCGGCGCGGCCTGTTGGAGATCTGACGATGCGCGTGTTCCGTCCTGCCGTTCTGGCCTTCATCGGCTCGCTTGCCGCTGTCGCCGTGTCGGGCGCGATCGCCCAGGAGCAGCCGCAGCCGGGCACGGATATCCCCGCCACAAACACCTTTGGCAGGTGGACCACCATCATCGATGCGCTCGACACCGGCCAGGATTCCCACAAGACCTGCGCTGCCTCCACGGCCTTTGTCGATGGCGGCGGCAATGCCGGCACGCTGACGCTTTCGATCTCGACTGGCGACGCCCTGCCGCCCGATGCCTATCCGGCGATCATGTTCACCGTCGCCAACAAGGAGCTGCCGACCGGCAAGAAGATCGCCGCGACCTTCGGTGACCCCGGCGTCAAGGTTTCCGCGACCGTCTATTCCAATGATGCCGGCCGCCCGAGCTGGACCGTCGACAACCAGGCCAAGACCAGTCTCGCTTTGTTGCGGGCCATGCGCCAGGTCATCTCGCTCGACGTGACGTTCGGCAAGCAAGCCGTCGCCAGCATCCCTATGGACGGCTTCACCAAGGCCTACCGCAACCTCGGAACGTCCTGCGGCTTCCCGACCAAGGACGTCGCGCCCTGACATATCTGGCGCGGCTGGCAATTTTCCTCCCGCCTCGCTATCTCTGAGGGCGCGAGCGGCCGTTGCCGAACCTTTGCCGTCCCGGCAAAAACCTCTAAGCCTATCGTTCCGCCAGAATCGCCAACCTGAAGGCTCTCCATGCGCTGTCCCTATTGCCAGTCCGAAGATACGCAGGTGAAGGATTCGCGCCCCGCCGAGGATGGCGCGGCGATCCGCCGGCGGCGCGTCTGTCCCGATTGCGGTGGCCGTTTCACCACTTTCGAGCGCGTCCAGTTGCGCGACCTCGTGGTGGTGAAGAAGTCCGGCAGAAAGGTGCCGTTCGACCGCGACAAGCTCTTGCGTTCGGTGGAGATCGCGGTGCGCAAGCGCAATGTCGATCCCGAGCGCATCGACCGCGCCGTCACCGGCATCGTGCGCCAGCTCGAAAGCTCCGGCGAGACTGAAATCGCCTCGGGCGAGGTCGGCCGGCTCGTCATGGAAGCGCTGAAGTCGCTCGACGACGTCGCCTATGTCCGCTTCGCCTCGGTCTATCGCAATTTCCGTGAGGCCAAGGACTTCCATGACGTGCTGGGTGAGCTCAAAGGTGACGAACTCAAAGGCGACGAGCTGAAGAGCGAAGAGGACGCCGGCTGAGCATGGCAAGCCAAACGTCAGGGAAGGCCGATCAGCAGGCCCTCGATCGCCGCTTCATGGCCGCGGCGCTGAGGCTCTCGCGCAGAAATGCCGGCCGCACCTCGACCAACCCTTCCGTCGGCACCATAATCGTTCGCGACGATGGCGCCGGCCCGATGATCGTCGGCACAGGGGTCACCGCTGTTGGCGGCCGGCCGCATGCCGAGACCGAGGCGCTGACTGAAGCCAGCGAGTTGGCGCGCGGCGCCACCGCCTATGTCACGCTGGAGCCCTGCGCCCACCATGGCCGCACCCCGCCTTGCGCCAACGCGCTGGTCAATGCCGGAGTGGCGCGGGTCGTCGGCGCCGCCAGCGATCCCGATCCGCGCGTCTCCGGCAAAGGCTATGCCATCCTGCGCGCCGCCGGCATCGAAGTGGTCGAAAAGGTGCTGGTCGAGGAAGCCGCCGAGCAGATGGCCGGCTATTTGATTCGATCCATGAAAAAGCGTCCGGAAGTGACTCTGAAGCTTGCGCTTTCCAGCGACGGCAAGATCGGCAGGCATGGCGCCGGCCAGGTTGCGATCACCGGCGATGTCGCCCGCCGCGAAGTCTATCTGATGCGCGCCGAAGCCGATGGCATACTGGTCGGCATCGGCACGGCGCTGGAGGATGATCCCGCGCTCACCGTGCGGCTGCCGGGGCTGGAGAACCGCTCGCCGGCGCGCATCGTGCTCGACCGCCAGATCAGGCTGCCCGAAGCCTCGAAGCTGGTCTCCGGCATCGACCGGGTGCCGCTCTATATCGCCGCGAGCCTGGAGGCCGACCCGCTGCGGCGGTCGGTGCTGGAGCGTGCCGGTGTGCGCTTCATCGGCACCGAAACCCATGAAGGCGGCATTGCCTTGCCGGAGCTGCTCGAGGATCTCGGCGCGCTCGGCATGGCCAGCGTTCTGGTCGAAGGCGGCGCCAAGGTGGCCAGCGCCTTCCTCGCCGAGGGATTGGTCGACCGCATCGTGCTGTTCCAGGGACCGGAAGCGATCGGCGAGGGCGGCATTGCATCGCCCATCGACGCCAACCATATCCCGGCAGGCTTCCGCAAATTGCGCGAGATGCGCTTCGGGGAAGACAGCTATGCCGAATGGGTGAGAGATATCTGAAATGTTCACTGGAATTGTCACCGATATCGGCACTGTCGCGGCCATCAAGCCGCTGAGCGAAGGCGTCGGCCTGCGCATCGACACTGCCTATGATCCCGCGACCATCGCTATTGGCGCCTCGATTTCCTGCGGCGGCGTCTGCCTGACGGTGACGGCGCTGCCAGATGGCGGCTCGAATGCCCGCTGGTTCGAGGTCGAAGCCTGGGAAGAGGCACTGAGGCTGACCACGGCGTCGGGCTGGAAATCAGGCACCAAGGTCAATCTCGAGCGGGCACTGAAGATCGGCGACGAACTCGGCGGCCACATCGTGTCGGGCCATGTCGATGGCATGGCCGAAATCGTCGAGCGCAAGGACGAGGGCGATGCCGTGCGCTTCACGCTGGAGGCGCCGCGCGAACTGGCGAAATTCATCGCGCCCAAGGGTTCCGTCGCACTCGACGGCACCTCGCTCACGGTCAACAAGGTCGAAGGCGCCCGTTTCGACGTGCTGTTGATCCACCATTCGCTGACCGTGACGACCTGGGGCGAGCGCAAGGTGGGCGACAAGGTCAACCTCGAGATCGACACCATGGCCCGCTACGCCGCGCGACTGGTCGAGGCAGTGAAAGAGGGGCTTTGAGCCCCCCTGGGAAATTAGACCGGGCCTGAGCGTCGGACAAAGCTTGCGAATGTGACCGCTTCAGCCTAAGTCACCGGTACCCCCGGAGACATTCATGGCAGGCACATCCCAACACGGCAAAGCGTTCATTCGCCCGAAGAAGAAGGCCCACCTTCTGATTATCGAGGCGCGCTTTCATGACGATCTTGCCGACGCGCTGCTCGACGGCGCGACGAGCGCGCTCGACGAAGCCGGCGCGACCTATGACGTCATCACCGTTCCCGGTTCGCTGGAAATTCCAGCAGTGATCACTTTTGCGCTCGACGGCATGGGCGAGGGCGGCAAGGACTATGATGGTTTTGTCGCGCTCGGCACCATCATCCGCGGCGACACTTATCATTTCGACATCGTCGCCAATGAATCGAGTCGCGCGCTGATGGATCTCTCGGTCCAGGAAGCGATTGCGATCGGCAACGGCATCCTGACCACCGAGAACGACGCGCAGGCCTGGACGCGCGCCAAGCGCTCGGAGGGCGACAAGGGCGGCTTTGCCGCGCGCGCGGCGCTGACCATGATCGCGCTCAAGGAGAAGCTGGGAGCGCAATCGTGAGCGAACCCGCTTCGCCCGGCCAGCCCGCGACACGCCATGCCAATAAGCGTGGCGCCGCCCGTCTGGCCGCCGTGCAGGCGCTTTACCAGATGGACGTGGCCGGCAGCGGCGTCTTCGAGATCACCGCCGAATACGAGGCGTTCCGGCTCGGCAAGGAAGTCGACGGCGCGCTTTATCGGGAGGCCGACGCGCAGTGGTTCCGCGCCATCCTGGCCGGCGTCGTCGAGAACCAGACGACCATCGATCCGATCATACGCCAGGCGCTGACGGAAGACTGGCCGCTGTCCAGACTCGATTCGACGTTGCGCGCCATCCTGCGCGCTGGCGTCTACGAACTGATGAAGCGCGACGACGTGCCGGTGGCCGTCATCGTTTCGGAATATGTCGACATCGCCAAGGCCTTCTACGAGGAAGACGAGCCGAAGCTGACCAACGCCGTGCTCGACCGTGTGTCGCGCCGGGTGCGGGGCGAGGGGCGCGGCAAGGACGCATTGTGACCGGCACCGTCGCCGGCGCAGCACGGGACGCGCGCCGCACGGCGATCATCCTGGCGACGTCGCAGGCGATTATCGGTTCGGCCGCGCCGATTGCCATTTCCATGGGCGGGCTGGCCGGGCAATATCTGCTTGGCCCCGATAAGTCGCTGGCAACGGCGCCAATCACCGGCTTCAACATCGGCGTGGCGCTCGGCGCGTTGCCGGCCGCGGCCATCATCCGTTGGCTCGGCCAGCGCGGCGGTTTCATGACCGGCACCATCGTCACCGCGCTTGGCGGCGTCATCTCCACGTTGGCTCTGTTCCACGCCAGCTTCTGGCTGTTCGCTTTCGCGCTGCTGGTGATCGGCGTCGGCGGCGCCTTCGTCCAGCAGTTCCGCTTCGCCGCCGCCGATAATGCTCCGCCCGAATTCAAGGCGCGCGCCATTTCCTTCGTGCTGGCCGGCGGCGTCATCACCGCGATTCTCGGGCCGCAGATCGTCATCTTCACCCGCGAATTGCTGGCGCCGGTGATGTTTGCCGGCTCGTTCGTGGCCATTCCGGTTCTGGCGGCGGCCGGCGCCATCATCCTGTCATTCCTGCGCATCCCGGCCAAGGCTCCCGGCCACGCGGAAGTCGCGTCAAGCGACGCCCGGCCGCTGTCCGAGATCGTCACCCGGCCGCGTTTCGTCGCGGCACTGTTTTGCGCCGTCGGCAGCTATGCGCTGATGAGTTTCGTCATGACCGGCGCGCCGCTGGCCATGGTCGGCTGCGGCCTGTCGACGGACGACGCCACGCTCGGCATTTCCTGGCATGTGATGGCGATGTTTGCGCCGAGCTTCTTCACCGGATCGCTGATCCATCGCTTCGGCGCCGAACGCATCGTCGCAACCGGCCTGGTCCTGCTCATCGGCTGCGCCGCGGTGGCATTGTCCGGCCTGCATTTGTGGCAGTTCTGGACGGCGCTGATCCTGCTTGGCCTCGGCTGGAATTTCGCCTTCATCGGCGCCACCTCCATGGTCGCCGACAGCTACCATCCGTCCGAAAAGAGCAAGGTGCAGGGCTTCCACGACTTCGTCCTGTTCGGCTCCGTCGCCTTCGCCTCGCTAATGTCGGGCGCCATCTACAATGCCTGGGGCTGGGAGATGCTGAACTGGCTGGTTTTCCCGGTCGTCGCCCTGTGTTTCGTCGCCCTTGGCGCGCTCAAACTGACCGGATCGCGCAAAGCCCGCGCCTGATCGGGTTCTATCTTTGGCTTGGCACGACCTGTCAGCATGGCGCCGACCGAATCGCGGCGACCGCACAAAATTATTGCGTCTGTACCCATTGTTATGAAACCGTGTGCCCCGACGGGGCGTTGAAGCCATGCTCATATGCGGCCACCGCATTTCGGTCCAAAGCAAGGGGTTTTCACAATGTTTTCAGTCAAGATTCTGGCCGGCGCGGCGTTGGCGCTCGGCATCACGGCCGCCTCCGCCAATGCCCAGGTGGTCGTCTCCTCGAAGATCGACACCGAGGGCGGCGTGCTCGGCAACATCATCCAGCTTGTGCTCAACGCCAACAACATCAAGACCACCGACCGCATCCAGCTCGGCGGCACGCCGGTGGTACGCAAGGCGATCACCGCCGGCGAGATCGACATCTATCCCGAGTACACCGGCAATGCCGCTTTCTTCTTCGAGAAGGCCGACGATCCGGTCTGGAAGGATGCCGCCAAGGCCTATGAGACCGCCAAGAAGCTCGACTATGACGCCAACAAGATCGTCTGGCTGTCGCCGTCACCGGCCAACAACACCTGGGCGATCGCGCTGCGCAAGGAGGTTGCCGAGACCAACAAGCTGGCGACCCTGACCGACTTCGGCAAATACGTCGCCGGCGGCGGCACGGTGGTTTTGGCGGCGTCGGCTGAGTTCGTCAATTCGGCGGCAGCCCTGCCGGCGTTCCAGACCACTTACGGCTTCACGCTGAAGCCGGAGCAGTTGATCACGCTTTCGGGCGGCGACACCGCCGCGACAATCGGTGCTGCCGCCAACCAGACCAACGGCGCCAACGCCGCCATGGTCTACGGCACCGACGGCGGCATCGCGCCGTCCGGCCTGGTCGTGCTCGCCGACGACAAGGGCGTGCAGCCGGTCTACCAGCCGGCGCCGATCATCCGCGAAGCGGTGCTGAAAGAGCATCCGGAGATCGAGACGCTGTTGAAGCCGGTGTTCGCCAAGCTCGACCTCGTCACGCTGCAGGAACTCAACGGCCGCGTCCAGGTCGGCGGCGAGCCGGTCAAGGGTGTCGCCGAGGACTTTTTGAAGAAGAACGGGTTCTTGAAGTAGTCAGTCGCGCCTTCGAAAAGTGACGTTGGTGCGAGGCACCCCCCTCTGTCCTGCCGGACATCTCCCCCTCAAGTGGGGAGATTGGCGGTTGCTGCGTTCCGCTTCGTTTTCCAGCGTTGGAGATTGGCGAAAGCCATTGGAACATCTGATCTCCCCCCTTGAGGGGGAGATGGCCGGCAGGCCAGAGGGGGGTGCCTCGCGCAGAGCTTTTCATCCTGCATCCCGCTCAGAGCACACCGCTTCGCACGAGTGCGCCTCATGAACCTGCGTTTCGACAAGCTCGGCGTGGTCATCGCGGCGATCGTTGCCTATGCGGCCTTCTTCGCCTCGTTCGCCACTTTCCGCGCCAACCGCATCGTGCCGGGCGAGGCGCGTTCGATCCTGGAGGCGCTGCCGGCGACGATCGGACCGCTGCTGTTGGCGATCGTCGTCGTGGCCGCAATTGTTGCCTTGCTGAAAACCCCGCTTGTCCTGCGCTTGGCCGCAAGCGTAGTCGCACTCGCCGCCCTTGCCATCCTGATCGGTGTCGCAGGCACCTTCCTGACCCCTGCCGGCAACACCTTCGCCCGCATCTCGCCGGCCTCCGGCTTCTGGCTGCTGATCTTCGCCTTCACACTGCTGCTGGCCGATGTGCTGACCCGGCTGAACCTGTCGCCACTGGCCCGCGTCGGCGTGCTCGTCGTCGCGGCACTCGCCATCGGCTTGTTGCTGATATCGGGGCAGTGGGACAGCCTGTCGATCCTCAAGGAATATGCCAACCGCGCCGATAGTTTCTGGGCCGAAGGCTCCAAGCACATCACGCTGGCGCTGGGGTCGCTGGCGGCGGCGGTGATCGTCGGCCTGCCGCTCGGCATTCTTTGCCACCGCGTCGAACGGTTGCGGGCCGGCGTGCTCAACGTGCTCAACATCGTCCAGACTATTCCCTCGATCGCACTGTTCGGCCTGCTGATCGCGCCGCTCGGCTGGGTCGCCGCGCACGTGCCTGGTGCGGCGGCATTCGGCATCAGAGGCATCGGCACCGCACCGGCCTTCGTCGCACTGTTCCTCTATTCGCTGCTGCCGGTGGTAGCCAATACCGTGGTCGGCCTTGCCGGCGTGCCACGCGCGGCCAACGATGCCGCGCGCGGCATGGGCATGACCGATCGCCAGCGCCTGTTTGGCGTCGAGTTTCCGCTGGCCTTTCCGGTGATCCTGACCGGCATCCGCATCGTCCTGGTGCAGAACATCGGCCTGGCCACCATCGCAGCGCTCATCGGCGGCGGCGGCTTTGGCGTCTTCGTGTTCCAGGGCGTCGGTCAGACGGCGATGGACCTGGTGTTGCTCGGCGCCGTGCCGACGGTGGCGCTGGCCTTCGCCGCAGCCATCATCCTCGACGCAGTGATCGAAATGACCGCCACCAAGCGCAGGGTTGAAACGGCATGATCGAGATCGAAGGCATTACCAAGCGCTATGACGCCACGACCGTGGTCGACGACGTGTCGATGGTGATCGAGCCGCGCACGGTCTGCGTCATTGTCGGCACCTCAGGTTCCGGCAAGACGACATTGCTGCGCATGATCAACCGGCTGGTCGAGCCGACCGCTGGCGTCATCAAGCTCGACGGCGCCGACAACCGCTCGCTGCCCGGCTATCAACTGCGTCGCAGCATCGGCTACGCCATCCAGGGCCACGGCCTGTTCCCGCACCGCACGGTGGCGCAGAACATCGCCACCGTGCCGGTGCTGCTCGGCTGGGACAGCGCCCGTATCAAGTCCCGCGTCGCCGAGCTGATGACCCTCTACCAGCTCGACCCCGAAGCCTATGGCCCGCGCTATCCGCACGAACTATCCGGCGGCCAGCAGCAGCGCGTCGGTGTTGCCCGCGCGCTCGCCGCCGAACCCAACGTGCTGTTGATGGACGAGCCATTCGGCGCGCTCGACCCGATCATCCGCACCAAGGCGCAGGAAGATCTGCTGGCGATCCAGAAGCGCTTCGGCACCACCATCATCCTCGTCACCCACGACATGGAAGAGGCGGTTCATATGGGCGACAAGATTGCCGTCATGGATGCCGGCAAGCTGGTGCAATACGCCAAGCCGGAAGAGATCCTGGCGCGGCCGGCCAGCGCCTTCGTCGAAACCCTGGTCGGCGCCAGTGAAAAGCCGTTCCGGCTCTTGTCGCTCGGCCGCGTGCGCGACGCCGTGGAGAAGGGGACTGCGGAAGGCGATGCGATCCCCGGCGACGCCAGCCAGCGCGACGCGCTGGCTGAGCTTCTGTGGTCGGGCCGCCCGGCGCTGCCGGTCAAGGGCGAAGACGGCAAGCTGCTCGGCCGCGTCACCGTCGACGGGCTGGTGAAGCGCGCGGCGAGGCCGGCATGAAAGGGGCCGGTCTAAAAGCCTGGCTGCCTTCGCTGCTCAGGCTTGCCCTGGTGGTGCTTCTCATAGCCTTCGTCACCAATCCCGGCTGGTTCGAGCCGCTGTTGAAGCCGCTGACCGAAAACAATGCGCCGGCGATCTACAATCAGGGCAGCCTGCTGACGCTGACCCTGCTGCATCTCAGGACCGTGCTGATCGCTACCGCCGCCGCAACCATCGTTGCCGTGGCGCTTGCCATCCTGGTGACCAGGCCGGCGGGCGCCGAATTCCTGCCGCTGTCGCGCAGCTTGGTGAACATCGGCCAGACCTTTCCGCCGGTGGCGGTGCTGGCGCTGGCGGTGCCCGCCGTGGGTTTCGGCGAGAAGCCGACGCTGATTGCGCTGTTTCTCTACGGCCTGCTGCCGATCTTCGAGAACGCGCTGACCGGTCTGACGACGCTGCCCGGCAACATCATGGAGGCCGCGCGCGGTGCCGGCATGACGGGCTGGCAAAGACTGGTCAAGGTCGAATTGCCGCTGAGCGCGCCGATCATTCTGGGAGGAATAAGGCTGTCGGTGGTGATCAGCCTGGCCACGGCGACGATCGGCTCGACGGTTGCCGCCAAGACGCTGGGCGAGGTGATCATCGCCGGCCTGCTGTCCAACAATCTCGCCTTCGTCCTGCAAGGCGGCCTGATCGTCGCGGCGCTGGCGGTGCTGATCTATGACGGACTGTCCGCCATCGAGCGCTATACGGCGCGCAAGATGGGGCAGGAGACTGGCGACTGACCTTCGCTGGACTGCGGGCAAAGCATTGACTGACGCGGCGTCATTTCAATCGATCTAATAGCAGGGCATCGGCAATGGGAATGTTGTGGCCTAAACCTTTTGGCTGAAAGCGGGGCAAAAACCGAACAATATCTTGACGTTCCGAGCCCTGTTTCGCATACACCGCTGCGAAGGACGGATTCCGCCTAGGCTTATCCGCTCCCCGCACCAACGGCCCAGGGAGGGGTTCTTTTGGGCCATCAATCGAGGAAAATTCGGCAATGACCATCATTTCTGCCGTCATCGCCTGCGGCTTGCTTTCAATCCTTTACGCCATCTGGGCGACACGATCGGTTCTTGCAGCCGATCAGGGCAATGCACGCATGCAGGAAATCTCCGCCGCCATCCGCGAAGGCGCGCAGGCCTATCTGGCGCGCCAGTACACCACCATCGCCATCGTCGGCGTGGTCGTGCTCGTGCTCGCCTGGTGGCTGCTTTCGATCACCGCCGCGGTCGGCTTCCTGATCGGCGCCGTGCTTTCGGGCGCCGCCGGTTTCATCGGCATGCACGTCTCGGTGCGCGCCAATGTGCGCACCGCGCAGGCGGCGTCCAACAGCCTCGCCGCCGGTCTCGACATCGCCTTCAAGTCGGGCGCCATCACCGGTATGCTGGTGGCTGGCCTGGCGCTGCTCGGCGTGTCGATTTACTACTATATTCTGACCGGCCCGATGGGCCTGCAGCCCAATGACCGCATCGTCATCGATGCGCTGGTTTCGCTCGGCTTCGGCGCTTCGCTGATCTCGATCTTCGCCCGTCTGGGCGGCGGCATCTTCACCAAGGGCGCCGACGTCGGCGGCGATCTCGTGGGCAAGGTCGAAGCCGGTATTCCCGAAGACGATCCGCGCAACCCGGCCACCATCGCCGACAATGTCGGCGATAATGTCGGTGATTGCGCCGGCATGGCCGCCGACCTCTTCGAGACCTATGCGGTGACCGTCGTTGCCACCATGGTGCTGGCTGCCATCTTCTTCGGCGGAACCGCCGCTCTGGGTGCGGCGATGCTCTATCCGCTCGCGATCTGCGGTGCCTGCATCCTGACCTCGATCGTCGGCACCTTCTTCGTCAAGCTCGGTTCCAACGGCTCGATCATGGGCGCCCTCTACAAAGGCCTGATCGTCACCGGCCTGCTGTCGATCGTCGGTCTCGGCGTCGCTACCTCGGCAACTGTCGGCTGGGGCGAGGTCGGCACCGTCGCCGGCATGACAATCATCGGCAAGAACCTGTTCATCTGCGGCCTGATCGGTCTCGTTGTGACCGGTCTTATCGTGGTGATCACCGAATACTATACCGGCACCAACAAGCGCCCGGTGAACTCCATCGCCCAGGCCTCGGTGACCGGTCACGGCACCAACGTCATCCAGGGACTTGCGGTGTCGCTCGAATCGACCGCACTGCCGGCAATCGTCATCGTCGGCGGCATCATCTCGACCTACCAGCTCGCCGGCCTGTTCGGCACGGCGATCGCGGTCACCACCATGCTCGGCCTTGCCGGCATGATCGTCGCCCTCGACGCCTTCGGCCCGGTCACCGACAATGCCGGCGGCATTGCCGAAATGGCCGGCCTGCCCAAGGAAGTGCGCCACTCCACCGACGCGCTCGACGCGGTCGGCAACACCACCAAGGCGGTGACCAAGGGCTATGCCATCGGTTCGGCCGGTCTTGGCGCGCTGGTGCTGTTTGCGGCCTATTCGAACGATTTGAAGTTCTTTGCCGCCAATGGCGACAAATATCCATACTTCCAGGGCATGGGCGATGTCTCCTTCGACCTCTCCAATCCCTATGTTGTCGCCGGCCTGATCTTTGGCGGCCTGATCCCGTACCTGTTCGGCGGCATCGCCATGACGGCGGTCGGCCGCGCGGCGGGCGCCATCGTCGAGGAGGTGCGCAAGCAGTTCCGCGAGGACCCGGGCATCATGGCCGGCACCTCCAAGCCGAACTATGCCCGCGCCGTCGACCTTCTGACCAAGGCGGCGATCCGCGAAATGATCATCCCCTCGCTGCTGCCGGTGCTGGCGCCGCTCGTCGTCTATTTCGGCGTGCAGCTGATCTCGGGCTCCAAGGCGTCCGCCTTTGCGGCACTCGGCGCCTCGTTGCTCGGCGTCATCGTCAACGGCCTGTTCGTCGCCATCTCGATGACTTCGGGCGGCGGCGCCTGGGACAATGCCAAGAAGTCGTTCGAGGACGGTTTTGTCGACAAGGACGGCGTCAAGCACCTCAAGGGGTCCGAAGCGCACAAGGCTTCGGTCACCGGCGACACGGTTGGCGATCCCTACAAGGACACCGCCGGCCCGGCGGTCAACCCGGCAATCAAGATCACCAACATCGTGGCGCTTCTGCTGCTGGCCGTGCTCGCGCACGGCTAAGGCAACGCCACTGCTTCAGGAACAAACCCGCGGGAGCGATCCCGCGGGTTTTTGTTTGAGATTTACGCTGGTGGCAGTCAACCCTCATCCGGCTCGGTCCCCACATCGCCGCGCTTGCTGTAGCGATCCAGCAATTCGCTCACGCCAGGTTCGCGCTCAGGCATCGGCGCCAGGCCACGCAGGCGCCGCAGCTTGGCAAGGAAGGCGCCTCGCTTATACTTGCGGCGGAAGGCGCGGGCGCGGGGATGGATGCCAAGAGCCGCCATCAGCCTGCGCCTGAGATAACTCGATGCCGCCAGGCGAATGGGTTCGCCCGCGCAGCCAAGGATTTTCACGCGCAAGGCGTCCGGCGTCTGCATGGCATCCAGAAGATCCTTCTGTTCCTGCGCATTGTCGCCGAGATAGGAACCCTTGCGTATGCCGGAATGCAACTTGATCACCGTGAGGTGCGGCATCGTCGCGATCACCGCGCCCTTTCGCCATGCCCGAAACAGCCAGTCCTGCGAGCTTTCGCAAAAGCACTGGCTGGCGGGTCGCCAAGGTCCGAGCAGGCTGAACGAAGCGCGGCGAAACATGTGTGCCGAGCCAAATCCTTCCGTCGTGACGGGGTCGTAAAAACCATCCTTGCCGATCCCGAAGATCGAATTGACAGGATTGCCGGCCGCTGACGGCGGCTGGATGACGGCACCGCGCGCCAGCACCACGTCGGCGCCCGAGGCGTCGATCCAGCCGGTCATCGCCGCCAAATGGTCGGGAAACCACAGATCGTCGTGGTTGAGCAAGGCGACGAAGCGGCCACGCGCCCTGGCAAAGCCGATATTGTTGGGACCGGACTGTTCGCCGAAATTGACAGGAAGATCGATGTAGACGATGCGGGCATCGTCAAATTCAGCGACAACGGCCGCCGTATCCGGCCTGCAACCGTCGCCGATGACCAAGGCTTCCCAGTCTTGCATCGTCTGGCGCATGACGCTGGTCAATGCCTGCCGCAGTGCTGCCGGCCGGTTGTGCGTCGCGATCACGATCGAAACCAGCGGTTCGCCGCCGGCCTGTTCGCGCTGCGCCGATGCTTCCACGCTACACCAGTCTGTAGGGAATGTGGTCGGTGTCTGGCGGCAGGCGCCAATGGTCGGGCTGATCGTAGGCATAGGCCTTGTCGACGAGGTTGAGCAGCACCGCCGTCTCCGCTCCGAGCGAAACAACACCGTGCCATATTCCGGGTGGAATGATGACGACCGCCGGGCGCAACGGGCCGATAATCTTGTGCCAGACGGCGCCGAAGGTCGGCGAGGCCTTGCGTCCGTCAAACAGCGAAATGCGAACGCTGCCGACGCAGCAGAACAGCCGGTCGGTCGTCACCGCATGGGCATGCCAGCCCGTCACCGCGCCGGGATACAAGGTGCGTTGGAAGACCTGGCCGACCGGCTCCGAATCGAGCTCCCACTCCTCGCGAAAGATCTCGGTCAGATAGCCGGTGGAGGTTGCGACCGGCCTGATCTCCTTGACCCTCACGCCATCGATCGCCACCGGCTCGATGGGTATCCAGTCAGGCGTGACCACCTGGCCGTCAGCCGTTCCGGTCGCCATCCAGTCTGTCGGTTTTGTCCGGGTTTTTTCCGGCACGGATGCTCCTCCCAATTCAGCGTGATGCGCCATTGGCCAGCACGGTCTGATACGAATTTGACCGGTCGCTGGCAAGTACGCGTCAAGGTTTGCTGATGGGTTTCGATCTCACGGCACTTGATGTTTTGATGCAATCGGAGGGCCGCATTGCCCAAACATCGTTCCGTTCTGCCCAAGCCCGGACCGTTCGCCTGCTTTAATACCCCGGCCATGGCCAGGACATTGCGATCGACGCGGTGTCTGCTCGCCCTCGCGGCGATTTCGGGCAGGGAAAGGCATTTCGGCAGGAAAAGACATGGACATGTTTTTGATGACGGCTTGGCTTGCGCTGGCTGGAATTATTGCCGGCATCTACGTCTCGGGCGTAATCCATGATTTTCGCATCGATGATCTTACCGCCGGCCAGTACATGGCCATGCATCAGATGCGCGACCGGACGTTTACCCGGGTGATGCCGGTCGTCAGGCTGACGACGCTGGTGCTGATCGCGGCGACGGCGATGTTTGCGGTCGATGCCGGCCTGCCGCGCATCCTGACGATCGTCGCCGCGGCGCTGGTGGTGATCGACATTGGCTTCACCGTCAGCCGTCAGGTGCCGCTCAACAAACAGGTGCAGAGCTGGACGCCGGTGACCATCCCCGATGATTGGGCGCAGACGCGCGACAGCTGGGCGGCCAACCACAATCTGCGCCTTGTGCTTGGACTGGCCGAATACGCCTGCCTGTTTGCCGCGGTCATCCTGACGCTCAGCCGGTGATTCAGTTTTCGCGGAACGCCGCGGCATGGGTCGGCACTTCTGCCGGCCGCCGCCGTTGAAAACAGGAGTATTGCCATGCTGCACCACGCTTCATTCAACGCCCGCGATCCGCAGGCCGTCGCCAGCGTCCTTGCCGAAATGCTTGTCGCCACCGCGGTTCGTGCGCCGTCGCCGCCATTTCCTGAGGGAGCATGGTTCGTCTGCCTCGGCGACGATTTCGGCTCGCTGATCGAAATCCTGCCGTGCGGCACGGTTCTGGACCAGCAAGCGCCGCTCGGCATCGGCTTCGACCCGAACATGCGCCTGCGCTCCGGCTCGCATGTGCTGCTCAGCACGCCCAATTCGACCGAAACCATCCAGGGCATTGCCGCCCGCATGGGCTGGCATAGCGAGCTGATCGATGCGCGCCTGTTCAAGGTGCTCAAGGTCTGGGTCGAGGACGAAACCCTCGTCGAATTCCTGACGCCCGAGATCGCACCGCTGTACCGCGCGACATTCGGCTGGGGCGGCATGGCGACACTCGACGCCAAGCTGCGCGAGCTGGAGAGCCAGATGGCGGCAGCGCTTGCCGCCAAGGCCGCGAACCAGTCGGGCCGCAAGGATGACCAACCGGCCGGTGCAATGAGTCCGTGAGCACCGGGGGGCGCCTTCTGCTGACCTCCCGAGGAGAGTTCCCAAACGGCCGCCGAGGTCAACCGGCGCCGGCGCTGTCGCCGGCTTCCGCCTTCAGCCAGTTGATGAATGATCTGGCAGGCTCCCAGGCGGAGATGGACGGGTGGACGACGACGTAGTGGTTCCAGTTCGTCGGTATGTCCGTTGTCAGGAGGCGGACGAGCCTGCCTGTGCGCAAATCGCTCTCGACCAGCGACTTCCTCGCGATGGCGACGCCCAGACCGCTCGCCGCCGCTTCGACCGCCAGCAAGGTGCCGTTCAGATTCATGCCGTCGCCAACCGTATCCAGCGGCAGATTGTTTCTCTCGAACCAGTGGCGCCAATTGGCGCCGCTCTCGTCATTTTCGGCCGTCGTGTCGAGGATGCGAAACAGTCGCAGCACATCGTGCTGGTCTCTGACCGGGCCGTTGGCGGCGAGATAGTCGGGACTGACGACAGGAAAGATCGCATCTGCCATCAGCCATTCGGTCTTGACGGCCGGATAGTGTCCGCCGCCGAAGCGCAATGCGATGTCGACTGTTCGCTGCGAAAGGTCGACGACTGCAAGATCCGCATTGATGTCGATCTCTGTTTCGGGATGCTTTTTGCGAAACCTGTGCAGGCGCGGGGCCAGCCAGCGTACGGCATGCGAAGGAATGGCGGTGACCCTCAGCCTCGTGCGCTCGTTGCGCGCGACACTCGCGATCGTGCTCTGGATTTCCAGCAATGCGCGTCGCACGCCTGCGGACAATCTTTCGCCTTCAAGCGTGAGTTCGACGCGGCGGACATGGCGGGTGAACAGAAGCACGCCGAGATCGGCTTCGAGATCGGCGATGCGGTGGCTGAGCGCGCTTGGCGTAACATTCAGCTCATCGCCGGCGCGCTTGAAGCTGCCCAGCCGGGCAATGACCTCGAAAGCCCGAATGGATTCCAGTTGTGGAAGCCGTCTTGTCATTTGCCGTTACCCTATCCTGCCCATGGGTTCCTTAGCATGAATGAACTAAGCTCATCCATAGCTTCGTAAATAGTCTTTTGTCCAAGTGCGCAAATCATTGTAGCCATCCACTGCCCCCCGATTGCCGCCGTCGGAATGAGAGGCCGTTCATGGAACGAGCCTCGACTACGAACGACAGTGAAATGAAGACAATCGCTTGGGAGTACCCCATGACTATTCGACCCCCCGAGTTTGCGCATGCGCGCTTTTCGACCGCCATGTGGCCCCGAGCCGAATGGAGAAACGTCTATTGCGACCTGTTGCGCCGGATGGTGACCGACATGGATTTTAACGTCACGGAGGAAAAGCTCTCCGTCGACGCGACCATCCTGCGGCTGCCGGGCGTCGGCATTGCCGATTCGAGGACCACCGCCTTCCGCACCATCCGTTCCAGCGCCATGGCCAAGGGGACCGATGACTACATTTTCTTCATGTGTCTGGAGGGCGCTGCCACCTTCTCGCATCTCGGCCGCGAGGCCAGCATCGAGGCCGGCCAGGCAATCCTTCTGTCCTCCTCTGATCCGCATGTGATCGAGCGGGCGATGTCGCATCATCTCTTCATCACCATCCCCAAGGCAGCGCTCGGGCCCGTGGCTGCGAATGCGGATGCCGCCCTGATGACGCCGATGTCATGCGTGGGCGAAAAGTTCTTGCTGCTGACCAGCTATGTCCGTCTGCTGATGCAGGAGCCGAACCTGGCCGCGTCCGAATTGCGCTGGCTTGCCGCCAAGCACATACAGGACCTTGTCGCGGTCGTGGTCGGGGCAACGCAGGACGCCACTGAGGTCGCCGCAGGCCGCGGCATACGCGCCGCGCGGCTGCGCGCCATCAAAGCCGATATCGAAAGCAATCTGGCTTCCGGCGATGTCGGGTCCGACGCGCTGGCCGGGCGCCACCGCGTCAGCGCGCGCTATATCAGAAAGCTGTTCGAGGGTGAGGGTACCTCGCTGTCGCAGTTCGTGCTTGGCCGGCGGCTGGCGCTGGTTTGCAGCAAGCTATCCGACCTGCGCCTGGCACACCGCACCATCGGCGCCATCGCCTTCGACGCCGGCTTCGGCGATCTCTCGACCTTCAACCACGCCTTCCGCCGGCATTTCGGCATGACGCCTTCGGAAGCGCGGCAGAGTGCGGCTGTGCACCGCGCCTCGCTGGAGCCCGGCGGCCGAACAGGCCACGCGCGGCAAAGCGCGACGGGTGTTGCGGCCGCATGACCTCAAAACAAAAGCCCGCAGGATCGCTCCCGCGGGCTTTTGGTCGCCTGAGATGGTGTCGCTTCGGGGGAAGCAAAAATCTAAGGAAGGCGGTCGCTTCTTAGGCGCCGCCGCCAGGAATGGGGGGCGCCAGCTTGCTGGCGCCTTTGATGATCTGGCTGAGGAAGTTCTGGTCCTTCCCGCCGGTCGGCGTGGTGCGCGAGATGAAGTCGAAAATCTTACCGTCCTTCAGACCGTAATTGGCAATCTGGGTGACGCGCCCGTCCTCGCCAAAATAGACCGCGAGCACTTTCTGGTCGACCAGGCGCGGCTTGTCGAAAGCGACATAGCGCTTGCGCGTCTGCGAAATGTAATAGAACGCCTCATTGTCGAAGGTGGCTTTCGTCGATGGCGTGCCGAGCGCCAGAAGCACCTGTTCGCGGCTGGAGCCCACCGGCACCGAATCGACCGCCTGCTGGTCGATAACATAGCCCTGCGTCAGCGTCTCGCTAGGGTTAAGGTCGCCGAACATCTTGGACGAATTGCAGCCCGACAGCGCGGAAGCCACCAGCACCAGCGAAACCGCGGCGGTGGCCCCAGGCAGAAAAGTCGACTTGAATTTCAGCGCGCGCAACAACAACTCCATTAGCTGGCCGCAACTTGCGCTGGGCGGCAAAACCGGTAAACCAGCTTGCTTGCCGATGCAACAAGGCCCATTCAAACAATCGGTCCCCAGGAGACCACCCTCAATGTTCCAGCGCCTTTTTGGCCGCGAACGCAACGCCAACCGCGCTATCACCGAGGCGCTTTACGCACAAATCGTGGCGGCGGCGCGGCAGACCGTGTTTTATTCCCACTGGAATGTGCCGGATACGCCGCTCGGCCGTTTCGAGATGCTGTCGCTGCATATGTTCCTGTTTCAGCACCGGCTCCGCGGCGAAGAGGGCGTCGCGCATGAGGTCGCGCAGGTGCTGATCGACGAGTTCTTTCTCGATGTCGAGCATTCGCTGCGGGAACTGGGCGTTGGCGATGTCGGCGTGCCCAAGCGCATGAAGAGGCTGGCCAAAATGTTCTACGGCCGTACCGCCGCCTATGACGACGCGCTGGAACGCAGCGACCGCGACGCGCTTGCTGCCGCCCTGGCGCGCAATGTCAGACCCGATGCCGGCGCCTGGCTGCAAGCCTTGCCGCTGGCGTCCTATGTAATCGATGCCGCAAGGCAGCTTGAAGCACAGCCGTCCGAATCGATCGTTTCCGGTGCCGTGGCGTTTCCCGTCGCGAAAGCGGAGTGAGGAGGGGAGACCAAGATGAAACATGTGGACACGCCTAGCCCGGTCTCATTTGCGGCCAATGTCGGCCGCCTGCCGCACAAAGGTTTGCAGGTGGTGATCGACGCCGACGCCGCGCAGCGCGCAATGCTTGCGCGCGAGCACGAGCTGCTTTCGGTCGAAAACTACCGTGCTGAGCTTTTGGTGGCGCCGTGGAAGCGCAATGGCGTCAAGGTCAGCGGCCGCGTCGAGGCTGATATCACCCAGGCCTGCATCGTCACCCTTGAGCCGGTCGCGGCCCATATCGACGAAGAGGTCGAGGCGCTGTTCCTGCCCGAACAATCCAAACTCGGACGGCAAGGTTTCGAAGGCGGTGGCGAAATCCTGCTCGACGCCGAAGGGCCGGACAGCCCGGAAACTTTCTCCGGCGACACGATCGACGTCGGCGCGCTCGCCGAACAGTTCTTCGGGCTGGCGATCGATCCCTATCCGCGCAAGGCAGGCGCCTCGCTCGATGCCGCCGGCCCGAACGAGCCCGTCGAGAATGAATTCCAGCAAAAGCTGCGATCCTTGCTTGGAAAATCCTAAAACACGAAGCGATCGGAGAAAAGCCGGTTGTGCGGCAGCCCAAAACCGCTATTTTCGCCGAACCTTCGCGAGCCCCTGAATTTCGCGAGTTTCGTATTTCTTTCGCGGGCCATGTGCCCTGGCCCAAGCTAGTGAGATAAAGACCGCGTGATCAGGATTTCCATCGATGCCATGGGTGGCGATCACGGGCCAAACGTGGTCATCCCGGCACTCATGACGGTCGCCGTCAGGCGTCCCGACATCCGCTTCGTCATATATGGGCGCGAGGAATTGGTGCGCCCCGAACTCGCCAAATTCCCCAAACTGGCCGAGGTCAGCGAGTTCCACCATTGCGAAGTCGCGGTCAGGATGGACGACAAGCCGAGCCAGGCGCTGCGCCACGGCCGCTGGAAGTCGTCGATGTGGAAGGCTGTCGAAGCAGTCAAGAGTGGCAGCGCGCAGGCCTGCATTTCGGCCGGCAATACCGGCGCGCTGATGGCGATGTCGAAATTCTGCCTGCGCACGATGGCGACCATCGACCGTCCGGCGATCGCGGCGATCTGGCCCACGATGCGCGGCGAGAGCGTGGTGCTGGATGTCGGCGCCACCATCGGCGCCGATGCGCACCAGCTGATCGACTTTGCCATTCTCGGCACCGGCATGGCGCGCTCGGTGTTCGGCATCGACCGGCCGAAAGTCGGCCTGCTCAATGTCGGCGTCGAGGAGATCAAGGGACAGGAAGAGGTCAAGGAAGCCGGGCGCATGCTGCGCGAGGCCAACATGGCCTCGATGAATTATCACGGCTTCGTCGAGGGTGACGACATCGGCAAGGGCACGGTCGACGTGGTCGTCACCGAGGGCTTCGCCGGCAACATCGCGCTCAAGACGGCAGAAGGCACTGTGCGCCAGATCTCAGGCTATCTGCGCGCCGCGATGAACCGCACGCTGATGGCCAGGATCGGCTATGTCTTCGCCAAGGGCGCTTTCGACCGCCTGCGCGAAAAGCTCGATCCGGGCCGCTCCAATGGCGGTGTTTTCCTGGGTCTGAACGGCATCGTGGTAAAGAGCCATGGCGGCGCCGATTCGGACGGTTTCGCGGCGGCCATCGAGCTTGGCTACGACATGGTGCGCAACAATCTGATCGACCGCATCGAGGCCGATCTCGACCTGTTCCATGCGCGCAACCCGCATGCCCAGGCAAACAGGAAATCCGACGCCACCGTCGACGAAAAGGAATAGGAAAGAGCTTTGATCAGATCAGTCGTGCGCGGCACCGGTGCTGCGCTGCCCCGCCGCATCATGAAGAATGCCGATTTCGAAGGCATGGTCGAGACCTCGGACGAGTGGATCGCCCAGCGCACCGGCATCCGCCAGCGTCATATCTCCGCCGATGACGAGACGACGGCGTCGCTGGGCGAGGCGGCGGCGCGCGCAGCGCTCGACAATGCTGGTCTTACGCCTGCCGACATCGATCTGATCGTGCTGGCGACCTCGACGCCCAACAACACCTTTCCGGCGACCGCCGTCGAGATCCAGAACCGGCTCGGCATGCATCACGGCTTTGCCTTCGACCTGCAGGCGGTGTGCTCGGGCTTCGTCTATGCGGTGACCACCGCCGACCTCTACATCAGAGGCGGCCTCGCCAAGCGCGTGCTGGTGATCGGCGCGGAGACCTTTTCCCGCATCCTCGACTGGAGCGACCGCTCGACCTGCGTCTTGTTCGGCGACGGCGCCGGCGCGCTGGTGCTGGAAGCGGATGAGGGCACCGGCGGCATTGCCGACCGTGGCGTGCTGGCGATGAGCCTGCGCTCCGACGGCGCCCACAAGGACAAGCTTTTCGTCGATGGCGGTCCCTCGACCACCGGCACGGTCGGCCATCTCAGGATGGAAGGCCGCGAAGTGTTCAAGCACGCCGTCGGCATGATCACCGACGTCATCGAGGCGACGTTTTCGCAGGCCGGCATAACCGCCGACGACCTCGACTGGTTCGTGCCGCATCAGGCCAATAAACGCATTATTGACGCTTCGGCCAAGAAGCTCGGGATTGCTGAGCAAAAGGTGGTGGTCACCGTCGATTTGCACGGTAACACCTCGGCTGCTTCCGTGCCGCTGGCGCTTTCGGTGGCCGTCGCCGACGGTCGCATCAAGAAGGGTGATCTCGTGCTCCTGGAAGCGATGGGCGGCGGCTTCACCTGGGGCGCGGTTCTCGTTCGCTGGTAAGTGCCGAACGGTCCGGTTTCGGTCCTTGACCTTGCCGGATCAATTACTTAGGCTCTGCCTTTACCTGTATCGATTTATGTTTTTTGAACTGATGGGACGGTCGCATGGGGGGAAAGACACTTACGCGCGCCGACCTTGCCGAAGCTGTTTACCGTAAGGTCGGCTTGTCACGCACTGAATCGGCAGAACTCGTCGAGGCGGTGCTGGACGAAATCTGCGAAGCCATCGTACGCGGCGAGACGGTGAAGCTGTCGTCCTTCGCCACCTTCCACGTCCGTTCCAAGAACGAACGCATCGGCCGCAATCCCAAGACCGGCGAGGAAGTGCCGATCCTGCCGCGCCGGGTGATGACCTTCAAGTCGTCGAACGTGCTGAAAAGCCGTATCCTGCGCTCGCACCAGAACAGCAAGGCCAAGGGCGGCAAATAGGTTCTGCCGCAGGCTTCGGTTGAAAACGCCGGGCCGTTTTGACGCCGGGCTTGAATATTGTTTCATAAACCGCTGAAATGATACCCGATTCGGCAGACTGGGCCGGATCGCCGTCCAGCGTGAGGATTTCGCCCATGGACAAGAGCCCCGACGCTTTCCGCACCATCAGCGAGGTCGCGGAGGATCTCGATCTGCCGCAGCACGTGCTGCGCTTCTGGGAAACCCGTTTCAACCAGATCAAGCCGATGAAGCGCGGCGGCGGCCGCCGCTACTACCGGCCGCAGGATGTCGAACTGATCAAGGGCATCCGCCACATGCTCTACGACCAGGGTTACACGATCAAGGGCGTGCAGAAACTGCTGCGCGAGAACGGCAACCATTTCCTGGTCGCCATCGGCAATGGCGACATGGCTGCCGTCGAAGCGATCTCGCAGCGCAGGCAGGCCGATCAGGTGCCGCTGACGCCAGCCGCCCAGCCGCGCGGCATGGATGACGAGATGCTGGTCGGCCAGCCCAAGGTAAAACCCAGCCGCCGCTTTTTCGGCCTGGGCAAGACCGAGGAGGAAGGTCCGGTCCAGCCCGGCGCATCGAAACTGTCGCGCGACAACCGGGCCTTGCTGCAGGAGGCGCTGTTTGACCTCCTGGAGTGCAAGCGCCTGCTCGACCAGGTGCGCTAACCTTTCCGCTGCCCTCGGGCAAGCAGACCGGAACCGGTTCTGCGGCCATGCGTTTGGCCTTCTCTCAAAAGAAGGAAAAACAATCATGGTATCGCTTTCGACCCTCTCCGATCTCGATCTCGAAAAGCAGGTCGCGACCCTTTCCAAAGAGCTCGCCGCGTTGCGCAAAGTCGTGGCCAAACGCGGCGGTGCTTACTACGAGGACGGGCGCGATGCCGCTTCGGACTATTATGGGCAGCTTGCCGACCTTGTCAGCGATGCGCTGCCGGCGATCAGGAAGCAGGGCAGGGCGATCGAAAAGACGGCGCGCGATCGTCCGGCAACAGCCGCTGCTGTTGGGTTGGTCGTGGTCGGCCTTCTCGCCAGCCTGTTGCTCAGCCGGCGCTAAAACAATTCACGAAAACAAAAAGAAAATGGCGGCCGTCCCGCGGACGACCGCCATTTCCCTGATCTGCGGCCGATTACTTGGCGAGCTTGATCTTGGCCTGCGGCGAAACCTGCGCGGTCTGGCTGCACTTGCCATAGACAGTGCCATTCTTGTCCGTGGCGTCGGTATAGGTGCCTTTGCACTCGATCGAGAGCACCAGGCAATGACCGGAGCCCTTGCAAACCGCGCCGCCGTCGCCCGTGGGATGCGTGCCGTTGGCGAAAGCCGAGGTCGGAACGGAAGCCGAACCGAAGGCCGAGACGATGAGGGCCGCGGCGAGCGTGATGCGCTTGAAGTTGGTCATTTGAGCATTTCCTTCTCTGGATCGAGGATCGCCACCATGGCGTCCTTCTGTGTTGGGATCGCCTTCTCGGCGTCCATGCCGGTTAGTGCGGCCTCCAAAGCAAAGGTTCATGCGTGGTTCGAATTTTCTTCGCGTTTTTTCGCGACGTCGATTTTTAGCCTTCGCCAACGGACGGCGCCTGGCGGGGGCGGCATCGATCATGCATTTCGCGTGAAGGGCGCTGACGTAGCAGCGCGGCATCCCATGCGAAGGTCACACGGTGGCGTGCCCAAATGGCCGGCCAAGACCTAGTCCGCCCCCGGCTCTTGTCAGGTGGCGGCAGCAGTCATTGCCGCCACTTGGCACCGCGCTTTCTGCCACTCCCGGCTGCGACTATAACGCCAGTCCAAAGGTACCGGCGGAGGAGACGGGCGTGGTCGCAAATTACATCGACGAGTTCATCATGTTCTGCGCTGGGTTGTGGATGACAGGCGTTGGTTTTGGGCTGCTCCAAAGTCCTTTTCAGGCCCAGCAAGGTCAGCAGCCATGGTGGCTGCAGGTCGCGAAGCATTTCAAATGGATGGGGCCGCTTTTGATTTTGATCGCAATAGTGCTCGCGTTCGCGGCGCCGTCCTAGCGGGTTCCGACGGCATTGAGAGACCCGGGGTGTCCTGCAGCTGGCTACCGCTGTGTTGTCGGCCTTGCGCCGGATACGTTCGTTGGGTGCGCTGTGGTTGCTCGCATTCTGGCGCATGGGCGCCATCGAATCCTGCCTTCAGCTTTTCCACGTGTCGCCTGGCAAAAACCAACGGGAAGGCGGCCTTGGCGAGGACTCCAGGGCCAGCCTTCCCGTTGGGCAAGTCGGCCCTGTCAGGCCTTCTTGGCCTCCACCTTGTTGTGGTGGTGGTGGTGGTGGTGGTGGTGATGGCGGTGATGCTTGTTGTGATGATGATGATGGTGGTGATGCTTCTTGTGCAGCGGTGCTGCGTCGGCGCTGCTGGCGCCGATGAGGGGCAGAGAGACAGCCAGGGCAAAAGCCAGCCCGAGAGCCGACAGGAGGGACTTCTTCATGACTTCGTTTCCTTTTCTGCGCGGGCTGAATTTGGCCGTCACCGAGCAAGATCGGTGCCGGTGAACCCCGCAGTCATGACTATCGCCTCCGAACTTTTCGACAGTTTTTCCGGACTGTAGAATTTTGTTTCTGGATTGTGTCTGGCGGCTTCGTCGGCAACCTACATCGGCGGAATGACGCCGTTGGTGCCGACAACGACCCGGCCCGCGGTCAGCTTGCCGTCGCTGCCGCGCTCGGCGTTGACGAACACCACAGCGCCAGGCTTGAGGTCGGCGGGCGTCGCCGGCGCGAAGGTCACCACCGGCGTCGTCTGCGGGATCGCGATCTGCTTTTTCTGGCCATTGTCGTAGGTCAGCGTCACCGTGCGACCTGCAATCTCGGTGACATCGGCGACCGTGCCGTTGGTCATCCGGCTGTTGGGCTCGAGATCCCACGGGCGGTCGCCTTCGCCGGCGCCCTTCAGCGCGGCCGGGAAGATCACCACCTCAAGCGCGCCGCTGCCGCCATCGGCCTTCGAAACAGAGGCAATGCCGAGGAAATCGCCTTGCTTGATATCCCCGGCATCCGCCTTGGCGACGCCGGAAATCTTCCACCCTTCAGCCAGCGCGATGGCGTCGGTAGCGCCTTCGCGGGTCTTCACCGTCAGCGTCGCTCCGGCAAAGGCGGTCACCGTGCCGCGAATGCGCACGGCCTCGGCGGCTTGCGCCGCGACCATGCTCGCGCCAGCGAGGCCTGAAATCGTGGCGAGCACGATGGCTGATGTCTTGAATGTCATGGATCTGATCCTCTTGGGAAAAGCTGGCCCGATGCGGCTGCCAGCAATATCAGGCTAACGCGCGAGCGGCGCAAAACCGCTGAACACTTCGGCGTGCGGCCCTTCAAAAGAACTTGATTGGGAGATCGGGGCGGAGATCCTATATGTGCCCTGGCGCCTGCGGTTTTGACGCCGGTTCACGATGCTGTGACGGTCGGTTTGGGCCTTGGCAAATCGCCGTCAAGCGGGCATTGTCCCGGCTCTCAGGCAACACCCTATCATTTGATCCAAAACTCTTTAGCCCCATGGAGTTGCCAATGCCCCAAACTGCAAAACACGAACCCTTCTCCAGGCTGGCGGCCGATGTTGCGGCCGACGTTGCGCTCGAGCACCCCGGCCTCAAAGCCATCCGGGAGACAAAGGGATACAGTATTGAAGAGCTTTCCCTGACCTGCGGTCTGTCGACCAGCGAGATTGCCGACATAGAGAGCGGCAAGGACACCGATCCGACGAAACTTCGCCGGATCGCCGCAGCATTGCAATTGCCGGAAACGGCCCTGATCGATGCCCCGGCGCCCACGGCGCCTGTGGAAAATCGGTCCGTTTCATAAACAACGGCCAAGCGTCGTTCAACAAGCCCGCCATGGTTTGCCCTGGCGGGCTTGTTGCATTCGCCCCGCGGCGAATGTCACTTCTTGCTCGGATCGTCCGCCGGGTTGACGTAGGTGATTGCGAACGGCCCCTCGCCATGAACCTGGACGATCGTAGCGCTTGTCGCCCAGGCGTAATGGTTCATTCCCTGCGGGGCTACGCCGAAGCCGCCGGCGGTCAGTTCGATGCCTTTGGTCTCGTCGAGCTTGTCGCCCATGCCGATATGAAAATTGCCGGAAATCACCGTCACATACTCCGAGGTGGGATGGTTGTGCGCGGCAATTTTGTAGCCGGCCGGCAACTTCAACCGCAGCACGTAGATGCCATCCTTCGAGGGGTCCCCGGCGATGACAGCCATGTCCGCGCCGGCGGGCAGGACAGCAGGAGCAGGGCCCCATTTGATGGCGTCCGCGTTTATCGGCATGTCGTCGGCAAGCAGCGGCGCCGTCCCGACAAGCAGCAGCGCCAGAGCCGAGGCGAGCTTGAGCATGATTGTCTCTCCGGTTGGTCGTGGGAGCACAGCATAAGCGCCGGCCCTGATCCATTGCGACCTACCAAGGCAGCAGCCCGAACACATCTCCCGCACGGGGGATGCGCCTTGCGTTGTTGACATGCGACGCGACCCGCCTGGCCTGGTATCGCTGCAGCCGTCGAGGGGCGGGGAGGTTGCCGCCGACCGAGCGTGAAGCTATCCCGTGTGAACGCTAACCGTTTTCGAATGGGACAATGCCGAGATGAGCCTTGAATCCGTGCGCGCCTTCCTGGCTGCCCATGCGCCCGATGTCGAAGTGCTCGTCACCGAAGCGAGTTCCGCGACGGTGGCGTTGGCGGCTGAGGCGCATGGCGTGGAGCCGGCGCAGATCGCCAAGACCATCTGCCTGCGCGTCGGCGGTGAGACCATGCTGATCGTGGCCGGCGGCATGTCGAGGCTCGACAACCGCAAATTCAAGGACCGCTTCGGCGGCAAGCCGCGCATGCTTGACGCCGACGAGGTTGTCGCGATTACCAGCCATCCCGTCGGCGGCGTCTGCCCATTCGGCCTGCCGGCGCCGCTGCCGGTCTATTGCGACGTCTCGCTGCGCGCCTTCGATGAAGTCGTGCCCGCGGCCGGCGCCACCAACGCCGCTGTAAGGCTCAGCCCGCAGCGCATGGCACAGATTGTCGGCGCCGAATGGGTCGATGTGTGCCAAGGATGAATGTTGGTGATTTGAGAAGCAGGACCTTTGGGGGCAAGTCCTGTCTAAAAATGGTCGGAGTGGCCGGATTCGAACCGACGACCCCTTGACCCCCAGTCAAATCTCAAGGCTCTCAAAGCCTAACATTCCAAATCACAAGAGCGCACCACATGCCTTGCAATGCAAGGCGTTGAGCGATATGTCTGCGAATGATACTAACATCGGGTAACGCCGTCAAACACACCAAATGCGTTACCCCTCGTTACCCGGAAGGGGCATTTGACCATGGCAAGCGTGCTCACAACGAAGGCCGTCGAGGCCGCCAAGCCTAACCCAAACGGCCGGCGGGAGATCCCGGACGGGGGCTGTCGTGGCCTCTATCTGGTCATCCAGTCGAGCGGCGCGAAATCGTGGGCGCTTCGATATCGGTTCGGTGGCAAATCCCAAAAGCTGACCATCGGCCATGTGCTTAATGCCCGACTATCAGACGCGCCAGTCGGCGGCCCGGCATTGGGGCAGGGCCATACGCTCGGCGAGGCCAGGGTGGCAGCTTTGCGCGCTTTGACGGCGGTATCCGAGGGTGTGGATCCGGCTAAGGTCAAGAAGGCGGCTATCGAGGCCGCCAAGCCGGTTTCCGAAGAAGCATTGTCCGACAAGCAGGCCGAAGCGGAACGCGATCTGGTTCGTAAGCAAGGCGCCGCCTTTGTGGAAGGATGGTGCAAGGCCCAAAAGAACCGATCATGGCCCGAGGTCGAGCGACAATTCAAAGCCGAGATCAACCCGGTGTTGGGCGGCCGCCACGTTGCTCACGTTACAAAACGCGACGTGAAAGACCTTCTAAAGGCTATCGTCGCCCGTGGATCGCCGGTCACGGCGAATCGGGTTTTTGCGACGTTGCGAAAGTTCTTTGGCTGGCTCGTCGACGAGGACGTCATTGCCGTATCGCCATGTGATGGGATCACCAAACCGACTGAGGAGAAGCCTCGCGAGCGGGTGCTTGCCGATTCCGAGCTGCAAGACGTCTGGCGCGCCATGGGGGCATTTGAATATCCATTCGGACCGATGTGGCGTCTGCTTTTGCTGACCGGCCAGCGACGTGAGGAAGTGGCGGGAATCGAATGGCCGGAAATGTCCTTGGGCGGGAACTGGCCAGAATGGAAGCTGCCGGGATCTCGGACCAAGAATGGTAAGCCGCACTCGGTTCCATTGTCGCATTTGGTGGTAGCCATATTGGGACTATTGCCCCGCGAACCGATCATCGCCGCCAACGGCAAAAAGCTCGAACCAAAGTTCGCGTTCACCACTACCGGCGAAACTCACGTCTCAGGATACAGCCGATCAAAGGCGCGGCTGGACGCCGAGATAGGAAGGTTGCGGACGGAAGCCAATGAGGCTGCCGAGCCTATGCCGCCTTGGGGCCTGCACGATCTACGCCGGACAGTGGCAACCCGACTTGCCGGGTTCGGCGTTCGCCTAGAGGTAATCGAGAAAATATTGAATCACGTTAGCGGCTCGTTTGCAGGGATCGTCGGCGTCTATCAGAAGCACGATTTCGAAGCTGAGAAGCGGCAGGCGCTCGAAGCTTGGACGCGATATGTCGAGTTGCTCGTCGACGAGATGCTGTGGCCGAAGTTTCAGGCGTGGAGAGTAGACGGCGATCGCGACGAGGAGACAGCCCGCAGAAGCGAATTCAACGGCGCTCTTCTCGAAGGTGGCGGACGCTGGCAGAGCGTTTTGGCCGCAATCAAAGGCGAGAGTGCCGACAACGTTCTTGCTATGCCGGTCAGCCGGTCGAAAGCGCTCGCGTGAAAATAGCTGAGATTTCTAATACGCCGTTGAAATGGCGGACACTGTTTGATAGCGATAGATGATCGACGGGCATTCTTAGGCCCTCGAACCGACCTGGGCAGTTGAGGCCCGGCAAACGACAGGGATTTGAACCTGTGTTCGCCGGCACCATTGGCCCCAAGCGAGCACACAAATGTGGAGTTCGCAAAATGGCCGGAAAACTCAAGCTCGTTCCTAAGGTTGAAGAGTCAGCTACTGAGGCTGGCTATCTGACTGCGCCCCAAGTCCTGGCCCGATTTCAAATCGCCGATATGACGCTCTGGCGCTGGTTGCAGGACGAAAAACTCGGCTTCCCGCGCCCGCTGGTCATCAATCGCCGGCGCCTCTTTCTCAAGGCTGCACTGATCGAATGGGAGCGCACTCGCGCCAGCCATGTGGCCTAAGCCAGGCCGCCTCGATGAGTTCTCACCAGATTGGCAAGCCGGCCGTTGACCGGCGCGGGCGACGCGGCGCGCCGCCGGTGTACGCGCCGGCGAGGTCGTGCCCTGACTGGCGCCCGGCAAGAGCGCATCTGACACCGCATCAAAGGCTCTCTTGCCGTGAGGTCCAGCCTTTCTGGGGATCGGCCGGCCAAACCGGCGCATGCCTGAATCCCAGTGTAGCGCGCCGGGGCGCGCCCGCACCCATAGGAGATCACATTGCCAAAAGACCCTGACGAGAAGGGCGAGCCAAATGACGGCTTTGCCAAGTTCAGATGGAATTGGATCAGGCAGGTACTTTACGACCATGAGCTGTCATCAACAGCGGTTCGTATCGCACTCTGCCTGGCGATGGAGTTTCTAAATCGCAAAAGCAGGACAGCCTGGCCTTCACAGATGACTTTGGCGACGCTGCTGAGATGCAGCGTGAAGACCGTGGAAAATGCCATCGCGTCGTTGGGTGAGCGGGGTCACTTAACTGTCACTCGTCGTGGAAAGGGGGTGACCAACAGCTACGATTTTGCCCTTCATGATCCGACAAAAGCTTCCGATCAAGATCCGAAAGAAATTGCGGATCAGAAGGATGCTTTGACCGGCAACAATTGGGACCGTGATCCGAAAGAAGCTGCGGACATGAACAGACAGAATTTGCGGACGACTCATATGAGCGCGCACAGTGATGAACCAAAGGCGGCCCTTGCAGGGGCCGCCGAACGGTTCAGGCCGTCATCTAACGTTAGTGGAACATCGGAAGCGCGCCATGGCGCTTCCGATTCCAACGCGGCAGCCACTAAGTCAAATAGTCAACAAACGCCGATCCGCGTCATCGAAGAAATGGACTCCTCCCTTGCCGCTGAGTTCGCTGCATCCTTCGATGCGCTCCATGAAAATCCGCCTG
This sequence comes from Mesorhizobium sp. C399B, assembly GCF_030323185.1. Taxonomy (NCBI): domain Bacteria; kingdom Pseudomonadati; phylum Pseudomonadota; class Alphaproteobacteria; order Hyphomicrobiales; family Phyllobacteriaceae; genus Mesorhizobium; species Mesorhizobium sp. C399B. The sequence continues at coordinate 6,270,922 of NZ_CP100472.1, forward strand.
CAGACTATGCGTGCAACCACGATGACGACTTCGATCACGTCGAGCGCGATGAAGGCAGCGACAAAGGCGAAGACGATGCGCCCGGCGTCGACGGTCTTGGACCAGACGACGAGGGTGCCGACGTCGGCCTCATGTTCGACGAAGACTATGAGGACGAAAGCGAGATTCCGTTCGAACTGGTCAGCGGCGCTCCCAAAGTCCCACAAAAGCAATGCTGAGGAGGAATTGCATGCCGAAAGATCAATCCGACCAGCTCTCGATGATCCCTTTGTTCGAGAGGACAGCCACGATTCTGTGGTTTCCGATTCGCCAGCGCCGGCAAGTAGCCCGCGGCGCCGCAAGGCGCTTGTTGGCCGCGCCAGACCGTCCAGAGCAGCAGCGGCGGTGGAGATGCGAGCGCGGGAAGCTTCGCCAGGAAATGCGTGCGCTTGGTCTCGACGACGGGCAGATCGCAGCCGAACTGAGAAGATTTTTCGATGTGGTTGGTTTCGAAGCGTGGAAAATTTCGCGAGTTCCTGCCCGCGAGAGTTCCGATGGCGGCGCCGCGTGATCACAACGCCGGGCACAGGAGTCCTTGTAGTCATGGATCTGAGGATCGGCCGGCGTGGTACAAGCCTGGCGTCCGGGGCAGGCAGCAGAGCCGGCCGATTCCCGCCACAAGTGGCTTTGGCCCGCCTTTTTCCGAGGGGCACTTGATAGGTTGTCAAGTGCTACCACTTGGCAACTGCCTTTGATTCCGCGCATATAGCGCTAGTGAATACCGTCGAATCTGAATCCGGGTAACGCGTGAGTAAAAAATATGGCACGAAATCAAGCCAAGATGACTAGGCGAAAGGTCGAAATTGAAGCTGAAAACCTGGCCGTCAACAGGCCGGCCTTGCGCGGCGTCGATCGCCGCACTGCCGGCGGCCGGCGATATGCCGAGATCCTTGGCAGCATTCTCGCAGCTATTGGCGGCACGGTCCGCGACGAACAAACGATCTTGGCACGGCGTGCCGCCAGCATAGCGCTAGTGTGCGAGAGCGAGGATGCCCGACTGGCGAACGGCGAGATTATCGATGGCACCGCGTACGTGACGCTCGCAAATGCCCTTTCTCGCCTTTTCGAAAGCCTTGGGATCGACAGCGCCAGGCCGCCGAATGACCGGCCCGAGCGGGTTCCAAGCATGCGAATTTTCGGATGATCGTATCGCCGCGGTCCGTGCAGGCGGCTCGCGGTGCGCGCCGCCGGCTTTGTGGACTTGGGTCGGCGGCGCGGTTTGGTAACTGAGTCAGTGTTTCGGAGTAGCTGTATGGCCCTTTCCCCGTCTCTTAATCGTGCGGTCATCGACCGGTATCAGATGAAGGATCCTCGAGCCGGCACTGTCCAGCCGGACCCCGCGCTCGACGACTTGGCCGGCGCTCTCGACTCCGCCGGTAATGCAGCGGTCGAGATCGAGGCGACCGCGGCGGCGATCACTGCCGACAAAACCCGAACTGCACAGGACAACGCCGTCCGGGTTCGCGCCGCCGCGACGACGATCGCGCAACGCGGTGTCGCCCGGCTCGATTCGGCGCTGGAGCGGACTCAAGCGGAGATAGGTCGGCTGACCGCGTCGACTTGGGCTCCGGCACAGCCGAGGAATGCGACGGAGGAAAGCCGTGCAGCCGAGTTGCGAGGCGTGCTGCGCCAGATGGACGACAAGTCTCGCGCGGCGGCCATAGCCGGACGCCTGGCGGCAGGGGACGATCAATTCCTCTCTGCGGTCCTGCACGCGGATCCGCTGCTGCTTGGAATGAGCGATGTCTCGCACGCGTCCGTACGCGATCGCTGGCGCCGGCAAAAGTTCCCTGTCGAGCTCGGAAGGATCGAGAGGCTGACGAAGGCCGTCGAAGCCGCTCGGCGTGCCGGCTTGGCCTTCGTCGAGGTAGCCACTAGGCATACCCAGTCGCCCCCTGCCAAGCTGGCGGACGCGGCCGCGGCCCGCGCGGCGGAGGCGATTGCAGCAGCAGCTAGTCACCAAGCGTAACGAGGAGAAGTCCGATGCCCGACGATGATTTTGAGTTTCCGTCCACGGTCCCGACCCTGGCCAAAGTGCCGGTGCAGTTTCGTGCTTGCTACCAGCCGACGGGTTTTGGCGGCTTCACGTTGACGCCGGAAGCGCAGGCGATCGCCGACGAAGGCAATGCGGCGCTCGCGGCCGCCCAGCAGGCCCATGAGGCGGCCTTGGCCAATAGCGACAACGTCATCAAGGAACGCACTGACACGCTGCACGGCATGATCGCCCGCGCGGCGATCGGCGACGTCCTTGACGCCCAAGGCGTGCCTGGCAGGTTCGCGCCGGCGGGCTTGGCTCTGTTTCTGACAACGCACAAAGTCGAGGTCGAGCCGGCCGACGATGGCGACGGCCATGTCGCGCTTATCCGCGACGGCTTTGGCCTTCGGAGCGTCGAGGCCGCAGTGAGTGCTTGGCTGGTCAGCGACGAGGGTAGGGCGTATGCGCCGGCGAGGAAATCGGCCGGCGAGTTCGGCAGAATGATCGCCGATCTGAAAAAACAACGCTAACCGGTGGCCGACAGCTCGCCAAGTGCATGAGCGCTATTTAAGTCCGAGATCCGCTCGTCCAAGGGCGATCAGCTCTTTGTTAGCCTTGTCGATTAGAGGCCATTCATTCTGGATTTGCTCAAAGAAGGAATTGGACCTATTCGGCACGTTCCCTAGCCCTTTCTCCAAAGCTTTGAGGATCTCAGTTACTTCCTCTGACAGCAGTAATTGCGCAACAGCGCTTGTCTCCTCCAGACGCCGGCGAGCAGCCCAATAGCGGGCGCGCAGTTCATCAGTGCTTTCAGCCGTCGGCGCGCGGATATCGAGCTCCTCCAATTCCCAAATCCCGTTGATTCGGCTCATGGCGCCTAACGCTGCCACCAATTCGGAGTAAGCGGAAAGCCTCCGCTCCCAGTGCTTTTCAGCCTTATAGCGCGCCAGCGCCCACTGTACGGCCTTCCAGGCGATGAACATTGCGCCGCCAAACTGAAGGGCCAGCTTGGCGGCTTCAAACGCGATGGTTTCGCAATTGGTCACTGTGGTCGCGCCCTGTGTGCTTCAATCCTACGGAAACGAAAATACCGGCTGCGCATCGGCAACCATGCGGTCTTGCTCGGTTCGCCAAATTCGCCAATTCCGGACAGGCGCCGCGGTCGTTGAAAGTTCGTGATCCGCGAAGGTTTGTGAGTTTATGCAAATAGGTTGCCTCGGCATGTTGATCCGCGGATCTGAATCCAGCCGGAATACAACTGCGTCGGTATCCAAGAAGATGCTGGACGCCGCGTCGGGTGTGTAAGTGTTCTGAGGAAATGTTTCCTGGCCGGGAAGAAGATCAAGCACCCAGTTCATCCCAAATGATAGGCAGCGATGCAGATGATCAGTGGCCACGTATTGCATCCGGCTAGCTTCAAAAGCCGCACCTTGGAGCACTGCAATAACTAGGCGTCCAGTCGCCAATCTTCTCACAAGAATACAAAGCGCGAATCCTTGGTCGATGTCCGTAGTGAACAACTCGCCAAGTTCAAGCTCGCTAGAGGGCTTTGTGACCAATGAATTTGTGACGATCATTTTTAGCATCCTCTCAGCCGAAGGCTCGACACATCTCGAAAAAATGTTCTCGCATGAACTGCGGCAACTTGCCTAGGGTAGCAGAGTCGGCTGGCGGGGTCAGCGCGGCGCAAAAAGGGCGCCGTGCACACCCTGGCGCTTACCCTGCGCACGATTGGCCTCCGCTGCGATCGCCGCTGGCCAAACGAAGTGCTTGAATTCTCTTGCAGACGGACGGGGAGACGGTAAGGCGACCTCTTGACCGGTGGCTCAAATGGTGGGTGCGTTAATTCCTAGGAGTCGATTGATTGAAAAGCCGCATAGTTAAACGGCACCAAAATCGACATCCCCGCCTTTCGCCCGCTTTCCTTTCACGACCGAAGCCGTCACGTTAAACGGCAGCGATATCTCGCCATTGGTCCACTCTTCCCAGCCACCCAAAGTTTTCGTTGACCCGACGAGGGTTTTTAGGAGAGTGGGCGAGGCGCCCCTCGTGGCAGCAAGATTGTCACTTGTGTAAGCTATGTAGCAGGTCACGTGGGCAACATTGCTCTCGCAAAGAAGCCCAGCGACGGCTACGGCCGTCAAGTACATTCCCTCAAATTGCTTTTTTGCGTGGGCCCAATCACTCAGGGAAAGTCCGCTCTTCAGCTCAACAATATGCAGCCAAACCTCGTTGTCGACAAATGTCAAAAACGCGCCGTCAGCGCACTTCCTCTGTTTAAGCGACCACAACAGCGGAGGTTGTTTTGATGACTTGATTCTAATGATCGGGGACTTGGACGAAAAACGCGCCGTACCCTCGCCGCCAGGACTGGTTTCCGTGATGTCGCAGGTGTCTTTGAGTTCGTGCACGTAGGCATTGTTGAAGTGACAAAGGCGTTCCCTGCAAATGTCGATCATTCGTCAGACTCGCCGATCGATATCGTTTCGTCGGCAAGATCGATAAGCGTTTCGTTGAGAGATTTTACGACAAATCCCTCTGAGCGCTGATGGACTTTGCGGACTGCGGTCATTTTGCCGTCAGGTACAAATTCGTAGGCACCAGCGAGTCTGGGATCAATCAAATCTTCGATCTCATAACCTAACTTTTTCAACATCTCATCCCTCCTAGGGTGAGCGTGCAGAGTCATCAGGTTGTTTATCTGTTGAACGAACGTGTCGCTGTGAGTCGTCACCAAGACCCGGTATCCCCCATTGACGAGACGAGCGAGTGCTCGAGCCATGGAGCGCTGGGCGGAAATATGGAGGTGAGCCTCTGGCTCTTCGAAAATAATCTGAGTTGCACCCCGCGACCTCAGCAATACCGAAAAAGGCGCTAACTCGGTTACCATCGAAGACGCCGCGTGCAGTGGAACTACAAGCTTGCTGCCATCGGGAATGTAAGTGAAGGACGGAACCTCGTCATCGGAGGCCAAAATATGCCCGTTCAGGATTTCTTTCTCAAGCCATTGCACTACAGCCGGGCCAGGAGCCGTGACGCTGAGACGTCCGCGAGGAACCGCCATTTTTTGCAAAAAATCACGAAATGGTCGCGGCAAATCGACTGTAGACGTTTCGTCGCCTTCAAAAAGATTAGAGACCAACGCGCGCAGAGCAACCATGAGTCCGGTGCGAGCGGCAGGTATATATATAGTATTTCGTACAAGCATCCATGATCTGCCATAGATCACTCTGCCTACGATTTCCATAAAGACTCGATCTTTTGCTCTATTTTCTGCGATCGTGCTATTGAGTGGAAAGTTAGTCCTTAGATAACTTTTTCCTTCTCTGTCAAAATACGTGGAGCCGAGAAATTTAACTTTGTTGTCAGCGTCACCTAAATCAGAAACAAGGAGAGTAATGGAAAAATCGTCGAACTCATCTACGCCTATTGAGATTTCCGTATTAGAAAATCCATCAAATGAGAAATTGTAACTAAGGAAATCCGACCCACCTAAGGCCAGTTCTTCATTCAGATATTTAATTACGTCATCAGCTGCCTTGCGATCAACTCCAAGAGAGACGACTTTTTGATCCTTTTTTGGAATGCTGACTTTCTTGAACCATGCCGGCCTGCGCTCTCTTGCCTCGTCGGTCGCGAGCAGGGGCATCAGGTACGCGAGAGACCACATCAAGGTGGCTAGGTAGCTCTTGCCCGTGTTGTTGCGTCCTACGAAAAGAAGCAGAGGAGCCGTTTCGATTTCGGCAGCTCGAATTTTGCCGAGGTTCTTAACGCTAATTTTTGTCAAGGCATCTGCTCAAAAGTTTCATAGTCACCAGCCACATAAACTCACCCATATCATCGCGCGTCAATGTGACAGCATTGTCTTAGAAATTTCTCAAATTGGATTATGTAATTGAAAAAGTGGCAATTGCACCTGGGCAGATAACCGCGCCGTTACCCCTTGAGACACCCTAACAAACAAATGCAACTCGTCATTCGAGGGACTTTTGGGGATAAGTCCTTGTATTGTTTGGTCGGAGTGGCCGGATTCGAACCGACGACCCCTTGACCCCCAGTCAAGTGCGCTACCGGGCTGCGCTACACTCCGGACCGCGCAAAGCCATATATTTTCAAGGGGTATGGTGCAAGCGCTAAAACGGCGCGCCGGGCCTGAAAGTCGCCAGCATTCGGCCTTGTCGCCGCAACGCCAAGGCGATATGGCTCGCGCAGTATCGATACGAAGGATTGCGCGTGGCAAATTCCTGTTTTTTTCTGGCGGCCGACGCCAATTATTTTCCGTATGCATGCTTGGCGGCGCGCAGAATTCTGGATGTTTCGGGAGACGCAACGCCAGGCTTCATCCTGCATGCCGGCGCACGCGATGCCGATATGCGTGTTGCTGAACGCCTGCTGAAGAACCGTCTTCGCATAATGGACGTTTCGGGGCTGTTTGCGGAGGCTGGCCATACTTTCCGGCCAAGCAATGTCGGCACTTTTGTTCGGCTTTTCGCCGACCAACTGCCTCAGTTCGCGGACTATGACCGCATCGCCCATGTCGATTGCGATGTTCTGTTCAATCGAGATATCGCGGATCTCGTGGGCCAGACACTTCATGCTCCGTTGTTGGCCGCTCACGACGATTACATGTATTTCCGCCCGGGCTATCGGAACAAACTGTCGATGCAGCCGGGGGCGCCTTATTTCAACGCCGGCATCATCGTCTTCAACATGCCGCCGGTGCGTCAACAGGGACTTTTGCACCGCGCCAGAGATGTTGCCGTTGCCGGGCAAATGAACGATCAGAACGCGCTGAACATCGTCTTCGAGGGCAAGTGGCAGACGATGCACCCGAACTGGAATTTGATGTCCAACGATACGAAGGAGTTTCGGTTCGCCCAAGCCTATGCGCGGCATTTCGCCGGCGGCAAGCCCTGGGGAAGCCAGGTCGACGTGGAGCCCGAGGCGCTTGCCGTCTGGCGCGATCTGGCAAGGGATACGCCGTGGCTTGAGCCCTTCCGGCAGCGTATTCCCTTCGAGCGGGGCGTCATGAGGCGGTTCGCCCGCAGGTTCGACGGTATCATGGGGATGTTGCCGAACAAGGACCGGTATCGGCGGCGCGCACGGTACGACGGCAGCAAGGTGCATAAGATATATGCCGAGCATGCTGACGCCGGGGCGATGGCTGTGCAGTTTCCGGAAGTACTCGGTGGTTTCGCCTGAGACCCGCAACGGAGCTCTCGCGAATGGGTCAGGCAACAGGTTGTAGCATGCCGCAAAAATCGTGTTTCTTTTTCGCCACCGACCAGAGGTATTTCCCGTTTGCCAGCCTGGCGGCGCGCCGCGTGCTGAATGTGTCGGACCACCTCGACGGCTTTATTTTGCACACCGGTGTCATCTCCAACGAAGACCGAGCTATCGGAGAGCGTCTGCTCGGTGGGAAGATCCGCATCCTGGATGTCACGAAATTCATGGAAGCGACAAACTTCAACCGCGGAACGCACCCAACCCTTGCGACCTACATCAGGCTGTTTGCCGATCAATTGCCGGAGTTCGAACCATATGACCGCATCGCCTATTCCGACGCCGATGTGCTTTTCAACAGATCGATAGAAGACCTCTGCAACGTCCCGCTCAACGCTCCGCTGCTGGCCGCACACGATGAGCAGACCTATTTCGACGTAAAGTATCGACAGCATTTGCCGATGCAGCCAGGCGCGCCGAAGTTCAATGCCGGCGTGCTGGTGTTCAACATGCCACTGGTCAGGCAGGAGGGGCTTCTGGAGCGTACCCGGCAGTTGGCCTCCGAGCAGGTTTACGGGATGGATCAAGGTGCATTGAACGTGGCTTTCGAGGGCAGGTGGCAGACGATGCACCCGTTCTGGAACGTGATGACCAACTACACCAGCCAGATTTCTTTCAGCCGCTGCTACGCCCGCCACTTCGCCTGGGGCAAGCCCTGGGACCGTCCGCCGATCGGTGTCGAGGTCGGCGCCATGGCGATCTATCGTGATCTGGCGAAAGGCACGCCCTGGGCCGGCCGTTTCAACAGCAACTGGCCGATCAAGAGAGGCATATTGAAAAACCTCGGCCGCAAGTTCGACGCCATCAGCGGGATTTTGCTGAACGACGAGAAGCGCAAGCGACGGGCGCGGTTCGACGCCGAAAAGGTCAGCGCCATCTTTGCCAGCCATGCGGACAATTCGATGTTGGCCGTGCGGTATCCCGAGCGGGTGACCGGTATCGCGAGATAGACGAAATCGTCGGTCGCAATTCGTTCCGAAGGCGAAGTCATCCGAACTCGGCGGCTTTCCCATCGGTTTAGCTTGCCGCCACCGCCCGCAACCCGCGCTGATGCCTGTATTCCAGCGCGATCGCGCCCCAGATCAGGCCGAGCAGCAGGTAGACATGGCGCCAGTGGTCGATGTCGATGAAGGTGCCGAGCCCGATATTGCCGATGAAAGCGACGTAGGCGCAGAGCAGATAGGGCTGCCACGGCCGGTCGCGCAAAAGGATGCGGAAGCCGGCCGCGATCGTCCACAGCGTCAGCGACAGGAACGAGACGAAGCCGAGCCAGCCATAATCCATCAGCGTCTTCAGCCATATGTCGTGCGTGTCTTCGCCGAAAATGGTGCCGAACACCAGCGGGCCGATGCCGAGCGGATGTTCGAGCGCCATCTCGAAGCCGATCGTGTAGCGGGCAAAGCGGCCAAGGCGCGCCGTGTCGTAGCTCTGTTCGAGCTGGGCGCGGCTGGAAAACATCTCGCCGACGCCGGGCAGCTGCAGGATGACGATCATGGCGACCACCAGCAGGGTGACGGCGGCAATGCTCATGATGATGACGCGCAGCCGGAACTTGCCGCTGTTGCTTTGCAGGAACAGGGCGCCGGTGAGCAGGATGGCCGAGACGGCGAACATGCCCCAGGCGCCGCGCGAGAAGGAGAAGAAAATGCCGGCGGTGATGATCAGCAGCGGCACCGCCAGAAGCGGCATGCGCGCGATCGAGCCGGTCAACAGGAGATAGAGCAGATAGATGCCGGGCAGCACCAGGAATGGTCCGAACACGTTCGGATCCTGGAAGGCGCCCTGGGCGCGGTCGTATCTGGTGAAGATTTCAGCGCCCGGGAAAGCGTGGAAATAGCCGGCAATGCCGAGCAGCGAGGTCACCACCGCGGAGACAACATAGGCGATGAAGATCAGCCGGTAGAGGCCGGGCTGCACCGCCGTCACCGACGAGAAGAACACCGCGGTGACCGCGAGAAACAGCGAGACCGCGAGATAGAGCGGTGTGTTGGCGAGATCGGCCATCTGAGTCATTGCAATCATGCCGCCGATGTTCATCGTGATCAGCAGCACCAGCAGCGGCACGGCCGCGCGCGATATGCGCAGGCCAAACAGCCCCCACACCCCGATCAGCCCGACCATGAAAAGATCGTAAGGCGCCGGCTCGTCGATGACGAAGCCTGACAGGAAGACGCCGAAAAACACCGCGCCCGACGATATCAGCGCGATCAGCTTGGCATTGACCGCAGCCTGCGGCACATCATGGGAAATCGCGCTCAATAGGCGTTTTCCGTGTTGAGCAGCCGCAGCGGCGTCATGAGCAGGATGCGCAGATCGAACAGCATCGACCAGTTCTCGATGTAATAGAGGTCATATTCCGTGCGCATGCGGATCTTCTCATTGGTGTCCATCTCGCCGCGCCAGCCATTGATCTGCGCCCAGCCGGTAACGCCGGGCTTGACCTTGTGGCGGGCGAAATAGCCGTCGACCACCTCATTGTAGAGAAGGTTGTGCGACTGCGCGGCAATCGCATGCGGGCGCGGGCCAACCAGTGACAGCGTGCCGAACAGCGAGTTGAAGAACTGCGGCAGCTCGTCGATCGAGCTCTTGCGGATGAAGCGGCCGACGCGGGTGACGCGCGGATCGTTCTTGGTCACCGTCTGCTTGGCGGTCGGGTCCGAGCGGTCGGTGTACATGGAGCGGAATTTGTAGACTTCGACGATCTCGTTGTTGAAGCCGTGCCGCTTCTGCTTGAATAGCACCGGCCCCTTGCTGTCGAGCTTGATGGCGATGGCAGTCGCCAGCATCACCGGTGAGAACAGGATGATGCCGATCAGCGAGAAGACGATGTCGAAGGCGCGCTTGGCGACCGAATCCCAGTCGTTGATCGGCCTGTCGAAGATATCGAGCATCGGCACCGAGCCGATGTAGGAATAGGCGCGCGGGCGAAACTGCAAAGCGTTCGAATGCGCCGAGAGCCGGATGTCGACCGGCAGCACCCAGAGCTTCTTCAGCAGCTGCAGCACGCGCGTTTCGGCAGTCAGCGGCAGCGACACGATCAGCATGTCGATGCGCGCGATGCGAGCGAATTCCATCAGCTCCGAAATGGTGCCGAGCTTGGGATAGCCGGCCACGATCGGCGGCGAGCGCTTGTCGCCGCGGTCATCGAAGATGCCGCAGATGCGGATGTCGTTGTCTGGCTGCTTCTCGACCGAGCGGATCAGCATCTCGGCCGCCTTGCCGCCGCCGACGATGACGGCGCGGCGTTCCATGCGGCCGTTGCGCGCCCAGCGCCGGATCAGCTTCGACATCACCAGCCTGAGGCCGAACAGCAGAAGCAGGCCGACGACAAACCAGGTGCCGAACAGCAGACGCGAATAATCCTCCGACATTTTCATGATGAAGGCCGTCAGCGCCATCAGCGCGAAGGTGCCGGCCCAGACCATCAGCACGCGGCCGAGATTGGAGATCGGTCGCATCAAGGCGGAGATCTGGTAGCAATCGCTGACGTCGAGCAGCACCACGGCCACGAATGACGCCGCGGCAATGGTCAGCGGATATTGCCAGGCGAGATAGTTGAAGAAGCCGACAAAGTGGAAGTAGAGCGCGAGCCCCGACAGGAACAGCAAGCCGAATTCGACGATGCGCAATACGCCGCTGACCATGACCGGCGACATCGTATCGCGCCGGTATTGCGAGGCGACCTGGCGGGCAACACTGTTCATGCCGCCGGGCGTGGGGCTCTCGGCAGGACTGTCGAATTTGCGCACCGCATCGGCCGAAAAGCGGCGCGTGGGGTCGGTCTCGTTCATCGGGTTTCCCACAAGCTTCCGCGATGACGATAGCAGAAAGAGAGCTAAAAAAACCTTGAGACAACTTGTGGTTTTGGACGGTCGTCTATCTGTTGAGCGCGGCGAAATAGGCCTTTTCGATTTCGGCGGCCATCACATCGGCGCCGAATCGCGCCTTGAGGCTGGCGGTATCGGGCATGACGCGCCGGTAGGCGTCGAGATCGCGCAGCGCTTCACCCATCTTGTCGCCGAGTTGGCGCGGATCGGGACGGATCAGGGCAGGGGATCCCTCACCGAAGATTTCGGGAATGCCGCCGACGGCCGTGGCGATCATCGGCCTGCCGGCCGCCAGCGTCTCCAGCACGATATAGGGCATGGCTTCCGCGCGGGAGGGGACGACGACCAGATCGGCCAGCGAAAATGCCTCCCTGGCCGGCATCGGCGGCAAGAAGCGGACCTGTTTTCCGAGTCCCAGCCGTTTCACCTGCGCATGGTAGCGCGGCAGGTCGTCGCCATCGCCGACCATGACCGCGGTCAAGCGGCGCTCAAGCTGGGACCCGGCCAGCACCAGCGCGTCGATGAAAATGTCAGGCCCTTTGAGGTCGCGCATCATGCCGATGTAGAGCAGGTCGGCCGCGTCGGGCTGTGCGACCACCGGTTCGAACTCGGCGGCGCGCAGGCCGTTATAGACCAGCGTGTTCGGGATAGGCGGTTCACCGACCTTCCTGCGATAGGTGCGCCGCTCATAGTCGGAGACGAACAGCAGGCAGTCGGTGAAGCGCGCCATGAAGCGCTCGAGCGCGAAGAACAGCTTCCCGGTCGTCGTCGTTTCATCATAGTGGAGGGAGCCGCCATGCGGCGAATAGAGGCGGGCTACGCGAGACCTAGATACCCGCAGCAATGAACCGAACAGACGGGCATAGGCGCCACCTTTGGCGCCATGTCCGTGCAACACGTCCGGCTGCAATTCCTTGATGATCCTGTAAGTGCGCCAGGCCGAGGCGAAGTCGCCCGGCCCGACATGGCGCTGCATCGGCGTGCGATGGATGCCGAGCGCCAGGCTGTCCTTCATCTGGTCGAACAGGCGTTCCTCGTATTCGCCGCCGGTGGTCGAATCGCAGACGATGCCGACAACATGTCCGGCGGCGAGCTGGGCCTCCGTCAGGTCGCGCACATGCCGGAAGATCCCGCCGACGGGTGAGCGAAAGCAGTGGACGATCCTGAGCTGGTCCGCCACGTTGATGTCAGAACAGGCGTTCGCGAACGTAGACCGTGTCGCCCGGCAGCAGCGGATCGGAGGTAACCACCCGGCCTGTCATCACCTTGCCGTTAATGTCGCGGGTGATGTCGACGCTTTCCTGGTTGGCGCGCGGCGAGAAACCGCCGGCAATCGCGATGGCCTTCTGCACGGTGAGGCCCGGCACGTAGGAATACTGGCCGGCGGCGCCCACTTCGCCCATGACGAAGATCGGCCGGTAGCGATCGATCTCGACCGACACGTCGGGGTCGCGCAGATAGCCTTGGCGCAGTTTGTCGGCGAGCGCTTTTTCCAGCTGCTGGGCCGTGTGGCCGCGCGCCGGCACCGCGCCGACCAGCGGGAAGGACATGTAGCCGGACTGATCGACACTGTAGGTGTTGGTCAGACCGTCCTGTTCGAACACGGTGACGCGGACACGGTCGCCGGCGCCGAGCCGATAGGGCTGGTCGAGTACCTCGTGGAAGGCCGCCGGCGTCGGCCGGTAGCTGGAGCAGCCGGCGAGGATCGACACGGCCAGCAGAGCGCGAAACAGACCAGCAGCGCTTTTCATGATCGGACACACACCTTCGTCGCTATGGCCGCCAGGACACGGCGGCAAACCTTAAGGATCTGGGTTCGTTATCATCCTGTTAGGGTTAATGGCCGGTAAAGGGACGCGGCCGATTTGGCGGCAATCGACAAAAAGCCGTATAGTTTTGCTGGCTTTGTTTACCGGATGTCAGCAAACCCTAACAGCTGCTTACCGCGATCTTAACGGCTGAGTTACCATAGTTGTTTACGCTACCATCTAGCCTCATGTTCCGGAGCAGGAATGCATGTCCGACCAGTCCGCGGCCGCAGATGTCGATGTCGACCTGAGACAGCTCTTCGCCAGCCTGGCGCGGAACTGGCTGCGCATTCTTGTGATCACGCTTCTCGTCACTGGTCTCGCCTTCGCGTTCGCGTGGCTTGCCACGCCGCATTACAAGGCGACGACGCAGCTGAAAATCCAGTTGAGCGAATCGGCCTATACGCGGCCTGCCGGTACCAATGAAGACGACAAACCTGTGCTCGATGCGGAAGGTGTAGCAACCGAGGTTCAGGTCATTTCCTCGTCCGACATTCTCAATAAGGTGGCTGGCAATCTGCATCTGGGCGACAAGCCCGAGTTCAACGATGCGCTCGGCATGTCGCCGGCAGCCCGACTTCTTGTCATTGCCGGACTGAAAAGTGATCCGGCAGAGATTCCGCTCGAAGAGCGCGTGCTGACTAAAATGCGCGACAAGCTAAACGTCTATGGCGTGGAGAAGACGCGTGCCATCGCCGTCGAATTTTCCTCGGAAGATCCCCAGCTTGCCGCTGACATTCCGAACGCCATCGCCAAGGCCTACCTGGCCTATCAGGCGGACGCCAAGACCACGTCGAACGCCGCCGCGACCGCCTTCCTCGGGCCGGAGATCGAGGAGCTGCAGAAGCAGGTCAGGGATGCAGAGGCCAAGGTCGCGGCCTTCCGCTCCGCTCAGTCGGACCTGTTGATGGCTGGCAACAATTCGGTGCTGGCGACACAGCAATTGTCCGAGCTGTCGAGCGAGCTGTCGCGTGTGCGCGCCAGCCGCGCTTCGGCCGAGGCAACGGCCGAAAGGGTGCGCCAGGCTTTGCAGAATGGCGGTTCGCTGGACGCTGTACCCGAAGTGCTGTCGTCCGATCTGATCCAGCGGCTGCGTGAGCGTCAGATCGAGCTCAGGACCAACATTGCCGATCTTTCCACCACTTTGCTCGACAACCATCCGCGCCTGCGGGCGATGAGGTCGCAGCTTGCCGATCTCGACGGCCAGATCCGCAACGAAGCGCAAAAAATCATGCGCGGGTTGCTGACGCAGGCGCAGACCGCCCAGGCGCGCGAAAACCAGCTGATATCGGACGTCAACAAGCTGAAAGCGGCGTCGTCGCGGGCCGGCGAGGAGCAGGTCCAGCTGGATGCGCTGCAGCGCGAGGCGAACGTCCGGCGCCAGCAGCTTGAATCCTATATGGCGAGCTTCCGCGAAGTGTCCTCGCGCAAAAACTATCTGCCGGTCGATGCCAGCGTGTTTTCCGAGGCGCGCGTGCCGTCGGAACCCTATTTCCCCAAGCTCGTGCCGATCGTCGGCGCCGCCTTAGTCGGCTCGCTGCTGCTGATGTCGGTCATCACGCTGCTGCAGGAGCTGTTTTCCGGCCGCGCCATGCGTCCGGCCCCAGGGGCGCGCTTCGAGCGTATCGAGCAGGTTGCGATGCCGGCAATGTCGGCGCCGGTCGTCCACCCGGAACCGGCTCCTGAGGTCGTGGAAGTGGACGATCAGCCGACGACCGTGGAGTCTGAACTGGTGCCAGAGCCCGAGCCGGCTCCTTCAGTGCTGGAAGGAGCAGCGGCTGCCGGTTCCGAACCGCAAGCCGAACCTGTCCGCTCCAGCCTTGGCGAGATCGATGTCGAGAAGGCGGCGGAAAAGCTGATCGCCAGCGGTGCTGCGCGCGCCATCTTCGTGTCGCCCGAAGGCGATGAGGCGGCTGCATCGGCAGTGCTGGTAGCGCGCGAAGTCTCCGACGCTGGCCTGCGCGTGCTGCTGCTCGATCTCACGGCGTCAGGTGCCGCCTCGCGGCCGATGCTGGACAGCGGACTTTTCCCCGGCATCACCAATCTGCTGGCTTCGGAAGCGCAGTTCAGCGACGTCATCCACGCCGACCTCTATTCGGACTGCCATGTCGTTCCCGTCGGCACCGCCGATCCGGTTCGCGCCATGCGCGCCGCCGACCGGCTGCCGATCATCATGCAGTCGCTGACCACCGCCTATGATCTGGTCATCGTCGAATGCGGACCGGCCGATGCGCAAGGCATCAGCCGACTGGTCGGCGACAGCACCGAGGTCTTCATGTCCATGCTGCAGGCGGACGATGAGGTGGCGCAGGCCGCCGTCGAGCTGATCGAAAGCGGCTATCCCGACCTCACTCTGGTGACGCCGATCGGCCACGAGACGCCGGGTAACCCCGTGCCGGGACGACGTAGCGCCGCCTGAGACATCAGACAATTCGACTTAGGCGGCGCTACTACGGATCGGCTCGTCCATCGCCCGCCGGCTCCCGAAAAACCAAGCCTGTCAGTCGGCGCCGGGATCTACCCCAACTCCAGGGTCGTCACGCCAAATATTCGGCGCGAGTCGACCTTCGGAGGCGGGCCCTTGTACATGCGCGTGGTGGTGAAGGTCGGCCTGAAACCAATTGCTGAAAGCGCCGTGGTGAAATCGAAATTTTCGGCAGGAACGTCGATATGCAGGTCGCCACCTTCGCATGCGGCAGCCAGACTGCCCATGAGCTGCATCGCCGTCTCGGTGTCGTCGGCAAACAGCGGGCCGATCTTGTAACCCGAACGGCAGGGACGAGCCACGGCGTAGCCTATGGTGCCGAGTGAACTGATCGCGGCGAACCCGCAATGCGGCGGCTGCGCCCAGCGGTGCAGGAAGGCTCGTCGAGGCGCGGGGAAACAGCGGGCGTCATAGACGATGATGTCGGGCACGAGTTGCGTGGTTATCATGCGCACCCCTTCGCTTCGGACGGGCGGGGTCGCGATACGGCCGCTGAAGCGGATGGTTTCGTACGCCGAGCTGAATCCCGTGCGGCGATAATTCGCCAGCTGCGCGGCGACCCCGTCGAGGCCGACCGTTCGGCCGGCCAGCCTGGCCATGCCCGCATTCCAGACTGCTTTGCCATGGCCTTTGCCGCGCATGTCTGGTCGGCAGATGTAGAGACCGATGAAACCGAAGTTGCCGCCATAGGCGACAGCCGAGATGGCGGCGGTCATCTCGTTGTCGACAAAAGCGCCGATGAACCCTTCAGGATCGGTTGGCCGGAACGCGGCGGCATCATCAAGGCCAGGGTTCCAGCCTTCAGCCGCCGCCCAGTCGATGAGAACGGTCACTTCCGGCGGAGACAATGCGCGGACGGTAGGCTTCATAGCGTTCACTCCGCGGCGACCACCCCCGGCGAGAAGGATTTCAGCACGCCGCGATAGGGCTTGGCCAGCGGACTGGCATAGGAGCCGCGCTTCGAGGTCGACAGGCCCAATGCGATCAGCGCCTCGGCCTGTTTGAGGGCGGCGCCGACGCCGTCGATGACGGGCAGGTCGAACTCTTGCTGCAGCCGGTGTGCCAGGTCGGCCATGCCGGCGCAGCCGAGCACGATGGCCTCGGCGCGGTCTTCCGCTATGGCGCGGGCGATCTCGGCGCGCAGTTTCTCGACAGCGCCGGAAGCAGCGTCTTCAAGCGAGAGTACGGGAATGTCGGCGGCGCGCACGCGGGCACGCCCGGCCATGCCGTAGCGCTGCACCAGCCCCTCGACAGGGACACGCGAGCGTTCGGTGGTCGTCACCACTGTGAAGCGCTGGGCAATGTAGGAGGCGACACTGAGAGCGGCCTCGCAGATGCCGATGACCGGAATGGAGGCCATGGCGCGTGCCGCATCCAGGCCGGTATCGTCGAAGCAGGCGATGATGGCGGCCTGAGCCCCGGCACGTTCGCCGGCGGCGATCTCCATCAAAAGGCCGGGCACGGCCAATGCCTCGTCATAATAGCCCTCGATCGAGGCAGGACCCATCGAGGAGGTGACCGCGATCACCTCGGTCCCGGCGCCGGCAACGGCGCGCGCCGCCGCCGCGATCGTCTCGGTCATGCTCGCCGTCGTGTTGGGGTTCACCACCAGTATCTGCACGATCAAACCCTGGCCCGCCTGCGGCCGACATAGAGGATGGCGCCCAGTGTGGCCAGGATCACCAGGAAGGAGAACACGGTGGTCACCGTGCCCAGCGCATAGAGCACCGGCGTCGTGACATTGGTGGTCATGCCGTAGATCTCGAGCGGCAGCGTGTTGAAGGTGCCCGACGTCATCAGCGTGCGGGCGAACTCGTCATAGGACAGCGTGAAGCCGAACAGGCCGACGCCGATCAGGCTCGGCGCGATCATCGGCAGCACGACATGGGCGAAGGTCTGCCAGGAGTTGGCGCCCAGGTCACGCGCTGCTTCCTCATAGGCGGGCGAGAAGCGGTTGAAGACGGCGAACATGATGAGCACGCCGAAGGGCAAGGTCCAGGTCAGGTGCGCGCCGAAGGCCGATGTGTACCAGGCCGGGCGGAAGCCGACCTGCTGGAAGACGACGCCGATGCCGAGCGAAATGATGATCGAGGGTACGACGAGGCTGGCGACCGCCAGGTAGAACAAAGCGGTGGCGCCACGAAATTTTTGCCGGAAAGCGAGCCCTGCCAGCAGCGACACGACGACGGTGACGATCATCACCATGAGGCCGAGCACGAGCGAGCGCTTGAAGCTGCCGCCGAAATCGCCGACCGCCTGGCGCTCGAACAGATTGGCGAACCAGTGCAGCGACACGCCATTGAGCGGGAAGGTGAGGCCGCCGGTCTCGCCTTGGAAAGAAAGGATCAGGATCGCCGACAGCGGGCCGTAGAGGAACAGCACGAACAGAGTGAAGAAGACCGCAAGCACATAGAATTCGAGGGTGCGTTTTTCGTGGCTCACCTCAAAGCTCCTTGCGGATGTCGACGATGCGCAGGATGCCCGCGACCATCAACAGTACCAACACCAGCAACACTACGGCATTGGCGGCGGCTGCGGGATACTGCAGCAGCGACATCTGGTTCTTCATCATCAGTGCGACCGACGCGCTCTGGCCGCCCGACATCACCTGCACAGTGGAGAAATCGGCCATCACCAGCGTGACGACGAAGATGGTGCCGATCGCCATGCCGGGCTTGGCCAGCGGGATGACGACGTTCCACAAGACCTGCCAGCCGGACGCGCCGGCATCGCGCGCGGCCTCGACCAGCGAGCGGTCGATGCGCATCAACGTGTTGAAGATCGGCGTTACCATGAACAGCGTGTAGAGATGCACCATGGCCAGCACCACGGCGAATTCCGAATAGAGCAGCCATTCGATGGGTTTTGGCACCAGCCCCAATTGCACCAGCGTCGAGTTGATCAACCCGTTGCGGCCAAGCACCGGGATCCACGAGATCATGCGGATGATGTTGGAGGTCAGGAACGGCACCGTGCAGACAAGGAACAGCACCATCTGCATGGCGGTGGTGCGGATATGGAAGGCGAGGAAATAGGCGACCCAGAAGCCGATGAACAAGGTCAGAGCCCAGACGATGGCAGCGAATTTGATGGTGTTGAGATAGGTCTTCCAGGTGACCCATGATCCCAGCACGTCGGAATAGTTCGTCGTCAGGAAATCCGGATACATGGCGGCGAAGTCATAATCCCAGAAGGAGACGACGACGATCATGATGATTGGCAAGAGCAGGAACGCACCGAGGATGAGCGCCAGCGGCGCCGATTGCAAATAGGGCGTGACGGCGCCAAGGGAGACGCGGCGGCGTCTGGCGGGCTTG
This sequence comes from Mesorhizobium sp. C399B, assembly GCF_030323185.1. Lineage (NCBI taxonomy): Bacteria > Pseudomonadati > Pseudomonadota > Alphaproteobacteria > Hyphomicrobiales > Phyllobacteriaceae > Mesorhizobium > Mesorhizobium sp. C399B. Next base: position 6,289,656 of record NZ_CP100472.1, read on the forward strand.
GCTGCTGCGATGGCGGGGCGTTCGAGCGCGACTGTCATTGGGAAAATCCTCCGCGTGATCGCGATGACTTGCGATCCTTCGCGCCCCCCTCTGTCCTGCCGGACATCTCCCCCACGAGCGGGGAGATCGAACTCTCATAACGGCCTTCGCCAAACTCCAACGTTGCTAACGAAGAGCCGGCCATGACGCTGCCAATCTCCCCCCAAGTGGGGGAGATGTCCGGCAGGACAGAGGGGGGCGCGAAGGATCGCAACATCACAGTGAACGCGTCCGCTCTACGCCGCGATGAATTCGTTCCAGCGCTTCACCATGTAGCGGTCCTCGTCCATGACCGAGTTCCAGCAGGCGACCTTGCCCATACGCTCTTCGAACGAGCCGCCGTCGCGCACGGCGCCGGCCTTTTCCATGACGGTGCCGTCCGGCGCCTTGATCTCGCCCTTGGCCGGCTTGCCTTCGATCCAGTAGCCCCATTCGTCCTCGGACATGAACTTCTTGGCCGAGACCATATTGGCGGAATAGTAGCCCTGGCGGTTGAGATAGCCGCCGACCCAGCCCGACGTATACCAGTTGATGTATTCGTAGGCGGCGTCGAGCTCGGCGCCCTTGAGATGGGCGGCAAGGCCAAGGCCGCCGCCCCATGAGCGATAGCCCTCCTTGAGCGGCTGGAAGCGGCATGCGATGCCTTTGGAGCGCACGGCAGCGACGGCCGGCGACCACATAGACTGGATGACCACTTCGCCCGATGCCATCAGGTTGACGCTCTCGTCGAACGACTTCCAGAAGGCGCGGAACTGGCCGGCCTGCTTGGCCTTGATGAGGAAGTCGATCGTCTTGTCGATCTCTTCCTTGGTCATGTTGCCCTTGTCGGCATATTTGATGTTGCCTGTGGCCTCCATGATCATGGCCGCATCCATGATACCGATGGACGGGATGTTAAGGATCGCGGTCTTGCCCTTGAAGGCCGGATCCATGATGTCGGCCCAGGTGGTGATGTCGCGGCCGACGAGGTCGGGCCGGATGCCTAGCGTATCGGCGTTGTAGATCGTCGGCACCATGGTGAACCACTTGGTCGGCGCCTTGGCGAAGGTCTTTGAGTCCTGCGCTTCGACATAGCCGACCGTGTGCGGCGCGGTGCCCTGGGCAATGATGCTGTCGGGCGTCAGCTTGCCGGTTTTGAACAACGGCACCAGCTCGTCGTAGTATTTCAGCTTACTGACATCCATCGGCTGCAGCACGCCGCTCGGGAACACCTTCTTGCAGATCCAGTATTCGATGTCGGCGATGTCATAGCTGTCGGGCTGGGTCACGGCGCGCTGGGCGGCCGCGTCCGAATCGGTCGCCGTCATTTCCAGCGTGATGCCGAGGTCGGCCTTGCACTTGTCGGCGATCGCGTTCAGGTTCGACACGCCGGTGCCGAACTGGCGCAGCGTGATGTTGGACTGCGCCCAGATGGTCGGGAAGCCTGTAATGGCGCCCGAGCCTGCGGCGAGGCCGACGGCGGCCGCACCTGTCTTGAGCAACGAACGTCGCGAAATTCCGGTCTTTGTTTCTACTGTTTTTGTCATTCCTATTCCCCTGTTTTGTTTTGCTTCGTTGAATTCATGAATGAAGGCGGCCGAGGACGATGGCGTCCTCGGAATCCCAGGCGAGCGGTACGGCGCCGCCAAGGGCGACGGGTTTGGCGAAGAAGTCGGAATCGTCGATGATAACGGTGAAATCGTCGATGCCGCCGCCGGTGACCGACAGCTTCACCGTGGCGCCGCGATATTCGATGTTGGAGACGATGCCGGTGAAGCCGAGGCCGGGAGAGGGTGCTTCGCCGATGCGCACATGGTCGGTGCGGATGGCGATGTCGATCGGCGTGCCCACCTCCTGGCCCGCCTCCCGGCCTTGCCCGCGGGCGGCGAGCGAGGCGCCACCATTGACGTCGAAGACGACCATGCCGTCGCGCGCGCCGGTAACCCGGCCGGAGATGACATTGTGGTCACCCATGAAGCGCGCGACGAAGGCGGTGGCCGGCCTTTCGAACACATCTCGCGGCGGCGCCGCCTGTTCGATGCGGCCGTCATTCATCACCACGATCAGGTCCGCCAAGGCCATGGCCTCTTCCTGGCTGTGGGTGACGTGGACGAAAGTGATGCCAAGCGAGGTCTGCAATTTCTTCAGCTCGGCGCGCATGCGTATCTTCAGGAACGGGTCGAGTGCCGACAGCGGCTCGTCGAGCAGCAGCGCCTCGGGATCGGTGATCAGAGCGCGGGCGAGTGCAACACGCTGCTGCTGGCCGCCGGAAAGCTGCGCCGGCCGGCGCGTCGCATAGGCCTCCATCTGCATCAGCTTGAGCATGTCGAGCGCCTTGGCACGGCGCTGCTCCTTGTCGACGCCCTTCATCTTCAGGCTGAAGGCGACATTGTCGACAAGGTCGAGATGCGGAAACAGCGCATAGGACTGGAACATCATCGCCGTGCCACGCTTTGCCGGCGGCAAGTCGGTGACGACGATGTTGCCGAGGCGGACATCGCCCGACGAAATGCTTTCGTGGCCGGCGATCATGCGCAGCGTCGAGGTCTTGCCGCAGCCGGAGGGGCCAAGCAGGCAGCAATAGGTGCCTGCCGGTATCTTCAGGCTGATGGCCTCGACGGCAGTCGTCGTTCCGTACACTTTCGAAACGGAGACGATGTCGATCTCGGCGGCTTTGGACATTCAGGCTTCCCCGTTTGGTCGCGTCAACCAATGCATTATGCGTGCCAATCGGCGAGATTCGGCCCAAACGTTTGAATCGACAGCGAAATCGGGGTTCTTGCCCACTGCCAAGCCGGTAGGCTATCTTGTGCATTGCACAAATTATGGGCGATTGTGCGCGATCTGCACAAGAATCGTATGCAATCTTTTTTGGCTTCGTGTCCACTTTGCCTCTCGTGCGCAGGCGACGAGTCGCGCTAGAAGAGGCTGGGAACCATCATCGCCATGAACATTGCCGATCAGATCCATTCCGCCGACAGCGCCAACCAGGATCGCGCCCAGGCGATTCGCGACAATCTGCGGGACGCCATCGTCGACCGTCGGCTGACGCCCGGCACCAAGCTGTCGGAAGGCGAGGTCGGCACGCTGTTCGACGTCTCGCGCACCGTCGCGCGCGCGGCGCTGCAGATGCTGTCCTTCGAGGGGCTGGTGCGTACCGAGCGCAACCGTGGCGCCTTCGTCGCCAACCCTTCGCCCGAGGAAGCGCGCCAGGTGTTCGCATCGCGCCGGCTGATCGAGCCGGGCATAGCCATTGCCGCCTGTGGGCGGGTCACAGCCACCGATATCGCTGCGTTCCGCGCGCAGCTCGACGAGGAAGGCCGCTTCATCGCCGAGCGCGGCCCAACCGCCCGGCGCTCCGAAATCAAGGCGTCGGGCGATTTTCATCTGCTGCTCGCCTCCGTCGCCGGCAATGCCATCCTGCAGCGCTTCATGGAGGAGCTGGTGGCGCGTTCGTCGCTGGTCATCGCCCTTTACGGACGATCCGGCGTGTCGGCCTGCGGACACAGTGAGCACACGGAAATGGTCGGCGCGCTGGAAAGCGGCGATTGCGGGTTGGTGAGCCGGCTGATGCTGCACCATATCGACCACATCGAGGCGGATCTCGACCTGCGGGTCAGGGCCGGCCCGGCGCTCCGCGAAGCGCTGAATTTCTGAACGCTAGTTTTCGTCGTCCGTGGGAGCGGGCGCTGCCTGTCCGGCGGCCTTGCGGCGCAGCATCTTGGTCAGCTTCCAGACCGTCGGGTTGTTCTTGATGAAGGCTTTCGCCCGTGCGCCCTGCCGCAGCGCCGACGCCAGGGCGCGTCCCTTCAGCGTCAGGGGCGCCAGCACCTCGAAGTGCTGGGTCTCGATATCGCACCAGAGCCGCTTGTAGGGCTCGTCGCCGACCGAGAAATCATAGACATCGAAGCCTGTTTGGCAGGCTTCCTCGATGATGTCGAAGAAAAGGAAATCGCCGGGGCTGGTGTGGCCGAGATCGTCCTCGGCGATGGCGCCGAATTCGCAGATCAGGCGTTTGCCCGAGCGGCTCGAGCCGGTGATTGCGCGCAGCTTGCCGGCCACTTCGAGCCCATGCAGCACAAAGGCCGGTTTCTCCTCGGCCAGCGCGCTGGCGAAGAGGGCACGGAAGAAAGCCCGCACCTCCGGCTCGCCGAAGACATTGGCGATGCCCATCTTGGCGAAGCGGAACTCCTTCATCTCGAAAAAAGCGTCGAGCAGCCGGTTCACGTCTTCGGGTGTCTGCGCCTCGATGCGGCGATGAACGCCGACCGCCTCGAACTTGCGTGTCTGCGAACGGTGCTTCTTGCGCTTGCGCTTGCCGCCCACACGCGACAGCAGCGCATCGAAACCACCGTCGAGATTGACGGCGAGCGACAGGTTTGGGCTCGGAAAGTTGGAGAACGCCGCCAGCGGATTGGCAAAGCCATCGAGGTCGGGCAGAAGCCTTTCCAAGGCAACGAGATCGATGTCGGGACGCGCCTTGCCGATCGCCGTCACCAGCCTGCGGATCCCCCCGGCATCGGCCTTTGCCAGCCATGCCGGATCGGCGGCGGCGAAATTGCCGTTGGCATGGCGCCCGCCCATGAAGCGGGCGACGCGGAATGGACCAGTTCGCGTGATTTCCAGTGCCAGTGCAAAGACCGGCCTGTCCTCGATTGTCAGCGTGGCAATGACGGCATCGGGATTGGCCTGCGCCGTCCAGGCACGAACCCAGGCCGCGCTTTGCGCCGGCGCAAACAGCGCCGAACGGCAGAATTCGCCGTAAGAGGCGAGCGCGGCAGCATCTGCGATCGACACCGACAGACTGGTCTGGTCGGCAGCCGGCGTGCGCGCAGACGCCTTGCTTGCGGCGAGCCGATTGCCGTCAAATGACGCGGTGGCGTCAACCATACCTCAATCCTTAAGGCGTATTCGTCGCGATCAGGAGTTCGCGTCGGCGCGTTCCGTGCTTGGATCGAGCCTAGGCGCAAAAGGTGAATGAATGATCGACGGTGGTGAGGCAGTTCGGAAACTGGCGCTTAATATCGCCCGCTTTACCGGCCTTGCACCGCTGGCCAAGCCGTTTGTCGGCGGCATTGGCGCCATCCTCATGTTGCATCGGGTCACCGCCACGCCGGAGAAGCCGGACGGCGTTAACCGCCACCTCAACATCGCCCCGCGATTCCTCGACGCTCTCGTCGCCGACATGAAGGCGAGGGGCTATGCCTTCGTCACCCTCGACGAGGCGATCGAGCGCATCAAGGCCGGCGGCAAGGACGGCCAGTTCGCCACCATCACCGCCGACGACGCTTATCGCGACAACATGACCGAAGCGCTGCCAGTGCTGGAAAAGCACGACGCGCCGATCACCATCTATGTCGCGCCGGGTCTGATCGACGGCAGCGCCGATTTATGGTGGGACGTGGTCGAGGATATCGTCAACGCGCGGGAGCGTTTGACGCTGGCGACGCCGAAGGGGCCGGTGACCATAGACTGCTCGACCCACGGCAAGAAACTCCACGCCAATGCGCGTCTGCATGCCTATCTGACGCTCGAGGTGCGCGAGGAGGATCAGCGCGCCGTGCTGCGCGATCTGGCGCACTCGAACGGCATCGACCTCGATGGCTTGCGCCCAAGCACGCTGATGACTTGGGACGATATCCGCGCCGTGGCCGGGCACAGGCTGGTGACGATCGGCGCGCATACGGTCAACCACCGCAACCTGAAGCGGCTCGACGAAGCCGATGCGCGCCATGAAATCGTCGACGTCAGGCGCCAGCTGCAGGCGCAGCTCGGCGAAGACCCACGTCATCTCGCTTACCCCTATGGTTACGCCAGCGCTGTCGGCTGCCGCGAAGTGGGCTTTGCCCGCGACGCCGGCTACGCCTCGGCGGTGACCACTCGCCACGGCGTGCTGCACGCCGAGCACGCCGGCTTCCTGCACGCGCTGCCGCGCATTTCGATCAACGGCCGCTACCAGAGCGTCGCCCATATCCGCACCATGTTGTCGGGCTTAACGACGCCGCTGGCCAATGCCGGCAAAATGGTGGTCACCATCTAACCTGGGGCGGGCTCTTCAGCCTTTCGGCGGCGGCTCCAGGATCAGCCATTTGATGATGCCCATCGCAGGCAGCACCCAGAACAGGCCGCTGAACAGGAAGAACAGGAAGTGCACCAGCGGGCTGGATTGCGACAGCTGCGCGACCGCTATGATCGACGCGACCAGCGCATAGATGATGACCAGCGCCACCAGCAGGAAAGTTCCGATCAGCTTTTTCAGGCGGATGGGCATGAGCGTTCTCGTTGATCGCCTCCGCTTAGGCCCAACCGCGCGCCTGTGCAACCCGGGAGATGCGGCGCGACGGCGTGCCGCGCCGTCCGGTCTTGTCAGCCGGGTTGCGATGGTTCACCAATCCGCCACGTCAACCTGCCGGGACCAACCATGGCCGCCATATCAGCCGCCGCGCCTTACATTGACCGCGATCGAGACTTGAAAAATCGGGCGCTGGTGCGCGGCTGGCTGTATGTCGTGCTTCTGGTGCTGTTTGCGCTGGTGCTGGTCGGCGGCGCCACCAGGCTGACCAATTCCGGCCTGTCGATCACCGAGTGGAAGCCGATCCACGGCGTGATACCGCCGCTCAACGACGCCGAGTGGCAGGAGGAATTCCAGCTCTATCAGAAGATTCCGCAATATGCCGAGCTCAACAAGGGCATGAGCCTCGATGCCTTCAAGTCGATCTTCTGGTGGGAGTGGGCGCACCGTATCCTGGCGCGCAGTGTCGGCCTGGTCTTCGGCCTGCCGTTGCTGGTCTTGTGGGCGACGCGCCGCATCGAGCGCGGCCTTGGGCCAAAGCTGGTCGGTATTCTGCTGCTTGGTGGCCTGCAAGGCGCCATCGGCTGGTGGATGGTGGCCTCCGGCCTGGTCGACCGCGTCTCCGTCAGCCAGTACCGGCTGGCCACGCATTTGACGCTTGCCGCCCTGATCTTCACTGCCACCATGGTGGTCGCGCGCGGGCTGGCGCCGCATTCGGAGCCTGCCGCCGACCGGCCGACACAAAGGCTGGCCGGCTTCATCGTGCTGCTGGTGCTGGTCCAGATCTATCTCGGCGGCCTGGTCGCAGGGCTCGACGCCGGCCTGAGCTACAACACCTGGCCGCTGATGGACGGCAAGGTGATCCCGTCAGATTTGCTTCTGCTCGAGCCGGCCTGGCGCAATTTCTTCGAGAACCCGAAGACGGTGCAGTTCGTCCACCGGCTCGGCGCCTATACGGTCTTTGCCATCGCGCTCTGGCATATGATAGCGACGCGCCGGCGGCTGCCGGGCACGACACACGCACGCCGCGCAACGCTGCTGTTTCTGCTGGTGCTGGTGCAGGCCTCGATCGGCATCGGCACGCTGCTGATGCAGGTGCCGCTGCACATGGCGCTGACCCATCAGGCCTTCGCGCTTGTCCTGCTGGGATTTGCCGCCGCCCACTGGCGCGGCAACAAGGGCGCCTATCCACTGCCAACGCGGCCGCCCATGAACGCAGGTACATCGTCTACGGTGTCTTGGCCGTCGCAATAATCTATTTCGCGAACGAACTGCCTCGCTACGTCTAACGCGCGAGGCTGCGCCGGTCAGAAGCTGAGCCGCACCTTTCGGATCACTCCCGCAACCGACAGCTCGCGGTTCTCGTCGACCGCATTCTCGTCCTCATGATGCCATGCGGCCGACAGGCAGCCATAGGCGATGGCATGGTCGAGAATGGCAGCCGGCGTCTGGCCGAGTGTCCTGGCGAAGATCTCGGCCATATGCGCGATGCGCTCGGGATCGAGGCAGAGGTCGTCGCGCCCCAGTGGGTTGTAGAACAGATTGGCGGAGTCGAAGCCGGGATCGCCGAGCACGCCCTTCGGGTCGATCGCCAGCCAGCCGCGCGCACCGTGCAAAATGTTGTCGTGATGCAGATCGCCATGCAGCGGCTTGACCGCATGCGGGGCATCGAGCAGCCGGTCCGCGATTTCGGCGGCCTCGACATAGAGGCTGTGCTCTCCGGCGTCGCGATCGGCTCCGGCCTTTTTGAACAGGCTGGCAAACCGTGTCCGCAGCGGCTGCAGGTCCGGCGGGGCAGGGTGTCTTGAGGGCGAGAACAGTCTCCCCATCAACTCGGCCGCGATTGCGGTCGCGGCGTTGTCGCCTTCTTTGGCCAGAACTTCGGAAAGCAGGGTGTCGCCGGCATATTCCAGCAGCATGCGGTGGCCGTCCCGGCCAAGCAGCCGCACCGCGCCTTCGCCGCGCCGCCATGCGAGATAGTGCTCGCCGCGCAACTCGTCGTCGACATCGTCGAATGATTTGAGCGCCTTGACGATGGCCGGCGAGCCGTCCTCACGCCGCACCTTCCAGATGCGGCTCGAAAACGTCTCGGCAATGAGCTCGGGCGCGCTGATCTTCCAGCGCTTTGGAAATGCAGGCGCGTCCATTCAGAGCGTGATGCCGAAAAGTGTTAAGCGGTTTTCGGGCGACAGAATGCTCTCTCCAACTGAATTAAAGGCCGAGCATCAGATCCATGTTCTGAACGGCAGCACCCGAGGCGCCCTTTCCGAGATTGTCATAGACCGCAATCAGCAGCGCCTGCGCCCGGTCGTCATTGGCAAAGACATAGACCTTCATGCGGTTGGTGCCGTTATAGACCTCGGGATTGATCTCGGGCAGGCGCTCCACGTGCTCGTAAGGAGCTACCTCGACCACGCCGCCCTTGATGGCGGCAAAATGGTCGGCGATTGCCGCGTGCAGTTCGGCCCCGGCCGGCACATGGTCGAGCCCGCCGAGCTGCAGCGGCACCACTGTGATCATGCCTTGGGCGAAATTGCCGACCGCCGGCTGCATGATCGGATCGTGCGACAGCTTCGCATAGGTGCGCAGCTCCGGCACATGCTTGTGCTGCAGGGTCAGCCCATAGACCTGGAATTCAGAGGCATCCTCGCCCTTGGCGACATAGTCCTCGATCATCGGCCGGCCGCCGCCCGAATAGCCCGAAATGCCATTGACCGTGATCGGGAAATCCGCCGGCAGCAGACCGGCAGCGACCAGCGGCCGCAGCGTCGCGATCGGCCCTTGCGGCCAGCAGCCGGGATTGGCGACGCGTTTCGCATTGGCGATGATCCTGGCCTGATCCTTGTCCAGCTCGGCAAAACCGTATTCCCAGCCCTCGGCGACGCGATGCGCCGTGGAGGCGTCGATCACCTTGGTGGTGTCGTTGGCAATCAGCGACACGCTTTCCTTGGCAGCCGCATCCGGCAGGCACAGGATGGCGACATCGGCTGCATTGAGGAACTCGGCGCGCGCCGCCGTTTCCTTGCGGCGCTCGGCCGGGATCGAGATGATCTCGAGGTCGCCGCGCTCGGCCAGCAGCGCCCGGATCTGCAGGCCGGTGGTGCCGTGTTCGCCATCGATGAAGATTTTCGGTTTCATGTGCCCGTCAATTCCCTGCTAATTCAGGCCTATATGCCCTGGCCATGGTTTGCCGCGCCATGGTTGCCGCTGTTCAGCTCTTCCGCCCGCGCTTTTCGCTCGGCCACCAGGCCGAGATAGTGCATGGCCACCATCGAGCCGGCGATCGCCGTTATATCGGCGTGATCATAGGCCGGCGCAACCTCGACGACGTCGGCGCCGACAATATCGACCTGGCCGAGCTGGCGCAGCGTCGACAGGATTTTCGCCGAGGACGGTCCGCCGGCAACCGGCGTGCCGGTGCCGGGCGCAAAGGCCGGGTCGAGGCAGTCGATGTCGAAGGTGAGATAGGTCTTCCTGCCGCCGGTGCGGTCGACGATCGCATAGGCGATGTCGGAAGCCCGCATCTCCTCGATCTCGTGACCGTAAAGGATCTTGATGCCGAACGTATCGGGGGCATGCGTGCGGATGCCGATCTGGATCGAGCGGTCGGGGTCGATGATGCCTTCATTGACGGCGCGGCCGACGAACGAACCATGGTCGATGCGCTTGCCATCGTCAGGCCAGGTGTCCTGGTGCGCATCGAACTGCACCAGCGCCAGCGGCCCGTGGATGGCGGCATGTGCCTTGAGCAGCGGCCAGGTGACGAAATGATCGCCGCCGAGCGACAACAGGAAGGCACCCGATTTCAGGATCTTCGCCGCCTCGCGCTCGATCGTGCCTGGTGTCTTCTGGTGATTGCCTGAATCGAGCAGGCAATCGCCATAGTCGATGACGGCGAGATGCTCGAACAGGTCGCGCGAGAACGGATATTGCGGGTCGTTGTCGAGGATCGCCGAGGCGCGGCGGATCGCCTGCGGCCCGAAGCGCGCGCCCGGCCGGTTGGTGACGGCGGCATCGAACGGAATGCCCCACACGACGGCGTCCGCGCCCTTTGCATCCTTGGTGTATTTGCGCCGCATGAACGACAGCGCGCCGGCATAGGTCGGCTCGAAGGAAGGCCCCGTCTTGGAGCGGGCGGTGAACGCGTTGTCGATGGTCTGGTTCGCCATTACGGGTCCTTCTTTGTTCATCGGGCTGCCACAACTACAGAACCGGCACGCAAGATGCCAGTCACAGCTTGGCGAAACGCCATAGCGTTCTAGAGGGGCGACACAGGATTTGTATCGCCAAGGCGCAAGGCCCGGCGACTCCTCTCCGGCGGCCGCGGCGATGAACTGGCGGTGCAGGCCGGCATGCCGCCGAGACCGCGGTTTCTGAGCTGAACGCGGCGCCACCATCATCCATACCGACGAACCGAAGGCTGCGATTGGCTGGCTGGGGGCAACGGGTTTAGGGTGCCTTATGTGGATGAGGCGAAGCCGGCCGAGCCGGCGAATACGGCGAGTATCATTGGAGCGGAGGCTGGAGCTGCAATCTCCCTCCTTGAGGGGGAGATGGCCGGCAGGCCAGAGGGGGTCGCCTCGCGTGGAGCGCTAACCTCCCTCTGCCGCTGAGAAAAGGTCCAGCCCGGTCGAACCGACCCCCTCTGTCGCCTTTGGCGACATCTCCCCCTCGAGGGGGGAGATTGCTCGCGCTTCACGCCGCTTTCGCCACCCCATCCAATTCCCTCAGCACATCAGCCGACAGCTCCAGCTCCGCCGCCGCCAGGTTCTCTCTCAAATGCCCGACCGACGACGTCCCCGGGATCAGCAGGATGTTCGGCGAGCGGCGCAGCAGCCAGGCGAGCGCAACCTGCAAGGGTGTGGCGCCGAGCCGCGCGGCCACATCCGACAAGGTCGACGACTGCAGCGGGCTGAAGCCGCCGAGCGGGAAGAACGGCGTGTAGGCGATGCCGGCGCGCGCCAGTTCATCGATCAACGCGTCGTCGTCGCGATGCGCCAGATTGTACTGGTTCTGCACGCAGACGATCTCGGCGATCCCACGGCCTTCCTCGACCTGCGCAGGGGTGACGTTGCTCAGGCCGATATGGCGCACCAGGCCCTTCCGCTGCAGTTCGGCAAGCGCCGTCAACTGCGTCTCGATCGAGCCCTCGGCGGGACCCATCACCCCGAACATGATGCGCAGATTGACGACATCCAGCACCTCAAGACCGAGATTCCTGAGATTATCGTGCACGGCCTGCTCAAGTTCCTTGGCGGAATAGGCAGGCAGCCATGAGCCGTCGCTGCCGCGCCGCGCCCCGATCTTTGTGACGATGACGAGGTCTTGCGGATAGGGCGCCAGCGCTTCGCGGATCAGCTGGTTGGTGACATGCGGGCCATAATAGTCGCTGGTGTCGATGTGGTTGACCCCGGAGGCCACCGCTTCGCGCAGCACTGCAATGGCCGCGTCATGATTCTTCGGCGGACCGAAAACGTGCGGGCCGGCAAGTTGCATGGCGCCGTAGCCGAGCCGTTTCACGGTGTGGCTGCCGAGGGTGAATGTGCCGGATTTTTGGATGGTGGACATGGTCGGTCTCCTTTGAGGAGGCGAAGATAGACGCTGCTCAACCTCGGGATAATAAGGTACAATCCGTACAGCTTGTGCGGAATGGCGAACAATGATGGACCTTGGCGATCTGAACGCTTTCGTGACGGTGGCGCGTGCCGGCGGCTTTCGCGAAGGGGCTCGCGCCGGCGGCGGCAGCGCGTCGGGCCTGAGCGAAGCGGTGCGCCGCCTGGAGACGCAGCTCGGCGTCAGGCTGTTCAACCGCACGACACGCAGCGTCGTTCCGACCGACGCAGGTCTCAGCCTGCTCGGACGGCTTGGCCCGGCGCTGTCGGAGGTGGAGGCGGCCCTCGACGTGGTCAATGGCTTTCGCGACAGGCCGGCTGGTTCGCTGCGCCTCAACGTCCCGGTCAGCGCCGCGCGGCTGATATTGCCCGACATCGTTCCGGGCTTCCTCGCCGCCTATCCCGGCATTCGGCTGGAGGTCATCGCCGATGAGAACTTCGTCGACGTGCTGGCGGCGGGCTGCGACGCCGGCATCCGCTATGACGAGCGACTGGAGCAGGACATGATCGCGGTGCCGATCGGACCGCGCGTCCAGCGCTTCGCCACTGGCGCCAGCCCCGCCTATCTCGAGCGCCATGGGCGGCCGCAGCACCCGAGCGACCTGCTTGGCCATGCTTGTCTGCGCGGTCGTTTTGCCAGCGGTGCGATGCTGCCGTGGGAATTCGAGCGCGACGGCGAGGTGGTGCGGGTCGACACGACGGGGCCGTTGATCGTGCGGATCGGCGGGGCGAGCGATCTTGCCGTCCATGCGGCCATTGCCGGCAGCGGCATCGTCGCTCTCTTCGAGGGCTGGCTTCGCCCTCACTTCGAAAGCGGCGCCCTGGAGCCCGTGCTCGAACCGTGGTGGCAGAGCTTTCCCGGGCCATTTCTGTACTATCCCGGACGGCGTCTGGTTCCGGCGCCGCTACGGGCGTTTATCGATTATATCAAGGCCGGCAAGTTCTGAGACTTGAACCGAGGCCGGCGCCATCACCCCACCCGGCGCTTCGCGCCGACCTCCCATCGAGGAGAGGTAGGGCGTCGCGCTCTTATGGTCGGGTTTTGGTGTCAGCCGAGCCCCCGTGGATTGTTCAGGGCGGCAAAACTGCCGTGACCCCTACCTCCCCTCGATGGGGAGGTCGCGCCGAAGGCGCGGGCGGGGTGACTGCCGTGACCGCAAAACAAAAAAGGCCGCCCGGAAGCGGCCTTTCGATTGCTTGAAGCCCGATACGCTTAGCGCTTCGAGAACTGGAAGGAACGGCGGGCCTTCGCCTTGCCGTACTTCTTGCGCTCGACGACGCGGCTGTCGCGGGTCAGGAAGCCGCCCTTCTTGAGCACGGCGCGCAGTGCCGGCTCATAGTAGGTCAGCGCCTTGGAGATGCCGTGACGAACGGCACCGGCCTGGCCGGACAGGCCGCCGCCGATGACGGTGGCGACGATGTCGTACTGGCCGGCGCGGTTGGAAGCCATGATCGGCTGGTTGAGGATCATCTGCAGGACCGGACGCGCGAAATAGGTCGCGAATTCCTTGTCGTTGACGACGATCTTGCCCGAACCCGGCTTCACCCAGACGCGGGCGATGGCGTTCTTGCGCTTGCCGGTGGCATAGGCGCGGCCCGACTTGTCGAGCTTCTGGACATGGACGGGTGCTGCCGGCTGGGTGTTGGTGTTGCCGGTGGCGGCGCCCAATTCTGCGAGCGAGGAAAGCTCAGCCATCTTATGCAACCTTCTTGTTCTTGGCGTTCAGCGCGCCGACGTCGAGGGTGACGGGCTGCTGGGCGACATGCGGATGTTCCGTGCCTGCATAGACGCGGAGGTTCTTCATCTGGCGACGGCCGAGCGGCCCGCGCGGGATCATGCGTTCGACGGCCTTCTCGACGACACGCTCGGGGAAACGGCCCTCGAGCAGCTGGCGCGCGGTGCGCTCCTTGATGCCGCCGGGGTGACCGGTGTGCCAGTAATAGACCTTGTCGGTGAACTTCTTGCCGGTGAACACCACCTTGTCGGCATTGATGACGATGACGTTATCGCCGTCGTCGACATGCGGGGTGAAGGTGGGCTTGTGCTTGCCGCGAAGATGATTGGCGATGACAGTGGCGAGACGGCCGACGACGAGACCCTCGGCGTCGATCAGCACCCACTTCTTCACCACATCCGCAGGCTTCTGCGAAAAGGTTGCCATGGATTTTCTGCTTTCGATTTTGACCTTCCGAAGAAGGCGTTTCTTGTTGCTTGGATTGGCGACAAGGCACTTGCCCGCCGCCAATAACAAAACGGCGGCCTTTGCGGGCCGCTGCTTCGTGACGGCTTATAGGCGAGGGGGTGGTGCACGTCAAGGCGCGGGAAAAGCACGTCTGCTCGTAAAGTGTAATAAAAACAAAGGTTTGATCAAAAGGTATTATTTTACCACATCGGCGGCGCGCTTCGGCGGGATCGAATAGGTGCCGGTCGCATGCGCTACCGTGTGTCCCTTCGGTCCGGCGACGATGTCGATATCGAACACCATCAGGCTCTTGCCCAGCTTCAGGATGCGGCAATGGCCGTCGATCGGCCCGGCTTCGGCCTTGCGGACAAAATTGATGTTGAGGTTGACGGTAACCGAAAGCGCATCCGGCCCGGCATGGCTGAGCACGCAGACATAGCCGCCAATGTCGGCCAGCGTGAACAGCGAGGGCCCGGACACCGTGCCGCCGGGACGCAAATGCCGTTCGCTGGCGTTGAGCCGCACCGTGCAGCCGCCGGGAAACACATCGAGCGCCTCATACGACGTGAACTCGTCGTTGAGCTGGGGGTAGACGCTGGCCATCAGCGCATTGACTTCAGCCGCCGTCAGCACCGGCTTGAGATTGTCCTGGGCGGGCATGTCGGTCTCTCGTTCTATGCCGGGCCTGTATGAACGCAATGATGCGCTTCTGGCAACACCTCTGGCGCAAGCGATGGGTGTTGATGAAACTCGATCCGATATTAGATAGTCTGGCGGCGCCCGGCGGAATCGCGGAGACCCTTGTCATGGCCGAAATCCTTTCGATCAAACCTGTTGCCATAGACGGGCCGGTCATCGCCGGGCTGGACAAGGGCGTGCTGCGCCTGACGCTCGCCAATCCGCCCGCCAATGCCTTGTCGCTTTCCGTCATGGCGGCATTGAGCGCCGAGCTCGACCGTGCCAAGGCCAACAAATCGGTCCGCGTCATCGTCTTGGCGGCCGCCGGGAAAGTCTTCTGCGCCGGTCACGATCTCAAGGAAATGACCGCGCGCCGCGCCGACGCCGACAAGGGCAAGGGGTTTTTCGAGCAGACATTTTCGGCTTGCGCGGCGTTGATGCAGCAGATCGTGCGCCATCCGCTCCCGATCATCGCCGAAGTCGATGGCCTAGCCACCGCTGCGGGGCTGCAACTGGTTTGCAGTTGCGACCTCGCCATTGCCTCGCATGAAGCGACCTTCTGCACGCCGGGCGTCAATATCGGCCTGTTTTGTTCGACGCCGATGGTGGCGCTGTCACGCAACGTGTCTCACAAGCACGCCATGGAAATGCTGCTCACCGGCGAGACCATCGATGCCGCAACCGCCAAGGAATTCGGCTTGGTCAACCGCGTCGTGCCGCGCGAATACCTGAATCAGATCGTCACCAAATACGCGCAAACCATTGCCTCCAAATCATCTCTGGTGGTCAAGACCGGCAAGGAAGCCTTTTACGCGCAGGCCGAGATGGGGTTGGCGGACGCGTATGCCTATACCGGCCGCGTCATGGTCGAGAACATGCTGGCCCGCGACGCCGAGGAAGGCATCGGCGCCTTCATCGGCAAGCGCAAACCGGAATGGACGGACGAATAGGTTTTCGATCCATGGAACCGCGCATCTCCATCATCACCATCGCCACCGACGATCTCGAACGCGCCGTGCGCTTTTACGAAGGCATGGGCTTGAAGCGCCACGCCGGCATCACCGATGGCGTCGCCTTCTTCCAGATGGGCGGCGCCATTCTCGGCCTGTTCCCGAGGCCAAGCGCCGAGGAGGATTCAGGCATTGCCTTCGCCGCAGCACCGTCGGCGGTCTACCTCGCCTACAACACCCGCTCCGATGCCGAAGTCGACGACGTGCTGGCGGCCGCCGAGAAGGCCGGCGGCAGGATCGTCAAGCCGGCAGGCCGCGCCTTCTGGGGCGGCTGGTATGGATATTTCGCCGATGCCGACGGCCATGTCTGGGAAGTCGCACACAATCCGGCCTTCCCGATCGCGGATGACGGCACCATCTCGCTGCCGGACTGAGCGTCCGCATGGGCTATCGCAAGCAACTGACCCGGCTTAAGGCGCCTTATCTCAAACGCATCCTGATTGACCCCGAGCGCGTGGAAGATTGGGAAAAATATCCATGGAACCTGCCGCTGTTTCGCGGCCGTGAATTCGAGCTCGAATTCACCACGCCGATCACCATCATTGTCGGTGAAAACGGCACCGGCAAATCGACACTGCTGGAAGCCATCGGCGCGCTGGCCGGTTACGACGAGGCCGGCGGCGGCAAGGGCTATCGTCCGGTCGATCATTCCATCGCCATCGACAAGAGCGGTGCGGCACTGGCGAATACATTCCGCGGCCACTGGCTGCCAAAAGTCACCGCCGGCTGGTTCTTTCGTGCCGAATCTTTTTACTCGGTCGCGCGCTATCTCGACCAGGCGGCACTCGAAGACCCGTTCGGACCGCCGCCACCGGACTTTCTATCGTGGTCGCATGGCGAAGGGTTCATTCGCTTTTTCGAGGAGCGCTGCCGCCGGCAAGGCATCTACATCCTCGACGAGCCCGAAAGCGCGCTGTCGCCGTCGCGGCAGATCGAATTGTTGAAGATGCTGCGGCGCATGGACCAGTCAGGCACGGCGCAAGTGATCATGGCGACGCATTCGCCGCTGCTGATGGCTTGTCCCGGCGCGCGGCTCTTCCGAATCAGCCGTTTCGGCCTCGATCCGACCGATTTCACCGATACCGATCATTTTCGCATGATGCGCGACTTCTGCACGGACCCGCAGTCCTTTATGGAGGAAGCACTGAGGGAGACCGACGAGTGAATCACGATAGCTACGACAATGCCTATATCGGCGGCATCCTCAATTCTGTGAAGACCATCGCCATGGTCGGCGCGTCGGCCAACGATGTCAGGCCGAGCTTTTTCGTGCTGAAATATCTGCTGGCCAAGGGCTTTTCGGTGTTTCCGATCAATCCTGGGCAGGCCGGCAAGGAAATCCTCGGCCGCATGACCTATGCCAGCCTTGCCGATCTGCCGGAGCCGGTCGACATGGTCGACATCTTTCGCGCCTCTGCATCGGTGCCCGGCATTGTCGATGAGGTGCTGAAGCTCGACCCCTTGCCGAAGGTGATCTGGATGCAGCTTGGCGTGCGCGACGACGAGGCGGCCGCGCGCGCCGAGGCGGCCGGTATCAAGGTGGTGATGAACCGCTGCCCGAAGATCGAATACGGCAAGCTGTCGGGCGAGATCGGCTGGACCGGCGTCAACTCCGGTGTGCTTTCGTCGAAGAAGCCGCTGATGCGGTCGGGATTCCAGAGTTTCGGTGTGCGCCAGAAGTAAGGCAGTGAATGGTGAATAGAAGGATTTTCCTGGAAGCCGGGTAAAGCCGCATATGAGCGGCTTGCAATCAAGGTGGGACTGGCCGACTTTGCGACCACCATTCATCGCTCACCATTGACCATTTCATCATTCACACGTTTACCGCTCACGGAGGTTTTCGATGACCCGCACGCCCGGTTTCAACACGCTCGCCGTCCATGCCGGCGCCAAGCCCGACCCGGCGACGGGCGCACGCGCCACGCCGATCTACCAGACGACCTCCTTTGTGTTCGACGATGCCGACCATGCCGCCTCGCTGTTCGGGCTGAAGGCCTTCGGCAACATCTACACCCGCATCATGAACCCGACCCAGGCGGTGCTGGAAGAGCGGATCGCGGCGCTCGAAGGCGGCACGGCTGCACTTGCCGTTGCTTCCGGCCATGCCGCACAGGTGATCGTGTTCCACAATCTCATGCGGCCTGGCGATAATTTCGTCGCCGCCACAAGGCTTTACGGTGGTTCGATCAATCAGTTCGGCCATGCCTTCAAGAATTTCGGCTGGGAGGTGCGTTGGGCCGACACCAACGACGTCTCCACTTTCGAAAGCCAGATCGATGGCAAGACCAAGGCGATCTTCATCGAGAGCCTGGCCAATCCCGGCGGCACCTTCGTCGACATCGAGAAGATCGGCGACATCGCCCGCAAGCACGGCTTGCCGCTCATCGTCGACAACACGCTGGCCTCGCCCTATCTGGTGCGGCCGATCGAGCATGGCGCCGACATCGTCGTCCATTCGCTGACCAAGTTCATCGGCGGCCACGGCAATTCGATCGGCGGCGCCATCGTCGATGGCGGCACGTTCGACTGGTCGAAATCCGGCAAATATCCGATGCTGTCGGAGCCGCGCCCCGAATATGGCGGCCTTGTCCTGCACGAAACCTTCGGCAATTTCGCTTTCGCCATCGCCGCGCGCGTGCTTGGCCTGCGTGACATCGGCCCGGCGATTTCGCCGTTCAATGCCTTCCTGATCCTGACCGGGCTGGAGACCTTGCCGCTCAGGATGCAGCGCCATTGCGACAATGCGATCACCGTAGCCGGCTGGCTGTCCAACCACCCCAAGGTCGCCTGGGTCAACTATCCCGGCCTGCCCAGCGACAAGAACAACGCGCTGCAGAAGAAATACTCGCCGCAAGGCGCCGGTGCTGTCTTCACCTTCGGCCTGAAGGGCGGCTACGAGGCCGGCATCAAGTTCGTCGAGGCGCTCGAACTGTTCTCGCACCTCGCCAATGTCGGCGACACCAAGTCGCTGGTCATCCATCCGGCATCGACCACGCATCGCCAGCTTTCCGACGAGCAGAAGGTCAAGGCGGGTGCGGGACCGGACACGGTCCGGCTTTCCGTCGGCATCGAGGATGTCAACGACATCGTCGCCGACCTGGAACAGGCTTTGGCCAAGGTTTGATTTTTTTTGAGTGAGTAGTGAGTAGTGAGTAGTGAGTAGTAGTCGGTATTAACTAGTTAGCAGTGATTAGTGATTAGCCACCCGCTCGAGGGAGCGCTTTCCGCTCACTACTCACTACTCACTACTCACTAACCTGTTGGAGGCAAACCCTGTCCGCGCATTACCTGGCCATATTGACCGACAGCGTCGACGCCGAGATTGGCGCCCCGGCGCCGGATCGTCTGATGGCGGGCGATCCGAAGTTCCGCACCTGGAATGTCGAGGAGCGCGATGGCCGCCTCTATGCCGGCATCTGGGAAGCGACGCCGGGCAAATGGCGCATCGAATATGACGAATGGGAGTTCTGCCACATCCTGTCCGGCGTCTCGGTGGTTGCCGAGGATGGCGGCGAGGCCCGCACGGTGCGCGCCGGCGACAGCTTCGTGCTCAGGCCAGGCTTCAGGGGCAGCTGGGAAGTGCTTGAAACGACCCGCAAGGAGTATGTGATCAAGCTCTGATTTCGCGGTGCAAGGACTCTGGTTGAGCTATCTCTGAGAAGGTGGCGCCGACCCCTCGCCACCCCAGCCTCGCGTCAGAAACCGACGGCGAGCTTTTCCAGCCCATGGAAATGATAGGTGTCGCGGAAGCGCGGCTGCTCCGCAAGATGGAGTTGCGGCTGCCGCTCGAACAGGGTTTTCAGCGACACCTGCAATTCCAGCCGCGCCAGCGGCGCACCAATACAGAAATGGATACCGGCGCCGAACGAGACATTCTTCTGGTCTGGTCGGCCGGGCCGGAAGGCGCCAGGTTCGGCAAAGGCAAGCGGATCATGATTGGCCATGCCGAGCAGCAGGCCGACCGTCTCGCCCGGTTGTACGACAACCCCCGATGTCACCTCGACCTCCTGATAGGCGTAGCGGGTGAACATGTGCAGCGGCGCGTCGAAGCGCAGGCACTCCTCGACCGTTGCAGCGGTTGCTTCCGGCGAGGTGAAGAAACGGCCGGGGTCGCCGCCTTGCGCCAGCAACGTGCGCACGGCGTTGCCGGTTTGATGGACGGTCGCCTCGTGGCCTGCATTGAGCAACAGGATGGCAGACGAGACCAACTCGTCTTCCGACAGCTTCTGGCCATCCTCTTGTGCCGCGATCAGCAGCGATAGCAGGTCGTCGCCAGGCTTCTTCCGCCGCTCGGTGACATAGCCGCGCAAAAAGTCGGAAAAATCGTGCGCGGCGCGATTGGCCGCTTCCTCGGTCTCGCGCGTCCGGCCATGCATGTACATGGCCACCATCCGGTGCGACCAGTCGAGCAGTTGCGGCCCCATTTCGACCGGCACACCGAGCATTTCGGCAATGATGGTGATCGGCAAAGGTGCGGCGAAGCTGGGCAATAGATCGACCTGGCGCGGTTCGAAACGGTCGATCAGCTCATTGGCCAGCGCCTCCACGCGCGGCCGCAGCCGCTCGACCTGGCGCGAGACGAAGGCGCGGTTGACCAGGGTTCTGAGCCTGGTGTGCACCGGCGGCTCCAGCTCCAGCATCGAATTGCTCTCGATGCCGTCGAAAGCGGCCAAATGCGAGCGATCCTCGCCGATGCCGCGGCTGTCGGGAATGCCGGCCGGGTTCTGGCGACCGAAGCGGCGGTCGCGCAACAGCCGGTTGACGTCGTCGAAGCCGCCAAAGCACCAAAAGCCGAATTCCTCCCAGAAGAAGGCATTCGATGCGCCATGCAGGACGGCATAGGCGTCGTAGGGGTTCTGGAAAAACGCCGGTTCGTGCGGATCGAGCCGCAGGCGGCGCGTGGCTGGATCAAAGGCGAGGTAGGGCGGCATGGATGTGGTCATGCCAGACCATTACCGCGGCTTGCCGGCTTGGTGCCAGACCGGATGTTGGCACCCGACGGCCCTATGGATTGAGCCAACCGAGGCGGACCTCGGCGAAGTACCGAAGTCTAATCCTCGCAATGCCTGGCAATATGCACGCGGCGCCAGCTGGTCGAGCCTTCCTGCACCACCACCCGGCGCGCCATCCTCTGGTATGACGGCGCTATCTGGGTGACGTGCCGCCGCTCGGGCCGCACCAGCACTTCATGGGCGACGCTCTCATATTCGGCCGGCAGCACAACCCGGCGGGTGCGCTCCGGTTCAACCACCACTGTTTCGGCCACACGCGCGTAGCGGGCCTTGCGCCACACCTTGCACAGCACCTTGCGGCCGTGGATGACGCGCCATTCCCAGGCATAGCCGCCATCGTCGACCTGGACCGTGCGGTAAACGGTGCGGGTTCTCGCCGGTACGATGTCATAGGTGACTCGGGGCGGCGCGATCTGCTCGACGCGCTCCATGGTGCCATAGATCGGCGGATCATAGTCGACCAACTGCCCGCCGGGACTGACCATGACGTCTTCATAGACGGTGTCATAGAGCGCCGGCCTGTGCACCGGCTCATAGCATTCGGCGGCCCGGCCGCCGGCAACCGCATCGGACACCATGCCGAGACCGGCAAGGCCGGAGATGGCGAGGCAAGCAGTTTTCCTGATCATGGCACTCCCCCTGTTTGAACCCGAAACGTGAGGTTCAATGTTGAATTGTAGGGGAAGGTTCTCCGGGGGAAAGCGGTTTCGCCGCATTTCGTTAAGCGACGCGGTTAAGGAATTGCTACACCGCAAAAACGCCGCTGGCCGCGTTCGGACTTTCCCTTGCGCGGAAACCTTGATTCGACTTAACCAGATGGCTAGGAGGAGGCGGCCTTGCGCTAGGGTGAGCCGGCATCCTATTTACATTCTAACCGTCAAGAACCGATTCTGCCCGATGTTCCGGCGCCGGAATCCCCATCTCCAAAAAGGGTAGTCCATGAAGAACCCCGTCGAAACCTACATGAACCTCGTTCCGATGGTGGTCGAGCAGACCAATCGCGGCGAGCGGGCCTACGACATTTTCTCGCGCCTGCTGAAAGAGCGCATCATTTTCATCACCGGCCCGGTCGAAGACGGTATGGCGACGCTGGTTTGTGCACAGCTTTTGTTCCTCGAGGCCGAGAACCCGAAGAAAGAGATCAATCTCTACATCAACTCGCCGGGCGGCGTGGTGACCTCGGGCATGGCGATCTACGACACCATGCAGTTCATCAAGCCGGCAGTGTCGACGCTGTGCATCGGCCAGGCGGCGTCGATGGGCTCGCTGCTTCTGACCGCCGGCCACAAGGACATGCGTTTTGCCACGCCGAACGCCCGCATCATGGTTCACCAGCCTTCCGGCGGTTTCCAGGGCCAGGCCTCCGACATCGAGCGGCACGCGCAGGACATCATCAAGCTGAAGCGCCGCCTCAACGAGGTCTACGTCAAACACACCGGTAAGAGCTACGAAGACATTGAAAAGACGCTTGACCGCGACCATTTCATGACAGCCGACGAAGCCAAGGATTTCGGCCTCATCGACAAGGTCATTTCGTCGCGCGAGCCGGTCGAAGGCGCTGCGGCATAAGCGCTGCATGGCAGTTGCGTGGGTGGATAACGCGCTTTTGCTGGGATTTGCGGCATTTCGGCCACAATTGGCTGTTCCCTCGGTGGATGGGATTGCCTACGTTAAGGCTATGTTGATTTTCGACGGCTTAGCTTTGTGCAGGGTTGGCGCGAATCATTGCGACGTTTTCTGATTTGTGTTTCGTACGGAATGCGTTGCGGGAGCCGGGACACTGGCGGCGGCGAATTCCCGCGATAGATAGAATATGCGCCCTTTCAGCCAGACCATCGGCGGGCGGCCATGAAAGGACAGGAAAATGAGCAAAGTCGGCAACAACAGCGGTGATTCGAAGAACACGCTTTATTGCTCGTTTTGCGGCAAAAGCCAGCACGAGGTGCGCAAGCTGATCGCCGGCCCAACGGTGTTCATCTGCGACGAGTGCGTAGAGCTGTGCATGGACATCATCCGCGAGGAGAACAAGACCTCGATGGTGAAGTCGCGCGAGGGCGTGCCGACCCCGCAGGAGATCCTGAAGGTTCTCGACGACTATGTCATCGGCCAGCCCTACGCCAAGCGCGTGCTGTCGGTGGCTGTCCACAACCACTACAAGCGCCTGGCGCATGCCGGCAAGAACAACGACGTCGAATTGGCGAAGTCCAACATCCTGCTGATCGGCCCGACCGGCTGCGGCAAGACGCTGCTTGCCCAGACGCTGGCCCGCATCATCGACGTGCCCTTCACCATGGCCGACGCGACGACGCTGACCGAAGCCGGTTACGTCGGCGAGGACGTCGAAAACATCATCCTGAAGCTGCTGCAGTCGGCCGACTACAATGTCGAGCGCGCCCAGCGCGGCATCGTCTACATCGATGAAATCGACAAGATTTCGCGCAAGTCCGACAACCCATCGATCACCCGCGACGTGTCGGGCGAGGGTGTGCAGCAGGCGCTTCTGAAGATCATGGAAGGCACCGTTGCCTCCGTGCCGCCGCAGGGCGGCCGCAAGCATCCGCAGCAGGAGTTCCTGCAGGTCGACACCGCCAACATCCTGTTCATCTGCGGCGGCGCCTTCGCCGGGCTGGACAAGATCATCTCGGATCGCGGCAGGAAGACTTCCATCGGCTTCGGCGCCATCGTCGCTTCGCCCGAGGATCGCCGCACCGGTGACGTGTTCCGCCTGGTCGAGCCCGAGGATCTCTTGAAGTTCGGCCTCATCCCCGAGTTTGTCGGCCGTCTGCCGGTCCTGGCGACGCTGGAAGACCTCGACGAGCCGGCGCTGATCCAGATCCTGACCGAGCCGAAAAACGCGCTGGTCAAGCAGTATCAGCGGCTGTTCGAGATGGAGAGTGTCGACCTGACCTTCCATGAGAATGCGCTGTCGGCGATCGCCAAGCGCGCCATCGAGCGCAAGACCGGCGCCCGTGGCCTCCGCTCGATCATGGAAGCGATCCTGCTCGACACCATGTTCGAACTGCCCGCCCTGGAAGGCGTGCGCGAAGTGGTGATTTCGGAAGAAGTGGTGACCGGCAGCGCCCGGCCGCTCTACATCTATTCCGAGCAGAAGGAAAAGAAGGGCAACGTCAGCGCCTGATCTGGCATCTGGCCTAACCTTTTTATGGAACGGCGCCCGCGGGGCGCCGTTTTGCTGTGGTGAGGTACCGATCCTTGTGACGGAGTGGATGAACGAACGTGTCGACCCTTGATCTTTGCCCCTCGTGCATCCAACTAACATCGGAAGGCCGTGGTGCCGAATTCTGTGCTGTAAAACTCCCGTCACAAACGGTGGTAGGCGGAACGATCCTCGGTCGTTAATATGAGATTCGCGGTTGGCTCGATTAGCGGCCGCGACATGAAAGGTTGGACAATGGCCAAAATATCCAAGGCTCCCAGCGACGGCGTCTTCGCAGTCCTCCCACTGCGCGACATCGTGGTGTTCCCGCACATGATCGTTCCGCTCTTTGTCGGGCGTGAAAAGTCGATCAAGGCGCTGGAAGAGGTTATGGGTCAGGAAAAGCAGATCCTGCTTGCCACCCAGATGAATGCCGCCGATGACGATCCCGAGCCCGATGCGATCTTCGACATCGGCACGCTCGCCAATGTGCTGCAATTGCTGAAGCTGCCCGACGGCACCGTCAAGGTGCTGGTCGAAGGCGCGTCGCGTGCCAAGATCGTCTCGTTCACCGACCGTCCGGACTTCCACGAAGCTACCGCCACGGCGCTGGTCGAGCCGGAGGAGGAAGAGGTCGAGGTCGAGGCGCTCGCCCGTTCGGTCGTCACCGACTTCGAAAACTACGTCAAGCTGAACAAGAAGATCTCGCCTGAAGTGGTGGGCGCCGCCAGCCAGATCGACGACTATTCCAAGCTCGCCGATACGGTTGCTTCGCACCTCGCCATCAAGATCCCCGAGAAGCAGGAGATGCTGGCCACGCTGTCCGTCAAGGAACGGCTGGAAAAGGCGATGGGCTTCATGGAAGCCGAAATCTCCGTCCTGCAGGTGGAGAAGCGCATCCGCTCGCGCGTCAAGCGCCAGATGGAGAAGACGCAGCGCGAATATTACCTCAACGAGCAGATGAAGGCGATCCAGAAGGAGCTCGGCGAAGGCGAGGACGGCCGCGACGAGGCCGCCGAGATCGAGGCGCGCATCAAGAAGACCAAGCTCTCCAAGGAGGCCCGCGAAAAGGCGGAAGCCGAGTTGAAGAAGCTGCGGACGATGTCGCCGATGTCGGCGGAATCGACCGTCGTGCGCAACTACCTCGACTGGATCCTGTCGATCCCGTGGGGCAAGAACTCCAAGGTCAAGCAGGACCTGGCGTTTGCGCAGAACGTGCTCGACACCGATCATTTCGGCCTCGACAAGGTCAAGGACCGCATCGTCGAGTATCTCGCCGTGCAAAGCCGCCAGAAGAAGCTGAAGGGGCCGATCCTGTGCCTCGTCGGCCCTCCCGGCGTCGGCAAGACCTCGCTCGGCAAGTCGATCGCCAAGGCGACCGGCCGCGAGTTCATCCGCATGGCGCTTGGCGGCGTGCGTGACGAGGCCGAGATCCGTGGCCACCGCCGCACCTATATCGGCTCGATGCCCGGCAAGGTCATCCAGTCGATGAAGAAGGCCAAGAAGTCCAACCCGCTCTTCCTGCTCGACGAGATCGACAAGATGGGCCAGGACTTCCGTGGCGATCCGTCATCGGCTTTGCTCGAGGTGCTCGATCCCGAGCAGAACTCGACGTTCATGGACCATTACCTCGAGGTCGAATACGACCTATCGAGCGTGATGTTCGTGACGACGGCGAACACACTGAACATCCCTGCGCCCCTGATGGACCGCATGGAGATCATCCGTATCGCCGGCTACACCGAGGACGAGAAGATCGAGATCGCCAAGCGTCACCTGATGCCCAAGGTGATCCGCGATCATGCCCTGCAGCCGAAGGAATTCTCCGTCGGCGAGGACGCGATCCGCGGCATCATCCAGACCTACACCCGTGAAGCGGGCGTCAGAAGCCTGGAGCGCGAGCTGATGAAGCTCGGGCGCAAGGCGGTGACCGAGATCCTGAAGACGAAGAAGAAGACGGTGAGCATCACGGCGGCGAACCTCGCCGATTACCTCGGTGTTCCGCGCTTCCGCTTCGGCCAGGTCGAGGCTGACGATCAGGTCGGTGTCGTCACCGGTCTTGCCTGGACGGAAGTCGGCGGCGAGCTGCTGACGGTCGAAGGCGTCATGATGCCCGGCAAGGGCCGCATGACGGTGACCGGCAATCTGCGCGACGTGATGAAGGAATCGATCTCGGCGGCGGCCTCTTATGTCCGCTCGCGGGCCATCGATTTCGGCATCGAGCCGCCGCTGTTCGACAAGCGTGACATCCACGTCCACTTGCCCGAAGGCGCCACGCCGAAGGACGGTCCGTCTGCAGGTGCTGCCATGGCGACGGCCATCGTATCTGTCATGACTGGTATTCCGGTCCGGGCCGATGTGGCGATGACTGGCGAGATAACGCTTCGCGGCCGCATCTTGCCGATCGGCGGCCTCAAGGAGAAACTGCTCGCCGCACTGCGCGGCGGCATCAAGAAGGTGCTGATCCCGGAAGACAACGCCAAGGATCTGGCGGAGATACCGGACAATGTGAAGAACGGTATGGAGATCATTCCGGTCTCACGTGTCGGCGAGGTTCTGAGGCACGCGCTGGTGCGCATGCCGGAGCCAATCGAGTGGGTCGAGCCAGTCAATCCGCCGGCTTCCACCGATACCGTTGACGATGCTGGAAAGTCGCTTGCACATTAGAAACTACTAAAGTTGCAGTGCACAAAGAGAGAGCCGGGCCTTGAGCCCGGCTTTTTCATGTGAAAAACCCACCATTTCCGGGCTTTTTTCAACTTTTTTCCGGCTTTTTGACTTGGGTTTGCGAGCGCTTCTTTCTAAAGTCCCTCTCCTGCCGGATGAGTCGAAAGTTCCGGTTTTCTCATGGAAGGGAATTTTTATGAACAAGAACGAACTGGTTTCCGCTGTCGCTGAATCCGCGAGCATTTCGAAGGGTGACGCACAGTCGGCGGTTGAGGCGGTGTTCTCCGTCATCACTGGCGAACTGAAGAAGGGCGGCGATGTACGGCTCGTCGGCTTCGGAAATTTCACCGTCTCCAAGCGTGCGGCATCGACTGGCCGCAACCCGCAGACTGGCGCGGAAGTGAAGATTCCGGCGCGTACCGTGCCGAAGTTCTCGGCCGGCAAAGGCCTCAAGGACGCGGTCAACTAAAAATTTTTCAGAGAATGTTGAAAAGCCGGGTTCGCCCGGCTTTTCTTTTGCCTCGATGGCGGCAGGCCGTCAGCCCGCTGAGGCGAGCCTTCAGCCCACCGGCGCATCCGCGCGCATCAGGCCTTCCTGCTTGAGGTCCGCCCACAGCGCCGCAGGCAGCTTGGCATCGAGCAGGGCGCGGTTGCTTTCGACTTCACTCGGCCGCTGGCCGCCGGGGATGACCGACACCACGGAAGGGTGAAGCAGCGGAAACTGCAGCGCCGCCTCGATCAGCCTGACGCCATGGCGCTGGCAGACGGCCTCGATGCGCCCGACGCGATCCATGATGTCCCTTGGCGCCTCGGAGTAATTGTAATAGGCGCCTGGCTTCGGCCCGGTCGCCAGAATGCCGGAATTGTAAGGACCGCCGAGAACGATGCCGATGCCGCGTTGCTCACAGAGCGGCAGGAAGGTGGCAAGCGCTTCCTGTTCCAGTAGCGTGTAGCGCCCGGCCAGCAGGAACAGGTCGAAGTCGCCACGCTCCGCCAGCGTCTGGCAAACCTCCCATTCGTTGATGCCGCCGCCGAAGGCCTTGATCACGCCCTGGTCGCGCAGCGCAACCAGTCCGTTGTAGCCCGAGGCCATGAATTCCTCGATGCGCTGGTCTGACGCCTCCTTGCTGCCATGGGTGAAGATGTCGAGGTCATGGACGAAAAGGATGTCGATGCGGTCGACGCCAAGCCGTTCCAGCGACGCCTCGAACGAGCGCATGACGCCGTCGTAGCTGTAGTCGTAGACCTCCTTGCGCGTCGGTGTGTCGAAGAACTTGCCGATGCCGGTTCGTTCCTCCGGCGGGCAGGCGCGCAACAGGCGACCGACCTTGCTCGACAGCACATAATCGTCGCGCTTCCTGCCGCGCAGGAAGGCATTGAGCCGTGTTTCGGCAAGGCCCAGGCCATAGAGCGGCGCGGTGTCGTAGTAACGGCAGCCGGTCGCCCACGCCGCCTCCAGCGTGGCGTTGGCATCCGCGTCGGGGGCGGCGCGGTAAAGGTTGCCGAGCGGCGCGCTGCCGAAGCCAAGCTCGGTGAAGTCGAGGCCGCCATTGCCGATGCGGTCGAAATGCCGTGTCTTCATGTCGTGCTGATTTCCTGGATTGATTGTCTGACATGACACTATCACGCCGCTGGCTCAGCAAAAGCCGCCATGGCCGTTGGACAGGCATTTTCGCGGTGATAGCATGAACAAAAACAAGCCTTTTTCCGAAAGCGCGCAACCCGAAATCACCGGCCACAAACCCAGCCGGACAGATGGGACTCTCATGACGAATGCCGGCTCGGATATGTTTTCGACCGCCCTGCAAGAGCTGGGCGCCGTACTGGCGCGCGTCGACGAAGCCGGCATCGACACCGCCTGCGAAACCCTGGCCCGCGCGCAAAAGATCGTCGTCTATGGCTGCGGCCGCGAGGCCTTGCAGCTCAAGGGTTTCGCCATGCGCCTCTATCACCTTGGCCTTGAGGTGTCGGTGGTCGGCGACATGAACACGCCACCGCTTCGCCCAGCCGATGTCTTCCTGGTCAGTTCCGGCCCGGGCGAGACGACGACGGTGCTTACCTTGATGCAAGTCGCCCGCCAGGCCGGCGCCACCGTGCTTTTGCTCACCGCCGAGGCAGGCAGTAGTGCGGTCGCGCTTGCCGACTTCACCTTGCTGATCCCGGCGCAGACCATGGCGCGTGACCAGGGGCCACAAAAGACATCGCTGCTGCCGATGGGCTCGGTCTTCGAAGGGGCGCTGTTCCTGCTGTTCGAGGTGATGGTGCTGAAGCTCAAGGCGCTGACCCGCCAGTCGTCCGAGGCCATGCGCACCCGCCACACCAACATGGAATAGATCATGCGCTACGAACTGATGTTGCCGCACCAGATCCGCAAGGCGATCGCCGAGAACTGGCCGGTCGCTCTCCCGCTCGGCGTGCTCGAATATCACGGCGAGCACATGGCTGTCGGCATGGACACGCTGGCCGTCGTCAAGACGCTGGAGCTCTACGAGAAGGAGGCCGACATCGTCATCCTGCCGGCTTTCTACTACGGTGCGGCGAGCTATGTGGTGGCAGCACCTGAAGGCAACGGCTCGGTGCAGGTCGGCGGCAACCAGCTGGCGCCGTTCGCCGAAGAATTGTTCTACAGCCTGCTGCGCATCGGCTTTCGTAACATCAACGCCATCATCCACCACCAGACCGAGAACTTTGCCGCCGGCATGCCGACCGATCTCGCCTTCAAGGCCGCCGGCCGCCAGGCGATTTTCCGCTTCCTCGAGAAGCAGCGCGGCGAGGGCTGGTGGGGCTCAGACGAGATGGCCGATTATTATGCCGGGCACGCCGCCGGCGAGAATTTCTTCAACTGGGTGCAGGTGCACCCGCTAATGTCGGCTGCCATGAACGGGAAGTATCCGTTCGATCACGCCGGTGTTGGCGAGACATCATTGATGCTGGCACTGTGTCCGGAAGCGGTCGATGCCGGGCGTTTTGGCGAGAATACCGCGTGGTATACGGCCAGTGCGCCGGAGGCCTCGGCGGAGCTAGGGCGAAAGGGTGTGGCGATGATCATGGATCACCTGAGGGCGATATTGGGGCGCTAGCAGACAAAGTCGCTCTGTAGCGATCCTTCACACCCCCTCTGTCCTGCCGGACATCTCCCCCGCAAGGGGGGAGATCAGATGTCATTTCCGCTTTCGCCAATCACCTACGTCGCAAGAAAAGCGATGCAGCCAAAGCTGCCGATCTCCCTCCTTGCGGGGGAGATGGCCGGCAGGCCAGAGGGGGGGTGCTGTCCCGCCGAGGTCAACAGTAGAGGGGCACGCCGCCTCTCGCCCTACTTCACCGCGCCCGCCGTCATGCCCATGATCAGATACCGCTCAAGCGCAATCCCGATGACCGCCAGCGGTGCGATCGCGGCGGTGGCAAGCGCCGCCATCGACCACCAGTTGATGCCTTGCGAGCCGGTCTGGCTCGCCACCATGACCGGGATGGTCTTGGCGTCGGTCGAGGTCAGCAGCGCGGCGAAAAAATACTCGTTCCAGCACAGCACCATCGCCAGGATGAAAGCGGCGACCATGCCCGGCAGCGCAATCGGCATGACGATGCGGAAAAAAGCGCCCCAGATCGAGAGGCCGTCGACCAGCGCTGCCTCCTCGAGCTCGACCGGGATCGAGTTGAACTGGTCGCGCATGATCCAGATGACGATCGGCAGCACCATCAGCGTGTAGAGCAGGATCAGGCCGATGCGTGTGTCGAGCAGACCGACTTCCCGGTAGAGCACCAGGAAGGGCAGGGCCAGCACCACCGGCGGCAGGATCAGCTGCGACAGGAAGAAGAAGGAGATGTCCTCGTTCTTGAACCAGGCGAACTGATAGCGGTAGCGGGTCAGCCCATAGGCGGCGAGGCTGCCGATGACGATGGCGAGGCTCGACGCGCCGACCGAGGTGATGACCGAATTCATGAAGCGCTTGAAAAACTCCTCGCGCACCGTCGAGGTCTGGAAGATCGAATCCGGCGACAGGCCGAGCGAGCGCCAGCCCTTCCAGTCCGGCTGGAAGTCGACGAACGGGATGAGGTGTCCTTGCGTGACGTCGACCGCGGTCTTGAACGAGGTGGTGATGGTCCAGTAGATCGGGAACAGGCAGATGAAGGCCCAGAACGCCAGCGCGCCATAGATGAAGATGCGATTGGCCAGAAAACCCAGCGGTGAGCGGATTTCCGAGGCAGCATAGTCGGTGGTCTGGACGCTCATTGTGCCTCGTCAGTTCACGTTGCGCACGAAGCGATTGGCGAATTTCAACAGCCAGGTCACGAACACGACGATGATGACGAGATAGGCCATCGCCAGCATGGTGCCGTAGCCGACATTCGAGCGGTCGCGGTATTCGCGGTAGATGAAGCTCGACACCGAATCGGTGGCGCCGCCAGGCCCGCCGGAGGTCACGGTGATGATGATGTCGGCGAGCTTCAACTTGAAGATGATGCGCAGGATCACCGCCGTGACCGACACCGGCAGCATCAGCGGGAAGGTGACCTGCCAGAAAGTCTGCCAGGGCGTGGCGCCATCGACGCGCGCCGCTTCCAGCACGTCGCGCGACATCGCCTGCAGGCCGGCAAGCAGCATGATCATCATGAACGGGATGAAGGTCCAGGCGTCGAGCACCATGATCGAGATGCGGGCGGTGATCGGGTTGGAGAAGAAGGCGGGGTTCTCCCAGCCGAGATGGCGCGCCAGCGTCGCCGCCGGCCCGAAACGGTATTCCATCAGCGATTTGCCGATCATCCAGGATACCGCGACCGGCGACAGCATCAGCGGCATCAGGAAGACGACTCGGAAGAATTTGCGCGCCCGGATCTGCGCGTTGAGCAGCAGCGCCAGGCCGAAGGCAATCACATACTCAACCAGCACGGCGAGCACATAAAGCACCATGTTGAACAGCGCGTTGCGGTAGTAGGGATCGGCCAGCATCTGCCAGAAATTGTCGAGCCCGTTGAACTTGCGGCCGGAAAAGGACGACAGGTTCCAGTCGGTCAGCGCGATATAGAAGCCGAACAGCGTCGGGAAGATCACCATGGCGATGGTGAACAGCAGCGCCGGCAGCAGGAACAGCGCGCGCTGGCCGTCCTCGCCGCGCGTCAGCACCTGGCCGATGCCGAGCGCCACCCCCCACAGAACATAGGCATAGACGATCGGACGCCAGGTCTCGAAGCCGAGCGTGGTGATCTCGTTCTTGTAGAGGATCTCAAACGCGATCACCGCCAGCAGGCCAAGCGTGGCGGCCGCCATCAGGGCAAAACCCGCCCGCTTGCGGGCCGGCGAGATCAGATCGGCTGGGCCGGCGTTGGCCGGCCATGCATTGGTGGTCTGGTCAGCCACGCGTCCCCGTCCGTTTAAAAAATCAAGCCTGCGACCGGCCCGAGCCGGTCAGGTCCGGCGGCTTGCACCGCCGGACCTGTTGTCACGATAGGATCAGCCTACACGCCGAGCGAGGCCTTGTAGAGCTTGATCTGGTTTTCGCGGCCGATCTGGTCGGTCAGCTTCTCCCAGGCCGCGGCAATGGCGTCGGCGCCTTCCTGCGCCTTCATCTTGCCGGCGAATGTGTTGGCCAGAATGTCCTCGGCAGCCGAATAGTACTGGAAGATGCCGGGGATGCGCGGCTCGATCGCCGCGTTCGGATGGTTGTAGCTGTCGGCTTCCGACTTCAGATACGAGGTGATGAACGCCTCGTCGTAGCCTGCCGCCACCCATTCGGGAATGTCGAAATGCGAGTTGCGGTAGGGCTGGAAGCCGGACGGATACATCGCCGTCCAGATTGACAGGTCCTTGCCGCCGAGATGAGCGGCGGCCGACCATGCCGCTTTTTTCTTCTTTTCGTCCGTATCGACGCGGGCCATGACGTAGACGCCCCAGCCGAGATAGGCGCAGTTCGGCGCATAGTTCGGGCCGCTGGCGAGTTTGTCCCAGGCGCCGGTCTTGGCATTGTAGACGTCGTCGGACCCCGGCAGGATCGAGAAGCCGGTGACGTCGCCGATGACCGAGCTATCGTTGGTCTTGACGTTGGAGCCGACGTCGCCCCACCAGGTGACCATCGAACCGGTGCCGGCCAGGAACTGCTGGAAGGCTGTCGTGTTCGGGTCGGCGTTGATCTGGTCGGCGGGCTCCGACGGCAGCGCGTCGATGACGTCCTGGATGGCGCGCACCCAGGCCGGATTGTTGATGCGCGGCTTCATCGTGTCGGCATCGAACAGCCAGGCCTTGTCGTCGGGATGCTTGGCATAGGCGGTGGCGCGGCTGCCGAGGAAGTAGAAGCCGAAACCGCCCCAGGCCTTGGGCGCATCGAGATAGCCGAAGACGTCCTGGTCCTTGAACTTCTTGCCCTTGAGGAATTTTGTGACGGCCTGGACTTCCTGCCAGGTCTTCGGCACACCCCATTCGGTGGCCGCGCCGCCGTCCTTCCACGCCTTGGCGAGGTCGGCATCGGCAAAAACGTCGGTGCGGTAATTGAAGTTGTGCGCATCGCCATCGACGGTGATCCGGTACTGCTTGCCGTCCCAGGTGCCGACCGGCGGCTGCAGATAGGCCACGACATCCTTCATGTCGATCTGCTCTTTGACCCAGTCGGGCATCTCGGACGTCAGGCCCTTGCCGCAGACATCGCCTTCGAAGGGCGCGCCCATCTCGATGATGTCGAAGTCGACGGTGCCGGTGGCGATCGACTGCTGCAGGCGGGCATTGTAGTCGGCCTGCGCCAGGTCGATCCAGCTGATCTTGGCGCCGGTATAGGCCTCCCACGGCTTCAGGAAGCCGCGGAACAGCACATTGTGCAGGTTCTGGTTGTTGAGGCCCATGAAGGTGAGCTCGACGCCGGCGAATTCGCCTTCCTTGACGTTGGCCTTGGTGGCTTCCAGGCAGAGTTCGCCGACCTTCTGGAAATCGGCATCCGTCGGCTGACCCTTGCCGACGCCGGGGATCTGCAGAATTTTGGAGCGTAGCTCGCTGGCGGCTTCAGCCGGGCGGGTGAAAGCGCCGAGCCCAGCGCCCGATGCGGCGGCGATCGCGGCCATCGAGGCCGCGCCTTTGAGTATGTCACGCCGGGTGGCACCCGCGCGGACGAGTTTTTCGTACAGACCGACTCTCATCTATTCCTCCCAGAACAACAGTCGTGAATTAAATGCCAATCCCTCCGACGCCGAAACGTCGGCGGTTCTCCTTTATCATACGGGGACGTGGGACCCCACCCTGCGTCGCCTGGAGCTCCGATTTTCGGATAAAAATCCGACTGCCGGATTGGCAACAGCTAATATTTGCGTAATCGATTACCTTGTCAACACGAATGGCTTTTTATCGATAACATACCGACTTGCCCTTGCCGTTGGCAATGGCTAGCTTCACCGCGAGAAAAGGGGGGACGATGGCTCAAGTCGCGATCAGCAATGTGGCCAAGGCGTTCGGAACCGTCAAGGTCCTGCACGAGGTCAGCGTCGATATCGCCGATGGCCAGTTCGTGGTGTTGGTCGGCCCGTCGGGCTGCGGCAAGTCCACGCTGCTCAGGATGGTGGCCGGGCTGGAGACCGTCTCCGGCGGCACGATCGCCATTGGCGAGCGCATCGTCAACAATCTGCCGCCGGCCAAGCGCGACATCGCCATGGTGTTCCAGAACTACGCGCTCTATCCGCACAAGACGGTGGAGCAGAACATGGCGTTTGCGCTGAAGCTGCGCAAGACCGATCCAGCCGTGGTCGCCGAGCGGGTCAAGCGCGCCGCCGACATTCTCGACCTCAATCCGTACCTGAAACGTTATCCGCGCCAGCTATCCGGCGGCCAGCGCCAGCGCGTCGCCATGGGCCGCGCCATCGTGCGCAATCCGCAGGTCTTCCTGTTCGACGAGCCGCTCTCCAATCTCGACGCCAAGCTGCGCGTGCAGATGCGCACCGAGATCAAGGAACTGCACCAGCGGCTGAAGACCACCACCATCTACGTCACCCACGACCAGATCGAGGCCATGACCATGGCCGACAAGATCGTCGTCATGCGCGATGGCCGTATCGAGCAGGTCGGCGCGCCATTGGAATTGTTCGACCGGCCGGCCAATCTGTTTGTCGCCGGCTTCATCGGCTCGCCGTCGATGAACCTGCTCAAGGGCGTGGTGCGCAAGGGCGACAAGGTCGAGATAGCGGGCACGCTGTTCCCGATCGCGGCCGGCAGCGCCGCCAAGGAGGGCCAGGCCGTGGTCTATGGCGTGCGGCCCGAGCATCTCGAAATCCATGCCGACGGCGTGCCAGCAAAGATCTCGGTGGTCGAGCCGACCGGTTCCGAAACGCTGGTCTTCGTGCGTTTCGGCGAGGGCGAGATGGTGGCGCTGTTTCGCGAGCGCCACGACTTCAAGCCCGGCGACACGCTCAATCTCAAGCCGCGCCTCGACCAGGTCCATCTCTTCGACGCCGAGACCGGCAACCGGCTCTGATTTCCAATCGACTTTGACCAAACCTGTTTGACGAGGACTGCCATGCTCAAAGGGATCAACCCATTGCTCAATGCCGATGTGCTCCAGGCGCTCAGGGCAATGGGACACGGCGACGATCTGGTCATCGCCGACACCAATTTCCCCGCCGATTCGGTGGCAAAGCAGACCGTGCTCGGCAAGCTGCTGCACATCGACGCCTCGGCGGCCGATGTGGTCAAGGCGGTGCTGTCGCTCTATCCGCTGGACACTTTCGTCGACGATGCGGCCGCGCGCATGGAGATCGTCGGCAAGCCGGACGAGATCCCGCCGGTGCAAAAAGAGGTGCAGAAGGAGATCGACAAGGCGGAAGGCAAGGCCTGGCCGATGATCTCGGTCGAGCGCTATGCCTTCTACGAGCGCGCCAAGAAAGCCTATTGCGTCATCCAGACCGGCGAGCGCCGCTTCTATGGCTGCTTCGCCTTTCGCAAGGGCGTCGTGCCGCCGGACGCCGAGTAGGGCCATGGCGTCGGGCAAACCTGTCGTCATTCTGGGCGTTTTCGTCGCCGACACCGCCTACCGCGCCGATCGACAGCCGCGCATGGGTGAAACCATTCTTGGTAATTCCTTCAAGCTGGGACCGGGCGGCAAGGGCTCGAACCAGGCGGTGGCGGCAGGCAAGCTCGGCGCGGACGTCACCTTCCTGACCCGGCTTGGCGTCGATGCTTTCGCCGACATGGCCAAGGCGACCTGGGCAGAGGCGAGCGTCAAATCCGCCGTCATCGAGACGCCGAAAAGCTATACCGGCGCGGCCTATATCTTCATCGAGGAGACAACCGGCAACAACGCCATCATCGTCAGCCCGGGTGCGGCGATGCTGATCTCGCCTGAAGACATCGAGGCCAACGCCGGCCTGATCGGCGGCGCCGGCGTCTTCGTCACCCAGCTCGAGCAGCCGATCGACGCGGCACTGCGCGCACTCGAAATCGCGCGCGGTGCAGGGGTGACCACCATCCTCAATCCGGCGCCGGCGGCCAAGCTGCCGGACCGCATCTATACGCTTTGCGACTATGTCACCCCCAACGAGACCGAGGCCGAAGAGCTGACCGGCATCAAGGTTTCTTCGATCGACGAGGCTCGCCGCGCCGCCGACAGCCTGCTCAAAAAAGGCGTCGGCTCGGTCATCATCACGCTCGGCGAAAAAGGCGCGCTGCTGCACACGGCCGCTCGGTCCGACCATGTCCCGGTGGTCAATGCCGGCCCGGTGGTCGAAACCACCGGTGCGGGCGATGCCTTCAATGGCGGCCTGGCCGCCGCACTCGCCAAAGGCGTGGAGCCGCTGCAAGCCGTCCGCTTCGCCTGCGCCGTCGCCGGCATTTCGGTGACGCGGCCGGGTACGGCGCCATCCATGCCGACGCTGCATGAGGTCGAGGCGCTGCTGGCCAAGGGGTGACGTCGTTGCGGGAGAGACCGAATTCAGATCCGACCGGATCTGAATTGCCTCATGCAAGATCATGATTCTAGACGATTATGCCACATTTCTCCTGAGGAGAAATGGCGCGAGTGACGGGGCTCGAACCCGCGACCTCCGGCGTGACAGGCCGGCACTCTAACCAACTGAGCTACACCCGCGCATTGGACGAGCACGTGTCAGCCGTGTTCGTCGTTGGGGCGGTGGATAAGGGGTTCGCCACCGGGTGTCAAGCGCAGCTGGACAGCATAAACGCAAACAGGAGAAGGTTTTTTGACGGGCGGCACTTTGCCCGCGAAAACCACTGTGCGGCTAAGCTAGCAGCTGTTCATTTGGCCTTGCGAAGCCGGTTGCGACCGCTTAAAGGTCCGGCCGGAGCGGGCGATTAGCTCAGTTGGTAGAGCGCTTCGTTTACACCGAAGATGTCGGCGGTTCGAGCCCGTCATCGCCCACCAAGATCCCGGATTCCGGGCGCGGCCTCAAAGAGCCGCACCCCTTTTCATGCCGGCACCAGTCTACTTCCTGATGTAGCAGGTCTTCTTCGCACGGGGAGCGGGATCCTCGTCAAAGGCATCGTTGCCGCAGCGCACGCCGTTCCTGAAAACGCCTTGCGTGAACCGACCGCGCGCTCCGTATCTGACCACTTGGCGGCCACGGAAATCACAGAACTGATTCTCCCGGGCGCAGGCCACCCATCTGCCGCGGCCCTGGCCGTAATCATCATCGCCGTAATTGTCGTCGTCGTCATCGTTGTCGCCATAGTCGTTACCGCCGCCGCGCTTCACGATATAGCAAGCCTTGTCGCGGCCAGGCGCCGGGTCCCCAAAGACGCGATTCGTACACGGCACGGAACGACGATCGAAGAAGCGGGAGGTGGTCTGGCCGCGCGCGCCGTAGACCACTTCCGAGGGGTAGGGCAGGCGGCACGTGCCGCCTTCATCGGCGCATTTCTGCATGCGCTGGGCCGACGCGGTGGCGGGGAAAAAGATAGAAACTGACGAGGCCAGGCCGACCAGGCAAATGAATGTAAACGTCATCCGGATCAAAGCAGTGAAGGTTTTTGACATGATTTTGTCTCCCGTTCGATTCGACCAGCATGGTACAGCTGCCTTGTTAAATGCACGATGAATGAAAGCCCTCGCGGAGGCAGCACAATGATCGACCATCCACGGCGGCTGATGTTACAGCTGCTATTGGCATTGACAATCTCTGGTATTGGGCGCTTCGCCTATGCGGGGAATGTGGGCGACGGCGTCGACCAGCCCGCCGCCAAGGCAGCCTTGCTCAAGGCCTATCCCGGCCTTTTCACCATTTCGGGCAATGTCCTGACCTGGACCGACGGCACCACCATGGTGTGGAACGACGGCAAGGCTCGCGACGCCGACGCGCTGCTTGAGAGCCCCGACATCGAAGACATGTTTCGCTACGTCTATCCCAGAGCAGCCGAGGGCGCGCTGGTCCCGGCGGAGGATTTCGATCCCGGCCGTATCCGCAATGAACCTTTCTTCGAGAAGCTCTACGGGGCAAGTGCCGCCGAGGTGGGCAAGCACATCGCCAACGTCAAATGGTTGCCGAAGCTCGGCAAGAAGACCGTGCAGGTCACCAGGATTTTCGGCATCAACGACCGGCTGGGCAAGGTCTCCGCTGCGCTTGAGGCGATGCCCGCGGAGCTGAGCCGTTACGGGCTCAAGCCCGGCGGCGGCTTTGTCTGGCGGCCGATCGCCGGCACCGACCGGTTGAGCGTTCACTCGTTCGGAGCGGCCTTCGATATCAATGTCGGCTTCTCCGACTATTGGTACAACAACAGGAACAAAACCAACCCGAAGGCCCACATTCCCTTCAAGAACCGGATTCCGCTGGAAATCGTGGAATTGTTCGAGAAAAACGGCTTCATCTGGGGCGGGCGCTGGTATCACTACGACACCATGCACTTCGAGTACCGGCCTGAGTTGCTGCTGTACAAGAAATCCGGCTGATCACGGCGGCAGCAGCCGGAAATCCTTGCCTTCGGGGAGCAACTGGCCGCCGTCGACGACGATGGTGGTGCCGGTGATGTAGCTGGCATCGTCGGAGGCGAGGAACAGGAAGGCGTTGGCGACGTCGCGCGGACTGCCGAGGCGTCCGAGCGGGATCGAATCCTCCATGTTCTTGATGTAGGCGGCGCCGCGATGCAGCTCGATCGCTTCGGTCAGGATGTTGCCGGGCTCGACGCCGTTGACGGTGATGCCGTAGCCCGAAAATTCCAGCGCCGCCGAGCGGATGAAGCCGTTGATGCCGGCCTTGCTGGCGGCATAGTGGCCGTGGCCGGGGCTGGTGACGTGCGGACCGGTGATCGACGAGGTGTAGAGCATGCGCCCGTAACCTTGCGCCTTCATCGGCGCCAGCGCCGCCAGCGTGGCGTTGAACGTGCCGCGCAGATTGACCGCCATCACCCGGTCCCAGTCGTCCGGGCTGGTGTTTTCGATCAGCTGCCAGGGATAGATGCCGGCATTCTGCACGACGATGTCGAGGCGG
This sequence comes from Mesorhizobium sp. C399B, assembly GCF_030323185.1. Classification (NCBI taxonomy): domain Bacteria; kingdom Pseudomonadati; phylum Pseudomonadota; class Alphaproteobacteria; order Hyphomicrobiales; family Phyllobacteriaceae; genus Mesorhizobium; species Mesorhizobium sp. C399B. The sequence continues at coordinate 6,328,690 of NZ_CP100472.1, forward strand.
CCATGGCGGCTCAGCGCCAGCGCCACCGCAGCTTCTGCATCGGCCATTTGCGAGATGTCGGTGCGAATGAAATCCGCGCCGAGCTCGTCCGCGGTCGCCTGGCCGGCTTCGGCCTCGCTGTCGGCCAGGACCAGCCTTGCGCCTTCCTCGGCAAAGCGCAGCGCAATGCCCTTGCCGATGCCGCGCGCGCTGCCGACGATAAGCGCGACCTTGTCTTGCAGCCGTCCGGTCATGTGAGCTGTCCTGTCATGCGAGTCTTTGGCGAATGGTTTGCTTGAAGGCGTCGAGCAGCACGGCGGCGAGCACCAGCAGGCCATGGATCACCTGGGTGAAATTGGCCGGCAGGCCCATCAGGTTGATTGCCGTGTTGATGGAGGAGAGCAGCAGCACGCCGGCATAGACGCCGGGCAAGGTGCCGACACCGCCTTTCAGGCTGACGCCGCCGATGACGACCGCGGCAAAGGCGTTGAACAACAGCCCGGTGCCGAGATTGGCGGTGGCGCCCGAGGTGCGGATGGCGAGCAGCCAGCCGGCGAGGCCGGCAATGGCGCCGGCAAGTACGAAGGCGATGATCAGATTGCGGTTGACGCGGATGCCGGCGCGGAAGGTCGCTGTCTCGTTGCCGCCGATCATCACGAGGTGGCGGCCGAACGGCGTCTTGGCCATGATCAGCGAGAACAGGACGAAACAGGCGACGGCGATCCAGGCGGTCAGCGGCAGGCCGGCCAGCCGCTGGATGCCGAACCAGCGGATGGCCGGCGCCAGATCCTGTGCCGACCGGCCGCCGGAAATCACCAGCACCAGGCCGCGCACCCAGATGTAGGACGCCAGCGTAATGATAAAGGCGCTCATCTTCACCTTGACCACCAGATAGCCGTTGAAGGCGCCGATGAGGCCGCCGACGGCGAGCGCAACCAGCAGCGAAACCGGAACCATCAGCCACTGCGGATTGAGCTGTATGCCCATGCCGATGCCCGACGAGCAGAACAGGATGCCGACGGTCATGGCGCTGAGTGCGGCCACCGATTCTACCGACAGGTCCATATGGCCGGCAATGATGACCAGCGACAGGCCGATCGACATCACGCCGAGAACGCTCGAGGCCTCGATGATGTTGGCGAAGATGCCGAGCTGGAAATAGTTGGGGACGAAGATGGAAAAGACAACCAGCACAAAGATCAGCATGAACCAGACGAGGTTGTCGAGGACGAACTCCAGGGCTTTGCGGCTGCGCGGGTTCATGGGCTGATCCGGTTGGCGCCCCCGAGAAAATCAGGCTGAGAAATCAACTCGATTTCGTCGGGTTCAGGCGCGGGTTTAGGTTCGCCACGGCGTCCTGGACGCGGCGTCGTGAAGGGCAGGCTCCGGGCCGCAATGGCCCGGAGCGCTTCGCTAGGCGACTATTCGACAGACTTGATCGTGTCCGTCGGCGGCTTCTGGTTGCCCCAGAAGGCCGGATTGTCGACGTTTTCCTTGGTGATGGCGGCGCCCGGGATCTTGATGTTGGGGCCCCAGCTCTCCTTGGTCACGGTCGACTTCAAGCCGAGCACGTCATACTCGCCAGGCTTGATTTCCTGCTTGCCGGCGATCTTGTCCATGAACATGGCGACGGCTGCGGCCTGCGCGTAGAGCGGTTGCTCGACTTCGACATTGAGCCAGCCCTTGCGGATCAGGTCGAGACCGACCGGAGCGCCGTTCGAGCTCATCAGCATGACGTCGCCCGGCTTCTTGCCGGCGGCCTCGAGCGAGGCGACGGCTGCAACCGAGAGGTGCGCGGCATGGCTGAAGATCAGGTCGATGTCGGGGTTGGCGAGCATCTGGTCGGCAACGATCGTGCCGGCGTTGCTGGCTTCCCATTGCATGGCCGGCAGCGAGATGATCTTGACGTCAGGAAACGCCTTCAACTTCTCCTCGAAACCCTTCTGGATGTCGAGCGTGTAGGGATCGCCGGGATCGCCGAGCACCTGCAGGATCTTGCCCTTCACCGAACCGTTCTTGGCGGTCAGAAGCTTTTGCGCCTGCTCGGCGGCGACGTAGCCGATCTCGACCGTGCCCGCCACCGAGGTGAAATCGGACGGGGTCGAGGTGATCTGGCGGTCGAACTCGACCACCGGGATGCCGGCCGCACGCGCCGCTTCGATGGACGGCTTCAGCGCGTTGAAATCGACGGCGGCCAGGATGATCGCCGCCGGCTTCAGCGCAATGACGTCGTTCATCTGCGATTGCTGCGCGTCGGTCTTGTTGTCGGCGTTGAGTGTTTTCACCTCATAGCCGACCTGCTTGAGGAACAGCTCCAGCGCGCTCACCGAGCCGGTCTGGAATTCATCGAGCAGGGTCGGGACCATATAATAGACGGTGCCCTTGGTCTGGGACATTGCCGGCGTGAGCGAGGCAAGAGCCAGTGCCAGGATACCGAAGACAAGAACCAGTATTCGCTTCATGTCGTTCGCTCCTCTTTTATACCGGACCCCTCTTTGTCCCTCAACCTGCCGGTCCGGCACCGGCAAGCGTCTCACCGGTGATCATGTTGATCACCGCATCGGGACTTGTTTTGTTGCGCGCGACATCGCCGGCCACGACGCCTTGCCGGATCACCACGATCCGGTCGGCGACCTGAAAAGCCTGTTGCATGATGTGGGTGATGATGACGACGCCGATGCCCTGGTTGGCCACTTGGCGGATCATCTCGAGACCGCGCCGCGTCTGTTCGACGCCGAGTGCCGCGAACGGCTCGTCGAGCAGCACAAGCTTGCCGCCCCAATGCACGAAGCGGTTGAGCTCGATGGCTTGGCGTTGGCCGCCCGAGAGGTGCTCGACATTGGTGCGTAGCGATGGGATGCGGGTGCCGGCACTTGCCAGCGCCTTGCCGACGACGGCCTCCATGGCGCGCTCGTCGAGGATGGGGACACCGAGAACCTTGCGGGTAATCTCGCGGCCCATGAAGAAATTGGCGACAACGTCGACATTGGTGCACAGCGACAGGTCCTGGTAGACGGTCTCGATGCCGGCAGCCTTGGCCTCGGCCGGCGATTTCGCCAGGAACTCCTTGCCCTCGAACAGCATGCGGCCGGAGCTCGGCTCGAGGCCGCCGGCGATGATCTTGACCAGTGTCGACTTGCCGGCGCCATTGTCGCCGAGCAGCGCCACGACCTCGCCCTTGCCGATCGAGAAGCTGATGCCTCTCAGCGCATGGATGGCGCCGTAATTCTTGGTGACGTTTTCGAGTACCAGCAGCGGTTCGGTCATGCCGCCACTCCTTTGCTGTGCATGAGGTCGGACCGGCGCTCGCGCTCGGCGATGAACATCTGGCCGAAGCGCGGGGAAAGCACACCGGACACTGCAAGGGCGGCAGCGCCGCGCAGCACCGAATGCTTGCCGCCGGTCGCCACCGTCACGCGCGGTGTCTTGCGGTCGCGCCGCGCCGAGACCGAATTGGGAAGCTGTCCCGCCGCGCCGACCAGCTTTTCGAGCAGGTCGGTGGGCGCAAGCCCGCCGAGGATGACGGTTTCCGGGTCGAACACATTCTCGATGGTGACGATGGCGTTGCGGAAGATCGGCGCGATCTCGGCCACCCAGGCGGCGTCGCTGATGTTGCGGCGGCGACGTGCTTCGAGCGAGAGATACCGTTCGAGGCAGCCGCTGTTACCGCATGGGCAAGGCTCGCCACCGGGAACGGCAGGGATGTGTCCGATTTCGCCGGCATTGCCCCAGGCGCCGCGCATCACCGCGCCGTCATGCACGATGACGCCGCCGAGGCCGACGCCGAAATAGAGGTAGTAGTATTCGGAATAACCGGAGCCGAGACCGTAAAGCCGTTCGCCCATGGCCGCCGCCGCCATGTCGGTTTCGAAGAAGGCCGGCAGCCCGGTCGACGCCGCCAGCCGTTCCGGCAGCGCGACATCCTTCCAGCCGGCCATGGTCGTCGGGCCGACGAAGCTCATCGACTCCACGCCGAACGGTCCAGGCAGCGCCATGCCGATGCCGAGCACGCGCCCGCCGGGCCGCAGCGCGGTCAGCTCGGGCACCATCGCGCCGATCAGCTCGAAGGCATGGTCGGGCGTCGCATGCGGCGCCTCGCGATGCATGCTCTCGATCACATCGCCGCTGAGATTGATGAGCGCCGCGTCGATCCCCAGCGGGGTGAGGTGGACGCCCACGGCATAGCCGCCCTCGGGGTTGATCCTGAGCGTCGCCGGCGGCAACCCGCGTCCGCGCGGCTCCTCGCGCAGCGACAGCACATAGCCATGCTCTTCGAGTTCGCGAACGATGGTCGATACGGTCTGGACGGTGAGGCCGACCCGGCTGGCAATGTCGCCGCGAGCGATGGGACCGTGAAGGCGGATGGACTCCAGCACGATGCGCCGGTTGTAAGGCCGCCCGAACTCCTGATTGGTCCCCCGCAGTGCCATGTCCCGCGCCCTTTAGGAAGGCTAAGACTTGCACAGGCAATTTATTCAGTCAAATGGAATTCAAAAATAATTCGGAATGGTTCCCGGACGCGGTGCAGGACCTGTCCCATGCGCCGCGCTGGCCGATTGCAGCCGGGCTGAAACCACCGCAATGGTGAATGACGTCAGGCGGGCGCGGGGCTCGCCCGACCAGTGATCCAGCAGGAAAACCGATGATCGAATTGCCTTTTGCGCGCGATGAGTACCAGCGGCGGCTCAAGAAGATCCGCGCCGAGATGGCGGCGCGTGGGCTGGAACTGCTGGTCGTCAACGATGTCGCCAACCAGCATTACATCACCGGCTATGACGGCTGGTCGTTCTACACGCCGCAGGTCGTGCTTGTCCCGATCGAAAACGAGGCCGAGCCGGTCTGGATCGGCCGCGCCATGGATGCGGCAGGCGGCTTGCTGACGGCCTGGATGAAGCCGGAGAATGTGGTCGGCTTCCCCGAGGACCACGTGCAGCGCGCCGATCGCCATCCGATGGACTGGATAGCGGCCTGCATCGTCGCCAAGGGCTGGGGCGCGAGACATATCGGCATCGAGCTCGAAGCCTATTATTTCTCGCCGAAGGCGCATGCCCGGCTCGTCGCCGGCCTGCCCAATGCGAAATGGCACGACGCCGATCTGCTGGTGAACTGGATCCGCGCCGTCAAATCCGCGCCCGAAATTGCTTATCTGCGCAAGGCGTCGACACTTGCCGAATCGGCGGTTTCGCGGGCCTTCGAAGTCATCGCGCCAGGCGTGCGCGAATGCGATGCGATTGCCGCGATCCAGGCGGCGCAGATTGCCGGCAGTCCAGACTTCGCCGGCGACATCACGGCACTGCCGCCGACCATCCTCGGCGGCGAGAATGCATCGGCTCCGCACATCATGTGGAGCGATCGGCGCTTCGGCAAGGACGAAACGATTGCGCTCGAACTTGCCGGTGTCTGCCGCCGCTATGCCGCAGGCCTCGCCCGAACGATGCAGCTCGGCAAGACGCCGGCCCGTGTCGCCGACACCGCAAAGGCGGTGATCGAAGGCATGGATGCGGTGCTCGACGCGGTCAGGCCGGGGACCACAGCCGAAGCGGTCGAGGCCGCATGGCGCAAGGTTATCCAGCGCTACGGGCTGAAGAAGGAATCGCGCATCGGCTACTCCATCGGCGTCGCTTATCCCCCGGATTGGGGCGAGCACACGATCAGCCTGCGGCCCGGCGACAAGACCGCGCTGCAACCCGGCAACGTCCTGCACTCCATTCTTGGCATGTGGATGGATGGCTGGGGCATCGAGATCAGCGAGACCATTCTGGTGACCGAGACCGGCCATGAGACGCTGACCAAATTCCCGCGAGACATCCATGTCAAATCCTGACCGGTCAGCCACGACGGACGCCACCGCGACCCGCCTGACGCATCTGCTCAATATTGGATCGTCCGGCGCTCGATCAGCACCACAAGACAAAACAGGACGATCGACAGGCCCGATGACAGCACGATCGCCGCGTAGAGGCGGTCCGACTGGTAGTTGAAGGACGCCTGGACGATCAGCGCGCCAAGTCCTTGGTCGGAGCCGATCCATTCGCCGACAATGGCGCCGATCACGGCGGTGGCCGAGGCAATCCTCAGCGATGAGAACAGCATCGGCAAAGCGCGCGGCAGCCGCAGGCTCCAGAACGTGACGCCGGAGCACGCGATGTCGGATTGCCAAACAACAGGATGGTACAACGGGTGAAGGAGGCGGGGGCGTGCAACCAGCCGCCTGGCCTGACCCTACAGATACTGCTCGACCTTCTTGCCGACGGTCAGGAAGCGCAGCGGGTCGATGGCCTCGCCATTGTGGCGGATTTCGTAGTGCAGGTGCGGGCCGGTCGAACGGCCGCTGCTGCCGGTTTTGCCAATGATGTCGCCGGCTGCGAGTTTTTGGCCGACGGCAACGTCGATCTCGCTCAGATGGCCGTAGCGCGTGGCAAAGCCGTTGCCGTGATCGACCTCGACCATGCGGCCATAGCCGCCGTTCCAGCCGGCCTTGGTAACGATTCCGGCCGCCGTGACCTTGGCTGCCATGCCGACCGGCGCGCGGAAATCCATGCCCGAGTGCAGGGCAGCGGTGCCGAGGATGGGGTCAGTGCGCACGCCGAACGGGCTGGTGACGGAGTGGCCCGGCGCCGGGTTGGCGAGCGGCAGCCGCCGCGCCTCTTTCTTCAACTGGTCGAGCGTATCCAGCGCCTCGTCCAGTTCCTTGACCTTGCTGTCGAACATCATCGAGCTGTCAAGCGGGATCAGCGGTCCGCCGACATCGCTTTCGTTTTTGCCGAAATCACTGTCGACCGGCAGACCGGCCGCTTCCAGCGCCTGGGTGATGGCATCGGCGTTCTTGTAGGCGTTGTCGGCCAGGGTTTCGATGCGGGTGAGTTGCTGGCTTTCGATAGCCTTCAGTGAATCATTGATCGAGACGAACAATTTGTCGGCACGGTCCGCAGCCGTTTCGCTGGGCAGCGGGTCGGAGCGTGTCGACCACAGCGAGAATGGCCTGGTGTCGCCCGAACCGAGGCTGGCGACCGAATAGGCGAGTGGCTCGCCGCCAGTCAGTTCGGCATGCTCGTCGAGTTTTGCCGCCACATCCGCGGCGGCCGGCGTGCCGACCTCGTTTTCGGCCCGCTCGAGAATCGGGCCGAGGCGGCCATGGCGCTGGCTGAGCTGGCTCTGCCGCTCGATCAATTCGCTGACCTTGGTTTCCATCAGTTTTTGGTCGAGAAGCTGGCGGCTGGTGATGCGGTCGACCTGCGCGCGCAATGCGGAAATGCGATCTTCATAGGCCTGCTGCATGCGCGCCTGCCGGGCCGTGGTGGCGCCGATCAGATCGTCGCGCAGTACGAGATAGGAGGTCGCCAAGAGATAGCCGATGGCGATCGCCGCCAGTGCCGAGCCGAGAAAGGCGACGAGCCACGGCCGGATGGTGAAATGCCGTATTTCATTGCCCCGCGCAATGATGACCGTATGCGGCTCCTTGCGCCTGCCGAAGACCGCTGACTGACCGGTTAGGTTCACGGGACCAAGCTTTCGTTACGACACCAACGAAGCCCGATTACACATTATTAGGGTTAACAAAGTTTTGCCGTCGCGGGCGCGCTAGTGACCAACGGTGTCAGCCAACCGCATATATGTCTTATGCCCCTAATGCACTGCGCGGCGTTGGCCAGATCGGTGGCGCCTCAGAGCGCGCGGACCGCCTCCAGCACTGCTTCGGCATGGCCTTTCACCCGGACCTTGCGCCAGATCCCGGCGATCCGCCCGTCCTTGCCGATCAGGAACGTCGCCCGCTCGACGCCCATATAGTTGCGGCCATACATCGTCTTTTCGACCCACAGATTGTAAGCCTCGATCACCTTGCGCTCCTCGTCGGCAACCAGGTCGACGGTGAGATCGTATTTGGTTTTGAACTTGTCGTGCTTCTTCACGCTGTCCGGCGACAGGCCGATCACCACGGCGCCGGCCTTTTCGAACTCCGGCTTCAGCTGCGAAAAGCTGATCGCCTCATTGGTACAACTTGTGGTGTCGTCCTGCGGATAGAAATAAAGTACAACGGGCTTCCCCCGCATCGAGGCAAGGCTGAGTGAGCCGCCGCCGTCGCGCGGAAGATCGAATTGCGGCGCAACGTCGCCAACGTCGAGATCAGCCATATCGATGCCCTTGTTTGAGGTTACGCGGCCCTAAATCAAAGAGATAGAGCATGATGTCGTCCGAAAACCGCCTCACACTTTTCGGCATCATGCTCTAGCCTGCGTCGTTATAGTGTCGGGCGGGGATTCGTCCACGATCGAATTCGCACAACGGAAAATTGCGTGGATCAGGAAGAACCGCAGCACGAGAAAATCCGGTTCAGGCGTGACGAGATCACCGACCTGGGGGCTTTCCCGTCCGCTTGCCGCGTGCCGCCGCTCGGCAAGGCACGGATCGGCCGCGGCTTTCGCATCCTTGCCCGGCTGTTTGCCGGCATTGGAGCCCTTGTGCTGCTGGCAGCGGCCGCCGTCTACGTCATCGGCGCCACCGGCATCGGCAACGAACGGCTGCGGTTGGAAGCCGAAACGGCGATCGAGAAACTGGCCGGTTTCGACGTCAAAGTCGCCGTCGGTCCTGCCAGCCTGACACTTGACGGATCGAGCTTCATTGCGCTGCAGGTCAAGGATGTCAGCGTCGAGACGGCCGACGGCAAGCCGATGGCCGACGCCGGGCGCGTCCGCTTCGGCATCCGGCTGATCCCGCTGCTTTCGGGCGAGGTTCGGCTGACCAGCGCCAGGATTTCCGACGCCCATATCGTCACCGCGGCAATGCCGTCGGGTGGTGACTGGATAGCGCGCCTGCGCAATCAAGACGGTCTCATCGATCCGGAAAAACTGGCCGCCGTCGTCTTCAGTGACGTCAATCGTGCACTCGATGCCGTGCGCGAGGATTCGATGCGCCGCATCGATCTCAAAAATGTCGCGTTCGAGCTGCCCGAGGCCGGATCGGTCAAGCTGGTCACGATCGCCAACGCCACGGTGCTGCAGTCAGGCCCCGGCAGCATGGAGTTCTCGTCCGAGGCGGATGTCGATGGCCGCGCGCTCACCGTCACGGCCACCGCCACCCGCGATACGAGCTCGATGCGCGTTACCGCCTTGAACGCCGCCATCGACATGGCGGATGTCGCGGAGACAACGCCGGCGGCCGGCGGGCGAACCGGCGCGATGGCTTTGAAGCTCACGGGATCCGAAGGCTCGGGCGAGACCGATTCGCGGCTGACGGGCTCGCTGTCGCTAACCGGCTCGGTGCTCGACCTCGGCACACGCGGGCTGTTGCCGGCCGATGTCGATGTCGACGCCGCCCTTGTCTCCGGCTCCAACAAGATCGATGTCGGCAGGCTGGTTCTAAAGACCGGGCGCTCGGCGTTCAATTTCGCCGGCTCGATCGGGCCAAAGCCGTCGACCGGCGCGGCCGGCGAGGAGCCTTCCTATCGTTACGACCTGACCAGCGACGGCTCGACGCTGGCGCCTTCGGAATCGCCCGAGCCGGCGCTGAATTTCTTCGCCCGCATCGCCGGCGTCTATCAGATCAAGAGCCGCAAGCTTGTCGCCGACCAGATCGGCATCAGGTCGGGATCGGGGAGCGAAGTGCTGGGAACCGCTGCGGTTTCCTTCATCGACAACGGACCGCCGGGTATCTCGGTGTCGCTCAACGTCCACGACATGGCGGTCTCGCACGTCAAGCAATTGTGGCCCTGGTTCTCGGCCAAGAACGCGCGGCTGTGGGTGCTGCAGAACCTGTTTGGCGGCCGCGTCGTCGATGCCAGCCTGCAGTTCCAGGTCGTGCCGGGGCGTCTCGGCAACGGCGTGCCGCTTTCGGCCGACGAGGTGTTCGGCCGCTTCCAGGTCGAGGGCTCGCGTTTCGACACCGCCGGCCGCATCCCGCCGATACGCGATGCCGTCGGCGTCGTTTCCTTCCACGGCAACGATGTCGACGTCGCGCTGTCGTCGGGCAGCGTCTATATGCCGAGCGGCCGCACCGTGGCGGCAAGCAATGGCACACTGTCGGTAAAGGCGGCAAACCACCCGCCGGTGATCGGCGCGCTCGACATCGACGTCGCCGGCGAGGCGCCGGCCATCGCCGAACTTGCCTCCTACGAACCGATCAACGCCATGCGCCATGTCGGCATCTTGCCGGACGACCTGTCGGGCACGGTGACCGGCCACGTCAAGGCCGACATTCCGTTGCAATCCGGCGTCGACACGTCGAAGCTCGATTGGCTGGTATCGCTCGACTACAAGGACCTGTCGCTCGCCAAGCCGTTCGAAGGCCAGATGGTGACCGATGCCGACGGCTCGATCGAAGTCGGGCCCGGCAAGGCGGTGATCTCTGCCAAGGCGCGGCTGAACGGCATTCCAGCCGAGCTCGATCTGGTTGAGCCGCTCAGGGATGGCGGGCCGCCGCGCAGCCGCAAGGTGGCGCTTGTGCTCGACGACAAGACGCGCGCCATCGCCATGCCTGGCCTGTCGCCGCTGATTTCCGGCACCATCAAGGTGACAATCGACAAGAGCGGCGAAGGCGGCAGCCAGAACGTCGACGTTGACCTGACGAGCGCCAGGCTGGACATTCCCTGGGCAGGCTGGAGCAAGGGGCCGGGCATTGCCGCCAATGCCACTTTTACAATGAGCAAGTCCGGCGATACCACGACGCTGTCTGACTTCGACCTCGACGGAAAGAGCTTTTCGGTCGAAGGCGATGTCGTCCTGGTCAAGGGCGCGCTGTCTTCGGCCCGCTTCAGCAAAGTCGCCTTGAACCGGGGCGACGATGTCGCCGTGACGGTGAAGCGGTCGGGCAAGGGCTTCGCAGTCGATGTCAGCGGCAACGCGCTCGATGCCCGCTCGCTGATCAAGCAGTTCACCTCCGATGTCGATACCGCCACCAAAACCACCGGCACGGACGCGGTTTCGGTTAGCGCCGACGTCAATTCGCTAAGCGGGTTCCATGACGAGGTCCTGTCCAATTTGAAGCTCGACTACAGTGCCGCCGGCTCCAGGGTGAACAGGCTCAAGGTCAGCGCCGCGGCAAGTTCCGGCGCCGCCATCACCATCAGCAATACGGCAGGCAATGGTGCTCGCGCGCTCACCATGAAGTCGGCCGACGCAGGCGCCATATTGCGCTTCCTCAACATCTACGAGCATATGGAAGGCGGATCGATCACGCTGGCGCTCAGCGGCGCAGCCGACGGCCCGATGCGGGGACAGGTCGATTCGAGCAACTTCTTCATCGTCAATGAACCGAAGCTTGCGTCCATCGTATCGACTACGCCAGCCGGCGACAGCCGCAGCCTGAACGAAGCGGTCAAGGGCAAGATCGACACTTCGCGGGTAAAGTTCGAGCGCGGCTTTACCGAGATCGACAAGGGGTCGGGCTATTTGAAATTGGCGAATGGCGTGCTGCGCGGCCCGCGCATCGGCACCACCTTCCAAGGCACGCTCTACGACCAGAACAACAATATGGACATGACCGGAACCTTCATGCCGGCCTATGGCCTCAACCGCATCTTCGGCGAGTTGCCGTTGGTCGGCGTTCTGCTCGGCAACGGCCGCGACCGAGGCCTGATCGGCGTCACCTACCGGCTTAAGGGCAACGCCAACAAGCCGGTGCTGGACATCAACCCGCTATCGGTAATCGCGCCGGGCATTTTCCGGTCGATCTTCGAGTATCGCTGAGGATCCCAGAAGACGGCTCAGGCAGGCCGCACAAGCACGTGCTTTTTCTTGCCCACTGAAAGCTTTGCGACGTTTTCCGGACTCAAATCCTGAGGCGTCACCATCCGCCGGTCGTCCGCCACCGGCTGGTCGTTGAGGCGCACGGCGCCGCCCTGGATATGCCGGCGCGCCTCGCCGTTCGACCCGGCAAGGCCCGCGGTGACCAGCAGCGACAGGATGCCGATGCCAGCTTCCAGCGCTGCGCCATCCACCTCGACGCTCGGCAGGGTTTCGGCCGTCACGCCTTCCTCGAACGTCTTGCGCGCGGTTTCCTCGGCCGCGAGCGCCGCCTCGCGGCCGTGCACGATGGCCGTGGTTTCTGTGGCCAGCACCTTCTTGGCCTCGTTGATCTCCGAGCCGCCAAGGGCGGCCAACCGCGCGATCTCCGAAAGCGGCAGCCGGGTGAAGATCTTCAGGAAGCGCTCGACGTCGGCATCCTCGGTGTTGCGCCAGTATTGCCAGAAATCATAGGGCGAGAAGAGGTCGCCGTTCAGCCACACCGCGCCCTTGGCCGATTTGCCCATCTTGGCGCCCGACGATGTCGTCAGCAGCGGCGTGGTCAGCGCATAAAGCTGCGGCGTGCCCATGCGGTGGCCGAGATCGACGCCGTTGATGATGTTGCCCCACTGGTCCGAACCGCCCATCTGCAGCCGGCAGTCGTGGCGGCGGCTGAGCTCGACGAAATCATAGCCTTGCAGGATCATGTAGTTGAATTCGAGGAAGGACAGCGACTGTTCGCGCTCGAGCCGCAGCCTGACGCTGTCGAAGGTCAGCATCCGGTTGACCGAAAAGTGGCGGCCGACATCGCGCAGGAACTCGACATAGTTGAGCTTCATCAGCCAGTCGGCATTGTTGACCATGATGGCGTCATTGCCAGTGTCGCCGAAGCGCAGGATGCGACCAAAAATGCGCTTGATGCCTTCGATGTTGGTGGCGATCGCCTCGGGGGTCAAAAGGCTGCGCTGGTCGTCACGGAAGGACGGGTCGCCGATCATCGAGGTGCCGCCGCCCATCAGTGCGATCGGCCGGTGGCCGGTCTCCTGCATCCAGTAGAGCATGGTCGCCGATATTAGATTGCCGATGTGCAGGCTGGTCGCCGTGGCGTCGTAGCCGACATAGGCGGTCACGGTTTCCTTCGCGAAAAGTTGATCCAGCCCGGTCTCATCCGAAATCTGGTGGATGAAGCCGCGCTCGCTCATGACGCGCAGGAAATCGGACTTGAAGGCGGGCATTGTTTCTTCCTGAAAGCGCCGGGTCCGAACGGCCCGGCATGGCCTGAACGCGGGCGTTTAGCATCCAAGCGCGTCAAGCAAAAGTGGTTTCCGATTTTGCGCCGGCATGGACAGCCTATTCTGCACTGCCGCGCATGCTTGCTTCATCCTGTCGGCTGGCGTAATGAGGCGCCGCGCCAACGGGTTCGATCCGCTGGAACGGCACCGCACGGCATCCACCGAATGCCATATCTTGTGACAGAGCCCGACGCGATATGCCGGACGCATTGATATCCATCGTCATTCCCTGCCGCAACGAGGCGGCGAACCTGCCGCTGCTGATCGACGAGATCGAGGCGGCGATGACCGGGCGCAACTTCGAAATCATCGTCGTCAATGACGGTTCGACTGACGACACCGCTTCGGTGCTTGCCGCTGAAGCCGCCAAACGTCCGTTTCCGCTTCGGCAGCTTCGGCACGAAAAATCCGCCGGCCAGTCGCTTTCGGTGCGCTCGGGCGCCTGGGCGGCGCGCGGCTCGATCGTCGCCACCATCGACGGCGACGGCCAGAACGACCCGCAATATATCCCCGTGCTGGTCGATGCGCTGCGTCGGGCAGGGCCCGATTTCGGCGCCGCGCAGGGGCAGCGGTTGAAGCGCCGCGACAGCAAGATCAAGCAATTGGCATCGCGTTTCGCCAACTGGCTGCGCGGCGCGATCCTGCATGACGACACCCGCGACACTGGCTGCGGCTTGAAGGCGATCCACACCGATATCTTGCGCAAACTGCCGTTTTTCGACGGTACGCATCGTTTCGTTCCGGCGCTTGTCATCCAGGAAGGCTACCGCGTCGTCCATTGCGACGTCGTCGACCGCTCCCGCCGCCACGGCAAGTCGAATTACGGCATCTTCGATCGCGGCCTGCAGGGCGCGCTCGATCTCGCCGGCGTCTGGTGGCTTCGGCGCCGGCGCCGCAGAATGCCAAAGGTAGAGGAAATCACGCATGGCTAACGTGTTTCAGGAATTGGCGACCTGGCTGCACCAGGTTTTCGTCAAGCAGTTCGACGCCTGGGTTCTTCTCGGCTTCGTTGCCCAGTTCTTCTTCACCATGCGCTTCCTGGTGCAGTGGATCGCTTCGGAAAAGGCCAAGCGCAGCGTCGTGCCGATCGCTTTCTGGTTCTTCTCGCTGTTCGGCGGCGGGCTGCTGCTGGTCTACGCCATCCAGCGTGAGGATCCGGTGTTCATCGCCGGCCAGGCCATGGGCATGGTGATCTATGTCAGAAATTTATGGCTCATCGCCAATGAGCGCAAGGCGGCGATGACCAAGGTCGACTGAGCCACCAGTCCCGCCAAATCCAGTCTGTCCGGTGTTGACCAGTCTGTCCGGTGTCGAAATGAGCAGGAACTACATCTTTCTCTTCCTGTTCAGCCTGATGATGACGGCGTCGGGACTGGCCTCTTTGCCGCCGCTCGACCGCGACGAGCCGCGCTTCGTCCAGGCGACCAAGCAGATGACGGAGACCGGCGACTATGTCGACATCCGCTTCCAGGACGCGTCGCGCTACCAAAAGCCGATCGGCATCTACTGGCTGCAATCGGCGGCGGTGACGCTGAGCGGCGAGGGGGCACAGGCGCCGATCTGGATCTACCGGCTGATCTCGGCGCTGGGCATCGCCATCGCCGTCGTCGCAATCGCCTGGACCGGGGCCAATCTGTTCGGCGCCAATGCCGGTCTTGCCGCCGGCCTGGTCATGGCGGCGATTTTCGCCACCGCCTTCGAAGGCCGCGACGCCAAGACCGACGCGATGCTGCTTGCCTGCTGCGTTCTGGCGCAAGGCGCGCTGGCGCAGATTTATCTGGCATCGCGCCGCAACGAGCCTGTCGCCGGCCATCTGCCGTGGATTTTCTGGGCTGCGCAGGGCGCGGCGATCCTCATCAAGGGGCCGATTGCACCGCTGCTGTCGGCGCTGACGGTGCTCACGCTGGTTGCTTTCGAGCGCGACTGGCGCTGGCTGGCGAGGCTGAAAGCCGGGCGTGGGCTGATTCTGGTGCTGTTGATCGTGCTGCCTTGGCTCGCCCTCATCACCTGGAAGAGCAACGGCGCCTTCCTGCAGCAGGCCGTCGGCAAGGATATGCTCGGCAAGGTCGCGCAAGGCGAGGAGTCGCACGGCGTTCCGCCGGGCTTCTACGTGCTGACCTATTGCCTGTTCATGTGGCCGTTCGGCCTTGTGGCGCTCGGCGCTGGACTGCAGGCGCTCAACCGATTGCGCGACGATCCGCGCCTGCGTTTCTGCCTCGCCTGGTACGTTCCGTTCTGGCTCGTCTTCGAATTGATCCCGACGAAACTGCCGCATTATGTGCTGCCGGCCTATCCCGGCATGGCCCTGCTCATCGGCTGGCTTTTGACGCTGACGCCGCAAGAGGCAAATGCGCCGCTCAGGCGCTGGCAGACATGGCTGTGGTGGGCGACCGCATTCGGCACCGTTCTGGTGACAGTCGGTCTCGCCGTGCTTTGCGTCGGTGCGCCGATCTATCTCATGAAGACATTTTTATGGTGGAGCGTTCCGGCCGCCGCGGCAGCATTGGGCGCCGGCTACCTCGCTGTTTCGCGCCAGACGCTGGTGCCGCTGGTCCGCATCGGCGGGGCTGCGGTTTGCGCCGGTATAACCTACGCCTTGCTGTTCGGTGTCATCGTGCCGTCACTGAAACCGATTTGGATGAGCCGGGAAATCGAGGCGGCGGTTCGCGCCGATCGTCCCTGTGAGATGAGCGTGCTCGCCTCCGCGCAATATCACGAACCGAGCCTGGTATTTCTGGTGGGCACAAAGACGGTACTGACCGATGTCGACGGGGTTGCGCAACATCTGCTTGGCGATCCGGCCTGCGCGCTGGGCCTGGCGCCGGTCGGCGATCAAAAACGGCTGGATGACCTGCTGGCAGGGCAAGGCAAGAAGGCCAGCCGCGTCGCCGAGATCGACGGCATCAACTATTCGTCAGGTGATAAATTGTCGCTCGGCCTGTACCGTGTGGCGAACTGATACCTCTTCGATGATCGCGCCGAGCTCCGCATGTTGATGAAGTCGCCATCACCGGCGCGTGCCGCTATGCCTGCCATGCTCCGGCAGTCTGTCGATAATTTCCGCGATACTTTCGGGATTGTACGGCATCGCCTGGCGACGCGCCCGGCGCGCTACCCGAAAATCCTGTGGTCGGTCTGGGTGGTGGCCTGGCTTTTGCTGACGGTCGCGGTGTCGCTCCGTTTCGACCATCTTGCGGGCACCATGGCGAGGCAGTGGGCTTCAGGCTCGACCAATGTCTTTCACATCGCCGCGTTTTTTACCTTCTTCGGCCTCGGCGGCTGGTATCTTGTCCCGTCGGTACTGGTGCTGATTGCGGCGAATCTGGCGGATTGGCGCAGCCTTTCCCGGCGCGCGCGGATGACCTTCTACAACTGGACCTGCTTTGCTTTCATGGTGCTGGGTTCGATCGCACTCTCGGCCATGGTCGTCAACGTGCTGAAATATGGCGTGGGCAGAGCCAGGCCGATGAATTTCGACAAGCTCGGCGATCTGTCGCTGCATCCTTTTTCCTTGGAGGCGCGCTTTGCCAGCTTCCCGTCCGGCCATGCCACGACCATGGGCGTCATTTTCGGCATTGCACTGCTGTTGTTGCCCCAGCGCAGATGGGTGCTGCTGGCTGCAACCTTGTCGGTCGCATCGACCCGGATCTTTATCGGCGCGCACTATCCGAGCGACACTGTCGCCGGCTTCGGCCTTGGCTGTGCTGTTGCCATCGTTTGCGCGATGGTGCTTGGCCGGCTGGGATGTATTTTCCGCTACACGGCGTCGGGGTTGCCGGTGGCAAAAACTACGTTCCGCCTATTCCGTCGGGCTCGCAAACCAAACCAAAACGATGCGCCGAGACAGACGAATTTCCGCATTGGAGCAGCGCCGGCAAGCAACTGAATTGCTGACGCCTTTGGAACCATCTAAGACCACCCCAGCTAGCTGTCGATGCCACCCCAGCTCCGCACCAGCCGAGCCATGTCAGGCGCGCCGGCGGCTTCCTTCTCCAGCCCTTCGGCGACACCGACGCGGTCGGCGACGGGCCGGTTCTGGCTGACTTTCCACTTGCCGCTGATTTCGGCGATCTCGATCTCAAGCCCGATGATGCCCTTGATCTGCGACTGGATGAAGGTCGGCGGCGCATCGGTCACCGCCCAGGGTGCCTCGCGGGCGCCTTCCTGTGACAGCGTCAGCTCGGTGATCTGCTGTGCGATCCAGGCGGAATCCTCGATCACTCTGACCGTTCCTCGCACCTGGACAATGGCGTAGTTCCAGGTCGGCACGACCTTGCCGGTCTCGCGCTTGGTCTCGTACCAGGACGGCGTCACGTAGGCGTCGGCGCCCTGGAAGACGACCAGCACCGGCGATGTCGGATTGTCGGCCAGCTGACGCCATTGCGGGTTGGCCCTGGCCAGATGGGCGCGCAGCCGGCCATTCGGCCCAACCTCGGCATCAAGCAGGAAGGGAATGGCATTGGCGACCGGGCCATCGGCGCCGTTGGAGATCAGCAACCCCAGCGGATGCGTCCGGATCAGCCCGTGCAGGACGTCCGGCCGCGTTTCCTGGAAATGGGGAGGCTGGTACATGATCGGTCATGCCTTCTTGCGCTGGCTGAACCGGCATTGTGCACCGTTCAGCCGAGCCGCGCCACATGTCAGGCTGGCTTCACCGTTTGGATCAGCCGAAATGGCATTGTCGCGCCCATGATGGGCACGACTGTGACGGCATCGGACCGGGAGTTTTTGTTTTGACGCAATTCCGGACGGAAAACCCGTTTACACTTTTCCTGGAATTGCTCTTAGCGCAGCCGCTTCGGCCGCGGATCGGACAATTCGCCGGCCAGCCGTCGGTCGAGATAGTCGGCGCATTCCTCGAGCAGCAGATCGGCGTCGTTGGCGAAGAAGTGGTTGGCGCCTGGCAAGGTCTTCTGCGTGATGGTGATGCCCTTTTGCGTGTGCAGCTTGTCGACCAGGCCCTGCACATCCTTGGGCGGCGCCACCTTGTCGGCATCGCCATGGATGATCAGACCCGATGACGGGCAGGGCGCCAGGAACGAGAAATCATAGGTGTTGGGCTGCGGCGCGATCGAGATGAAGCCCTCGATCTCGGGCCGGCGCATCAGAAGCTGCATGCCGATCCAGGAGCCGAAGGAATAACCGGCCACCCAGCAGCTCTTGGAATCCGGATGCAGCGACTGCACCCAGTCGAGCGCTGCGGCGGCATCCGACAATTCGCCGGTGCCGTGGTCGAATTCGCCCTGGCTGCGGCCGATGCCGCGGAAGTTGAAGCGAAGCGTGGTGAAATCGCGCTTCTGGAACATGTAGAAGAGGTCATAGACGATCTTGTTGTTCATCGTGCCGCCGAATTGCGGATGCGGATGCAACACGATGGCAATCGGCGCGCTCTTCTCCTTGGAAGGCTGGTAGCGGCCCTCCAGGCGGCCGGCCGGACCGGTGAAAATGACCTCAGGCATGAACTACTCCAAATGGCATACGAATGCGCGGCGCCCGGAACAACTCTTTACTCTAGCCCCAGCCCTTCCGGGCCTTGACGCAGGGCAAGCGTCTTCTTAGAAGCTAGTTTAGAATTGTTCAAAACTGGATAGCCAGCCGTGACGGCCCGGCCATCCTCGCCGCAAGCCGCGTAAATAGGACGTCTTGCCTTGCAATTTCAAGGAAATAACGCGCTATCCTTGCGGAAAGGGTCTTGACGGGATCGATTGGGTGAAAATGGCCGCAGCACGCGCCTATCTCGACTACAATGCCAGCGCGCCGCTCATTGCCGAGGCGCGCGAGGCGATGATTGCCGCGCTCGATCTCGTCGCCAATCCGTCGTCGGTGCATGCCGAGGGGCGCGCGGCGCGGCGCCTGATCGACACTGCCCGGCGCGATGTGGCAGCACTTGTCGGCGCCAAGGCCGAGCATGTCGTCTTCACCTCCGGCGCGACGGAAGCCGCATCGACGCTGCTGACACCGGATTGGCGGATGGGCCGTGGCACGGTGCGCATGAGCCGGCTCTATGTCTGCGAGGCCGACCACCCTTGCCTGTTGAACGGCGGCCGCTTCCCGGCAACACAGGTTTCGCGGATCGGCGTCGACGCCGATGGCATCGCTGACCTCGCTCAGCTGACAGCCGCTCTGGCCGCGCATGACAAGGCCGAAGGCCTGCCGTTGGTCGCGATCCATGCGGCCAACAACGAGACCGGCGTCATCCAGCCGATTGATCGCATCGCCGCGATCGTCAATGCGGCGGGCGGCATTCTGGTGGTCGACGCGGTGCAGGCTGCGGGCCGTGTTCCCATCGATATGTCAGCGGCTTACGCCGACTATTTGATTCTGTCTTCGCACAAGATCGGCGGCCCCAAGGGTGTCGGCGCCGTCGTTGCGGCAGCCGATCTGATGATGCCGAAGCCGCTGATCAATGGCGGCGGCCAGGAAAAGGGCCATCGCGGCGGCACCGAAAACCTGGCGGCCATCGCCGGCTTTGGCGCCGCGGCGCGGCAGGCTTTGGCTGGACTGAAAGACGTCGAAGCGATCGCGCAACGCCGCGGCGAGGTCGAGAAAACACTCAAAACGCTGGTGCCGGACGCAGAAATCTTCGGAACCGGCGCGCCAAGGCTTGCCAATACGACATTCTTCGCTATTCCCGGCATCAAGGCCGAGACGGCGCAGATCGCGTTCGATCTGGCTGGCGTTGCGCTGTCGGCGGGATCGGCCTGTTCGTCGGGCAAGGTCGGGCCGAGCCATGTGCTGAAAGCCATGGGTCATGGCGACAGCCTGGGCGCTTTGCGCGTGTCCATCGGCCACGCAACGAGTGCCGGGGATATCGAACTGTTCCGTGCTGCGCTGGCCGGTATTGCCCAGCGCCGGGCGGGCAGGGAACAAGCCGCCTGAGGCGGCGACAAAGAATTCAGGCCTCGCGGCCTGGTAGAGCCGTGCGTTTGCAAGTGGCCGGGTGAATTCCCGGCCGAGACGCACTATATGAAACTTACGCCGCCTTCGGCGCCTCATGGGCAGCCCTCGGCGATGCCATAGTTTGAAAACTGTCGGGCCTTGACCCCGGCGTGGATGGAGAACGCTTATGCCTGCTGTGCAGGACACGATCGATCGGGTCCGAAAGATCGACGTCGACCAGTACAAATACGGATTCCAGACAGAGATCGCGATGGACAAGGCCCCCAAGGGCCTGAGCGAAGACATTATTCGCTTCATCTCGGCCAAGAAGGATGAACCGTCCTGGATGCTGGAATGGCGTCTGGAAGCCTATCGACGCTGGTTGACCCTGGAAGAGCCGACCTGGGCGCGCGTCCATTATCCGAAGATCGACTTTCAGGACCTCTATTACTACGCGGCGCCCAAGAGCACGCCCGGCCCGACCTCGCTGAGCGACGTCGATCCCGAGCTGTTGAAGGTCTACGAGAAGCTCGGCATTCCGCTGCGGGAACAAGAAATCCTCGCCGGCGTGCAGAAAACCGACGTCTCCGATCTCGAGGAGCCCAGCGACAACGTCTACAAATCGGGCCGTGTCGCCGTCGACGCGGTGTTTGATTCCGTTTCCGTCGTCACCACGTTCAAGAAGGAACTGGCGCAGGCCGGCGTCATCTTCTGCTCGATCTCGGAAGCCATCCGCGAGCATCCGGAGCTGGTGCAGAAATATCTCGGCTCGGTCGTGCCGACATCCGACAATTTCTACGCCACGCTGAATTCGGCTGTCTTCACCGACGGCTCGTTCGTCTTCGTGCCCAAGGGCGTGCGCTGCCCGATGGAGCTGTCGACCTATTTCCGCATGAACGAGAAGAACACCGGCCAGTTCGAGCGCACGCTGATCATCGCCGAGGAGGGGGCTTACGTCTCCTATCTCGAAGGCTGCACGGCGCCGCAGCGCGACGAGAACCAGCTGCATGCCGCCGTCGTCGAACTGGTGGCGCTCGACGATGCCGAGATCAAATATTCGACGGTGCAGAACTGGTACCCCGGCGATGCCGAGGGCAAGGGCGGCATCTACAATTTCGTCACCAAGCGCGGCGACTGCCGCGGCCACCGTTCGAAGATCTCGTGGACGCAGGTCGAGACCGGTTCGGCGATCACCTGGAAATATCCCAGCTGCATCCTGCGCGGCGACGATTCCTCCGGCGAGTTCTATTCGATCGCTGTGTCGAACGGCTACCAGCAGGTCGATAGCGGCACCAAGATGATCCATCTCGGCAAGAACACGTCGAGCCGCATCATCTCCAAGGGCATTGCCGCCGGCTTCTCGCAGAACACCTATCGCGGCCAGGTCTCGGCGCACCGCAAGGCGACCAACGCCCGCAACTTCACCAATTGCGATAGTCTCCTGATCGGCGACCAGTGCGGCGCGCACACCGTGCCCTACATGGAAGCCAAGAACTCGACGGCGCAGTTCGAGCATGAGGCGACGACGTCAAAGATTTCCGAGGACCAGAAGTTCTACGTCATGCAGCGCGGCATCCCGGAAGAGGAGGCGATCGCGCTGATCGTCAACGGCTTCGTCAAGGATGTCATCCAGCAGCTGCCGATGGAGTTCGCGGTCGAAGCGCAGAAGCTTATCGGCATCAGCCTCGAGGGCTCGGTCGGCTGACCGGACAATATATCCAGGAAAGAAAAAATGCTTGAGATCAAGAACCTGCATGCCCGCATCGTCGATGACGGCACCGAGATCATCCGCGGCCTGAACCTGACGGTGAAAAACGGCGAGGTCGCTGCCATCATGGGTCCGAACGGCTCGGGCAAATCGACGCTGTCCTACATCCTCGCCGGCCGTGAGGACTATGAGGTCACCGAAGGCGACATCCTCTATAACGGCCAGTCGATCCTCGAAATGGATCCGGCCGAGCGCGCCACCGCGGGCATCTTCCTCGCCTTCCAGTATCCGATGGAGATACCTGGCGTCGCGACCATGGAATTCCTGAAAGTGGCGATGAACGAGCAGCGCAAGGCGCGCGGCGAGGAGCCGCTGAAGATCCCGGAATTTTTGAAGCGGGTGAAAGAGGCGGCAGCCTCGCTCTCGATGGAGATGGCGATGCTCAAGCGGCCGCTCAATGTCGGCTTTTCCGGCGGCGAGAAGAAGCGGGCCGAGATCCTGCAGATGAAGCTGCTGGAGCCAAAGCTCTGCGTGCTCGACGAGACCGATTCCGGCCTCGACATCGATGCGCTGAAGATCGTCTCGGACGGCGTCAACGCGCTGCGTTCGGCCGACCGTGCCATCATCGTCATCACCCACTACCAGCGCCTGCTCGAGCACATCGTGCCCGATAGCGTGCACGTCCTATACAAGGGCCAGGTGATCAAGTCCGGCGACAAGTCGCTGGCGCTCGATCTCGAAGCCAATGGCTATGCCGGCGTGATCGGCGAAGCCGCGTGAGACGCCAGAAGGCCATTTTATGCTGAAAGGCGGGGCAAAACTGATGAATATGCATACACAACCCCAGCGCACGCAGGCCGAAACGGCGCTGATCGACGCCTTTGGCGAGCGTCTGTCGTTGCTGCCGGGTGACGGCGCGGTGATGCTGAAGCGCGACGACGCCATTGAGGCAATCAAGCACGGGCTGCCGACGCGGCGCATCGAATCCTGGCATTACACTGACCTGCGCCGGCTGTTGACTGCGGTGCCGGCGTTCGATCCGACGGCCGCCGCCAAGGGGCTGGCGCCCATCGTCGAAGGCTCCGCCGTGCTGGCGGTTCTGAACGGCGTCTCCGGCGCGAAATTCCCCGCGATCGAAGGCGTGACCATCCAGCGCCTGTCGGAAAAGCTGACTGACGGCTCGATCGCACCGGGCCTCGATCCCTATGGCAGCGATGACGCCATCGGTGCGCTGAACACCGCCTTTGTCGCTGACGGCTATTTCGTCGACATTGCGGATGGCACAGCACTGGAAAAGCCGATCGAATTGCAGAATTTGCAGGCCGGTGGCCAGGTGCATGTGCGCTTTCCCGTGCGTGTCGGCGCCGGCGCCAAAGCTGCTCTCGTCGAGCGTCAGGCCGGCGAGGGCGCGGCACTGGGCAGCTCGGTCAGCCAGCTCGTTCTGGGCGAGGGTGCGGACGTTACCTGGCTGATCGTGCAGGAGCAGCCGGAAACGGCCACGCATCTTGCCCAGTTCAAGGCGCATCTCGGCAAGAATTCGAAGCTGACGCTGTTTTTCATGAATGCCGGCGGCAAGCTTGTGCGCCAGGAGATCGTGGTGAAGACCACGGGCGAAGGCTCCGACTTCAAACTGCGCGGCATCAACCTGCTCGCCGGCGACACCCACACCGACGTGACCATGGTGCTCGACCATGCCGTGCCGCATACGACGTCGACGGAAGTGATCCGCAATGTCGTGACCGGCAAGGCGCGCGGCGTCTTCCAGGGCCGCATCAACGTCCACCAATACGCGCAAAAAACCAACGCCAAGATGGCCTGCAACACGCTGCTTTTGTCGGACGATGGCGAGTTCTCGACCAAGCCTGAGCTGGAGATCTTCGCCGACGACGTCATCTGCGGCCATGGCGCGACCGTTACCGAGATCGACCACAACCATCTGTTCTACCTGATGGCGCGCGGCATCGACGAGAAGAGCGCCCGCGGCTTGCTGGTGAAGGCGTTCGTGGCCGAAGTAATCGAGGAACTGGACGACGAAACCATCGTCGAGGCCCTGGAAACAAGGCTGGACGACTGGTTCGTGGCGCACGGGTAAGCGCCTCTTTCCCTTCTCCCCTTGTGGGGTCCGAAGGACGGGCGAGGCAAGTGACTCGCCCCGGGCGGTGGCCGAGCGAAGCTCGGTCGGATGAGGGGTGCGTGACGAAGTGAGGCGGTGCCTCAAGAGAGCTTGTAATGGACCAGAAGATCGAAACAACCCCATACGACGTCGAGGCGATCCGCCGCGACTTCCCGATCCTGTCGCGCGAAGTCTACGGCAAACCGCTGGTCTATCTCGACAATGGCGCCTCGGCGCAGAAGCCGCAGGTGGTGCTGGATACGATCCAGCACGCCTATTCCCAGGAATACGCCAACGTCCATCGCGGCCTGCATTTCCTGTCCAATGCCGCAACCGACGCCTATGAGAAGGCACGCGAGACGGTGCGCCGTTTCCTCAATGCGCCAAGCACCGACAACATCGTCTTCACCTCGAACACGACCGCGGCGATCAACACCGTGGCTTACGGCTATGGCATGCCCAATATCGGCGCGGGCGACGAGA
Organism: Mesorhizobium sp. C399B; assembly: GCF_030323185.1. Lineage (NCBI taxonomy): Bacteria > Pseudomonadati > Pseudomonadota > Alphaproteobacteria > Hyphomicrobiales > Phyllobacteriaceae > Mesorhizobium > Mesorhizobium sp. C399B. The sequence goes on from NZ_CP100472.1 coordinate 6,352,861, forward strand.
TCGTGCTGTCGATCATGGAGCACCACTCCAACATCGTGCCGTGGCATTTCATCCGGGAACGGCAGGGCGCCAAGCTGGTCTGGGTGCCGGTCGACGATCTCGGCATCTTCCACATCGAGGAATTCGAAAAGCGCCTGACCGACAAGACCAAGCTCGTCGCCATCACGCATATGTCGAACGCGCTGGGCACGGTAACCCCGATCAAGGAGATCGTGCGCATCGCGCATTCGCGTGGAATTCCCGTACTTGTCGACGGCAGCCAGAGCGCCGTGCACATGCCGATCGACGTCCAGGACCTCGATTGCGATTTCTTCGTCTTCACCGGCCACAAGGTCTACGGGCCCTCCGGCATCGGCGTGCTCTACGGCAAGAAGGACATTCTGCAGGGCATGCGCCCCTTCATGGGCGGCGGCGAAATGATCGAGGAGGTGACTGAAGACATCGTCACCTACAACGAGCCGCCGCACCGCTTCGAGGCCGGCACGCCGCCGATCGTGCAGGCGATTGGCCTGGGTGCAGCATTGGAATACATGGAAAAGGTTGGCCGCGAGCGCATTGCCGCCCATGAGGCCGATCTCAAGACCTATGCGCATGAACGGCTGCGCGCCATCAACTCGCTGCGCATCTTCGGCGACGCGCCGGACAAGGGCGCCATCATTTCTTTCGAATTGCAGGGCATTCATGCCCATGACGTGTCGATGGTGATAGACAGGCAGGGTGTTGCCGTCCGCGCGGGCACCCATTGCGCCCAGCCGCTGTTGAAACGCTTTGGCGTAACCTCCACATGCAGGGCATCGTTCGGCATGTATAATACCAGGGCCGAAGTCGACGCTTTGGCCGATGCGCTGGAAAAAGCGCGCAAGTTCTTCGGGTGACAGGTTCTTTGGATGACGACCATGGATGATGCGAGCCACACCACCGCGCCGGAAGCAGCCATCAATCCGCTGGTTTCCGCCTCGGCCATTCCCGCCGACGAGCTGGCGCGGCTGACCGACGACATCGTCTCGGCGCTGAAGACCGTCTATGACCCGGAAATCCCGGCCGACATCTATGAGCTCGGCCTCATCTACAAGATCGACATCGAGGACAACCGCGCGGTCAAGATCGACATGACGCTGACCGCGCCCGGCTGTCCGGTGGCCGGCGAAATGCCCGGCTGGGTGGAAAACGCCGTCGGCGCCGTCGAAGGCGTCTCCGGCGTCGAGGTCAACATGACCTTCGACCCGCCCTGGTCGCCCGACCGCATGTCGGAAGAGGCGCAGGTGGCGGTGGGCTGGTACTAGGTTGACTGAGGTTGGTGCACTTGCACCAGTGGTAAAACTTCACCATTTTAGGTGAGGAATCATTCGGCAGGCCTTGAACCTGCATGGAATGGAAGAGGAAAAAGAAATGGGACGCTTCGCCGTCATCACGATGACCGAAAAGGCAGCCGACCGGGTGCGCGAGATCGTCGCCACGCGCGACAATGCGCATGGCATTCGCCTCGGCATCAAGAAGGGCGGCTGCGCCGGCATGGAATACACGGTCGACCTGGTGACCGAGCCCAACACCAAGGACGACCATATCGAGCGCGACGGCGCGCATGTCTATGTCGCGCCCGAGGCTGCCCTTTTCCTGTTCGGCACCGAGATGGATTTCGAGCAGACCACGCTGCGCACCGGCTTCACCTTCCACAACCCGAACCAGAGTTCGGCCTGCGGCTGCGGCGAATCCGTCGAACTGAAGCCCGCCGACCTGAAGGCGCTGGCTGAGGCGCGCGCTTCGGCCTGATCTTCCTTATCCCCGTTCACGGGGAGGTGAGGAATGGTCCGCGCAGCGGGCGAAAAGCCAATTGCTTGGCTTTTCGAATGACGAACGGCCCGAAGGGCCGGGTGAGGGGCAGCGCCAACCATCGGAAGTCGCGCTCCGAGCCCTCACTTCACCCACATCTTCGTCCGCATGTGCCAGTCGGCGATCGATTCCTCGGGATAGACGTCGAACGCCTTGTCCTTTTTGCCGATCACCGGCTCGACCCAACTCGCCTTGTATTTCAACATCAGATGCACCTTCTCCGGCGGCTTCGGCAACTCGCTGTCGATTGCCGAGGCGAACGGGTGCACCAGTTCCGGCCAGGTCGGATCGTAGAGCCAGAGCGCCGAACCGCACTTCTTGCAGAAATTGCGCTCGCCGGTCGAAATCTCGCAGTTTGGATGCTCGTCGTCCGCGATCTCGGCCTGGTAGACGCCGAGATTGCGCTTGCCCTTGATTTTCAGCGTCTTGTAATCGGCGCCGAGATTGATGGCGAAGCCGCCGCCGCCCTGCTGCTTGCGGCAGATCGAGCAGTAGCACAGCATGAACGGCACCGGCGTGTTGCTCTCCACCTCGAAATGGACGGCATCGCAGCGGCAGGATCCCTTGAGCAGCAGCGGCATGACAGAACTCCGACGGATGGCTCTCAACTTGCCAGCATGGTTTTTGGTTGCAGCCGTGGCAAGCCCGGTGACATGATTGCGGCATGGACAATGAACGCATCGAAGAACTGTTCGAAGGCCTCGGCCCGGTCAGTATCCGAAAACTGTTCGGCGGCAAGGGTATCTATTTCGACGGCGTCATCGTCGCTATCGTGCTGCGCGGCGAATTGCTGCTCAAGGCTGACGAGCAAAGCGCGCCCGACTTCGAAGCCGCCGGCCGCAAGCAATGGACCTATACCGGCACCCGCCACGGCAAGCTGGTCGCGATGCCGTACTGGAGCATTCCCGACGACGCGTTTGATGATCCTGACGAGATGAGGGTGTGGGCGCGTCGGGCTTATGAGGCGGGACGAAGGGCGGGGAAGTGAACCGGGACCGCCGCGTTTCTTCCCACCCCCTCTGTCCTGCCGGACATCTCCCCCGCAAGGGGGGAGATCAGTTGTCACATTGGCCTTCGCCAATCACCAACGTTGAAAATGGGAGCCTGCGGCTAAGCTGTTAATCTCCCTCCTTGCGGGGGAGATGGCCGGCAGGCCAGAGGGGGGTGCTGTCCCGCCGACGTAGGCGATCCTACAGCGCCTTCGCAATCCTCGCCGCCAACCGCGCATTGTTCTCGACCAGCGCGATGTTGGTCTTCAAGCTCCGGCCGCCGGTCAGGTCGAGGATTTTGCCCAGCAGGAACGGCGTCACCGCCTTACCGGTCACATTCTGCGCCTCGGCCGCCTTCTGCGCGGCCTCGATATAGCCGGCCATCTCGTCGGCCGGGATTTCATCGTCCTGCGGCACCGGGTTGGCGATCAGCATGCCGCCGACCAGGCCAAGTGCCGCCCTGGTCTTGTAGAAATGCGCGATCTCTTCCGGTCTGTGCAGGGTCAGCGGCGCGCGGAACGGGGAATGCCGCGACCAGAAGGCCGGCATCGTCTCGCAGCCATGGCCAATCACCGGCACGCCGCGCGTCTCCAGCACTTCCAGCGTCTTTTCGATGTCGAGGATCGCCTTGGCGCCGGCCGAGACGACGATGACCGGCGTGCGCGCCAACTCGTCGAGATCGGCCGAGATGTCGAAGCTCTTTTCCGCGCCCTTGTGGACGCCGCCAATGCCGCCGGTGGCGAACACCTTGATCCCGACCATGTCGGCCGCGATCATGGTGGCGGCGACCGTGGTGCCGCCGGTGCGGCCTTGCGCCACCGCAAAGCCGAGATCGGCGCGCGACAGCTTCATGGCGTCGCCGGTCATCGCCAGCGACTCGCGCTCGCCGTCGGACAGCCCGATCTTGATGCGGCCGGCAACCACGGCGATCGTCGCCGGCACCGCGCCATTGTCGAGGATGATCTTTTCGACATTGGCGGCCATGGCGCCATTGTCGGGGTAAGGCATGCCATGGGTGATGATGGTGCTTTCCAGCGCCACGACGGGGCGGCCAGCGGCGAGCGCCTCGGCCACGGGCGCGTGGATGTCGATGAAGTGGCGGGCGCTTTGCGGTGTCATGATGGTCTCCGATCCGGAGATCCGCGCGTCCGCTTGGACGTCGCGCTCCGGCAATGGCAATTGGCCGCCCTCATGCCATTTCCTGCGCGTCGGGCACAAGAGCCAGTGCCTCAGTGAAGGTCGCAATCGTGAAGGCCGGAACCGCGTCGGCGCTTTCAATGGCCAGCGTGGCGGCGGCAACGCCCTCGCGCAATGCCTGGCGCAGGGGCAGGCCGCGCAGCAGGGCAGCGATGGTGGCGCCGGCCAGCGCGTCGCCGGCGCCGGTGACGTCGGCGACTTTTCTCGGCGCCGGCGGCAGGATAGAGAAGGCGCCGGCTTCGTCGAATCCCAGCACCGGGCCGTCGCCCGCCGTCACCACGCCACTGGTGAGGCCGCTGCAGCGCAGTCCGTCCACGGTCTCGCGCTCGGTGGCATTGGCATCGACGCCGGCCAGCACCATGGCCTCGCGCCGGTTCATGAAGACCTGCGCGAGTTCCTTCAGCACCGGTATCAGCCGCACCACCTTGGCCGGCGAAATGGCGATGGCGAACACCGGCTTGCCGGCGGCGAGCCCCACCAGCCGCTCCAGCGCCGTTGATGTCAGATTGGCGTCGCAGAGCACCGCATCGGCCTCGGCGACCACCTCGCGCACCTTGGAGCGGCGGATCTGCTTGGGGAACGCCAAATCGTAGAGCGCCATATCGGCAAAGCCGGTGATCAGCTCGCCGTCGCGATCGATCAGCGCCGTGTAGCTCGGCGTCGTGCGGTCGAGGAAAACCGCCGACAGGTCGGCAATGCCGGAGTCGGCGATGGCGCGCGCAACCGTCTCGGCCGAGGCATCGCCGCCGCGCACCGACAAAAGCGAGGCCGAGACGCCGCGCCGCACGAGGCTGCGCAGCGCGTTGAAGACGCCGCCGCCGACATCCTCGCGCATCGTGCCGGGGTTGGACGCCGCCGGCACGTAAGCACCGGACACCTGACCGCGCCGGTCGATATGGGCGCCGCCCACCGCCAGTATTTTTGCTGATTTCACCATGTAGGCGATATGACCTTTGTTATTCGAACCAGACAAGCGCTAGGCTGTGCGACGGAGCTTCGCAAGCAAGCCAGCGATTCGGGCGGAGCCAAACCGCCGGAGCGCCTGGCCCAATGGTGGATACATCCGGAAACGAAACCATGAGACAAAAAAAGAACAAATCCGGATAAAGATTGCTTTTCAGATATTTGACCCCTCTTGCCAAACGAGAACAAAAAAGGTACAAATAGGGCAGGGATTACGGATTGTCCGGCCTTCATTGACGACCAAGGGGTGATGTATCATGGCTCAGAATACTTTGCGGCTTGTAGAGGACAAAGCGGTGGACAAATCAAAGGCTCTGGACGCGGCGCTGTCGCAAATCGAGCGCGCCTTCGGCAAGGGCTCGATCATGCGGCTGGGCGCCAACGAGCAGGTCGTCGAGATTGAAACCGTGCCGACCGGATCGCTTGGCCTCGACATCGCGCTTGGCGTCGGTGGCCTGCCGCGCGGCCGCATTGTCGAGATCTACGGGCCGGAAAGCTCGGGCAAGACGACACTGGCGCTGCACACAGTTGCCGAAGCCCAGAAGAAGGGCGGTATCTGCGCCTTCGTCGATGCCGAGCATGCGCTCGACCCGGTCTATGCCCGCAAGCTCGGCGTGGACCTCGAAAACCTGCTGATCTCGCAGCCCGACACCGGCGAGCAGGCGCTGGAAATTTGCGACACGCTGGTGCGTTCCGGCGCCATCGACGTTCTGGTGGTCGATTCGGTGGCCGCCCTGACGCCGCGCGCTGAAATCGAGGGCGAGATGGGCGATTCGCTGCCCGGTCTCCAGGCTCGTCTGATGAGCCAGGCGCTGCGCAAGCTGACCGCCTCGATCTCGCGCTCCAACACCATGGTCATCTTCATCAACCAGATCCGCATGAAGATCGGCGTCATGTTCGGTTCGCCGGAAACCACGACCGGCGGCAACGCGCTGAAATTCTACGCTTCGGTGCGCCTCGACATCCGCCGCATCGGCTCGGTCAAGGACCGCGACGAGGTCGTCGGCAACCAGACCCGCGTCAAGGTCGTCAAGAACAAGCTGGCGCCGCCCTTCAAGGTGGTCGAGTTCGACATCATGTATGGCGAGGGCGTGTCCAAGACCGGCGAGCTGGTCGACCTCGGCGTCAAGGCCGGCGTGGTCGAGAAGTCGGGCGCGTGGTTCTCCTACAATTCGCAGCGTCTCGGCCAAGGTCGTGAAAACGCCAAACTGTTCCTGCGCGACAATCCCGACACGGCGCGCGAGATCGAACTGGCACTGCGGCAGAATGCCGGGCTGATTGCCGAGAAGTTTCTCGAGAATGGCGGCCCCGAGCGCGGCGAAAGCGACGACGGCTTCGAGGAAGAATCCGGTGCCATGTAGGGTACGGCCAGAGTTCGGCCATAAATCCGGTCTATTACCCGATGCTTAAGTAACCGAGTTCTTTAGTATTGCGTTTCAAACCGCCGGCCTTCGCGCCGGCGGTTTTCGTTTTTGGGCAGCGTGAAGCCGGCTTGGCAGTTGCCGGATTGGCCCAATTCCGTGTTTCTGGACAGGGTGGGGCGTGCCCGCTAAAAGGCCAAGTCAATCTTCTAAAAAGCAGAGACCAGTGTCCGCCGGCCGTGCCGGCGGTTTTCGCGAAAAGGCAGCAGTCATGAGTGGCGTGAACGAGATCCGGTCGACATTCCTCGACTATTTCCGCAAGGAGGGCCACGAGGTCGTGGCCTCGAGCCCGCTGGTGCCGCGCAACGACCCGACGCTGATGTTCACCAATGCCGGCATGGTGCAGTTCAAGAACGTCTTCACCGGCCTGGAGAAGCGGTCCTATTCGCGCGCCACCACCGCGCAGAAAAGCGTGCGCGCCGGCGGCAAGCACAACGACCTCGACAATGTCGGCTACACCGCGCGCCATCTGACCTTCTTCGAAATGCTCGGCAATTTCTCCTTCGGCGACTATTTCAAGGAGCGCGCCATCGAACTGGCCTGGAACCTGATCACCAAGGAGTTCGGGCTGAACAAGGACAAGCTGCTGGTCACCGTCTATCACACCGATGACGAGGCGGCCGGCTTCTGGAAGAAGATCGCCGGTTTCTCCGATGACCGCATCATCCGCATCCCGACCTCCGACAATTTCTGGGCTATGGGCGACGCCGGACCGTGCGGGCCGTGCTCGGAAATCTTCATCGACCGTGGCGAGCACATCTGGGGCGGCCCTCCCGGCAGCCCGGAGGAGGATGGCGACCGCTTCCTTGAATTCTGGAACCTGGTGTTCATGCAATATGAGCAGGTCACCAAGGATGAGCGCATCGACCTGCCGCGGCCGTCGATCGACACCGGCATGGGCCTGGAGCGCATGGCCTCCATCCTGCAAGGGGTGGAGAGCGTCTTCGAGACCGACCTGTTCCGTCATCTGATCGATGCGGCCTCGTCAGCGCTCGGGCAGGGCCCGGACAAGGAGACGGTCGCCTCCTTCCGCGTCATTGCCGATCATCTGCGCTCGTCCTCCTTCCTGGTTGCCGACGGCGTGCTGCCGTCGAACGAAGGCCGCGGCTATGTGCTGCGCCGCATCATGCGCCGCGCCATGCGCCATGCGCAGTTGCTCGGCGCCAAGGAGCCGTTGATGTGGAAGGTGGTGCCGGCGCTAGTGCGTGAGATGGGCCAGGCCTATCCCGAACTGCTGCGCGGCGAACAGCTGATTACCGAGACGCTGAAGCTCGAGGAGACCAGGTTCCGCAAGACGCTGGTGCGCGGCCTCGGCCTGCTCTCGGAGGCGACAGATACGCTGCACGCCGGCGATATGCTGGATGGCGAGACGGCGTTCAAGCTCTATGACACGTACGGCTTCCCGCTCGATCTGACGCAGGACGCACTGCGCCAGCGCAACATCTCGGTCGACCTTGCCGGCTTCACCCATGCGATGGAGCAGCAGAAGGCCGAAGCGCGCAAGCATTGGGCTGGTTCCGGCGACGCGGCCACCGAGACCATCTGGTTTTCTGTACGCGAGAAGGCCGGCGCCACCGAATTCCTCGGCTACGAGACCGAACAGGCGGAAGGCCTCATCCAGGCCCTGGTCAAGGACGGCAAGACAGTCGATAGCGCCGGCAAGGGCGACGCGGTGGCGGTGGTCGTCAACCAGACGCCGTTCTATGGCGAGTCGGGCGGCCAGATGGGCGACACCGGCATCATCTCCGGCGAAGGTTTCTCGATCGAGGTTTCCGACACGCAGAAAAAGGCCGACGGCCTGTTCGTGCATCTGGGCAAGGTGACGAACGGCACGGTCAAGCCAGGTGCAGCCGTCGAGCTGAAAGTTGACCATGCGCGCCGCACCCGGCTGCGTGCCAACCATTCGGCAACGCATCTGATCCATGAGGCGCTACGCGAGGTGCTGGGCACCCATGTCGCGCAGAAAGGTTCGCTGGTCGCGCCCGAGCGCCTGCGCTTCGACATCTCGCACAACAAGCCGATCTCGGCCGAAGATCTCGAAGAGGTCGAGCGCATGGCCAACGAAATCGTCGTCCAGAACAGCCCGGTGACGACGCGCCTGATGTCGGTCGATGACGCCATCGCCGAGGGCGCCATGGCGCTGTTCGGTGAGAAATATGGTGACGAAGTGCGTGTCGTCTCGATGGGCACCGGCCTGCATGGCGCCAAGGCCAACCGGCCCTATTCCGTCGAGCTCTGCGGCGGCACCCATGTCCGAGCGACCGGCGATATCGGCCTGGTCCGTGTCGTCTCCGACAGCGCGGTCGCCGCCGGCGTGCGCCGCATCGAGGCGCTGACCGGCGAAGCCGCACGAAAATATCTCGACGAGCAGGACAGGCGCCTGAAGGCGACGGCGGCCGTGTTGAAGATTTCGCCGGCCGACGTGCCGGCGCGTGTCGAGACGCTGCTCGAGGAGCGCAAGAAGCTCGAGAAGGAACTGAGCGAAGCGCGCAAGAAACTCGCGCTGGGCGGTGGTGCTGCGGCCGATGCTCCGGCCACCACCGAAACCGTCGCCGGGATCGGCTTCCTCGGCAAAGCGGTTTCCGGCGTCTCACCTAGGGATTTGAAGCCGCTGGCCGATGCCGGCAAGACATCGCTCGGCTCCGGCGTCGTCGTCTTCGTCGGTGCGGGCGAAGACAACAAGGCAAGCGTCGTGGTCGCCGTGACGGACGATCTCGTCGGCCGCTTCAGCGCTGTCGATCTTGTGCGCGTTGCCTCGGCCGCACTGGGCGGGCAGGGCGGCGGCGGACGGCCCGACATGGCGCAAGCCGGCGGCCCGGACGCCTCGAAGGCCAATGATGCGATCGCCGCGGTGAGGGCGGCGCTGGAGGCAGCCTGAAAGCCACCCTATGCCTTATCTGGTTTGTGTGCGGCTTTCCGGCCTTCGCCGCCGTGCTTGCCATTCTGTGGCTGATACTGGCAAGCCGGCAATCAGCTCTTAGACGGTCCGTCTAGCTAGTTCTTTTCGCCGCCTTCAGGGCGCGCGTCATTCTGCTGGAATCGCCCCAGGTGGACAGCCAGATCAGCACGTCCGTGGCGATCGAAATCAGCGACCGTAAAAAGTTCAGCGCCGGGCCGGGCGATTTCAGCTGCTCTTCGGCGTGATGGAGATGGGCGAGCTCTTCCTCGCGGATCGCCAGGATGATGCCGTGCAAGTCGTGGTCGCGATTGGCGAGGAAAAACAGCTGATCGTCCAGATGGCGATGCACCGCCGCTTCAACCGCCGCCGTGCAGGCCCAGATGCCTTGCGGACCGAGCAGGGCGGTGACAAAACCCAGCAGCCAGCCACCCCAGCTCCAGAACTGCATCACCCGGCACGGTCGCGACCGCCGCGCCGGCATGGCGGCGCGGAACGCGGCGCAATGCGTGCGCTCGTGCCCGAGCATCTCCGACAAGGATGGCACGCAATCCGGCCAGAAGCGTTTGGCGACAAGAATCTGCGCCGAATAGATCCTGATCGCACCGAACTCACCGGCGTGGTTGACCCTGACAATTCTGGCGACGGTGAGCGCGTCCTGGCGAGATGGGTCAGCCATGGCCCGAACCCATATCAGCCCGCCGCCAGGCTCGGACGTTTTGCGATGCCCTCCCACCAGGCCTGGATGTCGGCGAACGCCGCAAGCAGCTTTTGCCCGTCGGCGACCTTGACGAAATAGGCGATGATGGATGCCGCATGCAGGTCGGCAGCGTCAGATGGTCCCCGAGCAGCCACGGCCCGGGAGGCTTGAGTGCGGTGAGCACCCGCAGCACCGTTTCCGCCTGGCGCAGCCCGTTGGCGACCAGTGCCTCGTCTGGCGCTTCCTTCTCAAGCCGCTCGACGGCGACGTCCCAGACCATCGATCTGTAGGCATAGGCGTCAGCATGCCGATGAGCTGGTTCATCGTTGCACGGGTGCGGGCGTCTTTTGGCTGCAGTGCCGGGCCGTCGAACGCCTCGTCGACATAGCGGGCGATTGCGCTGGTTTCGAACAGGCGAAAGCCGTCGTGCTCGAAGGCCGGAATGCGGCCGAAAGGGTGATGCTCGAAATACCAGGCAGGAGTGCCCTCGGCGGCAAAGACATCGACCGGCACAAGCTCGTAGTCGATGCCTTTTTCCGCCAGCACGAGCGGACGATGCGCACATAGACGCTGTAGTCCGCCCCGTAGACGACCGGCTTGGCCATGGCTGCCGGCTTACGCCATCGCCTTCTGCAAATTCTCGTCGATCTTGTCGAGGAAGCCGGTGGTCGACAGCCATGGTTGGTCCGGACCGATCAAGAGCGACAGGTCCTTGGTCATGAAGCCGCTCTCAACCGTCTGGATGCAGACCTTCTCCAGCGTGTCGGCAAATCGCTTCAACTCGGCATTATCGTCGAGCTTGGCGCGGTGGGCGAGGCCGCGCGTCCAGGCGAAGATCGAGGCGATCGAATTGGTCGAGGTTTCCTCGCCCTTCTGGTGCTGGCGATAGTGGCGCGTCACTGTGCCGTGCGCGGCCTCCGCTTCCACCGTCTTGCCGTCCGGCGTCATCAGCACGGAGGTCATCAGGCCGAGCGAGCCAAAACCTTGCGCCACCGTGTCGGACTGGACGTCGCCGTCATAATTCTTGCAGGCCCAGACATAGCCGCCAGACCATTTCAGGGCGGAGGCCACCATGTCGTCGATCAGCCGGTGCTCGTACCACAGCTTCTTAGCCTTGAACTCGGCCTCGAATTCAGCCTCGTAGACCTCCTGGAATATGTCCTTGAAGCGGCCGTCGTAGGCTTTGAGGATGGTGTTCTTGGTCGAGAGATAAACCGGATAGTTGCGCAGCAGGCCGTAATTCAGCGAGGCGCGGGCGAATTCCCGGATGGAGTCGTCGAGATTGTACATCGCCATGGCAACGCCGGCGCCGGGTGCGTCGTACACGTCATGCTCGATCACCTTGCCGTCCTCGCCGACGAACTTGATGGTCAGCTTGCCCTTGCCGGGGAAGCGGAAATCGGTGGCGCGATACTGGTCGCCGAAGGCATGACGGCCGACGATGATCGGCTTGGTCCATCCCGGCACCAAACGCGGCACGTTCTTCATGATGATCGGTTCGCGGAAAATGGTGCCGCCGAGAATGTTGCGGATGGTGCCGTTCGGCGACTTCCACATCTTCTTCAGCTTGAATTCCTCGACGCGCTGCTCGTCGGGCGTGATCGTCGCGCATTTCACGCCGACGCCCCATTTCTTGATGGCATTGGCCGAATCGATGGTCACCTGGTCGTTGGTGGCGTCGCGGTGCTCGACGCCGAGGTCGTAATATTCGAGCTCTAGGTCGAGATAAGGGTGGATCAGCTTGTCCTTGATGAACTGCCAGATGATGCGGGTCATCTCGTCGCCGTCGAGCTCGACGACCGGGTTCGCCACCTTGATCTTCGCCATGAAAAGAATGCCTCGCTTTTGGGGAACTAAACGGCCTTGCCCGCATGGCTTCGGCCGGGGATGCGGAGCGTATATCAAAGCCTATTTGGCCGCGCAAACGCCGATCCGTGCAGAATGGGTCGTCTGTGCCGCGACCGGTGTTTTGCAAAAGCTTCATTTTGCCGAGCGGATGTGGCAGGGAACGCTGAAATGCCGCAAACAGCAGTTCATTGAGATCATGTCCGCCGTCGATCATCCTGAAAACGCATCCGCCGCCGGGCCGGCGATCATCCTGGTCGAGCCGCAGCTCGGCGAGAATATCGGCATGGTTGCGCGCGCCATGGCCAATTTCGGCCTTGCCGAACTGAGACTGGTCAACCCGCGTGACGGCTGGCCGAGCGAGAAGGCGCGCGCCGCCGCCAGCCGCGCCGACCATGTCATCGATGCCGTAACAGTGTTCGGCGATCTGGCGTCCGCCGTCGCCGACCTCAACTTCGTCTTCGCAACCACGGCGCGGGAGCGCGACGGCTTCAAACCCGTGCGTGGTCCGGTCGAGGCGGGCAGGGCGCTGAGGGCGCGTCAGATGGCCGGCCTGCGCACCGGCATCTTGTTCGGCCGCGAGCGTTTTGGGCTCTACAATGACGAGGTCGGGCTGGCCGACGAGATCGTCACCTTTCCGGTCGATCCCGGCTTTTCGTCGCTCAACATCGCCCAGGCCGTGCTGTTGATGTCCTATGAATGGATGAAATCCGGCCTGGAGGACGAGACGGCGACTAATTTCTCCAGTCCTGAAATGAAGCCGGCGAGCAAGGAAGAGTTGCACGGCCTGTTTGCCTATCTCGAAGGCGCGCTCGAAGCGCGCGGTTATTTCCGCCCGGCGCCCAAGAAACCCAAGATGGTCGACAATCTGCGCGCCGTCTTGACGCGCGCCGGTTTCGCCGAGCCGGAACTGAAAGTGCTGCGTGGCATCATCTCGTCGCTCGACCGGTTTTCGCCGGCCATGCCGCGCGGGGACGGCTCGCCGGGAGACGATCCAAGGCGTTTGCCGGCCGCTGCGCGAAAACGCCAGGCAGACAAAGAAGATTAGAAATCGCTAAGCTTCGAACGGCTGAAGTAACCGAATTTTATTTGCCTCTCGTCCATTGTTGTCAAAACGGTGGGGTGGCAAATGTTCACGTCCAAAATCGGCCGTATGCGCTTCTTCTTCTATTCGCTCGGCGTAGCCCTGCTCGAGGCCGTTCTTGCTGTGCTGTGCATCGTTGGCACGATCGGCTTTGAGGGGCTGGTCAACTCGGCGCCCGGTCCATTGCGGCAAGGGATGGCAGGCGCGGTTCTGGTCGTTTCCCTCCTGGCCGTGGTCATGCGTGCCAACATCGCCTGGCGACGCAGCCGCGACGCCAACGGCAAAGCCTGGATCCTGTGGTCCTACATCGTGTTCTGCGCCATCTACGCCTTTCTGCAGGCAGGCACGCTGCTGGTCATCGATTTCAACAATCCGGAAAGGACCTCCAGCGGTTTGAACCTGCTTGCGCTGTCGATCTTTGGCCTTTGGTGCACGATCCTGGTGGCTAAGCCGGTGGCGGGCATCAATATCGACGAACTGACATCGGTTTTCGATTTCGATGGCGATACGCCCATGCCTGCGGGATACGGCCGGATGGCCAGCAGCACGGCACAGTCTTCCATGCGCAACGCCACACCGGCCACGCGCTCGGTGCCGTCCGCCCAACCTTTGGGCCGTCCGCGGCCCGCCGGCTTCGGCAAGCGCGGGCTCTAGAGCAATCGAGGCAAGGTCGTCTTCGCCGGCTTTGCTAAGAACTTGCTGACATTCGCCACTTCAAGACCATGATGGTTGCAGATAGAACGGCATTGGCCAATGACCGCCAAGCCTTCTGATCCAGCCTCTTTCATGGTCCGATATCAATGAGCCACCGTCCGATACTGATGTTCGATTCCGGCGTTGGCGGATTGACCGTGCTGCGCGAAGCGCGCGTGCTGATGCCCGACCGGCGCTTCGTCTACGTCGCCGATGACAAGGCCTTTCCCTACGGCGCCTGGGAAGAGCCGGCGCTGCAGGCCCATATAGTCGAGCTCTTCGCCAAGCTGCTCGACCGTTTTGATCCGGAAATTTCGGTCGTCGCCTGCAATACCGCTTCGACGCTGGTGATCGATGCGTTGCGGGAAAAATTCCCTGGCCATCCCTTTGTCGGCACGGTGCCGGCAATCAAGCCGGCTGCCGAGCGCACCCGGTCCGGGCTGGTCTCGGTGCTGGCGACGCCGGGCACGGTGAAGCGCCAGTACACGCGCGACCTGATCGGCAAATGGGCGCAGAAATGCCATGTCCGGCTGGTCGGCAGCAACAATCTCGCCGGACTGGCCGAGGCCTACATGCGCGAGGGCTTTGTCGACGAGGAGGCCGTGCGTGCCGAGATCGCACCGTGTTTCGTGCAGCATGACGATTTGCGCACGGACATCGTCGTGCTCGCCTGCACGCACTATCCGTTCCTGGCTAATCGCATGCGCAAGACCGCGCCCTGGCCGGTCGACTGGATCGACCCGGCCGAGGCGATTGCGCGGCGCGCTCTGTCGCTGCTTCCGGCTGTCGACGGGCCACTGCCGCAAAGCGAGCCCGACATCGCCGTCTTTACCTCCGGAAAGGCGGATTTCGCCATCAGCCGGCTGATGCAGGGTTTTGGATTGAGCGCGCGCTAATGCATGTCGCCCAAAAGTGCGCAGCGGTTTTGGGACAACGACATCCATAAAAACAAAAAACTAAGGCGCGTCGCCGACGCGCTTTAGACAGGTTCGAAGACAATGACGCGTCGATCCGGATCGGCCGAAACAAGCCTTAGCGTCAGGCCATCGCCCTGCCTGAACCCTGAGGCCTTCACATTCGCAACGACAGGCATGTCCGAGAGCTGAACGCGCACACGCTGATCACCGACGTCGGTGACGACGGCCTTGAATGTTTCACCCATGCGCCCCCTCAGCATCACCGCCTCGGCAAGGTCGATGGCCGCGTGGTTGATCTGCGAGGCGCGGGCGCCTGCGCGGCCCATCACCTTTGGCAGTCTGGAAAACGCCTCGGTAACGGCTTGCGGCACCGGCTGGCCGTTGACGATGGCCAGCACGCAGCGCACGACATAGCGATCGGCCAGCCGCCTCAGGGGTGCGGTGGCGTGGGCATAGGTCGCGGCCATCGCCTCGTGCCAGGGGACAACGCCTTCTTCATAGGGTTGGTAGGACGCGCCGGAGCCGGCGCGGCGGATTTCCAGCATCAGCGCTGCCTGTTGCATGTTGGTCGGATCGAGGGTTCGCTGATAGTCGGGCAGGCTGGTCAAAGGAGGCCAGGACAGGCCTAAGGCCCGTGCCGCGCTGCGCAGTCTTTGTACTTTGGAAGCATCGGGCGGCGCCATCACCCGGAACAAGCCGGTCCGGTGTGCCAGCATGGCGTCGGCAATCGCCATGTTAGCGGCCAGCGAAAGTGCTGCGTTGTCTTGCTCGGATTGCAGCAGCGGTCTGAACGCAAGCTGGAACGTGCCATCGGCAAGCTGTTCCACCTCCTGCTCGGGTGGGTCGACGCGCGAAGCGCCGCGACGCTCTTCGGCCGCCGCCATGCGCCGCGCGATTTCGGCGAAGCCGACTGGGACGTCGGCGGCCTGCACGCTGTCATAGGCGAGCTTGGCGCGGCCTTGAATGATTGCCCGCTCCGCGCCATCCAGCCTTACCGCTCCGTCGTCGGCGATCCGGACCGTGAAGATGACAGCCGGACGCGGACCGCTGGGCAGCAAGCTCGCGGCGCCCTCGGCAAGCACCCGGGGATAGAGCCCGGCCTTGCCGTCCGGCAAATACAGGGTTTCGCCCCGCGCCCAGGCTTCGCGATCCACCGCGTCGCCGTCCGCGACGAACCAGGCTACGTCGGCAATGGCATAGTGCAACAGAAGGTCGCTACCGCTCGCTTCGATCGAAAACGCTTGGTCAAGATCGGTGGAAGCCGCGGGGTCGAGCGTCACGAAGGGCATCGCCGTGCGGTCGGCATGCTGGTCGGGCACGCGCCTGGCCGCCGTCTGTGCCATGGCCATTACATCAGGGGGAAATCCCTCCGGCACATGGAACTCGGTGCGGATTTTCGCGAGGCCGGTAGCGAGTGCCTGCGAGGGATCGTTCAACGATTTCATGGCGCCGTCCTACACCGGCGTTGCGGGCACGGGAAGGTGGTTTGCCGGCAGTGCCGGCCGACCATGGGCTGGCATGAGCGCGGAACGGAAGTTGACCGCCAGCGCTGGAACCGTAGCCGGAGCGCAACGTTTCTTCCCTTGGCAGCAAAGGAGGAGCCGATATGCCTGCAACCTCAAAAGCACAGCAAAAGGCCGCTGGCGCAGCCCTGTCGGCCAAGCGCGGCGAGACCAGGAAGAGCGAGCTTCAAGGCGCGTCGAAGTCGATGTACAATTCGATGAGCGAAAAACAGCTCGAGGAATTCGCAGAGACCAAGCGCAAAGGCCTGCCGGAGAAGAAATCGGCAGACTGAAACCTTGAACCGAGTTGATAAACAAAGCCCGTGGCCGAAACCACGGGCTTCTTCGATTCAGGCCAAGCCCGAAACTCCTGACGTCACCAGCAGCGCTTCACCTTGTAGCGGATGACCTTCTTGTGGCCATGCCGCCAGATGACCTTCTTCTTCACCACGACATGGCAGGTCTGACGATGCTTGTGGCCCTGCCAATGCTTGGCCATCGCTGGCTCGGGCACGGCGATCGACATCGTCCCGGCCAGGACGGCTGCACCGACCAACGAGAGGAAAAACTTCTTCATGCGACTTCGGGCTCCTTTGGCTCCAGTCCCTTCCTAAATGCCGTCGGCGCAACAACCTCCCGCCGCATCCGGCACGGCACTCAACGCCAAAGACGTGATATGGTTGCCGGGCCCAGCGCCAGCGACGCGCTTGACTCTGCTCAAATCTCCGTTTATCGAGCGCACCAACACCGGGCCGCAATGCCCGGTTGTTTCTTTTGCATGGCAAGCCCGGGAAAGCAGGTTTATCGTTTCCTGGGTTTTGTCTAGACTGACGTGTCCCGTGGGTTTTCCGCCGCGTTGCGTGGGAAAACCCTGTCAGGCCTCGAAAACGGAGGCCAGAGGAGGGCGCGTTTCCTTCACCCGGACCATGAGGTTCCGGGTGGTTTGTTTTGAAAGGGAATGCGATGAGCAAGCGCGAATCCGCGAAGTACAAGATCGACCGCCGTCTCGGCGAAAACATCTGGGGCCGCCCGAAGTCCCCGGTCAACAAGCGTGAATACGGCCCCGGCCAGCACGGCCAGCGCCGCAAGGGCAAGCTTTCCGATTTCGGCCTGCAGCTGCGCGCCAAGCAGAAGCTGAAGGGTCACTATGGTGATGTCTCCGAAAAGCAGTTCCGCAAAGTCTATGAAGAGGCTGATCGCCGCAAGGGCGACACCTCCGAGAACCTGATCGGCCTGCTCGAGTCGCGTCTCGACGCGGTCGTCTACCGCTCCAAGTTCGTGCCGACCATTTTCGCGGCTCGCCAGTTCGTCAACCACGGCCACGTCAACGTCAACGGCAAGCGCGTCAACATCGGCTCGTACCGTTGCAAGCCGGGCGACGTCGTCGAAGTGCGCGAAAAGTCGAAGCAGTTGGTCATCGTGCTGGAAGCGGTCGGCCTCGCCGAGCGCGACGTGCCGGACTATATCGAAGTCGATCACAACAAGATGGTCGCGACCTTCTCGCGCATCCCCGGCCTGGCCGACGTACCGTTCGCCGTGCAGATGGAGCCGAACCTGGTCGTCGAATTCTATTCGCGCTAAGCGATCGCTTTTCTGCGATACCGGAAAGGGCCGCCCGTCGAGGCGGCCTTTTCTTTGTCGGCCATGTCCGCTAATCCGGCACTCTCGGCTATGGAAAGCGACAAGCCATGAACATGCTGGCAGACATCGAAACAGTTGAACCGATTGCTGAAGGCGGCTTCCATCCGCTGTTTGCCGACGTGCCGTCATCGGTCGAGTTCAACAAACTGCGCAAGCGGCTGTTGCGGTTGACCCGTCAGGTGGTCGAGGATTTCGCCATGGCGAGGCCCGACGACCGCTGGCTGGTGGCCTTGTCCGGCGGCAAGGATTCCTACGGCCTGCTCGCCGTGCTGCTCGATCTCAAATGGCGCGGGCTTTTGCCGGTCGAGCTGCTGGCCTGCAATCTCGACCAGGGCCAGCCGAATTTCCCGAAGCACATTTTGCCCGATTACCTCGATGCGCATCGCATTCCCCATCGCATCGAGTATCAGGACACCTATTCGGTGGTCACCGACAAGCTGCCTCAGGGCAGCACCTACTGTTCGCTGTGCTCGCGGCTGCGGCGCGGCCATCTCTATCGCATCGCGCGCGAGGAGGGCTGTTCGGCGCTGGTCCTCGGCCACCACCGCGAGGACATTCTCGAAACCTTCTTCATGAATCTGTTCCATGGCGGCCGCCTTGCCGCCATGCCGCCAAAGCTGCTCAATGACGACGGCGACGTCATGGTGCTGCGGCCGCTGAGCTACTGCGCCGAGGTCGATCTGGAGAAATTCGCCGCCGCGATGAAATTCCCGATCATTCCCTGCGATCTCTGCGGCAGCCAGGAAGGCCTGCAGCGCAACGCCATGAAGGCGATGCTGGACGATATGGAAAAGCGCATGCCGGGCCGCAAGGATACGATGCTGCGCGCGCTGTCCAACACCAGGCCGTCGCATCTGCTCGACAGAAAGCTGTTCGACTTTGCCGCCCTCAATGGCAGCCTCAGCACAGGACAAGACATTTCCGATGATATTTGACGACCAAGCGATCGACTGGCTGGCCGAGCTTCTCGCCGATGCAGCCAAGGCCGAAATCATGCCACGCTTTCGCCGGCTGGGCGAGGGCGACATCAGACAGAAGACCTCGGCTGCCGACCTGGTGACCGAGGCCGACATCAACGCCGAGCGGCTGATCACGGCCAGGCTGCGCGAGCGCTATCCCACGGCGATGATCGTCGGCGAGGAAGCCTGTTCCGACAATCCGGCGCTGCTTCAGGGGCTCGGTGATGCCGACCTCGCCTTCGTCGTCGACCCGGTCGACGGCACCTTCAACTTCGCCTCCGGCGTGCCGCTGTTCGGCGTCATGCTGAGCGTCGTCATCAAGGGCGAAACCGTCGCCGGTATCATCCATGACCCCGTAGGCCGGGACTGGCTGATCGGCGCCAAGGGCGCCGGCAGCCATATCCGCCATGCGCATGGCGCGCTGGAGACGGTGCACGTCGCCGATGCCGTGCCGATCTCACAGATGACCGGCTCCGTCTCCTGGCAATATCTGGCGGAACCGCAACGCTCGCTCCTGGCGCGCAACCAGACCAAGACCCTGTCGCAGTTCGGCTATCGCTGCGCGGCACATGAATACCGTCTTCTGGCCAGCGGCCATGCCCATTTCGTCGTCTACAACAAACTGATGCCGTGGGACCATCTGGTCGGTGTGCTGATCCACGCCGAGGCCGGCGGCTACACCGCGCGGATCGACGGCAGCGCCTATCTGCCCTCGCATATCGACGGCGGCATTCTTGTCGCCCCGGACAAGGAAAGCTGGCAGGAGTTGCGCAGGGAACTCTGGGCGCAATAATCGGCCCGCTGCTGGTAGAGGCTTTCGTCAAGTATATTGGCTCTGTTATAGTGTCCAATCTCTCGCGAAGTCGGAAGCTGCGAAATGAAACATCGGTCCGCAATTGTTGCAACGGCGCTTGCACTTGCCTTGGCCGCCGCTGGCGCCACTGAGGCAAGATCGCAGGAACGCGCGTGCGGCAGTCTCGATCCCGTCGATACCATAGACGAGATGTTTTCCGCGATCTTTGCCTGTTGGCAGCCGCCGCCTGGAAGTGCTGGCATGACCCTGACGCTGAGTTTCTCAATTCGCAAAAACGGCACGCTGATGGGCAAACCGCGCGCCACTTTCTCCCATATGGGAGATGATGCCTCGCTCAACCGGGTCTTTGTGTCATCCGTGCTCGAAGCGCTCGACAAGGCTCTGCCGATGCCGCTGTCGGACAGCATGGGTGGCGCCATCGCAGGGCGCCCGCTGTTCCCTCGTTTCACGGCAGTGATTGGCGGCGCATCCTGAAACGCGTCGCTTGAAGGTGGCTGCGGTCTGAGACAAATAAAACTCGTAGCGCAGAACAGTTGCTCAATGCAGGTCGGTGACGTGCCCTGAAATGGGTGGGTTGTGCGGCTGGAACATCTTGCCGCGCTCGGCGATCAGGATCATCAGCAGGGCCGCGACCGAGACGCTGCAGAAGCCGGCGGCAAGCGGCGTCACCGTGCCGTTGAAGGCCTGGCCGATCAGCGTGCCGAGGATGCCGCCGAGAAAAGTCTGCATGAAGCCCAGGATGGACGACGCGGTGCCCGCCAGTTGGCCGAGCGGCTCCATCGCGAGCGCGTTGAAATTCGCGCCGAGCCCGCCGAAAGGCAGCATCGCGGAGGCAAAGAAGGTGATGAACAGCCAGAGCGGCATGTTCATTTCGAGCGAGACGACCAGCCAGGCAAGGCTGATGCACAGGAACAGAAGCAGCGCGCCTTGCGACAGCCGGCGCATGCCGACCCGTCCGACCAGCCGCGAGTTGAGGTAGTTCGAGAAGGCCAGCACGCCCGCAACGCCGGCGAAGATGACCGGGAATAGCTCGCCGACGTGGAAGATGTCGATATAGATCTGCTGCGCGGAGATGATGAAGCCGAACATGGCGGCGAAGATGAAGGTGCTGGCGAAAGCATAGCAGAGCGTGAGGCGGTTTGTGAGCACGATGCGGAAGCCGTCGATCACCGAAGAGACAGTCAACGGCCGGCGATGTTCGGGATGCAGAGTCTCCGGCAGGCGCAGCAGCGACCACGCCGACACGATCAGCGCCCCGACCGCCATGGTGACGAAGATCCAGTGCCAGGTTGCGAACAGCATGATGACCTGGCCGATCCCGGGCGCGATCACCGGGATGGCCATGAACACCATGAAGATCAGCGACATCACCTCGGCCATGCGCCGGCCGTCGAACGTATCGCGCACGATCGAGACGGCGATGACGCGTGTGGCGGCAGCACCGATGCCTTGCACAAGCCGGCACAGCAACAGGATGGCGAAGGACGGGGCGATGGCCGCGGCCGCAGCCGCCACGACATAGATCGCCAGCCCGGCGACCAATGGCGCGCGGCGCCCGAACCGGTCCGAAATCGGCCCGAAGAAAAGCTGTCCGCCGCCGAAGCCGAGCATATAGGCGGTGATCACATATTGGCGGTGGTTTTCATTTTCGACGCCGAGCGTGGCGCCGATCTGCTGCAGCGCCGGCAGCATGATGTCGATGGCCAGCGAGTTCAACGCCATCAGTGCCGCGCACAGCGCGATGAATTCCCAGCGCGGAATAGGCAATTTGCGTGCCTGTTGCGGCGCTTTTGCTGGCTGGTCCACGGCGGGTCCGATCTTCAAAACGAATATGCGCCGGCATGCCGGCGCATAAGTTCGTCCTCACTCGATAGGGGGAGGTAACATTTTGCCGGGGCGAGGCTGCCCCGTCTCAACTCAGAATCAGGCTGTCGCTTTGACGCTGACGCCCTTGTCGACGAGCAACGTCTGCAACTCGCCCGCCTGAAACATTTCGCGGATGATGTCGCAGCCGCCGACGAATTCGCCCTTGACGTAAAGCTGCGGGATCGTCGGCCAGTTCGAATATTCCTTGATGCCCTGGCGCAGTTCAGCCGAGGTCAGCACGTCGACGCCCTTGTAGTCGGCGCCGATGTAATCGAGGATCTGGACGACCTGGCCGGAAAAGCCGCACTGCGGAAAACCGGGCGTGCCCTTCATGAAAAGGACGACGTCGTTGCCCTTCACTTCGCTGTCGATGTAGTCGTTGATGCCGCTCATGAGATATCCTTTCACGCCTGTGGGAGTCAGGCTCGAAGCATAGCCATCAAATAAACCCATAGATGGGCCGAAACAAGATGTTTGCGCCGCCGTCGCGGAAATGGCGCAAAGGATCGCCTGTCTTGGGCCAAGCATCCGAGCCGATTGCAACCTTCGGAACATGATGAAAAGACGATATGGCGCCGCCCTTCCGATCGCCATCCTGCTGGCGGCGATTGCCGTTGTCTGGTGGCCGAGACGCCCGGAGCCGCCGCCGCTGGTCATTGGCGGTGACCTGCCCGCGCCTTGCCGGAATGTCGCCTTCGAGGCGGTGACCTATGTCGTCTGCGAGACCGATCTTCGCGCCGACATCATCGGTGTTTTCCACGCCGGCGCCGATGGCAAGCCTTTTGGTTCGCTCGAAGCCTTCGACAAGGCGGTTGCGGGCGAGGGGAGGCCGGTGCTGCTCGCCATGAATGGCGGCATGTATCACGAGGATTTGTCGCCGGTCGGCCTGCTGGTCGAGGACGGCAGCGAAAAGTCACGGCTCAATCTTGCCGACGGCGAAGGCAATTTCTTCCTGAAGCCGAACGGCGTCTTTCTGGTCGGCAAGGACGGCAAGGCGGCTGTCATGGAAAGCAACGCCTATGCCGCCGCCAAACCCGATGTCGCCTTCGCCACGCAGTCGGGCCCGATGCTGGTGATCGATGGCCAGATTCATCCACGCTTCGAGCCGAACGGAACCTCGCGCTACGTCCGCAACGGCGTCGGCGTGCGCGATGAAAACACCGTTTTGCTGGCGATCTCGCGGTCTGAGGTAAGTTTCGGCAGCTTTGCGCGGCTGTTTCGCGACGCGCTACAATGCCGCAACGCGCTGTTCCTCGACGGCGCGGTCTCCGCGCTGTCGGATGGCGACAGGATGATTGTCGGCGGAAGATATCCGGCAGGGCCGATCATTGCCGTGTTGGCAAGCCAGCCGCCGACGCGCTAGGCCAGCCTGGCGTCAGTCCGGCACACTGGTCTGCAACGCCAGCGCGTGCAGCACGCCGCCCATATTGCCCTTCAGCGCATCATAGACCATCTGGTGCTGCTGGACGCGGCTCTTTCCGCGGAAGCTTTCGGCCACCACTTCGGCTGCATAGTGATCGCCGTCGCCGGCGAGGTCGCGGATCGTCACCTTGGCGTCCGGAATGCCGTCCTTGATCAGTTTTTCGATGTCGTGGGCATCCATTGCCATGGCAAAATCCTGTTCTGGGCGGCTAGGCACGAGTGACTCGGACGGCAGCCTAAAGCCTTTCTGGTCCGGGTTGAAGCCGTTCTGTCGGCGACGCAGTGTCTAAGGGCCATACTGCCGCGGGTGAACCACACCATCTTCGGTAATGTCGTCGCGGGTCGAGAACCCCCGGCCAAGGCTGAACACCAGGACATAGAGCGGGATGTTGAGCGCCAGGGTGATAATCGGGAGATAGCTGGTCATCTGCCACAAGGGCGAAAAGAATGGTTGGCCATAGCCGTCGCAGATCAGCGATGACCCGTATTCCCACAGCGCGCCGGTAATGACCGCAATGGCAAATAGCTTGATGCAGATGGCGACATGCCTTGCGCGCGCCGGGTTCGGCAAAAGGCGGCTCCACAGCACCAGGCAGACGATGGGGATCGCATAGATCAGGCTTTGCAAGGCCAGCATCGGCAGTGTGCCATTGGCCGCCTCAAGGAACTGGTCACGCCTTTCCAGCAGCGGACAGACCTCGCTCGAGATCGTCGACAGCAGGAAAAAGACGAACGGCCCGAGGAACCAGAAGAAGAACAGCGACGGCCAGAAGACGACTGCGATCAGCGTCCGGGCTGCCAGGCTGGTCAAATGGACTTGTCCATGAAGTTCGGGAACCAGCCTTCGTGGGCGGCGGTCAATTCGCTGACCGGGATCGCCCTGGCATCGCCGAGCTTCAGTTCGTTTCCACCGGTCGAGCCGATCCATGGCGCAAAGATGCCGAGCTTGCTCTGTTCCTCGCGGATGGCGTCCCATTCCTTGCTCTGCGGATCGACGGACAGGGTCAGGAGGTACCGGCCCTGGTCTTCGCCGAACCAGACCGGGATCGGGTCGGTGCCGGCGAGCCCCGGAATTGAGGCGCCGATGCCGGACGCCATCGCCATCTCGGCCAGGGCCACCGCAAGGCCGCCGTCGGAAAGGTCATGCGCCGCGGTGACGACGCCCGACGCGATCAGCGCGCGCACATGGTCGCCGACGCGCTTTTCATGGGCGAGGTCGACGGATGGCGGCGGCCCGTCGGTACGGCCATGGATGTCCCTGAAATAGGCGGACTGGCCGAGATGGCTGCCCCAGCTTGCGGGTGCGCCGACCAGCAGGATCATCTGGCCCTCGGCGGCAAAGCCGATACGGGTCATCTTCGACCAGTCGGCAATCAGCCCGACGCCGCCGATGGTCGGCGTCGGCAGGATGCCCTGGCCGTTGGTTTCATTGTAGAGCGAGACATTGCCCGACACGATCGGGAAGCCGAGCGCGCGGCAGGCATCGCCAATGCCTTTCACCGCGCCGACCAGCTGGCCCATGATCTCAGGCCGTTCCGGATTGCCGAAATTGAGGTTGTCGGTGGCCGCCAGCGGCAGCGCGCCGGTGGCGGTGAGGTTGCGCCAGCATTCGGCCACCGCCTGCTTGCCGCCTTCATACGGGTCGGCCTCGCAATAGCGCGGCGTCACGTCGGAGGAGAAGGCGAGCGCCTTGGTCGGATGGCCTTCGACGCGCACCACGCCGGCGTCGCCGCCCGGAAGCTGCAGCGAATTGCCCTGGATCAGCGTGTCGTACTGCTCCCACACCCAGCGCCGCGACGACAGGTCCGGCCCGCCGAGCAGTTTCAACAGCGCATCGGCGACATCGGCCTTCGGCGCATCGCCGGCTGCGAGCGCCGCAGGCTTCTTCGGCTCGACCCAGGGGCGGTCATATTCCGGCGCCTTGTCGCCAAGGTCCTTGATCGGCAGGTTGGCGACCTCGTCGCCCTGGTGAATGACGCGGAAGCGCAGATCGTCGGTGGTCTTGCCGACTATGGCGAAGTCGAGGCCCCATTTGTGGAAGATCGCCTCGGCTTCCTTTTCCTTCTCCGGGCGCAGCACCATCAGCATGCGCTCCTGGCTTTCCGACAGCATCATCTCATAGGCGCTCATGCGCTCTTCGCGCACCGGCACATGGTCGAGGTGAAGCTCGATGCCGAGGTCGCCCTTGGCGCCCATCTCGACCGCCGAACAGGTGAGGCCGGCCGCACCCATGTCCTGGATGGCGATGACGGCGCCGGACGCCATCAGCTCAAGGCAGGCTTCGAGTAGGCATTTTTCGGTGAAGGGATCGCCGACCTGCACGGTCGGGCGCTTCTCGTCGATCTTGTCGTCGAACTCCGCCGAGGCCATGGTGGCGCCGCCGACGCCGTCGCGGCCGGTCTTGGCGCCGAGATAGACGACCGGCAGGCCGACGCCCTTGGCTTCCGACAGGAAGATCGCATCGGTCTTGGCGAGGCCGGCGGCAAAGGCGTTGACCAGGATATTGCCGTTGTAGCGGGCGTCGAAATTGACCTCGCCGCCGACCGTCGGCACGCCGAACGCATTGCCGTAGCCGCCGACGCCGGAAACCACGCCGCTGACCAGGTGCCTGGTCTTGGGATGGTCGGGTGCGCCAAAGCGCAGCGCATTCATCGCCGCAATCGGCCGCGCGCCCATGGTGAAGACATCGCGCAATATGCCGCCGACGCCGGTCGCCGCACCCTGGTAGGGCTCAATGTAGGAGGGATGGTTGTGGCTCTCCATCTTGAAGACGACGCAGTCGCCATCGCCGATATCGACCACGCCGGCATTCTCGCCCGGACCCTGGATGACCTGAGGCCCGGTGGTCGGCAGCGTGCGCAGCCATTTCTTCGAGGATTTGTAGGAGCAGTGCTCATTCCACATCGCCGAGAAGATGCCGAGTTCGGTAAAGCTCGGTTCGCGCCCGACCAGGTCGAGGATGCGCTGGTATTCGTCGGGCTTCAGCCCATGCGCGGCGATGAGTTCCGGGGTGATCGGCACGGAATTGGAAATGGTCATGGGCGGCGATTGATGTCCATGGGAGAGGGGAATTTGAGTCCCCCTCATATCGCAAGCTTTGGCGTGATACACCCCATTGGATGACGAAAAACGCCGGAAAACCACAGGGCGACGATGGTAGCGGGGAGCCGCTGGGGAACGGTATGGCATCCCGGCCGTTAGGCCTCAAACCAATCAGGAGATTTCGACATGGCCACCAAGCAAGGCAAGAAAGACAATCGCCTCTCCGACAAGGAGGCCATGCATATTGCCGAGACCACCGACGTTTCGCCCAAGCAGGCCAAGGACCTGGCCGAGAAGCACGGCAAGGACAAGGGCGCGAAGGAAGCCAAAAACTTCAAGGCAGAGGGCTGAACCTGAGATCGGTACGCAGGGGCACGGTTTAGCGCCAACGATTCAGGACGAACTGTCGTAGCCGGCGCGGCCTTCCTCCAGCAGCCGCCGGATCACCGCGACGCCGCCGGTGATGTCCTCGCGCCGCCTTGGCTGCGAGACGCCGAAACGCACGCCGTGAAAAACCTGCTCGGAACGCCCCGCCTTGAACTCGTCCTCGTCGTCGAGGAGCACGCCATTTTCGAGGCATGCGCTCCTGAAAGTGCCGGACAGCCAGGGATCGGGCAGCGTCAGCCAGACGAAGGGCACGCTGCCGTGTGACTTGAAGGCGAAACCCGCCAGTGTCTCGCGCACGATGGCGATGCGGGCGGCAATTTCGGCAATGCTGCGTTTGCGGATATCGCCAGCCTGCCCAGACAGCACCAGCCGCGCATTCACCTCCGCCAGCAGGAACGGCATCCCGCCGGTCATCATCTTGTGGGCGACGCGGATGCGATGGCGATAGGCGGGCGGGCAGGAGAGCCAGCCGCCGCGAACACCTGCCGCGACCGATTTCGACAGACCGCCGGCGACAATGGTGCGCTCGGGTGCATATTCGGCGATGAGCGGCGTCGGATCTTCGGTCAGGCCGCCATAGAGATCGTCCTCGATGACGATGACATTGTACGCGCGCGCGACACGAGCGATCGCCTCGCGGCGCGAAACCGACAGGATCGCCAGCGTCGGGTTCTGCACCGTCGGCATCAGGAAGATCATCTTCGGGTGCTTTTGCGCGCAGACGCGTTCGAAATCCTCGGGATCGAGGCCTTCTTCGTCCGATGCCACCAGTGCTATGCGCCGCCCGATCAGCCCGGCGCTGCGGGCGATCTGCGAATAGGTGAGGTGCTCGAAGGCGACATAGTCGCCCGGTGTGGTCAGTGCCGCAATCGCCGCCATCACCGCGGCATGTGTGCCAAGCGTGGGAACGATGGTGTCGGCCGCCGGACGGAACGAATTGCGCGACAGCCAGCGGGCGCCGGCCTCGAACCAGCGCTCCGGAAAATCCCTGGTGTAGCTCGAAATCTCGTGCGGGTGATCCTGCACCGTGCGCGAGAGCATGTCAGCGACAATGGCGCCCTGGCCGATGTCGGGCGCGGCAGTGCTGTCGAAACGCAGCTTGCCGGGCGGCGCATCGACATAGCGCGTGCCTTGCACGGCAGGCTCGGCGAATTCGGGTGACGCTTCCGATTGCTGCGCCAGCACATAGGTCCCGCGACCGACTTCGCCGCTCACCAGGCCGCGCTCGCGCAGCAGCTGATAGGCTCGGCCGATCGTGCCGACCGTCGTGCCGATATCATAGGCGAGATCGCGCTGCGGCGGCAATTTTGCCCCGGCATCGATGACGCCCTTGTCGATGTCCGACTCGATGCTGTCGGCAAGGCGCTGGTAAAGCGGGCCGGAACCGATGGTAAGGTCAGGGAGCCAATTTGTCATGGTGACAATTCTGTATATTGCACCAGATCGGGTGTCAATGCATATCAGAACCGTACCAAGATGGGTACAATTTGCAAGGTTGGCAGAAAGACAATGGATACAATCGAGACAATCCGCTGCGCGGGCATTGAATTGGTCGGGCCGAGCCCGTCCAGCCGGCGAGGCTTTGTCGGCCGGATCGTGGATGTGGTCAGATCGCTGGCGCGATGGATCGACGTGCTGATCGAGCGCCGTCGCGGCCGCCTGGCTTTGCTCGAAATGACCGACGAGCAACTCAGGGATATCGGTGTTTCGCGTGGCGACGCCTACCGTGAAGGGATCCGACGGCTCTGGGACTGACCCGGAGCCGGTTCGTCAACGACGGGTGCGCGGAGCCTGAGGCGTGAGACGCCCTTGTCGGCAAGCACGGCGAGGATGCAAAGCACCAGGAAAACCCCGGTGACGGCCAGCGCCGCAAGCGCGACGCTGGCCACGCCGTTCTTGGCGGCGTCGAGGAACGGATAGGGCACTTCGCCTGCGATCGGCGCGCGCGCCAGCGCATAGGCGAGATAGGCGATCGGATAGGCCATCCACCACGAAATGTCGCTCCAGCGTGTCCTGCCGTCAGCGCCTGCAACAAGCCACCACAGCACGAACAGCACCGGCGTCACATAGTGCAGCAGCACGTCACAGAGCAGGAACAGCCCCTGCGGCTGCCAGAGCTGCGCCAGAACCGTCGCGTAGACGATGAAGACCAGGGCGATGGAAGCCGCCACGCCCGCCCGCATCCGCGGCCCGGCAAAGGCCGGCAGCCAGGCGTAGCCCGAAGGCGACAGCAGCGAGACATGGACCAGCACTGCACCGATGTTGGTCAGGATGGTGAAGAAGCTGAACAGAAAGACGATGGAGCCGAGAAAACTGCGGCCGGCTTCCATCGATGCCGGGATGGTGATGCACGCTTGCAGGACAAGCCCGGCCAGACCGATGATCAATCCCGCAAACTGCAGGAAGCGGCCCATGGCGTCAGGCGGCCGCGTTGCAGGAGGGGTTGCCCGTTTGCCAGCGCGCAATGTCGGATCCGATGCGCGCGCCGAGCGGATCGTCCATCAGCGGACCGAACACGTCGACGCGGCTGGAATTGCCTTGCGCCTGGACGACCAGCAGCGGCTTGCCGCCATAATGCTTGGCCGGCACCAGCAGGAAGCGGGGCGTGCCGCTGAACGAATTCAGCTCATTGGCCATCTGATAGGATTTGAAGGCGGGATCCTTGCTGGCGATCCAGCATTTGTGGGCCGATATCGCTACCTGTTCCATGGCCAGCAGCGAAGCGCTCTTGCCCGTGGGGACCGGCGCGCTCTTCGGGCTGGACTGGCAGGACGCCAACGCCAAGCCGGCAGCAGCCAGGGGACCTAGGCGAACAATCGTCAGTCTCATGGTCAACCGCCCCCGCGTTTTGAAAGGAATTCGAAGAGATATCAGGCGGCGATGCCGAGTGCGCCTTCGAACAGCGCCCGGCCGTCGCTTCCGCCATGCGCGGCCTCGATCAGGTTTTCCGGATGCGGCATCAGGCCGAGCACATTGCCCTTCTCGCTGATGATGCCGGCAATGTCGTTGATCGAGCCATTGGGATTGGTGCCTTCGGCATAGCGGAACACAACCTGTCCTTCGCCCTCGAGGCGCGCAAGCGTGTCGGCATCGGCGAAATAATTGCCGTCATGATGCGCAACCGGCGTGCGGATGATTTGGCCCGGCTGATAGCGGCGGGTGAACATGGTGTTGGCGTTGGCGATCTGCAGCTTCACCTCACGGCAAACGAATTTCAGCGAAGCATTGCGCATCAGCGCGCCGGGCAGCAGGCCGGCCTCGACCAGAATCTGGAACCCGTTGCAGACGCCAATGACCATGACGCCCTTGGCGGCCTTTTCAGCGACTGCCCGCATCACCGGCATCCGCGCGGCAATGGCGCCGCAGCGCAGATAATCGCCGAAGGAGAAGCCGCCGGGAATGGCGATCAGGTCGACATCGGGGATTTCAGTGTCGGTCTGCCAGACGGTCGCCGGCGCCTGCCCGGAAATCTTGGTCAGCGCCGCAATCATGTCGCGGTCGCGGTTGAGGCCGGGGAGAAGAACGACAGCTGATTTCATATCAAGCGATCTCCACCGCGTAATTCTCGATCACCGTATTCGCCAGCAGCTTGTCGCACATGGCTTTCAGATCGGCTTCGGCCTTGGCCTTGTCGGTCTCCGAGAGCTCGAGGTCGAAGACCTTGCCCTGCCGCACCTGGCCGACGCCGCCGAACCCCAGTCCGGACAGAGCGTGCTCTATGGCTTTTCCCTGCGGGTCGAGCACGCCGTTCTTGAGGGTGACGGTGATGCGGGCCTTGATCATGCTGGACAGGTTCCTGTTCGAAGACTTAGCAATTCCAGGAAAAGTGTGAAGCGGTTTTCCGTCCGGAATTGCGTCAAGAAATGAAGACTTAATGCGGCTTGCCTTTGAGGCCATCGGTCGAGGCGACGAGCACCGGGCCGGTCGGGCGCGGCGGCTCGTTCTCGTTCATGATGCCAAGGCGGCGGGCAACTTCCTGATAGGCTTCGACGAGGCCGCCCATATCGCGGCGGAAACGGTCCTTGTCGAGCTTGTCCTGCGTTGCCACGTCCCACAGCCGGCACGAATCCGGCGAGATCTCGTCGGCAACGACGATGCGCATCATGTCGCCCTCGAACAGGCGGCCGCATTCGATCTTGAAATCCACGAGCTGGATGCCGACACCCATGAACAGGCCGGAGAGGAAGTCGTTGACGCGGATGGCCAGCGCCATGACGTCGTCGATCTCCTGCGGGCTTGCCCAGCCGAAAGCGGTGATGTGCTCTTCCGACACCATCGGATCGTCGAGCGCATCGGCCTTGTAATAGAATTCGATGATCGAACGCGGCAGAACGGTGCCTTCCTCGATGCCGAGGCGCTTGGACAGCGAGCCGGCGGCGACATTGCGCACCACCACTTCGAGCGGAATGATCTCGACTTCCTTGATCAGCTGCTCGCGCATGTTGAGCCGGCGGATGAAGTGGGTCGGAATGCCCATGCGGTTCAGATGGTTGAAGATGTACTCGGAAATGCGGTTGTTGAGCACACCCTTGCCGTCGATGACCTCATGTTTCTTCTTGTTGAATGCGGTCGCATCATCTTTGAAGAACTGGATAAGCGTGCCCGGTTCCGGTCCCTCATAGAGGATCTTGGCCTTGCCTTCATAAATGCGGCGGCGATTTTTCATCTGATTTTTCTCTGGATTTGCGGGCAGGCGGCAAGCGACCAGTTCCTGTCCGTCTGCCTAAATTGGTGCGGCGACGGGTGGGGTTCAATGCCGGGTCTATCCCAATCACAGCGTTTGCTCAATCGGCAAATCCTTTCCATCGACCGCTTTCAGGAATGAAATGCCGCAGCGCAGCAAGTGATGTAGCATATTGACCGGCCCGCGCCCTTTTGGTTTGTGCTGCGGCAACACACATATCCATCGCCAACGCGAATCGATTTCATCGGAGGGAAGCCATGAGCAGCATGAAAGACCGCGAAGAGGGTTTTGAGCGCAAATTCGCCTTCGACGAAGAACTTCGCTTCAAGGCTTCCGCACGGCGCAACAAGGCGCTCGGTCTGTGGGCCGCCGAAAAGCTGGGCAAATCCGGCACTGACGCCGACGCCTATGCCAAGGAAGTTGTGGTTTCCGATATCGAGGAAGCCGGCGATCACGACGTATTCCGCAAGATCCGCAAGGATTTCGACGCCGCCGGCGTCGACCAGTCGGATCACCAGATCCGCCGCACCATGGACGAACTGATGGCGCAGGCGATCGAGCAGATCAAGAATACCTAGAGCGAGTAGCGCTGGACCAATCGACCGCCCGGTCCAGCCGGGCGGTTTTTCTTTGCCTTTTCAGCCTTTTCCGGCTGAAACTGTGCGTGGGCCTGTTACAAGGCTCAACCCAACGAGGAAAGCACCATGTCCCTGAAGTCACGCCTGGCGGCGGATGAAACGCTGTTCACCGCCTGGTCCGGCGTTCCGGACGCTTTGACGGTCGAAATCATCGCCAAGCAGGGTTTTGACGCCGTCACCCTCGATATGCAGCATGGCGGACACCACGAGGACTCGGTCCTGCGCGGGCTGGTGCCGGTGCTGGCCGCCAACAAGCCGGCGCTGGTGCGCATTCCGGTCGGCCGCTTCGACATGGCCAGCCGCGCCCTCGATTTCGGTGCCGAGGCGGTGATTGCACCGATGGTGAATTCGGTGGCCGATGCAAAACTCTTTGCCGCGGCGATGAAATATCCGCCGATGGGCGAGCGCTCCTGGGGCCCGACCTATGCTTTTCCGCGCCATGGCAAAGGCGACCACGCCGAATGGCTGCGCGACACCAATCAACGCACCATGGCCTTTGCCATGGTCGAAACGCGCGCCGCACTCGATGCGCTGGACGGCATCCTCGACACGCCGGGCATTGACGGCATCTTCCTCGGCCCATCGGATTTCTCCATCGCCTGGTCGAATGGCGCCACCGTCAATTCGACGCTGGAAAGCATGATGGAAACCGTCGCCTCCATCGCCGAGCGGACGCGCAAGGCGGGCAAGCATGCGGCGATCTACGTCGTTGAGCCGGCGATTGCCGGCCGCGTCGTGGCGATGGGCTACCGGCTGCTGGCGATGGGCTCGGACCATGCGCTGATTTCGCTCGGCGCAAAGATACTCATCAAAAGCATGAACGATTCGATAAAGGGCTGAGGCGTGGTGCCTTGCCCGGTCAGGCCTTGAGGTCGGTCAGGAACTTGGCGAAGGTCATCGACCCTTCCGGCCAAGGGCCGAAGCCGGCATCCTCATTGAGGTGACCGGTTTCGCCGGCATCGATGAACAGCGAACCCCAGGCGCCGGCAATGTCCTCGGCAACCTCGAAGGCGCAGAACGGATCGTTGCGGCTGGCGATGACGATGGACGGGAAGGGCAGCGGTTCGCGCGCATAGGGACCAAAGGTCATCAGGTGACGCGGCCTTATCTCCGGGTTGGCGACGTCGGGCGGCGCGACAAAAAACGCGCCGGCGACCGGCTTCCTGAACTGCGGAATGGCCTGCACCGCGGCCGCCACGCCCAGGGAATGGGCAACGATCACCACCGGCCGCTCGGCCTCGTTGACAGCGTTCGCCACGCTCGCCGTCCAGTCCTCGCGCACCGGCTTCGACCACTCCGCCTGCTCGACCCGGCGCGCCGTCGACAGTTTCGACTGCCAGCGTGTCTGCCAGTGTTCGGGGCCGGAATTGGTGTAGCCCGGCACGATCAGAATATCTGCGTCTTTGACTTTCATGGCGCTGAGATAGCGAGCGGCCGTGTCTCGTGCAACCCGCGCTGACGCATGCGGTGCATCACAATCGTGAACAACCTGTTCGATTCTTTCCATCTTGTGTGAACGATCAGGATCGACGATTTGAGGCAGGAAGAGATGGACAACAGAATAGACTGGTGGCGCGGCCTGGGATAATGCGCTGAACGGAGAGTTTTATGAGCGAACTGCCTTTTGCCGCGACGACCCCCGTCAGCGTGTCACGCGTGGGCCTGAAGGCGCGCGACGCCGAAGGACTTGCCGATTACTACCGGGCTGTTGTCGGCCTGCAGGAATTGAGCCGCGCCGATGGCGCCATCACGCTGGGCGCTGCCGAGCGCCCGCTGCTGGTCATCGAGCCTGACGCAGCGGCCAAGCCCGACGATCCGCGCAGCGCCGGCCTTTTCCACACCGCTTTCCTTCTGCCCAGCCGCGCCGATCTCGGCCGTTGGATAAACCATGCCGCCGCCAACAAGATCCGCATCGAGGGCGCCTCCGACCATCTGGTCAGCGAGGCTTTGTACCTGACCGACCCCGAAGGCAACGGCATTGAAATCTATAGGGACCGTCTGCCGCAGGAGTGGAAGTGGAACGGCGACAAGATCGCCATGGCGACCGAGCGGCTGAATCTGGCCGCCGTGGTTGGCAGCGTGCCGGCCGGTGACGCCGGCTGGCAGGGCGCGCCGCAAAACAGCATTATCGGCCATGTCCATCTGCGCGTCGGCCGGCCGGAAGATGCCGAGGCCTGGTGGCACGACGAATTTGGCTTCGACACGGTCGCTAAGTATGGAGGGCAGGCGGTGTTCCTGTCGTCGGGAGGCTACCACCATCATATCGGTGGCAATTCGTGGCACAGCGCCGGCGCCGGCCGGCGCGATCCGTCCCGCTCGGGTCTGGCCTGGGTCGAGATGCGGTCGGACAAGACAACCGCTGAAACCACGCGGGAAGATCCGTGGGGCACGGTTATCCGCACCGTGCCGGGCGCCGCCGGCTGAGCGCCCGCTCGGTTCTTACAAGGAATTGGCGGCGTAGCCCGTCAGCAGCCCATGCGCCCAGCTGTCGAAGCCGGTGGCTGTCGCGCGGCTGGACGCCTCGGTCCAGTCATAATTGACCACGTGATGGCTGAACGACCATTGTCCGTCCTTGCGCGTAGCGAGGGCGTAGCGGGCATGCGGACTGCCGGTCACGGTCAGGCCGGGGAATGCCTGGACGCCGACGCTGCCCGGATTGAGGATTGTCCGGTTGTCCGACAAGCGCACAACGCGCGGCGTATGTGTATGGCCGCACAAGGTCAGCCCGGCGCCGGCGCTGCCCAGCTTGTGCCTGATCTGCTTTTCATTGGAGGGGTGGAAGTGGCTGCCTCCGTCTTCCTCGAGCAGGAACACGTCGTCGTCACTGGGGCTGCCATGGCAAAGCAGGATGTCCGGGGCAGGCGACAGGGTGACCGGCAAGGCCGAGAGCCAGGTCAGGGATGTCTCAGAGAGGCGTTGGTGGGTGAAAGCATCGACGTCTTCCAACCCGGAAGCAGGCGGCTCGATCAGCACACGGTCGTGATTGCCGCGCACGGTCGGCCAATTCTGCGCCATCAGATATTGCGCGGTTTCTTCAGGCCATAGCGGCCCGGAAAGACAATCGCCCAGATTGACGATTATGTCGGGAGAAGCGTCTTTGATCTGCGCATGAACCGCCTCAAGCGCGCGCAGATTCCCATGGATGTCGGAAAGGACGGCCAGCCGCATCGAAAACCTATCCGAAAACCCGCTTGAAGATCGTGTCGACATGCTTGGTGTGATAGCCCAGGTCGAACTTTTCGCGGATCTCGGCTTCGGGAAGCGCTGCGGTGACTTCCGTGTCGGCCAACAATTCCTCAAGGAAATCAGCGCCATGTTCCCATACCTTCATGGCGTTGCGCTGCACCAGGCGGTAGGCGTCCTCGCGGCTGACGCCGGCTTGCGTCAGCGCCAAAAGCACGCGCTGCGAATGCACAAGGCCACGGAACTTGTTCATGTTCTTCAGCATGTTGTCGGGATAGACCAGCAATTTGTCGATGACGCCGGTCAACCGCGACAGCGCGAAATCGAGTGTTATCGTGGCGTCCGGGCCGATCATGCGCTCGACCGAGGAATGCGAAATGTCGCGCTCGTGCCAGAGCGCGACATTCTCCATCGCCGGCAAGGCCATGGAGCGCACCATGCGGGCAAGGCCGGTGAGGTTTTCAGTCAGCACCGGGTTGCGCTTGTGCGGCATTGCCGACGAGCCCTTCTGGCCCGGCGAAAAATACTCTTCCGCTTCCAGCACCTCAGTGCGCTGCAGATGGCGGATCTCGGTCGCCAGCCGCTCGACCGACGAGGCGATGACCCCGAGCGTGGCAAAGAACATGGCGTGGCGGTCGCGCGGGATGACCTGCGTCGACACCGGTTCCGGCTTCAGCCCAAGCTTTTTCGCCACATGCTCTTCGACATAAGGGTCGATGTTGGCGAAGGTGCCGATCGCGCCCGATATGGCGCAGGTGGCAATATCCTCTCGCGCGTGCACCAGCCGCTCGCGGCAGCGTGAGAACTCGGCATAGGCCTGCGCCAGCTTGACGCCGAAGGTGGTCGGCTCGGCGTGGATGCCGTGGCTGCGGCCGATGGTGACGGTGTCCTTGTGCTCGAAGGCCCGGCGCTTCAGCGCGGCGAGCAGGCCGTCGAGGTCGGCCAGCAGGATATCGCTGGCGCGGCCGAGCTGCACCGCAAGGCAGGTGTCGAGTACATCTGACGAGGTCATGCCCTGGTGGATGAAACGCGCATCCGGCCCGACGAATTCGGCGAGATGGGTGAGGAAGGCGATGACGTCGTGCTTGGTGACGGCCTCGATCTCGTCGATCTTGCCGACGTCGAATTTTGCCGCATTGCCCTTTTCCCAGATGGTCTTGGCGGCTTCCCTGGGGATGACGCCGAGCTCAGCCAGCGCATCACAGGCATGGGCCTCGATTTCGAACCAGATGCGGAAGCGGGTTTCCGGCGACCAGATGGCGACCATTTCCGGCCGGGAATAGCGAGGGATCATCCGTCAGTCCTGATGTGTCCGTGGTTAAGTGCGCGTCCTAACAGAGGCGGACCGAATGCTCAACGCTGCTGGCGCGCAAACCACACGCTGGCGGCGGCAAGCGCGATGAATCCGAGCGGAAAATAGAGCCTGATACCCAGCACCACGAATTGGTAGAGCGCCGTCAGCGAGGTGAAGACCAGTTCGAACGCCCACCGGGCGG
Organism: Mesorhizobium sp. C399B; assembly: GCF_030323185.1. Lineage (NCBI taxonomy): Bacteria > Pseudomonadati > Pseudomonadota > Alphaproteobacteria > Hyphomicrobiales > Phyllobacteriaceae > Mesorhizobium > Mesorhizobium sp. C399B. Next base: position 6,389,030 of record NZ_CP100472.1, read on the forward strand.
TGAAGGCCTCCGCGTGCCATTCGGCATAGTAGGAGCGGTATTGCAGCGCAAACAACCCGCCGGTGAAGGCGAGCGTCGTGGCAAGCAGGCAGACGAAGGCGGCGGCGAACGCCACTTCCCAGTGCCGGTCGAGCGAGACCAGCCGCGCCGCGAACAACCCGACGGGAAAGGCCAATGCCGCGCCGGTCGCAAACAGCAGGGCGACGAAGCGGATCTTTTCCGGGGTCTCCCAATTGTCGAGCCAAAGACCGGTCAGCGCGCTGGCGCCCATGGCCATCGCCCACAGCAAGGCGCCGACAAGCGCCGCGCCCGTCGATGGTATGGCGCGGCTGACGCGATTTCCGGCGCGCTTGCGCCAGCTGGATTGATCGAGCGCTGTCACAGGCGTCCGGTCACGGCGATCCAGCGAAAATCCGGCCCTTCGAAGCCGTATTGGCGCACCGCGATCAGCACCGCATAGGCGCTGATGCTGTCCATCGAGAACGTCTGCACCGCGCCGATCCTGTAGCCGTTCGGGCAGCCACGGCTTTTCGGGATCGATTTATCCTCATGCAGCAGATGGGTCCGGCCGCCATCCCTGGCCTCGATCCGCAGCAGGCGAAAACCGTTGACCTCGCCCTGGCTCTGGCAGCTTTCGGTGTCATTCATGCCGATCTCGTCCAGCCGGAATTCCAGCGGCGGGTCGACCGGCGAAAAGATCGGCCGTGGGTTCACCACCATGCGGAACGGGTCGGCCGACAATTCGGTCACCGGGTTGAAGCCGGCGGTGATGCCGCGGTTGGCGGTAAGCTCGGCCTGGGCAATGATTGCTTCGCCTTTTTGCCTGGCTTGCTGACGGGCCGTCTCGAGCGAGGCGGTCTCATCCTCCAGCCGGACCCGGATTGGCGTGCCCTTCAGGAACGTGTCGTCGGCGGTGTTGATGTAGTAGCGATTGGCATAGGGAAAGCCCGAACCGTCTGCCACACCATATTCCTCGAAGGCGAAGACGCTGCCATCCTTGCTGAAGCCGAGGATTTCAAGCTCGGCGACATCGCCCGCTCGGGCGGCCATGGCGGATGCCAGATGGACCAGCAGGCAAACGCCAATCAGGACGAGATTTCGCATCGGGGTTCCGCTCCGCCTGCCCTGGTTCGATCGTTCCCTATCACGAGACAGTCAAAACATCGTGCTATTCAAAAGGCGATGCATCCAATTTCGCCTCTGTTTGTTATCGTCGATCGTTTTCAAAAGGAGAACACCCCATGAATGAGGCCAGCAAGATTCGCGAGCATATGGAAGTGATCGGCGCCGACGGCGTTCACATCGGCACCGTCGACCGGGTCGATGGCGAGCGGATCAAGTTGACCAAGGCCGACAGCGGCGAGGGCGCCCATCAGGGGCATCACCACTACATTCCCTTGAGCCTGCTTGCCGAGGTCGAGGGCCAGAAAGTCTGGCTGTCGGCAAATTCGGATGTCGCGGTCAGCTTCGAGGAAGAAGAGTCCGACCCGACCTGATTGAAAGTCAGCGCGACGACCACACCGCAAACAGATCGCCTTCGGCCGGCGTCGCGGCATGGATGCCGCGGCTGATGGCGCGCGCCATGGTGGCGCCGGCGGCGGCAAAGAAATCGATGGCATCGTCGGCGCTGAGTTCGATGCCGCTCTTGCCCGTCGCCAGCGCGAACACCAGATCGCCGTCAGCCGGCGTGTGCACGGGCCAGATGGCGCGCACGAAGCCGTCATGCGCTGAAATGGCCAGCCGCTTGGCTGCCGCCTTGGTCAGCACGGCGTCGGTGGCGATGACGGCGATGGTGGTGTTGCCTCCGGCCTCGGCTTGTCCACCGACACGCTTGTTGCGGTATTTCAACAGGATCCGCCTGGCGTCGTCCGGCATCGGCGAGGGATAGCCGAGGCCGCCGAATTCATCGCCGATCTCGAATGGCGCCGCCCAGAAATAGCGTGTACGCGCAATCGTCACCGAGCCGGTCGGGTTGGCGGCGGCCAGTGCGCCGATGGTGACGCCGCTGTCGAGCACGGTCGAGGCCGAGCCGAGGCCGCCCTTCAGCCCGGAGCTTAGCGCGCCGGTGCCGGCGCCGATTGTGCCGAGCGGAAAGTCGACTGTTGCCGCCTGGGCGGCTTCGTAGCCAAGGTCACGGTAGGGGGGGTACTGGCCCCAATCCTTGTCGCCGCCATTGCGCAGGTCAAACAGGATCGCTGCCGGCACGATCGGCACGCGAAAGCCGCCGACATCGATCCCTATGCCGTTTTCACGCAACGCCGCCTGCACGCCCGATGCGGCGTCGAGGCCGAAGGCCGAGCCGCCCGAGAGAACCACGGCATGGACCGCCTCGATGGAATTGTGCGGTTCGAGCAGGTCGGTCTCGCGCGTGCCCGGCGCGCCGCCGAGGATCTGCACGCCTCCGACCGCCGGTTCATCGCACAGCACGGTCGTGACGCCCGATTTCAACCTCGCGTCCGACGCGTTGCCGACGCGCAGGCCGGCGACATCGGTGATCAGATTGCGCGGTCCGGTGCGAAACATCAGTTCGTCTCCGCCGGCACGAAACGCGTCCCGTCGAAGCGGAAGGCGCGATAGAGGTTTTGGCTCAGATCGCCTTTGTCGTCGAACCGCAGCGGCCCGATCGCGGTGGTGAAATCATGCCCGGTTAGCGCGTCGGCCAGCCCCTTGCCGGAGCCCTCGGACACCGCCGAGGCCGTCTTGGCGATCTCCACCGCCGCATAGGCAGGCAAGGAATAGCCATCAGGCGCGATGTTTTTGGCCGTAAACGCCGCCAGCACCTTGGGATCGGCGACATCGGCCCATTCCGGCGGCGCGATCATCAGCGTGCCGATGGCGTAAGGCACATCGCCGGGTGGCGTGCGCAAATTCTCGCCGCCGGCAAAGACGATGCCGGCCTCGAGCTGGCCGGCGTCGCGGCCCATAATGGCGATGTCGTCGCCGTCGCCACCGGCAAAGACATGCGTCGCGCCCGCCTTCTTCAGCCGGCCGATCAGCCCGATCTGGTTGTCGAGCTGGGGCCGGAACGTGTCTGTGAAGGCCGGCTTCAGCGCCGCCTGTTCGGCCGCGGCGCGCAGCGTCTCGGCGATTTCGCGGCCATAGATGGTCCCGTCATCGACGATGGCGAACAATTCGCTTTGCCACAGCCGGGTCAGGATGCCGGCCACGGCATTGCGCTCGTCGTCGCCGCGCGGCCCCAGCCGATAGACCGGCCAGCCGGTCTTGGCGCGGCGGTCGGTCAGGCTTTCGGTGCGCACGCCAACGGTGATGACCGGTATGTCAGCGTCCTTGAGGATCGGCAGCGCCGCCTGGATCGCCTCGGTGCAGAGGAAGCCGACGACGACCGTGACCTTCGCCGCCGCGAACTCCCTCGCGGCGGCGGCGCCGCCATCGGCTGTGCAGGCATCGTCGACCGTCCTGATCTCGGCGCCGTTGGCTTCTGCTGCCAGGGCAGCACCCGCCTCAATCTGCTTGCCCAGGATCGCCGACGGACCGGACAGGGGCGCGGCGACGCCGACAAGCAGCGTCTGCGCGCCGGCGCTTGCCGGCAGCAGCCAGAGCAGTGCCGCTATTACAGCTGTTGGGGGTCGCATTCTGACGACGAATTCCTCCGTGCCGGTCGCATGCTTCCAGCGTCTGTTCCGCCAAGACCTAAAGGCTGCCCGTCCCAGGCGCAACACGGGAATTTGCGGATTGGCGTCAACCACTTCGCTTGTGGCCTATTGTGTGCCGCCATATATAACGCTTGGATTCCCGCTTATGGAAAATCATCGGTGTTGAAGTTGAACGACATAGGGCCTCAGGCCTATCGCGACGCGATGGCGCATTTTGCCGGCCACGTCCATGTGGTGACCACCGACGGGCCCGCCGGCAAACGCGGCACGACGGTGATTGCGGCCTGTTCGGTGTCGGACACGCCGCCGACGGTTCTCGTCTGTCTCAACCGCGAGAATGCCAAGAACGAGCTCTTCGTGCAAAACGGCCGGTTTGCGCTGAACACGCTGGCTTCGCACCAGCAGCCCCTATCGGTGGCGTTTTCAGGCCTGACCGGGCTGTCGGCCGATGAGCGTTTCGCGCTTGGCGAGTGGGACGTCATATCGACCGGCGCGCCTACCCTGAAGGGCGCTCTTGCGGTTTTTGACTGCGAATTGATGGACACCAAGGATCTCGCCACCCATCGTGTGCTTTTTGGCAAGGTGACAGGCCTGCGCATGGGCGATAATTTGCGGCCGCTGATCTACCACGCCCGCGACTACCACGTGCTGCAGAGCGGAGCAGAGGCGGCAACGGAGAAAGAATGACCGAGCTGAAACCGCGCCCCGCGCCGCGGACGATCGACGAAACGCTCGATCTCCTGACCGGCGCGGACTACGTCGCGGAGCGCTCGCTGGCAACGGTGCTGTTCCTGTCCCTGCGCATGCAGCGGCCGCTGTTCCTTGAAGGGGAGGCCGGCGTCGGCAAGACCGAGATCGCCAAGGTGCTGGCGCAGGCACTCGGCCGCCGGCTGATCCGCCTGCAATGCTATGAAGGGCTCGACGTCTCGTCCGCTGTCTATGAGTGGAATTACGCCGCGCAGATGATAGAGATCCGCATGGAGGAGGCGGCAGGCTCGGTCGACCGCTCCGACATGGAGCGCAATGTCTTTTCCGAAAAATACCTGATCCGCCGCCCGGTGCTCGATGCGCTGACCGGCAAGGCGGGTGCGGCCCCGGTGTTCCTGATCGATGAGCTCGACCGCACCGACGAGGCTTTCGAAGCATTCCTGCTCGAAATCCTGTCCGATTTCCAGGTGACGGTGCCTGAGCTCGGCACCATCAAGGCGGAGGAGCGGCCGATCGTCATCATCACCACCAACCGCACCCGCGAAATCCACGACGCGCTGAAGCGGCGCTGCCTCTATCACTGGGTCGACTATCCCAATGCCGAGCGCGAGTTGGAGATCGTGCGCCGCAAGGTGCCGCAGGCCAACCTCCGACTTTCCGCGGAAGTCGTGTCGTTCATCCAGAAGCTGCGCCGGGTCGAGCTGTTCAAGGCGCCGGGTGTCGCCGAAACCATCGACTGGGCCGGCGCGCTGACCGAACTCGACAAGGTGGCGCTTGATCCCGAAACCGTCTCCGACACGATCGGCGTTTTGTTGAAATACCAGGACGACATTGCCCGCATCGGCGCGGGCGAGGGCCGGCGTATCCTCGACGAGGTCAAGGCCGAGCTGGCGGCGGCGGAGTAGGGCAAGTGAAGGCGCCCGAACCCAGAGAGGCGACGGAAGACGGGCGCATCGCCGACAACATCGTCTATTTCGCCCGCACCTTGCGCAAATCCGGCATGCGGGTCGGGCCGGCTTCGGTCAAGGATGGGATCGAGGCGGTGCTGGCAGCCGGCATCGGTTCGCGCGACGATTTCTACTGGACGCTGCATGCCGTGCTGGTGTCGCGGCACGAGGATCACCCTGTTTTCGACGAAGCCTTCCGGCTGTTCTGGAAATCGCGCGAGCTGATCGAGAAACTTCTGGCGATGTTCTCGCCGGTGGCGCCCGACACCAGGGAGAAGCAAAAGCCGCGCACGGCAGAAAACCGCGTCAGCCAGGCTATGTTCGAAGGCCACGAGAAGAATCGGCCGGTCAGGGAAATCCCGGAGATTGAAGTCGACGCCCGGCTAACCTTCTCTGGGAATGAAGTGCTGCGCGGCAAGGACTTTGCCCAGATGAATGCCGACGAGATGGCAGACGCCAAGAAGGCGATTGCCCGGCTGCGGCTGCCGTTCGACATGGTCCGTACCCGACGCTTCAAGGCAGACCTGCATGGCCGCCGTATCGATCCACGCGCCATGATGCGCTCGGCCGCGCGCACCGGCGGCGAACTGATCCTGCCGAAATTCCGCTCAGCCCGCGAAGTGCATCCGCCGCTGGTGGTTCTCGCCGATATCTCCGGTTCGATGAGCCAGTACACGCGCATCTTCCTGCACTTTCTGCATGCGCTGACCGAAAAACGGCGGCGCGTGCACACCTTCGTCTTCGGCACGCGGCTGACCAATCTCACGCGGCAGATGCGCCATCGCGACCCCGATGCCGCCCTTGCCGACTGCTCGGCGGCGGTGAAGGACTGGTCGGGCGGCACCCGCATCGGCGATACGCTGGCGGAGTTCAACAAGCACTGGTCACGCCGCGTGCTCGGGCAGGGTGCGGTGGTGCTGCTGATCACCGACGGGCTGGAGCGCGACGATGTCGCCGGCCTGTCGGAGGAGATGGATCGCCTGCACAAATCCTGCCGGCGGCTGATCTGGCTGAATCCCCTATTGCGCTTCGACGGTTTCGAGGCCCGCGCCCGCGGCGTCAGAGCGATGCTGCCTCATGTCGACGAGTTCCGCTCGGTACACAATCTCGATGCGCTGGCCGACCTCTGCGCCTCGCTGGACAAGAAATCCGCCGCTTCGGTCGATCCGCGTCGCTGGCTGGACGCTGGTGTCAGGCGCGCCGCATAGCCATATTGGATTCCGAAAACAGGCTCCCAGAGAAAAACAGACTTTGAGGCAAGCGATCATGGACAACAGCATCTATCTCGATGAGGCCCGCGACCCCTTGATCATCGCGGAAGGCTGGATGAAGGACGGCAAGGATGTCGCCGTCGCCACTGTGGTCGAGACCTGGGGTTCGGCGCCGAGGCCGGCCGGCAGTCATCTGGTCATTGACGCCGAAGGCAATTTTCACGGCTCGGTCTCGGGCGGCTGCGTCGAGGGTGCCGTGGTGAGCGAGGCGATGGACGTCATCGACTCGGGGAAAGCGAAGATGCTGGAATTCGGCGTTGCCGACGAAACCGCCTGGCAGGTTGGGCTGTCCTGCGGCGGCCGCATCAAGGTCTATGTGGAGCGGCTTGGTTAGGCATGGATCCTTACGCTCTTAAAACCCTGAATGCCGAACGTCGCGCGCGCCGCGCCGCGATCCTGGTCACCGACCTCGGCGATGGCCGCGACCGCATCGTGCGCGAAGGCGACCAGGTTGCCGGCGATCTCGGGCAAGCGATCGCCAAGGCATTTCGCACCGGCAATTCCGGTTCGGTCGAGGCTGAAGGGAGCACCTTCTTCCTCAACGCGCATTTGCCGCAGCCGCGCCTGGTGGTAGTCGGCGCCGTCCATATCAGTCAGGCGCTGGCGCCGATGGCCAGGATCGCCGGCTATCCCCTGGAGATCGTCGATCCGCGCACCGCCTTCGCCACCCCGGACCGTTTTCCCGATGTAGCACTCCATGCCGAATGGCCGGAGGATGTGCTGAAACGCCAGCCGCTCGACAGCTATACGGCGCTCGCCGCCGTAACCCATGATCCGAAGATCGACGATTTCGCACTGAAGGCCGCGCTCGACGCCAACTGTTTCTATGTCGGCGCACTCGGCAGCCGCAAAACACACGCCAGGCGCGTCGAGCGCCTGCTGGCGCTCGGCGCCAGCGCCGACCAGATCGCCCGCATCCGCGCACCGATCGGTATCGACATTGGCGCGGCGAGCCCGGCCGAGATCGCCGTCGCCATCCTGGCGCAGACGATCCACGCCTTTCGCTCGCGCGGGCTGGAATCGAAAGGCGCTGCGGCGTGAGATTCGGTCCGGTTCCAATCGACAAGGCGCAAGGCGCGGTGCTGGCGCATGCCACGACGGCGGGCGAGCGGCGTTTCCGCAAGGCGCACAGGCTGAGCACGCAGGACGTGGCGGTGCTGAAGGCGGCCGGCATTACCGAGATCGTCGTGGCGGTGCTTGCCGCCGATGACCTCAGCGAGGATGCGGCGGCCGAAAAGATTGCTGCCAGCATGGCCCACCGCAACATAGAGGCAAAACCGGCCGCGACCGGCCGCGTCAACCTCCATGCCAAGGCCGCCGGTCTCTTCACCGTCGATGCCGCCATGATCGACGCCATCAATGCGGTCGACCCGACCATCACCATCGCCACGCTGGCGCAGCACGCGCCGGTTGAGCAGGGCCAGATGGTGGCGACGGTCAAGATCATCCCGTTCGCCGTTGCCTCGGCCCTTGTCGATGCGGTGACAAAGATCTGCGCCGGCGGCGAGATCTTCGCCGTCAACGCCTACCATCCGGTGCGCATCGGCGTCATCCAGACGGTGCTGCCCGGCATCAAGGCGAGCGTGCTCGACAAGACGCTACGCGTCACCGAAGCGCGGCTGGCACGCTCCGGCGGCCGGCTGACGACGGAGCGCCGCACGCCGCACGAAATTGCGCCCGTCGCCGAGGCCGCCGCCGCGCTGGCGCGCGACAACGACATGGTGGTGATCTTCGGCGCCTCGGCGATGAGCGATTTCAACGATGTCGTTCCGGCGGCGATCGAGGCAGCAGGTGGCACGGTGATCCGCGCGGGCATGCCCGTCGATCCCGGCAATCTGCTGGTGCTGGGCACGCTCGACGGCAAGCGCGTCATCGGCGCGCCCGGTTGCGCCCGCAGCCCCAAGGAGAACGGTTTCGATTGGGTGCTCGACAGGCTGATCGCCGGTCTCGACGTCACCGCCAAGGACATCGCCGGCATGGGCGTTGGCGGCCTCTTGATGGAAATCCCGACCCGGCCGCAGCCGCGCGAGCCGCTGCCGGCGAGAGCCGGGCTGAAGGTCGAGATCGTGCTTCTGGCCGCCGGTCGCTCCAGCCGCATGGGCGGGCCGAACAAGCTTCTGGCGCTGTTCGACGGCAAACCGCTGGTGCGCCGGACAGTCGAGCGCGCACTGGCCTCGAAGGCAACCAGCACCGTTGTCGTCACCGGCCACCAGCGTGAGCGGGTGCACCAAGCCTTGACCGGCCTCGACGTGATCTTCGCCGACAATCCGGATTTTGCCGACGGCCTGTCCTCGTCTCTAAAAGCCGGCATTGCCCGCGTTGGAGCCGAGGCGGCCGGCGCCATGATCGTCCTCGGCGACATGCCGGGTATCTCATCGGCCGATCTCGACCGGTTGATCGAGGCCTTCCGTAGGGACGGCGGCCGCTCAGTGGTGCGTGCCGCCCATGACGGCCGCCGCGGCAATCCGGTGCTGCTGCCACGCGCGCTGTTTGGAGGCATCGCTCACCTCGAGGGCGACACCGGCGCTCGCCATCTGGTCGAGGCCGAGGGACTGGATGTCATCGACGTCGAGATCGGCGACGGCGCGTCGATCGATGTCGACACCCGCGAGGCGCTGGAAGACGCCGGCGGCGTGCTGCAGGATTGACAAAGCGAAGCCGAAAAACGCATGCCTTTAGCATGGCTCTCTCTTTACTTGCCTCAGCGCTTCTACCCCCCTCTGGCCTGCCGGCCATCTCCCCCTCAAGGGGGGAGATCAGCAGCCTCGATGGCGGCGTCTATCCTGCAGCTTTGAAGATTGGCGGAAGGCGGCGTGATATCCAATCTCCCCCCTTGAGGGGGAGATGGCCGGCAGGCCAGAGGGGGGCGGCCGCGCTCCATAGCCTTCTGATTTCGCTCTTTTTCCTGTTCTCTGCCGCCCACGCCGACGCGCTCGAACTAAAACCCTACAAGGATGACCTCTTCGCCTATCCCGCGACGCTCTCGTCCACGGACAAAGGCGCCTACACCGTCATCGACTATCGCGAGATGCGCGACATCAACGACCGCGACGAAGTGCCGGAAAAGCGCGTGCAGGCTAGGTATACCGACACCGGCGTGCGCAAGGTGCAGCGGGATTTGATGCTGAAAACCGATGCCGGCGATGTCAGGCATGTCGCCGTAGGCAAGACCGAAGGCGCCGGTATCATCGTGCTTTACCTGCACGGGCAGGGCGGCAGCCGCAAGCAGGGCGTCGACGACTTCACCTTCGGCGGCAACTTCAACCGAATCAAGAACCTGATGGCCGGCAATGGCGGCCTCTATCTCTCACCCGATTTCACCGATTTCGGCGACAAGGGCGCGGCCCAGGTCGCGGCGCTGATCGGCCACTATGCCGAGGCCTCGCCGGACGCGAAAATCTTCGTCGCCTGTGGCTCGATGGGCGGCGCGCTGTGCTGGAAGCTGGCCGGCCGCAGCGATACGGGACGGCGCATCAACGGGCTGCTGCTGCTCGGCTCGCTGTGGGATGACAGTTTCCTGTCGAGCCCGGCCTACAGGCGCCGTGTGCCGGTGTTCTTCGGCCAAGGCAGCAAGGATCCGGTCTTTCCCGTGGAGAAGCAGGAAGCCTTCTTCCGCTCCATCACTGCGAACTCGAAAGCCTATCCGACCCGGTTCGTCCGGTTCGAGACCGGCACCCATGGCACGCCGATCCGCATGGTCGACTGGCGCCAAACGCTGAACTGGATGCTGTCGAAGGCGCCCTGAGGCATATCGCCCAGGGGTGCCCGTTGGTTTTGGCAATCATGGTTCGGCCGATATCCTCTTAGGTGTAGGCTGATATGATCCAACAGATCGGAAGCACAGCGATGGACGCCCACCCCTTCAAGATCCAAATTCCGAACGAACAACTTGAAGATCTCCAGCGCCGGCTTAGCGCAACACGATGGCCAATTCCGCTAAGCGAAGCGGGCTGGAACGATGGGGCCGAGCTGCCGTTCATCAAGCGCCTTGCGGATTACTGGCGAGACCGCTTCGACTGGAGAGTGCAAGAGGCGCGGCTGAACCGGCTGCCGCAGTATCTGACGAGGCTGAACAACCTAGACGTCCACTTTGTCCACCAGCCAGGCAACGGACCGGCGCCGCTGCCGCTGATCATAACGCATGGCTGGCCCGGCTCGTTCATCGAAATGGAACACGTCATTCCATTGCTGGCAGACCCAGCTGCCCATGGTGGTGACCCGGCCGACGCTTTCCACGTGGTAGTTCCCTCCTTGCCCGGATACGGCTTTTCCCAGGCGCCGACGGAACCAGGCTTCCATTCCGGCCGCATCGCGGAGTTATGGGTACAGTTGATGCGCGGGCTCGGCTACGACCGCTTCGCTTCCCAAGGAGGCGACATCGGCGCGGGCGTTTCCGCCTGGATGGCACGGCTCCATTCCGAAAGCGTGCTTGGCGTCCACGTCAATTACATTCCCGGGAGCTATCGGCCACCCTTGGGTGCAGGTCTGCCACCTGTCACCGTTGAGGAGCAGGCCTTTCTGGAAAAGGCCGCGGCCTGGACGGCAACGGAGGGCGCCTATGCCCATCTGCAGGGCACGAAGCCTCAGACGCTTGCTTATGCTCTGACAGACTCGCCGATCGGTCTCGCAGCCTGGATGATCGAGAAGTTCCGTAGCTGGAGCGATTGCGACGGTGACGTGGAGCGCACCTTCGGCATGGACACGCTCCTTACGGATGTTTCTCTCTATTGGTTCAGCAACGCGCTCACCTCGTCCTTGCGACTCTACAAGGAGAATCGACTGTTCCCTCTTGCGTTCGAGACGCTGGAACGCGTTTCGCCTCCATTTGGGGTAGCGCTTTTCCCTCGCGAGTTGCCGATGCCGCCTCGATCCTGGGTGGCGCGGGTCTTTGACGTTCAGCGATGGACATCGATGCCGCGAGGCGGCCATTTCGCTGCGCTGGAGGAACCGAGTCTTCTGGTCGAGGACATTCGCGCCTTCTTCCGGCCGATGCGTTCGCGGCCTGAAACGAGAAGGCGAATGTGAAGGACTGCTTGAGCGCGGCGGTTCCTGCTAAGACCCCTACGGCGCGGTGTTGTAGTCGACCACCGTCTGCGGGTTCTCCTCGCCATCGTAAGACGCGTCCACATCATATTGGACGAGGGAGAAATCGCCGTTACGGAACAGGTATATCCCCTTGTCCGAGGCGTCGCCGATGCCGCGCCATTTGTTGAACGTGGTCAGCGTCTTGGCTTCTTCGTCATATTCGGAATTGGCCGCCCAGCCGGTTGTGCGGAAGCCGATGATATCCATGCCCAGCAGTTTGCCGTCGCTGTCATTGTTCTCGTAACGGATATCCATTTCGGGCTCGGTGAACTGCAACTGCCGCACGCCCGATACTTCGTCGGTCATGTAGTAGACCGAACTTGCGTTATAGGCTGCCGCTTGGCAGTAGAACTCGAAAAGCCGCGTTTCCTTGTCGGGATCGCTGGCAGCCGCGTCCTTTGCCTTGTATTTGATCGAAAAGATGTTCGGCTCCTCGCCGAGAAATTGCTTGTCACACTGATCGCCATAATCGGCGGCGAACAGTTTCTTCACCTGCTCGAGTGCTGTGTCCTTCTTCGGCGGCGGCGGCCCGTCACCACAGCTTGGCGGCAGCGCCCCCTCGAAATCGGCCTTGGATGGCTTCAGCGCGCCCTTGTCGATAAAGATCGGTCGGAATGGCGGGGCCTGGATCTGAGCGCTGACCTGGCGCAGCGTGTAGCAGCCGGCGAAGACTGCTTCCTTGCCGTCCTTGTCGGTGGCGCGGATGGCCACCGGGACGCTGTAATAGATGCTGCCGGCGGCACCTTCATCGGAAATGGCGCCGGTTTCCACGTCGACCTTGTCGGTGCCGTCATAGCCCTTAACGAAAGTGTCGAAATCCTTTGCCGGCTTGGTATCGCCGTAGTAAGCCCAGGCGCGGGCGAATTCGTGCCGGTTGATGGCACTGTAGAGCGAACGGACCACCGCTGCGGCATCCGACCTGTCGTCGACATAAGGTGCCTGGTCATCGGTCGCCGGGTCATCATCGGCCAACAAAGCTTGGCTGGATACAGCAAGGGAGAAAAAAGCGGTCGCTGCCAGAAAGACAAGTCTCATCGGGGATCTCCACCACGACAGGATTCTATCACATCGATTGCGGCGACGTGGTGACGCTTGAAAAATCCTCCGGGAAGGCGCTACGTCCCGCCGTCGGCGCTTCAGCCGCAATGGAGATTTGAACGTGACACTATCGATGTATGAAGCCTCGGTGCCGGTGTTTTCGGCCAGGCTGAAGGCGCTGTCCGGCGTGCTGTCGGCGGCCGAACAGAATGCAACCGAGCGCAAGATCGACCCGCAGGTGTTTTTGACCGCGAGGTTGGCGCCCGACATGTACGCGCTGGTCAGGCAGGTGCAGGTCGCCACCGACCACGCCAAGGGCGCGCCATCACGGCTGGCCCGTCGCGAGGTGCCGAAATACGAAGACAATGAAGCGACCTTCGCCGAGCTTCAGGCGCGCCTGACCAAGACGCTCGATCTGCTGGCGTCATTCTCGGCCGCCGAATTCGATGGTTCGGATGAAAGGGTGGTCGAACTGAAGTTTGGCCAGCGCGAAGCCTCGATGCCCGGCATGCAGTATCTGCTGCATGTCGCCATGCCCAACTTCTATTTCCACGTGACCACCGCCTACGACATCCTGCGCCACAATGGCGTGCCGCTGACCAAGGGCGCCTATCTCGGTAATCGTTGACGAATTGCGCGTTGCGAGGTTTCCCGGCCGCTGCCGGGAAACTTCGTATGACGCTGGTTCAGCGCCAAGGCTTACTCAACGCAGTGACATTTCGCGCGCGATGCGTGGGAAATCGGCCGGCTTGACGCCGATGTCGGCGCGGTCGGCATTGCTCATCGAGTGCAGCAGTGCCAGGGCGGAACGATAACGCTGATGCTCCTGCGGACGCGGACGGGCAAACATTTCAGTGAAGAACCCCATGATTCGGCCCCTTGTTGATCCTCCACGGCGCCGAATATAGGAAAATTGTGAAGATTGTGCAGTGCAGCATTTGCATGGCAGCCATGCCAAGCGAATTTTTTTCGGCACAATTGCCGCGTGCGCTGAAACTTGTGGCGCATCCCCACCGTATGCATAGACGCTGGCACATGGCCGGCTTTTCCTCGCCACTCCTGGCGAATTTCCGGACTGCATGCAAATGCAGTCCGGCTTTTTGTTGGGTCTTGCGCATCGCCAACCGGGCCCGCCCAAACCTCGCAAACGCCTAAACTGGTTAAGATCAGCGGCATTCATTTTTAACGAGCCGGTTCTATGCTGCGACCGGCTCTGTTCGCACGCTTAAACGAGGGGGAGGCTGACATCGGCGCCAAGCGGGATTTCGCTTCCTTGCTCGACGATCTGTTCGTTGCCTCCGACAAGGATGAGGCGGCGGAAGAGACGAGCGCCCGGCCGTCGATCCCGTTCGACTATCTCTCCGTGGCCGACGAGCTTCATTCCGGCCGCATCAAGGTCTCGGGCGAAACATTCGCCGCCGAATACCGCGAGGCGGGAGCCGATCTGGCCGCAGAATTCGCGGCCCTTCTCGATCATGCCAAGCTGGCGCTGGCCGGCGAGGAGGCAAAGCCCGAGGAAAAGCTGCCGCCGATCGACCCTGACGCGATCGCCGTCGAGCTCGGCCTCGATCATCCCGTCAAGAACGCCGATCTCGGCCGCATGCGCCGCAGCTTCGCCTTCGCCAACCACCCCGACCGCGTCGCGCCGCATCTGCGCCAGCGCGCCATGATCCGCATGCAGGTGGCCAATATGCTGATCGATGAGGCCAAGCGGCGCGCGCTGGCCGGCGTCCGGCGCTGACTTTTCCAGGGTTCACGCAAAAGTCGGGTTCCCTGAGGGTTGGAGAGCGGCGCCGCTTTCCCTATACATGCGGCTTCCTTCCCGCGTAGCCGCGCAAATTCCCGCCGGAGAAACCCCATGCACAAACGCCGTCTCGGTCGGACCGATCTTCTTGTTACCCAGATCTGCCTGGGGTCGATGACCTGGGGCGAGCAGAACACCGAGGCCGATGGCCATGCGCAGATGGATCTGGCTTTTGAGCGCGGCGTGAATTTCATCGACACCGCCGAGCTCTACCCGATCCCGCCCAAGGCCGAGACGCAGGGGCGCACGGAGAAGTTCATCGGCAGCTGGATGAAGGCCAACGGCAACCGCGACAAGGTCATCCTGGCCTCGAAAGTGGTCGGCCGCACCGCCAACAGCTGGTTCCGCGGCGGCCGTCCGTCGAAGCTGGTGCGCGCCGACATCTTTGACGCCATCGACAAATCGCTGGCCAAGCTCGGCACCGACTATCTTGATCTCTATCAGATCCATTGGCCGGAGCGCGACATCCCCTGGGGCGCCAACCCGACCCGCGTGGGTGCTGTGCCGCGCCGTGCCGATGCCGTTGGCGCGCCGGCCGGCGAGACGCCGATCGCCGAGACACTCGCAGTCTTCGAGGAGCTGGTGAAGGCGGGAAAGATCCGCCATCTCGGCCTGTCGAACGAAAGCTCCTGGGGCGTCATGCGTTTCATCGCCGAGGCCGACAAGGGCGTCGGCCCGCGCATCGTTTCGCTGCAGAACGCCTACAATCTGGTCAACCGTACGTTCGAGGTGAACCTGGCCGAAGTCTGCGGGCGCGAGGATGTCGGCTTTCTCGCCTATTCGCCGCTGGCGCAGGGCTATCTCACCGGCAAATACGACCATGGCGCACGGCCGCAGGGTTCGCGCTCGCAGCTGTTCAACCGCGGCCAGCGCTACGAGACGCCGAATGCGGCGGAGGCGCAGCTCGCATACAACGAACTGGCGCGTTCCTTCGGCCTTGAACCGGCGCTGTTTGCCAACGCCTATGTCGCCAGCCGGCCTTTCGTCACTTCCAGCATCATCGGCGCGACGACGATTGCCCAGCTTGAGATGGCGCTGTCGTCAGCCGACGTGACCTGGACCGACGAGATGCAGAAGGTCGTGGATGCGATCCACCAGCGCGTCGGCAATCCGTGCCCATAAGCAGACCGTTTGGCCGGGATTGCCGAGCAAAGACAAGGGGAAGGGGACAGCCATGGATTTTCCGATCGAGACCGTCAGGGGAAAATTTCCGGCGCTGGACCTGACCGACAAGGGCCGCCGGCGCATCTATCTCGACAATCCGGCCGGCACGCAGGTGCCGCAAGCGGTTGCCGACGCGGTGGCGCGCTGCCTCCTCACCACCAACGCCAATCTCGGCGGCTATTTCGAAACCACGCTTGCCGCGCAAAAGGTGTTCGACGACGCCCATGAGGCGATGGCCGATTTCCTGGGTGCAGCGAGCGCGGAGGAAATAATCATCGGCGCCAACATGACGACGCTGACCTATCACATGTCGCGCACGCTCGGCCGCGGCTTCAAGCCGGGCGACGAGATCATCGTCACCCGCATGGATCATGAGGGCAATGTCTCGCCCTGGCTGCAACTGGCCGAAGATCTTGGCCTCTTGGTGCGCTTCCTGCCTTTCGACGAGAACAGCTGGCAGGTCGAGGAGGCGGCGCTCAGCGCTCTGCTTACCGACAGGACAAAACTCGTTGCGCTGAACTATGCCTCGAACCTCACCGGCTCGATCAATCGGGTGAAAGCGCTGACGGCCATCGCCAAACAGGCCGGCGCGGTGGTCTATGTCGACGCCGTGCAGTTCGCGCCGCATGGGCTGGTCGACGTGCAGGATCTCGGCTGCGACTTCCTGATCTGCTCGGCCTACAAATTCTTCGGCCCGCATATGGGCATATTGTGGGGACGCCGCGACATCATCGATGCGCTGCAACCCTACAAATGCCGTTGCTCTTCCAATGGCCTGCCGGAGCGCTTCGAACTCGGCACGCCGCAGATCGAACTGATGGCCGGGCTTACCGCAGCGGTCGATTACTTCGCCGAACTCGGAGCTGCGGCCGGCGAGGGCGGTGCGCGAAGGCAAAAGATCGCAAAGGCATACGAAGTGTCGATCGCCTACGAAAACCCGCTGGCGCTGAGGCTGATCGATGGGCTGTCCGCCATTGAGGGCCTGACCATCCGCGGCATCACCGATCAGAAGCGTGTCATTGAGCGCGTGCCGACCGTGTCCTTCACCGTCGACGGCATCGTGCCAGAGACGATCGTGCGGCAGATGAATGCCGAGAACATTTTTCTATGGTCGGGTCACAACTACGCCTGGGAGATCGTCCACCATCTCGGCATTCCGGCCGAGCAGGGCGTCGTGCGCATCGGTATTGCGCACTACAACACGGCGGCAGAGATCGACGAGACGTTGGAAAGCGTGCACCGGGTGATCGCCATGCTGAGGCAGCAGCGCTAGTCAGCTATCGCTGTTTGCCGCCGAAACCGGTGAGGAACGCCGTGAGATTGTCGCCGAGCGCGTCGCAAAGATAGCCGCCTTCCTGGACGATAACCGTCGGCAGGCCGAGCTTGGCAATTGCCTCGCCGATCCGCGAGAAACCGGGCGTGGTCACCGAAAGCCCGCCGAACGGATCGCCCTCGAACGCATCGAGACCGAGCGCCACGACCAGCGCGTCCGGCGAAAAGGCGCGGATACGCTGGAACGCCACTTCGAGGGCCTCCAGAAACGCCGCGTCGGCTGATTTGCGCGGCAATGGCAGGTTGAAATTATAGCCGAGGCCCGGACCTTCGCCGCGCTCATCGGCATGGCCCCAGAAGAACGGATAGAAGCGCACCGGATCGGCATGCAGCGACACCGTCAGCACGTCCGAGCGCCTATAAAAGATGCCTTGCGTGCCGTTGCCGTGATGCAGGTCGACATCGAGGATCGCCACCCGCGCCGCCTGCTTGCGCAACACCTGGGCTGCGACCGCCGAATTGTTGATGAAGCAGAAGCCGCCGGCGACATCGGCAAAGGCATGATGGCCGGGCGGCCGGCAGAGCGCATAAGCGGCAGGCGCGCCCGATATCACCGCTTCGGCTGCCTCGACTGCACTCCAGGCGCTCCACAGCGCGCTGTGCCAGGTTTCGGCCGAGATCGGGCAAGCGGTGTCGGCCATGTGGTAGCCGGCCTGGCCGACCGCCGAGGCCGGATAGGACCCTGTGCGGGCCAGTGGATGGATGTTGGGGATGACTTCCGCGGATGCGCCCTCGATGCGCTGCCAGCGCGCAAAAATGTGTTCGAGGAAGGCGAGATACTCCGGCGTATGCACGGCCGCCACCGGGCCTAGGCCATGTTCCCTGGGCCGCTCGATCATCAATCCGGCGGATTTTGCGCCGGCTAACAATCGCTCTACCCGCTCCGGCTGTTCGGGATTGGGCTGCGGCGCACCGCTGGACAGAAAGGCCTTCGGGTCGTGGCGTTTCTGCTCCTCGGCAAAGAAGGCTTTCATTCCGCGTCCCCATCCTGCGCTGCATCGGCAAAGGCGAAAAAGGCATCGCCAACAATCTTCTGCGTCTGCTCGTAGCTCGACCAGGCGATGCCCAGCCGCTCATAAAAAGCCTTGGCGCCGTCATTGTCGGTGTCGACGGACAGCCTGAGATAGGCGCCGCCATCCCGGCGGCAGTCGCGCGCGACCCGGCGCAGCAGTCTTTCGCCGATCTTGCGGCCGCGAAACCGGTCCTCGACATAGAGGTCCTGGATATAGACGCCGGGCCGCCCCATCCATGTCGAGAAGATCGGGAAATGCAGGCAGAGCCCCGCAAAATCGCCGCCGATCTCGGCGATCAGGGTGGAGAAGGCGGGTTTGTCGCCAAAGCCGTAGCGGCGGAGATCGTCGGCAGTGGACGTGATCTCCTGATGCGCGCCGATATGGGTGCCGAGCTTGAGCAGCGCGGCATGGATGGTGTCGACGTCGTCGATGGTGCCGGGGCGGAGGGTGACTGTACTCACGATAGGCAAGGCGCCCAGGCACCCCCCTCTGTCCTGCCGGACATCTCACCCTCAAGGGGGGAGATTGGCAGCTTTGGCGCTGCCATCCATTTTGCAACGATTGAGATTGGCGAAGGCCGCAGTGACATCCGATCTCCCCCCTTGAGGGGGAGATGGCCGGCAGGCCAGAGGGGGGTGTGCCAGAACGCCATCATCGCAGATCAATCATCTCAAAACGCCACCCTATCGCCACCCTTCAGCGCCAGCATCTCGCGCGCCTCGGTCGGCGTTGCGACTTCCAGCGACAACCCGTCGAGAATGGCGCGTATCCTGCGCACCTGATCGGCATTGGATTTCGCCAATTGCCGTCCATCGTAGAGACTGTCCTCCAGCCCGACGCGGACATTGCCGCCCGTCGCCGCCGCGATCGAGATCAGCGGCATCTGGTGGCGGCCGGCGGCGAGCACCGAGAACTGGTAGCTGTCGCCGAACAGCTTGTCGGCGATGCGCTTCATATGGATGAGATTGTCGGGATCGGCGCCGATGCCGCCGAGAATGCCGAGCACGAACTGGATGAACAGCGGTCCCGACACCAGCCCGCGGTCGCGAAAATGCGCCAGCGAATAGAGATGGCCGACATCGTAGCATTCGAACTCAAAGCGCGTGCCGCAGCCCTTGCCGAGCTTTTCGAGCACGCCTTCCATATCGGCAAAGGTGTTCTTGAAGATGGTGTCGCGCGTGGCTTCGAGCAGCTTTGGTTCCCACTCGTGCTGCCACTCCCTTGGCTTGTCGAGCATCGGGAACAGCGCGAAATTCATCGAGCCCATGTTGAGCGAGCACATTTCCGGCTCGGCCCGCAGTGGTGCCGCCAGCCGCTGGTCGAGCGTCATCAGCGACGAACCGCCGGTGGTGATGTTGATCACCGCATCGGTCGCTTGCTTGATGCGCGGCAGGAACTGCATGAACACCTCAGGATCGGCGGTCGGCCGGCCGTCTTTGGGATCGCGGGCGTGGAGATGCAGGATTGAGGCGCCAGCCTCGGCCGCCGCGATGGCGTCGGTCGCGATCTGGTCCGGCGTCACCGGCAGATAGGGCGACATGGACGGGGTGTGCACCGAGCCAGTGACCGCGCAGGTGATGATGACTTTCCTCGGCGCCATTCTTTAGCCTTCAGCCTTCGACCGGCAGGTCGAGTTCGGCGGCCAGAACTTCCAGCGAATCGCCGATGATGGAAATGATCTCCCCGACCTCTTCAGCCGTGACGATCATCGGCGGCGCCACCATGAAATTGTCGCTGTCGACACCGCCCTTGACCCTGCGGCCGTAGATGATCAGCCCGCGCTCGTAGGCGAGGTCGAGCAGGCGCTGCGTGGCTTTCTTGCCCTGTTCGATCGGCCGTAGAGTTTCGGGATCGGCAACCATCTCGGCGCCGGTGAGCAGGCCTTTGCCTCGGACATCGGCGATGAACGGAAAACGCTTCGCCAGCCCTTTCAGCCCGTCCATCAGCACGTCGCCCATCGCGGCGGCATTGGCGATCAGGTCGAGGCGGTCCATCTCGCCGAGCACGGCGAGCCCGGCCGCGCAGGCGAGCGGATTGCCAGCATAGGTGTGGCCATGCTGGAAGCCGCCCGACGCCAGCAGCGGCTCGACCAGCCGCATCGGGGCGGCCAGCGCGCCGAGCGGCGCATAGCCGGAGCCAAGCCCCTTCGACAGCGCGACGATGTCGGGCTTGCAGTTCCAATGGTCGCCGCCAAGGAATTTTCCGGTGCGGCCGGCGCCGCTCATCACTTCATCATGGATGAGCAGGATGCCGTAGCGGTCGCAGATCTCGCGTATACGCGGATAATAGCTGTCCGGTGCGACGAGGGCCGAAGTCGCCGCACCGCCGATCGGCTCCATGATGAAGGCGAGCACGCTGTCCGGGCCCTCGGCCTGGATCTTCTCCTCCAGCATGTCGGCATAACGGACGCCGCGCTGCTCCATCGAAAGATTGTCGCGGTCGCGCCATGCCGTCGGCGCCGGCACGGTCGGCATCACCCGCATCATCGGTGTGAACGTTTCGGCCAGCGCATCGTCGCCGGTTATCGAAAGCGAACCCAGCGTGCCGCCATGATAGGAGGGAAAACGCGTGATAACCTTCCAGCGCTTCGGCTGGCCGGTCGCGACCGCCCATTGCCGCGCCAGCTTGATGCAGGATTCCGTCGCCTCCGAACCGCCGGAGACGAAGAAGATTCGGTCCATGCCCTCCGGCAGTTTGCCGGCGAGCTCCCGCGCCAGTTCTTCCGCCTGCTCGTTCTCGAAATGCAGCCGGTAGGCGAAGGTGGCGCGGTCCATCTGCCGCTTCATGGCGTCGAGCACGTTGCGGTTGGAATGGCCGATATTGGCGACCATCGGTCCGCTCGATCCGTCGATGAAGCGGCGGCCGTCCTGCGTCCACATATAAATGCCTTCGGCGCGGTCGATCAGCGGCCGGCGCAGGCTGGAGAGGTAGAACAGGTGCGAGGGCGCGCGCGTTTCTGAACCAGTTGATGAGGGCTTCTGCATGTCAGGACTTTCCGAGGTAGCGATCGATTACATTCCTGGTCACGCGCTCGACCATGGGATCCTGCCTGAGCAGGCCGGCGACCCATTCGCAGCTTCCGGCGTGGAAAACCTCGCCCTTGCCGCGCGGAAAATTGACGATCATGCCGTTGCCGCGTTTGACCTTTTCCAGATTGGCGTCGGTCGCCTCGCCAAACAGCGTTTCGGCCGTAAAGCGGCCATCCTCGTCGGCGAGAAACTGGTCCTCGATCGGGATATCGGCGCTTTCCTCGACCTGGCTCGCTATGCCGACGGCCAGCACCTGCAGCCCGTCAGGCGCACCGCTGTCCGGTGTCGGATAGGGCAGGCCGCCGCGGATCTCGAAATCGAGCCCGTCGACCTCATAGCCATAGACATGGCTGTCGGCGCCGAGCAGGTCGCCATAGTACATGCCGGTGCCGGCAAAGGCCCAGTGCTCGGGCCGATAGACCGGAAAGCCGCGCACGCCGCGCGGTGCGCATCCGCCCCAGCCGGCATAGACGCCCCTCGTTGCGTTAAGGCCGAAGGTCAGAGCGCCGGGACGGCCGATCTCCGGCGCTTCCCAGGAGTTGGTGGCGCGGGTGACGTCGCCGCCATAGGCCGGGTCTTCGGCCCGCGCGCGGTATTTGTAACAGACCTGCCGGCGGCCTTCGTCCTCGAGCCTTGTCTGCCACATGAAATTGCCGGCAAAGCGCGCCGCATGGCCGCCGCGCTCGACGTAGCTGTCGACGGCGTCCCGCATCTCCCAGGTCCAGTACTCGTCATGGCCGACGAAGACCACACAGTCATAACCATCGAGGATTTCGGGCGAGAAGTGCAAATCGTGCTGGCTGGCGAGATCGACGCCATAGCCGGCGCGCTCGGCAAAGCGGAAGAAGTGGCTGTCATAGCTCGCCCAGCCGGAGGAGGTGTATTTCTTCGAATGTCCGGTGGCGTACGCCCATTCCATGTGCGGATAGCGCGGCACTGTTTTCGGCGGCACCGCAACCTCCAGCGGCACGCGCGGCGCATCCTTGGGCAGCACCACGAAGCCGCGGCACCAGGGCCGCTGGGTCGACACCATGCGCGCATATTGGTCGCGGCCCGGGCCGGTGATGCCCTGATAGGCGTTGGAGCCGCCCCAGGTGTTGTAGGACAGCCAGGTGCCCGTCGCCGCCACCTGCAGCACGCGACCGGGCTTTTTGCCGGGCAGGGGCGCGACGATGATGAGGTGGTGGCAGTGGATCGGCTTGCCATCGCCGCCGTCCGCCGTCAGCGTCAGCCGGTAGGCGCCGGACGGCCAATCCTTGCCGATGCTGAATTGAAACGACGCCTCCCAGCCGCAGCCCTCGACCGAGCACTGGTCCGGCGTATCCTGCCAGCGCGCCGAAAGCCCCGTTTGCTCGAAGACTTTTGTCTCGCTGCCGCCGTCGCGGACAATGACAATGCTGAAGCGCGGCACTGTCGAACTGACATGCAGCGTCACGGTATCGCCGGCGCGGTAGGAAAAGCGGTTGGAATAACACCAGATCTCGCCGCGCTCGCCGTCCATTCCTGGCCATTCATAGTAATGGCCGCGCACTGCCTCGCGGCGCTGCTCGGGCGTCAGTCCGAAATCGGGAAATTCGGTCGGCAGTTGGGTCATGAACACCGGAAAAGTGACAGGCCGCCATTTCGGCCATCTGCCGGCCAAGCGTCAAATGGAAACGATCGGGCCAGCAATTGCATACGACACAATTGCTTGGCCGCTCTTGGCCGCACCTGGCAAACCGACTATCTCAGGCGAGGCGGCATTTTCCGCCTCGGGAGCCGGTATGCTGAGAGTGCAGAAGGTCAAGGTCGACGAAATCTACGTGCCGACGGCGCGCAAGAAGACGCTGCATCCCGAAACGGTCCGGCATCTGGCCGAAGACATACTGGAAAACGGCATGAAGACGCCGATCCAGGTTCGCCATGACGGCAAGCGCCACATCCTGGTCGAGGGCCTGCACCGGCTGGAAGCCGCCAAATGGCTCGGCGAGACCGAGATCGACGCCTATCTGGTGCAGGCCAAGCGCCACTGAGGCGCGCGACCCGATCGACAAACAGCCAAACCGGTCATTCCTCCGCGGATTTTTTCGCAGGGCATGTCGGCACGCGGCGTGCTTGCTCGTCCTTGGGGCGGAACCCGAGGAGACCGACATGTCCAGACGAATCTATTTCGCCATTCTTGCCTCGGTCGCTGCCTTGTTCGTAGCGCCCGGCCCAGCCAATGCAGAGGAGACCAAGCCCGCCATGACCACCGAAGCAACAGCCATGCCGAAGCCTGAAAAGTCCGGCCTGCTGCCGATCGACGGCCTGAATTACTACTATGCCGTCTACGGCAAGGGCGAACCGCTGCTTCTGCTGCATGGCGGCCTTGGCACGTCGGACATGTTCGCGCCGCTGCTGCCGAAGCTGGCGGAAAACCGCACCATCATTGCCGTTCACCTGCAGGGCCATGGCCGCACCGCGCTCGGCGAGCGACCCTTCAGCCTGGAGGGGATGGGCGACGACATGGCTGGTATCGTCAAGGCGCTCGGCTATGACAAGGTCGACGTGCTTGGCTATTCGCTGGGCGGCGGCGTCGCCTTCCGTATGGCCGTTCAGCATCCCGAGACGGTGAGACGTCTGGTCCTGGTCTCGACCGGCTTCGCCGCCAATGGCTTCTATGACGAGATGCGCGGCCAGCAGGCGCAGGTGAGCGCGGCCGCCGCCGATTTCATGAAGGACACGCCGATGTACAAATCCTACGTCGCCGTCGCCCCACGTCCCGACGATTTCCCCAAACTGCTCGACGCGCTGGGCAATTTCATGCGCAAGGATTACGACTATTCCGCCGATGTGGCGAAGCTGAAGATGCCGGTCATGCTGGCCTATGGCGACAGCGACATGTACAAGCCCGAGCACGAGATCAAGTTCTACCAGATGCTCGGCGGCGGGCTGAAGGATGCCGGCTGGATGCGTGAGAACCTGTCGCAGAACCGGCTGGCCATCATTCCCAATCGCACCCACTACGACGTATTCTTCGCACCGGAGCTGACGGCCGCGGCACTGCCCTTCCTCAATGGCGAAACCAAGGTGAAGACCTGGGACGAAGTCCTCAGCGAAACGAAATAGCTTGCCTGAAAATACATGCCGGCCGTCTCGAAGAGGCGGTCGGCTTTTTTGTGCCTGCGAAGCTACGGAGCCTTGGCGCAGCCATTGGTCCTATCGGCGCAATCGATGGCGCCATCAGGGCTTTTCAATTGACCGAAAGGTACCTGTCGATATCATCAAGAGACCTTCAGTGTGATGAGTTCGAATGATGACGAAATACCAGGGCGGATGCCATTGCGGGGCAGTGCGCTACGGCACTGAGGCGGCGCCGCTCAACCAGCGCGTCTGCCACTGCCGGCGCTGCCAGAAGGTCATAGGCGCGGCGTTCAACGCCCGCCTTTTGTTTCGCATCGACGATGTCACGGTCGAGGGAGAGGTGGCGACGGTCAACACCTCTCCGGACCTCAAGCGCGGCTTTTGCGCCGCTTGCGGCACCACGCTGTTTTCCCGACGCGACTCCGCCGGCATCGTCGGCATCACCACCGGCTCGCTCGACGATCCCTCGCTGTTCAAGCCGGAAATGCATATGTGGACCGCCTCGAAGCAGCCCTGGCTGCAGCTCGATGACGGCCTGCCGCACCATGAAGGCGCGCCGCCTCCGAATTGACGCCGGCCTTACCGGAAATTAATCCCGAAACCACGACATAGCCGGCAAAGCGTCATTGGCGGGCCATGATTGCCTGCCTATCTATCGTCTGCGGGCCGGTATCGAGGAGACGACCGATGAGCGACAGAATCAGCACCCTGGACGAGCTTTTGAGCGATCCGATGGTCCTCCTCGTGATGGAGCGTGACCGCGTGCGCCCCGAACAGGTTCGCCTGCTGCTCGAACGTGCCCGCCGCCCGGCCGCCGACGAACCATCGGTGCCGCCGGCGCATGTGGTGGCCAAGACTTGTTTGCAGCAATGGCTGGGAAGGTAAGGCTATGATCCTTCGTCGTCCTCGGGCTTGACCCGAGGATCCACGCCGTGACGTCGGCCGAAGTATGTCGCGGTCGAGAATGGCTTCCTTGCTCGACCCATTTCGCCCAAACTCAATCTTGAACCGTCTTCATGCCATGGATGCAACGGCATGGATTCCAGGGTCTGCCCGACGTCGCTTCGCGACTGCTTCGCCCTAGAATGACGAAGGTAGGTTATGGCCGCCGAACATACCCCGGCCAATTCCTAACAACTTGATTCAAACTTTGTTGGTAATTTCTCGTTAGTAATCGAGGCCGGTTTGTCCGGCGGCGTCTGTTTGCCTTCGGTCTGTTGTGTTTTGCGTACAGGTCCAGATGCGGATTTCAGGCGTCGTCAGTTTCATGTTGGCATCGCTGTGGCTTGCCGGCTGTTCGTCCACAGCGGGCGTCGATGGCTTGCAGCCGTCGAACGAGACGACCAGTTCGGTCGTGCGTCCGAGCGCGCCGGTCACAGCGGCTCCGGCGGAGACCGCCGACCTCGCGCCGATGCGGTCCGACATGGTGGCCGACAACGCTGTGGCCGACAATGCGCCGCCCTTCTCCATGGTCGAGGAAGAAGAGGCCATCGTCGCGGGCACGCCGCAGGGGAGCACCAGACCACAGCTCGAGCCCACCGCTCTGATGTCTGCGCCGAAGCGGTTGACGCGCGCTGCGCCGGCCATGCTGGCCTCGCCGGTCACCCGCTACGGTTTTCGCGACGCCAAGCCGATCAATTTCGGCAAGGCTTCGCCACGCTACCTTGCCGTCCACGGCGTCGACGTCTCGCGCTGGCAGGGCAATGTCAACTGGGGCAAGCTGCGCGCCCAGGGCGCCAACTTCGCCTACATCAAGGCGACCGATGGCGGCGACCATCTCGACCCGATGTTCATGAAGAACTGGCGCAATGCCGATGCCGCCGGGCTGAAGCGCGGCGCCTATCACTTCTTCTACTGGTGCCGCACCGCCGGCGAGCAGGCGGACTGGTTCATCCGCAATGTGCCAAGGGTCGAAGGCGCGCTGCCGCCGGTGATCGATGTCGAATGGAACGGCGAATCCTCCTGCAAGCGGCAGCCTTCGCGGGCCACCGTGCTGGAAAAGATGAAGGTGTTCATGGACAAGCTGGAGCGCCATTACGGCCAGCGGCCCATCATCTACACCGCGCCGGATTTCTATCGCGACAATCTCAAGGGTGCGTTTCTCGATTATCCGTTCTGGCTGCGCGCCGTCGCGCGGCATCCCTCAAAAGTCTATCCGGGCCGCAAATGGCTGTTCTGGCAGTATTCCGGCTCCGGCCTGTCGCACGGCGTGACCGGCCGCATCGACCTCAACGTCTTCCATGGCGACGAGCGCGCCTGGCGGGCATGGGCAGGCGGGCAGACGACCGTCGCCGACGCCGACTGAACGTCAGGCAGGTGCCGGTGCGCCTGCGCTGCCTGCCGCTGCGCCTTGGGTTGAATTTTCAGCGTCTCGCTAACGATCCGCTCACTGTGTCCTTTAGCGGTATCGCAACAGCCTTCCGGTAACGTGCCCGTGATCGGGTTTTCGGAGGGATCCATGCGCAATCCAGTTGTGGCTGTCGCTCTTGCCGCCGCTGTCGGCTACGGGTTTTTTAGCTCGCTCGGCCACATGCCGGGCGGAAGTGGCGCTTCGCTGGCTGAGTCGAAGCAGAACGTCGTGTCTTATTCCACCGAGGACAAGGCGATGCAGGCCGCCAAGGACAGCGGCCGCTCGACCCTCAAGCGCTTCCACGAACTGATGGACGCCGGCACGCCCGGCACCTACACGGTAAAATTCCCGCTGACCCAGAACGGCGCCACCGAGCATATCTGGCTGCAGCTGGTCGGCTACAGCGAAGGCTCTTATATCGGCCTGCTCGCCGACGTCCCGGTCAATGGCAACAAGTACAAGATGGGCGACAGGATGACGGTGACCGAGGCCGACGTCGAGGACTGGATGATCAAGAACGGCAAGGTGATCTATGGCGGCTACACCACGCGCCAGGCGCTTGCGGATATGCCGAAGGAACAGGTTGCAAGATACGGGTTGACCTTCAAGGACTGAGGGTTGAGGCGGGGGCGAGTTTTATCGCGGTGCCTAGAGGGCTGTCGCGCTTTTCGCGTTCGCGTATCTCTGCCGTCTGCGCCAGCACCCAGTCGCGAAACACCTTGATTTTGGGCGCGTTGCGGCGGCTCTCCAGATGCACCAGCCAATAGCCGTCGCCGTCCGATCCAAGCACGCCGAATGGCTGTATCAACTGGCCCTTTTGCAACAGGGCGCTGTAAAGGTTTTTGGTCAGGATCGCGGCGCCCTTGTCGGTCAGCGCCGCCATCGCATCATAGGCCTGCGTACCCAGCTTCGGGCCAGCCATGACGCGATCGGGCTCGAACGGCACGCCGGCAGCCTTGAACCAGATTTCCCACCAGGGATCGTCGGCACAGCATAGCGGCAGTTGGTAGAGATCCTCGGGGCGGTGGATGCCGCCGACGCTTTCGGCGAGTCTCGGGCTGAGCATCGGCGTATAGTCCGCCTTGAACAGATAGTGAGCCGTCAGGCCCGGCCATTTTCCACTGCCGGTGCGAATGCCGACATCCATGTCGCCGCGCGTGAAATCGACCAGCCCGTGCGATGTATTCACCTTCACGGCAAGATCGGGATGCATCAGCTGGAATGTTCCAAGCCATACGGCCAGCCAGTTCGATGCGAAGGTTTCCATGGTCGTCACCGACAGCACGCCGGTCGCTCCACCCTTGGTGGCGACCCATGCGTCGGCCAGGGTCGAGAACGCGCCTGATGCGTGCGGCGCCAGCTGCTGTCCGGCCTCGGTCAGCGCGATCTGCCTTGTTTTTCTTATGAAAAGCGGCGTTCCGGCACGTTCTTCCAGCACCTTTATCTGATAGCTGGCAGCTGATTGGGTCATGCCGAGTTCTTCGGCTGCCTTGGTGAAACTGCCCAGCCGGGCCGCGGCTTCAAAGACCCTGATGGCTCCTAATGGTGGTAGTTCCCAGCTCATGACGCATCAATCCCCCTGATGCATACTACGCGACGTTCGATTGGAAACCAAGCCCGGAAAACGGCATGCTGCATTCATCGGATCAAACCTTGGAGGATACGGCAATGACCACCACCATCGCTCTCTACAACACGCTTCGCCGCCCGGTGCTCGACCTCTTCACCGCGCCGTTCAGGCCTCGCAAGCGCGGCCTGCTCGACCGCCGCTCGCTGTCGGATCATTTCCTCAGGGATATCGGTATGCTTGACGGACGCGTGCCTCCCGGCACCATTGGCTAAGCAAGCTCTTTGACCAGGGGAGGGAAATATGACTGTGCCATCCGAGGATCTGGCGAAGAGCCGCCAAACGATCAACGCCTATGAGGACTATGCCGAACGCTACGACGCTCTGGTGCGGCACGTTCCGAACCAAAGAGAACAGAAATGGCTGAAGCGCCTGGTGAAGATCGCCGGCAAAGGTGGCCGGATTCTGGAAGTCGGTTCGGGACCCGGATACGATGCGGACTTCGTCGAAGGGCTCGGTGTCCAGGTTCGGCGCACAGACGCAACGAAGCGGTTTCTCGAGTTGCAGGCCGCACGCGGCAAGCATGGTGAGTTTCTCGATCTCATCACCGACGATCTCGGCGGCCCCTACGACGCGGTGCTCGCATTGTGCGTCCTGATCCACGTGCCGCGCGAGCAGGCCGACCAGGTGCTTGCCAAGATTGCCGGGTCGCTGCGGCCGGGCGGCGCCTTCCTCGTCTCGATGCGCATTGGCGACGGCGAGAAGAGCGGCGAATATCATACGGTCTACTGGCGCAGGGACGACTTCGCGGCCCGCCTCGAAAACGCCGGGCTGGTCCTTGTCGGAGACGAATTCAACGTCGGCCGCGATCGCGAAGAGTGGACCACCTTTCTGGCTGTGAGGCCGTCATGACGCGCCGCGGACTGTTTTTGTTCGTGCTGCTCAGCCTCCTGTGGGGCATTCCCTATTTGTTGATCAAGCTGGCGGTTGCCGAGGTGTCGGTGCCCTTCCTGGTCTTTGCCCGAACAGCCGTCGGCGCCCTGGCGCTGCTGCCCTTCGTCCTTGTCGAGCGCAGTTTCGGATGGCTGAAGACACATTGGCGGGCGGTCGCCGCATTCTGTCTGGTCGAGATGATCCTGCCATGGGGGCTGATCACCCATGGCGAAGTCAGCATCGACAGTTCCACCGCCGGACTGCTGATTGCCATGACGCCGGCCGTAACCGTCGCGCTCTCAAAGCTGATGGGTTCGGATGAGCGGCTGGGGATACGCCGCTGGACCGGCCTTTTCCTCGGTTTTGCCGGTGTCTTCGTGCTGGCGCTGCCGACCTTGGGTGGCGGATTTCTCGCGGTCGTCGAGATTCTCATGGCCGCGGCCTGCTATGCCTCGGGTTCGATCATCGCGTCGCGCTGGCTCAACGATTTGCCGGCAACCTCGCTGACGGCAGTCTGTCTGGCAGGGGCCGCGCTGATCTACGCTGTGCCGGCGGCGTTGGCCTGGCCGGCGGCCATGCCGTCGACAACGGTGGTTGGCGCAATCCTCGGTCTTGGCGTGTTTTGCACGGCGATTGCCTTCGCCACCTACTTCCTGCTGGTGCGGGAGATCGGCCCCGAACGGGCGGTCGTCATCACCTATGTGGCGCCCGCCGTCTCCGTGACAGCCGGCGTGCTCGTCCTTTCGGAGCCGCTCGATATCGGCATTGTCGCGGCCTTCGCGCTCATCCTGTGCGGATCATATCTCGGCACGTGGCGCGCTCCGCCAGAACCGTCCGTGTCCGCGACCTCGGCAAGTTGACCGGCGGCCGCCAGCCGCCGTCAGAAATAAGGTCGCAGGTTCTCGCGAATGCGGTCCAGCACCGTCTTTCCCGAGATATCGGCGGTGAAGGTCTTGCCGGTGATGGTCTCAAAGGCCTGCGTGTAAACCCGCGATGTCTGCTCGATGAGCTCGGCGGGGATTCTCGGAATACGATCCTTGTAGGGATCGCAGCGCGCGGTCACCCAGGCGCGAATAAAGTCCTTGTCGAAACTTTGCGGCCGCTCGCCTGCCTTGAAACGCTCTTCATAGCTTGCCGCAAGCCAGTAGCGGCTTGAGTCGGGCGTATGGATTTCATCGGCAAGGATGATGGCGCCATCCTTGTCCGTGCCGAACTCGTATTTGGTGTCGACCAGGATCAGGCCGCGCTTGGCGGCCAACGCTTTGCCGCGCGCAAACAGCGCCAGCGCATAGCGCGAGACTGTGTCCCATTGCTCTTCCGATAACAGGCCGCGCGTCAGGATCTCGTCGCGCGTCAAGGGCTCGTCATGGCCGCCATCGAGCGCCTTGCTGGTCGGCGTGATGATGGCCTGCGGCAGCTTCTCATTGTCGCGCAATCCGTCCGGCAGGCGGATGCCGTACATATCGCGTTCGCCGTTCTTGTATTTCGTCAGCACCGAAGTGCTGGTGGTGCCGGCGAGATAGTCGCGAACGACGATTTCCACCGGCAGAATGTCGAGCCTGGTGCCGACGACGACATTGGGGTCGGGATAATCGAGCACATGGTTGGGGCAGATGTCCGCCGTTTCCTCGAACCAGTAGCGCGCCGTCTGCGTCAGCAGCTCTCCCTTGAGCGGTATTGCGGTCAGGATCACATCGAAGGCGCTCAGCCGGTCGGTGGCGATGATGATGCGGCGGCCATCCGGCAGATCGTAATTCTCGCGGACCTTGCCTTTGTAGTGGTTCGGGAGTTCCGGAATGAAGGCATCCGAGAGAACGCGCAGTGCTGTCATCCTGGTCTCATGGCTCCTAACAGTTTGGGCGACTCTTAACAAAGTTGAGGGGGCTTCGATACCCGAGGAAGGGCGGTTCGTCCTTTGCGAATAATCAAGACATTGCCTTCGCCGTGCTATCTATTTGCAGCTTCCGGCACTCCTGGGGGACGCGGTGGACGTAGAGCTCAAATTTCTGATTGTCGGATTTGCCTGCGCGATCGCGGGCGGTCTGTCGTTCAT
Source organism: Mesorhizobium sp. C399B (assembly GCF_030323185.1). Taxonomy (NCBI): domain Bacteria; kingdom Pseudomonadati; phylum Pseudomonadota; class Alphaproteobacteria; order Hyphomicrobiales; family Phyllobacteriaceae; genus Mesorhizobium; species Mesorhizobium sp. C399B. Next base: position 6,420,040 of record NZ_CP100472.1, read on the forward strand.
CACCTTCGTCAAGTGGCGCGAGGTGCAGGCGATGAGCCACTGGCTGCCGGCGCCGGGCAAGATCATCTCGTCGCGCGTCGAGGCGCGCGAAGTCAGAAGGTCGGGCGTCGGCTCGGACAGCAGCGACACCACCGAGATGCGCAATTTTCCGGCGATCACCTTCGAATACAAGGTCGGTAAAAAGAAATTTCAAAGCTCGCGCTACAGCGTGAAGGAGAATCTGGGGAATTTCGAAGTCACCGAAACCCTGGCGCAGTTTCCCACCGGCGCTGAAGTGACCGTCTTCTACAATCCGGCCGATCCGGGCAAGGCCGTGATCGAACGCACCCTGCCGGACGGCGCCTTCAAGTTCATGGTCAAGCTCTCGGCCGGGCTGGTGATCGGCACGGTGGTGCTGGTGTTTTTGCTCGGTGGCGTGCTGGAGGCGATCCGGCCGCATTTGCCCAAGCCGCAGAACCTCGGCGCCGGAGCGCTGCTGCTGTTCATGGGCCTGATGATCCTGCGCATGGCCTTCGTCCAGAAGTCGCTTGCCGAGCAGGCGGCAAAATGGCCGGTCGCCCCCGGCCACATTGACTCCTCCGGTCTGCAGGCGCTGCGAAACTACAGCGGCCATCGACGCTGGAGCACCGTCTTCAAATCCCGCATCGTCTACAGCTACGGCGTCGCCGGCCAGCGCTACACCTCAGACCGCGTCACCTTCGGCGCCACGGTCACCGCTTCAATGCCCGGCCTCGTCAGCGGCCAAGGGCGCAGCTATGCCGAGGGCGGCAAGGTCGACGTGCATTACGACCCAGCCAACCCCGCCTCGGCAGTGCTCGAATGCAGGGTGCGCGGGCTTTGGCTGCTGTGGGTCTGTTCGGCCGCGTTTCTGGGCGGCGCGGCGTGGCTGGTCGGTTTTATCTGAGGCGCCCACTTTCATGACAAGACATCCAATGATCGTCCGCAGGCTGGCTGTCGTTTCCCTGGCTCTGCTCGGCGCCGTGCAGGCAGCGAGCGCAAAAGAATGTCTGCTAAGCCACGCCACCTACCGCGAGCCGCGTTCGGGCGCGGTGATGCAATTCCGGCCGCTGAACAATGAGCCGGCGGCACTGACGGCCGAAGTGTTTTCGGTGACCGTGCCCAACACCGACACGCGCTTGCCGGCCGACATCACCTGGACCAATGGCAAAAATTCGTTTCCGCTCGGCACCATCCGCCACGCCTGCACCGACGACGACCGCGAAGCGGGGCTGGAGGATGGCAGCGGTCTCTGCCGGATATGGATGGGCCAGGTCTATGCCTTGACCGGAGGCGGCGCCGAGCAGCTGAATTCGCGCGAAGCGACACCGGCGCCGAAAGGGCTGTTGCTGCCCGATTTCGGCGCGGCCTTCACCGAATTTGCCGATTTCGCCAATGCCAATCCGGACGGCTCGGCCTGGGACGCCTTCACTTTGACAGGATGCAGCGATGAATAACGCCATGAGACTGATTGTCTGGATCTGCACGCTGTTTGCCTCGGCTACGATATCAGCCGCAGCGCGGGCGGACGAGCTGGCGCCATCGCGCCCGCCGATCGACAAATGCGTCTGGGAGAAACTGGCCGACAAGACGGTCGGTTTGGCCGCCTGGGTGCAGCGCTGCGATTTCGGTTTTCGCCAGATCCACTTCGAATTCGTCGGCAACGCGCTCGCCATCAAATACAGCGATGGCGGCGCGCCCGATCCGCTGGTCGAGGTGTTCGACATCAAATCAGGCGAAACCGCCGAGGCCGCGGTGTTGCGCCTGTTGCTGGAAAAGACCGACAAATCAGTCAGCGCCCGCTGCGTGCTGACGCCCTACACCGAGGGCACCGTGCCCGCCGGCGTCAAACGCTACACATTCAGCCCCGATGCTGCCTATGCGAAAGAGCTGAAGGCGCTAGCCAATGACGAAGTTCCCGAACCGCCCTGCGGCGACTGGGGCGAAATGCCGGATGGTATTCAGTATTTCGAGGCGCCGGCGGGTGAGGGGCGGAGGGTGCTGTTCGTTCGGGCGGGGCAGGACGAGCCGCTGTTCGACGATCAGACGCTGCGGGTGCCGGGATAGGATGTTGTCCTGAAGGCTACCGCTTATGCCTCTACGTATTCCGCGAGACTGATTCCTTTGGGCACCTCCAGCCCATCGGCACGCAAGCCCTCGATGTGAAAGCGTATAGCGTCGCGAATTTCCGTTTCCACCTCAGGCACTGTCGCGCCCGTCGCGATGCAGCCGGGCAGGTCTGGCACATAAGCAGAGAAATTATCGGCCGCTTTTTCAATCACTACCGCATAACGCATACAATCACTCCCTCAGAGGATGCTACGGTGTTCCGGTGCCGCTCATCCTCTCCCCACAACAAGGGGAGAAGATAAGCACTACCGGGTGACCATTAACGCCGTTTCCGGCTGGCCTCTTCGTCAGCAATTAACCTCGCCCGAATTGACGGCCACCTGTCTGCGATCTCTTGACATGAGGCAGCCAGCAGCTTTCTGCGTTGGCTGAAGCTACCGGGTGCAGCGAAAATCTTCTGGGCGAACACGTCAACAACAAAACAAAATTCTGCGCGCGGCTCTCCAGCATCTTCGAAACATTCCTCCGCGTACCAGTGGAGAAGTGCCCCATGCAGCGCCGAAGTTTCTGTCGACAACGGTAGTGTTTTGCAGAGATAAGGTTTGATCAAGCCGAAGCCGACTTCCCCCTTTCCTGTTTGTGGCATCTTGACCGAGTTTGTCGGTCGAACACTAAGAGATACACCGGCAAGAACGAATTTTGGCTGGCTATCTGAAATGCCGGTTATTCTGGCAGCAGTAGGCAGCTTGTCCAAGCTCATAGTCCGGCAAAGTTCGATAGCATCGTGAGCCGTAAGAAGCCTTTGTTCATCGTGCGAGGTGGCAGGTTGGCGCGATAATAAGGCTCTGTCGAGTTGAGATAATCGGCTGTCATCACGCCCGTGAGTTTCAATGAAATGCATCATTGCTCGCTCTATCTCGTTGTAGCGAGTATCGAGGAGGAAGTTCTTAGGTTTGATGATGTCTTCAATGATCGCGGTTCGCCGCGTGGAGCGAGCGAAACAATATTCAACCAACTTATTAGCGCTAATTCTCGGTTCGATCTTCATAACGAAAAAGCCCTTTCCGGAGCAGTTAAAGTCACACTAGCTGCCGATGCCTTCTCGACTCTCTGATCAGAATCTCCATATAACTACCTTGCTACAGGAGATGGGATTCCGATCTCGTCGCCCCGCGTGGGCTTCGGCGCATCGCGGTACCAAAGGCCGGCCTGAAAGGGCGGCCTTTGGTGTTTTGAGGGATGTTACATAAAGACATCCTTATGTGGCGTACTCTTTTTGTTCTCGATACCATTTCGGCCCGATCTTACGACCGGGCCGGTGATGTTACGCTTTTGCGCTCAGTTTCCTCAGCTGCACCCGCTCGTCGATCCACAAGTATCGCACTTCTCGCAGGTGCCATTCCGCACCATGGTGAAGTTGTGGCATTCCGAGCATTCGTTGCCGGTGTAGCCTTGCATCAAGGATTGCTGACGGCGCGTGGAGGCAAGCGCCTTTGCCTCGGCCGCTTCTTTCGCTGCTTCGTCGGTGAACAACCCGGTGGGGTCGGCAGCCTCCTCGGAAACAATATCTTCGACCAATTCCTTGGCTCGCTCCTCATAGTCGCGCTTGTAGGCGATGGCTTCGTCGCTTGCTGGTTTAAGCGCCAGCACGTTGGAGCCTGAGAACGCAGTTGGAGTGACCCGGGCAGGGGCCGCGGCAGGCGATCCGGCAAAACCCTTGGGTTCGCCACCTAAGCCAGACACCAACTTGACCGGCGAGGCGCCGCGGGTAAGGCCCTTCGAGAACGGCGTCGCCTTGCCTTCGTTGATGCCGCGTCCGAGCGCCGTCTTGTCGAAATCCGACTGGTCGACATGGGCGAGGTCGTGGCGGCCGAGATAGGACACGGCGAGTTCGCGGAACACATAGTCGAGGATCGACGTCGCATTCTTGATGGCGTCATTGCCCTGCACCATGCCGGCCGGCTCGAATTTGGTGAAGGTGAAGGCCTCGACAAATTCCTCGAGCGGCACGCCATATTGCAGGCCAAGCGAGATGGCGATGGCGAAGTTGTTCATCATCGCCCGGAAAGCGGCGCCTTCCTTGTGCATGTCGATGAAGATCTCGCCGATGCGGCCGTCATCGAATTCGCCCGTGCGCAGGTAGACCTTGTGGCCGCCGACGACTGCCTTCTGGGTGTAGCCCTTGCGGCGGTTCGGCAACTTTTCGCGGTCGCGGTAGAGGCGTTCGATGACGCGCTCGACGATCTTCTCGGTCACTTGCACGGCGCGCTGTGAAGCGGGCGCAGCGATCAGCTGCTCGACCGCGTCGTCCTCGTCATCCTCGCTGTCGGCGAGCAGCGACGAATTGAGCGGCTGCGACAGCTTTGAGCCGTCGCGATAGAGCGCGTTGGCCTTCAGCGCCAGCTTCCACGACAGCATGTAGGCGCCCTTGGCGTCTTCCACCGTCGCATCGTTGGGCATGTTGATGGTCTTGGAGATGGCGCCGGAGATGAAGGGCTGTGCCGCCGCCATCATCTGGATGTGGCTGTTGATGGACAGCGAGCGCTTGCCGATCTTGCCGCACGGGCTGGCGCAGTCGAACACCGCCAGATGCTCGGCCTTGAGGAAGGGCGCGCCTTCCAGCGTCATCGCACCGCAGACATGGATGTTGGCGGCTTCGATGTCCTTCCTGGAGAAGCCGAGCGCCGGCAGCATCTCGAACGAGAAGTCGTTGAGCTGCTCATCGGTGAAGCCGAACGTCTCCTTCACCCAGTCGGCGCCGAGCGTCCACTGGTTAAAGACGAACTTGATGTCGAAGGCCGACTTCAGTGCTGCGTTAAGCGCCGCGATCTTGTCATCGGTAAAGCCCTTCGCCTTGAGCGAGCCGGGGTTGACCGCCGGCGCCTGGTTCATGTTGCCGTGACCGACCGCATAGGCCTCGATCTCGGCGATCTGGCTTTCTGAGTAACCCAGCGTGCGCAGCGCTTCCGGCACGGCGCGATTGATGATCTTGAAATAGCCGCCGCCGGCAAGCTTCTTGAACTTCACCAGCGCGAAGTCGGGCTCGATGCCGGTGGTATCGCAATCCATGACCAGGCCGATCGTGCCGGTCGGCGCAATCACGGTCGCCTGCGCGTTGCGGTAGCCATGCTCCTCGCCGAGTTCGATGGCGCGGTCCCAGGCAGCCTTGGCGTGCGCGGCCAGTTCCTGCTGCTTCAGGTCGGACGCGACCAGCGGCACCGGATTGACGGCGAGCTTCTCGTAGCCCTGCTTTTCGCCATAGGCGGCACGGCGATGGTTGCGCATGACGCGCAGCATGTTCTGCGCATTGCGGTCGTAATCGGCGAAGGCGCCGAGCTCGCCGGCCATCTCGGCCGAGGTGGCATAGGCAGTGCCGGTCATGATGGCGGTGAGCGCTGCGCAGATGGCGCGGCCCTCGTCGGAGTCATAGGGGATGCCGGACGTCATCAGCAGGCCGCCAATGTTGGCATAGCCGAGGCCGAGCGTGCGGTATTCGTAGGACTGCTTGGCGATCTCCTTCGACGGGAACTGCGCCATCATCACCGAGATTTCGAGGACGACGGTCCACAGCCGCACCGTGTGCTCGTAGGCGGCGATGTCGATCGTGCCGTCGGCGTTGCGGTAGGGGAGCAGGTTGATCGAGGCCAGGTTGCAGGCCGTGTCGTCGAGGAACATGTATTCCGAGCACGGATTGGAGGCCCGGATCGCACCGGCCGAAGCGCAGGTGTGCCAGTCGTTCATCGTCGTGTTGAAATGCAGGCCCGGATCGGCCGAAGCCCAGGCGGCGTAGCCGATCTTTTCCCAGAGGTCGCGTGCCTTCAGCGTCTTCAGCACCTTGCCGTCCTTGCGGGCGGTCAGATGCCAGTCGGCGTCGTCCTCGACGGCGCGCAGGAAGTTGTCCTTCAGCGACACCGAATTGTTGGAGTTCTGGCCGGAAACGGTGAGGTAGGCGTCGGAATCCCAGTCGGTGTCGTAGGTCTTGAACGACATCGCGGTGTAGCCCTGCTTGGCGAACTGGATGACGCGGTAGATGTAGTTCTCCGGCACGGCCGACTTCTTGGCCGCCTTGATCTCGCGCTTCAGCGCGGTGTTGATCGACGGGTCGAAGCAATCGTCATCATGGCCTTCGCAATTGATGCAGGCCTTCATGATCGCTTCGAGATGTTTTTTCACGATCTTGGAGCCGGTGACCAGCGACGCCACCTTCTGCTCTTCATTGACCTTCCAGTCGATGAATTCCTCGATATCGGGATGGTCGGCGTCGACAATGACCATCTTGGCCGCACGACGCGTGGTGCCGCCCGACTTGATGGCGCCCGCCGCGCGGTCGCCGATCTTGAGGAAGCTCATCAGGCCGGACGAACGGCCGCCGCCCGACAGCTTTTCGCCTTCGCCGCGCAGCATCGAGAAATTGGAGCCGGTGCCCGAGCCATATTTGAACAGACGCGCTTCACGCACCCACAGGTCCATGATGCCGCCTTCGTTGACGAGATCGTCCTGCACGCCCTGGATGAAGCAGGCATGCGGCTGCGGATGCTCGTAGGAGGACTTCGACTTGGTCAGCTTGCCGGTAAACGGGTCGACATAATAGTGGCCCTGGCTCGGACCATCGATGCCGTAGGCCCAGTGCAGGCCGGTATTGAACCATTGCGGCGAGTTCGGCGCAACGCGCTGGGTGGCGAGCATATAGGCGAGTTCGTCGCGGAAGGCGCTCGCGTCTTCTTCCGACTTGAAGTAGCCGCCCTTGTAGCCCCAATAGGTCCAGGTGCCGGCCAGCCGGTCGAAGACCTGGCGGGCGTCGATTTCGGAACCGTAGCGCTCGGCTTCCGGCAGCTTGGCAAGCTCGGCCTCGTCGGCGACGGAGCGCCACAGGAAGGAGGGGACGTCGTTCTCCTCGACCTTCTTCAGGCGCGCGGGCACGCCGGCCTTGCGGAAATACTTCTGCGCCAGGATGTCGGCGGCAACCTGCGAGAACTGCGCCGGCACATCGATATTGTCCAAGCGGAACACCACCGAGCCGTCCGGATTCTTGATCTCCGAAAGCGCCTTGCGGAATTCGATCTCCGCGTAAGCTGATTGGCCTGGCTTGGTGAAACGACGCTCGATGCGCATTGGTCCGGTCCCTTTTGTCTATATATAGCGCTTTTCCCCGGGGATTTCTGCCCCCAATGCGAAACGCGCATGTCCGCCGCCTGCCGGCGTTCGAAAACACCGGCTCTCCTTGTGGCAGTCTTCGTCGCCTTGCTGGTCGAGCTTCTTACGAAGCCGCTGTTCCAACTCTGCGCCGAACCCTGCGGGTCCCTCAAAACTGAATTTTTCCTCGATTCCCTCGACCGAGGGAAATTCACACTATCTAGCGTCGAACCTGCCTGCAAACACTAAATATAGTGTTAACAGACAATTTATTCCAGTCCGACAAATCTCCCTTTTCGCTCCCGAAGCCCCCACGATCCAACGCTTCCGCCAGCCTCGTAAACAGGCGGAAATCATGGCCAAAACGCACAAAATCCGGGAAAATGACCGGGCTCGAAACTCTCCGGTCGCGCCCTCAACAAGAGCACATGGCACATAAAAGGCGACTCGGTTTGCGTCGTCAAGGATTCGTTTGCGTAGCTTTTGTGACCCCAACATCTTGTGTGTCACATATGTGGATAACGGGGACAAAAAGCGGCTGAGGAAAGCCCGATTCTGCCGGCGTGGACCGCTGGTGAGCGGTTCACCCGAGACAGGCCCGGCCGGATTCTGGCTCACAGCCTTTTCATTTTAGCTGGCGTGCATTATGTCTTTGGCGTCGCGCGGGGGCGCGTCTTGTCAATTCCAAGAGCATCCGTTACGCCCCGCCCATGACAGTTACCGTCCGTTTTGCCCCCTCACCAACCGGCCGCATTCATATCGGCAATGCCCGCACCGCCTTGTTCAACTGGCTGTTTGCCATGAACAACAAGGGCCGTTTCATTCAGCGCTTCGACGACACAGACATTGCCCGCTCGAGGCAGGAATTTTCCGACGCCATCCTCTACGACCTGCACTGGCTGGGGATTTTTCCCGACGCCACCGAATACCAGTCGCGGCGCTTCGAAACTTACGACGCGGCGGTGGAGCGGCTGCAGAGAGCCGGCGTTGTCTATCCCTGCTACGAGACCCCCGAAGAACTCGACCTGCGCCGCAAGGTGCGCCGCACGCGCGGCCTGCCGCCGGTCTATGGCCGCGAGGCGCTGGCGCTTTCGCAGCAGCAGATCGCCGAATACCGCTCCGATGGCCGCCGGCCGCACTGGCGCTTTCTGCTGCCGAATTTCACCAGCGATCCGCTGCAGCCCGAGCGCACCGAAGTGCACTGGAACGATCTGGTGCGCGGCGAGGAAACCGTCGATCTGGCCTCACTGTCCGATCCGGTGCTGCGGCGCGAGGACGGCACTTATCTCTACACGCTGCCTTCGGTCGTCGACGACATCGAGATGGGCGTCAGCCATGTCATCCGCGGCGACGACCACGTCACCAACACCGGCGTGCAGATCGCGCTGTTCAAGGCATTGGGCGCCGAGCCGCCTGTCTTCGGCCACCACAATCTCTTGACCACGGCCTCGGGCGAGGGCCTGTCGAAGCGCAGCGGTGCGCTGTCGATCGAAAGCCTGCGCGAGGAGGGCATCGAACCGATGGCGGTTGCCTCGCTGGCCGTCCTTGTCGGCACCTCGGAAAATGTCGCGGCGGTGCATGACATGCCGGCACTGGCCGCGCGCTTCGATCCCGCCGCCACGTCGAAATCGGCGGCCAAATTCGACCCGGACGAGCTGTTCGTGCTCAATCGTGCGCTCATGCACCACATGCCGTTTTCCGAGGCGCGGGATCGGCTGATCGTGCTCGGCATCTCCGGCGACAAGGCCGAGCCGTTCTGGCTGGCGGTGCGCGGCAATCTCGACCGGCTGAGCGACGCGGTCGGCTGGTGGCGCATCCTTGCCGACGGCCCGCAGCCCGCGCCGGAATTTTCCGACGAGGATCGCGACTTCCTGCAGCAGGCCTTCGACCTGTTGCCGGAAGAGCCGTGGACCGGTACGGTCTGGAAAGACTGGACGGCCAGGATCAGGGAAGCCAGCGGCCGCAAGGGCAAGGCGTTGTTCATGCCGCTGAGACTGGCGCTTACCGGACTTGCTTCCGGGCCGGAGCTTGCAGATCTATTGCCGCTGCTGGGTCGGGAAGGAACGCTGGCCCGACGACCCTGACCTTGCGCTGGTCCGGCGGGATCAGCGACACCGGCGACACCACCGGCTTGACGGCAAGGCGCTTGATGGCGGCGCGGTCGAGCCCGCCTTGTACGTTCGCCAGCGTCTCCGGATCCGCGCCTGGATCGGGTTTGGCCGCCGGCACCGGAATGAACGGCGTGGTCTCAATATCGGGCTGAAACTGCTCGGGCGGTGGCGGGTTACCGCCGATGATCTCGAAATTTCCGGCCTGCGCGTTGCAGCCACATGCCTGCGGCCGCGACTGGTTGGGTTGTTTGTAGAGATAAGCGGTAGGCAACTCGCTGTAGGGCCTCCCGGTCACCGACGACGTCATGTTGGCCGAATCGTCTTCCATGCCGCGCGAATAGAACACCTGCATTTCGGTGCCGGGGCAGCTCGATTCGCAATTCTTCTGGTCTCGCTCGAAATCGCCGAGCGAAGCCGAGTTCGACATCGGGAAGAAATAGCCGTCGCAGGTACGCACGCAGCTCGTATGGAACTCGCCGCCGACCGTCGGGAAATCCGGCACGCCGGGCTGATTGAGCACCCGGCGCACATTGCGCTCCTCGCCGGGATCATCGGGCTGATCGAGCGTGTCGATCTGCCGGTCGCCGCCGAAAAGCTGGTCGAACAGATCGCCGTCGTCGGGTTCGCGGCTGGCTTCCTGCAGCGGCTCCCGGCGGGGCGCGGGCTCGTCGCGGCAGCCATTGGCGTCGAGCGCGGCCAGGATGCGGCCGCGGTCGCGCCGCGAGCCGCCGCCGGCAAGCTGCGCGCGCTTGGCTTGCAACGCATCGAGATTGGCGTTCATGCGATCGATGCTGCTGTTCAGCGCAGCACATTGGCTGACATTGCGCGAAAACAGCGAAAACCCGCAATTCGCATCGCTCGCACGACCGCGCACCTTTGATAGCTGTTCGAACTGGCGGGAGATGGCCTTGTCATACTTCCGCACCATGCTGGAATTGCCGCCGCCATTCGATGAAGAAGCAAGCTCGGCTTCCAGTTGACGGCAAACGCGGGAGGCGGCCTGCGGTTCAGTGGTGGCGACGGCCGAAAGCACAAGCGCGCCGAGCAGCGCAGCCAGATGCTTCAGCCTCCATCGTCCGCCCGTCATTGGCCGAAACCCCGCTTGCCTGCCTGTCTACCGGATTCGCGGTTAACCGTTCCCTCAATCTACAACCAAAGATGGTCTTAGCCCATAGACGCGTTGCAGGAGGCGTTTGGGTAGAGCGGCAACTGTGCGATCTCACCGCTGCATGAAAAAGGCGCAATCGCCCCGGAATTATCCCACGATCCAGCAATGCCCCGGGGAGCTGGCATGATCGCGATTACCCGTCGAACCGCGCTGCAGTTCGGTCTGTTGTGCCTGGCGGCGCCCGCCGCCCGGGCGCAGGAAAATCCAGCCGCTCCGGACTGGCGCAGCAAATTGGTCGAAGCCGCGCGTGAGCAGATCGGCGTCACCACCTTCTACGACCCGGCCTATGTCCGCCTCGGCTATCCCGGCGGCGACGTCGCGCCGGATAGGGGCGTGTGCACGGATGTCATCGTGCGCGCCTATCGCCGCGCCTTCAATCTTGACCTGCAGAAACTGGTGCATGAGGATATGGCCGCCAATTTCGCCGCCTATCCCAAGACCTGGGGCCTGAAAGCGACCGACCGCAACATCGACCACCGACGGGTCGGCAATCTTGCCGCTTTTTTCGGGCGCAAGGGAGTTTCCTTGGCCGTAAGCGAGGATCCTGCCGACTTTCAGCCGGGCGATCTTGTCACCCAGATGCTGCCCGGCAACCTGCCGCACATCGTCATCGTCTCATCCGAACGCACGGCGGACGTGCCGGAACGAGCGCTGGTCATCCACAATATCGGGTCGGGCGCCCGCGAGGAGGACACGCTGTTCGCCTTCAAGCAGACCGGGCATTACCGCTTCGTGCCTGCGTGAGAAACTCAGCCGAAATGAACCACCGCCTGCGCCTTGTGCGCCGCCTCGACCACCGCCAACGCCGTCATGTTGACGACGCCGCGCGAGGTCACCGACGGGGTCAAGATATGCGCCGGCTTGTCGGTGCCAAGCAGGATCGGACCCACATGCAGCGCATCCATCATCGTGCGTAGCGCGGTCAGCGTGATGTTGGCGGAGTCGAGGTTGGGGAACACCAGGAGATTGGCTTCGCCCTTCAGCCGCGAATGCGGATAGACGCGCTGGCGCAGATGCTCCGACAGGGCTGAATCGGCATGCATCTCGCCATCGCATTGCAGGTCGGGCGCAACGCGCGCCAGGATCGCCGCCGCCTGCCGCATCTTCAGCGCGCTGGGAGAATCGCGCGAGCCGAAATCCGAATGCGACAGCAGCGCTGCCTTCGGCTCGATGCCGAAGCGCTGGATTTCCTCGGCCGCCAGAATGGTCATTTCGGCGATCTCCTCGGCCGTCGGGTCGACCGAGACATGGGTGTCGGTGAGGAAGATGATGCCGCGTTGCGAGATCAGCATCGACAGCGTCGACAGGTCGCGGTCCTTGACGCCCGCGCGTGGTCCGATGACCAGCGTCACATTGCGCAGATGCCGCTCGAAACGGCCCTCGAGGCCGCAGATCATGGCGTCGGCATCGCCGCGCTTCAGCGCCAGCGCGGCAATCACCGTATTGTCGGTGCGCACCATGGTGCGCGCGGCCTCCGTCGTCACGCCGCGCCGGCCGGCAAGCTCGATCAACAGGTCGACATAATGGCGGTAGCGCGGATCGTCTTCCGGGTTGATCAGGCCGAAATCGACGCCCGGCTTGATACGCAGGCCGTAGCGCTTCAGCCTGACCTCGATGACATGCGGGCGGCCGATCAGGATCGGCTCGGCAATGCCTTCCTCCAGCACCACCTGGGCTGCGCGCAGCACGCGCTCGTCCTCGCCGTCGGCATAGATGACGCGCTTGGCGGTCGACGCCTTGGCCGACGAAAACACCGGCTTCATCACCAGGCCGGAGCGGAAGACGAAGCGGTTGAGCTGGTCGATATAGGCGGCGAAGTCGGTGATCGGCCGGGTCGCGACGCCGGTGTCGCAGGCAGCCTTGGCCACCGCCGGCGCGATGCGCAGGATCAGGCGGGGATCGAAGGGCGAGGGGATAAGGAAGTCGGGTCCGAAGATCGGCGTCTCGCCGGAATAGGCGCGGGCGGCGACGTCGGATGGTTCTTCGCGGGCAAGCGCGGCGATCGCCCGGACCGCGGCCATCTTCATCTCCTCGTTGATGGCGCTGGCGCCGCAATCCAGCGCACCGCGGAAGATGTAAGGAAAACAAAGCACGTTGTTGACCTGATTGGGAAAATCGGAACGGCCGGTGCAGATCATCGCGTCCGGACGAGCGGCGCGCGCGACCTCCGGCATGATTTCGGGATTGGGGTTGGCCAGCGCCAGGATCAACGGCTTAGGCGCCATATGATCAAGCAATTCCGGCTTCAGCACGCCGGCGGCCGACAGGCCGAGAAAAACGTCGGCGCCAGGGATCACATCGGCCAGCGTGCGCGCCTCGGTGTCCTTCACATAGGGGTCTTTCCAGCGATCCATCTCGTCGGTGCGGCCCTTGTAGGCGACGCCGAAGCGGTCGGTGACCCAGATATTCTCTACCTTGGCGCCAAGCGAGACCAACAGGTTGAGGCAGGCGAGCGCTGCCGCACCGGCGCCTGAGGTGACGATCTTGATGTCGGAAATGGTCTTGCCTGCGAATTCCAGCCCGTTGAGCACGGCGGCGGCGACGATGATGGCGGTGCCATGCTGGTCGTCATGGAAGACGGGAATGCCCATGCGGGCCTTCAACTGCGCCTCGACCTCGAAGCATTCGGGCGCCTTGATGTCCTCGAGATTGATGCCGCCGAATGTCGGTTCCAGCGCCGAGATCGTCTCGACCATGCGCTCTATGCCCGGCGCGTCGATCTCGATGTCGAAGACGTCGATGCCGGCGAATTTCTTGAACAGCACCGCCTTGCCTTCCATCACCGGCTTGGAGGCGAGCGGGCCGATATTGCCGAGCCCGAGAACGGCCGAGCCGTTGGAGACGACGCCGACCAGATTGGCGCGCGCCGTGTAGTCGGCGGCGGTCGCCGGATTGTCGCGGATTTCGAGGCAGGGGGCGGCCACACCAGGCGAATAGGCCAGCGCCAGATCGCGCTGGTTGCCGAGTGGCTTGGTCGCCTGGATCTCGAGCTTTCCCGGCCTTGGATGCTTATGGAAGTAGAGGGCGGCTTCGTCGAGGTCCGAACGTGCCGTTTTCTTGTTCTCGCCTTCCATGCGGCCGCTCCCTCAAACCTGCTTTGCAGCCTTTTAGCACGCAAAAATGGTTTTTCGCGACGCCAAATGACGCAAGGGCGGCTAAAACAACCCGGTCCGGAAAGATCGAACTATTTCAGATGATTGCGCTGAAATCCTGCCGATTATCCATCAAGCCCTTCAGAACGCGCTGACATAGAGGCCGCCATCGACCGGGATGTTCTGGCCGGTGAGATAACCGGCATGGACCGAGCACAGAAAGGCGCAGATCTGGCCGAACTCTTCCGGCGTGCCGAGCCGCTTGGCCGGAACGTCGGCGCTGATGCGGGTCTTGCGCGCTCCGGCAGCTGCCGGGTCTTCCATCGTGCCGGCCTCATGCGGGCCGCGCAGCCGGTCGGTGTCGAGCTTGCCCGGCAGCAGGCTGTTGATGGTGACGTTGCGGTCGATCACCGTTCGTGCCACGCCGGCGAGGAACGAAGTCAGCCCGGCTCGCGCGCCGGACGACAGATCGAGGCCGGGAATCGGGACGTAGACCGACAGCGAGGTGATGTTGACGATGCGGCCGAAGCCGCGCTTGGCCATGCCGTCGATGACGGCCTGCACCAGTTCGATCGGCGTCACCATGTTCTGCGTCACGCCTTCGAGGATCTTTGCGCGGTCGAGTTCGCGGAAATCGCGCAAGGGCGGGCCGCCATTGTTGTTGACCAGGATATCCGGGTCGGGGCAGGCGGCAAGGAGCGCGTTCTGCACGTCGGGTTTCGAGACGTCGCCGACGATCTCGGTCACCTTCACGCCGTAGCGTTCGCGCAGTTCGGCTGCGGTTTTTGCCAGCAGCTCGGCATTGCGGCCGTTGACGACGAGATCGCAGCCGGCCTCGGCCAGCGCCATGGCGCAGCCGCGGCCCAGCCCTTTGCTCGATGCGCAGACGATGGCTTTCTTGCCCTTGATGCCAAGATCCATGACGATTTTCTCCTGTGAATGGCGCGGCACGCTAGCCCTTTGGCTGGCCCAATCGCAACCGTCATACGGTTGTTGCATGAATCGGGGCATAGCCTGCGCGAAAGCAACGGTGACGATCTGATGTCCGGTACAGAAACCCGCACTTTCCGCAGCATGTTCATATCCGACCTGCATCTCGGATCGAAGGCGGCCAAGGCCGAGTTCCTGATCGATTTCCTGCGGTATCACGACGCCGATATCATCTATCTCGTCGGAGACATCGTCGACGGCTGGCGTCTGCGGCGCAGCTGGCATTGGCCGCAGAGCCACAATGACGTCGTCCAGAAACTGCTTCGCAAGGCGCGCAAGGGCACCTCGATCACCTATATCGCCGGCAATCACGACGAATTCGCGCGCCAGTTCCAAGGCGTGCATTTCGGCGGCATCGTCGTTGCCGACCGCGCCATCCACGAAACCGCCGATGGCAGGCGCCTGCTGGTCATCCACGGCGACCAGTTCGACACCGTCGTCCACAATGCACGCTGGCTGGCCTATCTCGGCGACTACGCCTATGACGCGGCGATGCTGGTCAACCGCGCGGTGACGAGGCTGCGCCACCTGCTTGGGCTTCCCTACTGGTCGTTCTCGTCCTGGGCCAAGGTCAAGGTCAAGAAGGCGGTCAACTTCATCGGCTCGTTCCAGACCGTGCTGACTGAGGAGGCCCGCCGCTCGCACGTCGACGGCGTCATCTGCGGCCACATCCATCACGCCGCGATCGAGACTTATGAGGATGTGCAGTACATCAACACCGGCGACTGGGTGGAGAGCTGCACGGCGGTGGTCGAACATTTCGACGGCAAGATGGAGATCATCCACTGGGCGCTGGTGCTGCCCGAAGCACCGGACGAGCCGTTCATCCCGCTGCTCATCGAAGACAGGGTCGTCGAAGCGGCATAACCCTCCTGTTAATCGACTGGTCCAGGCAGTTTCGGACCGCTTTCGCGCATGTTAAGGGATCGATCTGCGTTGCAGCCCTTTGTGCAGCGTAATTGGATCGATTCATGTCGCTGCCGCCGCTCTCGCCCGAACAACTCGTCAAGCCGCGCCATTTCGAACTGCGCATGAGTCTGATCTTCGCGACATTATTCGTGTCGCTGGGAACGCATGTGCCTTATTTCCCGCTGTGGCTGCATGCCCAGGGTTTCCACGCCGAGCAGATCGCCATCATCCTGGCGGCGCCGATGTTCCTGCGCGTGGTGACAACACCCCTGCTGACCGCGCTGGCCGACCGGGCGAAGGACAGGGCGGATGTCTATATTGCGCTGGTGGCCGCGACGATGGTGCTTTCCGCCGGCTATTTTCTCACTCCCACCTATGCGGCGGTGCTTGCCGTATCGCTGGCGCTGACGGTGGTGTGGACGCCGCATTCGCCGATCGCCGATTCGCTCGCGCTGTCGGGCGTGCGCCGCTTCGGCTCGAACTATACCGCGATGCGCAAATGGGGCTCGATCTCCTATCTCTGCGCCAACGTCGCAGGCGGCTTTATCCTGG
Organism: Mesorhizobium sp. C399B; assembly: GCF_030323185.1. NCBI lineage: Bacteria > Pseudomonadati > Pseudomonadota > Alphaproteobacteria > Hyphomicrobiales > Phyllobacteriaceae > Mesorhizobium > Mesorhizobium sp. C399B. The sequence goes on from NZ_CP100472.1 coordinate 6,436,062, forward strand.
CCTGGACGAGCCCGCAGGCCGTGCCGGTAATCATCTTTGCGGCATTGTCTGCCGCGCTCGTCGCCGGATTGCTGGCGCCGCGGCTTGGCCGCCCGCGCCGGGCTTCGCCGCTATCTGCCGCCGACATCCAGCATCAGGCGCCGAGCCTTCTCAATCCGTATTTCCTGTATTTCACCCTCGGCGTCGGCATCATCACCGCCAGCCATGCCTTCCTCTACGGCTTTGTCTCAATCTACTGGAAATCGGTCGGCATCAGCGATTCCGTCGTTGGCCTGCTGTGGGCCTGGGGCGTGGTGGCCGAGGTCTGCATGTTCGTGTTTTTCAACCGTATTTTTGCCTCCGTCTCAGTCGTCAAGGTGATGCTGATCGCCGGCGTCGGCTCCATCGTGCGCTGGATCGCCTTTCCGTTGATCTGGCCACTCGGGCTTGGCGTTGCCGGTTTCTTCGGCGTCCAGACCCTGCATTCGGTGTCGGTGGCGATGGTGTTGATCGGCCTGCAGAAGATGATCGGCGAAACGGTTTCGGAAGAACGCACGGGTGCGGCGCAAGGCATTGCCTATTTCTTCAACGGCTTCTTCATGGCGGCGGTGACGCTGGCGTCCGGCCCGCTTTATGAGCGCTACGGCGTCGACGGCTTCCTGGCGATGATCCCGATCGCCATCATCGGCCTGGCGCTGATCGGGCTCGCCGCGCGTTCAGCCCCACAGCATCCTGTCAGGCGGTAACACCAGCGACCCCTGGTACACGAGGCCGGGCTGGCGGTCGCGGGCAAGCAGCAGCGGACCGTCGAGGTCGACGAAGTCGGCGCCTTGCGCCAAAAGCACTGCCGGCGCCATCGCCAGCGACGTGCCGACCATGCAGCCGACCATCACGCCGAATCCCAGCTCCCGGGCGCGGTCGCGAAGGGTAAGGGCGGCGGTCAGGCCGCCGGATTTGTCGAGCTTGATGTTGACGGCGTCATAGAGGCCGACAAGCGCTTCGAGGTCCTTCGCCTCGTGGAGGCTTTCGTCTGCGCAGATCGGCACCGGATGCGCGATGTGGCGCAGGATGGCATCATGGCCAGCGGGAAGCGGCTGTTCGATCAGGGCTATCCCATGTTCGGCGGCGAAAGCGAGATTCTCGATGATGTTGGCATCGGTCCAGCCTTCATTGGCGTCGAGGATGATGCGGCTGTCGGGCGCCGCTTCGGTCACGGCGCGGATGCGGGCCAAGTCGTTGTCGCCGCCGATCTTGACCTTGAGCAGCGGCCGTCCGGCATTGGCGCGGGCTTGCGCCGCCATCGCCTCCGGCTCGCCCAGCGACAGCGTGTAGGCCGTCACCAGCGCCGACAAGGGCACAGCGTGGATGGCGTCTGCGACCGCAACGCCGCTGATCTTCGCCTCCAGGTCCCACAAGGCGCAATCGATGGCGTTGCGGGCAGCACCCGCCGGCATCGCATCGAGCAGGTCCTTGCGGCTGATGCCGCCTTCTATCTGCCGGCGCATGGCCTCGGTGGCGTCGCGCACCCCCTCCATGGTCTCGCCATAGCGCTTGTAGGGGACGCATTCGCCCCATCCGCGATTGTCCCCATCGCTGATCGTGCAGGTAATGACTTCGGCTTCGGTCTTCGACCCGCGCGAGATGGTGAAGGTGCCGGCAATGGGAAAACGCTCGGCCTCAACCGAAATGACACGCGCCATAATTTTCTGCTCCGGCTATGCGACAACGCGTCGTCGGCAAATCGACAGGTACGACCCGTCAGGCTAAACAGGACGCCATGTTGACCATCGGCAAACGCGACGCAAGCGGCAACGCCGCCAAGGAGGCCGACCACCAGCCCCGCGTTGCGGTCGGCGAGGAGGGCGGCGTCCTCGGCTGCGCTTTCTCCGGCATCTGGACGACGACGACAGTGGCGCTGATCGACGCCGAGATGCGCAAGATCGAGCAGCGCAAAGGCTACCAGACGCTCGCTTTGGATCTTTCCCACATCGAGAAGATGGACACCGCCGGCGCCTGGCTGATCGATCGCCTGGTCAGTGTCTTCGAAAAGAAGGGTGTCGAGATCAAGATGCAGGGGCAAAGCGATGTCGCCTCGATCCTGCTCGGCGCCGTTGGCGAAGCTGTCCGGCGCGAGCCCGAATCGCGCGGCGTCCGGCGCCCCAACATCATCCTCCGCGGGCTGGAGGCGGTCGGCCGCCGCATCTATGAGATGCGCGACGATTTCCTCGCCTCGATGAACATCCTCGGCGCCACCATCGGCGGCGCCCAGATGAAGCTCGGGCGCGGCCATGCCATCAATCCGGCGGCGATCTTCAACCAGATCGATCGCATGGGGGTCGGCGCCATCCCCGTGGTGGTGCTGATGTCGGCGATCGTCGGCGCCATCGTCGCCCAGCAGGGCGCCTACCAGCTCAATTATTTCGGCGCCAACATTTTCGTTGTCGATCTGGTCGGCGTGCTGATCCTGCGCGAACTCGGCGTGCTGATGACCGCCATCATGATCGCCGGCCGCTCCGGCAGCGCCATCACCGCCGAGATCGGCTCGATGAAGATGCGCGAGGAGGTCGACGCGCTGAAGGTCATCGGCCTCAACCCGATCGGCGTGCTGGTGTTTCCGCGCCTGGTGGCGCTGGTGATCGCGCTGCCCTGTCTCACCATCGTCGCCAATTTTGCCGCTCTTGGCGGCGGCATCCTAGCCGCCTGGCTTTATTCCGGTATTGCGCCGACGGCCTTCATCGACCGGCTGCGCGGCGCGATCGATATCAGCACCATCTTCGCCGGGCTGATCAAGGCGCCGTTCATGGCCATGATCATCGGCACCATTGCTTCCGTAGAAGGCATGAAGGTCGGCGGCAGCGCCGAATCGCTGGGTCTGCACGTCACCGCCTCGGTTGTGAAATCGATCTTCGTTGTCATCATCCTCGATGGCCTTTTTGCCATCTTCTACGCATCGATCGAGTTCTGACATGATGCGCAGAAACTCAAAGGCGACCAAGGCTATGCAGGGAACGGGCGAAAGCGATATCGTGCTGTCGGTGCGCGACATCACCGTTGCCCTGGACGACAAGCTGATCCTCGACAAACTGGCGCTCGACATCAAGCGCGGCGAAATCCTCGGTTTCGTCGGCGCCTCGGGCGCCGGCAAATCGGTGCTGCTGCGCACGATTCTCGGCCTGCTGCACAAGCAGTCCGGCACGATCAAGCTGTTTGGCCTCGACCTCGAAAAGGCCAGCGACATCGAACGGTTGCGCATCGACATGCGCCTTGGCGTGCTTTTCCAGCACGGCGCCCTGTTTTCGGCGTTGACCGTGCAGGAAAACGTGCAGGTGCCGATGCGCGAATATCTCGATCTGCCGAAGAAACTGATGGACGAACTGGCCTTGCTCAAGATCGAACTGGTCGGCCTGCCGCCGGACGCCGCGCAAAAATTTCCCTCGGAGCTTTCGGGCGGCATGATCAAGCGCGCCGCCCTGGCGCGGGCGCTGGCGCTCGACCCCGACATCGTCTTCCTCGACGAGCCGACTTCCGGCCTCGACCCGATCAGCGCGTCCGAATTCGACGAACTGGTGGTCAAGCTGCGCGATACAATGGATCTGACGGTCTATATGGTGACGCACGATCTCGACACGCTGTTTACCGCTTGCGACCGCGTGGCGGTGCTCGGCAACAAGAAAATCCTGGTCGAAGGCACGATCGACGACATGCTGAAAAGCGAAGAACCGTGGGTCAAATCCTATTTCCGCGGAAAACGCGCTCGGCAACTTGATCTTGCCGCGCGCGCATAGACATAAGTGGGGCAATGGAAACCAGAGCCAACTACGTAATTGTCGGCATTTTCACCCTGGCTGCAATCCTGGCGGCGTTCGGGTTCGTCTATTGGACCGCCCAGATCGGTGATCGCGGCGAGACGGCGGAGCTGCGCGTGCGCATTCAGGGTTCGGCCTCCGGCCTCGGCCCCGGCAGTCTGGTGCTGTTCAACGGCGTCAAGGTCGGGGTGGTCAAGCGCGTCTATTTCGACCGCAATGACCCCAATGCCGCCATTGCTACGACCGAGATCGACCAGACAACGCCGCTCACCAAATCGACGCAGGCCGATATCGGCATCGCCAGCCTTGCCGGCCAGGTCAACATCGAATTGAAGGGCGCCGATCCCAAGGAACCGAACCTGCTGGAAGAGGCGGCAAAGGAAGGCAGGACGGCCGAGATCATCGCCAATCCGTCAGCGGTCACCAACCTTCTGCAGACGGCGCAGAACATCTTCACCCGCGCCGACAAGGTGCTTTCCGACCTAGAAGGTTTCACCAGGGATGTGCGCGGGCCGCTGACCCAGACCGTCAAGAACGCCCAGACATTTTCCGATGCGCTGGCCAGGAATGCCGACGGCATCGACAAGTTCCTGACCGCCGTCAGCGCGGTGTCGGATGAGCTGAAGGGTGTTTCCGGCAAGCTCGACGGCACGCTGAAGGCTGCCGAAGGCCTGCTCAATGCCGTCGACAAGGACAAGATCAAGAGCATCGTCGCCAATGTGGACGCCGTCACCGCCAATCTGAAGGAGACCAGCGGACAGCTCGACGGAGTGATCAAGAACGTCGATACCGCGGTCGGCTCGGTCAACGATTTCGCCACGCGCACGCAAGGCACGCTGGCAAAGGTCGACATTGTGCTCGACGGCATCGATCCGGCGCAGGTGCGCGTGGCGCTCGCCAACATTCAGAAGGCCAGCGAAAATGCCAACAAGGCCGCCGCCGACATCGCCAAGGTGACCGACAAGTTCGCCGACCGGGCCGACGACATCGACGAGACGATCAAGGACGCCAAACAGCTTGCGTCGCGCCTCAACGATGCCTCGGTGCGCGTCGACGGCATCCTGAAAAGGGTCGATACGCTGCTCGGTTCGGGCCAGGCCGACGGCGTCATGGCCGATGCCAGGGACACGCTGAAGTCGTTCAAGCAGGTCGCCGACACGCTGAACGCCCGGCTTGGCACGATCACCGACAACATCGCGCGCTTCTCGGGCCAGGGCCTGTCGAATGTCGAGGCGCTGGTCCAGGACAGCCGGCGTTCGATCAGCCGCATCGAAGAGGCGGTGACCGATCTCAGCCGCAACCCGCAGCGCATCCTGTCGGGCGGCGACGGCGAGGTCCGGCAGTTCGATGGCAGGGCACGGCGTTGACTTCCGTGCCCGCCCGCAGCAATTACATGGATCGCGGATGCGGATTCATCATACGATCCGGGGACAGTGGGGATCACGCGTGACGTTCGGGTTGGGTGGGTATAGATCGGCAGTCGTTTTGCTTGGCTTGACGCTGGCTGGTTGCGCGGCATTGGGAGGCAAGCCGGCGCCGCTCGATACGTTCGAGCTGTCCGCCCCGTCGATCGACGCCCATGGCCACAGCCGCCGCCAGATCCTGATCGCCCAGCCCTCCGCGCTCAAGGCGCTGGACAGCCAGAACATCGTCATCAAGCCGTCAGACCGCTCGATCCAGTATCTCAAGGGCGCGCAATGGGCCGACCGGCTGCCGCTGATCGTGCAGGCGAGGCTCGCCGAAACCTTCCAGCGCTCCGGAAGCTTTGCCGGCGTCGGCAAACCGGGCGAGGGGCTGGCGATCGACTACCAGGTGATCGTCGAGATCCGCTCCTTCGAAGTCCGCGTCAATGGTGGCGAGCATGCCGAGGTCAATCTCTTCGTGCGCATCCTGAACGACCGCAACGGCGAGGTGCGCGCCTCGAAGAGCTTCACCGCATCCGCTCCCGTCTCCGGCGGCGGCAATCCGGCCTATGTCAACGCGCTCGACAGCGCCTTCGGCGAGGCGGCGAAGGATATCGTGGGCTGGACGGATTCGGTGATCTGAGCCGGTCGAGGCTTCGAACGATCGTTCGTCGCGTTAAACCAGCACTCGACCAAATATCGCAGGTTCGCGCTGCCCCTCATTGCGCTGCCGGGCATTTCTCCCCGTATAGTGAGAAAGAACGCCATCGCCAATGATTTCGCCAATTGTCACCGTCGCAGTATGGGCGGCGAGGCTGATGCCATCTCCCTTCACCCTCGCTATACGGGAGAAGGTGCCGGCAGGCGGATGAGGGGCAGCGCAGACCGACGATTTTGCACAAAGAAAAAGGCGGGAACTTCCCGCCTTTTCTGTGTCTGTGGTGTCGCCTCAATCAGTGCAAACGGCCGCTCGCATGGGCCAGCATGGTGTAGACCTTGCCGGTGTCCGACGTCAGGTAGGTCTGCGCCATGATGTTGTCGCGGTCGTTGCGCGAGACGTCCTTGAGCAGCTTCTCGAAATCGTCGCAGTAGCGGTCGACGGCGGCGCGGAACTCCGCCTCGGCCTGATATTTGCGGCGGATTTCGTCAAAGGTCTGCTGGCCCTTGAGCGTGTAGAGGCGGCGCGTGAACACGTCACGCTCGCCGCGCCGGTAGCGGTTCCACAGCTCGATCGAGGCGTCGTGGTCGATCGCCCGGGCAATATCGACCGAGAGCGAGTTGAGCGACTCCATGACATGCAGCGGCGAGCGCTGGACGGGAGTTGCGCGCGGTGCTTCCGCGGGCGCTGCCGGCCTGGCGACTTCCTCCTCGCGCGATGCCCCGGTCAGGAGATCGCGCACCCAGCCGCCTTGCGGCGTGCGGGCGTTGGCGTCGCGCTGGCGCGGTGCTTCGGCAGGGCGTTCGATATCGAGCGTGCCACGCAGGCCGCCGAGCGGCGCCTGCGGAGCAGGGCGCTCCGGCTGTGGCGCCGGCGGCGGGCGGCGTACCGGCTCGGCCGGGCGCTGCACTGGCGCCTGCGGCGCCGGGCGCAGGGCGCGCGGTTCGGCATTGTCGCCGCCGCGTCCCGATTTCGCAACGATATCCGAAAGTTCCTTGAGCGCGTTGATCTGCTCGGCAACGGCACGGCGGATCGCCGAGGTCGATTCCTTGGCCTCTTCCGGCATCTCGATGACGCCCTTCTTGAGCTCGGCGCGGGTGAGGTCGAGCTCGCTCTTGATCGAGCTTGCGGTGCGCCGCATCTCCTCGGTCGCATCGGCGAACCGGCTGGTTGCCGAATCGACCACTTCCGTTATGGCGATGCGGATCTTGTCGGCTGATGCCAGCGTCTTGCCTTCGGCATTCTGCATCGTCTGGCCGACAAGGTTTTCGAACGAACGCATCACCTTCTCGAGGTCTTCCGACTTCTTGACTAGGCCGACGGCGAGATCTTCGAGCGACGATTGCCGCTCAAGCGTGTGCTCCAGATTGCTCTGCGCCGAGCTCAACAGATCCGAAGCCGAGGACAGCAAGCGGCTGTGCTCGTCGAACTTGGTGGCGATCGAGGCCACTTCGCGCAGGGTCGACGACGACAATTCGGTAAGCCGCGTCGTGTTCGAATCGACCAGGCGTGCCGAGCTGGCGAAGGTCTGCGCGGCCTTTTCGGTGGTTGCCGCGAAGCTTTGCGTGCTGCCGCTCAGACGTTCGTCAACCTGGCCGAGGTTGATCGCCGCCTGTTCGATCAGCTCACCAAGCTGCGAGCTGGAGACGCTCATGCGGCCGATGAGGTCGGCGACGCTATCGGCGAGCGACGAGCGCGCGCCTTCGACGGCCGACAGCGTTTCGGCGGTGCGGCTGGCGAGCGCGTTGACGAGGGCGGCATTTTCGCTGCGCAGCTTCTCGGTCGCGCGTTCGGTGACCTCTTCCATGCTCTTTTGCAGTTCCGAGCCGCCCTGGGCGAAGCGCTCGACCAGCGGCCGCGCGGTTTCGTCCAGGATCTTCGCCATCTCGGCCGAACGCGCCGCCAGCATCGTGTTGAGCTCGCGGGTATTGGTGCCGATTGTCTTGGCAGCGTCGTTGGTGCTTTGGCCGATGTGCTGGCCGACCGCGGTAAAAGTCTCCGCAATCGTGTTGGCGCGCGAGATCAGCTGAGCTTCTGCGCTGGAAACCTGCTCGTTGAGCTTCTGGCCCATCGTCTCCGTCGTATAAAGAAGGCGGTTCTCGACGCTGGCGACCTGTTCCTCGACGCGCGAAGCTGCGGACGCAACGCTCGCGGCCAGCCGCTCGTCGGCGCCGGCAAGAGCCTGCTCCATCTCGCGGGCGTGGACGGCAAGTTCCTGGCCGGTCTGGCGTGCGCGTTCGGCAACACGCTGCTCGGTGCTGGCGAAGGCACCGACGATGTTGTCGGCATGCTCGCCGATTGTCGACGTGGAGTCGGCGATGCGCGACACCAGGCGGTGATCGGCCTCGTCGAAGATGCGGCTGATCTCGGTGGCGCGTGCCGACAGCGCGTCCGAACCCTCGGCAATGCGCGAGATCAGTTGCTGGTCGGCGGCGTCGAAGATGCGGCCAAGGTCCGAGGCGCGGGCGGCCAGCGCTTCGGCGGATTCGCCGATGCGCATGCTCAGCCGCTGGTCGGCGCCCTCGAAGTTACGCAGGATGTCGCCGGCGCGGTCGGCCAGCGACTGCGCCGTCTCGACCGCGCGGGCGACCAGCTTCTGGTCGGCGGCGTCGAACGTGCCGGCGATCTCGCCGGCGCGGGCAGCCAGCCGTCCGGCCGTTTCTTCGGCGCGGGCGAGCAGCGAGTTCGACGTCTCGTCATGCCGGGCAAGCAGCACGCTCGTTGTGTCTTCGGCGCGAGCAAGCAAGGCATTCGTCGTATCCTCGGCGCGAGCAAGCAGGGCGCTCGATGTGTCCTCGGCACGTGCGTGCAGACGGCGATCCGCGTCCTCGAAGGTGCGGGCGATGTCCTCGGCCCGGGCCAAAAGGGCGGCCGAAGTCTGCTCGGCACGCTCGGCGATCTTGCGGTCGGCGTCACTGAAGGCAGCACCGGCCTGTTCGTGCAGCGCGCTGGTGACTTCCATCACCTTCTCGCGCAGCGCGCCGGCAACGAAGACGGCGCTCTTTTCGAGCACGCTGCGGACATTGTCGACACCCACCGACAACGCGCGCTCCATGGTTCCGGCGCGCTCTTCGATGATGCCGGTCTGCTTGCTGAAGGCCTGCTCGATCTTCTCGACATCGGCAGCGATTGCCGCCGAGATATCGGTGCTTCTGCCGGCAATCTGGTCGATATGGCCCGACAGCGAGCGGTCGACATCCTTACGTATGTCGGCGAGCTTTGCCAGATCGTCTTCCAGCGCCTGGGTCAACATGTTGCGGCCTTCGGCCAGCTTGCCGACATGGCCGGCGATGATGTCGTCAACCTCACCGCGGCTTGCCGACAGCTTCTGCAGGTCGGCTTCCAGCGCACGCTTCAAGATGTCTCGGCCCTCGGCCAGCTTCTCGACCTGGCCTGCGACCAGTCCGTCGATGCTCGACCGGCTCTCGGCCAGCTTGGCGAGGTCGTCCTCGAGAGCCTTCGACAGCGTCGCGCGATCCCGGACGAGCTTGTCGCTGTGACCCTCGATCAGGCTGTTGACATTTTCCAAATCCGCTTCCAGCACCCGTGCGAACTCGCCACGGTTTTCGCTCAGCTTCTGCGACTGGTCGGCAATGGCGCTCCTGATCGCATTGAGATCGGCTTCGAGCGCCCGTGTGAGGATGTCGCGGCCCTCGGCGAGCTTCTCGACCTGCCCGGCGACCAGCCCATCGATGTTGGAGCGGCTCTCCGCCAGCTTGGCGATGTCGTCTTCCAGTGCCTTTGAGAGCGCCGAACGGTCCTGGACGAGCCTGTTTTGATGATCGGCCATGATGCCGCTGACATTGTGCAAATCGTCCTGAAGCGCCTGGGATAGCGTCGAACGATCCTGGACAAGCCGGCTCGAGTGGTCGGTGATCAGGCTGTTAACATTCTGAAGGTCATCCTTAAGCGCCCGGGATAGCGTCGAACGATCCTGGACAAGCCGGTTCGAGTGGTCGGCGATCAGGCTGTTCACATTTTGCAGGTCGGCCTCCAATGCCTTGGAAAGCTGACCGCGCTCTTCCGCCACCTTGTCGGAATGACCCGCGATGGCACCCTTGATGGTGTTGAGGTCGGCTTCGAGCGCGCGCTTGAGGATATCGCGCCCCTCGGCCAGCTTCTCGACCTGGCCGGCGACCAGCCCGTCGATGCTCGACCGGCTCTCGGCGAGCTTGGCGAGGTCGGCCTCGAGCGTCTGTGACAACAGGCCACGATCGTCGGCAAGCCGGCTCGAATGGTCGGAGAGCAGGCCTCTGATGCCGGATAGGTCGTTCTCCAGCGCCTTGCTGAGTTCGGTTCGGTCCTCGGCCAGTTTCGCCGAGTGGTTCTCGATCACGCCCTTGATGCCGATAATGTCGTTTTCGAGCGCCTTGGTCAGGATGGCGCGGCCTTCGGCGATCTTTTCAACCTGGCCGGCGACCAGCCCGTCAATCGAGGCGCGGCTGTCGGCGAGCTTGCCGAGATCGGCTTCCAGGGCGCGCGACAGAATGTTGCGGCCTTCGGCCAGCTTACCGACATGCCCGGCGACCATTTCGTCAATGATCGTACGGGCTTGCACAAGTTTTCCGGAGTCTTCATGCAAAGCCTGGTTGAGCCGGTTGCGGCCTTCTTCAAGCCGCTCGAGATGGCTGCCCAGCGACGCGTCGATGGCGGCGCGCGACTCGTTGACCTTGCGCAGATCCTCTTCCAGGGCGCGCGAGATCAGGTTGCGGCCTTCGGCCAGCTTCTGCACCTGGTTCGTTACGGCCGCATCGATGCCGGCGCGGCCCTCGGCGAACTTCGCCAGGTCCGCCTGCATGGCAGCCGCCATGCGTTCGCGGCTTTCGGACAGCTTGCGGCTGTGGTTTTCGACGGCGTCCTCGATGCCGACACGGGCATCGGCAAGACGCTGGATGTCGGTGTCGAATGAGCGCGACACGACATGGCGGGCGGCTTCCATCCGGCCGGCGAAATCGCTGGCGCGGGCTTCGAGCATCGACGAGGTCGACGAGACGATGTCGGCCATGTCGGCGCCGATCTGGGTCTTGCCCTGATCGATCATGGCCGACAAATGATCCTTGCTCTCGGCAAAGGTGTGGGCGATCTCGCGGGCGCGCTCGACCAGCGTTTCGTTGATCTGGCGGGCGCGCGCCTCGAGCGCGGCGTTGAGCTTCTGCGTGCCGGTATCGAGTGCTTCGGCGCGGGTCTGAAATTCGCTGATCAGCGCCTGGCCGCGCTCGGCCAGCGTCCGCTCGATGCCGTTCAGGCTGGACTCGAATTCCGAGCTCAGGGTGCGGGCGGCGCCGCCGAGCAGCGACACCATACCGGTGGTGCGGTCGTCGAGCAGGTCGGTCAGCGACCGGGTCAGGCCGTCTGTGGTGTCCGTCAGCTTGGCGATGCGGGTGTCGAGCAGCGAAGCAAAGGCTTCGCCCGACGTCGACAGCCTGTCGGTGATTGAATCCAGCCGGGTTTCGACGGAATCGAAGATCGACATCGAGCTTTCATTGATGCGGTCGATCAGTGTGTCGCCGGAATTCGTGATCGTCATCGACAGCTTGGTCGACGCGTTGAGGATAGAGTCGCGAATAATGTCGGAGGCGGCGCCGATCTCGTCCTTCAGCGTTTCATGCGCGCCGGTGATCGAGGCGCGCACGCGCTCGGCATGAGTGACGACGGCTTCGCGCTCGCTGCCCAGCCCGTCGACCAGCGACCGGATGCGCGATTCATTCTCCGAATAGGAGCGTTCGATCTGGTTGACCTCGCTGTGGACCAGCGTTTCGAGCTCGACGGCGCGCGCCAGCGTGCGCTCGATGCCTTCGCCCATCGCCGCCACTTCACGGCGAACGGCCTGGCCGATCATCATCACGCGATCCTGGGCGAGGTTTTCCGGCTCCGCCAAGCGGAAAGCCACCTCCGTCATCGACTGCGCGGCAATGCGCATTTCCTGCGCGCGGCGGATCATCGCCGCGAAGGCCCAAAACAGGACGACCGGTATGATTGCCGCGATCGCCAGGCCGATCAGTTCAGGGCGGGCCAGGATTTGATCGAATGTACGAATTTTCCAGATGCTGGGGCCAAACAGCAGATTGGCAAGGCCGCCGGCGCCGGCGATCCAGGCCAGCGACACGAACGCCACGACCCAATAGATCGTGCTCGACGCGCGCCGGTTGAGGCTGTGCAGCAGCGTCTTGTAATCTTTTTGGCGGTCATCGTTTGCCGGCTTGAAGCCGGCTGGCTGGGCGCTGTTGCGCGATTCGACCGGGCGCAGCTCGGCGGGCTTGGCTGCCGGCTTCGCACTCTGGTTTTGTTGGACGGACGCGTTTTGAGCGGGAGCGGGCTTCTGGGGGCGGCCTTCGCGCGCCAGTTCGTCCGCGGCCTGCGATATCTGCGCTTCCAGATCTTCCATCGACGCCGCGATATCGAGATCGCCGCTGCCGTCTCCGCTGAGATCGAGGTCTAGCGCCTTTTCGAGTTCCCTGGCTACGTCGCTGTCGAGAGTTCTGGTCGTCGTTGGTTTCTTCGCCATGCCTTCGCTACCCTGTACTAGCTGCCGAGGGACTTCTTATTTTTGCCTGATTCTGGCTCGTCTTATCCCACGCAGGAGGCTGAAAATGGACCTTCGTATCGTAATGACACACAGGGGTAAAGAAAACATGCATTCCGCGAGATACGTAAAACTTTAAATATAAGGTTAACGACAACGTGATCTAACCGCCTCAGCGGCAACAATTTTCCAGCCCATTCATTAACGCGTTGGCGACGAAAATCGCCTAGTTTTTTCGGCGATCGGCACAAGGAGTTTCAAATTGGTACGCGGTGAAAGCGGCATTGCCTTCTCAATGCCGGGCGGCGATGCGTCGGGACCGGCCCGTTCGCGCCCAGTGGATCTGGCCCATCTGGCCCGTCAGACTATGGGCGATCGCGCCCTCGAACAGGAGGTATTGGCGCTGTTCGTACAGCAGGCGCTTTCCGTCCGCGACAGAATAGTCGATGCCGATGTCAGGGAGCGACTGCTTCTGGCGCATGGGCTGAAAGGTTCGGCGCGCGGGGTCGGCGCCTTTGCCATCGCCGACTGCGCCACCTCGATCGAACAGCAGCCGGAAGATGCGCGCATCCTCAAGCGCCTCGGCACCCTGATCGAGGAAGTGCGCGATTTCATCGCCGCCATCAGCCGGTAATGGCTGCCGCTCGGCAGCGGCCACCGGGATGAATCGACGGGGCCAGGGCGTGCTTTGGCCGCTTTCCGAAAAAACGTCACAAAGCGGCGCTTTCGCGCGGCAGTTGACTTGTCCGGCGGAGTGATTATCTCGGCTGGGACTCCCTTCAGGTGACAAATGACCAAGCTGACCTTCATTGCCCATGACGGCACTCCTTTCGATGTCGAGGCCGAAAACGGCTCGACCGTCATGGAGAATGCGATCCGCAACGCGGTGCCGGGCATCGAGGCAGAATGCGGCGGCGCCTGCGCCTGCGCGACCTGCCATGTCTATGTCGACGAAGCCTGGACGGCCGAGGTCGGCGAGCCGGAGGCGATGGAAGAGGACATGCTGGACTTCGCCTATGACGTCCAGCCGAACTCGCGCCTGTCCTGCCAGATCAAGGTGCGCGACGCGCTTGACGGCCTCGTCGTGCGCGTGCCGGCTCGCCAGGGTTGATCTCCCGGACCATCTGATTTTTCCCGCCGCCGCTTGGCAGCGGGCCAATGCTCATGCAGTCTCGCGCCAGTTTCGCCCCAGTCTGACAATGAGGCTCGCCTGGCATGACCGATGTAATCAAGACGGACGCACTCATCGTCGGGGCGGGGCCGGTCGGCCTGTTCGCGGTGTTCGAACTCGGCCTCTTCGACATGAAGTGCCATCTGATCGACATCCTCGACCGGCCGGGCGGCCAATGCGCCGAACTCTATCCGGAAAAGCCGATCTACGACATTCCAGGCTGGCCCTCGATCTCGGCGCAAGGGCTGGTCGACAGACTGCTGGAGCAGATTCACCCGTTCAAGCCGGATTTTACCTTCAACCGCATGGTCTCCAGCCTGGAAAAGCTGGACGACGGCTCATTTCGGGTCACCACCGACGAGAACGAGGTGTTCGAAGCCAAGGTGGTGGTGATCGCCGCCGGTGGCGGCTCGTTCCAGCCCAAACGGCCGCCCATTCCCGGCATCGAGGCCTATGAGGGCAGGAGCGTCTTCTATTCGGTGCGCCGTATGGAGGAATTCCGCGGCCACGACCTCGTCATCGTCGGCGGCGGCGATTCCGCACTCGACTGGACGCTGAACCTGCAGCCGGTGGCAAAAAGCGTGACACTGGTCCACCGGCGCGCGGAATTCAGGGCGGCGCCCGACAGCGTCAACAAGATGTATGCCATGCAGGAGATGAAGCAGCTGGAGTTCCGGGTCGGCCAGGTGAGCGGCCTGACCGGCGCCGACGGCGAGCTGGCCTCTGCTACCATCAAGGGCGGGCCTGACGGCGACATCGAGGTGCCGTGCACGCGTATGCTGCCGTTCTTCGGCCTGACCATGAAGCTGGGCCCGATCGCCGAATGGGGGCTCAACCTTCATGAGAACCTCATTCCGGTCGATACCGAGAAATTCCAGACCTCGGTGCCAGGCATCTTTGCCGTCGGCGATATCAACTGGTACCCAGGCAAGCTGAAGCTGATCCTGTCGGGTTTTCACGAGGTGGCGCTGATGGCGCAGGCCGCCAAGCGCATCATCAGCCCCGGTGAGCGCATCGTCTTCCAGTACACGACGTCGTCGACCAGCCTGCAGAAGAAGCTCGGCGTCGTGGAGTAGGTCCTACAGGGCTTTCCGGATCACTCCACCAGAACGACCGGCGCCTCGGCGTCGTCGCGGCCGCGCAGCGACTTCTCCGGCATCAGCGCCAGCGTGATCAGCGACAGCATCAGCGTCAACGCCGCGGCGAGAAAGATCATCGTGAACGGCACTGCCGACACGATCTGTCCGGCAACCGCCACGCCTTCACCGGCGAGCGGCAAGCCATAGCCGAGCGCCACCGCGCCGAGCATGGCGACACCGAGCGCGCTGCCCAGCGAACGCAGGAAGGTCAGCACACCGGTGGCGACGCCGAGATGCGTGCGATCGACAGCGTTCTGGACCGAGACCGTGGCGACGGGGAAGGTGGTGCCGGTTCCCAGGCCAATGCAGATCGTCAGCAACTCGACGACCAGCAGCGAGGCGTGGCCGGCAACCAGGCTGAGCACACCAAGGCAAACAATGGCGAACAGGACGCCGACCATGGCGATGCGCTTGTAGTGGAAAAAGCGCGGTATCGTGCGGCCGCTGAACGTTGCGCCGGCGACCGTGCCGAGCAACAGACCAAGCATGGCAAGGCCCGACTCACTGACCGAGAGCCCGATGATCGACTGCAGGTAGACTGGCAGGTACACCGCCAGGCCGATATTGGCTGCCTGCAGCAGGAACATCGACGCCGTGCCGGCCAGCACGATCGGGTTGCTCAGCACTTCTAGCGAAATGAGCGGTTCGGCGGCACGCATCAGCCTGAGCGCGAAGGCACCCCAGAAGACCACCGAACAGGCGAGCAGGCCGAGGATTTCGCGCGAGGCCCAGGGGTAGGCGCTGCCACCCCAGTTGAGGGCCAGGAGCAGCAATGCCGTCGCCACGACCAGAAGCACGGCGCCCAGCGCGTCGATGCGATGGCGCTTTGCGGCAACGGGCAGTTTGCGCAGCGGCTTGTTGATGATGGCCATGGCAACGAGGCCGAGCGGGATGTTGATCCAGAAGATCAGTGACCAATGCAGATGCTCGGCAAAGCCGCCGCCGAGCAGCGGTCCGGCGATACTGGCGACTGCCCATGTTCCCGATATCCAGGCGGCATAACGCGCCCGTTCGCGCGGCGGCACGAGGTCGCCGATGACGATCTGCGTCAAGGCGAACAGGCCGCCACCACCGGCACCCTGGATCGCACGGCCGATCACCAGCACGAACATGTTGGGGGCCATGGCGCTGACCAGCGATCCCAGAAGGAAGATCAGGATTGCTGCATAGACCGTAGGTCGGCGGCCATAGACGTCGGAGAGCTTGCCGTAGAGCGGCGCCATCGCGGTTGCCGTCAAGAGATAGCCGGTCACGATCCACGGCAAATAGTCGGCATGACCGAGCGAGCGGCCGATGGTCGGCATGGCCGGCGCAACGATGGTCTGGTCGAGCGCCGCCAGCAGCATCGACAAGAGGACGCCGCCGATGATGGCGTTCTTCTCGCTTTCCGTCAGCGGCGCGGCAGGCGCCACCACAGCCGGCTTGTCGACAGCCTGGTCCATATCAGTTCATCCATAGTGCTTGTGAGCGATTGCGCGGCGCCAAATGGCCGCTCCGCTATCCGCTGCCTCAATTGGTCTTGATCTCGTGTTCTCGAAGCTCGCTTTTGCGAGCCTGATATATGTCGTTCCCTATAGGCCGATTTCGACTGCCGCCCCGAAAACTTTTCGTGACTGGCCTCATGCTTCGGCGACTTTGGCTTTTTCGGCTGCTGTGGTTCAACCTGGAGGAAGCTGGCCGCTTTCGACGCGCTGCATGCGGTAGCGCAGAAGCCGCAGGATGCGGCTTTCGAAATTCACGCCTTCGACGCGGTCGAAGCGCAACTGGTCCTGGTCATGCCTGGCGAGTTCGGCCGCGGTGATCTGCGCCGCCTTCGCCTTTGCCCCGGCGCAGGTCTTTTGCGCAAAGCTCGCGTTCAGCGCGTCTTCGAGCAGACGGCCGTGGTTCTTGGCGATCTCGACATGACGCTCCTCATGGCGCTTGATGTCGGCCGACAGCGTGTCCCAGAACAGCCTGACATCGGGATCGGCCTTGCGCGGCCTGCGCCACTCCGGAAGAATGACCTTGACCTTGACGGTAACGGCGGCCTTGGCGATGCGGCAGGTGTCTGCGGTTTGCGCGTAGCTGATGCGGGTGGTGAACGCCATCTGGGTGGCGCCTGGATGCCGCATCCCGGTGCTTTTCACCTCGGGTCCATGCTTCGACAATTGCGTCTCGATGTCATCGAGCGTGCTGCCGCCGATGGCAAAATAGCTGTAAGTCTTCACCAGATTGGCAGCATTCGCCGGCAGGACGGTCAAAGCCAGCATCAGGGCGCAGAGCAGGGGTCGTTTCATCATGTTGCCTCTTCACTCACCTTGCTTTACGGCCGTTGCCGGCGCAACGGAATTGATCTTCCACCGATCACGCATCGTTGATGGATTGCAAGCGCTCGATGAGCCACATGCCAATGAGCCACATGCCAATGAGACACATGGTTGAAGGACAATGACGACAAGGCGATGGCAACTGGCGCATGGGCGCCATCTCGAACTTGGCGAGAAAGCTATTGTGGTCGGCATTCTCAACGTCACGCCGGACAGTTTTTCGGATGGCGGACTGTTCATCACGCCCGATCAGGCGGTGGCTCAGGCGCGCCGTATGGCGCAAGAGGGCGCTGCCGTCATCGACATCGGCGGGGAATCCACACGCCCCGGCGCATCGCCCGTAACTGCTGAAGAAGAGCAGGGCCGCATCCTGCCGGTGATCGCAGCACTCGCCGGTTCAGGCGAAGCCCTGATTTCGGTCGACACCTATCGCGAGGAAACCGCGCGCCTCGCCGTCGCCGCCGGCGCGCATATCGTCAACGATGTCTGGGGCTTGCAGCGTGAACCCGGCATCGCCCGCGTCGCCGCCGAGACCGGCGCCGGACTGGTCATCATGCATACCGGGCGCGAGCGGCAAAAACTGCCCGACGTCATCGCCGACCAGTTTTTGTTCCTCAAGGCTTCGCTGGAAATCGCCAGGCGCAGCGGCGTTGCGGACGATCATATCGTACTCGATGCCGGCTTCGGCTTCGCCAAGGAGACGGCTGAGGAAAACCTCGACCTGATGGCGCGGTTTTCCGAGCTTAAGGAGCTCGGTTTTCCCTTGATGGCCGGCACCTCCAGAAAACGCTTCATCGGCACCGTCACCGGCCGCGAAGCCGGCGCGCGCGCCGCCGGGACGGCAGCCACCAGTGTCATCCTGAGGCTGAAGGGCGCCGATCTGTTTCGCGTTCACGATGTCGCAATCAACATGGACGCACTGGCCGTCGCCGATGCTATGCTGGCGCGCGAAAAGCCAGGACGCTGAGCCCAGGACACTAAGAAATGTACGTCATCCGCATGAAGAACTGCGCCTTCTTTGCCCGGCACGGCGTGCTGGATGAGGAAGAGGCGCTTGGCCAGCGTTTTTATGTCGATGCCGAGTTGACGGTCGAGCCCAGCCGCCCGCTGGAGGATGATTCCATCGAGGACACCGTCAATTACGGCATCGCCTTCACGGTGATTGAAAAGATCGTCACTGGACATCGCCGCTTCCTGATCGAGGCGCTGGCGCTCGAAGTGGCGAAGGCGCTGACTTCACGGTTCCCGCAGATCAGGAAGGCCGAGATCACCGTGCGCAAGCCCAACGCACCGGTGCCCGGCGTGCTCGATTATGTCGAGGTGACCGTTGTCTGGCCAGAGTAACAATAACACGGTCTATCTCAGCCTTGGCGGCAATCTTGGCGATCCCTCGGCCTCGATGGCGGCGGCGCTGCGCCTGCTCGACGCCGACGAGAGCACGCGCGTCGTCGCCGTCTCCTCACTTTACCGCACGCCGCCCTGGGGCAAGCTCGACCAGCCGGATTTCCTCAACGCCGCTGCCGAAATCTCGACCTCGCTGGCGCCAAGGGCGCTGCTCGACCTCTGCCTCGAGGCCGAGCGCAAGCTGAAGCGGGTGCGCGAGGAGCGCTGGGGTCCGCGCCTGATCGACATCGACATATTGGTGTTCGGCGACCGCACAATCCACGAAACCGGGCTGGAGGTGCCGCATCCCCGAATGGTGGAGCGCGCCTTCGTGCTGGCGCCCTTGGCAGAGATCGCGCCGGATCTGGCGGTGGGCGGCAGGAGCGTGACCGAGCGGCTCAGCGCCGTCGATACGTCAGGCATAGAGCGGCTGGCTTCCGGCCGCGACTGGTGGCTGGGTTAACCGGAGAAGCCGCCGCCATCGAGAAATGCCTGTTCGTCCGCCGTCGTCTCGCGGCCAAGCATCTTGTTCCTGTGCGGAAAGCGGCCGAAGCGCTGGATGATGTCGCGGTGCTCGATGGCGTATTTCACATACTCCGGCGCCCTGGCGGTGGTGAGCTCGACCGATCTGTCCTGGTCGGCGGGCAGTTCCGAATGTTCGTAGGGCAGGTACAGGAAGACGCGCAGGTTTTCTTCCAGCGAAAGGTCATGGCCGGCCGCAATCGCCTTGGCGGCAAAGTGCCGTGCCAGCGGATCGGTGGCGTACATATGGCCTGAGCCGCGAAAGCAGTTGCGCGGAAACTGGTCGAGCAGGATCATCAGCGCCAGCGAACCCTCGGCATGCTCCGACCATGCGTCGCACTCGCGCCGCGCGGCGGCAAAGTGCAGGTCGAGAAACCTGCTGCGGAAATCCGCGTCGAAGACGTCGTTCTTCTCGAACCACGCGTCTTCGCCGGCCTCGCGCCAGAATTTGGTGACGGCGAGCGCGCGCTCATCCGATGCGGTCATCAGCTTTCCCCCTGATCGGCGGGCTCGGGCTTGTGCAGCACGCCGGCCGTCTCTTCGTTCAGCGCCTGGCCGGGCCGGCGCGGTTGCGTCAGCGGCGTCGGGATCGGCGTGCCGGTATTGCCCCTGAGGAAACGTTGCCCGGCGCGGACGCCTTCGGCCAGCTGCGTCTCCAGTCGGGCATTGTCGCGCCGTCGCACATCCTCGATGACATCGGCGACATCTTCCGGCTCGACGCCCAAAACCTCGAGCGCGGAACCGCCGAAGACGAGGGCCGATTCGAAGGTCTCGCGCAGCTGGAAGTCGACCCCGGCGCGGATGAGCGACAGCGCGGTGCCACGATCGAAGGCACGCGCCAGGACAGTCAGCAGCGGGAACTCCGCCTTGATCAGTTCCGCCATGCGCACGGCGGCGTCCGGCTTGTCGACGCAGATCAGCACGGCGCGGGCGCGGCCTGCACCTGCGGCGCGCAGAATGTCGAGCCGCGTGCCGTCGCCATAATAGACCTTGAAGCCGAAATCGGCGGCCGCCTGGATCATTTCGACATCATTGTCGATGATCGACACGTCGATGCCGCGCAACAAAAGCGGCTGGCTGGCGATCTGGCCGAAACGGCCGAAGCCGATGACCAGCACACTGCCGGTAAGGCCGTCGGCGATGTCGACGCCTTCAAGCGACTGCTCGTCGCGCGGCGTCACATATTTGAGCGCAATGATGGCCAGCGGCGTCAGCACCATGGAGATGATGATGATCGCGGTCAGCGTTGCGTTGGCCCGGCTGTCGATGATGCCAACCGCCGCCGCGGCCGAATAGAGGACGAAGGCGAATTCGCCGCCTTGCGCCATGATCACGGCGCGTTCCAGCGCTTCACGATGACCGCTCTTCAGCAAGCGGGCGACGAGGTAGATGCCGAGCGCATTCATCGCCATGTAGGCGACGACATAGACGGCGATCAGCCGCCAGTTGTCGGCCACCACATGCAGGTCGAGCGACATGCCGACGGCGAGGAAGAAAAGGCCAAGCAGGATGCCGCGGAATGGCTCGACGTCGGCCTCCAGCTGGTGGCGGAAGGTCGATTCCGACAACAGCACGCCGGCGAGGAAGGCGCCCATCGCCATCGAGAGGCCGGAAAGCTGCATGACCAGCGCCGACCCCAGCACGACCAGAAGGGCTGCCGCCGTCATGACTTCGCGCGCCTTGGCGTCGGCCAGGATGCGGAAGAACGGGTTGAGCAGATAGCGGCCGGCCACCACCAGCCCGACGATGGCGCCAAGACCGATGCCGATTTCGGTCAGCCTTTGCTGCAGGGTCATCTCGCTGCCGCCCGGCGCCAGGAAGGCGACCAGCGCCAGAAGCGGCACGATTGCCAGATCCTCGAGCAGCAGGATGGACACGATGCGCTGGCCCTTGGGGCTGGCCATCTCGCCACGCTCTTCCAGAAGCTGCATGACGATCGCCGTCGAGGTCAGGACAAAGCCGGCGCCGGCAACGAAGGATTGCGCGATCGGAAAGCCGCCGGCGAGACCAACACCGGTGAGCAGCAAGGCGCAGACGCCGACCTGCAGCGCGCCGAGGCCGAAAATCTCGCGGCGCAGGCCCCATAGCCGCGACGGCTGCATCTCCAGCCCGATGATGAACAGGAACATGACCACGCCGAGTTCGGCGACATGCAGGATGGCTTCCGATTCGGAAAAAATGCCAATACCGAACGGGCCGATGACCACGCCCGCGGCGAGATAGCCTAGGATCGAGCCCAGCCCCATGCGTTTGAAGATCGGAACGGCGACGACGCCTGCGGCAAGCAGCGCCACCACCTGAATGAGATCGCTGCCCGATGCTTCCGCTGCCATGCCTCTTGTCCCTGTGTCCGACAGCACTCCTTGCATGCACCGGGAGCGGGAGGCAAGGGCGGGAAGCCTGCCAGGATGGGTAGGGTGCCGTGGCAGCGATTCCCCGGTGGAACAACAGTCTGCGCTTGCCTGTCGGACGGCCGGTATCTATATCTGACAAATGCCTGATTATTCGTCCCGGCCGTCGCCGCTGCCACATATCCCGATGGATGCGCTCAGCGAAGTTCTGCAAGACTTTCGCTTGAGTGGCGTCAACTATGGCCGCTGCGAACTCCGGCACCCATGGAGCATAGACTTTCCGCAACAACAACTGCTTCGTTTTCACTTTGTCGGCCAGGGTCCATGCTGGATTCACACCGAAGCGCAAGGCTGGCAGGAGTTGCGCGATGGCGATCTGGTGCTGCTGCCGCAAGGCATCGCCCATCGGCTGGCGAGTGCGCCGGACGTGGTGGGCGATTCGCTCGAGGGCTGCCAGGTGATCAAGTTGGGCGGCAACGTTTGCGAAGTGATACGGCAGGGAACGGGCGCGACAAGCACCCTTTTCTGCGGCTCCATGTCTCTCGGCTCCTATGCGCTCAATCCGTTGATCACGTTGATGCCGCCTCTCATCAAGGGTTGCGACGTGGCCGGCAATGACCCGATGGTCGGCCCTTTGCTGGCGGCCATGACGGTGGAGGCCGCGCAACCGCAGATGGGCAGCGCCACCATCCTGTCGCGTATGGCGGATTTGCTGACAGCCAGGCTCATCCGGTGCTGGGTCAATTGCAACGGCGCATCGACCACCGGTTGGCTCGCAGCCATCCGCGACCCCCATATAGGCCGCGCTCTGGCGGCCATGCACCGCGACCCCGGCCACAACTGGACGCTGGGAAGCCTCGCCGGCGTGGCAGGCCAATCGCGTTCGATTTTCGCCGAGCGCTTCAGCGCGGTATTGGGGGAGGGTGCCGCACATTATCTCGCCCGCCTGCGAATGCAGCTTGCCCGCGAATTGCTGGGCCAAAACGGCTTGTCGGTTGCCGAAGTCGCTACCCGTTTGGGCTATGATTCCGAGGCGTCCTTCGCCCGCGCGTTCAAGCGCATCACCAATGTCTCGCCAGGCGTTGTGCGTCGCACAATTCCCGGACGAATGGATATGAATTTCGGATTTTAAGGTACATAACATCCGGGCGGACTCGCCTATCTAAGATCTCCAACTGTGGAGATCTTTCCGTGACGGACACAACATTACAGCTTGAAGACGCCGCAATCGGCCTTGATGCCGATGCACCAGCCGCGTGGAGCGCGGCCACATGGTTTGCGGTCCTATCATTGGCGGCCACCAGCTTTGCCCTGGTGTCAGCCGAGTTCTTGCCGGCAGGTCTGTTGACGCCGATGGCGCGCGATCTCGGCATCAGCGAGGGAACTGCCGGACAGGTCGTCACCGCCACCGCTTCCGTTGGCGCCGTGACGGCCATGTTGAGCAATGTTCTCATCGGCCGATTGAACCGCAAGGCGGTGCTGGTTGGCCTCATGGCCCTGGCGGTCGGTTCCAATATTCTTGCGGCGCTGGCGCCCAATTTCTGGCTGCTGTTGCTGGGCCGGGCCGGGTTGGGGATCGCTCTTAGCGCTTTCTGGGCACTTTCCGTTGCCGTCGTGGCGCGGCTGGTTGGCGCCAATACGACAGGTCGCGGCATGGCGATCGTGACCCTCGGCGTCTCGCTCGCCACCATTGCCGCGCCGTCGATGGGTGCGTTGATCAGTGACTGGCTGGGATGGCGCAGCGCGATGGCCATGACGGCGGGGCTGGCCGCGCTTGCCATGCTGCTGCAGCTTCTCAGCCTGCCGACCTTGCCTGCGGCGGCAAGCAACAGCCTTGCAGACGTCTTTCGGCTGACACGGCGGCGTGGCATCCAACTCGGCATGCTTGCCATTGTTCTGCTGATGACCGGGCATTTTGCCGGCTCGGTCTATGTGCGCCCGTTCCTCGAACAGGTGACGCTCCTCACAACCGGGCCGATTGCCCTGGCGCTGCTCGGGTTCGGCATCGCCGCTGTGATCGGCAATATTGCCGGTGGCCGCCTGGCCGACACCAACATCCACATGGCCCTCGCAGTTACCGCCGCGTTGATGGCGTTTGCGGCACTCGCTTTGGTGCTTTGGGGCGCGCAAACCGGCGTTGCCTTCGGCTTTGTTACGCTGTGGGGCTTCGCCTTCGGCATGGCGCCGGTGGTGCTGCCGACCAATATGTCTCGCGCGGCATCTGATGCGCTGGAAGCAGCAGGCAGCCTGATGGTCACTTCCTTCCAGGTTGCCATCACCGTCGGTGCGGTTGTCGGCGGCTATGTCGTGGACACCTATGGCGCTACGGGACCTTTGACCCTAACCGCCGTCCTTGCCGCGGCGACGGCCGCACTGGCGCTGCTGCAGCCTCGTGGCTGAAACCTCGCTTCGTCTGACACGGGCGGCCTCAATCAGGCCGTCCGCGCCGTTGCAGCAGCGCTGCACAGGTTTATGCGCCGCACACGTTGCGTTTTGCCGCAATCGGCGGCTATGGGACGCCAGGCTTCGGCCGTTGGAAGGCAGCGACGATCAAGTTCTGCCTTCGTGAGGAGAATGACTGACATGAAGAAGTTTTTGCTCGTCGGCGTGGGTGTCGCCATGCTTGCCGCATCGGCCTGTTCGAAGGCGCCTGAATGCACGCAGGAAATCGCGGCCAAGAAGGCGCAGGAAATGACCGCCGCGCTGCAGGAAGCGATCACCAAGGATCCGACCAAGGCCGCCGACCTGACCGCCAAGGTGCAGGCTGTGACGACCAAATATCAGGGCGCCACCACGCCGGCCGACGCCTGCAAGGCCTATGACGATCTGACGGCCGCCATCAAGGGCTGATTCTTCGTTCGGAAATTGAGGAAGGCGGTGGCTCGAGTAGCCGCCGCCTTTTTTGCTGGTGTTCTTAAAGCGCATCGCGCTGACACGGAGGACCGCCGGCACGCACAGGACCATGACACGTTGGCCTTGCTGTGGCTTGGGCCATCGGAGACGCTGACATCGTCGGTTGCGCGCCACATGTCCGGTCGCGGCAGAAAGGTGCCGCCCGAGCGGCCCGTGCTTGAGGAGCGCCAACCTGGCCGCAAGGTGGCGTGTCCTTCCCGACATCGAGCTGAGCGGAACAGCTCAGCTAACGCGCAGTGCAACCCCGTTCCGCGCTTTTTTCGGGGAACCGCTTGAGAGTCAGTTTTTGGCGATGGAGCCGACTTCGACGGCGTCGACGCGCTTGAGGCTCATGCCGATGACCGGCACCAGCTGCTGGTCGACGCGCACGGCGATGGTCACCGTCATCGAATTGTCGTCGGGAATGCGGGCCTGCATGACGCCGCGCAGCTGGTTGCGGTTGATGGTGAAGACGACTTTGCGGGCATCGACCACGTTGCCGCCGATGATGTCCAGGCCCGACCCCGCGGCGCCGCCCATGAAATTGCCCTTGTAGTCGCGGCCCTTGCGCTCGACGGTCGCCGACATTTTCTGGGTGAAGACACCGACGCGGCAGTCGCCATCGAGCGTCATGCCGGTCTTGTTGTCCGGCGTCGAGCCGTCGAAGCTGCAGGTGAACTTCGTGCCCTTGTATTTGCCGGCGATGATTTCGCCCGGGCCGACCCATTTGCCTTCAACGGTGCGGAAGAACTGCTTGTCGGGCTCCGCTGCAAAGGCTTTCCCGGTCGGGCCCAGAGGTGCTGCAAGCGCGACCAGGGGCAGGACGCAGGACAAGATTACGCTTTTCATAGACGACACCCGGCAACAAGGAGGCTGTTGTTAGACGACCATGAACAAGATTGGTTAATGCTTGGTGACCGCGAGAGGGCGTTCACTTGGTCGAGGCGGGTGCTTCATTCTCTTTTCTGGCGGCAAACGAGGTCAGCGCCGACAGGAAATCGCCCATACCCGGCCGCCTGCCGGCAATGAAGGGCAGGGGCCGCGCCGTCTCCATGGCAGCAATGCCGATACGCGCCGTCATCATGCCGTTGACCACGCCTTCGCCGAGTTTCGCCGAAAGCCGTGCGGCAAGGCCATGGCCGACGATCTGCTGGACAAAGCTGTCGCCGACGGCGATCGAGCCGGTCACCGCCAGATGGGCAAGAACGCTGCGCGCCAGCCGGAAAAAGCCCAGCGTGCCCGGCCTGCCGCCGTAGAGTTCGGACAAGCGGCGGATCAGGCGCCCGGCCTCGAACACGACATAGGCAACGTCTACGAGTGCGCGGGGGCTGACGGCGGTGACCAGCGACACGCGTTTGGCTGCTTCGAGGATCATCACCTTGGCTCTCGCATCGAGCGGCCCGAGAATTTCGGTCTCGGCCAGTCGCACCAGATTGCCGCCATCGATGATCTCGCCGCGCAATTCGGCCAGGGAGCGCCTGCCGGCCGCGGTTTCGGGTTTCGCAGCGACAAAGGCCGAAAGCTCTTCGACGACGGCCCTTGCAGCCTTCGGATCGTCGCGGGCCACGGCATCGAGCGCCCGCTTTTGCAGTTTTTCGACCTCGGCCAGCCGGGCGATAGCCAGGAATTCGCGCACCAGCACGACTGCGAGGGCCAACACGGCAATTGCGGCCATTCCCGCTGCCAGCCACCCCAGCCACTCTGCGCGCTCGAACAGGTCGCGGATGAGCTGGTCGGTCCACAGGCCGACGGCGAGCGAAACCAGCACGCCGACCGCGCCGAAAAACAGGCTGGCAAACAGCGAGCGCCTGCGCGGCGCGGTCGCCGGCGGCGGTTCGGCGGCGACAATGTCCGGCTCATCGAAGACATCGATCTCGGCCGGCACGACGACGGTGCGCGGCTTGCGCGGCGGCTCGGCATGGGGGCTGCGCGTTTCCTGCTTCGGTTCGGCCTCCGGCTCGATGCGGAAAGCTGCCGGTCTGCGGGGCGCGGTCATGCCAGATGGTCTCCGATCAGGAACTGCAAGGCGCGGTCGAGCCTGATATGCGGCAGCGACAGCGTGACGCCTTCAGCGGTGCGTTCGAGCTTTGGCGGGCGAAAGCGCACGAAACGGATCGCCGGATCGTCGCTGCTCTGCCGGTGGTCGGCTTCCGAAACGTCGAAAACCGCATCAATTTTCTCCGGCAAGTCCCCGGGAAATATGGCGGTTTCGGCTTTACCATCAAAGGTTTCGCCGTTGATCTTCTCGCCCTTCAGCGGCGTGCCGATGATCACCGGCAGGGTGTCGCGGCCTTGCTTGACCGTGCCTTCGCGCGTCGCGCGCACCGCCGCCATGGCGACCACATCGACATCGGCGCCGGTGAAATTTGCCCGCGCCACGGCGCGGTCGGCAAGCCGCCGCACGATTGCCTGCAGCCGGTCATGGCTTTCGTGATGCAAATGGTCGGCCTTGGTCGCGGCAACCAGGATGCGGTCGATGCGGCGTGAAAACAGGTCGGTGAGGAAATTGCCTCGGCCAGGACGGAAACAGGAGAGGATTTCGGTCACCGCGCGTTCCAGGTCGGCCATCGCGCCGGGGCCGGCGTTCAACGCCTGCATGGCGTCGATCACCACGATCTGGCGGTCGAGGCGGGTGATGTGTTCGCGGAAGAACGGTTTCACCACATGCGTCTTGTAGGCCTCGTAGCGGCGCTCCATCATCGCTTGCAGCGAGCCGGAGCGCGGCCGTTTCTCACCCTTGAGCAGCAAGGGCGCGAAGGTCAGCGCCGGCGATCCCTCGAGGTCGCCAGGCATCAGGAAACGGCCGGGCGGCAAGGTCGAAAGCGCCCGCTCGTCGAGCTTGCAGGCCTTGAGGTAGGCGGCAAAACTCTCGGCGAGGCGCCGCGCCGTCATCTCGTCGGCTTCGGCATTGGGTTCGATCCTCGCCGACAGCGCCCGCCAGTCCTGCGACAGGTCGGCCCGCACCGGCAGCATCGCCATCTCGAACGCCTCGCGCGAAAAATCGGCGAAGGATTTGCCGAGCAGCGGCAGGTCGAGCAGCCATTCGCCGGGGTAGTCGACGATGTCGACCGACAATCGGCCGCTGGAAAACATCCGGTTCCAACCGGAGGCAGACTCATATTCGATGGTGAGCCTGAGTTCCGAAATGGCGCGCGTCGAGTCCGGCCAGACACGGTCGTTGACCAGGGCGGAGATATGGTCCTCGTACTGAAAACGCGGCACGGCATCGTCCGGCTGTTCCTCGAGGAAGGCGCGAGCGATCCGTCCCGACTTCTGCGCCTCGAACAGCGGCAGGCGCCCACCATGGATGAGATTGTGGACAAGGGCGGAGATGAACACTGTCTTGCCGGCGCGCGAAAGGCCGGTAACGCCCAGCCGAAGCGACGGCGAAAAAAGCCCGCTCGCACGCCCCGACAGCGTATCCAGGGCAATTCTCGCTTCGTCGGTGAAAGTGGTCAGCGATGATGCCAAAATCTGTTCTCTCGAGGCTTCCGTTCGCCCGATATAGGCTTTGCATCTCCAGTTTGAAATGGCGCCTGGACCTGGCCGGTTTCCGCTCAGAGATCGGCGGGCGTCAGGAAGGCTTCGAGATAGCCCGAACCTTGCGCGGCGTCGGTGAGGGTACCGTCGAAGCGCACGACCGCAAGGCCGGAGGTCGGGAAACCATGGTTCATGATGGCCCGCGCGGCCTCGTCGCCATCGCCCGAGACCGCCATGGCAAGGTCTTCCGTCATCGGATTGTGGCCGATGACCAGCAGCGAGCCGGGGCCGCCATTGCTGCGGATGATGGCGAGGTAGCCGGCGGCATCCTCGCTGTAGAGCGTGTCGAAGAACAGCACCCGGCCGGTATCGGTGTGGCCGGCGATGCCTTCCAGCGTCTGGCGCGCCCGCTTGGCGTTGGAGCAGAGCGTGATATCGGGGATGTAGTTGCGGGCACGCATCGCAGTCCCCATCATTTCGGCATCGGCAATGCCGGATGCGTCGAGCGGGCGATCGAAGTCGCGCACGCCGGGAAGGGCCCAGCCAGCCTTCGCATGCCTCAACAGATACAGTCTGCTCACCGGACCCCCAATGGTGTGCTGCCCACCAATGACACAACTGGATTAGCCACGAGAAAGGCCTGAGGCACAATGGGCGGCGACGCCCAAGCGCAGCGAATCATGTGCGAATTCGCCCGCGCCCTTGCTATGGAAGGCTTTGCTGAGGATCGCCCGCGCGGCATTAACAATTGCGTGAAACGCGCGCGGATTACGCTTGTGCAGCCTTCTCTGCGCGAATATATAGGCGCCAAATTTGGGGTTGTTGGGTGAGTCGAATGAACGATATCGTTACAGCCAATTACGTACCCTCCGAAGACGAGCCGTTCATGAACGAACGGCAGAAATCCTACTTTCGCCTGAAGCTCGTCACCTGGAAGACCGACATACTGCGCGAAGCGCGCGAAACCCTCGAAATCCTGCAGCAGGAAAACGCCAACCATCCCGATCTCGCCGATCGCGCTTCCTCGGAAACCGACCGCGCCATCGAGCTTCGGGCCCGCGACCGCCAGCGCAAGCTCATTTCAAAGATCGATTCGGCGCTGCAGCGCATCGATGAAGGCACATACGGCTATTGCGAGGAAACCGGCGAGCCGATCGCGCTGAAGCGGCTGGATGCGCGTCCGATCGCGACCTTGTCGATCGAAGCGCAGGAGCGCCACGAACGCCGCGAGAAGGTCTATCGCGACGATTGAGCCGCTGCCGTCAGGCAGGACTGTTTCATCAGAAATGGCCGGGTTTCCCGGCCATTTCTGTTTTTGGCCGAAGGGTTTAGTCCGCCCCCAAGTTAAAGCGCGTCGCGCTGAAACGGACGACACGCTTAAGCGGCGTTCGATCGGGAATCGGCAAGATGTGACGGTTCGCCGGGCTTTACCGTTTCTGGCTGGCGAGTTCGCCGAGCAGCTTGGTCATCTCGTCGTCGAGAGACTGCGGTGCCTTCGCAGCCGGCTTGCTTGCCGGTTTGGGGTGCGAATCGTCGAGCGAGACCTCGAGCTCCCGCATCAGGGTATCGTCGATGGACTCATGCTTCGGTGGCGGGGCCTGCCGGGCAGTATTGGCGGCGGAGCCATAGGCCGGCAGCGGTGTCACATTGCTCGCCTGGTAGATTTGAGCCGGTTTCGGCGCCGGCGCGGCCTGGCGCGGCGGAACGGCGGCTGGAGCAGCCCTTACCGGTTGCGGCGGTGGCGCCTGCCTTGCGGGCGCGGTGGGAGCGGGTTGTGCTGCGCGCGGCCGCGGCACCTGTTGCTGCTGGCCAACACCGCCATCGCCGGTCAATGCCGGACGGCGTGGCGCTGCAAGTCTGATATCGCGCTCGACGACAACGTCGGTCGGGCCGCCGATCAAAAGCAGGTGTTCGATGTCGTCGCGACGGATGAGCACCAGCCGGCGGTGGCTGTCGACCGCCGTCGCGTCCATGACCGCCAGCCGTGTCTTGCGGTTCCTGCCGCCGGCAACGAAGGTGCCGAAGGTCAGGTTGCGGACCAGCCTGATGATGATGAGCACGATGACCAGCAGGACAAGGGCAGCAAACGTCCACAGCAGCGCTGCGGCATATCCGGGACCCGCCACATTATCCAGCCACTGCATCGGTGCCCCCAATCGGCTTTTGAAGTGGAGGGACACTAGACCGTTGCGGCCAGCCACCGCAAGTTGCCTTCACGCTTCGTGAACAGCTTCAAAACACCGACGCGTCATTTTTATCCGACATTTGCCGCCAGGGCCTTTTCCGGATTAGGAGAATGTGATTCAACCGGCCGGGGGCGGTGTCGGACAACTCACGAGCAGGGGGCATATGGCCAGGGAAACGCGCGGCGATTTCTATCCGGTACCGATCGTCGATCAGAACACGCGGCCAGGCGCGGTTACCCGGCTCATCGTGTTCATCATCGTCCTGACCGGGGCCGCGATCGTTTTCGGCATTTTCCGCGAGCGTCTTGGCGATCCGTTCCTGCTCGGCATGCTGGGCGTGCTTGCCATGATCGGCGTCGGCTTCCTGTTCGCCACGGCCATCGGCTTCGTGCAGATCGCGCCGCGTTCGACCGGGGACGAACTGTCGAAGGCCTTCGTCGATTCGATGTCGCAGGGCCTGATCGTCACCGACACCAAGGGCCGCGTCGTCTACGCCAACCGGGCCTACGCCGAGATGACCGGTGCTGCGTCGGCCGCCGATCTGAAGACGGTCGAAGGCCTGCTTTCCGATGTCCCCGAAGCTTCGGTGACCATATACCGGCTGGCCTCGGGCTTGCGCGATGGCCAGGCCGGCGACGGTGAGTTCCGGCTAGCACAGTCGATCCGGCCGGGCGCCGAACCCGGCGCGCGCTGGTACCGGGCGCGGGCCCGGACCTTCAGCGTTCCCGGTCAGCGCCTGCCGATGCTTGCCTGGCAGCTTGCCGATATCTCGCAGGAACGGGCCGAGCAGGAGCGTTTCTTCCTCGACTTGCAGAAGGCCATCGACCATCTCGACCATGCGCCGGCCGGTTTCTTCTCGGCCGACCAGGAAGGCCGTGTCACCTACATCAACGCCACGCTCGCCGAATGGCTGGGCATCGATCTGGCGAGCTTCACCCCTGGCGCCGTGACACTCCCGGAAATCGTCGCCGGCGACGGCATGGCGCTGGTGCGCTCGGTCAAGGCCGATCCCGGCACCACCCGCAACGCCGTCCTCGATCTCGATCTTACGACGACGACCGGCGAGGCGCTGCCGGTGCGCTTTATGCATCGGGTCTCGGCCAGCCGCGAGGGGACCAACGGTCCCACCCGCACCATCGTGCTCAACCGCACCCAGGGCGAGGACGCATCGGCCGATCTTCGGGCTTCGGAGGTACGCTTCACTCGCTTCTTCAATTCGACGCCGATGGCCATTGCCGCCGTCGACAATGGCGGCCGCATCCTGCGCACCAACGCGCCGTTCCTGTCGCTGTTTTCCTCCGTCGTCGACGGCGACGCGGTTGACCGCCGCGTGCGGCTGGACACCGTGATCCATGAGCGCGACCGGCCGGCCTTTGCCGCCGCCTTCGAGAAGGCGCGGCTGAGGCAGGCCGACATCGAGCCGATCGACACGCTGCTGCCCGGCAATGAGGAGCGTCACATCCGCTTCTACGTCAACGCCGTCGCCGACGGCACCGGCGAGGGCGCCGAGGAATCGGCTATCGTCTATGCCGTCGAGACCACCGAGCAGAAGGCGCTCGAGGGCCAGATGGCGCAGAGCCAGAAGATGCAGGCGGTCGGACAGCTCGCCGGCGGCATCGCCCACGACTTCAACAATGTGCTGACCGCCATCATTATGGCGTCGGATCTTTTGCTGACCAATCACCGGCCGTCGGACCCGTCCTTCCCCGACATCATGAACATCAAGCAGAATGCCAACCGGGCGGCCTCGCTGGTGCGGCAGTTGCTCGCCTTCTCGCGCAAGCAGACATTGCGGCCGGAAGTGCTGAACCTGACCGACGTGCTTGCCGATCTCCGGATGCTGCTTGCCCGCCTGGTTGGCAACGAGATCAAGCTGAAGGTCGACCACGGCCGCGATTTGTGGCCGGTCAAGGTCGATATCGGCCAGTTCGAGCAGGTGGTGGTCAACCTGGCCGTCAACGCGCGCGACGCCATGCCGGCCGGCGGCGACCTCACCGTGCGCACCCGCAACGTCACCGCCGAACAATGCAAGAGCTTCTCCTACCGCGAGCTCACGCCTGCCGACTATGTCGTGGTCGAGGTCGAGGATAGCGGCTCGGGCATTGCCCCGGACGTGCTGAAGAAGATTTTTGAGCCGTTCTTCACCACCAAGGAAGTCGGCAAAGGCACCGGCCTTGGCCTGTCGATGGTCTATGGCATCATCAAGCAGACCGGCGGTTTCATCTTCTGCGATTCCGAAGTCGGCAAGGGTTCGACCTTCCGCATCTTCCTGCCGCGCCATATCGTGGAGGCGAAGAAGCCCGGCGACGTCAGCGAGGCGCCGGCTGCGCCGGTGAAAGCCGCCGACAGCGCCAAGGACCTGTCGGGCTCGGCCACTGTGCTCCTCGTCGAGGACGAAGACGCCGTGCGCATGGGCGGCTCGCGGGCGCTGACCTCGCGCGGCTATACCGTCCATGAGGCCTCCTCGGGCGTCGAGGCGCTGGAAGTCTTCGAGGCGCTCGGCGGCAAAGTCGATATCGTCGTGTCCGACGTGGTGATGCCGGAAATGGACGGACCGACGCTGCTCGGCGAACTGCGCAAGCGCCAGCCCGACATCAAGTTCGTCTTCGTGTCCGGCTATGCGGAAGACGCTTTCGCCAGAAACCTGCCGCCGGACGCGCAATTCGGCTTCCTGCCGAAGCCGTTCTCCCTCAAGCAGCTGGCCACCGTGGTCAAGGATGTGTTGGAGTCTTAGGGCGCCCTAATTCAAAGCTTGCGCAATGACGTGACGCTGCCATGATTGCAGGCGAAACGGGCGGCGGGTATTGGGGAGCATGTCGTGACGCCGCACAACGAGGCTGCCAGGGGCGACTATGCCGCAACGGTGCTGTTACCGGGCGATCCGCAACGCGCCGAGTGGATGGCAAAGACATTTCTTGAGGCACCGCGCTGCGTCAACCGCCGCCGGGGCGCACTCGGCTTCACTGGTCTCTATCGCGGCCGTCCCATCAGCATCCAGGCCACCGGCATCGGTGTCCCGTCTTTCCTGGTCTATGTGCATGAACTCCTGGATGTTCACGGCGTCAAAACGCTGATCCGCACAGGTACCTGCGGCGGCCTGACACCCCGCGTGCCGCTGCGCTCCTTGGTGATCTCGCAGTCGGTGCGCGCCGAAAGCGACCAAAGCGGCCAGGTCTTCGGCCTCTACGATGCTGCCGCCGGGCCCGATCCCGGCCTGTTCGCCCACGCTTTGGCCTGCGCCGCCCAGCTCGGC
Source organism: Mesorhizobium sp. C399B (assembly GCF_030323185.1). NCBI lineage: Bacteria > Pseudomonadati > Pseudomonadota > Alphaproteobacteria > Hyphomicrobiales > Phyllobacteriaceae > Mesorhizobium > Mesorhizobium sp. C399B. Next base: position 6,469,114 of record NZ_CP100472.1, read on the forward strand.
ATCGACCACCAGGCCGGGCTGACCATCTGCAGCGATGTCTTCTACCACCCTGAAGGGCGCGACCGCTTTGCCGAAGCGCAGGCGCTTGGCGCTCTCGCTGTCGATATGGAAACCAGCGCACTCTACCGAATCGCGGCGCATTTCGGCGCCCGCGCGCTGTCGCTGCTGACCGTCGTCGACAACATCGTGACCGGCGAACAGACTGCCTATTCCGAACGTCAGGCGCTGTTCACCGATATGGCGCGGCTCGGGCTCGACGTTGCGGCGGAAGGCTAGCTTCCTCAGGCCGCTTCGCGCTTCGGCGTCAGCTCATCCATGTCTGGCCGGTGACCGCGCAGATAGAGCGCGCAGGTGGTACGCAGCATCGACGCGAAGTTGGGAATGGCGCCGTTGATCTCGATCGCCTCGTCATAGAGTTTTGAGATGAACTTCGGCGTCGTCAGGCCCTGGCTGTCGGCAATTTCGTCAAGCAGCGCCCAGAACGTTCCTTCAAGCTGGATACTCGTAGAGTGACCGTCGATGCGGATCGACCGGTTGATCTGTCGATAGCCTTCCGGATCCTGCCCGGCAAAAACCCTGCACATCCTTACCTCCCGATATTGTTGGTTTTGGGCGCAGCGTGTCGCGCCTTCAAGTTGTGGTTGTCCCTGCATGTTCGGCCTTGTGGGCCGAATCGGCAATCGGACTTTCGTCTTTAGGCGCAGGCATAGCAGCGATTGCAAATTTAGCCGTGGTAACCGGCTGCCACCACCTTTCGCGCGTGCCGCCCATAATCGCCTCCAACATGCAGCGGCGGAGACTGATTTGGCGAAGGCAATCCATTCCATGATCCGGGTTCTCCAAGAGGCCAGATCCGTCGATTTCTACAGAAACGCTTTCGGGCTCGACGTCGCCGACAGGCTGGATTTCGAGACATTCACGCTGATTTACCTTGCCAACGCCGAAACGGGGTTCGAGCTCGAACTCACCGTGAACAAGGGCCGCACCGAGCCTTATGGGCTTGGCGACGGTTACGGCCATCTGGCGGTCTCGGTGTCCGATCTCGACAGCGAACACGACCGGATCGGCGCGCTCGGCCTCAACCCCAAGAAGATCGTCGAATTCAACCGCGACGGATCGCTGATCGCCCGCTTTTTCTTCATCGAGGACCCCGACGGCTACAAGATCGAGGTTCTGCAGCGTGGAGGGCGCTTCCAGTAGGGGATTATCAGCCGCATTCAGCCGCGCGGCGCCAGCAACGGCGCTGTTCAAGGGCGCAAACAGCAAGCAGGGAGGAACAAATGGTCACGATCTATGACGCGAGGCTCTCACGTCGTGAACTTCTCAAACGCGGCGGCATCGGCGCGTTGCTCGTCATTTCCGGCAGCGCCGTCATCAGCCCTGAAAATGCCTGGGGGCTCGAGACATCGGCGCTCAAGCCCGAAACCATGGCGACGCTGATCCAGATGGCGCGCGACATCTATCCGCACGATCAGGTGCCCGACAAATACTACGCCATCGCCGTAAAAGGGCATGACGAGCAGGCCGGCAAGGACGCTGCCTACAAGATGATGATCGAAGACGGCATCGCCGACCTCGACAAGAAGTCGGGCGAGGGCGGCTATCGCGGCCTCGGCTGGGAGGAGCAGCGCGTCGCCGTGCTGCAGCAGATCGAGGCGACGCCGTTCTTCCAGTCCATCCGCGGCGGCCTCGTCGTCAGCCTCTACAACCAGCAGGAGGTGTGGCCGATCTTCGGCTACGAGGGCGAATCCTACTCCAAGGGCGGCTACATCGCGCGCGGTTTCGACGACATAGAGTGGCTCTGAGCCCTCCGTCGTTCTGAAACCCCGCAAACAGGAATTCATGGGAGGAAACCATGGCAGCTTCATTTGATCTCAACAACGATGGCGTGGTCGTGATCATCGGCTCCGGCGCCGGCGGCGGCACGCTCGGCAACGAACTCGCCCAGAAAGGCGTCGATGTCGTCATCCTCGAGGCCGGCGCGCGCCACGAATACGAGAATTTCATCAACGACGAGTGGGGTTCCTTCAGCCAGCTCGCCTGGACGGACAAGCGCACAACCTCAGGCGACTGGCGGGTGTCGAAGGATTTCCCCAATTTGCCGGCCTGGATCGTCAAATCGGTCGGCGGCTCGACCACGCACTGGGCCGGCGCCTCGCTGCGCTTCCAGGAGCATGAGTTCAGGACGCTCTCGACCTACGGCAAGCTGGAAGGCGCCAACCTGCTGGACTGGCCGGTCACATTGGCCGAGATGGAGCCGTACTACGCCAAGGCGGAAGCCAAGATGGGCGTCACCGGCACCAATGGCTGGCCGCGGCTGCCCGGCAACAACAACTTCAAGGTGCTCAAGGCCGGCGCCGACAAGCTCGGCTATAAGGAATGTCATACCGGCAACATGGCAATCAATTCGGTCGAGCGCGACGACCGCAACTCCTGCCAACAGACCGGCTTCTGCTTCCAGGGTTGCAAATGGGGCGCCAAATGGTCGACGCTCTACACCGAGATTCCCAAGGGTGAGGCGACCGGCCATCTCGAGGTCCGGCCAAACGCCATGGCGATCAAGATCAACCATGACGCTAGCGGAAAAGTGACCGGCGTCGTCTATGCCGACAAGGACGGCAATCTGCAGGAGCAGAAGGCCCGCATCGTCGCCGTCGCCGGCAACTCGATCGAAAGCCCGCGCCTGCTGCTGAACTCCGAGTCAGCGAAGTTTCCGCAAGGGCTTGCCAATTCGTCGGGGCAGGTCGGCAAGAACTACATGCGCCACACCACCGGTTCGGTCTACGCCATCTTCGACCAACCGGTGCATATGTATCGCGGCACCACCATGGCCGGCATTATCCGCGACGAGGCGCGGCACGATCCCTCACGCGGCTTTGTCGGCGGCTATGAATTCGAGACGCTGTCGCTCGGCTTGCCCTTCATGGCCGCCTTCCTCAATCCCGGCGGCTGGGGCCGTTCCTTCACCACCGCGCTCGACCACTATGATCACATGGCTGGCCTGTGGATCGTCGGCGAGGACATGCCGCGCGCGGAAAACCGCGTCACGCTGCACAAGGACGAGAAGGACGCGCACGGCATGCCGATCGCCGACGTGCATTTCGATGATCATCCCAACGACACGGCGATGCGCAATCATGCCTACAAGCAGGCCACAGCGCTTTACGATGCGGTCGGCGCGACGCGCTCCTTCCCGACGCCGCCCTATCCCTCAACCCACAATCTCGGCACCAACCGGATGAGCGAAAAGGCGGAAGACGGCGTCGTCAACAAGCACGGCCAGGCGCACGACATCAAGAACCTGTTCGTGTCGGACGGCAGCCAGTTCACGACCGGTGCGGCTGAAAATCCGACGCTGACGATCGTGTCGCTGGCTATCCGCCAGGCCGAATACATCGCTTCGCAAATGTCGGCCAAGACGATCTGAGCCGTCCTCCCGGATCGCTACGCGGAACGCGCATGGCGCGTTCCGCCTTTTTCACTAGGACTCACTATGCGCCGACCGGCTGTCCGTCCCTGCGGCGGATGGCGACGACGGAAGGTCGCGGCAACTGGCCGTCTTTGAAATCGGGCCATAGCGTCTGCACCTTGTCGAGCGTCTCGGCATCTTCCGCAGGGTGCTGCACCGACAGGAACAAAGTCGTGCCGTCCGGCGTGAAGCACGGGCCGGTCGCTTCGGCGCCGTGCGGGCAGGTGAACAGCAGCTTCGGCAGGCCGCGCGCCGCACCTTCGGTGTCGACGCCATAGACGCCGTCCGGCAGGTCGAAATCATTGGCGCCGTCCGTCGCCACCCACAGCCGCCCCGCCGGGTCGAAGGTGATGTTGTCGGGGCAGACGAACCAGCCATTGTCCGACGTATCCGGATGAAAAGTAGCGCCGACCTTGGCATCTTTCGGGTTGCCGCAGAGCACGAACAGGTCCCAGGCATAGTTTTCGGCCGTGTGGTCGGCGTCCGCGCCGCGGCCGCCAGGCGGGATCAGTTCGACAATATGGCCCCAGAGATTTTCCGGCCGCGTGTTGGCCGGATTGACCTTCGACTGGTCGCGCTTCTTGTTCTTGGTCATCACCGCATAGACGCGGCCGGTCACCGGATTGGTCTCGATGTCCTCTGGCCGGTCCATCGGCGTGGCGCCGAGCGCATCTGCCGCAAACCGCGTCTTCAACAGCACCTCGGCCTGGTCGGCAAAACCGTTCTCGGCGGTAAGCTTGCCCTGGCCGTGCACCAGCGGCAGCCACGTCATCGAGCCATCGGCATCGAAGCGGGCGACCGACAGAACGCCATCGTCGAGCAGATCGGCGCCGGAGCCCGGGTTGGCCTTGTCATAGGCCTTGGCCGAGACGAAGCGGTACATGTATTCGAAATAGTCGTCGTCACCCATATAGACGACAACGCGGCCGTCCTTGTTGAGGACCACGGTCGAGGCCTCATGCGACATGCGGCCAAGTGCCGTGCGCTTCACCGGCCTGGACTTAGGATCGTAAGGGTCGATCTCGACCACCCAGTCGAAGCGGTTGGCCTCGTTCGGTTCCTTGTCGAGGTTGAAGCGGTCATGGAAGCGGCCGCGGCCATAGATATCGGAGCCGTCGAAGCCGTAACGGTCCAGAAGCTCGGCGGTCGGCGCCTTCTTCGGGTCGCCGCCGAAAATGTCGGACACGCCTTCCTCGCAGGTCAGCACCGTGCCCCACGGGGTAACACCGCCGCTGCAATTATAGCTGGTGCCGAGCACTTTCGTGCCAGTCGCGTCGGCCGAGGTTTTCATCAGCGCATGGCCCGCAACCGGTCCGGAAACGGTCATTTCGGTGTTGGCGGTGATGCGGCGGTTGAGCGGGCTGTCCGCCACGGTTTCCCACGTGCCGTCCTTTACCTGCACCTCGAGGATCGAATGGCCCATCGCGGCCATGCCGAGATCGACCTGTTCCCTGGTCATCGTCTTGCCGGCATCGCCCTCGGTCATCCCCGGAAACATCACATTGGGCGAGATGTATTCGTTGTTGACGCAGAGCAGGCCATGATCGGAATTCACCGTGCCCTTGGGCAGCGGCATGAAGGCGATGTAGTCGCAATTGTAGCCGAAGCGCTTTTCCTGTTCCTCCGCCGCGACCTTGTTGCCGTCGAATTCGGCGAGGCCGGCTGCAAGCGGGTCGCCCCAGCGCGCGACGATGGTCGTCTCATAGCCTTCGGCGGCGGCATGGGTCTTGCCGTAGACCCGTTTCAGCTCGGGAAAGCCGAGCGTCGACTGCGCTGTGGCGGCATGCGTTTCGCCGGCAAACAAGGAGCCGACAAAGCTGCCGCCGGCAATCAGCGCGCCGGAGGCGAGGCTGCCTTTCAAAAGAGACCGGCGCGAGACGCGCTCGGCGATGATTTCGCGGATGACGGGGGAGGATGAAGACGGTGCATTGGCCATGGTGTCTGCCTCTCAGGGTGGATGTTACGGCGCACCGTTGCCCCTAGTCTGCTTAGGCAACATTCACATGACATAAGAGGAAGGTTTTGCCGCAACTGGGCGCGGCACTACGCATCGCTCAGCCCTTGGTGCAGGTCGAGGCGGTGAAGGCGCCGTCGGGCTGCTTCAGAATGATGTCGAATGACGGGGCGGTCTCGCCGTCCAGTGTTGCCTGTGTCATGGAGACGGAGTTGCCACCGGTGGTATAGCCGCCCAGCGGCCCGAGCCAGGTGATCTCGCCATTGGCGTTCATCTGATAGTTGTAGCCTTGCGTCGCGGTGCCGAATGTCACCGGACCACTATAGACATTGCCCTTGATAGTGATGTCGCCGAGGTTGAGGAAGGCGCCGAGCAAATAGACCTCGCAATGATAGGTGCCGTCCGGAAGCTTGCCCTCGCTGAAATCGGCGCGCGCGGCGCCGCTCGTTGCCATCAGCAGCAGGATGCCGGAAATGCATGAGGTGCGAGATGTCATGACGTCACTCTTTTGAAGGGCGAGCTTGCCCTATTTTTGCGCGGTACCGCAACATTGTTAGCCCGGAACACACGGCCGGAGATCAAAAACTAGGCATTTGTCTCAATTGGGCAAAAATTAGGCAAAAGCCATGTGCGCTGCGCAAATTTGCCTCAATCAATTTTCGCCGGCTACCACTGTTTTCTCGAGGCTAATATACCAACCGGCTGATAACGCTCGGCTATTCCATCTTCGTGAGCGGCGCCTTTGCGTTTGGCACGGCAGTTGCATTGCATTATCGCGGTGCAATCAAACAGCTTGGGAGTCTTCGGTATGAGGGGTAATTTCTCCACAATAACAAAAATGTTTTCGGCCGGCGTGGTCGCCGCCGGCCTGTCGATGTCGTCTCCGGCCCAGGCCGCCGAAGACACGATCAAGGTCGGCATTCTGCATTCGCTGTCGGGGACCATGGCGATTTCGGAGACGACGCTGAAAGACGCCATGCTGATGCTCATCGAAGAGCAGAATGCCAAGGGCGGTCTGCTCGGCAAGAAGCTCGAGGCGGTCGTTGTCGATCCGGCCTCCAACTGGCCGCTCTTTGCCGAAAAGGCGCGCGAGCTGATCTCGAAGGACAAGGTCGCCGCCGTGTTCGGCTGCTGGACCTCGGTGTCGCGCAAATCGGTGTTGCCGGTGTTCTCGGAACTCGACAACATCCTGTTCTACCCCGTCCAGTATGAGGGCGAGGAAAGCGAGCGCAACGTGTTCTACACCGGCGCCGCCCCGAACCAGCAGGCGATTCCTGCCGTCGATTATCTCATGAGCGAGGACGGTGGCTCGGTGAAGCGCTGGGTGCTGGAAGGCACCGACTACGTCTATCCCCGAACCACCAACAAAATCCTCGAGGCCTATCTGAAGGCCAAGGGCGTCGCCGCCGAAGACATCATGGTCAACTACACGCCGTTCGGCTTCTCCGACTGGCAGACCGAAGTCTCCGCAATCAAGAAATTCGGCTCGGCCGGCAAGAAGACCGCCGTCGTCTCGACCGTCAATGGCGACGCCAACGTTCCGTTCTACAAGGAACTCGGCAACCAGGGCATCAAGGCCGAGGACATCCCGGTCATGGCCTTTTCGGTCGGTGAGGAAGAACTGGCCGGTCTCGATACCGCGCCGCTGGTCGGCCATCTCGCTGCCTGGAACTATTTCGAGAGCGTCGACACACCCGAAAACAAGAAGTTCATCGCCGACTGGCACAAGTTCATCAAGAATGACAAGCGCACCACCAACGACCCGATGGAAGCTCACTATATCGGCTTCAACATGTGGGTGAAGGCGGTCGAAAAGGCCGGCACCACCGATCCCGACAAGGTCATCGACGCCATGGTCGGCGTGTCCGTGCCGAACCTCACCGGCGGCTATTCGACCATGATGCCGAACCATCACATCACCAAGCCGGTGCTGATCGGCGAGATCCAGGCCGACGGCCAGTTCGAGACCGTGTCGCAGACGCCCGGCCTCGTGATGGGCGACGAATGGTCCGACTATCTGCCCGATTCCAAGGACCTGATTTCGGATTGGCGCGCGCCTCTGTCCTGCGGCAACTTCAACGTTGCCACCGGCAAATGCGGCGGCAAGGGCACGAACTGATCCCTCCCGGGACCGACCGATCGTGGACGCGTCCACGATCGGTACCGCCAAGCGTCCGGGCGCTTCAGCCCGCCCGGACGCGGAATTTCCCCACAGAAGAGTATCTGAACGGATGATCCTGTTGCGCACTCTCGGCCTCATGCTGGTGTTCCTGGTGGCAAGCCTATTGCCGTCGAACGCAGCCGAAGCCGATCTGCGCGCCATCGTCGCCAAATTCGCCACGGGCACGGGCTTTGCCGCCACTGAGGCCGTCGTGCGCGAACTTGCCGCCACCGGCGATCCGCTGGTCGAGCGCCCGCTTGCAGCGCTCGCCGAAGGCAACCTTTACATCCGTAAAGCCGATTCAGCCGTCTTCGTCGGCAGTGAGGCCGCCGACAGCGTCACGCTGCTCGACCCGCTGAGTGGCGAGAAAGCCGGCGACGCCCCCAAGGCCGACATCACGAAGATCAAGGTCAACAACACGCTGCGTCGTGTCATCCGAGATGCACTGGGAACGCTGACGTTGCGCGCGAAAGATCCTTCTGTCCGCATCGCCGCCGCCGACACCATGTTCAAGACCCCCGATGCCGCCAATATCGAGCCGCTCGATGCAGCCATCGCCGCCGAGACCGACGCCAAGGTCAAGGCATTGTTCGAACAGGCGCGCGCGGCATCGGTGCTGGTCTCCGACAAGCCGGAGGCCGACAAGCTTGCCGCCATTGCCCTGATCGGCGCGCGCGGCGACCGCGACGCGGTCTCGCTGCTCACCGCGGTCGAGGCCAATGCGCAAGGCGCGGTCAAGGATGCCGCGACGGCGGCAATCGCCAGCATCAATTCGAGCCTGGCGCTGTGGGATGCCGGCCAGAACATATGGTACGGCATCTCGCTTGGCTCGGTGCTGCTGCTGGCCGCCATCGGCCTCGCCATCACCTTCGGCGTCATGGGCGTCATCAACATGGCGCATGGCGAGATGGTGATGCTCGGCGCCTACACCACCTTCGTCGTCCAGCAGGTGATCCGAACCTCATTCCCCGGCCTGTTCGACTGGTCGCTGGTGATCGCGCTGCCGCTCGCCTTCCTGGTTGCCGCTTCCGTCGGCCTGATCATCGAGCGCGGCGTCATCCGTTTCCTCTACGGCCGGCCGCTGGAAACGCTGCTCGCAACCTGGGGCGTCTCGCTTGTCCTGCAGCAGGCGGTGCGCTCGATCTTCGGACCGACCAACCAGGAGGTCGGCAACCCCTCCTGGATGTCGGGATCGTTCGATGTCGGCCAACTCGCCGTCACCTGGAACCGCCTCTGGATCCTGGTCTTCGCGCTCACCGTCTTCGGCGTGCTGCTCTTTGTTATGAAGCGCACGCCCTGGGGCCTTCAGATGCGCGCCGTCACCGCCAACCGCCGCATGGCCGCCTCGATGGGCATCAGGACGCCTTGGGTCGATGCGCTGACCTTTGCGCTCGGCTCCGGCATTGCCGGCATTGCCGGCGTCGCGCTCAGCCAGATCGACAATGTCTCGCCCAATCTCGGCCGCGGCTACATCATCGACAGCTTCATGGTCGTGGTCTTCGGCGGCGTCGGCAATCTCTGGGGCACGCTGGTCGGCGCCTTCTCGCTCGGCATCGTCAACAAGGTTCTCGAACCCTATGCTGGCGCGGTGCTCGGCAAGATCGTCGTGCTGGTGCTGATCATCCTGTTCATCCAGAAGCGCCCGCGCGGCCTGTTCGCGCTCAAGGGCAGGGCGGTGGAAACATGATCACGGGACGCTTCTTCGCCGCGGGTGCCGACCGTCGCATCGCCATCACTATTTTCATCCTGCTGACGGCCGCCATTATCGTGCCGCTGCTCAACCTCGCAGTGTCGCCGCAAAGCGCGTTCTATATTCCGTCCTACATCGTCGCGTTGACGGGCAAGTACCTCTGCTATGCATTGCTTGCCTTGGCGCTCGATCTCGTCTGGGGCTATTGCGGCATCCTCTCGCTCGGCCATGGCGCCTTCTTCGCCCTCGGCGGCTATGCGATGGGCATGTACCTCATGCGCCAGATCGGCTCGCGCGGCGTTTACGGCAATCCGATCCTGCCCGATTTCATGGTGTTCCTGAACTACAAGGAATTGCCCTGGTTCTGGACCGGTTTCGACCACTTCTGGTTCGCCGCCATCATGGTGCTGGCGGTGCCCGGCCTGCTCGCCTTCGTCTTCGGCTGGTTCGCCTTTCGCAGCCGCGTCACCGGCGTCTATCTCTCCATCATCACCCAGGCGATGACCTACGCGCTGCTGCTCGCCTTCTTCCGCAACGACATGGGTTTCGGCGGCAACAACGGCTTGACCGATTTCAAGGATATTCTGGGTTTCAACGTGCAGGCCGACGCCACCCGCTCGGCCCTGTTTGCCGCCAGCGCCATCATACTCGCGCTCGCCGTCTTCATCACCTGGGCGATCGTCGGCTCCAAATACGGCAAGCTGCTAATGGCGGTGCGCGACGCCGAGAGCCGCACCCGCTTCCTCGGCTGGCGGGCGGAGAACGTGAAGCTGTTTGCCTTCACCGTCTCGGCTGTCATGGCCGGCATCGCCGGCGCGCTCTATGTGCCGCAGGTCGGTATCATCAATCCCGGCGAATTCGAGCCGTCCAATTCCATCGAAGTCGTGATCTGGGCAGCCGTCGGTGGGCGCGGCACCATTGTCGGCCCGATCGTCGGCGCGCTGCTGGTCAACGCCGGCAAATCCTGGTTCACCGGCCTGCTGCCGGAGTTCTGGCTGTTTGCGCTCGGCGGCCTGTTCGTCGCCGTAACCCTGTTCCTGCCCAAGGGCATCGTCGGCATGTGGGATTCCTGGCGCGGTAACGCTCGGGCGATGCGGGCTGCAGCGATTGCAGAGGAAGCGGGCACAGACCCTGATGCCGCGCCGCCATTGAAGATCGTGCGCAGCGCAGCAACAACGCCCGGTGCCTGGTCCGCGTCCGGGCCTGAACCGCAGCCGGCGGAATAGAGCGATGTCGAAGTCCAACACCATCCTCTATCTCGACGGCGTCTCGGTCTCCTTCGACGGTTTCCGCGCCATCAACAATCTGTCGCTGGTGCTCGACAAGGGCGAGATGCGCGCCATCATCGGTCCCAACGGCGCCGGCAAGACGACGATGATGGACATCGTCACCGGCAAGACCCGGCCCGACGAGGGCGAAGTGTTCTTCGACGGCCAGGTCGATCTGACCCGGCACGACGAGGCGGAGATCGCCATGATGGGCATCGGCCGCAAATTCCAGAAGCCGACCGTCTTCGAAAGCCACAGCGTCGAAGACAATCTGATGCTGGCGCTGAAGGGCCCGCGCTCGATCTTTCCGGCGCTGTTCCATCGCCGCTCGGCCGCCGAAGCCAGACAGATCGACGACATCCTCGGCATCATCCGGCTGGGCGACAAGCGCCACGATCTGGCAGCCAATCTCAGCCATGGCCAGAAACAGTGGCTGGAGATCGGCATGCTGCTGGCGCAGGACCCGAAGCTGCTTTTGGTTGACGAGCCGGTCGCAGGGATGACCGATGCCGAGACCGAGGAAACCGCGCGGCTGCTCAAGGACATAGCGCGCGACCATTCGGTCATCGTCGTCGAGCACGACATGCATTTCGTGCGCGAACTCGGCGTCAAGGTCACCTGCCTGCATGAGGGCTCGGTGCTGTCGGAAGGCTCGCTCGATTTCGTCTCGGCCGACGAGCGGGTCGTCGAAGTTTATCTCGGGAGATGAGCATGGTCTGGCGGGTGCAATTCCATCGCTTCGACTTTTCGTTCCTCCGCTTCTGGAGAAGGCGCTGACATGCTCGAAGTTTCCAACGCCACGCTCCATTACGGCGCTGCTCAGGCGCTGCGCGGTGTGTCGCTGACGGCGGGTGCCGGCAAGATCACCTGCGTGCTCGGCCGCAACGGCGTCGGCAAGACCAGTTTGATGAGATCGATCGTCGGCCACCACCGGCTGACGAGCGGAAGCGTTGCCTTCGAGGGGAAGGCGCTCGACCGGAGCGCGGCGTATGATCGCGCCCGGTCGGGCATCGCATTCGTACCGCAGGGCAGGGAGATCTTTCCGCTGCTGACGGTGCGCGAAAACCTGGAGTCCGGCTTTGCGCCGTTGAAGCGCGCCGACCGCAACGTGCCGGCGCATGTCTTCGAACTGTTTCCGGTGCTGAAGCAGATGCTGGGGCGGCGCGGCGGCGATCTCTCAGGCGGCCAGCAGCAGCAGCTCGCCATCGGCCGGGCGCTCGTCATGCGGCCGAAACTGCTGGTGCTCGACGAGCCGACCGAAGGCATCCAGCCCTCGATCATCAAGGACATCGGCCGCGCCATCCGCTATTTGCGCGACCAAGCCGGCATTGCGGTGCTTCTGGTCGAGCAATATCTCGATTTCTGCCGCGAGCTCGCCGACGAGGTCAACATCATGGACCGCGGCCAGATCGTCCACACCGGCCCGGCCGAAGATCTCGACCGGGCGGACGTCAGGAAGTTTCTGACGGTTTAACGCAGGTCGACGGCTGCACGGATCGTACACGTCGAAGATTGGCTGAAATGCCCACAATCACTTCGTCATTCTAGGGCGGAGCAAGGAGCGGAGCGACGCGCGCAGACCCTAGAATCCATGCCGCGACATCAGCCAAAGAGTGCCGCGATGCAGAACAAGATCGCTTCTGCGGCACATTGGCCATTCCACATTCTGCACCGTTAATGACGCTTCTTCGTCCCGGCATGGATCCCTGGGTCTTCGCTCCGCTTCGCGTCGCTACGCCCAAGGATGATGAAGTCGCGAAGGTCCGCACCCGTTGCGTCGGACTTTCGTCCGAGGCCGCCACACTCTGGCACGCCGAATACTACATGCTAGTCTTTCCTAGGCCTCGGTGAGTCGGCCGCTTCCGTATCAGTCTGGTTCTGTAGCAGATCGAGGGAATATGCTGGCTCAGCCTGCAAGTTCCACGCAAGCAAGCCACCCTAGCTTCCCTCGCAGTTCTGATTGTCGGTCAATGCGTTCAGATAATCTTGCCAGGAGAATAGGGCTATGGAACGGTTCGTCGAGGACCACCAGAAACGACGGCTGACAGAGCGTGTCGACATCATTACCGCCATCAACATTCTGCGCTCGCAAGGCTACCAGCAGGATGAGCTGATCGGCGAAATCACCAAGGTTTTCTACGTCGACCTCGACACTTACAACGAGATCGTCATAGCGGCCTAAAAACGCCTCGCGCCTGAACGGCCTCATGCGACGCGCTTTGGGGTGTTGTTTTACGTGTGGTGAGGTTCAGGCCGGCTGAATATCAGCCCAGCCTACCCGGCGCGCCGGAAGGCGAGCACACGGTTGCGGCCGCCGCGCTTGGCGCCGTAAAGCGCCTTGTCGGCGGCGCTGAGCACCTTGTCGAATTTGGTGCCGCCCTCGCTGCCAAAGGCGTAGCCGGCGCTGACGGTGCAGGAGAGCAGGCGGGTCTCGGTATCGATCCGGCGCATGGCAAAACTGGCCCGGATGCGCTCGGCTATGAATTCCACCTTTTCAGGCAAGGTGCGATCGAGCACCAATGCAAATTCCTCTCCGCCCATGCGCGCGGCGACATCGCCCGGCTGGAGATTGGCGGTCAAATCCTTGGCGAACAGTTTCAGCACCTCGTCGCCGGTGGCATGGCCGAACTCGTCATTTATGGCCTTGAAGCCGTCGAGATCGAACACGATCACGGCGGTGAAGGACCGGACCGGTGTTTTGCCGTGCAGGTCGAACAAAGCGCGCCGGTTGAGCAGTCCGGTCAGCGGATCGGTCAGCGCTTCGCGGCGATGATGCTGCGCCAGGCGTCCCTGGTTAAGCGCCAGCGAGAGCGCGCCGATGCCGGTCATGCAGGCGATGACGACGATGAGGCTGAAATCCTCGGCCCAGTTGCTCGGCGCATGGCCAAGCACCAGCCTGCCATCCCAGACAAGTGCACCGGAGCACAGCACGAAGGAAATTGCGGTGGCGGTGTAGAGCCCTGCAATGCCGAGGATCGGGGCCGGGAATTCCGTACGACCCTTCCAGTATTCATAGGCCGTCGCAAACAAAAGCAGCGCGGCGAAGGCATTCTCCAGCATGAAGCCCAGCCCGTCATAGCCAAGCGCCATCGGCGGCAAGGCGACTGCCAGCGAGACGCCGGCGCCGACAGCGATGCGCGGCAATGGCGAGCGGCCGGTCGTGAACTGATGGGCCGCGCCCAGCATGGTCGCGAAGCCGAGCAGCAGGAACGTGAAGCTGGCGAGGCCGAGCAGGCGTCCGGGCGCGTCGATATAGGCCTGGTAGGCGAAGACGTCGGCGACGATCAGAAGCACGCTGACCGCCCAGGTCAGCAGGAATTTTTCCGAGCGCGCGGTAAGCCAAATGCCGAACAGCGTCAGGCCGAGGCAAGCGGCGGAAAACCCGACAGCCAACAGAAGGGAACTGTAGTCGAGCGACATGCCCTCGTCCTTGCGCGCGGCGGCCGGCCTCTAGAAAGGACCCGCACCGGATTTATGCAGGATGGAGGTATCGATAAGGTTACGATGCGCATAAGCTATCACGCTTCTGTTGATCGTAGCAATTCTGGGTTGAAACCCTTTTCAAGGGAAAGCGCTGACCGCTTTCCCGGGAAACGGTTCCACACTTTTCCTGGAATTGCTCCTAATGCATGTCGCCCAGAAGTGTGCCGCGGTTCTGGGACAACGGCATGCATCAAGACAAAGACTTAAATCGCGTCGTATGAATCCGTTTCAGCGCGACGCGCTTTAACCGATCAGCTCACCCTCTTCATCAGCGCCATGGCGCCGAACGGCGCGCGCACCTTGCCCTCGGTGATGAAGTAGACGAACACATCGCGCGGTTTCACCGGCGCGTCGAAAGTCGGATCGGCGCGCCGCAGATCGGCCGGCCGCTTGCCTTGCGCCCAGGTCTTCACCCGCGCTGCCCATTCGTCCAGGCCCTTCGGCGTATAGCAATCCGGATTGTCGTCGCTGCCGGTCTGCAGCCGCGCATAGATAAAATCGCCGGTGATGTCGGCGATACCAGGATATTTGGCATGGTCGGCATAGACGATCGCCGCCTTGTATTTGCGCGCCAGGCTCACAAATTCCGGCACGCTGAAACTGTCGTTGCGCACTTCCAGCGCATGGCGCAGCGCCACGCCATCCTGCTTTTCCGGCAGCAGCTTCAGGAAGGCCTCGAAATCATTGGCGTCGAACTTTTTCGTCGGAGCGAACTGCCACAGGATCGGGCCCAGCTTGTCGCCCAGCGCGGCAATGCCGGAGCCGAGGAAGCGCGTCATGGACTCGCCGGCTTCGCCAAGCACGCGCCGGTTGGTGACGAAGCGATTGCCCTTCAGCGAATAGACGAAACCGTCCGGCGCCTCGCCCGCCCATTTGACGAAGGTCGGCTCCTTGAAGCTGGAATAGTAGGTGCCGTTGACCTCGATGCTCGGTACCTGGCGGGTGGCGTAACTCAGCTGTTTGGCCTTGGAAAGCTTGTCCGGGTAGAAAGACGTATCCCAGGGTTCGAAAGTCCAGCCGCCCATCCCGGCGCGGATTGTTCCTTGGCTGATCATCGTCTTCCTCCCAGTTCTAAAAATGCGGTCAGGCTATTTTTCCAACCGGTTTGATCATGTCGACCACGGTCCATCCGGGACGGTGGGGATTGGCTCGGCGGCCCGTTTCGTGGAAGCCATAGGCCGTATAGATCTCGATGTTCCGCTCCATGCGCGAATTGGTGTAGAGCCGCACCTCCGGCACACCCCATAGCCGCGCCTGTTCCTGGGCGAAGTCGAGCAGCGCGGTGCCGAGTTTCCTGCCCTGGAAAGCGGGGGAGACCGCGACGCTGAAGATCATCGCATGATCGGGATGGCGCTCAATAACGATCAGCCCGGCGAGTTCCGCGCCGCTCTCCAAGAGCCAGACCTCGCCACGCTCGATGCGTGGCGCATAGCCCTCGGTGACTGGGAGCGGCGGCGCGCCTAACAGGGGCGTGTAGTGCTCATAGGCGGTCTGCGTCAGCGAGACGACTGCGTCGAGATCACCGGCAAGCGCCTGTCGGACTGTCATTCAAAGCTCTCCAGGCGCCCGACCGGTCTGTCAGTTACTCCGCCGCTTCGCGCTTGCCTCCGGGCCGCCGCTCCAAAAGCTCCTTCAGGAACTGGCCGGTGTAGCTGCGCTTTTCGCGCACGATGGCTTCCGGTGTGCCCTGTGCCACCAGTTCGCCACCGCCATCGCCGCCTTCGGGGCCGAGGTCGAGCACCCAGTCGGCGGTCTTGATGACTTCGAGATTGTGCTCGATGACCACCACCGTGTTGCCCTGGTCGACCAGTTCGTGAAGCACTTCCAGCAACTTGGCGACGTCGTGGAAGTGCAGGCCCGTGGTCGGCTCGTCGAGGATGTAGAGCGTCTTGCCGGTCGCCTTGCGCGACAATTCCTTGGCGAGCTTGATGCGCTGCGCCTCGCCGCCCGACAGCGTCGTCGCCTGCTGGCCGATATGGATGTAGCCGAGGCCGACCTGCTTCAGCGTCTCCAGCTTGTCGCGCACCCCGGGCACGGCGGCAAAGAAATCGACGCCTTCCTCGACCGTCATGTCCAGGACGTCCGCGATCGACTTGCCCTTGAACACGACATCCAGCGTCTCGCGGTTGTAGCGCTTGCCGTGGCAGACGTCGCACGTGACGTAGACGTCGGGCAGGAAGTGCATCTCGATCTTGATGACGCCGTCGCCCTGGCAGGCCTCGCAGCGGCCGCCCTTCACGTTGAAGGAGAAGCGGCCCGGCTGATAGCCGCGGGCCTTGGCCTCGGGCAACCCGGCAAACCAGTCGCGGATCGGTGTGAAGGCGCCGGTGTAGGTGGCCGGGTTCGAACGCGGTGTGCGGCCGATCGGCGACTGGTCGATGTCGATGACCTTGTCGAGGAATTCGAGGCCCTCGATGCGGTCGTGATCGGCCGGATGCTCGCGCGAGCCCATGATGCGGCGCGACGCCGCCTTGAACAGCGTCTCGATCAGGAAGGTCGATTTGCCGCCGCCAGACACGCCGGTGACGGCGGTAAAAGTGCCGAGCGGGATTTCGGCAGTGACGTTCTTGAGATTGTTGCCGCGCGCGCCGACGATCTTCAGCCGGCGGTTTTTCTTGGCCTCGCGCCTGACACCGGGCGTGGCGACTTCGAGCGCGCCCGACAGATATTTACCGGTGATCGAGTTGGGATTGGCCATCACCTGCTGCGGCGTGCCCTGGGCGATGATCTCGCCGCCATGAATGCCGGCGGCTGGACCCATGTCTACGACATAATCGGCATGCAGGATGGCGTCCTCGTCATGCTCGACGACGATCACCGTGTTGCCGATGTCGCGCAGATGCTTGAGCGTGTCGAGCAGGCGGGCATTGTCGCGCTGGTGCAGGCCGATCGACGGCTCGTCCAGCACATAGAGCACGCCGGTGAGGCCGGAGCCGATCTGCGACGCCAGCCTTATGCGCTGGCTCTCGCCGCCCGACAGCGTGCCGGAATTGCGCGACAGCGTCAGATAGTCGAGGCCGACATCGTTGAGGAAGCGCAGGCGGTCACGGATTTCCTTGAGAACGCGCACCGCGATCTCGTTCTGCTGGTCGTTGAGATGTGGCGGCAGTTCGGTGAACCACTGGTCGGCCTTGCGGATCGACAGCTCTGTGACTTCGCCGATATGCTTGCCGGCGATCTTCACCGCCAGCGCTTCCGGCTTCAGCCGGTATCCCTTGCAGACCGGGCAGGGCGTCGCCGACATGAAGCGCTCGATCTCCTCGCGCATCCAGGCGGATTCGGTTTCCTTCCACCGCCGTTCGAGATTGGGAATGACGCCCTCGAACGTCTTGGTGGTCTTGTAGGAGCGCAGGCCGTCATCATATTGGAAGGTGACCTCGCGCTCGCCGGTGCCGCGCAGGACGGCTTCCTTGGCCTCTTCGGTCAGGTCTTTGAACTTGTCGCCGAGCTTGAAGCCATAGGCTTTGCCCAGCGCTTCCAGCGTCTGGGCGTAATAGGGTGAGGTCGACTTCGCCCACGGGCTGACGGCGCCGTCGCGCAGCGAGACGTTTTCGTCCGGCACGATCAGGCTGGCGTCGATGGCGCGCTGGTTGCCGAGGCCGTCGCAGGTCGGGCAGGCGCCGAACGGGTTGTTGAACGAGAACAGCCTGGGCTCGATCTCCGGAATGGTGAAGCCGGAAACCGGGCAGGCGAATTTTTCCGAGAACAGGATGCGCTCATGCGTCTCGTTCTTCGATTTGTTGACCGAGTCCTCGCCGGTCTGGCTGGCGTCGAGCGGCCGGTCGGCGAACTCGGCCACCGCCAGCCCTTCCGCCAGCTTGAGCGCCGTTTCGATGGAATCGGCAAGCCGTGTCGCCAGGTCGCCGCGCACGACGATGCGGTCGACGACGACATCGATGTCGTGCTTGTACTTCTTGTCCAACGCCGGCACATCGGCGATCTCATAGAAGACGCCGTCGACCTTGACGCGCTGAAAGCCCTTCTTCTGCAGCTCCAGCAGTTCCTTGCGATACTCACCCTTGCGGCCGCGCACGATCGGCGCCAGCAGGAAAAGGCGCGTGCCTTCCTCGACAGCCAGCACCCGGTCGACCATCTGGCTGACCGTCTGGCTTTCGATCGGCAGGCCGGTCGCCGGCGAATAGGGGATGCCGACGCGCGCGAACAGCAGGCGCATGTAGTCGTAGATCTCGGTGACGGTGCCGACTGTCGAGCGTGGGTTCTTCGACGTGGTCTTTTGCTCGATCGAGATGGCCGGCGACAGGCCGTCGATCTGGTCGACATCCGGCTTCTGCATCATTTCGAGGAACTGGCGCGCATAAGCCGACAGGCTCTCGACGTAACGGCGCTGGCCCTCGGCATAGATGGTGTCGAAAGCAAGCGACGATTTGCCGGAGCCCGACAGGCCGGTCATGACGATCAGGCTGTCACGCGGCAGGTCGAGATCGACATTCTTCAGGTTGTGTTCGCGTGCCCCGCGAATGGAAAGGTATTTATGGTCGGCCATCGCCGGTCGCCGCCTCAGGTCTGGTGTCAGTGGGATCGGCGGGTTTTCCCGGCCATTCCCTATGTAGGTATTTTTGCCGCCACGTCGAGAGACGCCACACTTCTCGACCAAAAGCCGTTTAACCGTCTTTCGCGCGAAGGGGCAAGCGGAAAGAACAAAGACCGAACACGCTCCTGACAAAGCTGTGCAGAAACTGACAAGGGTGTTTCAGAAACTGACCGTGACGCAAGCTCCCGGCGATCACATTTTCCGTAACCGGCTATTCAAGGTTGACGTCGTCGAATCGGGGGCGCACTCTGCCGGAGTCAACGGAGCCGGCCGTCTTTGATGGCCTCGCCGCCCATAGCGGCCTGCGAGACGCCGCAGGCTTTTGCGATTTGTGCTTCGGATTGACACCTGTCGCAACGGACATAGGAGCGGAGCATGACGCCACCGGATAGTCCCTTGAGGCTCCACCTGCTAGTGGAGCCGCGGCGGGCATAAGTGCCAGGTAGTTTCGAGGCATTGAAGTGTATGTGTCCAAATGGACGCATCGCGACAATCCAACAAACCACCCGACAAACCGTGACCTGCCGAATCCCACAAAAATTAGAGACGGCTAGTCGGATCGTCGGCTGAACGCCGCGAAGCATCCGAAATCAAAGTCGGTATAACACTACCGGCAGTTTGGATTTGGAATCCAAAAAAAGCCCCGACCGTTAGCGGAAGCAACGGCGGGGCTGTTCTTTTGTGAGGAAGTCGTCGGCGCAGGCTTTCTCTCCCGTATAGTAACTGGGAAAAGGGGCTACCGGCGCGGCGGCTTGATCCCACCCGTGCCGACATCGACAGTGATGCTGCCGGAAATCCTGACATCGGTGTCGCCGATCTTGAACGTGCCGTTCTCGCCGGCAGGCAGCGCGTCGTCCGGCTCCGGCTGCGGCGCGGGCTTGGCGATGCGGTAGTCGCCGGTCACGCCGGGCAGGGCGCCTTTCCGCGACGTGCTGGTGCTGCCCCCGGCAAAGGCCATGCTCGATGTCGCCGCCGTGATGGCAATGGCTATGGTCAGTCTGTTCAGGTGGTAGCGCATGGCAAGACTATAGTGCCGCGCTCAAGGCGAGGCCAGACCAGCGGCGTTGAAATTGAGGGAACACCGGCCTGCATTCAATCCGCCGATCAGGCCGCCGCCTTTTTGCGGGTGTCGAACACATGGTCGACGAGGCCCCAGTCCTTGGCCTCCTTCGCGGTCATGAAGAAATCGCGGTCGAGCGTGCGTTCGACCTCTTCGTGGGTGCGGCCGCAATGGTGAGCGTAGAGGTCGGCCATGTGCCGCTTGGTGCGCAAAATGCCTTCGGCGTGACGCTGGATGTCGGAGGCCTGGCCCTGGAAGCCGCCCAAAGGCTGGTGCAGCACGATGCTGGCGTTGGGGAGCGCGATGCGCCGCCCCGGCGTTCCCGCCATCAGCAGGAAGGAGGCCATCGACGCGGCAAAGCCCATGCACACGGTCGACACCGGGCAGCTGACATATTGCATCGTGTCGTAGATGGCGAAACCGCTGGTCACCACGCCGCCCGGCGAGTTGATGTAGAGCGAGATCTCCTTGTCGGGATTGTCCGATTCCAGCGACAGGAGCTGGGCGCAGACCAGCGCCGACATGCCGTCATTGATCTCGCCATTGACGAAGATGATGCGCTCGCGCAGCAGCCGCGAGAAAATGTCGAAGGCGCGTTCGCCGCGGCTCGATTGCTCGATCACCATCGGCACCAGATTGGCAAAGCCGCTCATCTCATTGTCTCCGTTTTGATTTTTCCGGTTCAGGCAGCGCGCAGCAACAGGCGCGGCGCGTTGGCGGCAACTGGCGGCTTGGGCTTGTATGCGCGCAGCGAGAGCCGGCAGCCGGCGCCGGCCATCGCGACCGCAGGCGTCAGGACAAACCCGTCATGGACGATGCGCAGATGCGTGCCGCCGGAAACGGTGCGGGCGAGTGTGAAGGTGACGATGCTCCCCAGCTCCTCGCGGTCGGCGTCGCCGGAACGCTCGCGCCAGGAATAGCGCAGCAGGCGCCCCGGTTCGGCGTCGAGCACTTCGCACTCGATCGGCTTCTCAGGCCCGGCAAAGGCAAAGCGGCTGCCGGTTTCCGGATTGATGTCGTTCGGCATCATCCATTCCGCCAAGAGGTCCGGCACGGTCAGTGCCCGCCACACTTTTTCCGGTGCGTCCGGCAGATCGCATTCGAAGGCGAGGGCATCTTTGGCGGTCTGCGTCTGCTTTTCGTCGGTCATTGGTCCATGTCCTTCAAAACGACCTTCAGTCTTTCGATGCGCTCCGGCCAGAATGCGCGGTAGCGTTCGATCCAGCCGAGCAGCGGCTCGAGCCCTTGCGGATCGGCGCGATAGTAGGCGTTGCGGCCGGCGCGTCTTTCGCTGACCAGGCCTGCGCCGCGCAGCACGGCAAGGTGCTGCGACACCGCCGGCTGCGACACGCTCATGCCGGTGCGCAACTCCGACACGCTCATCTCGCCGGAAGTCAGCCGCTCGTAGACGGCGCGTCGCGTCGGGTCGGCCAGGGCGCGAAAAATCTCTGCTTCGATCATGGCAAAGCATAAGTCGATACTTATCGATTTGGCAAGGGGTGTTTTGAATGCTGCGTATTGATTGGATCCTGCCGGGCCTCTAAGCCGTGGGGAACAAGATGGGCCGATCATCGCGAGGCAGGAGTAGTATTTATGAATTCCAACGTCGATCTTTCGTCCGCCGAGAACCTCAACGAGGCTCTGAGGCTCTATCGCCGCCTCGTACTCGGTATAGGAGCGATCGCCGTCATCGGTTTCGTGGCCGTGATCTTGTTGGCCAAGCTGGGTACGGCGCTATCGCCGCCATACGGGATTTACGTCTTCGGCGAAGGATTGGGGACCTGGGGCCTGATCGCGGTGGTAGCGGCGCTCGTCGCTCAGGTGTGGTGGCACGGGCGCGCGATCGGGAAATTGCTGAATGACCCGGCTCTGAAATCTGAACCTGCAGTCGGGCTGATGTCGGCGCCAACCGTGATCGCACAGCGCGCCCATGGCATGGGCATGGAGTGGAGCGGCTTTTTCGGTCCGTTGCGGCCAGCTAAAAAACGGCGCTGACGACACCGCTTCTCGCCCCTGCGTGTCAGCTAAATCCACGCGCCCGCGTCGGCGATTGCTGCCATTCCTTGACAATCCGTGGTTAACAGTATAGGAACGAAAAGGGAACAAAAACCTTGTGGGAAAAGCCAGCCGCGGCAAGCCAGGATTGTGCGCGGCCTGTAAGGTGAACGACTTGAAATTTGTTTCGGATGAGCACGGAGAAGTGTCATGGCGGGTAGCGTCAACAAGGTCATTCTGGTCGGTAACCTCGGCGCGGACCCTGAAATCCGCCGCCTGAATTCCGGTGATCCGGTCGTCAACATCCGCATCGCCACGTCGGAAAGCTGGCGCGACAAGAACTCCGGCGAGCGCAAGGAAAAGACCGAATGGCACAACGTGGTCATTTTCAATGACCAGATCGCCAAGGTCGCCGAGCAGTACCTGAAGAAGGGCATGAAGGTTTACGTCGAAGGCCAGCTGCAGACACGCAAATGGCAAGACCAGACCGGCGCCGACAAGTACACGACCGAAGTCGTGCTGCAGAAATTCCGCGGCGAGCTGCAGATGCTCGATTCTCGCGGCGAGGGCGGCGGTCAGGTCGGCAACTATGCCGGCGGCAGCGGCGCGAGCCGTGGCTCGGATTTCGGCCAGTCTGGCCCCAATGAGAGCTTCAACCGCGGCGGCAACAGCGGTGGCGGCGGTTCCAAGGGCGGCGGTGGCGGCGGCTCGTCGCGCGAACTGGACGACGAAATCCCGTTCTGAGCTGACGGTAGTCAGCGATATCTGAGGAGAGGGCGCGATGTCGCTCGGACCGCTTCTATCGGCGCGCCCTCCCATTCCATGGCACGCCTTCGCGGCCCTTGCCGCGCTGGCCATTGGCGCTACGCAACTAGCGCTGCCGAAAGGCACGACGCGTCATCGTGTCGTCGGCTATACCTGGGCGGCGCTGATGCTGGTCGTCGCCATCTCCAGTTTCTGGATCCAGCAGATACGCCTCGTCGGTCCGTTCAGCCCGATCCATCTCTTGTCGATGTTAGTGTTGATCGCCGTGCCGCTGGCGGTCTGGCACGCGCATATGCATCGGGTCGCCACACATCGCAGGGTCATGATATCGCTGTATGTTTTCGCCCTGATCGGCGCCGGCGTGTTCACGCTGCTGCCGGGGCGGATCATGCACACGGTCGTCTTCGGCCAGTGACGCTTTCTGAAAGGAAGATTGCCGTGAAAGCCCGGATCAAATGGGTCGAGGAGCGCACCTTCGTCGGCGAGTCCGGCAGCGGCCACAAGGTTGTGCTGGGAACCGCCTCCGGGCCGGAAGGCAAGACGCCGGGTCCGAGCCCGATGGAGCTGGTGCTGATCGGCACCGGCGGCTGCTCGGCCTATGATGTCGTCCACATCCTCGAAAAAGGCCGCGAGGCGATCGAGGACTGTGTTGTCGAACTCGACGCCGACCGGGCCGAAACCGACCCGAAAGTCTTCACCCGCATCCACATGCATTTCATCGTCACGGGCCACGCGCTGTCGCGCGACAAGGTCCAGCGCGCCATCAACCTGTCGATCGAGAAATACTGCTCGGCCTCGGCCATGCTGGCCAAGACGGCTGTCATCACCCACGATTTCAAGGTCGTCGATACGGCGGTGGAGTAGGGGCTGCCGCTTACCCCGCCATCAGCGCCTTGATGCCATCCGCGACGAACTGAACCGCAAGCGCGGCCAGGATGACGCCGAGCAGGCGGGTGAGGATCGAGCGGCCGGTCTGGCCGAGGATGCGGTCGATGCGCTCCGACAGCACGAACACCAGATAGGTGATGGCAAGGCAGACGAAGATGATGCCGACCAGCGCCGCTTGTGCTGCAAAACCCTGAAACGAGCTCGACAGTAGCACGGTCGCCGAAATCGCACCGGGGCCGGCGATCAGCGGGATCGCCAGCGGGAAGGCCGCGATGTTGTGGATCATGTCCTTGGTGATGGCAACGTCGCCGATCTTCTCCTTGCGGTCCTGGCGGCGCTCAAACACCATTTCGAACGCGATGAAGAACAGCAAAAACCCGCCGGCAACGCGGAAAGCCGGCAGCGTGATGCCGAACACCGACAGGATGGACGCCCCGGCCACCGCAAACAGCGCCATCACCAGGAAGCCGATGATCGAGGCGCGCACCGAAACCTGCTGACGTTCCTCGCGGTTCATGCCGCGTGTCACCGCGAGGAAGAGCGGCGCGAGACCTGGCGGGTCGATGGTCACCAGAATGGTGACGAAGGCGTTGAACAGGCTGTCGAAACTCGGCATCGCTGACCCCTCCCGCCGGGCCGGACCCCTGCGCCACCATAGTGGTAGAGCAAAGCCCGACCGGTGGGAACCGTCTGACATGGCGATACCGGAGACGGCGTCAGTGTTAGGCGGCAGCGTTGCAATAGGCCTCCAGACGATAGCCGTCGGGATCGACGACGAAGGCAGCGTAATAGTTCTCGCCATAGTCGGCGCGCAGGCCCGGCGCGCCATTGTCGCTGCCGCCTGCACGCAAGGCGGCGGCATGGAAGGCAACGACACTCTGCCTCGTCGGCGCGCTAAAGCAGAAATGCAGACCGGACTTCTCGTCCGATGACACTGGCCGCGCCGCATCGTTCACCCACAGCGCCACGGTTTGCGCACCATAACCCAGTGAGCCTGGCGACTGGCTGAGGCAGGAATAACCGAGCGGCTTTAGCGCGGCATCGTAGAAGGGCTTCGAAACGTTGGTGTCGCGGACGCCGATCGAGACATGGTCAAGCATGTTTTTTCACCTTTTTTGCAATATGTTGCGTCATCAGTCCTGGGCGACGCGGCGCGCCAGGAACTCGACTTCGAGACGCCATGTCTTGCCATCGTCGTGCGAACGCTCGCCGAGCCAGCGGAAGCTGTCCTTGGTGATGCGCGAAAAGCTCCAGCGGACCGAGGAACCAGTGCCGTCGGCGCCGACCTGCACAATTGTGTCGCCTTCGGCGCGACCAAGCTGGCGGCTGTAGTATTGGTTTCGCGGGTCGCTCCAGAAGATGTGCCAGGCATCCGAGCCGGGATCATAGGCCCGCAGCGTTGTGCCATAGAAAGTCCATCTGCCGACCGAGGGTGAGGGGCCGGCATCGCGCGCGGGCAGGATCCATACATCCTGGATCGCCCTGCCTTCCAGGACCCAGCCGAAATGCACCTCGCCGCGTCCGGTGAGAACCGTGCCGTCCTCGAGATGGCGCGTGGCATCGAATGTCCAGGCGCCGACGAAGCGGCCGTAGAGATCCAGCTTTTCAGCCAGGCCGGGATTGGGGCCGTCGCTGTGGAGCGCTTCGTCAAAGGAGGATGTACCGATCATACTTGCTGCCTTCGTTGTGTCAGGAGGCTGCAAGCGATAGGCCCCGACCGGGTGTCGCGCTTGGGAAAAATTGCTATCTTTCAAGCCATGACGACGAGCGAACAAAACCTGGCATCGGGGCAGGGCTGGCATGTGTCCGACGTGCTGTGCACGGCCGGCGCCGGCGACCGCCCGTTCGAGGAGGCGCACGACACCTTCTGCGTTGCCGCTGTCACCAGCGGCACCTTCCGCTACCGCACCAGGCAAGGCGCCGCCATGCTGGCGCCGGGCGCGATCCTGCTCGGCAATGTCGGCGCCTGCTATGAATGCGGGCATGAGCATGGCGCCGGCGACCGTTGCCTGTCCTTCCACTTCGCACCGGCCTATCTCGACCGCATCGCCAGCGACGTGCCCGGCGCGAGCAAGCCCGCCTTCGGCGTGCCGCATCTGCCGCCCTTGCCGGCGCTCGCATCGCTGCTGGCCGAGGCGGAAGCGGCGCGCGAGATGGTCGACATCGACGCCTTTGAAGAGCTTGGCCTGCGAATTGCCGGCGCAGCACTGGCAGTTGCCGGCGCAGCACTGCCTGTGGCCAGCGATGCGGTGCCTGGCGTTCGACCGCCGAGCCGCCGCGACCAGAAACGGGTTGCCGAGGCGGTGCGGCAGATCGAGTTCAATGCCGACAGGCCGGTCTCGCTTTCCGAGCTTGCCTGCGCGACGGCGACCAGCCCGTATCATTTCCTGCGCACCTTCCGGCAGGTCGCCGGCATGACGCCCTATCAGTTTCTGCTGAGAACCCGGCTGCACCGCGCGGCGGTGCGGCTGCGCATGTCAGGCGATGCCATCTCGGCAATCGCCTTCGAGGCCGGTTTCAACGATTTGTCGACGTTCAACCGCCGTTTCCGGCGCGTCATGGGTGAGACGCCTGGCCACTATCGCGCCCGGCGGGTGGCTACCCGCTGATGCGTCCGCCTGCCTCCTGATACGCTCTTTGCTTTGAAAACGGTCCATCGCAGGCTTTTGCCCTTGCGGCGGCGAAATGCGTTATGGCCAAATCGTCGCAATCAGAGGTATCCATTTGAAATTGCCGCCAAAATTGTCGTTGGAAAAGCACCACGAATATTGGAGTTTCGGCCGTGCTTCCTATATAAGCGGTCAGTGATTCCTGATTAGATTGTGATCCGATTTGACCGACCAAAAACCCCCGCGCGGCGCCGACGGCGGCCCTACCGGCATCGAGCCCATCTCCATCATCGAGGAGATGCAGAGCTCCTACCTCTCTTATGCCATGAGCGTCATCGTCAGCCGTGCGCTGCCCGATGTACGCGACGGCCTGAAGCCGGTTCACCGCCGCATTCTCTATGCGGCGCATGAGAGCGGTTACCACTGGAACCGCAAATATGTGAAGTCGGCCCGCCCGGTCGCCGACGTGATGGGTAAATACCATCCGCATGGCGACGCCTCGATCTACGACGCCTTGGTGCGCATGGCGCAGGACTGGTCGCTGCGCGTTCCGCTGATCGACGGGCAGGGTAATTTCGGCTCCATCGACGGCGATCCGCCGGCGGCGATGCGCTACACCGAATCGCGGCTGACCAAGGTCGCGCATGAACTCTTGGAGGACATCGACAAGGAAACCGTCGATTTCCAGGAGACTTATGACGCATCCGACACCGAACCGAAGGTGCTGCCGGCCCGCTTCCCCAATCTTCTGGTCAACGGTTCCGGCGGCATCGCCGTCGGCATGGCCACCAACATCCCGCCGCACAATCTGGCCGAGATCTGCAACGGCGCCATCGCCATCATCGACAATCCGGCGATCGATTTGCCGGCGCTGATGGAGATCATTCCGGGTCCCGATTTCCCGACCGGCGGCATCGTGCTCGGCCGTTCCGGCATCTACAGCGCCTATGCGACTGGCCGTGGCTCCATCGTCATGCGCGGCAAGGTCAATGTCGAACAGCGCGGAAACGACCGTGAATCGATCATCATCACGGAAGTCCCGTACCAGGTGAACAAGGCCTCGATGATCGAGAAAATGGCCGAGCTGGTGCGCGACAAGCGCATCGAAGGCATTTCCGACATTCGCGACGAAAGCGACCGCCAGGGCTACCGCGTCGTCATCGAGCTGAAGCGCGACGCTGTCGCCGACGTCATTCTCAACCAGCTTTACCGCTTCACGCCGCTGCAGACCTCCTTCGGCGCCAATATGGTGGCGCTGAACGGCGGCAAGCCGGAAGTGATGAACCTGACCGACATGCTGAAGGCGTTTGTCAGCTTCCGCGAAGAGGTGATTAGCCGGCGCACGAAATTCCTGCTGCGCAAGGCGCGCGACCGCGCCCACGTGCTGGTCGGCCTCGCCATCGCCGTCGCCAACATCGACGAAGTGATCAAGCTGATCCGCACCGCGCCCGATCCGCAGACGGCGCGCGAGCAGTTGATGGAGCGACGCTGGCCCTCCGGGGACGTGGAGTCATTGATTCTGCTTATCGACGATCCGCGCCATCGCATCAATGAGGATGGCACCTACAACCTCTCCGAGGAACAGGCGCGCGCAATCCTCGAACTGCGCCTGCAGCGCCTGACCGCGCTCGGCCGTGACGAAATCGCCGACGAGCTGAACACCATCGGCGACGAGATCAAGGATTACCTCGACATTCTGTCGTCCCGCGCCCGCATCCAGCAGATCGTCAAGGACGAGCTTGCCGCCGTGCGCGACGAGTTCGGCACGCCGCGCCGCACCGAGCTCACCGACGGCGGCGCCGACATGGAAGACGAGGACCTGATCCAGCGCGAGGACATGGTCGTCACCGTCAGCCATTCCGGCTACATCAAGCGCGTGCCGCTGTCGCTCTACCGGGCGCAACGCCGCGGCGGCAAGGGCCGCTCCGGCATGTCGACCAAGGAAGAGGATTTCGTCACCCGGCTGTTTGTGGCCAACACGCATACGCCGGTGCTGTTCTTCTCCTCGCGCGGCATCGTCTACAAGGAAAAGGTCTGGCGGCTGCCAATCGGCAATCCGCAGTCGCGCGGCAAGGCGCTGATCAACATGCTGCCGCTGGAGCAGGGCGAGCGCATCACCACCATCATGCCGCTGCCCGAGGACGAGACCAGCTGGGGCGAACTCGACGTCATGTTCGCCACCACGCGCGGCACCGTGCGCCGCAACAAGCTGTCCGAATTCGTCCAGGTCAACCGCAACGGCAAGATCGCCATGAAGCTGGAGGAGGAGGGCGACGAGATCCTCGGCGTCGAGACCTGCACAGACAATGACGATGTGCTTTTGACCGCCAGCTCCGGCCAGTGCATCCGCTTCCGCGTTGGCGATGTGCGCGTCTTCCAGAGCCGCAATTCGGTCGGCGTGCGCGGCATAAGCATGGCCGAGACCGACCGCATCATCTCCATGTCGGTGATCGAGCATGTCGATGCTTCACCGGCGGAACGCTCCGCCTACCTCAAGCGGGCAGCACTGGAGCGGCGGCTTGCCGCCGAGGTGACCGGCGAGGAAGAAGAGATTGCACTCACCAATGAGGAGATTGGCGAGGAGACCGAGCTTTCCGACAGCCGTTACGAAGAGCTCAAGGCGCATGAGCAGTATGTGCTGACGGTGACCGAATATGGCTACGGCAAGCGCTCGTCATCCTACGATTTCCGCCTGACCGGACGCGGCGGCAAAGGCATCCGCGCCACCGACGTGTCGAAGGTGGCCGAGATCGGCCAGCTGGTGGCGACTTTCCCGGTCGGCAATGACGACCAGATCATGCTGGTTTCGGATGGCGGCACGGTCATCCGGGTGCCGGTCAACGGTATCCGTTTCGCCAGCCGCGCCACCAAGGGCGTGACCATCTTCAACACCGCCGAAGGCGAGAAGGTGGTTTCGGTCGAACGGATTTCGGAGCCGCAGGCCGACGAGGATGTCGAAGAGGGTGTCATTGAGGCCGGCGCCGGAGATGCCGTACCGGACAGCACCGAATAGGTTTGAGCAACAACGCCGGCCCGATGGGCCGGCGCAAACAAGAAACTAGCAATAAATCAGGGGCGACGGTGGGGCCAGCGAGCGCCGAAACCTTCGAACCGCTTTGTGCGGACACGGACGCGCTCTGCCTCGCTATGCAATCCGAATGCGGTGGCGATCAGCATGGCGACGGTCATTGCGGTGGCGAGCATGTAGATCAGCATGTGCGTGTTCTCCTGCGCCTATCCAACGGTTAG
The DNA here is from genome assembly GCF_030323185.1 of Mesorhizobium sp. C399B. Lineage (NCBI taxonomy): Bacteria > Pseudomonadati > Pseudomonadota > Alphaproteobacteria > Hyphomicrobiales > Phyllobacteriaceae > Mesorhizobium > Mesorhizobium sp. C399B. The sequence continues at coordinate 6,498,257 of NZ_CP100472.1, forward strand.
GTCGGGTTTTGGTTTCATCTTCCGAAGTGCAAACTAGCGAACGCGGCGTGAAGTCTTCGTGATCAAGGCATTCATCTGTCGTTCATGTCTGCGAAAAGGTTCACGCAGATGTTCCCAATCGCATTTGCCTTCCGCCCAATGCCCCGCTAGAAGCACCTCCCATGACCGATCGCATCGCCCTTTATGCCGGCTCCTTCGACCCGCTGACCAACGGCCATCTCGATGTCCTGAAGGCATCGCTGGCTGTCGCCGACACGGTTTATGCGGCGATCGGCACTCACCCCGGCAAGACGCCGCTGTTTTCCTTCGACGAACGGGTGAAGCTGATCGAGGCCGCGACCAAGGCCGAATTTGGCCGCGACGGCGACCGTATCAAGGTCGTCGCCTTTGACGGGCTGGTCATCGACGCGGCCCGCAAGCATGGCGCCTCGATCATGATCCGCGGCCTGCGCGACGGCACCGATCTCGATTACGAGATGCAGATGGCCGGCATGAACGAGACCATGGCGCCGGAACTGCAGACGGTTTTTCTGCCCGCCAGCCCATCGGTACGCACCATTACCGCCACACTTGTGCGCCAGATAGCCTCGATGGGCGGAGACATCCGTCCCTTCGTACCGGCCGCCGTTGCCGGTGCGCTCACCGCCAAATTCGCGAAATAGTGCATGTCGCCCCAAAGTGGATGCCGGTTTTTGGGGCAACGACATGCACCCTAACAAAGACCTTCGGAGATCCCTTATGCAGCTGAAAAAGCTCGCCTCGTTTCTCGTCGTGCTTGCCGGTCTCGTGACCGCATCCGTTTCGGCCTTCGCCGCCGAACCGGAAAACACCATGGTCATCACCTTGAAGAACGGCGACGTCACCATCGCGCTACGCCCCGACCTGGCACCCAAGCATGTCGCGCAGATCAAGAAGCTGGTGCGTGAAGGCGCTTATAACGATGTCGCATTCCACCGGGTCATCAACGGCTTTATGGCGCAGACCGGCGACGTCAAGTTCGGCAACATGAAGAAGGGGTTCAGCCCCGAGGCCGTCGGCACCGGCGGTTCAGACCTGCCCGACCTGCCGGCCGAATTCTCGCAGAGTGAGCATTTCAAGCGCGGCACGCTCGGCATGGCCCGCTCGCAGGATCCGAACTCCGCCAATTCACAGTTCTTCATCATGTTCGCGCCGGCGCCAAACCTCGATGGCCAGTACACCATCGTCGGCAATGTCGTCAGTGGCATGGAGCTGGTGGACAAGATCAAGAAGGGCGACGAGGCCGACAACGGCACGGTCAGCGACCCCGACCGCATGATCAAGGTACGCATCGCCGCCGACAAGTAAACCAATCAAATCAATCTGTTTTTCTGAGATAAAGGAGATCCGACATGGCTGAGATCAAGGACCGCGAAAACGCGCTCATCCTGGAAACGACCAAGGGCAAGGTCGTCATCGAACTGTTTCCCGACCTGGCCCCCGGCCACGTCGCCCGCATCAAGGAACTGGCCCGCGAAGGCGCCTATGACGGCGTGGTTTTCCACCGCGTCATCGAAGGCTTTATGGCGCAGACCGGTGACGTCAAGTTCGGCAATTCGTCGAAGCCGACCTTCGCGCCGTCGCGTGCGGGCATGGGCGGCTCGGAAAAGCCGGACCTGAAGGCTGAGTTCTCCAACGCCAACCATGGCCGCGGCACCTGCTCGATGGCCCGTTCGCAGAACCCGAACTCGGCCAATTCGCAGTTCTTCATCTGCTTCGACGATGCCGCCTTCCTCAACCGCCAGTACACGGTCTGGGGCCAGGTCATCGAAGGCATGGACAATGTCGACAAGATCAAGCGCGGCGAGCCGGTGGTCGATCCCGACAAGATCGTGTCGCTGAAGGTCGCGGCCGACGTCAAGTAAGGACAAACGACGATGATGGGCGTGGTCTGGTCGCTGCTCGGCATCCTGTCAGGCGCCTTCATCGCCGTCCAGGCGCCGATCAACTCGCAGCTGGCGCGCGGCCTGGGGCTCCCGGTCGCGGCTGCTGCGTTCTCGTTCCTGTCGGGCGCGATCGTGCTTGGTATCATCTCCATTGCCGTTGTGCGGCTGCAGGACATCTCGCTCGACTGGAAGGCGCCGGCGCCTTGGCTGTTCATCGCCGGCGGCATGCTCGGCGGTTTCTATGTTACCCTGTCAACCATTCTTACGCCGCGCATTGGTGCAGCCGCGTTGATGGCGTTCCTGGTTGCCGGCCAGCTCTTCGCCGGCATGCTGATCGATCGCGTCGGCTTTCTCGGCGTGGCGGTGCGCGAGATTTCGCTCGGCCGCATCGCCGGCGCGGTGCTGCTCTTGGCCGGAGCGCTGCTCGTCCGGCTCTACTGATGCGCGTCGACCTCTTCGACTTCGACCTGCCTGAGGAGCGCATCGCGCTTCGCCCGGCCGAGCCGCGCGACAGCGCCAGAATGCTGGTGGTCAGGCCGGGCGAGGGTCTTTCGGATCGCACGGTTGGCGACCTGCCGTCCTTGCTCAGGGCTGGCGATGTTCTGGTCTTCAACGACACCAAGGTCATTCCTGCCCAGTTAAGAGGCATCAGGCGGCGCGGCGAAGCGCAGGCGCAGGTCGACGCCACGCTGCATATGCGCATGGCGCCGGACCGCTGGCTGGCCTTCATGCGGCCGGGCAAGCGCATCGCCGCCGGCGACCGTCTCCATTTCGGCCATGACGGCAATTCCTGTTTTCTCGGCCAGCTCGACGCCACGGTGATCGAGAAGGGAGACGCCGGCGAGGCGTTGCTCGGCTTCGACCTCTCCGGCCCATTTCTCGACGAAGCGCTGCGCGCCGTCGGCCACATCCCGCTGCCCCCCTATATCGCCTCCAAGCGCGACGACGACGCACGCGACCTGACGGATTACCAGACAATCTATGCCAAGGAGGAGGGCGCAGTCGCTGCCCCCACCGCAGGCCTGCATTTTACGCCGGAGCTGTTTGCCGCGCTGGATGCAAAAGGCATCGAACGCCGCTTCGTCACCTTGCATGTCGGCGCCGGCACCTTCCTGCCGGTCAAGGCGGACGACACCGCTGACCACAAGATGCATGCCGAGACCGGCTCGGTCAGCGAAGCAACAGCCGACGCTCTGAATGGCGCCAAGGCGCGGGGCGGGCGCATCATCGCTGTCGGCACGACCTCGCTGCGCCTGCTGGAGAGCGCGGCACGGCCTGATGGCTCGCTGACCGCCTGGTCCGGCCCGACCGACATCTTCATCACGCCGGGCTATCGGTTCAAGACCGCCGACCTGCTGATGACCAATTTCCATCTGCCGCGTTCGACGCTGTTCATGCTGGTTTCGGCCTTCAGCGGCCTAGATACGATGCGTGCGGCCTATGCTCATGCCATCGGGAACGATTACAGGTTCTATTCCTACGGAGATGCAAGCCTGCTTTATCGAGCGGAGATGAGCGATGGATGATGACCTGCAGGCCTTTGATCGCGAAAGCCTGATCGCCGAAGTGAAGAAATTGCGTGCCGGCATTCGCCAGCATCGAGATTCTACCGGCCATGATTTATGCTGGCATCATCCCAACCTGTGGGACCTGCTGCCGGAAAAGACCGATCCATCGATTGCCGTGCCGCCATGGCCGAAATTCATGCGCGGCTGCATCCAATACCGCCAGTCGCTCGACAGGCAGGCGCCAGGCGCGCCTGTCCATGACAAGGAATTCAATGGCTGAGACATTCACCTTCAAGATCCTCGCCACCGACGGCAAGGCGCGGCGCGGTTCCATCACCATGCCGCGCGGCGAAATCCGCACGCCGGCCTTCATGCCGGTCGGCACCGGCGGCACGGTCAAGGCCATGTATATGGACCAGGTGCGCGGCGTCGGCGCCGACATCATCCTGGGCAATACCTATCATCTGATGCTGCGCCCCGGCGCCGAGCGCGTGGCGCGGCTTGGTGGGTTGCATGAATTCGCCCGCTGGCCGCAGCCGATCCTGACCGACAGTGGCGGTTTTCAGGTCATGTCGCTGTCGAAGCTCAGAAAATTGACCGAGAAGGGCGTCACCTTTCGCTCGCACATTGACGGCGCTGCCTACGAGATGTCGCCGGAGCGCTCGATCGAGATCCAGGGCCTGCTCGATTCCGACATCCAGATGCAGCTCGACGAATGCACAGCGCTGCCGGCCGACCTCAAGCAGATCGAGCGCGCGATGGAGCTGTCGCTGCGCTGGGCCGAGCGCTGCAAGACAGCGTTCGGCGATCAGCCCGGCAAGGCGATGTTCGGCATCGTCCAGGGTGGCGACAACGCAGCTCTCAGGGTGCGTTCGGCGCAGGCGCTGAGCGCGATGGAGCTGAAGGGCTATGCGGTCGGCGGCCTGGCCGTCGGCGAACCGCAAGCGGTGATGCTGGATATGCTGGAGATCACCTGTCCGGAATTGCCTGACGACAAGCCTCGATATCTCATGGGCGTCGGCACGCCGGACGACATCGTGAAATCGGTGGCGCGCGGCATCGACATGTTCGACTGCGTCATGCCGACCCGCGCCGGCCGCCATGGCCTGGCCTATACCAGGCGCGGCAAGGTCAATCTCAGGAATGCCCGCCATGCGGACGATCCGCGGCCGCTGGACGAGGAGAGTGACTGCCCGGCGGCACGCGACTATTCACGCGCCTATCTGCATCATCTCGTGCGCTCGCAGGAGGCGCTGGGCGCGATGCTTCTGACGTGGAACAACCTGTCTTACTATCAGAAGCTGATGCAGGACGTTCGCGCCGCGATCGAGGCAAAGGCCTTCGAGGCGCGCACATCAGACATTTCAGAGGGATGGGCGAGGGGTGATATTCCGGTGCTGTAGCCGGGCCTCAGGTACTGAGCGAATTCGCTGCGCGCAAGCTGCAGCCGGTGATCCGAAAGCTGCCGTCGGGCTGCTGTTCCAGCGTGTAGACCGCCTCATAGTCCTTGCCGTCGGGCCCAACGATCAGCACTTGCTGGATTAGCGAAGTTGGCCCCATCTGCTCGACCTTGCCGAAGGAATAGCTCTGCGGCTGGCGCACCGGCGGATAGCCGTTGGTCACCATGTTCATGAAGGTGTCGACGGTCGGAAAGACGCGCTTCACATTTGGAGCGGCGAAACTGTACGCCTTGGCGCCATCATTGGCGATGAGCGCCTTCAACTGACCATCGATGACGGCCTGGCCGGCCTTGACTTCGGCGTCGCCGGCAAGGGCTGCCGACACGAACAACGCGAACAGCAATGAAACGACTGCGAATGCGGTGCGGCGCATGGCCTGTCTCCATTGTCCCCCAACAAAACCTGTCCCGGGACGCATCATACCATACGCTTTGCGGAGCCTCACGGTTTCAGCAACCGCAATATTCGCCACGCAAGTGCCACATGATCATGCTTAAGCCTCCTTTAACGCGGGGCGCGCATCGTAGGGACGGGTGGGGACCCGTTCGCGCAACCAGGGGACAACCATGTTCAAGCAGCCGATCGACCGGCGCCTTTTGCTGAAGGGCGCGGCAAGCCTCGCAGTTTTGGCTCCCTTGCCCGCCTGGGCAAGCACCGGGCCGACCGTCACGGAAGTCGCCTTCGATCCCGCCATTCCAGCGCTCGGCAACCCCGATGGCGACGTCACCATCGCCGAATTCGTCGACTATCAGTGCCCGATCTGCAAGCTCGTCTTCGTCGAGCTGAAGAAGTTGATGGAAGAGGACAACGGCGTCCGGCTTGTGATGAAGGACTGGCCGATCTTCGGCGACGTGTCGCGCGACGCGGCGCGGGTGACGCTGCTGAGCGGCGAACACTATGGCGCGGCGGTCGATGCGCTGATGACCAACCAGCGCGGCCTTTCGGAACGCCGCACCAACGACATCCTTTCTTCCGTCGGTGTCGATGTGGCGATGGTGCGTGCCGACCTCGCCATCCGTGAACCCGATATCGACGCTGCCCTTGTCCGCACCGAAGTCCAGGCGGCGGCGTTCAAGCTGCGCGGCACGCCAGCCCTGGTCATCGGCGGCAACTTGTATCGGCGCGGCATGCCGGTGTCCGAACTGAGACAAGCCGTCGCCAAGGCGCGCTCGGCCTGATGCTTGAAAGCCGGGCGGCAGTCTGCCACAAGGGCCGCTTGTGTGCTGAAGCTTGATCGGGACCGGCAATGAAGACGTTTTTCATGCAGATAAAGTGCGATCTGGGCAAGTCCTACGAGGTCGCCAGCGCGCTCGCCGATGCCGAAATCGCCTCGGAAATCTACTCGACCGCCGGCAATTACGACCTGCTTGCCAAATTCTATGTCGACGACGAGGAAGATGTCGGCCACTTCGTCAACGAGAAGGTGCAGATTATTCCCGGAATCAAGGACACCTTCACGGTCGTCACTTTCCGCGCTTTCTAAAGCAATTCCAGGAAAAGTGTGAAGCGGTTTTCCGTCCGGAATTGCGTCGAAGCAAAAAGCCATGGCAGGTCGCCGTTGCCATGAAACGGTGAACTGCTATGGCCGCATCAGGCACTTGCCCGGCGACAAGGCAGAGCCTGATTAAGGTCCCGTTCCGACTGCCCGAATTTTGGGCAGTCGAAACATACTGATCGCCGATATCCTCCAAATCACCGATTGCGCTTGATTTTCTCCCGCGACGCCAGTGAAATGGCGTCACAGGGGAGTATGCGATTGGCAGCGTTCGATGAAATGCTTCCGGAAGTTTCCGGGCTTAGACAACCGTATACGGCTTACGACCGCTGGCTGAAGGAGCAGGACCCGGCCAGGCTTACCGAAAAGATGCAGGACGCCGAGCGCGTCTTCCGCAAGACCGGCATTACCTTCGCCGTCTATGGCGAGCAGGAAGCCTCCGAGCGGCTGATCCCCTTCGACATCGTGCCGCGCATCATCTCCGGCAATGAATGGCGAAGGCTGACGCAAGGCATCGAGCAGCGCGTGCAGGCGCTGAACGCTTTCCTCCACGACATTTACCACCGCCAGGAAATCCTGCGCGCCGGCCGCGTGCCGAGGGAGCTGATCGCCAGGAACGAGGCGTTCCTGCCGGAAATGATCGGAGTGCGGCCACCGGCCGGCGTCTACACCCACATTATCGGCGTCGATATCGTCCGCATCTCGGAGAACGAGTTCTACGTGCTGGAGGACAATGCGCGCACGCCGTCGGGGGTCTCCTACATGCTGGAGAACCGCGAGACGATGATGCAGCTCTTTCCCGAGCTGTTCCAGCAGATCAAGGTGCGGCCGGTGGAGAATTATCCGCAATTGCTGCGCCAGTCGCTGGCGGCAGTGCGGCCGCAAAGCACCAAGGGTGCACCGACCATTGCCGTGCTGACGCCGGGCAGCTTCAACTCCGCCTATTTCGAACATGCCTTCCTCGCCGACCAGATGGGCGTGCAGTTGGTCGAAGGCCAGGATCTGCGCGTTGTAGACGGCCACGTCGCCATGCGCACGACCGAAGGCTACAAGCAGATCGACGTGCTTTACCGGCGCGTCGACGATTCCTTCCTCGATCCGCTGACCTTCCGGCCGGACTCGGCCCTTGGCGTGCCCGGCATCATGGACGTCTACCGCGCCGGCAACATCACCATCGCCAACGCGCCGGGAACCGGCATCGCCGACGACAAGGCGATTTATTCCTACATGCCCGACATCGTCGAGTTCTACACCGGCCGCAAGGCCATCCTCGGCAACATCCCGACCTGGCGCTGCTCGGAGCCCGACAGCCTGAAATACGTGCTCGAACACATCCATGAGCTGGTCATCAAGGAAGTGCACGGCTCCGGCGGCTACGGCATGCTGGTCGGCCCGGCTGCGACCAAGAAGGAATGCCAGGATTTCGCCAAGAAGCTGCAGGCGAAGCCCTCCAACTACATCGCCCAGCCGACGCTGGCGCTGTCGACTTGCCCGATCCTGACCGAAAAAGGCCTGTCGCCGCGCCATGTCGATCTCAGGCCCTATGTTCTGGTCTCCGACCGAATCCAGATCGTTCCCGGCGGCTTGACGCGGGTGGCGCTGAAGGAGGGGTCGTTGGTCGTGAATTCCTCGCAAGGCGGCGGCACGAAGGATACGTGGGTGTTGGACGATTAGGTAGGGAATAGGGCAGTAGGCAGTAGGCAGTAGGCAGTAGAGGGACAAGAAATGCCATATTCCACAGAGATTCAAATGCTTACTAATCCCTACTCACTATTCCCTACTCACTAGCCCCGAAGGGCCACTTCACATGCTTCTCGGCCGCACCGCCAACGGGCTCTACTGGATGAACCGCTATATCGAGCGGGCGGAAAACATGGCGCGTCTGGTCGATGCCGGCCTTCGCATGGCGCTGACCCGCACCCAGAGCGCGTCGGAAGAGTGGAATTCGGTGCTGCTCAGCGCCGGCTCCGACGTCACCTTCACGCAGAAATACAAGGACTATACCGCCGCCAATGTCGCCGACTTCCTGCTGCGCGACACCTCGAACCCGTCGAGCACGATGTCGGCGATCGAGACCGCTCGCAACAATGCCCGCATGGTGCGCACCGCGCTGACGCGCGAGACCTGGGAGAGCATCAACGAAGCCTGGATGGCCCTGAAGCGCATGCTGGCAAAGCCGATCGACGAGCGCGACCTGCCGAGTGTGCTCGACGCCATCAAACGCGAGACGGCGCTGATCCGCGGCTCGTTCTACGGCACGATGCTGCGCAACGAGATCTTCGACTTCTCGCAGCTCGGCACCTATGTCGAGCGGGCCGACAACACGGCACGCATCCTCGACGTGAAATACTACGTGCTGCTGCCGTCGATCTCCTGGGTCGGCTCGAGCCTCGACAACTACCAATGGGAATCGATCCTGCGCTCGGTGTCGGCGCACCGTTCCTATCGCTGGGTCTATGAGGCCGACTACAAACCGACCAATATTGCCGACTATCTGATCCTCAATGTGCGCATGCCGCGTTCGCTGACCTTCTGTTATCGTTTTCTCGCCGAGCATCTGAAGTTCCTGGGCGACGACTATGGCGACCGTCATGCCTGCCACGCCACCGTCGACAGGACACAGGCGATGCTGCAGGCAGGGTCGATCAAGGACATATTCGACGCCGGCCTGCACGAATTCCTGGCCAGGTTCATTCAAGACAACACCAAGCTTGGCGAAGAGATCGCACAAGATTACCGGTTCAATTGAGCATGATCGCGAACCGGAGGGCCGCGCTAGCGACAAGTGAGACCCGGTTTTCGGATAAGATCATGCTTACAAACGGAAAATAGGCATGCGGCTCAAGATCACCCACCGTACCGAATACCGCTACGACGCGCCGGTGCACTATCTGTTGCAGCGGCTACGCCTGTTACCGGTCAGTGGCCCGACGCAGACCGTGCTGTCCTGGGCGCTGAAGATCGAGGGCGCGCGCGAGGAAGTCCGCTTTAACGACCATTTCGGCAACGATAACAGGCTGTTGAGCGTCGAGGGCGAGCGCGACTTCATCACCGTCGAGGCCTCCGGCGAGGTTGTCACGCGCGACACAGCGGGCGTCTCGGGTCCGCATCACGGCTTTGCGCCGCTGTGGCTGTTCAGCCAGGAGACAGCTTTGACCATCCCCGGCGAGGGCATAAGCGAGCTTGCCGCGGCGGTCGGCAAAGGTACCGACATCGAAAGGCTGCATCGGCTGATGGCGCTGATCGTCGAGCGCGTCGCCTACACGCCGGGCACCACCAGTGTGACGACCCCGGCGGAAGAGGCATTGGCGCTGAAGACCGGCGTTTGCCAGGATCACAGCCACATCTTTGTCACCGCAGCCCGCGTCATGGGTTTTCCGGCCCGCTATGCCAGTGGCTATCTGATGATGGATGCGGCCATCGAGCAGGCGGCGAGCCATGCCTGGGCCGAAGCCCATGTTCAGGGTCTCGGCTGGGTCGCCTTCGATGCCGCCAACGGCATTTCCCCCGATGAACGCTATGTCAGGGTAGCCACCGGCCGTGATTATCGCGACGCCTCGCCGGTATCGGGAATTCGACTGGGACAGGCGGAGGAACAGCTTGCAGTCACCGTCACGGTAGAGCAGTAGTCTCCGGCAAGATTGCTGCCTGAAGAGATTCCATGACTTATTGCGTCGGCCTCAAGATCGATCGTGGGCTCGTGTTCATGTCGGACACGCGCACCAATGCCGGGATGGATTCGATCTCCACTTTCAAGAAGATGCATGTCTGGGAAGAGCCAGGCGAGCGCGTCATCGTGCTGATGTCGGCCGGCAATCTGGCTACAACGCAGGCCGTGGTCAGCCTGCTCGACGAGCGCACCAAAGCTGTGGCGGAACGCCACGCGACGCTGCTCGAGACCCCATCCATGTACCAGACGGTGCGGCTGGTCGGCGACACCGTCAAGGAAGTCATCGCCAGCTCGTCGCCTGCCGGCGAAAAGGCGGATTCCTATTTCAACGCCTCCTTCATCCTCGGCGGCCAGATCAAGGGCAGCCCGCCACGGCTGTTCATGATCTATCCCGAGGGCAATTTCATCGAATCGACCGACGACACGCCGTTCTTCCAGATCGGCGAGACCAAATACGGCAAGCCGATCATCATCCGTGCCTATGAAAGGACGATGAGCCTGGCTGAAACGGTCAAGCTCTTGCTGGTATCGTTCGATTCGACGCTGAAATCGAACCTGTCCGTCGGCCTGCCTCTCGACCTGCTGTTCCTGGAGGAGGACACGTTCACGGTGGGTTTGAAAAAGCGCATCGGCCAAGACGATCGATATTATCGTGCTATTTCCGAAGGCTGGTCGAACGCGTTGAAGACGGCCTTTGCCAGCCTGCCGGATTTTCCGGGGTAGCGCGGGAACCTTCGTCGCGGTTGCCTGTCTCTATTTAACATGTTAATCAAAATTCAAACGGCTGGCTGATCGGCGCGTCGGGAGGATCCATGGACAACGAGCAATTCCGCGACTGGTCGAGGCGCGCCGCCGACTGGGGCGCTGATTACCGCGCCGGCCTTCGCGATCGGCCCGTGCGACCTGCCATAGCGCCGGGCGAGATCTTCAGGAGCATCGAAGCTTCTCCGCCGGAGGCCGCGGAATCGATGGAGACGATCTTCGCCGATTTCGAAGCCAAGATCGTGCCCGGCATGACGCATTGGCAGCATCCGCGTTTCTTTGCTTATTTCCCGGCCAATGCAGCACCCGTCTCGGTGGTTGCCGAATATCTGGTCTCTGCGATGGCCGCGCAGTGCATGCTGTGGCAGACTTCGCCGGCGGCGACAGAGCTTGAGACGCGCATCGTCGACTGGATGCGCCAGGCGCTCGGCCTGCCCGAAGGCTTTTCCGGCGTGATCCAGGACTCCGCATCATCGGCGACGCTGGCCGCCGTGTTGACCATGCGCGAGCGCACGCTCGACTGGCAGGGCAACAAGAAGGGTCTTTCCGGGCAGGGCAGGCTGCGCGTCTATTCCTCCGACCAGGTGCACACCTCGATCGACCGCGCCATCTGGGTCGCCGGCATTGGCGAGGAAAACCTCGTCCGCATTCCCGTCGCCGGCACCTACCGCGCCATGGATACCGCGGCTTTGGAAGCGGCGATTGTTGCCGACCGCGCGGCCGGCCTATTGCCGGCCGGCATCATCGCGTGCGTCGGCGGCACCAGCACCGGCGGCACCGACGACATCGCTGAAGTGGCCGCGGTGGCCAAACGCCAGGGGCTCTATCTGCATATCGACGCCGCCTGGGCCGGATCGGCGATGATCTGTCCGGAATACCGGCATTTCTGGACCGGTGTCGAGGGCGCGGACTCGATCGTCTTCAACCCGCACAAATGGCTGGGCGCGCAATTCGACTGCTCGATCCAGTTCGTCCGCCAGCCGGAGGATCTCGTGCGCACGCTGGCGATCAAGCCGGACTATCTGAAAACTCGCGGCCATGACGGCATCATCAACTACTCCGAATGGTCGGTGCCTCTCGGCCGTCGCTTCCGGGCGCTGAAGCTGTGGTTCCTGCTGCGCGCCCATGGCCTCGAGGCGCTGCGCACCATGATCCGCAATCACGTCGCCTGGAGCGAAGGCATAGCAGCGCGCTTGGCCGAGGAGGAGGATTTCGAGCTCGCCAGCCAGCCGATGCTGTCGCTGTTCTCGTTCCGGCATCGCGCCGCATCCGGCGCTGACTGCGACGAGCACAATCTGCGTCTGGTCGACGCCATCAACAATGACGGCCGTATCTACCTGACGCAGACGCGTGTCGATGGGCGGGTCGCCATCCGCTTCCAGGCAGGCCAGTTCGAGACAACCGCGGCCGATGTCGATACCGCCTTCACTGTCATCTGCGAGTGTGCAAGATCCCCGAAGGACTGACAGGTATTGCCCGGGTGGTTGCCGCCGCCGGGGCAAGCCAGCAAGGACCTGCGAGCAAGCATATGGCCGGAAGGGCTGAAGGGGTTAGCCAGAATCTGACGGGCGTCTGGAGCGGGCGCTATTTCTATCCGCGCGAACTGCCGCCGGTTTCCTTCGTTGCAACGCTGATCGAGACGGCAACCGGCTTGACGGGCATGACCCACGAACCGGCGGCGACCAGCACGGCAAGATACGCAAGCCTGCAGGGGCAGCGAGAGGGCAACGCCGTCTCCTTTACCAAGACATACGACAAGGCCCAATTGAAGGCGCACCCGATTCACTACAGCGGCATCATCAACGGTGATGCAACCGAGATCAAAGGCACTTGGCGAATCCCGGGATACTGGTCCGGCAATTTCCTGATGATCCGCTCGCCAGGTAAAGTCGCGGCTGTCACCCGCAAGGTGGCGGAGCGGGTCTGAGCCGTATCTGCCCGGTTCGCCTTTGCAATCATCGATATTTCATTAGCCGGCGTCTCCCTTTTCATTGCTTTCGTTTTCAGCTACAAACAAGAAAAACGAAAACGGGAGGTTCTCAGTGTATTTGTCGCCGCGCCATGCCGAAATCATCCAGATGGCGAAGGACCATGGCCGTGTGCTGGTCGATGACCTCGCCACGCATTTCAACGTGACGCCACAGACCATCCGCAAGGACCTCAACGATCTCTGCGACCAGCGGCTGCTGACGCGCATCCATGGCGGGGCCCTGTTCCCGTCCGGCATCGAGAATATGGAGTATGAGGCGCGCCGTAAGATTGCCGCCGACGAGAAGGAGGCCATCGGCCGCGCGGCGGCCAGGCTGATACCCGACAACGCCTCCCTGTTCATCAACATCGGCACCACGACCGAGTCGGTCAGCAAGGCGCTGCTCGACCATACCGGGCTGATGGTCATCACCAATAATATCAATGTTGCCAATAGGATGCGCATCTATCCTTCGATCGAGGTGGTAATCGCCGGCGGCGTCGTGCGCGGCTCCGACGGCGGCGTTGTCGGCGAGGCCGCGGTCGATTTTATCAGGCAGTTCAAGGTCGACTATGCGGTGATCGGCGCCTCGGCCATCGACCATGACGGCGCGCTGCTCGATTTCGACTTTCGCGAAGTGAAAGTCGCGCAAGCCATTATCGCCAATGCCAGGCATGTCATCCTGGTCTCCGACCAGACCAAGTTCGAACGAACCGCGCCGGTTCGCATCGGCCATCTCTCGCAGGTCAACACCTTCATTACCGACCATTGCGACATCCCGTCGGTGCGCAAGATCTGCGAGGAAGCGGAGGTTCAATTGATCGAAACGTCGCTCGGCTAAGCTATCAATCACGGTCCCGTTACATTTCGTTTGACATTCGTTCTTATTTCGAAATAATCCCGCTACGGTTTCGTAAAAACCTAAAAATGCTGCAATGCGAAATCGCGGGAGGGCTTTGTGGACGCAATCCATGACATCTTCGTCATCGGTGGCGGCATCAATGGCTGCGGCATCGCCCGCGACGCCGTTGGGCGGGGCTTTTCGGTGTTTCTGGCTGAGATGAACGATCTTGCCAGCGGAACCTCCTCCGGTTCGACCAAGCTGATCCATGGTGGCCTGCGCTACCTCGAATTCTACGAGTTCCGACTTGTGCGCGAGGCACTGATGGAGCGCGAGGTTCTGTGGAAGAACGCGCCGCACATCATCTGGCCGATGCGCTTCGTGCTGCCCTACGCCAAGGGCCTGCGCCCGGCCTGGCTGATCCGGCTCGGCCTGTTCCTCTACGATCATATTGGTGGCCGCAAATTGCTGCCGGCGACCCGGACACTGGACATGTCCAAGGATCCGGCCGGCAAGCCGCTGAAGCCGCTGTTTCACAAGGCTTTCGAGTACTCGGACGGCTGGGTCAACGATGCCCGGCTGGTGGCGTTGAACGCGCGTGACGCCGCCGACCGCGGCGCCACCATCCGCACCCGCACGAAAGTCGTCGGGGCGCGGCGCGAAGGCGATCTGTGGGCGATCCGCGTGGAAGACGTGCAGACGGGAGAGGCAGAGGAGGTCAAGGCCCGGCTGCTGGTCAATGCCGCCGGTCCGTGGGTCGACCACGTCCTGTCGACCACTGTGGGCCAGAACGACGTGCACAATGTGCGCCTGGTGCAGGGCAGTCATATCGTCATCAAAAAGAAGTTCGATGATCCGCGCGCCTACTTCTTCCAGAACAAGGACGGGCGCATCATCTTCGCCATTCCCTACGAGGAAGAATTTACGCTGATCGGCACCACCGATCGCGACTATCCCGGCGATCCGCATGACGTGAAGATCAGCGACACCGAGATCGACTATCTCTGCGCGGCGGCGAGCGAATATTTTGCTGAAGCCGTGACGCGCCCCGACATCGTCTGGACCTATTCGGCCGTGCGCCCGCTCTACGACGACGGCGCTTCGAAGGCGCAGGAAGCGACCCGCGACTATGTGCTGAAAGCCGATGGCGGCGGGGGCAAGGCGCCGATCGTCAACGCTTTCGGCGGCAAGATCACCACCTACCGCCGGTTGTCGGAATCGATGCTGGAAAAGGTCGAAGGTTTTCTCGGCAAGCGCGGTAAGCCGTGGACGGCGAACGCGCCCTTGCCGGGCGGCGATTTCCCGGCCACCGGTTTCGACGTCCAGGTGGCGAAGCTGAAGAGCGCCTTTCCTTTCATCGACCAGCGCCTGGCGCGTCGGTTGACCCGGCTTTACGGCACGCGCGCGCAAGTGCTGCTCGGCCTCGCCAAGTCGAACGCCGATCTCGGCCGCAATTTCGGCGCCGATCTCTATGAGGCCGAGGTACGCTACCTCAGCGAAAACGAATGGGCGCTGACCGCCGAAGATGTATTGTGGCGTCGCACCAAGCGCGGTCTGCATCTCAGCCGGGAACAGGCGTCGGCGCTTGACGAATTCATGCGCGGCATCAGCCGGCGCCATGTCGCGGCAGCGGAATAGGGAAGGCGATTGATGCACAAAGCCTGGGAGGAGGCATCATGCTGGAACTGAGAAACGTGACGAAGATGGTCGGCGCGGTGGAGCATATCCGCGACGTGTCGCTGACGCTTCAGCACGGCTCGCTCAACGTTTTGCTCGGGCCGACACTGTCGGGCAAGACCAGCCTGATGCGGCTGATGGCCGGACTCGACGTGCCGACCACCGGTTCAGTCTGGTTCGACGGCCAGAATGTCACCGGCATGCCGGTGCAGCAGCGCAAGATCGCCATGGTCTATCAGCAGTTCATCAACTACCCCGCGATGACCGTCTACGAGAACATCGCCTCGCCGTTGCGCGTCGCCGGCACCGACCAGGCCAAGATCGACAAGGAAGTCCGCAACGCGGCAGGGCTTTTGAAGCTCACACCCTATCTCGACCGCACGCCGCTCAGCCTGTCCGGCGGCCAGCAGCAGCGTACGGCGCTGGCCCGCGCCATCGTCAAGAATGCCAGTCTGGTGCTGCTCGACGAGCCGCTCGCCAACCTCGACTACAAATTGCGCGAGGAGCTGCGCGCCGAACTGCCCAAGATATTTGCCGCCGCCGGCACTATTTTCGTCTACGCCACGACCGAGCCGCATGAAGCCTTGCTGCTCGGCGGCAATACGGCGACGCTGTCCGAGGGGCGGATCACCCAATTCGGGCCGACCATCGACGTCTTCCGCAAGCCGATCGACCTGGTGACGGCGAAAACCTTTGCCGATCCGCCGCTCAACACCATCGTGCTGGCCAAGAAAGGTCCCGATTTCCTTCTCGAGGGCGGCGTCAAGCTGCCGGTACCGGCCGAACTCGCCGGCATTTCCGACGCCAACTACACGATCGGCTTCCAGCCGCATCATCTGTCGCTCGAGCGGCCCAACGCTGCCGCCGTGCCGGTGCGCGCCAAGGTGACGATCACCGAGATCACCGGCTCGGAAAGCTTCATCCATCTCGATTTCGCCGATGCGCGCTGGGTCATGCTGACCCACGGCATCCGCGATTTCGAGCCCGACGCCGAGATCGAGGTGTTTATCGATCCGCGCCACATCATGGTCTTCGACAGCAACGGCAGCGCCGTCGCCGCGCCGAAGCTTGCGGCCTGAAGGGGAAGAAAGAGATGGCGCGCATCGACGTCAACCATGTCAGGCACTCCTACCTGCCCAACCCGCAGAAGGATGCCGATTTTGCGCTGCGGGAAGTGCACCACACTTTCGAGGATGGCGGCGCCTACGCGCTGCTTGGGCCTTCGGGTTGCGGCAAGACCACGCTGCTCAACATCATTTCGGGACTTCTGCAACCCTCGCACGGTGAGTTGCTGTTCAACGGCAAGGACGTCACCAATCTGTCGACGCAGGAGCGCAATATTGCGCAGGTGTTCCAATTCCCGGTCATCTACGACACCATGACGGTGTACGACAATCTGGCCTTCCCGCTGCGCAACCGCGGCGTGCCGGAGGCCGATGTCGACCGCAAGGTGCGCGAGACGTTGGAGATGATCGACCTGGCGTCGTGGGCGAAGAAGAAGGCGAGGGGCCTGACCGCCGACCAGAAGCAGAAGATCTCGCTCGGCCGCGGCCTAGTGCGCTCGGATGTCAATGCCATCCTGTTCGACGAACCGCTGACGGTCATCGATCCGCACATGAAGTGGGTGCTGCGCTCGCAATTGAAGCAACTTCACCGCCGCTTCGGCTACACCATGGTCTATGTCACCCATGACCAGACTGAGGCGCTGACCTTCGCCGACCAGGTCGTCGTCATGTATGATGGCGGTATCGTCCAGATCGGCACGCCGGCCGAATTGTTCGAGCGCCCGCGCCACACATTCGTCGGTTACTTCATCGGCTCGCCCGGCATGAACGTCATGCCGGTGGCGATCGACGGCAAGACCGCGACCATTGGCAGCCAACGCATCGAGCTGCCCGGCGCGCCAAAGACCGCCGCTGGGAGCTCCGGCGCCATCGAACTCGGCATCCGCCCCGAATATGTCAGGCTCGGCCGTGACGGCATGGCGGTTAAAATCAGCAAGGTCGAGGATCTCGGCCGCCACAAGGTGGTGCGCGCCAGCCTCGAAGGCCGCGAGATCGCTGCCGTCATCGGCGAGGACGAGAGCGTGCCGGCCGACCCAAAGGTTCGCTTCGATCCGGCCGGCATCAACATCTATGCCGATTCCTGGCTGGTTGAGATGGGGCGTGTCGAGATGGGGGCATAGATGGAAAAGACCTGGAACAACAAGGCCTGGTTCCTGGTGCTGCCGGTGCTGGTGCTGGTGGCGTTCTCGGCCGTCATTCCGCTGATGACGGTCGTCAACTATTCGGTGCAGGACACCTTCGGCAACAACGTCTTCTTCTGGGCAGGCACCCAGTGGTTCGAGGAACTGCTGTCGTCCAGCCGCTTCTGGGAAGCCATGGTGCGCAACCTGATCTTCTCCTTCATCATCCTGGCCATCGAAGTGCCGCTCGGCATCTTCATCGCGCTCAACATGCCGAAGAAGGGTTGGGGCGTGCCGGTCTGCCTGGTGCTTATGTCGTTGCCGCTGCTCATTCCGTGGAACGTCGTCGGCACCATCTGGCAGGTCTTCGGCCGCAACGACATCGGCCTGCTCGGCTACTACGTCAACGCGCTCGGCATCGACTACAATTACGTGCAGGATCCGTTCGACGCCTGGGTCACCATCATCATCATGGACGTCTGGCACTGGACCAGCCTTGTCGTGCTGCTCTGCTATGCCGGCCTGGTTTCGATCCCGGATGCCTTCTACCAGGCGGCCAAGATCGACGGCGCCTCGCGCTGGGCGGTGTTCCGTTATATCCAGCTGCCGAAGATGCAGCGTGTGCTTTTGATCGCCGTGCTGTTGCGCTTCATGGATAGCTTCATGATCTACACCGAGCCCTTCGTCGTCACCGGCGGCGGCCCCGGCAACTCGACCACCTTCCTGTCGATCGACCTCGTCAAGACCGCGCTCGGCCAGTTCGACCTCGGTCCGGCGGCCGCCATGTCGCTGGTCTACTTCCTGATCATCCTGTTGTTGTCGTGGGTGTTCTACACCGTGATGACCAACTACGACGCGGAGCGCTGAGATGAGCGGCGCCAACGAAAGAGCCGACAGAGTGAGTGAAACCACCGCTTCGGGAAAATTGGCGAGCACGCCTTCGCAGGATCAGGTCGCCCGGCTGATGCGCAAGCGCGGCGAGGAATCGCGCTGGTGGTGGATCGTGCCGACGATCTACATCATCGTGCTTCTGCTGCCGATCTACTGGCTCATCAACATGAGCTTCAAGACCAATGCCGAGATCGTCTCCTCGCTGACGCTCTATCCGCATCAGCCTACGATCGCCAACTACGTCACCATCTTTACCGACGCCTCCTGGTATTCGGGCTACATCAATTCGATCACCTATGTGGTGATGAACATGGTGATCTCGGTGGCCGCAGCGCTGCCGGCGGCCTACGCCTTTTCGCGCTACCGCTTCCTCGGCGACAAGCATCTGTTCTTCTGGCTGCTGACCAACCGCATGGCGCCGCCGGCGGTGTTCGCGCTGCCGTTCTTCCAGCTCTATTCGGCCTTCGGCCTGATCGACACCCACATCGCGGTGGCTCTGGCGCACTGCCTGTTCAACGTGCCGCTGGCGGTGTGGATCCTCGAAGGCTTCATGTCGGGCGTGCCCAAAGAGATCGACGAAACAGCCTATATCGACGGCTACTCCTTCCCGCGCTTCTTCGTCAGGATATTCATGCCGCTGATCGCCAGTGGCATCGGTGTCGCCTGCTTCTTCTGCTTCATGTTCTCATGGGTCGAACTTTTGATCGCCCGCACGCTGACCACCACTGACGCCAAGCCCATCGCCGCCACCATGACCCGCACCGTTTCGGCCGCCGGCATGGATTGGGGCCTGCTCGCCGCCGCCGGCGTGCTGACGCTGATCCCCGGCGCGCTCGTCATCTGGTTTGTCCGCAACTACATCGCCAAGGGCTTCGCCCTGGGGAGGGTGTGATGAAACAAAAGCACGGGTTCATCCTCACCACCACCGCCAAGGGCTTTGCCCTGGGGAGGGTGTCACCATGAATCTCGACCTCACCTGGATGGCGTGGACGTGGCCGACGGCGGCGTTCTTCGGCACCATTCTTCTGCTGCTGTGCGGCATGGCGTTTTGGGAATTTGCCTCGCCGGGCGGCAATCCGCGCGTCGGCATCCTGCGCTTCGAGACGACGCGCGGCGACCGTCTTTTTCTGTCGCTGCTTGGCAGCGCCTTTATCCATCTCGCTTGGCTGGGTCTTGTCGGATCCAACCTGTGGTGGGCTCTCGCTCTCTCCGTGGTCTACGCCGTCGGCGTGTTCCGCTACGTATAGAGGGGGAAACTGTTGGATCGACCGCGTGCCGGCGGCCGTTCCAGATCGCACTTGAAACCTAAATGTGGAGGAAACCTATGCGACGGCAATTTTTAACATCAACAACTGCCCTTGTCCTGTTGCTCGGGGTAGGCAACGCCTACGCCGGAATGGATGAGGCCAAGGCGTTTCTGGACAAGGAAATCGGCCCGCTGTCGACGCTCGACCGCGCCGGCCAGGAAGCAGAAATGCAGTGGTTCATCGATGCCGCGAAGCCTTTCGCCGGCATGGACATCAAGGTCGTGTCCGAAACCATCGCCACCCACCAGTATGAATCGCAGGTACTGGCGCCGGCCTTTACCGCCATCACCGGCATCAAGATCACGCATGACGTCATCCAGGAAGGCGACGTCGTCGAGAAGATCCAGACCCAGATGCAGACCGGCCAGAACCTCTATGACGGCTGGGTCAACGATTCCGACCTGATCGGCACCCACTGGCGCTACCAGCAGGTCCGCAACCTGACCGACTGGATGGCGGGCGAGGGCAAGGACGTTACCAATCCGAACCTCGACCTGAAGGATTTTATCGGCACCTCCTTCACCACCGCGCCGGATAAGAAGCTCTATCAGCTGCCCGACCAGCAGTTCGCCAACCTCTACTGGTTCCGTTACGACTGGTTCAACGACGAGAAGAACAAGGCCGACTTCAAGGCGAAATACGGCTACGACCTCGGCGTTCCCGTCAACTGGTCGGCCTATGAGGACATCGCCGAGTTCTTCACCGGCCGCGAGATCGACGGCAAGAAGGTCTATGGCCACATGGACTACGGCAAGAAGGACCCGTCGCTCGGCTGGCGGTTCACCGATGCCTGGCTGTCGATGGCCGGCAACGGCGACAAGGGCCTGCCGAACGGCCTGCCGGTCGACGAATGGGGCATCAAGGTCAACGAGAAATCACAGCCGGTCGGCTCCTGCACGGCGCGCGGCGGCGACACCAACGGCCCGGCTGCCGTCTACTCGATCCAGAAATACCTCGACTGGCTGAAGGCCTACGCTCCGGCCGAAGCCCAAGGCATGACCTTCTCCGAATCCGGCCCGGTGCCGGCACAGGGTGCGGTCGCGCAGCAGATATTCTGGTACACCGCCTTCACCGCTTCGATGGTCGACGCCGGCGCCAAGGCGGTGCTGAACGACGACGGTACGCCGAAGTGGCGCATGGCCCCGTCGCCGCATGGCGTCTACTGGAAGGACGGCATGAAGCTCGGCTATCAGGACGTGGGTTCCTGGACGCTGATGAAGTCGACGCCGACTGACCGGGCCAAGGCCGCCTGGCTCTACGCGCAGTTCGTGACCTCGAAGACGGTCGACGTGAAGAAGAGCCATGTCGGCTTGACCTTCATCCGCGAAAGCACGATCCACGACAAGAGCTTCACCGAACGTGCGCCGAAGCTCGGTGGTCTGATCGAGTTCTACCGCTCGCCGGCCCGCGTTCAGTGGTCGCCGACCGGCACCAACGTGCCCGATTATCCGAAGCTGGCACAGCTCTGGTGGCAGGCGATCGGCGATGCCTCGTCCGGCGCCAAGACGGCGCAGGAAGCCATGGACTCGCTCTGCGCCGAGCAGGAAAAAGTCATGACCCGCATCGAGAAGTCGGGCGTCCAGGGCGATATCGGCCCGAAGATGGCCGAAGAGCATGACCTCGCCTACTGGAACGCCGACGCGGTCAAGAACGGCAATCTCGCGCCTCAGCTGAAGATCGAGAACGAGAAGGAAAAGCCGATCACCATCAACTACGACGAACTGGTGAAGAGCTGGCAGAAGTAATCTTGGCGTACGCGCCAGGATCATAGTGAACGGGGAGGCGGCATCTTGCCGTCTCCCCTGTTTGTATAGGCGAGCTACCGGGAGGACTAATGACCGGATACATCCTTGCAATCGACCAGGGTACGACATCGACCAGGGCGATCCTGTTCGACGGCGCGATGAAGGTCGCCGGCAGCAAGCAGCAGGAATTCACGCAGCATTATCCTGCCTCCGGCTGGGTGGAGCATGATCCGGAAGAGATCTGGGCAAGCGTCGTCGCGACGGTCAAAGGCGCGCTGAAGGCCGCCGGCCGCGAGGCCTCGGATGTGGCGGCGATCGGCATCACCAACCAGCGCGAAACCGTCGTCATCTGGGACAAGGCGACCGGCAAGCCGATCCACAATGCCATCGTCTGGCAGGACCGCCGCACCGCGCCGCTGTGCCAGAAGCTGAAAAAACACGGCCTGGAGAAAAAGTTCACCAAAAAGACCGGCCTGCTGCTCGATCCCTATTTCTCCGGCACCAAGATCGCCTGGATGCTGGACAAGGTAAACGGTGCGAGAAAGCGCGCCGAAAAGGGCGAACTGCTCGCCGGCACTATCGACAGTTTTTTGATCTGGCGGCTGACCGGCGGCAAGGTGCATGCGACGGATGCCACCAACGCCTCGCGCACGCTGGTCTATAACATCGAGAAAAATGTCTGGGACGACGAGCTGCTCTCCATCCTGCGCATCCCGGTGGCGATGCTGCCTGAGGTCAAGGATTGCGCCGACGACTACGGCGTGACGGAAAAAAGCCTGTTTGGCGCCGAAATCAAAATCCTTGGCGTGGCCGGCGATCAGCACGCAGCGACCATCGGCCAGGCCTGTTTCGAGCCAGGCATGATGAAATCGACCTATGGCACCGGCTGCTTTGCGCTGCTCAACACCGGCGCCGATCTGGTGCGCTCGAAGAACCGGCTGTTGACCACCATCGCCTATCGGCTGAACGGCAAGACCACCTATGCCTTGGAAGGCTCGATCTTCATCGCCGGTGCCGCCGTGCAATGGCTGCGCGACGGCATCAAGGTGATCGGCAAGGCCGAGCATAGCGGCGTTTTGGCTGCAACCGCCGACCCCACGCAGAACGTCTATCTGGTGCCGGCTTTCGTCGGTCTCGGCGCGCCGCATTGGGACGCCGAAGCGCGTGGCGCGATCTTCGGGCTGACGCGCAACTCAGGCCCGGCGGAGTTTGCCCGCGCGGCGCTTGAATCCGTCGCCTACCAGACGCGCGATCTCCTCGACGCCATGCGCAAGGACTGGAAGGGGGCATCGGCCAAAACCGTGCTTCGCGTCGACGGCGGCATGGTGGCCTCCGACTGGACCATGCAGCGGCTGGCCGATATCCTCGATGCCCCGGTCGATCGCCCGACCATTCTGGAGACGACGGCGCTGGGCGCAGCGTGGCTTGCCGGCTCGAAGGCGGGTGTGTTGCCGAAGGCGAAGGATTTTGCCAGGAGTTGGGCGCTCGAGCGCCGCTTCAAGCCGGACATGGATGCCACGGTGCGTTCGGCAAAACTGGCCGGCTGGCGCGATGCGGTGCGCCGGACGCTGAGCGCGTCCTGATTTCGCACTTAAGACCAAGTCCGCGAAAAGACGAAGCCCGCGCCCGTTGCCGGCGCAGGCTCCGTCCTACCCTAACTTCGCGCTAAACACATCAATAGGGCGAATTACACTGCCGCCGAGGGCCGTAGTTGGGCTGGAATGTGTTGTCCGAGGCGCGGTAGGAGCGATAGCGGTCGTAGCACCACTGCACATGCGCATCGCCGCCGTAAACGCGGTTGTTCTCGCTGTTGACGATCGCACCGGTGATCAAAGCGCCGGTGGCGAAGGCAGCCAGCGGGAACCAGTAGTCGCCGTGACGGCGATAGCCGCGGTGATATTCGCGATAGCCGCGATGGCCATTCCAATAGCTGCCGCCATCATTGTTGCGCGAGAACTGGCGGCCTACGCGGAAATCGCGATTGCCGGAATTGCGATTGCCATGGCGCATCCACCGCCAGTTGTCATGACGAGAATCGCCCACATTCACGATGTCGGACGAAGTTGCTGATGACTGGGGCACGAACATCTGGGTGGCATTGGCCGGCATAGCGGCGGCCGCAGCAAACGAAATTGACAGGGTGGTCGCCAGTAGACCCGTTGCGATCTTGTTCATGATCTTCTCCTTGAAGGGTGGTTGACGTCCCTTGTGAGACGAAAACGGCCCGCTCGTGCGATGGTTCCCACCAAAACAGTAAGTTGCTGATTTGTAATGTTTCTCGAATGTGGCGCGTGAGAAAAGGCGCGTCTCGCGCGCCAACAGATCGACGCGGCGACCACGTTGCGGGAGCGGCTCACCGGACTGGTGACGACGCAATTTGCGGCGCGTCGGGCGATGGCTGAAACCCCGGTGGAACGGCCATCTTTTTCCGGTTGACCGGTCGCGGCACTCTCCCTATGTTCCGCGCAATTTCGAGGGCGGCCTTTAGAGCCCGCGGGAGCGCGTAGCTCAGCCGGTAGAGCAACTGACTTTTAATCAGTAGGTCTCGGGTTCGAACCCCGACGCGCTCACCAGAAATATTTCGTGCGGAAGTTGCTCGCTGTCAGCAGCCCCCATCGCCGCCTACAATCGCCGCCCGGTCTTGACGTCGAACAGATGAGCGCAGGCGCGGTCGATCTCGATGCGCATCTGCTCGCCCTGTTTCAGTGCCAGCCGCTCGCGGAAAAGGCAGGAGATTTCTTCTCCGGCGCAGTCGACCCGGGCAAAGATTTCCGAACCCGTTGCTTCCAGAAGCACGATCGTGCCGGGGATTCCTTTGGCGGTCGTCGCACGGATATGTTCGGGGCGAATGCCGTAGATGAGGTCGCGGCCGGGTATGTTTGCCAGGTCGCTGCCTTCCGGCAACGGCAAGATCAGTCCACCGGCGCTGCGGAAAACACCTTCCTCGACATGGCCGCGAATGAAATTCATCGCCGGCGAGCCGATGAAGCCGGCAACGAAGAGGTCGGCCGGGCGATCGTAGAGATCGAGCGGCGCGCCGATCTGCTCGACAAGGCCGTCATGCAGCACGACGATCTTGTCGGCCATGGTCATGGCCTCGATCTGGTCGTGGGTGACGTAGATGGTGGTGGTTCCCAGCCGCTGGTGCAGCGCCTTGATCTCGCCGCGCATCTGCACTCGCAATTTGGCGTCGAGATTGGACAGCGGCTCGTCGAACAGGAACACCTGCGGGTCGCGCACGATGGCGCGGCCCATGGCGACGCGCTGGCGCTGGCCGCCGGAAAGCTGACGCGGATAGCGGTCGAGCAGCTTGTCCAGGCCGAGAATGCTGGCGGCCCTGCCGACGCGGCCGGCGGTGTCGGCCGGATCGGCTTTCTTGATCTTCAGGGCAAAGCCCATATTGTCGGCCACCGTCATATGCGGATAGAGCGCGTAGTTCTGGAACACCATGGCGATGTTTCGGTCGCGCGCCCTGAGATTGTTGACGACGCGATCGCCGATGGCGATCCTGCCGCCCGAGATCGTTTCCAGTCCGGCAATCATGCGCAGCAGCGTCGACTTTCCGCAGCCCGACGGCCCGACCAGGATGACGAATTCGCCATCGGCGATGTCGACGCTGACATCGTGGATGATCTTGGCGGCTCCGAAAGCCTTCTGAACGTTGTTGATTGTTACCGATGCCATTGGATTTCTCCCGGAAATGAGTGATGTCGGGGCCGTGCCTCAGCCGCCCTTGACGGCGCCTGCGGTCAGCCCGGCGACGATCTGCCTTTGCGCGAACAGGGTCAGCACCAGCACCGGCAGCGTCACCACAAGTGCTGCGGCGGCGAGCGGACCCCAGCTCACCTGCTCGTAGGAAAGCATGTTGTAGACGGCGACCGGCAGCGTGCGGGTCTCGCGGCTGGCGAGCACAATACCGAAGACGAAATTGTTCCATGAGAAGATGATCGACAGGATGAAGGCGACGACAATGCCCGGCTTGGCGATGGGCAAGGCGACCAGCCGGAACACCTGCCAGGAACTGGCGCCATCGATGTTGGCCGCTTCTTCCAGCTCCATCGGCGTGGTCTCGAAATAGCCGATCATCACCCAGACCACGATCGGCACCGTCACCACCAGATGGATGATGATCTGCGGCCACAGCGTGCCGAGAATGCCGACCCACTGGAACAGCAGGAACAGCGGAATGAGATAGGAAAGCCCCGGCGTCATGCGGGCGATCATGATGACCACCGCCGAGCGTTCGGCCTTGAGCCGCGCGATGCCATAGCCGGCCGGCACGCCGATCAGCAGCGCCAGCAACGTTGCCGTGCCCGTCACCAGAACCGAATTCCAGAAATAGAGCAGGAAATTGTTCTCCTCGAATACCTTCACATAGTTCGACCAGGCGAGATGTTCCGGGATCAGGATCGGCGGGTATGCACCGTTGTCGATCTCGAACTTCAGCGACAGCGAGACCATCCAGAGGAAGAACAGGATCGCCGGCGAGACGAAGACCAGAGCCGCGAAAAACAGCCCGATCCGGTTGAGCAGCCGTGAACTCATCTATTTGCCCTCCACCCCGATCCATTGGGAGCGCTGGCGGAGCATCAGCAGGATGAAGGACAGCGCGACGATGACGATGAAGAACACCACGGCCATGGCCGAGCCATAGCCGATGTCGTAGTAGGAGAAGGCGGTGTTGTAGAGATAGATGTTGATGGTTTCCGAGGCCGTGCCCGGTCCGCCCTGGGTCATGGCATAGATGATGTCAAAACTTTTCAGCGCATCGATAGTGCGGATGATCATCGCGATCATCAGGAACGGCGCGATCATCGGCAAGGTGAGATAGCGGAATTGCTGCCAGGCGTTGGCGCCATCGATCTCGGCGCTCTCGAAGGGCTCGCGCGGCACGGAGGCCAAGCCGCCCAGCACGATCAGCATCACCAGCGGCGTCCACTGCCAGGTCTCGACCGCAACCAGGGACGGGATGACCGTCCTGGCATTAAAGATCCATTCCTGCGCCGGGATGCCGACCAGCGACAACAGATAGTTGAGCACGCCAAGCTGGGGATGGAACATCATCGTCCAGACCAGCGCCACGGCGACTGGCGTTGCCATCATCGGCATGACGAAGACGCCGCGCAACAGGCCGCGCAGCGGAAATTTGGCGTCGAAGATCAGCGCCGCGACAGTGCCAAGGAACATCGGCGCCGCGACCGAAAGCGCCGTGTAGGTCAGCGTATGGAAAAGCGATTCCCAGAAGCGTTGGTCGACGGCCAGCCGCAGGTAATTTTCCATCCCGGCAAAGCTTCGCGCCTGGCCGAGGGTCCAGCGGTTGACGCTCATCCACAGTGTGAAGGCCCAGGGAAAGACGATCACGGCGCCGACGACGACGAGCGCCGGGACGACGAAAGGCCAGTAGTTGGGAGCCAGACGGATGGTCTGGCCCCCTTCGATGGCTTGCGTCGTCACCCCGGTGCGTTCTGGGGTGATGGCGGACATCAGCCTTGCTCGCTCCGGTCGAGCACCGGCTGAAACTGCTCGGTGGCCTTCTTCAGTTCCTCCGCCGGATCGGCGCCGGCGATCAGATTGGTCAGCGCCACGCCATAGATGTCGCGGAACTCAGTGACCGGAATGATGACCGGCAGCGACAGCCGGCTGACATTGCCCGAGCCGACCACGGCATCGAGCCAGCTCGCCGGCATGGTGACGCCTTCGCGCACCTTGGGATCTTCCAGCACCGACTTGCGGAACGGCACGCCGGCACCCGCCTGCAGCAGGCGCGCGCCCATGGCGGGCGAAATCGCCCACTGGCAGAAGAGGTAGGCGGCCTCCTTCTTCTCGCTGGCGGCCGTCACGCCGAGGCCGTCGCCAAAGGTGCCGGCGGCATGCGCCTTGGGCCCCTTGGGCATGACGCCGTAGCCGACCTTGCCGACCACTCGTGACTTTTCCGGGTTTTCCATCGGCGGGGCAAAGCCGACGCCATCGAACCACATGCCGATCTTGCCTTGCAGGAAGGCGGACTGGGCTTCGGCCCAGTTGAATCCGGTGACGCCTGGAGGCGCCGACTTGGTCATCAGCCGCTGGTAGAGGCTGGCGGCCTCGACCGCCTCGGGCGAGGTCGTGCGCAGCTTGCCCTTATCATCGAGCGGCGTCATGTCGTAGCCGAGCATCAGCGACGTCCACACCGGCGTGTTGGCGTTTTTCAGGCCGCGGGCGACAAAGCCGTAGGTGTTGGTCGACGGATCGGTCAGCGTTTCGGCGGCGGCCACCAGCTGCTCGAACGTCTCGGGGTATTTGAGGCCCTTGGCCTCGAACAATTCCTTGTTCCAGTAGACGATCCAGTAATCCACCGAGAACGGCAGCGAGCGCAGCACGCCCTGGCCGTCCTTGGCAAACAGCATGCCGGCATCGGCGAAATCGATTTCCACCAGCGCAGGATCGGTCAGGGTCGGGTCAGCGAGATAGCCTGATATGTCGGCCAGCCAGTCGCCCTTTTCGAACTGGCGCTTCTGCACGTGGTAGCTCAGATGCACGACGTCGAAGCTCGGTTTGCCGGAGCTCAGCTCGATCACCGTCTTCTGGCGCTGCTGCTGTTCCGGTGTCGCTTCGGCATTGACCTTGATCCCGGTCAGTTCCTCGAACTCGGCGATGTATTTTATCAGCGTGTCGCTGCGCGGGCTTTTCACCAGATTGACGTCAAGCGTCGTTCCCGCAAAGCGCTTCCAGTCGACGCCGGCGGCAAAGCTTGGGCGAACGCCCGCAAAGCTGGCGGCGGCAAGCGCCGCGGTTCCCTGGAGGAGTTGCCTCCTGGTTGGGTTGAACAGATTGGATGACATTTTCTTCCTCCCGGTGTTGTCGTTGTTGATTGCGCCACAGCGACCGCGGCGCGGCTCATGCTTCCTCAGATTTGCAGCGCCAGCCGGCGCGCCTTTTCGATATGCTGGCTGATGGCCTCGACCGCCTTCCCAGGATCGCGGCTCTGCATCGCATCGATCACCGCCAGGTGCTCGCGCATGACCGGCACGACGCGCCCGTCGATACGGAACCGCTCCTGGTGGATCAGGCGGATCTTCACCGAATTCACCAGATAGGCCTTGGCGATGATCTCGTTGCCCAGCGCATCGATGAACGTGTCGTGCATGGCCCAGTCGATGGTCTGCGCCTTGGCCTCCATCTCCGGCGTCGGGGTTTGCGCCAGCGCCTGGGCAAGCATGTCCTCATGCTCGCGCCGCAAGCGGGCAAGCTCGGCATCGGAGGCGCTTACCGTAAACAGCGCCACCGCTTCACGCTCCATGAACAGGCGGAACTGAAAGGCCTCGCGGATCAGGCTGATGTCTATATGGGCGATCTGCATGCCGCGCTGCGGGATGGTCGTCAGCAGTCCTTCCGCCTCGAGACGCGGCACGATCTCGCGAATGGCGCCGAGCGGCAGTCCGGTGAAGGCAACCAGCTCACGTTGCGACACGAACTGGCCCGGCTTGAAGTCGCGCGCCAGCAAGTGCCGCGTGAAGCTGGCATAGGCCTTCTCCCTGAGGGTGGTCGGTTCGTTGCCGTCTTCCATTTCGGCGCGCTTCCCTTTGCCGGTCAGGCCGGTTCCCTGGCAAACAGGCTGTCATAGGCTGCGGCAAGCTGCTGCTGCCCTTGCAACGCAATCGGCTCCAGCGGCGGACGGACCGCCAGCCAGCGCTCGTCGCCGGTCTTGCGCGCCACCATGACCTTTACCGCGGGGGTGACCGGATATTTCAGCAATTCGAGCACAAAACTTTCGACGCGAGGATCGTCGCGCCCGTCCTCGGCCATGGCGCGGATTTCGCCCGGGACGAAATTGGCCATGCCCGAGATTGCGCCTTGAGCACCCAGTCGCACCGCACGCGCCAGATGCCTTTCATCGCCGATCAGGATCACCAGATCGCCATAGGCGGCAAGCAGCGCCTCGCTGTAGCTCCAATTTCCACCGGAATCCTTGACCCCGGCGACCACGTCGGGAAAAGCAGTGCGCAACCGGCCGATCAGGCCAAGCGAAAGCTGCACCATGGTAACCGAAGGGATGTTGTAGAGCAGCACGTCACGGGCGAGGGGGCCGAGCGCGGCAAAGACGGCGGAGAACCAGCCGAAAAGGCCCTCCTCGCCGACATTCTTGAAGTAGCTCGGCGGGGCCAGCAGAATGTTTCGGGCGCCTCGCTGCAAGGCATGCTGTGCCTGTTCGGCGGCGTCTTCGGCGGCGTCGACCAGCACGCCGGCAACGAGTTGATGCGGCAAGATTCCAGCAGCCAGCATGGCTTCGGTCACCGACCGCCGCTCCGTCGTGCCCACCGACGCGCCTTCCCCTGTGGTGCCGAAAAGCGTCACGCTGCCGCAACCCTGCGCCAGGCAACTTTTGGCCTGAGCGATCATGGGAGCGGTGGCGATCTGCCCGCGGGCATCGAAAGGCGTGGCGAGAGCGGCCGAAAGGCCAAAGCGTGATGTCACCGGAAGGTCTCCGAAGTAGGTGTGTATGCCGTGCTAGCACACTAACATGTTAGTCGTAAATTGGGGTGGTGCGCTTTTTTAACGGCGGAGGGCCTTCACAGGTTCGAAGCCCATGGCGGATCGAGACCATTGGCGAAACAGCAGGATGGTCCAGTGTTCGGGCGCGGAGCGGCAGCTCCAAGCTTGTCCCCATTCCAGTCGATGGCTAAACTCAGCCTTCCCAGGGGAGGTTCTGACATGACACTTCAGCTTTCGGCGGATGCTGTCGCTCCTAAGGCGGCGGCGCCTCAAAAATACCTCTTCGGCCCGGTCGCCGATTTCCTCATGCTGGGCGGCAGCGCCTTTCTCATCCTGCCGGTGCTGTTTCTCGTTCCGCTCGAATATGAAGGTCCGGTGGCCGCAACGATGGTCTTCGTGGCCTATCTCGTGAACTATCCCCACTTCGCCCACTCCTACCAGCTCTTCTACCGCAATTTCGGGCGCAAGGTGACGGGCGACGGCTACGACAGGAGCCTGCAGCTCCGCTACATCTTCGCGGGCATTGTCGTGCCCCTGGTCATGGCCGGGTTCTTTGCCTATGGCGCCGCGGCGGCGAACACGCGCCTGCTCGGCTATGCCACCAACGCCATGTTCTTTTTCGTCGGTTGGCACTACGTCAAGCAGGGCTACGGCATGCTGATGGTGGATGCGGTGCTGAAGCGCAAATTCTTCGACGACCGCGACAAGAAGGTGCTGCTGGTGAACTCCTATGCGGTGTGGATCCTGGCATGGCTGCAGACGAATACGGCGGTCACCCAGGGCAAATATTATGGCCTGGACTATTACACATTCGCGGCCCCTTCCTGGGTCACCAACATCGCCATGCTGGCGGCCGTTGCGTCGACGGCGGCCACGCTCTTGATGCTGGTCAATCGTTGGCGGAAGAACGGCGGCGGCCTGCCCTATAACGGTTTGGTGGCCTATGTGGCGTCGCTCTATCTCTGGATCCTGATTGCGCGCGTAAACCCGCTTTGGCTGCTGATCGTGCCCGCGCTCCACTCGCTGCAGTATCTCGCCGTGGTCTGGCGCTACCAGACGAACGTCGAGCGCGACAGTTCCGATGCCGAAAGCGATCCGCAGCCGAAAATCCTGTCCTTTCTTGGCCCTCTCTACAGGTTTCGGCTCCTCGGCTTCATCGTCGGCGGCACGGCCCTTGGCTATCTCGGCTTCTGGCTGATCCCATCCGCGCTGACGGCTTTGATTCCCTATGACAGGCAAGTCCTGGGGTCATCCCTGTTCTTCTTCATCGTGCTCATCTTCATCAATGTGCACCATTATTTTCTGGACAATGTGATGTGGCGCCGTGGCAATCCGGAGGTATCGAAGTATCTGTTCCGCTGACTGATGCGCAGACTGTCGAGCCCGGTTTTCGTCAGCTGTCGAGTATGCCATCGCGAGCGTGATCGTCAGTGCAACGGAGAGCCCTGGAATGGCGGAGTGCTTTTCCGAGAGCCGCCTGGAAAATACCCTGCGGTGGCATCTGTACCGCCGTTGGCGCCGCCGGCGTGCCATCGATCATGAAGATGGACATTGAGGGCAGCGAAGCCGAATGCCTCGAAGCATCCCGCGAAGCTGGGCTGCAAGACGCTATCGGCGCCATTCTGGTTGAAACGCACGACCGGGTGTCGCCAGACATAGCGCGTCGGGTGGAGCGCATTCGCCAGCGCATCGCCCAGGAAACATCCGAAACATCAATCTGGAATGGATCTGACTGCGCGCCGTCGTTGCCCGGCAACCGACGGCCCCAGTTTGCTTGATCGGCTAACTTTAGGACAACCCGACCAGGGAAAGCGCCTTGCGCCGGACCCGCTTTGCCAGCAGGCGCGCGAGTTCTGCCGTCGACTGGATTGGCGGCTCGACATAAACCGGGACCTCGACCACCACGGTCTCTCGTTCCGGCGTCGTTTGGTGCGGACGGAAACATTGCGTGGCGTTTTTGCCGCACGTGGATCGGGAAATGCTAGGCCGGCTTGCGCTATAGGACGTTTTCCGGCAATGGAAACGCAACATCGGGGCGCTGGCGTAGAAATGATTGATGGATTGCGTGTGGCGGTGATCATGCCCGCCTATAATGCGTCGGCTACACTGGAGAAGACCTACTTCGCCTTGCCGATGCAATTGATCGACGACGTTATTCTCACGGACGATCTCTCGAAGGACGATACTGTCGGCATTTCGCGACAGCTCGGCATTCACACAATCGAGCATTCGATCAACAAGGGCTACGGTGGCAATCAGAAGACTTGTTACGATGCGGCGCTGCAGCGCGATGCCGATATCGTCGTGATGCTTCATCCCGATTATCAATATTCGCCCAGGTTGGTGCCGGCCATTGCCTCGATGGTCGCCTCTGGCGAGTATGATTACGTCTTTGGTTCGCGCATCTTGGGCAAGGGTGCCCTGCGCGGCGGCATGCCGGTCTATAAATATATCGCCAATCGCTTTCTGACCCTGGTTCAAAACATCCTGATCGGTCAGAAAATGTCGGAGTTTCACACTGGCTTTCGGTGCTGGAGCCGGAAAGCGTTGACCGAGATTCCTTATCACCGGTGCTCGGACGACTTTGTGTTCGACAATGAGATGGTCTGCCAGGCCGTCTATCTCGGCCTGCGTGGTGGCGAGATGTCCTGTCCGACGAGATACTTCCCGGAGGCGTCGTCGATCAACTTTCGGCGTAGCGTCGTCTATGGCTTGGGTGTCTTGAAAACCGCGGCGAAGTTTCGCCTCAGCAAACTGGGCATTCGACAAGATCCGTTATTCGTCGGGAGCAATATCTGATGAGGCGTCGGACACGAATGGCCCTCGGTGTGGCGGGCCTTGCGATGGTTCTCGTCCCCGCGGCGCTGTCGGGCTATCTCGACGATATCTTGCGGATCGCCAAAGCGAGCGTTCAGCAGACAGGGCTGTTTGGTTTCGTTGCGCTGGTCGTGATGCAGTTTCTAGTGGCCGCCACCGGCATATTGCCGGCGTCCCTGCTCGGGATCGCAGGCGGAGCGGTTTACGGATTCGCCGGTGGATCGGCAATGGCGCTCGTCGGGACTTTGGCCGGCGGCATCGTCGGCTACTACGTAGGCCGAAAGGGTCTCCAAAACGTTCCTTTTACCAACACGAAAATTGTTGGCGGCCTCGACAAGGTCAAACAGTTCCTTGCCGCTGACGGCTGGCGATCGGTTTTTCTGATCCGCCTGTCACCGGTCGTTCCCTTTGCCGCCACAAGCATTGCGCTGGGCGCGAGTGGAATTCGCCTCGCCGACTACGTGATAGGAACCGCAGCGTCGCTTCCCGCCCTTTTTGGTTATGTCTATGTCGGTTCATTGCTCGGCAATGCGGCGTCTCTCGAATCGCCTGAGTTTCACCAGGTTTTTTTGCTGATGCTGGCGGGAGGCGTTATTGCAGGCGCGACGTTGGTCGGCAGGTTCGTCATGTATAAGCACAATTCCGAAACAACCTGATGTGCTTGTTAGCAGTGGTATTCTCCACAGTCCGGTAGCTGCACTCCGCCTGCTCCGGGGTAATTTACAAGCGTTTGCGACGGTGACGTGAGATGGGTCGTTGCCTGCGAGGACCAACTGGTGTGGGACGGTGTGAAGAACAAGCCTTCGACCATGGCGTTGTAGTCTCGATTTGCGAGGACCGCGCATAGGCAAATAGCAACCGCCGCGACCCTTGTAACCAACCTCCACGAAGACGCCCAAATCGCCAGAACGATCAGAAGTGTTGCGACTGGCGCGAAGTAATACCTGAAGCCAGATCCTGATTGGAGCAGTGACTCGGCACCTCCGACGGCGAGAATCGCAGTAGCCGAAAATTGCAGCGCAACGATCGGGACGAGCAGCAGGATGGGCTGGCGGCGGGCGAGGAAAACTGCAGCTCCAAGCACGCCAAGGAAGACGATGGCAGCTGCTATCAGTTCAAGCGTACCCGGTGTCAAGTTGCTGAAAAACAAGGCCGGCCAAAGGATCGCACCACCCACCTTGAGCAGGAACAGGTCCGGCAAGCTTGCAAAACCGAGGAACGTGAACGGCCGTACGGCCAAGCCGGTATTCGTTGCCGGCAACAGTGCGCAGCCGATCTGCGTCGCCAATCCAGGAATAGACCAAACCAGAGGTCGGACAAGATAAGGCTGCCGTAGCACAAAGCCGGCAGCCGCCCATATGATAAGCGCGAAAGCTGCGGGGGTTCCTGTGAACGGCAGCACTAGAAGAAGACCGATATGAACGCGATTGAGCGGCTGTTTGAACGCTAACGACCCAAAAACAAGCGCGGCATAAACAGGTCCCCAGCCTTTGATGTGCAGTGCCGTTCCGAATGTTTCCGATGCAGTGACGCAATAGAGCGCGGTCGCAACCGCCAACAGGATTCCGGTTCGCCACGATATCGATTGCGTTGTGCCGGCGACAACAAATGGAAACAGCAAAGCCACCAGAAGACCGGAGCCGGTGTCAACGACCGGCCACCACTGAAGTCCGGCCGACACCGCAACGGCTGAAGATAGGTTTGCCGCTAGATCGTAGTAATTGCTTGCCGGGTTGAACAGAGCGGCTAACGGACCGTTCGCATAGGCATAGCCGAAGTACAGAGGGCCAATTTCAGCCCAAACCCTGTAGAAAGTAAGCAACGCCGGGGCTCTTGCCGCGACCAGGATCGCAAACAGTATCCCTGCGACGATGGTACACTCGGTCTTGCCCCTGGGGGATAACGAATCGTCTGCCCGGACATAAAGGAAGCTCAACCCTGCAAAGGCGAGAAACTCAACCAAAGTAAATGCACTGAACGGTGTCGACATCTGCCCCCCGGCTGGATGGCGTGGCGCCCCACGCGGTCTGGGGCGGTGATACAGACGGGATGGCGAAGAGTAAATGGCTACTTTTGCTACCCGCTCAGCGGCGCTCCAGACAGCCCGAAGACGAATTCTGCGGAGCTAGATCAAGTCCAGGATGTTCGGGTCGCCGCGCTCTGCCCGGAAGCGGTCTGCCCATTCGAGGTTTGATGCATCCCTTTGCAGCTCAACGGTCACGTTGCCGGGGTCCAGCTTGGAGGGCGGCTTCAGGCCCATCAGCTCGGCGACCTGACTGACGGCGTGGCGAGGGTCCTCGATCATTGTCTCGTATTCGAACCGCAAGGGCTCGATACCGGTGCGCGCAAAGAACATCTCCCAGCGGGCTCGTTCACGAGCAAGGGCGTTGAGCTGGCTCTGGATCAGTCCAGCGTCGAAGACCGGCTTCTGGGCCATCGGTTGGCTCGATCGGTATTGTCCTGTCTGCAGCGCGCGTGCCCAGGAAATCGCTTGGCCAAGCAAGTCGCGTCTGGTGAGCAGCACGAAGCGAAGATTGGGAAGGGCATCGACCCAGTTCACCTCGCCCGAAATCCAGTCGTGCTGGTGGGCAAATAACTTCAAGCCGTAGATGCCGTTGGGAGTGGCGCCCATGGTAAGGATTTTCCAGACCTGGCCGGCGATATCCTTGGGGTAGTCCGGGTCATCGAAATAGCGCCGCCCGCCCCAATTGAAATATTCCAGCGGATGTCCGAGCAGGCCCGTGCCGCTCAGATGCTGGCACAAGAAATTGCTGCCGGATCGTGGCGAGGTGCAGATGCTGTAGCCACTCAATTTATCGCGGTCCAAGCCGTCGAGCCCTGTCAATGTCCGACCCCTTTACGCGCCCGAAGGAGAAGCTTTCTGATGAACAGGGGGATCATACCGTTGTACAGCCGCTTTATCTCGTCCATAAAATTTGAAAGGTTCGAAAGCTGTTCCTCCACCCGGCTCAGCACAGTCGGGTTGTCGCCCAGCGCGGCGGCGCGCGAGACAGCCTCGTCCAGAACAAGCTGCTGGGTTCTGGCGATCTGTTCGCCAAGCTTCTCCAAAACTCGCGAGTTTGCGTGGGACTGAGCCAGAAGCGTCGCCAATTCGGGCGCATCCGGCCAGCCGTGCAATTCTTTCACGATGTGAAACCATCTGCGGCGTGGATGCGAGACCCCGATCTCTTCGATCCACACGGCGGTCGCAAGCGCGCGCTCATCGGGATTCAGCCCCCTGTCGGATCGCAGCACCTGATCATAGATGCGCACATGTTCCTCGACAAAATACGCGTCGCCGGCCGCCTTCCGAAAATAGGTGGACACCGCCGCGGCATCGTTCGCATCGAAACCGGATATCGCGCCCAGAAGATTTTCGACCGTGGTCGGCTTGGTCAAAAGCCCAACGCCCAGATTGAAGCGACGCCATGCCTCCATGTTTGCGCTGCTGAGCAATCCCGCAAAACCGCGCGCGTCGCAAACCACGACGGAACAGCCGACCGCAGCTGCCTCGATGGCCATCCGGGCGGTTGCGAACACGATGTCGTAACCAAGCAGATCCTGTTCCAGCTGCTGCGAAAACCGCCCGGTGGCTGGACCTAGCTCATCCAGCTGGATGCCACTTCTCGCACAGGCCTCACGAACCGCCGCCTGGTGCTCGAAATTCTTGGTCAGCAGCAGGCCTCGCGCGGGTCTGGCGGGCAGCGGTGGGCGCTGTTTGAAGCGATTGAGATCGACCGCGTTGTAGACAAGGCTCATCTGGTCGGCCGGTATGCCCCTCGACAGGCATTTGGCTCGGCACGCCTCGTCGACCGCAATCCAATGGCGTATCTGGGGATGCAGCATCGGCGCTTCGACTTCAAAGAAGGCGCTGTGACAGGAAAATACCGCTGGCACGTCGGGAAACCTGGCGAGCGCAGTCAGGCAGGGCGTCAGATGCTGGGCGTGAATGACATCGGGCCTTTCGACGATCTCGGCAATCCGATCGACGACATGATGCCCGCGCCGACGCATTCTATCGGCCATGTCGCCCAGAGTGGGAGCCAGCAGCATGGTCTGATGGCCGGCGCCGCGAAGCCCGTCGGCCAACAGTTCGACGACCGCTTCCGATCCGCTGTTTCGCGACAGGGAGAGATTGGTGATAAGAATTCGCAACGGGCGATTCCTTGCTTGCGCACTACATCTGATATGAGAGAGAAAGGCGCATGAGTTTCTGGCAGCGTCTTAAGTTGAAGCCGCTGACCAAACAAGCTTCGTCAGCATTGTCGCGGCCAAGGTTTGCGCCTGAATTTGTCCCCAGGCCATTCGGCTCGATCGGACCAGAAACTGGATTGGAGCCATTGTTGCCTGAAAAGTCAGGAGAAAAACTGGAAAACGTGCTGATCCTCGCTCACCCCGGGCACGAACTCAGGATCCACCATTGGCTCGAGATCGCCAAACCAAGGGTCTATCTTCTGACCGACGGATCAGGCGGCAAGGAAACATCGCGAACCCGCTATTCGCGCGATCTGGTCGAAGCTGCGGGCGCGACACGCGGCGCGGTGTTTGGGGAAATTCCGGATGGCGCCTGGTACGAAGCGCTGCTGGCCGGGAACCATGATTTCCTGATCGACGTGTTTTCGAGAGTGCGCGCCGATCTAACGACCGCAAAGAGTGTCCAGATCGTATCGGATGCGGTCGACGGCTATAATCCCATACATGATCTTGCCTTTGCGTTTGGCCAGGCCCTCTGCCGAGGACTGCGAAAGACGGCACAGGTCGGCAAACAGCTTTGTTCCGCTGCGGTTCCAAATGTGGCGGGACGTGTCGAATCGGCAATTCAGCTTTCCCCGGCCGCGCGGGCGCGGAAGATAGCGGCTGTTGAAAACTATAGTCCCCTCGCCGATGAAGCGCGTCGGATACTCGAGAGGGATCCACAATGCTTCGACAGGGAAAATCTGCTGTCCCAGGATTTTGACTGGAATTCCTCCTGGACACCGGAGTGGGAGCGCATTGGTAAACAGCGCGTTGCCGATGGCCGCTACCGCCAATGCATTACATACAGGGATAATGTCCAGCCCGCCGCGCGGCGCCTCATGTCTGAAAGTGCTGCGGTATTTGCGGCCGCAAACTAAGTCTCAGGCTTTCACGAAACCAGTGAGACATTGCCGCCGGCATGGCGCTCGATGCGGCCCGCAAGGTCGAGTTCAAGCAGCACCATGGAGACTTGCGCGGCGTTGAGGCCGGTGTGGCGGATGATCTCGTCCACGCCCACCGGCGTTGGGCCCAGCACTTCGAGCACGCCGCTGCGTTCGTCCTCACCGGGCGGGGGAGTTGCCGAAAAATCGGGTGCCTTTTCTGGCGGCGCAATGCTTCGCGTTCGCGTGCCCGCCAAAGGTGCGATCGCACCGGAAACATCGGCCGCCTCGGTGACCAGGGTGGCGCCGTCCTTGAGCAGGCCGTTGGAGCCGGCGCAGCGCGGATCGAGCGGCGAACCCGGCACGGCAAAGACCAGCCGGCCCATCTCGCCGGCCAGGCGCGCGCTGATCAGCGAGCCGGAGCGTTGCGCAGCTTCGATCACCACCAGTCCGAGGGCGGCGCCCGCGACAAGCCGGTTGCGGCGCGGAAAATCCTGCGCCCGCGGCTGCCAGCCGAACGGCATTTCCGAAATAACGGCGCCGCCACGCTCGGCAATGTCTTCGCACAAGCCGATATTTTCGGGCGGGTAGGGGACATCGAGCCCACCGGCCAGCACACCCACTGTACCAGTCGAGAGACTGCCCTGGTGTGCTGCCGTGTCGATGCCGCGCGCCAGGCCGGAAACGATGACGTAGCCGTCGCGGCCAAGATCCGCCGCCAGCATGCGCGCCATCTTGATGCCGGCGAGCGACGCGTTGCGGGCGCCGACGATGGCCACCGCCGGCAGGCGAAAGACGGCTGCCTCGCCCTTCACGGCAATCAGTGGCGGCGGATTGTCCATGTTTTTCAGCATCGGCGGGTAGTCGGCCTCGCCGATGCCGACGAAGCGGGCGCCGTTTTCACTGGCTGCGTCGAGTTCCGCTTCGGCTTCCTCCACGGAAGGAATGCGCATGATCCTTTTGGCTCCGCCCGAAATCATCAGCTCGGGCAGCATCTCCAACGCCGCCTCCGCCGAACCAAAGCGGTTGATCAATTCGCGAAACGAGGCCGGGCCGACATTTTGTGTGCGGATCAGCCGCAGCCAGCTCAGCCGCTGCCGGTCGCTGAGGCGCGGCCCGGCGGCGGGCTTGCTCAACCCTTGGCTCCGATCTTGCCTTCGGTGCCGGCAAGAAGGCGCGAAATGT
The DNA here is from genome assembly GCF_030323185.1 of Mesorhizobium sp. C399B. Lineage (NCBI taxonomy): Bacteria > Pseudomonadati > Pseudomonadota > Alphaproteobacteria > Hyphomicrobiales > Phyllobacteriaceae > Mesorhizobium > Mesorhizobium sp. C399B. The sequence continues at coordinate 6,537,262 of NZ_CP100472.1, forward strand.
TGGCGCGATGTTTGAAAATGACGATCAGGCTCATCACCAGGAACAGCCCGGCGGTCTCAGGTGTGCTCCAGAAATAAAGCGCGATCGGCACGATGACCGCCGCCGTCAGCGCTGCCAGCGAGGAATAGCGAAACAGAAAAGCCATCGCCAGCCAGACGACGATAAAAATCAGCGCCACATGCCAGCCGAGCGCGATCAGCACGCCGAGATAGGTCGCCACGCCCTTGCCGCCCTTGAAACCGAGCCAGACCGGAAACAGATGGCCAAGGAAGGCGCCAAGGCCCGCCCAGAGTCCAAGGCCGGCCCACAGTCCGTAGTCGTGTCCAAAATGGCGCGCGATCATCACCGCCGCCGTACCCTTCAACGCGTCGAGCACCAGCGTCGCGGCGGCGAGGCCCTTGTTGCCGGTGCGCAGAACGTTGGTGGCGCCGATATTGCCGGAGCCGATTTTGCGCACATCGCCGAGGCCGGCCGCGCGGGTGATCAAGAGGCCGAAGGGAATCGAGCCGAGGAGATAGCCGAACAGCAATGCCAGGATAACGTTATAACTCATTGTTTCCCCCGCATTTCCCCAGCAGAATATCGGTCGGCGACGTAGCGCGATCGCTCTAGGTGGAAAACACTGTGCGGCCCGCCACCAGCGTTTGCAAGACCATGCCTTGCAGCCGCGCACCTTCGAAGCAGGTGTTTTTCGAGCGCGAACGGATGCCGCTTTCACTGACGATCCAGGGTTCTTCGAGGTCGATCAGGGCAAGATCGGCCGGCGCTCCCGGCTTCAGCGTGCCGCCCGGCAGGCCGAACAGTCTTGCTGGTGCGGTGGACAGTGTTTCGATCAGCCGAAGTAGCGGCACGTCGCCATTGTGGTAGAGCCGAAGCGCTGCTCCAAGCAGCGTCTCCAGCCCGATCGCGCCGGCAGCTGCATCGGCGAAGGGAAGGCGCTTGGTGTCGACATCCTGCGGGTCGTGCGAGGAGACGATGATGTCGATTGTGCCGTCCTTGACTGCCTCGATCATGGCCAGCCGGTCTTCCTCGGCGCGCAAAGGCGGCGTCAGCCGGAAGAAGGTGCGGTATTCCCCGACATCGTTCTCGTTCAGCGACAGATTGTGGATCGCCACGCCCGCCGTGACATTGGCCTGGTCGGCTTTCGCCCGCGTCACCGCTTGCGCTGCCATTGCCGTCGAGATCTTGGCCGCGTGATAGGCGCCGCGCGTCAGCCGCGCCAGCGCCAGGTCGCGCTCCAGTGGGATGGACTCGGCTTCGCGCGGAATACCGGCAAGGCCGAGCCAGCTGGCATACAGGCCTTCATTCATCACGCCTGCCGAAGCGAGGTCGCCATCCTGTGTCTCATGTGCGATGACGCCGCCGAAATCGCGGGCATAGGTGAGCGCCCGGCGCATCACCAGTGCGCTGGATATTGTGTGCCGCCCATCGGTGAAGGCGACCGCACCGGCCTCGCGCAACAGGCCGAATTCGGTCATCTCGCGACCGGCGAGGCCTTTGGTGATCGCCGCCGCCGGAAAGATGTTGACGCTTGCCGTGTCCCGGGCGGTGCGCAGCACGAATTCGACCAGCGCGACATTGTCGATCACCGGGTCCGTGTCGGGCATCATAACGACGGAGGTAACGCCGCCGGCCGCCGCCGCAACGCTGGCCGAAGCGATGGTCTCGCGATGTTCGCCGCCCGGTTCGCCGATGAAGACGCGCGCGTCGATCAGGCCGGGAATGATTGCCTTGCCGGCGCAGTCGACCACGGTGGCTCCCGCCGGCAGGCCCTGGTTCAGGGCAGCCTTGCCGGCGGCAACGATCTTTTTCCCCTCGACGATCACGGTGCCGACCTCGTCGAAGCCGCGTGACGGGTCGACGATGCGGGCGCGCTCAAAGACCGTCGTGCTCATGCGCTCCGGCCCTCGTTGCGGCGCGGGTCGAGCAGCGCTTCCATCACCGCCATGCGCACGGCGACACCCATCTCGACCTGTTCCTGGATGACGCTTTGCGGACCGTCGGCGATTTCGGACGCAATCTCGACGCCGCGGTTCATCGGACCGGGATGCATCACCAGCGCGCCGTCCTTGGCGGCCTTCAGCTTTTCGGCATCGAGGCCGAAATAGCGGAAATATTCGCGTACCGAAGGCACGAAGGCGCCTTCCATCCGCTCGCGCTGCAGGCGCAGCATCATCACCACGTCCGCGCCCTTGAGGCCCTCTGCCATCGAGCGCGAGACGATGACGCCCATTTTCTCGATGCCGGACGGCAGCAGGGTCGACGGCGCCACCACACGCACCTGCGCACCAAGCGCGTTCAACAGCATGATGTTGGAACGCGCCACGCGAGAATGCAGGATGTCGCCGCAGATCGCTACGATCAGTTTCGACAGCGGCCCCTTGGCGCGGCGGATGGTCAGCGCGTCGAGCAGCGCCTGCGTTGGGTGTTCATGCGCGCCGTCGCCGGCATTGACCACCGAGCAGCCGACCTTCTGCGCCAAAAGGGCGGCGGCGCCCGCAGACTGGTGGCGGATGATCAGGATGTCGGGGCGCATGGCGTTCAGCGTCATCGCCGTGTCGACCAGCGTCTCGCCCTTCTTCACCGAAGAGCTCGCCACCGACATGTTCATGACGTCGGCGCCGAGCCGTTTCCCGGCCAGTTCGAACGACGACTGCGTGCGCGTCGAGGCTTCGTAGAAGAGGTTGATCTGGGTGCGGCCGCGCAGCGTCGAGGTCTTCTTTTCGGACTGCCGCGAAATGGCGACGGCGCGATCGGCCCGGTCGAGCAGAAGCTCGATGTCACCGGGGGAAAGATCGCGGATGCCCAGAAGATGGCGGTGAGGATAAAGCGGCAGGGACGAAGCGTCGGTCATCTCAAGGCGCTGCTATAGGGGGGAGAATTCCTTGCCGCAAGCGCCAGCTTGGGATTGCGGCCTTTCTCCCCGGTATTTTCGTCGCGCGCGCCGCCTGGCTTGGGCTATATCTAGCCGATTGCTTCGGATTCGAAGCCTTGTGATGATAAGGCCTTTCTACCGTTAGAAGGCCCTTCTACTTTCAGAAGGATTGGGCGTGACCGACGACGTGACCAACCAGCCGCCGCCGCTGACGGGCGGCAACGCCTGGCGGGGCGATCCGTTGCTGATCCAGCTTGCCGAGCGTTTTTCCGATCCGGTGCGCAAGGACCTCGACGGGCTTGGCCGGTTCGTCCTGACGCAGGAGGCGCAGGAGCTGGCGCGCCTCGCCAATGTCGAGACGCCGAAGCTCCGCACGCATGACCGTCAGGGCCGGCGCATCGACCTCGTCGAATTCCATCCGGCCTATCATGCGCTGATGCGCCGCTCGGTTGCCGGCGGCCTGCATTCCTCGATCTGGGAAAACGGCGATAGCGAGATCGGCCGTCGCCATCAGGTGCGCGCCGCGCGTTTCTACCTGACCGCCGAACTCGAGACCGGGCATCTCTGCCCCATCACCATGACCAGCGCTTCGCTGGCCGCCCTGATGGCCAGCCCAAAGCTGTTTCGCGAATGGGCGCCGCGCGTGACGACGCGCAAATACGACCAGAGCCAGAAGCCGCCGGTCGACAAGGCCGGGCTGACGCTCGGCATGGGCATGACCGAAAAGCAGGGCGGCACCGACGTGCGCGCCAACACCACACGGGCCGAACGCGCCGGCAGCGGCTTTTATCGCCTCACCGGCCACAAATGGTTCATGTCGGCGCCGATGTCGGACGCTTTTCTCGTGCTTGGACAGGCGCCGGAAGGGCTTTCCTGTTTTCTCGTCCCGCGCATCCTCGGCGACGGTTCCGGCAACGGCTTCCGCTTTCAGCGGCTGAAGGACAAGCTCGGCAACCGCTCCAACGCCTCATCGGAGGTAGAGTTCGTCAACGCCATCGGCGAGATGGTCGGCGAGCCCGGCGCCGGTATAAAGACGATCATGGACATGGTCACGCTGACCCGGCTCGACTGCGCCGTCGCCTCGTCGGCAATCATGCGAGCGGGGCTGGCTGAGGCCGTGCATCACGCCCGTCACCGCCAGGTGGCCGGCTCGACGCTGATCGAACAGCCGCTTATGCAGCGCGTGCTGGCGGACATGGCGCTCGATGTCGCCGCCGCCACGGCACTCTCGTTCCGACTGGCGCGCTCCTTCGACGAGGCTGCCGGCGACCGCGGCGAGGCTGCTTTTGCCCGCGCCATGACCCCGTTGGTCAAATACTGGGTCTGCAAGATCGCGCCGCCACTGCTCTATGAGGCGATGGAGTGCCTCGGCGGCAATGGCTATGTCGAGGAAGCGCCGCTCGCCCGCTACTACCGCGAAGCCCCGGTCAATGCGATCTGGGAGGGCTCAGGCAATGTCATGGCGCTCGACGTGCTGCGCGTGCTCGGCCGCGCGCCCGGCCTGTTCGAGGAGGTGCTGGCCGGCATCGACCGCGATCTCGGCGCCGGCGGACGCGGAACCATTGGCGTGCTCAAGGCGGCCATGCAGGTCGCCGGCACCGATGAGGGGTCGGCCCGCCTGCTGACCGAACAGCTGGCGCTGTCGGCGGCAGCTGCGGAATTGCGCCGGCTGGGGGCAGGGCGGATTGCGGACGCCTTCGTCGAGACGCGGCTCGCCGGCCAGTGGCGCAACACCTATGGCATGCTCGATTCGCGCCACGATGCGCGCATGATCATCGACACGCTCTATCCGCCGGTGAATTGAGGGCCTTCCGCCAGGCCGTGAACGAATTTGCCTGCCTGTGGACAGCCGTTAACCTTAACGAATGGTTTCCGTTGCAGCCGCAGGCCGCAGACCCCACTGTCTTTGTCACCAAAGCAGGAATGCCATGCGGCACATTTTGACGTCCTTTCTGGCCTTGCACTGGGCGCTGGTTTTCGCCCTGCTGGCGTTCATCTGTGTCGATGGAAACCGCGGCGTTGCGGGCGCTCTGGGCGTGCTCGGCGTCGTCGTGGAAAACACTCGTCTGGCCGATCTCGACAATGCTGCCGTCGTGGCGCCGCTGGCCATCGCCTTGCTGGTCGTGGCGGTGCTGTTTTGCTGGGTCTTCGTCGAGAGCCTGGTTAACGCCGCAGCGAGCCCGGACGAAGCCGACAGTGTGGCGCGGACCGCCTTCATTTCGGCATCCGCGGTGTTGTCGCTCATCCTGATCGGCGGCGCAGCGCGAGGCATCAACGGCCTGTTTTTGGTTGTCGCCGTGCAATTGGCGGCACTTCTGGCCTCCTATGTCGCCATGCTGGCCGAGCGGAGGTCGGTCTTCGCTGTCATGGTTTCTCGGGAGGCAGAGAGCCGCGCCACCGCCCATGCCATGGCCAAGGGTGCCGCGCACGGCTCCTTGCTATCGCGCATTTCCGGCCGTCCGGACATTGGTCCCAGCGGTCGCAGAGGCGGCTCCAGCCGCAGGGACGGTCACTGATGCGCACGCTGTTCGCATTGTGGGCCGCGCCACTCGCTCTGTTCTGGGGCTGGTTCTTCCTGTCGCTCAACGACATCAATTTCGGCTACGTCATGCTCAGCCGGCAGCTGCATGATTTCGTGTTTCAGCTCTACGGGCAGATGCTGGGCATCGATCCGGCGATCATTCCGGGCATGGTGGCAAGGGCCTGCATCTTCGACGGCTTCCTGCTGATGGCATTGTGGGCGTTTCGCCGCCGCCGCAACATCATGGCCTGGGTCAGGCGGCAGGCGGGGAATCCGGTTCCGTCCGATCGCGTGGGTCAAGCGACTGGAGCCGGTCCAGAACTCCCTGCAGAATAAAGGCCGCAGCCGCCGAATCGATCTTGCCGGCGCGCTTTCGGCGCGAGAAATCCATCTCGATCAGCGTCCGCTCCGCCGCCACCGTCGACAGCCGCTCGTCCCACAGCACAAAGGGCAGGTCGGTTATACCTGCCATGTTGCGCACGAAGGCGCGCGACTTCTGGGCGCGGGGACCTTCCGAACCGTCCATGTTGATGGGGAGACCGAGTACAAACGCGCCGACATTGTCCTTCTGCAGCTGGGCGAGCAGCGCTGCCGCATCCAGCGAAAACTTTTTGCGCAGGATGACCGCGCGCGGATGGGCGAAGGACAGGCCGCGGTCGGAAACGGCGACACCGATCGTCTTGTCGCCGAGGTCGAGCCCGGCCAGCGTCCTGCCGCCCTCCAGCCGTGCCGGCAGATCCTCGATTGCTATGATGCCCAACGGCTTTCCCCAACCAGTTTTACCGTGACCCAGTCTAACCGTGACCCAGACTTGCCGTCACAAAGAGCGCGACACGTTCTTTTGAACCGCGAGCACACTATGTCACTTTAATTTTGCTGCCGGCGTTCTATCTTCCGGCGCAACCAAAATCGAGGAACACGATCGATGAAATTGACCTGGTACGGACATTCCGCCTTCCGCGTCGAGACATCAGGCGCGAACATCCTGATCGACCCCTATCTCGTCGGCAACCCATCATGGACGAGCGGCTGGGAGGGGCCGGCGGAAGGCGTCACCCATGTGCTTCTGACCCACGGCCACAGTGATCATGTCAGCGGCGCGGTGGAGGTGCTGAAGAAGAGCGGCGCCCAGCTGGTCGCCAATTACGAGATCTGCATGTACCTGGTCGGCAAGGGCGTCGACGGCAAGAAGATCAATCCCGGCAATCATGGCGGCACCGTCGATTGCGGTGCCTTCACCACCACATTCGTGCAGGCACTGCATTCCTCGTCGTTTGGGCTCGATGGCGGCCAGAACGTCTACCTCGGCAATCCCAACGGGCTGGTCCTGCATTTCCCGGAGGACAAGACGCTCTACCATATGGGCGACACCGACATCTTCTCCGATATGGCGCTGATCGAGGAATTGCATGAGCCGAAGATCGGCCTCGTGCCGGTCGGCGACCGCTTCACCATGGGCGGCGCGGTGGCGGCCCTGGCCTGCCGGCGCTTCTTCCACTTCGACACCGTCGTGCCATGCCACTTCGGCACCTTCCCGATCATCGACGCGACGGCGGAGAAGTTCGTGGCCGGCCTCGAAGGATCAGGTGTCGACGTAGCCTTGCCAGCCATCGGCCAAACGATCACACTATAGAGCGATCGTTGAAACGATCCCTTGTCGCAAAGGGGAATTAAACCATGGGTTTGAGAGAGACTCTTTGCGTTTCGATGCTGGTCGCTGCGTCGCCCGCATCCGCCGCCGAGGACTTCATCAAGGGCGTTTACCTCCAGACCCAGGAGCTTTGCGCGCAAGCCAAAAAGGACACGCTGCAGACGCTGATTGACACCGGCAATGTCATCTTGTCGGCGGACGGCCTGCAAAGCGTCGAGTATAATTGCGAGTTCGTCCAGGTCACCAAGGCGACGCGCTCGCCGAGCTGGGCCGTCACTGCCATCTGCCAGGAGCCGGGCTTTCTCTTTCCCGATATACTGTCGATCACGCAGATGAACGCGACCCAAATCGACATCGTCTCGGTGCGCCCGACCGCCGACGAAGGCGAGCAGGCCGGCAATGGCGGCAGCTATTATCTGTGCGAGGGTGTATCGCTGCCCTAGGCTGAAATGCCGCCCTGGCATGAACGGGCTCTATCCCCAAGCACGATCGATGTTGCGCGGCACGCGCCACGCCGCTATAGCGCCATCTGGTTTTCCCAAAGGCTAAAGACATGTCCGTTGATCTGCAAACTGTGAAGCGCGTCGCGCGTCTCGCCCGCATTGCGGTGAGCGAGGAGGATGCCGAGCGCATGACCGGCGAGCTGAACGCCATTCTGGGCTTTGTCGAGCAGCTGAACGAGGTCGATGTCTCCGGCGTCGAACCGATGACATCGGTGACCCCGATGGAGATGAAGAAGCGCCAAGACATCGTCACCGACGGCAACAAGGCTGCCGATATCGTCGCCAACGCGCCGGCCACTGACGAGAATTTCTTCCTCGTGCCGAAGGTCGTGGAGTAGCTGGCCGATGGCAATCGAGATCGCCGTCGAAACGCCGCTGCAGGACGATGTCCGCGCTTTGGTCGAGGAGCTCAACGCGGCTCTGTTCGAACTGACGCCGCCGGAGCATTGCTACCATCTGACGGTCGAGCAGATGGCTGGCGACGACACCACCGTCTTTATCGCCCGCGACGACGGGCAAGCCATCGGCTGCGGCGCGCTGAAGCGCCATGATGCCCGCGTCGGTGAGGTCAAGCGTATGTACACGCGGCCTTCGCATCGAGGCAGGAAGATCGGCGCCAAGATCGTCGAACATGTCGAAACGCTGGCGCGCAGCGAAGGGCTGAAGCGCCTGGTGCTTGAAACCGGCGACCGCCATCCCGCCGCCTGGACCGTCTACGAACGCGCCGGCTTCTCGCGCTGCGGGCCGGTGCTGGATTATCCCGATTCCGAGTGGTCGGTGTTTTACGAAAAGAGCCTTTGATGAGCGAACTGACCCATCTGACAATTTCGCAGGCGCGCGCCAAGCTGCGCGCCAAGGAGATTTCGGCCGTCGAAATCACCGAGGCCTATCTCGGTGCCATCGAGCGCGCCAATCCGGTCCTCAACGCATATATCGTCGTCACGGGCGACAAGGCGCGCGACATGGCCAAGGCGTCGGATGCCAGACTGGCCAAGGGCGAGGGCGGTGCGCTGGAAGGCATCCCGCTCGGCATCAAGGACCTGTTCGGCACCGAAGGTATCCACACCCAGGCCTGCAGCCATGTGCTGGACGGCTTCAAGCCGCGCTACGAATCGACCGTCACCGCCAATCTGTGGGCAGACGGCGCCGTCATGCTGGGCAAGCTCAACATGGACGAGTTCGCCATGGGCTCGTCCAACGAGACCTCCTATTACGGCCCGGTCGTCAATCCGTGGCGGCGCTCGCGCCTCGACACGGTGGTGATGCCGACCACGCATCAGGGTGATGGCGGTTTCGTTTCGGCCGGCGGCACCAAGACCGCGCGCACGCTGGACAATGCCCAACTGGTGCCCGGCGGCTCCTCGGGCGGCTCGGCTTCGGCCGTCTCGGCTTTCCTGTGCGCCGGCGCCACCGCCACCGACACGGGTGGCTCGATCCGCCAGCCAGCCGCCTTCACCGGCACCGTCGGCATCAAGCCGACCTATGGCCGCTGCTCGCGCTGGGGCATCGTCGCTTTCGCTTCGTCGCTCGACCAGGCCGGCCCGATCGCCCGGGACGTGCTCGATGCCGCGATCATGCTGAAGTCCATGGCCTCGGTCGACCCCAAGGACACCACTTCCGTCGACCGGCCGGTGCCGGATTACGAGGCGGCGATCGGCAAACCGATCAGGGGCATGAAGGTCGGCATTCCCCGGGAATACCGCGTCGACGGCATGCCGGAAGAGATCGAGGCGCTGTGGCAGAAGGGCATTGCCTGGCTCAGGGATGCCGGCGCCGAGATCGTCGACATCTCGCTGCCGCACACCAAATACGCTTTGCCGGCTTATTATATCGTTGCGCCCGCCGAAGCGTCATCCAATCTGGCGCGCTATGACGGCGTCCGCTACGGCCTGCGCGTGCCGGGCCAGGACATTGTCGACATGTACGAAAAGACCCGAGCCGCCGGGTTCGGTCGGGAGGTCAAGCGTCGCATCATGATCGGCACCTATGTGCTGTCGGCAGGCTATTACGATGCCTACTATCTGCAGGCGCAAAAGGTGCGTAATTTGATCAAGCGCGACTTCGAGACGGTTTTTGCCGACGGCGTCGACGTCATCCTGACGCCGGCGACGCCGTCGGCCGCCTTCGGCATCGCTGACGAGGACATGGCCGCCGATCCGGTGAAAATGTACCTCAACGACATTTTCACGGTGACCGTGAACATGGCCGGACTGCCGGGCATTGCCGTGCCTGCCGGCCTCGATGCCAAGGGCCTGCCGCTCGGCCTGCAGCTGATTGGCCGTCCCTTCGACGAGGAAACCCTGTTCCAGACAGCCGCCGTCATCGAGCAGGCGGCGGGAACCTTCCAGCCGGAGAAGTGGTGGTAGCATGCCGCCTCCGTCTCGCATTTCCATCGTCGAGACGGGAAACGAACTGCTGATCACGAACCCGCCACGCACCTCGGATTTCAGGACAGTCTTTGTCCTGATCGGGGCCGCGATCGTCGCCTACACCGGCTACATGGGATTGACGGATATGTCGTCCGCAACGCTCACCAGCGGCACGCTCAGCCTGCTGTCCTTCGTGGCGGTCATTGCCCTCTTCACCTATTTCCTGGGCAAGGATTTCATCTGGCGGGTGTTCGGCAGGGAAACCCTGCGGCTGACCGACACCGCAGCCGTGCGCTCGGTGAGGGGTTCTTTGCGAAATCGGTGGTCACTGCCTTTGAAAGGGCATCTTAGGGTCGAAATCCTCGACCACACCTATCCCACGGACGAAGTGGAACTGTCGGAAGTCATCAGCTTGACCAACGCGAACGGCGTCCTTGTTTTCGGCAGGGAGTTAAGCCGCCTCGAAGCGGAAGCGGTAGCGAGTGCGGTCGAGCACTTCACCGGCCGTCACAATTTGAGCTGGAGATAGGCAGGCAATGTTCTTCTATCTCTCCAAGATCTTCTGGTTCTTCGTCCAACCACTCAACCTGGCGATCTTCCTGCTGCTTGCCGGCTTGCTCGCGGCGCTGATCGGCCGCCGGCGATTGGCGGCGACGGGCAGTGTGTTCGCCTTCCTGATTCTGGCGCTGTCGGCCTGGACGTCGCTTGGCGCCATGATGCTCAATCCGCTCGAAGAGCGCTTCCCAAAGCCGCCGCTGCCGCGGAAGGTCGACGGCATTGTCGTGCTCGGCGGCGGCTTCGAGGGCGCCATCAACTTGGCGCGCGGCGGCTATGAGCTGAATTCCGGCGGCGACCGCATGGTCGAGGCGGCGATCCTTGCCCGGCGCTTTCCCGAGGCGAAAGTGGTTATCTCGGGCGGCACCGGTGAACTGTTCATCGATGGCGAGGGGGATGCGGCCACCGCGCCGCGGCTGCTCGGTGCGCTTGGCGTCGACGCCGATCGCCTGATGCTCGAGAGCAAATCCCGCAACACCTATGAGAATGCCGTCTTCACCAAGGAACTGGTAACGCCGAAATCGGGCGAAACCTGGCTGCTGGTGACCTCCGCCTTCCACATGCCGCGCGCCAAGGCGCTGTTCGACAAGGCCGGCTTTCACACGGTCCCGTGGCCGGTCGACTATCGCACCTCGGGCAAGGAAGGCTTTGGCCTGTTTCGCGACAACGCACCCGATTCGCTGCAGACCACGACCATGGCGATCCGCGAGTGGATCGGGCTCGCCGCCTATTGGCTGTCGGGCCGGATCGACCAGCTTTTCCCCGGCCCGGGCGGCTGACCGATCACGGCTTGCCTTGCGGCGGAAAAGAACTGACGCCGCACCAGCACTGCCAGTAGCAGCAGCGTCGACAGCACGAACACGATCGGGTCGACGAACCAGCCGAGATAGCCGATCGAGAAGAACACCGCGCGCAGGCCTGAATTGAAATGCTTGCCGGCCAGCATGTTCATGCGCGCCGCGCGCCACACCGCCGTTTCGCTGACCGGGTTGCGTGACGCCTCGCCATAGGGGATCGGCACCGCGCCGATCAGGATCGTGCAGTAGTTGAAGAGACGGTAGGCCCAGCCGAACTTGAAGAAGGCGAAGGCCAGGATCAGGACCAGGCCAAAGACCTTGATCTGAAAGGCGGAGCGCGATGAGGTCGCGTTCAACGGCAGGTCGTTCAGCACGGCAAGGACCTGATCCGAGGCGCCAAGCAGCGCGAAACAGCCACCGAGCGCAATCAGCGAACTGGAGGCGAAAAAGGCGGTGCCTTGCTGCAGGCCGCTCATGATGGCGGTGTCGACGATGCGGATTTCGCGCTCGGCCATGGTGCGCATCCAGGCCTCGCGCTGCACGTTCATGGCCATCGTCAACGACACCCGGCTGACCAGTCTGCCGTCGGACGCCAGCGTATGCAGCAACCATGCAAGCAGGAAAAAAGCCAGCGCCGCCAGATCAGCCGTCGACAGATGGAAGGAATCGCCCATGCCCCCTTTTACCACAGGCAAAGCGGTCAGTTCGATGCTCCAAAGCATGTCGCCCAGAAGTGAGCTGCGGTTCTGGGACAACCACATGCATTAAAACAAGAACTTAAAGCGCGTCGCATGAACCCGTTTCAGCGCGACGCGCTTTCAGCCGGGGATGTCGCTGCCGGAGCAAACAAGGTCGGCAGGTGCAGCGCCGCAATCCGCAAAACAGCACAAACATCATGGAAAGTCCTATATGTAGGTCTTGATCCCATTCCCGGAGACGGCGCAGCGTGTTTCTTTCGGTTTTCGACTTGTTCAAGATCGGCATCGGACCGTCGAGTTCGCACACGATGGGACCGATGACGGCGGCGCAGCGGTTTCTCGACGAGATCGCCGGCGATGACTGGCCGCGCCCGGCCGGCGTCAAGGTCGATCGCATTGGCGCCAGCCTGCACGGCTCGCTCGCCTATACCGGTATCGGCCATGGCTCGGATCGCGCCGTTGTCCTCGGCCTTGCCGGCCTGACACCGCAGACGGTCGATCCCGATCAGGCCGAGGGCATCGCCACGCGCGTCGCAGCCGAGAAGCAGATATCGCCCCGCGGCCATCCCTCCTATCGCTTCGACCCGGCGACGGATCTGGTGCTCGACCGCAAGACGCCGCTCACCGGCCACGCCAACGGCATGGCCTTCTACGCTTACGATGCCGGCGACCGGCTGCTGCTCAAGCGCATCTACTATTCCATCGGCGGCGGCTTCGTGGTGTCCGAGGAAGAGCTGCAGCGGATGAAGGTGAAGGGCTCGGTGACCACAGAAGGCAAGAAGGTGCCCTATCCCTTCAAGAATGCCGTCGAGATGCTGAAGATGGCAGGCAAAAGCGGCCTGTCTATCGCCGACATGAAGCGCATCAATGAAGAGACGCATATGTCGCGCGAGGAGCTCGACAGTGGCCTTGATGCGATCTGGGGCGCCATGAAGGGCTGCATCGACCGCGGCCTGTCGCAGGATGGCATCATGCCGGGCGGGCTGAAAGTGCGCCGTCGTGCCCGCATGCTGCACGACAAGCTGCAGGAGCAATGGCAGCAGAACAAGCCCAACCCTTTGCTGGCCAATGACTGGCTGTCGATCTACGCCATGGCGGTGAACGAAGAGAACGCCGCCGGTGGACGCGTCGTCACCGCGCCGACCAATGGCGCGGCCGGCACATTGCCGGCGGTGCTGCGTTACTGGCTGCATTTCCACCCCGAGGCCGACCAGCCGAGCATCCGCGACTTCCTGCTCACGGCGGCCGCCGTCGGCGGCATCATCAAGACCAATGCCTCGATCTCCGGCGCCGAGGTCGGCTGCCAGGGCGAGGTCGGTTCGGCCTCGGCGATGGCTGCCGCGGGTCTCTGCGCCGTGATGGGCGGCACGCCCGAGCAGGTCGAGAACGCCGCCGAAATCGCGCTCGAACATCATCTCGGCATGACTTGCGATCCGGTCGGCGGTCTGGTTCAAGTGCCTTGCATCGAGCGCAACGCGCTCGGCGCCGTCAAGGCGGTCACCGCCGCCTCTCTGGCGATCAAAGGCGACGGCGTCCATTTCGTGCCGCTCGACGCCGCGATCGAAACAATGCGCCAGACGGGCCTCGACATGAACGAGAAGTACAAGGAAACCAGCCTTGGTGGGCTCGCCGTCAATGTCGTGGAATGCTGACCGCGCAACGCCACTGGCACTGTGGAGAAGTCGGGCAGGGCCGTTGACGCAATCGCGCGCCAGACTAAACCTTAAGCGATGGCACTCAATCTCCTAAAACTGTGCGTCGGTTGCGACAGCGTCGAGGACCTCGAAGAATGGATCGCCTTCCGCCTCGATGAGCGCCGCCGCGCCGGCGAACCCGCCGAGCACTGGCACACCACCCGCATGGTGCCGACGCGCGGCGCCGAGGTCACCGATGGCGGTTCGCTTTATTGGGTGATCAAGGGCAGCGTGCAATGCCGCCAGCTGATCACTGATATCAGGCCCTTCACGGACGACGAAGGCATCGGCCGTTGCCGCCTGATGCTCGACCTCGACGTCGTGCGCACCGACTGGCAGCCGCGCCGCGCCTTCCAGGGCTGGCGTTATCTCAAACCTTCGGATGCGCCCGCAGATATCGGCAAGGGCAAGGCCGGAATGGTCGAGATGCCGCCGAAACTGAAGCGCGAGCTCGCCGATCTGGGCTTGCTGTAGAGCCAAGGGCGCGGCCGCTTCTCCCAGAGCGTCGAGCGCTGGCCCTTCATCTTGTCCAAGGCTGGACTTGCAAGGGGGCCGACAACGCCACATCTTGCTTCTTATGAGCGACAAGAAGCAGCGCGTGCCCGCAAGGGCCAGTCCTGCGCCGGTCAAGCCTCAATCCAATGCCGGCGAGATCGACGCCTTTATCCGTCAGGCCCGGACGCTTGTCGCGACCGGCACGGGCCGGCTGATCCTTGCCCTCGACGCAACGATGAGCCGCCAGCCGACCTGGGATGTCGCCGCCAAGCTGCAGGGCGAGATGTTCGACGCCGTTGGCAAGGCCGGCACCCTCAGTGTCCAATTGGCCTATTTTCGCGCGTTGGGCGAGTGCCGCTCGTCGGCTTTTGTCGCCGACACCAATGCCCTGAAGCAGCTGATGACGCGGATCGACTGCCGTGCCGGCCACACCCAGATCGGCAAGGTGCTGGCGCATGCGCTGAAGGAAACGGCGGCGGCCAAGGTCAATGCTCTGGTCTATATCGGCGACGCCATGGAAGAGGATATCGACGACCTGGCGCAGAAGGCCGGCAGCCTCGGTCTGCACGGCGTTCCCGTCTTCGTCTTCCAGGAAGGCCATGATCCCGGCGCAGAAAAGGCGTTCAAGGAGATTGCGCGGCTGTCCAAAGGGGCTTGGTTCCGATTTGATCGGCGGGCTGCCGCGACCTTGGCCGGGCTGCTTTCGGCGGTTGCCGTCTATGCGACCGGCGGATTGAAGGCGCTCGAGGCAAGGGACAGGCCGGGAGACCGGCTGCTGATCGAGCATCTCAGGGGCGGCGGGAATTGATGGGCGCTATCATTGCACTTGTTGCACTGTTTCTGGTGCTGCTCGGCGCGGCGACGATCTTTGTCCGCGCCGATGCGCAAAAACTGGCAAGCGGCATGCGCACGCTCGGGCCGGTGCTTCTGGCGCTGGTCGGGCTCGCCGTGCTGGTGGTCGGGCGCGAAGGCATTGCCGGCCTCATTCTGGCCGCGGCCCTTGCCTGGTACGGTTCGATGCGAATGAAGCGGCCGTCGCTCGGGCCGGCGCCCGGCAAGCGCTCGACGGTGCGGACCGCCGCATTGGAAATGGAGCTTGATCACGATACGGGCGGGCTTGAAGGCCTGGTTCTGGCCGGCCGCCATGAAGGCAAGATGCTGGGTGCGATGGGCCTGGCCGAGCTGCAGCAGCTTTACCGCGAACTCCCCGGCGACCCGGAGAGCCGCCAACTCCTAGAGACGTATCTTGACGGCCGTTTTCCCGTCTGGCGCAAAGACGCTGAGGCGAACGGTGGCGAAGGGCTGGGTGTTGCGCCAGGTGCGGGCGCCATGACTAAGGAGGAGGCCTACAAGATCCTTGGTCTTGAAGCGGGGGCCGCCGCGGCGGATGTCCGCAAGGCGCACCGCCGCCTGATGCAGCGCCTGCACCCCGACATCGGCGGCACGTCTTTCCTGGCGGCGCGGATCAACGAAGCCAAGGACGTCTTGCTCTCCAATCACAACTAGTCTCCTTCGACGCAGTAAATTTCCGGGAGATGGTTCCGACGCCGCCCTACTGTTGGACGGCGTAGCAGGCGATTTTCTTTTTCTTCAGGGCATTGCAGGCATTCCAGGCCGCGTCCTTCGAGCGGAAGCCGCCGAACCGGGCGCGGTAATAGGTCTCGCCATCCTTCTGGAAGGCGACGGTGAAGCCGGAAGCAGCCCCAAGAACCTTGGGCGCCTGCTTGGCGGTCTTGTCTAGGAAAGCCAGGGCTTCGGACTGCTTGGGCGACGACGCTACCTGCACCGCCCAGCCAGCCGGCACCGAGGCCGTGTTGACCGGGTCGACCCCCTGAGGGGATGCAGGCGTGGGTTCGGCATAGGCAGCCACAATCTGCGCAGTTTCGACCTTCGGCGCCGTCACGATGACGGTCTTGACCTTCCTGGTCTTGACGACGGGGGCGGGCTCTTCGACCGCGGCCACCGTCTGTTCGTCGGCAGACTGGCCTTCAGCAGACTGCTCGTCAGCGGATGTCGGATCGTCATTGGACGCTACGGCATCGTCTTCAACGATCGGCTTGCCATCGGGCGTCGGCGCGTCATGCTTGGGCAGGAAGACCTTGGCCAGCGCCTTGACCGGATTGTCGCCGCCGGCCTTGGCGACCAGGGCGCCGCCGCCGCGGGTCGATGCGCGCGGCATGTAGGCGTTGATCAGGCCGGCCATCTGATTGTCGCGGCTGCGCCCCGAAGTGCCGCCCATGACGACGGCGACGAGGCGGCGGTTGCCATCCGAAACCGACGAGACGAGGTTGAAGCCGGAGGCGCGGGTATAGCCGGTCTTGATGCCGTCGACGCCCTTGATGCGGCCGAGCAGACGGTTGTGGCCATTGATGCGCTGGCGGCCGTAAAGGAAGGAGCGCTGCGAGAAATAGCCGTAATACTGCGGATAATGTTCCCTGAGCGCTATGCCAAGCATCGCCATGTCGTGGGCGGTTGTGAACTGGCCGGGATCGGGCAGGCCGTTGGCATTGCGAAACACGGTGCCGTCCATGCCGAGCGCGCGCGCCTTGGCGGTCATCATGCGGGCGAAATTGCTTTCGCTGCCGCCGAGCAGTTCGCCGAGCGCGGTCGCCGAATCATTGGCCGACTTGGTCACCATCGACAGGATGGCGGTCTCGACCGAAACCGCTCCGCCCGCCTTGACGCCGAGCTTGGTCGGCGGTTCGGCCGCCGCTTTGGCCGAGAACGGCACGGGCGTGTTCCTGCTGATCCGGCCCTTCGCCATGGCCTCGAAGGTCAGATAGAGCGTCATCATCTTGGTCAGCGACGCCGGGTAGCGCCGGCCGTTGGCATCGGACGAATAAAGCACCTTGCCGGTCTTGGCGTCGACGACGATCGCCGAAGACCTGGCGGCCATCGAGGACGCGGCATCCGCAACGACAAATGACATCGCCAAAGCGAGGATCATGATCATTTTGAGGGAAGATGCGGATTTTGAACCGAAGACCGACAACGCCTGACGCACTGATAGTTCCTTTGAAACTCATTGCCATGGAGGCGGCAAAGGGATCCGACCTCACTTGTCGTCAAACTATCGCGGCCAGCGTTACCAATCCGTTTATGGTAACCGGCGCGTTCACCATTTTCCTCGGGCTTGAGCCTTTCTTTATTCGAATTTTAGCTGTTGCCGGCGCAGCGCGGCCTGATGCCGCTGAAATCTTGACTTTTGTGCAGCGCACAATATATTCTCGTGCATTGCACAACCGCGCTCAGGCAAGGGCGCTTCAAAACGCCAAGGGAAACGTCAAATGACCCAGACCTACGAGGACTTCTCGAAATACGGCAAGGAGTTTGCCGATACCGGATTGAAGAGCTTCACCTCGCTCTCCAAGGGCGCGCAGGCGATCGCCACCGAAGCTGGCGAATACACCAAGAAGAGCTTCGAAGCCGGCAGCGCCGCGGTCGAAAAGCTGTTCTCCGCCAAGTCGCTGGAAAAGGCGGTCGAGATCCAGTCCGACTTCGCCAAGCAGAGCTATGAGAGCTTCGTTGCCGAGGCGACCAAGTTCGGCGATCTCTATGCCGATCTCGCCAAGGAGGCTTACAAGCCCTTCGAATCGATTGTCGCCAAGGCGAAGTAATTTCGCTCGAGAATACCAGGCACGGCCTTTCGGGCTTGCAAAACAGACCCGGTCGCGGATGCGCGGCCGGGTTTTTTCATGCCGGTTTCAATTCCGGGGCTTTGGCGGTTCACGATTTTGAAAATCGCCTCGGTTTGCCCACCTAGCCATATTGTCAGCTAACAAGAAGGGCTTAAAATCGTCCATCGAACACCTACATATCGAACTCGCCATGGGGATTCGAAAGAGGCAGGATTACGTGACTTCAGGTTTGACTGCCACAACAAGCGTGGTGCGGATGCAAAGTGACGGCGACGGCAATGAGGCCGGTCGCGGCACAGCCGTCATTACGCGCACGAAGACCAAGACCAAGAAGCCCAGCCTTTACAGGGTCCTCATCCTCAACGACGACTATACGCCCATGGAGTTCGTGGTTCACGTCCTGGAGCGTTTTTTTCAAAAGGACCGCGAAGCCGCCACACGCATCATGCTTCATGTTCACAATCATGGGGTGGGCGAGTGCGGGGTCTATACATTCGAGGTGGCCGAGACCAAAGTGTCTCAGGTCATGGATTTCGCCCGACAGAATCAGCATCCGCTGCAATGCGTGATGGAGAAGAAGTGAGGTAACATGCCGGCTTTCTCCCAAGGCCTGGAAAAGGCGCTTCACCAGGCGCTGACGCTCGCCAATGAGCGGCACCATGAATATGCAACCCTAGAACATCTGCTGCTCGCCCTCATCGACGACACCGAGGCGGCCGCCGTTATGCGCGCCTGCAACGTCGATCTCGACGAGCTGAAGCACACCGTTCTGACCTATATCGACACCGAACTCGACAATCTGGTCACCGGTTACGATGAGGATTCCAAGCCGACCGCCGGCTTCCAGCGCGTCATCCAGCGCGCCGTGATCCATGTGCAGTCATCCGGCCGCGAGGAAGTGTCCGGCGCCAACGTGCTCGTCGCCATCTTTGCCGAGCGCGAGAGCCATGCCGCTTATTTCCTGCAGGAACAGCAGATGACCCGCTACGACGCGGTCAACTACATCTCGCACGGCATCGCCAAGCGCCCCGGCGCATCGGAGACGCGCTCGCCGCGCGGCGCCGATGACGAGCAGGGCGGCCAGAACGGCGCCGAGCCGCAGGAGGAAGGCGGCAAGAAGAAGCAGCAGCAGGATGCGCTGACGGCTTATTGCGTCAACCTCAACAACAAGGCCAAGGCCGGCAAGATCGATCCGCTGATCGGCCGCGAGAGCGAAATCAACCGCACCATCCAGGTGCTGTGCCGCCGCTCCAAGAACAACCCGCTCTATGTCGGCGATCCCGGCGTCGGCAAGACGGCGATTGCCGAAGGTCTGGCCAAGCGCATCGTCGAAGGCGACGTGCCCGAAGTGCTGCAGGACGCCACCATCTTCGCGCTCGACATGGGCACGCTTCTGGCCGGCACCCGCTACCGTGGCGATTTCGAAGAGCGGCTGAAGCAGGTCGTCAAGGAGCTCGAGGATTATCCGGGCGCCGTGCTGTTCATCGACGAGATCCACACCGTGATCGGGGCCGGCGCCACCTCAGGCGGCGCCATGGATGCGTCGAACCTGTTGAAGCCGGCGCTGTCTTCGGGTGCCATCCGCTGCATCGGCTCGACCACTTACAAGGAGTTCCGCCAGTTCTTCGAGAAGG